>OY762070.1:0-5495997 GCA_963665195.1 Pseudomonadales bacterium
TCCTGAGGACGGTCTCGGCATTTTCCACGAGTCTTTCCTGGACGGCGCACACTTGTGTGGGGATACAGGTCGATCCCAACATCCATAGATCGTGCTGGTGGAGGCGGCGGGAATCGAACCCGCGTCCGTCGGCTCTTCACCGGAAGCTCTACATGCTTAGTTCCGTCTACTGCTTTAGCCCCTTGGCAGCCCGGCGGTCAGGGCGCGTAGGAGCGAGCCTCGTTCAGTTTCGCGGCTGCCGCCGAGGCTGCGCGTGAGCGCAGGCGACCGCTATCCCGTGGGCCTCGCCCTCGAATCCTCGCCACGGGCGCCGATTCATCGAGGTTAGCGTGCCGTAGGCCTCTCGGCCTAGGCCGCTAGTGCGTAGTTTTCGTCGTTGGCAACTATCGCTAGTTGCAGTGATTGATTAACGAGAGTCACTACCCTCTCGGCATGCACCTCACGATGTCGAAACCGCCGTCGAAGCCTTGTCGCCCCCGGTGGCGGCGGTGAGGGATCTCCTCCCACCGGCCAAGATGGGTGCATCCTACGCCTGCGCGGCGGCTGAAGCAATGGCGCAATGCGGCGCAAGCTCCTGTCGTCGCCACGGATCGGGGTGCGCTATGCTGCCGCGCCGCGGTCGCGGTCTGGCCGCACGGCGGACGAGGCAGGGCGCGACGTGCAGGGGCTTGGGGACGTTGAGATCGAGAGCGCGCGCTCGCCGGACGGCGCGTTGCGATGACGGTTGCGGAAGCCGCCGGGGACGCAACGCCTGGTTTCTTCGCCAAGGAGCGCATCGTGGCGGGGCCCGGCTTCAGCCGCTGGCTGGTCGTTCCGTCGGCTCTCGGCATCCACCTGTGCATCGGTTCGGTCTACGCCTGGAGCGTCCTCAACCCGGCCCTCGGCCAGAACGTCGGCGTGGTCGCAAGCGCGGCCGACGATTGGACGCTGCGCGATGTCGTGTGGGTGTTCACCGTGGCGATCGTCGTTCTGGGCCTCGCGGCATTCGCCGGCAAGTGGCTGGAGCGGGTGGGGCCGCGCGTTGTCGGTCTCTTGGCGGCGGGGTGTTGGAGCGGCGGCTTCCTGATCGGCAGCATCGGCATCTTCAGCAGCCAGCTGTGGCTGCTGTATCTCGGCTACGGCGTCATCGGCGGCTGCGGCCTCGGGCTTGGCTACATCTCTCCCGTGAGCACGCTGATCCGCCCCGACCGCAAGGGCATGGCCACGGGGCTCGCGATCATGGGCTTCGGCGGCGGCGCGATGCTGGGGGCGCCGCTCAAGACGTCTCTGATCGATGTCTTCTTCCGGGCGCCGGACTATCTGGGTCCGACGGCTGCGGTGGAGGTCGTCACCGAAGCAGGTCGGCGGTTCGCGAGCGTCGGCGGCGAAATGGTCGAAGTCGTGGCGGTGAGCGGCCACGATCTTGCTCGGCTTCCCGGGGGTCTGGCCGAGGGCATCTACGTGGTCGGCACGGGATCGTCCGGCGTCGCCGAGACCTTCGTCGCCCTCGGCTTGATCTACCTCTTGGTGATGACCGCTGCGGCGCTCGGCTATCGGGTCCCGGCGCCGGAATTGGCTGCCGCGGCGCTGGGACATCGATGCCGCCATTCGGACGCAAGCACCCATGGCGAGCTACCACCATGTCCACATCGACCGGGCGCTCCGGACGCGGCAGTTCTACCAGCTGTGGATCGTCCTGTGCTTCAACGTCAGCGCCGGCATCGGCGTGCTCGGCGTTGCCCAGACCATGGTGACGGAGGTGTTCGGAACCACGTTGCCGGACATCGTCGACGGCGCCTTCGCCGCGACCTACGTGGTGGCCATCAGCGTGTTCAACATGGCCGGCCGACTGTTCTGGGCGAGCACGTCGGACTACATCGGGCGCCGCATGACGTACTGGATATTCTTCGCCTCTGGCGTCGTCCTCTATTGCTCGGTGCCGTGGCTCGCGAACCAGGTGAGCATCGATCCGCGCATGACGTGGCTGATCCTGTTCTACGCCGCGACGATGCTAATCTTCAGCGTGTACGGCGGTGGTTTCGCGACGATTCCGGCCTACATCGCGGATCTCTTCGGTACCCGTTTCGTCGGCGGTATCCACGGCCGGCTGCTGACGGCATGGAGCGTCGCCGGCGTGCTCGGCCCGCTAGCGATCACATCGCTGCGCGAAGGCGCCCTGGCCACTGCAATCGACGATCTGGTCGCCAAGGTGGATCCGGCGGCGTTTCGCTCCGCGTTCGGTGCGGGCATCGATCAGCTGCCGGCGCTCGTCGAGGCCAAGACGGTGACCGTGGCGACGTTGATGGAGATCGCGCCGCCCGGGGTCGCCGACCCGACACCGCATCTCTACGACACGACGATGTATCTGATGGCTGCGCTGCTGGCCATCGCGCTGGTCGCCAACGCGCTCATGCGTCCGGTCCACCGTCGGCACCACATGCGCGTTGGCGACGATTGGTAGGCGGGCGTCTCTCAGGTACGGATCGACAGGCGGTCGGCGAGCGAGAAGCGGTACGTGCGCCAGGCCGGCAGTGCCCTGATCGCGTTCGTCGCCGTCATCGTGGGCCGCGGTCTCGTGATCGTGTTCTTCGTCGGCCCCGGGCGCATCCCAATGAACATCTCCACGGCACCTGCGTCGACGCGGACGGCGAGGATCGCCGAAGCAACGCAACGCGCCCAACGAACCCTCGTTATGTCGAGATGTCGAGATTTCGAGCACCACGCGATGTGGAGCGCCACGCGATGTGGACCACCACGCGGCACCGCGATTGTGTCCGTCGCGCGGCGTCGGGTGCCCCGAGCGGGGCTGGGCTGCTGCGGCGCATTCCGAAGCGGGCGTTTCTGGTATAAAGCCGCGCTTGGCTTGGCTTCAAGGGACGCTGGTGAGCGAGCGAGCGAGACGCACGAAGATGGTCTTCGACGCCGCGGTGGCGTTGCGGGAGGAGGGTGCGAGCACCTTCAGGCCCGGCGATGTCGCCGCGCATCTGCGCGGCGGCAAGTCGCCGTTCGGGGCTTGGGAAGTGCGGGGCGAACTGTCGAATCTGGAACAGCTCGGGCTCGTCGCGCTGGAGGAGGACGAGGCGGTTTGGCGTCTGGTCGACGGCGCGTCCTTCTCCATCGACGCCGCGAACAGCCTGTGGAGCAACGGCTAGTGGACGAGGCGGTGGACTTCGAGGCGGCGCTCGCCGAGCTCGAGGGGCTGGTAACCAAGATGGAGAGCGGCACGCTCAGCCTCGAAGACTCGCTGGCTGCGTTCGAGCGCGGCGTCAAGCTCACCCGGCAGTGCCAGTCGGCGCTGCGCAGGGCGGAACTGAGGGTCAAGGCGCTGACCCAGGATGGCCACGAGGAGGACATCGCGGTGCCGGACGAGGACCCGTCCCGCTGAAGCGGTCGCCCCTTTACGCGAGCATCTGGGCCAGCAGGATGACGATGGCCACGGCGATGCCGACGATGGCGTCGTCGAGCATGATGCCGAGACCGCCCTTGACGTTGCGATCCGTCCACGAAACAGGCCACGGTTTGAGGATGTCCCCCGCGCGGAACAGAGCGAAGGCCGCGCCCGCCCACACGAGGCTCTTTGGGGCCGTCGCCAAGGCCAGCCAGCAGCCGACGATCTCGTCCACCACGATGCCCGGCTCGTCGCCGAGCCGGTAGCGGCGCACCACGCCCTGCGCAGCCAGGGCGCCCACGCCGAACGCGGTCGCGGCGATGCCTAGCTGGACGAACCACGCGAGGTCGGCAAGGAGCAGCCACCAGAGCACGACCGCCAGCAGCGAACCCGCGGTGCCCGGCGCGAACGGCGCAAGCCCGGCGCCGCCGCCCATGGCGATGAAGGCGGCCGGGTCGCGCAGGTGCCGCGGGCCCAGCTTGGCGGTGCGTTCAGAAATGGCGATACCCCGTGCCCACAGCGACGGGCCGGGCATGTTCGCGCCAGTGGATTCGGCCCGGTTCGCCGGGGCGCAGCCAGCCTATTCGCGCCACCGGCACGCCGGTGAGGTTCCGGATTTCACCCAGTTCGTATGCTTTGCGCGGCGATGCCGAGAAGACGAGCTCGTAGTCGTCGCCAGCCGTTGCCGCATCGATGGGATCGACGCCCGGAAAGGTCGGGATGAGCTCTATGTCCACGACCGCAGCCAGACCGCTGGCCCGGGCGACGTGCGCCAGGTCCGAGCTCAGTCCGTCCGAGAGGTCGATCGCCGCGGTGGCGACGCCGGCCAGTTCCATGCCGACCTCGAACCGCGGCGTCGGCTGCCAGTAGCGGTGCGGCGCGGCGCCCGGCGTCAGATCGGCCAGCGCGTAGCGTTCAAGGCCGCCTTGCGCAAGCGCGAGGGCTGCGCCGCCCAGCTTGCCGGTGACGAACACTCCGTCGCCCTGGCGGGCGCCGCTGCGCAGCAAGGCGCCCTGCACGGGGACCTGTCCATGTACGGTAACCGTGACGCTGTGCGGCCCGCGGGCGATGTTGCCGCCGACGATCGGCATGGCGAAAGCGCGGGACGCGGCGGCGATGCCGGCCGCGAATGCCCTGGTCCAGTCGGCATCCATCTTGTCGATGGTGAGAGCGACGGTGGCGCATAGCGGGCGGGCGCCCATTGCCGCGAGGTCCGACGCGGCGACGGCCAAGCTGCGGTAGCCCACCGCATCGCCCTTCGCCTGCGCCGGAAAGTGGCGGTCGCTGATCAGCGTGTCCGTGGAGACGACGAGTTGGTTTCCGGGCGCAACGTCGACCACCGCGGCGTCGTCTCCAGGGCCGACGACGACGCCGGGCCCACTGGCGGCATCGCCCAGGATGGCGACGATTTCGTCGATCAGCTGGAACTCGTCCATGGCTACTCGTCCGCCGCGGAGGCCGCGAACTCGGCCTGGCGCAGGTCCCGGCCCACGCGGTCCAGCACCCCGTTCACGTAGCGGAAGCTCTCCTCGGCACCGAACCCCTTGGCGAGTTCCACCCATTCGTCGATGACCACGCGCACGGGCACGTCGAGGCGCTCCTTCATCTCGAACGTGCCGATTCGCAGAATCGCCCGTTCCACGCCGTCGAGCTGGTCGATGCGGCGGTCCAGGTACGGCTCGAAGAGGGGGTCCAGGGCCGCGACGCCGCGCACCACGCCGCGCAGGCAGGCCGAGAAGTAGCCCTTGTCGCCCTTGCGCATCTGCTTGGCTTCCCCGAACTGGGCTTCGAGTTCGGTGATCGTCGCCGCCGTGAACTGCCAAGCGTAGATCGCCTGCATGGCGCAGCGGCGAGCGATTCGGCGGGCCCGGGCGCTGACGCGGGGCTGCGTCACGGTGCGCCGCCGAGCGGGCGCAGGATTACGCGGACATCGTCGCCGATTCGGGCGATGTCGGCCACTTCGGCCGCCACGGCGCAACCGAGCTTGTCGATGGCCAGATGGGCGAGCGGCCTCGCTTCGTCGCCGAGCAGCTTCGGCGCGAGGTAGACGATGGCCTCGTCGCACAGCGCTTGCCGCAGGAACGCGCCGGCGAGGGTGGCCCCGGCCTCCACCAGGACTTCGTTGCAGCCTTCGGCGGCGAGTTCGGCGAGGACCGCGTCGAGGTCCACTCGCGCCGCGCCGGGGGCGGCTGCGAAAGTGCGCACGCTGCGCTCGGCGTCGAATACCCGGGCGTTCGCCGGCGTTCGACTGCGGCTGTCGGCGATGGCGACCAGGGGCTGGCGAATGACGCCGCCCGCGGCGAAGCGGTCCTCCCTCACCGTCAGTGCCGGATCGTCTGCGAGCACCGTGCCGATGCCCGTGACGATCGCATCGCTTCGCGCCCGCCAGTGCTGCACGTCCGAGCGGGCTGCCGGCGACGTGATCCACCGGCTCTCGCCGCTCGCCATCGCCGTGCGCCCGTCCAGCGACGCGGCGACCTTCACTCGCACCCATGGCCTGCCATGCGCCATGCGCTTGATGAAGCCGGGATTCAGCGCCTGGGCTTGCGGCAGATTCGTCGAGTCCACGGCGACGCCCGCCTGGCGCAGCGTTCGGTAGCCTTCGCCGGCGACGCGCGGGTCGGGGTCGTCCATGGCGCCCACCACGCGGGCGATGCCGCCGTCGATCAGCGCTTTGGTGCAGGGCGGCTGGCGCCCGGTATGGCAGCACGGTTCGAGGGACACGTAGGCGGTGGCGCCGAGGATGTCGCCACCGGCATCGGCGATGGCATTGGCTTCCGCATGGGGCGCGCCGACGCGAACGTGCCAGCCACGCCCGAGCACGCGGCCGTCGCGGACGATCAGGCAGCCGACGCGGGGGTTCTCGGCGACGCTGTAGAGGCCCCGCTCGGCGAGCTCCACGCCGCGGCGCAGGAAGAGGAGGTCCGCCGCGCCGATCACGGCTCGGCGGCGCCGGCTTCGCGCTCCGTCTTGAGCTTGGCGATCTCGTCCTGGAAGGCGCTGATGTCCTGGAAGTCGCGGTACACGGAAGCGAAGCGGACGTAGGCCACCTGGTCCACGTCCTTGAGCTCTTTCATCACCGCTTCGCCGATCACCCGGGAGGGGAGTTCGCGCTCGCCGGTGGCGCGCAGGGCGTGCAGGATGCGGCCGATGATGGTCTCCAGTTCCTCCAGCGAGACGGGGCGCTTCTCGAGAGCGCGGTCCAGGCCCGAGCGCAGCTTGGCCTCGTCGAACGGCTCCCGTGCGCCGTTGCTCTTCACCACCTTGGGCATCCACAGTTCGGCCGTCTCGTAGGTCGTGAAGCGCTCGGCGCACGACTGGCACTCGCGGCGGCGACGCACCTGCTCGCCGCCAGCGACAAGGCGGGAGTCGATGACGCGGGTGTCTTCGGTACCGCAGAAGGGACAGTGCATGGGCTGATTGTAGCGGAGCAAGTGGGTCGAGCCGCTTGAGATGCCGCATCGGTCGCCGCGCAGCAAAGGGCTAGGTCGCCGTTGCGTCTCCAAGTTCAGCCATCGCATCCAACGCTTCGGCCAGAGAGACCACCGGCATGGCGCGGATGCCCGGCACATCCGGTCGCGGGCGGTTGGCGTGGGGAAGGATGGCGCGGGCGAAGCCGTGCTTGGCGGCTTCCCGGAGGCGGTCCTGGCCGTTCGCCACCGGGCGTACCTCGCCCGTCAATCCGAGTTCGCCGAACACCACGAGGTCCGGCGGCAGGGCGCGGCCGCGGAAGCTCGACAGGGTGGCGCTCAAGAGCGCGAGGTCCGCTCCGGTCTCGGCGATGCGCACGCCGCCGACGGCGTTGGCGAACACATCCTGATCCCCAAGCGAGACGCCGCAGTGGCGGTGCAGCACGGCCAGATGCATGGCGAGCCGCTGCGCGTCGAGGCCGACGGCGACCCGGCGCGGATAGCTGCCCTGCACGCCGTCCACCAACGCCTGGATTTCCACCAGCAGCGGCCGCGTGCCCTCCCAAGTGACCGTCACCACGCTGCCGGGCGCCGGCGTTTTCGGGCGTTGCAGGAAAATGGCGGACGGGTTGCCCACCTCCTTCATGCCGGTCTCCGTCATCGCGAAGACGCCGAGTTCGTTGACCGCGCCGAAGCGGTTCTTCTGGCCGCGCAGCGTGCGGTAGCGGCTGCCGGCGGGGGCGTCGAGCATCATGAAGCAGTCGATCATGTGCTCCAGCACCTTGGGGCCGGCCAGGTTGCCTTCCTTGGTCACATGGCCCACCAGTACGATGGCGATGCCGGTCTGCTTGGCGATGCGCACCAGATGCGCCGCGGACTCGCGCACCTGCGAGACGCTGCCGGGCAGACTCTCCGATGTTTCGGTCTGCATGACCTGGATGGAGTCGACGATCACCAGTTCCGGCTTCTCGGCCAGCAGCAGCGCCTCGATGCGTTCGACGATGGTCTCGGACGCCACCGTGAGGCCATCGGTCGGCAAGCCCAGGCGCTTGGCGCGAGCGGCGATCTGGGCCAGCGACTCTTCGCCGCTCACGTACAGTGCCCGGACGCTGCGGGCGAGGCCGGTGGCCACTTGCAGCAGCAGCGTGCTCTTGCCGGCGCCGGGGTCGCCGCCGATCAGCACCACGGAGCCCGGCACGAAGCCGCCGCCGAGCACCCGGTCCAGTTCGCCGATCCCGGCCGGCAGGCGCTTGGCAGGGGCGAGGCCGATGTCGGCGAGCTTCGCCGAGGCCTGTTCCGCGCCCGCGTAGCCCACACGTCCGGGCGTCTTCGGCGCTTTCGGCACGGCGAACTCGCGCAGGCAGTTCCACGCCCCGCAGGCGGCGCACTGGCCCTGCCACTTGCCGTGCTCCGCGCCGCACTCGGTGCAGACATAGGCGGACCTGGACTTCGCCATCAGGGCTGGTCGAAGGGCGGCGCATCGTCGGCGAAGCCGGGCGGCATCGGATCGAAGTCCGGGCCGGACATCGGCCCGCCGCCGTAGGTGTCGCCGGCGATGTAGTTGTCGAACTTGGTCAGGTTCGGCGTGAAGGTGAGCTTGACCATGCCGATGGGACCGTTGCGCTGCTTGCCGATGATGATCTCGGCCAGGCCCTTGTCTTCGGTCTCCGGGTTGTAGACCTCGTCCCGGTAGATGAACAGGATCACGTCCGCGTCCTGCTCGATGGCGCCGGACTCGCGCAGGTCCGACATGTACGGGCGCTTGTCGGTGCGGCTCTCGAGGCTGCGGTTGAGCTGCGAGCAGGCCACCAGCGGACACTGCATCTCCTTGGCGATGGCCTTCAGGGAACGCGAGATGTCGGCGATCTCGTTGGTGCGGTTCTCCTGCTTGGCGGACGGCCGCATGAGCTGCAGGTAGTCCACCATGATCATCTTCAGGCCCCCGGCTTCGCGGTGCACGCGGCGGGCTCGGGTGCGCAGGTCATTGGGCGTCAGCGCCGGCGTGTCGTCGATGTAGAGGGCCTTGTCCTTGAGCAGAGTCCGGGCGTGGGAGAAGCGGTCCCAGTCCTCGGACTTGAGGTCGCCGGTGCGCATCCGCGTCTGGTCGATGCGGCCGAGCGAGGAGAGCATGCGCAGCACCAGCTGGTCCGCCGGCTGCTCCATGGAAAACACCAGCACCGCGCCATCGTTCTCGGCGTTGCCGTTCATCACGGCATGCTCGGCCATGTTGACCATGAGCGCGGTCTTGCCCATCGACGGCCGGGCGGCGACGATCACCAGATCCGAGGGCTGGAAGCCGGCCGTCTTGCGGTCGAGATCGTCGAAGCCGCATGCCACGCCGGTGATGCTGTGGCCGGTCTCCGCCAGCACGTCCAAACGGTGCGCCACCAGATCCGCCACGCCGTCCACGCGCTTGGGCATGGTGTCCTTGATGCTGCCGTCGCCGATCTCGAAGACGAGTTGCTCGGCATGGTCCAGCACCTCGGCGCTGGTGCGCCCCTCGGGTAGGAAAGCGGCCTCCGAGATGTCGTTGGCGGCGGCGATCAGCCGGCGCAGGATGGCGAGTTCGGTGATGATCTCGGCATAGGCGACGATGTTGGTCGCGCTCGGCGTGCTCTCCAGGAGTTCGGCGAGGTAGGCGTAGCCGCCGGCTTTCTCGAGCAGCGAGCGCAGCTTCAGCCCTTCGCCGAGGGTGACGGCGTCGAGCGGCTGGTTGGCGTTCGCGAGTTCGGCCATCACCTCGAAGATGACCTTGTGCGTCGGCCGGTAGAAGTCCGCGCCGGCGATCTTGTCGGCGGCGCGCACCCAGGCCTCCGGTTCGAGCATCAGCCCGCCGAGCAGCGACTGCTCGGCTTCGATGGAGTGCGGCGGGACCTTGAGTTGCGTGGGCGGCGGCGGGGCGGGGGCGGGTTCGGCCATGGCGCGACGGCGTTATTGCTGTGGGGCGCGGAAGGTTCGCCTCTCGCCAAGCTCGGTGCAATCCAGCAACTCTGTTAGGAGGATGTGGGAATCGGCTTTTGTTCTGTGCGCGTTCTGTGGAGGCTTGGCGGGCTGCTAGCGTGCGCGGACGAGTCTTCGCTCGCGGCCTACTCGGCCACCACCTCGACATGCACCGTCTGCCGCACATCGGCGTGGAACTGCACGTCCACGTCGTACTCGCCGACGGCCCGAATCGCGCCTTCAGGCATGCGCACCTCGCTCTTCGCCACCGGCAGGATCGCGTCGGTGAGCGCCCGGGCGATCTCCACCGTGCCGACGGAGCCGTACAGCCGGCCCTCTTCGCTGGCGCGGGCGACGATGGTGACGCTGCGGTCCACGAGATGCGCGGCGCGCTCTCCGGCATTGGAGAGCTTGGCGTTGGCGATGCGTTCGAGTTCGGCGCGGCGCCCCTCGAATACGGCGCGGTTCTCGGCGTTGGCCTGCACGGCCTTGCCGGTGGGGATGAGAAAGTTGCGCGCGAAGCCGCGGCGCACGACGACCTCTTCGCCGAGGTCGCCGAGATTGCTGACCCGTTCGAGCAGGATGACGTTCATCGCGTGCTACCGGTGCTGGTCGGTGTACGGCAGGAGGGCGAGATAGCGGGCCCGCTTGACGGCGGTGGCCAGCTGGCGCTGGTACTTGGCGCTGGTGCCGGTGATGCGCGCCGGCACGATCTTGCCGGTCTCGGTGATGTACTGCCTCAGGAGGTCGAGGTCCTTGTAGTCGATCTCCTTGATGCCTTCCGCCTTGAAGCGGCAGAAGCGCTTGCGTCCCATGCGACGGGCCATTGCGGTCTCCTCGTTGGTTCCTTGCCTGCTCAGCCCGCCGGCGCCTAGGCGTCCGCCGGCTCCGGCGCCCGTTCCGGCGCCTCCGGAATGGCCCGCGCCTGCGCCGCGGCGCGGCTCGCCATGCGCGCCTGGGCTTCCTCCTCCCGGCGCCGTTCGCGCTCGCGCTCCTTCTCCTGGTCGCGCAGCTCCTCCTCGTAGATCTTGGAGGTCTCCGTGACGGCCTCGGTGCGGTGGATGATGAGGTTGCGCAGCACGGCGTCGTTGAAGCGGAACGCGCTTTCGAGTTCCGCCAAGGTCTCCCGCTCGACCTCGATGTTCATCAGGATGTAGTGGGCCTTGTGGATCTTCGCCACCGGATAGGCCAGTTGGCGCCGACCCCAGTCCTCGGTGCGATGCACGTGGCCGTTGCCCTTGGCGATCAGCGTCTGGTAGCGCTCCACCATGCCCGGTACCTGATCGCTCTGATCAGGATGCACCATGAACACGACTTCGTAATGTCTCATTGCAGAACTCCTCTCGGTTTTCGCCTCCGCCGACCAAGGACGTGAAGCGAGGAGCGATGTCGGACGCCGGTTCGAGAACCGACTGGCGCGGATTGTAGGCGCCTCGGACGCTAGGCGCAAACTGGATTTCGCCGTGGCTGGGCGGAGCGCTTGAGGTCCACATGGTCGACCTTCGCCAAGCGGTGGCCGGCGAGGTCGACCACTGCCTGGGCCTGCTCGAGGGGGATGTAGCCGATCAGCGGCTCGTAGCGACCGTGCGCCGGCGCCATGTCGATGAACAGCGCTTCCGTCCAAACCGGCCGGAAGCCGCCGAACCGAAGCAGCACCGGGCCGCAGATCTCCCCCGAGATCGTGGACTGGTCGGCGGTCTCGACGTTCACGGTGTCCAGCGTCTCCAACGGGCCGAGGCGCGACCGCCAAGCGGTCGGCAACGTCAGGTAGGCCGCGCCGGTGTCGACCAGTGCTTCGCAGATGATCGCATCCGCGGCGTCGCGGCTGCCGATGGTTGCTTGGACTGCTATTCGTCCCACTGCAGGTCTCTCGTCGCTCCGGCGCATCTTACCGCCAACGGCCGACGGAGCAGCATTGCGGCCAGCCGCTGGCCGTTAGAATGGCGCCGATGATCGACCCGCCGCGGCCCGACAGCACCGGCTTCATGGATGCCGACATGCGGCACGTATGGGAGTCGATGCGCCCCCCGTCGCTGGACTTCCGCCTTGTCGGCGGCACGGCTCTGGCCCTGTACCTGAACCATCGCAGCTCCACCGACTTCGACTTCATGACCCCGGAGGTCGGCAGCGTCGATCCGGAAGCGGTCGGAGACGCCATGGGCCTCCCGTTCGATGTGATCGTCGGCGGCCCGGGGATGGTGGATGCGCGGCTCTCCGGGCGCGAGCGGTCGATCCGTTTCACGTTCATGGAACCGAACCCGATCATGCCGGTTCCGCTGCACCCCCCGCTGATCGCGGCCAACGGCGTCGCCGTGGCGCATCCGGCGGACCTGATCGGCTCGAAGATGCGGGCGATCGAGACGCGCGACGCCGTACGCGACTACATCGACCTGGCTGTAGCAATCAAGGCTTGGCCGAAGCACGCTGCCCGCATGGCGTCGCGGCCGGACTCGCACCGGCTCGTCCGCCTGCTCGGCACCATCCCTGCGGCTCTGCGCGGGCAACTGGCGGCAGAGACCGTGGCGGCCCTGCATTGCTTCGCTGCACTGATCGTGCAAGCCGGGGTGCCGGGCGCATGATCGACCCCTACCTTGGCTACGACCCCCGTCCGGATGTCGTGCGCTGGCGTGGCACGCCCATTCCGCCGATCAAGAACCCGTTGCCGCTGACGCCCGCTCGGGCGGCGCTGGCGGACCGGGTGTGGTGGAACGGCCCGCCGTGGACGGTGCTGCGCAATGCGGACGTGTTCCTGTGGCACGTCATGGACTACGGCACGCTCCGGGACATCGCCGCCGTGCGCGCCGAGCTGGCCGACGAGCTGTGGCTCGACGCGCTGCAGAGCGCCCGCCCCGGCGACCTGTCGCGGGGCAGCTATCTGCTGTGGAGCCGCATGTACCGGCGCTGGAACGGGGTGCGCTTCGAGCAGGAGGCGCGCTGTCCCGAATGGGACCGGCTCGCGCATCGCCTCGACTGGAAGCCGCTCGCCGGTGCCAGCCGGCAGGACCTCTACCGGCGCGCTGCTTGGCACCAGCTCCGGGCGCTGGGCGTGCCTGAGAGCGAAATCAGACGCCGGATCGCGGCATTGGACGCCAGGGACTGGCGCTGGGGAGGCGCCGGGTCCTGATGCCGCGTCCGGTCAGGAGTTGCTGCTCTGGAAGCTGCTCCCGGCGCCCGCCTGCGACATGTCCAGCACTTCCTCGATGCGCGGCTCCAGGGTGTCGATGCTGGCGTCCGCGCCGAGGTCGACCCCGGCGTTGGAGAACACCATGTTCGAGGAGAACCGACCGCGCATGGCCTGGATGATGCGGCCGTTGGGGGCGTCTTCGCCGGCCAGATGGAGCACCGCGGGGCTCACCAGCCCCGGGTGGTTGGCGGGGTCCGGATTGTCCGGGTCGATGGTGCTGCCGGGCACGCTCGCCGTCATGCGCGTCGCCGCGCCCGGCGAGAGGCAGTTGGTGTGGACGTTGTGCGATGCGCCTTCGCGGGCCAGGTTGTTCATGAGGCCCACCATGCCCATCTTCGCCGCGCCGTAGTTGGACTGGCCGAAGCTGCCGAAGATGCCGGACACGGACGAGGTGAAGATCACCCGCCCGTAGTTCTTGTCGTACATGATCGGCCAGGCGTGCCAAGTGACGTAGGCGGTACCGTTCAGATGCACGTCGATCACGAGGTCCCACTCGTCGAGGCTCATCTTCTTGAACGACTTGTCGCGCAGGATGCCGGCGTTGTTCACCACGATGTCCACCGTGCCGAACTCGCGCACGGCGTCTTCGACGATGCTCTTGGCGCCCTCGCGATCGCAGACGCTCGCCTTGTTGGCGATGGCTTCGCCGCCGGCGGCGCGGATCTCCTCCGCGACCGCATCGGCCGCATCGCCCTGGCCGCTGCCGTCGACGGCGCCGCCGAGATCGTTCACCACCACCTTGGCGCCGTGTTCGGCCAGCAGCAGCGCATGGCAGCGGCCGAGACCGCCTCCCGCGCCGGTGACGATGGCTACGCGTCCTTCCACGCTCATTGGATGCTCCTTGTGCGACGACTGTGTTTGGGCGGGCGCGCAGCATACCCAAAGACGCGGCGGCGTTCGGCCGGTTCGCGGTCAGGCAGCGTGCTCGCTGCGGCGGTAGACCAGGGCGTTGCCCTGCTTGCCGACGACATCGCACACGCCGGCTTCCCGGAAGCAGAACGCCGCCTGCTGGGCCAGGCGCCGCGAGGTTCCCATGGCCGCTGCCAGGTCGAGCGTGGTGAACTCGCGCGCCAGATGATCGTCGACGAGGGCGAAGAGATCGCGCATGGCGTCGATGCGATGCGTTTCCACCACCTCCACCAGCTGCCGATCCACCGTCGTCCAGCCGCCGCGGCGACGCCGGGCGCGGGGGTCCCAGACCTGCACCGCGTCCTCGACGGTCATGGCGATGTGCAGCGCCATGCGCGGGTGTTCGAGCAGCGTCGCGATGCTTGTCAGCACGCCGAAGATGCCGAATACGCTGCCGTGCTTGGGCGACTTGCGCCGCGTGGTCGGCGCGTCCTCGGCATCGGGAATCCGCAGCAGATAGCGGTCCGCGGCGATGGGATGGACCAGCGTCACCGGATGGCGGCAGAGGAGCTTCGGCAGCTTGCGCTTGAGCGGCCAGAAGTTGCCGGTGTGGATCTCGATGATCCCGTCTTCGCCGACGATGTCCGCAACGAACCCATCGATGCGCTCCTCGACGCGGCTGCCGGGCGTCGCATAGCGGGCCTTCAGCGCCCGATGCAGGGATCGCTCGTTGAGTTCGCCGATGCCGGGGGGCGCTGCCATGGGCCTCCTTGCCCGCTGCTTGTTCCCGCGCCGGTCAGTGGATGTCGTAGACCCGGGCGGCGTTGTCGTGCAGCACCTTGGCCAGGGTCGCGTCCGGCAGGGCGCCCAGGGCCGCGGCGGCGTATTCCCGCGGCGGCAGCGCCGGCGTCGCCGGGCCGGGGGACATGGATGTCGGGTGCGGGAAGTCCGTTTCGTAGAGGATGTTGTCCGGGTAGAGATCGAGCGCCGCGCCGATCATGTCCCGCTCGAACCAGAAGCAGGCGTACACCTGGCGGCGGAAGTACTCGCTCGGCAGCAGGTCGTACTCCGGGTGCTCCTTGGCGACGCCGCCATTGCGCCATTGCCAGTCGAAGGCCTCGAGCAGCGACGGAATCCACCCGGCACCGCTCTCCACGGACACGAAGTCGAGCTTCGGGAAGCGATGGCAGACGCCGCCGAAGAGCAGTTCGGCGAGTCCTTTGCAGTTCTCGATGAACGACAGCGACGACATGCGGGCGAAGTTCGCCTTCACGCCGATGTCGCCGCGATCCTTGGCGAGGCCCGAGAGATCCTGGCCGCCGATGTGGAAGCTGATCGGCAATCCCGCTTCCTGGGCCGCGCCCCACAACGGGTCCCAGTGCCCATGGCAGAGCGCCGGCTGGCCGAAGTCGTGCGGCTGGCTGGGGAACAGCACCGCCTTGTGGCCGCGCCCGGCGCTGCGCTGCAGTTCGGCGATGGATGCTTCGAGATCCCAGAACGGCAGCGCCATCACCGGCACTAGCCGGTTGCGCTCCGCCGCCGACCAGTCGATGAGGAAGTCGTTGTAGGCGGAGACGCACTCCAGCATCAGCGCCGGCTCGTTCAGGCGCAGGAAGGTCTGCGAGCCGAAGCCGCCGACGTTGGGATAGAGCACCTGGGCGTAGATGCCGAGACGGTCCATGTGCTCGAGGCGGGCGGACGGCTCGAAGCAGGCGGCAGGGATGTCCTCGTAGGTGGCGGGATGCTCCGGCACCGTGCCGTCGAAGCCGGCCATGGAGACGAAGCCGGGCTTGAAGATCACGTCGCTGCCGATCACCCAGGCGTCTTCGCCGTCGCGGCGCTCGATGTGCGGGACGAGGTTCCCCCACTTGCTGGCGACGCGGGCGGTCCAGACATCCGGCGGCTCGGTCAGGTGGGTGTCGACGTCGATCACCCGGTAGCGGTCGAACAGGTCGGCGGTAGGGCGAGGCGCGGCGGCTGCGGTCATGGCGAAGTCCCTCCTCGTGGGCCATCATACGCCGACCGCAGATCGGGATGGAGCTTGAGGAGGCCGAAGGAATGCTGACCGCCGAAGAGAACGCCACGCTCACCGAAACGGGGCCGGAGACGCCGATGGGCGCGGTGTTTCGCCGCTACTGGCAGCCGGTGCTGCTGTCCCGGGAACTGCCGGAACCGGACTGCCCGCCGCTGCGCATCAAGCTCCTTGGCGAAGACTTCATCGCCTTCCGGGATACCGAGGGCCGCGTGGGCATCGTCGAGCCGCGCTGCCCGCACCGCGGCGCCAACCTGTTCTTCGGCCGCAACGAGGCCTGCGGCCTGCGCTGCGCCTACCACGGCTGGAAGTTCGACGTGGATGGACGCTGCGTGGAAGTGCCGACGGTGACGCCGGAGATCGCCGAACGGCTGAAGCCGCGGGCCGCGATTCGGGCGCTGGCGACGGCGGAGGCGGGCGACATCGTCTGGGCCTGGCTCGGCGACGACGCGCCGCCGCCGCTGCCGGACTTCGAGTTCGCTGCGGTGCCGCCGGAGCAGCGCTTCGTGTCGAAGAAGCACCAGCAGTGCAACTGGGCGCAAGCCTGCGAGGGCGGCCTCGACACGGCGCACTTCTCCTATCTGCACGCCGGCGTCTCGGACGGCCGTGCTGCGAGCCTGCTGACCGCAGGCCGCCCGCCGGCGGCGAATGGCGCCGAGGAGACGCTCAGCCAAGCCCGCTTTCGCTGGATGGCCGAAGACGGCGCACCGCGCTTCACGGTGCTGCCCCACGCCGCCGGGCTGCTCCTTTGCGCGGCGCGCAGCACGGACGACGACCGCCTCTACTGGCGCATGACGCAGTTCCTCATGCCGAACCACTCGCTCACCCCCGGCAACTTCCCGGAAGACACCAGCCTCGCCAACACCTGGATGCCCATCGACGACCGCTCGCACTGGATCTTCTGCTACGCCTGGCACCCGGATCGGCCCATCGGCGAGAAGGAACGCGCTCGTCTGGCGGCGGGCGCCGGCATCTTCGCCGAGGTGGACGAGCACTACATGCCCGTCCGCCGCCGCGAGAACGACTACCTCATCGATCGCGACGCGCAGCGGCGCAGCAGCTTCACCGGCATCCGCGGCATCTCCGAGCAGGACCAAGCCATCGCCGACAGCCAAGGGCTGATCGCCGATCGCACTCGGGAACTCCTGGGCCAGACGGACCTCGGCGTAGTGCGCTTCCGGGAGGCCGTGCTGCAAGCTGCCGAGGACGTTGCCGCCGGACGAACGCCACTCGGCGCCGATGCGCCGGGCGCCTACCGCGTGCGCTCCGGCGACGCCGTAGTGCCGGGCGATGCTGCGGCCGAAGACGTGGCGCGGGGCCGCTTCGGCGATCTTTGGGGCCAGCCGGCGAACGGCGGGGCGTAGCGCTGCCAAGGCGTAGAATCGGAGGCCAACAACAACGCCCGCCGCCCCCCGGGGCGGCGCTGTTGCCGGAAAAGAGGACGCCATGCAGCTCAGCATCACCGGACGCCATCTGGACGTCACCGACGCCTTGCGCGACTACGTCACCAGCAAGATCACCCGCCTCGAACGCCACTACGACCACATCACCAACGTGCAGGTGGTGCTGGATGTGAACAAGATGGTGCAGCGGGCGGAAGGCATCATCCATGCTGGGCACCACCACGAGATCTTCGCCGACGCCGAGGGCGAGGACATGTACGCGGCGATCGACGCGCTGTCCGACAAGCTGGACCGCCAGCTCATCCGGCACAAAGAGAAGCTCGCGGACCACAAGCGCAGCCGGGCGCCGTGATCGACTTCCGCGACATCCTCAAGCCGGACTGCACCCGATTCGACATCGACGTCCGCTCCAAGAAGGCCGCCCTCGAGGATGCCAGCGAGTGGCTAGCGGAGCGCTGGCAGGGGATCAGCGCGCGCCGCCTGCTGGAAGGGCTGCTCGATCGCGAGCGGCTCGGTGCCACCGGCTTGGGCGAAGGTATCGCCATCCCGCACTGCCGCACGGGCGAGTGTAGCGCTCCGGTGGCGGCGTTCCTGAAGGCGAGCAAGCCCGTTGACTTCGATGCCGTGGACGACCAGCCGGTCGATCTCCTGTTCGTGCTCGCCGTGCCCGAAGGCGAAAACCGCGCCCACTTGGAGATTCTCGGCGCCCTGGCACGGGTCTTCGACGAACCCGCCAATGCGGCCGCGCTGCGCGGCGCTGGCAGCGACGGCGCCCTGTACGATGCGCTGCAACGCCAGCTGGACATGGCGCAGCAGGAGTAGCGGTGGATCTCGTGGTGGTCAGCGGACGTTCCGGCTCCGGCAAGAGCACGGTGCTCAAAGCGCTCGAGGACGAGGGCTTCAACTGCATCGACAACCTTCCGGTCGGTCTCCTTGGCGCACTGCTAGAAGAGCGGCGGGAAGATCGCCTGGCGGTCTGCATCGATGCCCGAAGCCCGGGCGCGGACCTCGGCCGGCTCCCTGAGCTGCTGCGACGCATCGACTGCCGCGTCGTCTACCTCGACGCCCGCTCGCCAACCCTCGTGCGACGCTTCAGCGAGACCCGGCGTCGTCATCCGCTCACCGACGCGCGTACGGACCTGCGCGAAGCGATCGACCGCGAGCGAGGCCTCCTCGCGCCGATCGCCGGCCTCGCGGATCTGGCCATCGATACCACGGACATGTCGGCGCAGCAGCTGGTCGACGAGGCCAAGACCCGCATCGCTGCGGACGCCGATCAGGCGCTGTCATTGCTGTTTCGCTCCTTCGCATTCAAGGCTGGCGTGCCGGTGGACGCCGATTTCGTTTTCGATGTGCGCTGCCTGCCGAACCCCTACTGGCGCGAGGATCTGCGCGACCTGACCGGTCACCACGATGCGGTGCGCCGGTTCCTCGACGCCGAGGCGGACGCCGAAGCGCTGTTCCGCGACATCCGCGGCTTCTTGGCGGCCTGGGTTCCCCGCTTCGCGGCCGGGCACCGGCGCTACCTGTCCATCGCCATCGGCTGCACTGGCGGCCGGCACCGCTCCGTGTACATGGCCGAGCGGCTGGCGAGGCATTTCTCGAGCGCGGCGCCTGCCGTGTTGCTGCGGCATCGGGAACTGGGCAGCGCTGGCTGCAGCGCGGCGGCGCCGTGAAGTCCGGCAGCGTCGAGATCGTCAACAAGCTCGGCCTCCATGCCCGGGCGGCGTCGAAGCTCATCAACTGCACCAAGTCCTTCGCCTGCCGCATCGAGGTAAGTCGTTCGGGCGGCAAGCGGGTGGACGGCAAGAGCATCATGGCCGTGATGATGCTTGAGGCGACCCAAGGCACTACGTTGGATTTCGCCTGCGAAGGCGAGGACGAAACCGACGCCTTCGATGCCATCGTCGCTCTGGTTGCGGATCGATTCGGCGAACCGGAGTAGCCGGGTCGGCGGCGGACGCTAGCGAATCGAGCGGATCCGAAACTCCTCGACGGCGGCGAAGTCTTGCAGCGCCTTGAGCGCTGGTTCCACCGTCGGCATCTCCATGCGCAGCCGCGTCGCCCAGGAGGCGCCATCGACATGGATGGTGAGCTGCCCATGCTGCAGGCTGGCCACGCGGCAGTGCTGCGCCAGCCTCGCCGGCAGCACGGCCCGCAGTTGCGCCGTCCACGCCTCCCGCCGCGCCGCATGGCCCACGAGCCGTTCAAGCGGATTGCGCGGCGGGGTCCGCTCCGCCAAAAGATCGCCCACTGCCTGCGCAGGGCGTTTCGGTCGGTTCATTGTGCGGACACGCTGACGTCGGATCCTCCGGCGAGCAGGTCGCCAAGGAAGCGACGCATGGGCTGGAATGCATCGTGGTCGAAGTCCCAGATTCCCCTCTGTGCGGCTACGCCAACGGATAGTGGCGTAGCCGTGGCGGCGAGATAGGCGAATACGCGCGACTTGTCGGGCCGATCCAGGGTTGCCCCTTCCGCTTCGACGCACGCTAGGAAATCGTCGATGCAGGCAGCGGTCGGGGTCCCGGCGAACGAACTGGCGACAACCGTCTCCAGCATCCCGCTGCCCTGGTCAGGCAGAACAAGCGCACCGACCACCGGCGTGTCGCCAGTCAGCCTGGCTGGCGAAGGGGGGACCGGAAGCGCCGCATTGCGCAAGGCGGATTGAATGCTCTGGAATGCACCCGTCGCGTACGTCTCCGCGTCTCGGACGATGCCGAGGCGTTGGACGGTGTCGAATCCCGGCGCTCGGACGAACGCCCTGAGGAACCGGCCGAGCTCGTTCACGCCGCCGTAGTTCTGGATCTGCACGCCAGATCGGTCGTCGTGCTGGCAGAGGGCCTTGAGGAAGTTCTGCCCGTCCTTCCCTTCCACCAGCAACTGTGTGCGAGAGGAGATGTCCGCGGGTTTCAATTCAGCGCACCTCCAAGCCGTGTTTGATCGCAGCGCTGATGTCGTCCCTTGCGTAGGTCACGCAGGCGCACCGCGTGTCGTCCACCTCCAAGCGGTGCAAGGCGACATCGGCGTCCAGCGCTTCGTCGGCGGCTTCCACGCACTCGAAACTGTGGGTCGTGGCGAACACCTGGGTGTCGAACCGTTTGGACGCCTCGTCCACCACGCGCCACATTTTCGCCAGCGCGGAATGATGGATGCCGTTTTCGATCTCATCGACGAGGACGACACCGTTTGCCGAACTGGCGATGGCGAGCACCAGCCTCGCGATCCGCGACATCCCCTCGCCCATCACGGGTAGCGGCACCAACTCGTCCAGCCCTATGTCGCCCCAGAGCATGGGGAAGCCGCTGGCGGAATTGTCCTCGATGCCCAGCAGTCTCGGTTCTATTGCCTTGAGCGCGTGCAATACTAGGTCGCCTCGTTTCCGTTTGCGCAGTTCACCGAGTCGCACGGCGTCCTCTTGGACGTTACGGTTGTGCGATAGCAGGATCATGGCTTGGAACGGCGGCACGATGTTCGCGGGCGTCATGTCGATGCCGGCCGATGCCAGCCGGCACACACCCTCTGTGACGGTCTTACCGTGCCGGTAGAGGAGCCGCATCTGCTCGGATGGTGGGCCGACGGCATTTGGCCCAGCGGATCCGGTCGGTCCCGTGGGACCTGAGCCAGCTTCCGGGAGGGCCAGTTCAACCGTGTCTGCCGTCTCCAGAGAGACTTCGAGTACGACTTCCCCCAACACCCGGTGAGATGCCTTGATCTCGATGTGCTGAGACGTGTCGAGCCCGGAAAACATGGGCTTCCAAAGCGTCTCCCGGACCGCCTGTGCGGTCGATTGCTGGCCCACGTCACTGAGACGGACTACATTCGCGTTCAATGCGGCACTTGGATTGCCGCCCATCGTCAACAGGAAGAGCGCCTCCAAGAAGCTCGTCTTTCCAGCATTGTTGCGTCCGGCTACCACGTTGAGGCGGGAGACGCCAGACATGGTCAGGTGCCGCAGTGCGCGGAAGTGGCGGACTTCAACGTGTTCGATCATGGTCGCGGAGGGCGCAGGGAGAAGCCGCAGTATAGCAAGGCCGCCGGCTGCGGATGTCCACGGCCACGTGACGCGGCCATGCGCTCGTTTGGCTCACGAAGGGGCATAGAGAGTACAATGCCCGCCGCTTCGCCCGCAGACATCCATAGGCAAGACGGTGATCGCCAGTCTCGTTCGCAGAGCCTTCGGTACGCGCAACGCCCGCGAGCTCAAGCGCATGGGGCGCACGGTGGCTCGCATCAACGCCCTCGAACCGGCCATGCAGGCGCTCGCCGATGCCGAACTGAAGGCCACCACGGCGAGCCTTCGGGCGCGGCTCGCAGGCGGGGAAGCCTTGGACGATTTGCTGCCGGAAGCGTTCGCGGCGGTGCGCGAGGCGTCGCGCCGGCATCGCGGCGAGCGGCACTACGACGTGCAGATGATCGGCGGCATCACGCTGCACGAGGGGAAGATCGCCGAGATGCGCACCGGCGAGGGCAAGACGCTGGTCGCCACGCTGCCCACCTATCTGAACGCGCTCGGTGGCGGCGCCGTGCATTTGGTGACGGTGAACGACTACCTCGCCCGGCGGGACGCGGCGTGGATGGGGCCGATCTACGAGGCGCTCGGCATGACCGTGGGCGTCGTGCAGTCGAACCAGCCCCGGGAAGCCAAGGTCGAGGCCTACCAGGCGGACGTCACCTACGGCACCAACAACGAGTTCGGCTTCGACTACCTGCGCGACAACATGGCCTTCACCAAGGACGATCGCGTGCAGCGTACCCTAGAGTACGCGATCGTCGACGAGGTGGACTCCATCCTCATCGACGAGGCGCGCACGCCCCTCATCATCTCCGGGCCGGCGGACGAAAGCACCGATCTCTACGTCAAGATCGACCGGCTGGCGCCGAAGCTCAAGCGCCAGGACAAGATCGAGTCCGGCCTGCCCGCAGTGCTCGCCGGCAACGAGCCGCCGCCGGAGGAGACCGGGGACTTCTTCGTCGACGAGAAGACCCGCCAGGTGGAACTCACCGAGCGCGGCCACGAACTGGTCGAGAACGAACTCAAGCGCTTGGGGCTCCTCGATGCTGCCGACAGTCTCTACGCGGCGGTCAACCTGCGCCTGCTGCACCATGTCCACGCGGCCCTGCGCGCCCACTTCCTGTTCCAGCGCGACGTCCACTACATGGTGCAGGAGGGCGAAGTCGTCATCGTCGACGAGCACACCGGACGCGCCATGCCCGGTCGGCGCTGGTCGGACGGCCTGCACCAGGCCGTGGAGGCGAAGGAGCGGGTGCCGATCCGCAACGAGTCGCAGACGCTGGCTTCCACGACGCTGCAGAACTACTTCCGCCTGTACGGCAAGCTCGCTGGGATGACCGGCACCGCGGATACGGAAGCCGCGGAGTTCAAGCAGATATACGGCCTCGAGGTGGTCATCATCCCCACCCACATGCCGATGATCCGCGAGGACCGCAACGACCTCGTCTACCTCACCGAGGACGAGAAGTACGACGCGGTGGTGGAGGACATCCTCGAAGCCACCGGCAACGACCAGCCGGTGCTGGTGGGCACGGCGTCCATCGAATCCTCCGAGCGGCTCTCCAGCGAGCTCAAGCGGCGCAAGATCAAGCACAGCGTGCTGAACGCCAAGCAGCACGAGCGCGAAGCGGAGATCGTCGCCCAGGCCGGCAGTCCCGGCGTGGTGACCATCGCCACCAACATGGCGGGGCGCGGCACGGACATCGTGCTCGGCGGCAACTGGCTGGCGGAAGTCGCGGCGCTCGGCGAGAACCCGGACGACGCCGAAGTGGAGCGCATCAAGTCCGCGTGGCAGGAACGCCACGATGCCGTCATCAAGGCGGGCGGCCTGCACATCGTCGGCACGGAACGGCACGAGTCGAGGCGCATCGACAACCAGCTGCGCGGTCGCGCCGGACGCCAGGGCGACCCCGGCTCGTCGCGCTTCTTCCTGTCCATGGAAGACAACCTGATGCGCATCTTCGCCACCGACAGGGTGCGCGGCTTCATGAACTCGCTCGGCCTCGAGAAGGGCGAGGCCATCGAGCACCGCTTCGTCAACAACTCGATCGAGAAGGCGCAGCGGCGCGTCGAAGGCCAGAACTTCGACGCCCGCAAGAATCTCCTCGAGTTCGACGATGTGGCCAACGACCAGCGCCACTACGTCTACCAGCAGCGCAACGAACTGATGGAGGTGGACGACATCCAGGACGCCATCGGCGAGATGCGCGCCGAGGTCGTGGAAGACCTGATGGCGGCATACATCCCGCCGGAGAGCATCTACGAGCAGTGGGACATCGCCGGCTTGGAGCAGGGGCTCGGCGCCGAGCTCGGCACGACGCAGCCGGTCGGAGAGTGGCTCAAGGAGGACGACGAACTCACCGAGGAGGGCGTGCGCGACCGGATCGTCGCCGCGCTCGACGAGGAGTACGGCGCCAAGGAAGCGGAGTGGGCGGCGCGGGGCATCGACATGCGCCAGGTCGAGAAGCAGCTCATGCTGCAAGTGCTCGATCAGAAGTGGAAGGAGCACCTCGGCGTGATGGAGCATCTGCGCCAGGGCATCCACCTGCGCGCCTACGCGCAGAAGCAGCCGAAGCAGGAATACAAGCGGGAGTCGTTCGCCCTGTTCCAGGAGCTGCAGGACAACATCAGCCGCGAAGTCGTCCGCGTGCTGTCGCGCATTCAGCTGGCCAGCGAGAACGAGATCCAGGAGGCCGAGCGGCGGCGCCGGGAAGCCGCAGCGCGGCGCATGGATTTCAGCCATCCGGGTTCCGCGGACGCTGGCGCAGCTGATCGGCGGCGCACCCGGCAGGGCCGCAACGGCCAGGCCGCCGAGCAGCCAGCGGTCGCCGAGACCTTCGTCCGCCAGGATCGCAAGATCGGCCGCAACGAGCGCTGCCCGTGCGGCTCCGGGCGCAAGTACAAGCACTGCCACGGCAAGGCCACGTAGCCGAGCGAGCGCTCGACGAATGGCCGTCAATTTGCCGCCGATGGGCGAACTGCTGCCGATCGACGGCATCGCACTGGGTTCCGCCGCCGCAGGGGTGAAGTACGCTGATCGCTTGGACTTGGCCGTCATGCTGCTCGGGGCCGGCGGCGTCACGGGGGGCGTCTTCACCAAGAGCGCCTTTCGCGCCGCGCCCGTGCTGCTGGCCGAGCAGCGCGTGGGGGCCGCTCGGGCGCTGCTGGTCAACAGCGGCAATGCCAACGCGGCGACTGGCGAGCGGGGGCTGGTCGACGCCCGGGTCGCCTGCGCCCATCTGGCGGCGCGGGTCGATCTGCCGGAAGAGTCGGTGCTGCCGTTCTCCACCGGGGTGATCGGCGAGTTCCTGGACCAGGATGTCATGCGGCGCGGCATCGACGCGGCGCTGGCCGCGGCGACCCCGGACGGCTGGGCCGATGCCGCGCAGGCCATCATGACTACCGACACGGTTCCCAAGGCCGTATCTGCCAAGTTCGATCTCGGGGGACGAGAGGTCCGCGCCACGGGGATGGTGAAAGGTTCGGGCATGATTCGTCCGGACATGGCGACGATGCTCGCCTTCCTCGGCACGGATGCGGCGATGTCGGCGGCGGTGGCGGGAGCGCTCGCCCGGGATCTGGCGGAGCGCAGCTTCAATCGCGTGACGGTGGACGGCGATACCTCGACCAACGACTCGTTCGCGGTCATGGCCAGCGGCCGCGCCGGCAACTCGGCGGTGGAGGATGCCGGCGGCGACGCCTATCGGGAACTGCTGGAAGGACTGACGCCCTTGGTCGTCGAGTTGGCGCAGCGGACGGCACGCGACGGCGAAGGCGCGACCAAGTTCGTCACCGTGCGCGTGGAAGAGGGCGCGACGCCCGCCGAGTGCCTGGCCGTGGCCTACACCATCGCCCACTCGCCGCTGGTGAAGACGGCCATCTTCGCTGGCGATCCGAACTGGGGACGGTTCTGCATGGCCATCGGCCGCGCCGAAGTCGCGGACCTCGACCCCGCTGCCGTGGGCCTCTATCTGGACGACGTATGCGTCGCCAGGAACGGCCTGATGGCCGACGAGTACACCGAAGCCGCCGGCGCCGCGGTGATGGCCAGGGACGAATTCACGGTGCGCGTGGTGCTCGGCCGCGGCGATGCGGCCGAGACCATTTGGACCAGCGACCTTTCGTACGAATACGTCCGCATCAACGCGGAATACCGGACCTAGGTGGGCGTTCGTTTCGCGCGTGGCCGGACCTTCGGCCTAGGCGCGGCGGCCATCGTCGCCTGCTCGGCCGTCGGCGAGGAGGCCCGCCTCGGCACCGGCTCGCAGACCGAGGTGCGGCTCATTGAGGAGGTCGTCACCACGGCGATGAAGAAGGGCGCCGCCCAGAGCGCACAGGATGTCGCCGTGGCAGTGCGCGTGTTCGCCGAACGGGCGCTTGCCGAGCGCCACGTCACGGACCTGCAAGACCTCGGCTTCGCCACGCCCAATGTAGCCTTGGACGGCGTCGGCACCGCCAAGGGGATCGCCAACTTTACCATCCGCGGGCAGGGCATCGCCGGCTCCATCCCGTCCATCGACCCCACGGTCGGGGTATTCGTGGACGGCGTCTATCTCGGGATCACCTACGGCGTCATCGTGGACATGCTGGACCTCGAGGCCGTGGAGATCCTGCGCGGGCCCCAGGGCGTCCTGTTCGGCCGCAACGTCACTGGCGGCGCCGTGCTGCTGCGCTCCCGAAGACCCTCCGGCGAGCCTTCCGCGCAGGCGACGGTGCGCCTTGAGACGGGCCCGGAGTGGCGCTTCGCCGGTAGCTTCGAGCGTCCGCTGGTGGCAGAGACGCTCGCAATGCGCGTATCGGGCAGCTATCGGGACGACGCTGGCTGGTTCGACAATCCCGGCTCGGCCACCCCCGGTCACGGTGCGGAGGCGGCTTGGGTGGTGCGGCCCGTGTTCACCTGGCAGCCGGCGGATGGCATGGAAGTGACCGTGATCCACGAACAGGGCCGGACCCATGCCGACGGGCCGGCATCGCAGAATCGCCATCGCTTGGACGGCTTCGACATCTTCTTCGACGAGACCGGCTACGCGGACATCGCCTGGCGCCATCTGGTCATTGAAGCGCAGCGCGGCGGGGAAGCGGCGCGCAACCGGTTCGCCAACGTATTCGGCTGGCGCACCGTGGAGCACGACTCGCTCACCGATACGGATTCCACCGGCTCGGCCGTATTCCACACCGCCGCCGATTTGGCCCAGGAGCAGATCAGCAACGAGGTGCGCTATTCCCGCCTGCTCGCCGGCGGCGGGGAGGTCACGCTCGGCGCCTACTTCTTCCGCCAGAAGCTCCGCCATCGCGAGTTGCGGTACTTTCGCCAGAATTGGGGCGCGCCGTACGGCGGGGACCAGGAGCAGTACACGGGCGGCCTCTTCCTGAATGCGGATCTGCATCTCGGCAGCGCCTGGGCGCTGACCATCGGGGGCCGCTATACGGTCGAGGAGAAGGACGTTCGGGTGGCCACCTCCGGCCTGGGCGGTTGCAGCGCCGCGACGGACCGTTGCCGGTTCGACTTCATCGACGGTGATCGGTGGCGGAGCTTCACCCCGAAGGTCGGTTTGCGGCGCTGGTTCGACGATGCGCAGCTCTACGCCCAATACGCCAAAGGCTTCCGCAGCGGCGGCTACAACCTGCGCAATACCTCGCCGAGAGGATCCCCCGGACCGTTCGACGCCGAGCAGCAGGACTCGTTCGAGGTGGGCTTGAAGGCGGAAATCGCCCGGGGCCATGCGCGCCTCAATCTCGCCGCGTTCCGCAACGAGATCGACGGCATGCAGCGGCAGGTGCTGAGCTTGGACCAGACTGCGGGCGGCGTGCAGATCACCGCCAACACCGCCGACGGCACCATCGAAGGCTTCGAGGCCGAACTGGTCGCCGCCTTGGGCGCCGCTGTGACGCTGAGCGCGTTCCTCGGCTATGCGGACGGTCGCTACGACCGCGTGTACTACGACCTGACGGGCGATGGCTCGACCCTCGGCGACGAGCGCCTGGACCTGCCGCGCCTAGCCCCGCTCACCTGGGGCTTCGAAGGCGCCTACGCTCGCAAGTTCGGCGGCTTTGGCCGCATCGCCGTCCGGCTATCCCTTGCGTACCGAGATGGCAGCGCGTTCACCGACGACAACTCCGGCGTGCTGAACGCTGGCCGGATGCTCGATGCGAGCGTCCGCTACTCGCCGAGCGAGGCGCTGGAATTCGCCCTTTACGGCAGGAACCTCGGCAACGAAGCGCGGTGGGAAGCGGACGTGGATCTCAGCGCCTTGGTGGAGTCCACCTTCTCGCCGCTGCGCGAGGGCAGGGTGGTGGGCTTGGAGATGCGCCTGCGCCGTTGACGGTCGGCGGCGTCTGCGGTCAAGCGGCCTCGGCCATCGCCATCTGCAGGATGCGCACGTCGACCGTGCTGGCGCGGCGGCGGTCGGCGTCGTGGATGCTGTAGCCGACGACCACGGGGATCGCATCACGGTCGAATACGGTCGCCAAAGCATCGGCGCTGGCTCGTGCGCGGCTGATGTCGCGTTGGCCGATGTTGCCGGAGACCTCCACCGCAACCATCACCGGCGCCCGGTCCGATCGTCGCTGGGCGCTGACGATGTAGTCGGTGGCATGGATCCGGGTTTCCCCCGGTTCGTCGATCGCGCCGGCGGCGAACGCGTCGTCCACCGCATCGGCGAACTCCGCCGGCGTGTCCGAGAACGGCCCTTGAACGACTCGCAGCCTGCGCAGTTCGAGCCTCTGGCAGAGCAGGGATCGAATCCGACGGTGCATCTTCGCCTCTAGGCTGTCGCCCTTGAGCATTCCGACGTCGTCCTTGAGCACCTTGACGTCGCCCTTGAGCACCTTGACATCGTCCTTGAGCACCTTGACGTCGTCCTTGAGCACCTTGACATCCTGCTTGAGGACATCGACATCCGATCTGATTGCCCGGACTTCGGCTTCCACCCTTGCCAAGCGGGTCGGCATGCCTAGGAACTCGCCAGTCAGCAGCGCGCGCAGCAGCAATGCCTGTGCCTCCGGATTGGCGCGCAGCTCCGCGATGATGCGGCCGACCAGCGAGTCGGGATCGAGTTTTCGAGTGGCCTCGGTCATGCGCGCATCCTACTCCGAGCATGGACAGGTCGCCACCTTGGTCGGCCTTAGGCTGTACGACATATCTGGGGTCACGTGGGCATTGCATGACTCCGGTACGGGCGCGAGCCGCAGCGACAAGAGCTGTCCGCGCTCACGACCGCGCTGCCGCCAGTTGGAGATAGCGCTCATGCAGCCGGTCCACGGCCGCTTGCAGGTCCTCGAGTCTGCGGTCGTTGACGACCACATCGTCGGCGAAGGCGAGCCGCTCGGCGCGGGGCGTTTGGCTTGCGAGCGTGGCCCGGGCCTGGGTCCGGCTCACGTTGTCGCGGGCGACTGTCCGCTCGATCTGGACGTCCTCGGGGGCATCCACCACCAGAATGCGGTGGGCGCGGGGGTCTCGATCGCGCATCAGCGGGTTCACCAGCACCGCGTAGGGCGAAGCGGCATCGCGCAGGCCGTCGCGCACCAGGGCGTTGATGCGCGGATGCGTGGCGCGATTCAGCCAATGCCGGGCATCGTCGGCGGCGAAGATGCGCTCTCGCAGGGCGGCGCGATCAAGCGTGCCGTCGGCGCGCAGCACCGCCCCGCCGAAGTGCGCTGCGATCTCGGCGAGGGCGGGCTGGCCCGGTTCGACGACGCGACGGGCGATGACGTCGCAGTCCACCACGACGATGCCGTGACTGGCAAAGCGGTCCGAGACCGCGGTCTTGCCGCTGCCGATGCCGCCGGTGATGCCGACCACGAGAGTCTCCGCGCTCATTCGATCACCACCGGGATCGGCGAGAGGTCCGCCAGCGCGGAGAAGAACAGGGTCGCCGCGCCGCCGAGGCATAGGAACGGGCCGAAGGGGATGGGCGTTGCCGGCGTCGTCCGCTGCCGCAGCAAGCCGAACGCGGCATAGGCGATGCCGACGACGCAGGCGATGAGCAGGATGGCGAGCACCGAGCGCCAGCCGAGCCAGGCGCCGAGAGCGGCGAGGAGCTTGAAGTCGCCGTAGCCCATGCCCTCCCGCCGCGTGAGCAGCCGATGCCCCCAGTAGAAGAGCCATAGCGTGCCGTAGCCAGCGGTGGCGCCGAGAACCGCGTCCACCGGCGTCGGCGTGGCATCGAAGGCGAGCGCGGCGACGAGGCCGAACCAAAGCAGGGGAACGGTGATCTGATCGGGCAGCAGCAGCGTCTCGAAATCGATCAGCGCAAGCGCGAGCAATGCCATCAGCAACGCGAGGTAGCAGATCGCCAAAGCGCCAAGGCCCCAGACCTGCACGCAAGCCACCGCGAAGATCGCGCCCAGGAGTTCCACCACCGGGTAGCGCACGCTGATGGCGGCTGCGCAGTGGCGGCAGCGACCCTTGAGCAGCAGCCAGCTCAGCACGGGGACGTTGTCGCGGGCTTGGATCGTCTGCTTGCACGAGGGGCAGCGCGATCGCGGCAGCGCCAGATTGAACCGTGGCCGCCCCCGCGGCTCGACGGCCAGCGTGGCGAGCGCCTCGCTGCGCCACTGCCGGGAGAGCATGATCGGCAGCCGATGCGCGACCACGTTCACGAAGCTCCCCGCCGCCAAGCCGAGGCAGATGGCGAGAGCCAGCGCGGCCCAGTCCGGCATGAGGAGCATCCCTGGGCTTGGCTAGACGCGGAACCGATGCGGGCCGAAATCCGCCTCGTAGTACGGCGCCACCATGCGCCCCGGCGCGATGACCGCATCGACGCGCGCCATGTCCTCGGCGCCGAGTTCCACGTCCGCGGCATCCAGATTGTCGTCGAGCTGCGCCATGGTGCGCGGGCCGATGATCGGGCTGGTGACGCCGGGCTGCGCCATCACCCAGGCGAGCGCGAACTGCGATAGCGGTACGCCGCGGTCCTTGGCGATCGCATCCACGCCCTCCACCACGTCGAAGATGCCCTCGTTGAAGCGGCGTCGCTGGGCGGTGTTCATGCGGGCTGTGTTGGCGAAGCGCGAGCCCTCCGGCGGCGGCTCGCCACGCCGGTACTTGCCGGTGAGCAGGCCGCCGGCCAGCGGACTCCACGGAATCGTTGCGACGCCAAAGGTCCGCGCCATCGGCATGAGCTCGCGCTCGACGCGCCGGTCCAGCAAGTTGTAGGGCTGCTGCTCGCAGACGAAGCGGTTCAGATGCGTCTTCTCCGCCACCCAGAGCGACTCGACGAACTGCCAGGCCGCGAACGTGGAAGTGCCGATGTAGCGCACCTTGCCTTGCCGGATCAGGTCGTCAAGCGCCCGCAGGGTCTCGTCGATGGCGGTGTCCGAGCGCGGCCGGTGCATCTGGTAGAGGTCGATGTAGTCGGTCTGCAGGCGCTTGAGGCTCGCCTCGCAGGCGGCGACGATGTGGCGGCGGCTGACGCCGCGCATGTTGGGATCGTCGTCCGCCATCGCGCCGTGGAACTTGGTGGCGAGCACCACGCGGTGCCGCTTGCCGTTGCGCTTCAGCGCTTCGCCGGTGATGGTCTCGCTGCGCCCGCGCGAATAGACGTTGGCGGTATCGATGAAGTTGACGCCGCGTTCGAGGGCGCGGTCCACCATGGCGTAGGAGTCGTTCGGTTCGGCGCGCATGCCGAACATCATGGCGCCGAGGCAGAGGTTGCTGACGCTCACCCCGGTGCGGCCCAAGAGACGCATTTGCACGGCCATCGCCCGCTACTCCTCGCCGCCATCGATGGCGACTTCGCCGCCGCCATTCTCTGCGGAGCGGTACAGGGCGTCGAGCATGCGCTGCACCGCGAGGCCGTCCGCGGCGGGGGCCAGGGTCGGTGCGTCGTGCAGGCAGTGGTCCACGAAATTGTTCATCTTGCGGGCGAAGAGATCGCCCTGCGGCAGCCAGCCGGGCGCCTTGTTGACCATATGGCCGTCCTCGTCGGTGAAGATGCCGGGCGGATCCCAGCGAGCGCCGCCCTGGTCGCCGAGCAGCTCGAAGTTCCACGCGTCCTGGTCGATGTGCGCGGCGAAGCACGCTTCGACGTGCAGCACGGCGCCGTTCTCGAAGCGGATGCGGCCGACGGCCAGGTCCTCCACCGTGTAGGTCTCGTGGTCCCAGCCCTTCCACATGGACTCCACGCGGTCCGAGGGCTGGTCGCCGATGAAGGTGAACATGTCCGCGGATGCGGTCTTGGGGGTCGGCGAACCCATGGCGTAGTGGGTCATTTCGAGGACATGGACGCCGATGTCGATGAGCGGCCCGCCGCCCTGCAGCTCCTTGCGGCCGAACACGCCCCAGTTGGGGATGCCGCGTCGGCGCAGCGCCTTGACGCGGCCGAACAGGATTCGGCCGAGCTGGCCCGAGTCGAACGCGCGGCGAACGAACTGCGTGCGCGGATGGAAGCGGTACTGGAAGGCGATCACCAGCTTGCGACCGGCGTCCTCGGCCGCCGCCAGCATTCGCGTACCGGCCGCGGCCGAGTCCGCCAAGGGCTTCTCGCAGAGCACATGGCAGCCGGCCTTGAGGGCGTTGATGGCGGGCTGCTCGTGGAGCTTGTTGGGCGTGCAGATGGAGACGGCGTGCAAGTCCTCGCGGGCCAGCATCTCGTTCCAATCGGTGTAGGCGGCGCCGATGCCGAAGCGCTTCTGGTAGCGCTGCATGGACTCTTCCCGGACATCCGCCATGGCGACGATCTCGACATCGTCGCGCTTGGCCAACTCGCGCATATGCGCCCCGGCGATGCCGCCGGCGCCGATGAAGCCGTAGCGCAGTTTGCTCTTGCGAGGCATTGTCTCTCCCCAGGTCCGTGTTGGTGGCTGGCGCGCGATGGCCCGGCCGAACGGCTGGGCGACAGGGCGCTTGCAGCAGTTCGGCTAGCGCCCAGCAGTGCTCATCGCGCGAAAGCAGGCGCGCATCTCCTGCACGAACAGCTCCGGCTGCTCGAAGGCGGCGAAGTGGCCGCCCTTGTCCAGTTCGTTCCAGTAGACGATGTTGCCGAAGCGCTGCTCGGCCCAGCCGCGTGGCGTCGGGACGATCTCCTTCGGGAAGATGCTGCACCCCGTCGGCAGCATGATCCTGTCCGCCTCGCCGCGTCCGAAGGCGCGGTTGAAGCTCTCCCAGTAGAGTCGGGCGGAGGACGCGCCAGTGCCCGTCAGCCAGTAGAACATCACGTTGTCGATCAGTTCCTCGCGGCTGAGCGCGTTCTCCGGGTGCTTGCCTTGCGGGCCGTCGCAGTCCGTCCACTCCATGAACTTCTCGATGATCCATGCCGCCTGGCCCATGGGCGAGTCCACCAGGCCGTAGCCGAGCGTCTGCGGGCGCGTGCTCTGCTGCTTCGAGTAGCCGGCGCCCCACTCCTGGTAGTAGCGGCCGCCGGCGAACGCCTGGGCGTCGCGTTCGGTGGGATTCTCGCGGGCCTCCGGCGTGGGTCCGGCGCTCGGCATGTTGAGGTGGATGCCCTGGCACGCGCCGCGGTCTTGCATGGCGATGCCGGTGGTGACCGCCGCGCCCCAATCGCCGCCCTGGGCGAAGTAGCGCTGGTAGCCGATGTGGCGCATGAGGTCGTCCCAGACCTCGGCGATCTTGCCGACACCCCAGCCGGTGGCGGTCGGCTTGCCGGAGAATCCGTAGCCGGGCAGGGAAGGGCAGATCACGTGGAATGCATCCGCGGTGTCGCCGCCATGTTTCTCCGGATCCGCGAGCGGCTCGATGACCTTGTGGAACTCCACCACCGAGCCGGGCCAGCCGTGGGTGATGAGCAGCGGCACGGCATCGGGGTTCGAACTGCGCCGATGGATGAAGTGGATGTCGAGGTCCTCGATGCGCGTCGTGTACTGGGGGAAGCCGTTGAAGTAGGCCTCGCGGCTGCGCCAGTCGTAGTTGCCGAGCCAGTAGTCGCGCAGCTCCTTGGCGTAGCCGAGCGGCAGGCCCTGGCTCCAATCGTCCGGCGTCTCGGCATCCGGCCAGCGCGTCTGCGCCAGCCGTTCGCGCAAGTCGTCGAGGGCGGCGTCGGGAATGTCGAGCCGGAACGGCTTGATCTCGCTCATGGATCGCTCCTAGTCGCGCAGCAGGTCGTTGATGGAGGTTTTCGAGCGCGTGCGCTCGTCGACGCGCTTGATGATGACGGCGCAATAGAGTCCGGGGCGGGGGATGCCATCCTCCGGTATGGCGCCGGGCAGATGGCCCGCCACCACTACGGAGTACGCGGGCACGCGGCCGGTGACGATCTCGCCGGTGGCGCGGTCCACGATCTTGGTGGAGGCACCGATGAACACGCCCATGCCGAGCACCGCGCCCTCCTCAACGATGACCCCTTCCACGACTTCCGAGCGCGCCCCGATGAAGCAGTTGTCCTCGACGATGACGGGTTCGGCCTGCAGCGGCTCCAACACCCCGCCGATGCCGGCGCCGCCCGAGATATGGCAGTTCCTGCCGATCTGGGCGCACGAGCCGACGGTGGCCCAGGTGTCGACCATGGTGCCGCTGTCGACGTAGGCGCCGATGTTGACGAAGCTCGGCATCAGCACCACCGACGGGGCGATGTAGGCGGAGTGGCGCACCACCGCCGTCGGCACGGCGCGGAAGCCGGCATCGCGGAAGCGCGCCGCGTCCCAGCCTTCGAACTTCGACGGCACCTTGTCCCACCAGTGTCCACCGCCGGGCCCGCCGGCAACGGTCTGCATGTCGTTCAGCACGAAACTGAGCAGTACGGCCTTCTTCAGCCATTGGTTGACGACCCATTCGCCGGCGAGCTTCTCGGCGACGCGGCTGGCACCGCTGTCCAGGGCATCAAGCGCCTCGTCGACGGCGTCGCGAACCGGCCCGCGCGTCGCGAAAGAGAGCTCGTCGCGGCGTTCCCACGCGTCGTTGATGGTGGCTTCCAAGTCGGTCATGGCATTGGCCAAACGGGAAAGACATGCAGTTTAGTGACTGCAAACCGGCAGGGCTAGTCCGTGCTGTTGGTTGGTACGACAGACTCTCTGGTACCGCTCTTGGCGCGTTTGCCGGACATTGTCGTACACCCGCTAGTGGTCAGAGCACGGCAAGGCCAGCCAGGATCAGCGCGGCGATGGCAACGAGGCTGCCGAGGAAGAGATTGACTCGGCGCTGCTGCTCGGCGTTGTTGGTGGCGACGGTGGAGATGATCTCTGCGAAGCCGGTCTGCATCTGCTGCTCAAGCAGCCGGTGGTTGGCCTGGGTTTGTTCGCGCAGAAGATCGACGTCGGCTTTGACTCCACCGATGTCGGCCTTGAGCTCGGTGCGGACGCCGTCGATCTCGGCCTTGAGTTCCGTGCGGACGCCGTCGATCTCGGCCTTGAGTTCCGTGCGCACGCCGTCGATCTCGGCCTTGAGTTCCGTGCGCACGGACCGGACCTCGGTATGCAGGCTGTCCACATCGGCCTTGGTGGCGAGGTCGGCATCCACTTCCGCCTGCAGGCCGACGATGGCGGCCGCCTGACGGTTGTCGATGCCGGCGTCTTCGAGTTCCCGGATGGCGGCAGCGGTGTCGAGGCGGAAGGTCACTTCGGGTCTCCGTTGGGCTTTCGCTGCGCTGGGCGACCGTGCTCGGACGCCGTCGTGGCAGCCAAGCGTCGGTGCCGCGAGACGTGCCGAAGCATAGCACGGAGGGGATGGCCGCTTGCGCTCATGTCCCTCGGACCTTCATCCCCGCGGCACGGTAGCAGGCGTCGATCAGGCGCATCTGCTTGACCGCGTCGGCGGCATCCGTGGCGAGCTGCTCGCCGGTGTTCAGCGCCCGCGCGAAGGCGTCGAGCTGGTAGTCGTAGGTGGTGCGCTTGGTGAGCGTCTCCTTGCTGGTCTCGCCGCCCGCTTCGAGCTTGATCTCGTGGCCCATGTGCGGCACCAGCGGATTGCGCACCGTGAGCGTGCCTTTGGTGCCTTCAGCGACGAGATCCGTCGTGAACGTGTCGCCGCGCATCATCGAGCCGGAAGCCGAGCCCGTCGCGCCGCTCGGGAAGCGCAGTTCGGCGACCAGCCGCAGGTCCACGTTCGGCGGCCCTTCCACCGCATCGGCGCTCACCACCTCCGGCTCTTCGCCCGTGAAGTGCCGCATCCAGGAGAGCGGGTAGCAGCCCATGTCCATGGTGGCGCCGCCGCCCGTCTCGTAGATCATGCGGATGCTGTCCGTCGGCATGTCGTGGTCGCCGAGACCGACGTGGAAGCGACCCGTGAGGCGGACGAGCTCGCCGATGCCGCCGCCTTGGTAGATCTCGAGCGCCCGCAGGAAAACCGGGTGGTAGCGGTAGTGGAACGCCTCGATCAGCAGCAGGCCCGCTTTGTCGGCGGCTTCGGCCATCTGGGCCGCCTCGCGTTCGTTCATGGCGAAGGACTTCTCGCAGAGCACCGGCTTGCCGGCGGCCAGGGCCTTCAAGGTCCATTCGTGGTGGTGGCTGATCGGCAGCGGGTTGTAGACGACGTTGACGTCCGGGTGGTCGATGACGGCCTGGTAGTCGTCCACCACATGCTCGATGCCGCTCTCGTCCGCCATCTTCTGCGCTCGCGCCCGGTCCCGGGCGGCAATGGCGACCACCGCCACGTCGGGATTGCGGCTGGCCGGCTGCAACAGCGCGCCGGGGGTGATGTTCGCGGCACCCAAGGTGCCGAATCGGATGTCCGCCATGGCGAGGAAAAGCCTCTTGCCTCAAGCTCGATCCCCACTATGGTAGCGACTTGGCACCGGGGTTTGGGGTTCCCTTGAACTCGATGGTCGAAGTTGCGGCACTACGCCTAGTTCTGCAGGCTGCGAGCAGGCTCCCCGTGGAGCGCCTGCACCAGTTCGCGCACGACATCGCGCCGACGCTGGAACACGTCTATCGACCACGGCTCGTGGCGCGCAACCTCGCCTATGCGTTCCCGGATGCGGACCAGGAAGCGATGGCCCAGGGCTTCTACGCCGGCTTCGGCGAGGTCTGCGTGGAGGTGCTGCGGGCACTCTCCATGGAGCGTTCGGAACTCGCCGCCCGGGTCACCTTCGAGGGCGCCGAGGCCCTCGCCGATCGCAGTGCGCTGCTCCTGATGGCGCATCACGGCAACATGATCTGGGCGACATGCGCGCTCGCCTCCACCATCGACCTGCCTGTCTCCATCGTATACAAGCTGCCGCACGTGCGGGCCATGCGCGAGGCGCTGGTGGCGATCGCCGCGCGCTTCGGCGTGACGCTGGTGCCGGTGCGTGAGGTGCGGCGGCGGTTGGTGAAGACCCGCCAGCGGCCGCAGGTGTTCACCCTGGTTGCGGACCAGCGGCCGGGTCGGGATCGGCGCAGCGCCCGGCTCTGCGGCCGGGAGACGGCTTTTTTCGCCGGTCCGGAGCGCATCGCCCGGGCGCTGCGCTGGCCGGTGTACTACCTGTCGTGCGAACGCACGGCCCCGGCGCGCTATGTCGGGCGCATCGTCAAGCTGGCCGAGCCGCCGTACACGGCGACGAGCCCGTCGATTCTCGAACGCTACGTGGAGTGCCTGCAGGCGGACATCGACCGGGCGCCGCAAGACTGGCTGTGGTCCCACGACAGATGGCGCGACTCGCGCGTCGCCGAGACCGAACCCCGCTGATCGCGCTGCTACTCCGCGAAGCGGGCGATGCGGAAACCCACGTCGCGGCGGCCGTCGGCGCCGTAGTCGCGAAACGACAGGCGCAAGTCCGTCACCGTGCCCTTCTGCCAGCTCGCGCCGCGAATCACGTGGTAGTCGCCGCGCTCGGGCCCGAATGGGTTCAGCGCATCGCCGGCGTCCGGGATCGAGTAGTAGTCGTTGATCCACTCAGCGACGTTGCCGCCGATGTCGTGGATGCCTTTGGCGTTGGCAGGGAACGTGCCCACCGGGGCGCTCGCGATGTGGTTGTCGTTGAAGCCGATCACCACCCGGGCGACGCTGTGCGCCGCCGACTGGTCGGCGTAGTTGCCGTGCCGGTCCGGCGGCGGCAGCTGATCGCCCCAGGCGTAGCGCAGGGGCTTGTCGGCGCCGACGACATGGCGCGCGGTCCATGCCCACTCGGCTTCCGTGGGCAGGCGGTAGCCTAGCGCGGAGGGATCGAAGCCGACCACCTTGCCAAGGTCCACCTCGTAGAAGGCGCCCAAGCCGTCGCGCTTCGACAGCCAGTTGCAGTACAGCGCCGCCTCCTGCCAGGAGACGCCGACGACCGGCTGGGCATCCGCGTCCAGCGTGGTCTGCTGGAAGGCCCCGGAACTATGGCCCGGCGCGAAGACGCGGAACTGGGCGTTGGTGACCTCGTGCCGGCCGAGGTAGAAGAGGCGCGTCAGGCGCACGTCGCGCAGCACCTCGTTGCTGCGCCGGCCCGGTTCGCGCCGCGATGCGCCCATGCGGATGCTGTCCGGGCTCAACAGCACGAGTTCATGGCCCTCGCTGGTCTCGCGCACGCGCTTCAAGGCTTCGAGACGCGCTTCCTGCAGGGTGAGCAGCTTCACCTTCAGCGACTGCGTGAAGCCGGGCTGCGGCGTAATGGTCCTGCGGAAGCCGGCGTAGCCGCCCTTCCTGATCTCCACGTCGTGCGGCACCGCGGCAAGCATGACGGTGCCGGCCGCGGGGCCGCGCAGCTCGCCGTCGATCCACAGCTCGGCGTCCTCGGGCTGGGTCTCGATGGCGATCTCGCCTTGCAGGGGCTCGAGCTTGAAGGCGATGCCGCGCGTCGCGCCGGAGTCCACCGCCACGGTGCGCGTCTGCGACGTATGGCCGACCTTGAAGGCGCGAACGCGCAGGCTGCGGCCGGGCACCACTTGTGCTTCGAGCGGCGTCGTGCCGCGGTAGGCGCCGTCCACGGTGATGCTGGCGCCGGCGGGAGTTGAGGTCACCGCGATCAGCCCGTCGGCCTTCTCCAGGAAGATCGGCTCCAGCAGGCGCTTCTCGCCGGCCTCGACATCGAGAATGTCGGTCCACGTCTTGAATCCGGCCAGCTTCAGCGACACGCGGTGCTGGCCGGCGGGGATGGGCGCCGGACCCGGCGTCAGCACACCGATGGACTCGCCGTCGACCAGCACGTCGGCGCCGCTCGGTCGCGTCGGCAGGGTCACGTCGCCCCAGTTCGGCGCCAGCGTCGCCGTCACCGTCTGGGCGCGATCCATGCCTTCCACCTCGAAGGCCACGGTGGCGTCCTGATAGCGCTCGCTGCTGATGAACGCGACCTGCGGCCCGGCCGGCAGCAGCGTCTCGAAGGGTGCCGCCCGCGCCGCCACGTCGGTGCCGCGCACCGCCACGGTGGCGCCCGGCGGATCCACCTCGAAAGCAACCCGGCCCGGCAGGCGCACCATGGGGATGGTGAACGCCTGGTTGCGGTCGCTGCCGACCTCGATCTCGAAGTCGACGTCCTGGTAGCCCGGATGGCTGGCGGAGATTCGGTAGGACCCGGTGCGCAGCAGGTGGGTGTCGCCGAGATGGAAGGCGAAACCGCCTTCGACGCCGATCGCATCCGGCAGCGGCTGGCCCTCGAAGCGCACCGACTTGGCGGTGAAGATGAACCACAGGAACCAGATCGCCGCCGCGCCGGCGAGCGTCCCGACGCCGACCAGGATGCGATGCCGCGTCAGCCACGGACCGCGTCGCGTCGCCGCCGCCTCGGTGGGGCGGAAGGCTGCGGCTTCGATGCGCTGCGTCACAAGGCCTGGGCGATGGGTTCTAGGCAGCGCACATCCACCGGGCCCGAGTCCGCCGCCAGCACGATGTCGATGCGCACGTCGCGGCAGCCATCGCGGCTGCCGATGATCGTGTAGCGGCCCGGTCGCAGAGCGCGTTCCAGGCGATCGAAGACGCCGACTCGTCCCAGACGGCGAATCACCACCTCGGTGGCGTTGTCCGAAGTCAGCACCAGCGTCACGGGCTGCCCGCTCTGTTCGACGACGCCGCGGAACGCCCCCAGCCGAGCGGCGAACCGATCGCCGGCATCGGCCACCGTGCCGGCGCGCCGGAGGGTCTCCTGGGCGGCGGCGAAACGCTGGTCGTCGGAGAGGGCCGCGGGGTCGTCCAGCACCCGCTGCATGGCCCCGCTCAGCGCCGCCAACTCGCGCACCCTGGCGCGTCCTTCGCGGGCGAAGCGCAAGGAGCGGTCGATGGCGAGGGCGGCGTCGTAGGCTTCGAGGGCCGCGTCCCAGTTCTCGCGGTCCGCTTCGGCAAGCGCCTCCCGGCGCAGACGGTCGATGTCGGCGAGGATGCGCGCCTGCTCGGTCTGCTGGCGGCCGGCCTGCGCAGTCGCATCGTCCGGATTGGCTTCGAGGAGCTTGTCGAAGGCATCGAGCGCCGCGTCGTGATCGCCGGCCTCCAAAGCCGCGAAGGCGCGCGAGAGCCTGTCGGCGCGGCCGGCTGCGGCGCGCGCGGCGGCGATCTCGGCGGCGATGGCGGCGAGTCCTTGAGTCTCGGGATCGAACTGCCGCACGTCGCGGAGCAGCGTGTGCGCGGCATCGTGGTCGCCGCGCAGCCGGGCGCGCTCGACTTCGCGCAGCAGCTCCGCGATTTTCGGCAGCTTGGCGGCGCGCTCCGCGCCGGCGAGCGCGGCGGCGTCGTCCGGACGCATGGCGACGGCGCGCTCGAAGGCGGCGGTCGCGGTGGCATGATCGCGGGCGCGGAGCGCTGCGGCGCCGGCCTCCATGGTCTCGGCGAACAGTCGCTCGCCCTTCGCCACGAGGGCGTTGAGATCCGCTACCGCGGCGCTGTACTCCGCGAGGGACTCGTCGAATACGCCCTCGAGAAAACGCTGATCGGCGGCGTTGGCGCGGTCCAGGGCTGCATCCAGGTCCGCTTGGCCCCAAGCGGCGACGTGCATCTCCTCTTCGAGCTTGATCTGCAGTTCCGCGAAGTCGGCCAGCCGTTCTTGGGCGCTCTCGCGCGCCTTGGCGAGTTCCAAGGCGCGGAACGGCGGCGTGGTCTCGGCGATCTCGCCGGCGCTTTGCCGCACGGGCGCGTCGGCGGGGGAGAGCGCTGGCCGGGTCGCGGAACGGCCTTCGGGCAGCGCTACGAAAACGAACGCCGCCACGCCGCCGAGGACGATGAGGGCGATTCCGAAAAGCACGGCCCGCAGCGCGAGGCGGGTACTGCGGCGGCGCCCGTGGCGCAGCACGCGCCGGCCGGGCTGCTGGCTGGAAAGTGGCGCTGCGACTGGCTCGATGACGATGGCGTCGTCAGAAGGCATCAAGTCGCTTGTCCAAGTCGGATTCGGACTCCTCGGCGCCCTCCGGCGGGCCGTCGGCATCCGCCAGGGCGAGGCCCATCTCCTCGTAGTAGAGGCGCTTCAGGATCGCCCGAAGCTGGTCGTACTGCTCGTCCACGGTGCCTTGCAGGCTGAGCGTGCGGTTTTCCAGTTCGATGGTATGCGGCGCGATCTCGGCCTCCGCCGAGGAGCCGTACTCGTGCAGCATCTCGCTGTGTACCTTGGCGTCCGCGAAGTCCTGGATGGAGCGGCCCACCACCGCCGCGCCGCCGATGATGCTGACTGCGCCGCCGTAGCGGGTCAGCGTCGTGTCGCTGAGCTGGGCGGCGGCGCCGGCGGCGATGCCGACCGCCCCGGCGATGGCGCGGCGGCGGGCCTTCTGGCGCTGCTCGCGGTAGGCGATGGCTTCCGAGTAGGTCGCCTGGCGCCAGTTCTGGTAGGCCGGGTACATGCGGGCGCTGAAGTCGTCGAAGTACTCGTCGAGCGTGTCGATGAAGAGGTACTCGCGCTCGCGCACCTTGCGCACGCGGCCGAGCATGGGATCGTCGGTCGCCGGCAGCCGCCGCACTTGGTAGATGCCGGGGTCCGCCTCGGCAACGTAGCTCGCGAACGCATCGGGGGAGAAATCGAGCGCGAACTTCATCTCCGCCGTAGTGCGGATGCGGCGCACGGTGGCCTCGTCGAGCGCCTCCCGGTAAGCGAGCATGTCGTCCGCAATACTGCGGTAGACGGTCTGGAACGGGTCGATGTCGGCCGGCACCTGGCCGCTGTAGGCGTACTTGCTGGCAAGGGTCTCGTAGGTCTTGGCGAACCAGACGACGCCGCGCGCATCGCGCACCTCGACATCCGCGATCATGCGCTCGCCGTCCGAGTGGACGATGGTGCCGGAGACCATCACGTCCACCGCATGGGTCTCGCGCGGCACCACGCGCACGGCGCCCCAGTTGCCGGTGGATTGCAGCAGGTTCTTGGCGAAGAAGGCGATGTAGTTGGCTTCCGCGCGGCGAATCTCCGGGGTGATGTTCTGCGCCACTTGGTCGTCGAAGGCATCCGGGACGTTGGAGTCGAACACCTGCACGCCGACATCGAGCAGCAGGTCCTCCGGCACCGCGGCGGCGAACTGCTGCGGCGGCGTCATGTCCACCACGCGCACGGTGTGGCTCGCGCACGCGCCGAGCAGCGCTGCGCCGAGCGCGAGCGGCAGAAGGCGAGCCGCGTTCACCGACCGGACTTGTAGCGCTCGTATTCTTCCCACAGCCGCTCGCGCAGCTCCGGGTCCGTCTCCGCCATGGCGGCTTCGCGGATTTGCCGGGCGACCACGTCGTCGTCGCGGGCATCGGGCGTGTCGGGCGCCGCAGGCAGCTGCGGCCGCGGCGCCGCGGGAACGGCCGAGGCCACGGCGCGGCGTCCGGGCATGGCGCCGCCGCCAGCATCGGCGCCGGCGCCGTCCGCCGCTTGGACGCCGCCATCGCTGCCTTGGCTGGCATCGCCCGTCTGGCCGAGCAGCGGATCCTCGGCCCGGCGCTCGTTCGCGGCGGCGATGCGTTCTTCGAGAATCTCGCCGTCGAAGTCTTCGAGAGCGCGCGCCAGTTCGTCTTCTTCGCCGCTGCCGGGGGGACCTTCTTCTTCGTCCTCTAAGCCGCCGGGCTTGTCTTCCTCGCCCGCTTCCGGCCCGCCGGCGGCCAGGTCTTCGCCGCCGCCGGGCTGGGCCGAGTCGCTCCCGGCCGCCGCGATTTCTCCTTGCTCGCCGCCGCTGCGTTCCTCCCCGCCCGGCACGCCCGGCAGTTCGGTGCTGGTCTCCCAGCCGTCTTCGCCCGGCGGAGCGCCGTCAGCGGTCTGTTCGGTCTCGTCGCCGGGCGTGCCGCCGGCCTGCTGCTGGCCCTGTTCGCCCGCTTCGCCCGACTGGGCGTCGTTGCCTTCGGTGCCGGGCGCTTGGGGTTCGACGACGCCGACTTGCGGGCCGGCGTCCTCCCCGGTCGCCTGCTGCGTACCCGCTTGCTGGCGTTCGCCCTGGGACTGCTCGCGTTCATCGCCTCGCTGGGCGCGCTGGGCCTCTTCGCCGGACGACGACGCCTGCTGCCCGCGCCCCTGGGCATCGCGGCTCGGCGACGAGTCGCTGCCGGTCGGGCGCGACGGGCTCGGTCGCTGGATGGACGGCCGCGAAGGCGATGCGCTGGGCGACGACGGCGCGCCGCTCGGCGACGGCGTCGAAGGGCTCGGCATCGACGGACTCGGCAGGGACGGACTCGGCAGGGACGGACTCGGCAGGGACGGACTCGGCATCGACGGGCTGGGCATCGATGGGCTGGGCAGCGAAGGACTCGGCAGCGAAGGACTCGGCGGCGTCGGCAACTGGTTGCGGCTCGGCAGCGACGGCAGGCTCGGCATCGACGGCGGCATGCTGGGCGGCATGCTGCTCTGCGGCGGGCTGATGCGGGCGCAGCCGGGGAGGGCGCCAACCGCCGCCGTTCCGGCGAGCAGCGCGCCGACGAACAGCGCCGTGGCGCGCATCCCTGCGATGTCGTTCATGGGGCTTCCTCCGAACCGCGTCCAGCGCTTAGACCGGCATCCGCCACCGAGGTTTCGAGGGCTTCGTCCAGCCTCGTGGCGGAGGTCTGCGCTGCCCGATGCGCCGGATAGTAGACGAAGGCGTGGGTGATGCGGACATCCTCGGTGCCGCGCGGCTCGGTGCCGTCGAAGGCCGGCCGATAGCGCGCCCGGCGCGCGGCGCGGCGCACCTTGAAGTCCATGAGATCCTTCGGTTCCGAGCGCAGCGTGTCGATCTGGGTCACCACCCCGCGCTCGTCGATGTCCACGGAGAGTTCGACGACGCCGCTGAGCGCGGTTTCCTCCAGCGCATGTTCCGGCTTGGTCGGATCCGCCGGCAGCGGCAGATAGAGGGCGGTGGGCGCCTCGAATGCGCGCGCCTGCAGCGCCGGGTGGTCGGCCAGCAGCTCCCAGGTGCGCCGGTACAGGGCGACCGCGCGGCGCTGCTTGTCGAACATCAGGAACCAGTCGCCGAGCTCCAGCATGGCCGCCGCCACGGTCTCGCCGGGGGCCTCCTTGGCCTGAACGATGTTCACCACCTCGATGAGCGCCCGCTCGCCCTTCGAGAAGCTGTTGACTGACGGGCTGTACGGCGAGCGGCGGTACTGGAAACCCGCATAGGAGCCCACCGAGTTGCCCTGCTGGCGGCCGTCGCGGGTGTAGAACGGGGGGAACCGCTCGTCGCGGTAGGTGGCGGCGACGCTGCGCAGGGCGCGGATGCGCGCCCCGTGATCCGCCGGCAGGTGCTCGGTCGCCACGTCCGCGGCGTGTTCGTAGAGCAGGCGGGCGTTGAAGATGCTGTAGTTCGACAGATACCAGTCCGCCAGCGCGAACAGCCCCGGCAGCAGTTGCGGGCTGTCGCCGCCGTAGCTGCGCAGCAGGACGTTGTAGGCGTACTCGTGGCGGGCGTTGGCGGTGCGCCGGTTGCCGAGCTTGGCGAGCAGCGCCGCCTGCCGGTAGACGACGTGGACCTGGCTCGGATGGTGCAGGCCGAGACCGACCCGGGCGATGTGCAGGGCGCGGTCGTAGCTGCCGAACGCGCCGTCGGTGTCGCCGACGCCGGCCAGCGCATCGCCGAGCACCACCAGCGGCCGCACCAGCGCCAGATCGTAGCGGCTGCTGCGCTGCTCGATGGCTTCCACCACGGCCTCGACGGTGTTGATGGCCTCGAGGTACTCCGTAGCCTCGACGCGATCGGCCGCCGCCTGCACGGCTTCGCGTTCCGCGGCGGTCGCGCCTTCCTGGGCGTGCGCGGCTAGTGCAAGGGCGCTCGCGAGACATGCGGCGACCGCGCGCAGCGCGGCGCTTCGCAGACAACGCAGGGTTGGCTGCCGCGCATTCGCTGCCCTGAGTTCACCTGCCTGCATGGCCACCCCGAGGTTCCTTCTCCGGCCGCCTCTGGTCGTGTCGAAGTCGACGTCCGCGACGCTGCGATGCGGACACTGTGAGTGTCCCACGGTTGCGTTGGCAGTCAAGCGGTGTTTGCGGCCGGCGGCGATGGCTTACCATAGGCTGATGCCTGATGCCGATCACAGTGTCGACGCCTGCGGCCTCGTGTGTCCGGAGCCGCTCATGATCGTGCGCAACAAGGTGCGCGGCATGGCCGTGGGCGAGACCATCGGCATCGTCGCCACCGATCCTTCCACAGTGCGGGACTTCACCAACTTCTGCCGCTTCCGGGGCCACAGCCTGCTGCTCCAGGAGCGCGACGGCGAGCGTTTCCGGTTCGTGATCCGCAAAGGCGTCAAGGCCGACGCGAAAGCCGCCAGCGCCTGATCCCGAGCCGAGGCCGACGGAACGCGCAGGCACATGGCGGAACGTTGCGATGCGGTGGTGATCGGCGCCGGCGTGGTCGGCCTCGCGGTAGCGCGGGCGCTGGCGATGGCGGGCCGCGAGGTGCTGGTGATCGAGCGCCACGACGTGATCGGCTCGGAAACCTCCAGCCGCAACTCGGAGGTGATCCACGCCGGCATCTACTACCCCACCGGCTCCATGAAGGCCGCCATGTGCGTGCGCGGCAAGCTCCTGCTCTACGAGCACTGCGAGCGCTACAACGTCCCGCATCGGCGCATCGGCAAGGTGATCGTGGCCACCGCCGAGGCGCAGTTCCCCGTGCTCGAGGACTACCGGCGGCAGGCGGCCGTCAACGGCGTCGGCGACCTGCCTTGGCTCAGCCGCAGCGAAGTGCTCGCCCTCGAACCCGATGTGGAGGCGCTGGCCGGCGTCTACTCCAAAACCACCGGAATCATCGACAGCCACGCCTACATGCTGAGCCTGCTCGGCGATGTGGAGGCGGGCGGCGGCATGGTGGCGTTCCTGACCGAGGTCTCGGACCTCAGGCGCTGGTCCGCGGGCGTGCGCGTCTGCTGCGGCGACTTCGATCTCGATGCGAACGTCGTCGTCAACGCCACCGGCCTCGGTGCCCCCGGCATGGCCGCCCGGCTCGGCGGCGCCCGGCGCGGCTACTACGCCAAGGGCCACTACTACACCCTGAGCGGACGTTCGCCGTTCACGCATCTGGTGTATCCGGTGGCGGAAGCGGGAGGCTTGGGCGTTCATGTCACCCTAGACATGGCAGGACAGGCGAAGTTCGGCCCGGACGTCGTCTGGCAGCAGGACGACGACTACGGCTTCGACGGCGTCAATCTGCCGCGTTTCGTGGAGGCCATCCGGCGCTACTACCCCGGCCTCGACGAGTCGCGCCTGCACCCCGGCTACACCGGCATCCGCCCGAAGCTCGCGCCGGCCGGGGCGCCCGCCGCGGATTTCGTGATCGAAGGCCCGGCGGAGAACGGCGTGCCGGGGCTCGTCAACCTGCTCGGCATCGAGTCGCCGGGGCTCACCTCGTCGCTGGCCATCGCCGAGCGCGTGCTGGCCCTGATCTGAGCGTCCGAGCGACGGTCAGCCCTCCTCGCGCGCCTGCCGCTCCGCCCGCTGTTCCCACATCTCCTTCATGCGCTTGGCCGTGCCGACGTGGTCGCCCTTGACCGCCAGCATCCCGCCATCGACCACCAGATCGATGCCCGTCACCCAGCGGCTCTCGTCGCTGCCGAGGTAGACGCAGGCGTAGGCGATGTCGCTCGCTTCGCCTCCTGGCCCGGTGAGCGGCATCAGCCCGCCGCTGACATTGCGCACGAAGCGCGCCAGCCGTCGTTCCTTGTGCTCCTCGGTGATCTGCTGGCCGTGCGTATGCCCGCCCCAGAAGATCGGCGTCGCGATGGCGCCCGGGCTCACCGCGTTGACGCGGATGCCCATGGGACCGAGCTGCATTGCCGCGGCCTTGGTGTAGTTGGAAAGCCCGGCTTTGGCGGCCGAGTAGAGCGGGTCCGCCGCCACTTCGGCCTGATGGGCGCCTTTGGACGAGTTGTTGATGATCGACCCGGCGCCTTGCCGGCGCATGATCGGCGAGGCGTGCTTGGTGGCCACCATGCAGGTGCCGAGCAGATACCACTGCGAGTACTTGAAGCTCTCCTCGTCGACATCCTCGATGTTGAAGGCGTGCGGGCGGCCCGGCATGTTCGACGGCCCGCCGGCGTTGTTGAACAGCACATCGAGCCGCCCCCACTTCTCCACGGCGGTGCCGACGACGCCGGCGATCTCTGCCTCCTTCAGCACGTCCGCCTTCACGAAGACCGCGCTGCCCGGCGGCTGGCGACCCTCGACCTCCCGGCCGAGTTCCTCGTTGCGACCGCAGAACACCACCTTCGCGCCTTCCGCGCAGTAGGCGTCCACGGTCGCCTCGCCGATGCCGCTGGTCGCCCCGGTGATCACCGCGACCTTGCCGTCCAACCTGCCCATCCGAATTGCCCCCCACCGAAGTTCGGCCACCATAGAGCCAACCGGCGGCGTCGGCAATTCACGGATCCTTGCCGGCGATGAAGTCCACCCGGCCGATGGCGCGCCCGCCGCCGAAGGTCATCGCCACTGCGCTGGCGGCGAGCAGCAGCCCGAGGCCGAGCAAGGCGGCCGTGCCGGCATCGGGCGCCGTGGCGACGACGACCGCGTCGACAATGCACACGGCCACCAGCACGCCGAGGATGCTCGGCGCCCCAGCGCTGCGCGCGGGATGCGCGAGCGCCGCGCCGCCGGCGCCGAGCAGCCCGACCGCGTAGACGAGGACCAGTTCCTCGATGAACGGCCAGCGGCTCGGCTGCAACGGCGGTTCGCCGCCGGCGTAGGCGTGCAGCAGCGCGAGGCCGAGGGAGATGGCGAAGGAACACGCGGTGGCCAGCAGGATGCGCGCCATGAACGCGCGGCCGAGCGCCGCCCTTGACGCGCCCCGACCGAGTCGCCATGCCGTGCCGAGCCATGCCCCGGCGCCTTTCATCAAGACCAGCGGCGTCAGCGAGCCGGCGAGAATCAGGGCCAGCGCCACGATCTGGATGCGCCAGCCCCAAGCGCCCCAGCCGCCGGAAGCGCTGGCTGGGGCGTCGACATGGAACTGCACGCAGACTACTGCCGTGACGCATAGGACGAAGCTCTCGCTGGGGCGGAGGGGGACGCCGAGAAGCAAGTGCCGCGGCGAGACGACCCACGGTCTGAACTGACGCGAAGTCGCCCGCGCCGACCGCCGCGCTGGCGGCGGCCGAGCAAGGTGCCGACGCAGCGCGATGAACGCCGCGATCGCACCGACGATCGCCGTCGCCTGCGCGCCGAGTTCCAGCCCGGCCAGCGCAGCCGCGGCGCCGGACCCGCTGCGGCTCAGATAGTAGTCGGCCGCGGCGATGGCCGCGACGAGCGCGAAGGCCGGCGCTGCCGTCTGGCCGAGGCTCAGGCGCTCGGCGCAGCCGAGCACGCAAAGGGCGCCTGCGCCCGCGAGAGCCGCGAACGCGAATGCCGGCTTCGGGTTGCCGGCCGCCCAAGCCAGCAGTCCACCGAGCAGCGCGGCGGATGCGACGATGCCTGCCGCCGTGGCGAACGCCGTCGACGCGTAGCCGGGCACCAATGCGCCGCCGGCCCATTGCCGCAGCCGACGCAGGATGTCCCCCGCCCAGAGGGCGGCCGCCAGCATCGCGCTGATGTAGAACCAGTCCGCTCCGTCGGCGGTGAACGTCAACACCACGATGGCGAGGACGCTGGCTTGCCATCGCAGCACGAACCAGCCGCTCGGGAACAGCACTTGCGCGGGAGCGAGGATCACGACGTGATGCCCACGAACATATCCTCAAGCGTGGTGGCTTCGACCTGCGCCGCCGGCCCGAGATCGCATCGCTCCGCATCCCATACCCAGAAGCGGTCGCCCTGCCTGCCGAGAACGCGCTCCGGCGGCGGGTAGGGCGACTCCTGCAGCCGGACGACCCGCACGCGTTCCTTGATCTCGTCGACAGCGGCGTCGCAGACGATGCGGCCGTCGTGCAGGATGGCGATGCGCGAACAGACCCGCTCGATGTCGCTGGTGATGTGGCTGGACAGCAGCACGGTCTGCCCGGCGCGCGCGTTGGCGTCCATGAGCGAACTCAGGAACTGGCGCCGGGCGGCCGGGTCCAGGCTGGCCGCCGGCTCGTCGAGCAGAAGCAGATCGGGCCGATGGCCGATCGCGAGCAGGATGGCCACCTTCTGCTGGTCGCCGGGCGAGAGCGAGTCGATCTTGCGGTCCCGCAAGCGCCACTGCTCCTGCAGCGACGCCAAGAGCTTGCGGTCCCAGGCATCGCCGTAGTGGTGGCCGACGAAGCGCAGGCATTCGGCAACCGTCATCCAGCCGAAGCCGTCGAACTGCTGCGCGACGTAGCCGACGCGCGCCCGGGCGCTCGGCGGCGAGTCCCAGGCGCTCGTCCCGAACAGCTCAGCGCCACCTCGGTCCGCCTTCATCAGCCCCAGCGCGACGCGCATCAGCGTGGTCTTGCCGGCGCCGTTGAGGCCGAGCAGCCCGGTCACCGTTCCCGGCTCGAGCGCGAGGTCCACGCCGGCCAGCACCGCGTCGCTGCCATAGTTCAGGAAGACGCCGCGAAGCGCCAGCGGGGGTGCGATCATGTCTCCTCCCAGATGCGTCGAATCTGCGCCAAGAGACCACTGCGCGACACGCCGACCTCCTTGGCGGAGGCGACCAGCGACCTCGCTTCGGGCTCGATGGCGAGCATCGGGTCCGTGGCATTGCGCGCGACCACCATGCCGATGCCGCGCCGCCGCGACAGGAACCCCGCTTGATCGAGCAGGGAGTACGCCTTGGACACGGTCATCGGATTGATGCCGAGCTCCGTTGCGACGGCGCGCACCGACGGCAGCATGTCTCCTGGGGCCAATCCCCCGCTCGCCACCAGCTCGCGGATCTGGCCGACGATCTGCCGATACATCGGTGTCGCAGAAGACGGGTTGACCGAGAACACGATGCTGAGACGGCCTGCCTAGCGTATTGCCTGCGAGTAATACACAGGGGTGGCGTGCGGTCAAGGCCAAGGCCGTGCAGGCTGCCTACTGCCGCCTATACTAGATCCTCATTGACGGCCACTGCGTGGAGTGCGCGGATGAAGATCGAGCGGGTGAAGCCCTACGTGGTGGGAACTCCGCCGCCGCATCGGGGCGGGCGCAACTGGGTATTCGTCAAGCTCACCACCGACGATGGCATCGACGGCGTCGGCGAGGTCTACAAGGCGCCGTTCCACCCCTTGAGCGTCGCCAAGCTGATCGAGGACGTGGGCGAGACCTACGTTGTCGGCAGCGATCCGTTCCAGATCGAACGGCTATGGCGCGCCGTCTACTACGGCGAGGGCTACGAGTCGCACGACCACCACCAGCACCCCGACCACGCCGTCTGCGGCATCCTCAGCGCCATCGAGATGGCCTGCTGGGACATCGTCGGCAAGGCGCTCGGCCAGCCGGTCTACAACCTGCTCGGCGGCCGCTACCACGACAAGCTGCGCTCCTACACCTACCTCTGGCCGGCGCCCGGCAGCCCGCGCGGGACATCGCCGCATACGGACCCCGACGCCGCCGCCGAGAGTGCGCTGGCGCATGTCGAAGAGGGCTTCACGGCGCTGAAATTCGATCCGCTGATCGACGTGATGGGCACCGAAGACCCGCGCGAACCGCCCCTGGATCGCTTGCAGAACGCCGAAGCCGTGGTGAGGGGCGTCCGCGAGGCGGTAGGCAGCAAAGCGGACATCCTGATCGGCACCCACGGCCAGTCCACCACCTCCGGCACCATCCGCTTCGCCCGCCGCATCGAGCAGTACGATCCGCTGTGGTTCGAGGAGCCGGTGCCGCCGGAGAACCGCGACGAGATGGCCCGCGTCGCCCGCGCTACGACCATCCCGGTGGCCTCCGGCGAGCGCCTCGCCACGAAGTTCGAGTTCCGCGAGCTTCTTGAGAAGCAGGCCGCGGCCATCCTGCAGATGGCCCTCGGCCGAGTGGGCGGCATTCTGGAAGCGCGCAAGATCGCCGGCATGGCCGAGGCCTACTACGCGCAGATCGCCCCGCATCTCTACTGCGGGCCGATCGAGGCGGCGGCGAACATCCAAGTCGATACGTGCAGCCCCAACTTCCTGATCCAGGAGAGCATCGGCCGCTTCGACGGCTTCCACGCGGAGATACTCAAGGAGCCCATCGACTGGCAGGACGGCTACATCGTCCCCCCGACCCGCCCGGGCCTCGGCGTCGAACTGAACGAGCAAGTCGCGGACGGGCACCCGTATCGCCCGCCGCGGTCGCGCTAGCGGGGTTCGTCCTCCACGCGGGACGCCGGCGGATTGTCGAAAGCGTCAAAGAGGGCTAGCGTATGCTGGATCGCCGTCTATGGAGTTCAAGCATGGCCATGACCGAAAGGCAGGTGGGCGGCTGGTCCCTGTTCTTGGGCACGATCGCCGTGGCTGTGGCCGCCGCGCTGTCGCCGGGGCGCGGCATGGTGGACACTGTTCCGTCCACCAGCCTCACGGAACTGACGCTGGCGATGGCGCGCAACGCGGCGCTGGCCTACGCCCTGCCCGTGGTCATCATCTGCGCCGCTCTTCTGATGCTCCACGGTCTCCTGACCTTGCGGCGGTACGCGGGCCCCGTGGCGCTGGCGCCGGCATTCGCCGCCATGTCCGTAGCCGGACTGCTGTACATGGGCCTGCTCGGCTGGCGGCTGGCCAAGTCGACGGGCGAGAACGGGGCTCAACCACACTAAGGAGGGTTTGCGCCATGACGGATCTCACAATGCGCCTGCTCAAGGCGGCTGCGGGCGTGGTCGCGGCTGCGACGACCGCTTCGATCCACGCCCACGGAACCGTTGGGGTGGGTGAGGACGAGGCGCGGAAGATCGACTTCCCCGACACCGAGAACTACGTGACGCTGGTCACGGACCTGCACACGCACTCGGTCTTTTCCGACGGCCACGTATGGCCGAACGTCCGCGTCGCGGAGGCGCTCCGCGACGGTCTGGACGTGCTGGCGATCACCGAGCACCTGGAGTATCAACCGCATCGGCTGTTCATCCCGAACCGCGACCGCAACGACGCCGTGGGCGAGGCATTGCAGGTCGCCGCCGGCACAGGCCTGCTTGTGGTCGCGGGTTCGGAGATCACCCGCGATCCGCCGCATGGGCACATGAACGCGGTGTTCATCGCGGACGCCAATGCCCTGTGGCCGGTCGAGGGTCTCAGCGGTCGCGAACTGGCCACCTTTCGGACGGAATGGACGCCGGAGAAGGCGGTTGCCGAGGCCAATGCGCAAGGCGCATTCGTGTTCTGGAACCACCCGTGGGGTTCGCCCGCGACGCCCGACTTGCGCACCGAGTTGATGGATGTTCACCGGGCGCTGATCGATCAAGGCCAATTGCACGGCATCGAGATCGTCAACGGTCGGACCTACAACGAGGAGGCCCACCGCATCGCCATCGACCACGACCTGACGTTCGTCGGCACGTCGGACGTCCACAACCTCATCGATTGGGACTACGACATCACCGGCGGCGGCCACCGCCCGGTGACGCTGGCGCTCGCATCCGAGCGCTCCCCCGCTGCGCTCAAGGAGGCGCTCTTCGCGAAGCGCACGGTAGTGTGGTTCAACGACCTGTTGATCGGGCGGGCGGAGCCTTTGGCCGCGCTCCTGGAAGCCGGCCTCACCATCGAGCGGGCAGCGCGCGAGGGCGGGCTGATCGTCCAAGTCACGTTGCGAAACCACATGGACGCCCCGCTTCGCCTCCGCCACCTCTCCACCGCGGCGCAGTCGCTGCACCGGCGCGCCGACCTGGTCGACTTGGCGCCGCAGGGCGTCGCGGAGCTGCTGGTCAAGCCGGCTGCTGCAAGCGACGAAATCGTGCTGGCCTTCGAGGTCGTGAACGCGCTGACCGCCCCCAACACCCGCGCCGAGATCACCTTGCGACGCGCCGTGGAGGGCTCGCCGGCACCGACATCGTTCACCTACGAGGGCGACCCTTCGTTCACGATCGAGTTTCCGCTTGGTACGAACATCGACGCACCGGCCGAGCTCGGCGAGGTCGTTGCCGGCCAGACGCCGGACGGCGTGACGTTCGGCGTGTTCGTGGACGAGGCCATCCCGCTGGACACGGTGGTCGCCCTTTTCGAGGAAACGGTGGCGCACCTAGGGTCCGACTTCGAGGTCGTCGAGAACCGCCCGATCACCCTCGCCGACGGCACGCCGGCGTATCGGTCGGTGGTGTCGTGGTTCTACCGTCCGGCAACCTTGGATCTCAAGACGCAGATCGTCGCCGCGGTCAAGGACGGCAAGCTGGTCTGGGTGGCGGCGCATCCGCGAAGCCAGATGGCGCACATCGCGCAGCTGGTGGAGAGCTTGCGGTTCGATTGATCGGGTTGCCGCCCTCGCGTCCCTGTACGCAGCGGATGACGAGCACGCCTCGACACGCTGTTGCGCTAGCGATGGTCCTCGGGCGGTCGCGCACCAGTTCCGCCTCTACGTTGGGCTTGTACAAGAGGAGGTGGAGCCGAGAATCAAAAACGTCCTCGGCTATCCCTCCTGCAACTCGACGAACGCCCGGTAGGCGCCGTTCGGTTTGGCCATGAGGGTTTCGTGGTCGCCGACGTCCTTCACCCGCCCGTCTTCCAGGAACACGATGCGGTCCGCGTGGCGGATGGTGGACAGGCGGTGGGCGATGACGACCACGAGGCGCGTCTCGTCGCCGGCGCGGCGGCGCAGACCCTGCACCAGTTCGTGCTCGGTCTGCGGATCCAGGGCCGCGGTCGGCTCGTCGAGGATCAGCACGCGGGCGTTGCGGATCAGACCGCGGGCGATGCACAGCCGCTGCTGCTGGCCTACCGAGAGCGTGTCTCCCGATTGGCCGAGCACGGTGTCCGTGCCGTCCGGGAGTTGCCGGATGAACTCCGTGCAGGCCGAGTCTGCTAGCGCCCGCTCGATCTCGGCCGCCGTGGCGTTCGGCTTCGCCAGCAGCAGGTTGTCGCGGATCGAGGCGGACAGCAGCCGGTGCTCCTGGAAGACGTAGGCGACCTGGCCGCGCAGCGCATCGAGATCCACAGTTTCCACCCCGCGTCCGTCCACCAGCACCCGGCCCGCAGTCGCCTGCAGGAACGCCGGCAGCAGGTAGGCCCCCTGCGCTCGGGTCAAGTGCAAGGGCTAGAACACGCACTGCTCGAACGGCAAGTGCGTCTGCGATGCGGGGCACCGCGACTCGGACAGGGACGGCGACTGCGGGCTCCCTTGCGGCAGGGAAGAGGCTGACGACGCCGCCAAACCGGCATTGAAGGCCATCAACAAGGACCCGTGGGAGTGGGGCACGGTGTACGTCTGCAAGAACGAGGCGGTGGGCACGGAGGGGTCTTTCTCCACGAAGGAGCAGACGAATGTGTGTGCACTCAAGATCGACATGCCTGGGGGCTACACGTCGTGCTGGGAGGGTGGATCGAAGACCACTGGCTGCAACATAGCCCGAGCTCATTCGCACCCGCACTTCCGGTACCCAAGGGACAAGGGCGTCCAGTGCGGGGTCGACGACAAGGGGAATGCAATACTGCTAGGGTCCAAGGGGCAAGCGGCCGACTGGAACAGGGCTGGCCGGTTTTTCAGTGCGGCCGACAAGAAGAATGCGGACAACCACAAAGTCGAGTCCTACCTCGCCGTACCAACCCGGGACTCTGTGAAAGCCTACCGAAGGAATGGCCGAGTGGAGAGGTTGTAACTATGGGTGTAAAAGCAAAGGAGGCGACCTTCGTTGCCTCCACGCTGCATCGGTTTAGGGAGCTCCCGCGTAGGAGGAGCTGGCTGCTCCTGCCTATCGTCCTGGGCACGGTGGTCAGTGGGCGGGCTGCTGCCGCAGGGCCTTTGGATGACTACCTTCGGAACTGCGGCGGGCTGACCTACTCGGAGGATGCTTGCGTGTCGCTGACTGCGCGGCTCATGGGGACGGAGTGGCCAACGCGGGAAGAACGACTGGCCTTGGCTGGCGCTCGGGACATTCTCCGGAGCATTCGCGATCCTGATGGTTACACGGAACAGGCGTATTGTGAGGATGTGCGGACGATCCTCGTGGACCATCCGGACTTCTCTGCGGCGTTGCATGAGCATGCAATGTGCGTCCCCGACGATGAACAAACCATTGCGCTACTGCGACGGGCGGTAGACCTCGACGCAGGCAACTACCGATCGCTTTCTTTTCTTGTCGGCATAGCGAAACAGACGGGCGAGGACTTCGGTATCGACGCCGAGGCCTTTGAGGTGTATCGGGCAGCGCTTTACCAAGCATCGAGGCAGCTAGTCGAAGGGCGCCTAGAGCACATGCGCAACGCGCCAGCCGGCGCGTACGCAGATCAGGCAGGCGGCTATGAACCAGGCGACATGTTGGCGGAGGTCTATCTATGAACCCCTGTTCACGGCTGCGGGCCACCTGTTCGAGGCGATCGTGGGCGGCGACGAGCCAGCAGCCATCGAGCGACTTCGCGAACGCATACGACAGGACGTACGGCTGGACGAGATGCGGTTTGTTGGCGAAGAACGCGCAGAGAGCCTAGACATGGCCTGCGGGTGGCCAGTGCTGTTCAAGCTTGATCTCGGCGACTATTGCGTGTCGGCCATCGGTGTCCTGACCACCGCTGCGGCCCAGGCAGGAGAGCCTCTTGCCGACGATGTCCTGCAGGCGGCGTGCGGGTGGGCTCTGATCGACCAAGAGATCGAGGAGCACTGCCTGTCGGCACTTGAGAAGCTGGCGCGTGACGCTGCGGAGTCGCGAGAGCCCATCCCGGACCGAGTTCTGCGCATGGTGTCCGCGACGGTCGACCGCCTGCGGCGCAGGGCGTGCAACGCCCACGGCCTCTGCGTCGCTGGGGAAACGACCGAGACACCGGAGGTGATGCGTCTTCGGGCCCTCTTGGAGGACCATCCCGGCCTTGGGGCTTCGTCCGAGCACATCCGTGTGCATGCGGACGCGTTCCTCGGCGGCCCAGAGTACATCGATGCGCTGCGCGCCGCGGTGGCCTTGGACCAGGGCAATCTGCGCGCCAAGTGCGCCCTGACCGAGACCCTGGCTCGCCGCGGCGAGCTGGACGAGGCGGCCGCGCTCTATGCGGGCTTGGCGGACCCCTCGGCCGGCCCGCCTTGCGATCTGGGAGCTATCCGCCGGCTGCTCGACGGCGAAGTCGAGCCGGCTCGGTTCAGATGGATGGACCGGCAGGGGCGTGAGGTCGACGTCACCGACTAGCCGCCCTGCAGCTCGACGAAGCTGCGGTAGGCGCCGCCAGCCTTGGCCATCAGTTCCTCGTGGCTGCCGATGTCCTCAACCCGCCCGTCCTCGATGAACACGATGCGGTCCGCGTGGCGGATGGTGGAGAGCCGGTGGGCGATGACGACCACGAGGCGCGTGTCGTCGCCGGCGCGGCGGCGCAGGCCCTGCACCAGTTCGTGCTCGGTCTGCGGATCGAGGGCCGCGGTCGGCTCGTCGAGGATCAGCACGCGGGCGTTGCGGATCAGACCGCGGGCGATGCACAGCCGCTGCTGCTGGCCCACCGAGAGCGTGTCTCCCGATTGGCCGAGCACGGTGTCGATGCCGTCCGGCAGCTGGCGCACGAACTCCATGCAGGCGGAGTCCGCGAGGGCCCGCTCGCTCTCGGCCTCCGTGGCGTTCGGCCTCGCCAGCAGCAGGTTGTCGCGGATCGAGGCCGAGAGCAGCCGGTGCTCCTGGAAGACGTAGGCGACTTGGCCGCGCAGGGCGTCGAGGTCCACCGTCTCGACATCGCGCCCGTCCACCAGCACCCGCCCTGAAGTCGCCTGCAGGAACGCGGGCAGCAGGTAGGCGAGGGTGGTCTTCCCGGAACCCGTCGGCCCCACGATGGCCACCACTTCCCCCACCGGCATTTCGAGATCAATGCCTGCCAGCGCTTCGCGACCGTCGGGATAGCGAAAGCCCACGTCCTCCAGCGCGAAGCCCTGCTCGATCGGCCCGATGGCCTCGCCCTGCACGCGGTCCTCGTCCACCGGATGGTCGAGAAAGAAGAACACGCGGCGCAGCGCCGCCACCGGCTCTTGCAGCCGGATCCAGAACGAGCCGATGCCGGTGGCCGTCTCCATGATCCCCCAGAAGAGGCCGAACAGCACCGCGAAGTCGCCGGGCGTCATCTCGCCGTCGATGATCTTGTCGGACACCAGGATCGTCATGTAGATGGCGGCCGCGATCATGACGCCGAGCACCAGCACCAAGAGGGCGATGCCCACGGCCAGCGCGTAGCGCTCGCGCAGGAAGGACTCGCGGCTGCGCTCGGCGAAGCGTTCGGCTTCGCGCTTCATGCCGCCGAGGCTCTGCACTGCCTGGACGTTGTCCATGGTCTCCTCGATGGCGTTGGTGGTCGCGGCGCCGGCGGCGCGCTTGACCTGATTGGTGCGCCGCACCAGGGCCGAGGCCGGGAACGTGATGATGAAGGCGAGCGGGAACGTCGCCCAGGCGATCCAGATCAGTTCCGGCGCGACCTCGCCGTAGGTGTACTGGATGAGGTAGATGTTGATGAACGCCATCAGGAAGATGAAGAACGGCTCGAGGGTGAGCTGGTAGCAGATGCGCGGCACCATCGGCGCGTCGTAGAGCACGCGGTAGATCGAGTCGCCGATGCGCTGGTCGTCGAGCGTCGTCATCGGCAGCCGCGTCAGCCGGGCGAAGAGCCTTGTGCGCAGCGCGTTGGCGAGGCGCTGGGTGAGGCGGACGTTGACCATGAACTCGGCGATGCCCCACAGCCCGCCGGCCTCGCTGCCGCCGCTGCTGATCTGGTTCTCGGCGTTGGTGGCGGCATCCGCGCCCTCGAAGAGGCCGGCGCCGGTGCCTTCGCCGCCCCGCGTGCCCAACACGAGCAGCAGAACGACGTAGAGCACCGCGAAGAACAGCATGATCTCGATGGGCGCGAGGCCCTCCACCGCGTCGATGATGGGCTGCATGAACGGCGGATAGCGCACCTCGGTCTCGCCGAACGGGCGCCCGAGCAGCACGTTGTCGATGATGATCTTGCCGATCCACGGCAGCAGCAGCGTCGGCCAGACGACGCCGAAGCCGAGCGCGAACTTGGCGGCGAAGAGGCCGGGCGCGAGGGCGAGCAGCTTGAGCGACCGGCCCATCAGGGCGAGCGCCTGGGCGCTGGTGATGCGGGTGTCGAGATCGACCCGGTCGTCGTAGCGCAGGCGCTCCCGGCCCGCCTCGGCCGGGAACGGCGCCGCCGCTGCCTCGCTCATGCGGCCTCGCTCGATGCGGCTTCCGCTTCGACGAAGGCGCGATAGCGGCCACCCGGTCGCGCCATCAGTTCGTCGTGCGTGCCGTACTCGGCGATGCGGCCATCTTCGAGGAAGGCGATGCGGTCTGCATTGCGGATGGTGGAGAGCCGGTGGGTGATGAGGAAGACGATGCGCTCCCGGCCCCACTCGCCGATGCGTTCGAGCAGACGTTGCTCGGTGCGGGCATCGAGCGAGGCCGTGGGTTCGTCGAGGATCAGGATCGGCGTGTCGCGGACGATGGCGCGGGCGATGGACAACCGTTGCCGCTGGCCTGTCGAGAGCTTGCCGCCGCGTTCGCCGAGCTCCGCCCGATAGCCCTTGTCCATCGCTTCGATGAACTCGTCGGCGCAGGCCACGTGGGCGGCGGCGCGGACGTCGGCGAGGGACTTGCCGGCCGCGGCGTAGCCGACGTTATCCGCCACCGTACCGGCGAACAGCACGTTCTTCTGCAGCGCGATGGCGGTGTTGGCACGGACGTCGTCGACGCGCAAGCGCCGGGCATCGACGCCGTCGAACTCCACTGCGCCGCGGTCCGGGTCGTAGAGGCGCAGCAGCATGGACATGAGCGTGGACTTGCCGCTGCCGGTGGCGCCGACGATGGCGGTGACCGTGCCGGCTTCGGCCACGAGGTCCACGCCGCGCAGCACCTCGTTGTCCTCGTAGGCGAAATGCACGTCGCGCCACGCCACTTGGCGGATGGGCGTCGGAAACTGGGCGGGACGGGGCGGATCGGCCACCTCCGGCTCCAAGTCGAGCAGGAAGAAGGCGCGGTCCAGGCCGATGAAGAGGTCTTGGATCATGCACCAGACGCGGACCATCCCGTAGCCGGTGCCGGCGGCCTCGCCGATCTGCTCGCGGGCTGCGGTGAACGCGCCGAGGTTCCAGATCGCGAAGCCGATGAAGGCCGCCACCGCTGCGCCGAGGTAGGTGTCGCGCCCCTCGATGGTCCACTGCGCCAGCACGAACTCGGTGGCGATGACCATGCCGCCGCCGAGGGTCATCACCAAGGCGCTCAGCAGCACCATCTCAAGGCGCAGGTGGAAGGCGGCATTGAGCGCCCGGTGCGAGTCGTCGTTGAAGCGCGACAGGATGCGGCCCTCGGCGCGATTCGCCTTCACCACCCGGATCGCGGAGAAGGTCTCCTGCAAGCGCGAGGTCAGATCGCTGTTGGCCCTCCGGTTGGCGAGCGCCCGACGCCGGATGCGCGGCGTCCACTTCACCGTCAGCCACACCATGGGCGCCGCCACGACCACGCAGACGATGCCGATCTGCGGACTGAACAGGCTCACCATGACCAGCGCGACGACCAAGGCATAGAGCATGACCAGCGGCCCGACGATCGCCTCCTCGACCAGATTCACGATCATCGCGCTGTCTTGGTAGACGCGGAACACCGCATCGCCGACGCGGGCATGGCTGTGGTACTTCAGCGACAGATGCTCGGCGCGTTCGATCATCGCCACGCGCAGACCCTGGTTGATGCGGTGCCGCACCCAGGTGCCGTAGTAGGCGAGAAAGGCGATCGACCCCAGAATCACCAATCCGCCGATGCCGAACCAGACGATCAGCCGGTCGCGAACGGTGCGGCGTTCGTCCGCGCCCACCGGCGGCTCGTCTTCGGCGCCGCTCGTCACGTAGCTCTCATCGAGGCCCAGCAGCACCGCTTGCACGGGCTGCAGCCTCTCGCCCACCAGCACCTTGTTGTTGAAGAGGTCCAAGGCGACCAGCCCCAGCACGGCGAGGAAAACGCCGGACACCGCCCCAGCGATCAGCAGCGTGATCACATGCTTGATCACGGGCCGAATGAACGGCCACGTCTTGCCGGACAGGCGCAGGAACTTGCGCGCATCGAGCCGCGGCGGCTCCGCTTCGCTCTTGGCGAGCGCCTCCAGCAGGTCGCCGACGATCACGCTACGGTCGAAATTGCAGCGTCCGCGGCACCAGTCTGGCGGGCTGTTCGACCAGCCGCCAAGCGGTCTCGAGCCACTCGCAGATCACGCGCCTTGTGTCGCGCGGGTCGATCATCTCCTCGATCTGGAACTTCGACAGTGGGCCGATGGGGCCGCGCGCGGTCTCGATGCGCGCCATCAGCTCGTCGCGCAGCGCCCGCGGATCCTCGGCCTCGGCAAGCTGGCGCTTGTAGGCGGCTTCGATGCCCCCTTCGGGCGGGATGCCCCCGGCATCGGCGGCGGGCCAGGCGACGCGCATCGACGGCCGCGCCACCGGCGTCGCGTAGTTGTTGCCGGCGACGCCGAAGCTGCGCCGCATCACTACCGTGAAGATCGGCACAGTCACTTGCGAGAACGCCACCATCCACTCGCCGCCGCGCCGGATCGTGCCGCTGATCTCGTGCTCCAACCCCACTGCGAAGCCGGGGTTGTCCACCAGATTCAGCACCGGCAGGTGGAACAGGTCGCAGAGGTCCAGATGCCGGGTCAGCTTGCTGCAGCCGTCGGCGGTGAGTGCGCCGCCGTTGGCGTGCTGGCTGTCTGAGGCGATGACGCCGAGCGGGTGACCGCCCATCCGCACGAAGCCGGTGATCTGATCCGTGCCCCACAGCGGCCCGACCTCGAAGAACGAGTCTCGGTCCGCCATCAGGCGAATCGCCTTGCGCATGTCGAAGGTGGTGGTGCGCTTGCGGGGAATGAGCGAGAACAGCTCCTCCTCGCGTCGATCGGGCGGATCGTCGCTGCGCGGCGGCGCGACGGGCGGTGCCTCGTAGACGCTCGAGGGCAGGTAGGAGAGGAACCGGCGGGTGAGATCCGCGGCTTCCTCCTCGTCCTCGGCCAGGTTGTCCACAGAGCCGTTGCGGCAATGGATGTGCCAGCCGCCGAGGTCCTCCTTGGTGATGTCGTAGCCCATGGCGTGCGCCACCACCGGCGGGCCGGCGACGAAGAGCTGGGCGATGTCGCGCACCATCACGGAGAAGTGTCCCAGCACGGCTTTGGCCGCGCCGATGCCGACCACGCTGCCGAGCAGCATGTTCACAACCGGCACGGTGGAGAGCTGCTGCGTGTACATGGCGCTGCCGAGGTGGCCCGGTAGGAACGAGCCGCCGCCCCCGGCCACGCGCGGCCGCCCGGCCTTGATGGCGCCGCGGCTCTCCTTGGCCGCGCTCTCGCCTTCCTTCTTCTGCGCCGGCACCATGGCGGCGACGCTGCCGCCGCCGGAGGAGCCATCGAGCAGCCGAATGGACGGCTGCCGCATTTCGATGGAGAGACGGTCCAAATAGCCGCTCTTTGCGCCGATCGCGCCGTCCGCGTGGCCGCCCCGCGAGGTGAAATCGTCCGCGCAGACCACCACCGGGCGGGTTTCGATCCGGCCCCAGCCGCCGACGTGGTTGGCGGGGGTGAAGTCGGTGATGGTGCCGTCTTCGTCGTAGGAGGCGAAGCCGGCGATGCTGCCGACTTCGCGGAACGAGCCGGCGTCGAGCAGCAGGTCGATGCGCTCCCGGCAGGTGAGCTTGCCTCGACTGCGCTGGCGCACCACGCCGGGGTCCTCGGAACCGGGCGCGAGGCGCTTGTGGGCGAGGGCGCGCATCGTGTCCACATCGCGCAGCAGGGGCGCCCAGCCTTGGTCCGACTGGCGTTCGCTGCCGCGGGCCGCAGCTTCGTCGGGGTCGATGGCCGCGAAGACCTGTCCCGCTTCCACGTTGTCGCCGGGGTTCAGCGCTTGCGCCGCCGACACCACGCCGGCGCACGGCGCTTCCACCTGCGACTCCATCTTCATGGCGCTGATGACCAGCAGCGGCTCGCTGGGCGCGACTCGATCGCCTTCCTGTGCACGGACCTCGAGCACCGAGCCCGCCATCGGACAGGCCACCGCTTCGTGGCCGTCGGGCACCGCAAGATCGGTCGCTGCGCTCGGCTGGGTGCCTGCGGCGGCAGCCCCGCCGACTCCCATGACGGTCGCCTGTTGCTGGAGAAGCGCCAGCGTGCCGTTGCCGTTCGGGGCGCTGGCGAGCAGCGACGGTTCTTCCGCCAGCAGCGTCGTGCGGGCATCGCCTTCGCGCACGGTGGGATGGGCGAGGATGGCTTGAAGCTGGGCGATGTTGGTGGCGAGGCCGCTGACGTGGAACTCGCCGAGCGCGCGCGCCGTGCGCTCGAGCGCCGAGGCGAACGAGCCCGTGGAGCTCACCGTGCCGACCACCTTGGCAAGCAGCGGATCGAACTGCGGCGGCGGCGAATAGCCGACGTAGCCGCTGGCATCTACGCGCACTCCCGGGCCGCTCGGCTCCTTGTACGCCGCGAGCGTGCCTGCGCCGCGGGCGACGACGCGGGCCTGCACGGCGAAGCCGCGCGGCTTGCCGACGGCGCTCTGGTCGCCAACGCCGAGGTCGCCGAGGCTCGCCCCTGCGGCGATGCGGAACTGCGCCTCCACGAGGTCCACCCCGGTCACCTGCTCGGTCACGGTGTGCTCGACTTGAATGCGCGGGTTGCATTCGATGAAGTAGTAGCCGCCCGTCTCCGGCGTGACCAGGAACTCCACTGTGCCGGCGTTGACGTAATCCGCGGCCTGCACCAGCTTCACGGCGTCCGCCAGCATGCGCTCGCGCAGTTCCGCGTCCAGGCCGGGCGCGGGCGCCGTCTCGATCACCTTCTGGTTGCGCAGCTGCACCGAACAGTCGCGTTCGTGCAGATGCACCGTGTTGCCTTCGCCGTCCGCGAGAACCTGCACTTCGATGTGGCGGGGTCGCTCGATGAGCTTCTCGACGAACAGCGAGCCGTCGCCGAACGCGGCCTCGGCCTCGCTGCGGCAGCGCTCGAAGGCATCGCACAGCGCGTTCGCATCCGCGACCGCGCGCATCCCCCGCCCGCCGCCGCCCCCCGCGGCCTTGAGCATCACCGGATAGCCGATCTCGGCGGCAAGCGCCTGCGCCTCAGCCGCCGAACCGAGTGCCGCATCGCTGCCGGGCACGGTGGGAATGCCGAGGGATGCGGCCAGCGTCCGAGCCTGCACCTTGTCCCCGAAGAGCTTCAGCGCCGCGGGCGAGGGTCCGATGAAGGCGATGCCGGCCTCGGCGCAACGTTCGGCGAAGGCGGCGTTCTCGGCAAGGAATCCGTAGCCCGGATGCACGCAGTCGCAACCGGCGTCCGTGGCGATGCCGAGAATCGCCTCGGCATCGAGATACGCCCCCACCGGATCGGCGCCCGCAGTGCCGTTGATCTCTCGCGCAACGGTCGCGATCCGCGTATGCAGCGACAGGGCGTCAGCCGGCGCATAGACGCCGACCGACTCGATGCCGAGCGACGCCGCCGCCTTGGCGATGCGGATCGCGATCTCGCCGCGATTGCTGACCAGAACGCGCTGATGGAGTGCCACGATGAGCCTGCCCCCGACCAAAGCCGAAGGGCCAATGATCGTTGAAGGGCGCCGCCTGGCGCAATGGCCGCGACGCCGCGGGGTGTACGACAGAACTCTGCCAAGCACCGTACATGGCCCCGGGACGGGCAGGGCAAGCCCCGCCCCTGCGACGGCTGGACTTGCCCCGCCCGTGCCGGAGTCATGTACGGGGCCTGGCGCGTTGGGCAGAGGTTCGTCGTACACCCGACGCCGCGGCGCCCGTGCTACTGTCTCGCGGATCGACCGGGGGAGGGCGACGGTGGTGCAGCACGGGCGGCTTCAGGGCAAGGTAGCGATCATCACCGGCGGTGCCAGCGGCATGGGCGCTGCGACGGTGCGGCGTTTCGTGGGCGCGGGCGCCCGCGTCGTCGTCGCGGACCTGCAGGAGGACAAGGGCGCCGAAATCGCCGCCGAGTGCGGCGACGCGGCGCTGTTCATCAAGACTGATGTGGGCGTCGAAGCCGATGTCGAGGCCATGGTGGCGCTTGCCGTCGAACGCTTCGGGCGCCTCGACTGCCTGTTCAACAACGCCGGCTTCGGCGGCGTGTCCGGCAGCATCGACGAGACGGACATGGGCGAACCCTACGCCCGCACGGTTGCCGGATTGCTCACCGGGCCGGTGCTCGGCATGAAGCATGCCGCGCCGATCATGAAGGAACAGGGCGGCGGCAGCATCATCTCCACGGCCAGCGTCGCCGGCTTGCGCGGCGGCATGGGGCCGCACGTCTACAGCGCCCTCAAGGCCGCCGTCATCGGCCTGACGCGCAGCGTGGCGGTGGAACTGGCAGCCCATTCGATCCGCGTCAACGCCATCTGTCCCGGCGGCATCATGACGCCGATCTTCCTCGGTGGCCGGCAGCTCAAGGCGGGCGCGAACGCCAGTTTGGAGGATGTGCTCGCTCCGGCCTTCGCCGAGATGCAGCCGGTGCCCCGCGCCGGCGAGGGCAAGGACATCGCCGACATGGCGCTGTTCCTCGCCAGCGACGACTCCACCTTCGTCACCGGCCAAGCGCTGGTGGTCGACGGCGGCCTGACGGTAGGCCGGCGGCGTCTTCAGGATCGGCGGCAGAGGACCGTCTGGAAGGCGCTGCGATCGCTTGTGGACGAGTGACCTCGTTGTCCGCGCGCTTTCCGGGAGTTCTCATCGAACTCGAAAATGCGCATGCGGTCGGCTAGGCTTCATGCAAGCGTCAGGAGTGCGGGAATGCAAGGATCCGATCGACCCCGGCGACGCGAGCCGATGCGCGCGCCGTTGGCTGGGAAGGCCACGGTGGCCTTGACTGTGCTGGTGCTTTGCGTCGGTGCCTTGGCCGATGCGAGACCCAATGTCATTCTGCTGATGGCCGACGACATGGGGTGGGCGCAGACCGGCTACTACGGCCATCCGATCATGAAGACCCCGAACCTCGACGACATGGCGCGCCACGGGCTGCGGATGGACCGGTTCTATGCCGGTGCGCCCAGTTGCACGCCGACCCGGGCATCGGTCCTCACGGGCCGCACGAATGACCGAACGGGCGCGTTTCGCGTCGGGCATTCCATCAACAAGCAGGAAAAGATGCTCTCGACGGCCTTCAGGGATGCCGGCTACTCGACAGCCCATTTCGGCAAGTGGCATCTCAATCAGGGAGGCGCGGAAGGCCATCCGCTGCCGGCCGACGACCCCCACAGTCCAGGCCAGCTCGGCTTCGACTACTGGCTGAGCGCGACCAGCGGATTCGACCGTTTCGACATTGAGGGCGGCCGCTTCGAGCTGAGCCGAAACGGCACCGTGGAGCGGTTCGGAGGCGATGGCTCGGAGGTCATCGTCGATGAAGCCCTGAAGTACATCGAGGCACAGGTCGCCGAACAGAAGCCCGTGTTCGTCGTCATCTGGTACTCGGCGCCGCACGGTCCGTGGGAGGCATCGGCGCAAGACATCAAGCCGTTCCTGGGGGTGGTTGATCGAACATCGGCGCACATGCATGGCGAAATCGTTGCCATGGACCGATCCATCGGTCGTCTGAGGCAGGGATTGAAGGATTTGGGGATAGCGGGCAACACGCTCGTCTGGTTCACCAGCGACAACGGCGGAACGCCCAATATCGACTATCCCGCCGACTGCAGCGTCGAGTTGGACCCCGATCTAACCAGCGAGGAAACCAGCGCGATCGGCTGCTATCGGGGCGTTCGCCCGGATGCTACCGGCCATCTGCGCGGCTTCAAGAAGGACTTCTACGAAGGCGGGCTGCGCGTGCCGACCATCATCGAGTGGCCGGGCGGCATCGAGCCGCGCGTATCCAACTTCCCCGCCGGCACCGTGGACATCTTCCCTACGATGATCGATGTCGCCGGACTCGGTTGGGACTCCATCAACAAGATGCACGATGGCATCTCGCTCGCCCGCGTCTTCGAGTCCGAGCCGGGGCGGCGCGGGCGACCGTTGGGGTTCAGGGCGAGCGACGGCAGGATGTGGCTGGACAACGACTGGAAGCTTGTCCAGAACGTCTCCTACGCCGAAGGACGGTTCATTAAGGCACCGTTCGAGCTGTACAACGTGATTGGCGATCCGAGCGAAGAGCGGGACCTTTCCGAACTCTACCCGCAAGTGGCCGAGCGCATGCGCAGGCAGCTGGACGCTTGGAGCGTCTCGGTGAGCCGAAGCGCATTGGGCGCCGACTATCCGGAGGGGCGAGTGCTTCCTTCGGGACGAGAACCCGACCCGGAGGTGGATGCCCGCAGAGCCCGCCGGATGAAGGAATGGGCGCAGGAAGTGGCCGCGTGGGAGCGCCGCCGCGCGAGTGTCAGCAGCACAGGAGATGACATGATCGACCGGTCGCCGCCCGGCACCCTGATCCACCGCCCGGACTTCCCCTCGACGCTCATTCCGCCTCGGCCCGTGGATGTGTGGCTGCCGGATGGCTACGAAGCCGCAGGCGATCATCGATATCCGGTCGTCTACATGCACGATGGCCAGTTCATGTTCGATCGGGAACACTCGCCCTACGTCGGCACGGACTGGCTGTGGGATGTCGACAAGACCATGACGGGGCTTGTGCGGAAAGGGGAGATCAGACCGGCAATCGCGGTCTCGGTGTGGATGAACGATGCGAAGAAGGTGAGCCGCCGAGCCGAGTACATGCCGCGGAAGTTCGTGACCGACGCTGTATGGCAGCGGTTGGTCGAGGAGCAGCAGGACTTGGCGGATCAGCAGCTCGGCTCCGACAGCTACCTGCGCTTTCTCGTCCAAGAGCTCAAGCCGTTCATCGATCGGACGTACCGCACGCGGACCGGTCCGCAGGACACGTTCGTCATGGGGTCGAGCATGGGCGGCTTGCTCTCCGCCTACGCCATCGCCGAATACCCCGGCGTCTTCGGCGGCGCCGCCTGCATGTCCTCCGACTGGACCAGTGCGAAGGAGGCCTACGTCGAGTGGCTGAGGGACCACTTGCCGCCCGCCGGCTCGCATCGGATCTACTTCGACTACGGCACCGAGACGCGCGATGCCGGCTATGCCTCCTATCAGCTGCAAATGGACGAAGCGATGCGCAGCAACGGCTACCGAGCCGGCGACGACTGGATCACGCGCCGGTTCGAGGGAGCGGACCACACCCCCAGAGCGTGGCGGGAGCGGCTGCACGTTCCCTTGAAGTTCCTGCTTGCGCCGCGGCAGTGATGCCGAGCATCTTCGCCCATGTCCGGCGAGATCTGTCGTACACCCACCGGCGAATGCGGCGCATCGCGCTGCCGGGCTTGTGTTAAGGTCGAGGCGCTAGACAGCTCGAGGGGAAGGGTCTTGCATCGAATCATCATCGTATTGCTCGCGGCAGCCTTGGCGTCCTGCGAAGTCCGGGTGGGCACCGGGGCCGAGTCCGACGGCGCCTACGTCGCGCCGCGTGGGCCCGGTGGCGTCAACCCGGACCTGAACGGCGTCTGGCAGGCGCTGAACGAGGCCAACTACGACTTGGAGCGGCACATGGCGAGGCCCTCCATGTCCTTGCGCGACGGCCCCTACGGGCCGCTGCCGGATCTCGCCACGGTGCGCTTGGGCGCGGTCGCCTCCGTGCCGCCGAGCCTCGGCGTCGTCGAGGGCGGGACCATCCCGTACACGCCGGAGGCGCTGGCCATCCGCGACGAGAACCGCAAGCACTGGATCGAGCGGGACCCGGAGATCAAGTGCTTCCTCCCTGGCATCCCCCGCGCGACCTACATGCCGCAGCCGTTCCGCATCCTGCAAGGCGACAAGGAGATCGAGATCGTCTACCAGTGGGCGGGCGCGGTGCGCAATATCTACAGCGAAGACCCCGGCCCCGCGCCGGTGGACTCCTGGATGGGCCAATCGGTGGCGAGCTGGGAGGACGATACGCTCGTGCTCACCGTCACCGGCCTCATCGAGCAGACCTGGCTCGACCGCGCCGGCAACCACCACAGCAACCAGATGACGGTGGTGGAGCGCTACACGCCGACCGGCCCGAACCACTTGCGCTACGAAGCCACCATCGAAGACCCGGAGACGTTCACCCGGCCGTGGAAGATCAGCATGCCGCTGTACCGCCGCATGGAGCCGAACGCCATGATCCTGGACTTCAAGTGCGTGGCCTTCGTCGAAGAGCTGATGTACGGCCAGTGGCGGCGCAACCCCTTGCCGCGCTGGCCTGAAACCGACGAGTAGGAGGAAGCGATGGACTCCACGCGAACCGAACGCGCCAAGTCGCAGCGGGCGATGCACTGGGTGGTGGTCGCCTTCGGCATCGCCGCCGCGGTGCTGATCGTGGTCGCCACGCGCATGGCCTGGGGCGAAATCCCGCGCACCGCAGACGGCAAGCCGGACCTCTCCGGCTACTACGACACCGCCACCATCACGCCGCTCGAACGCAGGGGCGATGACGAGTTCCTCACCGAGGAACGTGCCGAGTTCAACGCCAACCGGGCCGCGCAGGGCCTCGCCGAGGGCTCCGCGGACCAGGACCCGAACCGCGAAGCGCCGCCGGTGGGCGGCGACGGCTCGCGCGGCGCCGCCGGCAACGTCGGCGGCTACGACTCGTTCTGGGTGGACCCCGGCGAGAAGAACTTCCAGATCGACGGCAAGTACCGCACTTCCATCGTCATCGACCCGCCCAACGGCCGCCGCCCGCCGATCACCGACGAAGCGCGGCAGCGCATGGCGAACATGTACCGCGGCATGAGACGCCAGAACGACGGCACGGCGTGGTGGCTGGAGAACGACGGTCCCGGCCCCTACGACGGCCCGGAAATCCGCCCGCTGCCGGACCGCTGCCTGCTCGGCTTCGGCTCCACCGCCGGCCCGCCGATGCTCCCCACCCTCTACAACAACCACAAGCGCATCGTGCAGACGCCGGACCACATCATGATCCTCACCGAGATGGTCCACGACGCCCGCATCGTGCGCATGAACAGCGAGCACGCCCCGGACGACGTGCGCCGCTGGCTAGGCGACTCGATCGGCTGGTGGGAAGGCGACACGCTGGTGGTGGACACCATCCACTTCAACGACACGCCTTCCATGCGCCAGGCATCGCGCAACCTGCATGTGGTGGAGCGCTTCACCCGCATCGACGAGAACTCGCTGCTCTACAACTTCACTGTGGAAGACCCGAGCACTTGGGAAGCGCCGTGGACGGGCGAGTACGTCTGGCCGCAGACGGACGAGGCGGTGTACGAGTACGCCTGCCACGAGGGCAACTACTCGATGGGCAACATCCTGCGCGGCGCCCGTCGCTTAGAACGCGATGCGATGGCCGCCCAGGCAGAGACGAGCGGCGACGAGTAGGCGCGTCGCAAGCGACGCGATCCGAGAACCAAAGGAGAGAGACGATGAAGACGAAACTGATCCATCCGCTCGCGGCCGCCGCGGCGCTGGCGGCCTTGGCGCTCGCCGGCCCGAGCGCGTCCGCCCACCATGCCTTCGGGGCCGAGTTCGATCCCAACCGGCCGTTGCTCATCAAGGGCCCGGTGGTGAAGATCGAGTGGACCAACCCGCACGCCTGGTTCCACGTCGAGCACACCAACGAGGACGGCACCACGACGGTGTGGATGATGGAGGCCGGCACGCCCAACACGCTGCTGCGGCGCGGCATCCACCGCAACTCGGTGCCCATCGGAACGGAGGTCATCATCGACGGCTACCAGTCCAAGGACCTCTCCAACAGCGGCAACGGCCGCAACATGACCTTCGCCAACGGCCAGACTCTGTTCATGGGTTCGAGCGGCACCGGCGCGCCCCGCGATGGCGCGGACCCGACTGAACCGCCGCGCCCGGCGGAGACGGAGGAGGCGGAGGAAGCCGAGGAACAGGGCAGCTAGCGCCGTCAAGCGTCGGCCAGCCACTCGGCGTTCGGCGTAGCCCGCGCCCTTGACGGACATCTCCCCCTACGAGCCGTCGCTGATCCACAGCTTCGCGCTGTGGCTGGACAGCCACGCATGGAGCACGGCGCTGCACGAATCGTTGTGGGTCTACCCGCTCGTCGAGTCCACCCACGTTCTGACCGTCATGCTCTTCGTCGGCATGCTGGCCATGGTGGACTTGCGGATGCTTGGCGTCGCCTTCCGCGAAACTCCGGTCTCCGAGATGACGCGCCGCGTGCTGCCCTGGTCCGTCGCCGGCTTCGTCATCATGATGGCCACCGGCGTCGTGCTCTTCTACGCCATCCCCGTGCGCACCGCGCATAGCGTCTGGTTCCGCGTGAAGGTGATTCTCCTGATCGTCGCCGCCATCAACGCGTGGTGGTTCCACCGCCGCGTCTCCTTGGACCGCGACCGCTGGGACAGCCAGCCGAAACCGCCGTTCAATGTCCGCCTCACCGCCGCAATCTCCCTCGGCTGCTGGACCGGCGTCATCGTCTTCGGCCGCATGATCGCCTACAACTGGTTCGACTGCGAACGCTCGCAGTCCGCCTTCATCGCTTGGGCGGCAGGCTGCGCCGCGGAGCTTGATTCATGACCCCCACCTGGTGCGAGTCGTTCGGCTGGTTCGACGCCTACGACCGCATGGAGCAGACGTGGATCGGCGAGGTGATCCGCGAATCGCTCTGGCTGTTCCCAGGCATCGAAGCGGTGCATCTGCTGGGGCTCGCGATGTTGGGGGGCTCGGTGCTGGTAGTGGACCTGCGGCTCCTGGGCCTGGGGCTGACGCGCCTCACCACGCGGCAGGTGAGCGCCAACGCCAAGCCGTGGTTCATCGGCGCGCTGGTGCTGATGTTCGCCACGGGGATACCGCTGTTCCTCTCCGAAGCCATCAAGTGCTGCTTCAACCACTCGTTCGAGGTGAAGATCGCGGCGCTGGCGCTGGGGATCGTGTTCACGTTTGGAGTACGGAACCCGTTGGCTGCGAGGAGCGACGCGCCGGTGTGGGTGGCTAGAGTCGTCGGCTTGGTGTCGCTCGGTCTGTGGTTCACGGTGGCGGGCGCAGGGCGCTGGATCGGGTTTTCTGGGTAGAGGGCTCAAATCCCCTTACGCCGCGTGACAGGCGTCACGTCATATGGATGATGTTTGGTACTACCCCTTCCGCGACTGTTGGGGAAAGCTGGCGTAGGCGTTGGATCCGTCGGAGCTGGGTGTTCGCAGTGCGCTTGCGGATAGCAGAGCACAGACGTCCGCTTCGGAGTAACCTCGTGTCCGAGGAGCGGACCCAGTGGCTTTCGGCAACTTGGTTGAGTGGAGGTCAGCATGTTTGGGTGGAGGTTCTTGAATGGTGTTGCTCTCGCAGTACTGGTGGCATGTGCGAACGTCGCTCTCGGTGAGGTCCGGGTCGATCAGCTCTCGTTCTGCATGGCACGCGGAGAGATTGAGCCCTCCTGCGAAAAACCCATCATTCCTAACGGGGATGTCTATCGCGTGCAGATCGATGAGCTGCCAACGGACCGTCGGGGCGGGCGCGTTGTGTGGGTGTGGTCCACCTCCACGACGTCGGGAGACACCAAGATCGCATACAGCTTCACTCAGGAGGCAACTGGGAAGTCTTGGACCGAGACGATCCATGTGCATTGGATCGATAGGGCCACATCGATCTTGAACGACGTTGTGCGTGGGGTGAAGGATGGACTAGCCATTTCCTTCGATCCGAAGGGCTTCAAGTTCACCCAGGCAACCGGGTTCACAGCACGCCGGGGCAGTAGGAACCGGTGGCCGGCCAAATTCACCGTCGGCGAACCCGGCACATTCCATCTCGCCGTCATTAGGTTCGGTAGGGACCCTCAGATTGTGCCCGGTGGCGAGCGGATGACGCTGGTAGTCGAGGGGTAGACGTCGCCACGCAGAAAGGCCACCCAGCCGACGGTAGTAGTCCGGTGCGGCAAGTCATCCCGACCAGCATTGCCGAGGCCGACCGTCCGGAGTGCTGGCCGAGTGTTTGGCAAGTTGCACGATGGAATGCCGCTTTTGGTTCAGGCATAGGGAGAGGTATGAGTCGCCTTGAGGTGCGCCAAGGTGCGCCGTTGACATCTTGGTCTGCCTTGGGCAGGCTCCGCTCAATGGGCGCAGCGTTAGTCGACGCTCATTGCCAGACCTCAGGACTGGCAACCGCAGGAGGGATGATCGATGGACATATCTGCCGAGGAGCAGTTGTTGGGCCGCATTACGGTGCGCCCCGACGTGTTCGGTGGGAAACCGATCATCCGGGACATGCGGATCGCGGTGGAGCATGTACTCGGCAAGTTGGCGGCAGGGGATGATGCGGAGACGATCCTGAGCGAGTACCCCTTGCTCGAACCGGAGGACATCCACGCGTGCTTGGTCTTTGCCCATCGTTCGCTGTCGGGCGAGCATGTGCATGAGCGCATTGCCGTTCGTGCAGCGTCGTGAAGTTCCTTCTCGACGTATGTGTCGCCTCTCGCGTTCTGCACCAGACATTGGTCGATCTCGGCCACGACGTTCTATGCGCGCGTGATGGCTACGCCGAGGCGTCGGACGAGGCGGTTCTCGCCACGGCGTACCGAGATGGTCGCGTCCTCCTCACGGAGGACAAGGATTTCGGCGAGCTCGTGTTTGCGCTTGGCTTGCCGCACTCGTGCATTGTCCGGTTTGACGGCTTGACGGTGACGGAGCAGGCGGCGGCGATACGGGATCTCATTGAGCAACATGGTGATGCTATGCGCGTCGGCGCGATCATCGTCGTCACGGGCCAGCGAGTCCGAATCAGGTCGTCGCCAGGTGCGAGGCCGGCGCGAGGCTAGGCTGCGGACGAAGGGGTTTGTCGCACGCGGCTCCTGACGGAGTTTGGCTAGGCTAGAGCAAGGGATGAATCTTTACGTACGACTCGATAAAGCGCTCCGTCAGGTGCCTGCTTCGCCAGCGCTGGTTCTTCCGGAGCGGTCGCCGTGGAGCTATGACGACCTAGCAGACGCGGTGGATCGAGCCGCCGCCGCACTGGCGAGTCAAGGCATCGGGCCGGGCGATCGGGTGGTGGTGCAGGTGGCGAAGACGCCGGGGGCCGTGGCGCTGTATCTGGGTTGCCTCAAGGTCGGCGCAGTCTATGTTCCGCTGAACACCTCTTATACCGGCGCAGAAGTGGCCTACTTTTTGGTCGATGCGCAGCCGGCCCTTTTTGTCGCCGCCAGCACTGTCAGTGTCCCAGCGAGCGCCGAGGTGCGCGTCGAGACGCTCGATGCCGACGGTCGCGGCTCGTGGGCCGATCTCGTCGCGAGTGCCGCTCCGATGCGCGACACAGTGGACGTGGCCGACGACGACATCGCCGCGATCCTTTACACCTCCGGCACCACGGGCCGCTCCAAAGGCGCCATGCTCACCCACGGTAACCTCCTCTCCAACGCCGAGATCCTCTGCGACTACTGGGCCTGGCAGGACGACGACGTTCTCCTCCACGCGCTCCCGATCTTCCATGTCCACGGCCTCTTCGTCGCCCTCCACTGCGCGCTCCTGCGCGGTACGCCGATCATCTTCCACCCCACGTTCGACACTGCCGCCATCATCCGCGACCTGCCGCGCAGCACCGTGCTTATGGGCGTGCCCACCTTCTACACGCGCCTCCTCGCGCGGGACGATTTCGACGCCGAGACCTGCGCCAACATGCGCCTGTTCATCTCCGGCTCCGCGCCGCTCACCGAGCAGACCTTCGCCGCCTTTGAGGAGCGCACGGGCCACCGCATCCTCGAACGCTACGGCATGAGCGAGACGCTCATGAACACCTCCAATCCGCTCGATGGCGAACGGGTTGCTGGCACGGTGGGCTTCTCGCTGCCCGGCGTGGATACGCGGATCGCGGGTGAACAAGGCCAGCCGCTCCCTGCCGGCGAGGTGGGCGGTATCGAAGTACGCGGCCCCAACGTCTTCAAGGGCTATTGGCGGATGCCCGAGAAGACCGCGGAGGAGTTCCGCGAAGACGGTTTCTTCATCACCGGGGACATGGGCACGATGGACGCGGAGGGCCGCGTGACCATCGTCGGGCGCGAGAAGGACCTCGTCATCTCCGGCGGCTACAACGTCTATCCGAAGGAGGTGGAGACGCTGCTCGACGAGATGCCGGAGGTTGCGGAGTCTGCCGTCATCGGCGTGCCGCACGAGGACTTCGGCGAGGCGGTGGTGGCCGTGCTGGTCGCGCGTACGCCGGTGGACACCGCGGCCATCGATGCCTTCCTCAAGGACCGACTCGCCCGCTACAAGCAGCCGAAGCGCGTGGTCTGCGTGGACGAACTGCCGCGCAACGCCATGGGGAAGGTGCAGAAGAACGTCCTCCGCGAAACCTATCGGCACCTCTTGAGCGGCGAAGGTTAGAATCACGTCCGCGCATCCGCGCAGTACGTGTAAAAAGGGGAAGGGTAGAGGATGAATGCTGCAAAGCTCTCGGCGGGCGTCGTGCTGGCGCTCCTGTTGGCCGGCTGTCCGGCGTCTCAGTCGGAAACGGCCCCCGAAGCGGCGGCGGAACCGGTCGGCGACATCGTGGAGGCGGCTCCGGCCAGCGCCGGCATGTCCGCCGAACGACTCGGCCGGCTCAAGTCCATGGCCGAGCACTACGTCGCCGAGGGCCGCGTTCCCGGCATGGTGCTGCTGGTCGCTCGGGACGGCAAGATCGTCCACTTCGAGGCCACCGGCGCGCGCGGCCTGAACAACGCGGCGCCGCTGCAGAAGGACGACCTCTTCCGCATCTACTCCATGAGCAAGCCCATCACCGCGGTGGCGGCGATGATGCTCTACGAGGAAGGCGGGTTCCAGCTCAGCGACCCGGTGGCCAAGTTCGTCCCGGAACTCGAGGGCCTCAAGGTGATGGTGGGCGACGAGATCCTGCCCGCTAAGGAAACGATGACGATGCGTCATCTGCTCACCCACACCGGGGGCTTGTCCTACGGCTTCAACCCCGCCGATCCGCTCGACCAGAAGTACCGCGAAGTGCAGCCCTTGGCTGGCAAGAATCTCGACGAGTTCGCCGAGCGTCTGGCCACGCTGCCGCTCAAGTTCGAACCTGGCGCGCAATGGCACTACAGCGTCGCCGTAGACGTGACGGGCCTCGTGGTCGAGCGCATCAGCGGCCAGTCGTTCCACGTATTCCTCAAGGAGCGCATCTTCGAGCCGCTTGGCATGGTCGACACGTTCTTCAACGTACCCGAAGACAAGCTCGCTCGGTTCCTCCCGAACCATCGCTGGAACCGCCAGGAAGCCAAGCTCGTGGACTTGGGCGAGGGCGCCTTCGAGGGCTACAAGAACACGGAGATGTACTCCGGCGGCGGCGGCTTGGTGTCAACGGCTATGGACTACCTGCGCTTCGCAGAGATGGTGCGCCGCGGCGGCGAACTCGACGGCGTGCGCCTGCTCAGCCCGAAGACGGTGGCCTTCATGACCTCGAACCACCTCCCGGCGACCATCACCGGCGGCGGCACCGGCGAGCAGCCCACCCAACGCGGCGCCAACGCCTTCGGCTTCGGCCTGGGCTGGGGCGTGAACACGGATCCGGTGGCCGCTGCGGTGCTGAGTTCCGCGGGCGAATACTCCTGGGGCGGCGCCGCGGGAACCGTGTTCTGGATCGACCCGGTTGAGGAGATCGTCGTCGTCGGCATGATCCAGCTCATGGGCTCGCCATGGCCGTTCCGCCCGGACCTGCGCGTGCTGACGAACCAGGCGATCACGGAACTGGGGTAAGCCCTCACGATGAGCAACTGAGCTGGGCGCTACGAGCGATGATTTCCGATGGATGATCTAGAAGCACAGTTCGAGCAGGTGATGCGGGAGACGTGCCGTCAGGCGCGGGCAGCGGGTTATTCGCCGGTACGCTTCGAACGGATGTTGGCGGAGCAGGGCGCCCTCGCCACTGCCCACCAGTTGCTGGCCACTGATCGCTTCCATGAAGGATTCACGCGCCTTTGGACGCTCAAGCGACTCGACCTTTCGCTGGAGTGCGTTGTCCTGCGCCCGGAGTATAGGTCATTGTTCACGGCGGACGAGCGCGACAGCGCTCGGCGACGTTTATGCGAGCTCGGTTTCGATCCTTCGCATTGCGAACGGGCGTCGTAGAACACGGGTGTTGTCCAGAGGAACTGCGTACGACATGTGCTTGGGTGGGGCCATCCTGCGCCGTGCATGGCTCGTAGGCAGGCGTGGACAAGTCCCGCCCCTGCTGCCGCCGCGGCTCGAGTAGCGGCGGGGCTGCGTATTGCCCAGTGGGCGACTGATGGTCATAGTAGCTTGGCACTGAAGCGACGACATATGCGGTCGGGATCAAACGTCCGGCTCCGGCAGGCGTCGCACTACCACGCGCCATTTGGCATCGCGCAACCTTGGTTCCGGCGCGAAGTCCGGATCGCTGAGCTGCCGGTCCAGCTCGGTCCAGCGCAGCATGCCTCGTGCCCGGAGCCGCTCCCGCATCGGGCCGGTCCGTTCCGCGTCGCCGAGTTGGTCCAGCATGTGCCCCAGTCTCTGCGCTATCGGCCGCTCTACGCGGTCGGACAGCAAAGCGAGCTGGTCGGGTTCGATGTCCGGGCCGAGTTCGGAAAGAACTGTTGCCACGTTGTCGATGCCCCCCGACGCCTGCGGGTAGCGGAGCAGGTCGAGGGCGGTGAGTGCTGGGGAGGAGATCTTCATTGTCCCGGTGTCGGTCTTGCGATCCTCGATCCCTAGGTAGACGCTGCTGAGGTGCGGCGATAGTGGAAGACGATACGGCTGCGGCCTGCGCGAATGTCGGGGAGCCTCTTGCCGCAGACCACTTGGAACTCCATGACCGCCTGATGCGCCGCGCCGTGCAGCTCTGCCGCCTTCAGCAGCGCTACGTAGTAGGGCTGATCCTCCCTGGCCATCATTGCGTCAATGTACCAGGCAGGAGGCGGACCGCCCCAGTTCGCGTACTGCGGGGGGATCACGACGTAGAATCCCTGGCGCGGGCAGAGTAGCTGCCCGTTGAGCTGCAACCGCTCCGCGGCGTCAAGGAACGCACGGTGGCCAACTCCGAGCGCGTGTTCCGCCTCGGCGGTCGCGAACACTATCCGCCCTTCGGCGAATAGCCGGTTGGCGAAGCCAGACAGCGCTTGTCGATGTCGAACCATGCCTCATTATCCGCGTTGTAAGCGTAAATGTGAACATGATTTGCCTTGGCGTGCGCTGTGTGACGTGCGTTCGTCCGGCGGCGGCAGCGGCGAGCAGCCACCCAAACGCGGCGCCAACGCCTTCGGCTTCGGGCTCGGATGGGGCGTGAACGCGGATCCGGTGGCCGCTGCGGTACTGAGTTCCGAGGGCGAATACTCCTGGGGCGGTGCCGCGGGAACCGTGTTCTGGATCGACCCGGTTGAGGAGATCGTCGTCGTCGGCATGATCCAGCTCATGGGCTCGCCATGGCCGTTCCGCCCGGACCTGCGCGTGCTGACCAATCAGGCGATCACGGAACTGCGTACGGGATGATGCCGGTGATCGGCCCGCCGCTATCAGGCGTCGAGGTCGATCACGACGAGTTCCGCGTCCAACCAGGTTGGCAGCCATTTCGGGACGTTCGGCCGAAGGCGCTGGAACACATCGCGCTTGAACTCGGCGTCGTCCAGCACTACGCGGGCTCGACCGGAGAGCGTCTCGCCGCGGATGAACACCGTTACCGGCACGTTGCCGTCTCGAAGGGTGCGCCACCAGCGCCCATCGGCGCCAGCGTAGACGCGGTCCCCGTCCCGGAGGTAGTTCACCGGGAGCACGCGCTCACCGGGCAGCGTCAATAGCATGACGATGCCCGCTCGCGTCCCTTGTGGGTCATCGCGCAGTTCCTTGGCGACTGCCGGATTGGCGACAAGGACGAAGTAAGTCCTGAGCGCGACGAACCCGAGCGCGAGCACCGCCGCGGCGATGGCGGACCATTTGAGAATCGTCATCGTGCTCTCCGGCATTTCACTGCCAGCAGTTTGCCATGGACGCTCGTCCAGCCGATCCGGCTACACTCGGCACAGGCGGAAGGTAGCCGGAGTCAACCATGCCCGAGTTCGCGCGTCTGGCGTTCGCGGAACGCGCGCCCGCCGAGATGAGCCAGCGGGCGGAGCGCTTCTACGAACTCATGCGCTGCCGCCGGTCGGTGCGGGACTTCGATCATCGGCCGATTCCGATGGATGTCGTCGAGCACGCGCTGCTAACCGCGGGGAGCGCGCCGAGCGGCGCGCCAACCGCCAGCCATGGCACTTCGTGGTGGTGACGGATGCGGCGAAGAAAGCCACCATTCGGGAAGCGGCGGAGCGCGAGGAGCGGGAGTTCTACGGTCGTCGCGCGCCCCGGGAGTGGCTCGACGCGCTAGCTCCGCTCGGAACGGACGCGGAGAAGCCGTTTCTGACAACGGCCCCGGTGCTCATCGCGGTATTCCTCAAGCGCTTCACGCATGCGCAGAGGGCTGGCGAAGAGGACGGCGAGCGCCTCAAGAACTACTACACCGCCGAGTCCGTGGGCATCGCGACGGGGCTTCTGATTGCGGCGCTTCACAATGCCGGCGTCGCCACGCTCACGCACACGCCGAGCCCGATGCGTTTCCTCAATGAGCTGCTCGGCCGTCCACGGCAGGAGCGGCCCTACGTGCTGGTCGTTGCCGGCTATCCCGCTGCTGATGCGAAGGTGCCGGTGCTCCAGCGATACGTCCGCGAGGAACTGGCTACCTTCATGTGAACCGTTCTCGCGGTTCCGCGCCGGTGATCTCGTGCAGGTGCGTCAGATGCCTAGATCCAGTTTGTTGTACCCCCGCAAGCTCTCCCTCGCGGCGTCGTTCCACTCGAACGTCTGGCCCACGAACGGCTGGTACTGGTAGGGCGTCTCGTCTGGGAAGCGCTGCTTGCGTGCCTCGATGGCCAATCCCAGGACCTGCGAGCGACTGCGGACTCGATCCTCGTCGTAGATGATCGTGTCGCTGCCCGGCGCATGGATGCCGTTCCCCCGCGCGCCTACGACGCTCGCCCGGGGATGGAAGCCGAAGTTGATCGTCACGCGGCAGTCGTCGCTGGTGTTCGCGAACGAGCCATGCACAGCTTGGCGGTTCGTGATCGCCACATCGCCCGGCTCGCACAGCAGCGGCACGGCGTCCGGGAGCCGGTCCGAGCCCGCATCCTCGCACCAGCCCTTGATGTCCGCTTGGGCGAGGTGCGAGCCCGGCACCACCCACAGCCCGTTCGCCGCGTTGCAGCCGTAGAGCTGGGCCATGAAGTTGAAGCCGTGGCTGCCCTTGTGGAACTTGGGCGTATCCCAGTGCGTCGTGCCGTCCTGGTGCCAGGCGACGCTGCCGCCGAGGCGCGGGTGCTTGATCCAGATCACCTCGTTGAACGGCGAGAAGTCGGGACCGTTGAACGTCTCGGCAACGCGCATCAGGTCCGGGTGCGCGTAGAGGCGCAGCGCGGCGTCGGAGAACTGCAGCGAGCCGCCAACCACTTGCAGCACCCACTCGGGCGCATCCTCCGGGGGCGCGGGCTCGATCATCTTCGCTGGATGGCGCCCGTTGTTGCGCTCGGTGCCGCCGATGGGGTCGGAGAGCGGCCGCACCAAGGCCATGCCGCCGCCCTTGCCGTCCGCGCCGAGGGCCGGGCGTCCGTGGCGGTCCAGCTTGCCGCCCGGTGCCGTCGGGGCACGGTCGATGATGGCTTGCACGTCGCGCTCGATGTCCGCGAGTTCCTCTTCGCCGATCACGCCTTGGAAGACGTAGAAGCCGTGCCGCCAATAGGACTCCACGATGTCCTCGTGCAGCGAACCGTCCTCGTGATAGCGAACGGGGCCGCGGTTGTCGAGGCCGAGGGCCCGCGCCGTGCCCGCCTCGCGATAGGCGACCATCGCCGCCTCGTGTTCGCCGTAGTCCGATTGCCAAGCCATCGCCATGGGTGGCCCTCCGACGTTCCCTTGTGGCGGATATTACGCCGTGGCCGAGCGATGTGCGCGGTGGCGCGGCGGCACCGGCGTCTCACTCCCCGCGCCTGCCGTCGATCCGAAGCTGCTGAAGTCCGTCGATCAGTGCGCGGAAACTGCGGGATCGATTGTCGGTCAGCGACAGCTCCGGCGGAAAGACCTGCGCACCCAGCAACCGCGGCAGCAAGCCCTTCAGCATTTCCCGAGCGGAAGGCTCCTCCAGGAAGAACACGAGATTCACGTTTCGGGGCCCGCTCCTTCAAAGAAGCCTTGCTTCCAGAGGTAGCCCATTTGATCGCCGTCCCGCATATAGCGTGCTACCTGCGCGTCTTCGCTGGCGCGACGGACCGTCGTGTAGCCGCCTTCCTTCTGCAGCCAGAAGACTTCGTGCAGTTCCGCCGCGTTCAAAAAATCGGGTGAGTGCGTGGAGACGAACACCTGCCCGCCGCGGTGGGCGTAGTCTCGAAACTCCTCGGCGAGTTCCCAAAAGAGAGTAGGGTAGAGCTGGTTTTCCGGCTCCTCGACGCAGAGGAGTGGGTGCGGCTCGGGGTCATAGAGCAGAGTCAGGTAGGCGAGCATCTTGATGGTGCCGTCGGACACGTACCGGGCGAGAAAGGGCGACTCGAAAGCGCCGTCTTGGAAGCGCAGCAGGATCCTGCCTTCCTCGGTTTGCTTGGTCTCCACATGCGCAATGCCCGGGACTCGAAGCGCGAGGGCATTCAAGATGCGCTTGAACACCTTGGGGTGCTCGTTGTGGAGGTACTCGACGACGAGCGAGAGGTTCTCCCCCTCCCGCGAGAGATGCTCTGCATAGCCGATTTCCTGCTCCGGTCTGGCTTGACTGATGTGAAAGTCCGACACATGCCACCGTTCGATGAGATCCCCCAAGGCGACGACCGCAGGGAATCGCTGAAACTGCGCAAGGCCCTTGATGGCGAGCAGGTCCGGGGACTTCAGCTCCTGTTCATCGCGTCGGAGCTGAGTCTGGTCGGCAACCTCGTCGGCCTCGTTCGTCACCGCGTACCCACGCCCTTGGCGGAAGTCGAGAAAGTGCCACGGCCGTCCCCGGCTGAACGGGCGGTAGCGAAGGATCTCGCGTTCGACCACCGGTTGGGACGCCGTCCCGCCGATCGAGAGGGAGTACGTGACCAGCGGCTTGCGTGCGCCCATGCGGTAGCAGACGTCGATCTGGATGGGACCGTCGGTGTCGCGGCTGCGCACTTCCTCCAAACCGCGGCTGCCACCCAGCTTCGCCAGGGCGGCGCGCACGTTGGTGCTCATTGCGTCGCGGAGAAAATCGAAAACCGAGAACAGGGTCGACTTGCCCGTGCCGTTCGCACCGACCAGAATGGCGAGGCGCGGAACGTCCCGAATGTCCACGTCTTTGAATGCTCGGAAGTTCCGAATCCGAATGCGCTCGATCTGCATGTCGCGTCTGCGGCCGGCCAGCGCAGTGGAGCATAGCGCCATTCGCGACAGGGCATCAATCCGCCCGCTCCGTGCCGCTCGCTCGGTCGGAGACCGTCGCTCGCTGGCTCATCGCGTGCGCCGTTCATGCGGCCAAGCCAGCGTCGCGCTGGCCCAACGTACTTGACGCGCCCGAGAAACCGCCCTATGGTCGCTGCCAGACTTCGCTTGGGGCCATAGCTCAGCTGGGAGAGCGCTACAATGGCATTGTAGAGGTCGCCGGTTCGATCCCGGCTGGCTCCACCAACTCCCGCCGTCGTCCGAATGCCGTCGCCCACCGTCGTTTTCGTGCAGCCGGACGGGCGCCGTGAGCGCTTTGCCGTCGCGGCGGGCGCCACTGCCATGGATTGCGCCTTGGACAACGGCGTGCGCGGCATCTACGCGCAGTGCGGCGGCGGCTGCACCTGTTCCACCTGCCACGGCATCGTCGACCCGAGCTGGTTCGCGCGCGCCGGGCCGCCCGTCGGCGACGAGGCGGACATCCTCGAATTCGTCCCGGAGCGCCAGGCCACCAGCCGTCTCACCTGCCAGATCGTCATGGATGAGAGCCTGAGCGGCATCGTCATTCACGTCCCGGTGCCTACCGATGCCCCCAGCGCCTGACCTAGCGCGCCAAGCGCATGATGCGCTCGGGATTCCGTGCCGTGCGGTATAGCCGCAGGCTGATGGCGATGGCCACCAGCGCCAGCCCGAACGAGAGCGCCACCCAGAACCCGTATACACCGAGCGCCGACACCTCCCCGAATCCGTAGGCGAGGGCCATGCCGAGCGGCAGCGAAAACAGCCAGTAGCCGCTGATGGTGTACAACATCGGCGCTCGGGTGTCCTTGTAGCCGCGCAGCGCGCCGGTGGCGGTTCCTTGGAGGTCGTCGAAAACTTGGTAGATGGCGATCAGGATGAGCAATCCGGCCGCCAGCCCGGTGACCTCCGCGTCGTTGCTGTAGATCGCGACGAGGCCGTGGCGCAGCAGCACCAGCGCCGCGCTCACCGCCAGCGCGTAGCCGAGCGAGATGGCGATGGCGACCTTGGCGACGTGCCGTGCCGCGGCGAGATCGCCGGCGCCGACGAAGAAGCCGATGCGGATGCCGGCGGCGGCACCGAGCGCCATCGGGATCACGAATGTCGCCCAGTTGATGTGCCCGGCGATGCTGTGCGCGGCTAGGGGCACGACGCCGAGCCGTCCGACCAGGAAGCCGATCAACGCGAACAGGCCCATGCCGACGAACGACGACAGGCCGATCGGCAGACCGACCCACAGCAGGTGGCCGATGCGCCGCCAGTCCGGGCGCTCGAAACCGTGCCACAGGCCGGTGGCGCGGAAGTAGCGGAACCGAGACAGCACGATCATCGCCCCGAACTCGCACCACATGACGATGGCGGTGGCCCAGCCGCAGCCTTCGCCGCCAAGTTCCGGCGCTCCGAACGCGCCGTAGATGAAGACGTAGTTCAGCACCGCGTTGACCAGCAGCATGGTGCCGACGATGACCATCGGTCCGACGGTGCGGCCGAGGCCCTCGGAGGCGTAGCGCAGCACCACATAGACCATCACCGGCGGCAGCCCCCAGGCGGCCGCGCCGAGATAGCGCTCGGCGATGTCGGCCGCGGCAGGATCGATCTCGAAGAAGGCGAACAGCGGCGCTGCGTTCAGCACGAGCGCGACGGCAAGCGCCGCGAGACAGGCCGCCACCAGCAGCGCTTGGCGGACTACGATGCCGACCTCGTCCGTACGCCCCGCACCGACGAGCTGCGCGGCGATGGGTGTCACGGCCATCGTGCAGCCGGTGAAGAGCATGAAGATCGGCCACAGCACATTGCTGCCAAGCGCGACGCCGGCCAGATGGACGGAGTCGTAGTTGCCGGACATCGCGGTGTCGAGGAAGCCCATGCCCATGATGAAGAACTGCGTCGCGGCCATGGGCACGCCCAAGCGGCACAGCGCCCACGCCTCGTTCCGGAACGAGGCCGTCGGCGCTTGCGATGCGGGTGCGCTGTCGCTCGGCTGGACGCGCGGGTTCGTACTGGAAGCCAAGAGATGTCGACGCCTGGGTGTGGGGGGACGGGATGCGCGACGCGCTCTCCCCGGGGCGGCGGCATTCTACAGCCGTTAACCCCGCTGCAAATCGGCGCTACCCGTGTGCCCGCCGTTGTGGGAGTCTGTAGGCAATCGTCGCTGAAGGCCGTAGGAGCAGCCGTGGCCGATTCGCAGCCAACATCCCGCGCGTCCCGCAAAGACCCCGGCGGGAGCGCGGCGCTCGGCCCCATCCCGGCGAACTTCCTGCTGCGCGAGGACGAATCCGCCGATGCGCTGTTCTATTCGCAGGCGCGGCTCGTCACCCACATCGACGACGCGACCATCCGTGCGCTCACCGCGTTCTACGCCGAGTTCCTGCCGCCCGGCGGACGCATCTTGGACCTGATGTCCTCGTGGGTTTCGCACCTCCCGGACGAGGACTACGCGCATGTAGCCGGACTCGGCATGAACGCCGAGGAGCTCGCCGCCAACATGCGGCTCGACGAGTGGGTCGTCCACGACCTGAACGCCGAGCCGCGCCTGCCGTTCGGCGACGCGGCGTTCGACCGCGCGGTGATCGCCGTCTCCGTGCAGTATCTGATCCGCCCGGTGGAGGTCTTCACGGATTTGAAGCGCGTTCTCGCGCCCGGAGGCCGGGTGGCCGTCGCCATCTCCCACCGCTGCTTCCCGACCAAGGCGATCATGGCGTTTCGGGCCCTGCCGCCGCGCGAGCGTTTGGCGTTGGTGGCGGTCTACCTAGATCGCGCCGGATTCGGCGATCTGGCCCATCTGGATCGCTCGCCGCCGAACGCCGATCCGTTGTGGATCGTGACGGGCAGCGTCCCGAATGGGAACGTGGCCTAGCCTGATGGCGGTCGCGAGCCGAGCGATGGCGCCGCGCCAGGGCGTCGAGGCTTGGCCGCGCACCGTCGTCCATGCCGATATGGACGCCTTCTACGCGGCGGTCGAGCAGCTCGACGATCCGTCGCTCAAGGGCAAGCCGGTGCTGGTCGGTCCGAACAGCTTTCGCGGCGTGGTTCTGACGGCCAGCTACGAGGCGCGGCCCTATCGCGTCGGGAGCGCGATGCCCATGGGGGAGGCGCGGCGGCGGTGTCCGCACGCGGTGATCGTCGAGCCGCGCCTCGATCGCTACCAGGAGGTGTCCGCGCAAGTCATGGACATCCTTGGCGACTTCTCGCCGAGCGTGGAAGCACTGTCCCTCGACGAGGCGTTCCTGGACATGAGCGGCGCCGAGCGTTTGTTCGGGCCTCCGGCGACGATGGCGGGGCGGATCAAGGCAGCCGTGCGCGAGGCGACCGGCCTCGACATCTCCGTCGGCGTGTCCGGCACCAAGTACGTGGCGAAGGTCGCGAGCGCCTACGACAAGCCCGACGGCCTCACGGTCGTGCCGCCGGCGATAGCGAGGGCTTGGCTCGCGCCACAGCCGGTATCTAGGCTTTGGGGCGCCGGGCCGAAAACCGTGCCGCGCCTCAATGCCCTGGGGTTCGAGACCATCGGGGACATCGCCGACGCGGACATCGCGTTCCTCAGCGAGCGGCTCGGCCATCTGGGCCTGCACTTCCACGATCTGGCCAATGCCCGGGACCCGCGGCCCGTGCATCGCTCGCGGCAATCGAAGAGCCTCGGCTCGGACCGCACGCTGGCGTTCGACGTATCCAAGCGCGAGGACATCGAGCTGCACCTGCGTCGTGCGGCCGAGCGCATCGCCCGGCGACTGCGCGCCAAGGGCATCGCCGCGCGCGGCGTGCGCGTGCGCCTCAAGACCAGCACGTTTCGCATGCTCACCCGCCAGCGCCTGCTCGCGACGCCGACGGACCTCGGCAGCGAACTGCTTGCCGCGGCGAGCAGCCTGCTGGGCGAGTTCGACCATCCGGGACCATTCCGGCTGGTGGGTCTCGCCGCTTTCGACCTCGCCCGGCAGAATGCGCCGCGGCAGCTCGATCTGTTCGAGGACCATCTGCGGCGCGAACTCGACACCACCATCGACTGGCTGATCGACCGCTTCGGTCGCGATGTGGTGATGCGGGCTCGGGACCTGCACCACCGCGGTGCCAATCGCGACGGCGCGAACCTCGACTTCCTGGACAGGCGTGCCACCCGCTAGCGCAAGCATCCGCCGCGAACTGCTGAGTCGCAACCTCGCCATTCTGGTGGCGGCGCAGGCGGTGGCGGTGACGGGCACGGTGGCGCTGGTCACCTTGGGCGGCATCATCGGCCGCGAACTCGCGCCGACGCCCAACCTCGCCACTCTGCCGCTGTCTCTGATGGTGCTCGGCACCGCTGCGGCGACGGTATTCGCGGCGTGGCTGATGGCCCGCATCGGTCGGCGCATCGGCTTCATCTGCGGCGCTCTGCTCGGCGGTTTAGGGGCGGCATTCGGCGGCTGGGCAGTGGTGGGCGGCAACTTCCCGGGCTTCTGCTTCGCCTCGGCACTCGTCGGCACGGCCATGGCCTTCTCCGCCCAGTACCGGTTCGCGGCTGCCGAAAGCGTCAGCCCGGCAGCGGCGGGCTATGCCGTTTCCTGCACGCTGGCCGGCTCGCTGCTCGGCGCGATGATCGGCCCGGAACTGGCGGCTCGGGGCGAGTTCTGGATCGATGCCGGCCGCTTCGCGGGGACCTTCGCGGGCGTCGCCGGCTGCTATGTGGCGGCGGCGGTGCTGCTGCTCGGGTTGCGGGTCGCTGCGCCCGTTGCCGCGGGGGGGACGAGCCGGCCTGTGCGCGAACTCGCGGAGATGACGCGCAGCCGAACCTTCGCCGCGGCGGTGCTGGGCGGCGCGGCGGGCTACGGCGTAATGGTGTTCGTGATGACCGCCGCGCCGCTTGCGATGCATGCGGTGGACGGCCACTCGCTGCGCCACACGGCGGGAGTCGTGCAAGCCCATGTGCTGGCGATGTACGCGCCGTCGCTGATCGCCGGTGCGCTGATCGCCCGCTGGGGCGCGGACCGGACCATGCTGCTGGGCGCGCTGGTGCTGGGTCTCACGGTGTGCGTCGGCTTCCTTGGCCGCGAAGTGATGCACTATGCGGTCGCGATGGTGGCGCTCGGCGTCGGCTGGAACTTCCTCTACACCGGCGGCACCACGCTGCTCGGCCAGGCGCACACTTCGGACGAGCGATTCCGCGCCCAGGCGGTCAACGACCTCGCGGTGTTCAGCACCTCCGCCGTCGCCTCGCTTGGCGCCGGCGCGGTAATGCAGATCTTCGGCTGGAATGCCGTGCTCGGCGTCTCGGCGCCGGTGATCGTGGCGGCGCTAGCGGCGCTGGTGCTGCTCAGACGGGGCAGGGCCAGCGGCCTGGGCATGGCGGGATGAAGGCCGCCGCGGCACCGCTCGTTCGCGACATCGTGCTGCTTGGCGGCGGCCATGCCCATGTGCAGGTGCTCAAGGCCTTCGGCATGAGACCGGAACCTGGACTTCGCCTGACGCTCCTGGCGCGCGAGCCGCATTCGCCGTACTCGGGGATGCTGCCGGGACTGATCGCAGGCAGCTACGGCTTCGACGACATCCACATCGATCTCGCCCGGCTCGCCGCTTTCGCACAGGCGCGGTTCATCGCCGCCGAAGCGACGGGCATCGATCTGGCCGCGCGGCGCATTGCCTTCGACGACCGTCCCCCGCTCCGCTACGATGTGCTCTCGCTCAACACCGGCGGTGTGCCCGGCGAGCGCTTCGCGTCGGATTTCGTCACCCCGGTCAAGCCCATCGGCCGCTTCCTGCCCGCATGGCAACGGCTGATCGATGGCGATTTGCCGCGCCACCTGACCGTGGCCGGCGCCGGCGCCGGCGGCATCGAGCTGGCGCTGGCCATCACGGCCCGGTACGACGTTCGCTGCACGGTGGTCGATGCCGCCGATGCCGTGCTCCCGACGTTCGCTGCCTTGGCCCGGCGCAGACTGCTCGCCATGCTACGCCGCCGGGGCGTCGACCTGCTGACGGGCTTCCGCGTCCGGGAAGCCGGGTCCGGGGAGGTCGTCGCCGAAGACGGCCGGCGCATCGCCACGGACCATGTGCTGTGGGTCACCGGCGTGGAGGCGCCGCCTTGGCCGCGGCAGGCCGGACTGGCCACGGCTGCGGACGGCTTCGTTGCCGTCAATGCCGCCCTGCAATCGACCTCGCACCCGGAAGTGTTCGCCGCCGGCGATATCGCGGCGTCCATGATCGCGCCGCGCCCGAAATCGGGCGTCTACGCCGTCCGCCAAGGCCCCGTGCTGACGGACAACCTGCGCCGTTTCGCGACCGGCCGCGGCTTGCGCCCGTACCGCGCCCAACGTCGTGCCATGGCCATGCTGGGGGACGGTGCCGGAACGGCGGTGGCGAGCCGTGGTCGGCTGGCCGTGGCTGGCCGCTGGGTGTGGCGCTGGAAACGGTGGATCGACCGGCGATTCATTGCGAAATTCAACGAGTTGCCGTCGATGCCTGCACCGCCTTCCGAACTTCCCGCCAACTTGGCGGCGGATGCGCCGGAGGCCATGCGGTGCGGCGGCTGCGGCGCCAAGCTCGGTGCCGACATCCTGCATCGGGTGTTGGACCGGCTGGACATCTGCCAAGGGCCGGCGACGATTCAGGGCATCGGCGACGACGCTGCCGTCGTTCGGGTTGGTGGAGGCACCTTGGCGGTGAGCTGCGATGGCTTCCGGGCCATGATCGACGACGCCTACCGCTTCGGCCGCATCGGTGCCCACCATGCGCTGAACGACCTCTTCGCCATGGGCGCGACGCCGACCTTCGCACTGGCCCTGGCGACGGTGCCCGCCATGGCCGACGCGATGATGGAGGAAGACCTCTATCAGATGATGGCCGGGGCGCTGGCGGTGTTCCGGGACCACGGCGTGGACCTCGTAGGTGGCCACTCGGCCGAAGGCGCGGAGCTTGGGATCGCCTTCAGCGTCGCTGGTGCGCTGTCCGAAGAGCCGCTCGCCAAGGGTGGCCTGCGCGTCGGCCAGCGCCTGGTGCTCAGCAAGCCGATCGGCACGGGTGCGCTGCTCGCTGCGGCGATGCAGGGCAGGGCGCCCGCGCGGGACATGCTCAATGCGATTGGTGCCATGGACGCATCGAACGCGGCGGCCGTGCGCGTTCTGCGGGCGTGCGGTGCTTCAGCCTGCACGGATGTCACCGGCTTCGGCCTGATCGGGCACTTGGCCGAGATGGTGCGGGCGAGCGGCCGCGAAGGCAGCTTGGTGGGAGTGGAGCTGTGGGCCGATCAGGTGCCGCGTCTCACCGGCGCACTGGCAGCGCTCGATGCGGGCGTCGCGAGTTCCTTGCAGGCGAACAACGAGCAGGCGCTTGAGGATTTCGAACTGAGGGGCGCGGCGCCGAACGCCCCGACCGTGCGGCTGCTGGCCGACCCACAGACTTCGGGGGGGCTGTTGGCAGCCGTGCCCGCGCATTCGGCTCGGGAATGCGTGGCTGCGCTGCGCCAGGCAGGCTACCCGCAAGCTGCGGTGATCGGTTGCGTCTTGGCGGGCGACTCGATCGTCCTGTGCGCCGAGAAGCGGCCCTGAATCGCTCCGGACCCGTCCTAAGCGCGGTTACGTGCTCCGTACGTTTCCGACCGAGGGCGTGCTGTGGCCGGTCGGCCGCTTCCGTGGCGCTTTTGAGTACGACGCGGCCCCTTGAGCAGGTTGGGGAAGGCTTCGCCTGCGTCGTGACGGCGGATGCGCGTCTGCCCGGGGAGGGCATGGCGCGGTTGGCCCGCGCTCAGTCCGCGTACCTCTTGACGTAGTCCATAAAGCTCGGGATGCCGGGCCGCCACCCGTCGTCCGCTTCAGGGGGATTCCAGATGTAGCCGAGGTCGCTCAGGCGGTCGCGGCAGCGGAGCACCTGGGCCGTGGTCGCCTGGCCGGGAAAGGCTTCCTTGATCGCCGCATTCAGGGCGGCACGGGGCAGGGTCGCTTGGTCGCCGAACGATGTGGCGAGCTGCGCCGCCACGTCCAGCAGTTCGGCTCTCTCGAGTTCCGCGAGCCGGTCCTGATAGTAGGCCGACTGGCTTCGATCAACGATGTTGGTCGCGGCATCGACCGCGGACTGATCCAAAGACGTCGTTCCGACCTCGACCGCGACGTCCCAGAGCGCCGCCCCCCAAAGCTGGACGAAGTAGGGGTAGCACTGACTCGCCACGACAGCCTGCTTCAGAGAAGCTGCCTCGCATTTGATTGGCGGCGTCTGCGCGGCCAGCGGCCGTTCGAGCGCGGCCAGCGCGGCATCCTCGTCCAAACGCCCGATGCCGAGTTTCTCGGCTCGGCTCCAGAATGTGGCAGACATGGTGTTCAGGTGCTGCTGAAGCCCGGGCGTGCCGGCCATGACGAGCAGCAACGGGGCTTCGGCGCACACGGTCTGGCTGGCGTTCAGGAGTGCGCGCCCGGTCTGCGCTTCCAGCGTGTGGGCCTCGTCAAGGAGCACAAGCAACGGGCGTCGCAAGCAACGCGCCTTCAACAGTGCGGCCAGTGCGCCCTCCTGGCCGGCCAACTCCCAGCCCAACCTGCCGATGCCGACATTCACCGAGAAGGTGTCGGGGCGCAACGACGCGAATCGCCTCGGCGGCGCAAGCAGCGTGGCCAGTTCGTCCAAGCTGGAAATGTCGCTTGGGGTAAGCCAGATGCGGTCGATGTCGCCATCGCCCTGCGCCTCTTGAAATAGCCAGCGCAGTAGTGCTGTCTTGCCATTGCCGCGAGGTCCGGAGAGTACCGCGTTGCGCGGTGCTCCTTTGCCGGCTTGCAGATAGGCGAACAGGCCCATCAGCGTGCGTTGCTCCCGGGTCCGGCCAGCGAAGTACGGAGGCACTTGGCCGTGTCCTGGCACGAACGGATTCGGACCGACTGGAGGCGTCATGAGGCGAGCATAGCAAACCGGTCGCCGCCGCTCGGTCTAGGTCGCGGGGGCACTCTGCGCCCCGCACGAGTCGCCGAGCAGGACCGCCAACGAGCGATCGGCTACCGGCCCAACGTGTCTCGCGCAGACGTTGCCGCCCGCATCGAGGCGCAGCACGTAGGCGGCGTCCTCGTCTTCGACGGCGGCGAGGTCCCGCCACGCTTCGGCGCCCTTGTAGACGAGGTAGAAGCTGTCTTCGGCCTCCTTCGGGATCGCGCCCTTCATCATTCGGCGCAGGAAGCCGCGCATCATGCGCGAGATGTCGCCGAAGACCAGCACGTTCACCACCGGCACCGGGTCCGCGTCTTCGGTGCCGGCCTCGGCCTGCTCGCGCCGGTGCTCGGCGATCCGCTGTCCCCACGCCATGGTCTGGGAGGACGACTCGCGGCTGAAGCCGACGATCAGCAGCGCGCCGTGCTCCGGGTGCAGCGGGATGGTCTCCTCGTCGCCGTCGAGATCGATGGCCCGCAGTTCTCGGCCATCGGCTCCTGCGACCACGGCTGCCGCCAAACCCAGTGCCGCTGCGGCGATGCTCCTTCGGATTGCGTTCATGCGGGTTTCCCCTATCAATCCCGCCGCAGTTCCGCCGACACCGCGATGGGGCTGGGGTAGCGGAAAATAACAAAGTAAGTGGACAGCAGCAGCGTCAGCACCGTCGCCCCCTGCACCACATGGGCGGCTTCCGCGGAGAGTATGGCGGAGCCGGCCACGAACACCAGCAGCAGCGAGAACTCGCTCGCTTGGCCGAGTCGGTAGGCCACTTCCCTCGCCACGCTGTCCGGCTCCTTCTGCCAGCGCAGCAGGATGCGGAACACGGGCGGCTTGGCGGCCACCAGCACCACGGCGAGCAGCAGGGTGGGCATCCACACGTGGAGCAGCAGCATCGGATCGATGGCAGCACCCACGGAGAAGAAGAACAGCACCAGGAAGAAGTCCCGCAACGGCCTTAGGTTCTCGGTGATGTACTGCGCGATGGGCGAGTTGGCGAGCGATACCCCGGCCAGGAAGGCGCCGATCTCCCACGAGAGGTAGAGCGCATGGGACAGGCTGGCGATGCCAAGGCACCAGCCGATGGCCAGCAGAAAGGTGAACTCGCGGAACACGTCGAAGCGCGTCAAGAGCGGCACGACGACGAAGCGCACCCCCGCGAAGGCGACGGTCAGCACCACGGGCAGCGCCACGGCGACCGTCAACGCCGTCGTCGCCATGCCGCCGCTGTCCGTCTGCATTCCGGCCAGCACCAGCAGTGCGATCACCGCGATGAGGTCTTGGATCAGCAGCAGGCTGATGACGATCTCGCCGGTGTGGCGGTGGTGCAGCACGGTGGTCGGCAGCAGCTTGATGCCGAGGATGGTGCTGGAGAACATGCAGGCGATGGCCGTCACCGCCGCCTCCAGCATCGTGAAGCCGAACACCGCCATCACCGCGAAGCCGATGCCCGCGAAGACCAGGGAACTCGCGATGGCCGTCAGTACGGACTCGCCGAGCATGTCCTTGAGCTTGCTCGGCGGCAGGTCGAGGCCAACCAGGAAGAGCAGGAAGATGATGCCGATCTCGCCGATCTCGGCCAGCATCGCCGCGTCCGCCACCAGCGCAAGGCCGTGCGGCCCGAACGCGCAGCCGACGGCGATGTAGGCGACGATCAGCGGCTGGCGCGTATACAGCGCAACGGCCGCGAGCACCGTCGCGCTCGTGAAGATCACGAAGAAGGACTCGATGATGCCGACGTCCATGGGCTTAACCGCCCAGACGACCGATGTCTTCTCCGGTGGGAGGGACGCCGTTCCCTGTCTCCGGTACGAAACGGTCCACGTTGAACTTCCGCGCCGACATGATCTGTCCTTTGGGAATCACCACCTTGAGCTCGGCTTCGGGGCTCTGCCCACTGTCGATGATCTCTCGCAAGGCGCGGGCATAGAACGTGGTGATCCTCAATGCGAGGGTGCCTTCGTCACGGTAGCCGCTGATGAACGGTACGAGCGAGATGTCCGCATCAATTGGCGTCGATACGCCCGAGTGGAGCGGAAGCCCGATGTAGCACTTCCGGTTGGCCAGCGAGACCTCGACTAGGGCGTTGGTCTCGAGGGCGTCCTGCAGTAGCACTTCAATGAGGTCGCCGGCACGGGAGGCGGCGCGCCCCAACTGGGCCCGACCGTTGATCAGATTCGCGCAGACCGGGCCGATGATCGCTAGCGCCAGTGCGAACTGGGCGTGCAATTGAACGAAAGGCCCGCTGTACGATGGTGGCCACGCGAGGAGCCCCCGAACGCCAAAGCACCATGTGACGACAGCCTCAATGGCGCTGCCGCAAAGGAGAAGCAACACGCCAGCGCTCAGTACTGGAAACAGTAGCCAATACCCCTGCTGCCGAAGTAACCAGTATCGGGTGTAGTTCAGCACTCCAGTAGCGGTGAATCCAACGACGATCAGGTCAAGAAACGGGTGCCACATGGCCGGCTGCCGACCTCAGTTGTCGTCCTGCAGCCGCTTCTCCAGCAGCTCAACCTTGTCGAGCTTGTCGCGGAACGGCACACTGCTGACGACCTTGCCAATGTCCAAGTGCATCGAGCCATCGAACCAGCGGATCGTTGGCTTCACCACACCGTCATCCCCGCCCGATGGGTGGTCGTTGGCTTTCCTCTTGGTCATCATGCCTTTGCGTCCCTCTGCCGCATTGCCGTCACTTCGACTCTACCAGAAGCCTTCGGCGCTTGCGGGGTTGTCTGTCTGGTTGTGTCCTCCGTCGCGCCTTGGGAAGGCCCGTTCATGCTGCGGGGATGGTCGAGGGACAAGACCTCAGTGCGGTGCCCCATCCTGTTGGGCATCCCGTCGGCGCACGGGGTCCTGGAACGGCGGCGCGGGCTCCCGGACCGACGCCTGGTAGTGATCGCTCATGCGAGCGATGCAGGCGATGGTGATTTCCGCCTGGCGACGGTCCGGCAACTCGAAGGCGTTGAAGCCGCAGCGGTGCATGTACTCGGCGAGGTCCGGGATGATCTCGCCGAAGGCGCGCAGCTCGCCGGTGAAGCCGTAGCGCGTGCGCAGCAGCGAGCCGAAGGATAGGCCGCGGCCGTCGGCGAAGGCGGGGAAGCGCACCGCCACCACCGGCGCTGCGGCGATCTCTTCGCCGATCTCGTCCGCTTCGGCATCGCCATCCACCCAGACGCCCGCGCCATCGGGCGCCCGCCGCCAGGCCTCGAGCGAGGCGATCAGCCCCGGTGCCGCATCGCCGTCGAGAGCAAGCCGCCAGTCGTCCTCGGCGATCCGCCCGTCCCTAACCAGCAACAGCGGCTTCCTTGGCGTAGACCCGCTCCTTGAACGGATCGACGCCGATGCGGCGCACGGTCTGCACGAACGGTTCGCCCTCGAAGCGGCGGTCGACGTAGACGCCGAGGATCTTCTCGATCACGTCCGGCACGTCGGCGCGTTGGAAGGACGGGCCAAGGATGCGACCGATAGAAGCCTCGTCCGCCTGATTGCCGCCGATGGAGATTTGGTAGAACTCCGCGCCGCGCTTGTCCACGCCGAGCACGCCGATGTTGCCCACATGGTGGTGGCCGCAGGCGTTCATGCAGCCGGAGATGTTGAGGTCGATGGGCCCTAAGTCGTGCTGGTAGTCGTAGTCGTCGAAGCGGCGTTGAATCGCCTCGGCCACGGGAATCGATTTCGCGTTCGCAAGGGCGCAGAAGTCCCCGCCCGGGCAGCAGATCATGTCCGTCAGCAGGCCCGCGTTGGCTTGGCCCAAGCCCTGCTGGCACGCTAGGCGGAAAAGCTGGCGCAAACGCAGCTGCGGCACATCGGGGAGCACGAAGTTCTGCTCGTGCGAGATGCGCACATCGCCGAAGCCGAAACGCTCGGACCAGTCCGCGACGGCCTCCATCTGCTCGTCGGTGACGTCGCCTGGAGGGACGCCCGTGGCCTTCGTGGACAGCGTGACGATGGCGTAGCCTGGTCGCTTGTGCGGCGCTACGTTGTTGCGCATCCAGGTGTTGAAGGCGGGATCCGCAAGCCGGTCCTTCGCGAGCGCGGCGGTCGCGTCCTTGAGCGCCGCGTAGGGTGGCGGCGCGAAGCAGCCCTTGATGCGCTCGATCTCGTGGGCGGGAAGGGTACTGGGCCCGTCCTTCAGCAGCGCCCATTCGTCGTCCACCTTGACGCGAAACTTGGCGGGCGTCATGGCGCGGACGAGAATCTTGATGCGCGCCTTGTACTTGTTGTCGCGCCGGCCGTAGCGGTTGTAGACGCGCAGGATGGCTTCGAGGTACGTCAAGAGGTGCTGTTCGGGGAGCCCTTCCCGGATCACGCTGCCGATCACCGGGGTGCGGCCAAGCCCGCCGCCGACCAGGAAGTCGAATACCGGCGCGCCGTCCTCGCCCGGACGAATGCGAATGCCGATGTCGTGGACCTGCGTCGCGGCACGGTCCGCCTCCGCCGCGTTCACGGCGATCTTGAACTTGCGCGGCAGCCAGTCGAACTCCGGGTGGTAGGTGGACCACTGGCGCATGATCTCGCAGTACGGGCGCGGGTCCACGGTCTCGTCGGCGGCGACGCCGGCGAACTGGTCCGTGGTGATGTTGCGGATGCAGCTCCCGCTGGTCTGGATGCAGTGCATCTGCACCGTGGCGAGCTCCGCCAGGATGTCCGGCACGGCTTCGAGTTCCGGCCAGTTGATCTGCACGTTCTGGCGCGTGGAAAGGTGCCCGTAGCCCTTGTCGTAGTCGCGGGTGATGGCGGCGAGCTTGCGCAGTTGCGTGGCCGTCAGCAGGCCGTAGGGAACGGCGATGCGCAGCATGGGCGCGAGGCGCTGGATGTAGAGGCCGTTGCGCAGCCTCAGTTGCTGGAACTGATCGTCCGTGAGTTCGCCGGCCAGGAACCGCCGGGTCTGATCGCGATACTGCTCGACCCGCTCCTCGACGAACCGCTGATCGAAGGCGTTGTACTGGTACATGCGCTTGCGTGCCGGTCGGCGACGGTGGGAAGGGACGCGATTCTAGGCAATCGCCAACGCAGGGCCACTAACGAAAGCCACTAACCATATAACGTCGGCACATATGGCGGCGCGACGCATGTTCCCTGCGCGTCAACGCATCGCCCAGACGCCGCATCACGGCTCTTTCGTTCCAACGACACGCCCAAGCCGTGCGACGAACGCCGCATGTTCCGGCGACCGCAGGCCGGCGTCGAGCTCAGCCAAGGCTTTGGCCATGTCGCCGTCCAACAACGCCTGCCTGGCAACGCGGAGCCCGGGAAACACCCCGCTCTCCAGCACGCCGGCCGCGTTGGCTGCGAGCGCACGATACTCGCCGCCCTCGAGCTCGAACCAGTCGATTCGGGCGTCCTGGGTTCGCCAGACGATGTACTCCTGCACGCCGTTGCGGCGATAGGCGTTGCGCTTGGCATGCATGTCGATTGAGGCGCTGCTGGCCGCCACCTCCGCGACAAGCTCGGGTGCGCCTTCGACGTAATCGTCGTCGCTCAAGCGCGCGCTGCCGCCGGCTTCCTCCGCGATCTGCATGATCGCGTCCGGCTGGTACTCGTTGTCGAGGTCTAGGCGAACGGTGGTGTTGTCGGCGACGCTGACGCCGGGCGTGTGCGCCGCGTACACGACCAGCAGCCCCTGAAGGGCGGCGTGCGGCTTGCCGTGGGCCATGGCGCGAACGGGCGATGGCACGTAAACGACGCCTTCGACGAGTTCGGCTTTCTTGATGTTGGGGCAGGCATCGTAGCGACGTTCGAACTCGCATCGGGTGAGGCGATCGCCGCTCTCCAGTACCCGCAAGCGTGCCCGCGGCGGCGGGCTGCTCCCGCCGTGTTCGGCTAGCCCAAGACTGTCGGATGGCTCCGAGTCATGCATTCGTGCTGGACCTCTGGGCACGGACGGATCATACCGTGAGCAAGCAGCGGAGCAAGCGGCCGCGGGCCTGCATGGGTGAGTGGCGTACGAGAGCCTCCGGCGAAGGTGCATGGCGCGGCATCACGGGGGGCGACAAGGCTGCCGCGGTCGGCTGGCGCCGTCCGCAGCAGCGAGGCGCGCCTTTAGGCGGCGTTGCGCAGCACTTGCCCCGCGCAGACTCCCGTGTGCTCGTCGTCGCGCAGCGTCACTTGGCCATTGCACACCGTCGCCACGTAGCCGGCCGCCCGCTGCTGGAAGCGCGGAGCGCCGCCGGGGAAGTCGTGGACGATGTAGGGCTGGCGTTCCTCCAAGCGAGCCACGTCGATCACGTTGAGGTCCGCCTTCTTGCCAGCCTCCAGCGTGCCGCGGTCCTTGAGGCCAAGTACGCGAGCGGGCTCGGCAGCGATGCGCCGCACGGCTTCCTCGATCGCGTAGGTGCCCTTGTCCCGGTGCCAGTGCGAGAGCACGAAGGTGGCCCAGCCGGAGTCGATCATCTGGCTGACGTGGGCGCCGGCATCGCCGAGGCCGGGCATGGCCCAGTCCGTGGTGATGAGCTGCTCCAGATTCTCCAGATTGACGTTGAACCCGCGCTGGTGGAAGAGTGCCTTGCCGTCGCTCTCCAAGGTCAGCCGCAGCCACGCCTCGACCGGATGTTCGCCGGCCGCGGCTGCAATGTCGGCGAGGCTTTCGTAGCGCGTCTGGGTGTAGTTCGGGCGGGCGCCGAGGCCAAGCGGATACCAGCGCTTGGTGACGCGCATGGCATGTTCGTTGGTCTGTTCGTTGTCCTGTATCTCGGCGACAAGGCGGGCGCGATAGCTCTCATCCTGGATCGCCCGGAGGCGCGCTTGGAAGTCCAGCTTGTTGAGCTCCCGCCAGCTCGGCGTCCACCACATGACGTTGGCGGATAGGCCACCGACGCCGCCGCCGGAGCGGGGCACGGTGACGGCGGTGATGTCCACGCCCGCGGCGCGCATGGCCGTGACCTTCTGATCGAGCGCCTCGCGGTGTTCGCCGATGGCGCTGAACAGCACCCGGCTCGACTGGCCTTCCTCGGCCATGAGGTCCATCTCCTCTTCGACCTTGCCGAAGTTGGGCACGATCTGCATGAGCCCGCCCTCGGCGCCGACGGCGCGGGCGATGGCGAGCATCTCTTCGCGGGAGGCGAAGGTGCCTGGAATCGGGCGCCTGTCCGGCAGCGTGTGGCCCGGATGGCGGTTGACGGAGAAGCCGAGCGCGCCTTCCTTCACGGACTGCGCAGCGAGGGCGGCGATTCGCTCGATCTCCTCCGGCGTCGCCTGCTCCTCGATGGCGCGCTCGCCCATGACGTTGAAGCGCGTGGCGCTGTGCCCGACCAGGCCGCAGACGTTGATCATCGGCCCGAGCCGCTCGATCGAATCCAGATAGCCGCCGTAGGACTCCCAGTCCCAGGGCAGGCCGGTGAGGATGGCGTGCTTCGGGATGTCCTCGACGGTCTCCATCATCCCGGCCAGGAACTCGCGGTCCTCTTTCCGGCACGGCGCGAAGGTGACCCCGCAGTTGCCGAGCAGTGCGGTGGTGACGCCATGCCAGGTGACCGACGTCATGTGCGGATCCCAGCCGATCTGCGCGTCGAGGTGCGTGTGCAGGTCGATAAAACCGGGCGTGACGGCGTGGCCTTTGGCGTCGATCTCTTCGGCGCCCTTGCCGGCCACCTCGCCGATGGCGGCGATGGCGTTGCCATCGATGGCCAGGTCCGCCTCGAAAGGCGCCCTGCCGGTACCGTCCACGACGGTGCCGTTGCGGATTACCAAGTCATGAGCCAATTTGGGTGTCCCCCCTTGGTGGGCAAGCGCGGGACTATCGCACAAATCGCGTGCGCTGTGGCGGCCGAGATGCGGCTGTGCGGTTGCGGCTCACTCGCCGAGGCCGGATCGTCCATTTCAGCTGCCGCCGAGCCAGCGCGAGCGTTCTCCACGACAGCGCTAGCCGGGCCGCCGTTCGCGGCAGACAGCCGACGTCAGCAGGCGGGCGTTGTTCGCGCCAGAGTAGACCCTATTGATGCAAAAAAAGAGGCGACGGATGTTGATGTTCAGGCTAGCGCGGCGAGGTAGGAGGACATCTCCGCTTCCACTTCGGCGTTTGCATTCATCGACAGGACGGGTTTGCGCTGCGGGCGGAGGAACCGTCCGGCCCGGACGACGAGGCGGCGGCGCATCGTGTGCATCTGCTCGAACGCCCAGAGCGCCGTGCGCTTCGGGGTCGTGCCGCGCTGCGGCGGCCGGGACGCCATCTGCAGCTCCCGGGTCAGGTTGTGCGCCAGGATGGCGGCGAGGGTGTACAGCCGGTTGCCGGCGAGCTTGCGCGTCGGGACGTACTCCATGCGGCACTGCGACTTCAGTTCCGCGAACACGGCCTCCTGCGAGCCGCGCCCGTCGTGGAACGCGACGACGCTTTTCGCCCGCACGCGGCGGTTGGTCGCCACGACCTTGAACTCGAAGCCGTGGACGTGGGGCGCGAACAGGTCCAGCTGCACCGGTCCCTTGCGCTGCCGGCGGGTTCGCGTCCGGACCACGACCAGGCGCCGCCGGCGGCCCCAGCTCTTCGGCTTCCAGGCGGGCTCGAAGAAGTCCCTCGCCCCGTCCATGCGGCGCCAGCGGCGGCGGCCCTCGACGAGCGACTTCAGTTCCGCGAACCGCTCGAACGGCACCGTCGCCGTGTACTCGACGCCCAGCGCGTCGAGCCGGCCGAGGACGGCCTCGCCGAAGAACGCGCTGTCCATGCGCGACTCCAGCCGCGCACCCGGCAGCGCGGCGCGGACGTCCGCCAGGCAGCGCTGCATGAAGGCTTCCGCGCCGTTGGAGTCGTGCACGTTGCCCGGGCGGTGGCGCAGGTCGAACACCTGCCCGGTCTGCGCCACCGTCGCGAACAGCGGATAGTAGCTGCGCTGTCCCTTCCTGCGCTTGTTGAAGCCGACGGCCGTGCCTTCCGCGAAGCGCTTCGTGCCGAGCACCGAGCCGTCGAAGTCGAGCGTCATCCGCGCCGGGCCGAGCGCCGCGGCGCGGTCCAGCACCAGCCGCCGGTTCAGGGCGCGCACGTTGTCCGCGCTGCGCCCGTCGGCCCTGGCCAGCATGCGGCCCATCGTGGAGGCGTCCGGCAGGTGCCGCAGGCCCAGCGTCCGCCTGACCATTTCGTCGTCCCGGTAGTACCGCGCGTCGCGCAGCTCCCGGAAGCCCATGACCAGATGCACGACCAGCAGCAGCGCCACCGCGTGCGGCGCGTAGACCGGACTGCCCGGCAGGTGGCGGAAGCAGCCGCGCAAGCGCTCCTTCAGCCCGAGCCGCGCGAACAGCCTCTGGTAGAGCACCAGGCCCGCGTGCGCCGTCAGCCGCTGGTCCTCGAACCGGATCTCGATGCGATCCGTCGCTTTACCCCGCACGCTCGCCTTGCTACGCTTCATGGCGGCGGCCTCCTTCCGATGAGTTTTTCGACGAACCGCATCGTAACAGAAGGGGGTCGCCGTCCAACCCCGCTCCTTGCGATTCGACGAACTATCGAAGCGCAAAGACGCCGTGCCCCGCGAAACCGCGCTCCGCTTGACAACACCTACGGTGTGTCAAACCGGCAACCCGACTACAGCGCGAAACGCACGAAAAACCTGCAATACGACGAATACTCGCGCCTCAGTATGCCCTTAAGGGGTAGACCTTGCCGCGGGGGCCGTCGATGATCGTCTTGTTCTTGAAGTCCTCGATGAGGTGCCCGTCGTGCGTGTACAGCAATCGGGCGCCCGAGAATCTGGCGAGGGCTAGCACATGCGGATCGTCCGACCTGATTTGCGGAGCGAGAGCGAGCGCGTCGGCCTCGATCTTCGCCCAGGGCACTTGGAGGGCGCTGCCGTCTCGGGCGTATTCGAGCAGGCGCGCCCTTGCGCGGCGCCCAACCTCTGCGGCGAAATCGCCGCCGGTCGAGTAGATGAGCCTGCCGCCCTTCTTGAGCCAGCGGCGGACCGGTGCAACCTCGGGATTGGTCGGCTCAGCGAGGAGGTCGCCAAGCCTATTGGCGTCGATGATGATGCACATGTTCGGGAGGCTCTGCGCTCACTCTTCGAATCCTAGTACCCGGTCGGTCTCCTTCGCGAAGAACTCCCGATAGCCAGCGGGCGCATCCTGCAGATTGCCGTACTCGTCGAGCGTGATGTTGCGGATGCTCACGGCGTTGCCGTTCGGCTCGAAGTAGAGAATCGCCACGTCCTGTGCCGAGATGTCGCCGCGACGGACATGGATGCGGACGCGGTCCACAATGTAGTCGCTGTGCGTCTCGATCAGAAACCGGTTGCTGTTGTCGTGTACGGACTGGACGAAAAAGCTGGCCAGTTCCGCCTGTCCGCGGGGATGCAGGTGGACCTCGGGTTGCTGCAGCATGAAGGCATGCTGGCGCTCCGAGAGGATGTCCACGAGGATCGGGAGGCTCTGACTCACGCCGTAGCCCACATCCATGATGTTGGCGTGGCTGGCCGACCTCGCCTTGACTTGGAGCTGGAACGGATCGCTTAGCTGTCGGCCATGTGCTTTGACCCTGATATCGGCGAACATCCCAGACTCCCCGCCGAACGCGACCAAGCCGTCATGCAGCCGACCCCAGTTGTCCTTGTCGGTCCGGTGCAGCCGCATTAGCCGCATCGGCACATGCAACCCCTCCGGCGAGGCGGTCTCTCTACCGGGATCATAGGTTCTTCTCGGCTTCGCTCGCAGCGGCGCAACGGCTATAAGCGATGTCGAAGCTTCCATCCGGCGCTCCGGGCCCGGCCAGTTGTCCATTAGTTCGCTGATGTAGTCCCTGAGGCGTGGCGCATCAAGCGCGATCACCTCAGGGACGCGGGGAGTGCTTAGCAGGAGCAGCGCCAATCCGAAGGGCATCTCCAGTTCGTGATCTCCGACGGGGGTGGCTAGTAGCGTCCGTTTCGCTCCGAGACTGCGGACTTCCACATGGGAGTCGCCTCGCTCGTAGCGCATGGCCGCAATGGTTGGCTGCGCTCCTTGTTGCTGGAAGCCGACGGACACCGACGCTGTCGGCGAGTCATCCGGCTGGAAGCCGACGCCGATCCTGAACTCGTCGGCTCGCCCACCGGGCCCGCGCCGGGCCCTGGCGATTTCTCGGAACGAGCCCATCGGGAAGGGTTCTTCGTTGAAATCCGGGTCGAGTGGCACCGACAGCGGAGACGAGAGAAGCCTGTGCAGAATCGCATAGCAACCCAGAAACGCGCTCTTGCCAGTGCTGTTCTCGCCGACCAGCAGCGTGATCGGCCGGAGCAGGCCGCGCTCGACGCCATCGAAGCACCGGACGTCCTTGACGAAGCACTCGGTCGGCCAACGGTCCATCTGCGAAACCCTACCATGACTGCGAGGCGGCCTAGTTTGAGCCGGCATTGGCGAACGGCTACAGTGCCCGCCATGCTGTCGGTGCCCGCCGCTTTCGCTGCCGCCATGCCGAGCGTCGTGGTCTCGGTCGCTGTGCTTGTGCTTGGAGCGGTGTCTGTCCTAGCCGCCTCGGAGGAGGACGCCCTGCTCCTCGACAAGCTGGAAGAGGGCAACTACTCCCGTCGCGGCGCCGACACGTGCCTCGGCTGCCACGACGAAGAGGAGCCGTTTCCCACGCTGGACGTGTTCAAGGCCGTTCACGGACACCCCGCGGTACGCGGCTCGCCGTTCCAGATGGAGTCCGAGGCGGCGATGCCGGCCGGGCTGCAATGCGAGGCTTGCCACGGCCCGATCGGCGAGCACGGCGAGCGGTTCCTTGAGGACGGCGCCGCAAGGGAAGCCGTCGTCAACTTCGGAGTGCGCGGCAATGCGTCGCCCGACCTTCAGAACGGCATGTGCCTGCAATGCCACGCGACTTACGAGCGCGCCCACTGGGCCGGCAGCGCCCACGAGGCGGGCGGGCTCGCGTGCGCGGACTGCCATCGCATCCACAGCGCCGATGATCCGGTGCGCACCGTAGCCGGCCAGAACGCGGCCTGCGCCACTTGCCACCGGGGCGTCGCCATGGATGCGCTGAAGCTCTCCGCCCACCCCATGGCCGAGAGTCAGCTCGTCTGCCGCGACTGCCACGATCCCCACGGCACGTCCGGGGAAGCGCTTGCCGTCGGCCCAACGACCAACGAGACGTGCCTGACCTGCCATGCCGACTTGCGCGGGCCGTTCCTCTGGGAGCACCCCCCGGCGGCCGAGGACTGCCTCGTCTGCCACACGCCGCATGGTTCCAATCAGCCGGCGCTTCTGGTGCGGCGGGCGCCGCAGCTTTGCCAGGGCTGCCACTCCTCCGTCGGGCATCGCAGCTTGGCGCAGTTGCCATCCGGCCCGCCGTCTGAGTTCCTGCTGGCGAACGCGTGCCTCAACTGCCACAGCGAAGTGCATGGCTCGAATCATCCGTCCGGGCAGTGGCTGCGCCGGTGAAGGCGCTGGCTTGGTTCGCGCTGACGTTGCTTGGGAGCAGCGCGGCGGCAGCGGTGTCGCCCAACTATGCGAACGTCCGCATCGATCGCTGGCAGTGTCGACTGTGCCCCTTTGATGTGGCGACGGCGGGGCGCGGCGACTGGCGCGTCGGTGCCATGCAGGTTGCCGAGGCGCAGCCCCGCTTCGGGCGGGATAGCGGCCTGGTGCGGGCGGGTGGCTATCTCGATGCCGGCGTCAGCGCCAGCAAGACCACGGCGGGCGGCGCGCTGCTCGCGTTCGAGGGCGCGAATCTCGGCATCGCGTCGCGGTTCGCCGCTTTCCGATACCGCGGCCACCGAACGGCTTTCCGCCTCGAACGCCGCGACTTGCCCCGCAACGTCGCCGCGGACGGCCGCACGCCCTACGCGGGCCGAACGTCGCTGGTCCTGCCGGGCGATTGGATGCCTGCATACGACGCTGCCGACATGGCCGTCGGCGAGCGCCGCGTCGACCACGCGACCATGCGCCGCCGGAGCAAGGCCGATTGGCGCATTCGCCTCGCGCCCGAATGGGACTTGCGGCTGGACTACCGCCGCGAGACGCGCCGCGGCAGCGGCGAAACCTACGCCGACTTCCTCTACCAAGCGACTGGGTTGCCGGAGCCCATCGACCACCAGACGGATGAGTACGGCATGCGACTCGGCTACACCGGGTCGCGATTCCTCGCCGCAGCCGACTGGCGCAGCACGCGCTTTCGCAACGGCGGGCAAGCGCTTGAGTGGCAGAACCCTTGGCTCTGGCCCACGGCCACCGTGGGCCGCAAGGCGCTGGCGCCGGACAATCAGGCGCAGACCTTCTCGCTCGCTTGGCGCGCCGACGTGGCCCCTCGCACCGTCCTGCACGGTCAGCTCGCGCACACTGAAGCGCGCCAGACGGCGTCCTTCCTGCCCTACACGACGAACCCGACGCTTCCCGTGCCGCGCCTGCCAGCGGAGCGCTTGGACGGCGGGGTCACGACCTTCGCCGGCACGTTCAGCCTGGTGTCACAGCCGACCGACCGGCTGCGCATCACCGCCAAGCGACGGTTCCGTCAGCGCGACGATGCCACGGCCTCGCTGACGCTGAGCCCCGTCGTCGGCGACCTCTATGCCACCTTGCCCGTAGAACGCCGCGGTCTCGATCTGGAGCGGGCGAAGACGTCGCTGGACGTCCAGTACCGCCTCCTGCCAAGCATCCGGCTCGATGTCGGCACGGCTGCGGATCGGCGCCAGCGCAGCCCGTTCGAGATCGCGGAGAACGAGGAACGCCGCGCCTGGGCCGCCATCTCTGTCCGCCACGGCGCGGCTCTCAAGCTGCGCGTCGAGACCGCGCTCGGCGACCGCGATGCGTCGGCGTTCCAGCACATCACCGCCAACAATCCCTTGACGCGGCGCTACTACCAGGCGGCGCGTCTCCAGCGCCAGTGGCGCGCGAGCCTCGACTACGCCGTGCCGCGCACCGCGCTGAGCCTCCGCCTGCATGGCGACCAAAGCCGCAACGCCTACCCGCACTCCGTACTCGGCGTCACCGCGGACCGGCAGCGCGAATGGGGCGCGGACGTGGCCTGGGCGCCCGCGGCCAGCGCCAGCATGAGCGCCTTCTTCGTCCGCCAGGGCACCCGCGCGACCACCATGGGCAGCGACGCCTACGCTGCGCCCGATTGGCGCTACTCCACGGCAGACCGTGTACACAGCGCGGGACTCACGTTCGATTGGCGCGGCCTCGCGAACGGGCGCATCGACTTCGCCGCCAGCCACGTTCGCTCGGACGGCGTTGGACGCTATGCCACGCGGACCGAAGAATGGGCCGCGTTCCCGGACCTGATCTCCGATCACCAGTCCACCACCGTGCGTCTGCGCTACGCCTGGAGGCAGGGCAGGGCACTCCTGATGCGCTATCGCTACGACGAATACCGCGCCAGCGACTGGGCCTTGGCCGGCGCCCCCGCACTCCGCAACGTGCTCGCCTTCGGGCGACGAAGCCCAAGCTATGCGAACGGCCTCTTCAGCGTTTCCGCCGAGAGCGTGTTCTGAGCTCTTGTCGCCGTCATGACGGCACCACGGAGCGTTTGGTGCGCCTTGCGGGCGCTTGCTCCCGCCCGTGGGCCGCCATTACGCCCGTCCGTGCTTGGGGCAGGTAAGGCGCGGGCTGCTAGAGATTCGTCGTACACCCACGTCGATTCCGCCTTGTCGCGCAACTGCCAATCGCCTAAGCTATTGTTCAAACCGGATGGAGTACGGACTCGTGAAGTTCACTGCCCTCGGCCCGAACCCGTTCCTGAGCAGCGTCGTCGATGCGCGCAAGCCGGTCAACATCCTTCAGTGGATCGACCTGCATGGCGGCGTCACTACGCTCCATGAGGTCATGGAGGCTCGCCTTGAGGCACCTGAGCTCGTGCGCTGCCAAGTGGCAGACTTCCTCCGCGACGGACTCATTGACTATGAGGAGGCCGGCACTCGTCAACCGGGTATCGGCGCCGATCCTTCGGCCTTGGATCAGCAGTCTCGCTTCGCGCTCACCGACTCAGGGCGCCTACTCCTCAAGTACGCGTAGGTACGGAGGTCTTGGACGTTTGGCCCGCCGTTGCGTCAGGTGTGCTCGCGGCCGCCGTGGCCTTCGGCGAGCTACTCAATCGGCATCCAGATGCGAACGTGACCTGGTTCTTCAAGGTGCTATCGCCGTGGTTCTACGTCGCCGTAAACGGTGCTGCCGGCGCTTTCGCCTTCTGGTTCATGGACAGTCTTGGCTGGACCTCCTTCGAGTCTGTGCCCGGCCCCGCCGTTCCTCTTGTCCAAGTCCTCCTTGCCGGCTTCGGCGGGCTCGCACTTCTCCGTACATCGCTATTCGGCGTACGAGTTGAGGACAGGACGATCAACATCGGTATCGCAGGCCTCCTGCAGCCCCTGATGGATGCCGCGAGCCGTAGGTTGGACCAGCGACGTGGCGTGGAGCGCAACCGCCTGGTGGAGTCGGTGATGCGCGGCGTTGACTACCAGCGAGTCAAGCACGAGCTACCAAACCAGTGCTTCCGCATGGTGCCAACGGTCTCAGCGCTAGATCAGCTTGCCGTGCGGCAACACATCCAGACCACGGACCGCACACCTTCGCTCTCGGACCACGCCAGGTCGCTATATCTGGGCTTCGTGCTGCTCGACCTCGTTGGTGCCGAAGTACTGCGAGATGCCGTCCGTTCCTTGCAAGCCAGCGGAGCTAGCGACGCCTAGACCTAAACAGCGGTACTGAGCGCCTAGCTGGTGCTCTACTGACCAAGCGGCTCCGCCTTGTCAATGCGCGGCGGCGCTTGCAGACTAGCGTCGCACCGCTAGGGGGGAGAAGTGCCGTGGCGCAAGGGCCGCAAGTGGACTACATCGTGGTGGGCGCCGGTTCGGCGGGCTGCGTGCTCGCCAACCGCCTGAGTCGCGACTCCGGCAACAGCGTGCTGCTGCTCGAAGCCGGCGGCCGCGACTGGTCGCCGCTCATCCACATTCCGGTCGGCTTCTGGAAGATGATCGACCGGCCGAGCGTCAACTGGTGCTTCGAGACGGTTCCCGAACCGAACACGGCGGAGCGCAAGATCCCCATCCCGCGCGGCAAGGTGCTGGGCGGGTCGAGCTCCATCAACGGGATGCTCTACGTGCGCGGCCAAGCGCTCGACTACGACACTTGGGCGCAACTCGGCAACCGCGGCTGGTCGTACGACGAGGTACTGCCGTTCTTCAAGCGCTCCGAGCATTGCGAGCGCGGCAGCGACGAGTTCCGCGGCGTTGGCGGCGAGCTGAACGTCGCCGACATGGTGGAGCGCCATGCGCTGCTCGACGCTTGGGTGGATGCTGGCGAAGAGGCGGGCTACCCGCGCAATCCGGACTACAACGGCGCCTCGCAAGAAGGTTTCGGCATCTATCAGGTGACGCAGCGCAACGGTCGCCGCTTCAGCACGGCGCGCGCCTTCCTGGACCCCATCCGTTCGCGTGCGAATCTCACCATCGCCACCGGTGCCCTGGCCGAGCGCGTGCGCATCGAGGACGGTCGCGCCGTGGGCGTGGATTATCGCGTGGGCAGCGAGCGGCTCTCCGCCACCGCCGCCAAGGAGGTGATCCTGGCCGCGGGCGCGGTCCAATCCCCGCAACTGCTGGAACTCTCGGGCATCGGCCAGCCGGCACTGCTTCGCGAGCACGGCATCGACTTGGTCCACGATCTCCCCGGCGTCGGCGAGAACTACCGCGACCACTACTCGAGCTCCATCGCTTGGCGCGTGAAGGGCGCCAAGACGCTGAATGAGGACACCCGCGGCGCCCGCTTCGTCCTCGAAGCGCTGAAGTACGGCTTCGCCCGCCGCGGCGTCTTCACCTACACCGCCGGCATCGGCCACGGGTTCGTCCGCACCCGCCCCGAGCTGGAAACCCCCGACGTGCAGTTCCACTTCGCCCACGCGAGCTATGCGCGGGGCGCCAAGCGTGGCGTCTTGGAGAAGGAACCCGGCATGACCTGCTCGGTTTGCCAGCTGCGCCCCGAGAGCCGCGGCTCCATCCACATCCAGAGCGCCGAGCCGGGCGCTGCGCCAGCGATCCGACCGAACTTCCTTTCCGAGGAGGTGGACCGCGCAGCACTGATCGGCGGCATGAGGATCGCCCGAGAAGTCGGCGAGGCCCCGGCGCTCGCCCGCTATGCCCACCACGAGCTCTACCCGGGAACAAGCGTGCAGAGCGACGACGAGTTCTTGGCATTCGCCCGCCACACCGGCTCGACGGTCTTCCACCCCATCGGCACCTGCAAGATGGGCAGCGACCCGCAGGCCGTGGTGGACGAGCGCCTGCGCGTGAGGGGGCTGGCCGGACTGCGTGTTGCGGACGCCTCGATCATGCCGACGCTCGTGTCCGGCAATACCAACGCCCCGGCCATCATGATCGGCGAGAAAGGCGCGGCGATGGTGCTCGAAGACAACGCCTGACCGCTGTGCAATCTCTGTAGGAGACCGGGAGTGACCCGCCTGGACACGGTCGCCGCCATCCGGAACTTGAGGACGCCGGCATCGACAGTCGCCAGGCGGCGGCCATCGTCGGACTTCATGCGCAAGCGGAGGCGGACTTCGCCGCCAAGGCGGACATCGCCGGCGTGCGCGCCGAGATCGACGGCCTGCGCACCGCTGTGGACGGAGCTCGCACGGAGCTCAAGGCGGAGTTCGATCGCCTCCGTCACAATACCCAGGCCAGCTGCCAGCCGCTCCACGAGCGCATGCAGATCGGCTTCGCGGCGGTCCTTGCCGCCCTCGCCGCGAGCAACACCGAACAGCAGCGCTATTTCAACTTGGTCATGGGCAGCCTCGTTGCGGTCACGGTTCTGATCCTCGGCGGGATCGCCGTGCTCTGAACTCCCCGCGGGGTTCGCTGTCCTTTCCACGGCTGAGGCCACCATCGCGTAGCACATCGACACGCTCGCCGTTTCCGATCCGCGCCAGAACCGCGTTCCGTTCCGCGCCGCGAGCCCCTAGAATCTCGCGCCAATCCCACCCGGAGATTCTTCAATGGAAGTCCCGCTTCTGGTAGACGACTTTCTGCGCCGCGCCGTCGCGCTGTACCCGGACAAGACTGCGGTGGTGGACGGCGAACGCCGCTTCAGCTACCGCGAGTTCCAGGTGCGCGTACACCAGCTCTCCCATGCGCTGCTCCGCATGGGCGTGGCGAAGGGCGACCGGGTGTGCATCCTGAGCCCGAACTCGCACTTCTTCCTGGAGAGCTTCTACGCCACCAGCCAGATCGGCGCTGTGCTGGTGCCGCTGAACTACCGTCTGGTGGCGGCGGACCACGAGTACATCCTGAACCACGCCGGCGTCAGCGTCGTGCTGGTGGACTGGGAGTACACGGAAGTGGTGGAGAGCATCCGCGAGAACCTCTCGACCGTGCGTCGCTTTATCGTCGCCAAGGACGGCAGCGACACCCTCGTCGGCGGCACGCCGGACGGCTGGGACGACTGGGAAACCCTGATCGCTGGCGAACCCGAAACCGCGCCGCCGCCGATAGACGCGGGCGAGAACGACCTCGTGTCCATCAACTACACCTCCGGCACCACCGCTCGCCCCAAGGGCGTGATGCTCACCCACCGCAGCCTCTACATCAACGCCTACGGCCTGATGGCCCACCTGCGCGTCGGCCACGACGATGTGGAGTTGTGGACCCTGCCCATGTTCCACTGCAACGGCTGGGGCGGCGTCTACGCGCTGACCGGCATGGGCGGCACGCATGTGGTGCTGCGCAACGTCGACGGCGCCGACATCTTCCGCCTGATCGAGGAGGAGAAGGTCACCTTCGCCTGCATGGCGCCGACGGTGTTGCGCATCATCCTGGACTACCCGGACAAGGACCGCCACCAGATCACTACCAAGCCGCGCTTCACCGTGGCGGGCGCACCGCCGCCGGCTGCCTTCATCGAGCGCTTGGAGGAGGAACTCGGCTGGGAGTTCATCGAGATCTACGGGCTGACCGAGACCGCGCCGCTGCTGACGGTCTCGCACCCCGACTTCAACACCGACAAGGACGACTATGCCCGCCGCTCCCGCGCCGGCGTCCCGACAATCGGCTGCGAGATCGTCGTGCTGGACGACAGCGGCGAACGGGTTCCGCAGGACAACGCTTCCGTCGGCGAGGTCTGCGCCCGCTCGAACGTCGTCTTCGAGGGCTATTGGCAGCAGCCGGAGGAAACCGCCAAGGCCATTCAAGACGGCTACTTCCACACCGGCGACCTCGCGGTTTGGGACGAGTTCGGCAGCATCCACATCGTCGATCGCAAGAAGGACGTCATCATCTCCGGCGGCGAGAACATCAGCTCGCCCGACATCGAGGACGTGCTCTACAAGCACCCGGCGGTGATGGAATGCGCCGTCATCGGCGTGCCGCACGAGAAGTGGGGCGAGACGCCGAAGGCGCTGGTGGTCTGCCGCGGCGGCGAAGAGGCGACGGAAGAGGGGCTGATCGCCTTCTGCCGCGAGCACATGGCGCACTTCAAGTGCCCGACGTCCGTGGAGTTCCTCGCCGAGCTGCCGCGCACGGCGACGGGCAAGCTGCAGAAGTTCAAGCTCCGCGAACCGTACTGGCAGGGCGAACGCCGCGTCGGCTGAGGCAGTCGGACAAGCGGGCGCACCGCCATGGGAACGCGCCGACTCCTTCTGCTGCTAGCGCTGCTGCTGGCGGTCGCCGTGTGCTTCCTAGTCTTCGATCTGCACCGGTTCCTCACGGTCGAGTATTTCACGACGCAGCGCGACGCGATCAGCGCCTACCAGGCGGCGAACCCGTGGACCGTGGCGCTTGCCTTCTTCGCCATCTACGTGCTCCTGATCGGCGTCTCGCTGCCCGTCGCAAGCGCCCTGACGCTCATCGCCGGGGCGCTGTTCGGCTTGGCGCAGGGCGTCGTCATCGTCTCGTTCGCGAGCACCGTCGGCGCGACGCTCGCCTTCGTGCTGGCGCGCTATCTCTTCCGCGACGCGGTGCGGGGCCGTTTCGGACAGCACCTCGGCGCCATCGACCGCGGCATCGAGAAAGAAGGCGCCTTCTATCTGTTCGCCCTGCGCATGGTGCCAGCGGTGCCGTTCTTCGCCGTCAATCTGGCCATGGCGCTGACGCCGCTCTCGGCCTGGACGTTCTATTGGGTGAGCCAGCTCGGGATGCTGTTCGGCACCGTCGTCTACGTCAATGCGGGCGCCGAACTCGGCAGCATCGAGGCCGTGGGCGACGTTCTCTCGCCGACGCTTTGGGCGTCCTTCGCATTGCTCGGCGTGGCGCCGCTGGTCGCGAAGAAGGCGGTGGCGGCGGCGAAGGCGCGGCGCGTGCTGCGGCGGTTTCCGAGGCCGCGTCGCTTCGACGCCAATCTGGTGGTGATCGGCGCCGGCTCGGCGGGTCTGGTGGCAGCGCTGATCGCGGCCACGGTCAAGGCCAAGGTGACGCTCATCGAGCGCGGCCGCATGGGCGGCGACTGCCTGAACACCGGCTGCGTGCCGAGCAAGTCTCTGCTGCGTTCGGCGAAGATGCTCTCCTACATCGGCCGGGCCAAGGAATACGGCTTCAAGAGCGCGAGCGTGGAGTTCGATTTCGCCGAGGTGATGGAGCGCGTGCAGCGCATCATCCGCACCATCGAACCGCACGACTCCGTGGAACGCTATACGGGCCTTGGCGTGGACTGCGTGATGGGCGATGCGACCATCGCGTCGCCGTGGTCGGTGCGCGTCGGCGACCGCGAGATCAAGACGCGCAACATCGTCATCGCGACGGGCGGCTCGCCCTTCGTGCCACCCATTCCCGGGCTGGCGGAAGCTCGCTACTACACGTCGGAGACGATCTGGGACATCCGCGAGCTGCCGCGCCGATTCGTGGTGCTCGGCGGCGGGCCGATCGGCTGCGAGTTGGCGCAGGCCTTCCGACGTTTCGGTGCCGCGGTCACTTTGGTCGAGCAGGCGCAGCGCCTGCTGCTGCGCGAGGACCCGGAAATCAGCGCCTTCATGGAGGGTCGATTCGCAGCGGAGGGCATTGAGGTACTTGCCGGCTATCAGGCCGTGCGCGTGGAGTCGGCGGGCGCCGAGTGGACGCTGGTCTGTGCGCCGGCCAAGGACGGCGAAGAGCGCGCCGTGCCGTTCGATGCGCTGCTCGTCGCCGTGGGTCGACGTCCGAACACCGCCGGCCTCGGCCTCGAGGAGGTGGGCGTCGCGCTCGGCGAACAGGGCGACGTAGCGGTGGACGAGTACCTGCGCACCAGCGTGCCGACCATCTACGCCTGCGGCGACGCCATCGCCCCGCACCAGTTCACGCATACCGCTTCCCACGAGGCATGGTATGCGGCCGTGAATGCGCTGTTCAGTCCGTTGTGGAAGTTCAAGGCGGACTACTCGGTGATCCCGTGGACCACGTTCACGGACCCGGAGGTCGCCCGCGTCGGCTTGAGCGAACAGCAGGCCGAGCAGGACGGCATCCCCGTCGAAGCGACGCGCTACGATCTCGCGCAGTTGGACCGTGCGCTAGCGGACGAGGAAGGCCACGGCTTCGTCAAGGTGCTGACGCCGCCCGGCAAGGACCGCATCCTCGGCGCAGCCATCGTCGGTCACCATGCCGGGGATCTGATGGCGGAGTTCGTCGCGGCCATGCAGCACGGCATCGGACTGAAGAAGGTGATGGGCACCATCCACATCTATCCGACGCTCGCCGAAGCGACCAAGGCCACGGCGAGCGCCTGGCGCCGCAACAACGCCCCGGAGCGGCTGCTCGGCTGGGTAGGCCGGTTCCACGCCCTGAGGCGCTAGCCGCGGGCAGTCCTCACAGAACCAGTCGCCTGACGTCGCCGAGCGTGGCGCAGAGGTCCTGCATGAAGCGGCCGGCTTCGGCGCCGTTGATGGCGCGGTGGTCGTAGGACAGCGACAGCGGCAGCACCTGGCGGGGCGCGAAGGCCGCGCCGTCCCAGACCGGGCGGGTATCCATGCGGGCGACGCCGAGGATCGCCACTTCCGGCGCATTGACGATGGGCGTGAAGCCGGTGCCGCCGACTGGACCCAGGCTCGAGATCGTGAAACTCGCCCCCTGCATCTCGTCCGGCTTGAGCTTGCGCTCGCGCGCCGCGCTCGCAAGGCGCGCGGTCTCGGCAGCGAGTTCGAACACGCCTAGCCGGTCCGCATCGCGCACCACTGGCACCAGCAGGCCGTCGTCGGTGTCCACCGCGATGCCGATGTGGTAGTAGCGCTTGACGATGAGCGTGCCGACATCGGCAGAGAGCGAAGCGTTGAAACGGGGATGCTGCTTCAGCGCATGGACGACGGCGCGGACGATGAACGGCAGCGGCGTCAGTTTGACTTCGCGGCGGGCGGCTTCGCTGGCGAGACCGGCGCGGAACGACTCCAAGTCCGTCACGTCCGCCGCGTCGTGCTGGGTTACATGCACGACGTGCTGCCAGGCGCGGTGCAGATTCGCGGCGCCTCTGGCCCGCACTCGGCCAAGGGGCTCTTCGTCGACAGGGCCGAAGCGGGAGAAGTCGATGTCCGCCAGCGCGGGGGCAAGCGGCCCCGGCGATGCCAGCGTGCGCTTGACGAACGCCTTGACGTCATCCTTGAGAATCCTGCCGTGAACGCCGGAGCCGTCCACGCCGACCAGATCGACGCCCAGCTCGCGGGCCATGCGGCGAACAGCCGGGCCTGCGTAGACCTTGCCTGCGCCGTCCACGCGCGCCGCCGCCAGCGGGGGCGAAGGCTCGGCGGGTGGTGCCGGAACAGCGACCGGCACTGAAGCGGCCGCAGGTTCTGGCGCGCCCTGCGGTTCAGGCACGGCCTCTAGGGCCGGCGCCGTCGCGTCCTCCGCCGCGTCCAAGCGCACGATGGCATCGCCTTCGTTGACATGGTCCCCAAGCGCCACCAGCACCTCGGCCACGGTGCCTGCCATCGGCGCCGGCACCTCCATCGACGCCTTGTCAGACTCGATGACGATCAGCGCGTCTTCGGCGGCAACGGCATCGCCCGGCGCGACGCAGATCTCGATGACTTCCACATCCTCGGCATCGCCGATGTCCGGTATCCGCACCTCGTTCACGACAGCCTCGGATTCGCCTTGTCCGCGTCGATGCCGAGCGCCCGCTGCGCAGCGGCCACATCCGCCGCAGAAATCACCTGGCGCTCCTGCAACTCGCGCAGCGCCGCCAGCGTCACGAAGCGCTCGTCCACCTCGAAGAAATCGCGCAGCCGCTCGCGGGTGTCGCTGCGTCCGAAACCGTCCGTGCCGAGCACCCGGTACGGCGCGTCGAAGTGGCGGCCGACGGCCTCCGCGTGGGCCTTCACGTAATCCGTCGCGGCGATGACCGGCGCATCGCCGTCGAGGCATTGGGCGACATGGCTGCGCCGCGGCTCTTCGGCGGGATGCAGCAGGTTCCAGCGCGCGATGTCGCGACCGTCCCGGGCGAGTTCCGAGAAGCTGGTGACGCTGTAGACGTCGCTCGCGACCCCGAAGTCCTGATGCAGCCGCCGAGCGGCCTTCTGCACCTCGCGCAGGATGGTGCCGCTGCCGAGCAGGCGCACCCGCTTGGTGCCGCCGCTGCCGTGGCTCTCCAGGCGGTACATGCCTTTCAGGATCCCCTCGGCCGCTCCCTCCGGCAGCGCTGGCTGGGGGTAGTTCTCGTTCATCACGGTGATGTAGTAGAAGAGCCGCTCGCCGTCGCCGAACATGCGCCGCAGGCCGTCCTGAACGATCACCGCCAGTTCGCAGGCGTAGCAGGGATCGTAGGCGACGCAGTTGGGGATGGCAGCGGCCAAGAGGTGGCTGTGGCCGTCCTGATGCTGCAACCCTTCGCCGTTCAGCGTCGTGCGCCCGGCCGTCGCGCCGATCAGGAAGCCGCGCGCCTGCATGTCGCCGGCCGCCCAGGCGAGGTCGCCGATGCGCTGGAAGCCGAACATGGAATAGAAGATGTAGAAGGGCACCAGCGTGTAGCGGTGCGTGCTGTAGGAGGTGGCGGCGGAGAGCCAGGCGGCGAACGCGCCGGCCTCGTTGATGCCTTCTTCGAGCACCTGGCCGTCCTTGGACTCCCGGTAGGAGGCGATCTCGCCGAAGTCTTCCGGCTCGTAGAGCTGGCCTTCGGAAGAGTAGATGCCGAGTTGGCGGAACATGCCTTCCATGCCGAACGTGCGCGCCTCGTCGGGGACGATGGGCACGACGCGGTTGCCGATGGCCTTGTCGCGCGTGAGGGTCGACAGCAGCCGCACGAAGGCCATGGTGGTGGAAACGGCCCGTTCGCCAGTGCCCGCCAGTTGCGCCTGGAAGGCGTCGAGCGGCGGCACCGCCATGTCATCCGTGGTTCCCATGCGCTTCGGAATCGGCCCGCCGAGCTTGGCCCGCTGGCGCATGAGGTACGCGGTCTCCGGCGAGTCCGGCGGCGGGCGGTAGTAGGGCACCCGATCAAGGTCGTCGTCGCGCACGGGGATGTCGAAACGGTCCCGGAAGTGCTTGAGTTCGTCCGCGTCGAGCTTCTTCACTTGATGGGTGGTGTTCTCGGCCTCTCCGGCATCCCCCATGCCGTAGCCCTTGACGGTCTTGGCAAGGATTACGGTCGGTTCGCCCTCGTGGTGGAAGGCGGCGTGGTAGGCGGCGTAGACCTTGAACGGATCGTGGCCGCCGCGGTTGAGGCGCATGATGTCGTCGTCCGAGAGGTCCGCCACCAACGCCGCGAGTTCCGGTTGCTTGCCGAAAAAGTTCTGCCGCGTGTACGCCCCGCCCTTGGCCTTGTAGTTCTGGTACTCGCCGTCCACCACCTCGTCCATGCGCTGCTGCATCAGCCCGGCGGTGTCGTTGGCGAAGAGCGGGTCCCACAGCCGCCCCCAGACCACCTTGATGACGTTCCAGCCAGCGCCCCGGAACGCGCCTTCGAGCTCCTGGATGATCTTGCCGTTGCCGCGCACCGGGCCGTCGAGGCGCTGCAGGTTGCAGTTGACGACGAAGATCAGGTTGTCGAGCCTCTCGCGCCCGGCAAGGCCCAGTGCGCCCAGGGATTCCGGTTCGTCGCACTCGCCGTCGCCGAGGAACGCCCACACCTTGCGGTCTCCCATGGGGATGAGGCCGCGGCTGTCGAGATACTTCATGATGTGCGCTTGGTAGATTGCCTGGATCGGCCCGAGGCCCATCGACACGGTCGGGAACTGCCAGTAGTCCGCCATCAACCACGGATGCGGGTAGGAGGACAGGCCGCCGTCCACTTCGCGGCGAAAAGCGTCGAGGTCCTTCTCGTCGAGGCGCCCCTCGAGGAACGAACGGGCGTAGATGCCCGGGGCGCTGTGGCCTTGGAAGTAGATGAGGTCCCCGGCCTGATCCTCCGTCGGCCCGCGAAAGAAGTAGTTGAAGCCGACATCGTAGAGGGTGGCGGCGGAGGCGAAGGTGGAGATGTGCCCGCCCAGGTCCCCGCCCCGGCGATTGGCGCGCACCACCATGGCGAGCGCATTCCAGCGGATCAGCGAACGGATGCGGCGCTCCATGAAGAGGTCGCCGGGCATGAACGCTTCGCGGTTGGCGGGGATCGTGTTGCGGTACGGCGTGGTGACGGTGTAGGGCAGGGGAGCGCCGGTCTGCGTGAGCCGCGCCGAGAGGCGTTCGAGCAGGAAGTTGGCGCGCTCGACGCCCTCGTGGGACAGGACGTCTTCCAGCGCATCGAGCCACTCGCGGGTCTCGCTGGGGTTCGGGTCCGCGCCGTTCGCTGCCACGGCGGCGACGGCGGGCGCCTGCGGCTCGCTCGTCTTGGCAGTTTGCGAATCCCTGATCGCCATGCGCCTTTCCTTCGGTCGATGGCGAGTATAGCCCCGTTACGCAGGCCAGAGGCGGGCCGCCCCCAGCACGCCGCTGGCATCGCCATACCGAGCGCGAACGATGCGTGTGCGACCTTCGTAGGAAAAGCAATACCGCGGCAGCTTGGCGGGCAGGTCGTCGGTGAGCCGGGCGATGTTGGAAACGCCGCCGCCGAGCACGATCACGTCCGGGTCCAGGATGTTGACGATCTGCGCCAGCGCCCGGGCGAGCATCGTGGTGTAGAGGTCCAACGTCGGCGAATCCGGCGGTATGGCCGCCGCGTCTTCATGGGTGCCGGTCAGCTCCGCATGGGTAGCGGCAAGGCCCGGGCCGGAGAGGAACCTCTCGATGCAATCCACGCGCCCGCAGTAGCAGGGACGATGCGCCAGCCGCTGCTCCGATGGGCTGCCGGGAGCGCTTCGGAAGTAGGGCATCGGCGTGTGTCCCCACTCGCCGGCGATGCTGTTCGCGCCGGGCAGCAGCCGGTCGCCGGCGACGATCCCGCCGCCGACGCCGGTGCCGAGTATCACCCCGAACACGACGTCGGCCCCCTCGCCAGCCCCACCCTGGGCTTCGGACAGCGCGAAGCAGTTGGCGTCGTTGGCGATGCGCACCCGCCCGCCCAGAGCCGCGTTCAGGTCGTCGAAGAGCGGCTCGCCGTTGAGCCAAGTGGAGTTGCAGTTCTTCATCGCCCGCCGCGACTCCACCCAGGCACCCGGCGTGCCGATGCCGACATGCGCCTCGCCGCTGGGGTCCAACGCCGCGACCAGCTCCACCACGGCCTGCACCGTGGCCGCATAGCGCCGCGGCGTGGCGACCCGGCGGCGCACCGCCACTTCGCCGACTGCGTTGATCCGCACGCCCTCGACCTTCGTTCCGCCGAGGTCGATGCCGACTCGCGTACCCGTCATTGGTCTAGGCGCATCACCGCCCCGGATCAAAGAGCCGGTTGAGGCCCTCTTTCGGGATGATGGCGAAGGACGTGCGGATGCCGCGGCGCCTGCAGAGGTGACGGATGACGTGTTCGTCGTGCTTTCCCTCCACGATCAGCGAGTTTGCGTTCGCCGCGCTCACGGTCCTAACGTACTTCGATGCGCTGGTCCGCGGCGACCTCGAGATCGCGCTCGGCGTACCTCACCGCGTCAAGGTGGTCGCCCTGCTGATCGAGTCGGAACAGGACGCCTTGGTCACCCGCGGCTGCCCGTGCGAATCCCGCTGCGCAGTCCCAGCTATGGGTGGTCGCGATCACCTGTACATTCGTCACTGCCGCGGCGGCGAACACAAGCCGCCACATGTCTGCTTGGATCGCGTGATGGATGCCGTTCTCCGCTTCGTCGATGAGCAAGAGACCGTCGCGGCAGTTTGCGAGCGTGAGAGCCAACGCGAATAGCCGCGTGGCACCATCCCCAAGCAGTCGCAGCGGAACGGGCTGGTGGATTCCGCGCAGTTTGGCGAACGGGCGCCGACCGCCGGAAAGCTGCCCGGGTCCTGCATTGTCGCCAATCATCGCGAAGCGTTCGATCGCGTTTCCCAAGACGAGCCTCGTAGCGTTGAGCGCAAGGTCTTCGGCGTCCGTTAGCGCCACGGCGTCCCAGAGCGCCCCTAGCTCATCGCTTGCCGGCGGCGCTGGGCCCACGATCCGGTGTGGGATCGGGGCAGGCACGCCGGCCACTTCCTCGTGCGCCGAGGACCGGCGCGCGTCAGGCCAACGCCTCCTCTGAGCCGTCGCGAGTGGGAAGGGTTGGACTTGGTGACCCGCTTCGCCCACGCCGACTGTCAACGTCATTCCAAGGCCGTCCGTGAAGTACCGTCCATCGGCCCATTCGCCCGGCGCAATCGAGAGCACGTTCGGATCCGAGACGCAGGAACTGATCTCGAACCTTGATGCGAGGCGCCTGCCGTCGATCCGGTGGAACAGTACCGAGAAGTCCGGCAACGTGACCACGGTTCCGTCCTCGTCGAGCCCGCCAATCCACGCTTCCCGGCGCGTGGCCACATCCGCCAGATCCCGCGCGGCCCCGCGACTCGCATAGACAGCCGCCGCATCGAGAGTGGTCGTCTTGCCCGAGCCGTTGGCCCCGACGAGGAGAGTCACACGTCCCAAGCCGCCGAGATCCAGGGCCCTGATACGCTGTAACCCCTCGATCATGAGGGCGGGGATGTGGAGTTGGTCGTCTGCCACGGCTGCGCTTCGCGAATAGGCAAGGCGACTATCGTACAGGCCTCGCGACCGGCATCAAGGGACGGACGTTGCGGGGAATGCGGCGGATCCTTGGCGGCGATCACCAGAACGGTTCTCGCACAGCCAGAGGCGTGCTTCAGATGTCGCCGGAGGATTTCGGTGCGATGAGGCTGTACAGCCGCGGCCAGTCGAACGCAGGACCCGGATCCGTCTTGCGCCCCGGTGCGATCTCGGCGTGGCCGACCACGCTGCCGAGGCCGAGCTGTGGGTAGTGGCGGATCAGGGCATCGATCACGTGGGCTAGGCGTCGGTACTGGCTGTCGCTGTAGGGCGTTGTGTCCGTGCCTTCAAGCTCGATGCCGATGGAGAAGTCGTTGCAGTGCTGCCGCCCCTGATAGGCGGACACCCCCGCATGCCAGGCGCGGCGATCGAACGGAACGAACTGCGTTACCGTGCCTCGCCTGTTGATCAGCAGATGGCTGGACACCCGCACGCCGGCGAGATCCGCAAGCCGCGCATCGGTGCTGGTGTCCAGGGTGTTGGCGAAGAGCGCCTCGACGCAGCCGGTGCCGAACTCCCCAGGCGGCAGAGAGATCCCATGCACGACGATGAGCGAGATGTCCGCGCCAACGGGGCGCTCGTTGGCGTTGGGCGACGGCGAGTGGCGCGCGCCGCGCAGCCAATGCTGGTCGCTGACCGTGGGCATGGCGGGCGATCATACCGGCCCAACCCTATACTCGCCGCATGGAACCCGATGCGGACGCAGTGCAGCGCGATGTCGCGGCAGCGCTTGAGGAGGATGTCGGCACCGGCGACATCAACGCCGCGCTGATCGACCCCGGCGCTTGGGCTCGGGCGCGAATCGTCACCCGGCAGGCGGGCGTCTTGTGTGGCCGACCGTGGGCGGACGCCGCCTGCGGGCATGTTGACGCGCGGATCGAGATCGACTGGCGACTCGTCGATGGCGACGCGCTGCGGCCCGCGGACACCTTGGTCGAGCTCCGAGGTCCGGCGCGTGGATTGCTCACCGCGGAGCGCACCGTCATCAATTTCCTTCAGCTTCTCTCTGGAACGGCCACCGCGGCGCGTCGCTACTCGGACGCCGTGGCGGGCACGGGCGCCATCATCCTCGACACGCGCAAGACTCTGCCGGGCCTTCGGGTCGCGCAGAAGTACGCCGTGCGCGTGGGCGGCGCGACGAACCATCGCATGGGCCTTTTCGATGCGTTCCTGCTGAAGGAGAACCACATCGCTGCGGCCGGCGGCATCGTCGCCGCAGTCCGCGCGGCACGGACGCAGCGGCCTGGTCTGGCGGTGCAGGTCGAGGTGGAGAACGCCGCGCAACTCGAGGAAGCCATCGCCGCCAAGGCTGATCGCGTGCTGCTCGACAACTTCTCGGTCGCGGAAATGCGCGAGGCCGTGGGCCTTGCGGCTGGTCGGGTGTCCTTGGAGGCATCGGGGGGCATCACGCTCGACACCGTGGGTGCGATCGCGGGCACCGGCGTGGACTTCATCTCCGTCGGCGACATGACCAAGCATGTCGAACCCTTGGACCTGTCGATGCGTCTCCTCGGTTCCTGAGCCCCGACGGATGGGGTGGCGCCGCACGACCTCGTGCGGCTTATCGTGCGGCTGAACATATGGGAGAGTGCGGACATGCGCACGCCACGCAAGTCAACTGCTGGCCCGCCCATCTGCCTTCCGAGGGCGGGGCCGCTCTAGCTGGAAGAGTTCTTGACCGCCCAACCGCGGACCGCTACGCTCGCAAGAAGGTCGGCCTCCCAGAGGGGGGAGTCGAGTAGGCTGCTGAACGCGGCAGATAAGTTGCGACGCGGAGAAACGCCCCATGGCGGATACGCCTACGGGCTATCCACCGAACTGTGCGCTGGGGTTGGGGTGGCTCGCGAAATGGGGCTCTTGGCACGAGTGACAGCCTGACGTTTGGGAAGAACTGCATGGAGGCGGTAATGGAAGTGATTGGTTGGATCGCCAGCGTACTGACGATTCTCTCGGTACTCTACGGCTGCGGCAAGTTTCTCATCGCCAAGCTCGCCAACCGGATGGATGGTGCGTCGCGGGCAACGGTGACCGTAGTCAACTGGATCACGACCGGCTTTCTGGAGCGAACCGTCGTCGTTCCCTACATGGTGGAGAAGGTCTTTGTGGAGGTGGTTCCCGTGTTCATCCCGCAATCTGCCGGGGTGCCCGAGTGGCTCAGACCGGAAAGGCCGGTCCCGACATGGACTACTCGCCCCCCGAGACCTTTGTCCACCCGGTCCGAGCCGAGACCGACCACCCGCGCCGGGACAGCACCCAGCGACAGGAACCCCTGGGGGCGCTCCACCTTGGGGCACTCCTTCGGCGATTCCGGTCCGGGGCATGGGCATGCGTCGCAGTTCGAGGTCCGCGGCGGGATGGGAGACGGCCAGTCCGGTCGAAGCGCCCGCTAGCTGCGCCCCTGCCGTCAAACCAGTAGGCAATCCCAAGGAACAGGGAGCACTGAACGGCATCGTCGGCGACGTTGGCATATCATGGCTGCATCGACAGGTCCGAGGGGCCTCATGCGCGGGAAGAACGACGAACAGATCGCCGAAGCGGCAACGCGCCTGCTGGCGAATCGAGAGCGGCATCGAACCGAAGGCAACGTGCAATCCGACATCGAGGCGCTGCTCAGGGCCCTCGGCGTCGGTACCATCGAGTCCCACTACCAAATCGGATCGGAACAGGCCGACATCTACCTGCCGAATCGGCGTGCGTTCATCGAGTGCAAGGCGTATCCGAAGGCAGCAGATCCCGACAAGCCGCAGAGCCGGAAGAAACCCGAAACGCCACGCGAGCAGCTCGATAGATACGTCCACGCCCAGATCGAGTACGAGGCGAGTACGGTGTTCTCCGCTGCGGGGCAGAACGCAGGTTGGCTGGGGATCGTGACTGACGGCTCCAATTGGCACATCTACCGCTACCCGAACGAGGCCGCCGCTGAGGGAGACCCCGTCGAGCACGCGCATTTCCTCACGGAGGCCGATGCGCTGGCTACGCTCCTCGCCAACCAACTCGGTGCCGACATGGTGGGCAAGGAGTGGATCCCCGAAAAGCCGGGGGACCTCTTCTCCGATCTGAAGGACAGGCTCGACCTGTTGCACGCGCAGCTTCCACCGAGCGTCGCCGAGACCACTGCCACCAAGCACAAGCTGTGGCTCGACATGATGGAGACATCGGGGATGGTGCCGGCGGATGACGCAGGCAAGGATCGCCTGTTTCTCGCTCATTCCTTTCTGATCGCGGTCGTGCGCTTGGTCTCGCACAGTCTCAAGCCGCTGCGCGGCCGTTCCGCGAGCGAGTCGGCGATCAAAGACGGCTTCGCATCCTGGGTGCTGGACTTCGAGCGTGGACGAAGGTGGATTTCGGACCTGTGGGAGCTTGTCGACAACTACGACTGGCAGTCGCGCCGGAGCGATGTGCTTCGCGACCTGTATCACAGTTACGTCGACCCGGAAGACCGCAAGGTGTTTGGCGAGTTCTACACGCCGGACTGGCTGGCGGCACTCATGGTTCAGGAAGTGCTCGACGACGCATGGATCGAGAAGGCCGCCGCGGCAGCGCAGGCCGGCTGGCTCGATGGCATGGGCGTCCTCGACCCGGCTTGCGGTTCCGGCACGTTCCTTTACCACGCGGCGCTTCGCATTCTCGACCACCGAGCGGTGAGGAGCCTTGCCCGGGTTCGCCAAGCCGACATCGTAGCGCGGCTCGTCAATGGCATGGACATCCACCCCGTAGCCGTCGAGATCGCACGGGTGAACATCGAGCGCGCCTTGCCCTCAGAACCGTCAGACGGCGCATCCGCCTTCCAAGTGTACTTGGGGGACTCTCTTCAGGCAGCGTCCAGAGGCGATCTGCTATTCGGCCATACCGCGGACGCGATGCGCCTGAACACTCCGCAGGGACGGCAGGTCCATGTTCCGATCAGCCTGGTGCGGAGCGCAACCTTCGCGGAGAGCATGAGACGGATGGTCAATGCGGCCGTTGCCGGCGAACCACTGCCATCCGGCATCGCCGTGGACGACCGCCCCGCACTTGAAGCGTGCCACAGAGAGCTGACGAAAGTGGTCGAGGCCGAAGGGAACTCGGTTTGGACCTGGTATGCGGTGAACCTCGCGGGTCCCTATCTGCTTGCTCAGCGGAAGATCGACCGGATCGTCGCCAACCCCCCGTGGGTGAAGCTTGCGGACATTCAGGTGGAAGACAGGAAGAGAGCGATGGAGGAGCTTGGCCGGAGCCTTGGGTTGCAGGCCGGCGGCAAGCAGGCGCCACACCTCGACATCGCCAGCTTCTTCGTGCTGCGAACGAGGGAGCTGTACGCCGGGGACCCCGACCGCGATCCGGGTTCTTGGCTGGTCAAGAGATCAGCCATTCGATCAGGCCAGTGGGCTCTTTTCCGTCGCGTCCACAACACAGCGCTCGCGCAGTTCGTCGACCTCAAGGATCTCAACCCATTCAACGGCGGCGATGCTACGCGATGCTGCTTGCTGATGGAGCATCGCGCTGTGGGCGGCGTGGAGACGGGGCGAACCATCGAGGCTAGGCGTGTCGCCCGACATCGGCCGCAGCCGCATGAGTCTCTATCGGTAGCCCGGGCACGTTTCGAGCTTGTGGCGGGAGCCGAACCGCCGCCGCAAGCAGCATCCGACTATGAGGGAACGGGCTTCAGGCAGGGCGCGACGATCTTGCCGCACGTTCTGGGGTGGGTCGCCGCCGGGAGGAAGGCCGCGCAACCAGGCTGGACGCAGATTGACACGCTACGCTCCAAGCACGATCCGTGGAAAGGCGTCCCGAGCCAGAGCGGCTTGGTTCCCGAGGGGTGGGTTCGCCCCCTGCACACCTCTCCGGACCTTCTCCCGTACATGGCGAGCAGGAAGCCTGCGCACGCGATCATCCCGGTCGAGTTGCAGGCCGAGGTGGGCTTCGACCCCGGCAGCGTTAGCCGCTTCTGGCGGGAGCTTGACGAGGTTTACGAGACGTACAAGGGGCGCGGAGGAAACACGCCGGAGACGTTGCGTGCACGGTTCGACTTTGCTGGGAATCTATCGGCCCAACCTTCGGAACCGCAACGTGGGCGGCGCATGGTGCTCTACCCTAAGTCGGCAGACATCATGAGAGCGGCGCGGACGCAGGCAGGCGTCGCGGTCGTGAATGACACGTTGTATTGGCTGACCGCTCGAAACGAAGCCGAAGCAGGCTATCTGGTGGCGCTCTTGAATGCCAAGTGTCTGCAACGAGCGTTTGCAGAGAGCAAGGAGAGTGGCCGGGATTTCCACCTGCATCCTTGGCGGAAGGTTCCGATCCCGCGCTACGATAGGGGCGTCGGCAGCCATCGACGCCTCGCCGAGCTTTGCGCTGCCAGCGAGAGGATCGCGGACAGCGCGGTAGCGGCCGAGGTCGAGAAGCGGCCGTCCCTGGGGCAACCGGGCCTCTCGAAGGTGGTTCGCGAAGCCGTGGCCGGGTCCGCGCCTGGGCAGGAGATCGAGCGAATCGCTGCAGCGCTGTTGCCGAACCAAGCCGACTCACCAGCGTAGCGGGGCTATCCCACGCAAGACATTCCGACGGCACGTTGCTTCGGCCTCGCCCAATCCCGGTGACACCGGCTGTCTCCGAGGCGACTGGCGGACGCTTACCTCGGATTGCCCAATGACCTGAGCAGGACACCCGAGTGGCTCGCGACCCAGCGGTCGCTGTGCCGGAAAGTCGAGAGGTTGATGGCCCTTGTGGCCTCCGTGCTCAAGGTCACGAACCCTATCTGGTCACGTTCGCCACCGAGCGCAATGCCGATATCTGGCGCGACGGGAAAGTAGATTTCCCTACTAGGGTGCGAGAGCGGTTGCCCGCCGCCTGCTGTCGACACGGCCCCCCGATCGCCGAGGACGAAGGCTGATCGGGTCTTCGCGAAGACCACTCCCTTGTTGAGAATCGCGGGCAGAACGTCAGGAAGCACGGTCGCAGGGCTTGCCAAGAATGTCTGCATATGTTGCGACCACAACCTCGATCCCCGAGCCTTCGCGCCGTCCTCTCGCGCTCGTGCGACGGTGCTGGCTACCGCTTCGACTACAGTCGGGTCGAGCACGTTCTTGACTCCGGCTGCTGCTAAGTACTCTCGCAGGAACATCCTGTATTGTTGAGCGCACTTTTGCCGAGAGGCCAGGGTCATGGACGACGCTGCGACGCGGACGATACTTGCGAAGTTTCTGGATCTGGAACCGGTGCTCGACGAGCGCGCCAAGAGGCTCTGGGCTGCGACCGAGGCGCGCGCGGTCGGTCGCGGGGGCATCGAGCGGGTGTGGGAGGCGACGGGCATGTCGCGGGTCACGATCGCGAAGGGCCTGCGGGAGCTGGAGTCGGGCGTCGAGGCGTCGGATCGGCAGCGCTCGCCCGGCGGCGGCCGGAAGCGGGCGGAGGACAGGGACCCGGGGCTGGTGCCGGCGCTGGAGCGGCTGGTGGATCCGGCGACGCGGGGCGATCCGTCGGGGCCGCTGCGCTGGACGAGTCTGAGCGCGGCGAAGCTGGCGGAGGCGCTGGACGCGGCAGGGCACCCGGTGAGCGAGCGGACGGTGAACCGGCTGCTGCACGACATGGGCTACAGCTTGCAGTCGAACCGCAAGACCTTGGAGGGTCGCCAGCACCCGGACCGGGACGCGCAGTTCAACCACATCAACCGCCGGGCGAAGGCGTTCATGCGCGGCGGCACCCCGGTGGTGTCGGTGGACACGAAGAAGAAGGAGCTGGTGGGGGACTTCCGCAACGGCGGGCGGGAATGGCGCCCGGCGGGGGAGCCGGAGAAGGTGCGCGTCCACGACTTCAAGGACGCGGAGCTGGGCAAGGCGATCCCGTACGGGGTGTACGACGTGGCGGCGGACGCGGGCTGGGTGAGCGTGGGCGCGGACCACGACACGGCGTCGTTCGCGGCGGAGACGCTGCGGCGCTGGTGGCTGCGGATGGGGAGCGCGAGGTACCCGGCGGCGCGGCGTCTGCTGGCGGCCGCGGACGCGGGCGGCTCGAACGGCAGCCGCAGCCGGCTGTGGAAGGTCGAGCTGCAGCGCTTTGCGGACGAGACGGGGCTGAAGGTGTCGGTGTGCCACTTCCCGCCGGGCACGAGCAAGTGGAACAAGATCGAGCACCGCATGTTCAGCCGGATCACGGAGAACTGGCGCGGCAGGCCGCTCGTCAGCAGGGAGGCGGTGGTGAGCCTGATCGCGGCCACGACGACGAAGAAGGGCCTGGAGATCCGCTCCGAGCTGGACGACGGCGAGTATCCCACGGGAGTGAAGGTGAGCGACGAGCAGATGGACGCCCTGTCGCTGTCCAGGGACAAGTTCCACGGCGACTGGAACTATGTCATCTCGCCGAAAAAGAAACGCTCCAAATAAATAGGTTATTTAGGCCAGACTCCTAAGTCCTCAAGAAGCTCTGAGATGCCGACTTCATCCAGAGCGGTCGTGCTGACCTTCTTGGCATAAGGTGTCCTGGCGAGCTGGAGAAGCAAGAGCTGGCGACAGCATTCGAGCACGCGTGAGATTGGTATTCGGAATGGCGCACCAGTTCGACAGGACGTCAGCATCGAGTTCAAGTCCGCACTGAGAGTACCCTCTATCTCGCCGAGCAGGCGCTCCAAGTCATCCTGATAAAAGTCGCGGATCACAAACAGTTTGCCCTCGTTCGTTGGTCGAGTCTTGCCGTCCTGCTTGTCGTGGACGTGGATCACGCGGTTTCGAACGAAGTTGCTGAGTATGAACCTCGGTATGTAATGGTTTCTCATCCTGATCGCTCCCGTAGCTTGTCCGTGGGCTGCACTCTGTCGCCGGTCCGCCGAAGCCCTGTGCGCGTCTGGCGGATCAAGTCGCCCCGGTTGGGCCGATTAGTCGTGCCGCCGAGTTGGCACTGGTCAGCAGTAGAGCCCCGGTTTGGTCCTCTACGCTTCGGGCCGCTGCTCCCCCACATGGCCGAAGACGGCGAGCATCCCCTCGATGCGCGCCACCCGTTCGCCCAAGGCGGCGAGTGCCGTCTGCATCCCGTCCATGCGCACGTCGGCATGGCGACGGTTGGCAAGCAGAAGGCCAACGATGGTGCAGCCTACGGCGATGATGGCGACAAGCTCGGCGGACATGTGGCCTCCTGTTCGACGTTTCAATCGTGGCGGACCGTACAACCGGACGGCCTTGCCGGTCAACAACTTGCGCAGGACACCCTCTCCGTCGGCGACTAGCTGCCGGCTGGCGCGACGGGGCCCACGCTCTGGTCTGGTGCCGGAAGGCGGATTCGAACCGCCGGCCTACTGATTACGAATCAGTTGCTCTACCGAACTGAGCTATTCCGGCACGCGCAAGCGAACTGGTCGCGAAGCTTACGCCTCTCGGCGCCCGAAGTCACGGCGGACATGCGTCTCCCGCCGGGTAGACGCGGCACAGTCGGTGGCCGCTCGAGTCCGTTGCCACCACCTGCCAACCCGCCGCCACGAGGGTCACCTCGTAGGCGGTGCCGTCGTCGGCGGAGGGCGCCCAGCCGATGGCGGCGGTGAGCGTCTTGGCGCCCGCCGGGTCGTAGCGGCCCGCGCCGTAGCTGCCGGTGCGCAGGCGGGTGTCCTCCTGGAAGACGGCGATGGTCGCCATCTGTTTGACGAGGGCCGTGTCGCGAGCTGTCTCGGTATAGCCGCGGTAGAGCGGCAGCGCCACTGCAGCGAGCGCCGCCAGGATGGCGGCGACGACCATCAGTTCGATGAGGCTGAAGCCTCGCTGTGCAAGTGCAGGCATCGTTGGATCTCCAAATGTGGTTGCGAAGGCCTATAGCATGGATGGGTTCGGGGCTGCCGCGCTAGGGCAATATACGTACAAGCGAGATGGACAAACGCCCATTGCCGAGCGCCGCGAGGGGCAGTCTCAGGCCGAGAGGTTCGCCACCGGCAGCGCTTCCACCGTGCGGCGCAGGTGCTCGAATCCGTGCAGTTCCCGGTCGCCCAGATGGCTCGGCGTCACGTGCCTGAGGCCGCGGGCGATGTTGTCGACGCGGCCCGGGTGCTCCCGATCCCACTCCGTCAGCATCGCCTTGATCGCCTGGCGCTGCAGGTTGTCCTGCGAGCCGCACAGATTGCAGGGGATGATCGGGTGCTCGCGGTGGCGCGAGAAGCGCTCGATGTCCCGTTCCCGAACGTAGTAGAGCGGCCGGATCACCACATGGCGGCCGTCGTCCGAGACCAGCTTCGGCGGCATGGCCTTCATGCGGCCGCCGTGGAACAGGTTGAGGAAGAGGGTCTCGACGGCATCGTCGGCATGGTGGCCGAGGGCGATCTTGGTGGCGCCGATGCGGCTCGCGAACGTGTACAGCACGCCGCGCCGCAGCCGCGAGCAGACCGGGCAGTAGGTCTTGCCGGCGGGCGTCAGCTCCTTGACCACGCTGTAGGTGTCCGCTTCGACGACGTGGTATTCGATGCCGAGGCCGTCCAGATAGCGCGGCAGCACGTCCTCCGGGAAGCCCGGCTGCTTCTGATCGAGGTTCACGGCCACCACCTCGAAGTCCACGGGCGCGTTGCGCTTCAGCGACAGCAGCAAGTCCAGCAGCGTGTAGGAGTCCTTGCCGCCGGAGAGGCACGCCATGATGCGGTCGCTTTCCTCGATCATCGCGTAGTCGGCCACCGCCTGGCCGGTCAAGCGCCTCAGCTTGCGGGCGAGCTTGTTCTGCTGGCCGCTCGCCATGGGTCAGACTTCGCGCAGCACCGTGGCGGGCGGTGAATGCACTAGCTTGCGCGTGCCGAGATAGCCCACCGCGGCGATCAGCGCCATGCCGAAGGCGGGCCCGGCGGCCCAGAGCCAAGGGTGGAAGGCGTGCGAGAGTTCGAAGATCTGGGTGTTGAGCGCATAGACCGTGATCTCCGCGCCGATCACCGCCACCAGTCCCGCGAAGACGCCGAGCACGGCGAACTCGCTAACCAGCGCCCCGCCGATCAGCTTGCGCGTGCCGCCAAGCGCCCGCAGCAGGGCGTGTTCGCGCAGCCGCTGGTCGCGGCTCGACTGGATGGACGCGATCAGCACCAGAACGCCGGCGCTCAGCACCAGGTAGAGCACCAGTTCGACGGCCTGGGTCACCCGGTCGATGATGCCGCGCACCTGCGCGATGATGCCGTCCACGTCGATCACGGTGATGCTCGGGTGCGCGGCCAGAAGCTCGCTGAGAAACCGCTTCTGCTCCTTGGGCAGGTGGAAGCTCGTCATATAGGTGGCCGGGTAGCCCTTGAGCGCCGCTGGCGACAGGATGAGGAAGAAATTCGGCGCCAGGCTGTCCCACTCGACGCGGCGGATGTTCGCCACCTCGGCCGCAAGCGGCAGCCCGCCGATATCGAAGCCGAGGGTGTCGCCGATCGAGAGGCCGTTGTCCTCGGCGTAGTCGGCCTCCAGCGAGACCAGCGGCTCATCGCCATCCGCAGGCCACCACTCGCCGTCCACCAGCACGTTGTTCTCCGGCAGTTCGGCGGAGAAGGTGAGGTTGCGGCTGCCGCGCGTGCTCGGCCCGCGCGGCGGCCCGTCCGGGCCGCGGCGGAGTTCGCGCCGCTGCTCGCGCCACTCCCGCGACGACATGCCGTTCACCTCGGTGATGCGGCCGCGGATCATGGGGAACAGTTCACCTTCGTATTCCGTTCGGGAGGTCAGCAGTTCCTGCACGGCGTCCGCTTCGTCCGACCCCACATTCATGAGAAAGTGGTTGGGCGTGCCTTCGGGAATCTGCGCCTGCCACTCGTCGATCAGCGCCGTGCGCACCAGCAGCATGATGAGCAGCAGCATGATGGCGAAGCCGAAGATCATGATCTGCGCCACGTTTTCGCGATAGCGGCGCTGCAGGCCGGCGAGGGCCAGGCGCCAGACGCTCCCCGCCTGCATGCCGAGCACGCGCCCGCCGCGCAGCAGCAACAGCGCCATCGACGCGAAGACGCTGCCCGTAACGACCGCGCCCAGCAGTGCCCAGATCGTCAGGAAGACATTGCCGCTGTACCACACCAGAAGCCCCAGCGAGCCGATGATGGCGAAGGAGTAGGTGACCGCTGGTGCCACGCCATGGGCGAGATCGCGGCGGATGACGCGCATCGGCGAGATGCCGCGCAAGGCCAAGAGCGGCGGCAGCGCGAAGGCGAGCAGGCAGATGAAGCCCGTGACCAAGCCGATGAAGAGCGGTCGCGGCCCGGGCATCGGCAGATCGATCGGCAGAAACCTGCCGAGCGCTGCGATGATGCCGAGATGCACCAGCGCCCCGAGCACGAGGCCGAGCACCGCGCCGGCGAGGCCGATCACCAGCAGCACGCCGGTGTAGCCCCACTGGATGTCGCTTGGCGTCGCGCCGAGCGTCTTCAGCACCGCGACGTGATCGAAGTGGCGGCGCGAATAGCGGTTCGCGCCGAGCGCCACGGCGATGCCGGCCAGCAGCACGGCCAACAGGCCGCCGAGCAGCAGGAAGCTCTCGGCGCGTTCCAAGGCCCGCCCGATGGTGGCGTTGGCGTCGCGGATGCTGCGCCAGCGGTAGTTGGGCCTCAGCTCTTCGGAGATGGCGTCGTACAGGGAGGCGAGCGGCGCATCGTCGCCGGCCAGCGCCAAGCGGTAGCCGATGCGGCTGCCGGGCTGAACCACCCGGGTGGCGGGCACGTCTTCGGCGCGCATCAGCAGCCGCGGCGCGAAGTCGAAGAAGCTGCCGCCGCGGTCCGGTTCGGCGGTGAGCACGGCACCCACCGTGAACTCCTCGTAGCCGACGGCCACCCGGTCCCCAACGGCGACGCCCAGCGCCGGGAACAGCCGCGAGTCCATCCACACTTCGCCCGGCGCCGGCAGCGCGTCCGTGAATGCGCCTTCGCTGAACGGTTCGCCGGCCGTGCGCAGGGTGCCGCGCAGCGGATAGCCCGCCGCCACGGCCTTGACGCTGGCGAGCAGATTGCGGTCGTTCCCTTCGCTGGCGGCGAAGACCATGGAGGGGAAGGTGATGACATCCGCTTGGACGATGCCGCGCTCCGTCGCTGCTTCGCGGAAGGCATCGGGAATCGGCCGCGACGAGTCGATCACCCGGTCCGCGCCGAGGAACGTGGTGGACTCGGCGATCAGGGCGCGATGCAGGCGATCGACGAACAGGCTGATGGCAGAAACGGCACCGACGGCGAGCAGCAGCGCCGCCAACAGCAGGCGCAGTTCCCCGGCGCGCCAGTCGCGGCTGGCGAAACGAAGCACGAGCGAGAGGGTCATTCGACTGCCTCCAAGAGCGGTTCGACGATGCGTCCGGCCGCCAGCGTGATGGTGGCGCCGCAGCGGCTGGCGAGGGCGGCATCGTGGGTTACCAGCACCAGCGTCGTGCCGGCTTCGCGGTTCAAATCGAAGAGCAGATCCGCCACCTTGGCCCCGGTGGCCGTGTCCAGATTCCCGGTGGGCTCGTCGGCGAACAGCACCTTGGGCCCGGAGGCGAAGGCCCGGGCGATGGCGACCCGCTGCTGCTCGCCGCCGGAGAGCTGGCGCGGATAGTGGGTGGTGCGGGCGCCGAGCCCGACCCGGTCCAGGAAGTCCCGCGCGTCGTCCCGCGCCTGGCGGTCGCCGCGCAGTTCGAGGGGCAGCATGACGTTCTCCAGCGCGGTTAAGCTATCGATCAGCTGGAACGACTGGAACACGAAGCCGACGCAGCGGCCGCGAACGCGGGCCCGGTCCTCCTCGCCCATGGCGGTGATCTGATCGCCGTCGAGCCAGACTTCGCCGCTGCTGGGGAGGTCGAGGCCCGCGAGGATACCGAGCAAGGTGGTCTTGCCGGAGCCGGACTCGCCGACCACGGCCACCTGATCGCCGGCGCCGACGGCCAGATCGATCTGGTCCAGGATGGTGAGTTCGCCCTCCGCCGTGGGGACGCGCTTGACGACGGCTTGGGCAGACAGAATGGGAGTTGACATGCTTGACTCGTGCTCTCCGCGCTATTGGCGATGGGCTGGGAGGTTGCTCGGGCTCCTGGCCGTGTGGGTGGCGGCAATGGCCGCAGCCGCCGGGCAGTCGGGCAAGACCGTGTTGATCGTCGGCGACAGTATAAGCGCCGCGTACGGCATCCGAATGGAGGATGGCTGGGTGCATCTGTTGGCCCAACGCCTGGGCGACGCCCACCGGGTTGTGAACGCGAGCGTCAGCGGCGACACCACGAAAGAAGGCATCGCCCGCTTCGAACTGCTGCTCGACGCGCACGAGCCGGACATCGTGGTCATCGAGCTCGGCGGCAACGACGGCCTGCGCGGCTTTCCCATTGCCGAAATCCGCGCCAACCTCTTGGCAATGGCGCGGGCCGCTCGGCAGCGGGGTGCCGAGCCGGTGATCGCCGGCATGAGGATGCTGCCCAACTACGGGGGGCGCTACACGGAAGCGTTCCACGCCATGTTCCGGGAAGTCGCCGAAGAGGTGGACGCGCCGCTCGTGCCATTTCTACTGGAGGGCGTAGCGACCGAGGAAGGCATGATGCAGGACGATGGCGTCCACCCCACCGCCGATGCCCAACCGCGGATGCTGGACAATGCCTGGGAGGCGTTGGAACCGCTTCTGAAGGACTGATTTCCGCGCTCAAGGCGCCGATGCACCAAATTGGGGCGCACGGCGAGCGGATTTCCTACAAGTCGACTGGGCGAATGTCCATTTTTTCCGGCTTTCGGGGTGCGTAGAGTGCGCCTCGCTTCCAATCGACGTCGACATAACGCTCGACGTTCAACCAACCCTCACAAGGAGATTCCCATGAAGATGAAGCAAACCGCAGCGGCCGCAGTCCTAGCGGTCGGGGCAATGGGCGCGGCACCGGCGCTGGCGCCGCAGACCGCAGGCGTGGCGCCCGGGGCGCAAGTCGGCTACATCGTCGCCAAGTTGGTCGGCCAAGCGACCAACACCAACGTCGAGGAGGGTGCGCAGGCCGTCGCCCAAGCCGCTGGCGCGACGCTCGGAACGGCGGGCGCAGCGGCTGCCGGCGCCAAGCTCGGCGGCGGGGTCGGCACGGCCCTCGGTGGTCCGATCGGCCTCGCCATCGGCGCGGGCCTCGGCGCGTTGTAGCGGCGTTCGCAACTGCCAACGCAAGGAGATCGACATGAAGCTCAAGCAACGACTGTTGGCGGCCACCGCAGTGGCTGGCCTCGTTGGCGCCATCGGCCTCGGCGGCGACGCCAGGGCGGGCGAACCGACGGCGGCCATCGGCTACTACGGCGCCTACCTATTCCCCAGCGTCGCGCAGGCGACGAACCCTGGGGAGTCGGCAGACCAGCGGGCCGCGAACACCGCCGTCGCACTCAACCGGGCGCGCCGCGTGGCCAACGCCTTAGGCGTCAGCCTCGGCGGCACGGCCGGCTTGCTGCTGGTCGCGGCCGCCTAGAGCGCACCCAACCCAAACCCAACTTCCGACAAGGAGACTCAAGATGATTCGCAAACAGAAACTACTGGCAGGCGCGGCCATCGCCGCGTTGGCGACCGCCGCGACCTTCGGTGCTGCCGAACCGGTTCAGGCACCGACGGCGGAGGTCGGCCACAAGCTGGCGAAGACCGTCAGCAAGACCCTGCAGCCCAATGCCTCCGAGCAGACGCACAGCAAGCGCGCGGCGGCTGGCACCCTGGCAGGTGCCGGCATCGGCGCCGCGATCGGCGGTCTCGCCGGCGGCGTAGCCGGCGCGATCTTGGGCGGCATGGTCGGCGCCAAGTAGGCCGAGACGCCGTGTAGAGACCCGGGCCGGCCTCCCGGCCAGGGTTTCGTCCCGGCGGGCGCCGCCGGAGTCAATCTTCGGCGGCGCAGCTCGCCGGTCCGAGCGCCGCATCGACGGCGCCGCGCTCGTCGAAGACGAAGCAATCCCCTTCGAAGGCGTTCGCGCTGCCCGCGCAGGCCGTGTCGGCCAGGTACTTGAGGATGCCGCCGTCGAGTTGCCAGACTTCCTCGAATCCCTCGGCCAGCAGGTGCGCGGAGGCCTTCTCGCAGCGGATGCCGCCGGTGCAGAACATGGCTATTCGGCGGTCCCGGCTGGCGTCGAGTTCGCGGCTGGCGAAGTCGCGGAACTCGCGGAAGTTCCCGGTGCCCGTAGGCGTCGCGCCATGGAAGGTGCCGCGCGCCGACTCGTAGCCGTTGCGCACGTCCAGCACCAGCACGTCGGGGCATCGCAGGAGACTGTTCCATGTCTGCGTGTCCGCCCGTCTCGCCACTGGCGTGCCTTGGTCGAGCGGCAGGCCGAAAGTCAGAATCTCGTCCTTGACGCGCACCCGCAGGCGACGGAAGACGACGGCGCCGGGAGTTGCCGCGGACCACTTCACTTCCACCTCGGGGAAGCACGCGTCGATGGCCGCCTGCACCGCCGAGCGTTCTCCGGCCAGCATGGCATTCACCCCCTCGGGCGCGATTAGCACTGTGCCCTTGAGGCCCCGCCGCTCGCACTCGTCCTGCGCCGCCTCGCGCAGCGACTCGATGTCGCCGATCCGCGCGAACCGATAGAAGGAGGCAACTGCCGTCATTCGCCTTCCTTGGCCGGCAGGCTGCCATCGCCGCCCAGGCACGGCGGCGACAGCGGCGCCTCGCCGAAGCGCTTGCGCCATTCGGGCAGCGTGTAGGTGTGCATGGCGAGAGCATGGACGCCGCCCGCCAGTTCCTCCGCGAGCACCGCGTTGATGCGCCGATGCCGGGCGAGCAGCCGCTGCCCCTCGAAGACCGGCGATACCACCACTACCTTGAAGTGGGTCTCCGACCCCTCAGGGACGTTGTGCCCGCCGCTCTCGTTGACGACTTCGAGATGCTCGGGACTGAGCGCCGCGGCGAGCTTCCCCTCGATCCGGTCCTTGATCATGTGTCCTCCCTCAACAGCGGATCAGCACGACGGTGACATTGTCCGTGCCGCCGGCCCGATTCGCGGCGTCGACGAGCCGCTCGGCCGCGAGCGCGAGGTCCAGTTCCGCCTCGAGAGCGGCGGCGATCTCGGTGTCGCTCAGCATTCCCGTCAACCCATCGCTGCACATCAGCAGCACATCGTCCTCGGCAAGGTCGATCTCCGTCACGTCGGCGGCCACCGACGGCTTCGCGCCGATGGCCCGGGTGATGACATTGCGGTTCGGCGCGTGGCGCGCTTCCTCGGCAGTGATGGCGCCCGCATCCACCCATTCCTGCACTAGGCTGTGGTCCTTCGTGATCTGCGTGAACGCGCCGTCGCGGAATCGATAGGCGCGGGAGTCCCCGACATGGGCGATGTAGCCCTTCGGGCCGTCCACCACGGTGGCGACCAGCGTCGTGCCCATGCCGCGATAGGCCGAGATGGCATTGGACATGCCGATCACCCGCGTGTTGGCGAGCTTCAGCGCCGCATCCAAATGCTCGCCGTGCAGCGGTTCGCGCTTGACGACGCCGGTCAGATGCTCGAGGGCGGCGTCCACCGCCACTTCGGCCGCCACGCCGCCGGCGCGAGTGCCGCCCATGCCGTCGGCCAGCAGCGCAAGGCCCATGTCCGGGCGCAGCGCGAACAGGTCCTGGTTCACCTCTCGCACCCGTCCGGGATCGGTGCTGCCATGGATGAGCATGGCGGAAGTGTAGCTTGGCGGCGAGTCGATTCCACCGGCGGCCTGCCCATGGCGGGTATGCTTGGGGGGATCGTTCACCAACGGGGATTCGTGCCATGAACCAGACCATCATCGGCGGCGTCATCGCGCTCGTAGTCGTCGTCCTCTTGTGGAGCAGTTTCGTCATCGTCAACGCCGGCCATGTGGGCGTGGTCCGCATGCTCGGTGCCGTGCAGCCGGTGGCGCTCGAAGAGGGCTTCCACATGAAGATGCCGTTCGTCGAGGACGTCGACGAGCTCGATGTCCGGCTGCGCAAGGCGGAGGAAGACGCAACTGCGGCCTCCAAGGACTTGCAGATCGTGTCCACGCAAGTGGCGGTGCAGTACTCGCTCACGGGTGCCGTGATGCCGATGACCTACCAGAGGATCGGGCCCCGAGCCGAGGTCGTCGAGGCCAATGTCATCAAGCCGGCAGTGATGGAATCCGTCAAGGCCATCACCGCGCAGTTCACGGCGGACGAGCTGGTGACGCGCCGGGCCGCGGTCAAGGACCAGATCCAGCAGGCCATCGCCGCCAACATCGATGTCACCCTGGACCAGAAGGGCGCCAGCGGCGCCGTGACGCTGGCCAACGTCGCGATCACCGACTTCGCCTTCTCCGACGAGTTCAACAAGTCCATCGAGGAGAAGGTGCGCGCCGAGCAAGAGGCGCTCAAGGCCGAGAACGAGAAGCTGCGCCGGGTGACCCAGGCCGAAGCCGCGGCGGCAGAACGCACCCTGGCGGCGGATGCCGAGGCCTACCAGATCGAGGTCGCATCCAAGGCGAAGGCCGAAGCCATCCGCCGGGAAGCCGAGGCGCTGCGCGACAATCCCGACCTGATCCAGCTTCGCCTCGCGGAGAAGTGGGATGGTCGCCTGCCGCAGTTCTCGGCCGGCGATGCCATCCCGCTCCTGAACGTGGACGCGCTCCGCCGCGAATGACGTTGACGACTGCCGCTAACCAGGGTCTGGATCCACCCTCACGCCAAACTGCGCAAGCGACCCGGAAGCTGTTCGCGCCCTAGCCCGGTCACTCGGGCGACGCGGCAAGGGCGAAGACGAGCAGCGCGTTGCCCGGCATCTGTCCGAACATGCCGTAGCCGGATGGGATGATGACCAGATCGTCCACGGCGACGATGCCGGGGCTGTCGATCGCGCCGCCGTGGGCGTCGATGCCGTTCGCGGCCTCGAAAGCGCGGCTGGTGTGGTACTCCCAGAGCACGCGCCCGTCGTCGCGATGGAACGCGAAGGCGCGTCCGTCGAGCGCCCCGGCGAGGACGACATCGCTGGCGATGCTGGCTGCGGCCGAGAAGGCGTAGCGGAACGAGCAGTCAGGCCACGGCGTGGCGCTGCGGCGTCCGGCCGGCGTGCAGCCGCGCTCGGCGGCGTAGTGCCAGGCGTCCGCGCCGTCGTCGATGGCGAGCGCCCAGATGCCGGGCTTGCGGCCAGGGACGCCGGGCGGATCGGCGATCGGCACGTAGACGCGCTCGGCGTCTGCGGCGATGCCCCAATGCACCCCGCCGAGGGCGCTGCCGGGACTGAGCCTGCGTTCCCAGCGCAGTGTGCCGCCGTCGTCCGGGTCCAGCGCGAATACCGCGCCCGATTTCTGTCCGGCGAGCAGGATGTCGCGCCCTTCCGAGTCCTTTGCGATCACCACCGAGGCGCCGAAGTCGAAGTCCGGGCCGTTCTCCTTCGGGCAGTTCGGCCCGCTGCGGCGCCGGCCGCAGGCCATGTTGAAGGCGTCGTTCTTGGTGCCTTGGAAGTGCCAGCGGATATCGCCGTCTGCCAAGTCTATGGCGACGATGGCGTCGGACATCTCCGTGGCCGGCGATGAAGTGTTCTCGCCGGTGCCGATGTAGAGCACCCCGCGCTTGGCATCGATGGCGGGAGTGGTCCACACCGGGGCGCCGGACGGCCCCCACATCTGCACGCCGACGCTGCTCTTGTAGGTAGGCTTGGCGTCCGGCGTCATGTGCGCGGTCCACAGGATGGCGCCAGTCGCGGCGTCGAGCGCCCGCACGCCGCCGTGCGATTTGCAGCACTCGTGCTGGGGGTTCATGGCGAGCGCCACGTCGGCCGCGGAGATCGGCACGTAGAGCCGGCCGTCATGCTCGATCAGTGCGCCGGTGAGCATGGACTCCGCGAAGATGCCGACCTGCCGCTGCCAGAGGCCCGCGCCGGTGGCGGCATCGACGGCATGCACGAACCGGCCTTGATCGCCCACGAACAGCGCCGCGGTCTCGCCGACGCGGCCAAGCGTCGCCGCGGTGCGCAAGGGTCGCCCGGCGTCGTACGTCCAGCGGATGCAGCCGGTCTGGCGGTCGAGGGCGTACAGCGTGCCGGCGAGCGTCGGCAGGTATACGGCATGGCGCGTCACCGCCGGCTGCGAGCGCATGGTCGTGATTCCGGGCGCAGCGAAAGTCCACTTAAGGCGCAGGTTGGCAACGTTGGTCGCGTCGATGACGGAGTTCCGCTGCCAGCGGCTGTTGCGCGCATCGAACCCCCAGCGGTCGATGCCGGCGCCCTGGGCCACTGCGGTCTCGCCGCGGCAGTAGGCGCCGTCCGGCATCAGCGCGGCTTGGTCGGCCGCCAGGTACTGCGCCAGCGCGAACACTTCCCGCCGCGTCATGTCGCCGATGAACTCGCGCATCGGACCGCTGGTGACGGCATGGCGGATGCGGATCGCGTTCATTCGTCGGATCGCGGTCGTATCCGGCACCTTGGCGTCCGCAGGCTCGTCGTGGCAGACGCCGCATTGCGCGGCGTAGTGCGCTGCAGGGTCGGCCACGGCAGCGGCTGCGAAGGCCAGCCCGATCAGACCCAGAGCGCCGTACAGGGCGCGCGCCATCACTGCACCCAGCCGCCGGCGAACGGAAACGCCTGGCCCGCGAAAAAGCCGCTCTCGTCGCTCGCGAGGAAGGCCGCGAACAGGGCGTCCTCGCGCGCCGTTCCCAGTCGCCCGGCGGGCACTTGGCGCTTGAGCGAGCGCACGAAGGACTCCTTCTGCATCAGCTCGGGCGGGTAGTACTCCTTGTTCTCCACGTAGTTCTGGGCGATGAGGTTCACCTGCACGTTGTGCGGTGCCGCCTCGACCCCCACCGACTGCACGTAGCCGAGCTGCGCGGCGCGGGCGGCCGAGTAGGCGGCCACCGTCTTGAGGCCGCGCAGCGCGGTGGCGCTGCCGTAGACGACGATCTTGCCCGCGCGGCGCTCGATCATCTGCGGCAGCACGGCCTGCGTCAGCCAGTGCAGCGGATCGACGAGCTTGGCGAATGGCACGCGCCAGTCGTCTTCGGCGAGCTCCGTCACCGCCGTGCCGGAGAAGTTGCGCGACGCCAGGTTGGCGACCAGCACGTCGAGCGGGCTGTTCTCGGCGACCAGCGCGCTGCGCGCTGCCGCGCTTTCGAGGGCGCCCTCGTCCGGGATGACGACCGCGCCTTCTTCCCGGAACACTTCCACCGTCGCCGGACCCATGTACTCGGACGCCTGCGTAACGAGCACGCGCTTGCCCGCCAGTCGATCCGCCATTGCCGCTCCCGCACGTTGCCCGGCCTCCGCAAGATCGCATCTTAACCAGCAAACGGCGTATCGGTATTGCAGAATGGCGCTTTGGCCACGGAGACCCGATATGCCCCTGATCGATGCCATCGCCGACCGTCAGGACGAGATGACCCGCTGGCGGCGCGACATCCACGCGCATCCCGAACTCGGCTTCGAGGAGCGCCGAACGTCGGACTTCGTGGCGGCGAAACTCGAGGAGTTCGGCGTGGAAGTGCATCGCGGCATCGGCGGCACCGGCGTGGTCGGCGTGCTGCGCGTCGGCAACGAGACGCAGTCCATTGGCCTGCGGGCCGACATGGACGCGCTGCCGATCCACGAGGAGAACGACTTCGCCCATCGCTCCCGGCACGATGGCCACATGCACGCTTGCGGCCACGACGGCCACACGACGATGCTGCTCGGCGCCGCCCGCTACCTCGCCGAGACCAAGAGCTTCCGCGGCCAGGTGAACTTCATCTTCCAGCCGGCCGAGGAAGGCATCGGCGGCGCGAAGGCGATGATCGACGATGGCCTGTTCCGCGACTTCCCCTGCGACTCGCTGTTCGCCATGCACAACGCGCCGGGCCTGCCAGTGGGCAGCTTCGGCGTGAAGGCGGGCATCGTCGCGGCCGCCGGTGCGTTCTTCGACATCGAAGTCAAGGGCACCGGGGCGCACGGCGCGCACCCGCACCACGGTGTGGATCCGGTAGTGGTAGGCGCCCAGATCGTCACCGCTCTGCAGACCGTCGTCTCGCGCAGCATCGCGCCCACCGGCACTGCAGTCGTGTCCGTGACGCAGTTCCACGCCGGCGATGCGTACAACGTCATTCCCGGCAGCGCCCGTCTGGCCGGCACGGTGCGCACGTTCACCAAGGAGGCGATGGAGACGGTGCGCGAACGCATGACCGACCTCGCGGCGAGCATCGCGGCCGGCTTCGGCGCCGAGGCAAGCGTGGACTTCCGCGCCATCTTCCATCCCGTGGTCAACGACCAGCAGGCTGCCGACATTGCGGCGGGCGTTTGCGCCGGGCTGGTCGGCGAGGAACGCGTGCGGCGGGATCTGGTGGCAGGCACGGGTTCCGAGGATTTCTCGTTCATGCTGGAGGAAGTGCCCGGCTGCTACCTGCTGATCGGCAACGGCGACGGCGAGCACTCCCGCCCGGTCCACAACCCCGGCTACGACTTCAACGACGAGGCCCTCGTGACCGGCGCGAGCTTCTTCGCCCGCGTGGTGGAGAAGCAGCTCGCAGACGAGGCTGGTTGATCGAAAGGGTGTTGGCCCAGGCGCGGCGGCGCGATCAGACCGGGGTCGGGTTGCCTACTGGTCGCGCAGCAAGCGCCGCAGGCGAGCCACTTCGGCTTCCGCGACTCGCCGCGCTTCTGCCTCCGTGCGCCGGGCCTTCGCTTCGGCCTCCGCCCGGGTCTCTGCGGCGCGCCGGGCGGTCGCTTCGGCGCGCCGCGCCTTCGCTTCGGCGATCCGGGCGTCCGCCTGCTCGTCGAAGTCCATGAGGTACTCGCCGGTCGCCGGGTCGCGCAGGCGCAGGCGCTCGCCGTCGGCCGAGAACTCAAGCTTCAGCACGTCGCTGCGGTAGCCGCCCGGCCGCGGCTTCATGGGCTGGTACTTCTTCTTGCGCAGGCGGTAGGCGGCGACGCCGGCGGCGATTTCGCCGCCGAACGGATCGAACATGAAGTACTCGCCGACGCCCATCCTGGCGTACTTGCATTTCTTGTCGCCGAGGTCCTTGTCGGCGGTGCCGCCGGACAGCACCTCCAGCACGAAGGACGGCACCGGCTCGCCCTCGAAGAGCTTGTAGGAGTTGCGCCGGTGGTCGCCGGCGCCGAGCGCCACGAAGACGTCGGGGGCGACGGACTCCGAGAGCCTGCCGCGCTGCGGGTAGACGAACATGTCGCAGCCGGTGAAGGCATCCGGGAAGCGCTGCCGCACCCAGCGGCGCAGGGCGCCGAAGGCGTAGTGGATCTGGTCCACCTGAGTCGAGTTCTGGCCCAAGGGTTCGCCGTCCGTGTGGGGGTAGCCATCGTCGTCGTAGGCCACATGCGCGAGCCTCGGCGTGCCGTCCGCGGCCAGCAGCGTCGCCTCGAATGCACCGTTGACGCGCTCGTTCAAGTCCATAGCCGCACCCTACCACGAGTTCGGGCCGAACTCGGCGGAACGGCGCGGACCAGATGCCACGTAGGCCACGGGTTAGCGGCCGCTTGTCCTACAGCCCGCGCGGGCCGGCGACCATGGCAAGGCTGCGGTACGGTCAGACCGGGTCGGATGGTGCAGGTTGGTTGCGCAGCAAGCGCCGCAGGCGGGCCACTTCGGCTTCTGCGACTTGGCGCGCCTTCGCTTCGGCCTCCGCCCGGGTCTCTGCGGTGCGCCGGGCGGTCGCTTCGGCGCGCTGCGCCTTCGCTTCGGCGATCCGGGCGTCCGCCTGCTCGTCGAAGTCCATGAGGTACTCGCCGGTCGCCGGGTCGCGCAGGCGCAGGCGCTCGCCATCGGCCGAGAACTCGAGCTTCAGCACGTCGCTGCGGTAGCCGCCGCCCGGCTGCGGCTCCATGGGCTGGTACTTCTTCTTGCGCAGGCGGTAGGCGGCGACGCCGCCGGCGATGTCGCCGCCGAACGGATCGAACATGAAGTATTCGCCGACGCCCATCCTGGCGTACTTGCATTTCTTGTCGCCGAGGTCCTTGTCGGCGGTGCCGCCGGACAGCACCTCCAGCACGAAGGACGGCACCGGCTCGCCCGCGAAGAGCTTGTAGGAGTTGCGCCGGTGGTCGCCGGCGCCGAGCGCCACGAAGACGTCGGGGGCGACGGACTCCGAGAGCTTGCCGCGCTGCGGGTAGACGAACATGTCGCAGCCGGTGAAGGCATCCGGGAAGCGCTGCCGCACCCAGCGGCGCAGGGCGCCGAAGGCGTAGTGGATCTGGTCCACCTGAGTCGAGTTCTGGCCCAAGGGTTCGCCGTCCGTGTGGGGGTAGCCGTCGTCGTCGTAGGCCACGTGGGCGAGCCTCGGCGTGCCGTCCGCCGCCAGCAGCGTCGCCTCGAATGCACCGTTGACGCGCTCGTTCAAGTCCATAGCCGCACCCTACCACAGCCGTGCTCGCGCACCGCGTCGAGAAGGCGAAATCGGTCCCGCCAGATGCCAACGCGAGCTTGCGAATGCGCCATTGACGGTTAATCTACGCGCTCGCCGAGCGACGCGAAAGCAGGGGGAAGGGTGAGCGGTTTCGACAGCATCGAATACGAGGTGGCCGACGGCCGGGCGCGGATCACGCTGAATCGGCCGGAGAAGCTGAACGCGCTGTCGCTCAAGCTGCAGTCCGAACTCAACGAAGCGCTGTGGGAGGCGGACAACAACACGGACGTCCACTGCGTCATTCTGCGCGGCGCCGGGCGGGCGTTCTCGGCCGGCTACGATCTCACCGGCGCGGACGGCAACGTGCCCGTGTCGCGCATCCAGTCCTCGGACAACAGCTACCGCGGCGGGCGCAGCATCGACGACGACGCTTGGCAGCTCGAACGCGCCCAGCGCTACCGCATGGCGCTGTTCGACATGCACAAGCCGTCCATCGCCCAGGTCCACGGCTACTGCCTGGCCGGCGGCACGGACGTGGCCCTGCTCTGCGACATGATCATCTGCGCGGACGACGCCCGGTTCGGCTTCCCGCCGGCGCGGGACCTCGGCGCATTGCCGAACAACATGTGGCTCTACAACGTCGGCCCGCAATGGGCCAAGCGGCTGATGCTCACCGGCGACAGCATCACCGGCGCCGAAGCGCAGCAGATCGGCTTGGTGCTGAAAGCAGTGCCCAAGGAGCATCTGGAGTACGAGGTGGAGCAGCTCGCGGACCGGCTCTGCCAAATCGACCCGGACCTGCTCTCCACCAACAAGCGCATCATCAACATGGGCCTCGAACTGATGGGCGCCCGCACGCTGCAGCGCATGGCCTCGGAGAACGACGTGCGCGGCCACAACGCCAAGGCGGCGTTCGGCTTTCGGGAGTCCGTCGCCAAGATCGGCCTGCGCGACACGCTGCGCAATCGCGACGGCAAGTTCGGCGACGGCCTGGTGCGCGTCAACGGGCCGGAGTTCCGCGATGCCGAGGGACGTCTGACGGACGGCCCAGCGGACGACTAGGCCGACCGCGCCCGCATCGCGCGAGGACTCGATGGAAGTTCTGCAGCTCCTCTTGAGCGGCCTTTCGCAAGGCTGCGTCTACGGCCTGATCGCGCTCGGCTTCGTGCTGATCTACAAGGCGACGGAGATGCTGAACTTCGCCCAGGGCGACCTGATGATGCTCGGCGCGTTCGTCGCTTTCACGCTGGTCAACCTGATGGGGCTGCCGTTCGTGGTCGGCTTCGCGCTGGCGCTGGTGGCGATGGTGGCGTTCGGCATGAGCCTAGAGCGCACCGTGCTGCGACCCATGATCGGCGAGCCGCCGTTCGCGGTGCTGATGCTCACCATCGGCTTGGGCTTCGTCTTGCGCGCCGTCGCCGGCGCCGTCTGGGGCGCCGAGCCGCGCACCATCGACGTGCCGTTCGCCGGCAAGGTGCTCGCCGTTGGCGACGTGGTGGTCGGCTACGAGAACCTGGTGGTGATGGGCGGCACGGCCGTGCTGTGCTTCGCGCTGTGGCTGTTCTTCCGCTACTCGCGCATGGGCGTCGCCATGCAGGCCGCGTCGCAGAACCAGCTCGCGGCCTACTACAGCGGCGTGCCGGTGAAGCGCGTCACGTCGCTGGTCTGGGGCATCTCGGCCGCCATTTCGGCGACCGCGGGCGTGCTGGTCGCGCCGATCGCGCTGATCGATCCGAACATGGGCCTGGTGGGCATCAAGGCGTTCGCCGCGGCCATCGTCGGCGGCTTCGGCAGCCTGCCGGGGGCCATCGTCGGCGGCCTCTTGATCGGCGTCGCGGAGCAGTTCGCCGGCCTCTATCTGCCGCCGGGCGTCGGCGAGGTGAGCGCTTTCGCCATTCTGCTGCTGATGCTGTTCGTGCGTCCGGAAGGAATCTTCGCATCGCTGCAGCAGAAGAAGGTCTGACCTTTGCGCTTCGTCCTCACCACCCGCTACAACCAGGATGTGGACATCTTCCGCCATGCGGGAGAGCGCCTGTGGTACGCGCTGCTCGCCATCGTCGCGCTGGCCGCGCCGCTGTTCGTCGGCGCCTTCTATCTCGGCGAACTGGCGCTGGTTTTCATCTGGGGCATCGCCGGCATCGGCCTCATGCTGCTGGTGGGCTATACGGGCCTCGTCAGCCTCGGCCATGCGGCTTTCCTGGCGATCGGCGCCTACACCCACGCCGTGCTGCTCGGCTACGGCGTGCCGTTCGCGGTCTCGGTGCCTGTCGCGGTGCTGTTCACGGCGCTGATCGGTGCCCTGGTCGGCATTCCGGCGCTGCGCATGACGGGCGTCTATCTGGCGGTGGCGACGCTCGCTTTCGAGCGCATCGTCGCCTATGTGAACGAGCATTGGGAGCCGGTCACCGGGGGCCTGCGCGGCATGGCCGTGACGCAGCCGACGTTTTTCGGCGTGAGCATCGTCGACAGCCATCTCTTCTACTACCTCTGCCTCGGCATCCTCGCCCTCGGCCTGCTCGGCGCGCGCAACCTCTTGCGCAGCCCGACCGGACGCGCCTTCGTGGCGGTGCGCGACTCGGAGATCTCGGCGGAGAGCATGGGCGTCCACCTCGCCCGCACCAAGACCACGGCGTTCGCCGTCTCCGCCGGCTTCACGGGCCTCGCCGGGGCCTTGTTCGCACACAAGGCTGGCTACCTCGCCCCGGATGCGTTCACCGTGCAGACGTCCATCCAGTTGCTGCTGCTGGTGGTGGTCGGCGGTCTCGGGTCCCTGCACGGCGTGGTGTTCGGGGCGATCTTCGTCGGCTTCCTGCCGCAGGTCATCGCCTTGGCGCGGGATTATCTGCCGGGCGTGGTGAATCAGATCCCCGGCCTTGAGCTTGGCGTCTTCGGGGCGATCCTGGTGCTCTTCCTCGTCTTCGAGCCGCTCGGCATCTACGGCCGCTGGCTGAAGATCCGGGCCTGGTTCACGGAGTTTCCGCTGTACCGGAAGGCGACGCACAAGCGGCAGAAGTCCTACCTCAGAACGGAGCGCGTGCATTGAGCGCGCTCTTCGAGGCCGAGTCGCTCGCCATCAGCTTCGGCGGCGTCAAGGCGGTGCGCGATGTGTCGTTCGCGATCGAAGAAGGCGAGGTATTCAGCATCATCGGCCCGAACGGTGCCGGCAAGACCACGGTTTTCAACCTCATCAGCCGGTTCTACGACACGGATGCCGGGACGATGACGTTCCGCGGCGAGGACATGACGCGCACGCCCGCGCACCATGTCGCTGAGCTCGGCATCGCCCGCACCTTCCAGAACACCGAACTCTTCGACAACGAGACGGTGCTCGACAACCTGCTGGTCGGCCGCCATGTGCATCGCGGCACCAATCTGCTGGCGGACTTCCTGTTCCTGCCCACGGTGCGCCGCCAGGAAGTGGCGTTCCGCGAGAAGGTGGAGGAGGTGATCGACCTTCTCGACCTGCAGAGCTACCGCCGCCAAGCCGTGGGCAATCTCCCCTACGGCGCGCGCAAGATGGTGGAGATCGGCAGGGCTCTGTGTACGGGCCCGCGCCTGCTGCTGCTCGACGAGCCGTCGTCCGGCCTCAACCCGGAAGAAACCGAAGACCTCTCGTTCTGGATCGAGGACATCGTGGAGGACCTCGGCATCACCGTGGCGATGGTGGAGCACGACATGAATCTCGTGGCCACCGTCTCCAACCGCGTGCTGGCGATGGCGGACGGGGCGGTGCTTGCTGTGGGCGAGCCGGCCGACATCCAGAGCCATCCCGAAGTGCTGCGCGCCTATCTCGGAGACTGACGTGCCGCTCCTGACCCTGCGCAACATCGAGACCTACTACGGCCCCATCATGGCCATCCGCGGCGTGTCGCTGGAAGTGGAGGCGAAGAGCATCGTCGCCATCCTCGGCGCCAACGGCGCCGGCAAGACGACGGTGCTCAAGACCATCTGCGGCGCGATGGACCCGCAGAAGGGCAGCGTCACGTTCGACGATGCGGACATCACCGCCACCGATCCGGACCGCGCCGCGCGCCTCGGCATCGGCCACGTGCCCGAAGGCCGCGAGGTGTTCCCGTTCCTCACCGTGGAGGAGAACCTCGGCGTCGGCGCCTTCACGCGCCCGCGCGCCGATCTTTCGGCGGACATCGAGATGGTCTACGGCTACTTCCCGGCGCTGGCCGACCAGCGCCGCCAGCCCGCCGGCTTCCTCTCCGGCGGCCAGCAGCAGATGCTCGCCATCGGCCGCGCCCTGATGGCCCGCCCGAAGCTCATGCTGCTCGACGAGCCGTCCCTCGGCCTCGCGCCGCGCCTGGTGGCCGAGATCGCCGCCATCATCGAGCGCCTGAACAAGGAGCGCGACGTCGCCATTCTCCTAGTGGAGCAGAACGCCCGCATGGCCCTCGACGTCGCCAGCTACGGCTACGTCATGGAAGTCGGCCGCATCGTCATGGAAGACACCTGCGAACGTCTGAAGAGCGCAACGGACATCCAGGAGTTCTACCTCGGGATGAAGGACCAAGGCGTGCGCGGCAGAAGAAGGTGGAAACAGCGCAAGACCTGGCGGTGAGAGCACGAGGTGGGGCGTCTAGCCTCGGGTTCTGGCTGGTTCCCATTGGTCGCCGTAGGAGAACCATGCGTGCGTGCCGTTAATCGTCGGCACGTCGATGTACACGGCAGGCCGTCCGCGTCCTACGCCTTTGGCCCGCGGGGACACAAGCAGTGTGCTCTCGCTGGCATCGTCGATCGCGTAGCCCGCGAGCCAGAACCAGAATCGGTCCATCTGCCAACGCAGGATGTGGCTCTCAATGGCTTCAGGCCACACTTGGTGGTTCTCGTCGAACTCCTGGATTTCCGTGAGCGTCAGCACTAGCGCCACGCACCCCGGCCACGAGTCTTGCCGCTCTTCGTACGACTCGCGATCCCCTTCCGAAAACTGCCAGCCGGTAGCAGCCTGCGTCTCTGTGTAGCTCTTGTATGGATGCGTGTGGAAGTCGCCCACCATGGACAGGTGCGGCCACCGCTTGGCGACAACCATTTGCTTGACCCTCGTTACTTCTGCGTTGAGCCCGACTTCGCGGTAGTTCCCTTTGGCGAACGTGTCAGTCGAGACGTGCTCGACCAAGACGTGGTCTCCGTCCGGCCGCGACACCGCATATCCCCAGAGCAACCCAGCGGTCTCTGCCGGTCCTCCCTTGGTCGTGGTGTGCTTGCCCCAATGCCGCACATGGTAGGACTCCATTCCCGCGAGCAGCAGGTGCAGCAGTGCGGCGTCGGAAACGTGGATGGTCAAGGGTCGTTTGAACGGCTGCTTCGGTCTCAGGCTCATCAATACGGTGTGCGTGATTTGGCTGGACTCAGCGTAGCACGGGTACTCGTAGCCCATCGCCGTTCGATTTCCTGCTGCTTGCGCTTGCGTACGCCGCTCTTGCGGTCGCGGCGCTTGATGGGGATGGGCACGTCCCAGTAGCTCGCCGCTGCTGTCATGTCGACGCGTAGAAGCTCCGCTGGGCCGAGCGCGATCGGTCGGGAGGGCCGGTTCGGTGATGCGCCAAGGGCCTGCATGACCATGCCTGCCACCGCGCGGGCGAGCGGCGGCGGCACGGCGTTGCCGATCTGTCGCGCACCGTGCCATTTGGTGACGTGGAAGCGGAACCAGTCGGGGAAGCCGTGCAGGCGCGCCATCTCCCGGACGGTGATGCAGCGGCTGTCGCGGTAGTGGATCGGCCGCGGGCTGGTGAATGCTCCCCGAGCCGAGTCCGTGCCGGCGCGGAGCGTGTTGGAGACGCCGCCCGCGGCCAGCTTGAAGAACCGGGACACTGGCTCCACGCTACCGGGAGCCGTGGCGGCGAAGCGGCGGCGGGAGATCGCCGTGTGAACCGTGCGGCGACTGGCGGTGAGGATGTTCGGGTCCCACAGGCGCCGATGGCCGAAGTGCCACGCGTCGTCGGTCTGGCACCGCATCTCTTTCGCGTAGGCGCTTAAGTCCTCTGCTTCGCGCATCCTTGGTGCAGGGATGCTGTCCTCATGCAGCAGGTCGGCGAAGTTGTCCACATCCGGCAGGTCGCCAAGGGCGTCTGCGCAGGATGGTGGCTGCGGCAGCAAGTCCCCTTCAGGGTACTTTGGCAAGCGGCAGTCCCGGTGCGCGCCGATCAGGAACAGCCGCTGCCGATCCTGCGGCACGCCGAAGTGCTTGGCGTTGAGCACCTGCCACGGCTGCGCCACGCGGTAGCCCTCCTCCTCGAACGCGGCGATCACCTCGTCGAGGAAGCGGCGGTGCGCGCCAAGCGTGAGTCCGCGCACGTTCTCCAGCACGAAGATGCGCGGTTCGAGTTCGACGACCAGCCGCAGGAAATGCCGCACGAGCTGGTTGCGCGGGTCGTCCAGCGCTCGCTGGCCGATCATCGAGAAGCCTTGGCAGGGCGCGCCGCCAGCCACGACGTCGATGGGGCGGCCGATACGTTCCCTGATCGCGGTGCCGGCCACCGTCACCGCATCCGCGCATAGGGTCGCGCACTCCGGGAAGTTGTAGCGGTGCGTCGCGGCGTGGATGGGGTCGATCTCCAAAGCCGCGGCGATGTCGAAGCCGGCCTGCTCGAAACCGAGCGCAAGTCCGCCGGCGCCGGCGAACAGATCGACCATCGTGGGGCGTTGGCGACTCATTGCAGTGGGAAGCGAGCGGGATCGGTGCAAGCTTACACCGCGGTGACTGGATCCGTCCTGCACCCCTGCCCGCCCCTGCCCGTCTGCCCGCTAACGCGATTGCAGCCGCGGGCGAACTGGTGCAATGTATGGGGTGGCCGATGTGCGCTTAGTCGATGCTAGCCGCTGTGCTGGCAAGGCTGCCACGGACTGAGGCTTGGCGAGAGGCCAGTGGCGCCCGGACCATGGACCGGAACATGGAAGAGCGCTGCGCAACGACCGCTCTAGCAGGTTCGCCGTAGAGGACTGTTCGCTAGGAAGATGGGCGATGGGCAAGGCTGCGATACTGGTTGCCGCCCCGGAGGGGGATGCGCCCCGACTTGCCGGGCAACTCGTCGAGTGGGGCTGGACGGTATCCGCCGCGGTGTCGTCTCTGCGCGACGCCGTCGAGGCAGCGACGCGCAGCGCGCCGGACCTCGCCCTCATCGACCTAGGGCTCGACGACGGTGCTGGCGTCGAGGCTGCCGAGGCATTGGCAGGTTTCGGCGTGGCGTTCGTCTACATCGCCTCGGACGCGGACGGCGCCCAGCTGCGGCGAGCCCGGCAGACCGCCCCCTACGGCTTTCTATCGAAGCCTTTGGACGAGACCCAGGTGCGCTTGAACGTCGGCGCCGCGCTCGCGATGTGCGAACGCGAAAGGCAAGCGGCCGAAGTGGCGCCCCCCGTGCCCAGCAAGGCCGTCGCGGACGGGGCGGTCGCCGCTGCCCTAGGAAGCCAAGGCGACGCGCGAGCCGGCGTCGGAGCGCAAGCTGCGACGCAGTTCGCGTCGTGGATGCGCATGGTCACCGATGCCATCGACGTCGTCAGCGACGCGATCGCCGTCGTTGGATTCGCCGCCGATGGGCGCCCGCATCCGCTCGTCTACAACCAGAGCATGCAGGCGCTGATCGGCCCGCCGCGGCCGGACATGGAGTGGCAGGACATCGCCGAGCGGCACGGCATCTACCACGCGGATCGCGTCACCCCCTATACCGGCGAGGGCTTCCTGGTCTCCCGCGCGCTCGGCGGCAAGTCCGACACCGACATGCGGATGTTCGTGCGCAACGAGCAGCACCCGGACGGGGCGGACATCGTCGCCAGCGCCGGGCCGCTGCGCGACGCCGGGGGCGGCATCGTCGGCTGCGTCGTCGTGGCCCGGGACGTGACGGCGCTCAGGCAGTCCGAGGAAAGGCTGCGGCAGTCGAACGAGGCGTTGCAGCGGCAGCTTCGACTCATGGATGTCGTCGTCGAGACCATGGGCGACGGCCTGATCGTGGCGGACGAGAACGAGAAATACCTGATCCGCAACGCGAGCGCGCTGACGCTGGCCGGAGACTACGTCCCGACCACCACCTTCGAGGACGTCCCGCAGGCCTACGGCCTGTTCCATCTGGATCTCGAGACGCCGCTCCGCGCGGACGAGGTGCCGCTCACCCGTGCCGTGCGGTTCGGCGAGTCCACGGACGACGTGGAGATGTTCATCCGTCCGCCGGGGTCGCTCACAGGCCGCTATGTGAGCGTCAGCGGACGCCCGCTGCGCGACGAGGCGGGTGCGCCCAGCGGCGGCGTCATCGTCATGCACGATGTCACGGAGCGCGTGAACCGCGAGCGCAGGCTGCGCGAGACCGTCGATGAGCTGGAGTACCAGAGCGAGCTGCTGCGCACGGTCTTCCAGAACATCGACGCGGGCCTGGTGGTGGTGGACGAGGCGGGACGCTACCTCATGCACAACGCCGCGATGGAACGGATGACGGGCGCGGCCGGCGACGCGTGGCGGCTGGACCCGGAGGCCGGCGAGCCTGCGCTGCGCTTGCCGGACGGAACCCTGGTGCCGGCGCCCGAACATCCGCTGGCGCGCGTGGTGCGCGGCATCCCGACGGAAGGGGCCGAAATGCTCCTCACCACGAGTCGCCGGCCTGAAGGGGTGCGCGTGCGGGTCTCCGCGATACCCCTGCGCGACGAGCGCGGCACCGATCGCGGCGGCGTCGCGGTCTACAGCGACGTGACCGCGGCGAGGCGGTCGGAGGACGCGCTCCGGCGCGCCGCCGAACGCTACCGCGGGCAGAGCCGCATGATGGAGTCGGTGGTCGACAGCATGGGCGATGCCGTGCTCCTGAGCGATGCGAAGGGCGTGATCGTGCATCGCAACGCTGCCGCCGAACGGCTGATCGGCGCTGGCGTCGTGCGCAACGGGAAGCAGAGCTGGGCCGAACAGTTCCGCATCTTCTCGGTCGACCGCATGACGCCGCTGGCGCCGGACGAACTGCCGATGGCGCGCGCCTTGCGCGGCGAAGACGTGCGCGGTCTGGAGCTGTTCGTGAACAACGACAGGATTCCCGAGGGCCTCTATGTCAACGTCAACGCCAGCCCCCTGTTCGGCGCGGACGGCGCCTTGGAGGGCAGCGTCCTCGTGTTTCGGGACGTGACCGCCCGGCACATGGCGTACCAGGCCTTGTCCGAGGCATTCGCGGAGGGGCGCCTCGAGATGCTCGACACGCTGCTGCACAACGTCGGCAACGCCGTCAACAGCGTGGCCACGGGCGTGAGCACGGTGCGCGACCAGCTCCGCAATGTGCGCTTGGAGCGACGCCTGTCGGCCCTCGCGAGTGCATTGGAGGAGCACGCTGACGACCCCGCGGCCTACTTGGAGAGCGATCCCCAGGGTCGCCAGGCGCTGCCGTTCCTGAGCGCCTTGGCCGGCGAGTTCGAGCAGCGCAGCGCGGATCTGCTGCGCGTAGTCGAACGGGTGGACGATCGGGTGCAGCACATCGTCGACATCATCCGCACGCAGCGGTCCTTCGGTCCCGGGCGCGCGCCGCGCAAGCAGGTGGTTCTGCGCCGGTCCGTCGACGCTGCGGTCAAGGTCCAGCATGACTCGATCGTCAAGCGGGGAATCGTCGTCGCGGTAGACTGCTCCCGTGCGCCGCACCAGATTTGGGTCGAGGACAGCAGATTCCAGCAGGTGCTGGTGAATCTGGTCAAGAATGCGGTGGAAGCCATCGACGAGCTGGCGCAGTCGGATGCGACCGAAGAGCCTCGCTCGGCGCCGCGCATCGGGATCGATGCCTACACCGAAGGCGAGTACCTCGTTGTGGACGTGACCGACACGGGCATCGGCATCCCCGCCGAGCGGTTCAGGGCGATCTTCGGCCTCGGCTTCAGCACCAAGCCGCGCGGCACGGGCCTCGGCCTGCACTCCTCGGCGAACTTCGCCATCGCCGCCGGCGGCAACATCGAGCCGCTCAGCGACGGGGTCGGCAAGGGAGCGACCATGCGCGTCCGGCTGAGGCTCGCATGGCTGCTGCAGAAGTCGAGGCCAGCGGGCGTCAGCCGGCCCGGTTCCTGATGCCCGGCGATGCGAGCACGCCCGGCGGCATCGGGAACAGCCGCGTGCTGGTTGTCGACGATCAGGAGGAAATCCACCGGGACTTCGAGGAGATTCTCAAGGCCGATCCTCTGCGCAGTTCGACTGACGAGTTCGCCGGCGCGTTCCTGAAAGAGGACGCACCGGCGCTCTTTCCCGACCTTGCCGTGCGCCACGCGCGCAGCGGCGAAGAGGCGGTGGAGGTCGTTCGCAGCGCGCGGGAGACGCAACGCCCGATGGCGGTCGCGTTCATCGACGTGCGGATGCCCCCGGGCATCGATGGCATCGAGACCGTGAGCCGGATCAGACGAGTGGACCGCGACATCGAGCTGGTCGTGATGACGGCCTACGCGGATGTCGAAGTCCCCGATGCCCTGCGGGCGATGGATCTCAAGCACAAGCTGCTCTACATCCGCAAACCGTTCCACCGGGAGGAAATCCGGCAAACCACGCTCGCGCTCCTGACGAAGTGGAACGTCGAGCGCGAATTGGCCGAGCGCCAGCGCGAGCTTGTGATCGGCCGGCAGCGTCTGGAGGCGGTGCTCGACGCCACCGGCGACGCCGTCGCCTTGTACGACACGAGTGGCCGCCTGGCCTTCGCCAACCGCTGGTACGAGGCGCTCTTCGCCGAGCAATCCGCCGATCTCAAGTCCCTTTCCGCCGACGCGGCAGCGGCCCGCTTCATCGGCTGGCATGGCGAGTCGGTGGGCAGCGCAGCCGACGACGGCGACCGGCTGGTGCATCGGCGCGGCGTCGCGCCGGAGTCCGCCCTTGAGGTCTACCTGCGCGCCAAGCGCCCGGTGCATGACGAGCGGGGCCGCGTCATGGGGGACCTCTACGTCTATCGCGACAAGTCCCAGAAAATCGAAGCAGAGCGGATGAAGGCCGAGGTGCAGCGCCTGCGCAGCGAGCTGGAGACCACCTACTCGTTCGAGGGCATGGTTGGCCGGAGCGCGGCGATGCAGCGCCTGTTCGGCCTGATGAAGCGGGCGCTGGACGCGAACGGCATCCCGATCCTGGTGCGCGGCGAGAGCGGCACCGGCAAGGAGCTGGTCGCGAGGTGCATCCACTTCAACGGGCCGCGCCGCGGCAGGCCGTTCCTGGCGATCAACTGCGCTTCCGTGCCCGAGCAGCTGTTCGAGAGCGAGCTGTTCGGCCACGAGCGCGGCGCATTCACGGGGGCGGTGGCGCGCCGAGTCGGCTACTTCGAACGCGCCGATGGCGGCACGCTGCTGCTCGACGAGATCGGCGACATGCCGCCGGCGATGCAGGCCAAGCTGCTGCGCGTGTTGCAGGAGCGGGAGATCCAGCGGCTGGGGAGCACGGCCTCGATCGGCGTGGACGTGCAGATCGTCGCCGCGACCAACCAGGACTTGGATGCGGCGATGCGCGAAGGTCGTTTTCGGGAGGACCTGTTCTATCGCATCGCCGCTTTTCCGCTCGTCGTCCCGCCGCTGCGCGAACATCGCGAGGATATCCCGGAACTGGCGGAGCTGTTTCTCCGCCAGCATGCGGAACGCGTCGGCCGGCCCATCAAGAAACTCTCGCCGGAGGCGCTCCGCCGGCTGCTGCAGCACGACTGGCCAGGCAACATCCGGGAGCTCGAAGGTGCCATCGGCCGCGCCGTGCTGGTGGAGACCGGCGACATGCTCGCGGAGAGCAGCCTGCCGCCGCTGTCCTTGCCGGCAGGGGCCGACAGCGCGCCGGTCGCGGCCCCCCCCGGCGCGCTGCGCCCGCTAGCCGAGGTCGAGCGGGATGCCCTTCTGCGGACTCTCCAGGCGTGCAACCACAACGTGACCCAGGCAGCGCTCGCCCTCGGAATCCATCGCTCGACTCTGCACCGCAAACTCCAAGCCCTCGGCGTCCTCGACGCTTAACCGGCGACACCGCCGGTCGCTCCGCGGCGCGGCACCGTGCTCGCGGGGCACCGACCTGGTCGATGCGCCTCGGCGACATCGCGCTGTCGCGAAACGCGACATCTGGCTGCCGACCACCGCGGCTTCTTGCAACATGGAAAAAAAGCGAGAAAAAACATCGAAGTAAGACTCCATGCGATGCGATGCAGGACTGCAAGGTGTTGCGTATTGCGACGCATCGACGATATTCTCCTAAGCGGGCCATATCATGTAGTTATTTATCGTATATCAATAGGTTAGTGTCTAATCCGTTCATCTTGGCATGGCCATTGCACAAATTGCGGAGGAGAGGTCGCTTTCTTGTGTGAACGTCGATGGCAAACCGCAGCATGTGTACGCGATATTGGCACATCGGCCTGCCCGGCCAGGGCGCCGTGCAAGCGTCTCTGCTTGCGGCTGCAGCCTACCTATGCGTCGGTGCGCTGAGCGACGCCGCCGCTGCGACCCTGACCATCGCGGACGCCAGCGGCGAGGAAGGTGAGGCAATCGCCTTCGCCGTCACGCTGGACAAGGCCGTGCCGGACGGTTTCACGGTGACGCCCAACTTCACCGACGGCGTCACGGTCCGCGGCGAGGACTACAGCCACCTTACGGCGACCCATGGCAAGGACTACCGTGCTGAGGAGCTGACGCTCGAGTTTGCCGGCACGGCCGGCGAGATCGTGAACTTCACAGTCCCGACCATCGAAGATTGGGCGCCGGAGTTCCCCAAGGTCTTCACGGTGGGGCTGAGCGTCTCCGGGACGTCCCATGGAGTGACGGCCACCGACACGGCCACCGGCATCATCTACGACGATGACGCTGCGGCCGCCTCCGCCGCGTCGTCCAGCCAGATCAAGGACAACGGCGGCACCATCACGATCTACTCGCCCCCCGATCCCGAGTTCGGCCGGATGGAGTACGAGTGCACCATCCCGAAGCGAGTCGCGGAGACCACCGACGCCTCGCTGCGCTTCAAGCACTTGCAGATCGCCTGCGGCGCGCGCGGCGGCTCGATCCGCACGGGCGCGGTCGCCGAGTTCTGGTCCTCTGGGTCCGCCACCGCCACCAAGGGGTCGAGCGGAGACTGGGATTACGAATTCTTCCACGAGAAGCTGAAGTTCTACCCGACGGAAAAAAAGACCAAGCGCCTCGGCTTCCGGGTCAACGACGACGAACTGGGAGAGGGGCCCGAGTACTTCCAGTTCTCGCTCAAGTGGTCGACCAAGGTCGGCCTCGGCTGGCTGGGCATCTGGGTCACGATCAACGAGTCCGTGCATACGATCACCATCTGGATCGACGACGACGACGAGTACAACCTGAGCGTGTCGCCGGCCAGCGTGACCGAGGCCGGCGGCGCCAAGACCGTCACCGTGACCGCGGCGGTGGCCGACGACGCGGTGCTCGGCGAAGCCCGCACGCTCAGCATCCAGGTCGGCAAGAGCGGCGACCTGGCCGTGGAGGGGACCGACTACCAGAACGTGGGCAACTTCGACGTGACCATTCCCAAGGGGAGCAGCAAGGGCACCGGCACCTTCACCCTCACCCCGGTGGTCGACGCCCACCTCGAGCCGAACGAGCGCATCACGGTGGCGGGCAGCGGCAAGAGCGACATCAACGGCAAAGTGCTGCGCCCCCGCGTCAACAGCACGGCCATGTGGCTCAACGACAGCTCGGTCGTCACTCTGTCCGCGTCCCCGTCTGTGAGCGAGGGCGGCGGCGCGCAGACGGTGACCGTGACGGCGACATCCACCGGCACGGCGCAGCGGGCGACGCCATTGACGGTTTCGGTCGGCAAGAGCGGCGACGCCGCGGTGGAGGGCACCGACTACCAGCCGGTGTCCGACTTCACCGTCACGATCCCGTCGGGGTCGAAGACCGGCACGGGGACGTTCCAGATCACGCCGATCAACGACACGGCCCTGGAGGACGACGAGACGATCACCCTTTCGGGCAGCTTCCCGGGGGGCACGGTCACCGACGGCAGCCTGACGCTGCTCGACAACGACGTGACGCTGTCGCTGAGCCCCGCCAGCACCGGCGAGGAGGCCGGCGCCAAGACCGTCACCGTCACGGCCCGCGCCAAGACCGCCCGCACCGCGGCCCGCGCGCTTACGGTATCGGTGGGCAAGGTCGGCGACAGCGCAGAGACCGGCACCGACTACGGCGCGGTGGCGGACTTCAGCCTGACGATCCCCGCCAACCAGGCCAGCGGCACCGCGACCTTCACCTTCACGCCCCGGGACGACAAGACCATCGAGGGAACCGAGAAGGTCACGGTCGGCGGGACGGGCACCGGCCTCGACGTCGGCCGCGCCACGCTGACCATCACGGAGACCGACACGACGGATTTCGTGATCACCCTGAGCCCCAGCCGGGTGAGCGAGGGCCAAAACTGGACGAACTTGAAGGTCCAGGTCACGACGACCGACGGCTATACGGTCTCCCGGAAAGTTACTTGCAGATTTACGAACGGAGGCGGGTCGGCGACCTGGAACTCGGATTACAATATAGAAAAAGACAACAAATCGATATCGCCGCCCGGGAGCCCCGGAACAAGCATCATGCCTACAATAACGATCAATCCAGGGAACACATACGGGTACGAAATCGTCCGTCTGAAAACAGAAAACGACAATACAGTGGAGGGCGACGAGACGGTTCAGATCAAGGGATACACATCTTCTGAATCTTCTGGACCTCACAAATCGTGTGTGAGCAGCGATAACCCCAGAACGGTCGATTCCGACCCGGACCCCGCAGATCTGACCATCGTCGACGACGAGACGTCGATCGACCTGAGCGCGAGTCCTTCGAGCGTGGCGGAGGACGCCGGCGACACCAGCGTGACGGTGACCGCGAAGATGGGCGGCAATCGGAACGCGCCGGCGGACATGCCGGTGACCGTCACGGTCGGCAACAGCACCGACAGCGCCACCTCGGGCACCGACTACGAGGCCCTCGACGCCTTCAAGATCACCATCCCGCAGGGCAAGAAGTCCGCGACCAAGACCCTCACCTTCACCCCCAAGGACGACACCCTGGCCGAGGACGACGAGACCATCACGTTGAGCGGCAAGACGGCCAAGACCTCCGTCTCCAGCACCCAACTGACCATCGACGACGACGACGACACCGGCATCACGCTCACCGCCAGCCCGGGTAGCGTGTCGGAGGGCGGCGGCGCCAAGACCGTCACGGTCACCGCGAAGACGGACGGCACCACCTTCCCCGCACCAAGGAATGTGGACGTGCAGGTCGGCAAGACCGGCGACGGCGCGACGGAGGGCACGGACTACCAGACGGTCGCCAACTTCACCCTCACCATCCCCTTCGGCAAGACCAAGGGCACCGGCACCTTCACCCTGACGCCCGTGGACGATTCGACGGTCGAGAGCGATGAGAGCATCAGCATCGATGGAACCACGTCGGCCAGCGACACCGTCACGGGCACGAGCGTCACGCTTGCGGACGACGACGCGTCGATCACCCTGGCGGCGTCGCCGTCCAGCGTGGCGGAGGACGGCGGCGCCAAGACCGTGACGGTGACCGCCACGGCGGCGGCCGCGGTCGAGGCCGACACCGCGCTGACGATCGCGGTCGGCCAGAGCGATGACAGCGCAACGGAAGGCACCGACTACACCACGGTCAGCGACTTCACCCTCACCATCAAGTCGGGCAAGACCAAAGGCACCGGCACCTTCACCCTCACTCCGATCGACGACGCGCTTTACGAAGGCGCTTCCGAGTCGTTGACGGTAAGCGGCAGCGCCACCGGCGTGCGGGTCGGCACGGCGTCGGTGGCGATCACCGACGACGACCCCGAGACGGAGGTGAACCTCAGCCTCAAGCCCACCCGGGCGAAGGAATGCACGGCCGACACCGAGGTGTGGGTGACCGCCAAGCTGCCGGACAGCGCCGACGCGGTGGCCGAGGATCGCAAGATCACCGTATCGGTGGGCAAGAGCGGCGACGGCGCGGTCTCGGGCACCGACTACGCGGCGGTGGACGACTTCGACCTCACCATCCCGGCGGGGCACCGCTCCGCCCTAACCTCCTTCGATCTGCAGCCGGTCGACGACGACGACGTGGAAGGCGACGAGAAGCTCACCGTGCATGGCACCGCGAAGCGCCTCACCGTGAAGAACGAGCCGCAGATGACGCTGGTGGACGACGACCAGCCGATCGTCATCCTGACGATGGACCCCGCGACCATTCCCGAGAACGACACCGAAACCTCGGTGACGGTGACCGCGTCGCTGTTCACCGGCGACTTCTGCGGCGAGACGCACGACGTGGCCGCATCGGCCGCCTCCATGGCGTCGACCTCCGCCAGCATGGTGGGGGCGAGCGCCGCCGAGATCGCCAGGGCGGTGCTGGGATCTGGCGCGCGCGCCGTGTCGGAGAGCAGCGCCAGGACGGTGACCGTGTCCGTCGGCGACACCGGCGACACGGCCACGTCCGGCACCGACTACACCGCGGTCAGCAGCTTCACCATCAGCATCCCCGCCGGCAAGAGCAGCGGCACCGCCACCTTCACCACGACGGCGAGCCTCGACAAACTCCTGGAGCCGTCGGAAACCTTGACCGTCAAAGGCACTTCGACGGGCACCACGGTGACGCCGACCGGCGGCCATGTGGCCAACAAGGACCAGGTCAACGCGACTCTGACCGCGAGCCCGTCGTCGCTGTCGGAAGGCGCCGCTGCCACCTCCGTGACGTTGACCTTGAACACCGGCGGGGTGACCTCCGCGGAGCGCTTCGAGGTGCCGATCCGGGTGACCGGCGGCACGGCGACCGCGGGCACGGACTTCGGCAAGGTGAAGGATTTCGATCTCGTGCTCGCCGCGGACGCGACCAGCGGCACCGCGACCTTCACCCTGACGCCGACCGACGACACCCTGGTGGAGGGCGACGAGACGCTCAACGTCATCATTCCCGATACCGAGTTGAGCGCGGCGGTGACGCTGACCGACGACGACGACGGCACGATCACGCTGAGCGTCAGCCCGACGAGCGCGTCGGAGGCAGACTCGGCCGAGACGGTGACCGTGACCGCGGCGACCGGCGGGGCCACGTTCGCGGCGGACCGAACCGTGTCGGTGACCGTGGGCGACAGCGCCGACAGCGCCACTTCGGGAACGGACTACGCCGCGGTCTCGAGCTTCGACATCACGATCACCGCGGGGCAGACCAGCGGCAGCGGCACGTTCACCCTGACGCCGACCCAGGACACGGTGGTGGAAGGCGAGGAAACGATCAGCGTCGACGGCACGTCCACCGGCGTCACGGTCAACGGCGCCAGCGTCGCCCTGACCGACGACGACAGCACCGGCATCACGCTGCGGCTGAGCCCGTCGAGCGTCTCGGAGAAAGACGAAGCGACCACCGTGACGGTGACGGCCGCGACCGACGGCGACACCTTCAAGACCGACCGGACGGTGACGGTGTCCGTGGGCGAGAGCGGGGACAGCGCCACGTCGGGCATCGACTACGCGGCGGTGGCGGACCTCGACATCACGATCACCGCGGGCGACACCACCGGCAGCGGGACGTTCACCCTGACCCCGAAGCAGGACACGCTGGTGGAGGGCGACGAGGCAGTCACGGTGTCGGGTACCGCCACCGGCCTGACGGTAACCGGCAACAGCGCGACGATCACCGACGACGACACGGCACCGGAGGTCAATCTTTCGGCGAATCCGTCGAGCGTGGCGGAGGACGCGGCGGCGACCTCGGTGACGGTCACTGCGACGTTCTCCAACAGCAGCACCTACCCCGTGGCGAAGACGGTGTCGGTGACGGTGGGCGACAGCGCGGACGGCGCCACCTCCGGCACGGACTACGCGGCGGTGACCGGATTCGACATCACCATTTCGGCCGGCCAGAGCAGCGGCAGCGCGTCCTTCACCCTGACGCCGACGGACGACACGCTGGTGGAGGGCGGCGAGACGATCTCCATCGATGGCGATTCGACCGGATTGGCGGTGAACGCCACGACCTTGACGCTGGCCGACGACGACGACGCCCCGGCGATCAACCTGTCGGCGAACCCGTCGAGCGTGTCGGAGGGCGCGGCGGCGACCTCGGTGACGGTCACCGCGCAATTCTCGAACACGAACACCTACACCGCGGACAAGACGGTCACGGTCACGGTGGGCGACAGCGCGGACGGCGCCACGTCCGGCACGGACTACTCGGCGGTCGCCGACTTCGACATCGTCATTAAGGCGGGCGACACGAGCGCCACCGGCACCTTCACCCTGACGCCGAAGGACGACACCCTGGTGGAGGGCAACGAGAGCTTCTCCGTCGGCGGCGCCAGCACCGGCATGACCGTGAACGGCGGCAGCGTTGCGCTGACCGACGACGACGGCGCCCCCGTCGTCAACCTGTCGGTGAATCCGTCGACCGTTTCGGAAGGTGCGGCGGCGACCTCGGTGACTGTGACGGCGACCTTCTCCAATACCAGCACCTACGGCGCGGCCAAGAAGGTGTCGGTCACGGTGGGCGACAGCACCGACAGCGCCACCTCCGGCACGGACTACGCGGCGGTAAGCGCCTTCGACGTCACCATCGCCGCCGGCAAAAGCACCGGCAGCGCCACCTTCACCCTGACGCCGAGCGACGACGCCGTGGTGGAAGGCAACGAGGCATTGTCGCTGGCAGGCTCATCGGACTTGACGGTACACGGCGCGAGCGTGACGCTGACCGACGACGACGGTCCGCCGGCGATCAACCTGTCGGCGAACCCGTCGAGCGTCTCCGAGGGCGCCGGCGCGACCACCGTCACCCTGACCGCCGCGTTCTCGAACGGCAACACCTATCCTGGGGCGAAGACCGTTTCGGTGACGGTGGGCGACAGCGCCGACAGCGCGGTGTCGGGCACGGACTACGCGGCGGTGACGTCGTTCGACGTAACGATCGCCGCGGGCCAGGCCAGCGGCACGGCCACGTTCACGCTGACGCCGACCCAGGACAGGTCGATCGAGGGCAACGAGACGCTGTCGCTGTCGGGCACGTCGGAGCTGACCGTGAACGGCGCCAGCATGGCGCTGGCAGACGACGACAGCACCGCGATCACGCTGTCCACAAGCCCGTCGAGCGTGGCGGAGGACGACTCCGCGACCGCAGTGACCGTGACCGCCGAGACCGACGGCGACACGTTCGCTGTCGCCCGGACCGTGCGGGTGAAGGTCGGCTCGGCCGGCGACAGCGCCACTTCCGGGACCGACTACGCGGCAGTGGCGTCCTTCGACATCACGATAGCGGCGGGCGCCAAGAGCGGCACGGGCAAGTTCACCCTGACGCCCACGGAAGACAACCTCATCGAGGGCGACGAGGCGGTTTCGGTGTCCGGGACATCCACCGGATTGAAGGTCGATGCGGCCAGCGTGACCATCGACGACAACGACGAGCCGAAGATCATCCTGGACATCGAGCCGTTCCTGGAAACGGACCCGGACAAGCTGCCCGAGGGCGCGGGGGCGACCCGGGTGACCGTGACGGCCGGCACCACCGGCGGCGTCTTCGAGCTGGACCGGCAGATCCACGTGACGGTTGGCAAGAAGGGCGACTCGGCCGTCTTCGGCACGGACTACGACACGCCATCGGTAGCCTTCCATGTCTTGATCAAGGCGAGCGACACGGAAGGCGAGAAGACCTTCACGCTGACGCCCACGGACGATGTCCTGGTGGAGGGCGCCGAGAGCCTGACGCTGGAAGGCAGCGCGGCCGGGCTGGAGGTGACCACGGCGACGATCACGATCAAGGACGACGACGTTCCCGCCATGGCGATTTCGGCGTCCCCGGTGGCCGTTGCGGAAGGGGCCGGGGCGACCACGGTCACGGTGACGGTGGAGACCGGCGGGGTCGCCTTCACCGCGGACCGGAAAGTCGGGGTGACCGTGGGCGCCGCCGGCGACAGCGCGACGTCGGCCACCGACTACGCGCCCGTCGCCGCCTTCGACATCCCCATCACTGCGGGACAGACGAGCGCCAAGGGCACTTTCACGCTCCTGCCTACGGACGACAGCCTCGTCGAGGGCGACGAGGCGATCACGCTGGCCGGCAGCGCCGCCGGGCTGGCGATCGCGTCCATCAGCGTGACGATCACGGACGACGACGATGTTCCGTCGATCAACCTGTCGGCGACGCCGCCGCGGGTGGCCGAGAGCGCCGGCGCGACTGCGGTGACGGTGACGGCGGGCTTCTCCAATGCCAGCACGTACGGCAGCGACACGACGGTGACGGTGAGCGTGGGCGCCGCCGGCGACAGCGCCGTGGAAGGCGCGGACTACGCGGCCGTCGCCGCCTTCGCCGTGACCATCGCCGCCGGGGCGAGTACCGGCACCGCGCAGTTCGCCCTGGCGCCGACGGACGACACGCTCGCCGAGGGTGACGAGAGCCTGGCCATCGGTGGCGTGGCTGCGGGCCTGACGGTCGACGGCACGAGCATCGTGCTGCTCGACGACGACGGCGCGCCGAGCGTGATCCTGTCGGCGGCGCCGTCCAGCGTGGCAGAGGGTGCGGGCGCGACGCCGGTGACGGTCACGGCGGCCTTCTCGAACGACACCACCTACGCTGCCGATACGACGGTGCGGGTGAGCGTCGGCGCGGCGGACGACAGCGCGACCTCGGGCGCGGACTACGCCACGGTGGCGGACTTCACGGTGACCATCGCCGCCGGTCGGGGAAGCGGCAGCGCCGCGTTCACGCTGGCGCCGGTGCGCGACTCGCTGGTCGAGGGCAGCGAGACGATCGCCGTGGGCGGCACGTCGCCGCGCCTGCAGGTTTACGGAACGCAGGTCGCGCTGACCGACGACGACGAGGCGCCGACGATCCGGCTCTCCGTCGCGCCGCTGCGCATCGCCGAGGGGGCGGGCGAGACGCCGGCGACGGTCACCGCAAGCTTCTCGAACGACAGCTCATACGCAGTCGATACGACGGTGACCGTGACGGTGGGCGAGGCGGAAGACAGCGCCGAGTCGGGCGTCGACTACACGCCGGTGGAACCGTTCGAGGTGACCATCACGGCGGGCCGGCGCAGCGGCAGTGCGGCGTTCACCCTGACGCCGGTGCAGGACGCGCTGGTGGAAGGCGCAGAGTCGATCGGCCTCGAGGGCGCGGCCCGCTTGGCGGTGGTCGGCGCCGACATGATGCTGACCGACGACGACGCCGCGCCGGCGGTGGCGCTTTCCCTGTCGCCGCCGCGGGTGGCGGAAGGCGCCGGCGACACCCCGGTGGCGGTGACGGCCGCGTTCACGAACGACAGCGTCTACGCCGCCGACACGACCGTGACGGTGACCGTGGGCGACGCCGCCGACAGTGCCGAGGCGGGCGTGGACTACGCGACGCCGACGGACTTCGAGGTGACCATCGCCGCCGGGCAGACGAGCGGCGTCGCCAGCTTCACGCTGGCGCCGGTGCAGGACACGCTGCTGGAGGCGGACGAGCGGATCACGGTGTCGGGCGCATCGACGCTGCCCGTGAGCGGCACGGCGGCGACTCTGGCGGACGACGACGCCGCGCCGGGCATCGAGCTGTCGGTTGCGCCGGGCCGCGTCGCGGAGGGCGCCGGGACGACTGCGGTCGCGGTCACCGCGGCCTTCACGAACGCCACCACGTACCTCGCCGAGACTGTCGTGACGGTATCGGTGGGCGCGAACGGCGACGCTGCCGCAGCGGGTACGGACTATGCCCGGGTGGCCGACTTCGAGCTCACCATCGAGGCGGGCGCAAGCAGTGGCGCGGCCACTTTCGCGCTCGACCCCACCCAGGACACGCTGCTCGAGGACGACGAGACGATCACGGTGTCGGGGGCTGCGGCGGGAATCGCTGTGGGCGCCGCCACCGTGGCGCTGGCGGACGACGACCGGCTGCCGGCAGTGCAGCTGTCGGCCGCGCCAGCGCGCGTGGCGGAGGACGATGGGCCGACGACGGTGACGGTCACGGCGACGTTCTCGAACGACAGCACGTTCGCGACCGACGCGCGGGTTGCCGTGACGGTGGGCGCTGCGGACGACAGCGCGGTCTCGGGCGCGGACTACGCGCCCATCCCGAGCTTCGACGTGGTGGTGCCCGCGGGCGCGACCAGCGGGCAGGCGACGTTCGCGCTCGCCCCGACGCAGGACACGCTGATCGAGGGCGACGAGAGCATCGCGCTGGCTGGCGCCGCGCCTGGCCTCGCGGTGACGGGCGCGGATGTCGAACTGGCGGACGACGACGGGCTGCCGACGGTCGGCCTGTCGGCATCGCTCTCGAGTCTGGCCGAAGGCGCGGGGGAGGCGGCGGTAACGGTGACGGCGACATTCTCGAACGAAAGCACTTTCGAGCACGACACGATGGTTGCGGTAACGGTGGGCGGGCCTGAAGACAGCGCCGTTCCGGGCACGGACTACGCGCCGGTTGCTGGCTTCGAGGTGACGGTTCCGGCGGGCGCGACGGTCGGGGAAGCGACGTTCGCGCTGACGCCGACGCAGGACACCCTGATCGAGGGCGAAGAGCGGATCGCGCTGGCCGGCACGGCGCCTGGACTCGCGGTGACGGGCACGGACATCGCGCTGACGGACGACGATGCCGCGCCGACGGTGCGCCTGTCGGCGTCGCCCTCGAGCCTCGGCGAGGGGGCGGGCGAATCGGCGGTGACGGTGACGGCGGCGTTCACCAACGACAGCACGTTCGCGCACGACACGACGGTGGCGGTGACGGTGGGCGGCCCGGACGACAGCGCCGATCCGGGCACGGACTACGCGCCGGTTGCTGGCTTCGAGGTGACGGTTCCGGCGGGCGCGACGGTCGGGGAAGCGACGTTCGCGCTGACGCCGACGCAGGACACCCTGATCGAGGGCGAAGAGCGGATCGCGCTGGCCGGCACGGCGCCCGGACTCGCGGTGACGGGCACGGACATCGCGCTGACGGACGACGACGCGCTGCCGGGGGTGCGCCTGTCGGCGTCGCCTTCGAGCCTCGGCGAGGGGGCGGGCGAATCGGCGGTGACGGTGACGGCGGCGTTCACCAACGACAGCACGTTCGCGCACGACACGACGGTGGCGGTGACGGTGGGCGGCCCGGACGACAGCGCCGATCCGGGCACGGACTACGCCGTGGTCGGCAGCTTCGAGGTGACGGTTCCGGCGGGAGCGACGAGCGGGCAGGCGACGTTCGCGCTCAGGCCGACGCCGGACACGCTGATCGAAGGCGAGGAGAGCATCGTGCTGCTCGGCACTGCCTCGAACCTGACGGTGACGACCGCCGACATCGCGCTCACGGACGACGACGCCGTGCCGACGGTGCGGCTGTCGGCGTCGCCTTCGAGCGTCGGGGAGGGGGCTGGCGAGTCGGCTGTGACGGTGGCGGCGTCGTTCACCAACGACAGCACGTTCGCGCACGACACGACGGTATCGGTGGCGGTTGGCGGGCCGGACGACAGCGCCGCGGCAGGCACGGACTACGCTCCGGTTCCGGGCTTCGAGGTGACGGTGCCGGCGGGCGCGACGAGCGGGCAGGCGACGTTCGCGCTCAGGCCGACGCCGGACACGCTGATCGAAGGCGAGGAGAGCATCGTGCTGCTCGGCACTGCCTCGAACCTGACGGTGACGACCGCCGACATCGCGCTCACGGACGACGACGCCGTGCCGACGGTGCGGCTGTCGGCGTCGCCTTCGAGCGTCGGGGAGGGGGCTGGCGAGTCGGCTGTGACGGTGGCGGCGTCGTTCACCAACGACAGCACGTTCGCGCACGACACGACGGTATCGGTGGCGGTTGGCGGGCCGGACGACAGCGCCGTTCCGGGCACGGACTACGCCGTGGTCGGCAGCTTCGAGGTGACGGTGCCGGCGGGCGCGACGAGCGGGCGGGCGACGTTCGTGCTGGCGCCGGTGCAGGACACGCTCGTGGAGGGCGAGGAAGGGATCGGGCTGGCCGGCGCCGCTCCCGGGCTCGAGGTCGCGGCGGCGGAGCTCGCGCTGGCGGACGACGACGCGCTGCCGGCGGTGCGGCTGTCGGCGTCGCCTGCGAGCGTCGGCGAGGGCGCGGGAGAGTCGCCGGTGACGGTGACGGCGTCGTTCTCCAACGGCAGCACGTTCGCGGACGCGGTGATGGTCGCGGTGAGTGTGGGGGCGCCGGAGGACGGCGCCGCGTCGGGCACGGACTACGCCGCGGTGCCGGCGTTCGAGGTGACGGTGCCGGCGGGCGCGACGAGCGGGCGGGCGACGTTCGTGCTGGCGCCGACGCAGGACACGCTCGTGGAGGGCGAGGAAGGGATCGGGCTGACCGGCGCCGCTTCCGGGCTGACGGTCAACGGGACGCGCCTCGCCCTTGCCGACGACGACGCGCCGCCGACGGTGGATCTCGTGGTTGAGCCGCGCCGCATCACCGAGGACGCGGGTGCGACCGCGCTCAGGGTGACGGCCACCTTCGTGGGCAGCAGCACCTACGCTGCCGACACCCGCGTTACGGTGTCGGTAGGCGATGCCCAGGACAGCGCCGTTGCCGGCTCGGACTATGCCACGGTCGCCGACTTCGTCGTCACGGTGCCTGCTGGCAGCGGTGCCGGCAGCGTCGCGTCTACGCTGGTGCCGCTGCAGGACGCGCTGTTCGAGCCGGACGAGACGATCTCCGTGGCCGGCAGCGCCGTCGGGCTCGTGGTACGCGGCACGAGCGCGACGCTTGCCGACGACGACCGTACCAGGGAGCCGGTGCGGTTCTCGGTGGCGGACGCCGCGGCCGAGGAAGGCGAGCCGCTGCGCTTCGCGGTGCGCCTCAGCCGCTCGCCGGTGGGTCGCTCGGTGGCAGTGCGCTACCGCACCGAGGACCGTGTAGCGAAGGCGGGCGAGGACTACGCCGAAATCTCCGGCACGCTGACTTTCGCACCGGGCGAGATAGAGGCCATCGTATTGGTGCAGACGCTTGACGACGCGTTCGACGAGGGTGCCGAGACGCTGGCGCTGCGGCTCGCCGATCCGGTAGACGCGGTGATCGAGGACGACGAGGGCATCGGAACCCTGTCCGGCGGCGATGCGCTGTCGGCGGCATGGATCGCGCGCTTCGGGCGCACGGCCAGCGACCATGTGATGCAGGCCGTGGACGGCCGGCTGCGGGCGCGCAACGATGCCGGCGCGTGGCCAGCGCTGGGCGCTATGTCTGCGCCGCGGCCCCCGTCCATGCCGGGCCATGAACCGGATCGTGGTTCGGCACCGGGCAGACTCGTTGCGGCCGGGCCGATGGTCGGTGGCGGAGCGTCTGCCGGTGCGATGTTGGCGGGGCCGGGGCCGAGTCCAGCCTCGGCAGCCGGCTTCGTTGCCCGCGGCGCCTCCCATGGGTCGGGTGGCCTCTACGACGCTGGCGGCTTCCACGGCCCGGGCGGATTCCCGGCGTCGGCTGGCGCCCGCGGCCGGGGCGGGGCAGCGGTCGCCGAAGGCCGCTCCCGGCAGGACCCGGGGATGGTGCTCCGCGACCTGCTTGCGCGGAGCGGCTTCAGTTGGTCGCCGGAGCCGACTGGCGATGACGAGGCCGAGCAGAAGCGTCGCTGGACCCTTTGGGGCCGGGGTGCGAAGACGCGCTTCGACGGCCGCGAGGGCAGCGTCGCTCTGACGGGCGACGTTGTCGGCGCGACGCTCGGCGTGGATGCGCAGTGGGATCGCTGGACGGCGGGCATGGCCCTGGCGTGGAACGAGGGCCGCGGCGTCTACTCGGACGGTGCCAGCGGCGACGGCGGCGACCTTAGGAGCACGCTGACCAGCGTCCACCCCTATGCTCGGTGGGCCGGCGACAAGTTGTCGGTTTGGGGCGTGCTCGGCCACGGTCGGGGCGCCTACGCGGTGCGCTCCAACCGCCCTGGCAGGGCCGCGTACACGGACCTGCGGATGGACATGGCGGGCGCGGGTGGGCGCCGCGACCTGGCGACGGCCGAGCGGCTCGGCGGGATCGAACTGGCGCTGCGCGCGGATGCGATGCTGGTTCGGATGCGCGCCGACGGCGTGCCCGGCTACCTGCGCGAGACGAGGACGCAGACGCGCCACGGACGGCTCTATCTCGAGGGCGCGCGGCGCTACTACGTTGGTCGAAGCGGCCACTTGCTGACGCCGTCGCTGGAACTGGGCGCCCGCCACGACGCCGGCGACGCCGACACTGGCACCGGACTGGAAGTCGCGGGTCGCATCCAATACGAGAACCCGGCTCGGAACCTGCGCGTCGAGCTGCACGGCCACCGGCTGCTGACGCATCAGGACGATGCGCTGGCGATTTGGGGCGCGGGCGGCGTACTGGTCTACGACGCGGATGTCGACGGCCTCGGACTGTCGCTCGCCATGCGGCCCTCCTGGGGCATGTCCGGGGGCGGAGTCGCCGATCCTTGGGGGCTGGGCGGCGTGACCGCCGGGCCGCGCGTCGACTATGGCGAACCGACGGGGCGCCTGGACACCCAAGTCGGCTACGGTCTGCCGCTACGCGGCGGCGACTGGACCCTCAAGCTCCTCGGCGCCTCGGGCATCGGCGGCGACGGTGCTCGCTCCTTCTCCTTCGGCGGCACGTTGCTGTCCGGCGAGCGCTCCGAACTGAGCGTAGTCGGCGAGCGCAAGACCTTGGCCGCCGGCAGGCCGGACCTCGGCATCCTCATCCGCTCCCGCCACGTCTGGTAACAGGTCGGGTACACGACGTATTGCCTTGGACGGCCAGCTCTTGGCTTGCCGGAAGGAAACAGTGCCCGGAGTGACAACCTGCAGCGCACTCGCTACATTGCGCGGGTCGCTGCGCATCCCTGTCGAAGGAGGACCCTACCGTGTCAATCCAATTGCGCCAGATCTGCCTCGTGGCCAAGGAGCTGGACTCCACCATCGACAGCATCGAGCATATCTTCGGCATCAAGCGCTGCTACGTGGACGCGGGCGTCGGCAAGTGGGGCCTCGTGAACACGCTGCTACCCGTCGGCCGCAACTTTCTCGAAGTGGTCGTGCCGGTGGAGGAGAACACCGCCGCGGGACGCTATCTGGACCGGCGCGGCGGCGACGGCGGCTACATGGTGATCTGCCAGGCGGACTCGCTCTCGAATCAGCAGGCCGTGCGGCAGCGCGCGCTCGACGAAGGCGTGCGCATCGCCTATGAGGTGGATCGCGAGAACTGGCGCATCTGCCAGATCCACCCCGGCGACATGCGGGCGGCGTTCTTCGAGATCGACTGGGACGAGGCGAACGACTTCCAGGGCAACTGGGCGCCCGCGGGTGGCCTCGGTTGGGAAGACAAGGTGGAGCAATCTGTCACCGTGGGCTACGCCGCAGTCGAGCTGCAAGGGCCCGATCCGGTCGGTCTCGCGCAGCTGTGGGGCAGGGTGGCCGGGCTGCCTGTGAGTCGCGACGGGGCGGTGCTCCGCATGGCGCTCAACAACGTCGACATCCGCTTCGTCGAGGCGACGGACGGGCGCGGCTACGGGCTCGGCGGCTTGGATGTGCAGGTCCGGGACCGCAGCGGGATCGTCGAGCGGGCTGAGGCGTGGGGCGCGGCGGTATCGGCGGACGAGGTACGCGTCTGCGGCGTTCGCTTCCGTCTGATCGACGCGGCCTAGCGATATCGGGGCCGGCGTGTCGGAAAGCCGCCTCCTCGACCCGACCAACGTCGAGGGTCGAGACCCGGTCACTCGCAAGCGCCTGGCACGCGATCTGGGGCGTCTCGGCCTGCGCGCCGACCATACCGTCATCGTCCACACATCGCTCTCCCAGCTCGGCTGGGTGCCGGGCGGGCCGCACGGCGTCATCCTCGCCTTGGTCGACGTTCTCGGCAAGGCCGGCACGCTGGTGATGCCGGCGCACAGCGGCCACCTCACGGATCCGTCCGGCTGGGTCGCGCCGCCGGTGCCGAAGCGCTGGTGGCGCGCGATCAGGAAGGAGATGCCCGCCTACGATCCAGCGCTGACCCCGACCAGGCTCATGGGCGCGGTGGCCGAGACCTTCCGTCGGCATCCGGACGCCCTGCGCAGCCCGCATCCGCACGTCTCCTTCGCCGCTGTGGGGCCGAATGCCGAGCGCATCGTCGCCGAGCACCCGTTGGGCGACATGTTCGGCGAACGCTCGCCGCTAGCGCGCCTGTACGAACTCGATGCGCATGTGCTGCTCGCCGGCGTCGGCCACGCCAATAACACGTCGATCCACCTCGGCGAAAGCCGAGCCGCGTTCCCGTCCAAGCGGCGCGTGAAGGAAGGCGCGCCCATGCTCGTGGACGGCAGGCGCCGCTGGGTGGAGTTCGAGGACTACGCGCCGGTGGACGACGACTTCGCCCTGCTCGGCGACGACTTCGCCCTCACGGGCAAGGAACGCCGCGGCCCGCTCGGCTGGGGCGAAGGGCGCTTCATGCGCGTGCGCGACATCGTCGACTTCGCCGAGCGGTGGCTCGCGAACCACCGCCGCTAGCCCGTTTTCGCCTCCTTCGCCGGGGACACACGCCACAGCGACCACAAAGCGACATCGCCCTGATGTCACGGCGCCGGGGACACACGCCACAGCGTCCCCAATCTGACGCCACTGTGATGTCAGACGTTCGCTTGCCGGTCCGGCGGCGTTGGTCGCGCCCTTTACAGTGCCGCCTTCAAGCCGCTGAGAAACCGTTGCCGCGAATCTCCCGGAAGATCCTCGAAGCACACCGGATTGCCGGCGCCGGTGTTGGCGAGCAGCACGTCGAAGTCCACTTCCATGAGCAAGTCCAGGCTCGCCAGCATCGTCTTGCGGCTCTTCTTCGACGACAGCGCCCGCCAGCCCTTGCCATCGTGGTAGATCGTGTCGCCAGCGAAAAGGCAGATGCGGTCGCCCACCGGCACGCGGTAGCAGACCGCGCCGGGTCGGTGGCCGGGCGTTGGAATCGCTTCGACGCCGGGCGCCAGTTCGTGGCGCTCGAAGGGAAATGTCTCCACTCGCTTCACCTTGCGTCGCACGTCCGGCCCCTCCACCTCGCTGCACATGGTGACCGTGCCGAAGCGCTCGTCCAGCGCATCGTTGTAGCGGGCCGCGAAGTGCATGTCGCCGAGCAGGTGCAGCGCCACGCCGCCGAGCGCGTCTATGGCATCGAAACTGCCTTCGATACTGCTGTGGCCGCCGAAGCAGGAGAACAGCAGATTGCCCTCGGGCCGCGCCGCGAACAGGCTCACGTACTTGGTCGGCGTCACTTTCGTGGGGAGAATGCGATAGACCGTGGGGAACAGCTCGTCCATGGATCAGTCCTCCAGCCGCTCGATCGCCGCGCCAAGCTGCCCGAGGCGGACCTCCAGCCGCTCGTAGCCGCGGTCGATCTGGCCGATGTTGTGGATGGTGCTCGTGCCGTGGGCGCAGAGCGCGGCGATGACCAGCGCCATGCCCGCGCGGATGTCGGGAGACACCAGGCGGGCGCCGCGCAGAGCCGTGGGGCCCATCACCAGCGCCCGGTGCGGATCGCACAGCAGAATGCCGGCGCCCATGTCGATGAGGCGGTCCACGAAGACCAGGCGGCGGTCGAACATCTTCTGATGGATCAGCACGTTGCCGCGGCACTGCGTCGCCACCACCAGGGCGATGCTGATGAGGTCCGGCGGAAACCCGGGCCACGGCATGTCGTCGATCTTCGGCACCGCGCCGTCGAAGTCCGGCTGCGTGTCGAGCGCGAGCTCCGGCGGCACGACGATGTCTTCGCCGTCGTTCTCCCAGTCGATGCCGAGGCGGGCGTACATGATGCGCGTCATGCGGTGCTCGTGGGGATTGGCGCGGACGATGCGAATGCCGGAACCGGTGGCCGCAGCGAGGCCGATCAGCGAACCCACTTCCATGTAGTCCGGGCCGATGTCGAAGCGGGCGCCGCGCAGCGCTTCGACGCCTTCGATCACCAGATCGTGGGTGCCGATGCCGCCGATGCGCGCGCCCATGGCGTTCAGGCAGCGGCAAACGTCCTGCACGTGCGGTTCCATGGCGGCATTGGAGAGCCGGGTCGTGCCGCTCGCGAGCACCGCCGCCAGAATCGCCTGCTCGGTGCCGGTGACGCTCATCTCGTCAAGGAAGATGTCGCAGCCCGCGAGGCGCGGCGCCCGCAGCACATAGCGGTGCGGTTCGATGTCGATCTCGGCACCGAGGGCCTGCAGCGCCAGCAGATGCGTATCGAGCCGCCGCCGGCCGATGCGATCCCCGCCCGGCCGGGCGATGTCCACGCGGCCGAAGCGGGCGAGCATGGGCCCGGCGAGCAGCACCGACGTGCGGATGTCGCTGGCGAGCGCGGCGTCCGGCGCCTGGTCCCTCACGCTCGCCCCGTCCAGACGGCAGACGTTGCTTTCGAACTCGGTCTCCATGCCGATGCTCTCCAGCAAAGCGAGCTTCGTGCGCACGTCGCCGATATCCGGCACGTTGCCGATGACGAGCGGCTCGTCGGCAAGCACGGCGGCGGCGAGCAGCGGCAGGGCCGAGTTCTTGTTGCCCATCGGCGTGATCGCGCCGCCGAGCCTGCGGCCCCCGTCGATGCGGAAGTGGGCCATTGGCGCCGGCTAGTCGCGCGCGACGCGGTTGCGCAGCGTGCCGATGGGCTCGATCTCGACCTCGATCAAGTCGCCCTCGTCCATGAACACCGGCGGCGTCCGCGCCGCGCCGACGCCGCCGGGCGTGCCGGTGACGATCACGTCGCCGGGCACCAGTTCCGTGAAGGTGGAGCAGTAGGCGACGAGAGCGGCGAATCCGAACACCATCTGCGACGACTTGGCGTTCTGCATCGTCTCGCCGTTCAGGCGAGTGGTGATCTCGACGGCGCCCAAGTCCTCGATCTCGTCCGGCGTCACCAGCCAGGGCCCGAACCCGCCCGTGGCGGAGAAGTTCTTGCCGGGCGTGAACTGGCTGGTGTGGCGCTGGTATTCGCGCACGCTGCCGTCGTTGTAGCAGCTGAAGCCGGCGACGTGGTCCAGCCAGTCCTCGCGGGCGATACGCCGCCCCGGCTTGCCGATCACCAGCGCGATCTCGCCTTCGTAGTCCAGCGTGTTGGATTCGCGCGGGCGCAGCATGGCGCCTTCGTGGCCTACCTGCGCGGCCGCGAAACGCACGAAGATCGTGGGGTTCGCCTCGCCGCCGCGGCCGGTTTCCTCCTGATGCTCGCGATAGTTGAGGCCGACGCAGAGGATCTTGTCCGGATCGGGGATCGTCGGCAGGTACTCCACGCTGTCGAGGGCGTAGTCGGCGGCGGTCAGTTCCGCGCCCAGCGCCGGCAGGTCATCCGCGGCGATCGCCTCCTTCAGCGTCGCGTGCGCCGAGCGCTTGCCGGCATCGGCCACGCCGCCGTCCAGCACGACGCCGAACGACTCCGCGCCGTCCTTCCTGAACGACATCCAGCGCACGCCGCTGGCTCCGCTAGGCGTCGAAGACGATGACGCTGCGCGCCACCTCGCCCTTGTCGAGCGCCAGCAGGGCGTCCGTCACGTCGCCGAGGGCGATGCGGCTGCTGATCATGTCGTCGAGGTGCAGCTTGCCTTGCAGGTAGAAGTCCACGAAGCGCGGCATGTCCACGCGGAAGCGGTTCGAACCCATCATCGAGCCTTGGATCTTCTTCTCCGAGAGGAAGTCCGGACCGTGCAGGGAGACCATCTGGCCAGGCGGAATCATGCCGATGATCGTCGCCGTGCCGCCGCGCCGCACCATGCGGAACGCCTGCTCGGCGGTAGCTTTCAGGCCGATCGCCTCGAACGAGTAGTGGACGCCGCCGCCGGTGAGTTCGCGCACCTGGTCCACCGCATCGCCAGCGCTGGCGTCCACGCCGTCGGTGGCGCCGAACTTGCGCGCCAGATCCAGCTTCGACGCCACCATGTCCACGGCGATGATCTGCGAGGCGCCGGCGATGGCGGCGCCATTGATGCACGACAGCCCCACGCCGCCGCAGCCGATCACCGCCACCGTCGCGCCCGGTTCCACCGCCGCGGTGTGGATCACCGCGCCGACGCCGGTGGTGACGCCGCAGCCGATCAGCGCCGCGCGGTCCAGCGGCATGTCTTCGCGCACCTTCACCACCGAGTGTTCGTGGACCAGCATCTGCTCCGCGAATGAGCCGAGGTTGGCGAACTGGCTGAGCGCCGCGCCGCCGTGGGAAAGCCGCGGCGCGTCGTCCCTGCCGCGCCGCACTTCCGGTTCCTGGCACAGCGACATGTGGCCGGTGAGGCAGTACTCGCAATGGCCGCAGAAAACGGACAGGCAGGTGATGACGTGGTCGCCGGGCTTGACGTAGTTCACCGCCTCGCCGACCTGCTCGACGATGCCGGCGGACTCGTGGCCGAGAACGCACGGCACTTGGCCGGGATAGGTGCCGTTGAAGAAGTGCATGTCCGAGTGGCAGACGCCGGCGGCGGCCGTGCGCACCAGCACCTCGCGCGGGCCCGGCTTGTCGATTTCGATCTCTTCGACATCCATGTGCCTGTGTACTTCGCGGAATACCGCTGCCTTCATGTTGGAAACCCCTTGCTCCCCGGCGCCCGCGCCATTGTTGCCGGGAGTTTGCCACTCGGCGGGGTGCGCAACAACGCCGATATGGGCGCCGCTTCGCGAGCGATCTCCCCGCTGCAACCGCGAACCACCCTCTCAGCGGGCCGGGTACGACCGCGCATGTTCCTCCTTGGACCCGTGAGCCCCACTCGGGGTGATCGGCGAACGACCAAGCGAATCGTGTGGAAGCGGCAATCCATGCCGCCTGCCCCTAGACCAGACGCGCCACCGGTGCGCGTCTGCCATACTGCGCATTCTCGAAAGGCGTCGGGCTGTCTGCGAAGGTTCGGCCGAGGGCGTGGTGCGGGCGATGTCGATCAGGCAGGCGATGGTGGCAGTGGGTTCCCGTCACGTTCGGCTGCTGTTGGCGGGGCGCGGGCGACCGGTGCTGCTGCTGCACGGGTCGCCCAATACGGCCGACGCGCTGCGGCCGATGATCGAGGCGCTGCAGCGGGACTTCCTGGTCGTTGCGCCGGACACGCCCGGCAACGGCGCGTCGGACCCGCTTGTGCCCCGTGCGACGGTCGCTGCGCGCTATGCCGACGCCTTGGCGGCGCTGCTCGATGCCTTGAACCTCGCCCGGGTCGCCGTCTACGGGTTCCACTCCGGGGCGGCATTCGCCGCGGAACTGGCGCGGCGGCACCGATCGCGGGTGTCTTGCGCGGTGTGCGAAGGGCACCCTCTTTGGACATCGACGGAGGCCGGGGAGCTCGCCGATGGCTATCTGGCGCCGCTCGTTCCGACCGCGGATGGCGCCTACCTCGCCGCCCTCTGGAGCCGCGTGATCGACCAGAACTGGTACTTCCCCTGGCACATCAAGGAGCGCGGCAGGCGCATCGAGGGCGGCGTCGGCGACATCCACCGGCTGCACCTGCGGGCGATGGAGTTGCTGCGGGCGGGCGATCACTATCGCAGGCCGTACGCCGCCGCGCTGCGCGCCGACGGCCAGCAGCGGCTGCGGGACCTGGCCGTGCCGACCCTCATTGCATGCACCGAGCAGGATGTCCTGCTACGCCACCTCCACCGCGTTCCGGCGCATCCCGCGCTGACTGTGCGGCGCATGGCGGACGCGGCGCAGATGCGGCGCGAGACGCAAGCTTGGTTCAAGCGCCATCCGCCGGCGGTCGCGGATTTGCGCGTTCGACCGTCGCGGCGACGGTTCGTCGATCTGCCGGACGGCCAACTGCTGGTCGATGGCGACCCGCAGGCCGACGCGGCGTGGTTCCACGATGCGGGAGAGTCGTCGCTGCTGTCGGCAGCCGATGCGGCGGCGAGCGACGCCGTGCGCTTGGATCTGCCCGGCCACGGCCTGAGCACGATGCCGTGGCCGGACGAACCGGCGGCGCTCAAGACGACCTTGATCCAAGCGCTGGCGACAGCCGACGTCGATGTCGGGCGCTGCAGTTTCGACGGCAAGGGGCTCGGTCGGAAACTGGCCGGGCTGGTCGCCGGGCGTCTCGACGCTATCGAGTCCCGTCCTGTGGACGTGCCGGACATAGCGCCTCGCTGGGATGGCGGCCACCTGCTGGCGGCTTGGCACTTCTGCCGGTTCAGAACCCAGTACCGGCCGTGGTCCCGGCGGGGTCCGGGCCTGCGTCGCGACGCCCCGCTGCCGTCCGCTGCGGCGCTGCATCGGATGACGCGGGACGTTCTGCGCGCTGGCCAGCGTACGCTCGAACGGACGCTGCCGCTGAGCATCGAGGCGTAGGCGATACGGACGGCCGGGCGGCGGATGGATAGGCCAAGCGCCTCGCGGGCGGCGGTAGACTAGGCGCTCGTTGCCGAGGAGTAGCGCCATGCACGCTTTGTCGCTTCGACTGCCGGGTGTCGCCCGAGTCGCATGCCTAGCCGCCGCCCTCGTCGCTGCGGCGGTCGCCCCGGGCGCCGAGATCCAGGCGACGAGCGGTGGCGCGGCGGCGCCGTGGACCAGCCTTGCGGCCAACGATGCCGAGCAGGACTTCCACTTCGTCATCGTCGCGGACCGCACGGGCGGCGAGCGGCCCGGCGTCTTCGAGTCCGCCCTGCCGAAGGTGAATCTGCTTGAGCCGGCGTTCGTGTTGAGCGTCGGCGATCTGATCGAGGGCTATACCGAGGATCAGGCGCAAGTCGATCGGGAATGGGACGAGTTCGAGCGCTTCGTCGCAAGCCTGGAAGCGCCCTTCTTCTACGTCGCCGGCAACCACGACATGAACAACGCCATGATGGCCGAGACATGGCAGGCGAGATTCGGGCCGTCGTTCTACCGCTTCGTCTACAAGGACGTGCTCTTCCTGGTGCTGAACTCGGAACTGTTCGGCATGGTTGGCGATCCCGACACGCCGGTGCCGGGGCCATGGACGCAGGCCGAGCAGCTCGCCTTCATCGCCGAGTCGCTGCGCGAATACCCCGACCCGCGCTGGACCATCGTCGTGGTCCACCAGCCGCTTTGGGACTATGCCCAAGGCGTGCGGGGCGAGTGGCCGCAGGTCGAGGCCATGCTCGGCGACCGCGACTACACGGTCTTCGCCGGCCATTTCCATCGCTACGTGCTGAATGTGCGCAATGACCGGCAGTACGTGACGCTAGCCACCACCGGCGGCGGCAGCAGCCTGCGCGGCCTGCCCTACGGCGAATTCGACCATGTCGCCTGGGTGACGATGACCGACGCGGGGCCGCGCATCGCCAACCTGATGCTGGACGGCATCCACGATGTGGATGCGGTGACTGCGGCCCAGCGCGCCGCCGTGCGGACGCTGTCCAGCGCCGTGCGATCCGTGGCTCTGCTCGGCGAAGGTGAGGTATTCGAGCAGGGCGCCGCGGCCTTCGAGGTGGCCAACCGGGGCGGGACGGAGATGCGCGTTGCCTACAACGTCGATGGCGGGCAGCACCTGCGCGCCGCCGAGCGGCCCGAGGCGCGGGCCATCGCACCGGGCGAGACGGCGCGGGTCGAGATTCCGCTGCTCGCGGCGCATCCGGTCGGCTACGGGGCGTTGCTCGCCGGGCGCGTGGAATGGACTGTGTCCACCGGCGGGGTGTCCCTGAAGACCGCGTCGGCCCTGCTGCCGGTTGCCGCCTTGCCGCTGCCGACCGGCCCAGCGCCGAAACTCGACGGCGGGCTCGATGACTGGGCCGCGCTGCCGTTCGAGGTGCGCGGGCAGGGCGATGTCTTGGCGCCGAACACGCGCGAGACGGACATCTCCTACGCCTTCGGCCTGCGCGAATCGGGCGGCGACATCTACTTCGCAGCCGCGGTCGTGGACGACAGCATCGTCGCCTCCGAGAGCCTGGGGCCGCGCGTCCAGGACGCCGTGCTCATCAACGTGGACTCTCGGCCGGCGCCGGCGCGCTCGGCCAACGTCCCGCTGTACCCGGCGACGCGCGACGGCCATGTCGCCAGCATGGCGCGCCGGCACCTCACGCTCGTCGACGCGCTCCCCGATCCGCCCGACGACTTCCTGCCGCAATCCGCAGCGGATGTCCGCTGGCGCGCGGCGCGCACCGACACCGGCTACATCGTCGAAGCTCGCGTGCCCGGCGACTTCCTCGACGCCCAGGCAGGCGGCCCTTGGCAGACCGTGCGCATCGCCGTCGCGGCGGTGGATTGGGACGAGGGCGAGATCGACAACCGCATCGTCTGGGAGACCAAGGGCTCGAGCGGCGTGGGCCTGCACTGGCAGCCGGACCGCTTCGGCGAAGCGCCGGTCGCCGCTTCGGGGACGTTCTATCGGACCGGGCGCTGAAGAGAGCGGTAGCAGAAGTCCGCCGGCAAGCACTCCGGGCGGCAGCCGAAGGGGCGATCGGGCTAGGCGCCCCAAACGGTGATCCTGCGCTCGCCTGCGGCGATCTGGCGGCGGAAGATCTTGTCGGCCCAAGGCTTGTCCGGCGTCCGATCGAATACGACGAGGTGTCCTTCGCTGGCCGCGCAGCGGTCCATGTACCCGAGCGTCTGCGCGATGCCTTGCCGCTCGGTGCTGGCCATGCCGTCCCGGAGCAGCTTGCACTCGATGACGATCCGGCGTTCGCCACTAGCCCCCTGCGGCCAGAAGATCAAGAGGTCCGTGCGCAGCCGGCCGAGGCCGTATTCGCGCTCGATGCGGCCGCCGCCGTTGATGATGCGTTGCAGGAATGCTTGCAGGAGCAGCTGCGGCCCCGCCTCCCGGTACTGGAAGCGCTCCACCCAATGCTCCGCGTTCTCGCGGAAGAACGTCTGGAAGGCAGCGAGCAGCTTGTCGACATCGAGGTCGCCGTCGGCGCGGATGTAGTGCGCGGGGTTCTCGGCAAGCGTTTGCTGCGTCGCATCCGTGAGGTCGCGCGGGATCACCTCGCGGTAGATCGGATTGGCGATTTCAAGCCCCGTCGCCGCCAGTAGACCGAGATCGCGCGCATACTGGATGTCGTCGGCGCGGATGTTGGCCGCAGCGCTGGAGCCCAGCAGGATTGGTTCGAGCACGCGGCGCACGCGCTCTTCGGCGAGCTTGTGCGCGAGTTGGTCCAGATGGGTGACGCGCCGCGCGATCAGGTCTTCCCGGGCAGCGTGGATCGCGGGAACGTCCACCGAGGCATCGGCGGCGGCGCGCTGGCAGCCGCCCGCTGCCAGGGCGTTCACGAGCCAGGGCTGGCCGTTGGTGGCCTGCCAGATCTCGGCCGCAGCCGCGCTGGCGAACGCTTGGCCAGTCGCCGTCGTGTGCTGCTTCAGCAGGGCATCCACCTCCCGGCGCGAGAAGTCACCTAGACGCAGCGAGTCGGCGCTTATGTTGAATGCGCTGCCGCCAAGCACGGGGCCTTCCTTGGAAGACTCGATGCGGTAGTCGCGCAGGTCGCGGATGCCGCACAGGATCACGCTGTGCGGGAAACGACGCGGTCGTTCGTCGTAGCCGCTGCGCAACTGGCGCAGGACGCTCACCAGCGTGTCTCCCACCAATGAGTCGATCTCATCGATGAGCAGCACGACGGGTTTGGGCGAAGCCTCGCACCAACGGGTCAACGCCTCGCGCAGAGCGCCGGTTCCGAACCGCTCAAGCAGGTCCGGCCACTCGCGGTCCAGGAACCCGTCGCCCTCGCCGAGAGCGCGGGAAGCTAGGTGGCCGATGATCTCCCGCATCGCCCCAAGCACATCCTCGCGCAGCGCCTGGGCGTTCTCGACGTTCACGTATACGCAGTGGTATTCGCCGGCTTGGCGCAGCCGGTCGCGCAGCGCCAGCAGCGCCGAGGTCTTGCCGGTCTGGCGGGGTGCGTGCAGGATGAAGTATTTCTTGCGGTCGATCAGCTTGCGCACCGCGCTGTAATCCACGCGTTCGAGCGGCGGAATGTGGTAGTGCTCCGCCGGGACGACCGGGCCTTCGGTGTTGAAGTACCGCGCACCATGCATAGAGGCAGTCTGCCATACGGCGACACCGGATTGTGCCGTGACCCACGGGAGCCATGGGCGAGGGTGGAGGATGGCGCGTGTGCGCGTTCCAGTTAGCCCGCGAACGGATTCTCCATGGCGAGCGATACCGTCTTGCCGAAGCCGGGAATGCCGATTTCCTCGCCTGAGAGCGTGAGGTCCTCGCCCTCCAGGACGCCCTCGCCGAAGCGGTAGATGGTCTCCGCGGTGCCGGCCGTTGCCGCGGCGTCGTAGTCGAGCGCCTGCGCGTGGACCGTTTCGTTGAGGTGCGCGTAGCGTTTGAGCGCGGCCTTGCCATGGCGCTGCGCCATCATGGCGCGCACGACATGGGGCGCGAGCAGCACGCCGGTGGCGTTGTTGCCGCCGAAGCCCTTGGAGTTCACCAGCGCGAGGTCAACCGCCTGCGGATCCACTTCGATGTGCTCCGGGGCGATGCGCAGGTTGCTGCTATGCACGTCCGGCGCCGGCTCGTCGATGGTGGCGATGCCGGGGATCAGGCCGTGCCGCCAGGCGCCTAGGGCGAAGGCGGTCTGATCGCCCGAAGCCGGCGCGAGGGTGTGGCCGAGATACGCCTTCACCGCGGCGACGTTCCAGCGCTCGATGCCGAACGCCTTGGCCATCTCGTTCAGGATGTGCGACTCGGTGACGCGGTTCTGCGGGGTCCCCGTGCCGTGCGCGTGGACGTACGAGCGGCGCCGCACCGCTTCCTCGCCGAGGATGGCGCGCCCCAAGCCCAGCGCCTTGGCGACGGTGAGGTAGTTGCCGATGCCCGGGCCGGGGATGGACTTCTTGAAGCCGTCGGCGTTGACGAAGACGTCCGCCACCGCGCCGTGGATGTCCGCGCCAAGCTCCAAGGCGAGGGCATCGTCCGCCAGCACCAGATAGACCGCGCCCTCGGCGACGGTGAAGCCGCAGTTCTCCGCGAACGGCCGGCAGGCGCGGCGGTTGTCCACCGCGTTGCTGCCGTCGATGGCCATCAGCGCCTCGTCCTCGGCCAGCGCCCCCATGGTGCGGAAGGCTTCCACGGCCTCCGGCAGGATCGGCGCTTCGGCGCCGCCGACCACCGCCACGCGGCAGCGCCCGGAGCGGATGTCCTCGGCGCCTTGGCGCAGGTTGTAGAGGAAGGTGGCACAGGCGCCGATGATGCCGGCGGTGCAGCCGACGCTGCCGATGACGTAGGCGTTGACGAAGTCGATCGGCATCTCGGGGAGGCCCAGCGCCACTTGCTTGGAGGTGGGCCGCTTGCCGGTCATGGGCGCTTGCAGCATGCCGCCGTTGCTGTTGCCGTCCAGCTGGCTGAGCGCGCTGCCGGCGTAGGCGGCGAATTGGTCGGGGCGGACGCGGTCGCGGAAGGTCTGCCACGGGATGCCGGTGGACTGCACGGCGTCGGATGCGCCGTAGACGGCCAGCTGCAGGCCGCGCGGATGGCTGCGCGAGGCGTACAGCTTGCCGGGTTCGAAGCCGGTCGGCGCCTGCCCGGCGGAAGTGACTTTGGAGACGCGACGGTCCGGCAGCAGTACCGCGGCGCGCTCGGCGGTGACTTCGACCGCGCCATCGGCCTGGGCCTTGACCTGCCAGCCATCAGGCATCTCATCGGGCACGTCGCGCGCGGCGAGCTTGAAGACCAGCGTGTCCGAGTCCGTTGGCCGCATACGTAGATTGCGCTGCCAGGGCACGCGGTCGGGATCGAACGCGTCGACGCGGCGCACCAGGGTGTTGTCCAGCATGTACTCGCGCACCGCCGCGTCGCCCGGGTCGCCATCGACGTTCATGAGTCCGGCTAGGCTCGCGTAGGTGGCGTCGGCGTCCGCTTTGCCGAGCGCGTCGATCACGGTGCGCCGGTAGGCGTGGTGGAAGGAGACGCGGCCGGCGGGGTTGACGCCGCCGAAGCCCACGATCACCGGCAGTGGTGCGCCCATGTCTTTCCTCGCTCGGCTTTGGCGGCCTGCTGTGCGGCGCGGCGGAGTCTAAACCCGTTCCAGGGCGATGGCCGTGGCCTCGCCGCCGCCGATGCAGAGCGAGGCGATGCCGCGCCGGGCCCCGCGGGCCTCGAGGGCGTGGGCGAGGGTGACGATCAGGCGGCTGCCGGTGGAGCCGATGGGATGCCCCTGGGCGCAGGCGCCGCCGTAGATGTTGACGCGCTCGGCATCGAGGCCGAGTTCGTCGATGGCCATCATCGGCACGCAGGCGAAGGCTTCGTTGATCTCGAAGAGGTCCACTTCTACCTGGCGCCAGCCGACGCGCTCCAGCAGCTTGGCAATGGCTCCGGCGGGTGCGACCGTGAACTCCGAAGGGTGGATCGAGTGGGTCGCGTGGCCGACGATCCGTGCCAGCGGCTTGGCTGCGGATGCCGCCGCTTCGCTGCCGACCACCAGCGCCGATGCGCCGTCGGAGATGGAACTGGCGTTGGCGGCCGTGATGGTGCCGTCCTTCTTGAAGGCCGGCCGGAGGCTCGGGATGCGGTCGATCTTCGAGCGGCGCGGCTGCTCGTCCTCGGCAACGTCCGCCATCGGACTGATCTCGGCGGCGAGTTCGCCGGAGTCCATGGCCGCGAGCGCCTTGGTCACCGAGCCGATGGCGAACTCGTCCATGGCCTGCCGGGTGAGCTGGCGCCCGTCTGCAGTGTTTTGCGCGAAGCTGCCCATCGAGCCGCCCGTCTCGGCGTCCTCCAGACCGTCGGTGAACATCGAGTCGGCGAGTTCGGCATGGCCCATGCGGAGGCCCTGTCTGGCCTTCTGCATCAGGTACGGCGCGTTGGTCATGCTCTCCATGCCCCCCGCCACCACGCACTCGGCGCTGCCGGCGCGGATCAGGTCCGTGGCCAGCATGGTCGCCTTCATGCCGGAGCCGCAAACCTTGTTCACCGTCGTCGCGCCCACGCCGTCCGGGATGCCGGCGCTGCGCATCGCCTGCCGGGCCGGCGCCTGGCGGACCCCGGCGCTGACCACGCAGCCCATGAACACTTCGTCGATGGCTTCGGCTTCGACGCACGCATGGGCCACCGCAGCGCGGATGGCATGGGCACCGAGTTCCGGCGCGGCGAGGCCCCCCAAGGCACCTTGGAAGCTGCCGATGGGCGTGCGCTTGGCGCCGAGGACGAAGACGTCGGTCATGTTGGTCATGAAGCGGTGCTCCTAGGTTCGCGCCGCGGCGATGGCGGGCTTTCGTGGAAGCGCGGCAGCAGTTCGGCGAAGTTGCAGGGCTTGAAGCTCGCGTCGAGCTGGTTGCGGAGGATGCCGTCCCAGGCCGTGCGGCAGGCGCCGGTAGAGCCCGGCATGGCGAAGATCAGCGTGCCGCCGGCGAGGCCGCCGACGGCGCGGGATTGGATGGTGGAACTGCCGATCTCGTCGAACGAGATCTGCCGGAACAGTTCGCCGAAGCCGTCGATGGTCTTGTCGAAGAGCGGCGTCAGCGCTTCGGGGGTGCTGTCGCGGCCCGTGAAGCCGGTGCCGCCGGTGGTGAGCACCACCTGCACGGCAGGGTCCGCGATCCAAGCGCTGACTACGGCGCGGATGATGTAGACGTCGTCTTGGACGATGCGCCGCGCTTCGAGCCGGTGCCCGGCCTCGGCGAGCTTCTCGGCGAGCAGGTCCCCGGAGGTGTCCTCGGCGCGGCCGCGGGTGTCCGACACCGTGAGAATGGCGATGGCGAGCGCCTTGTCTTTCATGCGGTCGATGCGGGGTGGCGGCAGGGCAATGGCTTGCGGATCGGCTGTGGAGAGCGGCGCGAATTCTACTGTGGATTTGCAGTGGAGTTTGTGGAATCGTTCGGCGGCAGGAACTTACTCACAGTGCGAGGGATTCCGCCATGATCGCGAGGGCGAGGCGCTGGCTCGAAGGCGGGGCGGCGCGTGGCTAGCGCAGCCTCGGGCGACCGGCTGTTTCTGATCGCCGAGTCGCTGGCGCACGACTCCGGCCTCCTGCCGGCCGCCGAAGAGCACTTCGATCCGCCCCTGCGCGGCATGGTGGGGGATGCCGAGATCGAACGCCGAGCCCAGTTCCTGGAGCACGCCGACATCGACTCCTACATCGAGTCGGTGGTGTCCGGTGCGGAAGACCCGAAGCGCATCCCGGCGCCCGATGTGATCCGCCGCTTGGGTCGCCTCGAGAACGAAGACCGCGACGGGCCGTTCTACGCGGCCACCGTGGCGATGGATTTCGACGGGGAGCCGCGCCGGGTCGGCTTCATCGCCCAGAACCGCGCCGTGCGCAGCGGCGAGTGGATGCCCGAACACCACCTCAAGGCGGCCGCCGCGATCGAGGAGTTCGCCAACCGTTCGCTGCCCATCGTCAGCTTGATGGACACCCCCGGTGCGGCCGGCGACGAGGTGGCGAACAAGAACAACCAGTCGCACAGCATCTCGCGCCTGATCGCCGAGATGTCCAATACCGACGTGCCGAATCTCGGCATCGTCTACGGCCTCGGCTACTCCGGCGGCGCCATCCCGCTGGCCGCCAGCAACCTGATCCTGTCCGTGCGCGACGGGGTATTCAGCACCATCCAGCCGAAGGGCCTCGCCAGCATCGCCCGGCGCCTGAACCTCTCCTGGCAGCAGTGCGCCAAGCAGGTGGGCCTGTCGCCGTTCGAGCTCAAGCGCCAAGGCAATATCGACGCGGTGATCGACTACGTGCCCGGCGAGGACATCGAGAACCTGCGCCTCGCCATCGTCTCCGGCATCGCGCACGTCGAGGAGACGACCAAGCGCTTCGTCGCCGAGAATCCCTACATCCTGGCGCACTACCGGCGCAGCCTCCTGCGCTACCTGCGGCCGAGCGAGCGCCTGAGCCGCGTGCAGGCGAGCGCGGCGCTGAAGCTCACCAAGAACCCCACCGAGTACCTCAACGTCTTCGGCGTCGCCTACCGCTACCTGCGCTACCTGCGCGTGCGCCGCCGCATCAAGGCGACCACGAGCCGCAGCTACGGACGCTTGGCGGACCAGGAGGTGCCGGCCGGCGAACTGCAGGCGCGGGCGGACCGGGAGCGCCGCGAGACGTTCCTGCGCTGGCTGCAGGACCCGGAGAAAGTGGTCTACGACGATGCGGTCTCGCGGGCCTGGAAGAACTACGTGGAGAAGCGCGGCGCCGTGGACACGACGCGCGGTCGCTTCGCGCAGATGCTCTTCGGCGAGCCGCGCAAGAACTACGAGGACGCCCGCCGCCAGCTCGTGTCCACCGTGGGCATGTACCTGTACAACCGCTGGAAGAACGATGCCGCCGGCAACTTCCCGGCCCTCAAGTCGTTCGCCGAGAACACCGGCGATGCGAAGCATCTGGTGCGGGTCGGGGACCTCGGCGATCCGCGCGCGGCGATCGAAGCGGTGCGCCGCGAGGGGAATCTCGGACCGGTGCTGCGCGCCCGTTTCAGCCACGAGGGCATGAAGCTCTTCGCCGGCATCGCCGACAAGTCCGATGGCTACCTCCGCGAGCAGCTCGCCGCCGAACTCAACGTCGCCATCACGGGCGCCCCGCTCACCGAAGACCTGGTGGTGGAGGGCGCCCTGTCGACGCCGGTGCGCGCGGCCATCAACGGCCAGCCGTCGACGATCGCGGCGAATCGCATGGCCATCGACGACCGCCTGGGCGGAGTCCTTGGCGGGGACGCGCCCGCCGCACCCGGCAACGCCGAGACGACGATCATGGACGTCGTGCTGCAGGAGGAGCTCAGCGCCGACTTCGCCGCCGAGTGCGACAACCTCTTGCTCTTCGACCGCATCTACGACGGCATCGTCGCCAATCTGGACTCCATCGCCCACGAGGCCGAATCCACGCGAACGCTCTCACACGCCACCGTCGAGCGCCTGCTCGGCGGCGACAGCGCCGAGCGGCAGCGCTTCTTCGACTGGTATGGACGCATCATCGACATGCCGCGCCCGGGGCGCTTCTTCCGCGCCGTCGAGGAATGGAAGAAGAACGCCTCGCCGCACGTCTCGGATACGCTGTTCGTGGTCGTCACCTTCCTGTTCGAGAAACTGCTCGCCTCCTACCGCCAGGCCCAAGGCGACCCGCGCCGCTACGACGGCCGCATCGCGCCGCGCAGCATCGGCCGCCGCAAGGATTTCTGGGAACGCCTCATCCGGGCCTATCGCGATCTGCTCATCCGCGACGTGCTGCAGCGCCACAAGCGCGCCGGCGCGACCGGCTACCAGGCCTTCATCGAGCACTTCTTCGACGACTTCGAGGAGCGCGACGGGGACCTCATCAGCTCCGACCCGCATCGCTTTCCGGGCCTCAGGGCATCCATCGAGAGCGCCCTGCAGAAGCGCACCCCGCCGTGCGGCGTCGTCACCGGCATCGGCCGCTTCAAGGACGGGCGAGGGGGCCTGCGCGCCGGGGTGGTGATCTCCAACACCGCCTTCAAGGCCGGCGCGTTCGATATGGCGAGCGCGGAGAAGTTCTGCAAGCTGCTGGTAGCCTGCGCCGGCGAGGGGCTGCCGGTGATCTGCTTCATCTCATCCGGCGGCATGCAGACCATGGAAGGCGCTGGGGCCCTCTTCTCCATGGCCGCCATCAACGACCGCCTGACGCGCTTCGTGCGCGACTTCGACCTGCCGGTGATCGTCTTCGGCTTCGGCGACTGCACCGGCGGCGCCCAGGCGAGCTTCGTCACCCACCCCTTGGTGCAGACCTGCTACTTCTCCGGCGCCAGCATGCCGTTCGCCGGGCAGATCGTCGTCGCGAGCCATCTGCCGTCGGATTCGCATATCGCCAACTACCTCTCCACCGTGCCGGGCGCCATGCAGGGCTTCGTCAAGCACCCGTTCCATGCGGACCTCGATGCCGAGCTGCGCCGCATCGACCCGGACATCCCGGTACCGCGCGAGAACGTGGCGGATGTGGTGAATCGGGTGATGGGCGGGACGCTTACCGAGGGCCCGCTGCCGGAAGCGCCGGGGCCGAGCCGGGCGGTCGGCGAGAGATACGGCCCGGTGCAGAAGATGCTGATCCACGCCCGCGGCTGCACGGCGGTGAAGCTGGTGCGCGTCGCGCAGCAGCACGGCGTCGGCGTCGTGCTGGTGCAGTCCGACCCCGATATGGAGTCCGTGCCGGTGGACATGCTCGGCGCCGCGGACGCCGTGGTCTGCATCGGCGGCAACACCCCCGACGAGAGCTATCTGAACGGCCGCTCGGTGGTGCGCATCGCCGAGCAGGAAGGCGTGGACGCCTTGCATCCCGGCATCGGCTTCCTGTCCGAGAACGCCCAGTTCGCGGAACTGGTGCGCGGCCGCGGCATCAATTTCGTCGGCCCGCCCGTGGCCAGCATGGAGACCATGGGCAACAAGTCGAACGCCATCGCCACCGCCATGGCGAGCGGCGTGCCGGTGGTGCCGGGCAGCCACGGCATCGTCACCGACGGCGACCATGCGGCCCAAGCGGCGGCGGAAATCGGCTATCCGGTGCTCATCAAGGCGGTCCACGGCGGCGGCGGCAAGGGCATCGTGGTGGTGGAGGACGCCGACGACTTCCACGAGGCGTTCCTGCGCGTCTCCGCGGAAGCGCGCGCCGCGTTCGGCAACGGCGACGTCTATCTGGAGCGCTTCGTCACCTCGCTGCGCCATGTGGAGGTGCAAGTGCTGCGCGACCGGCACGGCAACACCAAGGTGCTCGGCCTGCGCGATTGCAGCGTGCAGCGCGACAAGCAGAAGGTGATCGAGGAGTCGGGCTCGACGATGCTGCCGGACGAGCTGGCGGAGGCCGTCTACGGCCACGCTGCGGCGCTGGCCGATGCCGTCGGCTACGTCGGCGCCGGCACGGTGGAGTTCATCTACGACTTGGACGCTGGCGCCATCTATTTCATGGAGATGAACACGCGGCTGCAGGTGGAGCACCCCGTAACGGAGTGGGTGGCCGGGGTGGACATCGTCGGCGAGCAGCTGCGCATCGCCGCCGGCGAGAGCATCGCGGACTTGGCCGCCGGCAGCGATGGCTACGCGATCGAAGCGCGCATCAACGCGGAGCGCTTGGTGGCTTCGCCGAACGGTCTGGTCTTCCAGCCGAGCCCTGGCGAGATCCGCGCCTGCGAGCTGCCGGACGAGGACGGCATCGACGTGATCTCGATGGCGGGCGAGGGCAGGTTCGTCTCCCCCTACTACGACAGCATGATCGCGCAGATCGTCGCCCATGGCGCGGATCGCGCGGCGACGGCGGCGAAGCTTGCGGCGTATCTCGATCGGGTGACCATCGAGGGCATCGCCACCAACATTGCCCTCGTGAAGCGCGTCCTGCGCGACGAGGTCTTCCTGCGCGGCGACTACGACACGGGCTACCTGCCCGAGTTTCTCAGCCGCCTGGACCAGCAAGCGCTGATCGCGGAGATCGATGCCGCGGCGGGCGTCGCCGAGGGCGGCATCGGGCGGGAAGCCATCGCCATCGAGGACAGCGACGAGCTCAAGGTCATCGCGCCGTCCACCGGCATCTTCTACGCCACGCCCTCGCCCACCGAGCCCGCCTACGTGAGCGTCGGCGATCGAATCGACGCGCGGACCACGCTTTGCCAGCTCGAAGCCTTCAAGATCTTCACGCCGGTGCGCCTCGCGGACTTCAACGCCGCCGGCGACTCGGCACTCTACGATCCCGAGCGCCGCTTCGAGGTCGTGCGCGTCAACGTGGCCGGTGGCCAGCAGGTGAACGCGGGCGATCTGCTGTTCGTCGTCCGGCCCGTCGCGTGAGGTAGAGGCAAGGGCACGGCGAACGAAGCGCCGGTCCGCGCGTACAATGCGCACCCCAACGCCAGCAGCCCGCGGAGCACCGGATGCCTCAGCGCCAGCACCACGACGTCATCATCATCGGCGCCGGAGTCTCCGGCATCGGTGCCGCCTGCCACTTGCAGAAGGAGTGCCCGGGGCGCGACTACGCGATCCTCGAAGGACGCAGCGCCATCGGCGGCACCTGGGACCTGTTCCGCTTTCCCGGCATCCGCTCGGACAGCGACCTGTACACCTACGGCTACGAGTTCAAGCCGTGGCACGGCCAGCCCATCGCCACCGCGCCGGAGATCAAGAAGTACCTCGACGAGGTGGTGCAGGAGCACGGCATCGAGCCCCGCATCCGCTTCGACCACTACGTGGTGGATGCGTCGTGGTCCACCGCCGATGCCTGTTGGACCGTTCGCGCCCGCACCCGGGCGGGCGAGGCGGAGTTCACTTGCTGCTTCCTCTTTATGTGCCAGGGCTACTACGACTACGAAGCCGGGCATCGGCCGAGCTTCCCGAACGAAGAAGCCTTCGAGGGCGCCATCGTCCACCCGCAGCAGTGGCCCGAGGACCTCGACTACGCCGGCAAGCGCATGGTGGTGATCGGCTCCGGCGCCACCGCGGCGACCATCGTCCCGGCGGTGGCCGAGGATGTAGCCGAGGTTGTGCAGCTGCAGCGCTCGCCGACCTACTACATCTCCCTCGACAACAGCGTCGAGGACGAGATGATCCAGGAGCTGCGCGCCCTCGACGTGCCGAAGGAGTGGATCCACGGCATCAAGAAACGCAAGATCCTGGAATTCGGGCGCGTGCTCACGGCCCGGGCGCTGGCCGAACCGGAGACGGTGGCCAAGGAGCTGATCGGGCTCGCCGCGGCGTCGCTCCCGGAGGGCTACGACGTGGCCACGCACTTCACGCCCACCTACGGCCCTTGGCGCGAGCGCCTGTGCCTGCTGCCGGACGGCGACCTGTTCGGCGCGATCCGCTCCGGCAAGGCGTCCGTGGCCACCGGCAACATCAAGCGCTTCGTGCCGGAAGGCATCGAACTCGACTCCGGGGAAGTGCTCGCCGCCGACATCGTCGTCACCGCCACTGGCATCGAACTGTGCGGTCTCGGCAACATCGACTTCGCCGTGGACGGTGTGCCGGTGCGCGTCGGCGACACCTGGACGTACCGCGGCGTGATGCTCTCCGACCTGCCGAACCTCGCCTGGATCTTCGGCTATATCCGCTCCTCGTGGACGCTGCGCTCGGACATGATCGCCCGCTACGTCTGCCGGCTGCTGAACTACATGGACGAGACCGGCGTGCGGCAATGCACGCCGCGCCTGCGCGCATCGGATCAGGGCATGAACGGCAAGGCGTTCATCGACCCGGAAGACTTCGCTCCCGGCTACATCCGCCGCGGCGCGCCGCGGCTGCCGAAGCAGGGCGACCGCGAGCCGTGGACCAATTGCCAGGACTACTACCGCGAGCGCGACACCCTGGTCGACGCGCCGTTCGATGACGGCGTGCTGGTGTTCGACAACCCGGCGGAGAAGGCGCGCGTCGCCTAAAGACGCGGCGTCGGCGCCCGCGCTCGCCGAGGCACGATGACGGTCATCGTCGACTACGACGCCGGGAACCTCACCAGCGTGCTGCGCGCCTGCCGCGAGGTCGGCCTGCCAGCGCGCATCTCCGGCGACCCGGCGCGCATCGCGGGGGCCGAGCGGGTGATCTTCCCCGGCGTCGGCGCGGCCGGCAGCGCCATGCGCAGCCTGAAGGCGAGCGGCGTCGATCGGGCGCTGCTGTGCGCCTACCGGGCCGGCACGCCGATCCTCGGCATCTGCCTTGGCCTGCAGATCTCCCTCGATCATTCCGAGGAGAACGACACCGAGACGCTCGGCATCGTGCCGGGCGCAGTGCGCCGCTTCCGCCTCGACGACCCGGCGCTGAAGGTGCCGCATATGGGCTGGAACGCGGTGCGCGTGCGGCGCCCGCACCCGGTGCTGGAGGGCATCGAGGCGGGCGACGAGTTCTACTTCGTGCATGCCTACCGCCCGGTACCGGCGGACGCGGGGGATGTGCTGGCCGAATCCGTCTACGAGGGGGCGTTCTGTTCGGCGCTCGGCCGCGGCAGCTTCGTCGGCACGCAGTTCCACCCAGAGAAGAGCGGCCGCGTCGGCCTGCGGCTGCTCGAACGCTTTGCCGGCTGGGACGGCCGTGCTTAGCAAGCGCCTGATCGCCTGCCTCGACGTGCGCGACGGCCACTTGGCCAAGAGCGTGCGCTTCGTCGACACGAAGAACATCGGCGACCCGGTGGCCAAGGCGCGGGAGTACTACCTGGACGGTCTCGACGAGCTGGTCTTCTACGACATCACCGCGTCGAGCGACCGGCGCAAGATCATCCTCAGCGTCGTCGAGGCCGTCGCCGAGCAGGTCTTCATTCCGCTTTCCGTCGGCGGCGGCGTGGCGAGCGTGCAGGACGCGACCGATCTGCGGCTGGCCGGCGCGGAGAAGATCAACGTCAACTCCGCTGCGGTACGCCGCCCGGCGCTGATCGCCGAGTGCGCCGACGCCATCGGCAATCAGAACGTCGTGCTGTCCATGGACATCCGCGCCGTGGCACCGAGCGCCGAGCAGCCGTCCGGCTACGAGATCGTCATCGACGGCGGCCGCAAGCCCATGGGCATCGATGCCCTGGCGTGGGCGCTGGAGGGCGAACGCCTGGGCGCCGGCGAACTGGTGGTCAACTCCATCGACGCCGACGGCACCCGCGCCGGCTACGAACTTGCGCTCACGCGCCTGCTAGCCGAAGCCGTGCGCATCCCCGTGATCGCCTCCGGCGGCGCCGGCGAGCCGCAGCACCTCTACGACGTGCTCACCGAGGGCAGAGCGGATGCGGCGCTAGTCGCCTCCATGGTCCACTACGGCGAGTACACAGTCTCCGGCCTCAAGCGCTACCTGCACGACCAGGGCGTCAAGATGCGCATGTCTTGGTGAAGGCTGCGACCCCGCACCGCCATCATGTCGGCGCTGCCCCTATGCGGTAAGCCGTGGGATGCCCAACTCGGAGCCCGTAGATCACCGCACCCGGATGACGATCAAGCAAGCGGCGGGTCGCGATCAAGTCGTCGGGGTCCACCGCGTACGCTCCCGTTGCTACGTCCAAGACGAGGAACTGGCCGTGGCACTCTGCTTCCACGCTGTCGCGAATCTCCTGCGCGTAGAGCGCCTCTCCCATGGCGACTACCTTGCTTGCCGGGAAGTCGGGATACGGCACGCTTTGGCTCCTGTCCTTTCGCCGCTCAACCCCACCTTAACTCAACCCGGCGCAGCCGCTCGAACGCGACTCTTGAAGTCGCCGTTCGACTGCTGGAACAATCGTCCGCGCCATTGGGATCGAAGGGAGGAGACGGTTGAAGGCAATCCGCGTTGTCGGCGACGATCTTGTTTGGAGCGATGCCGACGAACCGACGCTTGGTGCCGGCGAGGTGCGCATCGAAAACCACGCTACGGCCGTGAATCGCGCCGACTTGGCACAGCGCGCGGGCGGCTACCCGCCGCCACCCGGCGCGTCGCCGATCCTCGGCTTGGAATGCGCGGGCGTGGTCTCGGCGGTCGGCGAAGGCGTGTCGAGCGCGGCTGTGGGCGACGAGGTCTGCGCCCTGCTCGCCGGCGGCGGCTACGCTGAGACGGTCGTCGCGCCCGCGCCCCAAGTGCGGCGCAAGCCTGCCGGGCTGTCGTTCCGGGAAGCCGCGGCGCTGCCGGAAGTGTTCGCGACTGCCTACCTGAACCTCTTCATGGAGGCGCGTCTGGCGAAGGGCGAGCGCGCTGTCCTGCACGCCGGCGCGAGCGGTGTCGGCACGGCGGCGATCCAGCTCTGCAAGGCGTTCGGCAATCCCACCTTCGTCACCGCCGGCTCGGCGGAGAAGATCGAACGCTGCGTGGCGCTCGGCGCCGACGCCGGCCACAACCGCAGCGCAGGCAGCTTCCGGGATGCCGTCCGCGAGTGGACGGGCGGACAGGGTGCCGACGTGATCTTGGATCCAGTGGGCGCGGGCTACCTGGCCGACAATCTGGCCTGCCTCGCCTTGGACGGCCGGCTCGTCATCATCGGCCTGCTCGGCGGCGCAAAGACGGAGGTCAACCTCGGCGCGATGATGGTCAAGCGGCAGCGCATCATCGGCTCCACGCTGCGCGCCCGCAGCATCGCCGCCAAGGCTGCGGTGATGGACGCCCTTGCCGAGCGGGTCTGGCCGCTAATCGAGTCCGGCGCGATCCGGCCGATCATCGATGCGGTGCTCCCCGTCCAGGAAGCCGCCGCCGCCCACGAGCGGATCGCCGGCAACGAAACCTTCGGCAAGGTCGTGCTGGCGATCCGCTAGGCGTCCGCTACCAGTGCACCATCACGCCCCGCGCTTCCAGGGCGGGGATGTGGGCGTCGATGGACTCGACGTTCAGCGGGTTGCCCCGAAGCTGCACGGAGTCCCCGTCGCCGAGCCCTTCGTTGGCCACCAGCGGGGCGATGTCCTCGATGCGGTTGTGCATCAGCCGCACGTCCGCGAGCTCCGCAAGGCCTGCGAGCGCGGAGATGTCCGCGACGCGCTGGCCATCGAGATGCAACCGGGTCAGGTTCTGCGCGGCTTCGAGGCCCGAGAGATCGCGGATCGGCGTGTAGGCGACGTCCCAGCGCCACCAGAACGGCTCCGCCTTGGCTGCGAAGCTGGTGACGGCAAGCATGTCGTCGCCGCTGACCATCTCGCCGCCGGACTTGCCGAGCTGGCGCAGCAGCCGTGCGCGAAGCGCCGCGTCGGGGATCGCCACGCCGCCGCCCGTGAAGACCATGGCGCCGCGTTCCCGGAGGGTCGGGATGTGCATGTCCGTCGCGTCCGTGCCGAGCGGATTGCCCTCGAAGCGCAGCACGTCGCCCCTGCGGATGCCCTCGATCTGCAGCAGAGGCGAGAGGTCCGCGATCATGTTCCTCGCGAAAGAGAGGCTGATCCCATCGCCGGCGCCGCGTAGGCTTGCGAGCGCCGCGATGCTGGAGACCTCGGCATCGTCGAGGCGGATCGTGCCGAGCGCTGCCAAGCCCGCCAGCGCGCCGATGTCCGAGACCATCGTGTCGGACGCAGCCAGCGACTTCAGCGCCGCCATCGCCTGCAGGGACGAGAGGTCCGCCACCGGGTTGCCGCCGATGGCGAGATTCGTCAAGCGCGTCGCGTCGGCGAGCGGCGCCAGGTCGCTGATGGCGTTGTCCTCGACATCTAGCGATTCGAGCCGGACGAGCGCCCCGAGCGCTGGCAGCTGCGTCAGGCCGTTGCCGCGCAGGGCGAGGTTGTTGAGGTACTCGAAACCGGGTCCGGCGAGGGCGCCGAGATCGGTGGCGCCGGTGCCGAGCAGCTCCAGCGTGATCAAGTTCGAGGCGAGCATGTCGGTGATTGCAGCGAGGTCCGCCACCGCCGAGTCGGTGATCGAGAGGCTGTCGAGTTCGCCGAGGGCAGCGAGCGGGCTGAAGTCCTCGATCGCCATGCCGCCCAGGGACAGCATTCGCAGCCTTGGCGCCAACGCCAGAGGCGACAGGTCCGTGACCGGGTTGCTCTCGATCGCCAGTTCGCGCAAGTCCGGCAGGTCCGCGAGCGGGCCGAGGTCCGCGATGTCGTTGGCCGCGAGGTCCAAAGACCAGAGGAACTTCCCGCCCAATGCCGAGATGTCGGCGATGTTGTTGGCGCTGAGGTCCAAGTTGGGGAATGTGCCGCCGAACGTGGTGGTGGCGAGCGGCGCGATGTCCGTCAGGCCGTTGCCGGACAGCGACAGATGGGTCAGATCATGCCCCGCCAGCGGCGTCAGGTCCGTGATCGCGTTGCCGTCCAAGTAGACGTAGGTGAGTTCCCGGAGCTCCGAGAGCGCAGAAATGTCCGTGATGGCGTTGTGCGCGAGGTCGAGGTCCGTCAGGTTCTCAAGCCCGGCGAGCGAACCGATGCTGGTCACGGCGTTGGAGTCGAGGTCCAGGTAGACCAGCTGGCCGAGGCCCCGCAGCGGCGTCAGGTCGGAGATCGCGTTGCCGCCGAGATGCAGGTACTGCAGGTCGGTCAGCGCGGCGAGCGGACCGATGTCCTCGATCGCGTTGCTGGTGAGCGTCAGTTCTCTCAGCTTGGTAAGCGCCGCCAATGCGGCGATGTCCGAGATCGCATTCGAGTCGAGCTGAAGCTGGGTCAGATCGGGCAGCGCCGCGAGTGGCAGCACATCGACGACGCCGGCGTCCTGCAGCACCAGCTCGGTCAGGCGGGGCAGGCCGGCCAACGCGCCGACATCGCCGACGGGATTGGAGCGGATGTACACGAAGGAGAGCTCGAGGAGCCACCCGAGAGGCTGCAGGTCGGAGACCTCGTTGGCATCGAGGTACAGGTACGAAAGGTTCTCGGCGTGCTCGAGGCCGGTTAGATCTCGGATGCCGATCGCCGGAACGATCAGGTTCTCCAGGGTCTTCATCTGTCGAGCGTTGATCGGCGCGATGGTCTCCGCGGCGTCCAGCATGCCGTCTCCGTCCGCATCGTCGAACGCGCCGAGCGCCTCGGCGACGACGGCCCGGAGGCCGGGGTCCGGTATCTCCACTTCTTCGAGTCCGAGACCGGCGCCGGCCAGCCTCCACACGGCTTCGCCGGGGATGCCGGCGACCCGGTGCGCCATCGGCTCCGCGGCCGTGCCCGCGACCCCGTAGTAGTGCCAACTCCCGTCCTGTTCGTGCCGCAGCAGGACATCGTCGTCGAACCCGTCGCCATCGAGGTCCCCGATCGCGGCGAAACCCTTTGCATGGTCGTCGCTCAGGCCGACCGGACCGGTCTCGGCGGCGATGGTCGCGGCGCCGTTCATGGCGATGAGCAGCCACCGGCCGCTCTTGTGGCGCAGGAGCAGATCATCCCGACCGTCCTGATTGAGGTCTCCGACGCCCGCTAGGCGCCAGGCGAGATCGCTCGGCGCGCCGACGAGGCCGGAATCCTCGACTTCGCTCATCGCACCGTTCATGGGAAAGTAGGACCAGCTGCCGTCCCTGTGGCGCAGCAGCACTTCGTTCCGGAAACCGTCGCCGTCGAAGTCTGCGAGCGCGGCGAAACGCTGCATGGGATCGTCGTCGATCTGCGCCTCGGCGCTTTCGCCCATGCCCAGGCTGTCGCATTGCATGGAGACGAAATGCCACTTGCCGTCGTCGTGCCGGAGCAGCAGGTCTTCGCCGCCGTCGCTGTCGAGGTCGCCGACGCCGGCGACGCGCCAAGCCAAGTCGCTCGGCAGCCTGGCCACTGCGCAAGGCGCCACTTCGCCCCAGCGGTTGAACAGCCAGTAGTAGCGCCAGCGCCCGTCCGCGTGGCGCAGCAGCACTTCGTTGCGATAGCCGTCGCCGTCGAAGTCGCCCGCCGCTGCCAGCCGCCAATCCGGGTCGTCGGTGATGTAGGCGCGACCGCTCAGCCTCGGGATCGCGCCCGGACCGTCCATGGAGGCCGAATACCACGTGCCGTCCTCGTGGCGCAGCAGCACGTCGTCCATGCCGTCGGCGCTGAAGTCGCCGAGGGTGGCGAAGCCCATCGCCGACATGGCTTGCGCGGCAGCGACCGGGGCCACGGCGCAGGTTGCGCCCAGGAAGGCGGCGAGCACCAGGCTTCGGGCGCGCCGCTCGGTGATTCGCATGGTCGTTTGCTGTCTGACGGGCGTGTCGATACCGGTCATCTGCGTCCTCCTCGTCACGTTCGGTGCGCAAACACACGCGCCGCTCATCGGCTGACATCCGGGCGCGGCTTGCGGTAGCTAGTTTGACACAACAAGCGGACGAAAAGCGGCTCCACCGCGCACAATCCCGGGCCCGGGCGCGTACGCGGTTCGCACACTGCATCGCTGCTGCGGTCCTGCGCCCTGCATTGCGGCGGTGGCGGCGCGCCGCACACTTGGCGTAAGGTTTCATCCGGCTCGGAGGGAGGGAGACCTGTGGCCCAAGACATCGACGCCACCGCGCCCAAACACCTGCGCGGCAAGTACGCCATCGTCGGCATCGGCGAAACCGGCTATACCCGCGGCTCGGGCATGACGACGCGCGCCCTCGGCACCACCGCGGTGCGGGGCGCCATCGCCGATGCTGGACTGACCACTGCGGACATCGACGGCATGCTGTCCTACAGCGGCAACGACTCCGTGCCGTCCACCAGCATCGCCGGCGACCTCGGCATTCGCCTCAACTTCTACATGGACTGCCAGGGCGGCGGCTCGTCCACGGAGGCGCTGATCGGCATCGCCATCGGCGTCATCGAGGCGGGGCTGTGCAAGACCGTGGCCATCTTCCGCTCGATGAACGGCTACTCGCAGGTGCGCATCGGCGGCACCGGACGCGGCACCGGGCGCTCGGCGTTGTCCGGCGATGCGCTGTTCGGCCGCGCCTACGGCCAGGGCAGCGCCGCGCAGAACTTCGCGCACACCTTCATGCGCCACATGTACGACTACGGCACGACGCCGGCGCAGGTCGCCCACGTCAAGGCGATCCACTCCGAGCACGCCTCGAACAACCCGAAGGCCTACTACAAGAAGCGCGTCACGGTGGACGACGTGCTGGCCAGCCGCATGATCTGCAAGCCCCTGCACCTGCTCGACTGCTGCGTGGAGACGGACAACGGAAACTGCATCATCGTCACCTCCATGGAGCGGGCGCGCGACTGCCGCCATACCCCGGCGCAGATCCTCGGCGTCGTGGGGCGCTGCTCCAAGCCGCGCGTCGACAACCACTACCAGAGCGGGCCGATCAGCACGGTGGCCGGCGTCTACGCGCGGCAGATCCTCTGGCCGAATGCCGGCGTCGGCCCGGAGGACATCCAAGTGACCGGCTCCTACGACGCCTTCACCTTCACCACCATGCTGCAGCTCGAAGACTACGGCTTCTGCAAGAAGGGCGAGGGCGGCGACTACGTGAGCTCCGGCATCATGCGCCTCGGCAGCGAGCGCCCGAACAACACCAGCGGCGGCCACCTCTGCGAGGGCTACACGCACGGCATCGCCATGGTGATCGAAAACGTCCGCCAGCTCCGCCACGACGTGGACTGCAGCTGCCCCGTCGGCGCGGACGGCAAGCGGCAGCACACCTACGACTACGCGGAAGGCGGCTGCCGACAGGTGAAGGACGTGGAGCTGTCCGCCAACCTCGGCTGGGCGACGCCGGCGACCGGCAGCGCCCTGGTCATGGCCAGAGGAGCTTGAGCGATGGCGACCCTGAACGGCGAATACCTCGGCATGGCGGTGGCCATCGACGAGCTGGACCGTGCCAACCAGGAGTTCTACCAGCATTGCGGCAGTGGGGCGCTGCATATGCAGCACTGCACGGCCTGCGACCTCTTGCGCTATCCCACCACCACCGCCTGCCCGTGGTGCTCGGCCCCGGAATACGACTGGCGGCCCGTGTCCGGCAAGGGCGTCGTTTATTCGTACAGCGAAGTGCATCACGCCATCCAGCCCGTGTTCCGGCAGTTCCTGCCCTACATGATTCTCTTGGTGGAACTCGACGAGCAGGTAGGCGCCCCCGGCGAATACGACGGCCTGCGCGTCACCGGCAATCTCACCACCGGCGACGGCACCATGGCGCCGCCGGAGCTGGTGCGGGCGGTGGGCATCGGCAGCCGGGTGAAGGTGGTGCTGAAGGACCTCGGCGACGGCATGGCGCTGCCGCAGTGGACGCTCGACGACGAAGCCGAGCAGCCGACCGCGCCTTGGAGGTATCCGCAGGAATGACATTTCGTTAGGATTGCGCGAGGCCGAACGGGGAGGAGCGCATGGCGAAGGTCGTCTTTCCGGACCATCTGATGACGAACACCGGGAGCACCCGGGAGATCGAGGTGGAGTGCAAGAACTTCCGCGCTCTGGTGCGCGCACTCGATGCCAAGTGGCCGGGCATCGAAGAGATCCTGAGCGACACCGCGGTCGCCATTGACGGCCAGATCTACCAGGACGCCTGGCTGGAGCCCATCGGGCCGACCAGCGAAGTGTTCTTCATGCAGCGCATCGAGGGCGGCTGAGCGTGGCGACGGCCGTCGCGCAGAAAGTCCCGGAGGCTACGCACTGCCTGAAGGGCATCGACCAATTGCCACTCGATGCGACTCGCATCGGCGCGCTGCACGGCGTCGCCCGCTACTTGGGCATGAACCACAGCCCCGCCACGGTCTACGGCGCGACCGGCCATGCCTTCCTCATCAATATCAACAAGATCCTCTGCCCGAGCGGCCCGCTGGTCTGGCGACGGGAGCGGTTCGACGCCTTGGTGCGGAATCTCGGCATCGAGGCCCGCTACCTCGGCTTCTTCACCGCAGACGCCAGCCGAGCGGAGCGCTTAGGAGTCGAGGCCGAGCTGCGCGCCGCTCTCGCCGCCGGCCTGCCGTGCGCCCTGTGGAACGACGAGTTCCAGATCATCACCGGCTGCGACAGCGAGGGCTTCGATCTGATCGGGCCGTTCCCGCACCACCTGTCGCGGCGCTTGACGTCCGTGACTTGGCGCGAGTGGCGCAAGACCTACGCCTACTTCTACATCTACAGCGCCGTCGCGCCCGCACCGCGCCTTCGCTTGGTGCGCGAGAGCCTTGAGTTCGCCTGGGACATGTACCGCAATTCCGCGCACTACGCCGAGAACGACGACTACGGCATCGGCCCCGACGCCTATCGCAACTGGCTCGTCGCGCTGGAACGCCGCGGCGCGACGTTCGGCCACGAGTGGAACGCCAAGGTGTGGGCCGAATGCCGCGCCTACGCCGCACGGTATCTCCGCGAAGTGGGCACTTGGTTTCCGAATGCGGCGCCGCTGACGGAGCGCTTGGCCCGGGTTTACGAGGACATCTCGGGGCAACTCGGCGCCGCGGCGGATCAGGACTCGCCGACAGAGGACAAGCGGCGCTGCATCCTGACCGCCGAAGCGAGAGAAGCGGAGGCCGTCGATGGCTTGCGGGAGCTTCTGGATAGGCTGCCGAGTTGACCGGGGAGGCGAGCGACATGCGTACCGTCGAGTTCTTTTTCGATTGCAGCAGTCCGTGGACGTATCTCGCCTTCGAGCAGATCCAGCGCACGCTCGCCCCGGGGCTGCAAAGCGGCGACGTTTCCCTGCGCTGGCGCCCCTTCCTGGTCGGCGGCGTATTCAACACGGTGAACCCCAGCGTCTACGAAGGCCGCGCCAAGCCGGTGCCGGTCAAGGCCCGCCACTACGCCAAGGACCTCGCCGATTGGGTGCGCTACGTCGGCATCCGCATCGGTTCGCCGCCGGTGTTTCCGGTGAACAGCGTCAAGGCCATGCGCGGCGCGTTCTTCGCCGACGAGCAGGGCGCGCTGGTGCCGTACGCGCGTCGCGTATTCGAGACCTATTGGGGCGACCTCGCCGACATCTCCCAGAACGAAGTGCTCGGCAGAGTGGTGAGCGAAGTAGGCCTCGATGCCTCGGCGTTCTTCGAGGCCATCGCCTCGGCCGACTACAAGGCTCGCCTGCGCGCCAACACCGACGAGCTCATCGAGCGCGGCGGCTACGGCTCGCCCACCGTTTTCGTGGACGGCGACGACATGTACTTCGGCAACGACCGCATCCCGCTAGTCGCGCACGAGCTCGGTCTGCCGCCGCCTTCCGGGCAGCAACGCTGACTACAGTTCGAGCCTTGAAGCCTGCGCGACGCGTTGCGGCTCCTGCTTCCACACGTCCGAGGTGTCCACGTAGAGTTCCACCTGGTTGCCGTCCGGGTCCGCGAAGTAGAGCGACTGAGTGACCTCGTGATCGACCGGGGCGCAGTCGATGCCAGCCGCGTCCAGATGGCGCTTGGCGTCCTTCAGATCCTCAAGCGAGTCGCCGATCTTGAACGCCACATGCGCCAGCCCCACCGCCTTGTCCGCGGCCGACTCGGCGTCGTCGCCTAGGCCGAGCACGGCGAAGTCGTGGTGGTTGCCGAGCGAGAAGAACGTCATCGGGCCGCGCTCGCTGCGGGCCGCGACGGGCAGACCCAGCACGCCGTTGTAGAAGGCCTCCGAGCGCTTGACGTCCCGCACCTTGATGACGACATGGCCGAGCGACTCTATTCGCATGTTGGATCCCCTCGCTGCGTTCGTCTGGAGTCTGTCGGATTTGCTCCCTTGGGGGCAAGGCCGTCGAGCCACCGCTCGTCCACTCACAGCAAACCCCCGCCATGCAGGAGACCCAAGAACTCGCCATACGGCATGATGTCGATGCCATCCACACGGCGCCGGTCGGCTTGGGCGGTGACGACGATGGCGCGTGCCGGAGAGAACTCCTCGACGAAGGCCCTCATCGGGCGGAGGTCCCGGCTCTGCACTCGGGCCTTGCCTTCGATCGCGACCTCGCCGCCGTTCAGCGCGAAGTCCACTTCGAGACCGGTCTTCGTGCGCCAGAACTCGATCCGGTAGTCCTTCTCCTGGTAGGCGCGCGCAGCGATGATCTCCAGCAGCAGGAAGTGCTCGAATGCGCGTCCGAAGTCGGCGCCAATCGTGTCGCGCACCGTCCGGCCGCACACCTGCGCCGCGACGCCGACATCGAAGAAGTAGAACTTGGGCGCTGCGGAGACGCTCTGGCGATTGGAGCGCCTCTTGAAGGGGCGGATCAGATAGCCGACAAGGGTGTCTTCGAGTATCTCGAAATAGGTGCGTACGGTCTTGGCGTCTACCCCGCAGTCGCGGGCGATAGCTGAGTAATTCAGCAGTTCGCCGTGCGAGAACCGAAGCGCCTCGAAGAAGCGGGAGAACGCCGCGGCGTCGCGAGCCAGCGCTTCGGCGAACACCTCCTGCGACAGATAGTCGCGCACGTAGGCCGCTAGCGAACGCCGATAGTGCGTCTGCGTGTAGATGGCCGGCAGGAGGCCCCGGTTCAGGGCTTGCACCAGGTTGAAGTCCGGGATCTCCGCCGATGTCAGGGGGTACATCCCGAAGCGCCATGCGCGTCCGCCGAGCAGGTTGACGCCGCTGCGCTTCAGTGCCCGCGCACTGGACCCGCAGAGCACGAACGAGAGGCGCTGGGATTCGATCAGTCTATGCACCTCGTCGAGCAAGCCGGGCGCCTTCTGGATCTCGTCGATGATGATGGGCTGCGCCAGGTCCGCGGCCGGAAGAGCGGCGAGCTCCTCGCCAAGGCGCGACGGCCGGGCCCGCAGGCGGAGCATGGTGTCGAAGTCGAGCAGATCGAAGCGGACGCTGGCCGCGAAACGATCGCGCAGGAAGGTGGATTTGCCCGTCTGCCGGGCGCCCCAGAGGAACGCGGACTGCCCGGGAGGCAGCTCCATGGTCAGCGCTCTGTCGAAACTCATCAGGAAGGCATTCCCGATTGGTCTAACTAATCGGGAGTGTACTCCCGATTAGTTCGATTTGGCCAGCGCCTGCCTTGCGTCGTGCTCGTGGGCGCGACGCGAGAGCTGATCGCGACATCGCGTGCGTGGGGTGCGGAAGAGCCGGCGCACCTAGGTTGCTCGTAGCGGGGGTCGTCACCCCCTCGACAGCGACGGGCGATCGCGTGCCACTGGCAGGGCAGCCATGAAGTCGTCCGCAATGCGGCCAAGCTCCTCCATGAAGTCTTGATCGCGGAGGTTGCAAGGGAGTTCCGGTGTCCACGCATAGATTAGGCTGAGGGTGTCTTCCAGTGACGGTAGCCCATCATCGCCGTTGTCGTCTTTCGCGGCCGCGAGAAGAGTCTCCTTGTCGAGGTCCCCCTTCGCAACAGCCAGATCTTCAAAGGGGACGGGGTTCGAGTCGAACAGGCGTACCTGAACCACATCAGCGCCGGCATGGCGCGAGACATCGGCTCGAAGGCCGGTGCGGGTGGTCGCAACGACCGCCGCAGAGACAAACGCGGGATCGCCGGGGTCCTGATCGTCGTAGGCGGTCAGAGCGACGGTCCAACGGTCGCGTAGATGTCCCTTGACGAGCGCGAGGTACGGTCGGATGAACGGCGGAGGGTCCTCAAGTGCGTGGTGGAGGACGAGCATCGTCGGCTACCCACCCGGGCGGTGTCGAAGGGCATGGGAAGGGTACTGCGAGTTGGCAGAGCGCGCTACGTTTCCGCTGTCCGGTCCGATGCCGCGGTTTGCCCTGTGCGTCAGAGGTCCCGTGCGACGCGGAATCCGATCACGACATCCCGCGTGCCGGTGCCGAGCGCGCGGCGCATCCACGTTTGCTCCGGGCCGGTGGTTCGGCTTGCGGCGCGCAGCGCTTTGGGCGCGATGCCGGTGCGGAAGCCCTCGGCGTCGCTCGCCCAGTGCCCGCCGCGCAGCACGCGCCGAGCGCAGTCGCCGGCGAGCCAGGCGCTGCCGTCTGTGGGCGCGCCGACGTAGTTCGCGTGCCAGCAGTCCTCGCACCACTCGGCGACGTTGCCGAGCATGTCGTGCAGCCCGAACGGATTGGGCGGATAGCTGCCGACCGCCACGGGGCGACCTACGAAGTAGCGCCCGTAGTTCGCCTGCTCCTGGGTGAGCGTCTCGCCGGTGTGGTAAGGCGTCGCCGTGCCGCCCCGCGCCGCATATTCCCACTCCGCCTCGCTCGGCAGCCGGTAGCGCTTGCCGGTCCGCTCGGAGAGCCAAGCGGCGTAGGCCATCGCATCTTCCCAGCCGACCCGCATCACCGGATGCCCGGGGGCGCCCCAATCCCGTCCGAAAAAGCGCGTGTTGGGACGATGCCCGCCACAGCCGCCAGCCTCGACGCAGGCTTCCCACTCGGCGAACGTCACCTCGAAGACGCCCATGGCGAAGGGGCGGGCGATGGTCACTTCGTGCTGAGGGCCTTCGCTCGGCTGCCGCCCCTGTTCGGCGTCCGGTGAACCCATCAGGAAGGTGCCGGACGGAAGCACGATCATCTCGGGGCAGTCGGGGCAGTCGCGGAACCGGGTCCCGGGTGCGCGACGGCTGTTGGCGCCTTGTTCGTCCGCTTCCTCTGCCACGGCTTGAGCCTCCCGAGTCTGCGGCGCGGCAGCGTCCTGTCCTCGGCCGGCATGAGCGGGAATCCCGCCCGCAACGGATAGATGCACAAGCAGCGCGAGGCCGCTCATGCATCCGAAACCTCCCGCGAACCCAACGATGCGCGGACGCAACGCTCGCCGATGACGTTTCACAGCCGCTCCGAAAGCGTAGAGCGTAACTCAACGCTCTCGGAGGGTGTTTCATCCCCGTCGGCCTGTCGGTGGCTGGACTGCCGTGTGGGAGATGGGGCGCGCCCCTACTCTTGGTAGATCGGCGCCTTCCAGATCCCCGGCCCTTTGGCCAACTCGGTGCAGTCGTTGGCCTGCGGCCGCCCTTGGGCATTATCCGCCTCGCGGACGACTTCATCGCGATGGCATCGGCTGCCGAGGATGTCGCCGGGCATTGGTAGGGCCGCATCGACATCCCCAACGCGCCGCTCGCGGTGCGGGTGGACCCCACGCGACGCGGCAGCGGCCCCACATAGCCCCTGCAGGCGGGCGGCTGCCGTAGTCAAGAGGCCAAAAAACGGTTGACGGCCCGCCGACGCCGCAGTAAGTTGAGCCCAGCGTCTGTGGAGAGTTGCTAAGCGACTCGTCTTTTGGGGCCTTGACGGCTCCAAAACCCAGACGCCTTGCTTTTGTTTGGTTCGATCTGGAGCATTGGCATGTACCTTTGTTACGTGGATGAGTCTGGTACTACAGGCAGCACCGGTACAACTACACACTTCGTCCTTGCTGGCATATCCATTCCTGTCTGGCATTGGCGCCATGCGGACCGAGATGTGGCTAGCGTGCTGTCCCGGTATGGCCTTGCCTCAGCCGAGCTCCACACGGCCTGGATGCTCAGGCCGTACCTTGAACAGAGTCGGATTCCCGACTTCGCTCGGTTAAGCCATGCGGACCGCAGGAGCGAGGTATTGCGTCTCCAAAGTGGCGAGTTGACCCGTCTCGGGCAAGGAGGGGACACGCGGACCCTGAACCGGGCGAGGAAGCGGTTTCGGAATACAGAACCATACGTCCACCTTACTTTGCGCGAACGCCAACGGGCCGTTCGTGAGGTCGCCGAGGTCGTCTCGCAATGGGGCTTCGCACGCCTATTCGCCGAGTGCATCGACACGGCGTACTTCGACCCGGCCAGGACGTCACATACGATCAACGAACAGGCGTTTGAGCAGCTCATCTCCCGGTTCGAGGCGTATCTTCGGAACGTGAGCCACCAGCGGACCAACGAGGGAGGCGCATACGGCCTCGTCGTACACGACAACAACGACACGGTGGCTCGAAGGCACACTCGCATGATGCGTGCGTTTCATCAAACCGGGACGCTTTGGACGAATGTCGAGAGGATCGTCGAGACGCCAATGTTCGTCGACAGCAAACTCACGCGGCTGGTGCAGGTCGCCGACCTCTGTGCCTATGCGCTGCGTCGGTACGTAGAGAAGGGCGAGACAGAGCTCTTCAACCCGATCTTCGAGCGAGCGGACCGCAAGGGCGAGGTCGCGGTGGGTGTGCGCCACTACAGCCCAGACTCTTGCTCGTGCCGCATCTGCCTCGCCCACCAGCCTTGAATGCGATCTGCGCTCTTTGTTCGCACCGAGTCTTGTCGTCGACGGGCGTCAAGGCCCCAACTAGAGCGCCGCCGATGTCGGCCCTCGGCACCTCTGGATGACGGTCGCCAGAGCCTGAGCGGGTGTCGCGCGAGCTGCGTAGGCGATAGCTTCAGGTGCGACATCAACCATCCGCAGGACCGCAGCTGCTCCATTGGTTGAGTGGTTGAGCGCCTTGCGCCGCGGGCGCATACTCCCGCGCCGCCGTCGGCGAGGCCAATCCATGTCGCAGATCGAGGTGCGCAGCCTCGCCAAGGTATTCCGCGTGGCCGAGCGGCAGCCTGGTCTCGGCGGGGCGTTCCGCGGCCTCCTGCGCCGGCGGACGCGCGAAGTGCGCGCCTTGGACGGCCTCGACTTCGACATCGAGCGCGGCGAGCTGGTCGGCTATATCGGCCCGAACGGTGCCGGCAAGTCCACCACCATCAAGATCCTCTCCGGGATTCTCACCCCCTCCGCTGGCACTTGCAGCATCGACGGGCTGACGCCGTGGCGCGATCGGCGTCGGCACGCCGGCCGCATCGGCGTGGTGTTCGGCCAGCGCACCCAGCTTTGGTGGGACCTGCCGGTGGTCGAGAGCTTCGAGCTTCTGAAGAGCATCTACCGCATCCCTGACGCGGTGTTCAGCCGCAACCGCGACCTGCTGGTGCCGCTCCTGCGCCTTGGGCCGCTGCTCGACACCCCGGTGCGACAGCTTTCGCTCGGCCAGCGCATGAGGGCCGATCTCGCCGCGGCGTTGCTGCACGGCCCGAGCCTGCTGTTCCTGGACGAGCCGACCATCGGCCTCGATGCCGCGTCGAAGCTCGCCATGCGCGACTTCGTGCGCACGTTGAATCGGGAACAGCAGGTGACGGTGCTGCTCACCACGCACGACATGGACGACATCGAGGCGCTGTGCGAGCGCATCATGGTGATCGGTCGGGGCCGCATCCTGAGCGATGGCGGCATCGAGCAGCTGCGCCGCCGCATCGGCAGCGGCCGCGTCCTCACTGTGGACTTCAAGAGACCGGAGACGGAAGCGGCGCTGGCTCGGCTACTCGCCGGGCCGGGCGTGCGCGACGTCCATGTCACAGGTCTCCGGGCACGGGTGGACTTCGACTCGGGCGTCGTCCCGCCGGCGGCGCTGATCGCTCGGCTGACCGGAAACTTCGAGGTCCAGGACCTCTTCGTCGAGCATCCGCCCATCGAGCGCACGGTGGCCGCGTTCTACGCCGAGCATGGGGAGGAGGAGGCGTGAGCGGCGTTGCGCCCTACGCCGCGGTGCTGAGCGCCCGCTATCGGACGCTGCTTCAATACCGCGCCGCGGCCTTCGCCGGTTTCGTCACGCAGCTCTTCTGGGGTGCGGTGCGGCTGATGATCCTGGCCGCCTTCTACGCTTCCTCCGCCGAGCCGCAGCCGCTCAGCATGACTCAAGTGGTGGCCTACGTCTGGCTCGGCCAGGCATTCCTCGGCATGTTCCCGTGGAACACCGATGCGGACTTCCGCGAGCAGGTGCGCTCCGGCGCGATCGGCTACGATCTTTTGCGGCCGCTCGATCTCTACGGCTACTGGTTCGCCCGCGCCTTGGCATTCCGCACCGCCACCACGACGCTGCGGGCGATCCCGATGATCGTCTTCGCGATGCTGCTGCTGCCCGCCCTCGGTTTGGCCGAGTGGGCGCTCCCGACGCCGTCTCCCGGTGCGCTTGCCGGGTTCCTCGCCGCCATGGTGGCGGCGGCGCTGCTCGCCACCGCGATCACCGTGCTGGCGCACATCACGCTCTTGTGGACGCTGTCCGGCGAAGGGGTGGATCGCGTGCTGCCTTCCTTCGTCACCATCCTCTCGGGCATGGTCATCCCGCTGCCGCTGTTTCCGAACTGGCTGCAGCCGTTCCTCGAATGGCAGCCTTTTCGCGGCCTGTGCGACGTGCCGTACCGCATCTACAGCGGCAACATCCCAATCACCGAGGCCGGTGCCGAGATCGCGCTGGTGCTGGCATGGACGGCGGCCATCGTCTGGCTCGGGCGTTGGCTGCTAGGCCGCGGTCTGCGCCGTCTCGTGATGCAGGGAGGCTGAGTCCATGACGGACTCGATCGCGCTCCTGGGGCGCTACTTCGGCATCTCGATCCGCGGCCAGCTTCAATACCGCGCCTCGTTCCTGCTGATGGCCGGTGGCCAGTTCGCCAGTTCCGGCATCGAGTTCCTCGGCCTCTGGGCGCTATTCGACCGCTTCGGGCACCTCGCCGGGTGGAGCTTCGCGCAGGTGGCGTTCTTCTACGGCGTGGTGAACTGCACGTTCGCCGTGGCCGACGCGGTAACGACCGGCTTCGACCGCTTCAGCTCGCACTACGTGAAGACCGGCAACTTCGACCGGCTGCTGCTGCGCCCGCGCAGCACGGCCTTGCAGCTCGCCGGGGACGAGTTCGCGCTGCGCCGCGTCGGCCGGCTCTTGCAGGGGCTGGTCGTGCTGGCGTGGGCGACTGCCGCGCTCGACATCCCATGGGATGCGGGGAGGGCAGGCCTTCTGCTCCTGACCGTGGCGGGCGGCATCGCCTTCTTCGTCGCGCTGATGGTGCTGCAGGCAACGCTCTGCTTCTGGACCACCGAGTCGCTGGAGATCATGAACATCCTCACCTACGGCGGCGTGGAGACGGCGCAGTATCCGCTGTCGATCTACCACGCCGCGTTCCGGCGGCTGTTCACCTTCGTGATCCCCTTGGGGTGCATCGGCTACTTCCCCATCGTCGCCATCTTGGGCGCGGACGACCCGCTCGGCACCGGGCGAGCGTTCCAGACGCTCGCCCCACTGGCCGGCTTCGCGTTCCTGGGGCTGGCGCTGGCGGTCTGGAGCGCGGGCGTGCGGCGTTACACGTCGACGGGGAGCTGAGCGGCGCCGCTAGTGCCTCTGTAGACTGCGTCGATGCGGGGCCGAGCCGCGGGTACGTGTTCGGGTTCTGGAAGTTGCGACCATGGCTTGGCTCTTATTCATCGACGAAAGCGGCCACGACCGAAAGGCAGCGCCCTATGAGGTCTTGGCCGGCGTGGCAATCCAGGATTGTGCGGTCAATGATGTGGTCCGCCGTTTGCAGGAGGCAGAGCATCAGCACTTTGGCCGGCGTTACACGGACGGGTCACGTGAGTTGAAGGGCAGAGCGTTGTTGAAGAGGAAGGTCTTCCGCCATCGAGAGTTGGCGGCCGAGGTGGATGATGCAGATGTTCAGTCGCTTGCATGCGCGGCCCTCGATGATGGCGTTGGTGCGGACGCCCGCATGCTCAAGGCGCTGGCGGTTGCGAAGCTGGGCTATGTCGCCTCGGTATTCGACATTTGCCGGGAGCACCGATGTCGAGCGTTCGCTAGCATCGTTGAGACTGACGCGCCGCCGACCGTGGCTGGCGGGCTGCGAAAGGACTATGCGTATCTCCTTGAGCGGTTCTTCTACTTCTTGGAGGACAGCCCCGGGTGTGAGCAAGGGGTCGTGGTCTTTGATGAACTGGAGAAGTCGCAGAGTCACTTGCTGGTGGACCAGATGCATCGGTACTTCGCGGAAACGAAGGTCGGGCGGCAACGGGCGCACCGGGTCATCGCGGAACCGTTCTTCGTCCACAGCGACCTGACCACCGGCATCCAACTGGCCGACTTGGTGGCCTATGTGATCTCCTGGGGCTTCCGCATCGCGGCGATGACGAAGCCCGCACGGGCAGAGCTGTCGTCCTTCGCAAACCAGATCGCGCACCTTCGCTACCGAGCGGTACGGGAACGCCTAGGAAACCCCGAATTTGAGATTTGGAGCTTTGCGCACATCACGGACTTACGTACCCAAGCCGAGCGGTGACGGCCGCGAGCGCAACTCGGCAGCATGAAAAGGCAATGGAGCGCCGGAGCGCCCCAAAGCCTCCACGGCTCACCGTACTGCTTCCGGGCGGAATGTCAAGGAGCATGTGATGTATGGGGTGAGAGGGGTGGGAGGCCGGAGCGCTGTGGCGTTCTCAGTACGCGCACGCTGGCTTGGCGAGGGCTGTGCTGGCGCAGCCGGCGAGCACGAGCTCCAGCGCTTCGGCCTCTTCGCGGTCCACCGTCAGGCCGTACTTCAGCTTCACCAGCAGGACGCGGTTCGCGAACCAGCAGCGGTTTTGCGCAGGGGACCAGTCGAAGGCGTCGTTGGCGCCTTTGGCGCTGTTCACCGCGGGTGCCGCCAGGGTGAGGTTCAGGAGGTCGCCGGCGAAGGCCCGCTTGGTCTCCCGGTCGGCACGGCACATGCCGCTGGTGTGGGCCTCGTGCAGGGCGACGATGTGCTCGATATCGGTTTCCGCCGTCGAATCGAAGCAGGTGCCGGTGTACGGGCCGTAGATGCCGCCGAGCGCTTCGACGATGTCGTCCTCCCTCCTGCTGTAGCCGCTGCCGTATTCGTCGCGATCGTAGTCGCCGCCCGCGCAGCGCGCCTCCGGCGCAACCACGAGGCCGCGCCAGAGCAGGTCCGGGAGCGCGGAGAGATTGGACACTTCGCCGCCGGGACTGGACATGAGGTTCATGACGAGCAGCGGCGCATTGGCGGTCAGGATGAGTTGCCATTTGCCGAGCCGGTCCCCTAGCGCCCCGTTGATGCGGGCTGTCGGCGGCCAGTGCGCGGGGGCAAGGCCGGACTCTAAGTCTTGAGCGGCTACGGTCAGGGTGCGTCGCGCGGGGATGTCCAGCGACAGTTCCTCTTCGGCGCCGTTGCCATCTATGCCCAGCACGTGGACTTCGGCGATCGCATCGCCGTCGTTGGCCAACCGCAACTCGCTGACTTGGTTCAGGTTGCTGGCGGGATTGAACGTGGCGATGCGATGCCGGTGGCCGATGCGCGGCACGGCGTGCTGCATCGACGTGACGAAGCCCTCGCGGGTGCGAACGTAGGCCAGCGCTTCGATGCGCAGGTCGCTCGTCACCGTCAGGCGCCAGTCGCCGGTGCCGGAACCGATGCCCACGAGCCCTTTGCCGGCGTTGCCGAACTCCAAGTCGTCGGAGTTGAAGTGCTTGGTCTGAGTGGCCTCGATCGGCAGCGTCGCCTCGAACGCCATGCCGGCGTCGTCCACCGCCTCGATGGAGACCTCCCCGGCTTGCGCGGAGTGGTTGATGACGCGCACGAACCCCTGCCGGTCCGGGTCGCTCGCCGACGGAAAGTAGGGCACGGTGGCCGCGTGGACGGCCACCGCCGCGGCAAAGATCGCCGCCAACGCCCAAGCCGCTCGCGCCGCCGAGTGCGCGTGCAGCGTGCTATCGCCCTTCCGCCATCGGATGCCAGCCTAGCCACGGAGGAGGCGGTGCGTCAAACCGATCTCCCTTTGCAAGGCGTAGGACGGTGCCGGCCGGGACGGGCGTGCGGGCATAGCGCCATCGGTGGCTGCGGACCCTCACTCTTCCAGGAACGGCCCCGTGATCTCGTAGGTCAGACCGTCGCTCAAGGACCCCGACCTGCCGCGCTGCGAACTGAAGTAGAGCCGCGTCATGTCCGGGCTGAAGGCGGGGCCGGTGATCTCCGAGTTGCCCTGGCCCGTTACGCGTAGCAGCGGCAGCACGTCGCCGCCCGTGGTGACGATGACGAGCTCCAGGTTGTCGCCATCTTCGGCGACCAAGAGGTGGCCGTCGTGGCTGATGGCGATGTTGTCCGGGTTGGTCAGGATCGGGTTCGCCGCGGTCGCCCGATCGTAGACGACGGACATCGACTGGTCTTCGATGCGGTAGGCGTAGACGCGGTGGTTTCCCGTGGTCGTGAAGTAGACGCTGCCGTCGTGGTAGACCATCCCCTCGCCGCGGTTGAAGCTGGTGCTGCTCGGCACTTGCCGACGGGTCGCGATGGGCGAGCCGTCGGGGTCGTTCAGGGCAATCCACTCCACGGCGCCGGCGGAGTCCATCCTTGCGACCTCCAATGCGCCGGACTCAAGGTTGGCCCGACCGTCGGCATCGATGTCGTCCGGCAGGAACCGGTAGAACTTGCCGTCGGATCGATCTTCGGTCAGGTACAGCGCGCTGGTAGCGGGGTCGACCACCGCCGCCTCGTGGTAGAAGCGGCCGAGGGCGGGGTAGCTCCGGGCCCGTTCCACGCCCAGTGGATCGCACTCCCAGACGAGACCGCGTTCGACCTCCTCGCAAGACAGCCAGGTTCCCCACGGCGTTGGGCCGCCGGCGCAGTTGCGGGCGCTGCCGAGGAGTATCGAATAGGCATCCACGACTTCGCCGTCGGCGTCGAAGCGCAGGGCGCCGACGCCGCCCGAGCCGCTGCCGAGCTCGCTGTTGCTGACGTAGATCCAGCCGCCGTCCGGGTGCTCGAAAGTGATCCCGTCGTCTGGCGAGCCATGCCAGCGGTAGCTGCTGCTTGCGACGGGCCGTTGACCGGCAGTTGCGATGAGTCTGGAGGTGAACCCCTCCGGTAGGCGGATGCCGTTCGCATCGGGCGGCTGCAGGTCGCCGACCTCGGGCAGCCTCGATGCCTTGGGCGCGCTCGGCGTGGTCGCGGAGGCATGCCAAAGCGCGTAGCGCAGCGCTCTTGACCGGGGCTCGTCGTCATCCTGCGCGGCGAAAGCGCCGAGCAGGGACGGCGGCGCAAGCAGGCAGGATGCGGATCCGGCCGCCAGCCGCAGGAACTGGCGGCGCTGCATCGTCTCGCTTTTCGCTGCCATTGCTGTCCTCCTCCTGAGCCTTGAGCGTGGTGCCTGGGGAGAGACTCGAACTCTCACATGGTTGCCCATACCAGATTTTGAGTCTGGCGCGTCTACCGATTTCGCCACCCAGGCAGCGATGGGGTGCATTGTGCGCCCGCGACGGGCGCAGTCAAGCGTTTGCAGATCGCCGCCGCAGTTGGGCACACTGCGCACCCGTCGCGCCACGCCACCCGTCGCCGCCATGCCCTCGCTCCGCCGTGTCTTCAGCCTCTGCCTGCTCCATGCTGCTCTTGCCGGTTGCTATACCGGCGAGGGCTCCGGCGTGGTAGCCGCCCGTTTCTACGACGTGGCGGACTTCACGCAGATCGCGCTCAGCGGCGAAGGCCAGGTGACCGTCGTACCCGGGGCGTTCCGGGTGGCTGCGTCGGCGGAGGACAACGTACTCCCCACCATTCGCGTCTCCCGCCAGGGCGAACGCCTGTTGCTGCGGCGCGACATTGACTGGATCGATGGCATTCGGCCCACCGTGCCGATCGAGTTCCGGGTGTCGATGCCGGCGCTGACTGCGGTGCGGGTGTCGGGCAGCGGCTCCGTGCTGCTCGGCGCGATGGCGTCCGAAGCGCTGACGCTGGCGGTGGGGGGATCGGGCGCCATGCGGCTGGCCGGTGTCGAAGCGAATGCCATCGCCTTGGACGTGAGCGGTGGCGGCAGGCTGGACGGCGTGGATGTCCGAGCCGGCACTCTGCGGGCGGTGGTGGCGGGCGCTGGGCGCGTGGGCCTGTCGGGGGAGGCTGCGCAAAGCGTCGTTCGGGTGAGCGGCTCGGGCCTCTTTCGCGGCCTGCAACTGCGCAGCGGCAAAGCGGATGTGGAAGTCGAAGGGGCGGGGCAGGCGCTCGTTTGGGCCGAACAGGAACTGGTCGCCCGGGTGGGCGGCAAGGCGCGCCTCGCCTATCGTGGCAGCCCCAGCGTCCAGAGCACGCTGGTGCGCGAGGGGGAGCTTGTGCGGGTGCTCTCCGCCGCGCCGGCACCGTAGCGTCGTGCGCCGCTCGGACTTCCACTTCTCGCTGCCGCCGGAGCTGATCGCGCAGCAGCCTGCCGCGCAGCGCTCGGCCAGCCGCCTGCTGGTGCTGGACGGCGGCACCGTGCGCCATTGCCGGTTCCCCAGCATCGTCGATCTGCTGCGGGCGGGCGATCTGCTCGTGGTCAACGACACGCGGGTGCTGAAGGCCCGCGTCCTCGCCCGCAAGGACACCGGAGGCCGAGCGGAACTCCTGGTCGAACGCATCGATGGCGACACAGCGCTGTGCCAGGTGCGCGCCAGTAAGCCGCTGAAGGCGGGGCGCGCGCTGCTCGTCGGCGACCGCTCGGTGCGCGTCGTCGGACGCTGCGGCGACTTCTATCGGCTGGATTTCGGCGAGCCGGTCGCGGGCTTCCTCGACGCGCACGGCCGCGTGCCGCTGCCGCCCTACATCGACCGAGCGGCTGCGCCGGCGGACGAAGAGCGCTATCAGACGGTGTACGCGGCTGAGCCCGGTGCGGTGGCCGCGCCCACGGCCGGACTGCACTTCGACCAGCCCCTGCTCCGACGCCTCGCGGCCAAGGGCGTGCAGGTCGCGCCCATCACGCTGCACGTCGGCGCCGGAACCTTCCAGCCCGTGCGTGTGGAGGACCTTCGCGAACACCGCATGCACAGCGAACACTATGCGATTCCTGCTCCGACTCGGCGGGCGGTGGAGGCCTGTCGCGGCCGGGTCGTGGCGGTCGGCACCACGGTGGTGCGTTCGCTCGAAGCCGCTGCCACAGCCGGTGCGGACGAAGGCGAGACGGACCTCTTCATCACCCCCGGCTACCGCTTCCGGGTGGTGGACGCCCTCGTCACCAACTTCCATCTGCCGGAGTCCACGTTGCTGATGCTGGTGTCCGCCTTCGCTGGCGTGGAACCAGTGCGTCGCGCCTATCGCGAGGCCGTAGTCCGGCGCTATCGCTTCTTCAGCTACGGCGACGCCATGTTCTGCGTGCGGGCGGACGATGTTTGAGCTGCTGGCCACCGATGGCGAAGCCCGGCGTGGGCGTCTTCAAACCCGGCATGGCACGGTCGAAACCCCGGTGTTCATGCCCTGCGGCACCTATGGCACCGTTAAGGGCATGACGCCGCAGGCGCTGGTCGATGTCGGCACGCAGATGCTGCTCGGCAACACCTTCCACCTGATGCTGCGTCCGGGCGACGCGGCCGTAAGCGAGCTCGGCGGTCTGCATCGCTTCATGGTCTGGCCGGGGCCGATCCTCACGGACTCCGGGGGCTATCAGGTGTTCAGCCTGCGCGACATGCGCAAGGTCTCGGAGGCCGGCGTGGTGTTTCGCTCGCCCATCAACGGCGACCGCGTCGAGCTGACGCCCGAGCGCGCCATCGAGGTGCAGCACAACCTCGGCTCGGACGTGGTGATGTCCTTCGACGAATGCACGCCGTACCCGGTCGCCGAGGCCCAGGCCGCCGCCTCGATGCGCTTGTCCATGGCTTGGGCACGGCGCGGCAGGCAGCGCCACGGCGACCATCCGAGTCTGCTGTTCGGCATCGTCCAAGGCGGGATGTTCCCCGGTCTGCGCGCCGAGAGTCTGGCGGAGCTGGTGGACATCGGCTTCGACGGCTACGCCATCGGCGGGCTCTCCGTGGGCGAGCCCAAGGCGGAGATGGACGCCGTGCTCGAGCACCTCCTGCCGCTCATGCCGTCCGCCAAGCCGCGCTATCTGATGGGCGTCGGAACCCCCGCCGACCTGCTGCGCGGCGTGGCCCTAGGCGTGGATCTCTTCGACTGCGTCCTGCCCACCCGCAACGCCCGCAACGGCCACCTTTTCACGTCCGCCGGCGTCGTGCGCATCCGCAACGCGGTCCACAAGAGCGACGACGGCCCGCTCGACCCGGCCTGCGACTGCTACGCCTGCACCGGCTTCTCGCGCGCCTACCTGCACCACCTGGACCGCTGCGGCGAGATGCTCGGCGGCATGCTCATGACCATCCACAACCTGCACTACTACCACGCCCTCATGGCGCAATTGCGCGACGCCATCGAAGCGGGTACATTCGCGGCCTTCGCTCGTACCGTCATCCGCGGTTGGGAATCCCATTGAATCAAAGTCTTGAGTTCGCGTACGCCGCGCAGCCCGCGGGCGGCAGCCCGTGGACGATGCTGCTGTTCCTCGGCGGCTTCGCGCTGATCTTCTACTTCATGATCTTCCGCCCGCAGAGCAAGCGGCGCAAGGAGCACCAGGCGCTCGTCTCCGGACTGTCCAAGGGCGACGAAGTGGTCACCGCCGGCGGCATCACCGGCCTCGTCACCAAGGTCGAGGACGACTTCGTGAAGGTGCAGGTGGCGAACAACGTCGAGATGCGCCTGCAGAAGGGCGCCGTGCAGGCCTCGCTGCCGAAGGGCACGCTCAAGTCCCTGGATGCCAAGTAGGCGAGACACCAACGCCACCGGCCTGAGCCTGGCCGGTTTCGGCATCGGCGGCGCCAGAGCCAGCGCGCCGAATCCGGCCGCGGCGTGGCGCATCGTCGTGCTGGCGGCGATCGTCCTGCTCGGCGCCCTCTACGCCGCGCCGAACCTGTTTCCGCCGGACTTCGCCTTGCAAGTGCGGGCGGAGAACAGCGACGCGCCGGTGGACGGCACCTTCGTCGTCCGGCTGCGCGACGCGCTCGAGGACGCTGGCGTCGACGTGATCGGCGCCGAGCTCGGCGCCACCGGCGCCCTGCTGCGCGTCGCGAGCAGCGACGATCAGCTGAGGGGCAGCGCGGTGCTGCGCGAACTGCTGAATCCACCGGGCGAGGAGCGCCAGTTCGTGGTCGCCCTGAACCTCGCCTCGACCACGCCGGACTGGCTGATGGGTCTCGGTGGCAAGCCGATGACACTCGGCCTGGACCTCAAGGGCGGCGCCCATTTCGTGCTGCAGGTGGACATGGACGAGGCGCTCGCCAAGCGCCTCGGCGACGAGGCGGAGAAGGTCAAGGACCTCCTGCGCGGCGAACGCATCCGCTACCGCAGCGCCGCCGAAGCCGTGTCCGGCAACACCATCCGCTTCGGCTTCGTCACCCCGGACCTGCGCAGCCGCGCCATGGCGGTGATCGAGGACGAGTTCCGCCAGCCCGACTACCTGCTCGAGGCGCGCGAGGTGAACGGCCGCCCGGGCTTCGTCATCACGGTGCAGGAAGCGAAGATCAACGAGATCGAGGCCACCGCCATCGAGCAGAACCTCACCGGGCTGCGCAACCGCATCAACCAGCTCGGCGTCGCGGAGCCGCTGGTGCAGAAGCTCGGCGGTTCGCGCATCGTCATCGACCTGCCGGGCGTGCAGGACGCCGCCGAAGCTAAACGCAAGATCAACAAGTTCGCCAATCTGGAGTTCCGGCTGGAAGCGGAAGCCAACGACCGGCCGTCGGAGATCGACGAGTGGCTCTACGAGGGGCGGCTGACGAAACTCAACAAGCGCATCATCCTCACCGGCGACCGCGTGATCGGCGCCCAGCAGGGCCGGGACCCCGAGTCCGGGCTGCCACAGGTGAACATCAGGCTCGACAGCCAGGGCGGCGACATGTTCCACGACGCCACCGCGCCGAACATCGGTCGCCGCATGGCGGTGATCTTCATCGAGCACAAGCCCATCGTCACCGTCGAGGAAGTGGACGGCGAACGGATCGAGCGCCACAGCAGCCGCCCGGAGAAGCGCGTCATCAGTCTGGCCACCATCCAAGCCGCCCTCGGCTACAACTTCCGCATCACCGGTCTGACGGTGAATGAAGCGCAGGACTTGGCATTTCTGCTCCGCGCCGGCGCCCTGGCCGCGCCCATGTACATCGTCGAGGAGCGCACGGTGGGCGCGTCCCTCGGCGAGGAGAACATCGAGCGCGGGATGCTGGCGGTGGGCGCTGGCTTCGCGATGGTGCTGATCTTCATGGCCGTCTACTACAAGGTCTTCGGCCTGATCGCGAATCTCGCCCTGACGGTTAATCTGGTGATCCTGGTGGCGGTGATGTCGCTGCTCGAAGCGACGCTGACCCTGCCCGGCATCGCCGGCATCGTGCTGACGGTGGGCATGGCGGTGGATGCCAACGTGCTGATCTTCTCGCGCATCCGCGAGGAACTGAAGACCAGTCCGCCGGCGCAGGCGATCGGCGCCGGCTACGACCGCGCCTTCCTCACCATCCTGGACGCCAACGTCACGACGCTGTTCGTGGCGCTGATCCTGCTCACCATCGGCAGCGGCCCGGTGGCGGGCTTCGCGGTGACGCTGTCCATCGGCATCGTCACGTCCATGTTCACGGCCATCTTCGGCTCCCGGGTGATCGTGCATCTGATCTACGGCCGGCGGAAGGTCGCGAGGGTGCTGATTTGACGACCAGCTTCGACTTCATGGGCAAGCGCCGCATCGCCGCGGTGGTGTCCTTCTTGCTGGTGCTCGTCGCCCTGGCGGCGACGATCTTCGTCGGCGTCAACCGCGGCCTCGATTTCACCGGCGGCGCGCTGGTGGAACTCGGCTTCGAGAACCCGGTGGACGCGGAAGAGGTGCGCGACGTGCTGGTGGCGGCGGGCTTCGAGAACGGCGTGGTGCAGAACTACGGCTCGGAAACGGACCTCATGGTGCGCATGCCGCCGGTGCCCGGGGTCGATCAGTCGGACCTCGGCGAGCGCATTTTCGACGCGGTGTACGCCAGCGACCCGGGCGTGCAACTGCGGCGCACCGAGTTCGTCGGCCCGACGGTGGGCGAGGAACTGACCGAGAAGGGCGGCCTCGCGCTCCTCGTGGCGCTCGGCGCGGTGATGCTCTACATCATGTGGCGCTTCACCGGCAAGTTCTCGGTGGGCGCCGTGGTGGCCCTGGTTCACGACGTGCTGCTGGTGGTCGGTGCCTTCGCGGTGTTCCGCTGGACCTTCAACCTGCCGGAACTGGCGGCGCTCCTGGCGGTGATCGGCTACTCGCTGAACGACACCATCGTGGTCTCGGACCGCATCCGCGAGAACTTCCGCGCCTCCCGCCGCGGCACCCCCACCGAGATCATCAACCGCTCGCTGAACCAGACCCTGGGCCGCACGCTGGTCACCTCGCTGACCACGCTGCTGGTGCTCGGCGCTCTGCTGTTCGCCGGCGGCGAGCAGATCGCCGGCTTCGCCACGGCGCTCAGCATCGGCGTGGTGGTGGGCACGTACTCGTCCATCTACGTGGCCGCCAACGTGCTGCTGACGATGGGCATCTCGAAGCAGGACCTGGCCCTGCCGGAACCGGAGAAGGACGGCGTGGAGGGCGCGCGGTAGCGGCCGCTCGCACGGACCCGTTGGCTGCCGCCGAACAGCTCGTCCGGTCCTAAGCTCGGCAGTACATTCGGAAGCACTCGGCTTCCGTGCTGCTTCAGAGCTTCCTGCAGAGCTTGACGAGATCCTTCGGCTGCGGCGCTTGCTCGGAAGCGAACTCGGAAGGCATCGCGCTTCCGAGTACATCAGAGTAAGCTTCCGAGTATGGATCTGAATCGAATCCTCAAACAGCCGGAGGGCAAGACCCTCGAATTCAAGCGCGACCTCTCGTCGCCGACTCCATTCCTGCGCTCGGTGGTGGCCTTTGCGAACACCGCTGGCGGCACGATTCTCGTAGGCGTCGAAGACAAGACCCGGCATGTGCGTGGCATCCCCGACCCGCTGCAAGTCGAGGAACGGATCGCCAACCTGATCGCCGACCGCATTTCGCCACGGCTGGTCCCGGACATCGAAATCCTGCCGCACCGCGAAAGCCATGTCCTCGCCGTGCGCGTGCATCCGAGCGCCAGCCGTCCGCACTACGTCGGCGCGGCGCTCGCGCGAGGCGCATTCGTCCGGGTCGCGTCGACCAACCGCTTGGCGGACGCGGACCTCATCGACGAGCTGCGCCGCTTCGCGCTGCGGCAGTCGTTCGACGAGCAGCCGATGCCGCAACTGGACTCGGAAGCCTTGGACTTCCGAGCTGCTTCCGAGCTCTTCGCCGAGTTTCGGACGCTGGCGCCGAAGGACCTCGATACGCTCGGCCTTTGCACGACGCACCAAGGCAATCGCGTGCCGACAGTTGGTGGCGTGCTGCTGTTCGGGAAGGATCGCCTAAGCCACTTTCCAGACGCCTGGGTGCAGGCCGGCCGGTTCGCGGGCACGGACCGGACCACGATTCTCGACCAGGCGGCATTGCGGATGCCGCTCGCGGACTCGATCTCAGGAGCGTACGCGTTCGTCGAGCGCCACATGGCATCTGGCCTCGACATCGGGCCGGTACGCAGCGCCCCGCACTGGCTGCTGCCGCCCATCGCCGTTCGCGAAGCGCTGGTCAACGCCATCGCCCATGCGGACTACGCGCAACGCGGCGTCCCGATCCGCCTCGCCGTATTCGATGATCGGCTGGAGGTGGAGAACCCCGGTCTGCTGCCGTTCGGGCTCACCATCGAGGATCTGCCCCGTGGCGTCTCCAAGCTGCGCAACCGCGTCATCGGCCGGGTGTTCCACGAGATCGGCTTGGTCGAGCAGTGGGGCAGCGGGGCGCAGCGCATGATCGCGGCCTGTCATGATGCCGGCACCGCGCCGCCGCTGTGGGAAGAGATCGGCAACCGGCTGCGTGTCACGCTGCGCACGGAGCGGGCGCCGGCGGCGGAACTCGACGCTGCCAACGGCGCCATTCTGGACCGGCTCGAAGCGTCCGACGGCCTGACGACCAGCCAGATCGCCCAGGCGATCGGGCTCAGTCCGCGCGCGACAAGGACCCGGCTGGCCAAGCTGGTGGAACGCGGCTTGGTTGTGGATGTCGGCAGCGGCCCGCGCGACCCGAAGCGGACCTATCACAAGGCGCTGCGTTCCTGACCGCTTAGCAGGATCAAGTGGCATCTTCGACGGCCGGTAGGTGGTACAAGCGCAGTTCGCCGTCTTCGCTCACCTCAAGAACGCGGTTGACCATCGCGTCCATCGGGTTGCCTTGCTGGATGAGATGAGCCACCGCGGCTCGGAGAAGGGACTCTGTTCGTGCGCGCTCGACGTTGGGCAGGACAATCAGGCCGGGATGGAGGCCTTGTTGCCCGACGAGGTTGCGGAAATCCCGGCCGTTCTGGGTGACGACGACGAGGTCCTCGGTGATACAGCGGTCCAGCACGCGGTGGTCCGGGGCGCCCAGGCCACCGTCGTTTCGCGGATGGAGGACAACGTGGTCCCCTTCAGCGTTGAAGGCGAGGCCGATCTGCGGGGAAATGCACTCGTCGAGGAACAGGCGCACGGTCCTTGCGGACGTCCGCGTCGGCTCAAGCTTGGACGCGGTGGGCTGGGTTGACCGACGTTTGCCATGGCTTGCCGCCGGGGCTCGTTTCTAGCGGATGCGCCTTGGCGTACATCCTCGCTGCACGGAAGCCCTCCGAGCCAATGGCGGGGTAGTCCTCCCTGAGTTCCGCGAGACTGTCGCCGCCATCGAGCCGCCCTCGAATCGCGTACACAGTGACTCGAGTCCCGACCACGACTGGCGTCCCGCCGAGGACTTGTGGATCGGAAACGATCCAGCGGTCGCGCGCGGCGCGGTATCTCTCGCTCAGAAAGCGCGCGTCCGTCTCGTCCACGTCGCAGATCGTCTGGTAGAGGGCCGGATAAGGCACCGGCACCGAAAGGCTCGTGCGGCCTTGGACGTTCCAGTGATCAATCCACTCGGGCAGTTCGTGGTGGACGTCATACACGAGCTCGTCCTCGCTCTTGGCACCGTGGCGATCCCAGACTTTGTCGATTACCTGCAGCTCGTCGTCGCGCAAACCGTCTAGCGACTGAATGGACACGCCTTTGCCAACGCCGAGTCCGCGGTCGGTCCGCACAATGTGCCCATCCCAGTCGCCGGTGGACATGGGCGAAACGCGGCCTCTTGCTAGACGCCAAGTCGCAGACAGCCCCATGCCCTTTTGCATGGCGCAGATCTCGTCCTCCATGATCGGGAGGAAGAGCCGCTGCATGGCCTCCCGCTCGGCCAGATACATGAGCTTGACAAGCCGCAGCTTGCCAATCGGGCGCTTGGCCTTGCTGATGAACCTGACCGCCATCTGGGCAGCTTGCCGCTCTCTCATCTTTAGCTCCCCATGCACACCATGCACACTACCCAAACGCGTGGCAAGCCTACCACCATCGCCGGCGGTGAGCGACTTCAGCACCGTCGAAGCCGTCGAAGAAGGGATGCCTGGGATATGCTGCCGTGGCGCGGCGACGCTGGCACGACCGCAGCGGCGCCGGCTAAGCGGCGTCCACCATCTGCGCGAAGGTCTGCTGATCGATGATGTGGTGGTTTGCCAAGGTCGTCTGCACAAGGCGTTCGGACACCCTGAAGTGTCGCGCGGCCGCTTCGATGTCTTCGTCGGCGGGTTGCTCGGTCGCGATGTATGCCCGCAAGTCGTTGAAGGGGCACAGGAACTCTTGTGCGAAGGCGCGTTGGAACTTCTGCCTTGCGGACTTCGCTGCGGAGATTGGGCCGAGCGGGTCGTTGTTCGACCAGAGGAGGTCGCCGAGGCTCCTGCAGAGTTCGAAACGTCGCCCTTGGGGCCAGCGCGAGCGCAGTACCAGCTTGCTGGCGCCCGTGTTGTCGAGTATGCGAAGCCCGTACGCGACATTGGGTTGCGAGCGTCTGAGCCTGAAGGCGCGGTCTACATCCATTCCCAGCACTTGGCTCAATGTGGGATTGTGGATGGGGCCAGCAGGGATGCTCAGGCGTTGGCGGTGCGCCCGGGCGGCGTCGCTGCCGAGCTTCCAAGGGGGCTGCAGCGAATCGCGGTTGGCTATCGCTGCCCCGTGCGCAGCCTGTGCGCGCAGGACAAGCCCGGACGTCTTGGCAGCATCAATGGCATGCTGAATCGCTGCTAGGGATCGATTGCCTTGTTGGGCCAGGGCGGCTTCCTCGACTCCCGTGGATCCGTAGCGCTGCGCCAAAGATAGGCAGTCCGACATCAGTGCCTCGGGAGCATTGTCAGGGTCGTAGCCGAGCATTGCCTCGAGTTTGCGCCAGGAAGCGTGTTCGGCGTTCGTGCGTTCGGTCTGGAGGTCCTTGTACTCGCGATCCAGTCCATCGCAAGCCGTGCCCATATCGGCAAGGACTTTCTCTATGAATGCGTCGATGGCGGTCTCCGCATCCGATGCGGAAACGTACGCGATCCCCGGGCTGGCGATGAACCGCAAGGACCGTTGCAGGTTGTGTACGTCCGCATGCACTGCCACGGCGCAGCGTTCCCCCTCGCCCCAGAGGGACACGTTGGGCCACGGGTAGCCTGCGCCCACCGATGGCATGTGGTGGGCGAGACGCCACTCGGCATCGGACTGCCCTTGGGCGGGCGCCGGCTCCCACCTGATGCGCCACCAGTTGTCCACGAACCAGAACGCCAGCGGCAGCGGCGGCGCTTCGAGGCACTGGTCCGGCTCGGTCGCGCCGTAGCGTCGCAGTTCCGTGAGACATCTGTTGCCGAGATGCACGGAGATGCGACGAGCTTCGGAGTCGCCGGGGCGGTTCCGCGGTTCGAGGCGAATGTGCAAGCTGCCGTTCATCGGAACCCGTAGCGTAGCCGACAGGAGTCGCGCGCCGTACGGTCGCCGACCGTGCCCTGATCGCGGCACCAGTCGGCGAACCGATCGTAGACGATGCGAGCGATGGTTTCCTCTGGCAGCACGGGATAGCCGTGATACTGATCGCTGTCGCGGTTCGTCTCGCGTGCCTCGAAAATCCAGCCGTCGTCGGAGACGGTCCAAAGCGTGCGGCCGGTGTGCCCGATCAGTCCCGCGCGGATCCCGCGGCGGAGCAACGACGGGATCAGGCGCATGTCTTCCGGTCGGAACGCGGCAACGTCGCATAGCGTAGCGTCGTCGCGGTCGCCGTTGAACGGCTCGAGATTGAACAGGTGCGGATGGCGCTTGTGCTTCGAACTGCCTTCGTACCATGCGTTGTCCAGCATGCGCTGGATGAGGTCCGGCGACGGTTCCTGCATGAGACGACGCTTCTCGTTGTGCGAACGGCGATGGCGCATGCGGCGACGTGGCGGCGGCATTTCTTCTCCTTCGGCCTTGGCGAGGCGGTGACGGGTGCGCTCGATGCGGCTGTCACTCGAACGGTGCGGCATTCGGCGGCAGGGCGATGGTCTCGCCGCGCAGCCACGTCGATGGGGTGGCCAAGAGTGACTCCGCGAGTGCGCCGTAGCCCGCGCTGCTCGATTCCGGGCAGGCGCCGGTCGTGCGGTACTGAAGCGCGGCGGCGAGGCGCGCCTCGGCGGGGTCTCCGAACTGGCGCTCGAAGTCGTCGGCGACTGCGCAGCCGGGTACCGTGATGCCGGTGCCGGCCACCGCGTTAGCGGGGCTGAAGCCCTCCGAGTAGTCGCCGAAGCCCTTGGCGTTGACGCTCCTGAACTGCACGGTGGAGTAGGTGGTGCCGCAGTTGTCCTGGGGATAGAAGCCGTAGGGCTTGCCGCAGGTCGTCGCGCCGATGAGCACGACCTCCACGTCGATGCCGCGCCAGGCGTTGACGACCAGTTCGCTGGCCGAGCAGGTGCCGGGGCCGGCCAAGACGAAGACGCGGTCCAGATCGAGCGTCGGCAGCGGCACGCCGGAGGACGGGGTGGACCAGCCGAGGGTGGTGGTGATGAAGAGGTCCGGTGCCAAGGCTTGGCCGGTGATCGGGTTGAAGAGCCGGTGCTTGGCATTGAATTGCAGTTCGGAGAAGACCCGACCCTCGGCCGCTCCGCCGGCGATCATGTAGCCGAGCTGGCTGGCGATGGCGAGGAAGCCGCCGCCGTTGTAGCGCATGTCGATGACGAGATCGTCGATGCCGACGTCCGCCAACTCCTGCATGGCGTCCACCAGCCGCCGCTCGGCGATTGCCGTGCCGAACGTATTGAACAGCAGGTAGCCGACTCGGCCGGTGTCGGTTTCCAGTACGCGGATGTGCTGCACGGGATCGGTGGTGATCTCCGCCGACTCCATGGTGACCGTGCGGGCGGTCTCCGCGCCGGGATCGCGGACCAGGAATTCGTGGCTCTCGCCGAGGGTGCGGGGGAAAAGGCCCGCGTTGATGGCGTCCACTTCCGCTTGGGTGTTGGCGTGTACGATGTCCACCCCGTCCACTTCCAGCATCTCGGTGCCGCGCAGCAGCGCCACATCGTCCGCGGTGGCGGGCGAGTCGGGTTCGGTGTAGGCCACCCGCACGTCGCGCGGGGCGTACCGTTGCAGCACGGCGAAGCGGGCGCCGTAGCCCGCCGAGATGCCGGAGCGGACGCGGGCGTTGCGCTGCGCCGTGTCCTCGCTGTAGTGGAATCGGTCCTTCAGCGCGCCGGACGGCGTGCGCGCCATGGTGCGCATGAGGTCGAAGTAGTCCGGCGTGTCGCAGCAGGCCGGGTCGACATCCTCGATCTCGTCGTACCAGAGATACGTGTCGTTGCTCCACGAGCGCAGCCAGTTGTTCTCGTCCACCGTCTCGCCTTGGCGATCCGGGTAAGGCGTGCCGGAGTCCGGGTCGCTGCCGGTGCGCGGCACGGCGCAGAGGTCCTTGAACTGCGCGGCGGGCTCGAAGACGCCCGGCGTCCAGCCGCCTTCGATGGTCACCGCGAAGCTGACCGCGGCGGAGACGCCGCCGGCGGAATCCCGCGCCGTGACCGACACGGTCGCCGTGCCGGCGCTGTGCGCCGTGAGATTAAGCACCAGGGCGTCCACCGTGACAGAGACAATGTCGGGATCGCTCGACGAGGCGGTCAGCGTGTGGGTATCGGTTCGGTCCGGGTCGGAGACGCTGACCGCGATGAACCAGGAGTCGCCGGTCTTCCGGCTCTGGTCGGCGATCGCCGCAAGCACGGGAGCGACATTGGCCGGCGTCGGCGCGCCGCCGCCGCTGCCGCCCCCACCGCAGCCGGCCAGCATCAGCGCCAGCATCACGGCGAGCGGCCACGTTCGTTCGATGCGCATCGTTCGGCTCCTGGAGACTCGGTCCGCGAGCGGATGTTATTCGATCAGGTCTGGCGGCGCGGGCTCTGTTCTCGCGCCCGGGATGTCCGAAATGCGCCTCAGCCCTTCGCGAGCACGGCATCGCCGGTCGCCGCCGCGTGCGAGCGGATCGTGCGCAGGAGCTCGCGGAACAGCCGCGGGCCCGCGGCGACGACATTCCCGGTGTCGATGAACCGGTCGCCGCCGGCGGCGTCGCCGACGAAGCCGCCGGCTTCGCGGACGATCACCGCCGCGGCGGCCATGTCCCAGGGCTTCAGGCCGAGTTCGAAGAAACCGTCCACGCGGCCGGCGGCGACGTAGGCGAGGTCGAGCGCCGCGGCCCCCTGGCGGCGGATCGTGCGGCAGCGCGACATGAGGTCCTTGAGGATGGCGCTGTAGGCGTCGAGATGCGCCTCGACGGCCGGGAAGGGCAGCCCGCCGGCGATGATCGCGCCGTTCAAGCGGTGCTGCGCGGAGACGCGCAGGCGGCGGCCGTTGAGGTAGGCGCCTTCGCCGCGGCTGGCCGTGAACTGCTCGTTGCGGACGTGGTCCACCACCACGCCGTGCTGCAGCACGGGGCCGCGGGTAACCGCGATGGAGGTGCAGAAGTGCGGGATGCCGTGCAGAAAGTTGGTGGTGCCGTCGAGCGGATCGATCACCCAGGTGAACTCGGCGTCCGCGGCGCCTTGGGTGCCGCCTTCCTCGCCTTGCACGGCGTGGTCGGGGTAGATCTTGGCGATGGTGTCGATGATCGCCTCTTCGGCCTGCAGGTCGATCTCGGAGACCAGGTCGTTGGGGCCTTTCTCGCGCACCTCCAGCGCATCGACGCGGTCCATCGAGTGCAGGATGATGCGCCCGGCCTGCCGGGCGGCGCGCAGGGCGATGTTGACCATGGCGTGCATAGCGGCGCGGCTGAACGACTCGTCCGCGTGGAAGGGCGCGAAGTGTAGTCGGATCGAGCCGTGCCCCTGTGTTACGTTTTTCGGATGCAGTCGCCGCCGACCATCCGCATCGTGCTCGTCGAGCCGAGCCACCCGGGCAACATCGGCGGCGCGGCGCGGGCGATGAAGACCATGGGCCTGACCGACCTCACCCTCGTGAGGCCCAGCCGATTCCCGGACCCGCAGGCCGAGTGGCGGGCCGCGGGCGCCAAGGACGTGCTCGATGCCGTCCGCGTCTTCGACGATCTCGACGCAGCGGTGGCGGACTGCGGCCTGATCGTCGGCACGAGCGCGCGCGAACGGCGCGTCCCGCTGCCGGTGGACACCGCGGCGGAGTTCGCCGAGCGCATCGCTGCCGAGGGCGTCGGCGGCAAGCCGGTCGCAGTGCTGTTCGGGCGCGAGGTCAGCGGCCTCACCAACGACGAACTCGAACGCTGCAACCGCCGGCTGGTGATCCCCGCGCACCCGGACTACCGCTCGCTGAACCTGGCGATGGCGGTGCAGGTGGTCTGCTACGAACTGCATCGGGCGCTTGCGGCTGCTCCGCAGGCGCAATCGAACTGGGATCGCCCGCTCGCCAGCGCCGCGGAGGTGGCTGCCCTGTACCGCCACCTCGAACAGGTGCTGCGGCGCATCGGCTTCGAAGACCCGAAGGCGCCGCGGCGCACCATGGCTCGCCTCAAGCGGCTGTTCGGACGCATTGCCATGGACGAGACCGAAGTCGCCATCCTGCGCGGCATCCTGAGCCACATCGAGCAAACGACCGCTGCCGAAAGGCGCTAAACTCGCCTCTCTCTCGGCTACGTCGGCAATCCAAACCGCCTGCCCATGCGCCTCAGCACCAAAGGCCGGTACGCAGTCACCGCGATGCTCGACGTCGCCTTGCACGATGGCGGCGGCCCCACCCCGCTCGCCGACATCGCCGAACGTCAGGGCATCTCGCTCCCGTATCTCGAACAGCTCTTCGGGCGCTTGAAACGCGCCGGCCTCGTGCAGGCCGTTCGCGGCCGCGGCGGCGGCTACACGCTCGGCCGGGAAGCGGCGGCAGTCACCGTCGCCGATGTCGTCATCGCCGCGGGCGAGGGCGTGGACGCTACCCGGTGCGGCGGCAGCGGCGACTGCCAGGATGGGGAGGTCTGCCTGACCCATGTGCTGTGGGAGGATCTGTCCATGCAGATCCACCTCTTCCTGTCGCGCATCTCGCTCGGCGACTTGGTCTGCCGCCACGACGTGCGCAGCGTCGCCCGGCGCCAGGACGCCGTCGACCTGATCGTCGCGCGGCACGTCTGAGCGCCATGACGCTGGCCACTTCCGAGCCGGGCCGCCCGGCGCGCCCGGTCTATCTCGACTACGCCGCCACCACGCCGGTGGATGCGCGGGTGGTGGAGAAGATGGCGGCATGCCTCGCGGTGGACGGCGACTTCGGCAACCCGGCTTCCACCTCGCACGCCTATGGCTGGGATGCCGCCGAACTGGTGGAGGAGGCGCGCGCCGAGGTCGCCGCCCTCATCAATGCGGATCCGCGCGAGATCGTGCTGACCTCGGGTGCCACCGAGTCCGACAATCTGGCGATCAAGGGCATAGCGGAGAGTCGCGGCGGCGGACATCTGGTCACTACCGCCTACGAGCACAAGGCGGTGCTCGACACCGCGCGCCATCTGCAAGCCCAAGGGTTCGACGTCACCTATGTCGATCCGCAGCCGGATGGCCTCGTCCCCGCCGAGCGCATCGTCGCAGCGCTGCGCCCGGACACCGCGCTGGTCTCGGTGATGCACGCCAACAACGAAGTCGGCACGCTGAACGACATCGCCGCCATCGGCCGCATCTGCCGGGAGCGCGGCATCGTCTTCCACTCCGACGCCGCGCAGAGCGTCGGCAAGGCGCCCATCGACGTGCAGCGCGACTGCGTGGATCTGGTGAGCATCTCAGGACACAAGATCTACGGCCCGAAGGGCATCGGTGCCCTGTACGTGCGCCGCGAGCCGCCTCTGCGCCTGGCGGCGCAGATCCACGGCGGCGGCCACGAGCGCGGGATGCGCTCAGGCACCCTCGCCACGCACCAGATCGTCGGCCTCGGCGAAGCCTGCCGCATCGTCGCCGCCGAGATGGTGGAAGAGAACGCCCGGATCTCGCGGCTGCGCGACCGCCTCTGGGCGCACCTCGGCCAGATTCCGCAGTCGCGCCTGAACGGCACCCTCGCCTCGCGCCTGCCGGGCAATCTCAACGTCGGCTTCGGCGGCGTGGATGGCGAGACGCTGTTGATGGCGCTCGACGACGTGGCGGTGTCTTCCGGCTCCGCCTGCACCTCGGCGACAGTCGAGCCCTCCCACGTTCTGCGCGCCATGGCGGTGCCGGACGATCTGGCCGCCAGCTCGCTGCGCTTCACCGTGGGCCGCTACACCACCGCGGCGGACGTGGATTTCGCGGGGCGCCGGGTAGCGCAGGTGGTGCAAGCCTTGCAGGATCGGGTGGGCGGCGTATAGTGCGCGTCGCTCCAAGCCCTTGGGCGGCTGCCCGCGCCGGGCCCGCCCCGCCGACTCCCCGGACATCTCGGAGGCCCTGACAACATGGCTGTCGAACGCACGCTATCCATCGTCAAGCCGGACGCGGTCGCGCGCAACCTGATCGGCGAGATCTACTCGCGGTTCGAGAAGCGCGGCCTCAAGATCGTCGCCGCCCGGATGCTGCGCCTGACGCGCGAGCAAGCCGAGGGCTTCTACGCCGAGCACAAGGGCAAGCCGTTCTTCGCCGCGCTGGTCGCCTACATGTGCGGCGGCCCCGTCGTCGTGCAGGTGCTCGAAGGGGAGGGCGCCATCGACGTGAACCGTTCCCTCATGGGCGCGACGAACCCGCAGGACGCGGCGCCGGGGACGATCCGCGCGGACTTCGCCGAGTCCATCGACGCCAACGCCGTCCACGGCTCCGACGGTCCCGGCTCCGCGGCCCGGGAGATCGACTACTTCTTCTCGGCAGACCAGATCTGCCCGCGGTAGGCGCCGCCGGCGGCATTTGTGGATACTCTCGGCAGTCCTCGCGCCATGACCAACCTGCTCGGCATGACGCGCGCACGCCTCAAGGCGTTTTTCGGCGGCCTCGGCGAGAAGCCGTACCGCGCCGAGCAGGTGATGAAGTGGATCTACCGCGACGGCGTCGCCGATTTCGAGGCGATGACCGATATCGCGAAGCCCCTGCGCCGGCGGCTGGCCGACATCGCGGATATCCGCGCCCCGGGCTTCGGCCCCGGCCATCGCGCTGCCGATGGCGTGGTCAAGTGGCCGGTCACAGTGGCCGGCGGCCAGAAGGTCGAGACGGTGCTCATTCCGGACGTGTCGGCAAGCGGGGCGAAGCGCAATACGCTGTGCATCTCGTCCCAGGTCGGCTGTGCGCTCGACTGCAGCTTCTGCGCGACGGGCAAGCAGGGCTTCGGCGCCAATCTGAGGCGCGCCGAGATCGTCGGCCAGGCGTGGCGGGCGGCGCGCCTGCTGCCGCCGGGCGAGACCATCACCAACGTCGTCTTCATGGGCATGGGCGAGCCGCTGCTGAACTTCGACGCGGCGATGGATGCCGTGGACGTGTTCATGGACCACTTGGCGTTCGGCATCTCCAAGCGCCGGGTGACCGTGAGCACCGCGGGCGTAGCGCCGCGCATCTACGACATGGCGGCGCGTACGGACGTATCGCTCGCCATCTCGCTGCATGCGGCGCGCGATGATCTGCGCGACGCGCTGGTGCCGCTCAATCGCAAGTACCCGATCGCGGAACTGCTGTCCGCTTGCCGCTACTATCTTGACAGCATGGGCGAGCGGCGCACCATCACCATCGAATACACGCTGATCGACGGCGTGAACGACCGGCGCGAGGATGCCGAGGCGCTGGTGGAGTTGCTCGCCGGGATGCGCGCCAAGGTGAATCTGATCCCGTTCAACCCGTTCCCGGCGGCGAACGGCTGCCCGGCGGCGTACCGGCGCCCGTCGCGCAACCGGGTGCTGTATTTCCAGCGCCAGCTCTTGGCGGGCGGCCTGCCGGCCATGCTGCGCACCACTCGCGGCGACGACATTGCCGCTGCCTGCGGTCAGTTGACGGGAGCGTTCGAGGACCGCACCCGGCGGCGCGCCCGCTACCAGCAGCGCGGCCTCGGCGGACCGTCCGACCAGGCGCTGATCGCCCGGGAGACGGCGGCGTGAGCGACATCGCGGCCGACGACGCCGCGGCCCTCGGCGCGGCTTTCCGAAGCGGGCGCGAGCAGGCGGGCTTGACCGCGGCGCAGGCTGCTGCCGCCCTGCACTTGGACCAGGACATCGTGGAGGCCATCGAGGCAGGCCGCTTCGAGCGACTGCCGGGCGGGCCGTACGGGCGCGGCTATGTGGGCAGCTACGCTCGGCTGCTCAAGCTCGATGCGGACGAGATGACGGCGCTCTTCGATGCGGCCGGCGGCAGTGCGCCCATCGAGAGCACCGTTCGAGTGCCGCTCAAGCGGCGTCGGCGGATGGCGGATGTGGCCGAACGGCGCCTCGGCTGGCTGTTCGGGGGCATCGTGATCGCCGTGCTGCTCGGCGCCGGCGCGGTGCTGTGGATGGTCTGGCGCGCCTACGACTGGCCGTTCATGGAAGACGATGCAGCGCAGGAGGCCGAGGTCGCGGGGCAGCCGGAAGCGCCTGCCGAATCCACGCCGTCGCCGTCCGAGGCGCCTGCCGCCATCGAGGTCGAGTCGCAGCCGGAGGGCGCCGAACCGCAGCCGGAGGAGGATGCAGACCCGCTTACGGATGCAGTCGAGGAAGCGGACGAGCAGACCACCGATGTTCCAGATGCGCCGGCGTCCCCGCCGGAACCTGCCGAGCCCGCAACCGACGCGGCAGCAGTCACGGAAGACGCCGCCGACGAGTTGGATGAGATCGTCGTCGTGGACAGCGACGAGCCGTTTCTGGCCCAGGTCACGTTCACCTTCAGCGGCGATTCGTGGGTGGAGGTCACGGACGGCGGCGGACAGAAGATCCACGCGGACTTGGGACGCAACGGCGATGTGGTGACGGTCCCGGGCGAGCCGCCGTTCGAGCTGCTGATCGGCTACGCGCCCGCTGTGCAGGTCACCTACAACGGCGACCCGGTAGCCCTCGACCCGCACACCCGCGACGCGGTCGCCAGGCTCGTCGTCGGCAGGTAGGCACCATGGCCGGACGCTATCAGCTCGTGCGCGGGATGCGCGACATCCTGCCCGATGCCGCGGCCCGCTGGCGCGAGGTCGAGACGGTGGTTGTCGGCGTGCTGCGCCGCTACGGCTACCGCGAGATCCGCCTGCCGCACCTCGAAGCGACGGAGCTCTTCAGCCGCGGCGTCGGCGAAGCGACCGACCTCGTGGAGAAGGAGATGTACACCTTCCCGGACCGGCGCGGCAACTCCCTGTCGCTGCGCCCGGAAGGCACGGCGAGCTGCGCCCGCGCCTGCATCGAGAACGGCCTGCTGCACAACCAGACGCAGAAGCTCTTCTACCACGGCTCGATGTTCCGCTACGAGCGGCCGCAGAAAGGCCGCACCCGGGAGCACACCCAGATCGGCGCCGAGGCGTTCGGCCTCGCCGGGCCGGACGTGGATGCGGAGGTGCTCGCCATGCTCGGCCGCGTCTTCCGCGAACTCGGCTTGGCCGGGGACATCGCTCTGGAACTCAACAGCATCGGCTCCGCCACGAGCCGCGTGGGCTACCGGCAGGCGCTGCTCGACTACCTCCGGCCGCACGAGGACTCGCTGGACGTCGACAGCCGCCGCCGCCTGACGACGAACCCGCTGCGCATCCTGGACAGCAAAGTGCCGGCCACCCGCGCCGTCGTCGCGGACGCGCCGCGGCTCGCCGACTTCCTCGACGACGACAGCCGCGCGCACTTCGACGGCCTGCGCCGCCTGCTCGACGCGGCCGGCATGGATTACCGCCTGAATCCGCATCTGGTGCGCGGCCTCGACTACTACACCCACACCGTCTTCGAGTGGACCACGGACGCTCTCGGCGCCCAGGGCGCGGTGTGCTCCGGCGGCCGGTACGACGGCCTCGTCGAACGCCTCGGCGGTCGGCCGACGCCCGGTCTGGGTTTCGGGATGGGGCTAGATCGCGTGCTGCTGCTGCATGAAGCGCGGCATCCACGGCGCTACGCGCAAGCCGACGTCTACGTGGCCGTCGCCGCCGCGGAACAGAGCGCGTACGCCGCCGCGCTGGCGGAGCGCATCCGCGATGCCACGCCGCTGCGCGTGGTCCTGCATACCGGCACTGGCGGCCTGCGCAGCCAGCTCAAGGCCGCGGATCGCAGCGGCGCGGCGTGGGCGGTGATTGTCGGCGAGGCCGAGTTGTCGGAAAATGCGGCGACGCTGAAGCCGCTGCGCGGCGACGGAGCGCAGACGACGATGGGGCTGGACGGCTTGATGGATGCGCTGCGCACCGCGCCGGTAGACAAGGAGAGCGCCTAGATGGCGGACTACCTCACGGACGAAGAGCAGGCCGAACGGCTCAAGGAATGGTGGGACAAGAACGGCACGTCGCTCATCGTCGGCCTGCTGCTGGCCGTGGGCGCCGTCGTCGGCTGGCGCTACTATCAGAGCTACACCGCGGATCGCGCGAACGCCGCCTCCGAGGCATTCGACAGCTATCTGGAGGCGCGCACCGCGGCCACTTCCACCGGCGCATTCCTCTCGGTACTGGACGGCGATCACGCCGGCAGCGCCTACCATGTCTTCTCCCTCTTCTACCGAGCCCGGGACCAGGCCGTGGACGAGGACTGGGAGGAAGCGCTGGCGCTCTTGGAGCGGGCCGTGGACGTTGCCGACGAAGGCGTGCTGCGCGACACCGCCCGCTATCGCGCCGCCAAGGTGCTCTACCAGCTGGACCGCCTAGGCGACAGCAAGGCCATGCTCGCCGCGGTGCGCAGCGTGGGACTCGAGGCGCAGGTGGCGGAACTCGGCGGCGACATTGCCGTTGCCGAAGGCGACCTCGAAGCCGCGCGCGCCGCCTACCAGCGCGGTGTCGACGCCGCCGAGGGCAACGCCGATTTCGTTCCGGGCGCCGCGCTGATGGAACTCAAGCTGGCCAGCCTAGTCACAAGCGAACCATGAAGCACCGCCGACGCTATTTCGTCCCGTCCTGCCTGCTGCCGCTGCTCGCGGTCGCCCTGCTCGGCGGCTGCCGCGCCTTCTCCTTCCTGCCCTGGGTGGACGACCCGGGCGAGAAGGACCTCAAGGAAGGGGAGGCTGCCGAACTCGTGGCCTTCGAGGCGGAAGCCTCCGTGCAGGAGCTGTGGCGCGGCAAGGTCGGGCGCGGCCTCGGCCGCAAATACCTGCGGCTGACGCCGGCGGTGGTTGCGGATCGGGTCTATGCCGCCGACGGCTACGGCAGCGTCGTGGCGCTCGACCGGTTCACCGGTCGCCCCCTCTGGTCCGCGAGCGTGGGCAAACCCGATGAGGGCCCGTTCTACGAGTTCTGGGACCGGCGCGATCCGTCGTTCGTCACCGGCGGCGTCGGCGCTGGCGAGGGCCGCATCGTGGTGGGCACCACGCGCGGCGAACTGGTCGCCTTGGATGCCGGCAGCGGCGTCGAGCTGTGGCGCACCCAGTTGTCCAGCGAGGTGCTGTCGCGGCCGGCGGTGGGCGAGGGCGTGGTGGTAGCGCAGACAGCCGACGGACGCCTCGTCGCCCTCGAGGCCGGCGACGGTGCGCTGCGCTGGACGTTCGAATCGCAAGTGCCGCTCCTGACCCTGCGCGGCACGGCCTCGCCGGTGCTGGTGGGCGGCTACGTCTTCGCCGGCTTCGGCGATGGCAACGTCAGCGCCATCGCCGAAGAGAACGGCGCGCCGATCTGGAAGCAGCGCATCATGCTGCCGCAGGGACGCACGGAACTGGACCGCATGGTGGACGTCGACGGCACGCCAGTGGTGGTGGGCTCGACGCTCTACGCCGCCAGCTTCCAGGGTCGCCTGAAGGCGCTGCGCGCCCAGGACGGCACGGTGGTGTGGGAAGTGGACGCCTCCACGCATCTGGACCTCGCCGAGGGCTACGGCCAGATCTACCTGGTGTCGGAAGACGATGTGCTGACGGCGATCGGCCAGAACTCGGCGGCGGTGGTTTGGGAGCAGGACGGCCTCAAGAACCGCAAGCTGACGAGCCCGGTGGCGTTCGGCAACTACCTCTTGGTGGGCGACGACGAAGGCTACCTGCATGTGCTGGCGCAGAGCGACGGCCGGTTCCTGGCCCGGCGCAAGCTGAGCGATGGCCTCCGCTCGCCGATGATCGAAGTGGACGAGGTGGTCTACGTGCTCGCCAACGACGGTCGCCTGCACGCTCTGGAAATCGAGCGCCGGGGCTGAGCGCCGGACCCGCGCGGATGCGGCCCGCGGTCGCGCTGGTCGGCCGACCGAACGTCGGCAAGTCCACGCTTTTCAACTGCTGGTGCGGTGGCCGAAACGCTCTGGTGGCCGATACGCCCGGGCTGACCCGGGACCGCCACTACGGCACGGCAAGCCTGGCGGATCGCCCGGTGACCTTGATCGACACCGGCGGTCTCGGCAGCGACGGACTGGCCGGCATCGAGGCGTCCGTGGCCGCGCAGGTGGATCTCGCTCTGGACGAAGCGGACGCCGTCGTTCTCGTTCTGGATGCGCGCGCTGGCCTCACTGCGGGCGACCGGAACATCGCCGATCGGCTGCGCAAACGCGGCGCCAGCGTCGTGCTGGCGGTCAACAAGGTGGATGGCATCGGCGCCGACGCCGTCTACGAGTTCGCGGCCTTGGGTCTTGGAGACCCGCACCCCATCGCCGCCGCCCACGGGCGCGGCACCACCGCCCTCGCCGAAGCGGCGGCGACCTGCTTGCCGGCTGTCGGTCCTCAAAGCGAGGAGGAAGACGACGCCCCCATGCGCATCGCCGTGGTCGGTCGGCCCAACGTCGGCAAGTCCACCCTCGTCAATGCGCTCGCCGGGCGCGAGCGGCAGGTGGTCCACGACGTGCCCGGCACCACCCGGGACGCCATCGACGTGCCGCTTGCGAACTGCGTGCTCATCGACACCGCCGGGGTGCGCCGCAAGGGCCGCACCACGGAGACGGTGGAGAAGTTCTCCATCGTCAAGACCTTGGATGCGCTGCACCGGGCCCAGGTCGCCATTCTCGTGGTGGACGCCCAGGAAGGCGTCGTGGAACAGGACCTGCACATCCTCGAATACGCCATGGACGCAGGCGCCGGCTTGCTGCTGGCCGTCAACAAGTGGGATGCGCTCGACGACGACGCCCGCCGCGCTGCCAAGACGTCGGTGCGCCGCCGCCTCGTCTTCGCCCCGTGGATCCCCGTGCGCTACATCGCCGCCGCGCGCGGGCGCGGCATCCGCACGCTGCTCGCCGACGCCGAGGCGATCCACCGCTGCGGCGCCTTCGACGTGCAGACCACCGCGCTGAACCGCATTCTCGCCAAGGCCGTGCAGCAGCATCCGCCGCCGACCGTGCGCTCGCGGCAGATCAAGCTGCGCTACGCCCACAAGGGCGGTGCCCATCCGCCGACGGTGGTGGTTCACGGCAGCCAGACGGAGGCACTGCCGGCGGCCTATCTGCGCTACCTGGCCGGTCGGTTCCGCGACGAACTGCATCTGAAGGGCGTGCCGGTGCGCATCGAGACCCGCACCACGGAAAACCCCTTCGCCGGTCGCCGCAACGAACTCAGCCCCCGCCAGCAGCGCCGCCGCAAGCGCATCATCCGCCACCGCCGCGGCCGGTGAGGCGGGGGCGCTCAGTTCCGGCGGCGGAACAGCACCAGAACGGCAAGATATCTTCGCGCGAGGCGGTCCGCCTGCTCGAACTCATCGAGGACGGCCCTAGCATCGACGATGAGCCGCTCGACTTCGCTCTTGTTGAAAGAGGCGTGGGGGTCGTAGTCGGCCCGGTGGCGTTGCTCCTGAAGGCCGACAAAGAGCTTGGCGAAATTCTGGACACCGTCGGGCAATGACCGGACTTCCCGACTGCGGCACGCTTGCTCGGCCTGCCCGTGGTTCACTGCGCGGTAGATGCGCACCCAGCCGGGATGCCTACGCATGTTCCTGTTGAATAGCTCGTCTGCACCGCACTCTGCCAACGCATGGAAAGGGCGTAGTACACTGTGCTCACCGCCCGCCGAAGGTCCGCTTCAAGTGGTCGGCCGGGGCCGGACGGGAGGAGGTTCGAAGCCGAGACCAAAAGATCGGACGGGCTCAGACTGGGTGCTCCTCGAGGTCCGACTTGGCGACGAGGTGCAGCCCCGGAAACGCCTCCACGCCGGAGTCCCAGATCATGTCCTGCATCCGGCTGAGCAGACTGGGCCCGGCGGATGGCGGCGGCGCCAGATCCTCCACCTCGCCATCGTAGATCGCCCAAACGTCGATCATGTCGCTGCCGCACCACGAGACGCGCGGGTCGATCCAGATGTCGGTGAAGTGGACACCCGGATGCTCGCCCTTGACGGCTTCCTGGATCATGGCTTGGATCCGCAGGAGGTTCTCGTCGGTGATGGTGGGACGTCGCACAGTTGGGCCGCGCTTGGGGGTGGCTGACCGAATTACAGCACCGCGGTCTCGCCGAATGCAACTCCTGCGGCTGGGTCACGCGTCGTCCGCGCGGGAACCATCGTCATGGAGAGGGCTTGCGGCTCTGTCGCGGCGCGAGGACGAGCTTCGGCACGACCACTTCCCACGAGTTCGCTCGCAGTTCGCTGGCGAAGCGCTCGTCGCGCACATCCTTGGCGGAGCGCACGAAGACGCCATGGACGGTGGCGTCGACGACGGCCATTCCTTCCGGGAGGGCCCAATCCCTTGCCATGCGGCCGACTTCCCGTCCATGGCGGTCCTTGAGCCGCCAACGCGCCTCCTGGCGGGCAAGCGACAGCGGGTCTCCAGCAGTGAGTGCGGCTATGGCGCGGCGGCGTTCGCTTCCTGCGGGCGCACGGCCAGCGAAGTCCAGGAAGACATCCCCCATCGTGCAGACCACGGTCCGGTTCCTGAGGCGCGGATCGCTAAGGTCGGGAGGCGGCGCCTGCCGCTCGAGGGTGGACGGTTGGCCCTTGAGCGGCTCGATCAGCGCGGCGAGTCCTCGCTCGGTTGCCGCCGGCGGTGGCTCGTTCGACATCGCTGCACGACCGTCCAGTTCCACCAGAGCAAGCGTCTCCCGGGCGCGCGTCATGGCGACGTAGACCAGGCGGCGGGGCGCGCCGTCGTCCTCGCGCGTGTTGGTCGCGTTCCACTTGCCGTCCAGGATCACCACATGATCGAACTCGAGGCCCTTGGCGCGGTGGGCGGTGGTGAGCAGCAGCCCCTGCTGCCGGCGACGCACCTCGCGACCCCACTCGGCGAGCCAACTGCGCACGTAGGCGGCCGAGAGGACCGATGCCTCGGCTTCCTCTAGCAGCAGCTCGGCGAGGGCCTGCGCCAGCAACTCGCTCCAGCGACCCGACGCGGGCTTCTCCGAGAACTGTTCGATCGCCTGTCTGGTGGTCGTCGGCCCAGCCGCCTCCAGCGCCGCGAGCAGCGCTTGCGTCTCCCGCGCCCGCCAGAACGAGCCGAGTTCCTCCCGGGCACTCTGGAACGGAATGCCGCGCGCTGCGCAGACGCTTGCCACGGGATCGAGGTCCGCCCAGTTGCGCGCGATGACGGCGCACCGATCCCACCGCCAGTCGGCGTCGAGCGCGGCGAGGCGCCGCAGTTCGTCGACGGCGACGACCGCTTGGGCAAGTCGACCGGCCGCCGCGCACAGAACCTGGACCCGCCCCTTCGCTACCCCGTCGAGAGCTTCCCAGCGTCCGCCGGGGGCCTCGGCCTTCCGCCCTTGGTCTATCCGTATCTCGTGGTCGCGCTTCAGCCGATCCTGCGCCGCATCGATGCAGCGGTTGGCTGCGGCGATGATGTTGCGGCTCGACCGGTAGTTGTCGACGAGGTAGGCGACTCGCGCCTGGTAGTCGTTCTTGAAGCGGCGGATGTAGCGCACCGATGCGCCCTTGAAGCTGTAGACGTTCTGATCGTCGTCTCCTACGGCGAACAGGTTGAGCCTCGCGTCTTCTTCGGCGAGCGTTCGGCCAGCGAGGGCGGAGATGAGCTCGAACTCGCCTTCGCCGATGTCCTGGTATTCGTCGACCAGAATCCAGCCGATGCCGCCGAGCATCTGCTCGCGCGTGACGGTGGTCGCGGCTTCGCCGTCGGATCTGAGCACCTTGGTCGCCTCGCGCAGGATGTCCTCGAACGCGGCATCGGTTGGACTCGCGGCCGCGTCTGCGAATGAGACGCCGAGAACGCGCATCGCCAGCGCGTGGCAGGTCATGACGTTGACGCCGCGGGCGTCGCTGCCGATCAGATCGTCGAGTCGCCGGCGCGCTTCGACTGCGGCGTGGCGGTTGTAGGTGAGCGCGAGGATGCGCCGCGGGCTCTCGCGGCGGACGCGGATCAGGTAGGCGATCCGATGCACCAGCACGCGCGTCTTGCCGGAACCGGGACCGGCGAGCACCAGCACGTTGGTGCGCTCCCGGTCGTCGGCGACGATGCGCTCCTGGGTCCTGTTCGCAAGCCGGGTGACGATCTCGTCGTAGTGGTTCGGCAGCGTGTCGCGGCGCAAGGCGCGTTCCTCGCCGGCGAACCACTTGCCGACGAAAGACTCGTTGTCGAGTTTGAAGTAGTCCATCGCCAGACGCAGCGCCAAGCCGATGTCGGCCATGCCGAGGCGGGCGTACTCGGCGACGATGTGGACTTGCGCGGTCTGTTCCGCATAGTGCTGGGCCAGCGGCGTGAAGTCGGCGACCCTGAACGTCCGCCCATCGCGGGTCACCTTGAGGGCCATGGCGGGGCGGAACACGGTCAAGCCGCGATTGAGCGTGATGACTTCCTGCTCATGCATCCACAGGAGGGCGCGGTCCACCAGAGCCTGGGTGTTGCGCTGGCGCAGCTGCGAGGTGAGGATCATGTCCTGCTGCACGGCGCGTTCGAGTTCGCCGTAGGTCGTCTCGACCAGTAGGTCGACGCCGCGTGTGCCGGTCGGCACCTTGCCGACGATGTGCTCAAGCAAGCGGCTGGCGCCGTCGCGGCGCAGCTTGGCGATCCGCTCGATCATCTCCCACGCTCGACGCAGTCGGACCGCGACGCTGTCCATGTCGCGGGCACGAACGTCGAGGCTGCGCAGGGCGCCCGGCTCGTCGCGACCATCGGCGGCGAGGCTGCGCAGAGTGCGCACGAGGCGCTCAGGCAGCGGGTTGTCTATGTCCTGCTCCCGAAGACGCTGGGCGAGCGGGCGCAGGCTGAGGCGCGTCCACTGGTCCTTCTCCTGATCGGGCGCTTCCTCGCGCAGCGCGCCGACGAGGGCGGTTTCCAGTTCCCGGGCCGCTGCCAGGCGCCGATCCGATGCGTTCTCGACGCCGACGTGAACGTAGACCGTGAGACGCATGTCGTTGGAGGCGACGCCGATGGTCTCCAGGGCGCTGAAGACCTCGCGAAGCTGGGCCAGCGAGCAGCCGCACTGCATCATCAGCTCATCGGTGCTGATGCCGGTGTCCGGGTCCGCATGCACCAGCGTCCGGGCGACCTCCACCATGACCTTCTGCAAGTCTTGTCGGATGCCCCTCCTGCCGCCCTCCCGCTCGATTCGCTCGCGGGCTTCGGCGAAAGTCCTGACGCGCAGGGACGACGGGAAGACGCTGGCGTGGTTCTCGTTCCGCTCGGCGAGCTTGGCCTCCTCGAGCCAGGCGATCGCCGTTCGCACCCGATCATCGTCCGTTGCGTTGTCGCGGGCGAACTCTCCGCTCGCATCCTCGAGCAGTATCTCGCCAGCAGTCGCGATCACGGCGTCCTCCACACCCTCGCTGTGCCGGCGGCGCCGGCTGTCGAGGCGGCGAATGGCGCGCAGTACGGCTTGGATGTCGCGGCGTTCGAGACGGGACCTCGCGGTGAGCGAGAACTGCCGCTCCGGATCGTCTTCCGCGAACAGCAGCAGGCAGTGCGCATCGTCGCCGTCGCGACCGGCGCGACCCGCCTCCTGCAGATAGCTTTCGAGCGACCCCGGGATTTCCGCATGGATGACGGTGCGCACGTCCGGCTTGTCGATGCCCATGCCGAACGCATTGGTCGCGACCACGACTTCGGTCTCGCCCTCGTGGAACGAGCGCTGGACCTCGCGCTTGCGTTCCGGCGAAAGCCCGGAGTGGAAGTGCGCTGCCCGGACGCCGCGCTCGGCGAGAGCCTCGGCGGTCTCTTCGGTGCTCCGCTTCGTCGCGCAGTAGACGATCGCCCCGCCCGACGGCGCATCGCCGAGCGCATCCTCGATGCTGCGGTGGATGTGTTCGATGCGCTGCGCCGGCGTGGTGGGCAGAACCACGAACTCGAGGTTCGTGCGCTCCGCGCCGCCGTCGATCACTTCCAGCCGGGCACCGAGCGTTTGGTCGAAGTAGCCGCGTATGTCGTCCACGACATCATGCTTGGCCGTTGCCGTCAGGCACAGGATCGGCGGAATCTCGTCGCCATGCCGCTCGGCGATGTAGCGGCCGATGTAGCGGTAGTCGGGACGGAAGTCGTGCCCCCACTTCGATAGGCAATGTGCCTCGTCGATCACCCATGCGCCGATGTGTCGGCCGGCGAGGGCGTTGCGAAACGTCCTGTTGCGCAGTTGCTCCGGCGCCACCAGCACGATGCCGACATCGCCGAACCGAATCCTTGCGAGCGCATCGGCCCGTTCCGGCCAGGAAAGCAGCCCGTTGATGGTGGCGGCGCAGGCGATGCCTTCGCGGCGCATGGCCGCGACCTGGTCCGCCATCAGCGCCACCAGCGGCGAGATCACCACCGTCAGCGCGCCGCTCGCCTCGTAGCGCATCAGCGCGGGAAGCTGATAGCAGAGCGACTTGCCGGTGCCGGTGGGCAGAATCCCGAGCACATGCTCCCGGACGAGGTGCCGCTCGACGATGACTCGCTGCTGGCTCTCGCCGTCCGGATTCGCGGGTCTTTCGCGGAATGCCGGCGAACCGTCCTTGAACCAATGCCCGAACCACCGCCCAAGCGCGCGCGTCGCATCGAGGCGTTCCCTGCACCACCGGCAGCTCCGGTCGCCGCAGCGGGTTTCGCGCAGCCGCTCTGCCAATGCGCTCGGCTTGAAGCGTAGTTCGACGTACGGCGGGATGATCGAGTTGCCGCCGGAGACCGGCAGCCATGCCAAGAGGTAGGCCAGCGGCAGGGGGTCCGCCGCCGCGTCGCCTGCGATGGCTGCCGCCTGGTCGGGACACCCGCGTTCGGCGAGCCGCCGCTCGATCACCGGCAAGGCGTCGGCCAGCGGCGGCGCTGTACCGACCCCGCGAACAGCGCGGAACAGGGCATCGAAGCCGTCCGCTTCCGTACCCGCAGCCAGCAGCGCGTGCCAAGCCAGCAGCAGGTCGCTGTCCTTGCCTTGCAGGTCGTCCGCGATGTCGGCGAGGAGTTCCAGCGTCAGCTCGGCATCGAGCAGCGGATCATTCACCTGCGTTCTTGCGAGGCCCGGCTCGTGGTATTGCTTCACCAAGTGGTGGTACGGGTTCTCCGGGCGCGCGAGGGGGCTGAGATAGAGCGTATCGATGGCGGGGAGCTGCAGCAGCTTGAGATCGGCCGCGTGCTTGGCGAGCAGCGGCAGATCGTGTTCGATGATGTTGTGGCCGACCAGGAAGGATGCGCCACCTGCGAACTCGTCCAGTCGGGCCAGGGCATCGTGCAGTCCCGCGCGGCGTTTCCACGCGAAGGTGTGCGCCCCGTCGGCACCTAGCGCGCCGATGGCGGAGATGGACGTCCGGCCTTCGAGGTCGAGGGCGAGCAGTCCGCCGAGGCCGTGCGACGCCAGCCGGTCGCCGATGCCCTTCGCGTCCTGCCAATGCCCGCCCGCCACGGGTCTAGACTCCGGGATCCTCAGAGCTGGTTCAGCGTTTCCTGAAACCGCAGCGGGTCCACCCGCACGCCGCGGATGCTCACCGTCCAGTGCAGGTGCGGCCCGGTCACCCGCCCCGTGGCGCCGACCGCGCCGAGGATGTCGCCGCGCTGCACTTCGTCGCCCTTGGCCACATCGATGCGGCTCAGGTGGCAGTACATGGCGACGAGGCCGCCGCCGTGGTCCACCAGCACCGTCTTGCCGTTGAAGAAGTAGTCGCCCACTGCCGCCACGGTGCCCGGTGCCGGGTTGCTCACGTCGGTGCCGGTGTTGGCGGCGATGTCGACGCCGGAGTGGCGCGAGCGCGGCTGGCCGTTGAAGATGCGCCGAAAGCCGAACTCGCTGGAGATGCGGCCCTTCAGCGGCTCGGCGAACGGCACAAGACCCTCGCGCACTTCGGTGCGCAGCGCGTAGGCGTCGCGCTGAATCGCCGCCTCCCGGGCGTAGCGCTCGAGCTGTTCCGGCGACGGGTTGACGTGGCGCCGGGCGACGGTGAGGCGTTCCTCGGGGAACTCCCTCGGCGCCACGACGAAAGATAGGTAGCGCTCCTCGCCAGCCGCCGTCCGTACGGCCACCGTGTGCTTGCCGGCCGCGGCATCCGCGCCGATGCCGATGATCGCGTGGCCGTCGATGACCAGCGCGTCGTCGTCCTGGTAGCGGGCGCTGGTCGCATCCCAGGGCAGACGCAGGGCGGCGACCCCGCCGGCTTCCACGGTGAGTGCCGCGGCTAGCAGCAATCCGGTTCCGATCATGTCAATCCTCCTTGATGTCCATGAGTAGCTGGCCGTCCGCCAGATGGCCGATGATGGTCTCGCCGGGGCGCGCCTGCCGGGTGCTGGTGATGGGCGACCCCCAGCGGCTGCCGTCCGGGTGCGCCAGGATCGCGTAGCCGCGATCCAGCGTCGCCAGCGGACTCACCGCCGCCAGCGCCCGCGCCACCGCGCCGAGCCGGCTTCGAGCCTGCTCGCGGCTGGCGATGGCAGCATTCCTCAAGCGGTCCTCCGACTGCTGGATTCGCCCATGGCCCGCTGCGATCAGGTGCGCGGGGCTGTTGCGGATCAGCAGACTGCGGCGATGCATGAAGGCCGTGTCCAGCCGCGCCAGCGCCGCCCGCTGGGCGTTCGCCAGCCGCTCGCCGAGTTCGTCGATGCGCTGCATGCGCTGTTCCAAGGCGCGTTGCGGATGCACGAGGCGTTTGCTCGCGGCGCCGAGCAGACGACCGTCGACCCGCAGCCGGTCCAGCGCCAAGCGCTGCATTTGAAGCTTGAGCCGCCCGATCCGCGCATCGAGTTCCGCACCGTCCGGCGTCGCGAGTTCCGCCGCCGCCGAGGGCGTGGCGGCGCGCCGGTCCGCGACCATGTCGGCGATGGTGAAGTCCGTCTCATGGCCGATGGCGGCGATCACGGGAATCCGCGCAGCGCTGATGCGGCGGGCGACGGACTCGGCATTGAATGCCGCCAGATCCTCCAGCGAGCCGCCGCCGCGGGTGACGATGACGACATCCGGCCGGCTGCGCATCCGCTCGGCGCGATCGAACGCGCCGCTGACCTGCCACTCCGCCTCGGTTCCTTGGACCGCGACGTAGAAGCACGTCACCTGGACACAGGGGAAGCGGCGCCGGATCACGGCCAGCACGTCGCGCAGGGCGGCGGCGTTGCGCGAGCTGATGACGGCAATGCGCTGGGGGAACGCGGGAAGGGGCTGCTTGCGTTCCGCCGCGAACAGGCCCTCGCGGTGCAGCTTCGCCTTGAGTTGCTCGAAAGCCGCCTGCAGCGCACCTTCGCCGGCCGGTTCGAGATGGTCGATGATGCCTTGGAACTGGCCGCGCGGCTGGAAGATGGACAGCCGCCCGCGCACCAGCACCGAGGTGCCGTTGCCGACCCGGTGGCGCACGAACCGATTGCGGCTGGAGAACATCACGCAGTTCAGCTGCGCCTGCTCGTCCTTCAGCGTGAAGTACCAGTGCCCGGACGGATAGCGCTTGAAGTTCGAGACCTCGGCCTCGATCCACACCACCCGGAAGCGCTCCTCGACGAGCAGCCGCGCCTCGGCATTGACCTGGCTGACGGTGCGGACGCGGTCGCGAGGAATGGCGGAGGGGCGGGCCTGCACTAGCGGCAGCCGACCGTGCCGACCGCAGCCAGCGCACCCCGCTGTTCGCTGGGCTCGCGTGCGCGGTGCTTCTCTTTTCCGAGCGGGTCCGGCAGCGGTTCGTCTGTTGCCACATCGCGCAGGAACAGGCCCCATGCGCCGTGCGCCGGACGTGCGCCGGGGCGGAGACGTTCGGCTTCGAGGAACATGCCGAGGACTTTGCTGCACCCTACTACCGCGCCATTCGGCATCGCGACGACCGGCATGGGCCAGCACACGCCGCGTTCGAGCCGGTAGCCTGCCAGTGCTGCGGTGCCTTCCGCTTCCGGGTAGAAGCGCCAGCATTCCCGCACCCCCATCGCCGCGTACGCGCGAGGGACCTCAAGCAGATGCTTGCGCTTGGTGTTCGGCAGCACGACGTCGAACGCCAAGTCCGGGGCCTTGCCGATCTCCCAGACACGGTATGCGCCCATCGCGCCGAGACCCGGAACGCCGAGCACCACGATCGCGTCGGCGACGATCTTCTTGGTAGGGTCGCCGAGTTCGTAGTAGATGAGCTGGTCGCCGGTGACATACGCATCTTCGCGGCCCCAGTAGTGCGCATCCAAGGCGCCCGCGAAGCTCACGATCCCCCACCAATGCTGCGAACCCTCCTTCGGGTCGCCGCGCAGCGACGGATAGAGTTCAGCGATGCTGATCGGCAACTGCGCCATTGCCGGACTCAAGAAGAAGGGCCGCGGCTCGCCGCGAGCGCTGCCTTCAATGCGCGGACCTCTGCCTCTGCCGCTTCCGCTCGATCTCGCTCCGCGTCCCGCTGCGCTTCCGCAGCATCCGCGCGTGCCTTCTCGCCCGCGTGGTCGGGCAGCTTCTCGTCGGTGACCCGATCCCGTGGGAACAGTGCCCAGCGACCGTACTTCTCGCGGAAGCCGGGCTGGTAGCGTTCTGCCCCCAGCGTGAGACCGAGGACTTCGCTGGACGCTGCGAGGAGGCCGTTCGGCCGCAGTCGGATCGGAATCGGCTCATAGCCTTGGCTGGCGAGCTGGTACCCGGCTAGGGGCACGGTGTAGCGGGCTTGGGGGTCGAAGCGCCAATACTCCTGCACGCCCATCTCGGCGTAGGCGCTCGGCTTCTCGAAGCGGTCCTTGTGTTTCGTGCTCGGCGACGCTACTTCCAGCACGAAGTCCGGGGCCTTGCCGATCTCCCACACCTTGTAGCTGCCCATCCCCCCTATGCCGGGGACGCCGAATAGCACGTACACGTCGGGCACGATCTTCTTTGTCGGGTCGCCGAACTGGTAGTAGATGAGCGTGTCGCAGGCGACGTAGGCATCGTCGCCGCGGTGCTCGTAATACACATCGAGGATGCCGGCGAAGAGATGCATGGACCAGTACTGCTGCGTGTTCTCCATCGGCTCACCCCTGAGGTCCGGGTAGAGCTCGTCGACGCTGGCGGCGACTTCGGCCATGGCTGCTCCCTGCGGTCGGCTGGCACGCCGAACCTACCACACGCGCAGGCGCGGGTCGTCGGCGGCTGGGGTTGTGTTTGCGCTGCACTGGCGGCTCGGATTGCGGTGCTTGAACTGCAGTTTGAACGCCGACTTTGGTCGAGCGTGAGGACGATTCCCCATACCTACTGTAGGAAATCGGCTCGACGTCGCGATTTTTCGTGTCCGAGGGGCGGATTTCCGGCGATACGGGTTGGGATTTGCGTCGCGTGAGCCTTGGCCGCGCGCCGTCGCCGTGCCCGGCGACGATCTCGACGCCGCTCGTTGAACGGGTGCGGGGCCTGCCCCGCCCGCGCCGGGGTCATGCACGGTTGCTGAGGCGCGTGGGCGGAGATTCGTCCTGCACCCTGTTGGGACGCGCGCCGTTCAGTCCGGGCTGCAAGTGGTTAGAATGCCGCGCTGTCGCCCCGGCGGGGCGCTTGGCGGGCGAGGGCAGCGTTGGACGTTCTTTGTCTCGATCTCGAAGGCGTGCTGGTGCCTGAAATCTGGCAGGCCGTCGCTCGCGCCACCGGGGTCGACGAGCTCAAGCTCACCACCCGCGACATCCCCGTCTACGACGACCTCATGCAGCGGCGGCTCGGCATCCTCGACGAGCGCGACATCGGCATCCGCGCCATCCGCGATGCGGTGGCCGGCCTCGAACCGCTGCCCGGCGCCGCCGACTTCATGGCCTGGGCGCGGCAGCGCTACCAGATCGCCGTGCTGTCGGATACGTTCTACGACCTCGCCATGCCCCTCGTCGCCCAACTCGGCCATCCGCTGCTGCTCTGCCACCGGCTGATCGTCGAAGACGACCGCATCGTCGGCTACCGGCTGCGCCAGGAAGACCCCAAGCGCCACGCGGTGCGCGCCTTCAAGGCCCTGAACTACCGCGTCGTCGCCGCCGGCGATTCCTTCAACGATGTCAGCATGCTGGACGAAGCCCATGCCGGCATCTTCTTCAACGCGCCGCAGGCGGTGATCGACCAGTACCCCGCACTCGCCGCCGTGACGGGCTACGCGGAACTCAAGGCGGCGCTCGAATCCGTGGAGGGATGCGCATGACCCCGGGGCAACGCTTCCGGCAGGCGCTGGCCGAAGAAAGCCCGCTGCAGATCGTCGGCGCCATCAACGCCTACGCGGCGCTCCTGGCCGAGGCCGTCGGCTACCGGGCGCTGTATCTCAGCGGCGGCGGCGTCGCCTACGGTTCCTATGGCCTGCCGGACCTCGGCATGACGTCCATGAACGACGTGCTCGAAGACGTGCGCCGCCTGACCGCCACCACCTCGCTGCCGCTCTTGGTAGACATCGACACCGGCTGGGGCGGCGCGTTCAACATCGCCCGCACCATCACCGAGATGATCCGCGCCGGCGCCGCTGCGGTACACATGGAAGACCAGGTGGCGGCCAAGCGCTGCGGCCACCGCCCGAACAAGGCCATCGTCAGCGCCGAAGAGATGTGCGATCGCATCAAGGCCGGGGTCGATGCCAAGACGGACCCCGCGTTCGTGCTCATGGCGCGCACCGACGCGCTGGCCGTCGAGGGCCTCGATGCGGCAGTGGAACGCGCCGTGCGCTTCGAGGAGGCGGGGGCGGACGCCATCTTCGCGGAGGCGATGACCGACGTCGCGATGTTCGAGCGCTTCACGTCCGCCGTGGACGTGCCTGTGCTCGCCAATCTCACCGAGTTCGGCCAGACGCCGCTGTACAGCCTCGACGAGCTGTGCCGCGTCGGCGTCGGCATGGCGCTGTATCCGCTGTCGGCGTTCCGGGCCATGAGCCGGGCGGCTCTCAACGTCTACCGAACGATCCGCACCGAGGGCACCCAGGCGAGCGTGCTGGACACGATGCAGACCCGCGACGAGCTCTACGACGTGCTCGGCTACGCGGCCTACGAGCAGAAGCTCGATGCGCTGTTCCAAGAAGGCGCGGACGAGAACCAATAGCGGCTTTGATTGGCCGGTGGATTAAGGAAGGGGAACCATGGTTGACAAGAAACTCGGCGGCGCGGGCCTGCGCGGCCAAAGCGCGGGCCAGACGGCACTGTGTACGGTAGGCAAGACGGGCACCGGCCTCACCTATCGCGGCTACGACATCTCGGATCTGGCCGCTGGCGCCACCTTCGAGGAAGTGGCGCACCTGATCTTCCACGGCGAACTGCCGGACCAGGCCGCCCTCGATGCCTACCGCGCCAAGCTCAAGGGGCTGCGCGGCCTGCCCGATGCGCTGAAGGAGGTGCTCGAACGCATCCCGGCCAGCGCCCACCCCATGGACGTCATGCGCACCGGCTGCTCCATGCTCGGCAATCTCGAACCGGAAGGCGACTTCGCCAACCAGCAGGGGGTGGCGGACCGGCTGCTCGCCGCACTGCCGTCCATCATCAACTACTGGTACCGCTTCAGCCACGAGGGCGTGCGCATCGAAGTCGACACGGACGAAGACTCCATCGCCGGCCACTTCCTCGCCACCCTCAAGGGCGAGTCGCCGAGCGACCTTTTCCGCCGCGTCATGGACGTATCGCTCATCCTGTACGCGGAGCACGAGTTCAACGCCTCCACCTTCACCGCCCGGGTGTGCGCCTCGACGCTGTCCGACATGCACTCCTGCGTCACCGGCGCCATCGGCTCGCTGCGCGGCCCGCTGCACGGCGGCGCGAACGAGGCGGCGATGGCTCTGATCGAGCAGTTCGACACGACCGAGGCCGCCAAGGAGGCCGTGCTCGGCATGCTGGCCCGCAAGGAAGTCATCATGGGCTTCGGCCACGCCATCTACCGCAAGTCGGACCCGCGCAACACCATCATCAAGGGCTGGGCCGAGCGCCTCGCGGAGGAAGTGGGCGATGTGCTCCTGTACCCCGTCTCCTGCGCCGTCGAGAAGACCATGTGGGATGAAAAGGAACTGTTCGCCAACGCCGACTTCTTCCACGCCTCGGCCTACCACTTCATGGGCATCCCCACCAAGCTGTTCACGCCGATCTTCGTCTGCTCGCGCGTCTCCGGCTGGACCGCGCACGTCATGGAGCAAAGGGTGAACAACCGCATCATCCGGCCGAGCGCGGACTACATCGGCGAAGAGCCGCGCGCCTTCCCGGCCCTAGCCGATCGCTAGCCGCCCATGAGCTCGAACGTCGATCTGAACGTCCGCCCGGACCCGGACCCCGAACTCGTCGCCATCGCGGACTACGTGGCGGATTACGACGCCATCGGGCCCGAGGCCATGGACACCGCCCGCTACTGCCTGATGGACACCCTCGGCTGCGGCTTCTTGGCGCAGCGCTTCCCGGAGTGCGCCAAGCACCTCGGCCCCATCGTGCCGGGAACCGTGGTGCCGAACGGCGCCCGCGTGCCCGGCACGCAGTTCGAGCTGGACCCCGTGAAGGCCGCCTGGGACATCGGCTGCATCGTCCGCTGGCTGGACTTCAACGACACTTGGCTGGCGGCGGAGTGGGGCCATCCATCGGACAACCTCGGCTCGATCCTGGCGGTCGCGGACTACCTCAGCCGCGACGCCGTCGCCGTCGGCAAGCCGCCGCTCGTGATGCGCGACGTGCTCGCCGCCATGGTGAAGGCGCACGAGATCCAAGGCTGCCTCGCACTGGAGAACAGCTTCAACCGCGTGGGCCTGGACCATGTGCTGCTGGTGCGGGTGGCCTCGACCGCGGTGGTGACCAAAATGCTCGGCGGCAGCCGGGACCAGATCGTGGATGCCCTCAGCCACGCCTTCATCGACGGCTCCGCGCTGCGCACCTACCGCCACGCGCCGAACGCCGGGCCGCGCAAGTCCTGGGCCGCGGGCGATGCCGCGAGCCGCGCCGTACGCCTCGCCATGCTCGTGCTGAAGGGCGAGATCGGCTATCCGGGTGCGCTCTCCGCGCCCACCTGGGGCTTCTACGACGTGTCGTTCAAGGGCGAGCCGTTCCGCTTCCAGCGGGAATACGGCAGCTACGTGATGGAGAACGTGCTGTTCAAGATCTCCTTCCCCGCGGAGTTCCACGCCCAGACCGCGGTGGAGGCCGCGGTGCAGCTCCACCCGCAGGTCGCGCCGCGCCTCGCCGACATCGACCGCATCGTGCTCACCACCCACGAATCCGCCATCCGCATCATCAGCAAGGTGGGGGCGCTCAACAACCCCGCGGACCGCGATCACTGCCTGCAGTACATGACCGCCATCGGCCTCCTGAAGGGCGGCCTCAAGGCGGAGGATTACGAGGACGAAGCGGCCGCGGACCCGCGCATCGACACGTTGCGCGAACTGATGGCGGTGGAGGAGGACGAGCGCTACAGCCGCGAGTACCACGAACCGGACAAGCGCAGCATCGCCAACGCCGTGCAGGTCTTCTTCAAGGACGGCACGGCGACCGAGGAGGTCGCCGTGGAGTACCCGGTCGGCCACCGTCGGCGCCGGGAAGAGGGCATTCCGCTCCTCATCGCCAAGTTCGAGGAGAACCTCGCCACGCGCTTCCCCGCGCCCCGGGCGCAGGCCATTCGGGATTCGTGCCTCGATGCGGACGCGCTCGACGCGACGCCCGTCCACGAGTTCATGGACCGGCTGGTGATCTGAACCGGCCGAGCGCGGCGGCGAGGACTTCGCCGGGGCTCAGGCCGCGATGCTCTCGATCACGTCGCCCTTGCGCTGCAGCACGGTAACGCCCTTTGCTAGGGCCGCGCGCTTGAGTTCGTCGTGAACATGGAAGGACGCCAGGCCGAAGCGCTGTTCGCGATCCGCGTATTCGGGATACAGGCGCCGGAAGTTGACCGCCTTGCTGTCCAGCAGCCGCTGCAGGTCGTTCTCGTGCGCCTTGTACTTGACCTCCACCACGTACACGGCCCGCCCGTTGACCAGCAGCAGGTCGAACTCGTCCTCGATCCCGTCGTGGCTGCGGGTGACGTTCTTGTCGATGAAGTCGAAGCGCACCCCGCCCAGCACCGGGTCGGCCTTGAGGCTGTTGTAGTAGAACTCCTCCGCGGCCTGGTTGTTGCCGACGCCGCCGTACATCTGCGCCTCCCGGTCCAGCTTGTCCCACAGCCGGTTCAGTTTGTCGTCGGGCTCTGCTTGTTGGGCCGCATTCCTTGCGAACTGGGCGTCGGTCTCCGCGAGCTGGGCGTCGGTCTTGGCCCGTCGGGTGTCGGCATCCGCCTGGTCGTGCGCTGCCGCGATCCTGGCACCCAGGGCCTTCAGCTGGGCGTCGGTCTTTGCGAGCTGGGCGTCGATCTTGGCCTGTCGGGCATCGGCCTCGGCCTTTCGGGCGTCGGCTTGGTCCTGGGCTGCCGCGATCCTGGCACCTAGGGCCTCCAGTTGGGCGTCGGTTCGGTCCTGGGCAGCGGCGAGTCTGGCGAGCATCGCGTTCAGTTCGTCGGTGGTCATGGCCAGCGGCCTGTTGGAGTTGCTGTTGCGGCCAGTATATCCGATGCCGTCGCCCCGAAGCCGGCATCGCCCTCGCGCCCTTACTTGAGGAAGCCAGCCTCCTCGCCTTCGCGGACTTCCTCTTCGCTCATGCCGAGCCAGTCCTGGAGCACTTCGGCGTTGTCCTCGCCGAGTTCCCGGGTGCGCCGGTAGCTCGGCGTCGGCTCGCCCTCGAAGCGGATGGGCAGCCGATCCGCGTACACCTTGCCGGCTACCGGATGCTCCTCGTCCAGTTCCATGAGGAAGCCGCTCTCGCGCAGCTGCGGGTCCCGCTCCCCCATGTCCGCCCCGGTCTGCACGACGCCGGCCGGCACCCCGGCGGCTTGGCAGCGCGCCATCACGTCCCCCGCGCTCAGGGTGCGCGTCCACTCGGCGATGCGATCGTCGAGGTCCTCGGCCGCTTGGCGCCCGGCAGCCGCCTCGAAGCGCGCCTCCTGGGCCCAGGCCGGATCGCCCATCAACTGCCTCAGCGCCTGCCACTGGGCATCCGTCATGCAGGCGATGGCCACCCACTGTTCGTCCGCCACATTCTCGCTCGGTGCGCCGGCGCACGGGTAGCAGTTGTGCGGCGCGGCGGCGTCGTAGGGCAGGCGATTGCCCAGCGGCGTCGCGGCGCGGCCGCTGGCGAAGTAGTCCAGCATGGTCGGCCCGGCCAGATTGACGCCGACCTCGAACTGCGACATGTCGATGCGCTGGCCGCGCCCGATCTGCCGCCGCGCCTCCAATCCGGCGAGGATGGCGAAGGCGCCGTGCAGCCCGGCGCAATGGTCGTTGTAGGAGAAGCCGATGCCGATGTCCTCGCGGCCCGGCACGCCGGTGAGGTAGGTGAGCCCGGACAGCGCGTGGATCGTCGGCGCGTAGGTGACGAAGTCCGACCACGGCCCGCCATCGCCCATGCCGGACATCTGCACGTAGATCACCTTCGGATTGGCCGCGCTCACCGCGTCGTAGCCGACGCCCCAGCGATCGAGCACGCCGACGGAGAAGTTGTCGATTACCACGTCGGCAGTCTCGCAGAGGCGCCGGCAGACGCTGCGGGCCTCATCGCGGGACATGTCGAGGGCGAGCGCCCGCTTGTTCCGGTTCCACATGATGTAGTAGACGCTGCCCGGCGCGTTGGGGCCGGCACGGGTGGCGGTGTTCACCTTCACCACGTCCGCGCCGAGGTCCGCGAGGATGCGGGTGGCGAACGGGCCGGCGAGGACATGCGTGAAATCCAGGATGCGCAGGCCGCGCAGCGGCAGCCTGTCGGCATCCCCGCATGGCGAAGGAGGGGAAGGCGGCGGCCCGGGTTCGTCCGCCGCGTCCGCCGCCGCATGGTCGATGCGCCAAGGCGTCGCGCTGAAGCGGTACGGCGCTCCGGTGCCCTCCACCTGGCGGCCGTCCACGGCGTAGGCGGCCCACCAGTCCCGCGCCGCAAGCTGCGGATTCTTGGCGACTTTGTCCACTGACAGGACCCAGCCGTACGGGGCATGGTGCGCCTGCGCGTCGAAGAAGATCTCCTCGACCTCGCGCGTTCCCACCCAATCGCGCAGCACCTGCATGATGCGGCGGATGTAGTCGCGGCGGTGCTCCGGCTCCTGGTACTTGGGATCCAAGAGGTCCTGCTGCGCGTCGTTCTCGATCAGCCAGACCAGCTGGTTGTCGAAGGACGGCGTGGGCGTGACCATGATCGAGCCGCCCTTGGCGGGCATCACGACGTAGGCATTCGACCAGTGCAGGCTGCCGCGCCGCGTAAGCGACGGGCCTTGCGCGTTCGGCATCCGGTCGTGGTACCAGTACCACATCAGCACATGCTCCAAGCACGAGGCGATGCACTCATGCACCGGCACATGGCCGCGCTGCCCGGCGCCGGTGCGGCGCTGGCGGTAGACCGCCGCCAGCACGGCGATGGCCGCATAGGCCCCGGAGAGCACGAAGTTGAGCTCGCCGAAAGTCTTGAGCGGCGGCGTGTCGACATCGCCCGTGGTGGCCACGGCGCCGCCGAGCGCCCCGGCCACGAGGTCCGGCGCCAGACAATCCCGCCACGGGCCGGTCGGGCCGAAGGAGGAAACGTCGATGACGATCAGCTCCGGTCGCCGGGCCACTGCCTCGTCGAGCTTCGCGGCAGCCTTCAAGGCACCATCGCAGGCGAGCACGACATCGGCGCCTTCGACCAGTTCGGCAAGCGCCTCCTGTCCGTCCGACGCGCCCGGATCCACGGTGACGAAACGCCGGTTCGACGCGAAGAAGGCGTGCCAAAGCGAGCCCCCATCGCCGCCTTCGAGATGCGGCCCGCGCCGGCGCAGCGGGTCTCCCCCCGGCGGTTCCGGGCGTACCACCCGAGCGCCCATGTCTGCGAGGAGCTTTGCGCCGTAGATGGCGCGGTCGTCGGTGAGGTCGAGTACGGTCAATGCGCCCAGGGCGCTAGGATGCGTCGGCAAAGCTGTTCGCTCCGGGCGGCGGTTCGCGCCGATCATAGCTCAGGGGGCGCCTCAGGCAGCGTTCGCCATGTCCTTGAGCTACGCTAAGCCGTATGCTGCCTCGGACGCCCGACCGTGCCACCCCCACAGCCCAGCGTATTCCACATCGTCCATGTCGACCGCCTACCGTCGATCATCGCCGACGACTGCTTGTGGTGCGATGCCGAGGTGCAGCGCCACCCTCGGCTGGGTACGACCATTGGCATGTCGAGCATCAAGGAGCGTCGCTCGCGCAAGCAACTCCGGAGTCGCCCGGGGCTGTTCGTTGGCGACTGCGTCCCGTTCTACTTCTGCCCGCGCTCGGTGATGCTCTACGTGATCTACAAGCGCAATCACCCGGAACTGAACTACCGCGGTGGCCAGGGGCCCATTGTTCACCTGCAAGCCGACCTGCACGCAGCTGTCGCTTGGGCCGATCAGCACGACCGTGCATGGGCCTTCACGGACGCCAATGCTGCGGCCGGATATGCCCCGTACTACTGCGACCTGGCCCGCCTCGACGAGATCGATTGGAGGGCGGTAGCGGCAAGGGACTGGCAGGCCTGCCGAGATGAGAAGCAAGCCGAGTTCTTGGTGGAGCACTCCTTCCCATGGTCGCTTGTCCAGCATGTCGGTGTCCACTCCGACACGATTCGGCGACAGGTGCTTGAGGTCCTGCACGGCGCCAATCACCAACCCTCAGTCCGTCGCGAGGCTCGATGGTACTATTGACGCAAGCGGGGAGGCCATGATCCGTTTCACGACTGGCGACATTCTTGCCGAGGATGTTCAGGCCTTGGTCAACACGGTGAATTGCGTGGGGGTCATGGGGCGCGGCATCGCGCTCCAGTTCAAGAAGGCGTTCCCCGAGAACTTCCGAGCCTATTCGAGGGCTTGCGAGCGTGGCGAAGTGCAGCCCGGCCGCGTGTTCGCGTTCGAAACCGGCGAGTTGACGAACCCCCGCTACATCCTCAACTTCCCCACGAAGCGCCATTGGCGAGCCAAGAGCCGCATTGAGGACATCAAGGCTGGCCTAGCCTCGCTGGCGGAGTTGATCCAGGCCCGCGGAATCGACTCCATAGCTGTGCCCCCCCTTGGCTCAGGTCTAGGGGGCTTGGATTGGCTCACCGTCCGCCCGCTGATCGAGCAAGCTCTGTCGGCCGTGGAAGAGGTGGACATCGTCGTGTTCGAGCCGCTCGGGGCCCCGGAGGCCAAGAGCATGGTGCGTAGTCGCAATGCACCGCAGATGACCCCGGGGAGGGCTGCGCTTGTCGAGTTGATGAACCGCTACCTGAACGGTTTGCTGGACCCTTTCGTCACGTTGCTGGAAGTCCACAAGCTGATGTACTTCATGCAGGAGGCGGGCGAGCCGCTGCGACTGGAGTTCGCCAAGGGACCCTATGGCCCGTATGCGGAGAACCTGCGCCATGTCCTCAACGAGGTCGAGGGGCACTTTCTCTTTGGGTATGCCGACGGGGGGGACGCACCGGACAAGCCACTGGAGCTTCTCCCCGGGGCTGTGGATGCAGCCGTAGCGGTGCTCGACAAGTGCCCGGATTCACGCTCCCGCCTCGAGCGGGTGGCGACGCTCGTTGGGGGCTTCGAGTCCTCGTTCGGCTTGGAGCTGCTGTCGACGGTCCACTGGGTGCTGGAGAACCATGCGCCGGCATCCCGAGAAGATTGTCGCACGCAGGTCTACGGCTGGAACGAGCGCAAGAAGCGGTTTGCGCCAGCACAGGTCGACCTCGCGGTGGATGTGCTGACGGCGAAGGGCTGGTGCAGTGTGGCCGGCTGGGGCGACTGAGGCGCCGCCTTCGCCCTTGCGAACCCGTCCTTGAACTGCCCGAGACTACGGCGGCGGCTCGGATCGGCGGCATCAAGGCGCGATGCTGCACTACAATGGCCAACCAATGCGGCCATAGTGCGCCGCGTGGGCCCGCGGCTAGGCAAGTCAAGGATGCAACCATGAGCGATTCTCCGTCCGTCCGGCTGATCTTCGCGGCCGGGGCCGTTGCCATCTGCACGTTCGCCGCCGGGCCGCAGCCGGCTCTGGCCGCCACGGCCCAGAGCGCTGACGATGGCATCCCGTCGTTCGGCATCCGCTACCGCTACGAGCAGGTGGATCAAGCGGACATCGAGCGCGACGGCAAGGCATCCACCGCTCGCGCCCGCCTCACCTGGGAGAAGGCGCTCGCCGACCCTTGGAGCATGGGCATCGAGGCCGACTACGCCTTCGTCGCGGGCGTGGAGAACTTCAACTCCACCACCAATGGCAAGACGGGCTTCCCCGTCATCGCGGACCCCCAAGGTTTCGACCTCAACCAGGCCTATCTCCGGTACCAGCGCGAGGGCACCACGCTCACCTTCGGGCGCCAGCGCATCAACCACGGCTCGCAGCGCATGGTGGGCGGCGTCGCCTTCCGCCAGAACGAGCAGACCTACGATGGCGTGCGCGTGCAGAGCAGTGTCGCGGCGCTGGCCGTGGACTACGCCTACATCCACAACGTGAACCGCATCTTCGGCCCCGACGACGGCGCCCAGCCCGGCGACTGGTTCGGCAACTCGCACATCCTGCGCGCCACCTTCCAACCCGCAGACGGCCACAGCCTGGCCGCCTTCGGCTACCTGTTGGACTTCGAGAACGCCAACGGTCCCGGCTTCTCCAACGCCACCTACGGCATGGACTACGAGGCCGTGATCGACAGCTTCACCCTGAACGCCGCCATCGCCCGGCAGTCCGACTGGGGCGACAACCCCGTCTCCTACGACGCCCTCTACAGCCTCCTGCAAGGCACGCTCACGGCCGAGTCCGTGACCGCGACGGTGGCCATCGAGACCCTCGGCAGCGACGAAGGCCGGTTCTCCTTCCGCACTCCGCTCGGCACCCTGCACAAGTTCCAGGGCTGGACCGACAAGTTCCTCGTGCCGCCGCCGAACGGCGTGCAGGACCGTTGGGCGAGCGTCTCCACGAGGGTAGGGCGGGGCAAGCTGGCGCTCGCCTACCACGACTTCCGCGCGGACCAGGGCGGCGCGCACTACGGCTCCGAGATCGGCGTGGCGCTCGACTACCCGCTGCGGGAGAAGACGGCCCTGACGCTGAAGGTGGCGAGCTACAGCGCCGACGAGTACGCGGCGGATACCACGAAGTTCTGGGTGATGGTGGACTGGCGGATGTAGGGTGGGCCAAACGGTTCTTTCTCCGACGGAACGACATGATGCGCGAGCGACAGGCGGCTCAGCTTTCCGCGGCCTTCATCCTGAAGGCCCGCCGGGCTGTCGGCTTGGTGCGGCTCCTGAAGCTGGTGTACTTGGCCGAACGGGAGGCGATGAGGCGGTCCGGCTTCCCCATCGTCCTGGACGACATCTATGCGATGGAAGCCGGCATGGTGCTGTCGCGGACGTTCGACTTGATGAAGGCTAAAGCTGGCACGCCGACGACGGGCGAATGGGCGCAGTTCATCGCACCTCCTTCGCATCGCGGCATTGATGTTCGCCGTGGCGTCGGCGCGAGACTACTCGACGCCTTGGGTCCGGCCGACCTTGATGTGGTCGAGGATGTCTGGGTGGGACACGGCGCCAAGAGCGCGGACGAACTTGTGCATGAAGTCCACCACAAGCTCGATGAGTGGGTGGAGTTCTGGGAATGCCCGAACCGCCGCAGCAGGGCGGTTCATGTCCCCTACGACAGGCTATTCGAGATCATCCGCGGCGGCGCGGGAGTGGACGCGGACCGGCGGGAGACCCCGCCCGCGCCCGACTTCATCGCCCATCTCCTGTCGATCCCCAATGTCGGGCAGGACGACGACTTTCGACGCAATGCCTTTCCGCCGCGCGAGGTTGATCTCGGACGATGAGCTTCCTACTCGATACCAACGTCCTGTCCGAGTTCCGCAAGCGTGACCGCGCGAACCCGGCGGCAGTGGCATGGTTGCACGCACGACAGCCGAACGAGTTGTATGTCAGCGTGCTCACGTTGGGCGAATTGCGGCGCGGGGTCGAGCAGGTCAGGCACCGCGGGGACACCGTCGCAGCTAGGTCGCTGGAAGAGTGGCTGGACGCAACCGCCTCGAGTTTCGCGGGGCACATTGTCGGCGTTGACATGGCCATCGCTGATCGCTGGGGGCGACTGGGTGTGCCGGACCCCATCCCCGCCATCGACGGGCTGATTGCCGCCACGGCCATCGAAAAGGACCTCACTGTAGCGACGCGCAACACCAAGGACTTCGCGAGAACGGGGGCTCGTTGCGCAAACCCGTTCGAGGGGGCTTGACACTGCCTGCTTAGCCAACCCAAGCGGGACCTGGTGGACTGCTGGCGGATGTAGAGTCACCGGACGAGGCACGAACGTCGTGTGAGGCGTCCGCCGTCGGTACTTTCGGAGACTGCCGTGACATACATGCGGCACGACCTGGGGCAGGTGAAGGGCTGCGTCGTGTTGGTGACGCTCCGTGGCAGCGCCGCGAACTGTGCGGCTGATGGACGGGCCGAGGGCCCCCGAACGGGCTGAAGGCTTAGGCTGCGCGGGCAACCGTGGCCTGGACGGCAGGGGAGCCTGTGGGCGGCAAGGGCGGCGGGCACCGGTCTGACTTGTCGCCGGAAGTGGATGTCTATGAGCCATTGCGCTTGTGGCGCGCGGCGACTCACTGTGCGGGAAGAAGTGCTCTGCTAACCGCGTTCCGGCACAGCGAGCCAATGGGGAGGGAGGCGTAGCCGCCACCGGCTTAGCGGCTTCGTGCAGGCCAGTTCAGGGTCGAGCTTGGCGTACCCACCAGTGATCCGATCCGCACACGCGTTGGCAAGTGCCGACTCGCCCATCTGTTCGGCGAGGAAACCTAGGCGCTTGAACACGGTACCGTTGCCGAGCGTCACCACGTAGCCGAGCAGGGCGTCGTCGTCGCGGTCCGCGTGGCTGAGGTAGGCGCCGACGCAGTCCGCGACATGCTGCGCACCTCCACCGACTCCAGGATCGTCGAGCATGTCCACGAGCGTCCGATGAACATCCGACGCCAGCACTCGGGTTCGGCTGCGCCACACGACCTTGGTGCCGAACAGCTTCCGCGGGTGCATGTGGCGCAAGAGGAACGGTGTACCGTGGTGGGTTGGCGTCTTGGTGTGGATCGTGCGGGTGGTCATGACGACGAGTGGGCGGAAGATCTGCTCCGTGAGGTCCCAGTGCTCTGCGGCCGTCCAGCCGCCGACGTACGCTGGCGCATAGAGCGCGGGCACAAGTACCCACGGATCTGGTAGGACCTGTTCACTATCGATGGCATCCAGCGGCGTGGGAGCGTACGTGCCGGGACCCACGCGCCGCAACCAGCCCTGCTGCGTCCAGCGCGAGAGCAGCTTGGCCGCTGCCGCCCGAGTGACGGCAAGCGCGGACACGACATCGTCGAGGCGGACGAGGTCGCCGGCCTCGCGAAGGACCGCCGCAAGTCTGCGTCTGCCGCGTGGGATGGGGTGCGCTGCGTTCGCCAAGGGTTGGAGCATCAAGAGAAAATACCAGAAAATGCGAGTTTTTGCCGATGGGAGTGTGCAGGCGGGGAGTTGGCCGACAACGACACGACGAAGTTCTGGGTGAATGGCGGATTGGATGGTGTAGAGGAGGTACTGGCCATCCATGGGCGGAGGGCGCTATGCGAGAACGGGTGATTGGGCGTCATTCCATGTCCCATGACGACAGGCTCTCCGAGGTCATTCGCGTCGGTGCCGGAGCGGATGCGGATGAGCGGAAGACCGGGGTCGCCCACGGCTTTGTTGCCCATCTCCTGTCGATCCCCTGTGTCGGTGAGGACGAAGATTTCGCACGCGATGCGTCCCCGTCGCGCGAGGTCGCTCTCCGACCGTGAGCTAGTCAGGTTGTGAAGACGCGGCCTGGGGCGGCGCCCAACCCGCCGGAGAGAGCTGCACGGCCTCTTGGCGGCGATGGAAGAGGAGTGAGACTTCGCCATGCCCTAGGCCGTTGCCGGTGAACAGGCTCGGGAGGACATCCTCGACGATCTCGATCACCTGCTCGCAGGTCTCGGCTTCGACGGCGAGGCCATGGACATCGGCGCTGGTTGCGACCCAGACGCGGGCTTCCTCGTCCCAGTTGGCTTGGATCAGGTATTCGGGGTCCGTCGCTTTTTCCACCATTGCCTCCTGTAGACTCCGACGCGGGTTCGAGGGTGCTGTTCAGCGGTTGCAGCGCATGGTATTCCGACGGCACCGCGCCTCGTAGCCGATGATGACCGCAAGGCTTGTCCAAGGGACCACCACGCATGGGCTTTGAACGCATCTACGCATTGCACGAGATTCTGCAGAGTCGGCACACCGCGGTCTCTACGGATGACCTCAAGGAGCTGCTCGGCTGCTCGCGCTCGACTCTGCATCGCTCCATCAAGCACCTGAAGGAGATGGGTGCGCCCATCAGCAACTCGGCAGGAGCCGGGTACTTCTATGACCGGTCGAAGAAAGTCGTCGAACTCCCGGGCCTGTGGTTCACGAGCGAGGAGCTCGCTGCCTTGCTGGCGATGGATCGCCTGCTTGCCCGGATCCAGCCGAGTCTGCTCCAGAGCCACATCGAGCCGCTACGCAAGCGCCTCCGGGGCCTGCTGGATGCTGGGACGCGCGCTGGCGACCAGTTCCCGACGCACCGCGTTCGCGTCCTTCAAGCCCACGCGAGGACGGTCTCTCCCGTTCAGTTCAACCGTGTCGCCACCGCACTCGTTGAGCGGCGCCGACTGTCGCTCGCCTACGACGCCCGAACGACTGGTCGCCTTACCGAGCGCACTGTCTCTCCGCAGCGGCTCGTCTACTACCGCGATCAGTGGTATGCGGACTGCTGGGATCATGGCAGGGAAGCGCTGCGTATCCTGGCCTTGGATCGGATGCGGGCCGTCCAGGTGCTCGAGACACCGGCGCGAGAGGTGCCGGAAGACGAACTCGAAGCGATTTTGACCCCCGGCTATGGCGTGTTCGCTGGCGAAGCGACCCACCGCGCTCGACTGCTTTTTTCGGCTGATCGAGCCCGCTGGGTGGCCGACGAGGAGTGGCACCCGGATCAGGTTGGCACCTTCCGCGACGACGGGCGTTACGAGTTACTCGTGCCGTACGCAGACCCCAGAGAGCTGGTCGGGGAGATCCTGCGGCACGGGCCGGAAGTGCTTGTCCTGGACCCGCCGGAGCTCGTGCAAGAGGTACGGACTCGCCTTGAAGAGGCGGCGGAGCAGTATTGAAGTAAGGCGTGTGTCAGGTCCTGACACATGCACGACAGATTGTGACGCATGTCACATGTGCGTGGGTGGCCCAGCGTGATAGGTTTGCGCACCCAAATCGAACAACCCGACTTTCTGGAGTTGGTGCATGGCTAGCAACATCACTCTCAATGCGCTGCTGGATGGCTGCGCGGGCGATTCCTTCGACGATGGCATCCGGATCGACACGGACCTCGTGCCGCTAGGCGGGCAGGGCGGTCCGGTCAAGCCGGCAGTCTACGAGGGAGGCACGTACCAGCAAGACCGGCGGTGGGCTGACCCCGATGACGAACAGCCGACTCCCGTCATCGTGATCGACAACATCCCCTCCCAGGCGAACCGATTGGAGGAAGCCCTGCGTCAGAGTCGAGAGGTGCTAGGCATCCCCGAGTTACTGCTCGACTTCTCGGCGATCCAGGGCCTCCCGGCGCACCTGCCGAAGCAACTGTCGAGCCTCCAGTTCCCGCATCGGAACGGCGATGCGTACCTCCGGGACGCCATGTTGGGTGATCAGGACTTCATCAAGACCGATCTCGGCCGATCGCTCTTCGACGCCACCGCGGGGACGTGCGGCCCTTTGGTCGCGTGGTTTCCGCAGGGGCTGCTCTACGGCTTCTGGCAGTCCCATTTGGGCAAGAAGCGACAGAACACCAAGCACGCCCGGGTTTGGGTGTCCGAAATCATCGGCTGGCGTCCCGCCTCCACGGAGACGCGGGTATTGGGGTTGAAGGGCGACCCGCTCAATCTCACGAAAGACGTCGAGGTGACTTCCAACGAGGACGACCGGACGGCTTGGGAGGTCGGCAAAGCGAGCATTCCGGACGCGAAGCGGGGCAAGCTCTCCGAGATGGGTCATGGGCAGATCCCGTTCATGGGTAATGATGATGCCGCCGCTGCTGCCGTCTCTTTCGCGCGCGTAACCCAGCGGGTGACCGTCTCCTTCGCTCAGTTGCGTCGGATCAGCCTCGGCGCGAACTCCACCGGGGAGGCGGATGCCGCCGTTCGGGCACTCTTGGTGGCACTCGGCCTGCACGCCCATCAGCTTGCCTTCGGACGCGGTTTCGCTCTGCGGTCCGGCGCCGAGTTGAGGCCCGCCAAAGGCGTGGCCACCTGGCTGGGCGGGGACGGCGACAAAGAATGCGAACTCGGCGACACCGAGGCCTTGCTGAGAGCCGCCCTCGCGCACGCCGAGTCTGCGGGCGTGCCGCTTGACGGTTGGGGAAGTGCGCCGACGGTCTTGGTACCCAAGGCCAACCTGAGCAAGGCGATCCGCGACACTTGGCCTGAGCTTGACGCTTGATGCTCGCAATCTGGGTGGAGTTCCTCCTCGGCACGTTCCGTGGCGATCCGGACGGTACGGCCAACACTTTTGGCCTAGCCCGGGGCGAGTGGCCACCCGCGCCAGCTAGGCTGTTCGCTGCCTTGGTTGCGGCTGATGGTACCCGCGGCGATTGCCGTGTGACCGACGGTAGCGAGTTGCTCTGGATGGAACGCTTGCCGCCACCGACCATACATGCGCACCTCGACACTTGGCACCAGCAGCTCGAACAACGCTTCGTCGTCAAGCATGCAAAGGGACCCGCCAAGAAGACGCATCAGGAGTACGTCGGTCGCTTGGGCACTGTGAGCCGGCCCGGCGTGCGGGTTGCGCCTCGCGGGTCCCAAGTCGTCTACTCATGGCCTGTCGAACCATCTGCTCGGGTGTTCGAGTCGCTCCGGCGCCGGGCTGCCCGGGTCGGCTACCTAGGTGCGGCGGACTCGCCAGTGCGGGTTCGCATCGCCAGGTCAATGCCTGCCGTGCCTCATCCGACGACTCCGCTGGTTCCCGACGAGGGAGGGGACATCGTCTTGGGTGTACCGCAGGCGGGCGACCTCCGGGTGATGGACCGGATGTACGATCATTGGCGTGCTCACGGCGCGTCGGTGACGCGTGCGCAGTTCCCCGGCCTGCGTCACGAGGTCTGCTACGGCTCCCCCGGTGCATCAGGACCCGCGGCCGCTGGCAGGGTTGTGGCATGGCTTCGCCTTGGTACCCCGGTGTCCGGGCGACGCGTTGCGGCAGTCGCCGCGCTGTTCAAGCAGGCGGTCCTGAGCCAGCACCAGCGGATCCACGGCGAACCCCCGGCCGTCCTGCATGGGCACGGTTTCGCTGGACAAGGCTACGAGCTTGCTCGGTTTCTCGCGCTTCCTGATGTTGGCTATGCTCACGCCCAGGGCAGGATCCATGGCCTTGCTCTTTGGATGCCACCTGCCTGCGACGAGGTCGTCCGTGGACAAGCTCGCGACGCGGCTCGCAGCATCCGTCGTCTCAGCGGTCATGGTGTCGACGTCTCGGTCGCGCCCCGAGAGCAAGAAGCTCGGCCAGTGGCAGCGAACCCGAGCCGTTGGCTGCGCCGGTCACGTCGTTGGACTACGGCTTTCCCAGCCGTGCATGAACGCCATCACCCGCTCGACCTGCCTGAACTGACGCGATGGTGTGCGCATGCGGGGTTGCCGGAACCGGCTACCTTCCGCTCGACACGCAAGCCGCTCGTCAGCGGTGCGATCGACTTGGCCCCCACGGAAGTCAACCGGCCGGGCAGGCCGGGCCTCCCGTACTCCCATGTGGACCTGGTCTTCAACGAACCGGTCCCGGGTCCTGTCGTCATCGGGTCCGGGCGCCAACGCGGCCTCGGACTGTGCGTTCCCATGGATGGCTCCGAGGGGGTCACCTGATGAAGGAGCAGATGCCCACCTTCTCGGAGTTCTGTCGTGCGCTGAACGGACGCGAGCCGTTCCCGTGGCAAGCACGTCTCGCTGCTCAGGTTGCAGAGACCGAGTGCTGGCCGGAAGAGATCGGCGTCCCGACCGGTTTGGGCAAGACGGCCTGCCTTGAGATCGCGGTTTGGTGGCTCGCATCTCAGGCTGATCGAGCACCCGTACAGCGGACTGCGCCGACGCGAATCTGGTGGGTCGTCAATCGGCGTTTGCTGGTGGACTCGACCGCATCGCAGGCCGAGGCCATGGCCGCCGCGCTCGACGCGCCGCGGTCTCGGGACGCGACCGCCGTTCGGACGCTCACCGCTGTCGCTGACCGCCTACGAAGGCTCTCCGCTGATCGCGATGCGCCGCCGCTCGAGGTCGTTTCACTGCGCGGCGGCATCGCCAGCCGCACGCCCACGGACCCATCCCGCCCCACTGTTGTTCTTTGCACGGTGCCGATGTACGGCTCGCGCCTGCTCTTCCGCGGCTACGGCTCAGGTCTACGCGCAGTGGACGCCGCCATGGCAGGTACTGACAGCCTTGTGCTGGTCGACGAAGCACACCTCGCACCGCACTTGAAGTCCTTGATGCGCGGATTGGCGGATTGTTCGCCCGCCACGGAACCGATCCTGAGCGGGGCGCGATCCTCAGCTACGTTGGTCGCGCTGACTGCTACTGGCAGTGCGGGTGCTGAGAGACAGTTCGACCTCGATGAGGACGATGAACGCGACTCCACGGTAAGGCGGCGTTTAGACGCCGTGAAGGCGACTACGGTCGTCGTCAAAGCCTCGGGGGATGTCGCGAAGCACTTGGCGGACGCGACGGCGGACTTGCTGAATGGAGCTCCCGGGCCCGCGACCTTCTTGGTGTTCGCCAACACGCCGAGTACGGCGCGAGGTGTATTCGCCCGCTTGCGGGAACCGAAGACGCGGCGAGAACCGGCCCGTGAAGCCGTGCTGTTGACAGGGCTCGCCCGCGAGTCGGATGCCGAGAGGATACGCGCTCGGATACTTGATCCCGCGGCGGGTATGCGGGCGGGATCCTGTGCGCGCGAACGGGATAAGCACTTGATCGTCGTCGCTACGCAGACGCTGGAAGTCGGGGCCGATCTCGACGCTGAGTACCTCGTCACGGAAGCCTGTGGTGTCCGAGCACTCACCCAGCGCCTCGGGCGCCTGAACCGCTTGGGGGGCTTCACGCACTCGCGTGCCATCTATGTCCATAGTCCGCCCAAGCGGCGTGCGCAGGCCGAGTACTTCTGGCCTGTCTATGGTCAGGAGCCCGAGACCGTGCTGGCGAGGCTTCAGCATGCAGCGGAACACTCCGGTGAGCCAATCAACCTCTCCCCGCGCCAAATCGCGAGCGTGCTCGGTCCGCCTTGCGATGATCCCGGGCGGGCACCGGAAGTCCTGCCGGGCATTCTCTGGGAGTGGGTCAAGACCACGACGCCGCCCGAGGGCGAGGCCCCTGTCGAGCCCTACTTGAGCGGCATTGCGGAGCGGCGGTTTGCCGTCTCCACGGTCTGGCGGGCGCATGTGCCGGAAGCAGGCCAGCGTCTGTGGCCGAGGCCGACTGAACGTGAGTCCTTAGACGTTCCGCTCGCCGAACTGCACAATGCGCTCGAGAAAGAGGAAGTTACCCACCGGCTGGCTAGCGATGGGGTGACCGTAGAGTTGTGCTTGCCAGCCGAAATTCGCCCTGGTGACCAGCTCGTTCTGCCCATGGATCGTGGCCTCTTGGACGAGTACGGCTGGGACCCATCTGCAACGGGCATTGTCCGGGATGTCTCGCTCCCGAGAAGGGGAGTACCTCTTGACTCGGTGGCCTTGGAGCGCCTTTGCGGCGTTGCGGTGGGTGATCTGCTGGCGAAGGCGCTTGGTCACGACGGAGACGACGAGGGCGGGGAACGTGACGAGGCTGTCCTGGGCATCTTGGCGGCGCTCAGGAGCGCGGCCACGCCGCCTCTGTGGGAAGCGACGGCGTGGAGTGACTTCATCGAATCCCTGGAACCGCGCGTTGTCGAGGCTCGCAACGAGGTGGCGCGCCTCGTTGTCCGCGATCCACGGCCAGAGCAGCGGATCGGGGAGTTCGACGAGACGTCGCTTGGCGCGACCGCGGTCGAACTGGATCCGCATGGACAGGCTGTGGGCGTACGCGCAGGTGCGGTTGCGCGACGCGTCGGCATACCGTCCGAACTGGCGGATTTGCTTGCGCTCGCGGGGCGACTGCACGACATCGGCAAGGCAGACAGCAGATTCCAGCGCTGGCTTGATCCCGAGGGCCAGGCAACTGCCCCCATGGCCAAGTCGAACGCGCCGCGACATCGGTGGGAGACGATGCGCGCCAACTCCGGTTGGCCCCGCGGTGGGCGTCACGAGGACCTCTCGGCCCGTCTGGTTCGCGCATGGTTGAAGCAGAAGCCGGACTGGGGCACGGACCAGCTGCGGGATCTCCTGGTCCATTTGGTCATCAGCCATCACGGGAAGGGCAGGCCGTTGGTCCCGCCGGTGGTAGACGGAACGCTTGAAACCGTGCGCAGCGTGGTCTCCGGCATCCTCGTCGAGGTCCAAGCGGACCTGGCGACCGTGGACTGGGACCAGCCGGCACGGTTTCGAAGGCTCAACAGCCGCTACGGGCCTTGGGGCTTGGCCCTTCTTGAGGCCATCGTCATCAGGTCGGACCACGCTGTCTCGGCCAAGGGTGACATGGCACTGGAGACGCGATGACTACCGAAGTGGCTTGCGCGGGTCTGCCTGCGAGCTGGATCAATGGCTGGCTGGCTGGTGTCGGGGCGACGATTCTCGATTCCGGCATCCGGCTGCATTGGTCGAGGCAAGGGAATGTTGCCGTACTGTCTGCCGCCGACCACGATCCCGTCGATCTGCTTGCACGAGCTTGGCCGGATGAGTACTCGGTGACCGACCTGCCTATTGGCGAGCATTGGCAGGAAGCAGGCGAGTTGCCACGCAAAGTGACCGCAGAGTCCTTTGCCGAACGCGCCCGTGCTGCTAGGAGCCATCCGCGGTCTTGGACGCTCTCGTCTTCCATGACGGACCTGTGTGTCGACCGAGCCGGCCAGGTGGCGCACGCCCCGTTCGATCCGACGGGGACGGGTCAGACAAAGTGGCTCCATCACCGCCTGATGAAGCTCCATCGCCGTTGCCCGCAACCATCTGCGGAGCGAATCCACGAATCTCTTGCGGGGCTCGCTGTTCGCGAGAAGGACAATGGACTTGGATTCGACCAGTCCAGACTCGGCTCGCAGCCGGACGATAGCGACCGTTGGACTGATCCCGTTGTCGAGATCATGGCCTTCTTCGGCCTTGCCCTCCTGCCAATGCGTGGTCGCGGATCAGATGCCCGTCTCGACCGGTCCGCCTGCGCAGATGAGCGTCAGCGAGGATGGGTTAGAACGCAGGTCAGAGAACCTCGCCGCTTCGTCTGGCCTGCTTGGAGCCAATCGCTGGGCGCGGATGGGATCGACGCGCTCTTGGACGTGTGGGATGCGTCGCAGAGGCGGCGGTGGCCTCTGTTCGGCGTCCACGCCGCTTGGCGGAGCGTGGCGTATCGGTCGCTGGCTCGGTTGGATCCGACACAGGGATATGGTGCGGAACGCGTGTGAACGTCGAACCCGTTGTTCCAATCTCTGCCATCGAGCACTTCGCGTACTGCCCAAGGCAATGTGCGCTGATCCACTGCGACGGGGTGTGGAGCGACAACCGCCACACGATCAGGGGCTCTCGCGCTCATCGCCGCGTGGACTCGGGGAAGCACCGTCGGGAGCGAGGCCGCATGGTGTTGCGCGGCATTCCCCTGTGGTCCGATGCGTTGGGCTTGTCGGGTCGTGCGGATGCAGTTGAGGTACATGACGACGGCGCGGTTCGCCCGGTCGAGTACAAGGCTGGCACTCGCCATGGCAGCGCTGCGGACCTTCAGCTTTGCGCTCAGGCGATGTGCCTGGAAGAGATGCTGGCGGTACGGATCCCCTTCGGCTACGTCTGGTACGGCGGACCGCGCCGTCGCACCAAGGTGCCGGTCACCGCCACGCTGCGCGGTGAGGTGGAACGGATCACCGAGGAGATTCGCGCCCAACTCCTGACTGCGGTGTTGCCAACGGCTGTTGCTGACGCTCGCTGCGACGAATGCCAACTCCTGCATCACTGCCTGCCGCGACTCTCCAAGGCGAAACGCCCAGTTCGTCGCTACATCTCAGACGTAGTGTTCCGATGCGCTACCTGAACACGGTCTATGTTCGCGATCATCGTGCGCGGGTCCGATTCAGGCGCGGTGCGCTGCTTGTTACCTCGCCAGACGCTAGTCAGCGCGTGCCTATCGAAGCCGTGGATGCCGTGGTCCTACTGGGCAGCGGACAGGTGACGACCCAGGCAATGGACGCATGTGTTCGTCGTGGCGTGCGTGTCGCGGCTCTCAGCAAGGGCGGAGCCGTGCGGTTCACCGTGAACGGTGCCACGGGGGGGAACGTCCACCTGCGGGCCGCTTTGTTCCGCGCCGCGCATGACTCGGCCCGGTCTCTTGCCTTGGCGAAGGTGATTGTTGCGGCGAAGCTCCAGAACAGCGGCAACGTCGTGAACCGGTGGGCGCGCGACGAGATGGATGGCGCGTTCAGTCGACAGCTCCGCGAGCGCGGCGAGGACATTCGGGGCCGCGTGTCACGCTTGCCAGACGCCCCCACCGGGGATTTCGTCCGGGGCATCGAAGGAGATGCTGCACGAATCTACTTCCGCGCTGTAGCCCAGGTTGTGGCTGGCACCGAAATTGGCTTCTCGGCGAGGACGCGGCGACCGCCACGAGACCCGGTAAACGCAATGCTGGGCTTCTGCTACGGCCTGTTGGTAACGGAGTTCATCGGTGCATTGGAGTCGGTAGGCTTGGACTACCAGATGGGCTTCTTCCACCGGCCGCGGTCCGGCAGGCCATCGTTGGCACTCGACTTGGCAGAAGAATTGCGTGCGTTGACTGACCGGTTCGTCGTGGCATTGGTCCGTCGGCGCCAGATTGGGCTGAACGACTTCGATTGGACGCCCGGTGGCGGCGTCTATCTCAGTGAGAGCGGCCGGAGCAAGCTCATCGGCGCTTGGGAAGCGCACAAGGATGCGGAGTTGCAGCATCGCTTGTTGGGCCGTCCGGTGGGGCGCTGGGCACTGCCGTCGGTACAAGCCACGCTGCTTGCTCGGCACTTGCGTGGCGACTTGCCGGACTACCCGCCTTTCGTCCTGCAGTGATGCGATGGATGTTCTGTTGGCCTACGACATCGCGCAGACGGAAGGTGCCGGGGCGAAGCGACTCAGGCGCATCGCCGAAGTGTGTGAACAGTACGGGCAGCGCGTCCAGTTCTCCGTGTTCGAGTTCCGGCTGTCCCCGACCCGACTGGCCCGTCTGATCGGTGAGGTCGAGGACATCATCGACCATGAGCTTGACTCTGTGATCCTGTACCGCTTCCCCGGCCGGATCGACGACGCCGCGATCCACATGGGCCGCAATCCGGGTCGGAAACTCGGCCGTCCGTGGCTGCTTTGATTGGTCTGCGAACCGTCGGTGATTCTTGAAGCGGACGCTCAAAGGGCGGTGAGACAGCCGCAATCAGTTCGCAGAGCGTCCGCTGTCGTCCTGTAGAGTCGCAGTTGCTGGGTTTGCAGTGACCCGGTTTGCTCGTTAAAAGGTCAGTTTCGCGTCTGCACCGACGGTATGCTCTCCGCTGGTGCGGATTAGCAGTGTCGCCGGGGTTCCGGCCCCGGCCTTCGTTGAGCGCAGGCCAACGCGATCCGCGAGATCCGCTTGATGGCCGGGTGTCGCCGGGGTTCCGGCCCCGGCCTTCGTTGAGCGATCAGCGTCGCGACGACCGTGATAGCGGGATGCGACGGTGTCGCCGGGGTTCCGGCCCCGGCCTTCGTTGAGCGGATGGCGACACCGACCATCGGTACATCGGGATCGGCTGGTGTCGCCGGGGTTCCGGCCCCGGCCTTCGTTGAGCGCAACTGGCCGCGCACGTCGATCAGCGCGGGTTCGGTCGTGTCGCCGGGGTTCCGGCCCCGGCCTTCGTTGAGCGCATTTTCCGATTGCGAAGGAACTTTGGCCGCCGCCGTGTGTCGCCGGGGTTCCGGCCCCGGCCTTCGTTGAGCGCAAGCGGGGCGCGAACAGGCCGGAGAGCTTGCGACAGGTGTCGCCGGGGTTCCGGCCCCGGCCTTCGTTGAGCGGGCCCGCCCCACGGCCCCGACCATCCCTTCGCGCCCGTGTCGCCGGGGTTCCGGCCCCGGCCTTCGTTGAGCGGAATTGATCGCGCGCCGGCAGGCGCACGCAGACCGGATGTGTCGCCGGGGTTCCGGCCCCGGCCTTCGTTGAGCGCGATGCAAGTGCGGCGCTAGTCAGTGATGGGCGATTGTGTCGCCGGGGTTCCGGCCCCGGCCTTCGTTGAGCGCCGTCTGTATGGCCGACACCGTGCGCCAGCGATGCGTGTCGCCGGGGTTCCGGCCCCGGCCTTCGTTGAGCGCCGTACGCCTTCTGGTCGCTCTCGCCCGGCCCGATGGTGTCGCCGGGGTTCCGGCCCCGGCCTTCGTTGAGCGCGCGAGTCGTAGGGCGCGAACAGCGTCTCGATGACGCGTGTCGCCGGGGTTCCGGCCCCGGCCTTCGTTGAGCGCCGCGCTTGGACGCGAAGCGCATCATGATGCGCCGGTCGTGTCGCCGGGGTTCCGGCCCCGGCCTTCGTTGAGCGTAGGAAGATCAGGGGGTTTGAACAGTTCGCGTCGAAAGGTGTCGCCGGGGTTCCGGCCCCGGCCTTCGTTGAGCGTTGTAGGCCTCGTCGTTCCACGGCGTCTTGTCCACGTGTCGCCGGGGTTCCGGCCCCGGCCTTCGTTGAGCGCCCAGCAGGATGGCAAGAACGCCAACCCCGAACGCCAGTGTGTCGCCGGGGTTCCGGCCCCGGCCTTCGTTGAGCGCACCTTTCAGATAGGCACGGCCTACATGCGCGGCCTGGTGTCGCCGGGGTTCCGGCCCCGGCCTTCGTTGAGCGCTGCTACAGACCCGAAGCGGCAAGCGTTCCGCAGAGGGTGTCGCCGGGGTTCCGGCCCCGGCCTTCGTTGAGCGCGCTTGGGCGGCTCGGACGGCACGATCGAGTTGACGTGTCGCCGGGGTTCCGGCCCCGGCCTTCGTTGAGCGGACCCGCAGGACCTGCACGGCCCGGTGCGCGTGCACGTGTCGCCGGGGTTCCGGCCCCGGCCTTCGTTGAGCGGCGGTTTATCTTGGACAGTCCAACAATCGTGTCCCGGGTGTCGCCGGGGTTCCGGCCCCGGCCTTCGTTGAGCGGGCCAGCACTACATCATCGAGGCCGAGAGCACGCGCGTGTCGCCGGGGTTCCGGCCCCGGCCTTCGTTGAGCGGCAGCCAGCGCCAGCGCCAGCAGGACCAGCGCGCCGGTGTCGCCGGGGTTCCGGCCCCGGCCTTCGTTGAGCGTACGCCGACAAGTACGCCAGCGGCGAGCGCAAGCGTGTGTCGCCGGGGTTCCGGCCCCGGCCTTCGTTGAGCGAGGAGACACTGATGGCAATGGCAATCTGGTACTGGGGTGTCGCCGGGGTTCCGGCCCCGGCCTTCGTTGAGCGACGATGTCGCCGCGTGCGACCGCGAGGCCCTCCGGGGTGTCGCCGGGGTTCCGGCCCCGGCCTTCGTTGAGCGGGCGGGCAGCCGAACAGCAAGGCATTCCGCGCTAGGGTGTCGCCGGGGTTCCGGCCCCGGCCTTCGTTGAGCGCGCGCCGCCGCGATTCCGGCCACCGTGTCGCCGGCTCGTGTCGCCGGGGTTCCGGCCCCGGCCTTCGTTGAGCGGCATCAACGTCTCAACGCTGTGCGCTCGCGCGACCGGTGTCGCCGGGGTTCCGGCCCCGGCCTTCGTTGAGCGCGCGTGAACATGCGCACCAGCCGCGCATCGGGCCGAGTGTCGCCGGGGTTCCGGCCCCGGCCTTCGTTGAGCGGCGGGCTCGCTGTCGCTGCCCGACGGCTCGTTCTACGCGTGTCGCCGGGGTTCCGGCCCCGGCCTTCGTTGAGCGGTAACCAAGCGCGCGTCCACCTTCGAGGGCGTGGTCCGTGTCGCCGGGGTTCCGGCCCCGGCCTTCGTTGAGCGGCCAATGACGGTGCAGTCTAGGATGATCTGCACGCGTGTGTCGCCGGGGTTCCGGCCCCGGCCTTCGTTGAGCGGTGGCGGACGGCAGCGACATCACGAACGACAAGGGCAAGTGTCGCCGGGGTTCCGGCCCCGGCCTTCGTTGAGCGAGCGTGATGGCTCAGCGCTTCACCGCATCCGGTGGGCGTGTCGCCGGGGTTCCGGCCCCGGCCTTCGTTGAGCGGAGGCGAACGGCGCGATCGGCGCGGAGGCGGCGGAGGGTGTCGCCGGGGTTCCGGCCCCGGCCTTCGTTGAGCGGAGAAGAGCATCGCGCAGACCGTCAGCATGATGGCGTGTCGCCGGGGTTCCGGCCCCGGCCTTCGTTGAGCGTTCGGATCGCTCGACGTCGTGCGGTTGCCCCACGTGCGCGTGTCGCCGGGGTTCCGGCCCCGGCCTTCGTTGAGCGGCGGCGGCGGTCGCGGAGCAGTCCGATGTGCGGCTGGTGTCGCCGGGGTTCCGGCCCCGGCCTTCGTTGAGCGGACCGCGACAAAGTCCGCTGGCGCGCCGGCGCCGCGCGTGTCGCCGGGGTTCCGGCCCCGGCCTTCGTTGAGCGGGGAGAGCTGTTGGCACATTGTGGACAACCTTCCCGTGTGTCGCCGGGGTTCCGGCCCCGGCCTTCGTTGAGCGGACGCGATCCACGCCATCGACCGGGCCGACACCGAGCGGTGTCGCCGGGGTTCCGGCCCCGGCCTTCGTTGAGCGACGGGCCAGCGGAAGCTCTGGGGCGCGAGCAAGGACCTGTGTCGCCGGGGTTCCGGCCCCGGCCTTCGTTGAGCGACGGGCCAGCGGAAGCTCTGGGGCGCGAGCAAGGACCTGTGTCGCCGGGGTTCCGGCCCCGGCCTTCGTTGAGCGCAGTCGCTGTTCCTGCCGAGGTGGAAGACGTCGTCCGTGTCGCCGGGGTTCCGGCCCCGGCCTTCGTTGAGCGCCTCGTCCTTCGCCACGCCCCACACGCGGACGTAGGTGTCGCCGGGGTTCCGGCCCCGGCCTTCGTTGAGCGAGAAAGACCGGCGCCCCGTTCACGCCGTCCTCGCCCGGTGTCGCCGGGGTTCCGGCCCCGGCCTTCGTTGAGCGGCCACGCGCAACGTGCAGTTCGTCTTCAACGGGGCGCAGGTGTCGCCGGGGTTCCGGCCCCGGCCTTCGTTGAGCGGCCAGCAGCATCGAGCGCAACAGCGTTGTGCCCCAGGTGTCGCCGGGGTTCCGGCCCCGGCCTTCGTTGAGCGGGGCCGCCCCACGGCCCCGACCATCCTTTCGCGCCCGTGTCGCCGGGGTTCCGGCCCCGGCCTTCGTTGAGCGTTCGCCACCCGATGGTCCAACTTTTGGTCTCCTGCACGTGTCGCCGGGGTTCCGGCCCCGGCCTTCGTTGAGCGGTCTCGGTCTAGGCCGTCGTGAGCGCCCCGCCCGGCTTGTGTCGCCGGGGTTCCGGCCCCGGCCTTCGTTGAGCGTCGTCCCTAGTAGTTGTCCCTGTCGTCGCGGTCGTGGCGTGTCGCCGGGGTTCCGGCCCCGGCCTTCGTTGAGCGGCCCAGGCGCGACATCCATTCGAGCCCGACCTGGGTCGTGTCGCCGGGGTTCCGGCCCCGGCCTTCGTTGAGCGGGCGGGTGGTCGCCGCAGACGGCGTCGTACCGGGCGTGTGTCGCCGGGGTTCCGGCCCCGGCCTTCGTTGAGCGCGCGACAAGGCCCGGCGGGCCGAGAACGCGGAGCGGGTGTCGCCGGGGTTCCGGCCCCGGCCTTCGTTGAGCGATCTGGTGCTTGGCGACGTGGGACGAGGTGGACGAGCTGTGTCGCCGGGGTTCCGGCCCCGGCCTTCGTTGAGCGAGCGGCGTGATGTCCGGATGCGTCGCGCGTCCTTCCGGTGTCGCCGGGGTTCCGGCCCCGGCCTTCGTTGAGCGAGCAGAGCAAGAACGATGCCGACATCGCCGCCCTGACCGTGTCGCCGGGGTTCCGGCCCCGGCCTTCGTTGAGCGGACGACATCACCAACACGACAGTCGCAGACTCCTATGGTGTCGCCGGGGTTCCGGCCCCGGCCTTCGTTGAGCGGACGACATCACCAACACGACAGTCGCAGACTCCTATGGTGTCGCCGGGGTTCCGGCCCCGGCCTTCGTTGAGCGAAGTGGCATGTCGGCCGGGCGATCCACCATCGCCACCTGGTGTCGCCGGGGTTCCGGCCCCGGCCTTCGTTGAGCGGGCACCTTGCGGCGCGTGCTGCGAGCGCGCGGGGGCGTGTGTCGCCGGGGTTCCGGCCCCGGCCTTCGTTGAGCGGCTGCGGCCGTCGCGGCGCACTCCGACGTGCGTTTGGGTGTCGCCGGGGTTCCGGCCCCGGCCTTCGTTGAGCGTTGCAGGCCCGTTAGGACGGGGCCGGTGGGGGCGCGGGTGTCGCCGGGGTTCCGGCCCCGGCCTTCGTTGAGCGTGGAAGTTGCCGTACATCATGGCGAGCTTGCCGGCCGTGTCGCCGGGGTTCCGGCCCCGGCCTTCGTTGAGCGTTCTTGTCTGCCGCCGCATCCATCCCGTCGCAGCAGGTGTCGCCGGGGTTCCGGCCCCGGCCTTCGTTGAGCGTCCAAGATGGAACGCGAAGTACGCGACGCCAACATGCGTGTCGCCGGGGTTCCGGCCCCGGCCTTCGTTGAGCGGGCAGCGGCGGGGCGGTCAGGCTCTCGGAGATCACGCGTGTCGCCGGGGTTCCGGCCCCGGCCTTCGTTGAGCGACGATTGTGATCGCCAACGTCGGCCAGTGGCTCTCCTGTGTCGCCGGGGTTCCGGCCCCGGCCTTCGTTGAGCGAGCGTGCGGAACAAGGAGTTCGAGTCGACGATCGAGGGTGTCGCCGGGGTTCCGGCCCCGGCCTTCGTTGAGCGGCCGAGATCCTCGGCGACCTCGAATGGTCGGCGGCGCGTGTCGCCGGGGTTCCGGCCCCGGCCTTCGTTGAGCGGTCCTCCTTGCCCGGTCGCTGTGGCCCGCGGCACCCCGTGTCGCCGGGGTTCCGGCCCCGGCCTTCGTTGAGCGGGCCGCGCCGCGGTCGTGGCGGTCAACGTGCTGAAGGTGTCGCCGGGGTTCCGGCCCCGGCCTTCGTTGAGCGGTAACCAAACGCGCGCCCACGTTCGAGGGGGTGAAGCGGGTGTCGCCGGGGTTCCGGCCCCGGCCTTCGTTGAGCGGACCGGCTCGTGCCGAGCACGACCGTCGGCACGCTGGTGTCGCCGGGGTTCCGGCCCCGGCCTTCGTTGAGCGCGCTACCGCCGCGTCGCCGCCTATCGGTTCGCCGTCGTGTCGCCGGGGTTCCGGCCCCGGCCTTCGTTGAGCGCGGCTGGGCGGATCGGACGGCACGATCGCCCTGACCAGTGTCGCCGGAGTTCCGGCCCCGGCCTTCGTTGAGCGACGGACAATAGCTCGCGCGTCAACATTGCCGCGCCGGGTGTCGCCGGGGTTCCGGCCCCGGCCTTCGTTGAGCGGAGAGCGTGGATGCCCCGGTGCCAGCCCCCATCGCGGTGTCGCCGGGGTTCCGGCCCCGGCCTTCGTTGAGCGACGATCATGCGCATCTCGTAGCGGCGCCGGTCCTCCTCGTGTCGCCGGGGTTCCGGCCCCGGCCTTCGTTGAGCGGTCTTCATGTGTGTGTCTCCTGTTTGGGGGTTGATGGTGTCGCCGGGGTTCCGGCCCCGGCCTTCGTTGAGCGCCTGGGGATGCTGGCTCTGCCAGTCGTCCTGGCGGCGGTGTCGCCGGGGTTCCGGCCCCGGCCTTCGTTGAGCGCTGTGGAGCGACGAGCGGCGCACGGAGATCACGCCGCGTGTCGCCGGGGTTCCGGCCCCGGCCTTCGTTGAGCGGACCAGTTGGGCGTCGGCAACGGCAACGTGCGGTTCGTGTCGCCGGGGTTCCGGCCCCGGCCTTCGTTGAGCGCGGGTCGGTGCCGGGGAGGACGCCCACGGCTCCGCCGGTGTCGCCGGGGTTCCGGCCCCGGCCTTCGTTGAGCGTGCCCGATCGGGGGCTTCTTCGGCGTCGAGAAGGCCGGTGTCGCCGGGGTTCCGGCCCCGGCCTTCGTTGAGCGATGGGCGTCGGCATCGCAACCATGCTCGCCATCGTGATGTGTCGCCGGGGTTCCGGCCCCGGCCTTCGTTGAGCGGACACCGTGAGCGTCCAACTGCAAGAGGCGCTTGAGTGTCGCCGGGGTTCCGGCCCCGGCCTTCGTTGAGCGTCGAACCAGTCCTTGCGGGCCGCGTGGCCTTGTCGCCGGGTGTCGCCGGGGTTCCGGCCCCGGCCTTCGTTGAGCGGCCAAGATGCGCACGTTGCGCGATGGCGACACCGGCCTGTGTCGCCGGGGTTCCGGCCTCGGCCTTCGTTGAGCGACGCCCGGCCTTTGTTAGGCGACACGTAAAACTGACCCCCTGGCGCCACGAGAACTGACCCCCCGGAAGCGGCGCGCGTTTGGGCGGGGATGGCCGGCGCGTCCCTGTTGACCCCCGTTTCGAGCGGGGCCTCATTGAAGCCTCCGCATGGCGCGCGACTTCACCGGCACCACGCGCGCGTTGACCCCCTATGGCTGAATCGTGTCCGCGGGGAGGCGCACGTGCTGTGAGAGCCCGAAAAAAGTCGCCCGTCTTTTGCTGTGCTATTCATGTGTAGGCGCTATGAATGCCGCGTATATAAACGATAAAGTCACGTAATGTTGCCTAGTGTTGGTTACTTGGTGTACTTTCAATGGCCTTCCCAAACGCCTCTCGTGCGGGCGGGCTAGGCCTGCTGCGTCGAGGGGGGAAGATGACAGGCCGGGTGAGGCATCGCCATGAGGGGAACGTGCGCCTGCGGCACTGACGAAGCCCGCCCCTGGGGCAGGGCCTTCTCCCGTATTGTGTCGAAGGCAGGCGCCGACCCGATCGCTGCCGCACCCCGACGCCTCGCGCTCTGCGTGCTGCTCATCGCGGCTACCGTCTTCCCGACCATGGCGCAGGCGCAGGACATCACGCTGACCTGGACCGGGAGGACCAACAACGACGGCCACTGGACGCCTTGGGCAGGACGGTCGCAGGACTACACCGTCAAGCTGACGAGCCTGCCGACGGCGGACGTGACCGTGACCATCAGCGAAGGCACCCAGTGCCTCCATTCCGGCACTTGGACCGTCGATACTGACCTTGACGCAAGCGGCGACCAGGACACGCTGACATTCACGACCTCGAACTGGAGCACCGCGCAGACGGTGCGGCTGACCGCGCAAGCTAACTCATCAGGCAATGACACCGAAATCTGCGCAATCAAGCATAGCGGCAGCGGTGGCGGGTACGACAGCGTGTCGAAGACCAACCTCGTGTTCTCCCAGACATTCACTGGTTCGGTTAACGGCAGCTTCTTGGCGCAGACGATCAACGGCCCGGAAGGCCGGAAGGGGGAGTACACCGTCTGGCTGACGGAGGAGCCGACAGGGGATGTGACGGTGACGATCACCTACAAGTCCGGCGACACCGACATCTCGGTGGACACGGACCTGGATACGCCCGGCAACCAGACCACCCTGACCTTCACAACGTCCAACTACGCCAATCAAGCCATCCACAAAGTCACGATCCGTTCGCAGGAGGATAACGACACCGAACGGGGCGAAGCTAAGTTCACCCACACGGCTACCGGCGGCGGCTACACCGAATCCATCGGAACACGCGTAATCGATGCAACGCTCTTTGAAGTCGACGACGACGACCCGCCGTCCAAGCCCACCAGTCTTTCCGCCACCGCCGGCGACGCCAGCGCCGCCCTGTCCTGGGCAAGGACCGAACAGTACGAACACCTGACCTACAGCAAGTGGCAGTACCGCTACAAGACCACGGGCGGCTACGGAAGCTGGACGGACATGACGGACAGCGACAAGGACACCACCAGCTACACCGTCACCGGCCTCACCAACGGCACGCTGCACACCTTCGAGGTGCGCGCCTACAACGACGTCGCCGGCGAGGCTTCCGACGAAGCGACGGTCACGCCCAAGGCGCCGCCATCGTTCACGTTCTCGTCCACTAGCGTGGCCGTGCCGGAAGGCAGCACGAACACGTACACGGTGCAGCTCGCCACCGAGCCCACGGCCAGCGTCACGGTGTCGGTGGCGCGCGAGACGGGCAGCGACCACGACACCGATTTGACGGTCAGCGCGGGCACGCCGCTGACATTCGGCACCAGCGACTGGAGCACGGGCCAGACGGTGACGCTGGCGGCCGCCGAGGATGCCGACGGCGTGGCGGGCACGGCGGACTTCGCGCATACGGCGAGCGGCGGCGACTACGGCACGGTGACCGGCGAGGTGACCGCCACGGAGACGGACAACGATCCCTACGAGTTCACATTCGACGCGACGAAGGTGACCGTAACCGAAGGGAGCACGGCCGACTACACCGTGCGGCTCGCGACGGTGCCGACGGCCAGCGTCACTGTTTCGGTGGCGCGCAAGACCGGCGACGACGAGGACGCGAGCCTCACCGTCAGCGCCGGCGCCACGCTGACGTTCACCACCACCAACTGGAACACGAACCAGACGGTGACGCTGGCGGCCGCGGAGGACGACGACGGCGAGAACGGCACGGCGGACTTCGAGCACACGGCAACCGGCGGCGGCTACGCCTCGACCACCGGCGAGGTCGAGGCGACGGAGTCGGACAACGACACCAAGGCGTTCACGTTCAGCGGGTCTAGCGTCTCGGTCACCGAGGGCGGCACGGCCGACTACACGGTGCGGCTCGCCACCGAGCCGACCGCGAGCGTGACGGTCTCCGTGGCGCCCAAGACGGGCGACGATCAGGACGGGAACCTCTCGGTCAGCGCCGGCGCCACGCTGACGTTCGCGACGGACGACTGGGACATGGTCCAGACCGTGACGCTGGCGGCGGCGGAGGACGACGACGGCGAGAACGGCACCGCGGATATCGAGCACACGGCGACCGGCGGCGGCTACGGCTCGGTGACGGGGGAGGTCGAGGCGACGGAGTCGGACAACGACACCAAGGCGTTCATGTTCGGTTCCACCGACGTGAGCGTGGCCGAGGGCGGCACCGCGGACTACACGGTGCAGCTCGCCACCGAGCCCACCGGGAGCGTCACCGTCACCGTGGCGCGCAAGACCGGCAGCGATCAGGACGGGAATCTCAGCGTCAAGACCGGCAGCTCGCTGACGTTCACAGCCAGCAACTGGAGCACGAACCAGACGGTGACCCTGCAGGCGGCCGAGGACGGCGACGGCCTGGACGGCACGGCGAAGTTCGCGCACACGGCGAGCGGCGGCGGCTACGGCTCGGTCACGGGGGAAGTGACGGCGACGGAGTCCGACAACGACCGGGCCTTCACCTTCGGCTCGACGGACGTGACGGTGGACGAGGACGACACCGCGGACTACACGGTGAAGCTCGCCACGCAGCCGTCGGGGAGCGTGACGGTGAGCGTGGCGCGCAAGGCGGGCAGCGACCAGGACGCGGACCTCAGCGTCAAGACCGGCAGCAAGCTGACGTTCGCGACGGACGACTGGGACACGGACCAGACCGTGACCTTGCAGGCGGCGGACGACGAGGACGGCGACGACGGCACCGCGAAGTTCGCGCATACGGCGACGGGCGGCGGCTACGGCTCGGTGACGGGGGAGGTGACGGCCACCGAGTCGGACGACGACGCCAAGGGCTTCACGTTCGGTTCGAGCAGCGTCGACGTCGACGAAGGCGGCACCGCGGACTACACGGTGAAGCTGGCGACGAAGCCGTCGGCGAGCGTGACGGTGAGCGTGGCGCGCAAGGCGGGCAGCGACCAGGACGCGAGCCTCAGCGTCAAGACGGGCAGCTCGCTGACGTTCACCACGGACGACTGGGACACGAACCAAACGGTGACCCTGCAGGCCGCCGAGGACGGCGACGGCCTGGACGGCACGGCGAAGTTCGAGCACAGCGCGGCCGGCGGCGGCTACGGCTCGGTGACGGGCGAGGTGACGGCCACCGAGTCGGACAACGACAGGGCCTTCACCTTCGGCTCGACGGACGTGACGGTGACCGAGGGCGGCACCGCGGACTACACGGTGAAGCTGGCGACGCAGCCGTCGGGGAGCGTCACGGTGAGCGTGGCGCGCAAGAGCGGGAACGACCAGGACGCGGACCTCGACGTCAAGACCGGCAGCTCGCTGACGTTCACAGCCAGCAACTGGAGCACGAACCAGACGGTGACCCTGGAGGCGGACGAAGACGAGGACGGCGACGACGGCACGGCGAAGTTCGCGCATACGGCCACGGGCGGCGGCTACGGCTCGGTGACCGGCGAGGTGACGGCGACCGAGTCGGACAACGACACCAAGGGCTTCACGTTCGGTTCGAGCACGGTCGACGTCGACGAAGGCGGCACCGCGGACTACACGGTGAAGCTCGCGACGAAGCCGTCGGGCAACGTGACGGTGAGCGTGGCGCGCAAGAGCGGCAACGACCAGGACGGGGACCTCAGCGTCAAGACCGGCGCCGAGCTGACGTTCACGACGGACGACTGGAGCACGGACCAGACCGTGACCTTGGACGCGGCGGCCGACGAGGACGGCGACGACGGGACGGCGAAGTTCGCGCACACCGCGACGGGCGGCGGCTACGGCTCGGTGACGGGGGAGGTGACGGCCACCGAGTCCGACGACGACGCCAAGGGCTTCACGTTCGGTTCGAGCACGGTCGACGTCGACGAAGGCGGCACCGCGGACTACACGGTGAAGCTGGCGACGAAGCCGTCGGCGAGCGTGACGGTGAGCGTGGCGCGCAAGGCGGGCAGCGACCAGGACGCGAGCCTCAGCGTCAAGACGGGCAGCTCGCTGACGTTCACCACGGACGACTGGGACACGAACCAAACGGTGACCCTGCAGGCCGCCGAGGACGGCGACGGCCTGGACGGCACGGCGAAGTTCGAGCACAGCGCGGCCGGCGGCGGCTACGGCTCGGTGACGGGCGAGGTGACGGCCACCGAGTCGGACAACGACAGGGCCTTCACCTTCGGCTCGACGGACGTGACGGTGGACGAGGGCGGCACCGCGGACTACACGGTGAGGCTGGCGACGCAGCCGTCGGGGAGCGTGACGGTGAGCGTGGCGCGCAAGAGCGGCAACGACCAGGACGCGGACCTCGACGTCAAGACCGGCAGCACGCTGACGTTCACGACGGACGACTGGAGCACGGACCAGACCGTGACCTTGGAGGCGGCGGAGGACCAGGACGGCGACGACGGCACGGCGAAGATCGCGCACACGGCAACCGGCGGCGGCTACGGCTCGGTGACGGGGGAGGTGACGGCCACCGAGTCCGACAACGACACCAAGGGCTTCACGTTCGGTTCGAGCAGCATCGACGTCGACGAAGGCGGCACCGCGGACTACACGGTGAAGCTGGCGACGCAGCCGTCGGGGAGCGTGACGGTGAGCGTGGCGCGCAAGAGCGGGAACGACCAGGACGCGGACCTCGACGTCAAGACGGGCAGTTCGCTGACGTTCACCACGGCCAACTGGAGCACGGACCAGACCGTGACCTTGGAGGCCGCGGAGGACCACGACGGCGAGGACGGCACGGCGAAGATCGCGCACACGGCGACCGGCGGCGGCTACGGCTCGGTGACCGGGGAGGTGACGGCCACCGAGTCCGACAACGACGCCAAGGGCTTCACGTTCGGCTCGAGCACGGTCGACGTCGACGAAGGCGGCACCGCGGACTACACGGTGAAGCTGGCGACGCAGCCGTCGGGGAACGTGACGGTGAGCGTGGCGCGCAAGACGGGCGACGACCAGGACGCGGACCTCGACGTCAAGACCGGCAGCACCCTGACGTTCACGACGGCCAACTGGAACACGAACCAGACCGTGACCCTGCAGGCGGACGACGACGAGGACGGCGACGACGGCACGGCGAAGTTCGCGCACACGGCGACCGGCGGCGGCTACGGCTCGGTGACCGGCGAGGTGACGGCGACCGAGTCCGACGACGACGCCAAGGGCTTCACGTTCGGTTCGAGCAGCGTCGACGTCGACGAAGGGGACACTGCGGACTACACGGTGAAGCTGGCCACGAAGCCGTCGGGCAGCGTGACCGTGAGCGTGGCGCGCAAGAGCGGGAACGACCAGGACGGGGACCTCGATGTCAAGACGGGCAGTTCGCTGACGTTCACCACGGCCAACTGGAACACGGACCAGACGGTGACCCTGGAGGCCGACGAAGACGAGGACGGCGACGACGGCACGGCGGACTTCGCACATACGGCGACGGGCGGCGGCTACGCCTCGGTGACCGGCGAGGTGACGGCGACGGAGTCGGACGACGATGCGAAAGGCTTCACGTTCGGTTCGAGCAGCGTCGACGTCGACGAAGGCGGCACCGCGGACTACACGGTGAAGCTGGCGACGCAGCCGTCGGGGAGCGTGACGGTGAGCGTGGCGCGCAAGAGCGGGAACGACCAGGACGCGGACCTCGACGTCAAGACGGGCAGTTCGCTGACGGTGTCGGTGGAGCGCGAGTCCGGCGGCGGCCACGACACGCACCTCAGCGTCAAGACCGGCGCCAAGCTGACCTTCACGACCGCAAACTGGGACACCGACCAGACCGTCACCCTGCAGGCGGCACAGGACGACGACGCCGAAGACGGCAGCGCCGACTTCGAGCACACGTCGACAGGCGGCGGCTACGGCGACGTGACCGGCGAGGTGACGGCCACAGAGGACGACGACGACACCCGGGCCATCACCCTGTCGTCGCCGACGGGCGTCTCGGTTGGCGAGGACGACACCGCGGACTACCAGGCGAGGCTCGCGACGCAGCCCACCGCCAGCGTTACGGTCACGGTGGCGCGCAGCACCACGGGCGCTCAGGACGGCGACATCTCGGTGAAGACGGGCGGCTCGCTCACCTTCAGCACGTCGAACTGGAACACCGATCAGACCGTCACCCTGGAGGCGGACGACGACGAGGACGGCGAGAACGGCACCGCGACGATCGGGCACACGGCCGCCGGCGGCGGCTACGCCTCGGTGTCGGCCGATCTCGTGGCGACGGAGTCCGACGACGACACCAAGGCCATCACCCTGTCGTCGCCGTCGGGCGTGACCGTCGGCGAGGGTTCGACGGCGGGCTACCGGGTGAAACTGGCCACCAAGCCCACCGCCAGCGTCACCGTGGCGGTGGCGCGCAGCACGACGGGCGATCAGGACGACGACGTGTCGGTGAAGACCGGGGCTTCGCTCACCTTCACCGTCTCGAACTGGAACACCGACCAGACCGTCACCCTCGAGGCCGACGAGGATCACGATGGCGAGAACGGCACCGCGACCATCGCACACACGGCGACCGGCGGCGGCTACGCGGAGGTGACGGCGGACCTCACCGCCACCGAGTCCGACAACGACACCAAGGGCTTCGCGCTGAACCCCGCCAAGGTCACGGTCGGGGAAGGCGCGAGCGCGGACTATACGGTCAAGCTCAGCACCGAGCCGTCCGGCAGCGTCACGGTGACCGTGGCGCGCAGCACGACGGGCGATCAGGACGACGACATCGCGGTGAAGACCGGCGCCAAGCTCACCTTCACCGTGTCGAACTGGGACACGGCGCAGACGGTGACCCTAGAGGCCGCCGAAGACAACGACGGCGAGGACGGCACCGCGACGATCGAGCACACGGCGACCGGCGGCGGCTACGCCGCGGCGACCGCGGACCTCGCCGCCACGGAAGACGACAACGACACCAAGGCGATCACGCTGTCCGATTCCGCCGTGACAGTGGACGAAGGCTCGACACAGACCTATGAAGTCAAGCTCGCGACCGAGCCCACCGCCAGCGTGACGGTGGCGGTGGCGCGCCGCTCGACGGGCGATCAGGACGGCGACGTCTCGGTGAAGGCGGGCGCCTCGCTCACCTTCACCACGTCGAACTGGAACACGGACCAGACCGTGACCTTGGAGGCCGACGACGACCTCGACGGCGACCACGGCGCGGCCGTGATCGAGCACACGGCAACGGGCGGCGGCTACGGGTCTGTGACCGCGGAGCTCACCGCCACCGAGGCGGACGACGACACCAAGGGGATCACGCTGTCGCCGGCCTCGGGCGCGGTCGCCGAAGGCTCGACCGCGACCTACAAGGTCAAGCTGGCGACGCGGCCGTCCGCCGACGTCACGGTCACGGTGGCGCGCAGCGCGACCGGCACGCAGGACGAGGACATCTCGGTGAAGACGGGCGCCTCGCTCACCTTCACCGCGTCGAACTGGAACACGGACCAGACCGTGACGCTGGAGGCCGACGACGACGAGGACGGCGAGAACGGCACCGCGACCATCGACCACAGCGCCGCGGGCGGCGGCTACGGCGGCATCAGCGCCGCATTCGATGCCACGGAGGCTGACGACGATGCCAAGGCGCTCGTGCTGTCGTCGCCGTCCGGGGTGACGGTGGCCGAGGACGACACCGCTGACTACACGGTGAAGCTCGCCACCAAGCCGACCGCGAGCGTCACCGTGGCGGTGGCGCGCAGCACGACGGGCACCCAGGATGCCGACATCTCGGTGCAGACGGGCGCGTCGCTGACGTTCAGCGCGTCGAACTGGAACACGGCGCAGACGGTGACGCTCGAGGCCGACGACGACGAGGATGGCGAGAACGGCACCGCGACCATCGAGCACACGGCGACCGGCGGCGGCTACGCCGCGGTCACGGCCGATCTGACCGCGACGGAGACGGACGACGACACCAAGGCGCTCGTGCTGTCGTCGCCATCGGGGGTGACGGTGGACGAGGACGGCACCGCTGACTACACGGTGAAGCTCGCCACGAAGCCGACCGCGAGCGTCACCGTGGCGGTGGCGCGCAGCACGACGGGCACCCAGGATGCCGACATCTCGGTGCAGACGGGCGCGTCGCTGACGTTCAGCGCGTCGAACTGGAACACGGCGCAGACGGTGACGCTCGAGGCCGACGACGACGAGGATGGCGAGAACGGCACCGCGACCATCGAGCACGCGGCGACGGCCGGCGGCTACGCCTCGGTGACGGCGAACCTGACCGCGACGGAGGCGGACGACGACGACAAGGCGTTCACGCTGTCGTCGCCGGCCGGGGTGACGGTGGCCGAGGGCAGCACCGAGGACTACGAGGTGAAGCTCGCCACGGAACCGACGGCGAGCGTCACGGTGACGGTCGCGCGCAGCACGACGGGCACCCAGGACGGCGACCTGTCGGTGCGGACCGGTGCCTCGCTCACGTTCGCCACCGACGACTGGGATACGGACCAGACGGTGACGCTTCAGGCGGCCCAGGACGACGACGGCGAGCCCGGCACGGCCGTGTTCGAACATACCGCGACCGGCGGCGGCTATGCCGCGGTGACCGCGGAACTGACCGCCACCGAACAGGAGGACGACACCAAGGCGCTCGTGCTGTCGTCGCCGTCCGGGGTGACCGTCGGCGAAGGCTCGACCGCGGCCTACCAAGTGAGGCTGGCGACGCAGCCGACGGCGAGCGTCACGGTGGCGGTGGCGCGGCGCGCGACCGGCGCCCAGGACGGCGACATCTCGGTGCAGGCCGGCGCCTCGCTCACCTTCACCGCGGCGAACTGGGATTCGGACCAGACGGTGACGCTGGCGGCGGCCGACGACGACGACGGCGAGCCCGGCACCGCGGCCATCGACCATGCGGCGACCGGCGGCGGCTACGCGGGGGTGACGGCGGAACTGACCGCCACCGAACAGGAGGACGACACCAAGGCGCTCGTGCTGTCGTCGCCGTCCGGGGTGACGGTGGGCGAAGGCTCGACCGCGGACTACCAAGTGAGGCTGGCGACGCAGCCGACGGCGAGCGTCACGGTGGCGGTGGCGCGCAGCACGACGGGCACGCCGGACCAGAGCCTGTCGGTGCAGGCCGGCGCCTCGCTCACCTTCACCACCACGGATTGGAACACCGACCAGACGGTGACCCTCGAAGCCGCCGAAGACAACGACGGCGACAACGGCAGCGCGACGATCGAGCACGCGGCCACGGGCGGCGGCTACGGCGCGGCGACGGCAGCGCTCACGGCCACCGAGTCCGACAACGACGCCAAGGGACTGACCCTCAACCCCGCCCAGGTGACGGTGGCCGAGGGCGCCACCGCGGCCTACACGGTGAGGCTCTCCACCGATCCCTCGGCGAGCGTCACGGTGGCGGTGGCGCGCCGCGCGACGGGCACCCAGGACGGCGACCTGTCGGTGCGGTCGGGCGCCTCGCTGACCTTCGGCGCCGCCAACTGGGATACCGACCAGACGGTGACCCTGGAAGCCGCCGACGACGAGGACGGCGACGACGGCAGCGCGGTGATCGAGCACACCGCCTCCGGCGGCGGCTACGACGATGTCAGCGCCGACCTGACGGCGACGGAACAGGACGACGACACCAAGGCGATCGTGCTGTCGTCGCCGGCCGGGGTGACCGTCGCCGAGGACTCGACACAGGACTACGGCGTCAAGCTCGCCACCCGGCCGTCGGCGAGCGCGACGGTGACCGTGGCGCGCAGCACCGCCGGCACCCAGGACGGGGACATCGGCGTCGAGACCGGCGCCTCGCTGACCTTCACCGCCGAGAATTGGGGCACGGAGCAGACCGTCACCTTGGAGGCAGCGGACGACGAAGACGGCGACGACGGCAGCGCGGTGATCGAGCACACCGCGGCCGGCGGCGGCTACGACGCCGTCAGCGCCAACCTGACGGCGACCGAGCAGGACGACGACACCAAAGCGATCGTGCTGTCGTCGCCGACGGGGGTGACGGTCGGCGAAGGCTCGACCGCGGATTACGGCGTCAAGCTCGCCACCCGGCCATCGGCGAGCGTGACGGTGGCGGTGGCGCGCCGCGGCAGCGGAACCCAGGACGGCGACCTCGGCGTGCGCCGCGGCGCGTCGCTGACCTTCACCACGGCCAACTGGGGCACGGAGCAGACGGTGACCTTGGAAGCGGCCGACGACGCCGACGGCGATGCGGGCACGGCGACCTTCGAGCACAGCGCCGTGGGCGGCGGCTACGACGCGGTGACGGCCGACCTCGTCGCCACCGAGGCCGACAACGACGCCAAGGGCCTCGTGCTGTCGCCGAGCAACGTCGCCGTGCCCGAGGGCGGCACCGCGGGCTACACCGTGCAGCTCGCGACGAGGCCCACCGCCAGCGTCACCGTGACCGTGGCGCGCAGCGCCGGCGGCGCGCACGACCAGGACATCGCCGTGCAGGCTGGCGCGTCGCTGACCTACACCACGGCGAACTGGAACGCCGGCCAGACCGTGACGCTGGCCGCTGCCGAGGACACCGACGGCGATGCCGGCGCCGCGACCATCGAGCATAGCGCCGTCGGCGGCGGCTACGACGGCGTGACGGCGGAGCTCGTGGCTACCGAGTCCGACAGCGACGCCAAGGCGATCGCGCTGTCGTCGCCGGCGGGCGTGACGGTGGACGAAGGCGGGACGGCGAGCTACGGCGTCAGGCTGACCACGGCGCCGACCGCGAGCGTCACGGTGACCGTGGCCCGCCGCGCCACGGGAATCCAGGACCAGGACATCGAAGTCCAGAGCGGCGCGTCGCTCACCTTCACCACGGCGAACTGGAGCACGGACCAGACCGTGACGCTGGCCGCCGCGGAGGACCACGACGGCGATGCCGGCCGCGCGGTGATCGAGCACAGCGCCGCCGGCGGCGGCTACGCGAACGTGTCGGCCGAGCTCGCGGCCACGGAGTCGGACAACGACGCCAAGGGCCTGACGCTGAGCTCGACGAGCCTGATCGTGGCCGAGGGCCAGACGGCGGCCTACGAGGTGAGTCTGGCGACGCAACCCTCGGCGTCGGTCACTGTGGCGGTGGCGCGCCGCGCCGCCGGTACCGAGGACGCGGACATCGAAATCCGCACCGGCGCATCGCTTACCTTCACCACGGCGAATTGGCGCACGGGCCAGACCGTGACGCTGGCCGCCGCCGAGGACGACGACGCCGAGGACGGCACGGCGACCATCGACCACAGCGCGTCCGGCGGCGGCTACGACGCCGAGACCGCCGAGGTCGCGGCCACGGAGTCCGACAACGACGCCAGGGGGCTCACGCTCAGCGCGACGAGCGTCACGGTGCCCGAAGGCCGCACCGCGACCTACCAGGTGCGGCTCGCGACGCAGCCTTCCGGCAGCGTCACGGTGACGGTCGCGCGCAGCACCGAAGGGGCGCAGGATGCCGACATCGGCGTCCTCTCGGGCGCCTCGCTCACGTTCACCACCGGCAACTGGGACACCGATCAGGCGGTGACGTTGCAGGCCGCCGAGGATGCGGACGGCGACGACGGCGCGGCGACCTTCCTGCTGAGCGCGTCGGGCGGCGGCTACGACGCCGCGACCGCGGCGGTGCAAGCCACCGAGGCGGACGACGACGCCAGGGAGTTGAACCTCTCCCCGACGGCCGTCACCGTTGCCGAAGGCGGCACCGCCAGCTACCAGGTGCGCCTCGCCACGGCGCCCTCGGCCAGCGTCACCGTGGCCGTGGCGCGCAGCGCCGACGGAACCCAGGACCGCGACCTCGACATCGCCGGCGGCGCGACGCTCACCTTCACCACGGCCGATTGGGAGACTGCCCAGACGGTGACCTTGGCGGCCGCCGAGGATGCCGACGGCGACAGCGGCAGCGCCGTCTTCGAACACCAGGCGTCAGGCGGCGGCTACGACGGCGTGACCGCAGAGCTTCGCGCCACCGAGTCGGACAACGACGCGCCCGGACTCGCCCTCAGCCCCGACAGCGTGGTCGTCGCCGAGGGCTCGACAGCGGTCTACACCGTGCGTCTGGCGACGCGACCGACCGCGACTGTGACCGTCGCCGTCGCGCGCCGCGATGGGAGCGACCAGGACGCGGACGTCTCCGTGGCGAGCGCCGCGGCGCTCACCTTCACCACCGACGATTGGAGCGTCGAGCAGCGGGTGACCGTCGCCGCCGCCGAGGACGCGGACGGCGACAACGGCACGGCGACGCTCTGGCATACGGCGTCCGGCGGCGGCTACGACGGCGTGACGGGAGAGGTCACCGTCACGGAGCTAGACGACGAGACGCCGGGCATCGTGCTGTCCGCCGCCGCGCTGGCCGTGCCGGAGGGCGGCGAGGCCAGCTACGGCGTGCGACTCGCCACGCTGCCGGCCGGCAGCGTCACGGTGAAGGTGACGCGGAGCGCGGACGGCGCCCGGGATGCGGACCTCGCGGTGACCGCCGGGGCGGCGCTGACCTTCGCCACGGCGAACTGGGATACCGACCAGACGGTGACCATCGCCGCCGCCGAGGACGCCGACGACGCTGTCGGCACGGCGACCTTCGAGCATCGGGCGGCCGGCGGCGGCTACGACGGGGTCGTCGCCGAACTGCTTGCCAGCGAACTCGAAAACGACGGCGGCATCGTCCTCTCCGCCACCGAACTGGTCGTCGACGAGGGCGGCGAGGCGAGCTACGGCGTGCGGCTGACCACGCAGCCGGCAGGCGCCGTGACGGTGGCCGTGGCGCGCCGGTCCGGCAGGGACCAGGACGACGACCTGCGCGTCAGGACCGGCGCATCGCTGACCTTCACGACCGCGAACTGGAATGTCGACCAGACGGCGACCATCGAAGCCGCCGAGGACGACGACGGCGAGAACGGCAGCGCGGACATCGAGCACACGGCGTCCGGCGCGAACTACGCGGCGACCGCCGTGCTCGCCGCCGCCGAACGCGACAACGACGCCAAGGCGCTGGTGTTCACGCCGGACAGCGTCCTCGTTGCGGAGGGCGCGACGACGACCTACGCGGTGGCGCTGGCGACCCGGCCGACCGCCGACGTGGCGGTGGCAGTGGCGAGCGCCGACGAGGGCGCGGCGACGGCGAGCCCGGCCGGGCTCACATTCACCGCAGCGAACTGGAACGTGCCGCAGACGGTGACCGCAACCGGCGTCCAGGAGGACGAGGACACCATGGACGAGACGGTGACCATCACGCACACCCCCTCCGGCGGCGGCTACGAAGCGGGTCACCGCGGCGCGGTGATCGTCGCCGTGCAGGACGACGACGCCGAGTCCGGCATCTCGGTGACGGATCCGAGCGCCGAGGAACCGTCCGGAGGCGGCGAAACGGTCGAGGAGACGGACGAAGCGGTCGACGCCACGCTGCATGAAGGCGAGGAGTCGACCTTCGAGGTGCGGCTGGCGGGACCCCCGCGCGGCGAGGTGCGCGTGCGGGTGACGAGTTCGCATCCGGGCGTGGCGGTGGTGGTGCCGGCGATGCTGATCTTCACGCCGGACAACTGGGACGTTCCGCAGACCATCACCGTGAAGCCGGTCGACGACGGCGATGCCCGGGACGAGGAGGTGACCCTCACCTACGAGGCTTCCGGCGACGGCTACCGGGCCAGCGCGACTTGGCGCTGCAAGATGATCGACGACGACCGGGGCCTCGCGCTGGCGCCCGCCGAACTGGTGCTGCGCGAGGCCGGCGACGCGGCGTCCTACGGCGTCGCGCTGGCCGCCGCGCCCGGCGGCGCGGTGCGCGTGGATGTGCTCGCGCCGCCGGGCCTGGCGGCGGCGCCGGCGGCGCTCGAGTTCGACATGGCGAACTGGGATGCGCCGCAGACCGTGTCGCTCAGCGCCGCCGACGATGCGGACGGCCTCGACGCCGCGCTGGTCGTCGGCCACCGGCCGTCGGGGGACGGCTACGAAGACGGCCACGGCGCGGAGCTCAAGGTCACCGTGATCGACGACGACCGCGCCGTGCTGCTGTCGCAAGACGCGCTGCGTGTGCCCGAGGGCGCGTCCGCGTCCTACGACGTGCGCCTTGCGACGCAGCCCGCCGAGCCGGTGGACGTGGCGCTTACGCTGGCGGGCGATGCGGACCTCGCCATCGAGACCGGCTCGATGCTGCGGTTCACGACCGCGGACTGGGCCACGCCGCAGGCCGTGACGCTGGCAGCAGCGCAGGACGATGACGGCGTGGACGGCACGGCAGTGGCGCTGCACGAAGCATCCGGCGGCGGCTACGACGATGCGTCGGCGCGGCTGGACGTGGCGGAGGCGGACGACGACATCCCCGGGCTGGCGTTCGAGCCGGAGCGGCTCGCAGTGCGCGAGGGCGAGTCCGCGACCTACTCGGTGCGCCTGGCCACCCGGCCGGCCGCCGCGGTGTCCATCGAGGTCGCGAGCGACGATCCGAGCGTGTCGGCAAGCCCGGCCGCCTTCGCCTTCGAGACCGGCGCCTGGCCGGCGGTGCAGCAGGTGACCGTCACCGTGGCGCCCGGCGACGGCAGCGGCGCGGATCGGACGGCCCGCCTCGATCATGCGGTGCGCGGCGGCGAGTACGACGACGTGTCCGGCGAAATCGCCCTGGACATCCAAGGGGACCGGCGGCCGGGGTTCCCGGCGGCGGCGCGGATCGCGGATCAGCGCTATGCGGAGCGGCAGCCGATCGAACCCTTGACGCTGCCGGCGGCATCGGGCGGCGATGGTCCGCTGACCTACGCGCTGGCACCGGCCGTTCCCGCTGGACTGCTGTTCGATGCCGCCACGCGCGTCTTGCACGGCACGCCCAGCGCGCCCAGCCCGACGGCCGCCTTCACCTACACGGCCACCGATGAGGACGGGGACGCCGCCAGCCTGAACTTCGCCATCACTGTGCTCGCGGCGCCCGCGAAGGATGTCGTCGAAGACGCCTTGGCGGGCCAGGGCAGGGCCCTTCTGGCAAGCGCCACCAGCGTGATCGGCGAACGCTTCCGGGGCGATGCGCCGCATGCGGACTGCGGCGAAGACGACGACGACAGGCACTGCGCCGGCACCGCCGCGGCGCGCCTCTTGGAGTACGCAGCGGCCGCCGCGCCGGGCCCCTGCACCGTCGGCGATGGCTCGGCGAAGCTCGCGGGGCAGGGCTACCCGGCGCTTGCCGGCCCGGCTTGGGGCGCTGCGGCGGCGCTCTGCGCACCGGGTGCGGGCGATCCGACGCTGGTCGGCGCAGCTTGGGGCGGGGCGGCGTTCGGCGCAGCGGGCGCTCGCCCGCCCGGCATGGCGTCGGCGGGGGATGCACGGCGATATGGCCTGCTGGGCGACGGCGCCTTCGCCGTCGGGCTCGGCGGCGGCGATGGGACGAGGCGCTGGACCGTCTGGGGCGCGGGCGACCAGCAGTCGATCGACGCCGGGCCGAACGGCGGTCGCCACGAAGGCCAAGTGCGCTCCCTCTATCTCGGCGTCGACGGCCGCTTCGGCGAACGCCTGCTTGCCGGCGCGGCGCTGTCCCGCAGCCGCGGCGAGACGCGGTTCTCGGTGCCGGGCAGCGACCGCGGGCGTCTGGACACGATGCTGACCGCGGTCTATCCGTACTTGCGCGGCACGCTGGCGAGCGGCCTCGAACTGTGGGCCATCGGCGGCTTCGGCTGGGGCGAAGCGGCGCTGGCGCGGCATTGGCCGACGCCGGCGGCCGGCGGCAGCGACCTCGGCATGGCGCTGGCGGCGTTCGGCGCCCGCCAAGCCATCGTGCGCTGGGGCGGCGGGGAACTCGCCGCGGTCGGCGACGCCGGCTTCCTGTCGCTCTCCACCGCCGATGGCGACGGCTTCATGGACGGCCTCGCCGCCGAGGTCTATCGGACGCGGCTGGCGCTGGAGCTCTCGCAGCGGACCGGCAGCGCCTCGCCGTACGTGCAGCTCGGCGGGCGCTACGACGGCGGCGACGGGCGCACCGGCCTCGGCGTCGAAGTCGCCGCCGGCATACGCGCCGCGATGCCGCGGCTCGACTTCGAGGCGCGCGGGCGCTGGCTGACCGCGGTGTCCGACGAGCGCTACGAGGAGTTCGGCGCGATGGCGCGGCTGGAGTTCAAGTCCAGAGTGGACGGCATGGGCTGGCATCTCGCGCTGTCGCCCTCCTGGGGGGATGCGACCGGCGGTGCGCTGCTGAACCCCGGCGCCGCGTCTGCTGCCGGAGAGGATGTCTGGCGCATGGGCCGCGCCGCTCGGGCCTGGGCCGACGCCGCGCCGCTCGCCATCGACGCCGAACTCGGCTACGCCTTCCACTCGCCGCTGGCGCGCGGGCTGCTGAGGCCGCTCCTGGTCTACGGCCGCACGGACGCCTCCCGCGTGGTCGGCGCGGGCGTCGCCTATCGCTTCCTGCCGAGCCCGTCCGGTCGCGACCTCAGCGTGGACTTCGCCATCGCCCGGGAACAGCGGCGCGGCCTGGGCGCCGGGCACCAGGCGCTCTTGACGGTGACGCGGCCGCTGCCTGCTGGCGAACTCGCGCCGCGCCGCTCCCCGCGTCCGCCTCGAACCGATGTTCCGGTGCCGCCCCATGCTGGGGTTGCCGCATCCGGCCTGGCGGCGGCGCCGGAGGCGGTCGCCGTTGCCTATTCGCGGCCCGACACCGCCCACGCGCGTCGGGCCGAGCCTGCGCCAGCGCATGCGCCCACGCCGCCACCGGTGGCCACGGTCGCCGCCGCGCCACCGGCGCCGTCGCCGACTCCCGTCCCGCCAGCCACGTTGCCGCCGACCCCGACGGCGACGCTCGACGAATCCGCGCCGTCCCTGCTGGATTTCCCGGACACCCATTTCGCCGTTCAGCTGATGGCGCTCGGCAGCGCGGCAGCGGCAGACCGGTTCGCCGCGCAGCACGGCTTGGAGGGGTTGCTCCGAGCCAGCATCGCGCGCGATGGCGAGACGCTGCATCTGCTGATCCTCGGCGTCTACGCCGACAGCGCGGCGGCGCATCGGGCGGCGCGGAACCTGCCGCCGGGCATGGCCGGCATCGCGCCGTGGGTACGTCGGATGGACTCCCTGCAACAGGCGATGCTGCGCTGGACGGGGAACTGACGGGCGCATCGGGCGCGATTTCCCGAATGCGTTCGCGCCTCGCATCGACCGCGTAGCGGAGATCCGGGCGGGCATGGGTCGGCAGCGCGCCGATCACGCAGCGCGCGGCCCGTAGGGCTCTTCACCTCATCTGCAAGGTGTTCTCGAGGGACTTGATGGTACGCGGGGTGGCGCAGGGGCGGGGCTTGCCCGGGGCTTGCCCCCGCCCGTGCCGGAGTCTCGTACCGCTCCCGGCGCGTCTGGCGGACATTTGCCGTACACCCCACGGCGCCCTGCCTCGACGGCCATGGCATCACTCTGACATCGCCATGGGGCGATGGCTGTTTTCGTTGTCAGTCTTCCGCCCGCCGTGCGGACAGGCGGCCTCGCGCCCGCTACGGTGCCGCCATGGCACTAGAGAACAGCGGCCGGGACGCCGCCGAGCGGTTCCCCTTCGACCAGATCTACAAGGCGATGTGCGGCCACCCGGCGACCATCCGGGACATGCTCGAGAACCACCTCGCGCAGCCGCGCGGGCCGCTGCCCGCGGCGGTCGTGGACGCGCTCGACCTGGACACCGCGCGGCTGCTCCCGAACGAATGGGTGACCCGGGACTTCCGCACGCGGCGGGGCGATCTGGTCGCGTGCGTCGAGTTCAAGCAGGAGGCGCGCCGCGCGGGCTTCCCGGAGCGGCTGTTCCTGCACACGGAGCACCAGTCCAGGGGCGACCGGGACATGATGCACCGCTTCCTGGAGTACGGCGGCGAGCTGTCCCGGGAGCTGCGCGGCAGCGGGGCGCTGGGCGCGGGCGGCGACTGCCCGATCGTCTGCGTGCTGGTGTACAACGGCCGCCCGCCGTGGAGCGCGCCGACGCGGGCTTCGGAGATCGGCCCGGCGCCGGCGGCGTTCGGCCGGGAGCCGGCGCTGCCGGACGGGCTGGCGGTGCTGTACCCGCGGGGCTACCATCCGATCGAGCTGGCGCGGCTGGGCGCGGACGCGACGAAGCCGGACGGCGTGGTGTCGCTGATGGCGGGCATCGAGCACGCGGGGCGGCGGGGCCTGGCAGAGGCGTTCTCGGCGGGGCCGCTGCCGCGCATCTGGCGCGGCCTGGACGGGTCGCTGCAGCGGACGGTGGCGGCGTGGATCTGGCGACTGGCGCAGCGCTGCGGCATCGAAGCGGAGATGGAGGATCTGATGCGGCTGGAAGAGATCGGCGAGGTCGCCTCGCTCTTGGAGGAGACCCTGGACATGGAGCTCGCCGAGGCGCGGGAGGAAGCGCTCGCCGAAGGCAGGGAGAAGGGCATCGCCGAAGGCAGGGAGAGTGGCATCGCCGAAGGCAGGGAGACGGGCATTGCGGAGGGCCAGCGGGGGCTGCTGCGCAATCTGGCGGCGCTCCGTTTCGGCGAGCCGACGGCGGCGCGGCTGGCGGCAGTGATCGGGCGCATCGATTCGCTCGCGGCGCTGCGGCGGGCGGGCGAGTGGGTGGTCCGATGCGACAGCGCCGAAGACCTGCTGCGGCGCGTCGCGGATGTCGCGCGCGGAAGCGGCAACGGCGCCACGCCCGGCTGACCTTGGCTTCGGTACGCCCGACGCGCGAGCGCCGGGCGGGTCTCGGCGATGTTCCCGGGCGCGGACGGTTGACCCCCTCGCAGTCTCGGCGCAGACCACCCGGCGGTTTCATCCTCGGCTGCTAGGGACTCTGGCCCGGACGCCGGTGGGCCAGCCCATGCGCAGCACGCGGCGAAGGCCGACGACGCGGACGACTTCCTCAGCCGCAATCGAGGATCGAGCGGCGCTCGGGGCCGGGCGTGGATGCGGCGTCGATCTGTGCCCTGACCGTGGCTGGACATTGCGCAGAGCGGCCGGGACACCTCGAGCGCAAGCAGACGCTTGACGAACGCCTCCTCCGTCTGACCTTCCACATGAATGCGCAGCCGCACCTTCACCGGTCGCGGCGCAGCTCAGGCTGGCCGGCCTCCAAAGTGGTTCTTCTCCCAGAGCTGGCCGAGGCTGAAGTCGTCCAGCCACGCGCCGAGTTCGGCCGGAGCGAGCCGCGTGAACTCCGTCGCGCCGTCAACCAAGTCCACCACGACCACATCTTCCGGCTCGAAGTAGTCGACGAGGGTCGGCGACTGTGTGGCCACGATCACTCTCGAATCGGTCGGGAAGAGGAGATCCATCTCGCGGCCTTCGTCATCCGACAGACTCTCCTCCAGCTTGAGCAAGCGGTCCGCGTCGGTTGCGGTCAGCACCACCGAATACTCGACGCCGCCGGAGAGCTGGAGTTCGATGCGGATCTCCGAGGTGTGCTTGGGGCCGAAGTGGAGCGCCCGGTCGGCGCCGCCGCGCATGGCGGAGTAGCGCCCCTCTCTGCCCAGTCGCACCGCGTGGGTCAGCGGGAAGACATCCAGGAAGTTGGACTTGCCGGAGCCGTTGGCCCCGATGAGCACGTTGATGGGCCGCAATTCCAAGTCGAGCTTGCGAATGCTCTTGAAGCCGCGAACCTTGATGCGTTCGAGTGCCATTGCAGTGCTCGCGACGCAGCTAGCCCGCGGCCGCGGCGAAAGCGATGTCGTCGGTCCGGAACATGCCGCGGTCGGACTTGGACCTCGCTGTTTCCCTAGGTGCCATCGCTTCGTCCCAGGTGCCGTCGACTGCGCCCATCTTAGCGTCTTGCGTAGCCTGTTGCGTGCGGCACGGCTCGCTGCGCTTCTGCCAGAGGCATCTGTCCTGCAATCCGGACAGAATGCGCGATTTGCAGCCTCCTTCGCGTTCTTGTAGCGTCCGAGTCGGTGCCTCGAAACGGCTTGCGGAGTACCGCCAGATGCCGCCTCTCCGCCTGTGCCTTCCGCGCGCACCGAGCCCTCGGCGCTGGTTCGGCGCCTTGGGGATCATGCTCTTGGCGACGCCTGCGGTGGCCGATCTCGGCTCGTGCCGCGAGCTCTCGTTGCGCGACCCGGCGGCGGCGCCGGCCTGCTACGAAGCGCTGCTCGCCGGCCCCGCGCTAGTTCGCGCCGAAGCCGCTTGGGCGCTCGGCGATGTCGCGGCCGCCAATCGCGCCTTCCGCGCTGCGGTCGAGGAAGCCCCGGACGAGCCCCATGTGCGCGTCCGCTGGGGCGAACTCTATGCCGCCGTTGGCCAGCAGGCCGATGCCGAGGCGCTCTTGCTGGAGGCGCTCGACCTCGACGACCAGCACGTCGGCGCGCGCCTGGGCTTGGCGCGGCTGGCGCTCGGCCGCTTCGATGCGCAGGCGGGGGAACTGGCCCGGAAGGTTCTCGCCACCGAGCCGCGAAACGCCGAGGCGCAGCTGCTGCTTGCCCGTCTGGCGCTGGAGTCGAGCGACTTCGCCGGGGCGGATGCCCAGCTTGCCGGGCCGCTAGAGGCGGAGTCGCTCGTTGTTCGCCTCGAAGCCATTGCCCTGGCGGCTGCCAAGGATCACCTCGGCGGCATCGTGCCCAGCCCGTGGGAGGGCAAGGCGCTGGACCTTGCGCCTCAATACGGTGCCCTGTACGAGACCGTCGCCCATTTCTACGTCATCACGCGCCGCTACCGGGAAGCGGTTGCTGCGCTGGAACGCGCCGTCGCCCTGGACCCCGCGCTTTGGAGCGCGCACGGCGCCCTCGGCATCAACCTGCTGCGCGTCAACCGCTTCGCAGACGCGCGGCGCGCACTCGCCCGGGCGCATCGAGGGGCGCCGCACAGTGCCGAGGTCGTCAACACGCTGCGGCTGCTCGATAGCTTGGAGGGCTGGGAGCGGCTGGCGGATGAAGGGCTGCTGCTGCGCATCGCGCCGGAGGAGTCCGGGGCGCTGGCGGGCTATGCGCGGCGGCTGACGGCGGATGCGGTGCGCATCCTCGGCGAGCGCTACGGCTACCGCCCGACCGAGCCGGTGGTGGTGGAGCTGTATCCGCACCATGAGGACTTCGCGGTGCGCACGTCCGGGCTGCCGGGCATCGGCATCCTGGGGGCCACGTTCGGCGAGGTGGTGGTGATGGACGGGCCGTCGGTACGCGGCGTCGATGACGGTTTCGACTGGGCCAGCGTGCTGTGGCACGAGTTGGCCCATGTCATCACGCTCGGCGCGACGGGCAATCGCGTCTCGCGGTGGTTCAGCGAGGGCGTGTCGGTATTCGAGGAATGGCAGACCGGGCCGGCCCGGTTCGCCTTGGAGAGCGGTCGCCCGGCGGTGCCGCTGGAGGTGGTCGAGGCGCATCGGGAGGAGCGGCTGCTGCCGATCGCGACGCTGGACGAGGGCTTCATTCGCCCCCGCTACCGGGGGCAGATCGCGGTCTCCTATGTCCAGGCGGGCCTTGTGTGCGAGTTCCTGGCCGAAACCCATGGCATGGAGTCGCTGGTGGGAATCCTGGCAGCCTATCGCGATGGCCTGGACACTGCCGCTGCCGTCGAGCGCGCTTTGGACCTGCCGGCGGAGGAGCTCGATGCGGCGTTCTCCGCGTACTTGGACGAGCGTTTCGGCCCGGTCGCGCCGGACGCCTACCGCGAGGGGTGGCGACAGGCAGGCGAGGCCGCCGAGGCCCAGGACTGGGCGGCGGCCGCCAAGGCGGCGGCGAGGGCGCTTGCCGCGAATCCCCATGTGGTGGAGGGGGGCGGCCCGTATGTCCTGCTTGCCGAGGCGCGCCACCAGCTCGGTGATCGGGAAGCCGCGCTCGCCGCGCTGCTCACCTACTGGCAGGCGGGCGGGCGGCGCACCGCGCCCATGCAGCGCCTTGCCGAGTGGCTGGACGAAGCCGGCCGTGCCGACGAATCCCTTGCCGTGCGCCGCGCTTGGACGCTGGCGGACCCGCTTCCCGCCGAGCGCCGCGCCGCGCTCGGCGACCGCCTGCTCGCCGCCGGCCATGCCGACGAAGCGCTCACGGAGTATCTGGCCTACGAGTCGCGCGCACCGCACGACCGCGCGAACGTCCACTTCCGCATCGCCAAGGCGTACAGCGCGTCGGGAGCGAGGGACGCGGCAACGCGCCGCGTGCTGCAAGCGCTGGAAGTGGCGCCGCAGTTCGAGGAGGCGCTGGAACTGCTGGTCGAACTGACGGCGCCATAGCCCTCGCAGGCCGGCCTTGAGGAGCTTGCGGATGCCAGTTGTCCGGCGCCCGGCTCCGGGCGAACTGTTGACGCGACCGGCGCCATCAACTAAGTTCCGAGTGCGGTTCGAACGGAGACCCCGTTGTTCAGGCGGCATCGCAGCGCTTCGGCTGGCATCGCAGTGCTGGCTGCGGGGGCTGCCCTTGCGCCAGCCGCCCAAACGCAGCCGTCCGAAGACGCCTCCCGCTTCGCTGCCCAGGTGGCGGATTGGGAGTACCAGCTGCGTCGGGCCGACGCCCATGCGCGGATGCCGAACACCCTCTACGCCTCCACGCCCACCGACCCGAACGCATCGGATGCCGATCCCAGCTGCCCCGTGCTGCGCGACGGCGAGGCGCTCGTCGTGCTGGACGATATCCGTCGGTCCCGCCCGGCCGATCCGGCTCGAACGCGCGATTGGCCCCGGCCCGTGCTCGCCACGACCCCGCAGCCCGAAGCCGCCGGTCGCTGGCTGCTTCCGCAGCAGGCCCGGAACGCTGCCGCCATCCAGAGCTCGGCCGATGGCGGCATGGACCACGCGCTGGACGCCGTGCTGGTCGATCCTCTCGCGGCAGACGGCGTAGCGGTCGAAGGCGAGCCGCCCGCCGCAGCGATCGCCACTGCAGCCGGAGACTTCAATGGCGATGGTCGCCAGGACCTGCTCCTGCGCCATGCCGACGGGCGCTGGCGCATCTACGCCATGGACGGCCTTCGCACCGTGGCGGCGGCCAGCGGCATCGTCGATGGCTTGACGACGGATCGCGCTTGGCGCTTCAAGGGCGTCGGCGACTTCAACGGCGACGGCAGGGACGACGTGCTGCTGCGCCACGACGACGGGCGCTGGCGGATCGACGCGCTCGATGGCTTCTCCCGCGTCGATGCCGCCAGCGGCGAGGCCTCGCTGACGCGCAATCCGAGCTACGACGTGGCCGGCATCGGCGACTTCGACGGCGACGGCAAGGACGATGTGCTGATCCGCAGCGCGGATCGCGGCGCTTGGTACTACTACCCGATGGACGGCACGGCGGTCCGCGCCGATGGCCGCGGCTTCGCGTCGCTGACGCGCAACCCGGCCTACCGGCCGGCGGCGGTCGCGGACTTCGACGGCGACGGCACGGACGATGTGCTGCTGCGCAAGGACGCCGGCCAGTGGTACTACTACCCGATGAACGGTCGCGTGCCGCACAGCGCCGGCCGCGGCGTCGCCGGCCTCACCGCGAATCTCGCCTACGGCCTCGCTGGCGTCGGGGACTTCGACGGCGACGGCATGGCCGATGCGCTGCTGCGCAAGGACAGCGGCGCCTGGTACTTCTACCCGATGCACGGCCGCACGGTGCGCGACGGTCGCGGCTTCGCGTCGCTGACGCGGGACACCGCCTACCAGCCGGTCGCGGCGGGCGATTTCGACGGCGACGGCCGGGCCGACATCATGCTGCGGGAGGACGACGGCACTTGGTACCAGTATCGCCTCGATGGGCGCGCGCCCGTGGCCGACGACAGCGGGGTTGCGGACCTCGCCGCGGGTCCGGCGTGGCGGATGGCGGACCTCCGCGCCCCGGGCACCTTCCAAGACTGCGACGCCTGTCCGCCGATGGTCGAAGTGCCGACGGGTTCGTTCCGGATGGGTTCGCCGCCGGACGAGGCCTTGCGCGGCAGCGACGAAGGCCCGCAGCGGCAGATCGCCTTCGATGGGTTCGCCATCGGCGCCCGCGAAGTCACCTTCGCCGAGTGGGATGCATGCGTGGCGGACGGCGGCTGCGCTGCCTACCGGCCGTCGGACTATGGCTGGGGGCGTGGCGATCAGCCGGTGTTCGGGGTCACCTGGCAGCAGGCGAACGCCTACGCCGCATGGCTTCGCGAGGAAACCGGCCAGCTCTACCGCCTGCCGACGGAAGCCGAGTGGGAGTACGCGGCGCGGGCCGGCACGCGCCGCGCGTTCACCACCGGCAGCACGATCCTGACGGACCGCGCCAACTACGACGGCACCCAGGCAGCCTACGGCGATGGGGTCCGCGGCGTGTTCCGGCAGCGGCCGGTGGCGGCGGGCAGCTTCGGCGCCAACGCCTTCGGCCTGCGCGACGTTCACGGCAATGTCGCCGAATGGGTGCATGACTGCTATGCGCCGAGCTATGCGGGGGCATCCCCGGATGGCGCGGCGCAGGAACCCGCGGCTTGTGCCGGGCGCGTGGTGCGCGGCGGCTCTTGGCGGGACGAAGCGGCGGCGCTGCGCTCGGCGGCGCGCGACAGGCGTCCCGAAGGCACGAACGAGAACTGGCTCGGCTTCCGCGTCGCGAAGGGCGCGGGTGCATTGCTCGAACCCGCAGATCCGGCGACGGACCTGTTCGCGCAGACCATCTCGCCGATCATCCAGTCGCAGTGCATCCGCTGCCATGTGGCTGGTGGGCAGTACCCCGGCGACCGGTTCGTCTTCGTCTCGTCCACCGATTCCCAGCATCTGGCGAAGAACCTGCAGACTTTCCGCAGCTTCGTTGCCAACGTAGCGGACGGCTCGCAGCAGATCCTGGACAAGGTGAGCGGCCGGATCGCCCACACCGGCGGGGCGCTCGTTCCCGCGGGATCGGATGCCTTCAAGAGCATGGAGACGTTCCTCGGCACGCTAGCGACGGAGGCGCCGGCCGCATCCATCGCGCCGGAGGCCTTGTTCGATGGCGTCGCGATGGAGTCCTCCCGCCAGACGCTGCGCCGGGCGGCGCTGATCTTCGGCGGCCGGGTGCCGACGGCGCGCGAGTACCGCATGGTGTTCAGCGGCAGCGCGCCGTCGATGCGACGCGCCATCAAGCGCATGATGGCGGGGCCGGCGTTCCACGACTTCCTCACCCGCGCCGCCAACGACCGGCTGCTGACGGATCGGGACCTCGGGCCGTTCGTCGTCGATCCCATCTTCGGCCTGTTCGTGGACTTCAACAATCTGAACTACGACAAGCGCGCCGCGGACGATCCCCGCTACTGGCAGTGGCGCCGCGAAGTCGGCTACGGCATCGGTCGGGCGCCGCTCGAACTCATCGCCCACGTGGCGCAGAACGACCTGCCGTATACCGAGATCCTCACCGGCGACTACCTCATGGCGAACCCCATGGCCGCGCAGGCGTATGGTGACAGGGAGGCGTTCGAGAGCGCATTCGCGGATCCCGCGGACGCGTACGAGTTCCAGCCGTCGCGCATCGTCAGCTACTACCGCAACGGGCGCGGCAAGCAGACGGAGTTCTCGCAGGAGTTCGGCAACCGCGTCATCAACGCAGGGCCGCTCTTGACGGACTACCCGCATGCCGGGTTGCTGAACAGCACCGTATTCCTGTACCGCTACCCGACCACGGCGACCAACCGCAATCGGGCCCGGGCGCGCTGGACGTACTACCACTTCCTAGGCGTGGACGTGGAGAAGTCGGCGTCCCGTACCACGGACCCCGCGGCGCTCGCCGACACCGACAACCCGACCATGAAGAACCCCGCCTGCACCGTCTGCCACAGTGCGCTGGATCCGGTGGCGGGAGCGTTCCAGAACTATGGCGACCGGGGGCTCTACCGCGACCAGTACGGCGGCCTGGACTCGCTGGACGGGCTGTACAAGCATCCCGAAGGACAGCAGTTCGAGATCAGCGCGGACAGCGAGGGCGACCCTCAGACCGTGCAGGCCGCGGTGGATCTCACGCCGCACGGCCGCCTCTACGTGCGCTTCCCCAACGACTACTACAACCAGCAATCCCGGGCGGACCGGAATCTCCGGCTCGACCGGCTTGCGATCTTCGACGCCGACGGCGCGGAGATATACCGCTTGGAGTTCGAGGATCTGCCGGCGGCCTACATCGACGCCCGTTGGGAAGTGTGCGGCATGGCGAGGCACGAGACGCACGTTGCCCTGTACGGCCCGTGCTATCTGGACCTGCCGTTCGAGGCGCCGGCGGCCGGGGAATACCGGGTCGAGGTGGTGCTTTGGGCGGACCAGGCGGGTGGCGAGATCGCCCGGCTGGACATCGGCGAGGGCCTCTACCGGCACGGCGACGCTTGGTATCGCGACATGCGCGAACCGGGCTTCGCCGGGATGCGGGCGCCGGGCGCCGAGCGGAGCCTGCCGTGGCTGGCGGATCGGATCGTCGCCGACCCGCGCTTCGCCGAGGCGACGGTGAAATTCTGGTGGCCGGCGCTGATGGGCAGCGCCGTGGCCGAACCGCCCGCCGAATCCGGCGATGCGGACTACGAGAGCCGTCTGCTGGCGGCGACCGCGCAGGGCCTTGAAGTGACGCGGCTGGCGGGCGAGTTCCGGCGCGGCATCGGCGGCGGCAAGCCGTACAGCCTCAAGGACCTGCTGGCGGAGATGGTGCTGTCGCCTTGGTTCCGGGCGCATTCGACCGAGCACCGCGACCCGCTGCGCCTGGCGGCGCTGCAGGCTGCAGGCGCGAAGCGGCTGCTCAATCCCGAGGAGCTGGCGCGCAAGACCGTGACGCTTACCGGCTTCGACTGGCATCGGGTGCGCCGCCAGCACCACCACCAGCCCGGCGCCCGGCTGAACTGGACCAATCCCCAGCACGGCTTCGGGCTGCTCTACGGCGGCATCGACTCGGACGGCATCACCGAGCGCGTGCAGGAGATGACGTCGGTGATGGTCGGCGTGGCGCAGCGCCACGCCGCGGCGGCAAGCTGCCCGGTGGTGATGAAGGAGTTCTACCTGCTGCCGGATGCCAAGCGCCGGCTGTTCGGCGGCATCGACCCGAGCGTTTCGCCCATCTCCGAGTTCAGCGCGGTGCGGGAGGTGGAAGCGGTGTCGGCTGGCGAGGCGCAGACGGTCTCGGTGGTCGGAGATCTGACCCGCGGGGCGGCCACGGTGCGCCTCAGCTACCCCAACCCGGGCATCGACGGCGACCGCAATCTGTACGTGGACCGCTTGGATGTCTTGGACCCAACGGGTTCGACCATCGCCAGCATCGAGTTGGAGGATGTCGCCACCCATGCCGGATGCCGACACAATCAGTCCGAGGGCGACAGCTTCGGCTTCTACTGCGAGGGCTATCTGGATGTGGCGATCGACATTCCCGCCGAAGGACGCTACACCTTCGAGGTGTCCGTGTGGGCGGATCGCTACGGCGACGAACTGGCCAAGGTGGACATCGCGGTAGGCACGGACATCGAACGATCGGCGGGGGCGCAGGCCATCAAGGCGCATCTGGTGGGGCTCTACGATCGACTTCTCGGCGTGCAGACGGACGCCGCTTCGGCGGATGTGCAGGACGCCTTCGACTTCTTCGTCCACGTCTGGGAGCGGGGCCGGCACTCCGGGGAGGTGCGCTTCCGCGACGGTTCGTGGACCCGGGGCACCGGCTTCCGGTGCGAATACGTGCAGGACCAGCACTACTTCGACGGCATCGCGGACCACCTGTGGCGCACGGAGCTCAACAAATGGGGCAATCAGCGCGGCTGGGATTGGCCGGCGATCGACGCCTTCTTCGCCGCGACGCGGATGCCGGACCCGCACTACGCGGCGCGCGCCTGGGTGGCGGTGCTGGCGCACCTCTTGACCGACTATCGATACCTGCACCTGTAGGGCGAGGGGAACATGCGACGACGCGTATTTCTCAAGGGCATGGCGGCGCTGGGCGCGGCATCCGGCTTCCGCCTGCCGCTGGCGCATGGCGCGGACTACCAGGGCAAGCTGTTCGTCTTCGTGCAGGCGGACGGCGGCTGGGACCCGACCAGCTTCTGCGATCCGAAGACCAATACCCGCGGCGAGCGCGTCATCAACAACTGGGCGCGCAACAACGAGGTGCGGCAGGCCGGCCGCATCCCCTACGCGCCGTTCGCGGCCAATCGGTATTTCTTCGAGAAGTACCACGACCGGATGCTGGTCATCAACGGCGTGGATGCGCAGACCAATTCGCATACCGTGGGCGTCGTCCACAATTGGAGCGGGCGCACGTCGGAAGGCTTCCCCACGCTGTCCGCCATCCTGGCCGCGCACCACGCGCCGACCGGCGCCATCCCCTACATCAACTTCGGCGGCTACTCGGAGACCGGCGGCCTGACGCGGTTCACGCGGCTCAACAACCCGGACCTCTTGCTCCATGTCGCCCATCCGCGCGGCGACGAAGGGGCTCAAGACGAAACGCCGTTTTTCAGCGCGGATGTCTGGGATGCGATGGCGTCCTACCGCGCCGCGTCAGCAGGCCGGCTGGCGGCGGCGGACGACATGCTGCCGGGCGAGGCGCGGCGCCTGGCGTCGTATCGCGCGGCGCTGGCGGGCAGCGGCGGCCTGCGCGACTACGCGGCGGCGATCGCCGCGGCGGGCGATCTTCAGCCGGCAGCCCAGCTCTACGCTAGCGACCGCAACTACTGGAGCGGCCTGCGCCGCCAGGCGCAGCTCACGGTGCTGGCCTTCAAGACCGGCGTCTCGATCAGCGCGGATCTATGGCTCGGCGGCTTCGACAGCCACGAGTACAACGACGACGTGCAGGGCGTGCTGCTCGGCGAACTGACCGGCGCGGTGGACTATCTGTGGAGCTACGCCGAGGAGCAGGGCGTTGCGGACCGCCTGGTGGTGATGATCGGCTCGGATTTCGGGCGCACGAACTTCTACAACGCCGACGACGGCAAGGACCACTGGCCGATCGGCAGCTACGTGATCATGGAGAAGGGCCAGCGATGGACGGGACGCGCCGTCGGCGAGACCGACGGCCTGCACTTCGCGCAGCGCGTCAACCCGCGCACGCTTGCCCGCGACGACGCAGGCGGCACGATCATCTATCCGAAGCACGTCCACAAGGCGCTGCGCCGCTACCTCGGCGTCGAAGACTCGGCCGGCGGTCGGCTGTTCCCGTTCAACAACGTCGAGGACTTCGCCTTCTTCGGCTGAATCCGCGCGGCGCCGGCCCGGCCGTGGGCAGACGCTCGCAAGACGCATGGGCGCTTGCTGACAAGACGGCGGGCGGATGTCAGGCGCGAACTGCAGACATCGCCCATTTCTTCGACGCCATCGACACCCCGATACTGCCCTGCAAGACGAACCGCCGGGCCGGGCCAATGGCGAACACGATCAGCCACGACCATAACTTCAAGAACCTGATCCTCGACTACCCCCGGGAGGCGCTGGCGTTCTTCGCCGCCGCCGAGGCGCCCGGGGCGCAGGACGACGTGCGCATCGTGCCCGTGCGCGAGGAGCAGCTCAAAGAGCGCCTCGGCGAGCGCTTCCGCGAACTGGACGTGCCGCTGCTGGTGGAATGGCCCGGCCAGGAACGCGAGGCGATCGTCTTCGTCCTGGAGGAGGAGTCCGACCGGCGGCGCTTCTCGATCCGGCGGCTGGCGCACTACTGCCTGGACATTTCGGAACTGCTCGACACGACGCGGGTGGTGCCGGTGGCGATCTTCCTGCGCGACGCCGGGAGGGTGCCGCGCTCGCTGCAACTCGGCACGGAGCGGCGCCGCTACCTGGCGTTCGACTGCCTGGTCTGCGAGCTGGGCGCGATGCCGGCCGAGGCTTGGCGGGAGAGCGGCAACGTGGTGGCGCGGGCGAACCTGCCGAACATGCGGGTAGCGGCGGGTCGCCGGGTGGAAACCTACGCGGCTGCGATCCGCGGGCTCCTGGAGCTGGAGATGGACTTCGACCGGCGGTCGAAATACATGGACTTCGTGGACATCTACGCGAGCCTTACGGAGAATGAGCGTCTTCGCTACCGAACGGAGTACGAGGAGGAAAGCATGGCCATGGTGGGGATGTTTCAGCGGGCACGGGACGAAGCCCGGCGCGTTGGCTTGGCAGAGGGCAGGGAAGAAGGCAGGGAAAAGGGCAGGGAAGAGGGCAGGGAAGAAGGCAGGGAAGAGGGCAGGGAGGAGGGTGAGCGCGCGGTCCTGGAACGGCTGTTGCGGCACCGGTTCGGCCCGCCGCCGCGTGGGGTCGCAGAGCGGGTGCGCGGCGCATCGGCTGCGGAAGTGGAAACGTGGACCGACAACCTCCTGGACGCCGCCACCCTCGACGACGTTTTCGGCCCACGCCGCTAGCCTTGGAAGAAGCTGGCCACGGCGGGCCGGAAGCGGTCCATGTCTACCAAGAACGAGTCGTGGCCCTGCAGTGAATCCAGCAGCCGGAAGTCCACGTGGCGCACGTTCTGGCGCAGGCCGTCAGCGAGCTCGCACTGCTGGTGCGGGGGGAACAGGAAGTCCGTGGCGACTGCGATCACCAGCGCCCGCTCGGCGCGAACGCGCTGCAGGCCTTCGGCCACGGAGCCGCCATGGTCGGCGACATCGAACAAGTCCATTGCTCGCGACAGGTATAGGTAGCAGTTGGCGTCGAAGCCGCCGATGAACTTGCTGGCGTGCGCTTCCAGATAGGACTCCACTTCGAAGTCGATGCCGAACCGCTGCGGACGGTCGTCCGTTGCCCGCTCCCGACCGAAGCGGCCGGCCCATTCCTCGGCCGAGCGATAGGTGATCATGCCGAGCTTGCGGGCCAGCCTCATGCCGGCTACGGGCGGCGCGTCGAATGGATACTGCCCGTCCCGCCATGCGGGGTCGCTGCGGATCAGTTCCCGTTGCAGCGACCGCAGCGCGATGGCGAACGGCAAGCAGCGGGCGGCGGAGGAGATCATCACCAGGCCGTCCGCTAGGCCGGGGAAAGTCACCGCGTGCGCGAGTGCCGTCATGCCGCCCATGGAGGCGCCAACCACGGCATGCAGCCGGTCCACGCCAAGCGCCTCGACGACGGCCTGGCCGGCGCGGGCGACATCTTCGAGGGCGAGCACCGGGAAGTCCAGCCGATACGGCTCATCGCCGCTTGGGCGCGGGGACGCGGGTCCCGTGGAGCCGAAGCAGCTGCCGAGCGAGTTCACGCAGATGACGAAATAGCGCGTCGTGTCGATGGGCTTGTCGGCGCCGATCATGTCTTCCCACCACCCGGAGGCCGGGTCCTCGGGCGACGACGCGGCGTGCGCGGAAGGCGACAGGCCGGTGAACAGGAGCACGGCGTTGTCCCGCGCAGGAGTCGGTTCGCCCCAAGTCTCATAGGCGATGGTCGGCGACTCCAACTCGCCGTGGAGCATGGCGAAGCGCCCTTCGAGGGTGATGTAGCGGCGCGCGTCAGGCATGGCGGGAACGCGCATCGTGCGCCCGCAGGAGGTAGCAGAGGCAATCGTCCCGGGCGCTTGCGAAGCTGTCCGTGTACATGGCGATGGTCGTCGGTTCGCGCAGCACGGTGGCACCGTCCACCTGCGCCAGATAGCGCGCGCTCACGTCCTCGCCGCGGTCGTCGACGGCGCACGAACCCCCGGCCCGCGTCAGCGTCGCGCCTTGCGGGGCGGTGCGGAAGTTGAAGCGCTGCATGGCCGGCGCGATCAGCGCATCGGCATCGATCAGCACCCGCGCCGCGGTCTCGAACAGCACCAGTGCGCAGCCGCGGGCCAAGGGCGCCTGCAGCGGTTCCAGCATCCGCGCCAGATAGTCTGCGGCGCGGTCGGCGCTCAGCGGATCGTGGGGCTGGCCTACTTCGACCGTCACCGCGGTGCAGAAGCGCGCCAGGCGCATGGTCTGCACCCCGCGCGGCTGGCTGGCGAGCAGGGCGCGCGGCGCGAAGGCCCGGGCGGCGGCCAGCGTCGGCGCATCCTCGCGGGCGATCACGGCATAGGGCGGGTTGTCGCCCGTGTTGTTGTGGATGTCGATGGCGAGGCGCGGTCTTGCGGCGGCGACCCGGGCCACCAGGGCGCTTGCCAGCGCAGCCTCCGGGCTGTCGCCGCCTTCCCAGACGCGATTGAAGTCGGCCTGCCCCGGCAGCAGCCGCACACCGCTCGCCGCCGCGGCGACGTTGCCGACGAACAGCATCGCCGAGCGCTCGACGATCTGCTCGCGCAGCCGCTGCACGGCCTGCCAGCCCGAGATCTCGTTGCCGTGCAGCAGGACGGAGACGAACAGCGGCGGCTCGCCTGGTCTCGCGAGATCGAACAGCGTCGGCGCGCCGAGCGCTTCGAGTAGCCCCGTCGCGGGCAGGTCGGCGATCGAGCGCGGCAGCTCGCGCATCACGCGAAGCTCCATCAGATCGTCCACGCATGCACGGGTTCGCCGCTCTCCTGAGCGTCGATGTAGGCGAGCGTGAGCTGCGCCCAGTCCGGCCCATGCCGCGCCACCCAGGCGCGCTGCCAGCGCGCTCCGGTCTGGCCGCTCTGGGCGCGCGCCTGCGCCGTGCCGAGGTAGCGATCGACCTCGTCCTGGGGAATGCCGAGCCCCAGCAGCGCATCCGCCGCCTGCGGCAGCAGTTGGTCCACCAAGAGCGCCCGCGCCGTCGTCTCGGCGCCGTCCACCCACCGCAAGCGGGCGTCGAGGCCGTCCTTGGCGGCGGCGTAGAAGTTGCTCTTGGCGGTGTCGAAGTCGATGCGCTCTTCGATCGGCCGCTCCTCGGCCACCAGCGCCCGCACCATGCCGAGCCAGGCCGCGGCATTGGCTACGCAGTCGAGCAGCGTCGGCCCCGCCGGCACCACCCGGTGCTCGATGCGCAGATGCGGCTCGCCGTCGAAGTCGAAGCCGAGCAGCGGCCGGTTCCAGCGCCACACCGTGCCGTTCTGGAAGCGCACGTGGGCGTATTTGTGCGGCGGCTCGTCGGGCTGCACGAACGGCAGCAGCACCGCATGGTCGCGCTGGTTCTCCGTGAATATCTCGGCGAGCGACGACTGTGCGTAGCCGCTGCCGAACGTCACCCGCGCCGGCGCCCGCGGGCCGGCGGATACCGCCTGCTCGAACAGCGGGATGCGCGTCTCGTCCCACAGCGCGCGGCCGAACAGGAACGGCGAGTTCGCGGCCAGCGCGACCATGGGAGCGGAGGCGACGATGGCCGCGTTGAAGTCCCGCACCGCCCGTTCGGGCTTGCACTGCAGGTGGATCTGGAACGACGTGGCCGCGGCTTCGAGCATCACGTCGTCGTGCAGCATGTCGAGGCCATCTCCCGTGGTGATGCGGATGTGCAGCGGCGCCCCGTCGCGCAGCGCGAGGATGCGGTCGTTGAGCGCCTGATAGCGCACCATCCCCGACATGTACGTCGAGTTCAGCAGCTCGGGGCGGATGGTCGGCAGGATGCCGATGGTCGCCAGCCGGCAGCCGAGCTGCGCCGCGCCATCCCGGCACTGCTCCCAGGTCGCCGCCAGCTCGTCGTGGATGCGCGAGAAGACGTTGCCCTGCAGGGCGGTCGGGCTGCCGTTCAGCTCGACGTTGTAGGCGGCGAGTTCCGGCACCACGAGCGGGTTGCCGACCAGGCCGAGCAGCCGCTCGTTCTCGGGGTGCGGCCGCCCCTCTGCGTCGACGATCCACGCTTCGAGCTCGAACCCCACCATGTCGCCCCGGGTGCTGAGTTCGCTGCGCTTGAACAGCTCGCCGACCAGGCGCGTCTCATCGTCCAGACAGCGCCGAAAGCGCCGAAAATCCTCGGCGTTGAAGTGTCGCTGAAGTATCTCGTCCCCCATAGGGCGGCATGAGATACGAAACCGGGGCGCGTTACAAGCGCTGTACCGGTTCAGCGCCCGTCAGGCGTCAGGACCTGGCTACGTCTCGTAGCCGCCGGGATTCGCCTTGAGCCAGCGCCATGCATCCTCGCACATGCGCTTCAAGCCGTGGGTCGCGCGCCAGCCGAGCTCGGCGTGCGCCCGGCTTGCGTCCGCGTAGGAGACGGCGATGTCGCCGGGGCGGCGGGCCACGACTTCGTATGGGATGTTGCGCCCGCTTGCGGTCTCGAAGGCGCGCAGCACCTCGAAGACGCTGTAGCCGCGGCCGGTGCCGAGATTGTGGATCGCGAGGCCCGGCGAGGCGGCCAGATAGTCCAGTGCCTTGACGTGGCCGCGGGCGAGGTCCGCGACGTGCAGATAGTCGCGGACGCCGGTGCCGTCGGGCGTGGGGTAGTCGTCGCCGAAGACCAGCAAGCGGTCGCGGCGGCCGACCGCCACTTGGCCGATATAGGGCAGCAGGTTGTTCGGCGCATCGCCCGGGTCTTCGCCGATCAGGCCGCTCCGGTGGGCGCCGATGGGATTGAAGTAGCGCAGGATCGAGATGCGCCAGCTCGGGTCGGCGGCGGCGGAGTCGATGAGCAGCTGCTCGACCATGCGCTTGGTGCGGCCGTAGGGGTTGGTCGGCTGCGCGGGATGATCCTCGGTAATGGGCACCCGCTGCGGTTCGCCGTAGACCGTGGCCGAGGAACTGAAGACGATGGTCGTGACGCCATGCGCCGCCATGCACTCCAGCAGACAGGCCGTTCCGGCGACGTTGTTGCGGTAGTAGCGCAGCGGCTCGGCCACGGACTCGCCCACCGCCTTGTGCGCGGCGAAATGCACCACGGCGTCGAATGCGCCCGCGGCGAAGACGCGATCGAGGCCCGCACCGTTGCCGACATCGGCTTCGATGAATCCGACCGGACGATTCGCGAGCGCGCGAACGGCGTCCACCGCGGCGGGCGAGGAGTTGGAAAAATCGTCCAGCAGCATCACCTCGTGCCCCGCGGCGAGCAGTTCGATGGCGGTGTGGCTGCCGATATAGCCGGCGCCGCCGGTGACCAGCACCTTCACTGCGCGGACCCTGCGCCGTGCTTGCCGTAGTAGTCCCGATACCACGCCACGAAGCGCTCCACGCCGACTTGCAGCGGAGTGCGGGGAGAGAAGCCGAAGTCGCGCTCGAGGGCGGAGACGTCCGCCCAGGTGTCCGCCACGTCTCCCGGCTGCATGGGCAGCAGGCGGCGCTCGGCGCGGCGACCGAGACTCCCTTCGACCAGTTCGATCAGCCGCAGCAGCGGGGCGGGGTTGCCCGCGCCGATGTTGTAGAGCCGATGCGCGCCATCGCCCGGCGGCCGGTCCAGGACCCGCACCACGCCCTCGGCGATGTCGTCAACATAGGTGAAGTCGCGTCGATGGTTGCCGTGGTTGAAGACGTCGATGGGTTCCCCGGCGAGGATCTTGCGCGTGAAGGTGAACAGCGCCATGTCGGGGCGTCCCCACGGCCCGTAGACGGTGAAGAAGCGCAGCCCGGTGGCGGGGATGCCGTGCAGGTGGCTGTAGGCATGGGCGAGCAGCTCGCCGGCGCGCTTGGTGGCGGCGTACGGCGAGAGCGGTCGGTCGGCGGCGTCGTCCACGGCGAAGGGCAGGCGTTCGGTCCCGCCGTAGACCGCGCTGGTGGACGCGTAGACCAGATGCTCTGCGCCGAGCCGACGAGCGCCGTCGAGCACGTTCAGGAAGGCCACCACGTTCGCATCCACGTAGGCGTGGGGGTCGGCGATGGAATGGCGCACGCCGGCCTGCGCGGCCAAGTGGACGATGCGCTGCGGTCGATGCCGCTCGAACAGCCCGTCGGCGGCCTCCCGGTCGGCGAGGTCCAGCTTCTCGAAGACGAATCCGTCGCTGGCGTCGAGGCGCGCCAGCCGGGCGCGCTTCAAGGCGACATCGTAGTAGGCGCTGAGATTGTCCACGCCCACCACCGTCTCGCCGCGGTCGAGCAGGCGCGCGGCCACGAACGAACCGATGAACCCCGCGGCGCCGGTCACCAGCGTCGCCATCGTCCTACAGGCGCCCGTCCACGGCGCTCGCCGGCAGCATGTGCTTGACGTCGAAGACGATGCAGCGCGGCTTGCCGAAGCCTCGGATGGTCGCTGCGCCGAGCTCCTTGAAGGCGTCGTGGGCAACGGCCAGAACAACCGCGTCGTAGGCGCCTGGTTTGGGAGCGGCGACCATGGCAACGCCATGCGGAGCATCCTCCGGCGCCACCAGCGGGTCGAATACCGCCACCGTCGCGCCGTGCTGCTCGAGGTTCGCCACCAAGTCGGCCACCTTGGTGTTGCGCACGTCCGGACAGTTCTCCTTGAAGGCGATGCCGAGCACCAGAATGCGGGCGCCCTGGGCGTCGATGTTCGCCGCCGCCATGCAGGCCACGACGCGCACGGCAACATGCCCCGGCATGGCGTCGTTGATGCGCCGCCCGGCGAGCACCAGTTCGGGCCGGAATCCGACCTCCTCCGCCTTGTGCGTCAGGTAGTAGGGGTCCACGCCGATGCAGTGGCCACCGACCAGGCCGGGGCGGAACGGCAGGAAGTTCCATTTGCTCGCCGCCGCGCTCAGCACCGCGTCGGTGTCGAGGCCGAGGCGTTCGAACAGCATGGCCAGTTCGTTCACCAAGGCGATGTTCAGGTCCCGCTGCGTGTTCTCGATCGCCTTGGCCGCTTCCGCGGTGCGGATGTCGGGCGCGCGATAGGTGCCGGCGGGGACGATGCTGGCGTACAGCGCGTCGACGAAGGCGAGGGTCTCTGGCGTGCCGCCGGCGGTGACCTTGACGATGTCCGCCAGCCGATGCGCCTTGTCGCCCGGATTGATGCGCTCCGGGCTGTAGCCGACGAAGAAGTCCCGGTTGCAGCGCAGCCCGGAGGCAGCTTCGATCAGCGGCACGCAGACCTCCTCGGTGCAGCCGGGATAGACGGTCGACTCGAAGATCGCGACGGCGCCCGGGGCGATGACTTCGGCCACCTGCCTGCTGGCGGCTTCGAGCGCCCTGAGGTCCGGCCGCTTCGCGGCGTCGATCGGGGTGGGGACGGCGACGATGAAGGCGTCGCAGCCGGCCAGCTCCGCCGCGTCGGCGGTGAACGCCAGACGCTCGGCTGCGGCGAGTTCGCGGCTTCCCACCTCCTGCGTGCGGTCCTGGCCGGCGCGCAGCTCGGCCACGCGCTCGGCGTCGAGGTCGAAGCCACGGGTCTCGTAGTGCGCCGCGCAGGCCACCGCCAGCGGCAGTCCGACGTAGCCGAGGCCGATGACGCCGACGACGGTGCCCTCGTCTGGCAGGGCGGGCGCGGGGGCCGTCCCCGAAGCGGCGTGCGGCGGCGTGGCAGGCATTGCGGAAGTCGGTGGCGGGGCGAGCGGGGAAGTCTAAAGCACGATTGCGTTCCTAGGCGTACAATGGCCCGCAGCAACCGTTGGAGGCTTGAGGCATGAAACTCCCGTTCGTTCTCCGTTCGGCGCTCCCGCTTGCCGCCGCCGCGCTCAGCGCGGTACACGTCGCGGCGCAAGAGGAAGCGAGTTCCGAAGCCATCGAGCAGGTGCTGGTCACCGCCCAGCGGGTGGAGGAGTCCGTTCAGGACGTGCCCATCGCGGTCACCGCCCTGACGAGTTCCATGCTCGAAGACCGGCAGGTCATCAACACCTCGGATCTTCAGCTCAATGCGCCGAACGTCTCCTTCTCGGCCACCAACTTCGGCGGCTCCAGCTTCAGCATCCGCGGCATCGGCAATCTCGTCATCGGCCGCACCGGCGAGTCGGGCGTCTCGTTCCACGTCAACGAAATCGCCATGCCCACCAACTTGAACGCCATCGAGTTCTTCGACATGGAGCGCGTCGAGATCCTGCGCGGTCCGCAGGGCACGCTGTTCGGGCGCAACGCCACCGGCGGCGCGGTGAACTTCGTCACCAAGATGCCGGATGCCGAGAGCGTCAACGGTTTCGTCGACGCCCAGGCCGGCAGCCACGCGCACAAGCGCATCAAGGGCGCCGTGAATCTGCCCTTCGGCAACCGCGTGGCGCTGCGCATCGCCGGCTTCCAGCTCGATCGCGACGGCTACACGGAGAACGTCGCCTTCGGCCAGACCGACGCCAACGGCAACGCCCTGCCCGGCATCGACGACGACATCGACGGCCGCGACATCCTCGCCTATCGGAGCACGCTGTCGTGGCAGATCACCGAGGACGTGAACGCCTGGGTGATGTACAGCCGCTTCGAGGAGGACGACGACCGGGCGCGCATCACCAACCAGGTTTGCGTGCGCAACCCCCTGCCCACCAGCGGCTGCCTCGCGGACGAGTTCGGCTGGCAGCAGCCGCATCTCGGCGCCACCACGGCTGGCATCTTCGCCGGTGCGGCGGGGGCGCTCCCGGCTGGGGTGGATGGCGCAAGCTCCTCGCTCTACCACTTCCCGCGCCCGGACCTCGACGGCTTCCGGCAGATGCATACGGACTTCGAGCCGGTGTACCAGAACAACGAAGTCGCCTTCGCTTTCGGCGCGGAGGCGGAACTCGGCGACTTCACGGCCAGCGTCATCGGCGCGCGAGCCAAGCTGGACTACCGTTCCCAGCAGGACTATCAGATGGACGTCGGCGCGACTCTGGCGGCGACGCCCTTCAACCCGAGCGGCACCTGGCCGGTGTCGCGGCCCGCTGGCGGCGCGGGCGCCGAGTGGCAGCCGGGACCCTGCAACATGGCCGACGGCACGTCGGGCCTGCTCGGCGGCTGCGCCCAGCCGACGCAGATGAACCGCGTATTCGCCTTCGACCAGCTCGACTACTCCATCGAGTTCGACACCCTCGAGGCCAAGGTACGCTCCAACTTCGACGGCCAGTTCAACTTCCTGCTCGGCGCAAGCCAGTACGAAGGCACCAACTACGGCGGCTACTACGTGCTGGCCAATACGCTGGACCTGGTCACTTCCTACGGCTCGCCGGCGCTCGGTGCGCCGCCGCTCTATCCGGGGTTCTTCTACAACACGAGCAATCCCGAAAACGGCGGCACGCAGCAGGACGGCACCGCCGTCTTCGGCGAGCTCTACTTCGATGTTTCGGACAAGCTCACCTTGACCGCCGGGTTGCGCTTCAACGAGGACAACAAGGAGACCAGCGACACCAGCGTGCTGTTCAACTCGGCGGATGCGAACGCCGCGCTGGGCGGGCTTCTGGGGTCCGGTCCGATCTGGCTGCGCTCCGGCATCTTCGGCGAGATGGTGGCGATGGCGTCGAACCCGACGCTGCCGCTCAGCGAGTCGTCGTCGCGCATCTTCGAGTTCTGGAACGCCAGCGACGTCTATGCGGCGAACGGCCCCACCGCCGTCGCGACCATCGCCGCCATCGGCGCGGCGCAGGCGATCGGCGCCCAGATCGCGCAGCTGGTCGCCGCCGGCCTGCTGCCGCCCGAAGGCGTGCCGGCGGCGATCCAAGCGGCCATCGCCGGGATACCGCTGCCGCCGCTGTTCCAAGCCACCATCGGCGCGGTGCTGTCGCAGAACCCCGCAGCCATCGCCGCGGATGCCGGCCTCGCCGCTGGCGGCGCGGCCTTCCGGGCGATCGTCGACGCCATCGGCCCCGTGCCGGGCTTCGGCGAGACGCGCTTCGTCACCGGCAGCCCTACGGAAGCGTCCTGGGACGCCGCTTCGGGCCGCTTCGGCTTCGACTATCGGCTGGACAACGACACGCTGCTCTACGGCTTCTACAGTCGCGGCTACAAGCCGGGCGGCTTCAACCCGGCGATCCCGACCGCGTTCCAGGCCGTCTCCGCATTCACCTTCGATTCCGAGGATGTGAGCGCTTTCGAGGTCGGCGTCAAGAGCATGCTCCTCGACGGTCGCGTGATGCTGAACGCCTCCGGCTTCATCTACGACTACGGCGGCTTGCAGGTGACGCGCATCCGCAACAACAGCTCGATCAACGAGAACGTGGACGCGAACCTGATCGGCTTGGAGCTAGAAGGCGTCTGGCGCCCGGAGGCGCTGCCGGGCCTGTCGGTGGACTTCGCCTACGGCTGGCTGTCGAGCGAGGTGGAGGGCTCGATGTCGCTGGACCCGATCAACCGGACCGGCGGCAGCGACGAGTACATCCTGCTCAACAACATCGACCCCGGCTCGTCCACCGGCATCAACTATGTGGCCCGCGAGGCGCAGATCACGCCTGAGGTGCTGACGGCCGCACTGACCACCGGTGCCGCGCTCGACATCAGGAACGGCGCGACGGTGCAGTCCGTGTCCTACCCGGCCAACGCCGCCGGCGTGTCGATTCCGGCGTACTTCTCGCGCAACTTCCTCAACGCCATGGGCGTCGAGACGCTGGACGGCGTGCCGGTGGACCTCGACGGCAACCAGCTTCCGAATGCGCCGGAGCACAGCCTCAAGATCGGCCTCGCCCACACCTGGAACGTCGCCGGCGGCGCGACGCTGACGGCGCGCTGGGACGCCTACTGGCAGAGCGATTCCTACGCCCGCGAGTTCAACACCATCGGTGACGAGATCGATAGCTGGCTGCAGCACAATGCCAGCGCCATCTACGAGCGCGACAACTGGACCGTGGTCGCCTGGGTGCGCAACGTCATGGACGACGACAACGTGACGGGCAAGTACCTCACTTCGGACACGTCCGGCTTCTTCCGCAACTACTTCGTCACCGAGCCGCGCATCTACGGCCTTTCCGTGCGGCTGGGTTTCGGTGACTGAACGGGCGCGCGCCGCCGGCTCTCAGGTCGGCGGCGCGATGTCTGCCCGCGAAGGCGCCTCGCCTGCGGACGCCGTGGAGGCGCGGGCCCGGCAAATCGCCGCTGGCCTCTATCCGCATCAGGTGGAAGGCGTGGCGTTCCTGCTCGGCCGCCGCCGCGCCATCCTCGCCGACGACATGGGCCTCGGCAAGACGCGCCAGTCCATCATCGCCCTCACCGTCGCCGAACCGGCCGGCCCCTATCTGGTCGTCTGCCCGGCATCCGTGAAGTACAACTGGGTGCGCGAGATCCAAGCCGTGCTGGCCGATGCGACGGTATGCGTCGCGGGTCCGGGACCGCCTCCCGCGCCGGGCTTCAAGGGCTGGGTCGTTATCAACTACGATTTGCTGCGCCGCGATGTCGACGCCCTGCTCGGCATCCCCTTCGCCGGCCTCGTCTTCGACGAAGGCCACTACATCAAGAACCACCGCTCGCAGCGCAGCCGTTTCGCCCGCCAGCTGGTCGCCGAAGAAGCGGCATCGACCGAACCCGTGGTGCATGTGCTCACCGGCACGCCGCTCACCAACCGCCCGCGCGATCTGTTCCCGCTGCTGCAGCTCATCGGCCACGCCCTAGGCCAGAGCTTCCTGGCCTTCGCCAAGCGCTACTGCGATGGCCACAAGAACGACTACGGCTACTGGATGACCGGCGGCGTCAGCAACGCCGGAGAGCTGGCCGTGCAGTTGCAGGGCATCATGCTGCGCCGCCGCAAGGACGACACGTTGGACCTGCCCGCCAAGCAGCGCACCTGGATCGATGTGGATGTGGACGAGGAGGTGCGCAACCGCTTGAACGAGGCCGTCGGGCATTTCCTCGTCGGCGAGCGCAACGAACGGGGAGGGCGGCTCGGCATCGCCATGTTCTCCGGCGCGCGGCGGCGGCTCGCCGTCGCCAAGGTGCCGATCACGCTGGAATACGTCCGGGGCGCCGTGGCGCAGGGCGAGAAGGTGATTCTCTATTCGTGCTTCACCCACGCCACGCGCCGCTTCGAACGCGCCCTCGGCGAGATGGCCGTGGCCGTCACCGGCGAGGTGCCGACGCCTAAGCGCCAGACGCTGGTGGACCGCTTCCAGAACGACCCCGCAGTGCGCGTCTTCATCGGCCAGATCCACGCCGCTGGCGTCGGCATCAACCTCACCGCGGCCCGGCAGGTCGTGTTCAACGACCTCGACTGGGTGCCCGCCAACCACTGGCAGGCGGAGGACCGGGCGCATCGGATCGGCCAGCACGGCACGGTAAACGTCACCTACATGGTGGCCCGGGGCACGCTGGAGGAGTTCGTGCGCACCGTCCTCGCCACCAAGTCGCAACTCATCGACGACGTGGTGGAAGGCCGTGCGCTCGGCGACGCGATGCAAGCCGATGTGCTCGACGAATTGCGCCGCTTGGTCGGCCATCTCGACGGCGCACTGGCGGCGCTGCGGGCCTCGAACGCCCACCCCGATGCGGTGGCGGCACTCCTGCGCGAGGCCAGCGACCGCTACATCGACGCCAACGCGCCGCAGATGACGGACCGCGCCCGCCGCGAACTCAAGCCCGTGTCCGAAGCCGCGATCCATGCCTTGGCCACAGTGCTCGCCGGCCCCGGCCACGCCGTCTACGAGATCGCGAGTTCGTCCGGTACCTCGACATACCGCCTGGAGGTCGAGGGTGCGGACATCACCTGCGACTGCAAGGGCTTCAGCTACCGCGGCATGTGCCGCCACGCCCGCGATCTCAAGGACGCGCTAGCGACCGGGGCGCCGGTGCCGGAGAGCTACAGGCGCCTCGCGGCTTGACTTCCGCGGATGCGCGACCGAGCGATAGCGTCGCTGCCTGGGCCGCGCCCGTGCTACGCTCGCCGCGAGCGCACCCAATGGAGGAGGGAGACCCATGGCCCAAGCGGAGCCGTTCGCCGGCAAGAGGCTCACCGAGCGCACGTTCACGGTGTCGGACGCCATTCTGGCCGACTACTACAATGGCTTGAAGCTGCCGAAGCGCGACGATGGCCGCGTGCCCACGATGGTGGCGGCAGACGCCGAGAACGGCTACTTCGGCGAGATCGCCTTCTCCAACCACATCGGCCACCTCTGGATGCGCCAGGAAGTGGAGTGCTTCCGCCCGATGACGGCGAGCGAGACGTACAGGACGAGCGGCACGATCAAGGACATCTACGAGCACCGCAACCGCAACGTCGTGCTCTACGAAGTCGAAGTGGTGGACGACGACGGCGAACTCATGGAACGCATCTGCCACCATCAGAGCTTCCTGCGGGAGGTGCCCGCGGACGGCCAGGTGGCGTTCCGTAAAGCCGGCGACAAGCCGGGGGCCCGCAAGTTCGAGGTCCCCGAGGGCGACCGCTTCGGCGGCCTCGAGCGGGAGATCACCTTGGAGATGTGCGGCGAGTACTTCCACGGCGACGCCAACTACCACACCGACAAGCAGGCGTCCGCCGAGCTCGGCTTCCAGGACGTGGTGGTCGGCGGCCGCATGACCCTCGCCTACGCCATGCACATCCTGGAGGAACACTTCGCCGAGGAGTGGTGGAAGAGCGGGCGCATCGAAGCGAAGTTCACCAATCCCACCTGGCCGGGCGACACCATCACCGCCAACGGCGTCGCCCTCGGCCAGCGCGGCTCGCTGCGGGAGCAGGCCTTCGTGTGGCTGCAGAAGGCGGACGGTACGATCGTCCTCGTCGCCACCGCGAGCTGCGACGCCTGGGACGCGAAGTGGCGCCGGCGCGAACCGGCTTGACACGACAGTCGGGCGCAGGACAGATCTCTGGCGAACGTGTGAAGAGCCGTGCCGAGGTCATGTACGGCTCCCGTCCGCAGCTTGAGCCGTACAAAAGGCCAGCTGGCAAGCGCACCCTGGGCGTGTGGGCGGGCCAGGTGGAAATGGCACCGGACTTCGACGAGACCCCGCGCCGGGTCGTCGATGCGTTCTACGGTTCGAGCATGCTTCCGTTAGAAGCGTCCGAGGAAGGCTGATGCGGCTGCTGCTCGACGCGCACGCCCTCCAGTCGGCGCTCGGTGACTCTGCGGGGGTGTGCCCCGAGACGACGCTGGTTGCCGGAGATGCCGGCTTTCCGCTCTACGACCTACCCACCTTGCCCGCCTGAATGGAGGAGACCCGATGCCCAACCGGGAGTCCGGCCCCGGCGATCCGCCGTTGATCAGGAAGCTCCTCGTCGCCAATCGCGGCGAAATCGCCATACGGATCATCCGCACCGCGTCGGACCTCGGTATCGGCACGGTGGCCGTGTACGCCGAGGACGATGCGCTGTCGCTGCATACGCGCCATGCGGACGAGGCGGTGGGGCTTGGCGTGGTCGGCGTGCCGGCCTACCTCGACGCGGCGCGGCTGCTCGATGTCGCCCGGCAGACGGGCTGCGACGCCGTCCATCCCGGCTACGGCTTCCTGAGCGAGTCGGCGCTTTTCTCGGCGGCGTGCGACGAGGCGGGGCTGCGGTTCGTCGGGCCGACGGCCGAAACCTTGGATCGCTTCGGCGACAAGGGCGCGGCGCGGCGTCTTGCCGAAGAGTGCAGCGTGCCGGTGCTGCCGGGGTGCAGCCACGCCGTCTCCGCCGAGGAAGCGGCGGTCTTCTTCGACAGCTTCGGGCCGAATGGCGCGGTGATGCTGAAGGCGGTGGCCGGTGGCGGCGGGCGCGGCATGAGGCCGGTCATGGCGCGCGCCGACCTGCCGGAAGCTTTCGCCCGCGCTTCCTCGGAAGCCGGGAAGGCGTTCGGTTCCGGCGATCTCTACGTGGAAGAACTGCTGCCCCGGGCGCGGCATGTTGAGGTGCAGATCGTCGGCGATGGCACTGGAGCGGTCGTCCATCTGTGGGATCGCGAATGCAGCCTGCAGCGCCAGCGCCAGAAGCTCGTCGAAATCGCCCCGGCCTTCGGTTTGCCCGAGACTATGCGCGAGGCGATGCTGGCCGCTGCGGTGAAGATCGGCCAAGCGGCGCGCTACCGCGGTGTCGGCACCATCGAGTTCTTGGTGGATGACGAACGCTTCGTATTCATGGAAGCCAACGCCCGGTTGCAGGTCGAGCACACGGTGACAGAGGAAGTCACCGGACGCGATCTGGTCGCCCTGCAGTTGCGGATCGCCGCGGGCGCGACGCTCGAAGACGTCGGATTGCATCAGACCGCCATCGCGCCGCCGCGCGGCGTGGCGGTGCAGGCACGGGTCAACCTGGAGACCATGAACGCCGACGGCACTTCGCGCCCGGGCGGTGGCCTCATCACCGCCTACGACGCCCCGGCCGGGCCGGGCATTCGCATCGACGGCTGCGGCTACACGGGCTACGTCACCAGCCGCCTCTACGACTCGCTGCTCGCCAAGCTGATCGTCCACGCGGACGACCTGCCGAGCGCACTGCGCAAGGCGCGGCGGGCTCTCCCGAGTTCCGCATCGAGGGCGTGCGCAGCAATACCGCCTTCCTGCAAGCGCTGCTGGCCCGCGAGGACATCGCGGGCGGCAGCATCCACACCCGCTACGTGGAAGAGAACATGGCTGCGCTCCTGGATGCCGCCGCGGAGCGCCCCCGGTACTTCGCCCCGGAGCGGGAGTCGGCAGGAGTGCAGAAGGCGGGCGTGAAGGTGGATCCCGACGATCCGCTCGCTGTGCTCAGCGCACCGCCCACCGCCCCAGTGCTTGCGGAAACGCCGCCGCCGATCCTCGGCCCGGAAGGCACCGTCGCCGTGCCGGCGCCCATCCAAGGCATGGTGGTGGCGATCTCTGTCGCGGAGGGCGACACCCTGCAGAAGGGTCAGCCGGTGGCCGTGCTCGAAGCGCTCAAGATGGAGCATGTGATCGAGACCTCGGAACCAGGCGTCGTGCGCGAGATCGCCCTCGAAGTTGGCGACACGATCTTCGAGGGCACGCCCATCGTTTTCGTCGAGCCGCAGGACGTGGCGGGGGAGTTCAGCACCGGCGAAGAGATCGATCTCGACGCCATCCGCCCGGAACTCGCCGAAGTGGAGCATTTCCGCAGCCTCGCCATGGACGACGGACGCCCGCAGCGGGTCGCCAAGCGACGCGCCCAGGGCAAGCGCACGGCGCGCCAGAACATCGAGGACCTGTGCGATGAGGGCTCCTTCATCGAATACGGCCCGCTCGTCACCGCCACGCGCTACCGCGACGACACTGCCGAGCAGCTCGAAGAGCGCATCAGGCATACCGCGGCCGATGCCATGGTCATGGGTGTCGGCCGGGTGAACAGCGACCTCGTGGGCGCGGAGAACGCCCGCTGCGTCGCCATGTCCTACGACTACACGGTGCTGGCCGGCACCCAGGGCGGCAAGAACCACCAGAAGCAGGACCGCATGTTCGGCGTCGCCTGCAAGTACCGCCTGCCGGTGGTGCTCTACACCGAAGGCGGCGGCGGCCGAACCCAGGGCGGCCCGCGCAGCGGCGGCAACCGTTCCGTGGGTTCCGTTGGCGGCCTAAGCACGCGCACCTGGCGCGAGCTCGGCAAGCTGTCCGGCCTGGTGCCGATCGTCGGCGTCAACTCGGCCTACTGCTTCGCCGGCAACGTCGTGCTGCTCGGCGCGTGCGACGTGATCATCGCGACGCAGGACTCGAGCCTCGGCGTCGGAGGCCCGGCGGTGATCGAGGGCGGCGGACTCGGCGTCTACGCGCCGGCGGACGTGGGCCCGGTGAGCGTCCAGGAACCGAACGGCGTCATCGACATCCTGGTGGAGGACGAGGCCGCAGCGACCGCCGCGGCGAAGCACTATCTGTCGTTCTTCCAAGGCCGCGTCGGCGGCTGGGAGGCCCACGATCAGCGCCTGCTGCGCCATATCGTTCCGGAGAACCGCCGCGCGGTGTACGACCTGCGCAAGCTGATCGAGACCATCGCGGATGTGGGTTCGATGCTGGAGCTGCGCCCCAAGTTCGGCCTCGCCATGGTCACCGCCTTCATCCGCATCGAGGGCCGCCCCGTGGGCGTCATCGCCAACAACTCCAACTCCCCCACCGGCGGCGCGATCGACGCGGACGCCGCCGACAAGGCCTCGCGCTTCATGCAGCTCTGCGACGCCTTCGACATTCCCATCGTGTCGCTCATCGACTGCCCCGGCAACATGGTCGGCCCAGAAGCCGAGAAAGCGGCGCTGATCCGCCACTGCGGGCGCATGTACGTGGCGGGCGCCAACATCACGGTGCCGTACTTCGTGGTGGTGCTGCGCAAGGCCTACGGCTTGGGTGCCCTGGCCATGGCGACCGGCAGCTTCCACGAGACTTTCTTCGCCGTCTCCTGGCCCACGGGCGAGTTTGCCGGCATGGGCCTCGAAGGCCAGATCAAGCTCGGTCGCCGCGCCGAGCTCGCCGCCATCGAGGACATCCCCAAGCGCAAGGCGCGCTACGACGAGATGGTGGCGGAAGCCTACGCCTGGTCCCGGGCGCTGAACGCCGGCACGGTATTCGAGGTGGACGACGTGATCGACCCCGCCACCACCCGACGCTGGCTGGCGATCGGCTTGGACTCGGCGCCGAAACCGGTGCCGCGGGAAGGCAAGAAACTCGCCTGGGTGGATACCTGGTAGGGCCGCTTAGCGCTGCGTCAGCGGCACGTAGTCGCGCGCCGTCTGGCCGCGATACAGCTGCCGGGGCCTGCCGATCTTGTACGGCACGCTCACCATCTCCCGCCAGTGCGCGATCCAGCCCGGCGTGCGGCCGGTGGTGAAGATCACGGTGAACATCTCCGTCGGGATGCCGACGGCCTTGAGCGTGATGCCGGAGTAGAAGTCGACGTTCGGATACAGGCGCCGGGCGATGAAGAACTCGTCCTCCAAGGCGATCTTCTCCAGCCGCTGGGCCATCTGCAGCATGGGGTCGTCGTCCACGCCGAGCTCCGCCAGCACCTCGTGGCAGGTCTCCTGCATCACGGTGGCGCGCGGGTCGTAGTTCTTGTAGACGCGGTGGCCGAAGCCCATGATGCGGAACGGGTCGTCGCGGTCCTTGGCCTTGGCGACGTAGGCGTCGATGTTGTCCGGCGTGCCGATCTCGGCCAGCATGTTCAGCACCGCTTCGTTTGCGCCGCCGTGCGACGGGCCCCATAGCGCGGCGATGCCGGCGGCGATGGCGGAATAGGGATTGGTGCCCGTGGAGCCGGCCAGGCGCACGGTGGACGTTGAGGCGTTCTGTTCGTGGTCCGCGTGAAGCATGAAGATGCGGTCCATGGCCTTCGCGATCACCGGGTTGATCTCGTAGCTCTCGTCGTCGGCGAAGGTGGTGTAGAGGAAATTCTCGGCGTAGTTCAGGTCCTCGCGGGGCGGCAGGTACGGCTTGCCCTTGCCGTGGCGGTAGGTGAGGGCGGCCAGCATCGGCATCTTGGCGATCAGTCGCTCGGCCGTTGCCAGACGATCCGCCTCGTTGGTGATGTCGAGGTCCTGGTGGTACTCGGCGGCGAGCGCGGCGGTCAGCGCGGTCATGATGCCCATGGGATGCGCGTCTTGGGAAAACTGCCCGACCATCGCTCGTACGCCTGCCGGCACCTCACGCTCGGCGGCGATGGTCGCCTCGAAAGCCGTTTTCTCGGCGGCGGAGGGCAGGGTGCCGTGCAGCAGCAGGTAGCAGAGCTCGAGAAAGTCCGACTGCTCGGCGAGCTGCTCGATGGGGTAGCCGCGGTGCAGCAGCGTGCCCGCGTCGCCGTCGATGTAGGTGATGTTGGAGTCGCAGGCGGCGGTGGAGACGAAGCCGGGATCGTAGGTGAAGTAGCCTTCGTTGGTGAGCTTTGCGATGTCGATGACGTCGTTGCCGATGCTGGGGCTCAGAATCGGCAAGTCGATGGGATTGTCGCGCCCGTTGACGAATAGCTGCGCTGCACGCTGGTCCGCCATGTTTCCCCCTCCGGTATTGCGGCGTTTTCGTTGAGCCTATTCACCCGGCGGGCGTCCGTCAACGGATGCGGGCGGGGCATAGCCGACCCGGCGTCGGAAGGCGCAGACGATGACTGTCTCGTCGAGCGGTCTCTGTTTGGTGCGGTCGGCGACGGCGGCGACGGTGTAGAGTGACCCGATGGGCGACGACACGGCCAAGACCCCTGCCGAAGATCGCCAAGCGTGGCGCAAGCAAGCGTGGCGCAAGCAAGCGTGGCGTAAGAAGGTGCGTCGCTACATACGAGCCGGTGATCGTGGCGTGGAGCCTTGCTACGTGGGCCGCGAAGACCTGCTCCACATCACCAACGAGATGGTAGCAAGTGCCACGGTTGGGCAGCGCGATAGCCGCACTCTCGTCGTCAGCGGCGGGCCCGGCGCGGGCAAGTCGGCCTACCTGCGCGAGGTCGAGCGGCTGTGGAAGGACAAGGCCGTGGTGGCCGAAGTCCTGGCGGACGAGATGACCCCGGCTGAGGTGTTCGCGAAAGTGGCGAAGGCTGCCGGGGCGCCGGTGAAGGAACAGCGCGAACGGCGGGCGGAAGCGAAGGGAGGCGTGAACGCAGGATTCGCTAGGCTTGGAGGCGGGCTCGCCGACACCATGAGGCGGCCTGCCGACAGCGAGTTGGCTGCACGCGGCCGGGTCATGCCGTGGGAGTTGATGCGCGAGCGGCTGAAGGTCCTGGGCATGGGCAAGGGCCAGAAGCCGCTCATACTGATCTGCGACGAGGCGCAGACGCTGGATCAAGAGGACAAGGCAACGATGGGCATGCTGCGCTCCCTGCACCGCGGCGATTTGGATGCGGACAATCCCATCCCCGTGGTACCGATCTTCGCCGGTCTCGCCAATACCGAAGAGGTGATGGGCGACTGCGGCATCAGCCGCGGCACGGGCGGCAACTTCGTGCCGCTAGGGCGTCTGACAGAAGCCCAAAGCCGGGAGTACGCGCTCAAGATCCTGGCGCACCTGGATGCCCACGGTTCCCAGGGAGAGATGGCGCGATGGGTGGAGTGGGCCGAGGAGCATAGCGACGGCTGGCCGATGCACCTCCGGGACCAGATGAATGCCGTCGCGGAGGAGATGCTCAGGCTCGACACGTCCAGGCTGCGGGATCTGGACGGCGAACGCATTGCGCGAATGGCGACCAAAGCGCGCGACGACCACTACGGCCGACGCCTCACCGCCACTCGTGCCAAGCTGCTGCGGCCCCTGTACCACCTGCTCGCCCGCGCCGCGAGCGAAGGCGAAGGCGCGCCGATCGCGGAGCTGGTTGACCGCGCCGAAAAGTACGGCGAGGAACAGGCCAAGCCCGTGGACGGCGAGGACGTGCTGGACAGGCTCGTCCGAGCGGGCGTTCTGCAGCCGGTGTCGGCTGCGAAGCCGGACGTATACCACTGCCCCATCCCGTCGCTGGCCGACTGGCTGGGCGGCAGGGCCCACGTCATTCCGATGCCGCCAGCGCACGGCGGCGATGAGTGCCATGGGCCACTCGGCGGGCCTTCAGCCGCGCCGCCCCATGGAAGCCCTGCCCCTACGGGCCGTTCGTCGCGTCTGTAGGGGCGGGGCCTGCCCGGGCCTGCCCCCGCCCGTGCTGGAATCTTGTACCGCTTTTCACGCGTTACCAGAAATCTGTCCTACACCCGTCTCGACGACCACTTGGAGCGTCAGGGTTCGAAGGCGGCTTGCTCACAAGCGCGGCTCCGTCGGGCGACCGTTTTCAGCCTGCGCGTCGGGGTTCGATCTCGGCCAGCAGGGCGTCGCGCATTCGGTTCGCGGCGGCTTTGTCGGTGGCGGCGATGTCGTTGAGTTCGGCCGGGTCTTCGGCCAGGTCGAAGAGCATGCCTGGCGCGTCTTTGGCGGCGTCGAACGAGCCGGCGACATCGCGGCCGGTGGCCGTTGGGGCGAAGTTGTGGACGTACTTCATGCTGCCTTCGTAGATCGTGCGCCATGTACCGAGGCCGACCGTCTTGCAGGTGCTCAGCGGGCCGCTCAAGAGACTCCGTCCGTCGCCGTCCGCAGGCCGTTCCGCACCGGCGAGGTGTAGCAAGGTCGCGGCGAGGTCGACGAGGTCAACCCAGTCTCCGGTGTCCGCCTTCGCCTCGATGCCCGGCCCTGCCATCGCCAGAGGCACATGCACGGATGGCTGGTTGGGGACGACCTTGCCCCAGCGCTCGTGGTCGCCGAGCATCTCGCCGTGATCGGAGGCGTAGACGATCACTGTGTCGCCCAGCATTCCGCGCTCGGCCAGATGGGCGACGTAGCGCCCCAGGTGCGCGTCGACGTTCTCGATCATCGCCGCGTAGCAGGCGCGGATCGCTTGGTGCTTGTCGGGATCGTACTGGGCGCTGGCGACGGGTTGCGGGAAGGCGCGTCCGGCTATGCGCTCGTGCATCGCGGCGGTGATGTCCATCGGCTCGTGCGGGCCGTTGAAGTTGACCTGCAGGAACCAAGGCTGCGCGGCCTGCTCGATCAGCGCGAGGCCGTTGGCCGCGATCCAGTTGTCGCAGTAGGCGGCGTCCGGCAGCGGCGTCGGCGCGGTGTTGACGTACATGGCGTTGCCGGTGCCGGTGCGTTCGGCGTAGTCGCCAAGATGCGCGTCGAGCAGGCCTTGCTCGGCGAGGAACGCCTGAAACGGCTCGGCCCGACCGCGCCGTTGGGCGGTCACGAAATCGTGCTTGCCCGCGCTGTCGATACCGCCAGTGAAGCCGAGGTCGTGCAGCCGGCCGCCGTGCAAGCCGTCCTCTCCCCAATCCATGGCGGCCTTGAGCAGGTCGAACTTGCCGCAGCCGAGCACGGCATAGCCCGCATCGCGCAGCATCTGGTAGATGCTGGGCGCCGTCGGTTCGACATCGTGCTGGTTGTGCCGCACGGCCTGCGCGTCGTACGGCTTCGCGGCGGCGAGACAGGCGCGCGCCGGCGAGCACAGCGGCGAAGGCGTCAGCGCGTTGGCGAATGCCTGCCCGCGTGCCGCGAGCGCATCGAGGTTCGGCGTTCGTACCGGCCCGCCGGCATAGCCGGTCCAATCGCCGCGGTGCTGATCGGGGAAGAAGAGCAGGATGTTGGGCTTGCGCGGCACGGCGCCATCCTAGCGGACATCAGGAGTACCGGGCAGGTTGACGCCGGATCATCCCTTGCATCACGGCGCCCGGCCTTTGGCGCAGAGGAGTTCGGCGGTCAGCGCGGCAACGACGTACACTTGCCAGTCACTTGTGATCGCCACCCGCAGGACGACGCAGACTTAGCGATGACCATCGACCGAACGCAGCAATGGCCGTTTCCCGGTGCCCGGTGGTGGAAGTTCGACTTGCACACCCACACGCCAGCGTCCTCGGACTACGGCAAAGGACCGCAACAGGCGGCGTTGCGGAAGATCGAACCGAGCGAGTGGCTGCTGGGCTTCATGCGCGCCGGCGTCGATTGCGTTGCAGTCACGGACCACAATTCGGGGGAGTGGATCGATCCGCTTCAGGCAGCCTTGACCGGGCTGTCGGAGCACGACGATTACCGTCCGCTTTGCCTGTTTCCCGGCGTTGAGATCACCGCCAGCGGCGGCATCCACATCCTCGCTGTGTTGGGCGGCGACAAGGGGGCCGCGGACGTCTCCGGTCTGCTTGGCGCAGTCCGCTATCGCGGCACATGGGGGGCGAGCGACAGGGCGGCGGACGCGTCGCCCATTGAGGTCGTAGAGGCCATTGCCGGAATGGGCGGGATCCCTATTCTGGCCCATGCCGATGGCCCCGCGGGGGCGTGGTGCCTGAGGGGAAACACGCTGACTTCGCTTCTGGACTTCAACGACCTCTTTGCGGTGGAGGTCGCGGACCCGACCAGCCCGAAGCCGGACCTCTATCACCAGCGCGGGCTCGCATGGGCCGAGGTCCTTGGGTCCGACTCGCACCATCCCTTTGGCTCAGCAGGACATAGCCACCCGGGGTCGCACTACACATGGGTGAAGATGGCGAAACCCTCGCTCGAAGGGCTGCGCCTAGCCTTGCTCGATGGGCGGCGCTTCTCGATCCGGCGGAGCGATGAACCCGGGCCGTTCAACCCATTTGAGGTGCCCGAACGCATGATTGAAGCGGTGGAACTCCGCGAGGCGCGGTATATGGGCCGTGGCGTCCCCGCGAAGGTGAGATTCAGCCCGTGGCTCAACGCGTTGGTTGGCGGCCGGGGCACGGGCAAATCGACCGTAGTTCATGCCCTCAGGCTCGCAGCCAGACGGGAGAGCGAACTCGACAGTTTCGACGAGGCGGCAGAGCCGCGTGCCACATTCGGAAGATTCAACCGCGTGCCAGCCGACCGCTTGGCGGACGGTGGCCTGACTGCGAGTACTACAATCGAGTGGCTCACGACAAACGACGACCTCCGGTATCGCGTTCATTGGCGACAGGACGGAGGGGGTACGCCGGTGGAGCAGGAGACGGAGAACTCCGGCTGGGCACCATCCCACACGCAGACCGTGTCACCTGATCGCTTCCCGGTGCGCATCTTCAGCCAAGGGCAGATCGCCGCTCTAGCAGGCCCGAACCAAGAGGCCCTCGTCGGTGTCATCGACGACGCGGCGGGCGTGGCGATACTCAAGAGACGCTTACAGGACACTAGGCGACAGTTCGCTGCCATGCGAGCGCAGGTCCGGGAGATCGATGGCAAGCTCGCTGGACGAGATGAACTGGTCGTGAAACAGGAGCGGATTGACCGCAAGTTGAGACGGTTCGAGGAGGCAGGGCATGCGGAAGTCCTGACGGAGTATCGGCGCCGTGGGCGCCAGAGGAGAGAGTCCGAAAGGCAGTTCTCTGCGGCAACCGCTACTGCTGATCGAATCCGTGCCTTGGCTGTAAGCCTAGCGCCAGAGGACCTCCCACGCGGGCTTTTCGACCGTGCATCGGAGGCGGATCGCCAAGTCGCCCATGCTATTGACGACTTGGCAGATGCGATACGTAGCGCGGCTCAGGAGTTGCACGGAGTCGGGCAGCGGCTTATGGAAGCGGTGACCCTCGGCCGCGGGGTCCTGGATGGGGGCGGGTGGTCCTCGGCTGCTCGGCAAGCGGATGGAGACTATGAGCGGCTGGTCGAGACTCTGAAGGCGGAAGGCGTCACTGACCCAAACGAGTACGGGCAACTGGCACAGGCTCGTCAGCAACTCGACGGCGACTTTGCGGATCTGGACTCGAAAAAGGAGGAACGCGACAAATTGGCCGACCGGTGCGACGACCTGCTCCAGCAGCTTGTCGATGACCGACACGCCATCAGTATGGCGCGCCAGGCATTCTTGACGAGGACGCTGGCACAGAACGACTTTGTCCGCATTCGCAACCTGCCTTACGGCGATGAGCCGCGCGTAATCGAGCGTTCTCTGCGCGAGACGCTGGATGCGCCGGAGCATTTCGAGAAGGACATTCTCGTAATGGACGAAGGCCGCCCGGACTCCGGTTGCGTGGCCGACCTGCTCGCTGGCCTACCGACGGGTGGCGAACAACGGTCTGCGGAGATGGAAAGGAGGCTCGGGCAGCTCAAGGAGCGCGTGTCGGCGGCGAGCGAAGGAAAGGGCGGCTTCGGAGGACACTTCAGCAACTTTCTGGCGCGGGAGACGACGAAGCGGCCGGAGATGCTCGACAGACTGCTCACTTGGTTCCCGGAAGACGGACTAAGTGTCGAATACAGCCGTCAGGGGAATGGGAAGGATTTCCAGCCTATCGCTCAGGCGTCGGCCGGTCAGCGATCTGCAGCCATGCTGGCCTTTCTGCTGGCGCACGGGGAGGAGCCGCTGGTGCTGGATCAGCCGGAGGATGACTTGGACAACCACTTGATCTACGATCTCGTTGTACGGCAGATCAGGGAGAACAAGCTCAGGCGCCAGATCATCGTCGTCACCCACAACCCGAATGTGGTCGTCAACGGCGACGCCGAGATGCTGCATGTGCTTGATTTCAGGAACGGGCAGTGCCGAGTGGTCCAGTCCGGCTCTCTACAGGAGAAGGAGATCCGGGACGAGGTCTGCACGGTGATGGAAGGCGGCAGGGAGGCATTCGAACGGCGCTATCGGCGCCTGAGGTGAGAACACGCGATGTTGGACACGCCGAAGGAGCTGCTGGATCAGATCGCATTGGGTGAGAGCACGTTCCTTGAGTTCAAGGAAGTCCGCTTTGCAGGCCAGAAGATCAGCGGGCCGCACCGCGACAGCGTCGCGGACAGCCTCGCGGCGTTCGCGAACGGGCGCGGCGGCGTTTTCGTGTTGGGCGTAGACAACCGCGCCCACGACATCATCGGGATTCCCCTTGATCGACTCGACTCGGTCGTCGACTTCGTCCGCAACGCGTGTGTCGGTTTGATCGATCCGCCGCTCGATGACATCGCCTTGGATCGCCTGCTGCTTCCGTCGAGCACGGGCGAGGAGGCGGCGGTGATCCGGGTCGATGTACCGAGGAGTCTCTTCGTGCATCGAAGTCCGAATGGCTACATGCTGCGCACGGCGGATTCGAAGCGGCAGATGGGGCCTGACCAACTCGCGAGGCTCTTCCAGCAGCGTAGTCAGACGCGGCTCATCCGGTTCGACGAGCAGCCGGTTGCCGCCGCACGGCTCGAGGACCTCTCTGCGGACCTTTGGCGCCGATTCCGGTCGCCTCGCTCCGATGAGGACGACCGGGTCTTCCTGCAGAAGCTCGGCATGGCCTGTCCAGATGATGGCGGCGACCTGCGGCCGACCGTCGCCGGTGTGCTGATGGCGAGCGAAGATCCGCGCCGGCGGCTTCCCAATGCCTACGTCCAGGCCGTCGCCTATCGCGGCACGACAATTCACGCGCAAACGGGCGTGGACCCCTACCAGATCGACGCCGCAGACATAAGCGGTCCTCTGGATCGGCAGATCATGGAGGCGTGCCGGTTCGTCGCCAAGAACATGAGAGTCGCCGCCGTGAAGGCGGAGGGGAGAGTGGATCGGCCGCAATACGACATGACGGCGGTGTTCGAGGCGGTTGCGAATGCGGTGGCGCACCGGGACTATTCGATGCACGGCTCCAAGGTGCGCCTGCGGCTGTTCGCCGACCGGCTTGAACTCTATTCGCCTGGCGGCATAGCCAACTCGCTGACGGTGGAGAGCCTTCGCTACCGACAGGCGGTGCGCAACGAGACCGTGACAAGTCTGCTCGCGAAGTGCGCGATACCTGACGAGCAGTGGCTGACGACTGGCCGGCGCAATATCATGGATAGGCGGGGTGAAGGCGTGCCGATCATTCTGGACAACAGCGAGGAACTGTCGGGCAAGGTACCGGAGTACTCATTGATCGACGATGCGGAACTGCTGCTGACCATCTACGCGGCTGGGTGCAGCGCCCCATGAGATCATTGCCCGATCCGGTGGGGTCGAGAGCGGAGGAACTAGGGTGCATGGCATGAATCGAAGCATACCGATGGCGGTCGCGGCTTGCCTGGTTGCGGGTCTGGCCTTAGTGGTCGCCGGTTGCGACGAGCGCGATGGGCGTTGGGCGACGGTGCAGGAGTACGTGGCCGAGGACACCGCTTGGCACGCCGAGCCGGTCGGCCCGCACCCGGACATCACCGCTGCCGTTGCTGCGGCGCGGGGGATCGTCGCCGAGGCCGAGCATCCGCAACGCGCGGGGGCGGCGGAGTTCCTGATGGAGCATCCCTATCGCCTGTCCGCGACGGACGAAGAGGACATCGCTCTCGGCACATCTGTGCTTGCCGAGGTCGTCGGGCCCGATTGGGATGTTGTGCAGACCTATCGGGACGGCTTCGCGGCGTACATGGCGGGTCGGCAGGAGATCACCGACTCGGATCTCGAGGGCGACGAGCGGCGCGAAGCGCTCCGCGCTTTAGGCGGTCCGCCGAAGGTTATGCGCGCCGCTGCCGCTGCCACCGCGTTGGTTCGGAACGATGACGCGGCCCCCGATCGGGTGCGGGAGGCGGCGGGCTTTCTGGTCAGCGAGGCGCGGTTCGCCGGTTCGGGCCCTGCCGTGCTCGCCGGCTTGGAGACGCTGGCGGAGCGGTTCCAAGACTACGAGGACTGGCCGAACGCGCTGCGCAACGCCCACCGCCAGCGCCACGAGCCGCTCGATGCGCTGATCGAGCGCATCGCCGCCGAGGCCGAGGCGCCGCTGGTTCGGGCGACGGCGCGCTACTACGCAGCGGCCGGGTTGATGCGCACCACCGATGCCGCGCCGGCCTCAGAACGCCAGGCGCTGCTCGCCCGGGCGCTGCGCTTCGCGGCGGGCCTGAGCGATGGCGTGGCGGAGGCGGAGTTCGTGGAGACGCTGACGGATGCCAACGGCGATCCGCAGGTTGCCACCATGGCGCAGGCCGAGGCGGAGCTGGTCTACAGCATCAAGTACACGACGGTCGGCGCGACTTTGCCGGAGGTCGTGGGCAAGCGCCTCGACGGTACCGAGGAGTCGCTGTCCGCCTTCGCCGGCAAAGCGGTGCTCATCGACTTCTGGGCGACTTGGTGCGGCCCATGCGTGGCCGCGCTGCCGAAGCTGCGCGAACTCGTCGCCGAGCAGCCGCCGGAGCGCTTCGCACTGCTGTCGATCAGCGTCGACGACACGGTCGATGAGGTTACGGCATTTCAGGAGGACGAGCCGATGCCGTGGCCGAATTGGCACGCGCACATCAGCGGCGAAATCGTCCGTACTTGGGACGTGCATGCCTTTCCCACCTACGTGCTGGTGGATGGCGACGGCGTGATCCTCGCCCGCACCAACCTGTTCGACGAGACGCTGACGGCGCTGATCGACGACGCTGTGGCGGACAACGCGCGACGGGGCTGAATCAGCACGGTGCGTTGGCGCGCCTTGCAGGCGATAGCCTTGGCCCTACGCGGTCCCTCGTGCAGCTTCGAGGCATGACGCCACGTCCGCCGTGGTCACCTCGAGCGACTCGTCGATCAGGGCGATGATCGCCTCGCCGCTGCACATCGCGCCCGGCGGCGGGTTGGTGTTCACGCCCTCCGCGCCGATGTAGCCCATCGGCACGCCGGCATCGGCTTGCACGAAGTTCGACAGCACGTCCGCCCAGCGCACGTTGTCGAATGCCACGTCGAAGCGGGCGAGGCGATCCGCGCCATGGGTGAAGAGCGTCTCCAGCACGCGTTCGACGCCCGGCGATGCCAAGGCCCGCACGGCCAGTTCCGGGTAGGCGCGCACCGGGCGCACCGTGGTGGATGCGCCGGCGGCGAGGATGCGGGCGCGGTTGGCATCGTCCACCACCTCGGCGACCACCACTCGCTCCGGGTGCGCCGGCTCCGGCAAGTCGCGGATGCGGGTCAGCACGTCGAAGGTGTGCGAGTCCGAGCGCGGGTCGTAGCCTTCGTCGGCGATGATCAGGATGAAGCGGGCGCTGTGGGCGTTGGCCGCAGCGACGCTCGCAGAACTCTCGGCCACCCCGGTGTAGTGCGTGACGCCGGCATCGACCAGTTCGTCAGGCAGGCCGTCGCGGTAGTTCGGCGTCAGCACCTGGATGGGGATGTCGCCGAGCTTCGGCGTCTGGCGCACCTGTGCCACCAGATGCTCCAGATAGTGCTCGGCGTCGCGCACCGGCACGTTGATGATGAGCAGATGATCGTGCATTTTCTTCCACCTGTATTCGCCGCGCCGGCGGCGTTCCCGCAGCAGGGCGCGATAGTCGAAAAGGTCCGAGGCCGCCTGCGCCAGCAGGAAGATGCCGAAGGTGTACATGCAGGCGACCGTGGTCGCCCGGCCGAAGAAGGTGTCGGCATGCAGGTCCCCGTAGCCGACCGTGGTCGCCGTGGTGACGGTGAGCCAGACGGCATCGCCGAAGACGAGGCCCTCGAAGGCCATCATGCCGGCGGTATGCAGGCCGAGCAGTGCGGCGAGCAGCGTCAGCACGCGCACCAGCCGCCGCCGGATTGCCCCGGCGACATGGCGGGTGAAGCGCAGGTAGCGGCGGCGCCGAAACCAGTACTGGATCATCCGCGGTCCGCATGATCGCGCCGGATTGCGCCTCGCTCGTCGGCGGTGTCGGCGGTAAGGTGCGACGCCACTTCCTCCATCACGCAGCGCTTGATCGCTGCCGGTTCGGCATGCTCCCGGCCATAGCGCTCGGCCAGGCATTCGAGGTCCGCGGCGCCGAACGAGAGGCTGATGCGCGGGCGCTGGATCTTCGCGTAGGGCAGGCCGACGAGCTTGCGCACGTAGTCCGAGTAGCTGAGGTTCTCGCTGGCGGCGGCGATGCGGATCTTCTGCATCAAGGCCTGCTGGAACTCGAAGTGGACCTGGATCTTGCCGAGCGCGCGGCGTTCGGCAGGGAAGGAGGTCGCCGCCCGCCGCCTCATTCGCCGCCGCGTCCTTCGCCCGGCCACATCGACTCCACCACGTCCGCCGGGCAATGCACATCCAGCGACACTTCCGTGTCGCCGTCCGCCCAGACGTCCACCGTCAGGCCGAAGCGGCCGCTCGCGTCCTCGCACTCGTGGTAGCGCAGTTCCTCGCTGCTCTCGTCGGCGTAGTCGGACAGCGTCTCGCCGCGGCAGTCGCGCTCGTAGAAGTAGCCCTCGGCCCACTTCTTGGTTTGCGAGTAGGCGTCGCCGAGCCAGCCCTCGTAGGCATCGAGGTGGGTCGCGAGCTCGAGATCCGCGAAGTCGTCCTCCCACAGGCCGCTGAAGGCCGCTTCGTCGAAGAGCTTCAGCACATCCTTGCGCGGCACGTCCCGGGACAGCGTGAACTCCCTGGCGTCGCCGGCCTTGAACGAGAGGTAGACGCGGCCCGCCTCGGCGCCGTCGAGGGTGAGTTGGGGATACAGGCCGTCTTCATACTCGTAGGTGCCGATGGCGGAGACCTCGAAGGTATGGCCTTGGACATCCTCCGGCAGGCTGAGGCGGTGCTTGAAGGTCACGAGGTCCCCAGGCTGCAGATCCTCGGCGCTGTCGAGGCTGCGCCCGGCCGCGGCGTCCTTGCCGAAGCGGGCGCGAAACAGCTTCTTCAGCATGGCTAGCCGGCCTGCTTGGCCTTCAGCCGGGCGAGCACGTCGCTGGCCCCGGCGCTGCCGGTGGCGCCGATGCCCTTGGCGCGCAGCTTGGCGTCGATGTCGCTGCCGGCCTCCTGGCCTTCGAGCCACTCGCCCGCCTCCATGCGGTCCTGCCAGCCCTGCTGCTTGGCCTTCACCCGTTCGAGCGCAGCGGAGACGCGGTGCGTGCTCGAACCGGTGGCGGCGAAGTTGCGCGACACGCTCTCAGTGGCGCGCTGCAGTTCCTGCACCGTGCGCACCTTGTCGAGTTCGCGCTTGTTCTTGGCGATGGTCTTCTCGCGGGCCTTGATCATGGCGTGGATCTTGTGGACCTCGGCATCGAGGGCGGCCTGCTCGGTGGCCTTCTCGCCGCGTTCGGTCTCCAGCTCGGCGATGCGCTCGGCCACTTCGGTGGCGAGGGCCTCTTCGCCGGCGTTGAGCGCCTGCATGGCCTTGCGCTCGTAGTCGGACGCGTCCGTGTCGAGGCTCGCGATCTCGCGCTTGAGCTTGATCTCCGAGCTCTTCAGCCGGGTCAGGCTCTGCTTGGCTTTGCCGATGGCGGTCTCGGCGTCGCGGATCTCCTGTTCCAGGATGCGGATGGCGTTGGCGTCGATGATCGCCTCGCCGACTTCGCTGGCCCCGCCGCGCAATGCGGTCATCATGTCTCTGAGTACGCCCATGGGTTGTATCTCCTTGATTTGCGTGAGGATGCTGGACTAGGCCAGCAGGGGCTCGATGGCTTCGAGCACTTCGATGGTGTTCTCGGCCTGCACCTCCAGTTCGTGGGCGATCACCTCGAAGCGGGTGGTGAGCGCCATGGCGCCGAACAGGATGTAGGTGTCGCCCTGCAGGCCGATGGCGGACAGCGGCACCGCGGGGCTGAGGCGCAGGAGGGTGGCGTTCAACTCGTCGAGCTTGTCCGGCTGGACTTCGGCGACGTTGAACAGCGGCGTCACGGAGAGGATCTGGGTCTCCGTCATCGTGACGTGGATGGGGAACTCGTCGTTGTTCGAGCAGACGACTTCGAGAATGTCGTTCTCGGTGACGAGCGCATCGAACGTGGTGCCTTCCTCGTCCTCGTAGTCGTTGAGGCGATAGGCCAGGTCGTCCAGGGTCATCGTGCAAACTCCCGTTGAGGCGATGGATGAATCCGTTGCGGGACGCTGCGGGCGTCCGTTGCGATGGACGTTAGGACATATTATGTCGTTCGTCAACGGGTTTTTTCGTCCTTGGACGGCTGGGGTTAAGCTCTCGCCAACCGCCATCGTCACCCATGCGGGATTCGCCGAGCCATGCCTGAAGAAACGCAAGCGCCCCGAAGCTCGAACCAGCGGCGCGGCTCGCCCCTAGGCCGCGTACTGGCCGTCGCCTTGGCCGAACGTCGCCAATCGCGGCGCCAACTGGCGAGCAAGCTCTTCGCCCTCATCGCGCTGGTATCCGCCGGCGTCTACTACGTCTACCACGCGGCGATCCATGCGGCTGCATCCGGGGCGTCGGCGTCGCTTGGCTGGCTGTCGCCGCGCGACATCATGCCGGGGTTCGCGAGCGGCCTCTTGTGGCTTTTCGTCCTCGGCGGCGGGTTCCTCGCTGCCGACGTGCGCCATCGGGATCGGCGCGAGCGCATCGTCGACGTGCTGGACGCCCGCCCGGTGACCAATGCGCAGCTCCTCGGCGGACGCCTGCTGGCGCTGGTGCTCGGCGCCTGCGTGCCGCTGCTGCTGGTGGTCCTCGCGATGCAGGCGTTCGGCGTGGTTGCGGCCGTGTTCGATCTGCCCTTCGGCGAGACGGTGGAGCCGCTGTCGCTCTTGCGTTTCGTGCTTCTCGACGCCTTGCCGGCGTTCGCGTTCTGGTACGGGCTGGTGATGCTGCTGGGCGTGTTCATCCTGAGCCGCTGGGTGGTCGCGCTCGCCGCGTGGATGCTGATCTGGGCGAGCTGGTGGCTGCTGGGGTCCGTGCCCGCCTATCTGGCGCCGGCGCTGTCGCCGTTCGGCGGCTTCGTCCCCGTTTCGGACATCGTGCCGACGTTCGCTGATGCGGAAACCTTGGCGCAGCGGGCGGCGGTGGCCGTGCTCGGCATCGGCTTCGTGCTGTTGGCGGCCGCGGCGCATCCGCGGCGGGACGCGCGCAGCCGGGCGCCGGGTTTCTTCGTCGGCATGGCGGCGGTGGTGATCGGCGCTCTCGGCATCGGCGGCCTCGTGCTGGCGGCCGAGGCGCGCCTGGCAGAGCGCGCGGGCTGGCGCGATGCCATGCTGGCGGCTACTGGCGGACCTGCTGCGGACTTGGAGCATGTGGACGGCTTGGTGGACATCGAACCGGGCGAGCGGCTGACGCTCGATCTCGACATGCGCGTAGCGCTGTCTGCGGCGGGTCAGGAGGCCGCGTTCGCATTCAATCCCGGCCTCCAAGTCGAGCGACTGCGTGTCGACGGCGAGGACGCGGCCTTCTCCCACGAGTCCGGCGTCCTGCGCGTTGCCTTGGCGGGCAGCGCGACGATCTCGCTGCAGGCCAACGGCATCCCGAACCCGCGCTTCGCCTACCTCGATGCAGCCGTCGATCCGGCGCTCGTGCCGGCGAGCGAACGGCGCTTGAAGGTACTCGGCAGCGAAGCGGGAATCTTCGATCGGCGCTACGTGGCGTTGATGCCGGGGCTGCACTGGCTGCCAAAGCCGCTCGGCGCGGCTTCGCGGGACGTATTCGAGGCGGATATCGAGGTGGCTGTCCCCGCCGGCTACCAAGTCGCCGGGCCTGGGCGCCGGGGCGCTGCCGATGGTGGCCGCTATCGGTTCGCGCCGCGGCGGCCCGTTTCCGACGTGGCGCTGTTCGCCGGCCGCTTCGAGCGCGCGTCGCTCAACGTGCGCGGCGTCGCCATCGAGCTGCTGCTGCACCCGAGCCACACCCGCAATCTGTCGGTCCTAGCCGAGGCCCGGGAGCCGCTCGTGGAACGCATCGAAACGCTCTTCGAGGAGGCCGAGAATCTGGGCGTCGGCTATGCCTATGCCTCGCTTGCCGTGGTGGAGGTGCCGGACACGCTGCGCGTCTTCGGCGGCGGCTGGCGCATGGAGAGCGTCCAGGCATTGCCGGGCGTGTCGCTGCTGCGCGAGATGGCCTTCCCGACGGCGCGCTTCGACTCGCTGCCGCGCTTGGGCCCCGTCGACGAGGACGACTTCGACGCCGAGGGGAAGGCCGAGTCGCTGGAGGGCTATTTCCGCTTCGACTACAGCGGCGGCAACCTGCTCTACGGCACCAGCCGCAACGTGCTCGGCTTTCGCGCCGCGGCAGCCGGCCCGGGCGCGCCGGCCTTGGACTTCGTGGTGCAGGAGCTGGTCGCGCGGCTCGTCGTGGACGGCGAGGCGTACTTCTCCGCGCACTTCGCCGAGAGCTACGGCGGCCCCGGCGAGCTGCTGTTCGGCGCCATCGGCAGCGCGGTAACCGGAGGCACGGGAACATCGCGCTCGGTGCTTGGCAGCGGCGCCCGAGCACCGGAGGTGTGGGAGCGCGCCCTCGGTACCGCGCTGGTCGCCCTCGACCCGGACGCCGACCCGCACCTCGCCGTCAGCGTGCTCAAGCTCAAGGGCGGGGCCGTGGCGCGCACGATCCTCGACGGCCTCGGCCGCGAACAGAGCGGCGCTCTGCTCGCCGCGCTGGGCGAACGGGCGGCGGGCGGCACCTTCACCGCCGAGGACTTCGAGGCCGCCGCGCGCTCCGTCGGCGCGGACCTTGAAGCGCTTCTCGGCGACTGGCTGCGCGACGCCGCGCTGCCGGGCTTCGTCGCTTCCGGCGTCACCGCCGTGCGGCTGCGCGACGATGCGGATGGCAAGCCGCAATTCCAGACGCTGGTGCATCTGCACAATGGCGAGGACGTGCCCGGCCTGGTGCGCCTGCAATACCTGCTTGAAAGCCAAGCGACGGAGGACGGCGGGCCGCGCAACTGGACGGACACGGCGCCGCTGCGCGTCGACGGCGGCGCATCGGTTCAGGCGGGCATCGTCACCGCGGAACCGGTCGCTGAGCTATGGCTCGCGCCGTATCTATCGCTCAACCGGGCGCCGATTCGGCTGCCGGTGTCGAAGCCCGACGCATCGCGCGCCCGCGCCGACGAGGCGTTCGCCGGCAGCCGGGTCAGCGATTGGCGCCCGTCGCCGCCGCAGGGCATCGTCGTGGACGATCTGGACCCGGGCTTCAGCGTTGTCCTTGCGGACGGCGAAGGCGTGCGCTTGGGCGGCGCAGTAGCCTTGCCAGACGATGTGGACATGGACGAGGGCCTGCCGGCATTCGCCTCGCACGACCCGCTGCGGGAGCGCTGGGCGCGCGAGGCCCAGACCGACGCTTGGGGCCGCTATCGGCGCACCACGGCTCGGTCGCCGGCAGGCGAGGGCTTGGAGCACGCCGTGTTCACCGCGCGGCTGCCGGCCGCCGGCCGCTGGCGCCTCGAATACCACCTGCCGCCGCTGTACGCCGAGGACGCGCCCGGCGGCAGCGGCCCCACCATTGTAGTTTCCATCACGGGCGGCCGAGGCGAGATGGCCCACGGCAGCTACGACCTAACGCTCCGCCAGGACGGAACATCGCGCCCTGTGGAGTTCAACGCCACTGGTGCAAGCCCCGGCTGGCAGCATGTCGGCGAGTTCGAGCTCGCCGCGGGGGAAGTCAGCCTGATCGTCTCGAATCGGACCTCGGGCAGCGCGGTCACCGCCGATGCCATCCGCTGGCGGCAGGCGGACTGACGCGGCGCTTGCGGCGAGTTGGCTGGTGAACATCGTGCGGACGGTCTGGGTTTGGTTCCTCGCGCTCTGGGCAGCTTCGTTGGCTGGCAGCGCGGTCGGCGTTGCTGGCGCAGGGCTCGCGGTCTTGGCGGGACGTCTGGGACTCTGGGAGCCGGCCGCCGTCCTGCTCTTCGTGCTGGCCATCGTCGCCGACATTGCCGCCGCCGTCGCTGTGTTTCGTCTGGTGCGCAGGCGCCTCATGGCAAGCGCGGATATGGTGCGTGCATGAGCCGCGAAGGTGAGTTGATGCGTCTATTCGTCCGCGTCAGCGAAGAAAACACCCTTGTAGCGCTGCCATGCGCGCTGGTGGTAGCCGTACACCGCGTGCGTGCCTAGGCGGTTCACGTCCACCGTCGACAGCTCCCGGAAGAAGCCTTGCGGGAATGCGAACGCGGCGTCGAGCTGCGCGGCGTTCAGCCAGCCGTCCGGGATGGTCTGCGCGCTGGCTTCGCGGATACGCAGCGATGCCGGCTTGCCCTGCACCGTGCCGATGCTCCAGCCCCACTCGCCGAAGCTCGGCACGTTGGCGTGGTACTGCTCGGCGTGGAAGCCGGCCGCGGCAAGCGTCTTGCCGATCGACAGGAACGCCGCCTTGGCGTGGTATGGCGACGTGGACTGGGTGACGAATACGCCGTCCGGCGACAGCAACTGCTTGATGCGGGCGTAGAAGTAGTCGCTGTAGAGCCGGTTGAGGTCCGGGTGGCTGGGGTCCGGCAGGTCCGCGACGATGACGTCGAAGCGTTCGCCTAGCGCGCCGAGCCGCTCGACCTCGATGAACGCATCGGCTTGGACGACGGTCACCCGCGGATCGTCGAACGCGCGCTCGTTGAGGCGCAGCACTGACTCGCCCAGCCAAGCGGGCGCCGCTTCGTCCTCGCCGCGGAACAGGGCGAGAAGCTGCGCGTCGATGTCCACCAGCGTCACCGCGCTCGGCTTCCAGCGCAGCACGTCGCGCAAGGCCAGGCCGTCGCCGCCGCCGAGCACCAGCACGCGCTCGCGGCGGTAGGCGGCCAGCATGGCGGGCGTGGTCAGGTAGGCGTGGTAGATGCGCTCGTCGTTGGAGGCGAATTGCAGCCGACCGTTGATGTAGAGGCTCAGGATGTCCGGTTCGCCGGCGGCGATGTGGCGCTTGGTGAGCACGACGTTCTGATACGGCGTCTCAAGCCGGTAGACCACGCGATCCTTGAACAGCGTATCCCCCAGATTCGCCATCCAGCGCGTGCCGAACAGCGCCAGCGCCACCAGCGCCAGCGCCAGCACCCCGTGCCCCAGCCAAAGCGCCACGGCGGGCTTCAGCTCGGCGCGGTAGAGGATCAGGAATCCCGCGCCGACCAGCGTGTTCACGGCCGCGGCGCCAACTGCCGCGAAGACGATGGGCATCTTCAGGCAGACCAGCACCCAGACCGCGGCGCCGATGCCAGCGCCGATGTAGTCCGCGCCGTACATGGTGCCGAGGTTGTGTTCGAGGTGCCGGGCGTGGATGTGCTCCCGCACCCGGGCGATCAGCGGGATCTCCATGCCGATCAGAAAGCCGATCACGAAGCCGGCGACGAATGGCAGGTAGCGCGAGAAGGTCACCAGCGCTGCCGCAACGCCGCCGTCCATCGCCACATCGACGCCGTAGACGCTCTGCAGCCAGTCGGGAAGCGAGTAGGCGAGGGCGGTCGCCGCGGACAGCGCCAGCACCGACGTGCCGCCGAGGATGGCGATGCTGAGCTCCAGCCAGGCGAAGCCGCGATAGATGGCGCTGATCCACTTCGCCGCGAATGCGCCGAGGCCCATGGCCACGATCATCAGGCCGATCATCGCGTACAGCGTCGGTTCCACCGCGCCGAGCACGCGCCCGGCGTAGTGGGCCATGAGGTACTCGTAGACCAGGCCGCAGGCAGCCACCAGGCCCATGGCGCCGATCAGCGCCGTATCGTGCCAGCGCAGGCGCCTCTGTGCCGTCACCGCGGCTCGTCCGCGGTTGGGTCGGGGCGAGACCTATCCCGCGACAGCGCGGATCACAAGGCCGATGCCGAGGAATACGGCCGCTTCGATCGCCGCGACGCCGACGTTCTTCTGCCGATCCACTTCCTCCACGACGTCCACGCCGGCGAGGATCACCCGTTGCGCCAGCATCGCGAGCAGCAGCAGCGCCGCGGCCAGGATCACCGCCCAGATGAACCAATAGCCGTAGGCGATGAGTGCCACCGTATCCGCGCCCGGCACGAAGGCGACCATGCCGCCGGCCGACGACGACGCCAGCGCCGTGCCGATCAGATGCCCCGCGTAGCGCACGCTGAGCGCCGTATTGCCCTCTTCGATGGCGTGCTGCCAGGTCTCGCCGTCGTGGCGCCGGGCGTAGATGGCCGAGCGCGTACGGGTGACGCCGAGCAGCACGAGCTGGGCGAGGAAGAACATCACCACCACCGAGACGATGCCCTGCACCAGGCCCCCGTCCGCCCAGTCGATGGCGCCGTTGATGAGCACGCCGAGGGCCACCAGATTCGCCGCCTGCACGGTGCCGGCCGCGGTGTTCTGGGACTTGATCGCGCCCTTCACGGAGAACTTGTGGAACATCACGGCATCGTTGATGAGCATGCCGATCTTGAGGAGCACCAGACCGGCCGCCGCATAGGCGAGGACGATGCCGATCTCCGCGCCGATGGTCAGCGCCGGGTTGCCCGCGCCCGCCGCGGCCAGCACCAGCGCCACCGCCACCGCGCCGCCGGCCAGCGCGATGCCGAAGGCGAAGTTGTCCTTCTCCGCGAGCTCGTCGCGGGAATCGACGCTGAACAGGATCCCGGAGCTGTAGCGCAGCGCGCAGATGGCGGCGACCGCAATGACGAGGTCCAGGGCGACGATGCCCCACAGCCAAAGACTCAGCGAATCGAACATGGTCTTCTCCTTCTAGGCGAGTGCCAGCAGCGCTGATTGCCAGCGGCGCGGCTGGCGTCGTTTCGTCACTTGCCTCTCGATGGCCCCCGATAGCCGCCGCTGCCGAAGCCGCGCACCGATGCCGAGCCGCTGCGCGGCCGGGACGGGGCGGCCGAAGAACTGCGCGGCCGGCTCGAGCCGCTGGCGAACTTCTGCCGGGCGACGCTGGTCGACGCGCCCTGGCGCTGCCGGGCATAGGGACTGTTGAACGTGCGGCCTTGGGACGAGAACTTGCGCCGGGCCGTGGATTCGACGCGCGACTGCTCGCGGCGCGCCGATGGGGACGTGTAGCTCCTGCGGCCGTAGTCGTGGTAGTAGCTGTAGTCGCGCCCGCCGGCCCACGCGCCGTAGCCGATGCGCGGCCCGCCCATGAGATCGCGCATCAGCGCGAATTGGCCGTACCAGACCCAGAACGAGCTGCCGCTCGAATCCGTGCGCCACTGGCCGTAGTGCGGATTGCCGACCAGCTGGCTGCCGGGGCCGAGATTGGCAGCGCCGTTGGCCCGGCGGGAGGCTTCCGCAGAGACTGCATCGACGCGGGGCAGCGTGCCATCCGAGAGGTCCGCCAAGACGTTCAGCGGATCGCTGAGCGCCCGGTTGAACTCACCGGGGTCTACGGCACTCGCGAGGCTGTTGAGTTCGTCGACCACGCCGATGTAGGCGTCGTCCCGGGCGCCGGGGTCCGGCAGCGCGGTGCGCAGGTCGTCCAAGCGCGTCTCCAAGCTGCGGAACAGCGTGCCGCGGCGCGTCCCTTCCCTGGCGAGCACATCCACTAGGTCCCGGAACTCCGGCTTCGAGTCGCGGATGCGCTCGGCGTACTGCTTGATGAGCAGGGCGTTGCGCAGCGTGCCGCCATCGAGTTCGCCGCCGAGCCGCTCGGTCGCCTGATCGACGCGGACGACGGCTTGCTCCACCCGCGAACGCAGGCTCTCGCCGCCGCAAGCCGCCAGCACCAGCGCCAGCATCGCAACGGCTGCGGTACGGACAACGGCTGCGCCTTCGAGTCGGAACGTCGAGCGCATGGTCACTCCTGCTGCGGTGCGCCGGCTGCGGCGGCGGGGCGGTCCACGCCGCGGGTCTGCACGCGGGCGTTCGGCACCGCTTCGGCGATCACCGCCGTGGCGCGGTCCGCATCGCAATCCCCGCACATGAAAACGTCGAACGCCGCGTAGCCTCGTTCCGGCCAAGTATGCACCGTGATATGGGACTGCGCGAGCAGGATTACGCCGGTGACGCCGTGCGCCTGGCCGAAGCCGTGCATGTGGCAGCCGAGCACGCTGGCGCCTCCGGCCCGCGCCGCGTCGCGCATCAACGCTTCGAGGTCTGCGGCATCGAGGGCGGCATGGTCGCCGAAACACTCGATGAGCAGATGGCGGCCGGTGGCGTCAGTTCGGTGCATCGGAAGCTCGCGGGGACATCGCACGAGCGCATCATACGCCTGTGGGGACGAATCGTCGGCTGGCGCGGCGGGGCGGGAACGGCCGTGTGACTGAGCACGCCGAGGCGTGAGGGCGCCGTCTTCGACGATTCGGACGCCACGCTGCGGCGTTCGCTCAGGCGCGCCCGGGACCGACTGGCGTCTGTGGCGACGATGGTGAGCCGGTTGGCCACCGAGGTCGAACTGAGCACGATAGACCCTCAAGGAGTAGACGAGTCGCTTGAGGCCGCCGAAGCGTTCTTTCGCGGGAACAGGAACTGTTCAATAGTCTGCGGGAAGGAGCGAGCGCGTGGACGGGACCGGACAAGCTGCGGCACAGCGTGGTTGCTGAACTGGACGAGGTCCGGCGTCTGCTCCGTTGGTTTGCGGGTTGCCTCCAGGAGGTGCGGTGGCCCCTTCTGCTCACCGATGGTCTCGCAACGCTACTAGCCCAGAACAGATGGATAGCGGTGCGGAGCTCATCGCTGCGATTCTCGAAGATGACTAGACATCGCCCGATTGTTCGCTTCCGGAAGCCTACCGGCGCGTCCGACGGTGTAGGACAGGGTTCTGGCGACGCATCGGGAGCCGTACATGATCTCGGCAGGGCGGGACAGGCCCGGCCGGCGCCCGGGTAAGGTGCGGCTTTCGCACCTTTGCCAGCGCTCTGTCCATGCCTCCACGTCCGACTTGCTCTTGAACACCGCGTACTGGGTCATGCGTTGCGCACCGTCAGACCGCCGTCCACGGGTAGCGCCACGCCGGTGATGAACCCAGCCGCCGGCAGCACGAGGCTCAGCGTGCCGTGGGCCACTTCCTCCGCCTCCGCGTAGCGCCGCAGCGCTACCCGGCGGCGGGCGTATTCGCGCTTGTCCTCTTCCGGGATGTTGTCCGTCATGCCGGTGCGCACGGGGCCGGGGCAGATGCAGTTGACGGTGATGCCCTCCGTGCCGAGCTCCACCGCCAGCGATCGGGTGAGGCCGATGACGCCCGTCTTGGCGGCGGTGTACGGACTCGCGTACTTGGTTGCGCCGAGGCCCTCGGTGGAGGCGATGTTGACGATCCGCCCGCCATCGGCCTCGCGCAGAAACGGCAGCGCGGCGCGGATGATCCGCACATGCGCGGTGATGAGCACGTCGAACGCCCGGCGCCACTTCTCCTCGTAGTCCTCCCCATCCACCGGCCCGCCGGCGCCGATGCCGGCGTTGTTCACCAGAATGTCGATGCCGCCGAAGTGCGCCGCGATCTCCGGAATCACCCGATTGATGGCGGCAAGGTCTGCGACGTCCAGCGTCCAGCCATGCACGGTGTGGCCTGCGCCGGCGATCTCGCCCACCACGGCATCGAGCGGCTCGGCGTTGATGTCGAGGCAGGCGACCTTCGCCCCTTCGTCCGCGAACAGCTGCGCGGTCGCCCGGCCCATGCCGCTGGCCGCGCCGGTGACGATGGCGACCTTGCCCGCGATGGATCGGCTGAGTTTGGTGAGTTTCATGCGGCGCTGCCCTCGGTGCTTGGGGTTGCCAAGCATAGCGAGAGCGCGATGTGTGGTGGGCCGTCTGGGGCTCGAACCCAGGACCAACGGGTTAAAAGCCCGCTGCTCTACCGACTGAGCTAACGACCCAAGGGAAGGGGTCAGTCGAAAGGCGGCGCATTGTATGCCCGCCGCAAAGCGCGAACAACTAGGAGCTTGAGCGCGCGGGCAGGGCGGATCCTCGGCCAAACGGCGCGCAATTCACGCGCCCGGCGGTGCCTCACGCGACCTTCGCTCCCGCACGCGCAGCACGAGCGCGACGATGGGCAGGGGCAGCAACAGGAGGTACTGGTATCCCGCCAGGTGCAGCAGTTCATGCGGGAGCGCCAGCGCCAAGGCGACCGACGACACGCCCGAGAGGGCGATGACCCGTACATCGAGAGGAAGATCACCGCATTCCTGCGCTCCGTAGCGTTCAGCGCCAGAGTGCGGCGGCGAACGAGGACGTAGCCGAAGATCGCGACGACGATGCCGGCGAGCCATGCCCAGGAGATGCCGTAGCCGACGAAGACGAGGATGAGCTGTTCGGCCCAGATGACCGGGTCGAGCTCGAAGGGCGGCGGTATCCAGCCGTCGCTCAAGTCGGCCACGGCGAACGCGTAGACGATCCTGAGCGGGAAGACCATGACCAGCAGGCCTATGACCAGCAGCAGCGTCAGCAGCACGGCCATGCCGTTGTCCAGCCCGTAGATGCGGCTCCAGTTGCGGTGCGCGATCCAGAACGCGAACACCTGGGCCGCCGAGAACAGGAACACGGGGATGCTCTTGATGGCGACCTGAAGTTCCTCAAAGGTTCGGGGCACGTCGTCCACCGCGATGACGAGAAGCGTCACCGCAAAGGCGAAAGCGGCGTCCGCGAAGGTTTCGAGGCGCGTCATGGCAAGGCCGCGAAGGCGCATCCCACGCTCAACGGGCAGGCTGTCGAGGTTCGCGGCCATGGTGGAAGGGCTCCGGCCTGAGCGACGGACCGATGCTAACCCGCGCGCAGGGTTGGCGTGCGCCTGCGAGGTGTGACGCCGCAGCTGCCGCAGTCTTGCGACCTAGCTTCTACGGCTACGGGGCCGGGATGAGAGTAGTTGCGCGCGCAGCCAGTCGATCCGCTCCCTTGCGTGTTCGACTGCTTGCGAGTTGCCTAGGTTGTGTGCGGCCGGCAATACATCCCGCTCGTAGATTTGAAGTGCCGTGTCGAGATCGCCGCGCATTTGGAGGATGTCGGCCATCTGCCCTTGAGCGATTACCAGCGCGCGGACATCCCCGAGTCGCTCGAAGACGGGGATTTGCTCCTCTCGGCGGATGCGCAGCGCCTCGTCAAGGTCGCCACGCGCTTGGAGAATGTCCGCTACTTGGCCCTTGGCGACGGCCAGCGAGCGGGCGTCCTCGATCCGCTCGAAGATGGGGATCTGTTCCTCCCGGCGGACGCGCAACGCCTCGTCAAGATCGCCGCGCGCTTGGAGGACATCGGCCACTTGGCCCTTGGCGATGGCCAGCGCACGCTGGTCTCCGAGTCGCTCGAAGACGGGGATTTGCTCCTCCCGACGGATGCGTAGCGCCTCGTCCAGATCGCCATGCCTCTCAAGGATGTCTGCCACTTGCCCTTTCGCGATTGCCAGTTCTCGGATGTCGCCGAGCCGCTCGAAGACGGGAATCTGCTCCCGGCGGATGCGCAGCGCCCCGTCTAGGTCGCCGCGCGTCTGGAGGATGTCCGCGACTTGGACTTTGGCGATGGCCAGTTCCCGGATGTCGCCGAGCCGCTCGAAGACCGGGATCTGCTCCTCCCGGCGGATGCGCAATGCCTCGTCGAGGTCGCCTCGCAACTCAATGATCTCTGCGACTTGGCCCTTGGCGATGGCCAGCCAGCGCGCGTCGCCCAACCGCTTGAGGACGGGGATTTCCTCTTCCTTTCGAATGCGCAGCGCCTCGTCGAGGTCGCCTCGCGTCTGCAGGATGTCCGCCACCTTGCCTTTGGCGATGGCCAGCGAGTGGGCGTCTCCGAGCCGCCCGAAGACGGGAATCTGCTCCTCTCGACGGATGCGCAGCGCCTCGTCAAGGTCGCCGCGCCAATATAGGATGTCCGCGACCTGGCCCTTGACGACAGCCAGCGAGTGCGCTTCGCCAAGCCGCTCGAAGACGGGGATCTGCTCCGCTCGACGGATGCGCAACGCTTCGTCAAGGTCGCCGCGGGTTTCGAGGATGTCCGCGATCTTACCCTTGGCGATGGCCAGCGAGCGCTCGTCGCGGAACCGCTGGTAGACCGGGATCTCATGCTCCAGCCGGACGCGCATGGCCTCGTCGAGATCCCCCCGCTTCTGAAGGATGTCTGCGATCCCGCCCTCGGCGATGGCAACCGGCCGCTCGTCGCCTAATCGCTGGTAGACGGGGATCTCCTCGTCCCGGCGTATGCGCAGCGCCTCGTCGAGTTCGCCACGCATCTCCAGAATGTCCGCGATGCGACCCTCGACGAGTGCGGATCGCCTAGGGTCATCCATTTCTCGCAGCGCAGTTCTGGCTGCCCTGTACGCCGCGTCGGCCTTCTCCGCACTCCCCAGGGTGACCAGAAGATCCCCCAGCTCAACGGCAAGATCGATGTCCACCGGACGCCAGCGAGGATGATCGGCAAGATAGCGCTCCAGTTCTTCCACCCGCTCCCGACGCCGAGCGCCCGATGCGCTGCGCCGGTCCAAGCTAGGCGAGATGGAGTTGCGCCTCATGGAGTCCGCTGGGAGCGTGAAATCAAACACTCCAGATCGCCACGCCCAGAGGTCCGCGGCATAGTTGGCGAGACGGTCCAACTGTCGCTCTGAAATCCAGAAAAGCAGCGGTCGAGCGCATCTCTCGGCAAGGGCTCCTCGCCTTAGATTCAGCCGCTTGAGCAGATTATCGATGCCTTCAGGCCAATGTTCGATTCCCGCGAGCTGGGCCGGCCCTGTTTGCTGGCCCGAGCCGAGCTTCACGAACAGCGCTTCCGTACCCGACCACACATCCGGGCCGATCAGCACTCGCATCCCGACACCTAGACGACTGTCGAGAAAGTCCGCCACCTTTTCGCGGTAGGCGCTGTCAGAGTACGTCAGAAAGAACAACGCGAACGACGATCTGCCCACAAGCAGCCTTTGCAGGCGAAGGAAAGCGCCGGAGTGCTCCGACAGAAGGTCCCAGGTTCCCGCCGTGCTACTCCCCTGCTGCACTCCCGATCCTCCCTTGGGCTGCACGGTACGCCTCAGTGGTGCGAATCACGGGGTGGCTGCGGCAGAAGTAGTCGTTGTACTCCAACAGGGCGAGGTTGTAGAGCAAGTTGCGCGTCTGATCATCATGCGGGGGAGTGTGCAACAAGGAGTCGAGCCGGGCAAGGGCCTCATAGTCTCCTGTCTGAAGAGTCCGTCGAAACTCGCTGGCCGCGTCGCGGACCGCCATGCGCACGGACTCAAAGTCGAAGCGGTCGTCGGCCCGCTGGAACGCACCAAGCAGCAGCCTCAATAGGTCCCGAGGATGTCCGCCGCTATGCTCGATCAGGTAGTCAGCCACACCTTCGTCGAACAGACCGGGTGCCGCCCGGCGGTGAAGGATCTCGCGCATTGCTGAGAATCCAGGTTCGTTTCGCGAGCCGTCGGCTTCCTTGATCTTGATCATCGGCAGCTTGAAGATGTGATCGAAGTTCTGCCGGATTGGGATGTTCTCGTAGATCAAGTGGATCGGAGCACAATATAGGAAAACGCCACGGACCTGTTGAAGCTGATGCACGTCGAGCTCGAAGAGAGCTCTTGCGTCCGCGTCTCGCAGCAAGTCCGTGCCGTCCACGACGAACAGCACTCGGCGACCTTTTTTGGCGTCTCGCACGGCGTCTCGGGCAGCCTCGATCAGGTGGTTGAACGCTCCGGCGAAGTCCGTGAAGTAATTCTGCAGCGTGCGTCTCAGCGCCTCCTTGTGCGTGTTGTTCGTCTTCAGCGCAGTGCTGATCTGACCGAAAACCTTGCCGAGGAACGGCATCCCGGGTTCCACACGCGCACCTGACGTGACATCTGCCGCGAACGCCCTCGTTTCCTCCTGCAACACGACCCGTTCATTGAACCACTGTTCCAGCCTTCTGAGGTGCTCTCTGTCGATCCTGATCCCATCCTCTTCGAGCCGCCCCATCAGCTTGCCAGCGACATGGAACAGGATGTCTTGGTAGCGGAGGTTGTTGACATCGAGCTCCTGAGCCGCATCGGCGAACACGACGTAGTACAGGTCGGGGTGATCGAGTTCGTTCCGAATGCGCCTTAGTTCCGTGCTCTTGCCACAGCCGCGGTGACCGCAGAATAGAGTGTAGCCTTTCTCATGCGCTGCCATGAGTACTGGCGGATCGCCATCGACCCCCAGACTCCGGTAGAGGTACCGCAACTGATACGACCCGCGCGCGGCTATGGTGTCCACCCACCGAGGATCGCGCTCCCCATCGAGGGCCTCGTCGAACCGCAGTTGGCTGACTTCCCAGATGTCGTCCGGCGCTGCCCAAGTGTCGCTGCGGTGTTCGCTCACGCTCCGGCCCCCATCCATCGAACGCAGCGATCTTAGCAAATGAGCCACCCAAGGCGCGTATACGACAGGCGGTTGATGGGTCGCCACCATCCGCCTACGATGGGGGACGCCGCGGCGCTTGCTGCACACAGATCGGGAGGTGATTCGATGGCGGAAGCACACCTGCGGGGCCTCAGTCGGCGGGCCTTCGGGCGGGTTTCGATGGCGGCGCTCGGCGGTGCGCTTGTTTGCACGTCGCGGGCGGAACAGGGCGATGAGCCGAGCAGCGCCCGGATCAACGGCGAAGTGGCGCCCGGCTTCGAGCGGGTGAGGGACGCCTTCGCTGCCAACTTCGAGAAGCGCGGGGAGGTGGGCGCCGCGTTCAGCCTCTACCACCGCGGCGCGAAGGTGGTGGACCTGTGGGGCGGCGTAGCCGACGAGGCGAGCGGCCGGCCGTGGGCGGAAGACAGCGTCGTCATGGTGTTCTCGAGCACGAAGGGCGCGACCGCCGTCTGCACCCACCTGCTTGCCCAGCGCGGAGAGCTCGACCTAGACGCCCCTGTAGCCGAGTACTGGCCGGAGTTCGCCGCGGCGGGCAAGCAAGACGTTCCGGTGCGCTGGCTGCTCTCCCACCGAGTCGGGCTGCCGGTCTTCGACAGTCCGCTGACGCCAGAAGAGTTCATGGCGTGGGTGCCGCCGGTGGAGGCGCTGCAAGCCCAGCGCCCCGTGTGGGAGCCGGGAACGACGCACGGCTACCACGCGGGCACCTACGGCTGGCTCGTCGGCGAGGTGGTGCGACGCATCGCCGGCAAGAGCCTGGGAACGTTCTTCGCCGAGGAGGTTGCCGCGCCGCTTGGCCTCGACTTCTGGATCGGCCTTCCAGACAGCGAGGAGAGCCGGGTGGTGCCCATCATCGAAATCGACCTTCAGGATCTCGCGGTGGACGACCAAGCGCTGACGAAACGCAGGCGCGACCTCCTCGACGCGGCCCGGGACCCGGACGCTCTGCTCAACAGGCCCGCCACGACTGGCCCGCTGGACCCGAACAGCCGCGCGTTCCGCGCCGCCGAAAACCCGGCTGGGAACGGCATTGCCGACGCCCGTTCGCTGGCGCGCATGTACGCCTCGCTCATCGGCGACGGCGTGGACGGCGTCCGGCTCCTCGACGACGAGACCGTCGCCCGCGCAACCGCCGAGCAGTCCAATGGCCGCGACGAGGTGCTGCAGGTCCAAACCCGCTTCGGGCTCGGGTTCGAGCTCAATCTGCCGCACGGACATCTCGGCCAGGAGGGCGCGTTCGGACATTCCGGCGCCGGCGGCTCGCTTGGCTTCGCGGACCCGAAGGCCGAGATCGGCTTCGGCTACGTAATGAACAAGATGCAGATGGTGGCGAGCGACGATCCTCGCACGCTCAGCCTGATCGCGGCGGTCCACGAGTCGCTTAAGGGCTAGCGCAGCACCGTTGACACTCTATGCTCGCCTGTGCAGCCTAGTGGCTCGCAGACCCTCTGGAGAGCCAACGTGGCCCGACCCTTGCGCATCCGACTCCCGCTTGGCCCTACGCTCGTCGTTTCGCTCGCCTCCGCAGCCGCCGTCTGCTCGCCGGTCAGCGCCCAGGAAGCGGACGAAAAGAGTGTCATCGAAGAGATCATCGTCACCGCGACCTACCGCGAAACCGAGTTGATGAAGACGCCCCAGGCGATCAGCGCCATCTCCGACGCGCTCGTGGAAGATCTCGGTGCTCAGAGCATGGAGGAGCTCTACACGATGATCCCGGGCCTCAGCATGCAGGGCGCATTGGACGGCCAAGCCCGCTACACGATCCGCGGCGTTTCCTCGCAGAGCGGCCAAATCGGCTACGCACCGACCGGCGCAACGATCGGCGTCTACTTGGACGGCACGCCGGTCACCGCGGCGCTCGGGCCGGACAATCAGGTCAGCGGCACGCTGTTCGATATCGAACGAGTGGAGGTCCTCAAGGGGCCGCAAGGCACTCTCTTCGGCGAGGGTTCGCAGGGCGGCACCATCCGCTATCTCTACAAGAAGCCCGACGCGACCGCGTTCGACGCTGCCGTCAACGTCGGATTTTCCTCCATGGAAGAGTCGGACGATTCTTCCAATCGGCTGGACGGGATGATCAACATCCCGGTGTCGGACAATGCCGCGATCAGGCTGACCGGGTGGCGATCGCAAACAGCGGGCTTCATCGACAACTTGGAGCCGCTCGAGAAGGACTTCAACACCGCCGAGTCCACGGGCGTGCGCGCGGCATTGCACTATGAAGGCGACGCGTTCCTCGTGACCGGCACGGTACACAGCAGCGTGCAGGAGACGACGGGCGGCTTGGGCACATTCAAGGCCTACGAGGCGCTGCACGGCCGAATCCCCGGTCTCGAGCCGGAGTCGGAAGACTCGGTGGACATCTTCAGCCTAGACGTCGAGTGGGACCTCGGCTGGGCGACCTTCCACTCGCTCACGTCCTTCACGGACCGAACGACGCCGTCCGTGAACGAGTCCTCCGAAACGGGTGCGCGAACCTTGGACTATTTCTACGGCGGCGCGACCCTTGCCGACCCGGACGATCCCGCCTGTCTCGCCTTGGTGGGTTTCGGCATTCCATGCCCCGGCTGGCCGGGAGTGTTCAACCTCGGTGGCCCCGTGTTCACGCCGGACGGGATGAACGTCAAGGCCATCAGCAACGTCGCCGGCTACTACAGCGAGCGCTGGGTGCAGGAGCTACGCATCGTCTCGCCCGCCGACGGGAGATTTCGCTGGACCGCAGGTTTCTTCTGGAAGGACAGCGAGGACCACACCCAGAACCAGCAAACCGCTGGCTACCATGAAGGTCGAGAAGCGTTCGGCGCCGCATTCGACCCGCTGCTGAGCGTCCCCGCCAACACCCACACCGATTTCCTTGAAGAGTACGCCCTGTTCGGCGAAGTGAGCTTCGACCTTGCCGAAACCTTGGAGGCGACGGTAGGCGTGCGGATCTCCGATCTGGCTCAAGAGTTCACCAACACCGGAACCGGCACCAGCGACACGCCAGTTTCGCCCAAGTTCGTGCTTTCCTGGCTGCCGCGAGACGACATTCTGATGTACTTCAACTACACCACGGGCTTCCGCCCCGGCAACGTCAACAACAACCTTGAGTTCTACGTCGGCCAGTTCGAGGTGCAGATCGAGAACGCGAGGACCAATCCGGCCTTGGACGAGGCCACTCGCGCAGCGACCATCGCCGGGCTCGAACAGAACATCAGGGACTCGCGGTCCCGACTGTTCTTCGAGGGCGATGAACTCGACAACTTCGAGATTGGATTGAAAGCAACGCTTTGGGATGGTCGCGCCGCGGTGCTCGCTTCGGCCTACTATCTCGACTGGGCCGACATGCTGGTCTACGTCAACGACCCGGCGATCGCGCCCGGAGGCGACAGCCACAACGTCAATAGCGGCGGCGCTGCGATCACCGGCCTCGAGCTGGAGCTGAACGCCTTCGTCACGGACCGTTTGAGCGTGCGGCTGGCGGGGGACTTCAACGACACCGAGGTGACGAACGTCGGCGTTGAGTTCCAGAGCGCTGCGGATGGCAACGAGCTGCGCTACGCCCCCAAGAACAGCGCGTCCGTCGCGCTCGACTACTCGCTGCCGATCGCCAATAGCTGGCTGCTGGACCTGCATCTGGACCACGCCTGGGTAGCGGAGCAGTTCGCCGACTCGCAGAACACGACCGTGATTCCGAAATACGAGAAGACGAACGCCCGCGTCACTTTGCGCGACCCGGGGCAGAAGTGGCGCATCGCGCTCTTCGGAACGAACCTCGCGAACGACGAGATTCTGCGCGGCCGCGACCCCATCGGAACGCTTTTCTGGCACAACCCGCGGCAGCTTGGACTAGAGTTCGGCTATCAGATGTGACGGCGGCTAGCCGCCGCGGAATCCCACCATGCGCTTACCCATCTGCATCGCCACGCTCTGCTGCCTCGCCGCGGTCGAAGCAATGGGCCAAGGCCGTTCGCAGGCCTTCGAGCGTCTGTACCGCGAGCAGTGCGCGGTGTGCCACGGCGACCGCTTCCAAGGCACGGCCCAGGGCACGCCGCTGGTCGGTGCGCCGCTGATCCGCGGCGAGGGCATCGAGGCCATTGCCAAGAGCATCGCCGAAGGTGCGCCGGACCTCGGCATGCCGGCGTGGTCGGAGTCGCTCAACGCGGGGCAGATCAGGAGCCTCGCCATCCTCATCGCCGAAGAACGCGCCAACGCGACGTTCGCCGACTTCCGCATGGCGCCGCCCCTCGAACTGCCGGACGGGATCATCGAGACCAAGCACCACAGCTACCGGCTGACGAAAGTGATCGATGGCCTGGAGCCCCTGCCGTACTCCATCGCCCCGCTGCCGGACGGCCGCATCCTGCTCACGGAGAAGATGCGCGGCCTCACCGTCATCTCCGCGGGCGGTACGCAGTCCGACCTCGTCCCCGGCGCACCCGTGGGCAACCGGCAGGCTTTCCGGATGGGGCCGCTGCACTACGGACTCGGCTGGATCCTCGACGTGGCGCTGCACCCGGACTACGCGGACAACGGCTGGATATACCTCAGCTTCGGCGACCGCCGCGCCGATGGCGGCGCCCGCCCGGTGTCCATGGTGAAGCTCATCCGCGGCCGCTTGAAGGACGGCGCATGGGCCGACGAGGAGACGGTCTACCAGGCCGCCCCCGAGCACTACAACTTCTCCACCGACATGGCGGCGGGCGGCCGCATCGCCTTCGATGGCGCCGGGCATGTCTTCCTCAGCCTCGGCATGAAGGGCGGCTACGAGGGCATCCAGAATCTCGGTATTCCGCACGGCAAGGTCCACCGCATCTACGACGACGGCCGCGTTCCCGAGGACAATCCGTTCGCTTCCGTTCCCGGCAGTCTGCCGAGCATCTGGACGTACGGCCACCGCAGCGTCCACGGCCTCGAAGTGGATCCGCGCACCGGCGAGCTGTGGGGCACGGAGATGGGCCCGCGCGGCGGCGACGAAATCAACCTGCTGCGACCCGGCGCGAACTACGGCTGGCCGCTGACATCGCTCGGCGTCCACTACAACGGCAGGGCGGTGGACGGCGCGGGCCTCGGCGTCGACTTCGATCCCGCCGACCTCGTTCCCCCGGTGGTGGACTTCACGCCTTCGGTTGCCGTGTCCAGCTTCGTCTTCTACGAGGGCGATGCGTTCCCCGACTGGCGCGGCCACATGCTGGTGGGAAGCCTCAAGGGCAGCGACCTCTACCGCTTCTCTATGCAGGACGGCAAGGTCGCGGAGCGGGAGACGGTGATCGAGGACCTGGCGCGGATACGGGACATCGAGACCGGGCCGGACGGCACGGTGTTGCTGCTGCTTGAGCATGAGGGCGGGAGTCTGATCGTACGGATGGCGCCGGCCGGTACGGGGTGAAGGCCCTTCGCGAACCGGCCCATGGGATGGGTTTCCACGAGGATCTGGCGCGGATGCGGACGCTGGACCCAGCGGGGACTGGATGAATTGAGCCTGCAAACCCCTTCAAAAGTTGGCCAAGTTCAAACTAGGACCTGGCTACGAATGCGTTAGTGTCATCACACGTCTTCCGGCAGAGGCACTCCATGAAAGCCGTCCCGTTGGATCAACTCGAGGCCCGATTCGGCACCATGTTCGCCGCCGCCCTCCGCCAGCGCCTGTGCGTCGACGACGGCTCCGTTGCCGTCGAAGCATGGAACGTCGGTCAGGCCAAGGACCACTTCAGCCAAGTCCTCGACCGCGTGCGAGACGGCCAGTGCCAGCTAGTGCGACGGCGCTCCGAAGAGCCCGTCCTCATGATGTCAATCGCGCAGCTCGCGAACTTCGTCGAGCTCGCCGCGCCCAGGCGCCGGTTCGCCGACATCATCGCACACGATCCGACGCTCCCGGTCGGTGATCGACTGACGGTGTCCGAAGCCGGCGTCGGGCGCGACGACATCGAGATCTAGCGTGCCCGCCTACCTGCTCGGCACGCAGGCGCTCGTCGACGCGGCCCGTAACGACACCGCCGAGGTGGGCGGATGAAGAGCAACTTGACGAAGACCAGACCGTAGCAAGTATCTTCTCCGTTTCCTTGCTCAAGCGCGAGGTCGACTCGCTGCCCCCGAGGTCCGCGAGCCCCACTTGCCTATTGGGGGCTCCCGCCCATCCCGCGCACCAAGGGCCGCCCCCGGCCGCTGCTAGGAACTGTCCTCGTTGACCAGCCCATCGCGTATGGCAGACTGCCTGACCATGCCGCGCCGCTTCAACACCGCTGGCCCCATCGTTCCGGCAGCCCACTACCACGTTCCGCCGCTGGAGCGGATGGACTACGACACCGTTCGGTCTCTGATCGACGAGGGCAGTTACTTCGCCCTGCACGCGCCGCGCCAGACCGGGAAGACGTCGGCGCTTCTGGCCCTTCGCGACAAACTCGCTGAGGAGGGCGAAAACCTCTGCGTCTATGTCAACGTCGAGAACGCCCAGGCGCTGCGCGAGGACATACCCGGCGCAATGCGCGAGATCCTCGGGCACCTCAGTTCCCGCGCGCTTGGCGAAGGCGACGGATTTCTGGACCGGGAGTGGCACCAACTGCTTGATCGGTTCGGTACCGGGGCGCTGCGCGAAGCGCTCACCCGGTGGTGCGAAGCATCGGCGAAGCCCATCGTCCTGCTTATCGACGAGATCGACTCGCTGGTCGGCGATACCCTGGTGAGCGTGCTGCGGCAACTTCGCAGCGGCTACGACTTGAGACCGCGGCGCTTCCCGCACAGCGTGATCCTCTGCGGGGTGCGGGACCTTCGTGACTACCGTATCGAGTCCTCCCGGGAAGGGCCGGTGCTCGGCGGCAGCGCCTTCAACATCAGCGCCGACTCGCTGCGGCTCGGCGACTTCTCGCGCCACGAAGTCGAGGCCCTGCTTGCGCAGCACGCGGCAGAGACGGGCCAGACCTTCACCGCTGCGGCTGTTGCCGAAATATGGCGAGCCACCAGCGGCCAGCCGTGGCTGGTGAACGCGCTGGCCCGGGGCGGCTGCCAGCGATCCGCCAAGATGGCCGCGGTGGGCGTGGATGCGATCCACGCGACGCGGGAGGATCTGATTGTGCGCCGCGTGACGCATCTGGATCAACTCGCGCACCAGCTCGCCGAGGAGAGCGTGCGACGGGTAATCGAGCCAATCCTCCTTGGCACCGCAGCAGGCGCCGACATCTCCACGGAAGACATCCAATACGCGCGCGACCTCGGCCTAGTGGCGCCGGCCGAGCTCGACATCGCCAATGCGATCTACCGCGAGGTGATCCCCAGGGACCTTGCCGATGCGGCGCAGCAGACCTTGGCCGTCAGCCCGGCGCGATACATCGGCCCCGCGGGCGACTTGGACGCCAGCAAGCTGCTCGCCGCCTTCCAAGCGTTCTTTCGCGAAAACGCCGAGCACTGGGTGGAGCGCTTCCAGTACCGCGAGGCGGGCCCGCAGCTACTGTTGCAGGCTTTCCTGCAACGCATCGTCAATGGCGGCGGGCGCATCGAACGCGAATACGGGCTGGGCCGAATGCGCACGGACTTGCTCATCTTCTGGCCAGCGCCCGCCGGCGAGCGCCGCATCGTCATCGAATGCAAGCTGCTGCACCGGAGCATGGCCGGCACCGAGCGCCAAGGCGTCGCCCAGACATTGGCCTACATGGACCGCAGCGCGGCGTCCGAAGGCCATCTGGTGGTGTTCGACCGAACGCCGGACAAGCCTTGGGCGGAGAAGATCTTCCGCCGCACAGTTGCCGAGAACGGCCGCAGCATCACGGTCTGGGGGGCGTAGCGGCCCCACCCTGCTGCAGGAACTTGACTCGAATCGCGGGCCGCGGGCATGGTCTCGCTGAGGAGGTGCAAGGCAATGGTGCAAGTGACGGCAAGACTCCCAGACGAGCTCGTCGCTAGGGCCGATCAAGCCGCGAACCGCTTGAATCGCTCCCGAACGCAGCTACTCAGGCAGGCATTGGAGCACTACCTTGAGGACTGCGAAGACATCGGCCTTGCCTTGGAGCGCTTGGATGACCCAGAGGATCCGGTCCTAGATTGGCAGGATGTTCGACGTGACCTTCTCGATCAGGATCAAGGAGAGCGCGGCTAAGGCTCTACGCAAGGTCCCGGCTAGTGCCCGCGTGCCGCGATTGACCGGCTCGGCCGAGAACCGCTCGCTGGATCCGCGCTCAAAAGCGAGTTCGGCGGTTACGTCGCCTCCGGGTGGGCGCTCTCGCGTCATCTACGAAGCTCCTCACCACGGTAGACATCTTCGCCGGCATCCTGCTGACTGGGGACCACCAGCTACGCAATGTCGCTGCCGACCGTGGTCTGCGCGTCCACGGCGCTCTGTGGATCATCGACGAACTCCACGGGGCCCACGCCTGTCCCGTCTCTTTGCTCATCAGAGCGCTTCGTTCTTGGGCGGCCGACGCCACCGTCTTCCTGCCCCGAGAGCAGATCGCCGCCCGCCTTGATCGGCTGTCCCACGAAGACGAGTGACCGCAAACGGGACGGAAGGCTCCGGCAGCGCCGCTAGTCGTGCGGATGATCCAGGCGCCACTGCGCCGCCTGCACGGTTCGTTCTTGAAACAACGTGCTGCCGTGTTTGACTACGAGCTGCTCAAAGGAACCTTGCAGCAATCCGTTGTCCCGGAGCGCCTTGAAGCCGGACTGCAACTCGCCCTGCTCGACGAGCCTGCGCAGCGCTTCGACGTGCCCGTACTGTTCGATCATCGGCCGCGTACGTGCAGCGGCACCGGCGATCAAACGCTCGTAGACGCCCAACGTGCGGTCCACGTCCGCCTTGAGGTCCTCAATGGCCACTGCTGTCGGTCGGAGCCAAAGCGTGCCGCAACACTTGCCCGGAGGTCGGCCAGTTTCCGTCTGCATGTTCATGCGATTATTGAGTGACGCCAACCAGTCCGACGATGTCGCGAACGTGCGCGGGGCAGGGGAGTCGGCACGGTCTCTGACCCCGTCAGAGATCAGCACTGACCATCGTACGTCCTGCATGATGTCAATGATCGATGCGTACAGATCGTCTAGCTGCTGCAGCGCGTTGAAGACGCGGTGGGAAGACGAGGTGCCAAGGCCGATGCATGATTCGCGCAGTCGTTGGAGTTCCTCGCGACGGCCTTTGAAGTAGGCCTCAGCCTGTTCCAAGGCAACTGCGCCGTCGCCCTCTGGATCGATAGTCTCCTCGGAAGGGTGCTCCTTCATCGCCTCGGCCAAGACCTCGCCAGCACGGTTGAGCACGGGGCGAAGACTGGCATGCTGCTTGCGAAGTCCCGTGGCGACGGAGTCGACCAGCGCGGTCGACACGGGGATAGCCTCGAAATCCGCGCCCGACGTGAGGGCCGGGAGCGCGCGGCTGACGTCACGAATGGTGTTCAACTGCGCCAACATGGACTGGCCCTCAGAGGAAGCTGCGACCACCTTCACACCATACTTTGGCAGTGCTATCCGGTCAACGGCGGTCGAGTTGTGGTCCCCAGCGGACTGGTCGCAGTAACGCCGTGCCGTGCCGTGGGAACCGAAGGAAGGTCGGCCAGGTTCCCGTCTCCACCTTCATGCGATTCACGCGGTGTCCAAGGACGCGGCCTCGTCGAAGATGCGCCGGCAGTCCTCAAGGACGGTACGGGCGGTGTGGCGCTCGAAGCGGCGACCTTGACCGGACATTCAGGCATGACGGCCATCTGCGATCCCGGTGAATGCGGGAACGAACCTGAGGCCGGGGTCCGCCATGAGGTCCGAGCGTGCCGTGATCCGATGGGCGATGCGTTCGTTCAGCGCCGCGGCGACCGAGGGCGGCGCATAGACGAAGCGTTGGTAGAGGAATGACCAGCGAAACTCGTCGGCGGTGATTGCGGTCTTGCACGCCCGAACACGCTCCTCGCGCTGGCTCTCCGACACGATCTGCAGCACGGCACGGACGCCGGCCTCGCCGAACGCCCCGGCCTCAATCGCGGCTGCAAGCTGCCTACTGACCTGCGCGAGAGGGTGCGGTTGCGCTGGTAGCAAGGTGCTCCAACGGTCGACGAGGTCTCGGCCAGTGGTGAAGTCCGCGAACTCCAGCGCGGACGTGATCGCGCGCTCAAGCAGTCTCAAGTCGTCCGGGTAGTGATCGAACGCCGTGGTCGCGATTTCAAGGGCTTCGCCGTGGAGTTCGACCAAGGCCAGCGAGACCGCGTAGTTCAGCCAAGCGTCGGCCGAGGCGTCCTGCTGGAGGACGATTCGAAAGTGGTCGCGCACCGCATCGGCATGGCCACGTAAGGCGGCCGCAAATCCGAGCAAGCCGTCCGCGGAGGCCGCGTCGGAGCGCATGAGCCGGCTCGCGCCACGCTCGATCCGGCGCAGTTCCTTCTCGTCCGGTACCGGCTGGCCCATGACGGCCGCTAGTCGGTTCCAGAGCTCATCGGCCTTGGCAGCGGGTTCGGCGGGCACCACATCTCCCCGATGCGTTCGGACTGCTGGCGAGCTTAGCACGCGATGCGCGGGCGCATTGCCACGCACGTCGGGGTCCGCTCGGTACAGCCGGTCTGAGACCAGGACGGTGCTCGTCGCGGTTCATCCCCAACGGTGTCACCCGAGTTGCCAGTGCGGCTGCGGCGAGACTCGAAGGCCGATCTCAGGCTGAGTTGGTCGGATGTGCTCTCACTTGGAGGCTGGCGAGCGTGCCGCTCAGAATCGACCCAACGTGCCCCGCCTGCGCTGGCTCCGCTCCGTCGCGAATGCCGGGCGCGGACCTCGGCCGGGTTCATTTCTGGGTGCGCCGGGGTGAGGGCGTATGCGACGCCTCATCTACTCTGGGTTCGATCGAGCAGTTGCCGTCGGCGGGTTCGCAGCCGACGTAAGCTGCCTTAGCCCGCCCGCAGCGGCGGGCAGCTCAGGCCTGGGCTCCCAAGCGGCCTGGCGTCGCAACGAGGCCAGCGGGCGCGCAACTATGGGTTGCAGGCCAGTGGCAGCCGCTCCGCACTGGGTCAAACAGCTCGCGACTGTGTCTCGCTCTGGGTTGGACAGTCAGCGGTCGATCGCCGCCGGATCTCTTGAATCGGGATCTGCTGGCGCTTCGTCGGGGTTTCCCTCGGAACGCCCGATCGGGATCAGGTCCTTCGAGATGGCCAACGAGCCGCCGATCAGGGCCATGAGCGGTCCCTGGATGACATCGTAGGCCTTCGCCATGTCGGCCGACTGCCAGACGAGTAGCAGGAACATGGCCAGTACGACCACGTATCCGGCACCCATCAAGATCAGGACATTGGTGCGAAGCGGGGTTCGGTTGGGTCCAGCGTTGCTCATCTCATTCTCCTTCAGAGGTTGTTCGTCGCTGCTTCCACTGCGCCGGCGGACTCGCTGAGGCCGTCGGCAAGGGTGCAGACGTTGTGGTAGCGAAGCGCATCATTGACGGCTCGCGTGATCGGGTACTCCTCCAAGCTCTTGTTCTGGTCTTCCAAGATGCTCTTGAATATCCGGGTTCGAGCTAGCTCGATGCCCGACAGAGCGATGGCCAGCTTCGTCTCGCGGAAATAGCCATCGAAGTCGCCGCCGATTGCTCCAACGGCGGTACCTGCAGCGGCCGCCGCCCTGGAGGTCGGATCGTGATCGACGATCGCCGAGGCGGCGGCGGAAAGTTGCGACAGTGCATTGAAGCCAATGCCGGCCTTGGTCATCCCATATAGGGTGCGCTTGAACTCATGGCACCGATCCGTAGCCGTGCCGAGCAGCATGTGCTGCATTTCATTCCGGTCCCTTGCGCTCTCCATCAAGCGCGGGTCGAGGCACTCACCGGGGGTCTCTCGGTCACACAGCTCGGCGTGGCCGTTCGTCATCGTCCATACCAGTGGGAACGGATCGACTCCGACTGGGGCCGCGACCCGTGGGAGCAGCGAGCAGCTACCGAGCGTGAGCAAGACGACCATGAGGGCGCCAAGGAGGAACGGCTTGGGCGTGTTGGGCATTCGCATGTCTCCCAGATGGACGAGGCGGAGTACGAGGTCCGGCTGCCGACGGTGAAGGGACGGCCTCTTGCGACCGCCGCACGCAAAGGCTGCGACGGTCGCCGCACTGCCATCGGATCCAACGTAGCACTCTGGAGAACACACGAGCAACGTGCGATTCATCACCGTGTCATAGTGATAGTTGTCACCATTCTCGGTTCAGATGCGGCTCGATATTGCAGCCACCCAGTTTCTGATGGCTCTTCGGTTGGCCGGATGCCGCCTGTGCCTGCGGTGCGGGCAGAAAGACATCCTCGACGGGGCCCACTGACGAAGCGGCTGAACCGGATGCCCTGGTGCCTGGCCACCTGCGACTGCGGGGCGGCAAGAACGGAGACGGCGCAACCGTCTGCGACGGCGAGAGGTTCGCGATCCAGCACGGCCTGTTGCTCGGTGGAAGCCGCCGCACGGATGTCTTCGAGTTGCAGCTTGCGGGGCTCGCAGACGATGTGGCCGCTATGTCCATAGTTGCCGCGCTGCGCACCGCCTTCTGCTGGTTGATCGGCATTCAGGAGGACGAAGTTGGCGTTACCGTGCGCCAAGCGCGGGCGGAGGAAGGCGGTTTGCGCCAGTCCATGTTCCTCTACGACATGGCCGGGACGGCGGCAACGGCTACGTGGCCGCGCTTCGCGAGTACGTTGGCGCGGCCCTCGAGGGGAGCGGTGGCGGTGCTGCAATGCCGCAAGGAGTGCGACGCGGCCTGCGAGGCGTGCCTGCTGACCTTCGGCAGCCACTACGAGGCGGAGCGCTTGGATCGGCACCGGGCGCTTGAGTTCGCGGCAGGCTGGACGGGGAACTGGGCTCGGTCCCCGGATGCACGTTGATGTTCCACGGGCGATGCGCGCCAACACCCCGGTCACGCTCCCGCGGAGACGACCATGGCGACCGGCAGTGCGCTACTCGGACAGGCCGCTGACTCGCCCGCTGGCGGCTGCGCACGGCGCCGTGGTGCAGGCCTCAACGGCACCACACCCCGTTGACCTCAGGAGAACGTCCCGGTTATGGTAAGCCGCACTTCCGTACTTCGAGTCGACGCGAAAGGATGCAGCTAATGGTTGAAGTGAAGATGACCCTGCCGGAAAGCGCGGTCAAGGACGCAGAGGAACTCACCGAGGCGTTCCACATGAAGAGCAAGGCGGTGACCGTCGAGACCGCGTTGGGTCTCACCCACAAGATCGCCGACCTCGCCGGGCCGAAAGGCAGCCTCATCGTGAGGGACGGGAATGGCAAGGGGTTCGAGATCGATCTCCGGCCCCTGTTCGCCTCCTAGCACCGGGGGTATGGCCATCCAGGATTGGGACAGCGCAAGCGCTCCCGATGGCAAGTCATCCGTCCTGACAGAACTCGAAGCGCGGAACCTTTGGAGGCGCGACCGTCACGACGCAGTCATGAGTTGGATCGGGCTGGCGGTACGCATTCTGGGCGGCGCTGCATTGGTCCTGTTCCTCGTCTTCGCACTTGTTTGCTTCGCGGCATGGGCATCCCACATCCTCATGTACAAGGTATGGCTCTCGGCGGAGCAACTGACCGCCGCAAAGACCGTGTGCGTCAGCGCCCTTACCATGTTGCTGGCGCCCTTGGTGGCCCCTGCGCTCTTCGGAAAGAAGGACGCCTGACCGCGTACAAGGCTTCAAGTCGCGGCGGAGCACACATGGCTGCCCAGCGGCTGCCCGTGCGGCGGTCGGGTCGCTACTCGGACGCCGGACACCTGCTCCAGGGTAGCCGAGGCGCGCACGGCTGCGGCTACGCCCTGTGCTTGCGGTGCGGCAGGACGGCATCGGAGACGGGCCCCACTGACGAAACGGCTGAACCGAACGTCGTGGGGCTGGCTACCTGCGGCTGCGCGGCGGCATGAACCGGGGCGGGGTAGCCGTCGGCGACGCAAGGGTTCACGATCCAGCGCAGCCTGTCGCTCGGTGGATGCCACCACAACGGATGTTTTCGAACTGCAGATCGAGGAGCTCGCGGACGAAGTGACGATGATGTCCATCGCCACCGGCCAGCGCACCGCCTTCTGCCGGTCGATGGGCATTCAGGAGAACGAGGTGGGCGCGACCGTGCCCCAAGCGCAGGCGGAGGACGGCAGCTTGTGCCAGTCATGTTCCTCTACGACATGGCGGACGGCGCCAATGGCTACGTCGCCTCGCTTGGCGAGCACATCGCGGCGGCGCTCAAGGGGGCCGTGGATTTCTGCACTGCCACAAGGAGTGCGACGCAGCCTCCGATGCCTGCCTGCTGACCTGCGGCAGCCAGTACGAGGCAGAGCGCTTGTATCGGCACCGGGCGCTTGAGTTCGCGGCAGCTTGGTCGGCTTTCGCCTGATCGACGAGCGCGGGTGGGCGCATTGGAGCCGGACGGGCTGGCTGCGGGTGCCGCTCCCCGCTGTTCGCGGACGTCCGGGCGCCCGGCGGTACGTCGACTTGCACATCCGTCCGGCAGTACCCATGCTGCATGTATGACTCGTTTGGCAGGTCAGCCCGATGTTCGACCCGATGCAAATCTCTAAGGAAATCGACGCGCTCGTCGCCGAGCTTGAGACCTCCACCGACGGCGTTGGCGACTCTCTGGTTCATCTCAAGGAGTCCGCAACGGCCAATGCGGTGATCGCCGTAGACTCCGTCGGCGTCCTCGCGGACTCAGTCGAGCACCTCCGCGAGTCCATCGCCGCTCCCTCCCCGGGGCTTCGATCTGCCGCCGGTACCTGACCCGTGTCCGATCCCGAAGTCGAACTCGGCCGGATCGCCGAGCGCCTAAAGGCGCTCGTCGACAAGAACGAGGACATCAAGACGACCGCTCAGCAGGCGCTCGACGCGTCCAATGCTGCTACGAGCGACATCCGAGAGGCCACCACCAGGCTGGACGGCGAGATCAGGCGCCTCAACGACGCCATCAATGCCCAGAAGGACACCATCCGCGCCGAAGTCTGGAAGGACCTCTACGGTTCTGTCTGGAAGCCAATCGCTATCGTTGCGGTCATCGTCGGTCTCCTAGGCGCGGGCGCTAACAGCCTGACCACCTACTTGCTTGCCGGCGCAGACTCGCAGCCCCCGACCGGGCAGGCGCCGTAGCTGTCGTCAAGCCCGCCAACAGGGTGGGCTTTACGCGCAAACGCCGTCGTGGGTTCGCGATGTGAAGCCATCTGGATTGGTGGACGGCCGCGACGCCCGGTGCCGTCGCCGCACTGTCAAGGGCGCTTGGATGGATCGTCGACGACCGGGGCGCGGGCCTGCTCGCGGCGGGTGGATGACGACGGAAGGCGGGCAACGCGCCGGCGCCGCGCCGAAGGCGCGGCCCGCCCGGCTCCGTCGGGCTGCACCATCTACACTCACGCTGACGACGGAGGCGACTACGGTGCTGGATCTGGTCCTGACCATGTTGGCGACGGCATTCTCGGCGGTAGCGGCATTCGGCGTGCTGCACGGATTGCGAGAGTCGGCGAGGGCGCAGTTCGATGCCGCCTTCGAGAAGCACGCGAGGACTGGACTGAGCCATGCGGAAATCGACCGGCTCTGCGCGCGCGCCCATTGGTGGCTCGGACCGACGTGGCTGGCGAATCAGTTCTTCGCCGCCGCCTGCACGTACCGTGGATTCGCGGACGAACAGCGTATGCGCGACGCGGAGGTGCGGAAAATGGGCGACTGGCGAAGAACCCTTGGACCCAGCACATCGGCGTCGTGATGTGTCGGCGGAAGACGACGCGATGCTCTGGCGGCGCGGGCGTGATTTGCTGCGGCGAGTACTGCGCCGACGCAAGCGCCCACTGACTCTCGACTTCGAGTGGCTGGGGGTCTATGCGCCCCTGGCGGGGTTCGATTGGCGAGCGACCACGATTGCAGAGGACACGGTCATCGAGGGCCAGTCGTTGCGGCATGCGGTGCTCGGAGATGTGCGAAATACCACCTTCGTCGGCTGCGACCTGACGGACTGCCGGGTGGCGGGCGTGCTGCACTGCCGCGGGGTGTCATTCCGTGCCTGCCGAGTCCCAGACGACTTCTGGGAGGACGTGGGGGAGTACAGCGCCGACTGGTACGACATGTCGCTCGTCGATGGCGAACCGCCCGCAGACTCAGTGTTCGCTGAAGTGATGCCGACCGAGCGCCGGACGTATGCTACGGCGCACTCGGTGCCGCCGACGCATAGCGCCGTGATGCGTCAGCGGCGGGCGGTGGCGAGGGAGTTGCGTCGCCGGAGAGGCACCGACAACGGTGCGATCGCAGACCGATGATCGCGGGCTAGTCCAGTCGTACATCCCCAGATCAAGATCGCCCCTCAGTGCCAGGACCTAGGTCGGCGAACGAGCCGACGACGAATCGGTCGAACCAGCGTAGATCGGCTGTTCCGCTTTGGTCGACTAGCACCTGCCGTCGCAAGAGGACCGGGGTCTCCCGTGTTGGCAGAACGACCAGCCGTCCCGCCACTTGCGTGGACGAGTGTGGTGGCCGGTGCAAAATCAGCTAGTGCGGCCAAAAGCGCTCGTAGCCCGCTTGCGTCAACGAGCCATCTCCAGTCCAACCTTGCTCGTCGCACCGTTGCATGGCATCTCCGCCCTCCGCGTTCGTCCAACCTAGCCGTTGGAACAGCAGGATCAACGCGGCTACTCGCGGCAGTGCGTGGCCCGGTCGCATAGTACGGTCTCTCGTAGCCAAGGCCAGCATAAACTCGTGGGCTCGCCTGTCTTCGGCGGCTCTCCGCCACCCCCCATGGGCATCCCGTCTTTGAGTTTCACCGCCAACTCCTACTCCGGTAGAATCAACCAACGGACCATACAACATCAGGGCGTACCGGCGTAGCGCGTCAATCAGATGAGAAATCCGGGACAATCAGGATGAGAAGGTGCGGCCGAGTGGGCCCGGCCGGAAGCGGAGCGGCGAGCCTGGCAATGGGCACATCGGACGGGGCTGCGGCGGCGCACTCCATGGTCACTGTGTTCGCCCCTGCACCGTGGCTGGAGGGAATCGACAGTCGCGGGGCACATCGGTGTTCGCGGGCGCGGCCCGCTCGGTGGCCCCGCCGCGCGGCTTGCGTCGCGGCGACGGGCCCGGCCGCGGTAGCTCGACGTTGAGTTCGAAGATGGTGGCGTGGTGGACCGGGGGCGACTGCGGCGAGGGTCATGGCCTAGTCGGGGAAGATGACCAGCACCAGCGACGCCCATGGCCCGAGCTGATGGGTTCGAACGGTGCGCTGGTTTCGGCCTGGTCTTTGGGGACGTAGGCGACGGCGTCGAGGATGAGAGGCGGTATTTGTCTAGCTTGCGGAGGGCGGACTCGATACCCAGTTCGCGGCGGGCAACCTGCCGCCGATGGGCAGGTCGCCCCTTGAGACCCCCAGCGCCATATGAGTGCCGGGGCCATCCCTCCCACATGGTTCCGCAACAAACATGCGGCGTGTGTGTCGACTGATGGACGGCCATATGTAGTCTTTAGTTGCGGGAAAACGGAGATTGACAGTTTCCGGTTGCACCAAGCGTGGCTGCGCGCCAATGGTGACAGACGTCATTATCAGATTGTGATGGATTGCCCATTGCGGGCTAATAGTACACGAAGCTATGTTCGTGGACGAGGTTCGCAAGCGGGGAGACCGCGAGCGGCCCACGGGTGTTGGCCGCCGGCACTGTCAGCAAGTGGCGCGCGGGGACGAGGCACTGGTTACTACACGGAGGAGTTGATGGCAGCAGAACTAACCGGCGGCGCAGGTCTGCAATGGCCTGACGTGCCGATGCAACCCTTCAGAACGACCTATTGTCCTGCGAACGCACTGTGGATGGCACGGCTGTCGAAGGCGGTGTATGCCGGCTCGAGTGGTGCGCCACCGGACGAGGACGCCATACTCCAACACTTGAAGCAGCATGATGGGGGTTTCACTTCCGTGTGTGGCTTCGACGCACGGAGTTCGCAAGCCTGTGTCGTGGTACATCGCGAGTTTGTCGTCGCCGTGTTTCGCGGTACGGATGAGGCGGCCGACTGGCTGGACAACCTGAATGTCGTGCGTGTGCCCGGGCCGTTCGGCGAAGTACATGCGGGCTTCCACGGCGCCTTGATGGACGTTTGGCCGGACATGCGCCGAGCGATCAGGAACGTACGCAATGCTGACTCAGTGCGGCGTCCGCTCTGGCTCACAGGCCACAGCTTGGGCGGAGCGCTAGCTACGTTGGCCGCGTCGCGTCTGGTCGATGACGACGAACCGTTCTTCGGCGTATACACGTATGGTGCGCCACGTTGCGGTGACAAAGAGTTCGCTCGCGTCTATCGGATCGAAGCCGGGTCCCGGACGTACCGCTTCCAAAACAACAATGACGTCGTGTCCCGAGTACCGGCACGAGTGATGGGCTACCGGCACGTCGGTAAGCTCGTCTACATCACGGAAGAGGGGCAACTTGTGACGGACATTGGTCGATGGTATCGGTTCCTTGACCAAGTCGCAGGTGTTGTTGACGATGTAGGCAGCAGGGGACTTGATTCCATCAAGGACCATCGAGCGAAGAAATACGTGAAGGCGATCGTGCGATGGGGTGATCGAGTTCCAGACGAGCACTAGCTCGCGATTCCTGGCGCCGAGGGTTAGCCAAACGCCCGTGCTCCTTCACGCAGCTTGGCGCGTCTGGGTTGATGAGGCGGGCCGGCGCCTCTGCTCCGCCGTGGACTAGGCGGAGGCGACCGGCTGTCCGCCAAGGGAGCCCCATCAGGCAACCAACTAAGGCGGCAAAGATCCGACATGAAATGGAGCCGCGCCCTCCCCGGCGCCGCCGTCGTCGGTCACTCCAGAACGCTATCCGCCACCAGTTCCGCGGGCACCGTGCGATCACCTCAAGCGCTCCTTGAGCTCGACGTTCTGCTGCGATGGCCAGCCAAGGGCCGGCCATGCCAGACTCGTCGCTGCAGAGACCGAAAAGGGTCGACGAGCCGGTAGGTCCGTCGTCGCTGCGGTGTGCTGGTGGCGTGCAGATGCCGGATGAGGAGGGCGCATCATCTCAACGCGACGAAGGTGATCTGCTTCGGGTCGGGGCTGAACGGGCTGGCTCGGATGCTGAGGAGCGCGAACTGGCGAAGGTGCGAAAGATGCGCTACATCACTGTAAGCGGGGGTGGCAGAGATCCGGCTCAGGCTGCGCCGGGCGAACGTGATGGCGCAGGTCGAGTACGTCAAGCCGTATTGGCAGTAGAACACTATTGGGAGGCAGCTGCGGCAAGACTCGCACGGCATCGGTGTAGCCATGGGTCTCACGACCGGCCGTGTCTGCTCGATGAGCCGAACACCGAGCGGGGTGGCGGTCGCGGGCCCGGTGGCGTTGTGCTGGTCGGTCTAGGCGGCGCTGGGTGCGGCACCGACGGCAGCATGGAGGATTGAGACTGTGGCGAGAAGATTCGGGAGCACTGGTGCGACATGGTCGCGGTCCTGTCGGCGCAGGACGGCAAGCGCAACATCTGGGGACGACGCGGATGGTGCCATCGTCGGGTGCGGATCAACGAATCGCAGCCGCGCACTCTGGGAGCGTGTGGACCTCTCCAGTCGCCACCTTCTGTCACGGTTGGCGACCTGCCTTGCCCTCGCGCCGATGCCTGCGCTTGGCCCTCCGTTCATTGCGCTTTTGCTTGGCACTTGACGAGTTACTTTGGCCCACGACGTACAGGCGGGCATAACTGTCCAGTATCGAGTGAATCGAGTTGTCAACCGCGTCGTGTTTCTGGGGGCTTTCGAGGCGACGTAGCTGCTTCTTCAAGAACTCGGCGGTAATCTTGACGGGCAGGACGTCGTGCTGACTGTACATGTCACGTACCCACTCCACATCGCGGCCCTTCCGTAGCTCAATAGTACCAAGTCGCGTGACGAAAAAACCAACTCTCCCATAGTCACCACCCAGATAAGACAGCATCTGTTGGTAGTCGGCGCTCTTCAGTTGCCCGACGTTTTTGACCTCGAAGATCACCTGTCGCGTTCCGTAGTCCTCCCGGATCCGGCGCCATGCCCCGTCTTCTGCGAGGTTAGTGGCGACAATGTCTCGGCGTAGGCGCGCCGTCCTGTTGGGCCTAAGCTGGACGTTACGCAACCCTTTTGCAAAGCAGATCCGAATCGCGTCCGCGCACCAATCTTCAAATGCGGCAGAACCTTCGCCACCCTCAGGAACATCGTCCAAGCGGGCAAGGATGTGGCGGATTCTTGACTTTCTGATCTCGGGGGTTTCCGAAGCGATTCGGATATCGTACTCGTCATATATTTCTTGCGCGTCACATGCCTCAGAGCCCGGGTCATCCTCCACGTTTAGGGCCATCCAGTAGCAGGGATGCACGAGGATCCTACCCGACTCGCCAATGTCCTGACTGGGAGCTCGCCCGTCGTGGCAGAACACATAGGAGCCTGAGCCAGCGTCGCGCACACCGATAAAACCGACGCTATACAGTCCCTTTAGAATGTCCACAGGCCCAGACAGAATGTCGAACTCCTGCTGGACCTCAGTTTGCTTGGAACCTTGAGCCAGGGTTGTCGACAGCAGGTCGTGCGCGTCCTTGGCTGCGATAGAGGGCGGACCACCGCCAAACGCGGCAGTGTACGCAGGCAGGCCGGCCAGGATGTCGCCGTATTCCTTTTTCAGATCGTCTAGGCGACTAATGGATATGCGTCGTGCAGCCTCTTGGATGTCGTGCCGCACAAGTCGCATGCGTGTCGGATGTCGTCTGGCGGACAAAAAAATGGAGTCATTTAGGAGGGCTAGTAGGTCACGGGGCCGGTACAAGGTGTGTTGTAGGCACCGCTTGAAGCCCGCGACTCCGCCCATTTCGGTACTGACGCATGCGTCCCATATCTTGCGGTTGGCCTCAGGCGCAAGTCCAAAGGCGATGCGAAATCTCCTAGTTGCAAATGCAAACAAAGACTCAACGTCCCAGTGCATCCGAAGTACGGTGGGCTCGATGTGCTTGGAGTAATCCTGATCGTTCTGTTGGACGGCGCGAAGGATGTTGTCACGGAGGAAGACGACCGGCTTGACGCAGGAGATGCGGGTCCTTAGGTCTATGGTCGCCTGCAAGAGTCCGTCGACGAGGGCAGTACCCAGGACATCTGGTGCGTAGCCCTCGTCGAGGCCGTCGATCAGGAAAGCCACGGATCGCCTCGAATGTTCGGTCGCGTCGCGTAGTGCATCCTCTACATCCTTCAGGCGGAGCGAGTGGGGCAGGTCTCCGATCAGTTGCTCGGCGGAACTGGCGTTGTTGGTTCGGTCGCTGAGCATTGATCTATACCGCTCGAAAACGTCATGCCCCAAGCTACGCCATGCATTAACCCTATTGATGCAAAAAAAGAGGCGACGGATGTTGATGTTCAGGCTAGCGCGGCGAGGTAGGAGGACATCTCCGCTTCCACTTCGGCGTTTGCATTCATCGACAGGACGGGTTTGCGCTGCGGGCGGAGGAACCGTCCGGCCCGGACGACGAGGCGGCGGCGCATCGTGTGCATCTGCTCGAACGCCCAGAGCGCCGTGCGCTTCGGGGTCGTGCCGCGCTGCGGCGGCCGGGACGCCATCTGCAGCTCCCGGGTCAGGTTGTGCGCCAGGATGGCGGCGAGGGTGTACAGCCGGTTGCCGGCGAGCTTGCGCGTCGGGACGTACTCCATGCGGCACTGCGACTTCAGTTCCGCGAACACGGCCTCCTGCGAGCCGCGCCCGTCGTGGAACGCGACGACGCTTTTCGCCCGCACGCGGCGGTTGGTCGCCACGACCTTGAACTCGAAGCCGTGGACGTGGGGCGCGAACAGGTCCAGCTGCACCGGTCCCTTGCGCTGCCGGCGGGTTCGCGTCCGGACCACGACCAGGCGCCGCCGGCGGCCCCAGCTCTTCGGCTTCCAGGCGGGCTCGAAGAAGTCCCTCGCCCCGTCCATGCGGCGCCAGCGGCGGCGGCCCTCGACGAGCGACTTCAGTTCCGCGAACCGCTCGAACGGCACCGTCGCCGTGTACTCGACGCCCAGCGCGTCGAGCCGGCCGAGGACGGCCTCGCCGAAGAACGCGCTGTCCATGCGCGACTCCAGCCGCGCACCCGGCAGCGCGGCGCGGACGTCCGCCAGGCAGCGCTGCATGAAGGCTTCCGCGCCGTTGGAGTCGTGCACGTTGCCCGGGCGGTGGCGCAGGTCGAACACCTGCCCGGTCTGCGCCACCGTCGCGAACAGCGGATAGTAGCTGCGCTGTCCCTTCCTGCGCTTGTTGAAGCCGACGGCCGTGCCTTCCGCGAAGCGCTTCGTGCCGAGCACCGAGCCGTCGAAGTCGAGCGTCATCCGCGCCGGGCCGAGCGCCGCGGCGCGGTCCAGCACCAGCCGCCGGTTCAGGGCGCGCACGTTGTCCGCGCTGCGCCCGTCGGCCCTGGCCAGCATGCGGCCCATCGTGGAGGCGTCCGGCAGGTGCCGCAGGCCCAGCGTCCGCCTGACCATTTCGTCGTCCCGGTAGTACCGCGCGTCGCGCAGCTCCCGGAAGCCCATGACCAGATGCACGACCAGCAGCAGCGCCACCGCGTGCGGCGCGTAGACCGGACTGCCCGGCAGGTGGCGGAAGCAGCCGCGCAAGCGCTCCTTCAGCCCGAGCCGCGCGAACAGCCTCTGGTAGAGCACCAGGCCCGCGTGCGCCGTCAGCCGCTGGTCCTCGAACCGGATCTCGATGCGATCCGTCGCTTTACCCCGCACGCTCGCCTTGCTACGCTTCATGGCGGCGGCCTCCTTCCGATGAGTTTTTCGACGAACCGCATCGTAACAGAAGGGGGTCGCCGTCCAACCCCGCTCCTTGCGATTCGACGAACTATCGAAGCGCAAAGACGCCGTGCCCCGCGAAACCGCGCTCCGCTTGACAACACCTACGGTGTGTCAAACCGGCAACCCGACTACAGCGCGAAACGCACGAAAAACCTGCAATACGACGAATACTCGCGCCTCAGTATGCCCTTAAGGGGTTAAGGTGGGGTGCAAGGACCGCATAGCCAGGTCGGTCTCGAAATGAATACACTGGGGACAAGGCCAGCGCAGTTTCCATGGCCAGTGCATACCGCCAAGCGATGCGAGCGCCGGCGCGAATCAGGCCAAAGCGGGTACCGAATCGTGCGGCAAGGGGCCGCAGGCCTATGGTCTGGTGCTCCTCAGGCACGATGGTGACGACGGCCGTGTCGGCGTCGCGATCAAGGAAAGCTCTGAGCTGGAGAGCCATGGCGCTCTTGCCGGTACCACGGCGTCCGACCACGATCATCCTGTCTGACGTCTCGACCAGGGTGCGGTAGTCGGCAGTCTCGAGAAATGCGCGGCTGAGCATAGCCCCGTCGGCCTCAGCTCGAATGTCACCAAGGGGGTTCGGGGTCATTTGAGGAGTCGCAGCAAGGCGCGAGTGCTGCTGAGTGACCGCAATGACAGCATCGCAGCAGCTACGGTCATGTGCGGAACCGACAGATGGTTGGCGCTGCAGGTCTCCCGCTGGGCGCCCCGTCGCCTAGCGCGTACTGGCGGATGTTTCATCATGCCTACGAGCATTGGAAAGCACTCCGGGCGATAGAAGCACTCAACGGACCGTAACATGCGACCGTGCGTAAGGGCAAGGCCAAGTTGGCTGACAGTGGGCGCGGAAGGCGTCTTTCTCCTGGGCGGGCGGACGAGCGAGCACTGTAGGAGTTTGGCGTGTGGGAGCAACGGGTCGGGTGTGTAGGGTCGCGAGGAGGATCGGGGTCTTGCTGGATTAGGCTCGGGCGCGATGCCTGGCGAGCTCCGGTTTGGTGCCGGTGCAATGCAGTACCTCCGGGCTGTGACCATTGAGCGCACTGAGCGCTCGCACGGTGATCGATGCACGGCGTCCACCCGCGGCCGGCCTGGCCTCACGCTGCCGTCGTGCCAGCACAGGCCATGCTTACGAAGGCACTGAAGGCGGAGCAACGGTCCGGTATGGGATGCCCACACGCCACATACCAGCGGCCAATATCATCTTCGTTGGGGTGCAGAAGTGCGGCACCACTAAGGACCTTCGGGAGCGCCCCGGACCTCGAGGAGGGGGAAGCGTCGGCTGGGCGGGGTACCGCGCACGCATGCGTCCACTGGAATCACGGAGAGCGGCCGGCGGAGTGCTTCGAGCAGAGGCTCCCGCTTCCTGTGATAGAGGACGCGGCAGGCCATGCTCGCGGGCCAGCAAAATGTGCGGGAACGGCCGCGATGGGACGCCGGAGACTAACCGTCGACTTCATCATCGTCGGAGCCCAGAAGTGCGGCACCACCGCGCTCTGGGAGTACCTCGCCGCCCCCCGCAGGTTGGCATGTCCTCGCCCAAGGAGGCGCACCTCTTCAGCCGGGCCGACTACAGCCCCCACTGGTCGCCGGCGTACATCGACGAGCTGTACGCCCCGTTCTTCAAGCACTGCGGCGGCGCGAAGCTCCGTGGCGAGGCCACACCCATCTACATGTTCCTGCCGGACGTGGCGGGGGAGCTCAAGCGCTACAACCCGGCGCTGAAGCTCATCGTCCTGTTGCGAGACCCGGCTGAGCGGGCCATCTCCAACTACTACATGCAACGGGCGGAAGGGCGGGAGCGAGCGCCACTGTGGAGAGCGCTGTTGGCCGAGCCTTGGCGGCTGTGGCGGTGCAAGGAGCCTCGGGGCAAGGGGTCGGCGTACCGGAGGCACAGCTACCGGGCCAGAGGCCTTTACAGCCTGCAACTGCGGAACATCTACCGGCACTTTCCGCCGAGACAAGTGCTCGTGCTGAGCAGCAGGGAGCTTCTGGAAGATCACGCCAGCGTGCTGCGGCGGGTCTTCGCCTTCCTTGGCGTCGAGGATGTCCAGATGCGGCCGCGCATCGTGCTGTCTGGCGACCGGTTCGGCAAGCAGGATCATCCGCTCATCAAGGCGCTGCTACGAGCCAGCTACGTCTTCGAGAGGTGGCGAGCTCGCGGACTGTACCGCCTTTGACGCCACCACTTTGGGCCTTAGCCATCGATCCATCGCCGGTGCAGTCCCAGCAGGTACGCTTCGAGGCGCTCCGCGAACGCCGCCATTCGTGCGTTCTCCCCAGGCGTGCCGCCACGCGCCTTCATCCGGTCGCGCGTGCGGTCGGCGTAGTGCCTGATCCCCTCTGGAAGGTCCGAAGCCCGCTCGAGCTTGAAGATGCCCGTGTTGTGGACAACCATGACTTCTCTTGCGGACACGAACCCGCTGCATACGTCCAGCCACCGCACATGCAGGCGATGGGGCAGGATGTGGAGCGGCCACCCTTGCCGCTGCAGGACCTCTACGGCAACCGCGAGAGGCGGCTGATCGAAGAATGCGTACCGGTTGATCGGTCCGAGCCGTGTGTCGCTCCGCAGGATGCGCGGCACCTCGTCGATCAGCTCCTCCCAGAGCGGCGCGAGGCCGCTGGCCCAAGGCGCGGTTACCACCCCCGCGTTGTAGTACGGAAACGTCGCCCCGAACTCGCTCTGCAACGGCCCGCCGAACCCCTTGGCTAGCGGCGCCTTGTTGATGGCGATGCGGCGCGTCGGCGGCGCCATGCCGAGCCTCTCGTACACGATGTGCCACTGCGCCACGCTCAGCGCCGAGCCGCCGTAGGCCGCGGCGATGGCGTTCGGCGCGAGCAGCTTGGCGACCTCGGTGATCGAGCGGAACAGCACGATGTCCGCGTCCAGCAGCAGGAACCGTTCCGCAGTCGGCTCGATCTGCACCCCGCGGAGCTTGTTGCGGAATCGGTCCGGGCCGGGAAAAGGATCGCGCACCGTCACCCGCGCCTTGGCGGCATCGCCCAGGCGCCGAACCACCTCGGGCGGTTCGCCGATGCAGACCACATGGAGCTGGCAGTTCCCCCGCTCGCTCCCCGTCTCCAGCCACGAGGCGAGAAACAACGCCGCGTTGTACTCGAACGCCTGCGCCGAAGCGCCGAGGAAGTCGGGCACGATAACCACGTCGAGATCGGGACGCGACTCCCCGGCCAAGCCCTCTCTCTCCATCACACTCGCCGCACCACCGCATCTCCTCCGAGCGCCAGCCTCGCTGCCCGGCCAAACGCCAAGCCACCAGCGACGCCATGTTACGGTCCCGCCGACGTTCCCCCAAGGCCATCAATGCCCCTCCAAGGCACCCTGCGCTTCCCCATGAAGCTCTCCTTCGGCGTCGGCCAAGCCGCCGAAGGCTTTTTCGGCGCCGCCTACGGCACGTTCCTTATCTTCTACTACAACCAAGTGCTCGGCCTGCCCGGCGCGCTCGCTGGCACGGCGGTCGGCATCGCGCTCGTGGTGGACGCGTTCACGGATCCCCTTGCCGGTTCCCTCTCCGACCACTGGCGTTCGCGCTTCGGGCGTCGGCATCCGTTCATGTACGCGTCCATCCTGCCGCTTATGGTGTCCTTCTACTTCCTCTTCAACCCGCTGGTCACCAGTCAGCTTGGCCTCTTCGTGTGGCTGATCGTCTTCTCGAACGCCACGCGCACCGCGATGTCGCTCTACCACGTGCCGCACATCGCGCTCGGCGCGGAGATGACGGAAGACTTCGACGAGCGCTCGAAGCTCGTCGGCTACCGGATGTTCTTCGCCAACGTCGGGGTGCTGTTCACCTTCGCGGTCGGCTTCCTCTACTTCTTCATCCCCACGGCGGAGTTCCAGAACGGCCAGCTCAATGCCGGCGCGTACCCCGGCTTCGCGCTGCTGCTGGCGGCGCTCATGGGCATCACCATCTTCTGGAGCGGCTGGGGAACCAGGGCGGCGATTCCGTTTCTGCCCGTGGCGCCGGCAACGCCGCGTCTTGGGCTCGGCCAGATCCTCTGGCGCGTGCTGCTGGACATCGTCGCCGCCATGCGCAGCCGGTCGTTCCGCTGGCTGTTCCTGGGCGTGCTCATCGTCTTCGTCATGGTGGGGGTGAACGGCGGGCTGGATCTGTACATCTTCACCTACTTCTGGGAGCTGGACCGGCAGGCGATCCTGCTGGTGATCTGCGCCTATCCGGTGGGCGTCATGGCGGGGTCGTTCCTGTGCCCCGCGTTCTTCAGCCGCTTCGGCAAGAAGGCGGGGCTGATCTTCGGCGGGCTGTCGTGGCCGTTCTGGCAGACGCTGCCCATCGTGGCGCGGCTGATGGACTGGTTCCCGGAGAATGGCGATCCGCTCTTGGTCGCGCTCCTCATCGCGATCAAGGTGGTGCAGGGGGCTTGCACGGTGCAGGCCAATGTCGCCTTCGGATCGATGGTGGCGGACATCATCGACGAGCACGAGTACGAGACCGGCAAGCGCCAGGAGGGCATCTTCTTCGCGGCCAGTTCGTTCTCCGCCAAGGCCACGTCCGGCATCGGCAACGTCATCGCCGGGTTCGCGCTGGACATCATCTCGTGGCCGCGCGGGGCGCATATCAGGACGGCGGCGGACGTGCCGCCGGAGACGCTGGTGAACCTGGGGCTGGTGTACGGGCCGATCGTCGCGGCGTTCGGCTTCGTTTCGATTTGGTGCTATACGCACTATCGGCTGACGCGGCAGCGGCACGCGAAGATACTCGAGGAGCTGGCGCGGCGGCGCGGGGCGGAAACGTCCGGCGCCCATGCGGCGGCGGCATCCTGATGGGCGAACGGCCGGCGCAGGGCGGCGTTACGCGCCGGGCGCTGATGAAATCCACTGTCGTGCCCGTCGTCGCGCTGGCGAGCGGGCAGGCGCAATCCAAGACGAGCGAGTCCAAGAACATGGCATCGGCAGAACTTCCGTACCTCTCCACCACCGCCCAGGCGGCGCTCATCAGGAGCCGCCAGGTCGCCAGCGAGGAGCTGGTCGGGCGCTATCTCGAACGTATCGAGCGGTTCAATCCGAAGCTGAACGCGGTGGTGGCGCTGGCGGAGGATGCCTTGGCGCGAGCGAAGGAGGCCGATGCGGCGCTGGCGTCCGGCGCGGCGCTGGGGCCGCTGCACGGCGTGCCGATGACGATCAAGGACTGCTTCGATACCGCCGGCGTGATCTCCACCTGGGGCACGCTCGGCCGCGAGGACTTCGTGCCCGATGCGGACGCCACGGTGGTGGCGCGGCTGAAGGCGGCGGGCGCGATTCTGGTGGGCAAGACGAATACGCCGGAATTCACGCTCTCGTTCGAGACGCACAACCGGATTCACGGCTTCACCAACAATCCCTACGACCTCGCCCGTTCGCCCGGCGGCAGCAGCGGCGGCGCGGCGGCGGCCATCGCTGCGGGGCTGACCTCGTTCGACATCGGCACGGACTACGGCGGCAGCATCCGCGTGCCGTCGCACGCCTGCGGCACGGCGGGCATCAAGCCGACCAGCGGCAGCGTGCCCCGCACCGGGCTGTGCCTGCCGCCGGGGATGCTCACGGATTCGCTCAGCCATGTGGGGCCGATGGCGCGGACGGTGGGGGATCTGGAGCTGGTGCTGTCTGTGATTCGCGGGCCGGACGGGGTGGATACCCGCATTCGGCCGGTTCCGCTCGGGCCGTCGAGCGCGGTGGAGCTTGCCGGGCTGCGCTGCGCGGTGATGATCGACAACGGCGCGGCGGCGCCGGATGCCGAGACGATCGCGGTGGTGGAGAACGCCGAGGAGATCCTCGCCCGCGCCGGGCTGGCGATGCGCAGGGATCGCTTGGATGGCGTAGCGGAGACCACGGCCATCGGCGGTGGCTTCTGGGCGGTGGGCGCCCATGCCGGCGTGCGGGCGCTGCTCGATGAAGCCGGCACGGCGGTTGGGGACTACGCCAACAACTGGTTCAGGCGTTTCGCGGAATCGGAGGGCTCGGATGTGGTTCCCGCCGCGGCGCTCACCGCGCAGCTCGCCCGCTTCGAGGACTTCCGCCGCCGCATGGGGCGGCACATGGCGCAGTACGACGTGCTCATCTCGCCGGTGAACGCGCATCCGACGCCGGTGCATCCCGAGCCTGGCGAATCGCCGTTTCCGTCCACGGACGCGAGCTACACGGAGGCCTACGACCTCACCGGCTGGCCGGCGGGCGTGGTGCGCGGCGGCACCTCGTCTTCGGGCGTACCCATCGGCGTTCAGGTGGTGGCGAACCCTTGGCGCGACGACATCGTGCTGGCGGTGATGAAGCAACTTGAAGGCGCACTGCCGGCATTTCCCGGCCCGGACGAAGCGCTCTGGCGGGCGTGAACTGCGCCAAGGTCGTGGACCCTCGGCGGGTCTCGCGGCTAGCGGAGAGCGCGGCGGTGGCCTCTGGCGGGTTGCTCAGAGCGACGGTCGTTCGTGCCACCTACTGGCAGTGGCCAAAGCCAAGGCGTGGTCCTTGGGCCCGAATCTGTCCGTGAACGCAAGCACGATATCTGCGTGATACGGGTTCTCTTCGGTAGGAGAGGGAACGACCCGACGGCCGTTCGCCTCAGCGGCGGATGCTGGGACGACGAGCCAGCCGTAGAAGCCCGATGCGCTCCTCCCGACCGCATCTCGGTCCCCTTTTCTCACCCCCTCCCGCAGATCCAAGCCATCGTACCGGTCCACCGACAGCTCTGTAACGCCGTCTCTCTCCTGGAACGCTTTGGCCACCGTTCTGTTGCCGGTACCGCGACGCGCACGGTTGGCTTGCGTCCCCGAGAACACGCTGCGCCACAAGCCTTCGTCTGGGCGTACCTCTCCCATCGACGGTGCCTCAGGCGCTCAGCGGGCGAGAGGGCTGACTGCCTCAAGCGCCTCGCGAATGAACCCGTCGGGGAGGTCCTGGGCGTCGGAGTAGGTGGCCTTGCGCATGCGTGCCGGAAGCACGACGACGCACTCAACGGCTCCGCTCGCATCGCACTCCACGGTGAAGGCGGTACCCCTCGCTGACGGCGCCGACAGCGTCACTCCGCCACCCTCCTCTGGACAGACATCGTACAAGCCAGGGAGGACTCGGTGCATATCGGACAGTAGTTTTCGGGCCGTGCTTGAAGCGACTTCGTGAGGAGCGTCGAGACCTTCCTCCAGCGCGAGCTCGCCTACTCGGTCGAGGAGAGCGAGGGACTCAGCCAATGTTGGGGCTTCTGTTGCTACGATTGCAGCCAGCGCTAGCGAGCCTTGGGGGTACGCATCAACGGTCCAACGTGCAGTCTTCCGGCGGACCAGGTTGCGACTGTGGAAGCGCAGCCACTTGCTCGGGATGCGGGGCTCAACACGAACGGCGTAGTAGCTCAATCTGAGCGGCACGTTGTCGCCAATATCCACGTCGTAGTCGAATGCCACATCCGCGGCTTTGGCAGGATCGGTCGGCGGCCTGATCGCCCGGGGCTCGGTTAGCTCGGCAGCCGAATAGGCATGATCGCTCATGTTTGGGCCTCGCGCTTCTTCATCTCCTCGAGTTGAGCGGACAGCCAAGGCACGACCTTCTCCAAAGCGGCCCTAGTGAGTATCAGGTTGGCCTTCACGTCTCGCACTATGTGTATGTTCCCTTCCTTTTGGTCTTGACGAGCCCGCAGCACCACCTTGTCGTCCTCATGGACTATCTCCGCGTCCACGAGTTCGTCGAATTCCACATGCTCGGAGTAGAAGTTGGCGTAGAGGACAGCGTCAGGCGACAGTGCGCCCACCACGTCCTCGACGTAGACATAGCCATCGTGGACCCCACGGAACTCGATCACGGCGCTACCCACGGCACCCCCTGCTTCTGGGTCACCGGTCCTCGGACCGTCGGCAGGCGCCTGCCGCTTGGCCATGTTGGCCTCTCCCTTGTTTAGCGAGGGGGGGTTATAGCGCAAGGCGAAACGGGTGTCCACCGCGGCACCGCGCACGGGGGTGTACGGCAAATCTCCGGTCCATGCGCTGTACAGGGCTCCGGCACGGACAGGGCAAGCCCCGCCCCTGTACTCTTCCCAGCGGTCTCGTTGCCGCGAGGTGCGAGGCCACTGGGAACCATGCCTCGAACACCGCCTAACCCGATCGGACCCCCCCCCGGCGCCGTCGCCGCTGTACGCACGCGCATCATCCATGCTTGTGGCCTGCGGTCAGCGCACGCATCAGCCGCAGCGTACCGATGCGGCAAGAGCTTGGGATTGGATCCTCCGTCCAATCCAGACTCATCGGGTACGCTACGGTAGTGGGAAGTCGATGCGGCGGTGTCAGCCGAGGGTGTGGGGCTTGTGGTGGGAGGCGACGATCAGGAGGCGGGCCACTTGACGTCGGGCTGGCGCCTGACTGAGCGCGGAGGCATCGATCTTGAGAGACTGTTGCGGGGGCGCCTACAGGGTCGAAGGCGTCGTGCGTCACGTCGCGGCCCTTGCAGTCGATGCCTGAGCCCGGAAGACGCAGGCGGAGATTCCCCCGCGCCGGGCGGCGTTACGCGCCGGGCGCTGATGAAATCCACTGTCGTGCCCGTCGTCGCGCTGGCGAGCGGGCAGGCGCAAACCAAGACGAGCGAGTCCAAGAACATGGCATCGGCAGAACTTCCGTACCTCTCCAAAGCAGGACATCGGCGACGTGCGAACCGAGATCCGCGACGTCCGAACCGAGATCCGCGACGTCCGAACCGAACTCGGTGCCGAGATCCGCGACGTGCGCACCGAACTCGGTGCCGAGATCCGCGACGTGCGCACGGAGGTCGCCGACGTGCGCGCCGAGATCCGCGACGTGCGCCTGGAGATTCGCGCCGTGCGGACGGAGTTCGGCCATCGGGTCGACCAGGTCGAAGGGCGCGTGCGCAGGCTGGAGGCGGATGCCGCGGCGGACCGCACCGTCGCCGAGGACCCGACCGTGGCACAGCATGCCCGGGGCAGCGACGGCACCGCCGACCCCAAGCCGGCCGCGACTGAACGCCTTGCAGGGCATGCCCGGCAGGCCCACTAGCGACACGCCGAGGCGCTCGGCCCTCCTGGCGCAACGCTCGGATCAGGCCTCCGAGTGCGACTCGTCGGGCGGGTCATGAGCCGGCAGGGCTTCTTCTGGCTGCCGCTTTCGCGCACCAGCGACGACAGGGCTGCGGCCAGCGGCGGATCGGAGTAGTCTCCGCGCTGGAGTCGGAGGAACCGTCGATGGAACGGCGGCTGCGGCCCGTACAGGGCGAAAAAAGTCGAAAGTCGAGCAAATGTCCTACATACAGGGGCTTTTCGAGGGGGCATGGTGCGCACCCCGACAACAAAGCGAAGGAGCATCGCCATGAACGCCAACAGCTGGAAGTGGCGCCCCGACTGGCTCGACGGCCACCTGATCGCCCTGCTCACCTTCGGCATCGGCCTGGTCGCCTTCCTCTACACCATGTTCACCGGGCTGAAGCAGGACATCGGCGACGTGCGAACCGAGATCCGCGACGTCCGAACCGACCTCGGTGCCGAGATCCGCGACGTGCGAACCGAACTCGGTGCCGAAATCCGCGACGTGCGCACGGAAGTCGCCGACGTGCGCGCCGAGATCCGCGACGTGCGCCTGGAGATTCGCGCCGTGCGGACGGAGTTCGGCCATCGGGTCGACCAGGTCGAAGGGCGCGTGCGCAGGCTGGAGGCGGATGCCGCGGCGGACCGCACCGTCGCCGAGGACCCGACCGTGGCACAGCATGCCCGGGGCAGCGACGGTACCGCCGACCCCAAGCCGGCCGCGACTGAACGCCTTGCAGGGCATGCCCAGCAGGCCCACTAGCGACACGCCGAGGCGCTCGGCCCTCCTAGGCGCAACGCTCGGATCAGGCATCCGAGTGCGACTCGTCGGGCGGGTCGCGAGCCGGCAGGGCTTCTTCCTAGCGTCGACTGCAGCCACCGTCGCCCCGGCGGCATGGCGAGCGGCCTGCAGGCTCAGTCCGCCGGCCCGGTATCGGAAGGGTCCGCAAGCAGACCTTCCCGCGCCAGCCGCATGCGATCCATTTTGGCCAGCAAGCGCTCCTTCTCCGGGTCCCGCGGCCGCCGCCCCGGCACGCGTCCCGGCGGCTCGGCCGCAAGGACGCGCGGCCAACGCTCTCGCCTCAGGCGCAGAATCTCGGCCTGGAATTCGTCGTAGTCAACGATCACCCGCGGCCTCCCTCCTCAATGCGCCGCAGCGCCGCCGCCTCTTCCGGCACGCGGCGCACGCGCTCGCGCACATAGGCCCAGTCTATGCGCTGCTCATGCAAGCTCGCCAAGCGCTTGGCCCAGCGGCCATCCTCCTCGCTTCGCCAATGCACCCAGGCGCGCAAGCGGTCGATGAGCAGATCTTCGATGCCGATGACGACGATGCGCAAGCCGTCGATGTCCGCGACCGTTCGCGGTGCGTCCTCGCCAGGCAAACCGGCTGGCGCGGGCGCCTCGAACAGGAGGTCGAGATCGGCGTGATGCCAGAAGCGGCCTTCCTTCGCGAATCCCAACCGGGCGAATGCGGCATCCACGTCCGCGCCGGTCGGCAGCGCCAAGTCCACATCGTGCGTCGCATAGCCGCCCGCGGTATAGAACTCCAGCGCCGCGCCGCCGACCAGAATCGGCTCCACGCCGCACGGCGCGAGTTCCCGGGCCAACACGCCGAGGGCGAGCAGACGTCGACGACGGGGGTCCTTCTCCTCGCGAAGGCGGGCGACGAGATCCGCCGCACCGGATGCGCCTTCAGGCATCGCCTCACCCCCGCCAGAGCGCTTCGTCCGCGCCGAGATAGCGCCCCACCAGCTCCTCGCTGGCGACCTCGCCGCTCCTGATGAGCGCCGCCTGGGCGGTGGTCAGCCCGGTGAACATGGTGTAGAGGAAGGCGACCAGGCCGATGCCGAAGGTGAGCAGGGCGATCAGGTGGCCGTCGAGCCAGTCGGGGCGCCACTTCCAGCTGTTGGCGTTCATGGCGATGCTCCTTCGCTTTGTTGTCGGGGTGCGCACCATGCCCCCTCGAAAAGCCCCTGTATGTAGGACATTTGCTCGACTTTCGACTTTTTTCGTCCTGTACGGGCCGCGCCGCCGTTCCATCGACGGTTTCCTCCGGCCCCAGCGCGGAGACTACTCCGATCCGCCGCTGGCCGCAGCCCTGTCGTCGCTGGTCCGCGAAGGCGGCAGCCAGAAGAAGCCCTGCCGGCTCATGACCCGCCCGACAAGTCGCACTTGGAGGCCTGATCCGAGCGTTGCGCCAGGAGGGCCGAGCGCCTCGGCGTGCCGCTAATGGGCCTGCTGGGCATGCCCTGCAAGGCGTTCAGTCGCGGCCGGCTTGGGGTCGGCAGTCCAGCCTCTCCTCGCTTGCGTCCGCTCCTGCGTCATGGTGGCGAGCATCGCTTTGCTCGCTTTACGATACCTCAAGGGAGGCATAGCAGTTGCCGATTGCGATGGTCGCCACGTTGGTCTGCGGGCAAAGACCTCCTCTCACCCCGCTCAGGCAGCCTGCGGGAGACTTCGCCAAATGGCAGGGCTCCGCTTGACGAGTGACGACTACCCCCCAGGGCGAGAGAAGGACAGCCACCGCTCGGCGGTCGCCGGCTCAACGCCCTTGCGCTCTGCGTACTCCCGAAGCTGGTCCTCCCCGATCCGCCCGACGCCGAAGTACTTGGCCGCGGGGTGCGAGAAGTACCAGCCGGCCACCGTGGAGGCTGGCCACATGGCGTAGTTCTCGGTCAGCCTTGCCCCCGTATGCTCCGTGGCGCAGAGCAGCTCGAACAGCGTCGCCTTCTCGGCGTGGTCCGGGCAGGCGGGGTAGCCGGGGGCGGGGCGGATGCCGAGGTAGCGTTCCTTGATGAGTTCCTCGTTGCTTAGCTGCTCGTCGGCGGCGTAGCCCCAATGCGTCTTGCGCACCTCTTCGTGCAGGGCCTCGGCGAAGGCCTCAACGAGCCGGTCCGCCAGCGCCTTGCGCATGATGTCCGCGTAGTCGTCCTCGGCAGCGCTCTCGCGACCGCTGATGCTCACCGCGAAGCCGCCCACGTAGTCCTCGTGCGGCGGCGGCGCGACGAAGTCGGCAAGCGACAGGTTCGTCGGGCTGGCGGCGCTTTGCTGGCGGAGGTGATGGAGCCTCGCCGCGGGCGTCCTGCGCGTTGCATCCTCCCACAGCGCGATGTCGTCCGCGCCATCGCGGTTGGCGGGCCAGAAGCCGATCACGCCGCGCGCCGTCAGGCTCCTGTCGGCGACGATTCGGCGCAGGGCCTCGCGCGCATCCCGGTAAAGCTCGCGCGCGGACTCGCCGACCACCGCGTCGTCGAGGATGGCGGGAAAGCGCCCGGCGAGTTCCCAGGTGCGGAAGAAGGGCGTCCAGTCGATGTAGGGCGCCAGCGCGCCGAGCGGGAAGTCGTCGAACGACCGCACGCCGAGGAACCGCGGCGAAGGCGGAGTGTAGCCATCCCAATCCCACTCGAGACCGCGCCGCAAGGCCTCGGCGTAGGGGCGCAGGGGTCGGTTGCTGCGCCCCCGCGCCGTGCGTTCTCGCGCGCGTTCGTAGTCGGCGACCGTGGCGGCGAGGAAGTCCGCGCGGCGCTCGTCCGACATCAGCGACTGGCAGACGCCGACGCTGCGCGACGCATCGGTGACGTACACCACGCCGTGGTCGTAGGCCGGCGCGATCTTCACCGCGGTGTGCGCCTTGGAGGTGGTGGCGCCGCCGATCAGGAGCGGGATGTCCATGTGCCGGCGGCGCATCTCGCTCGCCACATGCACCATTTCGTCGAGCGACGGGGTGATGAGGCCGGACAGGCCCACCATGTCGGCGCCGATCTCGGCGGCCGTGTCGAGGATGCGCTCCGCCGGCACCATCACGCCCAGATCGTGGACCTCGAAGTTGTTGCACTGCAGCACCACGCCGACGATGTTCTTGCCGATATCGTGGACGTCGCCCTTCACCGTCGCCATGACGATCTTGCCGGCGCTCGATAGATCCCCGGACTTCTCGGCTTCGATGAACGGCACCAGGTGGGCGACGGCTTTCTTCATCACCCGGGCGCTCTTCACCACCTGCGGCAGGAACATCTTGCCGGCGCCGAAGAGGTCGCCCACCACGTTCATGCCGTCCATGAGCGGGCCTTCGATCACCTCGATGGGGCGGGCGGCTTGCAGGCGGGCCTCCTCGGTGTCGTCGACGACGTGCCGGTCGATGCCCTTCACGAGCGCATGGCGCAGGCGTTCGGCGACTGGGGCCTCGCGCCACGCCGTGTCCGCAGCGCTCGCCGCGCGGCCGCGGCCGCTGTAGCGCTCGGCGACGTCGAGCAGGCGTTCGGTGGCATCGCTGTGGCGGTTGAGCACGGCATCCTCGACCGCCTCCTTGAGGTCGCTCGGGATGTCCTCGTAGATGGCGAGCTGGCCGGCGTTGACGATGCCCATCGTCAAGCCCGCGTCGATGGCGTGGTACAGGAACGCGGCGTGGATCGCTTCGCGCACACGGTCGTTGCCGCGGAACGAGAACGAGATGTTGCTGACGCCGCCGGACGTGCGCGCGAGCGGGTAGGTCTCGCGCACCCAGCGCACCGCGTCGATGAAGTCCACGCCGTAGCCGTTGTGTTCGGCGATGCCGGTGGCGATGGCGAAGATGTTGGCGTCGAAGATGATGTCTTCGGGCGGGAAGGCGGCTTCGTCCACCAGCAGTCGGTAGCAGCGGGCGATGATCTCCTTGCGGCGGGCGAGGGAGTCCGCCTGGCCTTGCTCGTCGAAGGCCATGACGATGGCGGCGGCGCCGTAGCGTCGGCACAGGCGTGCCTGTTCGAGGAAGGCCGCTTCGCCTTCCTTCAAGCTGATCGAGTTAACTACGCACTTGCCCTGCACGCATCTGAGGCCCGCTTCGATCACCGCCCAGTTGCTGGAGTCGATCATCACCGGCACGCGGGCGATGTCCGGTTCCGTCATGGCGAGGTCCAGGAAGCGCTGCATGGCGGCGACGCCGTCCGTCATGCCTTCATCCATGTTGACGTCGATGATCTGGGCGCCGTTCTCCACCTGCTGGTGGGCGATATCCAGAGCGGCGGCGAAGTCGCCATTCTTGACAAGGCGGCGGAACTTGGCGGAGCCGGTCATGTTGGTGCGTTCGCCGACGTTGACGAAGAGCGATTCGTCGTCGACTTCCAGTACTTCGAGGCCGGACAGAGCGAGCGTCCGGCGGCGTTCCGGGATGCTGCGCGGCGTTGCGCGGCGGGCCTTTTCGGCGAGCGCCTCGATGTGCGCTGGCGTCGTGCCGCAGCAGCCGCCGACGAGGTTGACGAAGCCGCTCGCCATGAACTCGCCGATGGTGGCGGCCATCTGCTCAGGGGTCTCGTCGTAGCCGCCGAACTCGTTCGGCAGGCCGGCGTTCGGATGCACGCTGACGAAGGTATCGGCGACCCCCGCCAGCGCCTCGATGTGCGGTCGCAGCGCCGCCGGGCCGAGGGCGCAGTTGAGGCCGACGATGAGCGGTTCGGCGTGGCGGATGGAATGCCAGAAGGCTTCCGGCGTCTGCCCGGACAGGGTGCGACCGCTTGCATCGGTGATCGTCCCGGACACCATGATCGGCAAGGCGGGCCGGGCGTCGAAGATCTGCGCCAGAGCGAACAGCGCTGCCTTCGCGTTCAGCGTATCGAAGACCGTCTCGATCATGATGAAGTCGACGCCGCCATCGACGAGCGCCGCTGCGGCTTCCCGGTAGGCGTCCGCGAGTTCGCCGAAGCGGATGTTGCGGGCGCCGGGGTCGCTCACGTCCGGCGAGATGCTGGCGGCGCGATTGGTCGGGCCGAGCACGCCCGCCACCCAGCGGGGGCGCTCGGCACTCGCGTATTGGTCCGCCGTGCGGCGGGCGATGGCGGCGGCGGCGCGGTTGATTTCGGCAACATGGTCTTCGAGGCCGTAGTCGGCCTGGGCGATGCGCGTGGCGGAGAAGGTATTGGTCTCGATGATGTCCGCGCCCGCTTCGAGGTACGCCCGGTGCGTCGCCTCGATCACGTCGGGCCGGGTGAGCGAGAGCACGTCGCCGTTGCCCTTGAGCGGCGCGTTGTGGCCGCGGAAGCGCATCCCGCGAAAGTCCTCCTCGCCGAGCGCGTAGGCCTGCTGCATGGTGCCGGTGGCGCCGTCGAGGACGAGCACGCGCTCGGCAAGCGCATCGGCCAACGGGTGGGACATGGAGACTTCGCGGCGAATGACGAGGAAATCCTAGCCCAGCGGCGAAGCCCGTGCCTTGCGCTGCAGGGGTGGCCGGAATGAAGGCCACTCATGCGTTGCGTTCCGCGCCGCGTCCGCCTACGATAACCCAACTGTTTTGGTCGGATTATCCAAGTGGTCGACATCTCCCCCAAGGCGCAGGGCTACCTCCGCGAACTGCTCGACAAGCAGGAGGAAGGCTGCGGCATCCGCATCTTCGTTGTCCAGCCGGGCACGCCCCATGCCGAGACGAACATCGCCTATTGCCGCCCCGGCGAGCACCAGGACGAGGACCGGCCCGTGGAGTACGACGGCTTCACGGCGTGGTTCGAGGCGCGCAGCGAGGCGTATCTGGTGGACGCCGTGGTGGACTTCCAGGAAGACCGCATGGGCGGCCAGCTCACCATCAAGGCGCCGAACGCCCGGGTGCCGAGCGTCGATGAGAACTCGCCCTTGGAGGACCGCGTCAACTACGTCCTCTACAACGAGATCAACCCCGGCCTCGCCGCCCACGGCGGCCAGGTGAGCCTGGTGGAGATCGTTGACGGCAATGCCGCCGTGCTCCAGTTCGGCGGCGGCTGCCAAGGCTGCGCTGCGGTGGACATCACCCTCAAGCAGAGCGTCGAAGCATCGCTCCTGGCGCAGATCCCGGAACTCACCGAGATCCGCGACGTCACGGACCACACGATGACGGAGCACGCCTACTACCGCTGATGGTCGCGTGGGCCGCGGGTCCCTTACCTTTCCAACAGGCCTGCAGGCCTGCACCGGGGCTTGACGGGCTGCCGCAATCCGAGTATGCATGGCGCTGCTCCGCTCGACGTCGAGGAGTCGATGTGCCGCCTACGCCAGTGCCGGGCCGATACCTTGCTCGGTCGGGAACCGGACCCGCTGGACGCCTTCCAGCAGGCGCGGCCGCCGTGAACTCGCCCCGCAACGCCTCTGGGCCACCCCAACGATGATCGCTGCGGGAGACCATCTCAGAACACCCTGACAAGGACACCCACGATGAAACAGACCATCGATCGCGCCGAGCTTGTGCGCAATCCGTCGCTCCGCGCGCTCCTGCTGCTGGCGACGGCGATCGCATTCGCGTTGCCCAGCGCGAATGCCGAAGAGCTGATCGTGCGCGGAGCCGACTGGCAGTACCTGGACGATGGCAGCGACCAGGGATCCGCGTGGCGGGCGACGGACTTCGACGACTCCGCATGGGCGTCCGGGGCGGCCCAGCTCGGCTTCGGCGACGGCGACGAAGTGACCGAACTCGAAAGCGGCCACATCACCTATTACTTCCGGCACGCGATGACCGTCGATAGCCCGGCCGACATCGCCGGCCTCGCGCTCGAGATCCTGCGCGATGACGGGGCCGTCGTGTACCTCAACGGCACCGAGGTCTATCGAACCAATATGCCGGAAGGGCCGATCGCGTACGACACTACCGCCCGGTCCGCAGTCGAAACCGACGATTACTTCGAGCATGAGTTCGAGGCGTCCGGCCTGACGGCCGGCAAGAACGTCATCGCCGTCGAGGTGCATCAGAACAGCCGGTCGAGCTCGGACGTCAGTTTCGACTTCGCGCTGGAGACCACCGACACCGCGCCCGGCGCCAACGACATCGTCTCGTTGGGATCGACCTGGTCCTATCTCGACGACGGTACCGACCAGGGCACGGCGTGGCGCGAATCGGGCTTCGACGACGCCGGCTGGGCATCCGGACCGGCGCAACTCGGGTTCGGTGACGGCGATGAGGCGACCGTGATCCAACGCGGCGCGATCACGTTCTACTTTCGCCGCGACTTCAGCGTCGATAGCGCGGGGATCGTCGGCCTCGAAGTGAAGTTGCAGCGCGACGACGGCGCGATCGTCTACCTCAACGGCACGGAAATCGTCCGGTCGAACATGCCCGACGGCCCGGTTGCCTACGACACCTTCGCGATGAACGCCTCGGACGACGGCCAGAACCTCCACAGCTACACCGTGTCCGCGGACGCGCTCGCCGATGGCGACAACGTGCTGGCGGTCGAGGTCCACCAAGTGAACCGAACCAGCTCCGATCTGAGCTTCGACCTGAGCCTGGCGAAGATCCTCGCAGCCGCCGAAGACAGCGACGAGGACGGGGTCATCGACCGGGACGACAACTGCCCGGACGTCGCCAACGAGGATCAGACGGATACCGATTCGGACGGCGAAGGCGATGCCTGCGACGCCGACGACGACAACGACGGCACGGCTGACGTGGACGACGCCTACCCCTTGGACAGCGCCCGGAGCGTCGACCAGACGGCACCGGACATCAGCGTCGCGAACTTCGCGGTGGAGGCGCGCCACCCGAGTGGCATCGACCTGACCCGACCGGTGTATCTCGACCACCTCACCGTGTCGGACGATGTCGACGCGATCGACGACATCGCCATTGCGACCGGCCTCTCGGCGCCCCTCGGGCTCGGCATGCATACGGTGACGTTCACGGCGACCGACCGCGCCGGCAACGCTGCGACGGCGACGGCGACGGTCACCGTGCAGGACACGACGGCCCCGGCAATCCACGCCCCGGACACGGCGACCATCAATCTGTTCGCCGCCGACGAGGGCGTGACCGTACCCGCGGCCCCGGGCACGGCGCTGATCGCCAAGGATTCGACCTGGCGCTACCTCGACGACGGCAGCGACCAGGGGACCGCCTGGCGCGAATCGAATTTCGACGACTCGGGCTGGTCCAGCGGTGCCGCGCAACTGGGGTTCAACGAGGGTGACGAGGCGACCCTCATCACCGCCGGGCACATCACGTACTACTTCCGCCACGAGTTCGCGGTTGCCGACGCGGACGCCATCGAGGCGCTGGCCATCGAGCTGCTGCGCGACGACGGTGCCGTGGTCTACCTCAACGGCACCGAGGTACACCGCGACAACATGCCCGCCGGCGACATCGACCATCAGACGCGGGCGGTCTCGGCCGTCGGCGGCGCGGACGAGTCGACCTACTTCTTCGCGAAGCTCTCGGCCCAGGCTCTCCGGGACGGCGCCAACGTCCTCGCGGTCGAGGTGCATCAGAACTCGAGCAGCAGTTCGGACGTCAGCTTCAACCTCGGACTCGAAACGGCGCTGCCCGACGACAACCTCGTTGCCGCCGGCGCCACATGGCGATACCTCGACGACGGCAGCGACCAGGGGAGCGGCTGGCGAGCGGCCGGGTTCGATGATTCGAGCTGGTCGAGCGGAGCTGCGGAACTCGGCTTCGGCGAAGGGGACGAGGCGACGGTAGTCGCGTCCGGGCACATCACCTACTACTTCAGGCACGCCTTCAGCGTGGCCAGCCCCGCCGACATCGGCACCCTGACGCTCTATCTCAAGCGCGACGACGGCGCCGTCGTCTATCTGAACGGCACCGAGGTGGCGCGCGACAACCTGGCCCCCGGCGCGATCACATCGTCGACGTTCGCAACCAACGCCAGCGACGACGGCAACTTGTTCCACGGCTTCGTCCTCGACCCCACCGACCTCGTGGCGGGCGCGAACCTGCTCGCCGTGGAGGTCCACCAGGTCAGCTTGTCCAGTTCGGACTTGAGCTTCGACCTTCGACTGGCCGCCGTCGCCGACGCGCAGGGCGGCGGCTCGGCCGCTTCGAGCGCCGCCAAGGTCGTGCGCTTCCTGAATGCGATCACTGCGACCGATACGGTCGACACGGATGTGGAACTGACCCACGATCTGCCGGACAGCCTCGCCCTCGATGCCGACATCGAGGTCGTGTTCACCGCTACGGACGACTCCGGCAACGTGGCCACCAAGACGGTCACGGTGCTCGCCAGACTCGGTCCCGACCTGACCGTGCCCGATGACATCGACGTGGCGTCCGCCGACGGGTCGGCCGTGCCAAGCAGTCTGCCGGCCATCGCGGCCTTCCTGGAGGGCGCCACCGCCTACGACAGCGACGGCAGCGCACTGGCTGTCACCAACGACGCGGGCGGGACGTTCGAACTCGGCGACACCGTCGTCACGTTCTCGGCAACGGACGGCGCGGGTCGCCAGTCCACGGCCGGGGCAGTGGTCACGGTAGGCCTCGATGGCGATGGCGACGGCTTGCTGGACGGCGGCGACAACTGTCCCAACGTTGCCAACGCGGGCCAGACCGATGCCGACTACGATGGCCTCGGCGACGCCTGCGACGACGACGACGACAACGACGGCACCGCGGACGCCGACGACGCCCATCCGCTGGACCCGTACCGCGTCGCGGTCGCCCTAGCGGCCGGCAAACACCTTGCGCCGCTGTTCCCTTCGGCCAGCGACCCGAATCGGCAGGGCTTCGTGCGGGTCATCAACCACTCCGCGCGGCCGGGGACGGTCGAGATCGAGGCCATCGACGACATGGGCATGGTGATCGGCCCGTTGCCGCTGAAGATCGATGCCAGCGAGACGCAGCACTTCAATTCGCGGGACTTGGAACAGGGCAACGCGGCCAAGGGTCTGGCGACGGGTACGGGTGCGGGCAGTGGCGACTGGCGGCTCGCGCTGTCGAGCGATCTCGACATCGAGGTGCTTGCCTACATCCGCCTGCCCGCGGGCGGATTCATGACTTCGATGCACGACCTCGTTCCGCTGGGGGCCGACGGGAGTCACCGCGTGGCGTTCTTCCATCCCGGCAGCAATGTCGACCAGGTGAGCCGACTGCGGATAACCAACCCCGGCGACGAGACCGTCGAGGTCACGATCACGGGCACGGACGATGACGGCCAAGCAGGCGGTCAGGCCGCGGTTTCCATCCCGCCCCGGGCCTCCGCGACGCTCGACGCCGACGAGTTGGAAGCCACCGGCAGGGGTGACGGGCTGGGCGACGGCACGGGCAACTGGCAACTGAATGTGAGTTCCGACAAGCCGATCCGGGTCATGAGTCTCATGGCGCTGCCGCTCACGGGCCACTTGGCCAACCTGTCGACCGCGCCCGCGAATGCGGGCGATGCCGGCCACACCGTGCCGATGTTCCCGGCGGCCTCGGACCCCTTGGGCCAACAGGGATTCGTCCGCGTCATCAACCGCTCCGCGGTGGCTGGCGACGTGTCCATCGACGCCTTTGACGACACCGACCGGAAGTACCCGACGTCGACCCTGTCGCTGGGCGCCAATCAGGCGGCAGACTTCAATTCGGACGACTTGGAACTCGGCAACGACGACAAGGGGCTGTCCGGTGGCACCGGCGCCGGCGTGGGGGCTTGGCGTCTCGTGCTCTCGAGTGCTTTGGACATCGACGTGCTGGCATACGTACGCACCCCGGACGGGCTCCTGACGGCGATGCACGACGTGGTGCAGCGCGAGGGCGACCGCCACCGGGTCGCAACCTTCAACCCGGGCGCCAATACGAACCGGGTGAGCAGGCTGCGGCTGGTCAACGCCGGCGACGCGACGGCCGAAGCGACCGTCCTTGGCATCGATGGCCGTGGAGAGCGGTCCACAGGTACTGTCTCCGTGTCCGTTGCGCCGGGAACGTCGCGGAGCCTCACCGCGCAGGAACTGGAGACCGGCGGTGCCGGCGTTGAAGGTATAGAGGGTGCTCTCGGAGACGGCGCGGGCAAGTGGCAACTCGTCGTCGAATCTGCCCAGCCGCTCGCCGTGATGAGTCTGCTGGCCAGCCCGAAGCACCTCACCAACCTGTCCACTGCCCCGGCTCTGGAGTACGCGCCCCCGAACGAGGCGGCATTCGCCGACCGCGTCGTCGGCATGCGGGTCGTCCGGCAGGACGGCGCGAGCCGCATCGACTTCGCAAGCGACGGAGGTTTCCGGGAATCCGGCGGGACCAGCGAGGGTGGCTACGCCTACAGTCGCACGGCACCGAACGATGCAACCGTGACGTTTAGCTACCCGGACGACGTTACGTGTACGTGGGAGATGACCTTCCACTCGCGCACGGCGGGGGACGTGGCCTACACCTGCGACACGGATGACGCGCAGGCGCGCAAGACGAGCTGGTGGCTTGCCGAGACCCCATGACGGTGAAGCCGCCGTAGCCTGCTCGCCGACGCGCTGCCACCCGGATCGCGTCGGCGCGGGTCCCGCACCGTCGGCAGGTCGTACCTGCCGAGGGCGTTCGCCCGGTCGCGGCGCCGCTGCCCGGCAGGCACTTGCGTACCCGAGCCAAGGCTACTCCGGGAGCGCCGCTCGGATCCGGGCGACCAGTCCGCCCATGTCGATCCGGCCGTCGCGATTCGTCTGCGCGGCGATCGTGGCGCCGGCCCTCGCGTAGGTCGTCACATGCGTTCGATACCCCGGCCACAGCCCGCCGTGGCCGAAGACCGCGCCGTCGTCGTAGACGAAGAGGCCGAAACCGTAGCGTTCGCGGGGGGTCGCGGGATTGCGCCAGCCGCTGTTCAGCATCAGCGCGAAGCTCTCCGGACGCACGATTTCGCCACGCGCCAGTGCGCGATGGAAGCGCACCAGCGCCGTGGGGGTGAGGGCGAGGCCGCCGCCGGTCCATTCCGACGACGGGTCGATCTTCATGGTGCCGTCGGGACGGATGTTGCGGGCACCCATCGTATAGCCCGGCGTGACCGGCAGCACCGAGCGGTCTTGGAGGATGATGTCGTCGAAACCGTGGGGCTCGAGGATGCGTTCCGTCAGCAGGTCGTAGTAGGCGCGGTTGGTGGCGGCTTCGATCAGCCGACCGAGCACCAGATAGCCCACATCCGTGTAGCTGTAGCCTTCGCCGGCGGGAAACAGTGGCCTCTTGCCCTCGGCGAAGCGGATAAGTTCCTCCGGGGTGAAACGGATGCCGCCGCGGCGAATGGCCCGCCACACCGATCCCAGGTTGTAGGCGAAGGTTCCGGGATAGTCGGCCAATCCGGCGCTGTGCGAAAGCAGGTGGCGGACGCGAATCTCGCCGTGGTTCGGCAGCCGCGTGAACCAGCCCTTGTTGCCCAGCCACTTCGAGGCGGGATCGTCGAGGGCGACAACGCCGTCTTCAACCAGCAGCATGGCGAGCGCCGCGACGAAGGTCTTGCCGGTGCTGCCGCCGGGCATGGCCACCTCATTGTCGAGCGGGGTCCCGGCCTCCTTGTCGGCAAGGCCCACTGCGGCGCGAACGATGCTGCCATCCGGCAGGGCGATCGCGGCCCGCAGCCCCGGCATCTTCATCTCCGCGCGCGCGTCTTCGAGCAGCGTCGCAAGGCCGGCTTCATCGAGCGCGACTGCCATCTGGGAGACCATGCAGAACGCGACGGCCCAGACAGCCTGCCGGCGTCGGATCAAGCGCATCGTTTACTCCGAATGCGCTCGCCGAGCGGCACGCGTAGCTGCTCCGCCAGCCGGCGCAGCATGGCTGCCGTCTCCGGCCAGCCGAGGCAGGCGTCGGTGATGGAAACGCCGTAGGCCAAGTCGGCCGGCGCCTTGAGCGGCTGGTTGCCGGCGGCGATGTTGCTCTCCACCATCAGCCCGATGATGGACTGGCTGCCGCCCGCGATCTGCTGGCCCACTGCCTCCGCGACTTCGCGCTGGCGTTCGTGGTCCTTGTTGGAGTTCGCATGGGAGCAATCCACCATGATGTTCTCCGCGAGGCCCGCCGTGGCGAGTGCCGCTTCGCAGCGGGCGATGGCGTCGGCGTCGTAGTTGGGCCCGGCCGTGCCGCCGCGCAGAACGATGTGCGCCGCCGGGTTGCCGCGCGTGCCGATCACCGCCACCTTGCCGTTGCCGTCGATGCCGAGGAAGCGGTGCGGGCTGGCGACCGACTTCAGGGCGTTGATGGCGACATCGAGCGAGCCGTCGGTGCCGTTCTTGAAGCCCACCGCGGAGGAGATCCCGGACGCCATCTCCCGATGCGTCTGCGACTCCGTGGTGCGCGCGCCGATGGCGGACCAGGTGATGAGCTCCTGGAGGTACTGCGGGGTGATGGGGTCCAGCGCCTCCGTGGCGATGGGCAGGCCGACTTCGGCGATGTCCAGCAGCAGCCGCCGGGCGAGACGGATGCCGCGCTGGACGTGGAAGGTGTCGTCGAGGTCCGGGTCGTTGATGAGGCCCTTCCAGCCGGTGGTGGTGCGCGGCTTCTCGAAGTAGGCCCGCATCACCACCAGGAAGACGTCCTGCGTCTCCTGCGCCAGCCGCTTGAGGCGCCGGGCGTAGTCGAGCGCCGCCTCGGTGTCGTGGATCGAGCAGGGGCCCACCACCACGAGCAGCCGTTGGTCCCGGCGCTCCAGAATGTCGCGCACCTGCCGCCGCGCCAGCGCCACGGCGCGATGGACGCCGTCCGACGCCGGCAGTTCGGCCTTGACCGCGACGGGCGCCGGGAACGACTCCTGCGCTGCCACGTTGAGATCCTCCGTTTCGATGGTCGCTGTGCTCACGATTCCTCCCAATAAGCGAAAACCCCGAATGGCAGATCGCCGTTCGGGGTTTCGCGAAGGGCGACCTGCGCCCTCGATGTTTCGAGTGCGCCTACCTCACGTAAACCAATAGCCGCACGCCGGTGCCGTGGCCCCGGCGACAATGGCGTTCGCGACGATGTGCGCGTCTCGCGTCATGGCGGCGCATTCTCTGCCTGCATCGAATGAGTGTCAACACGAGTTTTCGCCGAGAATCTGCGTTGCCCATGGCGACTGCGGAGGAGTCATTTGCGGCGCACGGCGACGTACCGGGTTGTAGTACCACCGCCGCGCCGCTCGCGTAGCGACTCGTGCGGCCCAAGCGGATGGCCTCACAACTGGCGTATGGTGACCGCGAGCGGATGGCCGACGAGGAGCCTGTCTGCCGTGAGCAGCCTCAGTCCCTCCTCCTGCGCCTGGACGAGCAGGAGTTCGTCGAACGGGTCCTTGTGTGGGATGGGCGTCTCCAAGGACCGGGTGGCATGTCGCATCGTCATCGGCAGATACGTCACGTCCTGATCGTCAAGAGCGACGACGACGTCGCTCGGAGAGAAGCGGCTCTTGCGGACACCCGACGCATGCCGGGCGTTGTATTTCAGCCGCATCTCCCAGAGCGACACCGCGCTGACGTGGATGCGTGTTTCGGACGCGCCGAGGAGCTGGCGCTCGGCGGGCAGGAGCTTCCCGGCCGGTCCATGAAGTCGTACAGATACGATGTGTCCAGCAGAATGCGCATTGCGAATGCCAGACTAATCGTTATCGAGGCCCAGCACTCGGCGGCTGAAGGCTGGGTCATTGAACTCCTCCGGCCAGCCATCCCCGTCGCCCTCGATTCCAAGACTCCGGCGTGCGGCTTCCAGCCTGTCAAAGTCGATGCCGCCGCGCCGGTCGCAGCGGACCAACTCGACTGCAGGCTGGCCGTGCCTCGTGATGACGACACGCTCGCCGTTGCGGGCGGCCGCCACGAGTTCGGACAGACGCGCCTTCGCTTCGCGGATCGCCAACTCCACGCCGAATCGCTCCGGTCGAACAATAGCCGCATTCTGTCGCGATGCGTCCTTCGATTCAAGACCATTGCGTGACCACAACGGGCCAGCTCCCAGTTCGGGTTCACGGCGAACCCCGGACCATAGCCCTTTCAGCCGCGCCGTCCGTCGATGATGAGCCTTGCCACCTCCGCCCCGTGGCTGCTTTGCAGGAAGTGCGCCGCGTCCTTGATGCCGTCGAACCTGGCGCCCATCCGCGCCGCCCACGTCCGGCCCCACTCTTCGGTGAAGACGTCGTCCTGACAGCCCCAGATGAAGTGGACGCCCTTCACCCAGCCGAGCAGCGTCCGGTAGTGCAATGCCTGCGCCGCGGCATTGCCGTTGTCCGGGCTGCTGACCGGGATGGAGAGCGGGAAGCGGCGCATCCCGTTGTAGCCCTCGTCCGGCAGGCCGCGATGCGGGGCCGAGTAGCCGCGGTAGACGTCCGCCGCCTTGCCGACCAGCTTGGGGTCCTGGCCGCCGGCGATGGCGCCGAACACCGTCTTGCGATCGGCGAGGCCGTCGCCGAGCAGGAGCAGCATGGCAACGTCCGGCTTCGGGCGGTCGAAGAGGCCGCCTTCGTGCCAGTTGCGGTTCCAGTTTCGGATGCCTTCGGAATACTCGTAGCCCGGATGGTGCAGCCAAGTGTTCATGATGACCAGATGGTCGAAGCGCTCCGGCATCATCGCCGCCTGGGCGAGGCCGATGGGGCCACCCCAGTCCTGGCAGACCACGGTGACGTGCGACAGATCGAGCGCGTTGATTAGCGAGGTAAGGATTTCCGTGTGGCGGGCGACCGTATACCAGTGGATGTCCGTGGGCTTGTCCGAGCGCCCGAAGCCCATGTGATCCGGCGCGATGCAGCGGTAGCCGGCGTCGACCAGCGGCGGGATCATGTCTCGGTACAGGTAGCCCCACGTCGGCATCCCGTGCAGCAGCAGCATCACCGGTGCCTCGGCAGGGCCCTCGTCCACGTAGTGGATGCGCAGGTCCTGCCAGGCGTGGTAGCGCGGCTGGTAGGGGAAGTCCGCGAGATCCGCGAAGTTCTCTTCGGGGGTTCTGACGAATTCGGTCACTCGCTTGCCTCCCTCGGGGATCTTGCGCGGTCGATGGCGAGCCTATTATGGTCCCGCCGATGGCGACATCCCGACAGGGCGGCGACTCGCGCGCATCCCCGACGCGCGATCGGCCCATAGAACCCGCCGCGGCCGCGCTGCTCGTCGTGGATATGCAGAAGGGCATCTGCTGCACCGGTCGCTTGTGCGCTGCCGGACCGCGACGCCGAGCTCGCGCCGTTTCGGGAGCAGGTTGCGGACGGCGGTTGTCCCGAACGGCGAACGGCTGATCGCCGCTTGCCGCTCAGCTGGCGTCGAGGTGATCTACACCGTGATCGAGAGCCTCACCCTCGACGGTCGCGACCGCAGTCTGGACCACAGAATCTCAGGCATCCTGGTGCCGCGCGGCTCGGCGGATGCCCACATGGTGGATGCGCTCTGCCCGAAACCGAACGACATCGTGGTTCGCAAGACGGCCTCGGGCGTCTTCAATGCCACGAATATCGAGTACGTGCTGCGCAACCTCGGCATCGAGTACCTGCTAGTGATGGGCGTTATGACGGACCAATGCGTAGAGAGCGCGGTACGCGATGCCTGCGACCGAGGCTTCCTGGTAACGCTGATCGAGGACGCCTGCGCGACCACATCGGCCGAGCGCCACGCGGAATCCTTGCGCGGTCTTCCGGGCTACTGCCGCATCCGCCGCTGCGCGGAGGTCGTGGCGGAAGTCCAGCGCCTGGCCGACGCCTGAGACGCGACGGCCCACCGGAGGAGAGGCTCTCTCAGCCCGCCGACCCGCCGACTCCTGACAGCAACTGTTCCATGCGCGTCAGCCAGCCGTTGAAGTGGCGGCACTCGTCACGAACCTTATCGAGTCCAATCTCAAGCATCGCCAGATTGCCCATGAAGGGCTTCTCGTAGCCCCGGACGATACGACGGACCCTCTTCGAGGGTGCGGTTTGGGGCGAATCATCAATCTCTTCCGGCGTCGCAAACTCTTCGCGCACGGACCTGAGTTCCGGGGCGAGCTCCGAGCGGCCTATTGCGGCGGCGAACGCATCGCAATCGCTGAACAACAGGGCCTCGAACTCGTGCATTACTACGAACGGCACGAAGCGACGGGAGTCGAATGCGGCGCCCATTGCGGCGCTGACATCCGCCTCCATCGCCTTCTCGACCGACTCCGCCCGCGCACTTGGCGCACGAGCCGATGCGTCGCTCCTCCCCGGCCATGCTCCCGGACCACGTTGCGGCAAGCCGTAGTAGTCCACCATGGTGGTGCCCACGCTGCCCGCATCCTCCTTCAGGTGCGCAACGATGTCCCGGAGGACGGCATCCCACGACCGGATACCCCCTCGCCGTACCCGCGCTCTCGCGTTGCCAAGCAAGCGCGCCGCTACGCTCGAGTATCCGTAGCGCATCAGGTGGCCACCAAGTACCTCGTTGACAAAGGCCTCCTCCGTCTCCCCCTCCACATGCACCAGAACTCGCGTCATCGCAGGGTCTGCCGTTCGGGGCCGGGTCTGCCGCCGATTTCGTTCTTCTCCCAGAGCTGCCCTAGGCTGTAGTGCTCTAGCCACGAGTGGAGCCGCTCGGCGTCCAAGCGTCGGAGCCTCGTGCCGCCGTCGACTCGGTCCGCGACTAGCACGTCCGCCGGTTCGAACTGATCCAACAATGCCGATGACTGGGTGGCCAATACGACCTGGGATTCTGCGGAGACGCTCTTGATCACCGACGCAAGCACGGCAATGGCGTAAGGATGCAATCCAAGCTCAGGCTCGTCGAGCAGAAGTACGGATGGCCTCAGTTCCTCGGGCTGCAGCAGGAGGGTTGACAGCGCCATGAAGCGGAGCGTGCCATCCGAGAGCGCCGAGGCATCGAAGTAGCCGTTCGAACCAGCGTGTCGCCATTGGAGGCGGATCGTCTCTTCGTTCAGAACGTCGGGTTCTAGAGCGAAGCCATCGAAGAAAGGTGCTACGAGCCGTATCGTGCGCTCGATGAGTGATAGCGAGTCTCGGTGCGTCTCGCCCAATCTGTAGAGAAACGGCGCAAGGTTGGACCCATCCGCGCGCAGCAGCCGATTGTCGTTTAGGTTCGCGGTCATGCGAATCGGGGCTCGGCGCGATGTGTCATCGAACTGATACCTTACCCAGCTATCGAGATGTCTCCGCACATGGGCGGCTACGCTTCGGGTGCCTGGGTCGGCTGCGATTCCAGCTTCTAGGCCATAGGGGAGGCTATCTTCGTACGGGCGATCGTAGGCCCTATCCCAGAAATAGGCGCTCTCGTGGATCGGCCGCAGACCGTCGTTGGCCGTTGCAGTCAACATGATCTCGTACTGGTTTACTGAATCGTCGAACGACACCTTGAGTGCGATGTCGTTCGTCCGGGCCGCCCCGAAGTGGAGAAGCCGATTCGCGCCGCCCGACTCCGCCACGTACCGTACCAGATTCCCTCGTCGCAGGGCACGTAGGAACGCGAAGGCCTCCACGAAGTTGGACTTCCCGGAGCCGTTTGCGCCGACCAGAACGTTGACGCCGTTGAGCTTCAGCTCCTCGACATCCGCAAGGCTCTTGAACCCCTTGACGGAAATGTAGTCCAGTTTGCTCATGCCGTCTGCAGATTGACCAGCCCGCCGCCGTCCCCGTCCGTGCCGCGGGCTGCCAGCGCCCGCCGCGGGTCCAGCGCATCGCGTACCGCTTCTCCAACGAAGATCAGCAGCGTCAGCAGCAGCGCGAGGGTGACGAATACGGAGACGCCGAGCCACGGTGCCTGCAGGTTGGCCTTCGCGCCGGATAGCAGGCGCCCGAACGACGGCGCGTCGAGCGGCAGGCCGAAGCCGAGGAAATCGAGTGCCGTCAGCGAGGTGATGGAGCCGTTCAGGATGAACGGCAGATAGGTCAAGGTCGCCACCATCGCGTTCGGCAGCACATGGCGGCGCAGCACGGTCATGTCCGAGACGCCGAGGCTCTTGGCGGCGCGCACGAACTCGAAGTTGCGCGTGCGCAGGAACTCGGCGCGCACGACGCCCACCAGCGCCATCCAACTGAAGAGCGACAGGATCAGGAGCAGCCAGTAGACGTTCGGCTCGACGATGCTCGCTAGGATGATGAGTACGAAGAGGATCGGCAGCCCGGTCTGGATCTCCACCAGCCGCTGGCCGAGCAGGTCCACGAGGCCCCCGAAGTAGCCCTGCAAGGCACCCACGGTGACGCCGATGAAGGAACTGATGGCCGTCAGCGCGAGGCCGAACAGCACCGAAAGCCGAAAGGCGTACAGCAGCTTGGCGAAGACGTCGGTCGCATTGCCGTCGGTGCCGAGGAAGTGCTTGCCGTCGGGCGCCGAGGGCGTGATCGCATAGCTGTAGTCGATGGTGTCGTGGGAGAAGCGCAGCGGTGGCCACAGGGCCCAGCCGTCCGCTTCGATCAGCTCCATGACGAACGGATCCCGGTACTCCGCTTCCGTCTCCAGCACGCCCCCCAAGTCGGTCTCCGCGTAGGCGAAGAGCATCGGGAAGTGCAGCTCGCCCTGGTAGGAGAACACGATCGGCTTGTCGTTGGCGATGAACTCGGCGCAGAGCGACAGGGCGAAGAGGGCGCAGAAGATCCAGAACGAGTAGTAGCCGCGCCGGTTCGCCCGGAAAAGCTGCAGCCGGCGCCGATTGATGGGGCTCAGCATCGCGGCAGTGCCTCAGGAACGCCGCTCGAAGTCGATGCGCGGATCGACGAACGTGTAGACGAGATCGCCGATGAGCTGCATCGTCAGCCCGATCAGCGTGAAGCAGAAGAGCGTCCCGAAGAAGATCGGGTAGTCGCGCTTCACCACGGCCTCGTAGCCCAGCCGCCCGATGCCGTCGAGGGAGAAGATCACCTCGATCAGGAGCGCCGCCGTAAACAGCAGCGCCACGAACGCCGCGGGGAAGCCCGCGATCACGATCAGCATCGCGTTGCGAAACACATGGCCGAACATCACGCGGCGTTCGGTCAGCCCCTTGGCGCGGGCGGTCAGCACGAACTGCTTGTTGATCTCCTCGAGAAAGCTGTTCTTGGTGAGCATGGTGAGCGTCGCGAAGCCGCCGATGGTCATGGCGGTGAGCGGCAGCGCCAGATGCCAGAAGTAGTCCTTGAGCTTGCCCAAGAACGACAGCTCCGCGAAGTTGTCCGAGACGAGGCCGCGCATCGGGAACCAGTCGAAGTAAGAGCCGCCGGCGAAGAAGACGATCAGCAGCACGGCGAACAGGAATCCCGGAATGGCGTAGGCGGTGAACACCACGGCGCTGGTCCAGACATCGAAGCGCTCGCCGTCGCGCACCGCCTTGGCGACGCCGAGGGGGATGGAGATGCTGTAGATGAGGAGCAGCGTCCACAGCCCCAGCGACACCGACACCGGCAGCGCTTCGAGCACCAGCGACATCACCGGCACATCCTGGAAGTAGCTCATGCCGAAGTCGAGCCGCGCGTAGTTCCAGATCATCTTCGCGAACCGCTCGTGGGCCGGGCGGTCGAAGCCGAACTCCTTCTTCAGCCGCTCCACGAACTCGGGGTCGAGACCTTCGTTGCCGGTGTAGCCGGTCTGCGTCGTCGGGCCCATGCTCGATGCGGAGGAAATCGACGCCGTGCTGGACATGCCGAGCCCGGACGCGGCGACGATGGCTTGTTCCACCGGCCCGCCCGGCGCGAACTGGACGATGACGAAGTTGATGACCATGATCCCGAAAAGCGTCGGGAAGATGAGCAGCAGGCGGCGCAGCAGATAGCGGGCCATCAGCCGCCTTGCCCCCGGAAGCGGGCGACGCGAGCGGCGCGCTCTTCGTCGTACCACCAGCTATCCCAGAACACCTCGCGCTTGAGCGGGCCGGCATCGGGGCGCCCGAACCGGTCCCAGAACACGGCGCCGATGCGCGTCTTGCTCATGCCGGGGATGTAGTAGAAGTTCCACAGCAGCACGCGGTCCAGTGCGCGGATGGCAGCGCCGTAGTCTTCGTAGGTCTTCGCCGTGGAAATGGCCTCGATCAGATGGTCCACCGCGGGATCGCGCATGTTCGGCCAGTTCTGGCTGTAGTCCTGGTCCGCCATGACGCTGGCGAAGCTCTGGAAGATGAGCAGCGTCGGCGTATAGCTCGGCCGGAACCACAGCGCGCCGCCGTCGTAGTCGCCGGAACGCAGCCGGTAGAGCCAATTCGAGATCTCCGGCGACTTGATCGACGAAGTGATGCCGAGCCGTTCGAGATTCCGGGTGAAGGGGATGAACGAGTTGCCGAGCGCCGGCGAGACCGCCACGAAGCGGATGTGGAAACGCTCGCCGGTCTCCCTGTGCGTGAGGCGGTTGTCGCGGATCACCCAGCCGGCGTCCTTGAGCAGCTGTGCAGCGCGGATCAGGTTCTCCCGATGCCAGCCGCTGCCGCCGTTCGGCGGCGGTCCGTACTGTTCGGTGAAGACGCGGGGCGGCACGAGGTGGCGGATCGGTTCCAGATGCCGAAGCTCGTCCTCGCCCGGCAAGCCCGTGGCGGCGAGTTCGGAGCCGTGGAAGAAGCTGGTCGCCAGATCGAAGAAGTCGTAGCCTTTGCGGTTCAGCCAAACGAAGTCCGAAACCAGCCACAGCGCCTCGCGCACCCGAACATCCTGGAAGCGCGGCTGGTCCAGATTCCAGAACACCGGCCACCACAGCCCCCACGGCTGCTGCACCGGCAGCCACTCGCGCTTGAACACGCCGGCCTCCGCAGGCGGAAAGTCCGCTTGGCCGAAGTCGCGCACGACGCCGTTCTCTTCCCAGCGGCCGTAGTCCGTCTCCCAGTAGCTCGGCACATTCTCGACGTGGAAGTCGATCACGTCGCCCTTCACGGCTTCCGTCTTCACCCGGTCGTCGCTGAAGTAGTCGAAGCGCATGATGTCGAAGTTGAAGCGCCCGCGCATGACCGGGATGTCCCGGCCCCAGTAGTCCGGCACCCGCTCCCAGCGAATCCAGCGTCCTACTTGGTAGTCCTTCACTTGGTAAGGCCCGGAGCCGAGCGGCGCTTCAACGGTGGTCTTGGTGATGTCGCGCATCTCCCAGTAATGCCTCGGCAGGATGGGAACCTGGCCGATGCGGATCGGCAGCAGGGCGTCGGTGCGCGCCTCCGGGGCGATGCGGAAGCGGATCTCCCGATCGCTCAGCACTTCGATGGACTCGATGGGCGCGAGCGGCGTGCTGATGGTCGCCGTGGCCTCGTCGCGGTAGAGGCGGTACGTGTAGGCCACATCGTCGATGGTGAGCGGCCTGCCGTCGTGCCAGCGGGCGCCGTCGCGCAGCTTGAAGGCGATCCACGCGCCATCGTCTGCCACCGCGATGCCCTCGGCGAGGCGCCCGTACCAAGTGGAAGGCTCGTCCGCCGCCTCCGCCAGCAGCGCGTCGTACAGGAAGTTCGCATGGGGCGCGGAGGTGGACAGCCCGGCCACCACTTGCGCCGCCCGCAATGCGGCGGGATTGAAAGAGTCCCAGCTTCCCGTGCCGTGGCGCCGAATCCGCCCGCCCTTGGGCGCGTCCGGGTTCACGTAGTCGAAGTGGGGGAAGTCCGGCGGATACTTGGGTTCGGCGAGAAAGGCATAGCCGTGGCGGTATTCGATCGGCTCGCCAGGGCTGCGGGCACCGTCGGCCCAAGCGGTCGCCACCAAGCACAAGCCGCCGAGCGCAAGGCCCAGCCGCGTCGCCTCGGAGAGCCTTGCCGCGTCCATCGTGGCGGCGAACCTAACACACGCAGCATCCGTATCCGCCGGAGTTTGCGGAGCGCTACCGCCAGCTCGCCTTCCACGCGTCAAACTGAACCGGCGTCAGCTTGGCCCGGGCGATGTTGCCGATGTGCAGATTGCCGAGATCCGCCTCGACGATATCGACCACGGAGCCCCGATCTGTTTCCGCGAGCTCGGTCGCGCCGCGCCGGATGTGCTCGCCAGCAGCGCGCTTGTCCATCTGTCCCGCCACGACCTCGCCGATCAGTTTGGCGATCAGCGTCCGATGCCGCTGGCGCAGCGGTGCGGGTGCGCCGAGCGTCTGGTGCAGCACGGAGTAGCGGGCGCAGGAGCGCTCGTAGGCCCAGCAGAATACGTCGCGGAGCAGCTCGACGCGGTTCATCTCGTAGACGCCGAGCAGGCCGTCGACGTAGGCCCGCGCCGGGACGTCGATGAACGACAGCGGGCAAAGATTGGCGCGGATGAATGGCAGGTTCGCCGCCAGCCGAGAGACGCGCTTGTTGACGTCCAGGAACGGTTGCAGATACGGCAGATGCACCAGCGCGAAGAAGGACTGCTCCAGCGGGTCGCTGATCGCCGCTGCTTTCGACAGGACCAGATCGAAGCACTCTTCGATGTATTGCGGGATCGCCGGCGGGTGGTAGACCGAGCCGCCGATGTCCACTGAGGCAGAGCGGAGGCGTCCCCAGGCGGATGAGTCTGCTAGCAGGTTTTCGGCCAGGAGGGCGTGCAGGTTCAGGATGGTGTAGCGGTTGAAGCCCAGATGCTCCGGCTGCTCCACGAGGAGATCGATAGCCGCCTTGTGATTGAGAATCATCTGCGCGTCGCGCGCGTCCTTGCCCTCGGCCCGTTCGCCGAGTTCGAGCAGGCGTTCGGTCTCGAGCAGCGAGTAGGTGTTGCCTTCCAGCCGGCTGGAGTTCCAGGACAGGTCGATCAAGAGGCGCTGGTAGATGCTGCGGGCGTACGTGCCCGCGGCCAGCTCCCGATCCGGCGAGGTACCGAGTTCGAGCAGCCGCTCGCGGGCGCTCAGGGGCAGGTACCAGGTTTGCCCGGGGTGGTAGTCGTCGAGAAACACTCGGTTGTGGCCGACCGGCATGCGTGTCTGGATCGGCGCCTGCACGGCCTCCCTGACCTCCGCCGCCTCTGCCGTGATGGGAATGGGGAGCTGACCGGGCGCGGGCCGGCTCTGCGCCGACGAATCGGCAGCGCGGACGTAGTACCGCACCCCCGGCCCGCGCCCTTCGCGCCGCAGCCGACCGCGAGCGACCAGCGTCGCCAGCCGGCGTTGCAGAGTGCGCGGCGACAGATCGAGTGTCGACGCGCGTGCGACCTCATCAGCCGATCCGCCGTCCGGCAGCCCGGCGACGGCGCGAACGATGGCGTCGAAATCGGCTTCTTGAATGGTCTTCGGCATGGCTCTCGGATGTGGCGCGATAGGCCGTATCGTGCCACATCCGGTGCCGAAAGTGGCTCTATTTGGCGCAATAGCGCGGTTCGCGCCACATAAACAGCGAGTCGCGCCATATAAACGGCGAGTCACGCCATATAAGCCATATAATCGGAGTCACGCCACACGCAATGCATTCGCACCATCGAGCGAGTGGCGGCAATCCGGCCGGCTCCCGACTTCGTCCCTGCGCCCATCTTGCGCCCATCACTTCGTTGATGTTCGCCCGCCTAGCGCCTAATCTTCGGCCACCAGTCTTCCCACGGCTTGCTAACGGATGAGCAACCCAGTCACCATCAGAGCTCGCCGCACCGAGCTCGGGCTGCGGCAACGGGATGTAGCGGTCGCCGCCGGCGTCAGCGCAACGCAGCTGCGCCAGTGGGAGCGCGGTTTGGCAATGCCGTCCAGGCCGCAGTTCGGTCGTCTCGCCAGCGTCCTCGATACGGCGGTGGACCGCCTGAGCCGTGCGCAGGAGGGGCTGGTGGCCTCGGCAACACCCGGGGAGGGCTACGCGACGGCGCGCGCCGCCCGCGGTCGCGTGGTCGAGCCCGCGCGGACGCCGCCGCCGGGCCGCAAGCGGGTGTTGGATCTGTTCTGCGGCGCGGGTGGCCTGTCATACGGCTTCGAGCAAACCGGCCAGTTCGCCACCACCTGCGGCATCGACCTTCTCCCGGACCGCATCGCCACCTTCACCGCCAACCACCCGTACTCCAAGGGCATTGCCGACGACATCGCCGCCTACTCGCTGGACGAGTTGGCAGCGCTGATCGGCGATGTCGATGTCGTGATCGGCGGCCCGCCATGCCAGGGCTTCTCGTCCATCCGCCCGTTTCGCACGCCCACACAGAGCGATCCGCGCAATCGCTTGGTCGAGCACTACGCCTTGGTGATCTCCCGCTTGCAGCCGCAGTGGTTCCTCTTCGAGAACGTGGTCGGGCTGCTCAAGCACGAGAACGGCAGTCGGCTCGAGGCCCTGCTCGCGACGCTCGAAGCGGCGGGCTACTCGGTGGCATGGCGTGTTCTGAATGCGGCGCTCTTCGGTGTTCCGCAGCACAGGGAGCGCGTGGTGATCGTCGGCGGTCGCGACGGGCGCACGTTCGTTTGGCCGAATCCGACCTGCTACTGCGACTACAAGAGCATGGCCGGCCGGCGCGAGGAAGTCGTGCAGACGCTGCCCCTGTTCTCGGCCGGCCTGCCGCCGCCGCCGACGCTGATGGACGCCATAGGAGACCTCCCCAGCGTCCGGGCCGGAGAGGAAGCGAAGGAGTACGCGACGCCGCCTCGCAACGAGTACCAGCGCGCGATGCGAGAGGCCGTGCCGGAGCTGTCGCTGCACCGTGCAACGCGGCACTCGGCCAGGATGCTGGAGATCATCCGCCACGCGGGCGCGAATATCTCGGCGCTCCCGCCCGGCATGGTCACGAGCGGCTTCAGTTCCTGCTACAGCCGCCTCGATGCGGATCGGCCGAGCACCACGCTGACGGTGAACTTCGTCCATCCGGCATCGAACCGGTGCATCCACCCCCACCAGGACCGTGCTCTGACGCCGCGCGAAGGCGCGCGCATCCAGAGCTTCCCCGACCGCTTCGAGTTCAAAGGGACGACCGCTCAGGTCGTCAAGCAGATCGGCAATGCGGTGCCCCCAACCCTCGGCCGCGCCCTAGCAGAGGCCGTCCTCGACTCCGGCGCTGCTTTGCCGCTGGAGGCGGACAGGGTCCGTGGTGTGGCTCCCCAAGATTGGAACTTGGTGAGCATGCTGAAGCACGACATGCGCGGTTGCCAGACATCTGTCCTGCGCCCTTTCGCATGTGCGTTGGGCCTGCTCACGGCAGAGCGCGATCAGCGTGGCTACGCCTCCTTCGGCTGCCGGCCAGTGAATCCCTCGAACAGGCCTTCCAAGCGCGCCATGCGCTCACGCAGGTCCACGATCTGGCCGATCAGGTACAGGTTGAATGGGAGCGTCGCCGACAGAATGGCAACGCCCACGCCAATGATTGCTATCATCTCCGGCGTCATCTCAGATTGTCCTCAGCCGAATTACCCGCTTGGCGCCAGCCCACGGCGTGTCATGCGCCGCGACCTGACCCTAAGCATAGCGATTGTTGCTGTCATTGTCCTCTTTTTTCTTTCCCCGGATCGTGCTCTGAGGCGTTCGACCAGTTCTTCGACCCTACGCGTGTAGTCAGTCTTTGCGCCGTTCTTCTCCGTCAAGGTGCCAAGGCCCGCGGCGCGTCGCTTGCCGGCGATTGGCGGCGACGAGTTCGAGGAAGTGGCGCCGCGGCATGTTGCGTACTCCCAGCGTGCGCAGATGGTCGTTCATGATCTGGCAGTCGATCAGAGTGAAGCGCCAGTCGTTCAGCTGCCACGCCAAGGTCGCGAGCGCCGCCTTGGAGGCATCCGTGGCGGCGCTGAACATCGACTCGCCGAAGAACATGCGGCCAAGGGAGACGCCGTAGATGCCACCGGCGAGCTCATCGCCCTGCCAGACTTCCACGGAGTGGGCGTAGCCGCGCTCGTGCAGTTCGGTGTAGGCGGCGATCATCGCCGGCGTGATCCAAGTTCCGTGCCGACCTTTGCGGGGCGCGGCGCAGCCGGCCATGACCGCCTCGAACGCGCTGTCCGCGGTGAACCGAAAGACGCCGCTGCGCAGTCGCCTGGCGAGCCGCCGCGAGACGTGCAAGGCGTCCGGCGAGAGCACGGCGCGCGGGTCCGGCGACCACCACAGCAGTGGCTCGGCGTCGCTGTCGAACCAGGGGAAGATGCCGTGCGAGTACGCGTCGAGCAGCGTCTCCGGCGACAGATCGCCGCCGCTTGCGAGCAGGCCGTGGGCGTCCGCGCCGCCCGGGTCCGGGAAGATCGAAGGCGGAGCTATGCCAGGGCGTCCAGGTACTTCTCGGCGTCGAGCGCCGCCATGCAGCCGAAGCCGGCGGACGTGACCGCCTGCCGGTAGACGTGGTCCGCCACGTCGCCGGCGGCGAAGACGCCGGGCACGCTGGTCGCGGTGGCATTGCCGTCCGTGCCGCTGTTGATGCGGATGTAGCCGTCGCGCATGTCGAGCTGCCCCTCGAACACGCCCGTGTTCGGCACGTGGCCGATGGCGATGAAGACGCCGGCGACATCGAGCCTTCGCGCCGCGCCGTTGCCGACCGCTCTGAGCGCTGCGCCGTTGACCCCGGCGTCGTCGCCGAGCACTTCGGCCAAGGTGTGCTTCCAAACAAGCTCCACCGCGCCCGCTTCGGCACGGGCGAAGAGCCGGTCCTGGAGCATCTTCTCCGCGCGCAGCGCATCGCGCCGATGCACCAGATAGACGCGGCTCGCCAAGTTGGACAGATAGAGCGCCTCTTCCACAGCGGTATTGCCGCCGCCGATCACGGCGACGTCCCGGCCGCGGAAGAAGAAGCCGTCGCAGGTCGCGCAGGCGCTGACCCCGCGGCCCTTGTAGGCCTCTTCGGAGGGCAGCCCCAGATACTTCGCGGAGGCCCCGGTGGCGATGATGAGGGCATCGCACAGGTAGTCCGCGTCGTCGCCGGCGATGCGCAGGGGGTTGCCGCTGAGATCGACTTCGGCGATGTGGTCGTGTACCCACTCGGCGCCGAACTTCTCCACATGCGCCTGCATGCGCAGCATCAGGTCCGGCCCCTGCAAGCCGTCGTGGTCGCCGGGCCAGTTGTCCACGTCCGTGGTCGTGGTGAGCTGGCCGCCGACTTCGACCCCGGTGATGACCACCGGCGCCAGATTGGCGCGTGCCGCATACAGCGCCGCGGTGCATCCGGCCGGCCCGGAGCCGAGCACGATCAGGCGGTGGCGGTGCGTCTGCCTAGCGGGCATCCAAGAGCTCGATGAAGGGGCCGGCGTGCCGATGGCGGGCGATGGCCTCGGCCAAGGTGCGTCCCGCGCCGTCCCTGGCCTGCACGTCGCGGCCCTCGGCGGCGTAGTAGTCGAGGAAGCGGGCGAAGTCGCCGGGCCGCATGGATTGGTAGGCGTGGCGCAGCACGTAGAAGTCCGCGTCGCCCGGCAGCGGCTGGCCGGACTGGCTGGGCACCGTCTTGCCGAGGAAGCTCTTGACGCGGGCATCGTCCCACACCTCGTCGAGCACCTTGGCCTTGTCCTTCTTCAGCAAGCCGAACTCCGCTTCGCAAAGCGCCGAATCATAAGCGGCTCGCGCCTTGATGCGAAGCGGCTTGACAGGGCGGGCGCAGCCACTAGATTGCCGCGCCCATGCTCGAAGTCGATCAGGTCACCAAGCGCTACGCGACGACGCTGGCGGTGGATGCCGCGTCGCTCGCCGCGCAGCCCGGCCGCATCCTTGGCCTGCTCGGGCCGAACGGCGCCGGCAAGACGTCCATCCTGCGCATGGTGAACAACATCACCAAGCCGGACAGTGGCGAGGTGCGCTTGGACGGGCAGGTGGTGGGCCGCGCGACCCAGGCCAAGGTCGGCTACATGCCGGAAGACCGCGGCCTGTACAAGAACGTCAAGGTGGCGGATCAGCTCACCTATCTGGCGCGCCTCAAGGGCCTGTCGGCCACCGAAGCCCGGCGCGGCGCGCGGCGCTGGCTCACGCGCTTGGACGGCGTGGACTTCCTGCAGAAGCGGCCGCGCGAGCTGTCCCGGGGGATGCAGCAGAAGGTGCAGTTCGCGCTGGCCTTGGTCCACGCGCCGCGCCTGCTCATCCTGGACGAGCCGTTCAGCGGCTTGGATCCCATCAATTCGGCGCTCATGGAGGAGGTGATCCGGGAGCAGAAGGCGGCCGGCACCATCGTCATCTTCGCCTCGCACCGCATGGAGCAGGTGGAGGACCTGTGCGACGAGATCTGCCTCATCGCCGAAGGCCGCATCCTCATCAGCGGCGATCTGGCGGAGGTAAAGCGCGGCTTCGGGCGCGATACGGTGAGCCTGGAATTCGCTGGCGAAGGGGCGTTCCTCGCCCGCTTGGCGACCGCCGGCCAGGTGGCCGTGGACAAGCAGTCGGCGGGCGCTGCCGAACTGCGGCTCCTGAACGGCTATACGGGGGCGCAGCTGCTCGACGAGGTGCGGCGCGAAGCCGACGAGATTTACCGCTACTCCGCCACCTACCCGAGCTTGCGCGAGATCTTCCTGCAAGCGGTGCGCGACGCCGGCCGATCTAGGAGCGCCGCATGATCGGCGTGGTGTTCGTCGGCGAATACCTGCGCCGCGTCAAGACCAAGGCCTTCGTGCTGACCACGCTCTTGGCGCCGATCGCCATCATCGGCGTAATGGCGGGCGCCGTGGCCATCATCTTCTTCTCCATCGAATCCGAACGCGAACGGGAGCGCACCATCGCCGTCCACGACGAGAGTGGGCGCTTGCTGCCCGTGCTGCTCGAGGAGGGGCACGAGTCGTTCACGCTCGAGCAAGCCAGACGTTCGGTGGATGAGGAGAAGCAGGCCGTGATCGACGGCCGCGTCGACGGCCTGCTCGTGCTGCCGGCGGAGCTCGCGGAAGTGGGCGCGAGCCAGGAGGCGTGGCTCTACCTCAAGGAGAAGCAGTCCATCACCGCCGAGCAGGAGTTGCGCAGCTTCGTCCGGCGGGCGATGCGGGAAGTGCGCCTCGAACGCTACGACCTGCCGCCGGAAGTGCAGCAGACGATGTACGCTGGCCTCGATCTCAACGCCGTGGCACTGACGGAGGAGGGCGAAGAGGAGGCGGGTTCCGCGGCCGTTCCCGCGGTCGTCGGCATGATCGTGGCGGTGGTCGTGCTGATGATCATGTGGACCTACGGCGCCATCGTCATGCAGACCGCCATGGAGGAGAAGTCCAGCCGCATGGCGGAGATCCTCGTCTCGTCGGTGCGCCCATTCGACCTGCTGATGGGCAAGATACTGGCTGTCGGCGGCATGGCCGCGACTCAGCTCGCCGCGTGGATGCTGATGTTTGGCATCGTCGGCATTTTCGCCGCGCTCTTCATGACCACCCCCCAATTCGCCGAACTCGGCATCGGTGCGGCGGCGGGCGAAGCGGGCGGACTGCCCTCTCTGCCGTCCATCCGCTTCGATGTCGTGGTCACCGTGCTGCTCATGGTGCCGCTCGGCTATCTCCTGAACGCCAGCGTCTTCGGCGCCGTGGGCGCGCTCTACGAGACCCCCCAGGAAGCGCAGGTGGCGGTCACCATCGTGATGCTGCCGATGATCCTCACCATCGTCATGGTGCAAACCGTCGGCATGGCGCCGAACAGCCCGTTCGTGGTCATCGGCTCCTTCTTCCCGTTCACGGCGCCGGCGATGCTGCCCACCCGCATGCTCATCACCGACGTACCGCTGTGGCAGGTACTCGCCAGCTTCGCCATCTGCATCGCCTCCGCCCTGGGCCTCGTCTGGGTCGCGGGCCGAGTTTTCCGCGGCGCTCTCTTGACTTACGGCAAGAAGCCCTCGCTGCGCGACATCCGCAATGTGCTCCTGGCGGATTGAGCGCCAGGGCACCTTCTCTACAAGGGCTTGCTCTACAAGGGCTTGAAATTGCACGGCTTAAGCGAGTAGTCTCAGCCGCGACTCAAGGTGAAAAGGAACTTCGCCGCTATGTCCTCGCCGGTGAGCGCCATCATTCCGTTGCGCGAGGTGGGCTTGGTGGGCCTTTTGGCGCTCGCCGTCTACATGCTTCTCGCCGTCGGCTCCTATTCGCCCGAAGACCCTGGCCTTACGTTTGCAAGCTCCGATGCCGCGGTGTCCAATCTGGTGGGCGCGAGCGGTGCCATGACGGCAGATGTGGTGCTGCTGGTGTTCGGCTGGGCCGGGTTCGCGCTGCCGTTCTGCCTCGTTGTCGTGGCGCTGCTGGTGCGGCGCGCGAAGGATGCGCGGTCCTGGCCCAGAACGCTGATCCGGCTCGGCGGCTTCATCGGCAGCCTGCTGGCCGTGTGCTTGCTCTTGAGTCTGCATGTGGCCAATGGCGACGGCCTGCCGGCGGGCCCGGGCGGTGCGCTCGGCGCGGTGGTAGCGGAGTTCGGGCTGCCGGTGCTGGGCTGGCCGGGCCTCACGCTGTTCGCCCTGGCGATGGCCGCTGCGGGCTCGCAGTTGGCGCTCGGCTACTCGTGGCTGAACGTCGTCGAGCGGACGGGGCGTGGCCTGCATGTCGCGGGAAATTGGCTGTGGCGCGCCGGGCGATCTCTGCCGAACCGACGGTCCTCCGGCATCCCGGCAGGGGCCAAGCAGAAGCGCAAGCGGCCGCGCGGTCGGGGGAAGGCCGCCGGGCGTGCTCGCTCTCCGGTGGAACCCACCGCCGAACGCGCGCCGCCGACCGTCAAGCAGCGCGCCAAGACGCCGCGCAAGGGCGTGCAGCGGCGGCTCTTCGACCTCAAGACGCCGGCGGAGATGCCGGCCCTGGACCTGCTTGACGACGACGAGAGCGCTGCGTCGGGCGGCTACTCCGAGGAGTCCCTGGAGCGGATGTCGCGGCTCTTGGAGGTGAAGCTCGCCGACTTCAAGGTGGACGCCGAGGTGGTCTCGGTGCAGCCGGGGCCGGTGGTGACGCGCTTCGAGCTGCAGCCGGCGGCAGGCGTCAAGGTGAGCAAGATCAGCGGCCTCGCCAAGGACCTGGCGCGGTCGCTGGCGGTGGTGAGCGTGCGCATCGTCGAGGTCATTCCGGGCAAGTCCGTGGTCGGCATCGAGATTCCGAACGAAGAGCGCGAGATGGTGCGGCTGCGGGAAATCCTCGGCGGCACGAGCTTCCAGGACGCGCGCTCCGCGCTCACCATCGCGCTCGGCAAGGACATCGCCGGCGCGCCGGTGGTGGCGGACATCGGCAAGATGCCGCACCTCTTGGTGGCGGGAACCACGGGCTCCGGCAAGTCCGTGGGCCTCAACGCCATGCTGCTGTCGATGCTCTACAAGGCGACGCCGGACGAGCTCCGGCTCATCCTCGTGGACCCGAAGATGCTGGAACTCGCGGTCTACGAGGGCATCCCGCATCTCCTCACGCCCGTCGTCACCGACATGAAGGACGCCGCGCAGGCTCTCAACTGGTGCGTTGCGGAGATGGAGCGGCGCTACCAGCTCATGGCCGCGCTGGGCGTCCGCAATCTGGCCGGCTACAACCGCCGCATCGACGAGGGGCGGAGCGTCGATCAGCCACTGCTCGATCCGCTCTGGCCGGAGGATGCCGGTGCAGACGCGCCGCCGCTCGAACGGCTGCCGTGCATCGTCGTCGTCATCGACGAGTTCGCGGACATGATGATGATTGTCGGCAAGAAGGTGGAGCAGCTCATTGCCCGCATCGCGCAGAAGGCGAGGGCAGCGGGCATCCATCTGCTGCTGGCCACCCAGCGACCCTCGGTGGATGTCATCACGGGGCTCATCAAGGCGAACATCCCGGCGCGGATCTCGTTCCAAGTGTCGAGCCGTGTGGACTCGCGCACCATTCTTGACCAAGGCGGGGCCGAGCAGCTTCTGGGTCACGGCGACATGCTCTTCCTGCCGCCGGGCACCAGCATGCCGGTGCGCATCCACGGCGCGTTCGTCTCCGACGAGGAGGTCCACGCGGTGGCGGCGGACTGGAAGGAACGCGGCGAGCCGGACTACATGCCGGAGATCGTCTCCGGCGAGGTGGACACGGACGTGCCGGGAACGGTGGATTTCGGCGGCGACACCGAGTCCGACGAGCCGCTCTACGACGAGGCCGTGGCCTACGTCTTGGAGTCGCGGCGGGCATCGATTTCGTCCGTGCAGCGCAAGCTCCGCATCGGTTACAACCGGGCGGCGCGGCTGATCGAGGCGATGGAGGAGGCGGGCGTCGTCACGGCGATGAACAGCAACGGCACCCGGGAGGTGCTCCCGCCGGCGCCGAGCGGCTGATCGTGCGCCGGACGGTGGCCTTGCTCGCGCTGCTGGCTGCGACGCCGGCCACTGCGGCAACTGCCTATCTGGGTGAGCTCTTGCGGGCGATGACGAGCTATCGGGCAGAGTTCACGCAAACGATCACCAACCGCTTCGGCGATGTGCTGCAAGAGACGACCGGGCGCATCCACCTCTCTCGTCCGAATCGGCTGCGCTGGGAAGTCGACGAGCCGTTCCCGCAACTGGTGCTGGCGGACGGCGAGTCCGTATGGGATTACGATCCCGATCTGGCACAGGCGTCGGTGCAGCCGCTTGGGGACGTCATCGAGGGCGCTCCGGCGGTGCTGCTCGCCGGCGGAGACACGGACCTTGCCGCCCACTTCGACGTTGCCGCCGCGCCACCGCCGGCGGCTGGCGGCGTGCGCTTCCTGCTGACGCCGCTGGCAGAGGACTCCGTCTACCGCGAACTCGTGCTGACGTTCTCGCCGAGCGGCGTGCTGACGGGTCTGGCCATCGCGGACCACCTGGACCAGCACACCCAAGTCGCCTTCGCCAACGCCGAGCGCAACCCAGCGCTCGATGCCTCCCTGTTCGCATTCGCCGTGCCCGCCGGGGTCGAAGTCATCGGTGACGTGCCAGAACCGATCGCACCCCGCTGACGCCGATGCGGGCCCTTCCGCTGCCGCCGGCCTGCAGCCGATCGCGGCGATCCAATAGACTTCCTCCTGCATGGCCGAACTGCTCACCCTCGATCTCGGCACGACGCGGCTCAAGGCTGCGGCCTTCGCGCCGACCGGCGAGTTGCTGCGACAGGTGGCCGTGCGGCACAAGGCCGGCGCGGACGCCGATCGGTGGTGGCGGGACGCGGCGCGGCTGCTGCGCGAACTGGCCAGCCGGGACGCCGTGGGCATCTCGCTGTGCGGACGCGGCGGTGCGGGCGTTTTCCTCGATGCCGCGGGCGATGTGGTCGCGCAGCCGTGGGCGGACAGCCGCCATGCGGAGGAACTCGCGCGGCTTCACGAGTGGCGCCGCCGCGGGCGGTTCCTGTCGAACTACGGTGCGGCGCTCGTCGCCAAGTATCTTTGGCTGCGCCGAAAGGCGCCGGATGTGGCTGCGCGGTGCCGGTTCGCGTTCTACGCCAAGGACTTCCTGCTGTTTCGCCTTACCGGCTGCCACGCCACGGATTGGTCGTCGGGACCCGATGCGCCGAACTGGGACGAGCGCCTCTTTGAGGACTTCCCCGTCCCCGCGGAGTTGATGCCGACGCCCAGGCTGCCTTGGGAGATCGTCGGCCAGCTCAGCGAATCCGCAGCGAGGCAGACCGGCTTGCGCCCAGGCCTGCCGGTGGCGCTCGGCGCCCATGACGGCGTCTGCGCGAATGTCGGCGCCGGCGCCGTCGGGCCGGGTCAGTACGCCATTACTTTGGGCACCCACGCCGTGGTGCGCACGGTGACCGCCGCGCCGCCGCCCGGCGCGTATCGGTTCTATGCGCTGCCGCCGGACCGGCACGTCATCGGCGGCAACGCCGTGCTCGGCGGGCGGGCGGTGGACTGGCTGCTGGGCATCATTCGCGGCGCGGACTCGGAGGACGCCTACCGCGAAGCGGAGCATGCCGCGGCCGCTGTCGCCATCGGCGCGGATGGGCTGACTTTCCTGCCCTTCCTCGCCGGCCAGGTCGCCCCGGAGCGGCGGCCAGGCGCCACGGGGGCGTTCGTCGGCCTGCGCCTGCGCCACGGCGCGCCGAGCCTGTATCGCGCGGTGCTTGAAGGGTCCGCCTTCGCCATCGCCGACATCGCCCGTCAGATCGCGGGATGGTGCGGCGACCCGGCCTGTCTGCGCTTGACGGGCGGCGGGGCGGCAAGCAGGCTATGGGCCGGCATCCTCGCGGATGTGCTCGCCGAGCCGGTGGACGTGTTCGATGCCGCTGTCGAGGGCCGCGGCGCGGCGATCTATCTGGCGGCGGCGCTCGGCTTGTATTCGGACCAGCACGCGGCCGCGGCAGCGATGGTCCCCGAACCGGCCCGGATCGAGCCGGATGCCGCGAACGTCGCCCGCTACCGCGACGTCCGCGAACGCTGGAACAGAGTGCGCGACGCGACGAGGGCGCTCGATGACGAGGCAGAAGAAGGCGATGCCTGACGAGAACCGCGCGGCAAGAGACCGATGGCCAGCCTGACGATTCGCGGCGGGCGGTGCATCGATCCGGCCACGGGCGCGATGCACGAGCGGGACCTGCACATCGACGACGGCATCGTCGTGGAAGCTCTCGCGGTGCCCGCGGACCGCATCGTCGATGCCAGCGGCGCGTACGTCGCGCCCGGCTTCATCGACCTGCACACCCACGTCTTCAGCCACCCGCTGTTCGCCACCGGACGCCTCGCGGCGGATCGCATCGGCGTCGAGCAGGGCGTCGCCTGCGTGGTCGATGCCGGTTCCTCGGGCGCGGCCACCATCGATGCGTTCCCGCAGTTCGTACACGAGACCCAGCGGACGCGTGTGTTCGCGTTCATCAACATCGGCTCGCCTGGGCTGCCGAACCTCGGCGGCGGCCACGCGTCAAGGCCCGAGCTCTGCGACCTGCCCGGCACGGTGCGCGCCTTCGAGCGCCACGACTGGCTGGTGGGCGTGAAGGTGCTGGCTTCGGCATCGCACACCGGCGCGTTCGGCCTCGAAGCCGTGAAGCTGGCGCGCAAGGCCGCCGAACTGGTCGGCAAGCCGCTGATGCTGCACATCGGCAACGCGCCGCCGGTGATCGACGACTTGCTCGACCTGCTGCGACCCGGCGACATCGTGACGCACACCTACCACGGCAAGGTCGGCGGCGTGCTCGGCTACCGCGAACGGGTGCTGCCGGCGTTTCGGGCGGCGGTGGAACGCGGGGCGATCGTCGATTTGGGTCATGGCCGTTCTTCGTTCAGCTTCCGCGTCTGCGAGGCGGCGCTGGCGCAGGGCATGCCGGTCCACACCATCAGTTCGGACCTGCATCGCGGCAACGTGGAACGCTATGCGGTTTCCCTCGCCCGCACCATGACCAAGCTTCGCGCCGTCGGTCTGTCGCTGCTCGATGTGGTGCGCGCAGTGACGCTGGCGCCCGCCGAGGCGGTGGACATCGCGCGGCTCGGCTTCGGTAGGCTGGCACCGGGGCTGCCGGCCTACGCCACGGTGTTCGAGGAGGTCGATGCGGCGCAGGACCTGGAGGATGCGGAGGGCGAACGACGCACCGCGGAGCGCGGCATCCGCACGCGCGGGGTTGCCATCGGCAGCGCGTACTGGGAGCGGAGCGCACCGCTTTGACAGCCTGCCAGCCGCCTGCTCCTTTCGCGCTCGCCGGCGTCGGCACGGTGATCAACGCCGCCGGCAAGCTGACCGCCCTCGGCGGCTCGGCGCAAAGCGAAGCCGTTGCGAGGGCGCAGGCGGAAGCTGCCCGGGCGCATGTGGACATGGCGGCACTGCGCCGTGCGGCGGGTGCATTGGTCGCCGAGCGCGCGGGCGCAGAGGCCGCCTGCATCACCAGCGGCGCGGCCGCTGGCATCGCCATCGGCATCGCCGCCATCCTCACCGGCGGCGACCTCGCCAAGGTTCGCCGTCTGCCGACGGTGGACGGTCCCAGCGACGTGCTGATCCAGAACGGCCACGACGTGGACTTCGGCGCCGAGGTGACGCAAATGATCCGCCTGGGCGGCGGCAATCCGATCGTCTTCGGCACCGCGGAAGGGGTGGGGGAAGCGGACCTCGAGCAGGCTCTCGATCCTCACACGCAGGCGCTCGTCTACGTCCAGTCGCATCACTGCGCGCAGGACCGCCGGCTGCCGCTCGCGGCGTTCGTCGACCGCGGCGTGCCAGTGCTGGTCGATGCCGCCGCGGAAGGCGACCTGCGCTCGTACCTGCGCGCCGGCGCGGACCTCGTCGTCTACTCCGGCGGCAAGGCCATCGGCGGGCCCACCTGCGGCTTCATTGCCGGCCGGGCGCATCTGATCGCCGCCTGCGAGGCCCAGGAGCGCGGCATCGGGCGCGCCATGAAGGTAGGCAAGGAGTCGATCATGGGTTTGCTGGCGGCGCTGCAGCATCCCCGCGCGGGCGGCGGCGAGCAACTGCTTGGTGCGCTTCGCGAGGGCCTGAGCTCGGTCGCCGCCGTGGAACTGGTCCCGGACCGTGCCGGACGACCGATCCTGCGCGCCGGGCTGCGCTTGGCGCCGGCTCGGGCGGCGGCGCTGGTGCGCTTTCTCGCCGCCGGGGAACCGAGCATCCGCACCCGCAACCACCAGCTCGGCGATGGCTTGGTGCTGTTCGATCCGCGCGAACTGCGGCCGAGCGACGTGCCGAAGATCATCGCCCGCGTGCGCGCGTTCTTCGACCAGCGAGCGTGACCGGATGGCGGCGCCGGATCTCTCTTTCGACATCCTCAAGGCCCGCCAGCGGGAGGTGCGAGAGGCGTTCCCGACGGACTTCGGCCTGCGCGTGCATCGCGCCATCAGCTGGATCGAGGGCGCGGAGGCAGCATCCGCGAGAGGCGATGCGGACGCGGCTTTCATCTGCTATTGGATCGCCTTCAACGCGGCCTACGTGCAGGACACGGACTTGCAGGTCCGCTTCACCGAGATGGCGTTCCGGGAGTGGTTCTTCGAGATGGTCTGCAAGGTGGACCGCCGAGGGGTCATCTACGATGCGATCTGGCAGCGCTTCTCCGGTCCGTTGCGCCTGCTGCTCGACAATCGCTACGTCTTCGAGCCGTTCTGGCGCCACCAGCACGGCGAAGCGGAGTTCGCCGACTGGCAGGAACGGTTCCGCGCCGATCAGCGCCAGGTGAGGGATGCGCTCAAGAACCAGGACACGCCGCGCATTCTCGGCGTCCTGTTCCGGCGCCTTTACGTGCTGCGCAACCAGCTCATCCACGGCGGCGCGACATGGGGCGGCAGCGTCAATCGGCAGCAGGTGGCGGACGGCGGGCGGATCATGGCCTGCCTCGTGCCGCATTTCGTCAACCTGATGATGGACCGCCCGGCGGAGGCGTGGGGCGTGCCGCCGTATCCGCCGGTGGACGAGTGAGGGTGACGACGAACTCGTTGCCCTGCAGCTCGAAGGACGGCTCGCTGCCGTTGTGCTGGCGGAGCAGGTGGATCACCCGCGGAATGCCGCTGCCCGCGTCCGTGCCGAGACCGCGCTTGAAGAGCAGGTTGTAGAGGGTAGGGTTGCGCAGGACGTGAACGCCGCTGCCGAGTTGCTCCGTGCGCACGGAGTTGGGCAGCCGGCCCGGCGTGCGCACTTCCAAGCGATCGGCGAAGACGATCAGCCGGATGGGGCCGGAGATCGTGTAGTCGCGATGCGCAAGCGCGTTGACGAGCACCTCGCGCTGCACATCCATAGGGAACTCGAGCACGACCTCGGGTTCGATGCCGCGAACCTCGTGGCGTCGGAACAGATTGAAGTCGAGGAACCGAAGACAGTCCTGCAGGATGTCGAACAGCCTTCCTTCGATGCGCTTCTGGTCGCTAGGCGGCGTGGCGATGTCGGTGCCGCCGATTCGCAGGGCGGAGACGTACGCGTGGGGCAGGTGGCGCTGCGGTTCCCGACCGAGCAGCAGCATTCCTGCCGCGGTCAGCCGCGCCACGCCTTCCACTGGGCGTGCGAGTCCCCAGTTCTCGAGGAGACGTTCGCCGTGAATCCCGGGTACGGGGACGCCTTGCTGGGTGATCGCGCCAAGCATCTCGTCGAACGCCTGCTGATCCACATCCGCAAGGGAACTGCCGAGCACCGGCGACTCGTCGTAGAAATGGCTGCCCGTGGCTTGGAACAGCCGCAGCAGTTCCTCCCGCGATGCATGGCGGCGACCGGACGACGTGCGGATGTAGTGAACGCCGCGGTTGGTCCGATAGGGACGCGAGTCGCCCGTCGGTATGCTCACCGCGACTACCACGCGATCTTCGAGGGGCAGTGTCTCTTGCAGGACGGTCACGGGCGGGGAGCAATTGTTGTAGGCCACGTTGTCGACGAACTGCAACGCGCGGTCGAGTTCGTCGCCGGGGATGCCCAAGGGTTCGCCATCGTCGCGGACGCCCAGCAGCAGCCGCCCGCCGTCCGAGTTCGCGAAGGCGACGATCGCGGCAGCGAAGTCGTCCGGCCTGACGGGCCACTCCTTGAACTCCGTGTGGAGGCCCTCGCCGCGAGCGAGCAGATCGCGGAGCGAAGGCGTCATCGGATGGGCCGGGTCGTGTGCAACGTCGAATCCTAGGGCGCGGCGGCGCTTCTCGAATCGCTATCGGGGCGAATGTCCTTGCGGCACCATTGTGCGCCCGGCGACCGGCGCGGTAAAGGCGGTGGTGCTTCGTGTGCTTCGTCGAGCCACGAAAGGCGTGCCGGTGGCTTGCGGCCGGCACAGTGGTCGGCCTGCCGTGCGATAGACTGCGAGCGTTCGTTTCGAGGCGTCGCCTGCGGGCCATGGGAATGTTCGAGCAGCCATCGCACAGCATTGACCCAGCGGCGCGGCCGCTCGCGGACCGCATGAGGCCGTCGCGCCTTGCGGATTTCGTGGGCCAGAAGCATCTGCTCGGCGACGGGCGGCCGCTCAAGGAACTGGCCGAGCGTGGCAGCATCCACTCGATGATCTTCTGGGGACCGCCGGGCACCGGCAAGACGACGCTGGCCAAGCTCTTGGCGGATGCCGCCGAAACGCGCTGGCGGAGCCTGTCGGCGGTGCTGGCCGGGGTGAAGGACGTGCGCGCCGCCATCGCCGAGGCGGAGGCCTTCCCCGAGACACGCACGGTGCTCTTCATCGACGAGGTGCATCGCTTCAACAAGGCGCAGCAGGATGCCTTTCTGCCGCATGTGGAAAAGGGCACCGTCACCTTCGTCGGCGCCACCACCGAGAATCCGTCGTTCGAGGTGAACGCGGCGCTGCTGTCCCGCGCCCGGGTCTACGTCTTGCAGCCGCTGGCCGATGCCGACATCGAAATGCTGCTGCGTCGGGCGGCGGAGAAGGACCTTCGCATCGACTTGGCGGCGGAGGCGGTGGCGCGGCTCGTGGCGCTGTCGGACGGCGATGCGCGGCGAGCGCTGAGCACGTTGGAGATCGCCGCCCAGCTCGCCGGCGAGACCGTTGAAGCCGAGCATGTCGAGCAGGCGAGCGGCCAGTCCTACCGGCGCTTCGACAAGGGGGGCGATGCGTTCTACGACCAGATTTCGGCGCTCCACAAAGCCGTGCGGGGGAGCGCGCCGGATGCCGCGCTCTACTGGCTGGCGCGGATGCTCGACGGCGGCTGCGATCCGCTCTACGTGGCGCGGCGGCTGGTGCGGGTGGCGAGCGAAGACATCGGCAATGCCGATCCGCGGGGCTTGCAGCTTGCCGTCGATGCCTGGGATGCCTACCACCGCCTCGGCTCGCCGGAAGGGGAACTGGCACTGGCCCAGGCCGTCCTCTACCTCGCCAGCGTACCGAAGAGCAACGCGGTGGAAACCGCTTTCGGGAAGGCGATGGAGTATGTGCGCAAGCACCCGTCGCATCCTGTGCCGCTGCGGCTGCGCAATGCGCCCACGCGGCTCATGGAGGGGTTGGGCCACGGCAAGGGCTACCGCTACGCCCACGCGGAGGAGGGCGCCTACGCCGCCGGCGAGCGCTACTTCCCGGACGAAATGCCGGACCAGACCTTCTACGAACCGACGGACCGCGGCTTGGAGGCGAAGATCGGCGCGCGCCTGGCCAGCCTTCGGGAGCGCGATCGGGATGCCCGGGCCCGCTGACCTAAGGTGCCTTCAACTGCGTCTGCGCGATCCGCTCCAAAGTGCGTAGGCGCAGTTCGTCCTCCACCGTGCGCATCTCCGGCAGGCCCGCCAGATTGCGCGTCTCCTGCGGATCGGCGGCTCGGTCGAAGAGCAGATAGACGCGGCCTTCCCGGTTGAGCGCCATCTTCCACTCCTCGGTCATCAGCATGAACTCGCCGCGGAACTCAGAGAGCGCGTCCTCGCGATGCGATCCGCCGTCCAGCGCCGGCAGCAGCGAGCGGGCAAACTGGCGGTGCTCCAGGTCGCCGCCGGCCAGTTCGACCAGGGTCGGCCCCAGATCGCAGTTCTCCGCCAGCGCGTCGCTCACCATGCCGCCGTTCGTGGCAGTGGCCGGCGTGCGCACCAGGAGCGGCACGCGCAAGGCGCCGTCCAGGAAGTTCATCTTGTAGATGAGCCCCCAGTCGCCGTTCATCTCGCCGTGGTCCGAGGTGAACGCGATCACCGTATTGTCGAGTTCGCCGCGCGCCTCGATGGCGGCGAGGATGTCGCCGATCTGATCGTCGATCAGGCGCACATTGCCGGCGTAGTTGGCGCGCATCGCAGCCTCGTCGCCGGGCTCCAGCGCCGGCGAGCTGTTGGCCATGTAATAGTCCAGCCAGCCTTGCGGACGGTTTTGGTCGTGGGCGGGACGCGGCACCGGCGGCGGCATGGCGTCGGGGTCGAACTGGCTGGCGTAGGGCTCCGGCGCATCCCACGGCTCGTGCGGGCCGCCGAAGCTCACCCAGCATAGCCACGGCTCGTCGCGGTCGTAGGCTTCGAGGTAGCGCTTCGCCTGCTGGCCGACGTAGACGTCCGCATAGTCCTCAAGCGGCAGCACGGAGGGTCGGGAGACGTGCGGCTTGTTCGCGAAGCGCTCGGCGAAGTCCTCCCGGTAGGCATCGAGCAGGCCCTTGTCCTGCCACATGGCCGTCATATGACTCATCACCTGCGCGCTGGCACGGGGTCCGCCGATCTCGTCCACGTCGTCTAGGCCGTAGGCGTTCAGCAGGCATTCGCGCTCGCGCAGGTCGCCGCGATGCGGATGCAGGTGCGTCTTGCCGAACAGGCTGGTGCGGTAGCCGAGGTCGCGGATGGCGCGCATCCAGGTGGGCGCGTCTTCGGGCATCGTGTAGTTGACGTTGCTCCACACCGCGTTGTTGTGCGGGTAGCGGCCGGTGGCGAGGGTCACCCGGGCGGGGATGCAGATCGGCGTGGTGGTGATGCACTGCGTGAAACGCACGCCCTCGGCGGCGATGCGGTCCAGCGCGGGCGTCGTCACCCAGTCGCCGCTCGTGCCCATGGCGTCCCAGCGCTGCTGGTCGGTCATGATGAACAGGATGTTGGGTTTGGTCATGGCGGTGGGATACTCTTAGGCAGTTGGGCGTGCGTAAGGTTGGCCGGATGGCGGAGCAAATTCAACGGATGCGTACCGGGGCGGGCTTCATCGCCGCCCTGGACCAGAGCGGCGGCAGCACGCCGAGGGCGCTCAAGGCCTACGGGGTCGACGAATCCGCCTACGCGAACGAGGCGCAGATGTTCGATCTGGTTCATGCGATGCGCACCCGCATCGTCACCAACGCGAACTTCGACGGGGACCGCGTGCTGGGCGCGATCCTGTTCCAGAATACGCTCGATCGGGAGATGCAGGGCGCACCGACCAGCGAGTACCTGTGGCAGGAGAAGCGCATCCTGCCGTTCCTCAAGGTGGACTACGGCCTGCGCGACGTGCAAGCGGGCGTGCAGACGATGAAGCCGGTGCCGGACCTTGGCGAGCGGCTGCCGAAGGCGCGCGCCAAGGATGTCTTCGGTACGAAGATGCGCTCGGTCATCCAATCGGCGAACCCGGACGGCATTGCTGCGGTGGTGGCGCAGCAGTTCGAACTGGCGCGCGAGATCCTCGGTCACGGACTGGTGCCCATCGTCGAGCCCGAGGTGGACATCAACGCGCCGGACAAAGCCGCCTGCGAGGCGCTGCTGCGCGACGGCCTGCGGCGGGCGCTCGACGAACTGGGCAGCGACCTGCCCATCATGTTCAAGCTGACGCTGCCGGAGGAAGCCAACTACTACGCCGAGTTCTGCGCCCACCCCAAGGTGCTGCGCGTGGTCGCGCTGTCGGGCGGCTACTCCCGGGAGACGGCGAACGCCAAGCTCGCCGCCAACGACGGCGTGATCGCGAGCTTCTCCCGGGCGCTCACCGAGGGCCTTCGAGCGGACATGGACGACGCGGCCTTCGCGGCAGCGCTCGATGCATCCATCGCCAGCATCGCAGCCGCCTCGAACGCCTGAGCATCCTCGGCCACCGCAGCCGAGTGGCGGCAGGATAGCCAATGAGCCCGCCGCGCCCGATCAACGCCAGCCGGGCGCTGGCGTTCATTTTCGTCACGGTGCTGCTGAACTCCATCGGCTTCGGCATCATCCTGCCGGTGCTGCCGGAGCTCATCGTCGACGTCACCGGCGAGCCGCTGCACCAGGCCGCCCGCTACGGCGGCTGGCTGGCCTTCGTCTACGCGCTGATGCAGTTTTTCTTCGCCCCGGTGGCGGGCAATCTGTCGGACCGCTTCGGGCGCCGCCCGGTGCTCTTGGTCTCGCTCGCGGTATTCGGCATCGACTACCTCGTCATGGCGCTGGCGCCGACGCTTGCCTGGCTCTTCGTCGGGCGCATCGTCGCCGGCATGTCCGCGACCAGCTTCGGCATCGCCAACGCCTACATCGCCGACATCTTCCCGCCGGAGAAGCGGGCGCAGAACTTCGGCCTGATGGGCGCGGCGTTCGGCGTCGGCTTCCTGCTCGGTCCCGTGATCGGCGGCTTCCTCGGCGAGTTCGGCCCGCGCACGCCGTTCTTCGCCACCGCCGCCATCGCGTTCGCGAACGTGCTCTTCGGCGCCCTGGTGCTGCCGGAGACGCTGAGCGCCGAGAATCGCCGACCGTTCCGCTTCGCGCGCGCCAATCCGCTCGGTGCGCTGCGCCAGATGCGCCGCTTCCCCGTGGTGCTCGCGATGCTCGGCGCCTACTTCCTGTACATGCTCGCGCACGATTCGCTGCCGGCCACCTGGTCGTTCTACGTGATGGAGCGCTTCGACTGGGGCCCGCGCGAGATCGGCGCATCGCTAGGCGCGGTGGGCGTGTGCATGCTGATCGTGCAGGGCTATCTGATCCGCCGCGTGATCCCGGCGTGGGGCGCCGAACGCACGGCGCTGGTGGGCCTCACGCTCTCTGCCGTGAGCTTCCTCGGCTACGCGCTGTCGCCGGCGGGATGGATGATGTACGTATGGATCGTCCTCCATGCCGGCTCGGGCTTCGTGATGCCGGCGATCAACGGCATCATGTCGCGGCAGGTGCCGGCGAACGCCCAGGGCGAGTTGCAGGGCGTCGTCGGCAGCGTCGCGAGCAGCACGTTCGTCATCAGCCCGGTGGTGATGACGCAGCTCTTCGCCTACTTCTCCGCGCCGACCGCGCCGGTGTATTTCCCAGGCGCCGCGTTCGCACTGGCCGCGCTGCTGACCGCGGCAAGCGCCATCGTGCTGCTGCGGTTCTTCGCCGCAACGCCGCTGGAAAGAGCCGCCGACACGCCGTGAGCCGGAGTCGCCCGCATCCGATCACGCCTTCGTTCGCAAGCACTTGTCCGGATGCGGCAACCCGGCGAGCTTGGCGGCCGTGCCCGCGGCGTCGCCGGTGAACAGCCGCATCAGCGCCAGGCTCGAAGCCAGGTCTTCTCCTACGCGATCGCGCACAAGCCTCACCAGTGGGCGCATGGTCGGCGCGACGCCCGTTTCGGCATAGAAGGCGCGCAGAGCGCGGAGGACGCGCCAGTGGGCGTCGGTGAGGCCGATGCCTGCGTCGTTCGCAAGCGACTCGGCGACCGAAGGCGACCAGGCGTCGGGGTCCGTCAGATGACGGTCCGCGTCGAGCTTCAGCGCCATGTCACGCTGCGCTCGTGGCGTACCACCCAGTCCACGAAGTCGGCTTGGGCAAGCGGCTGCACCGCACCTGCGGAAATGCCGCGCTCGGCGGCATCGTCCTGCAGAATGCCAACGGTCGCGACCGTGGATTCAAGGCCGGGCAGGGCGAACACGCCGTTGCCTATCAGCACCAGGGCATCGCCTTCCGAGATGGCCGCGGTGCAGGACGCGGTCGCGCCGGGGTTCGACAGGATGTGCAGCGTCGCCATGCGCTTCAATCCGGCACGACGATGTCGTGGCGCGCCAAGAGGTCTCGGACGGCCGCCGCGTCCGCGACCTGTACGGGGAGCTGCAGCTCGCCGATAGCGAGGCCGCGGCTCGCGAGGCTCTCCTCGGCGACGTGCAGGTCCTCCACGTCGTACGTCGGCAAGGCCTTGATGGACGCCTGCCTGTTTTCCAGCCCGACCAGCTGGTAGACCCCGTCGTCCATGAACAGCACGCTGGTGCGCTGCTCGAACGCGCCCGACACCAGCATCAGATCCACCGTTTCGTCGGCGGCGGCGCCTGGCGGCTGGCGAATGAGGTAGAGAACATTTTTCATGACATCACCCCATCAGAACGCGACCAGTCGGTCGGCCTCCTCCATGGCTTCGATGAGCTGGCCGAGGCCGACGATGGCGAAGCTCGCATCCACGGATTCCCCTTCCACGATGCCGCGGCGGGCGGCGGCGGCGATGCAGATGGCGAGCTCGAAGCCGCCGTCGCTGGCCAGCGCGGTCCAGTCCCCGCGAACGCCGTCCTCGTCGCTGGCGAAGCGGCAGCCGACCGCGACCGCATCCTTGTAGAAGAACACGCGCCCGATCCGGTGCCCGGCGGCGAGCGCGGCGCGGGCGAAGCGCAGGGCGCTTAGCGGTGCGTCCGTGGACTGCGGCGCACCTTGAACTAGGAGGTCGATGCGCACGTCTATCGAGCCGTCGAGTCGTCCCAAGCGGGCGCTTAATATAGCCCACGGTACTCGCCACACGGCCCGCCATGCTTGAGGATCGCTTCGGCCTGCCTGTCAGCAGCGCTTCCGCCCAGGCCGTCGCCCTGAACGACGCGGCCACCGACCGGCTGTTCGCCTTGCAGCCGGGCGCGGAGGCGTTGGCGGACGAAGCGCTGGCGCTCGATGGCGATTTCGCCCTCGCGCACTGCACGAAGGCTCGGGCGCTGTTGAGCCGGGGCGCGGCGGCCGAAGGGCGGGCATTCGCCGCGCAGGCTGCGGAGCTAGCCGCCGTGCTGCCACCCCGCGAGCGAGGCTACGCGCAGATCGTCCGCAAGGCGGTCCACGGCGAGGCTGATGCCTTGGCGCTGGTCTACGCCCACGCGGCCGAGTTTCCCCGCGACGCCGTGCCGCTATCCTTCGCGCTCGGCGTGTACGGCCTGCTCGGCTTCGGCGGTTTTCGTGATTTCCCACTCCGGCAGGTCGCCCTGCTGGACTCGGTGGCCGCGGCATGGCACGAAGACTGGTGGTTCCTCGCCGCCTGCGGCTGGGCGAAGGTGGAGGCGGGCGACGCTGGGGCCGGGATCGCCATGCTCGACCGCGCTCTGGAACTCAATCCGCAGAACGCCAACGCGGTACACGGCCGGGCGCATGGCTACTACGAGCAGGGCCATGCGGCGGCGGGGGAGGCGTTCATCGCCCGCTGGCTGCCGAGCTACGACCGCGCCGCGGTCCTGCACGGCCACTTGGCGTGGCATCAGGCGCTGTTCGCGCTGCAGCAGGGCGAAGCGGAGCGGGCGCTCGCCATCTATCGGGATGCCGTGGCGCCGTCGGCGTCCAAGTCGCTGCCGATGTTCATCCTGATCGATTGCGCCGCCTTCGCGCTGCGCGCCGCGATCTGCGGCCATCCGCTCTCGCGCGAGGAACAGCAGGGCCTTGCCGCCTACGCCAAGGAGCGCTTCCCCGCGCCGGGCGTGCCGTTCGTCAACATCCACTTGGCGATGGCGCATGCGCTGGCGGGCGAGTGGGAGGGCCTCGGCGCGTTGCGCGAGGGCGTGGCAGAGCGCTTGCAGGCGGGTTCCCAGGCCTCGGGCCCGGTGGTGGAGGCAGTCTGCGAAGCTGTCGCGTCCTTCGCCGCGCAGAACTACGCGCAGGCGGCGGCGCGCCTCGCCGTGGCCCTGCCGGATGCCGCGCGGCTCGGCGGCAGCGGAGCGCAGCGCGACGTGCTGATCGATCTGGCGATCGCCGCGCATCTGCGCGCCGGCGAGGACGCTGCGGCACGGGCATTGGCCGGCGCCCGGTGGACCGAACGCGCGTCGCATCTCGACGATCAGTGGCTGCGGCGAATGCGGGAAGCGCGCTCAGGCTGCACGCAATCTTGATGGGCGATCGGCAACGCGGTAAGGTCCGCGCCGTGTTGAGTGCAGCGCGAACGCGACGCTGTGGAATCAAGTCCGGGCCGGTTCAGGCACGGCGACGCACTTGACGTGCGATCCGGTCGGATCGAGGAATCCAAGGAGAGAACTCATGCAAGCATTCGTCGAAGGTTCGCGACGCATGTGGATGGTCGCGGTGGCACCGCTGGTGGCGCTCGCGCCGCCGGCGATGGCCCAGGAGGAGGGCCAGTCCGCGGCCGACGAAGATGTCGAAGTCGTGGTGGTGGTCGGCTCCCGCTTCGCCACCTCGCGGTCCGCTTCCGACGCGACCGCGCCGGTGGACATCCTTTCTGCCGAGGAGATCGGCGCGGTCGGCAACAACGCCGACCTGACGGACAGCCTGCGGGCGCTGGCGCCGTCCTACAACGCGCCGATGGCGTCCGGTGACGGCGACACCTTCGTGCGGCCCACCTCGCTGCGCGGCCTCGCGCCGGACCAGACGCTGGTGATGGTGAACGGCAAGCGACGGCATCGGGCGGCGCTGATCGCCGAATTCGTGCCCGCGGCCGGCAAGGGCTCGCATGGCCCCAACATCGGCATGATCCCCACTATCGCCATCGACAACGTGCAGATCCTGCGCGATGGCGCAGTGGCGCAGTACGGCGCGGACGCCATCGCCGGGGTAATCAACCTGCAGATGAAGGACGCCGCATCCGGCGGCCAGGCGAAGGTGGACTACGGCCAGTTCTTTGAGGGCGAGCGCAGCATCAAGCTGGCGGCGAACGCGGGCTTCGGCCTCGGCGCCGAGGGCTTCGCCAACTTGAGCTTCGAGTACGTGGACAACGAGGCGCTCTCGCGCGGTCGGCAGCGGCCCAATGCCCAGGCGCTGATCGACGCCGGGGTGCCCAACGTCGGCGCGGATTCGCCCTTCGACGACGCGCCCTTCGTGCAGACCTGGGGCCGTCCGCAGACCAAGGACGCCCGCTTCTTCGTCAACGCCGGGATGCCGCTCAGCGACACGGCGGACGCCTACTTCCTCTCCAACTACGCCGCCACCGAAGGCCGCTACCGATTCTTCTACCGCTCCGGCGACAACCCGGAGACGGAAGCCAACGAAGCGCATTCCACCATCCAGGCGCTCGGCATCGAGGCGGCGCTGCCGCAGGGCTTCACGCCGTACTTCGACGGCGACCATCAGGACTTCAGCCTGATCGGCGGCGTGCGGGGCATCTGGGGCAACGGCACCACCTACGACTTCAGCATCGGCTACGGCCAGGACGAGCTGGACTTCTACCTCAACAACACGGTGAACCCGGCGGTCGGCCTCGGCGGCAACGGCCTGCCGGCGCAGATGGGCTTCGATGTCGGGGCGCTCAAGCAACAGGAACTCAACCTCAACGCCGACTTCACGCGGCGCTTGAACGACACCATGCAGCTCGCCTACGGCGTCGAGTGGCGCGAGGAGACCTTCACGGTGATGGCTGGCGAGCCGAACTCCTACCTCGGCCCCGGGTCGAGCGGCTTCAAGGGCTTCGAGCCGCACAACGCCGGCGAGTTCTCGCGCGACAACAGCGCCGTGTACGGCGAGATCGAGCAGGAAGTGTCCGACCGCACGCTGCTGCACTACGCACTGCGCTACGAGGACTTCTCGGACTTCGGCGGCACGCTGAACGGCAAGGTGGCCGTGCGCTACGACATCAACGAGTTCATCACGGTGCGCGGCAGCGCCAACACGGGCTTCCACGCGCCGACGCCGGGGCAGTCCAATCTGCAGAAGGTGACGACGACGTTCGACAACGACACCGGCCTGCAGGTCGAGTCGGGCACGGTGCCGCCGAGCCATCCGCTGGCACTCGCCGCCGGCGGCGCCCCGCTCAAGGAAGAGACCTCCATCGACTACAGCTTCGGCGTCGTCGGCAGCGATGATCGGACGGAGATCTCGCTCGACTTCTATCTCATCGAGATCGACGGGCGCATCTTCAAGACCAAGAACCTGCCCACCACCAACCCGGTGACGGGCATCGGCTCCAACGTGCAGTTCTTCACCAACGCGCTGAATCTGGAGGTGTTCGGGACGGACCTCGTGGTCACCCGCGGCATCGAGTGGGGCGGTTCCGGCGTCAGCACCGACTTCACCGCGGCGGTGAACCACAACCAGGTGGAGGTGGTCAGCCAATCGCTCGTGAGCGGCGTGCTGCCGGTGAGCGCGGCGGACGTCGAGGACATCGAGAACAGCTACCCGACGACGCGCTTCACGCTGACCGCGAATACCGCCTTCGACGCCCAGTGGGACCTCTTGGTGCGCGTCAACTACTACGGCGGCCACTACGACGAACGCGGCCGCATCCGCGGGCGGGACGGCAATGCGCCCACCAAGCGGCTCGACTCGACCGTCTTCGTGGACGCGGAGCTCGGCTTCGACTACAACGAGGCGATGCGCTTCACGTTCGGCGGCTCGAACATCCTGGACGAGTACATCGATGTGATCGACGCCCCGTACGCCAACCGCCTGAACGTCGGCCTGCCGTACGCCCGCCGCACGGCAGCGAACTTCGAAGGCGGCTCCTGGTACCTGCGCGCCACGTACAACTGGTAGCGCCGATGTCGTAGGCTTCCCAGCGCGTTCGGCAGCGCCGGGTCACTACGGGATCGTCTTCGCGCGGCAGTTGCTGGCCGGCGTGTGGAGCCCTATAGTTGGTGCATGACTCTCGCTACGGAGTGCCGATGCTCGCCAAAATGACGGTCGGAAACAGGCTTACGCTACCAAAGAGCGTGATTCAGGACTTGGGTACGGTGGAGTACTTTGAGGTCGAAGCTCGAAACGGACAGGTCGTGCTGACCCCCGTTCGGATTCAGAGGACTGACGCCTTGCGTGCCAAGCTCTCGGAACTAGACCTCACGGGAAAAGATGTTCGTGACGCGGTTGAGTGGGCGCGGAAAGCCACCGCGGCCCGGCCCCGCCCGAAGTGAACACTACATGCAGCGATGCGATGCATGAGGGTGTGGCACCGATGCGCGCGGTCTTGGACACCAATCTGATCGTGTCCGCGCTTGTCTTTCCAGGTCGGACTACAACCGAGATCCGCTCATCTTGGACCGAACGTCGTTTATGCCCCCTGGTGTCTGCTACAACCGTCGCGGAACTCGTCCGCGTCCTGGCCTATCCGAAGTTCCGGCTGACTGACGCCGCGCAGAGTGAAGTCCTTGCAGACTATCTGCCGTTCTGCGACGTGGTGGCAGTGCCTGATCCGCCGCCGCCCACGCCCCCGTGTCGCGACCCTCTGGACGTGCCGTTCCTCGAACTTGCGTTGGTGGGTCAGGCGGACTGTCTCGTCACCGGAGACAGAGACCTGTTGGACCTGGGGGCTGCATTCGCATGCCCTATCGTGACGGTGCGGGAGCTGTTGGCTAAGCTTGGCCGGGCTGAGGGAGCCGGTCTTCGGCACCCGTAGGCTGACGCTCGCGCTTGATGCAACCGCTTGTTGCGTCGCGAGGGCTTTGCGCGGTACGTTGTTGCGAATACAAGCCCGCGCGTGAGGCTGCCATGGTTCGCAACGCTAAGCTCCCCGCCTCCTTCGTCGCCGCTTTGCTGGCTGTCGCCGCCGCTTGTCTCGCGTTCGCGGGTCAAGCGCAGGAGGCGGGGGAGGCCGTGACTGCCCATGCCAAGATCCACACTTGCGCCGAAGAGCCGCAGCATGTCGGCTGGGCGCGGCTCTCCGAGCGGCCGTCCTCGGAAGGGGTGAAGCTCGTGGATGTGACGATCCGGCTTGAAGCCTCCGGCATCGCTGAAGGGAAGCACGCGGTACACATCCACGAGACCGGGCAGTGCGAGCCGTGCGGGGCGGCCAAGGGGCACTTCGATCCGGGGCCGGCGAGCAATACCAGCCCGGACGGCAACCACCCGTTCCATGCCGGAGACCTCGTGAACATCGTTCTGGATGCGGAGGGCAGCGGCGAGCTGACCACCACCACGTCGCGCATCACGCTCTCCCCCGGGCCGCTCTCCCTGTTCGACGCGGACGGCAGCGCCTTCATCATCCACGTCGAGGCCGACACCTACTGCCCGGAAGGCGAGGCGAAGGGCTGCGCGGGGGGCGCTAGGGCCGCCTGCGGAATCATCGAGCGGGACGCCTGACTGCGCGCACAGGAAGCCAGCCGAGCATGGCATCGCTCGAATCGCGCCTCGACACGTCGAACGCCGCCTTCGCCGTCAACGCCGCGCACCATCGGCGCCTCGCGCAGGAGTTGCGCTCCCTCGTTTCCCGGATCGCCGAAGGCGGCGATGAACGCTCGCGCCAACGCCACCTCAAGCGCGGCAAGCTGCTGCCGCGCCAGCGCGTGCAGGGCCTTCTCGATCAGGGCACGCCGTTCCTGGAGATCGGCCAGCTCGCCGGCCACGAGCTCTACGACGACGTCATTCCCGCCGCCGGACTGATCGCCGGCATCGGGCGCGTCTCCGGCAGCGAGTGCGTCGTCATCGCCAACGATGCCACGGTCAAGGGCGGCACCTACTACCCAATCACCGTGAAGAAGCATCTGCGAGCGCAGGAAGTCGCCTTGGAGAACGGCCTGCCGTGCATCTATTTGGTGGATTCGGGCGGCGCGTTCCTGCCCATGCAGGCGGGCGTCTTCCCGGACAAGGAGCACTTCGGCCGCATCTTCTACAACCAGGCGAACCTGTCGGCGCAGGGAATCCCCCAGATCGCCGTGGTGATGGGCTCCTGCACGGCCGGCGGCGCCTACGTGCCGGCCATGTGCGACCAGGCCATCATCGTGCAGAACCAGGGCACGATCTTCCTTGGCGGTCCGCCGTTGGTGAAGGCGGCCACGGGCGAGGAAGTGGACGCGGAGAGTCTCGGCGGCGGCGATGTTCACTCGCGGCAGTCCGGCGTCACTGACTACCTCGCAATCAACGATGAGCACGCCCTGGCGCTGGCGCGGGAGGCCGTCGTCGCGGCGCCGGTGGCCAGAACATGCACCGTCGCCAAGGCCGAGGCGCAGCCGCCGCGCTATCCGGCGGAGGAGATCTACGGCGTCCTGCCCACGGATACTCGGACTCCCTACGATGTGCGCGAGGTGATCGCCCGGCTGGTGGACGACTCGGATTTCCATGAGTTCAAGGCGCTCTACGGCGAGACGCTGGTCTGCGGCTTCGCCCGCATCGAGGGATTCCCGGTCGCCATTCTCGCCAACAACGGCATCCTCTTCTCCGAGTCCGCCCTCAAGGGAGCGCACTTCGTCCAGCTCGCCGACCGGCGCGGCATCCCGCTGCTGTTCCTGCAGAACATCACCGGCTTCATGGTCGGCCGCAAGGCCGAGAACCTCGGCATCGCCAAGGACGGCGCGAAGATGGTCACTGCGGTCGCCTGCGCCGGGGTGCCGACGTTCACCGTGGTGACCGGCGGCTCGTTCGGCGCCGGCAACTACGCCATGTGCGGGCGCGCCTACGGGGCGCGGATGCTGTGGACGTGGCCCAACGCGCGCGTCTCGGTGATGGGCGGCGAGCAGGCGGCGCACGTCCTCGCCACGGTGCGCCGCGATGGGCTTGAGGCGCGCGGCCAGGAGTGGCCGGAGGCCGAACAGGACGCCTTCATGGCGGACATCCGCGGCCAGTACGAGCGCGAGGGGCATCCGTATTTCGCCAGCGCCCGGCTGTGGGACGACGGTGTCATCGACCCCGTGGACACCCGGCGCGTGCTGGGCCTCGCCCTTGATGTCGCCACGTCCGAACCGGCGACCGCCGGAGATGGGCGGTTCGGCATCTTCAGGATGTAGCGGTGTTCGACTCGCTGCTGATCGCCAACCGCGGCGAGATCGCCTGCCGCGTCATTCGGACGGCTCGGCGGCTCGGCATCCGCACCATCGCCGTGTTCTCCGATGCGGACGCCGATGCGCTGCATGTGGCACAAGCGGATCAGGCCGTGCGCATTGGCCCCGCGCCGGCCACCGAGAGCTACCTCAATCAGGATGCGCTGCTCAAGGCGGTGGCGACGAGCGGCGCGGAAGCTGTGCATCCCGGCTACGGCTTCCTGTCCGAGAACGCCGACTTCGCGCAGGCCGTGGCCGATGCCGGCGTCACCTTCGTCGGTCCGCCGCCCGCCGCCATCCGGGCGATGGGATCCAAGATCGAAGCCAAGCGGCTGGTCGCCAACGCCGACGCACCGGTGGTACCCGGCTACGACGGCGCGGACCAGGACCCGGCGGCGCTTGCCGAACGCGCCGCCGAGATCGGCTTCCCGGTGCTCATCAAGGCGTCCATGGGCGGCGGCGGCAAAGGCATGAGGCGCGTTGACGCCGCCGAGGACTTCGCCGCCGCGCTCGCGGGCGCCAAGCGCGAGGCCGCAGCGGCATTCGGCGATGATCGCGTGCTGCTCGAACGCTATCTGACCGCGCCCAAGCACATCGAAGTGCAGATCCTCGCGGACGCCCACGGCGAGACGCGGTCGCTGTTCGAGCGCGACTGCTCCATCCAGCGGCGCCATCAGAAGGTGATCGAGGAAGCCCCGGCGCCGAGTGTGGACCCGACGCTGCGCGCCGCGATGGGCGAGGCAGCGATCCGGGCCGCACGCGCCGTGGACTACGTCGGCGCCGGCACGGTGGAGTTCATCGTCGAGGACGATGCCTTCTACTTCATGGAGATGAACACGCGGCTGCAGGTGGAGCATCCGGTCACCGAGGCGATTCTCGGCCTCGATCTGGTGGAGTGGCAACTTCGCATCGCCGCCGGGGAGCGGCTCGCCCTCGGCGACCTCGCCATCGACGGCCACGCCGTGGAAGCGCGCGTCTATGCGGAGAACGCCAAGCGCGGCTTCCTGCCGTCCACCGGCACGCTGCATCGCGTGGCGTTCCCCGTCGGCCGCGTCGATAGCGGCGTCCGCAGCGGCTCGGCGGTGACCATGCACTACGACCCGATGCTGGCCAAAGTGATCGCCCACGCGCCTGACCGCGGCCAAGCCATCGCCGCGCTCGCGGACGCCTTGCGCAGGAGCGAAGTCGTCGGCGTGGAGCACAACGTCGGCTGGCTGCTGAACGTCCTGGCCCACGAGGAGTTCGCCGCCGGCAGCTATACGACCGGCACCGTGGAGCAGGACGCCAAGCAGCTCGCGCCTGCCCCGGATGCGGTGGCGACGGCGGCTGCGCTGGTAGCGACGCTGGTGGACGATGCCGGCGACAGCCCGTGGTCCGCGAGGGACGGGTTTCGGATGAACCTGCCCCATGAGCAGACGCTGCGTTTCCGGCGCGGCCGGCAGCGCTTGGAGGCGCGGCTGCTCGCGGACGGCGCGGACTTCGTGGTGCAGAGCAGCGATGGCGAGTTCCGGCTGCAGGAGCCCGTTCTGGACGCCGACATGCTGACCGCCGCGCTGCCGGATGCCGGGATCGTGCGCGTGAGGATCGTCCAGGCGGGCGGCGACATGCATGCGGTACGCGAAGGCGCGGTCGAACGGATCACGCTTCTAGAACCCGATCCGGCGGCGTTCGGGACCGCCGTCCAGCATGGCGGCCGCGTCGAGACGCCGATGCCCGGGCAGATCGTCGCTGTGCAGGTGACGACCGGGGACCGCGTGCAGGCGCAGCAGCCGCTCGCCATCCTTGAAGCGATGAAGATGGAACACGTCATCCGGGCGCCCGCCGCCGGCACGGTGAGCGGCGTGCATTGCGCCGTCGGCGAGCGCGTGTCCGAAGGCGCGGAACTGATCGTCATCGACGCCGCTTGAGAGGCCGCGCCTGGGCCGCGCGTGCCGCTATAATGCGCCGCCGTCGCGACCCGCTTCGGAGCATCCCTTGCCCTTGAGACCGCTCAACCTGCGCAAAGCGCTTGCCACGGCTGCCGTCCTCACCATCGCCGCCGCTGCCTTCGGCCAAGCCGTGGATTCCGGCACTGTGGCGGACATCATCGACCGCGTCCGGCCGCTCGGCGAACTGTGCATCGAGGGCCAGGACTGCGGCGGCGACGCCGCCCCGCCCGCGCCGGCCGCGGCGCTGAGCGGCGGCGACGTGTACGGCAAGTTCTGCCGCACCTGCCACGAGACCGGCCTCAACGAAGCGCCGAAGCTGGGCGATGCCGAGGCGTGGGCGCCGCGCATCGCCAAGGGCATGGAGGTCATGCTGCAGACCACCAAGGATGGCCTCAATCTCATGCCGGCGATGGGCCTGTGCATGGCGTGCAGCGACGCCGAGCTGGAAGCCGCCATCGACTACATGATCGGCGAGGCCGACGGCCCCCTTCAGTAGCCCGGCCTCGAATCGACGTCCATCGCTCGATAGCCGAGCGCCTCTGCGGCATGGGGCGTGCGGATGATGTCGGCTGCCGCGAGATCGGCGATCGTTCGAGCCACTTTGCGCAGCCGGTGCAGCGCCCGCGCCGACAGTCGCAGACGCTTGCCCGCCCGCCGCAGCAGGTTGGCCGCGGCATCCTCCATCGCGCAGTGCCGCTCCACCTCGACGGCGGATAGGGCGGCGTTCGGCTTGCCGCAGCGCGCCATCTGCCGACCGTGGGCGTTGGCGATAGCCGCCCGCAGCGCGTCGTCGTCGCCTGCGGGCACCTGCTTCGCCCACAGATCCGCATCCGCCACCGGCCCCACTTCGATGCGGATGTCGATGCGATCGAGCAGCGGCCCCGAGACGCGGCTGCGGTACTGGCGCACCTGGTGCGGTGCGCAGCGGCAGCGCGCCTCGTCGCAGACGTACCCGGCCGGACACGGGTTCATCGCCGCCACGAGCTGGAAGCGCGCCGGGTAGCGCACGGTCTGGTTGACGCGGGCGAGCGCGATCTCGTCGGCTTCGAGCGGCTCGCGCAGCGCTTCGAGCACATCGCGCTGGTACTCGGGCAGCTCGTCCAGGAACAGCACTCCGCCGTGGGCCAGGGTGACCTCGCCCGGAGCGATGGGATTGCCGCCGCCGACGATGGCCGGTGCCGATGCCGTGTGGTGCGGATCGCAGAAAGGGCGCTGGCCGAACGGCGGCGCCGTGCGGCGCGACACGGAATAGACGTTGGCCACTTCGATGGCTTCGCTGGCGGATAGCGGCGGCAGCAGCCCGGCAAGGCGTCTCGCGAGCATCGTCTTGCCGGTACCCGGCGGTCCGACCATCAGCATGTGGTGGCCGCCAGCAGCGGCAACCGTCAGGGCGCGTTTGGCATGGGTCTGGCCGCGCACGTCGTTCAGCGACGGCAGCGCGCTGCGCCGCGGGCGCGCCAGGGGCAGCTCCGCTGGCGGCGGCAGTCGCTCCGCCTGCAGCAGTTCGATCACCTCCCGCAGCGACGCGACGGGATGCAGCGAAGCGTCGCGCAAGGGCGCGAGTTCCTCGCAGTGCGCCTCCGGCACGACCAAGGCACAGTCGCCAGCGAGCTTGGCGGCGGCGCAGAAGGCGCCAGCCACGGGCCGCAAGTCGCCGTAGAGCGACAGCTCGCCCAGGAACTCGAGGCGGGCGAGGTGCCGGTGCTCCACCTGCTCGGTGGCGGCGAGGATGGCGATGGCGATGGCGAGGTCGTAGCGCCCGCCGTGCTTGGCGAGGTCCGCCGGCGCGAGATTCACCACCACGCGGCCCTGCGGATACGTGAGGCCGACGTTCTTGATGGCGCTGCGCACGCGATCTCGGGCCTCGCGCACGGCCTTCTGCGCCATCCCCACCAGCGTGAAGGATGGCGTGCCCGGCTGGAAGTGGGCCTCGACGAGCACGAGCGGCGCATCGATGCCCACCTGAGCCCGGGTCTTGACGGGGATGGCGAGCGATTTGGTCATGCCGCGGCGAGCATAGGCGGGCCGCAAGGCGGCCCGATAGCGACATCCGCCCGTCGACTTGTAGGAGATCCGCCCGACATTCGCTCCAAAACGCACCGTTTCGGTGCGTTTTCCCGCCGATTTCGCACCAGCACCGCGCAGAACGCCCACCTTTTGGCTTTAACGTGCTGATATTCAACGAGTTAATGACATTGGCACGGTGTCTGCTAAAGAGCGCACCGTAGGTGGCGGCGCGGCACGGTCGCAGCCGCTGCCGAGCATTCGCAACCACAGGCACGACTCACATCACCAACCACACCACCGAAGAGGATCACTGAGATGAAGAAACTGGCGACGCTTTTGACCACGGCCGCCACGACCACCGCGACCGCAACGGCGCTGCTCATGGCGCCCGTGGCCATCGCGGATGAGCACGGGGTCTCGATCGAAGGCAACCTCACGTTGACCTCCGACTATTCGTTCCGCGGCTGGTCGCAGACCATGCGGGATCCCGCCATCCAGGGCGGATTCGACATCGCTACGGAGTCCGGCCTCTACGTCGGCACCTGGGCCTCCACCGTGAACTTCGGCGACACGTCCATGGAATGGGACCTGTACGTCGGCTGGGCCGGCGACCTCTCCGAGGACGTTTCGCTTGATGTGGGGTTCATCTACTTCGACTATCCGAACGACCGGGACAACTACAACTATCAGGAAGTCGCGGCGTCCATCGCGTTCGGGGCCGTCACCCTCGGCGTCAACTACTCGCCGGAGTACTTGGCGGCGGCAGACGTGACCTTCCTCTACCCCTACGCCGGCTACAGCCACGGCTTCAGCGACGACGTGAGCCTGGACCTGCACGTCGGCTTCAACATGGCCGACTCCCCCGGCGGCGCCTTCTTCGGCGACAGCGACGAGTACGTCGACTACTCGGCAAGCATCAGCTTCCCGGTCCTCGGCGCGACGATGGCGATCGGCCTCTACGGCACCGACAACGAGGCCTGCGGCGGCAGCCCCCGCGACTGCGAGCTGCGGCCCATCGTTTCACTCAGCCTCTAATCAAGGCACAATCCTCGGTGCATCGATCTTCCACGAGACATGCACCGAGGACTCAACAGCGCAGCCGGCTCCCGTGGTCGCCTCCCGGAGGCGGGCTAGGGGCAGGGCGCACCCAAAGGGGGACTACATGAAACTCATCACGGCAATCATCAAACCGTTCAAGCTCGACGACGTGCGGGAGTCGCTCTCCGAGATCGGCGTGCAGGGCATGACCGTCACGGAGGTGAAGGGCTTCGGGCGCCAGAAGGGGCACACCGAGCTGTACCGCGGGGCGGAGTACGTGGTCGACTTCCTGCCCAAGGTCAAGGTGGAGGTGGCGATCGACGACTCCCTGCTCGACCAGTGCTTGGAGGCCATCGGCAAGGCCGCCAACACCGGCAAGGTGGGCGACGGGAAGATCTTCGTCACGTCGCTAGAGGAGGCCGTCCGCATCCGCACCGGCGAAACCGGCACGGACGCGGTGTAGGCCGGCCCGAACCCAAAGGAGAAGACTCGTGGAAGATCTCATTCAAACCACCATTCAAACCAACTACGCGCTGGACACCTTCTACTTCCTGTTGATGGGTGTCCTCGTCATGTTCATGGCGTGCGGCTTCTCGATGCTCGAGGCGGGGATGGTGCGGGCGAAGAACACGTCCGAAATCCTCACCAAGAACGTCGCGCTGTACTCCATCGCCTGCATCATGTATCTGCTCGTCGGCTACAACATCATGTACATGGACGCTGGCGGCATCGTGCCGAGCTTCGGCTTCCTGATCGGCGCGGAGAACACCGCCGAGCAGATCATCGCCGGCACGGCCGGCGGCGTCGCCACCGACCACTCGGAGCGCTCCGACTACTTCTTCCAGGTGGTCTTCGTGGCGACGGCGATGTCCATCGTCTCCGGCGCGGTGGCCGAGCGGATGAAGCTGTGGGCGTTTCTGATCTTCGCCGTCGTGATGACCGGGCTCATCTACCCCGTGCAGGGGATGTGGACCTGGGGCGGCGGCTGGCTGGACGGGCTTGGCTACTCGGACTTCGCCGGTTCCGGCATCGTCCATCTCTGCGGCGCGGCGGCGGCGCTGGCCGGCGTCCTGCTGCTGGGCGCCCGCAAGGGCAAATACGGGCCCGGCGGCCAAGTACACGCGATTCCCGGCTGCAACATGCCGCTCGCCACGCTCGGCATGTTCGTGCTCTGGTTCGGCTGGTTCGGCTTCAACGGCGGCTCCGAGCTCAAGATCTCGAACGTCGATGAGGCCAATGCCGTGGCGCAGGTGTTCGTCAACACCAACATCGCCGCCTGCGGCGGTCTGGTGGCGGCGCTGATCCTGGCCCGCGCCTGGTTCGGCAAGGCCGACCTGACGATGGCCTTGAACGGCGCGCTCGCCGGCTTGGTGGCCATCACGGCGGACCCGCTCTCCGGCTCGGCGTTCTGGTCGATGATCATCGGCGCGGTGGGCGGCATCATCGTGGTGCTTTCCATCGTCGGCCTCGACAAGCTCAAGATCGACGATCCGGTGGGTGCCATCAGCGTCCACGGCACTTGCGGCATCTGGGGCGTGATGGCGGTGCTGTTCAACAACGGCGACGCTACCGTAGTGGGTCAGATCGTCGGCATCCTCGGCATCTTCGGCTGGGTGTTCGTGGCCTCGCTGATCGTCTGGCTGATCCTCAAGGCGACCATGGGCATCCGGGTCTCCGAAGAGGACGAGATGAGCGGCGTGGACATCGCGGAAACGGGCATCGAAGCCTACCCGGAGTTCCAGCAGGGCTGACTCGCACCCTTACCGGGACGGAAAAGGGCGCCGATTCGGCGCCCTTTTTACATGGCTTACATGGCTTTCATGGCGGAAGCGTGGGTGTGCGCGAGCAGCAGGTGCTACGCTGAGAGTCATCGAGTCGTTGGCGGTGAGCGTTGCGGTCTGCTAGGTGCGTGGTGATCTCAGCTTCCGTCGGTCTGGCCTTGGCCGCATCGGCGGGGCCTTCATGCACCATCGGCGTGCGCCCCGTGGCCTTTGGCTTCTATGCCTACTTCGCGCCCGTGAGTTCGAGCGTATCCGCGAATCGGGATGATCCGGGCTTCGATACGCACCGCGGATTCGAGGCGGATCTGCTCAGCGCCGTGGCGGCGCTGGGCGAAGGCGGGTTCCGGCGTCGGGGCATTCCCTACTGGGCCGAACAGCCGCCGCCCATCTGGCTGCGCGCCGCTGGCGCCGAGTTCGATGTCGTGGGCGGCGGCATCACCATCCTCGGGTCGAGGACGCTCGACGCGGCAGGCCGCCCGGCCATCGCCTTCACCAACGGCCACATCGCGTTCCGCCAGTCGCTTCTGGTGCGGGCGGCCGAAGCAGAGCGCCTGTCCAAATACGAGAACTTGGGACGCGCCGACACCGTGGGCGTGCTGCCCGGCACCACGGGCGAGGCCCGCTTGCTGCAGATCGTCGGCTATGCGGATGCGGTTGGCATCCTGATCGCCGGCACGGCAGTGGCTCTGGACAGCGGCGAGACGGTGGTTGCGGACGGCAGCGCCGCCTACATCATCGCCGCCGGTGGCGCATCGGCGCAGCTTGCTGGCCGGATCGCGCTGAGCCATGACAGCGCCGACCTCCCCAGGGTGGTTCATCTCCCCGACGAGGCGGCCTTGTTCGCGGCGCTTGAAGCCGGAGAGATCGACGCGGTCGCGCGCGGCGAAATCGGCAAGCGGGACGCCGCGCATGGCCACGCTGGACTTGCCGTGGGGGCCCTCGACGACGCAGTGGAATGGGGCGGCTTCGCAGTGGATATCGCCAAGCCGGCGCTGCTCGATTGCTTGAACGAGCGCATCGACTACCTGACGGATGGTCGCCGCATCGGCTACGCCGCCTGGCGAGAGGATGAGGATGTCTTCATCAACCGGGCACTCGGCGCCAAATCGAGCCTCACCGGCTGGCGGCTCGGATGGCTCGCCGAGGCCGATAAGGCCGGACGCGACTGAGGCACTCGCGGACACACGCCACAGCAGCCATGAAGTGACAGCGCGCTGACGTCAGAAGCACGCGGACACACGCCACAGCAGCCACAAAATGACAGCATGTTGACATCGAGGCGCCGCCGGCTGTTTCGTCATGGGGTCTTGCGCCCGTAGCGCGGTCGACGCTCGCCGCCCTGCGGCGCGAATGGCTCCAGCGTCGACGGGGCAAAGCAGACTAGCCCTCGCCGCGGCGCTCGAGCTCCTTGCGGATGGTGCGCGCGTCTACTCGATCCTGGTCGCGTCCGGCGGCCTCCTTGTTCTTCAGCATGTCGTGGAGCGAGATCACCGGCACTTGGTGGCCGGCGATGTCGCAGCGGACCCGGTTCGGCCAGGCCTGCTCGAACAGCAAGCCATCGACAGCTGTCAGCACGTCCACGCGACGCGGCGGCACGCCGAATTGGATCACGTTGCCGCGGCGGGCGAAGTCGGCCGCCTCGATGTCGAAGTCCTTCAGCGGCAGGCCGAACTCGCCCAATGCTGCATAGACGAGTTCGGCGTTGTGCGGCTCCGGACGTACCCAGATGTCGATATCGCCGGTGGCACGCTGCAAACCGTGGGCGCCGAGCGCGACGCCGCCGATCACGAGAAAGCGCACGTCGTGACGCAGAAAGTGCGCCAGGAGTTCTGCGAAATCCCGGTTCACTCAGGCTGCTTCGGCGGTCGAAAGAAGATGCGGCAGGGCCATTCGCTCCGCGGCAGACGAACGCGACCCGCGGCGGTCAGGGCATAGCAGGCGTCGCTGAGTTCGGCCAGCGCTGCGAGGTTCTCTTCCATCGTCGTGCCGACGACGAAGGCGGCTTCCGGCTCTTCGCCCAGCCTGTACTTGCGCACCGGCCAGTGGCGTCGGTCGGTTGATTTCGGCACGGACGGCGCCTACAGGGTGATGTCGCGCTGCCAGTATTCGTCGCCGTCCATGCCGATCTCGGCGCGCGCAGTCTCGTTCCACCGCCCATCGCCGAGATAGTCGCCGACATAGTCGTAGGGCGTCTCGTCGGGGAACTTCTGCCGTCTGGCGTCGATGGCGAGCGGGATCATCCGGGCGCGGCGCAGCACGTACTCCGCCGAATACTCGACCTCCTTCTTCTGGCCGGGCCTTGGGAAGGCGTGGACGTTCGTCGTCTTCGTGCCGATGGCGGAGTCGCGCTTGTGGAAGCCCATCACCATGGTGATGCGGCGCTCGGTGGAGCGGTTGGGGAACGAGCCGTGCAGGGAACTGCGGTTGACCATCCCGCAGTCGCCAGGCGCCAAGGTCATCGGCACGGCCTCCGCCAGCCGGTCGGTGATGGGCGGGAAGCTGCCGCCGCCGGCAAGGCGCCAGCGCCGGTGGCTGCCGGGCACCACCCAGAGGCCGTTCTCCGGCGTGCAGTGGGACCAGGACACCGACAGATTGAAGCCGTGCGTCTTGCCGCTGCCGTCCGGCTGTTCGAGCGCGATGCCTTCGTCCGTCCAATGGGTGCGCCCGTCCTGATGCCACGGCGTCGGCGGCCCTTCGCCGGCGCCCTTGTGGAAGATGCTCTCATGGAAGGGAACGAAGTCTTCGCCGTTGACGCTGGCCACCATGCGCAGGATCTGCGGATGGCCGTAGGTGCGCAGCGCCGAGTCCATCATCATCAAGGGGTGCGAGACGAGGCCGACGATGGCCGGGTCGCCCTCTGCTGGCGGATCCGAGAGCGTGAAGTAGCCGGGATACCGAGCCGCTCGCCCGCGCCTATCCAGCTCGCTGTCCTTGGCGAAGGGCGCGTTGTCGAGCACGGCATCGAATTCGCGGCGCAGTTCCGCTACCTCCGCCGCCGACAGCACGCCGGTGAAAACGTAGAAGCCGATGCGGCGATAGGCCTCAAGGATGTCCTCGGCGAGGCGCCCATCGTCGTCGAAGCGCATGGGTCCGCGATTGCCGAGCGCCTCGGCGCGCCGTAGGCCGCTCGCGACGTACTCGTCCCACGGGAGATCCGAGACCGCATCCAACGGTTCGCTCTGCTCGTCCATCGCCTCTCACGCTTGAAGATCGTGCCGACACCATACGCCGGGACGGGCGGCGGCGCTACAGCGGCGCGGCATCCGGGGCCGCGCGGGTGTACGATTGACGGGTTCGCATCAGGCGGGGAGGGCGGTTGATGCACTTCGGAAGCTCGGCGACGGCGTGCGTCGCAGTGTTCAGCATGTCCATGGCGCTCGCGGACATACCGCGCATGGACGATGGCAAGCCGGATTTTTCCGGCACCTACGACATCACCACCCTGACGCCCTTCTCCCGCCCCGCGGGCATGGGCGAGCGGGCGACGTTCACCGTCGAGGAGGTGGAAGCCCGCAAGCAGCGGGCGCACGAGCAGGTGGATGCGGCCGCGGCGCCGCTCGATCCGGACCGCGAGGGCCTCAAGGCGCTGGAGGGGAGTGCCCGGGACAGGGGCGTGGACAGCTCCGGCAGCTACGTCCCCGGCAGCCACGACTACCACTGGTTCGACTGCGGCGGCCGGTACTGCGACTTTTTCCAAGTGGACGGCGAGTACCGCTCGTCCATCCTGATCGATCCGCCGAACGGCCGCATGCCGGCGATGTCCGATGCGGGGAATGCGCGCCGGGCGACGCTGCGGCCCTACTACAAGGCGAAATACCCCGGCGAAGCATGGTGGCTGGCCGAAGGCGGCGATCCGTACGACAACCCGGAGGGCATGTCCATCGGCGACCGCTGCCTCTACATGTCGCTCACCGTGCCGGCGCGGCCGTCCGCCTACAACAACATGAAGACCATCGTGCAGACGGACGACCATGTGCTCATCATGGTGGAGTGGATGCATTGGGCGCGGGTGATCCGGCTGAACTCGGAGCACCTGCCCGAGGACATGGTCTCCTTCGGCGGCGACGCCATCGGCTGGTGGGAGGGGGACACGCTGGTCGCGGAGACGACGAACTTCCGCGACTTCATGTCGCCGCACGACCCGCGTCCGGGACTGCGCATCGTCGAGCGTTTCACGCCCATCGACGGGAGCAGCCTGCTGTACGGCTTCACGGTCCACGACCCCGACTACGCCGCGCCCTACAGCGGCGAGTTCCCGTGGCCGAAGAGCGACAAGCGGCTCTACGAGTACGCCTGCCATGAGGGCAACTACTCGATGACCAACACCCTGAGCGGCGCTCGCGCCTTGGAGCGCAGATGGCGGGAACAGCACGGCGAGACCGCCGCCGAAGAGCCGTCGCCATGAAGAAGGCGCTGCTATCGGCGCTCGCGCTCGCCGTCGTCGGCTGCCAGCCGCCGAGCGCCGAAGAACCCTGGCGAGCGCCGCGCGGACCCGGCGGCGTCAATCCCGACCTGAACGGCGTCTGGCAAGCGCTGAACGAGGCCAACTGGGACATCGAGCGACATCTGGCGCGCAGCTCGCTTCAGGAGCGCGACGGCCCGCTCGGCCCGGTGCCGGCGGCGGAGACGCTATACATGGGCACGCTGGCCTCCGTGCCGCCGGGCCTTGGCGTGGTGGATGGCGGCAAGCTGCCGTACACGCCGGAGGCGCTGGCCGTGCGCGATGCCAACCGGGCGCGCTGGAGCGAGCTGGACGGCGAGGTGAAGTGCTTCCTGCCGGGCATCCCGCGGGCGAACTACCTGCCGCAGCCGTTCCAGATCTTCCAGGGCACGGGCAGCGTCGAGTTCGTCTACCAATACGCCGGCATCAATCGCAACATCCTGATGGAGGATCCCGGCCCGGCCCCCGCCGACTCGTGGATGGGCCAATCGGTGGCCCATTGGGAAGCCGACACGCTGGTGATCGAAGTGACCGCGCAGCATGACCGCACTTGGTTCGACCGTTCCGGCAACCACCACAGCGCGGCCATGACCGTCGTCGAACGGTTCACGCCCATCGGCCCGAACCACCTGCAATACGAGGCCACCATCGACGATCCCGAGACGTTCACCGAGCCGTGGACGATGCGCATGCCGCTGTACCGGCGCATCGAGCCGAACGCCATGCTGCTCGACTTCAAGTGCGTGGAGTTCGTCGAAGAGCTCATGTACGGCGAACTGCGCCGCCACCCGCTGCCGCGCTGAAGCGGAGGAGACTGCCATGAAGAGAACCGTCGCCTTGCTGCTTGCGGCTGCGGCGCTGCCGTTGCTCATCCCTTCCGCGAGCGCCCACCACGCCTTCGGCGCGGAGTTCGATCCGAACCTGCCGGTGCAGCTCAAGGGGCCGATCGTGCGCATCGAATGGGTCAATCCGCATTCCTGGTTCCACGTCGAACACACCGCCGAAGACGGCGCCAAGACCACTTGGATGGTGGAGGCCGGCACGCCCAATACGCTGTTCCGGCGCGGCATCACGCGCCACACGGTGCCCATCGGCACGCAGGTGGTGATCGACGGGTACCAGGCGAAGGACGGCACGCTGCGCGCCAACGGGCGGCGCATGACGCTCGCCACCGGCGAGACGCTGTTCATGGGTTCGAGCGGCACCGGCGCGCCCGCGGACGGCGCCGATCCGACCGAGCGGCGGTAGCCATGCGTCGACGGCTGATCGGCGCCGCGCTGCTGCTCGCGGCAGGCGTCGCCGCAGCCGAGGACCATCAAGCCATCGCCATCGTCGGCGCGACGCTCATCGACGGTACGGGGGCGGCGCCAGTTCCGGATGCCACGGTTGTGGTGCATGGCGATCGCATCGTCGCGGCCGGCGCGGCGGACGATGTTGCGGTGCCTGAAGGAGAGCCCGTCGTCGATGCCGCTGGCCAGTGGCTGATGCCGGGCCTCGTCGATCTGCACTGCCACTACGGCGGCGGCGAAGACGGCATCAAGCGCCAGTTCGCGCTGCAACTGCGTTTCGGCGTCACGACGGCGCGCAGCCTCGGTGCCGATCCGCCAGCCAATGTGGCGCTCATGGCGGCCGCGAATCGGGGCGAGTTCCCGGCGCCGCGCATGTACACGGCGGGGCAGGGCTTCTCCCACCCCGATGGGCTGCCGCCCGGCGTGCCGATCATCAACCGTCCGACTTCCCCTGGCGAGGCGCGCCAGATGGTGCGGGAACTCGCCGCGCAAGGCGTGCATCTCGTCAAGATGTGGGTAGACGGCACGCTCGACGGGTCGCTCGCCCTGGGGCCGCTACCGAAAGTCGCGCCGGACATCCGCACCGCCATCGTCCAGGAAGCCGCCGCCCACGGCCTGCCCGCGGTCGCCCACATCTACGATGAAGAGGATGTCCGGCAGTTGCAGGCGGTGGGCGTCAGGCACTTCGTGCATACGGTGCGCAGCGCGCCGGTGGACGACGCCTTCGTGGCTTGGGCGAAGGCGCGCGGCCTGAGCTTCACGCCAGCGCTCAGCAAGGCGCAGGATTCATGGTTCCTGGCGGAGAATCCGCAGGCGCTTCGCGATCCCGGCGCTGTTGCAGCGTTCGGTGCTGCCCGCGCCGAGCGGTTGGCGCTACCTGAGACCCGGGCGACCATGCTCGACAATCCGCAAGGCGAGCAGCTTCGCAAGGTCTTTGCGCGAATGCTGCGTTTCGTCAAGGAGATGCAGGACGGCGGTGTCGCCATCGCCATGGGCTCGGACAGCGGAGCCGGCAACGTCGCCTTCGGCTGGGGCGCGCACCGCGAGCTGGGGCTGCTGGTCGAAGCCGGCCTGACTCCGCTGCAGGCCATCGCTGCGGCCACCGGGAACGGCGCCCGCATTCTTGAAGGCGACGCCGCCTCGTTCGGCACCATCCGTGCCGGGCAGGTGGCGGACCTGCTGCTGCTCGACGCCGACCCCGCCGAGAACATCGCCAATGCCCGCCGCATCGCCCGCGTCATGCAACGCGGCGATTGGCTCGCCCTCGACTGAGACCTTAAGGCAACCGGAGCAATGCCCATGAAGCCGTCGCCTGTTTTCGCTTGTGGAATCGGATTAGCGCTCGCCGGCGCACTGCTGGCGGGCTGTGCGCCGCCCGCAGACCCCGCGGCGGGCGAGTGGCGCCACCACGGCGGCGATCTGGCATCGTCGAAGTACTCGCCGCTCGATCAGATCGACGCTGCGAACTTTCCCGAACTCGAAGTAGCGTGGCGCTGGGAGTCCGCCGACAAGCGCTTGGCGGGCGCCTACGACACCGGCAACTACACCGCGACGCCGCTGATGGTGGGCGGCAAGGTATACGCCGCCACCTCGCATGGCCAGGTCGCCGCCCTCGACGCCGCCACCGGCGAGCAGCTCTGGCTCTACGATCCGCGCAGCTGGGCGCGGGAACTGCCGACGCAGCTGCCGCGCCGCACCCGCGGCGTCGAGTACTGGACCGATGGCGAGGCGGAGCGCATCTTCGTCGCCACGATGGGCAAGCAGCTCGTCTCCATCGATGCGGCGACAGGCCAGCCCGATGCGGCGTTCGGGGACGGCGGCATCGTCGACCTCGCTGGCGACCTCGGCGTGGACGACCGAGTCATGGCGCACATCTCGCACAGCGCGCCGCCGATCATCGTCCGCGACACCGTGGTGGTCGGCTCCAAGATCCACGACTACGTCTCCGAGAACCGCAACCCGCCGGGCCACATCCGCGCCTACGATGTGCGCACCGGGGCGCTCAAGTGGCGCTTCCACACCATCCCTCAGGAGGGCGAGCCGTACACGGAGACCTGGGGCAACGACTCGTGGAAGGTGCAGGGGAATACCAATGTCTGGACCATGCTCGCCGCGGACGAGGAGCTCGGCTACGTATACCTGCCGACCTCCACGCCCACCAACGACTACTACGGCGGCGAGCGGCCGGGGGACAACGTCTATGCCGAGAGCCTCGTGTGTGTGGATGTGGAGACCGGCAAGCCGGTCTGGCACTTCCAGACCGTGCATCATGGCATTTGGGACTACGACATCGCCTCGGCGCCGAATCTGGTGGACATCGTGGTGGACGGCCGCCCGATCAAGGCCGTGGCGCAGGTCTCGAAGACCGCCTTCACCTATGTATTCGACCGCGCCACCGGCGAACCCGTCTGGCCCATCGAAGAGCGCCCAGTGCCGCCGAGCACCGTGCCCGGCGAGGTGCTCTCGCCCACGCAGCCGTTCCCCACCAAGCCGCCGCCGTTCGACCGCCAAGGCGCGAGCGAAGACGACCTCATCGACTTCACCCCGGAGCTGCGCGCCGAAGCGCTGGAGATCGCCTCGCACTTCAGGCTTGGGCCGATCTTCGAGCCGCTGATCGTCGAAGGCGATGGCGGCAAGGTGGGCACGCTGGTGGTGCCGGGGGCAGGCGGCGGCGCGAGCTTCCCCGGCGCGTCGGTGGACCCGGAGACGGGCATCCTCTACGTCGACTCGTTCACGAGTCCTACAGGCATCTCGGTGGTGAGCACCGCGGACAACGTGACCCAGAGCCAGAGCGAACCAGGCACCTCGGACTTCGCCTACGAGGTGAAGTACCAGCCCGCCGCTGGGCCGCAGGGACTGCCGCTCCTGAAACCCCCGTACCGTCGCCTGACGGCCATCGACCTGAACTTGGGCGAGCATGTCTGGCAGGTGCCGCAAGGACCGGGGCCGAAGGACCACCCGGCCATCAAGCATCTGAACCTCGGCCTGCTCGGCTCCGGCCACTCTGCCGGGGCCGTGGCGGAAGGCGGCATTCTGGTCACCAAGACGATTCTCGTCGACTTCCTGCCCACCATGGACGAGCGGCGCCAGGCCAGCGGCGGCCATCTGCGCGCGCTTGACAAGGCGACCGGCCAGGTGCTTGCGGAAGTGGCGGTTGATCGCAGCCTGCACGGTGCGCCCATGACCTACGCCCACGAAGGCCGGCAGTACATCGCCGTTGCTGGTGGCGGGGGCCGCGAGAAAGCGGAGTTGGTGGCCTTCGCCCTCCCGGAGGGCGGTTATTGAGCGCGTCGGCGAGGCTGGCGCTGGCTGCGGCCCTTCTCGCCAGCGGCTGTGCCCCCGAGGCGCCGGACGTCGACTGGCCGCACTATCTCGGCGATCCCGGCCGCAGCCAGTACAGCGAACTGACGGAGATCGATCGCGCCAACGTCGCTGAACTGCGCCTCGCGTGGCGCTACGACGCCGGCGACTTGCAGCCGGGCGTGTCGATCATGGACAGCAGCCCGCTGGTGGTGGACGGAGTCCTCGTTGGCCTTTCGCCGACGCTTGCCGCGTTCGCGCTGAATGCGGCGACGGGCGAGGAGCTTTGGCGGTTCCGGCCGGATGGCGCGGCGAACTGCGTCCAGCGCGGCCTGCTCTTCTGGCGCGCCCGAGCCGAGTCGGATGCGGACCGCTTGCTCTTCACGGTCTGCGCCGTGCTGTTCGCGCTCGATCCCGCCTCCGGTCGGCTGGACGATGCGTTCGCCGGCGACGGGCGCCTCGATCTTTCGACGTTCGTGGATGGCGCTCGCTTGCACATGATCGAACCCGGCACGGCGGCCGGCGAGTTCATCGTCTTCGGCTTGCGGACCCCTGGCCTTGAAGACGATGCGGAGACCGGCTCGGCCGTGGTCGCGCTGCGCGGCGCGGACGGCTCGCTTGCCTGGCGATACTCTGCGGGGTCGGCGGGGGCCATGGCCTTCGATGCCGAACGGCGGTTGCTGTTCGCGCCGACGCAGAGCGACTTGCTGGCCCTTGACGCGGCCAACGGCGAGTTGCGCTGGCAGCGGCCGGTGATCGGCGTCGGCCAGTGGCTGACGGACCAGGCCGTGGCCGCGCCAACGCTGGTGACGGTGGCCAGCGCTGGCGTCCCGGTGGACGCCGTGGCCGTGCCGACCCGGCAGGGGCGCCTGCACGTCTTTGATCGCGACTCCGGCGAGCCGCTCGGCGACCCCGCCGGTATGCCGCTCGCCGCCGAGGCGTTTCGGCCGAGCGCTCGCACGCCTGCCGTGGCCGAGCGGATGGCGCATCTGGCCACTTTGATGGAGGAAGGGCCGAACATGCCGCCCACGCCCGCCGGTCGGCTGATGTTTCCCGGGCTCGGCGCTGGCACCGGCTGGGGCGGTGGTGCGCTGCTGCCCGATGCGGGACGGTTGATCGTCAATGTGCAGGAGACGGCCAGCGTCCTGCGCCGCATCGAGATCCCGGCCGGCTTCAGCGAACGCAGCATCTACATGCAGCATTGCGCGCGCTGCCACGGCGCAGATCGCGAAGGCTTGTATCCCGACCGACCGGAGCGCTACGGCGCCGGCGGACCCAGCCTGATCGGCCTCGGCGAACGGCTCTCAAGCACCGACATTCGCACCGTGATCGAGCGCGGTCGGGGTTCCATGCCGGCCTTCGACCAGCTGAACGACTTGGAGCGGCTGGCTCTCGAGACCTACCTGCTGTCGGACGCGGACGAAGGCCAGGACGACAGCCGCCGGGCGCGGTCGCTGCAAGCGCCGCCGGTGACCCTGCGCGATGCCGACGGCCTCCCCGGCAATGCGCCGCCGTGGGGCGCGCTCATGGCCATCGATCTGGTTGCGGGGAGCGTCCTGTGGCAAGCGCCGCTCGGCAACTACCTTTCGCACCCCGGCCTCGGCCTTGGCTCCGAGAACGTCGGCGGCCCGGTGGCGACGGCATCCGGTCTGGTGTTCATCGCCGCGACGCCGGACATGAAGCTGCGCGCCTTCGATGCGGACGACGGCAGCGTGCTGTGGGAAGCGGACCTGCCGGCCGGCGGCTACTCGACGCCCATCGTTTACCGTGCGGGCGGTCGCCAGTTCGTCGCCATGGCGGCTGGCGGCGGCCGCTTCGGACCACCCTCGGGCGCCGACTACCTGGCGTTCGCGCTGCCGCCCTGAGCCGCCTCCCGCTTCGCCTCTCGCGCCGCGTCGATCTCGCCCTTCATCTGGTAGATCGTCAGGCGCTCCTTCACGTCCCGCGGCACCGGCGAGCGCAGCGCGGGGATGCGCTGGTAGTCGCCGGTCTCCATCTTCAAGCGCATGGTGCGCGTCGTCTTCGGCGAGGAGTAGGTGGCGATCTCGGTGAGACCGGAGGAGTAGTAGCCCATGCGCTGCAGCAGCTTCTCGGAGGCGGTCTCCAGCACTTCCGGGGCGATGGTGAGCTGCCAGTTTTCCTGCTGGCGCAGCCACGGCTTCACGTTCGAGTTGGTCATGATGTAGCGCCATTCGTCGGTATGGTTGACGCCGGTGCCGTGCAGCAGGCGACCGTCCATCAGCACCACCGTGCCGCCCTTCGCCTCGACGTTGACGGCGGGCGGCAGCGGCCCGACCTCCTCGCCGGGCTTGGTGGCAGACACCAAGCGGTGGCTGGTGGGGATCACCAGCGTGCCGCCGTTGACCTCGTTCATGTCCTGCATGATGTAGACGGTGTTGACCAGGATCGGCGCGCCCGGCGTCTGGATCGGATGGATGGCGCCCGAGTCCTGATGCAGGTTCTGCGGATAGCTGCCCGGCCGGGCGATGTTGGAGGCGAACGAATAGGCGTAGTGGCCGGGGCCGAGCAGTTCGTTGTTGAGCTGCTCGATGAGCGGCCCGCCCTGCACCCATTCGGGATCGAACTCGATGCACTTGGCGAAGCAGTCGCCCTTGTTCACCAGCGTCCACATGATGTGGAAGTGCGGGGTCATGTCGGCGAGGCCGCATTCCCGCTCGGCGATGGCCTGCTGCTCCAGGCGCTCGCGCATGTAGCTGCGCTGATGCTCGCTCATGGCGTCTTCGATGAGGCAGAAGCCGTACTTCGCAAGGTCCCGCCGCGCTTGGCGGATGTCCTTGGTCTCCCGCGGCAAATCGTTGAATTGCTTCCAGTAGTTGTGCTTGCGCGGCACGGTGGTGTCGTAGTACGGAGTGCCGTTCAAGCCGCCGCCCTCGGCGCTGCGGCCGGCGTCGAACAGCGGGCACTCGAAGCGCTCGGTGAGCGAGCCGTCGGGACGCATGGCGGGTACGCCGTTGCCGCCGACCGGCGGCTTCAGCCACGGGTTGTTCTTGTGCATGGAGCGGAACGGCTCGCCGGAGCGGAACCACTCGGCGTCCTTGAGGCGGTCTTCGTCGCCGGACAGCGCGGCGACGTTCTCTGGCGTGAACTCGGCAGGCACGGCGTCCGGCATGGCATCTCCCACGGCGCTTGCGACGCGGCAGGAGTTTAGCGGGCGTCGGCGCCTAACGGGTAACATCGCGGCGAAGTTCGGCGAGGGGAGCCGCGAATGGAAGCCAATGCCCGGCTGGCGGGATTCGACGAGGCGCGACTCGGTCGCATCACCGATCACATGCGCCGCTACTACACGGACCCCGGCAAGATCGCCGGCTGCCAGGTCGTGGTCGCCCGCCACGGCCATGTCGCCTACTACCGAGCCTTCGGCGCCCGCGACCTCGAGCGCGGCCTGCCGATGGCGGACGACACCATCTTCCGCATCTATTCGATGACCAAGCCCATCACCTCCGTCGCGCTCATGCAGCTCTACGAGCAGGGCCTGTTCCAGCTCAACGACCCCGTGCATCGGGTGATCCCGGCCTGGCGCGATCATCAGGTCTATGTCGGCGGGGAAGGCGAGGGTATGCAAACGCGCCCTCCTCAAGACCCGATGACGTTCCGCCACATCCTGAGCCACACCGCTGGCCTTTCCTACGGCGGCAGCGATCATCCCGTGGACCTGGCGTACCGCGACCGCGGCGTGCGCCGGGAGCAGGGCGAGACCTTGCAGAGCTTCGTCGACAAGCTCGCCGGCGTGCCGCTGCACTACCAGCCCGGCGAGCGCTGGCTGTACTCCTACGCGACGGACGTCTGCGGCCATCTGGTCGAGGCGCTCTCCGGGCAGCCCTTGGACCGCTACTTCGACGAGCACATCATCGGGCCGCTGGGCATGGCGGACACGGCATTCAGCGTCCCGCCGCACAAGCTGGACCGCTTCGCCGCCAACTACCAGCGCCGGCCGGACAAGACGCTCGGCCTGATCGACGATCCGCTGAGCAGCACTTACAGCGTCCAGCCGAGCTTCCTCTCCGGGGGCGGCGGCCTGACGGGCACCGCCGCCGACTATCTGCGCTTCTGCGAGATGCTGCGCCGCGGCGGCGAGCTGGACGGCGAGCGGATCATCGCCCCGCGCACGCTTGCGCTGATGACCCGCAACCACCTGCGAGGCGGGCAGGACCTCACGCAGATGGCCGAGGGCGCGTTCTCCGAGACGGCCTACGCGGGCGTCGGCTTCGGGCTAGGCTTCGCAACCACGCTCTCCGAGGTGGCAGCGGGGACCTTGGGCGCCGGCGACTTCTACTGGGGCGGCGCGGCCTCGACCATCTTCTGGGTGGATCCCGTGGAGGACTTGAGCGTCGTCTTCATGACCCAGCTCATGCCCTCGGCAACCTTCAACTTCCGCGGCCAGCTGAAGAACATCATCTACTCGGCCATCATCGACTGAAGGGGGAGGGCGATGGCGACGGAGAACCCCGGCGGTACGGTGGACATCGAGGGCGGCCCGGTGGTGCTGGAGAGCGGCATCGAAGGCGAGCCGATCCGCATCCCGACGGCGGACCCAACGGGCTTCCATCAAGCGATCTCGGCACCGGAAGAGATGCCGCAGACGGAGATTGCCGGCTGTGTGTTCCAGCCGCGGGCAAGCCCGCCGTGGCCCATCGTGATCGTCGTGCCGGGCAGCTTCGGCGTCGCGCCTTCGCATGTGGCCAAGGCGGAGTACCTGACGGATGCCGGCATCGCCTGCTGCGTCATCGACCCCTTCGGCACGCGGGGTGTTCGCTCCACGGTCGCCAATCAGGCGCAGTATTCGTTCGCTGCCAGCGCCTGGGACGTCCTCGCGACGGTTCGCGTCCTGCGCAGCCACGCCGGCATCGATGCCCGCCGCATCGGTGCCCAAGGCCACAGCCGCGGCGGCTCCGCAGTGCTGAGCGCGGCGTGCATGGCACCGCTGATCGATGCGCCACCCCTCGCTGGCGTCTACGCCGCGTACCCTTGGTGCGGAATGCAGTTCGTGCGTCCCGATGTGGGCGAAACCGCGGTGCGCTCGGTGATCGGCGAGCGCGACGAGTGGTGCCTGCCGCAGCAGGTGCAGGCGCAGATGCACGCGATGACTCTGCTCGGCTGCAACGCCAGCTTCCGCCTATTCGAGGACGCCCACCACAGCTTCGACCGCGACACGCCTGTGGAACTGATCGCCGATGCCTCCGTCGCCCCCGGTGCGCCAACCACCTACATCCGCGCCGATGGCGCACTCGTTCATCCACTGACCGGCGAAGCGGACCCCGCCCTCACCGAACGCGAACTGATGCTCTACAGCGTCAAATCCGGCCACGGCCGGCGCGGCGCCCGCATCGGCACTGCGGGCGACCAGGCCAAGGCATTCCACGCAGACATGATGGACTTCTGGCGCTCGACGTTGCAGCCGTAGGGGGTCTACGCCTTGACGGCGCACCACGGCGTGGGCACGCTCAACTCGACGCACTTACCCAACGGATGCCTGAATGCCCGACTCCCTCCGCACCGTCCTCGAACGGCTCGACCAGTGGCGCCACCTGCCCAAGTACCGCCTCGAACAGCATGTGGACGTGCTGTTCGGCATGACGCTGCCACGGGTGCTCTCGTTGCACCTGGGCGTCCCTGAGGAGGACTTGTGCGTCATTCCCGAGTTCCCCATCAGGTACGGTACGCTGGGGAAGTCCGAGGACAGGAAAGCGAGCGACAACCAGTCCTTCAACGTCGATTTCTCAGTGTGGCACAAGGCATGCCAGCGAGTGTTCCTCGTAGAGATCAAGACCGATATGGACTCCCTCAGTACCGAGCAGCTTGCCAAGATGGTTGAGGTCCAAGCGTCCGGTCCCTTTGATCGGTTTGTCGACGGGTTCGTCTCCATTGCGCTGGCGACAGACGAGCCGAGGAAGTACGCTCAGTTGATCTGGCGACTCCACGAAGTAGGTGCCATGCATGTTCCGGAGGGGTCTACGAATGGAAGACGACAAACCCGGCCTTGGGGGCGAGAAAGGTGCCTTGCGATGCTGCTCCGCGACCGCGAGGTACACATCCGAACCGGACTTAGTGCTCGTGAGTCCCGAGGTTCCAACGGGGGATAGGGTCAAGGTCCCACGCACCTTCGAGTGCATTGACTTTCGGCGATACGCGGAGACCATCCACGGTGCCGGCGATCTTGAAGACACTTTCGCCTACTACCTGCTCCGGTGGCAACGCACGGCCGGCGTGACGAATCCTTGGCGCAGGAGCGGCTGCTGAACCGTAGCAGAACGGGCTCAAGCTGGCGCTGGCGAGTCTCGCTGCCGGGGAGGGCTGACGCAGACGCCTTGGGGTCTGGCCCCGCTTCCCAGCCCAGCCGTGTCGTAGCCGCGCCGTGCGCAAACGCGCCAGACGCTGGCTAGCCGTGTCGGGTGGTATGGTGGACGCACGCAACGACACGAGGACGGTACAGATGGTGACGCCGCCGAACCTCTTCACTTTCGCGACGAAGGAACTCTCCCAGGATGCCGTGATCTGCTGGTTGATCGCCTGGGCTGGCAGCAAAGCGGAAGGCCCTGATGCCGACGCTTTGCGGCGCTGCGGCCGGGCGTTCGTGGATGCGTTGTTCGCCAAGTGGTCCGACCGGATGGTCGTGCTTGGCGAGGAGACACGCACCGAGGTCCGACCGCAGCACTCCAACATCGACGTGCTCGCTCGCGTGAATTGCCGCCAAGTCCTGCTCATCGAGGACAAGACCGATACCAGTGCGCACGACGGGCAGCTTGGGCGGTATCGGACTTTGGTAGGGGAGGGAAAGACCCCGTTTGGCGAGGTGGCCGCAGACGACTTGTACCCAATCTACTTCAAGACCGGCAACTATTCGCAGCGCGAACGGCAGGACGCTGAGAAGGAAGGATACGCCGTTTTCGACCGGGCCGACTTCCTGGCTGTCCTAGACACCTACACGGGTTCCAATGCAATACTGGTCGACTTCCGAGGACATCTCCGGCGGTGGGAACAGGAGACGAACAGCTTCGCCACTGGACAAGATGCGTTGAGGACCGAGCGAGGGTGGGACGGGTTGTTGCGGTGGATCGAAGAGACCGCCTTGCGCCCCGGCTGCGGCCCCAGGCTGGTGGCATCCGACAAGGAGTGGGGACTTCTTGATACGCTGGTGGGCGGCAATTGGGGCATCTGGATCAAACCGACCGAGTGTCACCCCTTCGAACTCTGGATCGAGCAGGGAAGGATCAACTTCCGGTGGCAGGGTTCGGTTGAGGAGCAGAACCGGAACAAGGTGTATTGGGCGAATGCGCTGTGCGAAGCGAGCGGCGGCTGGTTGAAGCGCCCGCGCAGACTGGTTGCTGCGGCGACGAAGCCGATGTGCGTGGCGGAGTGGCGAGAGTGGCTGGCGTTCGGCGAAGATGGTCGCCTCGACAAGGAGGCGACCCTGCGGAATCTGGTCGAGGCCAAGGAGATCGTGCAAAGGGCCTTGGCAGCCGCTGGCGGCTAGGACTAGCGCCGGGCTGGCACCCGCGCAGCGGCCGGCAGTGGAAAACCCGCGCCGTAGCGCTTATGTTAGGCACTCTGATTCCTCAAGGACTCCCATCATATGAACCGCGTCAAAGACCTGCTGAAGGCTGGCGAGACGGCCATTGGCACCACGGCTGGCATGACGAGCGAGGTGCGCTTCCTCGCCGGCGCCGGCTTCGACTTCGTGCTCTTCGACACGCAGCACTCCACGGACGACATCAAGGGCCTCGCCCGCGCCGTCGGCGCGACGCGCGGCGCGGATGCGGCGCCCATCGTCCGGGTCGGCGATCTCAGGCCGGACCAGATCTGCTATGCGCTCGACATTGGCGCGAAGGGCATCGTCGTGCCGATGGTGAACACCCCCGAAGAGGCCACGAACATGGTGAAGTGGTGCAAGTACCCGTTCGACGGCGTGCGCAGCTCGGCCGGGATGCGTGGCGAGTGGGGGGAGTTCGGCAGCTACCGCGAGTACATGGACGCGGTGAACGAGCAACTGCTCATCGTGCCCATGATCGAGACCCAGGAGGCGCTCGACGGCATCGAGGAGATCCTGAGCGTTCCCGGCATCGATGTGCTGCTGGTGGGCCCGTCGGACCTTTCGATCAACCTGAACGTGGCGCTCGACTACACGAGCTCCACCTACCACGCCGCGCTCGACAAGATCGGCGCCGCCTGCACGGCCGCCGGCGTCGCGGCGGGCATGTTCTTCGTGCCGCCGGGCATCTCGCCGGCGGAACTCGGCGCCAAGGGCTTCCGCTTCTTCACGCTGCCGTGGCAGGGCTGGGCGACCGAGGGCGTCAAGAACGGCCTCGCCGGCGTGCGCGGCTAGGACCGTCGAAGACCCAAGGGGAGGGCGACATGAGCAGCACGGTTATCCAGAACGGCTTGGTGGTGGACGGCACGGGCGCACCGCCGGTGCAGCGCGATGTCTGCATCAAGGACGGCCGCATCGTCGATGCGCTGGCCTCGCCGGATCGCGTCATCGATGCGACGGGCCGAGTGGTCAGCCCCGGCTTCATCGACATCCACACGCACTTCGATCCCCAGCTCTGCTGGGACGGCCTCGCGACCCCTTCGCTGGAGCACGGCGTCACCACGGTGGTGATCGGCAACTGCTCGCTGTCGCTGGCACCGGTGACGCCGGCGGGCACGGCCAAGCTCATCTCCATGTTCCAGGTGATCGAGGACATCAAGAAGCCGACTTTCGACGCCGCGGTGCCCTGGTGCTGGGAGACCTTCCCGGAGTACCTCGACTTCATCCGCGGCAAGCTCGGCGTCAACGTCGGTGCGCTCATCGGCCATTCGGCCGTGCGCGCCTACGTCATGGGCAAGGCGAGCCAGGAACGCGAGGCGACCACCGACGAGATCGACGCGATGTGCGCCATCGTCGACGAGGCCATGGGCGCTGGCGCTCTCGGCATCTCCAGCTCCTACCTGGACATGGACGAAAAGATGCGCCCGGTGCCGAGCCGGTTCGCGGGGATCGACGAGAAGCTGGCCTTGGCCAAGACCATGGCGGCGAGCGGGCGGGGCGTCTGGCAGGTAGTGCCGTATATCGTGGACCCGGAGCAACTGCTCGACAACATCCGCGAGTTGGGCGACATCAGCCTTGCCGCTGGCATCCCATGCAGCCTGCAGCCGGTACTCGGTTCCGGCGGCCGCGCCTTGGACGAGCAGGTTGCGGCCCTCCAAGCGCAGCACGACCGCGGCGCGAAGGTCTACGGCCAGACCATGCCGCGCACGTTCGACATGAACATGCGCTTGTCCGAAACCAGCATGCTGCTCTACGGCTACCCGTCGTGGAAGGCCATCATGGATCTGCCTGCCAAGGAACGACCGGCAGCGTTCGCGGACCCGGCCAATCGCCCGGCGCTGGTGGACGAGATGGTGCCGCGCGAAGGCAGCATCTTCGGCATCGGCAGCCTGCGCGTCGGCGACGTGACGTGTGCAGAGAACGCGCCGTACCAAGGTCGAACGGTGGCGGAGATCGCCGAGACCGAGGGCAAGCGCATCGGCGAGGTGGTGCTCGACTTGTCCCTGCGCGACAACCTCGACACGGAGTTCCAGCTCGTCGGGGTGGTCAATGCGGATCAGGAAGCCGTGGCGCGGCTGATCGACAGCCCGCTGTGCCACTTCGGCGCATCGGATGCCGGTGCCCACATCACCCAGTTCTGCGGCAGCGGCGACACCACCTACATGCTGGCGCACTTCGTCCGCGAGTCCGGCCGCATGACGCTCGAACGCGCCGTGCATCGCATGACCGGCGAGGTGGCGCGCGACTGGGGCATCCGGGACCGCGGCACGCTGGAAGCTGGCCAAGCGGCCGACATCACGATCTTCGACCCGGACCGGGTGGCCATCACCAAGGACGAGTTCGTGGACGACTTCCCCGGCGAGGCGCGGCGCTACATTCGCCGCGCAACCGGCTTTGATCGCGTGCTCGTGAACGGCGAACAGGTCTACGGCAGCGAAGGCTACACGGAGGCGCGCCCGGGGCGAATCGTCTAGCCGGCCTACCGGGGCTGCTCTCGCTCGCCCCCCGCGTGCAGCCACGCTGCGTGGCGCGGGGCGCGCTTGGTTCGCGTACTCCTCCAGCATGGTCTCGGCGACCGCGTGGGCGCGGCGGCGAGGCTCGTGGCCGCCCTTGTTGCAGGCGAGTTCCAGGCGGTGGCCGTTCGGGTCGGAGAAGTAGATGGAGTCGAAGATGCCGTGGTCCACGGGGCCGAGCACATCCACTTCGGCGGCTTCGAGCCGTTCCTTGGCGGCGTGAAGTTCGGCCAGCGCATCCACCTCGAAGGCGATGTGCTGCACCCAGGCCGGCGTATTGGGGTCCTTGGCCATCGGCGGCGCGTTCGGCAGTTCGAAGAACGCCAGCACGTTGCCCATGCCGGCGTCCATGAAGACATGCATGTACGGTTCCCGTTCACCGGTTGACGGCACCTCGCTCTCGGCGAAGGCGAGCTGAAACTCCATGCCGAGCAGGTCCCTGTAGAAGTCCACGGTCTCCTTGGCGTCGTTGCAGCGATAGGCGACGTGGTGGATGCGGCGGATGTTCATGTTCGCGCGGCTTCTGCAACTCGCTGCATCTCGTCGCGTTCCATGGACTCGAAGAGCGCCTGGAAGTTGCCCTCGCCGAAGCCGTCGTTTCCCTTGCGCTCTATGAACTCGAAGAAGATCGGCCCGACCAGAGCCGTCGAGAAGATCTGCAACAGCAGGCTTGGTTCGCCGTCAGCGGTGTCGCCGTCGATCAGAATGCCGCGGCTTGTCAGTTCATCGGTCCGTTCGCCGTGGTGCGGGAGGCGCTCGGTGAGCATCTCGTAGTAGCTCTCTGGCGGCGGCGGGGCGAATGGTACGCCGGCGCTGCGGAGCCGATCGCAAGTGGCCGGCAGGTCCGCGCACGCGAAAGCGATGTGCTGGATGCCTTCGCCCTTGTATTCCACCAGATAGGAGTCGATCTGCCCTGTGCCGCCCGCCGGCTCTTCGTTCAAGGGGATGCGAATCTTGTCGTCGGGCGCGGTGAGAGCGCGGGAGGTGAGGGCGCTCCGCTTGCCGCGGATGTCGAACTGGCGGATCTCGCGGAAGTTGAACAGCCGTTGGTAGAAATCGGCCCAGTGGATTAAACGGCCGCGGTAGACGTTGTGTGTCAGGTGGTCGATCGCCGCAAGGCCGTGGCCCGAGGGGCGCCGATCGCACCCGGCGACGAACTCGAAGTCGATGTCGTAGATGCTGCTGCCGTCCCGATAGCGGTCGATGAGGTAGAGGGGCGTGCCGCCGATGCCGCGAATGGCGGGCAGGCGCAGTTCCATCGGTCCGGGCGGAATGTCGAACGGCTCGGCGCCCAGGGCGAGCGCGCGTTGGTACGCGCAATGCGAGTCCCGGACCCGGAAGGCGAGACCGGTGGCGCATGGTCCGTGTTCCGCGGCCAGATACGACGCGTAGCTGCGCGGCTGGTAGTTGATGATGAAGTTGATGTCGTTCTGCCGCCAAAGCTGCACGGCCTTGGAGCGATGGTTGGCGACGTGTCGAAAGCCGAGGCTTGCGAACACCGCCTCCAAGACGCCCCGCTCCGGAGCGGCGAACTCCAGAAACTCGAAGCCGTCGAGGCCCATGGGGTTGTGGTGCGCCATCGCTCAGACTCCGGCAAGTTCGCTGACCACTTTATTGCGCTCGCGGAGCAATTGCTCGCCTCATTCTCCTCTCTTGGGGGGCTGAATTGGCGTATGCTGCCTCTGAACCAGCACTCTAGGGTGGATTCTGCTCAAAGATGGCATTGGATCGAATCGAGCGCCGCCTGCTCGCGCTGCTGCAGGACGACGGGCGCATGTCCAACGTCGACTTGGCTGCGCGCGTTGGTCTCTCCGAGTCGCCGTGTCTGCGCCGGGTGAAAAAGCTCGAACGGCTTGGCGTCATCGAGCGCTATGCCGCGGTGGTGGACCGACGCGCCCTCGGCTTCGCCGTGACGGCTTTCGTGCTCGTCAACATGGACCGGCAGGCGAGGGCGGACGCCGAGAGCTTCCATGCGCGCGTCGAAGCCGAACCGCACATCGTGGAATGCCACGCGATGAGCGGCAGCCACGACTACATCATGAAGGTGCTGGCGCGCGACATGGAGCATTTCTCCGAGCTGGTCATGCAGGGCATCCTGACCTACCCGGGCGTTCGCCACGTCGAGTCGAGCTTCAGCCTCGGCGAGATCAAGCGGCCCGCTCGGCTGCCGACGTAGCGGGGGCGGAGCAAATCGACGACAGCCATGCACGTTGCTCGGGAGCGGCTACCGCTGCCAGCGCTCGATGCGGCTCCGCAGGTCGTCCGCCTCTGTGCGCTCAATGAGGCTATCGAGTCGGTCGGCATCGAGTTCGCGCCAAGCCAGGGCCGAGAGGGAACAGTCGAGGGGCAGGTCGTCGCGCAGAGTAGCGAGGCGTTTGACCAAGAGCGTCTCGTCCCGCTGCCGCGCAAGCTCCGCGCCCAAACGCCCCTTGGCCTGTACCGCCGCGTCCCACGCGCTTGCATCCGCGGGAAACGCCTCGATGCTGCCGTAGCGACGGAGCATGGCGGCGGCCGTCTTGGCGCCCCAGCCCCGTACGCCCGGCAGGCCCTTGCTCGGTGCGCCGACCAGCGCCATGTAGTCGGGGAACTGCTGCGGCCTGACTCCGTAGCGGGACCGGAATGCCGCCTCGTCCGTCACCTGTCCGGTGATCCGATTGAGCACGACGACGCGCTCTCCCCGGATGCACTGATTGAGATCCGTATCGCTCGTGCAGAGGACGACTTGCTGCTCGCCGTCCCCTTCGCCGAGAATCTTCGCGCCGGTGGCCAGCGCGTCGTCCGCCTGAAAGCGCACCATCGGCCACAGCCGAATGCCGAGCGAACGCACGGCCTCGAGGGCGAGCGGCGCTTGGCGGCGGATGAGCATGCCGGGTTCCTCCGAGACTGGCCCCCGCGCCGTCGGCAGCGCATCGAACGCCACCGCCACATGGCTCACGTCCGGGCCCTTGAGCAGCGACAGCAGCGTGTGCAGCAGCCCGCGCACGGCACCGACTTCCTCGCCGGCCGCGTTGCAATGCCGCGGCGCACCGTGGAAGCAGCGGAACAGCTCGAAGGTGCCGTCGACCAGGTGGACCTTGGTCAAGGCAGCGCCTCAGACGGCTGGCATCTCGCAGCCGATGGCGCCGCGTTCCCTCAAGGCGGCGATGGCGTCCGAGTCCAGGCCCAGATCTTCTTCAAGGACGCGGTCCGTGTGCTGCCCAAGGAGCGGCGCGGCTTTGATCGGCACTTGGCTCTTGGACATGCGCGCCGGCCAGCCGAGCAGGCGGATGTCGCCATGCTGGGCGTGCGTCACCTCCTTGACGAACTCCCGCGCCAACAAGTGCGGATCGGTGAACAGGTCGCTGGTCTCGAACACCTGGCTCGCGCAGACGCCCGCCTCGGCGAGTGCGGCCATCGCTTCGGCCTTGGTTCGCCGGCGCGTCCAGGCTTCGATCTCCGCCCGGAGGGCCTCAGCGTTCTGCCCGCGCGCCGCGCCGGTGCTGAATCGCTCGTCGTTCAACAGGTCGGGCTTGCCGATGGTGCGGCACACGGCTTGCCACATGCGGGGATTGACAGCCATCACGAAGACGTAGTCGTTCGGGCCGCTGCCTTGGCAGGGGTAGAGCGAGACGAACGGGTTGTCGCCGTTGCCCGTGCGCGGCGTTGGGTGCGCGCCGAAGCCCGTGCGCGATACCGCGGTGCGCACGTAGTACGTCATCGCCTCCTGCATGGAAAGCTCGATGAGCTGGCCCTCGCCGGTGCGCTGCTTCTGCGCCCACGCCGCGGTGATCGCGAGAGCCGCCTGCATGCCGGTGCCGGCATCGCCCATGGTCGGACCCGGCCGCATCGGCGGGCCATCCGGGTCGCCGGTGATGGAAAACGCGCCGGCTGCGGCTTGGGCGACCATGTCCATGCATTTGTAATGCGAATATGGGCCGCTGGTGCCGAACCCCTTGATGCGCAGGTAGATGATCTGCGGGTGGATCTCGCGCATCACGTCGTAGCCGATGTCGAGCTTCTCGACCACGCCCGGGCCGTAGTTCTCGACGAATACGTCGTAGCGCGGCAGCATCTTGAGCAGGAGGTCGCGCCCCTCCGCCGTGTCGAGATGCAGCGTGACGCTGCGCTTGTTGCTGTTCCAGTTGACGAAGTACTCGGCGTCGACCGCCAAGCCCCTCGCCCGGCCGCGGCCAGGATCGCCCACCTCCGGGCGTTCGACCTTCACCACGTCCGCGCCGAGGAAGGCGAGGCTCTGCGTGCAGCAGGTGCCCGCCTCGAACTGCGTCATGTCGAGAATCCGCATGCCGTCGAGTGCCGCCATCGCTTCAAGCCTCTTGCAGGTCGTGGTGGCGAGTATAGCCAGCCAGTCCTTGCCGTTGAGGGTGGGCCGATCCGTGGAGGCGGAGTCGAGGGTTGTCGCACCGTCTGCTACCGCCGCTTCTGCGGTGTATAGAATGACGCAACAACCCATGGGCGCGAGGAGGCGAACCGTGTTCTACGAATTGAGGCGATACAGGATCAATGACGGCAGGATGGACGACTGGGTGGAGTTCATGGAGGGGACGATCATTCCCTTCCAGGTCTCCAAGGGCATGGTCATCGCCGGCAGCTTCCGCGGCGAGGACGACACCACCTACGTCTGGATGCGCCGCTTCGCCTCCGAGGAGCAGCGGGAAGCGCAATACGCCGCCGTCTACCAAAGCGACACCTGGAAGAACGACATCGCGCCCCGCGTCGCCGAACTGATGCAGCCAGACATCGAGGTGACCCGGATCGTGCCGACGCCACGGTCGGTGGTCTCGTAGCGCGAGGGCGTCGAGGGCGAGAGGCACCGACTTAGCGGACGCCGGATCGCCGTTCGCCCACGCGCATCGCCGGGACTCGAAATGCTCCCCCTGAGTCGGCGCGTGCTTCTTGGCCGCGCCGTGGTCGCCGCCGGTCTCGGCGTTGCCGGGGCGGTGCTGCCCGGCTGCGGCGTCTTGCGTCCTGATCGCTTGCCCGCTGGGCGTGCTGTGTGTGCCGGCCCGGTGGTGATCGTTGGCGCGGGCATTGCCGGCCTTGGAGCCGCGCGAGAGCTTCGCCGCGTCGGCATGGACGAGGTGGTCGTGCTCGAAGCCCGGGACCGCATCGGCGGGCGCATCTGGACTTCGAGGCTCGGCGACAATCCCGTCGATCTGGGGGCGTCTTGGATTCATGGCGTGCGCGGCAATCCGATCGCCGAGATCGCCGACGAGCATGCCGTCGAGATGCTGCCGACCGACTACGGCAACGAGTCCGTCCACTTCCACGATTCTGGGAAGGCGCGACCGCGCGACCAAGTGCTGAGCGCCTTCTGGGCGTTCGCCCGGCAACGGCGCAGCGAGTCCTTGGGCGCACTCTACGAACGCTACGCCAGTGAGTCGGCGTTGGGCAGCGCCGACAAGCGACTCCTGCGGCATGTGCTGGCGACGGCCGTCGAGCATGAGGTCGGCGCCGACATCGACGACATTTCGATCGCGAGCATCACGGGTGGCAAGGTTTGGCCGGGACGAGACGCGCTCTTTCCCGGCGGCTACGGCCAGATCGTGGACGCACTCGCGAGCGGGCTCGACATCCGCACGGGACAGGCGGTCGTCGTGATCGACTACCGCGGGCCGGACATCGTCGTGAGCACCGCGGGCGGGGAGATGATCGAGGCCGCCGCCGTCGTGGTGACCGTGCCGCTGGGCGTTCTCAAGGAAGGGGACATCGCATTCACGCCGGGATTGCCGCCTGCGAAGCGGCAGGCCATCGCGAGTCTCGGCATGGGCGTCCTCAACAAGACCTGCCTGCTGTTCGATGATGTCTTCTGGCCACCGGATGTCGAGGTGATCCGCTACGTGGGCGCTCGTCCCGTTCAGTGGGCCGAGGCCATCAGCCTGTACGCCTATACGCGGCAGCCGATTCTGATGATGTTCAACGCGGGCGCGTTCGCCGTTCAAACCGAGGCCATGGCTGATGCGGAAATCGTCAGCGCGGCGCTCGAGGCGCTCTCGGACATGTACGGCGCCGTGCCGCGGCCGCGGGACGCGCTGGTCACGCGATGGCGCTCCGATCCTTGGTCGTGCGGGTCCTATTCCTATGTCCCGGCCGGCTCGTCCGTCAGCCAACATGCCGAGCTTGCGAGGCCCATCGATGATCGGCTTTTCCTCGCCGGCGAGGCGACGCACCACGAGTATCCAGCCACCGTACACGGTGCGTACCTGTCCGGCGTGCGCGCGGCGCGTCGCCTTGCGGCTGGCCGCGGCTGACGCTCATCAAGCGAACTTCGTCGTCCAGTCCTCGAGGGTCACGAAGCGGTCATCTTCCACCACTGTGAAGTAAACCTGCTGCAAGCCCTGGCGCCGATCCGGGCCGAAGGAGACTTGCTCGCCGACGCCGAGGTCGAAGTCGCGCACCGTGTACACGGCGCGTTCGAGGTCTTGGCGCGCCGGGGCGTCGCCGAGGCGGCGGAGCACCTCAACCATGAGCTTGGCGTCTAGGAAACCCTCCAAGCTCACGAAGCTCTGCGGGAACGGCGTGTACGGCTCCTTCATCAGTTCCGTCGGCGGCTCGGGCTGGTAGCGCTGCATGAGGTCGCGGTACTCCTGCACCGCAGGGATGGAAACGTCCTCGTAGCTCGGCACGACTTGGGAGTTCACGAGCAGGTCCGTATAGCGGCGCGTGTCGCCCTCCAGATCGGTCAAGAGCTTCAGCATGTTCTCGCTGCCGACGAACGACAGGTTGGCCACCGGCACGCTCAGGCCCAAGTCCACCGAGTCGCGCACGAAGGCGGCGCAGGCCGCATAGGCGCCGATGCAGATCACGGCTTCCGGCTGCGCGGCCTTGAGGATCTCCACCTGGCCGCGCAGGCTGCCGGTGAACTTGGTGCCGCGGCGGTAGGTGGCTTCGCCGGCAATGCGCTCGCCGTGCCTGGCGAGCGCCCCGCGCACGCCGGCCCAGCCGCTGCGGCCGTAGGCGTCCGCCTGGTAGAAGACGGCGATGCGGCGGCGGCCGACGCGGACGAAGTTGTCCACCAGCGCGGCGGTTTCCTGGCGGTAGGAGGCGCGCAGATTGAAGGCGAACTCGCCGTACGGCGGCTCGCGCTGCGGCTGGGCGCCGGTGAACGGGAAGAACAGGTAGACGTTGCGATCCTGGAACTTCTTCAGCAGCGGCAGGACGCGGGTCACCGTGGGCGTGCCGACGTAGCCGAACAGCAGGAAGACGTCGTCTTCGAGCATCAGCGAGACGGTGTTGCGCACGCAGGGGTCCGGCTGGTAGCCGTCGTCGTAGGTCTTGACGGCCACCTGCCGGCCGCGCACGCCGCCTTGCTCGTTGATGTGCGAGAAGTAGGCGCTCGCGCCGCGGTAGAGCTCGATGCCGAGGCCGCGCGACGGGCCGGAGAAGGCTGCGGACATGCCGAGCACGAAGCGCTCGTCGGTGACGCCGCCGACGGCTCGGGCGCCCCATGCGGGCGCCAGCAGGCCGGCGGCGAGGCCGGCGCGCATGATGTTTCGTCTGTTCACCGTTGCTGCGGATTCCGCCATTCGTCGCCTTCAGTTTCGCTGGATGCCGAACTGCCGCAGCGTATCCGCCAGCGTTGGGCGGCCGAGCGCCACCGGTTCGTCGTTCAGCAGGTAGGTGAATACCCAGCCGAGACCGAGCATGAGGATACCGATCAGGAAGCAGTACATCACGGCGCGGTCCGGGTAGGCGTCCTTCAGGTAGCCGACGTAGAGCGGTCCGAAGAGTCCGGCCGCGGCCCAGGCGGTGAGGATGATGCCGTACACCGCGGACATGCGCTGGGCGCCGAATACGGTGGCGACGAACGACGGCATGGTGGCGAAGCCGCCGCCGAAGCACAGCAGGACGTAGCAGACGAGGCCCGAGAAGATCCACGGATCGCGCTCCGTCATCAGCACGCCGAACACCACCATCTGCGTGGCGAGCAGTATGCGGAACACGCGCACGCGGCCGATGCGGTCCGCCAAGGACCCCCAGAGCAGGCGCCCGGCGCCGTTGCACAGCGAGCTGATGGCGATCAGCATGGCGCCGTATTCGGCCAGCGTCTCCGGCTCCACGGTGGGATCCGCCAGGCCCCAGACATCCTGCAAGAGCGGCGACTGGAAGCTGATGACGGAGATGCCGGCGGCGATGTTGAAAAAGAACACCAGCCACATGACGGCGAATGCACCCGAACGCAGGCAGGGCGCCACTGCAGTGTCCTCGGCAGGTTCGGCCGTTGCCATAGGCGTGCGGTCCGGTGGATTGTGCAGCCCGCAGGCGGCAGGGATGGCGATGCAGCCGAAGACGATGCCGAGCCAGAGGAAGACCTGCGTCAGATCGCCGCCCGTGCGCACCACTAGGAACGGCGCCAGCCCCTTGCTGAGCAGCAGGGCGCCCACCCCGAAGCCCATTACGACGATGCCGGTGAACAGGCCGGTGCGGTTCGGAAACCACTTGGCGGTGGTCGCCACCGGCGTCACGTAGCCGAGGCCGATGCCGATGCCGCCGACCACGCCGTAGCCGAGGTAGAACAGCGCCAGCGAGTCGACGCGCAGGGCATAGGCAGCAATCAGGTAGCCGCCGGCGAAGAGGCTGGCGCCGGTCACCGCCAAGAGCCGCGGGCCGTACTTCGGCAGCAGGGCGCCGCCGATCGACGCCGCCACGCCGACGGAGAAGATGGCGGCGCTGAACGCCCACGCCGTTTCCGTGAATGACCAGCCGAGCTGGCGCACCAGCATGGATTGGAAGAAGCTCCACGCATAGACCGTGCCGAGGCATAGCTGCAGCGTGGTACACAGCACGACCGTGACGTAGGGCCGCATCTGTGCGCCTATGATTGCCACGTCTCGCGCCTCTCCAACTATGCCCGCGGTGCAGGCGATGCGGGCAGCGCCCGCCTCCCGTGTACTATTCTAGGTGTTTTCGGCGGCGCTGCCGCCAAGGGGATGGGTACGCGGGGGCGATGCCGATGATGAGAGTTCAGAAGCTCTTCCAGCGAACGCTGTTCGGCATCTTCGCGGTGTTCGGCGTCATCGGCCTGTCCACTTCCGTGCTCACCGTCTACACGGTCGATACCCAGCTCACCGAGGAGTACCGCAGCAACGGCGCCAACATCGCCAAGACCATCGCCGACTCCAGCGTCGACATCCTGCTGAACCGCAACCTCACCGCCCTGCAATCGCTGATCGACCAGTTCCTCGACATCCAGGGCATCAAGTACATCTACATCACCGACGAGACCGGCGAGTTCGTGGCGCACACCTTCGTGCCCGGCATCCCGGCGGAAATCCGTGCCGACGATCCGAACCGCACAGCGCCTGTGGAACGCAGCCTCATGGGCATGGGCGACTTCGTCGAGGTCGGCAGCCCGATACTTGCCGGCGTCGCCGGCACCGTGCATGTGGGCATGGACACCAGCTTGATCGCGCTCAAGATCCAGCGCGCCATCGGCCGGCAGGTGTATCTCATCTCGATCATCTTCATCGGCGGCGTGTTCGCGGCCATCTGGCTGGTTAATCTGGCGGCGCGGCCCATGGGCCGGCTGCTGGCCTACACCGTGGACCTCGCCCGCCAAGCTGGTCGTGCCGAGGAGGGCGAGCAGGAACTGTCGGCGGAGGATCGCGAGCGGCTCCTGGCCCGTCGCGACGAGGTGGGCCAGCTCGCCCGCCTCTCGCATTTTCTGGCGCATGGCGCCGACACCCCGTTGCCAACCGGAGAGACTTCATGACGGTAGACCCCTTCGCCAGCGCCACCGCGCTGGCCGCCAGCATCAAGCGCCGCGAGATCGGCTGCGCGGAATTGCTCGGCCACTACATCGAGCGGGTGGATCGCTACAACGGCGCCCTGAACGCCATCGTCGTTGAGGTGCGCGAGGAGGCCATGGCGCGGGCCCGGGCGGCGGACGAGGCGCTGGGGCAGGGCGAGTCGTTGGGGCCGCTGCACGGCGTGCCGATGACGATCAAGGAGTCGTACAACCTCACCGGCACGCCAACCACCTGGGGTGCGCCGCACCTTGCGGACAACATCGCGGCCAGCGACGCGCTCGCGGTGACGCGGCTGAAGAGCGCCGGAGCGGTGATCTTCGGCAAGACCAACGTGCCGCTCATGCTGTCCGACTTCCAGAGCTACAACGAGGTTTACGGCACGACCAACAACCCTTGGGACGTCGGCCGCACGCCGGGCGGCTCGTCAGGCGGTTCGGCAGCGGCGCTGGCAGCGGGCCTGACGGGGCTCGAAACCGGCTCCGACATCGGCGGTTCCATCCGCAACCCTGCGCACTTCTGCGGCGTCTTCGGGCACAAGCCGACCTGGAGTCTGCTGCCGCCGCGCGGCCACGCGATGCCGGGCATCCTGACGCCTTCGGACATTTCGGTGATCGGCCCGCTGGGGCGCTCCGCCGACGATGTCGAGACGGCGATGCGCGTCATGGCGGGGCCGGACGAGATCGCCGGTCGCGGCCTCAAGCTCGACCTGCCGCCGCTCGGCAAGGGTGCTGGCGAACTCAAGGTGGCGGTCTGGCGCGACGACGAGATGGCGCGGGTCGACGATTCGGTCAGCGCCCGGGTGGATGCCGCCGCCGAGACGCTGCGGGGCTTGGGCGCCGCGGTGGACTTCGACGCCCGGCCCACGGACGATGCCAGCCACGCGCACACGGTCTATCAGTGCCTGCTGCAGGCCACCATGTCCGCGCGCCTGCCGGAGGATCGCTTCCGGGACATCGAGGCGCGGGTCAAGCAACTCGATCCGAAGGACACGAGCCTGCCGACCATGATCCAGCGCTCGCAGGTGGCGAGCTTCCGCGACTGGTCCGCGAACAACGAGCAGCGCACCCACCTGCGCTGGCGCTGGCACGAGTTCTTCGAGCGCTTCGACGTGCTGATCGCACCGATCATGGCGACCTCGGCGTTCCCCCACGACCAGGGCCCGTTCGCCGAGCGGACGGTCTTGGTGAACGGCGCAGAGCGCCCGTACTTCGACCAGGTGTTCTGGGCCGGCATCGCCAGCGTCGCCTACCTGCCGGCGACCGTCATCCCGACCGGGCCGGACGACTCGGGACTGCCCATCGGCATCCAGATCATCGGCCCCGAGTACGGCGACCTCATCACCCTGGGCCTCGCCCGCCTGCTGGAGAAGGAAGGTTTCGCGTTCCGTCCACCGCCCGGGTACGCCTAGGCGCGTCGCCCGCCGTGGCGACGGCCATCGCCCATCCCAACGTCGCCCTCGTCAAGTACTGGGGCAAGCGGTCGGAGTCGGACAACGTGCCGGCCACGCCGTCGCTGTCCATCACGCTGGGCGGCCTTGCCACTCGCACCAGCGTCGCCGCGGCCGAGCGCGATCAACTGCGCATGGACGGCGAGCCGGCTGCGGACGCCAAAGTCGAGGATTTCGTCGCGGCGGCGCGGCGGCGCTGGCAGCTTCCACCGCTGGCCGTGGACACGAGCAGCGACTTCCCGACCGGTGCCGGCCTTGCGTCGTCCGCCTCCGGCTTCGCTGCCCTCGCCACAGCAATCGATGCAGCATTCCGGTTGCGCCTACCGGCGGCGGAACGCGCTGCCTGGGCGCGGCGCGGTTCGGCGTCCGCAGCCCGCTCCGTGTTCGGCGGCTTCGTCGCGCTGGACCCGGACGATGGCGATTGCGTCGCCCGCCCGCTGCTGGCCGGGGACGACTGGCCGCTGGAGGTCGTCGTGGCCGTGACATCGGATGCGGCCAAGCGCGTCCCGTCCACCGTCGGGATGGCGAGATCGCAATCCACATCGCCGTTCTATGCGGCGTGGACCGAGTCCACCCCAGTCGACTTCGACATCGCCAGCGCTGCGGTGCGGGCCCGGGACTTTGAAGCCTTGGCGGACGTCGCCGAGCACAGCTGCTTCAAGCTGCACGCGCTGATGCTCTCCACGCGCCCGCCGCTCGTGTACTGGAACGCGGCCACGCTGGCCGCTGTTCACCGGCTCCGGGAACTGCGCGATCAGGGTGTGCCGGTTTTCGCGAGCATCGACGCGGGGCCGCAGGTCAAGGCGGTGTGCGCGCCGGGCCGCGGCGGCGAGGTCGCAGGGGCGATCGAGACAGTGCCGGGCGTGCTCCGCGTGATCCGCAGCGGCCTCGGCGACGGGGCGCGGCTGCTTGACGAAGCGCCGTGATCAAGGCGTCCGCGCCCGGCAAGCTGGTCGTCAGCGGCGAGTACGCGGTGCTGGCGGGTGCGCCGGCGCTGGTGGCCGCGGTGGATCGGCGCGTATCCTGCGTCGTGACGCCGCGCGACGATGGCGACTGGCAGTTCGACAGCGACCTCGCGCCGACGGTGGCGCTCGCCAAGGCGGATGTGTTCCGCGCCGCCCCGGACACACTGCCCGGCATCGTCCGCCAGACGATCGCCGAGGCCGATGCGCCGCCCCACCTGCATGTCGCCGTTGATTCCTCAGCGTGCTTCCTGGACGGCGCCAAGCTCGGCGTCGGTTCGAGCGCCGCGCTGGTTGCTGCGATGGCTGGCGCGTTCCGGGCGCTCGCGGGAACGGCGTTGCACCTGTCCGATCTGTATCGCATCCATGCCGATTTCCAGGGCGGCAGCGGCAGCGGCCTCGATGTCGCCGCGGCGGTGACGGGCGGGGTGATTCGTTTCGAGGACCGCCGCGTCCTGCCGGCGCGACTGCCGCGGCTGCATACGACCGTCGTGTTCGCAGGCGCCAGCACGCGCACCAGCGAGTTGGTGGCGCGGTTCGATGCCTGGAGAGCGACGGGCGCGCAGCCCGCCTTGGAGCGCCTCATTGACGCCGCCGTGGATGTCGCCGACTGCACCGCCGACGCCGAAGCATTCCTCGAAGCGCTCGCGGTCTATGCCGAGGCGCTCGAGCGACTGGATCGGGCTGCCAGCATCGGCATTTTCGGCCCTGCGCATCGCAGCGGGCAGGGCATCGCCGAGCGGGTCGGCGTGGTCTACAAGCCGTGCGGCGCCGGCGGCGGGGACGCGGGCATCGGCGTCGCCCGCGATGCGTCCGTCGCCGCGGCCTTCGCGCGGCAGGCGGCACAGGCTGGATTGACCGTGGTGCCGATGGCGTTCGGCGGTCGCGGCGTCGATGTGCGCGTTGGCTGACCTCCCATGAGGCATCGGCGCGCCACGGGGCTCGCCCGTGTTGCACAACAAATGCTGACGCGCCGAGCCGGTTCTAGTGCAAGCTAGCGGCATGGTTTCCCCGCCCGCAACCGCCGGTTCGCGCATTCCCAGCTTCTTCAAGATGGGTGTCGATGCGCGCATTGAAGCGCTGCGCGGGCGCACGGCCCTCACGGAAGAGGACCTCGCGCGGTTGGAGTCGGGCAGCCACACCCTGAAGCGCCACATCGCCGACAAGATGATCGAGAACGTGGTGGGCGTCTTCGGCCTGCCGCTCGGCGTTGGCCTCAACTTTCTGGTCGACGGCCGGGACGTGATCGCCCCCTTGGCGGTGGAGGAGCCTTCCATCGTCGCGGGCCTGTCGGGCGCCGCGCGCACGGCACGGCTGGCCGGCGGGTATCGCACCGAGGTCACCGATCCCATCCTCATCGGCCAGGTGCAGGCGGTGGACATGCCGGATGTGGCGGCAGCGCAGCACGCACTGCTGGCGCGGCGCAGGGAGGTGATCAATCTGGCGAACAGCCTGCACCCGAAGATGGTGGCCCGCGGCGGTGGCGTGCGCGACATCGAGGTGCTGCACCACCGCGCCCCGGAGGGCGGCGCCGAGGGCGCGGCGGAGCGCGACATGCTGGTGCTGCACCTCTTGGTGGACACCAGAGACGCCATGGGCGCGAACATCGTCAATGGCATGTGCGAAGGCGTCGCGAGCCTTGTCGAATCCATCACCGGCGGCAAGGTGTTCCTGCGCATCCTGTCCAACCTGACAGACAGGGCCCTAGTACGGGCCCGGGTGCGCATCCCGGTGCAGAACCTCGCCATGAAGGATTTCGCCGGCGAGGACGTCCGGGACGGCATCGTGCTCGCCAACGATCTGGCCCTCGTGGACGCCTACCGCGCCGCCACCCACAACAAGGGCATCATGAACGGCGTGGATGCGGTGGCCATTGCCACCGGCAACGATTTCCGCGCCATTGAGGCCGCGGCGCACGCTTTCGCGGCACGAAGCGGGCGGTACAAGGCCCTGACCCGTTGGTACGCGGACTCGGACGGCGCCCTCGTCGGCGAGATCGAGATGCCGATGAAGGTCGGCACGGTGGGGGGATCGCTGGAAACCAACCCGACGGTGCGCCTGAACCACCGGCTGCTCGGCGAACCGAACGCGGCCGAGCTCGCTGCGGTGATGGGCGCCGTCGGATTGGCGCAGAACTACGCCGCGCTACGCTCGCTCGCGACCGCCGGGATTCAGCAGAACCACATGACGCTGCACGCCCGCAGCGTCGCTTCTGCGGCGGGCGTGCCGGAAGCGCTCTTCAACGACGTGGTGGATGCGCTGATCGAGAGCGGCGACATCAAGGTCTGGAAGGCCCAGGAGATCGTCGCCGGCCTCGTCCGCCAAGCGGACATCGCGCCGGCGGATGCCGAACCGCGCAGTTCGGCGTGCGGCAAGGTGATCCTGCTCGGCGAGCACGCGGTGGTTTACGGCCGGTCGGCCTTGGCGGCGCCGATTCCGCTGGCCGTGGAAGCGCGGGTGGTGGAGGCCCGGGACGGCGTCAATCTGCTCATCCCGCGCTGGGGGGTGGAGCAGCGGGTGCGACCCACGTCGGCGCATCCGACGGGCGTCGCCGCGATCCTGGCGCTCCTGCTCGAGCGCCTGCGCTTGGGCGGCCGGGCCATGACCATCGAGGTATTCCCAAACGTCCCGCGTGCGGTGGGCCTCGGCGGCTCCTCGGCGCTGGCCGTGAGCGTGATCCGCGCGCTGGACACGCACTTCTCGCTCGGCTTGGCCGACGCCGAGGTCAACGCCTTCGCATTCGAGTGCGAGCAGGCCGCCCACGGCACGGCGTCCGGCGTCGACAACACCTTGGCCACGTACGGCACGACCATGGTCTACCGGGCACCTCAGGGCGAGAGGGCGGCGCAGTTCAAGCCGCTGACCCTGGCCCGCCCGCTGCCGATCGTCGTCGGCCTTTCCGGCAAGGAGGGCCTCACTGCCAAGAGCGTCGCCCGCGTGGCGGCCGCATGGCAACGCAACCGGCATCGCTACGAGGGCATCTTCGATCAGATCGAGCACCTGACCCGAACTGCGGCCGATGCGGCGAGAGATGGCGAACTCGCCGAGCTGGGCGAGCTGATGAACCTCTGCCAGGGCTACCTGAACGCCCTGCAGGTCTCGACGCGGGAGCTCGAGACGCTCATCGACATCGCCCGCAGCCACGGCGCCGTGGGCGCCAAGCTCACCGGTGGCGGCGGCGGCGGCGCGATCATCGCGCTCTGCCCGGAAGGCCCGGCGGACGTCGTCGCCGCCATCGAGACCGCCGGCTTCGAGGCCCTGGCATTCGAGATCCGCTGAGCTGCGCGCTGCGGCCCGGCCCGAGCCGCTCGTCCGTCTGGTGGCCGCGGCGCTCGCTACGCCGCTTGGAAACGCGCGACGTCGATCTGGTCGATGCGTCGCCGCGCCCGCCAGAGGTCGTGGGCCATCTGCAGGCCGAGCCACGTCTCGGGGGACGACCCAAATGCCTTGGTGAGCCGGATGGCCATATCCACGGAAACGCCTGCGTGTTCGTTGACCAAATCCGAGAGGGACTGGCGCGAGACGCCGAGATGCCGCGCGGCCGCTGCGACGGACAGGCCGAGCGGCTCAAGACACTGCCGTCTCACGATACCGCCCGGGTGCGGCGGATTGTGCATCGTCATGGTTGCTGCACCTCCTCACTCCTCAGTGGCGGTCGACACCAGTCGACCTCTGTACCGTGGCCGTCCTTGAGCCTACCAAACGGGGACACACGCCGAAGCGTCCTACAGCTTGGCGCGGGGGATGTCCTACAATGCCGTGCCACCGAGGATGGGAGTTCGGCGGTGTCCGAGATCGATGCGCGTCGCCTGGACGAACTGCGGGTATGGGGCTTCACGGTCATCCCCGATGTCCTTGATGCCGATGTCGCGGCCGCCATGCGGGACTTCGTCTTCGAACACGCATTCACGATCGGCGTGGAGCATCGGTACCGCGGCAGCGCGCGCCACCTTGCGAATCTGGTAGCGCTGCATCCGATGTTCCTGCAGGCCATCGACCACCCGGCCGTGCTGCCGTATGTCGAGGCGGTGATGGGTACGGAGTTGATCCTCGGCTCGCTCTCTGCGCGCATCGTGCGCCCTGGCGAGCCGGCGCAGAAGCTGCACGGCGACGTGCCGCTCGCGATGCAACGCTACGGCGACGACGCGCCGCTGATGATGAACACCGTCTGGGCGTTGTCGGATCTCAATCCCGCGAACGGCGGCACGCGACTGGTGCCCGGTAGCCACCAAAGCCATTTGCGGGAACCGCCGCCGGGTCTGGATCTGCCTCACGAAATGCAGCCGGAGGTGTCGGCGGGCTCGGTGGTGATCTTCCACGGCCAGACTTGGCACGCCGGCGGCGCCAACGGCACGGGCGAACTGCGCGCGGCGATGTTCGGCCATTACCGGCACGGCCAATGGCTGCGGTTCCAGTGCGACCCGCACGACGGCTTCAAGGAAGAGTGGCTTGGCGGCATGACGAAGCGGCAGAAAGAACTGCTGCGCATGACCAATGGCATCGACCACCGCCACGGCGCGGACTTCTACGAGCGTTGAGGCAAGGCGCGGCGATGGGTCGGGGTGGGTCGGTCAGTCGGATGGCCCCAGCTTGAATCCGACGCCGTATACCGTGCGGATGGGATCGCTCCCCGCTTCCCGCAGCTTCGCCCGCAGCCGACGCATGTGGCTGTCGATGGTGCGGTCGCTGACGATGCGGTGGCCCGTGTAGGCGCCGTTCATCAGCGCATCTCGGTCCAGCACCTTGCCGTCGCGCTGCGCCAAGGTCGCCAGCAGGCCGAACTCGGTGCGGGTCAGCTCGACCGGCTTGCCGCGCACGGTCACGGTCTGGGCGTCGAGGTCGATGTCGAGCGCCCCGACGGCGATCCGCGCGGCGTCCGGGGCCGCCAGGGCGTCGCGGCGGCGGAAGTGCGCGTTGACCCGCGCCAGCAGCTCGCGCGGGCTGAAGGGCTTGGTCATGTAGTCGTCGCCACCCACTTCCAGCCCTTCGATGCGGTCCTCTTCCGCGTCTCTGGACGAAAGGAACAGGATCGGCGTGTTGCGGTCGCCGGACGCTTCGGTGCGAATCGCGCGGCACACGTCGAGGCCGTCCAGTTCCGGCATGAGGATGTCCAGGATCACCAGATCCGGTCGCTGCCGCTCGAACGACGCCAGTGCCGCGCGCCCGTCCCCCGCCTCGACCACGTCGTAGCCGCCGCGTCGCAGCGCAAAGCTGATCACGTCGCGGATGTGCGAGTCGTCGTCGACGACCAGCACTCTCCGACTTGCCCGACTCGCTGCCTGCATCGACCGCCCGGGTGGTGGCTGTGCGCCCGGAGTCTACCTGCCGCGCCTTGCAGTTTGCCTTGGCGCGGGCTACGTTGCGCCGCACCACGCCGCCGGAGACAGCCTCGATGCCCGACGCCATCGTCATCGCCGCCGAGCAGCGCCGCGCCTTCCGGGAGCGCGGCTTCGTCCTGCTCCCATCCGTCATCGACGCGGACTCGCTCGCCATGCTGCGCGAGGAGTGCGCGACGTTCGTCGCCCGCACGGATCGGTGGCTCGAAGCCCAAGGCCGCGACGTCTTCGGCATCACCCACCGCGGCAAGCGCTACTTCATCAGCAGCCGCTACCGCGACAGCGACCGCATGCCCGGCTTCATCTTCGGCGACTTGATGCGGGCGATCACTACCGCCTTCCTGGGCGACACCGTCTACCTCTTCAACGAGCAGTGGGTGGTGAAAGGCGCGGAGCAGGGCATGAAGTTCGCATGGCACCAGGACTCCGGCTACGTGCAGTTCCGGGATCCCGGCAACATGCACCAGCCCTATCTCACCTGCTGGTGCGCGCTCGACGACATGACGCGCGAGAACGGCACCATTTCCGTGCTGCCGCACGACCGCGCCGGTTCGCGCGACACCGTCTTCCCGCATCGGCACGAACCCGGCAGCAACGATCTGGTGGGCTACGAAGGCGACGATCCCGGCGAACTGATCGAGATGCCCGCCGGCAGCGTCGCTGTCTTCGAGAGCACCAGCCTGCATCGCAGCGGCGCCAACAGCACCGGCAACCTGCGCCGGGCGTACCTCACGCAATACAGCCGGGAGCGCATTCGCAGCACCGGCGGCGAACTGTGGGGGCAGGCCGTGCCGTTCGTCCAGGAAGGCCAGTTGGTGTACGACCCCGCGAAGGATACGGGCGAAGCCGCCAAGCGCTGGCTGCGCGCCCGGGAACAGCGTACACGGTCCGAGACGCGCGCCGGATAGACCACGCCTCGCCTCGGCACGCCGGGGGGGGGTCACCCGGACTCGTCGTAGTACCGGTCGAAGTCCTCCCAATAGGCGGCGTAGGTCTTGGCGACGCACTCCGCGCCGAGCACCGTGCAGCCGCCGATCATGCTCGCTAGCACGGATAGGGCCATCGCCATGCGGTGGTCCTCGTAGGTCTCGAAGGTGGCTGCGCCGAGGGCGGGGCAGGGCTGAATCGCCATCGCGTCCGCGAACTCCTCCACCGCAACGCCGCTCTTGCGCAGCTCCTTCGCGCTGCAGGCGATGCGATCGCACTCCTTCACGCGCAGGCTGGCGATGCCTTCGATACGTGTCGGTTCCGGCAGGAACGGCGCCATCGCCATTGCCGTCGGCGCGGCGTCCGGCATGTCGCCCATGTCCACGGTGCCGAGCGGCTTCAGTTCCTGCGGCCCTTCGATCCGCGTGCGTCCCGCGCGGCGTTCCACCGTCGCGCCGATGCGTTCGCACAAGCCGATGAAGCCGTAGTCTCCTTGGCGCGTGTCGTCGCCGAGATTACCGAAGGTCACCGAGCCGCCGTGCAACGTCGCCATGGCGGCGTGATAGGTGGCGGCGGATGCATCGCCCTCGACGACAAAGCTGCCGCCCTGGTACCGCGCCGGCGGCACCCGAACGGTTGCCTCGTCCAGGACTTCGACGCTTGCGCCGCGGCGGCGCATCTCGCCCTCGGTGATGCGCAGGTAGGACGCGCTCGTGCGCTCGCCCTCGAGACGGATCGTGAGTCCGCGCGCCAATCGAGGCGCCGAGAGCATCAGACCGGACAGGTACTGGCTGGAGACGCTGGTCCTTAGCGTCGTCGCCGTAGGCGGTGTCTCGTTCGTGCCGCGTCCTCTTGGGAGCCCGGCGATGGCGATGGGCAGAAAGCCGTCTGCGGACTCGACGCGGCAGCCCGCCTCGGCCAACGCATCGAGCAAGTCGGCGTTGGGCCGGTGGTGCAGTTGCGCATGGCCCGTGAAGCGCGTGGTCTCGGCGCGCAGCATCGCCCGCGCCAGCAGCAGCCGGAGCGACGTCCCGCTCATGCCCAGATCCAACTCCACGGCACCTGGCGGCGCTTCGCCCGGCACGATCCGCACCTGTGCGCCCTGCCGCTCGACTTCGCAGCCCAATCGAGCGACTGCCCCCAGCATCGCCGCGCCGTCCTCGCTTTCCGCGACGCCGTCCAGAACGCTCGGCGCATCGGCGAGCGAGGAGATGAGGAGCTGGCGCAGGGCGATGGACTTGCTCCCCGGCAGGGCGATGTCCAGCGCGAATGGCCGGCGGAGGCGTTCTATGCGTCGAGTTGCCACGGTCTGCCTACCTGCTGCCCCTACTTGCCCTACTTGCCGTACTTGTGCCGCAGCGTGTACCAGCTCGGGTACGGGATGGTGCGAGCATCCTTCTTCGCAGTCCAGAACCGCACCACGCGCCCGTCCGAGAGGCGCAGCGCCTTGGCCACATCCTTGTTGGACAGCCCCTTGCGGTCCATCCATTCGCGCAGTTCCTTTGCCGTCGGCGGGTACTTCTTCATCGACATGGGCTGGATGGCGAGCACGGCCAGACCGCTCAGAACGGCGCGAAATCGTAGCAGCAACGGGCGAACTGCTACAATGCGTGGCTTCTCATTTCCGGCTGCCCGCCGAGGTGGCCCAGTCCAAACAGGGGAAAGCAATGGCAGAAGCCGATCTCGACGCGGATCTCAATAATCTGGTGATGAGCGAGCAGGTGGAGCCGCTCTACGCCGCGGTCAGGAAGTTCATCGGCGAGGAGATCGAGCCGCGCACGCCGGAGTACTTCGAGGCCGCGTTCGAACACGGCGATCGCTGGAGCCTGTCGCCGCGCCAGGAGGACATCCTCGGTGGCCTCAAGGACCAGGCCAAGAGCAACGGCCTGTGGAACTTCTTCCTGCCGGATGCGGAGACCGGCGAGGGCCTCAAGAACCTCGACTACGCCTACATCGCCGCCGAGCTCGGCAAGAACCCCATCGCCTCGGAGTGCCTCAACTGCAGCGCCCCGGACACCGGCAACATGGAGGTGCTGGAGCGCTACGGCACCCCGGAGCAGAAGGAGAAGTGGCTGAAGCCGCTGCTGAACGGCGAGATCCGCTCGGCCTATGCCATGACGGAACCGAATCTGGCGTCGTCGGACGCCAAGCAGATCGCGACGCAAGCGCGCCTCGACGGCGACGAGTGGGTGCTGAACGGCGAGAAGTTCTACATCTCCGGCGCCGGCGATTCGCGCTGCAAGATCATGATCACCATGGTGCAGACGAATCCGGACGCGCCGCCGCACCGCCAGCAGTCGCAGATCCTGGTGCCGAAGGACAATCGCGGCGTCGAGATCATCGAGCCGATGACCGTCTTCGGCCACGACGACGCGCCGCACGGCCACATGCATCTCAAGTTCAATGACGCCCGCGTACCGAAGGAGAACATCCTGCTCGGCGAAGGCCGCGGTTTCGAGATTTCCCAGGGGAGGCTAGGGCCTGGCCGCATCCACCACTGCATGAGGTCGGTGGGGCAGGCGGAGCGGGCGCTGGACCTGATGGTGCGCCGCGGCATGTCGCGGGAGGCCTTCGGGCGGCCGCTGGTGCAGCTCGGCAAGAACCTGGAGCTGGTGTCCCGCGCACGCATCGAGATCGAGGCCATGCGCCTCATGGTGCTGAAAGCCGCGAAGGCCATGGACGTGCTCGGCAACCGGGAGGCGCGGGTGTGGGTCCACATGTGCAAGGCGATGATCCCGGAGCGCACCTGCCAGATCATCGACCAGGCGATCCAGATCCACGGCGCCTCGGGCGTCTCCCAGTGGACGCCGCTCGCCGGCATGTACACCGGCCAGCGCACCCTGCGCATCGCCGACGGCCCGGACGAGGTGCATCACCTCGTAGTGGGCCGCGCCGAACTGCGCAAGTACGACGAGAACTTCGGCCGCCGCTGAAACGCTGCCGAGGCAGCGGAGCGCCTCTTCGATGGGACACGCCGCAGGAACGAGACATTGTGAGGTGGTGGGGTCACTGTTCGTCCAACGAACTTCCGGTCCCAGGTGGATCATTGATGGCCGTCGCCTCAGTCTTTCGGGCGGGCACGAGACTCAGGCGGCAGGATCGGTGCGCGGCGTCAGGGCGGACTCGATCTGAGTGGCGGGCAAGGCGCGGATATTCGGCGCGAGCGCGTATCGCCTCGTCCCGGCATGAATGACATCGAGTCGCTCGAGCCCGAGCGTGTCGAAGGAGGATCGCATCGAGGGCGTCAGCCGCGGCGCCTCCGCGCGCTTGATCTCGAAGCCGTAGCGCCGGCTGCCGTCGACGACGAGGAGATCCAACTCGGCGCCGCTATGGGTCGACCAATGGAAGCACTGCTCCGGCGCTGCCGCGAGACGGGAGATGACCTGGGCGACCGCGAACCCCTCCCACGAAGCACCGACCTTCGGATGCGACAGGAGGTCCTCTTGAGACTCGATGCCGAGCAGCGCGTGCAGGATGCCGCTGTCGCCGATGTAGACCTTGGGTGAGCGCACTTGGCGCTTGGCGATGTTCTCGAACCAGGGCGGCAGTTGCCGCACCACGAAGACCGAACTCAGCATGTCGAGGTAACGGCGCACTGTGGTATGCGAGACCCCGAACGCCCGGCCGAACTCGGCACCGTTCCAAGTCTGTCCATGCCAATGCGCCAGCATCGTCCAGAACCGGCGCAATGTCGCTGGTGCCACGGCGCCGGTCAGGCTCGGCACGTCGCGAGCGAGGAACGTCTCGATGAAGCTCCGGCGCCAGCGCCCGCTCGCTGCCTCGGTCGCCGCCAGATAGGAGCGCGGCATCCCACCCCGCAACCATAGCCTGTCCACATCGTCCGCTTCCGACATATCGAAACCATCTAGCTGAAGGAAGGCGACCCGCCCGGCCAGGGTTTCTGACGTCTGGCGCAGGAGCTCGGGGGACGCGCTGCCGAGCACGAGGAAACGGGCCGGCGCACCTGGGCGGTCCGCCAGCACGCGCAAAAGAGGGAAGATGTCCGGGGTGTGGTGGATCTCGTCGAGTACGACCAAGCCGCGCAGCGGGCGCAATGCCAAGCCTGGTTCGTCGAGGAGCGCCAGATCCACTGGGTCTTCAAGGTCGAACCAGGTCGAATCGGGCTGATCGCCCGTGAGCTGGCGCGCGAGCGTCGTCTTGCCTACTTGCCGAGCGCCCAGCAGCGCGACTACCGGGAACTCCCGAAGCAGAACGCGCAAGTGCGCCAGATGCTTGCTGCGAACGACCTCCATGCATTGAAATATGAGCGAACCGCGTTCAGATTTCAATGACGGCTGCTACGCCGCCGTGGCGGCGCGCAACCGTGGCGGCGCTACTCCGGGCGGCGGAATAGCAGCGTGTAGCGGTCCGTGTTCCCGGTGACGGTCCTGCGGCCCACCTCGTAGCGCAGTTCGTCGTCCGGGCGGTAGTGCAGGTCGGAGTAGTCGACGAAGTCGAAGCCAGCGGCCTCCACTTCCTTGATCGTGCGCACCGGGTCTTCGCGGCGCCAGTTCTCGTCCGTCTCGGCCTGCATATGCCGGCGGGTGTGGTCTACCACGCCGTAGAGACCTCCCGGCTTCAAGGCGCGGAACACGGCGGCGTTGAGCATGGCGCGGCCATCGTCGGTGAAGTTGTGCATGTTGCGGAAGGTCAGCGCCATGTCGAATTGGCCTGCGCCGAAGTCCATGCCGGTCATGGTGAAGCGGCGCGTGCCTTCCACGGCCTGGTAGCCATCGTTGGCGATGATGTCGATGTTCCAGCCGTGCTCTTCGGCGAGGGCCGCCACGTTCTGGGTGAAGATCGACACCGCGAGGCGGCCGTTCTCGGCCAGCACCGGGGCGAGGATCTTCGTGTACCAGCCGCCGCCGGGGAACAGCTCCAAGACGTGCATGTCGTCCGTCATCCCGAAGAACTTCAGCGTTTCCAACGGTTTGCGGTTGGCATCTCGTGCGGTTTCTTGGTCGGTGCGGATATCGGCGGCGAGTGCGGCCGCCACCTTGTCGTCGATCTCGGCGGCGTGGGCCAGCGAGGCCGCACAGCAGGCGGCAATGAAAGCTAGGGTGGTTCTCATCGATTCGGTCCTCGGTTCATGGGATAGGGCTGCCAGCGCGCCAGCGGCGTCTTCGGCAGCACGGTGGGGTTCACGCAACTCATCGGCCAGCGGCCGCGCAGCACTAGCGATACCTCGCGGCCGACGCGGCGGCGGGCGGTGGGCCGCATCCGGGTAGAAGCCGATGCCACATGGGGCGTCACGATGACGTTCGGCATGGCGAGCAGCGGGTTGCAGGCGTCCGGCGGTTCCTTCTCCAGCACGTCGAGCCCGGCGGACTGCACCTTGCCGCTCTGCAACGCTTCGATCAGATCCGCCTCCTTGATGATCGGCCCGCGCGCCGTGTTGACGATCACCACGCCGTCCTTCATCTGCGCGAGCGCCGCCGCGTCCAGGCTGTGGTGGGTCTCCTCGTTGTGCGGCGAATGCACGCTGATGTAGTCCGAACGGGCGAGCAGTTCGCCCCAGCTCACCGGCTCCACGCCGGCCTCGCCGATGGTCAGTTCGCTGACGTAGGGGTCGTAGGCGATCACGTTCAGGCCGAACGCCTTGGCGCGCGCCGCGGTGCAGCGGGCGACATTGCCGAAGGAAACGAGCCCGAGGGTGCGGCCCATCAGCCGCGGGACGTGGTTCAGCTGCGGGCGGCCCTTGAACCAGTCGCCGCCGGCGGCGAAGAGATCCTGCTCCTTGGTGCGGCGGATGGACGCGAGCAGCAGCATCATGGCGTGATCGGCCACTTCCTCGATGAACACGTCCGGGGTATTCGTGACGACGATGCCGGCCTCGGTGGCCGCTTCCACGTCCACCATGTCGACGCCGACGCTGCCGAGGCCGATGACGACGCATTTCTCCAACCGCTCGATGATGGACTGGTCGAGGCGGATGCCCCACGAGGTGATTACCGCGTCGCAGTCCGCGGCGCCAGCGGCGAAGGCATCGGCGCTGGGGCTCGCTACCTCGACGATGTCGGCGATGGGACCTAGGGCTTCCAACTCGAGAGCGTAGCGTTCGCTCAGGTTTGCCACTTCCGCGGCGCGCGGCAGCTGCATGGCGACTTTCTTGCGCGTCAAGGTCCGGCTCCTTCGTGTTTCAGCGTTGCGATGGCCTCCTCGCGCAGCCCGCGCTTGAAGATCTTCTCCGAGGCGATGCGCGGCAGGCGTGCCGAGCGCACCCAGACGTGATCGGGCACCTTGAACTTGGCGACATGCTCGGCGGCGAAGGTGCGCACGTCTTCGGCACTCAGGTTCGCGTCGGGCTTCGCGACCACCACGGCCGCCAGCGTCTCGCCGAGCCGATCATCGGGCACGCCGAACACCGCCGCCTCCTGCACGGCCGGATGGCCGTAGAGCACCGCCTCCACTTCCTGGCAGCCGATGTTCTCGCCGCCGCGCAGCACCATGTCCTTCAAGCGGTCGGTGATGAAGACGTAGCCGTCTTCGTCCAGATGCCCCACGTCGCCGGTATGCACCCAGCCGTCGGTGAGGCTCTCGGCTGTCGCGTCCGGCTTGTTCCAGTATTCCGAGAAGTTCATGACGCCCCAGATCCACAGCTCGCCGGTCTCGCCGGGGGCGCAGTCGCGGCCGTCCGGCGTCACCGCCTTCACCTCGACGATGGGCGGCACGGCGCGGCCGCAGCTGCGCGGTCTTGCGAGGAACGCCGCGCCGCCGATGGTGGTGGCGAGGCCTTGCGTCTCGGTCATGCCCCAGCCGGTGCCGGGCGCGCCCTTGGCGATGGTCTTGTCGATCTGCTTGGCATGTTCCGGCGCCATGGGCGCGCCGCCGCCGCCCGCGCTCTTGAGGCTCGTGAGGTCGAACTTGCCCCGGTTCGGCGACTGCACCAGTTCCCAGGCCATGGTCGGCACGCCGTTGAACTCGGTGATGCGCTCCGCCTCGATGATCCGCAGCGCCTCCTCCGCATCCCACTTGTACATGCCGACCAGCTTGCGCCCGCGGCGGAACGACGACAGCGCTTGGACGACGAGGCCGGTGACGTGGAACAGCGGCACGGTGAGGATGACCGAGGGCGGGTATTCCGGTTGCGGGGCCTCTCTGCCGACCGCCGCGGCGAGACCCGGGTTCATGGCCATGGCGACCGCGCCGCCGCATTCCCAGCCGAGCAGCGCGTTGGTGATCGCCCGGTGCGTTGACAGCACGCCCTTCGGATGCGCCGTCGAGCCGGAGGTGTAGAGGATGGTGGCGTTGTCCTCGGGATCGATGCCCGGGGTGGGCATGTCGGTGGAAGCGCCGCCGATGAACTCCTCCCAGGAGGCAAGGCCCGCTTGGCTATGGCGCACGGTGACGACCTCCATGTCGAGGTCGCCGAGATGCGGCAGCAGGCGCTCGGTGCGCTCGACATCCGTGAACAGCAGCTTGAGGCCGCTGTCCTCGATGCCGTAGACGAGCTCCTCGCCGGACCACCAGGCATTCATCGCCACGGCCACGGCGCCGAGGGAGGTGATGCCCATGAACGCCGCGATCCACTCCGGGTAGTTGCGCAGCGCCACGCCCACGCGATCGCCCGGCGCGATGCCGCGCTCGGCGAGCCGATTCGCGCACTGCGCGGCGAGCCGCCACATGTCCGCATAGGTATAGCGCTCGTCCTGATAGACGTAGAAGTCCTTGTCCGCGTGCGCGAGGCCGCTCTCGTAGAGGGCGCGCAGATTGGCCGGGGCACCCGCGAATACCGTGAACTCTACGCCGCGAATGACCTCCCGGCGCGTCTCGTAAGGCTGCCCGGGCGCCGTCACCTGCGCCACCGCGGCCGCGATGTCCTGCTGCATGGCCTCTCCCCCGCACGCCTGCCGTTGGCGGCGCCGCTCTCTTGAGCGGGGCGGATTCTATACAATCGCGCGTCCTGCAACGGGCCACCGTGGCCGAACTGGGAAACGCATGAGAGAGAACAAGGCGCTCGCCACTTGGCGGGCTGGCGGCGGCACCATCGGCGGCTGGCTCAGCATCGGCAACGCGTATACCGCCGAGACCATGTCCAGCCTCGGCTTCGACTGGCTGTGCGTGGACTTGCAGCACGGCATGCTGAGCTACGACGACCTCACCTACATGCTGCCCGCCATCTCGACGCGCGAGACGGTGCCCATCGTCCGCGTGCCGTGGAACGAACCCTACGAGATCATGAAGGCGCTCGACGCGGGGGCCTACGGCGTCATCGTGCCGATGGTGAACAACCGCGAAGAGGCGGCGCGGGCGGTCTCCGCGTGCCGCTATCCGCCCGACGGCGAGCGCTCGTTCGGGCCGATTCGGGCGGCGATGTACGCCGGGCGCGGCTACGCCGGGGAGGCGAACGGGCAGATCGCCTGCATCGCGATGGTGGAGACGGCCGAAGGCATCGAGAACCTTGATGACATCGCCGCGACGCCCGGCCTCGACGCCATCTACATCGGCCCCGCCGACCTCGCCTTCGCGCTGGGCCTGACGCCTGGGCAGGACGACGATCCCAAGCACATCGCTACCGTCGAGCGAATCCTCGCCGCCTGCCGCGCGCACGGCATCGCCGCCGGCATCCACACCGGGAGCCTGGCGCGAACGCAGCAGTATCTGGAACAGGGCTTCAATCTGGTGACGCTGGGCACGGACAGCGCCTTCCTCGCCCGCATGGCCGCCACGGAACTCGCGGCCGCGCGGCAGACCGCTGAGCAACACCGAGAAAACACGGGGTACTAGGGATGACGTTCGAGACGATTCTGTTGGACAAGGCCGACGACATCGCCGTCATCACGCTCAACCGCCCTGAGCGGCTGAATGCGTGGACCGGCCAGATGAGCGCCGAACTGCAAGCCGCCATCACCGACTGCAATGAGGACCCGGCAGTGGGCGCCATGGTGGTGACCGGCGCCGGACGCGGTTTCTGCGCCGGGGCGGACATCCGCGACAACTTACAAGGCGCGGATGGACAGCGAGGGCGGTGCCCTGACCGAGCGGGGCCGCAACGAGCCGGCACGCACCGGTGGCGACTGGATCGATCTGGTGCGCTCGTCGAAGCCGCTGATCGCCGCCGTGAATGGCGCCTGCGTCGGCGTCGGCGCGACGATGATCCTGCCCATGGACGTCATCATCGCCTCGGAGGAGGCGAAATTCGGGATGCTGTTCGTGAAGATGGGCGTCACGCCGGAACTGGCGAGCTCGCACTTTCTCGTGCAGCGGCTCGGCTTCGGCCGAGCGAGCGAGATGTGCCTCACCGGGCGGCTCTATTCGGGCGCGGAGGCGTTCGAGATGGGCCTTGCGGACCGTCTTGCGAAGCCCGGCGAGCTGCTCGCCGAAGCGAAGGCGCTGGCACAGGAGATGGCCGCCAATCCGTCGCCGCATCTGCGCTGGGTGAAGGAACTCCTCACCGAGAACGGCGTCGAGTCGGACATCGCCCTGGTGCAGCAGCGGGAAGGAGAAGCGCTCGCCAAGGCGTATGCGTCAGCCGAACACAAGGAGGCCGTGGACGCCTTCCTCGCCAAGCGCCCGCCGAACTTCAAGCGCTGACTTGGCCCGTGCGGGGCGTCCCCAGCTGCTGCAGGATGAAGGCCGGAGTCGCGCAGATCGCATAGGGGTGGATCAGGGTCGCGTCCAGCAGCTGCCGATGGGCGCGCACCGGCTCCACGGCTTCTCGATGCAACTGCTCGGCAGGCGGGGCGAGCGTCATGCTGTCGAGGGCCTCCCAGATCGGGTGAACGGGTGCGAGCGGCTCGAAGCCGCAGCGCGTCTCCCACGCGCCGCGATGCAGTTCGCGCACTTCGATCCACTTGACGAACGCCCAGTGCGAGAGTGCGAGCGGCGCGTCTACGGCGAACAACACCGGCAGCCTCTGGCTGGCCCCGCGAGCGGCTTCAAGGAGCTCCCGGCCGACTATCCAAGGGTGCGAGTCGCGATACACGCCTTCGCCAGCGCCCCCGGACTCCTTAGACGCCTCTAGCAGGGCATCGAGGGCCCTTCTGCCAACCACCGTGCAGATGCACGATGGGCAGATCGCGCTTGCCTTGCCTTCGTCGTTTGCTGTATATGCATCCATAGAAACCGCCCGGCGCGAGAGTTTGCAGTACGACGCCCATCATACGTCCCCCGTGCGCCTGCTGCCGCAGCAGGCACCGCCGCCGCACTACTACGCGACGAATCTGCTGGCCGTGATGGACACCGTGCTTGAGCGCTACGGCGACATCCTGAGCGATGTCGAGCGCGGCTTCGGCGAGCGCATCCGTTGCTTGCCGACCCCCGCCGTGCGGCTGCTGGCCAGACTGGTTTCGCGCAAGGGGCCGTGGCTTCGCGAAGATGCGCTGGATTACGAGGAGGTGGGGGACGCCGAACCGGCGCTGGCGGACCTTGTCGAGGCCGGATTGGTGGAACGCTGTCCACCAGCGCCGACCGAGGTCCTCCTGCGGCTGCTGCGGCGCGAGGAACTGGCCCGCTGTTTCGCTTGGGAGTTGCGCGGCAGGCACGGCGCATCCAAGTCGGACTGCATAGATTGCATTCTCGCGGCCACCCCGGCGCCGCTGTGCCGCTGGCGCATCCGGCGCAGCATGGCTTGGCTCGAACTTGCCTGTACCGCGCATTTGGACCTGTACCGGCTGCTCTTCTTCGGCGATCGGCGACAGGATCTCACCACCTTCGTGATGCGCGACCTCGGCATCTATCGCTTCGAGGCCGTGGAACTGTGTCCGGCGACGCGGCAGTTCCCGGACCGCGCCGCGCTGGACCGCCTGTTGACGCTGATGGATGCGGATGACGCGATCTCGGCACTCGGCAAAGCGCCCGCAAGTCCGGGCGACGCGGCGGCCGTGGATGCCTTGCTGGCCCTGCTTTGGACGCGCGAGGGCAACCGTGCGTTGGAGCACCGGCGCAGCCACGCGCTCAACCGGCTCGGCCGCAATCTGGAACGCGGCGGCGACTTCGATGCGGCGCTGACCTGCTACGCGCGCTCGACCCTCGCGCCGGGACGCGAACGGCGGCTGCGCATCCTGCATCGTCTGGGCGACGGCCAGGGCGTCGCCGGCTTGCGGCGGCGCATCGCCGCGCAGCCGCAGACCGCTTTGGAGGCGGACTTCGCGATGCGCTTCGCGCAGCCGTTCCGGCGGCGGCCGGTGCCGATTTGCGATCGGGTCCTCAGCGCCCCGCCGGCGGCTGGCATCGAGCAGCACGCCCTGGCCGAACTGCTGTCGGGGGGCGGCATGGGCTGGCACCTGGAGAACGGCCTGCCGATGGCGATCTTCGCGCTCGCCTACTGGTCCTGGATATTCGCACCGGTCGAGGGCGCCTTCCTGAACCCGTTCCAGACCGGTCCGGCGGACCTCTTCTGGCCCGACTTCTTCGCCTCTCGCGAAGCCGCTTGGCCGGATCCGCTGGCACCCGCGGCGGGCCCTCTGAAACCGCGCCTGCGCGCCGCCGCTGGCGCCAAGGCGGGCGTCGCCAATCGACTCTTCAGCTGGCATCGCTTCCCGCCGGGGGCGATCGAAGCGGTCATCGACGCCTTGCCGGAGGAGCACCTACGCGCCTTGGTGGACATCGTGCGCAGCGACTTGGCCGGTTTTCGCAGCGGTTTTCCGGACCTCACCGTGGTCTACGCACCGGGCCGCTACGAGTTCGTCGAAGTGAAGGGCCCGAACGACCGGCTGCAAATCCACCAGCGCCTGTGGATCCGCGCCCTCGAGGAGCGGCAGCTGCCGGTGCGCGTGCTGCGCTATCGGGTCGCCCGATGAGCGCCGAAGCCGGCGATGCCGCCGCGAAGCCCGCCGCGGCCGAGCCGGCCGACGAGGCGCAGCGCATCGGCGTCAAGGAACTCGCCGAGTTCGTGCATCGCCGCGGCGACATCCACTACCGCTACGAGATGTCCGCGCTGGCGCAGGAGGGCATCGCGCGGCAGAAGGCGTACCAGCAGCAACGCGACGCGACGTACCGCCGCGAGGTGCCGGTCGCGGCGGAGTACGCGGGCCTGCGCGTCACGGGGCGCATCGACGGCTGGGACCCGGCTAGGCGCCAGGTGGAAGAGGTCAAAACCACGCGCGCCGATCCGAGGGTGCTGCACGAGCGCATCGGCGCGGTCCACGATGCCCAGCTCGCCCTCTACGGCGCCATGCTGGCGCTCGGCGACGAGGCGCTGCAGACCCTGACCCTGCGGCTCGTCTATCTGCACCCGGACACGCCGGACGCCGTCGCATTCGCCGAGGAGCGCTGCCGCGATGAGCTGATCGGCTTCTTCCAGGCCACCTGCGGCGCCTACGCCGACTGGCTTGCCGAAGTGCATGGCCGCATCGACCTGCGCAACGAGCGCTTGCGCCGAGCCGCATTCCCCTACGGTCGCTTCAGGATGGATCAGCGGCGCCTCGCCAAGCACGTCTACCGCGGCTTCCGCGATGGCGTGGACTGGCTGCTGGAAGCGCCCACCGGCTCCGGCAAGACCATGGCCTGCGTGTTTCCGGCGCTCAAGGCGATGGGCGAGGGCGAGTTGGACCGCGTGCTCTTCCTCACCGCCCGCACCACCGGCGCCCGGGCGGCCGAGGACGCATTCGAGGATGCGGCGCGCGGTGCCGCGCTGGCCGTGACCGTCACGGCCAAGGAGCGCATCTGCTTCAACCCGGGCACGCCCTGCGACCCGGACCTCTGCGAGTTCGCCGCCGGCTATTTCGACCGGATGCCTGCCGCCCGTCGCGAACTGCTCGGCGAGGCCAAGGCAGACCGCCCCGCCATCGAAGCCGCGGCGCGTCGGCATCGCGTCTGTCCGCACGCGCTGTCGCTCGATGCGGCGGAGTGGGCGGATGCGGTGATCTGCGACTACAGCCACGTCTTCGATCCGGTGGTGGCGCTGAAGCGCTTGCAGAATGCCGTCTTCGCCCGCGTGGGGCTGATCGTCGACGAGGCGCATCAGCTCGGCGACCGAGTGCGCGACATGCTGGGCATGACGCTGCGCCGTGCGCTGGTGAAGGCGGCGCTCGCGGAAGACGGCGTGGCGGCGCCGCTGGCCAAGGCACTGCGTTCCGTGGACCGGGCCTTGGCCGACCTTGCGCGGACGACGCGGCCCGCCGAGGATCCCGAAGCCGAACGCCCCATCCCGGCGCCGCTGCCGTTGCAGCGCGCCGTGGACCGCTTCCTCACGGCGTTTTCGGAGACTCGCGCCGCGCCGGATGCCCCTTCGGCCGTCGGCGACGCGCATTTCGAGATGCTGCGTTTCCGCCGCGCCTGCGACTGGGCGGAAGAGGAGGGCGCGTTCCACTTTCTCGCCCACGGCACCGGTCGGGCATTCTGCGTCGAGCTTGTCTGCACGGTGCCGGGCGGCCACATCCAGCGCACCATGGAACCGTTCCACGGCAGCGTGCGTCTGTCCGGGACGCTGACGCCACCGCATGTCTTCCAGCGCCTGCACGGTTTCACCGCTGCGTCGCCCGCCATGCAGTCCGATGGCGACGGCGATGCAGCGCGCCTCGGCGTCTTCGTGGTGCCGGACATTTCCACCTACTACCGCGACAGGGAACGCACGCTGCCTGCTCTCGCAGCCCTGATCGAAGGCGTTTGCGGCGCTTCGGGGGGCAACTACCTGGTCGCCTTGCCGTCGTTCGAGTATGCCGCGCTTGCCGCCGGGGCGTGCGCGGCGCCGAGCGCGTTCTGCCAGCGTCCGGACATGGATCTCGCCGAGCGGGAGGCCTTCATCGACGCCCTCGGCGAGCCGGCAGGCCGCATCGCCTTCGTGGTGCTCGGCGGCGTCTTCACGGAATCGGTGGACTTCGACGGTCGCGCCCTGCACGGCATCATCGTCGTCGGCCCCGGACTTCCTCCCCGCTCGCTGCGCCGCGATCTGATCGCTGCGGACAGCGTGGCTGAGGGCGTCGCGAACGATGGCGACGAACTGGCATATCGGCAGCCGGCCATGACCCGCGTCGTGCAGGCGGTCGGCCGCATCGCCCGGGCGCCGACGGAGCGGGGCGTTGCCGTGCTGGTCGACCCGCGCTTCCGGCAGAGCGCCTACAGCGCCTTCCTGCCGCAGCGCTGGCCGCGACAGACGGTTCGTGCCTGCGAAGCGGCAGGCCGGGTTCGGGCGTTCTGGGATGCGGCTTTGTGACGAAGAACGGCGCTCCGCTTAACATCCGAACATCGACGCGAACGGGGGAGAGCTATGGGCATCATTGGCATCGAGGAGATCTTCCTCGACGTGGACGACTTGGCGAAAGCGCTCGGCTTCTACCGCGACCTGCTCGGCCTTCCGGTCGTCATGCAGAACGCCGAACGCGCCTACCTGCAGAGCGAGCGCAGCCATGTCGTGCTGCAGGTGAAGGACCATGGCGGCCGCCACCGCGGCGGCGGGCCGATGCACTTCGCCTTCACCGTGACGGAGGAGACTTTCGATGCCGTCGCCGAACGCGCCGCGGCGGCGAACATCTTCACCCGCGGCCCGATGGGCGAGCGCGGCAAGGGCAGGGCGCTGTTCATGCTGGACCCGGACGGCAACGAGGCGGAGGTGAACACGCGCTATCTCTACGGCGTGCCCAAGCGGTGAGGCCACCGGCTCGCTGGGCCTCGCTGCCGCCGATGCTGGGATGCAGTCGCCCTCCGCACTGGCTCGACATTGCGCAGTCGCGGACGCTCAGCTCGCGCTGCCAGCGTCGGTTGCCCGCAACGCGGAGAGCTCGGCGCGCAGCGCCGCCGCCTCGCGTTCCAGCCTTTCGCGCGCAGCTTCGGACTCGGCCAAGGCGGTCTCGGACTCGGCCAGTGCGGCTACCACCTCTTTGTGGCTGGGAAACACCCTCTTGGCGACCGGGTCCCACCAGCCGAGCTCGGTCGCCTCGTCCACGAAAACCACGAGGCCGAGCAGTTCGCTGCGAATGCCGACGCCGAGGCCTTCGTGCAGCGCCGTGCGTACATGCCGGTAGCGGCCCGCCGAGTCGAGCTGGTATGCCGTCAGCCGGTCTCGCCGCGGGTTGTCCCGCCCGTCGTAGATGAAGTACTCCTTGATGCCGAGCCGCTCGTACAGGTCGCGCTTGAAGACATAGTCCCTTCTCCAAGTGCTCTTGGACACCACCTCCAGCACGAAGTCCGGCACCTTGCCATCGTTCCAGGTCTGGTAGGAACTCCGGTGCCGGCCCGGCCGCACGCCGAAGGCCACCATCACGTCCGGCACCACGAACGGCGCATAGCGGGTCGCCGCAAGCTGGTCGCCCTCGTCGTGCGCCACTGCACCACGCTCGTCCCGCGGCAGGTAGTACAAGCCGAGGTCGACGCCGACCGTCACGTCTTCGCGGTCCGCGTACCACTCCTCCAGCACATGGCCAGCGTGGTCCATCGTGTGGCGTTGATCGATGTTATCCACGATCGGCTTCGCTTCGCACATGAGATCGGCGTCGCCCAGCTTCATCAGCTCGGCGTTGCTGAGCGGCTCGCCGCGCAGCGGCGGCGGCGGGAACCAGGAGGCAAGGTCGCTGGGGCCGAGCTTCATCAGCTCGGCGTTGCTGAGCGGCTGGCCGACCGGCCGCCGCCTCCCGCGTACGGTGGCAAGTTCGATTTCGGGCGCGGCTTCGGCCATGCGTCTGCTCCTTCGATCCATTCGCGTCGAAGTCCGGACTGTCGCCACCGTAGCACACCGTGGCCTGTCCGGGCCGGCCATGCGCCACCTCGCTTGCGGTGTCTGCGCTTGGGGTCGGGGTGTGGGGCATCGCCTTAGTCCGGAGACGTTCGCGGTATGGGAATGGTGGACAGTGGCGCCGCGCTCGCGCTACGGCAGATGTCGTACAAGCCAGATTGCGCTGCGGATCCGGCGCGTGCTGGCGCTCGACGACGGTGGAACGCCGGAGTGCGCGTGGGCCGGGTGCCGGCAAAGGTTTTTTGGCCGTACAACCGCGTGCGTGGGCGAAGCGCTTTGGGCGGCTCCGAGCGATTCGAGCGGACAGCGAGGCGGCGGCGTCGCCGAGATCCTCGTCTTGAGCCGCGAATCGAAGACGCAGTGCCCGGTGCCGCGGCTAGACTCCCTTGTGCTGCGGTGCTGCGCCTCTGCCGGGCGCCCACGACGTTGGAGGACGCGGGAGCGATGACGAACGGCTTGCTGGCCGCTGCGGAACGGCGCTTCGGCGTCGAGGCGCAAGGCTCGTCCTGGCGGCGGGAGGCCGTCGCGGGCGCGTCGACGTTCTTGGCGATGGCCTACATCACCGTCGCGAACCCGACCATCCTGGCGGCGGCGGGCATGGACTTCGGCGCCGTCTTCGTCGCGACCTGCCTCGCCGCGGCGTTCGGCACGCTGGCGATGGGCCTGCTCGCCAACTACCCCGTCGCGCTGGCGCCCGGCATGGGCCAGAACGCCTATTTCGCCTACGCTGTCGTGGTGGGAATGGGCGTGTCCTGGCAGACCGCCCTCGGCGCGGTGTTCGTCTCTGGTCTGCTGTTCGTCGCCGTGAGCGTCCTGCCCGTGCGCGAATGGATCATCAACGGCATCCCGAAGAACCTCAAGTTCGGCACCACCGGCGGCATCGGCCTGTTCCTCGCGTTCATCGCGATGCAGAACGCCGGGGTGGTGGCGAGCCACCCGGCGACGCTCGTCGCGTTCGGCGAGTTGGCGAGTTTCGCTCCGGTGGCGGCGCTGCTCGGTTTCGTGCTGATCGTCGCGCTCGCCGCCCGTCGGGTTCCCGGCGCCGTGCTGATCGGCATGGTCGCCGTCGCCGCCGCGGGATGGATCGGCGGCAGTGCCAGCTTCCATGGCATCGCGGCGGCGCCGCCATCGCTGGCGCCCGTCGCCCTGCAGCTGGACGTGGCGGGCGTCTTGGAGGTGGCTCTCCTGGCCGTCGTGCTCGCGCTGCTGCTGGTCGACGTCTTCGACACGGCCGGCACCCTCGTCGGCGTCGGAACCCGTGCCGGGCTCACGACGGCGGACGGTCGCCTGCCGCGGCTCAGGGGCGCATTGCTGGCCGACTCGGGGGCGACGGTGTTCGGGGCGCTGGTCGGCACATCCTCCACTACCAGCTACATCGAGAGTGCGGCCGGCGTCGAATCGGGTGGCCGCACGGGTTTCGCTTCCGTCGTCGTGGCGGCCCTGTTCCTGCTCTGCCTGCTGTTCGCGCCCCTGGCGCAGAGCTTCCCGGCCTACGCCACCGCGGCCGCGCTGCTGTTCGTCGCCACGCTGATGCTGCGCAGCCTGTCCGACATCGACTGGGCCGATCCGACCGAGGCGGCGCCGGCCGCCATCGCGGCCATCGCCATGCCGCTCAGCTTCTCCATCGCCGACGGCATCGGCCTCGGCTTCATCGCCTACGCTGCGGCCAAGATTCTTGCCGGGCGGCCGCGCCAATGCCCGCTCGCGGTGTACGTCGTGGCGGCGATCTTCGCGGTGAAGTTCGCCTTGGCCTGACCAATACAGCTCTGATCCCTACCGCCTAGATCGCGCTGTTGAACGACACGCCACGATTGCCGGTGGAGCGCGTCGATCTGCGATGCGAACGGACTCAGGGGAGTCCGGGAGGCGTCGACAAGCCGACGGTGGCTTCCGGTATCGCCGTCCGATGTGCGCCGACGCCGGTCGTGGCAGGGGAGCGATCTGCACCGCGGTCGGCTGGGGACGCGTTGGGCCAACCAAAGAGCCCGATGATGGCCACGATCAACGCGAAGATGGCGATGATCGTCCCGACGAACCACCTTCGATCTACCTTTAGGTCATCCTTCGAGACCAGGTTCCCAACCCGTTCCAAGACCACGTCCAGCCGACCATTCAACTGGGCGATGTCGGTCTTCGTCGCGGAGTTGTCCTTCAGGTGATTGACTCGCTCTTCCAACCGTACGAGCCGTTCCGCGTCGCCATGGTCGCCGTTCCCTGCTCCCACCGTCGTTCGCCTTGGTGTGGGCCTGGGTTTTGAGGGGGACGACGCTCATCGCGACTCCCTCCACTCGTCGATCTTCTCCCACGACGAGCGTTCGGCGAAGCCGTTGTACCCGTCCATCGGCAGGACGATGCAAGACCAGTCCGCACGGCAGCCCCGGGCAGCCACGCCCAGCTTCTTCAGCACATCGCCGCAGGTGGTGACCTCGTCCGATGCAACAACCCAAGCGTCCTCGGTGAACTGCACCGACTGGTCGAACGCATCCTGGACGAAAGAGGAGTCGTGTCCGCGTTCGGACTCATCTGCCGAGTCGTCCTCGCGTAGAACGACGAAATAAACGTAACTCACGCAGACTCTCCCTGACCGACAAGGACCTCGTGACGCAAGGCGTAGCGTAGCAGGACTCGGACGATTTGCGGCGTGGCTGTCGGCAGTCGGCTCTGCCGCTGGGCACCACGCTCGACATCGGCATGACCGCAGCGCGGCCTTGCTACTCGATCACCTTGTTGATCGGGAACTCGACGATGCCGGTGGCACCCGCTTTCTTGAGCTCCGGCACGAGCACCCGCACCGTGGTTTCCTCGATGATCGTGCTGATGGCGACCCAGTCGGGGTCCGAAAGGTGCGAGATCGTGGGGTTGCGCAGCGCCGGCAGGAGCCCGGTGACGGCGCCCAGGTCTTCGTTGCGGACGTTCATCATCAGCCCGACGCGGCCTTCTGCGGCCAGGCACGAGCCGAGCATCAGGGCGATGTTGTCGAGCTTGGCCTTCTTCCAAGGGTCCTTGCAGGCGTCGTGATTGGCGATCAGCCGCGGCGTGCTGGTGAGCACTTCGTCGACGATGCGCAGGTTGTTGGCGCGCAGCGAACTGCCGGTCTCGGTGATCTCGACGATGGCGTCTGCAAGCCGTGGCGGCTTCACCTCGGTGGCGCCCCAGGAGAACTCCACCTGCGCCTCGACGCCGTGCCGAGCGAGGTAGCCGCGCGTCAGATTCACCACCTCGGTGGCGACGCGCTTGCCTTGCAGATCGGCCACGCTCCGCACCTCGGAGTCGTTCGGCACGCAGAGCACCCAGCGGCTCGGCCGGCGGCTCACCTTGGAGAACACGAACTCGTCGATCTCGGCCACGTCGGCACCGGTCTCCACCACCCAGTCGTGGCCGGTGATGCCGGCATCGAGCACGCCCTGCTCGACATAGCGCGCCATCTCCTGGGCGCGCACCAGCAGGCAGTCGATCTCCGGGTCGTCGATCTCCGGGTAGTAGGAGCGGCTCGGAAAGCCGATGCGGTAGCCGGCGCGCTCGAAAAGGTCCGCGCAGGCGTTCTGCAGGCTGCCGGACGGGATGCCGAGATTCAGGACGCCGGTCGTGTCGGGCATGGGCGGTCAGGCCTTGGCGCCGTACACGGCTTCGGGATCGAAGACCCGCTCGGCGATCACCCGCGCCTTGCCGGATTCGACGTCCACCTCGCGGAAGAAGCAGCTCGCGTAGCCCTCGTGGCAGGCCGCGCCGCCGAGCTGCTCCACCTTGACGAGCACCGCGTCGGAGTCGCAGTCGTAGTAGATGTGCCGCAGAATCTGCGTGTGGCCGCTCTCCTCGCCCTTGCGCCACAGCCGCTGGCGACTGCGGCTGTAGTAGCACACGCGCCCCGTCGTCAGCGTCTCCGCGTAGGCAGCGTCGTTCATGTAGGCGAGCATCAGCACGTCGCCGGTCTCGGCATCCTGGGCGATGGCGGGCACCAGCGGGGTTTTGGCGAAGTCCGGGCCGTCGTGGGGCATCGATCTGCGTGGCCGTGGCCAAAGGGCGGCGCATCATAGCAGCGCGGGCGGACGGGAACGCCCTTCGAGTCGAGCCAACTTGGACGAGTCAGGACTGCCGCGCGTGGACGGCGCCGCGGGCGATCAATGCCTCCACCTGAGCGTCCGAGAGGCCTGCTTCGGTGAGCACCTCCCGGGTGTGGCGGCCGAGGGGCGGAGATGCCGCGCCGGCGGCAAGCGGCGTCGCCGAGAACTTCACCGGCGGCGCGACCACTGTCATGGCGCCGAGTTCCTCGTGCTCGACCCGCACCGTGTAGTCGTTCGCCAGCACCTGTTCGTCGTCGAGCACCTGGTCCTTGAGCAGCACCGGCCCGGCTGGCACGCCGACGCCCTTGAAGACTTCCAGCCAATGCCGCACCGGTCGCGAGCCGAGTGCGGCGGCGGTGCGAGAGCGCATCGCTGCGGTATGCGCGGCGACGTCTTCCGGTACGAAGCCGTCGTCGCCGAGCGCCGGATCGTCGATGCCGAGCGCCGCCGCGGCCCGGCGTTGCAGGCCGCGCCCGCCGGCCGCGACGGCAACGAGACCGTCCCCGGCCTCGAAGATGCCGTAGTAGGGCGGCGTGATGACCGGCTTCAGCGTCGCCCGATGCGCCATCACATCGCGGAACGAACGGCCTTCGCGGAACGCCTGCTTGAGGTAGTCGGCGAACTCGGTGCGCCAGCCGTCCACGGCGTCGATGTGGTTGATGGAGTTGTTCTGGATGACGAGCGCCGCCTGCAGCAGCGAGACGTCGAGCCGCTGCCCGGCGCCGCGCCGTTCGCGGTCGTAGAGCGCGGTGGCGATGCCCCAGGCCATGAGCAGCGCCGCGGTGTAGTCGATGACCGGGTCGACGAGCGGCTGCGGCATGCCGTCGGTCAGCGGCGCAAGGCCGGTATAGGCCTGCAGCACGGTGTCCATGCCGGGCAGGTCGCGGCGCGGACCGGCCTTGCCGAAACCGGTGTTCTCGGCGTAGATCAGACGCGGATTGCGCCCCGCGAGCGTCTCGTAGTCGAGGCCAAGCTCGGCTGCCTGGCCGGGCCGGAAGTTGGCGATCACGACATCGGCGCGCTGCAGCAGCGCGGCGAGCGCGCCGCGCGCCTCTTCGTCCGAGAGGCGGACGGCGATACTGCGCTTGCCGCGGTTCTTGTTGAGGTACTGGCGCGCCTCGGTGGGCGACAGCCGCGTGCCGTTGCGGCGGGCATCGTCGCCGTGCAGCGGCTCGACCTTCACCACGTCCGCGCCGCCGTCGGCGAGCAGCTGGCCGCAGTACGGCGCGGCGATGAAGCGCCCGAACTCGACGACGCGCAAGTCGTGGAATGGCCCCGGCATTCGTCTGCCTCCGTGGAATGTGCTGCCGAGGGAGTGTAGCTCCCTGGGTGCCGTGCCCGAGTCGCGTACCGCTCCCTGCACTTCTGCCAGAGAACTGTCGTACAAGTGGTTCGGAATTGCCGGTTGTCTGCGAACCGCCACGGTTTTAGAATCCCTGCCGCAGTCGCGGTGTGCATTCGGCGCCCGCGCCATCGTCAAGGAGAATGCCTATCAAGAGAGCGAACCCCAGAGTCCAGGCCGCCGAGCGCGCCGTCCTGAACGACGACATCCGCGCCTTTCGGGTGCGGCTGATCGGTGCCGATGGCAGCCAAGTGGGCATCGTGCCCAGGGAAGACGCCCTCGGCGAGGCCCGTCGCAGCAGCATGGACCTCGTGCTGATCGCGCCGGATGCGGAGCCGCCGGTGGTCAAGATCATGGACTACGGCAAGCACCTGTTCGACAAGAAGAAGGCCAAGGCCGCCCAGCGCAAGCGCCAGAAGCAGATCCACGTCAAGGAGGTGAAGTTCCGGCCCGGCACGGAGGAAGGCGACTACCAAGTGAAGCTGCGCAACCTCGTGCGCTTTCTCGAAGAGGGCGACAAGGCGAAGGTCAGCCTGCGCTTCAAGGGCCGCGAAATGGCCCACCCGGAGCTCGGCGCCACGCTGCTCAAGCGCATCGAAGGCGACTTGGACGAACTGGCCCTGGTGGAGACGGAAGCGCGCATGGAAGGCCGCCAAATGACCATGGTGCTCGCCCCCAGGAGGCGGCGGAAGTAGCGCAGGCGCTCCGCCGCCCCCAGCAAACACTCGGCAGCCGCGGGTAGGGCTTGAACCCCGGCCGGCCGCAGCAGCGAACCAACGGAGAAAATCATGCCCAAACTGAAGACGAATCGCGGTGCCGCGAAGCGCTTCCGCCGCACGGCGAAGGGCTTCAAGCACAAGCGCACCAACAAGAGCCACATCCTCACCAAGATGGCACCCAAGCGGAAGCGCCAGCTCAAGGGCATGAGCGCCGTCTCGGATGCCGACGTGAAGGCCGTCCGGCGCATGGTGCCGGGCAAGGGGAGGTAGCGCGCCGTGCCGAGAGCCAGAAACACCGTCCCCTCGCGCAAGCGCCGCAAGAAGGTACTGAAGGCCGCGAAGGGGTACTACGGCGCCCGCAGCCGCACCTTCAAGGTGGCCAAGCAGGCGGTCATCAAGGCCGGCCAGTACGCTTATCGGGACCGCCGCCAGCGCAAGCGACAGTTCCGGGCGCTGTGGATCGTGCGCATCAACGCCGCGGCGCGCGAACACGGCCTGTCCTACAGCCGCTTCGTCGCCGGCCTCAAGAAGGCGTCCATCGACGTGGACCGCCGCGTGCTCGCGGACCTCGCGCTCTGCGAGCCGGATGCGTTCGGGGCCTTGGCGGCGAAGGCGAAGGCGGCCTTGGCGGGGGCCTGAGCCCGCTCACCAGGCCATGGTCGAGGCTCCACGCGGCCGGCGACGACGGCGCCGACCGCGCGGCCCATGATCGCCAATCACGCGTGCGGACGATGAAGCCGGAAGAGATCGAGGGAATCGAGGAGATCGGCCTCGCCGCCATCGCCGCGGCGGGCGACGAGCGCTCGCTCGATGCCGCGCGGGTGGCCTATCTCGGCAAGAAGGGCGCAGTCACGGCGCTCCTCAAGTCGCTCGGCGGCATGACACGCGCCGAACGCCCGGCCGCTGGGGCTCGCATCAACGCCGTCAAGCGGCGCCTGCAATCGGCAGTGGACGATCGCCGTGCGGCGCTCGGCCGGCAGCAGTTGCAGCGTTCGCTGGACGAAGAGAGCGTGGACGTCACGCTGCCGGGCCGGGGCACGCCGCCGGGCAGCCTGCATCCGGTCACGCAAACGCAGCGGCGCATCGAGCGCATCTTCGTCGCCGCTGGCTACGAGGTCGTCGACGGGCCGGAGGTGGAGGACGACTACCACAACTTCGAGGCGCTCAACATTCCGCCGCACCACCCGGCGCGGGCCATGCACGACACCCTCTATCTGGACAACGGCATGCTGCTGCGCACCCACACCTCGCCGGTGCAGGTGCGCGTCATGGAACGCCAGGCACCGCCCATCCGCATCATCTGCCCGGGCCGCGTGTACCGCAAGGACGACGTGGACGCGAGCCACAGCCCCATGTTCCATCAAGTCGAAGGGCTGGTGGTGGACGAGGGCATCGCCTTCGCGGACCTCAAGGGCACCGTGGTGGAGTTCGTGCATCGGTTCTTCGACCGGGACCTGCGTGTCCGTTTTCGACCGTCCTACTTCCCGTTCACCGAACCCTCCGCCGAAGTGGACGTGCAATGCGTCCACTGCGCAGGCGGCGGCTGCCGGTCGTGCGGTCGCACGGGCTGGCTGGAAGTGATGGGCTGCGGCATGGTGCATCCGAACGTGCTGGCCGGCGTCGGCATCGACACCGAGCGCTACACGGGCTTCGCCTTCGGCTTCGGCGTGGACCGCTTCGCGACGCTGTTCTTCGAGGTGGACGACATGCGGGCCCTGTTCGACAACGACTTGCGCTTCCTGGCGCAGTTCGCCTGAGACTCGGCGGATGAAGTTCAGCGAACGCTGGCTCAAGAGCTGGGTGCCGGTGGACCTGTCCACGGCGGAACTCTGCGAGCGGCTCACCGATGCGGGCCTCGAAGTGGACGGCGTCGAAGCCGTGGCGGAGGCCTTCGACGGCGTGGTGGTGGCCGAGGTCGTCGAAGTCGCCCCGCACCCCAACGCGGACCGGCTGACGCTCTGCCAGGTGGACGCGGGCGGCGAGACGCTGCCCATCGTCTGCGGCGCCCCCAACGTTCGCGCCGGCATGAAGACGGCGCTGGCGCTGGTTGGCGCGCAGCTGCCGGGCGGCATGAAGATCAGGCGCGCCAAGCTGCGCGGCGTCGAGTCGCGCGGGATGCTCTGCAGCGCCGCCGAACTCGGCCTTGGCGACGACCACAGTGGCATCCTGGACGTCGACGCTGGCGTGCCGGGCGAGGACTTGCGCGATGTCTTCGGCTTGGACGATGCGACCATCGTCCTGGATCTCACGCCCAATCGCGGCGACGCGCTCAGCATACGGGGCCTGGCGCGCGAGGTGGGGGTGCTGAGCGATGCGCCCGTGTCGCCGCCGGCCATCGATCCTGTCGCGGCCGCGAGCGACACGACGTTCCCGATTCGGGTAGAGAACGCCGCCGGCTGCCCGCGCTATCTGGGCCGGGCCATCGAGGGCGTGGACATCGCACGGCCAAGCCCCTGGTGGCTCCGCGAACGCCTGCGCCGCTGCGGCCTGCGCAGCATCGATCCGGTGGTGGATGTGACCAACTACGTCCTGCTCGAGCTTGGCCAGCCGATGCACGCCTTCGACCTCGCCGAGCTGTCCGGCGGCATCGTCGTTCGGGATGCCCGCCCCGGCGAGTCGCTGACCTTGCTGGACGGGACGGACATCTCGTTCGACGACGCCGACCCGGTGCCGCTGCTCATCACGGACGATCGCGGTCCGGTGGCCATCGCCGGCGTCATGGGCGGCGAGCGCAGCGGCGTCGCGGCGCGGACGCGGGACATCTTCCTGGAGTGCGCCTTCTTCTCGCCCCTCTGCGTCGCCGCCACGGCCCGCCGCTTCGGCCTGCACACGGATGCCGCGCACCGCTACGAGCGCGGCGTGGACTGGCAGTTGCAGGCGCAAGCGATGGAACGGGCGACGGCACTGCTGCTGAACATCGTCGGCGGCCGCCCGGGGCCGGTGCTGGAAGCAGGCAGCGAGACCGCCCTGCCGAACCGGAATACGGTGCGTTTGCGCAAGCGGCGCTTGGATCGCCTGATCGGCGAGGAGGTGCCAGCGGCGGAGGTGGAACGCATCTTCCGCCGCCTCGAGCTGGCGCCGCGGGCACAAGGCGAGGGCGATGATCGGATCTGGACCGTCACCACCCCCAGCCACCGCTTCGACATCGAGCGGGAAGAGGACCTGGTGGAGGAGGTGCTGCGCATCCACGGCTACAACGCCGTCGCTGGCCGCACCCCCGATGCGCGCCTCGCCCTCGGTCGCCTCCCCGCGCGCAGTTCCGTCGAACGCGTGGCCGAAGCGCTGGTGGACCTCGGCTATGCGGAGGCGATCACCTACAGCTTCATCGAGCCCCGGCTCGCGGACACGCTGGACCCCCGGGGACGACCGCTGCGGGTGCTGAACCCGGTGTCCAGCGAGCACGCGGTGATGCGCACGAGCCTGCTGCCCGGGCTGGTGAGCGCCTTGCAGCGCAATCTGGCCCGCCAAGCCGATCGCGTTCGCCTGTTCGAGATCGGCCAGTGCTTCCGTCCGGCCCTTGGCGACGGGAACGTGCGCCAGACCACGCTCTGCGGCGGCATCGTCTGCGGCCCGCGGCACGAGGCGAGCTGGGCCCGAGAGACCGCCGCGGCCGACTTCTTCGACGTCAAGGGCGATGTCGAGCGGCTTCTGCGCCTCGGCGGCCGCGACCCGCACTTCGCCCCGCTGGCGGATCCGGTGCTGCATCCCGGACAGTCGGCGAGCGTCGCCTTGGCGGGAGAACCGGCCGGACGCCTGGGCCGCCTGCACCTCGAAGTGGCCAACGCCCTGGATCTGCCGGCGGAGGTGTTCGTGTTCGAGCTAGCCGTGGACGCGCTTGTTGAGCGCCCCGAGCGCAAGCACAGCCCGCTCTCCCGGCAGCCGAGCGTGCGTCGGGACTTGGCCTTGGCGGTCCCCGCGCAAGTCCCGGCAGCGCGGATCGAGCGCGCGGTGAAGGACCAGCTCGGCGAACTGGTGCGCGAGTTCCGGGTGTTCGACCTATACGCCGGCGGCGGCATCGCCGCGGACGAAAAAGGCATCGGCATCGGCTTGACCTTGCAGCATGCTTCGCGCACGCTTACCGACGCCGACATCAATGAGCGAATCGAAGGCGCAGTAGCCGCGCTCGAGTCCGAACTGGGGGCGCGCTTGCGGTGAGTACCGGCGTCAGGGCTCGCCCGCGAAGCGGGGTAGCTGCTTCGCGCCCCATCGCTGCATCGGCGGGAGGCGTGCATTGAGCGCTCTAAGCAAGGCCGAACTCGTGGACCAGCTCGTGATCGCGCACGGTTTCAGTAAGCGCGAGGCCAGGGAAGTCGTCGAGGCGTTTTTCGAGGAAATGCGCGACGCGCTGGTCCGCAACGAGGCCGTGAAGCTGTCCGGCTTCGGCAACTTCGAACTGCGCGACAAGAGCGCCCGCCCCGGCCGCAATCCACGCACCGGGGAAGCGAAAGTGGTGGCCGCTCGCCGCGTGGTCACGTTTCACGCCGGGCAGAAGCTGCGCGCCAGAGTCAATGGCCATGCCGGACCGTTCGAAGGCGTCTGACGCTCCCCAGGCCGGCCGCAAGGCCGGCGAGCAGTTGCCGCCGATCCCGACCAAGCGCTACTTCGCGATCGGCGAAGTGGCCGAGCTATGCGACGTGAAGGCCCATGTGCTGCGCTACTGGGAGCAGGAGTTCGCGCAGCTCGCGCCGGTCAAGCGGCGCGGCAATCGTCGCTACTACCAGCAGCGCGACGTGCTGACGATCCGGCGCATTCGCTCGCTCCTCTACGATCAGGGATTCACCGTCGAGGGCGCCCGGCAGCAGCTTGCCGGCAGGGGTGCCAGGCAGGACCAGACCCGCAGCCGTCTGGTGGTTCGGCAGATCATCGCCGAGCTGGAGGACATACGACGCTCGCTCTAGCACCGGCGAAGCGCAGGCGGCGAGCCGCTACGCCTTACCGAGTATCGTCGATCACCAGCGGCCCCCGGAAGGGCGAGTGATGCTCCTCCACGTAGGCGATGTCCTGGCGCACGTAGCGGCGCTCCTGGTTCAGGTAGTTCGCGACCGCGTCGCGCAGCCGCGGGTCTCGGATCCAATGCGCGGAGTAGGTGGGCTTCGGGAGATAGCCGCGGGCGATCTTGTGCGCCCCCTGGGCGCCGGCCTCGACCCGCGCGAGGCCGCGCTGAATGGCGAAGTCGATCGCCTGGTAGTAGCAGGCCTCGAAGTGCAGGAAGCGATGGTCCTCGATGCAGCCCCAGTTCCGCCCGTACAGGGCATCGGCGCCGATGAAGTTGATCGCCCCGGCGATGTAGCGTCCGGCGCGCTTGCACATGATGAGCAGGATCTGTTCGCCCATGCTCTCGCCGATGCGGCTGAAGAACTCCCGATTGAGATACGGCGTGCCCCACTTGCGCTGGCCGGTGTCCACGTAGAAGCGGTAGAAGGCATCCCACTGCGCCTCGCCGATGGCGCCGGTGAGCCACTCGATCTCGATGCCATTCGCCAAGGCGTCGCGTCGCTCGCGGCGGATGTTCTTGCGCTTCTTCGAGGACAGCGCTGCGGCGAAGTCCTCGAACGAGCCGTAGCCGTCATTCCTCCAGTGGAATTGGGTGTCGATGCGCCCGAGACAGCCGATGTCCACGGCGCGCTGCCACTGCGCTTCGGGCATGAACGTCAGATGCACCGAGCTGACTTCGATCTGCTGCGCCACCTGCACGGCCGCGGCCAGCAGTTGCTTCTCCGCCGCGGCGGCATCCGCGCCGTCGGCTACCAGCAAGCGGTGACCGGTGGCGGGCGTGAACGGCACGCTCACTTGCAGCTTCGGGTAGTACTCGCCGCCCGCCCGGTAGAAGGCTTCCGCCCAGCCGCCGTCGAAGACGTACTCGCCCCGCGAGTGGGACTTGAGGTACATGGGCACCACGCCGATGGCGCCATCGACGCCGTCGCCCGCCTCGGAGAGCACGATGTGGAACGGCTGCCAGCCGGTTTTCGCGCTGACGCTGCCGCTGTCCTCCAGGGCGCGCAGGAAGCGATGGTCCAGGAACGGGTTGTAGGGCCTGCCGGGCGGATTCGCGCAGCGGTTCCACGCATCTTCCGCGATCGCCCCGATGTCGTGGAGGATTCTGGCGGCTCGCTCGGACAAGTAACCAACACCGACCGGATTGCGGCGCATTCTAAGCGCAACCCGGCATGCGCGGCACGAGGGCTTGAACCGCCATCGGTTGGGTGTATGACAAATGTCAGGTACGGCGCTTGGTCGCGTCGACCAGGCACTTATCCTGCACCCGCATCGGTCCTGCACCCGCATCGGTTCACGCGGTTGACTTTTCGCTTCGGCAAGCGGACAGTCGCACTTGGAGCATGGATGGATCGGAGGCAGACCATGGCGAACACGCAGAACCGCCGGGGCCGCTCGCTTGCGGCATTGGCAGCGGGCCTGATGCTGGCCGTGCCAGCAGCTATGCCGGCGCATGCCGACAAGGCGACGTTCAAGGCGACCGTGCTGAGGACCCTCGTGACGGGCGAGACGAACGCCGACGGCACCGCCAAGTTCGGCGGCTGCATGGCCTATCTCAGCGTCAGCCCGCAGGAAAGCGGCCTGAACTGTCCGGCCGGGAGCTGGGTGACCATGAGCTGCACCGGCGGCCTCACGTCGAAGGCCAATGGCATGCGCCTGTTCGACTCCGCGCAACTGGCGTTCGTGACCGAGAAGACGGTGAGCGTGACGGTGGACGATGCCAAGAAGCACAACGGCTGGTGCTTCGCGGCCCGGATCGACGTGCTGTAGAGCGTGGCACGGGCAAAGCAGGTTGCCCCCCGGCGCTGGCGGATCGTCGGCGTCTGCGCGGGCACCCTCTTTGCCGCGGTGCTTGGGGCCTACGCCTTGCTTGGCGCTCTGGACGGCCAGGGTCCGATGGACCCTGGCGATCGACCGAACGTCGACGCCGCATCCGCCGAGATCGCGGCGCGCGCGCCGGGGCCGCGGCTCAGCGAACCCATGCCGAGCGGGTCCGCCGCGCCGGAACGCGGCGGCGGCGATGCATCGGCACAGCTTGGCGTGTTCATCGATCCCGATGCCCAGCCCGAACCGCACGATGCGCTCCCCGTCCACATCGGCGAGTACATCGATGCCGACGACGACTCGCCGGTGCATTCCGACGGCGGCGCGGTACGGCACATCGGCATACCGATCGATCCGGACGTCTAGATGCCTTGAGAGCGATGTTCACACGCAGGTCGCAAACTGACGCTGGTGGGAGAACGCGCAGCGTTCTCGATCGCGACGCGCCTAGGCCTGCTCGGCTAGCGCGGAGGGGCTTGGTAGAGCTCGATCTCGTAGCCGTCGGGGTCGTTGAAGAAAACCAGCGTCGGCGGGTTGTCGCCGGGGATCTCGATGAACCTCGTCTTTGAACCAGCCGCCTCCGCCTTCTCGGCGAGCGCTTTGGCTTTCGCGGTATTGACGACGATGCGGCCGTATCTGCTCTTGCCCTCCGGCAGCGGCTCGTCGTTGAGACGCGCCAGGATCAGGCCGGCGCCGCCGCCGGGCGCGACCAGACCGATCTCGACGGCGCGGAACAGCCCCGTCGCAAGCGGCATCGGCGTCTCGGCGTCCGCGGGGTACTGCCAGACGCGGACGAAGCCGAGCACCTCGCCGTAGTACTTCTCCGAGCGGTCGAGATCCGCCACGTTGATCGCCACTTGAGCGAGCGCGGCGTCCGACTTCGCCTCCTCGGCACTCTCTTCCTCCGCCGCCAGCGGGGCTGCGGTCAGCGCCAGTGCCCCAACCGCCAATGCTCGTCCGAGCCTCTTCGCCATCGGATTCCCCTTTGCTGCACTACGTCCTGGAGCATACCGCGCCCATCGCCCGGTACGACGATCAGACGAAAGTCCTGTCGCGCAGCATGAGCCGTGCGGCTTCGGCGAGCGTCGGCAACACGCGCTCGGCGGGCAGGCCATTCTCCTCGGCGATCCTGGCCGCCAGCGCCGCCACGGTTCGCTGTCTCGGGTGGCGCTCGACCGCTGCTACGAAATGCGCGATGAGCGGGCTCAGCGGCAAGTCGACGCGCTGCTCACCGCGCAGCGCGTAGCCGTTCTCGAAGCGACCCTCGCCAAGCACCGCGGTGCGGACCAGTCGCAGACCCGGCGCGAGGGCAGGGCGCTTCTCCCCGACCTCGCCGACGACGGCCAGGGGCTTCGCGGCGTGCAAGGCAGCCGTCACGTCCTCCGGCAGCGCGGCACGGCTCAGTACGGACGTCTCGTAGCCGGCGGCTGCTTGGCCGGACACGGCCCGGACGAAAGCCTCGCGCGGCGGCCGCTGCTCGCCGGTGAGGCGCCGCGCTTCCCAGAAGTACGAGTCGACGCTGCGGTTGCCGGCGTAGAACAGCCTTGCGAGTTCGTGGAAGTGCTCGTACTGGGTGCGGTACAGGCGCTCGAACGCGACCGCGGCTTCCGCAGCAAGCGGCGCGTCGGCGAGCGCCGTGACGACATATGCTGCCGCCAAGTGCGCGGCGCTGACGGCCAAATGCACGCCGGTGGAGAACAGCGGATCGACGAAGCAGGCCGCGTCGCCGATCAGCACGTAGCCGGGGCCGGTCAGCGTAGACGCCGCATAGGACCAATCGCGCGTCGCCAGCGGCGCGGCGTTCGGGAGTCGCTCGCCTACGAGTTCCCGCGTGCGCGGCGCGGCGGCGACCTGCTCCTGGAGGAAGCGATGCAGGCCGACCTGCCTGATCATCCGCGTCCCCGCGTCGCGATCCACGACCGCGCCGACGCTGGAGACGCCACCGGCCAAGGGAATCTTCCACAGCCAGCCGTTCGCATACGACTCGATCAGGATGTTGCCATCGTCGGGCGCCGATAGATGCGCGCAGTCCTCGAAGTAGGCGTAGACGGCCAGATTGCGGAACAGCGGATCCCATACCCGATGGCCAAGCTGCCGGGCGATCAGCGCCGTCTGGCCGCTGGCGTCCACCACCATGTCCGCGTCGATGCGGTCGCCGTCCTCCAGCACGATTCCCCGCGCCACGCCATCCTGGAAGCTCACCTCACGCACGCCCATGCCTTCACGCACATCGACGCCGCTCGCCCGGCTGTGCTCGAGCAGGATGTGGTCGAACCGCGCGCGGTCCACCTGGTAGCTGTGCGGAAAACGGCGGTTGGTCTCGCGGAAGTACCAAGTCCAGAGACTGTCGTCCCGGCCCCAGGACATCGTAGCGCCAGCCTTCTTGGTGAATCCCGCGGCTTCAACGGCCGGCAGCACGCCGATCATGTCCAGCACCGCCAGCGTCGCCGGCAGCAGCGACTCGCCGATGTGAGGGCGCGGAAACCGCTCGCGCTCGACCAGCACGACTCGTAGCCCAGCTCGCGCAAGCAGCGTGGAGACAGTGCTGCCGGCGGGACCTCCGCCGATGACTACGGCGTCGCAGCGCAACTCGGCCGCGCCGCGCCTGATCTCGTTCGCCATGGGGTTGGAGTGGTGACCGAGTGGCTAGTCGCAGTCAGACGCTGGCCCTTGCCCTAGCTCCGACCGTTCGCTCTCGTAGAGCAATCGGAATACCCGCATGAAAGCAACTGCGATCAGCACCAACGCGACGACATGCCAGTAGTGGCGCAAGTCAGGACCCGCCAATAGCCAGTACAACATTCTCGGCGAGACATCGGCCCAAGTGACGCTGGCGATCACTGGCCAGTCGAGCTCGTTGTAGGCGATGACAATAGGGAAATATGCCCAGACCAGCAGGAATGCCAGGACGCAGAACCAGATGAGCCCGCGGCGACGCTTCGTGGCGTCGCGGGTGCGCGGCGGGTCCATGGCTTCGCCGTCGGGGACAAGCGTCGTCAGGTTGGCCGCGACGACTCCGCCGATCGCCGTCACGATGGCCAGAAGGACATAGGCTTGAGCCTCTGGCACACCGGTCAGGGGCACGGCTCGCCTCGCGGTGCTTGGGCAGAGCAGTCCGACCCGGCCATCAGGCGGGCGAGCTCGGCGTGGCCGCGCGGAAGTTGCGCTCGAACTCGTCCATGTAGAATCCGAGTTCCCTCTTCACGGCGTGTTTGAACCCCCATTTGGACACTCCGGTACAGTCGACTATCTTCACCATCCGATCACGCGATCCGACGGCGTGCTTGGAAAGGTAGGCATGCGTGCCGCCATCGACGATCTTGTAGTGGACGTCATCGGTTCCGGTTGTCCGACGGCCTCTACCTATGGTCCGAATCTCCACCCCGTTCTCGTGGGCAAGTTCGCGCGTGAACGCTAGGTCATCGTTGAAGTTGAAGCAGCAGCGTATGGAGAATCCGGGCGACTTGAGCTTTTCTCTCACCGCCTCAATCACTTGGCAGTCTTCGTACATGCCGCCCTGCATGCTGTTGCCGTCGTCATAGACGATGACTGTGTGCTCGGCGAGCCCTAGTAGTTTGATGAACTGTTGTGCGGCCTTCTCATCGTCGTTCGTGGTTACCGTGCGGCGGACATCGCCCACTGCCACCATGTTCCGAGTGTAAATCAACGCCCACAGGACGCAGGCAGCGACTACGAGATAGATGATCATCTTGGCAGTTCCTCGGCGGTCTGGTGAGGGCAAGCGAAAGTTCAGCACGTCGGCCGTTGCAGTGCAACAGCCAGGGTCAGTCCGCAGTGCCCGTGAGCTTCGCCTCGTCCTGCATCGATGCCCCCGTCTCCACCTCGAACGGCCCCTTTAGGCCAAGCTCCTCGCCGATTTCCCGCACCGCGGGGATCACGTCCGAGCCCATCAGGCGCAGGCTCCGCATCTGGTCCTCGTGGCTCATTGCGCCGTCGCCGTCCCAGAAGAAGATGGTGCCGGGGCGAATGGTCTCCAGCACATGGCGCACCTTGGGGATCACCGTGTCCGGGGTGCCGGAGATGATCGACAGCTTCTCGGTCTGATCGACGTAGGTGTCCTTGGGCGGCGGAGGCGGGGCGGCCTTCTGCTCCTTGGCGTGCTGGGCGGCACGACCACGCGATGCGGCGGCCGCGAAGCTCTTCATGGTGGGCAGCAGGTTGTTGCGCTGCGTCAAGCCGGGCAGGTTCTGGATGAATGGCCGCACGATGCCCTGATTGCCTTCGAGGAACGGGTTCGACGGACCCTGCACGTACTTGCGTCCGGCCGCTTCGGCAAGTTCCTCGGTCTCGTCCACATGCACCTTGAACAGATACCCGCGGTGCTGCGTGCCGGCCTCGAAGCCTTCCTCCGCGGCCACCTCGTCGTAGTACTTGAAGGAATCCACGGTGGGCTGCAGTTCGGTGGCCAGCATCAGGTAGGGGTAGCGGTGCCGCGCCGCCCAAGCCACGGTGTTGCGGCTCATCACGCCCGGAATCCAGATCTGGGGATGCGGATCCTGGTAGGGGCGTGCCCACGGATTGACGTAGCGGTACTGGTAGTGCTCGCCTTCCCAGCGGAACGGGCCCGGCTTGGTCCACGTCTCGACGATGAAGTCGTGGGCCTCCTGGAAGCGCTCCCAGTTGAAGGGCGGAACGGCGTTGTGGGCGACGCTCTCGCGCCCCGTGCCGCGCACCCAGCCGGTGACCAGCCGCCCGCGCGAGATCATGTCGATCTCGGCCAGTTCCTCGGCGAGGAACAGCGGGTCGTCCCAGATCGGCAGGATGTTGCCGAGCAGGACGATCTTGGCGCGCCGGGTGATGCGGGCGAGGATGGCGGCTTCGAGGTTCATCACGCCGCCCATGCAGAACGGCGTCGAGTGGTGCTCGTTCAGCATCAGGCCGTCGAAGCCCATCTCCTCGGCGACGATCTTCTCGTCCAGATAGCGGTTGTAGAGGTCCGCGCCGAGCTTCGGATCGTAGGAGGCATTGGACATGCCGAGGTCCATGATGCTGCGGCCCGTGGCGCCGAAGTAGCCGGAGCTGGGGTCCTGGTAGGGGCGTTCCGTGAAGTGTCCGATGAACATGATGCGCCTTTGGATCCTCCTCTAGCTGTCGGGGAACTTGGAGACCAGCGCGGCAAGCTCGTCCGGCGCTTCGATCTCCACCACATGGCCGGCGCCATCGACGATGGCGACGGTAGCGTTCGGAATGGCCGCCTCGAAGCGCTCCGCGCACTCGAGCGGCACCACCTTGTCGTTCTCGCCCCAGACGATCAGCGTCGGCACGTCCATGTCGCCGAGCAGGGGCGGCAGGCGGCGGTTGAACATGTACGGCTTCCAGGTGACGCGGGCGGTCATTTCGCGGGAGAAGTCCCACAGGTCCCGCAGCTCGTCAGCCGGCTCTTCGCCGAAGGTGGCAGCGTAGCTCTCGGCATCGCGGAAGCTCTCTTCGATGTACTTGCGGTGCGAGAGCATCATCTGGTCCAGGATGTCGCTGCTGTCGGGCTTGATGCCGGCGGCGCCGACGAGCACGAGGCCGGCGAGCGCCGAAGGGTTCATCACCGCGAGCTCCGCGGCGATGTAGCCGCCGAAACCGAGGCCGAGGAGCTTCGCGTCCTGGACGCCCAGCCGCGCCATCACGCGGGTGACGATGATGGCGATGTCGCGCGGGTCCCGCGCCCAGACGGGCCGCTCGGAGCCGCCCCAGCCCGGCAGGTCCGGCACGACGACGCGCTGCCCGGCGTCCACGAGCCGGTCGTAGAACGGCAGCCAGCCGGGACTGCCCCAGCTATGGTGCAGCACCAGCACGGGCACCCCGTCGCCACCGTCGAGCAGCTTCACGGTGCCGGTGGCGAGCTTCAGTTCGCGTTCGCGGTACGTCTCGGCCACGGCATTCCCCCTCCAAGCAAGGTCGAGTGTAACCGAACGGGCCTGCTGCGAAAGCCGCTAGAATCACGGGCCGAGGCGCCCCCAAGCACGGCCACCGCATGACGTTGATCCGCCAGGAAGACCTGATCCAGAGCGTCGCCGACGCCCTGCAGTACATCTCCTACTACCACCCGCCGGACTTCATCCGCGCCATGGCCGATGCCTACCAGCGCGAGGAGTCGCAGGCGGCGAAGGCGGCGCTGGCGCAGGTGCTGGTCAACTCGCGCCAGTGCGCCCTCGGCAAGCGGCCCATCTGCCAGGACACCGGCATCGTCATCGTCTTCCTCAATGTGGGCATGGACATCTCCTGGGAAGGGGACATGGGCGTCGAGGAGATGGTCAACGAGGGCGTTCGCCGCGGCTACACCTTCGCCGACAACGTGCTGCGCGGCTCCGTGCTCGCCGACCCCGACGGCGGCCGGACGAACACGGGTGACAACACCCCCGCCGTCATCCACACCCGCCTGGTTCCCGGCGACAAGCTTGGCGTGGAAGTGGCGGCCAAGGGCGGCGGCAGCGAGGCCAAGGCCAAGTTCGCCATGCTGAATCCCTCGGACTCCGTGGAGGATTGGATCTTGAGCGTGGTGCCGCAGATGGGCGCCGGCTGGTGCCCGCCGGGCATCCTCGGCATCGGCATCGGCGGCTCGCCGGAGAAGGCCATGCTGCTCGCCAAGGAATCGATGATGGCGCCCATCGAGATCCACGAACTGCGCGAACGCGGCGCGGCGAACCGAGCCGAGGAACTGCGCCTGACGCTCTTCGACAAGGTGAACAACCTCGGCATCGGCGCCCAGGGGCTTGGCGGACTCACCACCGTGCTGGACGTGAAGGTGCTCGAATACCCCACCCACGCCGCCAACAAGCCCGTCGCGGTAATCCCGAACTGCACGGCCACGCGGCATGTGAAGTTCGAGCTCGACGGCAGCGGCCCGGCAACCTTCGAGCCGCCGGACCTCGACGCCTGGCCCGACATCGCCCTGAACCTTGGCGACGAGGCGCGCCGCGTGGACCTGGCCACCGTGACCCGCGCCGAAGTCGCCACTTGGCAGGCCGGCGACACGCTGCTGCTCTCAGGCCGGATGCTCACGGGGCGCGACGCCGCCCACAAGCGCTTGGCGGATCTCATCGAGCGCGGCGAACCGCTGCCCGTGGACTTCAAGGACCGCTTTATCTACTACGTCGGCCCGGTGGATCCGGTGCGGGACGAAGTGATCGGCCCTGCGGGGCCCACCACCGCCACGCGCATGGACAAGTTCACCCGCTTGATGCTCGAACGCGCCGGCCTGCTCGGCATGATCGGCAAGGGCGAACGCGGCCCGGTGGCCGTGGAGGCCATCCGGGACAACCGTGCCGTGTCGTTGATCGCCGTGGGCGGCGCCGCGTACCTCATCGCCAAGGCCATCACGAAATCAACGCTGCTGGCCTTCCCCGACCTCGGCATGGAGGCCATCTACGAGTTCGAGGTGAAGGACATGCCGGTGACCGTCTCGGTGGACTCCCGGGGCGAGTCGGTACACGTCACGGGCCCGCGGCTCTGGGCAGAGAAGATCAGCGATCGAATCGCTGCGGCATAGGGGGCGTTCCGGCCCCGTGCCGTGCTCGCGTACTCCATTTGGTGGATGTATGTGCTGACTTACACGCTCCCCTTGCGGCAAACCGGGCCGAAGGGAGCTCGCCCCCTTTTCACGCCCTGCGGCCGCCCCGAGACCACCCCTGGAGCCAACGTACTCATCCCTCCGCCGGCCGTTCTCTCCCTGCTTTGTCGTAGATCTTCTCGAAGAACGGTCGCAGAACGCTGTCGATGTCGTGGCCATATGAGCCAATCTCGACTCGCTCTTCGACTTGGGGTTGAAGCAACTGCCCCACACGAGACTGGTGGTACTTCTGCGGATCCACAGCAAGGCGAAAACCATCGACTCCGTTGAGGAGGACCCACGCCAGCAATGGCGGCTCCAACTTCAGTTGCCGTTCTGCCACGTCAAGCAAGTTGCTGAGCGTCTCCGACAGCACCTTTCGACAGCTTTTGTGGGGACGTAGCGGTCGGCGGGTTGGCTCTCTTCAAGCGTCACGAAGTCAACGGCGTGGAGCCGCGAATCCTCCGTCACCGCGCTGGCTGAGCGGATGGCATCCGACTGCCAGTCCGCCGTGAATCGGACCACACCGTCCGAGAAGCGCCCAACGTAATTGCCATCGGCGGACTCCGGCGGAACAAGATGACCGGCGACCACTTTCATCTTGGAGTGCGTCAGCTCCGGCTTCGGCGAAGTCGGCGCGAGCTCTACGGTCAGGGACGGGCGGAGTGGGATCGGCACGAACCCATGGTCCGGCCTGTAGACGGTGCTGTTCTCACCCCACAGGTCACGTCTGTCGGGACGTACCTCCGCGACATCGCGGGGTCCGTGCTTGACGACCTCTCGAAGCGCCAACTTCAGGTGCCGCACCAGTTGCTCGCTTGCCGTCTGTCGTTCCTTGTCGTTGACGCCTTCGGCAAGAGCATACGGCACGGGCCACCGTCGGTGTCGGAGGTCAAACGGAAGTTCTCTGGGGTGGCCAAACTCCGTGTTCATGATGCTGACGACGCGCTCATCACCGACGGCCCGGAGGGCGTAACCGTACTCGACGAGCACGTTGGGATTCGGTGCCATACCGCCGTTCGGCCGCGACGCAACTGGGGTAAGGTCGGCGACGAAGGCGTCGCACTCCGAGATTCTCCGCAAGATCGTCTCCGCCACCGGAGGCGTGCCGGAAACGCCTCCCGTATCCGAAACCACGGACAGGTCAGGTCGCGGCGCGTCTTCGACAGATGCCTTCACTTCCTCGGCGAGTGCAGCGGCCGCGTTTTCGAGCGCCTTGCGAATAAGGTGCCGACAGACACCCCCCGAGCGGTCGCTCTGCCATGCGTAGAAGATCGTGAACGTCATGGAACACCGAGTCCGCCGGATGCGGGTGGTCATTGTACAAGCTACTCGCCGCTACGGTGATGCTCACCTTGAGACCCAGACGGCTTCGACCTCTTGCCTCAGGGATATGATCGTCATCGTGACCGGGCTCAACCTCTACGTCGCGGCGTGCGAAAGAACTGTCCTACGGCGTAGGCTCCTAGTTCGCGGAGCGTAGGAAGAGCGCCTGTTCGATGCGCTCGAAGGCGTTCTGGTAGACCGCCTGGTCCAGCACCTGGACATCGTGCCTGTCGCTCTGGCCGTCCTCGGACGACGTGCGGCGCACTTCCACGAAGCTCAGCCGGACGCGGCTGGCATCGCCGATCCTTTCGATGTAGGCGGTGGCCCGGGTCTGCACCACGGTGGCATCTTCGATGAGCAGATCGAGGAGGTTGAATCCACCCTTGGCGGCGCTCTCTGCGCTGATGAAGCCGGTCTCCAGATCGGCGTTGGTCGGCGTGTAGCCCATGTCTTGGAACACCGACATCACGCTGGAGAACACGGCCTGCTTGCTGTCCGCGTATTCCCGCGACTGCAGCGTCTGCAATTCGAGCGGCGTCGGTTCAGGCGGCATCATGTTGACGCAGCCGGCGGCTGCGAGTGCCGCGGCGAAGGTCACGGCGGCGAGGCGGAGCGGGCGGGTCATCGGCGTTCTCCTTGCGCGCTTAGAACGTGGCGGAGCGGCTGTCGAAGTCCGCCACCACGTCGTCGGCGTCGAACTTGATGATGAGGGTCATCATGCGCGACGCGGTCTCGAAGCCGGTGGACGAGGTACTGCCCACGGCACCACCGGCGCCGCGCGCGCCGGGGAACAGCATGATGTTCCAAAGGCCGGAGCGGCTCGACGATTGCGACAGCCGCGCCGCCCGCTGGTACGACCAGACCTCGCGGCCGTCGCCGTCGCGGGTGGTCACGTTCGGCGCGCCGAACGTCTCGAGCACGTCAGCCTTCGTGGTCTGGCCGACGAGCAGGTTCATCTGCACATTGCCCTGGGTGAGCGCGGAATCCCGTTCCGTCACCGGCTGGGTTTGAGGCGTCACGCAGCCCGCCAGCGCCAAGCCGAAAGCCAACGCACCGGCGGCGCGGCCCAGAATCATCGTGGCGTTCATCCGTTCTCTCCTGCGTCCTTCGAGTCGCCGACCGCGACACAGCTACTATCGCCTCGTTGCCTGAACGGAAACTTAACAGGCGGCTTACGGGTGGCAAGGCCGTAGTTTGGTTGGGCTAGTCCATAGGTAGCGTGTCGACGTGGATGTCGAGAGCCGGTGTCGATCCGTCGGCAGGGCGAACTTCGAACATCGTGAAGATGCGCTCGCCGTCGGTGGCGAACACCGCGCCGCGACGCTCGGCGGGAGTCCGGGCTGTCGCAACTTCGTGCTTGGACAACGAGGTGCCCGTCCAAGTCCATGCCTGCCCCTCGCAAGCTCTCGCCACCACCGCGCCGCGAGTAAGTCGGAGGGCCACCGCGTCGTGGAACGCGAAACAGCGCTCCGGCCCTGCTGCCTTGCCGCGGTCCAGCATGAGGCAGTGGAAAGGCCCGTCTGCGTCTCGCGCGGCGCGGCACATCGAGTACTCGTGCGGCCCGTAGGGTACGATTACGACCACCGCATCGTCAGTAGCCAGTAGGCTCGAGCCGATCAGTTCGGTCATCTCGGTGAAGGCGTCCGTCGCCTGCGCCACAGATACGGTACTCATCGGCTCGATGCGGGACGGCGTGAATACGAAGGTAGCCACCCACGCGGGGATGCCGGCCCATTCGGTCGGATCGTAGGGTCCATCCCATGCCTCCCACGGGATCGAGAACCCAAGGGCGCGTGCCCGACCGTCGAAGTAATCCGCGTCGGCGATGATGTCGAACGAACTGGCGTCTTCGCGAGTGCGCCACTCGGCGCGAACGGCGAAGGTTTCGGGGTCGATGAGCAAGATGCCCATGCCGAAGTACGCGAGCATGCCTTCCGGCGTGCTCTGGACAAGACTCAATAGGCTGTCGGTCTCGATGGATGTCGCCGCGTCGATCCGTCCGTGTTCGTCGATGCGAAGCAGACGGTTGCCGTTGGTCGCGAGCACGAATCTGCCGTGGATGGCCATGGACCATCGCTGCGGGGGTTTGCCCGCTTCGGAGAGTCGTACTCTCCACTGAACGGCACGGAGGTCATTCGAAGAGCGCTTCTCCAAGAAGGCGAACTGTCGCATGTAGTCCGGGGTGCCGTCCGGATCTCGGGGGATCTCGGCGAAGAGCGCGAACAGCTGCTCTTCATCTGCAACTAGCGCCAGGGCGTCGACCGCCGCCGGTTCGGTCTCTGGCGCGAGCCGTACCCACGAAGGCGGATCGGCCGTGCATGCGGGCGCGGCGACAAGGCCGACCGCCAGCGCCGCACCTGCCGCGCAGCGCAATGGACGTCCTCTACAGTTCTTCCGGTGGCCTCACGAACGGCTGCGGCACCGGGTCCTTCGTCATGCCGACCACGCCGCGGTAGCCGTCATGGGCTTCCTCGATGTGCAGCGTGCGTTCCGGGATGACGAACTTGCTGCCCGGGCCGCATTCGTGGACCACGCCGTTCGCCGGGTCCTGGAAGCGGAAGGTGCCGGACTCCACGTAGAAGTGGATGCCCACATCATGCCAGTGGATCGGCGTGCCGCCACTCGGCGGTGCGTCCACGTCGTGCAGGTGCAGCCCTGCGCCCTCGATCTCGGCCCGCGCCGCGTCCGTGTCGGTGAAATAGTCGTGCTCTACGGTGATGCCCATCGGTGGTCTCGCTGCTTGCTTGGTTGCGTGCCTAGCCTACCCTAACGTGGCGCACGCCCGTTAGACGCAGGTCCAGTCGTGGCCTGCTGGTCGACGAGAGTACTGTCGCTGCTTGGGACCGGTTGGGCCGACAGATGGGCGCTGCCGGCGCTCGGCGCATGCTGCCGATCAGTGCTGAATTGTGCCGAATGCGGCTGAACTGGCGTAGCTGCGCCACCTAGGGCTGGTCCGCGTGTAGCTGGCAGCATCGGTTGTCGACCGAGGAAACAATGTGTGCATACGACGGAGCCGCGTGCCGCTGGCCACACAGCCCACACTCAACGGTCACCGACCAAGAACGTAGCGAATGCACCACACCAAGAAGGTGGTTGAGCGGGCGGACATGACCTGAGAGACTGCGCCTACTTGAACAACGCTTCTGGAGGAAGTTCGCGTGGATGTTGTAAGGCGGATCTACTGCATCGAGGGAGTTCATGACTGGGGCGACGGCATGGTAGAACCGACTGTTGAGCCGATGTTGGAGCTCCTGCAAAGAATGGGGTACTGGGACTATCTATCTATCTACACAGGACCTGCGGCACTATGGATGAGCTCGAGTACCGACTCAAGAACGAGTGGCAGGAGTATTGCGCCAAAGGGTCCGTGCTGTACTTCTGTACGCACGGTGGCCCGGACCAAATATGGCTGCGCGGTGACGATGAAGCAGTCGGACTGTTGACGCTCAAGGAGTGGCTAAACTGCGATGGCTGTCATATCCACTTCGGTGGCTGTGACACGTTTAGCAGGGGAGATTACAACCTCAAGGATCTGATGGACTACACGAACGCCACGTCGGTATCGGGCTACGCTACCGAGTGCGACTGGATCGGACGGATCGCTCCGGCCTTGTCGCTGGAGCTCCAATTCTTCGGCCTCCTAAGGGACGAAGTGAACATCGCACGCAATACGAAGGACCGCCCGAAAAACCTCAGGAGAATAGGGAAGGCTATCGCAGACCGATTTCCGGACTGTCAGTTCAACATGCTGGTCCGGCGGCGCAAGCCAAGTTAGTCATTCGGTTGGTCCTTTGACGACACCTTAGACCGAACGTGCGTGCTGACCCAAGCGACACAAGGGAGCCACGAAGGCAGGCGTTCGGTCGTCTATCCCTGGTCCACGATCTTCGAACTCGCCCTAGGGGCGCTTACCGCGTCCTCTGTTTCCCGAAGCTCATCGTGGTCCCGGAACGCAGCCAGCGCTTCCGGGTTCGCCAGCGCTGTCGCGTTGCCGATCTCCCGCCCGTGGATGGCATCCCGCACGGCGAGCTCGGCCGTCTTGCCGCTGAGGGTGCGCGGGATGTCCGGTACGGCGAGGATCACCGCCGGGACGTGGCGCGGGCTGGCGTGTTCGCGAATGCGGCGCTTGATGCGGTGCTGCAAGTCCGCGTCGGGGCTTGCGCCTTGCCGCAGCACGACGAACAGCACGATGCGGGTGTCGCCCTGCCAGTCCTGACCGACGGCCACCGCGTCCAGCACCTCGTCGATGGCCTCCACCTGGCGGTAGATCTCCGCGGTGCCGATGCGCACGCCGCCCGGGTTGAGCACGGCGTCGGAACGGCCGTGGACGATGAAGCCGCCCGACTCGGTGAGCTCGGCGAAGTCGCCGTGCGCCCAGGTGTCGGGATAGCGGTCGAAGTAGGCGGCCCGGTACTTAGTGTCGCCCGGGTCGTTCCAGAAGCCGAGAGGGGCGCTGGGGAAGGACTTGGTGCAGACCAGTTCGCCCTTGGCGCCCTTGAGCGGCGTGCCCGCGTCGTCGAAAACGTCAACCGCCATGCCGAGGCCGGCGCATTGCAGCTCGCCTTCCCGCACCGGTAGCCACGGGCAGCCGAGGATGAAGCAGGAGATCAAGTCCGTGCCGCCGGAGATGGACGCCAGGGCCATGTCTTCCTTCACATCCCGGTAGACGTAGCGGAAGCCCTCGTGGGTGAGCGGCGAGCCCGTGGAAAGGACGCTGCGCAAAGCGGGCAGGGAATGGGTGCGGCGTGGTTTGACGCCCACCTTCTCGATGGACGCCAGGTACTTGGCGCTGACGCCGAAGACCGTCACCCCTTCCGCTTCCGCCAAATCGAAGAGGCGCTGCGGGCCGGGATGGAAGGGCGAGCCGTCGTAGAGCACGATGGTGCAGCCCACGGCCAGTGCGGACACCAGCCAGTTCCACATCATCCAGCCGCAGGTGGTGAAGAAGAACAGCGTGTCGTCGGCCGTCAAGTCGACGTGCAGCCTGTGCTCCTTGGCGTGCTGCAGCAGCGTGCCGCCGACGCCATGGACGATGCACTTGGGCTTGCCGGTGGTGCCTGACGAGTAGAGGACGTACAGCGGATCGCCGAAGCCCAACAGCTCGAATGCGAGCGTCGCGTCGCCATGCTGCGCCAAGGCGCGGCTGAAGTCGTCCTCGGTCCCCTCCATCGAATACCACAGCACGCGCTCGATGGAATCCACGGCTTCGGCGACGCCCAGCGCCCGTTCCCGGGTGGCGAAGTGCTTGCCGCCGTAGTGGTAGCCGTCGCAGGCGATCAGCACTTTCGGGCGAATCTGGCCGAAGCGGTCGAGCGCGCCCTCGATACCGAAGTCCGGCGAGCACGAACTCCACACCGCGCCGAGGCTGGTCGTCGCCAGCATGGCGATCACGGTCTCCGGCACGTTGGGCAGCCAGCCGGCAACGCGGTCGCCGACTTCGACGCCGGCCTCGCGCAGCGCCTGCTGGAACGCGGCGGTGGCACGACGGAGTTCTTCGTAGCTGAGCGTCTGGCGTGCGCCGTTCTCTTCGATCGCGATGATCGCCGTGCCGTCGCCCGTGGCGAGCAGATTCTCCGCGTAGTTGAGCCGGGCGCCCGGAAACCAACGGCTGCCGGGGAAGCGCTCCCCGTCCGCCAGCACGGGTCCATTGCCGCGCTTGCCGACGATGTCGCAGAAGTCCCACGCCGCGCCCCAGAAGGCTTCGCGGTCCGCGACGGACCAAGCGTGCAAAGCCGCGTAATCCGGCGGCTCGAAGCCGAGCGGCGCGGCGAAGCGAGTGAGGTTCGAGCGTGCGATCCGCGTCGCGTCGGGACGCCAGAGCGGCTGCGCCGAGGCCGGCATCGCTAGCGCAGGCCCTGCCAGGCTTCGCGTTCGTCCGCGTCGGGGTCCTCTGCGAGCCGCGACTCGTCGTTGAACAGCATGGTCTCGCGGCGCTCGAGCGAGTAGCAGGGGAAGCCGGGGTCCGCGTCTCGGATGAACCGGGTCCAGACGCCGTGCAGTGCGTCGGCCACATGCTGCGGCGAGGGTCCTTCGCCGATGAAGGCCCGAACGCCCGGCTGATGCAGGTTGTCGAAGGCGAAGGGGATTTCCAAGGCGTGGGTTGCCCCCAGGGGTTCGTTGCGGGAGCGCCAGTTGAACTGGTAGAGCCAAGTGTTGCCCCGCCCGGTGCGCGCTTCGGCCAAGCGAATGGCCGGGATGCGGAACATGTGATCCGTGGTGATGGCGATCATCAGGTCCGCTTCACTCGCGCCGGGTCGCGTGCGGCGGTATACGTCCAGCAGGTCGGCGCCGCCGAGCGATCGCGCCGTTCGTTCGAGCTTCGGCGCGTCGACTTCGCCGTAGCCCCACAGGGTCGTCTCGTCCCGGTTCGAGCCGGCGAGCAGCGCCACGTCCGCGTTCAAGCCCTCCCGAATGGCGTCCAGCGGCGGCTGCGGCAGGAACTCGCCGCCAACCACGGGGTAGAAGGCGGAGACCGGTACGCCCAGTTCGGTCGCGAGCCCAGGCCCGCGTTCGAGCGCTTCGGCGACGGCGGTCTGCGCGGCCAGCACATCGTCTACGCTGGCAGCTTCGAGGCCGATGGGATCGTCCACGCCGAGCGCTTCGAGGAACCGATCCGCGACCACCGCCCCGGCTTCGGTCGGGAGCACATGGTGCGCCGCGCCGCTCTGCGCGATCACGGCGCGGAACAGCCCCGTCGCCAGCGGCGAGCCGAGCAGCGTGCTGACGCTGAAGCCGCCGGCCGACTCCCCGGCGATGGTCACCTTGGCCGGGTCGCCGCCGAAGTTCGCGATGTTGTCCCGCACCCATTCGAGCGCCGCGATCTGATCGAGGAGGCCGCCCACGCCGGAGCCCGCGTACTCGTCGCCGAAGCGGGACAGGTCCGTGAAGCCGAGGGCGCCAAGGCGGTAGTTGATGGTTACCGCCACGATGTCGCCGTTTGCCGTGAAGCGCGCGCCGTTGTACCAGGGCACCGCGCCCTGGCCGTTGCGGTAGCCGCCGCCGTGGATCCACACCAGCACCGGCCGGCCGGCATCGTCCAAGCCGGGCGTCTGCACGTTCAGCGTCAGGCAGTCCTCATCCCAGCGCACCGGCACCGGGTCCGTCATGCCGCCGCTGGCGATCTGCGGTGCCGCCGGGCCGAACTTGCGCGCATCGCGCACTCCGCTCCAACCTTCGTGCGGCGCGGGGGCGCGGAACCGACGGCTGCCGATGGGCGGGGCCGCGTAGGGGATGCCTGCGAACAGCTTGACGCCGTCCTTCTCGCGGCCTTGGATGGGGCCGGCATGGGTTTCGGCGATGACGGACATGAGCTTCTCTTGGGTTGTTCGCGGGCGGCGGATTATGCCTGCCGGCGCGAACGCGAGCCCAAACGCATCCCGCACGGTCCGGCTTACCATAGCGGTCACTCGATGGCAGGGCGGCGACCAGCATGGCGGAAGCGAGAAACGGCAAGCGAAAGTGGCAGCGGCACATCGAGGAGCTTGGCCTTGGCCCCTACGTGCTGGACCTTGAACTGAACGGCTACGCGGTGGTGCCGCCGTCGGTCACCGGGGTGACGGATGCCGAGGTCGACGAGCTGACGCAGCTCCTGCTCGCCAAGTCCGAGGAACTGGTGGGCTGCCGCTTCACCGTCGAAGACGGCGCGGAGTGCGAGCTCGACTACGGCGACTACAAGGGCGTGCTGGAACGCTTCTCGGGCGTCGAACCGAGCCAGTTCCAGCTCATGCAGCTATGCACCTTCCACCGGGCGTTCCGGGACCTCGCGGTGAACCCTGTCGCCGTCGCTCTCATGCGGCACATGATCGGCCCCTCGGCGGCGCGCTTCAGCTCCCACAACTGCTTCGTGAAGTGGGCTGGCGACGGCTACGGCGACTCGCTCGGCCTGCACTGCGACCAGGGGGGCGCCCCGCAGCCGTGGGGCCGGGTGGCGCTGAACGCCAACTGCAACTGGTGCCTGACGGACTACACGCTGGCGAACGGCCCTTTCGCCTGCGTGCCGGGCTCGCACCTGCGCGGCAGCCAGCCGACGCCCGGCGCGGCCAAGGAGGCGGTGCCTGTCGAATGCCCGCGCGGCTCGCTGATCGCCTTCCACGGCCAGCTCTGGCACGGCGCCTACCCGCGCACCGCGCCGGGGCTCCGCGTCACCATCGCCAACTTCTTCCGCCACGCCGTGATCCAGCCCCAGGACGACATCCCGAACCACTTCCCGCGCGAACTCGCGGACGATTGCCGCGATCCGGCGCTCTTCAAGGAACTCGCAGGATTCGGCGCACCGTACCAGGCCCAGGTGCTGCCGGTACCCCGCGCCGTCAGGCGAAGCGCGTGAGTCGGCCCGCGTGCCCCATCGAATCAACAGTCGAAGCCAGTTCGTGTCCTGCATCAGTGCCCGCCCCAGGGCTATGCGCGTCGTAGGCAGGCACCTTGAGAGCGGGGCCAGCACGGGACACCGGGGGCGAATAGTCAAGTGACGATGTCCGTGCTTGCCGTGCCGACCAGAGGAAGAATTGTCGCGGGTCTACGTCACTGCATTGGCAGCGCGTGCCGGGTACGCCACGTCGGTTCCGGGGCCTGATCGGGACAGTGTTGATTTGCGGCTCATGGCGGGCGGGCCTCGTCGACCGGCGCTTGATCTGCAACTCAAGGCTGCTGTTCGCATCCCGGATCGCAACGTCCTTAATGTCGATGCGCTGAGGACGCTCATGGAACAGTCGCGTCGGGGAGACATCTGATGGGAGTCGACATTCGTGATCGGCGGACGCTATTGGCTGTTTCGCCAGCGGCTCTGTCAGCGTATGCACGCGACTCAGGATGGCACCGAGGCGAATCCTATCGGGCCCATTCGGACGTGTACGTCGGCGACGCCCGCCCGGAGATCATCGTGCCGCGCACCGAACGGTTGGGCGACTATGCAAGCATCGTGGCAACGCTGATCGAGACGTTCGCCGAAGTCGCCGACCAGGACGAGTCCAGCATCTATCGCTCCTTGGTGATGACGGATCGGGACGTCATTCGCCTCCGCGTCGCAGAGAGCGACGATGGCAGCGTTAGGCTTGACGCCGGGGTGAGCCTCGTGCGCGGTGCCCACGACCTCGTGCTGGCGGCGGCATGTTCGCTCAGGCAGCAGCAGCCGGTCTACCGACCCGGTGCGCACCGGGCCGCAGTCGACTTGGTGAATCAGATGCGTCTAGGCCAGACGGACCAAGGGAGCTTCGTCGTCACCTTGTTGACCCCGGTAGTGCCACCACCCGTCCAGACCCCCGACGCAGCCCCCCATGACGATGACGAGCCGTTCGCACGTCTCACGACCAGACGCTTGTTTGAGGCGCTCACCGCGACACGACAGGCAGCCGAGGACGCGGTCACGGCTAACCATGGCGCCTTTGAACGCACATTGGGTCGTGGCGTTAGCGCCAACCTCTGCGAGGCGCTTGCAGGCATCGTCGAGCCGTTCTCGACGCTGGACGTCGGCGTGTCCTGGGCGCGAACGCGACCGGCGCCAACTCCCGCTGGCGTGGTTCGATTCGGCCGGGCGGATGTGCCGGTTCTGCAGGAGGCCGCTCGGTCATTCCGCGAGCGCGCGCCACGGCGCGATGTGCGCCTCCACGGTTTCGTTCGGCGCTTGAACCGCAGCGAAGGCCAGGACAGTGGCACCATCAGCCTCGCGACCGACATAGACGGCCAACAGCAATCCGTCACGACAACTCTGGAGCATGCGGACTACGGGCGGGCGCTCCAGGCCCACAAGGACCGGTCGCTCGTCGTGCTGAAGGGTGACCTCGAACGTGCGCGCCAGAGGTGGCGGCTACTCAATCCGCGTGTGGAGCTCGTTGTTCGCGACGACCTGTCGCTCGGGCACGACCCACCCGAAGTCGGAGTTGGGCGATGAAGAGAGCGCATCGGCGAGCGGGCCCGCAAGCTTAGCCAACGATGCCGTCCATCTTTGGATTTCGGGCGACTCCGCCTGCCAGAGTCAGGTGGTTCTCGGCGTGCTTGCCTAGCAGAAGTGCGCGCCGCGGGTGTTCGTGTAGACGGCGTAGAGCGACTGGCTGGCGGTCATGAACAGGCGGTTGCGCTTGGCACCGCCGAAGCAGACGTTGGCGCAGATCTCCGGTAGCAGGATCTGGCCGACGCGGGCGCCCTCGGAGTTGAAGATGTGGACGCCGTCGTAGCCTGCGCCGGCCCAGCCGGCGCTCGCCCAGATGTTGCCTTCTGCATCGCAGCGGATGCCGTCGGCGGCGCCGCGCCGCTCTTCGCCGTCCACTTCGAGCAGCATCGACGCGAACGTGCGCTCGTTCGTCAGGCGCTGCTCGTCCACTACGTCCCACGCCTTGATCACCGGCGGCGCTTCCGGGTAGTGCGACATACCCGTGTCCGCCGCGTATAGGGTGCGGTAGTCCGGCGAGAAGCAGACGCCGTTCGGCTTGAAGATCTCATCGGTGACTTGGTGCAGCTTGCCGGTCTTCATGTCCAGCCGGTAGATGGCTTCCTTCTGATGCGGCTGCACGGAGCCGGTGTTCGCCTTCCTGCCTTCGTAGTTGCTCAAGGTGCCGTAGCCGGGATCCGAGAACCACAGGTCGCCGTTCGGATGCACGATGCCGTCGTTCGGCGCATTGAGCGGCTTGCCGCCGTAGCTCTCCGCAAGCACCGTGACGCTGCCGTCCGGCTCGTAGCGCACCACGCGATGGGTCAGGTGCTCGAAGGAAATCTGCCGGCCTTGCAGATCGAAGGTGTTGCCGTTGCTGTTGTTCGCGGGCTTGCGGTAGATGGAGACGTGGCCGTTCTCCGCCAGCCAGCGGTACTGGAGGTCGTTCGGAATGTCGCTCCACACCAGGAAGTTCCCCCAGCCGCTCCACGCCGGCCCTTCCGCCCAGAACATGTCCGGGCTGCTGAAGAGACGCCGGATGGGCGTATTGCCAAGGAAGCCGGAGAACGACGGATCGAGGGCGACCAGGTCCGGATGGGGATAGCGCACGGGGTTCGCCCTGGCACCGATTGCGGCGGCCAGCGGCAGCAAGGCGCCCACGGCGAGCATGTTTCGACGGTTCAGGGGATTCTCCAGCGGCTTTGGCGGGGCGGAACGGTTGAGTTTCCGGGAAGGTCCGCTGCGAAGCAAGCCTTTGGAGTGGCGGAATGGCGGACCAAAGCAGCCCGCGCCAAGACCGCACGTTTTCGCCTCCTCAGGCGAATCGGGCGGATGTCCTACACGGCGTCGGGCAGATGTCAGCGCCCAAATCGAGCGGATGTCAGCGGCCAAGTCGAGGCGATGTCTTACAGACACCTCCCTCTGGACAGCGCACAGTGGTATTTTTCAATCCAAGGAATACGAACGATGCAGGCCAAGCTGATGATCGACATGTTGGGCTATGCCCAGCGCCTCAAGGCCGGGGGCGTTCCGGAACAGCAGGCGGAGACGATGTCCGTTGCCTTGAACGAAGCGACGGCGCACCTCGTGACGAAGGACGACCTCGACGAAGCCGTGCGTGGCCTGGAGGAGTCCATCCGAGAGATGAAGGGCGGCCTCGAAGAGTCCGGCCGCGTGACGAAGAGCGGTCTCGAAGAGTCCATCCTCGTGACGAAGAGCGGCCTCGAAGAGTCCATCCGCGTGACGAAGAGCGACCTTGAAGAGTCCATCCGCGTGACGAAGAGCGGCCTCGAAGAGTCCATCCGCGTGACGAAGAGCGACCTCGAAGAGTCCATCCGCGAGACGAAGAGCGACCTCGAAGAGTCCATCCGCGAGACGAAGAGCGGTCTCGAAGAGTCCATCCACGAGACGAAGAGCGGTCTCGAAGAGTCGATCCGGGAGACGAAGAGCGGCCTTGAAGAGTCCATCCGCGAGACGAAGAGCGGCCTCGAAGAGTCCATTGGGAAGCTGGACGTTCGGGTGAGCAGGCTGGAAGCCAGGGTGGAGAGCGGTTTCGAGGCAGTGGACGCCAAGTTCGACGCAATGGACGCCAAGTTCGACGCAATGGACGCCAAGATCGGTGCCGTCCAAAAGAGCGTCGACACGCTGGCCCGGACCATGTACGCCATGATGGCCGTGCTCGCTGCGATGATGGTGGGGACGTACGCGCTGGTCCTGCCGCTGACGTTCGGGAAGGGGGCGGCAGTCGCGGCGCAGACGGTACCCGCTGCGGCTGCGGCTCCGGCGACCCATGCGCCCGCGGACGCGGCGAAGTTGCTGACGCCTCGCGCAGACGATCAAGCCTCGCCGTAGGCAGGATGATGCGCGAGGCAAGAGAAATGAGCGGCGACGATACCTGCCGTACACCCACCGGCAAGCCAGCAAGCGCGCGCCAAAGAGCAGCGGAGCGGCTTCCTTTCCAGGTCGATCGTCGGCGACTGGGACGAGCGTCTGACGTCAGAACACGCTGCTGAGGTTCTGCGACAGGATGACCGTCTGCTCCAGGAAGATGTGGCGGCGAGCCAGGCGGAACCGGCCGTCCACGCGCCGCAGCCGGTCCTCGCGACGGCCGATCCAGTGGTCTTCCTCGCTGGCGAGGCGCGTTCGGTAGAGCTGGAAGTTCGAGGCGACGGTCAGTTCGTCGCCGTCCGTCTGCGCGATGCGTACATTGGTGATGAGTCGTCTGGTCCGCGACGGCGGATCCTCGGCCCACGCCCCGCCCGCCGCCAAGCGGTCGACGCGCATCTTGAGCATCGTCTTGTCGTCGTCGAAGAAGGCGACGCCGCCCGGCTTCGTGAACTCGCGGTCGGTCTCCCGCGCCGTGGTGGTGCGGCGCACGGGCATCCAGTAGTGGACATCGTCCGTGAGCAGTTCGAGCCAGTCGGCGTAGCGGCGGGCGTCCAGTAGCTCCGCCTCCATGAAGAGGAACTCCTCGACCTCGTAGCGCAGGCGCATGCGCGCATCGAGGTCGAGCGACCCGTCGCCCACCGTCACACCGCGCCCGTCGGCGGTCGCGAATGACTGGCCACCAGTTCCGGCCAGCTCTCGGCGCGCAGCCACTCCTGCCACGCCTGGTAGGTCCAGCGCTGGCCGTGCTCGTTGACCACCGTCTCCACGCGCGCTTGGCCGGACGGGTCCGTGGTCACCCGGTCCGCGCCCTTGCCCATGCTGACGTTGAGCGGCCGGCGACGGGCGAATCTGCCCTTCGCGGCGCGCGTGGAATGGCTCCAGTTCTCGCCGTCGTCCTGTTCCAGCAGCCCGGCCGGCGCGAACAGGTGGTTGGTAACGTGCAGCGCCGCCCGGCGCTTGCGCTCGTCCATGTCCTTGGTGCGGTACGCGAACCACCACAGTTCGGTTTCGTCCGGGCCGCGCGGGATGCGCAGGCAAACCTCCGGCGTCGAGGAGATCCACAGATTCGGGAAGATGCTGGGGTGGCCGAGAACGCGCTTGCCCACGGGTCCCAGGCGGCGCTGCACGTCGGGCGCCATGCGCTCGGCGACCCGACCATCGTAGAACTGGCGCGCCGCTGCGGGTGCGGACTCGTGCGACAGCCTCCGCGAACTCATCCTCGCTGAGGCCGGGGCCGCCGATGCCGTGGCCGTAGTCGCCGAGGAGCACGATCTGATCGAGGGGGCGGAGGCTCTCCTCGCGCAGCAACCCCACCTTGAGGGCGCTGCCGTGCGAGACCTGGACGTGGTACCAGTCGAAGAGGTTGTCGACCGCCAGCTTCCAATTGCACTTCGCCCGGTTCTTGCGCACGCCGTCCAGGAACTCGACCTCGCCCCGGGAGGCCACCAGGTCGATGCCGAGGCGGCCCACCCAGCCGAGGTATTGCTCGAGCGGCGGCGCCGCTGGATCGAGGGTCGCGAAAACGAAGCCGCCGTAGCTCGCCACTTGGGCGGCGGGTGTGAGCCCCCAAGCCTTGCGATCCAGGTTGCCGCGGTAGAAGACGTCCTCGCCGCGCACGCCGATCAGCGAGCCGTCGAGGTCGTAACTCCAGCCGTGGTAGGAGCAGACGAAGCGCGGGGCGTTGCCGAGTTCCGCCCGGCAGACGCTGTTGCCCCGATGCGGACAGGTATTCAGCAGGACGTTGATGCGGCGGTCGCGCCCGCGCACAACAATCACTTCGTCCTCGCCGATCCAGTTCGTGAAGAAGTCGCCCGGCTCGGGGAGCTGGGACTCGTGGCACATGAAGTTCCAAGCCCGGGCGAAGATGCGTTGGAGTTCCAGTTCGTACACGTCCTCGTCGGCGAAGGCGGCGCGGTCGAGCAGGCCGGTCTCGGTGTCGTAGAGATCCACTTTCGATCGCCCTGTCACGCCGCGTCGCGCCGGGCGCCGGAGAACGCGAAGCTGTCGCCATACTGGTTCTCCAAGGTGCCGTGCATCCGATCGCCTTGGACGGTTGCCACCGCCAGCACCGGGCCGCGGATGTCGAGACGGAAGAAGAGCTTGTCGCCCGCCAGCGCCGGCGCTTCTAGCTGACCTTCGCCGAGCGCCGACGCGATTCCGCCGTGCAGCCCATCGTCGCCAGCGTCGAGCCGCAGGATGAAGTCCGCAACGTCCGGGTGCTCCCGAGCGTCCGCATCGAACTCGACCAGCCACGTTCCGCCAACGTCTGCGGTTGCCCCGGCTGGTGCCGGCGCATCGAGGACGCGCAGCGCCGCCGCCGCGTCGATCTGCGCCAGCATCGCGCCGTAGACCAGGCCGTGCGGAGTCTGCGACACCGTGCCACGGATGGCGCCGCCGGTGTCGCACTCTCGGGCCAGCATCAGCAGGCGGCGAAAGCTCTTGACGTACTCTTCGCTTATCGAGGCGCGAAAGGGCGCGTCGAAGAAGAACCCTTCAGCGGCGCGGATGCGGCCGAAAGTGCCTTCTCGAAGGGCGCTGCCGGCAAGGAAGAGGCGCGGGAAGCGCTCGTAGTCGCCCGCCGAGTGCGCTATCCAATGCCGCTCCAGTTCCTCGTCGCTGTCGATCAGGTCGCTGTCGCTATTGGCCAGCATGACGCCGAGCAGGTTGCCGGTCTGGCGGCGGACGTTGTCGGCGATCAGGAAGAACGCCTGCTGCCGGGAGGTGAGCGCGGATGCCTCGATGGCGCTCGCCTGCTGCGCGGAGAGGATGTTGGACTGGCGCATCTCCTCGCGCGTGCGCGTCAGCTCCTTCTGCTGGATGAAGAGTCCCACGACCAGCCACAGAAAGGCGAGCGGGGCGAAGAAACCCTCGAAAAAACCGCCGATCGTGTCCGCGCCCTCGTGCCAGAAGGCCCAGCCGACGCCCAGTGCCAGATAGGCCGCGCCGCCGCCGAGCCAGAGGATCGTGACCAGCGAGCTGCCCCAGATGCGCCAATCCCAGTCGGGCAGGTGTTTGCTCGGCACCGCGTCTCTCCCGTTGGTGTCGGCGGCAATGCTATGCGAGCGACGCCGCCGGGCTGCCGTCCAGATCCGGACGTCGCGCCTGCCAGGGCCGGGCGCGCTCGAAGGTCGCGGCGGCGCGGAGCACGGCCTTGTCGTCGCCGCGCTTGCCGACCAGCTGCAGTCCCACAGGCAGGCCGTCTTCGGTGAAGCCGCACGGCACGCTGGCGGCGGGCAGGCCGCTCATGTTGAACGGGTAGCTGAACTCGGCCCAGCTAAGCCAATCCCACGGATGTTCGGGCCAGTGCGCGGGCTGCAGGCGATGCACGGGGAACGCGGTGACGGAGACGGAAGGCGTCAGGAGCAGATCCCAGTTCGCCATGAACCGGTGCTGGCGTTCGATGTAGTCGAGCTTGCGGCCGCGCATCTCCAGATAGGTCTCCGCGCTGTGGCCGCTGCCGGCCTTGATGCAGGCGACCAGACCCGGATCCATCCGCTCCCGCCATTCTTCGAGCAGCGGCGCCAGCGGCGTCTCGTGGACGGCCCAGAAGAAGCGCGCCAGTTCGGGGCCATCCGGTCCCCACTGCGGCGCGACCTCCTCCACATGGCAGCCGAACGACTCGAAGGCGATGGCGGCCTGCTTGACCGGTTCGGCGACTTCGGCGTCCACCCGCGCGTGGCCGAGATCGGGACTGAAGGCGATCCGCAAGTCCGCGACATCCCGCCCCAAGCCGGCAAGGAAATCCTCCGGCGGCGCCGCGATCGAGGTGTGATCGAGCGGATGCGCACCGGCGGTCGCGTTCAGGAACAGCGCCGCATCGGCCACCGTGCGAGCGATCGGCCCGACATGGGAGACCTGATCGCTATTGCGCACCGGCAGTTGCGGCACGCGCCCCCAGGTGGGCTTGAGGCCGAAGACGCCGCAGAAATGCGATGGCATGCGGATCGAGCCAGCGCCGTCGGAGCCTTGATGCAGCGGCCCGAAGCCCGCCGCCGCGGCGGCCCCTGCGCCCGCCGAGGAGGCGCCGGCGTTGAAGCCCCGCCGCCAGGGATTGTGCGTGATGCCGGTGAGCGGGCTGCGGCTGACGCCGGTCCAGCCGAACTCCGAAGTGGTGGTCTTGCCGAGCAGCACGGCGCCCGCCGCCTTGAGGCGCGCGGTGACCGGTGCGTCGACCGAGGCGACGTTGTCGCGCCGCGTCTCGGAGCCGCTTGCGGTGGGCGTGCCGGCCAGATCGAACAGATCCTTGATGGTGACGGGGACGCCGTGCAGCGGGCCCAGCGCTTCGCCGCGCATGATCGCCCGCTCGGCAGCCTGCGCATCGTCGCGCACCCTATCCGGGTCCAAGTATGCAAAGGCGTTGATGGTCCCCTCGAATCGCGCCAAACGGTCCAGAATGGCGTCGGCGACCTCGACGGGAGACAGCTCCCGGCTGCGGATCCGCGCCGCGAGATCGAGCGCGGAAGCGAAGCAGAGATCGTCACTCACTTCGGCTGCCCTAGAGCTTGTTGATCTCCTCGTCGAGCGTGCGTTGCGGGTCGGTGACGATGGCCTCCAGCGCGCGCACCCGCTCTTCGAGGTCCTCTTGGCTCTCGAGCGCGGCGACTCGCGCTTCGAGATCCTTCACCCGCTTGCCGCCGCCTTTCGACTTGGCATAGGAGCGATAGCCCTCCAGCAGGCACCCGCAGGCGACGATCACCACGATTGCCGTCCAAAAACCCATTGCCATCCTCCGGCGCTCTTGCGAAGCGCCGGATCATACGCCTGTTGCGTCGCCGCACAGACTTGGCGGCTATCGGGGGTATCGGGGGCTTGGTGCGAGGCTCTTGACGTAGGCCATCAGGCTGGGAATGCCGGGTCGCCAGCGGTCTCGCTCCCCCGCTGGGTTCCAGATGTAGCCGACGGCGGCCAACGCGTCGCGGCTGTCGAACACCGACTTCGGCGCAATGGACGGGGGAGAGGATGACAGAGCCGCCTCGATGGCCGCGTCGACTTCCCCTTGGGCGATGCTGGCCCGGACCGCGAATGCCGAGGCAATGGCCGAAGCAACGTCCAACAGGCCCGCTCGCTGCAGCTCGTTGTAGCGATGCTGATAGTAGGTTTCCCGTCGGCGGCGGAACACCTCGGACGCGCGCTGCAGGGCGTCTTCGCCGACTGCGCTCTGGTTCGCTGGCGTCGCATCCCATAGCGCGGCGCCGTGCAACTGCAGGAAGTACGGATAGCACTGGCTTTCCTCCACTGCCCGTTCCAACACCGCTGGGTCGATGGTCACGCTGGGCGCGCCTGCCTCGAAAGGGCGCAGCAACGCCTCTGCTGCCGCGCTGCGCTCGAGCAGGCCGATCGGCAGTTGCTCGGCGCGGTCCCAGAATGTCGGGGACATGCTGTCGAGATGCGGCACGAGGCCGGGGGTGCCAGCGAGTACCAGCAGGAATGGGGCCGATGCGCTCACCGACTGGCTGGCATTCAGGAGCGCTCGGCCGGTGTCCGGGCTCAAGGTGTGCGCCTCGTCGAGCAGCACCACCAGCGGCCGTTGACGACAGCGCGCGGTCAGCAGCTCGTGCAGCGTGCCCGGGTTGTTGCCGAGTTCCCACCCCACCCGACCGAGCCCCACCGACAGCGACAGCGTACTCGGCAGCATCGCTTTGAATCGCGCCGGCGGCACGAACATCGTCGCTAGGGCATCGACGCTCGGCAGGTCGCTCGGCGCGCGCCACACCAGGTCGATGCCGCCGATCGCTTCGACTTCCTGCTGGAACCAGCGCAGCAGCACGGTCTTGCCGTTTCCGCGCGGGCCGCAGAGCACAGCGTCCCGCGCTGCGCCGCGACCGGCGCGGAGGTAGGCGAGCATCCCTTTGAGCGCGCGCTTCTCGGCCGCCCGACCGGCCAGATGGGGCGGCATGGCACCGCGACCGGGCACGAACGGGTTCAGGCGGACAGCCATGCCGCGAGCGTAGCAGACCCTGCTCTTAAGACTCGGCCCCACTTCGGTGCCGAACACATCTGTCGGCCGGTCAGGAGGCACGCTCCGTGCCTGCCAGAGTGCGCGATGCCCGCGGCGGCCTGTGTCGCTACAATGCCGCGCTCTGCCCCGATGGCGTCCCTGGCCCGTGATCGCTTCCTTCCCGTGGTACGACTTGCCGAGCGTGCGGTGGGCGAACGACGCGATCTGGCGGGCGACGGGCCTTGGCGGGGAGCTTGATCGCGCCACGCCGATCGATGCGCAGTGGCGATCGCCGGACTTGGCGGTGTCCCAGGCTTGCGGACTCGACCTGTTCCTGAGCGACGCGCCGATCAAGCCCGTGCTGGCGCCGGTCTTCGACCTGGACTGCGAGCCGGGCAGCTACTACAGCTACTTGGTCGGCGCTCGGCAGGGGGTTGCCGCCGTCAACTCGCTGTCTTCGCGTTCCGGCTTTGCGGCGCTTCTGACCATTTGCCAGCCGTCAGCGCTGATCGTCACGGGCTCCCACGAAGCAAGCCTCGCAGCCGTCCGCGAGGGCTCGGCGGACCTGGCCTGCATCGATGCCGTTACGTGGACGATCCTCGAACGCGACTCGCCGTCGCGCCTGCGCACCTTGCCCGTGCTTGAACGCACCTCCTCGGCACCAGCGCCACCCTTCGTGATCCCAAGCGCGGCGCGTGAGGACCGGGTCGCGTCCCGCATCGAGGCGGCATTGACCAGCGCGGACACTGCATGCGCCCGTCGAGCCCTGCTTCTGCGGGGTGCCGTGCCGATCACCCGGGCGGACTACGCGCCGGTGCTCAAGGAGTACGAAGCCATCGAGCACCGAACTCCGCACGGTCGCGCAGTCGGGGCCTAGAGCTTCACGAGGCGCAGACGCACGAGGTCCTCCTCCGTCCACCCGATGCAGTCGAGGATGTCCTTGAGCAGCCCTGGGCTCATTGTCTTCTTGGGATGTGGATGGATCACGACGCGGTTGCGTTCGGGCGGCTTCTCCGGGTGACGATAGGCAATCGTGTTTGCGCCCTTCTTGCCGCGGCGCCCCTTGCTCCCTTGGCTTTCCCAGCCATCGCGTTCCAGAGCCCTCATCAGTTCCTGGGAGGTGATGCTCTTGACTTGGTTCCAGACTTGCCGACGGTAGGTAGCCATGTTCGAAAACTCACCCCGACACTGCGACGTCGTACATGGAACTGAGAGCCAACTCGCGCGTCGGGGAGACCTCTTGCTGTCCTTCCCGCCGTCCCCGCGGTCTGCTGGCTACTTCGGTCACTTCGTGGCTCACGACCACAGACTCAGGTATTGGATCGCCGTGCTCAAGGGAAGAGAGCATGTACGCATCGATTGCTTCGCGAGCATGGCGAAACGCTGCCTCTTCGGTCTCTTCATGGACGAAAATGCACCCGAGTTGCGGGCAGGTGGCGACGAAGCTGTCCTTGCCCTCCCGCTTCATCTCGATCTGTACTTTGACCGTGAGCCTATGGCGTTGTCTCGGCACGGTTCTCTCCTTCGACGCGCGGCCCTAGTGCGCTTCGTGAACTCCACACCGTCAACTTGCCCATGTCAAGCGCTCGGTCGCCATCCACCTGTCGGAGCGTTGGATGCAAAAGCGGCAATAGCGTAGACTCGCGCCGATGAGCGCCATCCCGCCGCGCCTGTTGCCCCCGTCCTGGAACTCGGGAGTCGCAAGCGCGTGTTTCGCCGTTCTCGCGCTGCTCATCGCTGGCTGCAACGGCGAGTCTGCGACCTCGGTCGCGGTGCAGCCCGTCGGCGACATGAAGCACACCATGAACTGGGTGCTGGATCCGGCTGCGGACGCGATCTGGGGGGCGAGCGGTTTCGTCATGACGGAGGATGGCGAGCAGGACCTCACGCCGACGACGGAAGAGGGCTGGGGCGCGGTCAAGCATGGCGCGGCGGTGCTGGCCGAGAGCGGCAATCTGCTGCAGATGCCGCACATGCTGCCCGCCGGCGAGCCGGGGAGCGCGGCTTGGGTGGAGTTCTCGCGGGGCATGACGCGCATCGCCGGGGAGGCGATGGAGGCCGCGAACGCGAAGGATTCCGAAGCCCTGTTCGAGATCGGCGGCCACCTCTACAACGTCTGCGTGGCCTGCCATCAGGTATACGCCCGCGAAGAGGAGATGGCCGACCAAGCGAAGAGCGGCGGGTGACAGTCCGCTCGTGGCTGCCGGCGTGCTGTGTCGTCGCGTTACTGCTGGCCCCCCTGGCCGTGGGCCACGCCATCGCCGAAGACAACGCCGCTTACGTGCAGGCGCTGGACGGCCCGGCGGTGGGCGCGTTCACCTATCTCGGCGCGAAGCACATGGTCACCGGCTTGGACCATTTGCTGTTCCTGGTGGGCGTGGTGTTCTTCCTGCGGCGCATGACGGATGTGCTGGTCTACGTCTCGCTGTTCACGCTGGGGCACAGCATCACGCTGCTCGCGGGCGTCTTGGGCGGCTGGCAGGTGGACGCCTATCTGGTCGATGCGGTGATCGGCCTCTCGGTGGCCTACAAGGCGTTCGAGAACATGGGCGGCTTCGAGCGCATCTTCGGCGGCTCGCCCAACACGAAGCTGGCGGTGCTGGCATTCGGCCTCTGCCACGGCCTCGGTCTCGCCACCAAAGTGCAGGAGCTGTATCTCTCCGAAGACGGGCTGGTGACGAACCTGGTGAGCTTCAACGTCGGCGTCGAACTCGGCCAGTTCGCGGCGCTGGCGGCGGTGCTCGGCGCACTCGCATGGTGGCGGCGGCAAGCGGCGTTCGAGCGTTCGGCCTTCGCCTTGAACACGGTGCTGCTGGCGGCGGGATTCCTGCTCGCCCAGACTCAGTTCGCCGGTTGGCTGCTGGCGTCGTGAAGCGCTTGGCGGTCGCCGTCGCGCTGGCGCTGCTGGTTGCCAACGCCGCGTTCTTCGCCCTCGTGCTGCCAGCGGAGTTCGGTCGCGATCCGCTGGGAACCGGCGCGGCACTCGGCCTCACGGGCCTTGCAGGGGCGCCGCCGGCGGCCGTGCAGCGAACCGAAGCCGCCCTCCAGCAAGATGCGCGCGCGTTCGAACTCGCGCCTTTCGAGTCCGTCGAGTTCAAGTACGACCTCGCCGCTGGCGACGGCCTGGTCTACGCCTGGCGGGCCACCGGGGAAGTGGTCTTCGACTTTCACGCCGAGCCCGAGGGCGCGGCCCCGGACGCCGCCGAGAGCTTCGCCCAGGGTCGCGGCGCAGCGGATGCGGGCACGTACGTTGCAGCGTTCCCGGGCATCCACGGCTGGTTCTGGGAGAACCGCGGCGCACGCACGGTTACCGTGGAACTGCGCACAGCCGGCTTCGCGAGCGGAGCCACGCAATACCACGACGGTCGGGCGTCGCGCATGGCGTGGCCGGAAGCCGAAGGGGTAAACTAGCCGCCATGAACATCTTCAAGCGCCTCACCGAGAAGCCTTGGAAGGACGATGGCACCGTCGTCGAACTGCGCACGGCGTCCTATGCCGCGTCCAACCAGAAGGTCGCTCTGGTGCTCTTCCTGGCGATCGTCGGCGTGCTCTTTTCGCTGTTCTTCGCGGCCTACCACATGCGTCTTGAACCGCTGGAATTCGGCGCCGGCGTCAGCACCGACTGGCAGCCGATGCCGGAACCGCCGCTGATGTGGTTCAACACCTTGGTCCTCGCCCTTGCCAGCGTCGCCTACGAGTGGGCGCGGCGAACGGCCGGTCGTGCAGACCTGGGCACGGCCAAGCTCACCTTCCTGCTGGCGGGGGCGGCGACGTTCGCCTTTCTCGTGCTGCAGCTCGTGGTGTGGAACCAGATGATCGCCCGCGGCTACTACGCGTACAGCAACCCGGCCAATTCCTTCTTCTACCTCATCACCGCCGTCCACGGCGTCCACCTGCTCGGCGGGCTGATCGCTTGGGGAAGGGCGGCGGGTCGCTTGCGCACGGCCGAGGACGATCCGGAGCGGCTGAAGCGCAGCATCGATCTGTGCGCGCTGTATTGGCACTTCCTGCTGCTCATCTGGCTCGGCATGCTGGCGCTGTTCGTGAGCACCTGATCTTCGGCGATGCTGCGGGGCGCCCGGACGGCCGAACGCCAACTCGATCTCGCGATCGAAGGCATGACCTGCGCGGCCTGCGTGTCGCGCCTCGAAACCGCGCTGAAGCGCACCCCCGGCGTCCTCGGCGCGGACGTGAACCTCGCGCTGGAGCGCGCCAGCGTGACGCTCGACGAGGACGCCACCAATGCGGCTGTGCTGGCCGAGGCCGTCGCCCATGCCGGGTTCCACGCCCGCACGGAGGAGCGCACTTTCGAGGTACGCGGCATGACCTGCGGCGCCTGCGCGGCGCGCGTGGAGACCGTGCTCGGCGGGGCGCCCGGGGTTGTGGACGTGGAGGTGAACTTGGCATTGGAGCGGGCGGTTGTCACCGCGCTGCCCGCGTCCGCGCCGACAGCCGTTCTGGCACAGCGGGCCGAGCAAGCAGGCTATGAACTCCTGGCCCGGGACGCGGAGGCGCCGGAAGCCGCCACGACGGACGACGGGGAAGAACGCAAGGAGCGGCGTATTGTCATCGCCGCCGCGCTGATGACGCTGCCCATGGTGGTTGGCATGATCTTCGTGATCCTCGGCTACGAGGACATCCACCTCATGCCCGCCGCCGAAGTGCTGCTGGCGACGCCCATCCAGTTCGTGCTGGGCGCGCGCTTCTATCGCGCCGCATTCAATACCTTGCGAGGCGGTAGCGCCAACATGGACGTACTGGTGGTGCTCGGCACCACCGCCGCCTACGGCTACAGCTGGTATCTCTTGACGACGCTCGGCGAAGCGGCCGACGGCGAGCTCTACTTCGAGGCGTCCGCCGTCATCATCACCCTGGTGCTGCTCGGCAAGCACCTCGAAGGGCGCGCCAAGCGGGCCACCACGGCCGCTCTCCGCAAGCTCATGGACCTGCGCCCCGCGACGGCTCGCGTGCGCCAGGCCGATGGCACTTGGCAGGACGTCCCGGCGGCTGAACTCGTGATCGGTGCCGAGGTGCTGGTACGGCCTGGCGAGCGCATCGCGGTCGATGGCGAGGTGCTCGCCGGCGCGAGCGACGTGGACGAATCTCTGGTGACCGGCGAAAGCCTCCCCGTGTACAAGTCGCTTGGCGATCGCGTGATCGGCGGCACGGTGAACACCGTTGGTGCCCTCGAAGTCCGCGCCACGGCCATCGGCACTGCCAGCACGCTTGGCCGCATCGTTCGCTTGGTCGAGGATGCCCAGCGCGGCAAGGCGCGCGTGCAGCGTCTGGTCGACCGCGTGAGCCAGATTTTCGTGCCCATCGTCGGCGTCATCGCCGTGCTGACTTTCGCCGGCTGGTTCATCGCCATGGGCGACCTGGAGTCGTCGCTGGTCGCCGCGGTCGCCGTGCTCGTGATCGCCTGTCCCTGTGCGCTAGGCCTCGCGACGCCCACCGCGATCATGGTCGGCACCGGCGCCGCGGCCCGCGCCGGCATTCTCATCAAGGACGTGGATGCGCTGGAACGCGCTCCCACCGTGACCACGGTACTGCTCGACAAGACGGGCACGCTCACCGCGGGGCGTCCGGCGGTCGCCGCAGTGCATGTCGAACGCGGCACCGAGGCAGAGCTGCTGCGTCTCGCCGCCGGCGTGCAGCAGGCGAGCGAGCACCCGCTGGCGAAGGCCGTTCTGGCGCACGCCGAAGCCCGCGGCATCGAACCGCCCTCGCTCGCCGAGTTCCGCAACCATGTCGGCGAAGGCGTCAGCGGGCGGGTAGGGGATGCCAACGTCCGCGTCGGCAAGGCGGCGTTCGTCGGCGCGTCGGCGGCGCGATCGGATGCGCAAGGCGGGACCGTCGCCTGGGTCGCCGACGAGGACGGGGTGCGCGGCGCACTGTCGTTCGCGGATCCGCTGCGCGCGGACGCCGTGGCAGCGGTGGCGGCCTTGCGCCGTCTCGGCATCCGCTCGGTGATGCTCTCCGGCGACGCGCCCGAGGCGGTGGAGAAGCTGGCCGCCGAAGCCGCGGTCGATGAAGCCTTCGGCGGCGTCCTCCCGGAGCGCAAGGCTGCGCTGGTCCAAGAGCGAGTCGCCGCTGGCGAGCGCGTTGCCATGGTCGGCGACGGCGTGAACGACGCCCCCGCATTGGCCGCGGCCGATGTCGGCATCGCCATCGGCACGGGCACCGACGTGGCCATGGAGACCGCCGGCATCACGCTCATGCGCCCAACGCCGTCGCTCATTCCTGCGGCCATCGACGCCTGCCGGGCGACAGTGCGCAAGATCAAGCAGAACCTGTTCTGGGCCTTCGTCTACAACGTCATCGGCATCCCGGTGGCCGCGCTCGGCTTTCTCAGTCCGACCTTGGCGGGCGGCGCGATGGCGTTCTCGAGCGTCTGCGTCGTCGGCAGTTCGCTGCTGCTGCGCCGCTGGACGCCTGCTTCCTAGAACGAAGCGTTGCCCGGCGTGCGCGGGAACGGGATGGCGTCGCGGATGTTGTCCATGCCGGTGATGTAGAGCACCAGCCGTTCGAGACCCAGTCCGAAGCCGGCGTGCGGCGCGGAGCCGTAGCGGCGCAGGTCTCGATACCACCAGAGCTCCTGCTTCGCCGCTTCGGACATGCGCGCCTCCAGAACCTCCCGACGCTCTTCGCGCTGGCTGCCGCCGATGATCTCGCCGACCCCGGGCACCAGCACGTCCATCGCGGCGACGGTGCGTCCGTCGTCGTTGAGGCGCATGTAGAAGGCCTTGATTTCCTTCGGATAGTTGACGACCACTACCGGCCCGCCGACATGCCGTTCGGTGAGATAGCGTTCGTGCTCCGATTGCAGGTCGCGGCCCCACTGCACCGGGAACTCGAAATCCTCTCCCGACGCCTGCAGGATGTCCACGGCGTCGCCGTACTCCAAGCGCTCGAAGGGCGTGTCGATCATGTGCTGCACCCGCTCGATCGCCGTGGCGTCGATGCGTTGCTGGAAGAACGCCATGTCTTCCGGCAGCCGTTCGAGAACATCCCGGCAGACTGCCTTGAGAAAGTCCTCCGCCAGCGTCGCCAAGTCGCTCAAGTCCGCGAAGGCGATCTCCGGCTCGATCATCCAGAACTCGGCGAGATGGCGGCTGGTGTTGGAGTTCTCGGCCCGGAACGTCGGCCCAAACGTGTAGACCTTGCCCATCGACAGGCAGTAGGCCTCGACGTTGAGCTGCCCGGAGACGGTGAGGAAGGTCTCGCGACCGAAGAAGTCCGCATCGAAATCCGCCTGCGGCGCGGCGGCGTCCAGGGTGGTGACCCGGAACAGTTCCCCCGCGCCCTCGCAGTCGCTGGCGGTGATGATGGGCGTATTCACCCAGACGAAGCCGTGCGCGTCGAAGTAGCGGTGGACGGCCTGGGCGATGGCGTTGCGCACCCGGGCGATGGCGCCGAAGGTATTGGTGCGCGGGCGCAGATGCGCGACGCCGCGCAGATACTCGAAGGTGTGGCGCTTCTTGGCGACGGGGTAGGTCTCCGGTTCGGCTACTTCGCCCACCACGGTCACCGCCGCGGCTTGCATCTCGCGGTCCTGGCCCCTCCCCGGCGACTCCGCCACGGTGCCGCTGATCGTGACGGCGCAGCCCGTGCCGAGTTCGGTGATGTCGGCGTAGTTGGCAAGGGACTGATCGGCAATTACCTGCAGGTCCGCCCCGCACGAGCCGTCGTTCACGGCGACGAACGAGAACCCGCCCTTGGAGGTGCGTCGGGACTTCACCCAGCCATGGATGGCCGCGACCGCGCCCACCGGCACGTCGTGGCCGAGGATGGATCGGATCGAGGCGTATTGCGTGGTCGCGGCCATCGGCGGAAAAGCTCCCAAGCCTTCCCTACAGCCCACTCGGCAGCTGAGCCGCCTTCATGTCCAGATATCCCACCGGCACCAGCCGATGGCCGATCACGTCCACGGCGGCGCCGCACTGTGCCAACGGGATGCAGCCCAAGAGCGGCTCGTAGCGCCCGGCGCGCGTCCCCATGTCGAGGAACGCCACTTCGCCATGCACGGCGCGAAAGCCCTCGATGCGGATTCGCGCAGGGCCGCAGACGATGGCCCGTGCCTCCTCTTGATTGGCCAAGGCCGTCCGAATCTCTTCCTCGACCTCGAACTCGCCGAACTGCTCCTTCCAGGCGCTAGGCAGAACCACATGGCTCGCGCCGGTGTCGACCAGCAAGTCGACCTTGCGCCCCTTGCGCGGCTCGACCGCGTTGTGTACGTCCGCCATCGCCACGATCCTGCCCATGCGTCTCCCGAGCCGTGCTAGCGTCTACCCACCCAACGGGCCAAGAATACGCCATGCGCTAGCCGACCGCGCACGCCGCACATGCGGTGGGTGTACAGTAGGAGATGAACACGGAGGCGCCATGCAGCGAATCTTCGGCCTTGCCACTGTTCTGCCCGCTGTCCTGCCCGCGCTGCTGCTCGGCGGCTGCGCCGACGATGGCGGCGGGGCGCCGTCGGCAGGCGGTTGGGGCGGCGGCCGGCCGGCAACGCTGGTCGTCACCAAGCCCGCCGAGGTGCGCCGCATCGCGGATGTCGTGGAGGCGATCGGCACGGCGCAGGCGAACGAGTCCGTCACCATCACCGCCAAGGTGACGGACGCCATCCGCCAAGTGCGCTTCGACGACGGCGACTTCGCCGAGGCCGGCGACGTGCTGGTGGAACTCACCAACGCCGAGCAGACGGCGCAGCTCGCCGAGGCGGAAGCCGCGGTGCGCGATGCGCAGGCGCAGTACGAGCGCCTCGAAGACCTGCTCGGCCAAGGCAGCGTGCCCGTCTCGGACGTGGACGAGGCGCGGGCGCGGCTCTCCGGGGCGGTGGCGCGCCATCAGGCCGTGGTGGCGCGCCTCGATGATCGGCTGATCCAAGCCCCGTTCACCGGCCTGCTCGGTTTCCGGCAGGTGAGCGCGGGCACGCTCATCACGCCGGGCACGGCTATCACCACGCTGGACGACATCTCCATCATCAAGCTGGACTTCAGCATCGCCGAAGTGCATCTCGCCGTGGTCCGTCCCGGCCTCGAACTGACGGTCGAGAGCGCGGCCTTTCCCGGCAAGGAGTTCGATGCCGAAGTGAAGACCATCGGTTCGCGGGTGAACCCGGTGACGCGCGCCGCTCCCGTGCGGGCGCACATCGAGAACGCCGACGCGCTGCTGCGGCCGGGCATGCTGATGACGGTGAAGCTCGCCACGGCCAGCCGCGAGGCGCTGATGGTGCCGGAGACCGCCCTGCAGCAGCGCGGCGCGGACACCTACGTGTACACGGTCGCCGACGGCAAGGCGGTCATGACGGCGGTGGACCTCGGCATCCGGCGCGGCGGCTGGGCGGAGATCCTCTCCGGGCTCGCATCCGGCCAGGAGGTCGTCACCGAGGGCGTCCTCAAGATCCGCAACGGCATCGCCGTGCGCACGGCGGCGGATGGTCCCGCACGGCGCCCAAGCGGCTGAAGGAGCAAGCGGCATGTGGCTTTCCGACACTTCCGTCAAACGCCCCGTCTTCGCGACGGTCATTGCCCTGACGCTGGTCGCCTTCGGCGTGCTGTCGTTCAGCGTCCTGCCGCTGCGCGAGTACCCGGACATCACGCCGCCGGTGGTGTCGATCAGCACCTCCTACCCGGGCGCTTCCTCGGCGGTAGTGGAGTCGCGCATCACGACGGTGATCGAGGATCAGATCAGCGGCATCGAGGGCGTCAAGTCCATCCGCTCGTCGAGCCGCGACGGCGGCGCGTTCATCAACCTCGAGTTCGACCTGGACCGCGACATCGACGATGCGGCGAACGACGTTAGGGACCGCATCTCCCGCGTCAACCGGATGCTGCCGGAGGACGTGCGCCCGCCGGAAGTGCGCAAGCAGGATTCCGACGCCCGCCCGGTGATGTACATCAACGTGGTCAGCACGCAACTTGGTCGCATGGAGCTGACGGACTACACGGACCGCTACATCGGCGACCGCTTCGCCGTGATCCCCGGCGTCGCCAACGCCAGCGTGTTCGGCGCGAGGCCCGCCATCCGGGTGTGGATCGACCGGCTGGCACTCGCGGCCCGCAACCTCACTGTCGGCGACATCGAGACGGCGCTCAGACGCGAGAACATCGAGCTTCCCGCGGGGCGCATCGAGTCGCGCGACCGCGAACTCACCGTGCGCATTGCGCGCGGTTTCGAGGACCCGGACGACTTCCGCCAGCTCGTCATCACGCGCGGCGACGACGGCCACTTGGTGCGCTTGGGCGAGGTCTCGACGGTGGAATTGGCGCCCCAGGACCACCGTTCGATCTACCGCGCCAACGGCCTGCCGACGGTGAGCATCGGCATCATCAAGCAGTCCACCGCCAATACGCTGGAGACGCTGGAGGAGGTCAAGGAAGAGATCGCCAAGCTGAACGAATCGCTGCCGGAGCACATCGAGCTGTCCACCGGCTCGGACGATTCGGTGTTCATCCGGGAAGCGATCAGTTCCGTGTACCGCACCATCGCCATCACCACGGTGCTGGTGAGCCTGGTGATCCTGGCCTTCCTCGGTTCCTTCCGCACCATGGCGATTCCGGCGGTGACGATTCCCGTGTGCCTTACCTCGGCGTTCATCGCGCTCGCGGCATTCGGCTTCACCGTCAACCTGATCACGCTGCTGGCGCTGGTGCTCGCCATCGGCCTGGTCGTGGACGACGCCATCGTCGTGTTGGAGAACATCCATCGACGCATAGAGGAGGGCGAGCCGCCGCTGGTGGCTGCCTACAACGGCTCGCGGCAGGTGGCGTTCGCCGTCATCGCCACCACCGCGGTGCTGGTGGCGGTGTTCACGCCCATCATGTTCCTGACCGACAACATCGGCGTGATCTTTGGCGAACTGGCGGTGACCATCGCTGCGGCGGTGGTTTTCTCGAGCGTGCTGGCGCTGTCGCTCACCCCGGTGATGTGCTCGAAGCTCTTGCGCGAGACGTCCCGGGAAGGCCGCGTCAGCCGCGCCATCGACGACGGCTTCGCCCGCCTGCGGCACGGCTATTCGAGCGCCCTGCGGGTGCTGATCCGCCACCCCTGGGCCGCCGTGCTGGTCGCCTTGGCGACGTTCGGCTCGGCCTATCTGCTGCTCGAACGGGTGCCGCAGGAATACGCGCCGCAGGAGGATCAGGGCTCGTTCATGGCGATGTTCTCCGGCGCCGAGGGCATGGGCATCGAGCGCATGAAGGGGGAGGCGTTGAAGCTGGAGATGCCGGCCATGCAGATGGTCAATGAAGGCATCGCGGACGTCGTGGTGATGGCCGTGCCCGGCTGGGGCGGCAATGCCTCGAACAGCGGCGTCATCATGGTCACCATGCGTCCCTGGCAGGAGCGCGAGGTCACCACCGCCGAAGCCGCGGCCCGCACCACCGGCGCCTGGCAGACGATCCCGGGCGTGCGCGCCTTCGCCTTCGTGCGCTCGGGCCTGTCGCGCCGCGGCGGCGGCCAGCCGGTGCAGTTCGTGCTCGGCGGGCCGGACTACGACACCCTGGCCGAATGGCGCGACGTGATCCTGGACCGGTCTCGCGAGTTCCCCGGCCTCGTGCGCCTCGACAGCGACCTCAAGGAGACCCAGCCGCAGGCCATCGTGCGCATCGACAAGAATCGCGCTGCGGCGCTCGGCGTCTCGGTGCAGAACATCGGCCGCACCCTCTCCACCATGATGAGCGAACAGCGCATCACCACCTACGTGAAGGACGGCGAGGAGTACGACGTGATCCTGCTCGCCAAGGACGACCAGCGCGCCGCTGCCGACGACCTGACGAACATCCATGTCCGCTCCGAAGAGACCGGCCAGCTAGTGCCGCTCGCGAACCTGATCGAGGTGGAGGAGCGCGCCGGCCCCGGCACCCTGAACCGCTACAACCGCCTGCGCTCGGTGACCCTGTCCGCAAGCCTCGCCCCCGGCGTCGCGCTCGGCGATGCCTTGGACTTCCTCGAGCGAGTGGTGCGCGAGTCGTTCCCCGATCAGGCGCAGATCGACTATCAGGGCGAATCCTTGGAGTACCGCGAAGCGAGCGGCAGCTTGGCGTTCCTGTTCGGACTTGCGCTGCTGATCGTCTTCCTGGTGCTCGCCGCGCAGTTCGAGAGCTTCATCCACCCGCTGGTGATCCTGGTGACCGTGCCGCTGGCGGTCACCGGGGCGCTCCTCGGCCTCTACCTCACGGACTCCACCATCAACATCTACAGCCAGGTGGGCGTCGTCATGCTGATCGGCATTGCCGCCAAGAACGGCGTCTTGATCGTCGAGTTCATCAACCAGCGCCGCGACATGGGCCGCGACTTCGAGACCGCCATCATCGAAGCGTCGGCCATCCGCCTGCGCCCGGTGGTGATGACGACGATCTCCACAGTGATGGGCTCGATCCCGCTCATTCTGGCCACGGGTGCGGGCGCCGAGAGCCGCACCGTGCTCGGCATCGTGGTGTTCTCAGGCGTCACCCTCGCCACCTTCCTAACGCTGTTCGTGGTGCCGTCGTTCTACGCCCTGCTGGCCCGCCGCACGGGCTCCCCGCAGGCCGTAGCGCAGGCGCTGGAGCGGTTGATGGGCGGGGCCAAGGAGCGACGACCGGCGGCGGGGATGCCCGTTCGGTAGACGAACACGCCGGCACCGACGCTGGCCCGCGGGCGGACGGAAGCTTGCGGATCGCCTCCTGTCCTGCTTGGTCTTCGGAGCCCGCCACCGACTGGCGGGGATTCGGATGGGTGATCTATCTGGCGCTTCTGCGAATGCGGAACTGCTGGGACACCGTAGCGGAGAGTTTGGACAAGGCGTATGATGTCTACCATCATGAGACAACCACCGCGAAAACTAAACCGCTTGCAGCATCTGCTGCCTGACGGTCTGCTGGTCGACGCACGCTGGTTGACGGCGCAAGGATACTCCCGACAGCTCCGCAGCCGCTATGTGGAAGGGGGCTGGCTGGAGCGGTTGGGCCGTGGCCTGTTCAGGCGTCCATCCACGAGCCCTTTCCATTGGCAGCAGGTCGTCGCCTCGCTGCAGACGCTGCTCGGGCGGAACGTGGTGGTCGGCGGGCGCACCGCCCTCGAACTCCAGGGCTATGTCCACTACCCGTCGCCGGATGGTCCAAGCGCCGTGTACCTACACGGCGACGATGGGCCGTTGCCGGGCTGGATGCGCACGCTCGATGGCCCCCGCTTCGTTCATCGGAACACCCGGAGGTTGTTCCCATCGCGACCCATCGCGCAGGCCATGGACGCATACCGAGAAGCCGGCCCGGGGAACGGCCTCACGCCTTCCGACGATCTTGCGTGGCGCCGGCTGGACTTCCCCTGGGGAGTCGTCATGTCGACACCGGAAAGAGCGGTGCTCGAGCTGCTCGACGAACTTCCGTCCCGCGAGTCCTTCCACGAAGCCGACATGCTGATGGCAGGCATGGTCAAACTGCGTCCGGGGAGGATGTCTCGGCTTCTGTCAGACTGCCGGAGCGTCAAGGTCAAACGCCTGTTCCTCTGGTTCGCGGATCGGCATGGACACCAATGGTTCGGTCGTCTTGATTTCGGCGGCGTAGACTTGGGGCACGGCAAGCGTATGCTGGTTCGCGGCGGCAAGTTCGACTCGAAGTACCGGATAACCGTCCCGGAGGATGTCGATGCCGCTTAAGGACGCGTTCAGGCGGCAGGTCGAGTTGCTGATCAAAGTGCTGCCATCTGTGGCTCGGGAGCAGTGCTTCGCGCTCAAGGGAGGCACGGCCATCACTCTTTTCGTAACGGGAAATGCGGGCCGGGAGGCGGAAGCAGTGGGGCGATGTTGGGCCGCAGTGGTCAAGACTCGTCAAAACCGTGCGTGTCGAACTTGAGGGTGCGGCAGTTTTCCTCGACGGTTCGCGCTAGCTGTTCGGATGCACCGTCGGGGATCTCGGCGTCTATCTCGAGGGTGACCCGCACCTTTGCACTCAGGATGCCGGCAAAGTGCGCAATCACTTCCTCGGCCACTTGGCTGGCGTCCCGGCCCACGCGCGTCGGATCCAACGTCACGGCGCCATGGAAACGTCGCGGCCTCGGGGCTGGCACGACGGGCGTCAGTGTCGGTCCGGGCTCAGGGGACAGCGGTGGCTCTGCCATCCCCGGCGGCTGTGGCGTGGGATCGGTTTCCTTCGCTAGCTGGTCCCGTGCGACGGGCGAGCGGACTAGCAGGGCGCTGTTGTCCGGCGAGACGGTCACGACTCGCCCCCCCATCAATGCCACGTAGCGCTTCGAACCTTCGTCATACGAGTCAGCGAGGGCGAACGTGTCGGCCTCCCACGTCAGCGAGGCCACACCATTCTGGATCGCCTCGACCAATACGTTCGGACCCGTCAGTCGAGGCAGGTACGTGTACTGCGCGAAGTACGAAACCAGTTCACGCACCGGCACGTGATCGCCGCGCCAGAGCGGAACATCATCCATGTGCTTGCGCAGAATCGTCGCCCCAAGCGAGGTCAGCAGAAGTTCGTCGCTTCGCAAGCGCCTGCTGGCCAGTTCCCCGAGATTCCCGCGGCCAGCAAGTTTCGAGGAGTTCCATTGGACGGGCGCTTGGGGGCTCGCCTGCTCGGGGACTAGCAGCCACTGATACGCCTCCGGGAGCCGAGCTACCACCGTCTCCTGCGCGGCTTGGCGCTGCGTCTCCGCTTGCCTAGTCTGGTGCGGATCGAGATTGAGTTCGTCCTTCTTGTCGACAATCGAGTGCCACGCAAGGAAACGCCGCAGCGACTCGTCTAGGTCCTGCCAGCGCACCCTGTCCACGGCAAGGAAAACCAGCGTATTCCGATACAGCCGGGGCGAGTTGCCGCGATTGTCCAGGATGCTTCGCGCTGCCACTTCTGCCTCCGAACCTGGTTCCCGCGAATGCGGAGCATCGGGCGGCAGTACAACGAGCCTCGCATCGAGCTCGTCAGGCACATCCCCGGTTGCACCCGGCATGGCATGGATGCGAGCGAAGTCGCCTAGCGTCCGGAGGTCAGCCTTCAGCCGCCGTTCGAGCTCGCCGCGTACGGCGTCCGGTTTCCTTCGGAACTCTTCGGCGCGGTCGTCGGCCAGCTTCGTCACGGTCGGCTGCGTCGAATACCAGACGCGTGCGCCATCCTGATAGAGGTAGGTTGCGGCAGCAGCGAGCCGCCGGAGTGCATCGCCGAAGGTCGCCGGGGTCTCGCCGGGCATGGTGCAGCCGAGCTTGATGCGAGCGTCGTCGATGCCGCGGTTCGCTGTCGTCGTCGTGGGTGCGGAACCAAGGTACACGGTGCGGGCGACCCGGCGCGTGGCTGAGAGCTTGCCGAGGCTCGGCAGGTTTCGATCTATCTGAAGGGGTAGCGAAGCAGGACCGTCGACATCCTTCTCGATCACGGGCGACCAGTTCTCAGACAGGTATCGAGTCAGCTCACTCTGTACGCGGGGATCGTCGATCGGGATGGTGGACGGCAGGATCAACGCATTGCGGTCGTCGTGCTCCCAGAGGCTGTGGATCACAGCCGCCATCAGCCGCAGCACGCCGCGGGTCCGCTGGAACTTGGCCAGTGCCGACCAGTCCGTGTAAAGCCGATCGAAAACCTCGGGATGGATCGGATAGGCCGCGCGAATCCGCTGCTCATAGTCCATGGACGCGCAGTCAGCTGGGAACTCCGAGCGCTGCCCGCGATAGAGGTCGGCAAATGCTCGCGCAGTCACATCCCGCTGCTTGAAGGCCGCTGACCCGTCCAGGGGCTCGAACAGTCGGCGACGGACGATCTCGAAGCTCTCCAGCGCACTCGCCGGCCGCCAAGGCGTGTCGACCCGGCCAACGGCGTTGCGCAGGCGATCAAGCGCCTCGTGGCCACGGATCCCGCCCACTTCGGCATTGTCCACCTCAGGCTCGTCCGGCGAATGCGAAGCTGGAAGCGAGATGACGACCAGGCAGCCCTTGCTCTTCGCCTGCTCGGTGAGCGCTTGCGCGAAGGTGAACTGGGTCTCGAAGCTGCCGCCCGGCAGGTCGCTGCCATCGTGCAACTGCCGGGCGTACGAGACCCACTCGTCGATGAGCAGAACGCAGGGGCCGAAGTCCTCGAACAGGCCCTGCAGCGCGTCGCCGGGATTGGTGGCGTTCTCGTCATCGGCGCGAATGCGGTTGAAGGCCTCCTTGCCGCCAATCTGGTAGGCCAACTCTCCCCACAGCGTCCGCACGACGGTTCCATCGTCCTTCTTGACGGGGTTCCCGGGCGAGATGCGGTTGCCCACCAGGACCACTCGGCGTACTGGCGGTAGTTCGTCAACGCCCGCGTCGGCGAACACTTCGTCCATGCCTTGCAGCGATCTGGACGGCGCACTTGAGAACAGGTGGTAAAGCGCAAGCATCGAGTGGGTCTTGCCGCCGCCGAAGTTGGTCTGAAGCTGCACGACTGGATCGCCGCCTCGCCCCGCGATGCGTTGCACGGCGCCCACCAGTAGCCGCTTCAGGCTCTCGGTGAGGAAGGTGCGGCGGAAGAACTCCTCGGGGTCCCGGTACTCGGCAGCACCTTGCCCCTGATAAACCTGCCACAAGTCGGCGGCGAACTCCGCCTGCTGGTACTGGCCGCTGGCCACATCCGCATGGGGCGTGGCTACCTCCCGCCACGGCACGGCACCAGCCGCGCCGGCGGCAGACTCGATCGTCGCACTCGCCCGGCGCCGCTGCTCCGTCCGTGCCTGCTCCTCGAACACCAGGCGCCGCAGCGCCGTCTTCATCTGACCGACCGCGTCGGCCTGCGGCGCCGAGATAGCCGTAAGCAGCCGCTCAGCCGAGTCCAGAGCGCGATCCGTGTCGTCGCTGGAGAAACGCTCTTGGTGCGCCCACTTGTTGCGCCAGTCGCGCAGTTCCGATACCAAGCTCCGCTCGGTATAGCCGAGGGTGTCGCGGAAGACCTCGTTCCAATTGGCCCCCATCAGTTTCAGGAGGCCCGCCGCGTCCCACTCGGAGACGGGCTTGCCAATCAGCTTGGGATCGTCGGCGAAGCGCTTCATGGTGTCGGCTTTCGACCTCGCCATCACTTCGCGATGGACGAAGGGTGCGAGACCAGCCCGCAACAAGCCCATCGCTTGGCCGACTCGGTCGTGGTTCGTGGTTGCCAAGTGATCCGCCTCCTACCGTAGCCCGCCGGATTCTATGCTGCGCGCCACGCCTTCATGTCCAAGTACCTGACGGGCACCAGCCGGTGGCCCAGCATGTCCACTGCCGCGCTCGACTGCTCAAGGGGGATGTAGCCGAGAAGGGACTGGTAGCTGCCTTCCTCCGGTTCCATGTCAACGAATACCACATCGCCGTGGACGATGCGAAACCCCTCGATCTGGATGCGCACGGGACCGCAGACGACTCCCCGGGCGACCGCTTCGTTGGCCAGAGCGGCCTCGATGTCCTCCTCCACCTTGAAGTCGCCGAAGTCGGCCTTCCACCCACAGGGCAAGACGACATGGCTGGCCCGGGTGTCCACCAGCAGATCGACCTTGCGGCCTCTCGCGGCACCGTTGATGCTGTGGATGTCGGCGGTGGCGATGATTCGGCCCATGTCTCGGATCCTACGCTCCCCGGCTGGGTTCTTCGTCCAAGAGGCTGGCCGTCTCTCGTGCTGGGCTCCTTTGGGCCAGTCTCGAGATCTCCGGCCAGCTTTGGACGAGGCCATTGTAGGAACGCGCGTCCTGCGTGCGGTTGGTGCGCTCCGCGATGGCGAACAGGCGATAGGCCAACTCCCGGGCGCCTTCGGCAACGCTGCCTAGCCTACGCACCAAGTCGGCGGCTTTCAATTCGCCAGCCTCAAGCGTGCGCACCAGGTGGTGAACCGTCTCCCAGACCGTCAGCCGACCGTCTGCCGATGGGTCCCAGTCAGTCCGCAGTTCGGAAGAGCGGAGCAGTCGCACCTTGCCAGCCTTGGAGGCGAGCATGCCTGCTTCGACCAGCCCGTCGATGCTCGTGTTCTTGGCTTTGGACAAGGTCTCGGCAGCGCCGAAGTCCGCCTCATCAAAGCCGTACTGCTCGAACCACGCGACGGCCCACCGCGTGTCGCCGTCGAAGTCGCCCTCTTGCTCCTGGAGCACCTCGTCCAACACTTGGTTGATTAGGGCAAGAGCATCTCTCACCGACACCGGATTTCCTTGGGCGTCGAGTACCTTGGCGTGGCGGGTGTATACCGCCATGCCGGGGCCGATGGCGGCCTGGGCGAGGTCGACGGGGGCGATGCTGGCGGTTTGCATCGTGCGCAACGCCGGGAGAAGCTCGGCACGCAGGCCCCGGCGGAGCTCAACGCTTGTCGCGAGCGGCGCGTCGTCCGGGCGGCGGCGGCAGACGAGGACGATGGAGGACGCGAGGGCGTTGGCGCCCATGCCGATCATCCGGTTTGCAAGCTCGGTCCGCATCGGCCAGGTGCCGGTGACGGCGAAGCCGGAGCGGATCACCGCCTCGAGGAACGTCTCCCAGCCGGTCCGCGTGATGCCAGCGCCGCCTTTTCGCTCGGCCTGCTTGAAGGCGTAGTAGATGGTCACCGGGAACGCCGCGTGCGACTGCGCCGCGAGACGTTCCATTGCCCGGGTCATGCCGGCTAGGAAGAACTTCTCCGCCCGTTCCCTGCTTCCGTGACGGTACGGCGTGGCCACAAGCTCCTCCGCCTTCGGCACGGCAAGCGTGGCGAAAAGGTCCCGGAACAGCGGCCGTAGCGTTCGGCGCAGCCAGACGTAGAAGAAATCAGACAGGTCCGCGTAGCCGATATTGTCGTAGTACGGCGGATCCGTAGAAAAAAGGACGTCCACGCTTGGGCCGTCAGTCGCATCGGCCTGCTGGACGTAGCCACTTTCGCCACCCGGCAGGTCCGTCACCGCCTTGACGCACCACTCCACGTTGTTCGACCAACTGCCGGTGGAACTAGAGAACGGATTCCCCTCTGCGAAGTCCCACACCATCGGAATCGCCTGTCGCCCAAACGTGTTCCTGAGCGCTTCCATCTTTGGGCTGTTGTCCCAAGAGCAGATCGTCGAGCCGCGGTCGGCAGACCGACTGAGTGCAAACGCCAGATACACGGCCACCGCGTGGGCGTACGCGGTCGCGCCCGAGCCCCCGTCGCGCAGCGGCTCCCGGTCGTCGGGCACGCCCGCGGCGGCGGCGTCCGCCCTAACCCGCTCGGTCGCTTCCGCCACCAGATCCGAGAAGGTGGTCAGCGCCACCAGTTGGCGGGAAGTGAACAGGTGACTGAAGTGCGTTAAGCCGTATAGTGGCGTGAACATCGACCGGCGATCAGGCGGTATAGCGATATCCGGGCCCCACGATGGCCGTGCTTGGCTGGCGACCGACTCTTGCGCGGTCGTCGGCGCAAGGTAAACGCGCGCACGGTTACCTTCGGCCACAACCGCCATCAACCGGGCGCCCATGCGGTTGGCTTTGCCTTCACCCTTGATGTGGTCGCCGTTCATCGGCGTGCCCGACATGACGCACCGGAAGTTGGCGCCGCGCCCGAGCTTCGTCCCGGCGCTTGCGGCATCCATGTCCGCTGGCTTACCGGCCCGCACCTCGAAGCGGTACCCGCGGCCCTCCACCACGGGCTCCACGTACGCCTCGCGCCCCTGCTTGGTCGACAGCATGAAGGTCGAGACCAGCGGCACCTCCACGTCGGCGAACGCCGGGTTCGGGCTGCGCACCGTCCGCGCCCACAGCCACGCGATCACCGTCAGCTCCCGCCCCGCGTACGGCGCCAGGTCCGGACGCTCGCGAACCATCCCCTCCGTCACCGCCGCCTTCGGGTACAGGTGCCCGATCCGCCGCTCCGCCTCGTCCCGCATCCACTGCCCGTAGAACCGCACGTCCGCCGCAAGGCCCGATGCCCCAGGCCACGCCCCGGCCCCCGCCACGCCCGAACGCGCCTCCGGGTTCGCCGGCGGCCGCCCCGCGAACCGCGGCGGCACCTCGATCATCGCCTTGTTGATCAGCACCGCCACGGGGTTCAGGTCCGAAGCGTGCGCCACCAGCCCCAGACGCTGCGCCTCCAGCGGCAGCGCGCCGCCGCCCGCGAACGGGTCGTGGAACGCCGGCAGCCGCTCGGGATCGAACAGCTCCGCCGCCCGCGGATGCCCCGCGTTCGCCGCGCACGTCCGCCGCCAGCTGCGCCGGATCTCCTCGCGCGCCTTCTCCAGCACGCTCTCCTTCGTCGTGCTCTCCCACAGCACGAGCTCCTCGACGATGCCGAACAGCCGCCGCCGCTCGCGCTCCTGGTCCTCTGCGGTGGGGAACTCCTCCGGGCACGCCGACGGGTCGTCCACCATCTGCGCGAAGATCACCGCCCGCGCCGCCGCCAGCGGCCGCCGCGCCCACCACAGGTGCAGCGTCGACGGATGCCCGTGCCGGATCGACTTCTCCCGCGCCGCCGCCCGGTTGATCGCGTCCAGCGGCAGCGACGCCTCGATCAGCTTGCGCCCCGAACGAACTCCCGCCGCCAAGAGGCTCATGCCGACTCCACCGGATCGACGACGGTCAAGAAGGGGAAGCGCCGGAAGTGCCTGTCGCGGGTGCAGATGCGTTTCACGCCGTGTTCCCGCACGAGCACGGCGGTGTGGATGTCGGGCATCACGCTGCCGCGCAGATCGGACAGCTCGGTCAACGTCTGGGTGAGTACGGTGGCGTGACGAGGCGTCGCGACAAGCACTTCGAACGTCGGTGATGCCAAGAGGCCGGCGAGGAACTGGTGGGCCGCCATAGCCGACCTTGGCGACTTGAACACCCGTGGGTGGGTGCTGACGCGGAGGACTCGTAGCAGATACCCCACGTCACGAATGCCGCCAGCTCCGGGTGCCGCGCCCTGTCGAGGAGATCTCAGCAAGGGGCACTTGCGTCCGAGTGCTCGTCCGCAGCATGAACGAGCACGTTGGTGTCGAAGACCAACGACTAGCCCTCTTCCAAGCTGGGGTAGAACTCGTCGCCATCCATCGCTTGGTAGAGTTCCTCTCGATTGTCGATGTTGACCAAGTGGCCGCCACTGTTCCATCTCGGCAGCGGAGGTAGGCCACCCGGGTCTCCTGCGCGGGTATCCGCGCGAAGCACGCGGCGCAATCCGGCCTCGACGAGGGCGGACATGCTGGTGCGCTGTCGCCCCACCTCGTCGCGCAGCTGCAGTCCTACCGTCTCGTCGATGTCAACCGTGATCTCCATATGTGCCGAACCATACCCAAGGGTCTGCTCTCGCGCCACCCCCAAGCCGATTGGGCAGTCGGCTGAGGCAGGGCGCTCCTTCGACGCTCCCGTAACGGCTCAAGGCGAACAGGCCACGAACAGGTCCGCGATCGCCCGCCCGACCCTCTCAGCGGCTGCCTCCATCTCGCGGTCGGCGACATGCGCATAGCGGAGCGTCATCCGCGTTCCGCTGTGACCCATGAGACGTGCGAGCACGGGTAGCGGTACGCCCTGCATCACTGCGTGGCTGGCAAAGGTGTGCCGAAGGTCATGCAGCCGGACATCCTCAATGCCGGCCTCCCGCCGCACTTTCTTCCACAGGGAGAGATCTGCTGACCGCGGTCGGGAAGGATCGGCAAGAGACGGAAAGACGAACAGGCCGAGTCTGCGCTGCCTTCCAATGATGGCTTGCGCCTCGCGGTTCAGAAGCACCGCGCGAGGCCCCGTCTTGCTGTCCGCCAGATGGATGGTGTCCCCATCGATCTCAGACCAGCGCAGATGCACGATCTCGCCCTTCCTGCAGCCGGTGAGCAGGAGCAGGCGAATGATCTCGGCTTGCTGCCTGCCGGAGCCGCGGCCCCGGTGGGCATCCAGTGCCCGGTGCAGCCGTTCGACTTCAGCCACGGACAGGAAGCGCGTGGGGCGCGGCCGGGGGTTGCGTCTGACGCCCAGGACAGGGCTGTCGTCGCGGTGGCCGCAAGCAACGGCGTGGCTGAAAATCTGCCTCAGCACGTCCAGCGTCCGGTTCGCGCCGCCGGGCGCGGTCTGGCTGTAGTGGTCGAACCATGCAAGAACGTCCTGGGTTGCGACTTCGTCGATCCGAAGCGAGCCGAACGCGGGGAGCAGTTGGGTGCGCAGCGCGTTGTCTGCCCTGTGCTGGGTCGAAGGCTTGCATTGACTGCGGCACGCCAGCCGCCACGGTCCGTCGACGAACTCCTCGAAAGTGGGCGGCGTCAACGGGGCACCCCCAGCACCTCGCCGACAAGCTCCCCGGCGTGACGCATCGCAGCGTCTGCGAAATGCGTGTACTTCGTGGTCGTCGTAGGATCACTGTGGCCCAGCAGACGCGCGATGGTTGGCACCGTCTCGCCCCGCTGCAAGGCGAAACTGGCGTAGCTGTGGCGGAGGTCGTGAAGACGGAGTCCGGGAAGGTCGGCGCCCTCGCGGACCCGTCGCCACCAGGTGTACAAGGCTTCGGTCTTCAGCGGCGTCTCGCCGTCTGCGGCAGGAAAGACGAACCGGCCCGTTTGGACCAAACTGTCCAAAATGGCTCGCGAGGCATCGGACAGCCAGACCGTCCGTGCGCCGGTCTTGCTGTCGCGCAGATGCAGGTGGCGTCCACTGTATTCCCGCCACTCCAGCGTTCGGATCTCGCTCTGGCGGCAGCCGGTCAGGAGCAGCAACCGAACCAAAGCGGCACAGGGGGGCGCCATCGACTCCCACTCTTCCAGCGATGCGGCGAGCCGGGCGTACTCCGTCTCGGTGAGAAACCGCTGCCGACCGGGGCAGCGGTAGCGCCGGATTCCCGCGCACGGGCTTGGGCCGACAGGGCGATAGCCGTATACCTCCGCCTGCCGAAGGATGATGGAGAGTACCGGGAGGGACCGATTGGCCGCGGCTGGCTTTGCATGGAGCGATGCGAACCACTGGCACACGTCCCGGTGCGTGACCGCTTCGATCGACCGCTCCCGGAACCAAGGCAGGATCTGGTTGCGTAGGTACGCCTGATTCACGACCATGGTTCCCGGCTTCCAGTTCCGCCCGTAGCGGCGGAAGACCTCTTCCGCGACGGTCGAGAAGCTGGCCGGGGAGTCGTCCCGATTCGGCGCCGCGGGTCTCGGCGTGCTCTGCAGGCCGGCAGGTGCGCCGATGGCTTCGTGCGATCTCGGCAGGACGTTGGACGTCAGTGCGCCGCACTCCAAGGTGTGCTTGCCCATAGAAGAGTGACCGTGTAATTCGACGAGTTGATGGTGCAACGGTAGCTCACCGCGGTCGCCCGCCAAGACTGCAGCGATCGCGGAGAACGGCATCGTGTTGCTGCCCTGCGGTCCCCGCGGTGGAGACGATTGTCGTAGACGAGGGGCTGTGCTACGTTATGCGGCATGAGCCAGCAAGGTCACAGCCCGAACGGGCTTGAGGAGCGGATTCGGGCCCTGTTCGACCCCTGCCCGCCGGGGGTGCCTGTCTGCGAACCGCCCGAAGACTCGCCCTATCGCCTCAATTCGGAGATCGCGGAGATCCCCTTGGAGATCCCCGGAGCATCAGGTGCGCCGGAGGCGGAGGACGCAGCGGATGCATGGCTAGCAACGCCAAACGCGGTGTTCGGCGGCAGATGCCCGCGAGTGTTCCTTGACGGCACTGACGAAGAGCAGGCATTCATCGAGGGAGTCATCGAGTCCATTGAGGGCGGCGCTTTTTCGTGACGCCGATCACGTTGGCCTATCCTGGGCCATGGTACAGTGCTGCCCCTACCGGAAATGCTGTGCCTCACTACGTGCCGTCGCCCGCGGCCATCAACCGTTACAACGATGGGTCCGGCACGCTGGCCCTAAGGTACTTCGCCGCCGACCCGGTGACCGCCCTCATGGAAGCCCGGGCATTGGTTCAGAGCGGCACCACCGGGTTCGTTCGCGCGGGCCACATTCGACGCTGGACCGTGTACTGCTATCAGATTGCGTCGGCGCAATCCATGCGCGTCGTTGATCTAGGCGATCCTGCGGAGCGTGGCTCTGCCAACACGACGGTGCAGGAACTCACCGGAGACTGGGTGGCCTACGGCTTCCTGAGGACGAGTACCGGCGCCACCGCCGGTCCCGTCGTTAGGCTCTCACAGCGAGCACCCGCACCAACGCAACAGCTTGCTCAGGTTCTCCACCAGTCTCCGGGCTTGGTCGGGTTCCTTGCACCATCGGCGCGAAGGCCGCGCTTGTCCAATCTGGTTCTGTTCCACCACCGAGTGCCTGCGGGAACAATCACCGTAACGGGGCGCGGCACCGTGGTACTGCCGTAACCGATGCCAGTGCGGCTGCTCGATCTTCATGCTGCCAGGATCTGCCAGCGGCAAACCGCTGTCGATTGTGCAGCACTCACCGTGGAACAGCGGAGCATCGCCTCCTTGGAGTCGGCATGAGCCTCCCGGCGGAAGGTGCCGGGACGGGCCGCAAGCTGATCGAGGTGTCGCTGCCGCTGGACGCGATCAACCGGGCGGCGGCGCGGGAGAAGTCGATCCGCCACGGGCATCCGTCGACGCTGCACCTGTGGTGGGCGCGGCGGCCGCTGGCGGCGGCGCGGGCGGTGATCTTCGCGCAGATGGTGGACGACCCGTCGGCGTGCCCCGGCGAGTTCCCGACGGCCGCGGAGCAGGAGCGCGAGCGCGCGCGGCTGTTCGGCATTCTGGAGAGGCTGGTGCCCTGGGAGAGCACCACCGACGAGGGCGTGCTGGAGGAGGCGCGCGGGGAGATCCGGCGCAGCTGGCGGCGGACGTGCGCGGCGAACGCGGCGCATCCGCGCGCCGGCGAGCTGTTCGATCCCGAGCGGCTGCCGGCGTTCCACGACCCGTTCGCGGGCGGCGGCGCGCTGCCGCTGGAGGCGCAGCGGCTGGGGCTGGTGGCGCACGCTTCGGACCTGAACCCGGTGGCGGTGCTGATCAACAAGGCGATGATCGAGGTGCCGCCGCGGTTCGCTGGGCGGGCGCCGGCGAACCCGGAGGCGCGTTCGGGCGTGGCGGGGGCCGGGGCGTGGCCTGGGGCATCTGGCCTCGCCGCGGACGTGCGGTTCTACGGGCAGTGGATGCGGGACGAGGCGGAGCGGCGGATCGGGCACCTGTACCCGAAGGCGGCGGTGACGGAGGGGATGGTTCGCGAGCGTCCGGACCTGGCGCCCTACGCGGGGCGGGAGCTGACGGTGATCGCGTGGCTGTGGGCGCGGACGGTGCGCAGCCCGAACCCAGCGTTCGCGGATGTGGAGGTGCCGCTGGTGTCGACCTTCATGCTGTCGACCAAGCAGGGGCGCGAGGCGTACGTGGAGCCCGTGGTGGAGGGCCGCGGGTACCGCTTCGAGGTGCGGGCCGGTAAGCCAGCGGACATGGATGCCGCAAGCGCCGGGACGAAGCTCGGGCGCGGCGCCAACTTCCGGTGCGTCATGTCGGGCACGCCGATGAGCGGCGACTACATCAAGGCGGAAGGGCGAGCGAAGCGAATGGGGTCTCGCCTGTTGGCAATTGTGGCCGAGGGACACAGAGAACGGGTTTACCTAGCGCCCGATGCAGCGCACGAGACAGCCCAAGAGCGGGCGAACCCACAGTGGCGACCCGCAGGCGAGGTCCCGGCGCGACTGACTGGCGGCACTTGCGTCCCATACGGTCTCACGGAGTGGTCCGACCTGTTCACGCCCCGCCAGACCGTAGCGCTGACCATGTTCTCGGACCTGGTGAGCGAAGCGACGGAGCGCGTGCGCGACGACGCTGCGGCTGCAGGTGTGCCCGACGACGGGAAGCCGCTGCGCGACGGGGGCTCGGGCGCGACCGCGTACGCCCACGCGGTGGCCGTGTATCTGGCGCTGAGTTCGAGCAGGGCTGCAGACGCATGGTCGACGATTGCCAGCTGGCGAAACGGTGTGGAAGCGACACGCAGCACGTTCGCACGGCAAGCCCTACCAATGGTGTGGGATTACGCCGAGGCGAACCCGCTCAGTTCCTCATGCGGCAATTGGACCGGGGCATGCCTCGACTGGATTCCGAAAGCGCTTTTGTTCCTCACCCCCGCAGCCCCCGGAGCCAGCCTTCAAGCCGATGCCGCACGGCCGATAGGGAAGCTCGCTGCTCTAGTTTCTACAGATCCGCCTTACTACGACAACATCAGCTACGCGGACCTGTCGGATTTCTTCTACGTCTGGCTTCGACGATCCTTGCGGAGGATCCTCCCAGACCTGTTCGCCACTCTGGCGGTTCCAAAAGGGGCCGAACTGGTTGCCGCACGGCATCGGCACGGGAGCAGGGACAGCGCCGAGAGCTTCTTCCTCGACGGGATGATGCACGCAATGCGAGCCATTGGGCAGCAGAGCCACGTTGGCTTGCCGATCACGATCTACTACGCCTTCAAGCAAACAGAACAGAAGGGCGAAGGAGCGTACGCAAGTACAGGTTGGGAGACCTTCCTGGATGCAGTGATTCGAGCCGGTTTCGGGATCACTGGGACATGGCCGATCCGGACGGAGCGGCGAGGGCGATCCACGGACGTTCGAGCCAACGCCCTCGCATCCTCCATCGTCCTGGTCTGCCGCGGGCGTCCGGACGGTGCCCCGCTCGCCACGCGCCGCGAGTTCCTGGCCGCCCTGCGGACCGAGCTCCCGCCGGCGCTCCGCCTCCTCCAGTCCGGCAGCATCGCCCCCGTGGACCTCGCCCAGGCCGCCATCGGCCCCGGCATGGCGGTATACACCCGCCACGCCAAGGCATTCCGAGCACGCTGGTCAACGAGCTGCCGGAGACGCCGCCCGCCAAGCCAGAGGTCACAACTATCCGAAGTCGGGTCTCGCAGGGCAGCGAGGGCGGTGTGCCGTCAGGACGGTGCTTCGGCACGCTCGATCAGGTCAGCCAGCTTGTAGTTGACACTCGTCACGCCGAAGTCGGGCTCTCTGCCGAACGGTCGGCGCAGGTAGTGGACCTCGGGAGAGTCGTTCCCGGCGAACTCCACGATCGCCAGGATGAAGTCGTCCGGCTTGTTCAGCGCCGTAAGAATCTCGTTCTTCGTGACGGTGATGCTGTCGGCCGTCGACACGCGCCCCTTCACCTCCAACAGCCGTAGCTCGCCCGTGCCCGGGACCCTACTCTCGATGTCGTAGCCGAGCTTCTCGAACTCCCGATCCAGCGGCTCGAATCCCAGGCCGCGTTCCACGTCCATCACGATAGACCGCGCTCGAGCCGCGGAGGCTTGCGTGTCATGCGAGCGCTGTGGCGGCTCCTTGCCGGCCAGCCGGGCCATCAGGCCGAGCGGCACCACGACGAATACCGACAGCACCACAGGGGGCAGCGTAGATACCTGAGCTTCTCTGTCGAGTTCCGCGAGTCGACGCCTTAGGCGATCCTGCAGGTCGTCTGCACGGCGACGGGCTTCGTACGAGTTGAGTCGAGCTCCATCTCGACCGGCTTCCTCCTGAAGCTTGAGCTCGTTGGCACGGTGATCCCAATAGGTGATTTCCTTCGTTAGCCGCTCATGCACCGCGGCCCGGGTCTTCCCCACCCATTCGATCCGCCGGCCGTGGACTTCAGCGACGTGGTCCGGCACGAGGTCCTCGATTGCGTATGCGGTCGCAGCTTGTTCGAGGTCTCGCGTTATCCACTCGCATTCCGAAGCGCCGAGGATGTCCTGCGGCGCGGGCTCATCGTCTTGGAGGGGACGATAGTCGAGGTAGGAGGCATGGCCCAGTCGCCGCGTTCGCCCTTCCCCGTCGAGAGCCACCGACATCATGCGGCGCGAAATCACCTTGTCCGCATCGCGTATGCCGTGCTGAAGGGCGAACACTACGCGCGGCGCATCCCCAGGGTCGCGCTCGTCCACAAGGACTGCTCCGCGCTTCAGCAGGTCCTGCCCTCTCTCCAAGGTAATGTCGAGCACAGCACCCAGAAGCGGATGCCCCGGGCTGAGCAAGGCTGCAGCCGGCTGACCCTCGACAGTCAGCGCATCCTTCTCGAAGGCAATCCGCTCGTAGCGCCGCAGCACCGGGTCGCCGAGCCCGATCTGCCGGCCCCGGTTGCGAATCATCGCCGGTACGTGAGTGATTTCGTAGCGGTGCTCCTCCCTTCGGCGCACCGTGCCGCCGAGACGTCGGAACGCCTCCCCGAAGAACGACTCCACGTAGTGCGGCTGAAGGCGTCTGGCCTCGGCTCGCTCCATGTCTTCTCGGACCCGTGCTACGCGACTGGAGTCCATCGCATCTTCAGCCAGCGCCCGCTCCTCGATTAGCTGCACCAAGCGTTCCTGGTCCACCGCCTCCACCACAGCCTTCGATAGACGTGCGCGCACGTCTGGGCGGTCCCCGTAGCGGACCGCCTCGATCAAGAGGTCACGCAGGCTGCGACCCTCGAACTGGAGCTTGCCAAGGACGTCGAAGACTTGGCCGCCTAGGGAGAACCGGGCCTGCTCCAGCTTTTCGAGCAAGGTCCGGAATACGTCGCCTTCGCGCGTCTCGGCGGCGACCAGGTTCCAGAGATGGCATACCTCCGTCTGGCCGATGCGATGGATGCGCCCAAAGCGCTGCTCGATGCGATTGGGGTTCCACGGCAGGTCGTAGTTGACCATCAGATGAGCGCGCTGCAAGTTGATCCCCTCGCCGGCGGCATCCGTGGCCAGCAGCACCTGGACGTCGGGGTCGTGCAGGAACGCCTCCTGCGCCCTACGCCGTTCTTCGCGTCTCATGCCCCCTTGAATCACCGCGATGGCGTCGGGGCGACCGAGCACGGTGCCGATGCGGCGTTCCAAGTAACGCAATGTGTCGCGATGCTCCGTGAACACCACCAGCTTTTGCTTGGCCGACGGGACAGGTTTCGGGATGGGGCCGGTGCCGTAGTGGGCACGTTCATCCCCCAACTCGTCGGATGGTCCTGGGCCGAAGACCTCGGTCGCCAACAGGCTGGAAAGCTCTTGCCACTTCGTGTCCGTGCCGCTGCGTCGGTTCTCTGCGGCGAGCCGCTCCAGCCGCTCAAGCGAGGCGATCTCCGCCTGCAGTTCTACGATCGTGCTAGCGGCGGTAGCTTGATCCAGCACCGCCTCTTCCGTCGCTTCCACCTCGTCGAACGGAGCGTCCTCCAAGTCCTCGACGTCTTCGGCGTCGAGCGTCGCACCGGGCATGGGGATGGGCGCGGGCTTGGCCGCACCGCCACGCTGCAGCAAGGTCGCTTCGCGAAGCCTGCTCTCAAGGCGTTCCCGCCGGCGCCGCAAGGACTGGTAGATGGCCTCGGGAGAGGACGCGAGGCGCCGCTGGAGTACGGTCAGCGCGAAGCCGACGGTTCCGGTGCGTCGTTCGTTCTGCAATGCCTCGGCACGGTTGAACTCCCCGCGCACGTACTCCGTGACTCCCCGATAAAGCCTCGCTTCGGCGTCGGATAGGCGATACGGGACGGAGTATGCGATGCGTTCCGGGAACAGTGGCCGGCCGTCGAACCGGCGCAGATTCTCCTTCGCCATGCGTCGCATCAGGTCCGACACATCGGGTTCATGAACGCCGTCGCGGAACCGTCCCTCGAACCGGTCGCCATCGAGCAAAGCAAGGAAGAGCTGGAAGTCCTCCTCCTTCCCGTTGTGCGGCGTGGCGGTCATGAGCAGGAAGTGCCGAGTCTGAGAGGAGACAAGCTGACCGAGCCGGTAGCGCTTCGTGTATTGGATGTCGCCACCGAAGAACCTCGCGGACATCTTGTGCGCCTCGTCGCAGATCACCAGATCGAAGCGGCAATCCGGCACGGCAAGCTTGGCCTGCGCCTCCTCGTCTCGGGCCAGCTTGTCCAAGCGCCCGATGGCAAGATCGTTCTCTAGGAACCAGTTTCCGGTGCGAGCCGTCTGCAGCTTGTCGTTCGTCAGGATCTCGAACGGCAGGCCGAAGCGGGTATGGAGCTCGTCCTGCCACTGCTCCACCAAGCTGCCCGGACAGATGACCAGGCACCGCTTCAGGTCGCCGCGAACGATCAACTCCTTGATGAGCAGGCCCGCCATGATCGTCTTGCCGGCGCCAGGATCGTCGGCCAGCAGAAAGCGGAGCGGTTGCCGCGGTAGCATGGCTTCGTAGACTGCCGTGATCTGGTGGGGTAGGGGTTCGACCAGCGAGGTATGTACGGCAAGCAGCGGGTCGAAGAGGTGGGCGAGACGGATTCGATGCGCTTCAGCGACTAGGCGGAACAATGCGCCGTCGCCGTCGAAGCTCCAAGGCTTGCCAGCATCCTGCAGATCGAGACGGGACTCGTCGTGACGGTATAGCAGGCTCTCGTCGACTTGCCCCGACGGCATCCGGTACGTCAGCGTGAGTGCATTCGCGCCGTGCCATTGCGCATTGATCACCGTTGCCGCGGCGTCCGGGTACAACCCCAGGACAATCGTGCCGGGAGTCAGGTCCTCTAGCTTCACGCTGTTCCTGGTAGCTGCCGAGGAGGCAATGGCGCCGCAGAACTTCCGATTTCGCCTCGGTTCTGCGGCGCCAAGTTCCCGGGCTAGAAGAACACGAACGAGCGCACTACGACGTTCTTCCGGCAGCGGGCATCGGCGGGCGCGGTGGGGTCCACGCAGGCCGAGTGGAAGGACCAGCGCGAGAGGGAGCCGTCCGTCACCGAGTCGTAGCACTTGAGCATCGAGACCTCGGTGGACTTCTGCTGCGGGAACCAGTACCACTCGTGCTCCGGGCGATGGGTGAAGCGCGTGGTCTCGCCGACGCGGTCGTCGTAGATGCGGTAGTTGGTGATGTAGGGCTGATCGGCGAACGACGGCCAGGCGCAGAGCACGAACGGGAACTGCTCCACGGTCTCCATCGGCTTGGCGAGGTTGATGGACATGAAGCGGCGCGACATCTTGGCGTCCGCCTGCGCCTCGGTGTAGTGCTGCTCGCGCCCGAAATTGCGCAGGTTCCGCGTGAGCAGCTCACGGCAGCGCACGCGGCCACTGTTGTCGTTCAGGTCGTTGTGGACCAGATTGGCGTAGCCGGCGTTGACGCCGGGGTTCTTGGCTGCCTGATCCTCCCGGCGATCGCCCTGATAGTCCTTGTCGAAGACATCGTGGTTGTAGACCAGCGCATCGGTGGCGCCGGGGAAGAAGTCGAGCAGGAGCTTCTCGATCTCCAGGTAGAACACGCGCTCCACCTCGGCCGAGTCGTAGAAGTTCCGGCACTTGGATTCGAGGTGCGCGAGCGAGACGCCGAGCTTGTCCATGCACTCAGCGCTCATGGGATCGAGACCGGGGTAGTACTCGCCGATGCGGCGAGCGTCGCGCAGCACCTTCGGGAAGTAGAGGTTGCGGCGGCCGTGGCCGCGCTCGTACTCGCGCACGGCCTGGGCGATGTCCTGGCGCGCCGGGTCCTGCCACAGCGCGTTGGAGGAGACGATGGAGTAGGTGGTGCCCTCGTGGACCGTATAGCGCAGCGGCAGCGCGACGCCGCCTTCCGGCGCTTCGATGTTGTTCGCCCGGATGTACTCCATGCACTCGTCGTACTCGCGGAAGCCAATGCCCCACTCGGTCTCGATGGGGCCGGGCGGGGCGTTCTCGATCATGTCCACCACGTCTTGGCCGTGGCCGCTCGCGACCTGGGCGAGCGCGACTTCGGTGGCGGCTGCCGTGCCGGCGTCGCCGTCCTTGTCGAGCGCCATGTAGGAGATGCCGCCGTTGTCGGCGATGGGCGGCGCCTGCCCGGCGGTGAGCTCGAACGGCGGCACGTAGGGGGCGGGAACGGTGGGCTTGCCCGCTGCCTCTTGGCTCTCGGTCATCTCGGCTCGGCGCATGGGATCCCCCGCGTGGCAAAGGCCCGATTATGGCACACGCCGCGGCGCGGGGCGGGTTAGGATTCGCCAAGCGGCTCGCCCATGAACCAAGACACCTTCTATACGGACCACTGGCAGCGCATCGAGGACGAGCGCGTCGCCCGCTACGAGCGCATGTTCGTCTGGCGCGACGAACATGCGGCCATGCTCGCGCCGCTGGACCTGCGCCCCGGCTGCCGGGTGCTGGACTACGGCTGCGGGCCAGGCTTCGTCACCCTCGGCATGGCCAGCATCGTTGGTGCCGAAGGACGCGCCTACGGCGTCGATCTCAACGCCCGCTTCGTCGCCGACGCCATGCGCCGCGCCGCGGGCACCGCGCACCTCTCCTACCACCCCGTCGAAGACGGCCGGATTCCCTTGCCGGACCGGTGCGTGGACCGGCTGCTGTGCAAGAACGTGCTGGAGTACGTGCCGGATGTGCAGGCGACCCTCGCCGAGTTCCGCCGCGCGCTGGAACCGGGTGGCCGGGTGCTCCTGCTCGACAGCGATTGGGGATTCGTGATCGTCGAGCCGTGGGGCAGGGAGCGCACTGAGCGCTTCTTCCGCGCTGCGGCGCCGGCCTTCAAGACGCCGGAGATGGGGCGGCGGCTGCGTACCGAGCTGGTCGACGCTGGCTTCGAGGATGTCGAAGTGAGCATCCGCGCCGGGGCGGACACTGCCGGCGGCAGTCTGGCGGTACTTCGCAACATGGGCAGCTACGCGGCGACCTTTGACATGCTGCAGGAAACCGAGATCGAGGCGATGCTGGCCGAGGCGGAAGCGGCGGTCGAGGCGGGGCGCTACCTTTTCAGCCTGCCGCAGTTCGTGGTCACCGGGCGGCGTCCGTGAGAACGCGATGGCACTGCGCATTGGCGGGCGCGATCCTGCTCGGCGGCTGCGCCGAGGAAGAGGCGGCGGTCTCCCGGCACCCAGGCGCGTTCCTGACCAAGGAAGACGCTGCGGCCCGCTCGCTGAGAGTCGACAACGTCACCTACGCACTTGACATCGCCTTGGACGGCGAAGCGGCGGAATACGCGGGGCAGGTGCGGATCGGCTTCGATCTGGCGCCGGGTGCCGCGGATGCGCCGCTTACGGTGGACTTTGCGGGCGGCACCGTGGCCAGCGTCTCGGTCAACGACGAGCAGGTCGGGGATCCCCGCTACAACGGCTTCTTTCTCGTCCTGCCCGCTGCGAAGCTGCGCGAGGGCGCGAACGTCGCCCGCATCGCCTTCAGCCATCCCTACAGCAAGGACGGCAACGGCCTGTACCGCTTCCGCGACCCGGTGGACCAGCGCGACTACCTGTACACCAACTTCGAGCCCTACAACCAGAACCGCCTGTTCCCCTCGTTCGACCAGCCGGACCTGAAGGCCCGGTTCTCCACCATCGCGACCGCGCCGGCGGACTGGCAGGTGATCTCCGTGGTGCCGGAGTCGGAAGTGACCGAAGAGGGAGACCGCAGGCGCTGGGTGTTCCCCGAGTCGCCGCCCATCAGCACCTACATCTACGCCCTGCACGCCGGCCACTACCGGCAGTGGGATGCCATGGCCGGGGAAATCCCGTTGCGCCTGTTCGCGCGCCAGTCGCTTGCCGGGTACGTCGTGCCGGAGCACTGGTTTCCTCCTACGCAGCAGGGCTTCGCCTTCTTCGAGCGCTACTTCGACATCCCGTACCCGTTCGGCAAGTACGATCAGGTGATCGCCCCGCACTTCAATGCCGGCGCGATGGAGAACCTCGGCGCGGTCACCTTCAGCGAGCGCTTCCTGCGCCGCGGCGCGATCACGCGCCAGGCGCGCCGGTCGCTGGCGAGCGTGATCCTGCACGAGATGGCGCACATGTGGTTCGGCAATCTGGTCACCATGGACTGGTGGAATGGGCTGTGGCTGAACGAGTCCTTCGCCTCCTACATGGCGCATCTGGCGATGCTGGAAGCCACCGAGTTCACGGACGATGCGTTGAATGCGTTCCGCAGCAAGGTGCGCGCCTACCGGGCCGATGAGCGCGACACCACGCATCCCATCGAGATGCCGACGCCCACCACGGACGATGCGTTCGCCAACTTCGATGCGATTACCTATAGCAAGGGCGCGGCAACGCTCAATCAGCTGCGCAATCTGGTGGGGCCGGATGCCTTCCGCGAGGGCGTCAGCGCCCATTTGAAGGATCGGGCGTACGACAACGCCGCCATCGACGACTTCCTCGGCGCGATTTCGGCGGCGGCCGGGCGCGACCTCTCGGACTGGTCCAAGGAATGGCTGCACACGCCGGGCACCAACAGCGTCGCGGTGGAGTTCGAGTGCGAGGGCGGCGCGATCAGCGATGCGGTGGTGGAGCAGGGCGCGCCGGATGCTTGGCCCACGTTGCGCATGCACCGGACGCAGCTCGGCTTCTATCGGTTCGGGGCCGATGCCGAGGTGCGCACGCTGCCCATCGTCTATGCCGGCATCTACACGCCGGTGGAGGCCGCCCGCGGCTTGCCGTGCCCGGATTTCGTGTTCGCCAACCACGGCGACTGGGACTACGCCCGGGCGACCCTCAATCCAGCCGCTCTCGATCAGCTCGGCCAGCATCTGGATGCCTTCGAGCCGCTGATGCGGTCGATGCTCTGGCAAAGCGCATTCGAGCTGGTCAACGACAGCGCCATTGCGCCGCTCGCCTTCGTCGACTTCGCCCTGGCGCACATGGGGCGCGAGCCCAAGGACGAGGTGTTCGGCCAAGCGCTTGGCCTGCTGCAGAGCGCGTGGTCCTACCACCGGCGGCTTGGCGAGGAGGAGGCGGTAGTGCAAGACGCTAAGCGGCTTGAGGCCCATCTATGGGGCGCGTTCGAGGAGAGCGTGGCGGGGTCCGATCGACGGCTGATGCTGTTCGATGCCTATGTCGGCACCGCTGCTACCGGCGCCGCGCTGAGCGCACTCGACAACCTGCTGGCGTCGCCCACCGGGCTCCCGGACGACTTCGAGCTGGATCAGGATCGGCGTTGGTCGATACTCCGCAAGCTCGCGGGGCATGGCGTGGATGTGGCCGAACGCCTCGCCGCAGAGACCGCCCGCGATCCGTCCGACCAGGGCGAGAGCAGTGCCTTGACGGTGCGCGCCGCGAGGCCCGACCCGGAGCAGCAGACCATCCATGTGGAGCAGCTCCTCGATCCGCACCAAGCTGGGCTGAAGGTCGCCGAAGCCCGATCCATCGCCGGCGGCCTGTTCCCGAGCAACCAGCGCGAGCTGCAGCTCGCCATCGTCCCGCAGGTCTTCGCCGCGTTGCAGAGCGTCAGCGACAACGTCGATCCGAGCTACTTCGGTGCTGTGACGGGCGGTCTGCTCGGCACCATCTGCGACGCCGGCTATCTCGAACAGCTCGAAGCCGCCATCGCCGACTCCGCAGATCTGCATCCCTCCCTGCGCAAGCGACTGCTGGACATGCGCTTCGACGTGCGCCGCTGCCTCGCGATCGGCGAAACGATGGGGCGCGGGTGATGCGTCGGACAACCGGCCTTGCGGCGTTCTCCATGGCGTTGGTGGTGGCCGCCGCCGTCGCCATCCGCGCCGCCGACGAGCAGGACTTCTACCTCGTTCCGGACTACGACCCCGGCCGCGACAAGCAAGCGCTCATCACCAGGGCGCTGGACCGCGCCGCCGCCGAGGACAAGAGCGTGCTGCTCGTCCTCGGCGGCGACTGGTGCGGCTGGTGCAAGGTGCTGGAGGAGGACATCGACCGCTCCGAGGAACTGACCGTGCTCTTGCAGCAGCACTACGTGGTCGCCAAGGTGTACTGCGACGCGGGCAGTCCCGGCATCCGCTACAAGCCGCGCCAGCAGCCCGCCGCCGGGGCGTTCTACATGAACATCCGCGCCAAGGCGTATCCGCACCTCGTCATCCTGGACAGCGACGGCAACCGCTTGCACTCGAAGAGCATGGGCGGGATGCTCAAGCAGGGCCGCTACTCGGAGTCCAAGCTGCGTCGGCTCTTGAATCGCCACAAACCGGGGTAGACCGACATGATCCTCGACCAGAAACTCGCAAGCGGCGACGTCATCGTGCTCGACGGCGCCATCGGCTCGGAGATCGAGCGCCTCGGCGGCGACATGGACGCCGTCGCTTGGTGCGGGATGGCGAATCTGACGCATCCCGATGTCGTCCGCCGCGTCCACCAGTGCTACCTCGAAGCCGGCGCCGACGTGATCACGGCCAACACCTTCGCCACCTGCCGACACGTTCTCGACGGCGTCGGCCGCGGCGACGAGGCGCTGGCCATCACCCGGCGTGCCGTGGAACTCGCGCGGGAAGCCATCGACCAAGCGGCGCCGGAGCGTCCGGTGGCGCTGGCCGGCTCCATGTCCAACCACGTCGCCTGGCTGCCGGACACGGTGGCCGCCGATCCTGCGTTCCTGCCGTCGCCGAAGCAGGAAGCCGCGAACTACCGCGAGATGGCGGATGCGCTGGCGGAGGCCGGCTGCGACCTGCTGCTCTTGGAGATGATGCAGGACGTGGAGCACGCCCTGCGCGTCACCGAGGCGGCGGTCGCCACCGGCCTGCCGGTGTGGGTGGGCATCAGCACCAGCCGCGGCCCGGACGGCCGGATGATCGGCTGGGACCAGGTCGCAGAGGAGGACGGCAACCTCCCGGACGGCTACGAGCAGGGCGAGCGACTGCCGCTCGAGACCATTATCGACGCGCTGGTTGCGCTCGGCCCGCAGGCGCTCGGCATCATGCACAGCTCCTTCAAGTCCACCACGCCGGGCCTGGAAGTCCTCTTCGAGCGCTGGAACGGCCCGGTGATGGCCTACCCGGAAGCGATCGGCTTCGACGCCGTGGCCCGCGAGCGCTACCCCGTCGGCCCGGAAGACTTCGCGGCCCACTGCCGCGGCTGGGTCGAGCGCGGCGTGCAGATCGTCGGCGGCTGCTGCGGCACCACCATCCACCACATCCGCGCGATGGTGGAGCAGCTTCCCGAGCGCGCCGGCCCATGACGGACGAGATCGCGGCAATCAAGCGCGACTACGACCGCGACGGCTTCGCGAGCCTGCGGAACTACATGGAGGGCGAAGCCTTGGCAGAGCTGCGGCGCCGGGCGACGGAACTCTCGACGGCGCTCTTCGCCGAGCAGGAGCGCACGACGGCGAAGGGAGCCAAGGCCGGCCATGGCTTGCAGCAACATCCTCAAGAATCTCCAGCACCACGATCCGTGGTTCGAGCGCCAGCTCGCCGCCGGCAAGCACGTCCCGCTGATCGAAGCGCTCGTCGAGGACCAGTTGGTGCCGGCCACGGCCGCCTGGTTCGCCAAGCGGGCGGGCTCTCCTGAGGCGGTCGCGCCGCACCGGGACCGCATCGGCCGCGCCCCCGGCTCGCAGAACGGTGCGACGATCTGGATCGTGCGACGCCGCCGCCGAGAACGGCTGCCCGCACTACGCCCGCGGTTCGCACAAGCTCGACATCGACCCGCGCATCCCGTACGGCGATCTGGAAGTGGACGACAAGTCTGCGGTCGCCGTCGTCGTGCAGCCCGGCGACGCCGTGGTCCACAGCGCCGTGACGGTGCATTGGTCGCACGGCAATCCCACCGCCCGCCCGCGCCGAGCCGTGTCGTATTTCTATTGGGGCGCCAGCGGCCAGCAGGTCGCGGAGGCCCTCGCCAGCCAAAAGGAGAAGCCATGCCAGTCAACGTCGCAGACCTCAAGCCGGTAGGAGAGTTCGGTTCCAAGGCGTGGTGCGAAGCCTGCGCCAAGTACGGCATGGAGTTGCTGGAGGATGGCGACCTGCCCGCCGACACCGCGTGGGGCTTCAGCGGAGATCTACACCCATGCCCCGGCGCGTCTTCTAGAACGAGGCCGCACCGCGTCCGCCTACTACCGGCAGGGGCGGTGCTTCCCAGAGCGCGCTGACGGGCCTTGGCAACGCTCTTCCCAGCGCATCTGAACTATCTCCCTAGGTACTTTGACGGGTCCGGCATCCGGCTGATCGCTCTGCGCACCGCATCCCACGGGTCGGCCGCGATGTCGGCTCGGGACGGATCGAGCAAGGGGCGCCCATGCCCCGTCGTTCCGGCGGCATCGCGGATCGCACGCACAAACTCCTCGTCGTCCTGAAGCCCGGAAAGCGCCCCGCGCGCTATGTCGGGGTGGTGGTCGAGCGCAAAGGCGACGTCGTAGCCGTCGCGGTCCGTCGCCATCGCTCTACCTAGGAGTCGCCCGACGACCTTGCCCCGCAGAATGGCTTCCGGCCTGGCCAGTCCCACTGCCGTTCCGGCAACCGTGTGACCCGGAAGGAGCGGGTCGGTGAAGTCCAACGACGACGGTACGAGCGAAACAGGCACTCCCGCGTATTTGAACCCGATCAGTCGGCCCGTGACGACGACCCGGGAGACCGGCGCAGCTTGCTTGTCGTGCGCTGCGCGAAGCTCGTCGCGAAAGTGAAGGCGCGACGGCGCATCGAAGACGTCCGTGAACACGCTACGGTTCGCGACCAGATCGAGGTACGTGCTTCGCCGGTGCTGCCAAAGCACGGCAAGCGCGGTGCCGCCCGCCAACCGCAGGTCGGACGCCGCGAGACGGCCTCGGGTCCCCGCCGAGATCGCATCGACCGCGAAGTCCAAGGCCGATGCCAAGTCGGCCGGGAGGGGAACCGACGCGATCAGAAGTGGGCGAGGTGGTCGCAGTCCACCGCCGCCAGCTTGTCGAGCACGAAAGGCAGGTCCCGCTGGCCAAGGACGGACCACGGGTTGAGGCAAAGGACCACCGGCCAGCGGATCGCGCCCGGCCGCGCCCGGTAGAACGCGGCGATCTCCCTGGGCGATGCGCCGCTGTGCTCGAACGTGCGGCGCAGGCTCCACAGGCTTAGCTCTGCCAGCACCGACACGAGCACATGGTCGAGACCGAGATCGCCGGTGGTGCCCTCGACGAACGCGCGGCGCATGTCGTGGGGCCCGACCTTGACGGCGCAGCCGCCCTGAACATGGCAGATGAGGGCGTCTGCTTCATCCTCATCGAACGGGAAGCGTCGCGTGGCCTCTTCGCTCGCGAACGCATCGTCGGGGCGCAGTTGGGCCGCGATGAATGCGGGGTCCCGCTCGTCCTCCACACCGGGATCCCGATAGAAGGACTGCTGGTCGTCTGCGGCAGGCATCGTCGCACCTTACCCGCCGTGGGCCTTGGTGTTCAACGGCATGGGAACCGAGGTGTCTTGGCTGAGTGGGCCGAACATGCACAGTCGCGCGTTTCGGCTGGCGGTCGATAGCGATGTTCCGGCGGTGGCGAAGCCAGCCGACATCGCACGGTCGGGAATGGAGACGGGGGACGAAAGGTGGCGGAAGAGGTAGGAGTCGAACCCACCGGGCGCCTATCGAGCGCCCCGACGGCTTTGAAGGCCGCGCGCCCCACCGGAGACGATGCTCTTCCGAGCAGCCACTGTACGAACAAAGGGCGGGGCGTGGCAAGTGCGTGTGCGGACATATCCGATGGTTGACGGGGAACCACGTCTGGCTGACCATGCCGGCGATCCGGGACCGGACTGCCAATGCTGATCTCGCGCGACTTCGCGGACTGATAGAGTGCTCGAACTGACCGCCGCCCAAGCGGCGTGGCTCGGAGCCCATGGTGTGGCAGGGCCTTTTCGAGACTTGGCCGATGGGTTCCGGGCCGACCTATTCGAGGCTGGCCGGGGATTCGTTGTTCGTGTCGGGAAGTCCCCGCCGGACGACAACGCCTTCTCGACAGAGATGCGTGTGATGGCGGCCGTGCGAGGCCGTGTGGACATGGCGGTTCCGCGTCCAGTGCTGTTCGTCGACGCGCTGCCGGAGTTTCCGCATGGGGTCATGGTCTACCCGAAGCTAGCAGGGGCGTCGCCTGCGGTGCCTTCGCGGGCGCTCGCGGAGAGCGCGGCGTCGGTACTGTGTCAGCTCCACGCGGTCGCGGCCGATCCTGCGTTGCCTGAACGGACGTTGGATGCGGATGTGATCGCGGCGCTCGTTCGGGTGACGGAACCTGCCCTGACCGTGCCGCGGCGCCACGGTATCGAGCGATGGCGAGCGGATATGTGCGCCTTCCTCGCCACGGAACAGCCCCGCTGTCTGATCCACGGCGATTTCTGGCACGCCAACTGGCTGGCCACCCCGGACGGCCGAACCATGATCGGGCTCCTAGACTTCGAGCACTCCGGCATCGGCTTCCCCCACGAGGACCTCGCGCCGCTCAGGTACTTGGGCGAGGACTTTCGCGCCGCAGCGATCAACGCCTATTGCGAGGCCAGCGCCAAGACTGCGGCGACGCTGCTCGTCGAGACGCGGATGTTCGACGTGTTGCGCGAGTTGCGCGGCTTGGCGTGGGCGCTGCGCAATCGAGACGCGGGAGAGCTCGACGACGCGATCGAGAAGGTCGTCGCAGTGCTGGCAAGCTACGCCTAGCCACACGCTCGCGCTAACCGTAGTTGCGGAACTGGCGATGGCCAGGATGCGAGCGCCCCAAAACCGGTCCCATCCCGCATTCCCTCGGTGTCGGCGCGGGCCGCTTGCGGGCCGCCGACTCCGGCCAGCCACGCCGACCCGCCGGTCACCGCGTCTTGAGCGTCCCGTAGCGCGGCCCGCCGGGGACCCACCAGCCGGCGACCTTGCGCACGGCCGGGTGCGGGTCGTGTTCATGCGCCTGAGCAATGGCGGCTTTCGCGGCATCGCTTCGCAGCACCGACGGGCCAAGCAGCCCCGCTGCTTGCTGACGAACGCGTCGGTCGTCGTCGTGCAGCAGCGCGTGTGCCACCACCGGAATCACGCCCTCTTCGCCCGGTCGGCACGCGCCTTCCTTGCAGCGGTCGCAGGCCAGTGCGGGGATCGCCCAGGCGCGGACGCCCGGATGGGCGTGGGCGACGTTGGCGATCAGTTCCGGCAGCGCCGCTTCGTCCATGAAGCGGTCGAGCACCTTGCAGCAGGCGATGCGGACCTCGGGCTCCTCGTGCGCTAGCCCCGCTCGCACCGCTTCGGTGGCGCCGCGGCCGGCGGCCATGAGCTTGCGCATCGCGGCCTTGCGACGGTGCGGCTTGGCGAGCATGGCCACCGCCTCTTCAAGCATGTTGCCGGAGAGGTCGATGATCGGGCGTGCGGCGGACATTCTCATGGCGACCGTCATGTAGCCACCGCCGAGCGTTCGCCGACGATCTGCCGGGTGTCGCCTTGGCGTCGGGTGAAGCCCTTGGCGTCGAAGTGCTCCAGCACCTCGATGACGACGTTTCTGCCGACCCCCGTGGCGTCGCGGAACTGGCGCACGGTGAACGGGCCGTTGCGTTCGATGTCCATGGCGGCGTCGGCCAGCTCGAGCAGGCGGCTTGGCAGGTAGTAGCGCGTCGGGCTCACGCGAACGGCGAGGCGGAAGGCGGGCAGGGCGCGCATCTGCTGTTCGAACGCGGGGAACGGGCGCTTCAGCCGCTTGGCCATGTCGCCGAGGCTGGGAGGCTGGATAGAGTCCAAGAGCGCTTCGACCGCCTTGAAAAGGCGGCCCACATCGTCCGGCAAAGCGGCTCGATGCGATGCTAGCGCGTAGCGGCCGTTGGCGACCCGCAACGCGCCGGCTTCCACGAGGTCGTCGATGACCAGCCGCCGTGCCGCGTCCCGTCCGGCCGCGTCTTCGAGCGTCAGGCCTTCGCTGTCCGGATGGGCGCGATGGTGGGCGGCGAGGGTGGCCTCGATGCGTTGCCGGGCACCGCTCGCCAAGGCGGGCGCCAGCCAATGGCCGGCAGTCGCCTCCAGCCCTTGCTGGCGGGCAACGTCGTCGACGCTCTGCCGCGAGCGATTCCAGCCGCTTGCGAACGCGTCGCTCGCGACGGGCGCCAACGTCGACAGATGCGCGAGCGAGCGGCCCATGTCGTCCGGGTCGATGCCGCGCAGCCGCGCGCGGCGCGTCTCGCTGCGGCGGCGCGTCCGCGGAGCGGAGAGATCGACTATGCGCCCGCCGCCCAGCGTGCGTTCGAGGTCGTGGTCGCGCAGCACCACGCGGTCGCCGATTTTCACCTGCAAGGGGCTGTTCAAGAGCATGTCCACGGTCGCGCTTTCGCCGGCGGCGACCCGTGCGCTGTCAAGCAGCAGCAAGCGCCCTTGGGCATGGCTGGTGGCGTGGTAGATGTGTACCGGGACGTTGTGCTTCACCGGGCGCGGGAAATCGTCGACGACAGTGAGCGTCGCGGCGAAGGCGGTCTGCGGGTCGCGCGCGTCGGGGTCCAGCAGCCAGTCGCCGCGCCTGACTTCGTCCACGGAAGCGCCCGCCAGATTGACCGCCGCCCGGTCGCCAGCCGCAGCAGCATCGGCGGCTTCATCCTGTACATGCAGGCTGCGGATGCGCACCGGGTTGCCGCTGGAGGCGAGCACGAAGCGGTCGCCGACCGCAGCGTGCCCCGAGGCGACCGTGCCGGTCACCACCACGCCGCTGCCGCGAATAGTGAAGGCGCGGTCGATCGGCAGACGGAACGGCGCGTCGGCCGTGTGCTCCCGGTGACGCCCGGCGGCTTCGCCGAGACGCTGCCGCAGCGTGTCGAAACCCGTGCCGGTCTCGCAGGACAGGTCAATGATCGGCGAGTCCCCCAAGAACGAGCCGGCCGTCAGGGCGCGGATTTGGGTGCGCACGTCGGCAACGCGCCCGGCGTCCACGCGGTCCACCTTGTTGAGCGCCGCCAGCCCGCGTTTGAGGCCGAGCAGACGGAGGATATGCAGGTGCTCTCTGGATTGCGGCATCACGCCATCGTCGGCGGCCACGACGAGAAGGGCGAACTGCCGTCCGGCGACGCCGGCGACCATGTTGTGGATGAACCGGTGGTGGCCCGGCACGTCCACGAAGCCGACGCGGCTGCCAGCGAAGTCGGCGTAGGCGAAGCCGAGGTCGATGGTGAGGCCGCGGCGCTTCTCCTCGGCTAGGCGATCCGTGTCCACCCCCGTCAGTCGCCGTACGATGGACGTCTTGCCGTGGTCCACATGACCGGCCAGCGTCACGATCATGCGAGCGATTCCAATGCGGACACGAGCTCGCGCAGCGGCTCGGCGCCGCGCATGTCGAGGACCAGCTTGTCGTCCGCGATGCGGGCGATCACCGGCGGCTGAAGCTCGCGGAGCGATGCGGCCACTTCGCGCAGGCGCTTGGCGTGCGGGAAGGAAAGCGTCACGGCGCGGCTGCTGAGGAGCTGGCCCGGCAATGCGCCGCTGCCGAGCTGCGCCTGGCTCGGTTCGATGACGATTTCGGCATCCTTGAGTTTTTTCAACGCTTTGGCGACGTGACCTGCACGGCTTTCGAGCTCCGCCATGGAAAGGTCCAGATTGCCGATCAGCGGCACGTTGTCGGCGAGCGTGGCCTCGTCCTCGTAGGCCTTGAGCGTGGCGTCGAGCAGCGCGAGCGCGATCTTGTCCAGGCGCAGGGCGCGCTTCATGGGGTTGGCGTTGATCTCTTCGATGAGGTCGCGGCGGCCGACGATGATCCCCGCCTGCACGCCGCCGAGCAGCTTGTCGCCGGAGAAGGTGACGAGGTCGGCGCCCGCGTCGAGCAAGTCCCCGGGCAGCGGCTCGCGCGGCAATCCGAATCGACTGAGGTCGAGGAGGGCGCCGCTGCCGGCATCAACGCAGACCGGGAGCTTGGCCGGGGCGCCGATGTCCGCCAGTTCGCGCACCGAGACTTCCTTCGTGAAGCCCTCCACGCGGTAGTTGCTCGGGTGCGCCTTGAGCAGCAGCGCGGTACGGTCGTTGATGGCGCGCTTGTAGTCGCCGGGGTGGGTGCGGTTCGTCGTGCCCACCTCCTTCAGCGTACAGCCGGCGCGCTGCATCACTTCCGGCAAGCGGAAGCTGCCGCCGATCTCGATCAGCTCGCCCCGGGAGACCGGCACTTCCTGGCCGAGGGCCAGCGTGTTCAGCAGCAGCAGCACCGCGGCGGCATTGTTGTTCACGACCGTCGCCGCCTCCGCCCCCGTCAGCAGCCGCAGACGATGCGCGACGATGCCCTCGCGGCTGCCCCGCCGCCCGGCCTCGAGGTCGTATTCCAGGGTCATGGGACGCGTCGCCGCACCCAGCGCCTTCCTGGCCAAGGCCGGCGAAAGCAGGCTGCGGCCGAGATTGGTGTGGATGATCGTGCCGGTGAGGTTGAAAACGGTTGCGTAGCCATGCCCGATCCGGCCCGCGAGCTCGGCATCGACCGCACTGCCGTAGGCACCCGGGTCGGCGGCCCATGGCGGCACGTCGCTGGTGCGCAGCGCATCCTGCACTGCCCGAATGCCGAGTTTCGCGGTCTTCATGCCCCAGCGATCCACGAGCGAGCGCATGGCCGGATCGCTCAGAATCCGATCGACGCTCGGCAGTCGGCGGCGGGACATGCGCTGAGCGTAGCAGTCTCGGTGGGGTATACGGCAAGTTTGCTGGGCGACTCCGGCACGGGCGTTGGCGCGTGGGTGGGGCGTGTTATGGTGCGCCGCCGTCTTTCCGAGGGCGTTTTTTCAATGGGCGAGAACAGGAACGTGGCCTTCGTCGGCCTCGGCGTGATGGGCTATCCCATGGCGGGGCATCTGGCCGAAGCCGGCCACCGAGTGCGCGTCTACAACCGCACGGCGAGTCGGGCGGCGGCGTGGCTCGGTGAGTACCAGGGCGAAGAGGCCCGGACGCCCCGCGAGGCGGCCGAGGGCAGCGACGCGATCTTCATGTGCGTCGGCAACGATCACGATGTGCGCAGCGTGTCGTTCGGTCCGGACGGCGTCTTCGCCGGTGCCGCGGCAGGCTCGGTGGTGGTCGATCACACCACCGCCTCGGCGACGCTGGCCCACGAACTTGCTGCCGCCGGGGCCGAGCAGGGGGTGGACTTCCTCGATGCCCCGGTGAGCGGCGGCCAAGCGGGTGCCGAGAACGGCCAGCTCACGGTCATGGTCGGCGGCGAGCAGGCCGTGTTCGACCGCACCGCGCCCGTGATCGATGCCTACGCCAAGTCCATCAAGCTGATGGGCGCCGTGGGCTGCGGGCAGCTCACCAAGATGGTCAACCAGGTGTGCATCGCCGGCATCCTGCAGGGGCTTGCCGAGGGATTGCACTTCGCCGAGAAGGCCGGCCTCGATGTCGACGCGGTGGTGGAGGTGATTTCCAAAGGCGCCGCGCAGTCATGGCAGATGGACAACCGCGCCGGCACCATGGCGCGGCGCGAGTTCGAGTTCGGCTTCGCGGTGAACTGGATGCGCAAGGACCTCGACATGACGCTCGCCGCGGCGCGCGAGTTCGACGCCCGGATGCCGCTCGCTGCGCTGGTGGACCAGTTCTACGCGGACGTGCAGGCGTTCGGCGGCGGGCGCTGGGACACGTCCAGCCTGATCGAGCGCCTGCGTAGGGTGGACGAGGGAGCCGGCGGGGCCTAGCGATGGCCGGTGCGCCGCGCTTCGCCACCTCGCCGGACGACTATCCGTTCGTGTCGCTGGCGGAGACGGACCGCCCGCTGCCGCGCCGCATCGATCCGCGCACCCGCTACGCCTACTTCAAGACCATCGCCCGCGGCGGCCGCTCGATCATCCAGTCGTGCAAGGACCTGCATCTGATGCGCACGGTCTGCTACAAGAGCCTCAAGCCTATGTACGCGGACGACCCCACGGCGCAGCGCCGCTTCGTGCGCGAAGCGCGGGTCTCGGCGATGCTGCAGCATCCGAACACCATGCCCACGTACGAGCTGGGCCGAGACAACCAAGGCCGCTACTACTTCACGATGAAGCTGGTCCACGGCTACACCCTGCGCGAGATCTTCGACTACCGCGAGCGCTACGACCTGACGCGGCTGATCGACGTGGTGCTGCAGGTTGCCCACGCGCTCGACTATGCGCACGGCCACGGCGTCGCGCATTGCGACGTGAAGCCGGAGAACGTCCTGGTGGGGCCGTTCGGGGAGGTGCTGCTGATGGATTGGGGGCTGGCCAAGGTGTGGCAGCCGGGCAGCGACGACCCGGCGGCCGACCAGATCCCGAACGAACCGGTGCAAGGAACGGTGTCGTACATGTCGCCGGAACAGATCCGCGGGGATGCCGACCTGGACTACCGGACGGACATATACAGCCTGGGCGCAGTGCTCTACGAACTGCTCGGCGGCGAGCCGCCGGTGTCGGGCGCGACCTTCGACGAGATCCTCGGCAAGGCGCTGGCCGGCGACATCGTGCCGCCCTCGGCAGCGCCGTCCCACGCGGAGCGGGTGAAGATTCCGGTGCCGCCGCGCCTCGAAGCGCTCTGCACGGCATGTCTGACGCTTCGCCCCGGTGACCGCCCGCAGACCGCAGCCGAACTGGTTCGCGAGTTGCAGGAGGATTGGTAGTCACTCCGCCTGGGGAGCTGCCGTCCGAAGCCTAGCCAGCGCGTCGAGGGCCCGCGTGCGCCAGACCTCGTCGGGATCCCAGTAGGCCGTCTTCCGCAGATGCCGTCCGGCGACGTCGAAGTCGCCGGCAAGCTGGTGCGCGAGGCCGAGGTAGTAGCTGATGCGCGGCGACCACGGCGCCCGTCCGTGCGCCTTGCGCAGGTGTCGTAGCGCGTCCTGCGGCTCGCTCTTGCGCAGATGCAGGACACCGAGTCCCAGGGCGGCGTCCGCGGCCTCGTCGGAAGCTTCAAGGGCGCGGGCGTAGTAGGCCGCCGCGGCGTCCCAGTCCCGCTCGCAATCGGGCGCGGCCGCTTCGTCGCAGGGCGCCATGCTGAGCTGCGCCATGCGCACGTTCACGTCCGGATCGCCTGGCGCGACGGCGAACGCCTTCTGCGCCGCGGCGAGGGCGATGGCCCGTTCAGCGGCGACGCGGGAACGGCCGAGCAGGGCGCCGATGTGCTCGCCGTCGCGGCGCAGGATGTCATCGTAGAGCGCATCCGCCATCGCCGGGTCCCGGAACGCCACGGCGTCGGCGATCACCAGCCGCTTGGCGATCCGATCCAGGCAGTCGAGGGCGAACGGCGGCGCCTCGTAGGCGCCCATGCGGAACCTGAAGACGGACTGGATGTTCGCCACGGCGCCGTCGTAGTAGTCGCGCAGGATCTCCCGCAGTTCGTTCGGTTCAATGCCGACTTCGCGGCGCATGGCCTCATCGGACGCGGCGCCATCGTTAACCGCAGCGAGCATCGAGCCAACGCCTTCGGCATAGCGGCTGCCATCGCTGCGCTTGCCGTGGTGCAGGAAGCGCACCACGCCCCAGGCCAGGGTGTAGATCTCGGCCAGATGGTGGTCGCGGGCCTGCAACTGGAAGCGTTCGCCGACGATCTCTTCGACGGGCGTCTCAGGCTGCTTCACCAGATAGCGCATCATGGCGTGCGGGCCGCGCCCCACGGTCACGACGCCGGCGGGATCGATGTCCAGCATCGCCAGATAGGTGGCGAGACCTTCCTCGTACCAGATCGGCAGGTTAAGTGTCGCCCGGCTGCGCACCAGGTAGTGGGTGTACTCGTGGAACGCGATGGCATGCAGGTGGCGACCGCTGATGTCCGGGCCGAGGGCGAGCAGGCTCTGATTGAGGGTAGGGCGCATGAAGCCGCCGACGCCCGGCATGTCGAACATGGCGTTGAAATCCCGCGCCCGTTTGAAGACCAGCATCTTGAGCGGCGCCGGCTGCTGCGGCAGTCGGCCCGGCACCAGCGCGGAGGCCGCGGCGCGGAACCGGTCGAGGGAGTAGAACAGGCCGGCGGCGTCTGCACGGCCCAGGTCCGTAACCAGCTCGAAGTGCTCGTTGACGACGCGGCACCAGCGCCGATCCTCGACGCCCGCAACGGCGTTGCCAGCGATCAAGCAGCCGGCCAGTACGGCGGCGATGGCGAGCCCGCGGTCAGCCATGCACGGCCATGGTGCTGCGGCCGATCGCGATGTGGTCGAAGCCGCGCTCGCGCAGCATTGCGGGATCGTAGAGGTTGCGGCCGTCGAACACGGCGGGGCACTTGAGGGAGGCCTTGAGGGCATCGAAGTCCGGGCTGCGGAACTCGTTCCATTCCGTGACAACGGCAAGCGCATCGGCACCCTCGACCGCGTCGTCGCGCCCTGCGCAAAGCGTGAGGTCGCGGCGTTCGCCATAGATGCGCCGGGCCGCCTCCAGCGCCTGCGGATCGTAGGCGCGCACCGCGGCGCCGGCGGCCCAAAGCGATTCCATGAGCATGCGGCTCGGCGCTTCCCGCATGTCGTCGGTATTCGGCTTGAAGGCGAGGCCCCAGATGGCGATGGTGCGGCCGGAAAGGTCGCCCCCGAAGTAGCTGGTGATGCGCTCGCCGAGCAAATGCTTCTGGCGCTCGTTCACGGACTCCACCGCGCGCGCGATCTCGGCATCCAGGCCGGTGTCGTCCGCCATGCGCACCAGCGCTCGGATGTCTTTCGGGAAGCATGAGCCGCCGTAGCCGCAGCCGGCGTAGATGAAGTGGTAGCCGATGCGCGGGTCGGCGCCGATGCCGCGGCGCACGGCTTCGATGTCCGCGCCCACCCGGTCCGCCACATTCGCCAATTCGTTCATCAGACTGACGCGCGCCGCCAGCATGACGTTGGCGGCGTACTTGGCGAGTTCCGCCGAGCGCACGTCCATGTGCAGCACCTTGTCGTGGTTGCGGTTGAAGGGCGCGTAGGCCTGGGCGAGCAGGCGGGCGGCGTCTTCGTCGTCGCTGCCGATGATGATGCGATCCGGCCTCATGAAGTCCTGCACCGCCGCGCCTTCCTTGAGGAACTCCGGATTCGCCGCCACGAAGAAGCGGATGCCGACGCCGCGCCTTGCCAGCACCTCGGCGATGGCGGCGCGCACGCGATCTGCGGTACCCACCGGCACCGTGGACTTGGTGACGACCAGCGCCGGCCCGCTGAGGTGCGTACCGATGGTGCGGGCAACGTCGAGCACTTGGCCGAGTTCGGCCGCGCCTTCGCGTCCGGCGGGCGTTCCCACGGCAACGAACAGCACTTCGCCGTGATCGACGCCGGCGGCCGCGTCGCTGGTGAAGCGCAGGCGTCCGGCGGCCACGTTCTCGACCAGCAGGTCGCCGAGGCCCGGCTCGAAGATCGGCGTCTCGCCCCGCTGCAGGGCAGCGACCTTCGCCGCGTCCACATCCACGCCCAGTACGCGGTTGCCCATCTCCGCGAAGCAGGCCGCGGTGACGAGGCCGACGTAGCCGGTGCCGAAGATCGTGATGTCCATGCGGCTGCCGTACCGGGGTGGCGACGGATTGTAGCCCGCAGACCGGACGCGGCGGGCGTTAGAATCCCCGTCGAATCGTCGGGAGGAGATTCGGCGCATGGCGCGCTACGACTACGACCTGTTCGTCATCGGCGCCGGTTCCGGCGGCGTGCGCGCGGCGCGCATGTCGGCTGCCTTCGGGGCGCGGGTGGCGATCGCCGAGGAGCGCTATCTCGGCGGCACCTGCGTCAACGTCGGCTGCGTGCCGAAGAAGCTCTTCGTCTACGGCTCGCACTTCGCCGAGGACTTCGAGGATGCCGCGAACTACGGCTGGGATGTGCCGCGCGGCGCCTTCGACTGGCCGACGCTGCGCGACAACAAAACCCGCGAGATCGAACGCCTGAACGGCATCTACCGCAACATGCTGACCGGCGCGGGGGTGGAGATTCTGGAGGCCCGCGCCGTGCTCGAAGATGCCCACACAGTGCGCGTGGGCGAACGTGTCGTGACGGCCGAGTACGTGCTGGTCGCCACGGGGAGCTGGCCTTCGGTGCCGGACTTCCCCGGTCGGGAACTCGCCATCACCTCCAACGAGGCGTTCTATCTGCCGACGTTCCCGAAGCGCGCTCTGGTGATCGGCGGCGGCTACATCGCCGTCGAGTTCGCTGGCATCTTCGCGGGGCTCGGCGCAGAGACGACGCTTGCATACCGGGGCGAGCTCTTCCTGCGCGGCTTCGACGAAGGCGTGCGCCGCTTCGTGATGGCGGAAATGGCCGGCAAAGGGGTGGCGGTAAGGACGCGCACTCGGATCGAGTCGGTCGCGCAAGTAGACGGCGCCTTGCGCTGCCGGTTCCAGGACGGCGCTTCGCAGGATGTCGATCTCGTGCTGGTAGCCACCGGCCGGGCCCCGGCGAGTGGTGGCCTCGGCCTCGAAGCCTTGGGCGTCGCCATGGACGCGAACGGTGCGGTCCGGGTCGACGAGCACTACCGCACCAGCGTGGCGAGCATCTACGCCATCGGCGACGTGATCGACCGGATGCAGCTCACGCCCGTCGCCATCGCCGAAGGCATGTGCATCGCCCACAACCTGTTCAAAGGCGGCGACCGGCGCGTGGACTACGGCAACGTGCCGACGGCCATCTTCTGCCAGCCGAATATCGGCTGCGTCGGCCCCACCGAGGAGGAGGCGCGCGAGCGCTACCCGCGCATCGACGTCTACGAGTCCACGTTCCGGCCCATGAAGCACACCGTGAGCGGGCGCAGCGAGCGCACGCTCATGAAGCTGCTCGTCAACCCCGACGACGACCGCGTGCTGGCGGCGCATATGTGCGGGCCGGAGGCCGGCGAGATCATCCAGGGGCTCGGCGTCGCCATCACGGCCGGCGCCACCAAGGCCCACTTCGATGCCACGATCGGCATCCACCCCACCGCCGCCGAGGAGTTTGTCACCATGCGCGAGTCAGTCCGATGAAATCTCCGAGAATCAGTTGCTTGCCGGTCATCCTTGCGATGGTGTCGATGCTGGCGTCATGCGCGCCGCCGGCGCCGCGCAACGTCGTGCTGTTCGTCGGCGACGGGATGGGCGTCTCCACCGTGACCGCGGCGCGCATCTTCGCCGGCCAGCAGCAGGGCGCGCCGGGCGAGGAACACCTGCTGTCGTTCGAGACCTTCCCGCATCTGGCGCTGGTGAAGACCTACAACGTGGACGCCCAAGTGCCGGACTCCGCCGGCACCATGACCGCGCTCATCGCCGGCCGCAAGGCCCGCGCCGGGGTGCTGAGCGTCGGCCCGGAAGCTCCGCGCGGCGACTGCGTGGCGTCCAAGGCGCACGAGCTGACCACGCTCATGGAAGAGGCGGAGATGCTGGGCCTCAAAACCGGCATCGTCAGCACTGCCCGAATCACCCATGCGACCCCGGCGGCGGCCTACGCGCACAGCCCGGATCGCAACTGGGAATACGACGCCGCGGTGCCGGAAGCGGACCGCGCGACTTGCGCGGACATCGCCCGGCAGTTCGTGGAGTTCCCGCACGGCGACGGCGTGGACGTGCTGCTCGGCGGTGGCCGCTCCATGTTCCTGCCAAGCACGGCAGCGGACCCCGAGGACGAAGACGCCACCGGCGTTCGCCAGGACGGCCGCAACCTGGTGGACGACTGGCTCGCCGGGAACGACGCCCGTCGCTACGTCTACGACCAAGCCGGCTTCGACGCGCTGCCGCCCACCGGGCAGGTGCTCGGCCTCTTCGAGCGCTCGCACATGGAGTACGAGGCGGACCGGGCCGACGACACCGGCGGCGAGCCGTCGCTGGCGGCGATGACGCGGTTCGCCATCGAGCGCCTGCGCGGCGAGACCGGCTTCCTGCTCATCGTCGAAGCCGGCCGCATCGACCATGCCCACCACGCCACCAACGCCTATCGAGCAATGCGGGATACCGTCGCGCTGGCCGATGCCGTGGCCGTGGCGCAGGAACTCACGGATCCGGCCGACACCCTGATCGTCGTGACCGCCGACCACAGTCACACCTTGACCATTGCCGGCTACCCCGCGCGCGGCAATCCGATCCTCGGCTTTGCCGCGGACGCAGAAGGCTCGCCGATGCGGGACATGCGCGGCACGCCCTATACGACGCTCGGCTACGCCAACGGCCCGGGCGCCATTCGGCCCGATCAGGAGCTCGAGCCGACGCATCCCGACTACCTGCAGCGCGCCGCGCATCCGATGCTTGCCGAGACCCATGCCGGCGAGGACGTGCCGGCCTACGCGGTCGGCGTCGGCGCGCAAGCCATCGCTGGGGTGATGGACCAGCACGAGCTGCACGGCGTCATCCGCGAGGCGCTGCTCGGCGCTCGGCACGCGCGCTAGTCACGAGAACGCGAGGAGAACGCCCCAATGCAAGCATTCGAGAACAGCCTGAACTTCCTGGACAGCCTGCTGCTGTCGGCCTGGTACTTCCCCTGGCTGCTGCTTTTGGTGGGCCTTTTCTTCACGGTCTATCTTGGCGTCCCCCAAGTGCGCTATTTCAAGCGGGCCTGGGGCATCCTCACCGGTCGCCACACCCGCAAGGATGCCGAGGGCGACACGTCGCACATGCAGGCGCTGTCCACGGCGCTCTCCGGCACCGTGGGCACCGGCAATATCGGCGGCGTCGCGCTCGCCATCTTCCTCGGCGGCCCGGCGGCGCTGTTTTGGATGTGGGCGACGGCCTTCGTCGGCATGACGACGAAGTTCGTCGAGGTGACGATCTCCCACAAGTACCGGGTCAAGGACGATCAGGGGAAGATCGCCGGCGGGCCGATGTACTTCATGGAGCGCGGCCTCAACATGAAGTGGCTGGCGGTGTTTTTCGCCATCGCCACGGTGGGCAGCACGCTCGGCTCCGGCAACATGCCGCAGAGCAACGCCATCGCGGATGCCATGAGTGCTTCCTTCGGCGTACCCGGTTGGGTTACCGGCGCGGTGCTGGCGGCGCTGCTGTTCCTAGTGATTGTCGGGGGCATCACATGGATCGCGCGCGTCGCCGCTGCCATCGTGCCGTTCATGGGCATCCTCTACGCAATCGCGGCTTTCGCTGTGGTAGCCACCAACTACGAGCACATCTGGCCGTCTTTCGTCTCGGTGTTCAGCGATGCCTTCACCGGCTCGGCTGCCGGCGGCGGCTTCCTGGGTGCCAGCTTCGCCTATGCGTTCAACCGCGGCGTCAGCCGGGGTCTGTTCTCGAACGAAGCGGGGCAGGGCTCGGCGCCCATCGCCCACGCCTCGGCGCGCGGCGACGAGCCCGTCTCCGAAGGCATGGTGTCCTTGCTCGAGCCGTTCATCGACACGCTGGTGATCTGCACGCTCACGGGGCTCGTGATCCTCTCGTCGGGCGTGTGGCAGGAAAAATTCGAGAACGACTTCGAGACCTTCGACACGCAGTTCATCGGCGGCGTCTACACGGACAAGGACCCCGCGCATGTGGAAGCGCTGTACCACTATCTGCACGGCAACGACACGGAGGTCGCGCCAGCGTCGGGCGAGTACCGCGTGGCGAACGGGCGCCTTGCCGATGCATCGGTGACGGTGCTGCACAACCGCTCGGTTGCCGAGGACGTGGTGATCTTGGACGATGGCGCTCCCTACAGCGGCACGATCACGCTGCGGGACGGTGCCCTGGTCGAAGACCTCGCCCTGCGCGGCAAGTCCCTGCTGCACTCGGTGCCGCTGACCACCGAGGCGTTCAAGCGCAGCTTCCTCGGCGACTACGGGCAGTACGCGGTAGCGCTCGGCCTCATGCTGTTCGCCTTCACGACCGCCATCGCCTGGTCCTACTACGGCGACCGGGCGCTGACGTACCTGTTCGGCGGCTCCACCGTGGCCGTGCTGCCGTACCGCGTGCTGTACGTGGTCGGCTTCTTCGTCGCGGCGATCACGGACACCTCGCTGGTTTGGCTCATCTCCGCCGTGACCCTGGCGCTCATGGCTTTGCCCAACCTGCTCGGCATTTGCCTGCTCCGCAAGGAGATGAAGCAGGCCGTGCGCGACTACTGGGCGCGCTACAAGCACTGAGTTGCGGCGATCCTACCGGCGCAGCGTGCAGGACTCGCAGATCGCGTAGACGTTGCGCGGGTCGTTCAGCATGGCGAGCGAGCGCACCTCGCGCACCAGCGCGCTGCCGATGCCCTGCACTTGCCCGCCATGCACAGCGGCCTCGGCAAGACCGAAGTTGCGCAGCGCCTCGCGGATGAGCTGCTGCTGAGGCGACAGCGGCTCCCGGACCTGGCGTACCTTGTAATTCTCCAACTCGGCCAGTTGCGCGGCGCTGGCGATGGCGTCTTCCAAGTGCCCTAGCTGATCCACAAGGCCGAGTTCGTGGGCGCGGACGCCGCTCCACACCCGGCCTTCGGCAACCGCACCGACCGCGTCCCTGGTCATCTCCCGGCCATCGGCGACGATGTCGATGAAGTGGTCGTAGATGTGCTCGACCTGCGCTTGGAGAACGCGGCTCACTTCGTCGCCAAGCGGCTCGAATGGGTCGAGGCCGGCCACGAACGGCCCCGTCCGAACGCCGTCTTGGGTGATGCCGACGCCGCTCAGCGTCTCCTCCATGCTCGGCAGGATGGAAAACACTCCGATGGAGCCGGTGATGGTGGTCGGTGCCGCCCAGATCTCGTCGGCGCTGGCGGCGATCCAATAGCCGCCGGAAGCCGCCGTGCCCGCCATCGAAACGACCACGGGCTTGCCGGCGTCCTGCACGCGCACCAGCGCTCGGCGGATCTGTTCGGAAGCGAATGCGCTGCCGCCGCCGGAATCCACGCGCACCACCAGCGCCTTCACGGCATCGTCCTTGCGCGCCTGGTTGATGAGCGCGATCACGCTCTCGGCGCCGATGGTGCCGGGACCGGCTTTGCCCATGATGATCGGCCCGTCGGCGGTGATGAGGCCTACCACATCGCCGAACAGTGGCGGAATGGTTGGCTGCAGGTAATCCGAGAAGGCCACATGGCGGTAGCGGTCCGCCTCGCTGCCGAAGCGCTGGCGCAGCCGCTCCTTCACCGCCTCGGGCCCCAGCAGTTCATCCACGAGGCCGTAGTCGAGCGCCGCCTGCGCCGCATCGCCGCCCGCTTTGAGCACCCACTCGTCATAGCGATTCGCGTAATCCACGATGGCCTCCGGCGGCAGGTCCCGGTTGGCGGCGACTCGAGCGACGTACCGAGCCCACAGTTCGTCCACCAGTTCCCGATTGGCGGCCTTCGCCTCCTCCGACATGTCGTTGCGGATGTACGGCTCCACGGCCGCCTTGAAGGTGCCGACGCGAAAGATATGCATGTGGACATCAAGCTTGTCGAGCAGCCCCTCGAAGTACGTGCCGAGGATGCCGTAGCCGGCGATCGACACTTCGCCGAGCGGATCGAGGTAGATCTCGTCGGCGAAGCTCGCCAGGTGGTACTGATGGCCGCTTAGAAACTCCCCCTTGGCGACGATGGGCTTGCCGGACTCCCGGAACGCATCGAGCGCATCGCCGATCACTTCGAGCTGCGCCGGAGCGACCGAGGCGATGGAAGAGGTATCGAGCACCAGCGCCGCGATGCGATCATCCTCGGCGGCGTTCTCGAGGGCGTCGAGCAGCGTTCTGAGCGGCGTCTGCGCCGTAGAGCCGGCAGTGAGGAAGGTAAGCGGATCGGCAAGCGCTTCCTGTTCGACCACGAAGCCCTTGGGCTCCATCAGCAGCGCGGCGCCGTCGGGCACTTCCACCGGCTCCGGACCTGCGAACATCAGCGCGAGCACAAGCACCAGCACAAGGAGGACGAAGAGATTCGCCAGCGAGACGCGCAGAAAAGCGAACACGCGGGCGACGCCGGCGAACATCCGGCGCAGCAGGCTCGGCTTGGACATGGATCGGCTCGGTGGCGTCAGTGGGCGGCGCATTGTAAGCGAGGGCCCCGAGGGCGGCACGACCCTTCGCTGGGTGGTTTCGCCTCCGGTGCTGCCACCCCGAACGCCGTGCCGACTGCGAGCTTGCTCAGTTCCTCTCAGACCTGCCCCAGCAGCGCATAGATGGTGCCCCCCCGCGCCAATCCCGTTGCGAGCCGGTATACGACGAGGACGACGACTACAGCCAATGCGGGGATCACCAGCGCCACGAGCCACAGTTCAACGACCGACATGAAAGTCGGCGCCGCCAGCTTGCCGAGGAAGGCGAGCGCGGTGAGCAGCACGGCGACAACGGCCAGATCGACGATCGGCTGCGCCCAGAAGCCGATGGCGACATCGGCTGGCGTCGCGCCCAGCGCCAGCCGAACGCCGACGTTGCCGGAAGCGGCGGCCATCTCCTTCGCGAGGGACAGTACGACGCCCGCGAGCGCCAGCACCAAGGCCAGCGCGGCGGCTACCGCAAGCACCGCCTCCGCGCTCCTGCCGGCAAGCACCAGCTCATCGAATATTTCCGCCACCGTGCCGATGCGGTACGCATCTTCGACATCCGGGTGCTGCTGCAGCGCGAGCGCGACGTCCGCATCTCCCGCTGCTTCCCGCACGACGAACAAGCCGTCGCCGGGGTCTTCGACCATCCGGTAGAAGACGCGCCTCGGCGCCTCGTGTACCGGGCCGTAGGCGACATCCCGGACGACGCCCACAACCGTCGCCGTCTGCGTCCCTTGCGCCCTGCCTTGCGCGGTGTCCGTCACATAGGCGAACGCCTGCCCGAGAGCGTCCTCGGCACTCCCGGCCAAGGACTGCGCCGCCGCTCGCCCCAAGACCACCTCGGACTTCGCGGCGTCGTCGAAGACCCGTCCGGCGAGGACTTCAATGCCGAGCACATCGAAGTACCCGGGCGCGACGCCGTTGCGATAGAACATCGCGTCCTCGAGCCCCGCCCGGCCTTGGAGCAGGGCCCGGTTGGCCGGTCTGACGGACTCGGCCAGGAGCGGCAGCATCTCGGCCTGGGCGAACGCCTCCACAGCGGGGTGCGCAGCCAGCAGCTCCACGGCAGTCGACAGGTCGCCGTAGTAGATGACGCCCAGCATCAAGGCATCGGCGTTGGCGACGCCGGTCGAGGCGCGGGGATCCTCGGCGTGGCGAGCCGCCAGCGAAGACACGATCAGCAAGCTCGCGGCGGCGACGAACAGCAAGGCCGTGCGCGCCAGTCGCAGGACGGATGCCGATTGCAGGGCGACCCCGCTGATGCCGCGACCCGTACGCGCAGCCAACCGGCTGACGTGGGCGGCCGACAGCAGAAACGCGAGTAGCAGCAGCAGTGCGCTCGACCCGAAGCCCCAGGCGAGAGACTTCGTCGAGAACTCGCCGATGTAAAGCGAGAACGGCTCCACCGAAGCCAGAATGTCCGCGATGGTGAACCCGGCAAGCGCGGCCGCCAGGCCCGCGACCAACAGCCAGGCGGCATGCGTGGCGGACATCTCGGCGAACATGTCTGCAGGCGTCGCCCCGACGGAAAGTCTGACCGCCTGCTCCTCGCGTCTCGAGTGGTGCTCCGCAAGCAGTCGATCCACGAGCGAGAGGAAAACCTGCAAGAGGAGCAGCGCGACGACAAGGGCGAGCCACGCCAACTGCCGGTGCATGTCGCGCCTTGCGTCCGGGAGCATCTCAAGGCCGCTCACGAACTCCAACCGATCATGCTCCATGCTCGTGCTGGCGAAGGTGTAGGCATCCAGCAGAGACCGCAACGCCGCCGGCCGCGTCGGCCGTTGCATGACGCCGACCAGCGCGGTGGGGAATGAGAAGGTGATGAAGTTGCCCGGGCGCGACTCGATCGAGCTGGCGCGGCCCAAGATCCACACATCGGTCTTCTCGAAGAAGAGCCCGCCGAAACCGCCTCCGGCCACGCCGACGATCGGCAACGGTCCCCACATCTCGGTGTCGAGGAGCTGGCCGAGGATCTCGGCATCGGATCCGTAGTGCCGCTGCCACAGCGAACTGCTGATGACCGCACCCGCGCGGCCATCGGCCGCCGCTTTGATGCGGCCGAGCGCTGGCGCAACGCCGAGGAGTTGCAGGTAGTTGGCCGAGACGTACCGAGACGCGACAGCCGCGGACGTCCCGTCGCTCTGCTTGAGTTCCAAGCTGTTCGGATGGTATTGAGCGTAGGCCCATGCCACTTCGGGCGCCAGGGCGGCAATGCCCCGAACGTCGTTCAGCGTCACGAGGCCAGCCCGGCCGGAGTCCGCTTCGCGGCGCAAGACGGTCACGTAGTCGTTCTCCTGCACCCCGGCGGGCAGCCGGAAATAGCTCTCGTAGCCGATCGCCACAACGACGGCAATGAACCCGAAGGCGATGCCGACGATGGCGAAGAACGGCACCAGCTTCGCCAGCGCCCGAAGCGTGCCTGCGCTGCTGGGCGCAGGAAAGCCGCCGAACAGGCGGTCAGTCGGGGTATCGATACTCGATCACCGGCTCTTGCGGCGGTGCCTCGCCATCCGTCCACTCGTGCAGCAGTTGCTCTGCTTCGGCGATCTGCTCCGGGGCCATCTTGGCTGCCAGCATGCCGCGCGCCCATCCGCCGGCTCCGTCGGCTAACGCGCGCGGACGCCTGCCGACCCCGGTGAAGACGATCTTGCGGCCATCCCTCGTCTTGCCGAACTGGGCGTAGTCCAGATACGCGAGCGCCTTGACGAGGTCCCTCGGAACGCCGCGGCGACCTTCCATGTAGATGTAGTACATGCTGATGCGAGCGACTGCGCTGCCCTGGTCGGAGGCCAGCCTGTACCACCTGATCGCCTCTCGGTAGTCTCGCGGAGACGACCTCGCGTAGAGCTCGCCGAGCGTTTCCTGAGCCCAGATGTGGCCCGCCTGCGCTGGCGGCAGGCACGACTCCTTGGCCTTCGCGGGCTCGCGCACGGGGTGGCGGGCATAGGCGCTGCACCGTTGCCATTGCGCGTCCACCTCCATCCGCGCCGCATCGCCTTCGGGCGGCTGCGCAAGCGCCACGTTGGCAGCCAACGCGAAGCCGACGCTGGCCAGTGCCGCGGTGCAGTCGCAGGCGAGCATGGGCCGACCATGCCGCACTACGCTGGCCTCGGCAAGGCGCGCAGCAGTTCGGTACGGAGCGCCGCCGCATGGGTGAGCCAGATCACATGTTCCGCGCCCGGAATCTCGACGAAACGGCCGTTCGGCAGCAGCGCCGCGAGCTGGCGCGTCGGCCAGTCGGGGCGGATGTCCTCTGTGCCGCTGATGAAGGTTGCTGGTACCGTCAGATCGGCGAGGTCGCGCCACAGCGCCGGACGCTTGATGTAGTTTCGCCACGTTCGGTTGCCTTCCGCATTGGCGCGCGGGTCCGCCTTGAACTCAACGCCGCCGTAGTCTTCGCCGACTTCGTCGAGGCCCTTGTGGTACGCCTCGCTCCAAGTGCGATCGTTGACGAAGTTGCCGCCGGCAATGCCGATGACGGCGCGTGCTCTGCCGGGGTAGTCGAGCGCGTAGGCGAGGGCCGCAGAGGCGCCGAAACTGTGGCCCGCGCAGATGCATCGGGATATGCCGTAGGCGCTTCGCACCGCGTCGGCATCGGCAAAGATGGTCTTCACGTCGTAGCGGCCGTCCCAGCTCGAACGCCCGCAGCCGCGCGGCTCGAAGCGCACGACCCGGCAGCGGTGTTCCAGCATCGCCGCCACCGGCGCCAGATAGTCGTCGCAGCCCGGCCCGCCATTGAACAGCAGCAGCGGCTCGCCGGTGCCGCTGGCACAGCTCCAGACTCGGCTTCCGCCACCGACATCCACGAGTCGTTCGTGCGTCTCGGTCATTGCCCTACGCTACTCGCGGCCTACTCGCGGCGCGCGTGTACCTCGGGCCCTCGGCATGGCCCCGGCACGGCCTCGTAGAGGCTGCCCCGCCCGTGAGGGTACACGCGCGCGTTGCCAGCCTTTGCCGGCGCGCTTGGCGGCTTCGATCGATTGTGGTGAAGTTCGCCGCCATGGGCGAACAGCTATGGTCCTTTGAGGAACTCCTCGCCGCGGTCGGCCAGCCGTCGCGGCCAGGCCCGTCGGTGACCGGCATCGGCATCGACTCAAGGCTGATCGAGCCGGGCGATCTGTTCGTCGCGCTGCCGGGCGACCCGGGGCCGCGCTTCACCGCGACGACGCGCTCGGATCGCGACGGGCATGACTTCGTCGCCGACGCCGTGGCCAAGGGCGCGGCGGCCGTTCTGGCGCACCGGCCCGGCGACTACGGCGCACCGACGCTCTTGGTGCCCGATACGCTGGACGCCCTCTGGCAGCTCGGCCGCGCGGCGCGACGGCGTCTGGGCGGGCCGGTCGTGGCCGTCACCGGCAGCAGCGGCAAGACCACCTTCAAGTCTTTCGCGGGGGCGGCGCTGGGCGCATTCGCCACCAGCGGCAGCCTCAACAACCACATCGGCGTGCCGCTGTCGCTCGCCCGAACGCCACGCGATGCGAACGGGGCAGTCTGCGAGATCGGCACCAACCACCCCGGCGAGATCGAACCGCTGTCGCGCCTCGTATCCCCGGATGCGGCGGTGCTGCTGAACGTGCATCCGGCGCACATCGAGAACTTCGGTAGCCTGGACGCCATTCGCCGCGAGAAGCTGTCGATCGCCGCGGGTCTCGGGCGAGACGGCACGCTCATCAGGCCAGTCGATCTGAGGGCCGAGTATGGCGGCCGGACGGCGACATTCGGAGTGGGCGCAGAGGCGGATGTCGAGCTTCTCGAATCGGGCTTGAGCCTCGCGAGGTTGCGAACGCCAGGCGGCGAGATGGAAGTCCCCGTGCCGGGCGGCGGAGCCCATCGCGCATCTTCGGTCTGTGCGGTCGCCGCCATGCTCATCGCGCTCGATCGGCCGTTGGCATGGCTTGAGCGCCTCGCCGACGTCCCCGTGCCCCGGGGCCGCGGCAACCGCATCGTCGTCGGCGGCGCGACCGTGATCGATGACAGCTACAACGCCAATCCGGCGAGCATGGCCGCGACGCTCGATGCCTTCGCGGCGGGCGCGGGCCCGACAGAGGGCAGGCGCATCGCCATTCTCGGCGACATGCTCGAACTCGGCGAGGACGCCGCGAGCTACCACCGCGCCCTCGCGCCGCATTGCGCCGCCATGGACGGCGTACTTTGCGTAGGCGAACGGATGATTGCGCTCTACGACGAGTTGCCTCCGGCCAAACGCCTAGGCCGCGCCGAACGGGCGGACGCCACCTTCGCCGAGCGCTGCGCGAAGCTCATCGAACCTGGCGACAGCGTGCTGGTCAAGGGTTCGAACGGCACATTCTGGGCAGTGCGCTTTGTCGACGCCCTAGTGAAGGCGCTCGAATAACGTATGATGGCGCGGTGACCGGAAGGACATCCCCGCCGCCCAGATGATCGTCGACGCCTACGGCAGACGTTTCCGCAACCTGCGCGTGAGCCTCACCGCGGCGTGCAACTACGCCTGCACGTACTGCGTGCCGAACGGCAAGCGCCTGCAGGCGGCGGTGGCGGAACTCGACCCCGACGAGCTGCTGCGGGCGGTGCGGCTCTTGGTGGAGACCGCCGGCATCGACAAGCTGCGCATCACCGGCGGCGAGCCGCTGCTCTCGCCCAAGTTCGACACCTTCCTGCCGGAGGTGATGCAGCTTCCGCTGAAGGACGTGTCGGTAACCACGAACGGTCAGTTGCTGCCGCGCAAGGCGGACGCGATCGCGGGCGCCGGCCTCAAGCGCATCAACGTGAGTCTGGACACGCTCGATCCGCTGCGCTTTCGCGCCATCGCCCGCAGCGGAGACCTCGCGACGGTGCTGCAGGGCATCGAACTGATGCTCGAAGCGGGCCTGCGCGTGAAGGTGAACATGGTGCCGCTGAAGTCCGCCAACGTGGATCAGATCCTGCCCATGCTCGACTACTGCCTCGAGCGGGGCATCGAACTGCGCTTCATCGAGCTGATGAACATGGGCCATCTCAAGTACGGCCCGGGCTACCAGCGCGATTTCTTCGGCATGGACGACATCCTCGCCCTGATCGGCACCCGCTACGAGTTCGCCCGCACGGACGCCGCTTACGACTCCACCTCGGTGCGCTACGAGATTCCGGGGCAGGGCGTCTTCGGCATCATCGCCAACGAGTCGGCGCCGTTCTGCGCTTCCTGCACCAGGCTGCGGCTTTCCTCCAACGGCTATCTCTACGGCTGTTTGTCGAGCAGCAAGCGCCACGCGATGGCGGACGTCCTGTCGCTGCCCGACGAACAGGCCCGCACTGTGCTGAAGACGCGGCTGATGGGCGCGCTAGGCGACAAGCAGACGCTGCAGTTCAAGGGCGAAGTGACGGTAATGAAGTTCATCGGCGGCTGAGCGCCGTGTCGAGCGCCTTCGATTCGCTGCTCGCTGCCGCCAAGGATCGCAGCCTGCCGCCGGTGGAACGCTGGCATCCGCCGCGCAGCGGCGAGATCGACATCCGCATCGCCGCCGACGGCACCTGGTTCCACGAGGGCGCGCCGATCCGCCGAGTCGCCATCGCCAAGCTCTTCTCCACCATCCTGCGCCTGGACGACGGCGTCCACTATCTCGTCAACCCCGTGGAAAAGCTCCGCATCGCCGTGGACGACGCGCCGTTCCTGGCCATCGACATGGAGACGCAAGGCGAGGGGGAGGGGAGGCGCATCGTCTTCACCACGAACATGGACGACGTGGTGCTAGCCGACTCCGCGCACCCCATCGTCGTGGAAGACCACGACGGCGAACCGCGCCCCTACGTGGAGGTCCGGGGAGGCTTGCGCGCCCTGATCGCCCGCAGCGTCTTCTACCGGCTGGTGGATCTCGCCAGCGAGAACGCCAATGGGGAACTCAGCGTCTACAGCGCGGGAAGAAGATTCGCGCTCGGCAGCGCCGGGTGACTTGGACGTTCGAACCCGCGCCCTGCCTCGATGGTTGATGACGCGCAGCGAGCGACGTAAGTTCTCAACTACGTTCTACGAGATCATATGCCGATGGAGTTCACGCGAATGTCCAGCGACGGCCAAGTCACGATACCGGATGCCATTCGCGAGGCCCACGCTTGGGGCCCCGGTGCCGAGTTCGAGGTACAGGATCGACCGGATGGCGTTCTGCTTGACCGCGGTCTGCGCTAGCCTCTACCAAGATCGCGGACCTGATCGGGTGTACGGGCTATTCCGGACCGAGGAAGTCCCTGGCCGAGATGCGGCGTGCCGCACCTCCGGGTCAGGGAACTGACACGGCGGTTTTCGATGCGCCGTTGTAGTCGCTCCCGATCTGCACAACCGGAGCCTTCGTAAACCTCGGCCAAGCTCTCCTGCGAAGCAGACCTGGTTATGCTCGCAGGCTCTTGTGTTGGAAGCGGCCACAACTCAGCTTAGCCGTGGGGGCTTTCTCCAAGCCTACTTCCCGCGAAGTTGTAAAGCCGAGGTATCAAATTGATGAACGTGTTCTCGGCGAACATGGCTACGCCATCTTCTATTCTTGGGACAACCTCGGCATGCATCCAGAACCGCATGTTTCCAACATCGAACTGCCAAGCCCCGGAACCATCCTTTAGCTCTCGCGGCAGAGATTCACGCACCCTCTGGAGCGGTGCAACAGCGACAACAAGCCAGAGCGGAGGTCGGTCGCGTGTAAGCTCCCAGACAGCGTCGGTCATTGATTCCAGATCTTCGGGAGAAAAAAGCCAGCCGTGTGCGCTTTGGGCACAGTCAAGCGAGCCATAGGGGTGGGTGTGGACGTCGCCTAGGAATGATAGCTGTGGACTTAGCTGCCGCATGACGGCGTCCATTACAAGCGCGGCGTTTTCGTCCGGTTCGACCGACGCCGCGCTTCTCTTGGATGACAACGCAGGCGCGAACCGTTCTACTTGGATCCAAGTGTGCTCTTCGCTGAGGTCGACATGATAACCCCACAGGTACCCGTCAATCTCGACCGCCTCTGCAGATGCGCTGGATCGGGTCCCGTCGCCAAGGAAGTACGCCTCCGTCGCTGCCAGCAGGATGGAGTCAAGAGCTGCATCGGAAAATCCAACTTGGTAAAAGTGGTCTCCGGGTTGTTCGTCGGACATGTCTAAGTCTCCTGTGTGACTGATGGTCAGGTGCCCAGACCGCCTGCCTACATATTCCCGTAGTTCGGCCCGCCCGCACCTTCCGGAGTCACCCAGTTGATGTTCTGCGCCGGGTCCTTGATGTCGCACGTCTTGCAGTGGACGCAGTTTTGGGCGTTGATCTGGAAGCGCGGTCCGTCGGCCTCTTCGACCACCTCGTAGACGCCCGCCGGGCAGTAGCGCTGGGCGGGTTCGTCGTAGCGCGGCAGGTTGTCGCGGATCGGCAACTCGGCGTCCGCCAGCGTCAGGTGGCAGGGCTGGTCCTCTTCGTGGTTGGTGTTGGAGAGGAATACCGAGGAGAGCTTGTCGAAGGAGAGTTCGCCGTCCGGCTTGGGGTAATCTATGCGCGGCGCCCTGTCTGCCGGCAGCAGGCGATCATGGTCCGCAACCGGGTCTCTCAGAGTGAACGGCATTCGCCCGCGGGCGATCTTCTGGTCGAGGAAGGTGTAGGCCATGCCGCCGAGCGTGCCGAACTTGTGCAGGGCGGGGCCGACGTTGCGCACGAGCCGCAGCTCCTTGCCGAGCCATGAGGTATCGACGCGCTCCCGGTAGTCATGGAGTTCCGTACTCGCCTCGCCGCGGCCGAGCGCGTCGAAGACGGACTCCGCCGCCAGCATTCCGGACTTCATGGCGGTGTGCGTGCCCTTGATCTTGAGCATGTTGAGGAAGCCCGCGTCGTCGCCGACCAGAACCGCGCCCGGCACGGCGAGCTTCGGCAGCGCTTGCAGTCCGCCTTTGACGATGGCCCGCGCCCCGTAGGAAACGCGACGGCCACCCCTCAGCACGTCCGCGAACAGCGGATGGTGCTTGAGGCGCTGCAACTCGTCGAAGGGCGAGAGATGCGGGTTCGTGTAGCCGAGATCGACGATCAGGCCGAGCGCGACCTGGTTGTTCTCCTGGTGGTAGAGGAACGACCCCATGCCGGGGCTGAAGGCGCGACCCAAGGGCCAGCCGACGTTGTGCAGGATGCGGCCGGGCACATGGCGCTCAGGGTCCACGTCCCACAGCTCCTTGAGGCCGATGGCGTAGTGCTGCGCCCCGCGACCTTCGCGTAGGCCGTGCTTCTCCATGAGTTGCTTGCCGAGATGGCCGCGGCAGCCTTCGGCGAAGATCGTGTACTTCGCATGCAGCTCGTAGCCGGGCTCGAACGTGGCCTTGCGCTCGCCGTCGGCGCCGACGCCCATGTCTTGCGTGGCGATGCCCTTGACGCTGCCGTCCTCCTGGTAGAGCACCTCCGACGCCGCGAAGCCCGGGAAGATGTTGACGCCGGCGTTCTCGGCCTGCTCGCCCAGCCAACGGCACAGGTTGCCGAGCGAGAGCGTGAAGTTGCCGCGGTTCTTGGTCTCCTTGGGCACCGTCCACGGGGGAAGCAGAATGCGATTGACGTCGTTGACGAGGTAGTAGAAGAGGTCGTCAGTCACCGGTACGCCGAGCGGTGCGCCCATCGCCGCCGCATCGGGGAAGAGCTCGTTCAAGGCGCGGGGCGCGAGCACGGCGCCGGACAGGATGTGGGCGCCGATCTCAGAGCCCTTCTCGACGAGGCAGACCTCCAAATCGCGTCCCGCCTCGCCGGCAAGCTGCACCAGTCGACAAGCCGCAGCCAGCCCGGACGGCCCGCCACCGACGATCACCACGTCGAACTCCATCGATTCCCGGCTCGCTTCGGCCACGCTGACTCCCCGTTGCTTGGGTATGGCGGCGATTATAAGGGCGCGGCTCGTCCGGCGATGGTCCTGCTTCTGCTCGACATGACCTTCCCACTCGGCGCGGGAGACGACGCTAGTGGTCGGGCGCAGGCACGGCGCTGGCAATGATCGCGTGGACGGCCAAGAGGTCCCCGCCGCCGTCGCCCACGACCATCTTTCCCACGATCTTCCGCGGCTTGCCGTCGCCGATCGCAGCACTCAGAGCATCTCCGGCTTGGCCCAGTGCGAAGACTTCAGTGACGACGCCATAGGCAGTCGGCAGAATGGCGGCGGCGGTGACCGTCTCATCGCCCGTCGAGTCCTCGATGACGGCCTCGACGGTGCCATGCATCGATACGTTCACATCTTCGATGTCGTCGATGCCCAGGTGACGCCTGATGTTGGATGCGTAGGGCATTGGCCTGTCCTCCAGCAGTTCCTTAAGGCTCCTGCGGTAGCTCTCGGGATCCAGCTGATGCATGGTGCGGGCCTCGTCAACGCTTGCGTCTTCGGTTCACACGCCATCCGTTGCGGCGAGCGCTGCAGCAATCGCGGAGCCACAGCGCCACCAGACGGCGCCTGCTACCCGGAAACTCTAGCCGAATCCAGCCCTTCGCGCCGCACGACTGCCGCGGCCCTAGGAGACGCCGGGCGCCGGCGCTACCGCGTTGGCTAGGGTGGCCGGCCCGCTGACCGAGATCAGCGCGACCTCGCTAGGCCACGTTCCGAAGGACATAGTCGCTTGCCATTGCCTCGCTCCAAGCCGGAGAGTCGGCGGACCACTCCAGCCGTCGCGTGCGGCTCGCGAGTTGCGGGGCGCTGACCACGTAGCGCTCATCGTAGCGCCTATACAGCGTGGCGAAGAAGTGCTGGAGGTTGATTGGGCTGTCCGCAGGCGGGAAATCAGGAACGACGGCGCCGATAGAGCCGACCCGCATGTCGACCAGTGCCAAGGCGACCGCCTCGTAGCGACTGACGTCGTCCCGAATGCCTAAGCGTCCCGTCATGGCGCCGAGGGCGTAGCCGAACCGGACTACGCCTTCGAGCGGCGCACCGTCGGCGTCCACCGCCACGTCCGTGGGTCTTGGCGCCGTTTCCGCACGGTTGGCCCGCATGAGGAAGAGATAGCCGAAGACCAGGGCAGGGTAGCGGATGTGTATGTTGGTGCATTCGCCGATGGTCTCCTCCAAGCGATTGGTCAGGTTCCGGACCGCGCCCGTCATTCCCTTGCAGGACACGGCGAGGACCGGGCCGATCCCCTGCTTGGTGACCACGATGTCGACATCCTTGGTCTTCAAGCCGCCGATCAGCGTGGCCTCGGCAGCGGTCGCGACAGATCGATCGTAAACGACCTGCGGGGCTCCGCCCGCCATCTCCGCTCGCAATGGCGGATGCGGCGTGATCTCGTCGGGATGCAGTCCGCCTTCGAGGACGAGACGCGTTGCGACGTACTCGTGCAACGGCTTGATATGCCGTTGGCTCTGCGTCCCGCCAGCGAAGGTCGCAAAGTGCTTCAGCGCACTCAACTGGTCCATGACGCGGGTCATCTCGTTCTATCGCCTCGGCAATGCCGCCATTCGCGCAGCGTGGCGATGGCGTCCGCGACCCGCGCCTTGGGCAGGCTGGCTGCAGTCGCGGCGGAAGGGAGCACGATCCTCGACACTTCGCCGGGTTCGAGTTTCAGAAGTCCGCCGCCTAGCGCATGGCCCTCGAGTTCGCAACTGAGCTCGACGTAGGGCGACGACCAGACCTTGAAGGCTGCTGCGGCGCCTTCGTCGCGTACTTTGACCGCATGCACGGCGTTCGTGCAGGTAGCGGCGGCCCGATTGCGGACTAGGCTGGGCGCGCGGCCTGCCATGTAGCTGAGGAAGTAGTCGGGCACATGGACGCCAGGCACCGCGTACCACGGCGAACGGGTGCGGCACTTGTATGCCTGCCGCGCCGCCACGCCTTCCGGGCCGTCCAGATAGCGTTGCACTTCGGCTGGCAGGGCGCCGTGCTTCGGCAAGCGCAGCAGCAGCATGGGCTCGTCAGCCCGGCGCCAATCCTCGACGGTTCGGCAGGTCAGCTCGCCGGTCGGCAGGATGCGGCCGTTGCGCACCGTCGGCTGCAGGTAGGTCTCCGGGATGCCGATGCTGCGCGCTTGGGATGGCCGCAGGTGGAAGAAAGCGTTGGCGCCGCTGACATAGCCGATGCTCGCGGCCGCCACCTCGCCGAAACGGCGCGATGACGTGTTCCTGGCCACGCGCTGGTAGAGCGACCGGGCCGGTGCCGACAGCAGATAGGGCCGCAGCCGGCGGTTCCATACGCTGCGCCACTCGTCGGCCCTCACGCGGACGCTCGCCGGCGGAGCGAGCGCATCGGCGGGCCGCAGCCGCGTCTTGCGCGTGAACAGAATCTCCTTGGCGCTGCCGCCGTGGCCGTCCGCCAGCAACAGCCAGCAGTCCTCCGAGAGCTTCGGGAAGAGCTTGTCCCGAATGGCCACCACCTGCACGCTGGCGAACCGCGCCAGCAGGTGCTCCAAGAGCGGCGCGGCGTACGGCGCGTGGCCGATGGCCGCGGGCACCACGAAAGCCATGCGGCCACCGGGTCGCAGCAGGCTCGCCGCCGCCACTAGAAACGGCGGCCAGGATGCCGTAAGCCGAGAGAACGCGACGCCCTGAGCCTTGCATAGCGCCAGCGCCCGCTGGCGGGTCGCTCCGCTGAAGGTCTGGTAGCGGATGAAGGGCGGGTTGCCGACCGCGCAATCGAAGCGCTCTGGCGTCCGAGCCGCCCAAGCGAAGAAATCACCACCGTGCAGGCTTGCCGACGGCGCGCGCATTCTGGCACCTTGCAGTGCGATGGCGTCATGCTCGACACCGAAGCTCGGCCGGTGGGCGGCGATGAATCGGCCGTCGCCGCAAGCGGGGTCGAGCAGGCGGTCCGCTGGCTCGCGGACAGCCCAGCGCACGAGCTGCACGGCGACGCCCTCCGGCGTGTAGTACGCGCCGTTGGCCTTCTGGGATGACGGCTGAGGCGGCGTCGCAAGCAGCATCGTCGGGTGCGAACACGGCAGTGGAGGGAGCGGGTACTTTAGCCCAAGCTTGATCCGCGGGTGCGAGCGGGGGACGTGCGAAAAAAGATCGAAAAAGGTGTTGCAATCGAGAATGATTCCCGTTTAAGTTCGCGCCTGATGTACGTTTGCATGTGCCAAGCCGTGAAGGACGCCGAGGTCCGCCAAGCCGTGGCGGCCGGGGCGAGCGATGTCGAACAGCTCGCCGATGCCCTCGGCGTCGGCACCGGCTGCGGCTGCTGCCGCGAGTTCGCGCAGTCGCTGATCGAGGAGTACGCCGAGGAGCCGACGTTCTACGCGGCGCATAGCGCACACGCCGCCTAACGCCGGCACCGCACCCATGAACATCCTCATCACCGGCATGAGCGGCCTGATCGGGCGCGTGGCCGGCGAGCGGCTGGCCGAGCATCGGCTGTCTGCGCTCAACCGCAGCGACGTCGAACGCGTTCCCACCACCCGAGCGGACATCGCCGACCTCACCGCCATCCGCCCCGCATTCGAGGGTCAGGACGTGGTGGTCCACTTGGCCGCCAAGGCAGGCGAGAACTTCACCTGGGATGAACTGCTGCAGACGAACATCGTCGGCACGCGCAACGTCCTGGAGGCGGCCCGTGATGCGGGATGCCAGCGCGTGGTCTTCGCCAGCAGCGGCGCCACCGTCTCCGGCTGGGAGCTGGACGAACCCTACAAGGCGCTGGTGGAAGCGCGCTACGCCGACGCGCCCGCCGAGTGGCCCATGATCCGCCACGACATGGCGACGCGCCCGACCGGCGTCTACGGCAGCACCAAGGTCTGGGGCGAGGCGCTCGCCCGCCATGTCGCGAACACCTCGGCCTTGTCCGTACTGTGCCTTCGCATCGGCTACGTGAACGCCGCGGATCGGCCGCAGCGCCCGCGGGACTTCGCCGTCTGGTGCTCGCAGCGCGACATTGCCGAAGCCATCGCCTGCTGCGTCGCTGCGCCCGAGGACTTGCACTTCGACATCCTCTTCGCCACCTCCGCCAATCGCTGGGGCTACCGTGACCTCGACCACGCAAGGCGGTCGGTGGGGTTCGAGCCCCGAGACGCCGCTGAGGATCGCCGGTAGCTGAAAGCGCGGGCGTCCTGCGCCCGTGGGCTTCGTAGCGTCGAACGCGGCATCCGGGTAAATTGCGGGCCTTCTTGCAACGCGGATCTAAGGAGGCGCTCGTGGCCGAACCCGACGCACCAGCACTGGACGGATTGCGGATCCTCGACATGACCCAGTACGAGGCGGGCACCTCGTGTACGCAGGCGCTGGCCTGGCTCGGCGCCGACGTGGTCAAGGTGGAAGCGCCGGAGCACGGCGACCCGGGCAGGGCTGTCGGCCGCAGCGAGAACATGGAGTACTCGGCCTACTTCTGCAACTGGAACGCCAACAAGCGCAGCGTGGCGATCAATCTGCGCGCGCCAGATGGCCATGCGCTGTTCATGCGCCTGCTGCCGCAGTTCGACGTCTTCGTCGAGAACTACGGGCCCGGCGTCGTCGAGCGCCTAGGCCTCGACTACGCAACCCTGAGCGCCGCCCATCCGCCCCTGATCTACGCACGGCTCAAGGGCTTCGGGACATCCGGGCCGTACTCCGGCTTCAAGAGCTACGACATGATCGCGCAGGCCGCGGCCGGCGCGTTCTCGGTGACGGGCGAGGCCGACCGCCCGCCGGTGATTCCCGGCCCCACCACCGGCGACTCGGGCACCGGCGTGCAACTGGCGATGGCCATTCTCGCCGCGTACATCCAGCGGCAGCGCACCGGCAAGGGCCAACAGATCGAGATCTCGATGCAGGAGGCCATGACCTACTTCATGCGCACGCGCGTCTCCGGCTCGAAGTGGGGCGAGCGCGCCGCCGGGCGCAGCGGCGGCTCAGGCGGTTTGCCGCCGGTCAATCTGTACCCCTGCAAGCCGTTCGGGCCGAACGATTGGGTGTATCTCATGCCCATCACCGCCGGCCACTGGGACGATCTTTGCGTTGCCTTGGATCGTCCGGATCTCCTGGTCGACGACCGCTTCACCGACATGCAGGCCCGCATCGCGAACGGCACTACGCTCTACGAAGAGGTGGCCAAATGGACTCGCGAGCGCACCAAGCACGAGGTCATGCAGGCCTTAGGCGCCGCCGGCGTGCCGTGCTCGGCTTGCCTCGATACCCGCGAACTCCACACCGATCCGCATCTTCTGGCGCGCGGCTTCGTCCACACCGTGGACCACCCGATGCACGGCCCGGTGCGCCTCCTCGGCTTCGCACCGCGCATGTCCGCCTCCGACGTGCCCATCCGCCGCGCCCCCCTGCTTGGCGAGCACACCGAAGAGGTGCTCACGGATGAGCTCGGAATGGCCTCCGGCACCGTCGCCGAGCTGCGCGAGGCCGGGGTGGTTCGCTGAGGTGCAGCGGCTCGGAGACGGCTACGCTTTCTTCGGCTTGGGCTTCGGGCGGGGCCGGGGCTTCGGGGCCTTCGCGGTTGCGGGCCGCGCCGGCCGGCCTGAGGCAGTGACGCTGACGCCAGCGGTTCTGTTTCTAGAGCGCATAGCTGTTCTCCAACGCGATACGGGCCTCGTCGGCCTTGCGTTCGTTTAGGCGGCTGTGGTCGGTGATGCCTGCCTGCGCGGCCGGGTCGGTGACGAAGTTCATCCGCTTCTGAAGGGACGCCATCTGCTCCCGAACCGTATCCGCGGACAGCGTGGCGTCGGGGTCGGCATCGGCGGAGTCTATGGTCTCCATAAGGCTCTTCCAGCGATCCTCGAGGTCGACGCACTCGCGTGCGATGCCGTGGGCGACGGCGGCTTTGGTCGCGAAGTTGGCGATCATCATCCAGATCGCCAGCGCTGCGAGGACCAAGCCGAGCAGGGGTTGGAGCCACGCCGGCAGCAGATCCAGGAGGTACGTGGCGGACGCCGTTCCGCAAGCCAGGATGAGGAGCATAAGCAGCCTGTCAAACCGCACGAAACGGTCGCCCAGCGCACTGTAGTAGCGAGACAGGCGGGCGGCGTCCCACCACTCCAGCCAAACGTCATTCCGCAGTTGGTCGGAGACCATTGTTCGACGCTCCCGCATCACGACCAGCTAGTCGCGAAAACGCTCGCATGGGACGACCTACGTGTCAAGTCCATGTACCGGTTCAGTACATCTGGCACTGGGCTTCAGGCAGCCTCCTGTGCGACAACGTACTCGTTGGGGGTCTGGAAGTCGAGCGCGGTGTGGGGGCGCTGGTAGTTGAAGAAGAACTCGTACATTCGCAGCGCCTTGGAGACGGCCTTGACGGTGAGGGAGCCGTCGTAGCGGTTCCAGAACTCGATCCTGGCGGAGCGGTTGGCGATCCGACTTCAGTCGGCCTCGACCGCAGCCGTTCCACTGGGGCCGGCGGGGCGGCAGGACGTGGAGGGGGATGGCCGCCGTCTCGCAGGCGTCCTCGAAGTCGGCCATGAACTCGCTGCCGCCATCGACCTGGATCGACGAGAGGGGGAACGGCATGGCGTCGACGACCTCGGCGAGGAAGCGGGCCGCGTTGCCGGCGGGTGTCGGCGCACCCTTCGGGCGCGGGAGTGGACGCGGGCGACCATGAACTTGGAGACGGGGCAGGACGGCGGGCGAACCTTCGGTTCGCGAACTCCTTGATGGTCTGGCCGTCGCGGGAGTAGGTCATGTGGTCGATCTGCACCAGCTCGCCGGGCCGGGTCGCCTTGGAGCCGTACTTCCAGCGCTGCGCCCACTGGCCGTCGAACCCGCGCTTTCTCTTCGGCTTCACGCGGCCCTCGCAGAAGCGCGCCGGGCGGATCGCGCCGCCGGCGATGGCGCGGGAGAGGATGCGCCCGACGGTGGAGACGCTGGGCTTGAAGCCCTTGCGGCGGAGCATGGCGTGCAGCGGCGCCTTCCCCCGCTGCGCATCCCCCATGAACGGGTAGCGGCGGCGCAGCTTCATGACCGCCGCGACGTCCTTCACCGCCGCGACGTCCTTCGGCTTGCAGGCGCACCGGCGGACGCGGTGCGGGCGGGTGGATTTCGGCGCAAGCGCGCGCTTCCACCGATACATCGTGCGGCGGCTGATGCCGACCTGGGCCAGCGCCTCGGCCTCCTCGCAGTCGGCGGCGCGCAGGCGGTCGAAGCGCTCCAGCGTCCGGTACCGCTCGGCGGCCGCCGGCGGCACGTTCTCGTCGACCGCGATGCTGTGGTACGGTCGCACGCGCATGGACTCGATGTTCATGGTTCGGGCCTCCTTTCAGTGGGTTCGCGTTCACTGGAGGCTACCCGATCCGGCGTCGGGAGGCGGGCCTTCCCGCCTTCCGGCGCCGCTCGGCCAGTCATGGCCGGTCAGTGCCAAATGTGTCTGAACCGGAACAGTCCATGTGCTGAGTTCGGTGCGCACGCCTGGGGTTCCATACGCGCTTTCATGCGTCCCGCGAATGTAGGACAATCGCGCGCCGTTCGCGGCGGGCCATCTGGCCCGCGCCGGTCAATCCAACGAGGTAGCGCATAGATATGAAGGTACTGGTTCCCGTGAAGCGCGTCGTGGACGCCAACGTCAAGGTGCGGGTGAAGCCGGATGGCACGGGCATCGATCTCGCCAACGTCAAGATGGCGGTCAACCCGTTCTGCGAGATCGGCATCGAAGAGGCGGTGCGGCTGAAGGAGAAGGGCGTCGCCGAGGAGGTGATCGCGGTGGCCGTGGGCGAGTCGAACTGCCAGGAGCAGCTTCGCACCTGCCTCGCCCTCGGCGCGGATCGGGCCATCCTGGTGGAGACGGCACCGGACTTGGAACCCCTCGCCATCGCCAAGCTGCTGAAGGCCATCTACGACCAGGAGCAGCCGGGCATCGTCATCCTCGGCAAGCAGAGCATCGACGGCGACAACAGCCAGACCGGCCCCATGTTCGCAGCGCTCGCCGGCCTCGCCCAAGGCACCTTCGCGTCGAACCTTACGGTGGATGGCGACACGGCCGAGGTGGTGCGCGAGGTGGACGGCGGCTTGCAGACGCTGTCGCTGAAGATGCCCATCGTCGTCACCACGGACCTGCGCCTCAACGAACCCCGGTACGCCTCGTTGCCGAACATCATGAAGGCCAAGCGCAAGCCCCTCGATACCACCACGCCCGATGCGCTCGGCGTGGACGTGAGCCGTCGCACCGAGGTGAGCAACGTCGTGCCGCCGCCCGGTCGTCAGGCCGGGGTGAAGGTGGAGAGCGTCGACGAACTGGTCGACAAGCTCAAGAACGAGGCCAAGGTCATCGAAGCCTGAGCGCGGCGTAGAGAACGGGAAAGAGGACGGAAAGAGCACATGAGCATTCTGATCGTTGCGGAACACGACAACGCGGCGCTGCGCCCGGTCACCCTGAGCGTGGTGGCGGCGGCGCAGGCCATCGGCGGCGAGTTCGACATTCTGGTGGCGGGCGCCGGCTGCTTGGCAGTGGCGGACGAAGCCGCTCGGATCGGCGGCGTCCGCAAGGTGCTGCGGGCGAACTATGCGGTCTACGAACACGCCTTGGCGGAGAACCTCAGCGCCTTGGTCGTGGATCTCGCCAGCGCCTACGACCACATCCTCGCTGCGCACACCACCACGGGCAAGAACTTCATGCCGCGCGTGGCGGCGCTGCTCGATGTGCAGATGGTGTCGGACATCATCGGCGTGGACGCGCCGGACACGTTCCGGCGACCCATCTACGCCGGCAACGCAATCGCCACGGTGAAGTCGAACGATGCCAAGAAGGTGGTCACCGTGCGCGGCACGGGCTTCGATCCGGCGCCCGCAGATGGCGGCTCGGCGGCGATGGAGGCTGCGATCCCGGCACGCGACGCGGGCATCTCGACGTTCGTCAGCGAGGAGATCGCCAAATCCGAGCGCCCGGAGCTCACCGCCGCGTCCATCGTCATCTCCGGCGGGCGAGGGATGCAGAGCGGCGACAACTTCACGCTCCTCGAAGGCATCGCCGACAAGCTCGGCGCGGCCATCGGCGCATCGCGCGCGGCGGTGGACGCCGGCTTCGTGCCGAACGACATGCAGGTGGGGCAGACGGGCAAGATCGTTGCCCCGGAGCTGTACATCGCCGTCGGCATCTCGGGCGCGATCCAGCACCTCGCCGGCATGAAGGACTCCAAGGTCATCGTCGCCATCAACAAGGACGAGGACGCGCCGATCTTCCAGGTGGCCGACTACGGGCTGGTGGCGGACCTCTTCAATGCCCTGCCGGAACTGGAAGCCGCGCTGGAGTAGGGACGACTGCTCCGGCGCTGACCAAGCGCGCGACCGCCCCGCAGAGGCGACCCAAGCGGTCGCCCGCGCCGAACTACCGGCGACTGCCTCCCGGCGTGCGCTTCGCAGTGAACCAAGTCACCGGCAGAGCGTGGTCGTGGACCTGCTCGGCAACGTCCAGCACCATCGCGAAAAGCGCCATGCGCACCAGCACGCCGTTGTCCGTTTGCCGGAACACGGCGAGGTTGGGGTTGGCGATCAGGTCGTCCGCCAGTTCCTGCGCCTCCGCCCGCGAGTCGCGGGGCAGGGGATGCATGATCACCGTGTTCGGCTCGCAGTGCTCCGTATAGATGGCCTCATTCAGACGGAACAGGCCGCGATACCGGTCCGCCTCCGCTTGGCTCGTGAAACGCTCCTCCTGGGTGCGCGTGACGTAGAGGATGTCCACATGGCGGATGCCTTCCTCGAGCTCGTGGAAAATCTTCACCCCGTGGCCCTTCGCCGACAGCCCGGCCACGATGTCGTCCGGCGCTTCCAGCCCGGGCGGCGACACCAGATGCACCGCCACGCCGTCGAACAGCGCCAAGAGCTTCAACAGAGAATGCACGGCGCGGCCGAAGCGCAGATCGCCCACCAGCGCGATGCGCAGGCCGTTGATGCCGCGTCCCTCGCGCCGAGCGCGCATCTCGCGTCGTATGGTGTAGAGGTCCAGCAATGCCTGGCTCGGGTGCTCGTTGGCGCCGTCGCCGCCGTTCAGCACGGGCACGCGCGACGCCCGCGCGAACTCCGCCACCGCGCCGGCTTCCGGGTGGCGCATCACGATGATGTCGCTGTAGCCGGACAGCACGCGCGCCGTGTCGTGGAGCGATTCGCCCTTGGCGAGGGCCGAGGACTTCACCTCCGTGGTCTCGCGCACATCGCCGCCGAGCAGATTGAAGGCGCAGCCGAAGGAGACCCGCGTGCGCGTGCTCGGCTCGAAGAACATGTTGGAGAGGATCGCGCCTTGCAGCACGCGGGTGATTCGCCGCCGATGCGCATACGGCAGCATATCGTCCGCGACCGCGAACAGCCGGTCGATGTCGCTGCGCTCGAACTGATCGACCGAGAGGATATGACTGCCGACGAAATCCACTGCGCACCCCCGAACCTGGTCACAGTGTAGCCGGGAGCGGTCGCCCGGCGACAGTCCGGCAGAGGAACTCTTGGCCGCTGCGCAGCGTCCAACTGCTATGATCCGCTGCCGATGGACTCGCGAGTGAGACCGCTCCCTATGGCCGAAGCCGCCGCCAACGGGCAACCCTTCGCCCAGGCAGGTGAAGACCTGCCCGCGGCGCCCGTCAAAGGCAATCCTGGAGCCGCCGCGAACGCAGGACCTACGATGGCCGCGGCGCCGCCCCTGCCGTTCGCCTTCGCGCGCCGCTTCGGCGTCGTGGTCACGCAGGACGCCGATGCGGCAGACGGCCCTCTGGTCGCCTACTGCAAGCAGCAGCCGCCACTCGCCACGCTAGCCGAAATCAAGCGCGCCACGCGGCGCCCGTTCGTACTGCGCATGGTTCCCGACGGCGAGTTCGAGGCGATCCTCACCGCCGCCTATACCCGCGATGGCTCGGAAGCCAAGCAGATGGTGGCAGACATCGGCGACGACATGGACCTCGCCAGCCTCGCGGACTCGGTGCCGGAGACGGAAGACCTGCTCGACGTGCAGGACGATGCGCCCATCGTTCGGCTCATCAATGCGCTCCTGGCCGAAGCCATCCGCGAGGGTGCTTCGGACGTCCACATCGAGACCTACGAGAAGGTCCTGCAAGTACGGTTCCGGGTCGACGGGGTGATGCGCGAGGTGGTGCAGCCGAAGCGCGCCCTGGCGCCGCTCCTCGTATCCCGCATCAAGGTGATGGCCAAGCTCGACATCGCCGAGAAGCGCATCCCGCAGGATGGCCGCATCCCCTTGCGGATCGGCGGCCGGGAAGTGGACGTGCGCGTCTCCACGCTGCCCACCGGCAACGGCGAGCGCGTCGTGCTGCGCCTGCTCGACAAGCACGCCGGGGCCTTGCAGCTCGCCAATCTCGGCATGGACGATCGCACCGTGCAGCGGCTGCAGGCGGTGGTGGCGAATCCGCACGGCATTTTTCTCGTTACCGGCCCCACGGGCTCCGGCAAGACCACCACGCTCTACGCCGCGATGGGGGAGCTCAGCAGCGACTCCATCAATATCCTCACCATCGAGAACCCCATCGAGTACAGCATCGCCGGCATCGGTCAGACGCAGGTGAACCAGAAGGCGGATATGACCTTCGCCCGGGGCCTCAGAGCGATTCTGCGCCAGGACCCGGACGTGGTGATGGTGGGCGAGGTGCGCGATCTGGAGACGGCGCAGACCGCCGTGCAGGCGAGCCTCACCGGGCACCTGGTAATGTCCACCGTGCATACCAACACCGCCATCGGCGCCGTGACCCGCCTGGTGGACATGGGCGTGGAACCGTTCCTGCTCGCCTCCAGCATGGTCGGCATGCTGGCGCAGCGGCTGGTGCGCACGCTGTGCCCGACCTGCAAGCAACCGGGCGAGCCGAGCATCCTCGAGCGGCGCTTCCTCGGCGACGGCGCGGGCGGCGCGACCATCTATCGTCCCAAGGGCTGCGAGGAATGCAGCTTCTCGGGCTTCAGAGGCCGCACCGGCATCTACGAGCTGGTGACCGTGGACGACGGCCTGCGCGCCCTCATCCACGATCAGGCATCCGAGCAGGCGATGACGGAGTACGTGCGTCCGAACTGTCCGGGCATCGGCGACGACGGCCGCGCCAAGGTGCTGGCCGGCATCACTTCCGTGAACGAGGTGATGCGCGTGAGCCTCGCCATCTGACGGCGCTTGTCGACCCGTGGCGGCTTTCGAGTACACGGCCATCGACGCCAAGGGGCGTCGGCGCAAGGGCGTGCTCGAAGGCGACAGCAGTCGCCAGGTGCGCCAGAGCCTGCGCGATCAGGGATTGGCGCCCATGTCCGTCGCCGCTGCCGCGGCCCGGCATCGCAACGGGGCCGAGGCGAAGACCCCCGGGAGCAGGTTCAAGACGAACCTGTTCGCCCCGGCGGTCTCGCCCCTCGAGTTGGCGCTGCTCACGCGCCAGCTGGCAACGCTGATCGCCGCCGGACTGCCGGTCGAGGAGTCGCTGCATACCGTGGCGCGGCAGACCGACAAGCGACGCCTGTCGGCGCTGGTGATGAACGTCCGCGGCCGGGTGCTGGAAGGGCATTCCCTGGCCGCTGCACTCGGCGAGTATCCCGGCGCCTTTTCGCCCATGTACCGATCCACCGTCGCCGCCGGCGAGCAGTCCGGTTTCCTGCATGTAGTGCTGGAGAATCTGGCGGACCACACCGAATCGCGCTTCGAGTCCATGCGCAATGTGCAGATGGCGCTCGCCTACCCGATCATGCTGTTTCTCGTCTCGGTCGCCATCATCGCCGGCCTCATGACCTACGTGGTGCCGAAGATCGTCGCCGTATTCGACAACACCGGCCAGAGCCTGCCATTCGTCACCGCGGCGCTGATCGACACCAGCGACTTCGTGCGCGACTACTGGTGGCTGCTGCTCGGCGGCACCGTCGGGCTGGTGCTCGCTGTCCGCGCCTTGCTGCGCGAGCCGCGCATCCGCCTGTTCTGGGATCGTCGCAAGCTCGGCCTGCCGCTGGCGGGCAAGATTGCCCGGGGCACCAATGCCAGCCGCTACGCCAACACCCTGTCGATTCTGTCGTCGAGCGGCGTCGCGCTGGTGGATGCCATGCACATCGCCGCGGAAGTAGTGTCCAATCAATGGCTTAAGGCGAAACTCGCAGAAGCCGTGCAAAGTGTCAGCGAGGGCGCGAGCCTGCGCAGCGCCTTGGAACGCGGCGGCTACTTCCCGCCGATGTTCCTGCACATGATCGGCAGCGGCGAGGCGAGCGGCGAGCTAGACCGCATGCTCGCCAAGGTAGCGGACTATCAGCAGCAGGAGCTGACGCGACTGGTGACCGCGCTGGTGCAGATCCTGCAGCCCATCATGCTGCTGATGATGGCCGGCATGGTGCTCATCATCGTGGTGGCCATCCTGGTGCCCATCCTGAACATGAACCAACTGGTGTCCTGAAAGGGCAGGCGCCACCGAGGGAGCGAGACAGATGCACGCACACGGATGTCGCCAAGGCGGGATGACGCTGATCGAGATCATGATGGTCGTGGTCATCATCGGCATCCTGACCGCCGTTCTCGTGCCCACCCTGATCGGCCGTGGCGACGAGGCGCGCATGACCGCGCAGAAGGTGCAGCTGCGCAGCATCGGCAACGCGCTCATCATGTACAAGATGCACAACGGCCGCTATCCGTCCACGGACCAGGGCTTGGAAGCGCTGGTCACGAAGCCGAGCGGCACGCCGGAGCCGCGCAACTGGGGACCGGCGCCGTACCTCAGCAAGTACCCGCTCGATCAATGGGGCAACGAGTTCCTCTACGTCGGCGAGAGCTCGAACTTCGAACTCGTCTCCTTCGGCGCCGACGGCACCGATGGCGGCGATGGCGAGGACGCCGACATCAGCTACGCGGATCTGTAGCCGCAGGAGTCGGCGATGCAGAGCCGGCACGGCATGGCTCGGCGGCGGGGCAGGGCGCCCGGCTTCACGCTGCTCGAAGTCCTGCTGGTGCTGGTCATCGTCGGCCTGCTCGCCGGCCTCGTGCTGATCGGATTCACCGACGCCGGCGTGCGCCAGCAGGTGCAGACCGAGGCCGAACGGCTGTCGCTCGCCGTGGAACTGGCTCGCACCGAAGCGCTCATGCGCAACGAGATATGGGGCCTCGCCTTGCAGGACGACGGCTACGGTTTCAAGCGCAACGACCCGCAGCAGGGCTGGGTGCAGGTCGAGCGGCGACCGTTCGCGGCGCGCACTCTGGAGCCGGGCCTCTCGCTTCGGCTCCGCACCGCGTCAGGGCGCGATCGGCAGCGTCGCGGTCCGCGCATGTACGTCATCGGCGCCCCGCGCGAGGACGATGGTTTCGACGAGGTGGTGCCCGAAGATCGCGCCCAAGACGACGAGGAAGAACCGCCGCCGGCGGTGGCGTTCTATCCCGGCGGCGACGCCACCCCGTTCCGGGTGATCGTGGCGGCCGACGCCGACGTCTCCGACTGGATCGCTGGCACGGACGGCGTGCAGCGGATGCGCACCGCTGCGGCAGGCCTCTGGGAGGAGGACGACGCGGACCTGCTGAGTTCCTTGAACTGGCGGCGATGAGCAAGCCGCGCGCCTTCAGCCTACTGGAAATCCTGATCGCGCTGGCGGTGCTCGCCGTGGTGTCCATGGCGGTGATGGGGCAGGGCGGCGAGGCCGCCCGCCAGCTGAGCGCCACCGAACAGCGCGCGCTGGCCCGCTGGGTGGCGGAGAGCGAGGTGGCGAAGCTGCGCCTGGGCCGCGGCCGGGACACGGAGAAGCCCGAACTCGGTACCGAACGCGAACGGCTCGCGCAGGGCGATCGCGCCTGGCGAGTCGTGCGTACCACCACCGAGACGCCGTTGGAGTTCATGTTCGAGGTGCGGGTCGAAGTGTATGCGGTCGAGGACGGCAGGGACATCGGCCCCATCGACACCCTGACCGCCTATCTCGGCCAGTTCTGATGCGCGCCCAAGCCTTCACCCTGCTGGAAATGCTCGTGGCACTCGCGGTATTCGCCGTCATCGGGGTGATGGCCAGCCAGATCCTCGCCAGCATGGTGGATCTCGCAACCGCCACCAAGACCCGCAGCGAGCAGTTCGCCGACTTGCAGCGCGCCATTTTCATCGTCGGGCGCGATGTCGAACAGCTCGCGCAGCGCACCGTGCGGGACGAGGAGGGCGAGACCTTGGATGCCGTACTCGTCGGCGATGGCTTGCTCCTCGAACTGACCCGGCATGGCTGGCAGAACCCGGTGGACGCGGCGCGGTCCGAGGTGCAGCGCGTCGCCTACGCGCTAAACGACGATGAGCTGGTGCGGCTCTACTGGCCAGTGCTGGACCGGGCGCCGGACACCGTGCCCGTCGCCCAGCGACTGCTGCAGGACGTGCGCGACGCGGAGTTCATCGTTCACGACGACTTGGAAGGGGAGCACGCATCCTGGCCCAAGGCCGCGGCCGAGGATGCCGACGAAGAAGACCGCCCGGGCCAGCTCGCCGGCATCGAACTGCGCCTGTCGCACGGCGTTTACGGGCGCATAGAGAGACTCTGGCTGACGACTGGGGCGAGCGACTTCCTGCATCGGCGCGGCGACAACGGCGCCGAACCGGGCACCGGTGCGGACGGCGGAGGACCCGATGGACAGGGCGACGCCGGCCCGCGCCGCGAGGAGGAACGATGAACGCCCGTGGCGTGGCGCTCGTCAGCGTGCTGCTGATCGTCGCGGTGGCAGTCGCGCTCGCCTACGAGGTGGCCCAGCGCCACACCCTTGGGCTCGCGCAAGCGACTCTGGCCCTCGACGGTTCGCAGGCCCGCCAGTACGCCTTGGCTGGCGAACAGTTCGCCCGCCAGATGCTCCACGGCGACTGGAAGGAGCCCCAGACGCGGGCCATCGACACGCTTCTTGAGGCGTGGACGCAGCCCATGGGCATGCCGCTGGAAGCCGACTCCGGGACTGTGCAGGTGCGCATCGAGGACCTCGCCCGGCGCTTCAACATCAACGCCGTCCTCGGCACCGAGGGCGAGCAGAACCTGAGGCGTCTCAAGCGCTTGCTCATGCATCTTGAGATCGACCCGAGCGTCGCGGACCTATGGCTAGACTGGGTGGACGGCGACGGCGACGTGCATGGCTTCGGTGCCGAGGACGCCGACTGGCTGACCGCAGAGCCGCCGCGGCGGCCGGCCAACCAAGCCGCAGTCCACGTCTCCGAGTTCATCGTCGCGACCGGCATGGCCAGAGAAGAGTTCGAGCGCCTGCGACCGCACATCGCAGCGCTGCCCCGGTTCGACTTGGTCGTCAACGTCAACACGGCATCCGCCGCCGTGCTCGGCGTCCTCACCGAGGAGCTGTCGCCGGCCGAGGCGCAGCCGATCACCGACTTCGCGCGCAAATACGCCGATGTGCAGGTCTTCGTGTCCGCGCACCCCGATGTCGGCGAGGCGCAGGATCTGCTGCGCGTAGCCAGCGAGTTCTTCCGCGTCCAAGTGCGCGCGCAAGCCGGCGATGCCCGCATGGAACTCTCGTCCCTGCTGCACCGGGACCCGAAAGACGGCAAGCTGACGTTGCTGCGACGCAGCTTCGGCGAACCTTTCGAGGAAGCGCAGCCGGACGAGGACGAGCCGGAGCGAGTGGCATCGATTGCAGGTCGGCCCCGCGGCCGTTCGGCAGCCCTTGACGCTTGGCCGGCTTCCGGCCAGCCTATCCATTCCGCAACCCATCGGCAGCGTCCTAGCGGCCGCTTCGGCACGGGGTAGGAGTCGTCAATGCCGCGTTTGTTTCTGCGCTTCATGGCACCGGTCGCCAGGGATGAGGAGGGCGGCTTCGTCGGCCCGGCGGAGTGGCTCGTGCAGAGCGCCGGCGAGCTCGCCGAGAGTTCGGTCCGGGACGATGTCGCGAATCTGGCGGCGTGGGTCGAGGAGCATGCCGAGTGGGCCGACGATCCGGCCCGCGTCGTGGCATTCGTGCCGGCCGGGGAGACGCTCGCGACGGACTGCAGCGTGCCAGGACGCAACGCCGCGCAGATCCGCAAGGCGGCGCCGTACGCGATCGAAGAGTTCATCACCGACGACATCGAAACGATGCACGTCGCCTGCGGCGCGCTCGCGCGGGGCGAGCCTGTGCGCTGCCTGGTGGCGCGGCGGGACAGCGTCCGCGACTGGCTCGATTGCCTGCTGGCCGCTGGAGTCGCCCCCGGCTGCATGACCGCCGATGCCATGGCGCTGCCGGTCGCCGACAACGCCGTGACCGTGGCCTACGACGGCGAGTCGGCGCTTGTGCGTACCGCGGAACAGATCGCGAGCGTGGACCTCGTCAACCTTCCAAGCGTGTTGGCCGCGCTGCACGACCAGATCGAGGCCCACGGTGGAGCGCCAATGCTTCAGGAGATGCACGGCGCACTCTCCGATGTGGACATGCGCGCCGCCGGCTTTACCGAATCCGCACAGGCCGACGCCATCCATGATTCGCTGCTCGGCCACTTGGCGGCGCACTTCGACGGCACCGAGCGCATCGACCTGCTGCAAGGCGACTTCGCCGTGCGACGGCGGGCCGGCGCGGTCTGGACCCGCTGGCGCGCCGTCGCGGCGGGACTGCTCGCCTGGGGCGCGCTAGGCTTGGTCCTCGCCGCCAGCCAAGGCATCTGGGCCAGCCGTCAGGCAGATGGCTACCGTGCGGCCGCGGTGGAACTCTACAAGGAGACCTACGGCGTGGCACGGGTGGCCGGCAACCCGGCATCGCGGATGCGGCGCCAGCTCGGCCAGGCCCCGAAGGAGACGCTCGGCTTCCACGCGCTGTTGGGCAATCTGGGCATTGCATTGGACGAGGTCGGCGGAAGCTACAAGCTGCTCAGCATCAGCTTCAGCGAACGAAGCGGCTTCGGCGCCGACATGCTGATCGCTAGCCTCGATGTCCTCGAAGATCTGCAGGAGGCGCTTGCGGAGCGCGGCTTCGAGCTGGAAATGGTGTCGGCCGAGCAGCAGCCGGACGACCGTGTGCGAGCCAATCTTCGCCTGGCGGAACTTTCCTAGCCGCGGAGGAGGCGGACGATGCTGGACCTACTCGCCGAAGCATGGCACCGCTCGCCGCTGCGGACGCGCTTCGAGGCGCTGTCGCGACGCGAGCGGCTGCTGGTTGCGGTCGTGGCGGCGATCATCGCGACGCTCCTGCTGTATGCCGCCGTCAAGCCGCTGCTCGACTTCCGCAACGACGCGATCGCCCGGCAGGCGGCAGAGTACGGCGACCTGCTGTGGATGGAGGACAATCGCGGCACCGCGGCCCTCGGCATCCCGGAGGACGGCATGGGCCCGCAAGCGCTGTCGACGATCAACGCGGTGGCGAATGGCGTCGGCCTTGAGCTCCGCCGCATCCAGCCAGAGGGCGACGGCTTCAGCGTTCAGGTCGACGTGCAGCCGTTCAACACGGTGGTGGAGTTCACGCATACCTTGGAGCGACGCGGCCTGGAAATCGCGAGCGCCAGCATCGACGTTCAGCAGCAGGGGTTCGTCACGGCGCGCTTCAGCGTCCGCTAGATCGCCCAGCACGCTATTTAACATAATACGCATTACACGCAACACTGGCATGGGCCGGGCCTAGTAGTCGAAGGCGGTCGGTGTGGCTGTCGTCGATATCCGACCGCCGGCGCGTCAGCCTTCGAGTTCCTCGACGAACTCCTCGGCGGTTTCGCAACGGATGATCAGGTCGCCGAGCTCGGCGAACGCCTCCCGGCTTGCCGAGCCGTTCAGAGTCGCCGACAGCCGCTGGGCCGCATCCGCACCGAAGCGACGGGTGGCCAAGGCCTCCAGGAGTTCCCGCTGTCCTTCTTCGCGGCCCTCTACACGCCCTTCTACGCGGCCCTTGTCTCGCGAATCCGCCACCCACTGCTTGTAGCGATCTGCCAGCACGTTCGCCATCTGCTGCTCCTCCATTCCTTCCAGTTCCTCGAAGCTCGGTAGCCGCAGTTCCGAATCCCCGATGCCGTGCGCCACTTCCTGTGCCCAGGCCAACATGGCGCGCCGAAAGCGTTCGTGGGCCGGGCCAGCAAACATTCGCCACTCGACGGCCAAGCGCGTGGCCAGTTCACTCCGCGTCGGGCATCCGATCAATCCCGCGGCCGCCTTCACCCGGCTGCACGCCGGCAAATCGAACTCGCTGCGCGGCCCGGCGTCGATCGGAATATACGCCAGCGGCTGGAGGCCGCCAGCAATCGTCCAACGTCCTCTGGCAGCGCTCGCAGCGCCTCGCCGCCATCGAGGGCGGACCATTTGTCGGGCCCGGTGTGGATTACCAGCGCAAGGACCGCCGGATACTCGCCCTCGCGCACAACCCCTTGGTGCCGATAGTCCTCCTGCATGCGCGTGGCGTACTCGCGCACTCGCGCCAGCATCGTGGGGTCGTTGCCGTGCTGATACTCGACCGCCAGCAGCAGGTACAGTCGGCGAGGCCGACGCCTGCCGGGTGCAGCCGCCGAGGCGGGAAAACGGCCCTTCTTGAACTTCACCCGAAATGCGGCGTCGCCGAAGCGCTTCTTGCGGTCCAGACCGATGTACTCCGTGCGCAGCACCTCGATTTGGTCCAAGCGCAACAGCACAGCGAGGTCCGGCATCACAGCGCGGAGCGCATCCGCGATGACCTCTGGCGTGAACAAGAGCTTGGATGCTTCATCCCACTTGGTCGGCATGAGGCGAGTCCTTGGCGGCGTTTGTCCCGGTCTTCGGGCCGAAGGCGGCGAACATAGGTTGTGTTTCCGGCTCTGTCTGCACGACGGGCGGATTTCTTACAACGAGAATGGCAAATGTCTTACAAAATACGCCGTTCGCGCTGTCTCGGACGCCAAAAAGGGGGCTCCACCGTACTGTACCCAAGGCCCACAAGCGCCATTGCCGCGCTGGCGCAGGCGGGCGAGATGATGAGGCGCTCCCCTCGGAGTGCCTCCTAGTCACCCAACAGGGCTCGTCCCACCACTTTGATCGCGAGCGTCTCTTCAGCGCCCTCGAAGATCGACAGCACGCGGGCGTCGGCGAAGTAGCGGCTCACGTCCGTCTCTTCCGCGTAGCCCATGCCGCCGTGGATCTGCATGGCTTCGCGGGTCACCCACTCGGCAGCGCGGCAGGCGAGCAGCTTCACCAAGCTCGCTTCGAGCTGCCCTTCGCCCTGATCCATCAGCGTCGCCACCGAGTAAGTGGCTTGCCGGCAGGCGACGATGGTCGCCGCCATGCGCACGAGCTTCTGCAGCGTGAGCGGGTACGCCGCCACTGGCCGGTCGAATACGACGCGCTCTTCGGCATACGCCAGTGCCTTCTCGAACGCGGCGCGCATCAGCCCCGTGGCCCGCGCCGCGGTCTGCAGCCGGCCGCCGGCGAAGCCGCGCATGGTGTAGTAGAAGCCCCTGCCCTCGCCGGCGTCTTCCCCCACCAGATCCCGATGCGGCAGGAAGTAGCTGTCGAAGAAGAGCTCGAAGGAATGCATCCCGCGGTAGCCGATGGTCGGCGTCGCCCTGCCCGTCAGGCGGCCACCGCCCGGGCTCTCGCAGACGAACGACTGGCCGTCGAAGCTCGGCTTGTTCACCACGAACAGCGACAGGCCTCGATGGGGCGGCGAGGCATCGGGATTCGTGCGCGCCAGCAGCAGGATCGCGCTGGCCTTCCCCGCGAACGTACACCACGCCTTTGCGCCATTGAGAAGCCAGCCCCTCTCGCCGTCGCGCGTTGTCGCGCTAGCCCGCAACGCCACGGACGCCACATCCGAACCGGTATTCGGTTCCGTCACGGAGACGGCCACCAGCGGCTCGCCGGCGGCGATGCCCGGCAGCCAGCGCGCCTTCTGCTCTTGTGTGCCGCCCTCTTCCACCGCTCGCGCCATGATCTCGGGTCGCGTGATGAGACTGCCCGCCGCGCCCAACGAGCCTCGGGACAGTTCCTCCGTCACCACCACCATGCCGACGCTGTCCTCGCGCCCGTCCGGCTTCAGGCCGCCATGACGCTCGGGCACGGACAGGCCGAAGCAGCCGAGCTCGCGCAGGCCGTCGATGATGTCGTCCGGGATCATGAGGTCCTCGCGGTGGATGCGCCCCGCCACCGGCACAACCCGTTCGTCCGCGAACTGGCGGAACGTCTCCCGCATCAACGCCTTCTCGGCATCGAGGTGGTCCGGGGGCAGTGCGCCGTCGCGTCGGCGCAGCACGTCGCCGAGCGTCGCGATGCGCGCTGGCGCAAGGGCGGCGTCGACAAACGGCGGGCAACTGAGGTCGCCACTCGTCAAGCCGAACGCGGAAGGCCGCGAGGCGAGACGACTCTGCAGGCTCGCGACAGCCTGTGCGCAATAGAACGCCGCCAGACCGCGCTTGAAGGCGACATCGCTGGCCGCGGCGGACTGCTCCGCGTAGTCCAGCACGATGCGCGCTGCCGCCAACTCCGCGAAGGAGAATGCGAGGTCGTGGACCTCCATCTGCACCTCGTCGGCATTGCGGCCGGCGAGATGCGCCCTCGCCCGCTCGAACAGCCCTGCCGCCTCTTTCACTGCCTGTCGGGCCGAGTCCATGCGGCGGGCATTCTAGGTATGCGGGGCACGGAATGCGACCAGCGAATGCTCCTTCACCGGCCGTCTACCAAGTCGGGCGTCGGCCATCCGCCCGCGACGCTGCCGCCTCCTCCCCATCGCAGTCGAACGGATGGCGTTGCACGTTGCGGCCGTACTTGCGATGCATCCGGTAGATCAGCTCCTGCTGCTGCTCCGAGAGGCCGCAGGCCATGGCTCGACGGTCGGCGCCGTACTGGATCAGCACCTGCCAAGTGCCGGAGCCGATCCACTCCGCATCGTCCGTTGTCTCCATGGCGAGAATGCCCTGCTTGCCGCCGACTACCTCCGTCACGATCAGGTCCGGGTGCAACGCAAAGTCATCAAGGAGCTGCTTCACGAACACCCAGTCATGGTGGCGCACGGCCCACATGAACCCTATTGATGCAAAAAAAGAGGCGACGGATGTTGATGTTCAGGCTAGCGCGGCGAGGTAGGAGGACATCTCCGCTTCCACTTCGGCGTTTGCATTCATCGACAGGACGGGTTTGCGCTGCGGGCGGAGGAACCGTCCGGCCCGGACGACGAGGCGGCGGCGCATCGTGTGCATCTGCTCGAACGCCCAGAGCGCCGTGCGCTTCGGGGTCGTGCCGCGCTGCGGCGGCCGGGACGCCATCTGCAGCTCCCGGGTCAGGTTGTGCGCCAGGATGGCGGCGAGGGTGTACAGCCGGTTGCCGGCGAGCTTGCGCGTCGGGACGTACTCCATGCGGCACTGCGACTTCAGTTCCGCGAACACGGCCTCCTGCGAGCCGCGCCCGTCGTGGAACGCGACGACGCTTTTCGCCCGCACGCGGCGGTTGGTCGCCACGACCTTGAACTCGAAGCCGTGGACGTGGGGCGCGAACAGGTCCAGCTGCACCGGTCCCTTGCGCTGCCGGCGGGTTCGCGTCCGGACCACGACCAGGCGCCGCCGGCGGCCCCAGCTCTTCGGCTTCCAGGCGGGCTCGAAGAAGTCCCTCGCCCCGTCCATGCGGCGCCAGCGGCGGCGGCCCTCGACGAGCGACTTCAGTTCCGCGAACCGCTCGAACGGCACCGTCGCCGTGTACTCGACGCCCAGCGCGTCGAGCCGGCCGAGGACGGCCTCGCCGAAGAACGCGCTGTCCATGCGCGACTCCAGCCGCGCACCCGGCAGCGCGGCGCGGACGTCCGCCAGGCAGCGCTGCATGAAGGCTTCCGCGCCGTTGGAGTCGTGCACGTTGCCCGGGCGGTGGCGCAGGTCGAACACCTGCCCGGTCTGCGCCACCGTCGCGAACAGCGGATAGTAGCTGCGCTGTCCCTTCCTGCGCTTGTTGAAGCCGACGGCCGTGCCTTCCGCGAAGCGCTTCGTGCCGAGCACCGAGCCGTCGAAGTCGAGCGTCATCCGCGCCGGGCCGAGCGCCGCGGCGCGGTCCAGCACCAGCCGCCGGTTCAGGGCGCGCACGTTGTCCGCGCTGCGCCCGTCGGCCCTGGCCAGCATGCGGCCCATCGTGGAGGCGTCCGGCAGGTGCCGCAGGCCCAGCGTCCGCCTGACCATTTCGTCGTCCCGGTAGTACCGCGCGTCGCGCAGCTCCCGGAAGCCCATGACCAGATGCACGACCAGCAGCAGCGCCACCGCGTGCGGCGCGTAGACCGGACTGCCCGGCAGGTGGCGGAAGCAGCCGCGCAAGCGCTCCTTCAGCCCGAGCCGCGCGAACAGCCTCTGGTAGAGCACCAGGCCCGCGTGCGCCGTCAGCCGCTGGTCCTCGAACCGGATCTCGATGCGATCCGTCGCTTTACCCCGCACGCTCGCCTTGCTACGCTTCATGGCGGCGGCCTCCTTCCGATGAGTTTTTCGACGAACCGCATCGTAACAGAAGGGGGTCGCCGTCCAACCCCGCTCCTTGCGATTCGACGAACTATCGAAGCGCAAAGACGCCGTGCCCCGCGAAACCGCGCTCCGCTTGACAACACCTACGGTGTGTCAAACCGGCAACCCGACTACAGCGCGAAACGCACGAAAAACCTGCAATACGACGAATACTCGCGCCTCAGTATGCCCTTAAGGGGTGAAGATGTCAGCCGCATCGTCTCGCCGCAGCGTATCCAACGTCGCGCCACGCTCGATGAGCAGGTTGAAGGTGTGCAGGTTGGCCCGCACAACCGCTTCCCGAAGCCCTTGGGCAGACTGCGGATGGGCGCCCCGATCAAGCAGCAGTCGCGTGGCCCGATACGCGCCGCTCCCGGCCGCGGCGTTGAGAGCGGGCTGCAGCCGGTGCCGCTCGCCCGCCATTGCGTTCCGATCGAGCATGAATCCTACAACCCGAGGCAGATCATAGGTCGCAGCCAGCTGCAGAAAGCGCGCCGGGTCTTCCGGCTCGACACCCGTGCCGAGGAGATCGAGCACGGCGTCTTCCCGCATGTAGCCCAATGCATGTTCCAGCAGTGCCTTGGACCGCTCATCGCCAACTCCCCACGCATCCACGCAGGCGGCCATCTCCGCCCGGTTGGTGCCGATGATCGGCCCGATGTCGAAGGTGGCGCAATCGGCGGAACTTGCTCGTAAACTAGGCGTCGGCGAGGCGTCTGCCGCGGCGGCGCTTCCGCAATCGTCCCGGTGGTTCTCCACTTCGCGCCAGAACCACTCGTGCATATGCGGCGCACACTCGACCTTCTGTTCGAGCAAGCCGCATGCCATCCTGCGCGGGTCCGCGCCGTACTGGATCAGCACGTCCCAGATTCCCCTGCCGGCCTGCGCATCCTCGTGGATGCCCGCCCACGCAAGGACGTGGTGCCCGCTGTGGGGGACTTCGTACGCGATGGCGTTGGGATCGAGCCGGTGCTCATCGAGGAGTTGCTTGACGAACATCCAGTCGGTGCTCAAGACCGCCGACTTGAGCAATGTCGCGGCCTGTTCCGAGCTCAGGTCCTGAGGCCTTGCGCCGCGTTCCACCAGCAGGTGGAAGATATGCAGATGGCGGCGGCTTGCCGCGACCTCCAGGCTCTTCCACGAGTGGGCATCGGCCCCGTGGTCGAGCAAGAGCCGCGCACTGCGATAGGCACCGCTGCCCGCTGCCACTTCGAGTGCCGGTTGCAGCGGCAGCCGTTGCGCGGGCGCGACTGCCGCGTTCTGGCCGAGCATGAAGTCGACAACGCGGGGCAGGTCCGCGCCGGCCGCCTCCCGGAGGAACCGCGCCGGCTCCGTCGGCGCGACGCCCCGTTGAAGCAGGACGAGAGTGGCTTCCTCCCTCCCGCGGCCCGAAGCTCGTTGGAGTATCGCCATGGAACGTCGGTCATCGACGCCCCAAGCCTCGACGCATCTGACCATCTCCGCCAAGTTCGAGCCGTTGACTGGACCGATGTCGAGCCCATCGCAGCCGTGCTCGGCAGCAGCGGCGCCGGGGCCAGTCGCAGCGACGGTGGGCTCGTGCCGAGCGTGTACCGTCGCGCGTGCGTCCCGCGTTGCACGGGCCGCATTCCAGTTGCTGCGTGCGATCCGGTCTCTGATCCTCCGGTCCACCGACGGATCCGACGCAAGTTGCCGCAGTTCGCGAGCCGCTCGATCATCCGCTTGACCGGTGTTGGTCTCTGCCAAGCGAAGCAGGAGTCCCACGGCCTCGGGCGTCCAAGGCAGTCGCCGATTCGACAGCTGATGGAAAAACGTACCGGCGTGTTGCCGGTCGTGCAGGAAGAGGCCCTCCAAGGCCGGCGCTGCGGCAGGGTCGAGCATGTGCGTCAACGCGGAGGCGCTTCCCTCGTCCCCTCGCGTCGCCGATTCGAGCCACTGGGCCGCAACCTTGCGGAGCCGCCGCTCGTCGCGCCGACCAACGCGTACTGCCACCGAGTTGCTCCTCACCGCCGGCTCAGCCAACCACGCATCGTCCTCGGCCGAGGTGTACAGGGTCGGCACGCCGTTCATCTCCTCGACCTTCTCGGCGAACGCGACGAAGGGGTCGACCAGCGCCTCCCGGTGAAGCTCGACGTAGACCTCGTAGCGGCCCGGCCTGCGGAACGCATACCATCTGTCGATCACTAGGGCGACCGTCACCTGCCCTTCGGACGCGAACGTATGCGAGTTGAAGTCCATCGGACAGTCGTCAACGCACGTTCTCGCGTCCTCCGAGGTCACATAGGTCGCGTTGCCCTGCGGATCCGTGACATGCACATTGACGTACATGTGCCCGAGGCTGTCCAGCGTGAGATAGGAGCCGCCGCCGGCGGCGTCCTTGACCAACAGGCGCGTCAGGATCGGCTCGCCCCGCGAAAGCACCCCGGTCTCCGCCGAAAGACGCAGCTCGACGCCATCGGCCCACGCGGGCGCCAGTCCCGAAACGGCCAGCAGGAGCAGGCCATACGCAAGATGGCCGAGACGGCGATCCGACATCAGTCGCCCTCCTCGGCCGCCGCGCATGCGTCTCAGAACAGGCGTGCATCGCATCGCGGCAAGGTGGCTGCACGCTGCATCAAGGCTGCGATGTCCGTCGCGGCTTCGGGCCGGCTCACGACACCAGTACTCGGTGCCGCTCGTGGCGCCGAGACTACGAACGAGGCCACGTCGGAGGCGCGCCCGTAGAGGTCGCCGATGCCCATACGCAGTGAGTAGGTCCCCGGCTTGACCTGCGCGCCTTGGAACACTTCCCCCATGTCAAGCTCATCCGCAAATGTCATCTTGCCCCCGGCCTCCACACGGTAGATGTGTCTCCGCCCCGTAGCGAGGGTCGTGTTCACATAGTATGGCGTGTATGGATATCCGAACATACGCCCTTGCGCGAGGTCCTCTCGCCGCGTCACTATTCCGCGATATGGTGGCTGCGCTGGCCGGTGACACACGTAGAACGTCACCGGCTCCATGCTCTGATTCGAGATCGTCAGCAGCATGGGAGAAGGCCCCTCGGCAGGCACGGTCGGTCGAACGTCCGCGACCAGTGTGAGGCTAGGGACATCCTTGATGCTCGGCACGTCGCCACGCTCAGGCTGCGGCAGGCTAGGCACATGCACGACGTCGAAAGTCTTCGTTGCCGTCAGTGGCTCGTTGGCTGCCAGGCTCAGGAACGTGACCTCCATCACGTAGCTGCCAGGGGCCACGGTGCGGCACTCCCCAATTTTGTAGCAGTCCTTGAAATTGATGGCAGCGATGAACTCTATCGATGCGTTTGCGTCTACACGGTACGTCCGAAGCCGCATGCTCGTCGAGTAATGGCTGCTGGCGACATAGGCACCAAACAGCCTCCTTGAGAACCCTCCCGACGTGCTCCTGATCCAAACGCCATACGGCGGTTCCGTGTTTCGGTGCCGCCATGTGAACTCGTACGGTTCGCCGCTGCGATTGTCGAGAGTGACGCGCATCTCGAACGAGACGCTGTCGCTGACCACGTCGTCCATCTCGATGGCCACAGACGGTGCCGCCGGTAAACCAGCGCAGATGGGCCAGGTCGCCGCGAGCACTAGTGCCCCCAGCGCTCGCAGCGTGCGGGAGGCGTTGTTCACGTAAGCTAGGTGGCGACCCATTGCATCCTGCTGGCCCCCTGATGTAGGTAGGCAGGGGACCTCGACTTCCGACCGGTCCCGTGTTGGCCAGTGCGTGCTCCACGTCCTGCATTCACCATGAGGTTGTCCTCCTGCCCATTTCGCTGTCCTGCGGGACCTTGGTGCCGTCACGAGCGGCCAGTTCGTGCCGTACCAGGTTGCCGGCCGGATCGTAGCGCATCCGCGCCGCGACGCCACCGCGACAGACCTGCCGAGATCGGCGCGTAACCCCACGGGGCCGTTCCCCTTGGGGCACGGTCCGGCGTGGAGGATCGACTCCGGCGTGCCGAACGCCGCCGAGCGCAAGGCCGGCACGGGCACGCCGGTCCTGCGCCGGTCGCGACTGGCCCCGCGTCGAGCTCGCGCCAACCGTGCGCGTACTCGACGAGCGTCTCGCCGTGGCGAATCGTCATGCCGTGCTGCTATTGGTCCTGAGAGACCTTGATTGCACCGTACTCGCCGCGCAAGCGGTCCAGCATCTGCCTCGCCTCCTCGCCCCACCAAAGGAGACCATCGTGTACTTCCGTCAGGCGGATGTCGCCGTTTCCATCTCGGTTGATCGTCAGAAGGTACATCTGCCCTGTCCGGATTACTCCGCCGACCTCCCAAATCATCCTCCCGTGTACCACCGCAATGTGGCGCCCGGGGTAACGCCCGAGGCTCTCTTCCACCAGCGCCATCAGGGCGCCCTCTTCACGTCGCTTGGCATCCGAATACGTCTGCGCATCCATGCTGAGTCGGGACTCCTCCAGTTCATCGAGACGGCGTCGCGCCGCCTCGACTCGCCCCCTAAGCGAGTCCAGAATCTCCTCCCGCACTTCGTGCCGCGTCCTACTTTGGCCAGGAAAAGCGAGGATGTCGGCCGGGACAATGACGGAGAGATCGAGCGCCGATGGGTCTCCCTTGAAAAGCTCAGCTATCCGGAACCTGGCCGTCACATCCCGACTCCGGAACCATTCCTCCCCGACCACGTCGTCACAAACCGCCACGAACTCTCCCCAGGCCACGATGTCGTAGTGCTTCATGCGACGGTCGGCAAAGTACGTCGCATCCGGATCGGGGTGCATGATCTCGCTCTCGAATAGGTGGTTCGCTGAGGCAGAGAGCGAGGTACCGAGAAGGCAAAGAACAAGCGCCCGCCAGGGACGCATAACGACCCCGAAATGGACTTCTGCTCCACACTCCAGCGCATCTCTCCGGGAATCCATCAATGTGTCCTCCTCTCGCTGGTCGAACCTCGGTCTAGGCAGGAACGCTCCTTCGCTCTCTGACCATCAAGCGCCCAGTACGCTTGGTGGATGGCAAATCCTCCGTGGCATTCGTGGGCCTTCTCCTTCTTCAGCCGGCCGCGATGGCCTATTCTCAGGCTCTGTCGTCATCAAGGCCATCTCCATACTCCCGGACTTCCCACGGGTTCTCCTGGCCGTAGTTGCGGATGCTGCAGCTGTTTGGTGAGTCGACCAATTTCGTAGTCCTGCGCTACCGCGGTGCCGTCCAGCGCGGCGAGCTCGTGCCGCACCAGACTCCAGGCGGCATCGTAGCGCATCCGCGCCGCGACGCCGCCGCCGTACTGCGTCGCGCGACTTCGACATGACCGCGCGCCGAACGTCGTGCTGCTGGCGCTCAATCTGCCCTCATGTGCAGCGAGCCGTCTGGGCGGGACACGGCGACGATCCACCACCCGCTGCCAGATCCGGTCGAAGCGTCGTTCGAGGGCCGCCGCCGAGCGGTACGATGTCCGCGCCCTTCGAAGCGACCCGAGCGGATCGGCGCGTTGGTGGGATGCGCGGGGGCGAGCGCGGCACCGTTCACGTCCAGGCCTCGTCGAGCTTCCCCCCCTCATTGACTCGGATCCATCGTCGCCGTCAGGCCATCTTGGTGCTGTGTTGCTTGCGCAACCTCCATCCCCCTCAACCCTCCTGGATTCCCCGTACTGGGACCGGTTCAACCTGCTGCGACCGAAGCCGCCATAATGCACCCTGCTTGAGTTTCTTTGTTCTTCCATGCGCATAGCCCAAACAGGGCCCACACCGAGCAGTCGACCGTCATCCCCCGCCCATGTCGAAGACGTGCAAGACCACCGGGTTGCTCCGCACGACCGGCTGCCTAAGCCAAGTCAGGTCCTCATCAGATGTCCAGAATCGTCACGCCATCTCGATCCGAGACCCTATCAGAAGAGCGCCAAATGCATCAACAATGCCTGCCCGTGCATCTCCACCCCAGACCTGGTACCGAACCGGCTGGCACCGGACGCTTCCGTGTAGACGAGCTGGCCGCTGCCGCCGTCCTCGATGCGCTTGTCGAGCGCGAACTTCCAACCGGGGCCGAAGTCGCCGTGGTCCGCCATCGAGGAGTCGTATAACCGGCTGGCGACGATGGGCATGCGATCCACCCGCACTAGGTCGCGGCGCAGGAAGGTGAGGTTGCCGCGGGAGGTGTTGACGAAGTGGATCTGGACGCCGTCGCGCTGGTGCTGGCGGTTGGGGAACAGCGTCGCCACCCGCCGGCGGAAGGAAAGATCGTCTAGGAAGGCGGGGGTCTTGGCGTCCGCCACGGCGTGGAAGTCGGTGTCCGCGGTCGCGGCGTGGCGGTCGTGGCCTGCGCCGCCGCCAGAGACAGCAATATAGGCGGCCAGCGCGTCCGCTCGCAGCCTACTGCAAGCCCGGCATGGCCCAGTGTTGGGTCGGCGGCCTACGCGGAGCACGAGCGCCTCGACCGGAGCGGCGCCGACACCGGATGCGACGGCGGCTGGATCGGGCGATCGGGCATTTGGGCGGGGCCGGCTCGCTTGGGGCCCAGCTCATCGAGCGGCCCTGGCGGCTCTCCGCCGAAACTCGGCAGCGAGATCTTCGGCCTCCGTTCCCCAGAACAACGGGCAGTCGTTTGCCCGGATGAACTTGCTGTACTTCCCTGGGCCGTCGAACACGGGGTTGGTTGCGGCGCTCAGGCCGATGAGGAACACCGTGTCCCGGCGGATCGAGCCGAGTTCGTGGTGGAACGACAACCTGCTGCCTGTCGCCACGTAGGTGTCCACCCACTGGTAGAGCTGATAGCGGTCCACTGGCGGGCTGCCCCATGCGGCCTCCCGCAACAGGTCGGCGAGCCTGCCATGCTGCTCGGCGGTCATCGACCGGCCACCATCGTAGATTCCTTCCAAAAGGTCGAGGCCATCGAGAGCGGCATCCCGATGGTGGGCGCGTATCGCCCCGTCCCTGTAGCTCCTCACCAGGCGATTCTGCGGGTCCCCGGGAGACGCCAGCATGTTTCTTTCGATGCCGATCCGCACCGGTCCGGTGTTCTCCCCGATCAACACCTCGGAGACCACGAAGGTGGCCGTAACGACGGCGTCGGTGTGGATGCCCGCGTCGAAGTGTTCGTCGTACACGGCCGTGAACCGGCCGATGGCCACCAGATCGCAATAGTTCGAGAGGGAATCGGCCGTTCCTTTGGTTTGCGAGTGCTCCGGGCGATGCACGTTGCCGTCTTCGTCCATGCGTCCGTGGCGCTGGATGACGATGAGGCAGGGATAGTGGGTCCAGTCGGGCGACGCGCCGAAGGGCTCCCGGCCCGCGGCCTCTCGGTCGCCCATCAGGACGACTATCGTTGCGACGAGGAGGCTGGCTAGTCGCCGGTGCATTTGGGGTAGTACTCGCCCGTGGCGACTTCCGTCGCGGGCAGGTTGTCGCCGGGGCAGTGCCGTTCGTAGATCTGCTCCTTCTCGAAGTAACGATCCGTGTGGCACTCCTGACTGTGATTCTCGCCCTTGTATCGCCTCGCGAAGTTCGACTGGATCGCCTTGAGCTGCGCCTTGCAGCTATCGGCCGTCCGATGGTCCCTCCTGACGTTCTGCAGGTCGTTCGCCACGCCGATCAAGCGTCTCAAGTGGTGGTACTCGTGGGCTCTCGTCCGCGTGACATTGGGGTCCTCTCTGTCGCCCACGCCGCACGACTTCCCCTTCGACGGCGGCGGCGGCGCCACTTTCGTCGTCACCAGCCCATACGCTGAAACGGTGATCGCGCCGCTGATGCGGTGGACGCTCTTCGCGCTTCCCGGGCAGACCTCGACACACCTGAGGCCGGAAAAGCCGCGGATCGCGACGAAGTAGTTCCCCCAGTTAGACCCATCTAGGACCGAGTGTTCTGTTTGGACGCCGGGTATCGGATGGTCCGGGTAGACGGGCTTCGGGCCAGGATCGCAGGGTTCGTCGACGCTCACTGTGGCCGAATCGCTGGCCACCTGGAACAGCGAGTCGCAGCCGCAGTAGAGCGTCGCCCGCACGGTGTACGTGCCGGCGGCCCGGTAGACGTGGGTCACGATGAGTGTCGGATCCGATGTCTTGTACGTCTCGGCCTTGGTCCCGTCGCCGAAGTCGACCTCCACGTACCACGGAGCGTTCGAGCCCCCGGGCTGGCCGGCCGTCGGGCCATCGGCCGGTGGCCCGGAGCTGCACTCGCCGTTGACGGGAATGCTGATCTCGACGGCCTTCCCGACCTCCGCATCGCCCACCGAGACGTCGAACGACCACACGCTACTGTTGCAGACGTGGCAGTTCACCGAGAAGTACTCCGGCGGCACGAACAGGCTGTTGCTCGGCTTGTCGTGGCCGAACGGGCTAGGGTCGGGCGGGTCCGACAGCGGCACCATCCGCCGCCCCAGCGCGGAGCGCAGCACCGCGTCCGGCGCCAGGTGCCCGGCGCCGACGGCGAACGTGCCCAGCTCCGGCAGGTACGCCACCGGGCCGTAGTCCATCGGGCGCGGGCGGGCATGCACCACGGACTCCGGCGTGCCGAACGCCGCCGAGTGCGAGGACGGCACCGGCACGCGGCTGGTGCGGCGGTCCCGCGCCGCGGCGGCGTCGAGCTCCGCCGGGCCGTAGGCGTAGTCCAGCAGCGGCTCGCCGTCCAGCGCCACGCCCGTCACCCGGCCGACGGCGTCGTAGTCGAAGTCCGCCGTTCTGCTGCCCGCCCGGGCGCGCCGCACGCGCTTCAGCGCGTCGTACTCGAACGTCAGGTCCGGGCTCTCCTGGCCATGGTTGCGGATGCGCAGCAGTTCGTTGTGCGGGCCCATCTCGTAGTCCTGCGCCACCTCGGTGCCGTCCGGCGCGGCGAGCTCGTGCCGCACCAGGTTGCCGGCCGCATCGTAGCGCATCCGCGCCGCCACGCCGTCGCCGTACTGCGCCGCCGTGCGAAAGCCGCGGCCGTCGTGCTGGTAGGTGGCGCCGAGGCCGTTGCCGTAGTCGAGGGAGAGCACCCGCCCGGCGGCGTCGCGGCCGTAGGCCGCCGCGCGCTGGCCGTCGCGGCGCACCTCGATCAGCGCGCCGGTCGCGTCCGTCATGATCTCGGCGGCGGTGCCGTCCGAGAAGACGCTGCGCAACCTGCCGGAGGCGTCGTAGCCGTAGGCGCGCGGGCCCGCCTCGTCGTCGGCGTCGAGCACGCGGCCGGCGCCGTCGTAGCGGTAGTGCGCCGGACTGCCGCCCGCCGCGGCGACCAGGCCGTGGGGGCCGTGGGTGAAGTGCGTGGTGCCGCCGTCGCGGTGCAGCGACGCGAGTTCGCCGTTCGGCCCGTAGGCCATGCGCGCCGTCTCCGCGCCGTCGCGGGCGAGCGCCACCGGGCGGCCCGCGCTGTCGAAAGCGAGCTGCGCGAACTGCCCGGCGGGGTTGGCGACGGCCTCCGTGAGGCCGTCCGGGCTGCGGTGGAAGACGGTGGTGCCGCCGAGTTCGTCGACCACGGACGTGGCGGCGCCGGTGTAGGCGAAGCTGGCGCGGCGGCCCAGCACGCGCACCCAGGCGACGCGGCCGTCGCCCAGGTAGCCGGCCTGGAGCACGCTCGCGCCGCACGGATCGGCGATGGCGGAGAGGCGTCCGGCCTCGTAGGCGAAGCGCCAGGTCTCGCCGGCGAGGTCCGCAGCCTCGACGAGCCGCCCCGCCGCGTCGTAGCGGTACTCGGCGCGGCGGCCGAGGTCGTCCCTCACCGCGACGATGCGCCCGTCGCCGCGCTGCCGATCCGGTCGAAGCGCCGCTCAAGGCCGCCGCCGAGCAGCACGATGCTCGCGCCGTCGAAGCGCCCCGAGCGGATCGGCGCCGAGGCGGGATGCGCGGGGGTGATGGCGGCGCCCGCGACGTTCAGCCGGTGGCTGGCGCCGGACGCCTCCGTGTAGACGAGCTCGCCGCTGCCGCCGTCCTCGATGCGCTCGTCGAGCGCGAACTTCCAGCCGGGGCCGAAGTCGCCTTGGTCCGCCATCGAGGAGTCGTACACCCGGCCGGCGACGATAGGCATGCGGTCCACGCGCACCAGGTCACGGCGCAGGAAGGTGAGGTTGCCGCGGGAGGTGTTGACGAAGTGGATCTGAACGCCGTCGCGCTGGTGCTGGCGGTTGGGGAACAGCGTCGTCACCCGGCGGCGGGAGGAAAGGTCGTTCAGGAAGGCGCGGGTCTTGGCGTCCGCGACGGCGTGGAAGTCCGTGTCGGCGGTCGCAGCGCGCAGATCCACCCCTTGCCCCGCGGCCAAGGCGACCGTAGCGGCGGCCAGCGCCAAGCGTCCGCTCGAAGCCCACTCCCATGCCCTCATGGAGTACACACCTTTTTCGCCAAATGAAGACGACGAAGACGCTTACACTCGCTCAAACTTGCCCGTCAAAGATGACAAACATCACTAATTTCCGGGTATTTCCCCGCTGAGAACCACCCGATGCTGCTACCGGTGCCGCGCCCGCGGAGTACGTCGCCAAGATTGTGGTCCATAATCCCGCGCCACCCTAAGACCGAGGCGCATTCATGAGCATTCTCCAAGGCATTCGCGTGCTGGATTTCGGCCGCTACATCGCGGGGCCGTTCTGCGGCGCCCTGCTTGCGGACCTCGGCGCGGACGTGATCCGCATCGAGAAGGTGGACGGCAGCGAAGACCGCTACACGGCGCCCGTCACCGAGGACATGCAGGGCAGCGGCTTCATGACGCTGAACCGCAACAAGCGCGGCTTCACCCTCAATCCCCGCAAGCCGGAGGGCCAGGAGATCCTGCGCAAGCTCGTGGCGACTGCGGACGTGGTCATCGCCAACCTCCCGCCCGATACGCTCGCCAGCATGGGGCTGGACTACGCGAGCCTGACGGCGATCAAGCCGGACATCGTGCTCACCACCAGCACCGCGTTCGGCTCCGGCGGCCCGTACGGCACGCGGGTCGGTTTCGACGGGGTGGCGCAGGCCATGTCCGGCAACATGCACCTCACCGGCCACGCCGACGAGCCGATGAAGAACTACTTCCCCTACGTGGACTACACCACCGCGTCGCTGAACGCTTTCGGCACGCTCGCCGCCATCATCCATCGCATGAACACCGGGCAAGGCCAGCATGTGGAGGGCTGCCTGCTGGCTTCGGCGCTGACCGTGGCCAACGGCACGCTGATCGAGCAGGCGCTGCTCGACAAGAACCGCATCGCGACCGGCAACCGCGGCCAGACCTCCGCCCCGACTGACGCATTCCAGACCAAGGACGGCTGGATCCTGGTGCAGGTGGTGGGCAATCCCCTCTACGAGCGCTGGGCGAAGTTGATGGGCGAACCGGAATGGCTGACGGACCCGCGCTACGGCACCGACGAGGCGCGCGGCGACAACAGCTTGGACATCAGCCGGCGCATGAGTGCGTGGACTGCCGAGCGCAACACCGCCGAAGCCATGGCCGAGCTTGCGGATGCCCGCATCCCCTGCGGCGAGGTGCTGGCCCCCGCGGAAGCGCTGCGGAACGAGCAGGTGGTGGACCGAGACTTCCTCGTGGCTACGGACTATCCCGGCCTATCGGCGCCCGCCCCCGTGGCGCGGCTGCCGCTCGATTTCTCCGGCGCGGAGACCGGCATCCGCCGCCGCGCGCCGACGCTTGGCGAACACACTGAAGAGATCTTGAGGGAGCTCGGTTACGAGGCGGATGCGGTGCAGGAGCTGCGCGCGAAGCGCGTGGTCTAGTACAAGCGCGTTAGTCGAAAGGTTGTGGATAACTCTGGGGAGAAAACCGGCGCAACGCGAGAGGCACCCGATGGCGTCAGATGAAATGTGACATCAACGCGAAAACAAACTGATATATCAGTTATTTGCATGGTGTTCTTGGGTCACATTCTAGGCCGGCGACGGCACTGTTCCGGTAGTCCGCCCTGCCCTCGTGTGCAAAACTCGCTGCAAGCCGTCGGTCAATCCGCCAAGACGAGGCTGTCCACTACGCGCTCCACTGTGGCGACATCGCCGACGATCTCGACTATGCGGCGGCGTTCCGAGTCCGATCGAACCTTGCCGGTCACCTCGGCCACCCCTTGATTGACGGCCACGCGGATGCGTAGGCCCCGGACATCCGGGTCGGCGAGCAGACGGGCCTTCACCTGCGTGTGGATGGCCGCGTCGTCCACGATCTCCCCTGCCGTGCGGGTCTCGGCCCCCTCGAAGTAGCTCTCGCAGCCCGCGAGCGCCATGGCTACCACGGCCAAGGCGACGCCGCGCAAAACCGTCCTTCGCATCCCGCTCTCCGCCGCCCAAGTGCTGCGCATTCTACGCGTCGGGCAAAGCGTGCTGTAAAGCGTGCTGTAATGATGGCTCGCTCAAGCTGAACGCACCGAGTGCGAGGAGGAACGCCGATGGCGGATGCGCCGACGATGGTGGCCACGGGCCTCAAGTTTCCCGAGGGTCCCATCGCCATGGACGATGGCTCCGTGCTGCTGGTCGAGATCGCCCGCGGCACCCTGTCGAGGGTCTCGCCGGACGGCGAGGTGGACGTGGTGGCCGAGCCCGGCGGCGGGCCGAACGGCGCGGCCATCGGGCCGGACGGCAAGTGCTACATCTGCAACAACGGCGGCTTCGAGTGGGTGGAGCGGCGCGGGCGCATCTATCCCGGCGATCAGGCGGACGATTATCGCGGCGGCCGCATCGAGCGCGTGGACCTCACGACGGGCGCGGTGGAGACGCTCTACGAAGCGGCGAACGGCGTGCGCCTGCGCGGTCCGAACGACATCGTCTTCGATGCGCAGGGCGGCTTCTGGTTCACCGATCACGGCAAGACGCGCGCCCGGGAGCGGGACCGCACGGGCGTCTTCTACGCCAAGGCGGACGGTTCGCACATCGAGGAGGCGATCTTTCCACTGGAGGCGCCCAACGGCATCGGCCTGTCGCCCGCGGAGGACGAGCTGTACGTAGCTGAAACGCCCACCGGACGGCTTTGGGCATTCCCCTTGAGCGCTCCCGGCACGCTTGCAGGGGAACGCGCTGATCGGCCGGACGGCGGCCGGCTGGTGGCGGGACGCAGCGGCTACTTCCTGTTCGACTCGCTCGCCGTGGATGCCGCCGGCAACGTCTGCATCGCCACGATCATCGGCGGCGGCGTCACCGTGCTCTCGCCTGCCGGCGCCGCCCCGCGCTTCGTGCCGATGCCGGACCGGCTGACCACCAACATCTGCTTCGGCGGCGAGGACCTGCGCACCGCCTACATCACGCTGTCGTCCACGGGGCAGCTCGTCTCGATGCCTTGGGAGACGCCCGGACTGCCCCTCAACTTCCTGAACAAGTAGACGAAGCGTGCTCGGCAGGCAGCTCTCGGCCATGCGGCGGGCGCACTGGGTTGCAGCAGCTACGTTGGCGCTGGCGACGGGCACGCTGGCCGAGCGGCTGCACATCGTGATCCCCGCAGGCCCCGGCGGCGGCTTGGACGGCACCGCCCGAGAGGCTGGCCGCGTTCTGCGGGAGCTCGAACTGGTCGACCAGATCTCCTACGAGAACGTCTCCGGGGGCGGCGGCGGTCGGGCGATGGCCTATTTCATCGAGAACGCCGGCCGCTTCGACGCGCCGCTCTTGGTCAACTCCACGCCCTTGGTGCTGCGCAGCCTGCAGGGCCTGTTCCCGTTCAGCTTCCGCGATCTCACGCCGGTGGCGGCGCTGGTGGCGGACTACGGCATCTTCGTGGTCCCCGCGAAGAGCGAGTTCGCGGATTGGCCGGCCGTTGTCGCGGCCCTCAAAGAGAACCCGCGCGCCCTGAAGGTGGGCGGCGGCTCGGTGCGCGGCAGCCTCGATCACATCGTCCTCGCCCTGGCCTTGCAGGCCGCGGGCGTGGACGCCCGCGCCGTGCGCTATCTGCCCTACGACGGCGGCGGCAAGGCCATGCTGGCGCTGCTCGGCGGCGAAGTGGACCTGCTCTCCACCGGCCTCGGCGAAAGCATCGGCTTCCTCGGCGCGGACCAAGCCGCCGCCCTGGCCGTCACCGCGCCGCACCGAGTCCCCGCCATCGCGGAGGCGCCGACGCTCGTCGAACTCGGCTACCCCGTGACCTTCGCCAACTGGCGCGGCCTGTTCGGCCCTCCCGGCATGAGCGAGGAGGCGCGCAACGCCGTGACGGAGCGACTGGCCGCCATGGCAGCGTCCGAACCGTGGCATGCAGTGCTTCGGCAACGCGGCTGGGCGCCCATCGACTCCTCCGGCGATGCCTTTCGGGCCTTCCTCAATGCGCAGGAGACCGTGCTGGCGGACACGATGCGCGAGCTCGGCCTGACGCCGAAGGATGATCGCTGAGGGACCTCAATGACTCTGCACTGACTCTCCGGAACTCTCCCGAACGGATTGCACCTAGGCCGTCCATCTGATGAAATCATGCTCATGAATTGCTTCGTGCTTATCGCCAGAGCCGAGAAGTCGTCGGTTCAAGCCCGGTTGGGTGGCGACCCAGCTTTCGAGGGACACTACCAATTGGGCGACGGCGTGTGGGTGGTCGCAGGCCGCTGGGACACCACCGTAGACCTCGCCCAAGCGCTGCGGATGGACCCGGACGCGGAGGACTCGATGTCTGGCGTCGTCGTCAAGTGCGATGAGTACTACGGCCTGTTCGATCCGGGGCTTTGGAGCAAGTTGGCGGCATGGCGGGACAAATGAACGACGTGACGCGATTCCCCGGGACGACACCGCCACCGACGCGGCCACCTGGCAGCGACCGCGGCAACGGCAACGGCCGCCTCACCGATCATCGGCTGACCGAGCTCGAGCGTCGGATGGGGGCGCTGGAGACGCAGGTCATCGACATTGGCAAGGGAATCGCGAGGATCGAAACGAAGCTTGACGAAATGGCCAGCAAGTCGTTGTTGTGGCAGGTGTTCGCCGGTTCTGGAGCACTGGCAGTCCTGACCTTCGTGGCGTATCTCCTAGTACGTAGCAGCGGCGGCGCTTGACAGTCTTGGAGTGGCCGGCCTGCAGCAGACCTCAAGCCCGAACCGACGCACCATTGGCCATCCGGCAACGCATCCTGCCGCTCGCCCTTTCGGCGTTCGCCGTCGTCTACCTTTGGCAGGCGCGGCTGATCGAACTCGATCCGTGGTCCGCCGCAGAGGCCATCAATGCCCGCACGCTGCCCATCGTGTACGGCGTGATACTGCTGGTGCTGGGCCTGGTGCTCTCGGTGCGGCCCGGCCCGCCTGGCGAGGCGGCGGCGGAACGTCATCGGCGGTGGGTCGCCCTGCCCCTGCACGCCGCCGTGATTCTCGGCTTCGCGGCGCTGATTCCCTACGCGGGCCTTTGGATCGCCGCCGCGGCCCTGCTGCTCGGCTGCCTGCTGGTCGCCGGCGAGCGGCGCTTGCCGGTGCTGGCCCTTGCGCCGGCAGCGACCGCCGGCGCGGCATGGCTGCTGATCGCGGTGGTGCTCGACGTCTACGTCGATCCCGGCCTGTGGTTCGGCTGACGCCGCATGTGGGAGGGCATCGCCACCGGGCTTGCGACGGCCATCGATCCGGGCAATCTGGCCTGGGTGGTCGCCGGCTGCCTCGCCGGGACGCTGATCGGCATGATGCCGGGATTGGGGCCGATCACCGCCATCGCGCTGATGATCCCGGTGAGCTATTCGCTGGAACCCGCGGCGGGACTCATCATGATGGCGGGCGTGTATTACGGCGCGGTGTTCGGCGGCTCCACCTCGTCGATTCTCATCAACGCGCCTGGCGTGGCATCCACCGTCGCCACATCGTTCGACGGCTATCCGATGGCGCGGCGCGGCCAGGCGGGCCGGGGGCTGGCACTCGCCGCCTACTCCTCGTTCGCGGGTGGGGTGGTCGGTGCCATCGCCCTCTTGCTGTTCGCATCCACCCTGGCGGCGGTTGCGACGGCGTTCCAGTCGCCCGAGTACACGCTGGTGCTGATCTTCGCGCTGTCGAGCATCGCCGCGTTCGCGGAGCGCGGGCAGGTGCTGCGCTCGCTGGCCGCGGCGGTGCTCGGCCTGATGCTCGGCACTGTGGGCACGGATCAGTCCGCCGGCGTGCAGCGGTTCACCTTCGGGCGCCTGGATCTCACCGATGGGCTGAGCTTCGTGCTCGTGGCGATGGCGACGTTCGCGCTGGCCGAGGCGTTCCGCATGGCCGTGGCCGGCCGCGGCGAGGAACCGCCGAAGCGCGTCGCCCACGCCCGGCTGCATCCGGGCGATGCGCGCGCCATCGCCCCGGCGGTGGGCCGCAGTTCCGCGCTCGGCTTCCTGATCGGCGTGCTGCCGGGCGCCGGCGCGACGCTCGCGAGCTTCTTCGCCTACGATCTGCAGAAGCGCTTCCGGCGCGGCGACGAGGCTGACGGCGCGCGCGGCGTGGCGGCGCCGGAGTCGGCCAACAACGCGGCCTGCACGGGTTCCTTCGTGCCGCTTCTGACCCTCGGCATTCCCGGCTCCGGCACCACCGCGGTGCTGCTCGGCGTCATGCTGAGCTACGGCCTGCAGCCGGGGCCGCGCCTGCTGGAGGCGGAACCGGCGATGTTCTGGGGCGTCATCGTCTCCATGTACATCGGCAACGTCGTGCTGCTGGCGCTCAATCTGCCCCTCATCCCGTACCTGTCGCGAATCGTCTACCTGCGCCGGCAGGTGCTGGTGCCGTTCGTCATCGCCTTCTCCCTGCTCGGCGTCTACCTCACCTCGCTCAATCCCTTCGACGTTTATCTGATGCTTGCCTTCGCGGTGGCCGGCTTCGCGCTGCGCCTCGGCGGCTTCCCGCTGGCGCCCCTGCTGCTCGGCTTCATCCTGAGCGGAATGCTGGAAGAGAACCTGCGCCGCACGATGCTGCTCGCCGAGGGGGCCTGGGGGCAGTTTCTGCACCAGCCGCTGACGCTTGTCCTGGCAGCGCTCTGCGTCCTCGTCTGGCTGGTCCCCATCCTCCGCTTGCGGCGCCGGGCGGCTGGCGGCGAGCCGGAGTAAACGCGCCTTGCATTCGCGCGGGAGCTTGCTACATTCGCGCCCCAAGCGAGGCCAATGACAACGAGCGGGGACGGTCGATGCGAAAATCGCGAGCGCGTGAAGAAGGCGACGAGAACAAGATCAACCTGACGCCGATGCTGGACGTCGTCTTCATCATGCTGATCTTCTTCATCGTCACGGCCACCTTCGTCAAAGAGGTGGGGCTCGACGTCAACCAGCCCGAGGACGATAAGCCGCAGACGGTGGACCCGGACAAGAAGAGCATCGTCGTGCGGGTGACCAACCGGGACCGCATCATCATCGCCCAGCGCGATGTGGACATCCGCTCCGTGCGCGCCAACATCGAGCGCCTGCACGCGGAGAACCCGGAAGCTCCGGTCATCATCCAGCCGCATGCGGAAGCGACCACCAAGACCATCGTCCACATCATCGACTCGGCGCAGAAGACAGGCGCCGTCTGGTCCCTCGCCGCCGGAAACTGACCACTCCCGCAAACCCATTGGGGGCCATCGACCTACGCTCGGACACCGTCACCAAGCCGTCGGCGGCCATGCGCCGCGCCATGGCCGACGCTGCGGTCGGCGATGACGTCTACGGCGAAGATCCCACGGTCGAACGACTCGAACGCGCCTGCGCGGAACGCCTCGGCATGGAAGCCGGGCTGTTCCTCGCCAGCGGCACCCAGTCCAACCTCGCCGCCCTCCTGACCCACTGCGAGCGCGGCGACGAGTACATCGCCGGGGTCGATGCCCATACCTATCGCTTCGAGGGCGGCGGGGCGGCGGTGTTCGGCAGCATCCAGCCGCAGCCGCTTCCTTTCGTGACGGATGGCACGCTGGACCTGGCCGCGGTGGCGGCAGCGGTCAAGCCCGACGACTTCCACTTCGCCCGCACACGCCTGCTGTGCCTGGAGAACACCCAAGGAGGAAAGGCGCTGCCCCTCCCCTACTTCGCTTGTGCCCGCGAACTCGCGGACCGGCTTCGCCTGCGCATCCATCTCGATGGCGCTCGACTCTTCAACGCGGCCATCGCAGTAGGCGCAGAAGCGACCGCGATCACCCGCCACTGCGACTCGGTTTCGGTCTGCCTTTCCAAGGGCCTCGGCGCGCCGGTGGGCTCCGTGCTCTGCGGCGAGCGGGACTTCATCGCCGAGGCGCGTCGCTGGCGCAAGGTGCTCGGCGGCGGGATGCGGCAGGCCGGCATCGTGGCCGCCGGCGCCCTCTACGCCCTCGAAAACAACGTCGAGCGCTTGGTCGAGGACCACGCCCGCGCCGAAATGCTTGCCGACGGCCTGCGCCGCCACGGCCTGTGCGCAGAGCAGCACACGAACATGGTGTTCGTCCTGGACATCGACCCGCAGAACATGATCCGCCACATGGCCGAGCGCAACGTCCGCGTCTCCGGGCCGCGCTGGGTGGTGCATCTGGACATCGACGATGCAGCCGTGGATCGCGCCATCGCCGCGGCGGCGGACCTTGGGGGAGTGGTTCCGGGGGCTGCGTCCTGATCGCCCCAAGGGATTGACGATGGCAGTGGGTCAGCAGGAGACAAGAGAGCGACACGGCACCCGTGCCATACTCGGTTCATGCGCTTCTTCAATACCGAAGGCCCCGTCGTTGCGGCTCGTCACTATTGCGTGCCGCCTCTGGATCGACTGGACATGGGGGCCACCCTTACGCTCATCCGGCAAATGCGCTACTTCGTGCTGCATGCGCCGCGTCAGAGCGGCAAGACGTCCGTGCTCAGGGCGCTGCGAGACCGGCTGAACAGCGGCGCGGAAGGAGATTTCCACTGCGTCCTCGTGACCGCGGAGGTTGGCCAGGCGGCCCGGGAAGACGTGTCGGGTGCCGTTGCTGCGATCATCCGCATGGTGGCCTTGCGGGCGCGTCTCATGGGCGACGATATTCCCACGTGCATTGCCAAGGAGGTCCTCGCCGACTACGACCCGCACCAAGCGATTACCGAGCTGCTCACGCGCTGGAGCATGGCGAGCCCCAAGCCGCTGGTGCTGCTTGTGGACGAGATCGACGCCCCGGTTGGCGACAGCCTGCTGTCGGTGCTGCGCCAGTTGCGCGCCGGCTACGAGGAGCGTCCAGGCGGCTTTCCGTGGAGCATCGTCCTGTGCGGCGTGCGCGACATTCAGGACTACCGCATCCGCTCGAGCAGCGGCGAACTGATCGCTGGCGGCAGCCCTTTCAACATCGTCGCGAAGTCCCTCCGTCTGGGCGACCTTACGCTTGGCGAAATGGAGGCGTTGCTGGAACAGCACAGCGACGCGACCGGTCAGCGGTTCACCGACGATGCGCGATCGACCCTTTGGGAGCAGACCCAAGGCCAGCCGTGGCTCGTGAACGCCTTGTGCGCAGAGGCGTGCTTCGACGACCCGGCGGGCCTGGACCGCTCGCGCGACATCGCTGCAGACGCGATCTGGGCCGCCCGAGAGCGGTTGATCCTCAGCAGGCGCACGCATCTCGACCAGCTGGCACACAAGCTCGCCGAGCCGAGGGTGCGGCGCGTGGTGGAGCCCTTGCTGACTGGTGCCACCGAGGCGACTGGCGGTGGACAAGTGGACGATTTGGAGGCGAGCCGCGACCTGGACTACGCACGGGATCTTGGGCTGATCGCCCAAGGGACCGACATCCGCATCGCCAACCCGATCTATGCGGAGGTGATTCCGCGCGAACTCAGCCATGCGACGCAGGCATTTCTGCCGCAGCAGACGGCATGGTTCGTCGATCACGCGGGGGACTTGGATGTCGACAAGCTGCTAACGGCTTTCCAAGCCTTCTTCCGCGAGAACTCGGAGCACTGGCTAGGGCGGTTCGACTACAAAGAGGCCGGCCCGCAGCTGATCCTGCAAGCCTACCTGCAACGGATCGTAAACGGCGGCGGGCGGATACACAGGGAGTACGGATTGGGCCGCGGCGCGACGGACCTGCTGATCCTGTGGCCCAAGGATCCGGCGCAGCCGTCCGACCTGTGGCGCAGGATCGTGATCGAGTGCAAGGTGGTGTACGAAGCGCAGCGCAAGAGCGTCGCCGGCATCATCGAAGATGGGCTTGCCCAGACGGCGGCGTACATGGAGCGCAGCGGCACCGAAACGGGCCACTTGGTCGTATTCGACCGGCGCCGCGAACGAAGCTGGGACGAGAAGGTGTTCAGGCGCGAAGAGGCGCATGGCCGGCGCCAGGTGGTCGTCTGGGGGATGTAGCCGGCCGTCAGAAGCGCGTGACCAGCCCCGCGATCGCCCCGGTGAGGCAGGCGACGATGGTGCCAGCGAGGAGCGCACGCGGGCCCAGCCGTAGAAGCTCGCCGCGGCGGTCCGGAACCAATGCGCTGACGCCGCCGATCAGGATGCCCAGACTGCCGAAGTTCGCGAAGCCGCACAGCGCATAGGTGAGGATCACGCGCGTCTGGGGCGAGAAATCCGCACCCGACGCCGCGAACTGCAGGTAAGCGATCAGTTCGTTCAGGATCACTTTGGTGCCGAGCAGCGCCCCCGCCTGGGATGCCTCCGCCCACGGCACGCCCATCAGCCAGGCGATGGGCGCGAACACCCAGCCCGCCATGCGCTCCAAGGCCAGGGGCTCGCCGGCCACCGTGGCCACGCCCAGGACGTAGTTCAGCAAAGCGACCAGCGACACCAGCACGATGACCATGGCGCCGACGTTGGCCACCAGCCGCAGGCCGTCCATCGTGCCGCGGCTCACCGCGTCCATGATGCTCTCGTATCTGAGCGCGTCGGCGAGGTCCCCGGATACCCCGGCGGCGTCCTCCGGCACCATGACACGGGCCACCACGACCGCGCCGATGACGTTGATGACGGACGCGATCAGCACATGGCCGAGGGCCCCGTCGATCACCGGCGACAGGACGGTGGCGTACAGCACCATGATGGAACCGGCTACCGTGGACATGCCGCAGGTGATGACCACGAAGAACTCCGAGCGGGACAGGCTCTTGAGGTAGGCGCGGATGACCAGCGGCGACTCCACGAGGCCCAGGAAGACGCTGGTCGCCGCCGCGACGCCCACCGCGCCGCCGACGCCGAGCGTCTTCTTGAGCGCCCAGGCGAAGCCGCGGATCACGAGCGGCAGCACGCGCCAGTACCAGAGCACGGCGACGATGACGCTGAAGACGAGGATCTGCGGCAGGATGCGGAAGGCGAAGATCTTGAGCGTCGCCTCGCTGGAGCCTTCCACGAACAGGAACGGCGCGGCGTCGCCGCCGAGGAAGCCGAACATCAGCGACGTGCCGGCGGTGGTCGCCGTCTCGATGGCCAGCACGACGTGGTTCAGCAGCAGCAGGGCATCGCGCACCTGGGGGATGTTGAGCAACGCGAAGGCGAGCGCCACCTGCACGGCAAGCCCGGCCAGTACCTGCAAGTAGCGGATCTCCCGCCGCCGCTCCCCGAAAAGCCAAGCCAGCGCCAAGAGCGCGGCGATGCCGATGATTGCCTGCAAGCGTCTGCCGCCCTTCCCCAACGGAAACACGATCTTACCGAGCCGCCGCGCCGGGCGTTAGACTCGCTGCCCGCCGCACAGACGGGAAGCCAGCCATCGCCGACAACGCCGCCCAAGCGCCTGTGGACGAGAGCGCCAGACCGGGCCCGCCGCCAGCGCGCATCCTCGTCACGGGAACGCTCGCCATCGACTATGCGGGCCGCTACCCGAGCACGTTCGCGGCATTGCCGAAGCACCGCGGCATCAACCTGTCCATCCAGCTCGACGCCATCGACAGGCGCTTCGGCGGCTGCGCCATGAACATCGCCTATACGCTGAAGCTCCTCGGCGACAATCCGGTGCCGTTCGTCTTCGTCGGGCGGGATTACGACGGCGACTACGCCGCGCACCTCGAAGAACTGGGCATGGAAACCACCGGCATCCATCGCAAGGACGAACCGCACTCCTCGCACGCCTTCATCTTCACTGACAGCCAGCAGAACCAGTTCACCGGCTTCTACGGCGGACCTTCCACGACCCACGGCTTTGCGGCGGCGCTGCGACGGTTTCTCCGGGAGCATCGGTTCGACTACGCGATCATCGCCCCGGACGTCCCCAGCAACATGATCGCCGCGGCGCGAGCGCTCAGCACCGCGGGAACGCCGTTCCTCACGGACCCCGGACAGAACCTCACCGACTTCCAGCCGAAGCAGGCGGCGGCGCTGATGCGTCTGTCGAGCGCCGTGGTCGTCAACGAGTTCGAGTACCGCACGCTGGCGGGCTACGTCGGCGCGGTGATCGACAAGGCGGACCTCATGCTGGTGACCGAAGGAGTGCGCGGCATTCGCTGGCACTCCCAGCAAGACGGTGCTGGTCGCGTGCGGGCCGTGGCAGCGAGGGTGGTTGATCCGACGGGCTGCGGCGATGCGTTCCGAGGCGGCTTAGTCCACGCTCGCCTGCACGGCGCGAAGCTGCGCGACGCCGTGCGCGCCGGCGCGGTGACCGCGGCCATCGTGCTCGAGAGCCACGGCACGCAGACCCACGCCTGCGACGACTTCGCCGCCCGCTACCAAGCGGCGTGGGGCGAAGCGCCGCCTTGGCGGTAGCCATGGCCCGCGGCCGCATCATCCTGCTGAACGGCGCGTCGAGCGCCGGCAAGACGACGCTCGCGCACGCTATTCAAGACATGGCGCCGGAACCCATGCAGCTCGTCGCCCTCGACCAGTTCCGAGACGGCATGGCGGGACGCTTCCGGGGCATGAACTCGAAGGCCGGCGAACCCGGGTCGCGGGGCCTGAACGTCGTGCCGCGCGACGGACTCACCGGGCTCGAGTTCGGCGATGTCGGGCGGCTGACGCTCAAGGCCATGCGGCGCGCCATCGCCGCGGTGGCGGATGCCGGCATCGATGTCGTGGTCGACGATCTCTTGCTTGAGGGCGCTTTCCTCGACGACTATCTCGATGCGCTCGCCGGCTACGATGTGCTGTTCGTCGGCGTGCGCTGCGACCTTGCCACGCTCAACCGGCGCGAGACGGCGCGTCCGGGCCGGTTTCCGGGCACCGCCGCGGCGCATTTCGAGCAGGTCCATGCCGGCTGCATCTACGACATCGAGATGGACACCGCCGCGGCGACGCCTCGCGAGTGCGCCGCCGCTGTATACGCTCGCTGGGGCGAACCGCCGACCGCTTTCGATCGGCTCCGCGCAACTCGCCGCAAGGAGGCAACTTCCGTGCAGGAACCACTCAACGCAGCGCGCCTGCTGGCGGGCGTCTACGGCCACGAACTGGACTCGCCGCCCACCTACCCCGCGGGCGTCGCGCTGTCCGGGCGCCTGCGGCTCGCCGCGCTGGACGGCGATATTCGGGCGACGGCAAGCGCCATCGCCGATCTGACGACGCCGCTGGCGAACCGAGACATCGCCCTGCCTGCGGCGGCGCCTTGCCTCGCCGCTGCCTGCTTCGCCGACGAGTTGCATGACGCGACGGGCGACGGCAAGTACCAGACGCTCCTGCTCGACGCCGCGGATCGCTTCGAGGCGGACCCGGACATCCGCGTCGAGGATTTCTTCTTCGCCGGAACGCTGCTCGGCCGCGCGTTCCGATTGAGCGGAGACAGCGGGTACGGCGAGCAGCTGCGCGAAGTCCTACTGCACACCGAGACGCGGCAGCCGAACGGCCTCTACTGGCACTGCGGGCAATCGCCGTGGCTGTGGGGCCGCGGCAACGCCTTCGCCGCCCTCGGTTTCGCGGAAGCCCTGAGCTACGTCGATGACGACGACCTGCTCGCAGCACACTTGGCGCATTTGCGGGCGCTGGCGAAGCACCAGGACGAGGCCGGCCTGTGGCGGCAAGTCGTCGACGACTCGGCCACCAGACCGGAACACAGCGCCACGACCATGATCGGCTGCGCGATCGCCCGCGGCGTGCGCCGTGGCTGGCTGCCGGCGGTACCGTGGCGGGCCGCCGCCGAACGGGCCTGGGAGGGCGCGGCGGCGCGCATCGGCCAGCGAGGCGAGATCGACGGCGTCTGCGTCGGCACGGGTCCACTAGACAGCCGCGACGCCTACGTCCGCCGGCCCTTCAGCCACGGCATCGATGCCCGCGGCGGCGCTTTCTCGCTGTGGTTCGCCGTCGAACTCCTGCGGATGCAGGGCGGTGCATAATCGGCCCGACGACCAACCCATCGAGGCCCGTTCTGAACGCCGAAGACCGCACCGCAGACCTCGACCGCTTCCGCGCCCTGATCGATGCCGCCAGCCGCATCGTCTTCTTCACCGGCGCCGGCATCAGCACGGAGTCGGGCATCCCGGACTTCCGCAGCCCCGGCACCGGGTTGTGGAACAAGATCAAGCCCATCGAGTTCCAGGACTTCGTGGCCTCGGAGGAGGTCCGCCAAGAGTCCTGGCGACGGCGCTTCGCGCCCAAGGAAGAGAGCAACTGGAGCGACGCCAAGCCGAACAAGGGCCATCTCGGCGTCGCCAAGCTCGTCGAAGAAGGCAAGGCAACGGCGGTCATCACCCAGAACGTGGACAACCTGCACCAGGACTCGGGCATCCCGGACGAGCAGGTCATCGAACTGCACGGCAACACCCGCTACGCCAAGTGCCTGTCCTGCGAACTGCGCTACGAGCTGGCCGACCTCAAGCGCCAGTTCGAGACGCTCGGCCGCGTCGAACCGTGCAGCCGCTGCGGCGGCATCGTCAAGACCGCCACCATCTCCTTCGGCCAGGCCATGCCCGAAGCCGCCATGGCCGAAGCCCAGGCGCACACCAACGCCTGCGACCTCTTCATCGTCATCGGCTCCTCACTCGTGGTCTACCCGGCGGCAGGCTTCCCGGAATACGCGAAACGCCTAGGCGCGAAGCTCGTGATCCTCAACAGAGAGCCGACGCCGCTCGACGGCATCGCGGACCTCGTGCTGCACGCGGAGATCGGTCCGACGATGAGCTACGTGGTGGGCGTGAATTAGGCGGGCCGGAGAGATTCGAGTCTGTCGAGCCACGCTCCGAAGTGCGGGCACTTCACTCGCAGAGTCCCCAGTCCGATACGCGCCGTGATGGTGGGACCGGACGCCACCTTCGAGTAGGCAGGTATTGCCTTCAGGATTCTCTTCGACGGCGCCGTGTCGGGCTCGCCATCGATGAGTTCCGGTGAGTCGAACTCGGACGCCTCTTTGGCCAGGGGGATCACGTCGCGAGCAGAAGCGGGGTATTCGACGGCCAACTCTTCGGGGTCGGCCAGTACCAGCGCCCCGAACTCGTGCAGTTGGATGTAAGGCACGAGTCTGCGATCGCCGATGTCCTCCAGCAGCGCCTGCTGCAGGGCCACCACCCGCTCTCGCGGGTCCGACGGTGGCGGCACATCGTAGCCGGGGAAGTCCGCGGGAAGACGGAACAGGTCGAACATGGTGGTGAACCATACGTTCGACTGCCGCTGCTCGCGCATCCACCTGCAGACGTCACCACGAGCCTGAGCGTACCTGGTCAAGCCGCCACGATGCTTGATATTGCGCTTGCGGGATGTCTGCACGCACCGCACGTAGGCCGAGATCGATCTCTGCGCGAGGTGTGGGACCAGCAGCGTCTTGACGAACGTCTCCTCCGTTTGACCCTCCACCACGAAGTTGAGCGAACACCGCTCAAGGCCGACCTCCGAGTACGTTCTTCTCCCAAAGTTCGGAGATCGAGTATTCCTCAAGCCACTCATGCAGCGCCTCGGGATCCGGGCGTTTGAAGGAAGACGTCCGCCCGTCGCGCTCTACCACCACGATGTCCTCGGGCTCAAAGCAGTCGATCAGCAACGTCGACTGCGTGGCGACGATCACCTGCACGGTCTGCGAGACGGCCCGGATCAGATCTCCCACCACGTTGATGGCGTAGGGGTGCAGGCCGAGCTCCGGCTCGTCCAAGATGAGCACATCCGGCAACTCGTCGTGCGGCAGGGAGAGGACCGTAAGCAAGGCAGTCGTGCGCAGCATGCCGTCTGATGCCTGGGGCGCCGTGAACACGCGGTCCGATCCGTGCTCGCGCCAGCCGAGCATGACCGACCCGTGAACTGGATCGAGTTCGAAGTCGGCGAAGAAGGGCAGAACCAGGCGCATCGCTTGCACGATCCTCTGGTAGCACGGCCCGTCGTTCTCCCTGATGCGCAAAAGCACGGCGGCGATGTTCGCAGCGTCCTCCTTCAGCCATCTAGAGTCGTCTGCAGACCACTTGCAGCGCATGCGGGCGGTGTACGAGGTGTTGTGGAACTGGTATACGATGATCTTGCTCAGGATGTCGCGGATGACCCGTGCGGTCTGGTCGTCCGCTGCTCTGGCAAGCAACCGGGGCGATGCGTGTCCTGCGCCGCTGCCCCGCCACTGTCCCGAAATCGGGTTCGATGGATTTTCGAGCTTGTACTCCTCTTGAGCGAATACGAGCGTATCTCCCGCGGCGAAAAACAGCCTGAACCGATAGTGGTTTTCGCCGGCCGGGCTACGCATGGTCAACTCCGCTTCGATCTCGCGCGTGGTCTCCGGACCGTCATGCAACAGTGCGCTCGCGCCGCCTTGCTGGGCGATGTGGAGCGGAAGGTTGTCGGGGCCGGATAGCGCCCAGCACATCATGCGAAAGAACGAGATGAAGTTGGACTTGCCGGCGCCGTTGGCACCGATCAACGCCGTCAGTCGACCGGGCTGGAACCGCTTGAGCGCCTTGATGGTCTTGAAGCCCTTTATCGTTACTGCTTCAAGTGTATTGCGTACCACGGTGCCGTCTGTATCCAGCTCGAAGGCGGTCCAGCCTAGCACGGAAGCAGCCGCTCGGCTGATGTCCGCAATGCGCGGCGAGCCGGCGGACCATGTCGGTCGTCCGGCATCAGCGGCCCGCCGCGCCCTGTTCGGCCAGGGCGCGTTGCAGGTTGTCGCGAGCCTGCCCGTTCTCCGGGTCGAGGGCAAGGGCGCGTTCGAGGCTGGCGATCCCGTCCTCGCGCTCGCCGAGCTGCAGCAGCACTGCGCCTAGGTTGGCGTGCGTGGTTGCGCTGTCGGGGTCCACGTCCGTCAACGCGCGGTAGTGCGCCAGCGCATCCCGATGGCGACCCTGGCCGAAGCGCAGCAGCGCCAGATGATCGAGCGCCTCCGGGTGTCGCGGGTCGATTCGGAGCAGCGCTTCGTAGTGCTCTGCCGCCTGGTCCGGTCGTCCCAATGCGCTGGTCGCGTGGCCGAGCAGCAGATTGAGCTGCGCTCGATCGGCGCTTTCCGGGTCGCCCATTTCCAGAGCGCGGCCCATCGGCTCGATCGCTTCCTCCAAGCGACCGACCTGGTAGAGCGCCTTGCCGAGATTGCCGTGGTGGTTCGCGACTTCCGGCCGCAACTCCACCAATGTCCGATACGCGCCGCCCGCCTCCTCGAACCTGTCGCGCTCGAACCAGGCCGCAGCCAAGTGATCCAGCGCTTCGATGATGCCCGGGTCGCGCCGGTCCAGCGCGAGCCCAGCGCGCAGATATTCCTCGGCCTCATCGAGTCGGCCCAGCTTGAGCAGCGCCTTGCCAGCGTTGCTGCGCAAGTCCGCATTCTTCTCGTCGTGGGCGATGGCGATCAGAACCTGCTCCAGCGCTTCCTCAGGTCGGTCGAGGGCGAGGTAGACCGCGCCGAGGTTGTTGCGCGCGACGGCTGCGCCTGGCGCCCTTTCCACGGCGATCAATGCTGCCGCCAGACCCTCCTCGTGGCGACCGGCTTCGAGCAGGGCGGGCGCGAGATTGGCATGCGCGCCCTGCGCCTCCGGGTTGCCGGCGACGATGTGGCTGAACAGCGTCAGCGGGTTCTGCCAAAGCGTCGTCTGCTGAAAGGACGCCGTGCCAAGGGCCGCGAAGAGCAGCACGGCAAGGGCCTGCCCGCTACGCAGAACGGCCGTTGCGCCGCCGCTGCTGCCATGATCCTGAAGCCGGGTACGCGTCCACTCGATGCCGCGTACAGCAGCGCCCGCGGCAAGGGTGAGCACCGCCGCGCAGGCGAGGTATTGGTAGCGATCCGCCGCGAAGGAGAACTGCATGTAGCCAAAGTCGACGAAGCCAAGCACAGGGGCAAGGGTCAGGGCGAAAAAGGCCGCCGCCACCAGCGGCCCGCGCCCGATGCGTCTTCGCAAGAACCATAACGCCGCCGCCACACCGGTGGCCGCTGCGAGCGCCAACCAGCCGATGGCCCGCGTCGCGTCGACCGGCCAATGCGGATAGATCACGACAATGTCCGCCGGCCAGGCCAGCTTGCCGATGTAGAACCAGAGCGTCTGCGCGGCAAGCGTCACGCGGTCCAGCACGGAGTAGTCGAAGCCGATCGCTTCGCGGCCCTGGTAGTAGGCCTTGTCTGCCAGCCCCAAGGCCAAGCCCACGGCGAAGAAAGGCGCGAGGCGCACGACATCCAGCCACGCGACCTTGCCGTCGCGCCAGAAGTGCCACAGCAAGAGCGCCGCCGGCAAGGTCACCGCCATCGACTTCGCCAGCACGCTCGCCGCGAACAGAGTCAGCGCCAGCGCATAGCGGCCGATGCGCGCCATCCCCGGTGGGGACGCCAGGAACTTCAGCCACGTAAGCACCGCGCACAGATAGAACAGCGTCATGAGGAGGTCTTTGCGGGCGATGACCCAGGCGACGACTTCGGCATGCACGGGATGGATGGCGAACAGGCCCGCCGCGAGCCAAGGGGCGGCCGGATGGTGCAGGACCGACCCGGAGCTCGCGGCGAGCCGCGGCAGCAGTCGCCAAAGCAGCAGCGTGTTGACGAGGTGCAGCGCCAGATTGACCAGATGGAAGCCGAGCGCGCTGTAGCCGTAGAGCTTGTGCTCGAGCCAATACGAGGTGTACAGCAGCGGCCAGTAGTGGCCTTCCGAGGCGATGCTCCTCGGCGCCAGCCAGATGTCCTTGATGCCTCCCCAGTCCCGCACCGGCCAAGCATCGAGGAACGCCGCGTCGTCCCAGACGAAGTCCGCCGAAGTCACCGGCCAATAGCTCGCGAGGACCAGTCCGGCCAATGCGATCGCGGCGCCGAGCTCGCCGCGGCGGCGCGTCCATGCCGGTCGCAAGGCGTCCCAAGTCCAGCGCCGGTTCACGACTCAGCGCGTCGCGAGCAGCAGCCGGTCGGCGAAGCGTTCGATGTCGCGCAGCTTGTTGCAGGTCTCGACGCGAAAGCAGTGCGGCGCGTAGCGGCGCATCTCCGAGTCGCCCTCCCGCCACTGCTCGCGGGCCTCCGGGTTCAGCCAGTAGGTCTGCTTGGCGCGCCTTGCGAGCTCCTCGAAGATTTGCGGGCGCGGGTCGTAGTAGTTGCTGCGAGCATCGCCAAGCACGATCAGCGTCGAGCGCTGGTCGATGTCGGTGCCGCACAACTCGCGGAAATCCTGGAACGCGCGGGCGTAGTCCGTGTTGCCCTTGCCCCAGGTGAAGAGGGCCTCCTCGATGGCTGCGTCCGAGGCGCGGTCGCGCATCACGTCGGTCACCTCGCCCAAGCGGCTGGAGAAGGCGAAGGCGCGGATGTTCGGCAGCACGTCGGTGAGCTCGTAGAGGAACAGCAGCAGGAAGCGGGCGACGCGGGCCACCGAGTTGCTCACGTCGCAGAGCACGAACACGGTCGCCTTCTCGCGCTTCTGCCGCCGCCATTGCAGGTCGAATACCGCGCCGTCGTAGGCGACATTGCGGCGCAGCGTGCGCTTGATGTCGAGTACGCCTCGTTGGGCGCGGCGAGCGCGGCGGCGGTGCTCCTTGGCGAGCTTCTCCGCAAGCTTCTCGACCACCCGACGCACCTCCTGATGGTAGGCGAGCGGCAGCTGGTCGAGGTTCGACTTGAGCGCCGCTTCGAGCAGTGCGCGCTTGCCGGATGCGTCCACATGCAGCCGGTACTGCGCATCGACGTAGCTGCGTATCTCGTCGTGGAAGTACTGCCGCAGATAGCGCATGAGCGGCTGCATGGACGCGGCCTCGACACCGCCGCCGCCCACCAAGGCATCGAGTTCATCCAGCGCCAGCGCTTCGGCGATCTGCCGAGCGTAGTGCGATTTCTCGCGCAAGCTCTTGATTTCGTGGATGTTAAGCTCGGCTGCTGTCTGCTGCACCCGGTGCGCCAAGCGATCCCGGTCGTCGGCGATCACGGCTGCCACCGCATCGGCCAGGTGGGCGGAGACGACGCCTTCGAGTTCGGCGCGGGCGGCCTCGGCGTCCACGCCGCGCAGGAAGACGCGCTTGGCAGGGGCGCGGAAGGCGAGCTGGCCGAAGAAGCGCTCGAAGGTGTCGTCGAAGCGCTCCTTCTCCGTTCGCGACTTGGCCAGCGCCAGCGACAGCGCGTCCTTGAGCAGCGCCCTGTCGGCGATGCCGACCCGATCGACGATGTCGAAGGCGGTCAGCGTCTCCGCCGGCGAGACCCGCACCTCGGCGTTGCGCAGCGCCGCGACGAAGCGCGTGAAGGTGACGTCCACCGGCTCCGCCGCCGTCGGAATCGGGTCGCTAGCCGGCCGCAATGTCCAGCGGCTTCTCCAGCTCGCGCCAGTCGATGTCGCCGTCCGTCGCCAGATCCTCGAAGTCCAGCACGCCCATCTCCTCGAACTTGGGCCGGATGCGGTCCGTCAACAGGCCGATGCGCTTGAGGTTCGGGATGATGCGGGCGTAGAGCATGTTGAGGAAGTCGGCGTTCAGGCCGCGTTCCACGAGGGCGCGGCGGGCGTCGTCCACATCCCAGCCGAAGTAGCGGAAGACATCGTTCGCGATGAGCCGGTCGCGGCTGACGATGCAGGCCTCGTAGGCGAAGGCGGCCCGGTCTTCGCGCTCCTGCTCCGTGAGCGTGGCGACGAACTCCTCCAGGTAGTTGACGCCGAAGGTGACGTGGCGCGCTTCGTCGCGGATCACCAGATAGAGCAGGTCCTTCAGCACCGGGTCCGGCGTCTGGCTGCGGGCGACGTGGAAGGCGGAGAGCGCGAGGCCCTCTAGGATGATCTGCATGCCGATGAACTTGAGGTCCCAGCGCTGGTCGGTGAGGATCTTGTCGAGCAGGTCCTTGAGGCCGCCGGTTACCGGATAGGAGAACCCGACTTTCGTCTGCAGGTAGCGGTTGAAGACCTCGACGTGGCGGGCCTCGTCGAAAGTCTGCGATGCCGCATAGAGCTTGGCGTTGAAGCTCGGCGCGCAGGAAGCGAGTTGCGAAGCCACCAGGAGCGCTCCCTGTTCGCCGTGCAGGAACTGCGACAGGGACCAGGCGTTGTCGTGGCTGATGAACTCCATCTTGCGCTCGTCCGGCAGCTCGTCGAACGGCGCGTAGCCGTTCCAGTCGTACTCGCCGATCAGCTCGTCGCGCCGTTCGGCGCTGAGCGGCGGCGCTTCGTGGAAGTCCGGGTTCTGGCGCCAGTCCACCGCGGTGGAGGCGTTCCAGTTCAATTCCTTGCCGAGCTCGTAGAGGCGCCGGATGCGGTCGTCGGCTACCCGATAGTCCCAGTTGTAGGCGCCGTCGAGCGGCGTGCGGAAGAGTTCCGCCAGGTGCGCGGCCTGCTCCGTGTCGCGGTCCACGGCGGGATCGAATGACGCGAGCTTGCGCGGCGCGCTGTCGACGTAGTGGATGTCCATGGCTTCCTCGCGGTTGCGGTTGTGTTGCGCGAACGGCATTGTAGCGCCGCATCGGGCGGTGAGCCGCGGCGAGGCGAGGGTGAGAGGAGCGGGCATCGAGTACCTGCCGGGCGGCTATACCAACCGCAACTACCGGCTCGACATCGACGGCGCCGCCTACGTGCTGCGGCTCGGCGCCGGCGCCACGCGCCCGGCAAACGCCTTCGAGCGGCGCTATCTGGATGTCGTGGGCGCCCCCGATCTGGTGGCGCACAACGCCGAGGCAGGCCATTTGCTGACGCGCTGGATCGAAGGCCGCACGCTCGCCGATGCGCCGCCAACGGCGGCCGAGGCCGGTGCGTATCTGGCCGAGCTGCACGCGCGCATCCCGACGGGCATCCGGCGCTACGACTTCGGCGCCGAGATCGAGGCCATGTTCCGCCGGGCCGGGAAGGTGGACGCGGCGGTCGAGACTCGGTTCCGGAAGCTCGATTGGCATGCCGCCGAGTGGCGCGGCTGCCACAACGACCTCAACCCGTGGAACATCATCCGGGAACCAAGTGGCCGCTTCCGGACGCTCGATTGGGAGATGGCGGGCGACAACGACCGGCTGTTCGACCTCGTCGGCCTATGCATGGGCCTCGGCTGGGGGATGGCGCGAACGCGCGCCTGCGTCGACGCCTGCAACACCGCCGGCAGCGCCCTGCGGTACACCCCGGGAAGGCTGCGCGACACCCTGTGCGCCTACCAGATCCGCGAGCATGCGTGGGCCGTCGCCCAGATCGCCGGCGGCAACGACCGGCCGGAGATCAGGCAGCAAGCCGCGACCACGAGGGAGTGGCTGCTCAGCCGGCGCTGAGGCACGAGCGGGCGGCAGCGACCGCGGCCGCCGTTCGCGCACGGCCCTCGCCTTCGATTACCGCGACCGGCAGGCCGCGCTCCGCGAGGAGGCCGCGGTAGGCTTCGTAGAGCCGCGGCAGGTCGTCCGGCGACTCGCGCAGGGGATCGTACTGCCACGGCAGGTCCGGACGGCAGAGCAGGTAGAGACGCGGCTCGGCGGCGCGCCAGGCGGCGTCGATCCAGGCCGGGACGCGGGCATACTTCTCGCGCATCCACACGGCGATGACGGCCAGATCGGTATCCAGAACGACGCCGCCGCCGGTCGCATCGAGCAGCTGCCGCTCGCGCCGCACCTGCTCCCTGGCGATGGCCTCTACCGTCTCCGGCCCGTAGTCTGGCCGGTCCGCGAGATGCTGGCGCGCGTACTCGGCCAGCCAAGGCACGCCGAAGCGCGCCGCCAGGGCGCGGCACAGGGTGGTCTTGCCTGTGGACTCCGGGCCCACGGCGCAGACGATGCGCAGCTGTCCCATCCGGCGCCGCCATGCGATTCAGGACGCCGATGATGCCGCAGTCCGTGCGCGGGCGGTACAATCCCCAGCGCCATGCCGAAGCTCATCGCGATCGTCGAGGACGACCCGGACCAGCGGGCCAACTATGCCGACGCCATCGTCGGCAAGGGCTACGAGGTGGCCGCCTACGCCAGCCGCCAAGAAGCCCTGGCCGGCTTCGACGCCCGGATGCCGGACCTCGCCGTGCTCGACATCATCCTCGGCGAGGAAGTCGATGCCGGTTTCGAGCTCTGTCGCGACCTCTTGGCCAGGGATCCGCACCTGCCGGTGATCTTCCTAACCGAGCGGATCAGGGAGGTGGACAAGATCTCCGGCCTGCGCCTGGGCGCCTGGGACTACCAGTCCAAGCCCATCACTCTCGACTACCTCGCCGAGCGCATCGCCTCGCTGCTGCGCATCAACGAGGTGCGCGCCAACGTCAGTCCGCAAGCCGGCCATGCCAAGCAGGTCGGCGAACTGACGCTCGACCAGGACGCCCTGCTGGTGTCCTGGGGCGGCACGCGCATCGACCTCTCCGCCACCGAGTTCCGCATGCTCGCCAAGCTCGTGCGCGCGCCCGGCCACGCCGTCAGCTATCAGACGCTGATGAACGTGACGATGCAGTCGCTGGTTACCAACAACACCATCAACACGCACATGCGCAACATCCGCAAGAAGTTCGAGCGCGTGGACCCGGCCTTCGCCTGCATCAAGAGCGAGTACGGCTTCGGCTACCGCTGGTCCTCGTGAGGCAGCCGTGAGACGCTGGCGCGTCCGGGATCGTCGCGGCCGCGGGCCGCGGCTCGGCACCAAGCTGGCCCTCCTGGTTCTCGCGCTGGCCATGGTGCTGGTGCCCTGGCTCTCCACGCTGCTGCTCGACGAGATGGGCCAAGCGCTCGCGCAGATGCAGTCCCAGCACCAGCGCCTCACCGCGAAGAGCATCTCCACGGTCTTCAACGGCCGCGACGACCTGTTCGCGGACCTGCCGGTGGAGCCCAGCGAATACGAAGCGCTGTTCGCGGAACCCATCGCCAATCTCGTGCGCCTGGACGGCACCGCCGGCGACTGGGGCGACGTCGCGCAGCGCGCTCGCTGGTTCGGGCCGGCCGCCGAGGACGCATCGTTCGCACTCAGTCTCGGCACCCGCGGCAGCATGCTCTACGCCTATCTCGAGGTGGTGGACGATGGTCGCGTGTTCCGGGACCCGGCGTTCCTGCGCCTCGACAATGCAGACCAGGTGCGCATCAGCTTCATCGAGGCGAACGGCGAAGACGGCCGCATTGCCGTGACGCTGTCCGAGTCCGGCGCGACCACGGCGTACCGCATGGACGCCGGTTGGAGCTTCGCCGCCCCAGGGCCGCCGGAGAGCGTCGTCGAAGGCTTCGCCAGAGGCACCGACACCGGCTATGCGCTGGAGCTCAGGCTGCCGTTCTCGCTGCTCGGCGCGCGGCGCTTCTTCGGGCTGGCCGTGGTGGATGTGGACGACGCCGAGACGCGCGCCATCCGCACTGTGACCCACACCCTGCCCGCCGAGAGCGATGCGGACAGCTTCCAGCTCGTGCCGCTGCGCTCGCCGGACCTGCTCAGCATTCTGGAGGGACTCGGCTACTCCGGCATGCACATCCTGGTCATCGATGCCGAACGCCGCATCCGCGCCGAAACGGGCAGCCTGCGCGCTGCCGCGTCCGCCCGCCCGCCGCGCTCCTGGGAAACACGCCTGCTCGACTGGCTGACGGCGCTGCGCGGCTTGCCTTCGCCAGTCGAGGACGGCGACGGCCCCAAGCCCATCGACCGCGTCATGGACGCCGCGCTGTCGGGGGAGGGCCTCGCCGTGCGCCGCAGCGCGGGCGGCATGGGAACGATCCTGGCCGGCCACCCGATCATCGCCTACGGCGGGGCGCAGCCCCAGCCGCCGGGCATCGGCCAATCGCCGCGGCAGCCGCAAGGCGCCGTGATCGGCATGATCGTGGTCGAGCAGAACATCGACGACATTCTCTTCCTGCAACGCGAGGCGATCGACAAGGTGGTACTGATCTCGGTGTCGAGCTTTCTCGCCGTGCTGCTGTGCCTGATCGTCTTCGCCGGTCGCCTGACGTGGCGCATCCGCGGCCTCAGGCGCGAGACGGCCGCGGCGATCGACGAATACGGCCGCCTGCGCGCCAACGCCGTGGCCAGCGGCATGACGGCGCGCGACGAGATCGGCGATCTGGCGCGCAGCGTCTCCAACATGCTGGCCCGCCTCGGCCAGCACAACGCCTTCCTGCAGCGCATGCCGCGCACGCTGCGCCACGAGATCAACAACCCGCTCAATACCCTGAACACCTCCCTTGAGCATCTGGCGCAGGAGTCGACCGGGGTGCGCGACAGCAAGTATCTGGAGAGTGCCAAGCGCGGCGTGCTGCGGATCGGCGCCATCGTGCAGAATCTGGCGGATGCCGCCAATCTCGAGGAGTCGCTGGCGTCGGAGGAGCTCGAGGTCCACGACGTTCAGGCCATCGTGCAAAGCTACGTGCGCAATTGCAGCGCTGCGCATCCGGGCCACTCGGTGGCGTTCCGCGGCGTTTCCGGACCGGTTCATGCGCGCGTCGCCGACCATCTCATCGAGCAGCTGCTCGACAAGCTGATCGACAACGCCGTGGACTTCCATCGCCCGGGCAGCCCGATCCGCATACAGCTCGACGTGGAGCACGGCCATGTGCGCATCAGCGTCGCCAACCGCGGCCCGATGCTGCCGGAAGACCTGGCCGGATCGCTATTCGACTCGATGGTGTCGCGGCGCGCCGCCGAGAACCGGCTGCACTTCGGACTGGGCCTCTACGTCGTGCGCGTCATCGCCGAAACCCACGGCGGCACCGTGCAGGCGGTGAATCTGGTGGACCGATCCGGGGTCGCGATCATCGTGCGGCTGCCGCTCACCGCCATCGCCCGGGAACCGGCCGAGCGCCTTGCGGCAGGTTGAGCGACCGACTAGCGTACTGTCTAACGAAAAAGGTGACCTATTGGACGCTGCTGAAACCGGCGCCACCGGCGGCGATTCGAGGATGTGCCGTGTTCCGAAACAAGCACTTGCGTTGGATCCTTTGGCGCGGACTGGTCCGGACGATGTGCAAGGTCAACTCCAAGACGGCACACTAGCGCCGGGATTCGAGCAGCAATTCCTGGCGATTGTCGTCCTGCAGGATGCTGCGGCTGACCGACAGCGGCCAGAGGACGCGGCCGATGAGCTTCTGCGTGTGCCGGTGCGGCGTGTCGTCGACGCACGCGGTGATGGCCAGCCGTTCGTCGCTGCGGATGCTCAGCCGCAGTCCCTGCAACGGCAGAACATTGCTGAACGCCGCGAATCCGTGCGCCTTGGCCCCGGAGTTCAGCCGCGAGCGGAGCAGCAGGCGGAAGCGGCGCATCTCGTCTTCGTCGAGGTAGTTCAGGAAGTCGCCGAGCAGCACGACGTCGAAGCCGGCTTCGGGCTGCGATGCGAAGAAGCGCTCCGCGCGTTCGATGGGCGCTAGATCGGCGGACGCGCCGTCCATATCCAGTTCGCCGTAGAGGTCCGCGTAGGCGATCCGGCAGCAGACCCCGGACAGGAAGCGCACGCTCTCCGCGCAGCCGATGCCGACATCGAGAACGCTCAGTCGTACCGACGGGTCCGCGCGCCTGAAGACCAGCGGCAGCAGCCGCGCGTCCAGCGTGCCGTCCGGGAAGTCGCTGCCGAGCGCCCCCGGGGCGAACCCGCGCCTCGCTGCGCTGTGCGCGACCGCGCCGGCTTTCACGCCGTGGCCTTTTTGACCTCCACCGGTTTGCGCGGCTCGCCGCCGGTCGGCTTCTGCACGGCCTGGCCGGCAGCCGGCCGCACCGTCGGCTGCGCAGGGTCCATGTCGATGCTGCCCTTGAACTTGGCGCCGTCCGCCAGAACCAGCCGCGGCGCCAGGATGTTGCCCTCCATGCGCCCGCTTGCCGACAGCACGACTTTGTCCGTGCCCTGCACGTCGCCGACCATCTGCCCCTCGATCTCGACCGCGGCGGCCTTGATGTTGGCCCGCACGCGACTGCCCTCGGCGATACGCACCTCGTTCTCCGGCAGGTCCACCGTGCCCTCGAACTGGCCGGCAATCACCACGTCCATCTTCCCGGACAGATTGCCGCTCACGGCCAGCCCCGGGCCGATCACCGACGCACCGGCCGGCTTCGGCGCCGTCGGCACCGGGCGCTGCTCGGCGGGCATCGGCGTCTGCGTCGTGGCCACGCTCGACACCGGTTGCTCCGCAATCCTGCCATCCTTCCGCTTCTCGAACATTCAGATCCCCCCGAAAGTGCTCTGGATTGGCCCGCTCGGCCAGCAGCAATGCCGTCCGAACGGTCAAGGATGGCGGAGACTAGATGACTTTCAACAACTTATCAAGAATCCATCCACAGCCAATTCACAATCCGGAGACGGTGCTGCTACCGCAGCCGAAACGCGGCATCAACGGCCAACTCCCCCTCGCAGAGGACCTGCCCCTGCTCCACCAGGTACGCCATGGCGGCGAAGACGCTGCGCGCTGCCGCCGGATGCAGTTCCCGCGGCGTTCCGGCGTACATCCCCGGCACCATGTCGGCGATCCTGCGGACGCCTGCTCCGAGGCAGTCGAGGATCTGCGCCTCGCGCTCGCGACGGTGGGCGATGAACGCGCGCACATGCGCATCCGGATCGGCGATCGCCGGACCGTGGGTGGGCCAGTACAGGCGGTCCTCGCGTTCGAGGAGGCGTTCGAGGCTCGCCATGTAGCTGCGCATGTCGCCGTCCGGCGGCGAGATCACGCTGGTGGACCAGCCCATCACGTGGTCGCCGCTGAACAGCGCCGCCTCTTCCCTGAGCGCGTAGCAGACGTGATTCGAGGTGTGCCCGGGCGTATAGACGCATTCCACGGACCAGCCGTCGCCCTCGATCACGTCGCCGCCCTTGACCAGAACGTCCGGGACGAAGTCCATGTCGCCGCCCTCCTCCACCTGCACGCCGGCGGCGATCTTCCCTGCGCCGTGCGGTCCGAAGGCGTAGGTCTCGGCGTCCGTGTGCTCGGCGAGCAGGCGGCAGCCGGGCGAGTGGTCCATGTGCGTGTGCGTCACCAGCACATGGCTGACGGTCTCGCCGGCGACGGCGCGCAGGACGTTGTCGATATGCGCCGCGTCCGCCGGGCCCGGGTCGATGACGGCGACGTTGCCGTGGCCGACGATGTAGGTACCCGTGCCGTAGAGCGTGAACGGGCTCGGGTTGCGGGCGACCACCCGCCGAATGCGGGGCGAAACGGCGGCGACCTCGCCGTACTCGAAGTCGAGATCGCGCTTGAAGGCAATGGCGACCAAACCGCGCTCCTTGGCTCGTGGGCGGAGCGTCGATTCTAGCGGCCCGTGGCGCCCGCCGCGTCGCTGCTTGCGCCGCCGGCCGTCGTCCGGGCCGCGATCTCTTCCTGCCAGCGTTCGCGCTGCTCGCGCCAGCGCGCGATGCCCGGCGTGACGGCAAGTGCCAGGTCCAGGTATTGCAGCCCCTCCTCCGTCAGCCCGGCGGCATAGGCTTCGACGGCGACCTCGGCCAGCCGCGTCGCCGCGACCGACAAGAGCCGCTGCGCGTCGGGGTGGTCCGGGTCCAGGCGCAGCGCCTCGCGCAGGCGCCCGACGGCATTGTCGTCCTGGCTCGGCCCGGTGACGTAGCCCTGGGCGTAGAGCGCCTCGGCTTGGGCGATCAGCGCCGTCACCGTGTCGATGCGCCGCAGTTCCGCATCGAACCGGGCGCTCATCTCCGCCACCGCGTCGTCGTCGATGCCGGACGCCGCGGCCTGGTCCCGGTAGGTGCGCGCCGGCTCCAAGGCGCCGCCCGCCAGCATGGCGTCGAAGCGGGCCAGCACCTGCGCCGTGATCTCGGAGAGCCCCTGCACGGCGATGGCGTTGTTCGGGTCCGTGGCCAGCACGCGGCGGTAGATTTCGAGCGGGTTGGCGCCCGGCGGCGAGATCAGCGCTCCGCTTTCGCGCAGCTCCAGCGCCGTCATGAGGCTGGCGTCGATCTCCGCCTGCACGGCCTCGGCGGCGGACAGCGTGGCGCGCACCGCGGCCGCGCCGGCGAACGCGGGGTTCGCGGAGTCGGCGCGCCGCAGACTCTCCATGGCCGCGGCGATGTCGAAGCTCGCCGAGCGCGCCGCGAGGGCGCCGTAGTGCCGCGCGATCTCGTCAAGCCCCGCGAGGGCGTCCGCATTGCCGGGCGCGAGCCGCAGCACTTCCTTGTAGGTGGCGATCGCCGCATCGGCGGAAGCGGCATCGGACAGTCCGGAGCGCGCCAGCAGGCGCTTGGTGTCCACCAGCAGCCGCTCGGCTTGGCGCAGGCCGCCCAAGCGGCTGTACAGCGCGGCCAGTCCCGCGTCGGCCGGAAAGACTGCCGCGAACTCGCTCAGCTTGGCGTCCGCGAGCCCGAAGTCCCCATCGTCCAGCGATGCCTCAACAGTGGCTGTCCACTGCGCCGCGATGCCATCGATCGCCACCGCGGCTTCGGCATGGCCGGCATCGAGATCCTGGACGCGTTCGTAGGCCGCGATGATGGCGGCCAGGTCCTGGTTGGGGTCTCGTCGCAGCGCCTCCGCCTCGGACCAGGCGATGGCCACGTCGGGATGCTCGGCGAGGCCGGCCAAGGCCAATGCGCGCGCCAATCCGTCCTGCGTCGATGCGTACCAGCCGCCGGCGCCGAGAGCGATGATCGCCAGCGCACCCAGCGCCAATCTCGGCAGCGCGCGGCGCAGCGAGTCGCTCGCCGGCTCGCCCGCCGGCTGCGCAAGCTCGGTGCCGGCGGCGGTCGCCGCAGCATCGACTTCGGCAGCAGTGACGGGCGCCGTGCGAGCCACGGCATCCGGCACCAGACCGCTGCCGCGCATCTCGTCCAGCGCTGCGGCGATCTCGGCGCCGCTGTGGAAGCGATCCTCCGGCCGCGACGCCAGCAAGCGGCTCAAGATCGCCTCGAACGGCGCCGACTGCAGTGGCAGGCGAACTTCCGCGCGCGGCGCCGCCGCGTTCCGCGCATCGGCAGGCGGCGACTCGCCGGTGAGCATCAGATGGAAAACGCGGCCGAGCCCGTCGAAGTCCGCCGCCGCGTCGATGGCATCGCCAAGCGCATCGGCGAAGACGAAGTCCGCGAGCAGCGCCGTGCCCTGTTCGCGAAACAGGATGTTGCCGGGCTTGACGTTGCCGTGGGCGATCCCCCTGCCGTGCAGGTAGTCCAGGCCCAAGGCGATGTCCCGCATCGCCAAGACCAGGCTCTGCATGTGCAGCCCGGCCTGCAGATTGGCGTTCAAGTCGCCGCCGCGGATGTACTCCGTCACCTGGTAGAGGGAATCGCCCATGGCGCCGGTATCGAAGACGCGGACGATGCTCGCGTGATCCAAGTGGCGGGCTTGCTCGCCGATGCGCAGGAAGCGTTCCCGGAACCCGGGCCGATCGGCAAGCGGAGGCTCGACGACCTTGATGGCGACGGAACCTCCAAGAGCGCTGCTCTGCTGCGCCAGCAGCACCCGGGACGACGCTCCGCGGCCGATCTCGCGCTGGATCCTGTGGCCCGGGATGTCCACCGCTAGTCGGCGTCGCCCAAGGCCAGCGACCTGAGCGTGCCGCCGACGTGGCGGCCGAGCAGAAAACGGCCGCCTTGGATGTAGGCGCCGCCGTCCAGACGCACTGCCGTACCGCTGCCGTGGGCCAGGCCGTTGATGCACTCGTCGCCCTCGAACATCCACGGCTCGCCGTCCACGACCAGCGCGCAGCGGGCCACCGCGACCACCGGCGCGGCGGCCGTGAGCCGCCCGGTGTCCCACACCTCGAACGACATCTCGCCATCCGGCGAGCGCTTCACGCCGGGGCCGTGCTGGCGACCGAAGGCGAAGTGGCCGCGGTAGAGGGTGCCGTCGCGCCACTGGAAATGACCCAGCCCGTGCCGCTCGTCGCGCATGAACCAGCCGTGGTAGCGGTTGCCGTTGGCCCAGGCGAGTTCGCCGAGCCCGTGGCGCCGGCCGCCGAGGAAGGCGCCGGAGTAGATCGCGCCGTCGGCGTATTCGTAGGTGCCTTCGCCGACGATCTCGCCGTTCTGGAACTCGCCTTCGTAGAGGTCGCCCGAGGGCAGCCGCAGCGCGCCGCGGCCATGCCGGACGCCGCCCGCGAACACGCCTTCGTAGACCGTGCCGTCCGGGGCGGAGTAGACGCCGAAGCCATGCATGAGACCGGCCGCGAACGCACCTTCGTAGCGCTGGCCGTCGCCCCACGCCATCACGCCCCGGCCGTGCGGCTGGCCATCGCGCAGCTCGCCCTCGTAGGACGGCGCGGCCTCGCCCGCTTCGCCCTGCGCGAGCGCGGCGCGGGCGACCAGCGCGGCAGCGAGAAGAACGCGGCGTCGAATCATGCGGCACTCCCTATCGGACGCGATCGGGAAGCGTAGGCGACCGGTCGCGCCACCCGCGAGTGTCGCCATTCGACAAGCGTCCAGCAACCGTCTACTCTCGGCTTGCGAGGTGCAGGCAGCGCGGAGGCCCGCCATGCGCATCGAACCGAGCGGCGCGACGCTGGGCGCGACCGTCACCGACATCGACCTGGCAGCGCTCACCGATGCCGCGTTCAAGACCATCGAGGACGCTTGGCACCGCCACGCCGTGCTGGTGTTCCCGAATCAGGGCCTGAGCGATGCCGACCACATGGCCTTCACGCGGCGCTTCGGACGCCTCGAACGCGGCCTGCGGCGACGCCGCGGCAGCGATCTCGGCCGCCTCTCCAACGTCGCCAAGGACGGTGCCGTGGTGCCGCCGCAGGAGCTTCAGGCGCGCTTCCAGCGCGGCAACCGGGAGTGGCACTCGGACAGCTCCTACAAGCGAATCGGCGCCAAGGCGTCCATCCTAGCGGCCCACGTCACGCCGAGCCGGGGCGGCGAGACCGAGTGGGCCGACATGCGCGCCGCCTGGGACGCCCTCGATTTCGCTACCCAGGCATGGCTCGCGGACAAGGTCGCGATGCACAGCTACCGCTTCAGCCACGCTTGGCACGGCGGCCTGGACCTGCTGAGCCGCACGGACCTCGACGACCTGCCGCCGGTGCGGCATCCGCTGCTGCGCGTCCATCCCGCCACCGGTCGGAGAAGCCTGTTCGTCGGCCGCCATGCGAGCCGCATCATCGGCGAACCGGTACAGACCTCGCGGCGCCTGCTGCGCGACCTCACGCACGAGGCTTGCCAGCCGCCGCGCGTCTGGGGCCACCGCTGGCAACCCGGCGACATCGCCATCTGGGACAACCGCTGCGTGCTGCATCGCGGCCATCCGTGGCCGGCCGAGGAAGCGCGGGTGATGGCCCGCTCGACAGTCGCCGGGGATGCCGCCGACAACGAATGGGCGGCGGACGCCGCCTGACCAACCAAGAGGACCAGATCATGGGCAAGTACCTTTTTCAAGCGACCTACACCCCGGCCGGGCTCGCCGGCCTGCGCGCCGAGGGCGGCAGCCGCCGTCGCGACGCATTGACCAGCACCATCGAAGGCATGGGCGGCAGCGTCGAGGCGCTCTACTACGCCTTCGGCAAGCCGGACCTGCACATCATCGCCGAGCTGCCCGACGACGCCGCGGCGGCTGCCGTGTCCATGGCCATCGGCGCGGCGGGGGCGTTGGACATCGCCGCGACCGTGCTGGTGGCGCCAGAGACGGTGGACGAGGCGGTGGCGAAGAGCGTGCCCTACCGGGCGCCCGGCAGCGCGGACTGACGACGGCCCTCAGCGCCCTTTGAACGTCGGCTCGCGCTTGTCGACGAACGCCCGCGCAGCGAGGCGGTGGTCCTCGGTATCGAAGGTGCGCGTCATGTGGACGGCTTCGAGGTCCAGCACGTCGCCCAGCGAGCCGCGCTCGGCGGCGTTGAGGTTCTTCTTCATGTAGCCGAGCGCGATGGTCGGCGCTGCGGCCAGGCGCTCCGCCCACTGCGCCACCGCGCCCGGGAACGCCTCCGCGCTGTAGACGCGATTCACCAGTCCGATCCGCTCGGCCTCGGCGGCGTCCAAGACGTCCGCCGTGAAGTACAGCTCGCGGGCCTTGGCGGCGCCTACCAGATGCGGCAGGAAGTAGGCGCCGCCGTAATCGCCCGCGAGGCCGATCCTGGCGAAAGCCGTCGTGAACTTCGCGTTCTCGGAGGCGATGCGCATGTCGCAGGCCAGCGCGAACGACAAGCCGCCGCCGGCGGCCGCGCCCGGAATCGCCGCCAGCGTCGGCTTCGGCATCTCGTGCAGGGCGCGGCAAAGCTCGGTGCTGCGGCGCAGACCGGCGACGCGGGCCTCGAAGCCCGGACGTTCGGCGCGCGAGGCGGCGACCTGCCCTGCCTTGGCGAAGCCTTTGACGTCGCCGCCGGCGGAGAACGCGTTGCCGGCGCCGGTGAGCACGACCGCGCGCACGGCCGGGTCGGCTGCGAGGCGCGGGATGGCGCTCTCCAAGCCCGCCGACATCTCGCCCGACAGCGCATTCAGCGCCTCCGGGCGGTTCATCGTCAGCGTCGCGACGCCCGCTTCGAAGGTCTCGATCAGATGGCCTTGGTCCGACATGGGCGCGCCAAGCGATAGCGAAGCTGCGTATGCTACACGCCATGCACGATCTCGCCGCGTTCCGCGCCGAAATCCGAGTCTGGCTGGAGGCGAACTGTCCGCCCGGCGCGCGCGGCGCGGGGTCGGTTCCGTGGGGCAGCCGCAAGGTTGCGCTCGACGACGACGCGAAGCTCTGGCTCCGGCGCATGGCGGCGCGCGGCTGGACCGTGCCCACTTGGCCCGAGCGCTACGGCGGCGCGGCGCTCGACAAGGAGCGCTATGCCATCCTGATCGAGGAACTCAGGCGCATCGACGCCCGTCCGCCGCTCACCGGCCGCGGCGTCAACTACATCGGCCCGACGCTGCTCGAACTCGGCAGCGACGAGCAGAAGGCGCGCTGGCTGCCCGGCATCGCCCGCGGCGACGGCGGCTGGGCGATGGGCTATTCCGAACCCGGCGCCGGCTCGGATCTCGCGAGCCTGTCGCTGCGCGCCGTGCGCGACGGCGACCGCTATGTGCTGAACGGCCGCAAGATCTGGACCTCCGACGCCATGGATGCGGACTACATCTTCGTGCTGGTGCGCACATCGCCGAACAAGCCCAAGCACCAGGGCATCAGCCTGATCCTCGTGGACATGCACCAGCCCGGCGTGCAGGTGCGCCCCATCCGCCTGCTGTCCGGCGCATCGCCCTTCAACGAGACGCTGTTCGAGGATGCCGTCGCCAGCGCCGCGGATGTCGTGGGCGGCGTCGACAACGGCTGGAGCGTCGGCAAGCGGCTGCTGCAGTTCGAGCGCTCCACCCACGCCGGCATCAACACCTCCGGCTCGCAGGGTGGGCGCGCCGCGGACAGTGCGCTGCCTGCCGCGGTGCAGCGCTACGCGAACGCGGCGGGCGGTCGAATCCAAGACACGGCGCTGCGGGAGAGGCTGCTCGATCACGAACTGGCGCACCGCGCGCAGCGGCTGACCCAGCTTCGGGTGATCGAGGAGACGGCGGCGCGTGCCCCGGGCTTCGCCTCCTCCGCGGTGAAGCTGACCGGCGCATTGAACGCCCAGCGCGGCCACGAACTGCTGATCCAAGCGATGGGCAGCGCCGGCATCGGCTGGTCCGGCCCCGGATTCGACGCCGCCGAGGTCGAAGCGGTGCGCGACTGGCTGCGGCAGAAGGCGCTGACCATCGCCGGCGGCACCAAGGAGATCCAGCTCAACATCATCGCCAAGCGCGTGCTCGGCCTGCCGGACTGAGCTATGCTGGCACCCATAGCCAATTTGGTGGTCGCCATGGGATTGACCTTTCTCGAAGTCAGCGTAGCTGGCCCGGCTACCCCCGACAGATCCGAGTCTGTGGAGTTCCTGGTGGACTCGGGCGCCATTCACTCGGTGGTTGCGGCCCCAACTTTGGAAAGACTGGGAGTCGAGCCGCTCGATGAACAGGTGTTCAGGCTGGCCGATGGAACGAAAGTCGTCCGTCGCAAGGGCGGCGCGGTGTTCCGCTACGACGACCGAGTCGGCGTTGCCGACGTGATCTTCGGCGAGGCGGGCGATAGCAACCTCATGGGGGCCACGACGCTCGAGTCCCTCGGTCTTGCCCTCGATCCGCTGCGGCGTGAGTTGAAGCCCTTGCCCATGGTCCTGTGAGACCGCAACTCGCCGTACAATCGGCGGCATGATCGCTGTCCGGGAGTTCGAGGCATGGCTACGCTGAACGACGCGATCGCCCATTTGGAGTCTGGCGACTGGCAGGCCGCGCACGGCATCGTCCAGCAGGACGGCAGCGCCCTCGGCTGCTGGGCGCACGGCGTCGTCCACCTCATGGAGGGAGACCGCCGCAACGCCGGCTACTGGTACGGCCGCGCCGGCCGCGAGCTGCCGGCAGGAGACGCGATCGGGCGCGAGATCGCCGCCCTCAAGGAAGCGGCCGGCTGAGCCAGCGCCCAGCCCCGTGAAGATCACCGCGGTTCGGTCGTTTCTGGCGCACCCCCACACGGCCAAGAACCTTTGCTTCGTGCGCATCGACACGGACGAGGGCCTTCACGGCTGGGGCGAGTGCTACACCCAGGCCGACCGCGACCTGCAGATCACCGCGCACATCGACGCCCTCGAACGCTATCTCGTCGGACGGGACGCTTCCCGCATCCGCGCCTTCACCCAGGCCGCCTACGACGACTTCGCCGCCCGCCGCACCGCCATGGACTACTGCTGCGCCATCAGCGGCATCGAGCAGGCGCTGTGGGACATCGCCGGCAAGGCGGCCGGGATGCCCGTCCACAAGCTACTCGGCGGCGCCTGCCGCGACGCCGTTCGGGTATACGCCAACGGCTGGAGCGGAGGCGCGGACTCGCCGGAGGCGCTGGCCGAACGCGCCGCGGCCATCGTCGAGCGCGGCTTCACCGCGCTCAAGTTCGATCCCGTGCCCGGCCCTTGGCGCACGTTCGTCGACAAGACGGTCGAGCGCCGCGCCATCGACAACGTCTACGCGGTGCGCCGCGCCGTCGGCGACGATGTCGACATCCTGGTCGAGATGCACCGGCGGCTCGCGCCCATGCACGCGGTCGGCATCGCCCGGGCCATCGAGGATGCGCGCCCGTTCTGGTTCGAGGAGCCCGTGCTGGCGGAGAACATCGAAGCCTTGGCACGAGCCAGGCGCGACATCCGCATCCCAGTGGTCACCGGCGAGGCGCTGTACGGCAAGTTCGGCTTCCGCGAAGTCTTCGAACGGGCCGCCGCAGACATCGTGAACCCCGACGTGTGCAACGTCGGCGGCATACTGGAACTCAAGGAGATCGCGGCGATGGCAGAGCCGTACTTCGTCGCCGTATCGCCGCACAACTACAACAGCACGACGATCGGCCTTGCCGCCACGGCGCAAGCCTCGGCGGCGATGCCCAACTTCCTGATCACCGAGTACTTCGTCAACTTCGAGGCATTCGGGAACCGCATCGCGCAGCAGCCGTGGCCGGTGGAGAACGGCTTCGTCCGAGTGCCCGACACGCCGGGCCTCGGCATCGAACTGGACGCGGCGGCCGTCGCCGCGCACCCGTATCGGCCGTTCCCCGCCCGTCGGATCGGCTGACTGCCGAGACCGCTAAAGGACGTTCCGCCCGCCGTCGTCCAGCTGCTCCGGGCGCTGCCAGTAGCTGTACTGCGGCGTCCAGCTTTCGCCGTCGATGCCAGCCATGCCGAGCAGGCCCCATAGTCCGCAGTAGATGTCGCCGGGGCCGAACGAGCACGCGTTCTTGCGCATGATCGCGTCGCCCTGCAGCTCGTAGACCACGGCGCCGGGGTAGTTCTCCGCCTCGCCGTAGACGCCCTGCTCCTTGATGTAGGCGCCGCCGCCATGGGATGCGAGGCGAAAGCGCCAGCCGCGCGAGTTCGCGAAGCTGCGCTGCACGGCCGGTGCGTCCTTGGACACCAGCACCACGGCCAGCGCCGATTCCAAGTGCGGCAGCAGGCCGTTGAAGCCGTCAGCCCAGAGGGTGCAATAGCGGCAGCCCTGGCCCATGTTGTGGATGACGAGGAGCTGCTGGCGGCCTGCGAACAGCGCCCGCAGCGTCGTCTCCCCGGACTCGGTCTCCAACGCGTAGTCCGGTACGGGCGCGCCCGATGATGACCTGCGCAGCCGATTGAGCTCGGCCGAGAGGGCGGCGATTTGGCGCTCGATCTCCTCCAAGCGCTGGGCGGGCATGGCGGCCCTCGGCCTACGTCCCCAACGCCGCCAGCAGCAGCAGGGCGACGATATTGATGATCTTGATCATGGGGTTGACGGCCGGCCCGGCGGTGTCCTTGTAAGGGTCGCCCACCGTGTCGCCGGTCACCGCCGCCATGTGCGCCTCCGAGCCCTTGCCGCCGTGGTTGCCGTCCTCGATGTACTTCTTGGCGTTGTCCCAGGCGCCGCCGCCGGCGGTCATGGAAATCGCCACGAACAGGCCCGTGACGATGGTGCCGAGCAGCATCGCGCCGACCGTCACCAGCGCCGACTTCTGATCCACCGTCGCGGCGACCAGGAAGTAGACCACCAGCGGCGCCAGCACGGGCAGCATGGACGGCGCGATCATCTCGCGGATGGCGGACCTCGTGAGCAGGTCCACCGCGCGGCTGTACTCCGGCCGCGCGGTGCCTTCCATGATGCCGGGCATCTCGCGGAACTGCCGACGCACCTCCTCCACCACCGCGCCGCCGGCGCGCCCGACGGCCTGCATGCCGAGGGCCCCGAACAGATAGGGCAGCATGCCGCCGATCAGCAGCCCGATCACCACGTAGGGGTCCGAAAGTTCGAAGGCGACATCGAGATTCGGGAAGAAGTGCTCCATGTCGTGGACGTAGGCCGCGAACAGCACGAGCGCCGCCAGCCCCGCCGAGCCGATGGCGTAGCCCTTGGTGACGGCCTTGGTGGTGTTGCCCACGGCATCCAAAGCGTCCGTGGTCTTGCGCACGTCCTCGTCGAGGTCCGCCATTTCGGCGATGCCGCCGGCGTTGTCGGTGACCGGGCCGTAGGCGTCGAGCGCCACCACCATGCCGGCCAGGGCCAGCATCGTGGTCGCAGCCAGGGCGATCCCGTAGATGTCCGCCAAGGCGTAGGAGGCGACGATGCCGAGGGCGACGATGATCGCCGGCGCCGCGGTCGCTTCCATGGACACCGCGAGGCCCTGGATCACATTGGTGGCATGGCCCGTCTCCGAAGAACGCGCCACGGAGCGCACCGGGCGGTAGTTGGTGCCGGTGTAGAACTCGGTGACCCAGACGATGAGGCCGGTCACCGCCAAGCCCACGACGGCGCAGAGGAAGTAGTCGAAGCCGGCCGCGCCGAACTGCCAATAGGTCACCGCGTAGATCAGCGCGGCGGAGATGAGCGCCGTGGCGATGAAGCCCTTGTACAGCGCGCCCATGATGCTCTCGCTGGCGCCGAGGCGCACGAAGAACGCGCCGATCACCGAAGCGACGATGCAGACGCCGCCGATCAGGAGCGGCAACTCCATGTGCGCCGTCCCGGTGCCGAAAGAGAACGTGCTGATCGTCGCCAGGAGCATGGTGGCGACCAGGGTGACGGCATAGGTCTCGAACAGGTCCGCCGCCATCCCGGCGCAGTCGCCCACGTTGTCGCCGACGTTGTCCGCGATCACCGCGGCGTTGCGCGGATCGTCCTCGGGGATGCCGGCCTCGATCTTGCCCACTAGGTCCGCGCCTACGTCCGCGCCCTTGGTGAAGATGCCGCCGCCGAGGCGCGCGAAGATGGAGATCAGCGAGCCGCCGAAGGACAGCGCCACCAGCGCCTCGATGAGCACGCGCTGCTCGACGCCTACCGCATTGAGCGCGCCGTAGTAGCCCGCCACGCCGAGCAGGCCAAGGCCGACCACCAGCATCCCGGTCACGGCCCCGGACCGGAAGGCGATGGCCAGAGCGGGCTTCAGGCCCGTCATGGCGGCCTGCGTGGTGCGCACGTTGGCGCGCACCGAGACGTGCATGCCGATATAGCCGGCGGCGCCCGACAGGACCGCGCCGATGACGAAACCGAGGGCCACCCAGAAGCCGAGCGCCGGCCAGAGTACGGCCGCGACGACCAAACCGACGATGGCGATGGTCATGTATTGGCGGTTCAGGTACGCGGCCGCCCCCTCCTGGATGGCGCCCGCAATCTCCCTCATGCGCTCGCTGCCGGCGTCCGCCGCCAGCACCGAACGGCTCGCCAGGATCCCGTAGATGAGCGCCAGCACGCCGCACCCGAGCGTAATCGTCAGTACATTCATGAAGCCTTCGCTCCGCCCCCTTGCTTGAGTTGTCGGTTCGGCAGGCGAACGCCCGCCAAAGCGGCGGCACTCTACAGAGTGCATGGCGACAAGGCAACGCCTGGGCGAAGCCCCCACGTCGGCCCGCTGCGCAACGCCAAGCGGCATCCGAGCGCGATTCGAGCCGCGGGTGTCGCCCGCAGAACACAATACAATCACGAAATAGAAACGCTATTGACACTACGCACAGCGGCTTGGTACGTTCGTGCTCCCCCGGGGAACGGCCTTCCTGTCCACGCCGGACACGTCGTCAAGCAGTCATGCAGGCTTGCGTCCTTCAAGCGACCGATGCGGCACGCTGTCGGCGGCGCGTTGCCGTTTGCCCGCTTCCGTCACTAGCCCCGATGGTTGGGTCCATGCCCCTCGGTTGCGGCCGCGACTGCCAAGGGGCGCTACGGCATTCCACTTCGCGCTTGGCCGGTCTCGTCGCAGCCCGGCGGCGCCATAGGCGCGCCCGGACCGGGAGCGGTCGCGCCGAGCCGTCCGTCGCAGGCTGGCTGGCATGCATCGCCGGGGCCGCCTTGTGGCTCGCGCTGCCAGCCTACGCCCAGCCGCAGATGGCCTTCAGCCAGATCGCGCAGACGAGCGCCACGCTGACGCTCAAGGGCCATGCGGGAAACTGGTCCTACTCGAACCGGCGCACCGGCATCTGCAAAGATGTCGCCGCCGGAACCGCCGCCGTCCGCATCGCCGGCCTCGCGCCCGCCACCAGCTACACCTTCGCCGCCTATGGCGACGCCCACTGCGCCGCGTCCGACGTGCTCGCAACCAAGGGCTTCACCACCGCCGCTGGCGTCGCCACGTTGGACGCGAGCGCCGCCGCCACGGTCACCGTCTCCAACGTCACCCACAACAGCGCCCAGATCAGCGTCTCCAACCCCGTCCACAGCGACTTCTACCTCCGAGCAAGCGGCAACTGCCGCCTCTACAGCGCCTTTCCGCTGACCGGGCTGACCGCCAACACGTCCTACACCTACGACGTCTTCGACACGACCAATCAATGCAACAGCGGCAAGCTGGGCACGGCGAGCTTCACGACCATGCAGTACTCGCTCACCGTCGCGCACTTCACCTACGACCACGTCGAACTCACGGTCGGGCTGCCTTCCGGCGCATGGTCCCATCGCCGCACAGCCCCCACGCAGGGCGCCTGCTCGGGCGCCGTCACCACCAGGGACTCCGACGTGAGCACGGGGCTCGCCGCCGCCACGAGCTACACGTGGACGGCCTATTCTTCGAGCAACTGCTCAGGAAGCGCCATCGCGCAGGCGAGTTTCACCACCCTGCCCCTGCCGGCCGTCAGCCACTCGAACGTCGAGGCGACCACAGCCACGGTAGCGCTCAGCAACTGGAAGACGTTCTGGTGGCTGAAGGGCACGGCGGCCGGCTCGAGCTGCGTCTGGCCGGTCACCGGCACGTACACCTACAACCTGTCCAGCCTCGACGAAGGCACCAGCCTAACCTTCAAGGCGTACCGGGACCCGACCTGCTCCACCGAGATCGCCAGCACCACGTTCCTCACCAAGCCGGCCAAGGCGAAGATCGTGAAGATCGGCTCCGCCTCCGGCACCAACATCGCCGTGGAGTGGCTGGCCCTCCAAAGCGCTACCAGCTACACGCTGCAGTGGAAGTCAGGCGCCGAGAACTACAGCTCCAGCCGTCAGGCAACCATCACGACCGGCACAACCCACACGGTGACCGGCCTCACCCAAGGCACCGCCGAAACCATGCGCGTCAGGGCGGTCAATGCGACCGGCAACGGCGCCTGGTCCGACGACGCTACCGCGACGCCCACAGCCGTCGTCCTCAAAATCCTCTCCCGCAGGGCACAGGGCGGCACCCTGCAGATCGAAAACCATTCCACCCAGTGGTGGTTCAAGTACACGACTCCCGCGGGCGGCACCTGCCGCACCACTACGTACGCATTCGTCGGTGTGGGGACCATCCTCACGCCCGGGACGACGTATACATACAAGGCCTACGACAAGGCCGGCTGCAACGCCGGGGACGTGATCGCCAGCATGACCTTCAAGACGGTCAACATCTACGTGTCAAACTTGACGCAGACGAGCGCGATCCTGAACATCGACGACTGGTCTGGCAAGTGGTGGTACAGAAGAAAGGGCCAGCACAACGTTTGCACGGAGCGCGCTTCTTCGAATTCGTACGCAGTACTTTCGCAGTTGACCAAGAACACCTCCTATACCTACGAGTACTTCCACGCCAACAAGTGCACCGACTCATCCTACCGGATCGGGTCACTTACCTTCGCCACCCTCGCGAGCCACACGCTGTCGGTCAGCAACAAGACCCAAACGGGTGCGACCCTGACGATTGGCAATCTCGGAAGCGGACAGACGTGGTACTACAAGGGTAGCCAGAGCGGTGCCCAATGCACGAGAGTTGCTCAAGGAATCGGGCAACTCACGTCGTCGGTCAACATCTCCACGCTGACCAATGGCACGACCTACACCTACGGAGCGTACATTGACGCAGCCTGCGCGACGGAACGCGCTAGCACCACCTTCACGACGTTGGGTTTCAACGCCTCCGGCGTCGCTCACACTACGGCGGTCCTCAACCTCTCTGGTTGGTCGGGCACTTGGTGGTACAAGGGGGACCAGCAGTCGGCAACCTGTACACAGCGAACAACCTACCAATGGGCCTCCATCAGCGGTCTGGAGAAAAACACCCAATACACCTACACCGCGTACAAGAAGAGCGGCTGCGCCGCCGCCGACAAGATCGCGGAGGCGACATTCACGACGCTGCCGGACACCACCCTGACGGCAACCGGAATCACGACGTCCGGCGCGAGGATCACCATCGATCACCTGCTGACCGGGACGGGCTGGTGGTACAAGGGCAGTCAAGCTGGCGCCCAATGCACCAAGGCCGGCACCTACCGCAGCGTCACCTACGTGGATCTGTCGAGCCTCACGGCCAACACCTCCTATACATACAAGGCCTACGACGCCAGCGGCTGCGCGAGCGCGAACGAGATTGCGACCGAGACCTTTCCGACGCTGCCTCCGAAGCCGGCCACCCCAACCGCGGCGGCCGGCAGCGGCAGCGGCAAACTCGCGCTGTCCTCTTCGGTGGGCGGCGGCAGCGCCACCCTCAGCAAGTGGCAGTACGTCAAGAAGGCAGGCACGAACGCCTGGGAGACCACTTGGACCGACATCGCAACCACGTCGAAGACGCTCAGCCACACCGTGACGGGTCTTACCGACTCCACGAACTACCGCTTCAAGGTGCGCGCCGTGAACGCCTCCGGCGATAGCGCCGAGTCCGATGCCTCGACCGCGGTGGCACCCCTCGACGAGACGCTCACGGTGAGCAGCATCGAGGCGACGACGGCGACCTTGACCATCGCCAACTACACGGGCAGCTGGTACTACAAGCACACCACGCCATCGACCGGGTCGGGGGCGTCTTGCTCCTCCACGGCAGTGACCACGAAAACGAAGGACCTGTCGAGCCTCTCAACCGGCACCAGCTACACCTATGCCGCCTACAGCGACAGCGCCTGCGCCACGGTGCTCGCGACCGCCGCGGCGTTCACCACCAAGCCGGGCAAGGTGTCGAATGTGGCTGTCACCGGCAAGCACAAGTCCCTGGATTTGACGTGGGACGCGCCAACCGGCGCCACCTCCTACGCAGTCTCGTGGAAATCCGGCTCGGAAACCTGGGACCGGCCGGGCGGTTGGATCACGCCTGCGACCGCTTCGGCCACCATCACCGGCCTCACCAATGCGACCCAGTACACGGTGCGCGTCGCGGGGGTCACCTCCGGCGGCACCGGCGCCTGGTCCGACGAAGCTACCGGCACGCCGGCGGCGGCGACGCTGACGGCCAGCAGCATCACCGCTTCGGCCGCGACGCTCACCATCGCCAACTACACCGGCGAGTGGTACTACAAGCACACGGTTCCCGCGAGCGGCACCTGCTCCGCCAAGCAGACGGGCACGAGCGCAACGGCGTCGAGCCTGGCCGCCAATACGTCCCACACCTTCAAGGCTTACACCGACAGCGGCTGCTCGACAACGCTCGCCACAGCCTCCGCCTTCCCGACCCTGCCGCCGAAGCCGCAGAAGCCGGGTGCCGCGGGCGCCGGCACCGGCGCGCTGACCATCACCTCGTCGGTGACGGGAACGGCGACGCTCACCAAATGGCAGTACAAGAAGAAGAAAGGCACCGCCAACTTCGACGCCACTTGGACCGACGTATCGGTCACCTCGACGACGCTCAGCCACATCGTCACCGGCCTCACGAACGACATCGACTACCAATTCAAGGTGCGCGCCGCGAACGCCAGCGGCGAAGGCGCGGAGTCCGACGCATCGAACGCGCTACAGCCGACGTCCACCGTGACGCTCACCGTGGCGGCACGCTCGCATACGCGCGCCGCAATGAACATCACCAACCACATCGCGGCCTGGTGGTACAAGGGCAGCGAGACCAACGCCACCTGCCATGCGGTGGGCGCCGGCACGACGTGGGTCCTGGTCGTCAACTTGGACGCCGGTACAAAGTACACCTACACGGCGCATTCCAAAGCCGGCTGCAACACGGCCGACCTGATCGCAACGTCGGCCGAGTTCATCACCTACCCGGGCAAGGTGGGCACCGTCAAGTCGGTGCCGAGCAACAAGAAGCTGAAGGTCTCGTGGACGGAAAAGAAAGGCGCTGCAACCTACAAGGTGCAGTGGAAGTCGGGCGCCGAGAACTGGGACGAGACCAATCGCCAGGCAACCGTCACCCCCGTCCAATCGGCGTCCGCCGCGTCCGCCGCGTCTGCCGCGTCCACCGAGCTCGATTACACCGTCACGGGCCTCACGAACGGCACGCTGTACACATACCGGATCGCGGGGGCGAACGTCAGCGGCACTGGCGAGTGGAGCGACGAGGGCACCGGGACGCCGAGTTCCGTGACGCTCACAGCAAGCGCCGTGACCGCGACCGGCGCCACGCTGACGATCGCCAACCACACCGCGGCCTGGTGGTACAAGGGGGATCAGACCAACGCCGCCTGCACCTCGGTGGCCGCGAACACGAGCACTGCAACCGTAACCGGCCTCGACACCGGGACCAGCTACACCTACTCGGCCTACAGTGACAGCGGCTGCACCACGTTGATGGCAGTGGCGACGGCCTTCACCACGAGGCCCGGCAAGGTGTCGAACGTTGGCACCAGCGCCACCCACGCGGCGCTCAATGTCAGTTGGGACTCGGAGACGGGCGCAACGTCCTACAAGATCCAGTGGAAGTCCGGTGCCCAAACCTGGGATGCCGCCAACCGGCAGCAGACCTCCACCACAACGTCCGCGACCATCTCGACGCTGACCAATGGCACGCAATACACCATCCGCGTGGCGGCGGCGAACACCAGCGGCGACGGCGAATGGTCCGACGAGGCGACCGGCACGCCGATCGTCACGCTGACGGTCTCGGCCATCGAGGCCACCACGGCGACGCTGACGATCAGCGATGACGGCGGCGGCTGGTACTACCAATACACCGCCCCGGCCGGCGGCGTCTGCTCTGCGCCCATCTTGACGCCCACGGCCAGCGTGACGGGATTGGCAACGGGCACAAGCCACACGTTCAAGGCCTACAGCGACCGGTGCGTTACGGAGGTCGCAACGGCTGCGGCGTTCATCACCAAGCCGGGCAAGGCGTCGAACGTCGCCACCACTGCCGCCGCTGACGCGCTCGACGTGAGCTGGGACGCCGAGACCGGCGCAACGTCGTACAAGATCCAGTGGAAATCGGGGGTGCAGAGTTGGGACGCGAGCGCCCGCCAGGAGACTTCCACCACCACATCCAAGACGATCTTGAGCCTCAGCTACCCAACCACCTACACCGTGCGTGTGGCGGCGGTGAACGGCAGCGGCGACGGCGCTTGGTCCAACGAGGCGACCGGCACGCCGTTGGGACCGTCGCTGACGGCAGGTTCGATCACCGAGACCGGCGCGACCCTGACCATCGCCAGACACACCGGCAATTGGTACCACAAGGAGACCGCCCCAAGCACCGGCACCTGCTCGAGCGCCATCAGCGGCACGACCGCCGACCTCACGGGCCTCACCGGCGGCGTCGCCTACACCTGGAAGGCGTACAGCGACAGCACCTGCGCGACGGAACTCGCCAGCGAGACCTTCACCACGGTTTCGTTCACGGCGACCTCGGTGACTGCGGTTTCGGCGACGCTGAACATCGGCAACTGGGGCGCGGCTTGGTGGTACTCGGCCGTGGGCAGCTCAAGCTGCCTCGCCGTGGGTTCCGGCACGTCCACGGCGGACCTGTCGAACCTCCAATCGTCCACGAACTACAACTTCGAGGCGTTCAGCGCATCGGGTTGCGCGTCGTCGAACAAGATTGCCGACGTGAGCTTCACCACGCTCGCGAACGTCACCTTGACGGCCAGTGACATCACGGAAACCTCGGCCACCTTGACCGTTGCCGTCAATTCCAATGACGCGACGTTGAAGCAGATTTTCGAGACGTTTGGCTGGCGTCACAAGCAGGGAACAAGCTGCACACAGGTTGCGCCGGGGCTCACGGCGGACTTGAGCACGCTCACGGGCGGCACTTCCTACACCTACTCCGGCTATTTGGTGACGGACCAGACCTGCTCCGGCACGTCGTTCGCCACCGAGACCTTCACGACGCTGTCGCTGACGGCCGGTTCCGTCACCACGACCACGGCCAAGCTGACGCTCGGCAACTACGCGGGGAACTGGTGGTACAAAGGCAGCCAAGCTGGCGCCACCTGCACTTCGGCAGGCACGGGCACGACCGCCGACCTCGCGAGCCTGGACGACGCCACCAGCTTCACCTACACCGCCTACAACGCCGCCACCTGCGCATCGAGCGCGAAGATCGCGGACGTCGACTTCACCACCCTCACCGCGCCCGGCTTCGCCTTCACGCCCACCAGCGTGACGGTGACGGAAGGCGCGGCCGCCAGCTACAAGGTGAAGCTCAAGACCGAGCCCTCCGCCAGCGTGACGGTCGCAGTGGCCCGCAGCACCACCGGCACGCAGGATTCCGACCTCAGCGTGAAGACCGGCGCCTCGCTGACCTTCACGACCACCACTTGGAACACCGACCAGACGGTCACCCTTGAGGCCAAGGAGGACGACGACGGCGACAACGGCGCCGCCGCCTTCGCCCACACCGCCACCGGCGGCGGCTACGGCAGCGTGACGGGCAGCCTGACCGCCACCGAGTCCGACAACGACACCAAGGGCTTCACCTTCAGTTCGGCGAGCGTGTCGGTGACGGAGGGCGGCACGGCCACCTACCAGGTCAAGCTCGCGACCAAGCCCTCCGGCAATGTCACCGTGACCATCGCCCGCAGCACGACAGGCACCCAGGACACGGACCTCAGCGTCAAGACCGGCGGCACGCTGACCTTCACCACCGGCAACTGGAACACGGATCAGACCGTCACCTTGGAAGCAAAGGAAGACGACGACGGCGACGACGACACCGCCGACATCGCCCACACCGCCACCGGCGGCGGCTACGCCAGCGCCACCGGCACCGTGACCGCCACGGAGTCGGACAACGACACAAAAGGCTTCACCTTCTCGTCGGCAAGCGTGCCTGTGACGGAGGGCGCCACCGCCACCTACGAGGTGAAGCTGGCGACCAAGCCGACCGCGGACGTCACGGTAACAGTCGCCCGCAGCACGTCGGGCACGCAGGACTCCGACCTCAGCGTCAAGACGGGCGGCACGCTGACCTTCACGACCAGCAACTGGAACACAAACCAGACCGTCACCCTGGAGGCGAAGGAGGACGACGACGGCGACAACGGCACCGCCGACATCGCCCACGCCGCCAGCGGCGGCGGCTACGGAAGCGCGACGGGCACCGTGACCGCCACGGAGTCGGACAACGACACGAAGGGCTTCACGTTCTCGTCGGCGAACGTGTCGGTGGCGGAAAACGGCACGGCCACCTACCAGGTCAAGCTGGCGACCAAGCCGACCGCGGACGTCACGGTAACAGTCGCCCGCAGCACGTCGGGCACGCAGGACTCCGACCTCAGCGTGAAGACGGGCGGCACGCTGACGTTCACCACGAGCAACTGGAACACAAACCAGACCGTCACCCTGGAGGCGAAGGAGGACGACGACGGCGACGACGGCACCGCCGACATCGCGCACACCGCCATCGGCGGGGGCTATGGGAGCATCACCGGCACCGTCACCGCCACCGAGGACGACAACGACGCCAAGGGCTTCACCTTCAGTTCGGCGAGCGTGTCGGTGACGGAGGGCGCCACGGCCACCTACGAGGTCAAGCTGGCGACCAAGCCCAGCGCCAGCGTGACGCTGGCCATAGCGCGGAGCACGACCGGCACGCATGACTCGGACATCAGCGTCAAGACCGGCGGCACGCTGACCTTCACCGTCGGCAACTGGGACACCGACCAGACCGTCACCCTCGAGGCCAAGGAGGACGACGACGGCGACGACGGCACAGCCGACATCGCCCACGCCGCCAGCGGCGGCGGCTACGGCAGCGTCACGGGCACCGTCACCGCCACCGAATCGGACAACGACACGAAGAGCTTCACCTTCTCCGCGTCCAACGTGTCGGTCACCGAGGGATCAACCGCCACCTACAAGGTCAAGCTCGCCACCAAACCCTCCGCCAGCGTCACCGTGGCCGTTGCCCGCAGCACCACCGGCACCCAGGACTCGGACCTAAGCGTGAAGACCGGCGGCACGCTGACCTTCACGACCACCAACTGGAGCACCGACCAGACGGTGACTTTGGAGGCGAAGGAGGACGACGACGGCGACGACGGCACGGCGAACATCGCCCACGCCGCCAGCGGCGGGGGCTACGGAAGCGTAACGGGAACCGTCACCGCCACCGAGTCCGACAACGACACGAAGGGCTTCACCTTCTCGTCGTCCAACGTCTCCGTGACGGAAGGCTCGACCGCCACCTACAAGGTCAAGCTCGCCACCAAGCCCTCCGCCAGCGTCACGGTCACCGCCGCTCGCAGCACCTCCGGCACCCAGGACGCCGACCTGAGCGTCAAGACCGGCGCCTCGCTGACCTTCACCACCGCCAACTGGGACACCGACCAGACCGTCACCCTCGAAGCCAAGGAGGACGACGACGGAGACCACGGCACGGCGGACATCGCCCACACCGCGAGCGGCGGCGGCTACGGCAGCGTCACGGGCAGCGTCACCGCCACGGAGGACGACAACGACGCCAAAGGCTTCGCCTTCTCCGCATCGAACGTGAGCGTGACCGAGGGCTCGACCGCCACCTACACGGTGAAGCTGGCGACCAAGCCGTCCGCCAGCGTCACCTTGACGGTGGCGCGGATCACGACCGGGACGCAGGACGCGGACCTGGTCGTCAAGACGGGTTCCTCGCTGACCTTCACGGCCAGCAACTGGAGCACCGCCCAGACCGTGACGCTGGAGGCGAAGGAGGACGACGACGGCGACGACGGCACCGCCGACATCGCCCACGCTGCCAGCGGCGGAGGCTACGGAAGCGTCACGGGAACCGTCACCGCCACGGAATCGGACAACGACACGAAGGGCTTCACCTTCAGTTCGGCGAGCGTCTCCGTGACGGAGGGCGCCACTGCGACCTACGAGGTCAAGCTGGCGACGAAGCCCACGGCCAGCGTCACCGTGACCGTCGCCCGCAGCACGACCGGCACCCAGGACGCGGACCTGAGCGTCAAGACCGGCGGCTCGCTGACCTTCACCGCCGCCAACTGGGACACCGACCAGACCGTCACCCTCGAGGCCAAGGAGGACGACGACGGCGACGACGGCACCGCCGACATCGCCCACGCCGCCAGCGGCGGAGGCTACGGAAGCGTCACGGGAACCGTCACCGCCACGGAATCGGACAACGACGCGAAGGGCTTCACTTTCTCCGCGTCCAACGTCTCCGTGACGGAGGGCGCCACGGCCACCTACAAGGTCAAGCTGGCGACGAAGCCCACGGCCAGCGTCACCGTGACCGTGGCACGGAGCACGACCGGCACCCAGGACGCGGACCTGAGCGTCAAGACCGGCGGCTCCCTGACCTTCACCGCCGCCAACTGGGACACCGACCAGACCGTCACCCTCGAGGCCAAGGAAGACGACGACGGCGACGACGGCACCGCCGACATCGCCCACGCCGCCAGCGGCGGCGGCTACGGAAGCGTCACCGGCACGGTGACCGCAACGGAGTCGGACAACGATACGAAGGGCTTCACTTTCTCCGCGTCCAACGTCTCCGTGACGGAGGGCGCCACGGCCACCTACAAGGTCAAGCTGGCAACCGAGCCCGCGGCCAGCGTCACCGTGACCGTGGCGCGGAGCACGAGCGGCACCCAGGACGCCGACCTGAGCGTGAAGACCGGCGGCTCCCTGACCTTCACCGCCGCCAACTGGGACACCGACCAGACCGTCACCCTCGAGGCCAAGGAGGACGACGACGGCGACGACGGCACGGCCGACATCGCCCACGCCGCCAGCGGCGGCGGCTACGGCAGCGTCACCGGCACGGTGACCGCAACGGAGTCGGACAACGACACGAAGGGCTTCACTTTCTCCGCGTCCAACGTCTCCGTGACGGAGGGCGCCACGGCCACCTACAAGGTCAAGCTGGCAACCGAGCCCGCGGCCAACGTCACCGTGACCGTGGCACGGAGCACGACCGGCACCCAGGACGCGGACCTGAGCGTCAAGACCGGCGGCTCCCTGACCTTCACCGCCGCCAACTGGGACACCGACCAGACCGTCACCCTCGAGGCCAAGGAGGACGACGACGGCGACGACGGAACGGCGGACATCGCGCATACTGCCAGCGGCGGGGGCTACGGCAGCGTGACCGGCACCGTCACGGCCACCGAGGACGACAACGACACCAAGGGCTTCACCTTCTCGGCGTCCAACGTCTCGGTCACCGAGGGATCGACCGCTACCTACAAGGTCAAGCTGGCGACCAAGCCGACGGCCAGCGTCACCGTGACCGTCGCACGCAGCACGACGGGCACCCAGGACGCGGACCTCAGCGTGAAGACCGGCGGCACGCTGACCTTCACGACCACCAACTGGAGCACCGACCAGACGGTGACTCTGGAAGCGAAGGAGGACGACGACGGCGACGACGACACGGCGAACATCGCCCACGCCGCCAGCGGCGGGGGCTACGGAAGCGTAACGGGAACCGTCACCGCCACCGAGTCCGACAACGACACGAAGGGCTTCACCTTCTCGTCGTCCAACGTCTCCGTGACGGAAGGCTCGACCGCCACCTACAAGGTCAAGCTCGCCACCAAGCCCTCCGCCAGCGTCACGGTCACCGCCGCTCGCAGCACCTCCGGCACCCAGGACGCCGACCTGAGCGTCAAGACCGGCGCCTCGCTGACCTTCACCACCGCCAACTGGGACACCGACCAGACCGTCACCCTCGAGGCCAAGGAGGACGACGACGGCGACGACGGCACCGCCGACATCTCGCACACGGCGAGCGGCGGGGGCTACGCCAGCGTCACGGGCAGCGTCACCGCCACGGAATCGGACAACGACACGAAGGGCTTCACCTTCTCCGCGGCCAACGTGTCAGTTACGGAGGGCGCCACGGCCACCTACAAGGTCAAGCTGGCGACCGAGCCCTCCGCCAGCGTCACCGTGACCGTCGCACGCAGCACCTCCGGCACCCAGGACGCGGACCTCGGCGTGAGCGCGGGCGCGTCCCTCACCTTCACGACGGACAACTGGGACACCGACCAGACGGTGACCCTGGCGGCGAAGGAGGACGACGACGGAGACCACGGCACGGCGAACATCGCCCACGCCGCCAGCGGCGGCGGCTACGGCAGCGTGACCGGCACGGTGACCGCAACGGAGTCGGACAACGACACGAAGGGCTTCACTTTCTCCGCGTCCAACGTCTCAGTGACGGAGGGCGCCACTGCCACCTACAAGGTCAAGCTGGCGACCGAGCCCACGGCCAGCGTCACCGTGACCGTCGCCCGCAGCACGACGGGCACCCAGGACGCGGACCTCAGCGTCAAGACGGGCGGCTCGCTCACCTTCACGACGGACAGCTGGGACACCGACCAGACAGTGACCTTGGAGGCGAAGGAGGACGACGACGGCGACAACGGAACGGCGGACATCGCCCACACCGCAAGCGGCGGCGGCTACGGCAGCGTCACCGGCACGGTGACCGCCACCGAGTCCGACAACGACACCAGGGGCTTCACCTTCTCGTCCTCCAACGTGACGGTGACCGAGGGCGCGACCGCGACCTACCAGGTCAAGCTGGCGACCAAGCCGTCCGCCAGCGTCACGGTGGCCGTCGCCCGCAGCACGGCTGGCACCCAGGACGCGGACCTCACCGTGACCGCGGGCGCATCCCTCACGTTCACCACCGGCAACTGGGACACCGACCAGACGGTGACGCTTACGGCGGGCGAAGACGACGACGGCGAGGACGGCACGGCGGACATCGCCCACGCCGCCAGCGGCGGCGGCTACGGCAGCGTCACCGGCACGGTGACCGCAACGGAGTCGGACAACGACACGAAGGGCTTCACTTTCTCCGCGTCCAACGTCTCAGTGACGGAGGGCGCCACTGCCACCTACAAGGTCAAGCTGGCGACCGAGCCCGCGGCCAACGTCACCGTGACCGTGGCGCGGAGCACGAGCGGCACCCAGGACGCCGACCTGAGCGTCAAGACAGGCGGCTCCCTGACCTTCACCGCCGCCAACTGGGACACCGACCAGACGGTGACGCTGGAAGCCAAGGAGGACGACGACGGCGACGACGGCACGGCCGACATCGCCCACGCCGCCAGCGGCGGCGGCTACGGCAGCGTCACGGGCAGCGTCACCGCCACCGAGTCGGACAACGACACGAAGGGCTTCACGTTCTCCGCGTCCAACGTCTCAGTGACGGAGGGCGCCACGGCCACCTACAAGGTCAAGCTCGCGACGAAGCCCACGGCCAACGTCACCGTGACCGTGGCACGGAGCACGACCGGCACCCAGGACTCGGATCTCAGCGTCAAGACCGGCGGCTCCCTGACCTTCACCGCCGCCAACTGGGACACCGACCAGACCGTCACGCTCGAAGCGAAGGAGGACGACGACGGCGACGACGGAACGGCGGACATCGCCCACACCGCGAGCGGCGGGGGCTACGGCAGCGTGACGGGCACGGTGACCGCAACGGAGTCGGACAACGACACGAAGGGCTTCACTTTCTCCGCGTCCAACGTCTCCGTGACGGAGGGCGCCACGGCCACCTACAAGGTCAAGCTGGCAACCGAGCCCGCGGCCAACGTCACCGTGACCGTGGCACGGAGCACGACCGGCAGGCAGGACGCGGACCTCAGCGTCAAGACCGGCGCCTCGCTGACCTTCACCACCGACAGCTGGGACACCGACCAGACCGTCACCCTCGAGGCCAAGGAGGACGACGACGGCGACGACGGCACGGCCGACATCGCCCACGCCGCCAGTGGCGGCGGCTACGGCAGCGTGACGGGCACGGTCACGGCAACCGAGGACGACAACGACACCAAGGGCTTCACCTTCAGTTCGGCGAGCGTCTCGGTGACGGAGGGATCCACCAACACCTACAACGTGAAGCTGGCGACCAAGCCGACCGCCGACGTCACGGTGACCGTGGCACGGAGCACGACCGGCACCCAGGACTCGGATCTCAGCGTCAAGACCGGCGGCTCCCTGACCTTCACCGCCGCCAACTGGGACACCGACCAGACCGTCACCCTCGAGGCCAAGGAGGACGACGACGGCGACGACGGCACGGCCGACATCGCCCACACCGCCAGCGGCGGCGGCTACGGAAGCGTGACCGGCACCGTGACTGCCACCGAGGACGACAACGACGCCAAGGGCTTCGCCTTCTCGTCGGCAAGCGTGTCCGTCACGGAAGGTTCCACGGCCACCTACAAGGTGAAGCTCGCGACCAAGCCGACCGCCGACGTCACGGTGACGGTCGCCCGCAGCACGACCGGCACGCAGGACGCGGACCTCAGCGTCAAGACCGGCGGCACGCTGACGTTCACCACCAGCAACTGGGACACCGACCAGACGGTGACCCTCGAAGCGAAGGAGGACGACGACGGCGACGACGGCACGGCGGACATCGCGCACACGGCCACCGGCGGCGGCTACGCCAGCGCAACCGGCACCGTCACGGCGACGGAGGACGACAACGACGCCAAGGGCTTCACGTTCTCGTCGGCAAGCGTGTCCGTCACGGAAGGTTCCACCAATACCTACAACGTGAAGCTGGCGACCGAGCCCGCTGCCAGCGTCACCGTGACCGTGGCGCGGAGCACGACCGGCGCACAGGACGCGGACCTGAGCGTGAAGACCGGCGGCTCGCTCACCTTCACCACCGACAACTGGGACACCGACCAGACGGTGACCTTGGAGGCCAAGGAGGACGACGACGGCGACGACGGAACGGCGGACATCGCGCACACGGCCAGCGGCGGGGGCTACGGCAGCGTCACGGGCAGCGTCACCGCCACCGAGTCGGACAACGACACGAAGGGCTTCACCTTCTCGGCGACCAACGTCTCGGTCACCGAGGGATCGACCGCCACCTACAAGGTCAAGCTGGCGACCAAGCCGACGGCCAGCGTCACCGTGACCGTCGCACGCAGCACGACGGGCACCCAGGACGCGGACCTCAGCGTGAAGACGGGCGGCACGCTCACCTTCACGACGGACAACTGGGACACCGACCAGACGGTGACCTTGGAGGCCAAGGAGGACGACGACGGCGACGACGGAACGGCGGACATCGCGCACACGGCCAGCGGCGGGGGCTACGGCAGCGTCACGGGCAGCGTCACCGCCACCGAGTCGGACAACGACACGAAGGGCTTCACCTTCTCGGCGACCAACGTCTCGGTCACCGAGGGATCGACCGCCACCTACAAGGTCAAGCTGGCGACCAAGCCGACGGCCAGCGTCACCGTGACCGTCGCACGCAGCACGACGGGCACCCAGGACGCGGACCTCAGCGTGAAGACGGGCGGCACGCTCACCTTCACGACGGACAACTGGGACACCGACCAGACGGTGACCTTGGAGGCCAAGGAGGACGACGACGGCGACGACGGAACGGCGGACATCGCGCATACTGCCAGCGGCGGGGGCTACGGCAGCGTGACCGGCAGCGTAACGGCCACCGAGGACGACAACGACACCAAGGGCTTCACGTTCAGCTCGGCGAGCGTGTCGGTGACGGAGGGCTCGACGGCCACCTACAAGGTCAAGCTCGCGACCAAGCCGTCCGCCAGCGTGACGGTCACCGTCGCCCGCAGCACCGCCGGCACCCAGGACTCGGACCTCAGCGTCAAGACCGGCGGCACGCTGACCTTCACCACCGACAACTGGGACACCGACCAGACGGTGACTTTGGAGGCGAAGGAGGACGACGACGGCGACGACGGCACCGCCGCCATCACCCACACCGCCAGCGGCGGCGGCTACGGGAGCATCACCGGCAGCGTCACAGCGAGGGAGGACGACAACGACGCCAAGGGCTTCACCTTCAGTTCGTCGAACGTATCCGTAACGGAAGGCTCGACGGCCACCTACGAAGTCAAGCTCGCCACGAAGCCCTCGGCCAGCGTCACGGTGGCCGTCGCCCGCAGCACCACCGGTACCCAGGACTCGGATCTGAGCGTCAAGACCGGCGGCTCGCTCACCTTCACCACCGACAACTGGGACACCGACCAGACCGTCACCATCGAAGCGAAGGAGGACGACGACGGCGACGACGGCGACGCCGACATCGCCCACACCGCAACCGGCGGAGGCTACGGGAGCGTCACCGGCAGCGTCACGGCGACGGAGTCGGACAACGACACCAAGGGCTTCACCTTCAGTTCGGCGAGCGTGTCGGTGACGGAAGGCTCCACGGCGACCTACAAGCTGAAGCTCGCGACTAAGCCGTCCGCCAGCGTCACCGTGACCGTCGCACGGAGCACGACCGGGACGCAGGACGCCGACCTCAGCGTGAAGACCGGCGGCACGCTGACCTTCACCACCGACAACTGGGACACCGACCAGACAGTGACCTTGGAGGCCAAGGAGGACGACGATGGCGACGACGGCACGGCCGACATCGCCCACAGCGCCACTGGCGGCGGCTACGGAAGCGTCACCGGCAGCGTCACAGCGACGGAGGACGACAACGACGCCAAGGGCTTCACCTTCAGCTCGTCGAACGTATCCGTGACGGAAGGCTCCACCGCCACCTACGAAGTCAAGCTGGCGACCAAGCCCTCCGCCAGCGTCACGGTGACGGCAGCGCGGAGCACCACCGGCACCCACGACTCCGACATCAGCGTCAAGACCGGCGGCACGCTGACGTTCACCACCGGCAACTGGGACACAGACCAGACCGTCACCCTGGAAGCCAAGGAAGACGACGACGGCGACGACGGAACGGCGGACATCGCCCACACGGCGAGCGGCGGAGGCTACGGCACCGTCACCGGCAGCGTCACCGCGACGGAATCGGACAACGACACGAAGGGCTTCACCTTCTCGGCGTCCAACGTGTCCGTGACGGAAGGCTCCACCGCCACCTACGAGGTCAAGCTCGCCACCAAGCCCTCGGCCAGCGTCACGGTGACGGTGGCCCGCAAGGCCACGGGTCAGGACGGCGACATCAGCGTCAAGACCGGCGCCTCCCTGACCTTCACCACCGGCAACTGGGACACAGACCAGACCGTCACCCTGGAAGCCAAGGAAGACGACGACGGCGACGACGGAACGGCGGACATCGCCCACACGGCGAGCGGCGGAGGCTACGGCACCGTCACCGGCAGCGTCACCGCGACGGAATCGGACAACGACACGAAGGGCTTCACCTTCTCGGCGTCCAACGTGTCCGTGACGGAAGGCTCGACCGCCACCTACGAAGTCAAGCTGGCCACCAAGCCCTCGGCCAGCGTGACCGTGACCGTCGCACGGAGCACATCCGGCACCCAGGACTCCGACCTCAGCGTGAAAACGGGCGCCTCGCTGACGTTCACCACCGATAACTGGGACACCGACCAGACGGTGACGCTGGAGGCGAAGGAGGACGACGACGGCGACGGCGGCACCGCCGACATCGCCCACACCGCCACTGGCGGCGGATACGGCAGCGCGACCGGCAGCGTCACCGCGACGGAATCGGACAACGACACGAAGGGCTTCACCTTCTCGGCGTCCAACGTGTCCGTGACGGAAGGCTCGACCGCCACCTACGAGGTCAAGCTCGCCACCAAGCCCTCGGCCAGCGTCACGGTGACGGTGGCCCGCAAGGCCACGGGCCAGGACGGCGACATCAGCGTCAAGACCGGCGCCTCCCTGACCTTCACCACCGGCAACTGGGACACCGACCAGACGGTGACTTTGGAGGCCAAGGAGGACGACGACGGCGACCACGGCACCGCCGACATCGCCCACACCGCCAGCGGCGGCGGCTACGCCAGCGCCACCGGCACCGTGACCGCCACCGAAGCTGACAACGACACCAGGGGGCTCGTCTTCAACTCGTCGAATGTGTCCGTGACGGAAGGCTCCACCGCCACCTACGAAGTCAAGCTGGCGACCAAGCCCTCCGCCAGCGTCACGGTGACGGCAGCGCGGAGCACCACCGGCACCCACGACTCCGACATCAGCGTCAAGACCGGCGGCACGCTGACGTTCACCACCGGCAACTGGGACACAGACCAGACCGTCACCCTGGAAGCCAAGGAAGACGACGACGGCGACGACGGAACGGCGGACATCGCCCACACCGCCAGCGGCGGCGGCTACGCCAGCGCGACCGGCACCGTCACGGCCACCGAGGACGACAACGACGCCAAGGGCTTCACCTTCAGCTCGTCCAACGTGTCCGTGACGGAAGGCTCCACCGCCACCTACGAAGTCAAGCTCGCCACCAAGCCCTCGGCCAGCGTCACCGTGACGGCGGCCCGCAAGGCCACGGGCCAGGACGGCGACATCAGCGTCAAGACCGGCGCCTCCCTGACCTTCACCACCGGCAACTGGGACACAGACCAGACCGTCACCCTGGAAGCCAAGGAAGACGACGACGGCGACGACGGAACGGCGGACATCGCCCACACGGCGAGCGGCGGAGGCTACGGCACCGTCACCGGCAGCGTCACCGCGACGGAATCGGACAACGACACGAAGGGCTTCACCTTCTCGGCGTCCAACGTGTCCGTGACGGAAGGCTCCACCGCCACCTACGAAGTCAAGCTCGCCACCAAGCCCTCGGCCAGCGTGACCGTGACCGTCGCACGGAGCACATCCGGCACCCAGGACTCCGACCTCAGCGTGAAAACGGGCGCCTCCCTGACCTTCACCACCGACAACTGGGACACGAACCAGACGGTGACCCTCGAGGCCAAGGAGGACGACGACGGCGACAACGGCACCGCCGACATCGCCCACACGGCGAGCGGCGGCGGCTACGGCAGCGTGACCGGCAGCATCACCGCCGCCGAAGCGGACAACGACACCAAGGGGTTCGTCTTCAGCTCGTCCAACGTGTCCGTGACGGAAGCCTCGACCGCCACCTACGAAGTCAAGCTGGCCACCAAGCCCTCGGCGAGCGTGACCGTGACCGTCGCACGGAGCACATCCGGCACCCAGGACTCCGACCTCAGCGTGAAAACGGGCGCCTCGCTGACGTTCACCACCGATAACTGGGACACCGACCAGACGGTGACGCTGGAGGCGAAGGAGGACGACGACGGCGACAACGGCACGGCCGACATCGCCCACACCGCCACCGGCGGCGGCTACGCCAGCGCCACCGCCACCGTCACGGCGACGGAGGACGACAACGACGCCAAGGGCTTCACCTTCAGCTCGTCCAACGTGTCCGTCACGGAGGGATCGACCGCGACCTACGAGGTCAAGCTCGCGACCAAGCCCTCCGCCAGCGTGACCGTGGCGGTGGCGCGCAAGGCCACGGGGAGCCAGGACGGGGACATCAGCGTCAAGACGGGTTCCTCGCTGACCTTCACCACCGACAACTGGGACACCGACCAGACCGTCACCCTGGAGGCCAAGGAGGACGAGGACGGCGACGACGGCACCGCCGCCATCGAGCACTCGGCGAGCGGCGGCGGGTACGCCGGCGTCAAGGTCGACCTCGCCGCGACGGAGGACGACACGGACGCCAAGGGCTTCACCTTCTCGACGGCCAACGTGACGGTGACCGAGGGATCCACCGCCACCTACGAGGTCAAGCTTGCGACCAAGCCGTCCGCCAGCGTCACGGTGACGGTGGCCCGGAGCACGGCCGGCACCCAGGACTCGGACCTCAGCGTAAAGACCGGCGGCACGCTGACCTTCACCGCCGGCAACTGGGACACCGCCCAGACGGTGACTTTGGAGGCCAAGGAGGACGACGACGCCGACAACGGCACGGCGGACATCGCGCACACCGCCAGCGGCGGCGGGTACGGCAGCGTGACGGGCAGCGTCGCCGCCACCGAGTCCGACAACGACACCAGGGGGCTCGTCTTCGGCTCGTCGAACGTGTCCGTGACGGAGGGCTCGACGGCCACCTACGAAGTCAAGCTCGCCACCAAGCCCTCGGCCAGCGTCACGGTGGCCGTCGCCCGCAGCACCACCGGCACGCCCGACACGGATCTGAGCGTCAAGACCGGCGCCTCCCTGACCTTCACCGCCGGCAACTGGAACACCGACCAGACGGTGACGCTCGAGGCCAAGGAAGACGACGACGGCGAGGACGGCACCGCCGACTTCGCCCACACCGCGACCGGCGGCGGCTACGCCAGCGTCACCGGCAGCGTCACGGCAACCGAGTCGGACAACGACCCCAAGGGCTTCGTCTTCGCGCCCACGAGCGTGACGGTGACGGAGGGCTCCACCGCCACCTACGAGGTCAAGCTGGCCACCAAGCCCACGGCCAGCGTCACGGTGGCCGTCGCCCGCAGCACCACCGGCACGCAGGACACCGACCTCGACGTCAAGACGGGCGCGTCGCTGACCTTCACGACCACCGACTGGAACACCGGCCAGACCGTCACCATCAAGGCCAAGGAGGACGACGACGCGGCCGACGGCGCAGCGGACTTCAACCACACCGCCAGCGGCGGCAGCTACGGCAGCGCGACCGGCAGCCTCACCGCCACCGAGTCGGACAACGACACCAAGGGCTTCACCTTCTCGCCGGTCGGCGTGACGGTGGCCGAGGGATCGACCGCGACCTACCGGGTCAAGCTCAAGACCCAGCCGTCCGCCAGCGTCACGGTGGCCGTCGCCCGGAGCACCACCGGCGCGCAGGACGGCGACATCAGCGTGAAGACGGGCTCGTCGCTGACCTTCACGACCGGCAACTGGGACACGGACCAGACCGTCACCCTGGAAGCCAAGGAGGACGACGACGGCGACGACGGAACGGCGGACATCGCCCACACCGCCAGCGGCGGGGACTACGCCAGCATCACCGGCACCGTCACGGCGACCGAAGACGACAACGACGCCAAGGGCTTCACCTTCTCGTCGGCGGGCGTGTCGGTGACGGAGGGCGCCACGGCCACCTACCAGGTCAAGCTGGCGACCAAGCCCTCGGCCAGCGTGACGGTGGCGGTCGCACGCAAGGCGACGGGGAGCCAGGACTCGGACATCAGCGTGAAGACGGGTTCCTCCCTGACCTTCACCACCGACAACTGGGACACCGACCAGACGGTGACGCTGGAGGCCAAGGAGGACGACGACGGCGACGACGGAATCGCCGCCATCGAGCACTCGGCGAGCGGCGGCGGGTACGCCGGCGTCAAGGCCGACCTGCCGGCGACGGAGGACGACACGGACGCCAAGGGCTTCACCTTCTCGTCGGCCAACGTGACGGTGACCGAGGGATCGACCGCCACCTACGAGGTCAAGCTTGCGACCAAGCCCTCCGCCAGCGTCACGGTGACGGCAGCGCGGAGCACCACCGGCACCCAGGACTCCGACCTCGGCGTGAAGACCGGCGGCACGCTGACCTTCACCACCGACAACTGGGACACCGACCAGACCGTGACGCTGCAGGCCAAGGAGGACGACGACGGCGACGGCGGCACGGCGGACATCGGCCACACGGCCAGCGGCGGCGGCTACGGCAGCGTGACCGGCAGCGTCACGGCCACCGAGTCGGACAACGACACCAAGGGCTTCACCTTCTCGTCGGCGAACGTGTCGGTGACGGAAGGCGCCACCGCGACCTACAGGGTGAAGCTCGCCACCAAGCCCTCGGCAAGCGTCACGGTGGCCGTCGCCCGCAGCGCCACCGGCACGCAGGACGCGGACCTCAGCGTCAAGACGGGCGCCTCCTTGACCTTCGCGACCGACAACTGGGACACCGACCAGACCGTCACCCTGCAGGCGAAGGAAGACGACGACGCGGCAAACGGCACGGCGGACATCGCCCACACGGCGAGCGGCGGGGGCTACGCCAGCGTCACCGACACCGTGACCGCCACCGAGTCGGACAACGACACTGCGGGCTTCGTCTTCTCGTCGTCCAGCGTGTCCGTGACCGAGGGCGCCACCGCGACCTACAGGGTGAAGCTGGCCGCCAAGCCCACGGCCAGCGTCACGGTGACCATCGCGCGGAGCACGACCGGCACGCAGGACTCCGACATAAGCGTGAAGACCGGCAGCACGCTGACCTTCACCACCGGCAACTGGGACACCCACCAGACGGTGACCCTCGAGGCCAAGGAGGACGACGACGGCGACAATGGCGCCGCGGACATCGCCCACACGGCGAGCGGCGGCGGCTACGCAAGCGCCACCGGCACCGTGACTGCCACCGAATCGGACAACGACACCAAGGGCTTCACCTTCTCGACGGCGACCGTGTCCGTGACGGAAGGCTCGACGGCCACCTACGAAGTCAAGCTGGCGACCAAGCCCTCCGCCAGCGTCACGGTGACGGTGGCCCGCAAGGCCACGGGCCAAGACGGCGACATCAGCGTCAAGACCGGCGCCTCCCTGACCTTCACCACCGACAACTGGGACACCGACCAGACGGTGACCCTCGAGGCCAAGGAGGACGACGACGGCGACAATGGCACCGCGGACATCGCCCACACGGCGAGCGGCGGCGGCTACGCCAGCGCCACGGGCACCGTCACGGCCACCGAGTCGGACAGCGACACGAAGGGCTTCACCTTCTCGACGGCGAGCGTCTCGGTGGCGGAAGGCTCCACGGCCACCTACGAAGTCAAGCTGGCGACCAAGCCGTCCGCCAGCGTCACGGTGACGGTGGCTCGCAAGGCCACGGGCCAGGACGGCGACATCAGCGTCAAGACAGGTTCGTCGCTGACGTTCACCACCGGCAACTGGGACACCGACCAGACGGTGACCCTTGAGGCCAAGGAGGACGACGACGGCGACAATGGCACCGCGGACATCGGCCACACGGCGAGCGGCGGCGGCTACGCCAGCGCCACGGGCACCGTGACCGCCACCGAAGCGGACAACGACACCAAGGGCCTCACCTTCTCGACGGCGAGCGTGTCCGTCACGGAAGGCTCCACCGCCACCTACGAAGTCAAGCTGGCGACCAAGCCGTCCGCGAGCGTGACAGTGACGGTGGCTCGCAAGGCGACGGGGAACCAAGACGCCGACATCAGCGTGAAGACCGGCGCCTCCCTGACCTTCACTACCGACAACTGGGACACCGACCAGACCGTCACCCTCGAGGCCAAGGAGGACGACGACGGCGACGACGGCGCGGCCGACATCGCCCACACCGCCAGCGGCGGCGGCTACGGCAGCGTCACGGGCAGCGTCACCGCGACCGAGGACGACAACGACGCCAAGGGCTTCGCCTTCTCGACGGCGAACGTCTCGGTGACGGAAGGCTCGACCGCCACCTACGAAGTGAAACTGGCCACCAAGCCCACGGCCAGCGTCACCGTCACCGTGGCGCGGAGCACGACCGGCACGCAGGACTCGGACCTCAGCGTCAAGACCGGCGCCTCCCTGACCTTCACCACCGACAACTGGGACACCGACCAGACCGTCACGCTGGAGGCGAAAGAGGACGACGACGGCGACAACGGCACCGCAGCGATCATCCACACGGCGAGCGGCGGCGGCTACGGCAGCGCCACCGGCACCGTCACCGCCACCGAGTCGGACAGCGACACGAAGGGCTTCACCTTCTCGACGGCGAGCGTGTCGGTGGCGGAGGGCTCCACCGCCACCTACGAAGTCAAGCTGGCGACCAAGCCGTCCGCCAGCGTCACGGTGACGGTGGCTCGCAAGGCCACGGGCCAAGACGGCGACATCAGCGTCAAGACCGGCGCCTCCCTGACCTTCACTACCGACAACTGGGATACCGACCAGACGGTGACCCTCGAGGCCAAGGAGGACGACGACGGCGACGACGGCACGGCCGACATCGCCCACACCGCCAGCGGCGGCGGCTACGGCAGCGTCACCGGCAGCGTCACCGCGACCGAGGACGACAACGACACCAAGGGCCTCACCTTCTCGACGGCGAACGTGTCCGTGACGGAAGGCTCGACCGCCACCTACGAAGTCAAGCTGGCGACCAAGCCGTCCGCCAGCGTGACGGTGACGGCGGCTCGCAAGGCGACGGGGAACCAAGACGCCGACATCAGCGTGAAGACCGGCGCGTCGCTCACGTTCACGACCGGCAACTGGGACACCGACCAGACCGTCACCCTCGAGGCCAAGGAGGACGACGACGGCGACGACGGCACCGCCGACATCGCCCACACCGCGACCGGGGGCGGCTACGGCAGCGTCACCGGCACCGTCACCGCGACGGAGGACGACAACGACGCCAAGGGCTTCACCTTCTCGACGGCGAACGTCTCGGTGGCGGAAGGCTCGACCGCCACCTACGAAGTGAAGCTCGCCACCAAGCCCACGGCCAGCGTCACCGTCACCGTGGCACGGAGCACGACCGGAACGCAGGACTCGGACCTCAGCGTGAAGACCGGCGCCTCCCTGACCTTCACCACCGACAACTGGGACACCGACCAAACGGTGACCCTCGAGGCCAAGGAAGACGACGACGGCGACAACGGCACCGCCGCCATCGTCCACACGGCGAGCGGCGGCGGCTACGGCAGCGCCACCGGCACCGTCACGGCCACCGAGTCGGACAGCGACACGAAGGGCTTCGCGTTCACGCCCACGAGCGTGTCGGTGACCGAGGGCTCGACCGCCACCTACGAGGTGCAACTCAAGACCAAGCCATCCGGCAGCGTGACGGTGGCGGTCGCCCGCAAGTCGACCGGCACGCAGGATGGCGACATCAGCGTCAAGACGGGTTCGTCGCTCACGTTCACGACCGCCAACTGGGACACGGACCAGACGGTGACGCTGCAAGCCGCCGAGGACGAAGACGGAGACGACGGAACCGCCGCCATCGAGCATTCGGCGAGCGGCGGCGGGTACGCCGGCGTCAAGGCGGACTACACCGCCACGGAGGACGACAACGACACCAAGGGCCTGACCCTGTCGGCGGCAACGGCGACCGTGGCGGAAGGTTCCACGGAGAGCTACACGGTCAAGCTGGCGACGAAGCCGAGCGCCAGCGTCACCGTTGCCGTCGCGCGCAAGAGCGCCGGCGACCAGGACGACGACATCCTCGTCAAGACCGGGGGAACGCTCACCTTCACCACCACCGACTGGAGCACGGCCCAGACCGTGACCCTCGAGGCGAAGGACGACGACGACGGCGACGACGGCAGCGCGGTCATCGCGCATACCGCCACGGGCGGCGGCTACGGCGCCGTCACCGCCGAACTGACGGCCACGGAGGACGACGACGACACCAAGGGCTTCACCTTCTCGTCGGCGAACGTGTCCGTGACCGAGGGATCGACGGCCACCTACAAAGTGAAGCTGGCCACCAAGCCCTCGGCCAGCGTCACGGTGGCCGTCGCCCGCAGCACCGCCGGCACGCCCGACACGGACTTGAGCGTCAAGACCGGCGCCTCGCTGACCTTCACGACCACCGACTGGAACACGGACCAGACCGTCACCCTCCAGGCCGTCGAGGACGACGACGCCGTCGGCGGCACCGCGGACTTCGCGCACACGGCCAGCGGCGGCGGCTACGGCAGCGTGACTGGCAGCGTCACCGCCACCGAGGCCGACAACGACACCAACGCCTTCGTCTTCGCGCCCACGAGCGTGACGGTGACGGAAGGATCGACGGCGACCTACCAGATCAAGCTCGCCGCCAAGCCCAGCGCCAGCGTCACGGTCGCCGTCGCACGCAGCACGACGGGCACGCCCGACACGGATCTGAGCGTCAAGACCGGCGCCTCCCTGACCTTCGCGACCGACAACTGGAACACCGGCCAGACCGTCACCATCGAGGCGAAGGAGGACGACGACACTCTCGACGGCAGCGCCGCGTTCGCGCACACGGCGAGCGGCGGCGGCTACGGCAGCGTCACCGGCAGCCTCACCGCCACCGAGTCGGACAACGACACCGAGGGCTTCACGTTCACGCCGACCAGCGTGTCGGTCGCGGAAGGCTCGACAGCCACCTACAAGGTGAAGCTCAAGACGAAGCCGTCCGCGAGCGTGACGGTAAGCATCGCCCGGAGCACCACGGGCACCCAGGACTCGGACATCAGCGTAAAGACGGGTTCGTCGCTGACGTTCACCACCGACAACTGGGACGCCGACCAGACGGTGACCCTAGAGGCGAAGGAAGACGACGACGGCGACGACAGCACGGCGAACATCGCCCACGCCGCCAGCGGCGGCGGCTACAGCAGCGCGACGGGGACCGTCACCGCGACCGAGGACGACAACGATTCCAAGGGCTTCACCTTCTCGTCGGCGAGCGTGTCCGTGACGGAGGGTTCCACCGCCACCTACAAGGTGAAGCTCGCGACCAAGCCTAGCGCCAGCGTGACCCTGACCATAGCGCGGAGCACGACCGGGACGCACGACGGGGACCTCAGCGTGAAGACCGGCGGCACGCTGACCTTCACCACCGGCAACTGGAATACGGACCAGACCGTGACCCTAGAAGCCAAGGAGGACGACGACGGCGACAACGGCACGGCGGACATCGCCCACAGCGCCACCGGCGGCGGCTACGGGAGCATCACCGGCACCGTCACCGCCACCGAAGCGGACAACGACACCAAGGGCTTCACCTTCTCGTCGGCGGGCGTGTCCGTGACGGAAGGCTCGACCGCCACCTACGAAGTCAAGCTCGCGACCAAGCCGTCCGCCAGCGTGACGGTGACGGTGGCCCGCAAGGCGACGGGCCAGGACGGCGACATCAGCGTCAAGACCGGCGGCTCCCTGACCTTCACCACCGGCAACTGGGACACCGACCAGACCGTCACGCTGGAGGCGAAAGAGGACGACGACGGCGACAACGGCACCGCCGACATCGCCCACACCGCCAGCGGCGGCGGCTACGGCAGCGTCACCGGAAGCGTCACCGCCACCGAAGCGGACAACGACACCAAGGGCCTCGTGTTCTCGACGGCGAACGTGTCGGTCACCGAGGGCTCGACGGCGACCTACGAAGTCAAGCTGGCGACCAAGCCGTCCGCCAGCGTCACGGTGGCGGCAGCGCGGAGCACAGGCGGCACCCACGACTCCGACCTCAGCGTGAAGACCGGCGGCACGCTGACGTTCACCACCGGCAACTGGGACACGGACCAGACGGTGACGCTGGAGGCCAAGGAAGACGACGACGCCGACAACGGCACCGCCGACATCGCCCACACCGCCAGCGGCGGCGGCTACGGCAGCGTCACCGGCACCGTCGCCGCCACCGAGTCCGACAACGACACCGTGGGCTTCACGTTCTCTTCCTCGAACGTCACGGTGACCGAAGGCTCCACCGCCACCTACGAGGTCAAGCTCGCGACCAAGCCGTCCGCCAGCGTGACGGTGACGGTGGCTCGCAGCACGACCGGGTCGCAGGATTCGGACCTCGTCGTCAAGACCGGCGCCTCCCTGACCTTCACCACCGGCAACTGGGACACCGACCAGACCGTCACGCTGGAGGCGAAAGAGGACGACGACGGCGACAACGGCACCGCGGACATCGCCCACACCGCCAGCGGCGGCGGCTACGGGAGCGTGACCGGCAGCGTCACCGCGACCGAGGACGACAACGACACCAAGGGCTTCACGTTCAACTCGGCGAGCGTGTCGGTGACGGAGGGCTCGACGGCCACCTACAAGGTCAAGCTCGCGACCAAGCCGTCCGCCAGCGTGACGGTCACCGTCGCCCGCAGCACCGCCGGCACGCAGGACTCGGACCTCAGCGTCAAAACCGGCGGCACGCTGACCTTCACCACCGGCAACTGGGACACGGACCAGACGGTGACGCTGGAGGCCAAGGAAGACGACGACGCCGACGACGGCACCGCCGACTTCTCCCATACCGCAACCGGCGGCGGCTACGGCAGCGCGACCGGCAGCGTCACCGCCACCGAGTCCGACAACGACACCAAGGGCTTCGCGTTCTCGTCGTCGAACGTATCCGTGACGGAGGGCGCCACCGCCACCTACCAGGTGAAGCTCGCGACCAAGCCGTCCGCCAGCGTGACCGTGGCGGCAGCGCGGAGCACAGGCGGCACCCACGACTCCGACCTCAGCGTGAAGACCGGCGGCACGCTGACGTTCACCACCGGCAACTGGAACACGAACCAGACCGTGACGCTGGAGGCCAAGGAGGATGACGACGCCGACGATGGCACCGCCGACATCGCCCACACCGCCAGCGGCGGCGGCTACGGCAGCGTCACCGGAAGCGTCACCGCCACCGAAGCGGACAACGACACCAAGGGCTTCACCTTCAGCTCGTTGAACGTGTCCGTGACGGAAGGCTCGACCGCCACCTACGAAGTCAGGCTCGCCACCAAGCCCTCGGCCAGCGTCACGGTGACCGTCGCCCGCAGCACCACCGGCACGCAGGACTCGGACCTCGTCGTCAAAACCGGCGGCACGCTGACCTTCACCACCGGCAACTGGGACACCGACCAGACGGTGACGCTGGAGGCCAAGGAGGACGACGACGGCGACAACGGCACGGCGGACATCGCCCACACCGCCAGCGGCGGCGGCTACGGCAGCGTCACCGGCACCGTCACCGCCACCGAGTCCGACAACGACACCGTGGGCTTCACGTTCTCTTCCTCGAACGTCACGGTGACCGAAGGCTCCACCGCCACCTACGAGGTCAAGCTCGCGACCAAGCCGTCCGCCAGCGTGACGGTGACCGTCGCACGCAGCACCACCGGGACCCAGGATTCGGACCTCGTCGTCAAGACCGGCGGCACGCTGACCTTCACCACCGGCAACTGGGACACGGACCAGACGGTGACGCTGGAGGCCAAGGAAGACGACGACGCCGACAACGGCACGGCCGACATCGCCCACGCCGCCAGCGGCGGCGGCTACGGCAGCGTCACCGGCACCGTCGCCGCCACCGAGTCGGACAACGACACCGTGGGCTTCGTCTTCGTGCCGACGAGCGTGACGGTGACGGAAGGGGCGACCGCCACCTACCAGGTGAAGCTCGCCACGAAGCCGTCCGCCAGCGTCACCGCGACCATCGGCCGCAGCACGACCGGGACCCAGGACTCGGACCTCAGCGTCAAGACGGGCGCGTCGCTGACGTTCACCACCACCAACTGGAACACCGGCCAGACGGTCACCATCGAGGCGACGGAGGACGACGACGCCACGGACGGCACCGCGGACTTCAACCACACCGCCAGCGGCGGCGGCTACGGCAGCGCGACCGGCAGCCTCACCGCCACCGAGTCCGACAACGACACCAAGGGCTTCGCGTTCTCGCCGGTCGGCGTGACGGTGACGGAAGGATCGACCGCCGCCTACACGGTCAAGCTCAGGACGGAGCCTTCCGCCGACGTAACGCTGGCGGTGGCGCGCAAGTCGACCGGCGCGCAGGACGAAGACATCAGCGTCAAGACGGGCTCCTCGCTGACGTTCACCACCGGCAACTGGAGCACCGGCCAGACGGTGACGCTGGAAGCCGACGAGGACGACGACGGCGACAACGGCACCGCCGCCATCGAGCACGCCGCGAGCGGCGGCGGCTATGCCGACATCAAAGCCGACCTCACGGCCACCGAGTCCGACAACGACACCAAGGGCTTCGCGTTCTCGTCGTCGAACGTATCCGTGACGGAGGGCGCCACCGCCACCTACGAGGTCAAGCTCGCGACCAAGCCGTCCGCCAGCGTGACCGTCGTGGCGGCGCGCAGCACCACCGGAACGCAGGACTCGGACCTCAGCGTGAAGACCGGCGGCTCGCTCACCTTCACCACCGACAACTGGAACACGGCCCAGACCGTCACCCTCGAGGCCGAGGAAGACGACGACGGCGACGACGGCTCCGCGGACATCGCGCACAGCGCCAGCGGCGGCGGCTACGCCAGCGTGACGGGCAGTGTCGCCGCCACCGAGTCCGACAACGACACCAAGGGTTTCGCCTTCACCCCGCCGCTCGTGGCGGTGGCGGAGGGATCGACGGCAAGCTACAAGGTGAAACTCCTCACCAAGCCTTCCGGGAACGTCACCGTTGCCGTCGCCCGCAAGGCGTCGGGCGTCCAGGATGCGGACATCGAGATCAATGCGGGAAGCGCCCTCACGTTCACCGCAAGCAACTGGAACAGCGACCAGACAGTCACCCTCAAGGCGGACGAGGACGACGACGGCGACCACGGCTCGGCGGAAATCACGCACACGGCGCGAGGCGGCGGCTACGGCGATGTCGAGGCGGACCTGACCGCCACCGAGGTGGACAACGACACCAAGGGCCTCGTCTTCGTCCCGACGGGCGTGACGGTTTCCGAAGGCTCCACGGCCAGCTACACGGTGCGCCTCGCGACCGAGCCGTCGGCGAGCGTGACGGTGGCAGTGGCGCGCAAGACATCGGGGAGCCAGGACGGCGACCTCAGCGTGAAGTCCGGCGCCTCCCTGACCTTCACCACCGGCAACTGGCGCACCGGCCAGACCGTCACCTTGGAGGCGAAGGAGGACGACGACAGCGACAACGGCTCGGCGGATTTCGCCCACGCGGCGAGCGGCGGCGGCTACGACGAAGTCACGGGCACCCTCACTGCCACCGAGTCGGACAACGACGCCAAGGGCTTCGCGTTCACCCCGGCCAACGTGACCGTTTCCGAGGGATCGACCGCCAGCTACCAGGTGAAGCTCAAGACCAAGCCCTCCGCGAGCGTGACGGTGAGCGTGGCGCGGAGCACGACGGGTAACCAGGACGCGGACCTCGACATCGAGACCGGGGCTTCCCTGACCTTCACCACCGGCAACTGGAACACGGGCCAGACCGTAACCGTGGAGGCGGCGGAGGACGACGACGGCGACGACGGCACGGCGCAGTTCACCCACACCGCGAGCGGCGGCGGCTACGGCAGCGTGACCGGCACCGTCACGGCCACCGAGGACGACAACGACACGAAGGGGTTCGCGTTGTCGTCGTCGAATGTGACGGTGGCGGAGGGAGCGACCGCGACCTACGAGGTGAAATTGGCCACGAAGCCGTCGGCCAGCGTGACGGTGACCGTTGCCCGCAGTACGACCGGCACGCACGACGGGGACCTCAGCGTCAAGACCGGCGCCTCCCTGACCTTCACAGCAAGCGACTGGAACACCGACCAGACGGTGACGCTGGAGGCCAAGGAGGACGATGACGGCGACGACGGCGCGGCCACCTTCGTCCACACGGCCACCGGCGGCGGCTACGGCGGCGTGACCGGCAGCATCGCCGCAGCCGAGGACGACAACGACGCCAAGGGCTTCGTCTTCACCCCGACGAGCGTGAAGGTGACGGAAGGCTCGACCGCCAGCTACCAGATCAAGCTCGCGACCAAGCCGGCTTCCAGCGTCACGGTGGCGGTCGCCCGCAGCACCACTGGCGCCCAGGATCCCGACCTCGGCGTGAGAACCGGCGCCTCGCTGACCTTCACCGCCGGCAACTGGAACACGAACCAGACGGTGACGCTGGAAGCCAAGGAGGACGACGACGATGCCGACGGCACCGCGGACTTCATCCACACCGCCAGCGGCGGCGGGTACGGCAGCGCGAGCGGCAGCCTCGCCGCCACCGAGGACGACAACGACACCAAGGGCTTCACGTTCACCCCGGCCCGCGTGACGGTGCCGGAAGGCTCGACAGCCAGCTACGAGGTGAAGCTCAACACCAAGCCCGCAGCCAGCGTGACGGTGACCGTCGCGCGCAGCGAGTCCGGCACCAACGACGCGGACCTCAGCGTGAAAACGGGCGCGTCGCTCACGTTCGCCGCCGACAGCTGGAACACGGGCCAGACCGTCACCCTCGAGGCGGCGGAGGACGAAGACGACGACAACGGCAGCGCCGCGTTCTTGCACACGGCCAGCGGCGGCGGCTACGACGGCGTGACCGGCGTCCTCACCGCGACCGAGAACGACGCAGACAAGCGACCGACCTTCAGCCCGGAAGTCGGGGCACTCGTCTTCACGCCCGACAGCCTGACGGTACCGGAGGGCTCGGTCGCAACCTATCAGGTCGAGCTCGCGACCAGGCCGTCGGCCAGCGTCACCGTCGCGGTCGCCCGCAGCACCGCCGACGGACAGGACACGGACCTCGCCGTCAAGACCGGTGCATCGCTGACCTTCACCACCGCCGACTGGGACACCGGCCAGACCGTCGCGATCAGGGCCAAGGAGGACGACGACGACGCGGCCGGCACGGCCGACTTCGAGCACACTGCACGCGGCGGCGGCTACGACGGCGTCATCGGCAGCCTGACCGCCACCGAGTCGGACAACGACACGAAGGGCTTCACCTTCAGTTCGTCCAACGTGTCCGTGACGGAGGGCGCCACGGCGACCTACCAGGTCAAGCTGGCGACCAAGCCATCCGCCAGCGTGACGGTCACCGTCGCCCGCAGCACCACCGGCACCCAAGACGCCGACCTGAGCGTGAAGACCGGCGGCACCCTGATCTTCACCACGGGCAACTGGAACACCGACCAGACCGTCACCCTCGAGGCCGAGGAAGACGACGACGGCGACGACGGCAGCGCGGACTTCGTCCACGCCGCCAGCGGCGGCGGCTACGCCAGCGTCACCGGCACCGTCGTGGCGACGGAGTCGGACAACGACACGAAAGGCTTCGCCTTCAGCTCAACGAACGTGTCCGTGACCGAAGGATCGACGACCACCTACCAGGTCAAGCTCGCGACCGAGCCCTCCGCCAGCGTGACGGTGACTGTCGCCCGCAGCACGACCGGCACCCAGGACGCGGACCTCGGCGTCAAGACCGGCGGCACGCTGACGTTCACCACCGCCGACTGGAACACCGGCCAAACGGTGACGCTCGATGCGAAGGAGGACGACGACGGCGACGACGGCACCGCCGAGTTCTCCCACACCGCGAGTGGCGGCGGCTACGACGGCGCCACGGGCAGCCTGACCGCCACCGAATCGGACAACGACACCAAGGGCTTCGTCTCCCCAACCAGCGTGTCGGTGCCGGAGGGATCGACCGCCGGCTACGAGGTGAAGCTGAAAACGAAGCCCTCGGCGAGCGTGACGGTGACGGTCGCCCGCAGCACGACCGGCACCCAGGACGCGGACCTCGGCGTCAAGGCCGGCGCTTCCCTGACCTTCACGACGGCCGACTGGAACACCGCTCAGACCGTCACCATCGACGCCAAGGAGGACGACGACGGCGACAACGGCACGGCCGACTTCTCCCACACCGGTAGCGGCGGCGGCTACGACGGCGTCACGGGCAGCCTGACCGCCACCGAGTCGGACAACGACGCCAAGGGCTTCGCATTCTCCCCGACCAGCGTGTCGGTGGCGGAGGGATCGACCGCCGGCTACGAGGTCAAGCTCACAACCAGGCCCGCCGCCAGCGTGACGGTCGCCGTCGCCCGCAGCGCCACGGGTGCCCATGACGCGGACCTCGGCGTCAAGGCCGGCCGCTCGCTGACGTTCACCGCCGCCGACTGGAACACCGGCCAGACGGTGACGCTCGCGGCGAAGGAGGACGACGACGGCGACGACGGCGACGCCGCGTTCTCCCACACCGCCAGCGGCGGCGGCTACGACGGCGTGACCGGCGCGGTCAGGGCAACCGAGGACGACAACGACCCGAAGGGCTTCTCGTTCACCGCTTCGAGCGTGTCGGTCGCGGAGGGATCGACCGCCGGCTACGAGGTGAAGCTGAGAACGAAGCCCTCGGCGAGCGTGACGGTGACGGTCGCCCGCAGCACGACCGGCACCCAGGACGCGGACCTCGGCGTCAAGACCGGCGCTTCCCTGACCTTCACGACCGCCGATTGGAACACGGACCAGACCGTCACCTTGGAAGCGAAGGAAGACGACGACGGCGAAAACGGCAGCGCCGAGTTCGTCCACACCGCCAGCGGCGGCGGCTACGACAGCGTCACGGGCAACCTGACCCTGACCGCCACCGAGTCGGACAACGACGCGCCGGGGTTCGTCTTCGCGCCAGCGAGCGTCACGGTGGCAGAGGGCTCGACCGCGAACTACCAGGTCAAGCTGGCCACGAGGCCGTCGGCCAGCGTAGCGGTGACGGTCGCCCGCAGCACGACCGGCACCCAGGACGCGGACCTCGGCGTCAAGACGGGCGCTTCCCTGACCTTCACGACGGCCGACTGGAACACCGGCCAGACCGTCACCATCGACGCCAAGGAGGACGACGACGGCGACAACGGCAGCGCCGAGTTCGTCCACACCGCCAGCGGCGGCGGCTACGGCAGCGCGACCGGCAGCCTCACCGCCACCGAGTCGGACAACGACGCCAAGGGCTTGGTGCTCAGCGCGACCCGCGTGACGGTGCCGGAGGGCTCGACAGCCAGCTACAGCGTGAAGCTGGCCACCGAGCCAGCCGCCAGCGTGACGGTGACGGTAGCGCGCAAGAGCGGCGACGGGCAGGACACCGACATTTCGGTGACGGCCGGCGCGTCGCTGACCTTCACCAGCGCGAACTGGAATGCGGGCAAGACGGTGACGCTCGAGGCGGCGAACGACCCGGACGCCCTTGACGGCACCGCGACCTTCATCCATGTCGCGAAAGCTGGCGGCTACCGCGGCCTGACCGCCGACCTGATGGCCACCGAGTCGGATGACGACGAGGTCTCCCTGACAGTTTCCGACATCGGAATCGACAGCGCGACGCTCACCATCGAGCACCACCAAGGCAGCTGGCACCACAGGCAGACCGCCCCGACCGACGGCGCCTGTTCCACGGCCGTCGCAGGTGCCGCTGCAGCGCTCGCCGATCTCGCCGCGAACACGCGATACGACTGGGCCGCCTACAGCGACAGCGCATGCAGCGTCGAGCTCGCCGCCACTTCGTTCACCACGCAGGCGCCGGCCGAACCGGAGGTGGACGCGGAACTCGCGGCCACCGACATCACGGACACATCGGCGACGCTGACGATCAGCCACCACGAGGGAAGCTGGTGGCACCGCGGCAGCCAGCGCGACGCCCGCTGCATCGGCGTCTCCGGCACCGCGGCGACCGTGTCCGGGCTGGCTCCGGAGACGAGCTACACCTACATCGCCTATGCCGAGAGCGGCTGCGCCACGGAACTCGCGCAGGTCACCTTCGAGACCCTGCCGAAGCCGAACACGGCGCCCCCGGCACCCTCGAAGCCGCAAGTGACGCCGGGCCATGCTTCGGTGACGCTGACCTGGCGATCCGGCGGCGACGGCGGCGCCGAGATCACCGGCTGGCAATACGCGATGCAGGTGGGCACGGGCGATTTCGAGACGGTCTGGACGGACATTCCGGGCAGCGGCGCCGCCACCCGGGTACACACCATCACCGGTCTGGTTCCGGGCACGCCGTACCGCTTCATGGTTTGTGCCTCGAACCAGGTAGGCATCGGCGACCCGTCGCCCAAGTCCGATCAGGCCGTTCCGCTCGATCTCGGGCCGAACGTCGCCTCGCCGCTTCAGGACGTGGTCCTAGCACTCGGCGGCAACCCGCTGCGCATCGACCTAGCGGCTTCCTTCGGCGGCGAGGACCTCGCCTACGAGGCGTCGGCGGAGGATGCGGGCTTAATCGGCGTCGTTCTGAGCGGCGCGGTCCTCACGCTGTCTCCGGTGGCCGTTGGGGGTACGTCCGTACAGGTGACGGCCACGAACGAGTACGGCGCGACCAGCCAGCGGTTCGACGTGGAGGTGCAGGACCAGGCGCCGAGCGTCGCCCGGCAGTTGCCGGACATGGAGCTGGCGGCGGACCGAAGCAGGGCCACGGTGGATGTCTCGACGGCCTTCGCGGGCACTTCGCTGCGCTATGAAGCGTCCTCGTCGGCGGAGCATGTCGCCGAGGCCGAGGCCGCGGGACCCACCGTGGCGATTCGGCCGCTCCGCGCCGGCAAGGCGAAGATCACCGTTGTCGCCGCCAACGGCCGTGGCGAGGCGAGCCAGACCTTCGGCCTGACCGTTCGCGACGTGCCGCCGGAGTCGGTTGCCGTGTCGCTGGACTTGCGCCTTGCGATGGGCGAAGTGCTTGAGATCGACCTGAACACTGCGTTCACCGGCACTTCGCTCACGTTCCACGGGACTTCGTCGGATGCCGGGGTGGTGTCGGCGACGCTGTCGCCGACGGATGGGCTGCTGACTCTCACGGCGGTGGCGCCGGGCCGAGCCATCGTCGCCGCGCGCGCATCGAACTCGGCCGGGGAGGCGGAGCAGCGCTTCTCGGTAGTCGTCACGGACCGGGCGCCGGAGGCGACCGGCACCTTGCCGGCCCTGACGCTGGTGGCCGCCGGCGAGGCGAAAACGGTGGATCTTGCGCCGGCGTTCTCCGGCACGAATCTCGTATTCGGCGCCGAGTCGCTGGATGTCGATGTCGCCACCGTGTCGGTGCAAGGAGCAACGCTCACCGTGCTGCCGATCATGCTGGGGCAGACGGACGTGGTCGCCACGGCCTCGAACGGCTCGGGGCAGGCGGAGCAGCGCTTTGCCGTGGCCGTCGTCATTTCCGAAGCCGAGGAGATGGCGCTCGGCAATGTGCTGGCAGGGATCGGGCGGGCGACGCTCACGAGCACGGCATCGACGTTGGAATCGCGCTTCGAGCTGCGCCGCAGGTGCGCCCGGTTCCAGGTCTTCGGGCGGGAGCTGCCGTTGCCGGTGCGCATCGACGCCGGCCCTCTTGACGAGGAGCGGGAGGCGACGGCAAGACGTGCGGTGAACGACCCGTGCGTGCAGTGGATCGACCCCTGGTCGCAGCCCGACTGGCCTGCGGGCGGGCCGGACAGCATGGGCGGCGGCGCAGCGGCGATGTTGGGCAACGGCCCGACCGGGCTCGGCGTCGGGGCACATTCCTTCGCCCATCGACCCGGCCATGGGGCTGCGCTGGGCGGACTCGGGGGTTCGCCGGCCGGCTTGGGCAGCGGCTTCGGGCGCCGCACGCGCTTCGGCGGCGTCGGCGACGGCTTGACGCCCAATGGCGCCGGCTTCGGGGACGCCATCGGCGGCACCGGAAGCGGTTTCCACGGCATGCCAGGCGGGCTCAGCGCCTACGGCCGCGGAATGACGGGTGGCGGCGGCTTCGGCCACGGCCCGGCCCTCGGCCATGGCAACGAGCTGGGCATGACCGATCGGATTCTCAGCGGACTGGCCTTCGACATCCCGCTATCGAGTGGCGAGACGCTCCCCGGCGGCGCGGGCGGTACGGGCGGCGCGGACAGCGAAGTCGGCGCCGACGGCCCGGGATTCTTCGGCTCCCTGTCTCTTTGGGGCAGCGGCGAAGTGATCAACTTCGATGGCTCGGCCGGCGACGGCGCGACCTTCGGCGGGCGCAGCCGCCATTTCTATGTCGGCATCGACGGCCACATCGGCGAGCATTGGCGCGCCGGGGTCGCCGTCTCCGGCGTCGACGCAAAGGGCGACTACAACTTCGCTGCGCCGCTGCACGGCGAGGGCGGACGCGGCGAAGGCAGGCTGCATGCCGACATCACTTCCATCCTTCCCTACGCCGGGTACGATGCCGGCGACGGGCGGATGTTCTGGGCCGCGGTCGGCGCTGGCACCGGCGATGCACGGCTCGAGCGGCGCATCGACGCCAATGGCTACCTGCAGCCGCAGGCAGGCGGCCTGTCCATGCGGCTTGCCTTCGTCGGCGGGCGCTGGGGCCTGGTTTCCCAAGGCCGCGGGAAACTGTCCTTGATCGGCGATGCGGGGCTCGCCCGCTTGGCTGTCGACGAGGGCATCCCGGCGGCCAACGCGCTCGGCGCGGACCTCTCGAGAGTGCGGCTCGGGGTTGAGTTCTCTACGCATTTCGACCTCGACATCGGCGCCCTGACTCCCTTCGCGGAGATATCCGGCCGCCACGACGGCGGCGACGGCGTCGCCGGCGCTGGCGTCGAGCTGGTCGGCGGGGTGCGTTTCCAGAGCGGCGGCAGCCGGGTCCGGCTGGAGGCGCAAGCGCGCACGATGGCGCTCCACACCGAGGGCGGCTATCGCGAGACGGGCTACTCCATGACCGCCTCGGTGCAGCCACGGGAAGACGGCAGCGGCTTCGCGCTGGCGCTCGCGCCCACCTACGGCCACCCGCGCGGCGGCAACCTGCTCGAAGCCAGCGGCGCGTGGCTGAGCTCCGTCGGCGGCAGCGGTGCATTCGCCCCCGACCTCGAACAGCAGCGGTCCCTGCAAGCCCGCGCCAGCTACGGCATCCGCATGGGTCTCGAAGGCGCGTTGCTGGCCCCCTTCGCCGAGTACAACTCCTACGGCCTCAGCAACGCCAACTCCCGCGGCGGCCTGCGCTTCGGCCTGGACCGCGCGCACCTGCAATTCGCCTTCGAACTCGCCGCCGGCACCGGGCAACCCAACAGCACCGCCTACATGCTCACCGATCCAACCGTTCAGGCGACCCCCGACGCGAACGCCTCGAACTACTCCGTCTTCGCCGCCATCCGCCTGGTGCCGCGCCAGCCGATCACTCGCAGGGCGGCGGAGGAAGTCGAAGCCCCAAGGAGCAAGCGCCAGCCGGACCGGCCTCAGCAACGCCCGGAGGGCTGAGGGAGCCGCCCCTCTCCCTCCGCTAGACTGGCGCGGAAGATCCGGAGTTGGTCCTGCGTGGCGAAGCCTAAACGGCCAAAGAGGCGCAAGCAGCGCAAGCGACGGTCACCCGCATCGGCGCCCGCAGTTCCCGCGCCCGATCAGGACCAACGAGCGGCTCGGTCGCGCGTCGCCGACGTCGGCCGCGGTCTCAGTCGGGGCGACGGGCCGTGGGGCGCGGCACTCTTCCTGCTGGTCGCCGTCTGCTACTTCCCCGCAACCGGCGCCGGCTTCGTCTGGGACGATAGCATCGTCACGGCATCAAAGGCGGTGCGGGAGTGGTCCGGCCTGTGGCAGCTCTGGTTCGAAACGGAGACCACCTACCATCCCGACAACACCCGCGAGGGCCACTTCTGGCCGATCGTCTATTCCACCTTCTGGCTCGAGCACAAGCTGTGGGGGTTCGCGCCACTCGGCTACCACCTCGTCAACGTGCTGCTGCACTTCGCCAACAGCTGGCTCGTCTGGCGGCTGCTGCTGCGCCTCGGCCTGCCGGGCGCGTGGCTCGCGGCGGCCGTCTTCGCCGTGCATCCGGTGCATGTCGAAGCGGTGGTTTGGGTGATCGCCCGCAAGGACCAGCTTTCCACTCTTTTCTATCTGGCCGCGGCGATCATCTGGCTGCGCTGCATCGATGCGCCCCGCCCGCGACGCTATCTGGGCGCACTCGGATCGTACATCGCGGCCCTGTTCTCGAAGACCATGGCCGCGACGCTGCCGCCAGCCCTGCTGATCGGGCGCTGGCTGCAGCAAGGCCGCATCAGAATGCGCGATCTGCTGAGCCTGCTGCCGTTCTTCGCCGTGGGCGTGGCCATCGCGGTCGCGGACACGTTCTTCTACCAGGCGCGGGAGTCCGCCACCTTCGACTATTCCGTCGTCGAACGGCTGCTGATCGCGTCGCGGGCCGTCTGGTTCTATCTCGGCAAGCTGCTCTGGCCGTTGGAACTGGCGGTCATCTATCCGCGCTGGGAGATCGATCCGGCGGCGCTCTCGGCTTGGCTTTGGCCGACCGCCGGCGTCGCCGCGGCGGCGCTCCTTTGGGCGTTGCGCGGACGCCTCGGTCGCGGGCCGCTCGCCGGCGCGCTGTTCTTCGCGCTCGCCCTGTCGCCGGTGCTTGGCATGGTGGACAACACCTACATGCAGTGGTCGTTCGTCGCCGACCGCTACCAGTACCTGGCGAGCGTCGGCGTCATCGCGGTCCTTGTTGGAGCGGCAGCGCAGGGAACGGCGCGGCTGTCGCGGATTGGGCGCGTCGGCGCATTCGCCGTCGCCGCCGTCGTGCTGGCCGTCCTAGGGACGCTGACTTGGCGGCACGCGGGCATCTACACGGACAACGTCACGTTCTACAGCCACATCGTCGCCCTCAATCCGGCGGCCCGCGATGCCCACCTCAACCTGGGGGCGGCGCTGTCCGATCAGGGGCGCCACGAGGAAGCCCTTGCCGCGGCGCAGGTAGCGATCAGGCAGCGCCCGGAACACGCCGGCGGCTACGCCAACGCCAGCCACGCTCTGATCGACCTCGGCCGCTACGAGGAGGCGGAACGCATGCTGCGCCGCGGTCGCGCGGTCGAGCCCGGGCATCGCAACACCATCCGCAATCTGGCCGTCGCGCTCGAGCGGCAGGATCGGTTCGAAGAGGCGCTACGTGTCTACGACGAGTGGCTAGGGCTGGATCCGCTGCGCGAACACGCTTGGGCGGGCCGCGCAGGCGCACTGCTGCGGATGCAGCGCCACGAGGAGGCCCTCGCCTTCCTGCGGCGCGGCCTCTCGGAGTTGCCCGACCTGGCACCGTCGCGCGACGCCCGGACCGACCTGCTGCGCGCCCGGATGCGGATCCAGATGAGCGTCGCGGCGCATCGCCTCGGCCGCTCGAACGAAGCCGCGGAGCATCGTCGCCGCGCACTGCGCCGGGTGCCGGATGCCCCGGAGCCGGCCCACGACATGGCCGAGCTGCTGCGCGAGGAGGCCCACTTCGACGAAGCCGTGGCCTGGTACGGCGTGGCGATCGAACGCGACCCGGAGTTCGCCGTGGCGTGGGCCGGCATGGGCGATGCGCTGTTCGCCCAAGGCCGCTACGACGAAGCCATGGAACGCCTCGCCCGGGCAGACGAGCTGCTGCCGGCGGACTCGGCGATGCGAGCGAATCTGCAGCGTCTGATCGCCCGCACCGCCGCCGCGCAAGGGCGCCCGGCGGCGGCTGTCCAGAACTTCCGGGCCACGCTGGAACGGGCCCCGGACGACGTGCGGGCCCTGATGGGACTGGTCACGGTCCACTTCCGGGAGGAGGAGTTCGCGGCGGCGCTCGACGCGCTCGAAACCCTCTCGGCGATCACGCCGGACAACGCCGAAGTGCATGCCAACATGGGGGTCGTGCTGTACCGCCTCGGCCGCGCCGAAGAGGCGTTGGCGCGCCTGGAGCGGGCGCTTGCGATGGACCCGAACCTGGCGTCCGCCCGCAATGCCATCGATGTCGTGCGGCAAGCCACGCGGGGCGGGCACCGCGATGCGACTCCGAGCGGCGCGCCCGCAACCCCATGACATCACGCCCGGCCAACCAGCAGTCGCCGCTGGTCGTGCGCCGCCCTTGCGTTTCGGGCGGTGGCGCCGAAATCACCCCTTGTCGAGCAGTTCCCGCAGGTCGATCAGCGCCGCGTTGACCCGAGAGATGTAGGAAGCCATGACCAGGGAGTGGTTAGCGAGGAAGCCGAAGCCGGTGCCGTTGAGGATCAGCGGGCTGCGGATCGGCTCCTGGGTGGCTTCCAGCTCGCGGATGATCTGGCGCAGGCTGACGCGGGCGTTCTTGTCGTCGAGCACCGCGCCGAAGTCGTGCTCGACGGCCTTGAGCAGGTGGATCAAGACCCACGTCTGGCCGCGCGCCTCGAAGAAGACATCGTCTAAGGCGAACCAGCTCGTGCGGGTTTCGGTGTCGGCGGGGGTGGCCGCATCGGCAGTCGCGGACGGATCGCCGGCGAGGCCGAGATCGAGCTGGCGCTTGCCGACGCTGAGCGACAGGCGCTGCGAGATGTCGCCGAGACGTCGCGCCACCTCGAGCAGCCAACGGGCCAGATTGTCGGCGCGCGGGTAGAACGGCGTGCCAGCGGCGGCCGGGTCAGCCAAGCGCTGCGCATAGGCGGCGATGCGCCGAGCGCCCTCGCGGTACTCGTCCTCCGATGCGGGAAACGCCCAGCTCGCGTTGTCGTAGAAGAAGTGCCCCTCCGCTTCGGCGAGGTCCTGGTCTTCTTCCGACTGGCTCTGCGAGCGACTGAAGTCGTTGCGCAGCGCTCGACTCATGTCGCGTAGATGCACCAGCACGCCGTACTCCCAGTTCGGCACGTTGTCGAGATAGACGCCCGGCGGGAGGATGTCGTTGGACAGGTAGCCGCCGCGCTTTTCGAGCAGCACTTCGCCGACGGCCACGACAGTGGCGACCGTGGTGTAGCCGGGGACAGGCGTCGCGTTCGCCGCCGCGGCGCACTCGGCGGCAGCGGCGACGGGGTCGAATGGCTCCGGCTCGTAGGACCACCACCAGCCGAGCACGATCACGAACAGCGCCAAGACGCCGACCGCAGCGCCGATGACGATGCCGACGGACTTCGAGCCGCGGCTCTTGCCGGTCGGCGTCACATACGGGCTGCGCTGCCAGAACTTCCAGTTGATCTTCATCGCCCTGTCCGCACCTCGAAGCGCACCGGCAGCGACTCGCCGGTGTCGAGCACCGCGTGCAGCGTCAGTTCCGCAGCGTCATCCAAAGCGAAGTTGAAGAGCATGAGGTGCCGCCCGCCGGGCGCCAGCGCCACGGTCTCGCCGGGCGCCACGACGATGCGGGGCAGCGGCCGCATCCGCGCCATGCCGTCGTCGTCCACCGTCTGGTGCATCTCGACGCGCCCGGCGCCGGTGAAGCCGACCACGGTGACGGATTCCGCGCCGTGGTTGGTCAGTTCGCAATAGGCGGCGGTGACGGCGCGCCCCGGCAGCGCGGCGCGCACCCACGCCTCGCGGACCGCCAAGTCGGCGCCGGCCAAGGCAGGGGCGCTCGCCCACAGGCCGCTGACGAGTGCCGCGAAGACGAGAGCCCGGCGCTGCGCCATTACCGGGCGGTGCCGAGATAGACCACCGTCACCCGCGGCGGCGAACCGATCTGGATGCTCGCCCGGATGCGCCGCTCGCCCGGCGCCTTGCTGAGTTGCTGGTAGATCCATCGCCCGTCCGCATCGCTCGGCGCTCGGATAGTAACCCGCGCATCGGGGCGTCTGGCGCCGGTGCCGAAGGCGGCGAGTCTTGCGCTCGTCGAGGCGCGGCGGCCGCGCACCGCGGCGAAATCCAGCGCGAGACTCTCGCGTTCGGCGTTGACCAGAAGGTCGATCTGGCGTCGGGTGTCGGCGATCGCCGGATGTGCCGCGTCGACCTCGGCGGCGCGATCGAGTCGCTCTCGGGCATTGCTCCAATGCTCCCTCTCCATGGCCTCCAAGGCGAGTTCGATGTAGCGCTCGACGATGCGTGCGAAGCCCTCGCGCGCCGCTGGCGCATCCGGCGCCATCGCCAGCAGCTGGCTGAACAAGAGGTACGCATTGCTGTCCGGCGGCGTCAGCAGGCGATCCGCTGCCAAGGCCCGCTCCGCCCGGGCCAGCAGCTCGTAGAACTCGTCCTCGTCGTAGCGCGGCGCGGGCATGGGCGCCGGTTCCGGCTTCCCCGGCGGGAGCGTGTTCACCGAGGCCGGCGGCTGCGGTGCGCAGGCCGCGAGCAGTGCCAGCGAGGCGGCGAGAAGCAGGCGACGCATCAGGCCGCCCCGACGGGGGTGGCAAAGCGTTTTGCGAGCGTAGAATCGGGCAGCATGGACGGTGTGGGCGACGGTTCGGACACGGCGGATGATCCACAGGAAGGCTGCGAAGCATAAACGAGGCGGGCCGCTTCGGCCTGCGGTTCTGCTGGCGCTGGCGGCGCTGCCGCTGGCCATGGGCGCGGGCGACGTGCGGCGCGGCGGGGACCCGTTCGACGACGAGCCGAACTTCCTCCCCGTCGAGCAGGCGTTCGTGTTCGCAGCGCGCTTGGAGGTCGAGCCGGCGCGCCGCCTCGTCGCCCGCTGGACGATGCCGGACGGCTACTACCTCTACCGGCACAAGGTCGCCTTCGAGGCCGATGGCCCAGACGTGCTCGGCGAGCTAGCCATCGCCGATGGCGAACACAAGGTGGACGATTACTTCGGCGAGGTGGAGGTGTACTACCACGGCGTCGAGGCAAGCGTCGCCGTGCGGCAGCGCAAGGGGGTCCTCGCGGCCCGCGTCTCCTACCAGGGCTGCGCCGACTACGGCCTCTGCTACCCGTTGCAGACGCGCACGGTCGCTTTCGACGCGGCGACCGGGCGGGCGGTCGTGCCATAATTCCCAGCTCCGCTCTAGGCGAAGTGCCCTTGGCCAAGCTGCTCGTCCTGCACGGACCGAATCTGAACCTGCTCGGCACCCGCGAGCCCGCGCACTACGGCGCCGACACGCTGGCGGACATCGATGCCCGGCTGACGGCCCAGGCGGAAGCGGCCGGACACGGCCTCGCCATCGTGCAGAGCAATGCCGAGCACGCGCTGGTGGACGCGGTGCAGCGCGCCGGCCAGGACGGGGTGGACTTCATCGTCATCAATCCGGCCGCCTTCACGCATACCAGCGTGGCGCTGCGCGATGCGCTGCTGGCGGTGGACGTGCCGTTCGTCGAGGTGCATCTGTCGAACATCCATGCGCGCGAGCCTTTCCGGCATCGCTCGTACTTTTCGGATATCGCCCTGGGGGTCATCGCCGGGCTCGGCGCGGCTGGCTACGGCTACGCCCTCGACTACGCCATCGCCCACGTCGAACGGGAATCGAACTGAGCCAACCTAGAAGGAGCCGCCTTTGGACCTAGCGAAGATCAAGAAACTCATCGCCCTCGCGGAGGAGCATGGCCTCGCCGAGATCGAGGTGGGGGATGGCGACCAGCAGATCCGCATCGTCCGCCAAGGGGTGCAGGCACCGGCGGCCGCGCCGGCGCAGCCAGCGGCCGCTAGCGCAGAAGCTCCGACTGCGCAGGGCGACGTGGTGGCCGCGCCGATGGCGGGGACTTTCTATCGCGCTCCGGCGCCGGGCGAGACGCCCTTCGTCGAAGTCGGCGCCAAGGTAGGCGCCGGCGACACGCTGTGCATCATCGAGAGCATGAAGATGATGAACCGCATCGAATCCGATCGCGCCGGCGAAGTGGTGGCCGTGCTGGTGGCAGACGGCACGCCCATCGAGACCGGCGCGGCCCTGTTCCGCGTAGCGTAGGGGCACGGTCCACGCGCTGTGTCCTGGCTGCGCCTGCAAGTCGCCGCAACGCCCGCCGACGCCGAGGCGACGGGCAAGCGCCTTGAACAGGCCGGCGCCATCGCGATCTCGCTGCTCCCGGCAGAGAGCGCGCGTGCGGTGATCGAGCCGGACCTGGACCACGCGCCGCTTTGGGACGCCGTGCGCGTGCAGGCGCTGCTGCCGCCGGCCGCGGACCTCGGCGAGTTCGCGGATCTGCACCCCGAGGTGGACTTCGTACCCGACCGCGATTGGTCGGAGACCTGGCGCGCGGGCTTCGGCCCCCAGCGTTTCGGGCGCCTCGTCGTCGCGCCTCGGGATGCCGACGTGGATGCCGCCGAGCACGACGCAGTGGTGCGGCTGGACCCCGGCCTCGCATTCGGCACCGGCACGCACCCGAGCACGGCGCTCTGCCTCGATTGGCTCGCCCGGCAGGCGCTTGCCGGACGCAGCGTCCTGGACGTGGGTTCCGGCTCCGGAATCCTCGGCATCGCCGCGCTGCATCTGGGCGCGGACGCCGTCGTCGCGGTCGACCGCGACCCGCAGGCCCGCCTCGCCACGGCCTCCAATGCGGCGGCGAACGGCGTCCAGATCGAAGTCGTGGAGGACATGGCGGCGGTCACCGGGTCCTTCGATATCGCCGTAGCCAATATCGTCTCGAACACGCTCCGGGCCATGGCGCCGACGCTCGCGGCATGCGCCGAGACCGTGGTGCTCGCCGGACTGTTGGACGGCCAGCTAGACGAGGTGCGGCAGGCATTCGCCGCGCTGCGCTTCGAGCCGCCGCGCATCGAGGACGGCTGGGCTCTGCTCTGCGGCAGGCACGACCATGGCTGAAGCGGCGACCCGCAAGCTGGTCTGCGCCTGCCCCGCCTGCGGGACGCGCTTTCGCGTCACCGAGTCGGCGCTGGCGATCGCCGCCGGCCAAGTGCGCTGCGGCGCCTGCCTGACTGTCTTCGACGGGCGGGCGGCACTCGTCGAGTCGACGCCACCCGAAGCGGCGGTTGCCGCAACCGAGCCGGACGCCGCCGAGGCCGAGCCGGCGCCAGCCACGGCACGGCCGTCCGTGCCGCTGTGGGCGGCGGCCTACGTCGCGCTCGCCATCACGCTCGCCGTGCTGATCGGTCTGCTGCAATGGCCCGCATGGTCCCAGGATCCCATCCTGCGCGGCGCCTACGAGACGGCCTGCCGCGCAGTCGGCTGCGAGCTGCCGCCGCTCGCCGCCCTGCATGCCGTGGACGCGCAAAGCAGCGTCGAAGCCGCGCGGGCCGGCGCACCAGCGCCTCTCGTGATCGACGCCAAGCTGACCAGTCGCGCCCCCTTCCGCCAGCCCTACCCTGCACTGATCGTGACGTTTCGCGACGCCGGAGGGAGCGTCGTCCGCGAACAGCGCCTCGCGCCGCGCCAATACCGGCCGCCCGATGCCCTCATCCGACTGGCGCCGAACCGGGCCGTGCGCTTCACCGCAGCGCTGGAAGATCCGGGCGCTGATGCCACGACCTACACCCTGTCCCTGAGTACGCCACCATGAGCAACGCCGACACCGACCTCCGCCTGCCCCGCCGCGCCCTGCTGAGCGTCTCCGACAAGACCGGCGCTGTCGCCTTCGCCAAAGCGCTCGCCGAGGCGAACGTGCAGATTGTCTCCACCGGCGGCACGGCCCGCCAACTGACCGAAGCGGGGATCGCGGTCACCGAAGTCGCCGCGGTCACCGGCTTCCCGGAGATCATGGACGGGCGCGTGAAGACCCTGCACCCGCTGATCCACGGCGGCATCCTGGCGCGCCGCCACCTGGACGGCGACGTGATGGCGGCGCACGGCATCGACGGCATCGACCTGGTGGCCGTCAACCTCTATCCCTTCGAGCAGACCGTGGCGCGGCCGGACTGCACGCTGGCCGAGGCCATCGAGAACGTCGACATCGGCGGCCCCGCCATGCTGCGTTCGGCGGCGAAGAACCACCGCGACGTGATCGTGGTCGTGGACCCTGAAGACTACGCCGCAGTCGCCGCGGGCGTGCGGGCGGGCGGCATCGACTTGCCACTCCGCTTCCGCCTCGCGGCGAAGGCGTTCCGGCACACGGCCGCCTACGACGCGGCGATCACGGCGTATCTGGAGGAGCAGCGATGGCAGCGATGAAGGTATTGGTCGTCGGCGGCGGCGGCAGGGAGCATGCGCTCGCCTGGAGCGCGGCGCGGTCCGCCAAGGTGGAGACCGTCTTCGTCGCCCCCGGCAATGCCGGCACGGGCCTCGAAGGCGGCAAGGTGCGCAACGTCGACCTCGCGGACGACGACATCGAAGGGCTGGCGGACTTCGCTGCCGAAGAAGCTGTCGCGCTCACCATCGTCGGCCCGGAAGCGCCGCTCGTGGCCGGCATTCGCGACCGCTTCGACGCCCGGCGGCTGCCCTGCTTCGGCCCCAGCCAGGCCGCGGCGCGGCTGGAAGGCTCGAAGTCCTTCGCCAAGGATTTCATGGCCCGCCACGGCATCCCCACCGCGGCGCACGGGACGTTCGAGGACCTGGCGGCCGCCGAGAACTACATTCGCGCCCGGGGCGCTCCCATCGTCGTCAAGGCCGACGGATTGGCAGCGGGCAAGGGCGTGGTGGTGGCGCGGCAGACGGACGAAGCGCTCGCCGCGGTTCGGGAGATGCTCGCCGAGGAGCGCTTCGGCGACGCCGGCCGACAGGTCGTGATCGAGGAGTTCTTGGGCGGCGAGGAGGCGAGCTTCACCTGCGTCGTGGACGGCGAGCGCGCCTTGGCGTTCGCCTCCTCGCAAGACCACAAGCCGCGCGATGACGGCGACCGCGGACCGAACACGGGCGGCATGGGCGCCTACTCGCCGGCGCCGGTGGTGACGCCTGCGGTCCACGAGCGCATCATGGCGGAAGTCGTCCGCCCCACGGTGGCCGGAATGGCCGCCGACGGCACGCCCTACCAGGGCTTCCTGTACGTCGGGCTGATGGTGATGCCGGACGGCGCGGTGAAGGTGGTGGAGTTCAACTGCCGCTTCGGCGACCCGGAAGCCCAGCCCGTGCTGGCGCGGCTGCGCTCGGATCTCGTGGCAGTCTGCCAGCGAGCCCTCGGCGCCGGGGTCGAGGGCATCGAGCTGGAATGGGACGACCGCCACACCGTGGGCGTGGTGCAGGCCTCGGGCGGCTATCCCCTGGCCTACGCGCAGGGCGACGCGATCTCGGGCCTTGACGACGAGCTGGCCGACACCAAGGTCTTCCACGCCGGTACGAAGGCGACGCCGGAAGGCGTCGTCACCAACGGCGGCCGGGTGCTGTGCGTGGTCGGCTGGGGAGACGGCATCGCCGCCGCCCAGCGGCGCGCCTACGAGCGAGCGCAGCGCATCAGCTGGCGCGGCATCCAGTACCGCCGCGACATCGGCTACCGGGCACTGGCGCGCGAGGCTTGAGCGCCGCTCAGCCGCCCTGTTTCGCCAAGGGCGGGTGGTAGATCATCTGAACCGTCGTGCCTTCCGGGTCCTTGCAGTAGAAGCTCCGCGCACCATCGCGGTGGGTGCGCGGGGGGGCGTCAGCGACGACGCCTTGGCCGGCCAGATAGCGATGCCAGCCATCGACGTCCTCCGGTGCGTCAAGGATGAAGCCGATGTGGTCCAAGCGCTGGCCCTGCTCCGCCGCCGCGCCCTCGACGCGGTGGATCGCCAGATTGTCGACGCCCGAGGTGAGGTAGACGTTGTCCGCATCGGGCTGCCATTCCACCGTCATGCCCAGAACGTCCCGGTAGAAGGCAAGCGTCTCGTCGAAACGGCGGGCGCTCAGCGCGACGTGGCGCAGGCCCGCGAGCGGCGGCCGGTCGCTCATGCCTCGATCAGCTCGTAGTCGTGGCTGACGGCGACGCCGGCTCGCTCCAGCATGATCGACGCCGAGCAGTACTTCTGCGCCGTCAGGGCGATGGCGCGCTCGACCTTGCGGCGGCTGACGGCCCGCCCGGTGATGCGGAAGCGCAGGTGGATGCGGGTGAAGACCTTGGGCTCCGTCTCGGCGCGCTCGGCCTCGATCTCCGTCACGAGGTCGGCGACTTCCTCCCGCCCGCGGCGCAGGATGCGCACGACATCGAAGGCGGTGCAGCCAGCGACGCCGAGCAGCATCAGCTCCATGGGCCGCACGCCCTGGTTCCGGCCGCCGAACTCCGGCGGACCGTCGATCAGCACGCGGTGGCCGCTGCCGGGGACGCCCTCAAAGCGAACGTCGCCCTGCCACGAGACGGTGGCCCTCATCCCGACGTGCCGAAAAGCCGCGCCAAGGCAGCCCCCGGGTCCGCCTCGCGCATGAACGCCGTGCCGACGAGGAACGCGCCTACGCCGGCGTCGCGCAGCCGGGCCACGGCCTCGGGCGTATGGATGCCGCTTTCCGAAACCACGGTGACGCCCGCCGGCACGGCCTCAAGCAGTTCGATGGTGGTGTCGATGCTGGTCTGGAAAGTACGCAGGTCGCGGTTGTTGATGCCGAGCAGACGCGGCTTCGCTGCGAGCGCTGCATCGAGCTCGGCGCGATCATGCACCTCGATCAGCACGTCGAGGCCAAGGCCCTCGGCGAGTACCGCCAGTTCGCGCATCTCGGCAGGCTCGAGGCAGGCCGCGATCAGCAGCACGCAGTCCGCCCCCAAGGCTCGCGCCTCGAAGATCTGGTAGGCGTCAACCACGAAATCCTTGCGCAGCACCGGCAGGCCGCATGCGCCACGGGCCTGCGTGAGATGGGCATCGGCGCCTTGGAAGAACCGCTCGTCGGTGAGCACCGAGAGGCAACGCGCGCCGGCCGCCTCGTAGGACGCGGCGATGGCGGCTGGCTCGAAGTCCTCGCGGATCACGCCCTCGGAAGGCGACGCCCGCTTGATCTCGGCGATCACCGCCGGTCCGGTTGCCTCAAGGGCCGCCGCGAAGCCCCGCGTCGACCGCGCCTCGGCAGCCTCGGCTCGCAGGCTTGCCAACGGGAGGCAACGCTTGCGCGCTGCGACTTCCCCGCGCTTGTGCTGGACGATGCGCTCCAGGATGTCGGGACGACTCACAGCTCGCCCAGCGCACGGGTGAAGTTCACGAAGTCCCGGAACTTCTCCGCCGCCTGGCCGGAGGCGATCACGTCGCCGGCCATCGTCACGCCATCGCCGAGGCTCGTGGCGACGCCGGATGCGTAGATCGCGGCGCCGGCATTCAGCGCCACGATGTCCGCCGCCGCCTCCATGCGGCCGGTCAAGGCGGCGCGCACCAGCTTCAGGCTCGCTTCCGGCGAGTCGGCGCCGAGGCCGTCCACCGACTGGCGCCGCAAGCCGAACTGCTGCGGCTCGACCTCGTACTCGCGGATGCCCCCACCGGCCAACTCCACGACGCGGGACGGCGCATGGATCGACAGTTCGTCGAGGCCCTCGCAATGCACGACCAGCACATGCTCCGCGCCCAGCATCCTCAGCACTTCGGCCAGCGGCTGCTGCCACTCCGGCGCGAAAACGCCCAGTACCTGCCGCTTCGCCCCCGCCGGATTGGTGAGCGGGCCGAGCAGATTGAAGACCGTGCCGATGCCGAGCTCGCGCCGCACCGGTCCGGCGTGGCGCATCGCGCCGTGGTGCTTCATGGCGAACAGGAAACCGATGCCGAGTTCGCTGATGCAGCGTCCTACCTGCGCGGGATCGAGGTCCAGATTCACCCCTGCCGCTTCGAGCACATCCGCGCTGCCGCTCTTGCTCGATGCCGCCCGATTGCCGTGCTTCGCCACGTGCGCCCCTGCCGCCGCGGCCACGACCGCCGCCGCGGTGGAGATGTTGAAGCGCTTCGCGCGGCCGCTGCCGCCCGTGCCGCAGGCGTCGACCAGATTCGGAACGTCGGCATCCACCTTGGTGGACACGGCGCGCATGGCCGCGGCGGCACCGGCGATCTCGGCCACGGTTTCGCCCTTGCTCTTGAGGCCCATCAGCACGGCGGCGATCTGCGCCGGCGTCGCTTCGCCCGCCATAATGGAGTCGAACACGGCCCGCGCATCGGATTCGCGGAGGTCCTGCCTTGCTGCCAGCGCGGCGAGCGTGTCGGCGATCCGCATTGCCGCTATGCCGCTTCGCTCAAGGGATTGCCGAGGAAGTTGCCGAGCAGCGCGTGGCCGCACTCGGTCTTGATCGACTCCGGGTGGAACTGCACGCCCTCCACGGGGTGCTCGCGATGCCGGATGCCCATGATCTCGTCCGGCGTGCCGTCCTCGAACATCGTCCAGGCGGTGACTTCCAAGCTGTCCGGCAGATCGGTGACGATCAGCGAGTGGTAGCGCGTGGCCTCGAACACCGGCGGCAGGCCGCGGAACACGCCGCGCCCGCCGTGGTGGATGGCGCTCAGCTTGCCATGCATGACGTCGCGTGCCCGCTGCACGGTACCGCCGTAGGCTTGGCCGATGCTCTGATGCCCTAGGCAGATGCCGAGGATCGGCACGTCCGCGCCGAAGGCATCGACCACATCCAGCGAGATGCCCGCCTGGTCCGGCGTGCAGGGCCCCGGCGAGATGACGATCTTCTCGGGTGCCTTGCGCTCGATGTCGGCGAGGGTGATCTCGTCGTTGCGATGCACCTCCACATCCGCGCCGAGCTCGCCGAGGTACTGCACCACGTTGTAGGTGAACGAATCGTAGTTGTCGATCATCAGGATCATGGGGGAAGGCCCGCTGCCGGCGTCGCGCTGTCAGTCCGGCAGACCCAGCACGCGCTTGGCGATGATGTTGAGCTGCACCTCGTTGCTGCCGCCGGCGATGGAGCCGGCCTTGCCCGCCAGCCACTGGCGCGTGGTGCCCATCTCGGCAGGGCGGAAGGTCTCGCCCTCCCAGCCGACGCCCTGGGTGCCCATCATGGATACCTGCAGTTCCGCCCGCTGCTTGCGCAGGTTCGCGCCGTAGTACTTGAAGATGGACGTCGCCGGCCCCGGCGTCGAGCCCTGCGACTCCTCCACCGTGCGCCGCTGCGTGAGCTGGAAGGCCCGGGCGCTGATGCCGTGGCTGGCGATGGCGTCGCGCAGCGTGGGATCCGCGATGCGGCCGTTCTCTTGGCCGACGTAGCTACGCGCCACGTCCGGCAGGTCCGGCCCGGCTTCCCGGTTCTCCCCGCTTGCCAGCATGGAGATGCCAGAGCGCTCGTGCTGCAACAAGCGCTTGGCGACGGTCCAGCCGCGGTTCTGGGTGCCGACTAGGTCCTCCTTCTGGGCGATGGCGTTGTCGAAGAACGTCTCGCAGAAGGGCGACGCGCCGGAGATCAGCCGGATCGGCCGCACCGTGACGCCGGGCTGGTGCATGGTGAAAAGCAGGAAGCTGATGCCCTCGTGCTTCGGCGCATCAGGGTCCGTGCGCACCAGGCAGAAGATCCAATCCGCGTTGTGGGCGCCGGAGGTCCAGATCTTCTGGCCGTTGATGACGAAGTGGTCGCCCCTATCCTCCGCCCGGGTGCGCAGCGACGCCAGGTCCGAGCCCGAACTCGGCTCCGAATAGCCCTGGCACCACCAGACTTCGCCGCGGGCGATGCGCGGCAGATGGCGCTGCTTCTGCTCCTCGGTGCCGTACTCCAAGAGCGTCGGGCCGATCATGGAGGTGCCCATGCCGGCCACCGGCGCCCGCACGCCGAGGCCGCGCATCTCCTGCAACAGCGTGACGTAGCGGTCCTTGTCCAGCCCCGCGCCGCCGTATTCCTCCGGCCACGTCGGTACGGAGAAGCCCTGCTCGGCGCAGCGTTCGAGCCACAGCCGCTGGTCGTCCGTCATCGGCACCTTGGTACCGCCACCGGGCACCTCGCCCGGGCCGCGGCAGCTCGCCGGACAGTTCTCGTCGAGCCAAGCCCGCACTTCGGTTCGAAACGACATCGCGGCTTCCCCTCCTCAGCAAGCGCTTCGGGAATGCTAGCGCAATTCGCCGCTCGGCATGACCCGCGCCTCGAAGGCGCGGAAACGGGCTTCGAGGTCCGCGCGCAGGCTGGTCTTCTCGGCGGACGGCAGGAAGCCGTGGTCGACGCCGCTCACGGAGAACGCCTTGATGTCCGCGTAGGAGAGGTCGTAGGTCTGCACGGCGCGCTGGTACTCGTGCGTCAGATCGATGCGCGAGACGCCTTCGTCGTCGGTCGAAAGCGCCACGGCCACGCCCGCCGCCAAGTAGATCGGCAGCGGATGGTCGTCGCCCGCGACGCCGAGGATCACGTCGTTCGAGGTGAGATTGACTTCCACCAGCACGTTGCGCTCGCGAAGCATGTCCAGCAGCGCGTAGGGGTCGTCCTCGAACATCACGTCCACGCCGTGGCCGATGCGCTGGGCGCCGGCGATCTCGACGGCCTCGCGGATGTGGAAGCGCAGGTGCTCCGGCGGCACCAGGCCGAGCGTCAGTTCCCCCGCATGCAGTGCGATGCCGACTTGCGGGGCCTCCTGGGCAGCGAAGGCGACGGAGCGCATGTGCCGCGTGTAGTCGGCAAGCGCGACCGGATCGTCCTCCGGCGCCACCAGATTGATGCCCACCACCTCCGGCACGTCCCGCGCAAGGCGGAAGCCGTAGACGAGTTGCGCGAAGACCTCCGCCGCCGGGCGCGTGCGGATGACCTGGGCGAGGAAGCGCACCGCGACATCGCAGCCCGGCTGCGGCGCGGCCCCGGCGCAGTCGAGCCGCTCCCGGGCTTCGGCGACGAGTCCTCGGACGTATCCGCCAACGCCGGCGACGATGCCGTCCAGCGCGGCATCGTCGAGCGCCGCTCGCATCACGGCCAGGTCGTCGTTCCAAGGCACGTCCGCCGCCAGCGCCGCCGCGCTGCCCATGCCGGGCGACGCCATCAGTTCCAAGTAGAGGATGTTCTGCTCGCCGGCGCGACGCAGCACCTCCGCGAGCATGTCCGGCGTCCGATCGCGACCGGCTGGCCCGAAGGCCGAGAACGTCGCGAAGAACTGATCGTGCCCGCTGCGCCCGTACAGGTGGTAGTTGCGCGTCGAAAGCGCGTCGATGAGGCGGTTCCGAGACAGCATGTCGCGGTAATGCGCCGCCACAGGCTCCAAATCCGGAGCAGCCGCGCAGTCGAGCAGCACCAGCTTCTGGGTCTCCACGCAGAGGCCGGCCTGAACGGCCCAGCGCAGGTAGCTCTCGGCGTAGACCGCGCCGCTCAGGTGGCTGTGCAGATCGGCGCCCTTGGGCATCGCCTGCAGGAAGGCCCGCAGCGCCGGCGGCGATGCCTTGACGCGCTCGAAGGCGGCATCGATATCCGCGTCCAGCCGCGGCGCAGGTACGACGCCCCGGCAGCCGGAAGCCGCCAGCAGGACTGCCGCCGCGCCGACGGCCGCTATGCAGCACCACTTTGCCCTCATCGTCCAAGAGCGTACCGCAGGGACGCTCGACGAACGTTCAAGAATGTGCGAATTCGGCCTTGCAGATGTGTTCGATGTGCGTATAGTGCCGCCGCGTGTTGGGCGGATAAAAGGAGGTGATCGGTGCAATCGAACGTTGAGGGGCAACCCCACTGAAGGACTCCATCACCTGAAGAGGGGTGAGTCCCTCATCAACAAGGCCGGGGCGGCGCTGCTTGCAGCGCCGCCCCGGTTTCTTTTCGGCATCAGCCTGCGCGTACACTACGCGCCGCCCTTCATCCACAGGCGGCCCCGGAGGCGGCAATGAAACTCAGCGTGGAGTTCCCCAGCGTCAGCTACCGCGAGGGCGGCGGCGCGGTCATCCGCCTAGCCAAGGCCATCGAGGACATCGGCTTCGATCAGCTCGACATTTTCGACCATGTGGTCATGGGCTTCCCCACGCCCAGCCGGGAAGCGCCGATGTACCCGCCGAAGATGCCGATCATGGAAGCGCTCATGGCGCTCTCCTACATCGCCGCGGTGACCACGCGCATCGGCCTCGGCACGGAAGTGCTGGTACTGCCCCAGCGCCAGCCCGTGCTGGTGGCCAAGCAGGTCAGCACCCTCGACACGCTCTCGGGCGGCAGAGTGCGACTCGGCGTCGGCGTCGGCTGGCAGGAATCCGAATACGACGCCTTGGAAGAGAACTTCCAGACCCGCGGCCGGCGCATGGACGAGGCCATCGCCCTGATGCGCGCCTATTGGGCCGATGAACGCGTGGACTTCGCGGGCCGCTACTACACCTCCACCGCCATGGCCATGGAGCCCAAGCCGCCTCAGGGCGACAGACTGCCGGTGTGGATCGGCGGCGCGACGGACCGGGCGCTCAAGCGCGTCGCCGAAGTGGGCGACGGCTGGCTCGCCACGGCCATCACGGACCCCGCCGTCGCCGGCGACAGTCTTGAGAAGATCGCCCGCTACGCCGAGGATGCCGGCCGCGACCCCGCCGAACTCGGCTACCAGATGATGCTCGACGCACCGCCAACCGACGAGGCCGGCAAGCGCTTCTACGAGGAGTTGGATCGCGTCGCCGCAAGGGCGACCGAGGTGAAGGCGATGGGCTTCGAGTGGGGCGCACTGAACGCCACCGCCATCTTCCAAGCCGGCGCCCGCAGCGTGGACGCCATCATCGACGTGCTAGGGAAGGTCCACGAAGTCGTGCGGCGGGAGGTCGGAGGCTAGCTCGCGCACCGCTCCGCAGCCGGCACCCCATTGACCGGCACCGATCCCAGTTCGGCCAGCCGGGCGTCGAATTCCTCCGCATCGGCGCAGCCCACCACACAATCGCCGACATCCGCGAGGCCGCCCGCAAGGGGCTGTTGCGTTTAAGGCACCGGTGCCTTACGGTCCGCGCAGATGAAGGAGGCCACGCATGGTTGCCACGCTCACCATCACCGCCAAGGGTCAGATCACGCTACGCAAGGAGATTCTCGCGCACCTCGGCGCGAAGCCGGGCGACCGGCTCATCGTGGATCTACGACGAGGCGGCAAGCTGCAGATCCAGCCCAAGCGGGGAAAGCCTGCGGCGTCCGTAGTCGGACTGCTCGCCCGACCGGACACCAAACCGCTCTCGATCAGAGAGATCAACGATGAGGCTGCAGCCGGTTGGGCGGGCGAGCGGTGAGGATCACGGCCGACACGAACCTACTCTTGCGCACGGGACTGCAAGACGATGCGCGCCAATCGGCCCTGGCGGACAGGACGCTGGCCAAGGCAACCGTGGTCGCCGTTCCGCCAACCGTATTCTGCGAGTTCGCATGGGTGTTGCGCCGCGGATACGGGTACGCCGGGGACGAAGTCGCGCACGCCATACAGGCAATCTGCGACCTTGAAGTCGTTGTCACCGACCAAGACGCAGTCGACCTAGGCTCGCGCTCCTCCGGTCCGGCGGTGACTTCGCCGATGGCGTGATTGCGCAGCAAGGGCGCATCCTCGGCGGCAGCACGTTCGCAAGCTTCGACAAAGACGCGGTCAGGTTGCTGGAGACTGCGGGGAGCCCGGCCATCGATCCCATGCGCTTGGTCGTCGATTGACCTGCGCGGCGGGTGCGCTCAACTCACGAAGGAGTTGCCGATAGACTGGCTCAGTCCTCAGAACAGCAGCAGCACCGCCAAGAACGCCGCCAGCAGCACGATCATCAGCAGGCCGGTGTAGAACCCCAGCAGCAGCGCGAACTTGACCGCCGTGCGCCGCCAAGTGTTGGCGTAGAAGTGCTTGAGGGCGAGGTAGTAGTACACCAAGAGCGCGACGACGAGCGCTCGGCGCACCCAGTCCATGGCCGCGTCCGGGAGCAGCTGGCCCAGCACGGCGGCCGCGGTGAAGCCGATGAAGGCCACGGTGTGGATGTGCATGCCGAAGATGAGGTGCTCGGAGTAGAAGCGCCGGTGGCGGATGTACAAGAGCTTCAGCAGGGCGGCGTAGAGCGGCAGGACGAAGAACATCGCCACCGGCAGGTATTCGATGAAGCGATCCACCACCGCCCACGGGCGATGCAGCACCTCCACCGACTGCTCCAGCATGTAGCGGTCGAAGTCGTCCAGGGTCGGCGCCGGGTCGGCGTTGAAGACCCCTGCCGCCGCCTGCACCAGAACTTGGCGACCGCCGGAAGGCCGGCCTACGATGTCGTCCACCATGCGCTGCACCCGAGGCTCGAGTTCGGCCTTCAGCGCGGCGATGGCGGCGGACTGATCGGCATCGAGCTCGGCCCCTACCGGGCTCGGCGGCACGTCTTCGGCCTGATCCTCGTCGACGCCAACCCGGAACACCCCAGCGCCGCGTTCCACCCGCAAGGGCGCATCCCCGCTGCCGGTGGCCTCGCCGGGGAGAAGACCGGGAGCAAGCGGGCGTGGCAGTTCCACGGTGAGCGACAGCACGAAGAAGAACAGCAGGCTCGCGAACAGGTAGAGGCGGAACGGCGAGAGGTACCGGGCGCGGCGGTTGCGGGAGAACTCGGCGGATAGGAAGCCGGGGCGCGTGAAGAGCGCCGCCATCGTCACGGACAGGCGCGAGTTGATCTCGAACGTCTCGCCGAGGAAGTCGCCGATGACCAGCAGGATGGAACGCAGATAGTTGCGGTCGTTCTGGCCGCAGACCGCGCAGAACCGGTCCGGCTTCGGTGCCCCGCAGTTGGAGCACATCGGCATCGGCGCGTCCGCGTCCTCGCTCACGACCGGCGCGCTCGCACGGCGCCGCGAACGGCCTTCGGCTCTTCAAGATCGCCCATGCCCGGCTTCGTCCCCTGCACGGGAGAAATCATACAACGCGACGCGGGTTACACTCGCCATGGTGAACCGCCCCGATCCCCACGTTCAGAAGGCCGAGGCCTTGGCGCCCCTGATCCGCTGCCACGCGGACGAGGCCGAGCGCGTCCGTCATCTGCCCCGCCCCGTCGCCCAAGCGTTCGCCGAGAACGGCCTGTACCGCCTCGCCGGCACGCCGGACATCCACGGCGCGGATGCGGATCCGATGACGCAGATCGGCGTCATCGAAGCCGCCTCCCGGGCCGACGGCAGCGCCGGCTGGAACCTGATGATCGGCATCGAGACGTTCGGCCTCATCGGGCCGGGCTTCAAGGGCCGCTGCCCGGAACTCATCGCCGATCCCATGACCATCATGGCGAGTTCCACCGCGGCTGTGGGACGGGCGCAGCAGGAAGGCGACGGCTGGCGGATATCCGGCCAATGGCAGTTCGTGAGCGGCATCCACAACGCGCAGATCTTCGGCGCCACCGTGCATCTCTACGACGGCGACAGCCAAGTGGCGGAGGGCAATCGCTACGCGGTGGTGCCCCAGGGCGAGTTCGAGATCGTCGACACCTGGCACGTTGGGGGCCTGCGCGGTTCCGGCTCCCACGACGTGCGCTTGACGGACGTGTTCGTACCGGGCAACCGCATCATCGCACCGCTCGGCGGCAACGCTGCCACCACGCCGCAGCTCCGCCTGCCGCTCGGCAACCGCCTTGCCTACAACAAGGCCGCGGTGGCGCTCGGCATCGCCCGCCACGCGGTGGACGAATTCGTCGCGCTGGCGATGCGCAAGAACCCCCGCTTCACCACCCGCGCGTTGCGCGACCGGCCCTTCGCGCAACGTGCGGTGGCGCAGGCCGAAGCCCGCCTGATCGGTGCCCGCGCCGCGCTGATGGAACGCACCGAAGCGAGCTGGCAGACGGTGGTGGCCGGCGGGGAAGTGTCCATGCGGGACCGGGCACTGTTCCACATCATCGCCTCGGACGCGGCGCGCGCCGCCGTCGAGGTAGTGGAGATGCTGTGCGAAGCCGCCGGCACCACGGCGAACCGCATCGGCGAGCCGCTCGAACGCATCGCCCGGGACGTGCGCGTGGTGCGCCAGCACGCCACCGTCGCGCCGCACCTCATCGAAGACGCCGGCCGAACGCTGCTCGGCCTCGAGTCGGAGACCGCCGTAGTTCGTTCGCGCTGAGAGCCCTGCGGGCACCCAAGGAGTTCCCGCAACGGCAGACGCTGTGCAAGTCAGCCGACGAAGGTGATGTATGGCACCAGCGTCGCAGCCAATGACATCAGCGACTGGAATACCGGGACGCCAAGCAAGCCCACCACGATTACGCCGAGCAGCGCCCACAGGCCGAAGCGCGCGTTGTAGTAGCGGTAGAGCTGCGCGGCGCGTTCCGGCAGGAAGTGCGGCAGGATGTAGTGGCCATCGAGCGGGCCGAGCGGGATCAGGTTGAACAGCATCAGCAAGAGGTTCACCTGCACCAGCAGGACGAAGAAGGTCTCGGCACCGGGGGTGAAGAAGAACTCCGTGCCCGATACTCGAAACGAGAGGAAGAGGTTCCACGCCAGCGCCGCCAGCACCAAATTCATGCCGGGGCCGGCCGCCGCCACCCATAGGTCCGCCCGCCGAGAGCGGAAGTTGCGCGGATCCGTGGGCACCGGCTTCGCGTAGCCGAAGCCCACCAGCACCACCATGGCGAGCCCCATGATGTCGATGTGGGCGATGGGGTTGAGGGTGAGCCGCCCTGCCCGTTCGGCGGTGTCGTCGCCGCAGAGCTTGGCCACCCAGGCGTGGCCGAACTCGTGGCAGGACAGCGACAGCACGAGAGCCGCGATCAGCAGCGCGAATAGCAGGTATTCGCCTTGGAGGATGAGCGGGATCACGGGCGGCCCTGGCTCCAGCAGTCGATGAGCACCTCGGCACCATCGTGGGCGCGCAGGTGCTCCGCCAGAGCGGTGCGCAGCCGCGCGACTTCCCCGCCATGCGCCGCCGCCACATCGGTCTCGGCGAAGGGGTCCGCGACTAGGTCGTAGAGTTCCGCCGGACCGTGCTCGCCCACCGGCGCGAAACCCCAGCGCCCGTCCGTCGCCCACGGCGTCACGCTCTCGGCCGGACAGCCGCCATCGTCCGCCGGGTTCACGAAGCCGCCGGTGACCGCGAGCGGCCGATGATCGGGCCGACTCTCCCGCAGTGCGTCGGCGAAACTCAGACCTTGGAAGGGGTCCGTCGGCGACAGGCTCGCGCCGGCGAGGTCCGCCAGCGTCGGCAGGATGTCCATGGGCTGGGCGAGCATGTCGAGGCTCTTGCCGCGCGGCACGTCGCCGCCGGCGATCAGGAACGGCACATGGCTCACTTCCGGGTAGATCGGCCAGTAGCGCTCGTCGTGCTCGCAGATGTTGCTCTTGCCGGTGCGGTTGTGCTCGCCGAGGCTGGTGCCGTGGTCGCTGGTGACCACCACCAGCGTGTCGTCCCAGGCTCTGAGGTCGTCGAGCTTCTGCAGGATGCGGCCGAGGTGCCGGTCGACCAGTTCCGCCTCCGCCGCATAGTGCGCCCAGAGGTTCTGCAGCTCGTCGTCCGCGTAGTCCGTTGCGGGCCCGTAGTTGCAGTGCAGCATGGGCTCGCCGGCGTAGTCCGGGTCGTACTTGCCCACCATGTATTCCGGCGGATCCCAAGGCTCGTGGGGATCGAAGAAGTCCACCCACAGGAAGAACGGCGCGGCGCGGTGGTTCTCCTCCAGCCAGCGCACGGTGGTCGCCGCGGTGCGGGCGCAGAACGTCTCGTCCTCGCGGCTGGCATAGCGGTTGATCCAGCGGTGCATGTCCGCCAGCGTCTTGCCTTGGAAGCTCGGGCTCAGGCGCGTCTTGGCGTGCGGCGTGACTTCCACGATGTCGTCGTTCAGGTGCAGCAGGTGTCGGTCGCCCTCCTGGCCGCGGTGCTGGTAGGCCGCCTGGAAGCCGTGCTGGAAGCGGGCGTTGAACAGATGCGGGCAGTCGCAGATGAGCTGCGTCGCGTAGCCCTCTGCGCCGAGCAGCGAGGCGATGTGGTTGCGCCCGCTGCGGCTGATCGGCTGCCACGGATAGTGAGGCCAGCCGAGCCGCCCGGTGGCGACATCGGTGCGGTGCGGGATGGTCGGGAAGCTGCCGGCGTGGAAGCCTTCGACGGACGTGGCGCACTGGGCCGCGAAGGCGTCCAGTGCGGGCGTATGCACGGGCCGCTTCGCCTTGGCCGCCAGATTGTCGTAGCGGAACGTGTCGGTGATCAGCAGGATGATGTTCTTCACGGGGCTCGAGCGCCTCCTGTTGCGGTTGGGGAGCGATGGCCCTCCTCAGGCCTCCTCGGCGCGCCGCCGCTCGATGGCATGGGCGCCGCGCGCGCAGATGACGCCCGCCAGAAGGCCGAAGAGATGCCCGTCCCAGGAGACGCCGTCGTCGCGCGGCAGGATGCCGAAGATCATGGTCCAGTAGAAGAGCGCCACCACCGCGGCGACCGCGATGGCAGCGAGGCTGCGTTCGTAGAAGCCGCGCGTGAGCAGGAAGCCGAAGTAGCCGAACACCAGACCGCTGGCGCCGATGTGCGCGGCGTTGCGGCCGAAGAGCCACAGGAACAGGCCCCCCGCCACGGCGATGGCCAGCGTCACGACGAGGAAATAGCCGCCGCCGCGCAGCATGACCATGCCGCCGAGGATCAGGAACGGCAGCGTGTTGGCCATGAGATGCGTGAATGAGCCATGCACCAGGGGCATGCCGAGAATGCCGGGCAGACCGTCGATGCGGCGCGGCAGCAGCGCCAAATTCCAGGTGAGTTCCGTATAGACCAGAAGGCCGATGAGCGACACCAGCCACACCACGCCGATGGTCGCCAGCAAGGCCGCGATGCGCGGCTTCCAGGCCGCGAAATCCGGGGTCACGGACGCAGCGCTTCCGCGCCGAGACGCTCGCCGAGCCAAGTCTTGAGCGGCACGTCCTCGTCCGCCGGCGACGTGTAGCCGAAGCCGCCGTTCGGGCTCTCGCCGAGCAGTTGGCGGCGAACCGGGTCCGCGCCCTCGAGGTAGTGCCCCACGGTCATGTCGTCGCGCGGCCGCAGCCAGCGATAGCTGTAGCCGAGGAACAGCACTTTGCGGGTCACATCCGAGCGGTTGCGGCCAGCGGCGTGCCAGAGGCGGCGGTCGAAGAACACGGCGTCGCCCGCCTCCACCTGCACGGGCATTGCCCGCGGATGATCGAGCGCCGCGTCCTCCGGCAGATCCAGCCGGTTCAGCCGATGGCTCCCCGGCACGACGTGGAAGTTGCCGCGGTTCGGCTCATTCGTGCTGGTGAAGAAGAAGCCGATCTTGAGCGACACCCGGGGCCGCGGCTCGCCTTCGAGTTCGATGTTCAGCCTGCCGCTGTCCTGATGCCAGCCGAGGCGCGGCTGGCGCGGCGCATGGTCCGCCGGCAGCGGCGGCGTGACGATCAGGTGCGAGTGGTAGAGCTGGATGTGCCAGCCGAGGATGTCCACCACCTTCATGAACGTGGCAGGCAGGTCCAGCAGGTCCAGAAAGGCATCGTCCTGGCCGATGGCGTCGAGCAGGTTCAGCGGCTGATGGGCCTTGAGGCCCCGCTTCGGGCGCCACTCGGCATCGATGCGATCCGCCGCCGCGGCGAGTTCTGCCACGCTGGCCTCCGGCAGCACGCCGGGGACGATCAGGAAGCCCTGCTCCTCGAACTGGCGCCGCTCGGCGTCGGTCAATCGGTGCTGCAGGCAGGATTCGTGCATCGTCTGGCCTTTCCCGGTTCGGCCCCGGTTCGTTCCCGGTTCGTGCGACACTCTAACACCGCAAGGCCGCGGCCTTGAGGTCACCGACAAGGGAGGGGGTGTGAAGTTCGGCTTGTTCGTCTACTGCACCGTCGGCCGCCGCCGCGAACTCGAAGCGGGCATGGCGGGGCGCAGCCCCGAGCTTTACAGCCGCATGATCGAGGAGCTCGGCGGCACCGCCCGGTTCGGCGAAGAGCACGGCTACTTCGCTTTCGGCCACCCGGAGCACCACCTGCAGATCGAAGGCTTCGAGATCTCGAACGACCCGGCGCTGATGGCGATGTGGCTCGGCCGCCATACCCGGGCCATGCGCATCGTCACCTGCGGCTTCGTCTCCACCGTCAACAATCCGCTCGCCGTGGCGGAGAAGATCGCCACCATGGACCACATGCTCGGCGGCCGCTTCGGCGTCGGCCTGGTGCGCGGCTACCAGGCCCGCTGGGTGGAGAACCTCAAGATCCGCCCGGACCTCAAGGCCGTGGGGCCGTGGAACAGGAACTCGCCCGACGACGACCTGAACCGCGACTACTTCGCCGAATTCGTGGACATCGTAGCGACCGCGCTCGCCAAGGAGACCTTTTCCTATCAGGGCAAGTTCTGGCAGTTCCCGCCACCGGGCTTCGTCAACCCGCACGAGCATCCGGTGTACGCGAGGTACGGTCGCGGCGTGGGTGCGGACATGGCGATCAGCGAAGTCGGCATCGCCCCGCGCCCGCTGCAGGACGAGATTCCGCTCTACGGCGGCTTCTCGGCGAGCCTGCGCACCGCCAAGTTCTGGGCCCGCTACAAGGGCCGTCCCATCGTCCTGTCCGGCAACACCGAGTTCCTCGAGGTGCTGTGGCGCGAATGGCGCGCGGAAGCCGAAGCCCACGGCCACGACGTGCCGCCCGGCCGCGAAGCCTGCTGGGGCGGCGTCATGATCTGCGCCGAGACGGACGCCAAGGCGCAGGCGCTGTTCCGCGACATGGAGTGGTTCTGGAAGACCTGGGCGATGCCCTTCGGGCAGGGGATGCCGGAACTGCTCGTCGGTTCGCCGGATACGATCAAGCGCCGCATCGAACGGGTCGCGAAGGCGGTCCCGGTGGAGGAGGCGTTCCTGCTGATCCCTGCGGGCCTGCACACGCCGGCCCAGCTCGAAGACTCGCTGGGCCTCTTCGCAGAGCGGGTGATGCCGGACTTCGGGTAGCAGCAGCTGTCCGTCAGGGCGCTGCCCGCAGTCGCCGAATGTCGCGTCCAAGTCGGCCTCGCAATCTGCCGCGGCTGCTCGGCCGCGATACCCGTTGCCGGTCGCGCCCTCCCGGCGCACAATGACGCCAGCCTCGGAGAGGTGGCTGAGCGGTTGAAAGCGCTGGTCTTGAAAACCAGAGAAGGGCGACCTTCCCGGGGTTCGAATCCCCGCCTCTCCGCCAAGCGCCCCGGCCTGCTATGCTCCGCCTCTGAAAACACGGACCGCGAGCCATGGCTACTGAGCAAGTCAACCCGGTGCCGGAAGCGACGACGCGCTGGCTTTGCGCTGGCTCGACGGGACTCCTTCTCGCGTGCGTGGCAGCCGGTGCGAGCGCTGCCGAAACCTCGCATGGCGCCCACGAACACGGCACCGCGGAAATCGAGCTGGCCGTGGACGGTTCGGACGTCTTTGTCAACTTCGCGAGCCCGCTGTACAACCTCGTCGGCTTCGAACGCGCCCCGCGCGACGAGCGGGACCGCGAAGCCGTGGCCGCGGCGCGAGCGCTTCTGGACGACCCGGCGAACCTCGTCGCGATCGAAGCGGAGGCCGCCTGCACGGCGGTCGATTCGGATGTCCATTGGGATGCGCCCGCCGCGGAGGAGGAACACGAACACGGCGAGGCCGCGGCGCACGACGCGCACGATGATGGCGACGAGGATGCCCACGAAGGTCACGACGACGCCCACGAAGGCCACGACGACGCCCACGAAGGTCACGACGACGCCCACGAAGGCCACGACGACGGCACCCATGAGGGAGACGACCACGACGCCCACGGGGATCACGAGGATGTCGCGCACGAGGCCGACGAGCACCACGCCGATGTGACCGTCGCCATCCGCTACTCCTGCGACCACCCGGAGCGCCTGGGCGCGCTTGCCATCACCGCCTTCGCGTCCTTCGAGCGCCTCGCCGAGGTGGAACTGCGCGCCGTGGGCCCGGGCGGCGCGGTCGCGGAGACATCGTCGCGCGGCTCGCCGCGGGTGGACCTCGGCGGCCTGTTCAAGCGGTGATCGCCGCGTCGCCAGCGGTACGGCTGGCGAATGCCGTCTACGGCTACCGCGACGGTCCGCCGGTCATCGACATCGGCGAATTCACGGTCGCTCGCGGCGAGAACCTGTTTCTGGAAGGCCCAAGCGGCAGCGGCAAGAGCACGCTGCTCGGCCTCGTGGGGGGAATCCTGATCCCCGCCTCGGGAACCGTGGAAGTGCTCGGCGAGCACCTCGGCGAACTCGGTCCGGCGGCCCGGGACCGCTTCCGCGCCGACCGCATCGGCTTCGTGTTCCAGATGTTCAACCTGCTGCCGTATCTCTCCATGGTGGAGAACGTCGCGCTGCCGTGCCGCTTCTCCCGCAGTCGCGCGGCAGCGGCCGTCGAGTCGGCCGGCGCGCCGCGCGAGGAAGCGCTGCGGCTCCTCGCGCGGCTGGGCTTTTCGAGCGCTGGCCTGCGCGCGCGCAAGGTGACCGAACTCAGCATCGGCCAGCAGCAGCGAGTCGCGGTAGCGCGCGCGCTCATCGGCCGCCCGCCGCTCGTCATCGCGGACGAACCCACCTCCGCCCTCGACGCGGGCACGCGGCAGCGGTTCGTGGACCTGCTCGTGGACGAGTGCGCGGCGGCGGGCAGCAGCGTCGTCTTCGTCAGCCACGATGCCGCGCTCGCGCCGTCGTTCGATCGCAGCGTGTCCATCGAGGCCATCAACCGCGCACCCTTGGAGGCGGACGATGCGCGGTAGGGTGCTGGTCTCTCTGGCGCTCAGGAGCCTCGCGAACCGGCGCCTGACCGCCGGCCTCACCGTCCTCTCCGTGGCGGTGAGCGTGGCGCTTCTGATCGGCGTCGATCGGCTGCGAACCGAAGCGCGCACCAGTTTCACCAGCACGATCTCCGGCGCGGACCTCATCGTCGGCGCCCGCGGCGGGCCGATCAACCTGCTGCTTTACTCCGTGTTCCGCATCGGCGACGCGACCAACAACATCTCCTGGGCAAGCTACGGCGAGATCGCCGCCCGCCCCGAGGTCGCTTGGACCATCCCGATCTCCCTCGGCGACGCGCACCGGGGTTTCCGCGTACTAGGCACCGACGTCGGCTACTTCGAGCACTACCGCTTCGGCCACGAGCGGCGCATCGAGTTCGCCGACGGCGAAGCGTTCGCCCGGGTCAACGACGCCGTGCTCGGCGCGGATGTGGCGAGCGCTCTCGGCTACGCCGTCGGCGATCGGATCATCGTCTCCCACGGCATCGGCGACGTGAGCTTCGAGCAGCACGACGAACTGCCGTTCGTCGTCACGGGCGTCCTGCGGCGCACGGCGACGCCTGTGGACCGCACGGTGCATGTCACGCTGGAAGGCATCGAGGCGATCCACTCGGACGACCCGGGGCGCTACGCGGCGCCGGGAGCGGACGCCGCTGGACTGGCGCCCGATGCGATCACGGCATGCATCGTCGGGCTTCGCTCCCGGCTGATGGTGTTCGGCGTGCAGCGGTTCGTCAACGAGTACGAACGCGAACCGCTGATGGCCATCGTCCCCGGCGTGGCGCTGCAGCAGCTCTGGAAACTGGTCGGCGTCGCGGAGAAGGCGCTGCTCGGCGTCAGCGCCTTCGTGATCGCCGCCGGCCTCATCGGCCTGCTGACGACGCTGCTCACCAGTCTCGCCGAACGGCGCCGGGAGATGGCCGTGCTGCGTTCCATGGGCGCGGGCCCCGGGATGGTGTTCGGCCTGCTCGTCGCGGAGGCGGTGGCCCTCGCCGGCACCGCCGCCATCCTCGGCGTCGCGGCGATCCATGCGGGGATGTTCGCCGTCCGGCCGCTGGTGCTGGAGCGCTTCGGCCTCTACCTCGCCGCGGACCTGCCGGGCTGGTTCGACCTGGCGGTGGTGGTCGTGGTCACCGTCGCAGCCGGCCTGATCGGGGCGCTGCCGGCCTGGCGCGCCTACCGCTTCTCGCTCGCCGACGGCCTGTCGGTCCGCACCTGAGAGACGCCCCCGACGCTGCCCGTGGCGGACCGCCGCCGGGTCCACCCACGGCATTGCCACGCCGCCGCATACAGGCCACAATGGCGCCGCCTGGTGCTGGGACAAGGAGGCTTCGTTGGCACGCCGCGCTCTGTGGATGATCCTCGCCGCCAGCGCCTTGGCCGCTGCCGCCGACAACGGTTCCGCGGTACGCGAAATCGGCTGGGAAGACCTGCTGCCTGCCGGCCAGCACCATGTTCCGCCAGTGGTCGTCGACCACTCCGGCATTCCCCCGGCAAACGACTTTCCGCCCCCGGCAAGCGCCGCCGCGAACGTAGTGGACGAACTCGACGGCAAGATCGTGAAGCTGCCTGGCTTCATCGTCCCTCTCGACTACGTCGAGGGCAAGGTCGCCAGCGCCTTGCTGGTGCCCTACTTCGGCGCCTGCATCCACATGCCTCCGCCGCCGCCGAACCAGATCGTCCACGTCAAGTTCGACGAACCGATCGACGTCGATAGCATCTGGGACCCGGTCTGGATCACGGGCAAGCTCGGCCTCGAGCGCTATGCCTCGCAGATCGCGGAAGCGGGGTACTCGATGCGGGGCCAGGAGGTCGAGGAATACCGCTACTGAGCGGCCCGGGCGGCGCCTGCCACCCGACCCGGCCTTGATCGGCCCCGCCGACTAGACGCCCCGATGGAGTCGTGGGTTGCGATCACGCTCGCCGCGGCCTGCCTGCAAAGCGCCCGCACAGCATTGCAGAAGAAGCTGACCGAGCGGCTCGATGCCACGGAAGCCAGCTACGTGCGCTTCTGCTTCGCGCTGCCGTTCGCCGCCGCCTACGTTCTGGCGCTCGCCGCGGCCGGGAACGACCTCCCGGCCGTCAACGGGCGATTCCTCGCCTTCGCCTGCGTCGGCGGCATGGCGCAGATTCTCGGCACCGTAGCGCTGATCCGCTCGTTCAGCCATCGCAACTTCGCCGCCGGGTCCGCCTACGCGAAGACCGAGACCGTCCAGACCGTGCTGTTCGGTCTGATCGTGCTCGGCGAAGGGGTGAGCGGGGGCGCCGCTGCCGGAATCGGCGTGAGTCTCGCCGGCGTCCTGCTGCTCGCGCCTCCGGCCGCACGCACAGAGGCTGGCAGCGCACGGTCCTGGATCGGCACCGGCGGCTGGCTCGGCATCGGCGCAGGCGCCGGCTTCGCGAGCTCGGCCGTCTGCTACCGGGCCGCCTCCCTGTCGCTCGACGGCGACTACTACGTCACCGCGGCGATCACCCTGGTCGCGGCCACTGCCGCTCAGACCGTCGCCATGGGAATCTGGCTCGGCCGGGCACCGGCTGCGCTGGCGCGGATCGCCGCGACCTGGCGGACGAGCGTGTGGGTCGGCCTGTTCGGCATGGTGGCGTCCGCATGCTGGTTCTCCGCGATGACCTTGCAGAGCGCCGCTCTCGTACGCGCCCTCGGCCAGGTGGAGCTGCTGCTCGCCTTCGTCGTTTCGCTGGCCGTGTTCCGCGAGCGCGTGCGCATCGCCGAGGCCGCCGGCGCGGCGCTCATCGCCCTCGGCATCGCCCTAGTGCTGCTGCTCGGCTAGGAGCGCGCACATCGGAGACACCGGTCCGGCGCCGCTGCGCAAGCGCTTGGGCGTCGCGGATGGTAGGGTACGGTCAACGATGGCGTAGCGGATCGCGGATGAACGGAGCACGGAAGCTGGGGCCCCGGCCGGCATGGATCGACGCCGGGCCGGTCCGGCGCCCGACCGCACTGATGGCGGTCGGCGCCTTGGTCTGGGCTGCGGGCGCTACGGCCGGTCCGGCCTACTTGCGCGGCGGCATCGGCCTCGATCAACCCGCCGAGACGGCCTTCGCGGACAGCGACTGTTCGAGCGCGTCGCCCGCGGCGCTGTACGGTTGCGGCCGCGGCGGCGACGGCGCGCCCACCCGCTCCGTCGTCGACTTCGCGGCGCCGACCGGCGTGCAGCTGGGCGTTGGCATCGCGCGCGGCGCAGCGCTGCGGCTCGAAGCCCTGGTCGAGTACCGGCCGCAGCTCGCCATCGACGGCGAGACCAACTTTCTGAGACCTGGGCGACGGCAGTCGGTGAGCGCGGAGCTTGCGTCGCTCTCCGCGATGTTCGCCGCCTACGTCGATCTGCCGCGCCTGCGCTTCGGCCCGTGCGTGCCGTTCGTCGGCGCGGGCGTCGGCGCCGCCCGCATGAGCATCGGCGCGACGCGCATGGACTTCCCGCGCACCACGACCGTGGTGCCCGGCGGCGACGCGACATCTTTTGCCTGGATGCTGAGCGCTGGCTTCGCGCTGCCGCTCGGCGAGTCCGCGATGCTCGACCTGGCGTGGCGCTACGAGGATGCGGGCGAGATCCGCACCGGGGAGGGCCGCGGCGAGGTGATCTGGCGCGACGGTAGCCGCGAGCCGCTCGTGCTCGATCTCGCCGAGACGCGCGCCGATTTCCAGACCCACGGCGCGCGCCTGTCTTTCCGATTCGCGTTCTGACACCTGCCCTTATGATTGGCGTTCCCAAAGCCCGCAGGCGCACCGCATGAGCAGACTCGAAGGCAAGGTCGCCGTCATCACCGGCGGCGCAGGGGGCATCGGTGCCGCGGCGGCCAAGCTCTTCGCTTCCGAGGGCGCGAACGTCCTCATCGCCGACTTGGACGAGGATTCTCTCGAAGACGCCGTGCGCGGTATCGGCAGCAACCGCGTCAGCCACTGCGCCGCGGACGTGACGAGCGCCGCAGACAACGAGCGGATGTTCGCCGTCGCCGAAGAGCGCTACGGCGGCGTGGACATCTTCCTCGCCAATGCCGGCGTCGAGGGTGCCGTGGCGCCCATCGTCGAGACCTCGGAGGAAGACTTCGACCGCGTGATCGCGGTCAACGTCAAGGGCGTCTGGCTGGGGCTCAAGTCCGCGATCCCGAGGCTCGGAGCACGCGGCGGCGGCAGCATCGTCATCACCTCCAGCGTCGCCGGCATCACGCCGACGCCGAACATCGCCCCCTACGGCGCCAGCAAGCATGCGGTGATCGGCCTGATGCGCGCCGCCGCCCGCGAGTGCGCGCCGCTCGGCATCCGCGTCAACACCGTGAACCCCGCGCCGGTGGACACGCGCATGATGCGCAGCCTCGAAGCCGGCATGTCGCCCGACGATCCCGCGGCCGCCAAGGAGCGCATCGCCGCCAGCATCCCCCTCGGCCGCTACGCGCAGCCGGACGACATCGCCAAGGTGATGCTGTTTCTCGCCAGCGACGACGCCGCATTCATCACCGGCTCGATCTACAAGGCCGACGGCGGCAGCAGCCAGTATTGAGGGCGTCCCGAATGAACGAAATCAGCGCCCAGGCGGCAACGGTCGAAGTCGAAGACGATGCTCTCGCCGCCATCGACGCCTGCTACGAGCGGGGCTGGACCGACGGACTCCCCGTAGTGCCGCCGGAACTCTCGCGGGTGCAGGCCATGCTCGCCATGGAAGGCCGTCCGCCCGAGACCGTGCTCGCCACGCATCCGACTACCGGCCTCGAATGCAGCGTTCTGGCCGCGGCCGTGAACGCGGTAATGGCCGGCTGCCTGCCGGAGTACTTTCCGGTGATCGTCGCGGCGCTCGAAGCCGCCGGCGAGCCGGGCTACAACTTCCACGCCTCCACCGCCAGCACGGGCGGCTCGGCACCGCTGCTGATCGTCTCCGGCCCGGTCGTCCAAGACATCGGCATGAACAGCGCCGGCAACGTCTTCGGCCCCGGCAACCGCGCCAACGCCACCATCGGCCGCGCCATGCGGCTGATCGTGATGAACGTCTTCGAGATGATCCCCGGCATCTCCGACCAGTCCACCCAGGGCCACCCCGGCAAGTACTGCTCGTGCATCGCCGAGCGCGCCGAACGCAGCCCGTGGGCACCGCTGCACGTCGAACAGGGCTACGGCGAGGACATCTCCAGCGTCACGGTTTTCGCGGGGGCCGGGTTCTGCAACGTCGAAAACCACGGCGGTAATACCCCAGAAGCGATCCTCGACTGCGTTGCCGACTCGATGGCGAACCTCGGCTGCATCACCATCGGCCAGTCGGTGGTGGTGCTGTCGCCGGAGCATGCGGACATCGTGGCGGGCACCGGCTGGTCGCGGGAAGACGCGCAGCGCTACCTCTTCGACCACGCTCAGCGGAGCGTCGCCGCCATGCGGGCCGTGCGCAAGTACGTGCCGCGCGAGCACGAGCGCCAAGGCACGGCGGATGTGCATCGGGGCTTCGGCCCGGACGACATTCTCATCACCGTCGCCGGCGGCGATGCCGGCGGCCATTCAGCATTCATCCCGTCGTGGAGCAGAACGCGGGCTTCGCTCATGCAGCACAAGCCCGTGGGCGTCTGCATCGACTGCTGACGACGGATCGCCCAAACCCTCAACGGAGGAGAAACATGACGATCACCCTGGTGGATCCCGGCGGCCGCGGCGGCGACACCGATCGCGCCATGGCGCCGCGGCTTGCTGCGCTCGGCGGGGCGCGCATCGGCCTGCTGTCCAACGGCAAGGCCAATGCGGACGTGCTGCTGCGCGAGACGGCGGCGCTGTTCGAGAGCGAGTACGGCTGCGCGGTGGCCGGCTTCGTGGACAAGGGCAATGCCAGCCGACCCGCGCTTCCCGAACATCACCGCGAGCTCGCGAGCAAATCCGACTTTCTGATCACGGCGGTCGGCGATTGAGGGAGCTGCTCAACGTGCAGTGTGCATGACGGCATCTCCTTCGAACAGCTCGGCAAACCGGCCCTGGTGATCTGCACCGGCCCCTTCGAGGCCACCGGCCGCAACATCGCCCGGGCGCTCGGCGTACCCGACTATCCGTTCGCGCTGGTGGCGCACCCGATCGGCAGCCGCACGCTGCCGGAATTGCGCGAACGGGCGCAGGACGCCTTCGAACAGGGCGTCCCGCTGCTGCTCGGCCGCTGATGGCGATGGGCGAATCCGCCGAGGTCGGGGAGCGAATGGCACGGCTCGCCAGCGCCGTCGAGCGCGCGCGAGCCGAGGCAAGGTCCCGACCGCGCCGCCCAGTCGGCGAGGAGCTCGAAGCAGTGATCAGACTTGGCGAAGAGTTCCCGGCGCCCGTCCGGCGGGGCGAGCTGCGCTATCCCGTGCTGAAACGGTTGATCGCCACGCAGGAGTAGTGCGATGCCGCTGGGGCTCGTCGACAAAGTGGTCGCCATCCACAAGGCCCTGCGCCAAGCGAAGCTTCCCCATGCGTTCGGCGGCGCATTGGCCTTGGCGTGGTGTGTCGGCGAGCCCCGCACTACCCGCGACGTTGACGTGAATGTCTTTGTGGCGAGTGCCGACGCTGCCTTGCTGCGCCGCGCGTTGCCGTCAGGAGTCGAAGTCTCGGACGGCGACATCGCCGAACTCGATCGAGAGGGGCAGGTTCGCTTGTGGTGGGCGGACACGCCTGTGGATGTCTTCCTGAACACCACGCCGCTGCACGAAGCGGCGGCCGAACGTACACAGTGGGAGATGTTCGGACGAACGAACATGCCGTTCCTCAGTTGCCTCGACACAGCGATCTTCAAGGCTTTTTTCAACCGAACCAAGGACTGGGCCGACTTGGAAGAGATGCTCAAGGCCGGCCGATTGGAGGTCGCCACCGTCCGTCGTGCGCTCGTCGATGCGCTTGGCCCCGATGACGAACGCATCCGAACGCTGGACCGCCTTGCCGAGACAGGTAGAGCGTTCCAAGGCTGACCTGCCTTACGCCGCAACCCGAGGTAGGCCGGAGTGGATCGGAGGCGCCTCAGCGCGGCTCGACGAGCTCAGCCGAGATCGAACGGCAATACGCGGCGCAGATAGGCGTCGAACAGAGGCACGGTGAATGCCGTGTCGCCGTGCGCGGGACTGTAGATCACGCCTTTCGCGATCAGCTTCGCGCGGGTCGGCGCAACGGCCCTGACATTGCGGCCAAGCACCGCGGCGACTTCGCCGGAGCGGTGCGGACCGGGGCCGCGCTCCGCCATCGCGCGCAGGTAGCGCTTCTCCGCCGGCGTCAGGCGATCGAAGCGGGCGCGGAAGAAGCCTGCGTCGAGTTCCGCGGTGGCCGTCGCGGTGGCCGTTTCCGCGTCCGCGACCGTCACCGTGGGATGCTCTGCACAATCCCAGCAGTGCTGGCCCCACTCCTGCAGGAAGTAGGGATAGCACGCCGTGTTCCGCAGGATGCTGGCAAGCGCGGCGGGCTGGAAGGCTACGCCCAGACGACTCGCCGGCGCTTCCAGGGCAAGCCTGGCGGCAGCATCCGGCAACGGGCCGATTTCCGGAAAGCTGAACAAGCGCTCGGCGTACGACTTCGCGGCGGCTACGCGGCCGACCAGCTGAGGCAGACCGGCGCCTAGCAGCACGACCGGCAGACGGCGCTGCGCCGTGCGATGCAGCGCCATGATGAGGGTGGCCAAGTCGGCCTCCGCAACGTACTGGAGTTCGTCGACGAAGAGCGCCAGAGCGGTGCGCTGCTCGCGCGCCGCTTCCCCGACGGACTCGAACAGCGCCGCAAGATCCGCTTCGAGGTTGCCGCTGTCTGCGAGGCCCGGTTCGGCCGGCACCTGCAAGCTGACGTTGAAATCCTGGCTGCCGACCTTGATCGCGCTGACCAGGCCGGCCAAGGCGCCGAGGGCGCGTCTGACGGCCTGGCTCGCGGCAGCGCGTCTGCTGAGCCGCATGAGGGCGGCGTGCAGCGGCGGGATGAGCAGCCCCTGCAAGGACTGGCCTTCGGGAGCTTCGAGCAGAACCGCCTCGAAGCCCCGACAGCGCGCGTCCTCGCCTATTCGATTGAGCAGTACCGTTTTGCCTACGCCTCGCAGGCCGACCATGAGCATGCTCTTGGCCGCCAAGCCGCCGCGGATGCGGTCCAGCGCCACAGCCGCCGACTCGAGCAGCGCGTCGCGACCTGCGAGCTCCGGCGGTGGAGAGCCCGCCCCGGGAGCGTAGGGATTTCGCCTCGGGTCCATTTCAACCGAAGTTAACCTAGGTTAGCGCAAAGTGCAAACTTCCGCCGAGGGCACCGCTTCCCCTCTGCTGCAGGCGGAGTTCAACCAAAGTTATCCGAGGTTACCCGATTTCCATAACTACTCGGCCAGATGCCGACCGCTTGGCCGCAAGGGATGGCCGAGATGCCGGGGCGATCCGGCTTCGCTCTGGCATCATATGCCACCCACGCCGCACGAGGACGCCGAGATGGTCCGTCCGTTCGCTGCACGTCGCGCGATGGCGCAGGCACTCGCCGTTGTCGTCCTCTGCGCCACCACCGCCATCACCGGAGCCGCCGACATGTTCGATCAAGTGGAACACCGCTTTGCGCAGAACGGCGACGTGCGTCTGCACTACGCCATCGCAGGACCGGCCGATGCGCCGCTCGCCGTTTTCGTCCATGGCTTCCCGGACTTCTGGTACTCGTGGCGGGAGCAGATGGCCGCGCTGCAAGACCGCTTCCGGGTGGCGGCCATCGACCTGCGCGGATACAACCTGAGCGACAAGCCCGCCGGGGTCGAGAACTACGCGATGCCGCATCTGGTAGACGACGTCGCCGCGGTGATCGCAGCCGAGTCCGCCGAGAGCGCCATCGTCGTCGGCCACGATTGGGGCGGCGCAGTGGCGTGGAACGTGGCCATGCGGCGGCCGGAACTGGTGCGGCTGCTGGTGATCCTGAACCTGCCCCATCCGCGCGGCCTCGCCCGGGAGCTCAGGAGCAACCCGGATCAGCAGCGCAATAGCCAATACGCCTTCAACTTCCAGAAGCCGGACGCGCACAAGGCGCTGACCGCCGAGGCGCTGGCGCGCTGGGTGCGGGACGACGCTGCCAGGGAGCGCTACGTCGCCGCGTTCGAGCAGTCCGACTTCGAGGCGATGCTGAACTACTACAAGGCGAACTATCCGCGCCCCGACGCCGAAGCCTCGCCGCTCGAACCGGCCTCGCTGCCGAGTGTGCAGTGCCCCGTGCTGATGTTCCACGGCTTGGAGGATCAGGCGCTGCTGCCCGGCGCGTTGAACGACACTTGGCAGTGGATCGATGCCGACCTCACGCTGATGACCATTCCCGGCGCCGGCCACTTCGTGCAGCAGGATGCTGCGGAGCAGGTTTCGGCTACCATGAGGGACTGGCTGCTGCGCCGCACGGACTGAACGCGCGATGCACAGCAGCGGCTTGCGCGGCAGCGACTTCCGCCTGCAGTGGCGTGGCAGCGAAATCTCCCACGGCGAGTTCTTCCGCGACTTCAAGGCCACGACGCGCCTCGGCCTTGTCGCGCCCAGGCGGACCGAGGGCGCCGGCGCCGTGACCTTCGCGATGGCGAGCGTCACGGCCTTCTACGACCGCTATCGGGAGCGCGGCGGCGACTTCTTCGCCTACCCGGACTTCTATACGTTCCAACGCACGAACCCAGTGGCAAGCTACGGCTTCTTCGATTTCTGGCCGGACAAGGACGTCCTTGTGGGCGAAGACCGCAACGCCGCCGCGGCGGCGCTCATCGACCGGGCGGTACACGTGCTGCTTGTTCCCGATCGCCTAGGCGCGGATTGGACCTGCGAGCCTGTCCACCTCGAAGGTCTACGCCGCAACGTGCGCCGCTGCTTCACCTATGGCGCGGCTGGCCACGTCGAGAACGCGGACCTCGCCATCACCTGCGATCTTGAACCACTGTCCTCCTACGTCGGCAGGATGTTCACCTCGATCGACGTTCAAGCGCCGCCGCGCAACTCCGAACAGGCCGGCGTGCTCCGCCAGTCCTTCCGCGAAATCGAGCTGGCGGACGCGCTGTCGCGCCTCTAGCCTCGACCCCGGGGAAACGGGGGCGGTCGGGCGACCCGCGACGCCTGGGGGCGGATGCCAGCAGTCAGGTTTCCCCGACGGCGCGCAGCCGTTCGCGCAGTTCCGCGATTTCGGTTTGGGCAGCTTCGTATCTGCCCTGCGCGGCGTCGCGGGCCGCTTCCGCCGCGGCGCAGGCCGCTTCTGCGGCTTGCTGCGCGTCCACCGCTTCGCTATGGGTCGTCAAGGTCTCCCCGGTACGCGCATCCCGCAGCCGGAACTCCTCCTCCTGCAGGACGAACTCCAGATCCAGCACTCCGCTCCGACGGCCACCACCGGGCGACTCTGCGATCTCCCGGTAGACGCCGTCTGCGCCGAGCGAGAAGCCGGTGATCGGCTTCTCCCAGTAGCCCTCCGGGTCGAGGATCCAGTACTCGCCGATGCCGAGATCCTGATAGAGGTGACGCTTGTACCAAACGTCGTTGCGCCAATTGTCGTGGGAGAGGACCTCCGCCACCAGCGCCGGCACCGCGTTCTCCCACACTCGAAAAGACCGACGCCTGGCAGCGGGAGGCAACGGGCAGAACGCCACGAACAGATCCGGTACCACGGCAGCCCGCGGATTCCCCTCCTCGAACAGCACGGGGACATTGCCCGCGACGATGACGCCGTCGCGGTGCGACAGTCTCGTCTTGATCGCCTGACGCATGTCGATGCGCACATCCTCATGGTTGAAGCCCGCCGTCGGCATCGAGCTGTCCTCGCAGGGGTAGCCGTCGTCGTCAAACGCGACCGGCGGCACGAACCGGTAGAGCGCGCGGGCATGGATCTTCGCTAGCGAAGGGCGAGCGAACGCCGCACGCGGGGCGGCGGGGCGGGGGGCCGTGGCGGGATTGGATTGCATGGGCGAAACCTATCACAGTGGGATCTCCGAAGCTGGCGCATTGACGGGCGTGCCGCACAACGCGCACCATGCACCATGCGCCGGGCCGAGCGTGAGGGCGATTGTCCCTAAGACGTGTAGGAAATCGGCTCGATTTCGCGGCCTTGTTTCCACATTTCTTCCACATTTCTCGGCCACCGGCACACTGCACGGGTTCTCCCCGCGGATTCCCCGGAGTTACAACATGAGGTCGGAATGGCACAGGCGACGGCGCGCGCGGCGATCTGACGACAGTCGACGGCCGAGCGCACGCCGCACTGGCGGCGGGGCTACTGCATGGTGATCGCCGTCTGGAACGCCGGGCGGGCCGCGACGCGCTCCACGTACGCTTTCAGATTCGCCATCTCGTCGCTGACGCAGCCCAAGCGGTTCGCCATGAAGCAGGCGTGGCCGAGCATCACGTCGGCGGCGGAGAAGTCGCCGATCAGGTAGTCCTTGCCGGCGAGGGTCTCGTCCACGGGCGCGAGCGACCGCGTCAGTAGCCGCTGCGCCTGGCCGAGCACCGTCTCGTCGCGGCGTTCCGGCGGCAGCAGCAGCGTGTGGACGATGATGGTGTTGATGGGCGGCATCACCATGCCCTCGCAGTAGTGGAACCACTGCAGATACATGGGGAACGTCGGCGCGTCCGCGGCCGGCTTCAGGCCGCCGTTCCTGTGCCGCTCCAGGACGTATTCGACGATCGCGCCGGACTCGTAGATGCGCACGTCGCCGTCGTCGTCCAGCACGGGCACGCGGCCGAGCGGATGGCGGGCGCGGTGCTCGTCGGATTTGAGGTCCTTGGGGTGGAAGGCCATCTTGTTGACCTCGTAGGGCAGCCCCAACTCCTCGAGCAGCCAGATGATGCGGCCGGCGCGGGAGTTGGGCGCGAAATGCACTTTCAGCATGGTCTCTCCTTCTCGGTTGACTCGGTGGAACGCGGGCGGCGCCCGGCGGACGCGCGCGATGCTAACAGCCCGCTCAGACGATGGCCCCCGCGGCGAAGACCGCGGACACGTCTGCCTCGGACATGCCGAGCACATCCGTCAGCACCTCGAAACTGTGCTCGCCGAGCATGGGCGCGGGGCCGCGCGGGCCGTGGTCGTAGCCGGCGATGCGGTACTGGTGGCCGGCGTAGGGCACGCGGCCCATCTCGCCGTGCTCGTGGCGGCGGTAGAAGTCGCGGTGCCGGTACTGCGGGTCCCGGAGCAGGTCGCTGGAGCGCTGCACCTTGCCGGCGGGAACGCCGCCAGCCTGAAGTTCCGCCTCTGCCTCTTGCGGCGTGCGCTGCGCCGTCCAGGCACCGATGCGCGAGTCGATCGCGTCGTGCGCGGCGAGGCGGGCTTCGTTGGTTGGGTAGGCCCCTCCGTCCAAGCTGCCGACCACGGCGCACAGACCTGCCCACTGCGCATCCGTCTCTACGGCGATGGCCAGCCACTGATCCTCGCCGCGGCACGGATAGCATCCCTGGGGCGCGGCGAAGGCGCTGCGGTTGCCGAGGCGCGTCGCGGCTCGGCCGTTCGCCTGCCAGTCCAGTATCTCGGGGCCCATGAAGTGCAGCGACGCTTCGAGCTGCGCCAAGTCGATGCAGCAACCCTCGCCCGTGCGCCGCTTGCGATCCAGGGCCGCGGCCAGGATCGTGGTGACGAAGCGCGGCGCGATGGTGTCCGTGTAGGCGGTCCACGGGCCGCTTGGCGGCATATCCGGCCAGCCGGTGACTTCGTAGAAGCCGGCGATTGCGGCCGCATGGTAGCCGTAGCCGGCCAGGCTTCGCGCCGGTCCCGTCTGGCCCATGAGGCAGGTGCTCACCATGATGATGCCAGGGTTCAGTTCGCGCACGCTGGCGTAATCGAGACCCATGCGCGTCATGGCGCCCGGCGCGAAGCTCTCGATCAGCACATCCGCCCAGCCGATCAGGCGCTTCGCGACTTCGAGGCCCTCGGCGACTTTCATGTCGAGCGCGAGGCTCAGCTTCGAGGTATTGAAGTCGCCGAAGAACTGCGAGCGGTTCCAGCCGGGCTCGGCGTCTTTGAACGGTGCGCCTCCCCGCAGCACGTCGGGGCGGTTCTCCGACTCCACGCGCACCACTGTCGCGCCATGGTCCGCCAGGAACTTCGACGAGATCGGCCCGACGCCCACCCAGGCGAAGTCCGCCACCTTTATGCCGTCGTAGGGCAGGGGCGCGGCCGGCTGCGCGGGCCGCATTGCGGGCCGCTGCGCCTCGTCGCGCAAAGCGGCGCGAATCGCCTGCCCATGGGCATCGAGCGCCGGCGCTTCGCGGCGCACCGAAAGGAGCGGCTCCCCGCCGGGAACGCTACGCGCCCAGAGTCCCGGCGCGCGCAATCGCTTGCCGCCGGGCAGCGCGACATCGCGCCAGTACTCCCTCGCTGCCAGATGATCGAGTTCGAGAAGCTCGGCGGGCGTGCCCACAGGCGCCAGCGTGATGCCCTTCGCGATGCCGAACTCGAAGAGTTCCACTTTGCCGTGCCTGGCGAAGAACCGGCGCAGGAGCGCCACCATTTCCTCGATGGTCCAAGGCGACTTCACCGTCGGGTCCCGCAGGCTGTCGTCGAACGCCTCCCAATCCGCGCCGCGCACCGAGGCATCGAGCACGCCGTCGGCGATCATCCAATCGAGCAGGCCAAGCACCACCCGCGAGACCGGCAGCGCGACGATGTAGCCGTCGCGGCAAGGGTGTACCAGCTCGAGGCCCGCCATCAGCGAGCCGCCGCGCTCGAAGTCGAACCCCTGGATGGCATGGGCATCCATCGCTTGCAGCATGGTCCAGGTCATCGCGCACTGCGCCGAAAGGTCAACGAACTGTCCGCCACCCGTGCGCAGCATCCGCGCGTGCGCCGCCATCGCGGCGACCGCGGCCTCGGCCCCCGTGTGCCGCCAAACCTGCGGCACGCTGACGCGAATCGGCGCCCGGTCGGGCGGGCCTTGCAGCGACACCGGCCCGCCGAGCGCAGCCACCACGAGGTCGTTGCCGAGTTGCGCTGCGCGCGGGCCGTCGCTGCCGAACGGCGAGATGCGCACATGCACCAGGCGCGGGTTGACGTCCTGCACGACGTCGCGGTCGATGCCGAATGCGGCGAGCGTACCCGGCGGCCAAGACTCGAAAAGGAAGTCGGCGGACGCGATGAGCGCTTGCAGCACGGCGCGCTCGGCCGCGCCGCCGTCGGGGTCGATCACGATGGAGCGCTTGTTGCGATTGAAGGCATGGAAGGAGAGGCTCGTCGGGTCGCCCGCCACCGCCCCGTCGAACGGCGGAACCCGCCGCGCTGCGCTGCCGCCCGGAGTTTCGACACGGATGACATCGGCGCCCAGATCCGCAAGCAGCATGGGGCCGAGCTCCCCCCGCTCGTCGGTAAAGTCCAGTACCCGGTACGGCTCCAGCATCCCGCCTCCAACCCAGTGGCGCGCGGAGCATACCCCGCACGACGGCAGCGGCGTGCGCGGCAACGGCCGATTGCGCGCCGATTGCAGGACCGTCGCGTTTTCCGGTTAACTTCGCCGTCCATGAAGATTGCCGCCACCGCCGTCGTCCTTGCGCTCGCCGCGCCCTGCATCGCGGGCGAGCAGGCGGTGCCCGATGGCGGCATGTACGACGCTTCCGGCCCCGGCTACCACCACGGCTTCTCGTTCTTCCGGGAACTGCGCTACCCGCCGGGGTACGAGCACTTCGACTACGTCAACCCCGACGCCCCGATCGGCGGCGATCTGGTGCTGCCGGTGGTCGGTACGTTCAACAGCTTCACGCCGTGGATCCAGAAAGGCATCGACCCGGCCGGCTACGGCTTCGTCGGCGCCGGCATCTTCCTCTTCGACCGCATCCTGGAGCCGAGCGACGACGACGCCTCGGCGCAGTACGCGCGCCTCGGCGAGATGGAGGCGGCGCCGGACTACAGCTGGTTCAAGGTGCGCATCCACCCGGATGCCCGCTGGCACGACGGCGTGCCCATAACGCCTGCCGACATCCTCTACACCGTCAACTTCTGCGTGCAGGACGCCTCGGCGGCCATCCGCACCGGCCTCGCGCATTTCGGCCGCGCCGAGCAGGTGGGCGAGCGGGAGGTGAAGATCTACATCACCGACCCCGCCTTCCGGAACCCGGCGGCGGGCCTCAGCGTCGGCCACCTGCCGATCCTCCCGGCGCACTACTGGGCCACGCGCGACATCGGCAAGACCACCGTCGAGCCGCCGCTGGGCAGCGGGCCGTACCGCATCGCGTCGTTCGAGCTCGGCCGCCGCATCGTCTACGAGCGGGTACCCGACTACTGGGGCTGGGACGTGCCTTCGGTGCGGGGCAAGTACAACTTCGAGCGCATCATCTTCGAGTACTTCCGCGACAACACCGTCGCCCGCGAGGCGGCCAAGAAGGGCATCGTCACCTTCCGCGGCGAAGGCGTCGCCAAGGACTGGGCCACCTCCTACGAGGACTTCCCGCCGCGCGACGACGGCTACTTCAAGCTGGAACTCGCCGAGCGGCGCAACATCACCGCCATGGCCTCCGCCATCGTCATCAACACCCGCCGCGAGCGCTTCCAGGACCCCCGCGTGCGCCAAGCGCTGCTCTACGCCTACGACTTCGAGTGGATCAACCGCGTGCAGCACTTCGGCTTCTACCGGCGGGTGGACAGCTTCTTCGACAACTCGGAGCTCGAAGCCACGGAGATTCCTACGGGCCTCGAACGCGATCTGTTGGACGAGTTCAGGGGCGAACTGCCGCCGGAACTCTTCACCACGGCGTTCGAGATCCCGGCCTCCGACGGCCGCGGGATGAACCGAGAGAACATGCTGAAGGCGCAGGCGCTGTTCGCCGAAGCCGGCTGGCGGGTGGTGGACGAGCGGCTGGTGAACGACGAGGGCGAGCAGTTCGCCTTCGAGTTCCTCGCCCGCAACCCGGCAGAGGAACGCTCCGCCCTGCCCTTCACCGCAGCGCTCAGGCGTCTCGGCATCGATGCCAGCGTGCGCACTGTGGACCCGACCCAGTTCCGCGCCCGGCTGCGCGGCTTCGCCTACGACGCGGCGATCAACGACTATTGGGCGACGCCGACTCTCGGCACGTATCTCAAGTCCTTCTTCCACTCCTCCGGAGCCGATGCCCCGTTCACGGAGAACTGGGCCGGCATCCGCAGCCCGGCGGTGGACTCGCTGGTGGCCCGGGCGCTCACCACCTACGACCGGGAAGAGCTGTACGCCACTGGCCGCGCCCTGGACCGCGTGCTGCTGCACGGCTACTACATGATCCCCATGCAGATCGAGAGCGGCATGCGGTGGACGTACTGGGACCGCTTCGGGCGCCCGGCCAAGTCCTCCCGCTACCGGCACCATTCGTTCCCGGAGACTTGGTGGATCGACCCGCAGAAGGATGCCGCGGTGACCGAGTACCTGCGCACGCGAGAAGGCTGAGCGCGAATGGGACGCTACGTTCTGCGCCGTCTGGCGCTGATGGTGCCGACGCTCATCGGCATCATGATTATCAATTTCATGATCGTGCAGCTCGCCCCCGGCGGGCCCATCGACCTCATCATCGAACAGATGATGAGCGGCTCGAGCGGCGCCCTCTCGACCCGCGGCGCCGGCGCGAGCATGGATGTGGGCGCGAGTTCGGTGATGGACTCCAGCGGCCGGGACGCCGCCTCGCGGGGCCTTGATCCGGACCTGTTGGCCGACCTCGAAAAGCAGTTCGGCTTCGACAAGCCCCTGCACGAGCGTTTCCTCACCATGATGGGCGGCTACTTGCGGCTCGACTTCGGCGAGAGCTTCTACCAGGACCGGCCGGTGCTCGACCTGCTCCTCGAAAGGCTCCCGGTGTCGATGTCCCTCGGCCTGTGGTCGATGCTGCTGATCTACCTGATCTCGGTTCCCCTCGGCGTGCGCAAGGCGGTCAAGAACGGCACGCGTTTCGATGCCTGGAGCAGCGCGGTGATCTTCGTCGGCTATGCGGTGCCCGGTTTCCTGTTCGCCGTGGTGCTCATCATCGTATTCGCTGGCGGCAGCTATTTCGATTGGTTTCCGCTGCGCGGCCTAGTCAGCGACGATTTCGCTGAACTCTCCCTGCTCGGCAAGATCGGCGACTACTTCTGGCACCTCGCCCTGCCCATCGCCGCGCTCACCATCGGCGGCTTCGCAACGCTCACCATGCTCACCAAGAACTCCTTCCTCGAAGAGATCAGCAAGCAGTTCGTCCTCACCGCCCGTGCCAAGGGCCTCTCCGAAGGCCGCGTGCTCTACGGCCATGTCTTCCGCAACGCCATGCTGATCGTCATCGCCGGCTTCCCGGCGGCGCTCATCGGCATCCTGTTCACCGGCTCGCTCCTGATCGAGGTGATCTTCAGCCTGGACGGCATCGGCCTACTCGGCTTCGAGGCCGTGATCTCGCGCGACTACCCGATCATGTTCGGCACCCTCTTCATCTTCACCGTGATCGGGCTGATGCTGCAGCTCATCGGCGACATCACCTACACGCTGGTGGATCCGCGCATCGACTTCGAGGCAAGGGGCTGATTTGGCGCTCTCCGCGCTCACCCGGCGGCGGCTCGCGAACTTCCGTGGCAATCGCCGCGGCTACTGGTCGCTGTGGATCTTCCTTGGCCTGTTCGGCGTCTCGCTGATCTCCGAACTCATCGCCAACGACAAGCCCATTCTCATGCGCCACAACGGCGAGCTATGGGCGCCGGTGCTGTTCACCTATACGGAAAGCGAACTCGGCGGCGAGTTCGCGACGGAAGCGAAGTACGAAGACCCCTACGTGCAGGACCTCGTGTACGGCAGCGGCGGCTGGATGATCTGGCCGCCGATCCGCTTCGCGCACGACACCATCGACTGGTTCACGGATGAAGGGGCGCCCTCGCCGCCGTCCGGGCGGCACCTGCTGGGCACGGACGATGGCGCCCGGGACGTTGCTGCGCGGCTGCTGTACGGCTTCCGGCTTTCGGTCAGTTTCGGGTTGGCCCTCACCATCGTCGCGTCGGTGATCGGCATTGCGGCCGGCGCGACTCAAGGCTACTTCGGCGGCAAGATCGACCTGATCGGCCAGCGCATGATCGAGATTTGGGCGGGGCTGCCGGTGCTGTTCCTGCTCATCATCCTGTCGAGCATGGTGGAGCCGGGGCCGCTGGTGCTGCTCGGCCTACTCGTGCTGTTCAGTTGGATGACGCTGGTCTCGGTGGTGCGCGCCGAGTTCCTGCGCGCCCGCAACTTCGACTTCGTGCGCGCCGCGCGGTCGCTCGGCGTCTCCAACGCCACCATCATGCGCCGCCATGTGCTGCCGAACGCGATGGTCGCGACGCTGACGTACCTGCCATTCATCCTCAACGGCTCCATCACCACGCTGACGGCGCTGGACTTCCTCGGCTTCGGCCTGCCGCCGGGCTCGGCGTCGCTCGGCGAACTGCTGGCGCAGGGCAAGGCGAACATCCAGACGCCGTGGCTGGGCCTGACGGGCTTCGCGGCGCTCGCCATCATGCTGACGCTCTTGATCTTCGTCGGCGAAGCGGTGCGCGATGCGTTCGATCCTAGACGCACGGAAGGCGTCGCGGCGGGCTGACGCGAGCAGACAAGAACCCGAGGCGCGGCGGCGGCGCGTCAGATGGCCACGCCCGCTCGCGAGAGTGCGCTAGGCGACCTGCCCCTGCCAGTTGGCACGTCGCCCGGTTTCGACGGGCGTTGCGATGGTGCCGCAGCCCGAGCAAGCGTATTTCTCGCTTTCGAGCCAGGCCCGGTGCGTCGTCAGGGTGCCGCAGTTCGGGCACCGGAGCACGTCCCGCCCCCTCGTGAACGGGTACACGAGCTTGATCCACATCCACAAGTAGCCGAGTCGGCCGACGATCATGAACCCTGCGATGGTCCCGCCCATTGCACCCCCTGCCGCTATTTCAACGAGGATCCAAAGCACGGCCACGGCCCAGTAGGCGCGCCACGCCATCGCATGGCCCTTGGAGCGCTTCAAAAGGCGGAACCCGTCGAACATCCCGAAGAGGGCAAGCGGCATGGCACCAGCCACGAGACCTTGGCCCGAGAAAGTCCCGTCGATCAGGCTGGACAGGAACGACACGACGAACAGCCCGCCGAGCGCCGCATAGACGATCCGCCGCCAAGACTTCGGCGCCGGGATGCCGAGTTCCTTCGGCGTCCAGGTGTGGACGTGCTCCCCGCTCACGATCAGCACCAGATGGATGCTGCCGTTCTCGTCGCACGTCAACGAGAAAGGCGGCTGGTCGTTGAGCTTCGCCGCGAGCACGCCCTGCGCCTGCTCTGGCAGGCCCGCCAGGGACATCTCCAACAGCTCGTCGCGACTCTTGCCCGCGCCAATCCGCTCCGTCAGGACATTCGAAGTACCGAGCTTGGTCTTGATCATGCCTATCAGCCCAGTCGCTTGCTTGGTCAGCCCTTTGGCGCCCGGCTCGTCCCGGTCCGACTCGAGCGCGGCCATGCCGGATCGTTCGGCATCGGTGGCCGAACGAACGATGTTCCGCAGGCTCTCGCCGATCAGGGCAACCACCTCGGCGTCGACGGTGGGCGGCTCGATCGGCCTCCACGTTTCGACCCGTCGGTTGCCGAGCGTAAGCACCAGATGCACTGCGCCGTCCGCGTCGCACTCCAGCCGAAACGGCGGCTGCTGGCCGAGCAGCGTCCCGTAATGGGCGACCATCCGTTCCGCTTCTTCGGGATCGTCGGCCAACTGACCAGCCCTTCCGGCGTTGACCAACAGCTCCAACACGCCATCCCGGGTCAGACCATCGCCGATCGTTGCGGCCACACTGTCGTTGCTCGCCCAAACATCGATGAAGTGCTTCAGAGCTTCCACTGCATCCGGATGGATGGCCTGGTCGTTTACGTCGTTCGCCATGCTGTCACCTCAAGTCGTCTGCGTACCTTGTCGTTCACGCATCGACATGAGGCCGTGGAGTGCGGCCGCTGATCGGTGTTTGGTGTTGTTGACCTACCAGTCCCGAGTAGCTAGCTCGGTGACTCAGCGGCAAGTGCTTCATGCACCTCGTCCAATGCGCACCGTCAAAATACGCCGTCTCGCCGCCAAACGCAAATGAAATCATCTAGAAAGTAGTAGTTATCGTGTATATATCGTGTTGCCGATGTGGATCGAAACGCTCCCGCATCGTGTCAATCGATCTCGCGACCTGGGCGTCGCAGGGCGTCTGTGCCTAGTAGACTCCGACGCATCGACCAAGAAGGTCGAGAGCGGACGCACATCGCCCCTCGGGAGGGGAACGCCAATGCCGGATAGCGCTAGCCCAGTGATCGACTCGCAGGTACATTGCTACGAACGCGACCGCCCGGAACGACCGTGGGCGGGAACGCTGGCCGGCCCGGACGAAGCGACGGGCGAGCAGATGGTCGCCGTCATGGACCGGCTCGGCGTGGACGGAGCGCTGCTGGTTTCGCCGTGGGCGATGTACCGCTACGACGCGAGCTATGCGCTGGAAGTCGGGGCGCGGCACCCGGACCGGTTCGGCCTCGTCAAGCCGTTCGATCCCGAGTCTCCCCGGGTCGCCGAAGAGATGGCCGAATGGGCGCAGCAGCCAGGCGTCGTCGGGGCTCGTCTGATGATGGGCGCGCCCGCGCCGCGCATCGCCTCCGCAGAAGGGGTCGACCGCATCTTCGGCGCCGGAGCGCGGCTAGGGCTGCCCGTGAACGTGCTGTGCTGGGGCAATCTGGCCGCATTCGCCGCGGTCGCCGAGCGCCATCCGAACACGCAGCTCGTAATCGATCATCTGGGCCTCAGGCAGCCGTTCGCGCCCCCTGCGCCGGCCGAGCCGTTCGGCGACTTGGAGCAGGTGCTGGGGCTGGCTCGCCTCGACAACGTGGCGATCAAGATCTCCGGGGCCTGCACGTTGTCTCGCCAACCGTTCCCCTTCGCGGACATCTGGGATCCACTGGCGCGCATCTTCGACACCTACGGCATCGAGCGCTGTCTGTGGGGCACCGACTGGACGCGGGCCGTGGAAGTCGTCTCGCCGGACGACGCCGTGAAGGCGTTCCGCGTCACTGATCGGCTCTCGGCCGGCGATCGAGCGGCGCTGATGGGGGGCAGCCTGGCGGGCATCTACGGCTGGCGGCCTGGCTAGGCACCTCCGCCAGCCGCGCCAGCCGCGTCAGGCGGAGTCTCGGCTCGGACCGCGCAGCGTCGTGCCGCCGTCCACCACCAGCACTTGGCCGGTGATGTAGCGGGCGCTGTCCGAGGCGAGGAAGCGCACGGCATGGCCGATGTCCCACCCAGTACCTTCGACATCCAGCACGGACGCCTGCCGGCGCCGCTCTCTGGCCTCAGCGGCCATGCCGCGACCGTAGACCATGGGCGTGTAGACCGGACCCGGCGCGACGCAGTTGACGCGAATGCCCTCCGGTCCGTGATCCACGGCCATCGCCCGCGTCAGTCCGATCACCGCGCTCTTGGAGACGCTGTACGTGGTGAGGCCGCGCGGCCGCAGGGCCGAGATCGACGAGACGTTGACGATCGCGCCGCCCGTCTCGCGCAGCGCCGGGATGGCGGCGCGACTGGCGAGGAACATGCTGTCCACGTTCACTTCCATCACCCGCCGCCAGCGCGCCGGGTCCTCCTCGACGACATTGCCGCGACTGCCGATGCCGACGTTGTTGTCGAGTACGTCGAGCCGTCCCCAGCGCTCGACAGCAGCGGCGACCATCGCTTCGCAGCCCTTGCTTTGCGTGACGTCGGCCTCGAACGCGGCCGCGACGCCGCCCGCTTCGGCAATCAGCGCAACGGTCCGTTCGGCCAGCGCGGGACGACGATCCACGCAGAGCACGCGGGCGCCGCTCGCCGCGAGCAGGATCGCCGCCGCACGACCGTTGCCGATGCCGTCGGCCAGCGCGCCGGCGCCGGTGACGATGGCTACCTTGCCGTCGAGTCCATCGGCTGCTGGGATTTCGAGGGACATGGCGGGACCTCCGGCGTACGAGCCCTCACCATACAACGATCAGCGCCGTGCCGGTCTCGCGAAAGCCGGTCGCTTCACCGCGAACGGTTGCCCAGCGCTCCCGAAGAAGCCGCGAACGGGCTTCATTCGGCCTGCGCCGGCGCATCCACGACGACGGTGCGAAAATCCCCCGGGGCAACGACTTCGAGCACTTCGAAGTCGTCCGAGCAGGCAATCTCTCGGTGCTTGATCATCGGCCTCTGATTGATGCAATCGCCAGCGCGAATCGTGCGCTGGCCCTCGCCTTCGTACTCGAACGTGGCCCAGCCCTTCAGCACGTAGACCAGTTGGAACGTGCATTCGTGGATGTGCCACTGCTGCACGTCGTCCTCTTCGTGGCCACCCTTGCGGCGAATGACATGGGCCACGTAGTCGCCGTTCGTGGCGTCTTCGACGCCGAGGTCGCGATACTCGAAGATCGTGCGCAGCCCCTCGCTCCAAGCTGCGCCGTCGGCGCTGGCGATATGGAAGTTCCAGTCGGCGGGTGGTGCCATGCGGTCTCTCCTTCAGGCTTCGGGCCGTCCCCGTACCTTCAGGAGTCTACTTGGTCGGCGGTGTAACAGCCGTGGCTTCATGGGAAGGCGCAACTCCATGCGCACGATCCGTTTCCGATATGCTCCGCCATCCATGAAGGAACGCCCGGTTGCCAAGTTCGCCGTCTTCAGCAAGCCGAGGGCTGCATGGTCGCGCCGTTGCCGACCTGAGACCGCGAAGCACCTTGGGCCCGCCCGATGAAGTTCCCGGACTACCACGACGAAGTCCTCCGCGCGCTTCAAGCGCTGCGGCATCCGTCGCTCGGTACGCACATGGCGAAGGACCGCGGTTCGTCTCTCAAGTACCTGGGCATCCGCGTCCCGGCATTGCGCCGCCGCGTACGCCAGGGATTCTCGTTCTACGACCTCGAACCGACGACCGTGCTGGCCGTGTGGGACGATCTGTGGATGGGCAGCGAGTGGGCGGACGTGCTGTTCGCCGCCGAGGAATACTACCGGCCGATCGTCCGCAAGCGCGTGGACGCGGCGTATTGGCCGGTGATGAAGCGTTGGATCGCGAGGGTGGACAACTGGGCGCACTCGGACGTGCTGAGCTGGACCTATTCGCGCCTGCTCGAAGCGGACCCGGAGCCGGTGATGCCCGTGCTCGAACGGTGGAACCGCGGCGAGGCGCTGTGGCCGAAGCGCGTGTCGATCGTGAGCCTCATCCACTACACCGGCAAGAACGCGGCATTCCTGACGCCCGACGACGTGCTGCCCATGGTGGATCGCTGCGCGGAAGATCGCCGCCAGCCCATGCAGAAGGCCGTCGGCTGGGTGCTGCGCGAGATGTGGCATGCGTATCCCAAGGAGATCGAACGCTATCTCGTAGCCAACGCCGGTCGGATCGCGCCGTCCGCGTTCACCCGTGCGATCGAACGGATGGGGGTGGAGGAACGAAAGGAGATGCGGTCGAAACAGCGGGCGGCAGGTTCCACGGAGACCCGGCCCGGGAGGCGTGCAGAAGGTGGTCGGCGGTAACCGCTGGCGGCACTCACCGATATGCGGCGCTCCGATGCCGGACGGCAATGACTTCAACGCGCCGATCAAAGTCGGACACGTCGTAGACGACCCGATAGTTGCCTACTCGGATTCTCCAGAGTGTGTCGTGTCCGCGGAGCTTCCGCACTCCTGGTGGACGAGGAACCGACGCGAGGTCCTCGATACTCGACAGCGCACGCTCGGCGACATCTCGGGGCATTCCCGCCAACTCCCGCCGCGCCGAACGGACGAAGACGACCTCGTACGGCAAGCGTCAGTGCCCCAGAACTTTGCGACGGACCTCTTCCATGGTCTCGCGCGGCTCGTCCTCCCGCGACTTCGCAAGCGCGACATCGAAGAAATCCTCCCACAGTTCCCCATGAAGGCTGAGATCTATGACGACCGCCTTGCGTTCCCCCGCGTCGTCGATCAGGAACTGCACACCTTGCATGGACCACCCCCTACTGGCTTACCGGTCGGTCGACGGACGCCCGCCGACCACCTAACTCGCCCGTCCGATTGATCGTGCCACCAGTGTCTCCGAGCTTCAAGTCAGTCGGAAGCCTGAACGACGTGAACCCTTGGCAAGGCAGGATGCACACCATCGCCATGCAGGATCGGTCCTGGGCAACCACCGGCTAGTGATGCCTGTGCTCAGGGGAACCGCCGATGGTCATCGTTTCCCCGTCCGGCGCGGTCGCCGCCGCTCGCGAAAGTACCGCTGCGACTGTTCCGGCGGCAGGAAGTCCAGCTCCCGCCGCAGGAAGTCCCGCAGGTTGCGTGCCGTGGGACTGCGCTCGTTGACCTGAAACACCCGAGCCCGGCCAACCATGCGGCTGACCAGGACGCCGTTCGCCTCCAGGCGCAGGAGCTGGTCCCGAACGACGCTGACCGTCAGACCGAAGGTGGTCGCGATCCGCCTCGCATGGCCATCGCCGTAGGCGGCGACGAACAGCAGCGCGAGAGCCGCAGTGCGGTTGCCGAGCGCGGCTTCCAGAACGGGGTTCATGGCAATCAGCTTTGTTGGCATACCCGTCTATGTTAACGGAATTGGCGTCTATGCGGCCGTCTGGCACTCTGGACTCCGGGGTCGGCAGCCCGTCGCGAACCGCGGCGCCAGGCCGCCTCGTCACGAAGGCGGCTCAGTTAGCACGATGTCGTACTCGTCGAGGGCGTCCAGGAAGTCCGTGTGGCGAACAAGCTCTGCCGCGTCGGCGACCAGCAATCGACCGAAGGCGCGGTCGAACACGGCCACGCACAGGTCACCGGTAAACCGCGACGTGAACAGGAATCCGTCCGCCTCGGGCACGCCGCCATAGGCAGCGGCCGACAAGGCACGGCCAGCGGCATGGTTGCCATCGTGCGCCACCGCGGTTGGCGCACGACGCGCACTGGTCCGTCGCCGCGAAGGTCCACAAGGAGCAGATCTCCCTCGGAGTGGATCGACACCACCAGCCGGGCTTCCACTTCGGACCTCGGCATCGCACGTTGCCGCCGCCGCACGAATCGGTTGCGTCCCAGCGTCTCCCAGAACGCGCACCGCACCGAATCGGCGGCATACAGCACCGCATAGCGCGCCTCTGGATCGCTGAATCGGCTCGGTGTCGGTACTGCGGCCAGCGGCGTGGTTCGGTGGCTTCGGTGGATAACGCGGAACACGCCATCGAGACGGACAGCGCGGAGTGCCGAGCGCAGGCGATCCGCGTCGTAGCCGCGGTCACGCGAAGTCGCCCTGCAGGTCCCCCCGGGCGGCATCCGCCACAAGCTCGGCTTCGCCTGCCGCCAAAAGAGCGAGTGGCTGCGCCCCGTCGAGCGACGGCAACGGCGTGGTCAGCCAAACCCATGCGGCGTAGCCGTCGCCGAACAGCCGCGCCACGCCATCGAGGCCGGGCAGTGGACGGTCATTCTCGTCGAGCTGACGGGTCGGGAAGACGTAGCCGCGCTTGGCGTTCTGCCAACCGACGATCCTTCCCTTCCTCCGCCAGTCATGCACCGACTGGCGCGTCTTCAGACCGGTACGCGCCGCGAGCTCATCTGAACTCAGCAACGTCTCCCGTGCGTCCCGCGCACCTTCGCGCGTCCGCAGGGCCAATCGCCGACTCGCCTCCGAAGCCTCTATCACCGATGACGCACCGCCAGCGAGCGTCGCCACTTCGAGCCGCCATTCCCGATCACTCGCCGCCAGCGCATCAGCAGCCGCAGCCAGCGCCGAGCGTACGACGTGCGGATAGGCGACCAGCACTGCCACATGCATCGGACTGAGACGCTCCGCGACATCGTGGAGCATCCCCTCCAGCACTTCCCGATCCTGCATCCTATTCTCCGCGCCGGTTGCCATTGCCACGCTCCAATACCGCCGACGTCGCCCACAGTCGTCCATTTCGTCTGTTCGGTCAATGGCATGTGCGGATTCGCCGCCATCCGGCCGTTCGGTTGACTCTGCTGATGGTGCGCCATGCGTCCTCTGCGACCCGGGCGAAGCGAGGCGAACCCGCACCACGGCGACTGCATTGCGTCCCGGACCAATCCCCGTATAGTCTGTCCATGGCGCTTGGTGAGGTCCGCATGGGGCGGCCCGAGGTCGAGTCGGGTCCAGTGCTTCGAGGAACTGATGCCCACGTACTTCGACACGGCCATACCGGTTCTTCTTCTACTCGAACGAAGCCGGCGAGCCAGTGCATGTCCATGTGGAACGCGACCGGGATGTCGCGAAGTTCTGGCTTCGCCCTGTGCGGCTGCAGCGGAGCGGAGGGTTCCGCGCGGCGGAGATCAACCGGATAGCGAGCTTGGTTGAGGAACACAGCGAGGAGATCATCGAGGCTCGGCATGGGCACTTTGGCGATTGAAATGCGGATGCCGACGGTGCTGGATGTCGCTGTGTCCGACGACAAGCTCAGCGTAACGCTGAGCGACGGAAGGGCGCTCAGCGTACCCTCCAGTTGGTATCCGAGGCTCGCCCACGCGACGGCGGCGGAAAGGGCCAGCTGGACGATCATCGACAGCGGCGCGGGCGTGTACTGGCAGGATCTCGACGAGGACCTCAGTCTCGCGGGGCTCTTGGCGGGGACGCCGTCTCAGGAGAGCCAAGAGTCGCTGACGCGTTGGTTGGCCCGACGGTCTGACGCCCGAAGCAGCGCGGACTCGGCCTCCAAGCATAGCTGAATCGCCTCTACCTCACCTTGGCCTAGGCTTCGGGGAAACGCACCGCAACCTGCACCGCAGCGACCTGCAAGCAGCCGTCCGTTGCAGCCTGCTCGATTCGACGACCATCGATTCCTTCCTTCCCGCCGCACTCCCTCCGAACACGGCTGGAACGACCACCTCCGAGAATAGCCGGCGCAGCACGAACAGGGAGTCCGTCTTGGCCAATGCGATGAGCGGGTCCGCGTCGCTTACGACGACAGCCAATGAGATGCGTCCGCGACTTCGCCGTCCGTCGTCTCGTCGGGACTCACGATCTCGACGCCCAAGGAACCCAGATGGGTGATGAACTCGTTGAGCGGCAGACCGCTGATCTTCGCCGCCAGGCTCAGCGACACGCACCCGTTCTTGTAGACATCCGCCGCGAGCGCCGGTCGAACGGCTCCCTCATCCATGGCGGACGTATCCAGATGCACCAGCAATGCGGCAGGTTCATCCCCGCCGAGTATGAGAACCGGCTGCTCCTTGGCCCGCCGGATGGCGGCGGACGGGTCTCGTCCAAGCTCCCTTACGTCTGTGAGGTGCATTTGCGGCAACCCCTTGGTGGTTCGCTGAGTGTAAGGCGTCGGCGACATTCGTGGATCCCATCAAGCTCCCTGCCACCGCGTTCGCATGACCGTCAACTCGACTCGGTTCTGAGTCGATAACCAACCGTCGGCAATGGCGCGTTGCTCGGCACGCCCCGTCGCTAGTCGACGCCGTGTCCTCTCGGTGCCGGCCGGGCGATTCACTCTACCACCGACTGGGCTCCCGTACTCTGAGCCTGCCCTTCTCTGCCGTCACAATGGCACCGGACTCCAGTTCCGGGCCATGAGCATCGAGCACTCTCAGGCATACCTCCGCCTGTTGTCTCGCCGAGAAATCGACCAGCCGGAGGATCCCGGCGTGCGGTTGCCGAAGGACGATGGCCAGTTCGCCGAAGTCTTTGTCCAGCGTCACCAAGATGCGACGTTGCTCACGCGCTGCCGCAAGGATCGCCTCATCACCGGGGTCTTCCTCCCAGTCGCCCGACCACACGACATCGTGCCCGGCGTCCCGCACTTCCGACACGGCTCCGCCCCACACGCAAGTCGAGAAGCACTCTCATCCATCGCCCGCCACCAACGCCGGCTCAACACGCTCGTGTCCCACCATCCGGTGCGCATAGACCAAGCACGCGCGAATGTCCTCTGGCTCAAGCCACGGGTAGCCATCGAGAATCGAGGAGGTCGTTCTCATTTAGGCATTGCATCGGGCCTCGCAGGCTGCCCTGTGGACGGACCAGGTCACGCTGTTGCGCGGCGTCTCGCCAACGAGCACGTTGTCGCACAGGAGGCTGCCTAAAGCCCAGTGCCAGATGTACTGAACCGGAACAGGTACTTGACATATCCTTCGGACTGTCCGAAGTTCGACTCCATCGGGTTCCCGCCACAGGCACCTACCGAGTGCATCATGACCACAGCGGCAATGATGAAGCGAATCACCTTCGACCCCAACGTCATGGGAGGCAAGGCCTGCATCAGGGGGCTTCGGGTGACGGTTGGCACGGTGCTGGGCCTGCTGGCGGCGGGTCGAGGGCCCGGCGAGATCATCGACGCCTATCCTTACCTTGAGCGCGAGGACATCGACGCGGCCCTAGCCTACGCGGCGTGGCGGCTTGAAGAGCGCGAAGTGCCGCTCGCGGGCGCATGACAGTCAAGCTACTGATCGATGTGAACCTCTCTCCGAAGTGGGCACCCGTGTTGAGGGATCTGGGATGGCCCACCATCCATTGGTCGGATATAGGCGATCCTCGGGCAACCGAAGATACGATCATGGCGTGGGCTCGACTGAACGACCATGTGGTGCTCACCCACGATCTGGACTTCGGCACCATGCTCGCGTTGTCAGGCGAGAGCGGACCCAGCGGCACCGCGGCACCGAAGTTCGGCCAAGCGGGCGGTGGCGTCGAAGTCAGCTTCGTCCAGGCATGTCCGCCGGGTACCGTGGTCGGGCAGACTCGCGAGCAGGAGAGGTGACCGTGCGCCTGCAACTCGAGGAGCCTTGGATAGGACGGTTGTGCCGCCTGCCCGAGACGGGCATGGGCTACCAGCGCGTGGACGTCAAGCTCCAGAACGGCTCGGTGGTCAACGACGTGCTTGTGTTCAACGCGGAAGAGATGGAGTGGCCCGGCGCCGACTCCATCCGGGCGTGCGACATCGCCGAGATCGCGCTGAGCAAGCGGCGCGGGGCTTGACGCCTCCATGTGGGCGTAGCGGCAATATGCACGCCAGCCGGCCCGGCCTCCGTTGGCAGGCTCGACAGCGACCCATCTGTGGGTAGCGCAGACGCCACCATCATCGAAGGACGAGTTTCTTGTGCCTCCCAGGCCGCTGAGCCCTCGTTTGCGACGTCCGTCCACTGATCGGCTCATAGGAGCGCGACCGACACTTGCAGCCCTGTTGTGCAATCGCATGCCTCCCCCTACTCGCCACACCTGCGCCTGCCCCGCCGGGCCCTGCAAGGGGAGGGGGATCACGGCTTCGTACGCGGAGTTCACGGATCCCTCGATCACCCGGTCCTCCGCAGACCACCGCCGCCGAAGCTGCCGAGCGCCCGGTACCCCGCCCGCACCAGCCAAACACGGGCTTCGGGGCGCCGCTCGCGAAGCTCCTCGGCTGCGGCGACTTCGCTGCCCGCGACGGAGTAGTCCCTACTGTCCACGTCGATGGCGACGAACGCGCCGACACGGCCCGGCTCGACCCTTCGCCGGATGTCCCGCTCGTATATCTCCTCGCCAAGGCGAGCCGTCTCTCCCGGGGTTCTGCGCGCTGGCGTCTCCATGTTTTTCGTTTAGCACCCTTCTGCTCGCGCCCGATTGTAACGCCCACCGACTCCCCCGATGCGGCGCCTGTTGCCCGTTGCGGGCGTGACGGCGTGCATCGCCGGGTCGTGCCCGGCCTGGCGGACGTCGTGGATGCGATGGGCGATGCCGAACTCGCGTGGGCGTTCCTCAGCCAGGAATGGCCTTTCGACGAAGCGGTGGCCAAGCCGCTCGACAGGCTGAGCGCCGGGCAGCTTGACAATGTGCTGTCTGCGGCCGCGGGGTTCGGCGCAACGCACACGTGAGAGACCGCTACCGACGGAGCCTGATCGAGCCGCTTCTGCACGCAGTCGCGCTCTCCGCGGCGACGTCGTCGCGTTTGAACTCGAGCCCGGCGTTCTCGCCGTTTCGGATGAGGTCGATCAGTTCGGTCCTGTTCACGACCCAAGAACCTACACCGGTGCGGGCGGGTGGCGGCGCGACTCCCAAACGCGATGCCTCAACCGGACTCGGTCGGCGTCGTCGATGATGTCCAGATTGTGCAGGTGTTCGATGAGCGCGGACTCGTTGACATGGAGCGCTGTGGCCAATCGGCGTAGCTCATGGTCGTCGATCCGGTTCGTGCGAATGCTCGAGTGAACGAGCCCGCGCGGCATCAGCAAGTACGCGGCGAAGGCGTTGGCCCGCTTCTCCACGCCTGGCGGGGCCCATGGACCGCTGGCATGGGAAACGCGCCTGGCGCGGGTGCGGTCGAAGAGCACATGGCAGAGTTCGTGCGCGATGGTGAACCGCATGCCGGATTCGTTGTCGTTGAAGGGATGCGTGCGGTTCACGACGATGCGCGGGGCGAAGCCGACGCCGGCGAAGGCGATGCCCCGGATACTGTCGGTATTGAAGTCCGTCGTGTCGACACGAACCTCGAGACGTTCGCAGATGTGCCGGACATCCACCGGCTGGTGGGCGTTCAACAAGCCGAGATCCTCGAGGAGCTCCGTGGCGAAACGATCGCCGTCCTGATGGGGAACGCCCAGTGGTTCCTCGGCCCGCTCGTGGACGAGGCTAGCGAGATCGCTGCCATCCGCTCCGCCAAAGGCGTCGACCATGGCATCCCGCATCGACGTGACATCGGCACCGTCGAGCGTGGGTTCGACGCCACCGAACATGGCGACCGCCGGCGAGAATTCCTCGATGCACGGAACATCATCGGGACGCGAACCATGGTCAAAGAGGTCCAGACGACCGATTTGTTCGAACGACTCCCGCACGCGGTCGAACAGTCCGGCCCCGAAATAGGTGCGCTCCGGAGGCGCGGTGGAATCGCGCAGAAGCTGGATCTTGCCTTGCAGCGCAGCCACGTCCGACCGAAAACCCGCGTGCTCGGCGTGCTCGGGCGGGATGTGTTCGGCGGCCCAGCAAAGGGTGCGCCAAAGCGGTTTCGCAACTGCCATGACGGGAAGCCGGAGCTGGCCTGCCGCGCTCTCGAACGCGAGACCCGGAGGGGAGAACTCGGCGGGAAGTCCCGACCACGACAGCTCGATGTCGTCGGCGAACCGGCGGACGAACAGGTCGGGGAATATCCCGCCGGTCGCAGCGAACCGAATCCCGTGCCGCCCGTACCACGCCTGGGCGTTGCACCAGTTTTCTTCGCCATTGGGATCGTCCGCAGCGATCCAGCCCAAGGCGCGGCGACACGCGATGGCCGCAGGCCCGACCGTCTTGCTGGGCCACGAGTATCGCTCCTCGTGCAGCAATGCATGCCAGTTGTCGGCCAGCCAGCCAAGCAAAGGCGAGAGATACCAGCCGACATGGGACTGACGGTGGCCGTCCAACCCACTGGCGGTGAGGCAGACTCCTGCCGCCGTGATCTCGATCTCGCCCATCGACCAGCCGTGATCCCTTGGTCGCCGCCCTGCGGGATGAGGATCGTCGACCCAGCGAACAGCCACCTCGAAAGCGTCCGGTGCCCCTGCTCGGAACCAGCTACTCGGCATCGTCGAACTCGCTTGGCAGGGCCCATCCTCGGTCGCTCGGATCCACCGATTGCCGGCGGATGCGACGCGCATCCACGAGCCCGTTGTTCACGAAGTGATTTCGGACGTTCCTCGGGACATCGGCCCAGGGAAGCGGATAGCCGTGCCACGTTCCGTCGTTGGTCGGGATCGCAACAAATGCGATGCCGCGCCCCGTCGCGTAGCGGCGCCGTCGTCGCCAGGAATGCTGTTGTCGAACATCCCATGCGCTTCGGTGCGCGACCACGGGTGCTGGTCGGTGTCGCCTGCGAACCCGCGGCCGTCGGCGCGATGGGTCCACTCGGGGCACAGCGTGCCGAAGCCGCCGCCAGGACGCCAACGCTTGTGCTTCAAGGAACCTCTGTATCGCATTCGACTTGCGCCTCGCCTGCAGTTGCCGGCCTCGAAAACGGACGCCGCGCGACCTTCTCCGTGGCGGAACGTACAACCTTACCCGGCGTCACGCAATGTCGTGTACCGGTTCAATACATCTGGCACCGGGCGCTAGGCGACCTCCTGCCCCCGCCAAGCGCTGCTGTGGTTCCTCGAAGGAAATGCGGCGGGCCTCGCCGCTGTCCGCGGCGCCCGGTGGCAGGCGTAGCGGGGGATGCCGTGCTTGGCGCCGGGCAATCCATGGCCAACGGATCCGGATGTACGATCACGGCGACAGGTTGATTTCTGCCGAGTATCACGACCGGCTGGTCCCTGGCTTTGCGGATGAGGGCGGACGGGGGCTGCCCGAGTTCTCTCACCGTCGCCGGAGCCCCATCGGCCACGTCCGCGGCCAGCAGCCGGAGGAACGCGCCCATTGCCGCGAACTGCTCGTGCTGGACTCCCGGGTGCCCCGCGTGCGCCTGCCGGAAGGGCGCGCGGCGCTGGTCGAGCCGCGGTGGGCCGGGCGGCTATCCGGGTTCACGCTTCCGATCGATGCGCTGGCAGATGCCGTTAGAGCCGGGAATCATTGACGCGGTGGTTGGCGCGACGATACGACACCCGAAGCGCTGGCGATGCCGCCGGCTGATGGATATGGCTGCGGCACGCCGGCCCGGACACGCGCTCCCCCAATCACCTTCAAACGCAACCGTTCGATCACCATCCTGCCTCGCCCAAAGCCCGCGGTACCCCCGTCTCCAGCACGCACTCGTCCGGGAAGAAGCTCAGGTGCCGGTAGCGCTCGGCCCGCGTGTCCTGCATCGGCGTCGAGTTGCACCGTCGTCGTCCGGTACTTGACATCTCCTCCGGACTGCCCCAAGTTCGGCTCCATTGGGTTCCCGCCAATAGGCTGTTACCGAGTGGACCATGACCACAGCGGCAATGATGAAGCGAATCACCTTCGACCCCAACGTCATGGGAGGGAAGGCCTGCATCAGGGGACTTCGGGTGACGGTTGGCACGGTGGTGGGCCTGCTGGCGGCGGGTCGAGGGCCCGGCGAGATCGTGGACGCCTATCCGTACCTTGAGCGCGAAGACATCGACGCAGCCTTGGCCTACGCGGCGTGGCGGCTTGAAGAGCGCGAAGTGCCGCTCGCCGGCGCATGACAGTCAAGCTACTGATCGACGTGAACCTCTCGCCGAAGTGGGCACCCGTGTTGAGAGACTTGGGATGGCCCACCATCCATTGGTCGGATATAGGTGATCCTCGTGCAACCGACGATACGATCATGGCGTGGGCTCGACAGAACGACCATGCGGTGCTCACCCACGATCTGGACTTCGGCACCATGCTCGCGTTGTCAGGCGCAAGCGGACCCAGCGTCCTGCAGGTTCGGTCCCAGGATGTTCTGCCGGAACAACTGGCCCACGCGGTCGCGACCGCGCTAAGGCAGCATGGCGCTGACTTGGCCGCCGGCGCTTTGGTCGTCGTCGACCAGAACCGCGCCCGAGTGCGTGTCCTTCCGATCCGAACGCCTACCGCTTGAAGCTGGCCCCGCTTCGCCCCGGCGCTTGTTCAAGTCAGGTCCAGCCGCGATCAATGACCAGGCCACGAACGAAACATGGGACGGGCGCGGCATCCGTTAGCCCGTGTTCCCGTTCCCAGACGGATACACCATTGCGCAAGGACATGACCGCTGAATTCGGGGACATGGACCGCTCCAACAGCCAGACTTGACATCGGCCCTTAGCGCGTCCGCCGGGGTAGGACATCGACAGCGGTTGCTGTAGGCCGTACTTCGCGTGTGTCCGAGCCGACCTTAGTCCATCTTCCACGGACCAGGAAAGCTGGTCATGTTGGTCGAGATTACCGCCTGCAGCCCCCCATCGGCACCACCCCGCCAGTACCCTACCCCTATTGAGAAGCCGCGCTTACCGAATGAGGGCCTCTTTGAAAACAGCAGGCCGATTCCGACCGAAGCCGCATCATCGACCTCGCCGGCCTGGCTTCCGCCACTCCCTTCTTTCGCCTTCTGAATCTCGCTCGCATCTACATTGATGCTTGGCGCCAATGCGATGTATGGCCCATAAACCCACGAGTGAAGTTCCGGTGCGTCTCTGACTGGGAAGCTGTCCAAGACTGTGTGCAGCAGGACTACTGGCCTCGTTCGGTAGCGCGGTCCGACGTCTACCTGCAGTCCAACCGCAAGATGAGTCTTCTGGATAAAGGACTTCACTGAGTCCGCCTCGGTGCGAACCGCCTGAAGTGCATCTTTGCGCGACCCCGGCGGAGCAACACAAACCCTCCTCATCACGTCTGGCAAGTCGTACCCCTTGCACCTGCACTTCCGCAACGTCTCGTACTTCACATTGGAGCCATTTCGCAGCAAGCTGTAGTACGGGCTCTCTGGCGGGTGACAAAGTTTTCCTTGGATGTTCGTCTTGACGCGCACTTCGTCGAGCCTCGACGAGTCTTCCTCAAGGCAGTCGCCCGTGGCCGGGTAGCCGAACAAGGCGCAATAGTGCGGGCGGTCTGGGACATGCCCGTCCCTAGCTCCGACACCACCTGCGTACAGCAAGATCGCCGATGCCACCACTAGCGCTGCGCGAGAGGCGGTCGGATAGTCCGAACGGCTGAAAGCGGCGTACAACATCGCCATCTACTCCATGTTGGCCATTGCGAAGAACGCGAAGTCCTCCGTGTTGTTGAACGGGAACCGCACGGCTCCAGCGGAGCCGTCGATCCCCAAGTACCCTCGCAGCGCCTTGTGGACGTGCTTCGGGTAGATGATCGTCCCGTTGGCGTCGTCGCGCTTCAGGGTCGATGGGTTGATGCGCTGGGCGAAGTGGAGGGCGTCGGTCTCGCCGACCACCCGGTTCGTCCAGCGCTGGTCCTTCTCCATGATGACGTAGCTGCCGATGGGCCAGTGGTCCTTGCCGTCGTTGGAGTTGTAGTGGTTCGTGCGGCCGAAGTCGGAGCCGATCATCACGAACAGGCGGTCGGCGATGCCGTGCTGCTCGGCGTATTCCCAGAGGTAGTCCACGCCGTCCGCCAGATTCGCCAGCAGCCAGCTCTGGCCCGGGTCGTTTTGGTCATGGGTGTCGAAGTCGTCAAGATAGAAGTCGGCGGCGACGGACACCCCGGTCTTGAATGCCAGCACGGTGAGCTGGGCCTGCCGGCGGATCTCGCTCCGGCCGTCCCGCGTCGCCACGGGCTGCTCGAGGTGCTCTTCGGACGGAATGGCGTCGGCGAACGCCCTCAGGCCTTCGCTGGACTCGAACGCCGCACGGTAGTGATCGAGCCGCTTCGCCTCGGCAGGCAACAGGCCGGAGCGGGTTGAGAGACGCTCCACGGTATCCGTTCGCAATCGGCGCAACGCGGCCCAGTCCTCCGGCGAGAAGTACGCGCTGTCCTCCGGGTCTTCGTGCCAGTCCCACTCGCCGTCGCCGCGGGGGTAGGCTATGGAGCGCAGTAGATCGGGGTTGTCGAGCCGCGTGTAGCGCGTGAGTCCCGCGGTCTCCGAGTAGCCGCCGAAGTTGAGGTAGGCGATCGGCAGCGCCGGCGCGTGGTGCGCCGCGACCAGGGCGCTGATCGTGGGGTACCCTTCCGAGTTGCGTCCGCTCCAGTTGTGAACCACGCCCACGGTGTGCGAGCCGGTCTGGGCGTCCACGCCGTTGATGACCAGCATCCGGTCGTGGTACTTATCGAAGAACGCCTCGTTCGCGGCGAACGGGGCATAGGGGATATTCCCGGCCTGGCGGATCTCCTTCGTCTCGGCCCAATGGTTGATCACCGGCTCGCCGGGGGTGTTGACCTTGGGGTCGCAGAAGCTGGTGGGGTCCCAGGCACCGTCGCACTGGATGAAGACGCATAGCCTGCCGCGGTAGTCGGCGGCGTTGGCGAGCGGCAGGCGGAAGCCTGCGGCGCCAGTCGCGATCAGCGCCGCCGAGGTCTTCAGGAATTCGCGTCGCTTCATTTGCTCCTCACAGGTGCAGGTAGCGCGGGTCGGTCAGCAGGTGCGCGAGGACGAGGGCCCAGGCGCGGGCGACATATTGGGCGTCGGACCAGTCGATGGTCTCGAAGTGGGCGTTGACGCGGTCCCCGTTCCAGTGGTACCACTCGCCGTCCCCCACCAAGGCGTCATCCAGCGTGTCGTCGAGATAGTGCTGGTCGTCGAGCCAGTCGCAGCGCATCGAGCGGAAGTCGAAGTCCTCCGACTCCCGTCCGTTGCGCCACGCGCCTACGAACAGCTCGTACGCGCCAAGGACATCGGGCGAGTCCACATGCGCTTCCACGCCGAGCAGCTTGTCGTGCAGTTCGGCGAGCTTGGTCTTGATGGCGCGGGCGCCTGCGGAACCCTCGACATCATCCGCATTGACGAGGACCTCCAGCCGCGGCAGTTCGTCGCCGCGCTCGTCCGCCCAGTCGACCGCCCAAACGACCACTTCGATGTCGTAGCGCCCGTCGGCTGGAATGTCGACTGGAACATCCATTGATCCCCAGCAGTTGAATGCGAAGTGGTCGCCATCCGCCAAGTTCCCGCCGCAACCAGTGACGTCGACCACATCCTCCAGTTCCCGGCTGAAGACCTCTTGCCCCTGCGCATCCCGGATGGCCAGCCGATCGAGGTGAAGGCTCCAGTTGTCGCGCTCGGACCACGGTCCGGACAACGTCACCGTGGCCCTGCCTTGGCGGAGCGCCCCCTCCACTGACACCGTGGCCGGGCTCGATTGTGAAGAAACGGCGATCTCCCGGAAGGCGGAGAACTCCAAAGTGGGTGTGGTGCTGGCAGTGATGCCCCCGAACAGCCGACGATCAGAGTCGTTCACGAGGTAGAAATCCTTCATCACGACCGGGCAAGCCGTTGCTGCCGCGTGCCTCTCGGCGACGCCGGCCATCACCGAAGTGAAGTCGCGGCCGCGCTTCCTGATGCCGCCGGAGTCGATGCGGCCGTAGAGCAGGCCGTACTCGTACCTGTTGTTGGTCCAATTCAGGGCTTCCTTGGGGAAGAACTTCGATGTCGCATACTTGTGCCGCTTCCAGTCGAATCCGGTCAGGGCAGCCGTCTTGCGGGACAATTCCTTTGGCGTGAGCAGGCGCCTCGCGCCCGCGCCCGCGAGCGCAACCGTGCGAAGCGGATCATCACCCGTCAGCTGGTCCGCCCGGAACCACTTGGAGAGGACGGCCTCGGTCAGCAAGTCCTTGAGGTTGAATGCCTTGCCGCCGTGGAATCCGCTCCGGAAACCATGCGCAAGCCGCGCGGCCTCGGCTGCCTGGGCGTTCGAGGCAAGCAAGGCACCGTCGAAGCCCGCATCTCCCTGGGCTGGCGGCTCCGCAATGCCTGCGCCCATGACCGAAGGCCACCAGAATTTCACCGCAGCGTCCGCGAACCGCGGGTCGGCGACGATCTTGGTCGCCAGCCACTGCAAGCTATCATCCGCACTAGGCGCGAGCTGGCCGTCGAACCCCGGTTTGCGCATGTCGCGATACCAAGTGTCGCCGTGCCGATACAGGATGCTACCGAAGGCAAGCTTCGCGAGCTCATCGCCAGCCTGATCGGCCCAGGCGACGGCCTCGACACGGTAGGTCGCCCCATCGACGGGCACATCGACGGCGAACCGGAGTCGGCACTCTCCGTAGAAGGCGAAGTGCGTGTCGTCCGTCGCGAGTCCGCAATCATCCGGGCCTAGGTCCTCTTCGGTGAGGTCTTCGAGTTCGACCGTGTAGATGGGATTGCCGTTCGCCACTTCCCGGACGACGACTTTGTCCACGAACAGGTTCCGGTCCGCGCCCGTGTTCTCGTCCCAGTGGTCGTTGGCGAACTGAACGTAGAGGAACCCGTCGCGCGAAAGTCGCACATCGCCCGCAACCGTCTGACGCGAGCCGTACGATGTCGACGCGACATCGACGACTGCACTGTGCTGCGGCTGCTTGTAGAACTCGTCCAGCGAGTCCAATCCGCCGTGGGCCGAGAGGTAGTTGCCGCCTTCGTCGTAATCCTGGAACGCGCCGGCGACTGGATCGAGAACGCTGTGGCATACGGTGCAGGCGGGATTGTGCATCGTTGGGTTGTTGCGGTCGGCGAGCGCGACCGGATCGGTCGTCCGCGACGCCGACTTCTCCACATCGAGACCCAGGAAGTGGTAGTAGGTCCATCGGGCGCGCGCCCGATTCCGGTTGGTCGCCGTGGTTGGGTATCGGCCGAGGAACACCGTCGTGTTGAGGATCCCCGCATGCGGGTAGTCCGTCGCCAGTATGCCCGGGTCCACCACTCTGCCGTCTTCGATCACCTTCGAGTCATGGTTCCGGTAATAGCTGACGATCTCGGATGGCTGGAACTCGTGCATGTCCGTCCGATCGCTGAAGGTCGTCGGTGCGCCGTACGCTTCGGCCGCCCGCGGATTCGCCATGATGTAATCGGCGGTGAGAATCTCCGTGTAGGGCAGGTCATTCTCCGCCACATGGGCTATCAGCTCGAGCGGTGCCCTCTGGATGCCGTAGTCGGTCTCCCAAAACCACTCCCCATACGCTGGATCCCCGGTCCGTTCTTGGTAAAGGTTTTGGTAGGCCACGAACAGATAGGCAGTGAGGTCTATCAGGCCTAGGCCCTGGAGGTCGTCCCGGTCCGTCAGCAGGCGGTCGTTGCTCGCGCGGATCAGGAACTCGTGGAAGCCCGGCCCCGTCATCAGCCCCCGGATGGCCCTGCGCAGGGCGCTCGAACTGCCGGTTTCGATGGACGCGTACTCTGCTTCCGTCGGAATGCGCCCGGCGAAGACGATCGCGGCTCGCCACAGCGTCTTGCGCGCAGACTCCATCGTCACGCCGTCGAACAGCGTCGCCACCGTGACGGGGGCCCCACCGGCCACGTCCTCGCCCAGCAGCCGGAGGAACGTGCCCATCGCCGCGAACGCCTCCGTGCCCGCCGGGGCCACCGGCCCGCCGCCGTGCTCCACGCCCTGGATCTTGCTCAGCACCCGGTTCGCGCCGTTCTCCACCTCGTCCACGAACGTCTCGAACACCTTCAGGTTCGTCGCCAGGTGGTCCTCGTCCTCCGCCTCACGCACGAACACCAGCCGCGTGTTCCCGGACACGCCCCCAGCGACGTGGCAGTTGACGCACGTCGACTGCACCAGCGGCGAGACCAGCGCCTCGAACGCCTCCGCCGCCGTCTCCGGGCCCGCGCCGCGCGGCGCGCTCGACAGGTTCGTCAGATGCCCGGTCGGACTCGACAGCAGGCTCTGCACCCGCACCGGCCGCGTCGACTCGATCCGCAGCCGCCACTTGCCCTTGCCGTCGCCCAGGGCACCCTCGAAGCCCTCGCCGCCCGACTCCAGCTCCTGCGCCGTGAACAGCCGCGAGCCGCCCGCCGGGATCGCCGCCCGCACCGGAACGCCCGGCGACGCGCCGAGATCGTCCGTGCCCGTGATCGTCGCCAGCGCCTCCGCGCCGGCGCCGTTCGCCACCCGCAGGCGGCTCACCTGGCCCTGGTTGCTGCCCGGGTTGAAGATCGGCACGCGGTGGCGGTTGCGCCACGCCGGCGCGGCGTCGTGCATCGACGTCAGGAACCCGTCCGCGCTGTGGCGGATGTAGGACAGCACCCGGATGTCCGACTCGCTCGTCAGCGTCAGGCGCCAGTCGCCCTCGCCCGAGCCCGTGCCGCCGACCAGGCTCTTGCTCTCGTTGCCCGTCTCCAGGTCGTCCGAGTTGAAGTGGACCGCCCGGCCCGCGGGCACCGTCAGCGTCAGCGGCTCGTACTCCCACGTCGAGTCGTCGCGGGCCTCGATGGTCACCACCGCGTCCTCGTCCGAGCGGTTCACCACCCGCGCGAAGCCCTGCCGGCCCGCGGCGTCCGACGCCGACGGGAACAGCGGCACCTCGTGCGCGACGCCCGCGCCGCCCGGCGGCGCCGTGGACAGGTTCGTCAGGTGCCCCGACGGGCTCGACAGCAGGCTCTGCACCCGGATCGGCTGCGCCGAGCGGATCGAGAGGCGCCACTTGCCGCCGCCGTCGCCGAACGCGCCTTCGAGGTCCGACGCGCCGTCCTCCAGCTCCGCCGCCGTCAGCGTCCGGCTCGCGAACGCAGGGATCTCGAACGCCACCGCGCTCGCCGCCGGCGCGGCGCGGTCGTCCACGCCCTCGACCTCCACCCGCGCCGCCGACGCGCCCAGGTTCATCACCCGCAGCAGGCTCAGCTGCGAGACGTTGCTGCCCGGGTTGAGGAACAGCACCCGGTGGGCGCCGTCTTCCTCGGGCGCGACATCGTGCATCGCCGTGAGGAAGCCGCCCTCGGCGCGCACGTAGGCCAGCACTTCGAGGTCCAGGTCGCTGGCCAGTTCCAGGCGCCAGTCGCCCTGGCCGGGGCCGGTGCCGCCCGCGATGCCCTTGTTCGCGTTGCCCGCCTCGAGTTCGTTCGAGTTGAAGTGCATGGCGGCGCCCGCGGCGATGGGCAGCGCCAGCGGGGCGCGGGCGTTGCCGGCGTCGTCCGTCGCGGCGATGCGCACCTCGCCGGAGCGCGCCGAGTGGTTGATCACGCGCACGAAGCCCTGGCGCTGGGGATCGGAGGCGGAGGAAACGAAGGGCACGAGGTGCGTCCGCCCGGGCGCGTCGGAGGTCGCGGCCAGCCAGCGGTCTGCCGACCCCACCGCGTTGCCGTTGGCCCGCAGTCCGTAGGGCGCCGGTGCCGAGGCGAGTGCCGTCCGGGTGATGCCGCGCTGTCCGGCAGCAGGCGATCGCGACATCGGCAGCGCGGAAGCGGAGCGATCGTCGAGCGGGCCGCGCCAAGTGCGCCGAAGGGCACCCTCGTCCGGCACCACGGGGCAGATCAGATCCGCAGTTGACGGGCTCGGCGTCGACGCGTGCATCGTGTCTGGCATGCTGGCGTGCGCCGCCGCGCGTCGACGATCCCGCTGCAAGCGCAAGCGTTCGAGGCGCGCCCGCTCCGCCATCTCTGCGTGGCGTTCCTCGGCCATCTGCTGCTGGCGTTGAAGGTGTCTCGCAGCGTCGCTCGCCGCCGCGCCAACCGTGCAGACGAAGAGCACGAACGCGACAGAGAAGCCACTCCACACACGATGCAGACACGGGCAACCACCGTTTTCCGGCGAAGCCGTGTTCTGCATGTCTATTCGGGTCTGCATCTAGCGTCGACGGTGTAGCACACTGACGATGGCGTATCAATCGTCTTTGGTCAAGCAACGCCTGCTATTGCTCGTGGTCAGGCGTGGCCGGGTTGCGCGGAGCCGCCGTCCTGGCCTCTCGGGCCTTCTGCACGACTTTGGCACCCAGATAGCTCCCCGCGCTGATGCCCAGCAGGATGAAGTGGTCTTCCGACAGGTCGGGGAAGTCGCCCGTCCGAACCAGCCCGACGACCATGCCGAGCGCGATGACGAACGTGAACACCAGCAGTTGGAACCTCGACATGCTGGCGTCGCCGTTCTCCTCGCTCAGGAGCTTCGACAAGTCGATCTTGCCCTGCCAGATATGCACGAGCACCGTACCTACCAAGGCCACCAGCAAGGCGAGGAGGATGGACGCTCCCGCCATTCCCAACCACCCAAGCTGCACAGGCGGCGTGCTGGTGGCTACCGCGGCCAGGTTCGTTTCCGACATTTCGCTGTCCTCCGCTTATGGTTCGATCGTCAAGTCATGGCCGAAGCACCGAGTACCCCTTTCCGCCGAGATGGGCCGCATTGCTCGCGCCAACGGCCCAGAGAAGCAGTTCGGGCGCGGGGGGCAGGCTGCCCGGGTCGCTGAAGGCCAGGTCACGATGACGATCCTCACGCCGCACACCCCGTTCGGCATGACGCACGCCTCGCCGACGAGGCCGACGGATGTGTTGGTGGTCGGAACGAAGCGCGAGACGGAGACCGCCGCAGCAGTCGCAGCCAGGGGTCGGAATGCCGGCCCATGCCTGATTGCCCTCGGATTCCTCTCGGCTCAGCTCGCGAACCCTAGCGCGGGCGTTTGCGGTTCGGCGCGTGCTGCGCTACGTTTCCGCACCGTCCAACAACGGAAAGGCCAACCGTGTCCGACTCCCCCGCCCTCACCGTGGAACAGAAACGCACCTTCTACAGAGACGGCTACATCGTCCTGAAAGACGCCGTCTCCGGCGAACTCGTCGATGCCGCCCGCGCTCGCATCAAGGCCGCCAAGAAGGGCGAGAACCTCGGCCGCGATCCGGCGATGACGAATCTCGTCAACGCCTCCACCGTCACCCCTATCCTGCGCGAGGCGCTCGGCGAGTTCGACCCGCCGACGGCCTGCCAGGTGGGCGTCCTCAAGCCCACCGAGCCGAGCGAGCGGTTCAACAACCTCGGCTATCGCGACCGGGACATGCCCTACTACGGCGCCCAGACGCACATGGACGGCAGCATCACCATCGCCGCGCCGCAGGAGGTGCAGGAAGGCGCACCGGAGGAGATCTACAAGCGCTACTTCGCCGCCGGCCCCAAGGGCGACCTCGGCCGCAGCCCGGACGTGATCGGCCACAACATGGTGCCGATGTTCGAAGACCCTGACATGACCTTGGGCCTCGGCAGCTTCACGGCGTTCGTCTTCGTCTGCCTGAACGACCAGACCAGGCCCGGCTGCGGCCAGACGGCACTGCTGCGCGGCGCTCACCACGAGGTGGAGAAGTTCTTCCGCTGGCAGTACGAGACCAACGGCCGCCTCGGCCCCGAGGGCCCCGGCTGGCCGCGCCTCAACCACGACTCGCCGAACCGCTGCGGCCTCATCTACCTGCCCCAAGCCGTGCAGGACAAGTTCGTCGACGAAACCAGCGAAGCCACCCCCGACGGCAAGAAGTGGCCCCGACCCACGCAGATCCTCATGGAACCAGGCGACGCCTGCATCACCTCGTACCACATCCCGCACTCCGGCACGCGCAACGAGAACGGCACCGAGTCGCGCAAGAACATCATCTTCCGCATCCGCAACAAGAAGCGCCAGCCGGACAAGGTGGTGAGCGGCGTCACGGACCACCCGGACCGCGGCCAAATGGGCGAGTGGCTCGAGTACGAGGAAGGCAACGACCCCTGGGAGCGCTCCAAGCATGCCATGTGCAACATGTGGCACGAGTGGGATGGGATGCAGGAGGTGGTGGCGGAGCAACGGGCGTTAGAAGGCGCAGGCTAGCCCTCGACCAACTCACCAAGCGGCGAGGTCCGACAGCGCCGTCTGGCTCAACAGGTACCCCTCCCCACAGTCCCGATGTACCGCACGCTGAATCGCCTCTAGCGCCTTGCCGGGTGCGGTCGCATCGAACTCGGCGGTACCGGTGTCCACGTAGCCCCACATGTGCTGCACCGCGTTGACGAGATTGCCTTCGCTCGGCGGGCGGCGAAGCCATTCGGCGAGTTCCCGTGCCAATTCGTCGAAACCGTCCCGGCGGCGCAGACTGGCGACGCGGCGACCGAAGTCGCGGTAGGCGACCTGGTCCCTGGCCATCACCGAGTACTTGTGCTGCGCCCAGAGTTGCTGCGCATTGCGCGGCAGGGGAATGCGACCGGCGGCGCCCGCTCCCGCGGCCGCGTACTTCGCCGCGAGGATCGAGAACTGCGTGCCGGGCGAGTCGATGAAGGACTGCGGCCAGACTCCCGCCGCGGACCGTGTTCGCACCGGCATCCGGTCTCGAAAGCCGCGCAGCGCCATTTCCTCGGCCAACAGCCGGTGGCGCTGGCGCAGTGCCCAGCCGAAGCCGCACCAGCGTTTGGCCTCGGGGTGGCGAACGGCGGCGGGTGATCGCTTGGCAAGCACGGCGACGACGCCGTGCAGTTCGCAGTGCTCGGCAAGCAGCCGCGCGTCGTCGAGGTAGCCGGGATGCACATCCCAGATGCGCATAGATGGCGGCGCCTGGCTAGCCCCAGCGATCCCAGTGGACCGTTTGCTCTGCAGGCAGGCGGGTCACGGGGCCGAAGCGGCCCATCGGATAGCCGACCGGCACGAGGCAATAGGCCTCCACGTCATCCGGCAGCGCCAGAACTTCCCGGGCCGCGTCGCGATCGGCGAGGCCGAGGGTGGTGGGCGCCGCGCCGAGGCCCAAGGCCCGCGCTGCCAGCAGGAGGTTCTGCACGGCCGGCCAGATCGAGCCGCCGCCGCCGGCAGCGCCGCCGGCAACGGGGCGGTCGAACTGGTAGCAGGCGATGATGAGCGCCGGGATGTCCTGCATGTGCTCGGCCTGCCAGAGCACGGCGGCCAGCATCCGGCGGCGCTTGTCGGCGTCTTGATGCGGCAGCGCCGCGGCGCGCCCCGAGTCCGGCGCGGCGTAGCGAGTCACCGCGGCCTTGTTGAGTGCGGCCAGCCGCTGGCGCTGCTCCGCGTCGCGGACGACGATCCAGCGCGCGCCCTGCTGGTTGGACCCCGTCGGGGCCTGATTGGCGGCATCGATCAGCTTGAGCAGCTGCTCTTCCGGCACGGGGTCCGGCTTCAGGCGCCGCATCGCGCGGCAGTTGTAGATGGTTTCGAAGAGGCCCATGTCGGCCATGCGTTCGCTCCTCCGCTGGCAGTCGCCTGAACGTACCACGGTTGCGGAGTCTCCGCGCAGCGAGCCGGTTCTGGAATCGACCGACCCCGCGGCGAAAGTCGAGCGAAAAACTTACAGGACATATGGGGAATGTCCTACATCAGCTCGGTTCAAGGGGCCTTACGGTGTCCCCATGAACCTGATTGCCGACACCGCCTACAAGCGCATCTACGGCCACGCCTTCATGCTCGCCGAGCTGCTCCGCCTGCTCCTCCCGGACGTGCCGGGCGGTCGCCGCCTGCTCGCGGACCTCGACCTCACCGCCGCCCGCCGCCAGCCCGAGCAGAGCGTCGACGCCCAGGGCCACCGCCGCCACGGCGACATGGTCTGGAGCGTCCCCTTCCTGCCTGGCGCGGCGCGCCGCGGCCGCCGGCTCGTCGTCTTCGCGGAGTTCCAGGAGCCGGCGGACCCCCTGATGCCGCTGCGCCTGCGCCACTACGTCTCCGGGCACTTCGTCGCCCAGGCCGACGCCGGCGCCCTGCGCGCCCCCGAACCCGTGCCGCCGGCGCTCGGCGTGGTGCTGCACAGCGGCGCCCGGCGCTGGAACGCGCCGCGCACCATGGCCGGGCTGCGCCTGCCCGGCGGCGACGCCGGCTGGCGGGCGGACCTGTCGAGCGAATCGAGCGAGCTGTTCTCCGGCGACGGCCACCTGCTGCTCGACAGCGCGGCGTTGACACCCGCGGACGGGCGCGAGGACAATGCGGCTTGGCTGCTGGCGGCGCTGGAAGGGCCGCACCCGGCGCACGTCGAGCGCTGGCTCGGGGCGCTGGTCCGGCGGCTGGGGCCGCCGGCGCCGGGCAAGCTGCGCGACGAGGCGGTGGAGTGGGCGTTGCGGACGCTGGGGCGCCGCACGGGCTTGGACTTGGGAGTGGCGACGATGGCGGAAGTGGCGCGGCTGCAGGCCGACGACGAGTGGGACGAGTACCTCAAGCAGTGGCGGATCGACTGGCAGGAGCGGTACTTCGACGACATGGTCGCCATCGGCCGGGCCGAGGGCGTGGCCCAGGGACTGGCGGACGGCGTGGCACGGGAGCGGGCGTTGCTGGTTCGCCAAGTCGAGGCCCGGTTCGGCAGCGAGGCGGCCGCGGCGGTCGGCCGCCGCCTGGACGGCATCGCGGACCCGGCGCGGCTGGAACGGATCGGCTTGGCTGTCGTCTCCGCCAGCCCCGACGCGGACATTCTGGCCATGGTCGACGCTAGCGCGTAGGAACCGACCGGGACGCCACTGCCGCCAAGACGACCGCATCACGCGCGAAGCCCAAAGTCACGGAGACCGCCAACTCGGCATGGGGGTATGTCGTGCCGGAGGGTCGCGACTGACGCAGGGCCATCCATGCCTCGAGCATTCAGAGTTGTGTGTTGTGTCTCGCCGATGGGTTGCAGCAAACTCCGTCTCCTTCGGAACAACAACGTAGGTCGAAATGAGCGAATCGAGTGACGCCGAGAGAGGAGTCTGCCTTGTCACCGGCGTTGGCCCCGGCACGGGATCGGCCATCGTCCGCCGCTTCGCGGGCGATTACGAGGTGGCCATGCTGGCTCGGAACGCCGAGCGCCTTGACGATGTGGTGGCCAGCACACCGCACTCCCATGCCTTCCCCTGCGATGTCACGGACCCCGTCGCCCTCGAAGCGACGGCCGCGGCCGTGCGTGCGCAGCTCGGCAGCCCGGAAGTGCTGGTCCACAATGCCGTAGGCGGCGCGTTTGGCGAGTTCATGGATATCGACGCCGCCGTGCTCGAAGCCAACTTCGCGGTCAACGCCGTGGCACTGCTGCGGCTCGCGCAGATCGTCGCGCCGGAGATGGTGGCGCGCGGCCGCGGCGCCATCGTCTGCACCGGCAATACGGCCGCCTACCGGGGCAAGCCGACGTTCGCGGGGTTCGCGCCCACCAAGGCGGCGCAGCGCATCCTAGCCGAGTCGCTGGCACGGTCCCTTGGCCCGAAAGGCGTCCACGTCGCCTACGTCGCAATCGACGCGGTCATCGACCTTGAGTGGACCCGGCGCCGGTCGCCCGAGCGGCCGGACGATTTCTACTGCAAGCCGGACGACATCGCCGGCGAAGTCTGGCACTTGGCGCATCAGCCGAAGAGCGCGTGGAGCTTCGACGTGACCATCCGCCCGTTCGGCGAGAAGTGGTAGGACGCGGCATGTTCGAGCTCACGAGACTCGCTTCCATCGGCAGCGGACGCACCAGCCGCACTTCGTCCTGGGACACGACCGGGCGCAACAACGACGCTTGGACCATCGAGCCGGGCGAGACCCGCGTGCTGGCGGACATCGAAGGCCCGGGCACCATCACCCACATCTGGATGACGCAGCGCAACCACTATCGCGAGTGCCTGCTGCGCTTCACCTGGGACAACGCCGCCGCGCCGAGCATCGTCTGCCCGCTCGGCGACTTCTTCGGCCTCGGCCACGGCATCGTCAACTCGTACCAGTCGCTGCTGTTCTCCGCATCCACCCGCGCCAACAACCAGTTCAACCAAGGCTGCGCGCTGAACGCCTACCTGCCGATGCCGTTCAGAGAGCGCGCCCTGGTCGAACTCGTCAACGAGAGCGCCGAGCCGCATCGCCAGTACTTCTACGTGGACTACGAGCAGGGCGAGGTGGCGGGCGAGGCCGGCTACCTGCACGCCGAGTTCCGGCGCCGGAATCCGTTTCCGGGCTGGGGCGGCGAGGTGCGCGTCAACACCCCGGAAGCGAACATCGCCAACAAGGAACGGCTCGCCTGGGACAACAACTACGTCATCCTCGACGCCAAGGGCCGCGGCCACTACCTCGGCTGCAATCTCTCCGTAACCAACTTCCAAGGGACGTGGTGGGGCGAAGGCGACGACATGATCTGGGTGGACGGCTACAAGTGGCCCCCGGACCTGCACGGCACCGGCTCGGAGGACTACCTGAACCAAGCCTGGGGCATGCAGGACAACGCCTTCCTGCGCAACGGCTCGTCCATCTTCGAGGGCAACACGGGCGGCTACCAGACGAGCTACGTGCATCACCTGGAGAACCCGGTGCGCTTCGAACGCGAAATCAAGGCGACCATCGAGCACGGCCATGGGAACCACCTCTGCAACGAGATGGCGAGCGTCGCCTATTGGTATGCGGAGCAGCCGGGGCCGGCCGCCGCCTGCCCGCCTGTCGATCAGCGCCTCGCGGTGCGGCGCGACAACGTGAGCGGAGCATGGATAAACGACGCGAGTCCCGTCGGCGCACCGCGCGAATTGCGCGTCAACGACGAGATGCTCGCCATGAAGCGACGCTGGAAGGACCGCGGGCAAGCGCAGCATCGGTAGGCAGATTGAGCCCGCCGCCGCAGACCTCGCCGTCGCGCATGAGGCCGGAAGATAGGCTATCTGTGCGCGATCCGGCAGGCTGGATGCCGGATGATCCCGACTTGCGGGAAGCCGCGCAGGCGCCGTTCAGCTACCGGTCCGATGTGCTGTCGGAGCTCTCCCCCGGCGGGCTCTAGTTGTACTCCGTGCCGCCCTTGCGCGTCAGGTAGTCGCCCGAAACGCTCTTCAGGATCACTCTGCCGAACTCCGCGGACTCGCGTTCCTTGAGGGGCTTGACCACCACGCCTTCGCGAACGTGGTCTCCCTTCAGGCTCGTCTTGCCGCCCGTCAGTTCGGCCAGCTTCTCGGCGCTGAACGGGCCACGGTAGAGCACTGGCACCAGCGGAAACAGGTCGTCCAAGCCGTCGGCCACTTCGTCGGCGTCCAGATACCGGCCCTTGCCCGGTTCGCCGAGGTAGGCGTCGAACACCCGGAAGGCCGGGTTCGGCTCGCCGTAGTGCAGGTCCTGCACGCCGCGGCCGTACACCTCGCCGAGCACGTAGAACGCGAGGTCGGTGCCGGCCAAGCGCTTGCGCGCCCTCGCGAAAGCCGCCTCGTGGGCATGCCAGGTGCGCACGTAGAGGTTGTTGGCGTTGGCCTCGTTCAGGAACAGCGCCTTGCCTTGGTCCGCCATGCCCTTGGACGTGACGATTTCGCCGTACTCCGGGTGCCAGCCCAGGCAGCACCAGGAGCCATGCAGCTTCTCGGTGATCATCACCGGCTCGCTTGGGCGGAATGCGTCCGGGTACTTCTTGACGTTGTCGATGTCGTAGTGGGGCGTCGCGCCGAACACCGGGCGCACTTCGCCTTGCATGGCGATCGGGATGGGCGGCTCGTACTTGACGAGTTCGAGAAGCTCGGTCACGTCGTCGCCGACCGCGACGGGCTGGCCGCGGATGCAGCCATCGCGCACGGGGTAGACGAGGCCCTGCGACAGCGCCCCGCGCAGCTTCACGGCTTTGACGCGATTGCGCTTGGCGCCCGCGAGCTTGCCTTCGAGGCCGAGCTCGGCGATCAGCCAGTCCGGGCAGACCGCACCCTCGGGGATGTAGGCGGCGAGGTCGCCGCTGTTGAACTCGCCCTTGGCGACGACGCTGCGGAAGCCGCCGATGGCCGCCAGTTCCAGGCGGTCGGCGTTCGGATGCGCTTCGACGCCGAGCGCGTATACGCGCGACTCGAACGTGGCCATTCGACATTCTCCTTGGGTCTTGACTCATGGGTCCGGCGCGGGGCTAGCCCGCGCCGATCACTTCGGCTTGGTCCTTCGGCACGTAGAAGTAGGAGCCGGGACGGAAATCGTACCCCAAATCGCCGAGCAGGCGGCGCTGTCTCGGCGTCGCCCGCTGCGCGACATCGGGAATCGCGCCGAAATCGTAGCATCGCACCCAAAGCTGGCAGTAGTTGTAGAGCAGGACCTTGCGCGGATTGCCCGATTCGTTGCGCGACGGGCCGTGCCAGAGCGCATGCGGGAAGAGGTAGACGTCCCCTGCCCTGCCGGTGAGCTGCGCGGCGCCCGGCGAGTAGGGCGTCATCGTGCGGTCGCCCTCGTAGGGGATCTGCCGCAGATGGCTGCCGGGAAAGACGGTGAGATTGCCGCTGTCCTTCTCCGTCACGTCCGTCAGCAGATACATGGCCTTCAAAGCGATCGGCGGGCTGGACTCGCTGACGCGCGTGAGGCGCAGCGACTCGCCGCCGTCCGTGTGGGTATAGCCGGGGAAGTCCGGGTTCGCCGGTCGGACGATGGCCTGGGTCATGCTGAGCAGGATGTTGGGGCCCATGATGTCGACGATGTAGTCGAACACCGGCGGTAAGTCGATCAGGTCGATGAACGCTTGGTGGTAGGTCAGCAGATCGCGCCGGTCCATGAAGCCGCCTGGGTCCAAGTCCTTGGCGTGCTCCAGCCACTTGTAGTGGCCGATGGGCAGTTCCGGGTCATGGTGCGGCTCCCAGCCGGGGATGCCGCGGATGCGGTCCATCTCGTCCGAGAAGAACTGCACCCGCTCGGCATCGAAGACGCCTTCGAGGTGCAGATAGCCGTCCGTCCTCCACTGGCGGCGCTGTTCGGGGGTCAGCGTCTGCATGGCTCAAACCCCGTACAGCGCCCGCACGTTGTCGCGGGTGATCTTCTTGCGATCCGCATCCGGCACGCCCTCGAAGATCTCGTCGAGCACGTCCGACGAGCACGGCCAGGTGGAGTCCACATGCGGGTAGTCCGAACCCCACATGAGGTTGTCGAGACCAATGATCTCGCGCGTCAGCACCGCCGGGCGATCGTCCTCGATGGTGGCGTAGAACTGCCGCCGCCAGACCTCGTGCGGGCGCTCGCCGCTGAAGTCCTTGCTGCGGAAGCGATGCTCGCGGAGGAGCCCCTGGTCCACGCGGTCCAGCCAGTGGGCGATCCACCCGGCGTTGAACTCGCCCACCACGAACTTCAGGGTCGGATGCCGTTCAGCGACGCCGCGGCACATGAGGTCCACGAGGGTGCGCTGGATGGTCTGCGGCGATGCGGCGTAGTCCGCCGTCTCGTCGCGCGGCAGCGGGCTCTTCTGTCTGTATTGCGCCGGGACGTAGGCATTGGTGCCGACATGCATGGCGAGCGGGAAGTTCGCCTCCTCCGCCCGCGCCCAGACGGGCTCGTAGCGCAGGTCCTTGTACGGCGCATCCGGGGGCGCCGAGCAGGGGATGCAGCCGCCCTTGAAGCCGCGCTTGATGACGCGGTCGAGCTCCGCCACCGCCGCTTCGGGGTCTTGGATGGGGATGGCGGCGAGGCCGTAGAGGCGACCGTTCGAGGCGGTCGCGTAGTCGTGCAGCCAGTCGTTGTAGTTCCGCTGGCAGGCGACCAGGAGGTCCGTGTTCTCGAAGCTGAACAGGCCGAAGAAGCCGGGGTAGAGGAACTCGGCATCCACACCGTCTTCGTCCTGGTCCTCGTGCCGGTGGGCGCCGTCCCGGATGCCGGCGGTGAGGCCGTCGTAGCCCATCGCCAGGATGCGCTTCGCTTCGTCGTCGCGCATGTCGTCCACCTCCGGCTTGTGGCCGCGCCGGCGCTCGAGGGTCAGGCCCTCGCGCCGCCGCATCCCGGCGAAGCCCATGCGCCGCCGCACGCCGCGCGGCCCCTTGGCCGGAATGATGATGGAATCCTCCACCGTGCCGGCACCGACGATGCGCGGCGCATCGTCGCCGAAGCGGTCGGCGAGGCCGATGAATACGTCGGCGTGTTCGACAACGTGCGAGTCGGCGGAAATCGGTCTCAATGCGGGCATGGAGTCTCCCCTTCGCGGTCCGGTGCCGTCATGCGGCTAACTTTCGCGCACTTGGGCGTGGCTGTCCAGCGTCAGCCGGCGCCGGCGCTACCGAAGACTTCCTAATGTCCGCAAGCCTAGCGCTTGCACACCGCGGCTCCGTTGGCCATGCTTCGTGCATAGGCTCGATTAGAGACGGGAAACGATGAAGTCCCGGCAAGTGCGGCTGCTCCGCAACGGTCGAAGTCAGACGTCGGAGTCCGAAGGAGCGCGAGTTGCCAAGCACGGCTGCAATCATTGCCAAGTCCGGGAAACATCTGGTGCTTCGCGCACCCCCGCGCCGATCTCTGCTCGACGTGTTGGACTCGTTGGAGCCCCTTGCGGCGGGCGACGAGTTTCCCGATGTCGACAAGACCCTCTTGCCGTTGGACCACCCTCTGGCGGAGTGTGCGGCGCGACAGCGCTCCTCGCCGATGCGCCCGTAGTCCGGTACAACGACCGGCGCTACATCTTGGCGATCATCGCGTCGCCGAACTCCGAGCACTTGAGGAGGGTGGCGCCGTCCATCAGGCGCTCGAAGTCGTAGGTGACGGTCTTCTCGGCGAGTGCGCCTTCCATGCCCTGGACGATGAGGTCCGCAGCCTCCCGCCAGCCGAGGTGGCGCAGCATCATCTCCGCGGAGAGGATGAGCGAGCCGGGGTTCACCTTGTCCTGGCCGGTGTACTTCGGCGCCGTGCCGTGGGTCGCCTCGAACAGGGCGATGGTGTCGCCGATGTTGGCGCCGGGAGCGATGCCGATGCCGCCCACCTGGGCCGCCAAGGCGTCCGAGAGGTAGTCGCCGTTGAGGTTCATGGTGGCGATCACGTCGTACTCGTCGGGGCGGGTGAGGATCTGCTGCAGCATGGCGTCGGCGATCATGTCCTTGATGACGATCTGCTTGCCCGTCTCCGGGTTCGTCAGCTCGTGCCACGGGCCACCGTCGAGCGGCGTCGCGCCGAACTCCTCCGCAGCCAAGCGATAGCCCCAGTCCTTGAAGGCGCCCTCGGTGAACTTCATGATGTTGCCCTTGTGGACGAAGGTCACCGAGTCCCGATCTTCGGCGATGGCGTACTGGATCGCCTTGCGCACCAGGCGGCTGGTGCCTTCCACGGAGATGGGCTTGACGCCGAGGCCGCAGTTGGTCGGGAAGCGGATCTTCTGCACGCCCATCTCGGTGCGCAGGAAGTCGATCACCTTGTCCGCATCCGCGCTGCCCGCCTCCCACTCGACGCCGGCGTAGATGTCCTCCGTGTTCTCGCGGAAGATCACCATGTCCGTCTTCTCCGGCGCCTTGACCGGGCTCGGCACGCCTTGGAACCAGCGCACCGGGCGCTGGCAGACGTAGAGATCGAGGAACTGCCTGAGGGCGACGTTCAGCGAACGGATGCCACCGCCCACCGGGGTGGTCATAGGCCCCTTGATGCCGACCAGAAACTCGCGCATGGCGGCGAGGGTCTCTTCCGGGAGCCATTCGTCCGCGCCGTAGAGGGTGAGGGACTTCTCGCCGGCGTAGACCTCCATCCAGGCGATCTTGCGGCTGCCGCCGTAGGCCGTGTCCACCGCGGCGTCGACCACCTTGAGCATCACCGGCGTGATGTCGATGCCGATGCCATCGCCCTCGATAAAAGGAATGATGGGGTGGTCGGGGACGTTCAGAGAACCGTCTTCGGCGACCGTGATCTTCGCGCCGACGGACGGCACTACAACGTGTTCGTAGCCCATTCGTGGGTTTACCTTCGAGCGGAAAGCGCGGCATTCTACAACACGCTACGCGGTCCGCTTCCAGCCGGCGCGCCGCTGCCGATCCGAAGGCGTCGCCTCGATCCAGACGTCGCCGCCGCGGCGCCGCTCCTTCTTCCAGAACACGGCATCCGTTTTCAGGTAGTCCATGATGAACTCGCACGCCGCGAAGGCATCCGGGCGGTGGCCCGAGGCGACGAGCACGAGCACGATCTGGTCTTCGGAGGCGAGGTCGCCGACGCGGTGGATAACGGTGGCGTCCAGCAGGCGCCAGCGGCCGGCCGCTTCCTCGCAGATGCGCTCGATGCTCGCTTCGGTCATGCCCGGATAGTGTTCGAGGTAGAGGCCGCGCACGTCCGCATTGCCAGCGCGGTCCCGCACCAGGCCGCCGAACGCGACGATGGCCCCCGCCGCGCCGCCGCAGCGCTGGCGGCACGCTGCCCACTCCTCGGCGATGTCGAAGTCCGCGGTCTGGATGCGAACGTCGGCGCGCATGGCTAGCCGCCAGTCACCGCGGGCAAGAAGGCCACTTCGTCGCCTTCGGCGAGCGCTGCATCGTCCTTTACGATGGCTTGGTTCAACGCCACCTGCACGCTCCTTGCAGCAACCGCTTCCCACTGCGCCGCATCGAGGAGACCCGCCAACGCGCACCGCAGGCCGCCGAGCGTCGGTTCATCCGGCTGCACGGTGAGGCAGTCCACGCCGACGGCTTCGCGCAGCGAGGCGAAGAAGCGCACCGTGACGTTCACGGCGCCGCCCGTTGCCATGAGCCGGACTTGCCGCCGGACTTCTCGGCAAGTCCCACATGCTCGATCGTCATGCCACGATCCATCGCCTTGCACATGTCGTAGACCGTGAGCGCGGCGACGCTCACCGCAGTGAGCGCCTCCATCTCGACGCCCGTGCGGCCCGTGACCTTGCAGAAGGCGTCGATGGCGAGCACGCCCTCGCCGTCGGCGGCGAAGTCCACCGCCACCTTGGCGAGTGGCAGGGGGTGGCAAAGCGGGATGAGTTCGCTGGTGCGCTTGGCCGCCTGGATGCCGGCGATGCGGGCGACGGCGAGCACATCGCCCTTCGGCGCGCCGCCGGCAAAGATGGCGTCCAATGTCGCGGCGGACATGCGCAGCCGGCCTCGGGCGCGGGCCTCGCGCACCGTGGGCGGCTTGTCGGAAACGTCGACCATGGACGCTTCGCCGCGGGCGTTGAGGTGGGACAGGCGGGGCATGGGGAACGGATACTACCCTATACTGCCTGCCCACCCCCCTTGAAGTACGCGAACCGATGTCCCGTTCCGTGATGGTCGGCATGTCCGGCGGCGTGGATTCCGCCGTCAGCGCCTTGCTGCTCAAGGAGCAGGGCTTCGAGGTGGCAGGCCTCTTCATGAAGAACTGGGAAGAGGACGACGGCACCGAGTACTGCACGGCCGAGGCCGACTACGCGGACGCGGCGCGGGTTTGCGACCGCCTCGGCATCGAGCTGCATGCGGCCAATTTCGCCGCCGAGTATTGGGACAACGTCTTCGAGGCGTTCCTCGCCGACTACCGCAGCGGCCGCACCCCGAACCCGGACGTGCTGTGCAACCGCGAGATCAAGTTCAACTTGTTCATCGACTACGCCGCGCTGCTCGGCTTCGAGACCATCGCCACCGGCCACTACGTCCGGCGCAGTCCTCCCGGCAAGCCGTTTCGTCTCTTCAAAGGACGGGACCGCGGCAAGGACCAGAGCTACTTCCTGCAAGCGGTGCCGAAGGAGCAGCTGGACCGCTGCCTGTTCCCGGTCGGCGATCTCGACAAAAGCGCCGTGCGGGAGACGGCCAAGGCGGCCGGCTTCCGGGTGCATGACAAGAAGGACAGCACGGGCATCTGCTTCATCGGCGAGCGGCGCTTTCGGGACTTCCTCGCCCGCTACATCGCGGGCGAACCAGGGCCCATCGCGGATGCCTCGGGCGCCGTGCTGGGCGAACACCGGGGGCTTGCCTTCTACACGCTCGGCCAGCGCCAGGGCCTCGGCATCGGCGGCCGCGCGGACCGCGACGAGAGGCCTTGGTACGTAGCGGCGAAGGACTGCGCCAGCAACACGCTGGTGGTGACGCAGAACGAGGCGGACCTTGCGTCCACTGCGCTCATCGCGTCGCAGTTGAACTGGATCGGCGAGCCGCCGAGCGGGGCATGCGCCGCCAAGACGCGGTATCGCCAAACCGACGCGCCGTGCGTGGTCGCGCATGAGGACGGCAAGGCGCGCGTCTCCTTCGACCACCCCCAACGGGCCGTCACGCCGGGCCAGCACGTCGCCTTCTACGATGGTGAAGAGTGCCTCGGCGGCGGCCGAATCGACGCGGTATGCCAGTCATGGAACTAGAGCCGCTGAGCGCCATCTCGCCTCTCGACGGCCGCTATCGGCAGCGCACGGCGGCACTCGCGCCCATCGTCAGCGAGTACGGCCTGATGCGCTATCGCGTGCGCGTGGAGGTCGCCTGGTTCGCGCACCTTGCGAGCCTCGCCGAGGTGGCGCCGCTGCCGCCGCTGACCAGCGAGCAGGCTGCGGCGCTAACGTCCGTCTGGCGCGACTTCGACATCGCGGACGCCGCCGACATCCGCCGCCGGGAAGCGCAGACCAACCACGACGTGAAGGCGGTGGAGTACTTCGTGAAGGACGCCGTGGGCCGGATCGACGGCCTTGCGCCGCATGTGGAGTTCGTCCACTTCGGCTGCACGTCGGAGGACATCAACAACCTCGCCTATGCGCTCTTGCTGCGCGAGGCGCGGGACGCGGTGCTGGCACCGGCGATGGCGACGCTGATCGATGCGCTGCGCGAACTCGCCGCGCCGCTTGCGGACGTCCCCATGCTGGCCCGCACCCACGGCCAGCCGGCCTCGCCCACCACCGTCGGCAAGGAACTCGGCGTCTTCGTCGCGCGCCTGAACCGCCAGCTCGCCCAGTTCCGGGGCGCCCCGGTGCTCGGCAAGATGAACGGCGCGGTGGGCAACTACAACGCCCACGCGGTCGCCTACCCGGGCGTGGATTGGCGGGCGGCATGCCAGACGTTCGTCGAGGGCCTTGGCCTCGGCTTCAACCCGCTCACGACGCAGATCGAGCCGCACGACTACATCGCCGAGCTCTTCCATGCGCTGTCGCGCTTCAATCAGGTGCTGCTCGACTTCGATCGCGATGCCTGGGGCTACATCGCCATCGGCTACTTCAAGCAGCGCTTGGCGCAAGGCGAGACCGGCAGTTCCACCATGCCCCACAAAGTGAATCCCATCGACTTCGAGAACTCCGAGGGCAACATCGGCCTCGCCAACGCCGTGCTCGGCCACTTGGCCTCCAAGCTCGCGGTCTCGCGCTGGCAGCGGGACCTCTCGGACTCCACCGCGCTGCGCAGCGTCGGCACGGCTTTCGGCTACTCGCTGGTGGCCTACGACAGCGCCCGCAAGGGCATCGGCAAGCTCGAAGCGGACCGCGCCGCGGTGGCGCGCGATCTGGACGATGCCTGGGAAGTGCTGGCGGAACCGGTGCAGACGGTCATGCGCGCCCACGGCGCCGAAGAGCCCTACGAGCAACTCAAGCGGCTGACCCGCGGCCAGCGGCTGGACGCGGCCGGGTATCAGGCGCTGCTCCGTGAACTCGACCTGCCAAGGGAGGTGCGCAAGGCGCTCGCCGAGCTAACGCCCGAGACCTACGTCGGCCGCGCCGGCGCACTGGCCCGCGACGCCTTGGCACCGGGGGTGCGCATTTCCGAAGCGTCCTGGGCCACCGAAGCGGATGCGCTGCGAGCCGTCCGCCATGCAGTCTTCGTGGCCGAGCAGGGCGTCTCGGAAGACGAGGAATGGGACGGCGAGGACGAGGCCAGCCGCCACTTCATCGCCCGGGATGCGAACGGCGAAGCCATCGGCACGGCCCGGCTCATGGCGAGCGGCCAGATCGGGCGCATGGCCGTGCTGGCCGATTGGCGGCGCCACGGAATCGGCGCGAAGCTCCTTGCCGCAGCGCTGCAGGCGGCTCGCGACGATGCCTATCCGAGCATCTTCCTGCACGCGCAGACCCACGCCCTCGGCTTCTACGAACGCGCCGGCTTCGTCGCCCGCGGGCCGGTGTTTCTGGAGGCCGGCATCGAACACCGACGGATGGACCCGGGCCGCTGACGCCACCGCACGCAGCCAGCGTGCAGGAACGGGCGTACGACATCTCCGGGAGCGGCACACCACGCCCGCAAGACTCGTGCCGCCTCCGAAGCCGCCGGTCGCCGGCGACCGCGGGCGTGTTACCGTAATGCAAACGATTTTGATTTAGGTTATGGTCCGCATCCCCCGTCCTGGAATGTGATGCATGAACTGCCGAATTCGAGCCGCCGCGCTGGTCGCGGCATTCGCGCTGCCGGCGATGGCCGAAGACGCGCCTGCGGACGCCGCGCCCTCGGCCGACGACGGTCTGGAGACCGTGACCGTGGTCGGCACGCGTACGGAACGCGATGCCGCGGACGTGGCGGCCACCATCACGGTCATCGACGCCGAGCGGATCGAGCGCGAACTGGCGCGCAACATCGCCGATCTGGTGCGCTTCGAGCCCGGCGTCTCCGTGGGCGGCACCGGCAGCCGCTTCGGCCTCACCGGCTTCAACATCCGCGGCATGGACGGCAACCGCGTATTGACTCTGGTCGACGGGGTCCGGGTGGCTGATGAATTCAGCTTCGGACCATTCCTCTCTTCGCGGCGGGACTTCGTCGACGTCGACAGCCTGAGCAGGGCGGAGATCGCGCGCGGCCCCATCTCCGCCCTGTGGGGCAGCGACGCCATCGGCGGCGTCGTCTCGTTCACCACCTTGCAGCCGCAGCAATACCTGCCCGAGGACCGCGGCTTCCACGCCGGGTTCAAGGTCGGCTACACGAGCGCGGACAAGGGCGCGAGCGGCGGATTGACCATCGCGACCGGCGGCGACTCGGCAGCGGCGCTGCTCCGCCACACCCGCCGAGACGCAAGCGAGCAGCAGAACGCCGGCGCTGCCGGCGGCTTCGGCGCGACGCGCGAGCTACCGGACCCGCAGTCCATCGTCTCGGACAACACCGTCGCGAAAGTCAGCTTCGCGCCAACCGATGCGCATCGCGTCACGCTGAGCGTGGGTCGATTCGCCGCCGCCACGGACACCCGCATCCTCTCCGACTATGGCCTCGTGGTCTTCGGCACGACCGTGGACAGCCGGGATGCGGCGGACGAGCGGACCCGCCAGCGCGTCTCGGTGAACTACCGCTACCTGGGCGCGTCGCCACTGTTCGACCGCCTCCACGCCGGCGTCTACACCCAAGCAAGCGACACCGAGCAGCGCACCCGAGAGCGGCGCACGACGCCGGCGCGGCAGTCGCAGACGCGCCGCCGCGACTCGTTCTTCGACCAGCGCATCGTCGGCGCCTTCGCGCAGGCGGACAAGGCTGTGGAGACGGACGGCATCCGCCATGTGCTCAGCTACGGTTTCGAGTACAGCGGCACCGACAACGCCAGCCGTCGCGACGGCGGAACGGTCGCCGCCGACGGCACGCCGGTGCGCGAGTTTTCGCCCCTGCCCACACGCGACTTTCCGCGTACGGAAGTCACCCAGATGGGCTTCTATCTGCAGGACGAGATCTCCCTGCTCGACGGGCGATTGCGCGTCACGCCGAGCGTCCGCCACGACGTATTCGACGCCGATGCGCAGCCGGACAGCATCTACTTGGGCGGCAATCCAGGCTCGCCCGAACCGGCCGACTACGAGCAGGCCGAGACGACGGCCAAGCTCGGCGCCGTGTGGACGATGACGCCGGCCGTCGCCGCCTATGCCCGCTACAGCCAGGGCTTCCGGGCGCCGCCCTACGACGATGTCAACGTCGGATTCACCAACTTCCTCGGCGGCTACAAGACCATCGCCAACGCGCATCTCGAGTCCGAACGCAGCGCCGGCATCGAGTTGGGGCTGCGCGCCGCGGTCGATGCCGCGCAGCTGAGCATCGCGGTGTTCCGAAACGACTACGAGGACTTCATCGAGTCGTTCGCCGCCGCGCCCGCGTTCCGGGCGTCCCGAGGGATCGACCCGGCGGATGGGCTGTTGACGTTCCAGTCGATCAATCGCGACGACGTTCGGATAGAAGGCGCCGAAGTCTCGCTGGCAGCGAATCTGGGCGAGATCAAGAGCGCACTCGACGGCTGGTCGCTGCGCGCCGCCCTCGCCTACGCGCGGGGCGAGGATCTGGCAGCGCAGGAACCGCTGAACAGCGTCGATCCGGTCAATGGCGTACTTGGCATCGCCTATGCGCCGGGCAGCGGCCGGCTGCGCTTCGAGGCGATCTTCACCTGCGCCCGGGGCAAGGACGAGTCCGACATCGACGCAGGGGCGCCGCGCTTCGCCAGCAGCGGATACGGCACGCTGGACCTGCTGGCGGACATCCGCATCGCGTCGCGCGCCCGGCTCAACGTCGGCCTGTTCAACGTCACCGACAAGGCGTACATCCGCTGGATCGACACCGCCGGCATCGGCACGGATGCGCCGCTGCGCTTCAGCCAGCCCGGCTTCAACGGTGCGGCGACGCTGCATGTGGAGTTCTAGCATGACCCGCTGCTGGGCGGTCGTCGCCTGCCTTGCGGGCCTCGGCCTTGACGCATCGGCCTGCGAGCCGGCCCATGACCCGTCGCGCATCGCCCTCGCCGGCGGCTCGCTCACCGAGATCGTCTACCTGCTCGGCGCCGAAGACCGCCTGCTAGCCGTGGACACGACGTCGAACTACCCGCAAGCGGCCACAGCGTTGCCGTCGGTGGGCTACGTCCGCGCCCTGTCCGCCGAGGGTCTCCTGTCGCTCCGTCCAACGCTGGTCCTCGGCGAGGACGACATGGGGCCACCCGTCGTGCTCGAACAGCTGGAGCAGGCGGGCGTGCCAACGGTCCGCGTCGGCGAGCGGCACGACGCGGAGGGCATCCTGACCAAGGTGGCGTGCGTCGCCGCGGTGCTGGGCCTCGCCGAAGAGGCCGAGGCGCACCTTGCGGTATTGCGCGACACCGCCGAGCGGCTCGCGCCCTTCACGGGCACGACCGAGGACTCGCCGAGCGTCGCCATGCTGCTGAGCCTGCGCGACGGCGCGCCGATCGCCGCCGGCGACAATACCTCCGGCGGCGGCTTCCTGCGGATGGCGGGCGCGCGCAACGCATTCCCGGAAGTCGACGGCTGGAAGCCCGTCGGGCCGGAAGCCTTCGCCGCCGCGAATCCCGATGTCATCGTCATTCCAGAGCGCGGCGCCAAGGCGCTCGGCGGCGTCTCCGAGGTCGCTGCCCATCCCTCCCTGCGCGTGACCGCGGCGGCGAGAGATGGCCGCATCATCGTCATGGACGGCATGGCCATGCTCGGTTTCGGGCCGCGCACCCTCAAGGCCGCGCTGGACTTCGCCACCCGGTTGCGCGGCGAGGGCCGATGACCATGTTCGCGCCAAGCCGAACGCGGGCCGGGCGACTGCCTCGCTTCGCGCGGCGCACTGGCGCACCGGTGGCGACCAAGACCCTCTCGACACGGCGCGGCCGGCTGATCCTGCTGCTCGGCGGTGCGGTGATCGTCACGCTTTGGTACGGCCTAGCGACGGGCGCGGTGCCGATCTCCATCGGCACCCTGTTCGAGGACTCCGATGCGGGTGCGTTCCAGCGCATGGTCTTCGCGGAGATTCGCAGCCCGCGCATCATGCTCGCGGCGTTCGTGGGTGCCGCCTTGGCGCTCGCCGGCGCGTCCCTGCAAGGGCTGTTCCGCAATCCCTTGGCGGACCCCGGCCTGATCGGCGTCACCTCGGGTGCCGCCCTCGGCGCCATCGGCATGATCGTGCTCGGTGCCGCGCTGCAGGTGCCGGACTGGCTCAACCCCTATGTGCTGCCGCTGGCGGCCGTTGCCGGGGGCGGCCTGGTCACGACGTTCATCTATCTGTTCGCGCAGCGCTTCGGCCAGTTCAACATCGTCACGATCCTGCTGCTCGGCATCGCCGTGAACGCCTTGGTGGGCGTCGGGGTCGGGGCGTTTCAGTATCTGAGCGACGATGCGCAGCTGCGCACGCTGACGTTCTGGATGATGGGCAGCTTCGGACGCGCCACCTGGCCGGCGGTCTTGCCGGCCGCGGCCCTGATGCTGGTCGCTGCCGCGTTCCTGCTGCGCCAGGTGCGCGCTCTGGACCGCCTGCAGCTCGGCGAAGCCGAGGCGCGCCATGTGGGCGTGGACGTGGCGCGCGCGAAACGGCTCATCGTCCTGATGTCGGCGGCGGCCGCCGGCGCGGGGGTCGCCGTAGCCGGAGCGATCGGCTTCGTCGGCCTGGTCGTGCCGCACCTGGCGCGTCTCATGGGTGGCGCGGCGCACGGCTTCGTGCTGCCGGCTTCGATGCTGCTCGGCAGCTCGCTTATGGTGTGCGCCGATCTGGTGGCGCGCACCGCCGTGACCCCCGCCGAGTTGCCGGTCGGGCTGGTCACCAGCGCGATCGGCGCGCCCTTCTTCCTCTGGCTGATCGCCCGCGCGCGGCCGCGATGACCTTGGCCGCCACCGCCGTCGGCGTCCGCCTTGGCCCGAGCCTCGTGCTCTCCGACGTGTCGATCGCGCTGCAACCCGGCCAGGTGGCGGCGCTGATCGGACCGAACGGCGCCGGCAAGTCGACGCTGCTGCGCGTGATGTGCGGCGACTTGGAACCCGAACACGGCGCCGTCACTGTCGGCGGTCGACCGATCGGGGCGTACAGCGCTCAGCAACTGGCGCAAACCCGCGCGGTCATGGGGCAAATGCCGACGGTCATGTTCGACTTCACCGTGGAGGAGGTCTTGCGCATGGGTTGGGTGCAGGACGCCATCCATCTGCACGCTGTCGCGGAGCGGGCATTCGCGGAGGTCGCTGGCGCCTGCGAGGTCGGCGCGCTGCTCGGCAGGACCTACCGCACGCTGTCGGGCGGCGAGCAGCGTCGCGTGCAGTTCGCGCGGGCGCTGTTGCAGATCTGGCGAGACGACGACGGGGCGGCGCCACCGCGCTACCTGATGCTGGACGAGCCCACCGCCAATCTGGATTTGGCCCACGAGCTGGCGGTGCTGCAGCTGGCGCGGGACGTCGCGGACGCCGGCGCCGGCGTGCTCGCGGTACTGCACGATCTGAACCTGGCCGCCCGATTCGCCGACGAACTGACGCTGCTGCACAATGGCCGCGTCGTGTCGACGGGAACGCCCGACCGCGTGCTTGAGGCGGACGCCCTGGCGGCGGTCTACGGCACGCCCATCGTGGTCGAGCAGCACGAGGAGCTCGGCCGCCTCGTTGTCCATAGCTGAAGGAGTACGTCACATGTTCATCGCCATGAATCGATTCAAGATCGCGCCGGGGTTCGGCGACGGCTTCGAGCAGGTCTGGCGCGAACGGGAGTCCTACCTCGACGAGGTACCGGGGTTCCGGTCGTTCCACCTGCTTCGAGGCGCCGAGACCGAAGACCACATCCTGTACGCATCCCACACCGTGTGGGAGTCGCGCACGGCATTCGAGGCGTGGACGCGATCGGACAGCTTCCGCAAGGCGCACGCCCAAACGAGCGCGCCGAAGGGCACCTATCTGGCCCACCCGCAACTGGAACTGTTCGACGCGGTACTTTAGCCGCCCGAGCGATGGCGCCAACCTGCGGCGGTTTCCTGAACATGGGCGCCAACCTGGGCGGTTCGACGGAAGCGGTGTTCGAGCACACGCTGGAGCAGGCCCGGCTCGCCGAGACGCTCGGCGACCACGATCTGTGGGTGACGCCGCTCAGCCGGCCCGCGCCCGCCGCCGCTGCTGGCGACGCGAAGCGGGGATTGCGTTCGATACGGGCCCACTCCGCGTTCCGTCCGTTGGTGATCCGCTGCGTTCGCTGCCAGACCCTGAGCGGGGACGATTGGGCGCTGCTGCGCGCCGTGCGGGCCGTGCATGAGTCCGACGCGGCGCCGGTCTGCACATCAGGGATCCGTCGCACGCCTCTGCCGATATTGTGGTTGCGTTCTGTTTCGCAGCCACTAAGATGCCGCGCCTTTTGCCGCCGGGAGAAAGCCATGGCCCTGCATTTCGTACCACGCAAGCCGCGCTCCGAGCAGATCGCGGAACTCGAAGACGAATGGAACGCGAACCCGCGCTGGAAGGACGTCAAGCGTGGGTACACGGCCGAAGATGTCGTCAATCTGCGCGGCACCATCCCGCACCGCTCCATGCTCGCCGCGCACGGCGCCGACAAGCTCTGGGAACTGCTGCAAACCGAAGATTTCGTCAACTGCCTAGGCGCCGTCACCGGCGGCCAAGCCGTGCAGCAGGTGAAGGCGGGCATCAAGGCCATCTACCTCTCCGGCTGGCAGGTCGCCGCCGACAACAACACCTCGGAGACGATGTACCCGGACCAGTCGCTGTACGCCGTCAACTCGGTGCCGAGCGTCGTCAACCGCATCAACAACGCCTTCCGCCGCGCCGACGAGATCCAATGGGCGAAGGGCGAGGACCACGGCATCGACTTCTACGCGCCCATCGTCGCCGACGCCGAGGCCGGCTTCGGCGGCGTGCTGAACGCCTTCGAGCTGATGAAGGCGATGATCTCGGCGGGCGCCGCCGGGGTGCATTTCGAGGACCAGCTGGCCTCCGTGAAGAAGTGCGGCCACATGGGCGGCAAGGTGCTCGTGCCCACCGTGGAAGCCGTCCAGAAGCTGATCGCGGCGCGCCTCGCCGCCGATGTCTGCGACGTGCCGACGGTGCTCATGGCGCGCACGGATGCCAACGCCGCAGACATGGTGACCAGCGACATCGACGAGTGGGACAAGCCATTCCTCACCGGCGAGCGCACCCCGGAGGGCTTCTACAAGACCCGCGCCGGGCTGGACCAGGCGATCTCGCGAGGGCTCGCCTATGCGCCCTACACGGACCTCATCTGGTGCGAGACGGCGGTGCCGGACCTCGAAGAAGCCAGGACCTTCGCCGAAGCCATCCACCGGGAATACCCGGACCAGATGCTCTCCTACAATTGCTCGCCGTCGTTCAACTGGAAGGCGAATCTGGACGACGCCACCATCGCCAAGTTCCAGCGCGAGTTGGCGGCGATGGGCTACAAGTTCCAGTTCATCACCCTGGCCGGCATCCACAGCATGTGGTTCAACATGTACGACCTCGCCCGCGATTACGTGAGCCGGCAGATGTCCGCCTACGTGGACCTGCAGGAGAAGGAGTTCGCCGCCACCAACGCGGGGTACTCGTTCGTCAGCCACCAGCAGGAGGTGGGCACCGGCTACTTCGACCGCGTGGCCGAGGTGATCCAGGGCGGGCAGTCGTCGGTGACGGCGCTGACCGGCTCCACCGAAGAGGCGCAGTTCGCTAGCTGATCGCGACGGACGGCTGGGCGCTTCCCCGGCCCCTGCGCCCTACGCGCAGTGGCCCGCAGTGGCGGGGGCTAACGCACCTGCAAGGCGCACCAACGCCGGTGCGGGCTCATGTACCGCACCCGCTACCCAGAAAGCTGCCTGCATCCTCAATCCTTCCGGCGCTTGAAGATGCCGATCAGCGCGGCCGCGACCAAGCTGGTGATCACCGTACCGAGCGCACCGGAGAACGCGCTGCCCACGGCCGTCGCCTGCTCGTAGGCCACCATCTGCATCTCCACCTGCTCCGCCGGCAAGCCGATCCCTGCCAGCGCCGCGCGCTGGGCGGTGGCGAATTCGGCGTGGTAGTCCGGGAACACGAGGGCGGTCATCACCCAGGAACTCGCGAACACGATCACCGCTCCGACCACGCCCAGGACGAGGCCGTTCTTCACCTGGCCCAACCATGACGCGGCGGTCGCCGTCGCAGTTAGCGCCAGGAATACGACCAGGACGTTGATGATCGTCGCGAGGCCGACGAAGATCATCGGCAGCGCGGGGTTCATGTGCATGTCGAGCGCCGCCAGCAGGAAACCCAGAGCACCGACCACCGCACCCAGCGCGGCGCCGTATTTCACCGCCACGTTCATCGAATCATCCATCGTCGGTTCTCCTTGCCGGCAGCGGCACGCGCGGGTCGAAGACTTTGCCGATCAGCGCGCTGCGCGGCCGATACGGCAAGCCGCCGGTGAGGATGGCATTCATCCGCGTCTCGGCTTCGGAGTAGACGTAGCCCGGGTCGTCCTCGGCCTCCGCCATGATGTAGAAGACGCCGCTCGTGATCGCATCGAAGACCATGTCCGCGCACCGCGACGGCGGCATTCCGAACGCCTTGAAGCGTTCCGCCACCGGATTGGCGGCGCTGATCCGGCGCGGGCCGCCGAAGCGCTCAGGACGGTTGCGCTCCGAGGTGACGATATTGGTGGCGACCACGTTCGGGCACAGCACATGCACGGAGAGCCGACCGCCGAGCTCCTGGTAGAGCGCTTCCATGAGCGCGACGCAGGCGTGCTTGGAGACGCCGTAGACGCCCTGCGCGGCGCACAGGCCATCCTGGGAGGACGTGGCCATCACCGCGCCCGCGGCATCGCCCGCCGCCATCTTCGGCACGAAGGCGCGCACGCAGTTGGCGACGCCCTTGACGTTGACGCCAAGCACGAAGTCCCAGTCGATATCCGTGGCGCGCAGCACCGGCCCGCCGCCGCCGACGCCCGCATTGCAGCAGAGCAGCGTGACGGGACGGTCCGGGAAGCGCTCGGCGACCGCGGCCTCCAGCGCATTGACTTCGGCCTCCGAAGACACATCGACGCGATGGCCGAAGACCTCGACGCCGGCATCCTTCGCCGTGTGGGCGAGACGCGCCTCGGCGGCGGCGATGGCGGATTCTTCGATGTCCGCCAGCACCGGATGCAGGCCGCAGCGAGCCGCCTTCTCGGCCAAGGCGTAGCCGATGCCGCTCGCGCCGCCGGTGACCACGGCCACCCCGCCGGCCAGCGCGGCGATGTCCGGGTAGGTGTTTCGCTGCGCCGAAGCGCTTCCTGCCGCAGCCATGTGGCTTCCTTGGTCTCCCTCGAATGTGCGGCCAAGCATACGTGTTCTGCGCCTTGCGTTGCTGCCCGCATAATCGGCACCCCAACACGACTTCGGTTGACGCGCCATGGATCAGGTGACGAACGCCTTCGGAACGCATCGGCTGCACAGCTTCGACTATGCGGCCGCGGTCGCCGCCGGCGCGGACGCCGTCGCGCAATGCCATGCCAATGCGCTCGACGCGGTGGACAAGCACGGCTTCGCCGTCATCGAGAATGCGCTGCCGCCGACGGATTGCGAGGCGCTGCTCGGCGAGATGCGCCCGTACATCAACGCCACGCCGCACGGCCTGCACGGCCTCGGCGGCACGCGCCGAACGGGCGCCCTGGTCGCCAGAGCCCCGGCAAGCCATCAGTTCATCGCCCATCCCGCCATCCTGTGGCTGGCGAACGCGATCCTCGGCGAACAGCAGCTCTCGGGCGATGCGGTGCGCATCGGCGACCGCGTCGGCAAGGGCGAGAAGGGGTTCCGCTACCCTTGGCAGCTCCACCTCACGCAGATCATCGACGTGGGCCCGGGCGGCGGTACCGAAGCGCTGCCGCATGGACTGAAGATGCACCGCGCCAACGGCATGTGGCTGTACGACTTCCAGCACGCCGGCATCGACCCGCAGGTGGAAGTGATGTGGGCGCTCACCGACTTCACGGCCGAAAACGGCGCCACGCACATCGTCCTCGGCAGCCACCGGGAGGAACCCCGCGGCGGTACCAGGAGCTACTCCCAGCCCACCGTGCAAGCCGAGATGCCGCAAGGCAGCGCCCTAGTCTGGACCGGTTGGTCCGTGCATGGCGCCGGCGCGAACCGAACGACGGGGCGCCGGGTGGGCATGAACATCAACTATGCGCTGGCCTTCCTCGCCCAAGAGGAGAATCAGCTGCTCGCCTGCCCGCCGCATCTGGCGCGCAAGCTGCCGGTCGAGATGCAGCGCCTCATCGGCTACCGGCAGCCGGCCGGAGCCCTGAACTATGTCGCCGAATGCCAAGCGCCGGCGGACTCCGTGCTCCGAGAGGACTTCGACGTGCTGGTGCCCGGGGCGCACGGCCACGAGATGGATGCCGCGCTCGACGGGCCGACGTTCGCACCCGCGGCGCAGGACGCCTTCGACGCCAAGCTCGCCGACCTTGAAGCCCGCAGGACGGCGGCCATCGCCGCAGACGACCTGCAATCCGCCCTGCACTTCCAGAACGCCATCAGCATCCTGCGCCGCTCCCCGCGGCTGTAGCGCGCCGTACCGGGCATGGCGCAGATCTCCGGCAACGCATAGGTACATGACCCGGCACGGGCGGGGGCAAGCTGCGGCCCGTGCCTGCGGCGCCGCGGCGCTTGAAGGGGCTGCGGCAAATGCGGATCATGCGGCTTTCCGCAGCGTTGGACGAAGCATGGCCGCGAACACGAGCACCGAGAGCAGGCACAAGGACGACATCTACGGCGATGTCGACAATCCCCAGGCCGTGAAGGCGAAGCCAGCCACGCCCGCCGCCACCGTGGTGCTGCTGCGCGATGGCGAGGACGGCCCCGAAGTGCTGATGCTGCGCAAGAACGCGAAGATCGACTTCGGCGGCATGTGGGTCTTTCCGGGCGGTCGGATCGACGCCGAGGACCGGGCCGAGAACGGCGATGCCGAGATGACGGCGCGCAATGCGGCGGCGCGGGAGGCGGAGGAAGAAGCCGGCATCGTCGTGGATCCGGCGGACTTCGTCTGGTTCGCCCACTGGACCCCGCCGCCGAGCACGCCCGTGCGCTTCGCCACCTGGTTCTTCGCCGCCCGAGCCGGCGACCAAGCCATCACCATCGACGACGGCGAGATCAAGGATCACCAGTGGATCACCCCCGCGAACGCGCTCGCCAAGCACAGCGCCGGTGAGATCGACCTGGTGCCGCCCACCTGGGTGACGCTGTACCACCTCTCCCGCTACCGTCCGGTACAGGCGCTGCTCAGCCGCTTGGGTTCCAGGGCCGCGCGGTTCTACGAGACGCGAGCGGTCAAGCGCGGCGACGGCGTGCGCGTGGCGCTGTGGGCGGGCGATGCGGGCTACGAGGATTGGGATGCGGACCGGGCCGGCGCCCGGCACCGGCTGGTGATGCCGACGGACGGGTTCACGTTCGAGAACGACGCGGTCGAGTACTGACGGGTAGCCGGCGCGGTTCGGACTCCGCGACTACCGCGCAGCCATCGGCACCGTGCCGACCACATCGTCGATGACGAGTTCGGCGATGTCGTCGTCGGTGAGGCCGGCATAGTCCCGCAGCACCTCGCTGGTGTGCTCGCCGAGCAGGGGCGCGCGCTGGTTGGGCGCCGGCTGGGCGCGGCGGAACCGGTAGGGCTGGGCGGGATAATGCTTCGGCCCGAGGCCCGGGCGGTCTTGCACCAAGAGGCCCTCGCGCGGAGCGAGCTGGGGGTCGGCGAGCAAGTCGGGGCCGTTCATCACCGCGCCTGCCGGAATCTCCGCCGCCTGCAGCGCCTGCATCAGCGCAAGGTGGTCTTGCGGTCGCGTCCATGCCGCGATGGCGTCGGCAGCACCATCGCCGCCAGCGGCGACGGCCGCGTCGCCCACGAGCTCCGCGAGCGCGGCGCAGTGTTCGGCCGTCTTGCAGGTGATCGCGATCCAGCGCCCTGCTCGGCACGGGAACACGCCTTGCAGGGGATAGCAGTGGTGGCCGTTGCCGATGCGCCCCGGATCGACGCCCGCCAGCGACCACGCCGTCATCGCGTCCCCCACGTAGAGGCTGCATGCCTCCACCTGGCCGAAGTCGATGTGCTGGCCTTCGCCGGTGCGGTCCCGGTGCTGCAGCGCGGCGAACAGGGCGTTGGCGCCCATCACGCCAGCGAACAGGTCGCCGCCGGTGGTGCCGGTGAACAGCGGATCGCCATCCGGGTAGCCGGTGAGATGCGTGAAACCCGCCATCTGCTCGGTGGACATGCCGAACGCCACGTAGTCGCGCCATGGGCTGTCCGCGCCGAAGCCGGACAGCGAGATCATCACCAGGCGCGGGTTGATCGCGCTCAGCACGTCCCACGACAGGCCGAACTTGGCCATCACCCGGGGCGTGTAGTTCTCGATCAGGATGTCCGCCTCTCGGACCAGCTTCTTGACGATGGCGACGCCGCGCGGATCGGTGAGGTTGAGGGTGATGTCGCGCTTGTTGCGGTTCACCCAGTTGAAGTACGGCGAGCTCTCCCAGCCCGGCAGTTCGGCATTGGCGTTGGACGAGGCGCTGCCGCGCCAGCCGTCGATGCGCTGCACGGACTCCACCTTGATCACGTCGGCGCCGGCGTCGGCCGCGATCTGGGCGCAGACGGGGCCGGCGAAGAACATCGACAGATCGAGGATGCGCACGCCTTCGAGCGGCAGCGGATTGGTCTCGGCAGCATCGTCGTCGGACGCATCGGGCGCATCGGGCAGATCCGCCAGCACGGCCTCGGTGTGTTCGCCGAGCAGCGGCGGCCGGAACAGCCGCGGCGCCGTGCCCGTGGCTTGGAACGGGACTCCTGGCACTTCCACGCTGCCCGCAACCGGATGGTCGAGGGGAACGATGAAGCCGCGATGCCGATGCGGCGGCAGCGCGAACATGCCCGCCATGTCCGGCACCAGGCCGAATGGCACGCGCTCCCGCTCTGCGGCGTGGAACAGTTCCTCCGCAGTGCGGCCGGCCAGCGCTTCCTCGAACGCGACGCGGATCTCCTCCAAGCGCTCGTCCGGATTCACCCAGGAGACGGACCGATAGCGCGGGTTCTCCGCGATGTCCTTGCGACCGAGGAAGTCGCACAGCATGTGCCACTGCGGCCGCGTCAGCGCGTTGAGGCCGATGTAGCCATCGGCGGTGGGCAGCATGTAGCAGGCCCCCGCCCCCGAGCCGACGCTGGAGTAGCGCTCTGGCGAGAGCCCGCGGTATTCGTACAGCAGCGTCGGCATCTGCGCGCCGGCGAGCACGGCCTGCTGGACGCTCGCGTCGACGTGCTCGCCCTGCCCGTGGCGGCTGCGGCCGATGACGGCGAGTTGCGTCGCCGCCGCGGCGAACGCGCCCGCGAGGGTTTCCGAGACATTGCCGCCAACCTGCAGCGGCTCGCGCTCCGGCACGCCGCAGAGATGGCACCAGCCGCCGACCGCGCACGAAACCAGATGCGACGATTGATAGTGCGAGAGCGGGCCGAAGGAGCCGAAACCGGACACGGTGGTAAGGATGACGCGCGGATTGCATCGGCGCAACGCATCGAAGCCGATGCCAGCGGCGTCCAGCGCTTCGGCCGTCTGCCCGGCCACGACCACGTCGAAGCGCCGCACCAGCCGCCACAGCTGCTCACGGCCCGCCTCGGTGCCGAGGTCCAGCGCCACGCTGCGCTTGCTGGTGTTCAGATAGAAGAAGGCGGCGCTGGTCTCTCGTCGCGTCGCTTCGTCTACCGCCCAGCTCGGAAACGGGCCGAGCTCCCGCGCCGAGTCGCCCGTGCTGGGGCGTTCCACCTTGACGACATCGGCGCCGAGATCGCCCAGAAGCTTCGCGCAGAAGGGCCCCGCTACGCCCTCCGAAATGTCCAGCACCGCGACGCCCGCTAGAGGCGCCGCTGCCACGTCAGCCATAGTCCCTATCCCGTCGGGCCTCGCGCCCCGGCCATGCGATGTTGGCAAGGCGCGCCGAGCGGGTCAACGGCCGCGCTTGGCTCGTCAGTTGATGACCGCTTGCAGCGGCGCCATTCCCAGCGCCGCCCGGTAGCCGTTGTGGTAGTGGTGCAGGGCCGGCTCGTTGCGGCCGAAGGTGACGTACTCCTGGGCGCCGGCGCGGGCACCCACGTGGGCCGAGGCGGCGGCGACATAGTCCTCGTCGCGGATCACGTCCGCGAATCGTTCCCTGCGGGCCACGATGTCGGCGACCAGTTCCGCGTTGCGGCCGGTGAGCTTCGCGGGGTCCAGCTCCGGGTCGATGTAGAACGAGACCTGCGAGTGGCTGTTATGCGGGTCCGTGCCGGATGGATAGATGCGCACCAGCGTGGGCCCCGCGAAGCCGATGATGAGCTGCGTGTTCGGGAACAGGTAGTAGACGGGCAGCGTCGCGTTCAGGACGTGCCACTCCTCGCGCGGCGCGTCGCGGAGCGTGTCGATGTTCTTCAGGCACAGCATCATCCGGTGGTTGCGCTCGAAGGTGTCGTAGAGCTGCACGTTGCCGTAGAAGTCCTGCGCCAGGCTGTTCCGATGCAGCGTATTGAAGTGGTAGGTCTCGCCGAAGGTATCGACGGCGAGCTTCCAGTTCATCGCGTGCCGGTAGGTGGTGAGGCCGTGGTGGACGAAGCGTTCGAGATGCCAGCCTTCGAGTTCCGGGCCGAGGGCGCCCAAGCTGGCATCGAGCTGCATCTCGCCGTCGGGCTGCGGATGCACCCAGAGCAGGCCGTAGCGCTCTTCCGCCGGCAGTGCCCGGAGGCCGTGGCAGGAACGGTCCACCGGGCCGAACTTGCTCTCGCTCGGCACAGCGACCAGGTCGCCGGACAGGTTGTAGCCCCAGGCGTGGAACGGACAACTGAAGAGCTTCTTCTCTCCCCGTGCCTCATTCTCCACCACCGCGCCGCGGTGGCGGCAGACGTTCAGAAAGGACCGGAACGTCCCGCTCTCGTCGCGGGTGCAGAGTACGGGTTTGCCGAAGTCATCGCAGGTGAAGAACGTACCCGCTTCGGGCAGGTCGGCCGCCAGGCCCACCACTTGCGGATGATCGCCGAAGAACGCCTGCCACTCGCGCTCGGCGAGGTCCGGCGCGGTGTAGGAGGAAACCGGATTGCGCACTTGGCATCCGGCATCGACCGTGGTGCCCTGATCGAGGTGCGCCATCAGCGCTTCGACGATGCGGATCTGTTCTTCGTGCTCCATGGTGCCTCCCTGCTTGGCGGACGGACGGCGCAACCTACCACAGACGATGCGGAGGCCGTGTATTGTCCGCATCCGGCAACCGGACAAGGGACGGCCATGCGCGACATCACCGAGGCGGAGCGACGGCACTACCGCGATTGCGGCGTGGTACACCTGCCCCACTTCGCGGACGAAGACTTGCTGCAGCGACTGCAAGCAGCGTTCGACGAAGAGATGGCCGCCGATCCGAACGACGTGCAGCTGGTGGACTTCAAGGCCCTTGGCCCCATGCTCGAGGCGGCTGGCGCCGAACTCGTCACCCCCGAAGCGAAGACCGCAGCGGGACGATTCTGCATCAACAGCTTCAACTGGCGCTCGTTCCCCGCCGTCGCCGCGCTCGCGTGCGGGCCGCCGCTGGCCGAGAAGGTCGCGTACCTGATGGACTCGCAGCGCCTCAACTTCTACGGCGAGCAACTGTTCTTCAAGGAAGCGGGCTCCCTGCACCGCACCGCTTTCCACCAAGACGCGCCGTATTTCCATGTAACAGGCGACAAGTGCTGCACGGTATGGATAGCGCTCGATGCGGCGAACGAGGACAGCGGCATGATGGGCTACATCAGGGGCTCGCACCGCTGGCGGACGCACGCTCCCAACGGCTTCGTCACCCAGGAGCCCTTGTACGGAGCGGGCCTTCCCAAGCTGCCGGACATCGAGGGTGCACAAGGCGACTACGATGTCGTCTACTACCCGGCCGAGCCCGGCGACGCCATCGTCCACCACGCCAACACGGTGCATGGCGCAACAGGCAATTGCAGCGGCGCGGACCGGCGCGCCTTCTCCCTGCACTACCTCGGCGACGACATCCGCTATCGGGAACGCGCAGGGATGGCGCTGGATTCGGGCAAGTCGAAGGTCCTTAAGGAGGGCGATCGGATGGATTGCGACGAGTTCCCGCTGGTCTGGACCGCGGGCGAAGGCTATATCCAAGTCTAAGGGCCCGCGGACTCGCTCAACTCGGCGTGCCGGAAGCACGACGTCACATGGTCGTTCACCATGCCGACCGCCTGCATCAGCGCGTAGCAGATGGTCGGGCCGCAGAAGCGGAAGCCGTGCGCTCGGAGCGCCTTGGCCATGCGCTTCGAGACAGCCGTCTGCACCGGGATGTCGGCGGCGGAGCGCGGCTTGGTTTGCACCGGGCGACCGTCCACGAAGCCCCACAGGAACCGCCCCAGGCCGCCTTCCGCGCGCAGCGCCAGCGTCGCTTGCGCGTTGGCCACCGTGGCGGCGATCTTGGCGCGGTTGCGGACGATGGCCGGGTTCGTCGCCAGCATCGCCAAGCGCCGCGCGTCGAATCGCGCGACGCGCTCCGGATCGAAGCCGTGAAAAGCCTCGCGGTAGCCGTCGCGCTTCCTGAGGATGGTCATCCAGCTTAGGCCCGCCTGGGCGCCTTCGAGCGTGAGCATCTCGAACAGCTGCCGCTCGTCATGCACGGGAACGCCCCACTCCAAGTCGTGGTAGGCGACGGCAAGCGGATCGTCGCCGCACCACGAGCAGCGCGTGCGGGCCTCGGCGACGGCGCTCACCAGCGACTCGGTTGCTGCCTGTTTCGCTAGTAGCCGAGCGCCTTGTCGATCACGCCTTCGAGCGCCTCGCCGCGGCGGAAGCGTTCCAGATTGCGCACGAAGCGGTCCAGGTTGCGCTGGGCGCGGAACTGGCTGGCGCCGGCCGTGTGCGGCGTCATCGCGATGCGCGGCGCGGACCACAGGCGGCTGTCCGCGGGCAGCGGCTCGCGCGGCGCCACGTCGAGCGCCGCGCCGCGAATCTCGCCGCTCTCCAGCGCGTCCGCCAGGTCTTCCTCCACCATCACTTCGCCGCGCGTGACGTTCACGAGGTAGGCGCTGGCGCGCATCTTGCGGAACGCTTCGGCATCGAACTTGGCGCGCGTCTCCGGGGTCAGCGGGCAGCAGATCGCCACCACGTCGGATTGGCCGAGAAGCGCATCGAAATCGTCCGGGGCGAGCACACTGTCGACCTCGGCGGAACCCGGCACCGGGTCTCTGTCCAGGGCGATCACGTCCATGCCGAAGGCCGCCGCCCGCCGCGCCATGGCCCGGCCGGTGCCGCCGAAGCCGAAGATGCCCATGGTCGAGCCGGTCAGTTCGATCTCCTGGAAGCGCATCTCGGGGCGGTGGTTCCAGCCGTCCGGGCCGTAGCGCAGGGCCGTGGCGAGCTGCCGCGTCAGCATGAGCAGGAGGCCGAAGGCGTGGTCGGCAAGGTGTTCGCCGACCAAGCCCTTCTCGCTGGTGAGCACCACGTCGCCAGCGACAAACTCCGGGTAGAGGAAGGCATCGACGCCGGAGGCGATGGCGTGGACCCAGTGCAGGCGCTTGGCGGCGAGGTACATGGGGCGCGAGACGAAACCGAACACGACATCGGCGTCCTCGATTTCGGCGCGGGCGCCTGCGGGATCGGTCACCACGACTTGCGCATCGCCGCCCGCCTGGCGGATGCGTTCGAGGTCCGCATCGGCCACCTCGGGCAGGGTGAGCCCCGGGATGATGACGATCTTCATGCGAACTCCACCGCGACGCGCCCGATCGGGGAACCGAAGTCGCCTACCCACCGCCCGGGCGCGGTGACGGGCTGGCGGGTGTACGAACCGGTGATGACGCGGCTGCCGGCGTCGAGCGTCCGCCCAAAGCGGCCCAGCTGCCGAGCGAGCGCCGCGATGGACGCGAAGTGGTCGTCGATGTGGCCGCGAGCGGCGACCGTTTCCACCGGCTTGCCGTCGCATTGCAGAGCGACCTCGATGGCATCGAAATCCACGCTCGGCCAGTCGAGCCGCTGCTCCTCGCCGACGACGATGCCCCATTGGCTGAGGTCGTCCGCCAAGCGGTCGGCAGCATCCGCGCCGCGGCCGAGGCGCCGCTCGTTGATCTCGAATCCGGCGGCAACGGATTCCACAGCGGCCATTGCGTCATCCCGCGAAGCACCGGCGCCGAGGGCCGAGCCGATTCGGAAGCAGAGTTCGTTCTCGACGCCCACGCGGGCGAATCGCCGCAGCGCGAGAACCGTGCCGGTCTCGAAGACGCGCTCGCTTAGGATGTAGCCGAACGGCCGAAATCCGGCGCCCATGCTGTCCCGCGCCGCGCCGGAGGTGAGTCCAACCTTCCAGCCCGCGATGGGTCGCCGACCAAGCGCATCGAGCTGCCGGCGAAGGCCGTCATCGCGCTGGTCCGCCGCGTCAGACATCCGCGAAGTCCGCGATCGCGCTGCGCCAGCCGAGCACGTCTTCCGGGTTGCGGGCGGCGCGCGCCATGCCGGGCGTCGGGTTCACGGGCACCAGCACGCGATGCACGCCGAGCGCCGCCAGCTCCTTGAGTTCGGCGAGATCCTCGGGGCAGCTAAGGGTGATCTCTACGTCCGCGCGGTCGCGGCCCGCCTCGGCTGCGGCTTCCTGCGCCAAGCGGATCAGCTCGACCGGCTTGCCGCGCGCCGGGAAGAAGCCATCGCCCAAGCGTCCGGCGCGCCGCGCCGCGGCCTTGGAATGGCCGCCGACGTGGATCGGCACACTGCCGCCGGGCGGCTGCGGGCGGCAGTACGCGCCGTCGAAGCGAACGAAGCGTCCGGCGAAGGACGGCCTCTCCTCGCGCCACAGCGCCCGCATGGCGGCGACGTATTCGTCGGTGCGGGCGCCGCGATCCTCGAACGGCGCACCGATGGCCTCGAACTCCTCCTTCAGCCAGCCGACGCCGATGCCGAGCAGGATGCGGCCGCCGGACATCGCATCGAGCGTCGCCACCTGCTTGGCGGTGATGACCGGGCTGTGCTGCGGCAGGATGAGGATGCCGGTGCCGAGGCGAATCGTGCTCGTTTGCGAGGCGACGTAGGCCATCCAGACAAGCGGGTCGGGAAGCGGAAAGTCGTACACGCCGCCAGCCATGCGGCCGTCCGCGGAGTACGGATAGGCCGACGCATGGCCTTCCGGCACCACCGTATGCTCCACCGTCCACGCGGACTCGAAGCCGGCCTCTTCCGCCGCCTGAACGAGTTCCACCGCCTTGGCGCCGGCCACGTAGCGGCCCGTATTGCAGTAGCGCAAGCCGAACTTCATCGCCCTCCCCCGACCATTCGCGGACGCGACTATAGCGCACGAGCGGTGTCGAATCAGGCAGCCGCCGGTTGCGTTCCGCCGCCGAGACTCCTACGCTGAAAGTCGCTCGACAATCGGCTGGAGACGCCATGCGCAACGGCTACCGCATTCTCGACACGGACTCCCATCAGATGGAGCCGCCGGACATCTGGCGACGCTACATCGATCCCAAGTTCGCCGATCAGGCGCCGTATCTGGCGGACCTCGGCCACGGCCGGCCCGGCCTCTTCGTCGAGGGCGAGCCGATCACCAAGCAGGACGGCAGCTATCCGATGGCCTCCAAGGAGTTCCATCAGGCCGCCGCCAAGGGCATGGAGAAGCACGCCAAGAGCCGCGCCGCGGCGTTCAGCGCCGAAGCCCGGGTGGGCGACATGGACCAGCACGGCGTCGATGCGCAGGTGCTCTACCCCACCGTGGGTGGCCAGATGCTCGGCCGCGAGTTCGAGGATCCCGAGCTGCTCGCCGCCGTCTGCCGCGCCTACAACGACTGGAGCCTGGAGTATTGCGCCACCGCCCCGGAGCGGCTGCGCATGGCGGCCATGCTGCCCGTGCAGGCCCCCGACCTCGCCGTCGAGGAGGCGGAACGCGCCGCGGCCAAGGGCGCGGCCTGCTTCTACGTGCGCCCGAACCCGGTTTGCGGCCGCAATCTGCACCACCCCGACCACGATGTGCTGTGGGCCAAACTCGAGGACCTCGGCCTGCCCATGTGCATCCACGATTCCGGCTCGCCGTATCTGCCGTCTTTCGGCGAACGCATGGAGACGCATACCTCCGGGCACATCATCGCGCACCCGTTCGAGGCCATGGTGGCGATGATGAGCCTGATCTGGTTCGGCGTCATCGAGCGCTTCCCGAAGCTCAAGGTGGTCCACGTCGAGGCCGACGCGGGGTGGCTCCCCTACTGGCTGCAGCGCATGGAACAGCACTGGGAGTTCTCCGGCAACGCCGAGCATCCGCTGCTCAAGCGCCGCCCCACCGAGTACTTCAAGTCGAACTTCCTCGTCGCCTGCCGGGGCGACGAGATGACCCTGCCGGCGGTGTGCGACCTGGTCGGCGACGACTACGTGACGTTCAACACCGACTATCCGCACCCGGACGGCACTTGGCCAGCGGGGATGGCGGACCTCGAGAAGCAGCCGCTGCCGGAGCAGAGCATCCGCAAGATCTTCTGGGACAACGGCGCGACGACGTTCGGACTGGCTTAGCTACTGACCAGATCAGCACTTTCGGCCGCACGAAGCGTGCGCGCGGCGAAGTCCTTGGCGCTCGGGGCACCGGTTCGTCGGCATTGGGTCTCGAAGCTAGTCCAAGAACTGCCGTTCGGAGATTGACTACCGTCAAGCCACCGGATCACTTGAGCGAAGACGTCAAGGACCTTAGGTCGGTGACGCCATCGCACGACTGGCCATCTGGCCCGCATGGCCGCAACTCGACCATCGCCTCGTACCCATTCCAAACCGGCAGAGTCACTGGATGATGCCCGCGGTGGCTGAACGTGAGGTCGTACCCCGCCAACGTGAGCGGCACCGCAAAGTCGCCGGGCGCCTTCCCGCCCAGGAAGAAAACGCCAAGCAGGTTTGAACCGTCGAAGACATGCACGGTGACGGGACCTCGCAACGGCTTCTCCGTACCAGTCTCGCGGGCCACCACCACTTCGCTCTGCGCTCGGCGCAATTGCAGGACCAAGTCCTCCACCGACTCATCGGCCGAAAACTGGTGCATTCCAACCCCGATGCTAGGGTGATGGGCACCGAGCACGAAATTGCCGGCCCGGATATCCGCGAATGAGAACGCGCCGTTGCTGTCCGTCCAATCCGAGCGCCAATAGCCGAACGCCGTGAGTCGCACCCTCACGCCTTGGATCCCCACCCCATCCTCGGTAAGGACCCGACCCCCGATCACCAGATGCGCACATCCCTCCATGCGATTGTCCAACCCTGGCCCGAATCGACCGCCATCATCTCCGCAAAGGTCGACGTCGAATCGCGTTTGTCCAGTTACTTCCACCTCGAACCGCCGAGAACCGATCGTCACGAGGTAGTCTCCACCGTCAAGGCCGTTGACGTCGTATCGTCCTTGCGCCGACACGAACGTGACCGCCCTAGCGCCACCTGACCGGGACATGATGTCCACCGGAGTCCTCGCCCTATTGGGATGTCCCGCCCGGCTAACGCTCCCAAATAGGCGAGCAGTCCCCTCGAAGACGAAATCTACGCGCGAATGGTCGCCCACACCAAGTGCGGTTCGTTGCCGAAGCGAGCGAGCGCCCGTGCGCGCCGACACCCACACCTCGTCCGCCGCCGGCACGCCACGCAGCTCGTACGTTCCGTCCGCCGCAACCGATGCAGACACGCCTCTTGCGTAGACGCCCGCAGTCTCACCCGCGAGGACGCCCGTAACGCTTCCGTAGATTGTCCCGCTGCGCGATCCCACCTCCAACCGGATCTCCAATCCTTCTACGACCTCCCCTCCACGCAATGCAACCATGCGCACTACTTCGGGGAACGACTGGGCCCGCGCCGTCAGCGTGTATTCGCCGGGCTTCAGACCATCGAACCCGAAGTGGCCATCGGCGGTGGTCCTGGCTTGGCGCCGGCCGGCCAAGCTAGACATCACTATCGCCCCTCCTCCCACCGGCATGCCATCTGGATCAACTAACAGTCCAGAGATCGATCCGCCTTTGATGAGCTCCCCGCCCTCTGCTCGTGTCGCCGCCAGTACAGTGACGCCATGAAGTGAATCCCCTTTGTCGTCGACGGCAACTGCGGGGCAGCTGCCGCCTACCGTCAAGCACGACGAAATCAACCGGGAGTCCCCATGCACCCTGGGAGGATCGGACTCGCCCATAGCAACTTCGAGCCGCACCATGTGCTCGTCGTTGATGGAATGGCCCCTGACGACGACTTCGGCGTCCGCTACGTCCATCGGTGAACATGCGGCTACCGAGACAGGCGCTGCACCGCCGAACGTCACCAATGCAAGTGCGCCCTTCGCCAAACGGCCTCGTCCGCGCACTCTATGCCGCATTGGCAACGTCCATCCGCCAGGTCGGCTCACACATGGATCAACACGGCCGTTGCCTCAGCAAGGGGAGGTTCGGTTCGCTTCGGCCGCCTTCACGCCCTGCAGGAAACCCCGGGTGGCACCGAGCAGCAGGGCGGTGGCGCTGTGCAGAAAGACCTGCATGCCGAGGCTGCGCCAATGCGCGTAGTCCTCAGCAGTGCGGGCGACGGTGCCGGCGGCCTTGCCGACGGCGGCGATTCTCTCGGTGAGCGCGGCGATGGTGTCCAGCACTCGCGGGTGCTTCGTCTCGCCCGGCACACCGAGCGCGGCGGAGAGGTCGGACGGGCCAAGGAACACCACGTCGACGCCCTCGGTGGCGATGATCTCGTCCGCGTTCTCGATGCCGTTCGGCGTCTCGATCTGCACGACCACCAGCGTCGCCTCGTTCGCCGCTTGGGTATAGCCGGGCGGCGTCTCGAAGTCGTTGACGCGGACGCCCGCCAAGCCCCTTTCGCCCTGCGGCGGGTACTTCACGGCCGCGACCGCGCGTCTTGCGTCCGCCGCGGAGCCGACCATCGGCGTCATCGTGCCGAGCACGCCGGCATCGAGGTATCGCGCCATCACCGGACGCTCGTTCTCCGCAACCCGCGCCAGCACCGGCGTGGCGCGCGCTTCGGCCGCGCGCACCAGCATCGCGGCGTCGGCCGGGCCCATGGTGGTGTGCTCGCCGTCGAGCATCAGGAAGTCGAAGCCGCCGACGGCCATCACCTCCACCGCGGTCGCCGCCTCGATGCTGGCGAAGGCGCCGAGCAGCGGCTCTCCCGCCCGCAGCCGATCCTTGAATGCGCCGTCGATCATGCCTTGCCGCGCTCCCGCCTCAATTCAACTCCCGGGCGCGGTAGCGGCGGCCGGTATAGGTCTCGAAGTACTCGCCGAGCAGCGGGTGGTCGATCTGCGCCAGGTCGCCGCTGGCGGCCAGATGGCGCTCGGCAACGTAGGTGGTGTGGACGGCGCGGTCCACCAGTACGTGGTACCAGGGCTGGTCCTTGGGCGGGCGCGAGCGGGCGACGGTGTCGTACCACTCTTCGCTCAGCGAGAACGTGGCATCGACGCCGTAGACGACGCCGCGGTAGCCGAACTTGCGGTGGCGGACGATGTCGCCGACGGCGAAGCTCATGGCGCGGCCCCGGGCTGCTGCTCCGCAAGGAGTTCCGGCAGCAGGGAGCGGACGGTGTCCACCACGGCCTGGGTTTGCGCATCCACCTCGAGGTTCAGCCGGTCGCCCACGCGCACGGCGTCGAACGTGGTGCGGGCCAAGGTCTCGGGGATGAGGCTGACGGTCAGCGTGCCGCGGTCGCGGTCCAGCTCCTGGATGGTCAGGCTGGCGCCGTTGAGGGCCACGAAGCCCTTGGGCATCAGGTAGCGCATCCAAGACTGCGGGACGGCCACGGTGATGGTGCGATGACCATCGTCCGCGGTCGCCTCGGTGACCGTGACCGGCGCCGCAACGTGTCCCGACAGGATGTGCCCGCCGATCTCGTCGCCAACGCGAAAGGAGCGCTCGATGTTCACCAGGCCGCCGGGCGCCGCGTCGCCGAGGTTGGTGTTGGCAAGGGTCTCACGGATCACGTCGAAGGCGACCTGCGTGCCGTCGATGGCCGCGGCCGTCAGGCAGGCACCGTTGACGCCCACGGAGGCGCCGGTCTGCAGGCCTTCGGCGTGGTCGCCCAAATCGACTACCAGCCTAGTGGTCCCCGCGCGTCTTGCCACGTCGAGGACCCGGCAGCGGCCTTGGACGATCCCCGTGTACAACGGCTTGGCGGGCGGCGGGCGGTAGCTGAGAAGCCGCCCGCCGTCCTCCGTTAGCGGCGGGCCAGTTCAGCCCGGCGCTTGATCTCGCTGTCGATATAGGTGATCCACTGCGAGGCGGTGCGCTCTTCGTTGCGGTTGCCGCTGCGGTCCCCGCGCGCATCCTGGCGAACGCCGACGAAGGTCTTGCGCGAGTCGTTCAGCCGATCGAGGTTGAACTGGCAGATGCCGATGGTGATCTTGGTCAGGATCGGCTTCTTCAGACCGCCCTTGGCCAAGGCGTTCTCGCCCGATTCCACGCAATCCGAGAACTGGTCCTTCTCCAGATAGAGCGCCGACAGGCGATCGTAGGTCATGCCGTCCTCGGCGATCTTGGCGGCCTCCTCGAAGACGGCTATCGCGGGGTCCACGTCCTTGGCGAGCTGGTACGCCTGGCCCAGGGTCTGCAGGTTGGTCACGGTGGGTTCAACGATCTCGTCGTCGACGCCCTTCTGCAGGTAGATCGTCGCCCGGTTCGGGATCTCCTCCTGCAGCAGCAAGCCGCCGAAGGTGCGGATGTCCGACTCGTTGGTGAGGAAGCCGCCCACATGCGCGGCTTCCAGCGTCCATAGCTGCTTTTGGACCTGGTCCGTCTCGCCGTACACCGAAGCCAAGTTCACCCAGTAGGCGCGCTTGGGGTAGTCCCTGACGAGGATCTCCAGAATCTCGATCACCTTCGGCCAGTTCTCCTGCTCGAAGTAGAGGAACTGCAGCATCGTCCACCAGTTCTCCTTCACCCTCATGCCGCGCTCCCTGGCCAAGGCGACGACCGTCTCCAAGCGGTCGATGGCGTTGGGAAAGTCCTTCATCTGGTAGTAGATCTGGGCGAGATAGAAGTGCGCTTCGGGGCCCGGATTCTCGTTGTTGGCCATCCAGCGCATCATGGTGTCGAGCGCCTTGCGGTACCAGCCGAGGGCCTGCTCGCCTTCGTACTTGTTGCCTTCCTGGAAGTAGAGCTTCGAGAGCTGGTTCAAGGTCCCGTCTTCCAGCGCCTCGGCGATGTCCGGCACCTGGGCGAGCACCTGCTCGTAGTGGCGGATGGTCGCCTCGATGTCTCCCAGCTCGTAGTTCACATACGCGAGAAGGTTGTGGATCTGCGCCATCTCGTTGCCGTTGTAACGACGGCTGCGCTGCAACATCCTTTCAAGGACCGCCTGCGCCTCGTTCCAGAGAACGCGCGCCTCGGCAGCGGACACCGGACGGCACGGATCGGCGCCCTCCACCGCCGGCGGGGGATTGCCCTTCTCGTCGACTTGGCACTGCGCCTGATCGACGAACTCCTGGGCATCGGACAACTGACGGAACGTCGCCTCGGTGATGTTCGGGATGGAGCGCTTCTTCTTCTTGCCGCGGTCCTGGGCGAACGCATCGGATTGCAGGCCGATGGGGGAAAGCAGCGGCGCCGCGCCGAGGCCCACGGCCAGCACCGCGGCGTAGGCGCAGACCTTGGCGATTCGTTTCGCGATCATGGCGCCCTCCTACCCGTCCGACAGTTCGAAGACGATGCGGTTCAGCACCCCGGCCACCTCGATGGGCTCGCCATTGATGACCTTGGGCTTGTACTTGAACTTGAGCGCGGCGTTGATGGCCGCGCGGTCGAAGATGCCCGGCGGCTTGGCCTCGATCACCACCGGGTCCCGCACGGCGCCGGTGGCCGTCACGGTGAACTGCAGCAGCACGTAGCCTTCGATGCCGCGGGTCTGCGCCCGGCGCGGGTAGATGGGCTGCACCTTGACGATGGGCAGGTACTCGCCGTCGGCGGTGAAGCCGCCGGTGCCGGACATGTCGATGTCCACGCTCACTTCCACGGCGCCGATGTCCACGCCCATGGAGACGTTCGAGTCGAACGTCGGGGTGGGCATGTTCGGCGGCGGCTCGTCCGGCGGCGGCGGCGGTTCGGGCTTGCGCTTCTTGACGATGACTTCGGTGTCCTCCTGGACGCGCACGAAGTCCACGACCCGGCCCTTGATGCCGGAGTCCGTGGCCGCATCGGGATTGGCGATGACGGAGCGCATCAGCCAGAGCAGGGCGAAGGTGACGACGGCGCCCAGGGCGACGCCGACGATGTATCTCAGAGCCATGATTGGATCCTCCTGTCTTTACCTCTCGCTCGCCTCGTCAGCAGCCACCATCGGTCGGGGCCCGTCAGTCGAGGGTTGCGATCGCAACCTCGGTCAGCCCAGCGCTGCGGGTTGCATCCAATACGGCCTTCACTTTCTCGTACGTGGCCTCGCGATCCGCCTGGATCACGAGACCGCCCTTCGGGTTTTCGGCATGCAGGCGTTCGATCATGGCGCTGACCGCCACCGCATCCACCTTCTTCTTGTCGATCCAGATTTCGCCGGCGGCGTTGATCGCCACCAGCACGCTAACCGTGGGCTTCTGCAGGTCCGTCTCCGCTTCGGGGCGGGTGACCTCCGTGCCCGGCTGCTTGATGAACGTGGCCGTCACGATGAAGAAGATCAGCATGATGAACACCACGTCGAGCATGGGCGTCAAGTTGATGTCCGAGTCTTCGTCGCGCTTGCCGAACCGGCCGCCCTTATTGATCGCCATCGCTCAAGTTCTCCCGTTCGACAGGCCCGTTATGCGCCTTTAGTGGTCCATCGTCAAGTGGTCTTGCACGAGCTCCGTCTCGTAGAGGATCTTGCGGCGAACGAACGTCGTGCCGAAGATGCCCGACAGCGAGGCGATCATCCCGCACATCGTGGGAATGGTCGCCTGGGAAACGCCCGCCGCCATGGAACGGGCGTTGCCGCCCTGCGTCGCCATGGCGTCGAACACCGCGATCATGCCGGTCACCGTGCCGAGCAGGCCGAGCAGCGGACACAGCGCGACGCAGGTGAGGATGATCGGGAAGCTGCCGTTGATGCGCTCGCGCGCCTGCGAGATGAGCGTATCCCGCGCCGCGTGGGCGGACCACGACTTGCGCTCGGCGCGCGACTCCCAGCGCTCGGTGATGTCGCGCACCACCTGCTTGTGCTCGGTCTGGAAGTACCAGAACCGCTCGAACAGGAGCGTCCACATGAGGAACGTCGTCAGCGCGATCAGGTAGAGCACGTTGCCGCCCTGGGCGAAGAAGCTCGACAGCGCGATGTAGATGTCGTAGATCATCGGGGCCGTTCCGGGCGCCGCCTAGTCCAGCGGCCGCCCGGATTCCTCCGCATGCATGGCGACGATGCCCTCCGACTGCTCTTCGAGCACATGGATGATCGACCGGCTGCGGGTGTTGACGATGGCGTGCAGGAGCGTGGTCGGGATGGCGACGCACAGGCCCAGCACGGTGGTCATCAGGGCGGTCGAGATGCCGCTGGCCATGGTCTTCGGGTCGCCGGCGCCGAACAGCGTGATCGACTGGAAGGTCTCGATCATGCCGATCACCGTGCCGAGCAGGCCCATCAGGGGCGCGACGATGGAGATCACCTGGATGATGGTGATGCTGCGCGTCAGCGCCGGCATCTCGGAGAGGATCGCTTCGCCGAGCTTGAGGGACAGCGTCTCGGTGTCGATCTCGCGGTTGTCGTGGTAGACCTTGATGACGCGGCCGAGCGGGTTGTCCTCGCTCGGCGCCTCGGGCTGGTTGCGCTGCCGGTTCACCTTCGCGCCGACCAGGGTGAGCACGATCAGCCGCTCGATGGCCATCAGCACGCCGATGATGCCGACCAGGATGATGATGGAACCGGGGTAGTCGCCCTGGCCGTCGCAGAACGGCAGGTAGCACTGGCCCTTGGCGAAGCCGCCGAACGGCGTGCCCACCATCTCGCCGAGCGTCGCCTTCTGGATCAGCAGTGCGATCAGCGAGCCGCGCGTGGGGTCCACCGCGAACGAGACCAGTTCGCCGTCGTCGGCCTCGAACAGCGCCGCCGCGGTATTGGTGAACTGCGCTTCGGGCTGGCGACCGAGTTCGACCAGGGTGGACAGATTGAAGTCGTAGTTGATGTAGCCGTCTTCGCCGATCACCGCGAAGGCGCCGACGCGCACCAGATCGGCGTCGATCTGATCGCCGTCGAGCATGTTCACGGTGCCCTTGAAGCGAGTGACGCGGCCCGATTCGGTCATCTCCTGCTGCAACAGGAACCACAGGTGCTCCATCTCTTCGATGGTGGCGAGCTGGGTCGCCTTGCCCATCTTCTGCGCGAACTGGTCGAGCCAGTCGCCGCGGCCCGGCATCTCGGCGCTGACCATGGAGTCCTGGAACTTGGCGCGGGTATCGCCCGCGACCTGCTGCAGTACGCCGAACAGTTCGCGCAGGCTGCCGAGGCGCTTGTCGTACTGCTCCTGCATGTTGCCGATGCGGATTTCGTTCTCCTCGAACTGCGTCTCGAGACGCTCGCTGCGCCGCTCCTGGGCGCGCTTCTCGGCGCGGGCGTCCGAGAGCATCTTCGCCTGCTGGTCCTTGCGGGCGCGGAACTCCGCCTCGCGGCGGACGTGCTCTTCGCTTTCGACGACGCGGCGCTCCTGGACGTTCTTCAGCAGGTCGTCCAGCGTATTGGCCTCGACCACCTGCAGATCGTCTGCGGCGGCGGGCTCGTCCTGCGCCTGGGCGCCCATGGCGAGCCCCAGGGCGGCGGAGAACAGGCAGATATTCCTCATGCGGATCATTGGCTTAGTCCTCCACCTTAACGGGAATGGGCAGCAAGTTGAGGCTCGCTTGGCCGCGCGCCATGCGGATGCCGCTGCGCACCGGCGCCTGGAAGCTGTCGGGCAGTATCTCCCAGCGCCCGGACTGCTCGTTCCAATAGCCGGTCTCCTGGCCGTCGCTGGTCTGGTAGACCAGCGCCACGCGGCCGATGTGCAGGATGTCCGCCACCCGCTCGTTGCCGTCCACCTCGATCTTGCCGCTGTAGGCGTTGATGGTGCGACCGTAGTCGTTCTCGGTCTGGAACGCGGACAGCACCTGGCTGAACTGCTCCGAGACCGCCACGTCCGCCCGGTTGAGGATGTCGCGCAGCCGATCGATCCGACCGACTCGCTCGTCCGGGAGGAACGGCAGGTCCTTGTCCACGAACTCCTCGATGCCGATCAGCATCCGCTCCATGAGCGGGGTGACCTGGCGCTGGACATCGGTGATCTTGTCCATGTTGCCGGAGATTTCCGCCATCTCCTGCTCCTGGCCGTCGATCTGGCGCTGCAGCTGGCGGTTGTAGACGCGCAGGCCCTCGATCTCCTTGAGGGTGGTCTTGTACTCGTCGTACAGCTCGCGCGTCTCTTCGGTGAGCGCGTCCACCTTCGCCTGGGATTCCTTGGCCTGCTCGTTGATGCGCTCGGCCACGGCGAAGATGTCCGGCAGCGTGGCGGCGCCGACGCAGACCGTTAGCAGCCCCGCGGCGCCGACGACGGCGACGGTCTTGAGGCCGACCGGCCCCTTCGGTGAGGAGTTGTTCATGGCTCTCCTACTGACTCAAGTTAACGCGAACCAAGCGCAGCGGCACTAGTCGAGTGGATGTCATCGGTCCCTCGCGCATTGCCTGCCGCACTCGCTACTTCGCACCTATCCTAGCTCCCGCGCGGCGGAACTCCGCCCCGCTGGTGCCGACCTTCTACTGCTGCGGCCGATCGCCCGCCCGGTTGCCCGGCGGCGTTCGGCTGCGGCAGCGCGACGTTGTTCTTCGTGCCGCGACGCTCAGGATTCCCCACCCCTCGCTCAGTCGCCGCGAAGCATCAACAACGGCTTGGGCGTTGTCAACACGCAAGTTGGGCGATTTTCGCCCGCTGGCGGCAGCGCCCCCGCATCAGCCCAGATGTGCCCGGAACAGTTCCAGCGTGCGCTGCCGCGCCAGCGCCGCCGACTCGGCATGGTGGCTCGCCCGGTGGTCGCAGTTGAAGCCGTGGTCGGCATCGTAGACATGCACCGGCACGTCCGGCAGCGACTGCCTGACCTTCTCCACGTCGGTGAGCGGGATGTGGGCGTCGAGGGCCCCGAAGTGCATGATGAGCGGGCACTGCGGCTGGCGCGGCGCGCCGTCTTCGCGATGCAGCGTCGCGGCGATGCCGCCGCCGTAGTAGGCCGAGGCGCAGGCGACGCCGGCGAGGTCGCAGGCCGACAGCCACGTCATGAGGCCACCGTAGCAGTAGCCGACCACGCCCACCGGGCCGTACTTGCCGGCCTCTTCCACGGTTGCCTGGATGTCGCGCAGCGTCGCCTCGCGGTCCAGGCCGCTGAAGGCGATGTCGCGGCCGCGGCCCATGCCGTCCGCGTCATAGCCGAGTTCGACGCCGCGCTCGACGCGATCGAAGAGCGCCGGCGCGAGCGCAGCAAAGCCCTCGGCGGCGTAGCCGTCCGCCACTTCGCGGATGTGCGCGTTGACGCCGAAGATCTCCTGGATGACGACCACCGCCGCCTTCGGCTCGCCGCTCGGCAGCGCTTCGTAGATGTCGAAGGCGAAGCCATCGGCGGCTCGCACCTGTCTGTGTGCCATGCAATCCCTCTCGAAGTCTTCGGCAATGCGGTGGCTACATTATGCCGAGCTTGGCGCAATCACCAAAATGTCATAATCCGCCACTAGGGTTCGGTCGAGCTTGAACAGGGACGAAGCCGCATGGCCAGCAATCGCGTGCTGCTCGTGGAGGACGAAACGGACATCCGCGAGATGCTCACCTTCGCACTGGAACGCGCCGACTTGGAGGTGCAACCCGCCGAGACCGCCGAGCAGGCCATGGAGGCGCTGGGCGGTCCGCTGCCGAACCTCGTGCTCATCGACTGGATGCTGCCCGGCATGAGCGGCGTCGAACTTGCGAGGCGCCTGCGCGCCGACCCGCTCACCGCCGACCTGCCGCTCATGATGTTGACGGCGCGCGGCGAGGAGGCGGACAAGCTCAAGAGCTTCGACGCCGGCATCGACGACTACGTCACCAAGCCGTTTTCGCCGCGCGAGCTCATCGCCCGCATCAAGGCGTTGCTGCGCCGCGCCGGCGATCCGGAAGACGGCGTCCTGGCCCTCGGCCGGCTGACCCTCGATACCCGCGGCCACCATGTCGCCGTCGGCGAGGACAAGGTACACGTCGGGCCCACCGAGTTCCGCCTGCTCGAACTCCTGATGCGGCATCCGAACCGCGCCTTCGAGCGCTCGCAGCTCCTGGATCGGGTTTGGGGCCGCAACGTCTACGTCGAAGAACGCACCGTGGACGTCCACGTCCTGCGCCTGCGCAAGGCACTGTCGCCGTACGGCATGGAGAAGGCCGTCGAGACCGTGCGCGGCGTCGGCTACCGGCTGTCCGGGCAGCAGGCGGCCGCCGGCTAGGTGTTCCGCTTGGCGCAGACTCTCGCGGCTCGCGGCTAGAGGCCGCAACCGTGCCGCGCAGGCTGTCGGGAAAGTTCCGCGACACCGGTGCGCCGAACCGGGTGCGCGCATTCGTGTGCGTTGCGGTGGCACTCGTCTTCGGCATGCCGTTTGGACTGCCCTGGGGTTTGGTGGCCGGAATGGCGGGCTGGATGCTGATCGGCGCCGTGGAGGCGCGACGATTCGATGCCTGGAGCCGCGCTCCACTCGGCAAGGCCGAGATGGGTTACGCGTTCTGGCAGGCTATGGCGGACCGTCTGCGCGCATCGCTCGACCGTTCGCGACGCCGCACGCACGCGCTGCTGCGCGAACTGCGCTGGCTGCAGGACACGCTCGACTCCATGCCGGACGGCTGGATCGTGCTGCAGCGTGGCGGCGCCATCGAAGCGGTGAACCAAGCCGCCAGCAGCCTGCTCGGCCTCGCCCGCCGGGATCGGCGGCGCAACCTCACCGAGCTGGTGCGCGACCCCTCCGTCGCCGCCCTGCTGCGCGGCGACATCGAAGACGGCATCGTGGAGCTGCCCTCTCCGGTTCATGAAGCGCGGCGCCTGGAACTGCGCCACATGCAGGTGGACGAGGACCGCTCCATCGTCCTGATCCGCGACGTCACCATGCTGGACCGCCTGCTCACCATGCGCCAGGACTTCATCGCCAACGTCTCCCACGAACTGCGCACGCCACTCACCGTGGTGATCGGCTACCTCGAAACCTTGGAAGACGAGGACATCGACCCGCAGACCATGCAGCGCTTGCTCGGCCGCCTGCGGGCGCCAGCGGACCGGATGAAGGCGCTGGTGGAGGACCTCTTGACGCTCACCCGCCTGGAATCCTCCCCCATGCCGGGCGACGAGGACATGGAGCAGGTAAACGCGGCGACGATGCTGGAGTCGGTGGTCAACGAAGCCCGACAGCTGGCGACGCCGGCGCACGACATCGTGCTGGATGCGGACCCGGACATTCCCGCCCGCGCCGTGCCGGCCGAGATCCACAGCGCGTTCTTCAACCTGGTCGCCAATGCCATTCGCTACAGTCCCGACGGCGGCCCGGTGTGGGTGCGCTGGCGAGCCGGCGACGACGGGCCGCGCTTCGAGGTGGAGGATCAGGGCCTCGGCATCCCTCCCGAGCACATCTCGCGCCTCACGGAGCGCTTCTTCCGCGTCGACCTCGCCAAGAGCCGCGTGCGCGGCGGCACCGGCCTCGGCCTCGCCATCGTCAAGCACATCCTGCGCCGGCATCGGACCACCTTGGGCGTCTCCAGCACCCTCGGCGAAGGCAGCCTGTTCTGGTTCGACCTGCCGACGGCGCCGAGCGAGGGCCAGCCTCAAGCGCCGCTACCCCAGTTGCCGCTACCCCAAATACAGGTACAGCGCCGCCAGCGCCAAGATGACCGCGCCGACCGCCAGCAGCAGGCCGACGCCGACGCCGTAGGCCCATGAGGTGCGCCCAATGGAGCGCAGCACGCGGACCACGGACTGGTGGCCGGCCGTGACATCGAGCACGTTGTTGGCGGCCAGCACGTACTCCAAGGCGCGGGCGTAGCGGGCTTCGGCTCTGAAGCGCCGGTAGCTGCGCCAGTTCCTCGCCCGGCATGCCGCCTGCACCAGCACCATCAGCGCCATCGTCAGCGGCACGGGAAGGGCCGCGACGACGATGCCGGCAAGCATCGGCCCATCCACCACCTCCCGATTGCCGATCGCGAAGAGCGCGGCGACTATCACGGCCGCCATCACGAAGCCGACGATCCGCCCCCACCTCTCGACTCCCCGGCAGACCCGCCGACAGGCCTCGTTGCGGGCGCTGATCTCCTCGAGCAGCCGCTCGACGGCATCGTCCACCGCCTCCACGCGCGTCTTCACCGCATAACGGTTGAATGACAGCCGGCGGCGCTCGAGCAGAAAGCGCGCAAAGCCCTTCCAGCCGCCGAACAGCAGGTTGATCGCGAACGCGACTTCAAGGAACGACGTGTAGTCGGCGAACTCGGCAGGCATGGTCAACTCAACCCGATGGAGCGAAGAAGCCGTCGCGCCGCCGCGACGCGACCCGCGCACAGCGCCCCGCTAGGGGGTCTGGAACACCGGCTCGGCGTTCTCGAAGAGCACTTCGTCGAACACCCGGGCGAACGTCCGCGCGCCCCACTTGTCGCCGATCTTCACTCGCGCGCGCACGTCGTCGGGGTCCGGGTCGGTCTCGAGTCGCCACGAGCGTTGGTCCATCACCATCATGTGGTGCAGGAAGTTGTGCTCGCGCAGGAATTCGAGGTCGGTCTTGGTGGCGCGGCGAACGTCGAGGCGGCCGTTCAGTCTGCCGTCCTTCTCGAGCCGGCGGACGCCCTCGATGAGCGGGTGCTTCCTCACCGCGCGGCCATCGTCCACATCGATCGAATCCTCCAGCACGATCTTGAGTTCGCTGCCGTCGCGGGTCAGCAGCGTCTTCGCCGCATCCACGACATGCGGCTCCGCATAGATGGCCACGCCATCCGGCGTGTACTGGATCAGCTTCCCGGAGAACAGCCTCACGCACTGCGTGGCTTCGCGCAGGAACGCGGCGATGATGTAGACGGCGTGCCACGGCTTGCCGTTGCTGAAGTCGTCGCTGAAGCCCTCGCGCAGCATCTGGTCAACGCTCGTGAAGTAGAAGCGCTCGTCTTCGCTCCAAGTGGCCTCGTCGAAGGGGTCGATCATGGCGGTTTCTTCCTCAAGCCAGTGCGCACCGCGGGTCAGCGCAATCAGACAATGCGCCTCCGACCGCAGGCAGTCAATACAGCGAGCGAGCGGCGCCCGCCTGGGCCCGCACCCGGGCGGTGAGTTCCTCGTCCACGGTGATGGCGAACATGCCTGCCGGGCCCATGATCTTGTGGATCATCAGCCTGTCCACCTCCTTGCGCTCGCGCTCGGTGACGCCGTCGCTTGCCTCGCTGGCATGGAACGCCTTGAGGGTGGCGCTGGTGTCCATGAACGGCATGATGAAGCCGGGCACGAGGGCCTGGATCATGGCCCCGCGCCGCCGCTCCGTGCTGTTCATGCCGGCGCGGTGCCAGGTGCGGGCGTCGTAGAGGACGATGCTGCCGGCGGGGGCCTCGATGACGTCGGCATCCGGTCCCGCGTAGGGCAGGCCGTACTTCGCCCGGCTGCCTTTGCGGTAGGTCTGCGTGGAGCGGCCCCAGTCGACCGGCGGCGGCTCGCTCGAGGCGTGGCTGCCGAGCTTGAAGAGGGTGGCGCCGTTGTCGGCGCGGAAGTCCGACACGCAGGTGTTGCGCTGCACGCCGAGCACCAGCTCGCCGGACGGCGCGGGGATGCGGTCGCCGGTGCCCCACAGATACGGGAAGTCGTTGTGCCAGCCCTGCACTTCGCGCTGCCCGTCGTCCTTGGTGAGCGCCGAGATGCCGGGCGAGTGGCCGAGGCGGATGTCGCCCGTGCCCATGTACTGGCGCGTCAGCCACAGCGAAACGGGTTCGACGGTGGCCTTGGCGACCGCGGGGTGCTGCGCCAGCGGCGTCTTGCGCACCGGTTCCCGGCCCTCGTAGGCATCGACGCACCCGACTTGCTGCAAGCCGTCCACCACCGACGGCGAGAGGATGCAGGCGAGCGACACCCAGCCCTGGCAGCGCATGGTGGCGAGGTACTCGGACGGCAGCTTCTCCGGGCCGTGGCCTACCGTGAACTCGGCCGCTTCCCCGGACGCGCCGTCGCTGCCGATCGGTCCCGCCTCGCCGCGCAACGAGCAGGTGGTTTCGATGCCGGTGCTCGTGGCCGCGAGGCGCAGGCCGGTCGCGACATGGCGGAAGCCGTCGCCGTCCGCATCCCAGATCGCCGCATCATCGACATGGCCTTGCACGGCGAGCGTCTTGCCGTCCGCAGTGGCCAGCCAGTCGCCGTTCGGCGCATGCAGATAGCGGTAGTGGCGCGCCGGTTTCGACACGGCGACGACGGTGGGATTGAACTCCCCGGAACGCTTGACGGGTTCGCTTGGCACGGGTCGATGGCCTCCTGCTTGGTGCGCACTGGGCGCGAATGGGCGAACGCGCCGAGTATAAACCCGCCCCCGCACAGGTTACGATTCGCGCCCCGCCCAAGCCGAGAGCGTGCCCGTGAAAAACCTCTGGTTCCACCTGATGCCCTACAAGGACCTGCCCGACGACTTTCGCGACGAGCACCCGTCCGTCTGGGTGGACATCGACGCCGGCCTGCTCGATGCCAAGCGCGTCCACGAGCACTACAACGACTACCTCGACGAGCTGGAGTTCGCCGCCGAGGCCGGCTTCGACGGCATCTGCTGCAACGAGCACCACCAGAACGGCTACGGCCTGATGCCCTCGCCGAACCTGATCGCCGCGACGCTGACGCGGCGCACGGCGAGCCCCGCCATCTGCGTCATGGGCAACTCGCTCGCCCTCTACAACCCGCCTACCCGGGTCGCCGAGGAGTTCGCCATGCTGGACTGCATGTCCGGCGGGCGGCTGATCGCCGGCTTCCCCGTCGGCACGCCCATGGACACCATCTTCGCCTACGGCCAGAACCCCTCGAAGCTGCGCGACCGCTACTACGAGGCGCACGACATCGTGATGCGGGCCTGGCAGGAGCCGGAAACGTTCTCGTTCAACGGCCGCTTCAACCAGCTCCGCTATGTGAACGTCTGGCCGCGCCCCGTGCAGGAGCCGCATCCGCCGGTTTGGATTCCCGGCGGCGGCTCGGTGGAGACCTGGCGCTGGTGCGCGGAGAAGGACTACGTCTACAGCTACCTGTCCTACTTCGGCTACAAGGCGGGCGCGGCGACGATGCAGGGGTTCTGGGACGAGATGGATCGCCTCGGCAAGGATCGCAACCCCTACCGCGCCGGCTTCCTGCAATTCGTAGCGGTTGGGGAAACGGAGCAGGAAGCGCTGGAACTCTACCGGGAGCCGGCGGAGTACTTCTACGGCCGCTGCCTGCATGTGAACCCGAAGTGGGCATCCCCGGCGGGCTACCAGTCCGAGGCCACCATTCGCGCCAAGGTGCAGTCCCAGGTGGCGCAGGCGGCGCAGGCTTCGCGGGGACCTGCCGGCGCGGCGCGGGAGTGGCAGGACATTCTCGATCTCGGCTACGTCATCGCCGGCGACCCCGACCAGGTGGCGGAGCGCATCCGCGAGGTATGCGTCAACCTGAACGTCGGCCACCTGATGCTGCTGTGCCAATTCGGCAACATGGGAACGGACCTCGCCAAGTACAACACGCGGCTGTATGCGGAGAAGGTGCTGCCGCAGATCAGGGACCTGTTCGACGATCAGTGGCAGGACCGCTGGTGGCCGCAGCCCCTCGCCGAGCGCGCTGCGCCGCGCGACCTCGCGCTGGCTGCGGGAGGCTGATCCATGCTTCGCGAGGTCGAACTGACCGTGGGCGGCCGCCCGGTACGCCTGTGGGACAAGGGCGAGGGTGTCGCGCCGCCGGCGGTGTTCTTCGCCGGCATCGGCGGCCTGCCGCGCTGGATTCCGTTCCTGGACCGCTTGGCCGAGCAGCGCCGGGTGCTCGTCCCCGCCCTGCCCGGCTTTCCCGGTGCGCCGGACTTCCGGCATCTGGACAGCCTGCTCGACTGGATCGTCCAGATCGTCGAGACGCTGGAAGCCCTGGACGAGCGTCCGGTAGATCTCATCGGCAGCTCGGTGGGCGGGGCGCTAGCCGCCGAAGCCGCTGCCATCGCCGGCCCGCTGGTCAATCGTCTGGTGCTGATCGCGCCGTTCGGCGTCTACGATGCGGACGATCCCGCGGCCGACATCTGGGCGCAGGTGCCAGGGCCGGACTCGATTCCGAACCTGGTCTGCGCCGACCCTGAGACCTGGAAGCAGGCCTGGACCCTTCCGGAAGGCGCCGCGGCCATCGACTGGCAGGTGATGCAGAGCCGCGCCATGGAGGCTTCTGCCCGGCTGCTGTTCCCGTTCGGCGACACCGGCGTGGTATCGCGCCTGCACCGCATCGATCATCCGACGCTGCTGGTGCGCGGCGAGGCCGACCGCGTGCTGCCCGCCTCGTACAACGCGCGTTTCGCCGACGCCTTGGCGGGCGAGGTGCGCACCGCTTCGATCCCGGACGCCGGCCACCTGCCGGAACTCGATGCGCCGGACGAGCTGGCCCGCCAGATCAACGCCTTCCTCGCCGATCAGGAGCTCAAATGATCGAGGCCATCCTCTGGGACTTCGGCGGCGTCTTCACCACCAGCCCGTTCGAGGCCTTCGCCCGCTTCGAGCGCGAGCGCGGACTGCCGAAGGATTTCATCCGCACCGTCAACTCCACCAATCCGAACGGCAACGCCTGGGCGCAGTACGAGTCCTCCGCCATCGACGCGGAAGCGTTCGATGCGGCATTCCAGGCCGAGGCGGAAGCGCACGGCCACAGCGTGCGCGGCAGGGACGTGCTCGAACTGCTGTCCGGCGAGTTCCGCCCGCGCATGGTCGCGGCGCTCGAGGAGTGCAAGAAGCACTACAAGGTCGGCTGCATCACCAACAACATGAGGAAGGCCGGCGAAGGCCCGGCCATGGCCGCCGCGGACGAACGCGCCGCGACGGCGGCCCGGGTCATGGCGCAGTTCGACGTGGTGGTGGAGTCCAGCGTCGAGGGCGTGCGCAAGCCGAACCCCCGCATCTACGAGATCGCCTGCAGTCGACTCGGCGTGCGCCCGGCGCAGGCCGTCTTCCTTGACGACCTCGGCATCAACCTCAAGCCGGCGCGGGCCATGGGCATGACGACGATCAAGGTGATCGATGTGGACCAGGCTCTGCGCGAGCTTGGCGAGGCGACTGGCCTTGGATTCGACTGATCGATCAACCGGTTCCGTTCCGTTCGCGCATCCTGGGCAGTTCGACTGCACATCCGTTCAAGGCTCTCTGGCAGCCGATCCCGGCACTCCGAATCAGGGCAGCGCGCCCGCCGCCACGATGGCCAACACATCGGCACGGGTCGGTATCGAACTCGCCGCTCCCGCCACGGTCACCGCAAGGGCGCCAGCCGCGGCGCCCATCCGCAGGGCCTCCGGCATCGGGCGTCCGGCGAGCAGGGCGGCGATGAAGAAGCCGATGAACGCATCGCCCGCTGCGGTTTCGTCCACGGCGGTCGCGGAGTACGCGGCCAGCGTCGCCTCGTCGTCGCCGCGTCGGTGGATGAGGCCGTCGCGGCCAAGGGTGAGCACCACGTCGGTTTCCGGGTAGCGCGCGGCAAGCGTCGCCGCCGCCGCCTCGGGCCTCGTCTCGCCGGCGAGGGCTGCGGCTTCGATCTCGTTGACGATCAGGAGGCCGACGCCCGACAGGTCGTAGCCGACCTCGCGGCCATCGACCGGGGCCACGTTGAATGCCACGCGGCAGCCGCGCGCCTTGGCCGCGGCCAGCACCGCGGGCAGGTCGTTGATCTCGTTCTGCAGCAGCAGCCAATCCTCGGCACCCAGTTGGGCGAGCGCACCGTCCACATCCTCGCTGGTGAGAGTCCGGTTCGCGCCGCCGGCGATGACGATGGCATTCTCGCCCGCATCGTTCACCTGGATCACGGCATGGCCCGACGAACCGCCCACCGTGCGCACCCCGGACGCATCCACCCCTTCTGCGGCGAGCGTGTCGCGCAGCCACCCGCCGTCCGGACCCACGCAGCCCACATGCACCACCTCGGCGCCGGCCCGCGCCGCGGCGATGGACTGGTTCAGGCCCTTGCCGCCCGGGAAGACGTCGTGCGCGGCGCTGGCCACGGTTTCGCCGGGGCCGGCGATGCCGGGGACCCGATAGACGTTGTCGATGCAAAGGGAGCCGAGATTGACGAGCTTGGGCATCCGCCCTCCGATGCGGCATTGGATCGAAGCGAGTTTGGCGGCTCGGCGCAGACATGCCAAGTTCGCATCGGCGGCTGGCGCAGGCGGGTAGAATCGCCGCCTTGACGAGCATGCCTTGAGTCGGGGTGCGCCATCTCTGTCCTTGAAATCTACATGGTCGTCGGCTTCCTGCTGGCGGCGTACTCGGTGGTCGCCAACGACTCCATCCAAACGCTCGGCACGTTCCTAGCGTCGAACGCCCACCGGCCCTGGTGGCTGCTGTGGCTGTTCGCCGGCAGCATTCTCATGGTCGTGCTGCTCTACAGCTGGTTCGTGTATGGCGGCGACCCGGCCTACGGGCGGCTGGAGAAGTTCCCGGTCCCGCCCGGCGGCGTTTCGTGGCTGCATGCCATACCGCCCCTGGTGCTCCTGATCCTCACGCGCATGGGCGTGCCGGTGAGCACCACGTTCCTGGTGCTCACCGTGTTCGCCGTGACGGGTGGCGAGCCCGGCAACCTTGAGGGGATGCTGAAGAAGTCCGCACTCGGCTACGTGGTGGCCTTCATCGGCGCCATCGTGCTGTTCCGACTGGTATTCAAGCGCCTCTCCGAGCATTTCCACAGCACGCGCGGCCAGCCGATCCCCGGCTACTGGGTGGTGATGCAGTGGGCCTCCACGGCTTTCCTCTGGAGCCAGTGGCTGATCCAGGATCTGGCCAACATCTTCGTCTACCTGCCCCGCGAGCTGTCCATCAACTGGCTGGTGTTCGGCATCGTCGCGCTGGTCCTGATGCAGGGCTACATCTTCTACCAGTTCGGCGGCCAGATTCAGAAGATCGTGACATCCAAGACGGACACCACGGACATCCGTGCCGCGACCATCATCGACTTCATCTACGCCGTCATCCTGCTGGTCTTCAAGGAGGCGAGCAACCTGCCGATGAGCACCACTTGGGTGTTCCTCGGCGTTCTGGCGGGGCGGGAGATCGCGCTGTCTCTGTACCTGGCCGACACGCCGACGCGCGGTACCCTGCGCAAGGTGTTCTCCGATGCGGCCAAGGCGCTTGCGGGCCTGGTGGTGAGCGTGGTGCTCGCCTTCGGTCTGCCTTGGCTCCACGACCTGGCGTTCGGCGGCTGATGCGCTACGCTGTCGCCGTCTGTGTCGCCACCCTCATGCTCTCGGCTTGCACCGTGTCCGAACCGTCCGAATCCGCCACCGCCGTCGACACCGACCCGCATCGGTGGCTTGAGGATGTCGACGGCCGCGAGGCGCTGCGCTGGGTGCGGGGGCGCAACGACGCCACCATGCGCACGCTGGCGAACCGCGCCGCGTTCAAGAGCCTGCGCGAACGGCTGCTGGAAGTCTTCGAGTCCAAGGATCGGATTCCCTACATCGACAAGCTGGGCGAGCACTACTACAACTTCTGGCGCGACACCGAGCATCCGCGCGGCCTGTGGCGGCGCACGACCCTTGCCGAGTACCGCAAAGCGGAGCCGGCGTGGGAGCCCGTGCTGGACCTCGACGAGCTCGCCCGCCGCGAGAAGGAGAACTGGGTGCTCGGCGGCCTGGTCTGCCGCCGTCCGGACCAAGGGCGCTGCCTGGTGCAGCTCTCGCGCGGCGGCGCCGATGCCGAGGTGACGCGGGAGTTCGACATCGATGCCAAGGGCTTCGTCGACGGCGGATTCGAACTGCCGGAGTCCAAGGGTTCCGTCGCCTGGGCCGGCCCGGACAGCATCTTCGTGGCGACGGATTTCGGCCCTGGGACGATGACGGAGTCCGGCTATCCGAGGATCGTCAAGCTCTGGCGCCGGGGCCAAACGCTTGAGGACGCACAAGTCGTGTTCGAGGGCGAGGCTACGGATGTCGCGGTGAGCGCCAGCGCGGATCTCGCGGAGGGGTTCGAGCTGGAGCTAGTCTGGCGGGCGCGCGACTTCTACAACGGCGACCTCTACGCGCGTCGGCACGGCGAGCTGATTCCCATCGCCAAGCCGTCGGATGCGGACGCCTCCGTGCATCGCGGACGCATCTTCATCGAGCTGAAATCCGATTGGTCCGCAGGCGGTGCCGACTACGCCGCAGGCAGCCTGCTGGCCGGCGACTTCGAGGCGTTCCTGGCGGGCTCCCGAGACCTCGACGTGTTGTTCGAGCCGGGTCCGGGCACGTCGCTCGCCGGCTATTCCCTGACCCGCAACCATGTGCTCGTGAACATCCTCGACAACGTGAAGAACCGTGTCGTCGTCGCGACGCCGAGCGACGACGGCTGGAAGCAGCGGCCGCTGCTCGGCTCGACCGGATTCCAGACGGTTAGCGTCGATCCCGTGGACAGCGATGCGAGCGACGCTTTCTTCACCAGTACGACCGACTACCTGACGCCGCCGACGCTGACCCTCGGCGCAGTCGAGGCGGACACTGAGCCGGAGGTCCTGAAACAGGCGCCCGGCTACTTCGACACCGAGGGTCTCGGCATCGAGCAGCACTGGGCGACTTCCGCCGACGGCACGCGCATTCCCTACTTCCAGATCGGCCGCGGCGAAAGCGACTCGGCAAAGCCGACGCTGCTGTACGGCTACGGCGGCTTCGAGATTCCGATGCTGCCCGGCTACTCGGCGGGTATCGGCATCGGCTGGCTGGAGCGCGGCGGCACCTACGTGGTGGCCAACATCCGCGGCGGCGGCGAGTTCGGCCCAGCCTGGCACCGCGCTGCGCTGCGCGAGAACCGCCAGCGCGCCTACGACGACTTCATCGCCGTGGCGGAACACCTGAGCCAGCGCGGCGTCGCCGCCCCGGAGCGGCTCGGCATCCTCGGCGGCAGCAACGGCGGCCTCTTGATGGGCAACATGCTCACCCAGCGACCGGACCTGTTCGGCGCCATCGTCGCCCAGGTGCCGCTCTTCGACATGCGCCGCTATCACGAGCTGCTGGCCGGCGCGAGCTGGGTGGCCGAGTTCGGCGACCCGGACGATCCCGACGATTGGGCGTTCCTGCGCCGCTTCTCGCCCTACCACAACGTCCACGAGGGCACGACGTATCCGCCGCTGCTCGTCACCACGTCAACGCGCGACGACCGCGTCCATCCCGCCCACGCCCGCAAGATGGTGGCCCGGATGCGCGACATGGGCCACGACGTGACCTACTACGAGAACATCGAAGGCGGCCACGGCGGCGCCGCGAACAACGCCCAAAGCGCCTTCATGTGGGCGTTGGTGTACGAGTTTCTCTGGGCTAAGCTGAGCGGCTGACGCGAACGCCTCCCGCACTACTCCGCCTCGGCCAGCACCAGCGTCACGTTGTCGTGGCCGCCCGCATCGAGCGCCGCATCGCGCAGCGCCGCCACCGCCTCGTCCACCGATGGGTTCGCAGCCAGGATGCTCGCGACGCCCGCATCGTCCACCATGTCCGTCAAGCCATCGCTGCACAGCAGGAGGCGATCGCCGGGCGAGAGATCGAAGTCCTTGGCGATGGGAGAGAGCGGATCGTCCCAGTTCTCGAAACCTAGGCACTGGGTGAGCTGGTTGCGCTCAGGATGATTGGCGTACTCGTCCCGATCGATCTTGCCGGCAGCGAACAGCACCCCGGCGACGGTCTGGTCGATCGTCATCGGTTGCAGTACGCCGCCGCGCGCCGTGCGCTGCCAGTGGTAGGCGCGACTGTCGCCCACCTGCAACAGCGCGCCGCCGTTCGGGGTCAGCAGCGCGGCGATGACGGTGGTGGCCATGCCCAGCCGATCGGTGTTGCGCCAAGCATCGTCCTCGATCACGGTGTGGACGTGACGGGCGGCGCCGACGAGCTGCTCGCGCCAAGCCGCGGCCTCGCCGCGCGGCGCGAACTCGCCGGCTTTGGCCATGCGCTCGAACTCCGCGACCGCATGGGCGCTCGCGACTTCGCCCGCCTGATGGCCGCCGAGGCCATCGGCGACCAGAACGAGCATCACATCCTCGCCAGCGGACGCGATGAGGTAGGCATCCTCATTGCCTTCCCTTACGAGGCCCTTGTGGGTGGTTCCGCTTGCTCGAATGGCCAATACGCCTGTTCCGCTTAGTGGTTTGGTGCCCGGCTGCTGGGGGTGTAGGATGCTGCGAACTCGCAAGCGCGGCTTGCGTTTCGGTTCGCTAGCCGGGCGCCACCGGTTCCAACTCGACCGTCAGTGGGTGCGGTTCGTGTGAGTGCATCGCCCCCCGTCCCCGCCTCCACGCCAGCGCCGATGATCGCTCCGCGCACAACAGACGCAGTCAAGGCCATGCGCATTCGAGAGCTCCATATCCCGCAGACGGAAGTATGCCAGACTCGCTCCCAATGAACAGCGCCGCGTGGGCAGCGGGCGGACTGAACCCGTGATCGCTGCCGCTCTACCGAGCAAACGACAATGACTCTGGCACGGCCTCGGATACTCATCGCTGGGGGCGGGACCGGCGGGCTGACGGCTGCGCTTTGCCTGGCCAAGACGGGGTTCGAGGTGGCGGTGTTCGAGGAGGCCGCCGAGTTCGGCGAAGTCGGCGCGGGCATTCAACTGAGCCCGAATTGCACCCGGGTTCTGCACGACCTCGGCCTGGAATCGGCGCTCGCGGCCTACGCCTTCGTGCCTGAGGGCACGGAGTTTCGGGCCTGGAAGTCCGGCAAGGTGATCGGTTCCTCGACGCTTGGCCAAGCCGCCCGGGAGCGCTACGGCTTTCCCTACTACCACATTCACCGCAGCGACTTGCAGCAGGTGCTGGTGGCCGCCGCCAAGCAGTCGTCCGCCATCGAGCTGAACACGGCCTCCGAAGTGACCGGCTTCGAGCAGTGCGGCGGCGCGGTGCGCGTCGCCGTCGCTGGAAAGACGCGCGCGCGCCAAAGTCGGTCCGCCTCCTCGCATCCGCTCGGCATCGGCGCCGCCCCCGGCACAGCCACTGCGACGTCGCATGGAACCACCGCCGCCGGTCGCTACGCTCCCTCTAGCGCTTTTTCCATGGCAGAGGGCGACGCGCTGATCGGGGCCGATGGCATCCACTCGACGGTCCGGACGCAGCTCTTCGGCGACGATGCGCCGCGCTTCACCGGCAATGTGGCTTGGCGGGCGTTGGTGCCCGCAGAGCGGCTGCCGGCTGGCTTGGTGCGGCCCGTGACCACGGCGTGGTGGGGGCCGCACAGGCACTTCGTCCACTACTACCTGCGCTCCGGCAGCTTGGTCAACTGCGTCTGCGTCGTGGAGAAGACCGGCTGGGAGGTCGAGTCCTGGACCGAGCGCGGCGAGTTCGCGGAACTCAAGCGCGACTTCGCGGGCTGGCATGGGGATGTTCAAGCCCTGATCGACAACATGGATCCCGACTCCCTCTACAAATGGGCGCTGCACGATCGAGCGCCCATGGCTCGCTGGGGAGAGGGTGCGGTCAGCTTGCTGGGCGATGCCTGCCACCCCACCTTGCCCTTCATGGCCCAAGGCGCGGCGATGGCGATCGAGGATGCCGCGGTGCTGGCGGGATGCTTGGCAGCCAGCACTTCCGTGGTCGACGGACTGAAGCGCTACGAAGACTCCCGCCGCCAGCGCACGGCGCATGTACAGAACGGCTCGCGCCGCAACGCGAAGGTCTTCCACCTCACCGGGATCAAGGCTTGGCTGCGCGATCGGGCGGCGAAACGGGCCGGCGCACGGACGATGGACGGGCTCTTTGGCTACGATGCCCTGAGCGTCGCGAGCGTCGACTGAGCACCAGCAACATGACGGAGCAGATCGAGTTCTTCACCGACATGCTCGGCATGGAGCTGGTCGCACTGTATTGGATGCACGGCGTGCCGAAACGTGGCACGGGTTCCTGCGCCTGAACGACGAGGCTTCCATCGCCTTCGTCTGCAACCCGGACATCGAGCGGATTCCGGTCGAGATCGGCAAGACCCATGCCGGCAACCCGGGCGCCAACTGCGCCCGCGGCACCATGCAGCACTTGGCCCTGCGGGTGAAGAACCACGACGAGATCCTCGCCATGCGCGACCGTCTGCGGGCCAAGGGCGTGCCGGTCTCGGGGCCCAGCGACCACGGCTTCTGCGCGTCCATCTACTTCGCTGGGCCGGCGAACCTGTCCTTGGAGCTGTCGTACTCGAAGGAACCGATCGATCAGGAAGCATGGATCGATCCCGAAGTGCTGGAGTTGGCAGGCGTATCCGCCGAGGAGCTTGCGCGCTACTAGCGTCCGGCCGACTACCGGGACGAGGCAGGCGCGGTGGCGCAACCGAGTCTGGACGGCCCCAGACCGCACATGACCAACTACCCCGATGGTCTATACGAGCGGCTCATGGCAGCGCCCGACGCGCTGGTTTGGAACAGCGTGGACAGCCAACCGCCCGTCGCGGCGGACGCGGCCGCTGGGTAGCCTAGCCACTGCGCCCGCCAGCCCCCTGCCGACCATCTCGCCCGCAAGGATGCGGTTGAACCCGCGACGCCCAAGGTCATTTGGCTCTACCATGCGACATCGCCTTGGTCGAGCCCAAGCCACCTCGGCAGGGAGGTGTACGACAGATCTCTGTCATACACCCTCGGCAGGGCTTCGGCGCACCGTCGGTTACGCCCGTGTTACGCTCACCGGCCTGCCGCAGGTCAACAGCCAACGTGCCGGAGAACCAATGCCCAGCGCTGCCGCCATCGTCCACCTGCCCGTATCCGACCTCCACTTCGACCGGCGGAACCCCCGCCTCGCTGAGCACGACATCGCCTCGGACGACGAGATCATACCGATCCTATGGGAAACGATGGACGTGCTCGAGCTCGTCCAGTCCATCGTGGCCAGTGGCTACTTCCAGCACGAACCCTTGATCGTCACGCACGAGGAGGGCCGTCACGTCGTCATCGAGGGCAACCGCCGACTCGCTGCAGTCAAGGTACTGCTGGACCCGGCGATGGCGCAGGAGCGCGGCTGGGATGTCGCCGAGCTTCAGCCAGCGGCAAGGGCGCGGCTTACGGAGCTTCCAGCGATCATCAGCGACAGAGAACAGTCATGGCGATTCCTAGGCTTCAAACACGTCAACGGGCCCGCGAAGTGGAGTAGCTATGCGAAGGCCGAGTACATCGCCGATGTACACCAGTCCTTCGGCATCCCGCTGTCCGATGTCGCGGCGCAGATCGGCGACCGACACAAAACGGTCGAACGTCTCTACCGGGGCCTAATGGTGCTCCGGCAAGCCGAGAGGTCGGGCGTCTATGATCGGCATGATCGCTTTCGCACGCGGTTCGCGTTCTCCCACCTCTACACCGGGATCGGATACACGGGCATCAGCAGTTTCCTTGCCCTTCGCGACGACCCGGAGTCCGACGCCCCGGTGCCAGAGGACTCTCTGGGCAACCTAGGCGACTTCTGTCGATGGCTCTACGGCCACAAGCCACGAGGCCAGCCGCCGGTTGTGGAGAGACAAAACCCGCATCTACGACAGCTCGACGCCGTCCTGTCCAACCGCGAGGCCGTCGCGGCATTGCGCGCTGACGAAGGCCTAAGTCGGGCCTACGAGATCAGCCGGGATCCCGGTAGCGTCTTCGAGGAGGCGCTCTTAGCCGGGAAGCGCGAATTGCAGCGTGCGCGCGGGTACCTGACAAGCTACACGGGCTCGAAGTCCCTCTTGGACATCGCCGAGTCCATTGTGGAGTTGTCGGACGACATCTTCGCCGAGATGGAACGCAAGAGGCGTTCTGATCGGCGCAGATCTCGTCAGGCCGAGACCAAGTAGTTGTTTAAGCTTCCATCTCTTCCATCGCCTACCGCCGGAGTCCACGAACTCGCGGACTTCATGGAGCTGCTGAGCTGGCGGAACGGCTGGGTCTCGATACGCGAGGTCGCATCCTATCTCGTCCAAATCGACGACGGCGAACTCGAGGAAGGCGTCGATGACCGAGAAGACGGCGTCCTCCAGGATCTCGACGAAGTGATGCAGGAGGTCGAGGCCCGATCAGATGCCTGCGGCGTCGGCTATCCCTTCAGCCAGTACTCGGGAGGCCTACTCACCTACGACAACTCCAAGACACGACATCCACAGAGCGGCATCTACTGCTACCTGTTGCTGGCCACCCGGCTAAACATGGCCGAAGACCGGACGCAAGCCGGTCTGGACGGGACGCAGCTCTTTGAGCAACTGGCAGCGCCGATCCTGTGCAACTATCTCGGGCGGCGGTCGTGTTCCTTCGTCTTCGGGACGTCTGCCGCCAAACGTCCATTCCCAGACAGAATCAATGCTCTCTGCCGCGCCTTGGGCGAAGGTGAAGGTTTCGAGAGCTTGGGCGGTCGCGTCCCCTCCGCGGGCGACGACAAGCTCGACATCGTCGCTTGGACGCCGTTCACCGACAGCCTGCCGGGCAAGATCATCGTCTTCGGACAGTGCAAGACGGGTACGCACTGGCATGACGACGTAGGACAGCTACAGCCGGACGCATTCCGCAACAATTGGATTCGCAAGCCATTCGGCACGCCCCCCGTGCGCGCCTTTCTCGTCTCCGAGGCAGAGGATAGGCTCCGCTTTGCGGAGACAGTCCAAAGGACTGGACTGTTCTTCGACCGGTGCCGGATTGTCGACTCCTGCGTCCAAGTGGACGAAGAACTGGCCGGCCAGATAGCCAACTGGACCGAGGCCGCGTTCTCACGGGCAGGCAGGATGCTCGGTTGACCCTCCTATCTCGAAGACCGCCCTGCGCGTGATGATCAGTTCCCGGATGCGTTCGTGATGCGCGTTCCTCATGGAGACCGAGACCGCCTCGAATGCGTATTCCCGAACCAACGCGACCACCTCGTCGGAGTACTCGTACGTCATCATGAACTCGGCACCTAGATCGAACAACGTCCGGAAAAGGGCTGACGGATCCACTTCCCCGTGCGAATAGAGCCGCTTCCCCGCCTGCTTTCCGCCAACGGTATACGGCGGGTCGATGAAACAAGCCGTGCGTCTGTCCGCCGCTACCTTCGCCAGCAAGTCCATGCCGTCCATCTCCCGGAAGTCGATTCGACTCGCATACGTGGAAATCGCCTCGATCCGCTGGAGGAGCGTCTCCGGGTACCAGCGGGACCCGATCCCCTTGCTGTTCTCGCCCTGCTTGAGGAAAGACGCCCCCGGCGCAATGATCCCGCCTCGGCGAGTCCGGTTCAGCACCAGAGTGCGAAAGCCCTTCCCCACCACGTCGCAAGGGCGCTCGGCGGCGATGTCCTGGACCGACGCTTGTGTGAGGTCGAAGTCGCGGATCATCGCACACAGCTCTTTCGGCTTCTCCAACGCGGCCCGCCAGAACGCTGCGACATCCGGGTCCAACTCTGCCATGACCGCCTTGTCTGCCAAGTCATCCATCACGGCAGTCAGCGAAGCGATCGCGCCGCCTGCAAAAGGCTCGACGAAACGGCTTGGCTTGCCGTCTATTCCGCGCAGCCAGTGCCGGATGTGCGGCACAAGCCAAGTCTTTCCACCCGGATAGCGGAGCGGACTACGCTGGGGCACGCTCGCCACGTTGACCGCGGCCATGCGGGCCTCCTTGAGTTCATCTGCACCTGCGACGTGGCTAGTCACGGCCCCTCAACCCAAGCCGCCGACACCAACCATTACGCTCTCAGGTCCACCAACCCGCGGCCCACCATCTCGCCCTTGAGGATGCGGTCGATGGCGTCCGAAAGCGTATCCAAGGTCAACGGTTCGACGAGTTCTTCCAAGCCGTCGAGCCGCCACTCGGCGCCGAGCTTGGTCCAGATCTCCGCCTTTTGATCGAGCGGCAGCTCCACGGAGTCGATGCCGAGCAGGTTCACATGCCGGAGGATGAACGGCAGCACGGTGGCCGGTATTTCCGGAGAAGCGACCAGGCCGCAGGCGGCGAGGCTGCTGCCGTAGCGCAGGGCCTTGACGGCATTGACGAGGATCGGGCCGCCCACCGTGTCCACCGCGCCGCCCCACTTCTCGCGGCCCAAGGGGCGTTCGGCGCCGGCCAGGGCGTCTTCGCGGCTGAGTATCTCCGCAACGCCGAGGCTCTGCAGGAAATCGTGCTGATCTACTTTGCCGGTGACGGCATGCACCTCGTAGCCGAGCTTCGCGAGCAGCTTCACGGCCACCGAGCCGACGCCGCCGGTGGCGCCGGTGACCAGCACCGGGCCGCCATCCGGGGCCATGCCGAAGGCCTCCAGCTTGTGCACGCAAAGCGCGGCCGTGAATCCGGCGGTGCCGAGGATCATGCTGGTGCGGAGGCTCAAGCCGTCCGGCATGGGCACGGCCCAGCCGGCAGGGATGCGGATCTTCTCGGCGAAGCCGCCGGCCGTGTTCATGCCGAGGTCGAAGCCGATGGCGACCACTTCGTCACCGACGGAGAAATCGGGGGAGGAGGACTCTGCCACCGTGCCAGCGGCGTCGATGCCGGGGGTGTGCGGGAAGTTGCGGGTGACGCCCGGGTTGCCGGTGGCGGACAGCGCGTCCTTGTAGTTGAGCGACGAATAGGCGACGTCGATCAGCAGCTCGCCGTCCGGCAGGTCTGCGGTGTCGCGCACTGCGATGCTGCGCGGGTATTGCCGGTCGGCCGTCTTCTCTACGCGGAAGGCCCGGAAAGTCGTCGAAAGGGAAGTCATCGGATTCCTCCTAGGGTTCTTGCGAGCAGTCGGTCCGCAGCCTGGCCGATGGCGGTGGCGAACTGGCCCATGAGACGTTCGATCGGGCGCTTGGGCTCCTCCCACGACACCTCGAACACGTCGGCGTCCTCGCAGGCGCGGACCAGGTACTCGTCGCTGGTAGCGATTTCGTCCACCAGTGCGCGGTCCAAGGCGCGCTGGCCGTACCAGGCTTCGCCGGTGGACACGGCCTCGATGTCGAGCGACGGGCGCCAGTCGCGGACGTACTCTTGGAACAGGGAGTGGACATCGTGCAGCTCTTCCTGCATTTTCTCGCGGCCCTCCGGCGTGTTCTCGCCGAGGATGTCCAACGTGCGCTTGTGGCGCCCGGCGGTGAGCACTTCCACGTCGACATCATGCTTCTTCAATAGCCGGTGGAAGTTGGGGATCTGCGCGACGACGCCGATGGAGCCGACCACGGCGAACGGCGCCGCGAGCACCCGGTCCGCCACCGCCGCCATCAGGTAGCCGCCGCTGGCTGCGACTTTGTCGACGATGCTGGTAAGGGCGTGCCCCGCGGTTCGCACCCGGGCGAGCTGCGACGCGGCGAGGCCGTAGCCGTGTACGGTGCCGCCCGCGCTCTCCACGCGCACCACCACTTCGTCGCCTTCGGAGGCGGCGACCAGCACCGCCGTCACCTCGAGGCGCAGGGCGTCGACCGCGTTCGCGCCGATGTCGCCCTTGAAGTCCAGCACGAAGACGCGGCGGCGGGACTTGTCGTCCTTACCCGTGTCCTGTTCGCCTTCTTGCTGGCCCTGCTTCTGCGCCTGCTTTTCCGCCTTCTTCTGCTCTTTCCGTCTGGCCTTCTCCGCCTTCGCCTCATGCTTGCGCCGCTTCTTCGCCAGCGCATGAGGCAGCGAAGCCTCCTCGATGGCGCGACCCATGTCGCGCAGCCTGTCGTTGAAGCGCTGCACTTCGACATGCCCGGTCGGTCGCCGGTGGCGCATGGCGCGGTGGGCGCCGGCGGCACTGATGGCGGTGATGACGATGACCGCGGCAACCACGACCGTGGCCGTCTTGGCGAAGAAGCCAAGGTAGTCGTAGAGGAATTCCATGCGGAGGGACGGGCGCCGTGGTTTGCAAGGCGGCGGATTCTATCGGTTAATCATCGGCTGGCAACGGGCAAACGCGATGCGCGAGGGAAGAGATGACGGAAACGGCGCTCACGGCGGAACTCGGCAGGCGATTCCAGGCGCCGCGAGCGGCCGAGCTGGACCTCGTGGTGCGCATCGCCACGGCCGAGCAGACGCTGGCGACGCTGCACATCGTCCGCGGCGAGCTGCGCTTCGACGCCCCGCGCGACCCGGCAGCGACTTTCTTCTTCGACAGCGAGGAGACCGCGCTCGGCACTCTCGCACGCGATGCGGACCCCATGGATGCGTTCATGGCGGGCCGCTTTCGCGCCGACGGGCATCTGCCGCTGGTATTCGTCGTGCTCGGCCTCTTCAGGCCGGAGTTCGCGCCCGAAGCGCCGCCCTGATGCTCAACCCGACCCGGCGCGCATCTCCTCGATGAAGGCGTCGATCAGCCAGCGCGAGATGGCCGTGCCGCCGGGGACGTTCGGCATCTCGCGGTGGTGGAACCAGCGCGCCTCGGCGATCTCGCCGTCCTGGCAGACGATATCGCCGCCGGCGTAGTCGGCATGGAAGCCGAGCATCAGCGAGTTGGGGAACGGCCACGACTGGCTGCCGAGATAGCGCAGGTTGTCCACCTCGAGGCCCACTTCCTCCTCCACCTCGCGATGCACCGTCTGCTCGATGGATTCGCCCGGCTCGACGAAGCCGGCGAGCGTGGAGAACATGCCGGTCGGCCACGCGGCGTTGCGGGCGAGCAGCATCTCCTGGCCGCGCCGCACCAGGACGATGATGCTCGGCGACAGGCGCGGGTAGGTGGTTAGCTCGCACTCGGGGCAGTACTTGGCGCGGTCCGTCGGGTGATCGTCGTTCCTTGCGCCGCAGCGGCCGCAGAACTGGTGGTCCCGGTTCCACTCGACGATCTGCTTGGCGCGCCCCGCCAGATAGAAGAAGTCCGGCTCGACGCGGCCGAGCCAGGCGCGCAGCCCGGTGAGCGCGAAACCGTCCGGCGCCTTGCCGGCCGCCGCCAAGGCGAAGCAGGCGCGATCCTGCCAGCGGCCAAGGTAGTGCTTGTAGGTCACCTCCACATCCACCCAGCGGAACTCGTCCGCCGTTACCGGACGCGGGATGCCTTGCTCGCTGATGCTGAGCATGGAGTCGCCCAGACACACGAAGTACAGCGCCTCGTCCTGATCGAGGCCGGCAGGCGGGCGAACTTCGGACACGAACTTGGACGGTCCTCGCTGGAACAATGAACTCGCCTCCCTACGGCTGCAATGCTTGCGCGGGCTGCAATGCTTGCGCGGTTGCTTATACTCGCGCCGCGATTCTAGCGGAAAGGCGGCGGCGCATTGCTAGCCGCCGCTCAAGGGAGACCGAATGACCGACATTGCAGCGGGCCGCGACAGGGCCTGGTGGGCCGCCTACTGGTCCAACTTCCTCGGCGACGCGCCGCTTTGGTACAAGGCGGCGATCATCGCCTTCCTGGCCGTCAACCCCTTCATCTACATGATCGACGGCTTCCTCGCCGGCTGGGTGCTGCTCCTGCAGTTCATCTTCACGCTGGCGATGGCGCTCAAGTGCTATCCGCTGCAACCCGGCGGCCTGCTAGCCATCGAGGCGCTGCTCCTCGGCATGACGACGCCGGGGCACGTCTATCTGGAGGTGGAGAACAACCTGAAGGTGATCCTGCTCTTGGTCTTCATGGTGGCGGGCATCTACTTCATGAAGGAGCTGCTGCTCTTCGTCTTCACCAAGATCCTCATCTTCGTGCGCAACAAGCGGCTGCTGTCGTTCCTGTTCTGCTTCGTCGCGGCGTTCCTGTCCGCCTTCCTCGACGCGCTCACCGTCACCGCGGTGGTCATCAGCGTGGCGGTCGGCTTCTATCGCGTCTACAACCAAGTCGCCTCGGCCGGCGGGGACGAGGTGGACCCGGCGCACGCGGCGGACCTCGAGCAGTTCCGGGCATTCATGCGCAACGTGGTGATGCATGCCGCGGTGGGCACAGCGCTCGGCGGCGTCACCACCATCGTCGGCGAGCCGCAGAACGTGCTGATCGCGGAACGCATGGGCTGGGTGTTCATGGAGTTCTTCTTCCGCATGGCGCCGGTGACCATGCCTGTGCTGGTGGTCGGCCTCATCACCTGCGTGCTGCTGGAGAAGCTCAAGATCTTCAGCTACGGGGTGGAGATTCCGCCGCCGGTGCTGAAGATCCTGCAGGAGTTCGACGCGAACGAGAGCGCCAAGCGGACGCGGCAGGCGAATGCGCGGCTGGTGGTGCAGGCCGTGGTCGCCGTGCTCTTGATCTTCGCCCTCGCCTTCCACGTCGCCGAGATCGGCCTGATCGGGCTGTCCATCATCGTCTTGCAGACGGCCTTCAACGGCATCGTCGAAGAACACCACATCGGTCCGGCCTTCGAGGAGGCGCTGCCGTTCACGGCGCTCCTGTGCGTGTTCTTCGCGATCGTCGCGGTGATCGCGGACCAGGGTCTTTTCAGCCCGGTGATCGAGTACGTGCTGTCGCTGCCGGCGAGCGCCCAGCCGGGCATGTTCTACATCGCCAACGGCGTGCTGTCGATGATCAGCGACAACGTCTTCGTGGCCACCGTCTACATCGGCGAAGTGGAGGCGGCCTTCAACAACAACGTCATCAATCGCGAGCAGTTCGAACTCCTCGCGGTGGCGATCAACACCGGCACGAACATTCCGAGCGTCGCTACGCCGAACGGCCAGGCGGCGTTCCTGTTCCTGCTCACTTCGTCGCTGGCGCCGCTGCTGCGCCTCTCCTACGGACGCATGGTGCTGATGGCGCTGCCCTACACGATCACCATGGGCATCATGGGCTGGATCGGCGTGACCTGGTTCTTGTAAGCGCCGAGACTGCCTATGCCGCCGCTTGGCGGCGCCACACAGCGCCGTCCTCGGCGGCTTCGTCGAGGGCGTCGAGGTAGCGCTCGTGGGCGGCGAGTTCCGCGCGCGTTGCCCGCACGACGAGCATTCGCGGCCGATCCGCCGGCAGGCGCAAGGCGCTGTCTTCGTCGTCCGCCAGCCGGGCGGTTTCGGTCTCGCCGAAGAGCGTCGTCTGGCCGCCCGTCATGGCGAGATAGACGTCCGCTAGGATTTCCGCGTCGAGCAGGGCACCGTGACGCTCCCGAGCCGAGTTGTCCACGCCGTAGCGTCGGCAGAGGGCGTCCAGGCCGTTCTTCTGACCCGGGTGCTTGTCGCGCGCCATCTGCAGGGAGTCGGTGATCTTGCAAAGCTTGGCGAGTTCCCGGGGCGCGGCCAGCAGCGACAGCTCGTAGTTGATGAACGAGATGTCGAACGGTGCGTTGTGCATGATGACTTCGGCATCCCGGACGAAGCCGAGGAACTCTTCGGCCACGTCAGCGAACTTCGGTTTGCCAGCCAGGAACGCGCGGTCCAAGCCGTGAACGTCGAACGCGGCATCGTCGATCTCGCGTTCGGGGTCGATGTAGAGCTGCAGATGACGCCCGGTGACGCGGCGGTCGACGATCTCCACCGCCCCCACCTCAACCACGCGGTGGCCGCGCTCGGGTTCGAGCCCCGTGGTCTCGGTGTCGAGCACGACCTGCCTCATGCCGTTGCCGCCTGCATCGCGTCGATGGCTTCGTTGGCGGCGCGGTCCACCGCCTCGTTCTCGGCATGGCCGCTGTGGCCCTTGACCCAGTGCCACATGACGTCGTGGCTGGCGTTCGCCGCGTCGAGGCGCTGCCAGAGGTCCTGATTGACGACCGGCTGCTTCTTGGCCGTCAGCCAGCCGCGCCGCTTCCAGTTCGCGACCCAACGCGTGATGCCGAGACGCACGTACTGCGAGTCGGTGGTGAGTTCCACGCGGCTCGGACGGTTCAGCGCTTCGAGGCCCTGGATCGCCGCCATGAGTTCCATGCGGTTGTTGGTGGTTCTCCGTTCGGCGCCGCTGATGGTCTTCTCCGCATCGCCGTAGCGCAAGAGCGCCGCCCAGCCGCCGGGGCCGGGATTGCCGCGGCAGGCGCCGTCGGTGAAGATCTCCACCAAGCCGCTCGCCATGTCAGCAGGACTGCCGCGTGGCGGGGCTCGGCAGGGCCGCGCCGGGGACGCGCTGGACCCGCCTGCGCCGACGCCAGCCATGCGGGCCGACCAGCCCGTGCCCGACCTTGGTGGCCGAGACCAGATAGACCCCGCCGACGGGCACCCGGCGGCGGGTCAGCCAGGCGCTGGCGCGACGCCAGCGCGCACCGGCAAGGGCGAACGGCAAGGCACCGCGAAATCCCAGATGGACGGTAGCGTCCGCCTGCGCCAATCCGTGCGCCGCAAGGAGCGAGTAGATGCGCGGCAGCCCGACGACCTTGAGGCCCCGGAACGGCCGCTGCCACCTCGCAAGCAGCCACAGGCTCGCCGGGTTGAAGCCGAGCGCCACCAGCCGACCGCCGGGCCGCAGCACCCGGGCGGCTTCGCGCAGCACCTCGTTCGCCGAGGCGGCGGTTTCCAACGCATGGTGCAGCACGACGCCGTCGAGACAAGCGGCGGGGAGCGGGAGTTCGGCGGGGTCGGCGGCGATGGGTTTGGCCCGCGGCGGCTCGGCGCCGACGACCGGGGTGCGCAGGACGTGCAGGCGCTGGCGCACGAGGCAGCGTTCGGTGGTATCGAGCAGCGTCGGCGAAGACCCGACCCAGAGCATCGCGTCCCCGTGCAGCCGCCGCACCGCCTCGCACAGGGCTTCCCGCTCCGCGCCGAGCATGGTGCGGCCGGGACCCGCGAACCAGGCGTCGAGGCGCTCCTCGGCAAGCCGATGCGGATCGGCAAGCTGATCCGGGGCGGTTCCGTTGGCGGTATCGCTAGTCACCTGCCACCCTGCGCTCGTCCAGCATCCCTTCGCGCCTTGGGGCGGCCGCTTGCGCGAAACGCAACTGGATTTCCCGGTCGCGACGCGGCAGAGTTCGCCCCCTACCTGCAAGCATTCTGACTACCGCCACTGTGTTGTGCAAGCCCGGCGCGGATCGCGTGCCAGCCAGTCTTCTGCGTGCCTCTCAGATTGCGCGCTGCATGGCGGCATGTGCCTGCATCTTCTTCGTCGGCGCCTGCCAGCAGCCCGCGCCGCGCATCGACGCACCCCCGGCACCGCTGCCGCAAGTCGCGGCGCCGGTCGCCACCTCCACCATCGACGCGATCATCGGCCTGCCCGCACCGGCGGTCGCGGCGGCCGAGCCGGCGCAGGCCGAGACCGCGCCGGACTCGTTCCTCGCGCACCTGCGCGGCGGCTTCCGGCTGCGCCACCACCTCGAACGGCCCGCGGTGCAGCGCATGATCGACCGCTACGTCGCGCAGCCGAAGCGCTACTGGCCGGGCCGGGAGCGCATGGCGGCGTACCTGCCCTACATCTGCCGGGAAGTGCTGGCGCGTGGCATGCCGGCCGAGATCTGCCTGTTGCCAGTGGTGGAAAGCGGCCTCAACGCACGCGCCTTTTCGCCGAAGGGCGCCGTCGGCATGTGGCAGTTCATGCCCGCCACCGCCCGCCGCTACGGGCTGCGCATCGATCAGTGGGTGGACGAACGCCGCGACCCGGTGGCGGCAACGATCGCCGCGCTCGATCACCTGAGCCTGCTGAACAAGCGCCTTGGCGACTGGCACCTCGCGGTCGCCGCCTACAACTGCGGCGAGGGTCGGGTGCGTCACGCATTGCGCAAGAACCCCGGCGTTGCGAGCGTCTACGACCTGCCGCTGCCGGGCGAGACGCTGGCGCTGCTCGACAAGCTGCTCGCCAAGGCCGCCATCATCGCGCATCCGACCCACTTCGGCGTGGCGCTGGCGCTGCCCACGGCAATGGACTCCAGCTTCGCTCTGGTGGAGGCCGAGAGCCAGATCGACCTGGTCCAAGCGGCCCACGCCATGGGTCTGGAACCCGGCGACCTGCGCCGCCGCAACCCTGCGTTCAGGCGCTGGGTGACGCATCCCGACGGACCGCACCGACTCATCGTCGCGACCGCGGACGCGGCGAAGGCCGTGCTCGCCCTGGCCGATCTCGACCGGCCGCGGCAGATCGCGTGGCGGCGCCTGCGCATCAAGCCGAACGACACCCTGAGCCACATCGCGCTGCGGTTCGGCACCGACGTGGCGGCACTGCGCGCCGCGAACGGCTTGACCGGAACCCTGATCCGCGCGGGGGACGAGCTGCTGGTGCCGGTCTCCGAGCCGCTGGACGCCAATCTGCACACTGCCGACGCCGGCATCGGCGGCGGCGTCTACGTGGTGCGCGCGGGCGACACGCTGTGGCGGATCGGGCGGCGTTTCGGCATGAGCGTGGACGCTCTGGCCGCTGGCAACGGCATCGCGCCCGAAGCCATTCTGCACATCGGCCAGCGCCTGATCATCGGCCACTGAAACGACGCCGTCAGGGCGTTTCGAGGTCCTCGAAGGCGAGCGCATCGATGCTGGCGTCGGCGCGCAGCGTGCCGAGCAATGCGCCGATGCTGCGCTCGCTGTCCAGGCGTTCGAGGGAACCGGCTACGCTGGCGCGATCGGTTTCCGCAACCGTGCCGTAGTCTGCCAGTTCGACGCTGGAGAGGACGACCAACGCCCGCGAGCCATCGGCAAGGGCCGCGATCTCGCGGACGCGTTCGCCCGGTGCTGGGGCGGCGAGTTCGAATGCCTGGCGCATGATCGCCACCGGCACCGCCGGGTCGCCCTGAGTCGCACCGTCCGCCCGCTGCCACTCCAAGCCGGCGCTTTCGGCGACTTCTGCCGGCGTCTGGCCATCGGCCAGAGACGCCAGCGCGTCCAGGGCGGCGCTCTGCGCCAGCGCCGCGCCGCGCTCGTCGGCCAGCTCGACGCGGATCGCTTCGCGCACTTCATCGAGCGGCTGCTCCGTTGCCGGGTGGCGAGCGCGCAGACGCCCGACCACGGCTTCGGTGTCGGTGGCGACTGCTTGGCTGTTGAAGCCTTCGAGCAGCACCTCGTCCGCGAACAGGGCATCGCGCACGGCTTGCTCGGCGAGCACGCCATCGAAGCTGTCCCGAGTCGCGCCGTCCAAGGGTTCGACAGCGAGCGAGAACTGCTCGGTCAAGGCCTCCAAGGAGTCGCCCTGCTCGAAGGCGATGGTGTCCATCTCGCGCAGCGCCTCGTCGAAGGCCAGCCGCGCCTCCTCGCCCTGCAGGTCGGCGGCGATGGCGTCACGGCGCTCGTCAAGCGTCGGCACCTCGGCCTCTTCGATGGCGATCAGCTTGATGAGATGCACGCCGAACTCGGTCGCAACGGGCTGCGAGATTTCGCCCGGTTCAAGTGCCCACGCCGCGTCTTCGAAAGCGGATACGAAGACGCCCCTGCCCGAGACGCCCAAGTCGCCGCCGGCTTCCGCTGACCCAGGGTCCTCCGACAACTCGCGGGCCAGTTCCGCGAAGTCCGCGCCGCCGAGCACCTCGGCGCGCACCGTCGCGAGCTGCGCCGCCGCCTCGTCCGCCGTACGCTCCTCGCCCACTTCGAGCAGGATGTGCGCGGCGTGGCGGCGCGGCTCCTTCTGCAGGGCGATTTCGTCCTCGTAGGCGGCGACGATCGCCTCCTCGTCCACCTCCACTTGCGCGGCCAGACGTTCTCGGGGCAGGCGCACGAGGTCGAAGTCGAAGCGCTCCTCGGTCATGTAGTCGTCGATATTGTCGCCGTAGTGCTGCTCGACCTCCGCGTCCGCGACATCCACCGTCGCCGCTAGCGCAGCGATGTCGAACGTCAGCCAGGCAATGTCGCGGCGCTGGCCCTGCACCCGGGCCGCGCGGCGGATTTCGCGGCCGGTGACGAAGGCCGTGTCGCCGAACCCGGCATTCAGCTGCGCCCTACGCATCTCGCCGCCGCGCTCGGCCTGGTAGGACGCCGGCGTGTAGCCGAGCTCCCCCAGACGACGGCGGTAGAGCCCCTCGTCGAAGCCGCCGATCTCCGCGAATGCGCGGCGGATGTCGTCCAGTACGGTCTCGTCCGCGACCGAGAGATCGAGGTCGTCGGCCGCCTGCAGCAGCAGCGCTTCGTTGACCAGTCGCTGCAGCACGGCATCGGCAGTGACGATGCTGTCGAGCAGTGAATCGGTGACCTCGTCGCCGAGCTGGGCGCGGTACATCGCCCGCTGCCGCGCCAGTTCGGTTTCTAGTGCCCGCTGCGTGATGTCGTCGCCATTCACGGTGGCGGCGACCGGATCCGAAACGGAGAATAGATCGAATGCGCCGAAGCCGAACACGGCCAACGTGAAGACGATCAATCCGACCAGAATCTTCGCCGCCATGCCCTGGGCACCGGCGCGCATTTTCTGCAGCACCATTGGCTTGCTGTTCCTTGGCCTGGCTTGCTCCGCCGCCGTTGCGCGGGCCGACGCCTTGCGTCGGGTGCGCCCGGCGCCGGACCGCTAGTTCAGGCGGTCCTTGAGCGCCTTGCCCGGCTTGAACGCCGCCGCCTTCGTCGCGGCGATCTCCATCTGCTCGCCGGTGCGCGGGTTGCGTCCCGTGCGCGCCGGGCGCTCGCGCACCAGAAACGTGCCGAAGCCGATCAGCGTGACGGGCTCGCCGTCGGTCAGCGACTGGGCAATGCCTTCCAGTGCCGCGTCCAGTGCGCGACCGGCGGCCGACTTGGAGATGTCCGCCTCGCCAGCGACGAGGTCGATGAGTTCAGCTCGGTTCATATTCGGTATTCCTCTGGCATGAGCGGCTGGGGATGCCGCCGAAGGCGATTCGTTGTCCACGGCAAAAGCGTTATAGCAGTCCGGTCGGCGAGCCGCAAACCGAATTCGCCCGCTGGGCCCTGATCGATCAGTGCGCGCTGATGGAGACCGCAGGCGCCTGTCCCGCGTCGACGGGAACCGGCACGACCGGCTCTGCCAGCGGTTCCGGGCGGCGCACGAGAGCCAGTTCGATCACCTCGTCGAGCCACCCGACCGGATGAATGTCGAGGTGTTCGAGGACGTTGTCCGGAATCTCCTTGAGGTCCCGCTCGTTCTCCTTGGGGATCACCACCCGGCGAATGCCGCCCCGGCGCGCCGCCAGCAGCTTCTCCTTGAGGCCGCCCACGGGCAGCACCTGGCCGCGCAGCGTGATCTCGCCGGTCATGGCGATGTCGGCCGCCACGGGGATGCCCGTGAGCACGCTGACGAGGGCGGTACACATGCCGATGCCGGCGCTCGGACCGTCCTTGGGCGTCGCGCCTTCGGGCACGTGGATGTGCAGGTCCCGGCGCTCGTGGAAGTCGCTCTCGATGCCGAGCGCGGCGGCGCGGCTGCGGACGAACGTCATCGCCGCCTGGATGGACTCCTGCATGACCTTGCCGAGCGAACCGGTCTTGATCTGCCGCCCCTTGCCCGGCACGACCAGCGTCTCGATGTTCAGCAGTTCGCCGCCGGATTGGGTCCATGCGAGGCCGGTGACGACGCCCACCCGGCTCTCCTCCTGGGCGCGGCCGTAGCTGTACTTGCGCACGCCGTTGTAGACCTCGACGGCATCGGCGTCGATGCGCAGCGGCGCCGCGGCCGCTTTCCGGCCCGCCGTGGAGTCCTTGTCGCCGAGGGCCTGCTCGGTCACCACCTTGCGGCACAGCTTGGCAAGCTCGCGTTCGAGGCCGCGCACGCCCGCTTCCTTCGTGTAGTAGCGAATGAGGTGCGTGAGGGCTTCGTCAGTCAGCGAGAAGGCGCTTGGCTTCAGGCCATTGAGGCGCTGCTGCTTGGGCACCAGGAAGCGCTCCGCGATGCTGCGCTTCTCGTCCTCGGTATAGCCCGCGAGGCGGATCACCTCCATGCGGTCGAGCAGGGCCGGCGGGATGTTCATCGAGTTGGACGTGCAGATGAAGAACACGTCCGAGAGGTCGTAGTCCACCTCGAGGTAGTGGTCGTTGAAGGTGTTGTTCTGCTCCGGGTCGAGCACTTCGAGCAGTGCGGACGCCGGGTCGCCGCGCACATCCATGCCCATCTTGTCGATCTCGTCGAGCAGGAACAGCGGATTGCGCACGCCTGCCTTGGCCATCTTCTGCAGAATCTTGCCGGGCATGGAGCCGATGTACGTCCGCCGGTGGCCGCGGATCTCGGCCTCGTCGCGGACGCCGCCCAAAGCCATGCGGACGAACTTGCGGTTGGTGGCCCGGGCGATGGACTCGCCAAGCGACGTCTTGCCGACGCCCGGCGCCCCGACGAGGCACAGCACGGGGCCCTTGATCTTGCGCACCCGGGCCTGCACGGCGAGGTATTCGAGCACGCGCTCCTTCACATCCTCGAGGCCGTAGTGGTCCTCGTCGAGGATTTCCTGCGCCCGCCGGAGGTCCCGGCGCACGCCGCGCTTCTTCTTCCACGGCACGGACAGGAGCCAGTCCAGGTAGCTGCGCACCACCGTCGCTTCGGCGGCCATGGGCGCCATCTGCCGCAGCTTGCCGAGTTCGGCATCGGCTTTCTTCTTCGCTTCCTTCGGCAGTCCGGCGGCATCGATGCGCCCCTTGAGGGCATCGAACTCGCTCGGCGCATCCGAGAGATTGCCGAGTTCCTTGTGGATGGCCTTGAGCTGCTCGTTCAAGTAGAACTCGCGCTGGCTCTTCTCAACCTGCTTCTTGACCCGGCCGCGGATGCGCTTGTCGACCTGGCGGGCTTCGATGCCAGCTTCCAGTTCGGCGAGCAGGCGGCGCACGCGCTGGCCGACATCGGCGGTCTCCAGAACGGCCTGCTTCGCGGTCAGGCCGAGCGGCGCCTGGGCGGCGATCGTATCCACCAGGCGCGCCGGGTCGTCGATCGACCCCACCGACGAGACCATATCGTCGGTGACCTGCTTGGTGGTACGCGAGAAGCGATCGTAGACCGCGAGCAGGTCGCGACACGCAGCGCGGGCGCTCTCGGCGGGCATCGGCACCTCCTCGACCAGATCGACATCGGCGACGATGTGATCGCCCGAGGCGTCGAAATGCTGGATGCGCGCCCGCCGGCTCCCCTCGACCAGCACCTTGACTTTGCCGTCGGGCAGCGGCAGCAGTTGCAGCACGGTCGCCACGGTGCCGACGCCGAACACGTCCCCGGCGGCCGGCGTTTCGACATCGGCGGCGCGCTTGGCCACCAGCAGGATGCGCTGGTCGGCGGCCGTGGCCGCCTCGACCGCCCGGATCGAACTGCGCGTGCCCACGAACAGCGGCTGCACCCCGTACGGATAGACCACCATCTTGCGCAGCGGCAGTACCGCGATGGCGGCGATCTCGCTGGACTCGGCCTCTGCCATCCGCCCGCGCTCGGGCCGGTGTCAGCCGGGGTTCGAGGCGGACTTCGGGCCCGCCTCCTCGCCCCCTTCGAGGAGCAGCATCGGCGCCCGCTCGCCGTTGATGACGCTCTCGTCGAGCACCACTTCGGCTACCGAGTTGGAGGACGGCAGGTCGTACATCGTCTCGAGCAGCACGGACTCCAGGATCGAACGCAGACCGCGGGCGCCGGTCTTGCGCTCCATGGCCTTGCCAGCGACCGCCCGCAGCGCATCGTCCCGAAAGTCCACCGCCACGCCCTCCATCTCGAAGAGCTTCGCGTACTGCTTGGTGAGCGAGTTCTTGGGCTCGGTGAGAATGCGCATGAGCGCGTCGGTGTCGAGTTCCTCCAGCGTCGCCACCACCGGCAGGCGACCGACGAACTCCGGGATCAGGCCGTACTTGATGAGATCCTCGGGCTCCACCTGGCGCAGCGTCTCGCCGATGGTTTCCGGATTCTGCGCCGCCGCGGTGTCCGCGCCGAAGCCGATGCCGCTCTTGTTGGTGCGATCCATGATGACCTTCTGCAGGCCGGAGAAGGCGCCGCCGCAGATGAACAGGATGTTCGAGGTATCGACTTGCAGGAACTCCTGCTGCGGGTGCTTGCGGCCACCCTGGGGCGGCACGGACGCGATGGTGCCCTCGATGAGCTTCAGGAGCGCCTGCTGGACGCCCTCGCCGGAGACGTCCCGGGTGATCGACGGATTGTCGGATTTGCGCGAGATCTTGTCGATCTCGTCAATGTAGACGATGCCTACCTGCGCCCGCTCGACATCGTAGTCGCACTTCTGCAGGAGCTTCTGGATGATGTTCTCCACGTCCTCGCCGACGTAGCCCGCCTCGGTGAGGGTGGTGGCATCGGCGATGGTGAACGGCACGTCGAGCAGCCGGGCGAGGGTCTCGGCGAGCAGCGTCTTGCCGCAGCCGGTGGGCCCGATGAGCAGGATGTTGGATTTCGACAGCTCGACTTCGTCCTTCTTGCCCTTGTAGTTGAGGCGCTTGTAATGGTTGTAGACGGCCACCGACAGCACCTTCTTGGCGTGCTCCTGTTGGATCACGTAGTCGTCCAAGATGCCCTTGATCTCCTTGGGCACGGGCAGCTGATCGCCTTCCTTGCCGTCCGACCCCGGCTGCGCTTCCTCGCGGATGATGTCGTTGCACAGCTCGACGCATTCGTCGCAGATATGGACGTTCGAGCCGGCGATGAGCTTGCGCACCTCGTGCTGGCTCTTGTGACAGAACGAGCAGTACAGGTAGTTGCCGGAGTCTCCCTTGCCTTGGTTGCTGGCCATAAGACCTCTTTGGCTGCCGTTGCGCTAGAGGCGAACGATGGCGGCAATGCGGGCGATTTGCAAGCCTGCTTTGCACAGGTTGCTCGTACCCGTCTGTGCGAAACGACGCACTCCGCTCTGCGAGCGGCCAGTGCCGGGAACGGACCGCTTGCGCACCGCGCCGCGCCCTCCTCGCCGCCTCCTTGTGGCTTGAGTCATTGTGGTTGCGTTCCTGCCGCGAGCTAGCCGCTGACCACCTTCGCGGTCGGCGCGCCGGTACCCTTGTCGGGGTACTTGACGGTGTCGATCAGGCCGTAGGTCTGGGCCTCTTCGGGGCTCATCCAGTAGTCGCGGTCCGTGTCGTCGGCGATCCGGCCCACCGGCTGGTCGGTGTGCATGGCCAGGATCTCGTTGAGCCGCTCGCGCATGGAGAGGATCTCCCGGGCCTGGATCTCGATGTCGGCCGCGACGCCGCGCGAGCCGCCCGACGGCTGGTGCAGCATCATGCGCGAGTTCGGCAGCGCGTAGCGCTTGCCCTTGGTGCCGGCGGCCAGCAGGAAGGCGCCCATGCTCGCGGCCTGGCCGATGCACCAGGTGGCGATGTCGCAGTTCACGAGCTGCATGGTGTCGTAGATGGAGAGCCCCGAGGTGACCGCGCCGCCGGGCGAGTTGATGTAGAGGTGGATGTCCGACTCGGCGTTCTCGGAAGCCAGATACAGGAGCTGGGCGATGACCAGGCTCGCGACGTTGTCCTCCACCGGCCCGATGAGGAACACGATGCGATTGCTGAGCAGGCGCGAGTAGATGTCGAAGGCGCGCTCGCCGCGGGCGCTCTGCTCGACGACCATGGGCACGAGTCCAAGGCCGCGCGGTTGCATATCGAAGGTGCCGGCGACGGCCGGCGGCGGGGAAGGCGGGGAAGGCAGATAGCGGTCGGTCATGGGGCGCTCCCTTAGAATGTCGGCTGGGTGTTGGCGGCTCGTCGAGCGGTGCGCTAGCGTTTGCCGAACAGACGGCTCATGAAACCGCCCCGCTTGGCTTGCGGCTCTGCTGGCTCGGCGGCGGGCGCTTCCGCGGCGGTCGCGGCGTCAAGCGCAGCCCCGGCTTCGGCTTCGTCCGCCACCGGTTCCTCTTCCGGCGGCAACTCCGGCAGCGCCACGTCGGCCATGGTATCGGCGTACGACAGCGGCATCTCCTCCACCCGCGCCCGCTCCAGCACATGCTCCACCGCCTGCTGTTCAAGGACGGTTCTCTCGATGCTCGCGAGCTGCCGCTCGTCGCCGTATAGATAGTTCTTCACCTGCGCGGTCTCTTCGTAGGCGCTCGCGATCTCGTCGATGAGGTCGCGCACCCGGGCGTCGTCCAAAGCCAGGGAAGCGCTCTGCACCAGTGCGCGGAGCAGCAGTTCCTCGCGCGCCTGCATCTCGGCGCTGTGCTCGACCAGCACCTCAAGCTGCGTGGGCACCTTGCCCAGACTTTGCTCCAGTTCCTGATGCGCGGCGTCGGCCCGCGCTTCGATCAGCGCCGCCGGCACGTCGAAGTCGTGGGTCTGGCGCAGCGCGAGAAACACCTCGTCGCGCATGCGGCGGCGCAGCTTGGCGGCAAGGTCCACCGCCATGCGCTCGCGCACGTCCTTAAGGAACCTATCGCGGCGGCTCTGGTCCTCTTCGGGTTCGGCAATGCCGAGCGCGTCGAAGAAGGCGTCGTCCACTTCCGGAACGGTCGGCTCCTCAACGCGGCGCACGGTGAAATGCAAGGTGCGCGGTTGCACCTCGAGTCCGGTTTCCTGCGCCGACTCGTCTGCGGCATCGGGTTCGGCGGCAGTCTCGGTTTCGGCGGCAGCATCGGGTTCGGTGGCAGCGTCCGACTCGGCGGCGGGTTGAAGTTCGGCAGCGCCCTCCACCGGCGCGACATCTTCGCCGGATGCGATGGCATCCTCGCCAGCCGCGCCGTCCGACTGCGTGTCCGGCCGCAACATACACGTCTCGCCGACCCCCAGGCCGATGACCGCATCGCGAAACTCCGCCGTCGCGGTGGAGTCGACCGCCAGGGTCTGCCCTTCGCTGCGGCGGATGACTTCGTCGTCTTCGCTGACCGCAAGGTCCGCCACGAGCCGGTCTCCGAAAGCGACCGGCCGCTCGACCTCGTGCCACTGCGTGTGCTGCTCGCGCAGGGTCTGCACCATGGCCTCCACGTCGGCGTCGTCGATGGCCACATCCGGCTTGCGGATGCGCAGCTTGGCGAGGTCCGTGATCTCGACCTCCGGCAGCACCTCGAAGGTGGCGGTGAACTCGAAGTCCGCGCCGGGATCGGCGCGCAGGTCCTCCACCGCGGCACGCCCGGCTACGGCCAGCTCCTGCTGCTGAACGGCCTCGGAGAGGCTCGACTGCAAGAGTTCGCTGGCGACCTCCTGGCGGAGCTGCTGGCCGAAGCGCCGCCGCACCTCGCTGAGCGGCACATGGCCCGGTCGGAAGCCGGGCAGCTTGAGGTCGCCGGCCGCCTTGCGCACCCGCGCCTCGATCTTCTCCTCGAAGGATGCCGAGGGCACGGCGACCGTGAGCTTGCGCGTCAGGCCGCCAGCCTCCTCCACAGATACCCGCATGTCTCTCGAAAGCGCTGTCGCGTCCTGTTTGGGGTGGATGATGGGACTTGAACCCACGACGACCGGATCCACAATCCGGGGCTCTACCAACTGAGCTACACCCACCATGGGCTGCGGGCGAGTCGCCCGCAACAGCGCCGGGCGACCGTCCAAGCCCGGCGGGCGCGTATTCTACAGATTCTTCGCCCCATGCAAACAGTTTGCTAACCACCCCTCGCATGGGCTGGCGCGCCCGGAAGGACTCGAACCTTCAACCCTCGGCTTAGAAGGCCGATGCTCTATCCGTTGAGCTACGGGCGCTTGCACTCGCCCCCCTAGGGTGGCCTTGGTGGGGCGAGGAACTGGTCGGGGTAGAGAGATTCGAACTCCCGACACCCTGCTCCCAAAGCAGGTGCGCTACCAGACTGCGCCATACCCCGCCGCGCACCCGGCATCTTACTACGCGCCGCCCGGCGGTCAATCCGGCCGGCTCGGCCATGCGCAGGGCCGACATTGCTCGGGGCGTCGGCGAGGCCGCAAGGCGTACAATTCCCGCAGTCCGCGGCGAAGGATGCCGTCCATGCCAGCCAACATCCTGAACGGCAACGCCATCGCTCGCGCCGCGCGCCGCGAGCTGGCGGCTGCGGTGCGCCGCCGACGCGTCGCGGGCCTGCGGCCGCCGGGCCTCGCCGTGCTGCTCGTCGGCGACGACCCCGGCTCCGTGATCTACGTGCGGCTCAAGCGCAAGGACTGCGAGGAGGTGGGCTTCCATGCCGCGGTCAAGCGCCTGCCGGGCAGCATCTCCGAAGCCGAGTTGCTGGACGTGGTCGATGCCCTCAACGCCGACCCGAGCTTCGACGGCATCCTCGTGCAACTGCCGCTGCCGCCACATATCGACGCGGTGCGCGTCACCGAGCACGTCGCCCCGACCAAGGATGTCGATGGCGTGCATCCGCACAACATGGGCCGCTTGGTGCTGCGGGAACCGGCCATCCGGCCCTGCACCTCAAAGGCGGTGATGGCGCTGCTCGCCGAAACCGGCGTCGAACTGCGCGGCCTGCACGCCACCGTGGTCGGCGCCTCGAACCATGTCGGCCGGCCCATGGGCCTCGAACTGCTGCTGGTCGGCTGCACGGTCACCACCGTGCATCGCTTCTCCCGGGACACCCGCGAGCATGTCGCGCAGGCGGACGTGGTGGTCTCGGCGACGGGCAAGGCCGGGCTGATCGGCGCCGACTGGGTGAAGCCGGGCGCCATCGTGATCGATGTCGGCATCGTCGCCCAGCCCGACGGCACGCTGGCCGGCGACGTGCGCTACGACGAGGTGGCGGCGCGCGCCGGCTGGATCACTCCCGTGCCGGGCGGCGTCGGGCCGATGACCCGGGCGGCCCTGCTCGAGAACACGCTCGCCGCTGCCGAGCAGGCGGGTGCGAGCGGCCGATGAGCGCCCTCTTCATCTCGGATCTGCACATCGACGACACCCGCCCGCAGGTGATCGCTGGGCTTCGGCGCGTGATCGAAGAAGACGCCGCGGGCGTCGACGATCTGTTCGTTCTGGGGGATCTCGCCGAGGTCTGGGTGGGCGACGACGACGACGGCGCAACGGCGCAGGCCATTCGCGACGCGCTGAGGGTTGCCGCGGCGCGCTGCCGCGTGCATGTCATGCACGGCAACCGGGATTTCCTGTTCGGCGACCGCTTCGCCGCCGATACCGGAGCGGAGCTGCTCGAAGATCCAACGCTGGTGGACATCGATGGCGAGGCGGTGCTGCTGAGCCACGGCGACGCCTACTGCACGGGCGATGCCGCCTACCAGCAGGCGCGCGCCATGTTCCGCTCGCAAGCCTGGCAGGACAGCGTGCTGGCGATGTCCCTAGCCGAGCGCCGCGCCCTCGCGGCGACGCTGCGCGCTAAGAGCATCGCCGCCAACGAAAACAAGGCGGCCAACATCATGGACGTGACGCCGAGCGCCATCGACGCCGCCATGGCGGAAGCGAGCGCCGCGACCATGATCCATGGCCACACCCATCGGCCGGCCATCCATCCCCTCCCGAAAGGACGGCGCCGCATCGTCCTCGGCGACTGGCAGCGCTGCGGCTGGAAACTGCGCCTCGAACGCGGCGACGCGTCGCTGACGTGCTTCGCCTTGCCGTGACCCGAGCGGTCAGATGGGCACCTTGAAGCTGTGCTCGTAGGTGCCGCAGGAGCGCAGATAGAACTCCCGATCAATGGCTTGCAGCGCCGCGGCGACGGTCGGCTCACGGTCCCCGGGGGCATTCGGCGCATGCGCTGCCGACGCCTCGGCCTGCATCGCGACCAGATGGCGGCTGGCCTGCAACCCTAGGGCGACCCAGGACGCGGGCGACCGGCGCAGCGCCTGATAGGCCAGCAGTTCTACTCCTGCGTCGCCCGCATCGCGCCCGACGGCGGTGCGCAGGCGACCTTCGTCGACCACCGTGACGAACACGCGCACGCTGTCGGCGAGCAGCTGGTTGAGCCTGGCCCAGACGAGCTCGCGCTGCTCTTCCCGATAGCCGTTCCAGCCGACGATCTCGTGCGCGAAGCGCTTGCAGCCGCGACACACCAGGTCGCCGTAGGTGGTGGAACAGACGCCTACGCAGGGCGTGCGCCGCAAACGCACTGCCTGCCTACACCTGCCTATGCATGGTTGTGCAGCTCGATCACCGCGGCATCGCGCAGCGACTCCGATTCGCGGCTGCGCTTGGAATGGTCGTTGCGAGCGTCCGACAGTTCGGCCAGATAGTCGGCGTCGATGTCGTCGGTGACGTAGTGTCCGTCGAATACCGAGCACTCGAAGTTCCTGAGGTGCCGGTTGCCTTCCCGAGCCGCGGCCACGAGGTCGCCGAGTTCCTGGTAGACCAGCCAGTCGACGCCGATGGCCTGCGCCACCTCCTCCTCCGAGCGCTGGTAGGCGATGAACTCCTCGGCAGCCGGCATGTCGATGCCGTAGACGTTGGGATGCCGCACCGGCGGCGCCGCCACCGCCATGAAGACCTTGCGGGCGCCCGCATTGCGCGCCTGGCGGACGATTTCCCCGGTCGTGGTGCCGCGCACGATGGAATCTTCCACCAAGAGGACGTTCTTGCCTTGGAACTCCAAGTCGATGGCATTCAACTTGCGCTGCACGGACTTGGCGCGCTGGTTCTGGCCCGGCATGATGAACGTGCGGCCGATGTAGCGGTTCTTGACGAAGCCTTCGCGGAACTTGACGTCCAGCCCATACGCCAAGGGAATGGCCGAGGTGCGGCTCGACTCCGGGATGGGGATCACCACATCGATGTCGTGGCGCCCATCCGGGTAGCGATCGCGAATGCGCTTGGCGAGCTTCTCGCCCATGCGCAAGCGCGCCTTGTAGACCGAGATGTCGTCCATGATCGAATCTTCCCGGGCGAGGTAGACGTACTCGAAGATGCACGGCGTCTGGCGCGCCCGCGGCGCGACCCGGCAGGTGCGATAGCCCCCCGCCCGGTCGATGTAGATCGCCTCGCCGGGCGCCACGTCGCGCACGAACTCGAAGCCGAGGATGGTGATCGCACAGCTCTCGGAAGCCACCATGACTTCCGTCACTTCGCCGTCCGGTCCGCGACGAACGCCGAACGCCAGCGGCCGGATGCCGTGCGCATCGCGGAACGCGACGATGCCGTGGCCGTTGATCATCGCCACCGCCGCATAGGCGCCCTTGCAGCGGCGATAGACGCCCCTGAGCGCTTCAAAGACATCCTCCGGCTGCGGCTCGATAGCACCGATCTGGTGCAGTTCGTGGGAGAAGACGTTGAGCAGGATCTCCGAGTCCGAGTCCGTATTGACGTGGCGCAGCCCGGCGCGGAAGACGTCCTCGGCAAGCTCCCGGGCGTTGGTGAGATTGCCGTTGTGGGCGAGGCTGATGCCGTACGGCGCATTGACGTACATCGGCTGCGCTTCGGCTGGGCTCGACGTGCCGGCGGTGGGATAGCGCACATGGCCGATGCCCATGCGACCGCCGAGCTTGCGCATGTGCCGTTCCTCGAAGATCTCCCGCACCAGGCCATTGCCCTTGCGCAGCTGCAGGCGTCCATCCCAGGTGACGATGCCGGCGGAATCCTGGCCGCGGTGCTGCAGCGCCAGCAAAGCGTCGTAGATCTGCTGGTTCACCTGATTGGCGCTGACGATGCCCACCACGCCGCACATCAGGCGGCCTCCGTGGGCGCCGGCAGGGGGCTGCCGCCGCCTAGCAAGTCCAGCACCGCATTCGCGACAGCCACCACATCGTCCTCCAGCGCGAGCAGCGGCGGCACCAGACGCGACTCCGTCCACCAGCCGCGCTCGGCGGCGAACGGCTTGAGGATCATGAGCGCGACTACCGCCACCGCCACGCCGCGGACGGCACCGAACAGCAGGCCGAGGGTTCGATCGGTGCCGCCGAGGCCGGTGCTCGATACCAGACCGCCGAGCATGCGCTGCACCAGTGCGCCGAGGATGAGCACGACGATGAAGACGACCGCAAAACCTGCCGCCATCTGCAGCCGAGGCCCCAGGCTGTCCACCAGTGCGCCGACCTGGCCGCCGAACGCCATGCCGAGCAGCAGGGCGGCTGCCCAGATCACCAGCGACACCACTTCCCGAACGAGCCCGCGCATGACGCCGAATACTGCCGACAGCGCGACCAGTATGCCGATGGCGATGTCCGCAGTGGCGACGGCGCCCTGCATCAGGGCCCGAAGCTCACGATCACCGCGTCAATCTCGTAGCGGGCATCGAGCTGCGCCTTTAGGCGCACGGCATCGTCGCGATTGATAAGCGGCCCGACCGCCACCCGCGTCGCTACATCGCCGTCGCGCTTGACGGTGGACATGAACCCGGCAAAGCCGTCTTCGAGCAGCGCATCGCGCAGTTCCTTGGCGTTCTCCGGGCGCGAGAAGCTGCCGAGCTGCACGGCCCAGCCGGCATCGCTCTCGGCATCGTCTTCGGCGAGTATCGGTTCGCCCCAGCGTGTGCCGGTCTCGGTGCCGAAGCCGTCTTCGTCAACCAAAGCCTCGACGCTGCGGCGCACGTCCAGCGCTTCGGCCATGTCCGGCGCACGGCTGCGATCCGGTTCGATGTCGAGCGGTTCGCCGGGCACGGGCTCCAGATGCATCGGCGCAACCCCTTCGCCATCGAACAGCATGGGCACGAGCACCGCAGCGACAGCCAGCAGGAAGACCGTGCCCGTGAGGCGATAGCGGACCCGCTCAGTCAGCATCGCCGCAGGTGAGCAAACGCGCTCGCATCCGTTCGACCACGTCAAAGGAACCGCAGACGAGAATAACATCCTGCGCCCGGTCTGCCAGCGAGCGAGCGCGGTTCGCGGCGGCATCCAGAGACCCCGCGAAGGCGCCGGTGTCGCCGCCCGCGGCGGCGCGCATGGCGGCGGCGGGCTGGCCTCGGGGCGTGACCGTGTCTGCGAAGGCCAGATCATCGACGCATGAGCGCAGCGCCGCGGCGATGCCCCGCGCATCCTTGTCCGCCAGACAGCCGACGACGCCGAAGCGGCGCCGATTCGGAAACCGCGCCAGCACCTGGGCGGCGAAGAACCGGGCCGCATCTGCATTGTGGGCGACATCGAGTACCCAGCTGCGGCCTTCGGCACGGACCGCCTCGCAGCGCCCCGGATTGCGGGTCCGTTCCGCGGTGCGCTGCACATCGGCCTGACTAGGTGCGTGGCCAGCCAGCGTCACCGCTTGCAGCGCCGCGGCGGCATTCACCGGGTCCACTGCAGAGGTCGCAGGCAAAGGGTACGTCGTGCGCTGTTCGCCGCCCTGCAACCACAGCATGCTGTCGCCACAGCCGAAGTCCCGGCCCGCCAAGTGGACCTTGGCACCGAGCGCTGCCGCCCGGGCCAGCACGGATTGCGGCGGCGCCGGTTCGCCGACCACCACCGGCACACGCGGGCGCATGATGCCCGCCTTCTCGGCGCCGATCTCGGCGCGGGTGTTGCCCAGATACTCTTGGTGGTCCAGGCCGATGCTGGTGATGACAGCGACATCCGCATCCACGACGTTCACGGCGTCTAGACGCCCGCCGAGGCCCACTTCCAGCACGGCCACGTCCATGCCCGCTCGCTTGATGGCCACCAGCGCCGCCAGCACGGCGTACTCGAAATACGAGAGATGCTCATCCCCCCGGGCCACCTCGACGGCCTCGAACGCCGCCACGATGCGGGCGTCGTCGGCCTCCTCGCCACCCACGCGGATACGTTCGTTGAAGCGGTGCATGTGCGGCGATGTCGTCGTCCCGACCGCGAGGCCGGCGGACAGCAGCAGCTGCTCGGCGAAGGCCGTGGTCGAACCTTTGCCGTTGGTACCCGCCACCACGACGGTTCGCCGCGCCGGCGGCAGCACGCCGAGCCGCTCTGCCACCCGGCGCACATGCGCGAGGCCGCGTTCGACGCCTTTGGGATGCTCGGTGCCGATGCGTTCCAGCCAAGCCTCGAGCGCCGCCGAACTCACCCCGCGCCTCCGCCAAGCAGGGCATCAAGCGCTTCGCGGATGTCGCCCGCTTGGGCAGCCAGTCGCGCCGGAATGTCGGCCTCCGGGGTGCTTCCCATCGTCTCCACCAGAACGCTGCCGACGATCACGCCATCGGCATGGCGGGCAACCGCGGCTGCGGAAGGGCCGTCCTTGATCCCGAAGCCGACCAGCACTGGCAATCCGCCCAAGCAACCGCGCAGCTTCCTCAGCCGGTCGCCCACAGCGTCGGCATCGAGATGGCTCGCGCCGGTGATGCCCTTGTAGCTCACGTAGTAGACGAAGCCGGTAGCCTGGGCGGCGATGGCTTTGGCGCGCTCCGGGGTGGTGGTCGGCGCGACGAGCAGGATGAGGTCCAGGCCATGTCGCTGCAACTCGGCGCGGAACTCGGCGGCTTCTTCCGGCGGCATGTTGACGATGATCACGCCGTCCACGCCAGCTGCCGCGGCCCGGGCGCAGAACGCCGCCACGCCCATGCGCAGGAAGACGTTGAGGTAGCCCATGAGCACCACGGGCGTATGCGCATCGTCGGCGCGGAATGCCGTCGCCAGCTCAAGCGTGTCGGTGAGCGTCACGTCATGCACCAGCGCCCGCTCCGATGCCGCCTGCACGGCCGGGCCGTCGGCCTCGGGATCGGAGAACGGCACGCCCAGCTCGATGATGTCGGCACCGCCCTGCACCAAGGCGTGCATGGCCGGCACCGTAGCCGCCGGCACGGGATCGCCGGCGGTGACGAAGCAGCTAAGCGCCTTTCGCTCGCCGCGGCGCAGCTTCGCGAACATCGCGGCGAGACGGCTCATGCCCGCGCCTCGATGCCGTCCAGCGCCGCAACGGTGTCGATGTCCTTGTCGCCGCGTCCGGACAGGTTCACGACGATCACATCCTCGGCTGGCCGTCGCGCCGCCTCGGTCAGCGCCCAGGCCACGGCGTGGCTCGACTCGAGGGCCGGCATGATGCCCTCCGCTCTCGTCAGCAGCCGAAACGCATCGAGCGCTTGTTCATCCGTGACGCTGACGTAGCGGGCCCGACCGGTGTCTTTCCAGTGTGCATGCTCCGGCCCGACGCCCGGGTAGTCGAGGCCTGCGGAAATCGAGTGCGCCGGCATGATCTGCCCTGCGGCATCGTCCATGATGTAGGTGCGGCTCCCGTGCAGCACGCCGGGTCGCCCGGCATTCAAAGGCGCCGCATGGCGACCTTCCGCCAAGCCCTCGCCGCCCGCTTCGACGCCGAAGAGGTCCACGCCATCGTCGTCCACGAATGGAAAGAACAGCCCCATGGCGTTGGAGCCGCCGCCGACGCAGGCCACCAGCGCATCGGGCAGCCGCCCTTCCGCCTCCAGGCACTGCGCCTTCGCCTCCTCGCCGATCACCGCTTGGAAGTCGCGCACCAGCATGGGATAGGGATGCGGCCCGGCGACGCTGCCGATGATGTAGTGGGTGTCGTCCACATGCGTCACCCAGTCGCGCATGGCCTCGTTCATGGCGTCCTTCAGGGTTTTCGAGCCGGACTCGACAGGCACCACCTCAGCACCCAGGAGCTTCATGCGGTAGACGTTGACGCGCTGGCGGACGATGTCCTCGGCGCCCATGTAGACGATGCATTCGAGGCCCAAGCGCGCCGCCACCGTCGCGGTAGCCACGCCGTGCTGGCCGGCGCCGGTCTCGGCGATGATGCGCGTCTTGCCCATGCGCACCGCCAGCATGGCTTGGCCGACGGTGTTGTTGATCTTGTGCGCGCCGGTGTGGTTCAAGTCCTCGCGCTTGAGGTAGATGCGCGCCCCGCCCGCTTCGGCGGTCAGCCGGTCGGCGCGATAGAGCGGCGTCGGGCGCCCGACGTAGCGCTTCAGCTCCGCGTCGAGCTCCGCCTTGAAGCCCGGCTCGGCCGCCACGGACTCGTAGAGCCGGGTCAGTTCCTCCAAGGCATGCATCAGCGTCTCGGCGACGAAGCGGCCGCCGAAGTCGCCGAACCGGCCGTGCGCGTCGGGCGCGGAATACGGTGCGCGGTTGCGTTCAGGCATCGGCGACGGCCTCCATGAATCGCTGCAGGCGACGAGCGTCCTTGCGCCCTTTCACCGGCCCTTCGACGCCGCTCGCCACATCCACGGCGAACGGTCGCGTAGCGGCGATGGCAGCGCCGACGTTGTCCGGCGTTAGGCCGCCCGCGAGGATCAGCGGCCGCGCCGAACATGGCCAGAGGGACCAGTCGAACGCACGGCCGGTACCGCCCTTGGCGACCGGATCGTAGGTGTCGAGCAGCAGCGCCTGGGCATCGCAGTAGCGCTCGCTGAAGGCAGCGAAGTCGAAGCCCTCGCGCATCGCGGCCACCTTGATATACGGGATGCCGTACGCACGGCAGAAGGCCGGCGACTCGTCGCCGTGGAATTGCAGGCAGTCGAGGCGAACGACCCTCAGCACCCGCGCGAGCTGCGGCGCTTCCGCGTCCGCGAACACGCCGACGACGGTGGCGAACGGCGGCAGGGCATCCACGATCTCAGCCGCGAGCGTCGGAGCCACGGCCCGCGCGCTGCCCCGCACGAAGTTCAACCCGATGGCGTCCGCGCCCATGGCGACGGCCAGCCGGGCGTCTTCCGGCGTCGTCACCCCGCACACCTTCACGCGCACCCTTGTGCTGGCGCCCGCGACGGTCAATCCAGCCATCAACGCGTCTCCCTTGGACCGCGCCCGGAACGGAAAGCAGCGCATTCTAGCAGTGGGACACCGCTTTCTTCCGGTTGACGTTGACACGTCCGCGAAGCTTGGTACATTTTCGTCGTTAAGGCGAACTGGCCACAAGTGGCGATGAGCCAACAGGGATGCACTGACGATGACTGAAGATCGCCGCCCCGGGCTTACGAACGGAGTCGAGCACTGCGAGGCGGGGTTGATTTAATGGCTTCATTCAAGGTCTTCGCCGTCGTTCTGCTGAGTCCTGACGATGCGGTGAAGGAGCGTGCGACGACGAGCTACCCCGGCGCGTTCGTATACAACGAAACCTTCATTCTGGTGAAGACCCCTGCCTCGACGTTGAGCGCCGAGGTGGCAGAGAAGGTAGGTCTGCGCGGAGACGATGGGACGAGCGACGCTTCTGGATTCGTTATCCAGCAGCGGGGTGCATATTCTGGCTACACCAGACGCGACTTGTGGGAGTGGTTCGCTTCCATTGAGGAGGCGGGCGAAGTCCGGTGAGCGATCAACCACCCCTTCGGGCAGTGAAGACGAGAGAGCCGCCCGCCGAAGGCGGTTCGGCAGTGTCCAAGAGAGATCCCGGAGGGTCCGCTCTCGGCGCTTGGGTCGCGGCGCACCCTGTATGGACCACGCTCGGGGGCATGTTGGTGCTCCTTACGCTGATGACCACCGTGATCCTGTACAGCGTGGATACGGTTGGTGATCGCATAGATGACGCCAACGCCCGGATCGACGGGATGTCCAGCGACGTTGACGACGTGCGCAATGGGGTGACGCGGCTCGAGGGGGAGTTGGGCGACATCAAGGGAGAGCTGGGCTACATCAAGGGGAGACTCGACGGCCAGCCTGACGAACAGGGCCCGCAGTGATGGCTGGATTGGATCGACCCCGCTAGTAGGGCGCTCTTTGGGCGCGGTGCGCACGTACGGCAACCTTCAGGGAACGCCAAGACGGCGGCGCATGACTGGGATCGCTACAACATCGGCGGCATCCGTACCTGAGGCTGCCAACCAGGGTAGCCAACGCCGACCAGATACAGCCCTTGCGGTGGCGCGGTTGGGGGCGCCACCGCGCGGTCGCCGCCCTCGAACAGCGCGGTGAATCCCTCCGGCGACAGTGCGCCCGTGCCGACCCCCCGCAGTGCGCCAGCGATGTTGCGCACCATGTGCAGGAGGAACGCATTCGCGGTCACGTCGATGGCAACATAGCCGCCTGCTCGCTGGACTTCGATGCGCGTAACCCGACGCCGAGGCGAGCGCGATTGGCAGGCGGCGGCACGGAAGGCTGAGAAGTCGTGCTCGCCCACGAGGCATTGGGCAGCCTGGTGCATGGGCTCCACGGCCAGCGGAGCACGGGCCCAAGCCACATGCCCGCGCAGGATCACCGGCGTTCGCTCGGCATCGCTCCACACGTAGACGTAGCGACGCCAAGTGGCGTCGAAGCGCGCGTGGAACGGCGCCTCCTGCACCTGCGCCCAGAGCACGCCAATGGCACGCGGAGTGAGGCTCGACACGCCCCGTCGCCATGCCTCGGCTGGACGCTCCGCCGATGTCTGGAAGCTAACCACCTGCTGAGTGGCGTGAACTCCCGCGTCCGTTCGTCCGGCGCCCACGATCCGCGTCGGCTCGTCGGCCACCTTGGATATCCCCGCTTCCAAGGCCGCTTGGACGCTGGGGGCATGGCTCTGGCGCTGAAAGCCGTTGAACTCCATGCCGTCGTACTCGACCCCGAGCACGACATTGATGTGCTGCCCCTTGGCCATCCAGTGCGACAACTATCAGCAACTCAGACTGCTCATCCATGCCGGTGCATGCAGGAGAACAGCAGCGGACTCACCTTCGTCCCACAGTGGTGCGTCCTGATCCCAGTAGAAGAAGTGCGCGGTCCGCCCCCCCTCGATCTCCTTTCTTTTGTTTCTGCCGGACTTGCTGTAGACCACCACGAGGTCCCCCGCCTTAACCCCTCGATCAGGAAACCAGAGAGGGTCGCTGACATCGGTGGTGACAGACCCGTCTTCCACACTGGTACGGATCAGCAGGAAGTCCCCGATGTCCGTGTCCCTTCTGGCGCGGAGGACAAGGCGTTCGCGATCCAAATCGCCCCTATCGGCTACGTAATCGATCTGGACCTGCATAGCCATCACCTGCGGACCCACTTAGCGAGGAAGGCCACACCCATCAGCACACCGCCAGCCACCAGTGCGAGCCAACTCGTGGGCTGTTGAGCCCAAGCGCCAGGCGCGTAGCCGACTAGCAGCGAGCCAATGACCAGCGTCCCCGAGTACACCAGCTCCAGTCCCTTTACGCCCTTGAGCCTTTCGCGCAATGTGGCCACCTCCTTATCGCGCTCGTAGAACTGCCTTGCTAGCTCTTTCGACTCGTCGCACTCCGTGTCAAGACGCTCCAGCTCGTCCAGAAGCAACTTCAGGGCACCAGGAGTCTGCAACTCCGCCTCTGACAGCTCACGCCGCAGGTTCCGAAGCGCAGGGCGCTCCTCTTTCACGCGCCTTGGAGAGGCGGCTCCGCCTCGCGGCTCTACGTCAGCGCCAACCGTCCCTCCCATCTCCGAGTCGTCCATATGCTAGGTCCTACGCTCAGCAGGTCAAATCAGGTCGCGGACGCCTTCGGCGATCTGGATGCTGTTCAGGGCGGCGCCCTTGCGGACGCTGTCAGAGACCACCCAGAGGTTCAGCCCGCAGGGGTGGCTCAAGTCCTCGCGGATGCGCCCGACGTAGACCGCGTCGTCGCCGGCGGCGTGCTCGACCGCGGTGGGACAGTCGCCTTCGAGTTCATCGACCACCACCACGCCCGGCGCCTGGCGCAGGAGCTCCTTCGCTTCCGCCGCGGCGATGGGGGCACGGGTCTCGATATGCACGGCCTCGGAGTGGCCGTAGAACACCGGGACGCGAACGCAGGTGGGGTTCACGCGGATCTCGTCGTCGTCGAAGATCTTGCGGGTTTCGTTGACCATCTTCATCTCTTCGACGCTGTAGCCGTTGTCGAGGAAGTCCCAGGCCTGCGGCACGGCGTTGAAGGCGATCTGCACCGGGTGGACGCTCGGATCCGGCAGCGGCTTGGCGTTCAGCAGGCTCACCGTCTGGCTGGCGAGTTCTTCGACCCCCGACTGGCCGGCGCCGGCCACAGCCTGGTAGGTCGCGACGTTGACGCGGTCGATGCCCACGGCGTCGTAGATGGGCTTGAGGGCCACCACCATCTGGATGGTGGAGCAGTTCGGATTGGCGATGATGTTGGGACCTAGGCCATCGGCGATGCGATGCCCGTTGACTTCGGGCACCACCAGCGGGATGCCCTCCTCCATGCGGAATCTGGAGGTGTTGTCGATCACCACCGCGCCGGCATCGGCAGCGCGCGGCGCGTGTTCTCCGGAGACGCTGCCGCCCGCGGAGAAAAGCGCGATCTGCGTGTCGGCGAAGTCGAAGTCGTCGAGCAGTTCCACCGTGCGGGACTTGCCGGCAACGGTGAAGCGTTTGCCGACCGAGCGTTCGCTGGCGAGCAGGCGCACGTTGTCCACCGGAAACCGGCGCTCGTCCAGAATCTCGCGCATGGCTTCGCCTACCGCACCCGTTGCGCCGGCGATGGCGACGTTGAGTTTCTCCATGCCCCCTACTCCAGCGCGGCGATCACCGCATCGGCCATCGCGTCCGTGCCCACCAGTGCGAGGTCCTCGCCGGGTGCAGCGGGCATGATGTCGGCCGTGCGATGGCCTTGGTCGAGCACGGTGTTGACTGCGCGTTCCAGGCGATCCGCGGCGTCCGCCTCGTCCAGGCTGTAGCGCAGCATCATGGCCGCCGAGAGGATGGTCGCCAGCGGATTCGCCACGTTCTGCCCCGCGATGTCCGGCGCAGTGCCGTGCACCGGCTCGAAGAGGCCCTGCTGGTCCGCGTTGAGCGATGCCGAGGGCAGCATGCCGAGGGAGCCGGTGAGCATTGCGGCGACGTCCGAGAGGATGTCGCCGAACATGTTGCCCGTCACCACCACGTCGAACTGCTTGGGCCGGCGCACGAGCTGCATGGCGGCGTTGTCCACGTAGAGATGGTCGAGTTCCACATCCGGGTAGTCGGCGTGGACCTCCGCGACGACATCCCGCCACAGGCGCGTCACCTCCAGCACGTTCGCCTTGTCCACCGAGGTGAGCCGGCCGTGCCGCTTCCGTGCGAGTTCGAAGGCCACCCGGGCGATGCGCTCGATCTCGCGCTCGGAGTAGACGTAGGTGTTGAAGCCGCGCCGGCCGCCGTTGTCCGTCACCACCCCGCGCGGTTCGCCGAAGTAGATGCCGCCGGTGAGTTCGCGGACGATGAGGATGTCGAGGTCGGCGACCAGTTCCGCCTTCAGCGACGACGCCTCGGCCAGCGGCGCGAAGAGCAGCGCCGGGCGCAGATTGGCGAACAGGTCGAGGCCGGCACGCAGGCCGAGCAGACCCTTCTCCGGGCGCTGGTCCGTCGGCAGGTCGTCCCACTTCGGGCCGCCCACCGCGCCGAGCAGTACCGCGTCCGCGGCCCGGGCCGCGGCCAGCGTGTCGGCCGGCAGCGGGGTACCGTGCCGGTCGATCGCGACGCCGCCCATGTCCGCGTGGTCGAAGGCGAAAACCGGACCGGTATTCTGGAGCACGCGCAGGACGTGCGGCACGATCTCGGCGCCGATGCCGTCGCCCGGGATCACCAGCACTCGATGGGTCATGACGCCTCCCTGAAGTTCCACGGCGTCTGCTTGCGATGCCGCGCTTCGAAGCGTCGGATGGCGTCGGTGTGCCGCAGCGTCAGCCCAATGTCGTCCAAGCCCTCGAGCAGGAGCCGCTTGCGCGCCTGCTCGATCTCGAAATGCGCCTCAAAGCCAGGGCCTTCGATCGACTGCGAGGGCAGATCGACGGTCACCGAGAGGCCCGCCTTGCCGGTCGCCAGCCGGAACATCTCATCGACGATATTCTCTGGCAAAACAACGAGCAGCAAGCCGTTCTTGATGGAATTGGTGAAGAAGATGTCGGCGAAGCTCGGCGCGATCACGCAGCGGAAGCCGTACTCGTAGAGCGCCCACACGGCGTGCTCCCGGCTCGATCCGCAGGCGAAGTTCGAACGTGCGAGCAGGATGCTGCCTTCCTGGTAGCGCGGCTGGTTCAGGACGAAGCGATGGTCGATCCGCCGCTCGTTGGGGTTCATGCCCATCTCGCCTTCGTCCAAATAGCGCCAAGCGTCGAACAGGTTGTCGCCGAAGCCCGTGCGGCGGATCGACTTCAGGAACTGCTTGGGGATGATCTGGTCGGTGTCGACGTTGGCGCGATCGAGCGGCACCACGACGCCCGTGTGGCGAACGAACGCGTCCACTAGAGGAACTCCCGGACATCGGTGAAGCGGCCCGCCACGGCTGCGGCAGCCGCCATCGCCGGACTCACAAGGTGCGTGCGTCCCAAGTGGCCTTGGCGCCCCTCGAAGTTGCGGTTTGAGGTGGCCGCACAGCGCTCTTTCGGATACAGCCGGTCGTCGTTCATCGCTAGGCACATGGAGCAGCCGGCATCGCGCCATTCGAAGCCCGCGGCCTTGAACACCGCGTCGAGCCCCTCGTCCTCCGCCTGGCGTTTGACGAGGCCGGAGCCGGGCACCGCCATCGCTTGGGTCACGCCGCTTGCCACTCGCCGCCCATCGAGCACTGCCGCGGCGGCGCGGAAGTCTTCGATGCGGCCGTTCGTGCAAGAGCCGATGAACACCCGATCCACCGGCACTGCATCCATCCGGGCACCGGGTTCGAGGTCCATGTAGGCCAAGGCCCGCTCGCAGAGCTGGCGCTTCGCCGGATCTGCGAAGTCGTCCGGCGAGGGCACCGCCTCGTCGATGCCGAGCACCAACTCCGGCGACGTGCCCCACGTCACCTGCGGCACCAGCGTCGACGCATCCAGCGACACCTCCCGGTCGAACGCCGCATCCGCATCCGAGTGCAAGGTCCGCCAATAGGTCTCGGCGTCGGTCCAGACAGCCTCCTGCGGCGCGAACGGGCGCCCGCGCAGGTAGTCGATGGTGGTGTCGTCCACCGCCACCAGCCCCGCCCGGCCGCCGGCTTCGACGGACATGTTGCAGAGCGTCATGCGCGCTTCCATGCTCAAGGAACGCACGGCGCTGCCGGCGTATTCGATCGCGTGGCCGGTGGCGCCCGCCGTGCCGATGGCGCGGATGATGGCGAGGACCAGGTCCTTCGCGCCGACGCCGCGACCGAGTTCGCCGTCCGCAGTGATCCTGAGATTGCGGCTCTTGCGGGCCGCCAGGCACTGCGTCGCCAGCACGTGCTCCACCTCGGACGTGCCGATGCCGTGCGCAAGGGCCGCGAATGCGCCGTGGGTGGAGGTATGCGAGTCGCCGCAGACGATGGTCATCCCCGGCAGCGTCGCGCCCTGCTCCGGACCGACGACGTGGACGATGCCCTGGCGGATGTCGGTCATGCCGAACTGTTCGATCCCGTAGCGTCGGCAGTTCTCGTCGAGCGTCACCACCTGCGTCTTGGCGATGGTGTCTCCGATGCCGGCGATGCCGGCGGCGCGATTGACGGTGGGCACGTTGTGATCCGGGGTCGCGAGATTCGCATCCCGCCGCCACGGCTCGCGCCCAGCAAGCGCCAAGCCCTCGAATGCCTGCGGCGACGTCACCTCGTGCAGCAGATGCCGATCTATGTAGAGGATCGTCATGCCGTCGTCGCGCTCGGCAACGGCATGAGCGTCCCAGATCTTGTCGTAAACGGTGCGCCCAGACACGGTGCGACTCGCCGGAGAAGGAAGGGGCGCGAATACTAGGGGCCGAGCGGGGTGATGGCAACCGAGAGCGGTGCTTCGCCAGCGTGAGCTCCGGCCGAATCGAGGCGAGTCGCATAGCCTCGGCATACGAACCGTACCTCACGCGGACCTGCTGCTTCCGCCAGCCCGCCCTCGTCTGCTGGCCGGCGCAGGACAGATCCCTTCCACAGCCGCACGGGCCTCCTGCTCGCGGTAGGCGCCGTCCTGCCCGGTATCCGCCGTGTCGCTCAGGCCGGATGCTCTTGGATGTAGTCCATGAGGCTCGGGATGCCCGGTTCCCATGCATCGCCGGCTGCGGGAGGCTTCCAGACGTACCCGGTATCGGCGAGCGCATCTTGGCAGCGGAGAACGTCGGCGTGCGACGCACCGTCGGCAAGTGCAGAGACGATGGCGGCATCCAGTTCGCGGCCGGGCACACTGGCTCGTGCGGTGAAGGCTTGGGCGACCGTCGACGCGACGCCATGCAGGTCCAAACGAACCAACTCCTCCCGTCGATCCTCGTAGTAGGCGGTCTTGCTTGCCTCCACAGCGCCTCGCGCGGCTTGCACGAGCGTCTGGTCGATCCGCAACGCGTCGCCTTTGGCTCGCCACAGCTCGCGGCCCCAGAGCTGCAAGAAGTAGGGATACCCCTGGCTCGCCTCCAGCACTTGCGCCAGCGCATCGCCGTCGAAGGAGACGCTCGGCGTCTCGCTCGCGAGCGGCCGGACAAGAGCGGCTGCTGCTGCTTCATCTTCCAGGCGCCCGATGCCAAGCTTCTCCGAGCGGCTCCAGAAAGTCGCTGCCATCGTGTTCAAGTGGTGCTGCAAGCCAGGCGTGCCGGCCATCACAAGAAGGAACGGCGAGGACCTGCGGACGGTCTGGCTGGCGTTGAGCAGGGCCTGTCCGACGGTGAGGTCCAGCGTATGTGCTTCGTCCACCAGCACCACGAGCGGTCGGCGGCGACAACGGGCGACGAGTAGCGGGGCAAGTGCATCGTCGCGGTTCGCGGCCCGCCACCCGGCCTTGCCGAATCCCAGCGACAGGGTCAGCTGGGTCGGCCGCATAGCCCAGAATCTGCGTCGCGGTGCCAGCTGCCTCGCAAGTGCGTCGAGGTCGCGTACTCCACTCGGCGTCATCCATACAGTGTCGATAGGCGGACTCGCGCTCTCGATCTCCTGCTGGAACCAGTGCAACAGGCTGGTCTTGCCATTGCCCCGTGGGCCTGAAAGCACGGCGTCGGCAGGCGCCCCCTCGCCGACACGCAGATACGCAAGCAGGTCGCGCAGCGCATGCCGTGGGGCTTCGCGGCCCGCCAAGTACGGGGGCAAGCGGCCGCTGCCCGGCACGAACGGGCTTGGCTGGGGGCTGCGATTGACCATCGCACGAGAATACCACCGGGCGGCGCTCCTAATGCTGCCAATGACGCCATGGCGCCCCGACCCGGCGACCTGTGGCTGCGCCGAGTGGGGTGGCTCCAACGTCCCGGGCAACTCGCCGTGCCAGCCCCCACACATGCACGTATTCGCATGGTTCGCAAGCCACCGGCTCGCCTACCAACTGTACGAATCTACGACCTACGCCATCCGCTTCATCTCCAACATCGCTTGGGCAAGGCAGGCCATGGCCGCCAGCAGCACCGCTCACCGCGAGCTGATCGCCTCCCGGAGGTTCGTTCGGATGATCGCGTAATGCATGAGGTTGGCCAAGAGTTCACGCGAATTGCGCCATGTGGCTCGATCGGTGTCCGGGAGCTCGCCCAAATGGAGCCACTCCTTGCCGTCGTCGTCCGCCACGATCCAACTTACGACGCCGGCTTCCCGAACCGCCTCAAGGACATCCGCGCTCTTGACCTGCGACATCAGACCGTCGTGGCGCACAGACCACGACTTCCCAGGCTTGTTTCTCACACATTTCGCGGTGTCGAGCTGGAGCGCGTGATGTGCACGGCCCGGCTTCGTCACCCCGATGCAGAGGCGCAGCCCGCCGGTGTGCCAGCGGTTTACTGCGATGGAGATGGCCTCAACGGCCCCTTGGGTTGCTGCCGTGAAGTCCGCGTATCGGGTGTGGTAGATGCCGCCGCTGCGGTTGCCGAACGAGTGCCATGCCGAGCCGCGGTCCTCCAGAAGGTGGACGCCGCCATGCGAGAACGGCAGCTTGCGCTGCCTGTCCTGTCCGAACAGCACCTTGTGGGCAGCCAAGAGGAACCGGCGGTCGCGGGAGGCGAGATCGTCTCCGCCCTCGGCGAACTGCGGGTCTTCCAATGAACCCCAGTAGCGCCGCAGTTCCGCCTCGTCGTTGGCGTCCGCGGGGAACTGAACGGGCGGAACGGGTGGATCCGACAAGACCTCAAGCGGGTCCAGCGAGCAGATCGGCGTCCAATCTCCCTTGTCCTTCCTCATCAGGAACCCATGGCTGTCGCCGTTGGTCGTCCAGATCCAATCCGCCCGCGCCTTGTTAGCGTAGTCCTTGGCCTGGTGGTCAACCTGTTCGCTCAAATGCACTTCGGCCCGCTTGCATTCGACGACAACCAAGACCGCCCCGTCCGCACCCAGCAGCTCTATGTCCGGGCGTCCGCGACGCCGATTCGCGTCGCCGACCCAACGGTAGTTCTTCTCCAGTCGCAGACGGTCCTTCGTCCAGCCCTTGTCGTGCATCAACCAATGGAGCACGCGTTGGCGCACCTGCTCCTCCGGCGTTGCCTGAATGGCCTTGTCGCGGATCCCGCACCGTAGCGTGCCTCCGATCACCGAGGGCCGGTACTCGGGAAGAAAGTTCTCGCGCACCGTCGTCCTCCGGTATTCGGGCGGCCCAGCGTATCAAAATGCCAGCGTCCCGGCTGCGCCGAGCTGTGCAGGGCAACCGCAGAACTCTTCGCTCACCATCGCATCGAGCACATCGGCGTCTCTCGTGTTGCCCCAGCTTCGGCGTCCATCCGGGAGGCGGCAGGCAGCCAGGCCGGTGTCTGGGCCGGACGGGCCGTAGATCACCGTGTAGCCTTCGATTTGGACATCGCCCGCGTATTCCGGGGCGACCTCTCGTTGCGGCGTGGCATCCACTTCGGGTTGCGGCTCGTCGTGGCGGAAGCGCTTGGCGGGCGGGGCCGTCGAGTAGATGCCGAAGGCGTGCTTGGTGATGAAGCCGCCGTTGCTGGTGACCAAGCCGATCTCGCCGGGGCGTTCGCGCAGCACTTCGGCCATGCGGGCGATGGCGTGCATGACGTAGTTGTTGAGCGGTCCGCCGCCGAAGGTCAAGCCGCCGGTGACCGTGAGCGGGCGATCTTCCCCAAGACCCAACTCCGCTGCCGCCACCTGCACCGCGGATGGGAAGCAGCTGTAGACGTCGACGTGATCGATGTCGTCCACCTCCACCTCGGCAAGTTCAAGGCAGCGCTTGCCGGCGATGCGGATGGCGGGGGAGCTGTGCAGATTGTCGCGGTTCGAGACCGCGTAGGTGTCGTGGGCTTCGGTGGCTGCCCACGGGTAGACCCAGCGCTCCGGCGGGATGCCGAGCCGCTTGGCCACGGCGACGGAACACAGGATCAGCGCCGCCGCCTGATCCACGTTGCTGTTGGAGTTCATGAGCTTCGGGTAGGGGAAGGAGATCGGCCGGTTGAAGTCGCTCGGCGTGCGGATCTCCTCGGCGCTCTTGGGTTCCCGGATCCAAGCATTGGGGTTGCCGGCGGCGACGCAGCTGAAGCCGGCCCATAGCTCGGAGACGCGGCGGATGTGGCCATCGAGCCTCTCGCCGCGCGCATGGCGGATGGCGTTCTCGAAGATCGGGTACATATGGATGGGCTGCACGACGCCGCGCTGGGCCTCGATGCGGTGGCGCATCTTCAGTTCCTCGCCGAAGACCCGCTGCGGCGTGCCGGGCGCCTTCGCCCATTGCAGTTCGACGTTGGCCCGCCGCGCCTTGGCCTGGGTGCGGCCGCACTCCGCGCCGGCGAGGATGGCGATGCGCTTGGTGCCGCGCTGGATTTCGCCGGCGCTCTCGGTGAGCACGGATTGGACGGAGTTGCCGCCCCAGGTGGAGATGCCGGTCTCCGCCTGCGGGCAGCCGATCGCGTCGGCAACGGCCTGCGCCGGGTTCTCGTAGGGCCACATGCCGCGGATCACGCGAACGGCATCGGCATCGGTCAAGAGCGTCGAGGCGCCGGCATCCTCGGCAGCCCGGCGCACCGCAAGGGCCATGAGTTCGAGGGGCTCCTTGCCAGCGCCGGCAACCGGGTCCGCATCGCGCTGGGCAAGCTGGGCGACGCCCACCAGTACGGGCGTGTTTTCGTCGTTCATTCGCGTGGATGGTCCTGAGGGCGAGCAGCCATGCAGCATACCGGAAGCGTTCAGGCACCGGCGTAGACCGGCACGACGTAGGGCCCTTCGGGAATGACCGCCACCGATTGGTCGCCCGTCGACGCGACGTTCTCGCGGACAGCGTCCGCCACCGAGTCGATCGGCGCCACGCCGGCAAGCGTCCGGTCCGCGGCGTTCATGCCGCTGAACAGACGCACTTGCGCCGCCCGCTGGGCCCTTAGCTGCATCTCGGTCTCCCACTCGTCGATGTCCGCGAAGCGTCTGGCTAGCAGCAAGTCGAGAAAGCGCCCGGCGCCGTCGTCGATCAGCCGCCGCTGGGCGGCGCGGTAGTCGTCGGAGCCGAGGCCCTCCGCGCATTCGGCGGCGACGATCAGGGTCGCATCATCGGCGACGATTTCCAGCGGCGTCACCATCCCCTTCACCGTCTGGTAGTAGGTCTGATCCAGCGGAAAGCCCGCCGGCCCGGCGGGGCGCGGCACCCGCGTCTCCTTGACCTGCTCACCGGCTGGTCTCGTCCATGCACACCAGCACCTCGTCCCCGCCCGCAGTCCCGCCGGCAGACCTCCAGCACGTCCTCCATCGCGCACGCGAACTCCGCGCTTCCTTCGGCGGAATGCACCAGCACTTCTTCAGCGACGGCTTGAGTTGAGGATCTCAAGGAAATACTCAAGGCACCGCTGATCCAGCCCGCGCGTGGTGCTGCCATGGACGGGCATCCGCTCGACGGACAGCAGGCCGCCGATCTGGAAAGCCGTGCCATCTGTTCCCGTGTCGCCCGCTGGCAGGTATTGCCCAGCCGCAGCTAGTAGTCGAGCCGGTCTCGCTGCTGCACGGCAAACGAGACGATCTCCCGCGCAAGCTGTTCCGGGCGCAGGTCGTCGCGCTTGAACTCGACCTTCGCTCCCTCGCCACCGGCGATGAGTTCCTGAAGTTCGCCTACGAGCATGTGCGCGGGCACGGCATGGGGGAGGATGCCGGCTACTTCATCTTCAGAAGCGGATAGTCGGGCGTTCGGGGCGTCAACGTTCGGTTCGTACAGTCGGCCACCATGTCGACGGCCTCAAGCACCAACTGACCGATCAGCACTTCGCAGAGCGGTGGACCGATGACACACTGGGTTTGGGTGATGCGATCGCCGATCTTCACGGTGACCGGGCCCGCGACCTGGCGTTCCTCCTTGCGCTCGTCGGCATACGAGACGATGACGGTCTGGTGGGCTGCCAGTCCCAGCCGCTCGACGAGATTCTGAGGCAGCATGAGCATGACCGCGCCGGTGTCGACAACGCCCTTGATGCTCGCGCGACGGACAACGGACTCCGCAACCAACCCGTTGTCGGCATTGGCCCGATCGACCGTGTTCTCCACCTCGCATTCGACGACAATCTCTCCCATGCTGCGTTCCCTCCACTAACCCCACCGCGACCAACGTTGATGCCGACGACCCGCCCGCAACCATCCGTCTGGCGACCTTCAATCAAAACGGCGGTGAGTGCGGCCATTGTGCGCCGAATCATCGGGCAAACCAAGATCACCAATTGGTGGACGAGAGCAGTGGCATCCGGAGCCGCGCGGGAGATGCGGCGTCGATGCGAACGTAGTCGCCGCCAGCCCATTCCGCCAACCGGCGCAATCCGAGGCCGATCGCTCGCACAAGATCAGCGTCTGCCGCGCTGGCGGCGCGCTCCAGCCATACATGAGGAACGATCAGCGTGCGGGCTGCGCGATCAAGCCGCAGGTCCGCCCGCCCGATGAGCTGATCGCCATGCAGGATGGGCATCACGCAGCAGCCCCATCGCCGTTCGGCGGCGGGCTGGTACACCTCCCGAACATAGTCGAACTCGAACCACTTCGCGGCCCGGCCGCGCGCCGCGACGAACTCCAGCGGCGGCAGGAACGTGGCCTCGGTCAGCGTGTCTGCCCGCGGGGTGCGCCAAGCTATAGGTATCGATCCGGTCTGCCCTGCTTCCAGCAGCTTGGCCCGTTCCGCAAGGAGGTAGTGTGTGGGCCCATCACCGATCTGCGCTCGTACCGCCGCGCCTGATTCAAGGAGCTCGTCCAGCCGGCGACGCTCCGCCTCACGATCCGAACGGCGGCGGGCGAGGTGCCGGAACCGCTGGGCCCAGTCGCGGGCTCTTGCCAAACCCAGCAGCGCGAGCGCTTTGCGGGCGAAGAAGCCGTCGGCCTCCTCCGCCGTGGCCAGGTGCTGCACCTCGACCGGCGCGACGTCACCGCGCAGCGCATAGAGCCGTAGTCGAAGAACTCGCGGCTCGTGTATAGCAGGTGGTCGAGATGCCGGGGCGAAAAGTCCCAGACGCGGGCGTGCAGCGCGAGATCGCGGCTCCGACCGACGACATTCAACGGGTCGATTTGGACCAAGCCCGACTGGTGCAGAGCCTTACGTGTCCCGGGACGGCCGACCGACCGCCGTCCGGGCCAGAGGCCTTGGCAGCCGAGGATGAACCGCCGGGCGGTCCGCGCCGAGACGGAGAGCGGCATCAACTGCCTTTTCCGGCAGCCGCCACCTGCACTGCGGACGGGAAGCAGCTATAGACGTCCACATGGTCGAGGTCCACTTCGCCGAGCTCCACGCAGCGCTGGCCGGCGATGCGGATGGCGGGGGAGCTGTGCAGGCTGTCGCGGTTCGAGACCGCATAGGTGTGGTGCGCTTCGGTGGCGGCCCAGGGATAGATCCAGCGCTCCGCCGGGATGCCGAGCCGCTTCGCCGTCGCCACCGAGCACAGGATCAGCGCCGCGGCCTGGTCCACATTGCTGTTGGAGTTCATGAGCTTCGGGTAGGGAAAGGAGATCGGCCGGTTGAAGTCGCTCTGCGTGTGGATTCCCTCGGCGCTTTATCGGTTCCCGGGTCCAAGCGTGGGGGTTGTCCGCGGCGACGCGGCTGAAGCCGGCCCAAAGCTCGGAGACGCGGCGGATGTGGCCGTCGAGCGTCTCGCCGCGCCCATGGCGGATGGCGTTCTCGAAGATCGGATACATGTGGATGGGCTGCACGACGCCGCGCTGCGCCTCGATGCGGTGGCGCATCTTGAGCTCCTCGCCGAACACGCGCGCCGGCGTTCCGGGCGCCTTCTGCCAGCGCAGTTCGACATCGGCCCGCCGCGCCTTGGCCTGGGTACGGCCGCACTCCGCGCCGGCGAGGATGACGATGCGCTTCGCCCGCACTGGATTCCAAGGCGCCGTCGTGGTTCATTCGGCAGCGGTCGTCGAGCGAAGCGCGGCAGCATACCGGACGCCGCCGGGCGACCGATCAGGCACCCGCGTAGATCGGCACCACATAGGGCCCTTCGGGTATGACGGCCACGGCATCGTCGCCGGTCGCCACCACGCTCTCGCGCACGGCGTCCGCCACCGAGTCGATCAGCACCACGCCGGCAAGCGTCCGGTCCGCCGCGTCCAGGTCGCTGAACAGGCGCACATCGGCCGCCCGTTGCGCCTTGAGCTGCATCTCGGTCTCCCACTCGTCGATGTCCGCGAGGCGCTTGGCTAGCAGTGAGTCGAGAAAGCGCTCGGCGCCCTGGTCCATCAGCCGCCGCTGCGCCGCCCGATAATCATCGGAGCCGAGGCCCTCGGCGCACTCGGCGGCGACGATCAGGGTCGCATCGTCGGCAACGATTTCGAGCGGCGTCACCATCCCTTTCACCGTCTGGTAGTAGGTCTGGTCCAAAGGGAAGCCGGCCGCAGAGGTCACCACCGTCCGAAAGCGGCGCGGGACGGGCACGGAAAGGTAGTCGCGGGCGACATCCACCGCTTCCAAGTGGCTCGCTACCACTTCGCCGAAGTTGACGAACGACAGCCGGCGGCGCTCGTCGATGACCGTGTTCAGGGCATAGATTTCGCCCACCATCGCGGCGATGGCGAGCTGCTCCTCGTGCAGCGGATTGCCGTCCAAACGGCACGCGGTGGCGTGCAGATGCTCCATGAAGCGGGCGCTGTGGAAGGTGCGGATGGTGTCCGCGTGGGCGATGCCGGGCGCCACCACCTTGCGGCCGCCCGAGTAGCCGGCCATGAAGTGCGGCTCGACGAGGCCGGTGGCGATACGCAGGTCCGCATCGACGAAACGGCGGTCGAGCTTCACGGGCGTGCCGCGTTCCGGCGTCTCGCCGAGGTCCGCATGGGCCGCATCATCGCGGGCATCGTGATTGGCAACCGCGACATGCCGCAGCACCCAAGGATCGTCGATCAGGGCTTCGAGTTCGCCGCCGAGATTCGGCCTGTGCAGGCCCGTGGCGACCAGCACAGTGATCGCCTCGGCGGGGATTCCCGCGCCGATCAGCGTCTCGATCATCGGTCGCAGAAAGAGCCCGTTCGGCACCGGGCGGGTGATGTCGCAGACGAGAATGCAGGCGGAGCGACGGCCGCGGGCCAGATCGCCCAAGCCTTCGCACCCCACAGGAGCGGCCAAGGCACGTCGGACGGCAGACGCGGGATCGTCCAGCACGGGCATGGGCGGCTTGCGGATCACCGCCACATCCCACGCGTCGTCGAAGCGCACCGGCAGACTGCCGCGACCATAGCGCAGGTCGACGATCATCGTTAGAGCACCGCTTCGACGAGCTGCGGCCCGCCGCTCGCCAATGCCGCTTGCAGGGCGTCGTCGAATGCCTCGCACGTCGTTGCCTTGGCGCCCGGCACGCCTTGGGCTTCGGCCAGCGCCACCCAGTCGATGTCCGGGCGCGACAAGTCGAAAAGGCTCGCCGCCCGTTCGCCGATCTCGTTGACGCCGAGACGGCGGTACTCCACTTCCAAGATGTTGTACTGCCGGTTGGAGAAGATCACCGCGATGAGGTCGAGGTTCTCCCTAGCCGCGGTCCAGAGGAACTGGTTGGTGTACATAGCGCCGCCATCCCCAAGCAGGGCGAAAACGGGCCGGTCCGGACACGCCAAGGCCGCGCCCACCGCCGCCGGACCGCCTTGGCCGATGGCGCCGCCGGTCAGGTTCAGCCAAGTGTGGCGAACCGAGCGCTGCATCGCCGGGTGGGCCGCGCCGCCGCCACCGGAGTCCGCGCACACGATGCTGCCGTCCGGCGCCCGCGCAGCCAGCGTCGCCGCGATGCCGCGCACGCTGAGCGGTCCGTCCGGCACGCCGGGACGCGGGCGGGGATCGAGCGCCGGCTCGGGCGCGTCCAAGGCCGCGGCGAGGTCTTCCAGCGCATTCTCGACATCCTCGTGGCGGCGGGCGACGCGCACCACCTCGCAGGTGTCCGGCACCAGATCGCTCGGCAGCCGCGGATAGGCGAAGAAGCTCACCGGCCGCTCGCCGCCGACGAGCACTAGGCGTTGCACCGGCGCCAGCAGCTCCATGATCTGTTCGGGGAAGTACGGCAGCCGGTTGACGACCGGGAGTTCCGGCCCTTGCTCGACCCGCGCCGGGAACGTCGGCGAGAACACCTCGCAGCCCGTCGCGCTAGCGATCCGGCCCGCGGCCCTCGCGCCGCGCTCGGTGAGGCCGGTGCCGTCGATCAGGAGCACCGTGCCGGCATCGATCAGCGGTGCCGCGGACTCGATCACATCGCTCGCCACGCGCGGCCGGACCGTGCCAGCGAAGCCATCGGCCGCCGCGATGCGCCCATCGCCCCAGGCGCAATCCGCCGGCAGGATGAAGGTGGCGATGCCGCCGAGCGGGTCCGGATTCGGCGCCATGGCGGCGCGCACCGCGTCGGCCGCGTCTTGGCCCGCGTTCTCGCTCGTGCGAGCCGTGCGGATCCATGCCGAGACGGGCTTGGCCACGGCCTCGATGTCGGACGTGAGCGGCGCATCGTAGGCGACATGGTGGATGGCATGATCCCCGACGATGTTGATGAGCGGCGTCGCTGCCCGGCGGCAGTTGTGCAGGTTGGCGATGCCGTTGCCGAGGCCCGCGCCCAAGTGCAGCAGCGTGGTGGCCGGAACGCCCTTCATGCGGGCGTAGCCGTCGGCGGCACCCGTGCAGACGCCCTCGAACAGGCACAGCACGGCGCGGCTCTCCGGCACCGCGTCGATGGCCTGCACGAGATGCATCTCCGACGTGCCGGGATTGGCGAAGCAGGTGTCCACGCCGTACGCCAGCAGCGTGCGGATGACGCTCTCAGCGCCGTTCACGACGCCACCGCCGCATCCCAGCGGGCCCAGTCCCCCATGCCCCGAAACCTCCCTTCGCTCCAGCCGTCGCGCCGCGTGGCGACCGGTCGAAGCCGCAGTTTGCCATATACTCCCGCGCCGCGACGCGCTTGGAAGCTCCCCATGATCTATGCGTTCTCTCGGCTGGCCGCGACCGGCCGCGACTTCTCGGCGGTACACAAGGCCCTAGCCGAAGACGACTGGGCGCGGCTCCGCCCGGCGAAGCCCTGGGGCGCCTTCCACGGCCTCTTCGGCGTCGCCTCCAACGAGTTGATCGTCGTCAGCTACGGAGAAGTCCAGGGCGTCGGCGACTCCATCGCGGCCATCGACGGCGTGGCAAGCGTCGACACGCTCCTGCTCGAACCCACCGTCCGACCCACCGAGCACGAGGCGCGGCGCCGCGCCGGGCTATACGTGTTCCGCTTCTTCGACGTGGCCCACAAGGACGTGGACGAGATCGCCGCGCTGTCTTTCGAGGCGTGGAAGGATTTCGAGACCACCGATGCCTACCAGGCCATCCCCCAAGGGTTGTTCCGCCAGCACGACACCAGCGCCGAGCGTGGCCGGATGCTGCTCTGCACCTGGTACGACGGCCTCAACTCCTGGCAGGCATCGCGCACGCCGCCCGGCGCGGCGAGTGCCAACTTCCGCCGTCGCCACACGCTCACCGATGGCACCGTCGCCTACGCCACGCGCTTGCTGGGCGCCGAGTGACGCCGCTCAAGTGAAGCCGGAGGAGGAGGCGCTCTTCGCCAACGACGCCTTCTACCTGGCGTTCGCGCAGAAGGACTACCGGGCCATGGAGCGGCTGTGGGCGAGCCGCCATTCCACGCTCTGCATCCACCCCGGCTGGCCGGCGATCACCGAGCGTGCGGACGTGCTGGAGAGCTGGCGGCGCATCCTCGGCAATCCCGAGCAACCCGGCATCGACTTCTACAATGCCAAGGCTCAGGTCGTCGGGCCGGTGGTAATGGTGACCTGCTACGAAGAACTGCCCGGCTCGATCTGCATCGCCAGCAACGGCTTCATCGCCGAGCGCGGCGAGATGCGCATCTTCCACCACCAATCCGGGCCGTGCGCCAGCCCGCCGAAGCCCGCCGGGGCGGGCAACTCGTAGAGGCGTTCCGCTAGTAGCCTTCGAGATCCCCGTAGCGGTTGCGGTGGAAGCTCACGTCGCCGAAGGTCTGCTCGGTGACGGCGGCGCGCTTGATGAAGAAGCCGATGTCGAACTCGTCGGTCATGCCGATGCCGCCGTGCATCTGGATGCCTTCCCTGGACACCGTGTGGAAGGTCTCGCCCACCTTCGCCTTGGTGAGGCTGGCGAGCTTGGCGACCTCCGCGGCGTCGCGCTCCTCGTCGAGCGCCGTCAAGGCCTCCAAGACGCACGATTTGGACAGTTCGATCTCGCAGAACATGTTCGCGGCGCGGTGCTTGAGGGCCTGGAAGGAGCCGATCGGCACGCCGAACTGTTCGCGATCCTTGAGGTACTGCACGGTGCGCTCGAAGCACTCCTCGGTGCTGCCGAGCATCTCCGCTGCGATGCCGATGCGGGCGATGTCGAGGGCCGGGTCCAGGATGTCGGCGCCCTTGCCCTCTTCGCCGATCAGCGCGTCCGCGGCGACCGCGACGTCCGCGAGGTCGATGTTGGCGGCGTTGCGGCTGTCCACCATCTTGGTGCGCGTCACCGTCACGCCCGACGCGCCGCGGTCCACCAGGAAGAGCGAGAGGCCGTCCCGGTCGCCGGCGCTGCCGGAAGTGCGCGCGGCGACGATCAACTGATCCGCCACATGGCCGTCGAGGACGAACTTCTTGGCGCCGCTGATCGCGTAGCCGCCGTTCAACTTCGCCGCCGTCGCCGCCACGCCGTAGGGGCTGTGCCGATGGGTCTCTTCGAGGGCCAGCGCGAGCAGCGCTTCGCCGCTCGCGATCTTCGGTAGGAGCGCTGCCTTCTGCGCATCGCTGCCGCCGAGGTTGATGATCGTGCCGCCTACCCAGACGGTGGCGAAGAGCGGACTCGCCGCCAGCGTGCGGCCGGTCTCCTGGGTGACGACGCCGAGACCCTTGTAGCCGAATGCCAGCCCGCCATGCTCTTCGGGGAACGGGATGCCGGCCCAGCCGAGTTCCACCATCTGCGACCAAGTGTCCCGATCGAAGCCATCGGCGCTGTCGTCGTCGCGCAGCTTGCGCAGCTGGTCGATCGGCGCACTCTCGGTGCAGAAGCTCTTCGCGGCATCCTTGAGCATGTTCTGCTCGTCATTGAGAATCATGGGCATGTGGCTTTCCCCTTCCCCTCTCGTGGAACGAATGGCACCATGATAGGCGAGTCCCGGCGGCGATAGAACCCCGGAAACCCCACCGAATCGAGACCAGCCCATGAGCGAAGTCATCGCCTCCGACCTCACCCACATCGACTGGCCGGCGCTGGTCGATGGCCTGAACCGCTATCTGCGCCTGCGCACCACGCCCATCGGCATGAAGCGCTTCCGCACCGTGGCCGAGATGGAAGCCGTGCCGCGCATCCGCCGGCCCGGCCACATCCACACCACGGACCAGATCGTCGGCCAAGCGAGCCGCAACGGCTGGACGGTGGGCATCACCGCGGACGACTTGGTGGGCGATCAGTGCCGCACGGTGGTGGGACTCGCGCCAGCGGACGAGGAGTGGCTCGGCGGCGGGCGCATGGCGGGAGTCTGGTACGAGAACGAAGAGGAAGCGGCCAAGCATCAGGCGGCGATGGACCTCGCCCCGTTCGGCGAGCACGAGGCGCTGGCCGTCAGTCCGCTGGCGAGCGGCCGGCTCAATCCGCCGGACATCGCCATGATCTATGCGACGCCGGCGCAGATGATCCTGTTCATCAACGGCCTGCAGTGGACCGGCTACAAGAAGCTCGAATGGGGCTGCGTCGGCGAATCGGCGTGCGCGGACTCCTGGGGCCGGGCGCTCGCCACCGGCGAGCCGAGCCTTTCCATCCCCTGCTTCGCCGAGCGGCGCTACGGCGGCGTGATGGAGGACGAGCTCTTGATGGCCATCCCGCCGGGCTTCCTGCCGAAGGTGATCGAGGGTCTGGACCGGCTCTCCCGCAACGGCCTGCGCTACCCGATCCCGCAGTACGGCGTCAACAACGACGTGCGCGCCGGCATGGGCGTGAGCTACGGCTGACGCGCCCGGCCCGCCTAGCCAAGCCCCCATGACGCCGATCCTGGTGCAGGCGCTCCGCCGCGAGCCGACGCCGCGGCGTCCGGTCTGGATCATGCGCCAGGCCGGCCGCTATCTCCCCGAGTACCGCGCGCTGCGCCAGCGCCATGCGTTCAAGGCGCTGGCCGGCACGCCCGAACTCGCCGCCGAGGTGAGCCTGATGCCCTTGGCGCGCTTCCCCCTCGACGCCGCCATCGTCTTCGCGGACATCATGAGCCCGCTGCCGGCGCTGGGCGTCGCCTTCGACTTCGCGCCGGGGCCGGTGGTGGCCGCGCCGGTTCGGGATGCGCAAGGCGTCGCCGCGTTGAGGACGCCGCATGCGGAGGAACTCGCGCCCGAGGTGATGGATGCCATCGGGATGGTGCGCGCGGCAGCGCCCGCCGAGACCGCCGTGCTCGGCTTCTGCGGGGCACCTTGGACCCTCGCCGCGTATCTCGTCGAAGGCAAGGGCGTGAAGGACTTCCCGACGCTGCGGGCCTTCGCCGCCGCCCAGCCGGACGCCTTGCAGGCCCTGCTCGGCAAGCTCTCCGCGGCGATGGCCGACTACCTGGTGCGCCAAGCCGAAGCGGGCGCGGACGCCGTGCAGGTATTCGACTCCTGGGCCGGACTGCTGTCGCTGGCCGACTGGCAGCGGCTGATCCGCCCGCACCTGCTGGCCATGCTCGAAACCGTCGGCGCCGCCGGCGTGCCGCGCATCCTGTTCGTGCAGAACGCGCCGCACCTGATCGACGCCTACGCCGAACTGCCGTGCGAAGCGCTGAGCGTGGATTGGCGCATGGACCTCGCGGCCGTGCAGCGCCGCAATCCAGAGTGCGCCGTGCAAGGCAACATCGACCCCGCAGTGCTGCTCGCCGGGCCCGTAGCGACCCGACAAGCGGCCGAGGCGCTGCTGGCCGCCGCGGATGCACGCGGCCACATCGTCAACCTCGGCCACGGCATCCTGCCGAGCACGCCGCTGGGCAGCGTCGCGGCGCTGGCGGATAGCGTCCATGAGGAGACTAGCTGAGCGTTCGCAGGCGCGGTTGCGGTAGGCTTGACCCTTCCCCGCAACCAAGCGAGTCGCGTACGTGGCCGACGAGCAGCAGCGGATGCTGGATGTCAGCGAACAAGGTCGCCGGAACGGGCAGCCGATCTCGCTCGATAGGCGGCTGTTCATGAAGTTCACGGCGTTCCGTGGTAGGGATCGCAAGGGTGCCATCGAAGCCCTGCGATCCCCATTTCAACCATTCGAAGGCGCGGTGTATGTGGATGCGAACGACCCGCAGGCCTTTGGCGTGCTGGCGATCGCCGAGGACCCGAGGTACTTCGTCACGACGCTGCGCGAAGCCTTCGCAGGATACGACTTCAAGCACGTCGATCACCTGCCCGAGTTCGACATGCTCGGCCGCACCTACTCCATCGGCTACGAATCGGACCTTGAAGAGACGCTCTTCGACCGCCCTCGCCGCCGCGTCCTAGACCCGGACAACCGCTGGGCCATCTGGTATCCCCTGCAGCGCAGCAAGGCCTTCTACCGCCTGCCCCAGGACCGCCAGCGGCAGATCCTCGCCGAGCACGGCGGCGTGGGCCGGCGCTACGGCGAGGCCGGCCTCGCCGCCGACGTGCGGCTCGCCTGCCACGGCCTGGACCGCAACGACAACGACTTCGTGATCGGCCTCCTGGGCGCGGAACTGCATCCGCTCTCGCGCGTCGTGCAGGAGATGCGGGCCACCGAGCAGACGTCTCAGTACCTGGACCGCTTGGGCCCGTTTTTCGTCGGCCACGTCGCGTGGCAGAGTTCTCCCGCCACCTGACCGCCGATGCCAGCCCGAAGCGACCGCGGCGCCGATGCCGCCAGCGACTACGACGCCCTCTTGGTCGTGTCGTTCGGCGGCCCGGAAAGTCCGGACGACGTGTTGCCCTTCCTGGACCGCGTACTCGCCGGGCGTCCGCTGCCGCCGCCCGTGAAGCAGCGCATCGCCGGACGCTACCAGCGCTTCGGCGGCGTCAGCCCCATCAGCGCCGAAAACCGCCGCTTCATCGCCGCGCTCGAAGACGAACTGCACCGCCACGACATGCATCTGCCGGTGTATTGGGGGAACCGCAACTGGCATCCGCTGCTCGGCGACACGGTGCGCCGCATGGCCGGCGACGGGGTGCAGAGGGCCCTCGTCTACGTCACCAGCCTCTTCGCCTGCTACAGCGGCTGCCGACAGTACCGGGAGAACCTCTACGAGGCCGCGCACGGCATTCCCGGCGCACCGCAACTCGACAAGCTGCGCCTCGGCTACAACCATCCTCGCTTCATCGCCGCGATGGCCGAACGCGTAGGCGCCGCGCGCCGTCGTGTCGGCGCGGATGCCGCCGTGGTATTCACCGCGCACAACGTGCCGCAGGCCATGGCCACCGCGTCCGATTACGAGGCGCAGTTGGCCGAAGCCTGCTCGCTGGTGGCCGCGGCCGCGGGCGCGCCGCACTGGCAGCTCGCGTTCCAGAGCAACAACGCCCGCACCGGCGAGCCCTGGCTGCGCCCGACCGTGGAGGACGCGCTGGAGAGTGTGCGCGGCGCAGGCCGCAAGGCAGTGGTCGTTGCCCCCATCGGCTTCGTCTGCGACCACATGGAGGTGGTCATGGACCTCGACATCGAGGCCCGAGAGCAAGCCGAGGCGCGGGGCCTCGACATGGTGCGGGCGGCAACGGTGGGCACGCATCCGGATTACGTCGCCATGGTGCGTGAACTGATTGCCGAGCGCATGGCGGCAAGCTCGGCGCGCCCCTGTCTCGGCAGCCGCGGCGCGGCCCCGGATCGCTGCGCTGCGAACTGCTGCCTGCCCGGCAGGCCCGGACCGCTGCGGCCGGCGCTGTGCGGCAGCGACGCGCGATGAAGCCCGCGGAGCGCTGCGATGCCGTGGTGATCGGCGCGGGTTTCGCGGGCCTCGCCGCAGCGCTCGCCCTGGAACGCCACGGACTCGACGTGCAGGTTGTGGAAGCGCAGGCCCAGGTAGGCGGGCGCATCCGTTCCATCCGCCGCCCGGACGGGATCGAGGAAGCCGGCGGCGCAACCATCGGCGGCGGCTATCGCGCGGTCATCGGGGCCGCCGAACGCCATGGCGTCGAGCTTATCGACGCGACACCCATGCTGGCGTTCTTCCGCGAACAGGACCTTCTGCTCCGCGGCGAGCTCATCCGCCAAGCGGACTGGCCCGCACACCCCGCGAACGCGTTTCCCGACCAGGACAAGCACCTGCCGCCGTGGAGCTTCGCCCGGCTCCTGACGGCCCGCCGCAACCCGCTGCCAACTGCGGCCGACTGGCTCGAACCGCAAGCTCTCGACTACGACATCGCCTTCGCCGCCTGGCTGCGCGGGGAAGGCCTCTGCGACGCAGCCATCGACCTCGCCCACGGCCTGAACCCGAGCTACGGCGCGGATGCCAGCGACGTTTCGGCACTCACCATGCTGGCGCGGGCGGCGTTCTCCAAGGACCAGCGCAGCCAGACACCGGCCGGCGTGGTGGGCTACACGGCCGCGCGCGGCGTGCAGCGCATTCCAGAGGCCATGGCGGCGGCGCTGCGCCGCGAAGTCCGTCTCGACGCCGCTGCATGCGTGATCGAGGACGCTTCCGCGCACATCGAAGTGCGCTGCCAAGACGCTTCGCGATTCCGCGCCCAGCACGTCGTCTGCGCGGCGCCCTTCTCCGCCCTCGGCCGCATCCGCATCGATCCGCCGCTGCAAGGCGCGCAGCGGGAAGCGGTGGACGGCTTGCCATCGCAACCCATGACGCAGCTCTACTTCACAGCCAGAACGAATTTCTGGGAACAGGACGGCTACGCGCCGAGCCTGTTCACCGACGGCCCGGCGGGCATGTTCGCCGCCGCCAGACGCGCCGAGAACCCTGCCGAGGTCACCGGCTTGACCGCCTGGGCGATGGGCCGCCACGCGCTGCGGCTGGACGCGCTGCCAGAGGCCGACGCCGCGGCTGTCGTGATCAGGGACATCGAGTCCGCACGGCCCGCGGCCCGCGGCCAGCTCGAATACGTCGGTCGCCAAAGCTGGGGCAGCAACCCCTTCGCCGGCGGCGGCTGGGCCTATTTCCGCCCAGGCCAGGTACGCCGCTTCGCCGCCAACATGGGCAAGGCGCACGGGCGCCTGCACTTCTGCGGCGAGCACCTCGCGCACCGCGCCCGGGGCATGGAGGGAGCGATGGAATCCGGCGAGCGAGCGGCCGAGGAGATTCTCCATGGCTGAGTTCGGCTATGATCGCCGCCATGAATCCAGCGAAACGGCGCGAGTTGGCCGCGCTCGAGGTCTACGGCGACACCGAGGTGGGCTGGGACCGCCGCACGCCGGTGAACGAGACCGTGGACGCGGACGGCAACCTCGAACCCCCGCAAAGGGGTTTCGGCGTCGCGGACCCGCGCGCTCCCGCCGAGCGCGTCTACGACCACCCGGAAGTCGAGGCCCTGCGTACCCATTTGCGAAAGCGCAACGGCATCCAAGGCTTGGAGGTCTGCGCCCCCGACGAAGTGGAGCGGGCGGTGCGCATCTTCCGCCGCGACGGCTTCGTCGTGGTCCGAGACCTGCTCGACGAAGAGCATCTGCGCACCTTCCGCGAAGGCAGCGCCCGAGCGCTGCGCGACATCCTCGCGAAGCCCGGCGTCGGCGAGCGCAAGTACCTGACGGAGACCAACCGCCTGCCGCATCGCTACAGCTACGGCACCTCCTCCGCGTCGCGGCAGATGCTGCACGAGCGGGAGTGGGCCAGCATGGTCGATCTGCCGACGACGACGCCCATCCTCGCGGCGATCTTCGGCTCGGTGGACTACCTGGTGCTCGGCGCCGGCGGCGACCTGTGCCTGCCCGGCGCGATCGAGTACCAGCACCTGCATGCGGACGTGGGCGAGTCGAACCGCATCTCTGAGGAACGGCTCGCCACCGCCGAGGCCATCGGCATTGAAGTCCGCCGGGAGGAAGATAGCGGCGAATTGGAGCTAGGCACCCGGCGCCGGATCGTCGACTACACGCCGCCCGTCGTCACCATCAACTTCGCCATGTGCGACCTCACTTGGCAGAACGGCCCCATCCGCCAGATCCCCGGCTCGCACACCTGGCCGATGCGCCCAGTGCCGCCGGCCGATGAGCCGGAGTGGATGCGCCTGTCCACGCTGGTAGGCGCGCCGGCCGGCGCTGGCGTGTTCCGCGACAACCGCGCCTGGCACGGCGCAACGCCGAACCTGAGCCGCGAGATCCGCTCCCTGCCGAACGTCGAGTACGGCGCCCCTTGGCTCGGCTCCAAGCACAAGAAGACGATGCCGCACGAGATATGGGAGGGGCTGACGCCGCACGGCAAGCACCTGTGCCGCTACATCAAGGCGGATCCGGGAATCTGGCCCGCAGGCGCGGGCGTGATGCACCCGCTCGCCAGCAAGCGCCGCGAGGCAGCGGAAGCCCGATCCCGGTGCCCGATGGACAATTCCAATGGCTGACCGTGACGCCTTCCTACAGGCCCATAGTCGGGATCCGGACGTGAATGTCGCGTCCATCGCCGACAACTGTCGGTTCGAGGAGCGCGCTTCTCCGGCGCGCTGGGCCGTGCTGGATGATGTCATTGCAGGACGAGGGGGACATGCGGGGCCCGGGAACTGGGACGATTGGCTCGATGGCGCGGAGCTTTACTACCAGCAACGCTGTGCCGTCGCCAGATCTGAAGTGCCCGAGGCGTTTGCTGACGCGAACAGCGCGGCATGGCTTACCGGCATCGAGGAGAACCAAACCCTTGTTCGCGTCGAGAACCTTGGCCGTGCGCTGGGCGATGCCGGCTACACGCTCGACGAGCTCAGTGAGTTTCACGCGCGGAGCCAAGCAGGAGACAACGACGCGGCCATGGCGGTGCGCGAGTTCGTCGACATACTCAACCTGCGCCGCGATGCGAGGCCGGCATTCGCCGCGTTCTACGACGAGGTCCGCGATGAGGCTGAGTCGGACGATTGGCCGCATGAGTTGCGGGATCGGCTCGGCCTTGGCCACTATCCGGTGACGCATGGGGCGTCGGTGCCGGTGGCGATGATGACGTATTCTGCCGCGGACGTCCTTCGCGAAGCACGTCGGCAGTCGCTCCCAGCAGCGTGCGCCGTACCGACGGTCCTCGATGGGGGCATGCATGCGTACTACTTCCCATCGCCAAGGCAGCAGCCTTTTGGCGCCACGATGCACCTCTGCCTCGACCACGCCGAGATCCTGACCGCCGAAGTTCTGCACTGCCGAATCGATTACTCGCCTGGGCACATCCGTCGCATCGGCCGGATCACACAGGACCACGGCCTTGGCGGCAGCAGCTTGCGGGATGCGCGCGACTGGCACTTGGTGGCGCTTCAAGTAGCTTCCGCACGCGACGACTTCGGCGAGCTGTTCGAGGGACGTGCATGAACGCCGCGTGGGTCGAAGCGTTCGAACGGGATCCCTCCGCCGCCGTCTCCGGCCTGTTCAATGGCACCGCGAAGGGCGCTGCATCTCGGCTCGATACGCCAGAGTTCCTCGTGCAGACCTTCGCAGACAGTCGGCTCGACCAACGGGCGACTCTCGACGACGCTGTGCATGGCTGGTTGTGTCACATGCGCGACGACCAACTGGCGCAGGTCCGATCGTTGGGCGAAGGACCCTACGGTAAGCGCGTTTCGGACGCGCTGATCGCCCTGCAGCTCTTGGAGTTGCCAGACACGCGCGAGCTGATTCGGGACTCCCTTGACGATTGGTTGCGGTGGCTTCGACCGCTACGAGTCGCGCCGGAGCGCGACCCCGAGCTCGAGTGCTGGCGCCTGATTTCCATTCAACAGGCCGATACACGCCACGAATCTAACTGGCTCCGCCTTGCTGTGGATGGCAGATCGGAGTACCTCAACGTTGCATTGAGAGGATTGCGTTCGCTCCCCAATGATCGCGACGCACGCCGCAACCAGACGCTGCTCCTCCAAGCTCTTTTTCAACACGCGGTTTCAACCTACCACGACCATCACGCCGCCGAGCGCTTTTTCCGCAGACGATTGGCTGCCTTGCGCACGGCATATCCACGCACTCCCCAGCATTGGAACGGTGTACTGCACGATGTGCTCGAGTCCAATCAGGACGATGAACGAGCCGTGGCCAAGGAGCTGCGCTATGTGCTTCGTCCGGCCGGAGCAGCGTCCAATTCCATGCAGACTCGTCCATCACGGCAACAGTTCGAGCGACTTCTAAGCGACATCGAGGATTCACAACAGTCGCCAACTGCCGTTACGGATCGTTTCTTCTCGCTCATCGCGGAATACGCGGCAGACGCGGAACGAACGGGGTATAGCTACTACTTCACGCGCTCGCTACACAACCTAGCCAATCGGCTGCTTGCCCGCGGGTATCTGGCGACGCCGAGTCAGATGACCACACTGCGCGACCGGGTCCAACAGGCGCTCGCTTGGGAACCGTGGAACGCGTACTGTTGGATGCTGCTGGCCGATTGGTACGACTGCGTAGGCGACAGCGCAATGCGCGAGTCTGTTTTGCGCGAGATGCTGCGCCTGTTCCCGGACAACGAGCCATCGCGCGTCGAGTTGGCCCGACTGCTGATCGAACGCGGTGGCGACGACCGCGAGGAGGCCGAACGTTGGCTTCGTGAGGCGGTGTCCCTTGACGAGGAGCATGCATATGCACGAGTTGAACTTGCGCGGCTCCTCCACGAGTCAGGAAACCTCGCCGAGGCGGAAGACCTTCTCCGGCAAGTCCGTGATCGAGATCCAGACAACCCCGTTGCCTCGCTCTACCTTGGGCGCCTCTTTGCCTCCGGTGCGGAACGCACTAACCGTACGTCCGAGGCACTGGTCCAATTGCCAAGCGATTCCCATGTCGGCGGGCCCCTCGCCGCGCTGTTCGCCCGCTTGCATCGCGCCGAGCATGCGTACAGTCACCGGCATGCGTTCGCCGCTCTCAGCGAGCCCACGGGCGGTTGGCGTCAGGAGCTCCTTTACCGCTGCCAGCTCGGCGCGGAGTTCAGTCGTGACGAACGGACAACGCCCGGGGCAGAGCCTGCTGTGCCTCTGATCAGGGCGGCCGTCCGTCGCCGTGATCCTTTGGCCGGCTTTTACGCGCAGTGGCTTGCGATTGACGAGACGATTCCCTGCCCACCGAACGCTTGGGCGTGGAGGGCTTGCCAGCTCTGGCAACAGTGTGCCCCGTCCGACCACTGGGACCGGCTCACGCAACGCTTCCCTGAAGCTGTTGCAGAAACCGCTTTCCTTCAACTGTTGAGCTCCGGTGCAGCGGCCGGGGCGCGACGGTGGCACGACCGCTTCGATCACCACAACGGTCAACGAACCACGCCAGCCATGTCGTTCATTCGCGATCGAGTCGACAGCGTCTCTGGCACGAACAGCGAGACACGCAAGACGATGGCATTCGCCGTGTTGGCAAGTCGGGCTCTTGAGCCACCAGTGTTCACCACCGGGCACTTTGCTGGGGTCTAGGCGAGTCGTCTCCGGACCGGAGCACGCTGCCGTCACCCGTCACAAGGAGCGCAGCCTGCCACGGACGTCTCACTTAGCATGGTCGAGTGCTGCTCGTGGCCGCGGCTAGTTGGCGTATATTCCACCCATGTTCAGACCCGACTTCACGCTCGACGACCGCTATGCGCAGGAGACCGGCGTCGTGCTGCTGTCGGGCATCCATGCCCTCGCCCGGCTGCCTCAGGAGCAGCGCCGCCTAGATGCCGCGGCGGGCCTGCAGACCGGCGGCTTCATCTCCGGCTATCGCGGCTCGCCCATCGGCGGGCTGGATCAGGAGCTCTGGCGGCGCGCGGACGACCTCGCACGGCACGGCATCGTCTTCCAGCCCGGCGTCAACGAGGACCTCGCCGCCACCGCGGTGTGGGGCACGCAGCAGGTGGGCCTCTTTCCCGGCGCTCGCGTGGACGGCGTGTTCGCGCTGTGGTACGGCAAGGCGCCCGGTCTCGATCGCTCTTCGGACGCCATCCGCCACGCCAATGCCGCCGGCACCAGTCCGAACGGCGGCGTGCTGCTCGCCGTGGGCGACGACCCCGGCTGCAAGTCGTCGACGCTGCCGAGCAACAGCGAATACTCGCTGCGCGATCTAGGCGTGCCGACGCTGGCGCCGTCGTCCGTGCAGGAAGTGCTGGACTTCGGCCTGGCCGGCTGGGCGCTATCGCGCTACAGCGGCTGCTGGGCGGGCCTCATCACCACCTCGGAGACCATGGATGCGAGTGCGACCGTGGCGCTGGCCGACGGGCGCCGCTTCGTGCTGCCGGACCTGGCCCGCGACGGCGGCATCCGCTTGGTGGACGAGCCGCTGGAGCAGGAACGGCGGCTGTTCGAGCACAAGCTGCAGCTGGCCATGGCGTTCGCGGCCGCCAACGGCCTGAACCACGTGCTCAGCAACCCGGCGAAGCCGCGGCTCACCATCATCGCCGCCGGCAAGCCGCTCGGCGACACCCGGCAGGCGCTTGCCGGCCTGGGGCTGCCGAGCGCGGCGAGGCTAACGGAGCACGGCATTCGCCTGGTGCAGCTCGGCCTCGTCTGGCCCATCGAGGAGACCTTCATTCGGGAGGTCTGCGCCGATGCGCCCCGGGTGCTGGTGGTCGAAGAGAAGCGCGGCCTCATCGAAGAGCAGCTCAAGGCCTGCCTCTTCCACGAACCGCACATCGAGATGTTCGGCAAGCGCGACCCGGCGGGCGACCTGCTCATCCCCGCGGTGGGAGAAGCGACGCTGCCGGTGATCGCCGGCGCCATCGGCCGGGCGCTCGGCGAAGTGCCGAATCCCGGCTTCCTGGCGCAGCTCGAAGGGTCGCAGAACGCCGTTGCCGACATGCAGACAGCCAAGGAGGCGCGCACGCCCCTGTTCTGCGCTGGCTGCCCGCACAATACGTCGACCAAGGTACCGGACGGCAGTCGCGCCGCGGCGGGCATCGGTTGCCACTACATGGCGCAGTGGATGGACCGCAGCACCTGGACCTTCACGCATATGGGCGGCGAAGGCGCCAACTGGCTGGGGCAGGCGCCGTTCACCGACGAGCCGCACATATTCGTCAACATGGGCGACGGCACGTTCAACCATTCCGGCCTGCTCGCCATCCGCGCCGCGGTGGCGGCGGGCGCCAACGTCACCTACAAGATCCTGTTCAACGACGCCGTCGCCATGACGGGCGGGCAGCCGATGGACGGGGACCTAACCGTGGCGGATGTCGTGCGCCAGTTGCAGGCCACCGGCGTACAGGCAGTTCGCGTGGTCACCGATGCGCCGCGCCGCCATGCCGGGGCGGACTACAAGGCGCTTGCCAGGGAACGCCTCGATGAGATCCAGCGCGAGCTCCGCGCCATCCCCGGCTGCACGGCGCTCGTCTACGAGCAAACCTGCGCCACCGAACTGCGCCGCCGGCGCAAGCGCGGCCTTGCGGAAGATCCGGATGTGCGCGTGGTCATCAACGAAGCCGTCTGCGAGGGCTGCGGCGACTGCGCCGTGCAGTCGAACTGCGTCGCCGTGGAGCCGGTGCCCACCCCGCTCGGCACGAAGCGGCGTATCAACCAGACCGCGTGCAACAAGGATCTGTCGTGCGTCGATGGCTTCTGCCCGTCGTTCGTCACGCTGCGCGGCGCGAAGCCCAAGCGCGCGGCGGCGCACTACGACGCGGCGCCACCCGATCTGCCGTTGCCCGAACCGCGCGCGGGCAACGGCACGACGAACATCCTGCTGACCGGGGTCGGCGGCGCAGGGATCGTGACGCTGTCCCAGCTCCTCGCGGCCGCTGCCCACATGGACGGCAAGTACGCCACGACCCTGGACATGACGGGGCTCGCCCAGAAGGGCGGCGCCGTGCTGGGCCACGTTCGCATCTCGCCCTGGGCGGAGCCGCACCCCGCACCGCGCATTCCCTTCGCCGCCGCGGACACCGTGATCGCTGCGGATCTGGTCACGGCCGCAGGCCGCGACGTGCTGGCGCTGTTCGCTGCGGAACGCACGCGCATCGTCGCCAACACGCACGTCGCGCCCACTGCGGAGGTGCTGCTGCATGGGCGCTCGGACAGGAAGCCGGACCGGCTGCTGCGCGACATCCGAATGCACTGCGCCGAAGTGCGGAGCGTCGACGCCGACCGCTTGGCGCGGCATCTGCTCGGCGACAGCATGGGCGTCAACATCTTCCTGCTCGGCTACGCCTACCAAGCCGGCGGCATCCCGTTGAGCCAGGCCGCCCTCGAACGCGCGATCGAGCTGAACGGCGTCGCGGTGCGGAAGAATCTGGCGGCGTTCGCCTTCGGCCGCACGGCGGCGCACGATCCGACGCTCCTGCCGCGGGCAAGCGGGGCAGCGCCGCCGGCCGGCGCATTCGATCACCGAGGATTCCTAGTCGCCTATCAGAACGAAGCTTTGGCGGAACAGTTCGATGCGCTGGTGGCGCAGGTGGCGGCGGCGGAGGACGCCATCGCGCCGGGCCGACCGGTTGCGGACGCGGTCGCGAGCGCCTACTTCAAGCTGCTGACGCCGAAGGACGAATACGAGGTGGCGCGCCTCTATGCCGATGGCGCCTTCGAGGCGCAGCTCGCGAGGCAGTTCGAACCGGGCCTGCGCGTCTCCTACCACATGGCGCCGCCCCTGCTCTCCCGCCACGGCTCGCGCCGCAAACTCGCCCTCGGCCCTTGGATGACGCCGCTGCTGCGCCTGCTCGCCCGCCTGCGCGTCCTGCGCGGCACGGTCCTCGATCCGCTGCGCCATACCCGCGACCGCAAGCTCGCGCGTCGCCTGCTCTCGGTCTACGAGGAGGACGCAGCGTTCATCGTCGCCAATCTTGCCGCCAGCAATCTCGGCGCCGCGTTGCAACTCGCGCAGTGGCCGCACGGCGTCAACGGCTTCGGCTTCATCAAGGAGGAGGCCGCCGAGGTCGCGCTGGCACGCCGAGAGGAACTGCGGAATGCCATGCTCGCCACGCCCGCACGGCAGGCTGCCTGACGCGCCCCCCGCAGCCCGGAGCCGGCGGCGGCGCTCCTACAGGTGCGCCTTCAAATAACGCCCCGTGTGCGAGCGGTGATTCCCGGCGATGTCCTCCGGGGTGCCGGTGGCGACGATCTCGCCGCCGCCGCGACCGCCCTCCGGGCCGAGGTCGATTACATGGTCGGCGGTCTTGATCACGTCGAGATGGTGCTCGATCACCAGCACCGTGTGGCCAGCATCGACCAGCCGGTGCAGGCAATCGAGGAGCTTGGAGATGTCCGCCAGATGCAGGCCGGTGGTCGGCTCGTCGAGGATGTAGAGGATGTGGCCGCGGCGCTGCAGCTTCGCCAGCTCCGTCGCCAGCTTGATGCGCTGCGCCTCGCCGCCGGATAAGGTCGTGGCGGACTGGCCGAGCGTCAGGTAGCCGAGCCCGAGGTCGTTCAGCACCGCCACCTTGCGGCCGATGGCGGAGAGGTCCTCAAAGAAGCGCACCCCCTCCTCGATCGACATGTCGAGCACATCGGCGATGGTCTTGTCCTTGTGCAGGACATCCAGCGTCTCGGTGTTGAAGCGCTGGCCCTTGCAGGCGCCGCAGACCACCTCGACATCCGGCATGAAGTAGAGCTTGGTGGCGATCACGCCCTCGCCCTGGCACTCCTCGCAGCGCCCGCCCTTGACGTTGAAGCTGAATCGTCCCGGCTTGTAGCCGCGCTCCTGCGACAGCGGCGCCTTGGCGAAGAGATTCCTGATCTGATCGTAGAAGCCGACGTAGGTGGATGGATTGGAACGGCTGTTGCGACCGATGGGCGATTGGTCGATGTTGATGACCCGGGTGACGGCCTCGACCCCGTCCAAGCCCTCGTGGGCGCCGGACAGGGAGCGCGAGTCCACCAGCCGCTTCCACAGTTCCTTGTAGAGGATCTCGTTGACCAGCGTCGACTTGCCGGAGCCGGACGCGCCGCTGACGCAGACGAACTGGCCGAGAGGAATCCGCACGTCCACGTCCTTGAGGTTGTTCTCCCGGGCGCCGCGGATGGTGAGCGCCGCGCCGTTAGCGTCGCGCCGCGCGGTGGGCGTGGGGATGCTGCGGACGCCGGAGAGATACTGGCCAGTGGGCGACTCGGCGCAACCGAGCACATTCTTAAGCGCGCCCGCGACCACCACCTCGCCGCCGTGGATGCCCGGCCCGGGGCCGAGTTCCAGCACATGGTCCGCCGCGCGGATGGTGTCCTCGTCGTGCTCCACCACGATCACGGTATTGCCGAGATCCTTCAGCGAGCGCAGCGTATCGATCATCTTCACGTTGTCCTTCGGGTGCAGGCCGATGGACGGCTCGTCGAGCACGTAGAGCATGCCCATGAGCCCCGAGCCGATCTGCGTCGAGAGTCGGATGCGCTGCGCTTCGCCGCCGGACAGGGTGCCGGACGGGCGGTTGAAGTTGAGGTAGTCGAGGCCGATGCCAAGCAGCAGATCGATGCGCCGACCGATCTCGCGCACGATCTGCCGCCCCGCCTCGGCGCGCGGACCTTCCGGCCGGACCGTGTCCAAGAACGGTCGCAGCTCGTCGAAGTTCATGCGGCCGAGATCGTCGATGGTGCGGCCCTCGATGCGGAACGTCAGCCGCGTCGCCCGCAGCCTGGAGCCGTCGCAGTCCGGGCAGACGTGCTCGACCATCACTCGGTCCAGCCACGCCTCCATGCCGGAACTGGGCACGTCGCGCTGCCGGTACCAGCGGTAGTGCCGTTCGATGCCGCCGGCGATGCCTTGGAAGACGAACGGCCGCCGCAGCCAGCCTTCCTTCTTGACCTTCGCATCCGGCGGGATGCGCAGTTGCAGCGGCTCGCCGCGGGTGCCGTAGAGCACCAGATCCCTTGCCTCGTCGCTGAGCTGCTGCCAGGGCGTGTCGAGGTCAAAGCCGTATTCCTCGCCGAGCGAGTACAGCGTGTAGCCACGGTGGCTGTCGGCCCGGTAGCTCCCGGCATCGCGCAGGAAGCAGCCTTCCCGGATGCTCCGCTCGGGGTTCGTCACCAGGAGGTCCGGGTGCGTGCGCTTGTCGGCGCCGATGCCGCCGCAGGTGCGGCAGGCGCTCTCCGGATTGTTGAACATGAAGAAGTCCGGCACGATGTCGCCGTACACCAGCGCGTGGCTGGCGCTGCCGAACTCGGCGGCAAAGGTCTGGGCGCGGCGGGCGCTCGTGCCGCCGACAACGGCTGCGGACATCAGCGAGTCGCCCACCCGGAGGGCGTGCTCGATTGCCGCCTTGAGCTGCTTCTCCACGCTCGGCCCGATCTCCAAAGTGTCGACTACTGCCGAGAGCTTGGGATCGCCAGGCAGGGCATCCGGCACCTCGTCGGCGAGGTCCACGCGCGCGCCGTCGATGTCCACATAGCGGCAGCCGAGTTTGCGCACCTCGTTGAAGATGAACGACGGCTCTTCGCCGTAGACTTGGAAGATCGGCGACCGGAGTTCCACCTGCGCCCCCGGCGGCAGCGCCAGCAGGGATTCGAGAATCTGCGAGCCGGTCTTCATGGGCACCGGCTCGCCGGTGTACGGGCAGTGCCCTTCGGCGATGGTGGCGAACAGCAGGTTGAGGTAGCTCGACACGTCGGTGAGCGTCCCGACCGTGGAGCGCGGGTTGCGGGCGATGGTCTTCTGCTCGATGGAGACCACCGGCGACAAGCCGTAGACGAAGTCCACGTCCGGCTTCTCCACCTGCGAGATGAAGCGCTTGGCGTAGGAGGAAAGCGACTCCATGTAGCGCCGCTGGCCCTCGGCATAGACGGTGTCGAAGGCGAGCGACGACTTGCCGGAGCCGGACAGGCCGGTCACCACGGTGAGGCGGTCTCGGGGAATCTCCACGGTGATGTTCTTGAGGTTGTGGACCCGAGCGCCTTGGACGAGGATGGTGGTGCGCAGGCCCGAGGGTGCGGACGACATCGGCGGCCCCTACCAGGCGATGCGGAAGAACGCCAGCTCATCCACTTCCGTCTGGCTGCGGGTGGTGAGTTTCACGGCTGTGGAGGCCTTCTCGATCAAGCCGATGTCCGCCAGCCATTCGCACGCCAGCACGACGTGCTCGGAGCCGAAATGCCGGCGCGCGAAGTGGACGATCTCGGTCGTCGAACGGGGCTCGCCGCCGGTCGCGCGCAGATAGTCGATCAGCGGCTCGAACAGCGTCTCGGCGCGCGGTTCCAGGTAGCCGTCGATGGCGTCTAGCGCCGCGGCCAGCGCTTCCGGCGTCACCTCACGCTCCAAGAGATCCGAGTAGATGAGCGCGAACAGCTTCGGTTCTAGACGCCGGGCGGCGAGCAGCGCTTCGCGGTCCACGATCTCGCCGGCGAGGCCGACCACCACCTCGCCAAGCGCCCGCGCGGTGTTGAGCACCCACAGCGCCGTGTAGTTCGGATCGTCCTTGATGGCGTGCCATTTGCGCGCCTTGTACAGCGTCGCCAGCGCATGCTGGGCGCTGGCCATCGTCTGCAGCTGGCTGTCCCGAGCGCCGATCTCGCCGAGCTTGCCGAACAGCGCGTCGATGGACGGATCCCGGCTGAAGATCAGCCGGCCCTTGGCGTACAGCGAGTGCTCGAAGGTGTTGCGCACCGACGCCTCCAGCTCACGCCGGAACTCGGCGCGCGGATGCACCGTGGCGTGGATGTTGACATCGTCGGCCGTGAGCACCACGCCGTGCGTCTTCGTCTTCCTGTCGTCCGTGCAGATCAGCGCCAGATCGATGTCGGACTTGTCCCACACATCGTCGTACGCGAGGCTGCCGCAGAGGATGGCAGCGAGGATGTGCTCGTCGCGCTGCACATCCTCGATCACCGCGTCGAGCGCGGCTTCGAAACGCTGGCGGGTTTCCGCGACTGCCGCCGTCATTCGCGAAAGCGGTCCAGGAAGGCTCTGATGCGCGCCGCGTTGGCGCCGAGGTCCGTCAGCCCGACCCGCGATACCGAACGCAGATCCACCTCCGAGCCGGCGTCCGTCGCGCGCACGCGGATCGCCACGTCGTCCTTGAAGCCGAACCAGAAAGTGGTGGCCGTGGCTTCGACCATGCCCGCCTCCGCGTCTTCGCGAACGACCTCCCAGCCCATGGCGCGGGCCGTCGCCAGCGCCTTCGCGAAGCTCTCGGACGCCGGCAGCGCGGAACGTTCCGTCACGAGGTCGGGGTAGCCGGCTTCCTGCACTGCGGCGATTTCGGCCGTGTACTCCAGCGAGTTCGTGCCGGCGCCGCGCAGTTCGACTACGGCGGAAAAGACCGGCGGATCCGAGCGGTCCGTGGACACATGGTGCAGCATGGCCGCCGAGTTCGCCTGCAGGAACTGCCAGCCCATGAGCGCGACCGCGAGCACGCTGGCCGCGAGTCCAATGCCGATCGGCAGCGCATCCTGGCTGCGGCCGGCGCGCAGGGCGAACACCAGCAGGGCGATGCCGAGCACGAGCACCGCGGAGGCGACGAAGGTGCCGGTGAACATGAACTGGAAGCCGCGCATGAAGCCCCACAGGCCGAACTTCGTGCCGAGCGCCCCCACCGGCAGCAGCGCCAAGGCAACCAGGCCCACGATCATCGCCGCCCGCGCCAACATCTCGTACCTTCCCGCATCCATGGGCGTCCCCCCTGCCTGACGTGCGGAACTTAAACCGCCACGCCCGGCGCGGCAAGTCGCCCGCCGAGGCTCGGCGCCGCCAGGAGGTCGGGGGTTGAGAGGCGCACAGCTCAACTCCCCCGCTGGAAGCCTTTGGAGACAGGGCGGGCAATCGGCTATGGTCGCGGCGTCTTGATGAAGGCCGATCCGATATGCACACCCGCTTCCGCCTCCTCGCCGCGCTCGCGGCCAGCCTCGCCGTCGCGCTTCTGGCCTACGCCCACTCGGACGAGGATGCCGACCCGGACGACCTGTCCTTCAAGTACGCGACGCCGATTCTCGACGTGAAGAGCGTCGAGCACAGCATGGGCTACTACACCGCGAAGCTCGGCTTCGCCAAGAGCTGGGACTGGCCCGACGACAGCGAAGACAAGACCTTCGCCGCCGTGACGAACGGCGAAGTGTCCATATTCCTGGCCGAGACGAGCGGCCCTATCCACCCGACATGGATCTTCTACGACGTGAACAACGCCGACAACGTCTACGCGGCCTACCTCGAGGCCGGCGTCAAGATCCGGGAAGCGCCCAACGACAAGCCGTGGGGTTCCCGCGAGTTCCTGGCAGAGGATCCCGACGGCAACGTGCTGCGAATCGGCATCGCCGCTGCCGCACGATCACTAGCGAGATCGCCGCCGCCCAGGTGACGGCGCTGAGCGCCGACCCGCTAGATCAGACCGCCCAACAGCAAAGCCGAGGGCACCGGCGCACTCCTGGTCGAGCTGCCGGCGCCCATGCACGAGGCCGCCAAGTCAGGCCGTCAGCCAGACGCAGGTCGGGCAGGCGGGGTCGGCGGCTTCGGCATCGGCGGCGCATTGGTACTGCGGGGTGTCGTGGCGGGTCTGCCTCGAGTCCTTGCGCATCACGCCGGCCTTCCATGCGTCGCCGCTGGCCCAGCGATCCGGCATCTCGTGCAGAGCACCGGGCTGCCGCGCATCGCGGAGCAGGTCGAGAGCGGCCAGCACGATGCGCCGCTGCATCCCGGCATCGAACGCTCGACCAGCGGTGCGACCGAGCGGGAAGTCGAGGAACACGGCGCGCGGCGTCCCCGCAGCCTGGCTGATGGACAGGGCACTGGTGAGGCTCACGCTGGGGATCCCGCGTTCCTCCGCCTGCCTCGCGATCAGTCCCACGGACTGATGGCAGACCGGTCAGACCGGCACCATGAGCGCCACGTCGACGGCATCTTCCGCCAGTCGATCCACCAGCGCCGGCGCCAGCGCGTCGCGCACCTTGCGCGCCGAGTAGATGCCGCCCATGAACGTGTAGGCGCGCGGCGCCACTTCTCCGATCACGCCCTCGTCCGCCAAGGCGCGCAGCGCGGCGAGCGGGAAGACCACGTTCGGGTCCTGGCGGGAGTCGGCCAGATCGTAGGCGAAGTGGGTGGTGCGCAATGCTGCCACCGGCGTGTCGCGGGGGATTTCCCGATAGCTCACGTCGTCGCGATGGTGGAAGGCGACCTGGCCGGCCGCATAGATGCCGCCGGAAGCGATCAGGCCCACGCGCCACTCCTCCGGGGGCTTGCTCGGCATGGCAAGCGTGTCCAGCGGCGCATTGTGGACCCAGCGGTAGCTACCGTAGCCGAGCGAAGCGTAGAGGGCGCGCGTGCGCTCGATGTAGTCCACGGGCGGCTCGCGATTCGGCTTGGCCGCAGTCATTGCAGTAGCTCCGAGGTTCGCGCCGCCATGATGAAGTCGTTGCGGTGCAGCCCGCCGATCGTATGCGTCCACCAATCCACCGTGGCCCGTCCCCACTCCAGGACGATGCGCGGGTGATGGTCCGCCGCATCCGCCAGCTTGCCGACGCGATTGGCGAAAGCGAGCGCGGCGTTGAAATCCGGGAATGAGAACTCGCGCCGCAGCAGATCGATGCCGTCCGCAGCGACGACCTCCCAGCCCGGCAGGTCGGCGAGCAGCCGCGCCGCGGTCCCGGCCTCGACGCGCGGGCTGTCCGGTCGGCACGCCGTGCAGGCTTCCCGCGCCAGCGCCGCGCTCATCGCGGCACCCGGATGCGCTGCACCAGGGCCTGCACGTCCTGCGGCGGTGCCGGCGTCAGGGCGCTGACGGCGAAGGCGACGGCGAAGTTCAGCATCATGCCGATGCCGCCGATGCCTTCGGGGGAAATCCCGAACAGCCAGTTCTCCGCCACGTTGGCAGCGAACGGTTCGACGAACACGCCCTTGAAGTAGACGATATAGCCGAGTGTGAACAGCAGCCCGCTCAGCATCCCGGCGATGGCGCCGGCCTTGTTGATGCGCACCGAGAAGATGCCCAGCAGGATCGCTGGGAAAAGCGATGCCGCTGCTAAGCCGAAGGCGAGCGCCACCACCTGCGCGACGAAGCCCGGCGGGTTGTAGCCGAGATACCCCGCCATCAGGATCGCGACCGCGGCGCTGATCCTGCCGGCCAGCAGCTCGCGCCGTTCCGAGATGCCGCGCACGAACACGCCCTTCAACAGATCGTGCGAGATCGCTGCCGAGATCACCATCAGCAGCCCTGCCGCTGTGGACAGCGCCGCGGCGATGCCGCCGGCGGCGACCAGCGCGATCACCCAGTCCGGCAGCCCCGCGATCTCCGGGTTGGCGAGAACGATGATGTCCCGGTCCACCGTCAGCTCGTTGCCCTTCCAGCCATGCGCTTCGGCCTCGGCGGCGAATGCCGGATTGGCGTCGTTGTAGTACTGGATGCGCCCGTCGCCGTTCTTGTCCTCGACGCTGAGCAGGCCCGTGTCCTCCCAGGTGCGAAACCACGACGGCCGCTCAGCATAGGCCAGATTCGACGCCTCCTCGAACGCCGGTCCGGTCTGGATGGTGGTCGTGAGATTCAGCCGCGCCAGCGCCCCGACGGCCGGCGCGGTGGTGTAGAGGATGGCGATGAAGAGCAGCGCCCAGCCAGCGGAAGCGCGCGCATCGCGCACCCGGGGCACGGTGAAGAAGCGCACGATGACGTGCGGCAGCCCCGCGGTGCCCACCATCAGCGCGATGGTGATGAAGAAGACGTCGATGCGGCTCTTGGTGCCATCGGTGTACGCCGCGAAGCCGAGGTCCGTGATGATCGCGTCGAGCTTCGCAAGCAGATAGCCGCCGCCGGCCGCCACCTCGCTGCCGAAGGCGAGCTGCGGCACGGCGACGCCAGTGACCTGCAGCGAGATGAACACCGCCGGCACGGTGTAGGCGAAGATCAGCACGCAGTACTGCGCCACCTGGGTGTAGGTGATGCCCTTCATGCCGCCGAGCACGGCGTAGAAGAAGACCACGCCCATCCCGACCAGCAGCCCCCAGCCGATTTCCAGGTTGAGGAAGCGCGAGAAGACGATCCCGACGCCGCGCATCTGCCCGGCGATGTAGGTGAAAGAGATGACGATCAGGCACAGCACCGCCACGACGCGGGCCGCATTCGAGTAGTAGCGCTCGCCGATGAACTCCGGCACCGTGAACTTGCCGAACTTGCGCAGATACGGCGCCAGCAGCAGCGCCAGCAAGACGTAGCCGCCGGTCCAGCCCATCAGATAGACGGAGCCATCGTAGCCGAGGAAGGCGATCAGCCCCGCCATGGAGATGAACGACGCCGCCGACATCCAATCCGCCGCCGTCGCCATGCCGTTGGCCACCGGATGCACATGCTTGCCGGCGACGTAGAACTCGCCGGTGCTGCTCGCCTTGGAGAAGAAGGCAATGCCGATGTAGAGGGCGAAGGACAGCCCGACGACGAGATAGGTGAGGGTCTCCAGGCTCACGGCGCGGGCTCTCCGGCATCGCCCTCGCCCGCTTCGTCCTCATCGACACCATGCTCGCGGTCGATGGCCGCCATGCGCACGACGTAGACGGCGATCAGCACGAGGAAGACCAGCATGCTGCCCTGCTGCGCGAACCAGAAGCCGAGCTTGAAGCCGGCGAACGTGAAGCGATTGAGGAAGTCCACGAACAGGATGCCGCAGCCGAAGGAGGCGAGGAACCACACAGCCAGACAGATGCCGACCAGACGCAGGTTCGCCGCCCAGTAGCTGCGGCCCCCCTTGTCCGCCTCGTTCGCCATCGCCTCCCCCAAGCCATAGGTCAGGCGCGGATTCTAGCGTTGTTCCCGGGGCGCTTGCGCAAGCCTGCGACTACGGGGGACAACGGGTGTAGGACAATGTCCGGCAACCGCGCCGGGCGGGCCGCTTGCGGCAGCTGCAGGGGCGGGGCTTGTCCCGGAGATTGTCCCCTCCCCTGCCTGACGAGCACCCGGCTCGGCGGCGCACCCGGCGGGGACAGCCGCTCCGGCATCTCCCGGAGCCAAGGTGACGAAACAGCCCGTGGCGCACCGTCCTCGTCCACCCAGCGGGGCGGCGGCGGTCAGCCCCGGCGCGGCGCGACGCCGTTGACCGGCACCGCGTGCAACTGGCCTAAGCGCGCGATGAGTTCCTCGGCGGTGGAGCAGCTGACGATCAGCTCGCCAGCATCGGCAAGGCGCTCCGCGTCCGCGACCTGGGCCAGCGCTGCAGCCAGACGGTCGCCCGCCGCGGTGCCGAAGCGCGACGCCGCCTGCCGCCGCAGCAGGGCGCGCTGATCCGCCAATCCCTCCGCGAGCCCCTGCTCCCGGCCCTGCGCGATGCCCTCCTTCCGACCCTCCGCCATGCCCTGCTCGATCCACGGCTTGGGCCACTCGGCGATGCGTTCCACCAGCGTCATGCGCGCCTCCTCCAACGTCCTGATCGGCGGCGCCCCGGCGCCAGCTCCTCCGCCATCTCCCGGATCCAGTCCGCGAAGACGCCCCGCAGCCTGTCGTCCCCGCCGATCCAGCGAGGGGCACAGCCGCTGCGCCATGCTCGCCCGCCGCGAAGACCCCAACGTATGCCTCCGCGGCGATCCGAAAGCTCTCTGCCGGTTCGGCTTGCACCCGCATCGTCTTCGAAGAGGCCAGAGACGAAGCGGTAGCCGTCGGGGTCGGGAGGGAGGAGTCTCGATCTCCCAGTCGAAGAAGCCGTCTCCTTTGACCCAGATGCGCCCGCCCGCGCAGTGCCATCGAAAGCTGGCAACAAGATTGTTGCCAACAATTTTGTTCCTAACCGGTGTGGCCGTCAAGGTGTTCGCCGCTTGGTGACACTTGGCGGCGCCCACCATGTCGACGCCCGGCCCCGAAACCATCGCCTGATGGGCCGCTCTCGCCGGGCACCGACAGCATGGCAGTGCCGCATTCCTGGCCCGTTCCTGCCCCGTTCTACCCCGTTCCCGCTTCTGTCGACCTCCGTCGCCGCCGCTCCTATAATGCGCCGCCCGTGGCACCCGACGGCCCCCGGGGGTTGAGCGAGGCAACATGCCGAAGCGCTACGACAGCGACCTTCAGATCAGCTTCCATCACGATGCCGCGCCCGGCGACAGCGTGCCCGCAGACATCCTGGCTACCACCCTGCAATCCTTGCAGAGCGTGGTGCGCCTCCTAGGGGCTAGCCACGGCGGGGCGGGGTCTAGCGGCGCTGGCTCGACGACCGCGGCCTCTGACGCCCGGTACGCCATCACCTGCCACCTGCCGGTACCCGGCAGCTACGCCGTTCCGGTGACCATTGCCGGACCCCAGAATACCGCCATGGCGGACGGCGGACTCGATGTCCTCGGTGACCTGCGAGCGTTGCTCCGGGCAACGCAGGACCAGCGGGACGAGGACCTCGGCAAACTGTTCCCGGCGCCCGCCGCTCGCGCCGCTGCTGCCCGAGCCGTGCTCAAGATGGTCCCCGGCCCGCGGTCCGGCACTCGGCTCATGATCGAGTACTCGTCGGGTGAGCGCATTTTCGCCCCAGATCCAGGCACCCGCCGCTTCCTCAAGTCGCTAGCGGTCCGCCCTGCCGGCGAAGCCGAGCGGAGCGTGGTCGGACACCTGAACAAGATCGACTTCCAGAAGCAACGAATCCGCCTGCGCCATCCGCCATCACGACGGGATCTGTCGTGCTCGTATCCGCCACGGGCCGAGCCAATGCTCGTCGATTGCCGCCGAGACCTGATCCAGGTGGTTGGGGAGATCACGCTGGACCTAGATGAAGTGCCGAAGGGGATCAGACGGGTCGACTCCATCAATCGCGTCGACGTTTCACCCATCCGGCTGTCCGGCTTCAAGAGCGGCACGAAGCGCGTTCGGGCCAAACACCCTATGGTGTTCCAGCCCATCATCCACAATGCGTACAAGCACTTTGCACTGCGGGACCCGCCGTTTGGCATTCACCTGCTGTCAGTCACTCGGGAGGAGCTCGAAGCCAATCTCCTTGAGGAACTGGACTCGATCTGGCGCCATTTTGCCCGCGCCGACGACGCTGACCTTATGCCCGATGCGCGGGAGCTAAAGCAGCAGCTCCACAACGCCTTCAACACGGCATGACGGCAGCTATATCACGGACAACAGATTACCAACCGGCGCCTTGCACCCTCCCGTAGCCAGGAGTCCTGGCCGCCCATCCCGCAGGGCGACCCACGTTCGGGCTACGTCCATTCCGGGAGACCTCACGCGGCGACATGCCGCAGGCATCCCATCAGCCACCACGATCGCCACCTTGGCCGCGCACGTTCCGGGTGATCCCTATGGCGCGAAACCCCTCCTCTACATCGAAGCTCTCGAACTCATCCCGTTTGTCCACCACAGGAAGAGGGAAGTTCCTGGGAATCTCCGCAAAGTAGCTCCGGACGTTACCGCCCTCGAAGCTCAAAAGGTCGTAGCGCCCTCTGTAGTCCGGCCCCCAAAGTACCTCCATGTGGTCTATCTCGTCCTCCCCGCCCGTCGAGTACATGCGCACCGCCAACCAGTCCCTGCGCTTGCGGTCCCTCTTCCAACGGAGCCGGAAGCTGTGCGTACACGTCGACGGTTCAACGTCGCCGTTTGCTACGCCCTTGACCATCACGATGCACCCGTAGGCGATCTCGTGTAGGAACTCCACGCTGACCGTCGGCATTCTCGCGCTACGCTTCTCCTCAATCAGGAAGTAACGCCAATCAAAGGACCCCACGTGGTCAGTACCGCGCCTGTTCTGGTCGCCGTCCAAGTTGTCAAGAAATCCATCCATCGTTTTGAACGGGAATCGACTGGTCCATCCTGCCGTCTCCCTGAAGTCGCTATAGTACTCGCGGAGTAGGTCCCGGTCCTCCTCGGCCAGAGACTGGAACAGCGCGGTCAACGAGTGTTTGGCCGGCACCTGTTTGCCCTGAACGTGCAGCAGCGCCTTGAGGGACTCCTCCACCAAGAAGTAGCCGACAACTACGAACCCCCATGCTTGCGCGACTTCGTGCCCCGGAACGAGGTCCCGCCTGACTGGGCACGCCTCAAATTTGCGCTTCTCCATGCGCAGCGCCGTGTCCAGCCACGCGGTCATCCACAGGGGGTCCTTGAAGTTGATCTGATGTTTCGCCACGCCGCTCACCGATTCGTCAGTCGCCTGAAGGGCCTGCCGTGCTGGTGCGGGTGCCCGCCCGGGTTCGATCCCACCCCGGCGGTCCGTCACACTCGCAGCCCCCAGCAGCGGTCATCGACGCCAGCGGCCAAACCAACACAGAGCAACGGCCACCCGCGGCACTTGTGACCTGCGCCAGCCGAGTCACCCGCGCACGTCCCTGCGGTCGCCATGGCATCCGTGCGGCAACACGACACCTCATCCAACGTTCCCCCCTAGGAGTTGCACCACCTGCGCACCGTCCGCAAGGATGCTTAAGCCTTCCGTGGTCCTCGCGTAGGCGTCCGCAAAGAGAGCGTCCTTCATGCTGCGGAGCTTCGTCCGCAGAGTATTCGCCTCCTTCTTTCGTTCATCCTCGGTCATTTCGGGCTCCGCCTCGTTGCGCCGGCGCAAGTCCTCGAAATTCAGCACGATCTCGATGATGATCTCGATAGACAGCTCCTTGGAGTGCGGGAAGACCTGAAGTCTATCCGTGCCCTCGCCAAGGGCGCCACCGTCTACAGGTTGGAACTCAAGCACCGGTTTGTCGCAGGACGTGCAGGTCGTCGTCCAGAGATCGCCTTGGTGTTCGTTCGCGTCCCTGCTGGGATTGAGGGCATTGACCGCCACGGATTCCCACCTAGGCGGAAATGGCACGCCGCAGTGCGGGCACTGAGCTTTCTCTGCCATGAGCACTCTCGGTATTGCTGCGCGGGCGCAAACACTAAGTGCTCTAGCCGAAAATCTCAAGCCTCGCCGCGCGGTCTCGCGGGGGCGTCCACGTCGAACGCGAGCCACAGAGCCCGCGCGGAAGACACGGATGTGCCACTCGGAACCCGGCTCCGGCCCTGCGTCCGGGCGGCCACGGCACAGAGCGCTACCTACGGTTCGCACGACACAGCTCAACGCCCGGGCGACCCCAGCAGCGTGGCCATCAGCGAGCTCGGAAGCGTGCTCGAAGGGCCATGTCCGTCAAGTGACCGAGACAACTGCGTGCGCACCCTATTCACCAGACGCTCGTACCGTGATTGGGCTTCCAGAGGGGGCAAGGGCAGGACCAGCGATGCGAGCCCGCGGATGTTGACGTTGTAGTTTCCAGCCGTCGTTCGCGCAAGGCGAAGCACCAATCGCCGCATCGACGGCAGCGTGAGCGCATTCGCTACGTAGCCGGGCCGTGCATCGTTGGCGGCAAGGCGAGCGCGAATTAGGTAGGACGCGAAGGCTGCACGTCGCTGGCCCTGGAAGACGGCGCAACGTCCGACGTAGCCTGGATTGCCGTTCGTCCGCACGACCAGGATGTCACCGCTTCTTAAAACCAGAGCCGCGGCCTCTGCGACTTCGAACCGCCCGAATTTCAAGCCCTGCCAGTTCACAACGCCGCCTAGCACATTCGGAACACGAAGCACAGGCAGATCAGCTTGTCCCGCATCCACGTGGCACTTTCTTGATGTGCCATACCGAAACTCCTCAACAATCTCCCCAAGCGATGCCTTCGGCCACTTCAACGGGTTTTCCACAGGATCACCGAACATACTCACGAAGAGCGATGGAGCGAGTTCCTGTAGACGCTCCGCGGCGCGCCGCCTGAGCCGTTCAATGCTCGCGGCCCCGTCCAGCATGCTCACGAACCTCCGCTGCTCGTCGAGCGGAGGGAGCGGTACGCGCATTGACATGAGCACCTTCATGTCGGCGCGGGGCATCCTGGATCCGGTGGCGGCCCCCATGACGTAATCCACGGTGTCCCTGCGCCGTAGGATGTAGGCAAGGAAGTACCGATCAACGCCCTCTCGCGGGAGGAGTGGGATGAGCTCTGTCGAGCAGTAGCCTGAGAAGTCAGGAGTCGCGACCTTGCTGAGATAGGGTCGAAGCTTGCCGTAGAGAACGTGCCGCGCATCGAATCGGAATGACGCGCTCCGTCGACCACCGACTCGCGAGTCCGCGTTGAAGTCGATACGCCCGTTGCCAGCGGCGACATGCTCCAGACCTACGAATGGCACGTTTGCCGCCCCAGACTCGTTCAGGCGTACGTGTTGACGGTCCATGCAACAGAGGCTCTCAAGTGGTACTAGCACCCTCGTCAACCGCGGATGGCCTCCGACACTGCCGCCGATAACTCCTCAATCTCAGTCAGGATCTCCGTTTCGATGCATCTGATCTCCTCCAGAATCACTAGCGGATCACGGTAATCCACGGTCACGCGATTCCAAGGCCGATAGCGCCCCGCGCTCAGGTTGAAGTCCGCCTCCCGGATCGCCTCCGTCTCCGCGAACCACCACTCCGCCGTCCAATCCGCCTCTTCATCGCGCTCCCGCCACTCCGTCTCCCGTGCCCCCCGCTCGTGGTACGCAGCCACAAGCCCCGGCAGGTCGTCCCCGTCTATCGGCTGGTCGTGGTTAGCGTCCAGCTTGAACCCGTCGTTGTCCGCGTGCAGGAACATTACGCGCTCCGTCCGCCCGCCCTTCCGGAAGACCAGCACGGACGTCTTCACCCCCGAGTACGGGTTGAACACCCCGCCCGGCAGGGACAGCACCGCCTCCACCGTGTTGTTCTCCACCAGCTTCCGGCGCAGTTCCCGGTGCGCACGGGTCGATCCGAACAGCACGCCTTCCGGCACCACCACGCCGCAGCGGCCGCCGTCCTTCAAGTGGTTCAGCATGTATTGCAGGAACAGCAGCTCGGTCTGCGCCGTGCGTCCGACCTTCACGTCCTCGACGATGCGGTCGCGGTCCAGCCGGCCCGAGAACGGCGGATTCGCGAGGATCACGTCGAACCCCGGCGTCGGCAGGCCGAGTTCCGCCTTCGCCGCCCGGTCCAGCGAACGCGTCAAGGCATCGCGGCGTACAACCTGCACACGGTCCAGTCCGCGCAGCGTCAGGTTCATCGTCGCGAGACGCACCATCTGCGGATCCACGTCCGCGCCGTAGAAGGTCGCCTCGTGCAGTCGGCGCACGGCGGCGCGGCTCAGCGTGTCGCCGAGTCCGCGCGTCAGCGTCTTGCCCTCGGTCTTCACCTCCTCGATGCCGTCGGGTGAGGAGTTGGCCAGCCGGATGTGATCCCAGGCGGCGACCAGGAATCCCGCCGTTCCAGCGGCCGGGTCGTATACCGTCTCGCCGATGCGCGGGTCGACCAGTTGCACGATGGTGCGGATGACGTGGCGCGGCGTGCGGAACTGGCCGAGCTCGCCCGCTTGGCGGATTTGGCGCAGCACGTGCTCGAAGAGGTCGCCCTTGGTGTCCGCGTCCACGCGGTCGAGATGCAGGTCGTTCAACTGGCTCACCACCTGGGTGAGCACGGTCGGCTCGTCGATCACCAGCCGGGCGCCTTCCATGAAGTCCGTGGCGCCGTTCGCGGCCAACTCCGCATGGAACGCGAACACCTCCTCCCGCACCCAGGTCACCAGCCGCTCGCCGTTCAGCGCGTGCGCCCACGAAGACCAGCGCAGGAACTCGCGAGGCACGGTCCGGACGCCCCCTTCCCGGGCGTTGCGCGGGTCGCGCAGCTGCCAGTCCCCGTCGAAGGCGCTCGCGTAGCCGGCCGCGCCCGGTCGCCGTGCGGCCCGCACCCGCGCGGCGTCCGCGGCCTCGTACATGTAGAAGTAGATCAGGAAGCTGAGCTGCTCGGCGTTCTGCGCGGGATTCGGGTAGCCGCCGCCGAACAGGTAGTCGCGGATGCGGTCCACGCCGCGGCGTAGCTCAGGCGTCATCGGCACGGTCGGGTCCTAACGCTTGGCCATCCAGAGCGCGACCTGGCAAGGTCGTGGTCGCACGATGGGGACGCCACCTGGCGGCACTAGGTGTCCCTGCAAGAGTGAGCGGACACCATAGCACACCACGTCACCGGCGCGTTGCTGTCTAGGGCGTCACCGGGATCACGCAGCATGTGGGGAGGCCGCGCCGCCCGCCGGGATCGATTCGCAACTCGGCAACCGCGCCGAAGCCCGTAACTCGGCGAACGCGCCGACGTTCAAGAGAGCAGAGCGTTTCGGGGTCCGTACCGGGGGCGTACTCGCCATCGTGCTGTGAGGGTTGCGAGGTCGGAACTGTTGCATCGCCGGACGCTACGAGAGACGATTCCCCAATGCAGATCAGGCACAAGGGCCTCCGCGCACCGGCCGAGGACGGTCGCGAAACCGGCGTGCCACGCGAGCTTGTGCCCAGGCTCAGGCGAGTGTTGACGACGCTCGCCGAGGCGCACCGTCCCGCCGATCTTGCCACACGACCCGGCTATCGCCTGCATCCGCTGAAAGGCAACATGGCCGGTCGCTGGAGCATCAGAGTGTCGGGCAACTGGCGCGTCGTGTTCCGCTTCAAGGACATGGAGGCAGTCGAAGTGGACTTGCTGGACTACCACTGAACGAAGGAGATGACGATCATGGCGATGTTGAATCCCTGTCACCCGGGCGAGACGCTGCGCGACGATCTGGAAGCCGCGGGGCTGTCGGTTACGCAGACGGCCGCACGGCTCGGCTGCACCCGCCAATCGCTGTCCCGGCTCCTCAACGGCAAGGCGGGCATTTCGCCTGGGATGGCACTGGCGCTGGAGCGCATCGGGTGGAGCAACGCCAGCTATTGGATGCGACTCCAGGCAGCCTATGACTTGGCCCTAGAGCGGCGCCGGCAGGTGGCCTGAGAGTCCGCTGAAGAACTCGCGTTGACGAGCTCGCACCCCTTGTCCGACCCCGCACTTCCGACGTTCCGTCGAACATTCACCGACTGATCCTTGCCCCGGCGCGCATTGCCTTGTCAATGCCGTGGACATGCGCATTGAACCCGGCGATCAGCTCGCCGAGCGCCTCGGTTCCGCCGAACACGCGCCGCGCCTGCTCGTAGCCGCCCAGGGCGTCGAACGGGTGCCCGTCCAGATCGTAGTCTCCGAACGGTTCCGGGTGCATTGCGTCCGCCATGGCACGGCTGCCGATCAGCCCGGCCCAGCGACCCTGTTCCGCCGTGAACGCCTGCGTGCCGCGCCACGCCTCCACGCGCACGCCGATCTCCGCCGCCCGCGCTTCGTGCTCCGGCGCGCGCACGATCCGGCCGTCCTCGTCGAGGGTCAGCCACTCGCGGGTGGCCGGGTCGATGTGGTCGTCCACGTCCAGCGTCAGCAGCCGGCGCGGGTCGCTCTCCACCCTGTACGCAGCCCTCGCGTCCATCACGCCGCCGACGATGTCTTCCTCGTCGTCGCCGTGGAAGTCCGTCACGCCCACGAAGTCGAAGATCGTGAAGTCCTCTTTGCCGATGTGCTCCGCCTTGCGCGTGCCCCGGCCGCGCATCTGCCGGTACAGGATGGCGCTGCGCGTGAACCGCGCCATCACCAGGTTGACCACCTCGGGGCAGTCGAAGCCGGTGTCGAGCATGTTCACGCTCACCAGAATCTGCGGGAACCGCTCCTCCTTGAAGCGCTTGACGATGGCGCCGGCATCGGGCGCGGGACCGCCGCCGACATCGCTCACCACGAAGTCCGCGAAGCGGGTCGCAGGATCGGGCTTGAGGTCCGCGAAGTGCTCGTCGCACATCGCCGCCAGCGTTTCGGCGTGGCGCTTGGTCACTGCGAACACGATGGTCTTGCCCCATGTCGGCGTGCGGCGAACGCCGTCCCTGCCCATGAAGCCCTTCTCGAAGCAGTCGCGGAACTCGCGCACCATGGCCAGGTTGCGTTCGGGGATGGTGAACTTGCGCTCTAGCGCCTGCGGGTCCACGGCGATGCTCTCGGACCGCTCGAACAGTTCCTCGAACTCGGCCTTGGTCGCCCGGTCCATCGCGCTCCAATCGAGCTCGTCGCGCCGCACCTCGAACCCGCCATCGGCCGCGGTCTTCACGGTCATCGCCTTGTAGATGCGGTAGGGCACGAGGTGGCCGGCGTCGATGGCTTGGCGGAGCGTGTAGCGGAAGGTCGGCGCGTCGAGGCCGAAGAAACGCAGCGTGTCGCGTACGAAGCGGCCGTCCTCCGGGTCGGGCAGATCGTCCGCCTCCGCGATGCACGGCGTCGCGGTCAGGCCGAGCTGGATGCCGTCGAAGTGGCGCAGTACGCCGCTCCACTTGCCGTAGATCGAGCGGTGGCATTCGTCCGTGATCACGAGGTCGAAGTAGCCCGGCGACAGGTTGCGGTACTCCGCGATCATGGTCTGCAGCGTCGCGATGGTGATGCGCTTGGCCCGATCGAAGCCGCGGCCCGGCCGCAGCACATGGCAGGGAAGCTCGCGCAGATGGTCCGTGAACGCATCCTCCGCCTGTCTCGCGAGCGCGATCCGGTCCACGAGGAACAGGACGCGGGTGACCGCGCCAGCCTCGAAGAGCCGCTTGACGAACGCCGCGGCAGTACGCGTCTTGCCGGTGCCGGTCGCCATCTCGACGAGCAGGTTGCGCCTGCCGAGGGAGATCTCCATGCACAGCGCCGCGATGCACTCGATCTGGTAGTCGCGGTCCACGATGCGGCGGTCCGTCTCCGCCGCTGCGAGGTCGCGACGAATCCGCCGCGCGGCGATGCGACGCTCGAGGTCGTCCTGCGAGTAGAAGCCAGCGATCCTGCGGGCGTGGGCGTCGGTCTCGCGGTCGAGGAACCACACCTCCTCGCCGTTCGACAGGAAGGCGAACGGCATGCCGAGCTGGGCGGCGTAGTGGCGCCCTTGGTCCTGCGCCGCGATCGGGTCGACGCCGGCGTGCTTCGCTTCCAGCGCGGCCATCGGACGCCCCGCCCGGTCGCAGAGCACGTAGTCGGCGCGGCTGCCGTCGGCGAGCGTGTGCTCGAAGAGGACGCTCACGCCGTCCGTGACATCCCAACCCGCGTCCTTGAGAAGCGCGTCGATCTTGACGCGGGCGAATGCTTCAGTGGCATCGCTCACGCCCGAGCCCGAGACGATGCGAGCGGCCGCTCAAACGGCGCGTTGACGCGGCGGTCAGCCACGGCCAGATAGAAGCAGCCCGAAAAGTCGTAGCCCGCGCGAAGCTGGCGGCTGCGGAATGTCGCGCTTGGACGGCACCGGAGGCTCGGACACTCGTACAGAAGTGAACGCACAGCATAGCGCACGGCCCTCTCCCCACCGCAGGACGCGGTGAACGCCAACGCCCGTGCCGGGGTCAGGTACCGCTCTTGGCGCTAGCAGATGCCTGTCGTACGCGCGCGACGATGCGCTCGCCGAACAGCAGCGCGAGCACCAAGCCGTAGACGAACGGATCCATGAAGCCGCCCTTGGACAGCCACAGGAGATGGGTCCACGCCAGCACTGCCGCCGGATACACCAGTCGATGCAGCGCGCGCCAGCGCCTGCCGAGGCGCCGCTGCCAGCCCCGGGTGGAGGTGACGGCCAAAGGGATCAGCGCGACGAGCGCCCCGAAGCCCACCATGATGTAGGGGCGCTTGACCAGGTCTGCGGCGATGGTTTGCAGCTCGAAACCCGCCAAAACCCCTAAGTAGGCGGTGAAGTGCAGGACGATGTATGCGAACGCCCACAGCCCCGCCATGCGGCGGAAGCGGACCAGCCGCGGCCGGCGCAGCAGGCGAGCGGCCGGCGAGACCGCGAGCGTCAGGAGCAGCGCGCGCAGGCCCCAAGCGCCGAGTCGGCGCACCAACTCGTCGTTGGGGTCCGGGCCGAGGCCGGCGCCGGGGATCGCGAGTTCCCGATGGATGTCGAATCCGAGCAGCCCCAGCGGCAGCGCCAGCAGGGCGAACAGCAGAACCTTGGCTGCGCGCTCGGAGGTCAGTACAGACGCCGCAGATCCATCCCCGCATACAGCGGCGCGACTTCCTCGTAGCCGTTGAACATCCGCGTCTCGATGCGGTTCGGATTGAAGAGGCTCGTTGGGAAGCGGCGCTCGGTGGCCTGGCTCCAGCGCGGATGGTCCACCGTCGGGTTGACGTTCGCGTAGAAGCCGTACTCCCGGGGCTGCAGCACGTTCCACGTGTTGCGCGGCTGGGTCTCGGTCAAGCGGATGGAGACGATGGACTTGATGCTCTTGAAGCCGTACTTCCACGGCACCACCAGGCGGAACGGCGCACCGTTCTGGTTCGGCAGCAGCTTGCCGTACATGCCCACGGCGAAGATGCACAGCGGATGGTTGGCTTCGTCGAGGCGCAAGCCCTCCACATACGGCCAGTCGATGCTGGAGAAGAACGAGCGCTGGCCGCGCATCTCCTCGGGCCGCACCAGCGTATTGAACTCGACGTACTTGGCGTTGCCGGTGGGCTCGAACTTGTCCAGCACCTTCTTCACCGGGAAGCCGATCCACGGGACCACCATCGACCACGCCTCGACGCAGCGCAGCCGGTAGATGCGCTCCTCCAAGTCGATGCCGGCGAGCACTTCTTCGAGGCCGAAGCGGCCGGGCTTCGCGACTTCGCCGGAGATTTCCACGCTCCATGGGTCGATGGTCATCTCGTGCGCGTAGGCGGCGGGGTCGTCCTTGCCGGTGCCGAACTCGTAGAAGTTGTTGTAGGTGGTGGCGTCGCGCTCGGAGGTCATCGCTTCGCCGATGGGCGTCCCCGGCCGCACTTCGCGCTCGTCGAGCCACGCCGCCGGCAGGGCCGCGGCCGGCAATGCCGCAGCGGTGGCGAGCGCCGCCGATCCGCCCAGGAACCGCCGCCGGGAGCGGTACATGGCCTGCGGAGTGATCTCGGACGGCTTGATGTCGATGGGGCGCTTGATGAGCATGGAGACTGCCTGTTCGGTGGTTTCGGACGCGGGGCGCTAGGTGCCGGTATCGGCGTCGTCCTGCGCCGGGCGCTTGGCGCGGCGCCGGTAGCGCCGCCAAAGGTAGCTCGCCGGGCCGGATGCCGCGTAGACCGTGAAGCACGCCAGCAGCACGGCGGGCGGGTTCATGAGGATGATCGCGAATACCAGCACGGCGATCACCAGGGTGATGAACGGCACGCGGCCCTTGAGATCCACTTCCTTTGGCGAGTAGTAGGTGAACCGGGACACCATGAGGAGGCCGCTGCCGGCGGTGATCAGCGCCATGGCGACGGCGCGCACGAGACTCGGCTCCGCGACCGGCCCGCCCGCTTCGCTCCAGATCCAAACGGTGCTGGCGACGATGGCCGCCGCCGACGGGCTGGCGAGGCCGGTGAACGTGGCATTGTCGCCCTTGGTGTTGAACCGGGCGAGCCTCAGCGCCGCGCACGCCATGTAGATGAACGCCACCACCCAGCCGAACTGGCCAAGGCCCGACAGCGCCCAGAAGAAGGCGACCAGCGCCGGCGCGACACCGAACGCCACCATGTCCGACAGGCTGTCGTATTCGGCCCCGAAGGCGCTCTGGGAGCGGGTCCAGCGCGCCACGCGGCCATCGAGCGTATCGAGCACCAGAGCGGCGTAGATGGCGAGCGCCGCCTTCACGAAATCGCCGTTGGCCGCCGCCACTACCGCATAGAAGCCGGCGAAGAGGGCCGCCGTGGTGATGAGGTTGGGGAGCAGATAGATGCCGCGCCGCCGCTGCCGCGGCCCGGCCTCGATGCTGCGCAGGTTCGGATCCTTCGCCATGATTCGACAGGCTCCTTCAGTGCGCCGAGTATAGACCCGCAGGCCGGGGCGTGCCGAGCCGTACACTTGCGCCATGGCCCTCACGCCCGCCGAAACCGAGCAGCCCGCTGTCCCCAAGTGGCGCCGTGTTGCAGTGGAGTACCGCGTGCCGATCACGGCCGCGGCGATGGTGGCGGCGCTGGCGTCGATGTTCGTACTGACTTCGCAGAGCGGCGCCAGCTTCGCTACCTACCTGCTCGCGTCATGGGTGCTCGCCGCGCTGCCGCGCTGGCGGGGGCTGTTTCTGGATTGGGGGTTCCTCGCCATTGTCGCGCTGCTGGCCTACCTGCCGCTGACGAGCCTGTGGTCCGTGCCATGGGACGGCCGCGGCGCATTCGGACAGACCGTGCGCGCCGTCTTGGTGCTGACCTTCGTCGTCGCCATCGCCGAGTGCCTGCAGGTGGACTGGTTCCGGCAGCGGATGACGTGGGTGGTGGCTGTGGCGGGGGCGCTGGCCGCCGCCGCGGCCATGTGGTTCTTCTTCACGGAGCCGCCGTGGGACAACCGGCTGAACGGTCTCGGCCAGCTCGACACGCACGTCGCCGCCGGATTGGTGTATGCCGTCGCCGGCATCTGCGCACTGGCCTGGCTGCTCGCCAGCGAGGACCGCCGGCTGGGGTTTTCGGCGCTCTCGGCGGCGGTTGCAGCGGCCGTACTGGCAGTGGCCGTGCCGCTCACCGGCTCGCGCAATGCCATCGCCTGCGGCTTGCTTGGCGCACTCGGCCTGCTGCTGGCGCACAGCGTCAAGCGCCCCGCCCGCTTCGCCATGCTCGGTATCGCCAGCGCCGTGGCGCTCCTCGCGGCCGGGCTCGGCGCGTACCACTTCGTCGCGGGCGCCGATGCGCTGATCCTGCCGCGCGGCGACAGCTACCGGCTCGGCATCTGGTCCTACTACGTGGAGCGCATCGGCAGCGACGGCCCGTGGTTCGGCCTCGGCATCCTGACTGACGATGCCACACAAGTCGGCGGCTGGCCGGTGCAGCACCCGCACAACCTGTTCCTCGCCGTGGTCTGGCAGGGCGGACTGCTGGCGCTGGCGCTGCTGCTGGCGGTGATCGTCGCCACCGGGCAGACGCTGTTCGCCCACTATGCGCGACCCGAGGCCAAGCTCGGCATGGCGATCTGGATCCTCGCCCTGCCCGCCTACCTGATCGACGGCCACGAGCTGGTGGACAAGATCGGCTGGACGTGGCTGCTGTTCTGGCTGCCCGTCGGCATCGCCGTCGGGCTGCGGGGCAGCGCCGCCCTTGCCGACGCGCGCCGCTTCGGCGCATTGCCGACAGGCTAGGGTGCCCTCCCCGGCCGCTCGCCCCAAAGCGGAATGCTCGGATAGAGCGACGCCATCCACAGGTTGGGGTTGTAGTACGGGTCTTCGGGGCAGTGCTCGGCGAGGAACGCCTCGAGCCGTTCGACATCCGCGGCCGGGTCGCGCCGACCGCGGGTCTGCGACTCCAAGTGGACGAGCACCACGTCCGGCAGGTAGACGTTCAGATAGCCCTTCACCATGGCGCGGACGCAGATCTCGACGTCGTTGCCGGCCACCGGGTAGGCCTCGTCGAACGGGCCGATGGCCTCCAGCGTGCGTCGCGAGATGGCCATGCATGCGCCCGTCACGGCCGCTACGTTGCGCGGCAGGTGCGGCGAGACGAACATGTGCTCGTCCGCGTCGAGCGGCGCCCCCCGGTAGACATGATCGGAGCAGCCGCCGTAGCCGATGACCACGCCGGCATGCTGGATGCGGCCATTGCCGTACAGCAGCAGCGCCCCGACCGCGCCGGCATCGGGCCGCATCGCCACATCCGCCAGCCGGGCCAGCCACTCGTCGCTGCGCGGCAGCGTGTCGTTGTTGAGAAAGACGAACACGTCGCCGTCGGCCGCGGCGACGCCGATGTTGTTCAGGCGGCTCCAGTTGAAGCGGCCGGGCGCCGGCAGCACGCGCAGCCGATCCCATCGCGCTTGCGCCTCCTCGAACCAAGCGAGCGTCTCCGGCTGCTCGGAGTCGTTGTCGAGGAGGATGACCTCGAAGTCGCCGGAGTTGGTGGCGAAGACGCCTTCCACGCAGGGCCGTAGCAGATCCAGCCGATCCCTCGTCGGCAGGATCACCGATACCCGCGTGCGGCGCCGGCCGAATTCGCAGCGCCACGGCAAACCGCCCTGCGCCGCAGCGACGTCGGCGTCCGCGCCGTAGCGACCGCGCAGGTAGGCGGGCAGGTAGGCGGGGACGCCCGGCGTCGCTGCGGCCAGCGGTTCGCCCGCATTGTTCAGCAGCCGATGCGCGACGATGGCGTCCAGCCGACAGATGCGCTCCGCTCGCTCGGCGAGGATCAGTGCGAGGCTGTGGAAGTCCCGGATCCTGGCATCTTCCGGCAGGTCCGCGGCGAGCTCCCGCGACAGTACGGCGCAGGTCTCCAGATAGTTCGAGGCGCACAGCAGGTCCGGCGAGAAGGACGGCTTGAAGAACGGCCGCGACCGACGCCCGGCACTGTCGATGCAGTCCTCGTCGCCGTAGTACAGCACCTTGCCGACGACCGGCGCCGGCACGGGAATCTCGCCGGGCAGGCAGCCAGGCCCAAGCACGGCGATGAAGTCGCTCTCCTGACAGCGAATCGCTTGGGCCAGCGAGTCCAAAGACAGCACCGCCGCCTCGCGAAACGACAGCCGCCCGCCCTCCCTCAAGCGCACTGCGGCGATCGTCTCCGGGTCCGCCACCAGCAGCAGCCGCGCATCGGCGTTTGCGGCTGCCGACGCCAGCGCCGCGACGTAGGTGCTCGGGTCCGCGACGCCGAGCGTCGACGCGACGATCGCGAGCGAGCCTTCTGCTCGGAGCGGCGCCCGGGAACGCCGCTTCAGCCAAGCCCGATAGCGCCGAGCGCTGCGATGCTGGCCGTGCGAAGTCGCCGTCACCGCCCAGCCGACCACCGCGCCGAGACCCCGGGCCCGCCATAGTTCCCACACCACGCGCACCATCGCCGCGTAGCCACCAGCGAATGTCGCGGCATTGCGCGCATTCGCCGCCAGCAGCGCAGCGCGTCGTAGCCGCCGAACGAGCCGGGACGACATCGATGCCTGCCCTAGCCCGCCGGTTGGCGCCGGGCCACGACCGGCGCCGCTTGCCGCTCGGCTTTGGCCATCAGATCGGCATAGATGCGCACGTAGCGATCGCCCATCAGCGGGCCGTTGAAGAGCCGCTCGAAACGTTCCCGCGCGCCCGCGCCCAGCGCGGCGGCGAGAGCGTCGTCCCGATGCAGCCGAGCCATCGCCGCGCGCAGGGCCTTGCGCGACGCCGGGGTCACCACGAGGCCCGTCTCGCCGTCGACGTTCACATGGCTGGTGCCGGAGCCCACTTCCGTGGATATCAAGGGCTTGCCGTGCATCGCGCCTTCGAGCAACGCCACGCCGAACGCCTCCGCGCGCATATAGGACGGAAACACCACCGCCCGGCTGAGTTGGATGAGTGCGACCTTGGCGCGCTCCGAGACCTGCCCGGCGAAGGTTACATTGCAGAGACCGAGCCGCTGCGCCTGGCGCTTGAGTTCCCGTTCGGTCGGGCCGGAGCCGACGATGACCACCCGGAACGGCGCCCCGTGCGCCGCATCGAGCAGGATGTGCAGGCACTTGTAATAGCGCAGCACGCCGATGAACAGGAAGAACCCCTGCCCGTACTGCGCCTGCGCCGCAGCGACATCCCCCGCGGTCGCTGCCGGGTAGGAGCTCGGGTCCAGACCGATGGGAACGATGTCCACGCGATCCTCGAACCGCGGCAGCACATCGGAGCTCGCGAAGTAGTTCGGCGACGTGCAGACGATGCGGTCCATGGAGCGCAGGAAGCGGGCCATCAGCGGGCTGTAGAGCGCCGCGAGCAGCCGCTGGCGGACGATGTCCGAGTGGTAGGTGAGCAGCGACGGCCGCGGCGACCCCGAGAGGAAGTGGAGCAGGTCCGCGAACGGCCACGGGAAGTGGTAATGCACGACGTCCGCCCACTCGAGCAGGCGGCGGAACATGCCGAGCATCTCCCAGGACATGCTGCAAGACGCCACCTCGGTATTCAGCCGCGCCCGGTACACCACCGCCTCCGGGCGCCGCACAACGCGCGGGTCCACCGACGCGCTCACGCACAGCACGCGGCTTTCAACGCCGTGGCGACCGGTGTTGAGGCAGATCTGGCGGATCATTTCCTCGGCGCCGCCCTGGGTCTGCGGAAAATAGGTGCGGTAGACGTGCAGGACGCGCATCGAAGTGTTCGGCGTTCGAGAGGATCGCGGCAGCGCTGACGATCAATGCAGCCTAACATCAACCGCGTTGACACGCCGCTGGCGGTGCGGCAGTGTCGATCAGAGCTTCGACGGTGATGCATGGAGAACGACCCGCTGGCGATTGCCGCCGCAGACTGCCGCCTGCCGCCAGGCGCCCCGGTAGACCTCGCGCACCTCGACACGCTGCCACCCTTCGCCAGCCTCGGCAAGCGCACGCTGAAGAAGGCGCTGAAGGCCCGCGTGCGCCGCTTCAGCCGCCTGCAGGAACTGCTCTACGCCGAGGGTCGCCAAGCCCTGCTGCTGGTCTTCCAAGGGATGGACGCCGCGGGCAAGGACAGCGCCATCAAGCGCGTCACCTCCGGCGTCAACCCGCAAGGCTTCCGGGTGACCAACTTCAGCCGTCCGACGGAGCGCGAGATCGAACACACCTGGCTGCGCCGACACTGGCTGGCGCTGCCCGAGCGGGGCCGCATCGGCATCTTCAACCGCTCGCACTACGAGGAGGTGGTGACGATGCGCGTCCACCCGGAGCTGCTCGCCGAACGGCGCTTGCCGCCTGTGGCCGTGGACGAAGCGTTCTGGAGGCAACGCCTCACGGACATCGTGGCCTTCGAGCGGCACCTCGCCCACAACGGCACGACGGTGGTGAAGTTCCTCCTGAACGTCTCAGCAGCGGAGCAGCAGCGGCGTCTGGCCGAACGCCTGCGCGATCCTCGCAAGCACTGGAAGTTCGCCCCGTCCGATCTCGAAGCGCGCCGGCAATGGCCGGCCTACCAGCGCGCCTACTCGCAAGCGCTCGAAGCCACGACCACGGCCGAAGCACCGTGGTACGTGATCCCGGCGGACAGCAAGGCCGCGGCGCGCGTGCTCATCGCCAGCATCGTCGTCGAGACGCTCCGGGGGATGGCACCGCGCTTCCCCGACTCCGACGATGGCCTCAAGCGCGACATCGAGACCCTCCGGAAGTCGCTCGGATCGTGAGCGCTGCGGGGCGCGTAGAATCGGCGCCTTGCGAGGTCGCCGAAGGAGACAGCCCATGGACACCGCCGCCACCCAGCTCAGCGACGAGGTGAAGAGCCTCGGTCTCATGCGCTACGTACTCGAACTCGAAGCCGACGGCCTGACGGTGCTGCCGCCGGAAGCCACCGGCGTCGATGCCGAACTGTTCGATCGCTGCACGGACGTGCTGCTGCGCCAGTTCACCGCCATGACCGACGGCTGCCCCATCTCCCTCGAGGACGGACCGACCGGCGAACTGACCTGGCCGCAAGGCAAGGGCGGGCTGCAACTGCCGAAGGAGGTGCCGCCGCCGACCCAAGCGCTGATCCAGCAACTCCTGCAGCTCGATCGCTGCTTCCGCGACCTCTTCGTGAATCCAGCGGTCGATGCGCTGATCGACCATCTGGTCGGCCGCGGTCCCGGCGGGCAAGGGAAGATGCGCCGGCTGTCCAGCACCAATTCCTTCGTCAAGTGGCAGGGCGAATTCGGCTACGGCCCCAGCCTCGGCCTGCACTGCGACCAAGGCGCGAATCCCCTGCCCTGGGGCAGCCGGGCGCTCACCGCCAACGCCACCTGGTGCCTGACCGACTACACCTTGGAGGACGGCGCGCTTGCGTACGTGCCCGGCTCGCACCGCAGCAACGCCCATCCCGGCTCCGGCGCCGCCGAGAGCGCCAAGCCCGTTGTCTGCCCGCGCGGGTCGGTGATCGTCTGGCCGGGTTCGACGTGGCACGGCGCGTACCCCAAGCAGACGCCCGGCCTGCGCCTGAACGCCGTTGCCTACTACCGCCACCAGGCCGTGCTGCCGCAGGAGAACCTGCGCGTGACGATGAAGGACGAGCCTTGGGAAGACTGCGCCGATCCGCAGATGCTGCGCGAACTGATCGGCTTCGACGATCCGTTCCCCTACGAGGTGCAGAACTTCCCGGTGCCGAAACTGGCGGCGGCGTAGCGGCTACGTCGCCTCGACCACCTCGCAATGGACTAGCTGCCAGCCGCGGAACACCAACGCGAGCCCGCGGAACGCGATGCTCGGGTGCTCGCGCCGAAGCGCCTCGTCGCTCAGGTAGCGTTGCAGCTGCGCTTTCGCCTCGGCCGTGGCGACCTCGATGTGCGTATCGCCTCTCGTCCGGTACTTGAGCTCGATCACGTAGCCATGCGTCATGCCGAGCTGCGGCCGCAACGGCGTAAGGCAGATGTCCGCGAAGCCTTTGCCGAGTTCGCGCTCGGTCTGCACGAGAAAGTGGTCCGTCAGGCTCAGATATGCCGCCAAGAACGCCTGCACGACCTTCTCACCCCGCATGTAGTCGCGTATGCCCGTCCGCTCCTCGATCGCCTCGGCGAGGAGCTCGAATACCAGGCGCCACGCGCCGTGCGAGGCCATCTGGCGCACGAGGCGTTCGAAGGCGAAGACGTCCACGGCGAACAGCCCCGTCTCCTCGTACGCATCGCGCAGGTAGCCGTACATCAGCCGTTTCACGGTCTGATTCGGGATGCCGAGCCGCGGCACGCCTTCACGAACGGATTGGATGCTGAGCAGGCCGAAGTAGTGCAGCAGCGAGAGGAAGTTCTCGCGGCGGTGCAAGCGCTCCAACGGGAAGCCGCTCTCGATCGGCGTATCCACCTGCCCGTCCTCGATCACCCCGCGCAGCAGATCGAAGTTCCCATTGAGCGCGGGGACGGACCGCGACGCCTCCTGGTTCACGACTAGAAGATGGCGCAGCTTGGCGTAGTCGATGCGCACGTTGCGATCGATCAGTTCATCGGGGCCAGCCTTGTTCGGAACGCTGTGCTTCAGGTAGTAGAGCACCATGTCGGTGTTGTAGACATCCTCCTGCGCGCCTTTGGCGAAGCGGTAGCCGTTGTACCACTCGCCGAGGACACCCATGACTTCGTCGACATCGCGATCGAGCGCACCCTGCGCCCTGTAGGTCTCAAGTAGCTCGCGCACCTCCCGCTGGGTGAAGCCGAGCAGTTCGTTCAACTCCGGCAGAAGGCTCACGTTGCTGGCGATGTTGAAGCCGCTGGTTAAGTCGTCCATGGTGATCGGCGATACGCCGGTGACGAACAGCCGCTCGACGCCGCCGCCCGCCGTGCCGGCCTTGAGCGTCGCGAAAAAGCTGCGAAAGAAGCCGCCCTGCGTCAACGACGCGTACGCCTCCGCGCCCCGCAGGGCTAGCGCGCTATTGGCGAAGTTGTCGTACTCGTCGATCAGGATGCACAGCGCGATGCGCTGCGTGGCGGCATGTTCGAAGAGCTCGTTGAGCTTGCCGTCGATGGAGTCCGGCGCCAGGATGCGCTGCGCAACCTGCGGCCCGAATAGCTCTGGATTGCGCTCCAAGGCGCCGCGCAGGCGCGTGTGGCAGTAGGTCTCGAAGCGGTCGCGCAGCGTCTCGCGGGTATCGTCGAAGGCCGAGAGGTCCAGACGCAGCACCATGAAGCGGTTGCGCTGCGCAGTGGGCGCTCGGCCGATGTCCGTGTCGGCGAAAAGCTCGTCGAACCGGTGTGCCCGGCCGCGGTCGTAGTAGTTCTCGAGCAGCGACAGCCAGCATGATTTGCCGAACCGGCGCGGGCGGATCAGGAAGGCGTAGCGCTCAGGCTCCAACAGGCGCACGAAGCGCGTCTTGTCCACGTAGAGGGTGCGCTCGCGGCGCATCGCCGCGAAGTCGGACCAGCCGTACGGGATCGGCGGAAACGCCGCCACGGCATTCACCCCCTTCACCACTCAATCCTCCATCAGCGCCTTGTGCCGCGTCAGGCCGTGCTCCCTGGCCCGACTTCGCTCCGCCGCGCCGGCGTCCTCCGCCGGGCGGGGGATCATGTCGAAGTGGCGGTACTCGTCGCGGCCCTTGACCAGGATCGCCCGGTCGCCCGCCACCTTGGTTTGGCGCACATCCGTCGCGCAGTAGCGCAGCACCATGCCGATGCGGCGGTCCGCAGTGCGGTTCGGCACGGAGCCGTGGATGACGCGCACATGATGCAGCGACATCTCGCCGCCGGCGAGCGGCGCCAGGACTGTGCGGGCCTCGTCCACCTCCGCCCTTACCACCTGGCCGCGGCTCAGGATGTTGTTCTCCGCGTAGGTGTCGTCCTGGTCGTGGACGGGACCCCAATGGCTGCCGGGCAGAAAGCGCATCGGCCCGGTCTCCGGACCCGCATCCGAGAGCGCTACCCAAGCGGTCGCCACATGGTGCGGCGCGAGGCCCCAGTAGGTGGCGTCCTGGTGGTAGGAGACGAACGACGGTCCCGGCTCCTTGATGAACCAGTCCATGGACCAGAGCAGCACATCCGGGCCGAGCACCGCTGAGATGGGCTCGACGATGCGCGGGTCATGCACCAGATCCCAAGCCCAGGCATGGGTGATCGGCAGGCCCGAACGCGCCGCACGCTCGCGGCCGGGCTGCGCAGCCGCCTCCGCCTGTTCGAGACGCCGGCGCAATCCGACCGTCTCCACCGGCGAGAACACCTTGATCGGCGAGACGAAGCCGTCGCGCCAGTAGCGCTCCCGCTCGGCTGCCGTGAGCGTCGTCGTCATGCCTGCTCTCCAAGCCCGTAGGCGCGGCCCCAGCCGATGCCGGCCGCCACCGTGGTCTTCGGCCGGTATTCCGCGCCGATCCAGCCCGCGTAGCCGAGTCGGTCGCACTCGGCGAAGACATGCGGGTAGTTCACCTCGCCGTAGCACGGTTCGTGACGACCGGGGACGCTGGAGCATTGGATATGGCCGATGGCGCCAAGGTGGTCCTGCAGTCGGCGGGCGAGGTTCCCCTCCATGATCTGCCGATGGTAGAAGTCGAACTGCAGCTGCACGTTGAGGCGATCCACGGCCTCGATGATGGCCAGCGTCTCCTCGGTGCGCGTGAGCAGGTAGCCGGGCGTGTCCGCGCTGTTGAGCGGTTCGAGCAGCAATCGAATGTCCTCGCGCGCCGCGGCGTCCGCCGCATCGCGCACATTGGCGGCCAGCGTGCGGCAAGCGGACTCCCTTTCGTCTTCCGCCACCACGCCCGCCATGACGTGGATCATCGGCGCATCGAGCGCCGCGGCGTATTCGAGTGCCCGGTCGAAGTCGGCGCGAAAGTCGTCCTTGCGGCCCGGCAGCGCCGCGCGACCGCGTTCGCCAGCGGCGGCGTCGCCGAGCGGGGTATTGACGAGGATCACCGGCACGCCCGCGTCCCGGCTCCAGCGGGCGACGTCGGCGGCGCGATCCGCGTAGGGGAACAGGTACTCCGCGGCTCGGAAGCCGAAGCGGCGCGCCGCGTCGAACCGCTCGGCGACCGGGAGGTCCGCGAACATGGTGGACAGGTTGGCGGCGAATCTCGGCATCGCTAGCGGAAGAGGTCGTCCAGCTTGCGCCGCGCCTCGTCCGCCTCGTCCGGCGGCGCGGCGTCCCCTTGCTCGGGGGACGGGTCGAACAGCGCATCGAGACTCGCCTGCGCGGCATCGCGGCGCGCCGCGTTCTGCTCCCGAAACGCCGCCGTCGTCGGGCGGAAGTAGTCGCAGAAGTTGGCGCTCTCCTTGTACACCGGCGGTTCGGCGCGCTCCTCGTCGCAGGAACCGTAGTGCGCCGCGCTCGGCGCGTAGTGGCGGCACAGGCGGCAGCAGTGCAGATCCTCGGAACACGCCGGACAGTTCATGTGGCGCGTGATCGGGCGCGGCAGCGCATCGAGCGAAGCGCCGCAATTCCAGCATTGCAGTTCCGCCATGGGATCGCCCGCCGCTACGGGATGCCGACCATCTCCGTCCCGGCGCGCAGCACGAGCATGCGCTCGCCGTCCACCCAGCGCTGCATGCCGTCCGGCTTGATGGTCTCGCGGTAGGCAGCCCAGCCGGAGGGATCGTGGAAATAGAGCTCGGCCATGCCGGCGAAGGGTTCATCATCCGGGCGGGTGCTATGGCTCACCGCGTAGCGAAAGCCGCCCACCGCTTCCATCGTCGCGCGCACATTGGGCACATGCACATCCAGCCAGTGCTTGAAGAATTCCGGGTGGTCGGTACCGGCCTTGGCGGCGACCAGGAAGCTCACCTTGAAGAAGCCGGAGCGCGTCATGGGATACGGCGCGTTCAGCGTCAGCGGCTCGGTGGGCAGGTGTTCGCTACCATCGATGACCACATACTCGCGGGTCGCCCACGGCACATACGGCTCCGCCTTCTGCTGGAACGTATCGCGCGGCGGGTCGCCGAACGGTTCGGCGGGCTTCGGCAGCGGCCGCGGCCACCATAGCTGCGCCACGCCATCCCACGGATGCTCGCCTTGCGCGTTCGCATCGAAGAGCGTGGCGATGTAGCGGGTCGCATGCATGCGCTGCCGCGCCGCGCCGTCCTTCTGGCTCTGGATCACCGACGGCATGTGGTTGGCGAACCAATGCGCCACCAGTTCCTCGCGGGAGGTATCGGGCTTGCGTTTGATGAGATACATCATCTTGGCACCCGGCGTTTGCTCGACCATGCGCGACCTCTCGTTCGACTCGTTCGACGGCTGGCCGAATATACTACGCCCGCCGCTGCCCAAGACGGTGGAGAGCCAGATTGCCGAGGCCAGTTCCCCTCCTCCGCGCCGCGCTCTTCGCCGGCGCCGCCTGCGCCGCCGCCATCGCGTCGCCGATGCCTGCCGCTGCCGATGCGCCGCGCAACGGCCAGGAGGTCGCCGAAGCGGAGTGCGAGGGTTGCCACGGCCCGCAAGGCCGCAGCGAGGACCCGCAGATCCCGTCCATCGGCGGCTTCTCCGAGTTCGCCATCATGGACCTCATGGAGACCTACATCCGCGGCCTGCGCGATGCCGCGGCGATCACCATGGACGACGGCACGCAGAAGAGCATGGCGGACGTGGTGGAGGCGGTTTCCGAAGCGGAGATCGAGACCGTGGCGATGTACTACGCGGCGCAGATCTGGACGCCGCGCGAACAGCCGTTCGACGCCGTGCTGGCCCGCCGCGGCGCGCGCGTCCATGCAGTGAAGTGCGGCAAGTGCCACCTCAAGGGCGGCAGCATTCCCGAAGCCGACCATGCCCTGCTCGCTGGCCAATGGCGCCAATATCTGGAGGCCGAGTTCGGCAACTTCGACAGCGGCGCCCGGCGAATGGTTGACAAGATGAAGCAGAAGTACGACTCGCTCTCGCCTGCCGACAAGCTGGCGCTCGTCGAGTTCTACGTCGGCGCCGGGCGGCACTAGCGCCGTGCCCCGCAACACGCTGTTCATCACCGCCGATCAATGGCGCGGCGACTGCCTGGGGTGCCTCGGGCACTTGGTCCGGACCCCGCATCTCGATGCCCTCGCCGCCGCCGGCACGCTGTTCCTGCGCCACTATGCGAACGCCGCGCCCTGCGGCCCGTCCCGGGCCAGCATCCACACCGGCGCGTACATGGCCCAGCACGGGGTCCGGAACAACAGCGCGCCGCTCTCTGGAACGCTGACGAACTGGGCCCTCGAAGCGCGCGCGGCAGGGCTCGACCCGGTGCTCTTCGGCTATACCGACACGGTGCTCGCAGAGACCGCGCCGCGTACCGATGTGCTGCCTGGCCTGCGCCCCGTCGTCGAACTCGGCAAGGACATCCGCGCCCCGACGGCGTGGGCGCAGTGGCTGGGCGAGAAGGGCTATCCGCTGCCGGCAGCGCACGGCGACCTGTATCTGGCCACCGGCCCTGCAATCGGCAGCGAGCCGCGCCCGCTGGCCGTGCCCGCAAAGCTGCACGATACGCGCTTCGTGGTCGATCAGGTGATCGAGTACATCGCCGGACGGGACACCTGGTGCGTGCATCTGTCGCTGCTGCGCCCGCACCCGCCGTGGCTCGCGCCGGCGCCGTACAACAGCCTGTATCCGGCGAGCGAACTGCCGCAGCCCAGATACACCTTGACCGCACAGGAGGAGCGCCATCCCTACGTGCGCCATGTGCTGGGCCACGCGCTCGCCAGGGTCCCCAGCATGGATCGGCTGCAGCGCTGGCAGGCGGGCTACTACGGCCTCATGACCGAGGTCGATCACAATCTGGGGCGACTGTTCGCGGCCGTCAAGGAAGCCGGCCAGTGGCATGACACGCTGGTCGTCTTCACCTCCGACCACGGCGAGCAGATGGGCGACCAAGGCCTCGTCGGCAAGCTCGGCTACTTCGAGGAGTCCTTCCACGTGCCGCTGATCCTCTTCAATCCGGCGGCGCCGGAGGCGCATCGAGGCCGACGGATCGATGCCTTCACCGAGTCCGTGGACTTGATGCCGACGCTGCTCGACTGGTTCGGCGTGGCGCCGCCCGCGCAGTGCGAAGGCGCGTCGCTGCTGCCGGCGACGGCGGTAGCGAACGGCACCTCGAAACGAGACGCCGCGCACTGGGACTACGACTTCGGCACGCCGGAAGCGCAGGCCGCACTGGCACTCGAACCGGAACAATGCCGGATGCATGTGACGCGGGGGCCGGACTTCATGGACGTGGCGTTTCCGACTCTCCCACCGCTGCGCATCGCGGTCGCAGCTTGAGACGACTCGCTTGTGGACGCACTTCGGTGAGCGGTGTAGGTTGGCCAGCCATGGTCCCGACCGACAGCAGCCGCCTCGGAATCGCGGGAACCGCCCGCGCTTGCGCCGCATTGCTCCTGGCACTGCCTGCTCTGTCCGCGGACGCTGCCGCCGAGCGCGTCGACAAATGGGAGATGTCCGTCGGCGACATGGAGTTCGTGACGCAGGCGATCAGCTGCGGCAAGAGGCTCTACGTCGATGGCCAGCGGGTCGCCGCTTGGCCCTATCTCGAGCTGGGAGCGCGCCACGGCGACATCGACAGCCAGTACATCGCCGCCGGGATGCTCGGCACCGGCGAGCAGGTCCCGCAGGACTGGAACGCTGCCGTTGGCTGGCTGGGCGCGGCCGCCGACGGCAACATCAAGCCGATGGCCAAGCGGCGCCTGCGCGAGACCAGGAAGGCGCTGTGCGGCGGACGCGCGCAATGCGAGCAGGACTTCGACGCCATCGTGGACGACTACCGGCGCCGGTTCGGGCGCGACGCCAGCGGCATGGCGTGCCGGCAGAGCAAGGGGCAGCAAGGCCGCGGCGTCTCGTCGCTGCGCGTCAATCGCGGCTCCAGGCTGGTCGAGTGCCGATTCGCGAGGCTGCTGCCCTCGCGCGGCGTGCTCCGGGACGCCGAACTGCAAGACGCCATGGGCGGCGGCGACTTCGTGCCGGCGCGAGACCCGGCCGGCTCCGACGGACTGGTGGTGGCCTATCCCGACTGGCAGGAGTTCACTGTCCGCGCGCCGAACCGCCGCGGCGAGACGCAGATCCGGTGTCCGGACCTCGGCGCTGCCGGCGACGAAGGCAGTTGAACGTCTTCCCACGCGTGCGTTCAGCTACGTTCCTCTGGCTCGCGACCGCGCTCGCTGCTGTGACCGCGGAAGCGGTGCCGAGCGGCGATCATCCATTGGAGGACATCGATCGCCACTGCTACCAACCGGCCGTCGAGGCCTACGCGACGCTGCCACGCGATGATCAGGGTCTCGTAGCGCGGCACGAGCTGGTCCAGGCGTTGCCGGCCTGCGTCGCCTTCATCGGCCGCTTGGCAGGTTTGGAGGCGCCGCGCCCCGACCAACGCTTGGCCCTCATCAGAGCGCACTACTTCTTCGAGAATCGGCTTGTGGACGGCTTCGATGCCGATCTTGAGAGCGCGCGATGCGACGAGCGCAGCGCTCTTCTGAGGGACCACCCGGAGTACCCGGCGGCGTGGTGAGAGTACTCCTTTTGCGTCGATGACCACGGCGAGACCATCGCCTTGCTGGAGACGGCGCTGGCGCTCGATCCGGCCAGTGCCGACGCGCTGGAGTTCCTGACGCTCCTCGCCCACCAGCGACGGCAGAAGTACGGCATCCCCGCCGCGCAGCTCATCCGCTATCAGATGACCGGCTACGAGACTGCCGACGACGAGGCGCAGAAACTCGCCTTCGCCGCGTACGCCTACCGGACGAGCCTCGCAGCTGGTCACGCGGCCGCCGCGGAGGCCGTGCAGCGTCGCGTGCGCCGCGACTTCGGCCCGGAAGCGGTCGAACGGGTTGAGGATGCCGAGGGAATAGGGTTGGCGTGCTCGTTCTGGGCGGTCTACGTGGTCGCGGAGGCTTGCATCGCAATGATCGAGGCGGTCGTTGCAGCGGCAGTCGAAAATGACGCTCCGGTTCCCGACGACGTGACCGCGGCGATTCCGGACCTGCTCTCGGCCTTCGACTACCTGCCGCCGGGCGCCGTGCGGGCCGTGGTGCTTGGCGGTCCGCCACGCCTCCCCTTGACTCAAGCCGCAAAGGCTCGCTACGCGGACCGGCTGGAGCGAGCGATGGCGTCAGCTGGGCTGATGATCGCGGATTACCTCAGGTGACGCCGCGAGACGAGCCCGAACTGGGCCGCGTTTCCAGATCGCGTCGCCCGCACCGGGGTGCGTTCCGATGAGGGCGCGGCGCAAGGGTCTGCTAGCGCCGCTCCTGTCGGCGGCGTGCGCCACAGCCGGCGTGGCCGGGCTTCCCCACCATGCTCCCGCGATCGCAGACGAGCCGGCGCCCGTACCGGGCAGCCGATTCCGCGAAGCCCTGCGCGACGGCGGCGGAGGACCCGAAATGGTGGTGATCCCCGCCGGCAGGTTCCGCATGGGCTGCATCTCGAACGACCAGCACTGCTGGGAACGCGAGCATCCCGTCCGCGAGGTGACGTTCGCAGCCGCCTTCGCGCTGTCGGTGCATGAAGTGACGTTCGACGACTACGACCGCTTCGCGCCTGCCGAGCAGACTCCCGATGCCGGTTGGGGCCGAGGTCGCCGCCCGGTGATCAACGTCTCGCGAGACGATGCGCATGCGTACGTCGCCTGGCTGTCGGCGCAGACCGGCGCGGCGTACCGGCTGCCGAGCGAGTCGGAGTGGGAGTACGCAGCGCGCGCCGGGACAGTCGGCAAGTACCACTGGGGCGACGAGATCGGCCACGGCCACGCGAACTGCCACGGCTGCGGCAGCGCATGGGGCGAGCGCAAGACCGCACCGGTCGGCTCGTTCGCAGCCAATGGCTTCGGGCTTCACGACATGCTCGGCAACGTCTGGGAGTGGGTCGAAGACGATGGCGAGTTCAGCCTCTCGAATGTCCCGCCAAACGGCTCGCCCTGGGTCCGGCAAAGGCGCGCACCGGTCGGCGTCGTGCGCGGCGGCGCCTGGGGCCACCGACCGAGGATGGCGCGCAGCGCGGTGCGACTGATCGAGCTCACCGGCGCGCGCAGCCACTTCATCGGCTTCCGCGTCGCGCGAACGCTCGCGTCGCCCGCGCCGGCCGACCTGCCAGCGCCGCCTCCCGCACCGGTCGAGCCTAGCGACATGCAGAACCCCGATCCGCCCCTGCCACCGGTTTCGGCAGGAAGCACCTTCCGCGAGTCCTTGCGTTCGGGTGGCAACGGGCCAGAGATGGTGGTGATTCCCGCCGGGAGCTTCCGCAAGGGTTGCCTAGCGATCGACGGGTGCGTCTACCGGGAATGGCCCGTGCATCGCGTCGTGATCGCGCAGCCCTTCGCCCTTTCCGTCCATGAAGCGACGTTCGAGGACTACGACCGGTCCACCTTCCCCGACATGGCCCCGGACAACGGCTGGGGACGAGATCGCCGACCGGCAATCAACGTCTCTTGGGATGATGCCAATGCCTACGCGGCGTGGCTGGCGGCCGAGACGGGAGGGGACTATCGGCTGCCGACCGAGTCCGAATGGGAATACGCGGCGCGGGCCGGCACGACGACGAAGTACCACTGGGGGGACGAGGTCGGCGTCAACCGGGCGAACTGCGCTGGCTGCGGCAGCCCATGGGACGACCGACAGACAGCCCCGACGGGCTCGTTCGCGCCCAACGCCTTCGGCCTCTACGACATGCACGGCAACGTCTTCGAGTGGATCGAGGACTCCTGCTGGTGGCCGTACGACGCGCGCAATCCGAGAGACGGCGCGGCGTGTCTCATTCGCCCTCCCACGGTACGGGGACTGCGCGGCGGTTCGTGGCGCGACCTGCCGACGAGCGTCCGCGCTGCGTGGCGGGACTACATCTTCCCGGGGATGCGCGATGCATCCATCGGCTTCCGCGTGGCCAGAACGCTCGCCCGCTGAGCCATGTCAGCTTGCCGAACAGGGCGTCGGCAAGGCAAACTGCCGTGCATGCCGGATGTGCCGCTGATCGCCCACAGCCCTTGCTGATCGAGACCCGCGCCGCGCCGGCGACCAATCTGCGCCGCAATCTGCCGGATTTCCTGCGCCGCGCCCTCGCCGCGCGCGGGGTCGAGAAGGACGAAGAGCTTGACCTGCCGCTCGGCGCTTTGCACTCCCCGGCTGCGCTGCCGGACATCGACGTCGCCGCCGCGCGGCTGGCCACCGCGGTCATGGCGGACGAGCGCATCCTGATCGTCGGCGATTTCGACGCCGACGGCGCCACCGCATCGGCTCTCTGCGTATCCGTGCTGCGCGCTTTCGGGGCCGCCCAGGTGGACTTCCTGGTGCCGAACCGGTTCGCCTTCGGCTATGGCTTGACGCCGGAGCTGGTTCGCGTCGCCGTCGAACGGGAACCGGACGTTCTGGTGACCGTGGACAACGGCGTGTCGAGCATTGCCGGCGTCGCCCTTGCCCGGTCGCATGGCGTGGACGTCGTGGTCACCGACCACCACCTGCCCGGCGACAGCCGTCCGGCGGCCTGCGCACTGGTGAACCCGAACCTGCCAGAGGCGGAGTTCCCGAGCCGGAATCTGGCCGGCGTCGGCGTCGCCTACTACGTGCTCGGCGCGGTTCGCGGCGCCCTGCGTTCGGCGGGACATTTCGAGCGCCGCGGCATCGCGGAGCCGCGCCTGTCGGACTGGCTGGACCTCGTCGCCATCGGCACCGTGGCGGACGTCGTGCCGCTGGACCGCAACAACCGCATCCTGGTGCATCAGGGCCTGCGGCGGATGCGCGGCAGGCTCACGCGCCCTGGCGTGCGCGCCCTCGTGCAGGTCGCCAAGCGCGACCTCGCGCGCCTCAGCGCCGCCGATCTCGGCTTCGCCATCGCGCCCCGGCTGAATGCGGCCGGTCGGCTGCAGGACATGTCCGTCGGCATCCGCTGCCTCTTGGCCGAAGACGAGCAGGAAGCGCGGCGCCTCGCGTTCGCCCTCGACGAGCTCAACCTCAAGCGGCGGGAGATCGAGTTCGACATGAACGAGGACGCGGCCGCGGCCATCGCCGACACCGGCGCGGATGCCGAGCCGGCGATCTGCGTCTACGAGACCGGCTGGCATCAGGGCGTCGTGGGTATCGTCGCCGGGCGCATGCGCGAGCGCTTCCACCGGCCCGTGATCGCCTTCGCCGACGCCGGCGACGGCCAGTCGAACGAATTGCGGGGCTCGGCGCGCTCGATCCCCGGACTGCACATCCGCGACGCCATCGCCGATTGCGCGGCGCTGCAGCCCGGCCTGATCGAGACCTTCGGCGGCCACGCCATGGCCGCCGGGCTCACCATTCGGCGCCACAGCCTGCCGCGCTTTCGGCGGGCTTTCATCGATGCCGTGGCGCGGCGGGTGAACGAACGCGACCTCGCTGGCGTGATTCTCAGCGACGGCGAACTGCCGGGCTGCGAACTGACCATCGACAACGCCCGCCGGATCGAGCGACTGGGCCCCTGGGGCCAGGGCTTCGAGGAGCCCACGTTCCATGGCGAGTTCGACGTGGTCTCGCGTCGCGTGGTGGGCAATGCGCATCTCAAGCTGGTGCTGAAGCGCGACGATCGCGTCGTCGATAGCATCGCTTTCAATCACGCCCCGGTGGCCGAGAAGCGGGTGCGCGTGGTCTATCGGCTCGGCGTCAACGACTACGGCGGCACGGCCACGCTGCAGCTCGAAGCCCAGCAGGTCGAACCGGCTTAGCCGCTTAGGTCGCCGCCCACGAAGGAGAACCCGAATGTCTCGTCTGCATGAATGTCTCGCGGCCGCAGCCTTGGCGACGCTGGCGCTGCCGGCGGTCGGCGACGAAGCGCAGGTCCAACAGACGATCGAGGAAATGGTCGTCACGGCCAAGACCGGCAGCCGCATCGCCCGTCAAGCGGACTTCCCGACGCCGCTCGCGGAGTACGACCTCGGCGAGCTCAAGGACTACGCCGCCAAGGACATCCGGGATCTCGTGGGCCTCTTGCCGACCGACAGCGGCGCCGAGAACAACTCGGACAACCTGACGCAGAACTTCACCGCCGGCACGGCCAACGTCAACCTGCGCGGCCTCGGCGTCGCCTCGACGCTGGTGCTGCTGAACGGCAAGCGCCAAGTGCTCTCCGCGGTGCAGACCGACGACGGCTCGAGCTTCGTGGACCTCGCCAGCCTCGTCCCCCTGCTCGCCATCGAGCGCGTCGAGATCCTGAAGGACGGTGCCTCCGCCATCTACGGCTCCGATGCGGTGGCCGGGGTGGTGAACTTCATCACGCGGCGGAACTTCGACGGCCTCGAAGCCAGCGCGGAGTACCGCCGCCGCACCGGCAACGGCAGCCAGGACGATCTCAACGTGGACCTCGCGTTCGGCAGCAGGCTCGGCGACGACGCCTCGTTTTTGATCGCGGCAAGTCTCTTGGACCGCTCCAGCCTCGTGCTCGGCGAGGTGGACTGGCTGACGCCGGCCACCAGCGGCTTCGGCAATCCCGGCAGCTTCAATGTGCCGTCCCTCGGTCGTACGGTGGCCGACCCCGGTTGCAGGCAGAACGGCGGCCTCTACCAGGAACTCGGCAACGGCAGCACGATCTGCCGCTTCGACTATGGCCCGCAGATCACCGCGGTGCCCGTGGAGGACCGCCTGCAAGGCTTCGCCCGCGCCGACTGGAACTGGCAGGGCGGCGCGCGGCTGTGGGCCGAAGTCGGCTACGCCCGCAACGATCTCAGCCGCGAGGTCTCGCCGAGTTTCCCGGTGCTGAATACGCCGCTCGTCCCGGCCCGCCACCCGGGCAACATCTTCGGCGAGGACGTGTTCTTCCAGGGACGTCCCTACGGCGTCGGCCAGCCGACGGAGATCAACTACTACCAGCACAACACCGTGCGCGCGGCCTTCGGCGCCCAAGGCGCGTGGTCCGATACCGTGTCCTGGGACATCTCCTACGTGCGGGCCGCAAACGACGCCGTGCTCAATCCCCGGGACATCGTGGCGGCGAACTTCCAAGCCGCGCTGCTCGGCTTCGGCGGCGACGGCTGCGACACGCGCCCCACGGCATCCTCCCCCGCGCTGCCCGGCGCAGGCGGCTGCCTGTACTTCAACCCGTTCAGTTCGGCGTTCTCGGCGCGGCCCGGCGACGCCGAGTTCAACGATCCGCGCCTGCGCGAGTTCATCGTCGGCGACTACTTCGGCGACGGCGAGTCCACCCTCGATGCCTTCGACGCCAGCTTGAGCGGCTTCTTCGGCGGCATGGGCGGTGGCCCGCTCGGCTACGCCGTCGGCGTGCAGCGCCGCGAGCGGACGCTGGCCTACGTCTACGACACGGTCACCCGGCAGGACGGCTTCGCTTTCCTGATCGGCAACAGCAACTTTGCCGGCACCACGGACGTGAACGCGGCGTACGCGGAGCTGCTGCTGCCGTTCGCGCCGTCCTTCGAGATCACCGGCGCACTACGCTACGAGGACTACGGCGGCGGCGTCGGCAGCACGCTCGATCCCAAGCTCACCGTGCTCTTCGTACCCTCGCCGACGCTGTCGCTGCGCGCCTCCGTCGGCACGTCCTTCCGAGCGCCGTCCACCTTTCAGACCCAGGGCGTGCAGACCAACTTCGTCAACATCACCGACTTCGACGGCTCGACCACCTTCGCCGGCCGGCGCACTGTGGGCGATCCGAACCTGCAGCCGGAGACTTCTCGAGCGCTCAACGCGGGCCTCACGTGGCAGCCGCGGCCGAACGCCGAGATCGGCATCGACTGTTGGGATTATTCGTTCGAGAACGTCCTGCGCAAGGACAACGCCCAGGCCATCGTCAACGCGGACCCGCTCGATCCGCGCATCGAACGCACATCGGCCGGCACCATCTCGATCGTGGGCGTCGCCTTCATCAACGCCGATGCCATCGACACGCGCGGCATCGATCTCTCCGCCCGGGCGCGCTTCGACACCGCCTGGGGCGTCGTCGCGCCGTTTTTCGAGGGCTCCGTGCTGCTCGGCTACGACGTGACCAACGCCGGCGTCCGCAGCGACGGCCTCGGCCACCTCAACCGCGCCAACGTCGGCGCACCGAACCAAGTCTTCAAGGGTGTGGCCGGCGTCGGCATCACCCGCGGGCGCGCCACGGCGAACGCGCTGCTGCGCCATGTCGCCGGCTACGAAGACGACCGCGGCGCAGCCATCGACGCCTTCACCACCGTGGATGCGAATGTGCGTATCGGTCTAGGTTCGATCTTCGGCGCCGCAAGCGATGCCGCCATCGCTTTCGGCGTTGTGAACCTGACCGCCGAAGCGCCGCCGTTCGTCGCCATCGCCGGCAGCTACGACCCGCGCTCCGCGGACCCGCGCGGGCGCCGCGCATTCGTGCGCCTGGAAACCCGGCTCGGTCGCTAGCGTCGCTATACTGCCGCGCCGCGACCTGCCCTGCCCGACCGGAAGACGATGCTGAGGTTTGCCGAAGAGATCCTGCTGCTTTTGCTCGACGACGAGAACGGCCGCTTCGCGCCGGTGGACGAAGGGGCGCTGCAGTTCGCGCTGGCGGGCGCCGTGCTGATGGATCTCGCGCTCGAAAACCGCATCGACACGGACCTGCAAAAGCTCGTGCTGGTGGATACCAAGGCCACCGGCGATGCGATGCTGGACAGTGCGCTGGTCGAAATCGCCGCCTCCGAGCGCCGGCGCGATGCGCGCTATTGGGTCGAACAACTGGTTTCGCGCGCGGAGGACATTCGCAGCCGCGCGCTCGAGCGGCTGATCGCCAAAGGCATTCTGGAACGGCGCGAAGACCGCTTCCTATGGGTATTCCGCGCCCGCCGCTACCCGGTGATCGACGGCGCGGCGGAACGCGAAGTGAAGCTGCGCATCCGCGACGTGCTGTTCAAGGACGAGATTCCGGGGCCCCGTGACGTGGTCATCATCTGTCTGGCGCACGTCTGCGGGCTGCTCGGCGAGATCCTCACCCGCCAGGAACTGCACGAGGCGCACCCGCGCATCGAGCAGGTGCGGAAGATGGACCTCATAGGCCGCGCGGTGACGGCTATCGTCGCCGACTCCCGGCAGGAAACGGCAGAGCGCTTGCAGTACCTGATTTCCCAAGCCGCGCCAGCGCAGTAGACGCTCAGAGGCGTTCTCCGGAGTTTCGTCCTGTACCGCGGACCGCGCTTGGTCTTGCTAGGCGGGCCGATTTCTGCCATGTTCGCCCTCTTGCGGACGCGACGCACTGCAGCGACCGGCCACCCGACTGGCTGGCAGGGAGACCTTTGGGAGCCGCGATGGCGAGCCTCGACAGCGAACTGACACTCGGCCTGCCCCGGCGGCAGGGGCTGTACGACCCCGCCTTGGAGAAGGACGCCTGCGGGGTCGGCTTCGTCTGCGACATCAAGGGCCGGGCCAGCCGCGACATCGTCCAGACGGCCGAGCATATGAACTGCTGCATGGTGCATCGGGGCGGGCTCGGCTACGAAAAGAACACCGGCGACGGCGCCGGCATCCTGACCGCCTTGCCGCATCGCTTCCTCGCCAAGGTCGCCCGCCAGGACCTCGGCATCGACCTGCCGGGGCCCGGCCGCTACGGCGCCGGCATCGTCTTCCTGCCGCGCGACGCGGGCGAACGGCAACGCTGCAAGGGCGTGATCGAGGAGGAAATCGAAGCCGCGGGGCAGCGCCTGCTCGGCTGGCGAAGCCTGCCGACGCGGCCGGACGAAGCCGACATCGGCAACGCTGCCCGCGCCTCCATGCCGGCCATGGAGCAGCTCTTCATCGGCGCCGAAGGGGTTGCCGGGGATGCGCTCGAACGCCGCCTGTACCTCATCCGCAAGGCCGCGACGCATCGGCTGCGCAACGACGCATTGCTCACCGAGCGGCTGCTGCTGTTCTTCGCGAGCCTGTCCGCGAAGGTCATCGTGTACAAGGGGATGCTCACCCCGCACCAGCTCTTCCCGTTCTATCCGGACCTCGGCGACGCCGACTACGAGTCGCACCTCGCGATGGTGCATTCGCGCTTCTCGACCAATACGTTCCCGTCCTGGGACCGGGCGCAGCCGAACCGCTTCATGAGCCACAACGGCGAGATCAACACCCTGCTCGGCAACAAGAACTGGATGAACGCCCGCCAAGGCGTGGTGGAGAGCGACCTCTTCGGCGACGACCTCGGCAAGCTGTTCCCGGTGGTGGAACCGGACTGCTCGGACTCCGGCACCTTCGACAACGTCCTGGAGTTCCTGCGCCTGACCGGCCGCACGCTGCAGGAAGCAGTGCTGATGATGATTCCCGAGGCGTGGCAGCAGGACGAGCGCATGGACGCCGCCAAGCGCGATTTCTACGAGTACCACTCCTGCCTCATGGAGCCGTGGGACGGCCCGGCCTCCATCGCCTTCACCGATGGCACCTACATCGGCGCCGTGCTGGACCGCAATGGCCTGCGCCCTTCGCGCTACTACGTTACGGACGACGACAAGTGCATCATGGCCTCCGAAGTCGGCGTGGTGGACGTGGACCCGGCGACGGTGGTCGCCAAGGGCCGGTTGCAGCCGGGCAAGATCTTTCTCATCGACTTCGATGCCGGGCGCATGATCCCGGACGAAGAGATCAAGGACGAGTGGGCGCGGCAGCGGCCCTACGGCGAGTGGCTGACCAGGCAGCGCATCGACTTGACCGAACTGCCAAGCACCGCCGCTCCCGCGAACGACACGGCCACGCTCATGCGGCGCATGCAGGCGTTCGGCTACACCGCGGAGACCATGCAGTTCATGCTGTTGCCGCTGGTCACCGAGCTGCGGGACCCGCTCGGCTCCATGGGCAACGACAGCGCGCTCGCGGTGATGTCGGACAAGCCGCGCATGCTCTACGACTATTTCAAGCAGCTCTTCGCGCAGGTGACCAACCCGGCCATCGACTCCATCCGCGAGGAAGTCATCATGGCCCTGGAGTGCTACATCGGGCCGGAACGAAACCTGCTGGAAGTCACCGAATCGCACGCCCACCGGCTGCGCATCCCGCACCCGATCCTCAGCAACGAGGAGCTTGCCGCCATCAAGCACCTCGGCGCTGCGCCGCACCGCGGCTGGCGCTCCCGCAGCATCGACATCACCTTCCCCCGGGACTCCGGGCGAATCGGCTTGCTGGCGGCCTTCGACCGCATCTGCGCCGAAGCGGCCAGAGCGATCGAAGACGGCATCGAACTCATCGTCCTGAGCGACCGCGGCATCGGCGCGGAGCAAGTGCCCATCAGCGCCCTGGCCGCCACCGGCGCCGTGCATCACCATCTGGTGCGCGCCGAGCAGCGCACCCGGGTCGGCCTGGTCGTGGAGACCGGCGAGGCCCGCGAAGTGCATCACCACTGCCTGCTGATCGGCTTCGGCGCGGACGCCATCAATCCGTATCTCGCCTTCGAGGCGCTCGCCGATGCCCGCATCCACGGCTACTTGGCGGATGCCGAGCATGTCGAGAGCGATGCGGACATGGTCGAGGCGTACAAGAAGGGCGTCGGCAAGGGGCTGCTCAAGGTGATGGCGAAGATGGGCATCTCCACCTTGCAGTCCTACAAGGGCGCACAGATATTCGAAGCAGTGGGCCTCGCGGCCGATGTGGTGGATCGCTGCTTCGCCGGCACGGCGAGCCGCGTCGAAGGCGTCGGCTTCGACGTGCTGGCGGACGAGATGCAGCGCCGCCACGCCACCGGCTATCCGAGCCACGGCGCGATCCCCCTGCCCGTGCTGCCGAATCCGGGCGACTTCCATTGGCGTCGCCACGGCGACACGCATATGTGGGATCCGGAGTCCATCGCCAACCTCCAAGTGGCGGCGCGGGGCGACGACGAGGAGGCCTACTGGCGCTTCGCGAACCAAGCCAACGACACCAGCACCCGGCAGGCGACCCTGCGCGGTCTCCTGCGCTTCAAGGAAGGCGCGAACGGCGGCGCGATTGGCCTCGACGAAGTGGAGCCGGAGCAGGAGATCGTCAAGCGCTTCGCCACCGGCGCCATGAGCTTCGGCTCCATCTCCAAGGAAGCGCACGAGAGCCTCGCCATCGCCATGAACCGCATCGGTGGCAAGTCCAACACCGGCGAAGGCGGCGAGGACCCGGAGCGGTTCATCCCGCTCGCCAATGGCGATTCCAAGCGCTCGGCCATCAAGCAGGTGGCGAGCGGTCGGTTCGGCGTCACGGTGAACTATCTGGCGAACGCCGACGAACTGCAGATCAAGATCGTCCAAGGCGCGAAGCCCGGCGAAGGCGGCGAACTGCCGGGCCGCAAGGTGGACGACTACATCGCCTCCATCCGCCACTCGACGCCCGGCGTCGGCCTCATCAGCCCGCCGCCGCACCACGACATCTACTCCATCGAGGACATCGCGCAGCTCATCCACGATCTCAAGAATGGCAATCCGGCGGCGCGCATCAGCGTCAAGCTTGGCGCCGCCATCGGCGTCGGCACCGTGGCGGCGGGGGTGGTGAAGGCGCGCACGGACCATCTGGTCATCGCCGGCGACACCGGCGGCACGGGGGCATCGCCCCTCACCTCCATCAAGCACGCCGGCGTGCCTTGGGAACTCGGCATCGCCGAGACCCACCAGACGCTGGTGATGAACAACCTGCGCTCGCGCGTGGTGCTGCAAACCGACGGCCAGCTCAAGACCGGGCGCGACGTCGCCATCGCCGCGCTGCTCGGCGCGGAGGAGTTCGGCTTCGCCACCGCGCCGCTGGTGGCGCTCGGCTGCATCATGATGAGGAAGTGCCACCTCAACACCTGCCCCGTCGGCATCGCGACGCAAGATCCGGCGCTGCGCAAGAAGTTCACCGGCGCGCCGGAGCATGTCGTCAACTACTTCTTCATGATCGCGAAAGAGCTTCGGCAGATCATGGCGAGCCTGGGCTTTCGCACGGTCAACGAGATGATCGGCCGCGCCGACGCCCTGCTCCCCGACGCCGCCATCGCCCACTGGAAGGCCAAGGGCCTCGACTTCTCCGCGATCCTGCGCCGGGGGCCGGAACCGGACAACTGCCTCGGCGTGTATCGCATCCACGATCAGGACCACGGCCTCGATGCGGCGCTCGACAACAGGCTAATCGAGCTCGCGGAACCGGCCCTGGCAAACCGCACGCCCGTGTACGAAGAGCTGCCCATCGTCAACACCAACCGCGTCGTCGGCGGGATGCTCTCGAACCGCATCGTGCGCCGGGCAGGCCCGAACATGCTCGGCGACGGCGCGATCCACTACAAGTTCACCGGCAGCGCCGGGCAGAGCTTCGGCGCCTGGCTTGCCAAGGGCGTGACGCTGGAAGTCGAAGGCGACGCCAACGACTACGTGGGCAAGGGACTCTCCGGCGGGCGCGTGATCGTCTATCCGCCCAAATCGAGCCGGTTCGAGGCAGAGGAGCAGATCCTCATCGGCAACGTGGTGCTCTACGGCGCGACCTCCGGCGAGTGCTTCTTCCGCGGCGTCGCAGCCGAACGGTTCTGCGTGCGCAACAGCGGCGCCCACGCGGTGGTGGAAGGCGTCGGCGACCACGGCTGCGAATACATGACCGGCGGGCGCGTCGTCATTCTCGGCCCGACCGGGCGCAACTTCGCTGCCGGCATGAGCGGCGGCATCGCCTACGTGCTCGACGAAGACGGCGCATTCCCACAGCGCTGCAACCCCGGTCTCGTGGACCTCGAACCGCTCGCGGCGGAAGAGGACGTGGCCGAGGCGCGGTCGCTCGTCGAGAAGCATCGCCGCTACACGGGCTCGATGGTCGCCGAACGGGTGCTCGCCGATTGGCCCGCCGCCCAAGCGCGCTTCGTCAAAGTGATGCCGCGCGACTACAAGCGGGTGCTCGCCGAACGCGCCGCCGCCGCAGAGCAGATCGACGGCATCGCCCAGGCCGCCAGCGGTGGGTAACGTGATGGCTCTGGCGGGCGATGACCTCAAGGGATTCGGGCTGGCCGCGGTAATCGCGACCGAGAACATTCAGCGAGGGCTGCGGAGCCCGATCAAAGCGTGGCAGGAAGCCTGCAAGCAGGTCTTCCCCCAGTCCGGCGAGAGCCAGAAGAAGAGCTGTCCCAAGTGCGCATTCCTCGGGCTTTGCCAAGCTGGACATGTGGTTGGTGTTCCGACCGGGCGGTATACGCGCTCCCAACTCAACGCTAGGTACGCCACCGAAGCGGCTGAGATTATTGGCCGGAGCCCTGCTCTGAACCTGGACAAGGAAGCACTTTGGAAGCGAGTCCAGATGGGCGGTGGGCGGACCCCCGTCCACAACGGCCAGCTCGATGTCGTCCTAGCGCTGCACCAGCGGGGATACCTGAGGAGCAAGCAACGATGACGTTCGAAGCGACTGGGGCTAGCCGCCCCATGGCCCTAAGCATGGTGTGCCTACTGGCGGCGTGCGTCCCGACGAACTATGTCCCTATCGATGTGCAGATCGCTAGGAACAACGCCTGCCAAGTCGCGCTTGCCGACGTGATAAGAGATGTACGGCAGATCGAGTCCGACCTCGCCGTCGTGCGCGAACTGGAAGCCCGCCTGTCGAACCAGACACCGCCAAGTGCGGACTTGGATCGCACGGCCGTCAGACGTATGGAACTGGAGATCAAATTGGAGCAAGCAGTCGCCAAGGGCGAGGTTGTTGGAACACAATGCGAGGACTGGAGGGACACCCGATGAAAGCCGGAAACATACTGCGAGCGACCGCTGGCCTCAGGCCACAACCTCCGGCAACTGGCGTCTCTCGGGGAACCAATGGGTAAGCCCACCGGATTCAAGGAGTTCGCTCGCGAAGCCGCGCCATATCGCAACGCGGTTGAGCGCATTGCGGACTTTCGCGAAATCTACACCGAGCACGATGCCGCCCGGCTGACGACCCAGGCGGCGCGCTGCATGGACTGCGGGGTGCCGTTCTGCCAGTCGCCGGATATGGTCCACGGGCGCAGCGGCTGCCCCATCCACAACCTGATCCCGGAGTGGAACGACCTGGTCTACCGCGGCCACTGGCGCGATGCGCTGGACCGCCTGCACAAGACCAACAACTTCCCCGAGTTCACGGGCCGCGTCTGCCCCGCGCCGTGCGAGGGCTCCTGCGTGCTCGGCATCACGGACCCGGCGGTGACCATCAAGAACATCGAGATGGCGATCATCGACCGCGGCTTCGAGGAGGGCTGGGTGGTTCCGCAACCGCCGCCGCAACGCACCGGCAAGCGAGTGGCGGTCATCGGCTCGGGGCCGGCCGGGCTCGCCGCGGCGGCGCAGCTCAACCAGGCGGGGCACAGGGTCACGGTCTACGAAAGGGCCGATCGCATCGGCGGCCTGCTGATGTACGGCATCCCGAACATGAAGCTCGACAAGGGGATCGTCGCCCGCCGCGTGGACCTGATGCGCGAGGAAGGCGTCGAGTTCGTCACCGGCGCCGATGTGGGCGATGGCTCGGACGGCACCGTCGCCGTGCAGGAGCTGGCGGATGATGCCGACGCCCTGCTGCTGACCACCGGCGCCACAACGCCGAACAACCTGGCGATTCCCGGCAGGGAACTCGACGGCGTGCATTTCGCCATGGAGTTCCTGACGCAGAACACCAAGAGCCTGCTCGACAGCGACCATGCGGACGGCAACTTCATCAGCGCCGCGGGCAAGAACGTCATCGTCATCGGCGGCGGCGACACGGGCACGGACTGCATCGGCACAGCCATGCGGCACGGCTGCAAGACGCTCACCAACTTCGAGATCGTCCCGGACCCGCCGCAGGACCGCGCTGGCAACAACCCGTGGCCCACCTGGCCGTTCATCTACCGGGTGGACTACGGGCACGAGGAGGCGGCGGCGAAGTTCAACCGGGACCCCCGCGAATACCGCACGTCGGCAGTGGAGTTCACCGGCGACGGCAACGGCCGGCTGACCGGACTGGTCGCCGCGAACTACGAGAACTTCCAGAAGATCGACGGTACCGAGCGCACTTGGGATGCGGACCTCGTGCTGCTGGCGATGGGCTTTCGCGGCCCAGAGCACTACGTGAGCGAGCCGCTCGGGCTGGAGCTGGACCAGCGCTCCAACTTCAAGGCGGAGAAGGGCGTCTATCGCACGAGCAATCCCAAGGTGTTCGCCGCCGGCGACTGCCGCAGCGGCCAATCGCTGGTGGTGCGCGCCATCAACGAAGGCCGGGAAGCGGCGCGCGAAATCGACCGCTGGCTCATCGGCGCGACGATGCTCCCCTAGCGGGAGAGCGCACGGCGCGGACGATGTGCAACAATCCGCCGCCGACTCGCCTACTGGAAACACGCCATGCCGCGTTGCCCTGCCCTCTTTGTCCTCGTTGCGGTCGTGGCCGCCCTGAATGCGTTGGCGGACGATCCGCAACCGCTCGACAACCCGCTGCCCGATGTCATTCCCAAGGGCGATGTCGTGGTGACGGCGGTGCCGTTCGTGCGGGCGCCGATGACCGCGGATACGGCGAAGCCCGTGGGCACCAACAGCGCCCACGCGCGGCTGCAGTACATGATGCCGATCCCGGACGGCTCCGGACGCCTCGTGTTCAGCGACCTGCGCGGCGTGCTCTACGTCACCGACGCGGCGGGGCGACAGCCGACGGTGTACCTGGACCTCGGCAGCGCCGATGTCGGCTTCTACAACACGGCATTCCCGAACGAGTCCGGGCTGCTCGGCTTCGCGTTCCACCCGGACTTCGGCAAGGCGGGCCAGCCCGGCTTCGGCAAGCTCTATACCGGCGCGAGCTCCGAGCCGAGCAATGCGCCGAACGCGCCGGCGGCGGCGCGACGCCTGGTGACCTATCTCTCCGGGCAGAATCAGGAGAGCGAGATTCGCGAGTGGACGACGGCCGATCCGACCGCCGACGCCTTCGAGGGCGCATCGCGGATGCTGCTGCGCGTCAGCCAGTTCTCGCCGACGCACAACATCGGCACCATGGGCTTCAACCCTGCCGCCGAGCCCGGCTCGCCCGACTACGGGATGCTCTACGCCTGCCTCGGCGACGGCGGCGGCGCCAACGACCCGCACGAGAACGGCCAGAACCCGAACACGCTGCTGGCGGCGATCATCCGCATCGACCCCTTGGGCGGCGACGCCGAGCGGCCCTACGGCATCCCGGCCGACAATCCCTTCGCAGACGGCGCGGAGGGCGCGCCCGAGGTCTGGGCCTACGGCCTGCGCCACGCGCAGCACTTCTCCTGGGACCGGACCGGGCGCATGTTCATCAACGACATCGGCCAGGACATGGTGGAGGAAGTGAACATCGGCGTCGCCGGCGGCAACTACGGCTGGCGCATCCGCGAAGGCACGTTCGCCACCGCCTACGGAATCGGCTCCTTGCAGATCGGCCAGGTCTTCCCGCGCCCGGAGGTCGAAGCGGAGTCCTTCATCTACCCGGTCGCCCAATACGACCACGACGAGGGCTACGCCATCGGCAGCGGCTTCGCCTACGAAGGCGACGGCATCCCGGCGCTGCGCGGCAAGTACGTCTTCGCGGACATCACCACCGGTCGGGTCTTCACCATCGACGCGGCTCGATTGACGCCCGGGGACCCTGCGCCCATCGAGGAACTGCGCCTGAGCTTCGACGGCGAAGAACGCGCCCTGCTCGACGTCGCCGGCTTCGAGAACACCTACCACGGCGGCGTCCGCGCGGACCTGCGCCTCGGCATCGACGGCGAGGGCGAGCTGTACCTGCTGACCAAGGGCGACGGCTGGATTCGGAAACTCGTCCCGATGCCATCGCCGCCGGGCGGATGAAACGAGCGGCTAGCCGAACTTGGCCGGGCCGCGCAGCGCCGCCCGCACGCGTTCGACGTCCGCAGGGGTGTCGACTCCGCCGGGTGCCGGCGCGACCGCATCGGCGATGGCGATTTCGCGGCCATGGTCCAAGAGCCGAAGCTGCTCAAGCGCTTCCACTTCCTCCAGAGCACTCGGCGGCCAAGCGACGAATTCCCTGAGCGCGGCGACGCGGTAGGCGTAGATGCCGATGTGCCGTCGCCAGCCGCTTCCGAGCGTCGCCGGATTGGGGAATGATGCCCGCGACCAAGGCACCGGCGCGCGCGAGAAGTACAGCGCCCTGCCCTCGGCGCTGACCACCGCCTTGACGATGTTGGGGTCGAAGACGTCCGCAGCATCGATGATCGGCTCGCAGAGCGTGGCCACGCCGCAGGGGCTGCTGCGGAGAAGGCCCGCCACCTGATCGATCACCGCCGGCGGGATCAGCGGCTCGTCGCCCTGCACGTTGACTACGATGTCGTCATCCGACCAGCCTTGCTCGGCCACCACTTCCATCACCCGATCCGATCCCGACGGATGGTCCGAGCGGGTCATGGCTGCGATGGCACCGGAACCGGCCACTGCGTCCAGGACTCGTCGATCATCGGTGGCGACCACGACGGTCGAAGCCTCGGTGCGCAGCGCCTGGGCAGCCACCCGCACCACCATCGCCTGGCCGCCTAGGTCCACCAGCGGCTTGCCGGGCAGGCGGGTGGATGCGTAGCGGGCCGGAATGACGACGCGATAGCTCAACGCTCGCCTCCCCGAACCCGCAAGCCGCGCGACTCGAACAGCCGTTCGAGGCGCTCATCGACTGGCTCGGAGAAACGCATCTCGATCTCCACGTACCAGCACCGTTCTCGCCAGACGGCATCGAGCGACTTGATCTTCTCCGCATCCTTCTCGGTGACGACCAAGGGAACTTCGCCCGCCACGTTCAGATCCTCTGCCGCGAACGCATGGTGGTCGGGCAGGATGCGCATGGTCGGCGTCAGGCCGATGCCGCGCAGAGTCGCCTCGAAACGCATCGGATTGCCGACGCCGGCCACCGCCAGCACATCGGGATTGCTCGCGGCGAAGTCAGCCGGCGCGACGCGCTCGCCCGTGGCGATGTTGACCACCGCCGTGGCGTGCGGCGCCATGACCGACTCGTCCGCAGCCAGCCGCGCCGCGGCGGCGTTGCAGACAACCCAGTCGCAATCGCCGAGCCGTTCGACGGGTTCGCGCAATGGCCCTGCCGGCAGGCACAGTCCGTTGCCGATGCCGCGCAGGCCGTCCACGACGGCGATTTCGAGGTCGCGCGCCAAGGCGTAGTGCTGCAAGCCGTCGTCGGAGAGCACCACGTCCACTTCGTTCTCCGCCAGCAGTCGGCGCACGGCGCGCGGCCGGTTCGGATCGACTACGACCGGACAACCCGTGCGCCGGGCGACCATCGCCGCCTCGTCGCCGCACACCGCCGCTGGCGTATCCGCATCCACCGCCGCCGGATAGCGCGCCTTGCCGCCATAGCCCCGGGACACCACGCCGACGCGATTGCCGCGCCGGGCGAGCCAGCGGGCAAGGTAGATGACGAGCGGCGTCTTGCCGGTGCCGCCCACCGTGATGTTGCCGACCACGACCACGGGCACGGGCGCCCGCCAGGCTCGCGAAGGATCGCGCAGATAGCGGCGCCGCTGGCGCCTGGCAAGCCATGCGAACAAAGCTGCGAAGGGCGCGAGCAGGCGCGGCCACAGGCGGTCGCTGTACCACGCCTCGACGAGCGGGCTGAGCGTGCGCGCCGCAGTGGGCAGCGGCACGGGCGCGGCGACCGGCGGCGCGGGCGCGGCAAGCGTCTCGCCGTTCTCGAACTGGGAACGGTAGAGGTCGGCGTAGCTGCCGCCTTTGGCGACGAGTTCGGCGTGCGTGCCGGTCTCGACGACCGCCCCATCCTCGACGACGGCGATCCGATCCGCATTCTCGACAGTCGAGAGACGGTGCGCGATGACGATGGTCGTCCGGCCCTGCATCACCTCCTCCAGCGCCGCCTGCACATGGCGTTCGGAGTGCGCGTCCAAGGACGATGTGGCCTCGTCGAGAATCAGCACCGGGGCATCCTTCAAGAGCGCCCGGGCGATGGCGATGCGCTGGCGCTGGCCTCCGGAGAGCATGGTCCCGTCGTCGCCGACGATGGTGTCGAGCCCCTTCGGCAGACGCTCGATGAAGATGTCCGCATGGGCGCGCCGAACCGCGTCCGCGACCGCCGCGGCGGGCCGATCCGCGAGGCTCCCGTAGGCGATGTTGTTGCCGACGGTGTCGTTGAACAGCGTCACCTGCTGCGTGACGAGGGCGATCTGGCGGCGCAGGCAGGAAAGCCGATAGCTGCTGAGCGGCTTGCCGTCGAGCAGGATGCGTCCCGCCGATGGCTCGTAGAAGCGGGCGATGAGGCTTGCCAGCGTCGACTTGCCGGCGCCCGAACGCCCGACCAGCGCCAGCGTCTGGCCCGGTTCGATGGTGAGCGAGACATCGCGCAAGACCAGTTCGCGCTCCGACTCCGGCTGCCGATGCGGATAGGCGAACGAGACGCCCTCGAAGCGGATCGCCCCCGCCACGCGCTCCACGTCGATGTCGCCGCCCGGCGGCTCCGCGGCCTCGTCGAGCTGGCCGAAGATGTCCGTCGCCGCGGCGAGGCCCCGTTGCAGCCGGGCACTCACGTCGGAGAGCTTCTTGATCGGATTGGCAAGGGCGCCGGCGAGCGCCAGATAGGTAGCGAACTCGCCCGGCGTCATGCTGCCGCCCACGCCCGGCATGAAGATCAATCCCACCAGCGCCGCCAGGGCGCCCGCAGCCAGCCATTGGATCACCTGGGCGCTGGTCGCCTTGGTGGTGGCCATCTTCAGGTTCTGGCGGCGGTTGCGATCGCTCGCCGTCCTGAACCGCTCTTCCTCGTAGCGCTCGCCGCCGAAGATCTTCACTTCGCGATAGCCCGCCACCGCCTCCGCGGAGACATGCGTCACGTCGCCCATGGAATCCTGGATGCGCTTGCTGAGGGTGCGGAACCGGCGCGCCGCATAGCGCACGATCGCGCCGACCAGCGGCGCGATGGCGAGGAAGATCACGGTCAGGAGCCAGTTGATGTAGAACATCCCCGCCAGATAGACGACCACCTTCAGGCCATCGGAGACGATGATCTTGAGAGCGTCCGTGGTGGCGTCCCGAAGCTGCGCGGTGGTGAACGTGAGGCGCGAGACCAGATGCCCCCTCGCGCTGCCGTCGTAGAACGCGCTCGGCAGCACCAGCAGGCGGTCGAAGAGTTCCCTGCGGATGCGGTGGATGGCGCGGAAGGAGATGCGCGAGAGGGTGTATTCGCCGGCAATGGAACCGAGCGCCCGACCCGTCGCGAGGACGATCATCAGCGCCGGGAACAGCCAGATGTAGCTCGGATCCGGAGCGCCGAGGCCATCGATCACCATCCCGAACACCCGGGCGAAGCCTGCTTCGCCGCCGGCCGTGAGCAGAAAGCCGACGACGGCGAGCGCGAACCAGCGCTTCTGATCGGCGACGTAGCCGAGCAGGCGCCGGTAGACGGCCCAGTCGCTTGCTTGGCTGTCAGAGGTCGCCATCGTTTTCCTCCGGCATGCGCTCCGCCAAGATGCGGATCTGCGTCAGTCCCGAGCGCTGGGCCGCATCAAGCACGCGCACGACCGTGTCATGGCGGGCCGCAGCATCGACCGCGAGCACGACGCGCTCGCCGCTTGCTTCGCCGAACGCCGCGGTCAGCGTCTCGGGCCGCGCATCGACCAACACGCGATTATTCACCGCGACATCGCCCGCGGCGCTGATCGTGACCGCAATGTCCGTCGCCTCCGGATTCGCCGCTTCCCCAGCCGCCGTGGGCAGCTCGATGCCGAGCGCGGTTTCGCGCACGAACGTGGTGGAGACCATGAAGAAGATCAGCAGCAGGAAGACGACGTCGATCAGCGGCGTGATCTCCACTGCGCTCGGCAGGCGGCTAGCACGCCGCGACGGCTTGAAGTTCACGGGCCCGCGACCGGACAGAGCAGATCCGCCAAGCGCATGGCCTCGCGCTCCATGGCGAGCACCAGCTCCTCCACCTTGCGCAGCAGGTAGCGGTGGAAGGCCAGCGCGGGGATGGCCACGATCAGGCCGGCAGCGGTGGTGATGAGCGCTTGGGAAATGCCGCCGGCCAAGAGGCCGACATCGCCTACGCCTTCCTCCATCAGCACGCGGAACACCTGGATCATGCCCACGACGGTGCCCAGGAGGCCGAGGAGCGGGCTGATCGACGCCACCGTGCCGAGCGTGGTGAGGTAGCGTTCGAGATCGTGGACGACGCTGGCAGCCGCTTCCTCCATAGCCTCCTTCATCGCCTCGCGGCCTCGGTCCGCGCTGTTCGCGCCGGCCGCCAGGATGCGCCCCACGGCGCTGCCAGTACACAGGGTTTGGGCCTCGTCGCCCTGTGCCAGTGCCGCCGCGACCTCGGCCGGCAAGCCTTCCGGCACGACGCGCACCGCGCGAAGCGTCCACGCGCGCTCGATGCTGATGCCCGCCGCCAGCACGCTGGCGAGCAGGATCGGCACCATCAGCCAGCCTCCCGCCTGCAGCAGTTCAAGCACCTTGCGAGGACGCCTCTGCCGCGTTGCCCTGATTCGCCATGCGTCGCGCCTCGACGCCGCCAAGAGGGCGCTACCGTACCGTTTCCGGGCCGTGCGGTGCAACGCACGGCGCGCCGACGCCGCGTTGCCGACGGGTCAATCCGCCGTGGCGAACTGCATGGCTTGGCCGTCGTGGCTGACGGCGATGCATTGGCCGGGTGAGAACCTGCCTTCGAGCAGGGCCGACGAGAGCGGGTTCTCCAACGCATGCTGGATGGCGCGCTTGAGCGGCCGGGCGCCGTAGACCGGGTCGTAGCCCTGCTCCACCAGCGCTTCCATGGCCTTGTCGTCCACCATCAGGCGCAGTTCCTGCTCCGCGAGGCGCGAGCGCAGGCGATCGAGCTGAATGCTTGCGATCGCCGCCATGTTCTCCTCCTTGAGCGACTCGAAGACCACCACGTCGTCGATGCGGTTCAGGAACTCCGGGCGGAAGGATTGGCGCACCACGGCCATCACGGCCTCGCGGATGTCCTGGTCGCGGCCTGCCAGCGACTGCACGGCATCGGAGCCCAGATTGGAAGTCATCACCAGCACCGTGTTGCGGAAGTCCACCGTGCGACCGTGCCCATCGGTGAGACGCCCGTCATCGAGCACTTGCAGCAGGATGTTGAATACGTCCGCGTGCGCCTTTTCGATCTCGTCGAGCAGGATCAGAGAGTACGGCCGGCGGCGCACGCGCTCGGTCAGCTGACCGCCCTCCTCATAGCCGACGTAGCCGGGCGGCGCACCGATCAGCCGGGCGACGGCGTGCCTCTCCATGTACTCGGACATGTCGACCCGCACCAGCGCCTCCTCGCTGTCGAACAGCGCCTCGGCAAGCGCCCGGCAAAGCTCGGTCTTGCCGACGCCCGTCGGGCCGAGGAAGAGGAAGCTGCCGTTCGGCCGATTCGGGTCCGCGAGGCCCGCACGCGCCCGGCGCACGGCCTGCGAAACCGCGGTCACCGCCTCGTCCTGGCCGACCACGCGGGCTTGCAGTTCGTCTTCGAGCGCCAGCAGCCGGTCACGCTCGCCATCCATCATGCGGCTCACGGGCACGCCGGTCCAGTTGGAGACGACTTCCGCGACTTCCGCGTCCGTCACCCGATTGCGCAGCAGCACGCGACTGTCGCCGTCGCTTTCGCTGCTTTGCGCCAGCTGCCGTTCGAGCGCCGGGATGCGACCGTTCTGCAACTCGGCCATCTTGGCGAGATCGCCCGCCCGTCGCGCCGCCTCGAACTCCAGCCGCGCCGCGTCGAGGGCCTCCTTGACCTGCTGGGCGCCGTCCACGTTGGCCTTCTCCGCGGTCCAGATCTCGTCGAGGTCCGCGTACTCGCGCTCCAGCTCGGCGATGGTGTCGAGCAGCGCTTCGCGGCGCTTCTCCGACGCCTCGTCCGTCTCGTCTTTGAGCGCCTCTCGCTCGATCTTGCGCTGGATGAGCTGCCGTTCCAGGCGATCCATGCTCTCGGGCTTCGAGTCCATCTCCATGCGGATGCGGCTGGCGGCTTCGTCGATCAGGTCGATGGCCTTGTCGGGAAGCTGGCGCCCGGTGATGTAGCGGTGCGAGAGCCGCGCCGCGGCGACGATGGCGGGGTCCGTGATGTCCACCGCGTGGTGCAGTTCGTAGCGCTCCTTGAGGCCGCGCAGGATGGCGACCGTGCTCTCCACATCCGGCTCGTCCACCAGCACCTGCTGGAAGCGCCGCTCCAGGGCGGCGTCCTTCTCGATGTGCAGGCGGTACTCGTCCAGCGTCGTGGCGCCCACGCAGTGCAACTCGCCCCGCGCCAAGGCGGGCTTCAGCATGTTGCCGGCGTCCATCGACCCTTCCGCCTTGCCGGCGCCTACCACGGTGTGCAGCTCGTCGATGAAGAGGATGACGCTGCCTTCCTGCTTGCCGAGTTCGTTCAGCACGGCCTTGAGCCGCTCCTCGAACTCGCCGCGGAACTTCGTCCCGGCGATCAGGGCGCCCATGTCGAGCGACAGGATGCGCCTCTTCTTGAGGCCCTCCGGCACCTCGCCGTTCAGGATGCGCTGCGCGAGGCCCTCGACGATGGCGGTCTTGCCGACACCCGGTTCGCCGATCAGCACCGGGTTGTTCTTGGTGCGCCGCTGCAGCACCTGCACGGTGCGGCGGATCTCCTCGTCGCGGCCGATCACCGGGTCGAGCTTGCCTTCCTCGGCACGCGCGGTGAGGTCGATGGTGTATCTGTCGAGCGCCTCGCGGTTCTCTTCCGCATTGGCATCCTGCACGGTCTCGCCGCCCCGCGCGGCGTCCACGGCGCGGGCGAAGCGGTCCGCCGCGAAGCCGGCTTCGCGCAACGCCTTGGCGACGTCGTCCGCGCCCTCGGCCATGGCGGCTAGCACGATCTCGGAAGAGATGTACGCATCGCCGCGCCGCTGCGCCTCACGGTCGGCGAGGTTCAGCAAGCGACCGAGGGCTTGAGAGATCGCCACTTCGCCGGTGGGACGGCCGAGCCTCGGCAGCCGTTCGACGAGGGCCTCGGCAGCCGGGCGGAGCTTCCCGGCGTCCACCCCCGCCGCCTTCAGCAGCGCGACCGCGCCGTCCTCTTCGAGCAGCGCCGAGAGCAGGTGGGCGGGCTCGACGGCCCCATGGTCGCGGCCCACGGCCAGAGACTGCGCGGCCGCCAGGGCGGCCTGCAAGCGGCTGGTGAATCGCTCGATCTGCATGGTGCTTCCTTGAGCTGCTCGCTGTTGCCTTGCCGAGTAAGTGCGTCCGCAAGGCGCGCAATTCAATGGTGCCGACAGCGCGGCAGTTCGGCGTTGAGAGCGTCCGCGGGCCATTTCGGCACGTCGCGCCGCCAATACGGCGACTCTCGGCAGCGCACGGTTTCCACCTCAGCGGGGCGAGTGCTTCGCCAGTTCACGGCGCCCACCGCAGCCGTACTGAGCACATGCGTACCGACTTCCCGATAGCGCTCCACGACGCGCGGATGCGGGTGGCCGAAGTGGTTCTGCCAGCCTGCCGCGACGATGGCGATACGCGGCCGGGTACGCTCCACGAACGACCGCGTGGAGGATGTGGCGCTGCCGTGGTGGGGCACCAGCAGCAGATCCACCGGCGGCAGTGGCAGCCGCCGTTCCCAATCGCGCTCGATGTCGCCGGGGAGCAGCACGCGCGCCTCACTCGTCTCGATCAGCAGCACGCACGATGCGGCGTTGCGCGCGAGGCCGCCCCACCGCTCCTGTCGGGGCGGGTGCAGGTAGGCGAAGGTCACGCCGTCCCACTGCCAGCGCATTCCCGCTTGGCAGGGGATGCCCGTGATGCCTGGCACCGGTTCGCCGAGATGCACGGCACCGACACGCAGTCCGGCGAGCACGGAGCGGGCGCCGCCGACGTGATCGAAGTCGCCGTGGCTCAGCACCAGCGCGTCGATGCGCGCCCTGCCGCGGCTGCGCAGCACGGGCAGCACAACGCTGGCGCCGATGTCGCCGCCCGACAGGAAGCCGGCGCCAGTGTCGTAGAGGAGCGTGTGCCCGGCCGTCTCCACAAGCACGGCCAAGCCCTGGCCGACATCTAGCGCGGTCGCTTCGACCTCGCCCGGCGGCACGCCCGCACGCGCTTGCAGCAGCGGCCACAGCAGCAGCGCCGCGAAAGCCGAACCCATCGCCAGCGCCGCCAGACGCGAGATCGGCAGCAGGCAAGCCGCGGCGACACCGGCCACCCACAGCAGCCAGAGGCCGGGGTCGGGAATGTAGAGCGGCTCGATCCCGTCCGCCCGTTCCAGCACCTCGCTCAGCACGGCGATCGCGAAGTCCGCCGCGGTGAGGAGCCACGCGCCGGGAACGGTCCACACGAGCAACGTTCCCGCGAGGGCGAGCGGCACCACGACCAGCGTCACGAGCGGCACGGCGACCAGATTCACGCCGATGCCGAGCGGGTGGACCAAGCCAGTGATGCCGGCGCTGGCCGGCGCGAAGACGAGCGCGATGGCGAGTTGGGCGGTCGCCGCCGAGAGCAGCCAGGAACGGCGTGCCGGGCGCGGCCAGAAGAAGCCGATGAGGGTGGCGACGGCACCGAAGGACAGCCAGAAACCTGGAGCCAGCGGCGCCATCGGGTCGATGAGGAGAACCACGGTCAGCGCCGTGCCCAGAAGCGCGAGCGGCGGCACCGAGCGGCCGGCAGCGAGCGCCAGCAAGCCGACGCAAGCCATGGCGAAAGCGCGCACCAGCGACAACCCGGCCCCTGCGAGCAGCACGTAGATGCCCGCCAGAAGCAGCGCGATGGCGACTCCCGCGGGCTTCGCCGGCAAGCCGACGAGGAGCGCCGCGCCGCGGCCGAGGAAGAAACCCAGCCCGGTGACGATGCCGACATGCAGGCCGGAGATGATGAGCAGATGCATCGTCCCGGTGCGGCGGTAGCGTTCGAGTTCGTCGCCGGGGATGGATGCGGCATCGCCGAGAGTGAGGGCGAGCAACACGCCGGCGTTGGCGAGCCGCAGGTACTTGATCTCGTCGCGGAGCGACTCCCGCAGGCGGTCCACCGCGCCCGCCAATCCGCCAGCGTCGGCATCTTCGACGGGGCTGCCTGCCAACACGTACCCCGTGGCAGCCAGGCGCGCCCGAGCGCTGTAGCGTCCGCCATCGACGACGCCGGGGTTCGCCATGCCCCGAGGCGGCTTGAGGCGCACGGTGAGGCGCCACGACTCGCCGCCGCGCAGCGTGGGACCGTCGAACCAGACGAGCCGTACGACGCCGTCGATCTCGCAGCGGGACGGGCCTTCGACAGCCTGCGTCGCGAACAGGAAGCGCTGCCCTGGAGGCCCGTGGCCGATCGACTCGGCGGCGAGGCCCTGCACCCGGCCGATCAGCGTCGGCTGTGCGCAGGCGGCGTCGATCCGGTCCCGCACGGCATCCACGCAATGCCATGCGCCGTAGCCGACACCGATGAGCGCCATCGCCGCCAGACGCAGTCGGCGCGGCGGCAGCAGCAACACGCCCGCCGCAAGCCAGCAGGGCCAGAGGATGTGGGCGGATGGAAGCGCGTGAGCGGCGACCGCGCCGATCGAGAACGCCACCGCGAGCGGGCCGAGTTCGGCGGCTGGCCCGCGGGCGGCGTGGCGACGACTCCAACGAAGCCACGTCGCGACCGCGCGCGGAGGGAAGACGCCCACCAATGCTGCCAAGCGATGAACCGCGCCGCCCGACAGCAGCATGACCGCTCCAAGCGCAAGCCAACACGGTGCTCAGCCCTTCAGCGTGGTTCGCCTGGCACCGGACCGGCTTCGTCCGTCTCAAGCTCTGAATGGGCCACCGATGGCGTCCGGGCATCGCCTTCCCGATCATCCGACGCGGACACAGTCGCTGCCGCCTGCGGGGGCCACGGGTACCCAATGCCGAACATCCGAAGGTACTGGGGAACACCTGCGGCGAGGGTCATGGCGAACAGGAGACCCGCTAGGAAGATCACCCAGCGAGCGTTGCTATCGTGCCGTTTGTGCTGGTTGGCGTCGATTAGATCCATCTTCCCGTCGAGCGTAGCCCGCGTGTCGTCGATCTTGGCGTCCAGCCGGGCCGCCGTATCGTCGATCTTGGCGTCCAGCTGGGCCGCCGTGGCATCGATCTTGGCGTCCAGGCGCGCCGCCGTGGCATCGATCTTGGCGTCCAGCCGATCCGCCGTGGCGTCGATCTTGGCGTCCAAGCGATCCGCCGTGACGTCGATCTTGGCGTCCAGCGCGGATAGCTTGCCATCCAAGGCTTGACCCAGCGCGGCAATCTGACTGCCCACATCGGCGATGGCGGCACCAAGCCGGTTCTCCGTTCGTTCCAAGGCCGTGTCCACGTACGACTTGGTCACCACGCGCCCCTCGAGCTCGTCGCTAAGCGCCTGCGCAATCCCTTCGGCACCATGGGGCTCAAAGCCCGCGTCCTTGAGGCGATTGGCCAAGCGCAACGTGTCGATGACATTTCCGTTCACCGGTCTCGCTCCGTTCAAGCTTAGCAAAACGCGAGTATGGCGGGCCGCCGGACTACTTGGATATGGACAATCTCTCGCCGCGGCTAGGAAATCGGCCCCGCGTGGGCAAGGCATTCGTCCATTCGGCGTGTAAGCGATCTACCACATTCCGCAGGGCCGACCGCGTTTTCCCGCATCATTGCCCGGGCGGACCGTCATCCACTTCGCCGCCGTGCGGCGTTTGCACTGTGCCCGAAGATCGCCTCAGCGGGGCCGCACGCCACCACGGCGCAGGACCACCGTCTGCGCGGCGTCGAAGTCGCCGAAGGCTTCGGTTTCGCCGCGCGGGCTACCTGGCCAGCGGACGCGCACGTCTTGCGCACTCGTCTCGGCGCCGAGGCCGAAATGCACGACCGCCTCGCTCGACGCGAGGTAGCTCCCCTCCGGCTGAACATCGGCGTAGACGCGTACGCCGCCGACCAAGGCGGAGACTGTCGCGCCGTAGGCGTCGCGCTCAGGATCGCCGAGCACAGCCCTGAAGCGGAGCCAGTTGCCGCGTCCAGAGACCGTGTTCATGAGGAGGTACGCCGGGCCGTCGCGGTTGACGATCAAAAGGTCGAGACCGCCATCGCCGTCGACATCCCCCACGGCGAGGCCGCGCGAAGTGTGTTGGAGAGACGGACTTACTCCGCCCGGTGGCTCGACATCCTCAAAGCGCCCGATAGCCGTACCGCGGAACAGGCGATTCGGCTCGTCGAAGTCCAGTCCCTTGGTGAGCGCCTCCGTGCCCACCATGCCGTTCGCTTCGTAGAGATCCAGCAGCCCGTCGTTGTCGAAGTCCGCCAGCGCCACGCCCCAGCGGGTGTAGCGGCCGGTCTGGCCGAGACCGAGTTCGCCCGTCACGTCCGTGAAGAAGGTGCCCTCGTTGCGGAAGAACGAGTCCGTCTGGCCAGTGATGTTGGTGACCATCACATCCGTGTCGCCATCGCGGTCCACATCGGCCGCGGCAACGCCCATGCCGGCCTTGGCGAGGCCGTGCTCGTCCACCGCGCAGCCCCATAGGGCGCCGGCTTCCTCGAAGCGCAGGCCGCCGAGGTTCAGCCAGAGCTGATCGACCATCTGGTCGTTGGCGATGAAGATGTCCGTGAGGCCATCCCTGTTGAAGTCCGCGCCGACGACGCCGAAGCCGTTGCCGAACTTGCCGCCGATGCCGGAGACCGCGGTGACGTCCGTGAACGTGCCGTCGCCGTTGTTCCGGTACAGGCGGTCCCGAGCTGGCGCGTTGTAGTTCTCCGGCGGGCAATACGTGATGACGCTGCCGGAGTAGCAGTTCATCTCCGCTTCAATGGACCAATGGATGTAGTTGGTGTGGAAGAGGTCCAAGTCGCCATCGAGGTCGAAGTCGTGGAAGGTGGCGGAAGTGCTCCACGCCGGGTCCTCGATGCCGGCCTCAGCCGAAACATCCTCGAAGCGCCCCGTCCCGTCGTTGCGATAGAGCGCGTTCGGGCCGACGTTCGTGACGTACAGGTCCACATCGCCGTCGTTGTCGTAGTCGCCGACCGCCACGCCCATGCCGTAGCCGGCGTCGTCGGCACCGCGTGCATCCGGCGCCTCCGCGAACCGGCCATCGCCTTCGTTGAGAAACAGCCGGTTGCGCGCATCGGCGCCCACCGCGGAGGGGTCTTGGTAGAGGCTGCCCGACTGGACGAAATAGGCATCGAGATCGCCGTCGCCGTCGAAGTCCGCCAACGCCGCGCCGCCGCCGGTGATCTCGGGCAAGAGCGGTCGTCCGGCGAAACCGGAAACATGGTGGAAGTCCAGCCCGCGCGCCTTCGCCTCGTCGGCGAACCAGGGCGCCGAATCCGATCCGCAACCAGCTACGCCGATGCACGCGCCGAGCAATGCCCCTCGCGACGCCAACCGCCTCGGTCCGCAAGCCCGCTTCATTTGCGCTAGTATGGACATGATCCTTGCACGTCGACGACGGAGGAGGTCGACATGACCCGTTCCAAAGGAAGGCTGGCGACGATTGTAGCCCCTGTCGCCGCCGCCATCGCCCTGCTGGCAGCCGGGCCCTACGCCGCCCAGGAGGACATCGTCCCCCGGGACGAGATCGAGGCGACCTACCGAGCGCAAACCCAAGGCAAGCAGCTCTACGTGGCCAAGAAGTACGAGGAGGCGATCCCCTACCTCGAGTTCGCAGCTCAGCGGGGGTTCAAGCAGGCCCAAGCACAGCTAGGGCAGATCTACGTCGAAGGCCTTGGCGATGTCAAACAGGACATCGCCCAAGGCGTTGGGTGGCTTGGCGCCGCCGCGACCGGCGAAACCGAGCCCCAGTTCAAGCAGCTCTACGACAGGGTGCGCGCACAGATCCCCAAGCAACACAACGAAATGCTGGACAAGATCGTCGAAACGTACAGGAACAACTACGACGGGCGGCGCACCAGAGTGGTCTGCGAGATGGTCGCACGGGCCGGACGCCACGGCCGCACGCTGCTCTGCCGTTACATCGACGAGAACCTGTACCCTGGGATCAGCACGAGTTGACCCGAAGCGACGGGCGACCCAGGACCGATCAGTTCTCCCCTTCCAGCGCTACCAAACGCCGCCTGGCGGAAGCCAGCTCCGTCAGGTGCGTGTCGAGCCGCTCCGCCCAAGCCAAGGCGGTGCGGGCATCCTCGAAGCGACCCATCTCCGCCAGACAGCGGCCGAGGTAGATGTAGGCCATCGTAAACGAGGCATCGAGCGCCGTCGCCTGCTCGAAGCGCGCCACCGCTTCCGGCCACCGCTCGCGAACGCCTTCCAGCATCCCCGCCGTGTAGTGCAGCTGCTGCGCGTCCTCCGCGCCGAAGTCCACCGCCGTGTCCACCGCTTCCAGCGCTTCGGCATAGCGCCCCTGCTCCATCAGCAGACCCGCGAGCCGCTCATAGGGCCAGACCTGTACCGGATGCAACTCGACCGACCGACGCAGATGCGTCATGGCGCGTTCGGGCTGCTCGACGTTCTGGTAGATGCCCGCGAGGACGTTCTCGAAGCGGTAGTTGTCCGGCGAGGCCGCCATGCCCTCCTCGACTACCGCGAGCGCCTTCTCGGTCTGCCCGCTGCGCCCGTAGGCCAGGCTGAGGTTGACGTACAGCGCCTCTTCGCCGACGCCACGCATCCGCAGGGGTTCCAGTACATCCACCGCCTCGTCGTAGCGCTCTGCCTGCAGAAGCTGCTCCGCGTGTATCAGCCGGCGCCCCAAAGACGCCTCGTACTGCCACTTCTGATGCTGCAGCGGGTCGCGCCAGGTCATGGGCTTCGCATCCTTCGCCCGCGCGGTCGCGATCTTCGCGTCGTCCGTGCGGCCGAGCGCCTGATAGGCGCGGCCGAGCAGGCGATAGGCTTGCGGGTGGCGGGTTGCTTCGACCAGCGGCTCCAGCACGGCGACAGCTTCCTCGAACCGCTGCTCGCCGATCAAGGCCCTCGCGATGCCGCCGCCCGCGTTTTCGGTGGCGCCCAGTTCCTTCGCGCGCACCAATGCCGCGCGCGCATCGGCGTATCGACCGAGGGCGTTCAGCCAAGTGCCTTTGTAGAGCCAAGCAGGCACGTAGTCCGGATCGAGCGTCAGGGCATGATCGATGATCGGCACGGCGCCGTCGAAGTCGCCGGACTCCGCGACCAGCATCGCGCGGAAGTACGGCCAGCGGAAGTCGCCCGGGTCCAACGCTTCCGCCTGGGCGTAGGTTTCCATGGCCTCCGTGTAGAAATCGTTGACCTCGTAGGCCATACCGAGGCGACCGCGCATCTCGGCGGACTGCGGCAGCGACTCGATGGTCTGGCGGAGGTCGGTGATGAGCTCGACCAGTTCGGTGTCGGCGGAGTCCAGCGGCACGGCGGGCGGCTCGCCGACGCCGCGCTCGCAGGCGGAAAGGACGAGAAGAGCCGCGATGCACGACATGATCGCGGCGCCGCTGAACCGGGAACCGCGCTGGCGAGAGCTAGGCCCTCCCACGCCGACGCACCGCAGCAGGTTCAGCTGTCCAACCCGTCAACGAACTCCTCTGCGGTCTGGGAGCGGAAGATCAGCTTGCCCAGTTCGACCACCCTGTCGCTGCTCGGCGTGCCGTTCAGGGTATTCGAGAGCCTGCGCGCGGCCTCCGGGCCGAAGCGATCAGCGGCGAGGAGTTCGAGCGTCCGCCGCTGGCCCTCCTCGCGACCCTCCTCTCGCCCTTCCTCTCGCCCTTCCTCGCGACCTTCCTCTCGCCCTTCCTCGCGACCCGCCTCGCGCCCTTCCTGGCGACCCGCCTCGCGCCCTTCCTGGCGACCCGCCTCGCGACCCGCCTCAAGACCGACACTGCGGCCTTCCGCAATGGCTTCGTCCCTCCACTCCCTGAAGCGTACCTCAAAGAAATCCGCCATCCTTCCTTCCTCCTTTGCCTCCATCAGTTCCGCGACGCTTGGCATCGCCATGCCGAACGTGCCCCCGACCTCCTCGAGACGCGCCACCAGCCCGCGTCGGAACCGCAAGTGCTCCGTACCACTGAAGCGCTGAAGCTCCAAGGCGAGCTGCCGGACCATTTCCGTCCGCGTCGCACGGCGGGCCAGCCGCACCACGGCACCGAGCCGGTTATCTTCCGGAAGAGACAGCGTCGAGCGCCGCCCGGCTTCGATCCCAATATACGCCTGCCGCTGCCAACGCGCCAACCGACGTGCCAGCCCGCGCGGGAGGCCGTCGAAGACTTCGGTGCCATCCGGCGCCGTCCAGCGGTCGGGGCCCGTGTGGATCACCAGCGCCAGCAGCGGCGGGTGTTCGCCCTCGCGCACCACGCCCTGCTGGCGATAGTGCCCCTCCTGCCAATCGGCGTATTCGCGCACTCGGCCCAGCATGTCCGCGTCGTTGGTGTGCTGGAGCTCCACCGCGACGATCAGGAAACGTCTCCGCCGCTTCGCGCTCTTCGAGCCCTTCGCCGGGAACCGGCCCTTCTTGAACTTCACCCGGAACGCCGCGTCCCCAAAGCGCTTGGCGCGCGTGTCCCCGTCGATGTACTCCGTCGGCAAGGCCTCGATGCTGTCGAGGTCCAGCAGCGCGGCGATCTCCGGCTCCGTCGCCCGGAGCGCGTCGGCGATCACCTCGCCGATGAAGAGCATCTTGGCGGACTGATCCAGCTTGCGGGCCACGACGAACTCCTGCCGGCGTGCCGCGAATCGGCACGAAGCCGCGCAACATAGCCGACCGACAGACGCATTGGCATACGTCGAGCCGATTTCCTACAGTTGGTATGGGCGATCTCTTACAGATTTCGCACTCTAGGCACGCAAGCTGCAGTGCGTAGCACGACGGAAACCGCCGTGTAGTGAAGCTGCTGCGCGTCCTCCGCGCCGAAGTCCACCGCCGTATCCACGGCCTGCAAAGCTTCGGCATAGCGCCCCTGCTCCATGAGGAGTCCCGCCAGCCTCTCGTAGGGCCAAACCTGCACCGGATGCAGCTCGATCGACCGGCGCAGATGCGTCATGGCGCGTTCGGGCTGCTCGACATTCTGGTAGATGCCTGCAAGTACGTTCTGGAAGCGGTGATTGTAGGGCGAGGCCGCCATGCCCTCCTCCACTACCGCCAATGCCTTCTCGGTCCGCCCGCTGCGCCCATACGCGAGGCTGAGGTTGACGTACAGCGCCTCTTCGCCGACGCCGCGCATCCGCAGGCGTTCCAGTACATCCACCGCCTCGTCGTAGCGTTCTGCCTGCAGAAGCTGCTCCGCGTGTATCAGCCGGCGTCCCAAGGACGCCTCGTACTGCCACTTCTGATGCTGCAGCGGATCGCGCCAAGTCATGGGCTTGGTGTCCTTCGCCCGGGCCGTCGCGATCTTGGCGTCATCCGTGCGGCCCAGCGCCTGGTAGGCGCGGCCCAGCAGGCGATAGGCTTGCGGGTGGCGGGTTGCCTCGACCAGCGGTTCGAGCACGGCGACGGCTTCCTCGAACCGCTGCTCGCCGATCAAGGCCCTGGCGATCCCGCCGCCCGCGTTCTCCGTGGCACCGAGTTCCTTGGCCCGCTCCAATGCCGCCCACGCGTCGGCGTAGCGACCCAGAGCGTTCAGCCAGTACCTTTGTAGAGCCAAGCCGGGGCGTATTCGGGATCGAGCGTCAAGGCATGGTCGATGATGGGGACGGCGCTGTCGAAATCTCCGGACTCCGCGACGAGCACTGCGCGGAAATAGGGCCAGCGGAAGTCGCAGGGGTCCAGGGCTTCGGCCTGGGTGTAGGTTTCCATCGCCTCACTGTAGAAGTCCGTTGACCTCGAAGGCCATGCCGAGGCGCCCGCGCATCTCGGCAGACTCCGGCAACGACTCGATGGTCTGGTGCAGGTCGGTGATGAGTTCGACCAGTTCGGCGTCCGCCGAGCCCAACGGCACGGTGGGAGGTACGCCGACGCCGCGCTCTCAAGCGGGAAGCGCGATAACTGCCGCGATACACGATGCGATCGCGACACACTGAACCCGGAACCACGCCGGGCGAGAGTCTGCCACTCCCACGCCGACGCGCTGCGGCAGGGTCAGCTATCCAACCCGTCGACGAACTCCTCGGCCGTTCGGGAGCGGAAGATCAGGTTGCCCAGCTCGACCACCCTGTCGCTGCTCGGCGTGCCGTTCAGGGTGTCCGAGAGCCTGCGCGCGGCTTCCGGGCCGAAGCGATCAGCGGCGAGGCGTTCCAGGGCCACGCGCTGGCCTTCCTCGCGGCCTTCCTCGCGACCTGCCTCAATGCCGATGGCGCGGCCTTCCGCAATGGCCTCGTCCCTCCACTCCCTGATGCGTACCTCTAGGAAATCCGCCATCCTTCCTTCCTCCTTTGCCTCCAACAGCTCCTCGACGCTCGGCATCTCCACGCCGACATCCCCCCAGACTTCCTCCACCCGCGCCAGCAGTCCGCGCTGGAACCGCAGGTGCTCCGGACCGCCGAAATACTCCAGCTCCAAGGCGAGCTGCCGGATCATCTCTGTCCGCGTCGGGCAGCGGGCCAGCCGCACCACAGCGCCAAGCCGGTTGTCCTCCGGCAGCGACAGCGTCGAGCGTCGCCCGGCTTTGATCGGAATATACGCCTGCCGCTGCCAGCGTGCCAACCGCCGTGCCGCTCCGCGCGGTAGGCCCTCGAAGACTTCGGTGCCGTCCGCCGCGGTCCAGCGGTCGGGACCCGTGTGGATCACCAGCGCCAGCAGCGGCGGGTGTTCGCCCTCGCGCACCACGCCCTGCTGGCGATAGTGCCCCTCCTGCCAATCGGCGTATTCGCGCACTCGGTCCAGCATGTCCGTGTCGTTGGTGTGCTGGAGTTCCACCGCGACGATCAAGAATCGCCTTCGTCGCTTCGCGCCCTTCGATCCGTGCGCCGGGAACCGGCCCTTCCTGAACTTCACCCGGAACGCAGCGTCGCCGAAGCGCCTGGTGCGCGTGTCCCCGTCGATGTACTCCGTCGGCAACGCCTCGATGCTGTCGAGGTCCACCAGCGCGGCGAGCTCCGGCTCCGCCGCCCGGAGCATGTCGGCGATCACCTCGCCGATGAAGAGCATCTTGGCGGACTGATCCAGCTTGCGGGCCACGACGAACTCCGGTCGGCGTGCCGCGAATCGGCACGAAGGCGCGCAAAATAGCCGACCGAAAGACGCATTGGCATACGTCGAGCCGATTTCCTACAGGTGGTATGGGCGATCTCTTACGACTTTCTGTTTTCTTGAGCGCGCCAGCCGCAACTTACGCCGCCCTCGAGCAGGCTTGGCACCCTCCGTCGGGACCCGACTTTGAGATCACCCGGGACGCCGCGTCACCGAAGGCGTTCGGACCGCGCACCCTATCCGTTCAGCTCGCCTCTGAGGCCGGCAATGCCCTGCATCTTCCGTCGATCCCCATCAGCCAGCCACAAGACGAAACGCCGTCCTCGTAGCGCAGGTGGTCGGTACTCGGGAACCTGGTCGAACCGGTCTTTGACGGAGCGATGCACCAGCGCCGGGTATTGCTCCGGCGGCACAGGGTGATCGTCCCGTCGCACGCAAACTAGACGAGATTCCTTGCTGTAAAGCGTACTCAGCCCTTCTGTATGTGCGTGCGCCACGCCAACCACGGTCGGGTGCAGCAAAACGTCGTCGGCATCAAGGCACCCCAGCATTTCGCCTTGCGAGGCAAGCAAGTCGCGGATCGCGTCACCGTCACTGGGGTCCCTGATGCGGATGTGATCGCCAAGGCATGCCCGGCATCGGTCAATCATGTAGCTGAGCGACAAGTCACTAAGGCCATCGTGCCAGTACCCGCCGCCAACATCACTATGAACGCCTGGGAACCAGATCTCCGTGATCCGCCCCGGGTGTTCGTCGTCGCAATTCATCTGCGTAGGCTCGAATGCAATGCGATCCTCGTCTAGCGACAGAATGTGAACGGCACGCTCAACCCGTTCGTGAACAGTCCCGTTCTCGAACACGACATCGCTGGTGGCACGCTCGCCCCGACGATGTATGCCATCCATGGCCGCGACCGTGTCGAATACGCCCAGAAACGCGATCTTTCGTTCGGGGTCCTCCTTCAGCAGCATGCTCGCGAATCTCCGTGCGAGTGCTGCGCCTCGGCTGAATCCAAAAAGTACGATACGGTCGCTCGGTTTCGGCTCAAGAACCTTGAAGTCCGCCATTGCCTCGTTGAGGATACGTCTGGCGTCTGCCCACGTTGGTGCAAAGGCACTGTTCACAATCGCCGAGACCCTGGAAACTAGCCACCCAACGAGTGGTATGTCTTCCCCGTTCTCCCGCGTCCCGATCCCATTGTAGTAGTGCGTCACCTGCGGAGCCTCAGCGACGGTCTTCGTGTCGGTCTGGTCGTCACGCAGCCCACCGCCCAAGAGAATGTGCAGCTTGAGGACGTTGCTGATGCTCTCGTCTTCCTTAAACCCCTCCGCGTCACTCGGTTCGTTGCCAGTACCATCAAAGCTGAACACTATCGTGCGGCCAGTCATTGCACCCCTCCTGTCGGTTCGGTCGTTCGCCAGGGCCAAGCGAGACGCCTGCTTGGATGATCGCAACACCCGTCGAAACCACGGTCCCAACGCCCCTAGGCCCATCATCTTCCCATCCTATCCACGCCCGCCAGAAGGCCGTTGCATTTGCGGCGGTCGTCGGTGTTTAGGTCGGCGCGTTCGCAGCGGATGCGGATGGCTTGGAAGGGGCGTCTTGAGGGGCCGCTGATTTGGTAGGTGCGGCCGCGGAAGCTTGAGGATTTGACTACGCGGACCTCGTCGCCGACTTCTATGCTGGTTGAGGAGGCGCGTTCGCCCTCGAATAGGAGTGAGTCGTCGAGGACCAGGATTTGGCGGTCGCGGACTAGGTCGCGGTGGGCGGTTACGGTGGCGGTGAAGCGCTTGGGGACGGATACGCCCTCGGCGGCGGTTGGGGATTGGAATAGCTTGGCGACGGCAGCCATGGTTCGGGAGCGGCGTTTGGGAGTTGCGGGCTCGGGGGTGGCGGGCTCTGGCGCGGCGGCCGGCGTCAGGGCGGTGCGGGTTGGGGGCGGCTGTGCGGGTACGGGTTCCGATACTAGAGCCGGCGTTGGGTCGTCCGGTTGCTGTGTGGCGACTGGTTCCGTTGCTGCCGCGGCTGCTGAGTCCGGCTCGCCTAGGGTGTCGAGCGCGGTTCGGTAGCATTCTTGGCGGCGGGTGGGATCGTCGATGGCGGCGCAGGCCTGGACCATGCGGCATAGGGGTTGGCTGGATTCGGGGAGGGCGTCGCAGTTCGTCTCCGGGTCTTGGGCCTGGGCTAGGCCGGCGCTCAGGGCCCCGAGGGTGAAAAGCCAGACCCGGAGTCGGCTGAGCCGGCTCCGGGCCTCGGTTGGGGGGCTGTTGCCGGGGACGGGGCGCGTGGCCCTCGAACCCGGCAGTACCCGTTGCTTCTTCGTCACTTGCGCGGCGGTTGCTCGCTAGAAGCCTACCGTTACGCGGACGAAGGCCTGGCGTCCCATAATGTTGTCCAGATAGGCGTCGTAGCCTACGCCGGACGGCATCGCGTCAGGCATGGTGCCGAAGATGTTGCGCATCGCGATGTTCGTCGAGACGAAGCCCAAGCCGAACACATCGGGACGGTTGTAGGTGTAGCTCACGTCCCAATAGTGGCGCGAATCGATGCGGCAGTGCGGGTTGCGGTCTTGGTCCACGCAGACGTTGTCGTTGTCCAGATCCTCTTGGTCTTGACGGAAGTTGATCCAGATTCCGCTCACGTCGTGGCCTCGGTCCTGCACCGGATCCCAGGATGCCAAGGTGTCCTTCACCTCGTCATGCCAGCGGACGCTGAGCTGCACCGTGTGCTGGTCGTAGAACCAGCGCAGGCCCATGTTCGCGCGCCACTCCGGCGTAGCCGGGAGGACTTCCACCAAGTCGCTGATCTGGCCGATGTAGTGGATGCCGTTGTTGCGGTAGCCGGCCCCGTCTACGCAGATCTCCGCGTAAACGTGGTCCCGGTCTGCCGTATTGCGGCTGCCGTCCGGATTGAGCGCGACCTCGCCGTCCGTGTCCCCATAGCGGCAGATCGTGAGGTCAAGCATCTGCGTAGCGCTCAGGCTGGCCTCGAAGCTGCCGTAGTCGCCGCCGATGAACGGCAGGTCCTCGGCATCGAAGCGATAGCGAGCCGCGTAGATCATCGAGGTCGTGGATTGGCGCCCTTGATCCACCCAGCTTTCGCCGACTCTGCGCAGCTCCAAGCCGTCGATACCGCTACGCTCGATCGCGGAACCGGCGATGCCGCCGCTGACGCTTTCGATCGTCTCGACCCATGCGATCGCGGCTTCCCTGCGGCAAGCCAGTTCGCTGGTCGGCGTCATCTCGACGTACTCGGTGACGTTGAAGACCTGATCGGCATTGGGGTCGTTGTAGTTGAGCAGCGTGTTCGCGCCGCAGCGATCCCGCACGAAGCGACCGAAGCCGCCGCCGGCAGAACCGAGGTTCGTACCCGCGCCGACCCGCTCCGAACGCCCGTTGAAGTCCACGGTGGTGTAGTCCACGTCGAACGTCAGGTCACCATCCAAGAACTGCAGCGAAAGCCCAGCATTCCACAGCTCCGAGACCTCAGGTCCAAGAACGGGGTTGCCAGCGAAGGCGATCTCCACGCCGTCGACCGTCCCGCTGGTGTTGCTCCAGGTTTCGCGACAGGCGTCGAGCTCCGGCAGGTTGTTGCAGATGTAGTCGGACATCGACGCACGAGCCCTCGAGTTGCCCGGCTGGAACAGCGACGAGGAACTCGGCAGCACGAAGCCTTCGGTCAGACTGCCGCGCACGGCGAGCCAACTCGTCGGCTGGTAGCGCATGGCCAGCTTCGGGATCACCGTGTCGTACTTGGCCGACGCGCCGTGGGCGTAAAGGCCGGCGGTGGTCTCGAACTCCGCGTAGCGAGCGGCCGCTTGCACCTCCATCGTGCCCCACGTCGGGTGCGAAAGCGGCGTCACCGTAGCTTCCATGAATACCGCGCGCACTTCCTCTTCGGTGTCCTGAAGCTGCACAGACTCGCCCGCGTTGAGGCCGACGAGCTCGTCGCCGCCTAGCGACACGCCCGTCAACGCGAAGGCATCGGGGTTCAACTCTTCCGTCTCGTTGCGCCAGTGAACTCCCACCGCGACGCCGACCGGGGTGTCGTTGTAGATCTGGAAGAGGGACGAGTTCGAGACCACGAGGTCGATCACGTGCATGCCCAGCGAACGCTCGTTCTGCACGAGCACGATGCCAGCGTTGGCCATCTCGGACTCGGTGTTGATCGCGTCGCTCATGTAAGCGCCGCCCGTCGGATCCCACGCGCTCTGCCCCGTGTCCCCGTCCGTGCGGTAGGCGTCCTGCAGCTCGCCTTCCTCCGTCGTTGCAAGCCAGTGCGTGCTGAACGGGTTCCAGCAGGTATCGCCGAACTGCCCGCCCTGGCAACGCAACGCCGCATTCATCATCGGCCAGATCCCCTCCGGGCGATCATCCGTGCGCCGCACCAGCGTCCAGATCCAGTCCGCATCCACGATCCACTCGGTTTCCGGAATCGACACCTCCGTTCCCAAGCGGAAACGGAAGTTCTCGATGCGCGTCCGGTCCCGCCACGTCATATCGTCGTTGAGCCACGGCAGGCTGTTGTTGTGCGGGTGCTTGGGCCACAGGTTCATGCCGCGCAGCTTCACGTCCTCGAATAGCCGCACGCCGCCGGCACCGACCGTGTCCGGGTCGAAGCGGTCAGGGACGCCGTCGCCGTCAGAGTCCTCAGTGTCCGAAAGCAGCACGACTCGATACTTCGGATCGCGGTTGTAGGACACATCGTGGATGCCATCGAGGCCGGCGCGGTCGGGGATGCCATCCCCGTTCTCGTCTTGGGCGTAGACGAGCAGTTCGCCCGGCTCCTCCAGATAGTCGTAGCGCCCGTTGGCGTTGGCATCCAGATAGTTCAGGTAGGAGTCGCCCATGCATGCGGTTACGTTGCCGTCACCGTCAACGACCTCGCGGCAGAACATGTTGGGGCTGCCCCACTCATGATCGGGCTGCAGCAGCGCAAACGCGTTGGTGCCGTCTGCGAACGCCCGGTACGGGTTGCCGGGGTTGGAGCCAACAGCGACCGGGTTGACGTCCGACAACGGATCCTGGGTGGGGAACGGCCAGTCGTCGAACCTAGGTGCGTACTGACGCGTGTCGTAGTCCAAGCGCGAAACGACCATCTCGCCGTGGATCTTCACGTAGTCGTTGAACTCGTGCTCGAAGTAGGCCATGCCCTGCTCTTGGTCCCGCCTCTCGCGGATGTCGAAAGTGTCGCCGATTGCTTGGCGGCAGTCGGGACCCGGCCCGGGCCATTTGATCTCTTCGCCCAGCCATGCGGAGAAGCCGGCGAGCTCGCCGACCTGCCAGCCATTCAGGTAGCTGCCGGGCTTGTTGTTGTCCGTGTAGCCCAGGTTCCGGACCGAGTCGCCGAAGATGGTCGTCAAGGTCGGATCCGAGTAGTGCAGTTGCCAGCGTTCCTCCGACCAGCCGTCCGGCTGGATATCACGGCGGGGATCGTCCAGCCCGATCGGCGGGAGGAAAGGCGTGTGGTTGTTGCCGCCGCCGAAGTCGTAGCCGCACCCGGGGTCGGGACGGCGAGCGGTTGCCAATGAGCCATGCTGATCCGCCAGCGGCGGCATGCCGTCGCCCCAGTGCGCGGGAACGAAGGTTCGCACCACGCCAGCCAGATGTCGATCCGTGGGGTTACCGTTCATGGACACACGCAGCGGGGAGAACCAGCCGCCACCTGCATCGCCGGCCACAACGCGGTCGGGGATGATCCCGTTGTTCATGGACTCGCGAGTCGGAGAGTAGCGGTCTGCGATCCAGCCTGGGCCGAGGAAACTCCACCCCCGTGCGCCCCAAGGGTCGGCGACCTCGCCGTCCGGCCAGACATGCGCACCGCCGATGGGCGGTTGAAGTTCGCCGCTGCTGTTCCGGATCGGGGCATACCAATCGCCAGGGTGACTCCAGGGCCGTTCTTGGTACGGGTGGGCGTACTGGCCCGTCCAGTTCGCCGAACTGATGATGTACTCCGGTCGATCCGTGCCCTTCATGCGATCTTGGTCGCGGATCTCCAACGCGAAGATCACGCTGGTGCGGTCGCCCTGGGCGCCTGCCAAGAGGCCGAGACGTTTCTCCGGTGCCCCGTTCTCAAGCGGCTGCCGGTACTCGTAGTTGACCTGCAAGCCGTCGAAGTCCTTCCGGGGCACGAGATTGATGACGCCGGAGACGGCCGAGGCGCCGTAGAGGGCGGATGCGCCGTCGAGGATGGTCTCCAGCCTGCCCACGGCGATGCCGGGGTAGAGGTTGTTGAGGTCCGCACCGGCTCGCCTCGTTCGGGAGCCGTAGCCGTTGACGTTGGCCGGTACGCGGTGGCCGTCCATCATCGTCAGCGTCGCTCGGGTACCGAGGCCGCGCAGGTTGGCCCAGGTCTCCGAGCCCTGCTGGAACTCCTGGTCGTCTGCGCTGTTGAATTCGATGGGTGCAGAGTTGGCGTTGACGCCGATCTGGAAGGTCTGGTCGAAGACCACCTCGCCGAGGTCTGAGGTGGCTGCCAGAGAGAGGTCTACCGAGTCGACCACGTCGCGCGGCGAGGGCAGGTCGAAGTTGGTGCGTCGGATGTAGGACCCGATCACCTTCATCTCTTCGACTTCCTGGTCTTCTTCGTCTTCGTCCTCGTCGTCTGCGTCGGCGGCCCCGGCGCTCAGGGCGGATAGCCCGAACGCCGTGAACATCGCCCACAGCATCGCCTGCTTGAAGTGCTTCTGCATATGGTGCTCCCCCATTAGGGTTTGAAATGCGTCCCCGTCGCGAATCGTCCACAGGCAGCGCCCGGAACGAATCCGGGTGCGACCATACCGACCTTGCGGCGCGGCCACAAGACCCAAGAGCAGGCGTTTTTACACCGTTTGGACGGGATGCGTCAACATTTCGTTACATTTGGTGCGCGGTTGTCACATCTGGCCTCCGGCGCCGAGCGATCAGGCGTCGAATTCAGAGCGCAAGAGACTGCGGCGGGAGACATATTTCCGTTGCAATTTCAGAACGTTATCGAAGAACGCTAGTCCGGTGCGCCGGTGGCAGTGCGGTCCGTGCGGCCTTCCGCGATGGCCTCCTGGATCTGTCGCAGCCGCTCCAATGCAAGCTCGATCGCCGCTTCCTGATCCTCCATCTCGTCGAGTGTCTGGCGAATCTCCTCCGGCAGCGCGGCCTCGAAGAAGCAGCCGAGTATTTTGACGAAGCTCCTGAGCGGCCGGTGCATCTCGCAGACCACGCCCGTGGTCTCCTCGCCGTACCTAGTGCGGTACTCGTCCACCACCTCCTCGAAGTAGGGGACGTGCTGCTCCGGGATGCGCTCCCATATATCGTTGAAATAGTTACGGATTCCGGGGGAAGTGGCACCGGTGGCGGCTACGCCCAGCCAGCCCACGCCGGCCTCTGCATCGCGATCAACGTCGCCAAGACCGGCCAAATAGATGTGCCCTACCCTCGCCTGCGAGTCCTTGAAGCCGCGCTCCGCCGTGGTGAGCAGGTACGGGAACGCCTCCGTGTACTGGTTCTGGGCGAAGAGCCGCTTGCCCTTGGCGACCTGGCGATAGATGCCTTGGCGCCCCTGCATGTCCAGCAGCCGCCGCTCCGTGACGATCATCTCCTCGATGTCGTCGTCCGCATGGACCACAGCTGGGCTTGCCGGTTCGGTCGGCGCGGATTCGGGCGCGAAGGCGGCGGCGCTGGCGCTGGCGGGAGCTTCGGCGGGGGCGGCGGGCTCGGGCGTCGCCGCTAGCGGAGCGACCGGCGCGGTCGCGCAGCCCCAGAGCCAGGATGCCGCCACGAACAGCGCGGGCAGGACGAGAAGACGACGCAGCGGCATGTTCCCTACCTCACCGAGTGTCGCGGGGAGTCTACACCCGCTTTGGAGCGGCGCGTCAACGGGTGGGTGCGGGAAGGGTTTGGCAACCGCCGGGCGCAGACGGCGCACGGGCGGCAAGAGACCTCAGAGACCTGCTGAGCGCCATCGACCTCGAGCAGATCGACGAGACCGGCGCGCGCGAAGGTTGGACTCCCGGGCGGTTGGGATAGATGGTTTGCTTGCGCCGGACTCGGACACTGTCCCCCGCGTCATCAAGGCCGCAACCGCCGATTGGGTGAAGGCATGCAGCAATGGCCTGGACGTTTGCACAGCACGACTGATCATGTGGTCGGGGGAACCCGGCGCGGAGTTGATCGGCGCGGGGCTGTGAAGAGCGAGACGTGTCAGCAGACCGTTTCGTCGGCTCCGAGGCTCATCGCTCTCTCCTAGTCGGTCGGTGTGCATACCATAGCGTCCCGGCTGCGACAGTGCAGCGCACTGTCCAACGCAATGTGAGGATGCACGGAAGGGCCGATTCCAGCCTGAAGTGAGGGTGAACGGGTGTCCGCGCACCATCGGATGATGATCGTGGACATCCAGACGCGGCGGCTACGCAGCATCGAGCACCGACCGCTTGCGGTCGGCCTTCGGGCCTTCGTCGAAGGCAACGAGGCCGTGGACTTCCAACCAGCAGGACCGGGCCGAGGCATACTGCTTCGTCCGGGACATGCTCAAGCGCTTCGGGTACCGGGGGCTCGGTCGCCGCCACAAGGGGGTGCTCGACTTCCTGGTCGCACCAACTTGCGCGAGCCCCCGAATGGCGGCACGCTCCGGATGTGTCCAGCAAACAGATGAGCCGACGATAGGAGGTCCAGCATGGCAAGAAGGCAGGTTGTGCTAGTCGCTGAGCAGGCCGAGAGCTTGGATGCTGTTGTCAACGCAGTGCGAGAGCGCGGCCTGGACGTAGAGGACGTATTCGAGGAGCTCCGGATGCTCTTCGGGTCTGCCCAAGACGAGGCGCTGGAAAGCATCAGAAGCGTCCTAGGCGTTCTCAGCATCGAGGAGGAAAGCTCGATCCAGGTCCCGCCGCCCGAGAGCGACGGACCCTTCTAGCGGGAATGCAGGCTCGGGCGGGCTTGCCTCGACGCCGCGCTGCACAGGACCGCCCCATCGTGGATCTGCGTCACGTCGGCATCGCCATCTGGGTCTTGAGTTGGCTCGGCGTCATCGGCGCCTACGCCGCGTCCGCCTGGGGCGGCCACCTGCCGGAGTGCGTGCCGCACCTGACCGGCTGCACCAACGTCAGCACCAGCGGCCGCTACGGTGCCGGGTTCTTCATCTTCAAGGCGACGATCATCCCGACCGCCGTGCTGCTCGCGCTCTACTGGCTGCTCGCCGAGCGCTGGCTGCGGGCCTGCGGGGATTCGCCCACGCGCTGGGGCCGAACCATGCTCTGGCTCGGCGCGATCGGTGCCGCGGCGCTGGTGCTCTACGCGACGTTCCTCGGCGCCAAGGACGACCCGGAGTTCGGCGGCTACTACCGGGCCATGCGCCGCTACGGGACGGTGGTCTACTTCGGCTTCACGTATCTCGCCGAGCTCATGCTCGTCTACCGGGCGCGGGCGCTGTTCGGGCCCATCCGACTGGTGCAGGCCAAGCTCATCCTCTGCGTCGCCATGCTGGCGGAGGGACTGGTGCTGGAAGCCTGCACGTATTTCATCGAGAACGACGCCTGGCTTGAGAACATCACCGAGTGGCACGTGGCGTCGGGGCTGACGTTCTTCCCGTTCCTCACTTGGCTGCTGTGGCGGAAGACGGGCTTCAGCGTAGTCTTCCAAGCGCGAAGCACTGGATGATCGCCCGCCTGTCATGGCCGACACCGCGACGAGTTTGACTCGCCGGTGTGCAGCGCCTATGGTCACGGGCGTTGTCCGTCGGACTGGCGGAAGGAGCACCACCGATGCCCGACACCACCGACTCCTATCTCGTCTCCGACCAGACGCGGAGAGAGGTTTGGGAAAGGTGCCACGGCGCAGAGTACGCCGAGCGGTATTACCAACTCCTCGGCAACCGTTACCTGAAGCGGCACCGATGGTGGCAGTTCGCAACGATCAGCCTAGGCGGAGGTGCCGTCGTTCCCGCTGCCGTCGCAGTCTTCTCTGGTACGAATGGCGCATGGGTCGGTGCCGCATTGGGTCTCGTCGGCGTCATGCTGGCCGCCGTATCGGTGGTCAGCCTCGTCGGGGACTTCGCCCGCAAAGCGTCCGTGGCAACCGCCGTCGCGCAGACCTGCGCACGGGCGGCAAGAGACCTCAGAGACCTGCTGAGCGCCATCGACCTCGAACAGATCGACGAGACCGCCGCCCGCGCAGGTTTGGCGAAGCTCGCTACGCTCCTAGAGAGCGAGACGTACAGCACGGTCGCGGTAGGCATCCAAGTAGACAATGCGGATGCGGACAGCGAGAAGGCAGAGAGGGAGGCCCGCGCACACTTGGAGAGCATGTATGCCACATGATGTCCGCGAACTGCAAAGACCGACGCCACCGCGGCCCGCCCCACCTCCACCGCCTCGGCCAGTCCGTCAGCGACCGGCACAGGGTGACCCTGCTCCGCAGCAGTCGCCTATGCAAGCGCCCGACAGGCACCGCGAGCGGATTCCTGGTGGGCAAGGCTCTGCGACGTAGCATGTCATGCAACGCCCGCAGATCGTCATCCCCGGCAATCCCGGCATCGTCCTCGTCAGGGTCGCGCCGGCGCTGGCCTCGTGGCTGGGGCCCGACGGCTTCGTCCTCGGTGGCGGCACCGTACTCGCCGCCCGGTGGGAACACCGCGTCAGCACGGAGATAAGCCTCTTCACCGACTTGGAACGATACCGACAGACCATTGCCGGCCAGCGGGAACAGGTTGCCGCAAGCCTGAGGACGCTCGTCGGCACCGCAGCGGCAGGAGCCGTGGAAGTCGAGCGTGGATGGCTGCGCTTGCAGTTCCCGGAGGCGCCAGCCGCGCTGGTGACCATACCCCGCCCGACGATCCAGGACCCCTACTCCGAGTGGGTGCGGGGCACGGAAGTGCGCACTGAGAGCACGGCGGAGATTCTCGCTAGGAAGGTCCAGAGCCGCATTCTCGACCTCGGTGCATTCACCGCCCGCGATCTCTACGACATTCTCGTTGCCGGCGAGCGAGACCCTGAAGCGCTGAGCCGCGTCCTTGCTTCCATTACAGACAGCGAACGCGCGGCCATCGCGACCGAGCTGCGCGCGTTGCCATCGGACTGGACCGGGGACGAGCCGGTTCGCGAACCCGCGCAGCCGGAACTGCTCCGCGACCTGCCGCGTCGAGCGCGGCGAATATTCGAAGCGCCCGCGTGATGATCGACTTCGAGGCAGTGCGGCGTGCCTACCACTCGCCCCCGCGCCCCGGCGACCATGTGCCGACCGTCGAGGAGCGCATTGCCGCCTACGAACGACAACGCATGGCAGACGCACTCAGGCAAGGCATCGATCCCGAAGCCGAGGCGATCGGCGAGTACGGCTCCCTGATCGGCGGCCCCGGCAAGCCCACTACGTTCTTCCAAGGCGGGCGTCGCGCCGAAGACATGGTGCGCATGACGCCGATGCCGCTGCCGTGGTTCGACCACGAGAACGCGCACTACCGCACGCCCTGCGTGGAGCCGCACAAGTACTTGGACATCCTCTCCGCGGACCATCTGGCCGGCTGCGATCCCCGGCCGGACGGCCACGCCTTGCGCCGCCTGCTGTGCGCCGAGCAACTCAGCGGTGCCGAAGCCCGGCTGGTCGACGACTTCTTCGCCCGCCTGCGCATGATCGAGCTGGCCTACCTGCTGAGCCGCTGCGGGCTAACGATCTACGAGATCGCCCGCGCCATGCTGCTCTCGGGGAGCAAAACGCCGGCGAAGACGCACTGGATCAACCAGTTCGCGATGCGACCTGTCGCAGTTGCCGACGGCCAAGAAGCGCCGGAGGCCTTATCGAACTGAGGTGGGAGCGTCGATGCCCGCTCCCCTTAAGGCAGACCTCTCTGCCGATTCCGCTCCGTGTACCACGCGATTAAGCTTCGCCGGATTGGCGCAGCCTCTGCTTCGTCCACCTCGGTATCACGACGCAGTTTCCAGATGTCTTCCGCCACGCGAGCCACGCTGTCGTGATACGCCAGCAGCCGACCCCAATCCGACAAGCAGGACAGAGCCAACCGTGCTTCTCCGACTTCGGCCTCCGCTTCCTTCAACGACAGTCCGCATACGTCTACCAACGCATTCGTCACATCCGACCAGTAGGCGTGCGTGTCAATGTCCGCAGTGGTCCTCGCAATCGCCACGCTCCTTCCTCCCTCAGTCAGTAAAACGGGTTGCCCTGCGAAACGACGGTCGCACCCTGCGGGACGCCCAGCGCATTGTCCGTGTGGAAGCTGATCTGGTCGGCGTCCGTGATGACCAGGAACTGCGGATACATCGATACCGGACCGTAGACCACGTCATAGAATTGCTGGGCTCCAACCCTTCCGTGGTCATTCCCGCGGCGGCAGTGGGCGACCAGTTGCCACTAGTCGAAGTTCGGTGCCAAGTCCTGGCGCACAAATTCGTGGTGCTGTAGAACCCTTGGCCGAAGTCCGCCATTGGGTTGCCCGATCCCCGATCCCAGGGCAACACCACCCGTCACGATCCGTCGCGCGGACACGTCGTCACAGCCGTGGTACACCGTCAGGTGCTGATTGCTCCACATCGGCACCTCTCCTCAACACCGCTACTCTACTATGCTCACGGGGTCCGCGAAACTCCTATGCTGGGTTCGAGCAGCCGCAGATCGCTCTAACCCAGACAAGCCAAGTGCCCTGCAGTCAGCGGCGTGGCCGGGCGCGGGCAGAACGCAAGGCCGTCACACTGATCCGGCTGCCCTCCTTCCCCAGTACTCGTCCTTCAGCAGCCGCTAGTGAGTTCCCACGGACAGGGAGATCGAGGATGGGACTCCGGAGGTACACGGCCGACTTCAAGCGCAAGGTGGTGGTGGAGGCGATGCGGGGCGACGCGATGGTGCGGGACATCGCGGCGGAGCACTGAGGTGGCCCCACTTCTTTGGACAGCTCGCTAAGGTGAACTCCAGCGCCCGGTGGAGGGCACTGGCATGGCGAGGAGATGCGCCGGTTCACGGTTGAGTTCAAGAAGCGGGTGGCGCTCGAGGCGCTGCGGGAAGCGGACACGGTGCAGGCGATCGCGTCGCGGCACGAGGTGCATCCGAACCAGGTGAGCGCGTGGAAGCGGCAGGCGGTGGTGGCCTCGACGGGGTGTTCGCCGGCGGCGGGGCGAAGGCCGCCGCGGAGCACGAGACGACGATCCGAGACCTGCACGCGAAGATCGGCAACCGGCTTCAGCCGACGATGACGGTGAATCGTCCTCGTCACAAGAATGAGTGTCCACATCGCGTTCACTAAGAGTACATAGCGTGGAGCACGAAAGTCGTCGCCAATGGAGGCAATTCCGGCGACAGGCCCCCGCCTCCCGTCGTGGGCAGCCAACCAGCGCCCGCATTGCGGCAGCGACGAGCCGAGATTGCGTCGACCGTATGCAGGCGTGTATTCTGCTTGCGTCTCCCACATGACGGAGTGCCAGTTGATGAAACAACGTAACGACACGAACAGGACCCCGTTGAGCTCTCCGCAACGACGCTTGCACCGCACCGGCAACGGCAGGCGCTTGACCCTGGCTGCGGCCATCGTTGCAGCCTTGGCGGCCCCCTTGGGCGCCGCGAATCCGGGGGCAGAAAACGGCATCGACATCCGCCTCGCCGACCTCAATGGCGACGGCATCGACGACGTGCTGATCGAACGCGACGGGCGCTGGTCCTACCACCCCATGGGCGACCAGCGCTTCGTGGCTGCCGGACAGGGCGGCATCGCCATCCGCCAGCGGCCCGATGCCGAAGTCGTCGGCCTCGGCGACCTCAACGCCGACGGCCGCGACGACCTCCTGCTGCGTGGCGCGGACGGCGCATGGTCGTACCATCCCATGGACGGCCGCACGCCAATCGCCGAACAGCAGGGCGCAGCCGACATCACGGACAACGCCGACTGGCGGTTCGCCGGCAGCGCGGACTTCAACGGCGACGGCGCCGACGACGTTCTGCTGCGCCACGAGCGCACCGGCAACTGGTACTACTTCCCCATGCAGGGCTCCCGGCACATCCGCGCCGCGCGCGGCATGGCCGACCTGCCGGCGGCGAAGGACTGGCATCTCGCGGGGCTAGGCGATCTCAACGGCGACGGCAGAGCGGACATGCTGCTGCGCCACGACGAAACCGGCAACTGGTACTACATCCCCATGGACGGTCGCGAGACCATCCGCGAGCAGCGCGGCCCGGCCGAACTGCCGTCGCGCTCGGTGTGGAGCTTCGCCGGCATCGGCGACTTCGACGGCGACGGCAAGGACGACGTGCTGCTGCGCCACCGCAACGGACGTTGGCAGCAGTACATCATGGATGGCCGCGAGTCGCTCGCCGGGGAACCGGTACGCAACCTGCCCCTGGGCAGCGGCTGGCGGCTCGGCGGCGTCGGCGACCTCAACGGCGACGGTCGGGACGATGTCCTGCTGCGCCACGACAGCGGGCGCTGGCACAGCTCCGCGGCGATCGGCCTGGATCACCTGCCGGGCGCACGGCCGAACCGACAAGCCGAGACGGCGGAAGCGGACGACTGGCGGCAGAACATCTTCATCTGCAACAAGGTCTTCCTCACGCTGCCCGGCAACCCCGTCGTCGATCAGCTCGCCGACGAGTACGGCGTCATCGAAATGGACAGCGATGCCACGACCTACGAGAATCTGGTAACGATCAGAAGCGAGGCCGAGGTCCCGGTGAGCTGGAGAAAGCCATCGGGGCCCACGGGGTTCGAGGTCATCTATCTGCTCAACGACGCGAAGTTCTGGGAAGGGGACCCGTCGGACTATGGCGGCAACTTCCAATACGGGTCGGACACGCTGCGCATCTCGAAGTCCGGTCGGTACGACCTACAAGTGGCCCTATGCACCTGGTACGGCAAGAACTTCCTCAACCCCTCGTCCTGCTGCGGGTATTCCGATGTGCAGTCCTTCACCGTAGCCGACACGGACGGCGCCCACACCGAACCGCTCGAGCTCAACGAACGCCCCGGCAACACGCCTTTCACGAACTCCACCGACTCCGTCGTCGCGGCGTACTTCGTCGAGTGGGGCGGATACGGCGGCCGCGACTTCCGCGTCGACAAGATCCCCGCCTACAACCTCACCCACGTTCTCTACGGCTTCATCCCCATCTGCGGCGGCGACACCATCAACGACAGCTTGAAGATGATCGAGGGCAGCTTCGAGGCGCTGCAGAAGTCCTGCGAAGGGCGGGACGACTTCAAGGTCGCCATCCACGATCCCTGGGCCGCCGTCCAGTGGCCGGCAAAGCAGAGCGGGCACGTCTGGGCCACCAAGTACAAGGGCCACTTCGGCCAGTTCATGCAGCTCAAGCAGGCCTACCCGGAAATCAAGATCCTGCCGTCGATCGGCGGCTGGACGCTGTCCGACCCCTTCTACTACTTCGGCGACGTCGCCAAGCGCACCACCTTCGTGGACTCGGTCAAGGAGTTCCTCCTGACCTGGAAGTTTTTCGACGGCGTGGACATCGACTGGGAGTTCCCCGGCGGCGGCGCGGCCAACCCGGACCTTGGCGACGCCGCCGTGGACGGCACGACCTACAAGCTGCTGATGAAGGAACTGCGCGCGATGCTCGACCAGCTCGAGCTGGACACGGGCCGCTCCCTCGAACTGACCACGGCGATCGCCGCCGGCGACGACAAGATCGGCCGCGTGGACTACAACACCACGCAGCAGTACCTCGACTACATCTTCGTGATGACCTACGACTTCTACGGCGCTTGGAGCACGACGGTGCTCGGCCATCAAGCGGGTCTCTATGCGCCGTCGTGGGACCCGACGGCCACGTACAACGCCCACGGCGGCATCCAGGCGCTGCGCACCCAAGGCGTCGCCGCGAGCAAGCTGGTGCTCGGGGTGGCGATGTACGGCCGGGGCTGGGCCGGGGTCTCCAACTGGACCGGCGTACACCACCTGACGGGCACCGCGACCGGGCCGATTACGCCCGGCACGTGGGAGACCGGCGTTCTGGACTACCAGGACATCGCCTCGAAGCTCGCGAGCGGCGGCTGGACCAAGTATTGGGATGCCACCGCGCAAGCACCGTACCTTTGGGGGAACGTGGTCACCGCCGTCGGCACCTCGACGACCATGACCTCCGGCGACCTCATCAGCTACGACGATGCGCAGTCGGTGCAGGCCAAGGGCGCCTATGCGCGCAGCAACGGCCTTGCCGGGCTCTTCGCCTGGGAGATCGATGCCGACAACGGCGACATCCTGAACGCCATGCATCGAGGACTGGGGCACGGCACCGGCCGCACCAATCGGGCGCCGGTTGCGCGCGCGGGCTCGAACCAGAACGCCGCGATCGGCAACACCGTGACCCTCGACGGTTCGATGTCCTACGACCTCGACGGCGACACGCTGACCCATAGCTGGTCGCAGAGCCAGGGCGCCACCGTGACGCTTAGCAACGCGTCGAGCACGATGCCGACGTTCACGGCGCCGGACGTCTCGGTGGCCACGCACCTGACCTTCAACCTGACCGTTAGCGACGGCGCCCTGAGCGACAGCGACAGCGTCAACATCGTGGTGGCGCCCAACGCCCCGCCGGTCGCCGACGCCGGGCCGGATCAGTCCTTCCAAACCCCTGCATCCATCCAGCTCGTGGGCTCTGCGACCGACGAGGACGGCGACGACATCACGTACAGCTGGAGCCAGACCAGCGGCACCACGGTCGCTCTGACCGCCGCCTGCACGACGAATGCCACCTTCGATGCGCCCGCCGTGACGGCCAGCTCGACCATGGTCTTCACGCTGACCGCAACCGATACCAAAAACGCAACAGGCACCGATCAGGTGAGCATCAACCTGCAGCCGGGAAGCACCGCGACCTGCCGGACGACCGACGCCAATGCCAGCAACTACGACGCCTGGGACTCCACCAAGGCCAATTACGTGGCATGCGACCGAGTAGCCAACAACAACAAGGTCTGGGAGGCCAAGTACTGGACGAACAACGAGCCGGCCATCACCGCAACGACTTGGCCGGCCGACTGGACCCTCGTCAGCACCGGCCTCGAGATTCCCTGGAACCCGCAAGCCGTCTACCTGAAAGGCGACGAGGTGAACTACAAGACCCGCCGCTACCGCGCCGGCTGGTGGACCAAGGGACAGGAGCCGCCGCACAAGAGCGGCGTGTGGACCGACATCGGCGCGAACACCTGCCCGTAGGTCCCCGGCAATGCCGCCGGCCACCCGGCTAGCGGCAAGCCGACGGCGTGGCCCGCACCAGCGGGCCACGCCGGACACGGCCTTCAGTTCCTGCGCCGCGGCGAGGCGCGGCCGCGGCGGCGGCGCTGTCCCGCCTTCATGACCGCCCTGCGCGACGCTCTGGCCCGGCCGACCACTCTGGCATGCATCTCCCGCTGCTTGCGGCGCAACTGGCTCAGTTTGCGCTCCTTGCGCTCCGCCCGGCGCCGCTCGGCCCGCGATGCCGGCTGGTCTGCGATGGCCAACTCGACGCCCGGCTCGTTTGCCGCCAAGTCCGCCTCGCTCGCCGCCGGGGCTTCGGGCCACGGCGGCGAGAAATGGTCTGCTGACACGATGGTTCCTCCACTGCATACGACTCAAGGAACGGCGAGTCTAGGCGCCGCAAAGGGCGGGGGTATGTAAGCATTTGTCCATACCCCCTGTAGGAAATCCGCCCGATTTTCGCCCGGACCGCGCGTTTCGGCAGAACACCGGCCAGCATCGCGGCGAAAGCGCATAGGATTGGCGCAGGCAATCGACACGGAGGCCGCAGTGCTCAAGCAGATCACCTTCTTCCGCAAGCGCCCGGACCTCGACGAGCAGGCGTTCCTCGAACACTGGCGCACGCGCCACGCAGACGTCGTCTGCGAACTTCCCGGCCTCAGGCGCTACGTGCAGAATGCGGCGACCATGCCCGGCGCGGCGCTCGACGGCATCGCCGAGGTGTGGTTCGACGACATCGAGGCGATGCGCGCCAATGCCGGCCATCCGGCGCTCGACCGTATCCGCGACGACGAGCGCAACTTCATCGACATCGACTCCATGGCGTCGATCATCGCCGAGCCGGAGACGGTGATCGATGGCCCGGACGACAGCGCAAAGCTCCTGGTGTTGGTGAAGCGGCAAGCCGCCGTGGTCCCGGAGGCGTTCCATCGAGGCTGGCGCGATGCCGTAGGCGGCGCCATGCTCTCGCTCGCGGGCGACCCGAAGGCGCCGACGCGCTACGAGCAGGACCACTGCCGGGCCGGAGGCTATCGCGGAGGCCGGGAACCCGCCTACGACGGCACGGCGAGCCTTTGGTTCAAGGACCCGGAAGCGGCCGGCGCCTTCTTCGCATCGGCCGGCTTCGCCAAGCTGGCCGCGATCGAGCGCGATCTGATGGCGGCGGGCCGCACGCAAGCGATGTGGGTGACGCCGACGGTGATCCGCGCCTAGGCGCTTGAGGCCGACTGGGTTCGGGCGGGCTACCAGCGCCAGCGAAACGCGAGCATCGGGCGCACCGCGCGCCGCACATCGAGTCGATTGGGCAGTTCCTGCTTGTGCGCGTCGTCGTAGCCGAAGCGCTCGAAGCGGGCGCCGAGCCGCAGCGTGGCGCGCTCGCCAAGCCCGCAGCGGACCCCGCACTCGCCGACGTGGTGCTTGGCGGAACCCTCGAACGCCGGGGCGAGCGTCAGTGCGCAGCCGAGGCCCCAGCGCTCTCCCAAGGGGCGGTCCAACTCGGCCCTGATGCCAAGCGCGTAGACGCGATAGCTGCGATCGACATTGCCCTGGTCGGAGTCGATCTCCAAGGAGAACGCCGTCCAGCCGATCCAGGGCCCGGCAGCGAGAGTTGCCTCGCCGATGGGGAAGGACCGCCCAAGCGTGATGGACAGCCCATCGAAGGAGGCCTTTGTCCGCACCGCCGTGCCCGCGGCGAGCGGTCGCCCCTGCGCGACGAGCGGTTCGCCAAGCACCGCCGCTGCTTCGTCGGCGATCACGGCGTAGCGCGCGCCCAGCGCGTAGCGCCCGAAGCCGATCCTGCCTCCAAGCCAGCCATAGCCGCTGCTGCCCAGGCCGAGCTCCTCCACGGTGGGTCGGCCTAGGCTGGCGGTTCCGAACTGGCCTCCAGCGGGGGTCTGCAGGAAGCCGCGGTGTTCAGCAGGGCCGCCGCCTACTTCCACGGCGTAGTCCGCGGCTTGCGCCGAGATGACGAGCAGTACCGTAGCCGGCAGCCACCAGCGCATGTTGGCGACGCTATTGCTGCTGCGTCGCCGCCTGCGTCCGCAGCGCCTCGCCGCGCACCAGCAACTGCGCCGCCACCGCCCTGAGCGCTGCCGGGTCGCAATCGGCGGCAAGCTGGGGCGCGTCGGCCTTCTCCAGCATCGCCGGCAGCCGCTCACCGATCCGCTCGCACACCCACTTGAGCGGATCGCCTACCGCCGCCGTGTCGATCAGCGTCATCGGCTGGTCGATGTAGGAGAAGCCGTAGTGGTAGTGCGGCGTGCGCTCGAAGCAGTCGAAGCGCAGCACCTCTTCATCGGCTCCGTCGACATCGCCGAAAACGTGTACCGACGGCCCCCGCTCTTCGCCGACATGGCGGTACTCCACCGCGAACGACAAGCTGCCGACCGTCAGCACATCGAGCCCCTCGCGATCCGCCGGCTGGCCCCCGAAACCTCGCTTGGCTTCCGCCATGGCGATCCTCCCTCCAAAGCCTTGCGCCAAACGTAGCACACGGCAGCGCCGCGCGCCCGCGGCTGCGGAACCGCGGCCTCGTCGCGCTATGCTGGCGACTCCCCAACCCAAGGAAACCGCCATGCCCATCGACCCGAGCCGCGAGAGCTGGAAGCCCGGCATGCCCTGGGAGCGCGCCATCGACGACATCGCCTACGTCAAGGAACTCGCCAAGGAGATGGGCGGCCCGGAGCGCATCGCCCGCCAGCACCGCGGCGGCCGCTACACCATCCGCGAGCGCATCGACAAGATGGTGGACCCGGGCAGCTTCCTCGAAGCCGGACCCCTGGTCGGCGCAACCGAGTACGACGACAACGGCAACCTGCGCGAGTTCACCCCCGGCGCCTATGTGATGGGCCTCGCCGAGCTCGACGGCCGCCCGGTGGCCATCGGCGGCGACGACTTCACCATCTCGGGCGGCAGCCCGCACAACGTCCACAAGCACCAGCGCCAGTTCATCCAGCCGCTGGCGGTGCAGTACGGCATCCCCTACGTCCAGCTGGTCGAAGGCGTCGGCCACAGCTCCAAGTCCGACGAAGCCGCCGGCCACATGGGCCTGCCGAACGGCGAACTGTGGTGGCGCGGCATCGAGTTGCTCACCAAGGTGCCGGTGGCAGCGGGCATCATGGGCTCCGTCGCCGGCGCCCCGGCAGCCTTCGCGCTGATGTCCCATTTCACCGTGATGGTGAAGGGCAAGTCGCAGATCTTCCCCTCCGGCCCGCCGGTCGTCGAACGCGCCATCGGCGAGAAGCTCGACAAGGACGCCTTGGGCGGCACCAAGATGCACGTCCACGAGTCCGGCCAAGTGGACAACGAGGCGGACAGCGAAGAGGACGCCTTCGAGCAGATCAAGCGCTTCATCTCGTATCTCCCGAACACCACGAACGACGTGGCGCCGCGCGTCGACACCGGCGACCCGCCGGACCGCCGCCCGGAGGAACTGCTCAACATCATCCCCGCCAACCGCCGCCACGGCTACAACCCGCGCAAGCTGATCGCGCACGTAGTCGACAACGGCGAGGTCTTCGAGATGCGCCGCCACTGGGCCGCCGCGCTCATCACCGGCTTCGCGCGCCTGGACGGCTACAGCGTCGGCATCATCGGCAACGACCCGTACAAGCTCGGCGGCGCGATGGACGGCCCCGCCGCCGACAAGTACGCCCACTTCGTGGACCTCTGCGACGCCTTCAACCTGCCGGTGGTGATCTTCCTCGACATGCCCGGCTTCATGCTCGGCTCCCACGCCGAACGCAAGGCCACCATGCGGCGCGGCATCCGCGCACTGATCGCGAGCGCCGAGGCGCAGGTGCCGAAGGTGGAGTTCAACGTCCGCAAGGCCTACGGCGTCGCCGCCGACGCGCCGCACAGCCTAGGCCACCCGCACGGCCTCAACCTGCGCTTCGGCTGGCCCGCCGGCGAATGGGGCGGCATCCCCATCGAAGGCGGCGTCGCCGCAGCCTACCGGCGCGAGATCGCCAACGCCGCGGACCCGGAGAAGCACCGCGAGATGATCGAGGAACGCCTGCTGCGCCTGCGCTCGCCGTTCCGCGCGGCGCACAAGGGAGACGTGGTGGATCTCATCGACCCGCGCGACACCCGGATGCTGGCCTGCAAGTTCGTCAAGCTCGCCCAGCCGATGCTGGCGAAGCTGGCGCAGCGGCCGAAGCGGGCGGTGCGGCCATAGCGGCTTGGCTCACTCACCCCGCGATCCCACGCATGGCCATGTGCCCCGGTGCTGGGCCCGGTCGTCTTCCATGCGAGTCCAGTTTGATCGCCACTGAAAGCACCCCACGCCACCTGCACAACCTAGCGCCCGCTTGGGGTATGATCGACTCCAATGATTCAACAACTCGCAGCTCTTCGAAAGGGCCTTTGGAGACTGACGTGCGCCAGTTGGGTGCCACATGGCCGGATGTCGTCATCGTGGTCTTGGAGTTCGCTCGGGAGGAGCCGCTGACGTTCCTTCCGGTGTTCGCTGCCGTCGTCTTCGGGCTCTGGTTCTTGTTCCCGCGCGTCACGTCGGCGATGCGGCAGCGCTTTCTCGGCACCCTCGCCAAGCGGCGGAGGAGCGGTAGCGACAAGGAGACGCCCGATGATTGAACCGGTGGTCCTCAAACTGATCTGGGTTGGCACCGCCCTAGTGGCCTATGGCCTGTTCCGTTGGCGCTGGTTGGTTGCGACGCAAGAGGTCGTCATCAGCGCCGTGCAAGACGCCGAACGGTGGGGGCGATCCCCCGGCGCAAGCGCATCGGCCAAGGACCTGGTCGAGCGTTTCGCTAACGTTGCCTACCGCCCTCTGGCAACGTGGTGCGTCGCTCTGCTCGTATCTGTCGGCGTCGTCGTTGGCGTGATCCGGAACCTTCGACGCAAGGGCACCGCAGCTCCCCGAACCGACGCTATGGACGAAGAAGCAACGATGGCCTTTCGGCTGGTTGTTGCGGTGCTGATGACGAGCCCGATCGCCTTGGCGCTAGTCGCGGTCGTCTTCTGCTTGGGGTTTCTGTTCCAGGGCTCGGCGAAGGCGGTGCTCGGGTTGGTCCCAGAGGCAGCCATCTTCGGTCCGATTCACCAACCCGGTACCTGACGGCTGGGCAGAGCATCCGCAGCCCGATCAACCAAGAATCGTCGGCTGCGCTGGGGCTGCTCGACCTGCATCAATTCCGCCGCAACATCCTCGATGCTGTGCTGACCAACTGCGGAAGGCTCCTCATCCGCGGCGTCGAGGCTGATCAGTCCGCCGCAGTCGGCCATCGACTGGATGATGAATGGCGAGTGGGTCGTGGCCACGAACTGGATGTTCGGGAAGGTGCGGCGCAGGTCCTCGACCACGCGACGTTGCCAGCGCGGGTGCAGGTGGAGGTCGAGTTCGTCGATCAGTACGACGCCCGGCGTTTCGCGACAGGCCAGTCCGTTCAGGTGCGGGTTGAGCTGGGCACAGCGCATGGCGATGTCGGCCACCAACGCCGCCATGCCCCGCTGCCCGTCGCTGAGCATTCGGAACGGACGCTGCGCACCATCGGCGAAGGCAACCAGAACGTCATCGTCTTGGAAGTCGAACGCGACGCTGGCCGCGCCTTCGATGCAACTGGCCACCGCATCGAGGATGGTGCCCAGCGTCTCAAGCCGCACCCCCCTTTGCGCCTGGATCAGGGCCAGCCGCTTGATCCACCGGACCAGCGGCACGGTCGAGGACCTCGGCGTGAGGCAGTTCCGGTAGCCGGCGTAGCGGGATGCCTTCCCTGCCGGGTCGATCCCGCCTTCCCGTGTCGCGCGCTGCTCCAACCACAAGCGTCCCGTGCCGTAGTAGCCGATGCACGGAAGCACGGCATTCGCGCCGTCGCGGCTCGCATCGATCAGCACTCGCATGGCGCTGCGGAGGGCGCGCGCTTCCCGATGCGTGGTGCGGGACTTCGCCGTCCGGAACTCCCGCCGCCACGCCAAGGACTGTCCGCCAAGCGAGCCCTCGGCCGCCACCCGTGCGGGATAGGTTTCCTCGAAGCCGGCCACTTCCGCCTCCGCAGAGTAGCTGCGGCGGACATCCGAGCGGCGGATGAGCCGGCTCTGCGTGTCCGGGACGCCCGTGAGCGCCGCGCCGAGCGCAACGGCCAAGGCGTCCAGCACGGCCGTCTTTCCCATGGCATTCGCACCGATGAGGAGCGTGAAGTCTTCAGCGAAGCTAAACGACCTCTGCGCAAAGCACCGGAAGTTCGTCAGTTGCAGGCGATCGATACGCATGACAGATCCGCCCGGCGCTCTGGACCACCATCATGCCCAGAGAGACGTCCAACGCGCTGACCGGGCTTCGCTCGGCGAAGTGGCGGGGCAACCATGCTCCGCAGTCTAGGCCCAGCGGCGTCGATTGGCTACCGTGTTCTCTCGAAGCCGCACGGTTCTCCGCCAGAGCACGGATCGCTCGAAGGCCAAGCAAGCACTTCTCGTCTCAAGGGTGCGCTGCGCCGACCGCGACGCCTCGCCGCCGTGCCCGGCCCCGCCGCCGCACTCCGGCGCGCCTCCCTGCTAGTCCCACCGCCGTGCCAGTGTCGCGCTCGCCCTTGACCCGCCGCCAGCGCCGAATCGCGCATCCCGATGCTGTCGCGCCCCCAACGTCGGCCGCCGCAGCCCGTCGAGGCGCGTGATCGTCGTGGGCTATGATGGGGCTAGGCGGTCGCGCCTGACGAGCACGCCATGTCGACAGGGTCTGGAGGAGACCTACGTGCGGTCCACCGATCACAGCGCTCCGGGCTATCCCAGCGTGCCCTACGGCGACGCGGACTTTCGCCGCATCCGGCTGACCGGCTCGCTGTACGTCGACAAGACGCGCTACCTGCGCCGTCTGGAGCAGGAGCGCTTCGCCTTCCTCATCCGCCCGAGGCGGTTCGGCAAGTCGTGCTGGGTGTCGCTGCTCGAGAACTACTACGATCGCTGGTGGAAGGACGAGTTCGAGACCGTCTTCGCCGGCACCGACATCGGCCGCGAGCCCACGCCGGAGCATCACCGCTACGTCGTGCTGCGCTTCGACTTCTCCGCCGTGAACGACAAGCTGGAGACGCTGGAGCGCGAGTTCGAAGGCTACTGCGAGATCGAGCTGCGAGGCGCGCTTGAGCGCCATCCAGATCTTTTCCCGGACGCAGCGCTGCAGCGCATCCTCGGGCTGCCGTCAATCGCCGGGAAGCTGGCGGCCCTCTGCCGCCACTGCGGCGACCACGGCATCCCCCTCTACGTGCTGGTCGACGAGTACGACAACTTCGCCAACACCGTGCTCGCCCACCACGGCGAGGATGCCTACGAGGCGCTCACCCACGGCGGCGGCTTCTACCGCAATTTCTTCGCCGCGCTGAAGACGGGGGCCGGCAAGAGCGGCGGCGGCATCGATCGGCTCTTCATCACCGGCGTCTCTCCAATCGCCATGGACGACGTCACCAGCGGTTTCAACATCGGCACGAACTTGAGCCTCTCCGCGGATTTCAACGCCCTCGTCGGCTTCACCGAGGCCGAGATCCGCAAATGCTTGCCGAGAACCCCGCGCACTACATCCGCGCCGGGCTGCTCTCGATACAGGGGCAGTCGCGTGGCGTGGCGCGGCTCGGCGTCCCCAACCAGACCGTGCGGCGGCTGACCTACGGCCACCTGCGCGACGCCTTCCAGGACCGCAGGCTCTTCTCGGTGGACTTCTACGCGTTCGAGACGCTGATGTCGAACATGGCCTACGACGGCGAATGGCGAGCCGTGGTGGAGCATCTTGCGGAGGCCATGGACCGGCAGACGGGCATCCGCAGCTACATCGACGGCGAGCGCATGGTGCAGACGTTCCTGGCGGCGCACTTCGGGTGGACCGACCACTACGTGATGCACGCGGAGCGGGAGCTGGGCAAGGGCTACGCCGACCTGCACCTGGAGCCGCGCCCGGAGCGGTTCCCCGGCATCGCCTACGGGTACGTCCTAGAGATCAAGTACCTGCGCCGCGGCGACCGCGCGGATGCGGAGACTGTCGCCCGGATCGGGGACGCGGCGAGGGCGCAGCTAGCCCGCTACCTGACGGACCGGGCCATCGCGGAACACGCCGTGGCGCACCTCGGCATCGCGCTGGTGTTCCACGGCTGGAAGCTGGTCTTCTGCGAGGCCGTGAAGGCGGACGCGGCGTGACAGCCGGAGCGCCTCTGGCGCAGGCACGCCGGTCGCCGTAAACCAAAGCCACGGGCGAAGAAGCGGAGGTGGCCTTTCCATTGCTCGCTGCTGGTACTCCCGACAAGCCCATCTCGGCGGGGCAAGTGGCCCTCGGCGGAGACGCCGGCTTGACCGCCGCTCGCTACTTCAGATACTTCACTGGCACGAGGCGGTGGCCGAGCATGTCCACCGCAGCCAGGGCCTGCTCCAGAATCACGTACCCGAGCAACGGTTCCTGAGCGTCGTCCCCCGCCTCGCCCATGAAGACCACTTCGGATGCCCCTGCGGCGTCGAGGCTGACCCACGCCTCCGCTTCCCTCATCATGGACGAACAAGGGCGGCCGTCGTTTTCCTCTCCGTGACGCTGCGTCTGACACCGTGGCCGAGTGCAAAGCGCCGCTTCACTCCGTGAGCAAGCGCCTCATGCGCTCGCCGTCAGCCACATCCGCCGGCGTCCTTCCGTACCAGTCGCGCACGGTTCGGTCTGCGCCGGCTTCGAGCAGGATGCTAGCGATGGCGAACCCGGTATCGCTTTCGCCGCCCCAACGCACCGCCTCGTGCAGCGGCGTGAAACCCCGGACGTCGCAGGCGAGGAGCTTTTGCGCATTTTCGTGCGGGTTGCCAGCGTTCGCGTCGCCGCCGGCATCGATGAGGAGCTTCACGGCCTTCGGGACCCCGGCGCTCAGATACGCGAAACTGACGGCGCGGTGCAGGACCGTCCTGCCGCAGGCATCGGTGGTATTGATGGCGTCGGCACCAAGCCCGGCGCCAAGCAGCAGTTCGAGCACCCTGATGTTGTTCGCCGAGCCGATGGCCCGGTCATCGTTGGCGCCCGCATACATGCCCGAGTACTGATGCGTGCTGGCAAACGCCACATGCAGAGCCAGCGCGTCGGCCTTTGCTCCGTGCCGAATGAGCATCTCGACCACGGCCGAATCGAGCTCGCTCTCGATCGCCATGTGCAGCGAGCCGCGGCCCTCGTACATGCCCGGGCCGACCGCCGCATTGATGTCCAGCCCAGCGGTTAGCAGCGTCCGCAGCACTTCCTCCACGCGCTCAAGGTCGCCGACTTCCTCCGGCCATCCCAAGGAGTCCACCAGGACATGGATCGCATCGCAGCCAGTGCAGTCGTGCGTCTGTTCTTCCCTCTTGGCCACGTCCACCCTGGCAGCGGGGTCCGCGCCGCGACGGACCAATGCCTTGATCGCGGCGGCGTTCTGCTCCATGGCCGCGAAGTGCAGCGCGGCCACGCCGCCGGAGTTGCGTCGCTCGACCTTGGCGCCGGCATCGACCAGGACGTCGATCACCGCGGCATCCGCATTGCGAGCGGCCAAGTGCAGCGCGGTGTTGCCGTTGATGCCGGAACCGCGCTGGAAGATGGGGCTGATCCTGCCGTTGACGTCCCCTACCCGGGCGCCATGCGCGAGCAAGGCCGACACGACCGCGGCGTTGTTGCGCCACGCCGCGAGTTGCAGAGGCGTTTGCAGTCCCCATCCGGCGATCGCATGGACATCCGCGCCGGCTTCGACGAGCAGGTCGATCACCCGGGCATCCGGGTGATAGCCGGCGGCGAAGTGCAGCGGCCCTTGCTGCAGCGGCTCGCCGAAATCCTGCGGGTATTCCTGGATGCCGGGGCCGTAGGCTCGCTTCGGGTCGAAACCGGATTCGATCAGAAAGGCGATCACGTCGGGGTCCGTGCCGTAGCGCACCGCCTGCTGAAGCAATTGCTCGTGCTCGAGGTACGGCTGCACGGCGTCGATCGTCGCCGTCGGGAAGAACTCGACCAGCAACTCGCGAGGTCCCAAGTCGTATTCCAGCGGTTCTTTGATCGCCATGCCGATGAGCTCCGGCTTGGTGAAGAGATCCCGCCAGTCGGTCATTACGCTGGGCTCGCCGTCGTCGGCCGGGTCCTCCGACTCCGTGCTGAAGGACTGCTGCGTCGCGACGCCGACCAATAGCGCAGCAGCGAGGGTGCGGAATAAGTCGTGCAGGAGTACGAAACTCGGACGCCGCCCCTCCCCCGCCATGCGAGGCAAGAGGGGCGGACGTCCTGCTCTCAACATGACCCTCCCTGGACGCTCGTGGCTGCGCCCGACTGCGCCGTGGCGCGGCCAGCTCTGGCGTTTGAGCGTGCGGGCCACGCGGAAACCGTTGTTGTTGTTGCGGTTGCCGGTGGTGTTCCTGTTGCGGTTCGCGGCGCGGAGGTTCCTCGGTTTGTTGTTCCAGGAGCCGCCGCGCAAGACGCGCTCGCGGGAGGGCCAGGCTCCCGCGCCGGCCCGAATCGGCTGGCGCGAAAGATGGATTGGCGCAAGCGCCAAGTGTTCGCGTGTTCGGCGTGGGCGATCCAAGACCGCACCCGCGTCTGCACCTCTTCCTTCGACACCGCGCCCATGCGCCAGCGATCGCGCAGCCCGCGCAGGCGGTTGCGGAAGCGGCGGACGTTCTCCTCCGGCAGGCGACGCTGGCCGTCCGGGAGCAGCATGTAGCCCAAGAACGGTGCCGGCGTTGCCGTAGGCTGGATGATGGTCTTGCGCGGATGCAGGACGAGGCGGCGACCGGCCAGGTAGGCCGCGATGCGCTCGCGCCATGCTTCGAGCTGCATCGGGTCGTCGTGGAACAAGGCGAAGTCGTCCACGTAGCGCAGGTAGCCCTTGGCGCGCAGCACTTCCTTGCAGAAGTGATCGAAGCCGTTCAGATAGACGTTGGCGAAGAACTGGCTGGTCAGGTTGCCGATGGGCAGACCGCGATGGCGTTCGAGCGGGGTCAGGAGGTCGTCGCCGGGGAAGTGCAGATGCACCGGCTCCTGGGGATTCGAGCCGTCGATGATGCGGTCCGCGAGATCGAGCGTGCGTTCGCAGGCGATGCGTCGCCGCAGGTCCGCCTTGAGGACCTCGTGGTCGATGGAGGGAAAGTAGCGATAGATGTCGCAGCGCAGGACATGCGCCGTGCGGTCGCGGAACCGCTCGTAACGGGCCACCGCTCGGTGCGTACCCTTGCCGACGCGGTTGGCGTAGCTGTCGTGGATGAAGCCGCGCTCGAAGACCGGCTCGCACACGGCGCAGAACGCGTGGTGTACCACGCGGTCCCGAAACGGCGCCGCGGAGACGATGCGGTGCTTGGGGTCGAAGACCTCGATCTTCTTGTAGCGGCCCGGTCGGTAGCGGCCGGTCCGCAACTCGCGTTCGAGGCGCAGCACCTCGGGCTCCAGATTCGCCAGGAATGCCGCAACGCCGGGCGAGCGGCGCTTGCCCTTGGCCGCTCGATACGCAGCCGCCAGCAAGGCCGGGAAGGAAGCGATGCTCTCGAACAGGCTACGGGCTTTGGCGGTCATGCGCCTTGCGCCATGCGCCGATGCGGCGGCCGGTGTCGTCGATGCTGCGCGCCGCGAACTCGTAGCGGCGGTTGTCCAAGCAGCGCAGGTCCCGAGCCAAGCGGATGAGGAAGCGGAGCTTCTCGAGGCCAAGGTTGGCGCTCGCCAGATGGCCGGCGCGCCGTTTCGTGTAAGTGGCTTCGATGAGCCGCTCGAGAATGTCCAGCGCGGTCGTCTGCAGGCGGTCGCCGAGCAGGAACTTGCGCGTGCGGGGGAAGCGGTCGACGACGGGGACGAGCCAGAGGATGAAGCGGTAGTGCGACTCCAGCGCGGTGCCGGTCGTGCGAGCAGCGTTGCGGGGTGCCGAGTTCCGGTCAACCGTGCCCATCGCAGCCCAACCAGGATGCTACGAAACACCGTGCCGAAAACCGCGAAAAAATGACCAAGGGGGCTCCGCCCCCTTGGAACCCCCGAAGGTAAGGACGTGAAGAATCATGGCGTGAGCGTCCGGGCCACGCGGAAACCGTTGATGTTGTCGCGGTAGCCGGTGGAGTTCCAGCCGCGGTTCGCGGCGCGGAGGACCCTCGGTTCGCCGTTCCAGGAGCCGCCGCGCAAGACGCGCTCGCAGTCGTCGTCCCCCAACCGAGGGCTGCCATCCAGCGGCGCTCCGTCGTAGCTTGAGTGATAGCAATCGGCAGTCCACTCCCAAACGTTGCCATGCATGTCGTAGAGGCCGAACCCGTTCGGCTTGAAGGACCCCACGGGCGCCGTATTGACGTAACCGTCCGAACATCTGTTACCCACGTCATGACCTTGCGCTGATCCGTAGCTCGCGTCTGCTAGGTTTGCGTATTGGCACAAAAGCCCCTCATTGTTGCCGAAGTGGTACTTTTTCCCTGGTCCCGTCTGCGCTCGCGCTGCGTACTCCCACTCTGCCTCGCTCGGCAGGCGGTACGTCTTCCCCGTCCGCTCCGAGAGCCAGGACACGTAGCGCTGAGCGCCAGCCCAAGGCACGTTAATGACCGGTCGGTCTCTGACTCCCCAACCCTCGTCGTCTGGGATCGCGCCTCCGCAACCCAACGTGAGCGCACAGGCAAACCACTCCTCGAATGTCACTTCGTACACGGAGAGCGCGAAAGGCCGAGCGATCCGAACGACGTGGAGCGGCTTTTCGTTCGACTCGCAATCCAAGTCGCCCATACAGCCCATGAGGAACTGTCCCGCGGGAATGACGACCATCTCCGGGCACTCGGGGCAGTCCTTGAACCGCTGGCCCGCCGTCGCCTCCTGCCCGAATGCTGCCCCCGGTGCTCCCGCCAGCAGTACCCAGCCCACCACCAAGACCTCGCCCGCAGTGCGGCGCACTCCGCTCCAGCGGCGCCACAGCCAACCCCTTCGCATCAAGCCGCAGATCGTTCCGATCAATGACGTATTGAGCATCTTTCCCCCTCACTTCCCACTTGGTCTTGGCCGCGAACGCAGAATCTGCGGGCCGATGGCTCCTCGGGCCGCGCCCTGACGCTGGTCGCCTTCGACGGGCAGCCGGTCGACTTGATCCAATCGCCATCCGGTGCATCTTCCACATCTTCCATGGTCCCTTCGACCACTCTGATGTGGACCGAGCGGTTCAGGTATGCCAAGTGAGTGTCAGCGCGCTCATCGTATCGCTGCGCCAGATCTCGGCCTTGGTAGTAGGACCATTTCACGCGCTTGATCAGCACGTCGGCCGCCGGCGCGCGGTCGCAAACTTGCTTCCTGAGGTGTTGGCTCGCGTTCCAAGCGCGCAAATAGGCCGCACCGTTGTTCAACTCGCCGGAGCATTCAGCTGCCGATCCCGTCGTTCTGGGCCAGCCCTCGCACTGGCGAAGCCTGAACGGGACGGTGCTCGCCGAGCCTTTGACATCGACCAGTATTGGCGAGGTAGAAGACGCAAGCGCCACTGCAAGGTGGTCCAAGCGCTTCTTGTGGCTCTCCTGAAGCCGGACGCCATCGGCCTCGGCCGTCAAGCAGCACTCGTCATCGTCCAGTCGTACATTGCCGAACAGCAACGGCCACCGCGTCTGCGCATCGATGTCCAAGCGACCCAGTCGGGCCTGCAGCACTTCAAGGCCATGCGGCTCGCCGAGCTGACCGAGGAACTGGCAGACCTTGTTGTCCTTCAAGACTTCGCGCAGGTATTCGCCGTGCTCGGGGTCGAGCCCTTCCAACACCGGCCGCACGGGATCATCCAGGCTGGCGCCGCAGCTAAACCCCGCCGCCACCGCGTCTGCGACGAGCCTTTCGACCACCTCGCGGTCGACCAGTTCAAGATCGGTGGCCTGCACGATGACAAAGGCCCCCACTACGGTGGCAGCACTGCCCCCGACGGAAGAACGGAAATCTGAACCCAAGGCCTTGGCCGCCAGCTTCAAGAGGTCTCCGAGCATTTCTGCGAGTCGCTTGCGAGACATCCGCTTGCTCTGGCGAGACCTCGCCGAAGGGGATGCGTCCTCGTCCGCCATACCTCTCCTCCCTCAAGGCCGTGCGGCTAGTCGTTGCGCTGGAAGTGGCTCACCCACTCGCAGTAGCGCACCGACCGGCCCAGCCGGTCCTTGTACTGCGCCGGGCATCGGCAACCGCTGTCGCTGGTCTTCTTCCACGCATGCTGCGGGTAGGGCGCGGACGGCGCATTCGGGCACGCGGCGCTGCGCGTGGTCCCGGTACCCGTGGCGACTTGAGCCCTCTTGGACGCGCCAACGGCCGACTGGACCTGCAGCGGCACCTCGCAGCGCCACGGGGTCAGGTTGTCAACCGACCGTTCCCCGTCCTTGCGGCAGCGGCAGCCGCCGTCGCTGGTGACCCTCTCGTCCGGGGACACCTGTCGCGCACTTGCGCACGCATCGGGCGGGTAGGCCGCGTCGGCAGCGCCAACCCTCGACTCCCCATGCGCGTGACTCGCCAGCAGGGCCATGAACCCTGCCGCAATGCATCGCGTGGCCAACTTGATCATCAATACTCTCCCTATCCCTCGCATGCGCACCACCGCCCACCGGTGCCGGCTACGCCGTGGTGTATGCGGGCCGCGGGCGACGGGGAACCTTGCCGGGCGCCCCGCCCAACGGGGTTTAGGGAGGAGTTGACTAAGGTAGGTAGGTAGGTAGGTAGGTAGGTAGGTAGGTAGGTAGGTAGGTAGGTGCAAGAACCGTGCCACCGGATGAGGAATGCCGCGCTCTCCGCGCCCCGGCCACCGTTCGCTTGCCATCAAGTCTCATGCAGCCAATCGAACCACAGCCTGTGCCCGGGTGCAACCGCCTCTGACCAGCGGCAACTCCCCTACAGAGCCCGTTCTTCAGCACGCGGGACGTATCCGCCACCCCGCCGCAATAGGCCCATCCGACCAGTTCAACTCTAGCGATGCGCGGGGAGCGCTACCCGACCCGTTCCTTCAGCAGCCGGAAGGTATCCGCCGCACCGCCGTATTCCGCCCAGCCCTTGGGCGTGCCGCCGTGGGCGCCGTCGACGATGGTGGCGTCCGCGCCGCGGTCCAGGAGCAGGTTCACGCAGCCGACGCAGTTGTGCTGGGCGGCCAGGTGCAGGGCGACGGCGTTGACCCCGTGGCCTTCGCCGCCCCAGTCGTGGCGCAGGTCCGGGTCCGCGCCGTGGTCCAGCAGCCAAGTCGCCGCCTCCACCTTGTCCGCGTAGCAGGCCCAGAGCAGGGGCGTGCCGCGGAAGGCGTTGGCATTCACGTTCGCACCTGCCGCGAGCAGCGCCGCCATGGAGTCGCACTGGTTGTTGCGCGATGCCCAGGAGAGCGCCTCGTCCAGGACTTCCTGGCGGCTCTGCGTTCGATCCCAGTCGGGGAAGAACACCGGGGCGTAGAAGTCGAGGCCGGTGCGGGCTTCGGGGGTCAGGCCGTCGCCGTCCAGGAAGCGGTCGATGCTCCGGCCCAATGCTGCGGCAGCGCGCAGGTTGTCCGGGTAGATGGGGGAGAGGGCGGCCGCCATGTAGGCTTTGGCGTAGAACAGGGCGTAGGAGAGCGGCGATGCGCCGACCTTGCCGCGGGCCTCCGCGCGGACGGATGCGCCAGCCGCCACCAAGCGCTTGGCGAGGTCGGAGTGGCCTGCCATCCCCGCGGTGTGCAGCGGCGTCCAGCCGTCGGGGTCTGCCGCGTTCGGGTCTGCGCCGGCTGCGAGGATCATGTCCGCCGCGACATGCTGTTCGGCCGTGCCGGGGTCGAGCGGGATGGCGATGTCGCCGGTGGCGGCGCGGCAGGCGAGGTCCAGGAGCGTGCGGCCGTCGTCGTCGCGCGCTTCAACGATGTTTGGAGCATCCCGGAGAAGTGCCCTAAGCGTATCGAGGTCGCCGCTTTGCGCGGCTTGGGCGGCGCGAGCCAAGGCGTCGTCTGCCATGTCGTTCGTTCTCCTGAGCGTCGAGGGTCGGTCGCGAGTATCCCACTTCGGCACCGGTGGTACGCTCCGCGGCACCGCTATCCGAAGGGTCGCCGATGGCCGAAGACTACCGCTCCAAGGTTCCCTACTACACGTTCCCGGAGACGCTGGCCGAGCAGGAGGCGGCGCTGGACGGGCATCCGATGATCGAGCGGCTCGCCACGGCGAGAGAGGCGCTCGCCAGGGATCGGCACCGGCCGATCTACCACTACGTGAACCCGGAAGCGATGCTCAACGATCCCAACGGGCTGTGCTTCTGGCAAGGGCGCTGGCACCTTTTCTACCAGGCGTATCCGCCGGAGGACCCGCGCCAGCACTGGGGCCATGCGGTGAGCGACGACCTCATCCATTGGCGGGACCTGCCGTACTGCATCTACCCGCATCCGGAGCGCTGCTGCTTTTCCGGGGCGACGCTGGTGGAAGAGGACCGCGTCATCGCCATGTACCACGGCACGCAGGCCGGCAACATGGTGGCCACATCCAGCGATCCGCTGCTGCTCAACTGGACGAAGGTTGGCGATGCGCCGGTGATTCCGATGGCCGGGCCGGACGATGCGCCGCTGCCGTACCGCGTCTTCGATCCGTGCATCTGGCGGCAGGGGGCGTACTACTACTCGCTGTCGGCCGGCCAAGTACACGACGGGCCGGGCGGCACGCCGGTGGCGGCGGATTTCCTGTTCCGCTCAGAGGATCTGCGGCATTGGGAATATCTGCACCCGTTCACCGAAGACGATCGCTTCACCCTCGTCGGCGACGACGGCGCCTGCCCGTACTTCTGGCCCATCGGCGACAAGCACATGCTGCTCTTCTTCAGCCACATGAGCGGCGGCCAGTACCTGCTCGGCGACTACGACACCGAACGGCAGAAGCTCATCGTGACGGACCACGGCAAGTTCAACATGGGGCCGGTGGGTCCGGGAGGCGTTCACGCGCCGTCGGCTACGCCGGACGGGCGCGACATCGTGGTCCTCTTCAACATGAACCCGGCCAAGCCGACGCCGGGCTGGAACCAGATCATGAGCCTGCCGCGGCGGCTCTCGCTCGGCGCCGATGGCGAACTGGCGCAAGCGCCCGTGGAAGCGGTAGCGTCGTGCCGCAAGACGCGCCTCGGCGGCGGGCCGCTGGAGCTGCCGGCCAATCAGGAAGTCGTGCTCGAAGGCGTCGGCGGGGATGCGCTGGAGGTGGAGGCGTGCATCGCGCCGAGCGCCGCGTCCATGGTGGAGCTCGACGTGCTGCGTTCGCCCGGCCGGGAGGAGTACACGCGGATCAGCTTCTATCGGGACCGCGGCTATCGGGACAACGTGCATCGGCGCCGCCATGTGCAGAGCCGGATCACGCTCGACACCGCCTACTCCAGCACCGCCGCGGATGTGCGCAGCCGGGCGCCGGAGACCGCCGAGGTGCGGCTTGGGCCGGACGAGCCGCTCGAACTGCGGGTGTTCGTGGACCGAAGCATCGTCGAAGTGTTCGTCAATGGCCGGCAATGCGTGGCGGCGCGGGTGTATCCAGAGCGCGCGGACAGCACGGGCATCTCGCTGCGCTCGCAGGGCTCGGCGAGCCAGGCGACGCGGCTCGATGTTTGGGAGATGGCCTCGATCTACTGACGAGCGGTGGGCGAAGGCAGCCGCGACTTCGACGGCTACACCACGTCCAACCGCTCAAGGACGGGTCCCACGTTCAGGTCGATGCCCGAGAGAACCGGCAGCTCGTGGCCGAGCTTCAGGCCAAAGCAGAGCCAGTCCTCAAAGGTGGAGCGCAGCAGGTTCTGACATCCGTCCAACGTGGCGCCGAATGCGATCACGCCGTGGCACGCTGGCACACGGCCGGCGAAGGTGCCGTCGCCAAGCTCGTCGTAGACGGCTGCGGCCATGGCGTGGTCGATGTAATCGGTGAGAACGCCCCCGGAGTGCATGGTTTCATTCCTCGCTGCCATCGAGGGGTTCAGCTCGTAAATCTGAGCGCTTCATCGTACGTCAATGGCACCGGCTACGACCTGGCCGTCTGGGCGGCTGCGGCTTGTCCCGGGGCATCGCCGATCAGGTAGCGAATGACGATGTTGGTATCAACCGCGTTCCTGCCGTCGTCGGGCTTCCGCCAATACGCCGGCTTCCATCTCCTCAAGCGACTTCGGCGGACCGTCGTATGCGAGGCTGGCAAACACGTCCTCAGGCCGCGTCTTGGGGAACACGAGCTCGGGCCGCAGCAGCACCCCGTCGCGGGCGCTCTCCACCACGAGCCGCGTCCCCGCGGTCCAGCGCAGCGCATGGCGAATGGGCTTGGGCAGGATCATGGCACGGCGACGACCGTCTCAAGCCGCATCGGCTCTTCTGACGGCGGAAGACAGGTGCTCAGAGGGAGTGGCCGCCCCAATTCGTCGTAGAGCTCTGCCACGGCTGCGAGCGCATCCTTGACGTTGTCCAAGGCATCGCCCAGCGAGTCGCCTTCCGTCACCAGCTCCGGCAGCAGCGGAGACGTCACGGTGTATCCGCCGTCGGCTTGCGGCATCAAGACCAGCGGGAGCTTGCAGGGCATTGTCGGCGCCTCGGCAACGAGGCGAACCAGTTTGGTTGGCTGAGGTCCCGATTTCAAGTGCGTGCCCTCAGCGAGCGCCAACGTCCACGCCGTCATCCCCGGTGCCGCGGAGCGGTGTATGCTCTGCGCGTAGGCGACTCGCGCCGCATGGCGGGTGGCCGGCGGAGATCACCGAGATCACTCTCGGCTCGCGACCGGGAGGGTGCGCAACCGGACATGAACCAGACGCTCGACACCAAGTACGACGCGCTGCGAAGCCGCATTCGCGGGCTGGGCAGCGCCTTGGTGGCGTACTCCGGCGGCATCGACAGTTCGCTGGTGGCCTACGTCGCGGCGGAGACGCTGGGCGAGCGGGCGCTGGCGGTCACCTCCGGTTCGCAGAGCCTCAAGCGCAGCGATCTCAAGCTCGCCACGGAGCTGGCGGCGAAGTGGGGGATGCGGCATCGGGTGATCGTCACCGACGAGGTGGGCAAGGCGGAGTACCGGGCGAATCCGGTGAACCGCTGCTTCTATTGCAAGACGTCACTCTACGATGCGCTGGCCGGCATCGCCCGCGAGGAAGGCTTCGCGCACATCGTCAACGGCACCAACACGGACGATCTGGGGGACCATCGGCCGGGGCTGATCGCTGCCGACGACTACCAAGTGGTCTCGCCGCTGGTGGATGCCGGATTCGCGAAGGCGGACATCCGGGCGCTGGCGGCGCGGTTGGGTCTCGACAACGCCGACAAGCCGCAGTCCGCCTGCCTGTCGAGCCGCTTCCCGTACGGCTCGCACATCACCGAGGCGCGTCTTGCGCAGGTGGAAGCCGCCGAGGAGGCGCTCGCGGCGCTGGGGTTCCGGCAGTTTCGCGTTCGCCACCACGAGGAGGTCGCGCGCATCGAGGTGGACGCGGACGAACTGCTGCGCGCCGTCGAACAGCGCGAGGCGATACAGCAGCGGGTGAAGGCGACCGGGTATCGGTTCGTGGCGCTGGATCTAGGCGGGTTCCGCTCCGGTTCGCTGAACGAGGGGCTGATCGACGTCGTGCAGGTCTACGACGCAGCCTCCTGAGCCGGAGGCGCGCGCACCACCACATCCTGCCGGTGCAGGCGGTTCAATAGAGCGAGGCCGGTGGTCTCGAGGCGCGCGAGCGGCGCGTCGGTCTCCTTGGCAAGGCGCGCGAGGCACTCGCGAGGCGTGCCGCCAACGGCTTCCTCGATCAGTTGCAGCAGTCGCAGCGTGAGCGCGTTGGCGGCGATGAACTGCACGTCGTCGTGCCGGTCCCGGCAGGCGATCAGATGCGTCGCTTCCGGCGGCGGCTCGGCGGGCTGGAAGTCCGGGCCGATGCGCATGACCGGATAGTCGTAGCGCAAAGGCCAGGCCAGCGGCGACAGCGCGACCGGCTCGCCCTGATCGAGGGCGCGGTCGTCGAAGGCGCAGTCCGCATCCGGGGCCAGCCTGAGCGCGAGCGACAGCCACTCGTAGTGGCACAGCTCCACGGCGAACGGCGGCAGCGCGGGCGCCGATTCGCGCTCGGCCAGTCCGGCCAGATAGCCGAGGAACTCCTCCGAGAGCTGCGAGAAGTACGGCGACTCGGCGTGGTGGTCGCGCAGAAAGCCGCGCATCAGGGCGTGCCAGCGCTCGTCGCCGAGGACCGCCTTCAGCGTGTGGTGGGTGCTGGCCAGCGCACTCTCGACGTTGTTGTAGAAGAGGCGCGCGTAGATTGCCATGCGGCGCGGCTCGATGTCCGGCGGCGCGGCGTGGCGGTCCGGGTCTCGGATGTGCGCCGCGAATGCGGCCTGCACTGCCTGAAACGACGGGGCGTTAATCGGTGCCCTGCCCGAGCCAGGGCTCCTGAATCGCGCGCACCCGGGCGACTTCCGCGAGCAGCTCCGGCACAGGGGGCAGATTGAAGTCCCGTTCCAAGAGCGTCGGCAGCGGGCCGTAGAGTCGGTAGGCTTCGCCCAAGAGTTTCCAGACCGGGTCGGCCACCGGCGCGGCATGGGTGTCCACGCGCAGGTCTTCGGCCTCGCGGTAGTGGCCGGCGACATGAATGTAGACGGCGCGTTCGCCCGGCAGGCCGCGCAGGAAGGCGACCGGGTCGTAGCCGAAGTTGATGCTGTTGACGTAGATGTTGTTGACGTCCAGCAGCATGTCGCAGTCGGCCTCGGCCAGCACCGCGTTGATGAACTCGAGCTCGCTCATCTCCTGGCCGGGCGCCGCGTAGCAGGAGACGTTTTCGATGCCGATGCGGCGTTCAAGCGCGTCCTGCGTCTGGCGGATGCGTTCCGCGACATGGCGCACGGCGTCGCCGGTGAAGGGGATGGGCATGAGGTCGTAGAGGTGGCCGCCCGCATCGCTGCAGGCGGACAGGTGCTCGGTGTAGTGAAGGATGCCATGGTCGGCCAGGAACTGCTTGATGCGCCGCAGCAGCTCCATGTCGAGCGGCGCCGGGCCGCCGAGCGATAGGGACAGGCCGTGGGCGACGAAGGGGAAGCGCTCGGTGTAGGCGCGAAAGCTCCGCCCGAAGCGCCCGCCGACGTCGATCCAGTTCTCCGGCGCCACCTCCATGAAGCCCACGCCCGCCACGACTTCGGCGTCATGGCGAGCGAGTTCCTCCATGAAGCCGCGGCGCAGGCCGAGACCCGCGCCGCGGCTGATCGGCGTGGTGGGAAGCCCGGTCAGGACGAGCCGCTACTCGGCTTCCTCGGCGTCGGCTTCCCCGCCTTCGGCTTCGGGGGAATCGGCGTCATCGCCTTCGCCGCACTTGCCCTCGCCGCATTTGCCTTCGCCGCACTTGGCTTCGCCCTCGCCCTTCTTCTCGTCGCCCTCGCCGCACTTGCCCTCGCCGCCGTGGGCGCCGGCGAACAGCGCGCCGTCCAGCAGTTCGGCCTCGAAGGGATCCGCCTCGTCGGCGACGGCGCCGGTGGCGACGGACACCGCGAAGGCCGCACCCACGGCCACGGCGATCGGTTTCATCTTCCTGTTCAGCATTGCCTTCTCCTCTCGATGGTTGGCGCTGTACTGGCTGGCGTTGCGGGAACGGGGCTTAGCCGCCTCTTTCCGCACGACGCTTCCTGTCCCAGTGTCGACCATTGTTCAGCCTTTGTCCACCGCAAGTACGCACTCGGATGCAGGAGGGATCTCTGGCAACGCGCCGTGCATGACTCCCGCACCGGCCGGAGTCACGGGCCGGAGTCATGCACTTTCGGCGACCTCGAACTGCGATGCCAAGCGCTTGGCCGAGACCTTGCCGCGGGTGCCGACGCGCTGGCTGAAGGTGGCGATGCGGAACTCCTCGATCGCGAAGCGCAGGGCGGCGGTGTCCGCTTCCTCCGCGCCGGCCGCCGCCAACGCGTCCAGCCGCTGCTGCCAGACCGCCACGGCCGCCATGCCGGCCTGATCGCGGGCGATACGCCCCTGGAGGTGCTCCATGCGCACGAGCATGCCTTCCAGATAGCGGAGCAGATCGGGGAGCCGGTCGCGGGGGGTGGTCAGGGGGAATCCGGCGCCGACCAGGGCATCGAGCTGCGCTTCAAGGTCCGTCTTGGCCGCAGCGAAGGCCGGCGAGCGCAATCCCTCGATCCGCCCCGCCACTTCCGTGCGCTTGGCGAGGGTCCGCTCGGCATGGTCCAGGACATCGCGGAAGACAATGCGCCAGTCGCCGCGGCCGCTCTGAAGCCGGTGCTCGAACGCGGCTGCGGTGGCAGGCAGTTCACGGCCGTCGAAGAAGGCGAACCAGGCCGATGCCTCCGCGAGGGCGTCGGCGAGCGACGCCAATGTGCCGAGCGGCGCATAGTGCATCCCCAGCTTCGGCATGGTCTCCACCTCGCGGCGCAGCTGCCGCGCCAGCTTTGCCTCGGCCAGCAGGGCGAGGCGCGTGTAGCCGCCGCGGTTCAGCGCACGTCGGCGCTTCGGCGTGGCGTGCAGCAGGAGATCCACGGTCGAGCCGCGATCCACCAGCACCGGGTACGCCAGTGCCGGACCGGCGCTGCTCGGCACGGTGACCGTTTCCGGCACGCCGCCCTGGGGAAACGCCGTGATGCCGCGCTGCTCGAAGTCCGTGCGCCCGTCGTCGGCGATGGCCTGCTCGACCTTGACGAGGAGGCGCTGCTTGAGGGCTGCGAGGTCACGGTCCCTGTCGATGACCCGCCGCCGCCCGCTGCGCACTTCCACGTTCATGCGCAGGTGGGGCGGCAGCCGTTCCAGACGCCACTCGGTCTCCGGGACCGCAACCCCGGCCGTGCTGCGAATGGCGGCGGACAGTGCGCTGCGGAGGCTGTCACGGCGGTAGGCGCCCGGCCCCTGCAAGAGCGGTAGAATCGCCCGAAGACGATCCGGCACGGGCGCCAGCTGTCGCCGCAGCGCCTTCGGCAGGCCGCGCATGAGCGCCTCGCACTTGGCCTCGAAGAAGCCTGGCACGAGCCAATCGATGGCGTCGTCGCCCAAGCGCGGGAGTGTCGCCAGATCGACGCGGACGGTGACGCCATCGTCCGGCTCGCCGGGCGCGAACTTGTACGCGAGCGCGATGGTCGAGTCGCCCACCGTCAGCCGCGAAGGAAAGTCGTCCGCTGCGATGGATTGCTCGATGCCCGCGAGCAGGTCCGCCTCCGTCATCTCGAGACGCGCCACATCCGCCGGCCGGGCGCTGCGGACGAAACGTTCCCACGTGCCGACCGAGCAAACTCCCTCCGGCAGCCGCGCCTCGTAGAACGCCGCGCGCGCTTTCTCGCCGACCATCAGATCGCCGCGCCGATGCTTCGCCTGGCGCTCCTCGATGCGCCGCGCCAACTGCTCGTTGCGGTCCAGAACGTCTGCCTGGATACGCATTCGGGGCGGCTGGCGGCGGCGCCCGACCAGCGCTTCGCGAACGAACAGCGCCCGAGCGGCGGCGGCATCCACCTCTGCGGCGCGACGGCGCCGCGCCGCTACCACGGTCAGGCCATAGACCGTGACGCGCTCGCTGACCATCGCTTCGCCGCGCCGGGCGTCCCACATGGCCTCTGAGAACGTGGACTTGGCGAGATGTCCGCCTGCCGTCTCGATCCACTCCGGCTCGATGGTGGCCACGCAGCGGGCGAAGGTCGCACCGGTGCCCGATGCGGCGCTGTCGCTGATCTCGGCGGCGACCAACCAGCGCGGGGCGCCGCGCCTTAGGCTTGAGCCCGGGAACAGGCGGAAGCGCAGGCCGCGGGCGCCGTCGTACTCGGCGGAGCGCCGCCGGGTCTTGGGGGCGTTCTCCCCGCCAGCATCTGGTTCGCGCTTGCTGCCGATGAAGCCGAGCGACCCTGTCAAGAGCGCCCGGTGCAGCGTCGCGTAGTCCGCCGGCTCGCGATTCGGCCTGAGGCCTAGATCGCGGCAGGCGAGCAGGAGCTGGCGATGCAGCGAGCGCCACTCGCGCACGCGGGGCGGGCTCAGAAAGCGCTTCTCCAGCACCCGCCGGAAGGCGCTGCGGGTGTGTTCCTCCCGCGCCTCTTCAAGCCACTGCCAGAGATTCACGAAGGCGAGGAAGTCGGAGCCGGGCTGTCCAGCCTCGCGCCGCTCGAACTCGGCATGCAGCGTATCCGCCGCCTCGCGCCGATCGAGCGGCCTGAGGCGCGGATCCTGAGCCGCCAGCGCCGACACGACGATGAGCGCCTCTGCCAAGGCGCCTGTGCGCCCGGCCTCGATCAGCATCCGTGCCAGTCGCGGGTCCACCGGCAGTCGCGCCATCGCCCGCCCGGTGTCCGTGAGCTCGTCGCCGGCTAGAGCACCGAGTTCGTGCAGCAGGCGAACCGCGTCCCGAACGGCGCGTCCCTCCGGCGGGTCGATGAACGGGAAGCGCTCGATGTCGCCCAGGCGGAAGGCCCGCATGGCGAGCACCACCGCAGCGAGGTTGGAGCGCTTGAGTTCCGGGTCCGTGTACGCCGGCCGGGCGGCGAAGTCCGCCTCGCTGTAGAGCCGATAGCAGACCCCCGGCGCGATGCGGCCGCAGCGGCCGGCGCGCTGGGCGGCGCTCGCCTGGGAAATGCGCTCGACCGGCAGGCGTTGCAGCTTGGAGCGGACGCTGTAGCGGCTGATGCGCGCTGCCCCGGGGTCCACCACGTAGCCGATGTTCGGCACGGTGATGCTGGTCTCGGCGACGTTGGTGGCCAGCACCACGCGCTGCCGAGCGCCGGGCTGGAAGACGCGCTGCTGCTCGGCCGCCGGCAGCCGGGCGTACAGCGGCAGGATGTCGAAACGCTCCGCGAACTCGCGCTTCAGACGCTGGGCACTGTCGAAGATCTCGCGCTCGCCGGATTGGAAGACCAGCACGTCGCGGCGTCCGGCGGGGGAGTCGCGGGCGATGCTGCGCAGCGCCTCTACCAACGAGCCTTCGGCGTCCTCGTCACCGGGCTCCGACTCCCGGTAGCGGACCTCCACGGGGTAGCCGCGACCGGAAACCTCGACTACCGGGGCGCCGTCGAAGAATGCCGCGAACGCCGCCACGTCGATGGTGGCGCTGGTGACGACTACCTTGAAGTCGCGGCGGGCGTCGAGCAGCCGCTTCAGGCAGCCCAGGATGAAGTCCACGTTGAGGCTGCGTTCGTGGGCTTCGTCGACGATCACCGCGTCGTAGCGCCTGAGCCGCCGGTCGCGCTGCAGTTCGTTCAGCAGCAGGCCGTCGGTGAGCACCTTGATCCGTGTGGCAGGCCCGGTGCGGTCGCTGAAGCGCACCGCGTAGCCCACCTCCGCGCCGAGTTCGACGCCGAGCTCGTCCGCAACGCGGGCCGCCACGGTGCGCGCCGCGAGGCGTCTGGGCTGCGTGTGGGCGATGATGCCGCGGCGCCCAAGGCCAGCGGCGAGGCACGCCTTCGGCAACTGCGTGGTCTTGCCGGAGCCGGTCTCGCCGGCGACGATCACCACCCGGTTGCGGCGGAGGAGCTGCACGATCTCGTCGATGCGAGCCGTGATCGGCAGTTCGGGCGGGAACTCGGGACGTTCGAGCTTCGCCGGGAACGCGGATACCGGACCCCGGCCGCGGCGTATTGCGGCTTGGGCCATTACGAGACCCCGCTACTTGGAGAGGAAGTTCATGCCTTCTTCGAGGCCGCGGATGGTCAGCGGGTACATCTGGCCTTCCACGAGGTCCTGGGTCATCGCCACCGAGGTGGAGTACTCCCAGGTCTCCTGCGGCGTGGGATTGATCCACACCAGCTTGTCGTAGATGGCCTGGAAGCGCGAGATCCACATCGCGCCCGGCTCCTCGTTCCAGTGCTCGACGCTGCCGCCGGCGTGGGTGATCTCGTAGGGCGCCATGGTGGCGTCGCCGACGAACACCACCTTGTAGTCGCGGCCGTATTTGTTGAGGAGCTCCCAGGTGGGGATGCGCTCGTTCATGCGCCGGCGGTTGTCCTTCCACACCGATTCGTAGATGAAGTTGTGGAAGTAGTAGCTCTCCATGTGCTTGAACTCGGTGCGCGTGGCCGAGAACAGCTCCTCGCAGATCTTCACATGGGCATCCATGGAGCCGCCGATGTCCAGCATCAAGAGCACCTTCACGGTGTTCTTGCGCTCCGGCCTCATGCGGATGTCCAGCATGCCGCCGTTGTGGGCGGTGGAGCGGATGGTGTTGTCCATGTCCAGCTCGTCATCGCGTCCCGTGCGGGCGAACTTGCGCAGGCGCCGCAGGGCCATCTTGATGTTGCGCGTGCCGAGTTCCACCGAGTCGTCGAGGTTCTTGTACTGGCGCTGGTCCCAGACCTTCTTGGCTTTCTTTTTCTTGCCGCGGCCGAGGCCGCCGGGGCCGCGCTGGCCGGGGCGGTTCGCGTTGCCTTCCTCGCCCTCCTTCCCTTCGCCGTCCTCGCCCTCCTTGGCCTCCTCCTCGCGGGCCTTGCGGAACGCCTCGATGAGTTTCTCGAGACCGCCGAGGGACTCGATCTGCTTGAGTTCCTCGGGCGTGAGGCTGCGCTCGAATTCGCGCCGCAGCCACTCGTCGGGGATCAGGGACTCGAGCAGGCCGTGCAGGTCTTCGAGGCCCTTGAAGTAGGCGCTGAAGGCGCGGTCGAACTTGTCGTAGTTCTTCTCGTCCTTGACCATGCAGGTGCGGGCCAGCAGGTAGAAGTCGTCCACGCTGCTGTAGACCACGCGCTCGCCGAGGGCATTGATGAGGTCCATCAGCTCGCGGATGGTGGCCGGCACCTTGTACCGGCGCAGGGTGAGGAAGAAGTTGATCAGCACGGCGCCGCCCTCCCCGTCGCCTCAGCCGCGGCTGCTGCGCCGGTTCATGAAGGCGAGGCGCTCCAAGAGATGCACGTCCTGCTCGTTCTTCACCAGCGCCCCGTAGAGCGGCGGGATGGCCTTGGAGGGGTCCCGGTTGGTGAGGATCTCGTCGGGGATGTCGTCCGCCATCAGGAGCTTCAGCCAGTCGATGAGTTCCGAAGTCGATGGCTTCTTCTTCAGGCCCGGCACCTTGCGCACGTCGAAGAAGATCTCCATCGCCTCCTTGACCAAGTGCTGCTTGATGGACGGGAAGTGGACTTCCACGATCTGCTCCATGGTCTCGCGGTCGGGGAAGTTGATGTAGTGGAAGAAACAGCGGCGCAGGAAGGCGTCCGGCAGCTCCTTCTCGTTGTTCGAGGTGATGACGACGATGGGCCGGTGCTTGGCGACGATGGTCTCGTTCAGCTCGTAGACGAAGAACTCCATGCGGTCGAGTTCCTGCAAGAGGTCGTTGGGGAACTCGATGTCCGCCTTGTCGATCTCGTCGATCAGGAGCACCACGCGCTCGTCGGTCGTGAAGGCGTCCCAGAGCTTGCCCCGCTTGATGTAGTTGCGGATGTCGCCCACCCGTTCGTCGCCGAGCTGGGAGTCGCGCAGGCGCGAGACGGCGTCATATTCGTAGAGGCCCTGCAGGGCCTTGGTCTGCGACTTGATGTGCCAGGTGATGAGATCGAGACCGAGGGTCTTGGCGATTTCCTCGGCGAGCAGCGTCTTGCCGGTGCCGGGTTCGCCCTTCACGAGCAGCGGGCGTTCGAGCTTCACGGCGGCGTCGACGGCCATGGAAAGCTCGTCGGTGGAGATGTAGGTGTCGGTGCTGTCGAAGATCATTCAGTGTTCCGCGTCATTGAGGGCATCGAGATGGCCCGGCTGCTCTGCCGGGACCAACAGCTACTGTACCGTGTTTGCCCGGTCTCTGCGGCGGCTTTTTCCTCCCCGAGACGTTCCGCCGCGGCCGAGACGCATGGCCACCGCTCGCCCAGCCACCGCCAGCAGCCACACGGCGAGCGCCCCGAAGACCGCTGCGCCGAGTGCCAGGATGGCGCCGGTCGGGTCCGCGTCGCGCTCGAAGACCAAACGGAACAGGGCGACGATGAAGGCTGGCGCCGTGTACGCGTCGTCGAAGCGGTATGGGGTGAGCGCCAGCACCAGCGTCAGACCGGCGAGGAGCAGGCGGAGCATGGTCCAGCGCCGCGCGGCCGAGAAGACCAGCGCCGCCAGCAGGACGCCGCAGACGCTCGCGATCAGCCAAGCGATGCCGTACTGGGTCACCGGGATTCGCCTTCCGGGATGTCGGCCCAGCGCAGGGCGGTCTCCAGCACGTCGTCGGGGTGGACGTCGCGCTCGGAGACCACCCGACCGCGAACGCTGATGCCAGCTTCCACCACCGTCTGTGGATTTCCGGACACCAGCGGGTGCCACCAAGCGAGGCCCCGCCCCTCGGCGATCCTGCGGTAGGCGCAACTCGACGGCAGCCAGCCGAGGCTCTGCACCGCGTCGGCATCGAGATGCACGCAGTCCGGCACCAGCTCGTGGCGCTGCGGATAGTGCGTGCAGCGGCACCGGTCGAGGTCGAGCAGGCCGCAGACCACGCCCGTCGGCACCACTTCGCCGCTGTCCGCGTCCTCGAACTTGATGACGCAGCAGCGGGCGCAGCCGTCGCACAGCGCTTCCCACTCTTCGCTGTTCATCTCCGCGAGCGACTTGCGCTCCCAGAACGCCGGCGCGGTTGTCATGCGCCCTCGGCCAGCAGTTCGCGAAACCGGGCGCCGAGCAGCGTCTCCCGCCAGCCGCCGAACCAGGGCGGGAACGTGCCATGGTCCCGATGCTGGCGCACCAGCGCCTGCACATCGCGCCTGCGGGCGAGGAGTTCAGGCGCGAGACCCAGGTCTTCGGCGGTCTCCTGGGCCGCGGCGCGCAGGCGCTTCACAGCCTGGGATGCTTGGGACTTCAGCGGTCTCGGGGCGCGCGGCGGCGGGTCTTCGTCGGCGAGCCCGACGGCGTGAGCCCGGGCCAGCGCCTTGCCGTAGCGGGCGCCCACGCGCTTGGAAAGCAGGTGCGCCGCATCGGCCGCGGTGAGCTCGGGGCGCCGCGCCATCGCGAATAGGGGATCGTCCGCCACCACCCAGCCGCGCGGCGCGTCGCGCCGCCTCGCCTCCCGTTCCCGCCAAGCGACGAGCGCCCGCAGCACGGCGAGTTCCCGCCGGTTCAGGCGCCAGATGCCGCGCAGGCCGAGATACCAGGTCTCCGGCGTCGGCGGCGGGGTGTCGAGCAGGCGCTGCATCTCCGCGCGGAACCAATCGAGGCGACCGTTGCCGGCGAGCGCTTCGCGCTGGCGATCCCACATCGGCAGAAGGTAGGCGGCGTCCTCCCGCGCGTAGGCGATCTGCGCCTCGTCGAGCGGCCGCTTGAGCCAGTCCGAGCGCGTCTCGTGCTGGTCGAGGACGACGCCGAGATGGTGCGCCACCGCCTTGACGTAGCCCGCCGACAGATCGCTGGCAAGGAAGGCGTGCGCAAGCTGGGTATCGATCAGCGCGACCGGGCGCAGGTCGAAATGCACGGCCATCACCTCCAGATCTTCCGAGCAGCTGTGCATCACCTTGGTGCGCGCGGGGTCCAGCAGCAGATCCTTGAGCGCGGCGAAGGTCATGTCCGCCTGGGCGTCCACGAGGACGATCTCGCCGTTGCCGGCAAGCTGGTAGAGGGCGGGGATGGGATGGAAGGTGCGTACGCGCATGAACTCGGTGTCGACGCCCACGGCGTCGCCGAGGCGGTCGATGCACGCTTCGAGAGACGCATCGTCCGCGACGAGGCAGTGCGCCGGGTCAGTCGACACTGCGGCGCCCCTGCAAGGCGTGGGCGATGGTGCCGCCGTCGATGTATTCGAGCTCGCCGCCGAGCGGCACGCCGTGGGCGATGCGCGTCACCGCGACGCCGCTGCCGTGCAGCGACTCCTTGATGAAATGGGCGGTGGCCTCGCCTTCCACGGTCGGGTTGGTGGCGAGGATGACCTCGGCGGCGCCGGCCTCGCGCACCCGCGCCGGCAGCTGCGTGAGGCCGAGTTCCTCCGGGCCTACGCCGTCGATGGGCGACAGACGACCGTGCAGCACGAAGTAGCGCCCGGAAAAGCCGCCGGTCTGTTCGATGGCCACGATGTCCGACGGCGACTCCACCACGCACAGCACGCTGCCGTCGCGGCGCGGATTGGCGCAGATGGCGCATGTGTCCGATTCGGTGAGGGTGCGGCAGCGTCGGCAGCGTCGCACGCCGTCGGCGGCCTCGGCGAGCGCGGAGGCGAGCGCGCGGGCGCCGTCGCGGTTGTGCTGCAGCAGATGCAGCGCGGTGCGGGTGGCGGTCTTCGGGCCGACGCCGGGCATCGCCTGCAGGCAGTCGATCAGGCGGTCGATCAGGGGGCTGATGCGCATGGCGGGCGCGTTCTCTAGAGGGGCAGCTTGAAGCCGCCCGGCAGCCCGAGGCCCTGGGTCATCTCTCCCATCTTCTCCCGCTGCAAGCTCTCGATGCGCCGCACCGCGTCGTTGATGGCGGCGGCGATCAGGTCTTCGAGGACGCTCTGCTCCTCCTCGCGCAGCGACGGGTCGATTTCCACGCGCAGCGCTTCAAAGCCACCGTTCAAGGTGACCTTGACGAGGCCGGCGCCGCTCTCCCCGGTTACCTGCGCCGACTTCAGCGCCTCCTGGGCCTCGCTGACCCGCGCCTGCATCTGGCGCGCCTGGCCCAGCAAATCATCGAGTTTCATTCCCGCTTCGCTCCTCTGTGAGGTGTCAGGGCGCCTCGCCGAGCGCCGGGGCTTCGAGGTGGCCGTCGAACTCGCGAATCAGCGCCTGCACGTCGGCATCCTCCATGAGAATGGCGCGCGCCTTCCGATCGCGCTCGCGCTTGCGCCGCTGTTCCGCGGCGACGGGGGTTTCGGCCACCGGCTTGCCGATGCGGAACTCCACCTCGGTCTCGCGCTGTTCGAGGCTGCTCGCCAGCGCTGCGATCTCGCGCCGCTGCTTGTCATTGAGGAGGCTCTGGTTGGCTTCGTCGAGGAGCATGGTCCAGCGGCCATCGCCCCGCTCAAGCAAATTGGCGTGGCCGAGAATCATCCGCGTGACGCCCTTGGGCTGCATCCGGCCGACCATCTGCGCCCAGTCCGCGGCGGGGACCCCCGCCGCGGGCGCTTCGCCAGTCTCCTCGGCGGCCCCCTCGGCGGCCGCCGCGGACTGCGGCGCGACCGGCGGCGGAGTCCGGGCGGCTCGCGCTTGTGCAGCTGGCGCCGAACTCGGCGCGACCGGCTGGTAGGCAACCACGGGCTCCGCAGGATCGGCGGGCGCCGGGGCAGCTGGCTCGAACGCGGCCAAGCGGATCAAGGTCATATCGAAGCCGATCTTCGGGTCCGGGGCGAACTGCATGTCCCGACCGCCGAGCAGGGCGATCTGGTAGTAGAGCTGCAGGTCTTCGGCCGAAAAGGCGCCGCCGAACCGATCGTAGGGCGGCGCCGGGGTTTCGCCGAGCTGCACGGCGATCGCCAGGTCGTGGAAGGCGCGCTGCAACTCGCCGAGCACGTCCGGCAGGTTCAGCGAGCGGCCCGCAAGGTCGTCGCCGGCGGCCAGCAGGGCATGGGCGTCGCGCTGCGCCAAGGCCTCGAGCAGTGCCCCGATCTCGTCGCGACCGGCGATGCCGAGCATGTCGTGTACGCCCGCCGCGGCGATGCGGCCGTCGCCGTGGGAGATGGCTTGGTCGGTGATGGACAGGGCATCGCGCATGCTGCCCGCCGCGGCGCGGCCGATGGCGGCGAGGGCGGCGTCTTCGGCGTCGATGCCCTCCGCGCCGAGCACGCGCCCAAGCTGCTCCTCGATCACGTCCGGCGGCATGTTCTTCAGGTTGAACTGCAAGCAGCGGGACAGCACCGTGACGGGCACTTTCTTCGCCTCCGTGGTGGCGAGCAGGAACTTGACGTGTTCCGGGGGCTCTTCGAGCGTCTTCAAGAGCGCATTGAAGCTGTTCGTCGAGAGCATGTGTACCTCGTCGATCAGGTACACCTTGTAGCGGCCGCGACCGGGCAGGAACTGGGCGTTGCTCAGCAGCTCCCGGGTGTCGTCCACGCCGGTGCGCGAGGCAGCGTCCACTTCGATGAGGTCGATGAAGCGCCCGGCGGGGATGTCCCGGCAGGCGTCGCAATCGCCGCATGGGGTCGCGCTGACGCCCTGCTCGCAGTTGAAGCAGGCGGCGAGGATGCGCGCCAGCGTGGTCTTGCCGACCCCGCGCGTGCCGGTGAAAAGGTAGGCATGGTGCAGGCGTTCGCTGGCGAGCGCGTTGGCCAGCGCCCGCACCACCGGCTGCTGCCCCACAACGTCCGCGAACGTGCGCGGCCGATACTTCCGCGCCAGCACCAGATAGCTCATGATGCCGCCGATGTTAGCCGAAAGCCCGCCCATCATCATCGGCCACCGCGGCGCCGCGGCGCTCGCGCCCGAGAACACGCTCGCCTCGTTCCGACGAGCGGTGGAGCTCGGCGTAGACGCCGTGGAGCTGGACGTCCGGTGCTCGGGCGACGAGCTGGTGGTCATCCACGACGACCGCGTGGATCGCACCACCAACGGCACCGGGGCGGTCGCCGAACTGCCGTTCGAGGCGCTACGGCGACTCGATGCGGGCGCTGGGGAGCGGATACCGACTCTCGAGGAGGTGCTTGAGGCCGTGCCGATCGAAGTCGCCATCAATATCGAACTCAAGGGGCCGAACACCGCGGCGCCGGCGGCCGAACGCCTGTTCGGACTTCAGCGCCCGCTCTTGGTCTCGTCGTTCGACTGGTCGGAACTGCGGCGCTTCCACGAACGCTGCCCGGATGTCGCTTGCGCACCGCTGTGCGGGCGCTGGCGGGGCGGGCGCTGGAGCGAATTGCCCCGGCTGGCCAACGAGCTCGGAGCGTGGTCGGTGAATCTGGCGGATCGGCTGACGACGGCCGCGCGGGTGGCGACGATTCGATGCTGGGGCTGCCGGTGCCTGGTCTATACGGTCAACGATCCGGGCCGGGCAAAGGCGCTTGCGGCAATGGGCGTCGCTGGAATCTTCACCGACGATCCGAGCCGTTTCGCCCCCCGTTCTCGCCCTCCAGACGATCGAATTCCCGATCCAGGCCGCGCCGCTCGTCGGTGACGATGCGCTCCAGCACCTCCACCCGGTCGCGCAGCTCGGCCAGCTCCGCCTCGACGTCGGCAGCGCCCGAGCGGTCGGCCTCGCGCATCTCGCGCAGGTGTCGGGACCAGATCTTCGACAGCGGCACGGACATGCTGAGCGCGATGATCGCGAGAATGAAGAGGAAGACCATGGCAGGCGTGGTGATCATTGGGCGGGCTCCTGGCGGGCGTGAGTGAAGTCTATGGGGTGGCGGGACCGGGTTCGCCGATCTTGCGCAGCTCGCGCTGCAGTTCGTAGTTGCCGGACGTGACGTGGGTTTCCATGCGCCGGATGCGCAGCTCGATCTCGTCGAAGCCCTCGCGCACCTCGCGCAGCCGCTGGCCGGGCGAGTACTCGGCCGGGGCGGCCGGTTCCGGCGCCGGCTCGCGCCTGGCGGCCCGGCGCTCGGCACGGCGCGAGCGGTGCCGCCGCGGCACCGCGCGCCGACGCCGTCTGCCATCCTCCGGCTCCAGGATGAGTCCGGCAACCAGATAGGCCACCAGCGCCACCCAGTTGAGGAAGATGAGCGCCGTGACCGCGATGATGCGAACCACCCAGCGCTCGATGCCGGTATAGCTGGCGAGGCCGGCGCAAACGCCCAGTATCTTGCCGTTCGCCGAGTCGCGGCGCAGCTTGGCGGAGCGCGGCTCGTCGGAGAAAAGCCAAGCGGGCTCGCGTTGCCGGCGCGGCGGCGGGCGCTGGTCGAGTTCCTGTTCGATGCGCTCTGCAGCCCGTTCTACGTAGTCTGCGGCGCGGTCGCCAACGGAGGCCACGAGGTCGTTGATGGCCAATTCCAGGCGGCTGGTCGCGTCCTTGACGCGGTCCTTGTCGGAGTGGGATTTCATCGCTGCCTCGCCTATTCGCCGTCCGCTCGGCGCCGCCGCCAACCCGGCGTCTCGGCGTCGAGGATGGACTCGAGCGTTTCGATGCGGCGTCGCATGGCCACCACGGCGGCGGACAGCCGATCGAGTTCGGCCCGCTCGTCCTCTGCCAGCGCCCCTTGGTTTTGGCGTTTCGCACGGTAGTACATGATGATCCAGATCGGCGCGACGAAGAGCCCGAAGATGGCCATCGGGACGATGATGATTTCTTCCATCGTGGTGTCCTTGGGTTGCCGGAGGTTGCCGGACCGGCAGCGTCGGCGCCGCGGCCCGGTGCCTAGCTGGCCTTGTCGGCGCCGTCCGCCTTGTCGGCCTTGTCGCGGCTGCGCACGGCGTCCTTCAGCGCCTCGAGCTCGGCGTCCACCGCATCGCTGCGGTCCAGCTCGTCGATCTCGTCGGCGAGGCTGCGGCTGCCGAGATCGAACGCCTCGACCTGGCCCTCCAAGTCGTCCATCTTGCGCTCGTAGCGCTCGAAGCGAACCATGGCGTCGTCGATGTTGTGCTCGTTCAACTGGCGCCGCACGCCGAGCCGGGTCTGCGCGGCCTGGCCGCGCAGGACGATGGAGTTCTGGCGGTTCTTGGCGTCCTTGATCTTGGTCTGCAGGGCGTGGATGTCGTCGCCGAGCTTGGCGAGCGTGTCTTCGAGCACGATGAGCTCCGACTCCAGCACCTTGGCCGCTTCCTCGGCCTTGGACTTCTCCACCAGCGCCGCGCGCGCCAGATCGTCGCGGTCCTTGGAGATGGCGAGTTCCGCCTTGCGCTGCCACTCGCCGCCCTCGTGCAGCGCCTGGTCGCGGCGCCGGGACAGCTCCTTCTTGTCGGCGATGGCGCGCGCCGAGGTGGTCCTCACTTCCACCAAGGTGTCTTCCATCTCCTTGATGATGAGGCGCACCATCTTCTCCGGGTTCTCGGCCTTGTCGAGCATGGCGTTGAGGTTGGAGTTGATGATGTCCGGGATGCGGGAAAAGATGCTCATCGCAGCTACCTCCTTGAACGGGCTTGCGGGTTCCTTGCTGCCCGACGCTAGTCAGAATCCGTGCCAAGTCTCGGCTTCGTCACGGTAACCAGTTGATAAAACACATATTTGCTTTTTGGCCGAATCGCCAGACACTCATTCTATGGCGGGATAGGCCAACTGTTGGCACAATCCCCGCCATGCCAACGGTGCGCATCCCCGATCGTCTGATCGGCGAGTCCCCCGCCTTCCTGCAAGCGCTGGAGGCGGTCTCCCGCGTCGCGCCGCTGGAGAAGCCCGTGCTGGTGGTCGGCGAGCGCGGCACCGGCAAGGAGCTCATCGCCTCGCGCCTGCACGGCCTGTCGAGCCGCAGCGATGGGGTGTTGCTGAAGCTCAACTGCGCGGCGATCAGCGACAGCCTGATCGAGAGCGAACTGTTCGGCCACGAGGCCGGCGCCTTCACCGGCGCCACCCGCGCCCACCACGGCCGCTTCGAGCGCGCCGATGGCGGCACGCTGTTCCTCGACGAGCTCGCGACCACCTCGGGCCTGGTGCAAGAGAAGCTCCTGCGCGTCATCGAATACGGCGAGTTCGAGCGCGTCGGCGGGCGTCGCACGTTGCAGGTGGACGTGCGCCTGATCGCCGCCACCAACGAGGACCTGCCGCGCCTCGCCGCCGCCGGGCGCTTCCGCCTGGACCTGCTCGACCGCCTCGCCTTCGATGTCATCACGCTGCCGCCGCTGCGCGAACGCCCCGAGGACATCCCGATCCTCGCCGAGTACTTCGCCATCAACATGGCCACCGAACTAGGCCGCGACTACTTCGCGGGCTTCACGGACGCCGCTCGCAAGCGACTCGACAGCTACGCATGGCCCGGCAACCTGCGCGAGTTGAAGAATGTCGTCGAGCGCGCCGTGTACCGCGCCGAGAACGGCGAAGCGGTCGCCGACATCGTGCTGGACCCCTTCGAGTCGCCCTACCGCCCGCCCGCCGACCCCGCGCCCGCCGCGACGGGCCACAGCCTGCCGCTGGACATCAAGCGAACCGTTCGCGAGCTGGAGATCGAACTGCTGCGCAAGGCCATGTCGGCGAGCCAGTTCAACCAGCGCAAGGCGGCGGTCGCCCTGGGACTGACCTACGATCAGTTCCGCGGCTACGTGAAGAAATACGGCCAGCAGCGCATCGCCGACGGATGAGCGGACGGAAGAGGGGCTAAGCCCGCCACAGCATCTCCACAGGCATCGCGAACAGTCCCGGCCCGACGCGCTGCACGCGGTCGCCGTCGTGCAGGACGATGCCGCAGCGGAAGCGTTCGCCGGCGATGTCCTGGAGGCGCTTGAGGCCCCTGAAGTCCTCGGGCCGCACCGTCGCTGCGGCTTTCACTTCGATGCCGACGATGCTGCCCGGCGAGCGCTCGAGTACCAAGTCCACCTCCACGCGGTCCTTGTCGCGGTAATGACTGATGGTGATCGTATCGTCGGTCAGCGCCACCGCCTTGGCCAGTTCGCCGTGGACGAAGCACTCGAGCAGCGAGCCCAGACGCTGGCGGTTCCGCTGGACGTCCGCCGCTGCCACGCGCCGCAGCGCAGCCAACAGCCCGGAGTCCAGGAAGGCCAGCTTCGGCGTCTTGACGAGCCTCTTCAGGCCGCTGCTGTGCCATGCGCGGATGCGGCGCACGAGGAACATGTGCTCCATGAGCACCAGCCAGCGGTCGATCGTCTTGGCGTCCACGCCCAGCCGCGAGCCGAGCTTGGACATGTTGAGCAGATCCCCGGCGCCCAGCGCCAAGTGTTCGGCCAGGCGGGCGATTGCGTCGGGCTTGCCGACCATGGCGATGTCGGCGATGTCGTGCTCGGCAAGCGCCTGCGCATAGTCGCGCAGCCAAGTCTGCCGGCGCGCCGGGAGCTCCCGGCGCAGGACCTCGGGATAGCCGCCGGAGAGTACGCGTTCGATCAAGTCCGCAGTGGGCTGCAGGGTCGCAAGGGCGGGGAACTCGCCCGCGAAGGCTTGCTCGATGAACGTCGGCGGCTTGAGGGCGCCGATCTCCGCTTGCGAGAGCGGCAGCAGTTCCACGGTCTCGACTCGCCCGGCCAAGGAGTCGGGAGAGATGGTGCCCTTGAATAGGTCCACGGAGCCGGTGATGAGGAATCGGCCCGGCCGAGGATCGTCGTCGACCGTTTTCTTGAGGGCGAGGATGAGCTTCGGCGCACGTTGGATCTCATCGATCATGGCAACATCGTGGTCGCGCAGGAAGCCCGCGGGGTCATCCTGCGCGAAGCGCTGGAACTGATCGTCGTCGAGCGTCAGGTAGGGACGCTTGTCGCTGGCGGCGATGCGCCGGGCGAGCGTCGTCTTGCCGGACTGGCGCGGCCCGACCAGCGCGACGATCCGAGTGTCCGAGAGTGCGGTGCGCACTCGGCTCTCGGTGTGGCGCGTGATGTAGGCGGGGTCGGTGGGCCGATCCATGAGCAGTGTCCAATCCGGTCGGTGTCTCTCGTCCAATTCGGAATATAGCAGCGTCCAATTCGGAATGCATGGCCGTCTGATCCGGAGTGGAAGACCGTCTGATCCGGAATGGAGCCCCGTCTGATTCGGAATGGAGGGCCGTCTGATTCGGAGTCAAGACGCGTCCGATTCGGAATGTCGGTACGGCCCATCCGGCACTGCTCGGCCAGGCTGCAAAGCACTGCGCGACGCGGTAAAACGTGGTAGTGTGCCCGTCCGTCACCCGCACGGGGCGGGCCAAACGGATCTGTCGATGGGCACAGGATGGGCGTAAAGGGACAAGCGCCGCCAGCCACCCAGTACATCTTCGTCACCGGCGGGGTGGTCTCCTCGCTCGGCAAGGGCATCGTCACGGCTTCGCTGGCGGCCATTCTGGAAGCGCGCCGGCTGAGCGTGAACATCCTCAAGATGGATCCGTACATCAACGTCGATCCGGGCACCATGAGTCCCTTCCAGCACGGCGAGGTGTTCGTCACGGCAGACGGCGCGGAGACGGATCTGGACCTCGGCCACTACGAACGCTTCATCGGCGGCACCAGGATGTCGCAGCAGAACAACTTCACCACCGGCGCCGTCTACGACGAGGTGATCCGCAAGGAGCGGCGCGGCGACTACCTCGGCCGCACCGTGCAGGTGATCCCCCACGTCACCGACGAGATCAAGCGCCGCATCCGCGCCGTCGGCGACGGCTTCGACATCGTCATCGTCGAGATCGGCGGCACCGTGGGCGACATCGAGTCGCAGCCGTTCCTCGAAGCCGCCCGCCAGCTGCGCCTCGAGATCGGCGCGCGCAACACGCTCTTCATCCATCTGACGCTGGTGCCCTGGCTGGCGACGGCCCGAGAGATCAAGACCAAACCAACGCAGCACTCGGTGAAGGAGCTGCGCTCCATCGGGCTGCAGCCGGATGTGCTGATCTGCCGCTCGGAGGAGCCCCTCACCGAGGATGTGCGGGACAAGATCGCGCTGTTCACCAACGTCGCGGAACGCGCCGTGATCTCTTTGGAGGATGCGCCGTCCATCTACCAAGTGCCGGTGATGCTGAACGAGCAGGCGCTCGACGACATCGTGGTGGAAATGCTCGGCCGCGACTGCGAATCCGCCGACTTGAGCGCCTGGCACCGCGTAACCGACGCCCTCGCGAGCCCGGACCGCACGACGGAGATCGCCATCGTCGGCAAGTACCTGGACCTGCTCGACGCCTACAAGTCCCTCACCGAGGCCATCATCCACGCCGGCATCCAGCACCGCACGGAGGTGAAGATCCGCTACATCGATGCAGAAGATCTCGAGCGCGATGGCTGCGAGCAGCTCGCCGACGTGCATGCGATTCTGGTGCCCGGCGGTTTCGGCGAGCGCGGCTTCGAGGGCAAGATCCTCGCCGCCTGCTATGCCCGCGAGCACGACGTGCCGTATCTCGGCATCTGCTACGGACTGCACGCCGCGGTGGTGGACATCGCCCGCAACGTGCTCGGCCTCGACAACGCGCACTCGAAGGAGATCAATCCCAATACCCGGGACCCGGTGATCGCCCTGGTCTCGGAGTGGCAGGACCGCAGCGGCGCAACGGAGCGGCGCAACGGCGACGAGGACATGGGCGGTAGCATGCGTCTCGGCGAGCAGTCCTGCCGGCTCCGCAGCGGCAGCCTCGCCGCCAGGCTGTACGGCGCCGAGGCCGTGCTGGAGCGCCATCGGCACCGCTACGAGGTGAATGAAACCTACATCCCGCAACTCGAAAAAGGCGGCCTGGCCGTGGCGGGGCGCAGCGAAGACGAGCTCGTGGAGATGATCGAAGTGCCGGACCATCCGTGGTTCGTGGCCTGCCAGTTCCATCCCGAGTTCAACTCGTCGCCGCGCGACAGCCACCCGCTGTTCCGCGGCTTCATCGCCGCCGCCAACGCGCACGCAGCCGGCTAGGCGGGACCGGTCCAAACCGACGCGCAGCCACGGAAGACGGAGCGACGAGGGAACGTCCGATGCAGCTAGCCACGTTCGATGTAGGTCTCGATCAGCCGATCTTCCTGATCGCCGGGCCCTGCGTCATCGAGTCCGAGGCGCTCGCGATGGAGACGGCGACGGACCTCAAGGCCATCGCCGCCGAGGCGGGCATCCCGTTCGTCTACAAGAGTTCGTTCGACAAGGCCAACCGCTCGTCGCACAACAGCTACCGCGGCCCGGGGATCGAGGACGGCCTGCGCATCCTCGAGCGCGTCCGCGACGAGGTGGAAGTCCCCGTGCTGACCGATGTCCACGAGGACACGCCGCTCGACGAAGTGGCCGATGTCGTCTCCGTGCTGCAGACCCCCGCCTTCCTCTGCCGGCAGACCAACTTCATCCAGAACGTCTGCTCGCAAGGCCGCCCCGTGAACATCAAGAAGGGCCAGTTCCTGGCGCCGGGCGACATGCGCCACGTCGCCGCCAAGGCGCGCGCCACCGGCAACGAGCAGATCATGGTGTGCGAGCGGGGCGCCAGTTTCGGCTACAACAACCTGGTCTCGGACATGCGCTCGCTGGCGATCATGCGCGAGACCGGCTGCCCCGTGGTGTTCGACGCGACGCACTCGGTGCAGACGCCGGGCGGTCGCGGCGACAAGTCCGGCGGCGCCCGCGAGATGGTGCCCGTGCTGGCGCGCGCCGCGGTCGCGGCCGGCGTCGCCGGGCTCTTCATGGAGACCCATCCGCGCCCCGACGAGGCGCTCTCCGACGGCCCGAACTCCTGGCCGACGCCGCTGATGGCGGAGCTGCTTGACGAGTTGGTTGCCATCGATCAGGTGGTCAAAGGGCGCCGTTTCCTCGAGTCGGCGCTCGACGCCGATCAGGCCGCCGATCAGGCCGCGGCGCCATGAGCAGCATCGCAGCCGTCACCGCGCTCGAGGTGCTGGACTCGCGCGGCAATCCCACGCTGGCGGTCGACGTCCACTTGACGAGCGGCGCCGTCGGCACCGCGCTCGTGCCGTCGGGCGCATCCACGGGCAGCCGCGAGGCCACCGAGCTGCGCGACGGCGATGCGCGCCGCTACCGGGGCCGCGGCGTGCAAACCGCGCTCGGCAACGTCGACGGCGAAATCAGCCGCTTGCTGCAAGGCCGGGACCCCTTCGACCAGACGGCCATCGACGCCGCGCTGTGCGAGGCGGATGGCACGCCCAACAAGAGCCGCGTCGGAGCGAACGCGATCCTCGGCGCGTCGCTGGCCTGCGCCAAGGCCGCGGCGGCGTTCAGCGACGTACCCCTGCATGAGCACTTCGCTGCGCTCTACGGCCCCGCCGAGCAGCGCCTGCCGGTGCCGATGGTGAATATCCTGAACGGCGGCGCCCACGCCGCGAACAACGTGGACATCCAGGAGTTCATGATCCAGCCGGTGCGCGCCGGGCGTTTCGCAGAGGCGCTGCGCTGCGCCGTCGAAGTCTTCCACGCCCTGAAGGATGTGCTCGGCGAACGCGGCCTCGTCACCGCGGTCGGCGACGAGGGCGGCTTCGCCCCGGATCTCGGCTCCAATGCCGAGGCGCTCGATGCGATCGTCGCGGCGGTGGAGAGGGCCGGCTACGCGCTCGGCAGCGATGTGCTGCTGGCCTTGGACTGCGCCGCCTCGGAGTTTCACGACGACGGCGAGTACGACCTGCGCGGCGAAAGTCAGCGCCTGTCCTCGGCGGCATTCCGCGAGTACCTCGGCGAGTTGACCCGGTGCTACCCCATCGCATCGATCGAAGATGGCCTAGACGAAGAGGACTGGGGTGGCTGGCAGGCGCTCACCGCGGACTTGGGCGCCCGCGTGCAGCTCGTGGGCGACGATCTCTTCGCCACCAACGTCGACCTGCTCCGGCGCGGCATCGATCTCGGTGCCGCCAACGCCATCCTCGTCAAGCCGAACCAGATCGGCACCTTGAGCGAGACCTTGGAGGCCATCCGCGTGGCTCGCGCCGCCGGCTACCGCACGGTGGTCTCGCATCGCTCCGGCGAAACCGAGGACACCGCCATCGCGGACCTCGCGGTCGCCACAGGCGCAGGCCAGATCAAGGCCGGTTCCTGCTGCCGCTCGGATCGGGTCGCCAAGTACAACCGGCTGCTCAGGATCGAAGCGACGCTCGGCGAGAGCGCCGAGTACCGCGGCCGCGGGGAGCTGCCGTGAACGGGCACCGCGGGCCGCGCTTCTTCGCTCTGGTCGGCATGGCCGTGCTGGCGCTGCTGCTGCATCAGTTCTGGTTCGGCGAGTCCGGCTGGTTCGCGGCCCGGGAGCTCGCCGCCAAGGTGGAGGCGGAGGAACGCCTGACCGTTCGCTACGACGAGCGCAACCGCGTGCTGATGGCGGAAGTCCAAGCGCTCAAGGAAGGCTTCGACGCCGTGGAGGCCCGGGCGCGAACAGACCTCGGCATGATCGCCGAAGGCGAGACGTTCTATCTGGTCGTGGACCGCGAGGCGCGGGAGAGCATCCGGTGAGACCGCTCGATCTGCAGGGCATCGGCATGACGTCGCGGCGCACGCGCAACCGCCTGGTCGACCGTCTGCGCGGCGTCGGCATCCGCGACGAGCGGGTGCTCGACGCCATCGCCACGGTGCCGCGGCACATCTTCGTGGACGAAGCGCTGGCGCATCGCGCCTACGAGGACACCGCACTCCCCATCGGCCACGGCCAGACCATCTCGCAGCCGTATATCGTCGCCACCATGACCGCCGCGCTGCTCGCGGCCCTGCGCCGCAATGAACGCGAGCCGGCCCGGGTGCTGGAAGTCGGCACCGGCTCCGGCTACCAGACCGCGGTGCTCGCGACCCTGGTCGACCACGTCTACTCCGTGGAGCGCATCCGCGGCCTCTTGACGACTGCGCGGATGCGGCTGCGCGACATGGGCGTTCGCAACGTGCAGTTGAAGCATGCCGACGGCAGCTTCGGCTGGCCGGAGGCAGCCCCGTTCGACGCCGTGCTCGTGACTGCCGGCGCCAGCCACGTGCCCGATGAACTCATGGCGCAGATGGCGGACGGTGCGCCGCTGGTGATTCCGGTGGGCCGCGGCCTGGTGCAGCAGCTCAAGGTGCTGGAGCGCGACGGCGACGCTTGGCGGGCGCAGACGCTGGAAGACGTGCGCTTCGTGCCGCTGCTCCAGGGAGTGAAGCCGTGAGCGCGCCAGCGCGGCACGTCGGCATCTTCCTGCGCGGCATGGCGATGGGCGTGGCTGAAGTCGTGCCCGGCGTGTCCGGCGGCACGATGGCCTTCGTCACCGGCATCTACGACGAGCTGCTGCGCTCCATCGCGTCGTTCTCCGGGCGTTCGCTGCCGCTGCTGCGCGAGGGCGGCTGGGGAGCGTTCGTCCGCCACCACAATCTGGCGTTCCTCGTCGTGCTGGCCGCCGGCATGGCGTGCAGCTTCGTCGCCTTCGCGAACCTCATGCTGGCGCTGCTCGACAGCCACGCTGTGCATGTCTCCGCCTTCTTCTTCGGCCTGATCGCGGGCGCGGTGGTACACATCGGCGCCCAGACCAATCCCCGCTGGCTGGCGACCGCCGGCGTGGTCGGACTCGCCCTCGGCCTCGGCGCGAGCCTGCTCGCCGACGGCGGCGCGGCGCGGGCCGAAGCCGGTCTGCCGCTGATCTTCGCCGGCGGGGCGCTCGCGGCGACCGCGTGGATACTGCCGGGCGTGTCCGGGGCCTTCATCCTGCTGCTGCTGGGGCTCTACCAGCCGATGCTGCAAGCACTGCGCGACGTCGACCTTGCCGCCATCGCGCCGTTCGTCGCCGGCCTTGTGCTGGGGCTGTTGGCATTCGCCAAGGTGCTGCGCTGGCTGCTCTCGAGGGTGCGCATCCCCGTGCTCGCGCTGCTCACCGGCTTCATGGCGGGATCGCTGGTGGAACTGTGGCCATGGCGGGGCGCCCCGGCGATCGAGCCCGCGCTTGCGGGCGTACTAGCGGCGATGATCGCCGGCGCCCTAGCGATCGGCGCCTTGGCCTGGGCTTCAAGCCGTGCTCGCTAGGCTGCTCCCGATCATGCTGCTCGGCGCACTGCTAGTGTCGTGCGCGGGCCGCAATCAGGCGCCGGTGGAGGACCGCTCGCGGGCGGATAGGCGCACCACGGCGACCTACACGGTCAAGCCGAACGACACGCTCTACAGGATCGCCTGGCAGCACAATCTGGACTACCACGACATTGCCGCCGCGAACGACATCGCGTCCCCGTACACGATCTATCCGGGCCAGAAGATCAAGCTGCCGGGAGTACTGCTGCCGAGCGCGGAAGCGGCGCCAACCGATAGCGGCGCAGCCGAACAGACCGCAAAGGCGAAGCCGAAACGCTCCCGGACGCCCAAGCCGAGCCGTCGCACGGCCGATCGGGCCACGGCGCCGCCGCCATCCAAACCCGCGCCCGCGCAGCCGAAGACCGCGCCGACTCCGAAGCCGAAGCCCGCGGTGCCGGCGCCAAGCACGCCGAAGCCGAAGTCCGCACCGCCGCCGAAGCCGGCCGCGAAACCAGCGACGAGACCGCCGTTCAGCCACGCTACGCTGGCGCGCGGTTCCAGGTCCGGCTGGCAGCGACCCGTGGCGGCGAACCCGGTGCGCCGCTTCGGCGGGGACTCCAAGGGCTTCGACTATGCCCTCGATGCCGCGACCCGAATACATGCCGCCTCCGCTGGGGTAGTGGTCTACGCAGGGCCGGGACTCGGCGGCTTCCGGCACCTCGTCATCGTCAAGCAGAGCGACCGCTATCTCGTCGCCTACGGCGTCAACGTGGAGCCAGCGCTGCAGGAAGGCCAGACCGTACGCCCCGGCACCGTCGTCGCGGAGATCGGCAGCGGCGGCACTACCGACGGCCGCTTCCACTTCGAGATCCGCGACCGCGGCAAGGAAGTCGACCCCAAGCTCTTCATCGGCGGCTAGCCGGACCGGCAAGTGTCCGCTGGCCTGCACCGCGAAGCGATGGCGCAACGGGGTGGCGCAATGCTCTTGGTCGTCGCACTGGCGACCGGCTGCGGTGGCGGCGGCGCGTCCTCCCCGCCCGACACGGCGCCGTCATTCGCCGGGGCGATGATCGCCGATCAGCACTACATCGCTGGCGACGCGATCTCGGCGCTCGCCCTACCGGCCGCGACCGGGGGAAATGGGGCGCTCGCATACGCCCTTCGACCGGACATTCCCGGCCTCGTCTTCGCTCCCGCCTCGCGGCGCCTCACGGGCACCCCGACCGCAGCCGGGGTGCATGCGATGAGCTATACGGCAACCGACTCCGATCCGGCGGACCCGGACACGGCGACGCTGCGCTTCGAAGTCGTCATCGAGCCGCCGCCGACCATGCTGCGCCGCCTCGACAGCGTGCCGGCGGCCAGCGTCGTCGTCGACCCGGCGCTGGCCAGCGTCGGCCTCGCCCACATCGCACCGGCCGGACTCGCTTGGGAATACCGGGGCGGCTGCGGGGCCGCGGACATCGCGATCCGCCGCGCGCTGCCGCGACGCCTAGACGCCGTCGAAGTCGTGGACCACAAGCTCGGCTGCGAACTTGCAGCCCAGCGTTCCTACGACGTCGTCGTCGACGGTCTCCAAGCCGACGGCAGCCGGCACCGCGCCACGCTGCGCTTCGTCACCGGCAATGCCAGCGGCGCGGCACTGACCGTGGAAGAGACCCGCACCATCGCCAAAGCGCACGTAAACGAGATGTTCAACGTCTACGCGCGCAGTCTGCTAGATGGCCTGCCGGGGCTGGTCGAACGCCTGCTCGCGCCCGTCGTCGAGCTCTTCGTGCGCGAGGAATGGCCCGCGCTCGCCAAACCGAGCGCCCTCTTCGACGTGGTGGCTCGGCGCGTTTCCTACGCTTCCCGAACGCCCTCCGGGGAGCGCTCCGATTCGCTCACGGGCTTGGTGGCAGTCCCGGACCGGGCCGCAGGGGAGGCGCCCAGAGAACGGCTCGTCGTCCTGCAGCATGCGACGGGAGGCACGCCGGGCAGCCTGGACGAAGACGATGGCTGGTTCCTGTTCGCAGCGCTGCTCGCGGCGCGCGGCCACCTCGTGGTTGCCGCCGACAACTACGGCCGCGGCGGCACGAGCGATGCTCCGGAGACCTATCTCCTGGCCGACCGCACCGCCAACAACACCATCGACCTGATCGCTGCCGTGCTCGCGAGCGACGAGTTCCGCGACCACCACGACGGCGCACCGGACCTCGCCGTCATCGGCTACTCGCAGGGCGGCCATAGCGCGATCGGCACCTGGCTCGCCTTGGCCACCGCCGGCGAAGGCAGATGGCCCGTGCGCGAGGTCTACAGCGGCGGCGCACCGCACGACCTCCACGGACTCTACCGCGGCCTGCTTCGCCGTCTCGGCGGGAACTGCGACGAAGACCCCTACTGCGGCGCCGTCGAAACCGATGCGTTGCTGCCCTACCTGTTCGGGCGCCTGCTGCCCGCTATCCTCGCCTACGTCGACACCAGCCTGACACTCGAAGAGCTTGTGGCCAGCGACGTCCTGGCACCGGCCTTCGTGGCCGGCGCTCTCGCCGGAGACCCGCGCTACGACCAATTGGACGCGGCGATCGCGCTCAACAGTTTCGCCAACATCACCAACATGGCGGATGTCGCTAGCGCAGCGACCGCAGCGACCCGGAATGCGCGCATCCACCTCTACCACTCCCCCTACGACCGCTTGGTGCCGCGGCGCAGCACGGACGAACTCGCCGCGCTGCTGGAACCGGACTTCGCGGTGGACTTCCATCGCGAGAGCTGCAACTCGCGCGGCTACCGCACGCTGGCGCAACTGAGCCCTCGCCCCGGACTGGTGCATTCGATGTGCGGGCTCACCATGCTCAACGACGCCTTGCGAGCGCTCTGGTGAGCAGAATGCTCCGGGGGCGTCTACCAGAAGATGATCTGTCCTGCACCAACGTTCCGCCGCGCGCGGCTTGAGAACTGTCGGCTGCTGAGTAGAATGCGCGCCTTCTCCCGTTGGCGACTCCCGCAAGGGGCCCTTACGTATGACGTTTCTGGTCGGGCAAAGCTGCATCAAGTGCAAGCTCACGGACTGCGTGGAGGTGTGTCCGGTGGACTGCTTCTACGAAGGCCCGAACATGCTGGTCATCCACCCGGACGAGTGCATCGACTGCGCGCTGTGCGAGCCGGAATGCCCGGTGGACGCCATCTTCAGCGAAGACGAGGTGCCCGCGGGCCAGGAGGAGTTCCTCGAACTCAACGCCGAACTGGCCGAGGTGTGGCCGAACATCAACGAGAAGAAAGACCCGCCCGCCGACGAAGCCGACTGGCGCGACGTCGAGGACAAGCTGCAGTACCTGGAGCGCTGAGCCGGGCGCGGCGCTCGCACCCATGAGCGACCTGCGCGACCAACTCGTCTGGAACCGGCTGCTCGCCATCGTCGAGGAGCAGGCGCAGACGCTGATGCGCACGGCATTCTCGACCGTGGTCCGGGAGGCCGGCGATCTCTCCGCGGGCGTCTTCGACAGCACCGGCGCGATGCTCGCCCAGGCGGTCACCGGCACGCCGGGCCACGTCAACGCCATGGCCGCGGCAGTCGGCAAGTTTCTATGCCGCTACCCCCTCGCCGAGCTGGCACCCGGCGACGTGCTGCTCACCAACGACCCATGGCACGGCACGGGGCACCTCAACGACTTCACCGCGGTGACCCCCATCTTCCAAGCCGAGCGCCCGGTGGCGCTGTTCGCCGCCACCAGCCACATCGCCGATGTCGGCGGGCGCGGCTTCGGCCCCGATGCCAACGACCTCTACGAGGAAGGCCTGCGCATCCCGATCATGAAGCTCTTCGACAAGGGCCAGCGCAACGAGGCACTGCTCGACATCGTGGTCGCCAACGTGCGCGATCCGGTGGTGGCGGAGGGCGACCTCTACTCGCTCGCGGCCTGCAACCGCAGCGGCGGCGAACAGCTGCTGGCCATGCTGCGCGAGTTCGACCTGGACGGCATCGACGAAGTTGGCCAGCGCATCGTCGAACGCTCCCGCGCGGCGATGGCGGAGGAGATCAGCAGCCTCCCGAACGGCACCTACCGCCACGAAATGGTCGTCGACGGATACGACGCTCCGGTGCGCATCGTCTGTGCGCTGAAGGTGGCAGGCGACGCCATTGAAGTCGACTTCGCCGGCTCCTCCGGCCTGTCCCCGTTCGGCATCAACGTGCCGCTCAACTACACCGAAGCGTACGCCTCCTTCGGCGTGCGCTGCATCGTCGGCAACGACGTGCCGAACAATGCCGGGTCGCTGGCGCCGATCAGTGTGACCGCGCCGCCCGGCACCATCCTCAATGCTCTGCCGCCCGCCGCCGTCTCGGCGCGCCATGCGCTGGGGCAGATGCTCCCGGATGTGGTGCTCGGCTGCCTCGATCAGGCCATACCGGGGATGGTGCCTGCCGAAGGCGCATCCTGCATCTGGAACCCCGTGCTGCGCTCGGCTCCGACCGCCAGCGGCGCCGCGGCCAACTTCAACGCCGACCCCTTCGTCATCAATCCCATCTTCAACGGCGGCACCGGCGCCCGAGCGACCAAGGATGGTCTCTCCACCACCGCATTCCCCTCCGGCGTGCGGACGACGCCCACGGAGATCAACGAGGTCACCGCGCCGCTGATCGTAGAGCGCCGCGAGTACCTGCCCGGCTCCGGCGGCGACGGCGAGTTCCGCGGCGGCCTGGGGCAGGTGATCGAGGTCGTCCACGCCCAGGGCGCGCCCTTCGTCATCTCGAAGATGTTCGACCGCATCGGGCACCCGGCGCGCGGCCGCAGCGGCGGCGCGGCAGGCGCACCCGGCCGCGTCTACATCAAGGACGGCCCCGAACTGCGCGGCAAGGGCCTGGACGTGGTGCCCGCTGGCACCACCCTGGTGATGGAGACCCCGGGCGGGGGCGGCACGGGAGAACCGGCCTCGCGTTCGCCCGAAGCGCGGGCGACGGACGCGGAGGACGGTCTGGTTTGACCCGCAGCAGCGTTGGTGCCCGGGGCCGGAGTCGAACCGGCATGGGTTGCCCCGGGGGATTTTAAGTCCCCTGTGTCTACCGAGTTCCACCACCCGGGCGTGCCAGGCAGTCTAACGCCGATGGGCGCACCACGCACATTGGGCCTCGCGGCAACGGGTTCCGCTGCCTGCACGAGGGCGAGCCGCCAATACCCGAGGCGCCGCGACGACGCGCTCCCCGCCATCCTCTCGCCCGGCCGAACGCGCTGGGCTTCCGCGCCTGCCCAACGACGTGTCTGGCCTCTCTGTGACGCCCGGGAGTCGCTGATCGGACAATCGCCCGCTGGCGTGTCCCAACGTCTCGGCGCTATGATCGCAGCGCCTGCTGGCCGAGTGAGGCAGAGAAATGGGAGGAGGTGCTGACGAACTCGTCCATCGAGAGGCGGATTCGGTGCCGAGTGACGCGGTGCCCCGCAACGTAGTCATCGGGCGCTTGGAACTGAAGGACATCCTCTCCTTCGGGCCAGACTCGCCGCCCGTGGAGCTCGCGCCGTTGAACGTGGTCATCGGGCCGAACGCGTCCGGCAAATCCAACCTGATCCGAGTGCTCCACCTGCTCTCGGGCGTACCGAAAGGGGAGTTTCTGTGCGCACCCGACGGGAGCCTATCGGACGACTGGATACGCCGTGGGCAGCACGCCCTGCTGGGTGGCAAGATCAAGGTCGCTCTCGCAGATGCCAACACGCCGTTGACCTACGAACTTGGCATTCGATCAGTTGATGGGGAGTTCCGAGTTCTCTCGGAGCATGTGTTCGGGGGCAAAGCCAAGGTGCTCAGCCGTTCAGAGCTCATGTCGACCACTGGTCCGAACACGTTAGTTCACGGCAATCCGCGCATTCCGCTAGACGTAGAACCGCGCAGATCGGCCCTTTCCTTGGCGCGGCCGGAACCACTGCTAATCCAAACCGCCGAGCGGCTCTCCAACATCGCCGTCCATCAGGACTGGAGTTTCGGAAGTCAGGCACCCCTGCGCGTGCCGCAAAGCGCGGACCTCCCAAACGACACGCTTCGCGGAGATGCAGCGAACCTAGGCCTGGTGCTCAACCGGTTGAACCAAGACGCCATGTCGAAGAGTCGCCTGATTAGTGGTTTGCAGCGGCTATACGAGGGCATCGGAGACCTTAGGGTCAGCGTCACATATGGCGATGTCGTTCTCGACGTGAAAGACGGCGACTTTCGCATTCCTGCATCCCACCTGTCCGACGGAACGCTCCGCTACCTGTGCTTGCTGGCCATCCTGAATGACCCTGATCCGCCAGGGCTCATTTGCCTTGAGGAACCAGAACTCGGCCTGCATCCGGACATCCTGCCGACCGTCGCCGAGATGCTCATCGATGCTGCCACGCGTTGCCAACTCATCGTCACCACCCACTCGGACGTCTTGGTGGACAAGCTAACCCATACACCGGAATGCGTCATGGTGTGCGAGAAACAGGACGGTCAATCGCACATGCGACGACTGGAGAAGGGAGACCTCGCAGCGTGGCTCAAGGACTATTCGCTAGGCCAGCTTTGGTCATCCGGGCACATCGGTGGGAATCGCTGGTGAGTAGGCGGGTGTTTGTCGAAGGCGGCGGCGACACAAGGCAACTCAAGGCCGAATGCCGGAGCGCGTTTTCGGATCTCTTGCAGCGGGCCGGCGGCCTTGAAGGATCCATGCCCAAGGTGATTGCCTGCGGTGGTCGGCGCAATGCCTACAAGAGCTTCTGCGCCGAAGTAGCTCGTACGGGAGGAGATTCGGCGCTGCTGCTGGTGGACAGCGAGGGTCCCCTCGAGGCGGAAGACGCTTGGGAACATTTGCGGCAACGCGACAGCTGGAGTCGGCCGGACGATGCAGGTGCCGACTCCGCGCACCTCATGGTGCAAGTAATGGAGAGCTGGTTCCTGGCTGACAGAGCGGCTCTGGCACGCTACTTCGGTCAGCGCTTCAGACCCAACGCGCTGCCGCAGAGCACGCGAGTCGAGGGCATTCCCAAGGACGACGTATTGCGAGGCATCAAGGATGCCAGCCGACAGACGAACAAGCATACGACAAGGGGCGGGATTCCTTCGAGATACTTCGCCGCCTCGATATCTCCCTCATAGCCGACGCTTGCCCTCATGCCAAGCGGCTCATCGAGGTCCTACAAGGTTGACCCAGCCAGCCCGGCACACGGAAAACCCGACGGTAGCAACGCCGATATCCGGCACCGTTGCGGCACGGTAGTCGTGTAAGCCGATCCTGTTCGGCGCAAGTGGAGTTTGACAGCTCGATTGGCGCGGGCCAAGCCAGGGTGTACGACACATCTCTGGTAAGTGACCACTAACGGGCCGGCGTTGGCTGTGGCTGCGGAGTGGGGCCATCGCGGACGCTCTATTCTTGGGGTTTGCGACACAACCCAGGAACGGAGGAGTCCGCGATGGCGATAGGGACTGTCGCCGACGAGCGCATGGAACGCAAGCGCGAGTTGGACGAGGCGAAGGAGGAGCTGGCGACGGCGATGGGGAGGTACGCGGCGGCGGAGCTGGCGGCGGCGGGGGAGTCGCCGGAGTCGCATCGGGCGCTGCTGGATCTGCGCGTCCGGCGGGCGGCGCTGTCGGCGGCGCGGCTGGGGCTGGAGGCGGCGTACCGGGAGGACCGCTCGGACGGCGCGGCGCCGTCGTGCCCGAAGTGCGGGGCGCGGATGCGGCACTCGGACCGGGAGGAGCCGCTGGTGGAGACGGCGCTGGGGCCGGTGCGGGTGCCGATGGCGCGGCACGCCTGCTGCGGAAAGACGGTGCGGCAGCGCGAGCGGGCGCTGGACATCGTCCGCTCGATGACGCCGTCGGCGCGGCGGATGGCGAGCCTGGCGGGGTCGTCGTGCTGCTGCGCGGAGGCGGACCGGCTGCTCGTCGAGCTCGCGGGGCTGAACTTCGGGGCGAAGCGGGTGGAGCGGACGACGCGGGCGGTGGGCGCGGACGCGGAGGCGCGCCGCGAGGCGGCGCTGTCGGTCGCGCTGTCGGTGGCCTCGGCCGGCGGCGGCGCGGGGTTGCCGGCGCGCAAGCCCTTGAAGGATGGGGAGATCCTGTGCCTGGCGATGGACGGCACGGGTGTGCCGGCGCGGCCGTCGGAGACCGCCGGGCGTTCCGGGAAGGACGGCGCGGCGCGCACCCGGGAGGCGAAGGTGGGCGCCTTGTGGCTGCTGGAGCCGGACGGCGGGGGCGGGCGCCGCACCGTGGACGGCTCGGTGCGCACGCGTCGCTTGCGACGCGCCTTCGCCCGCCATCGAGAGCGCGGAGGACGACGCGGAGGGCGACTCGCCGGTGGCGCGGCGCCTGCTGCGCGAGCTGGCGGCGGCGGGCTACGGGCCGGAGGACGTCGGCGTCTGCATCGGCGACGGCGCCGAGTGGCTGCGGCGGCTGTTCGAGGAGTGGTTCCCGAACGCGGTGCCGATCGTCGACTACTTCCACGCGGCGGAGTACGCGTGGGCGGCGGCGCTCGCCGCCGACGGCAAGCGCATCCGCGGCGCCAACCGGCACACCGACGAGGACACCTACTTCGAGACGGTGACGCTGGCCACCCACGGCGGCCGCCCGCTGGCCAGCCGCTGCTGCCGCGACGAGGGCGGCGAGACGGCGGCGATGCGGGCGCTGTTCGAGGACGTCGACCTGCGCGGCTGCGTGCTCACGCTCGACGCCCTGCACGCCTGCCGCGACACCGCGCGCAGCATCGTCGCGATGCACGGCGCCGACTACGTCCTGTCCGTCAAGGAGAACTGCCCCGACTCGTTCGCCCAGCTCGCCGCCATCGACTGGGACGGCGACGGCGCGCGCCGCCACGCGGACAAGCCGGAGAAGGGGCACGGGCGCATCGAGACGCGGCGCGTCGCGGCGCGCGACCTGCTGCCGGACACGCTCGCGCCCTTCCCCGAGGCCCGCCAGGCGTTCCGCGTCGTGCGCGAGCGCATCGACCGCAAGACCGGCGCGGCCTCGACGGAGACCGCCTACGGCGCCACCTCCGTCGCCGCCGAGCGCGCCGGCCCGGAGCGCCTGCTGGCCTGGAACCGCGGCCACTGGCAGGTCGAGAACGGCAACCACTTCCACGCGCGTACTCGCGCGCTGCGACTCGCCACCATGGGCGAGGACGCCGCCCGGTTCCGCGCCGGCCACTCCCCGGCCAACCACGCGATGCTCAACAACATCGTGCTCGCCGTCGTCTTCCACAACGGCTTCCAGTACCTGCCCGAGGCCAACCGCCACTACGCGATGCGCCGCGACGACGCGTTCGACGCCATCCTCTCGCCCGACTGAGCCGCCGCCGAACCGCCGAACCGGGAACGCCGGGGGCGCTTCCGCGCCCGATGCGCCCGTCGGCCCGGAAACGGGCCGCGGCGAACCGGAAGAAGCCGCCGCATGCCGCCGGAAACCCCGTGACGAAGGCCAGCCCGACCACCCAGCCAAGGCGGCAGCGCCGCTGGCACCGTCAGGTCGCTAGGGTGCAATCACCCTGCCCGCCAAGCCAACGCCGGTTGCCGCCTCCGCCCGCGTGGCGTATGCTTCGCGGCCATCGCCTAGGTGCCGGAACTGGTAGACGGGCTGGATTTAGGTTCCAGTGTCCTTGTGGCGTGAGGGTTCGACTCCCTCCCTGGGCACCAAGCGCCGCACACCGCAAGGAGCCAAGGCCCCATGGCTGATACCCAACGCCCCTATTCCTCCATCGTCGTCGATGGCGTCGAGCAGGCGCCGAGCCGGGCGATGCTGTATCCCGTCGGCTTCAAGCGCGAGGACTTCGCCAAGGCGCAGGTGGGCATCGCCTCCACCTGGTCCATGGTGACGCCGTGCAACATGCACATCAACGAACTCGCGGACGCCGCCGCCATGGGCGCCGACGAGGCGGGCGCCAAGAGCGTGCTGTTCAACACCGTCACGGTCTCGGACGGCATCTCGATGGGCACGCCGGGGATGCGCTACTCGCTGGTGTCCCGGGAGGTAATCGCGGACTCGATCGAGACGGTGGTCGGCGCCCAGGGCTTCGACGGCTTCGTGGCCATCGGCGGCTGCGACAAGAACATGCCCGCCTGCGCCATGGCCATGGCGCGCCTGGACCGGCCGAGCGTCTTCGTCTACGGCGGCACCATTCAGACCGGCATCGAGCGGCGCGACATCATCTCCGTCTTCGAGGCGGTGGGCGGCCACGCCGCAGGCACGGTGGACGACGCGGAACTGCTCGATGTCGAGCGGACGGCGATTCCGGGGCCGGGTTCCTGCGCCGGCATGTACACGGCCAACACCATGGCCTCCGCCATCGAGGCGATGGGGCTGTCGCTGCCCAACTCCTCGGCGCAGGAGGCGGTGAGCGAGAACAAGCGCCGGGACGCCTACGATGCCGGCGCGGCGGTCGCACGGCTCGTGCAGGACGGCATCAAGCCATCGGACATCCTCAGCATGGCGGCGTTCGAGAACGCCATCACCGTGGTCACCGCCCTCGAAGGCTCCACCAACGCGGTGCTGCACCTCTTGGCCATTGCCCAGGCCGGCGGCGTCCCGCTGTCCATCGACGACTTCACGCGCATCGGCGCCAAAGTGCCGGTGCTGGCGGACATGCGCCCGGCAGGCAACTACGCGATGTCCGAACTCATCGCCATCGGCGGCATCCAGCCGCTCATGAAGACGCTGCTCGACGCCGGAATGCTGCACGGGGACTGCCTGACGGTGACCGGCAAGACGCTGGCAGAGAACCTAGCCAACATCGCACCATACCCGTCGGATCAGCGCATCATCCGCCCGCTCGACAACCCCATCAAGCCGGACGGCCACCTGGTGATCCTGCGCGGCAATATGGCCCCGCAAGGCGCCGTCGCCAAGATCACCGGCCACGAAGGGCTGCGCTTCACCGGCACGGCGCGCGTCTTCCACGGCGAGGAGGCGGGCATGGCCGCGATCATGGATGGCACCGTGCAGAAGGGCGACGTGGTGGTGATCCGCTACGAAGGCCCGAAGGGCGGGCCGGGCATGCGCGAGATGCTGAGCCCCACCAGCGCCATCAACGGCCGCGGCCTGTCGGCGGACGTCGCGCTTATCACCGACGGCCGCTTCTCCGGCGGCTCGCACGGCTTCGTGATCGGCCATGTGACGCCGGAGGCGTTCGAGGGCGGTCCTATCGGCCTAGTGGAGGACGGCGACACCATCACGGTGGATGCGGAGCGCCGCGAGATCAACCTGGCGGTAGCCGAAGACGAGCTTGAAGCCCGGCGCCGGCGCTGGCAGCGGCCGGCGCCCTACGCGACGCGGGGTACGCTCGCCAAGTACGCGAAGCTGGTCTCTTCGGCCTCCGAAGGCGCGGTGACGGACAAGTACCTGTAGCGGCGGGCGGCGAGGGCAGAGCCGAGACCATGCCATCGCTGCGACTGAACGGCCGATCGCACGAGATCGCCGAGGCCGACTGCGACACCCCGCTCGCGTACATCCTGCGCGCGCCCCGCATCGGCGACCTGACGCCCAAGCTCGGCTGCGGGAAGGAACAGTGCGGCGCCTGCCGCGTGCTGGTGGACGGCCAGCCCGCCTATGCCTGCACGCTGCGCACCAGCGACGCGCTCGACCGCGACATCGAGACCGCTGCCGGCCTCGACACCGGTGTGCGGCTCGCCCTGTTCGACGCCAACGCGACGCAGTGCGGCTTCTGCCTGCCCGGCATCATCGTCGCCGCCGAGGCGCTGTTTCGTGCCAATGGCCAGCCCACGCGAGCGGACATCGCCGAGGCGCTGAAATCCCAGCTCTGCCGCTGCGGCAGCCACCCCCGGGTGCTGGAAGCCCTCGAAGCCTTCAGCCAAGGCTGGCGACTGCCGCCTGGCGAAGTATCGACGCGCAGCCACATCGAACCCCCATCGCCGCCTGACGAGTTGCCGCCGGGTCTCGTCGCCACGCCGACGCTCACGGATTGGATTCGCTTCGACGTGGACGGTCGGGTGCAGGCGCTGACCGGCAAGGTGGACATCGGCCAAGGCATCACCAACGCGCTGCGCCTGATCGTCGGCGAGGAGCTGGGCCTGCCGCCGGCCACCGTAGACGTGATCACCGCCCACACCGGCAGGACGCCGAACGAGGGCGCAACCGCCGGTTCGATGTCCATCGAGACCAGCGGCGCGAACCTGCGCCAAGCCAGCGCATGGGCGCGCCGGCTGCTGCGCGAACGGGCGGCGGAGGCGTTCGGCGTTCCGCCGGAGCGCATCGAGACGCGCTCCGGCGCACTCACTGCGCCCGGCATCAACATGCGGCTGGACTATTGGCAGCTGAGCATCGCCCTGGAGGGCTTCCAGATCCGCTCGCGAACAGCAGAGAAGGCGCCCGATCGCTACTTCACGGTCGGATCGGGCTACAGCCTCCGCTTCGACATCCCGGCCAAGGCCACCACCGGCGCTTTCGTCCACGACCTCGCCGCCGACTACCACGCCCGCGTGGTGCGCCCGCCATCGCTGCATCACCGACTGACGAGACTCGACGCGACGGTCGATCCGCCGGGCGTGCTGGTAATCGACGGCAGCTTCGTCGCCGTCGCCCATCCGGTGGAGTACGAGGCGGAGAGACTCCGCGAGCGCGCCGCCAACGCCGCCGAGTGGCATCGCCTCCCCATGGCGCCGGTGGACCCCGGCATCGACCAGCCGCGGCGCGACGCGGCAGAAGCCTTCCCGCTGCGGGACTGCACGCCGACGCGGGCCCGGGCACTACCGATGCAGACGATGCACCGGGCCACGTACACGAGGCCGTTTCTGATGCACGGCAGCATCGGTCCGTCGGCTGCTCGGGCGCAGTGGAGCGACGGGCGGCTGCGCATCGATTGCGCGAGCCAAGCCGTGGAGGCGCTGCCGGGCGTGCTCGCCCGGGTCCTCGCGTTGGATGCCGAGCGCATCGAAGTGCGGCATGTGCCGGGCGCGGGCTGCTACGGGCACAATGGCGCGGACGACGCGGCGCTCGATGCGGCGCTGGTCGCCCGCGCCCTGCCGAGGCGCCGCGTACTGCTCAAATGGACCCGCGAGGATGAGCACGGTTTCGAGCCACTCGGTCCGGCCATGCGCGTCGACCTCGGCGCCGACTTCGATGCCGACGGTCATGTCACGACATGGCACCACGAGACGACGAGTTTCACCCATGTTGCGCGCCCGTCCCCTGGCGCCCCCGGCGTCGACCTGCTGGCCGCCCGCTGGCTCGCCGAACCGCTCGCGCCCAGCCAGCCCACTCCGCGCCTGGCGCCGGAAGTGGGCATCCATCGCAACGCGCTGCCGCTGTACTGGTTCGCGAACAAGCACGTCGTGAAACGACTCTTGCCGGACGATGCGATCCGCACGTCCGCGCTGCGCGGCCTCGGCGCGCACGGCAACGTCTTCGCCATCGAGTCGTTCATGGACGAAATCGCCCTTGCCGCCGGCAGGTCGCCCGATCAGTTCCGTCTCGACCTTCTGCTGCATGACTTCCCCGCCCGCGCCGTGCTGCGGGCCGCGCTGGACCTCGCCGGTGGCCTTGAGGGCAATCGCGGCGTCGGCATCGCCCGCTACAAGAATCGCCAGTGCTGCGCCGCCGTGGTTGCCGAGGTGGAAGTGGACATGGACACGGCCCAAGTGCGCGCAACCCATCTGTGGATCGCCGCGGACGCGGGGCGCGTCATCGACGGGGACGGCCTGCGCAACCAGCTCGAAGGCGGCGCAGTGCAGGCGCTCTCCTGGTGCCTGAAAGAGGCCGTCGCCTTCGACCCGTACGGCCGCGTCGAGAGCCGCGACTGGGACTCCTACCCCATCCTGCGCTTCGACGAAGCGCCGCGAGTCGAAACCGTATTGCTGGACCACCCCGCCTTCCCGCCCCTCGGCGCCGGCGAAGCGACGGTGGGACCAACCGCGGCCGCACTGGCCAACGCGGTCTTCAAGGCCACTGGCCTGCGCGTGCGCGACCTGCCGCTGACCCCGGACAGGCTGCGCGCCGCGGCGGCGCAGTGAGTTGCAGGAGCGCCCGCGATTCGGGTTCAAGGGGCACGATGGATATGCGACTCCGGCTGCGCCAGCGCCGACCGCGGCATATCTCCTACAAGCTCAATGGACAGGAGCCCTGTCCGCGTGGTGGCGATATCCCAGCCACGCCAAGAGATTGTCCATAGCCAAGCGGCCCTGCAGCCGGCCACAGTCACCGTTTGCTAAGCTTGATCGGGAGCAAGACCGGTGAACGGGAATCCGATTGACACGTTGCGCTTGGCCAATCGCCTCAAGGCCGCGGGTTTCGAAGCCCTGGGCGCCGAAGGCATGGCGCGAGCGCTCTGCGACGAACTCGAGGGACGCGTGGTGACGAAGTCCGATCTCGAAACGGCCTTGGAGCGTACGGAGACCCGCCTCGGCACCGCCATCGCCGGTGTCGACGGCAAGGTCGAAGCACTCCGCCACGAGCTGGACGGAAAAATCGCCGGTGTCGACGGCAGGGTCGAAGCACTCCGCCATGAGCTCGACGCCAAGATCGCCGGACTCGACGGCAAGGTCGAGTCGCTCCGTCAGGAGATGGATGCGAGATTCGCCAGCGTGGACGGTAGGGTCGCAGCGCTGGACACGAAGGTATCCGCGCTCGATGCGAAGATCGACGACAGGGTATCCGCGCTCGACGCGAAGATCGACGACAAGGCAGCCGCGCTCGACGCGAAGATGGACCTGACGGCTGCGAGCCTGGACAAGCGGCTGGAACACAACACCCGTTGGATGATTTTCGTAGCGGGCATCCTGTTCGCCGCAGTTCTCGCCGGCGGCGCTCCGCAGTACGTTCGGATGTTCGGCGTCGGCCAGCCGGCGCCCCCCGCATCGGCGCCGGCGATGTCGGAGATCCAAGAACGCGACACGCCGACCGCGACGACGCCCGCCACGGACCCGAAGATCGGCGGCCAGCACTGAAGCCGCAGCTACGCACCTTCCGAGCGCCGTTTACCAATCGTTCGACGGCTACAGTCCGTCGAGCGCGTCGAACGGGGGTGCTACCGGTCGGTCATCCGTCGAATAGGGCGGCGAGGTAGTCGCAACCGCGTCCGCTCCCGCCATCGCGGAACAGGATGTGCTTTTCCTTGAAGCGCTCGCGAGTCCAGCTGCCGTCGTCGTAGTTGCGCCGCAGTTCATCGAAGGGCGTGGCTGAGACGATGTACGAGTCGAGGCTGACGCTTGACACTCCCTCCGGCGTTGCCATCGACTGCGCCAGGCTCGGCAGCCTCTCGTGCAGCCGAGCTTTGTCGTCCTGAGCATAGGGACGGGCATACACCATACCGTGCGGCTCGACGAACACAATCCGCTGCTCGCCGCCGTGCTTCATCCAAAGGATGAAGTCGGGATAGAAGCCGTTCACCTTGAAGAACCCACGCCCCGTGGTTGCGCGAGTACCAGCGCTTGGAGATGAAGTCCCCGTCCAGGTAGTAGCGGCTGAAGAACGTGCAGGTGGTTGTATACGTCGGCTTCCAGCGCCTCGCTGCCTCGGCTTGCGCCCGCGCGGGCATTGGGCTCCAGATACGCCTTGGCGACAGGCGTCTCGACGAACTGGGACGCGATGTCGCCGCTATCCGGATCAATCGCCGCCGCCCCAAGCCCTCATGCATCCGCTGGCGAGCCTCCGCCAGTCGAACTGGAAAAAGCTCGCCGAGCTACATCCCTTGGATGCCCTGCCAGAGTGCCACCAGCCCCAGCACCATGGTGGTAAGAAACGTGCCGCCGGCGCCGATCATCCGTAGTGGGTGGCGCATCCGGTCGTGGTGCAGGCCGAGCGGATGCGCGACCCGGCAGATCACCAGCAGGGCGCCGGCGATGTGCAGGAAGACGGCGCTGCCGCCGTTGATCTCGATGAGGCCCATGAGGATCAGTGCGATGGGCACATGCTCGACGAAGTTGGCGTGGCGGCGCATGGTCTCCGCGAGCTGCATGTCGTCGCCGTGCAGGATCGAGACGCCGGTGCGGCCGCGGGCGGCGCCGATCTTGAACGAGAGCCATGCGAAGACGATGACGAGCAGCGCGGCGTAGAGGGCGGTGATGGGCGCCATAGGGAGCTCCTAGGCAGGTGTTGCGATCCTTGTAGCGTAGCGGCTCGCTGGCGGCAAGCGCTGGGCGTCAACCGGGCGGCGGCGCGTACACCGGCCGTCCCGGCCGTTCTTCGCGCTTCGGCGCCCGGTGGATCTTCCACTTGAGCTGGATGATGTTCTGCCGGCGGTCGTCCGTCGGGTAGGCGGCGTGCAGTTCTTCAAGAACGGCGAGGGCGCGTTCGAACTGGCGGCGGTGGAAGAGCAGCGCGAACAGGCGATCGAGCCGCGCCTCCGGGTTCCTCTCGCCCGCGGCCAAGGTCTGTTCGACGGCCGCCTCGAGCAGGGCAATGGCGTCTCGGGGGGCGTCCCTCTCGTAGAGCATGTCCGCGAGGTACAGCGGGACATCCGTTGGCGCCTCGGCATCCTCCTGCCATGCGGTGCCGTGGCGCAAGGCGTCATCGAAGCGTCCGAGCAAGGCTGCGGCAACAGCCGCGTTCTCACGGGCATCGAGCACGAGTTCGGTCGGCGCTGCGCTACCTAGCACCAAGAGCTTCTCGTTGTAGGCGAGGGCGTTGGCGAAGTCCTCGCCGTCAGCGAACGCCCAGGCGGTCAGGTCGTAGACGCGGGCCCGCTCCGCATCGCTCTCCGCCTGCTCCTCGAGCGGGTGCAGCACCGCCAGGGCCTCGTCGACCTGCCCCGCCTGCAAATGCTCTTCGGCCGTTGCCAGCGCTTCGTAGAGCGTGAGCTGCATGGCCGGCGCGTCATCCGCCAGCGCCGACCATGACAGCAGCGCCAGCGCCGTCCCGACCGCGGCGCAGCGCATGCTCATTCGTCCTCCTGCGCGGCTTCTCGCTCGACCGGCACCGGCGATCCCGACTCCACGAAGCGCTTGAGACGCATGAGCTGGCCGAGCTGCACGCGATCCACCGGTCCGGCCCAGTCGCCGACATCGCGCCCATGGACGATGTAGCGATAGCGGAGCAGCGTACCGCTCTCGTGAGCCTCGGCATCGAACGTCATGCTGCCCGCGACGCCAAGCGGCTGCAGCGGACCCAAGCCGCCGCTCAGCACTAGCCTGCGCCGCTTCAGGAGCGCTGCGTCCACGCGCAGATGAAGGACGAAGTTCTCGTCGCTCTCGCCCCAAGACTCACAAAGAGCAAGAGCCACAATGCAGTCGAAAGACAGGTTCGCAGCGTCGCCCGAGAAGGTATGCGACGAGTCCCACCACCGACTCACGTCATCAATCAAGGCCTCGAACACGCGATCCGGGTCGGCAGCGATGCGCACCTCATGCGCGGAAACGAAGCCGTGCTCGTCCGCCTCGACCACTTCCGCGACCGCCGGCAGCGCTGCCGCCACCGGCAAGGCACCCAAGATGAACAGTCCGATGCGCATTGCGCGGTCCCATCCACTGAACCCCCGGCAGTGTAGCGCTTGCCTTGCGCGGGGCGAATGGCGAAACTCGAAGCGCCTATCGCATGTTGAGGGGGAGGATCATGGCAAGCGACGGAGCGAAACTGCGCGCCGAACTGGGGCATCCGGTGATCGACGCGGATGGCCACTGGCTTGAGTATGCGCCGGTGGTGGCGGAGGCGATGCGCAAGATCGGCGGCGATGCCGCGGTGCGCGCCATGCGCATCAACGGCGATCGGGTGCGCCGGTCGCTGCAGATGACGCCCGATGAGCGGCGCCGGGAGCACGTCGCCCAGGAGGCTTTCTGGGGCGCGCCCACGAAGAACACCCGGGACCGTGCCACCGCCATGATGCCGCGCCTGCTCTACGAGCGGCTCGACGAGTTCGGCATCGACTTCGCCATCCTGTTTCCCACCATGGGCCTCGGCCTGCCGCGCGTGGGCGACACCGAGGCGCGGCTCGCTGCTTGCCGGGCGTTCAACGTCTACCAGGCGGAACTCTTCGAGCCGCTCAAGGACCGCATGACGCCGGCGGCGGTGATTCCGATGCACAGCCCGGACGAGGCCATCGCCGAACTCGACCACGCGGTGGGCGAACTCGGCCTCAAGGCGGTGATGCTGAACTCCATGATCGACCGGCCCATCGCCAAGGTCGCCGAGGAGCGCCCGGATGCTCAGGATCTCGGCATCTGGTACGACATGATCGGCCTCGACTCCGCCTACGACTACGACCCGGTTTGGCGCAAGTGCGAGGAACTCGGCGTCTCGCCTACCTTCCATCGGGGCTCCCGGGGCCGCGCCTTCCGCATGTCGCCGTCGAACTTCTGCTACAACCACATCGGCCACTTCGCCGCCGCGTCGGAAGCCGTCTGCAAGGCCATCTTCCTCGGCGGCGTCACGCGGCGCTTCCCGGCGCTCAACTTCGGCTTCCTGGAGGGCGGCGTCGGCTTCGCCTGCCTGCTCTATGCGGACCTCATCGGCCACTGGCACATCCGCAACCGGGACGCCCTCGAGGAGGTGAACCCCGCGAATCTCGATGCGGACCTCCTGCTCTCGCTCGCCGAAGAGTACGGCGGGGCGGCGATGGTGGATGCGATCCGCGCCGGCAGCGGCATCAGCACGTCCAACAACGAGCGCACCACCGGCGGCATCGAGCAGCTCGACGACTACGCGGCCTGCGGCATCGGCGGCATCGAGGACTTCAAGTCGCTCTTCGTCGAGCCCTTCTACTTCGGCTGCGAGGCGGACGATTCCAACAACGCCTGGGCGTTCAACACGGACTGCAACCCCGGCGGCGCGGAAATCAAGACCCTGTTCGGCTCCGACATCGGCCACTTCGACGTGCAGGACATGTCGGAGGTGGTCACCGAAGCCTTCGAGCTAGTGGAGGAAGAGAAGATCGACGCCGGCGGTTTCCGGCGCTTCGTGTTCGAGAATCCGGTGCATTTCTTCGGCAAGACGAACGCCAGCTTCTTCGACGGCACCCGGGTGGCGGCGGCTGCACGGGAGACTCTTCAGTCCGGGTAGCGGATGAACTCCAGGAGGTTGCCGTCCGGGTCCCGGGCGTAGGTGCTGATGCCGGTCTCGCCGCGTCCGCCCTCACGCGGCACCGGGCCTTCGATCACGAGCGCGCCGGCGGCTTCGAGCATGGCCGCGAGGTCCGCTGCCGTGCCTTGCCAGACGAAGCAGAAGTCGCCGCAGCCGGGCTGCGCGGTCGGCCCGCGCAAGGTGAAGCCGGCGGATTGCCATGCTGCCGGGCCGTGGAAGTTGATCTTGCTGACGCCGAAGGACGCAGAGTAGAAATGCGGCGGTCGGACCTCTTGGATAGTGAAGCCGAGCGCGGCGTAGAAGCCGAGCATGGTCTCCACATCGGCAATAGGAATGGCGGCGTGGTCGAAGGCGGCGACGGACATGGCGGGCAGTCTAACGCGGCAGTGCGGAATCTGCCGGTTCTCGCCCTGCTGCTCTGCCTGCCGGGCGCGGCTGCTGAGCCGGTGCGCCTCAAGGACGTCTACGCCGACGCCTTCGGGGTGGGCGTGGCGGTGCAAGCGGCGCAGCTCGAACGAGGCGTCGAGGCCAAGTTGGTGCAGCGCCACTTCAGCATGGTGGTGGCCGAGTACCAGATGAAGGCCAATGTCATCGCCCCGCGCGAGGGGGAGTACGACTGGCGCGCCGCCGACGCCATCGTGGAGTACGCCGAAGCGCATGGCATGACGGTGCGCGGCCACGCGCTGGTCTGGCACGAGTCGACGCCCGAATGGTTCCTTGCGGGCGGCGATCCGCAGGTTGTCCGCGAGCGCCTCGAAACCTACATCCGGGCCGTTGTGGGCCGCTACCGGGGCCGCGTGTTCGCCTGGGATGTAGTGAACGAGGCGGTGGGGAGCGATGGGCTGTATCGCGACAACGCCTGGCACCGCATCGCCGGCGCCGATTACGTGGACTGGGCATTCCATGCCGCACGGGCCGCGGACCCGGACTGCCTGCTGTTCCTCAACGACTACGGCACCGAGCGCGCTGGCAAGCTGGACCGCCTGATGCGCGTCGCCGACAAACTGCGCGAGCGGGGCGTGCCGCTCGACGGCATCGGCCACCAGTTCCACATCGCGCACGATCAGCACCTCGCCGGCATCGAAACTGCATTGGATGCGGTTGCCGCGGCCGGGCTTGCGAACCACATCACGGAGCTCGACATCTCTGCCTACAAGGACCCGGGCTCCTGCTTCCGCGACGGCACTGCTTGCGAGGCGGCGCTCCGCGATGACGAAGTGGCGGCGTTTCTCGACCGGCAGGCGGACGTCTACAGAGCGGTTTTCCAAGCGGCGAGCGAGCGTCCGAGCGTCTCCGCCGTGCTCGTCTGGGGGCTGCACGACGGCCAGTCCTGGCTCAATCGCTTCCCCGCGCCGCGCCCCAACCACCCGCTGCTGTTCGATCGAGACCTCCGCCCGAAGCCTGCATTCTGGGCGCTGACGACGGCGGAGCACGCGCCCTGAACCGTGGATGCACGACGCGCGCTCGCGGCGTAGGCTTGCGGCACGACGCATTGCGGAGGCGCACATGGGAATCCTGAGCTGGCTGATCCTCGGCCTGATCGTCGGCGCACTGGCGCGCCTCGTCATTCCGGGCAAGGGGCCGAGAGGCATCCTGACCACCGCCGCCATCGGCATCTGCGGCGCGTTTCTCGGCGGCCTGATCGGCGCCGGCATCGGCCTCGGCTCCGTGGAGGGCTTCGATCTCACCAGCATCTTTCTCGCCACGGTCGGATCGGTGGCGCTGCTGCTGGTCTACCGCGCTCTCGCCGGCCGGCCCAGCGACGAATGAGCGATGCCGAGCGAAACGCGGCGCAGGCGATGGTCGCCGAGTCCCTGCTCGAGACCTCGCCCGCCAGCCTCGGCAAGGCGAGTTTTCTGCTGACGCGCGCATTCAACGGCGGCAACGACGACATCGACGGCTACGTCTATCTGCTGAAGCTCCTGATCCAGCATGCGCTGGCGCTCGCCGAGCGGTACCCGGCGCAAGCGCAGGAGTATCGCGCCGCGGCCGTGCCCATGACCTACAACCTGGCCGCGAACACCTGGGCGGGCTGGGGTCCGGGCAACGTCGGGGAGGTCGGCGAAGCGCACCGCCGCCTCGGCCTAGAAGCCGCCCGCAAGAACATCGAACTGGCGGCGCAAGTCGGCTTCGGACCGGAGCGGCGTCGCAACGGCTACTGGGTGCTCGGCGCGCAACTGCTCCAAGCCAGCGATGCCGCCGGCGCGCGGCAGGCATTCGCGACCAGCGGCGAACTGGCCAGAGCAGCGGGCGACGAGCATGCCGCGCCTATGGCGGAAGGCTGGGTACTTGTCGCCGACATTCTTGGCGGCAGCGACGCGGCGGGCGCGCTGGACGCGCTCAAGGCGCGGATGCAGAACCTCGGCGGCGACGCCGCCATCTACGCGGAGCAGTACGACACTGCCTTGGCGGCATTGCGCGACGGCGCCTGAACTGGCGCGCCCGCAGGGACTCGAACCCCGAACCCCCAGGTTCGAAGCCTGGTGCTCTATCCAATTGAGCTACGGGCGCGCTGCGGCGAAGGATTCTACACCCGGCTCTTTAGCTGGTAGGGTTCCGCGCCGTCGCGACGCCGCCGCAGGAGGAGCATTTGGCTGACCAGCCCCTTGCCGGGATCACGGTCCTGGACCTCGGCCAGATCTACAACGGCCCCTACTGCGGGTACCTGCTCGCCATGTCCGGCGCGCGGGTCATCAAGGTGGAACCGCCGGGCGGCGAGAACATGCGCGGCAGATCGAACCCGACGCGCAGCTACGCGTTCATGATGCTCAACGGCAACAAGGAGACGGTGACCCTCAACCTCAAGTCCGAGCGCGGCCGCGAGCTGCTGCGCGGCCTCGCGGCGAAGGCCGACGTGCTGCTGGAGAACTTCTCGCCGGGCACGATGGATCGCCACGGCGTTGGTAGCACCGCGCTGTGCGAGGCCAATCCGCGCCTGATCTACGCCGCGGCGACGGGGTTCGGCAGCACCGGGCCGCATCGCGACTACCGGGCCATGGACGTCACCGTGCAGGCGATGACCGGCGCGGTGGCCATCACCGGCAACGACGGCGAGCCGCCGCTCAAGGCCGGGCCGGCGCTGTGCGACATTCTCGGCGGCGTGCATCTCTACGGCGCGATCACCACGGCCCTGGTGCAGCGCGCCCGCACCGGGCGCGGCACGGTGATCGACGTCGCCATGCAGGATGCCGTCTTCCCGACGCTGACCACCGCCCTTGGCGCCTACTACCAAGTCGGCGGCGATCCGCCGCGCACCGGCAACCACCATCAGGGGATGGCGGTGGCGCCCTACAACGTCTACGCCGCCAGCGACGGCTACGTGGCGATCATCTGCATCCGCGAGCGGCACTGGCGCTCGCTGCTCGAGGCCATGGGCAGGCCGGACCTCGAAGACGACGCCCGCTTCGAAGACATGCGCGCCCGGGCGCGCAACATGGCCGATACCGACGCCGTGGTGGAAGCGTGGACGTCGACCCTGCCGAAGGCGGAAGTGTTCCGCATCTTGCAGGCGCACGACGTGATCTGCGCTCCCGTGCAGTCGCTCGACGACGTCCTGCACGACCCGCACCTGTTGGAGCGCGGGGCGCTGGCCAAGGTCGCGCACGCGCACTACGGGGAAGTGGTCCTGCCGAGTACGCCCCTGCGGTTCCAGGATGCGGCGCCGCCGCCCGTGCGGCTGCCGCGCGACGCTGGCGCCGACAACGCTGCCGTGTACGGCGAGCTGCTCGGCCTTTCCGCCGAGGACATAGGCGAGCTTCGCGGCGCCGACGCGATCTGAGTTCCTCGATCAGCCGAGTTCGAACGTCGCTGCCGCGAAGGCGTGGGGCGGCAGCGTGACGAACACCCCGCCGGCGTCGGTTCGCCAGCCGTCGAACGGCACGGCTTCAACGGCGGCGGGGTCCTCGAACGTATTCTCCGCCTTCAGATCGCCGGCGTGCAGCAGCTCCGCCTCCGCGACTGCGGCGATGGGCCGGTCCGCGCACACCACCCTCAAGGCCATCGCGTCGTCGAGACTGCGGTTGATCGCGAAAACCCGCAGGCGCGAACCGTCCAGCGTCGCTGCCTGGTCGAGATACGTCACCTCGCCGTAGCGTTCGCTCGCGTAGCCCGGTCCCTCGACCACGCCGCGCAGCGCCACCCCGCTCTTGCGGGAGGAGATCATCCGAAAGGCGTGGAAGATGGACTGCTTGAGCAGTTCCTCGCCGCGCGTCAAGAGCGGCGCGATGACGTTCACGAGCTGCGCCAGATTGGCGATCTTCACGCAATCCGCATGGCGGATGAAGCTCATCAAGAACATCGCCACTACAAGCGCGTCTTCGAGGTTGTAGCGCTCCTCGATGAGCGGCGGGGCGAAGCGGCCCTGGCCATCGGAGTGGACTCCGCCGCGAGCGCGGTACCAGACGTTCCACTCGTCGAAGCACAGGTACGCCCGCTTCGGAAGCCGCAGCCGCTGCTGCACGTAGCGGGCGCACGCATCCACCGCCTCGATCTGCCGGTCGATGCTGGCCGAGAGCGCGAGGTAGTCCGTGGGATCGTCGTTCGGATTGCCGACGTAGCGGTGCAGGCTCACGTAGTCCGCGAGGCCGCCGAGTTGCTCCAGCACGATGCGATCCCAGTCGAGGAACGTCGGCATGGTCGGTGCCGACGAGCCGCAGGCCACCGTCTCGATGCTGCGGTCGCAGTCCTTCATCATCTTCGCCGCCTGCGCAGCGCGGATGCCGTACTGCTCGGCAGGCACATGGCCGAGCTGCCAAGGCCCGTCCATCTCGTTGCCGAGGCACCACAGCGGCACGGCGTAGGGCGTCTGGCTGCCGTGCGCGGCGCGCTCGTCGGCGTCCCGAGTGCCGGTGGACGCGTTGCAGTACTCCACCCAGTCGCGCGCCTCTTCCGGGCTGCCGGTGCCGAGATTCACCGCCAGCATGGGTTCCCAGTCGAGCTTGCGGCAGAGTTGCACGAACTCGCCAGTGCCGAACGTATTCGGTTCGATGGACTGCCACGCGAGCTCGCGCAACGTGGGCCGCCGATCCTGGGGCCCGACTCCGTCGCGCCAGTGGTAGCCGGAGGCGAAGTTGCCGCCCGGGTAGCGCACCACGGTGAGTTCGAGCTGCTTGAGCGCCTCGATCACGTCCGTGCGCATGCCGTCGGCATCGGCATGGCGGCTGTCGGGGTCGTACACGCCTTCGTAGATCGAGCGTCCCAAATGCTCCAGGAAGCCCCCGAAGAGGCGCGGGCTGATGTCGCCGACGACGTGCCGAGTATGCAGGTGGAGGGTGGTGGCTGGCATGGGGTCCTTAACGAAGAGTGCTAACCTTCGGCCTAATGTAGCGCAACGACAGCCACCGCAGACCGCAAGATGACTGCTGATTTCGACACCGTCGAGGACGCCATCCGCGCCATCGCCGCCGGCGATCTGGTGGTGGTGGTGGACGACGACGACCGCGAGAACGAAGGCGACCTCATCATGGCCGCGTCCAAGGCGACGACCGAGAAGGTCGCCTTCATGATCCGCCACACCAGCGGCATCCTCTGCACGCCCATCAACGAGCAGCACGCCAAGCGCCTGCACTTGGAACCCATGGTGGCGCGCAACGACGCGCCGCTGGCCACCGCGTTCACCGTCAGCATCGACTATCGCGTGGGCCTCTCCACGGGAATCTCGGCAGAGGAACGCGCCGCCACCGCCGTCGCGCTCACCAGCAGCAACACCGCCGCCGAGGATTTCGTGCGGCCCGGCCACATCTTCCCCCTGGTCGCCCGCCGCGGCGGCGTGCTGGTGCGCTCCGGACACACGGAAGCGGCGATCGACCTCGCCACCGCCGCCGAGTGCCCGCCGGTGGGCCTGCTGGCGGAGATCGTCAACGACGACGGCACAGTGAAGCGCTTGGCCGACCTCAAGGTCTTCGCCGCCGAGCATGGCCTGAAGATGATCTCCATCGCCGACCTCATCGCCTACCGGCAGCGGCGCGAGCAGCTCGTCGTGCGCACGCGGGAGTTCAGCGTCAACACCGCGATCGGCCGCGCCCGCGCCTACGCGTACCGCACCCGGTTCGAGGATGCCGAGCATCTGGCGCTGGTATTCGGCGAGCCGCTGGACCGTTCCGAAGCCGTGGCGGTGCGCATCCATCGCGAGAAGCTGGTCGAGGACCTCTTCGGCTCCCAATCCCGGCATGAAAGCAGCCTTCTGCAGGCGGCCCTGAAGCGGCTCGGCGAACTTGGCGGCGGCGTGCTCATCTACCTGCGCAGCGGCTTCGCCGGCGTGCCCCTCGACAACCTGGTGGAAACGGACGGCGCGCCAAGCCGGGAAGGCAAGCGGGCGCGGGACTGGCTGGAGGTCGGCGTCGGCGCCCAGATCCTGCGCGATCTCGGCCTCGCCAAGCTGCGCATCCTCACCGGCCGCGAGGTGGACTTCGTTGGTCTCGACGGTTTCGGCCTCGCCGTCACGGATACGGAACTGCTGTGACGCGCATCGGCATCACCCTGGGAGACCCGGCGGGGATCGGCCCGGAGGTGGCCGTGAAGGCATTGCACGATCCTCGGCGCCCGGATGTCGAGTATGTGCTCTACGGACCGAGTTGGGCGCTGGACTTGGGTGCCGCGCAGGCCGGCTTGCCCAGACCCGCATGTGCAGTTCATGCCTTGTCGGCGCCCAAGGCTGCGGACTTCCGCCCGGGCGTCGTCTCCGGCGCCTGCGGCTATGCGGCCGTACAGGCAGTGGAACGCTGCGTGTTCGATATCCAAGGCGGGCACCTCGCCGCGATGATGACCTGCCCGCTCAACAAGGAGGCCATCCACGCCGCCGGCTACGTGGACGACATCGGCCACCAGGAAATCCTCGCCCGACTGACCGGCGCCGCGACCACCGCTACCATGCTGATGACGCCGGGACTTCGGGTAGTGCATCTGTCCACCCACAAATCGCTGCTCGAGGCGGCGAGGTTCGTCACGCGCGACAACGTGCTCGACAAGCTACGCCTATGCCACAAGTCACTCGTCGCGTGGGGACTCGATGGGCCGCGCATCGCCGTGGCCGCTTTGAATCCGCACGGCGGCGAGGGCGGCCTGCTGGGTCGGGAAGAGGTCGACGCGATCAGTCCGGCCGTCGGAGCAGCCCGGCAGCTAGGCATCGACGCCGCCGGGCCATTGCCGGCGGACTCGGTCTTCAACCGCGCCATCGGCGGCGAGTTCGACGTGGTACTGGCCATGTACCACGACCAGGGCCACATCGCGATCAAGGTCCACAACTTCCACCAGAGCGTCACCGCGACCCTCGGCATTCCCCTCATCCGCACATCTGTCGACCACGGCACGGCGTTCGACATCGCCGGCCGGGGCATCGCCGACGCGACCGGCGCAGTGGCGGCGCTCAAGGCGGCGGTGGCACTGGCGGAGGGAACGCTCAGCACTATGTAGCCTGCCTTGTTCGCACCGACAATCGGAGCCTAGTCCGCGGCGCGGCCATCGGCTCGAGCGGTGCTAAGCTTAAGCCGGATGAACCCCGTCCTAGACGCCCCTGGCCTCGTCAGCCAGCCGGTCTCCGTCACGCGCAAGATGGCCGCGGCGCTGCCGGAGTTGCGCGCCGTGGCCGAGGCGCGGGGCCTTGCGATCCACCATCTGGGGGCCGGCTATCCGAACCCGGAGGTGACCGACCCGCGCGGGTTCATCGCCCACGAGCAGGCGTTCTTCGACCACCTGCGGCGCGCCGAGGGGATCAACGACAGCGTGGCGCTGCCGGAGTTTCTGCGCGAGTCCTATGCCTACACCGACACGCTGGGGCCGCTGGGGCCGCGCGAGTCGTTCGCCGCGGTGTACGGCGCCGACTGGGGCGTGGCGATGGACCCGGCACGGCTGCTGCCGACCGTGGGCGCCACCGGCGGGATCAGCCTGGTCTGCTCGCTCTTCGAGCGGCCGGGCGAGGCCGTCGCCTACATCACCGATGCGCCGACGTACGCCGGTTTCGTCGCCCGCGCCAGCTTGAGCCGGCGGGCGGCCATCTACAGCGTGGATCTGGACGAAGAAGGGCCGGCGCCGGACGCCTTCCGCGAGGCCATCCGCCGGGCGCGCCGCGACGGCCGCTTCGTCGCGTTCTACTACACTGTGCCGGACGGACACAATCCGGCGGGCTTCTCCTTCAGCCAGGCGCGGCGCAGGACGATCCTCGACATCGCCCGCGACGAAGGCGTGCTCATCGTCGAGGACGCTCCCTACGTCTACATCAGCTACGCGCCGCCGGGCGAGCGGCCGCAGCCGTTCTTCGCGATGGACCCGGCGCATACCGTGCATCTCTTCACCGGCTCCAAGATCGGCCTGCCGGGGCCGCGCATCGGCTTCGCCTATACACAAGCGCGGCTCGCGATCCACGGCGGACAGGAGGCCGATCTAACGGACCTGCTGCTCACCGAGGCAAGCGCCGACATGCTGTTCCACAATCCGCAGGCTCTGCGCTCCTTCGAGTCGCTCCTGCACGACGAGGCGTTCCGCCGCCGCGCATCTCTGTGGCCGGTGGCTGAGAGGAAGCTCGAGATCTACCGGGAGAACCGCAGCATCCTGCTGGACGGCTTGGCTGCGAAGCTCGGCGCCCATCCCGAGCGCTTCCGCTGGACGACGCCGCAAGCGGGTTTCTTCAGCGTCTTCACCTTCCTGGGCGAAGGCGGCGAGCGGGTGGTCACGGACGATGCCTTCGTCGCTCGGATGGTGGCGGAGCACGGCGTGGTGGTGATCCCGATGTACGACTTCTATCCCGCCGACGCGCGCCAGCGCAACCGCCAAGCCGGCCTCGATCAGCTCCGGCTGTCGTTCTGCTTCACGGAGAGCGTCGGCGAGCGGCGCACGGCAGACCTCAGGGCAGCGGTCGATGCGTTCGCGGACGCGGCGCTCGCCGAAGCGGGGCTGCGGCCTTAGGGCACTCCTTCGACGGCGACCGGTTCCGCGGCGGCATCCTGCTCGGCGGCGCCGTGGCACTGGCAGTTGGTCTTGCGCACCGTGCGCACGCGCATCCACTTGACTTCGCGCTGCGGATCCACGGGGTAGTAGCGCGTGGTCTGCACCGTGGCCGCGTCGTCGCGCTGCCAGGACTCCTCGAATTCGTCGACGTGCGCCTCGCCGGCGGCATCCTTCGTGCGCATGCGCAGCGTGTAGTCGCCGCTCGAGGCAGCGCAGCCGTCGTGGTCGATGGTCGTGTCGACACGTACCTTGTCGTACATCTGCACATAGGAGATCGACACTTCGGCGCGGCACGAAGGACCAGTGGGCGCGGTCGGGGCGAGCGTCAGCTTGTAGTCGTACTCGATGGCGCCGTCGATCTCGATGCGGCCCTTCTGCCCGCTGTCGAAGACGACGTTCTTGAAGGTTCGCTCCGACGCGGCCAGAGCGCACGCCCCGCACAGCAGAGCCGCCAAGGTCGCGACATTCCTAAGCAAGGCGGGGCGCTCCCGGCTCAGGCGGCAGCGCCTTGCGCGGCCATGGTCGTCAGATACGCCTGGGGCGGGCCGACGGCCAACTGCCGCCGCACATCCGCGACCGGCAACCGCAGGAGCTTTTCCCAGTCCTGGGCGGGCAGCCAGCTGGCATGGCGCCCGGCGCGATAGGCCTCCCAGACGGGCCTCAGCACCGCCGTGCTGCGCACCGCCCGGTAGTGCTTCCATGTGCCGGTGACAGCCAGCAGCGCGAGGCCCGGGTTGCGGGTCTGGGCGAAGGTGAAGGCGAGCAGGCAGACTTCGCCGAACGTGTCCCGCCCGTAGCGCGTGACGGTATGCCACAGATCGTGCTGATCCCGAACGCGGCGCACGAAGCGGGCGAGTTCCGGGTCGTCGATGGTATTGGCGGCTTCGGCGGCCATGCTGGCATCGGCGAGGCCATCGGCGGAAAGGTCCTCGCGATAGACGAAGTCGTGGTAGGCGCGGCCCAGGCTGCCGCCCGGAAGCCGCCGCAGGCGTTCGCGGTCGCGGAGGATGTCGATCAGTTCGCGGTCGTCGCCATGGACGCGGCGACCGACGGCGGTCTCCTTGAAGCGCCGCGCCGCCCGGCGCATGGCGGGCAGCCCCAAGGCGCGGAGCACCTCGAAGACCTTGGGCGTGTCTTCCGGGTTCGCCAGCACCTGCTTGAGAGCGCCGAAGGCCCGGCCGACCGCCGACGTTTTCATGCGTTCGATCATGGCCTCACCTCGCTGAGCGACCCGGTGCGTACATCGTAAACGAAACCGCGGATGCGGTGCCGGGCGACAAGGAACGGGGCCGCCGCCAAGCGACGCATGGACTGCCGCACATCTTCCTCCAGATCCTCGAAGGTCGCGAAGTCGAACGGCGGCCGCTGGCCCGTATCCGCCTCGATCCGATCCTTGAGCTCCTCGTCCCGAAACTTCTGCATCCCGCAATCGGTGTGGTGCAGCAGCATGATCTCTTCGGTACCGAGCAGGCGCTGCGAGATGACCAGCGAGCGCACCACATCCTCGGTGACCACGCCGCCAGCATTGCGGAGGATGTGCGCATCGCCCGGCGCGAGGCCCAGTATCCGCGGGATGTCCATGCGCGCGTCCATGCAGGCGACGATGGCCGTCCTGCCGGCTGGCGGCGCTGCCAGGCCGCCCTGATCGAATCGCTCGGCATAGGCGGCATTGCGCTCGCAGCAGCGGTCGATGAACGTGTCGCTCATGGCTCTCGGCATCCCCCGAAGGGCGGCGACTATAGCCCGCTGGCGGGCATAGAATCCACGCCATGGCCAAGCTGCCCCAAGGAGCCGAGATCGATGCGCGGGTCAGGCGCGCGGCCCGCTACGGCCTGTCGCTGCCGGAACGCGCCTTGCGCAGCGCCGCCGGCATCCTCGGCGGCACGCTGCGCGAATCCGCCGCGGTGCTTCTTCCCCAGACCTTCCGCGACGCCAAGACCTATCGCGTCTTCGTCGGCCAGATGCTGGACTTCCTCGCCGAAGACATGGGCGGCGTCGAGCGCTCAGCCACCGGCGCGGGCAGCAGAGAGGCACCCATCGACGATTACGTCGCAAGGAAGACCGTCGGCAACTTCATCGATCTGGCGAGCCTGGCGACGCTGCACCTCTCGCCCATGCTGCTGCTCGCCGTGGTGAGCGATGTAGCCTACGGCTCGCAGGCGTATCTGCGCGAGCTCGCCGTCGAACTCGAACGGCGCGGCGTGATCGAGAGCGCCGAGCGCATCGATCGCGTGGACGACCTGCTCGACGCCGTGGCGTCGGCTACCGAGGAAACCGCCACCGCCTTCGACGCCCCGCCGCTATCCGCCGACGGCCTGCGCGACACCGTCGAACAGACCCGCGAGGCATTCGCCAAGGTCGATCCGTCCAAGGTGATCTCGGAGGCGGAAGTGCGGCACCTGTGGGAGACCATGCAAGCGACCGCCCGCCGCCAAGGCGTCGACCCGCTGTCGCTCTCCGGCGCCATGACGCTGCAATCGCTGCGCCGCATCGGCACCCTCGGCCGCGGCGCACTGTCCACCGTGCAAGCCGCTGGCACACTGCTGGACCGCCATGTGCTGGACCACTACCGACAAGTGCTCGTGGACATCGACGACAAGGGCTTCTACCCCACCCTGGCGGCGACCAGCCGCCCCTACGCCGACGCCGTGTGGCGCAACTTCGCCCGCCAGAACACCACGGCGACGGAGGCGTTCCTGGATCGCGGCGGCCTCAAGCAGGCATGGACTCGGGCCGTTCGGCAGACGAAGAATCGGCTGCCGCGGCGCGATCGGACGGACCTCTAGGAACGCACCCCCCCGCGCGGCTCCCGTACGAGCGGCTCTTGGTCCTTGCGCTGCGCCGGACGACGTCACTCTGGCACCATGCCGCGGCTGGAGTACGCAGCCCTCAACTGGGCACCGGCGTAGAAGCCGCGCACCATTAGGCGCGGCTCCATGCGGCAGTTCGGAGCGAGGGTATGGAGAATGCGGCCGTCGAGCAGCACCGCGTCGCCGGGTTCGCCGGTCAGTTCCACCACTTCGACGTGGACGCCATCGACGCAGTGCGGCTCTTGCAGTTCGCGGTCCCGGTCCGCGGACTCCGCATGCGCCTTGCTGAACAGCGTGCGGAAGAAGGCGTGGCGCTTCAGGCTTTTCTTCAATTGGCGCGACGAAAGGCCGCGTTCCGTGGTCGCCAGCAGGCGGTGCGAGCCGGCGAGGACCACCGTGCCGCCGCCGGTCGGGCGGACCGCATCCACGAAGGCGAGCAAGATGATGCCGGGCACGCCGCCGCCCGGCAGGCGCGGGCAGTCGGTGTGCCAGACGTTGTGCGGCACGCGCCACGGGGGCGGCGCAGACGAAGGCAGCGTCAGCAGCAGCAGGGCGCGGGAGCGCTCGGCGACGGCATCGTCCAACAGCGTCGGCGCGTCGGCAACCGACGCCGAGGCAGTCGGGTTCGCTTCCGTGTAGATGCGATCGAGGCCGCCGGTGTGGCGCAGCCGCTTGACGGCCGGGCGCTGCTCGTCGGCGGATAGCTCTGGCGTCCCGTGGTGCGGGATGCCGGCGCGGTCGAATCCGGCCCAGAGGCGCTCGCGCATGTCGGCGACCAGTGCTTCCGGCGCCGCCTGCGGCAGGCGCAGCAGGCCCGTTTCGGCGAACGAACGCCGCTGCTCGGCGGTCAGCACGGCACGGTCAAGCGGATGCGGCCCCGTCCATGCGGGCACCGTACCACACGCGCTGGCGTATAGTCGGCGCACCGCAGCTGGAGAGAACCAATGGCGCAGCGAACCGTACTCGTCACCGGCGCCGCCCGGGGCATCGGCAAGGGCATCGCCCGAAGCTTCCTGGGCGCCGGCCACCGCGTCATGCTCGCGGACCTCGCCGGCGGCGAAGACTGGAACTACGCCCTGAGCTCCGACTCCGAACTCAAGGCGACGGCCGAGGAGCTGGCCGCGATTGGCGAGGTGCGCGCGACCCACGTGGACGTCACCAATGCGGACTCCTGCCGAGACGCGGTTCAGGCGACCGCCGACGCCTTCGGCGGGCTGGACGTGCTGGTCAACAACGCCGGGGTGGTGGACAGCGGCGCCATCGACGACTTCACCGAACGACAGTGGCAGCACATCTTCGACGTCAACGTGAAGGGCATCTTCCTGATGACCCAAGCCGCCATCGGGGCGCTCCGCGCCTCGGACGACGCGGCCATCGTCAACACCGCCTCCATCGCCGGCAAGCGCGGCGCGCCGCGGATGGCCGCCTACTGCGGCTCCAAGTTCGCCGTGGTCGGCATCACGCAGTCGTTCGCGCTGGAGTTCGCGCCGCACAAGGTCCGCGTCAACGCCCTCTGCCCCGGCATGGTGGGCACCGCGATGTGGCAGGACCACCTCATGGCGAATCAGGGCGAGTCCGCATTCGAGACGAGGATGCGGGACATGATCCCGCTCGGCCGACCGCAGACCGCAGAAGACATGGGCGAGGCGGCGGTCTATCTGGCAACCGCGCCGAACGTCAGCGGCGTGGCGCTCAACGTCGCCGGCGCCTTCGAGATGCACTGACCCCGCTGCCAAGCACCGCGCCATGGGAGTCACGTCCGCCTACGATCAAGGCCTGCGCTGGATCCGCCCCTTGGACGGCATCCCGCCCCTGCTGCTGCGGCTGATCCTGGCACCGGTGATGATGCAGGCCGGCTGGACCAAGCTGGTTGGCTTCGAGAGCACCGTGCGCTGGTTCGGCCAGAGCCTCGGCATGCCGCTGCCCGAAGTGATGGCGGCGCTTGCCATGAGCGCTGAATTGATCGGCGGCGCATGCCTCTTGATCGGCCTCGGCACCCGGCTGGTCGCCGTGCCGCTGATCGTCACCATGATCGTCGCCGCGCTCGCCGTGCATTGGCAGTACGGCTGGCTCGCGCTCTCCGACGCGGGCAGCTGGCTCGCGAACGAGCGCATCATGGAGGCCGTGCCGCGCAAGGCGAAGATCATCGAGATCCTGCGCGAGCACGGCGACTACCGCTGGCTGACCGGGCGCGGCTCGGTGACCATCCTTAACAACGGCATCGAGTTCGCCGCCATGTACGCGGCGATGCTGGCCGTGCTGCTGTGTACCGGCGGCGGCCGATTCACCAGCGTCGACTACTTCATTCGGCGCATCCTGGAGCGGCGCGGGGACGGCATGGGCTAGACCGGCGCCACGGACACCGCCTGGGTCGCCGTGCGGCCCTCGTCGATCAGGAGCGCGATGCCACCGGTCGGCAAGGCAGCGTCTTCGGCCTCCAAGGCGGTCTGGCCACCTTCGCCGTCGTTGATCGTGCCCTTGATCTTCGCCCCCTCGACCACGATCTCGAACTGGTAGGTGCGGTACAGTTCCATCGCGAGCGGCGCCTCGGCGAGCACCTCGGTGCCATCCAGCTCGCGCACCAGCTGCGCTCTCCCAACGTGGCCACCGTGCCCGCCGTCCGTCAGCACCAGCGCGTAGTAGCGCCGCATCCCCTGCACCCGCGCCGCGAGGCCCGCACGCTTCGCCAGATGGGGGGTCACATCCGCCCGCGCGCGGTAGTCGGACCAATCCCTCGCGCCGTGGAGCAGCAGGCCCGTGCCGCGGTTGTGGACCAAGCGGAACGACTCCGGGTAGCGCGGCCCGTATTGATCGACGCCGTTCACCCAGGCACGCCGCCACATGCTGCCCGGCAGCTTCGACAGCGTCACCGTCGGCGCGCCCTGCCAGTCCAAGCGGTCGATGTAGAGCGTGCCGCCGGCAGGCGCCGACACCGCCTCGATGCCCACCGCAGCGACCGGATAGCCGCCGAGATCGGGCACGGTCCACTTGAGGTCGACGCGCTCGCCGGGTTCGATGTTCGTGCTCTGATCGCGCAGCGTCAGCAGCTTGTCGTCGGCGTCGTAGACGCGGATGCAGATCGCCGCCGCCACGGCATCGCCGGCGGTCTTGGCGAGTTCCGCCGTGGCCGTAACGGTCTGTCCCGGCGACAGCGCGGGGCTCGTCATCAAGCCGTAGCCGCGGCGTTCGAAGTACTGCGCGGTCTCCACCGAGTCGATGAACGTGCCGGTGGTGGCCCGGGCGCCGGCGCCGGGTTCGAGCCGGTCGAAGCGCATGGCGAGGCAGCGCTCGCCCATGTGGAGCGTGTTCTCCAAGGCGCACTCGTGGCCTTGGAAGCCCTGCAAGGAACCCGGCTGGGAGAAGTGGTAGCGGGCGCCGTCCTTGGGCGGGACGAAGGCTTCGCCCGCCAGGCCGCGGCCCATGCGGGCGATGCGCGTCGCCTGGGTCAGTGCATCGCTGACGCCGCCGCCGCTGTCGGCGCTCGGCAGGTAGCAGATGTCGGCCACCGGGCCGCGCCAATCGGGGCCGGCGTCGATGCCCGGCAGACCGTGCTGGATGCCGAGCAGGCAGCCGAGGTTGCCGGAGTTGCAGTCCGTGTCCCAGCCGGACGTGTTGACGATCATCATCGCCCGCTGGAAGTCGTCGTTGCCGTGCAGCAGGCCGTGAACGATCAAGCCGTGGTTCGGCACCATGTGGCAGTTGCCGCCGTACTTGTCGTAGCCGTAGTTGGCCTTGATCTCGGCGAACGTCGCCCGCCAGTCGTCGCCGTGCTTGGCATGCCAGTCGCGGATGTCGCCGATCATGCGGTACAGGACGCTGTTGCCGGGGATCTGGGCGACGCCGATGTCGAGCAGCTTGTGGGTATTGGACTCGGTGAAGGCCGCGGCTTCCATGGCTGCCAGCACCTGGGCGCCGTAGATGGCCTCCCCGTCGTGGGAGACGCTGGCGGCGCGGCGAGCCAGGTCCGCAGCGCGTTCGGGATCGCCGGGCGAGACCATCGCCCAGCCATCGATGAAGATCTGGGCGCCGATCTGCTCCGCCACCACCTTGCCGTTCATCGCGATGGAGCCGCTGGCCGGCGCCTCGACGCCATTGGCGAGACGCATGAACGCCGTGTGCTCGGTGGAGTTGCCGAGGCCGCCCCACCACAGGATGGTGCGGTTCTCGATCAGGTAGTTGAGCCACGTCTGGCCGATCTGCCTGGGGCTCAAGTCCGGGTCGCAGTGGTAGTCGTCGAGGGCGCGGATGAAGGTGAACGTGCCGCTGATGTCGTCGTCGGTGACGATCAGCGGCACATCTAGCTTGTCGTGGACGTAGTAGTCGATCTCGCCGAGGCGCTTCTCGATCATCTCGTTGGGCCAGCCCTCGAAGGGCCGGCCGAGATAGACGCCGATGATCTTGCCGAGCACGCCGGCGTAGACGCGCTCTTCGTAATCCGCAGGCAGAGTTGCTGGCACCGTTTCCCCTCTCGTTTCGGTCAAGCGCACCTAGTGTGGCATAGGGCGCGACATGCTGCATGAAAGCGGCCTTAAGGTCGGCTGCAGGCGCTCGGGGGAGACCAGGCGGGCACCCATCGCAGGTACCCGCCGGTACGCAAGCGCCGGCGCTTCAGTACGTCGCGAGGGTGTAGCCGCGCGACTCCATGCAGCGCTGGTAGGAACGGAACTCGGGGTCCGTGGTGCGTATGCCTTCGGCGCTGCGGTCGGCGTGCCGGTCGAGGGCGGCGCTCATTGCCGCCTGATCCGCGCAGCGCTTGTTGTCGAAGTTGTACCGGGTGCGCGAGACATCGAGCTCGGACACCCAGCGGTGGGTGGGATTCACGCCCAGACTCCCACCGCGATCATCCGTCGAGCTGGTCGTGCAGCCGAACCCGAGGGCCACAGCCGTCAATGCGGCCAACATCTTGATCTTCTTTGCCATGGTTCGCCCTCCACATGGTGGCGGTGCGCGGCCCAGTAGGATAATTCATCCGCTATGAAGTGCAACCCGGTTTAGGTAAGGGAGATCCGCCATTCATTGAGGACCGCAGAACATCTCCGAACGAACCTTCCGCGCCAAGCATCTGCGACCGTCGCACGTCACGAAAACGTCACATGGCCCGCCTACGCTACTCCGCATGGGCACGGCATCCATTCAGCGTCTGATCGTCGTCTGCGCAGTCGCCCTGGGCGACGGTGCGGGCCTCGCCGACGAGAACAGGGCGGCGGCGCAAAGGACGCCCGATCTCGTGCATGAGCGGATGTGCTTCGGCGGCCTGGAGCGCGGCAAGTCCATCGTGCCTGCCGATGCGGTGCGCGACGCTGCCACACAGACCACGCGGCGGAGCTGCCGCGCCAATGGCGGAACCGAAGGCCGCGCCCCTCGCTCCCCTTCCCTCTGGGCCGAACGAATCCTGCTGACCTAGCATCCGCCCGGCGGCTGCGCCTTCGCAACAGGCGACGGTCGCCCGCAGACCATACAATGTGGCCCGCTCTGGGCAAGCGTGCCAAGTCTATGGATGCGAACGGCTACTTCCTGTCCGGCGAGAAGCGCGCCCGCGCGCTCCGCAATCGCGGACCGCTGCGCTTCACTGCGGACGGCGTGCCCGATCCCGACGCGCTGGCAGCGTACCAGGAGCATGGCTTCTACGTCTTCGAGGATGTCCTTGGCACCGAGGAGATCGAGGATCTGCGAGCGGAGCTGACCGCCTTGCTCCATCGTGCGCCCCGCGCGCCGGGCGCCCGCCTTGATCGTCAAGGCCGCCCCGCCTTCGGCGAAGGGCTCGCCACCCCGGTGTTCGTGTTCGGCCGACCGCTCTCGGACCCGTACGGCGGCACGGATGCCAACTACGGTCGCCATCCCGCCAAGATGCACGAGCCATCGCCCGGCGACGACGCGCCGGCCCACACCGTCTACTTCATCAACGGCATCCTGCGGGCGATGGACTCGTGCCTGCGCCTCTACGGCCATCCGCGACTGCTCAAGGTGGCGGAGGCCATCAACGGCGCCGACTTCGCGCCGTTCGGCGACTCCATCTGGATCAAGGAGCCCGGCCTCGGCACTTCCGTGGCGTGGCATCAGGACGGCACCACGCATTGGAACCATCCGCGCTGGCACCAGGGCATCCACGGCTTCAACTTCATGGCGCAGCTCTGCCGCACGACGCCGGAGAATGCGCTGTGGGTGGTACCGGGCAGCCACAAGCGCGGCAAGATCGACATCAAGGTTGAAGTCGACGCCAATGGCAGCGACCGGCTCCCGGACGCCGTGCCAATGCTGTGCGAGCCGGGCGACGTGGCGATCTGCAACCGCCAAGCGCTGCATGGCTCGTTCGCCAATACCTCGCGGCACCGGCGCGTTTCCATCGTGTTCGGGTTCCATCGTCGGGACGCGGTGCTCGATGTCGCCAAGCGGCGGCAGGACGGCCAGACGGTGGTGTACGACGCCGCGCGGATCCGCGAGCGCTCCCGGGTGATCCAGATCGCCATCGATGCCCGCGCCCAGCGATTTCCGCAGGAGACGCCCTACCACTATCTGCCGCTGGCCGGCGACGAGGAGCGCAACCGCTGGAACGAGACCACGCGCCGCACGGTTCTCAAGGACTACAACCTCCTGAACCTGAACATCTGACCGTCCGCCCTGCCCATTGCCGCAGCCCGCGCGGGGAAGTAGAGTCGGGGTGTTCTTCTGGGGAGGCAGGAGCCAATGGCACTTCAACTCAACGTCAACGGGCAGGATGTCCAAGTCGACGCCACGCCCGATACGCCCCTCTTGTGGGCGCTGCGCGACCACTTGGGGCTGACCGGCACCAAGTACGGCTGCGGCAGCGGCCTTTGCGGGGCCTGCACCGTGCATGTCAACGGCGCGCCGTCGCGCGCCTGCCAACTGCCCATCGAATCGCTGGTCGGGCAGTCGATCAGCACCATCGAGTCCTTGGAGGAGTCGCACCCCGAACTGCTCGATGTCTGGGTGGAGGGCAACGTGCCGCAGTGCGGCTACTGCCAGTCCGGGCAGCTCATGTCGGCCGCGGCCCTGCTCAGCAGCAACGCCGCGCCCACGGATGCGGATATCGACACCGCCATGGCCGGCAACATCTGTCGCTGCGGCACCTACGTGCGCATCCGCGCCGCCATCCACGAAGCTGCCGCGCAACGCGCCAAGGAGGCTTGAGATGAAGAGCATTGCCAACCTCTCGCCGCTGTCGCTCGCGCCGCTGTCGCCGGACCTGTCCCGGCGCAACTTCCTCGGCGTGTCGGGCGTCTTCGTGCTCGGCGCCTGCCTGCCGGCCTGCACGCCGACCCGTCCGGCACCGCCGGTCGGCACGCTGGAACCCAACCTGTTCCTCGCCTTGGAACCGGACGGCACGGTGCGCGTCACGGCGCACCGCTCGGAAATGGGCCAGGGCATCCGCACTGCGCTCGCGCAGATCGTCGCCGACGAGCTCGACGCCGACTGGGCCCGCGTCAAGGTCGATCAGGCTGAAGGCGACACCAAGTACGGCGACCAGAACACCGACGGCTCGCGCAGCATCCTCCTGAACTACGACCGCCTGCGCACCGCCGGCGCCGCCGCCCGGCTCATGCTCCGCCAAGCCGCCGCGCAGCACTGGGGCGTGCCGGTCGAAGAGGTGGAAGCGAAGAACCACCAAGTGGTTCACGCCAGCACTGGCGAACAGCTCGGCTACGGCGATCTGGCCGGGCTCGCGGCGACGCTGCCGGTGCCGGAAAGCGCGCCGCTCAAGGCTGATGCGGAGCACCGCTACATCGGCCACGGCGCCAAGCATGTCGATACCGCCGACATCGTGCGCGGCAAGGGCACCTTCGGCGCCGACTTCACGCTGCCGAACATGGCTACCGCGGTGGTGGTGCGCTGCCCGTGGCTCGGCGGCGGCGTGCGGCGCATCGGCAACCAGCCGACGGACGAGCCCGGCCTGATCGGCATCGAGGTGCTCGATCCCTCGCCCAGCGCCGGGCCGATGTTCACCCCGGTCGGCGGCGCGGCCGTGATCGCACAAGACACGTACACGGCCATGCGCATCGCCGGGCAGCTCGAAATCGAGTGGACGGAGAGCGAGAACCACGCCTTCGACAGCGCCGTTCTGCAAGGCGAATTGCGCGACGCCCTCGGCCAGCCCGGCACGCCCGTGCCGAACTCGGAGAAGGGCGATGTGGACGCCGTCTTCGAGTCCGCGCAGAGCACGCTGGAGGCCACCTACGAGACGCCGTTCCTCGCCCACGCGCCCATGGAGCCGCCGGTCGCCGTTGCCGATGTCACGGAGAGCGGCTGCATCGTGCATGGGCCGCTGCAAGACCCGCAGTCCGCGCGCGGCCTGATCGCTGGCTATCTGGGCGTCGAACTCGACACGGTCCACGTCACCCCGACGCTGCTCGGCGGCGCCTTCGGGCGCAAGTCCAAACCGGACTTCGCCTTGGAAGCGGTCGAACTCTCCAAGCGGCTGAAGCGCCCGGTGCGCGTCCAGTGGCTGCGCGAGGACGACATCCGCCACGACTACTTCCACGCCGCCAGCGCCCAGTACCATCGCGCCGCGATCGACGATCAGGGCAAGCCCACGGCATGGCTGCAGCGCACCGCGTTCCCGTCCATCACCACGGTTTTCGCCGCCCCGGCGGTGATGCCGGCGGATTGGGAACTGGAGATGGGCTTCTCCAACCTGCCCTACCAGGTGGAGAACCAGCGCATGGAATCCGCCGGCATCCGCCCCGGCGTGCGCGTCGGCTGGATGCGCTCGGTGTGCAACATCTTCCATGCCTTCTCCGCCAACGTCTTCGCCGACGAGATGGCGGCGGCAGTCGGGCGCGACCCCATCGAGCACCGCCTGTCGATGCTCGCCGAAGGCGGCAAGCTGGCCGTGCCCGGCATGCAGCCGCCGGCAGGCCACGAGCTTGACGTCGGGCGCCTGCGCCATGTCATCGAACGCGTGCGCGAGCTGTCCGACTGGCAGCGCCCGCGCCCGGACGGCGTGGGCCTCGGCTTCGCCGTCCACCACAGCTTCCGCTCCTACGTCGCGACCGTGCTCGAGGCGAGCATGGCGAACGGCAAGCCGCAGGTCTCCAATGCCTACGTGGTGCTGGACTGCGGCACGTACATCAACCCCGATACGTGTACGGCGCAGATGGAAGGCGCGGTGGTGTTCGGCCTATCGCTGGCGCTGCAAAGCACCATCGACATGCGCGAGGGCGCGGTGGTGCAGAGCAACTTCCACGACTACCTGCTGCTGCGCATGCCCGATGCGCCGCCGACCACGGTGGAACTGGTGCCGCCGCAAGGGCGCCTGCCCGCCGGCGTCGGCGAGCCGGGCGTGCCTCCGGTCGCGCCGGCGCTGGTGAACGCCCTGTTCGCGGCCACCGGGGAGCGCTATCGCTCGCTGCCGCTGCAGACCTAGGCGAGCCCTGGCATTGGGGGCTTGGCGAAGCGCGGCGGCGACGGGAGTCGTCGCCGCGTTGCTGGGTCTGGCTGGCTGCCAGGAGCCCGCGCCGCGCTTCGAGGCGCCGATCGTCTCCGGCGTCATCACCCTGCCGATGCCGGACAGCCAGCGCTTCGACGCGCAGCTCTCGCCGGCGGGGCTGCTTGGCGCCTTCAGCCGCAGCAATCCCGCGATCAGCATCGACGCGGTAGACGACGAAGCCGGGATACTCGTCGCCCATCTGCCCTTCGAGGCGTTCGAAGCAGCGATCCTCGGCACCGGCGTGCGGGCCTTCGACGCCGTGCGCGACGGCCATGTGCTGGTGCTCGGCAGCGGCTTCGTCAGCGTCTTCAACCCGGTCAAGCCCCTCGGCCTGCTGCAGCTCGATGGCGAGACGATGAGCGAACTCACGCCGCACGGCTACACGCGCATCCTCGGCGTCCGCAACGGCCGGCTGGCCGTCGTGGGCCGCGGCGACTACCACCCGGGCCTGTTCGAGTCCGCCATGCAGGTGGGGCCGGGCATCATCCAGCGCGGGCGCCTCGACATCCTGCAGCGCGAACGCGAGCGTCCGGCCTTCATCCGCGCCTTCGCCGCGAGCTGCGAAGACCGGCATCTGGCCGGCATCGCGCAAGTGCCGATGCACCTCTACGATGTCGGCACCGCGCTCACCGGCTACTTCGAGTTGCTGGGCCTCTCCTGCGACGAGGTGGTGAACCTATCCGGCGACCGCGAGGCCCTGCTGGCTTTGCCCAGCGTCGACGGCCAGAGCATCGCCTACTTCGGTAACCCGACCCTGCCGAAGGCGTCAGTCATCGCGTTCGCGGCGCGACCGACGGCAACACGTTGATTCAACTGCGATTATTCCCAGTGTGCGACCTTCTAGGCTGTCACCGTTGCCTTGTCCATCCCACTCTTCTAAACACGACTTGTCTAAACACGACTTGTCCAAACACGACTTGTCTAAACACGACTTGTCCAAACACGACTTGACTAGAGAGGGAAACCGAGCCACACTTCCCGGATGACCGAGTTCGTCGGACGACACAAGGAACTCCGGCTGCTGGCGCGGGCCGCGGACTCCCCCCACGCGCAGTTCATTCCCATCTACGGCCGGCGCCGCGTAGGCAAGAGCGAACTCACGCTGCGCTTCATGGCCGAACGGCCCGGCGTGTACTACCTGGGAAAGCAATCGCCTGCGGACCTCCAGGTCCGCGAGTTCCTCGCCGAGGCGGCTCGCACGCTCGGCATGCCCTTGCTGGCCGGACTGCGCATCGACGACTGGCGGCAGGCGCTGACCACCGTAGTCGAGCAGTGGAGCGCCAGCCATCCGGGCAGCAAACTGATCCTGGCACTCGACGAGTTCCAGTGGATCGCGGCCGCGAGCCCGGACATCATGTCCGAACTGCAGCACTGCTGGGATCGCCACTGGAAGCCGGCCGGCAACGTCGTCCTGATCGTATGCGGCTCCTACATCGGGTTCATGGAGCGCGACGTGCTCGGCAAAGCGAGTCCGCTGTTCGGCAGGCGCACGGCGCAGATCCATCTGCAGCCGTTCGGCTACCAGGAAGCCGCCGCGTTCCACCCGCGCTGGTCCGTCGTCGATCAAGCCCGCGCATACTTCCTCGTCGGCGGAATTCCGCAGTACCTCCTTTGCCTCGACGACCGGCGTTCCATCGAGATCAACATTCGCGAGCAGATGCTCGAAGAGTTCGCCCCGCTCTTCCACGAGCCGACCTTCCTGCTCCGCGAAGAACTGCGCGAAGTGGCGCCGTACCATGCGATCCTCTTCGCGATCGCCACCGGCGCTCCGACGATCCGCACCATCGCCGAGAAGACCGGGCTGCCCGAGCGGAACCTGCATTACTACGTGCAGCAGCTAGCCGGCCTCGGCTACATCGAGCGTTCGTATCCGCTGACCGGCGCTCGCCCGAATCCGCGCCAACAACGCCTGCGCGTCGACGATCCGCTCCTCAAGTTCTACTTCCGTTTCGTATTCCCGAATACCAGCATCCTGCGCAGCGCCGGCACCGCGCGGGCCTTCACCGAACGAATCGCGCGCTCCCTCGACGCCTGGTTCGGCGCCCGCTTCGAGCAGCTCTGCCGCGAGGCCCTGCCGCTGATCTACGCCCAAGAAGGCGTGGGCGCGGCCTTCGAGGTCGGCGAGTACTGGAGCGACGACGCGCAAATCGACCTCGTGGGCCTGCGCGACGACAACTGGACCGATCTCGGCGAGTGCAAGTGGGGCAGCATCGGTTCGGCGCGCGCATTGACCGATGAACTGGAACGCAAGGTCGAACGCTATCCAAACACGCGCGGCGCAACCCTGGGTCGCCGGTATTTCGTCCGTCGCAAGCCGGCGACCAAGGCCGCAGCGCCCGGCTGGTACTCGCTCGAGGACCTCTACGCGCTGTCCTGAGTTTCCCGCCTCTTCGCGCTCAGTACCTGTCCATGACCTCGCGCCGAAACTCCGACAGGTTCTGGCGGGCCGTCGCCATCGGCTGAAGCAGCATGACCTCCTTCAGCCCGTTACGCTCTTTGCTGCGGAGCATGTCGACGATCTCGTCCGGCGTGCCGATGAGCGCGCCACTCGAACGCAGCATCTCGGCCGTGACGAATCGGCGTTCCTCGGCCAAGAGGTACGTGCAGTGGCCGCGGTGGACGACCTGACCGGCGCGTTCGCGGTGGACGTTCAAGCTGGCGACGAAGTCGCGGTACTGTTCCCACACTGGCCGAATCGCCTCCGGCACGACATCCTCGCTGCCGCGGAGCTGGACCGCCTCCCAAAGCCCGTGCAGACGCGCCGCGACCATGTGCCCGCAGGTGTCGATGACCCGCTCCGAGGCCAGCGACTCGCCGGGCCTGAGGACGCAGGCGTAGGTCAATTCCGCGGTGTGGAAGTCGTCCATGCCGCGCCCGCTGCGCTCGACACCGGCGCGAACGCGATCAAGGCTCGCGCCGAAGGCTTCCGCAGATTCCGCGCCGCCCGAGACGCGCCCGTCGCCGAACTCGCCCGCCGCCCGCAGCGCCAGCGGTCCGTTGGCCGCCACGTACATCGGGATGCGATGTTCGGTGTCCACGAAGCCGAGCTCCTTGTGGATGATCTCGATGGTGCGCGCCTCGCCGTTCAGCGTGAACTCCGTCTCCTCGCCGTCGAGCAGCGCCCGCACCACGCGCAAGTACTCGCGAAACGCCGGTGCCTTCATCGGATTGAAGTTCATCACCCGCATCGCCGTATGCCCGGTGCCGATGCCGAGGAAAACGCGCCCGGGCGCGATGCGGTTGATGGACGCGATGGAGTGCGCGGTCACCGGGGCGATGCGCGTGCCGGCGATGGCGACGCCGGTGCCGAGGCGGATCCGGGAGGTGTGATGGGCCGCCAAGGCGAGCACCGCGTAGCAATCCGACCAGATCATCTGCGAGTCCGGCACCCAGCCGTGGTCGTAGCCCTCGTTCTCCGCGTGGACGAGGAGCTGCCAGTCGCTGATATTCGTCGCGACGCAGACGCCGAATTTCATGGCCGCGTCCCCGCCCCGCTCGCCAAGGCGTCCGCGCTAGCTGGCCTTGGCCTTCACCGGCGCGGACAGCGCGGTCTTGGCGGGTCCGGCGGCCGCCGCTGCGGCCATCGCTTCCCGCGCCCGCTCGTTCTCGTTGATCTTGCTCATGATCGCGGCGCCGGCGCGCATCCAGGTATCGCGGTTCTCGATCACGAACTTGTTGGATTCGCGGAAGTTGTCCAGCATCCCGTTCACTTCCGGGATGACGTAGCGGGCCACCAGATCCCAGCTGTTGAGCGTGTCGGCGCGATTCGCCCAGTCGTGAACGAAGCCGATGGCCGTGCCGAAGCCGCCGGTGACTTCGAGCATCTTCTCGATGCGCTCCACCAAGTCGTCCGGCGTGCCGATCACCGCCACGCTGTCCTTGCTGAAGGCGGTGATGTCCACGGCCTCGTCCGGCGTCTTGAAGATGGTGCCTTCGCCCGCCGCCAGGGTGCCGACGGTGTAGTCGTTGTTGTGCCGGAAGAGGCCCTCGCGGGCCTGTTCCCGCGCCTTGTCGCGGGTCTCGGCGATGTGCCAGCTCATGACGATGCGCCAGTCGCGCCGATCAACGGTGCGGTCGTGCTTGGCGGCGGACTCCTCGGCGAAGCTCCATTGCAGCGGCAGCGCTTGCAGCCCGGCCTTGGTGGTGGAGCCGATGGAGAGCACTCCCGCGCCGTGCTTGCCGGCCAGCGTCATGCCGGACGGGCTCACCATGGACGCCACCGCGAACTCCATGTCCCGCTGCAGCGGCAAGAGCTGCAGCTTCGCCTCGTTCAGCTTGAACCACTCGCACTCGTAGCTGAACCGTTCGCCGCCGGCGAAGAGGCGCCGGATGATGCCCATGGCCTCGTCCTGGCGGTCGCGCAGCAGCATCGGATCGATGCCCATGGTGTGGGCATCCGAAGGCAGCGCGCCGGGACCTGAGCCGAAGATCAGCCGCCCGCCGCTCTGGTGGTCGAGCTGCGCAAGCCGCTGCGCGACCATGAACGGATGGTGGTACGGCAGCGACACCACGCCGGTGCCGAGGCGAATGCGGTGCGTGCGCTCGGCAGCGGCCGCCAGGAAGAGCTCCGGCGAGGCGATCACCTCCCAACCCGTCGAGTGGTGCTCGCCGCACCAGAACTCGTCGAAGCCGAGGCGGTCCATGTGTTCGACCAGGTCCAGGTCGCTGCGCAGTTGCAGGGTGGGGTTCTCGCCGATGGGGTGGTGCGGGGCCAGGAACGCCCCGAAACGGATGTCGCGCATGAGAGTGACCTCGTAATGTGTTCGCGGGGTGGGTGGCCTTACAGAAGCTCTTCGGCCATGAAGCGGAGCGTCTCGGGATCGCCCGAGCCGACGTTCAGCATCGTCACCGGGCTCTCCTTCCATGCCGCTAGGCGTTCCCTGATGCGCTCCTTCGGTCCCACCAGGGAGATTTCGTCGCAGAGCTGATCCGGCACCGCGGCGATGGCCTGATCCCGACGCCCGGAGAGGAACAGCTCCTGGATGTGGTCGGCCTCGGCACCGAAGCCCATGCGGCTGACGTGGTCCTTGTGGACGTTGAAGCTCTTGGCGCCCATGCCGCCGACGTAGAAGCCGACGTTCTGCTTGATCTGCATGAGCGCCCGGTCCACGTCGTCGTCGATGATGACGGGCACCGAGGCGGCGATCTCGAAGTCCTTGGTGCGGATCGCCATGGCGTCCTTGTACATGTCCATCATCCGGTATGGGGAGAGGAACATGGGGATCCAGCCGTCGCAGAGTTCCGCGCCAAGGGCCACGTTCTTCGGGCCTTCGGCGCCCAGATAGACGGGGATGTGCTCGCGCACAGGGTGAAGGATGAGCTTGAGCGGCTTGCCGAGGCCCGTGCCGCCCGCCAGCGGCAGCTGGTAGTGCTTGCCGTCGAACGACACCGGCTTGTCGCGCGCCACGATCTGCCGAAAGATGGCGATCCACTCCCGGGTGCGGGCCAAGGGCTTCGGATACGGCTGCCCGTACCAGCCCTCCACCACCTGCGGCCCGGAGACGCCGATGCCGAGGATCAGCCGCCCGTTCGAGAGGTAGTCGAGCGCCACGGCGTGCATGGCGGCGCTCGCCGGGGTGCGCGCCGAGATCTGCATGATCGACGTGCCGAGGTTGATGCGCTCGGTGTTGGCGCCGATCCAGGTGAGCGGCGTGAAGCAGTCCGCGCCGTAGATCTCCGGCGCCCAGATGGTGTCGTAGCCGAGCGACTCGGCTTCCCTGGCAAGCGCCACGATGCGCTCGCCGCCCGGCGGTCCGAAGGCGCCGATCCCCATTCCCAGCTTCATGGACTCTCCCCGATGCACCCGTGAGCCAAACGGCAAGCTTACACGAGACGAGCGACCGCAAGCCTTGGCGGACGCGCCAGCCGGCACGCCGCGGCCGGCGCATGCATCGGACGAAGGTATCGAAGCGGCAGTCCTACTGCGGACGGACCCTTGCGGCGCTCATCTCCTCGAAGAGCTCCATGATCTTCCACAGTTCCTTCTCTGCCCATCCGCGCGCCAAGCCGGCCACGAAGGGCTGCGCGGCCGCCGAGCCCACGGCCAGTGGCACGTCGAGCCCCTGCGCCAACTCGACCGCCAGCTTCATGTCTTTGGCGATGGTGTGGAGCCCCATCTCGGCAACCCGTCCTGGCGCCGGTTCGGGGCTGCGGGTGGCGATGCGATCGGCCATCGAACGGAACATCGGGCTGCCGCCGCTGCTTGCCCCGATCACCTCCTGCAACGTCTCCACGGCAAGCCCCGCCTTCACGCCCAAGGCAAGCGCTTCCATGCTCGCGACCATGCTGACGCCGGCCAGAAGGTTGTTGACGATCTTCACGGTCGCCCCGGCGCCGCTGCCGCCGACATGGAAGACCTTGCCGCCGAACGCCTGCAGCACCGGCATGGCCCGATTCAGCGCCGCGGCGTCGCCGCCCACCATCACCGACAGCGTGCCTTGGCGGCGCTGCTCGAGGCCGCCGCTTACCGGCGCATCCAGCACGGCGACGCCCTTCTCCGCCGCTCGCCCGACGATGCGGCGGACGACATCCGGGCCGATCGTGCTGAGTTCGATGTAGATGTCGCCGGCCTCGGCGCCCGCCAGGACGCCATCGCTGCCCAAAGCGACATCCAGGCTCGCTGCGTTGGACGGCAGGGAAGCCAGCACGATGTCCGATGCCGCCGCCACCTCTGCGGCGCTCCCGGCGACCCCGGCCCCCTGCTCGCGCAGTTCGCGCACGGGCTGGTCGCGCAAGTCGTGGACGGTCAGCTCGAAGCCCGCCCGCGCGACATTGATGGCCATGGGCTTGCCGATGCCGCCAAGACCGATGAATCCCACTCTCACTGGCTTCTCCCTTGCGTGCCCCTAGCACTGCCTGCTGACTATACGCATGGCCACATACACCAACTGGGTCGACGGCAATGCGAACCGCAGGGCTGCATTCAGGCGCAGATGCGAAATCGCGCTGGAAATCGCCGCCGGAAGCCGCTATGGTCGCACTTTCACGCTCGCACGCCGCACGAGGTACGCCTTGAGTCGCCTGTTTGGCGCCACCCGCATGAGCCGCCTAGTCGGCGGCGCCTGCATCACAACGACGGCGGCGCTCTGCTCGTTCGCCGCGTTGCCAACCGCCGCCAACGCGAGCGCGGCCGAGGCCCCCGACGCCGTCGCCATCATCGGCGACGGGCGCATCCCCCTCACCCGTCGCGACGACTACGTGCGCCGGGACTTCAGCGACACCGCCTCGCGCATCCGCATCGACGGCAAGCTGGACGAACCCGCCTGGCATGGGCTCGAGGTATTCGAGGACTTTCGGCTGATCGACCCCGACACGCTGGAGCCCGGCGCCCTGCCCACGCGGGTGCGGATGTTCTATACCGGGCGCGGCTTCTACCTAGGCGCCGAGATGGTGCAGGACGCCGACACCCTCGTCGAGCACCTCACCGGGCGCGACCAGGGCTATCTCAACCGCGACTACTTCTCCATCAGCCTCGACACCTCCGGCGAGGGCCGCTACGGATTCTGGTTCCAGCTCAATCTCGGCAACAGCGTCTCCGACGGCACGCTGCTGCCGGCGCGCAACTACAGCACGAGCTGGGACGGTGCCTGGCGCGGCGCCACGGCGCGCACCGAAGACGGCTGGACGGCGGAGTTCTACATTCCATGGTCCGTGGTCAACATCCCGCCGCAGGACGGCGTGCGCACCATCGGCCTGTTCGCGCAGCGCAATGTCGCCCACGCCGACGAGCGCTACGCCTGGCCGCCGCTACCTTGGACGCAGCCGAAGTTCATGTCCGAGTTCCAGAGCCTCGGCCTCGCGGATGTGAGCCCCAAGCAGCAATACAGCGTCACGCCCTACATCTCGGCGAGCTACGATCGCTTCCGCCAAGGCGACATCGAGCCCAAGGCGGGAGTGGACCTCTTCTGGCGGCCGGCGACCGGGATGCAGTTCGCCGCGACATTGAATCCGGACTTCGGCAACGTGGAAGCGGACGACGTGGTGGTGAACCTTTCCAACTACGAGACGTTCTTCCCGGAGAAGCGCCTATTCTTCCAAGAGGGACAGGAGGTGTTCACCACGAGCGGCCGGATGCAGGGCGGGGCAACCATGCTGCACACCCGGCGCATGGGTGCGCCGGCGGTGCGCCCCGAGGTGCCGGAAGGCGCACGCCTCGATGCCGCGGATCTGCGTCGTCCCGCAGCCCTGCTCGGAGCGGTCAAGGCCACGGGACAAGCGGGCTCCTTCCGCTACGGCTTCCTCGGCGTCGCCGAGGACGATGCCCGCTTCGACGCCTACGACGGCGATACGCACATGGTGCTCGGCCAGGATGGGCGCGACTTCGGAGCGCTTCGGATGCTCTACGAGCACAGCAACGGCGGCTACAAGGCGCTCGGCTTCATGTCCACGGCCATGCGCCATCCGACGCGCACTGCGGCCGTGAATGCCATGGACGGCCAGTACATCAGCACCAACGGCCGTCTGCGCGCCAGTTCGCAGTTCATCGCCTCGGACGTCGACGGCAGCGCCGAAGACGGCGTGGGCGGCTTCGTGGATCTCAGCTATTCCCCGCGCCAAGGGCTTTCCCACTACTTTTCCCTCGATGCCTTCGACGACAGCATCCAGCTCAACGACATGGGCTATATGCGCCGCAACGACTATCGTGAGGTGCGCTACCGGATGCGGCTCTCCAGCCCGCGCTTCAAGCGCTTCCGGGACACCCGCACCTACGTCCGCGTCGACCGCATGTGGAACACCGAGGGCAAGGTGATCGGCACGCGGTACGGCGTTGATCAGCGGCTGGTGCTCAACAACCTGTCGCAGATTCGATTCAGCGGCGAGTTGCAGCCGAGCCACTACGACGACCGCGGCAGCTTCGGGCATGGCGCGTTCCGGGTGGCGGATACGTGGGAGGCCGAACTGCGCTACTACTCGGACAGCTCGCGGCGCTTCGCCTACTCCGTGCGCCAGCGCTGGCGGGCTGAGGAGACCGGCGAGGGCATCTACCAGCGCACCCAGGGCACCTTCCGCTGGCGACCGACGGACCGCATGACGATGGGCCTCGGCATCAACTACGTGGACCGCGAGAACTGGCTGCTGCACCAGTCGAAGGGCGCGTTCACCGCCTTCCAAGCGGACCAACTGATGCCGAACTTCGACCTATCGTACTTCTTCACCGCCCGCCAGCAACTGCGCATGGCCTTCCAATGGGTGGCCATCAAGGCCGAGGAGCAGAGCTTCTACCGGCTGGGCGAGAAGCAGGGCGAACTGGTGCCGGTGGCGAAGGACGCTTTGGCGGCACCGGACGACTTCGCGATCTCGCGCATGAACCTGCAAGTGCGCTACCGCTGGGAACTGGCGCCGCTGTCGGACCTCTTCGTGGTGTACACGAACAACGCCGGGATGCCGTTCGCGGAGACCGCCGGCAAGGACTTCGTGGATCTACTGACGGACACTTTCGACAACACCACCGGCGAGAACCTGGTGCTGAAGTTCCGCTACCGCTTCGGGAGTTGAACCATCGTGGCGCTGGCCTTCGACCATATCCACCTCATCAGCCAGGACCCGCAGGCCGCAGCGGCTTGGTATCGGGACATCCTCGGTGGCGAGATCGTCGCCGACTACGAGCTGCGCGATGCGCCGCAGATCAACATTCGCCTCGGCGGCATGACGGTCATCATCCGCGGTCGCAGGCCGGGCGAGGAGCCGGTATCGACGCGCCCCATGGAGGACTTCGACCGCTATTCGAGCCACAACGAGTGGGGCACCGATCACTTCGGCTACACCTACCACGGGGACCTGCAAGCGTTCTGCGAAGAGCTTCGCGCCAAGGGCGCCAGCTTCGCCGTGGAGCCGTGGGAGTTCTCGCCGGGTTCGCTGCTCTGCTACTTGGCCGCGCCGGACGGCGTCAGCATCGAACTGGTGCAGGCGCGCACCTAGGGCCCTTTCGCACTCCGCCAGAACATGCTCTTGGACGCGGGCCATTGGCAGGGGCGCGGCTCGTTTCGGGCGTGCGATCAGTCCTTGGGCGTGCAGGTAGGCGCCAGCATCGACATCGCCGACGACGTGCAGGGCACGCCGGGCCTGCTCATCAATGCGCAGCTCGACATCGCGAGCGGCGACGACGGCGACGGCCCAGCGATGCTGGTATGGATCGTGCCCGACGAGAACGGCACCTACACGGTGACGGTGAAGTGCGGCGAGTTGGGCGTGCAAGGCACGGCCAAGCTCGACAGCGAGCCGCATCTGGCATTGCTGTGGTCCGAAGACGGCAACGCGCACGTGGCCTGCACGCTGTTCGCACTGCCGGAGAAGCACGGGCTGCGCGGCTTCGCCCGCATCGGCGCGACCACCTGGACCTGGGAACTGGCGTTGGAGCCGACCGGACGGCGGATCCGGCGAGGACCGACGCTGGCCCGGACGCGCAGCAGCGAAGGCGCCGGCCGCGGGCACGGGAAAGTGGTGTCGCTCCTGGACCGGCTGCGGCGCTGAGCGCCGATTGCCGAGCCGCAACGGTTGGCTTACGCTTTCGCGCATGGATCGTGCCTCGCTGCAAACGCTCGGCGGGCGGCTCTTGCTGCTGGCCTGCCTCGTCTGGCTCGCGCTGGTGGTCGCGCCAGCCGCGTTCGCCGCCCTCGCGCCCGAGTGGGCTCTGGCGGGCGAGTTGGCCCGGTGGCTGCTGCATCCGATCTGCCACCAGCTCCCGGAGCGCAGCTTCGCCGTCGCCGGCGTACCGTTCGCCTCCTGCCACCGCTGCACCGGCCTGTACCTCGGCTTCACGCTCGGCGTCGCGCTGTGGCCGCACCTGCCGAGACTCGCCGCCAAGCTGGCTGCGCAGCCGCGGTGGGTGGCGGTCTTCATGGTGCCGCTGGCCGTCGACGTGCTGGTGGACAATACGCCCGCCTCGCGCTTCGCCACCGGCCTCCTTGCCGCGTTTCCTGCCGCGCTGCTGCCGCTCCTCGCCTTGGCGGAGCGCAACCGTTCAACCATCGGAGTGACCTAAGCCATGGACAACCCGAAAATCAAACCCGCCCTGATCGGAGGCATTGCCTTCGGCGTCATTTCGGCGCTGCCCTATCTCAGCGTGCTGAACGCACTTTGCTGTGCGCTGTTCATCGGCGCTGGGGTGCTCGCCACCTACCTTTACTTCAAGGAGCAGCCGCCATCCGCCAAGCGCCCCTACGGGGATGGGGCGCTCGTCGGTCTGCTGGCCGGCGTGTTCTGTGGCATCGCCGGAACACTGACCGGCGCCGTGCTGGCTGCGCTCGGCGTCGGAGCGGACCAAGCCGCGCAAGCGCTCGCGCAGCTTGACGCATCGGGCGTCGAGTTGCCGGACTGGATGCGCGGCATGATGGGTGGCGACGGCATGGCGCCAAGCATGTTCGCCTTCCTGCTAGTTCTCAACGTGGTTCTGGCCGGCATCTTCGCCACCATTGGCGGCCTCGTGGGCGTCGCCATCTTCCATCAGCGAGACGAGACGGCCGAAGACTAGGTAGAAGGCTAGGAAAGTGCGCATCGCTACCTGGAATGTGAACGGGCTGCGGGCGCGGCTGGACTTCATCCTGCACTGGCTGAAGAGCCGCGCCCCCGACGCCGTAGGGATGCAGGAACTCAAGGCGACCGACGAGGAGTTCCCGCACGAGCCGTTCAACGCACTCGGCTACGAGGTGGTGACCCACGGCGAGAAGGGCTGGAACGGCGTCGCGATCGCTTCGCGCCATCCCATCGCCCTCGAGCAGAGCGGCCTGCCCGGTGCCGAAGATGCCGGCGCCCGCCTGATCCGCGCCCGCATCAAGGACCCGAGCGGGCCGCTCAGCTTCGCGACGGTCTACTGCCCGAACGGCAAGAACATCGACCATGCGGACTTCCCGCGCAAGCTCGCCTGGTACGACCGCCTGCGCGATTACCTCGGCAGCATCGACTCCGCCGAGCCGTTCCTCCTCGGCGGCGACTTCAACATCGTCCCCGAGCCCATCGACTGCTGGCGCGGCGCAGAGGCGAACGGAACGATCTTCTGCACCGACGAGGAGCGCAGCCGCCTTGCCGCCGTCCTCGACTGCGGCTTGACCGATCTCTACCGGCACAAGCACGCCGGTGGACAGGCATTCTCGTGGTGGGACTACCGCGGCGGCGCCTTCCACCGCGGCCTCGGCCTGCGCATCGACATGCTGCTCGGCACTCGGCCCGTAGCCGCCCGTGTTGCCGACGTGGCGGTCGACCGCGAATACCGCAAGAAGCAGGACGGCCTGACGGCCTCGGATCACGCTCCCGTCTATGCCGACTTGACGTGACGGCGGACTCGCCGACCGTACTGCTGCTCGTGCGGCATGGCGAGACGGTCTACAACCGGCAAGGGCTCTACCAGGGCCAAGACGACAGCCCGCTGACGGCCGAAGGCGAAGCGCAGGCGCGCCGCCTAGCGCCGCGCCTCCGCGAACTCGACACCTGCAGGGCGCTCTACTGCTCGGACCTGGGCCGCGCTGCCCACACGGCGGAACTGATCGCAGATCCCGCGCACCACCACATCGTGCATCACCCCGGCCTCCGCGAACGCAGCTACGGCGCCTTCCAAGGCCTGTCGCGCACGGACATCCAAAGCCGCTACCCGGATGCCTGGGCGCAGCTGGCGAGCGGCGATCCGGACTACGCCCCGCCGGGCGGCGAAAGCGCCCGAGAACTGACGATGCGAACGACCACGGCCATGGACGAGATCGCCGCCCGCCACCCCGGCGAGCGCGTGGTCGCCGTCGCCCACGGCGGCGTCATCACAGCCTTCGCAAGGCACGTGATGGGCATCCCGCACCCTGTGCCACGCCGCCTCGACATTCTGAACCTGAGCCTGAGCGCGTTCTACACGGCCGGGGAGCGCGGCTGGATGGTCCGGTTCCTGGGGGATGTGGGGCATCTAGCCTGATCGACCATCGGATGAACCGGCATGTTAGGCTCTTCAATGGTCAATCGAAGGACGCTCTAGGCGATGGCACTGGCCGCACCCGCAAGCAAGGCCAACGAACTGATCGAACGATTGCGATCCGCCGGCTGGGCGCGGGACGCAAACGAGTTCGAGCTGGCCGCAATCACCCGCGACGCAAGAGTGCTGCTGATGGGCGTGGACGCTGCTAGCGCCCACATGGTGCTCGGCGCCGTCGCGGCGGTTCGCGGCGACATTGAGCAGACGCGACACCACTATCGCATTGCGATGCAGCCGGGCGGCGGCGCGGACATTGCGAAACGGAACTACTCGGTAGCGCTAGCAAGGCTCGGCGAGCACGAAGACGCGCTGGCGGCAGCGGTGGAGTTGGTCGAAGCACACCCGAACGATGCCGCACTGCTCGGGCACGCGACCCAACAAGCCATGGAATCCGCGAATTTCGGGCAGGCGGCCAAGATGTGCCAGCAGTTCGACGAGCCAGATCAGCCGAACTCCTTGGCGGCGACCTTGCGACAGTTGGTCGCAGCGGTAGCCAAGGGGTCATTCACCGAAGAGGGCGTCCGTACACTCCTGCACGGCGCCGCGCTCATCCAGCGCGAAGCTGGCCTGCCTACCGCGCGCATCGAACTCAGGGCGTACGATCAGGGCGATGCATTCCTCTACACCCGGCACCTTCATGCGACGCCCGCCACGGCAGCGGCACTCAACGGGCGTCTGGCGGACTTCGCAGCGGCTGCACCCGGCCTACTGGATGACCCGGGTTTGAAGTTCGTTGCGGCCTTTGGAGTCTCCGAGGGGAATGCCGGTAACGCCTAAGCAACTCATGTCCGCCGCCGAGACGGACCTCGCAGGCGGCAACCACGAGACGGACTGGCGCAGCGTTGCGAGCCGTGCGTACTACGCCGCCTATCATGGCTGTCGGGAGGTCGCGGAGCATGCCAAGCTCGATGTCAGTCAGATGGGTAGCGTCCATGCGGCGCTTTCCGACGCCTTGGTCGCACCTAGCAACCCTACCGCGCTCAGATCGCTGGGTTTCATGCTCACCCAGCCGCGAAGGTGGCGCGTGGACGCGGACTACCGGATCGACCTGCCCTTTACGAAGGCGGAAGCCGCGTTGTCCGTGGAGACCTGCAAACAGATCTTAGACAAGGCCGCCGCCATCTCGGCGTAGGACACCCTCTACGATCTCGGCCAGCTAATCTCCGCAATGCTCCGCCGGCGGCAGGTCCAGCGCCGGGTTGCGGTCGAAGAAGCCGACCGGCTGCAACGTGAAGCCGCAGTACTCCACCGGCATCACGGGCCAGTCTTCCGGGCGCGGCAGGTGGGTGGAACCGACGGTGTGCCAGAGCACCACATCCGTGTTCTCGATGCTGCGGTCGCCCTGCGTCCACTGCGGCAGGCCGGCGCCGGGGCCGAGGTTCGGGTGGTCGCCGGCGGCGCAGAGGCGGTCCTCCTCGAACGGCGTCACCCACAGGTTGTAGCGGGCGAATCCCGCGCGGCGGGCAACCTGCGAGTCCGGGGCCGCCATCAGCGCTGGCGTCGCACCGGGCGCGAGGCGATAGGCAACGGCGGCGCCGAGGCGGTTGAGGCTGCCGGGGTTGACCACCTTCCAGCATCGAGAGTGGGCAGAGTCCACATGGCGCTTCGCCTCGCTCTCGCGGCCGAGGAGCGTCGCCCGGGCGCGGAACGCCGTGCCGTCGGGATTGTCAGGCGTCACGGGGAGAGCTTCGGTTTCGACTTCGTAGACGCTGTTCGGCCCGCCGTCGAGCGCGAAGTCGAGGCGGAAGCAGAACAGGTGCTGGTGGACGGGCGAGGCGAGATTCGGGGCGACCAGCGGCGCGAACTCGGCGCGCTCTTCGCCGTCTCGAACCGCCGACACGCCGACGATGCCGGTGAGCTTCACCTCCATCTGGATCGTGCCGTCGAGATACAGATACCAGTAGAAGCCGTACTCGTAGTTGCCGACGGTGTGGAAGCTGCTCACCACCAGGCGCCGGGAGCGGCGCACCTCGGTGGTCTGCGAATGCCCGTCGTGGTGCTTCCAGAGGATGCCGTAGTCCTCCTCGTGCAGGCAGATGGCGTTCTCGATCAGCCGCGGCGAGCCGTCCGGCTTCACCGCCACATGGTCCAGATAGCGGATTTCTCCTACGCAGTCGCAGCCGAGCGCCAGCGAGTTCGCGCAGTTGCCGATGCTCGCCTCGCCGGCGTCGAGCACATGCTTCCAGCCGTGCATCGGATCCGTGTCGCCATAGGGCACCACCATGTCCGACAGTGCGGCGCGATGCAGGATCGGGCGCAGCGCGTCGCCGTCCTGGTAGCCCAGTTCGTGCAGCACGAGGCCGTTGATCGGATGCATCGTGACACGGAAGCGCCAGCCCTGCCAGGCGATGGCGTTGCCGTCGACGCTGAAGCCAACGCCTTCCGGCTGCGCGATCTGAAGCGGCTTGAGCGGCGGGCGCAGCTTCGGCTGGCTCGCGGCATCGTAGCGGCCGGGCTCCGGCGGCAGCGGCACGACGCCGTGGTCCTCCAGATGCGCCACTATGCCGGCCGTCAGATCGACATGCGCGATCAGTCCCTGCACCGGCCGCGCGTAGCCGTTGTCCGTCTTGTCCTCGCGCACGAAGGCGATGGCCCGATGCGCCCGGTGCCCGGCGGGAATGCTCGGATGCTGGTAGCCCCCCGCAGGCCACGGGTCGATCTGCACATGCTCGAAGTCCTCGATGCCGCGCTTGCGCATTGCCGCCTGCCAGCCGGCGTCTTCCTTGGTGATGCGCACGGCCGCCACCACGTCCGCGAAGCCGATGGGCGCATGGCCGGTCTCGATCCGCGAGACTTCGACCGTTCCGGCGGCGAGGTCCGCGGTGGCGTCGAAACCGCCATCCGGCGCTTCGCCATCCCGCGGCTCGGGGTAGTCGTAGCCCAGAAAGCGCACCTTGCGGGGCGGCGCCGGACCACGCGCTGCCGCGAAGGCAATCAAGGCATCCTTCGGCGGCTCGACCAGCGCCACCGAGCAGAAACCCGCTCGCTCGCCCACATGCGGTTTGACGAGCCCGGCGGCGTCCGCGACCTCCTGTTCGGAGAGCGCCTCGAGCGGGTGGACGGCAACGGGAAGAATCTCGGCGGCTTCGGCCATGGCGTACTCGAAGGACTTCCAGAAGCCCGTAGTGTGTGCCGGTTGCTACGGGCCATGCAAGCGCCCGGCCGTACACCCGCCGCTCAGAAGTAGAGCGCGGCGAGAGTCGCCGTCAGCGCCGCCCACATGAGCAGCGTCAACGGCGTCCCCACCCACACGAACTCCCGGAACTTGTAGCCGCCCGCATTCATCACCAGCAGGTTGGTCTTGTAGGCCATGGGCGTTGCGAAGCTCATGTTCGCGCCGAACAGCACCGCCAGCACGAACGGTTCCGGCGGCAATCCGAGGCGACTCGCGATGCCGATGGCGATCGGCGTGCCGATGACCGCGGCGGCATTGTTCGATACGACGTTCGTGAGCACGGCGAGCAGCATCATCAGGGCGCCGATCAACACCGTCGGCGATGCGCCCTGCGTCAGGAACACGAACACCTCGGTGAGGTAGGCCGTGGCGCCCGTGGCGAGGAGCGCATGGCCAAGCGCCAAGCTGCCCACCACCACGAAGAACACCGCCGGACTGATCGCCCGGATGGCTACCCCGACGCGCATGCACCTGGTCACCATCATCAGCAGCGCACCGAGCGACGCGCTGACGGCGATGTGCAGCACCCCGGTAGCCGCCAGCACGATGACGCCGACCAGGATGCCGAGCGCCAACGGCGCCTTGGCCGTGCGCGGCAGTTCCATCGTCGCATCGAGAACCGAGAACTCGGGGTTGCGCTTCAGGCGCCTGATTTCTGCGGGGGGGCCATGCACGAGCAGCACGTCGCCCTGCCGGAGCGCCACGTCGTCGATCTCTTCGTAGGGCGACCAGATGTCCCGGCCACGGCGATGCAGGGCCACCACGTCCACACGGTAGTCGCGCAGGAACGAGGACGACTTCAGGTTGGCGCGGTCCAGCGCCGAACCCCACACCACGGCCACCTCGGCCAGCGCCAACTCGCCGTGCGGCACCTCTTGCGGCGCGCCATCGCCGCGATGCAGCGTCGCCTTCATCGCCTGCGCGAAAGCCGTCAGATTGGCGGACGTGTCGCGCAGGCGCAGGCGGTCGCCCGCCTCAAGCAGCTCGTGGGGCCCGGCGTAGATCGTCCGATCGCCGCGCCGGATGCGCACGATGCGCATGTCGCCGCCGACCTGCGCCTCGGCCTCGGCGACAGTGCGGCCCACCACGGTACTGGCTTCGGTCAGCCCCACCAGCGCATGGAAGCGTCGCGTGGACGAGGCTTCGAGCTCGATGGGACGGGCCGGCAGCATCCGCGGCGCAACCAGCCATAGGTAGAGGATGGCGACGCCGCCCGCCATGACCGCAGGCAGCGCGAAGTCGAACATGCCGAAGCGTTCGAGGCCGGCATCGTGGGCCACGGCGACCACCAAGAGGTTCGTCGACGTGCCGATGGTGGTCGCCATGCCGCCGACCAGCGTCGCGAATCCCATCGGCATCAGCACCCGCGTCGCCGGCGCCTCGGCGCGCAGGCAGGCACCGATGAGAATCGGCAGCAGCAGCACGACGATGGGGGTGTTGTTGACGAAGGCGGACAGCACGGCGCCGACCAACAGCGTCGCCAAGAGCGACAGCGACGGCGCCCGCGCCCAGGCGCGGCCGAGCAGCCGACCCACCGGCTCCAGGGCACCGGTGACCACGATCCCCTGGCCCACCACCATCAAGGCGGACACGGCGATCAGCGCCTCGTGGCCGAAGCCGAAGAAGAAGTCCGCCGGCTCAATGCCCTCGTACGGGAACAAGGAGAAGCCGACGGCCATGACCACCAGCAGGCCGAGGCTGGTCAGCTCCAGCCGATACTTGTCCTTGCTGAAGAGATAAAGCGCCACGACCGTCAGCAGCAGCGAGGCGATCGCATGGGCATTGGGCGCGTCCGGGAACATGCGGGTTCCGGCCTAGGTGCCGTTCAACGCGCTCACCCGCGGCAGCACTTCGTCGATCATGCGCCGGGTCTGGGCGATCATGTCGTCCGTCCCGTGGGCGATCGGCCGCAGGATGAACTTGTGGGCGCCGGCTCCGCGGAAGCCGTTCAAGAGCGCCATGATCTCGTCCGCGCCGCCCACCGCGGTGTACGCGTCGGGTGCCTTGCCGAGCAGTCGCGTCATCCCCGCGAGGTGGCGCTGCATGATCGGCTCGTCCGGGCTGCCGAAGCGGAAGCCGAAACCGGCGCCGTAGTGGTCCTCGTCGATGCTGCGGCCGAACTCCGCCGCCTTGGCCTTGATCGCCCGAACCACCGGCCCGACCTTGTCCGCGGACTCGATGCCGGCCTGCCAGCCCGTGCCCCAGCGCGCGGTACGTTCGATGGCCTTCGGCGCGGAGCCGCCCACCCACAACGGCAGCGGCTGCTGCACGGGCTTCGGAGCGATGCTCGCGTGGTCCAGGCGGAAGAACTCGCCGTCGAGGCACACATCGTCTTCGCGCCACAGGCGGCTGAGAATCTCCAGCGCCTCGTCCATGCGCCTGCCGCGCCGGGCGGTGGGCCTGCCGGTGGCGGCGTAGTCCCGAGACCGGCTGCTGCCGAGCCCGAAGGCGGGCAGCAGCCGGCCTTCCGAGAGCACGTCGATGGTGGCGCACTGCTTGGCCGTCAGCACCGGATCCCTGAGGCCAAGGCTCGCCACGTTCATGCCGAACTTGATGCGCTTGGTCGCGCCGGCGAGCGCCGCCATGACGCTCATGCACTCGAGGTTGCCGTCCTTCGAGATGAGCCGATCCGACTGCCAGATGGAGTCGACGCCGCCCTGTTCGCAAACATCCACCCAGCGCCAGAAGCCGTGCGCGTCGTCGAAGGCGAAGCTGGCGATGCCGATGCCGGCGCTGATCGTCATGTGGCGGCTCCCGTTTGGCTGAGCGGCAAGTGTATGGGCGGTTGCCGCCGAACGCGACCGGCAAGCCTAGGGTCGGTGTCGCGCGCGACTGCGCACGGGCCATGCTCGAAACCTGGCAAGACGACCAGGCCGTGGCGCACGCATCTGTGCTATGGTCCGCCTCGTTCACCAACTCTTGGACTCTTTGACATGACTACACGCGCTACGCCTGTCGCACACCTATGCCTCGACTTCGGCACCGCCTTCTGCAAGGCAGCTGTCTGCTCCGCAAGCAGGCCACCAAGGCCCCTTGCCATCGGACAAGCCGTCGGACACGGCCGAGAGCAGCATATGCTGCCAACAGCCCTCTATGTCAGTCGGTCAGGAACAGTCTGGTTCGGCGATGCAGCGATTGACGCAGCCCAAGCCGACGGGCGCACGCACTACGACTCGATCAAGGACGCCTTGACCCACGCGGAGGATGAGCAAGAGCTTGATGCGAGCTTGACGGATGAACACAACCCCACCGGCACGACCTTCACGAAGGCTCACGCGCTTGTGCTATATCTGGCGTTTTTCACGCAAGCGGCTCTTCGTGCCTACGGTCGGAACCCTCAAGTCACGCGGAGTATCGCCATACCGGTGTTCTCCGACCAGAAGGCCTCTTGGGTATCAGGGTTCCTCCGAGATGCCCTCGGCCAAGCTCACGCGCTGGCGCGGCGCTTGGGCGACCGCCTCTTGCGCGGTGTCGACATCCGAACCTTGATGGACGGCCTGCGACCACCTAAGCCGCAGGACGAAGCCGTGGTTTCCGATGCGGTAGTGGTACCGGAGCCGGTAGCTGCCGTAGCCGCCCACTTGCTCAACTTCAGCCCCGACGACCAGGGGACGCCGGGATTGATCATGGTTGTCGACATTGGGGCCGGAACCACCGACATCGCCATGTTCGCCTCCGGTGTCATGAACGACATCGTCACCTTCCGTCATGTGGCGCGATCGAAGCGCTCTTTGGCGGCTGCCGGCAAGGCCATGGACGGTGCCGTAGTCTCGCACTTCACTGCGTCGTCCGGAACTCACGACACGGCGAGGACTCAGTTTGAGGCGGGTCTCCTGCGCGAGCGAGGCGGAGCAGCGGTGAAAGAGGAACTGTTTCGCAACGGGTGGGCGGACCGTATGGGCACGAGGGTGTCGGAGCGAGCCTTCCTAGAGTCGCAATCCTTGATGGAGGTCAAGGGTGCCATGGCAGACGGCATCAGGGGAGTGCTGCTGGACGTCGATCGCTCCTTCTTCGCCCGAAACGTCGTCGTCAGATTCTCGGGCGGCGGCGCCTCGCTACCATTCCTGCGGGAGTTCGTCCAAGATCAGGCGCTACACAGCGGGAGCCGCTCAGCTCTTGTGAAGATGGGACGCGCAGCAAAGGAGCCGCTCTGGCGCGAGAGCCCGCGGCTCCGGAGCTTGTACCAGCGGCTCGACGGTCAATTCCACCGGATGGCGGTGTCACTAGGAGGCGCCTTCATCGGTGCCGAGGCCCACGAATGGCTTCGCCTTTCTGACGATATCCACTGGCTCGGCCGCAAACGGGGTCCGATCCGGCTCTAGCAAGGGGACACTAAGGCGGGAACCAAGACGCGCGAGCCGAATGAGCCGACGGATTCGACGCCTCGTTCCACTACCTTTACATCGTTGGGTGCCGCGTCAGGAGTGACCAAGCGGTGCGCGGCGCGGGAGTACTTCACGACCTCGCCGTGATCGCCGAACATCCGCAAATTCCGGCGACTCGCCACCGAAAGAACACGGCCGCGCACATCCCGAGCCGCGCGAACCAATTCTGCGGTTTCGGCGTCCCCGGGCTCCGCGGCGAACAGCGCACAGCGGGCCAACGCATCCACGGCCAGCAAAGCCGAGGCGATAGCCGCATCATCATTCTCCGACACCTCCTTCACCTCTTGTGGGAGGGTCGCCTCGCCGCCAGACGCCAACCACTGGCGCTCCTTGGCCGGTATGTCGCGATCCTCGTCTGCAACGGCCTGAAGCTCTTCTAGCGCCGTGCGCCGATCAGGCGAGAGCATCCGATGGCTCTCAAGCAGCGCTCGGTTCGGATTGTGCTGCTTCAGCAGAATGGCGACTCCGTCCAAGAGCGTTCTCCTGAGCCGCGAAGCACCAGCTGCCGAACGCGTGAACCGAATCCAGCCCCCATCCGGGAGCCATCCCTTCGCGCGAGCCAAGCTGTTGTAGATGGCCGGTTCTGTGAGCAGCTTGAGATCCATGCGTATCAGGTGCAGGACCAAAGCCATCAGTTCGTCGACGGTTTTGGCCGCCGGCGTATACTGGTCCGGTCGGCCGATGCCTCGATAACCCCCCGCAACGAACTCGGTGACGGCGGCCGTCACGCCGGAGTCGAGTGACACCCGGTCCGCGTCCAATGCTGCACGAAATCCCTTGAGAATCCGTTGCAGACGCACCGACCGCTTCTTCGGCGACTCACCGTGCGTGGCCCCCGCATCCGCCAGCGCTGCCGTGATGTGCTCCAAAAGACTGGAGACTCCGGCTGCCATCGTAAGATCGATCCACGGCATGATCGGCTTGGGCCCTTCCGCCAGGACGATCGTCCGCGCTGCGACCGTAACGTCGACCGGGTGTCCTGAGCAAGCCCACCCCTTCGCGGCGAATGCCGCTTGGTCACTGTCGCCGAAGCAAAAGTGCAGCGGCGTGCGCTTGGCCAAGAGCGTCTTGGCTAGAGGCTGCAAGCGCTGTCTGATCTTCGCGTTCAACGTCGCCTGAAGCCGCCCGATTTCCGCTAGCGCAAAGGCAACCGTGGCGTCGTTGTCTGGCAGTCCACCGAACAGTCGTTCCGCCTGAACCCAGAAGCTTTGGTCATCAGCCACGTCATCAATCCGCCGGGGCGGCACGAGACACTTGGTGATCGTGTTCCGGAATCCCCCCAAGTCTCCGGCGCTAGATTGCCGTGCGATGTCGTCGAGGAGGTGCGCGACCGTTTCCGCCTTCTCGTCTGCTGCCATAAGGAGCCTCCAAAGCCGTGTGGCATCGCGATCTTACTCCACGCTCCTGCGCTTCCCGCCGCTCGATCCCCGCGTACGGGCATCCACCGCATCCCGCAGCCGGTCCCCCAGGATGTTCAGCGCCAGCAGCGTGACGGCCAGCATGGTCGCCGGGCCGATCAGCTGCCAAGGCGACGAGTGCAGCTCCTTCGCCCCGTCGGCGATGAGCACGCCCCAGCTCGTCGACGGCTCCTGCACCCCAAGCCCGAGGAAGCTGATGAAGCTCTCCGCGATCACCACGCCAGGCACGGTCAGCGTCGCGTAAACCAGCGCGGGGCCGATCACGTTCGGCAGGATGTGGCGGCGGACGATCTGCCAGGTGCCCGCGCCCATCGCCCGCGCCGCTTCGACGTAGGCCTCGTTCCTCGCCGCCAAGGTCTGGCCGCGGACGATGCGGGCGAGGTCCAGCCAGGACACGGCCCCCAAAGCGATGAACAGCAGGAAGATGTTGCGCCCGAAGAGCGCCACCAGGAGGATCACCAGCAGGATGAACGGCACGGCGTAGAAGCCGTCCACCAGGCGCATCATGAACTGGTCCGCTCGCCCGCCTAGATAGCCAGCGAGCGCCCCCCACGGAATGCCGATCAGGCAGCTCACCAGCGTCGCCAGCACCGCGATGGCGATAGAGACGCGCGCCCCGGCCAGCGTTCGGGTCAGGAGGTCCCGGCCCACGCCGTCGGTGCCGAGCCAGTGCGCGGCGCTCGGCGGCGCGTCCATCGCGTCCCAGTCGATGCCATCGAACGTCCACGGCGAGAGCCACGGCCCGAAGACCGCCGCCAGCACCACCAGCACCAGCACCGCGCAGCAGGCGCGCGCCAAGGGCGATCCGATCAGTGCGCTACGCATGGCGGATGCGCGGGTCGAGCCGGGCGTAGCCCAGGTCCACCAGCAGATTGAACGCCAGCACCAGCGCGGCGTAGACGATCACGGCGCCGGTGACCAGCGTGTAGTCGCGGTTCAACGCCCCTTGCACGAAGAGGCGCCCGAGACCGGGCAGGGAGAAAACCTCCTCGATCACCATGGAACCGGCCAACAGCGCTGCCGCGGCCGGGCCGAGGAACGACAGCACCGGCATGAGCGCGCTCGGCAGCACATGGCGGCGCACCAGCCGCCATTGCGGAATGCCCTTGGCGCGGGCGGTGACGATGTTTGGGCGGCCAAGCGTCTCGGCCACGCTGCCGCGCGCCAAGCGCGCGAAAGCGGCGGCGTACGGCAACGCCAACGCGACCGCCGGCAGCACGAAATGACGCGCGCTGTCGTAGCCGCCCGCTGGCAGCCAGCCGAGCTCTACCGCGAAGACAAGCACCAGCAGCGGGGCGATGACGATGGGCGGCAACGCGAGGCCGAGCGTCGCCGCGCCGACAACCGCCCTGTCTCCGGGACCATCGCGCGCGAGCGCAGCGAACGTGCCGCCGACCACGCCAAGCCCCAGCGCCAGCAGCAACGCGCACATGCCCACCGTCAAGCTGATCGGCAGCCCGCCCCGCACCAGCTCGTTCACCGAGAAGTCCTTGTGCCGGAACGACGGGCCGAGGTCGGCCTGCGCCACCATGCCGAGATAGCGGACGTACTGGCTGCCGATCGGTTCGTCCAAGTGGTAGGCGGCGCGCAGGTTCGCCTCCACTTCCGGCGGCAGGCGGCGCTCGCCGTCGAACGGTCCGCCCGGCGCCGCGCGGGCCAGGAAGAACGTGACCGTGACCACGGCCCACAGCGTCACCAGGGCGAACAAGAGCCTGCGGAGAACGTAGCGCAGCACGGCGCGCGCCTTTGCGCCTACTCGGCAGCGGTCGTGGCGAGGTAGCGCGCGGGATGGACGTTGCGGGCGTTCGGCTGCCAGCCGCGCACATGCGGCGCCACCAGGCTGCGGATCGTCACCGCGTAGAGCGGCACCACCGGGTGCAGGGCCAGCGCCGCCAACTCGGCGCGGCGCAGCAATCCGAGCCGCGTGCCGAGTTCCGCCGTCGCCTTGGCCTCAAGCATCAGCGCATCCACCTCGGCATCGGCGAAGCGGCCGTAGTTGACGTCGCCAGTGGCCGACATCAGCAGTTCCAGATAGTGCTCCGGGTTGTTCTCGCCGAACCAGCCGGCTTGCGCCACCTGGAAGTCGCCGTGGCGCAGGGCCGCGAAGTGGGCGTTGAGTTCGGCGTGGTGCAGCGCCGTCTCGACGCCGACGGCCTTCCACATGGCGGCGATAGCGACCTGCACCTTCTTGCTGTCCGCGCCAGCGATGTAGCGCAGCGTGATGCGCAGCGGGCTGTCCGCGCCGTAGCCCGCCTCTTCCAGCAGTGTCCGCGCTGTCGCCGGATCCGGCGGCTCGGCCACCACGCCGCTGGCGTAGTCCGCCACCACGGGCGGCGCGAAAGAGGCGCTCGGCATCTCGCCGCTTTGCAGCACGCGGCCGGCGATGAGGTCGCGATCCACAGCCAGCGCCAGCGCCCGGCGCACGCGAGCGTCGTCGAAGGGCGGCTCCGCCGTGTTGAAGACGAGGTACATGATCGAGAGCAGCGGCGAGAGGTGCAGATGCTCCGGCATCTCTCGGCGCAGCCAGTCGATCTCGCCGGGCGGGAAGTCGCCGATGATGTCCAGTTCCCCGCTGCGGTAGCGGGCGTAGGCGGCGGCCGGATCGCTGGTGGGAAAGTAGGTCACCGCATCGAGGGCCACGCTGTCGGCAGCGCGGAAGTGCGGATTGCGCGCGGCCCGCACGAAGCCCTGCGGCTGCCACTCCGCGAGCGTGAACGCGCCGTTGCTGACCATGCTGCTGGGTTTCACCCAATCGTCGCCGAGTTCCTCGACGACATGCCGCGGCACAGGGAAGCCGGTGGGATAGGTGAGCCGCTCGGCGAAGAAAGGAAACGGCTTCGCCAAGCGGATCTCCAAGGTCCGCGCATCCAACGCTCGTGCGCCCAGCGTCTCCGCCCCCGCCTCGCCGGCGTTCACGGCCTGGGCACCATCGATGGCATAGAGAAAGTAAGCGAGGCTCGCCGCGGTTTGCGGATCGAGGAGGCGCCGGAACGAGTAGGCGAAGTCCCCTGCGGTCACCGGCTGGCCGTCGGACCAGCGGGCATCGGCGCGCAGATGGAAGGTCCACACCAGGCCATCGGGCGAGACATCCCAGCGCTCGGCCACTCCCGGGACCACCGTCCCGGCCGCATCGTGCGCCGTCAGCCCCTCGAATAGATCGGTGAGGATCTTCTCTTCAAGGTTCAGGTTGTAGCGGTGCGGGTCCAGCGTCAGCGGCTCGCCGCCGTTGCCGATGCGCAGTTCCGCGCCAACGGCCAGGACCGCAAGCAGCCCGCCGAGACCGGCAAGCAGCGCCCGCGCAGTCACCATTCCAGCCGCTTCTGCAGGTGCAGGAACACCAGCGACGCACTCCAGGCGATGAAGATCAGCCCCACCAACCCTTCCGTGGCCGCGATCGCCCGCAGCGGGCCAACCGGGTACAGATCGCCGATGCCGAGAGTGGTGTAGCAGGCGGCGGAGAAATACACGCTGTCGAGCAGCGTCGAACCGGCGTGGATGCTCCCGAACGGCGTCCCGGCCAGCACGTAGTAAGCGGCACCGAACAGCCAAATCTCCAGCGCATGGGCCACCATCAATCCGCCGACGAGCCAGACGAGGCTCGGGCCGGGCGTCTTCGTGGCGGCGCGGGCTTCGAGAAGCTTCATCGCCTGGTAGTGGACGCGCACGCAACCCGCAGTCAGCAGTACGGCGATGGCGTAGGCGACGAGTTCGAGCAGCATGATCGGCGGACGCCCGGAGCGCTTGGCAGCGTGCGGTGCGCAGTATAGACGGCGGCGTCAGGCGTCGAACGGCGGCAGCTTCTTGGGAACGGGCGCGTTCTTGAGTATCTGGTAGTCCGGCAGCCCGTCGCGATAGGGCGGCGGGTCTTCGCCGGCGATCAGCGGCGCGAGGTAGCGGCGCGCGGCGTCGGTGATGCCGAAGCCGTCTGCGCTGATGTAGTCCGCAGGCATCGCGCGTTCCACGTTCGCCACGTCCGCCAAGGGGACGTCGATGAGTTTCCAGCGATAGGGATCGTCCGACATCCGCTTGATCGCGGCCATCACCGCGTTCTTGCCCGCCAAGGCGAGCTCGACGGCATAGTGTCCCACCGCGTAGGCGTGTTCCACGTCCATGGCCGAGGCGATGTGCCGGGCCGCCCTCTGCAGGTAGTCCGCCACGGCCCAGTGGAACTTGTAGCCAAGCCTGTCGCGCACCAGCTGGGCGAGCAACGGCGCGACGCCGCCGAGCTGGGCGTGGCCGAAGGCGTCGGTCGTGCCGGCATCCGAAAGGAACCGGCCGTCCGCGTAGCGCACGCCTTCGGAGACCACGATCACGCAGAAGCCGACGCGCTCCACCACGCGGCGCGTCTCGGCGAGGAACGCCTCCTCATCGAACGGCACTTCCGGGAACACGATGATGTGCGGCGCGTCATCCGGCGAGCGCTTGGCCAGTCCGCCAGCGGCGGCGATCCAGCCGGCGTGGCGGCCCATCACTTCCAGGATGAAGACCTTGGTCGATGTCTCGCACATCGACGCCACATCGAGCGCGGCCTCGCGCACCGATGTCGCCACGTACTTCGCCACCGAGCCGAAGCCGGGGCACGAGTCGGTGTGCGGCAGGTCGTTGTCCACCGTCTTCGGGATTCCGATGCAGGTGATGGGATGGCCCATGCGTTCGCCGATCTGCGACACCTTGTGCGCGGTGTCCTGGGAGTCGCCGCCGCCGTTGTAGAAGAAGAAGCCCACATCGTGGGCTCGAAACACGTCGATCAGCCGCTGGTACTCCTTCGCGTTGTCGTCGAGCGAAGCGAGCTTGTAGCGGCACGAACCGAACGCGCCGCCGGGCGTTGCCGCCAAGAGGGAGATGGCCCGCGCCGACTCCTGGCTCGTGTCGATCAAGTCCTCGCGCAATGCGCCGAGGATGCCGTTGCGCCCGGCGAGGACGTTGCCGATCCGCTCCGGATTCGCCCGGGCCGCCTCGATGACGCCGCAGGCGCTGGCGTTGATGACGGCGGTGACGCCGCCGGACTGGGCGTAGAAGGCGTTGGGCGGCATGGCGGGCATCCAGAAACTCGGCTTGCGGATTGTCGACGCGAACGCATGGCCGGTAAAGGCCCAGCCGAGGGCGCCTGTGCTTTAATTCGCCGCTTGAGCCAAGCCGATCAAGCGGGGGAATGCATGGCGCGACTGGAAGTGGAGAGCGAGGTCACGGGCAACGTCTGGAAGGTGGAAGTCGAACCCGGCGCACAGGTCGAAGAAGGCGACGTGCTGCTGATCCTCGAGTCCATGAAGATGGAGATCCCGGTGGAAGCGCCCGCCGCCGGCACCGTGGCCGACGTGCTCGTGCAGGTGGAAGACTCCGTGCAAGAGGATCAAGTCGTCGCCGTGCTGGACACCTAGCCCATGAGCTGGGAGGAGGAAGCCCTCGAAATCCGCCGCCGGCGTCACCTCGCCAAGCAGCAAGGCGGCAAGGAGGGCATCGCCAAGCAGCACGCACGCGGCCGGCTCACCATCCGAGAGCGCATCGACGCCCTCCTGGACCCCGGCACGTTCCAAGAGCAGGGCCAGGCCACGGCCATCCCGGACTACGACGACAACGACCAGCTTACCGGCTTCGTGCCGGCCAACTACGTGGTCGGCTTCGGGCGCATCGACGGGCGCCGAGTGGTGGTCGGCGGCGAGGATTTCACCCTGAAGGGGGGCTCGCCGAACGGCGCGGGGCTGCGCAAGAGCGTCTACGCCGAGCATCTGGCCGTGCAGTACAAGGTGCCGCTGGTGCGCTCCCTCGAAGGCGGTGGCGGCAGCGTCAAGGGCGGCGGGCGGCGCGGCGGAACGGTGGGCGAGCCGGTGTACTCCGCGCCGCGCTTCCGCATCATCGCCGACGCCATGGGCGCCGTGCCGGTGGTGTCGATGGCGGCGGGCGCAGTGGCCGGCTTCCCCGCGGGGCGGCTGGTGGCTTCGCACTTCTCCGTCATGACGCGCCACACCGCGCAGATCATGATCGGCGGCCCGGCGCTGGTGGAACGCGCCCTCGGCGTGCGGCTCAGCAAGGACGAACTCGGCGGCGCCCACATCCACGCCAAGAGCGGCATCGTGGACAACGTCGCCGAGGACGAGCACGACCTGTTCCGCCAGGTGCGGCAGTTCCTCTCCTACCTGCCCACCAACGTCCATCAGCGGGCACCCCGCATCGCCGCGGACGACGATCCCGAACGCATGGAGGAGGAACTTATCCGCGCCGTGCCACGCGACTCCAACGGGCCGTTCGACATGCGCGAGATCATCGAAATGATCGTCGATGCGGACTCCTTCTTCGAGCTCGGCCGCGACTACGGCCCCAGCCAGATCGCCGCCCTCGCCCGCCTCGATGGCCAGCCGGTGGGGGTGCTCGCCAACGACAACCAGTTCTACGCCGGGGCCATGACCGCCGAGGCCGGCCAGAAGTACCGCCGCTTCGTGGAGATGTGCGACACCTTCCACCTGCCGATCGTGAACTTCGTGGACCAGCCGGGCTTCATGATCGGCCCGGAGGCCGAACGCAACGGCACCATCCGCTACGGCATGGCCGCGGTCTGCGCCGCCGCCCAGGCGAGCATCCCTTGGGCCGCGATCCAGGTCCACAAGGGCTTCGGCGTCGCCACCGCCGCCCACTACGCGCCGAACAACTACGTGCTGGCATGGCCGTCGGTGGAGTCCGGCGCCCTGCCCCTCGAGGGCGGCGTGGCGGTCGCGTTCCATCGAGAAATCGCCGCCGCCCCGGACCCCGAGGCCAAGCGCGCCGAACTGGAGGCCCAGCTCAGGAACGCCCGCTCGCCCTACCCCCGCGCCGAGTCCTTCGCGGTCCACGAGCTCATCGACCCCCGTGAGACGCGGCCCACGCTGTGCCGCTGGGTGGATTGGATCCAACCGCAGTTGGAGGAACTGACGGGGCCGACGATGTTCCCCATGCGGCCCTGATGGCGCGCCGAGGCGATGCGCCACCCTTCGACTCATCGCCACGCGCCATCGACCAGCACCTGCGCAGCAACCTTTCTTGCGACGCTGGATTGCACGAGAGCGTGCCCTAGCCGTCACTCCGTTCTGTCGCGCCGGGGCAGTTGACATCTTCGACCCAGCCGCAGCATTGTTGCGCCTCGGATGGTGTCGGCATCGCTCGTTGCGACTGGCTTCCACCATCCGTGCGGTGGCAGCCACGGTCGGAACCTAGGTCTCGGTCGATGCGGTCTGAACGAGAGCGACAGGAACCCGAAGCGACGGACATGTCCCGATTGGAAGCCGTCCGAGACCTCATAGCCGAACTGACCCCGGCCGAGAGAGTCGCAGCATTGCGCTTGCTAACCGGTCCCGAATCGCCGGGAGTCGAGCGCACTCCCGGCGTGTGCGGTGGAGAAGCCTGCCTGCTCCGCACGCGGATTCCCGTGTGGGTACTCGTCCGCGCACGCCAACTAGGCACGGCCGAGTCAGACCTGCTTCGCGCCTATCCGTCCCTGTGCGCGGAGGACCTCGGCAACGCCTGGGCCTACTACGATGGGCACCGGAAGGAAATCGACCGCTTGGTGGAGGAGAACGAGGATGACTAGCGCAACGCTATCCGGAACGCCGCGCGCCCTGACCGCAGTCGGAGCGTCAGGTGAGTGTCAAACATCCGCCTTCTCATGGGATCTAGGTCGTGGCCCGGCTCTACGCGGACGAGAACGTCCCCATGCCCGTCGTCAATTCGCTTCGCCAACTGGGGCACGATGTGCTCACGGTCGTGGAGGATGGCAAGGGCAACCGCCGCTATCCAGATACCCTAGTGCTCCGAGACGCCACCGCATCCGACCGTACTGTGGTGACGCTGAACCGAAAGGACTTTCGCCGCTTGCACAGCCAGAACACCAGCCACGCGGGCATTGTTCTATGCACGTTTGATCCAGATTTCTCGGGGCAGGCCTCGCGAATTCACGAGCTGATCGCGGGCCGGGATCTGGCTGGCCGCTTGTGGCAGGTGTACCGGGGCCGGAGCTGAGCAGGCGGCGACGCCAGTCCGGATTCCCGCTTGTGCCTGTCCTACACCTTCCGCTGCACCCGCTTCGCGTTCCCGTCACTCGCCCTCCGCGGGCGTAGCCGACCCGGAGGCAGCCGTCCCCCGCGGCGGCCCCAAGAACGCCGTCAGCCGTTCCACGAGCGTCTCGTCCTGGGCCACTTCGCACTCCCAGGCGATGAAGACGCGCCAGCCGTCCTCCTCGAGCTTCGCTTCGTTGCGCTTGTCGCGCTCGACGTTGGCGGCGAACTTCGGCACCCAGTAGTCCAGCCGGGATTTCGGCGTGGTCGTCTTCCGGCAGCCGTGGCGGTGCCAGAAGCAGCCGTGGACGAAGACGGCGCAGCGGCGCTTGCGGAACACCAAATCCGGACGGCCCGGCAGGCCGCCGACATGGATGCGGTAGCGGTAGCCCAGCGCGTGCAGGGCGCGGCGCACGGCGAGTTCCGGCTTGGTGTTCTTGCCGCGAATGCGGCTCATCAGGGCACTGCGCTGGTCGGGCGTGAGGGTGTCGGTCATGGCCGCGTCCGAGTGGTCGCCCAAGCGTAGCAGCAGTTCGTACATCCGTGTCTGTTGAACACGACTGGAGAAGCTGTTGGGAAGGCTGTGCGAATCGTGTGAAGAACATGCGCCGCAGGCGTACCATCCAGATGTCGAGACAGGGCTTGGGAGGAGGCGCGAGTGCGCTGTGCTGGCTGGCATGCCATGCTCGCCGCACTGGCAGTCACGGCGGGCGCTGAGACGTGGCGCGGCCTCGAGGTGGCACCGGAGCACCGCTGCGCACCGTATCGCAGCGGCGATTACGCCTACCCGCAGTCCGTGGAACCGCGCATCGCCGCTGCCATCGGGCGAATGCTGAGCCCCTATACCGGACGCTGCTTCAATACCCTCGGCGAGTCCGACATCGAACACATCGTCGCCCGATCCGAGGCCCACGACAGCGGCCTGTGCGGCGCGGATCCGGCCACGCGCCGACGCTTCGCCGCGGATCTCGACAACCTGACGCTGGCCGGTCCCGCAGTGAACCGTACTGAGAAGAACGACCGCGATGCCGCCGACTGGGTGCCGCCGCAGAACGCCTGCTGGTTCGCGGGCCGGGTGATCGAAGTGCGGCGCAAGTACGGCCTGACCATCGATCGACGGGAGGCGGTGGCGCTGGAACGCATCCTGCAAGGCTGTCCGAGCACGGAGCTTGCGCTCGGCGAGTGCGCCGCCGAACCGTCCATCGCGCTGGTCGCCGCAGGCCAGCCGGGCGCCTCGGCGCTGGTGCGCTGGGACGACGACGGCAACGGCCGGATCACCTGCGCCGAGGCGCGCCGGCATCGCATCGCGCCGGTGCCGCGCGGCCATCCCGCGTACGCCTACATGCGCGACGGCGATGCGGACGGCGTGGTCTGCGAGTAGCCCGTCGCGCATCGGCTACTGCCCGCAGGTGGACGGCTTCCCGCCGGGCATGACCGGGCGCGGGCTGCTGACGGCGTTTCTCAAAGTACACGGCTTGGATGCCGCTGAAGCGGACGAGGGCGCCGCCACCGCGCTCGAACGCCTGCAGCTCGGCAGCGTCGCCGACCGCCGCATCGCCACCTACAGCAAGGGCATGCGGCAGCGCATCAAGCTCGCCTGGGCGATCAGCCACGAGCCGGAGGTGCTGATCCTCGACGAACCGCTGAACGGCCTGGACCCGGAAGCGCGGGCGCTGGCGATGGCGCTCTTGCGCGGGTTCGCGGACGCCGGGGCCCATGTGCTGATCTCGACCCACATCCTGCACGAGCTCGACGACGCCGCGGACCGCGTGGTGTTTCTCGATGCCGGCTATCTTGCCGCCGCCGGCGAGGTAGCCGGCATCCGCGACGCGCTCGCCGGCGGGCAGGCGCCGGACGCGCAGCCGCGGCAGGCCATGCAGGTCCGCGTCCGCTGCCAGGACGCGCCGAAGCTGGCGGCGCGACTGTTCGACCAAGATCTCGTTCGTTTCGCCACGCTCGAGGAAGACCGCGCCGGACTGCTCGCCGCCACCGACGACGCCGACGCGTTCTTCCTCGCCTTGAACGACTTGGTGCGCACCGAACGCCTGGCCATCGAGGGCGTCGAGCCCGCCGACGAATCCGTGCAGGCTGTCTTCGAGGCAGTCATCGAGCAGGGGCGCGGCGCATGAACGGCAGGACGGCGGCGCGGCGGCTGCGGCAGACGGGCGCGGTGGCGGCGATAGAGCTCCGGCGCCTGCTCGCTTCCAAGCGCTCCGCCTCGCTCTACGTGCTGGCGGCGCTGCCGGTCGTGCTCGCCGGCCTCATCGGCGCGTCCGGCGCGACCGACAGCGCCGCGGTCAACACGTTCCACAAGCTGATCCTCGGCACGTCGGTGTTCTTCGGCTGCGCCCTCGTCTTCACCAATCTGTTCCGCCGCGAAATCCTGGAGCAGAGCCTGCACTTCTTCCTGCTCGCGCCGATCCGCCGCGAGGCGCTGCTGGCCGGCAAGTATCTGGCCGGCGTCGCCGCCGCAGCGATGCTGTTCGGCGCCGCCACGGCCATCGCCTACCCGCTGCTCTGGCTGCCGTTCGGCGGCGGCGCGCCGTTCGATCAGGCTGCGCGCCTCGGCGCGGACCTCTTCGTCGTAGTGCTGGCCTGCGCGGCGTACGGGGCGCTATTCACTCTGTTCGGCCTGCTGTTCCGCAATCCGACGCTGCCGGTCGCGGCCCTGCTCGGCCTCGAAGTCATGCACTTCGTCCTGCCGCCGGCGCTGCAGGCCGCCAGCGTGGTCCACTATCTCAAGGCCCTGGCCTCGGTGCCGCCACCGCCGGTCGGCTCGCTGTTCGCCGTGCTTGCGCCGGTGCCGACGCCCGGCGTCGCCGTCGCCTCGCTGCTGGCGATCATGGCGCTGGGGCTCGTGGCTTCGGGATGGCGACTGCGGCGGCTGCAACTGGCCTATTCGGACGATTAGGCAGGGCCCGTGTGCTACATTCGGCGAATGATCCGACGCGCCCCCGCGCTCCTCGCCGCCGCGGTAGCCGCATGGCTGCTCGGCCATGCCCATGCAGCGCAACAGGGCGCCGACATCGAAGCGCTCAAGGCGCAGCTCGACGGCCTCGAGTTCGATCTTGTGGCGGAACGCGCCGAGGCGGTCATCGCCGATGTCGAGCAGCGCCAAGGCCGCTACCATGTCGATCTGGTCGAGCCGCTAACGCTGCTCGGCGACGCGCAACTCGGCGCCGGCGACGCCGACGCGGCGCTCGATTCGTATGATCGGGCGCGGCACATCGTGCGCATCGACGACGGCGTGCTGGGCCTCGGCCAAGTCGACCTGCTCTATCGCGAGGCGCTGGCGCTGACGGAGCTCGGCGACATGCCGACGGCCAACGAGCGCCACGAGTTCGCCTACAGCCTCAAGGCGCGGGCCTACGGCGAGGATTCGCCGGAGCTTCTGCCAGGGCTCAACCAGCTCATCGGCTGGTATCTGCACCACTACAAGTTCCGTCCGGCGCAACTGCTCTACGAACGAGTGCTGGAGATCGTCCGGGAGAACTACCCGTCGGATCACCCGCTCCTGGTTTCCGCCCTGCGCGGCTACGTGGACACCTTCCGGCAGTGGCGCTTCGGCCTGCGCCAGTCGGGCCGCGGCGGCTTCTCGGCCTGGCCGCCGGGCTTCAACCGCGATCCGCCGTGGTTCCAGCGCCGCTCGTACAGGAACGGCAAGAAAACGCTGCGCGAAGTGCTGGACATCACCGAAGCGCAACCCGCGGCAAACGATGCGGACATCGCCCGGGCTGCGCTTGACCTCGGCGACTGGCACCTCCTTTACGGCGAGTCCGGCATCGCCATGCGCTACTACCGCCGAGTTTGGAAGCTGCTCGACAGCAACCGCACGGCGCGCGATGCCCTGTTCGGCACGCCGAAGCCGCTGTACGTGCCGTCGCCGGATCGCAAGACGCGCAGCGCGGGCCCGGACTCGGAGCCGGACGGGGTGGTGGAACTGGCGCTCACCATCACTCATCGGGGCGATGTGGTGGGACGCAAGACGCTGCGCGCCGAGCCGCACGACATCATGGAGTTCAAGGTGCGCAAAGCCGCCAAGAACGCGGTCTACCGGCCGGCCTTCGACGGCGCCAATCCCGTGCGCTGGAAGGGTCTGCGGCTGGAGTACCGCTACGAGTACGTGCGCAACGCGCTCGCCCGGCGGTAGGTCGCCGCGGCCAGTCGCCCGCATGTACGGTCTCGAACTCCGCCACCTGCGCACCTTGGCGGCGCTGCGCGATACCGGCAGTCTCGTCGAGGCCGCGGAACGCGTCGCCCTGACGCAGTCGGCCCTGTCGCATCAGTTCAAGGACCTGGAAGACCGCCTCGGCTGCCCGCTCTTCATCCGCAAGACGCGCCCGGTGCGCTTCACCGCAGCCGGTGCGCGGCTAGTGGCGCTGGCCGACGAAGTGCTGCCGCGCATGGACGAGGCGACCGCGCACCTCGCGCAGCTCGCCGGCGGCCGTGCCGGGCGCCTGCGGCTCGCCATCGAATGCCACAGCTGCTTCGACTGGCTGCTGCCCGCCATCGAGGCGTATCGCGAAGACTGGCCCGACGTGGAACTCGACATCGCCGGCGGCTTCAACTTCGACGCCCTGCCGGCACTGGCCCGCGGCGACCTCGATCTGGTGGTGACCGCCGATCCGGCGGACCATCTGCCGCTCTCGTACCTGCCGCTCTTCAGCTACGAGGCGCAGCTCGCCCTGGCCCCCAATCATCCGCTGGCCGAGCGGCCCTGGCTCGCGCCCGAGGACCTCGCGGGCGAAACGCTGATCGCCTATCCCGTGGAACGCGAGCGGCTGGTCGTCTTCACCGGCTTCCTCGACCCCGCTGGCGTCGCGCCGGCGCGGATGCGCACCGCCGAACTGACCCCGATCATGGTGCAGCTCGTCGCCAGCGGCCGCGGCGTCTCCTGCCTGCCCAACTGGGCGCTGCACGAGTACGTCGCCCGCGGCGTGGTGGCAGCCCGCTCGCTCGGCGAGGAAGGCATCTGGCCGAACCTTTACGCCGCGGTGCGCGCCGAACAGCGCGAGGCGAGCTACATGGCGGCCTTCGTGGCCCTCGCGAAGGAAACCTGCTTCGAGACCCTGATCGGCATCGTCCCAGCGGACGAGGATGTTGCCGCCGCATAGGTACAACCCGGAGCTGAGCCAAGGCTCAGCCAGACCGGATTTTCCACGGCGGCGCGAACTCGAACTGCCTGCCTTCAAGGCAGAGGAACCGAACCGTCCGGCGCATTGTCACGGCACCAGCACCTGTTCGCGCCAGCCACTATCGATGCGGTCGTAGCGGCGGCGGTCGTGGATGCCGTCGGGCTGGGCGAGATGCAGGCGTTCCACCGTGCGCGGCTCGACATAGAAGCCGAGTGCGGAGGCCGGTGCCGATGCCGGGGTCTCGCTCGGCAATAGCGCCTGCAGGTATTCCCGGCTAGGAACGAGCGAACTCTGGGGGTGCTCTTCGTAGAGCCAGTCCATGCGTTTCGGCACCGGTGGGCGCAGCTTCCAGCTGTCATGCACAAGAGCAGGCGGCATCGGCGTCAGGGCGCATTCCAGCCGATATTGGACAGACTGGCTCGGCAGATAGACGAGCAAGGCGACCGCGCTGGACGTGGCCTCGAGTTCACGCTGCTTGGGGCTGGTAGCGTTGAAGAACAGCGCGAGACGGTTTTCCACGTCGCGCAGCACCAGCGTGCGCACGCTCGGCGCACCGTCGGCGGCAGTCGTGGCCAGTGCGCAGAGGTTCGCCATCGGGTCCTCGGCCGCAGCCGCGAGCGCGCGCTCTTCGCGCAGGAGTGCGATCGGGTCGATGGCGGTCAACGGCTCGCCCGGTCGCCTTGCGGTGCGAGGGCGACTCTCGGCACGGCGCCGATGAGCCTATTCCTCCGCATCCGCGCGCTCTTTCTCCGTTGCCTCCGCCGGCGGCGGGGCGCATTGGCGGCGCAGGTCGCCGAGTTCCCGCTGCACCTCGCTCAGGCGGTAGACGATGTCCGGGAGCTGGTCCACGATGCGCCACAGGAAGTAGGCGATCAGGACGACGACGACAAAGATGAGGAAGGTCATGGGCGCTCTCCGCGACGCCGAATTGGTCGCCGAATAAAACCCCATTCGGCGCTTCGAGACAACGCCGGAGCGCACGCGGACACGAAATCCGCTGCGGAATCCGGTACGGTTTCGCCTATGGCCCTGCCGACCGCCTTCGTCGAACGCCTGCACGCCGAGCTCGGCGACGCCGATGCCTGCCGCATCGTCGCCAGCATGGGCGCACCCAAGCGGCCGGCGTATTGGGCGAACCCGTTGCGCGACGGCGACCTGCCGATGTACGGCGACCCGGTCGAGGGCATGGCGGGGGTCTTCGCCGTCCAAGCCCAGCGTCGCGAGCGTCTCGTGCGCCACGCGGCTGCCGAGAGCGGCCGCATCTACATCCTGAACCCGTCGAGCGTGCTGGCCGTGGACGCCTTGCAGCCGCAGCCGGGCGACGAGGTGTTGGACCTGGCTGCGGCACCCGGCGGCAAAACGGTGCTGATCGCCGCGCGCATGGGCAACTCCGGTTCGGTGCTGGCGGTGGAGCCCGTGAAGAGCCGCTTCTTTCGGATGCAGGCGAATCTCGAGCGCTGCGGCGTCCGCAACACCCGCTGCCGGCTCGGCGACGGACGCCGGGTGGCTCGGGCGCTGCCGCCGATGTACGACCGCGTACTGCTCGATGCGCCGTGCGCTTCGGAGGCGCGGTTTCGCACGGACGATGAGGCGACCATGAGCCACTGGTCGCCGCGCAAGGTGCGCGAGTCGGTACAGAAGCAGCGCGGCCTGATCCGGGCCGCGTTCCGGACGCTGAAACCGGACGGCGCGCTGGTCTACTGCACCTGCTCGTACTCGCGGCACGAGAACGAAGGCGTGGTGAGCTACCTGCTGCGCACGGAGCCGGACGCGGCGATCCTGCCGGTAGCGACGCCTGCCGTGGCCGACGCGGTGCCCGGCGATCTGGAAGGTACCGTGCGGGTGCTGCCCGATGGGCTGTTCGACGGCTTCTTCATCGCCAAGGTGGGACGACGGGCTCTGTAGACCGGCGTTAGCCCGCCCCTGCGGCCGATGTGCGTGGTCCGGACCGTGATCGGCGCCGTTCAAGTGCCTTCGGCGCTCAGCGCCTTCGGCGCCCTCAAGTGCCTTCGGCGCCCTCAAGTGCCTTCGGCGCTCAGCGCCTTCGGCGCCGTTCAAGTGCCTTCGGCGCTGGCCAGCGCCTTCGGCACGACGTAATCCACCATCCGCCAAGGCTCGCCGTCGTCGCGTTCGAAGGTGGCGCAGCCGAGGGTGGGCACGTTGTCGACGACGCTGCGTCCGGCTAGGCTGTTGACGAGAGCAGTGATGGTGGGATTGTGGGCGATGAAAGCGCTGCTGGCGCACTCGGCCATGGTCTCTTCGACGATGCCGAGGAACTCGTCGACGGAGGCCTGGTAGAGCTCGGCGCGAACCTTCACCGGCCGCTTGCCCGCAAGCAGTTCCGCGGTGGCGACGGCGCGCAGGGCACTGCTGGCGACGAACAGCTTCGGCCTGCCGCGCAAGTAGCGCCGCACCAATTCGCCGTCGCGGCCGGCGCGCTTGGCAAGCGGCCGCTGGTGGTCCACGACGCCGAACGGACGCGCCGACTTGCCGTGGCGAATCAGCCAGATGCGCTGCTTACCGCCACCGCGCTTCTTGCCAGCGCCCTCAGCCACCGTCACTTCCAGATCGCGAAGAACTCGTCGAACGCCTGGAACTGCCCGCCGCTGGCCGAGGACGGCACGATGATCGGCGTCTTGATTCCGGCGTCGAACCACGCCTCGATGCCCTCGCGCACTTGGGCGGCGGTGCCGAACAGCGTCGTATCCGCCAGCCACTTGTCGGAGAGACACTCGGGAATGCGCTCTGGCTCGCGCGCCGCCATCGCCGCCTCCACCGCGGCCATCTCCTCGACATAGCCTGCTTCCTTCCAGTAGGCGCGGTAGTTGGGCAGCATCGCGTAGCTGGCGAGCGTCCTGCGGTTGCGCGCCTTGGCGGCTTCGATGTCGTCCGAGACCACCGTCGGGATCATGTTGCCGACGAAGAAGTCCGCGCCCTCGCGGCGGTCCTCGCCGAGCACGGCGAGCGACTCCGCCATGTGGGAGCGGGCGCCGTTGGCGAATACCATGCCGCCGGCGATCTCCTCGGCGAGGCCGATCATGCGCCGGCGCAGCGTCGCCAGGACGATGCGCGGCAGTTCGCCGGCGCGCGGCACGGCGCGCAAGTCCTCAACGAAGCGGCGGATGTCGCCGAGCGGCTTGCCGGTGGAAACCCCGAGGCGATCCATCGCCGGCGCGTGGCTGACGCCGATGCCGAAGTCGAAACGGCCGCCGGAGACCTCGTGGATGAAGCTCGCCGCCTGCGCGAAGTCCTGCACGTGGCGCGTGTAGATGGGCTGGATGCTGGTGCCGAAACGCACCCGCTCGGTGGCGAAGGCCAGCGCCGTGCAGAGCGATAGGCCGTCGCTCATGCTGGGACAGTAGATGCCGGGGAAGCCCTCGGCTTCGATACGGCGGGCGAGTTCCAGCGTCGCCTGGCGGCGCCCCGGTACGGCGGCGAGGCTCAGGGCGGGCAGCGTCATGGGACTCCTGAATGCGCGGCGGCTTGAAGCGCGATTGTAAGCCGCGCACGCCAGACGCTTCGTGTCAATTCGGCGGTGAGGCGGCAAGCAGGTGGCAGGCGGCGGCGTGACCGGCCCCGATCCCGCGGAACGTCGGCGCGGCGTCTCGGCAGACGGCCATGCAGCTCGGGCAGCGGGGATGGAATCGGCAGCCCGGCGGCGGCGCGAGGGCGCTGGCGATCTCGCCCTCGATGCGCCCGGCGGCGCGCGGCGCGGCAGGGTCCGGACGCGGCACGGCGGCGAGCAGCGCTTGCGTATAGGGGTGCTGTGGGGTGTCGAAGAGCGCCGCGGTGGCGCCGATCTCGACAATCTGGCCGAGATACATCACGGCGACGCGATCCGCGGCGTGTTCGACCAGCGCGAGGTCGTGGGCGATCAACAGGTACGTCAAGCCGAGTTCGCTCTGCAGGTCCTGCAAGAGATTGAGGATCTGTGCCCGGATGGAGACGTCCAGCGCCGAGATCGGCTCGTCGAGGACGATCAGCTCCGGTTCCAGGATCAGCGCCCGGGCCACGGCGATGCGCTGCCGCTGGCCGCCGGAGAACTCGTGCGGGTAGAGGCCAGCGGCGCTGGCCGGCAATCCCACCAGCGACAGCGCCCGCGCCACTTTGGCACCCACGTCTCGACGCCCCGCACCATGCGCCAGCAGCGGCTCGGCCAGGATGGTCTTCACCTTGAGCCGCGGGTTCAGGGAGCTGTAGGGGTCCTGGAAGACCGCCTGCACCCGCGCTCGATAGCGCTTCGCCGCACGGCCCTTCAAGCGGCCTACGTCCGCCCCGTCGAACTCGATGCGCCCGGCGGCCAAGGGATTGAGCTTCAGAATCAGGCTCGCCAGCGTGCTCTTGCCGCAGCCGGACTCGCCGACCAGCGCGAAGGTCTCGCCGCGCGCCACCTCGAACGACACGCCGTCCACCGCTTTCAAGAGGCCCCCGCCGGTGCGGAAGTGGCATGCCGCATCCTCAAGCCGCAGCAGAGCGCTCATGCGTGCAGCCAGCAGGCGACCTGACCGCCGTCCGCGGTCTCGATCGTCGGCGGCGTCTCGCTCCGGCACTGTGCGGTGGCGTGCGGGCAGCGCGGGTGGAAGGCGCAGCCGCTCGGCAGGTCGAGGGGATTCGGCGGACTGCCCGGGATGCCCGCGAGACGTTCCCGGCGGCTGCCGAGCCGCGGCACGGATGCGAGCAGGCCCTGCGAGTACGGATGCTTCGGCTCGGCATAGAGCGTCGCCGCCGCGGCGAGTTCGACGATGCGGCCCGCGTACATCACCGCGATGCGGTGGCACAGGCTGGCCGCGACGCCGAGGTCGTGGGTGATGAAGATGAGCGCCGTGCCGGTATCCGCCTGGATGCGCTCGATCAGGTCCATGAACTGCACTTGGATCGTGACATCAAGGGCGCTGGTCGGCTCGTCGGCGATCAAGAGCCGCGGCTGGCAGGCGAGCGCCATGGCCGCCACCACCCGCTGGCGCATCCCGCCGCTGAACTGATGCGGATAGTCGCGACCCCGTTCCCTTGCCGACGGCACGCGCACGCGATCGAGTTCGGATACCGCAAGATCGACGGCGGAACCTTCGCCCGCGCCGTGGGCGCGAATGGGCGCCGCCACCTGGGCGCCGACGGTGAACACCGGGTTCAGGGACGTCATGGGATCCTGCGAGATCATGGCGATCTCGGCGCCGCGCACCTCGCTGGCCAGCGTCTTCTCGGCAAGGCCCACGAGTTCGCGCCCGTCGAAGCGGATCGAACCGCGCACGATCCGCCCCGCCGGCCGCGGCGGCAGGCCGAGCAGCGACAGGCCGGTCATCGTCTTGCCGCTGCCGGACTCGCCGATGAGGCCGAGCGTCTCGCCGCTATCGAGATCGAAGCTGACGCCATCCACGGCGCGCAGCACGCCGCGCTTGAGGAAGAGGTGCGTAGCGAGGTCGCGCACTGCCAGCAGCGGCGTCATAGCTGGCGGCGCACCGGATCGAACGTGTCGCGGAGCCAGTCGCCGACCAGATTCGACGCCAGGCACGCGGCCATGATGGCGAGACCCGGCATGGTGATGAGCCACCAAGCGACCTCGATGAAGTTGCGCCCGTCGGCCAGCATCCCGCCCCAGGAGACGTTCGGCGGCTGGATGCCGAGGCCGAGGAAGCTTAAGCCCGCCTCGAAGACGATCACGCTGCCGAACTGCAGCGTCGCCAGCACCAGCAGCATGTTCAGCAGATTGGGCGCCAGATGGCGGTAGAAGATCGTCACCGTGCCCACCCCGGCGATGCGCGCCAGCTTGATGAAATCCCGCTCGCGCAGGCTCAGCACCTCGCCGCGCACGAGGCGCGCATACCACGTCCAGTAGCTGAGCACGATGATGAAGATCACCATGCCCTCGCCCGGCGGCAGCACGGCGGCGAACAGCATGGCGAGCGGAATGGACGGCACGGACATCTGCACGTCGATCAGCCTCGAGATCAGCGCATCCGTCGCGCCGCCGAAGTAGCCCGCCGCCATGCCCAATACGGCGCCGAGGAGGCCCGATATGACGATGGCGTAGAGCGCCACGTTGGCCGACACCCGAGCTCCCGCGATGATGCGGCTCAGGATGTCGCGACCCAGGTTGTCCGTGCCGAGGAGATAGCTCGCGGAGCCGCCTTCCGCCCACACCGGCGGCGTCATCGCCTGAGCGAGCGCGATCTTGCCGGCATCGTGCGGCGCCAGCCACGGGCCGAACACGGCGGAGAGCAGCACCAGGGCCAGCACGGTCGCGGCGATATAGGGGAAACCGCCCTCGCCGCGCCGGAGCAGCCGCGCCAGGAGCGGCCGCGGCATCGCTTGCACTGCCGCCGCGTCAGCCATGCCGAATGCGCGGATCGATGAAGCCGTAGGAGAGGTCCACGATCAGGTTCACCACCACGAACACGCCCGCAGCCAGCACCACCCCGGCCTGCACCACCGGGAAGTCCCGGGCGAAGACCGCGTCAACCACCGTGCGGCCGACCCCCGGCCAGGCGAACACCACCTCGATCACGAACGCGCCGCCGAGCATGTTCGCGAAGTAGACGCCGATCATGGTGACCAGCGGCACGAGCGCATTGCGCAGCGCGTAGCGCCAGACGATCCAACGCTCCGGCAGGCCGATGGCGCGTTCCATGCGCACGTAGTCAGACTCCAGAATGTCCAGCATCGCCGAGCGCAAGGTGCGCGTCATCGCCGCCACCGGATACCAGCCGAGGGCGATGGCCGGCAGCACGAGGTGCGCCGGCGTGCCACGTCCGAAGGCGGGCAGCCATTGCAGCTCCACCGCGACGAACAGGATCAGCAAGAGGCCGATCCAAAAGCTCGGCACGGCCTGACCGAGCATGGCGAAGACCTTGGCGGCGCGATCCACCACGCCGCCCCGCCGCACCGCCGAGATGACGCCGAGCGGCACCGCCAGGAGCAGCGCGAAGACGAGGCCGGCCAGCGCCAGTTCCAGCGTCGCCGGCAGGCGCTCCAGCAGAAGCTGCATGGCCGGCGCCTGCCACTGGTAGGAGTCGCCGAACTCCCCGGTGAGCGCGTTGCCGAGGAAGACGACGAACTGCGTCGGCAGCGGCTTGTCGAGGCCGAGCGCGGCGCGCATGGCGGCGAACTCCTCTTCGCCGGCGTCCATGGGCAGCATCAGCGCCACCGGATCGCCGGACAGGCGCTGCGCCACGAAGACGATGAGCAGCGCGCCGAGGATCGCCACGGCGCCTTGCAGCAAGCGGCGCAGGACGTAGCGCTTCACGGCTCGCCGACGGTTGAGCGGCCGCGCAGTCCGCGCATGGAACGCCAGAACGCGCCCGGCCATGGTTCGAAGTCGATGTCCGAGCGCCACGCCAGGGTCAGCATCGGCCGATAGGTGGGCACGCCTCCGGCCATCTCCTCGTGCTTGATGCGGGCGATGCGCCGGATGAGCTCGACGCGCAGGTCCGGGTCCATCGTGGTGCGCAGTTCCTCGATCATGGCATCGAGGCGCGGGTCCGCATGGTAGGAATACGTGCCCCAGCCGTCTCCCGTGCTGTGGACATGGCCGGACCAGGCGTCCGTGGGATCGCCCGGCAGGCCCTGGCCCCACATCGTGCTGAGGATGCCGTCCATGCGCGGGCGCGAGAACGTCCGCCCGACGTTGATCCAGGCGCCGTATTCCAGTTGCACGATGCGGCAGCGGATGCCGGCCTCGTTCAGATAGGCGAAGAGGATCTCGCCCACTTCCTTGAAGTACGGCTCGCGCGGCGTCGTCAGGTTGTAGCAGTTGACGTTGAAGCCCGCCGGAAAGCCGGCCTCGGCGAGGAGCGCCCGCGCCCTGGCCGGATCGTAGGCGTAGGGCGCGAGATCCGGGTCGTAGCCGAGCGTGCCCGGCGCCAGCTGCACGGTGCGGATGCCCTGGCCGTGCAGCACGTAGCGCAGGATGTCGTCGACGTTCACGGCGTGGGCGACCGCTTGGCGCACGGCCTTGAGCCGGAACGGGCTGCCGGGATCCACGGCGTTGAGCGTGAGGAAGAGATTGTTCGGCCCCGGCAGCGACACCACGCGGGTGTCCGGCAACTCCTCGAAGGACGCCACCTGGGCCGGCGGCACGGCGTCGATCCAGTCCACCGCGCCGGTCTTGAATGCCGCGACCCGCGTGGTGTCCTCCGGGATGATCTTGATGCGCAGCCGTTTCGCCACCGGCATGGCGTCCTTGTTCCAGTAGTCCTCGAAGCGTTCGACGACCAGCTCTTCGCGCGGCTTGCGGGAGACGAACTTCCACGGCCCCGTGCCGATGGGATGCTGCTGCACGCCGGCGTCGCCGACTTCGCGGTAGTAGCTCTGCGGAATAGCGGTGAGGACGAGATTGAGCGCCTCCAGCGCGCCATCCGGGCTGCTCAGAACGAAGTCGAAACTGTGCGCGTCGTGGACTTCGATGCGCTCCACGTAGCGCAGCCGCCCGCGCGTCGGCGAGACCGGGTCGTTCAAGCGCTCGAACGAGTAGGCGAAATCGTCTGCGCTCAGCGTCTCGCCGTTGTGGAACTTGACGCCTTCGCGGACGCGCACCGCGATGCGCACGGCGCCATCCTCGTCCTCGCGCACTTCCCAAGACTCGGCGAGCCAATTGACGCGCTCAAGGCTCGGCGCAACCGCGAGCAGGCTCTCGTAGAAGAGATCGATGAAGTAGCCGTCCACGCCCGCCGAGGAGCGGGTCGGATCCACCTGCTGCGGCTCGGCCCCGAAGGCGACGACGATTTCCTCGTCCGAGCCGGCCGCGCCCGCCGCGAGCGCCAGCGCCGCGCCGGCCGCGATTGCGCGGACGCTCAAGCGGCGACTTCGACGCCGTGCCAGAACGCCACTCGATCCGTGATCTGCTGCGCCGCCGGTTTCGGCGTCGGGTAGTACCACACCGCGTCGCGGTTGGTCTCGCCGTCCACCGTGAGATGGTAGTAGTGCGCGGTACCTTTCCACGGGCAGAACGTCGTGGTCTCGCTGGCGCTGAGGAGCGCGTCGTCGAGCACCGCGCGCGGGAAGTAGTGGTTCCCCTCCACCACCACCGTGTCGTCGCTCTCGGCCACCACGGCCCCGTTCCAGATCGCTTTCATGCACCCGCCTCGCTGCTGCGCAAAGCGCCGATACTAACCCGCAACGCGCCACGTTCCGCAGCGGCAACGGCACCGGCGAGACGGGACGAGTCCGGCGGAAGTGGCATACTGCGGGCAGTGCGAGTGCGAAGGCAGGGGGCAGGCGATGGCCGACTCGACGCCATCCAAGGGAGGCGAACTCAACGCCGATGTCCTTGCGGAGGTCGTTCGTCGCGTCGTTGAAGTGGCCGCGCCCGACAAGATCATCCTGTTCGGGTCCGCCGCCCGTGGCGAGATGGGTCCGCACAGCGACATCGACCTGCTGATCGTCAAGGACGCCGAGAACCTGCGCGAGATCACCGGACGCATATACCGCAGGCTGTACGGTGTTGGCGCAGCCGTCGACGCGATCATGGTGACCCCGGGGGATGTCGCACGGTACCGCGACAGTCATGCGCTGATCATCAAGCCTGCGTTGCAGGAAGGGCGGGTCGTCTATGGCGACTGAACGCTTCCCGCATGACGACCCGCGCGAGTGGCTGAATCGGGCCAGAAGAATCTGTTGCGGGCCAAGCGTCGCATCCCGGGAACGTACCTTGAGGATCATTGCTTCGACGCACAACAAGCCGCCGAGAAGGCAATCAAGGCCGTGATGATGTCGCACTCCATCGTGTTCCCCTATGTGCATGACATCGCACACCTGCTGTCGCTACTCGAGAAGGCCGGTATGGACGTTCCAGAGCCCGTCCGCCAAGCGTCCCTCCTCACGGAATACGCATCGGCAGCGCGCTACCCCGCCGCCGGCAAGCCCGTTACGGAAGGTGACTATGCCGAAGCCTGCAGGTGCGCAGAAGCGGTCGTCCGGTGGGTCGACGAGTGCCTCCGCGCCCCTCCCGGCCGATGACTTCGGGATCCGAGACGGCACCTCACTGCCGCGAGCACACTCGCGCACCCCCGGTCGTCACGGTGCCGGTGGCGGCACTGGCCACAGCCTTGGTCGTCGCGATGGTCGCCGCCTGGAACGCGCTCGGCTACGCCGTACACGGCCGGTTCAGCGTCGCCTACGGACTGCTGAGCCTGTTCCTGTCCATCAACCTGCTGGTGTGCTACTCCGAAGTTTGCCTGCTGCTGCGCCCAGACCGCGTCGCAGAACGCATGCGCCACTGGCGCGAACGCAGCGCCGCCACCGGCCGCTGGCCCGCCACCGAGTTCCTCGCCTCCCGGGTGCCGCTGCGCAGCGTTTGGAAAGCCGATACGTGGATCGACATGTGGGCCGCCTACGCGCTCTACGACGGTTCCTACGCCGACCGGCGGTCCTACGGCTTCAATGCCGAGGTGGCCAACGGATTCGCCAGCCCGATTCCGGCGACGCTGCTGGGGCTGGCACTGGTGCTGGATCTCGTACCCGCGCTGGTCGTCGCGATCCTCGGCGTCGCGTTGGGCTGGCAGTGGACGTACACCACCTGCGTCTACATGGGCAGTTTCTATACCGGCGGCTGGCATCGCCGCCTCGGCAGGCCGGAGCTCGTTCTCGTCTGGGCGGTCAACTCCCTTTGGATCGCCGGCGGCCTGCTGTGCCTCTGGATATCCATTCGCCTGGCGCTGGCCGACGGACACGGCGCACTTTGGGGCTGACGGCGGATTAGGGACGAGCAGCCGTGGGGCCGCGCCACCGCTCCGTTCTTGGCGCACACCGCGCCGCGACATTGGGCCATAATGCCGCCCGCGCGAGATACGAGGGGGACCCAACATGCGCAATTCCGGCTCCTACTCCGCGGTGGCGGCTCTTGCCGCGGGCGGATTGCTAGCGGCGTGCCAGCCCGGCGCGGATTCGGCCGCGCAGGCGGACCCGGCGCCGGTCAACGAGACCGCCGTCGAGGCCAGCGCCGCGCCGCCGGTGCCGACGCATTGGCTGAGCGACGGCGAGATCGGCAACGGCGGCGGACCGGTGCCGAACGAGGACCTGCTGGCGGGCACTGCGGATCCCGAGAAGTGGCTGCTCTACGGCGGCAACTACGAGAACTACCGGCATTCGCCCATCACCGACATCAACCCGGAGAATGTCGGCAAGCTGCAAGCGGTGTGGGGATTCCCCACCGGCACGCTGGAGCAGTTCGAGGTGTCGCCGACGATCTACGACGGCATCATGTACGTCACCTCCTCGCACAACCGCCTGTTCGCCCTGGACGCCGCCACGGGCGAGGTCTACTGGCGCTACGATCACCCGCAGCCGTCGGACCTCCGGCTCTGCTGCGGCATCGTCAACCGCGGTGCGGCGATCAGCGGCGATCTGGTGCTGATGGCGACGCTGGACGCGAAGATGCTGGCGTTCAACCGGCTGACCGGCGAGATCGCTTGGGAGGTGACGCTCGCTCCGTATGCGGACGGTTTCAGCGCCACCTCCATGCCCATGATCGTCAAGGACATGGCCATCATCGGCATCGCCGGCGGGGAGTTCGGCGTGCGCGGCTTCTTCGACGCCTACGACGTGCAGACCGGCGAGCTGCGCTGGCGGCACTACACCGTTCCCGAGGCGGGCGAGCCGGGGGTGGAGACCTGGGCCGGCGACTCCTACAAGACCGGCGGCGCGCCGGCGTGGACCAGCGGCGCGTACGATCCCGAAACCGACATCCTCTACTGGACCACCGGCAACCCATCGCCCGACTGGAACGGGGATCTCCGCGCCGGCGACAACCTCTACTCGAACAGCCTGCTGGCAGTGAATCCCGACACCGGCGAGCGCCTCTGGCATTTCCAGTTCACCCCGCACGACGTATGGGATTACGATGGCAATACCCAGCTCTTCCTGGTGGATGTCGAGCGCGACGGCGAGAGCATCTCCGCCATCGTGCAGGCCAACCGCAACGGCTTCTTCTACATCCTTGATCGCGCCACGGGCAAGTTCATCGACGGCACGATCTACGTCGAAGAACTCAACTGGGCGGAGCTCGACGAGAACGGTCGCCCGGTGGTGAACGAACTCGCCAATCCGGTGGAGAACCCGGACTACCGCGTCTGCCCGAGCAACCTCGGCGGCATGAACGGGGCATGGACGGGCGCTCTGAACCCCGACCTCGGCCTCGCCTACATCCCGGTGGTGGAGTCCTGCCAGTACTACCAGAAGGGCGAGGCGGTGTTCGTCAAGGGCGTCGCTTTCATGGGCGGCACGCCGATTCCGGTGGACGTGCAGGAAGGCAAGGCGCACGGCCATCTCACGGCCATCGACGTGAACACCGGCGAGGTGCGCTGGCGCTACATGGACAAGGACCCGATGATGGGCGGCGTGCTGTCGCTGGCGAGCGGCGTGGTGTTCACCGGCAACCAGGAAGGCTTCGCGCTGGCGCTCGATGCGGAAACGGGCGATGTGCTGTGGAAGTTCCGCATGGGCAGCGGGATGCGCAGCCAGCCGGTGGCCTACAAGGCGAACGGCAGAAGCTACGTCGCCATCGCCTCCGGCAACTTCGCGACCTTCGTCGCCTTCGCCGGTGGGCCGCCGAAGATCCCGGAGGGCGGGCACCTGTTCGTCTTCGCGCTGCCGGAGTGAGCCTGAGGTGCGCGATCGTGGCGGGCGCACTGGCGCTCGCCGCGACGGCAGGCGCCGAACTGCGCGTCTGCTTTCCGCAGGACGATCCGCCGCGCGCCGTTCGCGCCGGGGCGCAGGGCTTAGATCTTGACGTGGCGCGGCACTTGGCGCAGTCGCTCGGCGAACCGCTCAAGATCGTCTGGCTACCGGTTCGCAATCAGACGGACATCGAGTCCACGGACCTGGATTTCCGGCCGCTGTTCTTCGGCGAGTGCGACCTGCAGCTCTCCATTCCGGGGGAGGAAGTGGTCGCCCGTTTCCGCGGCCGCATTGCGCTCAGCATCCCCTACTACGGCGCCGCGTTCGAGGCCGTGCCCGCAGGCACGCAGCTACGCTGGGGCGAACCGTTCGACGGTGTGGTGGCCGTGCGCGCCAATACCGTCGCCCATGTCGCCGTCAACGCCATGGGCTGGCGCTGGACCATGCGCCGCGACACGGCGGACATCCTCGGCGCGTTGCGCGGCGGCGCTGCGACAGCGGGCCTGATCTGGGGCCCGAATCTGGCAGGCACGGACGCCGCCCGAGCGCAGGGCTTCGAGCCGGCCCGCGTGCTGCGCTGGAACCTGCACGCCGCCGCCCGCCGCGACAATGCGAAGCTGGCCGCGGCGAACGAAGTCTTCGCGAGGCCCGAGTTCCGGGACCGGGTAGCAGCGCTGCTGGCCGCGCACGGCATCCCGGACCGGGGCATTTTCGACACGGTGTACACCGCCGATGCGCTGCGCGAAGTCAAGGAGGGCTGAGTTTGCTGCAATCGCCGCCGCCTGCGCCTTCTTCGCCGCTGGCTGCGGGCCGAGTTCTCCCGCGGACGCCTTCCGCGCGGACCCCCAGGCGATGCAGCGCGCCAAGTCCCTGTTCGTCGGCACCTGCGCCGGCTACTGCCACAGCACCGAGCCGCTCAACAAGGACGCGCCGTACCTGTTCGACTGCACCTGGCAGCACGGCAGCGGCCAGGATCAGGAAATCTTCGACGTGATCGCCCAAGGCGTGCCGAATACGCGCATGATCGCCTTCAAGGGAAAGCTGCCGCAAGGCGACGACGACATCTGGCGCCTCGTCGGCTACATCAAGGCATCCGGCGCCAACTGCTGAGGGAGGCGAAGACCATGCCGATCAGTGCGCCCGCTGCCACCGTCGCACCGCCGCCCGTGCCGAGTCTGGCGGTGCTGATCGACGCCGACAACACGTCCCCGGACTGGGCCGAGGCCATCTTCGAGGAAGTCGCGACGCTCGGCGAGGCAAGCGTGCGACGCATCTACGGCGACTTCACGAACCCGCAGCTGCGCGGCTGGATCAAGAAGCTCGAACACTTCGGGGTGCTGGTCCACCAGCAGTTCGCCTATACCAAGGGCAAGAACTCGTCCGACATCGCCCTCGTCATCGACGCCATGGACCTCCTGCACTCCGGCCGTTTCCAAGGCTTCGTGCTGGTTTCCTCGGACAGCGACTTCACCCGCCTCGCCAGCCGCATTCGCGAAGAGGGTCTCGACGTATTCGGCATCGGCAAGCAGCAGACGCCGGAAGCATTCCGCAAGGCGTGCAAGCGCTTCATCTACGTCGAGAACCTCATGCAGACGGACACGGAACCCGGTCCCGGAAAGGCGGCCACCGCGGCGCCCAAGCAGCCGCCGTCCAAGGCCGTGCCGCTGATCCGCGCCGCCATGCGCGGCCAGGACGACGAGGATTGGATCCCCTTGAGCGTCATCGGCAACCACATCCACGCCGCCAACCCGGACTTCGACGCCCGCACCTACGGCTGCGCCAAGCTGAGCGACCTGCTGGAGAAGACGGGGCTCTTCGAGGTCGACCGCGAGACCACGCCCATGCGGGCAAGGACACCCCGCTGACGGGCAGCAGCGTGAACGGAGCGGCAGCGGAGCACCGCCGTCTTTGGCGACCCGGGACGACCTCGCGGTCCGGGAACTACGCTCTCCGGGCGGCGCACCTGCGGGGCGATTTGCGTGCATCATCGGCAACACATTCGGCGTCAACGATGGTATGGTTGCGCCTTCCCTTTGGGCCTGAGACCAGACATTCGATGGAAATCAACGCTGAGCGCCAAGGCGGCACCCTCATCGCCAAAGCTGCGGGGCGCATTGACGGCGTCAACGCCAGCGACTTCGAGCAGAGCCTGCAGCGGGCGATCGCGGAGGACGACACCGCAGTCATCGTCGACCTCGCTGAACTCTCCTACATCAGCAGTGCCGGCCTGCGCGCCGTGCTGCTGACGGCCAAGTCGCTGACGCAACGCGCCGCGAAGTTCGCCCTCTGTTCGCCGTCGAAACCGATTCGCGAAGTCTTCGAGATCAGCGGCTTCGACAAGATCATCGCGATCCACGACAGCCGCGACGACGCGATCGCTGCGGTCAGCAGCTAGCCCCACCCGGCAGTCGGCGCACTGCCGGCTACGCGGTCAATCCTCCTCCTCGGCGGCCGGCGCGGCAGCGCCCGGACCGCTGATGGGGATGTCGACGATCATCTCCGTGTGGCTGCCCGGCGCGGAGTCCACGCGAATGCTGCCGCCGTGCTGACGGACGATATCGCTCGATAGGGCGAGTCCCAAGCCGGTGCCCTGGTCCGTCGGCTTGGTGGTGAAGAACGGGTTGAAGATCTTGTCGATCACTTCCGGCGGGATGCCGCTGCCGTTGTCGCGGATGCACACCTCGATGCGATCCTCAAGGCGCCGGGTGGCGAGGCGCAAGGTAGGCTCGAACCCCTCGCCTTCCTTGCGACGGCGCTCATCGGTCGCATGGCAGGCGTTGCCCACCATGTTCAGGAATACGCGGCCGAGGTCCTGCGGCACCACCTCGATCTCGCCGACCTCGGGGTCCAGGTCCTGCTCGATCTTCAGCTGGAACTCGGTGTCCGTGGCGCGGGCGCTGTGGAACGCGAGCCGAGCGTGCTCGTCGAGCAGCAGGTTGATGTCCGTCATCTGCCGGTCGCCGCTGTCGCGACCCATCTTCAGCATGTCGTTGACGATGCGGTCGGCGCGCCCGCCGTGGTTGGCGATGCGGCTCAGGTTCTCCGTCAGGTCACCGCAGATTTCGTCCATGTAGGAGACCTGCTCCTCGTCGAGGTCCTCGGCCAGGTCCTCGAGCTCTTCCTTCAGCTCATCCAGCAGCTCCTGCGATGCCTCCGAGAAGTTCTTCACGAAGTTCAGCGGGTTGCGGATTTCATGCGCGACGCCGGCGGTCAACTCGCCAAGCGCCGCCAGCTTCTCGCGAGCGACGATCTGATCCTGCGCCTTGCCGAGTTCCTCCAGGGTGGACTCGAGCTGCTCGTTCTTGCCGCGCAGCTCCTCGGCCAGCTTCTCCACCAGATTCAGGCGCTGCACTTCGAGGGCGTGGCGGCGGAAGACTTCCAGCGCCGCCGCCATGTCGGCTACCTCGTCGCGGCCGGCGATGTCCACCTCGGCCTCGAGATCCCCGTCGGCCATCGCTCTCATGCGCTCGGAGAGGCGCGCCAGCCGGCTAAGCAGAACGCGGCCGACGAACAGCCAGGCGATCAGCACCGCGCCGATGATGCTCACGGCATTGAGCGCCAGCAGCAGCGTGCGGCCGGTCAGGATGGCGTCGTTCGCGACCCCGGTGGCGGTCTCCGCGCTGCGCCGCGCCGCCGCCACCAGCGCCTGCACGCCAGTCACCAGCTCGGCCACGATCTCGCGGTTCGCCGCCAGCAGCCGGCGTTGATCTTCGGCCACTGTGAGCTCCTCGCTGCGCAGCTCGATGCCACCGTCGTCGCCGAGGCCGAGTTCGCGCAGCCGCTCGAGCGACGCGTCCACCGCTGCCTGCATGTCGGCGTCCTCCAAGGCACCCACGCTGCGGTCGATGCGATCGGACGCCGCCTGCAAGCGGTCCTTGAGCGGATCGAGGCGCGCCCTGTCGGCTAGATCGAAGGCGCTCGACAGAAGCTGGATCGCGATATTGGTATCCGCCTGCAGGCCTGCCAGATGCCGATAGCGGTCGATCTGCGCTTCGGAAAGATGCGCGGCGCGGGGTGCGGCCGGCCGACCAAGATCCCGGTAGCCCGTCATGGCAAAGAACAACTGGTCGTCGATGGCGGGAACCAGCATGCGCGCCAGCTCCTGGCGCACCGTTTCGAGTTCGGCCAAGATCGCGTTGCCGCGCCCTGCCAAGGCGAGACGGTCCGCCACGGACTGCTCCACGGCGGCGAGATTCGCGACCAGATCGTCGCCGCGTTGCCGCAGGCGGTCGTAGTCGGCGCTCTCCGCGCCCATGAAGCCGGACAGCGCCACCTCGAAACGCTGCCGCTCCACGGCGATGTCCGCCGCTATGCGTTGCAGTTCCGCGGTTTCCTCCACCGCCGCCAGCCGCGGCGCGGCGGCCACCAGCGTCGCCGCCTGCTGCGCCACGCGGAAGGCGGCTTCCATGTTCGGCACCAGGTCGTTGACGCGGCGCTGGGCGTCGCCGACGCTGTTGAAGGAGAACCACGCCACGAGGCTCGCGAGCATGGTGAATGCCACTGCGGCGCCGATGCCCGCGTAGAGCTGTACCGAGATGCGATGCCGCCCCGCCGCCAACCGTGCAAGCCAAGCGGCCATCTAGGGCACGTCCCGGAGGCTGGTGATGGGCCGGTAGCCGCCAGCCGAGTCGATAACGGTCAGAAACACCCGGTCCGAGCCCTGATTGTCGCCTTCGCCGTAGCGGAGCTCGAAGCCGTCCAAGTCGACGCTGTCCTTGGCGGCGAGGGCGCTGAGAAAGCAGGCGCGCTGCAACGCTTCGCCGCATGCGTCGAGCGCAGCGATGGCCAGACGCCCCGCCAGATAGCCCTCCAGCGAGACGAAGCCCGGTTCCTGATCGTCCGCGACGACGCTGAGCGCTTCCGCGTACGCGGCCACAATGGGCGGCTCAGCGGCGCGCGGGAACGGCACCACCTGCGTGACGAACACGCCCGCGCCGCGCGCACCGAGTTCTCGGGCCAAGGCATTGCTGCCAACGAATGAGATGGTAATGAACACCGGATCGAAGCCGATTTGGCGCGCCCAGGCGATGAGGCGCGCCACCGGCTCGTAGGCGCCGACCAGAATGACGGCGTCCGGCTCGCCGGCGACGAGATCCAAGAGCGCCGTCTTCACCGCCGTCGTGTTGCGCGGATAGACGCCCACCGCGACGGGGCTCATCTGCCGATCCTGCAAGGCCTTGCGGGCGCCTTCGAGCCCGGCGCGCCCGAACGAATCGTCCTGGTACATCACGGCGATGCGCCGGATCCCCAGGTCGCCGATGAGGCGCGCCACCATCGCCTCGGTCTCGTCGTCGTAGGAGGCGCGCAGGTTGATGACGTTGGCGCCGCTGCCGACGGCATCGCGCAGGAAGGCGGCGCCGGTGAACGGCGCGACATAGGGAACGCCGGCTTCGGCGGCCACCGGAACGGCGGCCCGCGAGGTGGGAGTGCCGACTGCGCCGATCAGCGCGAAGACGCCCTCGTCCCGAATCAGCGCGCGGGTGTTGGCGATCGCCTTCTCCGGCTCGTAGGCATCGTCCAGAGAGATCAGGCGCAACTCGCGCCCGGCGACGCCGCCCTGGTCGTTGCGCTCGCGGAATGCCGCCTCGATGCCGAGGCGCATGTTCCTGCCGAGGTCCTGCGCCGGGCCGGAAAGCGCCGCGGACTGTCCGAAGAGGATGCCGTCTTCGCTGACGCCGCCGTCCTGGGCGCCCGCGCAGACGCCCGCGAGCAGTCCGGCGGCCAGCACGGAGGCCCGCGCCGCGCTCACTCGATTCGTTTGCTGGCCGTCAGGCGATTGCGGCCGTCTTCTCGAACGTAGGCCAACTCGTCCATCAGCGTTTTGACCAGAAAGACGCCGAGGCCGCCCACGCGCCGCTCATCGACGCTGGCCTCGAGGTCCGGCTCCGGCGCCTCCTCGAGCGGATCGAAGGCGCGCCCGTTGTCGGCTACTTCGATGGTCACCGACTCGGCCTGCGAGTCCACCAGCACCTCCATCTCGTGGCTGTCCGTCTCGGCCTCGTCGAAGCCGTAGTTGACGACGTTGACGCAGATCTCTTCCAGCACCAGTTCGATCTGGTAGATGAGCTCCGCCGACCAGGACTGCGTCTCGGCGAACTTGGCGATGATCTGCTGGAGCTTGGCGAACTCGTCCAAGTCCGCCTGCATTTGTAGTGCGAGGCGCATCGCTAGGCCTCCGCCCGCATCAGCGTCAGGCACGTGATGTCGTCCGACTGCGGCGTGCCGCCGGCGAACTCGCGCACCGCCTCGAAGACGCGGTCGGTCGCCTCGCGGACGCTGGCGGCGGGCTGGCCGGAGAACACGGCCTCGAGGCGCTCCATCCCGAACTCCTCGTTCTCCGCGTTCATGGCCTCGCTGACGCCATCGGTGTACAGCACCACGGTGTCGCCGGGCTTGAGGCCCACTTCCGCCTCCTCGTACTCCAGCCCCGGCATCACGCCGAGGGCGATGCCGCCGGTGAGCGGCAGTTCGGTGTAGGCGCCGTCGGCATGCACGACCACGGGCGTATTGTGGCCGCCGTTGGCGTAGGTGAGCACGCCGGTCTCGGGATCGAACACGCCATAGAAGAAAGTGACGAACATCGCCGCTTCGTTGTCCTCTTCGAGCAGCGTATTGATCTCCGCCAGTACGGCGCCCGGCTGCGGATGGCCGATGGCGGCGCCCTTGAGGAGCGTGCGCGCCTGCATCATGAAGAGCGCCGCCGACACACCCTTGCCGGACACGTCGGCGATGGCGAGGCCCACGCGGTCGTACTGCAGGCTGATCACGTCGAAGAAGTCGCCGCCGACATCCTTGGCCGGCTCCATGTTGCCGAAGATGGCGCACCCGCGGCGCTCCGGGAACTCGGTCGGCAGCACGGACTGTTGCAGCTTGTGAGCGACGCTGAGTTCGTTCTGCACCGCCACCAGCTTGTCGCGGGTCGCCAGAGCCTCGCGCAGCATGGCCAGATGCTGGCGTGTCTTGTCGATGGTGATGCGCAGGTCCGTGAAATCGATGGGCTTGGTGACGAAATCGAACGCCCCACGGTTCATGGCCGTGCGGATGTTCTTCATGTCGCCATAGGCGGAGACGATCACCGAGCGGATGTTGGGGTCCACCTGGGGGATCTGCTCCAAGAGCGTCAGCCCGTCCATGCGCGGCATGTTGATGTCCGACAGCACCATGTCGATGTCTCGGTCCACCTCCAAGAGTTCCAGAGCCTCGACGCCATCATGGGCGAAGACCAGTTCCAGGCTGCCGCGGCGCACGTCGCGGCGCAGCCGCTGGCGCATCAGGTGTTCCAGATCCGGCTCGTCGTCGACGACCAGGATCTTGCAGAACACCTCGACCGACGCAGCCGTCGGCGGGGCATCGCCGTCGCCGCCCTCGCTCACCTCTTCCCGGGCCTGCTCGCGGCGGGCTCTGCGAGCGCGCCGGCGTGCTTCGCGTTCTGCGTCTGCCACCGCCCCTCCTCAAACTACTCGCAGCTATCCGCCCTGCGGCCTAGCGCCGGTTCTCGGTCCACTCGTCCAGGAAGCTCTTCAGGTGCTCGCTGCGGCTCGGATGGCGGAGCTTGCGCAGCGCCTTCGCCTCGATCTGGCGGATGCGCTCGCGGGTCACGTCGAACTGCTTGCCGACTTCCTCGAGGGTGTGGTCCGTGTTCATGTCGATGCCGAAGCGCATGCGCAGCACCTTCGCCTCGCGCGCGGTCAGGCCGCCGAGCACCGTACGCGTCGCCTCCTTGAGGCCCTGGTTGGTGGCGAGCTCGGCCGGCGAGCCGACGTTCACATCCTCGATGAAGTCGCCGAGGTGGGAGTCGTCGTCGTCGCCGATGGGCGTCTCCATGGAGATCGGATCCTTGGCGATCTTCAGCACCCGGCGCACTTTCTCCTCCGGCATCTCCATGCGTTCGCCGAGCTCCTCCGGAGTGGGCTCGCGGCCCTTTTCCTGGAGCATCTGCCGGGAGATGCGGGTGAGCTTGTTGATGGTCTCGATCATGTGGACCGGGATGCGGATGGTGCGCGCCTGATCGGCGATCGAGCGGGTGATGGCCTGGCGGATCCACCACGTCGCGTAGGTGGAGAACTTGTAGCCGCGCCGGTACTCGAACTTGTCCACCGCCTTCATGAGGCCGATGTTGCCTTCCTGGATGAGGTCCAGGAACTGCAAGCCGCGGTTGGTGTATTTCTTGGCGATGGAGATGACGAGGCGCAGGTTGGCCTCCACCATGTCCTTCTTGGCGCGCCGCATCTTGGTCTCGCCCATCGACATGCGGCGGTTGATGTCCTTGATCTCGGTGACGCTGAGGCCCGCCGCGCGGGTCACGGCGCGGATGCGCTTCTGCGCTCGCACGATGTCCTCCCGGGCCCGCGCCAGGCGGCGGCTGTAGTCGTGCTTGGCGGCGATGCGCCGATCCACCCAGGCGACGGAGGTCTCGTGGCCGTGGTATTCGCCGACGAAGTCGCGGCGCGGCATCCCGGCCGCGACGCACACGTCCCGCATCATGCGCTCCTGGCGGCGGATGCGCCGGAGCGCCTCGCGCGGCAGGTCGACGATCAGATCGTAGTGTTTGGGAACCAGCTTGAAGAAGCAGAAGACGTCCGCCAGCGCGGCTTGGTCCGCGATGGCGTCGGCGTGCTTGCGGCCTTTCTCGTCGAAGCTGTGCCGCGCCGTGTCGAAGGCCACCTTGAGCTTGGTGAAGCGCTCCTCGGCGATCTCGGGATCCGGCCCCTTGCGTTCGGGGGTCGAGTCGTCCTTGTCTTCGGTGGCGGCGTTGGGGTCGATCTGCTGCGCCGGCGGCACGTGTTCCGCGGGGTCCAGGTAGCCGACCAGCAGATCCGGCAGCTTGTCTTCGCGCGCCACCTGCGCATAGCGATCCAGGATGTACGACACCGTGCCGGGGAAGAAGGACAGGGCATGCAGGACATCCCGGATGCCCTCCTCGATGCGCTTGGCGATGGCGATCTCGCCCTCCCTGGTGAGCAGCTCCACCGTGCCCATCTCGCGCATGTACATGCGCACCGGGTCGGTGGTGCGGCCGGTCTCCGTCTCGACGGCAGCCAGCGCCGCGGCGGCCTCGTCGGCGGCCACCTCGTCGGCGGTGTTGTCGCCAGCATTGAGCAGTTCGTCAGCATCGGGAGCGGCCTCGGCGGACTCGTAGACCGTGATCCCCATGTCGTTGATCATGCTGATGATGTCTTCGATCTGGTCGGGATCGCTGATGTCCGCCGGCAGGTGGTCGTTCACCTCCGCGTAGGTAAGGTAGCCCTGCTCGCGACCGCGGGCGATCAGATCCTTGAGGCGGGACTGCTGCTTTTCGGTCTCTGGGGCCATATCACCTCTTCGCTCGGGTGGCGTGTCTGGGCCGCGGCCCTTGAGGCCGGTCGCGCAACTACAACGCGGCAACGGGACGCAAGTTTAGCACTTTGGCGCATCGCGCATTTTCGGTCGCCGGCGCGAGGCGCAGCGGAGGGCTATGTGGGGGCGCCAATGGCGACAATCAACCGGCCACGGCCTGCCGCTTGGCAACCAGATAGCGTTCCATGCTGGCGCGGTCCGCAACGTCGTGCGCCAGCGCGCGCTGCGCGTGCCGCGCATGCGCCGCCAGATAGCGCCGCACGCCGTCCTCGAACTCGGCCGCCAGCGCCGCGCCGCCGAGCACGGTCGGGCGCTCCGCCAAGGCGACCAGTTCCGCATGGGCCGCATCGCCCATGAAACGGCCGAGCAGAGTCGCCGTGTCCGCGTCGGGCGTCGCGCCGAGGTAGTCCACCACCGCCCCGATGAGACCGTCGCTCACCGTCGCCTCGACCAGCCGCGCGCGCTCCGCCGACGCCAGACCGGCCAGCATGGACGGCTGGGCAACGAGCGCCCGGAGCAGGCGCTCGGCCAGCCCCGACTGCTGCCCTGGGCTGTAGGACGGGGCGCGGCCGGCGCGGCCGACATTTGCCGAGGCGGCACCGGCGATGCGCTCAAGGATGCGCTCAAGATCGGTCGCCTCCGATCCCGTGAGGTCCGCCAGTTCGCGCACCAGGGAGGCGCGCAGCGAACCGGCCGGGAGCCGCTGAACGGCCGGCAGGGCCAGCTCGCGCAGCATCGCCCGACCGTCCACTTGCGAAAGATCCAGACCCTCCCGCATGCGGCGCAGGAAGTACTCGCCGATCGGCGTCGCGCCCTGCATCAGGGCCAGGAACCGCTCCCGGCCCTGATCGCGCACCATCGTATCCGGGTCCTCTCCCTCGGGCAGGAACACGAATTTCAGCTGGCGACCTTCCGACAGCGCAGGCAATGCCGCCTCCACCGCGCGCCAGGCGGCATTGCGGCCGGCGTCGTCGCCGTCGAAGCAGCACACCACTTCGTCGGCGTAGCGGAACAGCTTCTCGAAGTGCGGCTGCCCGATCGCTGTGCCGAGCGTCGCCACGGCGTTGCCGATGCCGTGCTGGGCGAGAGCCACCACATCCATGTAGCCCTCCACCACCAAGAAGGAGTCGAGCCGAGGCCCGGAGCGCCGCGCCTCGAACAGGCCGTAGAGCTCGCGGCCCTTGCGGAACACGTCCGTCTCGGGCGAGTTGAGGTACTTGGGCTGGCCCTCCCCGGCGCTGCCGAATATACGGCCGCCGAAACCGATGACGCGGCCGCGCGTTTCGCGGATGGGGAACATGATGCGCTCGCGAAACCGATCGTAGACGCGCCCCGAGTCGTTCTTGGCGAGCAGCCCGGCGTCGAGCAGCTTGCCCTCGCCGAACCTGTCGAGCGCCGTCTTGATCCGCTCCCAGCCATCGGGCGCGAAGCCGATGCCGAAGTCGCGCGCCACCGCGCCCGTCACGCCGCGCTGCTTGAGGTAGTGGATGGCTGCGGGTTCCCCCTTGAGCCAATCCTTGTAGCGCTCTGCCGCGGCGGCGAGCACATCGTAGAGGGCGGGGTCGGCGGTCGGCCGCGAGGATGCCTCGCGCGGCACGGCGACCCCGGCCAGCGCCGCCAGCGCCTCGACCGCCTCGGGGAAGCTGACGTTCTCGTAGTCCATCAGGAAGCCCAGCGCCGTGCCGTGGGCGCCGCAGCCGAAGCAGTGGAAGTGGCCGTCGGCGTAGACGTGGAACGACGGCGTCTTCTCGTCGTGGAACGGACACAGGCCGATGTGGTTGCCGCCGGCCTTCTTGAGCCGCACGCGCTGGCCGACGACGTCGACGATGTCCGCGCGGTCGACGAGGTCGTTGATGAAGGAGCGGGGAATCATGCCGGCCATGCGCCTAGCATAGTCCCTCGGCGCCGCATTGTGCTCGCCGCGGCAGTGAATTCGGCGATTCAGCCGCCGGCGAGCGCTTTCTTGACCAGTCCGCTGACGGCGCCCATGTCCGCGCGTCCGGCCAGTGGCCGGCGCAAAGCCCCCATGACCCGGCCCATGTCCTTCATGCTCGACGCGCCGGTGGCGGCCACGGCGTCCGCGACGGCCTGCGCGATCTCGGCCTCGCCCAGCCGGGCCGGCATGAACTCCTCGATCACGTCGAGTTCGTACTGCTCGATGGCGGCGAGATCGTCGCGCCCGGCAGCGGCGAACTGCCCCAGCGCATCCCGGCGCTGCTTGCACATGCGCGTCAGCACGGCGAGCACGTCGGCATCGGCGAGCTCCTGGCGGCCGTCGCGACCGTCGATCTCCGCCTGCTTGAGCGCCGCGTTGACGAGCCTGAGCGCCTTCAGCCGCTGCCGCTCGCGAGCCCGCATGGCGGCCTTGGTGGCGGCGTCGATCGCGGCGCGGATGTCGCTGGCCGCAGCCATTGCCCGGCCCTCCGAATCGCTTGGGTTGAGTTCCTAGAACGCTTTCTCGAAGCGCCGCGCCTCGCGCTGCAGCTTCTTGAGGTGCCGCTTCACGGCCGCCGCCGCCTTCCGCTTGCGCACCGCGGTGGGCTTTTCGTAGTACTCGCGCTTGCGCACTTCGGACAGGATGCCCGCCTTCTCGCAGGAGCGCTTGAAGCGCCTGAGCGCCACATCGAAGGGTTCGTTCTCTCTGACTTTGACGAAAGGCAACTAGGACTCCGCGTTTGCTGGGGTTGTCGAGGGCTGGCAATTCTACGCCGTCGGGCGCGGGGTCGCCACCTGCAGTTGAATCGCTGCCGGGCGCCATAGAGAATGCCGGGCGTTGCCGACGCTTGGAGGGGGCGGAGCGATGAAGATCACGAACGTCAAGGTGGACGTCTTCGGCTGGCAGGTGGAGCCGTGGCGCGTCGGCGCCGGGATGCGCTTCGGCGGGCCGCGGCAGCTCGGCGTCGCGACGGTGGAGACGGACGAGGGCATCTCCGGCAACGCCTTCGTGGGCGGCCCGGAGCACCAGGCGAGGTATCTGATCGACGCCATCAAGCCGCGCCTGATGGGCCGCGATCCGCAGGATATCGGCGCCATCTGGGGCGAGTTGTGGAAACTCAACCGCGGCGTGCCGAACAGCGTCATCGGCGCTGCGGACATCTGCCTGTGGGATATCAACGGCAAGCTCGCCGGGCAGCCCATCCACCGCCTGCTCGGCACCTGCAAGGAGTCCGTGCCGGTGTATTCGAGCACCGCGTGGTGGGAGACCAAGGAGGAGTACCAGGAGGAGGCGCTGCGCTTCAAGGAGCTCGGCTTCCCGGCGCACAAGATCCACCCGCATTCGGACCCGAAGGCGGACATCGCCATCTGCCAGGCGGTGCGCGAAGCGGTCGGCGATGACATGCTGCTGATGCTGGACTCCATGTGGGCCTACGGCTACGAGGACTCGGTGCGCGTCGGCCGGGCGATCGAGGAGCTCGGCTACTACTGGTACGAGGACCCGCTCGCCGAGGAGGACCTCTACAGCTACGTCAAGCTCAACGAGAAGCTCGACATCCCCATCATGGCGACGGAGTTCGCGCCCGGCCGCTACTACGGCATGACGCAGTGGATCACCCGCTACGCCACCGACATCCTGCGCGGCGACGTGGCGGTGACCGGCGGCATCACCCCCTTGGTGCGCCTGTGCCATCTGGCGGAGGGCTTCCGCATGAAGTGCGAGATCCACCACGGCGGCAACTCGCTGAACAACGTCGCCAACCTGCACGTCACCATGGCGGTGCCGAACTGCGAGTTCTACGAGTTCTTCCCCTGCACCGGCTCGAACGTCTACGGCCTCGTCGAAGACATCGACATGTCGGGCGGCATGGTGCATGCGCCGACCGAGCCGGGGCTCGGCTACGAGATCGACTGGGATCGGCTGCGGCAGGACTTCGTGGGCACGGTGGAGTAGCCCGGCACCGGCGCATGTCCGCCGACCTTGCCATCCGGGTGACCTTCACCGTTCTTCTGATCGCTGCCGTGCCGCTCGTATTGGGCGATCTGATCCCGATCTGGGTCGTGCTGGTAATCCTCGCACTCTCCGTGGCGGATTCCTTCTGGCTTCGCCCGTGGCGGCACGCGCGGGAACTCAGCGCGTTCTGTCGCGCGATGGTCAATCGCCAGGACGTGCTGGTGCTCGGCGGGGTCATCGCGGACACCCGGTCCCGCCCCGTGGCCTCCCAGATCGGAGTGATCGATACGACCGGCGAGTTCCGATTCTGGGAGAGTCACCAGCGGCCCAACGCCATCGGGCCGGCCGATGCGGAGCGGGAGCGAGACGAGATCGTCCGATTGGCCGACTTGCTCCGTTCGGCCGACTGGGTTCTCGCCGGCAAGGAGGCAGGCAGGTTCGTTCGCCGGCTGCTGCGCGACACGGCCGAGCGAGACGGCAGCGACATCGATGAGGGCATCTTCTGGCAGGCCGTGCCGGAGGATCTACCGCATTGGCATGCGAAGAACAGGGACCTGCCTTCGCGCTTCCCCACTGCCCTCGATGCGACGAACGCCTGGTCCATACTCGATGCCTTGCGAGCGATGGCGATGTGGACGCCGCGGCGACGGCCCGCCTACACCTTGTAGCCGCCGTCCACGGAGATCACCTGGCCGGTGATGCCGGCCGACTCCGGTGCCGCGAGCAGCGCCGCCATGGGCGCGAGCTCCTCCGGTTCTAGGATGCGCTGTTGCAGGTTCTCCGCCTCGATGGCCCGGCGCACCGTGGCGATGTCCACGCCGCGGGCGCGGGCCATGGCCGGCAGATCGACGAGCTGGGTGTTGGTCCAGCCGGGGCAGAGGCAGTTGACGGTGACGCCTTTGGTGGCGACTTCGGCCGCCATCGCCCGCGTCAAACCGATCAGGCCGTGCTTGGCGGCGGTGTACGCGAGGCCGCCGCCGGAACGCTTCGCGTAGCCGGAGCCGATGTTGATGATGCGTCCGTAGCCGCGCTCCACCATGCCGCCGAGCACGGCGCGGCTGGCTCGGTAGGCGGAGAAGAGATTCAGATCGACGTTGGCGGCGAACAGCGCCGCGTCGCGCTGCTCGGCGGTCAGGCCCTCGGCGCCGCCGGGCAGGCCGTTGCCGCCGCCGGCGTTGTTGACCAGGATGTCCACCGGGCCGAGCTCGGCCGCGATGGCCTCGGCGGCGGCCAGCGTCGCATCCAACGACAGCGCGTCGGCCCGCGTCGCGAGTGCGCGTCCGCCCAACTCCCGCACTTCGGCGGCGACCCGATCGAGTTCCCCGAGCGAACGGGCGGTCACCGCGACCGCGGCGCCGTGCCGAGCGAAGCCGAGCGCTATGGCCCGGCCGATGCCGCGCCCGCCGCCAGTGACCCAGGCTATGCGACCGTCCAAACTCCCCATGGCATCCCCCCTCAGTTCAGGCGCATCGTTGCGCCGCTCGCGATCTCACGGCGGCAGGATGTCCGCGAAATCCCGGCACACCGGGAACGGCACATCCGTGCGCACCGCGCCCGTCGAATCCGGTGCCGCTATGCCGAGAAGCTGACCGATGCCGGCGCGTTCGGCGGCTTCGAGGACCAGCACGTTGTCGTCGATCAGCAAGGTGCGCACAGGATCGTAGCCATCGCCGAGCCGCTCCGCCAAGCGCTGCCAGAACGCGGCGTCCTCCTTCGGGGCGCCGATGTCGTGGGAGCTCAAGCACCCGTCGACGGCGTCCAGCAGGCCCGTGGCGCGATGCTTGACGGCGATGCTGCGCGGATGCGCGTTGGTCGCCAGCACCGCCTCGCGCCCGGAGTCGCGCACCGCGGCCACGAAATCCGCCGCCCGCGGTCGATAGCGGATGAGATGCGCAAGCTCCTCGTGGATGGCATCGATGTCGAGGCGGGTTTCCCGCTGCCAGTAGTCGAGGTCGTAGAAGTCGAGCGTCGCCTTGGAGGCCAGCATGTCGCGGTAGAGCACTTCCGCCGCCCGCGCCGGATCCATGCCGGCGCGGCGTCCGTAGCGCTGCGGCACCACGACGTTCCACAGGTGGTTGTCGTAGTGCAGGTCGATCAGCGTGCCGTCCATGTCCAGCAGCACGGTGTCGATATCGGCCCAGCAAACCATGCACCTATACTACCGCCCATGCCCGCCGCGACTGCCGCTCCCGCCCTCGATGGCGTCCGCGTCGTCGACTTAAGCCGCAACGTCGCCGGCCCCTACGCCAGCTACCTGCTCGCCCAGTACGGCGCCGACGTGATCAAGATCGAGCCGCCGGGCGGCGATCCCAGCCGCGGCTTCGGGCCGTTTCCGAACGCCGCGCCGAACCCGGAGTGCTCCGGACTCTTCCTGCATCTGAATCGCAACAAGCGCTCGGTCGTGCTCGATGCCGAGCGCGACGGCGACCGCATCCGCCAGCTCGCCGGGCAGGCCGACATCCTGTTCGAGGACTACCGCCCCGGCGAGGCGGCGCGCTGGGGATGGGGCTTCGCGGCGCTTGCGGACATCAATCCCGCTCTGGTGATGGCGTCCATCACGCCCTTCGGCCAGACCGGCCCCTACCGGGACTATCGCGGCAGCGAACTCACGTTGCAGGCGATCGGCGGGCCGCTCGTCGCCAACGGCCATGCCGACCGCGAGCCGCTGAAGCTCGGCGGCCACTACGCGCACTACCACGCCGGGCTGACCGCGGCCCTTGCCGCGCTGATGGCCCAGCGCCGCGCCGAGCAGATCGGCATCGGCGACTGGATCGACCTGTCCGTCTACGAATGCCAGGCGGGCTGCCGCGATCGGCGCACGATCCAGCTCACCGTGGCCTCCTACACTGGCAAGTGCGGCGGCCGGCTCACCGGCGTCAGGCGCACCTTCGGCGTCGGCGTGCGCCGTTGCGCCGACGGCTACGTCAACATCATGGGCGCCGGCGCCAAGCGGCTGCCGAGGCTGCTCGCCATGATCGAAGCGCCGGCAGCGGAGCAGGTGGACCCCCTGAATATCGAGCCGGCCCAGCGCGAAGAGCTGGAGCTCCGCTATTCCCAATGGCTCGCCGCTCGACCCAAGCGGGAAGCCGTGCAGCAAGCCCAGGCGCACGGCCTGCTGGCGGGCGCGTTCAACACCATCGCGGACGTGGTCGCCGATCCCCACTATCGACAGCGCGGCGCATGGGACGAGATCGACCACCCGGTGGCCGGTCGGCTCACCTACCCGGGACGGCCGCTTAAGATGTCCGCCGCGCCACGCGCGAAACCGACCCGCGCACCGCTCCTGAACGAACATGCCGGCGCGGTCTTCCCTGCCCGATCCCGGCCCCGCTGCGCCGCATCAAAGCCCGGCGGGGACTTGCCGCTGCCGCTCGCGGGCATCCGCGTCGCCGAGATCACCGTGGTCTGGGCCGGACCGCACGTCACGCAGCTGCTAGCCGAATGGGGCGCCGACGTGATCCGCGTCGAGCCCGCCAACCGCGTGCAGCCGTTCACCCGCGGCATGGAGCAGGTGCCGACGCCGGCGCGGGCGCGCGAACTGCTCGAGCGCGGCGCCCCGGTGGGCTATCCCGACGGCGACCCGGGGCCGGATCCGTGGAACCGCAGCGCGGCGTTCAACTCGCACGCCCGCAACAAGCGCTCGATGACTTGCGACATCATGACGCCGGAGGGTCGCGCCGCCGTGCTGCGACTGGCGGCGCACTGCGATGTGCTGGTGGAGAACAACGTCCCGGAGACCATCGACAAGGCCGGGCTCGACTTCTCGGCCCTGGCCCGCGTCAACCCGCGCCTGGTCATGCTGCGCATGCCGGCCTTCGCGCTCGATGGCCCATACCGCAACTTCCGCGCCTTCGGCCTGCATGTCGAGGCGATGGTGGGCCATACCTTGCTGCGCGGCTATCCGGACGCGGGGCCGGAAGTGCTCAGCGAGTCGCTGGCGAGCGATGGGATCTCCGGGGTGCAAGGCGCGTTCGCCGTCATGCTGGCGCTGCGCGACAGGGACCGAACAGGCAAGGGCCAGCTCATCGAACTGCCGCTGACGGAAGGCTTCCTGCCCGTGCTCGGCGAGTACATTATGGACGCGACGATGAACGGCCGCGACACCCCGCCGCAGGGCAACGCGCACCGCCACCACGCGCCGCACGACGTCTATCCGTGCCGGGGCGCAGACGACTGGATCGCCATCGACGTGGCCACGGACGCCGAGTTCGCCGCGCTCTGCGAAGCACTCGGCGTCGCTACGGCCGCGACCGACTCGCGCTTCGCGACGGCGCCCGCTCGGCGCGCCAACGTCGCCGCGCTCGATGCCCTCATCGCCGCGGCGTGCCGCCCGCGCGACAAGGAAGCGCTGTTCCATGAACTGCAGGCCGCCGGCGTCTGCGCGGCGCCTACGCGCAACGCCGTCGAGGCGCTCGCGGACCCGCATCTGAATGCGCGCGGCTTCTTCGAGACGCTGCCCACCGCGGACGCGGGCAAGCCGTTCCGCTACCCGGGACTGACGTTGCGCATGCAGCGCACGCCCAACGCCCTGCGCACGCCGCCAGTGCGGCTCGGCGAGCACAACGGGGAGATATACCGCGACCTCTTGGGCTACTCGACCGAAGAGCTGGCAGAACTCGAAGCGCGCAGCCTGGTCGGCACGAGATTCCCGAAGAGCATCTGGCAGCCGCCCGAGTAGGTCGCCGGGGGCCGGCAGCGCCGGACCCGGCTCATGCGCGCTCGGCGAACCAGCGGTCCACATGAGACGCCGCCACGCGCGCGGTCGCGGCGAGCAGTTCCCGCAAGCCATCAAGGCCGACCGCGCCGCAGGCCTGCGCCAGCGTCGTCTGCGCCTCGGCGGGCAGCGCGGCCGGCGCCGCGTCCACCGCGGCGACGCGCATGAAGCCGTCGAAGTTCTGCCACAGGCGGGCCGCATCGGCGCGGCCCACCAGACGGGCGCGGGCGATGCGCGCGGTCTCGGCATCGACGGCCTCGTCTTCTTCGATCACGAGGCATGTGAACTCGCGGCTCTTGAGGCTGGCCGCACAGGATCGGTTTGGCAGGCACTCGTCCCGCATGCTGGCGCTTTCCCCGTTGCCTGCCTACGCACTCTTGCCCCTAGCGCCCTGCCTCTGTATGGTGCGCACCTTCGCGCCGCGGCGCCGGTCCCGGACGGACTGTGCCGGGGAACGGGGAGTCCTTAAGGCGCGAATGCACCGTGGCCATGCGGCTCGCGGGGAGCCGCGATCGCGATGATCGGCGACTTTGGAATGGGAGGAGCGCGTCGACACATGGCCAGAGTGAATATCGACGGCAAGGACTACGAGCTTCCCGCCGGTCAGAACCTCCTCCACGCCTGCCTCTCCGAGCACCTCGAGGTGCCCTACTTCTGCTGGCATCCCGCCATGGGCTCCGTCGGCTCCTGTCGCCTATGCGCCGTCATCCAGTACGCCGACGAGGCGGATCAGCGCGGCCGGCTGCAGATGGCCTGCATGATGTCCGTGCAGGACGGCATGAGGGTCTCGGTCGGCGCGGCCTTCGCTGCGGACTTCCGCAAGCAGGTGATCGAATGGCTGATGGAGAACCATCCGCACGACTGCCCGGTGTGCGAGGAAGGCGGCGAGTGCCATCTGCAGGACATGACCGTCATGACCGGCCATTCCATGCGCCGCTACGAAGGCCAGAAGCGCACTTGGCGAAACCAGTATCTCGGCCCCTTCGTCGGCCACGAGATGAACCGCTGCATCACCTGCTACCGCTGCGTGCGCTACTACCGGGACTATGCCGGCGGCAAGGATCTCGACGCCTTCGGTTCACGCTCGCGCATGTTCTTCGGGCGTCAGGAAGACGGCGTGCTCGACAGCGAGTTCGCCGGCAATCTGGTTGAGGTCTGCCCGACCGGGGTCTTCACCGACAAGCCGTTCTCCAAGGTCTATACGCGCAAGTGGGACCTGCAGTCGGCGCCTTCCGTCTGCCCGCACTGCTCGGTGGGCTGCAACACGTTCCCCGCCGAGCGCTACGGGGTGCTCAAGCGGGTCCACAACCGCTATCACGGCGAGGTGAACGGCTACTTCCTCTGCGACCGCGGGCGCTACGGCTCGCATTTCGTCAACCACGAAAAGCGCTTGCGCCACGCTGGGGTGCGGGCCGAAGACGGCGTCTTCGAGGCATCGGGGGCCTCGGCCGCGGTCGCCGCGGCAGCGGAGCGCCTGGGCGGCGACGTCGTCGTGGGCATCGGCTCGCCGCGCGCATCCGTGGAGGCGAACTTCGCGCTCAAGCAGCTGGTCGGGGCCGAGAACTTCTGCCCGGGCTTCGCCGATGACGAAGCCGAGACGATGGCGGCGGTGCTCGACGTCTACCGCGCCGGGGGCTTCCGCATCCCGTCGATCACGGACATCGAGCAGGCCGATGCCGTGCTGATCCTCGGCGAGGACATCTCCAATACCGCAGCGCGCCTGGCGCTCGCCGTGCGCCAGGCCGCGCGCGGCGTCAGCTTCGACATGGCCAAGGCGGCCGGCGTCCCCGAGTGGCAGGACGCCGGGGTGCGCGGTCACGGCCAGGCCAACAGAAGCCCGCTCTACATCGCCTCGGCCGCTTCGACACGGCTCGACGAGTTGGCCACCGCAGTGCGCCGGGGCGCGGCCGAGGACCTTGCCGGCCAAGGTTTCGCGATCGCCAGGGCGGTGGACGGCCATGCCGACCAAGACGAGTTCATCCGCGGCACCGCGCTCGCCCTCGCGCAGGCGCAGAGGCCCCTCGTAATCGCCGGCTGCGGCGCCCGAGAACCTGGTCTGGTTCGGGCCGCGGCGAACATCGCGTGGGCGCTTGGTCGGCAGAACCGGCCGGCGATGCTCGCCCTCGCAGGGTCCGAAGCGAACAGCTTCGGCGCGGCGCTGCTCGGCGGCGAGCTGTCGCTGGCCGATGCGGTGGCCCGAATGGAGGACGGCGCTGCCGCAGTGGTGCTGGAAAACGACCTTTCCCGGCGCACGACGGCCGACGTGGCGCTCGCCAACGCCGTCGTTCTGGACGTTCTGGAGACGCCCACTGCGGAGGCCGCGGCCGTGGTCCTGCCCGCCGCCGCCTACGCGGAACAGACGGGCACCTTCGTCAACTACGAATCCCGCGCCCAGCGCTTCTACCAAGTCTTCGAGCCGACCGACGACATCGCCCCGGCGTGGTGCCATCTGGCCAGCATCGGCGCGGCTCTCGGCCGCGAAGACATGAACTGGGCGAACATCGACGACGTTGCGGTCGCCGCTGCCACCGGCGTCTTCAGCGGCCTCGCCGAAGTCGCGCCGGACGCGCATTTCCGAGCGCCCGCGCAAAACCGCATCCCGCGCCAGCCGCATCGCTACAGCGGCCGCACCGCCATGCGCGCCGACGTGAGCGTTCACGAGCCCAAGGCCAGCGTCGATGACGAGACGCCGCTGGCCTACTCCATGGAGGGCCTCAACACCGGCGATCAGCCCGGTGCTGTGGTGCCCTACGTCTGGTCGCCGGGGTGGAATTCCAACCAGTCCGTGTTCAAGTTCCAGCAGGAGGTCGGCGGCGCATTGGCCGGCGGCGACCCGGGGGCGCGCCTGATCTCCGACGCGCCGCCGGGCGAAGCGCCCCGCGACTTCGCCCTCCGCGAACGCAGCGAACCGGCGGCCGCGCACAACGGCACCTTCGCCGCCGCCCGCCTGGCCTGCGTCTTCGGCAGCGACGAGCTCTCCGCCGCTTCCGCCCCCATCCTCGAACGCACGCCGGCGCCGTTCGCGGCGCTCAACCCGAGCGACGCCAAGCGCATCGGCGTTGCCGATGGCGGCGGTGTCCGCATCGCCGAGCTGGACGCCAGCGTGGAAGTGCGCCTCGATGCCGAAGTCGCGCCGGGCGTGGTCGGCATCGCCCAAGGATTGCCGGGAGCTGCCCTCCTCACCACCGCGACCGTCGAAATTGCCGCGGATCCGGACTTCGTCCGGCGCCCTGGCGGCGACCCCAACGTCATCGCCAAGGGCTAGCGGGCAAGGCGCGCATGTTCGGCTTCGAGATCAACTGGAGCTACGTGCTCATCCTGCCGCTGGCGGGCGGCACGCTGCTCGCGGTGATGTTCCTGCAGTGGTGGGAGCGGCGCCTGCTCGGCTGGTGGCAGGATCGGCGCGGGCCCAACCGCGTCGGCTGGTTCGGCGTCCTGCAGGGCGTTGCCGACGGCATCAAGTTCATGACCAAGGACGACTGGGTGCCGCCGTTCGGCGACCGCGTCTTCTTCGTGCTGGCGCCGGTCATCATCTGCGGTTCGATGCTGCTGATCCTCGGCGTCATCCCGTTCGCGCCGGACGTGTTCGTCGCGGACATCAACATCGCCCTTCTGTGGTTCCTCGCCATGTCGTCGCTGGCGGTGTACGGCGTCCTGCTCGGCGGCTTCGCCAGCAACAACAAGTACGCTCTGCTCGGCAGCCTGCGGGCGGCGGCGCAGATGGTCACCTACGAAGTGTTCATGGGCCTGTCGATCATGGGCGTGGTGATCCACGCGGGTTCCTTCAGCCTGGTCGAAATCGTCGAGGCGCAGGCGGACCTGTGGTTCATCTTCCCGCAGTTCCTCGGCTTCGTGATCTTCTTCATCGCCGGCGTCGCCGAGTCGCACCGCCTGCCCTTCGACCTGCCGGAGGCGGAGCATGAACTCACCGCCGGCTTCCATACCGAGTACTCGGGCATGAAGTTCGCCCTGATCATGTGCGGCGAGTACGTCGCCGTGATCGCGACCTCGTGCCTCATCGTGCTGCTCTTCTTCGGCGGCTGGATGGTGCCGGCGTTTCTGCAGTTTCTGCCGCCCGTGGTCTGGTTCGGCATCAAGGTGCTGTTCTTCATCCACGTCTTCGTGCTGCTGCGGGCGGCCATTCCGCGCCCCCGCTACGACCAGCTCATGAGCCTCGGCTGGAAGGTGCTGCTGCCGCTGACCCTAGTGAACCTGCTGGCGACCGGGCTGATCGTCGGCTTGAGGGAGTTCTGACGCCATGCTGAGCCAGCTTCGCACCCTGTGGACCGTCTTCCAGCACACGTTCATGCGCAACGAGACGGTGCAGTACCCCGAGGAGATGCCCTACCAGGCGCCGCGCTACCGGGGCCGCATCGTGCTCACCCGGGACCCGGACGGCGAGGAGCGCTGCGTCGCCTGCAACCTCTGCGCGGTCGCCTGTCCGGTGGACTGCATCGCCCTGCAGAAGACCGAGCGGGAGGAGGACGGGCGCTGGCTGCCGGAGTTCTTCCGCATCAACTTCTCGCGCTGCATCATGTGCGGCATGTGCGAGGAGGCCTGCCCCACCTACGCCATCCAGCTCACTCCCGACTTCGAACTCTGCGAATACGACCGCAACAATATGGTCTACGAGAAGGAGCACCTCCTGATCGACGGCCCCGGCAAGTACCCGGACTACAGCTTCTGGAAGGTCGCCGGCAAGACCATCGACGGCAAGGGCAAGGGCGAGGCCGCGCGCGAGGCGCCGCCCACCGACGTGAGGAGCCTCCTGCCTTGACGGCCGAACTCCTCGCCTTCTGGATTCCCGCCATCATCGCCGTCGCGTCGACGGCGCTGGTGGTGACCAATCGCAACGCATCCCATGCGCTGGTCTATCTGGTGGTGTCGCTGCTCGCCGTCGCAGTGATTTTCTTCGTCCTCGGCGCGCCGTTCGCGGCGGCGCTGGAGGTGGTGGTGTACGCCGGCGCCATCGTCGTGCTGTTCCTGTTCGTGGTGATGATGCTCAACCTCGGCCGCTCGTCCGTGCTGCGCGAGAGCCGCTGGCTGCGGCCGGGGATGTGGGTACTGCCCGGCATTCTGACGGCCGTCCTGCTATTCGCCTTCATGTACGCGTTCGCGCATTACGAGGCGGTAGAGACGAGCGGCACGATGGTGGGGCCGGGGGCCGTCGGGAAGGCGCTGTTCGGGGCCGGACCGTATCTCCTGGCGGTCGAGCTCGCCGGCTTCCTGCTGCTGGCCGCGCTGGTCGGCGCCTACCACCTCGGCCGCCGCTACCTCGACGAACGGCGCACGGAGTAGGCGCCGCCCGTGGCCATCGAGATCTCCATCTTCCATGTGCTGACGCTGGCGGGAGTGCTGTTCCTGCTCGGCCTGCTCGGCGTCCTGGTGCGGCGCAACATCATCTTCCTGCTGATGTCCTTGGAGGTGATGATGAATGCCGCCGGCCTCGCCTTCATCGCCGCCGGCGCGCGCTGGGGAATGCCGGACGGGCAGATCATGTTCATGCTGATCCTCGCGCTCGCGGCTGCCGAAGTGGCGGTCGCCTTGGGCCTGGTGCTGCAGATCTCGCGGCGCTTCGACAGTCTCGACGTCGATGCCGCGAGCGAGATGAGCGGCTAGGGGGCGGCGAATGGAGTGGCTCTGGCTGGTGCCCGCGGCGCCGCTCGCGGGCTTCCTGATCCTGTTCCTGACGCAGGGCAGGCTTCCGGACAAGGTCGTCGCCTGCGTCGGCGCCGGGTCCGTGGGCGTGGCGGCGCTGGCGGCGCTCTTCGCCGGGATGGCGTTCGTGGAGAGCGGCCAGAGCGCCTACGCGCTGCCGCTGTGGACCTGGATGACCGTCGGCGACTTCGCGCCGAGCATCACGCTGTATCTCGACAGTCTGTCGCTGGTGATGACGGGCGTCATCACGGGCGTCGGCTTCCTGATCCACGTCTACGCCACCGGCTACATGTGGAAGGACCACGAGGAGCCGCAGGGCTACAGCCGCTTCTTCGCCTACATGAACCTGTTCGTCTTCGCCATGCTGATGCTGGTGCTCGGCGACAACCTGCTGACGCTGTTCCTCGGCTGGGAGGGCGTAGGCCTTTGCAGCTATCTCTTGATCGGCTTCTACCATCGCGACCCCGCCAACGGCTACGCGGCGCGCAAGGCTTTCGTCGTCACGCGGGTGGGCGATACGCTGCTGGCGCTCGGCCTCTTCCTGTTGTTCTGGGAACTGGGCACGCTGGAAATTCAAAGCCTGCTGGCGGCTTCGGAGGGCCTCGACACCGAGACGGCGACCATCATCTGCCTGCTGCTGCTCGGCGGCGCGGTGGGCAAGTCCGCGCAGGTGCCGCTGCAGACCTGGCTGCCGGACGCGATGGCGGGCCCGACGCCGGTTTCCGCCCTGATCCACGCGGCGACGATGGTCACCGCCGGGGTGTATCTGATCGCCCGGATGCAGGATGTCTACCTGCTCTCGCCTGACGCGCAGCATGTGGTGGCCGTGGTGGGCCTGGTGACGCTGCTCATCTCCTCCTTCACCGCGCTGGTGCAGCGCGACATCAAGCGCATCCTGGCATTCTCCACCATGAGCCAGATCGGCTACATGTTCATGGCCCTCGGCGTCGGCGCGTGGTCGGCGGCGGTTTTCCACCTGATGACCCATGCCTTCTTCAAGGCGCTGCTGTTCCTCGCCGCGGGGTCTGTGATTCTCGCGGTGCATCACGAACAGGACATCTTCAAGATGGGCGGGCTGCGCAAGAAGCTGCCGGTGCCGTTCTGGTGCATGGCGATCGGCTCGCTGGCGCTGGTGGCCTTCCCGGGCACCGCGGGGTTCTTCAGCAAGGACGCGATTCTGCTCACCGCCGAAGACAACGCCGGCTGGCTCTACTGGGGCGGCGGCGTGATCGCGGCCGGCATGACGGCGCTCTATACGACGCGCATGATGGTGGTGACCTTCTTCGGCGAGGCGAAGAGCGAGGCGCACGACAACTCGAAGGCGAACATGTGGCTGCCGCTCATCGTGCTGGCAGCGCTGTCGGTGGCCGGCGGCTGGTTCGGGCTGGAGGTGCTGGACGACCTCCTCGGCGAGATGCCCGCCTTCGAGCATGACTCGCCCGTCGCCCTCGTCACCATGGCGGTGCCGCTGCTCGGCATCCTGATCGGCGCCCTGGTGTTCGGCGGCAAGGTCAACGCCGATAAGCTGGTCGATTCGGCTTTCGGCAAGGCCCTCTCCCGCTCCTGGCATGGCGGCTGGGGCTTCGACTGGCTCTACGACCGCGTATTCGTGGCGCCCTTCGTGTGGGTGGCGCGGGTCAACAAGCGCGACATCGTGGATTGGATCTACAAGATCGCGGTCGGCATCACGCGCACGCTGCACTACATCGGCGCCATGACCCAGACCGGACGGTTGCGTTGGTACGCCGCCAACATGGCGATCGGCCTCATCGTCGTCTTCCTGATCGTGCTGGGCGTGCTGTGATCCTCGCGCTGGTGCTTCTGCTGCTGGCGGCCGGCGTGGTCGCCTGGGCCGCCGAGCGCGTGATCGGCCAAGGCGCGCCGCGCGTCGTCAGCGTCGTCGCCTTCGCCCTGGGACTCGCCTGGGCGCTGTGGGAGTGGGTCGGGGGACCAGGCGCCGGCGGCATCTTCGCCGAGCAGACCATGCCGTGGATTCCCCGTTTCGGCATCGCCATCGCGCTCTCGATGGACGGCCTCAGCCTCCTTCTGGTAGCCCTGACGATGTTCCTCGGCATCGTGGCAGTGGTCTCGTCCTGGGACGAGATCGACTCCGGGCACGGCTTCTTCCAGTTCAACATCCTCTGGGTGATGGCGGGGGTCGTGGGCGTCTTCACCGCCATGGACCTCTTCCTCTTCTTCTTCTTCTGGGAAGTCATGCTGATCCCCATGTACTTCCTGATCGCGATCTGGGGGCACGAGAACAAGGGCTATGCGTCCATGAAGTTCTTCCTGTTCACCCAGATCAGCGGCCTCTTGATGCTGCTCGCGATCCTGGCGCTGGTGTTCTTCCACTACCGGGCGAGCGGCCAGATCACGTTCAGCTACGCCGAGCTGCTCGCCGCCGACATCGACCCGCGCATCGCCCCGTGGCTGATGCTCGGCTTCTTCGCCGCGTTCGCCACCAAGCTGCCGGCGGTGCCGGTCCACACTTGGCTGCCGGATGCGCACACCCAGGCGCCCACCGCCGGCAGCGTGATCCTGGCCGGCATCCTGCTGAAGACCGGCGCCTACGGAATCATCCGCTTCGCCGTGCCGCTGTTCCCGGAGGCGTCCGCCGACTTCGCCTTCTGGGGGATGCTGCTGGGCGCGGCCAGCATCCTCTACGGCGGCCTGATGGCGTTCAGCCAGTCGGACTTCAAGCGCCTGGTGGCGTACAGCTCCATCGCCCACATGGGCTTCATCCTGGTCGGCGTCTACGCTTTCAACGAGGTGGGGATGCAGGGCGCGGTGGTGACCATGATCGCGCACGGTTTCTCCACCGCCGCGCTCTTCATGATGGCGGGCGCGATCCAGCAGCGCCTGCACACGCGGGAGATGTCGCGCATGGGCGGGCTGTGGGTGCGCGCGCCGCGCATGGGGGTGATGACGCTGTTCTTCGTGGTCGCCTCGGTCGGGATGCCGGGCCTTGGCAACTTCGTCGGCGAGTTCCTGGCGCTGCTCGGCATCTTCGAGAAGAACGTGCCGCTGGCCGTGGCGGCGACGCTCGGCATCGTCGTGGCGGCGGTGTACGGGCTGTATCTCATGCAGAAGTCCTTCCAAGGGGCGCCCAACCCGAATGTCGAAACCATGCGCGACTTCGGGGCGCGGGAGATGAGCGTCATGGTCCTGATGGCGGCGGCGCTGGTGTGGCTCGGCGTCTACCCGCAGCCGGTGCTGGATCTCAGCAGCGCCACCATCGCTGCGCTCGGAGTGCTGCAATGACCGCAACCGAAGCCTGGGCGCTGTCGCCGTATCTGCTGCTGAGCGGCGGCATTGTCGTGCTCCTCATTGTGGTGGCATGGCTGCGCAGCGCCGCAGTGGCCTTCGGCGGCTGCGTCGTCGTTCTGCTCGCGAGTCTGGTCGCGGTGCCCTTCGCCCTGGCCGGCGGGCCGCAGGACGTAAGCGGCCTCTTGCAAGTGGACGGCTATGCGCTCTTCTTCTTCGTGCTGTTCGGCGTCGCCGCGATCGCGACGGCCGTGCTTGCCTGCCGCTATCTCGGCACCCGCGCCGAGCATTTGCAGGAGTTCTACCTTCTGCTGGCCATTGCCGTGCTCGGCGCCGCGGTGTCCGCCGCGGCTTCCCACTTCGCCGGCCTCTTGCTCGGCATCGAGGTGCTGTCCATCTCGCTCTACGCCATGATCGCCTATCCGCGCGAAGGCCGGGCGCCTTTGGAAGCCGCCGCCAAGTATCTGGTGCTGTCGGGCGCGGCATCGAGCACCATGCTGTTCGGCATGGCGTTGATCTACGCCGCCACGGGACGGCTCGACTTCGCGGCCGTTGAGGACCCGGCGTATGCCGATGCCGCGATCCTCGCCCTCGGCCAAGCGATGCTGCTCGCCGGTGTGTTCTTCAAGCTGTCGCTGGTGCCGTTCCACATGTGGACCCCGGACGTCTACCAAGGTGCGCCCGCACCGGTCACGGCTTTCCTCGCCACCGTGTCCAAGGGTGCCGTGTTCGCGGTGCTGCTGCGCTATGCGCTCGACTCCGGGGTGCTGAGCGGCGATGGCAACGTCATGGGCACGGTCATCGCCCTAGTGGCGGTGTTGTCCATGGTGGGCGGCAACGTGCTTGCGCTCTTGCAGACCAGCATCAAGCGCCTCTTGGCGTACTCGTCGATCGCCCATGTCGGCTACCTGCTCGTAGCGCTGGTGGCTGCGGCCACCCCCGCCGCCCGAGCGCTCGGCGTGGAAACGGCGCTGGTGTATCTGGCGGGGTATTTCGTGATGACGCTGGCGGCCTTCGGGGTCATCACCGTGCTGTCGGGCGCGGACCAGGATGCCGACGAGCTCGACTCCTACGAGGGCCTCCTGTGGCGCCGGCCCGTGCTGGCCGCGGTGCTGATCGCCGCGGCGCTGTCGCTCGCCGGCATCCCGCTCACCGTCGGCTTCATCGCCAAGTTCTACCTGGTCGCCGCCGGCGTCGACGCCGGCGCATGGCTCTTGATCTGGGCGCTGATCCTCGGCAGCGCCATCGGCGTCTACTACTACCTGCGCATCGTCTTCGCCATGACCAAGCGAACGGAGCCGGAGGCGAGCGGGCCCCGACTGCATTGGGAGGGCATCGTCACCGTGCTGGTGCTAGGCTTCGCGATTCTCCTGATCGGCGTCTATCCCGAACCGGTGATCGAACTGGTGAGAGGGCTCGAAGGGCCGTAGGGCGATGGGCAGTCGCGGCGGGTGCGATCATGCAAGGGGATCTGTTCAAGCAGTACTTCCTCACGGTCGGCATTCAAGCGACGGAGACGTGGCGTCGGGCGCTCGGCGCGCCTCTTGATCTGATCGCCTTCCGGGTCGCTGCGGAGGCCAGCTTCGGCACCCTTGAGGAAGCCTCCGATGCCAACGAAGCCACCACCGAGCAGGAACTCATCCGCCCCGTGCTGGAGGCGCTCGGCTGGCGCGACTATCTGCCTCAGCAGGGCGGCAGGCAGGGCGAAGACGTGCCGGACCTGCTTCTGTTTCCGAACTTCGCCGCCAAGCAGGCCGCGCTGCGGGCCGACGCGCCGAGTCCCATCCGCCACGCCATCGTCGTTGCAGAGAGCAAGCGCCTCGGCAGCGCGTTGGATGCTTGGGACGGCCGAGCCGAGACGCCCTCCAGGCAGATCAGGCGCTATCTGACCACCGCCGACATCGAGACCGACGGTGCCCTGCGCTGGGGCATCCTCACCAACGGCCGCATCTGGCGCCTTTACGACCAGCGGGCGCGGCCACGCGAGAGCGGCTACTTCGAGGCGGACCTCGGTGCGATTCTGGAAGGCGGCAGCGACCACGAGTTGCGGGTCTTCCAGCTTCTCTTCCGGCGCACGTCGTTCCTCAGCTTCGAGGGCGCCCCTTCGTTCCTGGAACTCGCGTTGGACGAAGGCCAGCGCTATGGCGACCGCGTTGCGGACGATCTGGCCGACGTCGTCTTCGACGTGTTCCGCGATCTGGTGGTCGGCATGGCCGAGGCCGCGGGGGCGAGCCTGGCCGAGGTCCGCGATGCGGCGCTGATCTTCCTCTACCGCGTCCTGTTCATCTTCTACGCGGAGGACCGCGGACTCTTGCCCATGCACGACCCGGCCTACCAGGGCTACGGCCTGCGCCACCGCCTGCGCGACGACATCGGCGCCCGGCTGGCGGACAGCCAGCGCCTGTCGAGCATCGCGACCAACTACCACGACCACTTGGCGACGCTGTGTCGGCTGATCGACGGCGGCGACCCTTCGATCGGCCTGCCGCCCTACAACGGCGGCCTGTTCGCCAGCAGCAGCGCGCCGCTTCTTGACGAGCTGCGCCTATCGGATGCCGTGTTTGCGCCGATCATCTACCGCCTCAGCCACCGGCCCGAGGCGGACGGCACCAGCCTCTTCGTGAACTACCGGGACCTTTCCGTGCAGCAGCTCGGTTCCATCTACGAGCGGCTGCTCGAACGCGAGCCGGCGCGGGATGCCGAGGGGCGTGTCGAGATTCGGCTGAACCCCTATTCGCGCAAGCAATCCGGCAGCTTCTACACGCCCAAGGAGCTGGTGGATCTGGTGGTGGAGCGAACCCTCGGGCCGCTCGTGGAAGAGAAGATCGCCGCGTTCGCCGCACGCGCCCAAGAGCTCGGCAGCGATCCGCGCTCCCGGGCCGAAAGGCTCCGAGTGCTGCAAGGGTCCGATGCGGCCACATCGGTGTTGGATCTGAAGGTGGTCGATCCAGCAATGGGCAGCGGCCATTTCCTTGTTGCCGCCGTGGACTACCTCGCCGGGCGCGTCGCTGCGCTGATCGACGAGCCGCCCGTGCCGCCCGGCGACTGGCTCGGGCGCTACCAATCGCCGCTCGTCCCGCGCGTGGCCAGCATCAGGAACGCGATTGAAGAACATGCGAGAGGCGCCGGCTGGCGGCTGGACGAGACGCTTCTCACGGAGCAGGCGATCATCCGGCGGCTGGTGCTGAAACGCTGCATCTACGGCGTCGACAAGAACGCCATGGCTGTCGAACTCGCCAAGGTGTCGCTGTGGCTGCACACGTTCACCGCCGGCGCGCCGCTCTCCTTCCTGGACCACCATCTGCGCCACGGCGACTCGCTGTTCGGCCTGCGCGTACAGCAGGCGATCAGCGACTTGGAACGCCTAGGGCAGGTGTTCGCCGCAAGCGCCATCCAAGGGGCGGAAAGCGCGAGCGAAGCGATGCAGGGCATCGAAGAGAAAGCAGACGCGGATCTCGCCGAGGTGCAGGCGTCGGCAGCACTGTTCGACGGCATGGAAGAAACCACCGCCGAGCTGCGTCGGCTGCTTTCGTTTCTGTGCGGGCATCGCTGGCTGACGGCGGGGCAGCGGGCCAAGGAACGGGAGGCGTACGAAGCATCCTTGAAGCGCGTGCTGACGACGGCCGCAGATGCCTACCGGCTGCTCGGCAGCGGCCCCGCGGCAGCAGGCGAGGAAACGGGCGACGACTGGCGGGCATTCGCGGACCTGTGGCGCAACACCAACGCCGCGGCGCAAGCGGAGGCATTCCTGCATTGGGAGGCGGCGTTCCCGGGCGTCTGGCGCGACTGGCAGAGCGGCAAACCCACGGGGGGCTTCGATGCGGTGATCGGCAATCCGCCCTGGGATCGGATGAAGCTCCAGCAGTTGGAGTGGTTCGGCGCCCGCCGACCGGCCATTGCCGCGGCTGCCCGCGCCGCCGACCGCAAGCGCCTGATCGCCGAACTCGAAGCGGGCGGCGATCCGCTCGGCGAAGAGTTCAGCGCCGCCGCCGAGCGCGCCGCCCGGGCCATGCGAACGGCGCGCGCCTACGGCGACTATCCGTACCTCTCCGGCGGCGATACGAACCTGTATTCGCTGTTCGTCGAGCGGGCGCTTGCGCTGCTGAAGCCGGAGGGCGTGCTGGGCCTCGTCATCCCATCCGGCATCGCTTCGGACAAGACGTCATCGCGGTTCTTCCGCGCGGTTGCCGGCGAGGGGCGCCTGCGGGCGCTGTACGATTTCGAGAACCGGCGCCCGCGGTATGGCGAGGACGGCCAGCGGCTGCCGCCACTTTTCCCGGATGTCCACGCACGATTCAAGTTCTGCGTGTTCATCGCCGGCATGGCCCCCGCCGGAGTGCCAGCCGAGTTCGCCTTCTTCCTGCAAAGCGCGTCGGAACTGGCCGACCCGCAACGCCGATTCCGCATCAGCACGGAGGATTTCCGCCTCGTGAACCCGAATACGGGCACGGCCCCGGTCTTCCGGTCCACGCGGGACGCCAAGCTCACCATGGGCGCATACCGCCGCCTGCCGGTGCTGGTGGACCACTCCGGCGATGCGCCAGTCAAGGCATGGCCGGTTCGCTACCGCCGCATGTTCGACATGACCAACGACTCCCACCGCTTCCGCACCAAAGAAGAGTTGGAAGAGAATGAGAGCGCCTGGCCCGTTGCCGGCAACCGTTTCGACAGTCCGAGCGGCCTCTGGCTGCCGCTCTACGAGGGCAAGATGGTGCAGGCGTTCGACCATCGCGCCGCCGGCATCGTCGTCAACCCGGACAACCGCTTCCGCCCCGCCCAAGCCGTCCCCGCAACGCCGCAGCAGCACGTGGACCCCCACTGGCTCCCGCCGCCCCAGTACTACGTACCAGCCGCCGACTGCGAACGCGGCGGCGATGCTGAGCCGGGCTGGTCCATCGCCTTCAAGGACGTAACCGCCCCCACCAACGCCCGCACCATGATCGCCGCCATCGTCCCCCGCTGCGGCGCCGGCAACACGCTGCCGCTGTTCCAGGACGGGCCGATGACCGCCGTACACGCCGCCACCATCGTCGCCAACCTCAACTCCACGATTTACGACTACCTCGCCCGCCAGAAGGTGCAGGGCCAGCACCTCAACTGGTACATCGTGGAGCAGTTGCCAGTGGTGCCGAAGGAGGCCTACGAGCAGACCTTCGGCGGCATCGCGGCGGCGGACATCGTCCAGGATGCCGTACTCGAACTCACTTTCGCCGCCCACGACATGGCACCGTTCGCACAGGCGCTAGGCCATGTAGACGAGGCTGGCACCGTCAAGCCGCCCTTCCCTTGGGACGAGGCGCGTCGCCTTCGACTGCGAGCCAAGCTCGACGCCCTGTTCTTCCACCTGTACGGCGTGACGAATCGCGACGATGTGCGCTACGTGTATTCCACCTTCCCCATCATCGAACGCGAGGAGACCGCCGCCCACGGCCGCTACATCTCCCGCGACCTCTGCCTCGCCTACATGAACGCGCTGCCCGAGAACCCGGATGCGGAAGTGGCGCTGTAAAGGCGCCGCTTTGCCGAAGGCGGCGCGTCAGGCAGCGTCGAACACCCCCGCCACCTCGACACCGAACCCGGGCAGGATGGCGGAGACGGCACGTTCTCCCGGCGCGAATACGCCGTGCTCGAGGTACGCGGCCCCGCTCAGCGCCAGCACGGTGATCGTCTGGTCGAGCGGATTGGCGATCCAGTACCCCGGTATCCCCGCTTCGGCATAGTCCTGCCGCTTGATGCGCAAGTCCCGATCCGGATTGTCCGGGCTGACGACCTCCAGCACCAGATCCGCGCCGAGCCAATAGGCATCCTGATTGCGCGGATCGTCGGCGTCTCGGACCAGCAGCAGGTCGGGTTCGCGGAACTTCCCATCGCGGATGCGCAGCCGCAGCGGCGCGAAGAAGACTTCGCCGCCGCGGGCCACCGCGAAGTCGAAGAAGGCCAGGAACAGGGACCTCAAAATCGCCTGGTGACGTCTGGTCGGCATGGGCAGCACTTCGATGGCGCCGTCGGTGAACTCGAGCAGGTTGTTGCAGGCGGCGGTGATGGCGAGGTATTGGTCTTGCGTCCAGAGGCCCTGCAAGGTGTCCGGCGCCGCCAGGACGCTGTTGTCCGGGCCAACCACGCACGGCCCGGCCCGCGAGGGCGCGCTCGGCACCCCCGCCCTGTTCGGCCCGCTCGACACCCTCGGCTCCATACGCAGCCATTCTCTTGAGGTCGGTAACGGCTGTCAAACGCGGCCACCACCCAACGGCGCGGATGACAACACGCCTGATGACAACAGTCTTGTTGACAACAATCCTGTTGACAACGCCACTGTTGGCTGACACGGCACGGGAAGCCAGCTTGACCCGCACAGTCCGAAGCCGCTACTTTGCCCTAATGAACAAAGCCAAGCGAACCGAGATCTTCGCTCGTTTGCGGGCGGAGAATCCCGAGCCCACCACCGAACTCGATTTCGGTACGCCGTTCGAGCTTCTGATCGCGGTCATGCTCTCGGCGCAGGCTACGGACGTGAGCGTCAATCAGGCCACCGGGCCGCTGTATGCGGCGGCGAATACGCCGCAGGCCATGCTCGACCTCGGCCTTGACGGGCTAAAGGGGTTCATCAAGTCCATTGGCCTGTTCAACACCAAGGCGGAGAACGTCCGCAAGACGTGCCGCATCCTGCTCGACGAGCACGGCGGCGAGGTGCCGCGTGACCGCGAGGCGCTCGAAGCGCTGCCGGGGGTCGGGCGCAAGACGGCCAATGTGGTGCTCAACACGGCCTTCGGCGAGCCGACCATCGCCGTGGACACGCACATCTTCCGCGTCAGCAACCGCACCAGGATCGCGCCCGGCAAGAATCCGCGCCAAGTGGAAGACAAGCTGCTGCGCTGGGTGCCGGCGGACTTCAAGCGCGGCGCGCACCACTGGCTCATCCTGCACGGCCGCTACGTATGCACGGCGCGCAAGCCCCGCTGCGGGGCGTGCGTGATCGAGGATCTCTGCGAGTTCAAGGACAAGACCGAGTACGCCTGATCGCTCGGTTGATGCAAGGCCGGACCGTGCGCGGCATACTTCCGCCGCATCCACGCAAGGGGGACGCTATGCGCGACATCGTGGTCGACAATCTCGGCAAGCGCTTCGGGTTCTACGCGGATCTCATCGCCGATACGGACGAGGCGACCATCAACGCCGCGATGGACGTGCCTCGCCACCGCTCTCTCGGCATGCACCTGTGGTGCATCGTCGGCGCGCGGGAGAGCTACGCGAAGGCGATCGAGGCCGGCGCGATGCAGAGGTGGAGTTCGTCGGTGACGAAGTTCGAGCCGGAGGAGTTCACAGCCAAGCTGGCGTCCTCGGCGCAGGCGCTGCAGGACGCCATCGACGCCGTGGAGGACTGGACGCCCGAACGGGAGCGGCTCCTCGCCGACATCGCAGAGCACGAGGTGATGCACGAAGGCCAGATCATCCGCCTGATGTTCGGCTTGGAAAAGCCCTTGCCGGAGTCCTGCCACTGGGCCGTGTGCAGCTAGCCGATGGCGGAGTTCGACAGTCGCGCCTTCCGGGACACCATGGGCGAGTTCTGCACCGGGGTGGTGATCGTCACGGGGCATGACAACGGCCAGCTCGTGGGCTTCGCGGCGCAGTCGTTCGTGTCGCTTTCGCTGGCCCCGCCGCTGGTCTCGATCAGCCCGGCCAAGACCAGCACGAGCTGGCCGCGGCTGCGCCGCAACGCGACGTTCGGCATCAACATGCTGGCCGCCGACCAGCAGCAGGTCAGCGATGCCTTCGCGCAGAGCGGCCAGGCGGCCGACACGCCCTGGCGCAAGGCGGCCGGCGGCGCGCCGATCCTCGCCGGGGCCGTGGCGTTCGTGGAGTGCGCCTTGGACGCAGAACACGACGCCGGCGATCACACCATCGCCGTGGGTCGGGTGCTCGGCTTCGAAACCCTGAGGGAGGGCGCGCCGCCGCTCCTCTACCATCGCGGCGGCTACAGGATCTGAAGCGTCAGGAAAGTCCCTCTACCGGAATCGACGCGCCGTGGATCGCCTTCGCAGCCGGGGAGGCGAGAAACACCACCACGTTCGCGATGTCCTCGGGCGAGACCCACTGATCGAACTTGGCGTTCGGCATGTCCGCGCGGTTGCGCGGCGTGTCGATGATGCTCGGCAGGATGCAGTTGACGTTGATGCCCCGGCCCTTGAGTTCGTCCGCGAGGGTCTCCGTCAAGCGGATGACGACGCTCTTCGAGGCGATGTAGGCGCCCATCGCCGCGGCGCCGCGCAATGCCCCGCGGGCGCCGACGTTGACGATCCTGCCGCCGCCGCGCGCCAGCATCCCAGGCACTGCCGCCCGGCACATGTTGAGCACGGTGCGGGCGTTCAGATTCATCATGAAGTCCCACGTCTCGTCGCTCGTATCCGCCACGCTGTCGCCCATCGCGAAGCCGCCGGCGATGTTGGCCAGCACGTCGATGTCGCCCGCCTCGGCCACGGCATCCCGCGCGCCTTGCGGGTCGATCAGATCCGCGACGATGGTGCGCCAAGGCGCATCGTCGGCGACGATGTCAACGCCGGTGACGCTCGCGCCGGCATCGCTGAACGCAGTGGCGACGGCACGGCCCGCAACGCCGGCCGCACCCGTCACCAGCACGCGCTGGCCATCGAAATCGGTCACGGCTTGAGGGCCTCCAGAGTTTCCCAATCCACTTCGCCGAAGCGGCCTTCCCGGTGTACCGGCTGGATGCAGACGTGGCTCGCGCCGGCGTCGTAGTGCTCGTCGATGCGGGCGCGGATCGCCGCCGCATCACCCCAAGCGAAGGTGGCGTCGATGAAGGCATCGCTGCCCTCGCCTTCGATGTCCTCGCGCTTGAGCCCCATTCGAAGCCAGTTGTTCTGGTAGTTCGGCAACCCCTGGTAGGTCTTGGCAGTAGCGCGCGCTAGGTTGCGCGCCTTGGCGGCATCGGTCTCCAGCACCACCTTCTGCTCCACGCACAGCCACTTGTCCGGGCCGAGGATGCGCCGCGCCATCGCCGTATGCGCAGGCGAGGTGAAGTAGGGATGCGCACCATGCGTCGCATCGCGGGCGAGTTCGAGCATCTTCGGGCCGAGTGCGGCAATCACCACCGGCGGCGGTTCGGCGGGTGCGACGGCGCTGTACATCGACGCCGCCATCTTGGCGAGGTAGTCGCGCATCGTTGCCACCGGCTTGCCGTAGACGAGGCCGCGCACCCCTTCCACGAGCGGCTTGTGCGAGACGCCGAGGCCGAGCAGGAAGCGGCCCCCCGATTGCTCCGCCAAGGTCCTCTGCGCCTGCGCGGTGACGCCGGGTTCGCGGTGGTAGATGTTGGCGATGCCGGTGGCCAGCACCAGGCGCTCGGTGTGGGCCAGCAGCCAGGCCGAGTGGGCGAAGGGATCGCGGCCAAGCGTCTCTGGGATCCAAAGGGCGGAGTAGCCGAGGTCCTCGAAGCGCTTGGCGGCCGCCGCGGCCTCATCGGCCGGCAGGCGATCGGTGAAGAACCAGACGCCCGGCGTTTTCAGATTCATCGCTTAGCGCCCCTCGAAGTTGCCGGGGCGCCGCTCGGCCACCGCCCGGATGCCCTCTTCGGCATCCTTCGTGGCGCGCAGCCACTGCTGCTCGGCGAGCTCGTGGTCCGTGGCCTTGGCGACGGCTTCGGCGAGACCTTGGCGCATGGTGGCCCGCACGGAGAGGATGGCGAGCGGTGCGTTCTCCGCGATCTCGGCCGCCAAAGCGAGGGCGGCGGGGCGCACCTCGTCGAGATCGACCAGTTGATCGGCAAGCCCCAGGCCCGCCGCTTCCTCCCCCGGCACGCGGCGCCCGGTGAGGAACATGCGGTTCGCCGCCTGCTGACCGATGAGGCGCGGCAGCGTGACGGTCAGGCCGAAGCCCGGATGGATGCCGAGCTTCGCGAAGTTCGCCGCGAACCGCGCCTCGCGCGCCGCGACGCGGAAGTCCGCCGTCAGCGCGAGGCCGAGGCCACCGCCGATCGCCGCTCCCTGCACCGCCGCCACCACGGGCTTCTTCGCGCTGAACAGGCGCACGCCTTCGCGGTACAGCAAGCCGGTGGTGTTGCGGAACCCTTCCTCGGTAAACTCCGTATTGCCGGACGCATCGTCCTGGCCGCTGCCGAAGTTGGCGCCGGCGCAGAACGACTTGCCGTTGGATGCCAGCATGATCGCCCGACAGGCGGCGTCTTCGTCCAATTCCCCGTAGGCATCGGCGATCTGGGCGATGAGGTCGCGATCGAAGAAGTTGTGCGGCGGGCGGTCGATTTCCACCGTGGCGACATGGTTCGACAGGCTGACGTTGATGTCGGCGAAGGCGCCGGACATGGCGTTCCCCATCCCTTGGCTTGGCGAAGCGCGGCATGGTAGCAGAACAAGACCCGAAACAGCCGCCGAGCCTGTTCTCGCTGGCGTTTCCTTCGATTCTGGCGAATCTCTTGTACTCGGGCGTCGCCATCGTGCAGATGCGCTTCATCGGCGAACTCGGGCCGCAGGCGCTCGCCGCCATCGGCGTCGGGCAGCGCGTCTTCTTCGCCCTGCAGGCCGTGCTGATGGCGGTAAGCGCGGGGACCACGGCGCTCGTGGCGCGGGCTTGGGGTGCCGGCGACCGCGACGAGGCGGCGCGCATCACCATGGCGAGCCTTGCCGCCGGCGGGCTGTTCGCGCTGGCCGTGACGGTGCCCGGCATCCTCTTCGCCGCGCCGGTGGCCTCCATCTTCGGGTTGGACCCCCACACCATCGATCTCGCGGCGTCGAACATCCGCTGGATGTCCGTGTTCAACCTGGCCTTCGCAGTCAACTTCATCCTCGGCGCCGCGCTGCGGGCCGCAGGTGATGCCTGGTCGCCGCTCTGGATCGGCGGCGCCGTGAACCTGGTCAACGTGCCGCTGCTGTACGTCTTCGTCTTCGGACACTACGGGTTCCCGGCGATGGGGGTGGCCGGGGCCGCGGTGGCGGGCGGCATCTCGTTCACCATCGGCGGCGCAGTGATGCTCGGCCTCTGGCTCGCCCAGCGCTTCCGGGTCAAGTACGTCGCCAGCCGCTGGCTGAGGCGCGAGCGGTTTCGGCGTCTGCTGCACATCGGCTATCCGGCAGGCATGGAAGTGGTGGTCTTCCAGGTGGGCTACTTCGCCTTCCTGATGCTGATCGGCCACTTCTACGGCACCATCGCCTTCGCCGCCTACAACGTTGGATCGAGCCTCTTGATGGTGTGCTTCGTGGTGGGATTCGGGTTCTCGATCGCCGGGGCGACGCTGGCCGGCCAGCACCTCGGCGCGGACGATCCGGACGCCGCGGCGCGCAGCGCCTGGCGCTCGGCGATCTACGCGGTCGTGTCGATGGGGGCGATCGGGGTGCTGGTGGCCGTATTCGCCGAAGAGCTCGCGGCGTTCTTCCTCCGCGACGAACCGGAGACGGTTCGGCTGACCGTGCAGATGGCCTACATCATGGCCTCCATGACGCCGCTCTTGGCCGTGGAGTTCGCCATCGGCGGTGCGCTCAGGGGCGCCGGCGACACGCGCTTTCCCCTGATCGCGACGATCGTGGCGCTGATCGGCGTCCGCTGCGCCTTGGCCGGCCTCTTCACGCTGCTCGGCTGGCCGGTGGTATGGGTCTATGCGGCGATGATCGCTGAGTTTCTGGTGAAGAGCGGGATGCTGGTGGCGCGGTTCCTGTCCGGGCGGTGGAAAACGGCGATCGCGGAGCCGGGCGCCGCCGGAACGGCTTGAGGGCTCGCTCTGTCCGATCAACGCAGAACCTGCCGAGGGTGTATGGTTGACGTTTGGCGCAGCGCTTGAGGCGAGGGACATGGCGTTTGACTTGGCAATCCGCGGCGGCACGGTGGTCGATGGTTCCGGCGCGCCCCGCTATCGGGCGGACGTGGGCATCAAGGACGGCCGCATCGCCGCCATCGGCGACATCAAGGACCGGGCCAAGCAGACCCTCGCCGCCGAGGGCCATGTCGTCGCGCCCGGCTTCGTGGACGGGCATACGCATATGGACGCGCAGGTGTTCTGGGATCCGATCGGCTCCTGCTCCTGCTACCACGGCGTCACCAGCGTGGTGATGGGCAACTGCGGCTTCACCCTCGCCCCGTGCCGGGAATCGGAAGCCGACCTCGTGTTCCGCAATCTGGAACGCGCCGAGGACATCGCCCGGGAAGCCATGCTGGCTGGCATCGACTGGCGCTGGGAGAGCTATCCCGAGTACCTCGACGTGCTGGACGGCCTGCCGAAGGGCATCAACTACGCAGGCTACCTCGGCCACTCGGCCCTGCGCACCTACGTCATGGGCGCCCGGGCCTTCGAGGAGGAGGCCAGCGCAGACGATGTGGAACGGATGGCGCAGCTCGCCGAGGAGGCCGTGTGCGCCGGCGCGATGGGCTTCACCACCTCGCGCTCGCCCAACCACCAGACCTCCGACCACAAGCCGGTGGCCAGCCGCGTCGCAGCTTGGGACGAAGTGCACGCCATCGTCTCGCGCATGGGCCGCACCGGCGCCGGCATCTTCGAGATCGCCGGCGAAGCGGTGGGGCGCGATCCCGAGCGCGTGCGCGAGTACCACGAACGCCTGAAGGCGCTGGCGGTGGAAACCGGCGTGCCGGTCACTTGGGGCCTGTTCGCCAGCCGTCGGGCGCCCGAGCTTTGGCGCAGCTACCTGGACTTCTTGGACGAGGTCGCCGAGGCAGGCGGACGCATGTTCGCGCAAGTCCACTCCCGGGCGCTGAACGTGGTCTACACCTTCGAGTCGCACCTGCCGTTCGACACCTGGGAGGCGTGGCGCGACATCCGCAAGCTGCCGCTGGCCGAACAACGCGCCAAGCTCGCCGACCCGGCGCTGAAGGCCAAGCTGGTGGACATCGCCGGTCGTCCCAGCGAACGCCACAAGCGCTACGGCGCCACCGTCAATCCGCCCGACTGGAACTGGGTTTTCGTCATGCGCGGCACCGACGGGCGCGATGCGAGCCTCGCCGACATCGCCGCCCAACGCGGCGTGCCGCCCGCCGAAGCGATGCTCGACATCGCCCTGGCGGACGGCTTCAAGACGCTCTTCCGCATGCCGATCAACAACGAGAACGACGCCGACGTGCTCGCCATGATGCAGCACCCGCACTCGGTGGTGACGTTCTCCGACTCCGGCGCCCACGTCTCGCAGATCATGGACAGCTCCCTGCAGACCAACGTCTTCAGCCAGTGGGTGCGCGAACGCGAGGCGCTGACGCTTGAAGAGGCGGTGCGCATGGTGACCGCCGAGCCCGCCAGCCGCTGGGGCCTGCATGACCGCGGCCTGTTGCGCCTCGGCATGGCGGCGGACGTGACCGTCTTCGATCCGGACGCGGTGCAGGCGAACCTGCCGGAAGTGGTCCACGACCTGCCGGCCGGCGCCAAGCGCTTCAAGCAGACCGCCAACGGGATGCTGGCGACGGTGGTCAATGGCGAAGTGCTGCTCAGGAACAACGAACCCACTGGCGCGACCCCGGGGCGACTCCTGCGCGGGCCGCTGGCAGCGGCGTGAGCGACCGCACCGAGGAGCATCCGCTCTTCACGGCATACCGCGAGTTCAGCCCGGCCTCCGAGGCCGTCGCGGCGCGGGCGCGGGACGTCTTCCCCGGCGGCGACACCCGGGCGAGCGCCCACTACGCGCCGTATCCGCTGGTGATGCAGAGCGCGAACGGCTGCCGGATGCGCGATGTCGACGGCCACGAGCTGCTCGACTTCATGAACAACTTCACCTCGCTAATCCACGGCCATGCGCACCCGGCCGTGGTCGATGCCGTGCAGTCGCAGGTTGCCAAGGGCTCAGCCTACGCCGCCTCCAGCGCCGCGCAGATCGAGCTCGCCGAGCTGATCGCCGAACGCGTGCCGTCCATCGAGCAGCTGCGGTTCACCAGTTCCGGCACGGAAGGCACGCAGATGGCCATCCGCTGTGCGCGCGCCGCCACCGGGCGGCAGAAGATCATGAAGATGGAGGGCGGCTACCACGGCAGCTACGAACTCGCCGAAGTCAGCCTCGTGCCGCTGCCGGGCGAGCGCGGCGCGCTCGAAGCGCCAGCGTCGCGGCCCCTCGACGCGAGTTTCCCGGACAGCGTTCTCGGCGACACCGTCATCTGCCCATACAACCAGCCGGCGCTTGCCGAGCGGCTGATCGACGCCCACGCGGACGATCTGGCGGCGGTGCTCGTCGAGCCGGTGCTCGGCTCCATGGGCATGGTGCCCGCCACCACCGAGTTCCTGCAACGCCTGCGCGACGCTACGGCGAAGCACGGCATCGTGCTCGTCTTCGACGAGGTCATCACGCTGCGCTTGGCGGCAGGCGGCGCCCAAGCAGAGCGCGGCGTGATTCCCGACCTCACCTGTCTCGGCAAGATCATCGGCGGCGGCTTGCCGGTGGGCGGCGTCGGCGGGAGGCGGGACCTGATGCAGCAGTTCAGCCCGGACCGCGAGCGCCCGGTCATGCACGCCAGCACGTTCAGCGGCAACGCGCTGACCATGGCGGCCGGCCTCGCCGCGATGGGCGCGTACCCGGCGGCAGAAGTCGATCGCATCAACGCCCTCGGCGCCAGATTGCGCGAAGGATTCGATCAGGCATTCGCCCAAGCAGGTTGGAAGGCGCGCCTGCTCGGCAGCGGCTCGCTCGCCAACGTCCACTTCACCGCCGGCGAAGTGGGCGACGCTCGGGATGCCCTCGACGCCATGATCGCGGCAGGCCATGTGACCGGCCTCCTCCATCTCGGCATGATCCGCCGCGGCGTGCTCTCGGCCAGCCGCCTGATGTATTGCATCAGCACGGCCATGACGGAGAAGGACATCGACTTCGCGGTCACGGCGCTGAACGAGACCTTGCAGGAACTGCGCCCCTACGTGGAAGCCGAGCGACCTGCGCTGCTGGCTTGAAGCGGCGCCGCGCCGGGGCGCTCAGACGAACGGGATGGGCACGCTCGCCGCGTCCGCGACCGTCGGCAGGATGCGGGGCAGCACCCAGCGGCCGAATGCGAACAGCCCGCCCATCACGGCCGCCATGACCGCGGTGATGGCGGCGACGAACCATCCGGCCAGCTTCACGACCATGCCGGACTGGAAGGTCTTCACTTCCTTGAGGTCCTCGTTCAGGCTCTCCACCGCCCTGTCGAGCCGTTCCACGGCCTGACCCGTCGCTGCCGTCGTTTCCTTGATCGCCGCGACATCCTCGAATAGCTGGACGAGCTTGTCGTCCGATACGTTGATGGGCATGGCTGCTGCTTCCACAATGAGCACCCCACGCTGGCTCGGTGACGAGGTCCGGTCGAGTGCCGCCGCTCTGGCTTGGTGCGTTGCGCCGCTCTCTCAAGCGCCGGTCTCGACAAACTTCGTCGGGCCTCTAGGCCGTTCAATACGGCGGATGCTCCGCCACGGTCTTGCGCATGTCAAGTCAAGCCGGTTCAGCGATGAAGACGGGGATCTTGCGCGAAGTCCGGTTCTTGTAGTCCTCGTAGGGCGGATAGGCGGCCACGGCCAGCGCCCAGACGCGGTCCCGTTCGGCGTCGTCCTGCACTTCCCGAACGCGCATCGAATGCACCTCGGTGCGGTCCCGCAGCTCGACGTTGGGGTCCGCGCGCAGGTTGTAGACCCACACCGGGTTCTTGGGGGCGCCGCCCTGGGAGGCCACCAGCACGTAGCTGTCGCCGTCCTTCACCTGCATCAGCGGCGTCTTGCGGATGGCGCCGCTGCGGTTGCCCTTGTGGGTGACGATGATGCACGGCAGGCCCGTCTGCATCAGTTCGATGCCGTCCGTGCCGCCGCTGCCCTCGTAGAGTTCCACCTGATCGCGCACCCATTTGACGGGCGACGGGACGTACTCGGCCATGCGTGTTCTTCCTTGCGGGATCGAAGGATCAGAGCCTAGCAGAGCGCGGCGATGCGAGCACGGCGGCCGTTGCCTCGAACCCGGCGCCAAGAGCGATCTCGCGCGGCGTGCGACCAGCAGCATCCCTAGCCGCAGGATCGGCACCCGCTTCGCGCAGGAGCTTCGCAAGCGTCGGTTCCTCGCCCCACCAGGGCCGCGCGGCGGCATGCAGCGCACTGCCGCCCGAGTCGTCCCGAGCGTGGACATCGGCACCGCGGGCGATGAGCCAGCGAGCCGCCTCGGTCCTGCCTTCCGTCACGGCCACCATCAGCGGCGTCTGACCCCCGACGTTCTGCGCATGAGACGGCGCGGACAGGCGCCACACGGCATCCGCGACCAGTTCCGAGCGCGAGTCGACGTCGGCCCCCGCATCGAGCAGCGCCCCCAGCACGGGCAGCCAGCCATAGATGGACGCGAGATGGATCGGACGCGCGCCTAGCGGCGAGACGGCATCGCGCACGGCGCCGGCATCCAGCAGTGTTCTGACTATGGCAGCGGCATCTGCCGCGTAGCCATGCGTGCTGGCCGCCTGCAACGGCGACCAAGCGCCGAACCCCGCGGCGAGGGCCTCGAGCTCCCAGACGAAGAAGCCGATGCGGGGCAGCGAGCGGCTCGGATCGTCGCCCGCCGCGAGCAGGGCGCGGACGCTGCCGAGTTGCGCTCGCACGAGCGCGAAGCCGAGCGGCGGCAGATGCTCGGCCAGCGCGGCCAAACGCCTCGGCGTTGCCGACGCAGCGATCTCGCCGACGCGGCCGAGCGCCGCGGCACTGTGCAGGTCGCACTCCACGCCCCGCGCAAGCATGGTATTGGCGACTTCCTCATCGTGCAGCGCGGCGAGCTGCAGCGCCGTCAGGTCCGTTTCCTCGCCCAGCCCGATGGCGGCACGGGACTGGCGCGCTTCCTCGAGCAGTAGACGCTTGCAGCGCGGCCAGTCCGCCGCATCGACGGCATCGCGCAGACGAGCGTTCACCACTCGCAGCGGGACCAATCCAATGCGGCGGGTCGCGCTTCGTCGCTCAGCAGGAGCGCTTCCCCGCCCGCTCGCCAGCGCGGCCAATGAGGCAGGCGGCTGCCGTTCGGGTCGCCGCGACGGGCGAAGTTCAGCCAATAGGCCATCATGCGCTCGGTGAGCCGGGCGTCGTCGCCGGCGCCGGGCAGCCAGTCGTCGTGGGTGCCGAAGACGTAGGGAATCTCCGCGCCGTGGTACGCCCCGAGGGAGTGCGCTCCGGGCCGAACGCGGGCGAATCGGTAGAGGAAGACCGGCGCATCCCGCGCGGCGAAGGCGTCTGCGAAGCGCCGCGTCGGACAGTGGAATTGCGCCGCTGCGTAGTCCGCCGCTTGCGCTTCGGTTTCGGCCTCGATGAGCGTCTTGTCTTCGTCGGCGTTGGTGCCGAAGAGCACGGGCAGCGCTCGGAAGGCGCCGTCCTGCAGCAGTTCGGCGGGGGTCTTCGGCAGCAGGTGGCCATCGACCGGTGGATCGGGGTAGTCGCGCAGGTGCTCCTGCGCGAGCACCAGCACATCTTGGGCCGACAGTTCCCGCAGTCCAGCGATGCCCGCCACGCCAGCGGCGGCGAGGAAGCGCGCCCCGGCAGCTTCGGCCTCGGCGAGGGTGCGCCGCTGATCGGCCGGCCAGCCGCCGCTCTGGGCGATGGCGCGATGGAAGAGCCCTTCGGCGAGCGGCGAGAGCAGCAGGTAGTTGATATCCCCGGCGCCGGCGGACTCGCCGAACACGGTGACGTTCTGCGGATCGCCGCCGAACGCAGCGATATGGCGGCGCACCCAGCGCAGCGCTTCGATCTGATCGAGGATGCCGTAGCTGCCGGACGTCCCACGCGGGTTTTCCCCGCTCAGCGCGGGGTGGGCCAAGAAACCGAAGACGCCCAAGCGATACTGTATCGAGACCACCACCGCGCCCCGCGCCGCGAGTTCTCGGCCGCGATAATTCGGCTCGAAAGACCAGCCGCCAAGGTTGCCGCCGCCATGTATCCACACCATGACGGGTAGGCGGGCGTCGTCCTGCGCGGCAGCCGGCGACCAGACGTTCAGAAACAGACAGTCTTCGCTCACCGGCGGCAGTCGCGGTGCCACCGTCGGCGGCTGGCCGAAAGCCTTGGCCACGCCCTCGTACCAAAGCACGTTGCCGTCATTCTGCGTGCATGCCGGGGGCCAGCGCGTTGCGGCGACGGTTCCCGTGGTCGCCGCCGGAACGGGGGGCTGCCAGCGGCGCGGGCCGACCGGTGCTTGCGCGTAGCGAATGCCGGTGAAGCGCTGCACGGATCGGCCGCCACCAGCGGCGACCGTGGCGCCCTCGTAGTACACCTCGCCCGCCTGCACCATCGCCGCCAACGCGCCCCGCGCCGTCAACAGGACGATGGCGACCGCGATGGTCGCGCAAGGCGCGCGAGCGCACACGTCAGTCGAAGCGCGTCTTCCAGCGCAGGCCGAGAGTGCGCGGGCGGTTGGTGGTGATGCGCTCGTCGTAGTTGCCGGTGTTGACGAAGATCTGCGCCCGTTCGTCCAGCAGATTGGTGCCGAACACTTCGACGGCGTAGCGACCGTCGACATCCCAGCCGACGCGCAGATCGAGCAAGGAATAGGGCGCCTGCCGCTTGCGCGCCGCTTCCGCCTGGAACGGCTCCGTCATCAGCAGGTTCCAGGATTCGCCCGTACGCGACCAAGTCAGCTGCGCATGGCCGCTGATCCCCCCCGCCTGCTCCCATTCGTAGCGCGACATGGCGGAGAACTTCCAGCGCGGCACGTAGGGCAACTCGCGGCCCTCTTCCGCCCACACCACGGCCGGGGCCGCTGTTGAGTTGTAGTCCTCGGCGAGCGCCGAGTCGGTCATCGTCGCGGCGACTTGCAGGACGAGGCTCGGCCCAAGCATGGCCTGCACTTCAGCCTCGAAGCCCTTCGCTTCCGCGTCCCCCGCGTTGGCGCGGAAGCTGAGCGGGGAGACCAGGAGATCGTGGATGGAGGTCTGGAAGTCCTGCCACTGCATGTAGTAGACGGCACCGTTGAAGGTGGCCCGACCACCGGCGAGCGTCGCCTTCCAGCCGATCTCGTAGGAATCGAGCACATCCGCTTGGTAGATCTCGGGCACGCGCGGGCTGGCACCGTCTGCATTGCCGCCGCCGGGCCGGATGCCTTCGGCATAGGTGAAGTACGTGAGCAGGGAGTCGGTGGCATCGAAGGTGAGACCGAGCTTGTAGATCGTGCCGTCGGTACTGCCGCCGGCATGGCCGCTGGACGTCTTGGCGTCGTAGAAATAGCCCGCCCAAGCGGTCTCGCCGCCGAATTCGGACTCGAAGGCGCGCAGGCCCACGGTGGCCGACAACTGCGCAGCAACATCGAAGCGGGCCTCGCCGAAGATCGCGAACTGCCCTCTTTCGCGACGCCAGTCGGCGCTCCACCACTCGTTCGGCAGCGGCGAGCCGCCATTGCTCGCGACGTAGCTTGCGCCGGGAATGCCCTCGTGCTGGATGCCGGGCATGCCCCACAGGATCAGGTTCTCGCTCTCGTCCCATTCCGCATATGCGCCGACCAGCCAGCTGAAGCGGCCTTCGCCGGACGACGTGAGACGCACTTCCTGGGACCAGCGTTCGGAGGCGTAGTCGGCGTCGTAGAACATGCTCGGATCGTTGCAGCCCACGTTGCCGTGCCAATGGAAGTCGTTGCAGGCGAACTGCTGGATCCAGCTGGCGAAGGGAGCGTGCTCCGCGTAGTCCGAGTAGTCGGACCGGGTTTGCCGATCTCCGGAGAAGTAGGCCCCGGCGTAGACGACATCAGCGGTGCCGAGATGGCGCTCGACCGTGAGCGCCACCTGGCCGAAGTCGAGCTCTCCGTGCTCCGGGCCGAAGCGGGCGACCTTGAGATCTGCGACGCGAGTCGGTTCATGATCCCAAGCGCCGACCGTCTGGCTGCCCTGCCAGAAGCCGGCGAGCGTGGTGCGCCAGCCGGTGCCGAACTCGGTGTGCGCGGACGCGCGAACGCCCAAGGTGCGTTCCTCGTTGTAGTCGTCCTTGGCGAACGGGCTGCTGGTGGCGGAAGCGCCGTTCCTGTATGTGCGGGTGCGGGCGACGTTGTCCACGAAGCCAGCGGACTCGTCGTACCAGCCGACGATGCGCACCGCGGTTGGCCCGGACAAGGGAATGTTCGCGAAGCCCTCGGCAGTGCGCACGTAGTCGCCGTCCTTGATGAGGCCCAAGGTGATGTCCGTGCCCGCCTCGAATCGCGTTGGATCCGGCTTGTTGGCAATGATGCGCACAGTGCCTGAGACCGAGCTGGCACCGTAGATCGTGCCCTGCGGGCCGTTCAGCACCTCGATGCGCTCGATGTCGTAGCTATGCAGGTCCGCGATGCCGCCGGCGTAGCTGAGCGGCTGCTCGTCGAGGTACATGGTCGCGGCAGCGGCGTTGGTGTGCCTGGGATTGCCGCCGTCGGCGATGCCGCGGATGAACATCATCTGCGTGCCCGGCAGCCAGCTCGCGAAAGCCATGGACGGGGCCAAGACGGCGAAGTCCTCGAAGCGGCGGATGCCGAGTTCCAGGATGCGATCTGCGGTGAATGCCTGCATGGAGATGGGCACATCCTGCAGGCTCTCGCGCCGCTTGCGCGCCGTGACCACCACTTCCTCGAGCGCCACCACTTCCTCCGCCTGGGCCGCCGGAGCCCCAAGCAGCTCCGTTGCCATGGCCACGGCACCCGCCAACGCCGCCCCGCGGAACGGAATCCGTCTGCTGAGGGGGCGGTGGGCCACGACACCGTATTCAACCAGCCTAGACGGCCCAATCCTAACGTAGACGGCGAAGCGGCAGCGCAACCGCGATGGGGAGCTCCGCCCACTCCGCTGTAGGACGTTCTGGCGTGGACGTTCTGGCGTGTGTCCGGTCTGTTTAGGACATTCTGGCGCGTGTCCGATCTGTTGGACGCGTAGACGACGCCGCGCTCGCCTTCGTGGCGGTGAACGGCAACGGCGCGGCGGACGCGGGCATGGGCATCGCCGCCGAGGACTTCGACGGCGACTGCGACGTGGATCTCTTCGTCACGCATCTGGCGACCGAGACCAACACCCTCTACGCAAGCCGCGGCGACTGGTTCAGCGACGACACCAATCAGGCGGGCCTCGCCGCATCAAGCGCCCCGTTCACCGGCTTCGGGACCGGCTGGTTCGACGCCGACAACGACGGCGACCTGGACCTCTTCTCCGCCAACGGTGCGGTCTCCGAGATGCTCGCCAAGCGCGATGCTGGCGACCCGCATCCGCTCGGCCAGCGCAACCAGTTCTGGCTGAACGACGGCACAGGGCGTTACGCGGAATACCTGGAGCCCGCATTCGCCCACGCAGAGGTGAGCCGCGGCGCGGCATTCGCCGACCTCGACAACGATGGGAACATCGACCTCTTGGTGGCGAACAACCACGGCCCGGTGCGCCTCTATCGAAATGACGCCCCGTCCCGTCCGTGGCTCGGCGTGGAACTGCGCGCCGCACCGGGCAGGACCGCAGTCGGGGCGTCGGTGTGGCGCGAGTCAGAGCCGTGCCCGCGCCGGCGCATCGCCACGGACGGCAGCTATGCATCGGCGAGCGATGCGCGGCTGATCTTCGCCTTGGGCGATGCGGCAACCCCGGAACATGTCCGAGTCGCCTAGGCCGACGGCGAGGAGACTCGCTTCGGACCCCTCGCCCCAAACCGCTACCACACGCTCGCACAACCACCGCAGCAGCAAGGACGGGACACCCCGTGACCAACCCCAAGACCCCTGCCGCGTCTCCGATTTCATCCTCAACGGCCTCCCGCCTCAGGCCGAAACGGAGGCGCCGGAAGCCCTGAGTCCGGACCTGCGCCAAGAACCCGTCGCGCTTCAACGAGGTGGCGACGATGCCAATCCGCTCCCAGGGACCCGCCAGATCACAGTCGCGACTCACCAGCTGCAGTTCAAGATAGCATGACAACTGTCACTACGAACTGATGACAAACGACACTTGTCACTGGTACTGCAAGTCATTTCAAATGAGCCATGTTGAGCGTGGGCGGATCCGCGGCGGCCAGGAGCCATTGGCGAGTGGGAACCGCAACGCCCCGGGAATGGCACGGGGAAGGCAAACAGGACAGCCGCTCGCCATGAGACACCTTCGCGCCATCGTGCCGAGCGTCCGCGCTGCCGCATCTGAGGGGGCCGCGACATGACGAACGTACGCCCACCGCCTCCCCGGCCGCGCCGTTGGAGGCGGCTTTGGGTCAGCGAACATGCCCATGCGGTGGGGTTGCTGTTGGCGACCTTCCTGTTCCTCGTCGCCTATATCTGGCTCCACAGTTGCTTCGAGAAAAGCTACAAGAAGGACATCTTTCCGGAAGTCCGCAACGCGGTGAAACTCTACGGCTTGCGGGAGGACGGGCGCACCGGCGCATTGGAATTCACCGTCGATGGGCGAGCGTACGTGGTTGGTTCGACAGAACCCGGACCATTGGGTGTGAACCAAATCGCCTCGGTGCGCGGGCTGCTCGCCGACACTTCCCGGGCCATCGCTGCCTACAACGCCCAGCTGGCCGAATACGTGGAACAGGTCCGCGGGAGCTTCACGCTGTCAAGAAGGAACCCCATCTACAGCTGGGCGCCACTGTCAGCCATCGCGCCAGCCCTTGCCGCCAAACCCGATTCGGAGGAATCCGCGAGCAACGAGAGCGCGGAGGCCGAAGACGCCGAGGCGGAGAAAGCCGAAAGCAGTGCTACGTCCCGAATTGAGATCTTCACGGCGCAGCTCTCGACCCTGCGTGAGTTGCCCCCCAGCGAGGGTACGGCGGGGCGACTGATTGCGGCACTTCAGGGCGGCTTCGTACGCCGCATGTCAGATGTGTACCCGCTCCCGCTCCAGAGTGCCAATAACGCGAGTGCCAGTCCAAGCGTAGACCCCTTAAGGGCATACTGAGGCGCGAGTATTCGTCGTATTGCAGGTTTTTCGTGCGTTTCGCGCTGTAGTCGGGTTGCCGGTTTGACACACCGTAGGTGTTGTCAAGCGGAGCGCGGTTTCGCGGGGCACGGCGTCTTTGCGCTTCGATAGTTCGTCGAATCGCAAGGAGCGGGGTTGGACGGCGACCCCCTTCTGTTACGATGCGGTTCGTCGAAAAACTCATCGGAAGGAGGCCGCCGCCATGAAGCGTAGCAAGGCGAGCGTGCGGGGTAAAGCGACGGATCGCATCGAGATCCGGTTCGAGGACCAGCGGCTGACGGCGCACGCGGGCCTGGTGCTCTACCAGAGGCTGTTCGCGCGGCTCGGGCTGAAGGAGCGCTTGCGCGGCTGCTTCCGCCACCTGCCGGGCAGTCCGGTCTACGCGCCGCACGCGGTGGCGCTGCTGCTGGTCGTGCATCTGGTCATGGGCTTCCGGGAGCTGCGCGACGCGCGGTACTACCGGGACGACGAAATGGTCAGGCGGACGCTGGGCCTGCGGCACCTGCCGGACGCCTCCACGATGGGCCGCATGCTGGCCAGGGCCGACGGGCGCAGCGCGGACAACGTGCGCGCCCTGAACCGGCGGCTGGTGCTGGACCGCGCCGCGGCGCTCGGCCCGGCGCGGATGACGCTCGACTTCGACGGCTCGGTGCTCGGCACGAAGCGCTTCGCGGAAGGCACGGCCGTCGGCTTCAACAAGCGCAGGAAGGGACAGCGCAGCTACTATCCGCTGTTCGCGACGGTGGCGCAGACCGGGCAGGTGTTCGACCTGCGCCACCGCCCGGGCAACGTGCACGACTCCAACGGCGCGGAAGCCTTCATGCAGCGCTGCCTGGCGGACGTCCGCGCCGCGCTGCCGGGTGCGCGGCTGGAGTCGCGCATGGACAGCGCGTTCTTCGGCGAGGCCGTCCTCGGCCGGCTCGACGCGCTGGGCGTCGAGTACACGGCGACGGTGCCGTTCGAGCGGTTCGCGGAACTGAAGTCGCTCGTCGAGGGCCGCCGCCGCTGGCGCCGCATGGACGGGGCGAGGGACTTCTTCGAGCCCGCCTGGAAGCCGAAGAGCTGGGGCCGCCGGCGGCGCCTGGTCGTGGTCCGGACGCGAACCCGCCGGCAGCGCAAGGGACCGGTGCAGCTGGACCTGTTCGCGCCCCACGTCCACGGCTTCGAGTTCAAGGTCGTGGCGACCAACCGCCGCGTGCGGGCGAAAAGCGTCGTCGCGTTCCACGACGGGCGCGGCTCGCAGGAGGCCGTGTTCGCGGAACTGAAGTCGCAGTGCCGCATGGAGTACGTCCCGACGCGCAAGCTCGCCGGCAACCGGCTGTACACCCTCGCCGCCATCCTGGCGCACAACCTGACCCGGGAGCTGCAGATGGCGTCCCGGCCGCCGCAGCGCGGCACGACCCCGAAGCGCACGGCGCTCTGGGCGTTCGAGCAGATGCACACGATGCGCCGCCGCCTCGTCGTCCGGGCCGGACGGTTCCTCCGCCCGCAGCGCAAACCCGTCCTGTCGATGAATGCAAACGCCGAAGTGGAAGCGGAGATGTCCTCCTACCTCGCCGCGCTAGCCTGAACATCAACATCCGTCGCCTCTTTTTTTGCATCAATAGGGTAGACCCGCCCGAGAGTGCGTTGCCGGCCGCGGCTGAGGTGTGCCGTAACTTCGTCGCCCTTGGTCAGCAGCTACGCGGCATGTTTGGTCTGGACCTCAGCACCGGGGCGGGCAATGCGACGGACGACTGCGAGGACTGCTGCAGCTTCGTTCCTCTGGTCGCCAGCGCCGGGGACCATTGCCCCGACGCGGCGTTCACCTGCAAGCATGCCAAGTCCATTCCTTCGGGATGCGAAATTGGTTGCTTCCATGCGCAGCTCCGGCAGCTTGTGATGGACAATCCCGGGTTCTTCTGGACCTTGGGGAAGTTCCGGTGGTTCGAGGTGCTCCTACTGGCAGCGTTCGGCGTATTGGTACGCCGGCTTCTGGACTTGAGCCTGACATATGCCCGGCAGCGGAGGGGGCGATTCTGGGCCGCGAACGAGGTCCCCGTGGTCTGGGATCCGCGCGAAGCGGCAAGGACGATCATCTATCTTGCCTTTACGCCGCCTCTCGCCCTAGCTGTTGTGTGGGCCCTGACAGCGACGGACCTCTTGGGCGAAGACGCGATCAGCCTTGGCGACACCACGTCGCACGGCATCATCGTGATCGCCTTCTTGCTAGGGCTCTTCCCGAACGTCGCATACGAGTTCCTGAATCGGGTTGTCCAAGGTGTCTTCGGTGCGGCTGGGAGTGCCGAGTCGGGCGGGCGACCGCTCCGAGGGCCCGGCACAGAGCAACCACGCGAACCGAGCCCCGGAAATGTGCCCGGAACGGGCCGCGCATCTAGGCCAGGCAACGACGACGCGGCCGGGCCGCCGTCCTTCGAGAGCTTGCGAATACGCGTTCGCCAACTCCTGACAGGTCCGTTACGGTGACGCGACCGGCGCCTTGGCCCAGCGGAGCGACTCGGGGCACTCGGTGGCTTGCGCCGCTCTTGGTACTCGCATTGGCGCAACTCGGCTGCAAGACGCCGGCAGTCGGGCCAGAGCACTTCGAAGAACTGCGGCGAATGGCACGCGAGCTCGACCACGCGCACCAAGCGATGGCGAACGCGAACCGGGAAGCTTACCTGAGGCTGCTATTGGCCCAAGGTCAGGCGCGGCTGGACTCGGCGCATTCTGACTGCGCCATGCGCCTCCTTGAGGCGGCCAACCTGAATCTCCCCCTTAAGGGCATACTGAGGCGCGAGTATTCGTCGTATTGCAGGTTTTTCGTGCGTTTCGCGCTGTAGTCGGGTTGCCGGTTTGACACACCGTAGGTGTTGTCAAGCGGAGCGCGGTTTCGCGGGGCACGGCGTCTTTGCGCTTCGATAGTTCGTCGAATCGCAAGGAGCGGGGTTGGACGGCGACCCCCTTCTGTTACGATGCGGTTCGTCGAAAAACTCATCGGAAGGAGGCCGCCGCCATGAAGCGTAGCAAGGCGAGCGTGCGGGGTAAAGCGACGGATCGCATCGAGATCCGGTTCGAGGACCAGCGGCTGACGGCGCACGCGGGCCTGGTGCTCTACCAGAGGCTGTTCGCGCGGCTCGGGCTGAAGGAGCGCTTGCGCGGCTGCTTCCGCCACCTGCCGGGCAGTCCGGTCTACGCGCCGCACGCGGTGGCGCTGCTGCTGGTCGTGCATCTGGTCATGGGCTTCCGGGAGCTGCGCGACGCGCGGTACTACCGGGACGACGAAATGGTCAGGCGGACGCTGGGCCTGCGGCACCTGCCGGACGCCTCCACGATGGGCCGCATGCTGGCCAGGGCCGACGGGCGCAGCGCGGACAACGTGCGCGCCCTGAACCGGCGGCTGGTGCTGGACCGCGCCGCGGCGCTCGGCCCGGCGCGGATGACGCTCGACTTCGACGGCTCGGTGCTCGGCACGAAGCGCTTCGCGGAAGGCACGGCCGTCGGCTTCAACAAGCGCAGGAAGGGACAGCGCAGCTACTATCCGCTGTTCGCGACGGTGGCGCAGACCGGGCAGGTGTTCGACCTGCGCCACCGCCCGGGCAACGTGCACGACTCCAACGGCGCGGAAGCCTTCATGCAGCGCTGCCTGGCGGACGTCCGCGCCGCGCTGCCGGGTGCGCGGCTGGAGTCGCGCATGGACAGCGCGTTCTTCGGCGAGGCCGTCCTCGGCCGGCTCGACGCGCTGGGCGTCGAGTACACGGCGACGGTGCCGTTCGAGCGGTTCGCGGAACTGAAGTCGCTCGTCGAGGGCCGCCGCCGCTGGCGCCGCATGGACGGGGCGAGGGACTTCTTCGAGCCCGCCTGGAAGCCGAAGAGCTGGGGCCGCCGGCGGCGCCTGGTCGTGGTCCGGACGCGAACCCGCCGGCAGCGCAAGGGACCGGTGCAGCTGGACCTGTTCGCGCCCCACGTCCACGGCTTCGAGTTCAAGGTCGTGGCGACCAACCGCCGCGTGCGGGCGAAAAGCGTCGTCGCGTTCCACGACGGGCGCGGCTCGCAGGAGGCCGTGTTCGCGGAACTGAAGTCGCAGTGCCGCATGGAGTACGTCCCGACGCGCAAGCTCGCCGGCAACCGGCTGTACACCCTCGCCGCCATCCTGGCGCACAACCTGACCCGGGAGCTGCAGATGGCGTCCCGGCCGCCGCAGCGCGGCACGACCCCGAAGCGCACGGCGCTCTGGGCGTTCGAGCAGATGCACACGATGCGCCGCCGCCTCGTCGTCCGGGCCGGACGGTTCCTCCGCCCGCAGCGCAAACCCGTCCTGTCGATGAATGCAAACGCCGAAGTGGAAGCGGAGATGTCCTCCTACCTCGCCGCGCTAGCCTGAACATCAACATCCGTCGCCTCTTTTTTTGCATCAATAGGGTCTCCAGTCCCACGAGAGTTCGATCCTTGCCGACCGACTCAGGAAGCACGCGACCGAACAGGATACCCACCGAGATAAAATCGCTCAGGAAAAAGCGCGCTGGCTCGTCGGCGAGGGCGACCTCTACAGGCAGATTCTGCAGATCGAGTCGCTCGTTGCGGATGTTGAGAAGTTCGCCAAGTCTCTTTCCGCCGAGCTGCAAGCCGATGCGAGCTGCATTCGACGAAGCGTGGCCGCTTCGCTCAGCGAGTGGAGGGCTTTCCGTCTTCAATGCAGGACGAACTACGAGCAGGCCGTGCGCGGCCTCCCGACCGAGTTCGAGGAAGATGAAGGCAGGAAGCTGCAAGGCTTGCTAGCGAGACATAGCGCCTTTGGCGCGAAGGTGGATGAGATCGAGCAATTGCTTTCCGGATGCCAAGCGATGGAAACGAGCGGCCCTGCCTGTGAAGCCGACTCCGAACTCCTGACGCGGCGGGCGTGGACGGTCGAACGCCGATTCCGCCATTACTTCGAGAAGCGGCACGACGAACTGTTGAACACGCGTCTGCTAGCCATTGGCGAGCGATGCGACCAGGCGGTGGAACAGGTCCGTTGCTTGAACTGCGCACAACGATCGTGCGACTCTGCGGCGGAGACACGCCCACAGGGCAATGCGAGTGGCCGGAAGGTCCACTAAGCAACGAGAGGTTGAAGAGCAGCTATGGCGAACGACGAGAACGTGCGCAACGCGTACACGGGGATCATCGACCTGTTACCGGTCGATTGGCAGCGGTTCGTGAACGATCAGCTTCCCTACTTGGAAGGGCTCATCGACCAAGAGGTCGAGGAGTTCGGAAGGGCATTGGCCGAGCACCTGGTGTGGAAGGTCTGTGAGACGACGAACAGAGGGAAGGACAAGGTCAAGAGCGCGGACGCGGCATTGGCTTCGGCGCTCAAGGGATTGGAGACATCGCAACAGCAGGCCGACCACGGTTTGGCGGCGATTGAGGATGTTCGTGCGGAACTGTCTGCGCTAGATGTCGCCAGTGCGACGGAGATGCTGTCGCGGGGCTGGTGGCACGCGAGTACGCTGCGCGGGCTTCTCGATCAGCTGCGTGAGGACATCGCGGCGGATCGCATGGAGAGGCTCAACGCCTATGTGGCGGCTCTCAAGCAGTGGCGCAGGTCAGCATCCGATCTCGTCACTGCCGAAGAACTACAGCCGTTGCTTGAGGCGGCCAGCAAGGACCATGAAGAGTTGATTGAGTCTGCCGGCGCGGCCGACCAAGGCACAGAGTTCTTCGGCTTTGGAAGAGGCACGCGAGAGAGCCGTGGCCGTCCGGCAGCGGATTGCGGATGCCCTCGATGCACCGTCCGCTGACGAACAGGCCCAACTCGAGCGATTGGCGCACGCTCTGAACGAACTTTCCCAAGAGGTGGAGAAGATCGTCGAGGGCGGAACCGAAGACTTGAACGACGTCAGGGTAACTGCGAGGACCCTTGAACGAGCGCTGGCGCGAGTCCGCGAGACGGCAACTATGGACGATGTGCCCGGGCTGGTAACGGCGTGGATCGATGCCAAGGTTGCAGCAACCACAGCAGACGCCAGCCAGACCGCATCGGACTCGCCAACTCGGGAGTCCCTCGGCGTGTCGGACGAAGCAGACGCGGCGACCGAGTCGCGAGCGGCACCGGCCGATGAAGCATCAGCGACGGCCCTCGGCTCGGAGCCGTCGTTGGCGTCCGAGCTTGCCTTGGAGGCACTGCGTGAGTCGCTGGCAGAGCTTCGGACGTTTGTGGATCGTCGCGGGGGACTGCTTTCGCGGCTCCAAGCGATCCAGGACAGCCATGCCGAGCTGGCGGAGCGCCTTGATAGGTTAGTCGAGGAGGCGAAGCGCTCGGAATCGGAACTGCGTCGATTCGAGGCGAGTGAGCGCACGGTGATGGAGAAGCGGCAAGAGTTCCTACGAGCAGTCGGCGAACGGACGGAGGAAGTCGCAGCCAAGGTCATGCAGAGCGCGCTCGCCGCCAAGATAGACAAATATCGGGACGCGCTGGACCAAGCACAGATCCACGTCGGCACCTTCAAGAGTAGCCACCGACAGGCCGGGGATGCCAGACGAGAGGCCACCGGCAAGATCGAGAAAGCACGCCGCTCGTTGGCGACCAGCCAGGAGGCCTACACCGCGGCAGTCGAAGCTGTTCGGGAAGGTGCGCGGGGCGCGAAGCTGCCTATTCGACGGGGACCCGAGGGGTCGCGGCAAGGCACGACCGAGGAAGGGGCCGACAGACTCCGCACCGATACGCCACAGCCCACCCGCGACGCCGGCAGACGAAGCTGAGCGGGAGGACCGCGCGAGCAATCCGTGCGGAGCCATTGAAGCCGAGCGGTTCGAGGACCTCCACCGGGCCGTGAACCACCTCGACCGCGCCATCGAGTCGTTGACCGCCACGGCGTGCGACTCTAGGAGCATAGCAACTCGCAGCCCGATGCGACCCGGCCGTAGACTCTGACCGCACTAAGGACATCCATGGAGTAGACCCCCGTGACCACGCCCAAAGACGCCTACCGCGTCACCGAATTCTCGGTCGACGGCCATGTCGCCCGCATCACTCTGAACCGCCCGGAGTCGCTGAACGCGTTGAATCCCGACCTGCGCTGGGAGCTCTCGCAACGCTTCGATGAAGTAGAGCAGAACGACGACATCTGGCTCGCAGTGGTGACCGGCGCCGGCAATCGCACTTTCTGCGCCGGTGCCGATCTGAAGCACCGGGCACGGGAACGCGATGCCTCGCCGGAGCAACGCGGCATCTGGGCCGAACGCGCCGCCGAGACCCGTTCGCTCATCGAACGCTGGCACTTTCCGAAACCCGTGATCGCCCGCGTCAACGGCTTCGCGCTCGGCGGCGGTCTTGAACTCGCCATGGCCTGCGACATCATCGTCGCCGCCGACCACGCCGAACTCGGCCTGCCGGAACCGCGCCGCGGCCTCATCGCCGGAGCCGCTGGCGTGCATCGGCTACCCCGCCAGATCGGCTTGAAGGCAGCGATGGGCTATCTCCTCACCGGCCGCCACATGCCCGCGCAACGCGGCTACGAACTCGGCCTGGTGAACCAAGTCGTGCCACTGGCCGAGCTCGATGCCGCGGTGGACGAGTGGGTCGCCGACATCCTGCGCTGCGCCCCGCTCTCCGTCCGCGCCACCAAGGAAGCTGCCATGCGCGGCCTCGACATGCCGCTGGCGCAGGCGCATTACACGCAATGCGAGTGGGAACGCCGCCGCCAACGCTCTGAAGACGCCGTGGAAGGCCCACGCGCCTTCGCCGAGAAGCGCACGCCGAACTGGCGGGGGAGGTAGCACATCCACCGTGACGGTGCCGCTAGCCCACCCGACCTTGTGCTACGTTCTTCAACTCTAGGGCTCGAACCGAGCCCGCCACAGTTCCGAACTGTGCAACACAGTCGGCCAGTTGGCTGGGCTTCCTGGCGACGACCTGGACCTTCGTTATCTCAATCCAGAAGTCGAGATTCGACAGCAAGAGGAGAAGCAGCGTGACGGCAATGAGACAAACGGAACAGACGCCGCGCGACCTGCGCGAGATCGTCAACCGGCGCCTTCGCGAGAGGGTCACCGGGCTGCCCGAAATGTCGGAGAGCACGAAGCGTCTCTTGGCTAGCCGGAAGGCGGGCGACCACACGGCCGTCAAGCCCGTAGCGAGGACCCAGTAACCCATGGCCGCCGAAGTCGTGGACGCCGACGGGCACATTCTGACACCGGCGTACAGCTCGGCAACGGAGACGGAAGAGACGACGATACCGTCTTGATGCGCCTCCATCCACGTCACGGCTTCGGGACGTCCGCGAAGGAAGTCGATCAACACGTCCGTGTCCGGCATCACATGCTTCGACATGCCTCAAGCTCGGTCCCAGCTAGCCCTCAGCGACCGGAAGTCCGGCAAGTCCGTACGGTCCTTCCACATCCCCGCCGCTCGGCTCAACGCTTCCCGGCGTCGTTGCGTGCCCCAGAACAACGCATCCGCCACCTCGTCCATGTCGTCCATCTTTGAGAACTCACCCTTCGGGACGATACATAGGCCCGGCCGCTCTGCCTTGCGACCGCGTGCATCCGCCTTCGTGTGTCTGGCGGGCCTAAACCGCGACAAGTCCGGGAGAGGGCATCCGGGGGCCGCGCCGAACCACCAGTACGGCCCCAAACTCAGATCGTGCTGGTCGAACTCCATCCAGACCACGCACCCGCTGGGCTTTCCCGCCAGCAGGTGATGGACCTTCTGCTGCGCCGTCGTTGCGCCTCGAGAGGAAGCCTTCAGTTGAACGTGCCTGACCACGGCGTTGGCCTCGACAACGAGGTCGTAACCTGCGTTGTCCACCTCGGGTCGTAGGACTTCCGTGCCGACCTGTCTCCGTCGCCAAAGGACCTTCAGCAACTGCCCGACGAACAGGTGCTCAAGCACTACCTCCCGGAACGACGAATGCCTAGAGTGCGCGTCTGTCGCCATAGCCTCACAGCCTAGATGCGCCAGTGCCAGACCGGGCAGCGTGACTCCGACCTACACATCCCGAGCGCATCCGACACTTCCAGCACACACGTTTGGCGCAGGCTACAGGTCTTAGTGCGCCGCGTCTAGGGTGCGTAAGGGGCATCCCAGGGTGATTGCACCCTAGCGACCTGACGGTGCCAGCGGCGCTGCCGCCTTGGCTGGGTGGTCGGGCTGGCCTTCGTCACGGGGTTTCCGGCGGCATGCGGCGGCTTCTTCCGGTTCGCCGCGGCCCGTTTCCGGGCCGACGGGTGCATCGGGCGCGGAAGCGCCCCCGGCGTTCCCGGTTCGGCGGTTCGGCGGCGGCTCAGTCGGGCGAGAGGATGGCGTCGAACGCGTCGTCGCGGCGCATCGCGTAGTGGCGGTTGGCCTCGGGCAGGTACCGGAAGCCGTTGTGGAAGACGACGGCGAGCACGATGTTGTTGAGCATCGCGTGGTTGGCGGGGGAGTGGCCGGCGCGGAACCGGGCGGCGTCCTCGCCCATGGTGGCGTCGCGGCGGAAGTGGTTGCCGTTCTCGACCTGCCAGTGGAGTGGCGCCAAGCGTGGTACGGTCGCGCACATGGCCATGCCGTACTTCGCAGATCGAAAGGCGCACGCACGTCCGGGTTCGTTCGACCCGCACGTCTATGAAACGTCCATCGGTCTCCCTCCGGTCGTAGCCGAAGTGGCCCAGGAATTCGGGGCTGCCGACGCCGAGGAGTTCTCGGCGTTCTGCAGCGTGTTCGCGAAGGATGTCGCCGAGCGGCTGCACTGGGACGAAGCCGATGTGTGCCAAGCCGCTGAAGGGCTCGATGCCGTACTCGGCCTTCCCAAACAGGCAACGCCGCCTCGATTCGCGTTTGGCGCCCGCGTCCCCGCTGGTCTCGCCGGCCTTACCGCAGAGGAACTCGCCGCAGCGAAGCGCCGGGCGGGCTAGTCAGGCCCCATCACACGACCTGAGGCAGTACAGACCCGCCCAGAGCTTCGAGCGGTGCGATGGACGCTCGCCTCACCCACCTAAGCTTCGCGCACCACGACGCGCCGAACAGAACGCCCGTCGAAGCCATGTGGGCGGCAGCACGCTGGGCGGAAACGGCGGGGCACCAGCGGTGCCCATGGACGCCGCCACCGCTGGCCTCAGGCAGGTCGCGGAGACGTCCCAGCAGTCCGCAAGTCGCAACTCAGCACGAGCGGTGGCGACCCAGCCGCGGACCAACCGGGCGCAGCCAGCGAGCTACTCGTCTGCCATGCTGACCCGCCGCGACCGAATGTTCCGGCAGGAACGCGGTACGCTTCGCATCTCGAAACCCCCAGCCCTAGCCGCAGCCGCCCATGCGCGCGACAAACTTCAACACCCGCAACGACACCTACCGCAAGCTCCTGGGCAACGGCTTGACGTACCGAGTGCCGCGCTTCCAGCGTGACTACAGTTGGGGGGACGAGGAGTGGGAAGACCTCTGGCTCGACATTCTGGGGACGCTTGACCCGGACGGCGAGACCGGTCACTACATGGGCTACCTCGTCCTGCAGACGAAGGACGACAAGCAGTTCGACATCATCGATGGCCAGCAGCGGCTGACGACGCTGAGCATTCTCGTGCTTGCGGCATTGCGACAGCTCAAGACGCTGATGGACCAGGGCCGCGACGCGGAGCGAGTGCGCCAGCGACTCGAAGGGCTGCGCCAGACCTATATCGGCTATCTGGATCCGGTGACTCTGGTGCCGCGGTCCAAGCTGACGCTCAACCGCAACAACGACGACTACTACCAGACCTACCTCGTGCCCTTGGCGGACAGTCTGCCACGGCGCGGCTTCAAGGCATCGGAGCACGGGCTTCGCAAGGCGTTCGAGTGGTTCGAACGCCGGATCCACGACCATGTGAACACTGCACCCGACCCCGGCATCGCCGTGGCCCGGCTTGTCGATGAGATGAGCGACCGGCTGTTCTTCACGGTCATCACGGTGGACGACGAGCTCAACGCCTACAAGGTGTTCGAGACGCTCAACTCCCGTGGCGTCCGGCTCTCCGCCACCGATCTGCTGAAGAACTACCTGTTCTCGATCCTGCACAGAGAAGGCCAGCATGAGCGCGAGCTGCGCGCGCTCGATGATCGCTGGGAGCAGGTTGTAGGCAGGCTGGGCGCGGAGAGCCTGCCCGACTTCCTGCGCGTGCATTGGATCAGCCGGCGGAGTTTCGTACGCCAATCCGAGCTCTTCAAGACCATTCGCGGCCAAGTGGCGGATCGTCAGGACGTCTTCCGGCTGCTGCAGGAGATGGAAAGCGACGTGGACGCCTATCTGGCGCTAACCCAGCCCGATGCGTCCGAATGGACGCCCGATTTGCGCAAGGACGCGCGCTGCCTGCGCCTCTTCGGCGTGCGTCAGCCGCTGCCGCTCCTGATGGCCGCGCACCGCGCATTGCCCGCCGCCCGCTTCGCATCCCTCCTGCGCTGCGTCGTTGCGATGTCCTTCCGCTACAACGTGATCTGCAACTACCAGACCAGCGAGCAGGAGCGCACGTACCACGCGGAAGCTGCGCGCGTCGCTAGGGCCGAACATCGCACTGATCGGGAGATACTCGAAGCGCTGCGTCCTGTGTATCCCAGCGATGAGCAGTTCCGATCCTCCTTCACCGGCAAGACCATGTCGTTGAAGGGCAGGAGCCGACGCATCTTGCGCTACATCCTGTGCGAGCTTGAGCGGCAGGCATCGGGCCTGCATCTGGATTACGAGGACGCCGCCATCACGCTTGAGCACATCTGTCCGCTGAACCCTGCCGATGGCTGGCCCCAGTTCACCGACGAGGAGATCGACACCTTCACGTCTCGGCTCGGCAACATTCTGCTGCTGGAACGGCGCCCGAACCGCGACATCGGCAACGCCGAGTATCCCGACAAGCGCAGCGCGTACGCGGGCAGCGCGTATCGCACGACCCAGAATGTGGCGGAGCAGCACGCCGAGTGGTCGCCGGACAGGATCGAGAGTCGCCAAGCCGCAATGGCGCGCGTGGCAACCGGGGTGTGGCGCATCCCGCAACTGGGCTGAGGGCTCTGAGCATTCCGCCCTTAAGGATTGCCCGTGACACTTGGGACGCTTCGCCAGCAGATCCACCAACTGCGGCGCGTCGAGCCACATGATCTCTGGTCGGGAACGGCTACACCTCGACGTCGAGGCGAGCCAAATGGGGTCTATTTCTTCGTCATCGCCGACGGGGACATCCTGGAGAGCCTGCGGACACTTGGCACAAGTACACCCCTTAAGGGCATACTGAGGCGCGAGTATTCGTCGTATTGCAGGTTTTTCGTGCGTTTCGCGCTGTAGTCGGGTTGCCGGTTTGACACACCGTAGGTGTTGTCAAGCGGAGCGCGGTTTCGCGGGGCACGGCGTCTTTGCGCTTCGATAGTTCGTCGAATCGCAAGGAGCGGGGTTGGACGGCGACCCCCTTCTGTTACGATGCGGTTCGTCGAAAAACTCATCGGAAGGAGGCCGCCGCCATGAAGCGTAGCAAGGCGAGCGTGCGGGGTAAAGCGACGGATCGCATCGAGATCCGGTTCGAGGACCAGCGGCTGACGGCGCACGCGGGCCTGGTGCTCTACCAGAGGCTGTTCGCGCGGCTCGGGCTGAAGGAGCGCTTGCGCGGCTGCTTCCGCCACCTGCCGGGCAGTCCGGTCTACGCGCCGCACGCGGTGGCGCTGCTGCTGGTCGTGCATCTGGTCATGGGCTTCCGGGAGCTGCGCGACGCGCGGTACTACCGGGACGACGAAATGGTCAGGCGGACGCTGGGCCTGCGGCACCTGCCGGACGCCTCCACGATGGGCCGCATGCTGGCCAGGGCCGACGGGCGCAGCGCGGACAACGTGCGCGCCCTGAACCGGCGGCTGGTGCTGGACCGCGCCGCGGCGCTCGGCCCGGCGCGGATGACGCTCGACTTCGACGGCTCGGTGCTCGGCACGAAGCGCTTCGCGGAAGGCACGGCCGTCGGCTTCAACAAGCGCAGGAAGGGACAGCGCAGCTACTATCCGCTGTTCGCGACGGTGGCGCAGACCGGGCAGGTGTTCGACCTGCGCCACCGCCCGGGCAACGTGCACGACTCCAACGGCGCGGAAGCCTTCATGCAGCGCTGCCTGGCGGACGTCCGCGCCGCGCTGCCGGGTGCGCGGCTGGAGTCGCGCATGGACAGCGCGTTCTTCGGCGAGGCCGTCCTCGGCCGGCTCGACGCGCTGGGCGTCGAGTACACGGCGACGGTGCCGTTCGAGCGGTTCGCGGAACTGAAGTCGCTCGTCGAGGGCCGCCGCCGCTGGCGCCGCATGGACGGGGCGAGGGACTTCTTCGAGCCCGCCTGGAAGCCGAAGAGCTGGGGCCGCCGGCGGCGCCTGGTCGTGGTCCGGACGCGAACCCGCCGGCAGCGCAAGGGACCGGTGCAGCTGGACCTGTTCGCGCCCCACGTCCACGGCTTCGAGTTCAAGGTCGTGGCGACCAACCGCCGCGTGCGGGCGAAAAGCGTCGTCGCGTTCCACGACGGGCGCGGCTCGCAGGAGGCCGTGTTCGCGGAACTGAAGTCGCAGTGCCGCATGGAGTACGTCCCGACGCGCAAGCTCGCCGGCAACCGGCTGTACACCCTCGCCGCCATCCTGGCGCACAACCTGACCCGGGAGCTGCAGATGGCGTCCCGGCCGCCGCAGCGCGGCACGACCCCGAAGCGCACGGCGCTCTGGGCGTTCGAGCAGATGCACACGATGCGCCGCCGCCTCGTCGTCCGGGCCGGACGGTTCCTCCGCCCGCAGCGCAAACCCGTCCTGTCGATGAATGCAAACGCCGAAGTGGAAGCGGAGATGTCCTCCTACCTCGCCGCGCTAGCCTGAACATCAACATCCGTCGCCTCTTTTTTTGCATCAATAGGGTACATCGACCGCGCGATCCACCCCCGGGCCATTGCAGAGCCGGGCCAGCGCCTCCATCGTGCCGACGCTGTGTCCGCGCCCAGCGTCACCGGCTGCGCTCGGCCTTGTAGTCGTAGGCATCGTCCCAATCCAACGTGCCGAACAGGTCCACGATGAGCCGCCGCTCCTGACGAGCGATGAACGCGGCCAGCACCCGGCTCAGCAGTTCGAGATCGATCACCAGATTCGTCGCCATGTGTGCCGCCGCGTGTCGTCTTGCGACACGCTAGCGGCAACGCCAGCGGCGTGTCAACGCGGCGCCCGACAGACGACGGGGTGAGCCCAAATGACGGAGTGGCGCCGAGCGTGGTACTGTCGCGCACGTGGCCATGCGGTACTTCGCGGATCCAAAGGCCCATGCACGACCGGGTTCGTTCGACCCGCATGTCCACGACGCGTGCATCGGTCTCCCACCTGACATAGTCGAGGTGGCCCGAGAGTTCACGGCTGCCGACGCCGAGGAGTTCTCGGCGTCCTGCAGCGTGTTCGCGAAGGATGTCGCAGCGCTGCTCCATTGGGACGAAGCGGATGTGTGCCAAGCCGCTGAAGGGCTCGATGCGGCGCTCGGCCTTCCCAAACAGGCAACGCTGCCTCCATTCGCGTTCGGCGCCCGAATCCCCGCTGGTCTCGCCGGCCATACGGCAGGGGAACTCGCCGCCGCGAAGCGGCGGGCGGGCTAGTCAGGACCTCGCACACGACCTGAGACCGTACTCCCCGCGCCCCCCTCCCGCCCAACGTGATCTCTATTCCCAGAAGTCGTCCGGCAGGTCGAACTTGCGTGACAAGTCGTTGAGTATCCCCTTGCGGATCACCGTCTTGTTTCCGTGGAAAGGAACGGGATGTGAACGCCCTGCCTCGCCGAGCCCGGGATGGTGGATCATTCTATGGCTCCCCTTCCCCCGCTTCAGCCACACTTCAAAGCCTGGGTCGTGGCGCTTCAACCGCCTCACTACCTCAAGGTATTCCATCACGCCGCAACGAAGTTCCGGCGCCTATCGGTGACTTTGGGCAAACGGAAGCTGAGTGCGGGGGCCGCGCGAGCCCCTCCGGCCCGGACGGCTGGCTCGGCCGGGCAAGCCAGCACTCGTAGACGGCCTCGACCTCGTTGTGTCTGGCCCGGGCGTACATGGCGAGATAACGGTCCTCAGCGGCGAAGAAGATGTCGTCGCCGCCGCCGTGCTCAAGTGCGAACGTGATCTGCGCCTTGACGGCATCGCGGAGTTCGTTGAACGCCTCGTCGAAAGTCGCGCCGTAACCCCGGACGCTCAGGTCCAAGGCTAGCGCACACCAGTCCCCCTCCTCACGCAATCCGAGGACTGCCAAGTCCATGCGCCCCGGAATCCCGGCTTCCTTCGGCGCCATGACGGTCAACGTGGCAGTGCAGACCGGGTCGTCCATCGGGCCTCCCTGTGTAGGCACAAGCTCAAGTTCCGGCATGTTCCCTAGCTATGCGCCCGCTTGTCAATGTCAACCTGCAACCTGCCGTCCGGCGGGGGGGCGTGCCGAATCTCGATAACGCGCGCCGGCGGGATGGCCCGCGAGAAGCCCCGCTCGAGGCGGCGCCACGTACGGCGTTCAACGCAGGGAGGCTACCGTCCCCGCCCGCATCTTCAAGGAGCTCAGCCTCGCGACGTGCGCGAAGTCGCGGGCCGTCGAAAGCACCACGTCCCGGCTGATGCAAAGCTGGGCCGCCAGCGCGTCGATGTGCCGATTTGTACGCCCTGCCGACGGCAGGCGTTGCGAAGCACTGCGGCGTCGATGTGGTCCGCGCGCGTCGGCACGACGTCCTCCGTGGCGGCAAAGCGCTCCAAGACCAAGCTCGGCGCCTTCGGGCCGCGAACCCTTGGAGCAGTTCCCGCAGCACCAAGCCCGTCGTGCAGACCGCCTCCCCGTCGGTCAGGGCGTCGCGGAGAAGCGGCAGCCACCGACCATCCGCGCAACCCGGCAGACCGGTGCTATCCATCACTGCGAACCCATGACATGCGGCACCTCGCCACCTGCGCCCGAGCAGTCAAGGCTCCCGGCATCACGCCAAACGCGGAGCAATGCACGGATCCATACACCCCTTACTTGAGCAAATCAGCGCGGACCTCACCCCACTCGAGCAAGCGGTGCTCTCGCAGGCGAATCCCCTGGACGGCGATGAACTCCAATCCCTCGTCGAGACGTACCCCGAACTGGCAACCATCGATGTGCGGATCCCCCATCTCTCCAATCTCGCCCTCCACAGCTTGCTGGCCAGCAGGGCATTCAACTCTCCTCCGTCGCCAACGCCGGCCAAGGGATTTCGTTCCGGCCCTTGGCGGCTTGCAGCCCACAACCGGCGCACGCCACTCCGTCGGTATGACCTTGGCCGCGCCTCCCATCGGTGCCCCGCCACTCCGCGCGGCGCCGACTCTGTCCACCGTCAACCCGCGTAAGCGGAGCTGGCCAGTCCGGGACCAGGTCTGTTCCAAGGAGGCCCAGTACCGTCAAGACAAGCCCAGACGTCAGCCACATACGTCGGTCGATCTCTACGCTTGGGAGTGGCTCCAAGTGTGATACGGCCCGCACGTCCACGACGCCGCCATCGGTCTCCCACCCGCCATAGTCGAAGTCGCCCGGGATCCGGGGCTGCCGACGCGGAGGAGTTCTCGGCGTTCTGCAGCGTGTTCGCGAAGGATGTGGCAGCGCGGCTCCGCTGGGACGAGCCGATGTGTACAAAGCCGCGGAGCGGCTTGATGCCTTGCTCGGCCTCGGCAAACTAGCAACGCCGCCTCGATTCGCGTTTGGTGCCCAGGGCCCCGCTGGTCTCGCTGGCCTTACCGCAGGGGAACTTGCCGCAGCGAAGTGCCAGGCGGGCTAGTCGACCCTTGTACACCGTCTGAGACCTGCATAGGCGCACCCCAGAGGCCCGCCCCGCACCTGCCGGTCCCCCGGCGAGTCCCTGTCTACTGTCAATGGCTCGCGCTACCAGACCAGCGGGCGCGTCCGGTGCATGGACCGTGATCGGCAACGCCGAGTATCCCGACAAGCGCCGCGCATACGCCGAGAGCGCGTATCGCACGACCCAGAATGTGGCGGAGCAGCACGCCGAATGGTCGCCCGACAGGATCGAGAGTCGCCAAGCCGCACTGGCGCGGGTGGCAACCGGGGTGTGGCGCATCGCGCAACTGGGCTGAGCGCACTGCGCCGGCTTCGACCCTGCCCAGAGAACCTGCGCAGCAACGCACCGAACGCATGTCGGCGCGGTGCATCGCGACAGTGCCGCTCACGCAGGAGCATTTCGCCGTCCAGCGCCTCCAAGTCCGTCCCCCTTGGACGAACGGGATCAGAACTGAAGGTCAGCCAGGCGGCGATAGGCCCGTTGGCGGAGGGTCAGTTCCTGGTGCGGCTCGACACCACGTCTACCCCGTCCCCCCATCGCTCGTGCCTAACGGCTCTGCCGTGCCCCGCGCCCGTCGTCGCTGGTCCATGACCGCGGACAGCGCTGAGCGGCGCGTCTCGTGCAAGTCCAAGACCTGGTCCAAGCCCGTTCTCTCGATGAGTTCCCTCGGCCCCCCGGGCGGGACGCATACCGCGAACCGCGCCGATCGGCGGGCGAAGAGGCGAGCGGTCATCAAGATCGTGCGCAGGCCCGCGCTGGCGATGTAGGTGGTGGCAGACAGGTCCAGCACCAGGCCGATCGGTTCCCCAGCCGTGGCCAGCATCTGGCGCTCGAAAGCCGGGGCGGTGAAAGCGTCCACCCGGCCCGTCACGACCAGGACGGCCGTCCCGCCCACATGCGTCAGCATGACCTCCATCCCGGACACTACCGCTCTCCGCGCACCGCCATCGAACAAGCATACAGAGCGCCCGGCATCAGGTCACATGGGACGCCGCAGCGCCTGCCCTGCCCGCGGCCCGACGCGCGCCGCCGAACGCTCCTGCGGCAGACCGCCCTGCTCTGCGCGGACCCGCCAGCAAGCCGGAACAGCCGTCGATCATGCGGACCAGCGCCGATGGCGCGTCGGCGGGGGCGCGGGCGCCCCCGCGGGAGCAGACCGCGTGGCAGCCGACGCGCCGCAAATCCGGCTTGCCCATCGCGGCGTGGCGAGTAACATACGCGCCCTCTCATCCGCCTTAGCTCAGTTGGTAGAGCAGCTGACTGTTAATCAGCGGGTCGCTGGTTCGAGCCCAGCAGGCGGAGCCAATCCCACCCATGCGCCACGCCCCGCGGCCCCGTGAATCGGGGCTTGCGCGGTGCGTCGCAGGGCTTGGCAAGGTGTTAGCATACGCTGCAACATCAGGTCACAGATGGGTGACGCCATGCGAACCTCGCTGTCCTTCCTGGCTTGGCTGCTGCGCCCCGCGCGGAGCACGGGCCGCACCACCGCACACCTTGCCTTCGCCGCGCTGGCCACCAGCCTCCTCTTGCCGTCCGCGGCCTTCGCCCAGGAGGGCGAGGGCGAGGCCGAGGAGGTCGCCGTGGCGGAGATCGACGATGACGTCGAAGTGGTCGTCGTCACCGGCTCCCGGCTCAAGCGGGACACCTACACCAGCGTCTCGCCGTTGCAGATCATCACCGCGGAGGTCTCGCGGGAAGCGGGCCTGGTGGACGCGGGCAAGATCCTGCAGGAGTCCACCGCAGCCGCCGGGGTGCAGATCGACGTGACGTTCTCCGGCTTCGTGCTCGATGACGGCCCCGGCGCCGTCACCGCCAACCTGCGCGGCCTCGGCAGCGCTCGGACGCTGGTGCTCATCAACGGCCGACGCATCGCCCCTGCGGGTGTCGAAGGCGCACCCACCTCGCCCGACCTCGGCATCATTCCGGGCACGCTGGCCCAGCAGTACGACCAGCTTCTCGACGGCGCGTCATCCATCTACGGCTCCGATGCCGTGGCGGGCGTCATCAACGTCATCCTGCAGAAGGACTTCGACGGCTTCCAGTTCGAGGTGCTGCCCACCTTCCCGGCCCATGGCGCCGGCCAGACCGAGGTGCTCGGCATGCGCTGGGGCAGGAACTTCGACCGCGGCTTCATCGGCGTCGGCGCGGAGTACTACGATCAGGACCCCATCACGCTGGACGACCGCCCGTGGACGGCGGGCTGCGAAAAGCACGTCGAGATCGATCAAGGGGGCCGCATCCGCAGCCAAGGCCTCTGGTACTCCGAGAACTACGGCATGGAGTGGGATGAGTGCAGACTCGGCTCGCTTGCCGGGCGCGTGTTCGTTCCGACCAGGGCCGGCAGCATCTATTGGACGCCCGGCTACAGCAATGGCGGCTGGCCGGACTTCTCCGAGTCCAGCATGTGGGGCTTCGGCGTGGACGGCGACGGCGACGGCAAGACCGACCTGACCTTCCGCGACTACGACCTCAACGGTCGCCAGCAGTTCGCCCACCTGTACGGCATCTACAAGACCACCAGCATCATGACCTACGGCGAGTACACCTTGGAGGGCGACATGAACCTGACGCCGTACTTCGAGGTCTTGTACTCCACCCGGGAGAGCTACTCGGACGGCGGCGCGTACCAGCTATTCCCAGACGTACCGGCGCGCAACCCCTACAACATGTGCAATCCGGACGGGGCCGGCGTGGACTGCGGCCTCGCCGAGGACGCCCTCTACAACAACCCGAACTTCCAGGTGCAGTTCGCCAACCGCTGGGGTGGCCTTTGCGCGTCTTACGGGATCCCGCTCGCCGCCTGCACGCCGGGCGTCTTCGGTCTGCTGAACGGTCCCGTCGGCCCCGTCGAGACCATTCCCATCGTGTCCGTGCGCGGCGACCGCACGATCTACGACACGGACATCCGGCAGTCGCGCTACGTGGGCGGCGTCTCCGGGGACCTGCCGATGCTCAACCGCGGCACGCTCAGCAACTGGACCTTCGACGTATCCTTCACGTACTCGCATTCCAAGGGCCTCTCCAGTCGCCCCGGCATCCGGGACGACCGCCTGAACTACGCCCTGGGCGCTTATTCGACCACGAATACGCCTTGCCACAACGACACCGGCGAGGAATTGGCGGACGACGTCGCGCCCGGCTGCGTGCCGATCAACATGTTCCATCCGAGCCTGTACGCTGGCGTCATCGGCGATTTCGGCTCGATGGCAGAGCGCAACTACGTCTTCGACAGCCGGGACTTCGACACCCGCTACACGCAGACGCTGTACCAGGCATTCGCCACGGGCGACGTGTACCAGCTGCCCGCCGGGCCGGTAAGCGCCGGCTTAGGCTTGGAATACCGCATTGACGAGATCAACTCGCTGCCCGATGAGGTAGCCAGGGACGGCCTGTTCTTCGGCTTCTTCGCCGACGGCGGCGCGAAGGGCGAGAAGTACACCCGGGAGGCATTCGGCGAGGTCGAACTGCCCATCACGGGCAATATCACTGCCGCGCGCGAACTGGACCTGAACCTGTCCGCCCGCTGGACCGACGACGAGTTCTACGGCGGCGCTTGGACCGGATCGGCGAAGTTGAGCTGGCGACCGATCGACTCGCTGCTCATTCGGGCGACGTACGGCACTTCGTATCGCGCCCCGAACGTCCGCGAGCTGTTCCTGCGGGCGCAGACGGGCTTCCTGAGCGTATTCGACCCCTGCCTGATCCCGGAAGATGCGATCGATCCCATCCAGGGCGGCTACGACCCCGCACTGGACCAACGCGAGCAGTACGTCCTCGACAACTGCCGAGCCAACGGCGTAGATCCAACGATCGCGAACAACAACGGGTTCAACTCGTACAGCGTCGAGGTGGCTGCCGGGGGCGTTCTCGGCCTCGACGAGGAAACGTCGGAGTCGCAAGCCTACGGCTTCGCCTGGGAGCAGCCGTTCACCACCGTCTTCGACCTAACGGTCGGCATGTGGTACTACACCATCGAGATCGAACAGACGATCATCGAGCCGAGCGCGGGCTATATCGTCTACGACTGCTACTACACCCAGAGTGGAGACAGCCAATTCTGCGACCGCATCAGCCGCGACTCGGACCCCGAACAGCCGCTCATCAACTACCTCGACCGCGGCTTCATCAACCGCGACAACGAGACCGTGCGCGGCGTGGATCTCAACGTCTCGCTCGACACTACGCTCACGCTCTTCGACCTGCCGATCGACGTGAGCTTCGAAGCCCGCGGGCACCGTCAGATCGAGCGCACCACGCTGTTCGTGAACGACCAAGGAGTTCGCTCCTTCGACTCCTACCATCGCATGTGGGGCTACCCCGAGCGCAAGGCGCAGCTCACCCTGCGCGTCGGCTACGACCGGTGGACGGCTTCCTGGCAGGCGCGCAATGTCGGGCGCGTGCAGCAGTTCCCGGAACAGATCGAAGAATGGGGCGACATCAACGACAGCACCGGGTGGCGCGGCCACACCTGCCTTGGCCCGCCGGACGATGTGCTCTGCAAGGATGTCGACACCGCCGACGAATACTGGGTCCACACCGCCTCCGCCGCCTATCGTGGCGACACTTGGCTGCTGCGGGCAGGGCTGCGCAACGTCTTCGACAAGTGGCCACCGCAAGTGGACGGCACCTCGCGCTGGACCACGATCCACAGTACGCCGCGCGGCGATGGCTACGACATTCTGGGGCGCTCGATGTTCTTGCAGTTCAGCTTCAACTTCGGGGGCGAAGGCTAGCCCCGGCGAACCGCGTGCCGTCTCGCTTTGGCGGGACGGCACGGGCGGTCGCCCCTACACCCCAAGCACGGCACCGAGAACCCCCATGCCCAGAATCTGCCACTCTCTGCTAGCCCTGTATTGCGCACTGCTCGCTCCGCTGACGCTGGCAGCGAGCGAGGACAGCGCGCCCGAGCCGTACCCCTCGGACTACTGGGCCATGCGGCCCGTAATCAGCAATGTCTCGCTATCCCCCGACGGGGAGCGACTTGCCCTGATGCGCATCCCCACCAAGGACGGCAATCCCGTCATTGAGGTCTACGATGCAGCAGACCTTTCCAAGGAGCCCTTCCGGCTGGATGCCGATCCGATGGAGATCACCAGTTTCTCCTGGGTGAACGACCGAGACATCTTTGTCAGCCTGCGGCAGAAGGTGCGCGACAAAGTGCAGGAGTTCAACCAGAGCGTCTGGGAAGGTAAGCTCGCATTGCTGGACACCGAGAAGCAGAAGATCACGCCCTTCGCGGACGACGACGGGAGCATCGTCCACCTTCTGCCCAACGATCCGAGCAAGGTCATCGTCGCGGTAGCCGAAGGCCCAAGCGTCGGCGTCAGTCGGGGCAGAGCGTTCCGTCCGGCCGCCTACTACGAGCTGGACCTGCGCAAGGGCTCGCGCAAGCTCATCCTGCGCGGCAAGCTGTCCATCGGCAATGTCGCCTTCGACCCGGACGGCACTCCGGTCCGAGCGAGCGGTTACGACCAAGCCAGCAGCGAACTCGTCTGGTACTACCGGCCCGCTGGAACGCGCGATTGGGTCGAGTACCATCGCGCGCCGGTCGGCACGATCGAGTTCTATCCTTTCGCGCCGCTAGGTCCAACGGGCGTAGAGAACGAGATCTACGTTGCCGCGAGGAATGGCCACGACACGTTGGGCCTGTGGACCTTCGACATGGCCGAAGGAGAGTTCGGCGAGGCCATCTACCGACGCTCGGATGTGGACATCTGGAGCGTCGTCAGACACAGCAATCGCTGGGGGCTCCCCGATGAGATCGTCGGCGTCACGTACATGACGGACAACATCCACGTGGAGTACTTCGATGAAGTCGAAGAAGCGATCCACGACCAGTTCACGGACCTCATTCCGAACGCTCACCTCGTCCGAGTGGTCAGCCGTTCCCGGGACGGTCAGACGTTCGTCGTATCCAACCAGGGGCCTAGGGATCCCGGCTCGTACTACCTCCTGAAGGACGGCAAGTGGCAGACCATCGGCAGCAGCCAGCCACTCCTCGAGCCCGAGCGCCTAGCAGACTTGCAGTACATCAGCTTCAAGGCGCGCGACGGGATGCGCATTCCGGCCTACCTCACCATGCCTAACGGCGAACCGCCGTTCCCGGCGGTGGTGATGCCCCATGGCGGACCCTTCGCACGCGACTACGGCGGCTACGACAAGTGGGCGCAAGTGCTCGCCAACAACGGCTATGTAGTGATCCAACCGCAGTTCCGCGGCTCCGACGGATTCGGCCTGAAGCACTATCAGGCTGCGTTCGAGGACGGTGGCCAGCAAGGCTACAAGATGCAGGACGACAAGGACGACGCTGCCGCCTACCTGATCGAGCGCGGCCTCACCGTGGCGGATCGAGTCGCCATGTTCGGCTGGTCCTACGGCGGCTATGCGGCGCTGACCGCAGCATCGCGCACACCGCAGACGTATCAGTGCGTCGTGGCAGGCGCAGCCGTCTCGGACCCGCTGATGCAGATCAACTACCAGCGCGCACGGTTGCACGAGGACGTTCGCAAGCGCCATGTGAAGATGGAGGAACTCGGCATCAACCCGCTCGACGAGGTGGAGAAGGTCAACGTGCCGATCCTCATGGTGCATGGCGACGTGGACAGCCGCGTCCCCGTCGAGCACGCCAAGAAGTACCTCAAGCTCCTCGACGACCACGAGAAGGACTACAAATACGTGGAACTGGAAGGGGCCAGCCACTTCTACAACACGCTGTTCTACGACCACCAGCTGACGTTCTTCAGCGCGATGATCGACTACTTGGCGAACGACTGCGGGCCGGGAGGGTTGTAGCTTAGCTATAGAGCTTCCGCGGTCCGCGTCGCGTCGGTTCCACACCCTACAGAACACGGAGAGGACAATATGGACAAGGTACAATGGTCGCTGGATGGCAGGGCCTATTGGCTCCTAGCCTTCCTATCTGATTCGGTGATCGCGAGCGAGTCGGCATCGGTCGACATGGCGCAGAAATTCGGACCGATCGTGGCTCTCGCTGCTCTCGTCGTTTCAGTGATCGCCTTCGGACGGACCGTTTGGGCTGATCGAAGGTCACGAGAGTGTGAGTTCCGATACACGATGTACGAGAAGCTGATCGAACTATCACGCATGATCGACGCCGAAAATAGGGAGCTCCAAGCAGAAATCAATCAACTGCGCCAGGAAGGCGTAGACCTTAACCAGCCAGACCCTTTGGGCAAGGCGCTCACCCGGCAGATGGACAGTATTACAATTCACTGTAGAGAGATTTCGCTACGTCGCACTGCCTTTAGCGACTCTGACATCTGTCGGTTGACGAAGATTGAAGCTAGTCTTCGCGCGAAGTTCCAATGCTTGGATCAGCAGCGCGAAAACAATGCGGCCGAGGCAAGCGACGTGCTGAATTTTGCGAAAGCGACGCAGGCCGCATGGGAGACCATGGCCCAGGTCGTTGAGTCGACGACGCAAGAAATGGCAGAAGCCATCAAATCTAGATGCAGCTAAGTGCTCCATCTGAAGCCGAAGGCAATGCTGCCAGCCGCGCCTGACAACTGTAGCAACCGGTTGATCATGGTTGCCGGTCATCTCCACAATGAGATTCCGCTGGACGCCTACTGGTTGCCGTTCTCCGCGAACCGCAGCTACAAGGCGTCGCCGCGGCTGCTTGCGAGCGCCTCCGGCATGCTCTACCGCACGGACGACGGGCGCGAGATTCTCGACGGCATGTCGGGCCTGTGGTGCTGCAACGCCGGGCATTGCCACCCGAAGATCGTCGAGGCCATCCGCCGCCAGGCCGGCGAACTCGACTACGCGATGAGCTTCCAGATGGGGCATCCGCCGGTCTTCCATCTCGCCGAGCGACTCGCCGAGATGGCGCCGGGCGACCTGAACGCCGTCTTCTTCACCAACTCCGGCTCGGAGGCCGTCGATACGGCGCTGAAGATCGCCCTCGCCTACCACGCGGCGCGCGGCGAGCCGTCGCGCACGCGTCTGATCGGCCGCGAGCGCGGCTACCACGGCGCGGGCTTCGGCGGCACCAGCGTCGGCGGCATCGGCAACAACCGCAAGGCGTTCGGGCCGCTCCTGCCCGGCGTCCTGCATCTGCCGACCACCTACGACCACGCCCGCCAAGCCTTCAGCCGCGGCCAGCCCGCTTGGGGCGCGCATCTGGCCGATGAACTCGAACGGCTGATCGCCGTCAACCACCCGAGCACCATCGCCGCCGTGATCGTCGAGCCGTTCGCCGGCTCCGCGGGCGTGCTGGTGCCGCCGGTGGGCTACCTCGAACGGCTGCGCGAGATCACCGCCCAGCACGGCATCCTGCTCATCTTCGACGAAGTGATCACCGCCTTCGGCCGCTTGGGCGCGCCGTTCGCCGCCGAGCGCTGCGGCGTGACCCCGGACCTCATCACCACCGCCAAGGGCCTCACCAGCGGCACGGTGCCCATGGGCGCCGTGCTGGTGCGCGACGACATCCGCGCCACGATCATCGACAACGCCCCGGACGCCATCGAGTTGTTCCACGGCTACACCTACTCCGGCCACCCGTTGGCAACCGCCGCAGCCCTGGCGGCGCTGGATGTCTACCGGGAAGAGAACCTATTCGACCGCGCCCGCCAGTTCGAACCCGTCTTCGAGGAAGCCCTGCACAGCCTGCGCGACAAGCCCCATGTCCGAGACATCCGCAACATCGGCCTAGCGGGGGCGGTGGAGTTGGCGCCGAGAGACGGCGAACCGGGGGCGCGGGGCAACGACGTGTTCCAGCGCGCGTTCGATGAGGGGTTGCTGGTGCGCACGACGGGGGACGTGATCGCAGTGGCACCAGCGCTGGTGGCCAGCGAAGGGCAGGTCGGCAGGATCGTGGAGGTGCTGGGGGCCATCTTGGAGACCGTCCAGTGACGCGGGCGACCACGATGGATGATCGCGATACGGCGGCGTGGCTACCGCTTACGCACTCTGCTGCGCCGCAATCTCGTCCGCCGCACGGTCCAGCACGTCTTCGGCCCATTGGTTCAGGCTCTTGCCGGAGAGTTCGGCGGCCAGCGCAGCCTTGCGGTGTACATCAGGTCTGACGCGGAACATCACTTGTCCGGAGAACGCCCGCTGAGGCGGCTTGCCGATCTTGGCGCAGGTCTCGATGTAGTCCTCAACCGCTTCGTGGAACGCCTCCCGCAGGTCGGCAACCGTATCGCTGTGGAATCCCACGCCGTCGCGAATGCCGGCGATGCGGCCGGTGAAGATCCCGTCCTCGTCGTCGTACTCGATTCGGGCAGAGAAGCCCTTGTGCGTCATCGTGTTCTCATGGGTTGACTCCAATTCGTTGCTGCAGTCTAGCGACCAGCTCACGGGGATTCCCACACTACATCCTGGGCACGCGGGTCGAAGTGGCCTACCGAGGCTACTTCCTCAAGGACGGAGACTACGCGGAAGTCGTCCCCCTGACTGTCGTACGCCGTCGTGACAACCAGCTTGTGGGTCTCGGGATCCCTATAGCCCCCTAGCTGCGGTGCCAAGGCCACATCGCCCTCAAAGTCCGAGATTGGTGACGTGGCAACGAGACCGACTACAGATCGTCCGCCAGCCAGTACCACCTCCACCAGCTTGCCGCTCTCCATGGACTCGCGTAGCAGCCTCCCTCTGGCGCTCTCTTTCTCCAACGCCCATCTGTTTGCTGCATCGACGGCACTCACCTTCTTGTTTATGACATAGGAGATCACCACTCCCAAGGTCACCGTCAATGCCAAGACTGCACTGTGTGGAAACGGAGCCAGTTTTCGCCACAAGTTCCCGACGCATCCAAGTGGACCACAGGGTTCGAAGGCACCCGCCAACATCGACACGAAGAGCCACGAGACGACCAGCAAGGCACCACCAAAAGCCGCAGGCTCGAAAAACACCCGGTGGTGAGTCTTCTGCTCGTAGCGGTGGCTGAAGAGGTGCGTTCTCGTAAGCAGCCAATACCCGGCAAGAACGGGTACGAGGGCTAACCCGAAGTGCTGCAATCCGCCACCCGACTACCCGCCGCCGCTCTTTTCCTTCGCAAGCCGCCGGGCTTCGCGAATCGCTTCGAGTTGCTTCTGAACTTCCGGCCGCTTCTTCAGTTCGGCAATGTCCGCGTAACGGACTCCCCCCGCGCCAAGGTGGATGTGGCTCAGGTCTACCCCGGTACGCTTTGGTGGGATGTAGGGCAATCTCACGTTGCGGCACCTCCGCTTCGACTGCTTCAGACCATAGTCCCCTAGTATCGCACCTGTCAAGGGGACGAGGGGGAAGCGGCGGAAGCCGGTCGCCGCAGCGGCTGCTCGCCTGCGCCTCCGAAATGGTCTACTGCGCGGACGACGGGCGGATCCTCTACGGCATGTCGGGCCTCTGGTGCTGCAAAGCTTGGCACTGCCACCCGAAGATCGTCGAGCCCATCCGCCGCGAAGCCGGCGAACGACTACGGGTTCAGCTTCCAGATGGCGCCCCCCCGGCGTCTTCCATCTCGCTGCGGCAAGGCGTTCGGGCCGCTCCTGCCGGCCTGCTGCGTCTGCCGACCACCTACGACCATGTGCGCCAAGCCGTGGCGTCTGCTGAGGCCTAACTGGCTAGTAGCTAGCGTATCCTCAGGCCACACGATACAGGGAGCCACCATGATGACCGGAACCGGAGTAGTCTGACGATCCGGCAGCCTAGCCGCCTGCCCGACCTCTGCGAAGCGGACCGGCACTGCCGGCCGAGACACGAGCGCGGGAGCTCGCCCGTCCGCCATCGTGCTAAGGTGCCGCTCGGATGCTTGGAGGCGTGGCCCATGGGCCCGATCTACGCTGAAATCGAACTGTCCAACCCGCGCCAGCAGGCCCTCGCGCCGATGCCGGTGGGCGCCTTGGTGGATACCGGTGCCGTGAATCTCTGCGTTCCCGAGCATGTGGCGCTGCAACTCCAACTAGAGGAGCTGGAGCGCCGTGAGGTGACGACTGCCGATGGGAAGTCGTCCTTGGTGCCCTATGTCGGGCCGATCCAGGTCCGCTTCGGCAACCGCTCCTGCTTCGTCGGCGCGTTCGTGCTGGGCGACAACGTCCTGCTCGGCGCGATTCCGCTGGAGGACATGGACCTCGTGGTCAATCCGCGGCTGGAACAGGTCACCGTGAACCCGGCAAGCCCCAACATTCCTTCCGCTCTGGTCGTCGCCGCCCATCCATAAACCGCTAGAATCGCGCCCCGCGCACCTGTCGCGCCATCCAGCTGCCAAGGAGACGCCTACGTGAGCGATCCGCTCCACAACGAGATCGCGCCCGGTTCCATCGAGGCCAAGGATCTCGCGCATCTGCTGCACCCCGCCACGAATCTCGCCGACCACCACCGCGTCGGCCCGGCCGTCCACGACCGGGCCGAGGGGGTCTACCTGTGGGACAACAAGGGGCGGCAGTACCTCGAAGGCATGGCCGGGCTTTGGTGTACGGCGCTCGGCTACGGCGAGGAGGAGCTGGTGCAGGCGGCCGCGGAGCAGATGCGCAAGCTCTCCTACTCGCAGCTCTTCGCCGGCAAGACCCACGAGCCGAGCGTGCTGCTCGCGGAGAAGCTCAAGGCCATGATGCCGTTCGACGCGGGCCGCGTCTTCTACGGCCTATCCGGCTCGGACGCCAACGACACGCAGGTCAAGCTGATGTGGTACTACCACAACGCCGTCGGCAGGCCGGAGCGCAAGAAGATCATCGCCCGCCAGGGCGGCTACCACGGCGTCACGGTGGCGAGCGGCAGCCTCACCGGCCTGCCGCCGTTCCACAAGCATTTCGACTTGCCGCTGCCGAACGTGCTGCACACCGCCTCGCCCTACTACTACCGGGAGGCGCGGGAAGGCGAGACGGAGGAGGACTTCAGCACCCGGCTGGCGAACGAACTCGAAGACCTGATCCAAGCCGAAGGCCCGGAAACCATCGCCGCCTTCATCGCCGAACCGATTCCCGGCGTCGGCGGCGTGCTGGTGCCGCCGACGGGCTACTACGAGAAGATCCAGGCCGTGCTGCGCCGCCACCGCATCTTCTTCATCGACGACGAGGTGATCTGCGGCTTCGGCCGCACGGGCAACGCCTTCGGTGCCGAGACCTTCGGCATCGAGCCCACCACCATGACCATCGCCAAGGCGCTGTCGTCCGCCTACCTGCCGATCAGCGCCGTCATCATCCCCGAGTTCATGTACGAATCGTTCGTGGAGGCGAGCGCCGAGGTCGGCAACTTCGGCCATGGCTTCACCTACTCCGGGCACCCGGTGTGCGCCGCCGTCGCCTTGCGATGTCTTGAACTCATGGAGGAACGCGACATCTTCGCCCACGCTGCCAAGGTGGGCGAGAGCTTCCAAGAGCGCCTCCACGCGCTGGCCGCGCACCCGCTCGTGGGCGATGCGCGCGGCGTCGGCCTGATCGGGGCGCTGGAGCTGGTGGCCGACAAGCGCACCAAGGCCCGCTTCCCCGCCGAGCAGAAGATCGGCATCCACTGCATGAACCAGGCCCAGGCCCACGGCCTGATCGTCCGCGCCCTCGGCGACAACGTGGCCGTCTGCCCGCCGCTCATCATCAGCGAGGACCAGGTGGACGAGCTCTTCACGAAGCTCGAGATCGCCTTGGACGACACGCTGCGGCATGTACATGGGCGGTAGGCGTGCATGCATGCAGCACGGGCGGGGACAAGCCCCGCTCGTGCCGGGTCTTGTACTCGGTGGCGAACAGGCACGGGCGGTGGAAGTCGGGGAACGGCGACAGCACGCCGTGGGTGCGAACGCCGACCGCGAGCGGTCGGGTTGACGTCGTCGGCGAAGCGCTGCGGGATGTGGTCGTGGCCGAACCAGCGGCGCACGACGTGGGCGTTCTGCAACCCGCCGGCACGGCGGGCATCGAGGAGGGCGTTGTCGTTCGACGCGCGGGCGCGGGACTTGGTGAACCGCTCCACGCGCAGCTTCTCCAGCAGGGCGGCGACCCGGTGGTTGACGTACTCGCTGCCGTTGTCGGCGTGGAAGCCGAGGATGCGGAACGGGAAGGACAGCAGCAGGCCTTCGAGCAGCGGCACGAGGAAGCGCTCGGAGATGCCGACGACGGCGCCGACGAACTCGTACTGGGTGATCCCGTCCACCAGGTTGACGAGGTACAGGCCCTTGATCCCGTCGCGGTCGCCAACGTGGACGCAGTCCACGCGTGGACGGTGTCGACGCGGACATGGCCCGGCAGCCCCTCCGGCTCGGGCGCCTGGCGCACGCCGATCGTCACCGCCGCCGCCTGGGTCTTCGTCCAGACCGTGCGCTTGGTCCGGTAGGTCGCGGAGCCGCGCAGGTTGTAGACGTGGCCGTTGGAGATCGTCGCCAGGCGCTCGTAGCGGGAGTCGCCGAACACCTCGTGCTGGCGCCGCACGACCTCGCGCGCGGCCAGCCCCGACATCTGCCCGAAGAGCTCGTCGACGTCGGCGAGCAGGCGGATGTCGGCGGACGCGTAGCGGCGCTCGAAGGGGCGCCCCGGGCCGTCGGCGCGGCGGTCGCGGATGGTCCCGGTCTCGCGCCACTGGCGCACCAGGCGCTCGATCTGCTGGCGCGAGATGCCCGTCGCCGCGACCAGGAAGCGCAGCACCGCCCCCTTGTCGCGCTTCGAGAGCCCCCGGTAGCGGAAGCGCTCGAGCATGTCCCGGACGAAGCCGTAGGCATCGGCCCGGTCCTGCGGTTGGAAGTCCACGGCCCCGCTGCCCTCGGCGAAGCCTCCGAAGGCCGACCGCAAGCGGTCGGTGCTCGATGGTGCGTAGCCGCCGCGTCTGGATGTCCACGATCATCACCCAATGGTGCGCCGGACACCCGTTCACCCTCACTTCAGGCTGGAATCGGCCCTTGCGTTCACCCTCACATTACGTTGGACAGTACGAACCGACGCAGCCGCGCAACCGATTGCGCTATAGTTGCCGGGTTCGGGACGGTACGGACAACATGAGCGACACGGGATTCAGGAGCCGCGCTTCGGCGTTCGGTGCGCGTGTCTTCGTCGCCACCCTGATCTTCGCGGCGCCGATCCTGGCCATCGGCGCGTTGGTCGTCATCGCGCTGAACGATGGCCTCTGGCGGTTCTTCGCGGATTCGGTCGCCACCAACATCCTCGTTCCCTATGGATGGGCTCTTGGGTCGGCCCTCTTGGTCCTTTCCTTCGCGGCTCTGGTCGGTTACGGGGCGATGCTGATGGCGAGGTCGCGGGAGCGAACCGGACGAGACTCTCCTCCGACCTAGTCGCCGATGCCGGACCCGCGCAAGAGCGCCGATCAGGAGTACGCCGCAAGACGCGCTCTGGCGCGGGCGCTGCCGATTATGGGCGACGGCCCGGTGCCCCGGGATCGGGATCTGACCGTCGCCGACGACCGTGACAGCCTCGTCTCGATCGTCAAGCTGTTCCTGCGCTCGTGGCCGTACATCAAGCCGCAGTTCTTCGGTCGCTGGCTGGCCACCGGCAGGCGGCAGACTTCGGCCGAGGGGCCGACCGGCGATGCCAGCGACGGGTTCTCCCACACCTACCTGCCATTTCTGGTCACCGCGCTGGCCGTGGGCGGATTGATCTACTACGACGTCGTCCCCGCCAACTCCGAACGACACGTCCTCTACCCGCTCGCCGTCTACGCCTGCATTGCCGGCCTGACCGTGTGGAGCTGGATCATCGCCTTCAGCGGCAACCCCCGGTTGCGCGTCGTCGGCACGATCACGGCGCTCCTGCTCGCCGCCTACGGCAACGTGGTCGTGGCGCCCGCCGCCATGCCGGAGTTCGCCGCCAGCAAGTGGATCGCGTGGGTGACGGGTGCCTGCGCGCTCGGCTGGCTCGTGCAGTTCCGCTATGACAACGGTCGACTCGACATGCGGGTTCGCGCCTCGACGCACCTGGTGTACTACTTTTTCATGGTCTACCTGCAAAAGCTGATCAGTTTGGGCGTAGGGCTCGTGCTTGCCGATCTCCTGTTCCAGTCGATCCTCCAGGCGGACCCGGTGATCCCCGTGCTGGCGGACGCCCTCGGCCGGGGCGAGTTGGCACGAGGCATCCTGGAGAGAACCCTGACAGCCGACGAGCAGTTCTACTTCCAGTGGGTCTACGTCGGGATCAGCGTGGCGTTGATCGTGGCCTTGACGCCCCTTCGCATCATGATCGGCGGCGGCGAATACAGCTGGATCATGTACGGCACGGGGGCCGGCTGGTACAGGATCTGGATCCTGCAGCGCATCAACCAGGACTTGCGCACGGCGCTGGTCGAGCGGTGGCACACGCTGTCGCTCAGCTATCACAGCGACCACCGGACCGGCGACTCGATCTTCCGCATCTACCAGGACAGCGGTCAGGTGACGTCCGTGATCGACAGCCTGCTCGGCATCTCGATGCTCATCTTCAGCTACGCCGCCGGCATCTTCCTGCTGTCGCTCTTGAGCCCCTGGATCGGACTCATCATGCTGTCCGTCGTCGTGCCGACGCTGGCCTGGGCGAAGTGGGCCATGCCGCGCATGCGCACGAAGGCGCTGGCGGCGAGGGCCGCGACGTCCGACGTGACCTCCCGCCTTCAGGAGTCGTTCAGCGCCATCCGGCTGATCAAGGCGTACGGGGCCGAGGACCGCATTCAGCGGCAACTCGAGGAAGACTCGGTGATCCTGTTCAACACCGCGTACCGGGTCCGGGTGCTGATGGCGCTGGTCGGCATCATCACGTTCAGCATCGTCGCGGGGGCCATGCTCGCCAGCGAGTACCTGGTCGCGCGGTGGGCCTACCTAGGTGTACCGACCTTCTCCGTCGAACTGATCGCCTTCGTGGGCTTGAGTTTCGTGATCTGGAACCTCACCGCCCACCAGTGGTCGCGGGACGAGTTTCAGGGCGCAGCCGCTGGCATACGCTCAGGAATGCAGAACTGGATGGCCGCCCAGGACATCGCCATGGGCCTGAAGCGGGTTTTCGACATCCTGGACCGCGAGCCCGGTGTCGCGGACGCCGAGGACGCCGTTCCTCTGACCCGGTTGCAGCGGGAGGTGCGGTTCGACAACGTGACCTTCGCCTACCAGCCGGATCGCCCGGTGCTCACCGGTGCGAGCTTCGCCGCCGCAAGCGGCACCGTCACCGCCATCGTGGGTCCCACGGGGTCCGGCAAGAGCACGCTGATGGGGCTCCTCCTGCGTCTCTACGATCCCGAGGCCGGCGCGGTCACCATCGACGGCATCGACCTACGCGGCTACACGGTGGCTTCGGTGCGCGGCAACATCGCCATCGCGCTTCAGGAGAATGTCCTGTTTGCGATGTCGGTCCGCGACAACATCCGCTACGCCGCCCCGGATGCGGACGAGGACCAGGTCCTAGACGCCATCCGGATCGCCTGCATGGAGGACTACGTGCAGGAGTTGCCCGACGATCTGGACACCGTTCTCGGCGACCGCGGCGGCCGCATCTCGACGGGCCAGCGCCAGCGCCTGTCCATCGCCCGGGCCGTTGTGCGGAACACGCCGCTTCTGATCCTCGACGAACCCACGGCGGCGCTCGATGCGGCAACCGAGAACCGTGTCATGACCAATCTCTCGGCGTGGGCGGCAGGCCGGACGCGGGCCGGGAACGGCACCGCCAAACGTGCCATCTTCCTCATCACGCACCGCATCTCCACCATTCGCCGCGCCGACAACATCCTCTATCTCGACGATGGCCGGATCATCGAAAGCGGCGACCACGATGCGTTGATGGCCCTCGATGGCGGTCGCTACCGGGCGTTCGTCGAGGCGGAATCGCACCTTTCCCACGCGCCCCACGCGCCCCACGCGCCCCAAGCGGCGAGCGGAGACGATTCGTGACGGATGTCGTAGCGGGCGACAAGCCCTGGTCCAAGCTGCGCGAACGCGAAGCCGAACTGGATCGGCGCGCGAGCCTCATCGACACGCACACCGACTTGAGCTTCGGCGAGACACTGGAGGTTGCGGCGCGGGGGATGTTCCTCGCCCGTCACTTCCTCGGCCGTTTCCTCCTCAAGCTCGCACTGATGTTCTTCGCCATCGCCGTGCCGGTGGTGATGCTCCCCTGGCCGATCAAGATCATCATCGACCACGTTGTGCTGGGCACGCCAATCGAGGAGGCGACCGGCTATCCGCCGATCTGGCGCCCGTTCCTCGATGCGCTCGCGGGATCCGGACCGCTCGAAGTGCTCGTCGCGGTCATGGCCGTTCTCGCGCTGTTCGTCCTCTTGATCGGCGGCTACGCCCAGGGCGACAACGCCCGGGACGAGACGGAGGGGAACCTGGCGGAGGGCCACGACACGGCCACCAAGGTCGAGAACAGCCTGCACGGCGCGCACAGCTACGTCGGGGGGATCTACGGCTACATCGACTTCAAGATCAACACCCGCCTCACCCAATCGGTGAACCACTACTTCCGGGCCCGGTTGTTCGAGCGGATCAAGGCATTGCCGATGACGACTTTGGAGGAGCAGCGCATCGGCGACAGCGTCTACCGGGTCATGTACGACGCGCCGGCCATCAACCAGGGCTTCTACGGCACCTGGTATGCCATCGTGATGGCGATGGCGGTCATGTTCATGGCCATCGGCACGTTCATGAGCGCCTACCCCGAATCGCCGGGCTTCATCCTGCTCCTCGCCTGCGTGTTCCCGTGCATCTTTGTCCTGTCCGTGGGCTTCTCGCGCATGGCGCGACGTCGCGCCCAGTCGTCCCGGGCGGCGGGCGCCATCACCACGAGCACCATCGAGGAGGGCATGGACAACATCCTCGCGGTGCAGAGCCTGGGCGGCAACCGCAAGGAGAAGCAGCGCTTTGGCGACGACAGCGACGAGTCCTTCAAGCGCTACCGCGGCTACGTCTGGGTGGGCATCACGGTGGGCCAGCTGGTCGAAATCGGCTACTACCTGATCGTCATGGGCTCCGTCGTGTACGCCTCCACGCAGGTGATCGACGGCGTGATGTCCCCGGGCGACTACGGGGCACTGCTGTTCTATTTCAAATGGATCCGCGGCCCGGCGCGGAGCATGGGCCTGACGTGGGTGCATTTGCAGTACCACGCCGCCGGTATGCGACGCGTGTTCGCCATCATCGACATGCCCGGCGAGGAGGATCTGGGCAGTACCGCCCTGCCACGAATCGAGCGCGGCGTCGAGTTCCGCGACGTGGGCTTCGTCTACCCCGACGGCCGCCGGGCACTTTCCGGCGTCGATCTCAAGGCGTCCGTCGGGCAGATACTCGCCATCGCCGGACCCACGGGTGCCGGGAAAACAACGCTGGCGAGCCTCATCCCTCGCTATCGCATCGCCTCCGAAGGCGAGGTGCTGATCGACGGCGTCAACGCCAACGACGCGACGCTCGGGAGCCTGCGCGGGCAGGTGACCTACGTGTTCCAGGAGACGCAGCTGTTCTCGGATTCAATCCGCGACAACATCCGTTTCGGCAAGCCGGACGCCAGCGCGGAAGAGGTCGAACGCGTCGCGCGTGTCGCCGGTGCCCACGACTTCATCGCCGCCTTGCCCGAGGGCTACGACACCAGGCTCGGCACCAGCATGAGCAAGCTCTCGGTCGGCCAGAAACAGCGCCTTGCGATCGCCCGGGGCCTGCTGCGCGACTCGCGCATCCTGATCCTCGACGAACCGACCTCCGCCCTCGATCCGGAAACCGAGGAATACCTCGTGCAGTCGCTACAGGAGGCGGCCCGGGACCGGTTGGTGATCATCATCGCCCACCGCCTGTCCACCATCGCCTGCGCCGACAAGATCGTGTTCCTCGAGGACGGTCGCCTGCGCGAATCCGGCAGCCATGAAGAGCTGATGGCGTTGCCGGACGGGCACTACCGGCGCTTCGTCGAATTGCAGACCGTCGCGCGCCCTGGCCATTGAGTTCGGGGCATTGAGTTCGGGAAAGGAGCCGACGACGCGCGCCGGATACGCTAGCCGTGCCGGTAGCCGTATGCGGCGGCTCAACGCGCTCGTGTGGCTGCCGGTTCTCGCCGCGGGTTGCGGCGGTGGTGGCTCGGACGCGCCGACCGCGGTGCCCGTGGGTCCGGTCTTGCCGCCAGCTGAACCTTTGGAAACCGCGTTGACCTTCGAACTGGACACGGCATCGTCCTTTACCCGGTCGTTCGGTAGCGACACGCCCGCATCCACCCTCGAAATAGATCCTGAACTGTTCGGCGGTGGCTTCGCGGCCGCCGATGTCGACGCCGATGGCGACGTGGACTTCTACGTGGTCGGCGGCAACACCATGCCGAACCACTTCTACCGCAACCGGGGCGATGGCACCTTCGAGGAAGTCGGTACCGAACTGGGACTGGACCTCGTGCATTGGGGTAGCGGTCCGGCGTTCGGGGACATCGACGGCGACGGCGACCTGGACCTGTTCGTGGGCGCGGTCGTGGATGACCCCCACCACCTGTTCGAGAACCGCCTCGACGAATCCGGGCGGTTCGTCGATGTGACCGACGAGTCCCGTATCCGCCTCAGCTCCCGCAATACCGTCTCCGCCACGTTCTTCGACTACGACCGGGACGGCTGGGTCGACCTGTTCCTCAGCCATTGGGGCAATCCCTACGAACCCGGCAGGAGTACCCAGACGGTATGGCGCAACAACGGCGACGGCTCGTTCGCCGATACCAGCATCGAAACGGGAATAGCCGCCGGCTTGGTGGAGCGCGAAACCGACTGGTCCTTCACCCCCAACTTCAGCGACGTCGATGGGGACGGCGACAGCGATCTACTCATGGCGGCCGATTTCCGCGAGAGCAAGGTGTTCCGCAACAACGACGACGGCACGTTCACCGATGCCACGGACCGGCGGATCATCCAGGACCAGGCCGGAATGGGCGGGGCGGTGGGCGACTACGACAACGATGGCGACATGGACTGGTTCGTCACTTCGATCTACGACCTCGACCTATTGGACGGCGACTACCTCGGCAACTTCCTCTATCGAAACGACGACGGCGAGTTCGCGGACGCCACGCTTGCTGCCGGCGTGCAGGATGGCGCTTGGGGGTGGGGGGCCTGCGCGGCGGACTTCGAGAACGACGGCAATCTGGACATACTGCATGTCAACGGCTGGTACTTGGTCGACGGCAAGGACTACCGCCGCCGCCCGGTCCGATTCTTCTCCAACACCGGGTCCGGCATGGTGTTCCGGGAAATCGCCGGCCAGGTGGGTCTCACCGACGACTCCCAGGGACGCGGGGTCGCGTGCTTCGACTTCGACCGCGACGGCGACATCGACGTCTTGATCTCGAACAACGCCCCGACCAATGTCGTGCTGTACCGGAACGAGACGACGAACGACAACCGCTACCTCGCGATCCGGCTCGAAGGGGCCGCCCCCAATCACTTGGGCGTGGGCTCGCGGATTACCGTCACCACCGCCGCCGGTCCCCAGATTCGCGACCTCGGCGGGCGCAACAACTACGTTTCCCATGGTCCCTTCGAGGTCCACTTCGGGCTGGCGGAAGCCACCGAAGCCGATGTCGACATACGCTGGCCGGATGGCACGACGTCGACGATGGCCGACGTCTCGGCCAACCAGCTACTGACGATTCGCCAGCCCGCAACGAACCTGCGCCTGGTGGTACGCCAAGGCGATGGTGCCGGCGTCTACGACGAAGGGGACGTCGTACCAATCCAAGCGGCAGAAACCGACGACGACTACCATTTCTCGCACTGGTCGACGAACGGCGGGGGTGGGTTTGGGGACCCGTTTTTGCCCAATACGACGTTCACGATGCCGGGCATGACGGTCACCGTCACCGCGCACTACCTGCCCGGTGTGGCACCGGGGGAAGATGTCTCCGTGCCCAGGCGCTGGATCGAGGTTCTGCTGCAGGCGATCCGCAACGACTATGCGCGGCCAACGGTGCATGCCCGCAACCTGTTCCATGTTTCCTCGGCCATGTACGACGCCTGGGCCGCGTTCGACGTCGGCGGGGCCAAGGCGTCTCCCAAACCCGCGAGCCCGTGGCTGCTCGGGCGGACGCGAGCCGGCCTGCACTGCGAACTCGACGGACTCGCCACCCCCGACGATGCCGACGAGGCACGCCAGAGGGCGCTGAGCCACGCGGTCTATCGCCTCATCCGACATCGCTTCCACGCCTCCCCGGGGGCCAGCCGGATCATTCGCGATGCCAATGCCCTGATGGGCTACCTCGGCTACGATATCGACTACGCCGAGACGGATGTCGAACTCGGTGCCGCGGCTCTCGGCAACCATATCGGCCAGTGCTATATCGATTTCGGCCTTGTCGACGGGGCGAACGAAGCGTACGACTACGCCAACATCGCCTACGAACCCGTCAATGCGGCCCTCGAGCCCGAACTCCCCGGCAATCCCAACATCACTGACTTGAACCGATGGCAACCCCTCGCCCTTGAGGAATTCGTCGACCAGGCGGGGAATCCGAGTGACTCGGAACCGGAATTCCTAAGCCCCGAATGGGGCTCGGTGGTGCCTTTCGCGCTCAAGGACGAGGATCTGACCATCCGTACTCGGGACGGCTACGACTACCGGGTATACCACGACCCCGGGCCCCCGCCGATGATCGGGGGCGTTGGCGCCGATGACTACAAGTGGTCCCATTCCCTGGTTGCCGTCTGGTCCTCCCACCTTGACCCGACCGACGGTGTGTCGATGGACATCTCCCCGGCGAGCGTCGGTAACGTCACTGCCTATCCGCGCGACTTCGATGGCCATCCGGATTTCTACCGGCTCGTGGAAGGCGGCGACTCCGGTGCTGGCCACGCCGTCAATCCGGCAACGGGTACACCCTACGAGCCGCAGGTCGTGCCGAGGGGCGACTACGCCCGGGTACTCGCCGAGTTCTGGGCCGACGGGCCCGACTCCGAGACGCCTCCGGGCCACTGGTTCGTGATCCTGAACGAAGTCAACGACCACCCGCTCATGCTGGAACGGTTCCGCGGCGAGGACGCACTGAACCTGCTCGAATACGACGTGAAGGCGTACTTCATGCTCGGCGGCGCCATGCACGACGCCGCCATCGCGGCCTGGGGCATCAAGGGCTACTACGACTACATCAGGCCCATCTCGTCACTGCGTGCCATGGCGGACCTTGGCCAGAGCAGCGATCCGGACGCTGAGTCCTACCATGCCGATGGTGTCCCGCTGCGTCCGGGGTATATCGAGTTGGTGGACGCGGGGGACGCGTTGGCCGGCGCGGGCGACGAGCATGTCGGCAAGATCAAGTTCCTGGCTTGGCGGGGGCCGGATGCGATCGACGACCCCGACGTGGACGTCGCGGGGGTCGACTGGATGCTCGCCGAGAACTGGTGGCCCTACCAGCGCCCCACCTTCGTGACGCCGCCCTTCGCGGGCTACGTCTCCGGGCACTCGACCTATTCCCGGGCGGCGGCCGAGGTACTTACGGCGTTGACGGGGGACGAGTTCTTCCCCGGCGGCATGAGCGATTTCGAGATCGAGGCCAACGAGTTCCTGGTGTTCGAGGATGGTCCGTCCGTGGACATGACGCTGCAGTGGGCGACCTATCGCGACGCCTCGGACCAATGCAGCCTGTCGCGCATCTGGGGCGGCATCCATCCGCCCGCTGACGACATCGCCGGTCGCCTGATCGGCATCGAGGTCGGCATCGATGCGTTCGAACTGGCCGAACGGCACTTCGCCGGGGAGGTTGACTGATGCCAACGAACATCCTGCTGATCCTGATCGACGACCTCGGTTGGACGGATCTCGCCTGCTACGGCAGTGCCTTCTACGACACGCCGAATCTCGATCGCCTGGCAGGCGAGGGCATGCTCTTTACGGATGCGTACTCGTCGTGTCCGGTGTGTTCACCCACCCGGGCCAGCATCATGAGCGGCAAGTATCCGGCGCGCGTGGGCGTGACCCAGTACATCCCCGGTCACGCCATCGGCCGATTGCAGGACGTCCCGTACTTCCACGGCCTGCCGACGAGCGAATACAGCATCGCGGCGGCGTTACGCGACGGCGGCTACCAGACTTGGCATGTGGGCAAGTGGCACCTCGGCGGCGCGCGAACCACGCCGGAGCGGCACGGCTTCGAGGTGAACATCGCGGGTCTCGGCTGGGGGATGCCCCAGAACGGCTATTTCAGTCCCTACGGCATGGCGAATCTCCAGGACGGGGAGGAGGGCGAGTACCTGACGGACCGTCTGACCGACGAAGCAATCAACCTGATCGAAACCCGGGACTCCGGCCGGCCGTTCTTCCTGAATCTGGCGCACTACGCGGTGCATATCCCGATCCAGCCGCCGCCGGGGCTCGTCGACAAATACCGCCAACGGGCGGCCGACATGGGCCTCGACAAGCAGGATGTCATCGTCCAAGGCGAACCGTTCGGCTGCGAGCACTTGCGGGGCGAACGGGTGTTGCGGCGTATCCGGCAGAGCGACGCGGCCTACGCCGCCATGGTCGAGAATCTCGATGCCAACATCGGGCGGGTGCTCATCTGCCTATCCGAGCAAGGCCTCGACGACAACACGCTGGTACTGTTCAGCTCGGACAACGGCGGACTCGCGACTTCGAACCGCCGCGAAGGCGTTCCCACCAGCAACGCGCCGCTCGCCGAGGGCAAAGGATGGATGTACGAGGGCGGCACGCGCGTCTGCCAGATCGCCCGCCTGCCCGGCATCGTCGAACCCGGGAGCGTTTGCCGGGTACCGGTAACCAGCACGGATCTCTATCCGACCTTTCTGGACATCGCCGATTGTCCGCTGCGGCCGGACCAGCACCGCGACGGCGTCAGCCTGGTGCCGCTGCTGCGCGGTGAATCCTCGCTTGCCCGGGACGCCATCTTCTGGCACTACCCGCACTACGCCAACCAGGGCGGACGACCCGCCGGCGCGGTTCGGCGGGGCGACTGGAAGCTGATCCAGCAATTCGAGGACGACCGGCTGGAACTCTTCAACCTCCGCGCCGACGAGGGCGAAACGACCAACTTGGCAGCCACGCATCTGGATGTCGTCAAGGAACTGCACGGGCTGCTCTCGGACTGGCAGCAGGAGATCGAAGCGCTGATCCCGGAGCCGAATCCGAACTACCGGCCTTCCCCCCTCGAACCGGGGATCGATCCTGCTGAGGTTTAGGATCCGGGGTGCGGGAAGAGGTTCGCGGGCCGACCGGTTGCCCGACCGGCCCGCGAATACGTCTACTGACCGAAGTCGTAGGAAACACCGACACCGATGGACCGGGGACGGATCATCGTGAACACGCTGTACTGCTCGCGCCAATCGATGCCCTCGCGGTATGGCCAGCCCGGGTAGCCCGGATGCTGGAAGGTCAGCGCCCGCTCGTCGAACAGGTTGTCGATGTTCATCCAGAGCTCGAGGGCACCGCGCCGCACGCCCACGGATAGGTCCGTCGTCATGTAGGACGGTACGGGGTTTTCGGTGTAGAAGTGCCCGTATCGTCGCGGTGCGTACCTGGCCGTGGCATTCGCCCTGACCTCGCCGATCGGCGTGGTCCGGCTCCAGTCCGCTAAGAGGGAGATCTGCGCGCCCGTCCCGCTGCTCGAGCCGGGCAGCGGCAGGCCGACGTAGTCCTGGCGCTGGTCCGAGAGGATCTCGGCGATCTTGTAGCCTAGGTTGAGCTGCAGGTTCAGTTCGTCGTTGACGGCGTAGATGGCCATCCCCTCGAACCCGTCGATCCGCGATTCGCCGATATTGACGATGACCCGTCCCCGAATGCGGTAGAGGTCAAGTCGCTCGCTGGCCCGGAACACCGGCGATTGCATCCCGGTCCAGTCGACTCGGTACAGACTGCCGTTCAGCAGCAGGCGGCCATCCATCCAGGTGCTCCGGATTCCCGCTTCGTAGTTCCGCACCGAGTCCGAGTCGTAGGCAATCCGGAACCGCGTTTCGTTGCGTACCGTGTTGTCGCAGGTGGTCTGGCCCCTCGGGCACGCCTGGATGTTGTTCGTGCCGCCCGGTCGATACCCCGTGGCGACGAAGGCGAACAACATGACGTCGTCCGTAGGGTGGTAGTCCACGTTGAACCGGTAGGTGCCGACGTTCGCCCAATCGGACGTGTTGCCGGTCTCCGCATGGTGGTTGGGATTGCCCGCATCGAAGCAGCGGTCGAGCCTTTGGCCCCGGTAGAAGTTGGTGCGCAGCTTGGAATAGCGATAGCCCGCCGACACCTTGATCTGATCGGTGACGTTTAGCCCGAGCTCCGTATACGCCGCAAGTTCATCCTGGTTGTTGTACTGATAGCGGTCCCCGATGATCGCGCCGTTGGCGACCTCCTGGACGGTGTATGCATCGCACCGGGGAACGTAAATGCCCCAGCCGCCACTCAGCGAAGCGATGTAGTCGACATCGTTGGTATCCCACCACGACCGGCCTGAGCGGCGGTGGTTGTTGTTCTCGTACCATGCGCCGACGATCCACTCGAGGGCGTCGCCTTCCTCGACGTTGGATATGGCGCGGACCTCGAACGTCTCGATCTTCCGTTCCGACGGTCCCTCGGAGGAGTGCCAATAGGCGTAGCCGTTGGGGGTCAGTCCGCCGATGGTCAGGCCGGGACAGCCGCCGTCGGGCACGCATTCCCACAGCGCATTGCGGTAGAAGTGGCTGTCGTTGGTCATGTTCGCGCCGATCAGCGATAAGGTGAAGGCGTTGAGATCGACCTCGAACTTGAGGCTCTTGACGTCTTCCTCGGTATTCCCGGGCTCCCGCCACTGCCGTTTCGGATCCTCGGGATCGAAGGGGGTCAATCGCAGGGCGTGGATGTTGGTCTCCGTCGACGCAGGCCACGTGGCCATCGGTTTGCCCACGTCGCCAACGACCGTGGTCTGATTGATGAGCGACGCCTCGAGTGCCATGTTGTGGCTCAGGTCCCATCTGGCGCGCAGGCGGTAGCCGTCGGTTTCTTCCGTGTCCGCATCGTCTCGGGGCCGTACGCCGACGACGTCGATGAACCCCGGCAGATCGTAGCGGTACGCCGCCAAGCGGACGGCGAACGAGTCCGAGATCGGAACGTTGACAAACCCTTCGATCGAGTTGCCGTTGCCGCCGCCGGCAACCGTGTCGAGGGATCCGCTGATGTTCGCCGAGAACGCTTCCGGGTCCGGCTTGTTGCTGACGAAACGCACCAGGCCCGCCATCGCGCTCTTGCCGAACAGCGTGCCCTGCGGCCCCTTGAGTACCTCCATGCGCTCGAGGTCGACCATCTTCAGCGGCGTGATGCCCGGGAACAGCACGACATCGTCGAGGTAGCTGGTGTTCGTCTGCTGACGCCAGATTTCCGCCCGGTGATAGCCGCGACCGTTGTTGGACATGCTGCGGATGATGAGGATGGACTCCGTCGGCACCGACTCGGCCATGTCGACCCCCGGGATCGCGGCGGCGATGTCGGTCACCTCCCGAATGCCGCGGCTGTCGAGCTGCTCGCCGGTATACGCGGTGATGGCGAGGCTCGAGTCCTGGAGGTTCACCTCGCGCTTGGAGGCCGTGACGATGACCTCCTCGATATAGCCGCCTTCGTCCTCGGCGGCGTCAGAGTCGTCCTCGGCGGCAGATGCCGTCAAGGCGGTGCCGGCCAGGTAGGCCAGGACAATGGCGGGTATTCCCGCCGCCCGTAGCGATTTGATGACAGTTCTCGGCGTCATGTTCCCCTTGGTCCCTTATCGACAACTGTCGCTTGACTCTACTCCGAAGTTGCTGACGGGGCCACTGGAAATGCGCAAGCGCTTCCTCGCCAAGGCGACGGGGTACTCCCGGACGCAGCTGACGCGCGGCTGGTCGGGCAGCACTTGGCGGCGTGGGCACGGACTCGCCCTTTCAGGCCACACAGCGTTGGACAGCTCTGGACGCCCGTTGTCCAATGAGAAAGTGGGGGTGAACGGTCGGACCGCGAGCGGCGGGTGTTTGGATGTCGAGTGGCGACGGTAAGGATGATGTGGCGACCCGGGTCGGTGGTCAAGGGGGCGGCGAGGCGCCGGGGAGCGACGCGGCGGAGTCGGCCTAGGCGTTGGCGGCGGGTCAAGGGCGGGCGCGACGCTGGCACGGCGTCGGCGCCTGCGGGGCGTTGGCGTCGGCGCCGGGCGGCGGATCCGGGCACGGCGGCGAGGCGTGCTTGTCGCAGTTTGGCTAGTCGCGTGGCTGTTCGGTGGTCTGATGCTCTGGCATCGCCGCGGCCTCCTTCGTACGGTGAGGCAACAGAGTGCGCCTACGACGGCCTAGACCCAAGCACCCGGAGGCCGCTACGGTCGCCAGAGCAGTCCCACGCCGACGCCGATCTCCCGGGTCTCCAACGTCACGGGCACGGTCACCGCCACTTGGTCGAAGCGGACCACGCGCTCGGACGTGCCGTGGTCCACGTAGCGCAACTGGCCGCGCAGGCTTAGGGAGGCGAAGGACTTCTCCAGGCCGACGCCCGCCACCCAGGCATCGAACTCCTCGTCGTGCTGCTCTTGGCCGTGGGTGATCTGGCTGGAGTCGCAGGCGTCCACGAGCAGGCAGCCGGAGTAGGAGGTCTTGAACGTGGCGTCCACGCGACGCACGCCGCCGAAGGCGAAGATGCTCGCGCCGAGGCCGGGCAGGTCCACGCCGACGCGGGCGGTGACGCCGTAGCTGCGGTCCTTGGCGAGCGACCAGCTCTCAGGCCACACGTCGCCGAGTTCCCTGCCCGTGCCGGCCAGATTGCCGGACGAGTCGCCGCGGTGGGTCACCAAGTCGCCCTCGATCTCGAAGTACAGCGGGTTGGCCGGCAACGCCAGCCGGAAGCCGACCACCGGCCCGGCATCCATCGTCGCCGAGTCCGCGGCGCCGGCGCTGAACAGGATGCGTCCGGCGTTGGCGGAAGCATTGGCCGGATCGCGGCTGTCCACGGCCTTGAGGTAGTCGGCCTCGTAGAGCGCGAGCGATGCGTCGACGCCGACGTAGAAGCCACCGTCGTCGGCGTGCGCCGGCACGGCGCAGACTACGAGGCAGAGGAAGCAGAGGAGCGTTGCGGCCACGCGCTGGCCATGCGTTCGCGATCCGTCCATGAATGCACACTCGTCCATGAGTCGGGCGGATTGTCTTGCTCCGCGCGAACGGCGTCAAGAGACCCGAAGCGCGTCAGCAGTCCTCGCAGCTCAGGCGGCGGAAGTAGTCGGCGACCGGACGCTCGTCGTAGCCTTCCTCGCGCGGCCGCGCGGCGCGCACCGACGCCTCCCGGCCGGCCTTGGCGAGGGCTACCTCCATGCGGTCGAGTTCGGCCAGCGCCAGCCGGTACAGGCGCTCCCGGTTGGATTCGTTGGCGCCGAGGCCGCGATAGCTTTCGCGCATGGCCGAGAGGTCCGGCGCGGCGCCGCCTTCGAGGACGTCCCATGCGAGGTCCCTGGTCTCGTCGAGGAGCGGGCGCAGCGCCCCGGCATCGGCGAATCCGGACTCCTCCATGCGTCGCCGCAGGCGCTGCACGTCGTCCACGCTGGGGCCGGCGAGGGCACCGCCCACGGTGCCTTCGAGACGCTCGGCGGCGCGGCCCAAGCGCCGGGCGAACTGTTCGAGGGCCGCTTCCACCTGCGACGCCTGGCCGATGGCGAACAGCGGTCGGCCGTACTCGAAGTAGTCCGCCACCGCGCTCAGGCGCTCCGCGAGGCGCGAGTCGGCGAGTTCGTCGAGCGCCCGGTCGATCTCGCGCAGGGCGCCCTCTTGGCCCTGCCCATCGCGTTCGAGACGCGTGCGCAACTCGGTCAGGTCGCCGGTGATGTCGCCCAGCGTCTCCTGCATCCGGCGCTTGGCGTCGGCCTCGTCCGCCATGGCGTAGTCGCGGAACCGGAACGACTGCCGATCGCGAGATGCCTCCAGCGTCTCCTGCTGGAGGTCTTCGAGAAGCTCCGCGATGCGGCGTTCTTCGGCCAGCAAGGCCTCCGCGCGGCGTGCTGCGCGCCGCATCTCGTCCGCCGCCGCCTGCTGCTCGCCGCGGCGCACGGCCTCGGCGCCTTCGCGCAGCGCCTCGGCGCCGCGGCGAAAGGCCTCCTCGCGGTCGCCTTCGCCGGACAGCGCCTGCGCCACCGCCTCTGCGGCGCGCGCCGCGGACGCTTGCGGGGACTGCGCGCCGCCACGTTCGCTGCGTTCGAGCTGGTCCCGGAGCGACTCCAGCTCGCGCTGCAAGCGTTCGAGCTGCCAGCGCGACTGCGGCACGGGGCGCTGCTCGCGCTCGCGGCGGGCGAGTTCCTCGTGGCGGCGGGCGAGCTCGGTAAGGCGCTGCCACTCGTCCTCCGCGCTGTCCGCTGCGCCATCGTCGAAGCGTGGCGACTGCGGCACTTCGTAGCGGTTGCGCTCGGGGTCCATCTCCAAGTCCATCAGTTCGGAAAGCGACCGGCTGCTGCCGCCGCCGCCTTCGGACTGCTGGGTGAGCGTCACATCCACGTCGCGCAGGCTCGCCTCCGCAGTGAGCAGGTGCTGCAAGGCCAGCCGCTCGGGGCCGACGGCGCCATCCAAGTCGCGTTCGTCGAGGCGCAGGACGGCTTCCGTCATCGCCGCGGCCGCGTCGCGAAGGCCCGCCACGAAGGGGCCGACCTCCGCGTCGTCAACCAAGCGGCGACCAGCCGAACGCGCCACGAGGGTCTCGGCTTGATCGAGCAATGTGCCTTGCAGCAGACCCACGGTGTCGATCTGGTCGATCAGGTCGTCGCCGGCGCGCTCGCCGGTGTCGCGCTCGCGGATCAGGTTCCAAGTGGCGCTGACGATCTCGCGCTGCCGGTCCGACAGCTCCGAGCCGCCATCGCCGCCGCTGCCGGACCCGGAACCCGCACCCACTTGCTCGCGGTAGCGCTTGTCGAAGGCGCGCACATCCACGAAATAGAGTGCGCTGCGCGTGGACTGGCCGTGGTCCACGGCTTCGGCAAAGAACGACAGCACGTCGCCGGGACGCATGGCGCGCTCGCCCGCACGCAGGTCTTCCAGATACAGCAGATGGCTGGACTCGGCCTCCGGCGCCCCGGTCTCGCTCTCGCTTTCCAGCACCGTCCACTCGCCGTCGTTCACCGCCACATGCAGGCGCAGCGCCTCGACGGCGAAGTCGTCTCGTGCCCGGAAGCGCAGCGCCACCTCCTCGATGGGCGATGCCGAGCGGTCCCGGCCCGGGAAGGCGAACTCCACCTCGGGCGGCTCGTCCTCGCGGACGTCGATGAGGTACTGATCGCTGATCCGCACCAGCTCGCCCTCGTGCGGCACGGCGACATGCCAGCCCCCCGGCCGCTCGATGGCGAAGCCGCCGCGGCCGCCCGCGAACTCGACCGGCTCGCCATCCACCACCAGCCGCGCCGCGTCGAGATCGCTGCCTTGGACAGCCACCGTCACCTGGGTGCCGACCACCCCGCTGACATCGCCGAACGTCTGCCGCCGCTGCGCGAGATGCGTCCAGGCCGGGTAGTCGAGCAGCACGTCGAGGCCGGCGATCTTCGGCAGGTCCGCCACCTCGATGCGAAAGCGCGCCGAGCTGAGCCCGCCGCTCGCGACGAAGTAGTCCACCGGGTCGGTCACCGCCACGAGCACGAACTCGTGCTCTTCGCCGGCGGTCGTCGGCGCCAGCATGTCCGCCTCCTGCCAAGGCCCGTCGCCGAATGCGGCGCTGACGCGCAGGGCATCCGCAGCGAAGCCATGGGGCCGGGCGCGGAGCAGCACGTCCGCGCCGCGCGGCACCACGGTGTCGCCGGGACTCACGACGATGCGCGGACGCGTGTCCGCGAAGGCATCGCCGAGCCAAAGGCGCTCCGCGGGCAGACGCCAGCCGGCCGGGGCGGCCAGCAGGAACCATGCCAACGCCGCCACTGCGACGACGGCGAATGCCACCGGCAGCGCCATCAACCAGGTCGGCACGACGCTGCGGGGTGCGTGGCGGGCGGCGATCGCGCCCGCCTCCTTGGCAAGCGGCGCCAGCAGGGCCGGACGCGGTTCCCGGCGACCGGCATCGAACCAGGTCGCGAGGCGGCCGTCGAAGGCCGGCACGCGGCGCTCGGCTCGACGCACGGCTTGGCGAACGTGGATGCGGCGGCGAATGCAGCCGATCACGAGGGCCAACAGCGCCCCGTAGAGCACGACGCGGGCGGCGACTATCCAGCCCCCGGCGGGTACCAGATAGGCCATCGCCAAGGCGAAGCCGATGGTCAGGGCCACGACCGCGGCGAGACCGAGGCCGGTGATTCTGAGGCGCGCCAGCACGGCCAAGCGGCGCCGGCAGGCCGCCAGATAGTCGCCGATCATGGACGGTGCGCTCACGACGCCGGCCGCAAGTCGCGCCAGCGGAGTTGGCCGATGTTTGCGGCGAGGGCCTCGGCGACGAGCAGCAGCGCCGCCAACCCGAGCAGCCAGCGGGCCAGCGGCGTGAACGCCGACGGCTCGGCGCCATCCTCCGGCGCCAACGCGGCCGCGGGCGCAGCGCGCTGCGCGGCGGCCTGCCAACGCTGCAGTTCGGCGGCCGAGAGCGGCGTCAGATCCGACTCCTGTACATCGACATTCACCGCCATCATCGCCTCCCGGCCCGGGGCGCGCACAGTGTAGAAGCCGGGCGCCGCCACGCGCACCAGACGGCGCCCGGTGGCGGTTTCGCCGAGGCCCAGCACGCGCTCACCGGCGGCGTCGAAGATCTGCGCCGAGGCGGCGGCGATGGCCACCGGTTCGCCGGCGCGGGCTGCCAGCGGCACATTGGCTGCCAGATAGTCCACGGCGTTGCCGACCAGGCCCACGAATGCCGGGCGCAGCACCAGCGTGCTCCAATCCCGGTCCAAGGCGGTGAGCAGCATCACCAGGCGTCCCTTGCCGACGCGCCGCTCCGTCAAGAGCGGTGCTTCGCCGCCCGACTCCGAAGCCACGGTGAGCACTGCGGGCACCGTACCGAACGCCGCCTCGGGGCCGGCGGCCAGCCAGCGCGATACCGTCACTTCCCCCCAGCCCTCCCCGGCCAGCGCGTGGCCGGTGTCGGCCACCAGCACGCGTCTCGCCGCGCCATCGTCGACCACCGCCACGGGGTCGCTCCACAGTGAGCCAGCGCGTTCGGTGCGCGGCCCGGCGATCAGCAGCGCGCCGCCGCCGCCATCGAGGTAGCGCTCCACGCGGCGCTGCAATGGCCCCGCCAAGCCACCGGGATCGAGGACGATCGCCGCGTCCGCGCGCGGCCACGGGTCGCCCTCGGCGACGCGAATCGGCGCGGCGATGCCGTTCGCCTCGAGCGCCGCGACGAGGAACCGCACGGCATCCGGGTCCGCGTTCGGCGCCACGACCGCCACCGTCGTCGCGCCCAAGGGTGCCTGCACGATGTGCAGCACATCGTCTTCCGGCAGCGCATCCCCGGCTTCGATGCGCAGTTCCCAAGCGACTGCCGCGCGTTCGGCCGGCGGCGCATCGAAGGACACGGTGGCATGCGCTCCTGCTTCCACCACTGCCACGCTCGCACGCTGCACTTCCGACCCGCCACGCCGCAGCGCCACCGCCAGCCACCGCTCGGCAGCCGCGAAACTCGTCAGCGTCGCCTCAATGCGGCCGTTGCCCAGCTCCCCCGCGGCCAGTGCCCAATTGTCCTGGCCTGCGCCGACCGGGTGCAGCACGGCCGGCCTGCTCAGCCCCTCGATCAGGGCGTTGAATCTAGGCGGCACGGCACTCGCCTGAAAGTCGGAGATCAGGTGGATTTCCCAGCCGCCGAGCGGTTCCGGGAGCGCGGCGAGGCCCGCCTCGATGCGCCCGAACAGGCCTGCGAAGTCGAGCCGGGACCAACCCGGCGACGCGGCGTCCAGATCGTCGATCATCGTCAGCCGGTCGCCGATCGTGGCCAAGCGGTCGCCGGCCTCGCGCAGCGCCTCGGCCTGCGCCAGCGCGTCCGGCCATGCGCGGCGCATCGACAGCGAGGCATCGAGCACGATCAGCCGCTGCCGTCCGGCGTCGCTGCCCGCGTCCGCTGCCACGGACAGGAGCACCGGCTGCGCGAAGGCGAACGTGAGCGCCGCCAGCAGCGCCAAGCGCAGCGCCAGCAGCAGCCGGTGCGCCAGCGAACGCCGCGTGCGCTTCGGTTCTTCCGCCTCGCGCATCAGCATCAGCGAACTGACGCTGCCCTCCGGCGGCGCGCGCTCGTTCAGGCGGTGCAGCCACAGCGGCACGGCGAGCACCGCCAGCCCGGCGAGGAACGCGCCCGCGAGCAGGCTCATGGATGCCGCGCCCGGAAGCGCATGTAGCGCACCAGCGCCCGGTCCAAGGGCTCCTCGGCGTCCATGGCGACGTAGTGGGCGCCGGCGGCCGCGGCCTCGCGGCGCAGCGCCGCTTCGTGCGCGGCAAGACGGCGCGGATAGCCGGTGCGCATGTCGGCCGCATCCACCTCGATGACGCGCCCGGATTCGGCATCGCGCAAGGTGGCGTTGCGGCGCAGCCGCGGCCGCCGTTCGGCGGCATCGAGAACGTGGAAGGCGATCAAGTCGTGGCCGCGGGCGCCGAGCATCGCAAGCGCGCTGCCGAAGTCGCTCGGCTGGCAATAGAAGTCCGAGATGGCGGCGACGATGGCGCGTCCGCGCAGGCGCTGCGCGACATGCGCGAAGGCGGCGTCCCAGTTCGAGCCGCCCTCGGCCTGCACCCCTTCGAGGCACGCGAACAGGGCCTGGCGACGGCGTTCGCCGGTGCCGGGCGGCACATCGTCGCGCACCGCGTCGGCGAACGTCGCGAGGCCCACGGCGTCGTGCTGGCGGACGGCGATGTGGGTCAGGGCCGCGGCGAGCCAAGCGCCGTACTGCAGCTTCGACGGCAGGCGCGACGCGGCCGCGCCGAGGCCGCCTGCCGCGGCCATGGACGCGCTGGCATCGAGCAGCACCAGCAGCCGGGTATTGGTCTCGCCTTCGAAGAGCTTCAGATGCAGCCGGTCGGTGCGGGCGTAGGCGTTCCAGTCCACGAAGCGCAGGTCGTCGCCCGGCTCGTAGTCGCGGTAGGCGGCGAACTCCTGGCTGAACCCCGGCCGATCCGCCCGGTGGGCGCCCTGCACGAGGCCGTCGACTGCGGCGCGGGCGATGAGTTCGAGATTGCCGAGCTTGGCCAGCAGCGCTGCCGGCAGAGCGCTCATCAGCGGCTGCGGCGGCAGACTTCGGCGATGATGTCCTCCACCGTCACGCCATCCGCCTCGGCCAGATAGTTCGCTTGCAGACGGTGCCGCAGCACCGGCCCCGCCAGCGCGTCGATGTCCTCGCCGGTGACGTGGTAGCGCCCGGCCAGCAGAGCCCGCGCCCGGGCGCCGAGACAGAGGTATATCGCGGCGCGCACGCTCGCGCCGTAGCGCAGGTACTTCTGCGCCAGCGGCGCCGAACTGGCGTCCGGGCGGGTCTCGCGGACGAGATCCACGGCGTGCTGCGTCACCGCATCGGCCATGGGCACCTCGCGCACCAGGCGCTGGAAGTCCAGAATCGCTGCGGCATCGGCGCACGCGGCGACGGTCTCGTCCACCACGCCGAGGACGTTGCGCTCAACCACGGCGACTTCCTGGCCGGCATCGAGGTAGTCCAGCACGACGTTGAAGACGAAGCGGTCGAGCTGGGCCTCGGGCAGGGGATAGGTGCCTTCGAGCTCGATGGGGTTCTGCGTCGCGAGCACGACGAATGGCGGATCGAGTTCGTAGGTGGTGCCGCGCGCCGTGACGCGGAACTCCTGCATCGCTTCCAAGAGCGCGGACTGCGTCTTCGGCGGCGTGCGGTTGATCTCGTCGGCGAGCAGCACCTGGGTGAAGATCGGCCCGCGCTCGAAGCGCCAGCGGCGGGCGCCGGTGGCGGGGTCTTCGTCCAGGATGTCCGTGCCGGTCACGTCCGTCGGCATGAGGTCCGGCGTGAACTGGATGCGCTTGAAGTCGAGGCCGAGCGCCTGCGCGAGGGTGCGCACCATCAGCGTCTTGGCGGTGCCCGGCAGGCCGGTGATGAGGCAGTGGCCGCCGATCAGCACGGCGATCAGCAGCTCGTCGATCACCGCCTCCTGGCCGACCACGATGCGGCCGAGGGCGGCCCTGATCGCCGCCATCGATTCGTGGAAGCGCTCGACGCGCTGTTCGGTGGCATCGGGATCGTTCGCCGACTCGGCGGCTGCAGGCTCCGGCAAGGCGCACCTCCGTACTTCAAGGTCCAGCGCCCGGCGCGGGACCTGATCGATCCAACAAGTCAGCGCGGGCAAGCCTAGGCGGCGGCACCGGCGAACGCAACCGAAGCAGCACGAGCGCGAGAGCCCGGCTGCGCTATGGTGAGCACGGTCCGTTCGCTGGCGCGGAGGCGGTCGTGCTCATGAAGGTATTGCGCTCTGTGGCGCTCACGGTGCTGTGCCTGGCGTTCGCTGCGCCCGCAGCCTGGGCGACGACGCTGACGCTGGACTTCGTCGATCAGGAAGGCTCGCCCGTGCAGGTCGCAAAGGCGGAACTGCTGCTCGTCGCCTGGGGCAATACCGAGCGCATCGAACTCGACACCGCCGCGCACGGTACTCGCCTGCGCCTTGAGCTGGAAGCGAACTGGCTGAGCTCTCGCTGGGGTCGGCTGCGCGACCAGTTCGGCGTCCACATCTATCTCCAGGCGCCGCCTCTCGCCGCCATCCGCTCGGAACGCTTCCTCTGGCCAACAGAAGGTGACTCCGGCCCGTCGACGATCATCTTTCCGAACGGCCAGCGAATCGTCGTGCCGAGCGGCGCCGATGCCACCATGTCGCTCAGGTTCCGGCAGCCGACGGTGCGCCGGGTGCGGATCGTCGCCCCGGACGGCCAGCCGATTCCGGGACTGGCGTTCGAGGCTTCCATGTTCTGGTCGCAATCGAACCATTGCGGCGTCCTGGCCGGGGCGGAACCGCTCGGCACGCACACGACCGACGCGGGCGGCTGGCTGCAGCTTCCCGACGGCGACTTCGAGTACGCACTGGAGTTCGCGGCGCGGGCGAAGTACGACTACATGTTCCCGGATTACAGGGGCATCCCTTGGCGCAAGGTCACGCATCTGCAGCACCCGGCAACCGAGATCGTTGCCTACCGGTACAAGGAGCGCGCGCTCGAGGTGCGCGTGCGGCGCGGCGACCAAGGCGTTCCGGGCGTAACGCTGCTCACGCAGCTGATCCATTGCTGCGGCGCCTGCTCGGGCCCGTTGGGCCAGAGCGACGCCACCGGGCGAATCGAGGTGCAGGACTTCCAGCCCGAGATATACAGCCATGTCTGGCTCTTGGAGGGTGATGTCGAGCGTTGGCGCGCGACCGTCGAGTCCCTGCCCGCCGGCATCGTCGAAGTGCAGCTTCCCGCGCCGGCAGCCGCTGCGCCGACGGATGCGCAGCAGTGAACCCGCGCCGGCCTGCTCGCGCGTCGGTTTGAACGGCTACGCTCGCGAGCGTAAGCTGCACCCATGAACGCGGATGCTAACAGTATTCGGTCCGAGCTGGAGAAGATGCGGGATGTTCCCACCCCGGTTCGCGCGTGGCTCGTCAAGGAAGGGCTCGACGCCACCGACGAGCCGGCCGTGTGGGTCTGGGCGCTCATCGAGGACGAGAACGCGGACGCCGAGTCCCTCGAGCGCCTCGAGACCATGGCGTGGGAACTCATTCGCCGTCGGACCGGGCTTTGGGCGTACGTCCTGATCCGCGGTGCCGACGAACCTGGGGCAGACTCATGACCTTGGCCACAGATCTGCTCGCGCAGGCGAAACACCTCGCGACCAAGGAGACGAGACGGCCCCAGCAAGCCAGCCTAAGACGCGCCGTATCGGCTACCTACTACGCGCTCTTCCACATGCTGGTCCAAGACGCGGTTCGCAGGCTGATAGGAGGCAAGGACCGCACGCCAATACGCAACTGTCTCAGCCGAGCGTTCGACCACGGGACCATGAAGCAAGTGTCCCAGCAGTTCGCCGGCGGCAGTCTCTCCCCAAAACTCAGTCCCGGCCTCAATGATCTGCCGCTCCAAGACGAGCTTCGCCGAGTCGCCAGGACGTTCGTGAGCCTCCAGCAATACCGCCACGAGGCGGACTACAACATGGAGCGCCCCTTCACGCGACTGGAGGTGCTGAGAGTCATCAGCCGTGCGGACGCCGCATTCGCGGATTGGCGCAACGTGCGTGGCTCTGTCCAAGCCGACCTGTTCCTGGTTGGTCTCTTGGCCTTCGACAAGATGCGCCTGTAGACCGACGGGACTACGGGCATGCGGGCGAGTATCCGTCTGGCGCTGGTAGCAGCGTTGGCGGCGATCATCGCTGCCGGTGCCTACTGGTTGACAACTCGCGGGGCCGCGCCCGCAACGCCGCTTGACGGCCGGCCGCCACCGCCGACAACGGCGCCGACTGCGACCGCGGTCGAAGACTCGAAGCCTTCGCCGACTATGCCCGCCGAGAGTGGAACGTCGGAACCGGACATCGTCGGACGGCCTCTGTCGCACGTTGCGCTGCTCAGCTTCAGCGCTGCGCCCGGGTCTGCACCGCCGGTCGCGTTCGTGAGCGTCAAGCCCCGTCACCGGCCCGTGCCGCGGCGACCCGATATGCCGTTCGCCGCGGGGCGACTCGAGGTGGCGATCGAGGACCGGGAGGGCAATCGGCTGTGGCGTACCGTCATCGCGGATCCGCGTCTGGTGCGGGGCGAGTTCTTCGACGGAGACGGTCGCATCGAAGAGTCCGTGCAGGTTCTTCGGGACGGCGCGGCGCGCATCGTCTTCCCGCATGACGATGCCGCGCATCGGCTGGTGGTTCTCGAACCCGTCGCCGCGGACGGCTTTGCGCCGCGGCAGATCGCGAGCTTGGAACTGCCGTGAGCCGGGTCTGGCTATTCGCGCTCCTGCTCTGCGCCCTGCGCGCGGCGGCCGAGCCGGTGACCACGCTGGTGGACAACGGCGATCCGCAGCACCGCATCGATATCGCCATCCTCGGCGACGGCTTCACCTTCGTCGAGCAAGCCGCATTCCAGGAGCATGCCGCCGCCCTCGCGGCGGAGTTCTTCGCCGAGCCGCCGTTCCTCGAATACGCGCCGTTCTTCAACGTCCACGCCGTCGAGGTGCTGAGCAACGAGTCCGGCGCCGACCACCCGGAAGCCGAAACCCCGGAGGAGCGCGACACCGCCCTCGGCGCGACCTACAACTGCGCCGACATCGAGCGGCTGATCTGCATCGACTACGCCGCCACGGAGGCGGTGCTCGAACGCTCGCTCGACATCGCCGCCCGCGACCTGGTGGTGGTGCTGGTCAACGACACCGATTACGGCGGCTCCGGCGGCGCGTTCGCGGTGAGTTCCATCCACGACTCGCGCGACGAGATCGTCCTGCACGAGGTGGGCCACTCCTTCGGCCTGCTCGCCGACGAGTACGACTACGGCACCTGCGCCACGGAAGAGGAGGAGCCGCCGGAACCCAATGTGACGCGGCGCACCGGGCGCGCAGAGATCAAGTGGAATGTCGACGGCGGTCCGCCGAGCGGCTGGATCGAGCTGGACACGCCGCTGCCGACGGTCGATGAGACGCCTTCCCAGCCCGGCCTCTACGAGGGCGGCAAGTATTGCGAAGAGCGCGTCTACCGCCCCACGTTCGAGTCCAAGATGCGCAGTCTCGACCACCCCTGGGACGCCGTCAACGAAGAGGCGCTGGTCAAGGTGATCCATCAATACGTGCCGCTGATCGAGAGCGTGCGGCTGCCCGTAGACGATCTGGTGCTGCCGGACTACGGCCGAGCGACCTTCGCCGCCGCCCTGCTGCGGCCAACCCCCGACACGCTCGCCGTGACGTGGCGGCTGGACGGCGCCGTCGTGGGCGGGACGGACGAATTGACGCTGGATTTGCGCGACATCGGCGTCGGGCGCCACCGGCTCGTGCTCACCGTCGCTGACGCCACGGCCAAGGTGCGCAACGACCCGGACGGCATCCTGCGCGAGGAAATGCACTGGGAACTGACCATCGAGCAGCGCCGCGATGCGGACCAGGACGGCCTACCCGATGCCTTCGAACTGGCAAACGGATTGGACCCCGACGATCCTGCCGACGCCCAGGCGGACGCGGACCGGGATGGCCTCAGCAACGCCGCCGAGTTCCTGGCCGGCACGAACCTCCGCCTAGCCGACTCCGACGGCGACGGCATCGCCGACGGCGAGGAAGTCCGGGACGGCACGGACCCGCTCGACGCCGCAGACTGCGCGACGTGCCGGCGCAGCTTCGTCGCCCGGTTTGCTGCGGCGCTGGAAGCTGCCGACAGCGACGCTACAGAACGCGACGCGGCCGCAGCCCCAGATGGCGCGGGCGCAGGTCCACGATGAGCCGCTTGCCGAGCACGCGCAGCGCCGCTTCCACCTGCTCGACGTGCGAGCGGTGTTCGAGGTCCAGCAGCCGCCGCACCGTCCCCTCCACCGCGCCCATGCGGCGGGCCAGGGCGACGTTCGAGACGTCCTGGTCGCGCATGGTCTGGTAGAGGGCGAGCTTGGCGGCGATCAGCACCGGCGGCTCGATCACGTCGTCGAGCTTCTTGGTGCTGGGCCGCTTCAGGTGGGCGCGCGCCTTCACCTGCTCCTGCAGCAGCGGGGTGAGGCAGTCGCGGGCCGCGGCCAGCGCTTGGCGGGGGCTCTCGCCCTCGCAGTCGAGTTGGGGGAAGTCCGGGCAGCGGACCACGTAGCGGCCTTGGCCGTCCTTTTCGAGCAAGGTGATGGGATATGCGAGTTTCATGGCGCGGCATTCTGAGCGCCTGCCGACGCCTTCGGGTTGCGACATTCGCCCGACTTGCTACCCGTTTTCGCCGCGAGTTTTCCGCTGACATCGCCCATCGGCGGTGTAGGAAAAAGCCCACGTTCTCCGCATTACCGCCCAATGCCGGCCTTGCGCACCAGCCGCAAACCGTCCGCCAACCGTTTTTCCATTAAGCTCTCGCTTTCCCCGCCGCCAGCGAGGTGGACATGGCCGACCACATTCGACACGGGTTCGGCAGCGTCCGGCCCTACGTGCATGGGCCGGCCTCCCTGCCGGAGTTCCTCGCCGAGGTGTTCGACGCCGAGGAGATCGAACGCCATCAGCTCGGCCCGCAGAGCTTCCATGTGGAGATGCGCATCGGCGACGGCTCGCTCGTGGTCGAGGCCGGCGACCTGCCGTCCCACGTCGAGCCGTGGCTGAACTCGATCTACGTCTACGTCCCGGACGTCGACGCCGCCTACGCCGCGGCACTGCGGCTCGGCGCAGACTCCATCGCAGCACCGGAGGACAAGCCCTACCAAGAACGCCAGGCCGGCTTCCGCGACGCGGGCGGCAATACCTGGTGGGTCGCCACTTACACGGGCTGACCGAGCCGAGCGCCTCGCCGGGCTAGAATCCGCGCCCACGATCCTGCCTTTCGGACCAGCCTTGACCCTCAAGTTCGGCGTATTGGACCAATCGCCCATCGCCCGCGGCGAGGACGCCGCGGACGCGCTCGCGCACAGCACCGAGCTCGCCAAGCGCTGCGAGCAGCTCGGCTACCACCGCTACTGGGTGGCCGAGCACCACGCCTCGGACACGCTCGCGAGTTCCTCTCCGGAAGTGCTCATCACCCACTTGGCCGGGCAGACGCGGCACATGCGCATCGGTTCCGGCGGCGTCATGCTGTCCCACTACTCGCCCTACAAGGTGGCGGAGAACTTCCGCCTGCTGGAGGTGCTCTACCCCGGCCGCATCGACTTGGGCGTCGGCCGCGCCCCCGGCAGCGACGGCCTGACCGCGGCGGCGCTGGCCTACGGCAATCCGCTCGGCATCGAGTACTACCCGGCCAAGGTGAAGGACATGGTGGCGTTCGTCAGCGGCCGGGAACCCATCACCGAAGCGTTCCGCAACCTCAAGGCGACGCCGACGGCGCGCACCGCGCCGGAGGTGTGGATGCTCGGCTCGAGTTTCGACAGCGCCGCCTACGCCGCCCGCTTCGGCCTCGCCTACTCGCACGCCCACTTCATCACCCCGCAGATGGCCGTGGAAGCCATGCGCGCCTATCGGCGCGACTTCGCGGCGGAGCATCTGGCCGCGCCCTACTCCTCCATCGGCGTGTTCGCCATCGTCGCCGAAGACCCGGAGAAAGCCGCGCTGTTCCTGCGCCTGCGCGAGTTGCAGCGCAGGCGTCGGGAGCGCGGCATCCGCGGCCCGGCGCCGACCCTCGAAGAAGCCGCGGCGCATCCATTCACCGAAGAGGAACTGGCCAATATGCGCGGCAAGCGCTCGCGCCAGATCGTCGGCACGCCGGACGAGGTGAAGGCCGGCATCGAGGCGCTCGCCGCCGAATCCGAGGCCGACGAGGTGGTGGTGCTCACCATCACGCCGACGTTCGCGGACCGGATCCGATCCTACGAACTGCTCGCGGATGCCTTCGCGCTGACGGGACCTACTGGATCATGAAGCTCGCCGTCGCCTCCGCCACCACTTCCTGCGTGTCGGCGCGAATGGCGCGGCCCTCGAGCACCGCGAGGCGCCCACGGCGGCGCTGCTGACGACCTTCGAGCAGCACCCGCGTGCCGATGGGCAGCGGCTGGCGGTAGCGCACGTCCGCCTTGGCGGTGAAGCAGCGCTCGCCGCCGAGGAAGATCAGATTCGCCATCACGTCGTCGAGCAGGCTGAAGACGATGCCGCCGTGGGTGACCCCGTCGTAGCCGCGGTGTACTTCCGAGGGCGTGAACTCGGCCCGGCAGACAGCGCCATCAAGGCGAAACCGGACGTTCAAGCCGATCGGGTTGCCCGGCCCGCAGACGAAGCAGCCGTTGGCGCTGGCAGCCAGAGGATCCATAGGGCGTTGCTCGAAGCTCGACGGAGCAGGCAAGTTATCATGGCGCGATGCTCGACCTGCCCGCAATCCGCGACCGTCTGGCCGCATTCGAACCGCCGCGCTTCCCGTTCGACGCCGATACCCGGCAAGCGGCGGTGGCCGTTGTGCTGCGCACCGTGGACGACGCGACGGAGACGCTCTTCATCCGCCGCGCCGAACGCCCCGGCGATCCGTGGTCCGGGCAGATGGCGTTCCCCGGCGGCCACCGGGACCCGGAGGATGCGGACCTCTGCGCCGCCGCCATTCGCGAGACGTTCGAGGAGCTCGGCCTCGACATCTCCCAAGCGCCCGTGCTCGGCGAACTCCCCGCGCAGCGCCCGGTGAGCGTGCGCCGCAGCCTCTTGGTGGCGCCGTTCGTCTTCGAGATCGACGGCGATCCGCCCCTGCGCCCGAACCACGAGGTGGCGGAAGCAGTCTGGACGCCGCTCGCGCCCATGTACCGTGGCGACAACCACGACATCGACACCCCGGGCGAGGGCTTCTCCACCTTCAGCGGCTTCCGCCTCCCCGGCGGCCACTTCGTCTGGGGCATGACCTACCGCATGGTGCAGACGTTCTTCGAGACGCTGGACCCGGCCTACCGGGCACCGCAGGAGTAGCAGGAAGCGCGCCGCCGCCAGGGGCCGAGATCGGGAGAGCTGTTGCACACCAGGAGGGCGAGGCGGCATTCATCGAGAGCGTCGCGGTTGAGTGCCGCTGATGCGAATCGTTGGGGGCGACGGTTGCCCTCGCCGGTGCCGGGCACCCGGGTGCCAGTTGGCGCCCGCAAGGTCCTGTTCTAGGCAAGGGAACGGGTTTCGTAGTCATCCTAGTCCAAGCTTTGGCGAAGCTCCGTCGCCATACGTGACGAGTGCTTGGCGATGCGCTCCGGCGGGAACCCGAGCTGCGCCATAGCCATGCCGGTGTTGAACTGCTCGCGGTAGCAGGCGATGAGGTCGGCAGCGAAGGTGAACTGGCTGAACCCGTCGAAAACCACCGGGCGTCCCTCGGCCCCCGGCAGCGTCGAGACGTAGCTGAAGACGTAGCGGGCGTAGCCGACGCCGCCATCGCACACTGGCTCGAACATGCGCCAGCGGAAGTCCCGGGCGTGACCCCAGAACTCCTCTTCCAGCATCCGGGCGATCGCTTCGCGGCCCGTCTTGGCACCGTAGAAGCGGTCGTTGTAGACGCCATCCAGCGTGAACAGCGCTGCGAGCGCCGTGCCATCGCCTGCTTCCACGGCGGCGGTGAAGCGATCCAGCACGGCAGCGAAGTCGACGGTCATCGGCATTCCTTCAGGTTCCACCAAAGAGTCCAGCGTTCCGCAATTCTCGCAGACGCCGCAGGCGCCAAGCCACGCCGGGTGTTCGTCTCGCTCTGGCCTGGCTTCGATTCAAGCGCTTAGCTGGGGCTGGCGTCCGCGACCAGCAGATCAACAACCTCGCGCACGCACTCGTCGAGCCGGTGCTTGATGCGCCGACCACTGAACCGGACCACGGTCCAGCCTGCCGCGCGCACCGCCCGGTCCCGCTCAGCGTCCCGCTCGTCTTCGCCATGAAATGGCGCACCGTCGCACTCGACATCCACCATCGTCCGTCCGCCGAACGGCCAAATCAAGGCGATAGCGGCCAACTTCCAGCCCCGGCTCCGCATCAATGCCCTGCGCGCGCAAGGCACCGTGGAGATCGCGCTCCAACGGGCTGTCGAAGGCCGTGGCCGCCAGTTTGGCAACATGCGCCGCCAACTCCCTAAGGTGGTTCGCGTGCTTGCGGCAAGCGCCCCCGCTGCCGACGACGACAATCCGGCAGCGGGCGCGCGTGAGTGCCACATTCAACAGGTTCGGGTCAGCGGCGAAGTCGGCCACTTGACGGCTTGATCTTTCGTCGATCGTCGGCGAGAAGTAGATCACGTCGCGTTCGCCCCCCTGGAACCGATGTGCCGTGGCGACCTCAATGCCCTCGCGCTCGGTGTCGATCCCCTCCCGACGCAGGGCTGAGAGGATAGTGTTCGCTTGCTGGGCAAAGGGCGTCACCACGCCAACTGACAGATTCCCCCGCCGATAGGTCGTAAGGTCCTCGGCCACGCGGGCCGCCACCGCCGCAGCTTCGCGGCCGTTTCGCCAACTGCGGCTGCCAGCGCCGCGTTCGCAGCGCCCGGAGACCTGCACCCACTCGACGGCCGACATGCCCACTGGCGGCCGTGCCGTGCCGCACATGGTCATCCTCCCCGAGTAGAACTGCCGGTTCGAGAACTCCACGACGGCTGGATGCGAGCGGAAGTGCAGGTCGAGCATGATGGGCGGCCGCGCGAGGCGCGACAGGGCCAAGCCGAAGCAACTGTTCGCCCTGTAGCCGAACGCTGCAAGGTCATCGGAATCAAGGCCGCAACGCGCCGCGATGGCAGCTTCCCGCTGCTCGCCGAGCGTGGTGATGTGCGGGAGCTGATGCTCGTCTCCGATCACCATTGCGCGCTTGCCGCGCACCAGCAACGGCAATGCCGAGGCCGCGTCGCACTGGGATGCCTCGTCGATGATCACCAGGTCGAAGAGGCCGTTGACGAGGGGCAGCGTGCCTCGTGCCGAAAGATTCGTAACGGACCACACGGGCAGGGCGGAAAGCGCCTCGGGCAGGAGCGCATGCACGTCCGAGATCCGCGCATTGCCCCTCGCCGCCGCGCGGATGCGGCTCGCCAAGCGCCCGGCAGCCTGCCATGCTTGCGACCGGTCGGTCTGCATCTGACGGGTCGTTGCCCGAAAGAGCGCCAGACCTGCCTTCGACCGCTGCCCGGAGAGTGCCCACAGGCTGTCCTCGGAGTCATGGACGTCGGGAAGCCCTTCAAGGCGCGTGCGCAAGGCCTCGCGCTGCGTTCTATCGGCAACGGCTGCCGCATCCCTGCGAGCTTCCGTGACCAGCGCATCCAACATCTCGCCGGCGTCGAGGACGCGGGGGTCGGTGGCCAGCGGCTCCACACGGGCCAGGCAGGCCTCAGCCCTCTCTCGCAGATGCGGCGCGCACTCCCCGAATGCCGACAGCGCCGTCCTTGCCCGTGCCATTCGCTTCTCGACAGCCGCCTTCGCGTCATCCAGCATCCGCATCACGGTGGCTCTCTCGGCCGCGTCCAAGGCATCGGCCGCGACCACGGCGAACCTCTCCCGGGCGTCCCCGGCGCCCAGTTCCGGTCGGCTGGGATCCACCCGCGCCGAGCTGTCGCGCGCTTGCTCCCGAAGGTGCGGCATAAGCTCGGCGAAACGCTCCAACGCCTTGCGGACCGCTGCTAAGCGCCGCTGCCTCGTATGCTGGCGGAGGAACAGCCCGGGCCAGCGGGCGAGCGCCCTTAGCGCCTTCTCAACATCGTCGGATGCAACCTTGATGTCCGAGGGAGCGATGCGTTCCGGCACACCGTCTGGCGGTTGGCCGCGGCGGCGCGCCTGCTCATCAAGCTCGCGTAGGGTCTGGAACTGGCGGGGAGCGTCAAGTTCGCGAAGGGCGGTTTTCAAGTTCGCCGCTGCTTTGTCGACGGCGTCAGCCGTCAACGTTGTCCCGTCCCGAATCCCTTCGGGCAGGGGCGTGCTGGCGAGTCGACCTTCAAGCGACTGCATCTCGTGGAGTACCGAAACGCGTGCGTCGCGCACCTCATGTATTGCCCGGACTCGCCGCTGGACCCGATGCCACTGGTCGCTGGCATCGACGAGGCCTTGCGCGGGCTCTGCCCGCTCCGCCTCACCCACCAAGCGGTCGATTTCACTCGCCAGCGTCTGGCGTTGCGACGCAGCGCCGGCGCGGACCACGGGGCATAGGGGAGCGGCGGTGCGCAATCGCTCTACCACGACATCAACGGCCTTGTTGTTCTTTGAGGCGATCAGCACGGTATCTCCCCGGCAGACAGCGGCGGCAACTGCGTTCAGGACCACCTGCGACTTGCCGGAGCCCGGCGGGCCGGTCACCACGGTCAGCGGACTCGTCATGGCCGAATGGACAGCTCTGTCCTGCTGCACGGATGAGTGGCCGATGGTTGGCATCGGCTTGACCAACTGAGGCGCACTCGCTGGAAGATCGACGCCAAACACCGTAGACGCTGCGCCCGTCAGCGCTCCCTGGCCCGCGTCACCGGTAGCAAGCTGCCGCAAGTCTCTGGCGAGGTTGAGAATCAGGGCGTTAGTGGATGCTGGCGGCAGGAGAACCGCCGCGTTGACCACCCCGCGTCTCTCGTGGCCACCGATGCCGACGGGCCGCGACGGGGCGATCTCCGCAAGCCCGTCGACGCCGTGCTCACCAAGTTCCCGGAGGATGGCTGCGGCACGCTCCAGTCGCCCCTTCGCCTCATCGACAGCGACGCTTTGGGCAATCGCCGTCTCGATCGCCAACCGGTCTTCGGCCGAAAACCCCAGCAGGCTCAGCGCGGCGGCATTCAGGTCCACGCCGCCACCCGCTCGCTCACACCGCCACTCGCCGCCATCGCCCCTGAACACCCGCGCGTCGCCGACGAGCAGGGGAGAGACGGACAGTTCGCGGGACTGCGGCTCCGGCCCCACACAAACCGGCCAGCCTAGCGCCACCAAGCCTTGGGGATCATCGCGCACACGGTTCGCACACCACTTCGCAGCGTCCGGGCTGTCGGGGATCGGCACGGCCGCCCCCTCCTCGGCGAAGCCGGCACCGGCTTCCAGATAGTTGCCGCCAATCCGCACGGCGAGCGCCGCTGCTTGCTCGGCCTCAATGCACCCCAAGTAGAACTTCGCGAGGGTCGCGATTCCCGCCACCCCACCTGCGATAGAGTCCGTACCGGTCTCGGCCATGCTGCCTCCGTGTTTCGTGTGGTCCATGTTCCCGCACTAGGCTCGGTATTGGAAAACGTCTATTCGCAGCCTCGTCAAGGCGTTGCGGTGGCTGCGGCCGCTAGCCCGGCAGCCCGCGGTAGTTCGCGATGGCGAGTCCCGCGGCGACGCTGGTGAACGGGTCGTGGTCCACCACCCGGTTCGGGAAGTAGCCTTCGAGGATGCGCCGCACGGCGGGGATCAGCGACGAGCCGCCGGTGCGGAGCACGATGTCGATCGCGGTGGGCGGCATGCGCGCCAGTTCCAGCGTGCGTTCGACGGCCTGCTCGATCTCGCGGAGCATGTCGGCGATCAGCGCCTCGAACTCGGCGCGGGTGAGGCGCAGTTCCACATCGATCTCCGGGATGTCCAGCACGGCCGCCTCGTGCGCGGACAGCGCCGCCTTGAAGTCCCTGACGGCTTGGAAGACCAGATAGCCGAGGTTCTGCTGGATGAGTTCGCGCAGGCGCCGGAACTTGTGCCGGGCGGGGCCGCCCTGCTCGATGCGCGCCTGCACGGGGCCGGTATAACGGTTCTGGTTCAGCAGGTAGGTGATCGGCCAGTTGACGAGGAGCGATTCGTACTCGGCGAACGGGAACCGCGTGTCGATCTCGCCGGCCTCGCCCTGCCGGCGCCAGCGTTCGCCCTGGCCGAGTAGTGGGAACAGCAGCGCTTGGAACAGGCGCCGGTCGATGCGGTCGCCGCCGAGGCCGATGCCGTGGGTAGCGAGAACGCGGAAGCCGCCTACCGCCGTGCGTTCGAGGATGCAGAAATCGAGCGTGCCGCCGCCGAAATCCAGCGTGAAGAGCACGTCGCCCTCGGCATCCGGGCGCGCGGCGAGATAGCTCGCCGCGGCGGCGATGGGTTCGGGGTAGAAGCGCGGCGCTTCGATGCCGGCGTAGCGGCTCGCTTCGCCGAGGCGCGCCAGCGCGAGCTGGTTGCGGTGCCGGCGGCGGCCTTCGAAATGCACCGGATGTCCCACGCAGGCGCCCGCCGCGGCGCCGGTCTGCGCCGCCACGGCCTGCTGCATGCGCATGAGCAGCGGCGTGATGAGCGCCACCGGGCGGAACGGCTGGTCGAAGACCATCAAGCGCTGCACTTCGCGGCGGCCGAGCAGGCGCTTGACGCCGCGGAAGAGACGCCCCTGCAAGCCGACGTCAGTCATCGCGTCGCCGTAGACGTCCACCGTCAGCGTGTCGCCGGGATTGCGCGAGTCGGCACCGGCGTTGCCGACCGCCAGCGTCGCCTTGCCGATTACCTCCGGCACCAGTTCCACGCGCCGGCCGGTGTTGTCCGCGATGTAGCGCTCGATGGCGGCGCGGCCGGTGAGCGTTTGCAGATCCCGGTCGATGTAGGTGGCAGATGGCATGATCGCCGCGGTGCGCTCGGCACCGCCCTGCACGGCAGGCGTTTCCAGATCGATCAGCGTCGTCGTCTCGCCGTCGAAGATCGCCGCCGCGGAGTTGCTGGTGCCGAAGTCGAAGCCGACGCCGACGCGCTTCATGCCGCCGGCAGTTCCTCGAGCAGCACGCCGGCGGCGACGAGCTCGGCAACCTCCTCGTCCTCGCACGCCAGCCAGTCCGCCAGCACCTCGGCATTGTGCTCGCCCCGGTGCGGCGCGACGCCGTGCACGCCAGCCTCGGCGTTGGAGAACCGATAGGGGGATTGGGCGATGGGCCGCGTGCCGCCGGCGCGGTCGTCGATGTCGGCGATGGCGCCGCGGTGACGCACAGTGAGCGAGTCGCGCACGTCCGCCGAGTCCCGCACCTCGCCCCAGGCGAGATTCATGGCGTCCATGGCCGCGCGCACTTCCTGCTTGGTGGCGAGACCCATGAAGAACGCGGCGGCCGCGTTTCGGCGCAGGCGGATCTTGTCGGCCAGCGACGCGCCGGGCGGCACGGGGTCCGCAACGCCCATCCGGCCCGCGAGCTGTCGCCAGACGTGCCGGAAGTCTCCGGCGATCAGGACATCGCCCGCCGCGGTGCGCCAGATGTCCGACAGCGACGGCGCGGTGTGTCGCGAATGCTCGATGCCGTAGTGGAGCTGGTCGTCCGTGACCAGCATCGCATCGAGCATGGCGATGTCGATGTGCTGCCCAAGCCCGGTGCGCTCGCGCATGAGCAGCGCCGCCAGTACCGCGCTCAGGCCATGCAGAGCGGCGTTGGTATCGCCCACCGACATCTGGATGTCCGCCGGGGGCCGCCCGTCGCGTGCCTGGCGCTTGACGATCCCCGACTCGGCGTGGATGGCCGCTGCATACGCCGGGCGCTGCGCCTCCGGGCCGTCCTGGCCGAAGCCGGAAATGGAAAGCAGCACGATGTCCTCCCGAACCGCCTTCAGCGCCTCGTAGCCGAGGCCGAGCCGAGCCAGCACGCCGGGGCGGAAGTTCTCGATCACCACGTCGGCCACCGCGGCCAGACGCAGCACCACGTCGACGCCGCCCGGTTGGTTCAGATCGACGCAAACGTCGCGCTTGCCCGCGTTCTGCTGGTGGAAATACCCCGGCACGCCGCCGATCACCGCGCCCCACAGCCGCGTGAGGTCGCCGTCCGGGGGCTCGACCTTCACCACGTCGGCACCGAGGTCGCTGAGCATTCGCCCCGCGAACGGCCCGGCCAGCACGCGGGAAAGGTCCAGCACCTTGGTGCCTTCAAGCGGATAGGTCATGGCCGATGCGATGGCTCGGGCGGGCGGCGCATTCTAAGGGGTGAAGCCGCCGGTACGCTCGAACGCGCCGCGGGATGCCGCCGACGAACAGCAACGCTTCATGGCGCCGCGCGTCTCTGGCCGTCCGCCACCGCTTCCCCGCGCCGTCGTGCCAGCGCCGCGACGATCTCGGCATGCCGCCTGCGGTCCAGGTTGTACGGCCAGAACACCCAGATGGCGAGCATGACGAACGCCGCCAGCGCCGCGTACACCAGGCCGAAGTCGAACAGCACCTGCGCGGGCACCTCGCCGGGCGTGGACTTGGGGTCCAGCCCCACCAGATCGATGGCGAGACCGGCCACCAGCGGGCCGATCGCGCCGGTGCATTTGCCGGCGAAGCTGAATGCCGCGAAGTACACGCCCTCTTGGCGCGCACCGACGCGCAATTCATGCTCGTCGGCCATGTCGCCCATCATCGACGCCACGGTGATGTCCACGGGCTCGATGGCGAAGGCGCTGAGGAAGGCGAACGCCACCAGAAGCGGCACCAGGAGCGCATAGCTGACCGGCATCAAGCCGGCGAGCGCCAGCATCACCGGCCCCGTGGCACCGAGCACGCAGACGACGACGCCGAGGATCACCGACCACTTCTTGTCGAACACGCGGTTGAAGAACGGCGTGAACGGAATGCCCACCATGCCGCCGACGATGCTGGCGTACTGCCACCACTGGATCGCAAGGCTGTCCAGCTCCCAGAAGAAGGTCTTGAGGTGCAGCGCCAGGGTGCCGGTGGTGCCCCAGTAGATCGTGCAGATGAGGTGCCCGAAGAACAGCGACCGGAACGGCACGCCGCGCAGCGCCTCGAAGAGATCCCGATAGACGTGGCGGATGTCGAACCGCCGCCCCTCGGCGCCCATGCTCGGCAGCTGGTCGATCACATCCATCGTCTTCCACGCCGAAGCCGCCATGAACACGGCCATGACCAGCGCCGAGACCACGGCGAACGGCAGATACGGCTCCACGGCGAGGTGCGGCGCGGGATTCTCGTCCGTGCTCTTGAACACGAAGTTCCAGCCGATGGCGGCGACGATCAGCGCCGAGCCTTGGCCGATGAAGCCGCGGAAGGCCGCGATGCGGGTACGCTCCACGTAGTTCTGCGTGACTTCCGCGCCGAGCGCCAGATACGGCACGTTGTAGAGCGTGAGCGCCGTGCGCATCAGCGAGAAGACCACGGTGAACCAGACGAAAAGGCCGAACTGGCCGAGCCCTTCGGGCGGCGCGAAGAGCGCGACGAAGAGCACGGCGATGGGCGCCACCGACACCAGCATGAACGGATGCCGCCGCCCCCAGCGCGATTTGTAGCCATCGGACCAGGAGCCGACGGTAGGGTCCGAGATGGCGTCCACGGCGGAGGTGATCGCGAGCGCCAGCCCCGACAGCGTGCCCGACAAGCCGAGCACCTGGTTGTAGTAGATGAACAGAAAGCCAAGCGCGAAGCCCTGCACCGACTGCCCGGCCCGCCCCGCGCCATGCCACAGGGGTGTACGACAATTCTCTGGTAAGTGACCACTAACGGCCGGCGTTGGCTGTGGATGCGGAGTGGGGCCATCGCGGACGCTCTATTCTTGGGGTTTGCGACACAACCCAGGAACGGAGGAGCCCGCGATGGCGATAGGGACTGTCGCCGACGAGCGCATGGAACGCAAGCGCGAGTTGGACGAGGCGAAGGAGGAGCTGGCGACGGCGATGGGGAGGTACGCGGCGGCGGAGCTGGCCGCGTCGGCGGCGGGGGAGGCGCCGGAGTCGCATCCGGCGCTGCTGGATCTGCGCGTCCGGCGGGCGGCGCTGTCGGCGGCGCGGCTGGGGCTGGAGGCGGCGTACCGGGCGGACCGGTCGGACGGCGTCGCGCCGTCGTGCCCGAAGTGCGGGGAGCGGATGCGGCTGTCGGACCGGGAGAGGCCTCTGGTGGAGACGGCGCTGGGGCCGGTGCGGCTGCCGATGGCGCGGCACGCCTGCTGCGGGAAGACGGTGCGGCAGCGCGAGGCGGCGCTGGACATCGCGGGCTCGATGACGCCTGCGGCGCGGCGCATGGCGAGCCTGGCGGGGTCGTCGTGCTGCTACGCGGAGGCGGACCGGCTGCTGGTCGAGCTGGCGGGGCTGAACTTCGGCGCGAAGCGCATCGAGCGGACGACGCGGGCGGTGGGCGCGGACGCGGAGGCGCGGCGGGAGGCGGCGCTGTCGGGCGCGCTGTCGGTGGCCTCTGGCGGCGGGAAGGTTCCGACGCGCAAGCCCTTGAAGGAAGGGGAGATCCTGTGCCTGGCGGTGGACGGGACGGGGGTGCCGGCGCGGCCGTCGGAGACCGCCGGGCGCTCCGGGAAGGACGGCGCGGCGCGCACCCGGGAGGCGAAGGTGGGCGCCTTGTGGCTGCTGGAGCCGGACGGCGAGGGCGGGCGCCGCACCGTGGACGGCTCGGTGCGGTACTTCGCCGCCATCGAGAGCGCGGAGGACGACGCCGGCGGCGACTCGCCCGTTGCGCGGCGCCTGCTGCGCGAGCTGGCGGCGGCGGGCTACGGGCCGGAGGACGTCGGCGTCTGCATCGGCGACGGCGCCGAGTGGCTGCGGCGGCTGTTCGAGGAGTGGTTCCCGAACGCGGTGCCGATCGTCGACTGCTTCCACGCGGCGGAGTACGCGTGGGCGGCGGCGAACGCCCGCTACGGCCCCGGCACCGACCTCGCGAAACGCTGGGCGACGAGGCTGTGCCGGTGGCTCAAGACCGGCGACATCGACAGGACGCTGGCGGCGCTGCGCCGGGCCGGCGGCGAGGAGAGCGCCAGGGCGGCCCGGTACATCGCCGAGCGGCGCGGGCGGATGCGCTACGACGAGTACCTCGCGCGCGGGCTGCCCATCGGCTCGGGGCGCGTCGAGGCGGCCTGCAAGACGGTCGTCGGGCGGCGCCTGAAATGCACCGGCATGCGCTGGACCGTGGCCGGCGCGAACCCCGTCATCTGGGTGCGCTGCGCGCGGCTCAGCGGCTGGTTCGACGACTACTGGGAGGAACGCCTGCGCCTCGCCGCGTGAACGCGCGTGGAGGTCGTCTACCAGAGATTTGTCGTACACCCATGCCACAGAAGCCACTTGACGGGCAGACGCTCGCCGACCATAGTCTCGGTTCCCTCCCGAACGCGAGCCATCGTACATGAAGCGCCTCCGTGGCCGGCGACCCCTCGGCCGGCACGAGACGGACGGCGCGCGTATAAGCGGCTCGACTCAACCTAAGGCGAATGTCCGACGACGCTGTCGTTGGTGCCCGTGCGTCTTGCCAAAACAAGAGAGGTCCATATGACGAACGAACTGCCGCAAATGCTGCAGCGGGGCGAGCCCGCCCGCCTCTTCCCCGTGCTGGCGGAAACCTCCAAAGAAGGGCGCGCCCTGTCGGTGCTGCTCGCCTGCCTTGGCAGCGTGGAAGACCTTGCGAAAACGCTCCTCGCGCTGCTTGGCCAGCGCATCGGCGTCCGCACGCGGGTGCGCACCTTCACCGAGGTGGTGCTCGACAACGCGCCGGAGGGCATCTCGGCTCGCCCGGCCGGCTTGCTGCTTGACGAGCTGGTCCCCCAGCACGGGCGTGATGCGCTTCGACCGCATGGACGCCAGTTGGAAGGGCATCGTCGGCTCCGTCCTTGCGGGTGCGCCCCTCTCCCGAAACTCGGACGCCGTGGTGGACACCATCGCGAACTGGCATCAGGAATGCCGCGACCTCGCCCTGAAGCTGATGGAGCGCGTGAATGCCAACGTAGCGACCCGATTGCCCCAGGCCCACCGCCAAGACCCGCAGCGACGAATCGCCGATGACGCCGAGCGGCTCTGCGGCAGTTCCACGGTGAGCGTGGAGTTCAACGTCCCCGATGCGGCTTCCCCGCTCAAGGTAGAGGCGGATCTCCGCACGCGCTCCATTCAGGTCTACATGGCCGTGCGCGCGCCGGAGGATCGCAAGACCGCCAGGGCCAGGACGAACTGGTTGCTGCGGCAACTCGCTGGCAGCGAACCCGCGGACCTCCACGTCAAGGCGATCTATGCCGGCCGCAGGGCGGCGATGCAGGAGGCCCTGGCGACAGTACGAGCGAACCCCGACGTGCTCTGCGCGACGAAGGCCGGCTTGGCGCCGACCACTTTCGAGGTCCGCCTGGTGCGCGATGCGGGCAACCGCTTCGTCGGCGCGAAGACCTTCATCGACGAGCTCGAAGCGTCTGTACTTCGCTTCTACGCCGAGGCCGGCCAACGCTTGAAGAATTGGCAGCCCGCGGCGCCGAAGATCGTCGAACAGCCGGCGCCAGCCGCTGAAGCGGCCGCGCCGGATGGAGAACCGTCGCCCAGACCTCCGCTGCGCTCCGGGCGCAAGAGCGCCGGCCCACGCGAAGAAGGCGCGGCTGTGCCCGAGCGCGTTCTTGCCGATGACCGGGATCGCGGTCCGCTCGTTGAAAGCGCGGGGGGTCTCCCATAGGTTCGACCACCTTGCCATGCCGCCGGCAGATGTGCAGACCACTGCGAGGCCACGATGATCGACCTGCACTTCGGGTGCCGCCACAGCAACGTCACTTGGTGGGACGAGGGCGTCGGCAACCTGATGGACCGCATGGAGTCGCGGCGGCTGCTGGAAGACACGCTGTTCATCTACTTGAGCGACAACGGCTGCGAGCAGGATGCGGACGCAGAGACATCGTGCCTACGGTGCTCGACATCGCCGGGATCGAGCCGCCCGAGAGCGTCAGGGGCTACTCGCTCAAGTCCGTCCTCGAGGGCGAGCGCGACTGGGTGGACCCCCGAGGGCATACGGATCTGAGCGGCGCCCACCCTGATCTGGTGGCCGCCTTCAAGGCCAGGATCGAAGCGTGGAAGCGCGACATCGAGATGCCGGAGGCGATTCCCTTCTACGAACAGGCCGGTGGTGCGCGGGCGCGCTGCGCCACTTGACGCGCAGACTCTAGCGTCCCATGGTGTCGGACCCACCCGGACGGGGCATCCGATGAGAGCGCTCCCTTGGCAGCTTGTTTGCCGCGCCGCGGCCGGCCTTGCCATGTTCGGCATGGCGACGGCCGGGGCGGAAGATCCGCCGGGCCGCACCGCACTCGACGACTATCTAGCCCGGCCGGACCCGGCGTACGGCTGGGAGGTCGTTCGCCGCGGCGAGAGCGCCGGGCTGCGGCTGCTGGTGCTGGACATGGTCTCCCAGCATTGGCTCACCGAGGCCGAGGTGGACCGACCCGAGTGGCGGCATTGGCTGACGCTGTGGATTCCCGCCGAACTGCGCTCGGATGCCGCGCTGCTGTACATTTCCGGTGGCCGCAACGGCGGCCCGGCCCCAGAAGCCGACTCGGGCGGTCGCATGGCGACCATCGCCAAGGCGACGGGGACCGTGGTGGCGGAACTGCGCATGGTGCCGAACCAGCCGCTCGTGTTCCACGGCGATGGCGTGGCGCGCGGCGAGGACAACCTGATCGGCTACGCCTGGGCGCAGTACCTCGAAACCGGCGAAGCCCGCTGGCTGCCGCGCAACGCGATGGTGAAGAGCGCCGTGCGCGCCATGGACACCGTGACCGCGGCGCTGGCGGGCGAGGCCGGCGGCGGGCAGCGGGTGGATCGATTCGTCGTGGCGGGCGGCTCGAAGCGGGGCTGGACCGCTTGGCTTGCCGGGCTGGACGAGCGCGTCATCGGCATCATTCCGGTCGTGATCGACGTGTTGAACGTCGATGCCTCGATGCGCCACCACTTCGCCGCCTACGGCTTCTGGGCGCCGTCCATCGGCGACTACGTGGCGCATGGAATCATGCAGCGCATGGACCATCCACGCTGGCCGGAGATATTGCGGTTGGTCGATCCTTACTCCTACCGTCATCGCCTCACAGTGCCGAAACTGGTGCTGAACGCCGCTGGCGATCAGTTCTTCCTGCCGGACTCCTCGCGCTTCTACTGGCGCGACCTGCGCGGCGAGAAGTACCTGCGCTACGTGCCGAACGGCGACCACGGCCTCGGCGGCACGGACGCGATGGAGACCATCATCGCCTTCCACACGCTGCTGAGCCAGGGCCGCAGGCCGCCGCAGTTCTCTTGGCTGCGCGACCCCGACGGGACGCTGCGCGTGCGCGCGGAGGATCGGCCCCAGGAAGTGCGCCTCTGGCAGGCGCACAACCCTCGCGCCCGGGACTTCCGGGTCGAGACGCTGGGCCGCGCCTACACCAGCACGCCGCTTGCGCCGGCAGCGGACGGCCTCTACGTCGCCAAGGTTCCAGCGCCGGAGCGCGGCTGGACGGCATGGTTCGTCGAACTCAGCTACGACGTGGGTGCCGCGACGCCCCTGAAGCTCAGCACCGACGTGGCGGTCACGCCGGATGCGCTGCCGTTCGCAGACAAGGCGCCGACGCTGCCGACATCGATCACGGCCTTGTGCGAACCCGCGGACGCGGACCATGCGCGGCGCGTTGCCGAAATGCTGGGCGGATTGGCAGAAAGGCCGGGCTTCGCAGCCGACGGGGTCGCGATCCGGATGCTTGGCGCCAAGCTCTACGCGAACTGGACACCCGCCGGCGACATGTATCTTGGCTACGCCGCGGCAAGCCGCGCACTCAGGGAAGCCGGCTGCGCCAACGCCGGTGCCCAGTTCGAGTCCGGCCCGGGCGCCACGCTGCCGCCGCTAGGCGCGGACTAGCTGCCGCAGGCAGCGACAACTGGAACAAGCGCAGCGACATGGCCTGGCAGCAGTCGAAGCCCGCTCGTGCGAGCATCTATACCCGACCATTTCCGGCATGGGCTAGGCTTGGCGCATGAGACCGAGAGACACCTTCGACGAGCGCGTGGTTGCCTGCGCCCGGCCCGAACGCCATCACGCCATGGCCCTCGCGCCGGACGGACGCTTCTTGGCTGCGGACGACAGCGGCACCCTGGCGGTAACCGATATGGTCGCCGACGCCGCGATGTGGCACCTCGACGGCGCGACGCTGCGGCACTACCGCGGCACCGTGGAACTGCAAGTCGACCCGGATGGCCCGCCCTGCCATGGCTCAGATCGCCATGGGGCAGAGTGCCGCCTTCACCGCGATGGTCGCCCTATCCGCGTGGACGGCATTGCCGACGACGCACCGTTGCGCATCGTCCACGGCCCCGAACGCCTGCCGTCCGAGTACCTCGACCACCTGCGCACGCATGGCTGGGTCTGCCTCGCCGCGGTGCTGGCGGCGGACACCGTCGACGACTTGCAGCGCATCGCCGGCACGGATGGCCACTCGCATCGGCGGCCGGATCGGGCGACGCGGCAGATCTGCCAGGGCGGCGCCCTTGCCCGTACTGCCGCGGAGCCGGTCTCCGTCTGGCTGGCGCGGCGCTACATGCGCACCGACGACATCCGTCTCGCCCACTCGCCGCATATCGGCGTGATGACGCCGGACGACGGCGAGCGCACCGTGCAGGGCTGGCATTCGGACTATCCCTACCACTGGGGCATCCGCGCCGCCGGCAGGGTGCCGACGCCGAGCGGCGCAACGGTGATGGGCGTGCAGCGCATCGTCTGCGTCTCCGAGTTCACCAAGCACCGCGGCGCCACTGCCTTCAAGCTCGGTTCGCACGACTTGGAACGCGGCCCGCCGGCGGCGTGGGGCATCGCTGCGGACGCCTACCAGCCCGGCTATCGCGCCGCCAACGGCCTGCCGTACAACGGCCCCGACGCGGACGTGATCGAAGCGCCGGCGGGCAGCATGATCCTGTTCGACACCCGCACCTGGCACCGCGCCGGCATCAATCGCAGCGCCCAGGGCCGCGCCGCCATCCTGATGGACATGACGCCCGCCTACATCGTCCCGTACTCGGATACCAGCGAGGACTACCGGGCGCTGATCGACAGCGACGCCTATGGCGAGTTGAACGAGCGCGAGAGAGCGGAGCTCCAGCGCCTCATGGTGCATCGGTTCCTGGGTCCGGCCGGGCCGCGCTCGGTGATCGGGACGAATGCGGAACTCACCGAGCGGTTCCCCGCCCGGCGGCGCTGACCGCGCGATGCGAGGCCGTGCCGCCGGCGCTCAGACCGCGTCGAGCGTCACCAAAGGTTCCACATTGCAGCCGACGCCCGTGCCGCCTAGGCCGCAGTAGCCGTTCGGCACCTTCGCCAAGTACTGCTGGTGGTAGTGCTCGGCATAGTAGAAGGCCGGGGCGTCTAGGATTTCGGTGGTGATGGCGCCGTAGCCGGCGTCGCCAAGGGCCTGCTGATAGGCCTCCTTCGAGGCCAGCGCCTGCTCCCGCTGGACAGCGTCGAAGACGTACAGCCCGGAGCGGTATTGGGTGCCGAGGTCGTTGCCCTGGCGCATGCCCTGGGTGGGATCGTGGCCTTCCCAGAACACCTTGAGGAGTTCCGCATAGCTCACCCGGGATGGGTCGTAGACCGCCAGCACCACCTCGTTGTGGCCGGTGAGCCCGGAGCAGACTTCCTCATAGCTCGGGTTCGGCGTATGGCCGCCCGCGTAGCCGACCGCCGTCGTGATCATGCCGGGCGTCTGCCAGAGCATGCGCTCCGCGCCCCAGAAGCAGCCCATGCCGACCAGAATGCGTTCGCTTCCCGCCGGGAACGGCGGCTTCAGCGGTGCGCCGTTGACGAAGTGGGCGGGCGGCACCGGCATCTCGCTGGCGCGACCGGGCAGCGCCTCGTCCGGGCGGGGCAGCTTGAGCTTGTAGAGCAGACTCATGTGGCGGACCATCTCCCTAGCGTTCGATCCGCCGAGCATACTCGATGGCGCAAACTGCCGTACCGCGCCGGGACGACCTGATGCGCTACACTTTTGGCCATGGTGCCCTCGCCCACAGCCCCTGCCCGCGCGGCTCGCACCCGGCTGCGCGGACGATGGCCGCTCGCCCTCATCGTCCTGTTCGCCGCGCTCGTGCCCGTCGGCTGCGCGACGCTGCCCGCCGCGCCGGCGCCGGACTACGACGTGCTGGCCGGGGGGATCGCCGACGGCGAGCCGGTGGATCTCGACGCCCTGCGGGAGGCGTTTCTGGCGCAGCCGGACTTCGCCGGGCGGCTGCATCGCCTGGTGCAGCTCGAAGCGCAGGCCAAGGCGCTCGAAGAGCGCCCGTTGCGCCTCGGCGCCCTCGGTTCCGCCGCTCTGGATCTGTACTACGGCAGCCTCGTCGGCCATCGCGCCCAGGCGCGCTTCTATCGGGAGGTGGGGAACGAGGCGCAGGCGGCCTTCCACGATGCGCAAGTGGCGGCGATCAGCGCCGAGATCGACGCCGCCGGTGCCGAAGCGCCGGAACGGCGACCGCGCAAGCGCCGCGACGGCGAGGCCCCCGACGGCACCCAAGCCAGGCCCTATCGGGTGCTGTTCGTCAATCAGGCGCAGGCCTTCCTCGCCGAGCAGGGACTGGAGGCGGTCGGCTCGGTCTACCACGAGACGCCGGACGCGCCGCTGATGCTCTGGGTCGCCGCGCGCCAGGGCGATGGCCGAGCCCGCAACATCTTCTTCGACTTGAGTCCGCTCTACGAACGCTTCGCCGCCGCGGTGGCCCAGGATCCGGACGCCGCGGTGTTCCCGATCCCCGGCCCCGCCGTCACCTGTCGCTCGATGCCGCCGTGCGCGCCGTTCAGTCCATCGGCGTTCGTGCATGCGCTGGCGCGCAACCGGGACGATGCCGCGCAGACTCTGATCGGGCGCACGCTGGTGGCGCTGGGCGACCGCTGGGACGATGCCGCCAACTGGCTGTTGCAGGCGGCGCAGTCCGGCAACGCGGTAGCCAACCTGACCCTCGGCGAAGTCTGCCTGGCGCTCAGCAGCCGCCGTCCCCAGCAGGCGCAGCTATGGCTGGAGCGCGCCGAGAACCGCCTGCAGATCGCGGTGGACGCGGGCTTCGAAGCCGCCATGGTGCAGCTGGCGGGGCTATACCGGCGCGGCGTGTTCGGCGCGGAGAAGCGGGCCTTGGCAGTGCCGCTGTTCGAGCGCGCGGCGCAGACGGGCAGCGTCGATGCGCTCGTCGTGCTTGGCTGGCTCCACGCCGTCGGCGAAGACGCCGCGCTCGATCACGATCTGGCCGAGCGCTATCTGGTACGCGCCGCCGAACTGGACGACGAGGGCAAGGTGCAGTACGCCCGCTTCCTCCTGAGTCCGCTGGTGGATCGTGGATTCAACGAGCGCGCCTACGGCTGGCTCAAGGACGTGGCTGCGAACGACGATCCCCAGGCCATGCTGCTCATCGCCAAGCTCTACCACAAGGGCGTACACCTGCCGAAGCACCCCCGCCGCGCACGGGGCTGGATGAAGAAGGCCGTCAAGGCCGCACCGGACGATGCCCATGTGGTGAACGAGGTGGCATGGACGCTGACGGTGACTCGCATGCCGCGGCTGCGCGACGAACGCTATGCCCTGAGAATCATGGAGCGCGTGATGGCGGATGCCGACAACGAGGCGCGGCACAACCCGGCGTACCTCGACACCTGGGCCGCGGCGTATGCGGCCAACGGCGACTTCGAGCGCGCCATCTCCGTTCAGCAGGAGGCCATCGCCATCGAACAGGCGAAGTCGCAGCGGGAAAGGAGCGACGTCGACGTGCTGCTCGAGCACCTCGCCGCATTCCGCGCCGGCGAACTGGTGTACGACGAAGCCGTTCCCTAGCGCCGGGCCGAGCCATGTCGGCGCTCCCCCTCGAAGACGACTACGCGGCGATCCTTCGGTCGTCGCGGCCGCTGATCGACGTCCGCGCGCCGGCGGAGTTCGCCAAGGGCGCCGTGCCGGGCGCGGTGAACCTGCCGCTGCTGGACGACGATGAGCGCGCCGCGGTGGGCATTGCCTACAAGCGGCGCGGCCAGCGCGCCGCGGTGGAGCTGGGCCATCGCTTGGTTGGCGGGGAAGTCCGGCGCGCGCGTATCGACGCCTGGCGCGCCTTCGCGGCATCGAGACCCGATGCGCTGATCTACTGCTGGCGCGGCGGCATGCGCTCCGCCATCGCCCAGACCTGGCTGCAGGAAAGCGGCGTGACGCTCGGTCGCGTCGTTGGCGGCTTCAAGGCGCTGCGTCGGTTCTGCTTGGACACCATCGACGAAGCGAGCGCGAAGCGACGCTTGATCCTCGTCGGCGGCCGCACGGGCACCGGGAAGACGCGCGTCGTGCAAAAGGCCGAGAACCATGTCGATCTCGAGGGCCTCGCCAACCACCGCGGCTCCGCGTTCGGCGGCTTCACGACGCCGCAGCCGCCGCCGGTGGCCTTCGAGAACGCCTTGGCCGTCAAGCTGTTGAGGCTGCCGCCGCAGGCAACGGTGGTGCTCGAAGACGAGAGCCGCACGATCGGTCGCCTGGCGATTCCGGAAGCGCTCTTCGCGACCATGCAGCGCAGTCCCATCGCGCTGCTAGAAGCGCCGCTGGCGGAGCGCATCGACAACGTCTATCGGGAGTACGTGGCCCAGGCCGACAACCCGCGAGAGCCGCTGCTTGCCGCCCTGGACCGCATCCAGCGGCGCCTCGGCGGCATCCGCCATGGCGAAATCTCCGCTCTGATGCGGGCTGCTTTCGATGCGGACAGCGCCGCCGCGCACCGGCGCTGGATCGGCCGACTGCTGACGGACTACTACGACCCCATGTACGACTACCAACTCGCTGCCAAGGCGGAGCGCGTCCTCATGCGCGGCGATGCGGGCGCAGTCGCGGCCTTCGTGGCGGCACCAAGTACCCACCCTAAGCATGTCGACCGTATTCCGGACTGAAACGGATGCACCTCTCGGCCCAGGCTGCAGCGGCTTCGGCGAGCGTGGCACGGCGCATCGGACGCACCCTCGCGGTCTGGGCTGGAGCAGCCGCGCTGCCCGACCCTCGCCTCCTGTGCCGGTGTCGGCGCCGGGCGAAAGACGCGCGAGATTGCTGACGCGCAACTCGCACTGCGTTACGCTACGAAGCGAGACCAGCGCATCGCCAATGGAGCAGAGATGGCAACGCATGGGGCCACGAGTACCGCCTTAGGCCACAGGACTGCGCCGCCGGTAACGGGCGCACGCAGCATCTTCCCCGTGGACAACGCTACGGAGGAGGAGCAGCTCTACTTCGACATGGTGGACACGGCGTTCGCGGCCAAGGACGAGAAGGTCATCAGCAACGGTCTGCCCGCACACGCGGTCTACCTGCTCTACAAACTCCTCAGCGGCGCCAGCTGCCGCGTCCGCATCTATACGGGGCATCTCCAACAGACGTTCGACGGCGTGCTCGCGTACCGCGAGCCCTGCTTGGCGGCCGCCGCGGTGCGGTTTTTGGAACGGCCCGGAACGGAGCTCCTAGTGGCGGTGGGCGACAAGCTTGATGTGCCCGATGGCCGCGAGCCGAAGGACCACCCGTTCATCAGGGCAATCCTAGAAGCGGGCGACAGGGTCAAGGGAGAACTGCGTCTGTACGACGCATCCGAATCCGAGGTCTTCGAGCATCATTTCGCAGTCATGGACGAAAAAGCGTTCCGAGTGGAAGTGGACACCCGCAAGGCGCAGGCCTACGCCAGTTTCGGCGACGCGGAGTTCGCGGAGATTATCGCCGGTGTGTTCGACCACATGGTGGATGTCAGCCGCGAAATCAAGCTCCCAGCCGCTGCGTAAGTCGACAGCGGGCGAAGCCGCGCGGCTCCCCCGATACCGATACCTGATGGACACGACATGGCTACGCTAGGCGAATACAGTACTGCAATAGAGCTAGCCTTCGACGCGAACCTGTTGGTAGCGGCGTGGGCCACGCTCTACCGGTTGTTCAGTACACGGTTCAAGGCGCTGTCGGCGGACGCCGACAGATTCGAGGCGGAACCGCTGCTGGAAGAAGAGGTCAGCATAGATCCTCGGCTTGCCGGACCTGGCGGCGGACGAGGAGCTGCAGCAGCCGGGCATCCGCGGCAAGCATCGGGATCGGTTCGGCGATCGCGTGGCCGAGGCCATGGCCAAGTGGCGCCGCGAGGAGCTGTTCGAGGCGCTGGCGGCCGAGCGGGTGGTGGCGGGACCCGCCTTCACCGTAGGCGAGATGGGCAGCAACCCGCAGTTCCGGGCGCGCGGCTTCTTTCGCACGATGCCCGGTTCCAAGACGCGCTTCCCCGGCCCGTTCGCGCGCATGGGGTTGAGCGGCTGGCGCTTGGCGCACGAGATGCCGAGCGCCCCGGAGGATGCGCGATTCAGCGTCGGCGGCGTCGGCCGCGTTGCCCCGAGACGCGCCGGAGCGGGTGGCCAAGGCCCGCTCGCCGGCTTCCGCGGCCTCGTGCTCACACAGGCGTGGGCGGGCACCTACGCCACGCAGCTGCTTGCCCTGCTCGGCGCCGATGTGATCCAACTCGAGACCCGCGGCCGCCTCGACAGCTGGCGCGGCACGTACCGCAACCCCATGCCGCGCGGCCTGCAGCCGCTCGCGTCCGCCAAGCATCCGTGGAACTGCAATCCGCTGTACAACTCGGTGAACCTGAACAAGCGCTGCATCACCGTGGATCTGGCGACCGCCGAAGGCATCGGCATCTTCAAGTCGCTGCTGCCGCAGGTGGACTTCGTGGCGGAGAACTTCTCGCCGCGGGTGATGGGCAACCTCGGCCTCGACTACGAGACGCTCAAGGCCATCAAGCCCGATCTGGTGATGGCGAGCCTGTCCGCCTACGGCGCCACCGGCCCGTGGGCGAAGGTGCCGGGCATCGGCGGCACCATCGAGCCGTCTTCCGGCATGTCCTCCCTGCTCGGCTACGCGGGCGAAGAACAGCCGCAGAACTCGGGGCAGATGTACCCGGATCCGGTGGCCGGCCTGTGCGGTTTCGCGGCCATCGCCACCGCCCTGCTGCATCGCGACCGCACGGGCGAGGGCCAGTTCATCGATCTGTCCATGCAGGAGGCGAGCTTCACGTTCATCGGCGACGCCTGGCTGCAATACGCGGCTACCGGCGAAGTGCGCGGGCCAGAGGGCAACCGCCACCCCCGCTACGCGCCGCACGGCATCTATCCCTGCGCCGACGAGGACCAGTGGATCGCCATCGCCGCCGAGACCGACGAGCAGTTCGCCGCGCTGGCGGCGGAGCTCGCCCTGCCTGCGGCGCCCTTCGCAACCGAAGCGCTGCGCAAGGCGGACGAGGCCGAACTCGATGCGGCGATCGCCCGCCGCACCTGCACCCACGACAAGGGCGAACTCGCGAGCCGTCTGGCGGCGCGCGGCGTACCGGCCGCGGCGGTGCTCGACGCCGGCGAAGTGGCGCGCGACGAAGCCCTGCGCGAGCGCGGCCATATGGTGCGCACCGAGCACCCCGAGACCGGGCCGATCTGGCAGTCCGGCGTCCCGTTGCGCTTCAGCCGCACGCCGGTGGCCGTCAGCCGTCCGGCGCCGCTGCAGGGCCAGCACTCCTTCGAGCTGTTCAGCGAGTTCCTCGGCATGACCGAAGCGCGCTACCGCGAGCTTGCCGCCCGCGGCATCACGGGCATCGGGCAGCCGCCCAAGGCCGACGGCAAGACGGCATAGCGAGGACAAGCCAATGGAGTACGTCAGCTACGAAGTCGCGAGTCACGTAGCCCGCATCGCAACGAACCGGCCGGCCTATCGCAACGCGCAGAGCCGCCGCCTGCTCGAAGAACTCGACGATGCCTTCCGCGCCGCCGCGGAAGACCCCGAGGTCCATGTCGTCGCCCTGTTCGGCGCTGGCGAGCATTTCTCCGGCGGCCACGACCTCGGCACGCCGGAGGAACTCGCGGACCGCGAGCAGCGGCCCTTGCAGGCGGGCCTGCGCGGGCGCTTCGACCACTCCCGCGAGCAGTTCGTGGACAAGACCATGCGCTGGCGCAACGTGCCGAAGCCGACCATCGCCGGCGTGCAGGGCTACTGCATCTTCGGCGGCTGGATCGTCGCGAGCGCCATGGACATCATCTACGCCGCGGACGACGCCATGTTCCTCGGCTCCAACTTCCAGTTCTTCTCCGTGCCTTGGGACATGCATCCGCGCAAGGCGAAGGAACTGCTCTACGAGAGCCGCTTCGTGGACGCCGAAGAGGCCGCGCAGCTTGGCCTCGTGAACCGCGTCGTCCCCGCGGCGCGGCTCGACGACGAAGTCATGTCATCGCCCGTTCCCAGAAGAACGGCCGCGACAGCGGCAGCGCGAAGTAGCCGTCCTGCACCGGAACCGGCCCGTCGTTCATGGTGATGGCGGCGGTGCGCGGCCAGACGATGCCGCCGTAGGCGAAGCGCAGCGGCGCCGGCGCGAACGTGGAAACCAGCACCTCGCGCTCGGCGATGTCGATGATCTGGCCGAGGCCCTCACCCGCAGCGCGTTCGATCAGCGCCGCGACGACAGCGCCGTAGGCCAGCGTGCCGGACTGATAGGCGGCCTGGTAGCCGCTGCCCTTGAGCGGCGGGCGTCCCTGCACGCCGTTGACGCTCGCCCAGCCGGAGCTGGCGTAGGCGGTCAGGTCGTTGCCGGGACGGTCGGCGAGCGCGCCGTCCTGGCCGTAGGGGGTGATGGCGCAGACCACCGCCTGTGGGTTCGCTGCGGCGAGCGCTCCGGCATCGCCATCGGTGACGATCACGTCGGCTGCGGCGACAAGCTCGTCGCGCCGCTCCGGCATTGCGGAGCGCTTGTTGGCCAGGAAATAGCGCGCCGTGGCGCTGCGCCCCTGGGCGTCGAATGGCGGGTCGCGTCGCAGCGTGTGGCCTTCCGGAGGCTCGACCATGAGCACCTCGGCGCCGTAGTCGGCCAGCAGGCGGCTGCACCAGGCCGTGGCCGGGCGTTCGCCTAGATCCAGGGCGCGGATGCCCTGAAGCGCGAGGGGCTTGTGGCTCATGCGGTCTCCAAGAAGGCGTCGATGAGCGCCAAGCAGCCGCCTAGCTGGTCGTGATGGGTCCAATGGCCGGCATCGTCGATCTCGCGCAAGGTGACGTTCTGGAAATGGCGCAGCGTGTCGTCCTGGCCGATCCGATGCGGATAGCCCTGCCGCGAGTTGATGATGAGCACGGGGCACTGGATGCGCTGCCAGAGCGCCGCCAGGTCCGCGTCCGGGATGTCGTACGGACGCGGCGCCCGGGTGTAGTTGTCGAACTTCCAGGTATAGGTGCCGTCTTCGTTCTGGTTGCTGCCGTGGACGGTGAGATGCCGGGCCTGGTCCGGCGACAGATGCGGATTGGTGTCCTGCATGCGCCGGTAGGCGTCCTCCAAGGTGCCGTAGCGGCGCGGCACGCGCCCGGCGAGCGCGTAGTTGCCGTCGATCCACTGCCGCAGACGTTCATCCGGCGATTGGCCGTGGCGCGGATAGAGGCCGACGCCCTCGATGATGACGAGGCGCTGGACGGTCTCCGGGTAGGCGCCGGCGAAGATCGACGCGATGGTGCCGCCGAGGGAATGCGAGACCAGCGTGACGGGCGCCAAGTCGCGCTGGCGGACGAGCTGGGCAAGATCCTGGACGTACTCCAAGTACGAGTACGGGCTGCCCAGCGACCACTCCGAGTCGCCGTGGCCGCGCAGGTCCGGGGCGATGACGTGGTAGCGGCCCTGCAGCGCCGGCGCGAACCAGTCCCAGGAGTGGCAGTGGTCGTGTACGCCATGCACCAGCAGCATGTCCGGCGCGGCGTCGTTGCCCCAGTCCAGATAGTGCAGGCGCAGGCGCTGCGAGAAGTAGCTGTGCGAGGTGGGGTTCTCTTGCTCGGCCATGGGCTGCGTGCGGCGTCCGTGGGGAACGATTCTAGCGCCCGCGGGTCTCACGGCGTAAGCGCGCAACACCCGCAGGCCGGAACGAAGCCGAAATAGTTGCTGTTACCTGTTGACACGAGTGTTACCCCAGGTAACATGCAGGTCAAGTCGAGTGGTCGCCACGGCAAGCGGCAAGCGAACCGGGCGACCGACAAGGGTCCCCTCCCCCTAGTAGGCTGCGCCGAGGCCACTCCCACGGCCTCGCCAGCCTACGCTCTCTCCCTGCTCTCTCCCCGAACCCGCTTGCCAGCCTTTGCCAGCGCTTCGCAACTCCGCCACACTCCGCCGCGTGTCCGGCACTGGAACCGCGCGTGAGCTACGCCAACATCGAAGTCGCCAAGGACGGCCATGTGGCCGTCGTCACCTTCAACCGGCCTACGAGAGCCAATGCCCTGGACCATGCCCACCTCGCCGACATCGAGGCCGCAGCACTTGCGTTTCGGGACGACGCCGAGACCCGAGTCGTCGTCTTCACCGGCGCCGGCAAGCACTTCTCCTCCGGCGCGGACCTCGACGGCGGTGGCCCCGTGGCCCGCACGCTGCTCGAACGGCAGCGTCTGGCGCGCATCGGCGAACGGGCGACGCTTGCCGTCTACGGCATGGACCAGATCACCATCGCCGCCTGGAACGGCGCCGCGATGGGCGGCGGCGCGGTGCTGGCTACGGCCATGGACTTCCGCATCGGCGCCGCCGACTGCTTCATGCAGTACCCGGAGATCGACATCGGCGTGAATCTGATGTGGAAGGGGCTGCCGCTCATCGCCCGCATTGCCGGGCCGTCCCGCGCCAAGCGGCTGGTGGCCGGCGGCGAACGCCTCCATGCCGAGACGCTTTTCGATTGGGGCGTGCTGGATGCGCTCGTCCCGGGCGCGCAGCTGATGGCCACCGCCCGCGAATGGGCCGCGCGCTATGCCGGCAAGTCCCCCATCGCCGCGCAGATGATCAAGAAGAGCGTCAATGCGCTGGTCACCGCTGCGGACATGGCGGTGATGCACATGGACGTGGACCAGAACATCCTTTCGGCGAGCACGGCAGACCGCAACGCCGCCGTCGCCGCCTATCGGGCCAAGACGACGCCGGAGTTCACCGGGAACTAGGCCGGCGCCGTCGACCGGAGAGGTGCCCGTCTCGGCGGCATGGCTTCACTTCCGCTACGCTTTTCCGTCGGCCTAGCGGCCGCAGGAACAGTAGCCGGAGGGCCGGAACGAAGCGGCTAGCATTGGAGATTCCGTACGCGCGTCACTCTTCGACTGGATGCTGCAACCGGATGTCTCCGATTACGGCCTAGTCGAACCTCGGTGGCCAGCGTTCTACGACCTCCTGCGTGGATGTCGCCGGCAACTCGCCGTTCGGCTGCCGCCTCCCTGGCGCCGTCTTTCGTGAGTCACGCCGCCACCTTCGCAGACCATGTGGGGATGATCTCGCCAATGGCCTTCCAGAGTGAAGGCAAAGGGCAGCCACAAGCATCGCGTGGAGGGTCTCCGGCTTCTACACACGCGAGTCGTGGATTGACCTCTTGTCGACATCTGGGCGCTGGATCGGGTGACTGCGAGACTCGAAGACCTGCTCGATGCGCCGCTGCCCTCCGGCATGGCCGATCCGTACGGCTTCTGCCGCTACCGCAAACCGTTCGACGGCGCGAGCGAGACGCACGGCATCGAGGCTGTCGCCGCAGCCGCGGGCGATGCTGCGCGGCTTCGGCAGCACCCGGACGCGGCGTGGACCGGCATTGCGGTCGTCTGCCACGGCTGGGAGCTGGTCTACTGCGAGGCGGTGCCGGGCTAGGCCGCGTCGGATTCGGAGCGCACCGCTCAATCGGTCTTGCGCGTGCCGGTGAACGCCCTGCTGCCCATCGGCGTTTCGATGGTGCCTTCCATGGCGTCGCCGGACAGCGTGCCCTTGTAGGTGAGGTCGATCGCGCCGATGGCGGTGTCCATCTGGACGACGAAGGTAAAGCTGTCGCCGTCCACGGCGATGGTGTCGATGGGGGCCTCGCCACGCTCGCCCTTGATGTAGCCGCTGAGGCCCGCCTCGCTCGCGTCCACCGTGAGTACCGATTTCCTCGGCCCGGCGTTGCTCTGGGTGAGGATGTTCCAGACGCCCGCCAACTCCGCGGCGACTGCGCTCGGCGCGAACAGCACGGAGATCGCGAGTGCCGCGGCAGCGGCGAACTTCAGCTTCGATCGCATGGATGCTCTCCTTAGCATGTATCGAGCGCAAGCATAGCCGCTCCCGCCGCCCGCCGCGCATCTTGGGTTTGGCGCGGCAGTCCTGTAGGCTTCGCCGCAACGCATCTCGCCGGGGGAAGTCTTGAGGATCGCGGTACTCGGTGGCGACGGCTTCATCGGCTGGCCCACGACTCTGCACTTGTCGAACGCCGGCCACGAGGTCGCCATCGTCGACAACCTGAGCCGCCGCTGGATCGACACCGAACTCGGCGTGCAATCCCTCACGCCCATGGATTCCATCCAGGAGCGGCAGCGCATCTGGCGCGAGGTGAGCGGCCGCACCCTCGCCTTCGAGCACATCGACGTCGCTCAGGAGTACGCCCGCTTCAAGGAGTGGCTCGGCGATTGGCGGCCGGCCGCCGTGGTGCATTTCGCCGAGCAGCGGGCGGCGCCGTACTCGATGAAGAGCGACACCCACAAGGCCTACACCGTCGACAACAACGTCAACGCCACCCACAACCTGCTGAACGCGCTGGTGGCGACCGGACTGGACGCCCATGTCGTCCACCTCGGCACGATGGGCGTGTACGGCTACGCCACCGCCGGCGCGGCCATCCCGGAAGGCTATCTGGACATCGATGTGACGCTCACCGACGGCAGCAAGGCGCGGCGCGAGATTCTCTACCCTGCGGATCCCGGCAGCATCTACCACCTGACGAAGTGCCTCGATCAGCTCCTGTTCCAGTTCTACGCCAAGAACGACGGTGTGCGCGTCACGGACCTCCACCAGGGCGTCGTCTGGGGCACGCACACCGACCAGACCCGCCGCCACGACCAGCTCATCAACCGCTTCGACTACGACGGCGACTATGGCACGGTGCTGAACCGGTTCCTCATCCAGGCCGCGCTGAACCACCCGCTCACCGTGCATGGCACCGGTGGCCAGAGCCGCGCCTTCATCCACATCCAGGACTCCGTGCGCTGCATCGAGATCGCCTTGGCGAACCCCCCGGCGCGCGGCGAGCGCACCAAGATCTTCAACCAGATGACGGAAGTGCATCGCGTCCGGGACCTCGCCGCGCTGGTCAGCGAACTCACCGGCGCGGAAGTGGCCTACCTTCCCAATCCGCGCAAGGAGGCGGCGGAGAACGACCTCATGGTGAGCAATGCGCAGCTGCTCGATCTCGGCCTCGCGCCGACCGTTCTGCAGGAAGGGCTGCTGACGGAACTGGTGGACGTGGCGAAGCGCTACCTGCACCGCGTGGACCGCTCGCGGATCCCCAGCACGTCCGCATGGACCCGGGAGCGCGCTGCCGAGATGGCGGGCGCGCCGAAGGCGAACGGCACGGCGTAGCAGGCCGCCGTGCATGCCTACGTCACCCTAGTCACCAACGCGGACTACGCCCTCGGCGCACTGGCCCTCGCCCGCTCGCTGAAAGCGGTGGGCAGCCGCTGGCCGCTGCTGGTGCTCGCCAAGGAGGGTGCGCCGGACTTGGCGCCGCTGGCGAGCGAGGGCTGCCTGATCCGCACCGTCGCCCAGCCGCCGCTCTCGGATGCCTTCCGCGCCCGGCACGAGCGCGGCGCATTGCACGCCCGGGCGCCGTACAAGGGCGTCAAGCCCGCCTTCCACGATCCGCTCGACAACTACTGCAAGCTCGAACTCTGGCGTCTCACGCAGTACCGGCGCGTGGTCTTCCTCGATGCGGACACGCTGGTCGTCAAGAACATCGACAACCTGTTCGGCTACCCGGAGTTCTGCGCCGCGCCGAACCTCTACGAGACGCTCGAGGACATGCATCGGCTGAACTCCGGCGTCTTCGTCGCGGCACCGTCCGAAGCCACCTACGACGACATGCTCGGCCGCCTCGACGTGCCGGATGTATTCTGGCGGCGCACGGACCAGACCTTCTTGGAGCACTACTTTCCGAACTGGCACGGTCTGCCCTACACCTACAACGCGCTGCAGTACATCTACTTCAACCTGCCGCAGCTCTGGCGCTGGGACAGCATCAAGGTGGTCCACTACCAGTTCGAGAAGCCGTGGCAGGCGGACAACGCCAAGGCCGATCTGCTTGCTCCCCTGATCGACCTCTGGCGCGGCGTGCAGGGCGGCAAGCCCATCGCCGAGCTCGTCCCCCGCCCATGAGGGTGGCGATCACCGGCGCCACCGGCTATGTGGGGCGCTTCATCGTCGACCGCCTGCGTGCAGAGGGCGCCGAACTGCGGGCCCTGGTTCGACACGGCCGCGCCGCTTCCGCGCTGCCCGCTGAGGTCGAGACCGTGTCTGGGGACATGACTGAACCGAGTGCGCTGATCCGCCTCGTTGTCGACGCGGACGCCGTGGTGCATTGCGCTTTGGAGCACGCTCGCGGCCGCTATCGCGGCGGCGAGGGCGAGATGAGCGGGGATCGGTTGCGCTTCTGGCGGGCGAACCTGCTTGCCGGGGTGGAGCTCATGGAGTGCGCGCGACTGGCGGGCGTCCGCCGCTTCATCCTGCTCTCTAGCCGCGCCGTATTCGGCCATCGCTCCGGTGGAGCCGAGTGGGTGGACGATGCCGCCCGCCCGATCCCGGACACGCACTACGGTGCGCTGAAGCTCGCCCTCGAAGCCCACGCCAGCGCATTCTCGGACACCGATGGCTTGTGCTGCGCCAGCCTGCGGCCCACCGGCGTGTACGGCCTGACGGCACCGGTTGAACGCAGCAAGTGGTTCGACATCGGCATGGCGCTCGCCGCCTGCGGTGCGCTGCCCGCAGCGCGGCTGGCCACGGAAGTCCACGGCCGGGATGTCGCCGCGGCCGTCTCCCTGCTGCTGAACGCCCCGGCGGAGCAGGTCACCGCCCGAACCTTCAACTGTTCGGACCTAGTCATGGACACCCGCCGCGTGATGGCGGGCTTAGCGACGCGCCTCGGCGTTACTGCGGAGCTGCCGCCCCGGGTCGCCAATCGGCTCCGCTTGGCCATGCGAACATCCGCTTTGCGGAACCTCGGCTGGCAGCCGGGTGGCGAGGGCCTGTTCGAGGCGACCCTAGACGCTTTGGCGGACGCGGTGCGGGAGCGAGCGGCTATCTGAGGCGATGCAGCGGCGGGCTAACGACCGAACCGAAGGGCGAACAGCCGCCGCCCAAGATCGAGGATTTTCGCGCTGTCTTTCACGCCATCCACCAGATGCGTTGGAATGGCGCCAAGGCCGTTGTGCGCACCGCTGACGGCGCCGGCGATGGCCGCGATGGTGTCCGCATCGCCGCCGATGCGCAGCGACGTGTCCACCGTGGCCACGAAGTCGCGGGGATTCCTGAGGAAAGCGTAGAGAGCCGCCAGCGCTGTCGGCATGGCCAAGGCAGGAATGCCGAACCCGTTGCGCATTCGGCTGCCGTCGGTCGAGGCGATGGACTCCAGCGCATCGTCCTCCGGCAGTTGCAGCCAGCGCTCGAGCCGTCGAACGTTGCGGGCGAGCGCCGGGCTTCGGTTCTCTACCGGCTGCGCGACGGCGGCCAGGAAGCGAGGCATGTCGATTACCGTCGGAGCGACAGCCTGCGCGACCGCGGTCGCGATCGCCAGCGCTGCGTCGATGGCGAGTGGATGGCGGTGCGTGACGACGCTCGCCACCGCCACGTCGTGCGGCAGATCCTGCGGCTCGCCGCAATCCCACAGCCCGATCGGCGCGATACGCATGGCCGCGCCGTTAAGCGGCAGGTCGTCGGCCACCGCGGCAGCCTCCCAGTGGATGCCGGCCAGCAACCGCTTGACGGCGCGATGCGCCACCGGCCCCGCGCCGATGATCTCGCCGGACTCCCAAAGCGCCGCGAACTCGGCGGCGATGGCTGCGCCGTCCACCCGGCCGCGCTTGAGGAGGGCCCGGACGATGGCCAGCGTGAGTTGCGTGTCGTCCGTGTACTGTCCGAGTGGATACGTCTCGTTCGATGCGCCGGGCCGCTTGGGGAACGGTCGATAGCGATCGGCGATGCCGACCTCGCCCGCGATCCGCTCGCGGGAGCGGCCCTCCAGCGGGGCGCCCAATGCATCGCCCACGGCGCATCCGAACAGCGCGCCGGTGACCTGATCCTCTCGCGGGCGGCTCACCCTTGGCCCTGCCAGCGGCGCGGCTGCAGCGGCAAAGGGCCGACGCGCTGTTCGAGTTGCCGGAAGGCGGCGCGGTCCGCTCCGCGCCAGCGCAGGTCGTCGAGGGATTGCGGCAACGGCACATCCTCCGCCAGGATGGCCAGCGCCTTGTACAGCGCGACCTCTTCGCGCATCGCGTCGAGCGTCGCGGCCAGCTTCATCGCGCCGCGCACCTTCACCGACCAGTCCGCCGCGCGGCGCGGAATCGCCTCCACGGTGCCGTAGGCGCCGAGCAGCGCGGTCGCGGTCTTGGCGCCGAAGCCGGGAACCCCCGGAATGCCATCGGCCGTATCGCCCACCAAGGCCAGCCAGTCCGGGATGCTCGCCGGCGCGACGCCGTTGCGCGCCCGCACGCCGTCCTCGTCGATGACGCGGCGGCGGATGCGGTCCACCTGCACCACGCGATTGCCGGTGACGCACTGGCCGAGGTCCTTGTCGGGCGTCAGAATCCGCACCTGCGCCACATCGTCGCGCCAGCGCTTGGCAGCGGTCGCCAAGGCGTCGTCCGCCTCAAAGCGGTCCATCGACCAGACCGTGACCCCGATCGCGGCAACGGCCTCCTCCACCAGATCGAACTGCGCCAGGATGGCGGGCTCCAGCCCGGCGCCGGACTTGTAGCCGTCGAACATCTCGTTGCGGAACGACTCGATGGGATTGTCGAAGGCGACGCCGATGTGCGTCGCCTGCTCGTCGGGATCGTCGAGCAGCGCAAGGAGCGATGCAACGACGCCCACCGTGCCCTTGACGTCCATGCCGCCGAGCGCCGGCGCGACGCGCCCGGGACGCTTGGCGTAGTGGGCGCGGAACAGCTCGAACGTGCCGTCGACAACGTGCAGTCGCATGGCACCCATTGTCGGCGCAGACGGCGGCGCCGGCAACACCGAGTCGAACACCAGACCGCCGCCGCCGGTTGCCCATTGCTCCGCCTGCCCAGCGTGCTCAGCGGCTCACATCGCGGGCGACGAACGGTTTCGACCTTCCCCGATACCTCGCCCGAGGCAAAGGCGGAGTGGCTACCCGCGCTGGCCCGTGTCGAATAGGTCGGCTTCGAAGGCGTGGTGAGCCAAGTGGCGTCGGACCAGCTCAACCGACCACGGTTCCCTAGCGCCGTTGGCAGCGTCTCCCGTCACGTAGCTGACGAGTTCATCGACGGGTGCGAAGCTCCCGCTCAGGGAAGTTCCCCGTTGCTCGAAGAACTCCGACCTACTGAGCACGATGGAGACCTCGTCCGTTTCGGCCTGCCACTCGTAGGCGATACCGACGTGCTTCGAGGTGCTGCCGCCGTTGTCGAAGTACACTGCGCCGATCATTCGCAGGGAAGCAGGCCGTACTTGGAGCCTGAGTTCCTCTTCGAGCTCTCTCGTCGCGCACAGGACGAGCGGGTCGCCGTTCGCCGCGTCTTCGCGCCGCACGTGGCCACCGGCCCAGATGACAATCCTATTGTGGAGTGGATTCCGGTCGTGACGCTCCCGGCGTCGCAGCCGCAACACGTCGCCGCTCCTATTCCGAACGATCACGATCGGTAGTGCCTGCACGCGGGTCGCGTCAGCCTCGACCTCCTGTCTTGGCTGGAAGTCGGCACGGTCGCCGCTGCGGAAATACTCGACGAGCTTGTCTGCTCGGTCGCCGCTGACGAAGTTCCGATCATCGAAGATCCCTTTGACTACCGTCTTCGGGCACGAGAGCACATCCTCGGCGATCTGTTCCTCGGCTAGGCCAAGGATCGCCTCAGCGACGACTTCGGCAGTACGTTTCGGGTCGTCCTTTGTCTCGCCAGCGGAGGTGTCGATCGGGAACAGCCTGAACTTGCTGCCCAGTTCCTCGATGCACCGCTGGTTTACTTCTCTGATCTGCTTCAGCACCTCGTGGTTCATGATTGAGCCTGCTGCACCTTCCACTGGGAGCAGACCTCGTTCCCGCTTCATCGCGTCGTCTGGCGAGGCCAGCATCACGAACACACCGGAAATGCGCCTTCGCCAGTCGTCGATCATCAGAAAGTCCTGGATGATCTTGCGATCTTGAGGGCGGATCCGGGAGATCCGCTCCATCATCTTCATCCAGCAAATCGAGTCGAATACCCCACGGTCGAGAAACAGGATCTGCGGATCGTCCTCGCGCGGGGGATTTTGGGTCTTCTCAAGTACCTGCGCGAGCGTGGTACATGCCGTCCAGACGTTGAAGTTCGCATGCTTCTTGTCTCGGACGGGGCAGACAGATGCCCGTTCGATGACCACGTCCGTGCGGAAGCCGCAGCGCTTGAGGAATGCCTGAACGTGAGCGAGCGTCGTGCTCTTGCCTGCTTTGGGCACGCCCGCGAACTCAATGACGAGCGGCTTGCGGGCCCTGTCTGGGAACTGGGCTGCCGCGTTTTCGGCACGGGTTTGGAGGGTTGATCTCATGGATGTGCCTCGTGTCGACACCTGATCGCTTGGCGGGCGACGCAAACAGCTACGCTGCTATGTGCGCCACCGGTAGCGCGGGACTATCAGCCGCGGCCCAGACCTTGTCAAGGGGCTGGGCTGAAAATGAGGCAGCGCTCGGGGAACCGGGCGAGGTGGTCTTGGCCGACGCCGTGCGCCGTGGGGCGAGGCAGTCCGCCCCATGGCTCGCAGGGCACTGTTTCGCCAGAAGAGCAGCATGCGCGGCGGTCTGCGGCGACGGCGGCGATGGGTGAAGGCTGCGTACTGCCGGGAGTACCGACGGCCATGCGCCGGGACCGGGCGACACCGACGCATCGTGCGCTGCGCCGGGTGCCTGTGGCGCGTATGGCGGACACGAGAACTCGTGCTGTCAAGCTCGCCCCAGCGGGCGTACTATGGCCCGCCCAAACCAGCGCGAGGCCCGGCGCCCATGCAATTCGGCGAATTCGACAGCACCGCGGAGCTCAACCGCAACTTCAAGCGCGTTCGCGAGCTTGGCCTTGAGCAGCATGTCTTCGAGATCGATACCTACGGCTTCACCGTTGTGCCACCGCACAAGGTCGCGGAGCGAGCCTTCTTCGAGCGCATTCGGGCGACGGTGCTGCGCGTCTGCAAGGAGCGCACCGGCATCGAGTTCGATCTCGATCACAACGGCGGCTTCGGCGAGTACAAGGCGCAGCCGCAGACGGACGGCCAGTTCCTGCTGTTCTACCTCTTGATGGCGGACCCGGTGTTCGAGCAGTGGATTCTCAATCCCACGCTGTACACGCTGATCGACTACCTGATGCGCGGCCAGCAGCAGCTTTCCAGCCTCACTTCGTTTGTCAAGTGGAAGGGCGAACGCGACAGCCTCGGCGTGCACAGCGACAGCCCGCCGGACCGCGATGGTCGCCTGCCGCCGTGTTCGGATGTCGCGAACGCCGCCTACTGCCTCACCGACTACACCCTGGACAACGGCGCCATCGCCATGGTGCCGGGCAGCCACACCTACTGCCGCCAGCCGCGCCCCGGCGAGGGCGAGAAGCAGGCGGTGCCGGTGGAGGCCGAAGCCGGCTCGCTGATCCTTTGGCACGGCAATACCTGGCACGGCGCGTTCGAGAAGAAGACCGACGGCCTGCGCCTGAACGTCACCAGCTACCACTGCCACCGGCGCCTGAAGACCCAGGAGGCCTACCAGTGGCGGGTGACCCAGGAGATGCTGGACCGCAACCCCCCGGAGTTCGCCCGCCTGGTGGCCGCAGACGACCACATGGGCTGGGACGAGCGCGGTCCGGACTACGCCCGCTCGGCGAAGTACGCAACCCCGGAGGCGAAAGAGCGCATGGCGCGACTCAAGCGGGCCAGGGAGGCGCGGCAGAAGCAGGCCGCCTGAGGGCCGCTTCTGCTTGGCCGAGTATGGACGCAGCCGAAGTGGAGGCAGGACCCCGCGTCGTCGGCCAAGACGACTGCACGCTGGCGCATGGCGAGGCGTTGCAGGGCCTTTGGACGCAGGATCAGTACTTGGCGATCTCAGCAACGTGCAGGCACCTGATCGAATTCACCGACGGACGCATCGAACTGCTGCCCATGCCAACGCGACGCCACCAAGCGATTTCCCAGTTCCTGCTGCTTGCGCTGCTGGAAGTCCTCGGCGACATTGGCGGCGCGGTCTACTATGCCCCGTTGCGCCTGCGCATTCGGGAGGGCAAGTTCCGCGAGCCAGATCTCCTGCTGGTGCGCGACGCCGCCGACCCTCGCAACCAAGACGCATATTGGCTCGGCGCGGACCTGGTGGTCGAGATCGTGAGTCCAGACAACCCGGGCCGAGACCTCAACATCAAGCGCGCCGACTACGCGGAAGCTGGCATTCCGGAGTATTGGCTCGTCAACCCCTTGGACGAGACCATCGCCGTGCTCGCGCTCACCGGGTCAAGCTACGTGGAACACGGCGTCTTCGGTCGCGGCGAGCGTGCCGAAGGCGTCGTGCTGCCCGGCTTCGCGGTAGACGTCTCCGCGGTTTTCGACGCCGAGTAGCACGATAGCAGCGGCGCGGCCGCGCCGGAGACTGTCGGCGCCCGCCGTCCATTGGCAAGCCGCTGCACGCATTGGGGTGTCGGAGTCAGGTACGGCTCTTCGCACCGTCCAGAGACGGCTGCAAGGCAGTGCTATATCTGCGAATACTGCCGCTCGAAGTCGCGGGTCAGCACCTCTTGGCGTTGGCGCAGCAGTTCCGTGCGGCTCCACTCGGCGAGCGCCCGCAACGGAAAGCGGCGGCCGGGGCAGGTGGTCTTCGCGCCACCGCGCACCTGTCGATGGCCGCCGAGTTCCAGATCCGGATAGCGCAGCTTGAGTTCCAGCAGGAGCTTCTTGAGCGCGGCGACCTGCTGCGGCCCCGGCGCATCGGCGTCGAAGTTGCCCGCCAGCACGATGCCGATGCTACGCGGATGCTGGCCGCGTTCCGCCTCGCTCAGCTCGGGCTGCACGCTGCCTGCGGCGTTGATGCGATAGTGGAAGCGGCCGCCGGCGCACGGGCCGTGGTGCAGCAGCGCGAACTTGACGCCGCCGCGGCGCTGAGCAGTCGATGCGCTCATGCCGTCGCCTCGGCGATGCCGCGCTTCACGGCGACGCGGTTCCAATACCAGGCCGCGGCGCCGAGCAGCACGTTGGTGAACGCGGTGGCGACGAAGATGCCGACGTACCCCCACAGGTAGTCGCCGAGAATCGTCAGTGGTACGTAGAACACGACGGTGCGGGCGATGGAGATCGCGAGCGGCGGGAAGGGCTGGCCCAAGGCGTTGAAGCACGACGTCGCCACCTGCATCACCCCCATGAAGCCGATGGACAGCGGGATGATGAGGAAGAAGGCGGTCGCCACTTCGAGCACGGTGGGATTGGGGTCGATGAACGTCACCACGGCTTGGCCGATGGCAAGCAGCACGACGAAGGTCACCACCCCCCAGGCGAGGCAGAACCAGTTGCAGAGCCTGAGCGCACGTCGTACGCGCCGGTAGTTCCCCGCGCCCCAGTTCTGGCCGACGAAGGGCGAGATCGAGGACGACGCCGACCACAGCACCATATGGACCATGGTCTCGACCCGCATCGCCACGTTGTAGCCCGCCACCACCTCGTGGCCGTGGCCGGCCAAGAGCCGCGTGACGATCAGCATCGAGATGGGCTGGATGAGGCCGCTCGCCGTCGCCGGCCCGCCGACATGCAGAATCGCCCGCCACGATGCGCCGATGCCGGCCAGCGACCAGTTCAGCATGCCGACGCGCAGCAGGATCACGGCGTACAGCGCGACGCTGAAGATGCGCGATGCGACGTAGGCCCAGGCCGCGCCGGCGATGCCGAGTTCAGGCGCCCCGGCGAGACCGAAGATCAGCACCGGGCCTATGCCCATCTGCAGCACGGAGCCGGTGGTCATCACCGCGCCCGGGCTGGCGGCGCTGCCGGTGGCGCGCAGCAGCGTCGAACCCACCATGGACAGCATGAAGAGCGGGAAGCCCAGCATGTAGACCGCCAGATAGTCGGTGGCCATGCCGTGGACGCTGCCTTCCGCGCCCAGCAGCGCCATGGCCGTGTCCGCGCCGAACGCGCCGACGGCGCCGAGGCCGATGCCGATCAGCAGCACCAGCAGTTGCGCGTGGGTGACGAGGCGGGCGGCGGCGCGGCGATCGCCGGCGCCGTATGCCCGAGCGATCACCGACGATGCGCCGGTGCCGATGCCGCCGGCGAAGGCGAACAGGAACATGGTGACCGGGAAGGCGAAGCCGAGCGCCGCCAGCGCCTCGGTGCCGACGAGGCCCAGATAGAACGCCTCCGCGAAGCGGGCGAAGTTCATCGACAGCGAACCCATCGCCATGAAGGAGCCGAGGCGCAGCAGGTGGCGCCCCACCCGGCCTTCGGTGAACCCGGTGCCCCGAAGGCGGGGCGAGGGGCGGCGCGGTTCGGCGGGCGCGGGCTTTTTCGTCGCCCTCCTGGCGCTCACCGGTGGGCCGGCAGGTGGTCGTTCAAGACCGCCGCCGCGCCGGCACGAGTTCGGTGAGGATGCCGCCCGCGCTCTTCGGATGGAAGAACGCCGCGGTCGCCTGATCGCCGCCGGGACGACCGCCCAGCTCGATCTGCCTCATGCCGCGTTCGCGCAGCCGGGCGGCTTCCGCGGCGACATCGTCGCAACCGTAGCCCCAGTGATGCAGGCCAGGGCCGAAGCGTTGCAGGTACTTGTAGGTGCCGGCCTCCGGCACCACCGGGATGAGCACTTCGATGCGCGTCTCGCCGGTCCCGACCTGGAAGAAATAGTTGTGCGTCCCCTCAGGCGCGAAGTAGGCGCCGTCCGGGAGCGGCGTCGCGGCATCCAAGGGGAAGCCGAGCTTGTCCTGAAGCGTGGCGCGGGCCTCGTCGATGCTGTGCGCGACGATGCCGATGTGATCCAATCCGACGATCATGAGCGTCCCTCCTTGGGCGCGAATATACGCCAATGACGGCAAAGAGGAGCGAGCCGCCAACATTGGCGGGGAGCGGCGTATGCTCGCCGTGCCATGCCAGCGCCCCTCGCGAAACGGCTGCACGACAACAGGAGCGCCGGCGCGGCGAACTTGGCGCGCGGTACCGTGGCCATGCTGCGCGAGCTTGTCATCGCCTCGAAAGGCGGCCCGGACCTGCCTGCCCGAACGCGACTGTGCGCCGAGACGCTGGCGGCGGCGCGGTCGGCGATGGGCGCCGTCGGCAATCTGGTGCGCCTCTGGACCGACTCCTGTCCATCGGCGGCGACGGATTTCGCGGCACGCGCCGTCGACCACTGCGACGCAGTCCGAGGGTGGGCGGAGCAAGCGTTCCGGGAAACGGTTGGCATGGCCTTCGAGCGCCTCTGACACTTCCTGCCCGGACGCGCCCTCATCACCCACAGCGCCTCCTCCCCCGTCAGCGCTTTGATCCAGGGGCTCCGTTCCAATGGCTCGCCACCGCCGGACCTTCCGTCGGCCGGCGGGGCCCGTTGCGATACGCTGGGCGGCGGTGTCTGTTCTACCGTGCGAACGCAGCCTCCTGCTCGAGCAAGCTCTCGACGCGAGGATGCATCCAATCGCGGACTGTGTCGCGGAGATGCTCTGGCAACGAGATCGCGGCGCTGGTGGCGGCGCTGAGCATTCGGAGACGATCCAAGATGATCGTCTGCCCCTGCAGGGCAGCTCGCCGGAGCTCGTCGTCGTCGACAACGAACGGTGCGGCGATCCCCGTGCTCGGCTGCACGGCAGCGTCGAGCACTCTCTGCCAGACGGCTGCGTTCGGCGTGGTGACCTTCTCCCGCCAGTTGCGCCCGCTTGCGCACTGCAGGAAGTACACGGGAAGTGCTTCCCGCTCGTCGGCGAAAGGCCGATAGCAGACGATGTCCAGTCCACCGTCCTTCGATTCTTCGCTCAGCCAGCGCTCCGGGTTCGCATTGCCTTGCACGTAGATTCGAGACCGGAGTTGGTCAACAATCGCAGGTATGTCCTTCGCGTCATTAGGAGACCAACCGGTCCGATAGGAGCGCCAGCCCGGAAAGATCGCCGGGCAGATCGCTTCCACGACCTGTTCGAACAGGTCGCCCTGCGTGGGGTAGTCAGCGTGGGTGCTCGCCCATGTCGGGTAGATGCGTTGAACCGAGAGAAGCACGAAGAACGACCAGATGAGCGACTCTCGCCAATCCGCACCGGTCTCAATCACGTCGGCGTTGATCGCCAAGGCACCAGCGGTCCCTCCCCAACGCCTGCGCTGCCGTAGTTCCTGCCAGCCGCGAGACGCGATCGCGTACCCGTGTTCCTGATCACCAGCGAAGGTGGCGTACGCCAGCAGGGATTCCACCACGTCACTCGAAGTGATCCGCGGCTCCCAGAAGAGCAAATTCGCCTCCAGCCAATCGGCGAGGACGCCAGTGTGGACGTCCTCGACCGACTGCGGGTGCAACAGCCCACGCTCAGGCACGGCGATCATCGATCAGACATCCCCATAGTTCTGCCTACCTGATCGCTGGTCTCTAGCAAGCTTTTTGCAACGGCGGCCAACCGTTCGTCGTCCTTGAAAAAGTGGAGTGTGCTCAGCGCATCCTGGAGTAATATTACCGCGCTGGACAACAGTTCGTAGACATCGTCACCGTCGCCACCGGAAATCGCATACGCTCGGTCCAGGTCAGGACGTTTGGTCACCTCAAGGTATCGAATGCCTTGCTCGGATGTCAGCACCTTCGCGAACTTCTCAACTTGCCGCGAGTCCTGGACGACAGGCTCCCTCTCGTCGTCGCCGAACAGCCACAAGGTGTACTTGCGCAGGTTCTCCACATGGGCTTCGTCGATCGGTGGCCGGACACCGGCCGGTTCGATGCCGAATTTGCCATCGACGCCGAGGAACTCTCGGACACCACGTGTTCTCAGGGAGAGGAACAGCACGCTGAATCGGTCCTTCACCTTCTCGATGTCTAGGCCGTGTGCCTGTTCCATCTGCATGAAGATGCAGTGGGCGATGTAGTTGCGCTCCACCACCGGCGTCTGGCTGCCGATCCGTCGCATGACCTCACGATAGCTCATGCCGCGTTCGTCAATCAGCTTGGCGATGAATCGTGCCTTCTCTGGCGGCTTCCACTCCTTGATGCCGGTCACATGGCGGAAGCCGAGAAAAGAGTCGAGCTCCGTGCGGCTCGGCAGGAGCATGTATGGCACTTGCTCGAAGAGGCGCTCTGGTGGACCCCCGTCCACTGCCAGCTCCCGCCAGGTTCTGGACCGCTCCTCGCCAGCGTACGTCCGTTGAAGCCGCTTTAGCGCGGCGATGCGGCGGTTTCCTTCGACCACTACGAGTGCTTGCTCGCCGTCCAGCTCTTCCTCAACGCAGAGCACGGCTTCATGCCCCCAGAATCCGTTCTCCAGAAAGGAGGTCGCCAGCTCATGCAGCGACCAGTCGCTCATGCGTTTGTAAACCTCCTCCTGTGGCAGGAGTTGATCGCCGGGTCGCCACGTTCCGAGCCGGGGATTCAGCGGGTCGAGCCGGAACTCCGCAAGCGGAGCGTATTGAATGGTCTCAGGCATGACTTCCGTCCCAGTGTCCGTACGAGCTGCGGCCCTTGGAGTGCTCAGGAATCAAGCTGCGCCGGCGTGCTGCCGGCTCGGCTGCGCTTCCGAGGAGATTCTCGGCCACGCGGTAGATGACCTCCGCGTTGACCGCGTTACCTAATGCTCGGTAGGCCTGGACTTTGGCCACCGGCAGGTGCGTCAAGGCGTCAAGGCTCTGCAGCTTGGCGCACTCCCTGGGCGAGAGATACCGCTTCCGCCAAGCGACGATCGGCACTTGGCTGGACGTCAGGGCCACCAGTGACGGTGCCGTGGCGGGGTTCTTGACGCGGATGCCGGAGGCGCGGAACTGCAGGACCTTGTCCCACACGGTGCGAGAACCCGCCTGCCAGTTCCACTCTAGTTTCTGGAAGCTGGTAGGAAACTCGCGCACCTTCGGGAGCCAGTCTTCTAAGCACGCCTTGTGACGAGCGTAGAACTCCCGGTTCTGCGTGATGAACTTCACTTTCCACCGCGGCAGCACCGCGGTGCCGCGTGCATAGGTGGGGAGGGTCGCGATCTGCTCTTCCTTCGTCTTGCCGGCTAGGCGCTCTCCGAACGCGCCCCGGAAGCGGGCCAGATACCGCTGCGCGTAGGTCGTTGCGCTCCGGGTGGGGGCGCATGGGTAGTCGGCGCCAAACTCCATGGCCCAGATCGGAAACGAGGGCATTTTTCTTTCGTCGCCGATGCGGTCGAGGAACTCCTCCCAGACGTCCAGATAGCGAATGTGCTGGGTGCTGATTGGCGCACCATCGGCTGACTCGGCGTCTAGGAGGCCGGCTAACTCGCGCACCCCTGCCGTGTCCGCTTGCGGCCAGTCAAAGCCGTCTAGGCCATGGGCGGACGCGACGATGATGGCACGATGCCGCACCTGGGGCACGCCGAGCAGGTGCGGCGAGAGTTCTCGATACTGCACGGCGTAGCCCCGAGTAGCAAGGTCGCTGTGGATTCGCGCCCAGGTCTTGCCGCCGGAATGACGTAGGATGTTGGACACGTTCTCGAACAGGACGAACGGCGGGGTTCGGTGATCGATGATCCGCAGTACGTGGTCGAACAGGTTTCCGGAGTCCGGGCAATCGAATCCGAGCTGACTGCCTGCCTTGGAGAACGGCTGGCAGGGGAATCCGGCGCATAGGACATCGTGCTCGGGTACCTCGGTCCAGCAGTGGCGGACATCGGATGCCGGCCTGATGCCCAGATTCTGTTCATAGAGCAGCCGCAGGTCAGCATCGATCTCCGCCGCGAACACGCACCGGTGGCCCAATCGGGAGAGCGCTACGTTGAAGCCGCCGAGGCCCGCGAAAAGGTCCACGAACCTGAGTTGGCGTGGCAGATGCGCAACTGGGCAGTGCGCCGCGCCCTTGCGACGTTGCTGCGCTGCGTGCGCGAGAGATGATGCTCCGGGTTCGCCGACTCCACGGCGCATGGGCTGGGTCGGAAGGGCGTCGGACCTCGCCCGAAAGGCGAGCATGCTGTCGATCATTTGGGCGCATCGGCTGGGGACCGTAAGGCCTGTGCATCGTTGCTTGGGCGAGGGGCTGGCTCCGCTCTCGGTTACATTGCCTACCATGTCAAGCTCCCGCCATGTGTCCGGCAAGCTCCACCCATGCAAACGCTCACCGCAGTTCTCGGCCGCCGGCCAGCAGGCCGCGGGCCAAGCCATCCCGCCCGTCACCGATCATGTCGCAGTCGACTCGCTAGCCGCTAGTTTACACCAGTGGTTCCATGGCAATCTCAGACATCGACCGCCGGGCGCATGCGGCATTGGGCGAAGACGTGAGCGGAGCAGCGTCGACCCGCCCGAACTAGCCACCAACTAAGTTTGGCGTCGGCTGGAGAGCGTCGGCATTGGCGCGAGGGGCGCTCAGGTTGCCCGCCGTTTGGGCCTATAGGAGTGCTTCCACATGCACGGCGACGGACCTGGCTAGCGCGCCCAAGTCGTAGCCGCCTTCGAGCACGGAGACGATGCGGCCATGGGCGTGGCTGTCGGCGGCAGCGCGGATGAGGCGCGTGATCCAGGCGAAGTCGTCCTCCGTCAGCAGCAGATCGCCCAAGGGATCGGCGGCGTGGGCGTCGAACCCGGCGGAGACGAGGATGAGCTCCGGTCGGAACGCATCCACCGCGGGCAGCCAGTCGCGTTCGATGGCTCGGCGAAAGGCTGCGCTCCCCGTTCCTGCCGGCAGCGGCGTGTTGACCACGTTCGGCCTGTCGACATCTTGCAGTCGGTAGGGGTAGTGCGGGTACTGGAAGCTGGAGCAGACGAGCACGCGGGGCTCGTCCATGAACGCCTCCACCGTGCCATTGCCGTGGTGGACGTCGAAGTCGAGCACGGCGACGCGCTCAAGGCCGCGGCGCAAGGCATGCCGAGCAGCGACGGCGATGCCGTTGAAGATGCAGAAGCCCATCGCCGCCGACTCCTCGGCGTGGTGGCCGGGCGGTCTGACAGCGCAGAAGGAACGCGGGTGGCTGCTCTCCACCGCGAGATCCACGCCGCGCATTGCGCCGCCCGCAGCGGCCCGCGCCGCGGCCAAGGAGCCCGGTCCCATCGCGGTATCGGGATCGAGGCGCACGAGACCTTCGCGCGGCGCTGCGCGGAAGACGGCATCGACGTAGGCGCTGGCGTGGACCCCGCCGAGGGCGGCAATGCACGCCTCAGGCGCATCGACTGCGGCGAGGTCGGCGGCAAGGCCCGTCTCTTGAAGGTGGTCCAGCACCGCCTTGAGACGTTCCGGGCGCTCCGGATGGCGCTCCCCCATCCGATGCTCCAGGCAGTTCGTGCTGGTGATGAGCGCCGTCACTCCAATGCCGCCTCGAGCGCTTCCCGGATGTGCTTGTTGCGCACGTAGAACGCAGGCGCGTGGCCGCGCCGGTCCTTGACGCGGGGATCCGCGCCGGCGTCGAGCAGCAGCGGCACGATCGCTTGCTTGCCGCGGCGCACCGCGCGATGCAGCGGCGTCTCGCCCAGGCGGTTCTGGAAGTTGGCGCGGGCGCCGCCCGCGAGCAGCGCCTTCACGCAGTCGATGTAGCCGGGATTCACCGCCCGATACAGCGGCGTCTCGCGCGCTTCGTCGTAGGCGTCGACCGCAGCGCCGAGCTCGATGAGTCGCTCGGCGACGCGCGGCAGGTCGAATCGGCAGGCCATGTGCAGCGGCGTCACCTTGCGCTTGTTGGCGACCACCGGCGGTGCGCCGTGCTCCACGAACAGCTCGACGATGCGGATGCGCTCGTCCTCGTGCTTGTCGGCGGCCGCGATCTGGCCGCCGTGGCCTTCGTAGCCCGGCACGCGGCAGGCGAGCATGAACAGATGTGGCGCCCACCCCCAGTCCGGATTCTCGGCTAGGTGGCGCGCCACCGCTTCGGCATCCGGGTGCTGCCAGACGGCCTCGACCAGCTCCGGAGGCGGCTTCAGATCCGTGCGGGCGTAGATCAGCCGCTGGCGCGTCGTGCGCGCGGGCATGCGCCGTCAGTCCCGCGTCAGGCGGAAGTCCAAGTAGTAGTTTCTGCCGAAGTCGCGATGCACGTCCGCGAAGTAGCCGAAGTAGCGGTCCGCCAGCGGCGCTCTTTCGTCCGCGAGGTTGCGGATGCCGAGGCGCGTGCGGGCATCCATGCCGCCGACGTCGAAGCGGTAGTCGAAGGTGGCGTTCATGGTGGCCATGGCGGGGAGGACGTAGCGGGTCTCGTCGTCGAGGGTCAGCGACTGCTGATAGACCTCGCCGATGCGCACGCCGGAGAGGCTTGCGCCCCAAGCGCCATTGCGCCAGCGCACCGACCACGAGTCCTTGCGGTCCTGATTGCCGTTGCGGCCGACCAGATCCTCGAAGCCCTGCACCGGGATGCTGCCCGGCAGCGTGCCGGCGTCCTTGGCGGCAAGCAGCTCGGCCGCAGCGCCGCCGGCGGTCTGCTCGAACTTGCGCAGGAACGAGGCGGTGTACTTGAAGCGGATGTCGCCGATTGCGGTGGCGAAAGCGAACTGCAGCCCGACGTCGATGCCTTCGAGCGTGCGCGTATCCAGATTGGCGTAGCGGTCGTCGACGCGCAGGACGTCGCCCGCCGGACAGATGCCGGCGGCCTGGTAGACCGCGGCGACATCGGCGTCGATGTCGGTGTCGCGCACCACCGCGGGGTTGCCCGCCAGCGACGAGCAGTTGTTCGGCCCGTGCGCGAGCCGCGCCAAGAGGTCCAGCACGGTGTGGTTCTCTTCGCCGAAGAGGCCGATGGTGTCCGCCTTCTCGATGGTCCAGTAGTCCACGGTCAACGTCGTGCTGTCGTTCGGTTCGACGACGATGCCGAAGGAGTAGTTGTCCGACTCCTCCGCGGCCAGCTGGCGGCTGCCTTGGGCGGTGCGCTGAATGGAGTTGCGGCAGTCCACGATGTCCTGGCCCGGGTCGCCGCCGGCGTTCGCCGCATAGATGCAGGCGTAGTCGTTGCGCGTGTTCTGGCGAGCGACGATGGTCTCGTTCACGGTGACGAGGTTCGGTGCCCGGAAGGCCTGGGACCAGGAGCCGCGCAGCAGCACGGCATCGTGCGGGCGCCAGCCGGCGGCGAACTTGCCCACCACCGTGTCGCCCACGTCCGAGAAGTTCTCGTAGCGCAGTGCGACTTGGGCATCCACGGTATCGAGCAGCGGAATCTGCAACTCGCCGAACAGCGACGTTACGCCGCGGTCGCCGCTATTGTCCGGCGTCGGGCTGGAGTTCACGACGTCCGAGACCAGCGGGAACTCGTCGCCTTGGAAGTCGGTGAAGCGGATGGTGCCGTCGAGGCGCGGATCGCGGTCGTCGGAGAAGGACTCGCGGCGGTACTCGGCGCCGGCTACCAAGCCCACCGGGCCCGCCGGCAGCGCGAACAGGTCGTTGCGGCTCATCTTGAAGTCGACGAGGAAGAGGTCCATCTCGTTGTCCCGGTAAACATCGACCAGGGCGCGCTCCAGATTGCTGTCCACGCCGCCGCTGAACGGGTTGTAGGCGGCGGGGGTAGGATCGGCCAGCGCCTGCACCATCAGCGTGTTGGACACGCGGTTGCGGGTGAGATCCGTGCGCGTCGCCTTCGAGTACAGCGCGGCGCCTTCCCAATCCCAGGCCCCGGAAGTGCCGCGCAGGCCCTGCAGCACGCGGTAGACCGTGCCGTCGTTCTCCACCAGCCGCGGCACTTCGGCGTAGCGGTAGTAGTCGATCTCCAGTTGGAGGCCCTCGCACGGCACGTCGGGGATCACGTCCGCCGGCAGCCGGCTCGGCGAGCCGCAGGGGCCGAACGGGTTGTAGTAGTTCTCCGGCGCGACGCGCAGCTTCACTGAGGAGAACGACGCCGACGGATGCCGGCTGAGTTCGGTCGCGGACGAGTAATACATCACCTCGGTGAAGCTCTCTGCGCCGTTGCCCAACTCGTGGTTGACGAAGCCGAACAGCGTCCAGCGATCGAGCGCCGCCGACAGATCCCGGAACTCGCTCAGGTTGTAGCGCAGCATGCCGGCGCCGTCCGATGCGCCGCAGACCTTGTCGTTCAGCGCCCACTCGCATTTTTCGTGGCCGGCGGGGAACACCTCGAACTCGCCGGCGCTGTCCGTCAGCGTGCCGGACAGCCCGGCGCGGCGAGCGCTGCTCGTCACGTCGAACTGGCCGAAGAGGCCGTTGATGCTCGTGTTGCGGAACCGCGTGTCGCCGCTCCAAGGCGAGTCGTCGGGGATCAGGCGGCGCAGGTCCGCGTCCGCCCAGCGGTCGTCTTCGCTGGAATGCACGCGGTCCCGGGTCTGGTAGCTGCCCATCAGGCTGATGTTGGTGCGGCCGCCGCCGAGGGTCTGGCCCCAGGCGAAGTCGAGGTTGATCGGCGTGCGCTCCAGACGGTCGTAGCGGCCGTAGCGGGCGCGCACCAGCAGGCCCTCGTGGTCGCTCTTGAGCACCGTATTGACGACCCCCGCAACCGCGTCGGCGCCGTAGATGGCGGAAGCGCCGTCCTTGAGGATTTCCACGCGATCCGTGCCGTAGACGGGGAGGGTATTGGCGTTCACGGTATTGACGGGCACGAAGCTGCCGCCCACTTCCTCGGTCTGGTAGCTGGCGGCGTTGACCATGCGCCGGCCGTTGAGCAGCACCAGCGTATTGCCCGTGCCGAGGTTGCGCAGATTGAAGGCGCCGATGTCGCCGCGCGCCGAGTTCACCCCGCCGCTGATGTTCTCGGCCTCGTTGAAGAAGTTCTGGCCCTGTTCGGGCAGGGTTTCCAGGAGTTCGTCGCCGGAGTCCACGCCGAATGCTTCGATTTCCTCTGCGCCGATCACGGAGACCGGCAGCACGCCGCTGATCTTGGCGCCGCGGATGTGCGTGCCGGTGACGACCACCTCTTCGACTTCGACAGCCTCGGTCGACCCGTCGGCTGCCTCTTGGGCGATCAGGGCGGAGGCGCAGAAAATCGCCACTGCGCCGAGTGCGGCGGCATGTTTCATGGGGTGCTCCGATGGGGATTGGGCACAGTCTAACGCGCTGCCGCGGCAGGTGGTGGTTCGATTAGTGCGCTGCCAAGGCGTCGCGGCGTGCTCGCAGTTCGAGTCGGGCCTCAAGGCGCTGCTCCCGCGCTGCGGCGAGCCGCGCCCGGTGTTCGGCGAGCTCCGCCTTGTGTACGGCGATGGCGCGCGCCATCTCGGTCGCTTGCGGACCGCCGAAGCCGCGTCGTCCGGCGACCATCGCTTGCGGGTCCATCGCCCGGCGGACGGTACCGGGCGGCACCGGCAGCTTTCCGCCGACGGTCTGCGTATAGACGGCGTGCAGTTCGTCGTCCGCGAGCGACGTGGCAGCGCGCGCCGTGCTGCGGGCCAAGTCTGTCAGCGCGGATGCATAGCCATGCGCCAGGCGAAACGGCACGCCGGCGTCGCGCACCAGCGTGTCCGCGACCTCGGTCATGGTCGAGTAGCCGCGGCCGACTTCGACGAGCGCTCGCTCGGCGTCGACTTCGATGGACGAAAGCAGGCGCGCGTAGCGGCGGTACATAAGGGCGGCCTGCTCCGCGAGGTCCACCAGCGCACTGGCATCGCGGTAGTCGTGCATCCCGGGTTCTGCATTGTGGGCGAGCAGGGCGATTGTCTGGGCGACGCCGACGACGCGGCTCGCGGCGCTGCGCAGGCGGTCGATGGGTCGCGGGTTGCGCTTCTGCGGCATGATGCTGCTGCCGCTGGTCTGGTCGGCGGCGAGTTGCATCCACGGCTGCGGGTCGTGGTACTGGGTGTGCAGGTTCTGCGCGAATTGGCCGATGGCGAGGGCCGACTGCGAGAGGATGGCGGCGAACTCCGCCTTGTAGTCCGCCGAGGAGATCAGGTTCGCGTCGAAGCTATTCCCCACAGGCGCGTCGAAGCCGAGCAGTTCGGCCAGTCGATGCCGGTTCAGCGGAAAGGACGACGTGCCGAGCGCTGCCGCGCCAAGCGGGCTGCGGTTCAAGCGGGCGTAGCCCTCGGCGAGCCGGTTGGCATCGCGGCCCAGAGCGGCGGAGAACGCGAGCACGATGTGGCCGTAGGTGGTCGGCTGGGCCTGCACGCCGTGGGTGTAGGCCGGAACCACGGTGGCGGCGTGCTCGCCGGCGAGCCGAATCGCCGCGGCGCGGGCATCGAGCAGTTCGTCCGTCACCTCCTGCCAGTGCTGCCGCGCCATCATGCGCCGAGCCGTGCCATGCAGGTCCTGGCGCGAACGGCCGATGTGGAGGTCCGCGCCATCAGTTCCGACGAGTTCGATCAGGCGTTCTTCCAGGTTCAGGTAATTGCCGGAGCGCGCGGCGTCGGGCCGCGCCTGCTCTTCGTCGATCCAATCGAGGGCGCGGGCGATGGCGGCGGCGCGGTCGGCGGGCATCAGCTGCTCTTCGGCGAGCATGACCAGCGATGCGGCGTTGGCCTCGGCCAGATGGCAGAAGAGGTCTGCGCAGGGCTGCCCCGCCTCGGCTTGCAGCGCCGCGGGCAGCGCTTCGGCCAGCGCCTCGGCGAACGCGACCGCGGACTCGGCGATGCGTTCGCGGTCCTCCTCGTCGGCGACCTCGAAGGTGATGGAGGGAATGCCGAAGCGCCGGTGGAAGTAGTTCTTTGCAGTCCCGGTCTCGGTAAGCGGCCGCGGAGCCCGTTCGTGGTCGTAGAGGTCGTCCGTAGCATCGGCGCGGTCGAGCCAGTGCGCCGCGAAGTCGCCGGGCCGCGTCGGCGACGCCGCATCCTGGATGTAGAAGACGTTGCGGTTCGTCGAGTGGAAGTCGAGCATCAGCCGGATGGGGCGCTGCTCGGTCTCGAAGCGCTCGACGAGATCGCGCACGGCCTGCGTCTCCGGCTGCGTGAACGGGCCCCAGTCGCGGTTCAGGTCGACGTGGCCCAGGTTGTGCCGCCAGTGGCCGAGCGCCACGCCGTCCGGGTTCAGCAAGGGCACGATCACCAAGGCGTGGTCATCGAACAGGGCGCAGAGTTCCGCCGCCGCGGCCGCTCCGGCGCAGGAAGCGGCGATGCCTAGCAGCCGGTCGACGAAGGTCGCCATGGCCAGCGCGCCGGGGATCTCCGGCGGGTGCTGGCGACCGATCAGGAGGATGTAGGCGCGGGCGTCGGGCCGGGCGGCAGGATGGACGAATGCGTGGATCGGTCGCCCGTCCACCGAGCGGCCGATCTCTTCCCAGCGGCCCGGGGAGGATGCGCGGACCCGCGCGCGCCACCGAGCGTAGTAGGCAAGCCCGAGATTCTCCTGCGCCGATACGCGCAGGCCGTCCGCGCCAGGCCGCAGCCGGAGGGTGGCCGAGCCGTCCTCGTGGAGCGTTACGTCCCCTTCGTCGAGCGCCTGCCAGACCTCGCCGTCCGCACTGACCTTGGGCACGTAGCGATGCCGGTGGTCGCCGTAGCGCAGCGTGACGCGCAACTCGTCGATGTCGCCATGGCGCCAAACATGGAATCCGTACCACGGGCTCGGGTTGATCCGGCCGCCGTCTTCGGGCGGGATGTCGAGGGTCACCTGTGCCGGCCCGACGACGCTGCAGGCGCCTAGCCGCGCTCCCTCGTAGTCGCCGCGCAGCGTGAAGCTGCCCGTGTCGCAGCCCTGGGTGGCCGCCGGAAGGGCGCAGGCGATGGTGGCGATGGCGACCATCGCTCGGACGATCAGCTTGGGTAGGAGCATCGCCGGCGGCATGGCGCGAGTATAGTTGCGCCCTCGCCCGTTGATCGCAGGAGGACCGGTGCCCACCGTCTACTTCGAGACCTTGGACGGCGACACCGTGCCCGTCGCCGGCGCGGCCGGCGACATCGTCATGGAACTCGCCCGTGCCGAAGGCATCGACGGCATCGACGCCGAGTGCGGCGGCGGCTGCGCCTGCGCCACCTGCCACGTCCACGTCGCCCCAGAGTGGATGCCCCGCGTCGGCCCGCCCAGCGAACTCGAACGCGACATGCTCGAATACGACGGGGAAGTCGCCGACACCAGCCGCCTGTCCTGCCAAATCGAACTCACCGACGCCCTCGACGGCCTGCGCGTCAAGGTGGTGGGCCGTTGATGTCGTGCTTCGCGGGCCCCATATGCGAGTACCGCTGTCGTACGGGCCGAGGTGGGCAGCAAGGATTGTAGCTGGCTCGGAAGCCGGTCGGATAGGAGGGACCTCGAAATGCCGATGATCGAGATCACGAATGAGGAGTACGAGGAGCGCAAGCACTTGCAGGTGCTTCAAGAGCTGGCGGCTGCTGGGATGCGCGGCGACGCCGCCGAGGTGGAGCGGTGGAGCCGGCGTCTCGCGGTGTTGGCCGAGCTGCTCTTGATCGCGAAGAAGGTGAAAGGCGCCGAGTGGGTCCGCAATGCCCCGTTCGACCTGAGCAAGGCAGAGGCGGCATATGGCCGAGACTGGCTCGAGAGCTAAGGAGTCTGGCCTAAATAACCTATTTATTTGGAGCGTTTCTTTTTCGGCGAGATGACATAGTTCCAGTCGCCGTGGAACTTGTCCCTGGACAGCGACAGGGCGTCCATCTGCTCGTCGCTCACCTTCACTCCCGTGGGATACTCGCCGTCGTCCAGCTCGGAGCGGATCTCCAGGCCCTTCTTCGTCGTCGTGGCCGCGATCAGGCTCACCACCGCCTCCCTGCTGACGAGCGGCCTGCCGCGCCAGTTCTCCGTGATCCGGCTGAACATGCGGTGCTCGATCTTGTTCCACTTGCTCGTGCCCGGCGGGAAGTGGCACACCGACACCTTCAGCCCCGTCTCGTCCGCGAAGCGCTGCAGCTCGACCTTCCACAGCCGGCTGCGGCTGCCGTTCGAGCCGCCCGCGTCCGCGGCCGCCAGCAGACGCCGCGCCGCCGGGTACCTCGCGCTCCCCATCCGCAGCCACCAGCGCCGCAGCGTCTCCGCCGCGAACGACGCCGTGTCGTGGTCCGCGCCCACGCTCACCCAGCCCGCGTCCGCCGCCACGTCGTACACCCCGTACGGGATCGCCTTGCCCAGCTCCGCGTCCTTGAAGTCGTGGACGCGCACCTTCTCCGGCTCCCCCGCCGGGCGCCATTCCCGCCCGCCGTTGCGGAAGTCCCCCACCAGCTCCTTCTTCTTCGTGTCCACCGACACCACCGGGGCGCCGCCGCGCATGAACGCCTTCGCCCGGCGGTTGATGTGGTTGAACTGCGCGTCCCGGTCCGGGTGCTGGCGACCCTCCAAGGTCTTGCGGTTCGACTGCAAGCTGTAGCCCATGTCGTGCAGCAGCCGGTTCACCGTCCGCTCGCTCACCGGGTGCCCTGCCGCGTCCAGCGCCTCCGCCAGCTTCGCCGCGCTCAGGCTCGTCCAGCGCAGCGGCCCCGACGGATCGCCCCGCGTCGCCGGATCCACCAGCCGCTCCAGCGCCGGCACCAGCCCCGGGTCCCTGTCCTCCGCCCGCTTCCGGCCGCCGCCGGGCGAGCGCTGCCGATCCGACGCCTCGACGCCCGACTCCAGCTCCCGCAGGCCCTTCGCGATCGTGACCCGCGACATGCCCGTCGCCTCCCACACCCGCTCGATGCCCCCGCGACCGACCGCGCGCGCCTCGGTCGCAGCCCAGAGCCTCTTGGCGCGCTCGTCGAGCACCGGTTCCAGATCCAGAAACTTCGCAAGTATCGTCCGCGTCGCAGCGTCGTCCATGACCCTGGCCTCTCGGCAAAAGTGCGCTCAACAATACAGGATGTTCCTGCGAGAGTACTAAGCGACCCACGACTCAGGATGCGGGCCAAGGTGGGGTGTGCGATCTGTGGGCGGATTGGATGGCGTTCGAGTCGCTGGCACCAGGCGAAGACATCTGGCCAGCGACTAGACGGTCAGTCGCGTGGCGTCACTCATTTTTCTCTCGATCTGCTCGGCGATCTCGTGGAGTTCGACTCTTGGCTCGGCCTTGAGCCCCAAGCACGTCGCGAGACCATCGGCATCCGTGCTGCACCGCGTTACAAGCTCGATGGTGTGAGCCACTCCGGAGCGCAATAGCTCGTAGGCATGGAAGTGGAGGGAGTCACCTAGTCGTGCCGGACCGACCTCACTGAAATCGAAAGTGCGCTGAAGATACATGAGTAGGCGATCTTGGATGACGAGCACGAGATGCTTGCCGATCGTCTCGAGAGTGCGGATCTTGTGGTGAAGCTGGATCAGTGTGGTCTTCGCGGTGTGCTTCCAGTTCATGCCGTAGGTCCGATGGGTCCGCTGGGTACTGTCGGTCCGGTAGGTGGCCCTTTCGTCGCCTGCTTCCATGGCACCAGCGGCCTCAAGAAACCGCTGCCGCGCTGGCCAGACCGTTCGGGTAGTGTCCATGGTTTGCAGTTCGATTCCAACCAGGTCCACGACGTTGCCGCGATGCACGGATGCGAGGAAGTAGTCGACGTTGCCGCCTGGCAACGAGATCTCTGGAACGACGTGTAGTTCGTTGCCTGGCTCATGCAATGCGAGGAGGTGGACGCAGTCGAGGAAGACCTGCCTTCGCTCGAGAAACCGGTAGGGGCAGATCATGATCGGTGTTGCCGCACGCCCATGGGCAACACAGCAAGTTCCGATGGAGATATCCGGTTGGCTCTTGCGCACCTTGATGCAGCGGGCTTGGAGATACGGGCATTGCTGGTCGCGGATGATTGATCGCCAGTCCGCTGACCCGGTAGTCGGTTCGCCGAAGAGTTCGATGATGTCCATCATAGGATTGTCCCCTTAAGGGCATACTGAGGCGCGAGTATTCGTCGTATTGCAGGTTTTTCGTGCGTTTCGCGCTGTAGTCGGGTTGCCGGTTTGACACACCGTAGGTGTTGTCAAGCGGAGCGCGGTTTCGCGGGGCACGGCGTCTTTGCGCTTCGATAGTTCGTCGAATCGCAAGGAGCGGGGTTGGACGGCGACCCCCTTCTGTTACGATGCGGTTCGTCGAAAAACTCATCGGAAGGAGGCCGCCGCCATGAAGCGTAGCAAGGCGAGCGTGCGGGGTAAAGCGACGGATCGCATCGAGATCCGGTTCGAGGACCAGCGGCTGACGGCGCACGCGGGCCTGGTGCTCTACCAGAGGCTGTTCGCGCGGCTCGGGCTGAAGGAGCGCTTGCGCGGCTGCTTCCGCCACCTGCCGGGCAGTCCGGTCTACGCGCCGCACGCGGTGGCGCTGCTGCTGGTCGTGCATCTGGTCATGGGCTTCCGGGAGCTGCGCGACGCGCGGTACTACCGGGACGACGAAATGGTCAGGCGGACGCTGGGCCTGCGGCACCTGCCGGACGCCTCCACGATGGGCCGCATGCTGGCCAGGGCCGACGGGCGCAGCGCGGACAACGTGCGCGCCCTGAACCGGCGGCTGGTGCTGGACCGCGCCGCGGCGCTCGGCCCGGCGCGGATGACGCTCGACTTCGACGGCTCGGTGCTCGGCACGAAGCGCTTCGCGGAAGGCACGGCCGTCGGCTTCAACAAGCGCAGGAAGGGACAGCGCAGCTACTATCCGCTGTTCGCGACGGTGGCGCAGACCGGGCAGGTGTTCGACCTGCGCCACCGCCCGGGCAACGTGCACGACTCCAACGGCGCGGAAGCCTTCATGCAGCGCTGCCTGGCGGACGTCCGCGCCGCGCTGCCGGGTGCGCGGCTGGAGTCGCGCATGGACAGCGCGTTCTTCGGCGAGGCCGTCCTCGGCCGGCTCGACGCGCTGGGCGTCGAGTACACGGCGACGGTGCCGTTCGAGCGGTTCGCGGAACTGAAGTCGCTCGTCGAGGGCCGCCGCCGCTGGCGCCGCATGGACGGGGCGAGGGACTTCTTCGAGCCCGCCTGGAAGCCGAAGAGCTGGGGCCGCCGGCGGCGCCTGGTCGTGGTCCGGACGCGAACCCGCCGGCAGCGCAAGGGACCGGTGCAGCTGGACCTGTTCGCGCCCCACGTCCACGGCTTCGAGTTCAAGGTCGTGGCGACCAACCGCCGCGTGCGGGCGAAAAGCGTCGTCGCGTTCCACGACGGGCGCGGCTCGCAGGAGGCCGTGTTCGCGGAACTGAAGTCGCAGTGCCGCATGGAGTACGTCCCGACGCGCAAGCTCGCCGGCAACCGGCTGTACACCCTCGCCGCCATCCTGGCGCACAACCTGACCCGGGAGCTGCAGATGGCGTCCCGGCCGCCGCAGCGCGGCACGACCCCGAAGCGCACGGCGCTCTGGGCGTTCGAGCAGATGCACACGATGCGCCGCCGCCTCGTCGTCCGGGCCGGACGGTTCCTCCGCCCGCAGCGCAAACCCGTCCTGTCGATGAATGCAAACGCCGAAGTGGAAGCGGAGATGTCCTCCTACCTCGCCGCGCTAGCCTGAACATCAACATCCGTCGCCTCTTTTTTTGCATCAATAGGGTTGTCGCAGTTCTCTGTCTGGCTAGCGTCAGGTATTGTTCGGAGATGTCAACGCCTACGGACCGGCGGCCAAGCTGACTGGCGACCAGCATGGTCGTGCCTGTGCCGCAGAACGGATCGAGCACGAGCCCCCCGGTGGGCATGTGGCGAGCAGCGGGATCTTGCACAGGTCCTCCGGGTAAGGCGCGAAGTGCAATTGCCGCTTCTGCGTGTCTTCAGGTAGGATGTCCCAGACGTCCGATGGCTTGCTGCCGCCCGGGTGGTATTTCAGGAAATAGAACCCCTTGTCCCTAAGTTCCTTGGCGCGCCCGGAGACGCTCTCGGCGTCCGAGTGGGTGGTGCGCTGCTGACCGCGGATAATCATCCGGAAGTCGGCCAGTTCGCCGCGCGCCACCTGTCCGAGCATGGCATCGAGCGCGATGAAAGCGTTCTCCCTTTCGGCTTCCGTCAGTTCGGTCGAGAGCTCCAGTTGGCGGCGATAGCGGACGCCCCGTACTCCGCTCGCCGAGACGACGGAACCGTTCACCACTTTGGCGGTCTTCGGCGTGCTGCGGATCGCGTTGGCGTCGTAGTAGTAGCCCTTGGCGACCTTCACGAAGTGGAAGAGGTGCTCATGGACGTTGCGCAGCCGGTCCTTGGTGTTGTCGGGGCCGCCCTTGACCTTGTGCCAGATGATGCTGTTGCGGAGCGTCCATCCTTGCCGGTCGGTGAGCTCAATGGCGACGCGCCACGGGATCCCTAGTAGCGCCTTCTTCGCATAGGAGTCGCCGATATTCAGCCAGAAGGAGCCGCAGGGCTTGAGCACGCGCTTGATCTCGGCGCAGACCGCGCTGATGCCCTTGATGAAGTCGCGATGGTCGGGCTCTAGTCCGATGCCCCCGTCTGCGTAGCTGCGCTTCCCCCAATAGGGCGGGCTGCACATGCAGCAGTCGAAGGTGTCGGCGGGGAACTGCGGCAGCACCTCCAGCGCATCGCCGGCGATGAATAGCGGACACAGTCGGTCTGCGCCCATGTACTCTGCTAGCTGCTGCTTGGCGTTTGGGCTATCGGCCATCGTCATCACCAGCCGATCAGACCAGCAGCCGGAACGGTGACTCCAGGCAGTCCCGCACTGCGGCGAGGAACTCCGCCGCCGGCGCACCGTCCAGCACTCGGTGGTCCCAGGTGAGCGACAGGCGCAGGCGGCTGGCCTTGACTGGGGCGTCGCCTTCCCAGGCTACTCCCTCGTAGAGGCGCCCGACGCCTAGGATGCCCGCCTGGGGCGGGTTCAGGATCGGCGTGAAGGTGTCGACGCCGTACATGCCGAGGGAGGTGACGGTGAAGGTGCCGCCTTCCACGTCGTCCACGCCGAGCTGGCCGGTTCGGGCCCGTTCCGCCAAGGCGGCGGACTCGAAGGCGATCTCTTTGAGGCTCTTGGCGTGGGCGTCCTTGATGACGGGCACGATGAGCCCCTCGGGCAGGGCGACGGCGAGGCCCATGTGGACCGCGCCGAATCGGGCGATGCCGTCGCCCGTCAGCGCGGCGTTCATGGCGCCGTGGGCGACTAGGGCCTTGGCAGCGGCCTTGAGGACGAGGTCCGTGTAGGTGACGCGAATGGACTCCGCCTGCCATTCCTCGATCAGCCCGCGGCGGAGCTTCACGGCATCGTCCATGGCCACTTCCATGTCCATGGTGAGCTGGGCGGTGGCTTGCAGGCTCGCGTGCATCCGCTCGGCGATGGTCTTGCGCATCCGCGTCAGCGGCGTGGTCGTCGTGTCCGCCGCCGGCGCGGCGCTCCGGGGCTCGGACGGCTGTGCCTGATGGTTCTCCACGTCCTCCTTGGTGATCCGGCCGCGCGGGCCGGTGCCCGTGATCGCGGCCAGATCGAGGCCGCGCTCCGCAGCGAGCTTGCGCGCCACAGGGGACGCGGCGATGCGCCGGGACTTGGCCTTCGGTGCCGCCTCGCTGACGGGCGCCGGCGTCGGCGCTTCCGCTCGAGCCGCGATGTCGGGTTTCGGGGTGGGCGTCGGCAGCACGTCCGGGATGGCCTCGCCGTCGGCGTAGATGTAGCCCACCACGTCGCCGGGTTCGAGGGTCGTGCCCGCGGGCACCAAGTGCTTGACGACGCCGGTGGTCTCGGCGTCCACGTCGAGGTTCACCTTCTCGGTTTCGAGGCGATACAGCAGGGCGCCGGACTCGACGCGCTCGCCATCGGCGACGTACCACTCCTCGACCGTGCCTTCGTGCATGGTCATGCCGACCTTGACCAGATAGATCTCGGTTGCCATCGGTTCTCCCTAGCTCGCCGCGCAGTGCGCGGCGGCTTCCAGCACGCGCCCCACGTCCACCACCCAAGGCCCGTCGCGCTCGGTGCGCAGGGTCGCGACCTGGCCGTCCTGCAGGATGCGCTCGCGTTCGCCGTCGAAGGCAAGCACGCCGGGGCCGCGCATCTGCATCGTCTCGCCGAGCCGGAGCGTCCGGACCCGGCGGATGCCGATGCGCTCGAAGCGGCCCGGCGCCAACGCTGCCAGCACCGAGCGCGGCCCGACGCCGCCGAACTCCAAGCTTAGCGCGGCATCGTCTGCGGCGCCGAGCGGCTGCGCGAAGCCGCCGATGGACGTCATCCCGACGCCGGCCGGATCGGCGCGCGTCAGCATGGCCGAGACCAGTCGAGAAGGATCGTCCAAAGCCCGGGCGCCGACGAAGCGGTGCGTCGTCAGCACCGCATCGACGAGGGCCAGATCATCCGTTTCGCCTTCGATTTCTGCGTGGATCGCCTTGGCGCGTTCGGCGTTAGCGCCGAGGAGGGCCCCGCTCGCCACCAGACCGGCTGCCGCGCCCGCCGTCGTCGCCTCGCGCATCGTCGGGAAGGCGTTGTTCGTGCCCGTCGAGAGCGGGATCAGCGGCGCGTCCAGCCAGCCCTTGGCGAATGCCCGATTGGTGCCGTCGCCGCCGAGCACGATCACCACCGCCGCGCCACGCAGCGCTTGGGCAGCGCAGGTCGTGTCTTGGGCGCACGCGGCGATGGGGATGTCGAGCGGCTCGGCGTCGATGCCAAGCTCGTCGATGGCGTGGCGGGCGACATGGTGCGGGTCCGGCATATAGCGGATGGGCGCATCGGAGAACGCCCGGATGCCGACCAGACAGCGGCGCAGCATGGCCGACTTCTCCTGATTGTCGAACACCGAAGCGCGCGCCGTGACGCGGCGCACGTCCTTGCCCGACGCCGGATTCGCCACCAGGCCGACGGCGCCCCTTGCCATCAGTGGCCGAGCAGGCCTTTCACTTCGGCGACGATCTTGTCGGCGTTCGGCAGGTAGGTCTGCTCCAGCACGGAACTGAACGGCACCGGCGAGAACGGCGCGCCGACCCGGCCCACTGGCGCGTCGAGGTCGTCGAATGCCAGTTCCTGGATCTGCGCGGCGATCTCGCCGCCGAGACCGGCGAAGCGCACCGCCTCGTGAACCACCACGGCGTTGTGCGTTTTCCGCACCGACTCGATGATCGTGTCCGTGTCCATCGGCTGCAGGGAGCGCAGGTCGATCACTTCCGCGTCGATGCCTTCTGCCTTCAGCTTGTCCGCCGCGGTGAGGCACTCTCGCACCATGCGGCTGTAGGTCACCACGGTCAGGTCCTCGCCCTCGCTTACTACTTCCGCCTTGCCGATGGGCACCTCGTAGGCTTCCTCCGGCACCGGGCCCTGGTTGCGCAGGCTCAGCTTGTTCATCACCACGAATACCGGGTTGTCGTCGCGAGCGGCGGCGATCAGCAGGCCCTTGGCGTCGTGCGGCGTGGACGGCGCAACGACCTTCAGGCCCGGCAGGTGGCAGAGCCACGCCTCCAAGCTCTGCGAGTGCTGCGCAGCCATGTTCATGCCGGCGCCGGACATGGTGACGACGGTGATCGGCAGCTTGGCCGAGCCGCCGAACATGTAGCGCATCTTGGCCATCTGGTTGGCGATCTCGTCCATGCACTCGCCCATGAAGTCCATGAACATGATGTCGATGATGGGCCGCAGGCCCGTGGCCGCGGCGCCGACGCCGAGGCCGACGATGCCTTCCTCCGAGATCGGGGTATCGACGATGCGCTCGGCGCCGAATTCGTCGAGCAGGCCGCGGTAGGAGCCGAACACGCCGCCTGCGCCCGCCACATCCTCGCCGGCGATGAAGGCGCTGTCCTGCTCGCTGAGCACGGTGCGGGCGCCCTCCGCGATCGCGGCGACGTAGGTGATTTCTCGTTCTGCCATGGTCGCCTCCCTAGGCGTAGACGTCTTCGAGGAGCGTGTCCGGGTCTGGCAGCGGGCTCGCCTCGGCGAACTCGATGCCGGCCTTGACGTCCGCGAGGATGCCGTCGTGGACCGCCTTGGCGGCGTCCTTCGAGAGCACGCCGAGTTCCGCGAGCCGCGCCTCGAACAGGTGGATCGGGTCGCGTTTCTGCCACTCTTCGAGTTCTTCGTCGGTGCGGTAGGACAGGCCCATGCCGCGCACGCCCACATGGTCGAAGAAGCGGTACGTCTTGCACTCGAGGAGCGTCGGCCCGTCGCCGCGTCGCGCCCGTTCGATGGCGGCGCCGGCGGCCTCGTAGACCGCCATGGCGTCCATGCCGTCCACCACCACGCCCGGCATCCCGTAGCCGGCAGCGCGGTCCGCCACGTCCACGATGGCCTGATGGTTGGCCTGCGGCGTGTACTCGCCGTAGCCGTTGTTCTCGCATACGAAGAGCGCTGGCAGTTTGTAGAGCGCGGCCATGTTCGCGGCTTCGTGGAACGAACCTTCGTTGCTTGCGCCGTCGCCGAAGAACGACACGGCGATCCGATCCGTCTTGCGGAACTTGGTGGAAAACGCCGCGCCGACGGCGATCGGCGGCCCGGCGCCGACGATGCCGTTGGCGCCCAGCATGCCGAGGTCCATGTTGGAGATGTGCATGCTGCCGCCCTTGCCGCGGCAGTATCCGGTGGCGCGCCCGAAGAGCTCGGCGAACATCCTGTCGAATGCGCCGCCCTTGGCGATCAGGTGGCCGTGGCCGCGATGCGTGCTGGTGATCCAGTCGTCGTTGGACAGATGCACCATCACCCCGGCCGCCACGGCTTCCTCGCCGACGTAGAGATGCAGCGCACCGGGAATCTTGCCGGCCTCCGCCATACGCCCGGCCTCGGTCTCGAAGACGCGAATGCGCACCATGCGCCGATGGATGTCGCGCAAGACGTCGTCGCTCGGTTGATCCACGGAATTCCCCCCTCACCGTCGTCGCGCCAAGTGTGCAAACGCCCGCAGCGAAAGGCAAGCGTGCGGGGTTGCCAACGGGCGCATCTTCGCGTTGCATGAGCGGGTGAGCGAAAGTGGCAAGGCGACCGTGCTCGGCTGCCTCGACCGAGGCCTCTATCGCCGGGATCCGCGGCAAGTCGCGCCGGCGTTGCTCGGCATGGTGCTCGTGCATGGCGCGCTGACCGGGCGGATCGTCGAGACGGAGGCCTATCTGGCCACCGGCGATCCCGCCGCGCATGCCTTCCGCGGCCGCACGCCGCGCACCGAGGTGCTGTTCGGCCCGCCGGGCCATGCCTACGTCTATCGCACGCGTCAGCACTGCTGTCTCAACGTGGCGGTGCAGGAGGCCGGCGTGCCGGGCTGCGTTCTCATTCGCGGCGTGCAGCCGCTGTCGGGCGTCGCGACGATGCGCCGCCGTCGGGGGAACGTCGCCGATGCCCGGCTGGCGGACGGGCCGGCCAAGCTCTGCCAGGCGTTCGGCATCGGCATGGCGCACTACGGCGTCGACCTCTGCGCTGGCGGCCCGCTGCGCATAGAGGCCGGTGCGCCGCCGCCGGCGATCGAGTCCGGCCCGCGCGTCGGCATCTCGGTGGCGAAGGACTGGCCGCTGCGTTATCTGGCGGGCTGAGCGGTGCCTCCTTGCGCTATGATCGGCGGCCACAGTCAAGCCCCGGTGAGGAGGGTGGCTATGTTGGGCCCCAAAGAGTTGATTATCGTCGTCATCGTGCTGCTGATCGTGCTCGTCGTGTTCGGGCCGAAGCGCATCAAGAGCCTCGGCTCGGAACTCGGCAACGCCATCAAGGGTTTCCGCCATGCGGTCAAGGAGCGCGACGAGAAGGACGCCGCCGCCGAGGCCATGGAGAGGGAAGCGGCTGCCGCGACCGACAAGCAAGGGCAGGGCGACGCGCCGCGGCATGTTTGACATCGGGTTTCCCGAGTTCTTCATCGCGGCCTTGGTCGCTTTGCTGGTGCTCGGCCCGGAGCGGCTGCCCGGCGCCTTGCGCACGCTCGGCCTTTGGATCGGGCGCCTGCGGCGCAGCTACTACAACGTCAAGACCGAGGTGGAGCGCGAGATCGGCATGGACGAGGTGCGCCGCCAGCTCCACAACGAGCAGGTGATGGAAGACATCAGGCGCGTGGAACGGGAAGTGCAAGCGCTCGGCCAAGACGCGATCGCGGATACGGCCACCCCCGCGGCCAGCGATGCCGCGCTGCCGAGTCCGACCGCAGCGAAGGCGGCTGGCGAGGCGGCGAGCGCCCCCGATGCCGCCAGCGGCGAGTCCGGGCAACGTGCCTGATACGGACCGCGAACGGCTGCACGACGAGCAGGTCGATTCCAACGAACAGCCGTTCCTCTCCCACCTGCTCGAACTGCGCCAGCGCCTGCTGCGCAGCCTCTTGTTCCTCGGCATCGTCTTCGTGCCGATGTTCTACTTCAACAACGAGATCTTCGATTTCGTCTCCGGGCCGCTGCGCGAGCACATTCCGGGGGAAATGATCGCCATCCAGGTGGCGACGCCGTTCCTGACGCCGTTCAGGCTCGCCGTCTACGCAACCCTCTTCGCGACCATTCCGTTCCTGCTGCACCAGGCGTGGGGCTTCGTCTCGCCGGGGCTGTACCTGCGCGAGAAGCGCTTCGCGGTGCCGCTGCTCGTGTCCAGCACGGTGCTCTACTACCTCGGCATGGCGTTCGCCTACTACGTCGTATTCCCGCTGGCGTTCCAATTCTTCGCCGGCTCGACGCCGACGGGCGTCGCGATGATGACGGACATCAACCAGTACGTCGATTTCGTGCTGAAGATGTTCTTCGCCTTCGGCATCGCTTTCGAGATCCCGGTGGCGACGGTGCTGCTCGCCAAGACCGGCCTCGTCAGCCCCGCCAGCATGGCCCGCAAGCGGCCCTACGTCATCGTCGGCTGCTTCATCGTCGGCATGCTGCTGACGCCGCCGGACGTCATCAGCCAGATCCTCTTGGCCGTGCCGGCTTGGCTGCTGTTCGAGATCGGCATCGTGCTGGCGCGCATGGTCGCCCGGGAGGATCAGGCCGCTGCGGCGGACTAGCGTTCAAGCGTCGAGCAGGATGGTCACCGGGCCGTCGCCCACCAGCGCCACGCGCATGTCGGCGCCGAACTCGCCGGTGGCGACCCGCGGACACTTGCTGCGCAGGACCGTGACGTAACGCTCGTAGAGCGGGCGGGCGACATCCGGCGGCGCGGCGGGGCCGAAGCTCGGCCGGTTGCCGCGGCCGGTATCGGCGGCGAGGGTGAACTGCGACACCGCGAGGATGCCGCCGCCGACCTCGAGCACGGACCGATTCATGGGCTTGTCGGCATCGGCGAAGATGCGCGCCGCGAACGTGCGCTCGGCGAGCCGCGTCGCCCGCTGCTGGTCGTCGTCCCGGAATACGCCGACCAGCACCAGCAGCCCCGCGTCGATGGCGGCGATCTCGCGCCCGGCGACCGTCACGGACGCCTGCGCCACGCGCTGCAGCAATGCTCTCAATGCGATCTCCGAACAAGGCCCAAGGCCGGCCTTGGCCGTACAATAGCGCCCATGAACCCCGCAAACCAAACCCGCGCCGGCACGGAGCAGCGACGGCCCCGTGCCGCAGCCCTCATCTCCGGCGGCCTCGACTCCATGCTGGCCGCCAAGGTCGTCCTCGACCAGGGCGTGGACGTCGAGGGCATCAACTTCTTCACCGGCTTCTGCGTGGAAGGCCACACCCACGCCATCCGCAAGAAGAACCGCGCCCGGGCCAAGCGCAACAATGCCCTGTGGGTGGCCGAGCAGCTCGGCATCCGCCTGCACATCGTCGACGTCATCGACGAGTACAAGGACGTGGTGCTGAATCCCAAGCACGGCTACGGGGCCAACATGAACCCGTGCCTGGACTGCAAGGTGTTCATGGTCAACAAAGCACTGGTGGCCGATGTCCTGGACGATGGCGGTTTCGACTTCGTCATCACCGGCGAGGTCGTCGGCCAGCGGCCCATGTCGCAGCGCGCGGACACCATGCCCGTGATCGCCCGCGAATCCGGCGCGGGAGATCGCCTGCTGCGGCCGCTGTGCGCTCGCAACCTGCCGCCGACGCTGCCCGAGCGCGAAGGCTGGGTGGACCGGAAACGCCTGTACGGCTTCCACGGCCGGGACCGCAAGCCGCAGATGGCGCTCGCGGAGTCCTTCGGCTTCACGGACTACGCCCAGCCGGCGGGCGGCTGCTGCTTCCTGACGGACGAGAAGTACTCGCGCAAGCTCGCGGACCTGTGGACTTCTCGCGGGCGCCGCGACTACGAACTCGACGACATCATGCTGCTGAAGGTGGGCCGGCACATTCGCCCGGCGCCGCACTACAAACTCATCGTCGGCCGGGAAGAGGGAGAGAACAATTTCCTCGCCGGCTACAAGGACCGCTTCGTGCAGGTAAAGCCCGTCAGCCACGAAGGCCCGCTGACGCTGGTCGATGGCGAACCGAACGGCGCGGATCTGCAGTTGGCGGCGCGCATCGCGGCGCGCTACTCGCAGGGCCGCGGCGCCGCCGAAGTGGCCGTCAGCGTGCGCCGGCCGGACGGCTCCGCCGAGGAATTGCGCGTCGCGCCGCTGCCGCCCATGGAGCTCGATCCGCGCTGGCACGTCGGCGCATGACCGTCCGCGAACTCGACGCGAGGGGCCTGTTGTGCCCCCTGCCGGTGATCCGCACCCAAGATGCGATCAAACGGCTCGCGACCGGCGATGTCCTGAATGTCCTCGCGAGCGACCCCGGCACGCTGCACGACATCCCCGCCTGGTGCCGCGTCCACGGCCATCGGGTGGCGGCGCGCGGCGACGACGCTGAGCGGTTGTTCCGGTTCCGCATCGAGGTCTGCGCCTGACAGCTGTCGGCGCTTCGCCGCCCATGCACCGCGTTGAAGCGCACCGATCGGTGACGCACCGTATTGGTGCGTGTATGGTGGGCGCCGTCCGTGGTGCGAGTCGGGGAAGCCGTGGAACGTTTTTTGCACTTCGCGTTGCCGATGGCCACCTACCGGGACATTCTGGACCAGCTCAACACGGCCGTCGCCGTCGCCGATGCCGCGGACGACAACGGGTTCCGCGTCACCTACCTGAACCAGTCCGCGCAGTCGCTGTTCGGGCAGAGCGCGGCGCGCGCCGTGGGCGTACCCGTCGAACGGCTCATGCGCGACGCCCACGCCAAGCCCGCCGTGCTGCAAGGCGTTCTGCGTACCGGCCAGCCGTTCACCAAGCGGGAGGTGCCGCTGTACGTCCCAGAGGGGCTGGTGCGGGTCAACTACTCCATCGCGCCGCTGTCCGCGACCGAACTCCTGATCGAGATCGAACGCCTGGACCGCATCATCCGCATCGATCGCGACGAGCGCCACGTCAGCCTGCAGGAGACGATGCGCAAACTCGCCCGCGGTCTCGCCCACGAGGTGAAGAACCCCCTCGGCGCCATCCGCGGCGCGGCGCAACTCCTCGACCGCCAGCTCGGCAGCGACGAGCAGCGCGAGTACACCGCAGTGGTCATCTCCGAGGCGGACCGGCTGCGTAGCCTGGTCGACCGCATCCTCGGTCCCAACGGCCGTTTGGTGCTGAAATCGGTGAACCTCCACGACGTCATCGAGCGCGTCGTCAGGCTGCTGCAGGCGGAGTTCGCCGAGGCGCCGCGGCGCATCGTTTTCGAGCGCAGCTACGACCCGAGCCTGCCCGAGGTGGAGGCCGACTTCGAGAAGCTCATGCAGGCGACGCTCAACGTGCTGCGCAACGCCGCGCAGTCGCTGGCCGCGACGCCCGAACCCGTGATCCACCTGCGCACCCGGGTGGCGCGCCAGTTCACCATCGGCGCCACGCGGCATCGGCTGGCCGCCGGCGTCGACTTCATCGACAACGGGCCCGGCATACCTGCGGACATCTTCGATCGCATCTTCTACCCGATGATCAGCGGCCGGACGGACGGCTCCGGACTCGGCCTCTCGATCACGCAGACGATCCTCGCGCAGCACCACGGCCTCGTCGAGTGCGAGAGCGAGCCGGGCCGCACGGCGTTCTCGTTCTACCTGCCGCTGCGCCAGCCCGCCGTGCCGAAGCGGCTCCCCGGCGTACCGGCACGGCGCGAAGCGGAGGCGGCGCATGGCTAGGGAGCGGGTCTGGATCGTCGACGACGACAGCGCCATCCGCTGGGTGCTGGAACGGGCGCTCGGCCAGGCGGGGTACGACGTAGAGTCCTTCGAGCGCACCGACGACGTGCTGGAGCGGGCCGACTACGGCGCCCCCGATGCGGTCATCTCGGACATCCGCATGCCGGGCCGCGACGGACTCGAGCTGCTCGGTGCGCTGTCCGAAGCCCACCCGGAACTGCCGGTCATCATCATGACTGCGCATTCGGACCTCGACAGCGCGGTGAGCTCCTACCAGGCGGGCGCCTTCGAGTATCTGCCGAAGCCGTTCGACGTGGACGACGCCGTGGCCACCGTCGCCCGCGCCGTGCTGCGCCGCCGCGAGCAGGCCGCGGTGGCCGAGCCCGCGCCTGCCGGCGATACGGAGATCATCGGCAAGGCGCCGGCGATGCAGGAGGTATTCCGCGCCATCGGCCGCCTTGCCCAGTCCAACATCACCGTGATGATCGAAGGCGCCTCGGGCACTGGCAAGGAACTGGTCGCCCAGGCGCTGCACCGCCACAGCCGCCGCCGCAAGAAGACGCTGGTGGCGCTCAACATGGCCGCCATCCCGAGCGAACTCATCGAGTCGGAACTCTTCGGCCACGAGCGCGGCGCATTCACCGGCGCCAACGAGCAGCGCATCGGCCGCTTCGAACAGGCCAATGGCGGCACGCTGTTCCTGGACGAGATCGGCGACATGCCCGGCGAGGCCCAGACGCGTCTCCTGCGGGTGCTGGCGGAGGGCGAGTTCTTTCGCGTCGGCGGCCGCACCAGCATCAAAGTGGACGTGCGCATCATCACCGCCACGCACCGTGACCTGCGCGCCTTGGTGGCGAGCGGCAAGTTCCGCGAGGACCTCTACCACCGCTTGAACGTCATCCGCGTGCATGTGCCCACGCTGGCGGCGCGGCGCGCCGACATTCCGCTGCTCGCCGAGCACTTCCTCGCCAAGGCGGCCCGCGAACTCGGCAGCGAGCGCGGCGAGCCCAAGGTGCTGCGCGACGAGACGCTGCGGGTGATGGCCGGCCTCGACTGGCCGGGCAACGTGCGGCAATTGGAGAACGTCTGCAACTGGCTGACGGTGATGGCGCCGGGGCGCGAGGTGCATCCCGCGGACCTGCCGCCGGAACTGGTCACCATGGCGGACGTCGACGAACAGGGCGGCGATTGGCAGTCGGCGCTCGCGGACTGGGCCCGCATGCGCTGCGCCAGCGGCCGCGGGCGCGTGCTCGACGAGGCGCTGCCGGCTTTCGAGCGCACCATGATCCGCGTCGCCCTCGGCCAGACCGGCGGTCGCAAGCGCGAGGCCGCCGAACTGCTCGGCTGGGGGCGCAATACGCTGACGCGCAAGCTCGCGGAACTCGGCATCGACGCGTGACCGAGCGCCGCGGCGGGGCTCAAGTCGCGGCGTCCGGCTCGCGCCTCACCATCGCCTTGTTCGAGCCCGAGATCCCGCCCAATACCGGCGCCATCATGCGCTTGGCCGCCAACACCGGCGCCCGGCTGGCGCTCATCGAACCGCTCGGCTTCGAACTGACCAATACCCGGCTGCGCCGCGCCGGGCTGGACTACCGCGCTCTCGCCGATACGACGGTGTATCCATCGTTCGAGGACTTCCGTGCCGCGGTGGAGGGGCGCCTATTCGCGTTCTCCACCCGCAATTCGCGCCGCTACGACGCGGTCGCCTACCGCGCCGACGACGTGCTCCTTTTCGGCCCGGAGACCCGCGGCCTGCCGGACGACCTCTTGGCTTCGTTCCCCGCCGAGCGCCGTCTGCGCATCCCCATGCGGCAGGACTCCCGGAGTCTGAATCTCGCCAACGCCGCGGCGGTGGCGGTCTACGAAGCCTGGCGGCAGATGGACTTCCGTTGACGGCGGCCCCGCCTTCCTGCTGTGCCTCGGCGCCCGATTGGGGGCGGGAACGTCCCCTACATCGCCGCCCCTTGACATGTCACCACTGTGCGGCGACTGCTACGCTTAGACTTAGAGATGCAGGGATGTTTGCAAAGTCGACGCCGTTTGGCTGTAACCCGTCAGTGGAAGTGTGTAGCGGGGACTTCTACGGCGGCTACGATCCACCGGAGGATACGAGCGGCAGCGGTTCAGGGTCGAACGGCTCTACCGGAGAGGACTCGGAAGGCAGTGACGATTCGGGCGATGAGGAGGACACCAGTCAGGAACAGCCGACCGAGGAGCAACTATGTCTGGAAGGCGGTGGCACTTGGCAGGTCCATTGGTGCGATCAACCCATGGATCAACACATCATCTCGACCTGTCTCTGCTATTTCGATGACGAGGGTAGGTGGGCTGAACTGACCGATATGACCTATCCGCAGTGTGAGGCGTTTTCGGATGCCGTGCGCGAACGCAGAGGCGCAGGTTCGGTGTGCCAGTGGCGGTGACTAACCGGCAGGCGCAGCCGATTGGAGGGCGTTTCCGCAGGTGGCCGTTCCTGCTGGGTGTCGTTCTGTGCGTGCTTCCGGTGGTTGGGGGTGCGATCTGGCTGGTCCTTGGTCGCGACGATGCCGGTGTCTCGCCAATCGATGCTAAGGTGCCCATGCGGAGGACGCCTTTGCCGGTTGCCCAAGTAACGGCTGCTGACGGAGCCGAAGAAGGCTCCGTGACTATACCGGCACTAGTGGTCGGCGTCCCAAGCAGCAATCCCCACGTAGTCAAGACTTCCAAGCCCGACTCGGTCGTTCCACCGATGGCGAAAGCCGTTTTGCCGGACGTCCCGGCTGGCACGACGGCCACGAGCGAGCAGTGGCGGGATACCGACGTGGCGCGGTGGCGTTACGACGACCGGGCACGGCCAGACCTTCGAGGCCGAGACTTCCGCGACGCCGAGTTGGCCTACGTGGACTTGTCGGGCGCGGACCTTCGGGACGCGAAGCTGCACGGCGCGGAGCTCAGGGGTGCGGACCTGCGCTGGGCTGACTTGCAAGGGGCTGCGCTCGCTGGGGTGGATCTATACGGTGCAGATCTCCGCTACGCGGTGTTGCGCGGAACGAACCTGAGCCCGGCGAACCTGTCCACTGCTGATCTGAGACAGGCGGACCTGCGCGACACCATCGTGTCTTGCCGTAGCTGCCCTGTCCTGTCGTCCGTAATGGCAGCGAATCTGAACGGCGCGGACCTGCGCGGCGCGAAATTCGGCGAGGCCGGGATCTTGGGGGCGCTGTTCGAGGGCGCCGACCTCAGGGGGGCGAACCTTGCGGAGGTGATCGGAACGCCGGAATCCATGAGTCGGGCATTGTACGATGATGCGACCCGGCTACCGACATGGATCGAGCCCGATGATTGGGGAATGATCTTCGTCGCATCCGACGCCCCGCCGCCGTAGACGCACCGGTGAGCGCTACGTGCGTTCTCCGAGCATCAGACATTGCCGCCCGCATGTGAGCACCACGGTCGCCAGCGATGCGACTTGGCTTCAGTTGACGGTCGGTTCGCCCTGGGCCTTGGCTGCGGCCTGCCGCTGCGCTTCCCGAAACAGCGCGTCGAAGTTGATCGGCGCGAGCATGAGCGGCGGGAAGGTGCCCTTGACGACCAGACTGTCGATGGTCTCGCGCGCATAGGGAAACAGCGCAGCCGGGCAGGCCGTCGCGATCACCTGCGTGGTGAGGTCGTCGTCCATGCCCTCCAGACGAAAGATGCCGGCCTGCTGCAGCTCGACGATCATGGCCACCTCGTCGCCTTGGCGTGCCTCGATGGTCAGCGTCAGCACCACCTCGTGGCGCGTGTCGTCGAGGCGCGCGCCGCGGGTGTTGATGTCGAGCTGCACGTTCGGCTTCCACTCGCCCGCGAAGACGTTCGGCGCCTTGGGCGACTCGAACGACACGTCCCGCAGGTAGACGCGCTCGATCGCGAGGCTGGGCCCGGCAGGAACGTCCGCCATGGGTCAGTTCCGCACCACGGGCAGGCTCTGGTTGCGCCACTCGGCGACGCCGCCCTTGAGCCGCGCCACATCCTCGAAGCCGGCCTTGCGCAGCGCGGTTCCGGCGGCGCCGGCGTGCTGGCCCATCTTGCAGGCGAGCACCACCGTCTTGCTCTTGTACTTCTCGATCTCGGACAGGCGACCGGCGAGCGATTGGTGAGGGATGTTGATGGCGTCGACGATGTGGCCTTGGGAGTACTCGTTCGGGTCCCTCACGTCGATCACCACGGCGCCGCCCTGGTTGACCAGATTGACCAGTTCCTGCGGCGTGACGGAACGCCCGCCGCGCGCCACTTCGTTGCGCACGAACAGCGCGAAGATGACCAGAAAGGCGCCCACCAGAATCGGGTGGTTGCCGATGAATTCGATCAGCTGCTCCATGGCGGCGCGGATTATAGGCGCACGCTGGCTTTCTGGTGCGAACTTCGCAGGCGTTGGCGTAGAATCGCCGCCGTCGCCGCTCGCTGAGCGTCAAGAAACTCGAAGGCAGGCCGATGCCCAAGGCGCCCACCACGCTGCTGGTCGTTCTGGACGGCTGGGGCCTTAGCGAGCGCAGCGAATACAACGCCATCCACGCCGCCCGCACGCCGACCTGGGACGCCTTGATGGCGGCACCCGGGCGCGGTGCGCTGGTCGCTTCGGGCGGCGAGGTCGGGCTGCCGGTCGGGCAGATGGGCAACTCCGAGGTCGGCCACATGCATCTCGGTGCCGGGCGCGTGGTGCATCAGGACCTGACGCGCATCGACCACGCCATCGCTACGGGCGAGTTCGACTCCAACGCGGTTCTCGGCAAGGCGCTGCGCGTCGGCGCGGGCGGCGCGCTGCACGCCATGGGGCTGCTGTCGCCCGGCGGCGTCCACAGCCACGAGGAGCACATCCTCGCGCTCCTGGATCTGGCGGTGCGGCAGGGCGTTGGCCGGATCCGGCTGCACGCCTTCCTGGACGGCCGCGACACGCCGCCGCAGAGCGCGCTCGCATCGCTTCAGCGGGTAGAGGCGCGTTTCCCCGGTTGCATCGCATCGATCACCGGCCGCTACTACGCCATGGACCGCGACCGGCGCTGGGAGCGTACGGAGCGAGCCTACAGTCTGCTGCAGCGCGGCAAGGCGCCGTTCCACTGCGCCACCGCGGCGGAGGCCCTCGCCGCTGCCTATGGACGCGGCGAGACGGACGAGTTCGTCCAGCCCACCGCCATCCACGCGCCCGGCGACCTGCCGGTGAAGTTGGAGGACGGCGATGCCGTGGTGTTCATGAACTTCCGCGCCGACCGCGCCCGACAGCTCAGTCATGCCGTCGCCGCCGAGCACTTCGACGGCTTCGAGCGGTGCGCCCATGCCCGCCTCGGCGCGTTCGCGACGCTGACGCACTACGCGGACGACCTGCCCGTGCCTGCGGCGTTCCCGCCCCAGGAACTGCGCGACACGCTCGGCGAGTGGCTTGCCGGACGCGGCATGACGCAGTTGCGCATCGCCGAGACGGAGAAGTACGCGCACGTCACCTACTTCTTCTCCGGCGGCCGCGAGCAGCCGTTTCCCGGCGAGGACCGCGTGCTGGTGCCGTCACCTCGGATTGCCACCTACGATCTCGCACCGGAAATGAGCGCGCGCGCCGTCACCGAACATCTGGTCAAGGTGATCGGCGCTGGTCGCCATGACCTCATCGTCTGCAACTACGCCAACGCCGACATGGTGGGGCATACCGGCGTCTTCGATGCCGCGGTGCAGGCGGTGGAGACGGTGGACGAGTGCCTCGGGCAGGTACTCGAGGCGCTGCGCAGCGCGGGCGGGCAGTGCCTCATCACGGCCGATCACGGCAATGCGGACCGGATGCGCGATGCAGCAACCGGAGCGCCGCACACCGCGCACACGTCGGCGCTGGTGCCGCTGGTCTACGTTGGGCCGCGCAGCGTGCGGTTCGACGAGGGCGGCACGCTGGCGGATGTGGCGCCGACGTTGCTCGGCCTGATGGACATTCCACGGCCGGGAGCGATGACCGGGCGCATGCTCGCCGCGCCGGTCGCGGCGGTGGCCTAGGGGGGGGCTGTGCGGCTCGCCGCCGCGGCCTGCGCGCTGGCTCTGCTCGCACCGTCCTGGCCGGCGGTCGCAGCGGAGGACGCGGCTCAGCAGCTCGACGCCGTGGTGCGGGAACTCAATGCCCTCGACGAGTGGCTGGATTCTGCTGGCAAGCGCTTGGCGGACCAGCAGCGCGAACTCGCCGCCGCGGACCGCGCCGTGGCCGACCTGCTGCGCCGCTCGCGCACCGTGGCGGGCCGCATCGACGCGGCGCGCGGCGCCCTTGCCGACCTTGAGGCGCAGCGCGAGGAACTGGCCGCGCAACGCGATGCCCAAGCGGACCGCATCGCGGGGCACCTGCGCGACTCGTGGCGCTTTGCCGGCGACGACTTCGTCAAGCTGTGGCTCAATCAGGAGGACCCCATCGCTTTGGAGCGGATGGTGCGCTACCACGGCTACTTCGTGGCGGCGCGGGTCGATGCGGTGGCGGAACTGGCCGATACCATCGCGGGCCTCGCCGCCAATGCGGGGCGGCTTGAGAGCGAGCAGGAGGCGTTGCGGGCAGCGCAAGCGGAACTCGAACGGCATGGCCGGACGCTCGAAGCCGAGCGCAGCAAGCGGGCGCTGCGCATCGCCGGCCTCGAGTCGGAAGTTTCCGCCAAAGGCCGCGAACGCGAGCGCTTGGCCAGCGACCGGCGCCGCTTGGAGTCGCTGCTTGCCGAGCTTCGACGCAAGCGCGCAGGCGGCACCGAGCGGGTGCCGCCGCCGAGGGTGGCGCGAGCCGGCGCCGACGCCACACCGGCGGCGAAGGGGGCGATGCGCTGGCCTGTCGAGGGCGAGGTGGTGCGCCGCTTCGGCCAGGCCCGCGCTGGCGGCCGGATGCGCTGGGAGGGCGTATACATCAACGCGCCGCTCGGCGCCGACGTGTATGCCGCGGCCGATGGCGAGGTGGTGTTCGCCGACTGGCTGCGCGGCTTCGGAATGCTCACCATCGTCGACCATGGCGGCGATCGGCTGTCGCTCTACGGCCACTCGGACGCCCTCTACAAAGGCGTGGGCGACAGCGTGCAGGGCGGCGACGTGATCGCCAGCGTCGGGCAGAGCGGCGGCGAGGGCGAAGTCGGCCTCTACTTCGAGATTCGCGAGGGCGGCGATCCCACCGATCCGCTGCCTTGGCTGCGGCGGCGCTGATGGCCTTCGCCGCGCTGCTGCCATGCACCTGCGTGCTGTGCCGGCGCCGCACCGGTCGCGACATCGATCTGTGCGCGGAGTGCGAGCAGGCTTTCGAGCGCAACGTCCCGGCGTGCCCGGTGTGCGCCGAACCGATGCCGACCGACGCCGCCGGCCCATGCGCTGCCTGCGTGGTCGCGCCGCCGCCGTGGCAGCGAACGGTCGCGCCGTTCACCTACGAATCGCCCCTGTCGCGCCTGATCGCGGGCCTCAAGTCCGGCAACGGCGTGCGCCAGGCGCGCATCCTCGGTGCTGTCCTCGCGCCTTTCGTGCGGGCCGCGTATCGGGATGCGCCGCTGCCGGAAGCGCTGCTGCCGATGCCGCTCACCCGCCGGCGCCTCCGCCAGCGCGGCTTCAACCAGGCGGAACTGCTCGCCGATGCTCTGGGGCGCCGGGTCGGCGTGCCGCGCCTGCGGCGGCGGCTGGTGCGGATCCGCAACGCGCCGCCGCAGCGCAGCCTGCCGCGCAGCGCGCGCCTCGGCAACGTACGCGGCGCTTTCGCCGTGCGCCGCCCGCTGCGGTCGCGCCGCGTCGCCTTGCTGGACGATGTGACGACCACCGGCGCTACGGTACGCGCCGCCAGCGAAGCCTTGCTCGGCGCCGGCGCGGAGGAGGTCCACGTCTGGGTTGCGGCCAAGACGCCTTGAGCGCACCGCGGACGGTCGTCGAAGTCGCTGTGCCGCGCCCGCTGCGCGACACCTTCGACTACGCTGTGGCCGCCGATCAGCCCGTGCCGCCGATCGGTGCGCGCGTGTACGTGCCATTCGGGCGCAGCACCGCGCTCGGCATCGTCACCGGGCACCGAACGACATCCACGCACGAACTCAAGGCGATCAGCGAAGTCATCGACGCGACGCCGCTGCTGACGCCGGATCTGATCGAACTGGCGCAGTGGCTGGCGCGCTACTACCACCATCCGATCGGCAGCGTCCTGTCCACCATGCTGCCGGCCAAGGCGCGCCGTGGCGCGGCGGCGATGGTGGCCGAGGAGGCCGTCTGGGAGGCGACCGGGGAGGGCTGCGCCGAAGCCGCCCTGCGGCGCGCCCCGCGCCAGCTTGAGACGTGGCGGCGCTTGCGCGAACTCCGCAGCTTGCCGGAGGCAGAGGCGCGTTCGGCAGGGCTCGAACGCCACTGCCTATCGGCGCTGCTGGCCAAAGGACTCGCGGCGCGGCGCGTGGTGGATCCAGACTACGGCTACCGGACGCTCGGAGCGGTGACGCCGAACGCGGAGCAGCAGGCGGCGATCGACGCGGTAGCGGCGTCGCTCGGCGGCAGCGCGACGCATCTGCTGGACGGCGTCACCGGGAGCGGCAAGACGGAGGTCTACCTGCGCGTCATCGCCGCGGCCCTGGCGCGCGGCCAGCAAGCCTTGGTGCTGGTGCCGGAAATCGCCCTGACCCCGCAGACCGCGGCGCGTTTCCGGGAGCGTTTCGGCGCCGCCGCGACGCTGCACTCCCTGGTCTCCGACGCGCAGCGATTCGACATCTGGCTGAAGTGCGCCAGCGGCAGCCACAAGGTGCTGATCGGCACCCGTTCGGCCGTCTTTGCGCCGTTCCAAGACCTCGGCGTCATCGTCGTCGACGAGGAGCACGATGGCTCCTTCAAGCAGACCGACGGACTGCGCTACTCGGCCCGGGATGTTGCCGTGAAGCGCGCCCAGGGGCTCGGCATCCCGGTGCTGCTCGGCAGCGCCACGCCGTCGCTGGAGTCGCTGCGCAATGTCCACCGCGGCCGCTATGGTCTGATGCGTCTCGCCAGTCGCCCCGGCGGCGCTTCGATGCCGATCCTGCGCACCTTGGACATCCGCGGCGAGCGCCTGCAGCAGGGCTTCAGCGCGGCGCTGCTTGCGGCCGTGGAACGCCACTTGGATGCGGGGGGCCAGGTGCTGGTGTTCATCAACCGTCGTGGGTATGCGCCCGTGCTGCTCTGCGCAGCGTGCGCATGGCAGGCCCGATGTCCCCATTGCGATGTGCGGCTCACGCTGCATGTCGCGCCAGAGGCCCTGCGCTGCCATCAATGCGGCTACCGGCGCCCGGTGCCCCGCCAGTGTCCGGATTGCGGCAGCGGCGAGTTCGTCCGCCTCGGCGTCGGCACCCAGCGCGTCGCCGAGGCGCTCGCCGAGATCCGCCCCGACGTGCCCCTGTATCGGATCGACAGCGACACGACGCGCAGCATGCGCCGGTTGGAGAGCGACTTGGCTGCCATTCGCGCGGGGCGCCCCGCCATCCTCGTCGGGACGCAAATGCTCGCCAAGGGTCATCACCTGCCGAACGTCACCCTGGTCGCGGTGCTGGACGCCGACGCCGGCTTCCTGTCGCCGGATTTCCGCGCCGCCGAGCGAACCGCCCAAGTCATCACCCAAGTCGCCGGGCGCGCCGGGCGCGCCGAGCGCCCGGGCGAAGTGCTGATCCAGACCTACGACCCCGCCAATGCCCACTTGGCCGCCCTGATCGCTGCCGGCTACCGCGGCTTCGCGCAGAGCGAGAGCCGCTTGCGGGCCGAGGCGTCGATGCCGCCGTTCGCCGCCATGGCGCTGGTGCGCGCCGACAGCCTGAACGAGACCGCAGCGGGTGACTTCCTTGCCTCTGCCGCACCGCATCTCAAGGGCGTCGGCGTCGAGGTACTAGGCCCTGCCCCGGCCCCCCTCGCCCGCCGCGCCGACCGCTATCGCTACCAGCTCTGCGTGCTGGCGGCCCGGCGCGGCGACCTGCATCGCGCCCTGGACCGATTGGAAGCGGCCGAGCCGCGGACCTCCGGCGTGCGCTGGGCCGTGGACGTGGACCCCCTGGATGCGTTTTGACGCGGCAGGACGCGGGAGTATGATTGCCGTAGCGCCTACGGATGGGCCTCGAGGGGACGAATGCCGCAACGAACGCAGCAAAGGCGACAAGGGAAGGGTCGGGCCGCAGCGTCGCGCAGCGTCGGCAAGCGGCAGGCGATCCCGGGCTTCTCTTCGAGTTCCTTCGCCGGCGGCGCGATCTGCGGCGCCTTGGCGATCCTTGCGCTGCTCTACGGCGTGCCGATGCTCTTCTCCGGGGCCTCCCCGGCGGAGGCGGGGACGACCGCCGCAGGCCCTCGCGAGCGCCCCACCTTCACTTTCTGGGACGTGCTGCCGCGCAGCGAAGTTCGCACCGGCGTCGCGCCGTTCCAGCGTCCCGATGCCGCGCCCGAACCGGTGCCGGACCTCCTGCTCTTGCAGGCCGCGGCCTTTCGCGGTCGCAACGAGGCGGACACCATGCGCGCCCGGCTGCTGCTCGAGGGCATGAACGCCGGCGTCGAGCTCATGACGGACCAAGGCGGCGTGATGTGGCACCGGGTGATGGTCGGCCCGTTCCAGAACGAAGCGGAACTGCAAAGCGCGCTCGCCCGCCTCAAGGCCATGGACGTCTCGCCGTCCCGGGTGACGAGGCCGCGCTCCGGCTGACGCCGACGGGCTACAGCTTCGCGCCCAGCGTCACCGCGTAGCGGGCATCCGTGCGCCGGCGACCGCTCGCCGGCGCCGTCTCGTGCTGCAAGTCGAGGCGCACGCCGGCCTGCCACCGGCTGGTGAGATGGAAGCGCACGCCCGTGTCCGAGTCCCACACGCCGCCACGATCCTCGGCGAGGATCTGCAGCAGCTGGTTGCTGTGGAACAGCTCCCAGCGTTCCGGCACGAGCCAGCGGTTGAAGGTGACGCCCCAGCGCACCGCGGGGTTGCTGTCCGCGTCGACTGTCGCCGCGCCGTCGGCGAACGCGCCGAGTTCCTCGAAGACCTGGCTGATGCCGAGGTCGCTGCTGAGCGCCCCGCGCGGCGATTCCCAGAACGTGTGTCCGGCCCCCACGCCGGCGGTGAAGCGCTGCGGCACATCCTTGATGGGGTCGCGGAAGTACTCGAAGCTCAGCACCGCGTACCACGATTCGCGGAACTTCAGGCGCAGGTCGTAGTTGACGTCGAGTTGATCGTCCGTGGTCGTTCGCTGCGCCTGCGCCCAATGCGCGGCGACGGCGGCTACATGGTCGAAGCGCGCCCCCGTGCGCATGACATGCAGATTGAAGTTCGCATCTTCGGTCTCGGTGTTGCCGAATGCGGCGACCAATCCCAGATCGATGCTGATGTCCCAAGGATCCGACTCGGCTTCGCTTTTCGTCGCGGCTTCGTCGTACTCGATGCGCGCGACCCGGACTCGCGGCACGCTGACGGCGCCGACGCCGGCGACGACCACCGTGACCGAGTCGGCCGACTCCGAGACTTCCCCGCTGAGCCGGTCGCCGTTGTCGAAATGCACGATGTCGGCCCGCACGGGGCCGGCGGCGAACAAGCCGAGGGCAGCGAACAGACGGAGCGCGCTCACGACAGCACGTCCTCGCGGCGCAGCTCGGCGATCCGCGCGTCGTCGTAGCCGACGAGATCGCGCAGCAGCTCGTCCGTGTCCGCGCCGAGGCAGGGCGCGGGAGAGCGAACGCCGTTCGGTCGCCGCGACAGTCGCCAGGGGATGCCGGTGTGGGCCCGGGCGCCGACTTCCGGATGCGGCAGGCGCTCGATGTAGCCGCGCGCGCTGAGGTGCGGGTCCTCGGCGATGTCGCGGCAGCTGAACGCGGGGAAGGCGGCGATGCCGGCGCTTTGCAGCAGCGCCGTCGTTGCCCAGCGGTCGCGGTCCTTGGTCCAGTCGCCGACGATGGTCTCCAGTTCGGCTTCGTTCTCCTTGCGGGCGGCTAGGGTGGCGAACCGCGCCGCGGCGGCCAGCGGCGGATCGATCAGCGCCGCGAGGCGCTGCCAGTGCGCATCGTTCGCGCAGGCGATGGCGACCCATTCGTCGTCGCCCAGCGCCGGGAAGCAGCCGTGCGGCGCCATGCCGAGGTCGCGGTTGCCGGCGCGGGCCGGCTGCTCGCCGGTCATCGCGTATTGCATCCAGGCTTCCATCCCGAAGGCGGCGCTGGCTTCCACGAGCGACACGTCGAGATGATCGCCTTGGCCGGTCGCTTCGCGTCGCGCTAGGGCCGACACCACGGCGAACGCCGCGGTGATGCCGGCGTTCGGGTCGGGCATGGAGACGCCGACTTCCTCGGGTCCGCCGCCGACATAGCCGGTAGCCGCCGAGATGCCGGTGAGCGGCGAGGTGGCTGGCCCGTAGCCCATGTACTGGCGATGCGGGCCGGTCTGGCCGTAGCCGCTGATGCTGGCCAGGACGATGCGCGGGTTGGTCTCCCGCAGCGCCTCGTAGCCGAGGCCCAGCCGTTCCATCACGCCGGTGGCGAAGTTCTGCACCACCACGTCGCTCTTGGCGACGAATGCCTTGACCACTGCCACGCCGCGCGGGTCGGCGAGATCGACCGCGACGCTCTTCTTGCCCTGATTCCACTGATTGAACATCCCGGAGCGGTTCAGCGACGCCCTTCCGTCCGCCGGCGGCATACCCATGCGGCGGTACAGGTCCGGACGCTTGGCCGACTCGAAGCGGATCACTTCCGCGCCGAGGTGGGCGAGGTTCATGGCCCCGAAGGTGCCGGCCCAGACCCAAGTGAGATCGACGACGCGGACGCCGCTGAGCGGCAGCCGGGGTTCGCTTGCGGCACGGCACGGTCGCGGTCGGGCACCGTCAAGCACCTCTCGGCTGTGCTGGCCCGGGCGCGGAGCCGAGCGCCGAATGGGCGCCCGTCCGCCGGTGGTGAGAATAGGCGAGGCCATATGCCGTACCGCCTCGACGCCATCGTGCTCCACGGTCTCGAAAAAGCCCCGCGCCCGCAGGTGCTCGCTGGCGGCGACCTGGGCGTAGTCCATGACAGGCGAGACGCAGATGCGGTGCCGCTGCGCGGCGTGGTAGAGCTCCTCGGCATTCCACTCGGCAACGAATTCCTGCACGAGTTGGTGGACGATGTCCCGGTTCTCGGCGCGTCCGGCGTTGGTCGCGAAGACCTCCAGAGTCGCCCAATCCGGCCGGCCCATGAACTCCACCAGCCGCTCCCACTGGTCCTGCTCGACGCAGACGATGAACACTGCGCCGTCCTTCGCCTGGAATGTCCCCCACGGAATCAGGCCGCGCGGGTGGAAGCGCTTCAGCACCCAGCCCCGGTACGTGTAGGCGGGGACTCCGGCTTCCAGCACGGACGCGGTGTACGCCTGCTCGGAGAGATCGATGAACTCGCCCACCCCGGAGCGCTTGGCTTCGGCGGCGAACGCCAGCGCCGCCATCGCCCCGGCGGTGCCCGTCATCAGGGCGCACTGGTGGCCGAAGACCTTGAGCGGCGGCAGCGCAGGATCCGCGTGGCTGCCGGGCGTCAGGCTCGCCCAGCCGCCGGCGTTCGCGACGATCAGCTCGCTGCCGGCGTAGTCCTTGTACGGACCGCAGTGGCCGAAGGGAGTGATGGCGAGGACGACGAGGTCGCGCCGCATGGCGAGCAGGCGGTCCGCTGCGACGCCGAACGCGGTGGCGGCGCGCGGCGAGAGACCGTGGACCACAACGTCCGCCCAGCTGAGCAGGCGATCCAGATCCCGGTCGTCGTCCAAGCAGACGCTGCGCTTGTTGACGTTCAGCGCGAGCCGCGTGCCGAGCGGTTCGTTCCCGGCGGGCGCGGCGGATTCCACCTTTGCCACGTCGGCGCCGTGGTCGCCGAGCAGCTTGGCGGCATAGGCCGCGCCGACGCCACTGCCGATCTCGACGACGCGGAGGGTGGAAGCGTCGGTCAAGGATGTGCTCCTTGGAGTCCCGCCAAGTGCGCAACCTGGTCGGCGACCGCTCCGGCAGACAGGCCATCGGTTGGAACATGGCGCCGGAACGCGTCGCTGGCCAGCGCATCGCAGCAGCGCTGCGCCCGGTGCAAGCCCCAGCGCGTGGACGACGGCGACATGGGCCGCGAACACTGCCGCTTCAGCAGCCGCCAGCGGATCGTCGCCGGACTTGCGGTCAAAGCGAAGTGGCGGACGTCGGTGCCGGCGTCGCGCAACCCGCCGACGATCTCGTCGAAGTAGCGTTCGTGTACCAAGGTCATCGGCACGATCACCAGCGCATTCGTCTCGGCGAGGCCGGCGATGGTCTGCACGCACATTCGCCGCCAAAGCGCGATGTCTTGGTAGTCGCTTGGCTGCTTCTCGACGGGCAAGGCGTCGCGGATGTTCCGGGCGAGCGTTTCCGGGTCGGATAGCGCCGCCCCTGGCTGCCTCCTGCGCAATCGCTCGGCAACCGCCATCTTGCCGACGCCGAACGCGCCGTTGATCCAGACCACCCGGCCGCGGGCGCTCACTGCTGGGTGTCGAACAGCGCCGCGAGCTGTTCCGTCATGGCGCCGCCGAGCTGCTCCGCGTCGGTGATGGTGACGGCGCGCTGGTAGTGGTGCGTCACGTCGTGGCCGATGCCGACGGCGATGAGCTCCACCGGCGAGTGGTTCTCGATCATGTCGATGGCGTACTTGAGGTGCTCCTCCAAGTAGCTGCTCGGGTTGACCAGCAGCGTCGAGTTGTCCACCGGCAGGCCATCCGAGATCACCATCAGCACCTTGCGCTGCTCGTGGCGCACCACCAGCCGGTTGTGCGCCCAGATCAGCGCCTCGCCGTCGATGTTCTCCTTCAAGAGCTCCTCGCGCATCATGAGGCCGAGGTTGCGCCGCGCATGCCGCCACGGATCGTCGGCGGACTTGTAGATGATGTGCCGCAGGTCGTTCAAGCGGCCGGGATTGGCGGGCTTGCCGGCGTTGATCCACTCCTCGCGCGACTGGCCGCCACGCCAGGCGCGGGTGGTGAAGCCGAGGATCTCCACGCGCACCGAGCAGCGCTCCAGGGTCCTGCCGAGGATGTCGCCGCAGACCGCGGCGATGGTGATCGAGCGGCCGCGCATGGAGCCGGAACTGTCGATCAGCATGGTCACGACGGTGTCGCGGAACTCGGTGTCCTTCTCCTGCTTGAAGGCGAGCGGGCTCATCGGGTCGATGACCACCTGCGGCAGCCGGGAGGTGTCCAGGATGCCTTCGTCGAGGTCGTACTCCCAGGAGCGGTTCTGCTTGGCCAGCAGGCGCCGCTGCAGGCGGTTGGCGAGTTTCGAGGTGGCGTGCTGCAACGACAGCAGTTGCTGATCGAGCATTTGCCGCAGGCGCAGCATCTCGTCCGGCTCGCAGAGCTCCTCGGCGCGAATCACCTCGTCGAATTCGTGGGTGTAGGCGTTGTAGTGGTGGTCCACGCGGATGCGCCCGGCATCGTCCGGCATGAAGTTCGGCGCTTCCTCCGGTTCGCTCTCGGCGCCGAGTTCGGAAAGGTCGAAGTCGGCATCCATTTCCACCATGGTCGCCTCGCCTTCGCCGTCTTCGTCGCCCAAGGAGTCCTCGTCGAGCGCGACGTCCTCCGGGGCGAACTCGGCATCGGGCTCCGCGCCGTCTTCAACGGACTCGACCTCCTGGTCGCTGTCCTGCAGCTCCGGCTCTTCGAGATCCGCGGCGAAGCCTAAGTCGGCGAGGATCGACCGGCACCGGCCGGCGAACTCGCCTTGGTCGTTGACGCACTCTTCGAGCGATGCGATGTGCTCGCCGGCGCGCTCCTCGACGTAGTCGCGCCAGAAGCGCACGACGTTCTCGGCCGATGGCGGCAGCTCGCGACCGGTGAGACGCTGGCGCACGATCAGCCCCACGGCGACGGACAGCGGCGCCTCGGTCTCGGCCGTCACGGTGTCGAAGGCGGCCTGCTTGCACACGGCTTCGAGCGACGCCTCGAGGTTCTGCGCCACGCCCTCCATGCGCAGCGAGCCGATTGAGGCGACACGCGCATCCTCGACCCACTGGAACATCTCCTGGGCAGGTCCGGTGCGCGGCGTGCTGCGTCGATGCACTGCCTCGTCGTGGTAGCGGAGCTTTAGCGCGAACTCGTCGCCGACGCCGCGCACCGCGTTCAGCTCGTCGGCGCTGCAGCCGAGATTCGGCAGCGGCACGTGGATGCTGGAACCGCGCAGGCTGGCCGCCCCCTTGCCGTAGGTGACCTCCAGCTCGTCGTTCTCCGCGATGGCGCGCAGCGCCGCGGTGGTGGCGCGCTTGTAGGTTTCGATCGCCTCGTCTGCGTCGCTCATGGCACGTCAGACCTTGAGCGTGATGCCCCGCGTGGCGTCGCCGAGATCGTCGCCCATGCAGCGCTGGTAGTACTCCGCGATGATGGGGCGCTCCAGCTCGTCGCACTTGTTGAGGAACGACACCCGGAAGCCGAAGCCGATGTCGTGGAAGATGTCCGCGTTCTCCGCCCAGGTGAGCACCGTGCGCGGCGACATCACCACCGAGATGTCGCCGTTCACGAAGCCCTTGCGCGTGAGATCCGCCACCGCCACCATGTTCGAGATGGTGCGCCGCCCGTCGTCGGCGCCCTGCCACGCCTTGGCCTTGCCGAACACGATATCCACTTCCATGTCGTGCGGCAGGTAGTTGAGGGTGGTGACGATGTTCCAGCGGTCCATCTGGCCCTGGTTGATCTGCTGCGTGCCGTGGTAGAGGCCCGTGGTGTCGCCGAGGCCCACGGTATTGGTGGTGGAGAACAGCCGAAACGCCGGATGCGGGCGGATGATGCGGTTCTGGTCCAAAAGCGTCAGCTTGCCTTCCACTTCGAGCACGCGTTGGATGACGAACATCACGTCCGGGCGCCCGGCGTCGTATTCGTCGAACACCAGCGCCGTCGGATGCTGCAGGCACCAAGGCAGGATGCCTTCCTTGAAGGCGGTGATCTGCTGGCCTTCCTCGATGACGATGGCGTCCTTGCCAACGAGGTCTATGCGGCTGATGTGGCTGTCGAGATTGACCCGGATGCAGGGCCAGTTGAGGCGCGCCGCCACCTGCTCGATGTGCGTGGACTTGCCGGTGCCGTGGTAGCCCTGGATCATGACCCGCCGGTTGTGCGCGAAACCGGCGAGGATGGCGAGCGTGGTGTCCGGATCGAAGCGGTAGTCGTCGTCGATCTCCGGCACGTACTCGGTACGGTAGCTGAACGCAGGAACGGTGAGTTCCGCTTGATCCAGTCCGAACTGTTCGCGCACACTGACGGCGGTGTCCGGCAGCATGTCGGGCGTCAGCGACGAGTCGTGCACATTCATACGGGAAGCAGCCTTGTTCGACGGCCCGGCCCCGATAGGCGGGCCGCGAGCGAAGCGCGGTATTAAAGCAAAGGGCCCACAACATGCCAACAATCTACTTGGTGCGCCACGGACGCGCCGCGGCGGGCTTCGACGCGCATCGGGACCCCGGTCTCGACGATTTGGGACGCGCCCAGGCGCGGGCGACCGCCGAGCGCCTCTGCGAGGAGCTTCGGCCCCTGCCGATCTACTCAAGCCCCTTGGCCCGGGCGCGGCAAACGGCGGACGCGCTGGCGGCGTTCTGGCACGCGGAGGTGGCCATCGCCCCGCGGGTAGCGGAGATCCCGTCGCCATCGGCGGACCTTCGCGAGCGAGCCGCCTGGCTGCGCGGCGTGATGGCCGGCCGCTGGAGCGAGCAGTCCGAGGAACTCCTGCGCTGGCGCCGCGCCATGCTCGACTGGGTTGTGGGCTTGGATTCCGACGCCGTGGTGTTCTCGCACTTCATCGCCATCAACGTGGTCGTCGGCGCGGCACAGGGCGCGGACGACGTGATCGTCTTCCGGCCCGACAACGCCTCGGTGACCCGCCTCGGCACTGATGGCGGTACGCTGCAACTGCTGCAACTCGGTGACGAGGCCGATACGCGGGTGAATTGAACGTGGCCATCCTCCACCTTCTGCAGGACTTCGCCGCTGCCGTAACCGAGAAATCCGGGCAGCTCGGCGCTGGCCAGCCGGAGGAGCAACTGCGAGCGCCATTCGAGCGCTTTCTTGGGGCTGTGGGGGCGGAGTTCGGCCAGACCGTAGTCTGCACCGGCGAGACGCCATTGCCAGGTCGCTTGGGGAGGCCGGACTTCGCCGTCCATACGCAGGGCCTGTTGACCGGATACGTGGAACTGAAGCGGCCGGGCGCGGGCGCCGAGAGCGCTCGCTTTCGCGATCATGACCGCGACCAGTTCCGGCGCTTTTCCGCCATCCCGAACCTGCTCTACACCGATGGCAACGAATGGGCGCTTTACCGAAACGGCAAGCGGGGTCGCTTGGTGCGGTTGGCGGGCGCAGTGGATGTCGATGGGCGCGAAGCCGCCATCACCTCGGACGCCGATGCCCTAGAGCGGCTGTTGCGCGCCTTCCTAGCGTGGGAGCCCGTCTTGCCGTGGCGCGGCGGCAAGCTCGACTTGCGCGGCTTCGCGACGCTGACGGCACCGCTGTGCGCGATGCTGCGGGACGACGTGGCCGAGGCGCTCAGCGACAGCGAGTCGGCCCTCTCGCAGTTGGCTGCGGACTGGCGCGAACTGCTGTTCCAAGACGCGACGGATGCCCAGTTCGCTGACGCCTACGCCCAGACCGTCACGTTCGCGCTGCTGCTTGGCCGCAGCGAGGGGGCGGATCCATTGAATCTGGACACGGCCCGCGAGGCGCTGGTCGCGGAGCACAGCCTGCTTGCTCGGGCCTTGCAGGTGCTGACGGACACGAATGCGCAGCAGGATGTCGCCGCGTCGCTGGGCTTGCTGCTGCGCGTCATGGCGACGCTGCCGGCGGACGCGCTGAATGCGCCGCCCACGGATCCTTGGCTCTACTTCTACGAGGATTTCCTCGCCGTCTACGACCCGAAACTGCGTCGCGACGCAGGTGCGTACTACACGCCTGTGGAAGTGGTTCGGGCGCAGGTCCGGCTAGTGGACGAGTTGCTGGTGCAGCGGCTCGCGCGTCGCTACGGCTTCGCGGACACGGACGTCGTGACCCTCGACCCGGCGGTGGGCACGGGCACGTACATGCTCGGCGTGCTCGAACATGCGCTGCAGCGAATCGCCGTCGAGCTTGGCGAGGGGGCCGTGCCTGGCAGAGCCACGCGCATGGCAGACAACCTTCATGCATTCGAGCTGTTAGTGGGACCGTACGCCGTCACGCAGCTGCGCCTCAGCAAAGTGCTGCTTGGCTGCGGTGCGGAGCTGCCGAAGGGAGGGCCCCACGTCTACTTGGCGGATACGCTGGAGAGCCCACATGTCGAGCCGAAGCAGACGGCGCTCTTCTTTCGCCCGCTCGCGGAGCAGCGCTTGGCGGCGGCCGAGGTGAAGCGCGATACGCCAGTGCTCGTCTGTCTCGGCAATCCACCCTACGACCGCCACGAAGCGGCGACTGCGACGAACGGGGACCGCACCGGCTCCTGGGTGCGCTGGGGCGATGATGGCGACCGCGCGTTGCTCGACGACTTCGCCCGGCCTGCGAAGGATGCCGGGCAGGCCGTGCGCCTGAAGAATCTCTACAACCTCTACGTCTACTTCTGGCGTTGGGCGCTGTGGAAGGTCTTCGAGCGCGAAGAGTCGAGTCCCGGCATCGTCAGCTTCATCACCGCCTCGAGCTACTTGGATGGCGATGCGTTCCGCGGCGTGCGCGAGCACATGCGGCGCGTGTGCGACGAGTTGTGGATTCTGGACCTCGGCGGCGAGGGGCGAGGTTCCAGAGGCAGCGCCAACGTATTCGCCATCAAGACGCCGGTGGCCATCGCGGTCGCCTTCAGGGGGGCCGAAGGGTACTCGCCGGAACGGCCGGCAGCCGTCCATTACGCCCGCATCGACGGCTCTCGCACCGAAAAGCTCGCCGCGCTCGATGCCATCGGCGGCTTTGCGGATGTCGAGTGGGAGGAGTGCGACGCGGCGTGGCAGGCGCCATTCCGACCTGCGGGGAAGGGTGCCTACTTCCGCTGCCCGCTGCTGGCCGATCTGATGCCTTGGCAGCACTCCGGCGTGCAGTTGAAGCGCACTTGGCCCATCGCGCCGGACGCCCAGGCATTGGCAGAGCGGTGGCGCGCACTGCTTGAGGCCAAGGACCGTGCCGAGGCGTTTCGCGAGACCAGCGACCGCAAGATCGACGGCACCTATCGCCTTGCTCTGACGGACGCGGCGGACGACACGCCCGTCGTGCGCTTGGGCGAGGACGCGCCGCCGCCGCCCATCCTCCGCTACGCGTTCCGCTCGTTCGATCGCCAGTATCTGCTAGGCGACGCGCGGCTCATGTCGCGCCCGAGGCCGGACCTGTGGCGCGCCCACAGCGACCATCAGGTCTACATCACGACGCTTCTCTACAGCCCCTTGGGCAACGGCCCGGCAGCCACGGCCAGCGCCGCGCTGCCTGATCTGCACCACTTCTCCGGGCGCGGCGCCAAGGATGTCATTCCCCTTTATCGCACGGCGGATGCGGGCGACGCCAACGTCGCGCCCGGGCTTCTGGATATGCTCGGCGCGACCTACGGCAGGGCGGTGACGGCGGAGGACTTCGCCGCCTATGTCTTCGCCGTGCTCGCACAGCCCGCGTTCACGGCCCGCTTTGCTCGCGAACTCGAGACCAGCGAAGTCCGCGTGCCGCTCACCAAGGATGCAAGGCTGTTCGGCAGGGCGCGGGACATCGGCGCCCGGCTCCTCTGGCTGCACACGTTCGGCGAACGGTTCCCGCCGAACGGTGCGGCGCGGGGAAGCGTGCCAACGGGCGAGGCGCGCTGCACGAAGGCCGTCTCGCGGGGCGCGTACCCGGAAGCCTTCCGGTTCGATGCCGCGAGGGGCGCGCTTCAAGTCGGCGATGGCGAGTTCGGGCCGGTGACGGCGGCAGCGTACGAGTTCGAGGTGTCGGGCCTCAAACCCCTGCAATCGTGGCTCCGAAACCGCATGGCAGCGGGTGCGGGTCGGCGATCATCGCCCTTGGATCGCATCCGCAGCCCGTCCTGGACCACCGACTACGATACGGAACTGCTGGAGCTGCTTTGGGTACTCGAGGCGACCGTGGCGGGCTTCGACCAGCAGGCGCAGCTGCTGGACGAGTTGGTCGCCGGCGAATGTTTCGACACCGATGAACTGCCGGAGGTACCGGAGGCACGACGCAGGCCGCCGGACGCTCGCAAGGTGCCCGCATCGATGGCTCTGCTGTAGCGTGTCTTGCCGACTCGGCGAGGCGCCCGCGGTCGTCGTCAGGATTGATTGAGTTTGCGGCTGGCTGCCGCTCGGAGCAGGCCAGTTGCTGCGGTAACGGGAAAAGTCGCGTTGCCGGCAAAGGACGGTAGAGCCATCGAAAGTGAGACGGAGGGAAATCGCATCACGCACGGTGTCGCCCAACCCCCCGTGGAGCTGGTGCTCGCGATGGAGATCTTGGCGCTCTGCGACGAGGAAGTCGGACCAGCGGCCGGTGCGGAAGATGGCGAAGACGTACAGCAGCTCGGGGGTGAGCGGCGTGCGGAGCTGAGAAAAGGGCAGGTTGAAGAGTGCGACGTAGGAGTGCTTCTGCTCTTGGGCGTTGGCGGTCTTCACTTGCACGCGTCTAACTTGCGCGTAACTCCTGTCCGCGATCAACAGATCGACCCCGAGGTCTACGGCGGGGAAGGCGACGGCCCAGTTGCGGATGAGGAACTGCGACGCGACGGCGTGTTCGCCAGCCGTGCCGGTGAATTCGCCAGCCGTGCCGGTGAAGAGGTGGGCAACCTCGTTCATCAAGCGGCGGCGTTGATCGCGCTAGGTCGCGTGCGGGGTCGAGAAGCTCTACTTTGGATGCGATTTGCCGGATGCCGTCGCGGGCGAGTCCGGTTAGGACTTCCGCGACGGTCCAGAGGAGTTCGTCCTTGCCTAGCATGGCTCTGAAGTCCTGCTGCACTTCGTAGCGGATGAAGAGGCTGGCAGGGAGCGTGCTGTCGGGGGGCGTGCCCTTGCGGTCCACGAGTGCGCGGCTGCGGGGTTCGAGTTCGAACGTACAGCCATCGGACTGGATACCGACAAGGATGGAAATTGTCGTCATGGGCGATCCTAGGGGGAGGTCGTCGAATGGTCTGAACGGCGCGTCTGCGATGCGGGAGATTACCACGCACGCAACTGCTCATAGTAGCGTCCAACCGCCCGTGCCGTCGTTACGAGGCGGCGCGTCGCGGCGAAGAGCGGATTCGATCAGGTACGCTGATCGGAACGAAGCGGCTTGCGGAGAAAAGGTAGTCTTCGCCGCTCTCGTCGACGACGCGGACATTCCCCGAAACCTCAGCGGCATCGTCCGGCAGAGTTCGGTAGATCTTGTGCCGTTCCAAGGAGACCGGGTAGCCGGCGTTGTCGATGCACACGACGTACTCGGTGCTGGTCGCAGCTATGGACTCGCTCATATCAGTCGGATAGTGGTCCGGCCGCTCGCGTTGGAGTCAGGATTGAACGCGTCGTTGCCGCCTACCCCGGAATCGCCGTGCCGGCGGCGTTGCGTGCCACCCGGTTCTGCGGCACGCCGGGGAAGATCTCGCGGAAGAGGTCCAGCATGCTCATCGTCGAGCGGCGGTCCGCCGCTTCGTCTAAGCGTCCCGGGGGTCCCAGCGTCGGTGGCAACGCGAAGCCGTGGGGCGTCTTGGAATGGTGGTGGAAGACCCAATCCACCCCGGCTGCGTCCATCTCGTCGAAGAAGCGCTGCTTGCTCGAATCCGGCACCAGGGCGTCGTCGGCGCCGTTTTCGATCAGGATCACGGCGTCCGTGTTGTAGTTGGCCTCGCAGGGCTTGAGCGGCGGGCGCTCGACGCCGAAGCGCGCCGGATTGGGGTCCTCGCCGGTTTGCAGCAGGCCGTGGAAGGAGATCACGCCGCCGACGTTCAGGCCGCCGCGCACGCACTCGATCACCGCCATGCCGCCGAAGCAGTAGCCGATGGCGCCAGCCGGGAAGGACGCATCGACCGTGGCGTGCGCCATGCCCCGGTCCAGCCATTCGCCGAGCAGGGCGCGGAACAGCTCGTGGTCGTGGTCCATGGCGACCAGCCCCTCAAAGCACTTCTTCTGGAAGCCCTGAACCTTGGCCGGGTCGGCGGGGAAGTCGCGCTGGTCCGGCGGCACGATGCTGCCGTAGACGTCGACCGCGAGGCCGACGTAGCCGACTCGCGCCAAGTATTCGGCCATGTCGACGTCGAAGAACTTGAGGCCCTGGTAGTTGTGGATGACGAGCACCAGCGGCCGCGGCCCGGCGACGGCCGGCGGCGCCACGAGGTGGCCGAGGTAGTCGTTGCCGCGGAAGCTGACGGCGATGTCGTCGCGGCGAAGGTGCGGGGCCGGGGGCCAGAAGTCGGGCATGGCGCGTCTCGTAGTTGCTGCGTGGGTGCGATGCTAGCGGATGCGCTCCCATGCGCGGGCGCTGAAGTCGAGGTCGTAGGCTTCGAGCGGCGACTCGCGCACGGCTTCGTCGAGCGCCACGGCGTCCTTGCCCACCAGGATGCGCCAGTTCTCGTCCTTCACGCCCTGCAGGATGATCTCGGCGGCCTGGTCGGGCGTCACCGGCGCTTGGCGGAACCCCTCGCGCCGCCGCTGCATTTCGGCGCGGAAGGCGTCGTCGTCGAGCCCCGCCATGTCGTCGACGGCCCCGCCCATCATGGCGCGTTGCTTGCGGGCGCGGGCGATGTCCTCGGCGCTCCAGTCCTTCGGTTCCCGGTAGCCGAGGATGCGCCCGGTGTTGATGCCGATTTCGGAGCCCACATGGCCCGGCATCACCACGGACACCTTGAGGTGCGGCGCGTTGAAGCGGAAGTCGTTGATGAGCGCCTCGGAGAAGCCCTTCACCGCGAACTTGGCGGCGCTGTAGGCGGTGTGCGGGATGTTGCCGCCGAGGGAGGCGCGGAAGCCGTTGACGCTGCTGGTGTTCACCATGTGGCCCTCGCCGCTTGGCGAGCCGGCGCTGGCGATCAGCATGTCGCGGAAGGCGCGGGCGGTGTAATAGACGCCGAACCAGCAGATGTTGAACGTGCGCTCCCACTCCTCGCGGCTGTCCTCGATGAAGCTGCCGCCGCCGCCGATGCCGGCGTTGTTGAAGAGCAGGTTGATGTGGGCGGTGTCGAACGCGTCCCGGACGTGATCCCGGAAGGCGAGTACCTGGTCCTCCACCGCCACGTCGCAGAGCGCGCCGGTCACCCGAGCGCCTTGCCCGGCCTCCGCCTTGGCGAGGCTGAGCGTCTCGGCCAGATTCTCTTCGATGATGTCGCAGGTGGCGACGTGGCAGCCCTGGGCTACCAGTTGCCGCACCAGCGCTCGGCCCATGCCGGTGCCGCCGCCGGTCACCACCGCGATCTTGCCGCCGAAGTCCTGCATCGTCCCGCCTCGATTGGCTGCAACTGAGGGGGTCATTGTAGGCGGTGGCGGGCAGTCGCCTAGAATTGCGCCTTCAGATCCGTAGCGGGTCGATCAAAGCAGCACAGGGGGAACGGATGGAAATCCACGGCTTCTGCGACGAGCGCTTCGCCAAGGTGCGCGAGGCCTTCGAGCGCAATTTCACCGACCACGGCGATGTCGGCGCCACGTTCGCCGCCACCATCGAAGGCGAGTTCGTGATCGACCTCTGGGCCGGCCATGCGGACAAGGCGCGCACCCGCGCATGGGAAGAGGACACCATCGTCAACGTCTACTCCACCACCAAGACGATGTCTTTCCTGACCGCCTTCGTGCTGGCGGACCGCGGCCTGCTCGACTTCAACGCCAAGGTAACCGACTACTGGCCCGAGTACGGCCAGAACGGCAAGCAGGACACCGAGGTGCGCCACTTCATGAGCCACTCGGCGGGCGTTCCCGGCTTCGAGCCGAAGTTCCCTGGCGCTGAGGCGCTCTACGACTGGGACGGGTGCATCGCCAACCTCGAACGCCAGGCGCCGTGGTGGACGCCGGGGACGCAGAGCGGCTACCACGCCGTCACCCAGGGCTACCTGATCGGCGAACTGGTGCGACGCATCAGCGGCCGCTCCATCGGGCGGTTCTTCCGCGAGGAGATCGCAGAGCCCCTGGGCGCGGACTTCCACATCGGCATGGACGATGCGGTGTTCCCGCGCGTGGCGGAGATGATCCCGGACGACGCGCCGCCGCCGGGCGGATTCGGCGACATGGACCCGAACTCCATCCCGGCGCGCGTCTTCGCGAGCGTAGCCGCGGACACGGATGCCGTGAACACCCCGGCTTGGCGCCGCGCCGAGATTCCCGCCGCTGGCGGCCACGGCAATGCCCGGGCGGTGGTGCGGGCGCAAACGCCGCTCGCCAACGACGGCAAGGCGTTCGGCGCGGAGATCCTCTCGCCCGCCGGCTGCCGCTACATGCGCGAGGAGCAGACCAGCGGCCCGGACGCGGTGCTGATCCTGCCGGTGCGCTTCGGCCTCGGCTACGCCTTCCCGAGCGACATGATGCCCATGTCGCCGAACGAGGACGCGATGTTCTGGGGCGGCGCCGGCGGCTCCACCATCGTCGTGGACCAGCCGGCGCGCGTCTGCCTCTCCTACGTCATGAACCAGATGAAGGCGGCGATCATCGGGGATCAGCGCGGCGGCGGCCTCGGCAAGACGTTCTACGAGTGCTTGGCGGCCTGATCAGAACGTCGCGATCGCGTTGATCGGCGAGCCGGTGCCGGCTTCCGCCCGCAGCGGCGCGGCGGTGAGCAGGAACGTCCAGCGCTTGCGCTCCGCGGCGGCTTGCGCCGCGGCCGTCAGGTCCATCACGTCGAGGATCGGCATGCCGAGGGCGGTCAGCACCAGCGCATGCACCGGCGCGCCGACGCCTTCGATGCCGGACGGGTAGACGTCGAGGCCACCATCGGTACCGATCACGGCGACATCGCGGGCCTTGAGCCACGGCACGACGGACGCGTGAAAGCCCGGGTAGCCGCCCTCGTGCGGGCCTTTGGCGGCGCGGCGCAGCCACCGGCCCGTATGCAGCACCACGGCATCTCCCGACTCGATGCGCAGTCCCGCCTCCTCTTCCCACGCTTCGATGTCCTGGACGCGCACCGCTTCGCCGGGTTCCAGCCAGTCGCGGCCCTTGAGGCGCGGGATGTCGAGCAGCACGCCGCGGGTGAAAATGCCGTCGCCGATGTTGGCGACGGATAGCTTAGTGCAGCCTTGCGCCGTCGTCCCGCCTTGCGCGAAGCCGTTGTAGTAGCGCCCCTTGTGGGCCAGGTGGCACAGCGCGTCGATGTGCGAATGGGCGAGGCCGTGGAAGACGATGGCGAAGCGGTCGGTGGCCCAGCCGCCAGCCTGCTCGGGCAGGGCCTGCATGGCGTGCTCGAAGGGCGCTGCGTTGTCGGCGGCGCGCTCGGTTAGCAGCGGATGCGCCATGGAGATGGAGACGCCTTCGGTGACGAGCTTCGCGGCGGCAACCCGCTTCGCGGGCGTGATGAGGTTCAGCGTGCCGCGCTCATCGTCCTCGCCCCACCGCCCGTGGTTCGAGAGCTCATCGGCCCAGCCGTCGATGGTCTCGGCGGTGACGGCGGATTCGGCCGCGCTGCCGGCAAGTGAGAACGAGAACGCTGCCAATGCGCCAAGCAGTGCAAAGGGCAGAGCAAAGGACCGGTTCATGGGACGCTCCCTCGGGACTGGTCGGGCCGATCATAGCGCCGCGCCTGTGATACGTTCGGTACGTGGTTGCGCCCCGTCAGATCGCCTTCGTCGCTTCACTCGGCATTGCTGCCGTCGCCAGCGCCGAGTCCTGCCCGGACGGGACCGGGGCGCCCAGCTTCGACACCATCTATACGGCTGGTTGGGGCTTCGATCCCCAGAACAGCCGTCATCAGGGCCCGGACCGCACTTCAATCAATGCGGGGAACGCGGCGCGGCTAACCGTCAAATGGGCTTACGGTCTCGGTACCGACACGCCGCGCTCCATGCCGCTGGTCACCGACGACACCATCTTCCTCGGCGACACCGGCCGCGGCCTGTTGGCGCTCGATCGCGACACCGGCTGCGCGCGCTGGGAACTGCCTTGGGGCGGCGAGTTCGCGAGCGCCATCCTGCATCGCGTACATGCCGATGGCGTCATGCTGTACTTCGCCGACCGCAACGCGGGGATCGTCGCCGTGGATGCGCGGAGCGGCCGCCTGCTGTGGCAGCGCCAGCCGGAGATCGTCCGCAATCCGGTGCCGATGTTCTCCGGCACGCCGCTGATTCATGGCGAGACGATCTTCATGCCGATCTCCTCGCAAGAGATCGGCCTGTCCCTGGTGCCCTTCTACGGCTGCTGCACCACCAGCGGCGGCATGGCGGCGATGGACGCGACCACCGGCGACACGCGCTGGTATGTGCCGACCATCGAAGAACCCGTGCGCGTCGTCGGCCGCCGCTGGCTGTTCGTCGAGCGACGCGGTCCGCCGGGTGCGCCGGTGTGGGGAGCGCCCACGCTGGATCCGGCGAGCGGCACGCTGTTCTTCGGCACGGGACAGAACTACAGCCACCCGACCACGGACACATCGGACGCCATCTTCGCCGTGGACGCGGCTACGGGCGAACGCCGCTGGATGCGCCAGTTCACCGCGAACGACGCCTACAACATCAGTTGCGACATCGTTCCCAACCACCCGAATTGCCCCGATCCGCTGGGGCCGGACGTGGACTTCGGCGCGCCGCTCGTGTTCGCTGCGCTGCCGGACGGTACGCCGGCCGTGATCGCCGGCCAGAAGTCCGGCGATGTCCACGCCATGCGCGCCGACGACGGTAGCGTCATCTGGCAGCGCAAGCTCGGCCGCGGCGGCGCGCTTGGCGGCGTCCACAGCGGCATCGCGCTCAATGCGGCCCTCGGCCTGGTCTACGCGCCCATCAGCGACATCGACGCCGGGCGCATGACCGGCCCGGGGCCGGCGAAACCCGGCGTCTACGCTCTCGATGTCGCGGATGGCAGCGTGGTCTGGTCCCGGGAACGCGCCGGGCGATGCCCCGAGCGCTACTGCTGGGGTGGCGTGTCGGCGGCAGTGTCCGGGACGGACGAGGTGCTGTTCAGCGGCAGCCTCGACGGCTACCTCGAAGCGTTGGATGCGGCGACGGGCGAAGTGCTCTGGAGCTTCGATACTTGGCAGGACTTCGAGACGGTGAACGGCGTCCCGGCTAGGGGCGGCGCGTTCGATACGCACGGGCCGATGATCGCCGGCGACATGGTGATCGTCTCGTCCGGCTACTCGGCGTACTTCCAGGCCGGGGGCAATGCGCTTCTGGTGTTCGCCGTGGGCGAGGAGGACTCGCCGTGAACGCACCCGTGACGGAGCAAGCTCCCCGTCCCGCCGGGCGCGGCAGGCGGCTTTTGGCCACGCTCATCGACTTCGTGGCGACCGGCATCGCGGGCCTCGTGCTGGTGCTCGCCACCGGCGCCTTCCACGATGCCGAGGACTACGCGGGCGATCCGCTGCCGCGCATCGTCGCGCTCGGCTTCGCGACGTACTTCATCCTCAACGCCTATCCCCTCTGGCGGCGCAGCCAGAGCATCGGCAAGCTCGTGCTCGGCCTCGAAGTGGTGCGAATCGGCACAACTGAGCGGGCGGCTTTCTGGCAGCTCGCCCTACGCTCGCCGTTCTTCCTGGCGCTCTACGCCGTCTTCCTCGGCTGGCTGGCCGTCCTGCCGGTCGTCGACATGCTCGCGATCCTGCACCGCAAGCGACGCTGCCTGCACGACTGGATCTGCCGCACGGACGTGGTGATGCGGACGCGCTGATCCGGCTGTGAGCGGCGCTACTGGCCGCCGCGGATGTACCCCTCCAGCTGATGGATGGTCTCCGACTGCTCGTCCATGATCTCCATGAAGAGGTCCCTGAGCGACAGCATGCCCGTGACGAGACCGTCGTCCACCACCACCAGATGGCGGATGTGGTGGCTCGTCATGAGGTCCACGCAGTCCGCCAGCCGATCATGCTGGGTCACCGTGATCACGTCCCGCGTCATCACCTCGGAGACGCGCGTCGTCTTCGACGACTTATCCTTGAGGATCACCTTGCGCGCGTAGTCGCGCTCGGAAATGATCCCCACCAGCTTCTCGTCGATCATCACCGGCAGTGCGCCGACGTGGTGGTCGGACATCATGGCGATGGCGTCGTAGACGCTGGCGATCGGCGCGATGTGGAATACCTCGCCGTCGGTCTCGCGCTGGCGATTCCGATGCAGCAGGACATCGTGGACGGTCTTCATGCTGGGGCGTCTCCTCTTTGGCTGCCGGTCGTATCCTCCCTCGGGGGTGGGCGAGTTTGTCGCATTCGCGGCCAAAGTTCGATAGGTTCGCATTAGGTATACGCAGGGTCGGCAGCTGCCCATTGGCGACCGGCTGATCGACAAGTTCGCGGCCGACAACGGGATTGCGGTCACGGAAGACGAGATGGTGGCTTACACGTACTGGTTCCGGAACGCGCAGCGGAAGTTGCTGGCCGGGTTCGAGGCGGAGCGAGCGGAACTTGCCGAGGCTGTCGAGAACGCGGCCGAGCCGGAGAAGCGGGAGCTCCGGGGCCGTCTTGAAGGTGTCCAAATGCGGATGGAGGCGGTGTCGCTGGGCGCGGTCGACACGGACATCGAGCGGGACATGGCGAAGCGTTGGGTGGAGAGCTGGAAGCAGTTGAAGGCCCTCTTCGACAGGTACGGCGGGCGGGCGCACTACCAGCAGGTTGGGTCCGGCCGTTCGATGCTGTGAAGCAGTTCCTGGAAGAGCAGCAAGCGGACGGGGCATTCACCATCCGCGACCCGGCATACGAGGACCAGTTCTGGGCCTCCTGGCGCAGCGACGGGCACCGGTTCATCCCGGAGGACGAGGCGGAAGAAGAGCTCGCGGTGCCTCGGTGGATGATGGCCGAGCCGACCGACGAGTAGATCGTGCCGCCGTCCGCATGCGACGTTCTCGCAATCGCGGCCTCAGTTCGATAGGTTTCGCGCTACCGCACAACAGGCGCCCCAGCAACAACGGAGAGATAAGCATGTACCCCGGTCATTGGGCCACCGTGTTCCCCGACAAGCCCGCCGTCATCGACAGCGCCACCGGCCAGGCGCGTACCTACGGCGAACTGAACGACCGCTCCAACCGCCTCGCGCAGCTCCTCTGGGCGCGCGGCCTGCGTCCCGGCGACCACATCGCCATCTTCATGGAGAACAACCTCGCCTACTTCGACGTGCTCTGGGCGGCCATGCGCTCCGGCCTCTACCTCACCACCGTGAACCGCTACCTCACCGGCGAGGAGGCGGGCTACATCGTCGACAACTCCGAATCCAAGGCGCTGATCGCCTCCCAGGCGCTCGCCGAACCGGCCCTTGAGATCGCCCCGCACGCGCCGAACTGCGGCCATTGGCTGATGGCGGACGGCGCCGAGCCGGGCTTCGAGAATTTCGAGGCGGCCATCGCCAAGCATCCCGCCGAGCCGCTCGCCGAAGAACCCGCCGGCACGCTGATGCTCTACAGCTCCGGCACCACCGGGCGCCCCAAGGGCATCTACCGGCCGCTGCCCGAAGGCTCGATCAAGGAGGCAGTGAATCCGGCCGCGATGCTGCTCGCCGGGCTCTGGCAGGTGGACGAGAACACCGTCTATCTCTCCCCGGCGCCGCTCTACCACTCGGCGCCCATCGCCTTCTGTTCGGGCGTCCAGACCGCCGGCGGCACGGTGGTGATGATGCGCCGCTTCGATCCGGTGCAGGCGCTCGAGGCCATCGAGACGCATCGGGTAACGCACAGCCAATGGGTGCCGACGATGTTCACCCGGATGCTGAAGCTGGCCGAAGGCGAACGCACCGGCTTCGACCTGTCCTCCCACAAAGTGGCCATCCACGCCGCCGCGCCGTGCCCGCCGGACGTCAAGCGCCGCATGCTCGACTGGTGGGGGCCGATCCTCTACGAGTACTACGGCGGCACGGAGATGAACGGCTTCACGCATTGCACGCCGGAGGAGTGGCTGGCGCATCCGGGCACGGTCGGGCACTCCGTGATGGGCGTCATCCACGTATGCGACGACGACGGCAAGGAGCTCGCGAACGGCGAACCGGGCATCGTCTACTTCGAGCTGCCCGCCATGCCGTTCGAATACCTGAAGGACCCCGGCAAGACCCGCGACGCCCAGCATCCGGAACACGCCAACTGGACCGCGCTCGGCGACGTTGGCTACGTGGACGACGACGGCTTCCTTTACTTAACTGACCGGGCAACGTTCATGATCATCTCGGGCGGCGTGAACATCTACCCGCAGGAGATCGAGAACGAGATGGTGATGCACCCGAAGGTGGCGGACGTGGCCGTGATCGGCGTCCCGAACCCGGACATGGGCGAGGAGGTGAAGGCCATCGTCCAGCCGCTGGAAGGCGTAGCTGCGGATGGAGCTTTGGCGGACGAACTGATGGCGTTCGCGCGAGAGCGCATCGCCCACTACAAGTGCCCGAAGAGCATCGATTTCCGCGACGAACTGCCGCGGCTGCCCACGGGCAAACTCTACAAGCGCCTGCTGAAGGACGAGTACTGGGGGAAGGAGGGCAGCCGAATCGTGTAAGGTCCGCGAACGGCCAACGCTGGACTGGGTGCCGTCGCAGCACCACGGTGGTGCAGCTCATCGGCATGGAGTTGGCGCAGCGCCGGGACTAGGGCGGCGACGTATCGGGCGCGGAACCGCGCGTGCGGGCGGCGCTCGCGGAAGAAGCCAACGCGGATGGGACATTCGCGGATCTATAGGACGAACTCATGGCATTGCAGCCGGTCGCGCCGTCACTTGCGCCGAGCCGTCGGACCTCGAAGCCATTCGCGATCTGCGCCCGACGGGCCGCGGCGCATGGCTTGGTCGCGCGGCCAGCTGTTCGCTGGGCAAGCCGGCGGAAGGCTGGCTGCGGGTGCGCATCGACGCCTGCCTGGGAGCGCAACGGCACCGCCGCTGGACGACTACATTCCTTTCGCCGAGGGCGAGATTTCGCCGTAGCTGAAGTCAAGCACGCGCGGCAACATCGTCGGCATGGCCCGGGACGAAGACATGGACTATCCGACCCTCGGACTGCTCGCGCTGGAGAGCAAGGGCTTGGAACTCGCCGCGCACAACGTGGCCAACACCTGGCTCAGCCGGATGATGCCGTTCTATCTGCCTTGTGCCGTCCGTCGCCTACCGCTACTTCGTCAACCGCTGCCGCTGAAGTCGGCGCTGCCGGCGACCTGCCAGTCCGCGTTGTCCGCGATGTCGGCCGCGCCCTGCTGATCGGCGACCCGCGTGCGACCGTCCATGGGGTGGTAGTGCCATGCGCCGTCGGCCGCGCGCAGCAGCGGTCGTCCCGCCCATCGGCGTTGAGGTCGCCGAAGCCGACGTCCTCGGAGTCCGCAGCTCAGCGGATGGCGATCGCCCACGATGCCGCGAGGCCGCGCCCGATAGGCACTGCGCCGGATCGCATGGGCGGCGCTTCTCCATACGACACGCACATTGCGCGCGTGCATTGCGGTTTGGCCTGGGACACCACCGAGCAGTCAGTGGCGTTGCAGCTGCAACCGTCGAACTTCTCGCCAGTTGAGGGCACTCTCTTGGCAGTGGCTTACGTCGAGCAGGAGTCCAGACCATGGCCGAACCCAGCAAGCGAACGCCGCCCGGCTGGAACATCGCCGGCAGCGCCCGCGACGCCTACGTCGCCGGCACCGACCCCAACGTCGTGCGCAGCGGCCGGCCGAGCGGCTACCTGAAGTCCAGGAAGCTGCGCATAGACGGCTTCGGCACCCTGATGCAGAACGTCGCGCCGCAGCGCTACGCCGGCGGGCGCATCCGCCTCTCGTGCCACCTGAAGACCAAGTCGGTGTCGGGCTGGGCCGGCCTCTGGTGCCGCGTGGACCAATTGCCGAGCGGACGCCCGCTGGCTTTCGACAATATGCAGGACCGGCCCGTCAAGGGCACCACGGAGTGGACCGAGTGCGTAGTGGTGCTGGACGTGCCGCCGGCTGCCAGCAACATCGCCTTCGGCGTGCTGCTGAACGACAGGGGCACCGTCTGGATCGACGGCATGCGGCTCGACATCGTGGACGACAGCGTGCCGCTGACCGCCCCGGAAACCACCGCGGGCGACCCGCAAAACCTCGACTTCGCGCAGACCGTCGAGGACGCGGAGCCGGTTGCCGCCAGCGCCGGGCCACGGGGCGTGCAGCCCGGCGGAGCGTCCGTCGACCAGCTCTTCTGCAGCTTCTGCCACAAGGCCGCGCCGGACGTCGCGAAGCTGATCGTCGGCGGCGGCGGGCATGTCCACATCTGCAACGAGTGCGTCGAGCTGTGTACGCAGATCATCGCCGAGGGTTTGTAGTCGGCGCGCGGTTCGAGCCCGTCGGTGCATTGTGCGGATGACCGACCCGGCGGGCGCGGACGAATGCCTCGTGGATCGGTTCCTCGGCGGCGATCAGGTGGCATTCGACCGCTTGGTGCTCCGCTACCAGGACGCTGTCTACCGCTTCGTCCTTTGGGCCGATGCGGATGCCGCGGAGGACCTCGCGCAGGAGACCTTCCTCGCCGTCTTCCGCGGCGCCGCAGATTGGCAGCGGCGAGCGCCGTTCCGGGTGTGGCTGTTCGGCATCGCCCGCAACGTCTGCCGCCGCCACCGGCGCCGACTGGCGCAGCGCGGGCGCGTCTTCGCGCCGGGCACCGCACCGGAGACGGTGGCCGATCCGAGCCGCGGGCCGCTTGATCGCTTGGCTGCGGGCGTTCGGAACACGGCCTTGGCGAAGGCGATCGCGGCGTTGCCCTTCGAGCAGCGCATGGCGCTCGGCTTGCGCTTCCGCGCCGGGTTCGCTTACGATGAGATCGCGATGGTGACCGGGGTTCCCATCGGCACGGTGCGCTCCCGGCTGCACAGCGCCAAGCGATCACTGGCGAAGGCGATGGAAGGCTGACCATGACGACTTGCGCGGACACGAGCAAACGCCTCGACGAGTTCCAGGACGACGAGTTCGCCGAGCGCATTCGGGCGCTGGCGCCGCAGGCGGCGCCGCAGGGGTTCCTCGGGCGTCTGCGGGCGCGTCTTGCAGCTGAGCGCCCCGGCCTCGATCAGCGCGACACCGCGCCGCTCGCCTGGCGCGCCGCCGACACCAGCGTCGGCGAGCCGCCGCCGCTCCACGCGCCGAGCCCGCTTCGCGTCGCGGCGTAAGCGGCTGACGGACGACGGGCCGACGAAGCGGCGCCGCGGCACCGTGCAGTAGACTCGCCACGAAACCGACTTGCGGAGGCAAGCGTGGAAAACCTGGAACGTCAGCTCATCGGCATGGAACTGGTGCAGCGCCGCGAAGAGGGCTGCGACGTATCGGCCTTGGAACCCCGCGTGCAGGCGGCGCTGGCGGACGAGGCCGCCGCGGACGGTGCGTTCGTGGATCTCTACGACGAACTCATGGCTCTGCAGCCGGCGGCGTCGTTTCCCTACGAGGAACCGTCGCACCTCGAAGGCATCCGCGCCCTGCGCCCGGACGGCCCGCGCCGCATGGCGACGGGGGTGTCGGCGGACGCCGCGGATCGCATCCACGGCGCATGGCTCGGCCGGGCCGCAGGCTGCTCGCTCGGCAAGCCGGTGGAAGGCTGGCTGCGCGAGCGCATCGACGACTATCTCGAAGCGCAGGGGGCGCTGCCGCTCGACGACTACATCCCGTTCGCCGAGGGCGAGATTTCGCCCTATCTCAAGTCCAGCACGCGCGGCAACATCGTCGGCATGGCCCGGGACGACGACATGGACTACCCGATCCTCGGCCTGCTCGCGCTTCAGAGCAAGGGCTTGGAACTCACCTCGCGCAACATGGCCAACACTTGGCTAAGCCGGATGCCGTTCTACCTGCTCTACACCGCGGAGTCCGTCGCCTACCGCAACTTCGTCAACCGTCGCTGGCCGCCGGAGTCGGCCACCTGGCGCAATCCCTACCGCGAGTGGATCGGCGCCCAGATCCGCGCCGACATCTTCGGCTACGTCACCCCCGGCTGGCCGGAGAAGGCGGCGGAACTCGCCTTCCAAGACGCCAGCATCTCGCACGTGAAGAACGGCATCTACGGCGAGATGTTCGTCGCCGCCATGCTGTCCGCGGCGTTCGTCACCGCCGACATCGAAGAAATCGTCGAGGTCGGCCTCTCGGAGATCCCCGCCAACTGCCGGCTGGCGGAGGCGGTTCGCGACACGGCGGCGTGGTGTCGGGAACTCGGCGACTGGGAAGCCGTCTGGGATCGCATCCACGACACCTACGGCCACTACCACCGCGTGCATACCATCAACAACGCGGCGCTGGTGGTAATGGGCCTCTTCTTCGGCGCCGAAGACTACGGCAACGGCATCGTCGTCGCCGTGCGCGGCGGCTGGGACACCGACTGCAACGGCGCCACGGTAGGCTCCATTCTCGGCGCCAAGTTCGGCGCCGAGGCGTTGCCGCAGAAGTGGATCGGCGTGCTGCAGGACCGACTCACGTCATGCGTCCGCGACTGCAACGAGAACCGCATCTCGGAACTGGCAGCGCGGACGCACGAGGTGGCGCTGCGACTGATGGGCTAGGCGGGCGGCGGCGCGTCCGAAGGGGCTTCTCCGTTCTGGACTGGCGTATGCCGCCGCACCGAGTGCCTGTAGATGTCCGGGTGGAAGCGTCGTGCCGACTGTATCAGGTTCCTCGGCAGCATCACTTGGAAGTCACTCGCCTTCAGCTCCAGACGAGCGGAGCGCCTTCTCGCAGCGACAAGTGCGTTGATGTAGCTCGTGGTGAACTCGCAGACCTTGGTTCTCTCGTCTCTGTAGCCGCTCAGAACTGGAATAATCGACACGTCCGAGTGGTGCCCGGTGGTCACGCCGCTCTCGAGGGGCCACCCCACGTAGAACTGCCGTTCTCCATCGTGAGTTCGACGAAGAAGCGCTTCTCCACCGCTTCTTGGAGGAGGTGCTCAACCAGGTCGCCGCTGCGTCTCGCCACCCACTTCGCAGCGCCCTGCTTGGCCTTCCCCCGGCTCAGATACAGCAAGGGCCCGGCAGCGACTACGCACAGCCAGGTCAGGTCGTATGCAAGCTGCTCGGGAGCTAGGGGCAGCGTCGAAAGCACTGGCCACTGGGTGGCAAAGTCGCCGACGGCACGGCCAAGCCGCGTCGCCGCCCAACCGACTAGGAGTACGGCGAAGAGCACCTTGTAGCCCAACTGGCGGTTGAACCAATACCTGGCTACTGGTACGGCTGCGATGGTGAGATAGCCGACAACGATGGCGGCAAACAGGTCGACAATGCTGGGGGTCAAGCGGCGTCACGCCTCCGTCTCGGCTTGCTCGCCTGATCGCCCCGTCGCCTGGAAGATCGAGGCCTCCAACTCCCTGAGATCCTCGAGCTGCTTCTGGAAGGAGCGGCTGCCGATCAGCTTGTCCCCATCGACGTACATCATGCCGGTCCACCAATCCACCTTCACATCGGGTTCATCACCGTCCCCGTTGTCCTGCGGCGTCGGATCAAAGTACTTCCTCAGCCAATCCGGCAGGGCTCCGCCTCCAAGCGTGCGTTCGACTAGTAAGACCATAGCACGGGCCAGACGCACGAGTGAGGTTCTCTCGGTAGACGGTCATCGCCGCGCCACTGGCACATCTTGGCTGATCACCGGAGTCTGGTTCCTCCCGCGTTCCGCCGGGGTTCTCCCGCGCCGCACGAAGTTCGCGCCCGCCAGCAACAGGCCGGCGATCATGAACGCGCCTGGCGGCAGGGCGGCTAGGGGGAAACCGACGGCGATGGCCTCGCGGACGCCGCCTAGCACCAAGATAGCGGCGGCGAAGCCGGCGGCGGTGCCCAGCGCATCCGCGAGCGTCGTGCAAAACGGCTCCTTGGCGGCGACTTGCTCGACTCGGGCGAGGATCATGCAGTTGGTGACGATGATCTGCACGAAAAGCGCGATGCGCTGGTAGAGGTCGAAGGCGTAGGCCTCCATCGCCAGATTGACGAGGGTGGTCCAAGTGGCGATGACCAGCACGAAGCAGGGCAGGCGGACTTCATCGGGGATCAGCCGGCGGATGAGCGAGACGATCAGCGCGGAGCCCACCAGCACGGTGGCGCTCGCCACGGCGAGACCGGCGGCGTTGGCCAGCGTGTTCGAGACGGCGAGCAGCGGGCACAGGCCGAGGAGCTGTACGGCTGCCGGATTGCGGGCGACGGCCGCCTGGAAGAAGCGGTTCATTGCGTCTCTCCGACCGTGGGGCACGGCAGCGCACCATCGTATCGGGTTATCGCCCCTTGCACCGCTCGCAGGACAGCCTCGGACGTCACGGTAGCGCCCGTAACGGCATCGACGCGGCCGTCCCCGAAAGACGCCAGCCACGGGGAGTCCGGCGCCAGAATGTCCGCGAACCCCGGCGTCTCCGCATGTTCCAGGACCCGTACGCCCGACACCGAGCCATCTGCAGCGAATGCAACCGCGAGGCGCAGTTGGCCGCCGTAGCCCCTCGCCGCATCGCGCAGGATGGCGACGCTGTCATCGCAGTAGAGCACGTCGCCGCTGCTGGACGGCAGCGACTCGGTGGCGGCGACTCCCGCTAGCTCGCGCAGGATGCGCGCCTCGGCCGCGGCGCGGTTGCGTTCGGCGCGTTCGGCCGTCGCGCCCGCGAACCAGGCGATGGCCCAGCCGGAGAGCGCGGCGAGTGCGCCGAGGAGCAGCAGACTACGCAGGGCGCGGCGCATCGGCGAGGCGGTCGAGCAAGGGCGTCGCCAGATTGCCGAGCAGCACGGCGAAGGCGACCCCGTCCGGATAGCTGCCGGTGGCGCGGATGGCGAAGATGCCGGCGCCAATGCCGAGTCCGAACAGCCATTGCTCCCTGGGCGCGGCGGGCGCCGTCACCGGGTCCGTGGCGATGAAGAACGCGCCCAGCATCGTTGCGCCGGCGAACCAGTGGAAGAGCGGCGAGCCGAGACTGGCCGAGCTGCCGCCGTCGTAGAAGGCGACGGCAGGGAGCGCGATGCCGAGCAGCACCGCGGCGGGCAAGCGCCAGTGGATGATGCGGCTCGCGAGCAGGTACAAGCCGCCGAGCAGCGCCGCGGCGTTCACCCACTCGAAGCCCGCCGCGCCGACGCTGCCGAAGGCCGGCCCGGCGAAGGCATCGTCCACCGTCGCCGCGCCGCGGAAGCGCAGCGCGTCCAGGGCCGTGGCGCCGGTGTCGGCGTCGACGTAGGCGAGCGCCTGGGGATAGGCCACCAGCACCGCCGCATAGCCCGCCATCGCCGGGTTGAAGACGTTGCGGCCGAGGCCGCCGTAGAGTTCCTTGGCGAGCACGACGGCGATGCCCGCCGCCACCACGGCGATCCACAGCGGCGCCGTCGGCGGCAGCGCGAGGGCGATCAAGAGGCAGGTGACCGGCACGCTGCGGTCCGCGCACGGGCGGATGCGCTGGCGGCGGCACGCTTGGCAGAGAGCGTCGAAGCCGGCGCCCGCGACCAGCGCGACGGCGCATTGCGCGAGCGCCAACGGCCCGAATGCCCAGACGGACGCAACGACCGCCGGGAGCAGGGCCAGCAGCACGCGATCCATTACGGCGGGCGTCGAAGCGGGCCGGAGGAATAGACCGCGCGGCGTTCGGGCGCTCACCACTCGTGCGGAGTTCGCAGACGGGCTTGGCGCGCTTGCTGCCGCGCAGCCGCTTGGCGGGCGAGGCGCTCGGTGCGCGCCCCCGACCGCCGACGGGCGTCATCGGCCCGTGCCTGCACGGCACGCTCGTGGCGCATCCTCGACTTCAGGGCGCGGAACTCGCCCACGAGGTCCAAGCCGCTCGGACACGCCGCCGTGCAGGCGCCGCACTCGATGCAGTCGAAGACGCTGTCGTCTTGCTCCGCGACACAGAACGCGTCGTGCAAGCGGTCCGGCGCCAGACGTTCGGGGCAAGCGTCCCGACACCAGCCGCAGCGGATGCAGGCGAGGGCCGGCACGGGGGCTGGCGAGACGGCGAAGGTGGTGGGCGCGACCACGCCGTCTGCCGGTGCAGGAACGCCGCTGAGGGCGCCGCGCACGCGGAATCCCATCGCCGCGTCCAGAGGCAACTCGCGTAGCTTCATGCCGATCGGCACCCAATAGTCGGTCTCGCCAACGCTGACCACGCGCCGCGCCAGCCGCCGACCGCAGCGGACGGCATCGAACACGGCGAACAGGGTGGCGACGTTCAGCACCAGCACGGCGCAATCCGTCGGAAAGCCGTCCTTGGGGACCGTTCGGCCCGTGAGATGTGCGACGAGACGCCGCTCCTCTCCGGCTGGGTAGGGCAACTCGACTTCCACCAGCGGCGTCTCGACATCGCCCGGCGGCACGGCCACGAGGCGGCGTGGGTCGCCGAGGCAGCCCGCGACGATGTCGAGTCCGCCAACCACCTCTTCCCTGCATTCGCGCAGCAACGCGGCATCCGCCGTGACCCCGGGTTCCGTGCCCATGCCGTTGCCGATCACGACATCCGCGCCGGCGGCGATGGCTTGGCGGATCTTCTGCGCCGTCGGATAGCCGCCGCCACCCATGCCGAAGATGCCGGCCGCCTCGATCCGCGCCAGAACGGCCTGCGTATCGGCGTCCGCCGGCAGCGGCTCGAGTTCCGGCGGGCCGGGCGCGGCTAGCTCGGCGACCACGGCACCATCTCGATGCAATCGACGGGACACGGCGGCACGCAGAGTTCGCAGCCCGTGCAGTCCTCGGCGATCACGGCGTGCAGGTACTTTGCCGCCCCCGCGATGGCGTCCACCGGGCAGGCGTCGATGCACAGCGCGCAGCCGATGCAGTCCGCCTCCGCGATGCGGGCCACTTGCACCGCCGCGGGCGCCACGACCACGGCCTCGTCCCGACGACCGAGCAGCGACCTGATGCGCTCCGCGGTCTCAGGGCCGCCGGGCGGGCACATATCCATGCGCTCGCCATCCGCCACCGCCTGCGCGTAGGGACGGCAGCCCGGGTAGCCGCATTGGGCGCATTGGCTCTGCGGCAGCAGGGCGTCTATGGCGTCCGCCACGGCATCGGCGCTGCCCTGTTCCCGCCGGGCGAGCACGCCGCGGGCAACCACGAGCAGCAGTGCCACCGCAAGCCCGACCGCGCCGAGGGCCAGCGCCGCGGTCATGCGCCGATGCCGCGCAAGCCGTAGAAGGCGAGCGCCATCAAGCCGACGGTCACGAGCGCGAGCGGCGGGCCGCGAAAGACCTCGGGTACCGCGGCATCGTGGATGCGTTCGCGGAGCGCCGCGAACGTGGTGATGGCGATGCCGAAGCCGAGTCCGGCGCCGAGCGCCAAGAGCAGCGTGCCGGCGATGTCGAGGCCGCTGTCCACGGCGATCAGCGTCACCCCCAGCACCGCGCAGTTGGTGGTGATGAGCGGCAGGTAGATGCCCAGCATGCGATGCAGCACCGGACTGGCGGCGCGCACGAACAACTCCGTGAATTGCACCGTGCCGGCGATCAGCACGATGAAGGCGACGATGCGCAGGTATTCGATGCCGAGCGGCACGAGCAGGTAGCGATGGACGAGGGCCGTGGCCAGCGTGGCGACGGCCAGCACGAACATCGTCGCGAGCGTCATCGGCACCGCGGTCTGCAAGCGCCCGGAGGTGCCGACGAACGGGCACAGGCCGAGGAACTGCACCAGCACGAAGTTGTTGACCAGTGCGGCGGAGAGGAGAATCAGCAGCGCGTCGGCCATGGACTGCCTGTGGCGGCGGGCCGCTCAGCTCACGGCCATTCCGGGCTTCGCGCCGGCATCCGGGCTGACGATGAAGATGTCCTCGCCGCCGTCCTGGTTCGCACCAGCTGCGGCAAGGATCATCCCCTCGGAGGTGCCGAAGCGCATCTTGCGCGGTGCGAGGTTGGCGACCACCACCGTCAGCCGGCCGATGAGGCTTGCCGGGTCGTAGGCGGAGCGGATGCCGGAGAACACGCGCCGCTCGCCGTCGCCGACATCGAGGGCGAGTTCGAGCAGCTTGTCGGCGCCGGGAACATGCTTGGCATCCACCACCTTGGCGACGCGCAGGTCCACCTTGAGGAAATCGTCGATGCCGATGGTTGCGGGGGCCTCGCTGGCAGCAGCGGCGGAGGCCGGCTGCCGCGCCTGAGCTTCCGCTGCCGTCGCCGCGACGACCTTGTCCACGTCCTTCCTGTCGATGCGCGTGAAGAGCGGCTTGAAGCGCCCGATGCGGTGGCCGACGAGCGGCGCCGCGGCATCGTCCCAGACCAGCGATTCCACCTGCAGGAAGGCCTCGGCCTTCGCCACCATGGCCGGCAGCACCGGCTTCAAATACACCATCAGCGCCCGGAAGACATTGATGCCGAGCGAGCAGACGCCATGCACTTCGTCGCGATGCGTCGGATCCTTGATGCGCTTCCACGGCTCGTGCTCGGCGATGTACTGGTTGGCGCGGTCGGCGAGCGCGGCGACCTCGCGCATGGCGCGGCCGACTTCGCCGCGTTCGTAGAGCGCTGCAAGTTCTTCGCGCGCCTGGGTCGTGGCCGCCCACAGTGCCTCGTCGTGGACGCTGTCCGCCAAGGTGCTGTCGAAGTGCTTGCCGAGGAAGCTCGCGCAGCGCGACGCGATGTTCACCACCTTGCCGACCAGGTCCGTGTTGACGCGCTGCACGAAGTCGCCCAGGTTGATGTCCACGTCGTCCATGGTCGCCGTGAACTTGGTGGCGAAGTAGTAGCGCAGGCACTCCGGGTCCAGGTGTTCGAGGTAGGTGCCGGCGCTGATGAACGTGCCGCGCGACTTGGACATCCGCACCCCGTCCACGGTGATGAAGCCGTGGGTGTGGATGCGCGTCGGGGTCCTGAAGCCGGAACCGGACAGCACCGCTGGCCAGAACAGGCAGTGGAAGTTGATGATGTCCTTGCCGATGAAGTGGCGCACTTCGCAGTCGCTGTCCGGGTCCCAGAAGTCCTCGAAGCGCGCGCCGCTCGCCTCGCACCAGTTCTTGAAGCTGGCCAGATAGCCCACCGGCGCGTCCATCCAGACGTAGAAGTACTTCGCGTCCTCGCCTGGGATGCGGAAGCCGAAATACGGCTCGTCGCGGCTGATGTCCCACGGCTTGAGGCCTGCGGAGAGCCACTCGCGCAGCTTGTTGGCCACCTCGGGCTGAACGTGGTCCTTGATCCACTCGTTCAAGAAATCGGCGGAGCGGGCGAGGTCCACGAAGTAATGGACGGACTCCCTGAGCACGGGCTCGGCGTCCGAGAACACCGAGCGCGGCGACTTGAGGTCCGTGGCATCGTACGTCGCGCCGCAGACATCGCAGTTGTCGCCCGGCTGGTCCTCCGCGCCGCAGCGCGGGCACTGGCCGCGGATGTAGCGGTCCGCCAGAAACAGTCCTTTCTCGGGATCGAAGTACTGCTCGATGGGCTTGGTGAAGATGTGCCCCTGCGCCGTCAAACGTTCGTGCATGAACGTCACGAACAGCTCGTTCTCCGCCGAGTGCGTCGTGTAGTAGTTGTCGTGGCTGATGTGGAAGCGGCGGAACTCCTCCTCGTGCTCGGCGCGCACGCGGGCGATGAGTTCCTCCTCGCTCACACCCTCCTGCTCGGCGCGCAGCATCGTCGGCGTGCCGTGGCCGTCGTCGGCGCAGACGTAGATGCACTCGTTGCCCGCCATGCGCTGGAAGCGCACCCAGATGTCGGTCTGGACGTGCTCGAACAGATGGCCGAGATGCACGGGCCCGTTCGGATAGGGCAGCGCGCTGGTGACGAGGATGCGGCGCATGGCGGTGGCGATGAGTCTCTCGCGGTGGCGTGAATCATAGCGGCGAAGCGTCGTTCATGCAGGGGCAGCGCGCGGCCAACTTGCCGCATCGCGGGGCAAGGTGCTGTTCGGCTGGCGGCGCCGCAGTCGCGGTTATGATCCGCCGATGGATCGCGTTCTCGAAGTCGGCGGCCACGCCGCGGGTTTCTGCGGCCGTCTATTCGTCCAGACCGGGTACGAAGTGGTGCGGATCGAGCCGCCCGAGCCGCCGCCGGCATGGGTCGGCCAAGCGGCGCTGGACCTCTACCTCCACGCCGGCAAGCGGCGCCTGCAAACCGCCGAGCCATCGCTCATCGCCGAACTCGCAGCCCGAGCGGACGTGGTGGTTGCGGAGGCCGAGAGCGCAGACGCCTTGGCCGCCTTGGGCTTCGACGCTTGGCGCACGCCGGTCAAGGCCGCCATCACGCCGTTCGGCCGCACCGGCCCGAAGCGCAACACGCCGGCAACCCCCCACACCCTTCTGGCTATGGGCGGCTACACGAACCTAATGGGCGACCCCGGCCGCGCCCCGCTCTCACTGCCCGGCCACTACGTCGAGTTCCAGAGCGGCGGCTTCGCCTTCGCCGCCGCCAATGCGTGCCGCTTGGCCGAGCAGCCGAACAGCATCGACATCGGCATGCTCGAAGTGGTGATGGCGCTCAGCCAGTTCACCACTGTGATGTGGCATTGCGGCGGGGTGGTGCGCTCCCGGCACGGCAGCGACTTCTGGTCCGTCGTGCCCACGAATCTCTTCCGCTGCGCCGACGGCTGGGCGTACATCAACATCGTGCCCACCTTCTGGGATGCGTTCGCGGTGTTCCTGGAACGCCCGGAACTCCTCATCGACGAGCGCTTCGCCAGCAACGAGAAGCGAATGCAGAACCGCGACGCGCTGCATGAACTCATCGCCGAAGCGGTGGCCCCTCTGCCGAAGGCGGCGATCGAGGAACGCGCGACGAGTTGCCGGATTCCGCTGGGTGTGGTGCAGAGCTTCGACGACGTGCTGACGGACGCGCACTTGGCAGGCCGGGAGGTCTGGCAGGCGATCAGCAGTCCGGACGGCCACACCGTCCGCTCCCCAAGACCCTCGTGGCGCGTGCATGGCGATGTGCCCAGAGCATTCGCGCTCGCCGAGCCGGAGCCCGCCGGAGCCGCGCTTGGCTGAGGGGCCGCTCCGCGGGGTTCGCATTCTCGACCTCACCCACGTTTGGGCAGGTCCGCTGGCGACCCGCGTACTCGCGGACCTCGGCGCAACCGTGGTGAAGATCGAGAATCCCATGGGCCGCGGGCCGCGCGAATACCGCGGCGGCCTGCCGATCGGCGGCTGGCTCGGCGGCAAGCCGCCGGACGAGCCGTGGAACGTGAACGCCGTCTTCGTCAAGCTGCAGCGCAACAAGCAGAGCGTGGCGGTGGACCTCAAGACCGAGGAAGGCCGGGCGGCGTTCCTGGAGCTGGTCGCCGTGGCCGACGTGGTCATCGAGAACTTCAGCGCCCGCGCCATGCCCGCTCTCGACCTCGATTACCCGGTTCTCGCCCAAGCCAACCCGCGCATCGTCTACGTCTCCATGCCGGGCTACGGCAGGAGCGGCCCGTACCGCGACCGCGTGGCGTTCGGCCCCACCGTGGAACCCATGTCCGGCCTGACCACGGTGATGGGCTACGGCCCGGACGAACCGCGCAACACGGCGATGGCGCTCATGGACCCCATCAGCGCGGTGAGCGCGATCGCCGCGGTGCTGCATGCGTTGCGGCGGCGCGAGCGCACAGGTAAGGGCGCTTACGTCGAGATGTCGCTGCACGAGGGCGGCGTCGCCTTCTGCGGGCCTTGGCTGATCGCGAAGCAGCTCGGCGGCGAGCCCTCCCCGGTCGGCAACCGGCATCCCGAGATGGCGCCTCATGGCGTCTACCGCTGCGCCGGCGACGATGCCTGGGTGGCGGTCGCGTGCCGCGACGACGCCGATTGGCGGGCGCTGTGCGAGGTGGTCGAGAGCCTTCCCGCGGAACTCGATCTACCAGCGAGGATGGCCGAACACGACGCCATCGACGCCGCCATCACAGCATGGACGATGTGCCGCGATAAGGCCGAAGCCGCTGCCGTCCTCCAACATGCGGGTGTGCCCGCGGGACCGGTGAACATCACTCCCGACATGACCGCCGATCCACAGACGCAGGCCAGGGGCTTCTTCGTGCCGCTGGAACGCGGCCCAACGCCAATCCCCGGCAACCCCATCAAGATGGATGGCATCGGCAGCGACGATTGGACGCCGAGCCCGCGCCTCGGCGCCGACAATGCCGCGGTGCTGCGCGACTGGCTCGGCTACGAAGACGAACGCATCGACGCGCTGGTCGCCGCTGGCGTGCTGGCAGACAAGCCGCCGCGTTAGTCGCCGTGACCACAGGTCCTGTGCATTCCATCCGCGACGAGTCGCCAGCGGACCATGGCGCCGTACGGCGGATCCACGAACTCGCCTTCGGGCGGCCCGACGAGGCCCGCCTCGTCGACGAAGTCCGGCAGTCGGGCGAAGTGCTGGTCTCGCTGGTCGCGACGACGGGCGACTCGATCTGCGGCCACGTTCTATTCTCCCGATTGAGGGTTCGCGCCCAACGCCCGATCGCGGGGGCAGCGCTTGCACCCGTCGCCGTGGTGCCGGCGCAGCAAGGCCGCGGCATCGGGTCCGCCCTCATTCGCGAGGGATTGCGCCGCTGCCGCGACGCCGACATCGAAGTCGCGGTGGTCCTCGGTCGCCCGGACTACTACGCCCGGTTCGGGTTCTCGAGCGCCCTCGGCGAGCGCCTCGCGACGCCCTACTCCGGACCCGCCTTCATGGCTCAGGAACTCGTCCCCGACGCCCTGCGCGACGGCGGCGAGGTCCGCTATCCGGCGGCGTTCTCGCGACTGGAGTAGAATCGCCCGCCGCCGCCAAGACCGAGCCGATGAGGACCACCCGAATGCGCCACGAGGAACAGGTACGTTTGCTGCACATCCTAAACGAGGGCTTTGCCAACGGAGGCGGCGAGATCCACGGCGACGGCATCGTGCAAAGCCCGCTTACGGACTTCACCTGCCCCGACCTTCTGGCCGAGGAGCGCCAGGTGTTCTTCCGCGAGACGCCGCTCTTCACGGGCCTCTCCGGCGACCTGCCCGAGCCCGGCACGTACTGGGCGGACAGCCACACCGGCGTGCCCATCCTGATGACGCGCGACGAAGACGGCCGCTTCCGCGCCTTCCTCAACACCTGCCGCCACCGCGGCGCGCAGGTGGTGCGCGACGGCCGCGGCGAGCGCAACCGATTCAGCTGCCCGTTCCACGCGTGGACGTACAACGTCGGCGGGGCCCTGATCGCGGTCAACCGCGCGGAACGCTTCGGCCCCATCGACAAGAGCTGTCACGGCCTGATCGAACTCCCCGCGGCAGAGAAGCACGGCACCCTCTGGGTGCGCCCCGCGCCAGGCGAGCCGATCGACGTCGATGCCTGTCTCGGCGGCCTGCAAGACGACATGGCCCATTGGGACTTGGCGAACCACAGCTACGGCGCGTCGCAAGTGCTCGCCCCGAGCATCAACTGGAAGCTCGCCGTCGACACCTTCGGCGAGAACTACCACTTCGACGTCCTGCACCGCGAAAGCCTAGGCCCGGAGATCCGCGGCAACCTGCAGACCCACGACATCTTCGGCCTGAACTACCGCATGGTATTCGCAAGCGTGCGCGCCTTCGAGAAGTTCGGCACCGAAGAATCGAGCGTCGAGACTTGGCCGTTTCGGCAGGCGACGCTATCGGTCTACTTCATCTACCCGAACACCATCTTCCTGGTGGACGGCGTCGCCGTGGACATCGTGCGCCTATTCCCCAGCGGCGACGACCCGCGCCGCTCCATCACCGCCCACAGCTTCTACGTCACCCCGGAAGTCAAGGCGTACTTCGAGGATCCTGAGTTCCCGGAGCGGCGCTACGAGGACCGCTTCCAAGGCTTCAACAGCGTGGTGGCCGATGAGGACTACAAGATGGCGGAATCGACCCAGCGCTGCGCCGAGGTCGGCATCCAGACGCATGTGATGTTCGGGAAGAACGAACCCGCGCTGCTGCACTACCACAACGCCCACCGGCGAGGGCTGGGGAAGCCGCTGCTGGAAACGGTGACGGCATAGCCAGATCGCGCGATGCCTCCGAGATGAGCTCGGCACCAGAAGAGGGAGACGGATGACTGAGAGTGCCGCAAGTGTTGAGGCGAACTACCTAGCCTCGCCGGACCGTTCGATTCTGCGGGTCTTTGAAGCACTCGTCATACTGCGCCGCGGGCTCGAAGGTCTAAGGGCCCAAACGCTCGAGGAACCCGCCCATCTGCCTGCCGAGCGGTTGGAACTGACGTACCTCCTAGATTGGATGACCGGCGACCTGAAAGAACAGCTAGACCGGAGCAAGGAGTACAACGCCGAGCAACGTGCGACCAAGCGCATCAGGGACCTTGCATTCCAGTGCAAGAACGCACGCCACGCCGTGTCGCACGACCATGGGGCGATGACGGCGGACGAAGCACTTCGCCACATCGTCGACGTTCGACAGCTATTGGAGAGTTTCGGCCTCAACGACGCCGTGACACGGGTGGACCGCCCGAAACGTGCGCAAATGGACGAAGTTGGACTCGATGGTGCGGCTGAAGCCGTGCGGATGACCGGTGAACCGGCCGGGCCACGGGTACGGTCCAGCGAGCCACCGCAACGCTCGGCGGCTAGCGAGTACACCGACCAGCCCTCGGCGCCGACGGCTCCATCCACGTTTGCCACCGTGGCGGACTGTGCGAAGCACTTCCTCACGCAGGTTGTGGGGACCACTGAGGACGGGCGCACCTTCGGTCTGTCCAAAAAAGCCATCTGTCTCCGGGTCCGCGAGCACTTGCCTGCGTCCGAACCGACCGTCAACTCCATCTCTTCCTACATGAGCTACATCCGCGCCGAGAAGCGGGGGTGGACGGGGCTCAACCTCCCGGCGATCACGCCGCGTTCCACCGACGCCGAGAACGCCCAGTACGAAGAGTATCTCGCCATGATCGGCAAGAGCGAACGGATCGTGAGCAAGTACGCCCCACTGCAGTGGCATCTGACGAGTGTCGCAGACCAGGGACATGGCGTCTGGCGTGCCACGTTTGGCGAGGTCGAAACCACACTCGGCCAGCGCCTACCCCCTGCTGCCTACGCGCACGCGGCGTGGTGGAGCAATACGAAGTCGCACAGCCACGCCAAAGCGTGGCTCGATGCCGGTTGGCGAACGCAGGACGTGGATATGGCCGCTAAGGCACTCACTTTCGCTCGCCCACCGAAGTAACCGTGGCAACCGCTACAGTGATGCCATTCATCGTAGGCGGTCCCCGCGACGCCTAGTCGACGCAGTGTGATCGCCATGTCGGACCACGGATCCCCCGAAAACCCATTCAGCGGCGCACCCGGGGCAGCGCCACCCTATCTGGCCGGGCGACAGCGCCACATCGAGCAGTTGGAGCGAGCGCTGCTGCAGTTCCGTCGGTTCGACCCGGTGCGCCCGTCGTACCAATGGCCAGTGCTGATCGGTCCGCGCGGAACCGGCAAGACGGTGCTCTTGGGCGAGTTGAGGCGCCGGATTGCGAGCACTTCGGGAGCGTTCATCTATATGACGTCGCCGATGATCGACGCGGATGCGAGGGCGATCATCGGCAGCATCGAGCATGAATGCGGCCTGCCGTCAGACGAGGCACGAGCGCCCCACCAGCGGTTGCTGGCGTGCTGCGACGCGGCACCGGTCGCGCTCTTGATAGATGAAGCGCACATGTTCTCGGCCACGGCTGCGGCCGAGCTGTTGAACGTGGCGCAGATCGTGTGCGGCCAAGCGCCGTTGCTGCTGGCGATGGCCGGAACTCCGCACTTGGCGACGCTGCTGGATGCTGCCGGGGCGACATTCCAAGAGCGCTGCGACTTCATTGGCGTAGGGTGCCTGACGGTCGACGAGGCCCGAGCCGCGATCGCCGTGCCATTGGCGGCGCATAGGCCCGTACTCCGAGCGGATGCAGCCGCCCTTGAGGACATCGCCAGAGACAGCGACGGCTACCCCTACTTCGTCTCGCTTTGGGGCGAGGAACTCTTCGCGGCAATGGCCAAGAACGCCACGGCGGTCGCGGACGCAGCTATCTGCTACGCGGCAAGGCGAGAGGTTGCGGGCCGCCGCGTCGGCTTCTACGGACGGCGCTTCGACGAGATCGAGAGCGTCGGTCTGCTCGGCGTGGCAACCGCGCTGGCCGACGCGTTCGCAGACGCTGCGACGATGGAGGCGCGGGACATCCGCTCGGTCATCGCCCACGCCCGGCCGCCAACGGATGATCCGCAGTTCGATGAGCGGGCGTTGAACACGCTGGTCGAAGTCGGCTACGTCTGGCGCCCGCCCCGCACGGAGACTTTCGAGAGCGGCATCCCCAGCTTGATGTCCTACGTGGCGGAGCGTGCGTTCGCTCACTGACCGAGACTAGGGACGGGGCTGAGCCGGACCGACAAGGTTGAGTTCCGAGCCGTCAGGCGCTACTCTCTCCGCATGGGCTCCAAGCAGCACAGGGCGGATACGACCGAAGAGGTACTGCGCGAGCGCATCCACCATGTGTTTGGTGGCGAGCCCCGTGCCGCAGCGTCCTTGAACGAACGGCCAGATTTCTGGGTCGAACCGACTGACGAGCAGAAGAGCAAGTTCGTCCTTGACCTGAGCGACTCCGTCCAGCTAACCGACCATCTCGAGATTCAGCGCGATGCGGAGACGGCGTGGCTCTCTACGCCCCATCCGGACCTCGGTGGCCAACGCCCCGAGGAGTTGCTCACTGGCGACGAGCGATCCCGCACGGTGCTTGGCAATCTCATTGCCCAGATCGAGCAAGACTCTTTCGCTTGAACCATGCGAACGCAACACGGCTTCCTGTGCTGGCCCCACTGAGACCTCGTGGTATCGCTCCGTCGACGAACGCTACCAATACGAGCCTCCACTAATCGGAGACGCGCCCAGCCGGTTCAATGCAGGGGACTTGCGCGTGATGTACTTCGCGCCCAATCCCGTCCTCGCCCGATTTGAGGCCCGTGACGTTCTTGGCCACTGGTCGAGCGCCGCCGTGCCCGCTCCCGGCCGGCCGAGACATGTCGTTGTTCAGTACCGAATAGAGCTTGGCGGCAAGTCGAGAGTCGTGGACGCCAGGCATCCGCAGTTCTCGACCTTGGACACTACCCTTCAGGAGATGACGGGCGACTGGGCGACGTACCCGTGGGAGACCCCGAACGCCCCTACCCAGAACCTTGCACGCGCGGTATTCCGTCGCCCGGACGCGCCCGATGGTTTGATCGCCCCTTCGGCCCGGAACCCGCACGCGGCCAACCTCGTCCTCTTCCCGGATCGGTTGCCCCCGCGATCCATTTCCTTCGTTGCCATACACCGCTGGCATGAGAGCCAACTCGTCAATCGTGCCTAGACGCACAACCCCCGCTGCCAGAAGTGCTCCCACGGCGGGGAGGTGACGCTCGCCGACTACCTCACAGCCCTTCCGTGAGCTTGCGCATCCCCTCGCCCAGTTCCATGAACGCCGCGCGCACGATCATGCGGTCCCAGCCGATGCAGAAGTCGCGTACGCCGAGGTCCATGTAGCGCTTCGCCTGCTCCACGGCGCCGATCTCGATGCGCGGGCGGATGCCGTACTCCAGGGACTTGGCGATGACCTTCTCCTCGAACACGCGGATCTCCGGCGAGCCCATGAGCTTGAGCTGCCCGCGCGAGAACGAGAAGTCCGCCGGGCCCCACTGCGTCATGTCCACGCAGCGCTCCCTGGCGCGTTCGAGCACGGCGTCGATGCCGTCCACCGTGACGTTCTTCTCGATCATCACCGCGAAGACGATGGACTCCAGGTCCTCCAGGTAGCCGTCCATGCTGTAGCTGCCGAGGGCTGGGCGGCGCAGCTTCACGCCCATGTGGCCGCCGGTGTTGGGCGTGTCGGGGGCGATGGCGCGGTGGCACTCGTCGATGTCCTCCGGCGTGCGCACATCCGTGAAGAGGACCGACTTGAAGCCGGCGCCGAGGGCGACCTGGGCCCAGAAGCTCTGCGCTTCCTGGTCGAGCTTGATCATCAGCGGCAGGTTGCCGCACTGCGCCGAGCGCGCCAGGTGGTAGAGCAGGCGCATGTCGAAGGCCGAGTACTCGGCCACGTATTCCGCATAGTCGAAGAGGCCGGTGTCGCCGATGATCTCCGGGATGTCCGCGTCGGCGAACAGGAAGTGCGTGCCGATGGTGGGTTCGCCGCGGTCGAGCTTCTCGCGGAACGTGTTCGGCAGGATCATGGAGTCTCCTCTTCGGGGGCAACGGGGTGGGCGAGCGGCTATATACTGCAACGAAACCGCCATCCCACGCTAGCGCGCCTCAGCCGCGTCGAAGCGGCCGGGTGGCTTAACGGGGGGATGGGCAATCATGAAGTTCGGAGCGCAGGTCAGCTGCTATCGCAATACGTGGGACAGCATCCGCGAGGTGGCCGAGGCGCTCGACGCCGGGCCGTGGGATAGCATCTGGTTCGCGGATCACTACCTGCCGCCGCCCGGGCGCAAGGAGGAGGAGCACCTCACCGCGCACGAGGCGTTCACCGTTGCCGCGGCCGTCGCCGGCTTCACGCAGACGCTGCGCATCGGCCATCTGGTGCTCGGCAACACCTACCGCAATCCCGGCCTCACCGCCAAGATGGCGGGCACGGTGGATCACATCTCCCACGGGCGCTTCGTGCTCGGCATCGGCGCCGCCTGGTTCAAGCGCGAGCACGAGGCCTACGGCTGGGCGTTCCCGTCCATGAAGGAGCGCCAGGACCGCTTCGAGGAAGCGGCGGAGATGCTGCGGCGCCTGTTCCACGGCGAGCAGCTGAGCTTCAAGGGCACCTACTACGCGATGGACGAGGCACCGCTCTCGCCCGGCAGCTACGACGGGCCCATCCCCATCCTGGTCGGCGGCACCGGCGAGCGGCGGACGCTTCGCACCCTCGCCCGCTACGGCGACATCATGAATCTGGACGGCTGGGCCGGCGGGCCGATGACCAAGGAGTACTTCCACCACAAGGTGAACGTGCTGAACCGCCACTGCGAGGCCAACGGACGCGACCCGGGCGAGATCAAACACACGGTGCTGATGCCGACGATGGTCACCGACGACAGCGCCGCGGCCAGCGCCTTCATGGCCGGGCGCCGGCTCGGCAAGGGCACGGCGGCCGGGCCGAAGAGCTACGTGATCGATCGCATTGGGGAGATCGTCGAAGCCGGCGCGGACGAGATCATGATCGGCGGCATCCCGACGGACGACGTGGAGCAGTACCAGCTGCTGGCCGACGACGTGCTGTCGGCGTTCGCCTAGGAGCGCTCAGATGGATGACAAGCGACTGGCCGGCAAGGTCGCCTGGGTAACCGGGTCTTCCCGCGGCATCGGCCGCGTGGTGGCGGAGCACCTCGCCGCGCTCGGCGCGAAGGTTGCCGTACACGGCACGGCGCCGCACTCGACGCAGGCCTTCAACGAGGCGGATTCCCTCGATTCCGTGGCCAGCGAGATTGCCGATGCAACGGGCGCGGATGTGCTCGCAGTACACGGCGACCTCACCTCGGAGACCACGGTGGCGGATCTCGTGGTGCAGATCCGCGAGCGCTTCGGGCGCATCGACATCCTCATCAACAACGCCGGCGGCGACATCGGTTCCCAAGGCGCGTTCGGGGCCAAGGCCGGCAAGCCAGTGGAGAACGACGCGGTGCGGGTGTCGCTGGAAGACGTTCGCACGGTGCTGGACCGCAACCTGATGACGTGCATCCTCGTCTGCCGCGAAGTGGCGCCGGAGATGATGGAACGGGGCAGCGGCTGGATCGTCACCATCGGCAGCATCGCCGGCCTCGGCGGGCATGGCTCCGAGGTGATCTACGGCACCGCCAAGGCCGCCGTCCACGAGTACACGCGCTGCCTCGCCGCCCAGCTGCGCCCGCACGGCGTCTACGCCAACGTCATCGCTCCCGGCGAGATCATCACGGCGCGTTTCGTCGCCAGCCGCCCGACGCGCGACGAGCGCAAGGTGCGCGAAGGCGCCCTCACCCGCTACGGCTGGCCGGAGGAAGTGGCGCGCACGGTGGAGTTCCTCGTCACGGCGGATTCGTCCTACATCACCGGCCAGATCCTGCGCATCGACGGCGGCGCCCAACTCTTCCCCGCATAGCGCCCTACCCTTGGGCCGCCCCTGCCGAGCTTGCGGACGCGCGGGGCAATTGGCTACGATTAGCCATCGCTGAATAATTATCTGCAGGTGGCTAACGGTGGCTAACGAGCCGGACAGCGACCATTGGCATTTTAGCCGCCGGCGGTTCGCCGAACAGACGTTGACGGCCCTCACCCATGGCCCGGCCAGAGCGTCGACCCTCTTCGGCCCGCGGCGCACCGGCAAGACCGAGTTCCTCCTCAAGGACCTGGCACCCGCAGCAGAGAGCCGCGGCCACCGGACGATCTACGTCTCCTTCTGGCAGGAGCCGATGGCACCGCTCGCCGCTCTGCTGCATGCCTTGGAGCTGGCCCTGAAGCACGGTTCGTTCGCCGATCGTTTGCGGCGCGCAGGCCATGCGCTGTCGCCCAGGCTGCAGCTCTCGATTCCCGGCATCGGCCGGGCCGAGGTGGACGTCAGCGCCCTGGGCGGCACGCCGCCGGGTGAACTGCTTCTGCACTTGGACGACCTGCTCGGAAGGGTTGCCCGACGCGGCCGGCCCACCATCCTGATGCTCGACGAAGTGCAGGAACTAGCCCAGAGCGAGCACAACAAGCCGCTGGTCGCAGCGCTCCGCACCAGCCTCGACAAGCGGCCGGACGACCTCAGGGCGATCTTCACGGGTTCGAGCCGGGAGGGACTGCGCGCGATGTTCTCGGCGCGCCAAGCACCCTTCTTCCACTACGCCACACCCATCGACTTGCCGCCGCTCGGCGAGCCGTTCGTCGACCACATGCTGAGGGCAATGGCCCGGATCGCCCATCGGCGTCCAGAGCGAGCGGAAATGGTCGCCGCGTTCGACCGGCTGCACCGCAATCCGTACTACTTCCGCACGCTGGTCGAGACCATGCTGATGAACCCGCGGTTCGGCACCGCCGAGGCCATCGCCGACGTGCGCGACCGCGTGGCTGCCGAGCTCGGCTACGGAGACATCTGGCTCGCCCTGATGCCGCTGCAGAGGGCGGTTGCCCACGCCCTGCTGAGCGACGCGCAACCTTTCAGCCAAGCGTCGCGCAGCGTGCTCGGAGAACGTCTCGACGAAGAGGCACCCTCGCCGAGTCGCGTCCAGGCGGCGCTGCGCAGACTGCAGCGGCTCGGCATCGCCGACCGGCAGAACGGGAGCTGGCGGCTGGTCGATCCCGAGTTCGCCGAATGGATTCGCGCGGCCGGGCCGTAGGTCCGCCTTCGAGGCCGGGCGGCTAGCCGCGCCGGCGACGGGCCAGCGGGTCGAAGGGGTTGGCCGCCCCCATGTCCACCACCTTCGCGACCTCTTCCGACAGGTCGTCGTAGTCCGCCTCGAGGCCGAGCGACACGCCCTCGTTGGTGAAAGTCTGCGACCGCGAGTAGCGGCCGCCGGCGGCGTGGATGGTGTGCGCCGACGGCGCGTCTTCGCTGCACATGTAGAGCACCGCCGGAGTCACCAGCGCCGGGCTCATGGCCGGCGGCGGGTCGTCCATGTCAATGGTGGAGCCGGGCACGCTCGCCGTCATGCGGGTGGCCGCGCCGGGTGCCAGGCAGTTGACGCGCACGTTGTGCGCCGCGCCCTCGATGGCCAGCACGTTCATGAGGCCCAGCATCGCCATCTTGGCGGCACCGTAGTTGGCTTGGCCGAAGTTGCCGAAGATGCCGGAGGTGGAGCTGGTCAGCACCACGCGCCCCCAGTTCTTCTCGTACATGATCGGCCAAGCGTGGCGGGTGACGTAGGCGGTGCCGCGCAGGTGTACGTCGATCACCAAGTCGAACTCGTCCAGAGTCATGTTCTTGAACGACTTGTCGCGCAGGATGCCGGCGTTGTTGACGACGATGTCCACCGTCCCGAACGCCTTCACGGCGTCGTCGACGATGCTCTTCGCGCCGTCGCGATCAGATACCGACGCCTTGTTGGCCACCGCCTCGCCGCCGGCGGCGCGGATCTCCTCGACCACCGCATCCGCCGCGTCGGACTGGCCCTCGCCGTGTACCGAGCCGCCGAGGTCGTTGACCACCACCTTGGCACCGCGCGCCGCGAACGCCAGCGCGTGGCTGCGTCCGAGACCGTTGCCGGCGCCGGTGACGATCGCTACCTTGCCTTCGAAATCGCTCATTGAATGTCCTGCCGTCGGTAGAAGCAAAGCGCGGCATTAGAAACCATCGGCGGGCGTCGACACAAGCCGCGTTGCGAGCAATCTCGTGGCGTGCCCGACGGCGGGCCGGAGTCATGCGCCGCCGCACGTTGCGATAGCATCCGCCGTCCCCAAGCACCGGAAGCCGACCGCCCATGGATCCCATCACCGCCACGGACAGCGCCATCGAAGCGGCGCTGGCCGAAGCCCATATTCCGTCGCTCATGAACGCCCTCGTCCACCTCACCGGGGATGCTTCCATCGTTCGCGGCGAGGTGCGGCCCGTGAGCCAGCTCTTCGGCGATCCGCAGGGCGGCATCTCCGAAGCCGATCAGGAGGCCATCCGCAGTCGGGCGCTCGATGCGCTCAAGGCCTACCGCCAGGCGGGCTGCCCAGAGCTTCCCGCGCCTGCGCCGGAGCTCGTCAAGGAGATGGTGGACTTCCTGATCGGCACCGAGCTCGACGAGCGCTACGGCGAGTTCCTCATGTCCGAACTCAAGATCTTCGACGAGGACCCCTACCGCGTTCCGTTCGAGGACATCCCGCAGGAGAAGAAGCAAGGCTTCCATGTGCTGGTGGTCGGCGCCGGCATGTCCGGCATCCTCAATGCCGTCCGCCTCGGCCAGGCCGGCATCCCCTACACCGTCGTCGACAAGAACGACAGCGTCGGCGGCACCTGGTTCGAGAACCGCTATCCCGGCTGCCGGGTCGACAGTCCGAACCACACCTACTCCTACTCCTTCGCGCCGCACGACTGGCCGCAGCATTTCTCCGACCGCAGCGTGCTGCTCGGCTACTTCGACCGCATTGCCACCGAGTTCGGCATTCGCGAGAACATCCGCCTCAAGACGGAAGTGATCGAAGCCCGCTATCAGGAGGACACGGGCCAATGGGCCGTCAAGGTGCGCGGCCCGAATGGCGAAGAGACCATCGAAGCCAATGCCGTCATCAGCGCCGTCGGCCAGCTCAACCGCCCCAAACTGCCGCAGATCGAGGGTGTCGGCAGCTTCCAAGGCCCCGCCTTCCACACCGCGCAGTGGGAGTCCGAACACGACCTCAAGGACAAGCGCGTCATCGTCATCGGCACCGGCGCGAGCGCTTTCCAGACCGTGCCGGAAATCGCCAAGGTCGCCGCGCAGGTCACCGTCTTCCAGCGCACGCCGCCGTGGGTCGCGCCGCGCCCCGAATACCACGACTACATCAAGGACGGCAAGCATTGGCTCTTGAACAACGTGCCGTTCTACGCCAAGTGGTTCCGCTTCTCGCAGTTCTGGACCACCGCCGAGGGCCTGCTCGGCATGGTGAGGCGAGATCCGTTCTGGAACGACACGGACCGCTCGGTCAGCGAAGCGAACGACCAGCTCCGCGCCATGCTCACCGCGAATGTGGAACAGATGGTCGGCGACGATCCCGACCTCTTCGAGAAGTGCGTGCCCGCCTACCCGCCCGCCGGCAAGCGCATGCTGGTGGACAACGGCCATTGGTTCCGCGCCCTCAAGCGCGACAACGTGGAGTTGGTGACGGACCCCATCGAACGCATCAACGCCTCTGGGGTGTACACCGAAAGCGGCCGCCAAGTGGATGCCGACATTCTGATCTACGGCACGGGCTTCTACGCGAGCCGCATTCTCTTCCCGATGAAGATCTACGGCAAGGGCGGCGTCGAACTGCGGGAGCTGTGGGGCGCCGATCCGCGCGCCTATCTCGGCATCGTCGCGCCGGGCTATCCGAACCTCTTCTTCTGCTACGGCCCCAATACCAACATCGTCGTCAACGGCAGCATCATCTTCTTCTCCGAATGCGAAGTGCGCTACATCCTAGGCTGTCTCAAGCTCCTGATCGAAGGCGACAAAGCCGCGATGGACTGTCGCCGAGAAGTCCACGACGCCTACAACCAGAAGATCGACGCCGGCAATCTCGACATGGCCTGGGGTTCGCCGAACGTCACCAGCTGGTACAAGAACGAGAACGGCCGCGTCACTCAGAACTGGCCGTTCACGCTGGTGGAGTTCTGGCACCAGACCCGGGCGCCGGACGCCGAGGACTACACGTTCGCGTAGGGAGCCATGCGTCACCTGCTCGCCAAGGCCGGTTGCGCGATCGCCCTTTGCGCGGCCGGTCCGGCGGCCGCCGAGGAACCTTGGCGCGAGGCCGCGCATCGGACGATGGCCGAAGTCTGCGCCATGCGCGGCCTGGCACTCCGGCAGCCCGTGCGCGTGGAGTCGATGACGACCTTCCAAGGCGGCTACACCGCCGGCATCGGCAGCGTGGTTTGGGAGGAGGAGTACGCCGAGCAATGGCGCCAAGGCTGGTGCGCCCTCGGCGCCTACTGCGCCCCAGCGAGCGATGGCGACGCGGCGCGAGAAAACCAAGCCGAAGCGAGCAGCTTGGCCGGACCACGCGGCCTCTACGACCGCGAGAAGAACACGCTTTTCGTAATGGAAGCCCATGCCCAAGCCGCTGCCATCGTCGCCCACGAGACCACGCATGCGCTGCAATACCAGAACTATCCCGGCCTCGATGCGATTCACCTGTGGCACAACCGCGACCTGGCGGCAGCGGCGCACACCGCCACGGAAGGCGACGCCCACCTGGTGGGCTGGGCATTCAGCGCCGAGAACAGACTGCATATGTGCAGCATGGATCCGGACCATGCGATGCGAAATCATGCGAACTGGCGCAAATGGTCGCCGCAGAGCTTCTGGGCGCACGAGGGGTTTCCGCACGTCTTCGGCCCTGAATACGCGCTGCGCCGACGCGTCTCGGGCGGAGCGGAAGCGGTTGACGCAATGCTCAGGGAGCCGCCCCTCTCGACGCTCGCCGTGCTGCGTCCGGGGTCACCGAAAGCCGTGGCATTTTTCCGCCTGCCGCCGCGCCTCGGCAGCGACGAGACGTGTAGCCCGGGCCTGCGCAACACCGCCGGGGTGGTAGGCATCTGGGGCTTGCTGAACCAGCATGGCGCCGACGGACTTCAGGACGACATGCCGGCGTTCCTCGAGTCCTGGCGGGGCGACCGCTTCCTGCACATCGCCTGCCCCGGCGATGCCGACGATGAGTTCGCCTGGCTCAGCGCCTGGGAAACCGCCGAAGCCGCGCGCGAGTTCGCCGAAGAGTACAACGCCATTGCCGCGTCGATCGCTGAATACGGCGGCGTTCTCCGCGCGCCGGCAACCGCCCAAGTCGAAGGCAGCCGCGCAATCGTCACCACGCCGGGACTCATCGACGAGGCCGAGAGTCTGGCGAGCGCGCCGCAGCGTTCCTTCTCGACTTTCGGGGAGTGGATCGCCAGCGGCTGCTTCCCCCTTGAGGATTGCTACGATTCGGAGTTGGAGGCCGACGAAGAGGAAAACACCTTCGTCTGCCCGGCCGATCTCGAGCCGTCGGACCGCCTTGACGCCTGGATCGAGCGCATTCGCGCCGCCCGCGCCAGAATGGCGACCATTCGGGAAGCCGGTCCGGCGCTGGAGTCCGTGACCGCCGCCGGTCGCCTGGCGACCTTCTGCGCCGTCAACTCCGCCCGCAACGGCGATCTCGCCAAGGCTTGCCGCGCCGCCTACAGCGGCATCAGCTACGTCGCGAGCCTCCTCGACGATGTCCGCTGGCGCCTGCTCCCTCAATGCACCACCACGACAGAACTGCGCCGCTGGCTGATCGACACGTACTACAAGGATCTCTCCCATCCGCTCGCCGCCGAAACCGCGTTCGATGCGATCCACGGCGTGACCAGAGCCGCAGGCGCGCTCGCCGCCGATGGCCTGGCGGGTCTGCGGGCGCTGGCAGCCGCGCCGCCGCTCTCAACTCTCGAGTTGCTCGCCGATGCGCCCGCGAGCGTCGCCATGGTTCGCCTGCCGACCAAGGAGATCGCCGCGGCCGGCTGCGAGATCGCAGCCAGCGACTCGCAAGGCGCGCTGCGCATCTGGAATCTGCTGATCGACGACGGTCGTCTGGCGGGCACCGACATTCCGCCGTTCCTACTCGACTGGCAAGGCGATCGGCAGTTCAACGTTCGGTGCGGCGATAAGGAAGGCTGGAGTTGGGTGAGCCGCTGGCGCACGCCGGCCGCGGCGGCAACGTTCGCCGCCCACATCGGTGCGCTCAGCAAAGAAGCGGTAGCGGAGACGGGCCTGCCGCGCGCGCCGCACATCCACGATGGGCGAACGGTGTGGCTGCTGACGCCGCCCCTCGACCCCCTCGCCGATCTGCTCGCAACGCGCACCGAGTTCCGCGAGTTCGACGATTTCGGCGCCTGGACCGCGGCGGGCTGCTTCCCGGAGGTGCGCTGCAACGGCGACTTGACCGACGCCGCCGCTACAGCATCGACACCGGATTCAGGCGCTGCAGCAGTGCCGCCAGAAACGCCGTGAGCGGCGCATCGATATCGAGCTCGGCAGCCCGCTCGGCCGGACGAACGAACATCGCCTCCACATCGAGCGGCCGACGGCGCACGAAGTCCACCCCCGCTGGCGGAATGTAGTTCTCGGTCGTGCCCATGAGCCGCATCGCCCGATCGCAGGCCTCGTCGGGGTCCTCGATGGGCGGCAGGCCCGCGGCCCGCAAGTCGGCGTTGGCCACGCGCACCAATTCGTCCATCACCGTGCGGGCGAAGCGGCCCAGCGCCGGGGTATCCAGAATCAGCTCCGCGTTCGCCCCGCCCGCCGCCACCGACAGGCCATTGAACGGCACGTCCCACAGCGCCTTCTCCCAGCGCGCCCGGCGCAGGCAGTCCACCGGGCGCGCGGCCACCACCGTCGGCTGCCACAGCGCGATGGCCTCGGCCACCGCTTCGGCATCGTCCTGCTGGTGGCCGATGTCCAGGGCGCCGAACTCCCGATGCACCACGCGCTCCGGCGCCGGACGCCCGACGCCGATGAACCCCAAGCCGCCGAAAATCCCGTAGCGCCGCAGAAGCTGCGAGACATCGTCTTCGATGCCGATTCCGTTGACGATGGCCAAGATGCGCGTCTGTTGACTGAGCAGCGGCCCCGCCAAGCGATCAAGCTCCGCCAGATCGTCCGCCTTGAGCGCCACGAGCAGCCAATCCACGTCGCCGTACGTCGCCAGTTCCTCGGCCGTCCGCCCCAACCGGGGCTTCGCTAAGTGGAAGTCCCCCAAGTGGCTGGAGACGTGCAGCCCGGCCTCGGCGACGGCCTCGAACCCCTGATTCATGAGGAAACGCACGTCGTGGCCCGCCTCGGCGAGCCGCGCACCGTAGTAGCAGCCGACGGCGCCGGTGCCGACGACGGCGATGGACTGTGAACGCGGCGGCGACATGGCGGCGATTGCAGCGACGCCGCGCCACGCTGTCAAGGCCGTTCGGATGCGAACGGGAGGCGAACGCGGGTGTACGGTATCGAACACCGTGCGGCGCACCGCGGCGCGAAGTCGGTCGTGGCACGCCGCTTGCTGATCCACTGAGCGGGGCAGACGCGAGGATGAGACATGGCGAGACCGGCGACTCGGTGGCTTCTCGAACTGCGCCAAGCGGCGCGCAGCCTCTGCCGGGCGCCCGGCTTCACCGCCATCGCGGTGCTGGCGCTCGGTCTCGGCCTTGCCGTCGCAACGGCCATCTTCACGCTGCTGAAGGCCGTGGTGCTCGATCCCCTCGGCTACCCGGATGCGGACCGCCTGATGCTGCTCCGCACCGCCGTACCCGGCTCCGGCACGGACAGCGAGTGGCAGATTTCGTATCCGCAGTTCCTGCACCTCAAGGGCAGCGCCCGCACGCTATCGAGCATCGACCTCTACGCGGCGGTGGCCGCCAACGTGGCCACGCCCGTCGGCACCGAACGCGCCAGCGTCGCGGTCGCCACGCCCGGCACGCTCGATCTGATCGGCGCGCGCGTCGCTGCCGGTCGGCTGTTCGGCGCCGCCGACGACATGCCTGACGCCGCGAACGTCGTGCTGCTCTCGCACCGCTACTGGCAAACGCGCTTCGGCGGCAGTGCCGACGCGGTGGGCCGCGCGATCCGCATCGACGGGCTGTTCGCCGACCCGGGCGCTCGGCAGGACCTGCTCTACGAGGTGGTCGGCGTGCTGGAGTCCAACCCGGCGCTGCCTGGCGGTTTGCGCGGCAGCGATGTCGAGCGGCCCGATCTATGGCTCCCCTTGCGCGCCGACTTGGCCCGCATGGGCGCGGGGCACAGTCTGCCGGCCCTCGCGTTGCGCGCGCCGGACGCGACCCTCGCCGCCGCTCAGGCGGAACTCGACGTGCTGACGCCGGGACTGATCGAAGCGTTCCCGGACTTCTACAGCCAAGCGTCCATCGCCCGCCTCCGGATGCGCACCATGGCCTACGACCTCAAGACGTTCATGGTGGGCTCGCTGGCGCAGAATCTGTGGCTCGCGCAGGCCGCCGCGGCGCTGCTCTTGGCGATCGCCTGGGCGGACCTCGCCAATCTGTTTCTAGTGCGAACGGAGTCGCTGCGCCGCGAGGTGGCGATGCGCAATGCCCTCGGCGCAAGCCGCGGCGCCGTGTTCCGCTACTTCGCCGCGCAGAGCGTCCTGCTGGCGCTTGGCGCCGCCGCCGTGGGCATCGTCTGCGGACATTGGCTCTTGCAGTGGATCGCCGCCTACTCGCCGATTCCGCTGCCGCGCGCCGCGGCGCCCGCCATCGACGCCGGCGTCTGCGCCTTCGTCTTCGCGCTGGCGATGGTCGCGGCGCTGCTGCTGGCGCTCTATCCGGCATTGCGCACTGGCGGCTTGGAAGGGCTGGCCGAAGCGGGCCGGGGCGCCACAGCGGGCCGCGAGCGGCACCGGGTACGCGCGGCCCTGGTGACGGGCCAGGTCGCCCTCGCGCTGGTGCTCGTGGTCGCGGCCGGCCTCTTCCTCGACAGCTTCCGCGAACTGCGCAACGCGGATGACGGCATCGATCCTTCCGGTGTGGTCGCCATCGGGGCATTCCACGATCAGCCCACCATGTCGAACTGGTGGCCATTCATGAAGGAGGCTCTGGACCGCGTCCGCGCACTCCCGGGCGTTGCCGCGGCAGGCGCCGGCACCGCCGTGCCGCTCGGCCGGTTCGGCGGCCACGGCTGCACGTCGCAGGGGTTCGCCGACGCCGCGGTATACGAGCGCGTGGAGTCGGCTGGCATGACCACATGCGCGGCGCAGGCCGTGGTGACGCCGGGCTACTTCAAGGCCCTCGGCATCCCCTTGCTGCGCGGACGCGGCCTGCAGGCCGAGGACCTGGATGCGGGCGCGGCAACCGTGGTGGTGAGCCGCGCTTTCGCAGCGCGCTTCTGGCCCGGCGAAGACGCTATCGGCAAGCGCATCGCGCCGTACGGGCGCAAGGACGGCCCGTGGCATCGCGTCGTCGGAGTCGCCAGCGACGTGTTCGCGGCGTCGGTTCAGGACCCGCCGGCAGTGGTGGTTTACTACCCCCTCGCGCCGCAGCCCGGAATCGATTGGTACTTCGGCGGCATGACGCTCCTCGCCCGCACCTCGCTGGCGCAGCCAACGGCGATCGTGCCGGACATCCGCAAGCGCGTCGAGGCGCTCGACGCGACGGTGGTCTTCGGCAGCGCCGAGGCGGTCTCGACCATGGTCCGGCGCTCCATGGGACGCACCAGCTTCACGCTGTTCCTGGTCGGCGGCGCGGCAGCGATGGCGCTGGCACTCGCCATGCTCGGCCTCTACGGCGTGGTCGCCTATCTGGTCGCCGAGCGGCGCGGCGAGATCGGCATTCGCATGGCGCTCGGCGCATTGCCAGCTCGCGTGCGGCGCATGGTGGTTATCGACTATCTGCGGGTGGTGGCGGCAGGCGTGGCCATCGGCGTGGCGGCGAGCCTCGCCTTGAGCGGCGCCCTGCGCGGCTTCCTGTACGGCGTCTCGGCCATCGCTCCGCTTGTGTATCTGGTTGCCATCGCCCTGCTGATCGGGGCGGCGATGGCGGCGGCGTGGCTCGCTGCCCGGCGCGCGGTTCGAATCACCCCCATGGATGCGTTGCGGGCGGAGTAGAACCACCGCTGTGGTAGGCTGTCCAACCCTACAGGGAATAGAAAACCAAGGAGCGCAGGCGCCGATCGGCCGATCAAGTGGCGTCCCAAGGCATGGGACAACCGAACCACCGCAATCTCTTCGTCGCAGCCGCCATTGTGGTTCTGCGCCGCGTTGCTGGCGGCTGCATCTGGTTCCTGATGGCAAGCCTCGCTCCCGCTGCCGCGCACGCCGCCGACAATCCCGATGCGCCGACGTGGGAGGACGTGCGCCGCGACGTGCTCCCCCTTGCCGCCCCGCAGCAGACGCGATCAGCGGGCCGGTCGGACGATTTCCTCCGGCCAAGCATCGATCCGCGCATCACGGAGATCGGCGACAACCTGAACGCGCAGTTCGCCCGCAACCCGGGCCATGAGACCGGGTTCACGGATGCCTATCCGCGCCGTGCCTTGGAGTCCTGGGTTCGCGAGCGCGCCGGCATCCCCGCGGAAATGCACGAGGCGTTCATCGACGCCCTGGTGGTCGTCTCTGCCGAGATCGGCGAAGACCCGATGATCAATCGGATCGGTTCCGTGGACGAACGGGCGAAGACGATTCGCGATGCCCTCACCACCTACCGGGACGCGTATCTCCTGCGCGTCGGCCCTGTGGCCTCCGAGGACGCGCCGGAGCTTGCGGGCGTGGGGGCGGAGCTTGCGGGCGTCGGGGCAGTCGGCGGCAGCGTCCTGCGGCAGTTCGCCGGTCCGCTCGCGGCCTTGGCGCTCGGCCTGTTCGTCGTCGCGTTCTTCCTCCGCCGCCGTCGCCGCCGGACGGTGCGCTAGCGTGCGCCGTGTCCGGGCATTGTTCGGCTGTTCGGCGCTGGCGCTGTGCTGCTCCGGCGCGGCGCAGGAAGGCGATCTCAAGGTCCGCAGCAGCGAGCCCGAGGACTACGTCGGCACCCAGGACGAAGTGGAGTCGAACCTCACCGACGAACTCGCCACCAAGCTGCGCCAGTTCGACGTGTGGACGCAGGAAGGGGAACGCCAAACCGCAGATGCAGCAGCGCAGCGCCAAGCTGCAGCCGAGCAGCAGGCCGCGGCAGACGCGGCCGCCAGCCAATCGCAGGCCGCGGGCAACGGCCAGCTAGGCATCGGCCCGCAGCTGGCGCACGATCTCAGTGCCGGGCCGCCAGGCACCGACGCCAGTTCGCCTGTCGGACGGTCGGCTGCCGATCCCGGCCAGGCCGCAGCGGCCACCGCGGCGACCCAAGCCGCACGGGCCGCCTCCCAGGCCGGCAGCATCGGCCAAGCGACTCCGGGCGCCGTCGGCGGCAGACAATCGGGCGCCGCGCGCGGGCAGCGCAGTCCACCCGCCAGAATGGACAAGGCCAAGGTGGAGGACGACGTCGCGCGCATGATTCGTGAAGCCGCCGAACAGGAAACCGACCCGGAGCGAAGGAAGGCGCTGATGGAGCAGTACGACGCGTACGTGCGAAACATCTGACCACACCGGACGAGACAAACCGGAAGGGACACACCTAAAGAAAGGAACATTGCCATGAGCATCCGCAGAAAGCCAATCATCAAGGCGGCCGTCGCAGCGTCGGCGCTCATCGCCACCATCGCGACAACCGCCGTCACCTTGGGCCCTCGCGCCCCGGAGCCGACCAAGCGCGACACGCCGCAGGCCCGCCAACTCGACGCGCCGCCGCTGCGGCTGGCCATTCCGCTGCTCAACACCGGGGTCCCGTCCCGCCAAGAGGAGCAAGTGAAGCGGCGCATCTGGCCTGAGCTGCGCAACGCCGAGTCCGTGCGCATCGCCGTCAAACTCAAGGACGCCATCGAACGCCGCGGCACCTTCGACAACGTGGTGGTGTCGCCGGACACCAGCACCAGCGCGGACTTCTATCTGCTGGCGCGCATCCGTCTGTCGAACGGCGAGGACCTCAACCTCAGCTGGCTCTTGATGGACGCGACGCAAACGGCATGGCTCCCCTCCGGCTGCGACGGCTCGTCGAAATGCTGGCGCCGGGAACACCACCGGGTGTGGGACGGCTGGCACGACGTCAACAGCGCCGCAGCCAAGGATCCATTCGATCCGCTGTACGCCAAGGTCGCCGATCAGATCCACCGCAAGCTCGCCGACCTCAAGCGCCGCCACGAACGCCAGCAGAAGAGGAACAAGCAATTGATCGCCAAGCGACGTTCGCCGAAGCTGAGCGAGCTCGATGCCGCAGCGCACATGAGAGACATCGTCTTCGCCGCATACTTCGCCCCCGACGTCTACGGCGATGCCTTCAAGGAGCAGCGCGGGCGACTCAAGCTCGCCTATCTGCCCTCCCAGGACGACGACGATTGGACACGGATCGAGAGCATCCGCGCCCGCGACGAACGCTTCGCGACGCTGGTTTCGGAACAGTACGACGGCCTTGCGGAACAGATGCACAAACCCTACAGCGACTGGCAGACGGACAACTTCTCGCTGGCCCGGGAAGCGCGCCTCGCCCGCCGCGAAGCCACTTGGTCCGCGGTTGCCGGCGCCATCGGCGCCGCGGGCGCAGTCGCCGCCGCGGCGGACGAAGGCAATCCGAACTCCAAGGAGGCCGCCGCCGTGCTGGCCGCGGCGAGCGCCGCGGCGATCGCCAACAGCGTTCGCGAACGCAGGAAAGCGGGCGCGATCCACGACCAGATCAACGAGATCGGCGCGACCGTGCAAGGCGCATTGCAGCCGCTGGTCGTGGAGACGCAGGAACGCACCGTCACGCTCACCGGCACTGCCCAAGACCAGTTCTTGCAATGGCGGGCGCTGCTGCAAGAACTGTATGCGAACACGGCCACCGACATCGAAGCGGTGCGGTTCGCGGGCGACGGCAGCTAGCTCGGAACCAGGGCAAGCGAATGGGACTCGCCACTCTGCGGGCGACGCTGGTTCTCGCGGCAATCGCCTGCTGCGGCACCGCGGCATTGGCCGCCGAGACCGACGAACTCGGCTGCGAAGGCGAGTGGGCCCAGAGCGCGCTATGCGTCGAACGGGCGCGCGCCTTGGACTCCCGCGCCAAGGCGGAGGCGATCATGTCCTCTCTCGGCCGTGTCGAGCAGCCACCCTGGGCACCCGGTGACCTCGCTGCGGCGAGCGCTTTGTACGACGAAGGTGCGGCGCTGTTTCGGGACGAGTATTTCGGCGACGCCGCCGACAAGTTCGAGCCTGCATTCGATCAACTTCAGGCGATCCAGGACCAGTTCGACATGCTCGTTGACGATACGACGCGGACCGCTCGGAATCATCTGGCGCAGGAGAACTTCGCCGAAGCACTTGCCGGATTCCGCCAACTGCTCGCTTGGACCCCCGACGACGCCGCCGCGAAGGCCGGCGCCGAGGAGGCCGACGCCGGGCAGCGGGTCGTACAGGTGGCGAACGAAGCGAAACGGCTCATCGAAGCGGGGCAGCCCGACCGCGCCAGAACGCTGCTCGACAACCTTGCGGCAGACATCCGTCCGCGGGCCCTGCGCAGCGCACAGAACGTCCTGCGGCGGTTCGAGGCGGGCGTCCGGCACAACGCCCTGATCGGCGCTGGCCATGCGGCGCTCGATCAAAGGGACTGGGCCGCAGCCGAGGCGGCATTCGCGAACGCGCTCGCCATCGACGCGAACTCGGTGGCGGCCAAGGATGGCCTTGCGCAAGTCGGGCGCCACAGCGTGGAGGCTCGGCTGGCGACGCTGCGCGAGGCGCTGGCCGCGCAAGTCGCCCAGGAGAGCTGGGCCGACGCCATCGCCACCATCGGCGCGATCGCGGACCTCGACGCCGCGGCCCCGGAAGCGACTGCGCAGCTTGCCGAAGTGCAGCAGCTCGATGCGCTGGAGAGGCGCTTGGACGGCGCCCTTGCCGACCCCCGGCGGGCGGTGGCTAGAACGATGCGCGATGCCACACGGGCGCTCATCGAGAGCAGCGGGGACCGCAGCCGCGTGGGCGAGCGGATTCACGCCAAGAGCGTGGAACTCGAGCAGCAGCTTGAGCAATGGACCGTGCCCGTCGCAGTCACCATCCACTCGGACAGGAAAACCGAGATCCAAATGCGGCCCGGCCGCAAGCTTGGCAAGTTCCGCAGCACCGAGCTCGAGGTCTATCCGGGGCGCTACACGTTGGTGGCAAGGCGGCAGGGATTTCGGGAAAAGAAACTCGCCCTCGATGTGAAGCCGGGCAGCACGCCGATCACCGTCGAGCTAGTCTGCGATGAGCGTTTCTGAAGTACGCGACCACATCCACCGGCGTCGGCGCAATCTCGCATTCGCCCTTGTCGTGCTCGCCCTTGTCGCGAGCCTCGTCGTGGCCGCGCTGCTCGCTACCCATGTGGTCGAGGTGTCGGCCGCACCCGCCGATGCCGAACCGACGCTCGCCCAAAAGAAAGGCGCAATGCTCATCTTCGGCCAGCGCGTGTTCCTCTACTCCGCAGAAGGCACGGTCACGGCATCTGCCGAAGGCTTCTTCCCCCGAGACATCGCCGTGTCCAGAAGCGACGAGGCGAGGCGGCTGCCCGTGCGCCTAGAGCCGCGTCCTGGGATCGTGACCATCGCGGTGGAATCGGCCGAGGAGTTTCTCGTCCGGGTGGATGGCGGCATCGTCGGCAACGCGCCCGAACTCGAACTGGAACTGGCCCCCGGCATGCATGTTGTCACCATTCGAGGCCCGCGCATCGAGCGCTTCGACGAGGAGATCGAAGTCGCAGGGCGAGGCGCTGCACAGACCTTTACGTTCGCGCCAGTGCCGACGGCGCCCGTCGCCACCGTGGAGTTTCGGGTGGCCGCCGAACCATCTTCCGCCCGTATTTCCATCGACGGGGCCGTGGTCGGAACGGGAACCTATGCAGGCGCAGTGCAGCCGGGGCGGCGCGCGATTCTCATCGAGGCAGATGATTTCGCGCCGCACCGTCGAGAGATCGACGTGGCTGCCGATGCCGGAGCAGTCGACATCGGCACGATCTCCCTATCGCCCCTCCCCGCCCGCGTCGCGATTCGCTCGAATCCGGCCGGCGCCACCGTGCTCGTCAACGGCGACTTCCGCGGGGCCACCCCGCTCGAAACCCAACTGGCCGCTGCCGGGGAACACCGCCTGTCGGTCCGCAAGGCCGGGTTCCACAACGTCGAAGAGGTACTGAGACCAGCGCCAAACGCGCGCCTGGAACGCACCTACGAGTTGACCACTGTCACCTACCGCGCACGCATCGCCACCAACCTGCCGGCGCAGATCCAAATCAACGGCCGCATTGTCGGCAATGCGCCGCTGACTGTGGATGTGATGGACAACGATGAGATCAGGGCCATCGCCGGCGGCCTTGCCGCGAAACCCATCCGCGTTCGCCCCGGTGCCGAAGGCGAGCGCGAGTACGCTTTCGAGCTCATGAGGCCAGGGGAGTTGGCATTCGAGTCCGCCGCTCTTGAGACCACTGCGGCCGGCATTCGTCTGCGCAAGTTCGCGCCCGCGCATTTCGATGCCCGCGAGTCCGAGCAAGCGCCCGCCAACATGATCGAGCTATCGCGGGCGTTCTACTTCGCTGTCTTCGAGACGACCATCGGCGACTACCGCGGCTTCGATCCGAGTTTCGCGCCCGGCCTCCCGGAGACGCGCCCGGCCACCGCGGTGACCTGGCAGGATGCGGCGAAGTTCTGCAACTGGCTGAGCGCCGAGGCCGGTCTGCCGCCAGCTTACGAACTCGGCGCCGCATTCGCCAAGCTCGATCCCGATTCGCTCGGCTTCCGTTTGCCCACGGAAGCCGAGTGGGAGGCCATCGCCCGCTACGACTTCGCCGCTGGCCGAGTACGCGGCCGCCCGAACATGTGGGGTTCGTCGCCCACCATCCCGCGCGCATTCGCCAACGTCGCCGGTCGCGAGCTGCGCGCCGCCAGCACCCCATTCCTGCCGGACTTCGTGGACAACCATCCCGGCATCGCACCCGTCGGCACCTACCCGCCGAACTTCAACGGCATCCACGATCTCGGCGGCAACGTCTCGGAGTGGGTACACGACTACTACCGTTCCGGCCCGTTCATGCCGGACGTCGCCAAGGACCCCCTGGGCCCGCGCACGGGGACGGATCGCGTCGTCAAAGGCGCGAATCATCTTTCCGCCGACCGCGCCGCCCTGTCGCCGGGCTACCGCACTTTCGCCGCCAACAGGAGCGATACCGTGGGGTTCCGCGTGGCGCGGTGGATCCATTGAACGCGCGATCGGCCATCGTGCTTATCGCCGCTCTCGCCAGCAGCCTTGCGGGCGCGAACGCCGAGGAACGCCACACCGAGGCGCCAGTCATGAAGCCGACTGCCGAGCAGGAAGCGACTGTCCAGGAACAAACGGCGCAGCCGCATTCGGGATCCTCTGCCGCGCCATCGCCCGCGCGATCAACGCCGCCGCGGTCGGTCTCGCGAACCGCGCCGAGCAGCGCCTTGCAGCCGATCAAGACCACGCCTCTTTCCGCCGACGCCAACATCGCTCTGCCGCAGGACATCTGAGAAACCATGCCGTCGAGCCTCGTTCGCAGAATCTTCGGCACGAACTCCATCGTGCTCGACGCCGCGGGCCTTCTCGTCTGCTTCACTGTCGTCTATCTCTTCTACGCCGTCTACGTCGACCCAGTTGCCGCCGAAATCCTCCGCAGCGCAGCGGACACGAACACCGTGCCAGGCCGATCGTTCGCCATCGTCGTCAAGGATTGGGAGCAGCAAGCCTGCATCGTGCTGGGTCTGTGGTGCCTGTGGCTGTTCGTGTCCCGCTACCGACTGCTGACCAGCGAGCAATACCTCTTCGACATGGACTTCCTGCAGCTCGACGAGCTCGGCGACGTCAGCGACGCATCGCTGCGCCAACTCCAAGAACGCCTCGAAGCCACGCGCGCCGAAGTGCCGGACAGCCTGCTCATCCGCAGCCTGCGCGAAGCCATCGACCATCTGCACATGAATGGCGATTTCCGCGAAGCCAGCGAATCCGCGCAGGACGTCTGCGAACTGCACTTGGAGATCCTGAACTCCAAACTTGCGGCCACGAAGTACATCCTCTGGGCGATCCCGTCCATCGGCTTCCTCGGCACGGTGCGCGGAATCGGCGAAGCTCTGGGCCTCGCTGGCGAAGCCGTCGCCGGCGACATCTCCGGCGTCGCGGGGAGCCTCGGCACGGCGTTCAATTCCACTTGGGTGGCGCTCTTCGTCAACCTGCTGCTGATGCTGCTGTCGAGCTTCCTCAATGGCCGCGAGGAGTCGCTGGTGGCGAACTGCAAAGGCTTCACCACCCAGACCTTGGCGCGTCTGAACAATCTGGCAAGGACGGCCCATGGCACCATCGAACCGGGCGAGACGGAGGACCGCCAAGCATGAAGCGAGCCCCGGCGCGCCGCTTCGGAACCGCGCCGGCCATCGGACTTTCGTTTCTCGACGTTCTCTGCTGCGGTCTCGGCTCGGCGGTCTTCCTCCTGCTGGTCATCCAGCGCGGCCCGTCGCCGGTGCCCGACGAAGGACTGCTCGTCGCCGACGATCTCGCCCGCGTCGAATCCGAAATCGACGAGACCGACCGGCGCATTGCCGGCACGCGAAGTTCCATCGCCGCAGTGGCCGAGACGATTCGCGCCGCGCTTGCGGCCATGCAAGCGATCGCCGGCCTGTCGGACCTGCAGAAGCAGCAGGCGCAGAATACGCTCGCCGCCCTGCGCAGCGAACGGCAGCGGCTCGATGCCGAGACCGCCACGCTCGATGCCCTGCGCGCGTCGGCGCCGCCGCCGCCCGAAACGCCGCGCGAACATCTCACCGGGCTGCGCGTCGCCGGGGACCGGGTGGCGGTCTTTCTCGACTCGTCCGCGAGCATGCTGGATCAGTCGCTGATCAACATCCTACGGCTGCGCGTTTCCAGCGACGGCCTGAAGCTCGATGCCGAGAAGTGGACAACGGCCCGCAATGCCGCAAGCTGGGTCTACGAGCGCATCCCCGAGGGCGGGCGCTATCTTGCATTCCACTACGCCGATGCCATGCACGAACTGCAGGGCGCAGCCATCCCCGCCGGCCTGATCGGCTGGCGTACGAAGGACGAGAGCTTAACCCCGCCACGCGGGCAATACCGCGTCGAGACCGCCTTGGCAGCGCTGCTGCCCGACGGCCCCACGAACCTTGCCCAAGTGTTCGAAACTGCGGCACGGCTGTCGCCGAGGCCGGCGCAGATCGTGCTGATCACCGATGGCCTGCCGACGCTGTCGGGCGACAAGCCCTTGCAGCGGCTGCGCCACTGCAAGCGACCGCCCCGCAATGCGACGCCGGTGATTTCCGCCGCATGTCGAGCGAGCATCTTCGACGATGCGGTGCGGATCGTGCCGCAGTCGCTGGCCAACACTCGAATCGACATCATCCTTCTGCCCTTGGAGGGGGATGCTGCGGCTGCCGGGCAGTACTGGAATCTTGCCCTGATGGCGGGCGGGCGCATGCTCACGCCGGCGAAGGGATGGCCCGAGACATGAAGCGCAAGCGCCGCCCGGGCAACGACAGCGAAGCGTCGCTCAGCTTCTTGGACGTGATCGCCTGCGCATTCGGCGCCATCGTTCTGCTCGTGCTGATCCTCCCGGTGGGCGACCGGAGCGGCGAGCAATCCGGCATCCAGCTCGGCGACTACGGCAATCTGCTGCTCCTTCTCGCGGAGCGCAAGGACACGGCAGCGGCCCTTGAAGACCAGCTCGCCGCCGATCGGAAACGCGCCGGCGACCTCGACAATCTGCTGTCCACGCGAAAGGACGCCAGCGATGCGCTGCGCGACCTCGTGGCCGAGGCGCGCGCCGACACCAGCGCCGTGCGGCGGCGCATCGCCACCATCGAAGCGGCACAGGCGACCACCGAGACCGCTCTGGAACGGGCCCGCATCGAATCGCAGCCTACCGACTACGCGGGAATCCCCGTGGATTCCGAGTACATCGCCTTCGTGGTCGACACCTCCGGCAGCATGCAGGACATCTGGGGCAACGTAGTCCAAGAAATGGAAAGCGTGCTGTCGATCTATCCCGAGGTGCGCGGGTTCCAGATCATCAACGCCAACGGCGAGTACCTGCGCAGCCGGGGCAAGTGGATCAAGGACAGCGCCGGCAACCGCCGCCTGGCGAAGGCCAGATTGCGAGTCTGGTCCGCGTACTCCGCGAGCAACCCCGAGCAGGGCATTCTCACCGCCGTTCGAGACCTCTACCGACCCGACATCAAGATGGCGGTCTTCGTCTTCGGTGACGACTACCAAGGCACCGACTACGACAACTTCCTCGCCACCGTGCAAGTCGGCGTCAACAAACAGCAAGCGGAGGAAGGAGCAGGCGCACTGCGCATCCACGCCTTCGGCTTCAGCTCTCCCACCGCCCCCGGGCAGCGGGCCAAGTACGCGACGCTGATGCGCGAGCTCACGCGACGGCACGATGGAGCGTTCCTAGCACTGTCCAACTAGCTTCGGCGTCGGTCCCGCGGGCAGCGGTATGATGTGCGCCCACCCCGGAGGCAGCGGCATGGTTCATGATCGAGAAGGCAGCGTTGCACGCATCGGCTTCGGTGGCGAGGCGATCACCTACGCCGATCTCGAAGCGTTGCGCGCCGCCGCCCTGGACCTCGCCGATGATGCCGACGTCCGCCTACTCGTCCTGGACTGCAACAGCGCCGGCGCCGCCGAGGACATGGGGCCGTGGCCGGAGCGCCTTGCGCATCGCCTTCCCAAGGGTTCCCACGGCCCCGGGCCGTTGCCCGAACAAGACGCCATCAAGGCCCTGCGTTCCTTCATGAAGCCGACGCTCGCGCTGCTCCACGGCGATGTCTTCGGCCTCGCGCTCGACTTGGCCTGCGTTTGCGACGTGCGCCTCGCTGCCAGCACGGCGCGAATCGGCGATCCGCGCATCCTGCAAGGTCGGGCTGCCGCCACCGGCATCTGCTACCTGTTGCCGAAGCTCATCGGCCAGTCGCAGGCGACGCGCATCCTGCTGCTCGGCGAGACGCTGACCGCCGCTGAGGCGCACCGCATCGGCCTTGTTTACGAAGTCGCCGAAGCCAGTGCATTCGACGAACGCGCCGCCGCGCTCGCCGAGCAACTCGCCGCGCTGCCTACCCGGGCCTGGGAAGTCCACAAGCTGCAAGTGCTGCCGCAACTCGATCTGCCGTTCGACGCGGCCATGGTGCATTCCCTCGGCGTGCGACAGACGCATGTGATCGAGGATCGCATCGAAGGGATGCAGGCTTGGCGCGAACGCCGGCCGCCGGAGTTCAAGGGCCGATGAGCGAACCCTCCGCGTTCCTCGTCCTAGACGACGGCCCGGTGCGGCATCTGGTGCTGAACCGGCCAGAAAAGCTGAATGCGCTGGACCTCGATCAGCATGTGCGGATCAAGCGTGCGGTGGAGGCAGCGAGCGAGGACGAATCCGTGTGCGCCATCGCGCTATCCGGCAATGGTCGCGCCTTCTGTGCCGGCGACGACCTCGGCGCTGGCAAGCCGATCAGCGACGACCCGCTGATCGGTCGCCGGGTGGACCTCGATCTCGGCACGGGCCCTGCATTCCTGCTCGAGTCCGCCGCCGTGCTACGCGCCTGCCCGAAACCGACTGCGGTACTGCTGCATGGCCACGCGCTCGGTTCCGGCTACGACTACAGCCTCTCCTGCGACTTCCGCCTCGCCACCGAGGATGTGAACTACGGCGACCCGCGCATCCATCGCGCGCTTTGGGCGGCGGAAGGCTGGTCGTACAAGCTGCCGCGGCTGCTCAACCAAGGTGCGGTAGCCCCCATCGCCTATCTCGGCGAAACGATGGACGGGCGAGCCGCCTACGACCGCGGCCTCGTCCACCGCGTCTACCCGGCGGGCACGCATCTTCGCGCCGCCGCGAAGCCCTTTCTCGATGCCCTCGCCGCCCTGGACCGGACCGCCTACGCGGAAACCAAGGCGCGCCTCTTGGCATCGCTGGACCTCGATTTCAACCAAGCAATGGCCTATTCCCCGTGACGGACCCCAAGCTCCTGACCGACGAGCAAGTTCGCGAGTTCATCGCCAACGGCTTCCTGCGGCTGACGCCCGACGTTGCGCCCAACATCCACGTCGAGATCGAGGCACTCTTGCGTTTCGCCATGGAGAAGGAGGGCTGGTACGGCAACAACATCCTCTCCCGCGTGCCGAAGATGTACCAAGTGCTGAATTGCCCGGTGGTGCGTGGCGCGCTCACCTCCATCGCGGGGCCGAGCTACTACCTGCATCCGCACCGCGCCGTCCACAGTTCGACGCCAATCGAGAACCCCGAACGCGAGTTCGATCCCGCCGCGCCCATGCCGCCCATGGGCAAGGGTTCGCGGGCCGGTTCCGGCTGGCATCAGGACGCGCAAAGCCCGCTGTCCCGCGCCCGCCACCATCTGCCGCGGTTTCTGATCGGCTTCTACTTTCCGCACGACACGCCGGTACGCATGGGGCCGACGCGCTTCCAAGCCGGCAGCTACCTGTACGCGAATCCGGTAGCGCCGCATGGCGTGGTGCTGGAACACATGAAGGCCGGCACGTTCCTGCTGCTGCACTTTGACATGGTGCATGGCGGATTCCCCAATCGCACCGACGTCACCCGCTACATGGTCAAGTTCGTGTTCGCCCGGACGCAGCATCCGTCCGCGCCAAGCTGGATCAACAACGGCACCGCCTGGCAGCGCCCGGAAACGTGCATTCCGGAGTACGACCTGCCGGAGACCTGGTCCGCCATCTGGAACTGGATGCGCGGCGAACCGGGAATCGATGTCAACGGCGCCAGCGACGATCCGGTGGCGCATTTCGGCGCGAGCGATCAGCCGCAGCGACTCACCGGCGTGTACCGCGCCGCGGCCACCGTTCCGCCGGAACAGCTGGCCGCCGAGCTAGTCCGCCACGCGGGGCGGAACAAGCACGAGCGCGAATTAGCGACGGACAAAGAGGGCCGCCCAGTGCCGCGCGATGACATTCGCGGCTATCCGCGCTGCTGGAACGAACGCGCCGTGGTGATGGAGGACGCCGCCTACGCCCTCGCGGCCGCCGGTAGCCGCGCCCTGCCCGCACTCGAGGGCCTGCTGGAACACGAAGATCCGTGGGTGCAGATCAACGCCGCCTTCGCGCTCGGCGAAATCGGCGAACCGGCGCGCGGGGCCGTCGTCCAGTTGGCCAAGCTGCTCGACAGCCCAGTGAGCCAGGTGGTGCGCCAAGCGCTGGACGCCCTCGGCATGATCGGCTGCGATCTGGCGCCGGCCCTGCCGAAGATCGAACGCCTGCTCACCGAAACCAACCTGGAATGGCTGGAAGCCCAGGTGACCCGCGGCTGGGTGGCGGAAGATCAAGTGCGCATGAACGCCGCCAGCGTGCTCTTGAACGCGGTCAATGCCGGCGAGCACTTGCGGGAGATCGAGCGCATCGCCATCCGCGCCCTTGGCGACAAGAACGGCTACGTCTCCGCCATCGCCACCGAGACGCTGGCCCGCATCGCCACGCCCACCGCCAGCGCCGCGGCCATCGAGTTCCTCTCCGAACGCCGCTGGGACGACACCCTGATGGCCGGCGTCAAGCCGTTCTGACCCACGCAATCGGGCTGCAAACCAAGGTAAAGTACGTCCGTCAGGCCGTCGAGGAGCCGCCGTGATTTTCGAGATTCGCAACTACCACTACGAGCCCTCGCTGCTCAAGGAATACAAGGCCTGGGCGACGCAGAAGGCGGTGCCCTACATCCGCGCCCACATGGACCTCGTGGGCTTCTGGGGAAACATCGACGAACCGCCGCAGATCGGCGGCAAGCCGCAGGACGAACTCGGCACCGCCACCGTGACCTGGATCATCCGCTGGCCGGACATCGCCACCCGCCACGAGACCATGGCCCGCGTCTTCGGCAGCGATGAATGGCGCGCGATCATGGCCGAGAACCCGGGCCAAGAGAACTACCACCGCACCGAGGCCAAGTTCGCCGAAGCCCTTTGAGGCGCGGCGCAAGGCAAGAGACCCAAGGAGAACGCACCAGATGAAGCAGGCACTCGCCATTTTCGCAAGCCTTCTGGCACTCGCCGCCGGCGCCCTCGGCATCGGCGACCGGGTGGAGAACTTCAAGCTCCTGGACCACAACGGCCAAGCCCACGAGTTGCACTACCTGTCGGATGCGCGCGCCGTGGTGCTGATGGCCCACGCCACCGGCTGCTCCGCCTTCGCCGGCCACCGCGAGCGTTTCGATACCTTGGCGGAGACGTTCCGGGACCAAGGCGTCGCCTTCCTGATGGTGAACGGCGAAGGCGCGGCGCGAGACGCGCTTGCCGAGAGCGCCAGCGCCGTCCCGGTGCTGGACGACACCGCTGGCGTGGTGCAGAGCGGCCTCGAACTCAGCGCCGCCGGCGAAGTGCTCATCATCGATCCGAGCCGCTGGCTGCTCGCCCATCGCGGCGGCGGACCGAACGGCACGGAGATCGAACAAGTGCTCGCCGACTTTCTCGCTGGCCGCGAAATCGCCCACCGCGGAGCACCGCCCACGGACTGCCCGCTCGCGGTCTCGGCAGTGGACGAAGACCTCAACTACGTGGACGACGTGGCCCCGGTGCTGATCGACAACTGCGTGACCTGCCACCGCGAAGGCGGCATCGGCCCGTGGGCGATGACGGACTACGACATGGTGCGCGGTTTCGCGCCGATGATCCGCGAAGTGGTGCGCACCAAGCGCATGCCGCCTTGGCACGCGGACCCCTACCACGGCAAGTTCGAGAACGACCGCTCGCTGACCGCCGACGAGGTGCGCGCGCTCGTGCATTGGGCCGAGGCCGGCACGCCGCGCGGCGAGGGCGCCGATCCGTTGGCGACGTTCGAGCACGATTGGCCGCAATGGGCGATGGGCGAACCGGACCTCGTGCTCGACATTCCGGCCTTCGACGTGCCGGCATCCGGCGTGGTGGCCTACCAGTACCAGCGCGTGCAGAATCCGCTCGATCGCGACGTGTGGGTGCGCGGCACGGAGATCTCCCCAGGCGACCGAGCCGCCCTGCACCATGTGATCACGCGCTTCACGTCAGCGCCCCCCGAAGGCGGACGCGGCTTCGGACGACGCGGCGGCGGGCTCGGCGGCTACGTGCCGGGACGCGTCTCCAACGAGTTCCCGCCGGACACCGGCACGCTGCTGCCAGCGGGCGCGACGATCATCTTCCAGATGCACTACACGCCCTACGGCAAGGCGACCACGGACCGCTCCCGACTCGGCCTCTTCCTGCACGACGAACCGCCGGCACACAAGCTCTCCGGCGCTGTGCTCGCCAATACGGACATCCGCATCCCGCCCGGCGCCAAGGCGCACAGGGAGTTCGCCGAACGAGAGTTCAAGCAGGACATCCTGCTCTACTCGCTGCTGCCGCACGCGCACTACCGCGGCAAGGCTTCGGAGTTCCGCGCCTTCTACCCCGACAAGACCGAGGAACTGCTGCTTTCGGTGCCGAACTACGACTTCAACTGGCAGACGACCTACGTGCTGGAAGAGCCGAAGCTCCTGCCGGCGGGAACGAAGGTCGTGCATACGACGTGGTGGGACAATTCCGCACAGAACCCGGCCAACCCGGACCCCACGCGGGAAGTGCCTTGGGGCTTGCAGAGCTGGGATGAGATGCTGTTCGGGTCCATGAGCTTTCGAGTGCTGGAGGGCGGGATGACCGCCTCGCGTTCGCCTGCTCCGTCCGGCAGTTCGCAGGCAGCAACGGTCGAAGCGGGCTCGGACTGAAACCAAGGCGTCCGGGCCACCTGCCGCGGCCTAGCCCGCCGAAAGAGAAAGAAGAGTCAGACGGGGCCTTCGGGTGCCCCGGACTGCCGACGTCGGGCAGGCGGTGGACGATCATCTGCGTGCAGTTGTCCTCGATCTCAGGCTCACTCGCCTTCCCCATCGTCATTTGGCCAGCAGCTCGCAGCGCAGAACCTGGCGGTCAGACCACCCAAACCAGCCGCATGTGCGACACCAGCCAAGGCGCCACGCGGCATGTCCAAATCGAACAACCTACAGCGGCCCCGGCCCTTCCGAGCCACCAAGCACCCAGCGAATCATCGGCAGGTGCTCCCTTCCCACGAACATCTGGCCCGCTACCAGATAGCAGGGCAGCGTGAACACGCCCCGCTCGCGGAGCGCCGCCTGGTGCTCCGCCAAGGCGTGCGCATGGTCGAAATCCGCGAAGCCCGGGGCGCCCACCGAGTCGAGCGCCGCGGCCAGCGCGCCGCGGTCTTCGATGTCCAGCCGTCCTGCCCAGAACTCCACCATCGCCTTGCGTACGAACGCCTCGCCAACGCCCTGCCGGTTCGCCCATAGGCAGGCAGCCCGGGCCGATGTCGAGTCCACAGCGGCTGCGTCCGCGCGCATGTCGAGGTCTTGCACCTTGGCGTACCGCGCAATGTCCTTCGCCGCGTACTCGGCGCGCACGCGGGCATGGCGCTCGGCCACGGTCTCGTTCTCCTTGCGCCGCGGAACGGGCTTCACCGAGGAGGGAAACGGCAGCCAGTCGATTTCAATCCCGAACTCCTCTGCCAGCGCGAGCGTGGGCTTGAGCGCCAGCATCGACGACGCGCTGGTGAAGTCGAAGGCGAAACCGACGGTGTCCGTCATGGCGTGAATCGGTCGTAGGCGATGTCCGGGGCGGGGCCTTCGCGACCGCCGAGCAGCCAGCGCACCATCGGCAGATGCTCGCGGCCGAAGAAGATCTCCTCACCGCCCGCCAGAACGTAGGTGGGAACGCCGAAGATGCCCGCCGGGTGCAGGGCACCCTGCAGCTCGTCGTGGGCCTTGCGTCCCGCGCTCTCGAAATAGTCCAGGAAGCCATCACGGTCGCCGCCCGCATCGGCTACCGCGTCGGCGACCACCGCGGGGTCCTCAATGTCGAGTTCGCGCTTCCAGAAGCGCTCGTAGACGATGTCCATGTAGCGGCGCAGTTCGCCACGGCCGGCGTCGCGCATCCACAACATGCCGATGCCGGCGAGGGAGGAGTCCCAGATCTTCTGCGGGCCGTAGATGAGGATGTCGTTCAATCGGGCGTAGCGCTTGGCGTCCATGTAGGCATAGCGAACGCCCTGCCATTGGCGCGGCGTGCGGTTCTGCTCGACCACCTTGCCGGCATCGTTTACGCGGGCGGAGCCCAGGAAGCTCGGAATGTTGAGCGTCAGCGGACGCCAGTCCACCTCGATGGCGAAGTCCGCCTCCAGCTGCCAAGTGGGGTCCTTGGCGAGGTAGGCGTACGGGCTCTTGAAGTCCATGTAGACGATGAGCGGCGATTCGGAATGCAGTGGGTGCATGGGCGGTGCAGGCTCTGCGAGGGCCGCGCAACATAGCACATGGCGAGAGTCGCACGCGCCATCGGAACGAACGCTCACGTCCGGCGCACCAGATTGACGACGTGTTCCACCACCTCGAACCCCAACCGCTCGTAGAGGTGGCGCGCCGGGTTCTCGTCCATCACCAAGAGTTCGATGCCCCGGGCACGATCTTGCAGATGGCGCAGGGCGAACGCCGTCAGCGCGATGCCGATGCCGCGGCGGCGATGGCGGGGATGCACGGCCACCTCGTGAATCACGCCCGTGCCGTCGCCCAACACCTCCCACATCGCATAGCCGGCGACATCCGCCGCGTCCTCGACCAAGACGACGTGATCTGCGCTTTCGAAGTGGTCGGGCGCAGCCTCCTCATCGTCCGGCCAAGCCATCGCGTAGGTGGCGCGAAGGGCTGCCAAGCGGTCGGCGCGCAGCGCGGCGAATCGATACGGCCACGGCAGGGACGGCGCCGCGCACCGTTCGCCCCGCCAGAGCATGGTGCGCTGGCTGGAGTGAGGCTCGAAACGCGCCCGCTTCAGCAGGGCGAGCATGGGGCCGCGCGCGGCTGCAGCGGTGTGCGTCGCCGCGGATTCGGCGCACTCCAACGTCCAAGCGACCAGCTCCCTCGCCGCCGCGCTGTCGCGGGCCACGCCCTGGGCGCGAACGACGTTGTCGGCGACCGGCGCAAGACACGCGAGGCCCGCGACGGCCGCACCGTCTTCCAGCACCCGGGCAGGCGCAACCGAGCACGCCTCGCGCAGGTCCCGAGCCGCCATCCGCCCGCAGCCCCAGCGCCACGGGTTCTCCTGGCCCGCCAGTGCGATGATCGCTTGCCAATCATCCTCAACCACCGGCCTCAGGCCGCGAACGCGTCCAAAGCGAGCATCCATCGCGGCATTGTATCGGCGGACCCGACCGCGTGGCGAAAGCCGGTCCCGGGCAGGTATTATCGGGCGCGACGCTTGAGAGGGGTTCCCCATGAAATCGCCCATTTGCGACATGCTCGGCTGCGAGTTCCCGCTCGTCGCCTTCAGCCATTGCCGGGACGTGGTCGCGGCGGTGTCCAATGCCGGCGGCTTCGGCGTGCTCGGCGCAGTCGGCCACTCGCCGGAGACGCTGGACATCGAGCTGTCCTGGATCGACGACCATGTGGGCGGCAAGCCCTACGGCATCGACCTCCTGGTGCCGACCAGCATGGACAGCAAGGGGGAAGCGCTCGCTGCCGAGGAGATCGAGCGCCGCATCCCGCCGGAGCACAAGCAATACGTGCTGAGCCTGCTCGCCCAGTTCGACATCCCCACCGACGACCTGTATCGCGCCCGACCGCAGCGCGGCGTCGGCGACAACATGCGCGAGAAGGGCGCGAGCCTAGTGCTCGATGCTGCCTTCGCCCATCCGATCAAGCTGGTCGCCAACGCGCTCGGCGTGCCGCCGCCGTTCATGCTCGAACGCGGCAAGCGCGAGGGCGTGCCCGTGGCGGCGCTCACCGGCGCGAGGGAGCACGCTGTCAAGCACGCCGAAGCGGGCGTGGATATCCTCGTCGTCTCCGGCACCGAGGCCGGCGGCCACTGCGGGGAAGTCTCCACCCTGGTACTGATCCCCGAGGTGCTCGAAGCTGTCGCGCCCTACGGCGAGGTCCCCGTCCTTGCCGCCGGCGGCATCGCCACCGGCAGGCAGATGGCGGCAGTGATGGCGATGGGGGCGCACGGCGCGTGGACCGGTTCCGTGTGGCTCACGACCGCGGAAGCGGAAACCGCCCCAGCGGTGAAGGAGAAGTTCCTCGCCGCGAGTTCCCGGCAGACGGTCCGCTCCCGCAGTCGTACCGGCAAGTACACGCGTCAGTTGCGCTCGGCTTGGACCGACGCTTGGCACGCCGAAGATGCCCCCGATCCGCTGCCGATGCCCTTGCAGGCGCTGGTGAGCGAGCCGGCACTCGGCAAGATCGCCCGCCTCGCAGAGACGGGGCACCCGGGAGCGAAGCAGCTCACGACCTACTTCGTGGGCCAAGCGGTAGGGCTGATGAACCAGGTGCAATCCGCAAGGCAGGTGGTCTACGAGTTCATGGAGGACTTCGCGAACGCCACGGAGCGGTTGAACGCATTCGTCGAAGACGACGCAGCCTAGGAGTGGCCACCAGCAAGTCAACCGCGGGCTGGAAACCCGAAGTCGCCGAGCTCGCACGCCAGACCGAGTTCGCCAAGGAGATGGGCGGTGCGGACAGCGTCGCCTTCCACCATTCCCGCGGGCGCCTCACGGTGCGCGAGCGGGTGGATCTGCTCGCCGATCCGGGCACGTTCCACGAGATCGGGGCGATTGCCGGTACGGCGCAGTGGCAAGACGACGATGTCGTGGGGCTCAAGCCCGCGAACTCGGTGACCGGTACGGTGCGCGTTGATGGTCGCAAGGTCGCCTTCTCCGGCGGCGACTTCACCATTCGCGGCGGCTCGGCTGATGCGGCGGTGGGCAACAAGGGCTCCTTCGCCGAAGGTTTCGCGCTCAAGGCGCGCATTCCCTACGTGCGCTTGCTCGATGCGACGGGCGGCAGCGTCAAGACCTTCGAGAAGATCGGCCGCACGTACCTGCCGGGCAATGCGGGCACGAATCTCTCCGCTGAACTGCTGCAGTACGTCCCCGTCGTCTCTGCGGTGCTCGGCTCCGTCGCTGGCCTGCCCGCCGTGCAGGCCTGCATGTGCCACTTCAACGTCATGGTGAAGAACACGAGCCAAGTGTTCGTCGCCGGGCCCAAGGTGGTCGAGCAGGCCACCGGCCAGGCCATCACCAAGGAGGATCTCGGCGACGAGCGCATCCAAGTGAAGAACGGCGTCATCATGAACCTCGCCGAGGACGAACAGGACGCCATCGCGCAGGTGCGACGGTTCCTTTCCTACCTGCCGGCCAACGTTTGGGAAGAACCCCCCGTCGTTCCATGCGACGACGACCCAGAGCGCCGCGACGAGTCGCTCATCTCCGTCATCCCCAAGAACCGGCGCCGCATCTACGATCCGCGCAAGGTGCTCGATGCGGTGCTGGACAAGGACAGCTTCTTCGAGATCGGTCCCTACTACGGCCGTGCCCGGGTCACTGGCCTCGCCCGCGTAAACGGCTACCCGGTGGGCGTGATGGCGAACCATCCGAAGTTCAACGGCGGCTCCATGGATATCGCCGCCGGCGAGAAGACGATCCGGCTCATCGAACTGTGCGACATGTTCCATCTGCCGCTGGTGTATTTCGCCGACGAGCCGGGGTTCTCGGTCGGCCGCGCGCAGGAGGAGCTCGGCATCGTCCGCGCCGGGGCGCGCATCGTCACCACGCTGACGCAGAGCAAGACGCCGTACATCTGCTTCGTGATGCGGCAGCTCTACGGGGTCGCGGGCGGCCTGCATCAGCGCGGCACGGGGCTGTATCGCCGCTACTGCTGGCCGTCCACGCACGGCGGGTCGATGCACATCGAAGGCGGCACCGCCATCGCCTACAAGCGCGACATCGAGAACGCCGCCGATCCCGAAGCCAAGCGGGCGGAGATCGAGGCGCGGCTGCAAGCCATCTCGTCGCCGTTCCGCAACGCCCATGCATTCGGCATCGAGGAGCTCATCGATCCTCGGGACACGCGGCCGCTGCTGGTGGACTTCCTCGACGATGCATGGCGCGTCGTGAGGACGCAGCTCGGCCCGTCGCAGGGCGTCGCCTATCGGCCCTGACGCCTCGCGGCCACATTACGATATGACCAGACGGTATTTTTCGTGAATCCGCCGCACTGCTAAGGTGCGCACCCTTTCAGTCAGGCACCGTTGCCCAATGGCGGAGACCCTGTCGCTGAGTTCGCTCGCAGCCGAAACGAACGCCGAGCTCACTGCGCTCGCCGTCATGGAGGATGCGTTCGCGGAGTTCGACCGCATCGCCATCTCCTTCAGCGGGGCGGAGGACGTAGTCCTTGTGGACTTGGCCGTGCGCCTGCTCGGCGATGCCGCACCCGTGTTCACGCTGGACACCGGGCGCCTGCACGGCGAGACCTACCGCTTCATCGAGACCGTGCGCACCCACTACGGCATCGCCATCGACGTGCTGTCGCCGGATGCCGACGAGTTGGCGCGCCTAGTGCGCGCGAAAGGCCTCTTCAGCTTCTACAGCGATGGCCACGGCGAGTGCTGCGCGGTGCGCAAGATCCAGCCGCTGCAACGCCACCTGTCGGGCCTTGATGCTTGGATCACCGGGCAGCGCGCCGACCAGAGCGTGACGCGGGCGGATCTGCCGATCCGCCAGAACGACCTCGCCTTCTCCACCGCGGAACACCCCATCGTCAAGCTCAATCCGCTGAGCGGTTGGACCGCTCAGGACGTGTGGAACTATATCCGCCGCCAAGACGTGCCCTACAACCCGCTCCACGACCGCGGCTTCCGCTCCATCGGCTGCGAGCCCTGCACCCGTCCGGTGGGACCGCATCAGCACGAGCGCGAAGGCCGCTGGTGGTGGGAGAATGCGGCGGACAAGGAGTGCGGGCTGCACGCGCAGAACGTCTCGCCCATACGCATCGCGGACCGCTAGCCGCTCGCCGAGCTGCCATTCCATGCGCATCGTCTTCGTCAAGAAGATCCTGGCGAACGGAGAACCATGCGCCAAGTGCGCGGATGTGGAGCGGCGCCTCGAGCAATCCGGGCATGTGCAGCGCATCGACGAGGTGGTCGTTGCCGACGAACGGGATCCGAACTCCGCGGGAATGCGCTTGGCCGCGAAGCACGGCGTGGCCGTTGCGCCGTTCTTCCTAGTGGAGGACGGCGACCAAACCAAGGTCTACACCATCTACCTGCGTTTCGCCAAGGAAGTGCTTGGCGCCGCGGCCAAGCCGGTGGACGAGGCGCAGGAGCTGCTGCGCGCCAATCCGGACTTGGATTTGATCTAGCGCTCCGGCAGTTCGATTCCCTCGAACAGCGCCGCCCGGGCTTGCGCACTCGGCGCCCGCAATGCCTCGTCGATCAATTCCGGCGTCAGGTGCGGCGCGAACCAGCCGACGAAGTCCACCATGAACTGGCGCATGAAGGTGCCGCGGCGGCAGCCGATGTAGGTAGTGCTCGGACGGAACAGGTTGCTCGCATCGATGGCCAGGAGATCCGCATCCTGCGCCGGGTCGTAGGCCATGCGGGCGATGATGCCGATGCCGAAGCCCAGCCGAACGTAGGTCTTGATGATGTCCGTATCCACCGCCGAGAGCGCGATGTTGAACGGACCGTCCGCCTCCTCGTCGTCTTCGTCGCGCATCACCGGGAGGCGTTCCCGGAAGCCGGCGTCGTAGGTGACCACCGGATAGGCCTCCAGATCCTCGAAGCCGAGCTTCGAGCGACCGGCCAGCGCGTGGTCCCGCGGCACGACCACGCAGCGGTTCCAGCGATAGCACGGCATCATCACGAGTTCCGGGTAGCGATCCATCACTTCCGGCGCGATGGCGAAGTCCACGACGCCGGTCGTCGCCAGTTCGCCGATCTGCTCGGTGGTTCCCTGGCGCATGTTGAGGCGCACGTCCGGGTAGGCCTCGCGCAGTCTCGGCAGCACCTGCGGCAGGGCGTGGCGCGCCTGGGTATGGGTGGTGGCGATGGACAGGGTGCCGCGGGTCTCGTTGCGGTATTCCTCGGCGACCTTCTTGATGCTCTCGACCTCGCGCAGAATGCCGCCCACCTTGTCCAGGATGATCCGCCCGGCGGGGGTGATGCGCGTCAGATGCTTGCCGCTGCGAGCGAAGATCTCGACGCCGAGTTCGTCCTCGAGGAGCCTGATCTGGCGGCTGATGCCCGGCTGCGACGTGTAGAGGTCCGTGGCGGTTGCCGTCACGTTGAGGCCGTGGTGCGCGACCTCCCAAATATAGCGAAGCTGGTGCAGCTTCATGCCTCGGCACCCTCGTTGCGCACGCCGTGCGGCACATGGCCGGTGGCGACATGCTCCGCGGCCGGAGCGCAGTTGCCGGTCTGGTCGTCGAAGAAGACGTCCGCCTCGTAGGCGCGCAGGAACGCGGCCTTGTCGAGGCCGCCGAGGAACAGGCTCTCGTCGAGGCGAATGTCCCAAGCCCTCAGCGTCTTGATGACGCGCTCGTGGGCCGGCGCGCCGCGGGCGGTCACCAGCGCGGTGCGGATCGGGCAGTCGTCGCTGTCGAACTCGCGCTGCAGGCGGTGCAGGCCCTCCAGAAACGGCTTGAACGGCCCGCCGGCCAAGGGTTGGTCCGCGTCCCTCGCCTCGGCTTCGGCGAACGCCTCAAGGCCGCGTTCGTGGAAGATGCGGTCCGCCTGGTCGGAGAACAGCACGGCGTCGCCGTCGAAGGCGATGCGCAGCGCATTCGACGAAGCCGGCGCCTTGGAGCGGCGCGCCGCCAGCAGCGTGGCGGCGGCGATGCCGCTGTCGAGGGCGCGCACCACGTCGCCCGGCTCGGTGGAGAGGAACAGGTCGCAGCCGAACGCCTCCGCGTAGCGGTAGGGGCTTGCGCCGGACGAGAACGCGGCGCGCACGATGTCGAGGCCGTGGTCGTGTATGGAGTTGAACACGCGCAGGCCGGTGTCCGCCGAGTTGCGCGACAGCAGGATCACGTCCACGCGGCGCTCGCCGAGCTGCTTGTTGATGCCGAGCAGCTTGTTGACGAAGGCGAAGCCCTCGCCGGGGGCGAGCGCCTCGTTCTCGCGCTCGATCTGGTAGCGCCGGTAGGCTTCGAGGCCGTCCTGCTGGTAGACGGCGTCGGATTCGCCCAAGTCGAACAGCGCCCGGGACGACACCGCGACGGTCAGGTAGCGCTCTGGTTCGTTGTCAGGCATCGAGGTCCGGAATGAGCTGGCTTTCGAGCCGCTTGATGTCGTCCTTCAGCTTGAGCTTGCGCTTCTTGAGGCGCCGCACCTTCATCTGGTCCGGGTGGCCGGTCTCGATCAGGTATTCGATCACCTCGTCGAGGTCTCGGTGCTCAACGCGCAGCTCTTCGAGCCGACCGGCAATGTCTTGTGTGTCTGCCAACCGCCTGCCGCCTTGCCGACGCCGCGAACGAAGCCCATCATAGGCGCATCGTCCGAGGGTGCAAGTGATGGCGCGACCGCCCGCCCTGCGCAACGACATCGCCCGCTTCCTCGCGGAAGCGAAGGCCGCTCCAGTCGCCGTGCCGACGGCGAAGCGGCCGCGCATCCTGTTCGGGCTCGACGCCACGGCGAGCCGCGAACCGACCTGGGACCTCGCCATGGGCCTGCACGGCGAGCTGTTTCGCGCCGCCGCCGAAGCCGGCCGGCCAAGCGTGCAGCTCGCCTACTACCGCGGCTTCGAGGAGTTCCACGCATCGCCCTGGTCCGCGGACCCCGAAGCGCTGCTGCGGCAGATGACCGGCGTCACCTGCCGCGGCGGCCTGACGCAGATCGGCCGGCTGCTAATGCACGCCCTCGCGGAGTGCCAGCGCCAGCCCATCCAAGCGGCCATTTTCATCGGCGATGCCTGCGAGGAGCCGCCGGAGGCGCTAACCGCACAGGCCGGCAAGCTGGCGCTCTTCAGCGTGCCCTTCTTCGTCTTCCACGAGGGCGGCGATCCGCGCACGGAGCAGGTGTTCCGCGCCATCGCCCGCATCACCGGCGGCGCCTACGCGCCGTTCCAGGCCGGCAGCGCGGACGAACTGCGCGTGCTCTTCAAGGCAGTCGCCCGCTACGCCGCGGACGGGCGCCGCGGGCTCGGCCAAATCGAGCACAGCCTGGCGCGCGGCCTGCTCGCGCAGATGCCCTGAGAGGCCGATGGGGCTGCTGCTCGCTATCGTCGTCGGCGTGGTCGCCTTCGCGCTCCTGTGGCGGGCGCTCGGCGCCAAGAACCGCTCCAACAAGCTCACCAGAGTGGCCACCACGTCCGCGGTCGTGCTCGGCGTCGTGCTGCTGCTGCTGACGGCAACGGGAAGGCTGCATTGGCTGGCCGCGATCGCCGCCGGCTCACTGCCGTTCCTGCGCCTAGCGGCAGGGCTCGTGGCCGGGCCGCTCATCAGCAACCTGCTGCAACGCGGGTTCCGGCGCCACTCGATGTTCGGCTCCGGGCAGCAATCGGTGGGCGCCGACCCTCGCCAATCCGCAGTGCAGACGGATGATCTGCGCATGACGCTCGATCACGAGAGCGGTGAGATGGATGGCGAGGTGCTGACCGGGCCGTTGGCCGGCCGGCGGCTCTCGGAACTCGATCTGGCCACCTTGCAGGGGCTCTACCGAGAGCTGTCGGCGACCGACTCGAAGCAACTCCTGGCGGCCTATCTGCAGCGCCGCTTCCCCGATTGGAACGAAGGCGAGCCGCAGGAGCGGGCGCAGACCGCCGCCAACGGCGAGATGGATCGCGAGCAGGCGCTCGCGGTGCTGGGGCTCGACGCCGGCGCGAGCGCCGAGCAGGTCGTGGACGCCCATCGCCGCCTGATGCAGAAGCTGCATCCGGACCGCGGCGGCACGGACTTTCTCGCCGCGACGCTCAATCGCGCCAAGGAAGTGCTGCTCGGGTAATCCGCGGCAGACGGGCGCCCTACCCCGGCGGCTCCATGAGCCCCCGCGCTTCCTCCTCCAAGGCCACCAGGCGCTTGACCCAAGCGTCCATCGCCCCGAACGCCGCATCGTCGATGCCGAAGGCGCGGGCCACTTCCTTGAGCAGGCACTCCTCTTCGATCTCGAAGGCGCCGTCCACGTAGGACAGGCGCAGAAGGTTCAGCAGGACGATGGTGCGGGTGCGCCGGGAGTCGAAGATCGCGTCGATACCGTCGAGTTCCAGATAGTCCGAGTCCAGCTCCGGCTTCAGCGCCATCTCGCGCTTGAACTCGACCAGCATGTCCTCTTCGTTGGGGTCCAGCAGGCCATCCGAGACGACGACGTTGTGCGCCAGCCCCAGCAGCGCGTCGCGCTGCTGCGCGGTGAGGGAAGACAGCCACACGGGGCGGCACCTCGCCGCCCCGCTAGGGAGCGAACAGTCCCGCGATGCCGGGCCCGACCAAGGCGATGAAGCTCGACACCATGATGAGCACGGCCAGCCAGCCCACGGCGACGAAGAGCTTGCCGACCAGACCTTGCTCGAAGAAGTCCTCGACCAGATGCCACATGTTTCCGAGTTCCCCAGTCTCGTGCCCGTCGGCACGTCGATCAGGACGAGCGTAGCACATGCGGCCGCGTTCGAACGCGACGCGCTCGGGGGCGCAAGACAGATCTCTGTAAGCCGCGCCAAGAGCGGCACAAGGCTCCCGCACCGGCGGACGCTGACAGAAAAGGCATCACATAGCTCAGAACTGCATCAAACAGGACCGTGCGACGGCATCGGGCGTCAACGAGGGTGTATGCTCCGGCTCAGCAACCGAGAGCGAGGACAAGCCATGCACGCACGACTCATCCCCGCCGCGGCGGGCGCGCTGGCGGTCGGCATCGCAATCGGTTTCGGCGGCACCGGCGCCGAAGCCCAGGAGGCAGGCGCGGCGCCGGCCATCGAGGAAGTCGTCGTAGTCGGCTCCCGGCGCCGGGACCGCTCGGCGGCGGATTCGCCGGTGCCAGTGGACGTCATCGACGGCGACGACTTCCTGGGCATCGGACCGACGGACATGGACTGGCTCCTGTCCACGCTCGTGCCGTCGTACAACGTCAACCAGCAGCCCATCAGCGACGCCGCCACCATCGTCCGGCCGGCCAACCTGCGCGGCCTGTCGCCCGATGCGACGCTGGTACTGCTGAACGGCAAGCGCCGTCATCGCTCGGGCGTCATCGCCTTCCTGGGCGGCGGCATCTCGGACGGCTCCCAGGGGCCGGACCTGGCCTCCATCCCCGCCGTCGCCCTCGATCGCGTGGAAGTGCTGCGCGACGGGGCTTCGGCCCAGTACGGATCGGACGCCATCGCCGGCGTCCTCAACTTCGTCCTCAAGGACGACTCCCAAGGCGGCACGCTGCAAGCCAAGTGGGGCCAGTACTACGAAGGCGACGGGGCGCTGACCAGCATCGCCGCCAACGTCGGGCTCCCCTTGGGTGATCGCGGCTTCGCCAACCTCAGCGTCGAGTACGGCGGCGCCGATCCCACCAGCCGCAGCGTGCAGCGCGGCGACGCGCTGGCGCTGATCGCGGCGGGCAACAACGACGTGCGCCAGCCGGCGGCGCAGATCTGGGGCGCACCGGAGATAACCGGCGACTACAAGCTGTTTGCCAACGCCGGCATCGAGGTGGGCGAGGCGAGCGAACTGTACGCCTTCGGCAACGTCTCCAGGCGCACCGTCGAGGGCGGCTTCTTCTTCCGCAACCCGAATACGCGGGGCGGCATCTTCCGCGGCCCCGTGGTGGACGGCGGAGCCACGCTCAAGGTCGTGGACCTTTCGGCCGACGGCATGTCCGGAGACTGTCCCGTGGTGCCCATCGTCGGCAACGTGCCCGATGCCGCCGCGCTCGCCGCAGTGCGGGCAGCGCCTGACTGCTGGGTGTTCAACGAGCGCTTCCCCGGCGGCTTCACGCCGCAGTTCGGCGCCGACGTCGAGGACTCCTCCTTCGCTATCGGCCTGCGCGGGCGCCTGGGCGACGGCTGGTTCTACGATGTCTCGGCGGTCATGGGCACGAACCAGGCCTCGTACTTCATGAAGAACACCATCAACCCGCAGCTCGCCGCCCAGCGCGAGGCAATCCCCACCACCTACCAGCCGGGCACGGACACGGAGACGGACCGAGTGCTGGACTTCAACCTGTCCAAGCCGCTGGATCTCGGCTGGCATGCGCCGCTGCACGTCGCGATGGGCTACGAGTACCGCCAAGAGACCTTCGAGATCACCGCCGGCGGCCGCAACTCGTGGCTGATCACCGACTCGCTCGCCGGGCAGGGCTTCGGCATCGGCTCGAACGGCTTCCCCGGCTTCCCGCCGCGCACCGCCGGCGAGTGGCGCCGCGCCAGCCACGCCGGCTACATCGACTTCGAGACGCAGGTGAGCGACGCCGTGCTGCTCGGCGCCGCAGCGCGCTACGAGAACTACGAGGACTTCGGCGGCACGCTCGACGGCAAGTTCGCCGCGCGCATCCAGGTAAGCGAGGCCTTCGCCCTGCGCGGCGCCGTCAGCACCGGCTTCCGGGCCCCGACCGCCGGGCAGAGCAACACGCGCAAGGTCTCCACCGTATTCGTCAACGCGCAGCTCGCGGACCAGGCGGTGCTGCCGCCGACGCATCCCATCTCGACTCGCCTCGGCGGCACGGCGCTGCAACCGGAGGAGTCGGTGAACATCACGGTGGGCGCGGTGATGGACATCGGCCGCATGGCGGTGACCGCGGACTACTACAACATCTCGGTCGAAGGCCGTGTGGCGCAGAGCAGCCAGATCGTCTTGACCGATGAAGACGTCGCGGCGCTGCTCGCCGACGGCGTGACGGATGCATCGAGCTACTCCTCGGTCGTGTTCTTCACCAACGACTTCGATACCCGCACCCAAGGAATCGACGTGGTCGCGACGCTGCCGCTCAGCCTCGGCACGGGTTCGACGGACGTCATCGCGGCGTTCAACTGGAACCGCACGGAAGTGGAGAAGCACAACCCCGAGCTGGTGCTCGCCGGGCGCATCCGCCAGCTCGAGGAGAACGTGCCGAATACCAAGCTCGCGCTGACGGTCAACCACGTGCAGGGGCGCCTCAAGCTGCTCGGCCGCATCAGGCACTACGGCGACTTCTTCGAGGACCACTTGGACAGCAACCTCACCTTTCCCATCGAAGCGGAGGGCGGCACGGTGTTCGACGCCGAGGCCGTGCTGCAGGCGACCGGCAACGTATCCCTGGTGCTCGGCGCGGAGAACATCTTCGACAAGTACCCTGAAGGCTCTGTAGGCGCTACCACAGCCAACTTCTGCGGCTGCGCACTGCCGGACGAGCCGAATCCCTACGCGCACATCGTCGGCGCCAAGTACCCGGTCACCTCCCCATGGGGCTTCAACGGTGGCTTCTACTATCTGCGAGCCGTACTGAGCTTCTAGGCGGTAGGTCACGCGGCAAGGTACCGGACAGGTCTCGATTTCGATGTACTAACAATGGCTAATTCGTGTATTGGAAGGGACTGGCAGAAGCTAAAGAACGTAAATTGTTGATATAAGAGGGTATTTGAAAAGTCGTGGGCAGGGACATGAGCTATCGGTATTATGCGAGCGGTAGCCCGCGCCGGGATGGGGATCCGCGGTCGGGTTTTACACCAGCAACGACAGAGGATTCAGGACATGGAAGCGAAACTGCACATCGCCATCGGCACCGTCATCCTCGCCGCGGTCGCGGCGCCTGCGCCGCAACTGCTCGCGCAGGAATCCGCTCCGGCCGTCGCCCAGGCCAGCGGCGAAATCGAAGAGGTGCGGGTGGTCGGATCCCGGCGCTTGGACCGCTCGGCCGCCGACTCCCCGGTACCCGTTGACGTTGTGGAAGGCGCGGATTTCCAAGCTCACGGCGACTCCAACATGGACTCCCTGATCGCGAGCCTGGTGCCGTCCTACAACGTGAGCCAGGAACCCATCAGCGACGCGGCGACGTTCATCCGTCCTGCAACCCTGCGCGGGCTGGCGCCGGACGCGACGCTCGTGCTCGTCAACGGCAAGCGTCGCCACCGCGCCGCCGTCATCGCCCTGCTCGGCTCCGGCATCTCAGGCGGCTCGCAGGGGCCGGACGTGTCCGCGATCCCCGCCATCGCCCTCGAGCGCCTCGAAGTGCTGCGCGACGGCGCTTCGGCGCAATACGGCTCGGACGCCATCGCCGGCATCATGAACTTCGTACTGCGCGATGACACCGAAGGCGTCACGCTGGACGCCAAATACGGCACGCACTTCGAGGGCGACGGCGCGGCGATGACCATCGCCGCCAACGCCGGGATGCCGCTCAGCGACGCCGGCTTCGCCAACATCAGCTTCGAGTGGAAGGAATCCGACCCTACCAGCCGCAGCACCCAGCGCGGCGATGCGCAGGGGCTCATCGATGCCGGCAACAACAACGTCCGCCAACCGGCGGCGCAGATCTGGGGCGCGCCGGAATACTCTGGCGACTTCAAGCTGTTCGGCAACTTCGGCATCGAACTCGGCGGCGGCACGGAGGCCTACGCCTTCGGCAACTGGGGCGAGCGGCAGGTGGAAGGCGGCTTCTACTTCAGGAACCCCCACACCCGCGGCGGCGTGTTCCGCGGCCCGACGTTGGCAGACGGCACTGCGACGGTGAAGGTGGCGGACCTCGATCCGAGCGACAACCCCGCCGACGACGACCCGAATACCGTGCTTGACGAGCGGTTCAACAACTGCCCGCCCATCAAGATCGAGAACAACCGGCCCAACGCCGACGACTTGGCGGCGGTGCGCTCCGCCCCGGGCTGCTACTCCCTCATCGAGAAGTTTCCCGGCGGCTTCACCCCGCAGTTCGGCGCCTTCATCCACGACTACAGCATGGCGGGCGGCGTACGCGGCCAGCTCGATTCCGGCTGGTTCTGGGATCTGAGCGCCACCGCCGGACGCAGCAACGCACAGTTCTACATCTACAACACCATCAACCCGCAGCTGCTCGGTTCGCGCAACGACATCGACGTGTACTACCACGCCGGCGCCTACACGGAGACCGACCGCGTGCTGAACTTCGACCTCTCCAAACCCGTGGAGATGGGTTTCTACGGCGCGGTCAACGTCGCTATGGGGCTGGAATACCGGGACGAGACGTTCAAGATCGAGAACGGCGAGCCGAACTCCTTCTACATCGACACCCAGTTCAATCTGGCCGAGCAGGGCTTCGGCATCGGCTCCAACGGCTTCCCCGGCTTCCAGCCGGGCGACGCGGGCGAGAACAGCGTGCGCGCCATGGCGGCCTACCTCGACATCGAATCCAACGTCAGCGAGCGGCTGCTGCTCGGCGGCGCGCTGCGCTACGAGAACTACGACGAGTTCGGCAATACCCTGGACGGCAAGGTCGCGGCGCGCTTGCAGCTCGCCGACGCCTTCGCGGTGCGGGGCGCGATCAGCACCGGCTTCCGCGTGCCGACGGCCGGCCAGGCGAACCTGCGCAACGTCACCACCGAGTTCAACATGGGCTTCCTCGCCGACATCGCGACGCTGCCGCCCACCAACCCGGTCGCCATCCAGAAGGGCGCTCTGCCGCTCACCCCCGAGACGTCCACCAACATCACCATCGGCGCGGTCTTCACCCTCGGCATGATCGATGTCACCGTGGACTACTACAACATCGAGATCGAAGACCGGATCGCCTTCACCAGCCGCTTCAACCTCACCGACAGCGACATCTCCTCGCTGCTGGCCGCCGGCGTCACCGATGCGACCAGCTTCACGTCGGTGCGCTATCTGTCGAACCAGCAGACGGTGGAGACTTCGGGCATCGACATCGTGGCCACTTGGCCGTTCGAACTCGGCGGCGGCGACTCCAGCCTCACTTTCGTCGGCAACTGGTCGGATGTGGAACTCACCCGGTACAGTTCGACGTACACCAGCGAGAACCGCCGCCTGCAGATCGAGAACGGTCGCCCGGACTCGCGCTATCTGGTGACCTGGAAGCACGCCCAGGGCGCATGGAACCTCATGGCCCGGGCCCGCTACTACGGCGAGTACTACGACGCGCCCACCAACGACGGCTCGGTGGCCTTCTACCCGGAACCGAGCCTCGTCTTCGATGCCGAGATCTCCGTGGACGCGACCGACAGCCTCATGCTGCTGTTCGGCGCTCAGAACCTCTTCGACGAATACCCGACCACCAACCCGAACGGCGAAGTGGCGGGGCTGGTGTACCCGGAGACGTCGCCGTTCGGCTTCAACGGCGGCTTCTACTACGTCCGGGCGCGGTGGGACATGCGGTAAGCGCGGAGGAACTGATGAGCAAGCGGCGCGCCGGAGGACCCACGTTCCGCGGCGCATACCGCCCCTTGGTCGCAGCGGCGCTCGTCGCGTGCTTCGCCGCGGCGACGCCGCTGATCGCCGACAACCACGGCCTGCCGATGGCGGCGCCGGAGACCGTCGGCATGTCGAGCGTCAGGCTCGAACGCATCGGCGAGGGCATGCGGCGGCTGATCGACGCCGACAAGATCCCCGGCACCGTGACGCTCGTCGCCCGACGCGGCAAGGTGGTGCATTTCGAGGCCAACGGCCTGCGCGACGTGGCCCGCGGCCTGCCGATGGAGAAGGACACCATCTTCCGCCTCTACTCGCAGACCAAGGTCGTCACCGGCGCCGCGGTGATGATGCTCTTCGAGGAAGGCCGCTTCCTGATGACGGACCCGATCTCCGACTATCTCCCGGAGTTCGCCGAGATGGAGGTCTACCTCGGCGAAGGGCAGACCGCGCCGGCCCGCCCGATGACGATTCAGCACCTCGCCACGCATACCTCCGGCCTCACCTACGACTTCTTCGGCACCCCTGTCGCGCAGATGTACGCGGCGGCTGGCGTACTCGGCTCGGCGCCGGGTTCGCCCCACCCAAGCCTCGAAGCATGGACCAAGGCACTGGCGCAGCAGCCTCTGGTGGCGCAGCCCGGAACCGAGTGGCACTACAGCGTCGGCATGGACGTGCTCGGGCGGCTGGTCGAGGCGGTCTCCGGCATGTCGTTCCGGGAGTTCCTGAAGAGCCGCATCTTCGAACCGCTCGGCATGGCCGACACGGACTTCCACGTGCCCGATGGGAAACTGGGCCGGTTCGCGGCGAACTACAGCCCCAAGCCCGGTGGCGGCATGGCCCTGGCGGACGACCCGGAAACGAGCCCCTACCGCAAGCCCGCGGCCATCGAGATGGGCGGCTCCGGCCTCGTCGGCACGGTTGGCGACTACTTCAAGTTCGCCCAGATGCTGGCGAACCGGGGCGAGTACGGCGGCAAGCGGCTGCTCGGCACGAAGACGGTGGAGTTCATGGTCGCCAACCACCTCACTCCGAACTTCCCCGACGACGCCTTGACGAGCCTGTTCTCCATGATGGGCGGCGAGCAGCCGGCCTGGGGCGTCGGCTTCGGCATCACCGGCTCGGTGGTCACCAATCCGGCCACCTCCGGCCTGCCCGTCTCCAAGGGCACGTTCAGTTGGGGCGGCGCCGCCACCACGCACTTCTGGGTGGACCACGAGGAGGACCTGGTCGGCATCGTCCATACGCAGCTGCTGCCGGACGGCACCTACCCGGTGCGCGAGCTGGCGCAGCTTCTCGCCTACCAAGCCATCATCGACTGACCGCGCCCGCCATTCCTGATCGATACGCCGCGCTCACGCTATTGCGCCACCTGCACCAGTGTCTTCGCCTGGCCTCAGGGAGATTTCGGTCGGCGGTTTAGCCCCGCCTGGGGAGATTTCGCGCAGCGAAATCTCGGGGCGACCGCGAAGCGGTCGCGTCGGTCGCGTTGTCGTGTCCTTCCATGCGCGGCGCGCAAGTGGTTAAATGCGCCGCCCTGAACGGCTCGCCGCGGCGGGCTAGGCAACCGCTCTAAGGACTGCATGGCGAAGGAAGAACAGATCGAGATGGAGGGCGTCGTCGTCGACACGCTGCCGAACACCATGTTCCGCGTGGAACTCGACAACGGCCACAAGGTGACGGCGCACATCTCCGGCAAGATGCGCAAGAACTACATCCGCATCCTCACCGGAGACAGGGTGAAGGTGGAACTGACGCCCTACGACCTCTCCAAGGGCCGCATCACCTTCCGCGAGCGCTAGCCGCGGGCGCCGCCGCTACGCGCTGGCCGAGTCCTTCGCCTTGGTACGGGATTCGATGTCGAGCGCGAGGTCCCCGCCCTCCTCGGTGATCCGCACCAGTCCGCCGCCGTCGGCCAGTTCGCCGAACAGGATGTCCTCGGCGAGCCGCCGCTTGATCTTCTCCTGGATCAGGCGTTGCATGGGCCGCGCCCCCATCTTCTCGTCGTAGCCCTCTCGAGCGAGCCATTCGCGGGCCACCTCGTCCACGTCCAGCTCCACCTTCTTGGCGTCGAGCTGCGCCTGCAGCTCGGTGAGGAACTTGTCCACCACCGTCTTGATGACCTGCATCGGCAGCGACTTGAACTGCACGATGGCGTCCAGGCGGTTGCGGAACTCCGGCGTGAACATCTTGCGCAGCACTTCCATGGCGTCCGACGAGTGGTCCTGCTCGGTGAAGCCGATGGAGGCGCGGGCGGCCTGCTGGGCGCCAGCGTTGGTGGTCATGATGAGCACCACGTTGCGGAAGTCCGCCTTGCGGCCGTTGTTGTCCGTGAGGGTGCCGTGGTCCATCACCTGCAGCAGCAGGTTGAAGACCTCCGGGTGCGCCTTCTCCACCTCGTCGAGCAGCACCACGCTGTGCGGATGCTTCACCACGGCCTCGGTGAGCAGCCCCCCCTGATCGAAGCCGACGTAGCCCGGCGGGGCGCCGATCAGCCGCGACACCGTGTGCCGCTCCATGTACTCGGACATGTCGAAGCGCAGCAGCTCCACGCCCATGATGTTGGCGAGCTGGCGGCAGACCTCCGTCTTGCCGACGCCGGTGGGCCCTGCGAAGAGGAACGAGCCGATGGGCCTGCCCTCCACCTTGAGGCCGGCTCGGGAGAGCTTGATGGCCGAGGCGAGCATGTCGATGGCTTCGTCCTGGCCGAACACCGTCATCTTCAGCTTGGCGTCGAGGTCCCGCAGCGCTTCTTTGTCGGACACCGTCACCTGGTTCGACGGGATGCGGGCGATCTTCGCCACCACCTGCTCCACATCCGTCGCGCCAATGGACTTCTTGCGGCGGCTTGGCGTGACCAAGAGCTGCGCCGCGCCGGCCTCGTCGATCACGTCGATGGCCTTGTCGGGCATGAAGCGATCCGTGATGTAGCGATCCGACAGTTCCGCGGCGACGCGCAGGGCGCGATCCGTGTAGCGAAGCTGGTAGTGGCTCTCGAAGCGGGACTTGAGGCCCTTAAGGATCAGGTACGTGTCGTGAACGTCCGGCTCCACGACGTCGATCTTCTGGAAGCGGCGGGACAGCGCCCGGTCCTTCTCGAAGATGCCGCGGTACTCGTGGTATGTGGTGGAGCCCATGCAGCGGATGTCGCCGGAAGCGAGCAGCGGCTTCAGCAGGTTCGAGGCATCCATGACGCCGCCGGACGCCGCCCCGGCACCGATGATGGTGTGTATCTCGTCGATGAAGAGGATCGAGCCCTCTTCCTTCTTGAGTTCCGCGAGCAGCACCTTGAAGCGCTTCTCGAAGTCGCCCCGGTACTTGGTGCCGGCCAGCAGGGCGCCCAGATCCAGCGCGAAGACGCGACTCTCCTGCACCACCTCCGGCACCTGGCCGTCGACGATGCGCTTGGCGAGGCCCTCGGCGATGGCCGTCTTGCCGACGCCGGACTCGCCCACCAGGAGCGGGTTGTTCTTGCGGCGGCGGCTCAGCACTTGGATGACGCGCTCCACCTCGTGGTCCCGGCCCACCAGCGGGTCGATGCGACCGGCCTTGGCGAGTTCGTTGAGGTTGCTGGCGAAGGAGTCGAGGGCGGGCTGCTTGCTGCCCTCGGCGCCCTGCTGCTCCTCGTTGTTCTCCGCCTCCGCACCGGCGCCTTCGCTGGCGATCTTGGAGATGCCGTGGGAGATGTAGTTGATGACATCGAGCCGGGCGATGGACTGCTCCTTCAGGCAATGCACGGCGTGGCTCTCCTGCTCGCCGAACAGCGCCACCAGCACGTCCGGGCCGGTGACCGCCTTCTTGCCCGACGACTGCACGTGAAACACGGCCCGATGCACGACGCGCTGGAAGCCGTTGGTCGGCTCGGTGTCGCGGCGGCGGTCCCCGGCGGGGATCAGCGGCGTGTGGCTGTCGATGAACTCGGCGAGCTTTTTGCGCAGCACCTCGATGTCGCCGCCGACGTTCTTGAGCACGTCGCGCGCCTCCTGGTCGTCGAGCAGCGCCAGCAGCAGGTGCTCCGGGGTGACGAACTCGTGCCGTTTCATCGTGGCCTTCTTGAAGGCGTCGTTCATGGCGATTTTCAGTTTGTCGCTAAACACGGTTCATCCTCTTGAGTGGGTCGGGCCGGGGGTGGGTCCCATGAATGGGCATGTCGTGTCTCTCCGCTCGGCGCCTTGCGCGGCGCCTTAGTCCGTCATCTCCACGATGGAGCGTAACGGATATTGATTCTCCTGGGCGTAGGCGTTCACCTGCTCGGACTTGGTCTCCGCGATGTCGCGCGGGTAGATGCCCACCACCGCGCTGCCAGTGGTGTGGACGGCGTTCATCACCTGCCACGCCTTCTCCTGGTCCATGCCGAAGAACAGCATCAGCACATGGACCACGAACTCCTTGGTGGTGTAGTCGTCGTTGAGCAGGATGACCTTGTACATCGACGGCCGCTTGAGCTCGGGATCCGCCGGCCGCTCCTGCACCACGGTGCCTTGGTCCCAGTCCTCGTCCGGGGTGCTCGGCTCGTCGGCCGCGCGTGGCGACGGGTAAGGCGGGCGCTGGGGTTCGGAGTTTCGAATGGCGACTTGAGCTCGCACGCCGCGGCACGACCGTCTCGGCTTGAGGGTGCGGCAAATATAGCGCAAGTCGGGACTGCCTTGTCACCGCCCGACGAACAGTGGTGTACGACGACTCCGCGCTGGAGCGCACGCCGTGCCATGCCTAGCGCGCGGGTTGCGTTCCGCGCTGCAGCTTCCTAGGCTTCATGGCCGATGCTGAAGCCCAAGCTCCTCGACGACGTCCAGATGTCGCGCTTCCTGCGCGACGGCTTCGTCGTGCTCAACGCCGGGGAACTCGGCGCGGGCCTCCACGAAGAGCTGTTCGAGGCCGCCTGCGCGACCTACGACGAGGCGCGCGCCATCGGCGGCGGCGTGAACCATCTGCAGGTGATCGGCGACAACCTGAGGGCGCGCATCCCCGCCCTCGAGCGGCTGCTCGGCGCCCCCACGGTTCAGGGGGCGCTCAAGAGCGTGCTCGGCGGCAGCTTCGCACTGCATCCGCATCACTTCGTCCACGAGGCGACGCCGAACGACCAGAGCTTCCATCAGGATGGCAACCTGCCGTGGAACGAGCGCGCCCACTACCGCAGCCATCGACCCAACTGGGCCATGCTCTTCTACTATCCCCAAGAGGTCACCGCCGACGCCGGGCCCACCGAGGTGCTGCCGGGAACGCAGTACTGGACCACCGACTTCGAGAAGCCGGACGGCTCGTGGCATCGCGGCGATGCAGTGGACAAGCACCTGGAGCGCGGCGCGCTCGGCAATGCGGACCTCAATGCGCGCGATCGCCGGATCGACGCCGTGGTGGGCCGCCTCCGCATCGAGGGCGTGGGCCGGGAACGGCTGGTGGTGCCGGCGGGCAGCATCGTGCTCGCCCACTACGACCTCATGCATCGCGGCACGCGCACGGCCCCTGGCTTCGAGGGGCGGCGGTTCATGTACAAGTTCTACTACTACCGCACCGCGAACCCGTCCGCTCCATCCTGGGCCAACGTTGCGGATCGACCGCTCCCGGCGCCGCAGCCGATGCCAGTGGACCGCATCGTCGACGCCGCCTGGGACTGGCTGCGCGGCGAGGCGAATGGGCGCTGTTCGGCCGAGGGCAGAGAGCTGGCCGCGCGGATCGTCGCCGCCGAAGCGGAAGATGAACGCGTGGCGCTTGCCTACGAGCTGGGCGCCTCGGCGCGCGACGATGCGAGCGCGCTGGTGGAACTCGGCCGCCTGCTGGCGACCGGCACGGAGGCCGTGCGCCGCAACATGGCCTATGCGGCCAGCGTCGCGGGGCCGGCGTGCGCACCGCTGCTGCTCGATGCGGTGGAGAACGAGTCCGCACCCGTGCGCCGGGTGGCCGCATTCGCGCTCGGCGAGACAGGCGCTTGCGATGCCGCGCTGGTCGAGGCGCTGTTCGAGCTTCTGGAGACCGATGCGGACGATCTGGTGCGCTCCAATGCCGCCTACGCGCTCGGCCAGCTTGCTCGACAGGGCGAGTCACGGGTGTCCGCCGCGCGGCTGCTGCGACATCTGGACCCCCGGGTGGAGCCGGACAACACCATGAACGGCGGCATGTCGCGATCCACCGTGCGGCCGAACATCGTCCACGCCCTCAGCAACTTCCCGAACCTCGGCGAAGCGGACCTCGAATCCCTCGCCTCCGCCGGCCTCGGCGACCACGACCGCTACGTGCGCGGCATGACCGTCGCCCTCTTGGAGCGCTACGCGTCGCAGGGCGCGAGACCCTGGCTTGCCGCCCTCGTCGCGCATCTGGGGCAAACCCGGTTCAACCCCCGCTCGCCGACAAGCCAGCCGCTGTAGAAATTGCTGACCAGCACCGCGAACCCGCGCGTTCGGCGCATCATCCGGCTGCGCCAGCGGCGGCAGCGGGACCGCGAGGGCCTGTTCATCATCGAGGGCCATCGAGAACTCGCGCAGGCCGCCGGCGCCGACTGGTCCGTGGACGAGGTCTTCCACTGCGATGCCTTCTTCGCTACGCGCGCGGAACGAGAACTGCTCGAACGCCTATCCCGGCAGGGAGTGCCTTGCCAAGCCACCAGCGCGGCCGTATTCCGCAAGATGTCCTATCGGCACACGCCGGATGGATTGCTCGGCGTGGCGCGGATTCCGCCATGCGACCTGTCCGCGCTGCCAGTCGGCGACAGTCCGCTTTGGCTCGTCGCGGCAGGCATCGAGAAGCCGGGCAATCTGGGCGCCATGCTGCGCAGCGCAGACGCCGCCGGGGCGAGCGGCGTCATCGTCGCCGACGGCGCCACGGACCCGTTCAACCCGAACGTCGTTCGAGCGAGCGTCGGCACGCTGTTCAGCGTACCGCTCGCCATCGCCTCCGGCTACGACGCGCGCACATGGCTCGCGGAGCAAGGCATCCGCGCATTCGCTGCCGGTCCCGCTGGCACTACGCCCTACACCGAAGCCCCGCTCGTCGGCCCGGTGGCCTTCGTGGTGGGCAGCGAACACGATGGACTGGCCCCCGCTTGGCTCGAAGGCGACACGGTGCGCATCCCCATGGCCGGCAGCGCCGACTCGCTGAATGCAGCTACGGTTGCCGCCCTGCTGCTATTCGAGGCCCGCCGTCAGCGCGGCGCCCTCGCCGCGAGCACCTCCACCGGCGGCAGGCGACCGGAGGCGTAGTCGGGGCTGACCGGGAAATCTAGCGCTGCCGGGTATCGAGCCCCTTGCTTCGCGCGTTCGCGCCGGACGGTCTCCTTCATGCCATCCCACTCCGACCACATGTCGCAGAAGTGGTCGATGGTCATCCGGTACGGGTTGTAGCGCCGATAGTCGAAGCTCAGCCCTTCCGCATCCGCCAAGCGGTCGTTGTGGTCGCGCGTGCCGTGCAGGAAGCGCGGGTCCCCTTCGTACGGGTTGTTCGGCCTGAAACGTCGCACGCGGAAGTACGCCGAGTAGCGCGTCGTGCGCGAGTGGTTGGCGGTGCCGGCATGAGGCAAGCCGTGCAGCGCAACCACCGCATCGCCTTCTTCGAGCACCACCGGCGTCAGCCAGGTGTAGGGCTTGCCGCGACTGTCCCGCCAGCCTTCGATGCGGACCGGCCCGCCGTGTCGGGCCTGCGGCGGCTGCAACAGGGCCGCTGGCATGCCCATGCGCGGCGTGCCGTTCGCCACCGATGCGGGATCTACCCGCGGCCAGCCGGGGCCTTCGTAGCCGATCGGACCGCCGGCGTCGCGCTGCATCCTGAAGAACTGCTCCATGTCGTGATGGAAGCCGCGTCGCACGCCGAGCTGCCCGCAGCCGATCCGCGTCTGATCGCTGAAGGCGATGCCGACGAACGCGGTGAAGCTCCCAAGCGTGAGGGTGCGCTCGGGATCCATGTAGAACGGCGTGCCCATCGGGTTCTTGACCGTGTGGTCCAGATGGCTCATGTAGCGGTGCATGGCCTCGGGGTCCTGCGGGTCCTTGCCGAGCGCGACGATGTCCGCGGTGCTCTGCGGGTAGAACTGCGGCGGCGGGGCCATCATGCCGTCGATGTGGCCCATCTCGCCCTGATCACCGCCGACGAAGCCGGAGTCGTCGGCGCCCGGCGTGTTGTGGGCATCGCAGGCGATGATGGGCGAGAACGGCCCGATGAGTTCCCTCAAGCATTCGCCCAAGGTGCTGCCCTCGAACATGTTCACGAAGCCCTGCTGGCACTCGGGGGTGGTCGCGAAGAACTGGAAGCCGCGCTGGAAGTCCGTGGTGCCGCCGCTCTCGCGCAGCGCCTCCACGCGCCCGCGGGCGTCGCGGGTGAGTTCCCGCGGCACGGCGCGCCTGATGACGAGAAAGCCGTCGCGGTAGAAGCGCGTCTTCTGTTCGTCCGTGATTTCGATGCTGCGGCCGAGGTGCGCCGGCAGCGGGCGCCGGTTGATCCCCGCGCGCACCTCCGGGAAGTGCCGGTAGTCCGGCGGCGGGCCGTTCGTCGCCAGTTCCCAGCTCACGACGCCGGCGACCTCCGGTTTGCGGCTGGCCGTGCGCTTGGCCCCATCGCCGTACCGCCTAAGCGGCACCCCACTGCACGGCGTTGTCCAAGATGCGCCCGAAGGCAGCCGACTCCCAAGCGCCGCGGAACTTCATCGGCGTCTTGCCGTCGGCCGTGACGCTCTCGTCCACGAACGGCTGGCTGTTCGTCGTCCGGGAGTGGCAATGGCCAAGGGCGATGTAGGCGACGGCGCCATCGCCCACGGTGCGCTCGAGGCCAAGCACCCGGGTCTTGCCGTCCGCGCCCACCGACGTGTCCTCGTCGTAGACGAAGCCGAAGCCGGGCGGCGACGGGTCTTCCGGCAGGTCCGTGGTGAGCAGCACCTTGCTCTCGCCCACCGGTTCGATGAGGTACAGCTCGTCGGCGACATCGAAGCTCGAAGGCAGGCCATCGAGCAAGGGGTGCTCCGGGGCCTGCACGGCCACGTCGAAGCGGCGTACGGGCGGATGGTTCAGGAAGAACGCGCCGAGCAGGTCGTGATGCGCCAAGCGCACCATCTTGCGCCGGTTGCTGCCATCGACGCGCTTGGCGCGCCCGCCGCTGGTGCCGTGCAGCGCGAACCACTTGCCGCCCGCGGCGAGCCAGTCGTCGATGACGCGGCTCTGCTCGTCGTCGGGATACGGCCCGGCGACGTAGGTCATCAGGAACTCCGCGCCGGGGAGGCTCTTCGCCACGTCCGTGAAGTCGTTGCCTACGGTCGTCGTGTAGCCGCCGTCGTACAGCCGGCTCAGCAATTCGATACGCGCGAAATCCATGTCGTGCCCCGCAGTGGAGCCGATGGGAAAGCCGCCGACGATGAGATGCGATCGCTTGGCCATAGTGCCTCCGTTTGACCGGTTCTTGCGTGGGGTACGATCTTACTCTCTTGAGGATGGCCAAGAGCGAGGGGCAAGCAGCATGGCGGAACAGACGGCTGACCGAACGGACGCGGATGCGGCACCGGATTACGAGGTGGTGGTCATCGGTGCCGGCGTCGCCGGCATCTACCAGATCAAGCGCCTCAAGGACCTCGGCATCCGGGCCACCGTTCTGGACGCCAATCCCGACCTCGGCGGCACCTGGTACAACAACCGCTATCCCGGCGCCCGGTTCGACTCGGAGAGCTACACCTACGGCTATTCCTTCTCCCCGGAGCTCTTGGGCGAATGGCACTGGAAGGAGCAGTTCTCCGCGCAGCCGGAGAACCTGCGCTACCTGCACCATGTGGTCGCCAAGTTCGGACTGCGGGAGTACATGCAGTTCGACAGCCGCGTCGAATCGATGGCGTTCGATGAGGACGGCGCTGTGTGGACACTCAGGCTGCACGGTGGCCGCGTCATCACCACGCGATTCGTGGTCACGGCGGTCGGGGTGCTATCGACGCCCACCCTGCCCCGGATCGACGGCATGGAGAGCTTCCAAGGCCGATCCTCCCATTCCTTCCACTGGCCCCACGAAGCGATGGACCTCGCTGGCAAGCGCGTCGCCGTCATCGGCACCGGCGCGACGGCCATCCAGCTCATCCCCGAGGTCGCCAAGCAGGCCGCGCACCTGACGGTTTTCCAGCGGCGCGCGAACTGGGCCGCGCCGCTCAACAACGCGCCAATTTCCGATGCCGAGATGGCCGCCATCCGCGAACGCTACGACGAGATCTTCGCAACGTGCGCACGCACCCCGGGCGGTTTCGAGCACGAGCCGGATCGGCGCGGCTTCTACAACGTCTCGAAGGAGGAGCGACGCGCGCTGTGGGACCATCTCTACGGCCAGCCCGGCTTCAGCATCTGGCTCAGGAACTTCGTCGAGATATTCATCGACGAAGATGCCAACGCCGAGTTCTCCGAGTACATCGCCGAGCGCATCAGGGAGCGCGTGGAGGACCCGGCGATCGCCGAGAAGCTGATCCCGAAGGACCACGGCTTCGGCATCCAGCGCGTGCCGATGGAGACCGGCTACTTCGAGACCTACAACCGCGACAACGTCGAACTGGTTGACTCGTCGGAAACGCCCATCGCGCGCATCACGCCGACCGGGCTCGACACCACGGAGCGCTCGTTCGCATTCGACGTGATCGTCTACTCCACCGGCTTCGACGCCTTCACCGGCGCCTTCGACCGCATCGACATCCAGGGCACGAACGGCGAGCGCCTGCGCGACAAGTGGGCGGCTGGCCCCGTAACCTACCTCGGCCTCCTAGTAAGCGGCTTCCCAAATCTAGTCATGCTCGCCGGCCCCCAAAGCGCAGCCACCAACTTCCCGCGCGGCGCCGAACTGGCGGTCGATTGGGCAACGCCCCTGCTGGAATACATGCATCAGCACGGCTACCGCCGATTCGACGCCCAAGCGGATGCGGAGGCCGAGTGGGTGGAGCATGTGAAGGAGATGTACGAGGGCCTCCTGCTACGCAAGGCCAAGAGCTGGATCACCGGCTACAACTCCAACCTCGAAGGCCACGAATACGGCAACACCCGCTACAACATCTACAACGGCGGCGGCCCGAAGTACGCCAAACGGCTGCGGGAGGTGGTGGAGAACGACTACGACGGAGTGTCGTTCGCGTACTGAGGGGCGCCGCGATGCGTGAAGAGGCCTTGCTCGGCCAAGTCCGCGTCCTGACGGACAAGCACGACGCGCTCGCTGCGGCGACGGGTCAGAGCTTCAATCTGTTCAAGATCCTTGACTGCGAGAGAGACGAGGTGAAGACGCACTCGGCGATCTTGGCCGAGCTGCTCGACCCGAACGGCTCGCACGGGCAAGGGGCGGTCTTCGCGAGGCTTTTCGCGGAGCGGTTCAAGATTCCTACGGATGGCATCGAGTCCGCCGGCGTGCGGCGCGAAGTGACAATTTCTGACGGGAGCCGCGTCGACATCCTATTGCAGACGGACGACATGTGCATAGTGGTCGAGAACAAGATCCACGCCAAAGACCGGTCCAACCAACTTGAGAGGTACCACATGCACGCACGGCAATGGCCGCGTTTCAGGGTGATCTACCTCACCCTTCATGGCGAGGATCCCAGTGACGGCTCACTCGGCAAGCTCGATCAGGGAGACGTTCTGTGCATCTCCTACGAGGTAGACGTGCTTGCTTGGCTGGACGATTGCATCAAGGAGGTCGTCCGCGTTCCGCAAATCCGAGAGATCGTGGCGCAATACCAGACACTACTTCGAAAGCTGACAGGCCAATCTACAGGAGAACTGGTCATGGAACTAAAGGACCTGCTACGAGAGATGTCCGGCAAGACCTACAACTTCGAGATGGTTCCGGAAATCGCCAACGCAATGAAGGCACTCAGCATTGAGTTCGAGTGGCAATTCTGGCAGACGTTGGAGAAGATGTTGACGGCGCATGGCCGCCACCCTTGGCGACTGATTACCCTCGACGCAGCCACCTTGGCATCCGTCCCGCTCAAGGAGGTCCGTGAGGACGTTGTACGGCAGGCCCACTGCATCCGGACCCGCAGCAAGTACAAATACGGTCGGACGTTGCGCGTCGAGTCGGACGTCGATGCCGAGCGGTACCGTATGCCGGATGGTACCGAGGCGCTCCTGAGGGTGCAGGTCGACGACGCGGGGTGGGGCTTCTACGGCTTCATCGCGGTGAAGGAGACGCGAGCTGGCCTGCGTCAGCTAAGGCGTGACGATGACCCCCAGCTCTTCGAGCACTGGTACAACGGGCTGGCGAAACTCGAGCAGGGATGGTATGCGGACGACGCTTCGTGGCTCGCCTGGACCTACCCCGTCGAGAACGTGCCGCTGCAAAAGTCGGCCTGGTGGCTCGAGCCCGACACGATTCGCAGATTCGTCGAGTAGGAGGCCGCCGAACCGCTGGCAAAGGACATACAGGCAACAATCAACGCAATCGAGCAAGCGGGAGGGATAGCCACGGACTCAGGGCGCAATAGCGACGATTTGAGCGCAAGAACATGATTGCTCGGTCCGATGGTACCCTTTCACAGCTCAACTTCGTGCTCCACACCGTGGGCCGCGAACAGCTCCGGCAACTCGTCAACCGATACCTCCACAAGTTTCGCGGCCCGTCGCGTGGATACCAGGCCTTGGCACATAGATGTTTCCGGCACCTCGACAAACGGCTTCGAGAACAAGGCCGGCGGCGTTGCCTCTGTGGACACCGGCTCGCCGTTGTTCCGCAACGACGACTCTGGGATGTCCCGCGCCATCCCGACAGGCAACTCTCCGAGTGCGACGAGCCGCCACCTCAGCGCAGATGACGTCACACCGAGCGCCGAAGCCGCCTCGTTCAGCCGTGCAACTAGTCCGTCGGCGTCCAAGCCCGCCCAAGAGCCGAACCGAGCCACGGTGTCGGACGGCATGAGCAACGCAGCCGCGAAACTGTTGGCGAGCTGTTCCACATGATCGCCGCCGGTCTCCGCCGCTTCCTCCACATGTCTTGGCGGCATCGGCTCCCACGTCAGGATGTGGAACAGCTCGTGCGCCAGCTCGAAATGTCGCCTTCTGGCAGTCTCACGCCGTGCGATCAGCACGGCATCGAGTTCGGGCAGGCGACACGCGGCACCGAAGATGCCCTCGCCCGCCTCCACCATGAGCACCAGAATGCTCAATGCGTCCTCCATCACCTGACCCAAGCGCCTCGCCGGCACATCGCCCAGCTCGAACTCGGCAGCGAAGCGCTCGCCCGCGTTGATCGCGTCCTTCGGCCGGGACCACTGCGTCAGGCCGAGCGAAGGCCGCACGGTAGGAGCCTTGCGGCCGGTCTGCTCGGCGAGCGTGCGATACGCGCCGATCCAGCCGCCTGCACGGCATTCGTACTCTTTCAGCCGGTCAGCCGGCACCCCCGTGTGCCGCAAAGAGAACTGGCCTTCGCCATCCAGTCGGAAGGAGTCGGTGAAGTAGTCGAGGGGCGCCCCAAGCTGGTCAGCGGCAAGCACGAGCTCCTGCGCAGACACCCGCCGCGCCCCCGTCTCGATCATCGAGGTGACTTGCCGGTCGTTCAGTCCGAGCATCCGCGCCACGTCATCCTGCGACAGGCCACGATCCTGTCGCAGCGCCTTGATCCGCCTTCCAATGAGATTCTCCGTCATACCCCAACCCAATCGAATCCACGCGACCGTCGCGGTTATGATGCCCGCTCCAACGTCACCTAGGCGAGCGCGAATGAAAGTCATCACCGGCGTCGGCGGCTGGCCCGCTTCGATCGGGCCGCAGGCGCAGAAGGCGGAGGCGGACGGGTTCGACTGCATCACCTGCGGCGAGCTCTCCCACGACTCCATGCTCACCATGGCCGTCGCGGCCACCGCTACCGAGCGGATCGGCCTGCAAACGTCCGTCACCATCGCCTTTCCGCGCAGCCCGATGGTGCTGGCGATGGAAGCGTGGGACCTGCAGCACCTCTCAGGCGGGCGCTTCACGCTCGGCCTCGGCAGTCAGGTGAAGGGCCACAACGAGCGGCGCTTCGGCGGCACTTGGACGGCCCCTGCGCCGCGCATGAACGAGTACATTCGCATGATGCACGAGGTGTGGAACTCGTGGCAGGACGGCAAGCGGCCGGAGTTCCTCGGCAAGCACTACACGTACACGCTGATGACGCCGAACTTCAACCCGGGGCCCATTTCCTTCGAGCGGCCCAAGGTGGGGCTGGCCATGGTCGGCCCCGGCATGGCGCGGATGGCCGGGGAAGTGGCGGACGTGGTGATGCCGCACGGCGGGATCATGTCCGACAAGTACATGCGCGAGGTGCTGCTGCCCGCGATTCGCACGGGCCTTCAGCGCACTGGCCGCACCTGGGCGGACCTCGAGATCGCCGAGAGCGGCTATCTGATCCTCGGCGAGACGGACAGCGAGATCGAACAGAAGGCGCTCGCCATGCGCCGGGCGCTGTCGTTCTACGGCTCAACGCGCACCTACCACAAGGTGCTGGCGCTGCATGGCCTGGAGGAACTCGGCCAGAAGCTGCACGCGCTCTCGCTGCGCGGCAAGTGGGACGAGATGCGCGACACGGTGACGGTGGACGACATCCTCGCCCTCGCCCAGACCTCCACCTACGACAAGCTGCCGAGTTTCCTCGCCGAGCACCGCGAATACGCCAGCCGGACTGGCCTAGGCCTGCCGCGCGGCACGGCAGCCGAAGAGGAGCGTTTCCAAGACGTGCTGGGGCGCGTGCAGGCACTCGACAATCCCGGCGCCCCGCGCGGCCTGGAGCTGTAGGTGGCCTACGACAAGGACAACATCTTCGCCAAGATCCTGCGCGGCGAAGCGCATGCCCACACCGTGCTCGACGAGGAACACTGCCTGGCGTTCATGGACCTCATGCCGCAGAGCCCCGGCCATACGCTGGTGATCCCCAAGGAGCCGGCGGAAAACCTGTTCGACCTGAGCGCGGAGGGCCTCGGCCATCTCATCGCCACCACGCAGCGTGTGGCGCGAGCGGTTAAGTCGGCGTTCGAACCGGCGGGGCTGATGGTTCTGCAGCTGAATGGCGCCGACGCCGGACAGACCGTGTTCCACATCCACTTCCACGTCATCCCCCGCTACCCCGGCGAGGGGCTGACGCTGCAGGCGCGCAGCATGGCGGACGCGGACGATCTCGCAGCGCACGCAGCCAGCATTCGGGCAGCGCTCGCGAACGTCGGTTGAACAACCGATGAGGCTGGGCTGATCGGCATGCTCCCGTAGCCACCCGAACGGCTGCAATGGCCATCGCGCATGAACGACCGGACGGCGAGGGCCTCGCCGTTGGCGAGGGCCTCGCCCGGGGCGAGGGCGTTGCCGCTGAGTCGCTATGCGTCCGTCTGCAACCCGCGCTCTGCCCAACCGACGAGCAGTTCTTCCAATTCTGCGGCCTGAACCGGGAGCTGCGTATCGAGCGCACTGCAACTGGAGAAGTCACCGTCCAGCCCCCCGCAGGATGGGAGACCGCCCGCAGGAACGCGGCCATCACCGCCCAGCTTCAAACTTGGGCTATGGCTGACGGCACCGGGCTAGCCGCGGACTCATCGGCGGGCTACATCCTGCCGAGCGGCGCAATCCGTTCGCCGGATGCCTCGTGGGTGAGAAACTCGCGCTTGGAGCGAGTACCAGCAGAACAACGGTCGCGCTTCCTGCCGCTTGCGCCGGACTTCGTGATCGAACTCCGCTCGCCAACCGACCGCCTGTCGGCAATGCAGGAGAAGATGCTTGAGTACGCGGTGGCCGGCGTTGCCCTTGGCTGGCTGATCGACCCTGGAAGTCGCACCGTCTTCGTGTACCGCCCAGGATCGAATGCGAAGCGCCTCGTGGCCCGTGCCAGCGTCACCGGCGCCCCCACCCTACGCGGGTTCCGGCTTCGACTCGAACACATCTGGCGAGACTCGGCACTCTACTGAGGCCGGGCGACGCTCGAAGCAGCGCCTGCATCGACACCACGGCAAGCAAAGCCCTTCCATGCAGCGCCGCCTTACCGCTGTTCGCGCACATATGACACAACCATACCGCCACGATGCAGACGGTAGTGGTTCTGGAAGCCCTCCTCGAACGGATTCGGAAGCCAGTCAATCACCGGCTCCGCCGATAGGGCGCGACCCACCCTGAGGATTCGCCATCGCCAGGTGTTCCCGCGCCGTCTCGCGATGCGCGTGGCCGCTTCGATCTCGCTGATACCGAGGTCGAAAGACCTGTCATCGCCCTTCGTCGCCTTAACTTCGACGTGCCATCGGATGCCTTGGTGAGTGAACCGGAAGTCGAATCCGTGCCCGTCACTGATTTCGCTCCTCTCGCCCTGGACGAGCGGCTGGACCTTCAACCGCGACTCCGAAACCCATGCGCTCGCACGGACCGACCGCCTACCAAACTCCTTCTGCAGATATCGGTAGGCATGCATCTCCCCGAGGATGCCCACCACTTCGGCCTCCTCCGGAGACAGGCGCCGATGCCCCGTTCTGCCTTTGCTGCCCCTTCCGCCGCCGCCACCCCCGTGCGAAAGAGGGCTGAGCGGCGTGAACTCATCCTCGCTGGCCCGCGGACCTACCGGATCGTCCAGCATCTCCGCATGGCGCCGGAGCAGCGCCGAGTAGTCGATCGCGTCGATGTCGAACGACTCTCCGGCGATCTCCACCCTCTTCGCCTTGCGCGCCGCTTCCCTTTCTTTCTCCGCCCGTTCCTGTCGTTTCCTTTCAACAGCCCCCTCGTCGAGGCCGAGTCGCTCCCTCGCCGTCTGAGCGTCCGAAGCGTCGCCGCAGGCGTCGGTAAACCGTTCGTCACCTAGCGTCACCAGCGCGAGACGCCAGAGCTCAGCGGCGGTCCACCGTCGAAGGTATGTGTCCGCCGCGAGTTCCGGCGCCGTCGGCAGCTCCGGCAACCTCGAACCCGGATCGCGGAATTCCAACCAGGTCCGATGCAGGTCGTGCGCGTCGAGCAATACACGGCCGAAACGGTCGTTGTTGGCGCGGGCAATCTCATACGGGTCCGGTTCTATTGCGATGCCACGCTTTTCGATGGTCTGGCGCAGTTCCCCGGGTGTCGCCGTCGCTCGCAGCACCGCCAGATGCTCCGAGTCGACGACCTTGCCCCACGTGTCGCACAGGGCGGTCACCACCGCCTCGAACGGAACTTCCCACCACCGCGTCGACCAGTCGTCGGGCACCGAGAACGCCTGCGTCGCCTCTTCGATCTTCCCGAAAAGTTCGGGTTCGCCGCAATCGACCGCGACTGCGCGCGCGACGGCGGCCACCAGTGCCTGCACCCCCTCCAAATGGGCATTCGTCTGCTCTTGGACATTTCTGTTGCTAACCGGTTCGTACTCTTCGCCCAGCCCCTCCAGCACCGCGTTCCACGCCGTCAATACGGCCACATCGCCCAATGCGCGCCACGCGGCGACCCCCATCGCGTGATCGTCGCGGCTGCGGCGCGCAGTCGTAATCAGCGCCGCCGCATCCCACTGGGGCAGGTTGGCGGCGAGCCAATCCGTGAGACGATCCATGTCGGTCGCCGCCGCCTCGAATCCCTCGCCAGCCACGTCGAGCAACGCCGCGACCGGTCTGATCCGGCTGGTTACCAGCCCGGTGTTCCCGGCCCAGCGGCTGTGGATGTCAGCGAATGCCTGCGCGTCGATCTGGGCGCGCTCCAACGCTTTCTCGATCTCCTCGCGCGTGGGTCTCTCGACACCTTCGAGCGGACCCAGTATCAGCAGCAGGTCTTTCAGCAGATCCTGGCGCTCAAGCATCGCCTGAAGCCCGGGTGCGAGTGCCTCGTAGGAGTGCCCCACCTCGTTCGTGACGGCCAGCACGTCCCCCGATAGCCACCGGGCGGCAGGTTCCCCTTTGGCGATCGTGTCTTCGCCGTCTACCAACTCGACCACGATGGACCCACAATCAAGCACGCCCGCGCCCCGGACCCGGTCCAGCGCCGCGGCCCAAGCGGTCGTCGTATGCCCCGTGGGGTTCGCTCCCCCATGCGCCAAGATCGCCAGCAGGGGCGCAGCGAGCCAGCGATAACGCGTCTCCTCCAGAGCATGCACGGCTTCCCCGGCCCCGTCCCACACTGCGCCGTCGATCACGTCGCGTTCCACGAGTCCCGATGCCAGACGGACCGGCGTCGCATCGACCAACGCTTCAGCAAGACGGTTTGCCTGCGCGATCTCCATCTCCAGGACGGGCTTGTTCTCCTCCCTCAGGGCCCGCTCCTTCGCGCCATCGTTTGGCAGGTACACGTCGTCTAGTCCGGCAGCGTTCACCACCTCGAAATGTCGGTGGGCGGTCCGTACCAGAAAGGTGCCCGGAAATCCTTTGGCCGCGTCGAGGTGCTGCCAGGCGTGGCGCAGCTGCCCCAGAAACACATCGAACTGCCCCGGAGCCACCCTTTCCGCTCGCCACGCATCCGCCAGCGCGTCGAGCAGCTCAGGCCCGATGTGCTCCCCATCGGTCGGATATACGTTGAGGCCCAAGCGTCGCAGCGTCCGGAGCAGTTCCGCTTCCCCGTCCAGCCTGCTTGACAGTTCGAGCGTCAGGGGGCGTAGGTGACGGAATCGCTCGCGCTGGCCCCGGAGCAGCGATATGGGCACCAGCCAGCGATCCGCGAGGAGGCGCTCCCCGCCGATACCATCCGAAAGCCATGCCGTCGCACCCAGCCAGTGCTTGAGCGGCGAGGTGATTCGTCGCACGCTCGCTGCGCCGCCCACCTTCCGGACTGTGGCCCGCTCCCAGCCATCGGGCCAGCCGCCAATCGAATCGACGATGAGCCGCGAGAACACCCCGCGTCCCCTCTGGCTTAGGTCGCCGCAGCCATGCAATTCCGGCAGATCGAGAACGTCCTCGAGGCGGTAGTCGAACGGACCCGCGTATTCCGGCTCAGCCTCCGTGCGCACGGCGACCCGCCACGCTTCCCAAGCCTCATGAGGCACTCCCGACGGAGCCACCCGCGGAAGGTCATAGTCGTACTGCGCCATCCGGAAGCGCAGCGGGTCCGCAGGTCTCAGGCGAAGGCCCCTAGCGACGCCGATCCGTGCGAATAGGTCCGCCCGCCCACCGACGTCCACGCCCCATCGCGCATCCGCCGGGTCCAGCGTCGCCGCTGCGCGCAGGCGCTCGCCCGCATCTCCGCCCAACTCCTCCCAGAGTACCCGCAACTCTTCGCTAGACCTTTCCGGCCAGCCGGGCCCGAAGCTGGCTTCCCGCGCCGGTCGCCACCCGCCGCCGCACGCCACCGGCAGGTCCTCGAGCAGCGCAACCACCGGCTCCGTCGGGTCTTCGCCAAGCAACCCTAGCGTCCAGCCCAGCAGTTCCTCGCAACGCGCCGCCTCCTCACTCCCGAATGCCGCTGGTGTCGGGGGTACCGCCGGCAACACGACCTCCCGGATGATCTCCTCACGCCTGAATCGTCTGGCGAACCGGCCGTCGAGGAACTTGTACACTTCCGTACTTCGGCGACGCGGCCCCTCTTCGTGCGTTAGGACGACATCGCTATGCACGAAGGCGATCCGCTGCTTCAGGGAGTCGGGTACGGTGTCGACCAACTCCGCCTCCTCGTCGATCCCCCTCACCGGCTGGAAGAAGACCCGCGCCGGGCCATCGGCACTGACAATGCGCCCGTCCTGGACCGGGAGAAAGCTTGCGTACCCCAGCGGATCGTCGGTACCGCGCCTGTTGTACCTGAAGGGATGCAACGGCAGTACTCCAATCACCGAGGTCAGGTAACCGTCCCAAGTCGCGTCGATGTCTCCCGACTGCACCCCGCTCGCCACCTGCTCGACCGTTCGCACCCACTCGGCAGGCGTTGGCTCTGCCGACCCGTCGAGCCCCTCGAGGACGGTCTCCACCTCGGACTCGCGACCGGCGAGCGCAGCGGAAACTACGCTGAAGGCTGCGCTCCGCCGCCAGTCCGGCGCACCTATCGCCAGGCCATCCGCCACCTCGGGCATCGTTCTCGCTTCAGTAGGGGCCGCCCAGCCGTCGTCGCACAGCACCAGCCGGAGCGCGTCGAGCGGTGCATCCCGCGCCGCGGCCCGTCCGCGCAGCAGCGCCAGCATGGTCTCGCCGGTTTTGCCGATCTCGCCGTCGGACGAGAGAATGTCCATGATCGCGCGGCCCTTGGCCGCCTCGGGTTCGCCCGCGGCTAGATCTCCGATCACGTCAAGGGAGAGGTCCAACACGCAATCCAGAAGCAACCGGTTGTACTCGTCCTCGAACAGGATTCGGCGACGGTCCAAGGAACCATAGAACGGTGCATTGACATGCGCTCCGGTACCCGTCGACATCTCAGTCGGCAGGAAGATCACGAACCGGCCTTCGGCGCTCACCTCCCCCTCCCGCACGGCCACGCCGACCTGCACGGAATTGACCTCGGGCCACTTGTTGGGCAGGTGCTGCACGGCGTCGTGAATGCGTCCCGCCCACTCCCGGTCATCGGGCCCGCCGAGGGTGCGCGTCCACACCATGAACAGCGCCGCCGCCGTTTCCTCCTCAGCCTCGAGGACGATATCCGCACCCTATCTCTCTGGCCGCGTCCGACCTCGCCGAGTCCCTTCGCCGCGTCCACCTTCCGCCGAACCGTCCTCCGGTGGCCGTCAATGGCCACCACGAGTGTCTCCAGCCGGGGCAGGAAGAGCGTCGTCGAGACGTCCAGAAGACTCTCGAGCTGCGTCCGCACCGATTCCACCGCTTCGCCGACATCCCCCGTTCGACCGCCGTCAAGTGGCAGGCGTACGACGGTCGCGTGACCCTCGCGCAACAGGTTGTCAACGACCTCGCTGCTCCCCTGTATCGGCAATGGCAGGTCATAGGGGGACAGGTATTCCATCGCCTCCGTCGGACCGTCCAGCCCCTCCTCGCACAACCGGTCGCGATAGCGTTGTAGCTGCTCCTCGGTCCAATCGACGAGCCTCTCCGACGGGTCGAACGGTGAAGGTGTTCCGAGTCCTTTTGCCTGCAGTTCCGCAAGCGTTTCGGCAACCTGCTTGCCCACCTGCGGGTCGAATCGAAAGACGAACGTCGAGCCCGCCTCTGACGCGCCGCTCGACCATATCTCCGGCGCCGACGCCACCTCAAGGACGCTGCGGAAACCAAGTCCCTTGTTGCCAACACTCCTGTTCGGATCCTTGGGGCTTTGTCCGAGCCGGCATAGCCCCTCGAAGTCCTTTCGCTCGAACGCGCGACCGCTGTTCGCGATCAGTAGCACCGGCACGGGCTCGGACTCCAACACGAACGTGATCTGGCCCAAATCGCCGTCGGGTGCTGCAGTCAACGCGTCGTGCGCGTTCTGCAACAGCTCGAGTACGCACCGTCCCCTATATGCCTCCGCGATCTGACTGCTGAGGCTGGCGATCGTCCTGTACTTCTTGCTCCCGTGCTTGAGCTCATCCAAGAACGAACGGACCTCACCCAAGGAATGGGCGACGATCTCCGCATCCGCGCTTTGCCTTGACGATGCACCCATGTCCACTCCTGTTGCTTCGGCCAAGCTGTCCGACGTCGTTGTTTGCACGCACGGGGCACGACGACTCACAGCCCAATGAACTGCCGTGGCGTCATGATCGCCACTGACCTGAAGGGGCTGAGCTCCAACAGGTCATCATCGCCGGTAACGATGAACGAAGCCCCGCCGTTTACGGCCACTTCAAGGACATGATCGTCCTTCGGGTCGCGGCACGCCCGGACATGCTCCACGACATCCACCACTTCACACTCTCGTGAGAAGGCCGTCAGGAACCTGCTACGCTCCGCACGAGTTACGTAGCGATCAAACTTCGGCCGCGCGAGTACCGCACGAAGTTCAGAGAGCGATGCCGCGGACACGAGGATCGTCCCGCGACGCCGGGCATGGCGGAAAGCCTCACCCGGTACTGAGTTGTTGAAGAGCAGAGCGCTGACCAGCACATTGGCATCAAGGACGATGCGGCTCATTCGTCATCAAGGATCGACTTGAGCACGTCGGGCGTAAGGCCGCGTCGTCGGGCGTTGCGGCTGATCTCTGCCATGATCTCTTCGAGCGGTTGCCCTGGCTCCGTCGCCTCGCGGAGGTGCAGATTGACGAGGATGTCGAGCCTGCGTCGGTCCCGAGCCGAAGCCGAGCGGTAGGACTGGGCGACATCGCTGTCTACGGATACGCTGATTTGTTCTGGCACGGTGGTACTCCGGCTCGCAGCAATGCCTCGATACTACATCCTTTGCGTTGTAGGGTTCAGCCGTCCAGCATCAAATGCGCGGCGGTTCCCGCCGATGGGCGCGGTCCGGCGGCGACATCAGGCCCACGTGGTTGCCGTCCGGGTCTTTGACGATGGCGTAGCGAGAGCCCCAGAACGTGTAGTACGGCGGCTGCGCGCTGGCGTGGCCGTCGGCGACGAGGCGCTCGTAGGTGGCGTCCACCGCTGCCGCGTCTTCCAACCGGAAGCTCATCACCGTGCGGCTGCCGGTTGCGCCAACCTGCCAGCCGGCGTTGTAGGCCTCCGCCAGCGCGTGGCTGTCGAGGGCAAGTTCGAATCCGTCCGGCATCCGCATCACCACATGGTGGGGGCCGGTTTCGGTGCGCCAGATCGCATCCTCGGGGATGTCCATGCCGACGGCACGATAGAAGGCGATGGAGCGGTCCATGTCGGACGCGACGAGGTTCAACTGGTCGAGGTGGCAGGTCACGCAGTACTCCTCACGAGCGGATGGCGTACGGCATCCGCCGCACGGGGATGGTGTAGATATCCAGTTCGTCGCGGGCCGCGGCAACGCGGTTCTGCAGTGCGCGCCAGCGTTCCGGGCAGTCGGCTTTCAGGTACCGGAACAATGCGCTGTGCTGCGCCAAGCGGAAGGCGCTGCCGAACACGACGGGGTTGGCGGCAAGGATGGCGCCTGGGTCGTCGAAGCGCCGGTCGATGCGGCCCGCTCCGCCGCCGGATTTCAGCGCGATCCAGTAGGGGCTGCCGTCGATGGCCAAGCGACCTTGCGCGGGGCGGAATACGAAGTCCACGCCGTGGTCCGTGAACATCAAGTGGCTGCTGCGCATCCAGCGCCGAAGCCGGCGAGTCGCCTTGCGGTCGGCCTCCTGCGCTTCCCCGGCGTAGCCCGGCACCGGCGTCGCCACCATCCGGTGCGCCCGCGCCGGCTGGGCCAGCGACCTGAACGTGTCCACCAGGAACAGGTTGAAGCCCGCCAGATTGTCGACGAATGCGGTGTGGTACTGCGCATGGACGCCCATGTAGGTGAAGAGCGCATCGGAACCGCTGGCGACGAAATCGACCAGCGGCAGCAGTTCCCAGTCGTATAGAGCTGCATTTGCAGCGGCTCCCGCGAAGTCCAAGCGCAGACGCTCGCCGCTCGGCCGCTCGAAGTCCAACTTCGGGTTGGGACATGCGAATGCCGCCTCGCCAGGCCGCGCCGTCGCCACGAAGATCACGCCGCCCACGACCCGCACCGTTTCGACGCTCAGCAGATCCGGCGTGCCAGCAGCGTCTCGACGAGCCCGATGCTCGAAGGTCAGATAGCGCCGGTTGCGGCGGACGGCTTCGATCCCTTGCGACTCGAAAGCACCGCGCACGAACGCGACCTCCGTCTCGCCCGCATCGCTGCGCATGGCGGCGATTGCAGCCACAGCGACGAGGGCGAGAGGCCAGCGCATCAGCAATCAGCAATCAGAACGAAACGGCCGCGTTCAGAACGGACGCGCATTGTCCGTGTGCGGGCACCAGCGCGCGGTGCGCAGGAACGGCACGAGTGCCTCCATCGCCTCCCGGCTGCCGATGCGCTCCAGCGCTTCCGCGGCGTACCCGCTCACGTAGCGGTTGGTGTCGAACAGCGCTGCCTCAAGCGGTGCCACGGTCGTTTCCAGCAAGCGCGGATCCCGCGCCGCGCCCCGCACGAGTGAAAGCGCAGCATCGAAGCGCACCTCCGAAGCCTCATCGGCAAGCGCCTGCACCAGCGCGTCGCGCGCCGACTCCGTGGGCGCCAGCAGCCCGATGGCTTCGGCAGCGGCGATGCGCACATGCACGTCTTCATCTTCGAGCGCCAGCGCAAGCGGCCCCTCCGCTGCCGAATCGCCGATTTCGCCGAGCGCGAACGCCGCGTGCTTGCGCCCGCGCGCCGTGCCATTGCCGAGCACGTCCACCAAGCCCGGGACGCCGGCATCGCCTAAGCGCACCAGCCCGTGCGCCGCGTTGCGAACCACCGCATCTTCGCGCCAGCCCTGCCCGTCCGCCGAGTAGCGGCGTACGTTCTCGTGCGGCGTGGCGTTGCTGTCCAAGGCGTCGAGCAGCGCTGCCCTGCCCGCTTGCGAAGCGCCCAGGCGATACGCCGCTTCGATACCGGCAGCCTCCTCGCCCGCAGCCAGCGCCTCGGCATCCGCCGACACATCCACGGCACTGCCGTTCGCCCGCATGGGCTTGCCGCACAGCCAGTCCCAATTCGCCTGCCAAGCGCCGGACATATCCGGGGTCGATGCGCACGCGGTCCCCGGCCAGATGCGCTCCGACCCGGCAGCCACAGGTGGCGCGAGGCGCGTGAACTCGAACTTGAACATGTAGCGGTTCAAGTCCGTGGAGTTCTTCATCTTGCGATGCCAGATGTCGTAGTGGATCAGCACGAACGTGCCCGCCGGACCCGCCACCGGCACTTCCTCGCAGAGCCCTTCCGGGCGCTGGTTCAGGTGCTGGCTGCCGGCCATCACCGCCGTCGGCCCGCGCTCGGCGTCTGTGTCCTGCGGGAAATACATCACCATCACCCACCACGGCCGGTGGTTGCGCACGCGCCGCGTGTAGCCCCAATAGCTGTCCTTGTGGAATTGCTGCTCGTCGCTGCCCGGCGGGTTCTTGTGCAGCGCCCGGTGCGGATGCATGGAGTAGGCATCGCCGAGCACGCTCGCGAGCGCACCCTTCACCACCGGGTCCTCGAAAAACTCGTTCAGTTCCGGGATCAGCGGCAGCAGATTGTTGCCGAAATGGCCGATGCCGCCATCCGCAACGGCATCGAAGCGCTCGAAGATCAGATCGTGGTAGCTCTTCGGCAGCGACGATTGCAGGATCGCGAAGCCATGCGAGAGGAATCCCGCGAGCGCTGCGTCAGACAGCGGCACGGGCGCGCGGCCGGCATTGTGGCGACGCGCTTCCAGCGGATAGGGGCGCATGGCGTCAGGACGGCAGCAGCGCCGCCACCTCGTCGCGTTCTTCCTTGAGTTCGGATTCCGTGATGTCGAGCCTCCCTTGGCTGAAATCGTCGATCGAAAGGCCCTGGACGATCTGCCAGCCCCCGTCCGCACAGTTGACGGGGTACGAGAAGATGAGCCCCTTGTCGATCCCGTAGCTGCCGTCCGACACCACCCCCATGCTGAGAACGCCGGGCGCTCCGGCAACCCAATCGCGCATGTGATCGATGGCCGCATTCGCCGCCGAGGCCGCGCTCGATGCGCCGCGCGCGTCGATGATCGCCGCACCGCGCTTCTGCACCGTGGGCAGGAAGTCCTCTTCAACCCAGGTCATGTCCACCTGGTCAAGCGCCGGGGCGCCGCGAACCGTGGTGTGGAAGAGATTCGGGTACATCGTCGGCGAGTGGTTGCCCCATACGGCGAGGCCATCGACATCGCCTACCGCGGCGCCGGTCTTGGCCACCAGTTGGGCGAGGGCGCGGTTGTGGTCCAAGCGCGTCATGGCCGTGAACTGGCGCGGGTCCAAATCCGGCGCATTGCGCTGCGCGATCAGGCAGTTGGTATTGGCCGGATTGCCCACCACCAGCACCTTCACATCCCGCGCCGCGCCGTCGTTCAGCGCCTTGCCCTGGACTGAGAAGATGGCGGCATTGGCGGAGAGCAGATCGCTGCGCTCCATGCCCGGCCCGCGCGGCCGGGAGCCGACCAGGAGCGCCATGTTCGCATCGCCGAACGCGACGTTCGGATCGTCCGTGGCGACGATGCCCTTCACCAGCGGGAACGCGCAATCGTCGATCTCCATGATGACGCCGCGCAGCGCATCCATCGCCGGCGGAATCTCGAGCAGTTGCAGAATGACCGGCTGATCCGGCCCCAGCATGGCGCCGGAGGCGATGCGGAAGACCAGCGCGTAGCCGATCTGGCCAGCGGCGCCGGTGACGGTCACTCGCACGGGTTCGGTCATCGTGGACAACTCCTTGGGCGGATGCCTGAGACGGCGCGAGTCTACTCGAACTCCCGGAACCAAACGTCGCCCGCCCGGCATTCGAGTGCCGCCTGCACGAACGGCACGGTGTTGTTCGGCAGCTCGCCCGTGTCCGCGAACAGCAGGCCGTCGCACTTCGCCGGTTCGCCGATGCGCGCATCGCCCGACCACTCGACCGCCTCGAAGATGAAGTCCACGCCGTCCGGTTCCCCCCGATACGGCATGGCGACCAGAGGACGCGCCTCGACAACATCGATGCAAGCCTCTTCCCGGCACTCGCGGATGGCCGCGTCCGCGACGGACTCGCCAGCTCGCTTGTGCCCCCCGGGCGGCGCGTAGTGCCCGTCCATGAATCCCGTGTTCGCGCGGCGCAGCAGCAGGAGCCGACGCTCGTCGTCGAATACCAGCGTGTGGACGACGATGGCGAAGAGGTCGCGCACGGGGACGACGCCCCGCTACGCGAAGACGGGAGGCGTGCCGCGCAAGCTGATGCGACGGATCAGCCGCACATCGTCCGGCCCTGTGGCCGCGGCGATGGGCTTCGCGCTGTGCAGCGTAGTGGGGTTGTCCCACATCAGGATGCCGCGCGGCCGGTGCCGCACATGGGTGACGAAGCGGTCTTGGAACGCGTGGTCGCAAAGTTCCCGCAAGAGCGCGGCGCCCTCTTCCTTCTCCATGCCGACGATGCCCTGGCTGGTGCCCGTGATGGCGTACAGCGTCTTGCGCCCGGTGATCGGATGGCGGCGCACCAGCGGATGGCGGACGGTGTAGCTCTGATCCCAGCCCTTGGGCGGCAGCGGCGTGTGGTCGCCGGGTCGCGCCGCAACCGAGACGCCGTGGCGGTGCTCTACGACGAGATCCTCGATGGCGCGCTTGCGTTCCTCCGAGAGCGCGTCGTAGGCGGCGGCCAGATTGCAGAAGCCCGTCTCGCCGCCCTGCGCCGGCGCAGTGACGGAATAGAGCATGGTGATGGATGAGACCGTTTCCTTGAACGATTGGTCCGAATGCCAATGCGCTGCGCCCTTGGCGATCTTCTCCGTATCCGCGTTGAAGTTGCTGATGGGCACGATCTCCGGGAACGGGCCGCCGCCGGCAAGACGGATCGGCTCGCCCACGCGGCGAGCGAAGGCGACGAACGCCTCGGGGGTAAGGCCCTGCGTCTCGACGAGAGCCACGCGATTCTCGTAGAGACCCATGAGGATGCGCTTGATCCCCGCATCCTCCAGCTCCGCCAAGTCCGCGCCGCGCACAGCGATTCCGAAGTTGCCGGGCAGGGGTTCGATGCAGATTGCGGACGCCATGGCCGACGATTGTAGGCGACGACGGCATGTCGGGGTGAGCGATAAACTCATGCGCTCCCCGATCCGGTACTCGCAATTGAAGGCAAACGAAGCCGCCCTCGCCCGGCGCATCGAGGAGGCGTCGCTGAACGCTTGGCCGGCGCTGCACCAAGTGCTGCTCGACGGCTGGGTGCTGCGGTTCGCAGGCGGCTTCACGCGGCGGGCCAACTCCGTGGCGCCGTTGTACCCGGCAAGCCAGAACGCGGCGCAGATGGCGGAGCAGATGGCAGAGAAAGTGGCGTATTGCGAGACGCTCTACGCCCAAGAGAGCCTGCCGTGCCTGTTTCGTCTTGCGACGATGCCGCCATACGAATCCCTCGATCGCTTGCTGGCTGATCGCGGCTACGGGCGCGAGGGCGAAGCGAACGTCCTGCAATGCCAGATCAGCCCCAGCGCGTTTCGCGTGGCGCCCGGCTTCGCCTTGGTGTCGCTGCCGAGCTTTCTCGCCACCTATGGCGAACTGTCCGGCATCGATGGCGACCTCGCTCGGCGCGGCCTCGATCCGCAAACCGCCATGCGCTTGCACGGCGCCGTGCTGCGCGCGATTCGCCCGCAAACGGCTTTCGGCGTGGTATTCGACGCTGGCGCAGCCATGGCCTGCGGCATGGCGGTGGTGGAACGGGACCTGGCGGGTCTATTCGACATCGTCACGCTTCCCGCCGCTCGCCGCCGCGGCTATGGCCGCTTGCTGACCCAAAGCCTGCTGGCCCACGCGGCTGCCTCCGAGGCCAAACGGGCCTACCTGCAGGTGCTAGCAGACAATGCCCCGGCAATGGCGCTCTACGAGCAGCTTGGGTTCGCCTATAGCCACAGGTATTGGTTCCGAGCACAGCCTCAATCGGTAGGCAACTGAAGCCGCCGGTCAGGGAACGCCACCCAACGCCACCACGCGCGATGCCTTCCAGCGCCCCCCGCATCACTCAGTTTTGCTCCCGAGCCGCGCGTCGAGCGGATTTCCTACAGGTCGACGGGGCGATCTGCTCTATCGGCCCCTGCATTTGGTCGCTACGGTTGCCGCTCCAATCACTCTCCAGCGAGATTTCACCATGCAGAACATGCAGAACGACCCTGTGTTCAAGGGCATTTTCGGCTACTCCGTCATGGCCCGAGACCTCATCGAGTGGGTCATCGGCGACCTTCACGGCGCACCCGACCTCGTGGCAGGCCTCGACCTCACACGCCTGCGCCGTGGCCACGAGCAGTCGGTCGTCGGGCCGCCCGATGACCTCAAGCGACAGGCCGGCGACATCGTGTGGGAGGCTCCTTTCACGCATAGCCCCTATGCGGACCCCGACGCATGGCTCAAAGTCGTGCTGCTGGCCGAGTTCCAGCGCACGCCGGACTACTTCATGCCGGTGCGCATGCACAACTACGTAGGCGGGCACTACAAGGAGGAAGAGCGGCGCCGCGATGGCGACTTCGGTGCCAACGACCGCCTGCACCCGGTGCTGCCGCTCGTGCTGTACACGGGCCGACGGCCGTGGCCAGCGGCGCGGCGGCTCCTGGACCTGGTGTCGCCGCCACCGGACGGTCGGGTGCGGCAGCCCAGCTTGGCGCTGCCGGACGGCATCTCCCAAGGCAGCGACCTGTTCGCGGGCAACGGCTTCCTCGTGCTTGACTTCCACCGGCGACAGCCGGACGATTTCCGCGACGACAACGCCGCCTCGCTGTTCACGTCGCTGACCAACCCCGTGCCGGCCCGGGCAGCGGCGGAAGCAGCCGCGCTGCTGTCGCTGCTTGCCGGCGATGGTCTTCGCGAGCTGCGGGAACTGATCTTCAAGTGGGTGAAGCAGGAGTCGAGACTGGACCTGGGAGTAGAGAAGATGGAAAAGTTGGAAAGCCTCGCACCGGCGCAGATGGAAGAGGAGTTCGAAGAGGAGGTAGTGTTCTGGCACGAGCGCTTCCTCGCCGACGGCCGCGTCCAAGGGATGAAGGACAGGCTGCGTCACCTGACGGCGCGGAGATTCGGCAGCGCCGCCGCCGAGCGGCTGGACGCGCTGCTGGTGGACATCGACGAACGTCGGCTCGCCTCGGCGTTCGACCTGATCCTCGACTGCGAGACGGCCGACGACATGCTTGCGCAACTGGTGGCCGGCGGCAACGGCCGTTGACCATCCATCGTTGATGCCGCTGCGGCGTCGCCTGCCGCACGCTTTGAATCTGGGGGTGAACGTGGAGAAGCTGGACAGCCTCTCACCGGCGCAGATGGAGGACGAGCTCGAGGAGGAGGTAGTGTTCTGGTACGAACGCTACCGCGCCGACGGCGCAAAGGAAGGCCGCATCCAAGGGATTAAGCATATTCTGCACCGCCTGACGGTGCGGAAGTTCGGCAGCGGCACCGCTGCGCGGCTGGATGCGCTGCTTGTCGATGCCGCCGAAGATCGCCTCGCCTCGGCATTGGACCTGGTGTTCGACTGCGAAACGGGCGACGATCTGCTCGCGCAGATCGTCGCGGGCGGCAACGACCGCTGACCATCCAGCATTGATGCGGCGTCGGGACTCGCCTGCCGCACACAGTGGTTGGCGACTGCGATGAGATTGCCCGCGAGGCGCAAGGCCCCTGGATCGATGCGTGGCCCCGCAATGCGCTACGCTTCGCGCCCTGCTGCGGACAACGCCCGCGCACCACATGGAGAGAGCGACCTTGGCCATTCAGATTCGGGACCCGCGATTCCTCGACGTAGTTGACGAGGACCTCGCCTTGGAGCAGCTCGCAGGCGACTTCCAGTTCACCGAAGGGCCGATCTGGCACCCCGCAGAGCATCACCTCACCTTCAGCGACATCCCCGCCAATCGCATGTACCGTTGGAGCGAAGCGGAAGGCGCGCGCGTCTTCCGCGAGCCGAGCAACATGACCAACGGCAACACCTACGACGCCCAAGGCCGCATCCTTTCCTGCGAACACGCTTCCAGCCGCGTCACGCGCACCGAGGCCGATAGCACGGTCACGGTGGTCGCCAGCCACTACGAGGGCAAGGAACTCAACAGCCCGAACGACATCGTAGTGCGCCGGGACGGCACGATCTGGTTCACGGACCCTTCGTACGGCCGCTCCGACGGCGTCGGCAAGGAGCGCGAGCCGGAGCTGGACTTCTGCGGGGTCTTCCGCATCGAGACGGACGGCGCGCTGACGCTCCTCACCAAGGATTTCCAGATGCCCAACGGTCTCGCCTTCACGCCAGACCAGGACGCGCTCTACATCGCCGATACGCCGCGCATGCACGTGCGCCGGTTCGACATCGGCAACGACGGCAGCCTCAGCGGCGGCGAGGTCTTCGCCGAATCCACGGGCGAAGGCCCCGGTGCGCCGGACGGCCTGAAGACGGACAGCGCAGGGCATGTCTTCTGCGCCGGGCCGGGCGGCGTACACGTCTACCACCCCGATGACGGGACGTGCCTCGGCGTCATCGAGACGCCGGCCTTCTGCGCGAACTTCACCTGGGGCGGAGACGACATGCGCACGTTCTTCCTCACGGCTTCGACGGCGCTGTACGGGACACGCGTGAAGGTCCCGGGAATAGCGCTGTTCTAGCCAACCGCCCGACGCCGCCGAGTCACTTGGTGACCGCCCTTGGACCGGAGTTGGAGACACACACAAGTGACACTTCGGTACAGCTACAAAGCCAAGCACATCCAGCATGGCTGGATCGCAGCCGGTCCGCTCAAGGCACACAGGCTGCGATGGCGCCCAGCGGAACGCTCGTCGAGCGCACCAACGACACCTCGCAGCGTCGAGTCCTGGTTCCCCATGGTCCACAACCTCAAAGCTAGACGCATCCTCGTCGTTGCCGGGGCCATCATGGTCGGTGCCATCGCCTTGTACCTCCTAGCCACCAATGCGCGGGGGCCTGCTGCGTACGGTGATGTAGTGATCGTCCGGATGGAAGGTGAGCACCAAGGCTCCGCAGACCTGAGCGCGGTTGGATACTTCGATGGAGACCAACAGCCTGACGAAGCGTTCTTTCGCGAAAGGCAATCCGGGAACTACGAACTTGTGGTGTCGTTGAGCAGCGTCCGCCAAGCGGTTGCCCTTGCCGAGCTGGACTCAGTGAACAACATGGGCGTCAAGACACTCGGACCGGGGACGTACACCACCGTCTGTGGGAAAGGCTATGGTGGGATAGATTGCGATGGGAGCGACGAGGTCATCGACTTGACGAGAGACGCAGTGCTGCTCTTCCAGTACGAGGGTTCTTCGAGCGTCTTTTTCTGGAAGGCAGGAGCGTTCGCCACCGCCTATCTGTCCGACTAGTGCCGCAGCGGGGACACCTACTCCGGCTACTTGCCCGCTGACGCGGACGACACTTGTGAAGTCGGCGGATTCTGGAGCTGCCGCTGGACGAGCGCGCCCGGAGGCTCTGGGCGGCGGCCGGGGCGCGGCGCCGGTACAGCTTCGCGTCCTGCCCCGACGGGCGCACCCCTTCCCGTAGCCTGTCGCAAGGCACACACCAGACGCCAAGGCACCGGTCCAAGAAGAGCTAGAATACATGCGCCTCAACCACCCGCCGCTCACATGCCCGAAGTCACCTCCATTCGCGACTCCCTCAAGACCCTCGCCGCGCGGGCGGTAGCGCTTCGGGGGTATCTTTGACTACGAGCGTCGTAGCGAGCGCCTCGCCGAGGTCGAGCGGGAGCTGGCGGAGCCGGATCTCTGGGAGGACCCGCCGCGCGCCCAGGCGCTGGGGCGGGAGCAGTCTTCGCTGCAGGCGGTCGTCCACGGCTTGGACCGCGTGACCACGTCGCTCCAAGAGCTCGCCGAGCTCACCGACCTTGCCGTCGCCGATCAGGATGCAGACGCCTTGGGGGACATCGACGACGAACTCGCCACCGTCGCCGATGCCTTGGGCGAGCTGGAGTTTCGGCGCATGTTCCAAGGCGAGCAGGACGAGTCCAATGCTTTCCTCGACGTGCAGGCCGGTTCCGGCGGCACGGATGCCCAGGATTGGGCCGAGATGCTGCTGCGCATGTACCTGCGCTGGGGCGAGAAGCGCGGCTTCGCAACGGACCTGGTGGAGGTTTCCGCCGGCGAGGTGGCGGGCATCAAGAGCGCCACCGTGCAGTTCGGCGGGCCGTACGCCTACGGCTGGCTGCGCACGGAGACGGGCGTGCATCGGCTGGTGCGCAAGTCCCCGTTCGATGCCGGCAACCGGCGCCACACGTCCTTCGCCTCCGTTTTCGTAGCCGCCGAGATCGACGATGACATCGTCATCAATATCGACCCGAGCGAAGTGCGCACCGATACCTACCGGGCGAGCGGCGCCGGCGGGCAGCACGTCAACACCACCGATTCCGCCGTGCGCCTGACGCACCTGCCGACCGGCATCGTCGTGCAGTGCCAGAGCGAGCGGTCGCAGCACCAGAACCGCGACAAGGCCTACAAGCAGTTGCGGGCGAAGCTGCACGAACTCGAAGAGCAGAAGCGCCGCCAGGAGCAGCAGGCCATCGAAGATGCCAAGGAAGAGATCAGCTGGGGGCGGCAGATTCGCTCCTACGTCCTCGATCAGCCCCGCGTCAAGGATCTGCGCACGGAGGTCGAGCGCTTCGATCCCGGCAATGTGCTCGATGGCGATCTCGATGCATTCATGGAAGCGAGTCTCAAGGCCGGCGTATGAGCGATGCGGGGCAGACGAACGAGGTGCGCGGGGACGGCGAACTCATCGCCAACCGGCGCCGCAAGCTCGATGCGGTGCGGAGCGTCGGCGAGGCGTATCCGAACGATTTCAGGCGCGAAGACCTAGCGGCGGACCTCGCCCGGGAACATGGCGACAGGGACAAGCAGGCGCTCGAAAGAGCGCCGGTGCAGGCCGTGGTCGCCGGACGGGTGATGCTGCGCCGGGTGATGGGGCGGGCAAGCTTTCTCACGCTCGAAGACTTGAGCGGGCGCATCCAGTGCTACCTGCGCCGGGACGATGTCGGCACTGAGGCGTATCAACGCTTCAAGGAGCTGTGGGATCTCGGCGACATCGTCGGCATCGCCGGGCGGCTCATGAAGACCAACAAGGGCGAACTCACCGTGCAGGCGGAGCGCATCGAGTTGCTGGCGAAGGCCATTCGCCCGCCGCCGGAGAAGTTCCATGGCCTGAGCGACTTGGAAACCCGGCAGCGGCAGCGCTATCTGGACCTGATGGCGAGCGAGGAATCGCGCGAGGTCTTCCGCACCCGGGCGCGGCTCGTCGACGCCATGCGGCGCTTCTTCGACGAGCGCGGTTTCCTCGAAGTGGAAACGCCGATGATGCATCCCGTCCCCGGCGGCGCCACGGCGCGGCCCTTCGTCACGCACCACAACAGCCTGGACCTCGATCTCTACCTGCGCGTCGCGCCGGAGCTGTACCTCAAGCGGCTGGTGGTGGGCGGTTTCGAGCGCGTCTACGAAATCAACCGCTGCTTTCGCAACGAAGGACTGTCGCCGCGCCACAACCCGGAGTTCACCACCATCGAGTTCTACCAGGCGTACGCGGACTACCGGGACCTCATGGACCTGACCGAGGAACTCCTGCAAGAACTCACCGACGGGCAGACGGTCACCTTCGACGGCCACGCCCTGGACTTCGCGGCCATTCCCCGACGAACCATGCTCGATGCCGTGAGCGAGGCGATCGGCGCGCCTGCCGCCGAGCTAGCCGATGCGACGGGCCTTGCGGCGCGGCTCAAGGAACTCAGCATTCCGGTCGAGGCCGGCCAAAGCTGGGGTCATATGCTCATGGATCTCTTCGAGGCGCGGGTGGAGGAGAACTTGATCCAGCCTACTTTCATTACCCACTACCCGGCGGAAGTATCGCCCCTCGCGCGTCGCAATGCCGAGAATCCCGCGCTGACGGATCGCTTCGAGCTGTTCGCCGCCGGTCGCGAAGTCGCCAACGGCTTCAGCGAGTTGAACGACCCCGAGGATCAGGCGGACCGTTTCCGGGCGCAGGCCGCGCTGAAGAGCAAGGGCGACCCCGAGGCCATGCACTACGACGAGGACTTCATCACCGCGCTGGAACACGGGATGCCGCCCACCGCTGGCGAAGGCATCGGCATCGACCGCCTCGCCATGCTGATCACCGGGAAGACGTCCATCCGCGACGTGGTGCTGTTTCCGCAGATGCGGCCGACGGGGGCGAACAAGCCGTGAGCGCCGCGGACCGGGTGCGCCTCGATGCTTCCTGGAAGGAGGCGCTCGGCGGCGAGTTCGAGTCCGCGTACATGCAGAAGCTGCGCGAGTTCCTGCTCGCCGAACGGCAGGCGCGGAAGGTCGTCTACCCGCGTGGTGCGGAGATCTTCGCCGCGCTGGACGCCACGCCGCTCGATCGGGTGAAGGTGGTCATCATCGGCCAGGACCCCTACCACGGGCCGAACCAGGCGCATGGCCTGTGCTTCTCCGTGCGGCCGGGCGTCGCCGCGCCGCCGTCGCTGGTGAACATTTTCCAGGAGATCAACACCGACATGGCCGACGACGACGTGCCATGCGGCCGCAGGGACGGCGCGGTGCCGGCGGGCCGCGTTTGCCTCGAGCCGTGGGCCAGACAGGGCGTGCTGCTCTTGAACGCTGTGCTGACGGTGCAGGCCGGGCGGGCCGGGTCGCATCAGGGACGCGGCTGGGAGGCGTTCACGGACCGCGTCGTGGAGACGGTGAACCGGCGCTGCGAACACGTCGCGTTCATGCTCTGGGGCAGCTACGCGCAGAAGAAAGGCGCGGTGGTTGACGCCTCGCGGCATCTACTGCTGCACGCGTCGCACCCTTCGCCGCTGTCGGCGCATCGCGGCTTCTTCGGCTGCCGCCACTTCTCCCAAGCGAACGAGTACCTGGTCGAACACGAAATCCTGCCCATCGACTGGTTCGACGTGGCGTGACGCCCGATCAGAGGGTGTACGACATATCTGGTAGACGCGCCAGGCGCGGTCCGTGCCGGCGCCATGCAACGGCGCTCACCGGCGATCCGTCGTACACTCTTGCCAAGGGATCGGTTGACGTATGATGTTCTGCGAGTGAACCTGTTGCGGGGTTGGGGAGCGCTCCATGAACGACTTGGCGAGGCGCAGGCGGTCCTGCAGCGTCCCTCCCCGAAGACGAACCGGCAAACGAGGGAATCGGATGATGCGATCGGGCCTGGCGGCGGTCCTGCTCGGGGCGATGCTGTTCGCGCTGGGCTGCGGAGGCGGCGGCGGCGGCGGCTCTGCGCCGCCGCAGCCGGTGGCGGTGAACGGCTCCTGCTCCGCCACGCTCAACCAGTGCAGCGCCGGAACGTTCGTCGACGCCGGCGACACCGACACCGAGCACCGATGGAGCTGCAGAGGATCGGGCGGCGGTTCCACGGCCGCATGCGCCATCCCGAAGCCGATCGACGGCGGCTGCGGCGAAGAGCCGAACCAGTGCCTGGCGGGGGACCTCGACGACATCGACGACAGCGACGCCGAGTATCTCTGGAACTGCGCCGGCCGGCACGGCGGCCAGCCCGCCGCGTGCTCCATCCCGAAGCCGATCGACGGCGGCTGCGGCGAAGAGCCGAACCAGTGCCTGGCAGGAGACCTCGACGACGTCGACGACAGCGACGCCGAGTATCTCTGGAACTGCGCCGGCCGGCACGGCGGCCAGCCCGCCGCGTGCTCCATCCCGAAGCCGATCGACGGCGGCTGCGGCGAAGAGCCGAACCAGTGCCTGGCGGGGGACCTCGACGACGTCGACGACAGCGACGCCGAGTATCTCTGGAACTGCGCCGGCCGGCACGGCGGCCAGCCCGCCGCGTGCTCCATCCCCAAGCCCATCGACGGCGACTGCGGCGAAGAGGCGAACCAGTGCCTGGCGGGGGACCTCGACGACGTCGACGACAGCGATGTCGACTTTCTCTGGAACTGCGCCGGGCGGCACGGCGGCCAGCCCGCCATGTGCTCCGCCCCGAAGCCGGTCGACGGAGAGTGCGGCGAAGAGCTGAACCAATGCCTGGCCGGGGACCCGGACGACATCGACGACTCCGACACCGAACACCTCTGGAACTGCGACGGCCTGCACGGCGGCCAGCCCGCCATGTGTTCGCTGCAGAAGACGGTCGTCTGCCCGAACGGCGCTCCGGCAGCGGACGATCCGCTCTCCTGCGAGCGGGGATTCAGCGCCATCGGCGGCATCGACCGCATTCCGCTGGATCAGGTCAAAATGACGAACAGAGACATGCAGGAGGCGTTTGTCATTTTCGATGATTCAGTGGGTCATATGAACAATGTCGGGGGGGTGGCATGCGATTCGTATGTGACGCAGCCGGATCGATGCTGGGATCCGGCGAACCGCACCAGGATAACCAGGCACACGGACGACTATCGCGAGTCGAATGCCGGCTCGGCGCCGTTCACGGAACTTCTTGATTTGGAGCGGGCTAGCAAACCCTGGCTGGAACAAGAAAGCGAGAGGATGGGAGCGGTGAAAATCGTGAATCATTCCTTCCACGGTGCCGCCTCGCCGCAGACCGTCGGATTTCCTCATCTCTCGATCTGGGGTGCCGGCAACGATGGGCACAACGGATCCTGGGTTGAGGAGTATTGGAGCTCAAACACTCAGGAAAAGATGGCGGGTGAAATCGCGGCAGGCAGGTTGCTGTTCGTTGCCGGTCTGTCGCGCGATGTGAACGACGACTACATCCGTCATCCCAGCGCCAGCAGCTGCAGGGGTGTGGATAATGGATGCCTGTGGGCAAGCTTCGCTATTGACACTTCGGATGGCGGCATTGTCCACGGAACCAGTTTCGCCGTACCGAATGTTGCCGCAGCTCTTGCTTCAATCCTCAGCGTCTTCCCCGACACCGAGTATCAGGACCTCGCCAGATTGGCGCGTGCCTGTGCGAAGAAGACCGGCGAGGGCATTGACGGTCCGAACGGCCTGCTCGCCACTTCGGGCGGAGTCGGCGTCGCCGACTTCTACTGCATGGACGAGATCGTCCCCGCCGCGGCGGCCCTGGCGGCGGGCGAGACGGCGGCCCTGGCCATCGACGGGTGGGAAATCGCCGTCAGTCGGCGTTCGATCGCGGTCGTCGGGGAGCCGCCGGTGGACGATTCGCCCGTGCAGCGGTCGGCGGACCGCGGCACCTTGGTCGCGCTGTACCACGCGACCGATGGCGCGAACTGGCTGCGCAGCGGCGACTGGCTGACCGACGAGGCGGTGGTGCGATGGCACGGCGTCTCCGTGAATGGCCAGAACCGGGTCTACTTGCTGTCTCTGGTCGAAAACCAGCTCGGCGGCGAGCTGCCGACGGAGCTGGCCGAACTCGATGCCCTCGAACGCTTGTCTCTCAGCGGCAACCGGCTGGGCGGCGGGATCCCGGCGGAGCTGGGCAGTCTCGGGTCCCTTCGCGTACTGTCGCTCAGCGGCAACCGGCTCAGCGGCGGGATCCCCGCGGAGCTGGGCGATCTCCGCGCGCTGCGCGGCCTGTGGCTCAGCGACAACGAGCTGAGCGGCGAGATTCCGGCACAGCTGGGCAATGTGCGGACGCTTCGGGACCTGAATCTCGCCCGCAACCGGCTGACGGGCGAGATCCCGGCCGAGCTCGCGGATCTGGGCTCGCTCGAGGAGCTGTACCTCAGCGGCAACGAGTTCACCGGCTGCGTTCCCGCGGGCCTGGCGGACGTGCCGAAGAACGACATCGACGAGCTCGGGCTGCCCGACTGCTGAGCGGACTGCCTCCGTCGATCAGAAGAACCTGTCGAACAGCGGCCCGAACAGGCGCGAACATCCGCCGGCCGGTTCCTTTCGATCCGCCAAGCGGCCGAAGCCGACTGCGGCCTTCGCGCCCAGCCAGCGAAACGGCGCCACCGGCCGCTTGTCCGGCACGTCGTCCACCCAGGCGAGACGCGTGAGCGGCGTGTCGCGCTTCAGCACGAGGTCCGCGAGGATGCGCGCCGCGGGGTTCGACGCGCCGACGCCCTCCCCCGTGTAGCCGCCCGCCGCGCCGAGGCCGGTCTCCCGATCGAACGTCACATGCGGGCGCCCGTGGCGCGGAACGCCGAGGATGCCGCCCCAGCGATGCGTGACGCGGGCGTCGCCGAGCGGTGGTAGCAGCGCGCGCATGGATGCCTCGACCCCGGCGAGAGCCGGATCGTCCGGTTCCACCCGCGGTCGCAGTCCGGCGCCGAACCGATGGCCCACCCGCCCGCCGAAGGCGAGACGGTCGTCCAGCGTGCGCCGGCCGTAGATGGTGATGCGGCGCCCGTCCTCGAAGGTCTCCCGCCGCGCCAGACCAAGCTCGTTCACCTCTCCGGTGCCGGCGGCTCGGTGGCGACCATCATCGTGTACACCGGCAGCATCCGCCGCGCATGGCCGGCGAGAGTGCCGGTGTAGCCCTCCGTGGCGCGCAGCACGACGTTCGCGGCGACTTCGCCCCGCGCCGTCCGCCCGCCGCCGGGCGCGAGGCCGAGGACGGGCGTCTTCTCGTAGATGGCGACGCCCTTGCGGCGCGGCATGTGGCCCAGGCCGCGCACCAGGATGTACATGGCCGCCGTCTCGGCGCTGCGCTGCAACCCGGACATGGCCCGCAAGTACGCCGAACTGCGAGCCCGCGGCAAGCAGCCGAAGGTCGCCCTGACGGCGGTCACGCGCAAGCTGGCGGTGCTGGTCAACGCGCAGCTGAAGCAGTACCGGCTGTGGACTCCGGAACCGGTGCGCGGTTGAACGCCGCCCAGGCGCCGGTCCCGCCGCCGGGCTGTCGGTCGCACGGAGCCCGAGACGAACGTCGGCGCGATCCTCCGACGAAACGGGCCGGCCGAACGACGATCGGCCAAGCAGCATGGTTCCGCCGACCGTTGCTGGACAACTGCCGCTTGACAGCATGGATACTCACTTCGCGCTGAAATCAGCCCTCCCCTTCACCCTCACGTCGCCTTGGACAGTACGTGCGCTAGTTTGTGGGACAGCAATGTGGTAGCGTCACCCCTCGACTTGGATACACTCGTAGGAAAGGAGTGAGCTTGTGAGACGACTCGATCACTGGTTTGCGGTTCTGATCCTAGCGATCGGATTGAATGCCTGCAGTTGGAATGGACCCGGGGAGGACGATGAATCGGACGACGCCGACGGGTGCTTGACGATTGCACACTCGTCGACGGGGGGGTTGACCCTGCACAACAAATGCAACAAGCCGTTAGAGGTGCTGACAACGGACGAACGCATTGAAGTACCAGCGAACGAAACCGTGAGAATGCCCGGCGCGCTTATCGTTGATGTCAAAGTGAAGCGTTAACGGTCATTCAACGAGGAGCCATTGTAAAACGAGGGTTGCCGCGACACGCGCTTGAGGGGATGCAGCGGACCGCCCTGCCGATGATGTAGTCCGGGAACGCCACATCCGCATTGACGAGGCCGCTTGGCGGTGCATCCGTGGGGGTGCCATTCACGCCGCCAAGGGTGCCATAGGTGCGCAAGCCCAGGCGGGCGCGCAGCTCGGGGCTGGCACCTCCGTAGGAACGGTGCCCCGGCGGCCCCTGCCGCGATGGACGCCCGGTGAACAGTTCGCCCTTCGAGCGCCGGTACAGGGACAGGCAAGGCATCGCGGCAATCCGGGATCGTGGAAGCAACCGAGGAGGAGGAACCCATGGCGGAACTGGATTGGCACGTCGGCGTGGACTGGGGCGGCAGCAGCCACCAGGTCTGCGCGCTTCGACGGGAACGGCGCGTCGGTGGCCGAGCGGGCGTTCCCGCACAGGGGGCAGGGCCTGGCGGCGATGGCGGCGTGGATCGCCGAGGCGACCGGCGGAGGCGGTGGGCGGCACCGATCCGGCGCCCGCGGCCGGGGATGCCGAGCCGGAGCAGGCCGGGGAGCAGCGCGACGCGGCCATCCTGCGAACCCTTCCCGGGATCGGAAGGACGGTCCTCGCCCGGGCCTCGGCCCGCCGCTGCCTCGCAGAGGCGGACGACGCCCTGCGGCGACGAGACTGCCACGCGCTGCCGGGCGCTGCGCGACCGCGGCCACGGCCACAACTGGGCGCTGCGCTCGGTGGGCGCCGGGCCTGCGCCATGCTGCGCGACGGCACCGCGTACGATCCTCGGCGCGCCCCGGCGTGAACGGCGCCCTCGGCCGCATCGCCAGCGAAGGGTGCGTAGCGACCGGAGCGCGATGCGGCCGGGGGCGCGCGTCCTGCCGGACGCGCGCCGGGGATCGCGCGGAAACCCCGACCCGCCTCGGGGGGTCGCCCGTGCCCGCAAACAGCCGGAGAAACGCGACAACAACAAACCCCTCGAACAACCCTTGACAACAAGTGAACAGTCCTACGGGCCGTGCGTGTCGCGTGTAGGGGCGGGGCTTGTCCGGGCTCGTCCCCGCCCGCGCAGGAGTCATGTACGGCGCGGGGCTGCCAGAGATCTGTCGTACACCCCCCCCGATCAGATCTCCAAGAGATCCGCTTCCTTCTGCTCCAACGCCGCTTCCACCCGCTTGACGTGGGCGTCGGTGATCTTCTGCATGTTCTCCTCGGAGCGGCGGCCTTCGTCCACCGTCGCTTCCTTCTCGCGCACCAGTTCGCGCACGTCGGCGATGGCGTCGCGGCGGATGTTGCGGATGGCGATGCGGGCGTTCTCGGCTTCCTGGCGGGCCTGGCGGATGAGGTCGCGGCGGTTCTCTTCGGTGAGCGGCGGCATGGGCAGGCGGATGACATCGCCGTTGTTGTTCGGCGTGAGGCCGAGGTCGCTCCTCAGGATCGCCTTCTCGATGTCCGGCAGCAGGCGCTTCTCCCACGGCGAGACGATGAGGCTGCGGCCCTCCTCCACACTGACGCTGGCGACTTGGCGGATGGGCGTGGCGCTGCCGTAGTAATCCACCTCCACGCCATCGAGGATGGCGGGGTTGGCACGGCCCGTGCGGATGCGCGAGAACGCGGTGCTGAGTGCGGTGATGGATTTCGCCATGCGCTCCGCGGCGTCTTCTTCGAACTCGTCAAGCACGGGGAGGTCCGGGGTGGATTCGAGTGCCAACCTTGGCACCGCTGGCGGCTTTCGTCAATGCGCCCGGCTCGCCGATGCTGCACACCACCATCGGCATCCGGTGCTCTTCGCAAAGCGCCATGGCGGTGAGGTCCATCACCCCTAGGCGCCTGTCGATGGCCTCCGCGTAGGTGAGTTCGTCGAAGCGCATGGCATCGGGATCGACCTCTGGATCGGCGCTGTAGACGCCGTCCACCTTGGTGGCCTTCACCACCAGATCCGCGCCGATCTCGATGGCTCGCAGGCACGCCGCGGTGTCTGTCGTGAACAGCGGATTGCCCGTGCCACCGGCCAGCACCAGCAAGCCGTCGTTGTCGAGCAGCTCCCTGGCGCGGCGCACCGAATAGCCCTCGGCCACCGTCGCGATGGGATGCGCCGCCAGCACCTCGCAGGGCGCTTCGGCGACATCGAGCGCATCGCGCAGCGCCAAGGCGTTCATCACCGTCGCCATCATGCCCATCTGATCGCCCGTGACGCGGCTGATGCCAGCCCCCACCAGTTCGCCGCCGCGGAACAGGTTGCCGCCGCCGACCACCACCGCGACCGCCGTGTCATCCCGCAAGGCGGTCAGCTCGGCGGCGACTGCGCCGAGCACGTCGGGGTCTATGCCAACGCCCGCGGCGCCGCCGAGCGCTTCGCCGGACAGCTTGACGAGGAGGCGATGCACGGGAGGGAGCGAACTTGGCGGCACTTCGATGGTCAATGTCCTTCAGGACTCGCGGAGCAGGCGTGGATGTTCGCACGATGACGGCCCGGTTTGGCATCCCCCGTGCAGCACGGCCCTCGGCGATAATGCGCGGCGAAGCGGCGCGGGGCGCGCACGGACTCAAGGGGAGGGCCGGGCTTGAGCGCGGACACGGACAAGGCACTGGTGCGCCGCGTGCAGAACGGCGACAGCCGGGCGTTCGACCTGCTGTTCCTGCGCTATCAGCACAAGATCAACGCGCTGGTGGCCCGCTACGTGCGCATCCCGGAGGATGTGGAGGAGGTGACGCAAGAGGCCTTCATCAAGGCGTATCGGGCGCTGCCGCGGTTCCGCGGCGAGAGCGCCTTCTATACTTGGCTGTACCGCATCGCAGTGAACACGGCGAAGAACCACATCGCGTCCCTGGCGCGCCGGCCCATGGGCGTGGAACTCGATGCCGAGGGGCCGGCGAGCGGCGAGGTGGCGATGGCGCTGCGCGACGACTCGGGGCCGGAAGGCGAACTGCGCAGCGTCGAGCTGCAGGCGGCGGTGGAAGGCGCGATCGAAGACCTGCCGGGCGACTTGCGCACGGCGCTAACTCTTAGGGAGTTCGATGGTCTAAGCTATGCGGAGATCGCGGACATCATGGACTGCCCCGTGGGCACCGTGCGCTCGCGCATCTTCCGCGCCCGGGAGGCGGTGGACGAGCGCGTGAAGCCGCTTCTGGACTACGGCGCGGCCTTCAGATCGGACCGATGAGGCCAGCAACCGAAGACAGTACGCGAGGAAGCTGAACGGAAGATGAACGACATGAGCAAGTCCCAAGACGCGCTGCACGAGTCGCTGTCCGCCGCCATCGACGCCGAGGCGGGCGAACTCGAACTGCGCCGCGCCCTCAAGGCCGCCGCCGACGATCCGGCGCTGCGCGGCAAATGGGCGCGGGCGCACTTGATTCGCAGCGTCATGCGCGGCGAAGCGCCGGCCGGCGTCGCGCGCTGCCCGGTCTGGCCGCAAGACGAGGCCGAGGGGCCGGCCGCCGGCCGCGCCAAGCGCTGGCTGGGGCCGGCAGCCGGGATTGGCGTCGCCGCCGCCGCGGCGATGGCGGTGGTGCTCTATTTCGGCCCGGACGGCTCGCTCGGCGGCGAGGCAGAGGTGCCGGCCATTGCCAGCGTCGACTACAACGAACCCGTGCGGCGTCTCGCTCAAGTGCCGTCGGAAGCGGACCTGCACCGCGCCAACGCCTACATGCTGCAGCATGCGCAGCACACCGCCATCGCCGCTCGCAGCCCGGCGATGCCGTTCGCCCGCGCCCTTTCCGCCCCGCCGCCGCTGAACACCGGCGCCCCGGCGGCTCAAGGCGGCCAGCGTACCCGGTGAGGACGTCCGCGCGGCGCTTGGCGCGGCCGGCTGCGGCATGGCTGTTCGCCGCCGCCGTCCATGCCGGCGGCGCGGAGCTTGGCCCCGACGCCTCGCCAGCCGCATGGCTCGAAGCCATGGACAACGCGTTTCGCAGCCTCGACTACGACGGCACGTTCACCTACTACGCAGCGAACCAAGCGCAGGAGATCACCGCTGGGCGCACCACGCCCGGTGCGAACCTGTCCATCAGTTCCTTCAGTGCCAGCTACCGAAGCGATGCCAGCCTCGCCATCTTCCGCATCGTCCACAAGGTGGTGGACGGCGTGGAACGCGAGCGCGTCGAGCATCTGAACAGTCCCTGGTCTCGGGCGATCCTGCGCACCGGCGACGAGGTGACCTCCATCCTGCAGCCGGGCGACGATTTGCTGGCCCTCGAAGACGCGATCTCCCCCGGCCCCTATGCGCGCGTCTTCGCCCGCCGCTTCGAGAGCGTCGGCGAGCACTACGAGGTGGCTTTCGCTGGGCGCGGCCGCGTTGCGGGGCGCACCGCCGTGGCACTGGCGGTTACGCCGTTCGATGCGCACCGCTTCGGCTACCTGCTCTTGCTCGATGAGGAAACCGCCCTGCTCTTGCGTTCGGAACTGCGCGATGCCGAGGGGCTGAGCCTGGAGATCTTCGAGTTCGCGGAGCTCAGCATCGGCGCCAGCGTGGCGGCGGACCTCGAACCGACCGCCGAGGGCACGACCGTGCGCCATCTCGGCGCGGCTGCGGGCGCCGCCGCCAAGGATGATTCGTCCTGGAGCGCCCGCTGGGTGCCGCCCGGGTTCCGCTTGACCGGTGCCGACGTGCGCCGCCGACCGGAAGACGCCAAGGACGTGGACACCCTGGTGTTCAGCGACGGGCTGGCGGCGTTCACGGTGTTCATCGAAGCGATGCCCGAGACCGGCGCCGGCAGCGTCGTCTCGCGCCGTGGCGCGACGGTGGCGCTCACGCATCTGGCGCAAGGCGCACGGCGGGATCACTTGGTGACGGTGGTCGGCGAAGTGCCGGTGGCGACGGCGCGGCGGGTCGCCGCCGGCATTCAGCAACGCCTCTGATGGCGGCATCGGGCGCCACGGGCAACCGGGCGACCGCCTTCGAGACCGGGCGCTGCCCCGGCTGCGACGGGCGCTGCGGCATCGGCTTCCTGAGATCTCGGGTCGATTCCGACGCGCCGAGCCGCGGGGCAGCGATTCCGACGCGAGCTTTGACGCTTGGCGCACTGACGGTGTTCGGGATCCCGCTGGCCGCAACCGCGGCTGCCGCCTTGGCGGTCTCCCTGCTTGGCCTCGGCGATTGGCCGGTGCCGAGCGTCTTCGTGCTTGCCTCCGCCGCGGTCGTCGCCTTCCACCGACGCTGACCCATGCCGCGCATCGAACACATCCGCAACTTCTCCATCATCGCCCATATCGACCACGGCAAGTCGACGCTGTCCGATCGCCTGATCCAGCTCTGCGGCGCCTTGAGCGAGCGGGAGATGGCGGAGCAGGTGCTCGACTCGATGGATCTCGAACGCGAGCGCGGCATCACCATCAAGGCGCAGTGCGTAACGCTCCGCTACGGCGCGAACAATGGCCGGGAGTACGAGTTGAACTTCATCGATACGCCCGGCCATGTGGACTTCAGCTACGAGGTCTCGCGTTCCCTTGCCGCCTGCGAGGGGGCGCTGCTCGTGGTGGATGCGGCGCAAGGGGTCGAGGCGCAGTCCGTGGCGAACTGCTACACGGCCATCGATCAGGGCCTCGAAGTGCTGCCCGTGCTGAACAAGATCGACTTGCCGCAGGCGGAACCGGAGCGCGTCGCGGACGAGATCGAGAACATCATCGGCATTCCCGCCGACGGCATTCTGAGCGTCAGCGCCAAGACAGGGTTCGGCGTCGATGCGCTGCTCGAGACGCTGATCGATGGCATTCCGGCGCCGAAGGGCGATCCCGAGGCGCCGCTGAAAGCGCTGATCGTCGACTCGTGGTTCGACAACTATCTTGGCATCGTCTCGCTGGTGCGCGTCTTCGAGGGGCGTCTGTCGACGGGGAACCGCATCGTGGCGAAGAGCGTCGGGCGGGCGCATCAAGTCGATGAGGTCGGCGTCTTCACGCCCAAACGCGCGCGGCGGGCGAGTTTGGAAGCCGGCGAAGTCGGCTACGTCGTCGCCGGCATCAAGGACATTCGCGGGGCGCCGGTTGGCGACACGCTGATCTTCGCCGCAACGCCGGAAGTGGCCGCGGTGCCGGGTTTCGAGACCGTCAAGCCGCAGGTCTATGCGGGCATGTTTCCGGTCAACTCCGAGGATTTCGAGAACTTCCGGGAAGCGCTGGCGCGGCTGACGCTGAACGACGCCTCGCTCTTCTACGAACCCGAGACGTCCGACGCACTCGGTTTCGGCTTCCGCTGCGGCTTCCTCGGCATGCTGCACATGGAGATCGTCCAGGAGCGGTTGGAACGGGAATACGACCTGGACCTCATCACGTCGGCGCCCACCGTGGTTTTCGAGGTGGTCACGCGCACAGGGGAGACGCTGCGCATCGACAATCCCTCGCAGCTGCCGGATCCCGCCGCCATCGTCGAGATGCGCGAGCCCATCGCCGCGGTCAACGTGCTGACGCCGCAGGACTACGTCGGCAACGTCATTTCGCTGTGCGTCGCCCGGCGCGGCGTGCAGAAGGGCATGCATTTCACCGGCGGGCAAGTGTCCATCGACTACGAGATTCCGCTTGCCGAAGTGGTGCTCGACTTCTTCGACCGGCTGAAGTCGGTGAGCCGCGGCTTCGCATCGCTGGACTATTCTTTCGACCGGTTCCAGGCGGCGCCCTTGGTGCGCCTCGATGTTCTGGTGAACGGGGACCAGGTGGACGCGCTGGCTATGATCGTGCATCGCGATCAGGCCAATACCAAGGGCCGGGAGCTAGTCAAGGCCATGAAGGGCGTGATTCCCCGGCAGATGTTCGACGTCGCCCTGCAAGCCGCCATCGGTCGCCAGATCATCGCTCGGCAAACCGTCAAGGCGCTGCGCAAGAACGTCACCGCGAAGTGCTACGGCGGCGATGTGACGCGCAAGAAAAAGCTCTTGGAGAAGCAGAAGGAAGGCAAGAAGCGGATGAAGCAGTTCGGCCGCGTCGAGATTCCGCAGGATGCCTTCCTCGCCGCTCTGAATGTCGAACGCTAGCGCCTTTGACCTGCTCGAGCGGCGGCTCGGCTATGCCTTCGCCGACCGGCAACTCCTGAACCAAGCGCTGACGCACAAGAGCGCCGGGGCCGAGAACAACGAACGTCTGGAGTTCCTCGGCGATGCAGCGCTCGGCTTCATCGTCGCGCAGATGGCGTTCCAAGCGGACCCCAATGCGACGGAGGCGCACTTGACGCTGCTCCGCGCCAAACTGGTGAAACGCAAGACGCTGGCGGCGGTGGCGCGGGACCTCGGCCTCGGCAGCTTTCTCGCCCTCGGTCCCGGCGAACGCAAGTCCGGCGTACGGATGCGCGATTCCGTGCTGAGCGATGCCGTGGAAGCGCTGCTCGGCGCCATCTTGCTCGACAGCGGCCTCGACAGCGCCGAGACTGTCGTTCGCGCCCTGCTCGGGCCGCGCCTGGACGCCGCCGCGGAAACGGATCTCAAGGACCCGAAGACGCGCCTGCAGGAGTTCGTCCAGAGCAAGGGGGCGGCATTGCCGGCATACGAGCTCATCGACACCGCCGGCAGCAGCCATGCGCCGACGTTTTCCGTGCGCTGCACCGTGGCGCACCTCGAACTCGAGGGCTTAGGCGAGGGCGGCAGCCGCCGCGAAGCGGAGAAGAACGCGGCGGCGACCGTCCTCGATGCGCTCGACACCCAGGGAACGTTGCCGTGAGCCGCTGCGGCATGGTCGCGCTGGCCGGGCGACCGAACGTCGGCAAGTCGACGCTGATGAACCATCTTCTTGGCCGCAAGCTCGCCATCACGTCGCGCAAGCCGCAGACCACGCGCCATGCGCTGCTCGGCATCCACACGGTGGACGATGCGCAGATCGTTTTCGTCGATACCCCCGGCATCCACCTGCCGCAGGGCCGGGCACTGAACCGCTACATGCTGGACCAAGCCGTCGGCTCGCTGGCCGGCGTGGACCTCGCCATCATGCTGACGGACGCCATCGGCTGGCGGGATGCCGACGACGTGGTGCTCGGCCGCATTCGGGAAACCGAACTGCCGTGCATCGCCGCGATCAACAAGATCGACCGGCTGAAGTCCAAGGAAAGCCTGCTGCCGTACATCGACATGCTGCAGGGCAAGCACGAATTCCTGGAGATCGTGCCGGTATCGGCGCTGCGCAACATCGCGCTCGATGCATTGGCCGGCGCGATCATCCGCCACCTGCCGAAGGCGCCGCATCTGTTCGGCGCGGACGAGGTGACGGATCGCCCGGCGGAGTTTCTCATCGGCGAGATGGTGCGCGAAAAGGCCATGCGACGGCTCGGCGCGGAACTGCCGCACCAGACCACGGTCGTAGTGGAGCGCATCGAGCGCCGCGAGAAGCACACCGACTGCCACGCGGTACTATACGTGGAGCGCGATTCGCAGAAGCGGATCATGATCGGCAAGGGAGGGGGGATGCTGAAGTCGATCGGCGAGGATGCCCGCAAGGACATCGAGCGCCTGCTCGGCGGCAAGGTCATGCTGCGCCTGTGGGTGAAGGTCGCGCCGCGCTGGAGCGACAGCGCCCAGAGCCTGCGCCGCTTCGGCTACCGCACCTAAGCCGATGCTGCCTCCCGCCCAAGGCCAACCGGCATTCGTGCTGCATCGCCGTCCGTTTCGCGAAACCAGCGCCATCGTCGACCTGCTCACCCGCGACTTCGGGCGCGTCAGCGGCGTGGCGCGCGGCGCCAAGCGACCGCGCCGCCAAGGGCAGAACATCGAACCGTTCGGCGAGGTGGCGGTGAGCTGGCGCGGCCGCGGGCAGATGGTCACCATCATCCGCTGCGAACCGGTCGCGCCGCGGCGGCTGACGGGCGATGCCTTGTTCGCTGGCCTGTATCTCAACGAACTGCTCATCAAGACGCTGAGCTTCGAGGAGCCGGTGTTCGGCCTCTTCGAGCATTACAGCGATGTGCTCGGCGAGCTCGAAGGCGACCTCGAGCCCGCCCTGCGCGCGTTCGAGCGACGCTTGCTCGAGGAACTCGGCTATGGCCTAGCATTCGATGCCGATGTGCGAAACGGCCGGCCGATCGAAGCGCACAAGACCTATCTCGTGGTCGACGGCGAGGGATTCCGCGAGGCGAACGGCAAGCGCGACGGCGAACTGCTGCTGACCGGGCGCGATGTCGCCGCGATCGCCGCGCAACGGTTCGCCGAGCCGGATGTCCGCGCCGCCGCCAAGCAGGTATTCCGGCGCGCTCTGCATCGCCGCCTCGGCGGCCGCGCGCTTGCCACTCGGCAGCTCTTCGCCGCGAGGACCGGCATGGCGCAGGCCGATGGCTAGCTTCCACAGCAATCTGCCGCGCATGGCGAACGGCGAGCCGGACCTCGACGTCTGGCTCGACGAAGCGTCGCGCTTCTCCGCCAGCAGTCGGCAGCGCGCCGTGCGCGTTTTCGATCTGATCGAAGATGCCGACTCGCGCCGACCCGGTCTCGCGCTCGTCGAGCTGCTGCTCGAACTCAAGATGGACATCCTGACCATCATGGCGGGCATGACGCTGTTCGCCGTGCAGCGCGGCACGGTGGGTCTTGATCGGCTCCCCAAGGATGTTGCGAATGTGGTCGCTGCGGTGCTGCCGCTTTCCGCCACCCATGTGCTCTCCTTCGGCGACTCGGCCGTGCATACCAGCGAGTCCAAGACCCAGGCGGACAACGTCCGGCGCATGCTGATCGCCCTGATCGACGACCCGCGCGTGGCGGTGCTCAAGCTCGGCGAGCGCATCGTCGCCCTGCGCGAAGCCAGGAACGCCGACTATTCCAGCCGTCGCGCCGTGGCTCGGGAGGCGATGGAGTTCTACGCGCCGCTGGCCGGCCGGCTCGGCATCTGGCAACTGAAGTGGAATCTGGAGGATCTCGCCTTCCGCTATCTCTACCCGGAGCAGTTCCAGGATGTCGTCGACAAGCTCGACGGGCGCCGCGAGCAGCGCGAGCGGCAGGTGGAAGCGATCCGCCAGGAGCTGGAGTTCCGCCTGTCGAGCGCTGGCATCGCGGCACAAGTGCAGGGCCGTGCCAAGCACATCTACAGCATTTGGCGGAAGATGAGCCACAAGGCCATAGATTTCTCCGAAGTGCGCGACGTGCAGGCCGTGCGCGTGCTGGTCGATCGCGTCGAGGAGTGCTACCAAGTGCTCGGCGTCGTGCATACCTCCTGGCCGCACATCACGAGCGAGTTCGACGACTACATCGCCAACCCCAAGGAAAACGGCTATCGATCCATCCACACGGCGGTGATCGGCCCCGTCGGGCGCACGCTGGAAGTGCAGATCCGCACCCGCGAGATGCACGAGGAGTCGGAACTCGGACTGTGCGCCCACTGGGCTTACAAGGACGCCGACGGCAACGGCGCGACGAGCGATCGTTCGGAAGCGCCAGAAGGCAACGACGGCGCCGATGCGGCCGATGCGAAGGTCGATTGGCTGCGCAGCGTGCTCGAATGGCACGACCAGCTCGTACCGTTCGTCGGCGGCTACACCACCGAGGATCGCATCTTCGTCACGACGCCGCAGGGCCATGTGCTGGACCTATCGCCGAATGCCACGCCAGTGGATTTCGCCTATCGCGTGCATACCGAAGTCGGCCATCGCTGCCGGGCAGCGAAAGTCGATGGTCGCAGCGTGCCGCTCAACCGCCGCCTCGCTACCGGCGAGTGCGTGGAAGTGGAAACCGGCACCGAAGAAGCGCCGCGTCGGGAGTGGCTGAACCCCGCCCTCGGCTACGTCAACACGTCCCGGGCGCGCGCCAAGGTGCAGGCCTGGTTCCGCAATCAAGTAGCCGAATCCAACATCAGCGCCGGTCGCGCGCTGCTCGCCGAAACCGTCGAGCGACTGGACCTCCCGACCGACTTTGCGGCGCTCGCCAAGCGCGCCGGATTCGACTCCGAAGACGCCATGCTGATCGCCGTCGGCGTCGGCGACCAACTCGTAATCGACCTCGTCAAGCTCATCGCCCGACCCGATGCCGAGGCCGAACGGAATCTGCGCTCCCCCGACGAGCCGAGCGCAGGGACCGGTAGCCTGCACGGCATCGTCGTGCATGGCCGCGACCGGGAAGGCCTGCTGCGCGATGTCATGACCGCGATCGCCGGGCTATCCATCTCCGTGGTCGCGGCGAATGCCCGCGCCGAGGTACCGGGCGAGAGCGCGACCATCAGGCTGGACATGCATGTCTCCGAGTTGGCGGAGCTGGCCAGAGCCATCGACGCGTTGCGCAGCGTTCCCGACGTCTACGATGTGCGCCGGCCCCGCGAGGCGTAGCAGACCGCTGGGCTACAATCCGCAGCATCTCCGGCAACTCAACGCAACCCAATGAAACTGATCCTGCTGGGCCCGCCCGGCGCCGGCAAAGGAACGCAGGCCGCATTCCTGTGCCGAGCCCTCGATATCGTGCAGATTTCCACCGGCGAGATGCTGCGCGCCGCCATCGCCGCCGGCACGCCGCTTGGCGAACGGGTGCAGCAGGTGCTCGCTGCCGGCGATCTGGTGGACGACGCCACGATCATCGAGCTGGTCAAGGCCCGCATCGACGAGGACGACTGCCAGAACGGCTTTCTGTTCGATGGCTTTCCGCGCACGATCCCGCAAGCCGAAGCGCTGGTCGACGCCGACATAGCCATCGACCATGTTCTCGAAATCCGAGTGCCGGACGATGTGGTGGTGGAGCGTATCGCCGGCCGCCGCATTCACGAGGCGAGCGGGCGCACCTACCATGTGCGCTTCGATCCGCCCAAGGCAGATGGAGTCGATGACGAAACCGGCGAACCGCTGGTGCAGCGCCCCGATGATCGGGAAGAAACCGTGCGCGACCGGCTGCGCGTCTATCGCGAGCAGACCGCGCCTCTGATCGGTTTTTTCCGCGACCTTGCCGCTGCCGGCTCGGTCGCCTATTCCACCGTTGACGGTACGCCGAGCGCACAGGAAATCAACGTGCGGATCGCTCGCGCACTGGATCTGCCGAATTCCTAGCGACGCCCCCGAACCGGCGCGAAAATCGACCAAAATAACGCTAGACATTTTCTTCGACGGGGATACTATCCGCGCCAAGTCTGGTTACGCAGGGATCGCCACATATGGCAAGAGCCAAAGCCAAGTCCACCGCTCAAGGGGACGCGCCGAAGAAGCGGCGCGGCCGGCCCCCGAAGAACGCGGCTTCCGCGGAAGCCGCGGCGAAAACGCCGAAGCGTCGCGGTCGCCCGCCGAAAGCCGCCGCCGCGGATGCCGCGGTCGAAGTCGCGGAAACCGCCGCCAAAGCGCCCACCAACGGGCGCAGGAAAAAGCGCGTCGGCAGGCCGCCCAAGAACCAGCCCACCAACGGCCGCAAGAAGGCGCAACGCGCCAAACGCCCGGTCTCGGAAACCGATGGGCGCCGCATTCCGGTATCCAAGGCGACCACGCGCGCGGAAGGCGCCGCCGAACGCGCGCTCCGCGTCGTCAAGACGGAACGCGCCGCCTTGACCGCCGCCAGCGCCGCCGCGACCAAAGCGCGCGACAAGGCGCGGGCGTCGGGCGCGAGGGGCGACAAGACCTTGGCCAAGAAGGCGCGCCTCAAGGTGCAGCGCACCAAGGCGCGGATCGCGAAGGCGCGCACCACGGCCAAGGAAGCGAAGGCGCGGGTAGTCGAACTCAAGGCCCAGGACCGCCTGCGCGCCCGCCTCAACAACGTCGAGACGCGCATCAAGCAGGCCGAAACCGAAGCCAGCGAGCGCACCGCGGCCAAGCTCGAGCGCGCCGTCGCGAAGTTCCGCGAAACCGAGCACAAGAAGCTCGCCCGCGCGGAACGCAAGAAGGTGAAGGCCGCGCTCGCGACCGCCGAAGCGGACCGTGCGAGGCTTCAGGAGGCGTTCGACAAGACCGTCAAGGCAGCCCAGGACGCGCTGGTGCCGAAGCCGAGGAAGAAGCGCAAGAGGCGGGCGAAGACGGCCTAGCAGGCGCCGGCCCGCTCCGCAATACGTCACCCGCGGCGCGGTTCGCGCAGCGGGTGGCTCGCTTCCGCCGACAGCGGAATCACCTGCACATTGTCTCCAGCCTCCAGGTTGCCACTTCTTTCGTCGATCAGAATCAGGCAATTCGCATGGGCGAGCGTCGCCAAGCGATTCGAGCCTTGGTCGCCGGTCGCCGCAACGCGCAACCGATCCGCGTCTGCGGTCAGGGTTCCGCGCATGTACTCGCGTCTGCCGGGCGAGTGCCGCACAAAATGCTCCAGCGTCGCCGGCAGGCGCAATAGCGGCAAAGGTTCGACGCCGCTCAGCCGATCAACGGCCGCCGCCACGAAAAGCAGATAGGTGACGATGGTGGACACCGGGTTGCCGGGCAGCCCGAAGAAGAGCGCATCGCCGATGCATCCCACGGCCAGCGGCTTGCCAGGCTTGAGCGCGATCCTCCAGAAGTCGAGACTGCCGACATCTTCTACCGCCGCCTTCACGTAGTCCGCATCCCCCACCGAGACGCCACCGCTGGTGACCACGACATCCGCTTGGGCCGCTTCGAGCAGTGTCTTGCGGATGCTCGGCAGATCGTCGGCGATCAGGCCGAGGTCCGTCACTGTGGCGGCTTTTTCGCGCAGCAGAGCGGCGAGGGCGAAGCGATTGGAGTCGTAGATCTGTCCGGGTGCAAGCAGCCGACCGCGTTCGACCAACTCATCGCCCGTCGAGAAGACCGCAACTCGGATGCGGCGCCGGACGCGCACCCGGTCGATGCCGCACGCCGCCAGCCAAGTGAGATCGTAGGTGCCCAAACGCTTGCCGGCGCGCACGAGAACGCTGCCGCGACGGACATCGTGGCCGCGGCGGCGCACGTTCTGGCCCGCCTCCACGGTTTCCTCCGACAGCGCGAACTCGCCGTCGCGCACGACATCCTCTTGCAGAACCACGGCATCGGCACCGTCCGGCAGTACGGCACCAGTGAAAATACGGACCGCGGTTCCCGGCGTCACTTGCGCGGCGGCCGGATGTCCCGCCAAACTCTCGCCGACGATGCGCCAGCGCCGCGAACGTTCGCCGAGGCTGTCGGAGCGCACCGCGTAGCCATCCATTGCCGATGCATCGAACGGCGGCAGATCCACCGGCGCCAGCACGTCTTCGGCCAGCGCGCGAGCGAATCCATCCTCCAGATCCACGGTTTCCGTCTCGACCACCGGCCGCGCCAGCTTGCCCAAGCGGGCGACGGCGACATCGACATCCATTAGCATGGCGGCATGAATCTCCTAGCCATCGATACGACCACCAGCATCTGTTCAGTAGCGCTCGCGCTGAACCGAAGCGATTGCATCGAGCATAGCCGGTTCGCCCCGCGGGCGCACAACGAGTACGCGCTCGCGATGATCGAAACCGTCCTCGATGCTGCCGGCATGAAGCATCGGGACCTCGACTACGTCGCCTTCGGCGCCGGCCCCGGGTCCTTCACCGGCGTGCGCATCGGTGCCGCCATCAGCCAAGGGATCGCTTTCGCCGCGGGCGCCAAAGTCATCGCCGTGCCGAGCTCGGCCGTAGCCGCGGAGACCTTGCGCACGGCATCGAACCGGCGCGGCGAGGTGCGCATCGGCAGGCTGTCGCGCCCCGGCTGGCGGTATGCGGCACGCTATCGGCTTGACGATGACGGCAGCCGATGCAGCGAGTTCGACGTGCTTGAGGACGTGCCAGAGAAAGCGATGGCGGATGATGACAGCCACTGCGTCGCTGATCGCCTCGCCGTTTCCGCCCGCACCGTCGCCGCGCTCGCCCTTGGCCGCCTGCAGCAAGCCGCCCCGCCTGCGCAGGCCCTGCCCTACTACGTCGAAGGCGACAGCCCCTGGCGCCCCGCCTAGGTTTCCAGCGCTTGGCGGAGTTCGACGGCGATCACGCCCTTGGCGGCGCGCACGGCCATGTCGATGCGCTCGTCGAAAACCAGCTTGCCGTCGGCGTTCGCCCGCACGAGGTCGGCCTCCGTCAACCCCTGCAAGAATCCTTCGCATAGCCGTGGATCGGAAAACTCCGGCGCGTTGATGCCGTAGAGGCGCGAGATGCGGCTGGCCGTACGCCGCCAGTCGGCCAGCAGACCTGCGCGGTCGATCATTCCCGAACCCGACCGCGCAAGCAGCACCACGCCGATATAGAAGCGTTCCAGCACCGGCATGAGGGCGTTGGCGAGCAGCCGCAAGCGAAAACGCGCCGCCGGCTGCGTCGGTGCCACGAACGCATTGCCGCGCAACTCGATGAGCCCCGCGGCGCGCAGGTGCCCGATCCAGCGGTCCGCCGAGTCGGCACCGTCGGTTTGCAGTTCGCGTTCCACGTAAGGGAAGATGGCGTCGAACAAGCGCCGCACGTCCCTGCGACGCACGCCGATGCGCCGGTTCACTATCGTGCAGGCGATGAACGCCGGCGCGGCCAGCACGTGCAGCACGTTGTTGCGATACCAGGTCATCAGGATCGCGGTGAAGGCATCGTGGCTGAGAATGTCGCCTTCGTCGCCGCGCGTGGTCTCGCGATCCAACATGCCGAGCAGTTCCGCATGGCGGACGATGTCCGCTGCGGGCATATCCACCACCCGATAGTCGTGGTGCGCCGCGTCCCTGGCGATCAAATCCCGCAGCAGGTCGATCTGCACCGTCAGTGCCTGTTCGTCGATGGCTTGGCGCGGCATGGAAAGACTCGCCAGCGCCACCAGATTCATGCCATTGACGAAGGCGCAGGCATTGATGCCGGCGACCAGGCGGGCGCCGAGGGCTCGCTCGGGTCGCTCGCTCGCCGCATCCGAGACCGCATCGAGAGCTGCGTCGAGAGGAATCGGCTTGCCGAATGAGAGCTGTGCTTCGCCGTAGCTCTGCCGCACCAGTCGCAGACTGCGAAACACGCCGCCGACGGTCTCGCGCTGCTTGTCGGAGCCGCGCAATTCGTCGACGTAGCTGCCGGCTTCGATCAGCTTGTCGTAGCCGATGTAGACCGGCACGAAGACGATCGGGCGCGGCACGCCGCGGCGATGGGCTTCGATGGTCATCTGCAGCATCCCCGTGCGCGGCGGCAGCAGGCGACCGGTGCGCGTCCGCCCGCCCTCGACGAAATACTCGACGGAATGGCCGCGGCGAAAGACCTGGTAGAGATACTCGGCGAAGACGGTGCGATAGATGCGATCGCCGCGGAAGCTGCGCCGCATGAAAAACGCGCCGCCGCTGCGCAGCAACGCACCGACCACGGGCATGTCCAGATTATCGCCGGACGCGATGTGCGGCAGCATGAAGCCGCGGTGGTAGAGGACGTAGGAGAGCAGCAGATAGTCGATATGCGAACGATGGCAGGGCGCGTAGACCAGGGTATGGGTTTCCGCCAGTGCCGCCACGCGCTCGATGCCGTCGACGCGAACGCCGTCGTAGATGCGGCTCCAGAACCACGTCAGCAGCGCATCGAGGAAGCGCACGGCCGGATAGGACATGTCGGCGGCGATGCTCCGAGCGGCGGCGCGTGCGGCGCGTTCGCCAGCGCGATCTTCCGCCGCCCCGGTCTCTGCGGCAATGGCCGCGCCGACTTGCGAACTGCGCAGGATCTGGCCCATGAGCGTGCGTCGATGGGATAGATCCGGGCCCAGTACGCGAACGCGCTGATTGCGGAACTTGACGCGCAACAGGCGCGCCGTTCGGCGCAGGGAATGCTCGGGCGCGAGGTCCCGCAGCGCATCGCCGTGCCACGGCAGCGGCTGGCCGAGCTGCACTAGGATGTCGCCGCGATTGAGCAGCAAGATCAGGAAGCGGCGCAGCCGTGAAGACGCCGCCCAGCCGTCCGAAAAGAGCGCCCGCAGCCAGGAACGGTCCTTCCTCCCCGCCCGGCCCCAGAAAATCGACACCGGCATCAGATACAGGCGATCCTCCCGGTCGCGGAGCTTGGCTTCGAGCCGTCTCATGCGTTCGGGAATCCGGCGCATGGTATTGCGCCGCCACAGCCCCGCCGGGCGATTCAGGAAAAAGAACCGACGCTGCTCGTCCAGACCGTCCAGAGGAGCGCCGGGGGAGCGCAGGCCGCGCTGCTCCGCGATGATGTCCAGCAGCACCACGTCGGCAACCGAGCGATTGGCCAGGACGTAGACCAACTCCGTCTCGGCCGCAGGCTCTGCGCCCGTGACAGTCGGCCGCGCCCAGAAAGCGAGACCGCGCCGGATCAGCCGGTAGCGGAAACGTCTCGCCGCAGCAAACAGAGCCGGCCTCCCGTGCGCTCGTCGTCAGCCGCCCATGCCGCGACTTTCGAACAAGCCCTCGATCTGCGCGGGCGGCACCGTGATGTCCTCCCGGTGCCGCAACTGGTAGATGCCCTGATAGCGGCGCTGCGCACCGAGTTCGGCATCGGATCCGCTGCGCTGGATCTCCGCCTTCAGGAACATCAGGAGATGGCGCTTGACCAGCGTCTGCTGGTCCGACCGGAACGCCCGTCCGATGCCCGGAATGCTGCCGAGCAGGGGCACCTTCTGGCGCACATCCCGATGGTCGTCCTGGATCAAGCCGCCGAGCAGCACGATCTGCTTGTCCTCCACCAGGATCGTGGTGTCGAGGTTGCGTTCGTTGGTGACGACATCGGCGAAACCGCCGCCGCCCACCGCCGCGTCGACCACATTGCCCGCCTTCAGGCTCACGTCCATGCGAATGGCGCCCTCGTCGTGAACGTGCGGCGTCACGGTCAGAGTGATTCCCACCGGCTCCCGGGAGATCGTCTGGAACGGATTGCTGGCGCCGTCCGTGGTGGTGGTGAAGGAACCGGTGCGGAACGGAATCTGCTCCGCGGCCTGCATCTCCGCCTCTTCGTTGTCGAGCGTCATCACGCTCGGCGTCGACAGGAGATTGGCGCGGGTATCCGTCGCCAGCGCTTGCAGGATCGCACCGAACGAAATGCCGTCCGGGACCAGCCGCGCCACTGCCATGGTGGGCGATGTCGCGGCGCCGAGCAGCTCGACCGGATTCATTGCCGCCGAGCCGCCAACCGATGCCGCCTTGGCGAGCAGATTGCCGACGATGCCCGTCATCGTCGTGGAAATCATCGGCGACGACTGACCGCTGCCGTCCACAGCAGCGAACTCAAGCCCTAGGGAATCCACGGTGTTCACGGAAATCTCGACGATCGCCGCTTCGATGATGACTTGCAGACGCCGCACATCGAGCTGGCTCACGGTGGCCAGCAACTCGTTCGTGGTGCCGGGGTCGGCGCGAATGATGAGCGCGTTCAGCGATTCGTCCGCCTGGATGACGGGCGCCGGCGTGTTCTCGTCGCCGCCGACCTGCGCGAGCTGGCCGAGGATCTCCGCCACCTTGGTGGCGTCGGCATGCTTGAGATAGAAGACCTGCGCGGCGCCGGTGGTGGTTTCCGGCACGTCGAGCTTGTCGATCAGGCGCAGCACTTCGGCGATGGGATGGGCCTTGCCCTTCAGCACGAGCGAATTGTTGCGTTCGTTGGCGACGATCTGCACGCGGCGGGGTCCCGCTGCGGCGCGGCCGAGTTCTTCCGGAGCGATCGACTCCAGCACCGTCGCGACCGTGCCGACCCAAGCGTGTTCCAGCACGCGATGGACGATCTCGTCGCGGTCCAGGATGTCGATCTGATCGATGAGCCCCAGCAGGCGGTCCAAGTTGCTGGCGTAGTCCGCGACGATCAGCACATTGGGCTTGTCGATGGCGGCCATGTGGCCCGCCTGCGGAATCAGCGGCCGCAGCATCTTCAGCACTTCCGTGGACTGGACGTGGTCAAGCGCGACCACTTGCGTGACGAGGATGTCCGGCGGCTGCGCGTCGTCGCGCGAGACCGGTCCGCCGGACTGCCTGATCGCCACCTGCTGCACGACGCTTACCACGCCATCGCTCTCCGTGGCACCGAGGCCGTGAACGCGCAGCACGGTGAGGAACAGCGCATAGACGCCGTCGGCATCCAAGGCGACATTGGACATCACCGTGACGGTCTGGCTCTGTCGGGCGCGCGGCTCCAGAACGATGGTCTTGCCGGTGATCTCGGCGACTTCGGAGATGAACTCCGCAAGCGGCATGTCCGTGCCGTTGACGATCCACGTATTCGGTCCCGCCGGCTGCTGGGCGCGAGCGATGCCGACTAGTGCCAAACAGCAGGCGAGGACGACGCCGAGCGCTCGGTTCCTGAAGTTCGCGTTTTCCATGGGGCGTTGGCCTTGGCGTCGGGAGTTCGATTGAGTTGTCGACACTTGGCGCGGCGCAAGGTTCTTCAAAGCGCGACGGTGACGACGAAACGTCGTTCGCCGCGCTGGATTTCGACACTCGCCGATCCTTGGCCCACGATGCGCGAGAGGGCTTCGCGCGCATCGTCGATCTCGCCGAGCGATCTGCCGTTGACCGACAGGATGCGATCCTCCCGGGTGAGACCCATGCCGCGCAGGGCCGGGTGATCGGCCAAGGTCCCGACCACGTAGCCGCCTTCCGCCACGACCGCTTCCTCGTCGATGCCGAGTTCTTCGAGCGCTTCCTCCGGCCGGCTCTCAAGACGCTCGCGAATGGCCGCCAGGGCCGCGCGCCGTTCCGCCTGGCCTGAACGCGCCGCGGACTGAACGGTCCGCGGACCGGGCCCAGGCGGTGTCGGTGCGGCGCGCGGCGCCGCGCGCACCGGCGCTCGGCCGCGGTTCGGAACGATCCCGCCCCGGCCACCGGATTGCTCTTCGAGGCGCAGCCTCTCCCTCATGCCGCCGCGGCTCAGCACCACGCGATCCTGATAGACCTCTTCGAGCTTCGCGTTGCCGGGCAGGCGGTCCCCGATGCCAAAGGTTTCGGCCCGCCGACCGCGCTGGGCGATGAATGCCGTCGAAGCGCTCGGTTCGTCGGCGACGACCACGCCGGCCAAGGTGAGCGAGAGCCGCGTCTCGCGCAACTCCTCGGTGGCTTCGCGGCCCGTCAAGGTCTGCTCACTGCCCGTCGCCGCCTTGCCGAACAGATCGAGGGCTTTGATGCGGTCGATCGGGATGTCGCGGCTTGCGACTGCCGGCGCGGCGGCGCGGCTTTCCATCGGCGCAACTTCGGGATCGGACCAGAAGAAGAACCACGCCTGCACCAAGGTGAACGCAATGCCGACCGCGATGGCCGCGTGGGCAACGATCGACAGCGGTTTGTGAATGTCGGCCAAGGCTCGCGGGCTTCTCGGTTGCGCCACGCACGGATTCTAGCGGAAACAACGCCTCAAGGCGGCTTGCCGCGTGACTGCTGGTACAACCGCTCCGATACTTCCAGTACCGTCGCATCGGGCGAACCGTCGCCGGCGAAGGACTGTCCCGCCAGCACCGTGAAGCGTCTCGTCACGCCCACATGCAACCAGCCGTCCGCGCCGAGCCGCGCGTCGATCAGGGCGATGCCGTCCTCCTGCCCCATGACGCGTGCCGACGGCTCGCCAGCGGGCGCGGAGAGGACGGCGCGCATGGCCGGCAGCGGCTCGTCGTAGCTCTCGCCCGACAGGCGGTATCTGGCGCGACCGCCGCTCCAGCGGACCTCGCCCTGCAACCGAACAGTCTCGTCCGCGTAGCGCAGGCTCGCGGCGTCGACCGCGAAATCGCCGCCGATGCGGATGCCGTAGCCGCCGAGCACGCGATTCGCCGCGGCGCTGGCGAACGCGCCCGAAACGATCAGTCCCGCCGCGCCCGGGCCCCAGTCCGCTTCGCCGGCGAGCTGATGTTCCGCGTGCCGCAGCTGCCAAGAGACGCCGAGCGCGCCGTCGAGCAGGGCGGCCGGGCGCAGCCGCCACGACGCATGGCCGAGGTCGTGGCCGCGGTAGGACACGCGCGCCGCGCCCCGCCAAAGCGTGCCGGTCACCGAGCGCAGCAGCAGGCCGTCCACTTCGCGGGTCGCGAGCCGCACCGTCTTGGCCGGCAGCAGCACGATCGCGACGACCACCGCCGCCGCCAAGGCGACGAGGCCCAAGCGGAGCGTTCGCCCGGCCACGCCTCAAGCCAGCAAGCGTTCGAGGACGCCCAGGTACATCCGCATCAGGGGCGCCAGATCGGCTACGGCGACGCACTCGTTCAGCTGGTGGATTGTCTCGTTCACTGGGCCGAGTTCCACCACCTGGGTTCCCGTAGGCGCGATGAAGCGACCGTCCGAGGTGCCGCCGGAGGTGGAGGTTTCGGTCTCGAAACCAGCGACTTCGCGCACGGCTCGCTGGACAGCATCGATCAATTCGCCGCCGCGAGTGATGAACGGTTCCCCGGACAGCCGCCAGTCGATCTCGCAGTCCGCGCCAGCGTCCGCAAACGCGCGGGCGACCGCGGCCTGCAGATCGGCGGCGGTCTGCGCCGGGCTGAAGCGGAAGTTGAAGCGGCATTGCGCCTCGCCCGGGATGACGTTCGACGCGCCGGTGCCGGCACGGATGTTGGAGATTTGGAAGCTGGTGGGCGGGAAGTCTGCGTCGCCCTCGTCCCAGCGCTCGCCGGCGAGCACGGCCAGGGCGCGGGCGGCGCCGTGGATGGGGTTGACGGCCTGATCGGGGTAGGCGACATGGCCCTGCACGCCGCGCACGGTGGCGGTGCCGTTCAGGGAACCGCGACGACCGATGCGCACCACATCGCCGACCCGCGATGTGGACGAAGGCTCGCCTACGACGCAATAGTCGATGCGGGCGCCGCGCTGGCCAAGCGTCTGCATCACGCGCACGGTACCGTCCACGGCCTGGTCCTCTTCGTCGCTGGTGACGAGGAAGGCCAGTGTGCCGGGATGGTCGGCCTGCGCGGCGACGAAGCGTTCGGCGGCCACCACCATGGCGGCCAAGCTCGACTTCATGTCCGCCGCGCCGCGCCCGTAAAGAAAGCCGTCGCGAAACGTCGCCTCGAAGGGCGGACTGGTCCAGGCGGCCAAGGGTCCGGGCGGCACGACATCCGTGTGTCCTGCGAACGCCAGCACCGGGCCGCCTTCGCCGTGCGTCGCCCAGAAGTTGTCCACCGGGCCGAAGCGCATGCGTTCGACGCGGAAGCCCGCGGTGTGGAGCCGCTCGATCAGCACATCCTGGCAGCCGCCGTCGTCGGGCGAAACCGAGGGGCGCTCGATGAGCGCCTCGGCGAGGGCGAGCACCGCTGCCGCGTCGTTCATGCGTTCTTGAGCTCGGCGGCGCAAGCGGCGACCCGGGCAACGGCCGCCACGCATTCTTCGGCGGGCGCCACGAGCGCGATGCGGACGCGATCCGCGCCCGGGTTCACGCCGTCCTGGGCACGGCCGAGATACGCGCCCGGCAGCACGAGGATGTGCTCGCGCCTGAACAGCTCCAAGGCGAACGTCTCGCCGTCCACCGGCGTGCGCGGCCACAGGTAGAACGCGGCGGCTGGCATCGGCGCGTCCATCGACAGCGCGAGGATCGGCTGCGCGGCATCGAACTTGGCGCGGTAGACGGCGCGGTTGGCGACCACATGCGCCTCGTCCGCCCAGGCCAGGACGCTCGCCGCCGCTGCCAGCGCCGGCATGGCGCAGCCGTGGTAGGTGCGGTAGTCGTAGTAGCGGCGGATGAGTTCCGCATCGCCCGCCGCGAAGCCGGAACGCAGGCCCGGCAGGTTGGAGCGCTTGGAGAGGCTGTTGAAGGCGACGCAGCGTGCTGTGCCGAGGCCGGCGTTCGCCGCGGCTTGCAGGAGGCCGGGCGGCGGATCGTCCTCGTCGCGATAGATCTCCGAATAGCACTCGTCGGCGGCGATGACGAAGTCGTACTCGTGGGCACGGCGCACCAACTCGACGAGCGCGGCTTCCGGCAGCACGCCGCCGGCCGGGTTGCCGGGGTTGCAGAGGTAGACCAGCTCCACCTGCGGCCACACCTCCTGCGGCACGGCATCGAACTCCGGCACGGTGGCCGCGGGCACGTAGTACGGCGTCGCGCCGCGCAGCAGCGCCGCGCCTTCGTAGATCTGATAAAACGGATTGGGCATCAGCACGCGGCCTCCGGGGCGACCGGATAGCACCGCCTGGCCGAACGAGAACAGCGCCTCGCGGGTGCCGCCGACGGGCAGCACCTCGGCGGTGGGGTCGAGATCCGCGCCGAACCTGCGCTTGATCCAGGCCGCGATGGCGCCGCGCAGTTCATCGCTGCCGCGCGTCGGCGGATAGGTGCCGAGGCTCCCCGCCACGGCCGCGCGGTCGGCCAGCGCTTCGACCACGAAGTCCGGCGCGGCGTGCTTCGGCTCGCCGAGAGCGAGGCTGACGCGAGCTGCCAACGTGTTCGGCGCCACGCCGCCGAGCAGCGCGTCCAGGCGCTCGAACGGATACGGCTGCAGGCGTTCGAGATGCGGATTCATGCGGTGGCGTCCGCGACCTCGGCATCGAGGCGCAGGCGAATGGCCTCGGTGATGGTCTGGCCCTGGCCGGCGTGGGTGATGGCGCGCTTGGCGCGATTGGTGATCTCGAAGACGTTCTCCACGCGTTCTCCCAGGGTGGTGATGCGGGCGCCGCGCACGCTGACGCCGAGGTCGGCGAACACGGCGCCGAAGGTGGACAAGAGGCCGGGGCGGTCGGATGCGACGACGCGCAGCGTGGACGTGCTGGCCCCCGGTCGGGTGTCGAGATTCACCTCGGTGGGCATGACGAACTGCTTGAGCTGGCGGGAAATGCGGCGCGCGGGCCTGCCGTCCGGCACGCCATCGACCAGGCTGCGGCGCAGGCGATCGCCAAGGCGCGCGGCGTTGGCGCGGCCGCCGCCGAGCACGACGTAGGCGTTGAAGCACATGCCGGAGGCGCTGGTGGCGATCTCAGCGGCGGCGATGGTGAGGTTCAGGTCTTCGATCGCAGTCACGCTGTCGGCGAAGAGATTGTCGCGGTCCGCGGCGTAGAGAAAGACCTCCGCCGGACCCTCCCCGCCGGTGTCGCCGACGGCGAGGAGTTCCACGAGCGGCCCGTCGCCGAGGTCGTGGCGGTCGATGGCCTGGGTGATCGCGGCCACCTGCCGCGGCGAGTGGTGCAGGAAGAAGCCGTCGCCGGGCTCGTCCCAGATGGCGAGCGCCTGCGCTTCGTCCATGCCGGCGCGGGCGAGTTCCTCCAGCGCTTCTCGGCGGCAGGCCTCGGCCTGTTCGCCGCGTTCGGCAAGGCCGCGGCGGAGCGCCTGCCGCGTGCTGTAGTAGAGCTGGCGCATGAGGGTCGCCCGCCAGCCGTTCCAGAGCGTCGGATTGGTGGCGTTGATGTCGGCGACGGTGAGCGCGTAGAGATAGTCCAGGCGGATTTCGTCGGCGACCAGCTCCGCGAACTCGCCCACCACCTCGGGATCCGCGATGTCCTTGCGCTGCGCGGTGGCAGACATGACCAGATGCTGGCGGACAAGCCATTCGACCAGCGCCGTGTCCGCGTCGCCGAGGCGATGGCGGCGGCAGAAGTCCACCACGTCGCTGGCGCCGAGCTGGGAATGATCGCCGCCGCGGCCTTTGCCGATGTCGTGGAAAATGCCGGCGATGTAGAGCAGTTCGATCTTCGGCAGGCGCCGCGCCACCTCGGTCGCCACCGGGAACTTCTCGCGCATGTCCGGATTGAAGAAGCGCCGCATCTGGCGGATGACCATCATGGTGTGGGCATCGACGGTGTAGATGTGGAACAGGTCGTGCTGCATCTGGCCGACGACGCGGCCGAACTCCGGGATGTAGCGGCCGAGCACGCCGTAGCGCCTCATGCGGGTGAGTTGGCTCACCAGGGTGTAGGGCGCCCGCAGCAGATCGAGGAAATAGGCGGTGACCTGCGGATCCGCGCGAAAACCGTCGTCGATCAGGTGCAGGTGCTCGCGCACCAGGCGAATGGTGGCGGCGCGCACGCCGGCGATGTCCTTGCGGTTCGCCATCAGCACGAAGAGTTCCATCAGCGCTGCCGGGCGGTCGCGGAATACGCCGTCGCTCGCGACTTCGATGTAGTGGTTGTTGAGCCGGAAGCGGCCGTTGATGGGTTCGATGCGGGGCTTCTCGCCAGCCCGGAGGATGGCCTCGTCGAAGTGCTGCAGGAGGATGTCGTTGACTTCGCGCAGCAACAGCACATGGCGGTAGTAGTCGCCCATGAACTGCTCGACGCCGAGCTGCGCGTCGGTGTCGCGGTAGCCGAAGCGGCGGGCGAGTTCGCGCTGGTGGTCGAACAGCAGGCGGTCCTCGCGGCGACCGGCGACGATGTGCAGGGCGAAGCGAACGCGCCACAGGAAGCGGCGGCCTTCGCTGAGCCATTGGCACTCGAGGGGCGTCAGGAGACGCTGTTCGACGAGCTCTGCGAAGTCGCCAGCGCCGCTGTGGCGGCGGGTGATCCAGAGCACGGTCTGGATGTCTCTGAGGCCGCCCGGCGAGCCCTTGATGTTGGGTTCCAGACCGTAGTCCACATCGTCGAACTGGCCGTGGCGATCGTTCTGCTCGGCCACCTTGGCGCGGAAGTAGCGGCCGCTCGGCCACATCGACTTGCGCATGAGCAGCTTGTCGAGCTTGGCGGCGAGACGCGCGGAGCCGGCAAGGCGGCGGCGCTCCATCATGGTGGTGGCGACGGTGACGTCGCGCTTGGCTTCCCTGCGGCAATCGGCGAGCGTGCGCACGCTGTGGCCGATGTCGAGGCGAAGGTCCCAGAGCAGGGCGACGAAGGCGGCGATCTCGTCGCGCACCGCGGCGGGGCGCTTGGCGAGGATCAACAGGTCGATGTCCGAATGCGGGTGCAGTTCGGCGCGGCCGTAGCCGCCGACGGCGAGCAGCGCCAGCGAGTCGTTGTGCTGGAACCAGTGCTGCCAGATCTCGGCGAGGAAGGCGTCGACGAACTTGGCGCGCTCGGCGACCAGCGCCTCGACATCGGCGCCGGCCCAGAAGCGGCCGGCGAGGTCCTGATCCGCCTGGCCGATGCGGCGGCGCAGGTCCTCGGTGTCGGGCAGCGAGCGGACGGCGTCAGGCAAAGTTCTCTTCCGCGCGCAGGGTGAGCACTTCGACGCCGGTGGCGGTGACCAGGCAGGTGTGCTCCCACTGCGCGGAGAGCTTGTGGTCCTTGGTCACGGCGGTCCACTGATCGGGCAGGACCTTGATGTGGCGCTTGCCGGCGTTGATCATCGGCTCGACGGTGAAGGTCATGCCTTCCTGCATCTCGATGCCGTCGCCGCGCTTGCCGTAGTGCATCACTTGCGGGTCGTCGTGGAACACGTCGCCGATGCCGTGGCCGCAGAACTCGCGCACCACCGAGAAGCGGTTGGCGCGGGCGTGTCTGGCGATGGCGTAGCCGATGTCGCCGATGTGGCCGCCGGGGCGGATCTGCCGGATGCCTTCGTAGAGGCACTGCTGGGTGACTTCGGAGAGGCGCTCGGCGAGGACGCTCACCTTGCCGACGTGGAACATCTTGCTGGTGTCGCCATGGTAGCCGTCCTTGATGACGGTGACATCGATGTTCATCACGTCGCCGCGCTTCAGGATTTTCTTCGGCGACGGGATGCCGTGGCAGACCACATGGTTGACCGATGTGCAGATGGACTTGGGGAACGGCGGCTGGTCGCGACCTCCGTAGTTGAGCGGCGCGGGGATGCAGTCGATCTCGTTCACGATGTAGTCGTGGCAGATGCGATCGAGCTCCTCGGTGGAGACGCCGGGCCGCACATGCTCGCCGATCATCTCCAGAACGCTCGCCGCCAGACGCCCGGCGACGCGCATCTTCTCGATCTCGTCCGGCGTCTTCGGCCGCACGCTGCCGCTGCGGCGCAGGGCGTCGGCCACTCTCCTACGCCCCCTCCGCCCGGCAGCCGCGGTCCACAGACTGCCCACACATATTCGCCATGGGCAAAGTATGCCAAACCCAGCCAGCCCCTGAGCACGTGATATCGAACTGCCGTCACTTCGGGGTCGCAGTGGCGTGTGTCCGCGTTCCCGCCGGGTTCCGGTGATGTCGAAGTGCCATCGCCTTGGGGATGGTGTGGCGTGTGTCCCCGTTCGGGCGGGGGGTCCTGGGGTCTGCGACCGCCTCGGCGGGCCGTACGCTCTCTCCGAGGGCGGCTGCGACCGGGACCTGCCGTTCGCCGGCAAGGGGGTTGTTTGTCCACAGGAAGGGGAGTAGTGTTGCTGAATCGTTACCTACTACCGGAATGTCAGTGGCCATTGCGGTCATGGGCGACGACGATGGCACGACATCGTCGCTGATCCTTCGCTTGGGCGCCCTTGGGTTCGACGCCATACCCGCCCGGCGAGAAAGCCGGGCGTTCGCCAAGGTGCTCGAAGCTGCAGACATCATTCTTTGCGACCGCGTCGAGCAAGCCGTTCGCGCCACGGACGCGGTTGGCCGGCTGCCGGCACCCTACATCCTGCTCGCCGACGCCCTCCCCGATGCGGATTCCCTGCTCAAGGCCATGCGGCTGGGGATCATCGACGTGGTGACGCTGCCGGCCAGCGACGAGACCGTAGGTCGCCGCCTAAGGGCCGGGATCGATCGCGCCAAGCCGACGGACCTGCGCATCGCCGGCCAGCTCGACAGCCTCGAGCGCGATCAGCGCGCCGGGCGCTACATCCAGCGCCGCATGCTGCCGCCCTCGCCCTACGCCATCGACCGCTATCGCCTGACCCATCGCGTGCAGCCCTCCATGATCCTGTCCGGCGACTTCGTGGATTACTTCCGCATCGCCGACAAGCACTTCGTCTTCTACATCGCAGATGTCTCCGGGCACGGCGCGTCGAGCGCCTTCGTCACGGTGATCCTGCGCAATTTCTCGCGCCGTCTGCGCCGCGAGTACCGCTCGAAGATGCTCACCGCGCCCGGCGAGATGCTCGGTGCGCTGAATCGCGAGCTCATGGAGCAGAACCTCGGCAAGCATGTGACGATGTTCATCGGCGTCGTCGACGTGCAACACGACACGGTCTACTACGCCAATGCCGGACACTTCCCGCACGCCATCCATGCCGGACACGACGGTGGGTCCCACGCGACCTACATCGAAGCGCCCGGCAAGCCAGTCGGCCTCTTCGACGAGGTCCAATACGAGCCCGCGAGCATCAAGCTCGAACCCGGCGACAGCGTGGTGGCGTTCTCGGACGGCGTGCTCGAACTCATGCACGACGACGGCCTGCCCGCCAAGGAAGCGCGCCTGGTCGAGTGCTCTGCCGCTGCCGCGCCGGACATCGACGGGCTCTGGGAGGGGCTCGGCATCGCCCCCGAATCGCCGGGACCGGACGACGTCACCTGTCTCGTGGTGCAGCGGACCAGCTGAAGTGAACCCCGGCCGCATTCTCGTCGCCAACGGCGACGGCACGTATCTCCTGAAGTTCGTCGGCGACGTGCGGCTGAGCCTCGGCGCCGCCTTCGACGAGTTCTTGGACCGGCTGTTCCGCGACGATGGCCTGCGTTCCGTGCTGGTGGACCTGTCCGCCACGGAAGGCATCGACAGCACGTCGCTCGGCGCCCTAGCCCGCCTTTCCGTGCAGGCGAACAAGCACTTCGGCTGCGCCCCGACGCTGGTGTCGACGCGCCCGGACATCACCCGCCTGCTCACCACCATGGGCTTCAACGATGTATTCCAGATCGTCAGCGAACCCCTTGAAGACGAGCGCCAGCTGGGCGAAATGCCGAAGGGCGACCTGCCACCGGACGAGATGCGTCGCCGCGTGCTGGCGGCGCACCGGCAACTAATGGCGATGAACGACCGCAATCGGGACGAGTTCGAGGACTTGGTCGCGGCTCTGGAGTCCTCTCCCTAGGGACCTGCTCAGGCCGCCGCCGGCATGTCTCCGAGCGAACCGTCGCCAACGAGAGCCGCAGCTTCAAGCAGCACCTCGATGCCCACCGCGGCACGCGGGCCATGGCTCGACAGATGCCGTCGGTAGCGCCTCGCCCCTGGCTGGCCGTTGAAGATGGCGAGCAGGTGCCGCGTCATGGCATGCAGGGGAACGCCCTCGGCAAGGCGCGCCTCGACATACGGCAGGTAGCGTCGCAGCGCGTCCAGCGGCGCGAGCGCAGCGCCGCCGAAGAGCGCCGCGTCGAGTTGCGAGAGCCACAGCGGATCGCGATAGGCGCCGCGGCCCACCATCACCCCGTCCGCCCACTCGAGATGGCGGTAAACAGCCGCCGTGTCGCGCAGGCCGCCGTTGTAGACGATGCCGAGGTGCGGGAAGTCCGCCTTGAGCCGCGCCACCAGCGCCGGTCGCAGCGGCGGCACGCTGCGATTCTGCGCCGGCGTAAGCCCGCTCAGAACGGCCTTGCGGGCATGGACGATGAAGACGCGGACGCCGCCGTCCGCCACCGCCCCGACGAAATCGCGCAACGGGCCGTAGTCCCCTTCATCGTCCGGCAGGGTTGCGACCGGCTTGTCGTCCACGCCGATGCGGCATTTCACCGTCACCGGCAGCCCGGCGGCATCGCCCATGGCGGCGACCGCGTCCGCCACCCGCCGCGGCTCGCGCATCAAACAGGCACCGATCGCGCCCTTCTGCACGCGCTCGGACGGGCAGCCGACGTTGAGATTGAGTTCGTCGAAGCTCGCTGCCGCGCCTAGCCGGGCGGCGCGAGCGAGGTCCCCGGCGTCGCCGCCGCCGAGCTGCAGCGCGAGCGGATGCTCCTCGGCGCTGAAGGCGAGCAGACGCGACGCATCGCCGAACAACAGCGCGTCCGTGCTCACCATCTCCGTGTAGAGCCGCGCCGACGGCGCCACGAGCCTGTGCAGGAAGCGGCAGTGGCGGTCCGTCCAAGCCATCATCGGCGCGACGCAAAGCCGATGCGCCCCCGCCCCTGGCGAAGGCCCGCTCACGCGTCCCCCGGAGGCACGAGTTCGGTCATTCGCCGCCGGCGACCACTCGGGAGAATTCGCGCAGCGGTCGCGTCGCGTCCGTTACACTTTGTTTCAAACTTGCCTCCATAATCTCTTCATTTTTCTCTAAGGCACCGCTATAGTGCGCCGGAACTTCAAGGAACGAGTGTCTCTATGCCGCCTACGGCCACCGCGCTGCGCCAGCGAACGATCAAGCGCCCCGCGCACGCGATCGGCATCGGCGTCCACTCCGCCGAGCCGGTTCGACTGACGCTCCGCCCCGCGCAGGCCGATACCGGCATCCGATTCTACCGCCAAGACGTTCCCGCCAAGCCCATCCGCGCCCTCGCGCAGAACGTCACCGACACCACCCTTTCCACCAGCATCGGCGAGTTCGGCGTCCAGGTCGCCACCGTCGAGCACCTGCTGTCGGCGCTCTGGGGCATGGGCATCGACAATGCGCGGGTGGATCTCTCCGCCGAAGAGGTGCCGATCATGGACGGCAGCGCCCAGCCGTTCGTCGAGATCATCGAGGCCGCCGGCGTCGCGGACCTGCCGGCGCCGCGCAAGTTCATCCGCATCACCCGGGAGATCGCCGTCTCGCAAGGCGACGCCTGGGCGGTGCTGCGCCCCTACGACGGCTTCCGCGCCTCCTACACCTTCGTCGCCGACCACGCCGTCTACAACCGCTACCCGAAGCGCGTCGAAGTCGACTTCGCCGCCGACTCCTACGTCGAGCAGGTGTGCGCCGCGCGCACGTTCGGCCTGGAGCGCGAGCTAAAGCAGGCGCACGCCATCCGAAAGTGCCTCGGTTCGAGCTTGCAGAACGCCATCGGCATCGACGACGACGGCATCCTGAACGACGATGGCCTGCGCTACCACGACGAGTTCGTCAAGCACAAGCTGCTCGACGCCATCGGCGACCTCTACCTCTTGGGCCTGCCCATCATCGGCGCCTTCGACGGCTACATGTCCGGCCACGCGCTGAACAACAAGCTCGCCCGCGCCGTGCTGCGCTGCGCGGATGCCTGGGAGACGGTGTCCGCCGGCGCGAACGGCGGCAAGCGGGAACGGCGGGAAACCCTGGTCGGCGCCTAGACCGTTTCCTTGTCGACGCCTCGACGGGGGGCGGATGCACAACGACGCCCTGCGCCTCTTCGGCGACGTTCCGCCACTCGATCTGCCTTTCCTAGGCGATGGTCTGGTCGCCGCCGGCGGGCGCGTTGGCGATTTCTCCGCGCAGCTCCTACCTGAAGAAACGCCGGCCACGGAACGCATGGCCCCAGGCCGCCTCGCGCAGTACTCCTCTGGCCGCCGAGCCGCCCGAGAAGCCTTGGCCATGCTCGGCTTCCCCGACCAGGCGGTGCCGCGCCGCGAGCGGGCGCCGATCTGGCCGATGGGGATCGCCGGCAGCATTGCCCACAGCCCGGAACTCGCCCTCGCTGTGGTCGGCCTCAAGGTGCGCAGCGCCGGGATTGGCGTCGACCTCGAAGCCGAAGGGCGCGTCACGCAACGCATCGTCGAGCGCATCCTGACGGAGTGTGAAAAGAACTCGGCCGCGGCCGATGACCCCACGCGCCTATTCGGCGCCAAGGAGGCGGTCTACAAGGCCGTCAATCCGATCATCGGCGAGTACCTGGGCTTCCAAGACGTGGAACTGACTCTCGGCCCGGACGGCACCTTTCGCGCCCGAACGACACGCGCATTGCGCTCAAGCCCGACCGTCGCCCTCGGCACCGGCTACAGCCAGCGGGTCGCCGGGCACTGGCTGACAGCGTTCATCGTGCCGCCGCTGGCACGGTAGCCCATCAGCCCATCGTCTGCGGCAGCCAGAGAACCACCCCCGGCACGGCCAGCAGCACCGCCACCGTCAGCACGTCGGCGACGAAGAACGGGCCGATGCCGCGGAAAACATCCTGCAACGGGATGGCGAGCGACCTCCCCTCCCCGTCTTTCAACTCTCTCGCCACGCCCGCCACCACGAAGCAGTTGAGGCCGATTGGCGGCGTGATGAGGCAGATTTCCGCCATCTTCACGACGATGATGCCGAACCAGATGGAGTCGTAGCCGAGCGCGATCACCGCCGGGTAGACCACCGGCAGCGTCAGCACCAGCATGCCGATGGCGTCCATGAACATGCCGAGCACCGCGTAGGCGAGCAGGATGCAGACGACGATGGCGAGCGGCGGCATGTCGAGCGTCACCACCCAGTCCGCGAACGCGCTCGGCAGCCCGGCGAAGCCGAGGAAGCGCACGAACAGGAAGACGCCCCAGATCAGCGTGAAGATCATCACCGTGAGCTTGGCAGTCTCCATCAGCGCTTCCTTCAAGCGGCCGCGCATTTCTGCCACCGACCGCTCCCGCACCGCGCGCAGGACGTACAGCACGAACACCACCATGGCGCCCAGAGCGCCCGCTTCGGTGGGCGTCGCCGCGCCCGAATACAGGGCCCCGAAGATGATCGCCACGACGAGGAAGATCGGCAGCGCGCCGGGCAGGCTCGCCAGCCGCGCCTTCCAGCCGAAGCCGCCGATGGGCCGGCCGAGGTCGGGCCGTACCGCGCACATGCCGACGATCAGCGCGACGTAGATCAGCACCGAGACCAGCCCCGGCAGCAGCCCGGCGAGCAGCAGCTTGCCGACGGACTCCTCGACGATGATCGCGTAGATCACCAGGATCGCCGACGGCGGAATGAGCGACGCCAGCGTGCCCCCGGCGGCGATCACCCCCGCCGTGAGCCGACGCCCGTAGCGATTGCCCAGCATGTCCGGGATGGCCACGCGCGAGAACACCGCGGCGGTCGCGGTCGATGCCCCGGACACGGCGGCGAAACCGGCGCTAGCGAGCACGGTGGACACGGCGAGCCCCCCCGGCACCCACCCCACCCAGCGCCGCGCCGCCTCGAAGAGCTTGCCCGTCAGCCCGGCATGGAACGCAAGGAAGCCGATCAGGATGAAGAGCGGCAGCACCGACAGCGGATAGGTCACCGTCTTGGAATGCGGAATCGTGCCGGCGATGGCCGCCGCCACATCCCAGCCCTTGAGCCAGACGAGGCCCAGGAAACCGGTCAGCGCCGCGGCGACGTAGACCCGCACGCCGATCAGCACGAGTCCTACCAGCAGCCCGACGCCGGCGATGCCCACCCAGACGTCGTCCACGCCGGTCACTGCGGATCGCCTTGGGAGCGGCGGATCTCCTCCTCGGCCAGCGCCGCCGCATCCTTGATGATCGGCACCGCGACGGGCGCCAACGCAGGGCGCAGGGCGAGGCGGAAGTAGCCGCCGAACTGCAAGATCAGCCGCGCCAGCAGCACGACGAGCGCCGCCGGCACCGCGAGCTTGGCCGGCCAGGTGGCGATCTCGATGTCGATGGTGCTGTCGCCGAACTCGAAGGCGCGCTGGAAGTGGGCGTAGGCGTAGGGAATGAGCACCGCGACGATGAACGCGCCGAGCGCTGTGCCGAGCGCCTCGGCGATCCACTGCCAGCGCCCGCGCAGTCTCGCCACCACGAGCTCCATCCGCACATGGGCGCCGACACGCTGCACGAAGGCGATGGACAGCACGCCGAAGCCCACCATCGCCACTTCCACCACATCGATGTAGCCGAAGATCGGCTGCGCGAACACCGTGCGCAGGACGATCTGCACGACGCCGAGCAGCATCAGCGCGAAGATCAGCGCGCCGGCGCACAGATTGAGGCCGTTCTCGACCCGGCCGAGCCAGCGGTCCGCATGGCCGAGCAGCCGGCCGGGAAGGTCTTGCGCCATGCCGTGATTCAGTCGTAGCGCTGGCCGACGGCTTGGTAGATCGCCTGCACGAGGCCAAGGGCGTCGAAGCGTTCCTGGTTCTCGGCGACCCAAGCGTCGATCACCGGCTTGCCGGCCCTAGCGCGGAACGCCGCGCGCTGCTCTTCGGAGAAGCGGACGGCTTCGAGAGTCTCTTCGAGCATCGGCAGGTTCTCGCTGTCCACATCCACGTACGCTCGGATCTGCGTGGCGATGACGTCCTCCTTGACGTCTTCGAGCAGTTGCCGATACGCCGCCGGCAGGGCATCCACGGCGGTGGCGGAGAACGCCAAGGGGCAGTCGGCCGTGCCGGGCGCCAGATTCGCCGTATACCAGTCCGCCACTTCGTGGATGCGGTAGGAGACGTGGCTGTAGGTAAACGGAAACGCGGCGGCATCCATCGTTCCCTGCTGCACGCCGGTGTAGACCTCGGTAGCCGTAGAACTCGTTGGCGTCGCGCCGAGCAGGCGCATGGCCTGGCCAAGGCCGCCGCCGGCGCGCACCGTCAGCCCGCGCCAATCTTCGAGTTCCGCCGGCGGCTCGCCGCGACCCAGGAACTCGTAGAGCGGCAGGAAGGTGGACGTGTAGACCACCGCGTTCCAGCGCGCCATTTCCTGCTGCACCGCAGGATGCGCGTACACGGCCTCGCGGATGCGCCGGTTGTCCTGCCAATCCGCCATCGGCAGGAACGGCATGGTGAGCACCATCAGGGCCGGGTTCTTGCGCGGGTGGTAGAAGTTGCAGAACATCGCCGCCTCGAAAGCGCCGATGGACAGCCCGTCCAGGTTCTCCCGAGACTTCGACAGCGCCTCGCCGTAGTGCAGCACCATCGACCACCGGCCGCCGGTCTTCTCCGCCACCGCCGCCGCCAGCGCATCCGCCACCGCCGTTCCGGCGCGCGGCTTGCCCCACAGCGAGACGTCCCAACGCAGTGCCGGGCCATGCACTGCCGCGTCGCGCACAGCGGACGCTTCCGGCTGCGGGCCTTCCGCATCGCCACACGACGCGAGCCACAGGCCCGCCAAGGCAAGGCCGAAACGGCGACCGCAGGGGGTCGAGAAGGCTCGCAGCAGGCGGACTGTCACGACGGTGTGGACTCTGGTAGTGCGGGCAACGCACGCAAGTTTGTTGGCCGCGCGCGGCCCCGTCAAGGCGGGCTTGGCCCAACTCAGGGCGCTGGCGGAAGGGTCCCGGGCTGCGCGTTCGATCAGGTCGTACTGCTCGTCGGGTTTGCAGTTCCTGCGAAGCAGAAGCCAGCGCCGGTCCGGCCGCCACCTTTAGGCAGCTTCTTTTGGGTGAAGCCCCACTTGTAGGTGATGCCCCAGTTCGCCATGACCTCAAGCCCTTGGCTTCCCTGAATCTTCCGCCTTCACGCGCCTATGCATGACGACGCAGGGTGCAGGCAACGGGCACCGCCACGACGTTGCGCGACACCTGACAAGGGCACTATGCTCGCGCGCCTGACGAACAACCACGAGGAAGAGACATGGCCCCGATTCCGAAGGGCGGCACGGTGGCGGTGACGGGCAGCGCCGGGTTCATTGGCGGCTGGGTGGTGCGGCGGCTGCTGGACAAGGGCTATCGGGTGCGCGCCTGCGTGCGCGATGCGGGCGATCCGGTGCGCACGGACTTCCTGAAGGCGATGCCCGGCTACGCCTCCGGGCGGCTGACGCTGCACGCGGCGGATCTGGACGACCCCGGCGCCTTCGACGACATCTTCGCCGGCTGCCACGGCCTCGCCCATGTCGCCCACGTCAGCGACTACTCGGACCACGACTACGTGCGGCGGGTCTGCGACAGCCTGATCGACAGCGTGAACAAAGCCCGCACGGTCAGCCGCGTGGTGGTCACGTCCAGCATCGCGGCGGTGATCTCCGAGAGCGACATGAACGAGTTCGTGCGCCGCCCGGTGCTCTACGAGGACCGCTACCCGGACGAGCACAACCCGAAGCGCACGCCGGACCGGCAGGGGTATTCGATGGCCAAGATCATCGCCCAGCGGGCGTTCTCGGATGCGGCCGAGGCGAGCGGCGACTGGGATGCGGTCACCTGCTGCCCAGCGGACAACGTGGGGCCGATCCAGTCGCCGCATCAGAAGGACATGGGGCCGTGGCAGCACAACATCGAGATGATGCTGCTCGGCGAGTACTACCAGAACGGCGCCTACCGGCCGTGGATGACCGTGGACGTGCGCGACGATGCGGACTGCCACATCGGCCTCTTGGAGAGCGTGCATGTGAAGAACGGCGAGCGCTACATCGCCTGGTCCACCGACACGCCCAAGGTCGAAGACATCTGCGCCGGCATCGACCGACTGCTGCCGGAACTCGGCCACGACACCCCGGAGGTGACGGACCCGTTCCCGCAGCACATCAAGGACCGGGAGACGAAGTACCGCGCGATTTGGGACGGTTGCGTGCTGCGCAACGACCGCATGAAGGCGGTGACCGGCATCGAGTTCCGGCCCTTCGACGAGTCGTTGCGCGATTGCGTGGAGTCGCTGCTCAGCGTCGCCAAAGTGCAGCCGAAGCTGCGCGACGGTTTCGCGCTGCCGGGCTGACGGCGCGTCAGGCGCGGATGCGCTCCAGGCGTTGGGCGTGCGCGTCCTGATTGAAGAGCAGCAGCATGAGGGCGCCGCCACCTAGCAGCACGCCCATGATGATGAAGTCTTGGGCGAAGGTCAGGTCGTCTGCGACCGTGGCGAAGATGCCCCCGCCGATGCTGCGGCTCAGGTTCGCGAGGGACATGTAGATCGCGAACTGGGTCGCGGCAACCCGGGACCAGCACAGCGTCATGAAGAGGGCGATGAAGCCGACGAAGACGAGCTGGCCGGATGCGGCTGCGATGCAGGCGACGGTGACCACCGCCGTCGTATTGGGCCAGGAATCCGGCAACAGTCCCATGGCGAAATGGCACAGCGCCGCGATGACCAGAGAGGCCAGCAGGAACCGCTTGATGCCGTAGCGGTCCATGAAGGTCCCCAGCAGGGCGCCGGTCAACGCTGCGCCGAGCCCCATCATGCCGTTGAAATAGTTGTACTGCTCGGAGGTGAAACCTAGCTCCTGCACCGCGAATGCCGGGAAGACGGCAACCGCAATGCCGTCGCGCACGCGGTTGACGAACTCCGCCGCGACCAGCACTAGGCTCATGGGCAGGAACAGCACCTTAGTCAGATCGCGGAAGATGGGCAGTACCCTGCGCTTGGCCACTTCCGCGCGCGGCGTCGCTTGGCCAGGCGTCCAAGGCATCAGCCTTTCGCCAGGCCGCTCCCGCACGAGGCCGACAAGGACGAATATGGCCGCTACCGTGATCGCGCAGACGAGGGCGGCGGCCGCGAGCCCCGCATGAAGGAGCAGCGTGCTGCAAAGCGCGCCATAGGCGGACGAGCCGGCTACCTGGCCGAACGCCATGAAGGCGTTGGCGCGGCCGCGCTCGTCCGGGTGCAGCAGGTCGATCGCCATGCCGTCGACGGCCACATCCTGCGTCGCGGCGAACAGGTTGACTACCGCGCCCGCGATCGCCAGCGGTATGAGAGGCCCCTGCAAGTCGCCGAATGCGAGGCCGAGCAGAGACAGCGTGAGGCCCCCTTGCGCGAGCAGCACCCAGGGTCGGCGAAAGCCCATCGTGGGGAAGGTGAATCGATCCATGAACGGCCCGGCGATGAGCTTGAGCGCCCAGGGCAGCGTCACCACCATGGTGAATAGCGCGAGGTCGGCCACCGAAGCGCCAAGTTCTACCAGTCGCGCCGGAATCGCGAGCGTCACGAGACCGATGGGCACCCCTTGGGCGAAATAGCAGGCGGTGAAGGCGCCGAAGCGCAGCCAGCGCCGCTCGCTGAGGACCGCATTCATGGATTCGTTCCTTGGTTGTCTCGTTGTTCGTTGTTTCGGTGCGGCTCAGGCGACCCGTTCGCCAGCGTTCAGAGCAGCTCCTCCACCTTCGCAGGCGGACGGGCGATCACGGCACGGTCTCCGCGCACGGCCACCGGGCGCTGCATCAGCTTCGGGTGCTCGGCAAGCAGCGCGGCGACCGCGTCTTCGGTGGCGTAGTCCGCGGCGGCGAGGCCGAGCGCCTTGAAGTTGGCGTCCTTGCGCACCAGCTCGGCCGGCGCGTCCTCGACCATGCCGAGCACATCCTTGATGCCGGCCTCGTCCAGCGGCGTCTTGAGGTATTCCACGACATCGAACGCCGCGCCGCGCTCCTCGAGGATCGTCAAGGCGCCCCGCGACTTGCTGCATTGCGGATTGTGGTACAGGACGATGCGGTCAGCGGCCGCCATGGGCTTCTCCTTCACCGGAATCCGGCACGGGTGGTTGCTGCGAAGCCGGCGGAGTATACGGCGGCGCGAGCGGCTCGCGCTCCCGCCGCCGCGCGCAGGGGTGTACGACAATTCTCTGGTAAGTGACCACTAACGGCCGGCGTTGGCTGTGGATGCGGAGTGGGGCCATCGCGGACGCTCTATTCTTGGGGTTTGCGACACAACCCAGGAACGGAGGAGCCCGCGATGGCGATAGGGACTGTCGCCGACGAGCGCATGGAACGCAAGCGCGAGTTGGACGAGGCGAAGGAGGAGCTGGCGACGGCGATGGGGAGGTACGCGGCGGCGGAGCTGGCCGCGTCGGCGGCGGGGGAGGCGCCGGAGTCGCATCCGGCGCTGCTGGATCTGCGCGTCCGGCGGGCGGCGCTGTCGGCGGCGCGGCTGGGGCTGGAGGCGGCGTACCGGGCGGACCGGTCGGACGGCGTCGCGCCGTCGTGCCCGAAGTGCGGGGAGCGGATGCGGCTGTCGGACCGGGAGAGGCCTCTGGTGGAGACGGCGCTGGGGCCGGTGCGGCTGCCGATGGCGCGGCACGCCTGCTGCGGGAAGACGGTGCGGCAGCGCGAGGCGGCGCTGGACATCGCGGGCTCGATGACGCCTGCGGCGCGGCGCATGGCGAGCCTGGCGGGGTCGTCGTGCTGCTACGCGGAGGCGGACCGGCTGCTGGTCGAGCTGGCGGGGCTGAACTTCGGCGCGAAGCGCATCGAGCGGACGACGCGGGCGGTGGGCGCGGACGCGGAGGCGCGGCGGGAGGCGGCGCTGTCGGGCGCGCTGTCGGTGGCCTCTGGCGGCGGGAAGGTTCCGACGCGCAAGCCCTTGAAGGAAGGGGAGATCCTGTGCCTGGCGGTGGACGGGACGGGGGTGCCGGCGCGGCCGTCGGAGACCGCCGGGCGCTCCGGGAAGGACGGCGCGGCGCGCACCCGGGAGGCGAAGGTGGGCGCCTTGTGGCTGCTGGAGCCGGACGGCGAGGGCGGGCGCCGCACCGTGGACGGCTCGGTGCGGTACTTCGCCGCCATCGAGAGCGCGGAGGACGACGCCGGCGGCGACTCGCCCGTTGCGCGGCGCCTGCTGCGCGAGCTGGCGGCGGCGGGCTACGGGCCGGAGGACGTCGGCGTCTGCATCGGCGACGGCGCCGAGTGGCTGCGGCGGCTGTTCGAGGAGTGGTTCCCGAACGCGGTGCCGATCGTCGACTGCTTCCACGCGGCGGAGTACGCGTGGGCGGCGGCGAACGCCCGCTACGGCCCCGGCACCGACCTCGCGAAACGCTGGGCGACGAGGCTGTGCCGGTGGCTCAAGACCGGCGACATCGACAGGACGCTGGCGGCGCTGCGCCGGGCCGGCGGCGAGGAGAGCGCCAGGGCGGCCCGGTACATCGCCGAGCGGCGCGGGCGGATGCGCTACGACGAGTACCTCGCGCGCGGGCTGCCCATCGGCTCGGGGCGCGTCGAGGCGGCCTGCAAGACGGTCGTCGGGCGGCGCCTGAAATGCACCGGCATGCGCTGGACCGTGGCCGGCGCGAACCCCGTCATCTGGGTGCGCTGCGCGCGGCTCAGCGGCTGGTTCGACGACTACTGGGAGGAACGCCTGCGCCTCGCCGCGTGAACGCGCGTGGAGGTCGTCTACCAGAGATTTGTCGTACACCCCGCGCGCAGTAGTCCGCGACCTGCGCCTCCGTCATCACCCGCGCCAGGTCCAGGAACTCGGCCTCGTTCTCTGCCGTGGCGATGGTGGTGAGCGCGGCCACCTTTTCGTAGGACAGCTCGCCAGCCGCGAACGCGGCGTCGACTTCCGGCAGGTTGAGCAGCAGGTACGCCACGCGCAGGTTTTCTCGCACCGTCTCGCGGCGCACGCCGCGGACGGATTCCAGCCAGTGGGCGGTATCCGTTGCGGGCTGGCCACCCACGTGCAAGGCGCGGTAGGCGTGATGCAGGTCGAACTCCCGCAGCAGCATCAGGAAGCGGTGCATCCGCTTGGCCAGTGTGCGGTGGATATGCTCCACGCTGGCGGCGAGGCACTCGAAGGTGCCGGTGTTGGCGGTCGCCGGGGTGCGGGCGGCGGCGTGGGTGCTGGGGGCGATGGCTTGCATGGCTGTCTCCTATGGTGAAACGACGGTGGCTGCGAGAGCGCGTACTGGATCAATAACCGCTATCGACAACCGTTTAGCTGTAATCCTATACAGTATTACCCGTCCGTCAACAGCTTTTTTCGCGTCGCAGTGACAACGCGGGCGGGCTGCGCCATGCTTCGCCGATCCATAGGGGAGCAGCCATGCCGGAGAACGAAAACGCCGACGTCGATCCGTTCGTCGATGCGCCGCTGCCGGAGACGGCGGACGTCCGCGCCGGGGAGGACCTGGACTGGCCGCGCATCGAGGCCTACCTGCGCGAGCACCTGCCGCCCGACGCCGGAGATCTCGGCGGCGCATTCGCTGTGTCGCAGTTCCCGAACGGCTCGGCGAATCTCACCTACCTGGTCCGCTTCGGCGACGCCGAACTGGTGCTGCGGCGGCCGCCGTTCGGCACTCTGGCGCCCGGCGCGCACGACATGAAGCGCGAGTACCGCGTGCTGTCGCGGCTGTGGCGCATCTTCGACGCCGCGCCGCGCGCCTATCTCTTCTGCGACGACCATGCCGTCGGCGGCGCCGATTTCTTCGTCATGGAGCGGCGCAGCGGCGAGGTGATCCGCGGCATCATGCCGGTGGCCATGCGCCGCCACCGCGGTGTCGGCCGCCGCGTGGGGCTCGCGCTGGTCGAGCGCATCGCCGAGTTCCACACGCTCGATCCCGAGACCGTGGACCTCGGCCGGCTCGGCCGGCCCGACGGCTTCGCGGCGCGCCAGCTCAAGGGTTGGAAGCAGCGCTGGGATCTGGTGGCGGACGAACGCTACGACGCCGCCATGGCGGACCTGCACCGCCGCCTGGTTGCCGGCCTGCCGACGCCGCAGCGCGTGTCCTTGGTCCACAACGACCTCAAGCTCGACAACTGCATGTTCGACCCGGCGAACCCGGATCGCGTCACGGCTTTCTTCGACTGGGACATGACCACCCTCGGTGACCCGCTGATCGATGTCGGCACGCTGCTCAACTACTGGCCGGACCCCGCCGACGAAGAAAGCGCCCGCCGGTTCAGCCATCAGGGCATGGACCGCATGGGCCTGCCGCCGCGCGCCGACATGGTCGCCCGCTACGCCGAGCGCAGCGGCCTCGATCTCGGCGGCATCGGCTGGTACGAGGCGTTCGCGCTGTGGAAGACGGCGACGGTTATCCAGCAGCTCCACTACCGCTGGAAGGTGGGCGACTCCACCGACCCGCGCATGGAGACGGTAGCCGACTCCCTGCCGAAGCTGCTCCACAATGCGGACGCGCTGCTCGCCGGCTAGCGAGTAGACTTCGCCGCTTCGACACCGATCAAGGAACGAGCGCATGGCAGGACGATTGGACGGCAAGGTCGCGGTCATCACCGGCGGCAACAGCGGCATCGGCGAAGGCACGGCGCACCTGTTCATCGCGCAAGGCGCGAAGGTCATCATCATGGCGCGCCGCGAGGCACCCGGCCGCGCGGTCGAACAGGCGCTGCGCGATGCCGGCGGCGAGGCCACCTTCATCGCCTGCGACGTGGGCGACGACGACTCCGTGAAGAGCGCCGTGGCGCAGGCCGCGGACGTCTACGGGCGCATCGACGTGCTCTTCAACAACGCCGGCGGCGGTGGCGGGCAGCGCTTCCCGAACGAGTCCAATGCCGAGTGGCTGCGCATCATCCACACCAATCTCACCGGCACGTTCTTCGTCAGCCAGGCGGTGTGGCCGCATCTGGTGGCGGCGGGCGGCGGCGCGGTGGTGAACATGTCGTCGCTCGCGGCGCAGCGCGGCTTCAGCCCCAAGATGCAGGACGAGTTCGGCACCACGTCCGCGTCCTACTACGCCGCCAAGGCCGGCGTGGATGCGCTGACGCGCTACATGGCCGGGGTCGGCGGGCGCGACAACATCCGCGTCAACTGCGTCCGCCCGGGGCAGATTCTCACGCCTGGCGCTACCGGCGGCACCAGCCGGGACCCGGACGGCGGCCATCACGTCTTCGAGAAGATGTTCGACTTCGCGCAGATCGTGCAGGGGCCGGGCTATCCGCGCGATGTGGCCAACCTCGTGCTCTTCCTATCCTGCGACGAGTCGCGCTTCATCTCCGGCGAGATCATCAACATCGACGGCGGCGTGGCGGCGAAGATCTGAACGCTTGAACGTCGCCGTCATCGGCGCGGGGGCGGCCGGGCTCGCCGCGGCCAGCGAACTGATCGACCATGGCCACTCCGTGGTGGTCTTCGAACAGTCCCGCGAGGTCGGGGGCTTGTGGAACTACACCGAGCGCGTCGAGGACGACCCGCTCGGCCAGCAACCGAGCGACCGCATCGGCAGTTCGCTGTACGCCTCATTGCGCGTCAACCTCCCGCGCGACCTGATGGCCTTCGAGAGCCACCCGTTCACCGCCGAGGACGCGCCCGAGGACGAACGCTATCCCCACCACCGCGCCGTGCTGAGCTATCTGCGGCGCTTCGCCGCAGCGACCGGGGTGGATCGCCGCGTCCGCTTCGGGCATTGCGTGGCGCGTTTGGCACCGGAGACGGGCGGCGGCTGGCGCGTGGATGGCGAGCCGTTCGATGCGGTGGCGGTGTGCAACGGCCATTTCGCGCACCCGCTGGTGCCGGACGTTCCTGGCATGGCCGGCTTCCGTGGCGCGCTGCTGCACAGCCACAACTACCGCCGCCCCGATGCCTTCGCGGCCAAGCGCGTGGTGCTATTCGGCACGTCGGTCTCGGGGATGGACTTGAGCCGCGAAATCGCCGCGGTGGCGCACGAGGCGCATCTGTGCGGTCGACTGTTCGCGGATGCCGACGCAACCGCCGCGCGGGTGGCCGACGGCGTCAGGCGCTGGCCGTCCGTCGCGGCATTCGACGGCGATGCCGTGGTGCTGGAGAACGGCGAACGCATCGAGCGCGTGGACGCCTTCGTCTTCTGCACCGGCTACCACTACCGCTTCCCGTCCTTGGACGCTGCGATCGCCCGCGTGCGCGACAACGCCGTGCAGGGACTCTATCGGCAGATGCTGCCTATCCCGCGCACAACCTTGGCCTTCATCGGCTTGCCGTTTCGCGTGGTGCCGTTCCCCGTCGTGCAGCGTCAGGCGCGCTGGTTCGCCCGCCTGCTCGGCGGGTCGTTCCGGCTGCCGAGCATCGCCGAGCGGCGCCGCGAGCTGGCCGCGGAGACCGCGCAGCGACGCAGCCAGGGCGTCCCGGACCGGCACACGCATCGACTGCAGGACCGCCAGTTCGACTACCTGAACGCCTTGGCGGCGCAATGCGGCGATGCGCCGGTGCCGACTTGGTTCGAGGAACTGTGGCGCGGGCACCACAAGAACGCCGCGCACTACGCCGCCGACTATCGCGAGCGACCGCTCGCCGCGCGCCGGCCGGCGGGCGTCGCAGCCTAGGTTCGAGCATGGACCCGGCGCTCCCCACCATCTCCATCGCGCGCCTGCTGATCGCATTCATTCCGGTTGCCGCGGTCTTGCTGGTCCTGCTGCGCTGGTCCTTGGGCGCCGGCAACGCCCTGTACGCCACGGGCCGAATGCTGATCCAGCTCCTGCTGATCGGCTACGTGCTCACCTTCATCTTCGACGCGCAGCAGCCCTACATCGTGCTCGCCGTGCTGGTGGTGATGATGGCCGTCGCCGCGTGGATCGCCCTGCGCCCCTTGGGTCCGCGAACGCCAAAGCGCTACGCCGTCGCCCTCGCCGCGGTGGCGAGCACCGGCTGCCTGACCTTGGCCATCGTCACGCAAGGCGTGCTGACGCTGGAACCGTGGTACGAACCGCGCACGCTCATTCCCTTGGCCGGCATGACCTTCTCGGCGGCGATGAACTCAGTGAGCCTCGCCGCCGAACGAGAACACGCCGAGCGCAGCATCCGCAGGCCGCTGCAGGAAGCTCGCCGCACTGCACTCGAAGCCGCCATGATCCCGCAGGTGAACACGCTGTTCGCCGTGGGCTTGGTGGCGCTCCCCGGCATGATGACGGGCCAGATCCTCTCCGGCGTCGAACCGCTGGTCGCAGTGCGCTACCAGATCATGGTGATGGCCATGCTGTTCGGGGTATCGGGGCTGTCAGCAGCGATGTATCTCGTGCTGGTGCAGCGGATACGCGCCAAGGTGTAGTCCGCCGCTGTGGCGCTGGATGTTCAGCAGCATGGTCATGCGCAACGTCTCAGGCGGCAGTCTGTCGGCGTCGCTCCTTGGCGAGAAGGTATCCAGCTTGAACGCGCATCCAGAACTCGGCGGTCGACCAGCCCAGGCGCTCCAGAGCCAGCGCAAGCTGCGGCGGGACGCTGGCCCGCCCGGCCAAGATGTCATCCAAGGTCGCCTGGGGAGCTGTCCAGACGCTCGGCGCACCCTGGGACCGACCAGCCGACGGCGAGCATATTGTCGCGGATCAGTTCGCCGGGGTGGGCCGGCGCGTACATGGCCATCGCCGGGTCACCTGCCTTCGTACCGGTTCAGCCGATGCTCAAGACATCAGCGTGCTCATCCAGTCATCGAGCGGCGGCAGCGCGACGGCGATGGTCCACGAGGCTTCGGTTCTGTCCTCGCCAAGCTGGGATGAGTAGTGGACGCCCTCGGTGACTACGCCGATCACTTGATCGCGCGCCGAGTTCCGGACCACGGGCGAGCCGCTCACTCCGGGAAACGCGGGGAAAGCCAGTTCGTAAGCGAAGTACTCGTAGGGCTCGCTGGCGTACGGATACCGGCTCTGGATGTGCGCCTTCATCAGTCTGGGGTTGATGGGCGGGTCGTTCGCCATCAGCGGATAGCCGTAGGAGATCACTTCTTCGCCCAGGGGAAAGTCCGTGTACGCGTGCGGCGGTGAACCGAGGGTGAGGTACTCGTCGGTGTCGCAAGCCGCAACGAAAAGGGCGGCGACATCGGCGCGAGGGTGACATTCAACCCCGTCCACGGCCGTAGAGTTGCCGCTGCCGTCCATAGTCACGACGCGCAGTCGATTCGTAGCCGCGCCCTCCACAACATGCGCCGCAGTTAGGAGGAGGCCCGGTCTCGCTAGTCCGAAGCAGGTTCCGACGGCGTGTTGGGCTTCGACGGAATCTTCGAGACAGAGCAGGAATACCCGCTCGGCAAGTAGGATCGAATGCTCTTCCACGCCGTTTGGTCTCGCGGTTCCAAGCGGTCCCGAACCAGCTTCTGCTGGCGCTGAGGTGAGGGTACCAACCTGTCGCCCATGCGTGACCGCCTCCTTCGCTACGTGGAACGATGAGTCTCGCTACATGCTCAGAGTCTGCGACTCCGCTCCATGCCTGTCAACTTTGAGGGTGTAGGACAAATCCCTGGCGAACGCGTCCCACCAAAGTTGATGTCGCCGGCAATCAGCCGATCCAAGAAGCGTCGCGCTTCTCCCTGAACGCCGCCATGCCTTCGGCGCCTTCTTCGCTGCGGAACATGCGGCCGCTCCACTCCGCCGTTTCGCGGAAACCCTCCTCTATCGAGAGCTGCGGTACGCGGCGCACCAGTTTCTTGCATTCCACGACGGCGTTGGGGCCACCGCGATTGATCATGTCCAGCTCCTCGTTGACCGCCGCCTCCAGTTCCGCCCGCGGCACGGCGCGGTGGGCGAAACCCATTTCCACGGCTTCCGTGCCGGTGAAGCGCTTGCCGGTGACGAACAGGCGCATGGCGTGGTGGGTGCCGAGCTTCGGGATGCAGACGACGGAGATCACTGCGGGAATGACGCCGATGCGCACCTCGCTGAAGCTGAACTGCACCTCCGCCGCGGTGATGACGATGTCCGCCGCGCCAACGAGCCCCAAGCCCCCCGCGAAGGCCGCGCCGTTGACCGCGGCGATGACCGGCTTCGGGCTCTCCATGATGGTGGTGAGCACCTGCGGGTACGGCACCGAGCGGCGTCCTTCCACGGAAGCTCCCGGCGGGCTCTTGAGATCCGCGCCGGCGCAGAAGGCGGGGTCCGTGCCGGTGATGACGATGGAGCGCGCCGCGGGGTCGTCGTTGGCGGCCAGCAGGTGGTCGTAGAGTTCGCTCACCAGCACGGCGGAGAGCGCGTTGCGGTTCTGCGGCCGGTTGAGGGTGATCCAGGCTGCGCCGTTCTTCACTTCGTAGATGGTGGCTTCGAGTTCTGGCACGTTGGTGCTCCGTTTTCGCTGTGGGGCTTGGGATGGGCGAAGGCGACGGGGTTCAGCCTTCCTCTGCGGCTTCGTCCTCTTCGAGCAGCACGAGCAGGGCGCCGTTGTCCACCTGCGTGCCGGCCGATACATGCACTTCGGTGACCTTGCCGTCGAAGGGCGCGGTGATGCGGTGCTGCATCTTCATGGCTTCGAGCACCAAGAGCAGCTGCCCGGCGCGCACCTCGTCGCCGACCGAGACGTGGGTCGCGAGCACGTTGCCCGGCATCGGCGCGGTGAGGCCACCCTTGATCTCGGCGGCGCCGGGAACGGGCAGACGCGGCAGTTCTTCGATCTCCACATCCCACGACGGGCCGTGTACCAGCCAATGTTCGCCGTGGCCCGTCACGGCCATCTGCAAGCGTCGGCCGTCGATCTCCAAGTCCACCGCGCCGTCGGCCGCCTCAAAGACGGCAACGGTGCGCTCTTCCTTCAAGCCCGTCATGAACTCGAGCCCGAAGGTGCCGTCGCGGCGACGCCGATACTCGATGGGGATGTCCGCCTCGCCGACGCGATACGTCGTGCGTTCCGGCGGCATGTTCGAGTTGCGCCAGCCGCTGGGGAAGCCGCCGAGCGTCTTCGCCCGGGTGCGACGCTCCGCTTGGGCGTACATGGCGGCGGCGGTGATCGCATCGGCCAGATCGACATCGCCAAGCGCTCGCGTGCGCTCCGGTTCGATCCGTTCGATGAAGTCCGTGGTGGTATCCCCGGCGATGAATGCCGGATGGCGCAGCGTGTTGATGAGGAAGTCGCGGTTGTTGCGCAGGCCCTGCAACCGCGTCTGCGCGAGCGCCCTGGCGAGCTTCGCCGCGGCCTCCCGGCGGGTTGGCGCGTGGGCGATCACCTTGGCGATCATGGGGTCGAACTCCTGGCTCACGACGCTGCCGGCCTCGACGCCGGAATCGAAGCGAACGCTGCCGTTGGCGGGCGCCCACTCCTGCACCGTGCCCGGCGCCGGCAGGAAGTTCCGCGCCGGATCCTCGGCATAGAGGCGCGCTTCGATGGCATGGCCGTCGATGGCCAGATCGCCCTGGCCGTAGCCGAGCGTCTCGCCCTCGGCGATGCGGATCTGCTCACGCACCAGGTCCAAGGCGCTCGGCAGGCCGGCGCGCGAGACGCGGGCGATGGCTTCGGTGACCGGATGCTCCACCTGCAAGCGCGTGTTGACTTCGAGGAACCAGAAGTCGTCGCCGTCGAGCAGGAACTCCACCGTGCCCGCCGAGGAGTAGCCGATCTGCCGGGCCGCGGACACCGCGGCGTCGCCCATGCGGGTGCGCAGGGCGCCGTCCACCGCCGGCGAGGGCGCTTCCTCGATGATCTTCTGGTGGCGGCGCTGGATGGAGCACTCGCGCTCGAACAGATGCACGAGGTTGCCGTGGCCGTCGCCGAGGATCTGGATTTCCACATGCCGAGCGGCGGTCACCCAGCGTTCGAGGAACAGCGTGTCGTCGCCGAATGCGGCGCCAGCCTCGCGGCGCGCGCCGGCCACGGCTTCGTCCAGGCCGTCCGGGGACTCGACCACCCTCATGCCGCGCCCGCCGCCGCCGGCCGATGCCTTCACCAGCACGGGGTAGCCGATCTGTTCGGCGGCCGCACGGACGTCCTGATCGGCGGTGAGCTCGATCGCCGGCAGCGTCGGCACGTTCGCCTCGTCGATGATGCGCTTGGCGGAGAGCTTGTCGCCCATCGCCGCGATCGCCTCCGGCGACGGCCCCACCCAGCGCATCCCGGCATCGGTCACCGCTCTCGCGAAGGCCGTGTTCTCGGACAGGAAGCCGTAGCCGGGATGCACGGCGTCGGCGCCGCTGCGGCGGCAGGCGTCCAGTACTTTCGCGACATCCAGATAGGTCTCGGCGGAGGTGCGGCCGTTCAAGGCGATGGCCGTGTCCGCCTCCGTCACGAAGGGCGCGTTCACGTCGCCGTCGGCGTAGACCGCGACGGTATCGATGCCGAGGTCGTGCGCGGTGCGGATGATGCGCCGCGCGATCTCGCCGCGATTGGCGATCAGCAGGCGGCGGATGGGGGTGATTTCGGTCATGGGGTCGGTTCGTCTCGTGGGGCGGGCGGGGCCGGCAAGCGATGGCGATTAAGCCGACCGGCCCGCAGCCTGTCAACCGTGCGCCGCTCTATCACAGCCGCGCGACGGTGACCTACAAGTTCACGGGCACGACGACCAACGGCATTCCTCGCTTCGCCGAGTTTCATGCGCATCCGAGGCGACGGCGCGCCCGGGAAGTGAGTGCCTGCCCGCTACCGGCGTCCGCATCGCGCATACTTGCCGTCCGGTCGGCCACGCGCCTCCCGGTTCGGAACCTCGAAAGGACGGAACATGACGCGAATACGAGCGGTGCGCTGCCACGCCATCAGCGACGACATCGCCAGCGTGACGCTGGACGAACTGGATCTGCCGGACCCCGCGCCGGGCGAAGTGCAGGTGCGCTTGAAGGCGTGCGCGGTGAACTTCCCGGATCTCTTGATGATCCAGGGCAAATACCAGCACAAGCCGGCGCTGCCGTTCGCCCCCGGCGGCGAGGCGGCGGGGGATGTGGCGGCCGTCGGCGCCGGCGTCGAGGGCTTCAAGGAAGGCGACGCGGTGTGCTTCGGCAGCCGTTCCGGCGGCTTCGCGGAAGCGGTGAATCTGCCGGCCGCGGGGGTGAAGCCCATCCCCGACCGCATGACCTACGAGAAGGCGGCGTCCTACGGCACGGCCTACATGACGGCCTACGTCGCCCTGAAGGTGCGCGGCGATCTGCAAGCTGGCGAATGGCTGCTCGTCCATGGTGCGACCGGCGGCGTCGGCATGGCCGCGGTGGACCTCGGCAAGCACTACGGCGCCAAGGTGATCGGCACCGGCGGGCGCGACGACAAGCTGGCCGTGGTGAAGTCGCGGGGCGCCGATGCGGTGATCAACTACACGCTGCCGGATGGTTCGCTCGGCGGCTTTCGCGACGAGGTGAAGGCCATCACCGGCGCCGGCGGTGCGGACGTGATCTACGACCCCGTCGGCGGCGACGTTTTCGACGAATCCATGCGCTGCATCAACTGGCGCGGGCGCCTGCTGACCATCGGCTTCACCAGCGGCCGCTGGCCGCAGGCGCCGGTGAATCTCATCCTCATCAAGAGCATCTCGGTGATCGGCGTTCGGGCCGGGGAGATCGGACGCCGGGACCCGGAACTCGGCCGACGCAATCAGCAAGCGCTGTGGGAACTGGCCGAGAGCGGTGCCATCGACCCCTATGTCTGCGCGGGCTTTCCGCTGGAGCAGGCCGTGCAGGCGATGCGGATGCTGGAGTACCGCGACGTGGTGGGCAAGTGCGTGGTCACCATGAACGGCTACAGTATCAAGCGCTAAGCGAAGCGGAAGCGCAGCCGTGGACGGGCGAGCCCGCTGGTGGCTGGTCGGCGGCGTCTTCGTCGTGCTCGCCGTGTCGTCCGGCTTCGGCTTCTACAACCTCTCCGTGTATATGAATGCGCTGGTTGCGGAGCGGGCGCTGGCGGTGGCCGACCTCTCCGGAGCGACCGCCTGCCTGTTCGTGGTAAGCGGCCTGACCGGCGTCGCCATCGGCCGCTTGCTGGAGCGCTGCGACGTGCGCTGGATCATGCTGGTCGGCGCCGCCATCGGAGCGCTCGCGCTCAGCCTTGTCGGGCAAGTGCAAGAGGCGTGGCAAGCTTGGCTGCTCTACGGCCTGTTCGGCATCGGCAACAGCGGCGTGTCGCTGGTGCCTGCAACAACCGTGGTGACGCGCTGGTTTCCGGGCGCAAACCGGTCGCTCGCGATGTCGGTGGCCGCCACCGGGCTGTCCGTCGGCGGCGTCGTTCTGTCGCCGGCCTCCGCGCAAGTCATTCAGACGCTCGGCGTCGGCGCGGCGATGCCGTGGTTCGGCGTCTTCTATTTCGTGGCCATCGTCGCCACCACCCTGGTGCTCATTCGCTCCTGGCCTGCGGAAGATTCCGAGCGCCGTCGAGAGGACCGGGCGGTCGCGGCCACCCGCGCGGCCACCGCCATCCGCTCGCGCTTCTTCCTCGGCACCGCCATCGCCTACGTGGCGATCATGGCCGCCCAGGTCGGCGGCATCGCGCACTTGTTCAACCACGTCGCGGGCGCAGCGAGCCATGTCGTCGCGTCGGCGTCGGTCTCGGTGCTCGCGGGCTGCAGCATCGTCGGGCGGCTGCTCGGCGGCTTCGTGCTCACGGCGAACTTCACCAACGGTGAAGCCTTCCCGATCCGCGCCTTCACGCTCATCAACATCGTCGGCCAGAGCGCGGGTCTGGCGGTGATGGGTGTGGCGAATACGCCGTGGGGCCTGCTGCTCGGCGCGGGCGTGTTCGGAATCAGCGTCGGCAACCTGCTGATGCTGCAACCGCTGCTGCTGGTGCAGGCGTTCGGCGTGCAGCGCTACCCGCGCCTGTTCGCCGTCGCCAACGCCATCGGCACGATCGGACTCGCCGGCGGGCCGCTGGCGATGGGCGTGATCCATGATGAGTGGAACTACAGCTGGTCCTTCCTGGCCGCCGCGGCCGCGTCTGCGACGGCCTTCGCCGTCCTGCTGGCGGCGGGCCGTCTGCCGGCTCCGGCCGAGCGCGCGCGCTGATGACGCACTCGGTCGGACGACGAACGCCACCTGCGGCTACCGCTTGAGTTAGGCTTTCCCGATCGCCCGACGTACTGCACCGGGGCTTCACCGTGGATCGGTCCATGAACACTTGGCAAGTCGGCAAGGTCAAGATCACCCGCGTCGTGGAGATGGAAGTCACCGGAGGCTCCCGCTTCATCCTCCCGGATGCCACCCGCGATGCCGTCCTGCCGCATCGCTGGCTGTATCCGCACTTCATGGACGAGCGCGGGAATCTCGTCATGAGCATCCACGCCCTCGTCGTGGACACCGGCGAGCGCCGCATCGTCGTCGACACCTGCATCGGCAACGACAAGCAGCGCGACATCCCCACTTGGAGCAACCTGCAGACCTCGTTCCTCGCCGACCTCGAAGCCGCTGGCTATCCGCCGGCATCCATCGACACCGTGCTCTGCACGCACCTGCACGTGGACCATGTGGGCTGGAATACGATGCTGGTCGACAGCCAGTGGGTGCCCACCTTCCCCAACGCCCGCTACCTGCTCGGCGAAGACGAGTGGCGCTACTGGGATGCCGAGAGTTCCAGCCGGGCGGTGCTGGCGGACTCCGTGCGGCCGGTGATCGACGCCGGGCTGGTGGACTTCGTACCCACGGACCATGCGGTCTGCCCCGAGGTGCGGCTGGAGCCGACGCCGGGACATACCCCGGGGCACGTCAGCGTGCGTATCGCCGACGGCGGCGAAGAGGCTCTGATCACCGGCGACTGCATCCACCATCCCTGCCAAATGGCGCGCACGGACTGGTGCAGTTCGGCGGACTTCGATCAGGCCCAGGGCCGGGCCACCCGCGAGGGGCTGCTCGAACGCACCGCCGAGACCGACGTACTGGTCATCGGTACGCACTTCGCTACGCCCACCGCGGGCTACGTCAAGCGGGATGGGGAGGGGCGCTACCGCCTCGAGGTCGCTTAAGGCAGGGCAGCCCTCAGCCCCGCGCCTTGGCCTCCAGCGAGGCCATCCACGCCAGCACCTTGTGCCGCCACCAAGGCGTGTCTAGCGCGATCAGCGCCACGCCCAGCGGCAGCATCCAGAAGCCGAGCACCGGCAGGAAGCCGAGCAGGCCGCCGATCAGGAACAGCACGCCGATCACGGAGCGCACGCCGAACGGCACGCGCCGTTCGCCCCAGCTGAGCACCCGATGCGTGATCGCGGCCGCGGTGCGCATGAGCGCGCTGCGCTCATGGTCTGCCGAGTTGCGGGCGCCGGGCAAGTTCGAGCCGTCAGACGAGAATCGGCCGGTCGTCCGGCTCGTCGTGCCGATCCGGATGCGCCCGCCGTTCGAGGTCCGGGTCCACGGACAGGAACCGGTAGCGCCCGTCCTCGTCGAGGGTGCGCTTGACGCGGTTGCGGTGCATCAGGAGGTGGCAGTGGGCGATGGCTTCGCCGAGCGCCATCATCATCTGCCGGGCGTCGAGCCGGCGCTTGAAGAGCACCGGCAGCAGTTCCTTGGCCGTATGCGGCTCGACGCAGGTCTCCTCGATGGCGAGCATCCGATCCTCGTGGTGGCCGATGAGGTCCCGCAGCCGCTCGCGGACGCCGTAGAACGGCAGGTTGTGCGCCGGCAGCACGAAGGTGTCGTCGGGCGTGTCCAGGAACTTGTCGTGGGACTCCATCCACACCTTGAGCGGATTCGCTTCCGGCTCCGTGGCATGGACGCTGACGTTGGAGGTGATGACCGGGAGGATCTGATCGCCGGAGATCATCACGCCGAGGCCGTGGCAGTGCAGGCAGGCGTGCTCCGGGGAGTGCCCAGCGCCCACCACGACGTGCCAGTCGTGGCCGCCGATGGTGAGAATGTCGCCGTCCTCCAGGCGCCGGAAGCCCATCGGCAGGGCGCTCGGCGTCGCCATGGACGATGCCGACGGGCGACCGGGACGCGACTTCCACGCGTCCTGCATGCGCTGCATGTACTCCGTCGGCATCCCGTAGCGGTGGTAGAACTCCGCGCTCTGCCAGCCGCCCTGCGCGGAGGAATAGCCCATCGTCGTATACGAGCGGGCCTGGTAGTACTCGGCGCGGGTCATGTACAGCGGGCAGCGGAAGTGGTTGACGATCATCCCAGCCTGGCCGATGTGGTCCGGGTGCATGTGGGTGCAGATCACGCCCTTCACGGGCTTGCCGCCGAGCTCGCGGTCGAAAACCTGGTGCCACAGATCGGCCGTCTCGGCGTTGCCGAGGCCGGTGTCCACCACGAACCAGCCGTCGCGATCCTCGATCAGGTACAGGTTGATGTGGGTCAGCGAGCCGCCCATGGGCATGGTCAGCCAGCGCACGCCAGCGGCGAGTTCGACGGTCGTGCCGCGCTCTGGGTGGGTCGCGTGGGGGTATTCGAGAGCCATGCGCGGCGAGTATACCGTGGGACGGCCGCCTCGGAAGGGTGTTTCTCGGTGATGGGCCATTGAGTACCGCGTTTAGGGGCGCCCGCGGCGGGGCGCTCGCTACCGTCTCGTCAAGTCAGTGTGTCGTCGCCGGACGACAGCTGCAGGCGGATGCGTCGGGTGGCCACCTCCACCTGCTCAAGGTACGACTCGAAGTCCTTTCCAAGGCTGTCACGCCATGCTGCGTCCTTTAGCAGCTTCCCCAAGCCCTCGACCATGTCGGCGGTGGCCTCAACGATGAACGCTCCCAGCGCGAACGTATCTTCGAGATCCTGCGTAGACTCCATCAGCACTCGGTCACCCGGACCATTGACGACGAGATGCACCATGGGTTGCCCCGTTAGACTGACCATGCAGCTGGCACCGATTCCGGTGGGGTGGTTCGCTGGGTTCAACAGGGCCGGGGGGGCACCCGTTGGCGAAACCTCGCTGGGGGACTCCTCGAGCTCGCGTTCATCTGCCATGGATTCGCTCCTCAAAGTCGCATCTCGTATTTGAACTCGGGGAACTCCGGCGCGGAGCCCTTGGTCGTAGGGGCAAGCAAGGAAGACTTCCAGTGCGTAAAGGCAGCCTTGGCCGTAAGGTGCCGGTAGGCGACCACGTCCTGTAGCTCCATTTGGGGAGCGAGTTGCCGAGTCGATGCGCTCTGTCCTCCGGGGAAAACTGACAAGCGCATGGATTCGACATAGCGCATCGCACGCTTGTGTAGCGTGTCCTCCTCCTCGCCTAGGTTGCGCGACTGCACGATGAGAAGCCTCCGATAAAGGTCTGCCGACCCTTGAACGTGGGCGGCGGCGAGCTCGCGCATGACCACATCCGAGGTCCTTCTGCCCGGCGTGCCCCTCAGTACGCGCAGGGCGGCGGAACCTTCTTGCGAGAGCTTCTGATGCACATTCACCGCCCGACGGATAGCATGATCGAACACACCTCGGGCAAGATCGGCCAGCTGCCGTCCGACCTCCTCGAAGTTCGTTCGCGGCGTGAGCCGAACACAGCACCCTAGGCCATCTGCTCGTCGGAAGCCGCTCACTGCCTCGGTCGACGGCATTGCCGTACGGATTTCCGTCATGAACCCGTCGCCGATCACCGCGACCCCGACGCCGGGGTGGATCGCCATCCTGTCGCCGCCCGTCCACAACACGCCGAAGGCGCATACATCGTCGAAGTCGACGCGCTCCAAGCCATCTCCGGTGGCTTGCCACTGGAGGTCCGTCGCCAAAAAAAGGTCAGTCCTGTCTTCTCGTGGCGACAAGATCGGATGACACAGCCGCATACGATCTCGCAGGTCGGCCGGATGCGGCATGAATCCTTGAAGGACCATTGCGCCGGGCACTATATCCGCTCCAAGAGAATTGCTTTGGCCTTGGCTAGAGGCGTGGGGTTGTCGTCATGAACGACCTTCGTGGCGGCTATGCGTGCGATTTCTCGGACATCCTCGTCCTCGTAGTCGCTGCTAGCGAGCCAGTTGAAGTATTCCTCGTAGTCGTCTTGGTGCATGTACGCGCGTTCCAATCGGAGCCAAGTGGATGCCAAGCGGCTCACGTATCGCACTTCCCACGTCCACGCCCGCGACTCGTTCGGCGGAGATCGCTTCGTGATCGCATCAACGCCATGCACGGGCGGGTCGCCGCGCACATAATCCTTCGGATCGACGTAGTTGGCATTCATGTAGTCCTCGAACTTGGACCTCCAGCACCTGAGCGGAACCTGCTCCTTCGAGAACAGCCGGTGCGCTTCTGCCGGCCCCCGGATCGGGTCGATCCTCCCTAGCCAAAGTCCCCCGCTGTCGAATGGAGTGGCCCCCATGGCGTCGGGTGCCATGCTACCGGTGATAGCGAGCTCGTCGAACAGAAACACTGCCCACCCGAATGCCCGGTGTGCCCTCATCACATAGAAGTAGCACGGCCTGTCGAGAATGCCGAGCCCTGCTTCTGCCTTCTTGGTTCCATCTGCCGGGGTCGGCTCGGGCCAATGCGCGAGGAGCATTTCGCTGATCGGGCGCCAGTGCCTGTCCGCGGCGCCAGCGGGAGCAGCGGGCCGCAGCCCATGAACCAGCAATGCCGCCCTGTGGGCCATTTCAAAGCACCTTCGTTGCGGCCAGTACCGATGGGTACAGCACCCACCTACGTCGGCTCCCCGGCAGGGCCATCGGCAGTACTGTCCTAGTGACAGCTGTCGATCATGGCACTCTAGGGCAACGCTGTCCACTGCCAGGGAGAATGGCGAGAATGGCGGTCACAGTAGGACGGAAGGGAGTGGCCCGCCCGCTCAGCTGAGTTCGTCCAGCGTGCCGGTGATGCCCGCCGCCACCAGCGCGTCGTACTCCGCATCGTCGATGCCGAGTTCCTCGGCCAGCACTTCGCGGCTGTGCTGGCCGACGCAGGGCGCCGGACGAATCGGCTCGGCGGCGGCTGCGGAGAATCGCCACGGGCGTCCGGGCAGCCAGGTCGGGCCGGCTTCGGGGTGCTCGATCCGGCTGATGAAGCCGCTCGCTTCGAAGTGCGGATCGGGGCGCGCGTACACTTCGGCGAGGGGCGCCACGCGGGCGGCGCAGACGCCGAGCCTGCCGAGGTCGGCCGCGGCTGCCTCGGCAGGCTGCGCTCGGCACCACGTCTCGAGGCATTCGTCCAAAGCGGTTTCGTTCGCCTTTCGTCCGGCGGCGCTGTCGTATCGCGGATCCCTTAGGCTCGGCGCGCCGATGTGATCGGCCAGCGCCTGCCAGGCGGCGTCGTCTTCCACCGCCAAGGCCAGCCACTCGCCGTCGGCCGCCGGGTAGACGTTGTGCGGCGCATGGCGCGGATGGCGATTGCCGCGCGGCACCGGTTTGCGGCCGGTGGCGTCGTGCTCCATGACGGCATCGCCGATGATCGAGGCGACGGATTCCATCATGGACAGGTCGACCCGCTGCGGTTCGCCGGTGCGGTCCCGATGGCTGAGCGCCGCCAGGATGGTGGCTACCAGGAAGTAGCCGCCGATGGGGTCCGGATACAGGCCGCCGGTGTTCATCCCGGCATCGCCCGGGTAGCCGTGCAGCGAAGAGAAGCCCGCCATCGGTTCGGTGGTCGCGCCGTTGGCGGGGTAGTCCCGGTAGGGGCCGGACTCGCCATAGCCCGAGATCGACGCCCAGACCATGCCGGGGCGCAGGGCGTGCAGCTTGTCGAGGGTCACGCCCCAAGAGGGCAGCACGGTGGGTCGGAAGTTGTCCACCAGCATGTCGAAGCGCGGGATCAGCGCCCAGAGCAGCTCCCGGCCTCGCGCCTCTTTGAGGTCCAGGTTGATCTCGCGCTTGTGCAGGTTGACGGAGTTGTAGTGGCCCTGGGTATTCGCCGGGTGCTGCGTGCGAGACGGATCGAGTACCGCCTTCGGCACATGGTTGCGGATGCGGCGGAAGGCGTCCGGTCGCTTCGCCGAGGCGATCTGCACCACGTCCGCACCGAGCAGGGCGAGGAGTTCCGTGCCGAAGGTGCCGGACCAGGCCTGACCGAAGCTGAGCACCCGCACCCCGGCAAGCGGCCCGGCCGCCAGTTGCGCGGCCGACGGTGCCGTTGCAGGCGGCCGCGCTGCGGCAGATGGCCAGGGCGGCACCGGGGCGTCGGCCAGCGCCGGCGCCGGCCGACGGATGCGCCAAGGCGACGGCGAGAGCTTGGCCGGTGCGCCGGAGACGCGCACCTCGCGCCCATCGACGCTCGTCTTGGCGAAGAAGCCCCGCGCCTTGAGCTGCTCGTTGCGAAGCAAGTCGTCGGCGTCCTGCATGACGCCGATGACGCAGCGGAGTTTGGCGAGCGCGTGGAACACGTCCCAGCGCTTGAGGGATTTGAGCGAGTCAACCAAGCCGGTCGCCACCGGACGCAAATCCTGCGAGTGGCGGCCGATATCCGGGATCAGTTCCGGGCAGTGGCCCTGTTCCGGCAGCCCCATCGCCGCCATCGCCGCGGTCCAGTTGTGGAAGTCCGCGAGGCCGAAGTTCATCCGCCCGTCGGAAAGATCCCACAGCGGCCCCGGCGCGCCGCGCGGTCGCCCGCCGCCGGGGCCGCGGTTGCCGACCGCGCCCTGGTAGACCGCCGCCACGCCCCAAGGGTGTACGGTGAGCGCCATCGCTTCGAGTTCGCTCACATCGACCAGCTCGGCGCTCGACGTCGCGCCGCGCCTGCGCAAAGCCGCGGCGGCGGCGATGAATCCCGCAACGCCGCCGACGATGCCGGCCTGGTCGCGCGGCAGGGCCAATGGCGTCTCGCCCGCATAGCCATTGATGGACGTCCAGCCCACCCGGGCGCAGGCGGTGAGGTTGTTGCCCGGCGTGCCGGTCAGCGGATCCGCAAGGCCATGCGCCGTCACCGATAGATGCACTGCGTCCGCCGGCAGCGCCGCCAGCGCGTCGGGAAGCGCTTCGGACGTCGTCACGACGACGTCGGCTCGACCCACGAACGCCGCGGTTTCGGCGTCGTCGGCGCAGATCACCGAGCGCTTGTTCCAGTTCGCGAAGCCGTGTACCACGCTGCAATCCGACCCCGCGGCATCTCCGGCGAACGGCGGCTCGCGCCGCAGGCAGTGGCCTTCCGGCGGCTCGACGAGCACCACGTCCGCGCCGAAATCTCCGAACAGGCGGCTCGCGAAGGCGCCGGACAAGCGCGTCGACAGATCGACCACGCGAAGACCCTCGAAAGGCGTGGTCGAGGGCGCCTCGGCAGCGGCGGTCATGGCATCTCCTTCGGCGTCAAGCAGAGCGCCAATGATGCAACAGCCGCTCAAGCTGCGGCTCGTTCCAGCACGCCCCGCTCGCGAACCACGGTGCGCCTGTTCCAAGCCCGCGCCCAAAGCCCCAGCGCCACGTTGGCCACCGCCGCTGCGGCGAAGATGCCGACGTAGCCGAAGAAATGGCTCGCGACCAGCGCCACCGGGACGTAGAACACGATCATCCTGAGCAGCGACAGCACCAGCGGCGGAAACGGCTTCGACAGCGCATTGAACGCACCGTTGGCGACGTTCAGCATCCCCGAGAAGCCGATGGTGATGGGAATCAGATACAGGTAGGCGGTCGCTGCCGCCACCGCCTGCGGGTCGTCGTTGATGAGCGACACGAACCAGCGGCCACCGATCCACATGGTGATGCCGGCGATCAGGCTCCAGATCAGGCAGTAGCGATAGCACAGGGACAGCGCCCGGTCCACGCGGTCGAAGCGCCCCGCGCCCCAGTTCTGGCCCACCAAGGGCGCGGCGCTCGACGAGATGCCAATGACGACCATGAACGCCACGGAGTCGATGCGCGCGGCAACGCCGTAGCCCGCCACCACCGCGGTGCCGAAGCCCGCCAGCAGGCGCGTGACGATGGCGGCGGAGAGCGGCTCGATCAGGTTGCTCATCATGGCCGGGATGCCGACGTGCAGGATCGCTTGGCAGGAGGCGATGAAGCGGCGCAGCGACGCGCGGATCATCCGCTCGCGGATGAGGAACCAGTAGGCGGCGAGCAGGAACGACACGGAGCGGGCGATGACGAACGCCCACGCCGCGCCCTCGACCCCGGAGATGCCGAAATCTCCCAGCCCCATCCAGCCGAAGATCAGGAACGGCCCGATGGCGGCTTGCAGGATGGAACCGACCGAGATGACGAGGCCCGGGAACGCAGGATCGCCGATGGAACGCATCAGGGCCGTGCCGACCATGGACAGGCCGAACAGCGGGAAGCCGATGGCGGCGATGGAGATGTAGCTCACCACCAGATCGAGGATGTCGCCGCGCGCGCCGAGCAGGTGGAACAGCGGCCGGGCGTAGAGCATGAGCAGCGCGCTGCAGGCGACGTTGAAGACCGCGACGATCAGCAGCCCGTGGCTGGTGAGGAACGCGGCCCGTTCCCGGTCCCCGGCGCCGACCGCTCGGGCCAGCACGGCGCCGATGCCGGCGCCGATGCCGCGCGTCGCCGCGCCGAGCGCCATCATGACGGGGAAGGTGAAGGTCACCGCGGCCAGCGCCTCGATGCCGAAGAAGCCGAGGTACGCCGCTTCGAGGAACTGGCCGAGCGTCATCGCGAGGAAGCCGAGGATCATGAACCCCGAGAGGCTCATCACATGGTGCGCCAAGTCGCCTTCGGTGAAGTTCGCCTCGCCCTCGGCCGGGCGTGTGGTAGCCGCCGCCATCTCGCTTACACTACAGGCATTCGACTAGCGCGTGGCCTTGCCGCGCACACCCGATGGAGGGCAGGCAATGATCAAGCAATCGGCGAAGTGGGCGAAGGTCTTGGCGGCGTTCGCTGTCGCGGCGACGCTCGGCGCCCTGGCGAGCGAAGGCGAAGTGGACTATCGCCAGCACACCATGGCGGCGGTGGGCGGCCACATGCAGGCCATCTTCGACATCATCCAGGGCAAAGTGCCGCACACCGCGCATCTGGCGACCCACGCCGATGCCCTTGCGGCCTTGGCCGATGTCGCGGATACGCTGTTCCCCGAAGGCTCCGACGGCGGCGATGCCCTGCCGGCCATCTGGGAGAACGGCGAGGACTTTGCCGCCAAGCTCGCCGCCTTCAAGGAGGCCGCGGCGAACTTCAAGGCCGCGGCAGCCAGCGGCGACATGGCCCAGGTCGGCGGCGGTCTGCAGCAGGTCGGCCAGGCCTGCAAAGGCTGCCACGACAACTACCGCGCGCAGTGACTGCCATGCGGAAACTCGCCGCCGCCGCCCTCTCCCTGCTGCTTTGCGCCGCCGCCGGCGCCCAGCAGGCCGACTCTACCGCCCCCAGCATCTGGAGCGCTGCCGGCGAGGGCGACCTCGACGCACTGGCCAAGTTCCACGCCGAAGGCGTCAGCTTGGATGCCTTGGACCCGAACCTCGGCTTCACGCCGCTGATCGCCACCTTGGCGACCGGGCAGACCACCGCCGCGCAGTGGCTGCTGGAGAACGGCGCGGACCCCAACGCCCGTTCCGGCGACGGCGGCACGGCCCTGCAAGCCGCCGCCTTCGTCGGTTCGGCCGAGATCGCCGAGGCGCTGCTTGAGCGGGGCGCAGACCCCATGGCGCGCAATGACCAAGGCCAGAACGTATGGCAGATTCTCGTCTTGAACTGGGAGGCGACGGCGGCCATCGCCGGGATGCTGAACCTGCCGCTGGAGCGGCCTGCGGTGGAAGCCGGCAGGGCGCGCATCTTGGAACTCTTGCAGCCGCACGCCGCGAAAGCCGCTCGGAGCGACGTTTGGTTCGCCACCGTGGCCGGCGATCTGGACGCCGTGAAAGGCCACATCGAGGGCGGACTGGATGTCAACAAGCGCAACCCGGACAGCGGCGCGCCGCTCTTGGTGCTGGCGGCGATCTTCGACCACCGCGACATCGCCGCGGCCCTGTTCGATGCGGGCGCGGACGCCAACGCCCGCAGCTACCAGAACGGTGCCACCGCGCTCCATGCCGCGGCCTTCCTCGGCCACGCGGACTTCGTGGCCCTGCTCTTGGAGAACGGCGCGGATGCGGGCGCCCTCAGCGACGACGGCGGCACGGCTCTGCAAGCAGCGCAGGCGGATTGGCAGACGACGCAGTACATCGCCGCGATGCTGCAAGTGTCGGTGGACGAAGCCACGACGATGCCCGGCAAGGCCAAGGCGGCGGAACTGCTGAGCGCGGCTGCGTCGCCTTAAGGCGCAGGGCGTCGCCTTTAGGCCCCGGCGTCGCCGCCAGACCCCCAGGTCATAGCCAGCGGTCCGCCTCGTTCACCAGCACCACGGCACCCACGGCCAGCGCCAGGGTGAGTCCCGCCCGCAGCCAGAAATGCCCCGTAGCGGGCAACGACTCGGTGCCCGGCTTGCGGCCCGTGAACATCGCCAGCGGCGTCGCGTTCTTGAGAAACAGCCCGTAGACGATCTGCGCCGTCAGATGCACGCCGATGGCGGCGAGGATCAGCCAGTGCAGCCGGTGGTGCAGCCAGTTGGCGATGCGGGCGAACTCGTCGGGGGCGTGCTTGTGCAACGGGCCTTCGTTGAAGATGTCGTCGGTGGCGAAAAGACCCGTTCCGACCTGCACGGCGACCGCCGTGAACAGCACCGCGACCAAGGCGATGCCGGGCGCGGTGTGCGCGGACTGCCCGGGCTCGCGCCAACGCGGCACGAAGTGGCCGACGAAGCGCCGCGGCGTCGTCCAGTAGTGGCCGAGGCGCGCATACCGCCCGCCCCACGCGCCCCAGCCGAGCCGGAATACCACCAGCCCCAGCAGCGCCAGCCCGGAGCGCTGGTGCCAATCCATCAGCGCGATGTCGCCGGCGAGGCCCGAGTAGAGCGAGAAGACGATGAAGGCGGCGAAGGCCCAGTGCCATAGGCGCAGCGGCCAATCCCAGATCACCGGCCCCCGGTTCACTCGTCGGTCGCCTCGTCCTTGCCCGTCCGATACGGCGTTCCGTCCCGGTGCGCGAACGTCCCGTCGCGCCCTCGGCGCTCGATGCGCATGTCGATGTCCGGGTAGTCGACATCGTCTTCGTCTCGTCGGCTGCCCACTTCAAGGTAGGTGACAGGTTCGGAGGTCTCGTTGACCAGGTGGTGCCCGTTGCCGCTGGCCGCCGGGAACCCGGCGCACATGCCGGGCTGCATCGGCTGGCGTCCGGCGTCCGTCACCAGCGTCGGCTCGCCTTCCAGGACGTAGACGAACTCGTCCTCGGCGGAATGCCAATGCCGCTGCGAAGACCACGTCCCCGGCGGCAGCACCACCAGATTCACGCCGAAGTCCCGCAAGCCGAAGGCGTCGCCCAAGCGCCGCTTCACGCGCGCCGCGCAGGGCGCATCGAATGCCGGCGGATAGCCCGTGCCGGTTCGCGCTTCCACCGCCTCGGCTACAATGGCTTCGGACTTCCCCATCTGCTGCAGCCATTGGCTTCGCTTCGATGGGTGGAGTATACGCGCGGCGGCTTCCCCTCGTGCCGAAACGCGCTTTCCCTCTGAACGCATGGAGGAATGAGACGATGGGCGTACAACCCTTGCATCTGAGTGCCACCCTTGCGGCCGGCACCGCCCTGCTGGCCATCGCGGCCTTCGGCGGCGAGATTCCCGTCGCCGACGCCGAGTCCGTAGGCATGTCCACGCAGCGTCTCGAACGCATCGACACCGCCATGCAGCGGCACATCGACGCCGGCGACATCCAAGGCGCGGTGACCGTGTTGGCGCGGCGCGGCAAGGTGGTCCACTTCAAGGCCCACGGCCTGATGGATGTGGAGGCCGAGCGTCCGATGCAGAAGGATGCGCTGTTCATCATGATGTCCTCGACCAAGCCGGTCCTCGGCGTCGCCGCCATGATGATGATCGAGGAAGGCCTGATCCGGCCGAGCGATCCGGTCTCCAAGTACATCCCGGAGTTCGCCGACATGCAGGTAGCGGTGCTGGCGGAGCCGGCGGACGAGGACGTGAGCCCCTACCGCGTCGATCGGCAGAGTCCTCCGCCGCACCGCGTCGTGCCAGCCGAGACGCCGATCACCATCCAGCATCTCCTGACCCACACCTCGGGCCTCGCGAGCGGCGGCCTGGGTTCCGTGGTCTCCGGCCGTCCTACCGAGCGCGCGACGCTCGCCAGCTACATTCCCACGCTTGGCGACAGGCTCCTGGACTTCCAGCCCGGTTCCCGTTGGATGTACAGCGGCGGCACTGGCCTCGACGTGGTCGCCCGAATCGTCGAAATCGTCTCTGAGACGCCGTTCGACGAGTTCCTGCAGACGCGCATCTTCGACCCCTTGGCGATGACGGACACGCACTACAACGTCCCCGCCTCCAAGGCCTCGCGCCGCGTGGTCATGCCCGGTCGCGACATGTCCCGCTTGCGACGGGAGACCACCTACTTCTCCGGCTCCTACGGCCTGACGAGCACCGCGAAGGACTACCTGCACTTCGAGCAGATGCTGGCGAGCGGCGGAGAGCTGTTCGGCCACCGCCTGCTCAGCCCGCGCTCGGTGGCGATGCTGGGCAGCAATCACTTGGGCGATCTGTACCGCGGCTTCACCCAGAACGCCAAGGGCCAGGGCTTCGGCTATACCGTCTCTGTGGTCGTGGACCCCATCGCCGCCGACAGCCGCCGCAGCGCCGGCGCATTCGGCTGGGGCGGCGCCTTCGGCACCCGTTCCTGGACGGACCCGGCGGAAGAGCTCACCGGCGTGCTCATGCTGCAGCAGCCCTACGGCCCCGCGCAGTACGATTTCGAGAACGCGGTGCGGCAGGCGATCATCGACTGACAGCAGGAGCGGATGGCTGGCTTCTCGCAGGATTTGTCAGAGTTCAGCGAAACCTCGTCTCGACGTATTTCCCGATGTCCTCGGCGCCGAGGCGCACCGTCCGCGGTCCGCTTCGCACGTAGAAGTCGCCGGCCTCCCTCTTCTCCAGCCCCTTCCACTTCAAGTACACGGGCACCGGGCTGCGCTGGCAGCTCACGAGGCATACCGTCTTGCCGTCGACGGTCTGCGTGATGGGGTCGATGCAGGTGCCCGTCCGGTCGCCGAGGCCGTTGCGAACGGCTGCGCGAGGTGGCGCGGCCGGGGTTCAGGCCGAAGCGTTCGTTCAGGGTCTCGATGATGCGCGAAAGTGTCTCCATTTCTTCGCCCTGCCCAGTGCCGCCCGGCTTGCTGGCGAAGGGTTCGAGCGCACCCGCTTGGCGCTCGAAGGATGAGCCTCGCAGAGCTTGGAGTCGCGCCAGCGCGTCATGCACCAAAATAGCGCGCACGAAGGGCGGATTTCCTACAGCCGGTATGGGGATCTGTCGTACCGCTCGCCCATCGCAAAGGGCTACGGTGCGTGCATGAACACGCCCCGGGACATCAAGGACCGCATTTTCAAGCGGCTGCTGCGGCATCCGGCGCTGGTGCGCGACATGCTGAGCGGCTTCGTGCCGGCGGCTTGGCTGGCGGACCTGCGCCTCGACTCGTTGCGGGAACTACCGTCCGAGTTCATCACCCCGCGCGGCGACAAGCGGCTGGGCGATGTCTTGTGGCTGGCGGATCGAGCCGCCGGACGGCGTCTGCTGGTGATGGCGGAGCACCAAACTGCGCCTGACGGGCGTATGGCGGCGCGCATGGCGGCGCAGACGGGCATGCTCTACGACAGCCTCCGCGCCGAGATGCGCGGGCCAGACAGCCTCTTCCCGGCGCTGCTGCCGCTGGTGATCTACGCCGGCGACCGGCCGTGGGCCGAGTCGGCGGACCTGTCTGCCACGGTGGAGCCTTCTCTGGTGCCGATCATCATCGGCGGTCGCCGCTATCTTCTGCTTGAATTGGAGCGCGCGGCGAGTGAGCATCATCAGCCGCGGAACCGGTTCTGGCTGCTGGCGCGGCTGACGTTCGCGGCGTCTACTGCCGAGGCTACGCAACTGCTGCTCGGCGCGAGCCGCTGGTTGGATCTCGCCGACGAAGACGAGCGGCGCATGCTGCAGGACTTCGAGAGCTGGTTCCATGCGCTGACGCCGGAGGGCCGACCGACGGACTGGGACCCTGACGAGCGAAGAGGATTGGAGGAAATGATGGGCAGACTCACGACGCTGGAGACCAACAATCGTCGCGCGATGGAGCGCTCGCGCGCGGCGGGCATCGCTCAAGGCATCGAACAGGGCATCGAACAGGGCGTCGAGCGGCAGCAGGCGATGCTGGCGCACCTGGCGGCGCGCCGGTTCGGCGCGGACTGGGGCGGTCGCCTGGCGGCGGCGCTTCGGGCTGCTGATCCGGCGAACCTCGATGGGGTGGCGGACCTCGTTCTGGACTGCAGCACGGGAGAGCAGTTGCTCAACAGCCTCAACGGCCATGGACGATGACGCTGGCCGTTGCGTCCGCAACGGCCCCGCCATCCAAGGTTCAGCCGCCCAAGGTTCAGCCGCGTGCAGTGCGCGTCGCTCAGCGCCCAGCATAGACTCGAAGTCGATCCCTCGAACGGCGATGACCCGCCGCGAGGCAGTGTCCGCCGCCGTCCTTCTGGCTCTGGGCCCCAAGCGCAATGGCGGTGCGCGACGATGCGCCGCCGCGCACGGCCAGCGGCGGCAGAGGAGGGCGCCAGCGCATGTTTCGAGCAGACATCCTCGCCGACGCAGGGCGACTCGTCGCACCCCATGCGATGGTCTGGATCAGACGCATCGATGCCGCCAGCGAAGAGGTGTGGCACCTCATGAGCACGGTCGAGGGTCTCGCGAAATGGTGGATCGTGCCGCCGACGGTGCTCGAACTGCGTCCCGGCGGTGCCTTCAAGCATCACTGGGTGAACACCGTGCATGACTACCGCGCCGGCGAGTTCATCGACTTTCTCGACCCCGCGGCAGCTACGCCGGCACTGGCGGGATGCGGATGGAGGTGCGCGGCGACGGCGACGGCAGCGTGTTCGCCTTCCTCGACACCTGGGCCGAAGGCAGCGACGCCGTCGGCGAGGGCGAACTGGCGCGCCAGCCGGGCGGGCCGGGCACGCCATGGGCGGGCGTCGCCGGCGGCTGGCACGACATGGTCGACACGCTCCAAGCGGTCGCGACGGGCAGCAACGTTAGCCACAGCTACGAGGAGCTCTGCGACTTCTATGTAAGCTATGTGGTGGACCTCTACCGCTGGAGCGCCGCCGTGCAGCGTCGGTAGCGGTGCCTTGCGCTCACCGGTTGAGCACGCGATTCGTCGCAGCCTCATCCGTCGCCGGGAAGTCGATGAAATGTCGTCCCTGCCCTCGCCGTTCAGGTACGCAACGTCGACGCCGCCCGCCTTCGTCGCGTGGGCCCCTACCGCGTGGACCGCCAGAAGCCGCCGCCGCACCGCGTCGCCCCGGCCGAGGCGCCGATCACGATCCAGCATCTCCTGACCCACACCTCGGGCCTCGCGAGCGGCGGCCCGGCTCCGTGGTCTCCGGCCGTCCCGCCGAGCGCGTGAACGGCGGACGTTTTCCGAGGGGTGCATTCGCGCCGGGAACGGTCTACGATCACGTCCTGTCGAACGATGGCGACCGTATCGGTCCCCTCGCGACGAAACGGTGTCAACCCCGTCAGGCCCGGAAGGGAGCAGCGGTCGCAGCGATTTCGGGTGCCGGGGTGTGGCGGGTAGGGTCGCCGCCCATCGGTGCGCCGGCGGCGGTTGGCCGACGGCGCAGCTGTACGGGCTGCTTTACGGAGAGGTGTCCGAGCGGTCGAAGGAGCACGCCTGGAAAGCGTGTATAGGTCAACAGCCTATCGAGGGTTCGAATCCCTCCCTCTCCGCCAATGGCCGCGATAGACGTGGTTCTCGGCAATCAGGTAGTTCACCCCCGCGCCGAGCAGGACGCCGGCGAGCAGCGCGGCGAGCCGGTGTTGAGCGAAAAAGCCGGCCAAGCCGGTGAGCGCGACGTAGCTGCCGACATTGACGACGAGGCCCAGTGCGCTCGATGCCACGAACGCGGCCCACTGCCGCGCACGAGGTCCGCGCGGCCGGTCGGCGAAGGTCCAGCCGCGGTTCAGCCGCCAATTCCAGGTCACGGCGGGCCAGAAGGCCAGGAACCGCGCCATGCGGTGGTCGACGCCGAGGCGCTCCAGGCCGAGATAGACGCCAACGTCGATCACGAAGCCGCTGGCGCCGACGAGACCGAAGCAGAGCATCCTGGCCAGGGTCTCGAACTTGCATGCGTACAGCCGGCGCAGGTGACGGAGGTAGTTGAACTGCTCCCGCCAGTCCATCTTGCTGGCGCCTATGCGGCGGTCGGTGAACTCGATGGGCACTTCGCGAACCGCCAAGCGGCCGCGCACGATCAGTTCAAGGGCGATCTTGTAACCCACCGGAGCGAGCGTTGCGAGATCCGGCACGCTGCGTCGGTGCAGCGCGAAGAACCCGGACAGCGGGTCGCCGCAGGGCGCCAGGGGCCGAGCAAGCCAGGTGGCGAGCCGAGACATGACGGCTCTGTGCAAGCCCCAGCTGCCGTCCACTCGGCCGCCGGGCGCATAGCGGCTGCCCAGCACGATGGCATCGCCCTCTTGCAGGGCGTCGATCAGATCGGGGATGCGTTCCGGCGGATGCGAGAGGTCGGCATCCATCACCACCAGCAGGTCGAAGCGGGCGAGCCGGATGCCGTCCATGACCGCCAAGGCCAAACCCGGTGGCACCCCGCGGCGGACATGCATCGCCACGGGCAGGCGCTGGGCCAGCTCCGCGACCGCCAATGCGCTGCCGTCGTCGGAGTCGTCGTCGATGAGCAGCAACTCCCAAGCCATGCAGCGCGTGCCCATGGCGACATCGATGCGGGCCACCAAGGAGGGTATGTTCGCCGCCTCGCGCAGAGTCGGCACCAGAATCGAGACCGCCCGCGGCGGCGGCGCGGCCCGGTTTGGCGACGGACCGGCGCCCGGATGCGTGCCTGCGTCGGCCATCTTCGTTCCGCTATTCGCGGCCCCCGTCACGCCTGCCACAAGGCTGCGTGGGGCCGCTGTCCCTTCGCGATTCCGTCGGTTTCCAAGTCGCTCGGCGTTCTCTTGCGCATCGAATGCTTGGGTGCGCATCCTACCCAAGCGGGATGCCCGCGATGAACGAGGTGCTTTGTCGGTAGACTCCCGCTTCTCCCTGCGTTCTCGAGGAAACCCCATGGCCTTGCTGGGCACCGTCCACTACGAAGTGCGCGACCGCGTCGCGCTGCTCACCATCGACAATCCGCCGGTGAATCCGCTGAGCTCCGGCGTTCGCTTCTATCTCTCGCAGCACTTGCAGACCGCGCTGGCGGATGCCGCCGTCGAGGCGGTGGTGGTCACGGGCAAGGGGCGGGCCTTCATCGCCGGGGCGGACATCCGCGACTTCGGCAAGACGCCGAATCCGGACGAGCAGCCCAAGGTGGCCGCTGGCGCGCTGATGGAGGGCAGCGCCAAGCCCATCGTCGCGGCCATCAACGGCACGGCGTTCGGCGGCGGTCTGGAGTTCGCGCTCACCTGCCACTACCGCGTCGCCGCGCCGGGCGCGCCGGTGGGCCTGCCGGAGATCAAGATCGGCTTGCTGCCCGGCGGCGGCGGGACGCAGCGCTTGCCGCGCCTGATCGGCGCCGAACGGGCCATGGACGCGATCCTCTCCGGCGATCCTTTCGAGACGGAGGAGGCATTGCAGCTCGGCATCGTTGATCGAATCGTCGACGGCGATCTGGTCACCGGCGCGCTCGCTTTCGCCAAGCAAAAAGCCGCGGCCGGCGGGCCGCATCCGCTGGTGCGCGACCGCCAGGACCAGGTGGCAGCGGACCGCGCCAATCCAGACGTGTTCAAGGCCGGCGAGGCGTACCTCGCGCGGCGGATGCGCGGCCAGTTCAACGGCCAGATGGCATTCGACTGCGTGAAGGCCGCAGTGGAAGTGGACGACTTCGACGAAGGCATCCGAGTCGAGCGGGTCAAGTTCCAGCGCTGCCATGATCACGAGCAGCGCGCCGCGATGATCCACGTCTTCTTCGCCGAGCGCCAGGCGGCGCGGCTGCCGGACGTGCCGCGCGATACGCCGAAGAAGACCATCGCCAGCGCCGCCACCGTGGGCGGCGGGCTGATGGGCGGCGGCATCGCCATGAGCTTCGCGGACGCCGGCATTCCGGTGAAGGTGCTGGAAGTCAGCCAGGAGGCGCTCGCCAAGGGCCTCGGCGTGATCGCCACCAACTACGGGCGCATGGTGCGCAGCGGCCGCATCAGCGAGGCCGAGCGCGACGAACGTCTGGCGCTGATCGAAGGCGTGGTGGACTACGACGCGGTGGCCGACGCGGACGTGGTCGTGGAGGCCGTCTACGAGAATCTCGACCTCAAGAAGCAGATCTTCGCGAAGCTCGACGCGACGATGAAGCCGGGCGCGATGCTGGCCAGCAATACCTCGGGCCTGGACCTCGATCAGATGGCGGCGCAGACGAGCCGCCCGGGCGATGTGGTCGGCACGCATTTCTTCAGCCCAGCCAACATCATGCAGCTCCTCGAAGTGGTGCGCGGCGCCGAGACCAACCCGGAGACGCTCGCGACCGCGATGGCGCTCGGCAAGACCATCGGCAAGATCCCCGTGCAGTCGCTCAACGCGCCGGGCTTCATCGGCAACCGCATGCTCGGCGGCTACACCGCGCAGGCCGGCGAGATCATCCTGCACGGGGCGCTGCCGGAGCAGGTGGACAAGGTGATCACCGGCTTCGGCTTCAACATGGGCCCGTTCGCGATGAACGACCTCGTGGGCCTGGACCTCGGCTGGCGGGCGCGCAAGATGGCGGGCATGGCGGATGCGGACAAGCCGCTCACCGCCATCGTCCCGGACAAGCTCTGCGAACTCGGCCGCTACGGGCAGAAGACCGGCGCCGGCTTCTATCGCTACGAGCCGGGAAGCCGCCAAGGGCTTGCCGACCCGCAAGTAGCCGAGATCGTCGAGGAGACTTCGGCGGAACTCGGCATCGAGCGGCATCCGACCACCGACGACGAAGTGCTCAAGCGCTGTCTCTACCCGCTCATCAACATCGGCACCCAGCTGCTCGACGACGGCATCGCGCTGCGCGCCAGCGACATCGACGTGGTGTACGTCTACGGCTACGGCTTCCCGAAGTACCGCGGCGGGCCGATGTACTACGCGGATCAGGTGGGCCTCGCCGAGGTGTATCGCGACATCCTCGGCTTCCATCAGCGCTACGGCGACGCGTGGCGACCGGCGCCGCTGTTGAAAAAGCTGGCAGAAGAGGGCAGTTCGTTCGCCGCCTGGGATGCCGCGCGCGCCGGCTAGCGGCGGGGCTGGCGGATGCAATTCACGGCGCGCGGCAGCGAGGCCATCCGCGCTGGCGAGGTGACGGTCACCTTCCGCAACTGGCGGCGCCCGCACGCGAAGGTGGGCAATGTCTACCGACTGCGCGGCGGCGGCGCGGTGCGCGTCACCGGACTGGCGCCCGTTCGGCTTGGGGATGTCTCGGACGACGATGCGATTCGCGCCGGCTTCCCGGATGCGCAGGCGCTGGCCACGTTCGTCGGCGTCGACGCGGCGGCAGAGGTCACGCGGGTGGACTTCGAGGTACTCGCCGAAGCGCCGCCCAAGGAAACCCCGAGCTTGGCCGCCGATGAAGTGCTTGCTCGCCTCGCCGCCACGGACCGCCGTAGTGCTAAGCAGTGGACCGGGGTGGCACTGGCGCTGATCGAGGCGCATCCGGGAACTCGAGCCGCTGACTTGGCGGTAGCTGCCGGGCTGGAGACCGCCAAGTTCAAGGCCAATGTCCGACGCCTCAAGGCGCTTGGGCTGACGCAGAGCCTGGAAGTCGGCTACCGGCTCACCCACCTCGGCCGGGAGGTCGCGGCCGCCCTTTGGACCGCAGACGAGTGAGTTCGATTCGGGCGCTCCTGCTGGACCTCGGCGGCGTCGTGCTCGGCGTGGATGGCCACGCCTGCTTCGCGCATTGGGCGCGTTCGGCGGGCGTGCCGGCAGCGGACATCGCCCGGCGATGGCGAGTCGAAGAAGCCTACGCGGACCTCGAAACCAACGCGATCGACTTCGACGCCTATCTGGAGCACCTCTCGGCGCAGCTCGGCATCGAGCTCTCGAAGTCCGATTGGCAGGGCGGCTGGAACGCGCTTCTGCAAGACCCAATCAGGCCGGTGGTGGATGCCCTGCCACGCATTGCCGAGGCCATCCCCCTGTACTGCTTCTCGAACACCAACGCCGTGCATCAGGCGGTCTGGGAAGAGCGCTTGGGCGACGCGCTGCGGCCGTTCCGGAAGATCTACACGTCTTGGCAGATCGGCCTGCGCAAGCCTGATGTCGAGGCGTACCGGCATGTCGCCGCGGACATGGGCTGCGCACCGGGCGAGATCGGCTTCTTGGACGACAACGCGGAGAACGTAGCGGGAGCGCGGGCCGCCGGTCTGATCGCCCAGCGAGTGGCCAGCGCGGCCGACACCCTTGAGGCCATGGACTCCATGCTCCGCGGTCGTTCCGGCGTGCGACCGTAACCGAGCGCATCGCCCCTTGGCGGACCACGTTGTTCAGCCTGGCCTTCCGCGAGGGGTTCGCTGGGTGGCGGACCGGGCGGGCGACCTAATCCGCCGCGTGGACGAGCAGACGACCCATGGGCCCGCCTTGGGCCAATCCCCACCACCGGTTCGGCGAGATCCGGCGACAGGCGACCTTGCCATCGCCGCCAAGATCGATCGCCCCTCTCTGCTCGACTGTCCCGAAGGAACATACATCGGCGGGACGCGCGAATGGGACGCATGATCTCGATGAGCGCCTGCCGCGGCTCGCCCCGCGGTCCGCGCCGACGCGGCGCCATCCATCCGGCACCGTCAAGCCGGCCCGGCCGCCATCGGTGGCGCAAGCTCGCCCATGGGCCAGCGCGCCCGCGTGCGGATTGCAAGCGCCGCCCGTTCGCCGGCGACCAGCCGCAGCGCGCCCGCGTAGGCGATCATCGCGCCGTTGTCGGTACACAGCCGGCGGAGCGTAGATGGTGCGCGGCAGGGCGTCGGCGAGGCGCGCGCGCAGGTGCTTGTTCGCGGCAACGCCACCCGCGATCACGCTGGCCGGCATCCCCGGCGTCAACGACGATCCGCTGTCCGCGCTCGTGACTCTGCCGGGCGTCGCCGTCAACAACGACTTCGAGGGTGGCACTGCGATCCGCGGCACGCGACCAGTGGACAATGCCTACCGCGTCGACTTCATGCAGGTGGGCTATCTGTTCCACTTCGGCACCGGCAGCGTCGTCGACGGCGATCTGGTGGAAGGCTTCACCTTCCACCCGGCGGGCTACGGCGCCCGCTACCAGGGCGCGATCGGCGGCGCGGTCGACGTGCGCACGCGCAGCCCCATCGAAGACGGGCGACGAACGCTCGTCGACGTGAACCTGATCCACGGCGGCGCATTGGTGGAGGGTGCGCTCGCCGACCGCCAGCGCGCCTGCCTCTCCGTGCGCGCGAGCTACTACGACCTGGTGCTCGAACCGTTCCTCGACGGCATCAACGACAGCGAGTCGGACGATGTGGATGTGGTGCAGCTGCCGCGCTTCCGCGACTACCGCGGTCGCTACCAGATCGACATCGGCACCGATGCGACGCTGGATCTGCTCATCGACGGGGCGACGGACGACGTGCAGCTCCTGTTCCACGACGAATCCACGGAGACCTTGCAGGACCCCGCACTCGCCGGCGCGCACCGTTTCGCCTTGGACTACCACCGCCAAGCCCTCGTCTACTCGCACGGCCGCGGTGACGGCCAGTGGCGCTGGCAAGCCGGCTGGGCGCGCAACGTCGCCGGCTTCTCTGCCCGACTCGGCGGGGCCGGCGCGGCCGACACCGTGGTGACCGACAACACCTTCCGACTCGAAGCGACGGCGCCGGAGGGCGCCAGGCACCGCCCCGCATGGGGCGCGACGCTGTCGCGCGTCGGCATCGACTACGACGTGCTGCTGCGCGACGCCGGCTGCACCGAGTTCGAGGTGGACTGCCGGTTCAGCGACGCCGCGCTGATCGCCGCCACCGACGAGCTCGCGATGCGACGCCTGCAGGCGTTCGTCGAAGACACGATCCGCCTAGCCCGCAACAGCGATGCCTGGCAACTGGCCGTCGGCATCGGCTTCGCCCGGGACGACTACCTCGACGAACAGCACCTGGACCCGCGCCTTCGGTTGACATGGAGTCCGAGGCCGCGGTCTTCCATCACCATCGGCGCGGGACGCTACCACCAGCTCCCGGCGCTCGAGTACATCGAGGATCAGCTCGGCAACCCGGGCCTCTCCCATCTGCGCGCCGAGCATGTCGTGCTGTCTTTCAAGCACGGCTTCGCCAGCGGCTGGTTTCTGCGCGCCGACGTCTACCGCAAGGATTCGCGCAATCTCGTCACCGCGAACCCGGCAACGCGGTACGACAACCGCGGCATCGGCAAGGCGCACGGCGCGGAACTCCTGGTCCAAGGCGTGCTGGGCCTGCGCCTGTTCGGCTGGGCGCGCTGTCCTATTCGAAGTCCGTGCGCGAGGACCTCGACACCGGCGAGCGATTCGACTTCGCGTACGATCAGCCGCTGATCGCCTCGCTGGTCGCAAAGTTCGTTGCCAGCGAACGCATCTCCCTCGGCGCCAAGGCCTGGTTCCACAGCGGCCCGCCGCACACGCCCATACTCGGCGGCGAACCGGACCCGGAGAATCCGGGCGGATTCTTGCCGCGCTACGGCGCAATCAACAGCGAGCGGCTGCCAAGGTACTTCCGCCTCGATTTCCGCGTCGACTGGCAACCCGACCCGGCCAAGGGCAGTCTGTGGCGGGATGCGAAGGTCTACTTCGAGCTATTGAACGCGACGAGCCACCGCAATGTGTCCGGCTACGAGTACGCGCACGACTACGCTTCGCGGCAAGCGATCACGCAAATTCCACTATTCGCTTCGATAGGCGTTCGCAAGCAGTGGTAGACCCAGCAGTTCGGTGCGCTGCTATTGCCCAACGTCATCGCCGAGAACCCGGCGCACGTCTTCGATGTCGACCGACAGCGCCGCGGCTATCTGCCCTGCGTCGTGTCTCAGACGGTTCAGGTGGCGGACGGACTGCAAAAGCAGGCGGTCCGCGCGTTCCGCCTCTTGGTCAGCGCGTTCCGCCTCTTGGTCAGCGCGTTCCGCCTCTTGGTCAGCGCGTTCCGCCTGGTGCTCCGCCCGTCCAGTCGCCTGCTCTGCGCGTTCGGCCTCCTGCTGGGCCCGGCGCGCCTCCTCCGCCGCCTCCCGCTCCAGCCGCGCCACCTGCTCGGTCAGCAGCAGAGAGTCGCGAAGGAGAAGATCCTCGCCCCGCATTTCGCGCCTCACGTCATCCTCCGCGATCGCCCGGCGAAGCTGCCGCAAGACTGGCGCGGCCTCCGCCGGGTATTCCGACTCCTCTAGCGACAGCGCGTAGTTGTCGCTCCGGCCCGGCGTGATCAGGCCTTGGTCGAAAACCGAAAGGAAGCGCTCCAGATCGTCCCGCCGACGGCTCTTGAGGCGCGGAATCTGCACGACGTGCGAGCGGTGGTGGATGCCCTCGACGAACGGGTGCCCCGCGCTGAGCACCCGGCCCGTGCGCCGCTCCGTCGTCCGCGGGCAGATGTCCAGCACTGCCTCTTCCGACAGCCCAAGGTCGTAGCCGAGCAGATAGATCGTGACGATCGGCACGGCCTCCACCGCGCCCGAAGGGCCAACGGCCAGATTGTCGCTGCTCGCGAACTGCTCGCCCAGGTACCGGCGGAAGCGCTCGATCACCGTCGGCGTCTTCGCCTTCTGGATCTCGATCAGCACCTGCTGCTGATCGCCGCCAGCGGTCCGCACGCGCGCCGCGAAGTCCATCCGCATGAGCGTCAGCGGCGGCGTACCCGCGCCGCCCTGGCCATCGGGCCGAGACACCGCGACCTCCTGCGGACGGAACTCCACCGACTCGACGGCGAGCCCCGCGATCCTGCCGATCACGAGCCGCGCCGCGCGGTCGTCCTGCATCAGGTACTTGAACGCCGCGTCGTAGATGGGATTGGCGATCTCCATACCGCGATTCAAGCGCGGCGGGGGCGCACCGTCAATGTCAATGCGGCGGCGCGAGCTCTTCCATCGGCCAGCGCGCCCGCGTGCGAACGGCTAGCGGCGCACGTTCGCCCGCCGTCAAGCGCAACGCACCGGCGTAGGCGATCATCGCGCCGTTGTCGGTGCAGAGCGCGGGCGGGGCGTAGATGGTGCGCGGCAGCGAATCCGCCAGGCGCGCCCGCAGTCGTTTGTTGGCGGCAACACCGCCGGCGACCACGAAGTGCTGCAGGCCGGTGGTCTGTACCGCTCGGCGGCACTTGATCGCCAGCGTATCCACCACGGCTTCCTCAAAGGCGCGGGCGATGTCGGCCACGTCCCGAGCGCTGAGCGGCGACAGTTCGCGTACGGTGTTCAAGGCGAACGTCTTGAGGCCCGAGAAGCTCATGTCCAGGCCCGGTCGGTTCGTCATCGGGCGCGGGAAGCGGAACCGGTCGGGGTCGCCCTGCTCGGCGACCTTGGCGATGGCCGGGCCGCCCGGGAAACCGAGGCCGAGCAGCTTCGCCGTCTTGTCGAAGGCTTCGCCGGCCGCATCGTCCAAGCTCTCGCCGAGCAGCGCGTAGCGGCCGAGACCATCGACGCGCACGAGCTGCGTGTGGCCGCCGGAGACGAGCAGCGCGGCGAACGGCGGTTCGAGATCCGTGTCGCCGATGAGCGGCGCGAGCAGATGCGCTTCCATATGGTGGACGCCGATGGCGGGGATGCCGAGCCCGGCGGCAAGGGAGCGCCCGAAAGTAGCGCCTACCATCAGCGCGCCGATCAGACCCGGCCCGGCCGTGAACGCCACACCGTCGAGGTCCTGCGCCGCCCGTTCGGCCTGCTCGAGAAGCTGCGCGACGAGGGGCACGATCTTCTGGATGTGGTCCCGCGACGCGAGCTCGGGCACCACGCCGCCGTACTTGGCGTGCAACTCCACCTGGCTGTAGAGCGACTCCGCGACCAGACCGTCGTCGCTGTCGTACAGGGCGACGCCGGTCTCGTCGCAGGAAGTCTCGATGCCGAGCACGAGCATCGGCGGTCCAAACCAACGAGCGATGGGGGATTATCGCACCTGGACCAAGGCGCGACGCGCCGTGCAATACTCCGCCCATGCGCCCCGCCGCCGCGAGGGATCCGTTGGCCGAAGCCGCGCCCGCCTTCGAGCTCTTCGGCACCGCCCACATCGCCGCCGTCGCCGTCGTGCTCGCGACGCCGGTCCTGCTCGGCATCGCTGTGCGCAAGGGCGGCGAGCGAACCACCCGTGTCATCTGCGCCGTGTTCGCCACGACCCTCTTGTGCAACGAAGCGATCCATTGGGCGTACCGCCTAGCCACCGAAGGCGCGAATGAGTTCGTGCAGCGCCACCTGCCCCTGCATGTGTGCGGGATTGCGGTGCTCGCCCTGGTGGTGCTGCTTGTGTTCCGCAAACGTACCGCATTCGAGATGGTCTACTTCTGGGGCCTCGCGGGCACCGCCAACGCCTTGCTCACGCCGCAGATTGAAGTCGGCTTTCCCGACTACCGCTTCTTCCAGTTCTTCATCGCCCACGGCGGCATCGTCGCCGGAGCGCTGTTCGCGGTATTCGGCCTCGGGATGCGGCCGACGTTCGCCTCGCTCTTGCGCGCCTACGGTCTGCTCGCGGCGCTGTTCGCCGTCCTTCTGGCGGTGAATCCGCTGCTCGGCAGCAACTACATGTTCCTGCGCGCGCCGCCGCAGGCGGCATCGCCGTTCTTCTTCGCGCCGTGGCCGTACTACATTCCGGTCCTCGCCGCCGTCGGCTTCGGCTTCTTCTGCATCCTGCTCGCGCCGTTCGAGATCGCCAAGCGGGTGCGGAGGGCAGGCTAGCCGTTGTACCTCCAGTTGCCGTGGAAGCCGAACGGCACGCGGTGCGGCAGTTCGGCGCAGGCGATGGGCCCCGCGGCAACATCCGTCGCATCCAGGAAGACGAGATCGCTGCGGTTCTCCGCGGCGCGGTAGACCATGCAAAGCAGGTAGCCGTCGCCTTCCTCGGCATTCCCCCGGCGCGGCACGAACACTGGCTCGGCAGCGGCGTCGCCGGCCGGCAGGGCACAATGCGTGGATGCGCCGGTGGCGAAGTCGTGATGCACGATGGCGTTGAACAACAGGGCCTCCGTGCCGTCGGCGAAGCCAGCGTAGTAGCCATGGCGGTACGGGCCGCAGGCGAATCGCTCGTCGAGACGCGGAAACTCGCCGCTGAGTTCAGCAAGCCGACGGCGGGCGATGCCATTCGAGTTCGCAGCCAAGTCGATGGTCCATTCCGTCAGGTAGGAGCGCGCGTAGGTCGTCTCGGTGCCGTCCACGTTGGGGAACAGCGGCACTTCCGCGAACTCCATCACATGGGCGACGATGCGGTTGCGCTCAGTGAAGGCGTTCATCGGGTGGTAGACAAAGCAGGCATCCGTCTCGAACCAGCGCATGTCGGCAGCCGAACCGTCGCGCCGCATGACACCGACATGGGTGCCCTTGTCCGGCTCCCAAGCGATCGGCGGGCCACCTTCCATGGCACGCTCCATGTCCCCGGTGACGGGGAAAATAGGGAAGATGGCGTGCTCTTCGGTGACGATGAAGTCGTGGACCATGCTCGGGAACGGCGCTTCGAAGTGCTCCGAGCGGGTCAGCCGGCCGGTCGAGTCGACGCTGTAGTAGCGCATTCCCGGCGTCATCATGCCGTCCGCCATGTAGCCGAAGCCGAGCATCTCGCCGGTCTTGGGATCCATCTTGGGATGCGCCGTCATCGGTCCGTCCAGCCGGTCCTCGTAGTTCCAGCCACCGCACGATTCCAGCGTCTCCGGGTCCAACTCGAACGGCGCATGGCCTTCTTCGAGCGCCAGGAGCTTGCCGCCGTGCCAGACGATGTTGGTATTCGCCAAGCCGTCCTGCGCGGGTCCGCCGGTGATCGGGTCGTTGTCCATCGGATTGAACGGGTTGAAGAGACTGCGACCTTGCTCGCGTTCCAGCTTCCACTTGTCCGTGCGCACCCAGCGGTTGCGGTAGCGCACCCGGCCGCCTTGGATGTGGAACGCATGCACCATGCCGTCGCCGGCGAACCAGTGGTGCTCGCCGCGCGGGGGGAACTGCGGGTCGGGACCATTGCGGTAGTAGCTGATGTCGAGGTCCGCAGGAATCTCGCCGCGCACGATCACATCGTCCAAGTCGCATTCCATGCGCAGCGGCGCGTAGTTGCCCTTGAGTTGCGGGTGCTCCGGGTAGGGGGTCGTCATGGTTCGTGTCCGGTGGCGGCGTTGCCCGAACCCTATCCCAATGACGCACCGGCTTTCAATGCTCGGCCTCGCTCTGCGCCAGCACCGCCGGCAGGTAGCGATGCACCAGCACGGCGGACACCAGGGCCACCGCCGCCATCAGCAGGAATCTCGGCCAGTCGCCGAACAGCAGATACCCGGTGCCGAGCAAAAGCGACGTGAGCAGCGCGATGCTTGCTAGGCAGCAGACGCCGCTCGCCTTCCAAGAGAACGACGCGCGCGGCAGGTCCGCCAGTCGCCGCACGCGCTCCCAGCCGAAACCCGCGACCCGCATGCGGCGGTAGAACGCCACCGTCTGCTCGGTCGGGCCGGCCCGCGATACGAGCACCGTAACGATGATCGACACGCTCGCGCCGGCCACCGTGTTCACCAGCAAACGCACGGCGAACCAATCCTCTCCCGGCTGATCCGGGACGAGGAACAGCAGCGCGTTGCCCACGATCAGCGACGTGATCATCGCGGAAATCTCGGACCAGACGTTGATCCGCCACCAGTACCAGCGCACGATCAATGGGAACGCGACGCCGCCGACCATCACGGCGATGTACTTCACGGCATCGAGCACCCCGGACAGGACCGTCGCCAGCAGCACGGCCACCAGCGCCAGCAGCAGCATGCACAGCCTTGCCGCCAGCACATAGTGGCGAGAGTCTTTGCCAGGCGCGACGTACGGGCGGTAGATGTCGTTGATAAGGTAGGACGAGCCCCAGTTCATGTGCGTATCGAGCGTGCTCATGAACGCGGCCAGGATGGAAGCGACCATGATGCCTTTGAGGCCAGGCGGCATGAAGTCGTCGATCATGGTCGGGTAGGAGAGTTCGGCATCCACGAGGACGGGGATGTAGACCAGCGATGCCACGCCGACGACGATCCACGGCCAGCTGCGCACCACGAAATGGCAGAATGCGAACCAGTAGAAGGACAGGATCGCGTCCTTCTCGGAGCGCGTCGCCAGCATCCGCTGCACCAGATAGCCGGACCCCGGCGCGTGGATCCACCAGCCGACCGTCAGCAGGATGGCGAAGGACGCAGTCTTGAGGTCGAAGCCGAACTCCGGAAAGAAATTGAGCGTCTGCGCATCGCTGCCGACGACGCGCTGCACGCTGGCGGCGATTCCGCCCTGATCGGCCAGGTCCACGTAGACGATCACGCCCAAGGCGATGGAACCGACCATAGCCAGAGCGAACTGGATGAGGTCCGTGTAGACGACGCCATACAGGCCGGAGAGCACCGTATAGCCCACGGCAACGAGGCCCAAGCCCGCCAATACCACGGCCACCGCGGGCACCGGACCCAACAGCGGCAAGTCGAACATGACGTCCGGCGATAGGCCGAGGATCACCGCCAGCAGCTTCGACATCGCCAGCGTCACGGTGGCCATGACGACGCAGTTGACGAACAGCCCGTCGTAGCTGGCTTTGAAGATGCGCAGTCCTACCATGGTGGGCGTCGGGTCGTAGCGGTGCTGCAAGAATTCGATTTCCGTCAGCAACTTGGCGCGCCGCCAAAGGGGGGCGAAGAAGAACGTGGCCACCATCAGGCCGATGATCCAGGACCACCACAGCCAGTTGGCGTAGATGCCTTCCTCGCGAACCATCGCGGAGATGAAGATGGGCGTGTCCGAGGCGAAACTCGTCGCGACCATCGAGGTGCCGGCGATCCACCACGGCAGCGACCGGCCGGCGACGAAGAACTCGGCGACGCCCTGCCCCGCTTTCTTGGCGAAGGCGAGGCCGATCAGGAACGCCGCGAGGACGTATCCGCCGATGATCGCCCAGTCGAGAACCGTCATTGCCGAGCCTCCCTCAAGCTCGCAGGATGCACTACCGCTTGTAGCTCACCCCGAGCATGATGCGCATCGCCGTCTGGTACTCGTAGAGCGGGAAGCCCGCGCTGAAGCCGCTGTTCGGCGTCAACCCGGCGTTGTTCCCCAACTGCGTGGCGTTCTGCTGCAACAGATTCGTGGCATCGAGATTGAGCGACAGGCTGTCGGTTACGTGCCAGGACGCGCTCATGTCGATGGTGCCGAAGTCGTCGTGGCGGCGGTTGCCGTAGGCGCCGACCTCCCGCAGCATGTAGTCGCTGCGGTAGTTGTAGGAACCGCGGATCTGATAGCTGTAGCCCTCGAAGTAGACGGTGACGTTCGCGGAACCTTCGGAGGCATCGCTGAGCGCCGGCTGGCCGTCCGGAAAGACGCCCGGATCCTCGGTCGCCGAGTCCGTGTACGTATAGTTGAACACCGCGCCGAAACCGCTGTAGTGCTCCCACTGGTACTGGAACTCGACACCGCGGATCGTGCCGGAATCGCCGTTGATGAGTTCCTGGACGGTCCAGCCCGCCGCTGCCTCGTCGGGCCGCAACGTGAACGGAATGTCGGAGGAAGACGCCCGGTACTCCCTGCGGCCGACGAAGTTCTCCACGTTCTTCATGAAGAAGGTCGCCGAGACGAACGAGCCCTGACCGAAGTAGTACTCCGCGGACGCATCGAACTGCGTCGCCAGGTACGGTTGCAGGCCGACATTGCCGACGATCCAGAACTGGTTGTCCGAGAGATCGTCGTTCGCCCCCGTCACGACCGGATTGACGTACATGTCCACGTACTGCGGGCGCGTCATGACGCGGGCCGCGGCGGCGCGCAGCACGATGTCCTCGCCGGCGTCGATCGCGAGGTTGACGCTCGGCAGCAGTTCGGAGTAGGCGGCATCGGCGGTCCTGAATCGCCCGTCCACGTAGTAGGTGGAGGTGGCATCGGTCTTGACGTAGCGCAGGCCCGCGTTGCCGCGCCAGCGATCGCCCTCGAAGCTCGCCATGGCGTAGGCGGCGAAGTTGGTCTCGTCGATCTGGCTGTGGGAGGCGAGGTCCTCCGTCTCCCCGGTGATGCTGGCCTTGGCCCAGCTCTTCACTCTGCCGACGTCCAGAGCGAGGATCTGGCGCCCGTCCAAGCCAACCTCGATGAGGCCGGCCGTGTAGCCCGCAGTAGGGAAGGTCGGGTCGAAGCCGGGCGATTGCGAGAGCATCACAAACCGGCTGACCGCCCGGTGGTCCGCGAAGCGCACGCCGGTCTTGAAGGAGCTGAGCGGCGCCTGGTAGAGGTCGAAGTCGATGTCCGCCTGCACGTAGGACTCTTCATCCGTCTTCGGCGTCCTGTTGAACAGCGGCCCGGTGCCCATGGCGAGGGTGCCGGGATCGTAGGTCTCGAAGTCGATTTCGGACAGTCGCCAGGTCTGCGCACCGCCGGAGAAGTCGTAGCTGCTCGCGGAAATCGGCGGCACCAAGCCATCGTTCACCACCATCTCGAAGTCCGTGCCGCCGGAGGAATCCGTCCTGCCGATCTGGAACTCGGCGAAGAAGCGGTCCGCGGAGTACTCCGCCTTGAGATCGTAGACCGAGGCCACCATCGTCGCCTCCCGGGGCCTCGCCTGATAGAAAGCGACGCCGAGGGCGCCGGCAACGGGCGTGCCGTTGCGCATCTGGGTGTCGGCATCGCCCTTGGTGAGCCACAGGGCGTAGTTGGTGTTGTCGGCCGCCATCTGCATGTCGAGCCAAGTGGCCGTCACGGTCAGCTTGTCGGTGACGTCGAGCTGGCCGATGGCGTTCAGGGCGGAACGCTGGCGATCCTGCTCGAAGCCGACCGGCCCAGCGCCCCAGGCCCAGAACGCCTCGTTGCCCATGCGCTGCAGTTGGCGACCTTGGTAGACGCCCGACACCAGCACGCCGAAGTTGCCTTCGAGGTTCTGCCAGCTCGCAAGGCCGGAAATCTGCGGGTCGATCTGGCCGGAGTCGCTGGTATGCGCCGCCTGGACAGCTCCGAAGATCTTCGCATCGCTCAAGTCCAGGGGCTTGCGCGTATTGATGACCACCGTACCGCCGATGCCGCCCTCGACCAGATCCGCCTGCGAGCTCTTGAATACCTGGATGTTGCCGACGAGTTCCGACGGCATCAGCGAGTAGTTGAAGCTGCGCCGCGCCGGCTCGAAGGCGAACCAGCCGGTGGAGGCGACGTTCTGGCCGTTCAGCGTCGTCAGCGTCATGTTCTGGCTGGCACCCCGGATGGCCACGCCCTGGCCCTCGCCGAACTGGCGCTGGATCGTCACGCCGGTGATGCGCTGCAAGGACTCGGCGATGTTCTTGTCCGGGAACTTGCCGATGTCTTCCGCGGAGATCGCATCGACCACGCCGTCGCTGTCGCGCTTGACGTCGATGCCCTGGCGCAGGGCGCCGCGGATGCCGACGGCGTAGACCTCCTCGATCTCGCCCGGCGCGGTTTGCATGGCCTGCTCCACCGCTTCCCGCGCCGCTTGCTCCTCCGCCGTTTCCTGCGCCTGCGCCACGGCGACCAAGCCTGCAACAGCGGCCACGGTCGCCGCTAGTCCCGAGCTGATGCGACTGACTTTCATGGATCGTCCTCCGGTGCTGGCCACTTCTTCGCGGGAACAAACAGCCTAGTCCAAATGTCTATCGTCTGTCACGGCTTCGCCACTTTTCCTCCACCATCGGCACACGAATGCCGAGCGGGAGGTCGCGGCGCAGGTTCTCCAGCCCGACGGGTACCGGCGCTGCGGCGGATGATCCGGCAGCGCCAAGCATGACCGTCGCATCGACATCCGCGCCCATCGGCGTCACCGAGGAGACGCCGGCGGAAGAAACCCGGGCGAAGAGATCGATCGTGACAGCGAAGTCCGCGGTGCGGTCGCCGTCGACTTCGAGGACGGCTGGACTGTCCCACGACGGCCAGATGCCGCACGCCTCGCCGGCATCGCAGATGGTCTGGTCGCCATCGCGGTCCGTTCCCGCCAGCACCGCATAGCGCCCGGGCGAAAGGTCGTCCGTGCGGAAGGAGTAGCCGGCCGCTGCCGACGCCACGGCTTGGCCTCGAACCTCCAACTCTTCCGTGTCGAGATCCACCGCGAGGACGTACACCGTGCCGATATTGGCGGCGGCCACGTCGCGCTGAACATGCATGGTCACCGGCACGCTGAGGTCGCCGCCGTCGGAGGCGATGTCGATGTGGCCGGCGTAGCTGCCGTCGTCGAGGCCCGTGCGATCCGCGCGCACCACCAGGGTCGGCCACTCGTCGTAGGCGACGGCCAGCCAAGATGCGTCCGCCTCCACCGAGGTGACGGTCAGCGAACCCGTGCCGGTATTCGCGAGACGCACGCGGAGCACATCCGCAGTCGCGCCGAAATGCAGCCGCACCGGGGATATGGAGAGAACGGGGCCGGTGGGTTCCGTGCTGCCGCCTTGAATGGCCCCGGCGACGCGAACGGCGCGGTAGGCGTCGATGAGACCGTGGCCGAATGCGTCGTCGCGACCACGCAGGCCCCAATCCTGGGTGATCGGCGCGGCCGACGGGTCCGGATGCGTTCCCGCAAGAAGCAGATTGATATCGGACGGCGAGAGGTCCGGATTGACCGCCAGCATCAAGCCCACCACGCCCGCGACGTGCGGGGCCGCCATGGATGTTCCTTGCTGGAAGTTGTAGGTGGCCGCAATGCTGCCGTCGCGGTCATCCGCAAGCGTGCTCAAGATGCCGTCGTTGTAGCCATCGCCATCTCTGTCGATTCCGAGATGCCCGCCGGGAGCCGCTACATCCACCGTTCGGCCGTAATTCGAGTACGGCGCGAGCCCGGTGTAGTCGGTCGCCGAGACGGAGATCACGCCGTCTACCGTGGACATCGGATCGGGTTCGTGGCAGGCATCGTTGCCCGCCGATACGACGACGACCACGCCGCTCGCGATCGCGTCCGCTAGCGCGTCGCGTGTGTAGCGGTCCGCCCCCAAGGGCAGGCATTCCTCATTTGGTATGCCGAGGCTGAGATTCATCACATCGGCGCGTACCGCCGGCAACGTACCGGAGTCGTTCGCAAGCCCCGCGGCATATCGGATGCCCTGCACGACATCGTAGCCCGACCCGCCCCCAGCGCCGAGGACGCGCACCGGCATGATCTCGCCGCGCCAAGTCACGCCGGCGACGCCGATGCCATTGTTTGTCGCCGCGGCCACGGTGCCGGCGACATGGGTACCGTGGAAGCTGTTGCCCCCAGTCGCCGGATCCCCGTCACCGACATCGTAAGGGTCGGAATCGATGCCGTCGCCATCGCCCGCCGAGGCCGCGTTGCTCACGAAATCGTAGCCGATCACGTGGCCACCACCGTCACGCAGCATCCGCGACGCCAAGTCCGGATGGTCCGTCACCACGCCGCTGTCGATGACCGCGGTGACCACGTCGTCGCTGCCCGTCGTCACATTCCACGCCGCCGGCAGCCCGATGTGCGGGTAGTGCCATTGGTGGATGTAGTACGGGTCGTTCGGAACGGCCATCGAGCGGTAGACGTAGTTCAACTGCGCGTATTCCATATCCGTCGCCAGCGTCGAGTCGCGCCGCAGCGCCTTCAGCAACGCCACCGTCTCGGCGCGTTCGCGCAGCGCCGCCGTTGCGTAGCGCCGCGTCGAAGCCATCCGGGCCTGGCCGGGGGCAAGCGGCGGCGCAGCGACCGCATCGAAGCGCATCACGCGCGCAGCCGAGCGCGGCTCGCCCTCGATCCGCACCCCCGCCTCCGTCGCCCAGTCCGCCAGCGCCGTACCGTCCGCGCCCGGGCGCAGCTTCACGATCAGCTCGCGAGGCACGAACTCCGGGTCCCTGGACCAGGTCGTCTTGCCGTCCGACTGCGCGACGCTCGCCGACTCGGCGATGGACACCACCAGCGAGTAGTTGCTCGCCCCGGAATAGGCCTCCACGATCACCAAGTGCTCGCCGGTGCGCGTGGTCTGAATCACCTCCAGATCGTCGACACCCAAGGAGGTTTCGAGAACCGTATCGTCGGTGTCCGCCAGCAGCAGATCCAAGTCCGCATCCGCGTCGGCGATGGCGAGACTGATGCGGACCGGGAGCGGAAAGTCGACAAGAAAGTAGTCGTAGGGATCGGCATGCGCGTCGGAGAAGCCGGCCACCGATGCCGGCGCCGGCACGCGCTGCGCATCGACCGCGAAGTCGTTGGGAAGGTACGGATCGCTGAGGTCGTTGGTATCGCTGTCGAGCACCTGTCCCTGGAAGACCTCCAAAGTCCCGCCGATGGCTCCCGGGCGCGGTCCGCCGTAGTAGGTCGGGTAGGCGACGGACCAGACGAGGCGAGGGCTCAGATTCGCCGGCCCTTGGCGACCGCGAATATGCCGGCGACCATCCATCGCGTAGTAGTACCAGCGCCCGTTGTCGTTGCGCAGCAGTACGTCGTCGTTGCCGTCGCCGTCGAGGTCGCCGATGCCGACCACCTCGTAGGCGAGATTGGGGGTCAGGTCGGCCGCGCCTTGGGTGCCCCGGATGTAGCGGCGACCGTTCATCGCGTAGTGGTACCAGCGCCCGTCCCAGCGGCGCATCAGCACGTCGTCGCGACCGTCGCCGTTGAAGTCGCCGATGCCGGCGAGCTGGTAGTCGAGATTCGGCGTCAGGTTCGCGGGACCCTGTCGCCCGCGGACGAAGCGCGGCCCGTCCATCGCGTAGTGGTACCAGTGCCCGCGGGCATGGCGCATCAGCACGTCGGCCTTGCCGTCGCCGTCGAAATCGCCGACTCCTGCGACGCGGTAGTCGAGGTTTCGCGTCAGGTCCGGACGGCCCAGCTCGAGGTAGCGGCGACCGTTCATCGCGTAGTAGAGCCAGTGGCCGTCGGCCCGGCGCAGCAGCACGTCGTCCCGGCCATCGCCATCGAAATCGCCGATGCCGACTACACGATAGTCGAGATTCCGCGTCAGGTTCGCCGGGCCTTGCCGCCCCGCAATGTAGCGGCGACCGTTCATCGGGTAGTAGTACCAGGGGCCCTTGACGTTGCGCATCAGGACATCGTCCCGGCCATCGCCGTCGAAGTCGCCGATGCCGGCCACGCGGTAGTCCGGATTGCGCGTCAGATTGGCGGTGCCCTGGTCGCCGCGGATGTAGCGGGCACCGTCCATTGCGTAGTAGTACCAGCGCCCGTCTTCGCCGCGCATGAGCACATCGTCCTTGCCGTCGCCGTTGAAATCGCCGAGGTGGCGGGAGAAGGCCGGAGCGGCCGGCGGCGGCGCGGGGTCGAACTCGACATGCAGCGCGTAGTCGCCACGGCCCGATCCATGCGACCCCAGCGCCACGTACCAAGTGCCTGCATCGAGTTCCGTTTCGATGCGGAAGTTGAGGTCGCTGCCGCCGTCGTCGTCTTCGCCGACGACGTTCAAATCTCCGTCTACGATAATCGCCAGGGTATCGGTGGCACCGGTCGTGTAGACGCGCAGCGTGCCGCGGCGTTCGAGCCGCAGGCGGAACACGTCGATGTCTTCCGCGGCGCCGATCCTTCCCTGCGTGACCGAGGGCGCAGCCACGGGCGTGGCGTCCGCCAGGGAGTCGCCATGGTCGTCCTCCTCGACGACGAGATGCTCGGCGAACGTCACGAGGTCGAGCACGGCATCCAGCTCGGGCGCCTCGGAGACGAATAGATGCGCGTGGTACGTGCCTGGCGGTGGTTCGGTGTACGCCGTCTCGATGCGTACATCAGGCCAGTAGGAGTGCGGGCCGAGCCGGCCGTCGCCGCCAAGCACGGCGAGCGATTCTCGGGCCGCGAGCCACCCTTCTCCGTACGGGTCCGCGCCCTCGGTCAGCCACAGGGTCAAGTGCAGCACGTTGGTGGTGCGAGCGCTGTAGTTCGTGATGTGCTCCGCTTCGAGCGTCACGTGTTCGCCATCGGTTCGGTAGGCCACAGGCCCGTCGAACTCGACGTAACGGGTATCCAGGGGCTCGGCGAAAGTCACGATGTCCCAGTACAAGGCGACGTCTGGATACTCGGACACGTAGAGATGCACGTAGTAGATGCCGGGCGGCGGGGCCGAGTAAGGCGTCTGCACCCGAACGTCGGCGAAGTATGTGTTGGGCGGAAGCTGCCCCGTGCTGCCGGCCGAGGCGAGGGATGCCCGCGCAACCAGATAGCCTTCCGTCTCCGGCTCGGCCGTCCGCGTAAGCCAAAGACTCAGGTACAGCGTTCCGGTGGTGCGCGTACTGCTGCTGTTGCTGATCCGCTCCACCGCCATCGTTGCGGTGTCGCCGTCGATCGCGTAGGAAACCGCACCTTCCATGGCCACGTCGGCCGACGCGAACGGCGCACAGATCCCCGCAGCGAGTGCGAAGCACAGCGCCAGCGTACGGGGCATCCGCAAGCCGGTGCCAGGGTCGACCACTGGACCGCGCCGGCGTTCAGCGTTTGGCGTTGTTGAACGTCTGCACGAGCTTCGAGTAGTCCGCGCCGGTCGGGCTGTTCAGGAAGTCCTCGCGGCCGAGCAGCTGCGCCATGCGTTCGCCGTGCGCGTCGATGAGCGCTTCCGCATGGGCGCTGTAGTCCTCCACCGGGCGCATCAGCAGGCGCGTATAGGTGATGTGGCAAACCACGCGCTCGCCATCCTTGGCGCGCGGCCAGTTCGCATGCCAGACGTTGCCGTCCCACATGGCGACCGAGCCCGGCGGACACTCGATGGCGATGGCGCGGCCGCTGCGGTTCGACCCCGGTGCGGCTTCCTCGGCCACCGCCTTCGCTTCCGCCGCTGTCGGGTGCCGCCGCAGATTGGCGCTGCCCGGCACGATCAGCGTCGAGCCGCCGTCCTTGGTGTATTCATCGCACGCCCAGCAGCCGGTGAGCAGCATGTTGTGCGCCGGAAACGGCGCCGGCAGCCAGTTGTTGTCCGCATGGAGGCCGATGGCGGGCGCACCTTTCGGACGCACGCTGGCCGCGACCTGGCTGATGAGGAAGCCGCGGCCCACCGAGAACTCCGCCATGGCGAGCAGCTTGGGTCGCAGGATCGCCTCGGCGAAGATCGGGTCCTTGGCGAGCAGCATGTTGGCGCCGCCGGGGTTACCGGAGATGTCCAGGATCTTCTGCCGGAAGCGGCCGTTGAAGTCCGCGGAGGCGACGTTCTCGACGACGGTCCAACCCTCCATCGCCAACTGCCGGCAGTTCTCCCGCAGGCCGAGCTCGTCGATGACGGGCCGAAGCTCCTCCGAGACCGCATCCGGGGGCAGGGTGTCGTGGTGAATCTGCACGGCTGCTTGGGCCATGAGCGCTCCTCCAACTTCAAACGGCGCCTAGCGTGGCCAGCCCGCCGCGGCTTGTCAATCGCGGCTTGGCCGCCGGGTGCGCTTCCGCCTGGCCTTCGCCCGCCGACGGTCCGCGGCGGGCTGCGCCGCCAGCCGGGCCAAGGCGTTCAACGTCAGCCGAACGTCGTCGGGTACCGCTTCCATGGCATCGACGATTCGAGCCTCGTCCAACCGCAGCGACAGTTCGCTCTCCTGCAGCCACCGCCGCAGACTGCTCAAGACCGTCTTGGCGTCGCACCAGTTCTGCGGCGCCGTCCACGCATCGTCCAGGAACTCGTCGGCCCGATCGAGCGCCGTTCTTAAGGTCAGATTGCGGTTCTCGAACTGCATCTGCTCCGCGATCGACCGACCGACCTTCTCGCGCTGCTCCTCGACCAAGCGGTCAAGTTCCTGTTGGAAGGCAGCGCGCCGCTGGCGCCACTTCCGACGGCCATCCCCTGATTGCGCCTGGCTGTCCAAGCATGCGCGGATCGCATCCCGATCGAGCACGTAGTTTTCGATCTCGTTCGCGGACCACATGCGGAATGAGATTTCCAGGCCCTCGCCAAGATTCCCAGCCTTGCGCCGGTGCTCGCGCAGCGTGGCGTTGCGCGACTTGTCCGTACGGTAGTCTCGGTCGCCGATCACGACCATGCGAACCGGCTGCCCGGATGGCGCAGTGTTTTCCATGAGGTCGCGGACCTGCCGCGCATAGCCAAGCACATCCTTCGTCATCGGGCTGCCGTGCGTGTAGAGGAACGTCAGGCTGCGCCACACATCCCGCCGCTTCGCCTCGCCCCAGAGCCGACGCGCGAAGTGCTCCAAGAGCTTCCTGTCGCTCTTGTCCTCGACGAACGCGACGGCGCGATTGGCGAGCAGCGGAATCAGCTCCATGCGATCCATCGCCCCAAGCTCGTCGAGCAGAGCGAGCTGCTCCGGCTGCGTCTGCAGCCGCACAATGCGACTGCCCATGCAGACGCGAACAGCACCCTGAGGGCTGGCGGAGAGGATCTGAGGAGAGTGCGTCGCCAGCACGAACTGGTGCCCATCCTGCGCGGAAAGTTCGCCGAGGATTTGCAGCAGCCGCCCCTGCAGCCGGGCGTGCAGGTGGGCGTCCGGCTCGTCGAGAAGCACGGTCCCTGCGCCGGGCTGCAAGACCGATGCGAATATCTGGAGCATCTGGTGATAGCCAGAGCCGGCAGCGGCGACATCCCGAGGTCGCGGCAGGACGTCGTCGCCATAGGTCGCCGTCAGGAACCGATCAACATCGACGTTGAAGCGCACATCGATGCGGCCGTCCGGGAACACGCTGGCCATCAGTGCGACCAGCTTCTCCCACTGCGGCGCGGCATTCTCGCGCAGTTCCCACAGCAGGTTGCGGATCATCTCGCCTTGCCTTTGCAGGCGAACGCGATCCTGCCTCGCGGGCGGCGTCAGGAACTCCTCGCGCGGCGCGAAGCCGGAGAACAGGGGGATCAACCGAATTGCCTTGTCGCGGATCGCGTCCTCGAACGGGCCCTTGGTACTCGGCACGATGCTGAATCGATTGAAGCTGATTTTCAGCGTAAAGCCGACCTGAGCTCCGTTGTCGAACAAGCCCGTCAGAGTGATCGGGCTGGGCTTGCCGCCCACCGCGACCCGACCGTGCGGCCATAGATCGGCTGGCTCCGCCACGGGCAGCACCCCGAACTCGTCCGGCGCAACGGATCTCTTGACCAACTTGATGCCGCCGCCGTTGGCTTCGGTACGGGCGGTCTCGATGCAGTATTGGAACAGGCTGAGCGCCTGCAGCACGGTGGACTTGCCGCTGTTGTTGGCACCCACGAGCACGGTCACGCCGTCAAGGTCCACGGCGGTCTCCCGCTCGAAACGCTTGAAGCCCTTGATGACGAACTTGCTCAGCATCGCTGTCCTCCGCAGGCGTACTCAGCCACGCCCCAACTCAAGGTCGCAGGGTGAAGTCGATGCCGACGACGCGGGGCGCCTGATAGACGTAGCAGGCGGCGCGGACGATGATCTCGATGGAGCAGTCGAATACCACGTTGTCCTCGCCGGTCAGGTTGTCGGCATAGAGAGTCGCCTGCCAGCGGTCGCCGGGACCGGCCAGGTTCAGACGCAGATTCGTCTGCTTGCGTTCCGGCACGATGTCCGCTCCGCCAAGCGCCTGGTGCTGCTCGGCCATCGCAGTGTGGTTGACCAGCACGTTGAGGTCCATGTCGCGCGGCAGCGGATGGCTGTAGTCGACCGTCAGGTGGCCGCTCCACTGCGGTGCATTGGGAAGCTGCGTGCCCTTCGGATAGGCGGGGGATACCACGGCATCGTCGAGTTCCGCCTCGTTCACGTCCATGCCGAAGCGGATGCGCAGGCGGTCCGAGAGGCGGGCCACCACGTCCACTTCGGCCCCCCGGGTGTGGGCAGCGCCGGCGTTGTCGTTGTAGTTCTTGTTGATGGTCGGCAGGCGATCTTCGGAGAAGCCGAGGATCGTGTCCTTCCAGTCGAAATGGTAGAGGGACGCGGTCAGGTTGACGCGGCTGTCGAACAGGCGTGTCTTCACGCCGAGTTCGTAGTTGGTGACGCTGTCGCCGTCGTAGGTGACGCGGGAACTGGCGATGGCGGCGGCCTTGTTGCCAGTGAGTCCAAGCGGATTGCCAGCGAACGGCGGCAGGTCCGGAAGCACCGTGTCGCCAGAGCCGGACAGCTGCCGGGCATTGAACTCCTGGCCGAGGTTGACGTTGCCGGGACGGAAGCCCGTGGTGACGTTGAAGTACATCAGCGTGCTGTCGTTCGCCCAAGCCGAGATGCCGACTTTCGGCGAGAGCACCTTGTCCGCGGTGCGCAGCGTGCTGTCCTCCAAGGTCTGTTCCATATCCGTCCAGCGGGCGCCCGCCGTCACCTCGACAACGTCGGAGAAGGCGTAGGTCAGCTCGCCGAAGACGCTCAGTTCGTCGAGCGTGTCGACATGCTCATTGCTGGGATCCGACTAGAACTCGCGGTACACGGCCTGCGTGCGCGTGGCGTTTGCGAGCCAAGGCTGCATCTGGAACGGCTGGAAATCGCGGCGGAAGTCGTTGCTGTCCTTCATGAAGACGCCGGCAAGCCAGCGCAGACGGCTGTCGTCGTCAGACACCAGGCGAGCCTCGAAGCTCGTTCGCTCGGACTCGGCCAGGCTGTCGTTGTTGAAGGCGAGCTGGTTGGTGCGGGCCACGGGGTTGGTCAAGTTCATCTGCCAGCCTTCGGCCAGCATGGCCGGCATCTCGCCTGGGTTCTGCGCCGCGCGGGCTACCACGTTGAACTGGATGAACCAGTCGAAGAAAGCGGCGACGGACGCCGCGTATTCGAACTCGCTGTGCGCGGAGCGGTTCATGCGCGAGAGGGAGCTTTCCAACGTGGCCCACTCGAGCTCGTAGTCCATGCTCACGCTGTAGATGTCCACCTTGTCCTGCGCATAGGGCGGATGGCCCGGAATGCGCACATTCTCGCGTTGCACGAAGCGCGCCTGGCCGTTCGCGCCGCCGTTGGTTTCGGTGTCCACCGTGAAATACGACGCCTCCACAGAGAGCCGGTCCGACACGACCCAAAGGCCCGCCACCCGACCGCCGGTGGAAGACTCGGCGTTGGTGTCGTTTTCGTTCGTCAGGACATTGTCGAACCACCCGGCGCGACCTTCGCTGAAGCCGGTCAGACGCAACGCGAAGGCGTCCGAGACCGGCAGGTTGAGCATGGCGTCCACGCGGTGGCCGGGATCGTCGGACTCGCCGTTGCGGCTCATCCCCGCCTTCAGCTTCCAGTCGAGACCGTCCAGAGACGGCTTGTTCGGGATGAAGCGGATGGTGCCGCCAACCGACCCCTCGCCGAACAGGGTGCCCTGCGGCCCCTTCAGCACTTCGACGCGGTCCATGTCGAACAGGTTGCCGCCGAACTGGCGCGCCGGCCCTTGCGCTGACGTCATGGGGGTGTCGTCGAAGTACACCGAGACGGCGGCGAAGGTCTGCTGGTACGACTCCGTGCCGGTCTGCGAGGAGACGCCGCGCACGGTGTAGCGATTGTGGCTGGTCTGCGAGCCCTCGCTCATGTTGAGGCCCGTGATGTTGCGATACAGGCCCTGCATGTTCGTGACACCGAGCTCTTCGATGGTCTCGCCGCTCACCGCGGCGATGGCCTGCGGCGTCTCCATGACGTTGGTTTCGCGCAGCGTTGCGGTAACCACCACCTCCTCGATTACGGCATCATCATCGGCCTCCTGAGCGAACGTGTACGCCGCAGCGACCCCGGCCGCTACTACCGCCAAGCGCTTGCAGACAGCCATCCGGTTCCCTCCCTTGCCCCAGAACGCCCCGCAGGGCAGCGGCGGCTAGCGAACAACACCTTTGGCGGCAAGTCAAACGCGCCATACAATCGCCAGAGCCCAACCGAGTCGGACCCATGGCAACCGCATCGAACGAACGCTTGCAGGAATTCATGGCCGGCCTCGTGCGCCGCAACCCCGGCCAGCCCGAGTTCCACCAGGCCGTGCGCGAGGTGGCGGAGACCCTGATCCCGTTCATCCTGGCGCATCCCAAGTACCAGAACGCGGCCATCCTCGAACGCCTCACCGAACCCGATCGGATCATCACTTTCCGGGTGACCTGGCAAGACGACGCCGGCAACGTGCGCGTCAACCGGGCCTGGCGGGTGCAGTTCAACAACGCCATCGGTCCGTACAAGGGCGGCCTGCGCTTCCATCCTTCCGTCACCGTCGGCACGCTCAAGTTTCTCGGCTTCGAGCAGGTGTTCAAGAACAGCCTCACCGGTCTGCCCATGGGCGGGGCCAAGGGCGGCTCGAACTTCAACCCGCGCGGCAAGACGGACTCCGAGGTGATGCACTTCTGCCAAGCCATGATGCGCGAACTGCATCGGCACATCGGCGCGGACACGGACGTGCCAGCGGGCGACATCGGCGTGGGAGCTCGGGAGATCGGCTACCTGTTCGGTCAATACATGCGTTTCCAGAACCGTTTCACGGGCGCCTTCACCGGCAAGGGATTGGCGTTCGGCGGCAGCCACGGGCGCACGGAGGCCACCGGCTACGGCGCCGTGTACTTCCTGCAGCACATGCTGGCGACGCGCGAAGAGGAGGTGGCCGCCGAAGTGGCGACGGTGTCCGGTTCCGGCAACGTCGCGCTCTATGCCATCGAGAAGCTCACGGACCTGGGCGCGAAGGTAGTGACCGCTTCCGACTCCGGCGGCTTCGTCCACGACCCGCACGGCATCGACGCGGAGCGGCTGGCGTGGCTCAAGGAACTCAAGGAAGTGCGCCGCGGCCGCATTGAGGAATACGCGCGAGAGTTCGGCTGCGACTACTACGCAGGCGAACGCCCGTGGCGCGTCCCGTGCCGTTTCGCGCTGCCCTGCGCCACGCAGAACGAAGTGGACGGCGACGATGCGCGCATGCTGATCGAAAACGGCGTGGTGGCGGTCTCCGAAGGTGCCAACATGCCCTGCAATCTCGCTGCCGCCCACGCCTTCCTCGGCCACCGCATCCTGTTCGGCCCCGGCAAGGCGGCCAATGCCGGCGGCGTTGCCGTCTCCGGGTTGGAACAAAGCCAGAATGCGCTGCGCATCTCGTGGATTCGAGAGGATGTGCTCGAACGCCTGCAGGGCATCATGCGCGACATCCACGAAAGGTGCGTCGCCGAGGGCGAGCAAGCGAGCGGCTTCGTGAACTACGTGCGCGGCGCCAACATCGCGGGCTTTCGCAAGGTGGCGGACGCCATGCTCGCCTACGGCGCCGTCTAGGGCGGCAGCGACTCAAGGAGAATCTCTATGGAACTGATGAACCCCTGCGGCGCTTTCGACGCTTCCCCAGCCCCGCTGACCCGGCGCGTGGTGCTCGGCCCAGACACCACGTTGGGCCTATTCGCCAACGACAAGAAGAACGCGGACGTGCTGCTGCGGCATCTACAGCGCGGCCTCGAAGAGTCCTTCGGCGTGCGCGACTTCCGCTGGTTCATGAAGGAAGCCACGGAGCCCGCCGCATTCACGCCCGACTTCATCGACGGCTGCGATGCCGTAGTAGGCGCCGTCTGCGACTGAGGCTCCTGCACGTCGTGGTGTATCCATGACCTGATCGAGCTCGAAAAGCAGGGCATCCCGTCCGTCGGCATCGCCACGGACGAGTTCTTCGCGCTTGCGAAGACGGAGGCGATGGGCTGGGGCCTGCCCGGCCTGCCCATCGTCGTGGTGCTGCATCCGCTCGCCAAACGCAATGCCGAGGAGTGCGCGGCGCTCGCGGCCGGCGCGCTGGGCGAAGTTGCTTCCGCGCTAACGGAGGACCCTGTCGCCCTGGAGGCGCGCTATCGCGAGAAGACGATCCCAAGCGGCGCGCGGCTGCGCCACAAGTCGCTGTTCGACAGCGAGTTCAATGCCCCGGACGCACCCGAGCGCGTTCGCGGCCCCGACTCCATCGAGGCATTGAATCGCCTCTTCTACGCCCGCGGCTGGACCGACGGGCTGCCGGTGCTGCCGCCAACGCCGCGCCGCTGCGAAGCGATGCTGGCCGGAAGAGATCCCAGTAACTTGGTCTCCATCGTCGAGCCCCGCCTAGGTCGCGCGACGATGGGCAAGCTCGCCGCCAATGCGGTCATGGCCGGCTGCGACCCCGAGCACTTCCCCGTCGTTCTCGCGGCAACGCGGGCGATGTGCGATCCCGCCTTCAACCTCAAAGCGATTCAATCGACGACGCATCCCTGCACCGTGGGTTGTCTCGTGGGTGGGCCAATCGTGGATGCGATCAGCGTGAACGGCGGCTACAACGCGCTCGGCCAGGGCAGCAAGGCCAATGCGGCGATCGGGCGCACGATCCGCCTGATCCTCATCAACATCGGCGGCGCATCGCCGGGCGTGCTGGATCGTTCCACTATGGGATCGCCCGCCAAATACGCCCTGTGCTTCGCCGAGAATGCCGAAGCGAATCCGTGGCCGTCCTACCATGCGGACCTCGGCCTCGATTCCGCGGCAAGCCATGTGACCGTCTTCGGCGTGGAAGGTCCGCACAACGTCAACGACCACTACGGCCGGGATGCGGAGGAGATCCTGCTGACGATCGCGGGGACATTGGCCTCGCCGGGCGCGAACAACTTCTACCTTGAGGGGCAGCCGGTCGTCGTGCTCGGCCCTGAGCACGCCGAAGTGATCGCCGCCGGTGGCTTCTCCAAAGCGGACGTCAAGACGTTCCTCAGCGAGCGGGCCATCGTGCCGCGGGCGCTCGTCTCGGAGGCGATGATCGAGGAGCTTGAACGACGGCTGCCGGACCATCTGCTGGGCCCGGGCGGACGCGACGGCGTGCGCTTCATCACCAAACCGGACGACCTGATCCTCCTAGTGGCTGGCGGCGCGGGGAGACACTCAGCCGTGCTGCCGACATTCGGCCATTCCACGCGCGCGGTGACGCGCAAGGTGGAGTAGCCGCGGCCCACCCCCAAGCGGAACATGGGACACTGGGTCCGTGCGCTTCTTCAACACCACGGGCCCGGTCGAGGCGGCAGACCACTACTGCATTCCGCCGTTGGATCGGCTCGACCTCGCGGGCCCTGCTGGCCCAGCACACCGAAGCCACCGGCCAGACGTTCACCCCGGCAGCGCTGGACGCCGTATGGGCGCAGACCCAGGGTCAGCCGTGGCTCGTGAATGCCCTTGCCGCCGAGACCTGCTTCCGCGACAAAGCCGGACGGGACCGCTTCCGCGCGATTCGCGCGATTAATGCCGAGCACATCCTAAACGCCCGCGAGCAGCTCATCCGCCGCCGCGTGACGCACCTCGACCAGCTCGGCAGGCAGCTGCAAGAACCTCGCGTCCGTCGGGTCGTGGCGCCCATCATGAGCGGCGCGGACGAGGACCAGGAAGCATTCTCCACCGAGGACCTCGAATACGCGCGCGATCTCGGACTGCTGGCCAGCCATCCTCCTCTGCGCATCGCGAACCCCATCTACGCCGAAGTCGTGCCTAGGGAACTGACCAGCGCCGCTCAGGAGCGACTGGTACAGGAAACCGCCTGGTACGTGGAAGACGATGGCGATCTGAACGTGGCGAAGCTGCTCGCAGCATTCCAGTCCTTCTTCCGCGAGCATTCCGAGCATTGGGTGGAACGCTTCGAGTACCGGGAGGCCGGGCCGCAGCTTCTCCTGCAAGCCTTCCTGCAACGCATCGTCAACAGCGGCGGCCGAATCGAGCGCGAGTACGGGCTCGGCCGAGGGCGGACCGACTTGCTGATCCTCTGGCAGCAGGAAGCACAGACCAGCAGATTCGTGATCGAGTGCAAAGTACTGGGCGCGAAATCCGGCCTGGAGTCGACGATCCGACAGGGCATCCAGCAAACCCTCGACTACATGGACCGCTGCGCCGCCAAAGCGGGCCATTTGGTGATCTTCGACTGCGCACCGGACAAGCCCTGGTCCGAGAAGGTATTTCGCCGGGACGAGCAGACGGAGTTGGGCACGATGACCATTTGGGGGATGTAGACGGTCAGGGCGAGACAAAGCACATGTCAGATTGAGCCTTCCAGCAGGGCGGTGACGGATCTCTGGTCCGCGCCGTATATGCCCCGGCACGGCGCGTATCGGACATCTGCCCTGCACCCGAACCGGTGCAAGCCCTTGACGCGCCATCCGTTAGTGGTCTACATTAGACCATATTGAAACATGGGCATAGCTCAGATGGCGCGTGAGCCGCGGGTGTCGTCCGAACCAGAGGTGCGACCATCCCCAGGATCCGGTACTCCCGGTAGGGGCACCGTCTGGACTGTGGCGCAGGCCAAGGCCCGGCTCTCGGAGGTACTTCGCATGGCGGAGGTCGAGGGCCCCCAGACCATCGGCAAGCGCAACCCCTTCGTGGTGGTCTCTGCGGAAACCTGGAACGCCCTTGCCTCCAACCAAGAGCCGCTGGGCGAGTGGCTGATCGAGAACACTCCCCGGGGGCAAGAGCCGCTAGCGCCCGCGCTTCGTTCGTCCAAACGCAGTACGCCTTTCGCCGACGAAGACGACCGATGACAGGGCTCGTGTTGGACACCAACGTCGTGTCGGAACTCACGAAGCGAGAGCCCAATCGTGCCGTCCTTGGTTTCTTCGCCACCGAACGCGACCTATGGCTGTCCACCCTTGTCATGCACGAACTGACCTTCGGCGTAAGCGTCTTGCCGGCTGGACGGCGACGCGATGGCCTGAGCGATTGGCTGGCTGCTCTAACCAGCACCTACGCTCGCCGCATCCTGCCTATCGGTCAGAGAGAGGCAACACAAGCCGCTCTGCTCCGCGCCGAGGCTCGACGATGGGGCCAGCAAGTCGATGTTGGAGACGCACTGATTGCCGGGACGGCGAGCGTACATGGACTTGGCGTCGCAACGCGCAACATCGCCGACTTCCGTGGCATGGATGTGCCGCTCGTGGACCCGTGGGTGCCGCCTGCCCAATGATCCGTTCAGTGGGCTTGAGGATGTCCGCGATCATCGCTTCCGGCCGCGGTTGCAGAACCAACGAGATACCAACGGGATAGATGAGGAAGTCCGTATCCACATGGGCAGTCACTAGAACCCTTCGTCCTGTTCCTTGAGGCGGCGCACCTCTTCCGCCGCATCATGGCCCTCGAACAGCTCGAAGAGTCGATGGAGCAGCCGCACGCGCTCCGCACATCGCTCCGGCGGAACGCCCAAGACGGCGTCCCGGTGGCCGAGCAGGGATCGACGAACTGCTTCCGATGGTGAGCACCGATACCGCACGGCAAGCCGCTGCATCGCAGCATGCGCGTCGTCGTCCAGCAAGAGGTTGGTCTGATGGCGCATGTCGTGACCGCTCGGCAACCAAAGAGCCGACCAACCATACACATCACGATCTATGGCTGCGCCCGCATAGTTCGGTCCCGATCCACCCAGTCCACCACCGCGGGCGTCCTACCTGCCGCGCGAGCCTTCAGCACGACCACTCGGAGCATGAACGTGCCCTCCAAGGCGTCGAGGTGACGGCGACCAAGCCGGCGCACCTGGAGTTCTCCCAAGACCTCATGGTGAACACGCCCGCACTCTACCCGACATCCGCAGCTCGCGAAGGCGAAATCTCGGCACTGAGGAGAGCCGTCCGGACGTGCTCCGGGGAGGGGCGCCGTACGCCGAGTTCCGCGGCCCCGGCGTTCCGCACGCTGCTTGAGTGATCCTGAAGCACCCGGTGGACGCACGTCGAGCGGAGCTGGTGCGGCGGCGTCAGGCAGGGCCAGCCGAGGCGGCCGTCCGGCTAGGAAAGGTCCTCCAACATCCGCACGGCCGCGACGGCTCGGATTCGTTCTGCGAGCGGGAAGGTGTGCTCTCCGGCGTGGATCACATCCAGCGAGTCCACTCCGAGGTCCGCGACCGCCGTGCGCATCGAGCGGGTGACGGCCGGCGCACTCGTTCGCTTCACCTCGAAGCCGCGCAGCCGCCCGCTGCGTTCAACGATCAGGTCGATCTCGGCGCCGGAGTGGGTCGCCCAGAAGTAGCACTGCCGTTCGTCCAGCTCAAGCGTCTGGAGGATGTTCTCGATCACGAAGCCTTCCCAGGAGGCACCGACCTTCGGGTGCCGGTCGAGATCCTCACGCCCGCGGATGTCGAGCAGTCGATGCAGCAGGCCGGTGTCGCGCACGTAGACCTTCGGCGCCTTCACCTGCCGCTTGCCGAGGTTGGCGCTCCACGGCTTGAGGCTGCGCACCATGAACGTGCCCTCCAAGGCGTCGAGGTAGCGGCGCACGGCATGGTGCGAGACGCCGAACGCCCTGCCGAGCTCGGAGGCGTTCCAGATCTGCGCGTGGTAGTGCGCCAGCATGGTCCAGAACCGTTCCATCGTGGCGCCCGGAATCGCGATGCCGAGCTGCGGCATGTCGCGCTCGACGAAGGTGCGAACGAAGTTCCTGCGCCAGCGCATGCTTGCCTCGTCGCTTCGCGCCGTGTAGGAAGCGGGGAAGCCGCCGCGCAGCCACAGCTCGTCCATCGCTGCGGGGCCCGTTTCCAACAGCGAGAAGCCGGGCAGCTCGTAGTAGGCGATGCGTCCCGCGAGCGACTCCGAACTCTGCCGCAGCAGGTCCGGAGACGCGCTGCCGAGCACCAGGAAGCGGGCGGGAAGCGGGCGGCGGTCCGCCAACACGCGCAGCGTGGGGAACAGCTCCGGGCGCCGCTGCACCTCGTACAGGACGACGAGCCCCTGCAAGGGCTCCAGCGCGAGCAGCGGGTCGGCGAGCCGTGCAAGATCGGCCGAGGACTCCAAGTCGAAGAGGTGGGCCGACGGGTGCTGCGCCGCGAGTTCGTTGGCTAGCGTCGTCTTGCCCACTTGGCGGGCACCGACCAGGGCGACCACGGGGCAGCATAGAGCAAGCCTTCAGTGTTGCGGCGATGTTGCGCGGGTCTTTCGGGTCAGCATTACCACGAGATTTGGACGGCATGCGTCCAATTTTCAAGGTACCACTCGCGTCGCCGGCGCTGCTCCTGTCCGCCTTCAAGCCGTGGTCATCGCCGTCTTGACCCCAAGGACTGACGACCAATGCGCCGAGCGGCAGGAAGTCGGCGACGTTGCGCGTCAGGACTTCGAGGCCGTGTTCGCGAGCGGTGGCGGCGATCAAGCCGTCCGGTGCGGCCGCCTGATGGCCAGTGCGCCGGGCCAAGGCGTCGATTTAGCCTCAAGGCGCCGTCGCTGGGGCCAACCGGGCGACCGCCTTGACTGCCAACGCACCTTTGCGGATGACGGACTTCACAGATGACGCAGGTGCCGAGCAGCACTCTCACAGCGCGGCATCGCGCATTGGGTGGCTGTCCCGCTGCGCCGCTACGCCCTCAGGCGACGCACCATCCATCAAGTACGCGATGAAGCCGCCGCCGCGGCCGGCCAACCCGCCATAGGTCTCCTCCGCGACTACCACAACGGCCTCGCCGCGCCAGACGATCCGCTACGGTCGCTCCCTCAGCGCCTTGGTCAAGACCTCGCTCAGTCGGTTCTCGGCTTCGGTCAAGCCCCAATCCGTGCCGCCTTCGGTATCTGCCATCTGCTTGCTCGCGGCGTACCCCGCCTTCGTCCCAACTGGATGGACATGTTGGCTCGGATCGAGCATCTGTAGCAAGGGAACCAGGTCGATGGCTTGACTCACCGGCGACACTCGTTGACACGGGCTTCCTGCGGACGCACGTACGGAGCAGGCTTGACCTCCCAGCATGCGAGCTACTACTGTGATCCCAGAATGAATCATCACCGACTCGACGAGTGGAGGCAGCATGAAGCAGCTAACCATCAGGGGGTTCGACGACGAGCTGGGCGCGTACCTTGAGGATCTGGCGCACCGGGAGGGCATTTCCCTGAACCGGGCCGTGATGCGGTTGCTTCGCCGGGGTGCGGACCTCGACGAAGGCAAGGCGGACATCGTGGGTTCGTCGCTGGACCATCTGATGGGCACCTGGTCGAGCAAGGAGGCTGATCGCATTGACGAGGCACTCGAGGGCTTCTCACGCATCGACGAAGCGATGTGGAAGTGAGGGCTGTACTGGACTCGAACGCGTATTCCCAGGGCCGGGCTTGAACCACAAGCCGACCGCGATGCCGCGCCCCCGCCTCGGCACCCCGCTAACTAACAGACCCGACCCCACCCATTCCGTTGACGCTCCGCGCGGCGGCTCTTACGATTGCAGGTATGGAAAGAACGCTGAGTCTTGATGCCGATGTGGAGGCCATGCTCCGGGACGAGATGGCATCCCATGGCACGACCCTGAGCCAAACGGTGAATGCGTGCCTCCGCCGCGGCCTGTCCCCGCACCAAGGCCGCGCATCGCCATTCGTCGTCAAGGCCCGCCCCATGGGCCTGCGACCAGGGATCAGCCTAGAGAACATTGGCAAGTTGCTCGAGCAGCTCGACGGCTTGGCTCACCGGTGACCCTCATAGACGCGAACCTCCTGCTGTACGCGTACGACTCGGACAGCCCCCATCAAGCGGCATCGAGACGCTGGCTCGAAGCAGAACTGGCTTCCGGTCGCACCGTCGGCCTCGCGCTCGTCACCCTTCTCGCATTCGTACGCATAGCCACCGACCGGCGAATTTACCAGCAGCCACTGTCGCCAGCGGAGGCGTGTGCCCTGGTGGACGACTGGCTGGCACAGCCGAATGTGAGGTTGGTCGAGCCGGGCACCGACAGTTGGCAACGGCTTGGCGCAGTCTGCGAGCAGAGCGGCGTAGCCGGCGCCACCGTGATGGACGCCCACCTCGCCGTGCTGGCGGCAGAGCGCGATGCGGTGATAGCGACCGCCGACCGCGACTTCCGCAGATTCCCAAGCATCCGCACCGTGAATCCCATCGCCTAGCCGGCGCAGCCGCCATCGAGTTCGGCGACATGCGGCCGTGGCGCGAACAGAAAGGCCAACTCCAGCCGAACTGAGGGTGAACGGGTACCCCGTCGCCTTCAGGCAAATCAAAGCGAGTCCGACCCGACGCTGGGCTCCCCCAAGTCGTCCAACTGAGCATCCGGGGCTGGCCGACACGGCGCAGGCGCCTGTCGTTGGTGACGAACGTCTCGCAGCCATGAACCAAGGCCGTCGCGACATGCAGGGCATCCATGGAGCGCAGACCGAACTCGGCCCGCAGACGAACCGACTGGTCAATCACGCGCAGGTCGTCCGGAACCACTTCAATGCAGGGCGCATGTTCGATGAGCGCTGAGTAGCGTGGTACCAGGTCATGCCGGCCCTCCTTCATCGGCCGCGTCAGAAGTTCCGTCAGCAGAATCTCGCTCGCAATAACCCCGATTCGCTCTCGGTCAATGAGCGCCAAGAGCTAGCGACTTGCCGTCGGAGCCCCTCGAAGCCCTCAAAGGCGTAGATGTAGCGGTTGGCGTCAGGAACGTGCGCCGCCCAAGCCCGAGGACATCCGCCGAGGCATCAATCCCCATGGCCGATTCGGCTTCTCTCGATCTCCGCATCGGCCTCCTCGCGCGAGCCATAGAGTCCAGAGGCAGCCCCGAAAAGGTCGCGCATCGTACGGGAGCCTTCGGGCGTTTCCGAAGCGTGTACTGTGATCAGGATCCGGGCACCGTCCGTGGTCACGTACAGGGCGTCGCCCGTCCGGAGACCAGTGGAAATCACCACCTCCTCCGGCAACGTGACTTGGTTTTCGGGCTGCAGTTCGGTCAACGGCTTCATGTCGACTCCGCCTCGGGAGCGCCAACCGTACTCGTTGGCCCGTCGGCCGTCAAACCTTGACCTAGACCTAGATCACCGGTACGGCGGCGAGCCGCATACGTCCAAAGGCGGTCGGAACCCCTCCGAAGCAGCGCTTCCACCTTTCCGCGGGCTCCCCGAGCTTGTAAAGCATGCGTGCGGTGAACCCATCACACAGTAGACGCGCCCATCGCAAGGCATCGTAACCCTACGGCCATCGCGATGCGCCGCCATGGCTTCGTATCTCCCCTGAGCGACGCCTAGCGATGGCACCACGACATCATCTACGGACCTTCGTTCGTGTCCCCCCTGTCCTTTCCGTCTGTCCTTCTCGATACTAAAGCGGCGAAAGGACGGTCGCCCGCCTGTCGGCCGGAGCTCAGTCCGACGGGCTCGCGCATAGCATCAGTCCGACGCTTGCTCAGCGACCTCGTCCTCCGACAGATCACTCTTCAGGGATTGGCCTACGACCTCTCGAACTCGAGCCACGATAAGCGCAGCACGATCCAGACAGAACCGTTCGAATCCATCACAGTCGAACCGAGACGCCCACCCGGCCTCCGTCGGGTCTCCGGGGATCAGGCAGTCCGACAGCCGCCGCCTCAGCCCGTCCTGCGTCCCGTTTCGCCGCGCACTCGACGCCAGTTCGTCAAAATACTCCTCCGGGTACCCTTCGCCCACGCGCTGGTTCGTCTCCGCAAGAATCGGAATACGGTTGCAGATGCTGTCGAGCCTTGCCAGGTCCAAGCCGCGAGTTTTGCTGGCATTGCGCGGGTAGATGTGGTGGTCGTGTACGCTAGCGCCGTCCAGCCGCTGACCCGTGATCATGTCCTCCCGCACCGTGATCCCCAAGAGGTTCAGCAGCGACTTGTACCGAACATCCGACTGTTTCAGCCTGAGCAGCAAGTCCTCGTTCAGTGTCACTTCCTCGCATGGTGGCTGCTCGCCGGCCTCGAGCCACGCCCTCAACGCTATGAAGTCCTGACCAATCCGGTAATTCGACGCTCGCGCCGCTCCGCCCTGGATCGCCTTGCTGAAATACCAGCGCCGCATGAATACCTCGTCAGGCCAGCGGAACTCGGCTCCAGCGTCGTTCGCCCGCACAAAGCCCTGGACCGCCGCCATCGCTACAAGCACGATCTCACTCGGCAGCGCATCCGGCTTCGCGCCTTGGCTCTCTGCCCACCGATATGCCTCCGCAAGCACGTCTGCGGAGTCCTCCCATTTCTCCTTGATTATCTCCGGATCAAGGCCGAGCAGATTTTTCCGAGAAGGCTCTGGGTACCTCCCCTCCTGTGCAGCAACAACCAGACTCAAGACCTGAAGCACACGCTCTCCGTCCACATCGAACTCCCGCAGCGTCGGCTTGCTATCAAGCGTGTCTTCCCAGAGCTTCCGCAAGTCAGGGTTAGGGAAGAATCGGGCGACGGCCAAGTCGAATGTCCGGAGCCTCGTGCCGGTACTGTTGATTGTTTCGAACACCCGGCATATCGACTCAACTCCCTGATGTGCATCCAAACTAACCACCGGGACCTTGTAATTTCTGATCGTCTCGAATATCCCGTTGATCTTCGCCGTTGCCTCACGCGCACCTGCTCGATCTACCTTGAAATCCGGGAAGTCGTCGGAATCATCGAAGTACTCGCTGACGTAGGTGGACGACTGTTGCTGGTTCAGCGCGATGTCTGCTCGAAGCAAGCGGTTCTTCTCCTTCCGGTGCGGTGCATGGTCAGCTTTGCCACGCGCACGCTGACGAATCCACGACGGATCATCTTCCGAAGAGTGTGCCTCGTAGAGCTTCCTTAGGTCGAAGTAATAGAGTTTCTCGCGGTCTGCGTTGAGAAAGACGCGGGCGATCGATGTCACCCGCTGCTGTCCATCAAGGATGTACGACTCGGATTGGGCCGAGTCTGCTTCCTCGTCGTGCTGTCCCGGCGAAGACAGGTCGTTGTCCGGGGGAAAACCCTCCCGGATTTCGGCCTCCACGCTCCTCGAATGCAGTTCTAGGTCCGGTTCCCGATCCATCACCAACAGCGATCCGATGGGGTAAGCGCGAGACAGCGAGTCTACCAGAAGCCGAACTTGCGAGTGCTTCCAGATGAACGGCCTTTGGAACCGAGGAACAGTGAGCTTTTTCGCCTTGACCCTCCTAAGCAGATCAGCGAGGCTCAAGCTAGTCGTCTGCAAGTCCTCGACCCCCCTGGATCTGTGATGGTTCCGTCCTTAAATGGCCGCTACAAAACCGCAAACCGGGAGGGGCCCGATTGCCCTCCCGGTCCACGAGTGCCTTACCCCTGCGCGTCAATCGCCTCCAACACCCGCGGCGGCGACAGCGGCAGGTCGTCGATCCGGAAGCCCAGCTGGTCCCGAACCGCGTTCGATACCGCCGCCAGCGGCGCGACGATCGGGGTCTCCCCCACGCCCCTCACCCCATAGGGGTGCGACGGGTTCGGCACTTCGATGATCTGGGTGTCGATCATCGGCATGTCGGACGCCACGGGGACGCGGTAGTCCAGGAAGCCGGCGTTCTCCATCACGCCGTCCTTGTCGTAGATGTACTCCTCGTTGAGGGCCCAGCCGATGCCTTGGACGGCGCCGCCCTGCATCTGGCCTTCGACGTACGAGGGGTGGATGGCGCGGCCGGCGTCCTGGATGGCGGTGAAGCCGAGCACTTCCGTGGCGCCCGTCTCGGTGTCCACGCGAACGTCCGTCATGTTCACGGAGAACGACGCGCCGGCGCCCTGGGCGTTGAGGCTCGCGCGGCCCAGCAGCGGGCCGCCGGTGCGGCCGGCGCCGCGGGCGATGTTGGCGAGCGAGAGCGGCTTCACGTCCGCGTTCACGCCGGGCTTCGGCACGGCCTGGCCGTCTTCCCAGTCCACCTGGTCGGCGTCGAGGTCCCAGGTGAGCGCGGCGCGCTCCTTGCACTGGGCGATGATGTCTTCGCAGGCCTGGATCACGGCCATGCCGGTGGCGAACGTCGTGCGGCTGCCGCCGGTGACGTTGCAGAAGCCGGTGGACTCGGTGTCGCCGACGTGGGCCTTGATCTGCTCGTAGGGCACGCCGAGGGTCTCGGCGGCCATGAGCGCCATGCCGGCGCGGCTGCCGCCGATGTCGGGGCTGCCTTCCATCACGGTCACCATGCCGTCTTCGGCGATGCGCACCTCCGCGCTCGACTGCATGCCGATGTTGAACCAGAAGCCGACCGCGATGCCGCGGCCGCCGCCTTCGGGCACTTCGCTGGTGTAGTTCGGGTGCTCCTTGGCGGCCTTCAGGCATTCCTTGAGGCCGACCGGCGGGAAGGTGGGGCCGTAGGGGGCCTGGGTGCCTTCGCCGGCGGCGTTCTTCAGGCGCAGGTCGATGGGGTCCATGCCGAGCTTGCGGGCCAGCTCGTCGATGGCGCATTCCATGGCGTGCATGGACTGCGGGGCACCCGGGGCGCGGTAGGCGCACACCTTCGGCTTGTTGACCAGCACGTCGTTGCCCTCGATGAGCAGGTTCTCCAGGTCGTAGGGCGCGAGCACGGACATGCAGCCCGGGCCGACCGGTGCGCCGGGGAAGGCGCCCGCCTCGTAGGCGAGCCAGGCGCTGGCGGCGGTGATGGTGCCGTCCTTCCTAGCGCCGACCTTCACCTTGCACCAGGTGGCGGAGGTGGGGCCGGTGGCGCGGAAGACTTCCTCGCGGCTCATGATCATCTTCACCGGGCGGCCGGAGAGCTGGCTCATCTTCACGGCCAGCGGCTCCAGGTAGATGATGGTCTTGCCGCCGAAGCCGCCGCCGATCTCGGACGGGATCACCTTGATGTTGCCCACCTTCTCGCCGAGCACGGCGGCGGTGAGGGAGCGCACCTCGAAGTGGCCCTGGGTGCAGCACCAGACGGTCGCCTTGCCGTCTTCGTTCACGGTGGCGGTGCAGGCGTGCGGCTCGATGTAGCCCTGGTGGGCGGTGGGCACGCGGTGCTCGCTCTCGACGATCACGTCGGCTTCGGCGAAGCCCGCTTCCACGTCGCCGCGCTCGAAGCGCTGCGTGGCGGCGATGTTGCTGGCGGGCTTGGAGGTGTCGCCGTTGGTGTGCTGGCTCTCGTTGACGAGCGTGGCGCCTTCGGCCATGGCGTCGTCGAGGGTCAGCACGGGCGGCAGGACTTCGTAGTCCACCTCGATGAGGTCCAGGGCCGCTTCCGCCTGGGCCGCGGTCTTGGCGGCGACGGCGGCGACGGCGTGGCCGTGGTAGAGCACCTTGTCGCGGGCTAGCACGTTCTTGCCGAGGTCGTTGTCGGCACCGCCGAGGTCCGCGCCGGCGATGGCGGCCATCACCCCGTCGGCGGCGAGCGCCTTGGAGAGGTCCACGCTGTTGATGCGGGCGTGGGCGTGGGGGCTGCGCAACACCTTGCCGTGCAGCATGTTGGGGAGGTTCAGGTCCGCGCCGAAGGCCGCCCGGCCGGTCACCTTGTCGATGCCGTCGGGACGCACCGGGCGGGTGCCGATCGCTTTGAGGTCTACCGCTTCTGCCACTTCGATGTCTCCTTGGTAGTGGGTGGTTGCGCTCTCGTTGGGGTCCGGGAATCAGGCCTCGTAGGCCAGTTCTTCCGCCGAGGCCTGCACGGCGCGGACGATCTTGTCGTAGCCCGTGCAGCGGCACAGGTTGCCGGCCAGCCAGTAGCGGATGGTGGTCTCGTCGGGGTTCGGGTTCCTGTCCAAGAGCGCCTTGGTGGCGACGATGAAGCCCGGCGTGCAGATGCCGCATTGCAGGGCGGCGTGCTCCAGGTACTTCTCTTGGATGACGTGCAGGCCGTCGGGGCCGGCGATGCCTTCGATGGTGGTCAGCTCGTCGCCGTCCACTTCCACGGCGAGGGTGAGGCACGAGCACACGAGGCGCCCGTTGATGAGCACGGAGCAGGCGCCGCAGTCGCCCGTGGCGCAGCCCTCTTTCGTGCCGGTGAGGCCGAGCTCGTCGCGCAGCACGTCGAGCAGGGACTGCTCGGGGTTGCACAAGAATTCGACGGCATCGCCGTTGATCGTGGTGGATACGTGTTGCTTGCTCATGGTGCTCTCGATTCTCCTTCTGTGTGCCTGCTTGCCTAGCGTGCGGCTGCGCGATCGCGGGCGATGGCGCCGGCGCGCTTCGTCAACACGCCGACTACCTTCTTGCGGTACTCGACGGTGCCGCGCTTGTCGGTGATGGGTTTGGCGAGGTCGCTCGAAGCCGCAGCGGCGGCGGCGAGGGCGTCGTCGTCCACCTTGGTGCCGACGAGCGCCGCGGCGGCGTCCGGTACCGGCAGGGCGGTGATGGCGACGGCGCCGATGGCGACCTTGGCGGCGGTGCAGGTGCCGCTGTCGTCCAAGGTGAGGGCGACGCCGGCGCCGCAGACGGCGATGTCCATCTCCGTGCGCGGGATGAAGCGCAGGTAGGCGTCGGCGGTGTTGCCCTTCGGGCGCGGAATCTTGAAGCCGACCAGGAACTCGCGCGGGCTCAGGATGTTGGTGCCGACGCCCGTCACGAAGTCTTCGGTGGCCACTTCCTTGGTGCCGTCCGGCGAGGCGACGACGCATACCGCGCCGCAGGCGATCAGGGCCGGAATCGTGTCGCCGGCGGGGGAGGAGTTGCAGAGGTTGCCGCCGATGGTGCAGCGGCCCTGGATCTGCGTCGAGCCGATCAGATCCGCCGACTCGATGAGGCCCGGCAGCAGGCCCTTGAGGTCGGCGTTCTCGTTGAGCTCGGCGGAGGCGATGGCCGCGCCGATGAAAATCTCGTCGTCGCCGATGGATAGCTCGTTGGCCTCGGCGATGTGCTTGACGTCGACGAACGTGCGCGGGCCCTTGTCCACGGAGCGCATCTGCACGAGTACGTCGGTTCCTCCGGCGAGCATCTGCGTGCGCGTGCCGGCGTCGGCCGCCGCGCCGAGCTGCGACAGCGCCTCGGCAGTGCTCGTCGGTGCCAGGTAGGCATAAGCCCCCATAGCTTCCTCCCTTCCCAATGAATGAACCGGCCTAGTGTATATCGAAAGCGGCGCGGCAAGCACCACCATGTTTTGTTCGTTCGGCCTTCGCCGCGGGCGGTCGCCGTACAATCGCGGCCATCCGAAGCGGCGCGAGGGGCGGGAGATTGGCGTTCGACGAAGCGGGCTATGGCGAGCATCTGGCCCATCTGCAGCAGCACTGGGAGGCGGCGCTGGCCGAGCACGGCTACGATGCGGCCGTGGTGCCAGCGGGGGCCGCGGCGATGTACTACGACGACGACCAAGCGCCGCCGTTCCACCCCAATGCGCACTTCGCCCGCTGGTTCCCCGACGACGACTGCGAGCACGCGGCGATGCTGGTGCGGCCGGGGCGGGCACCGAAGCTCTACTTCCTGCGGCTTGAGGACTACTGGCACATGCCGGCGACGCTGCCCGGCTGGGCGCAGGGCGCGTTCGAGACTGAGCCGCACGGGGATGCCGAGGCGCTGCTGAAGTCGCTGGTGGAGGATGTCTCGAAACTCGGCCGGGTGGCACTGGTGGGTCCCGGCGAGCACTTCAGCGAGAACCTGCCGATCGAGGCGAACCCCGAGCCGCTGGTCCATGCGGTGGTGTTCGATCGGGCGACCAAGACGCCGTTCGAGGTGGCGCGCATGGCGGAGGCGACGGCCATCGGTGTGCGCGGGCATCTGGCGGCGCGGGACGCCTTCTACGACGGCGGCAGCGAGTTCGACATCCACATGGCGTATCTCAAGGCCAGCGCCCAGCAGGAGAGCAAGCTGCCCTACCCCAGCATCATCGCGCTCAACGAACATGCGGGCATCCTCCACTACCAGCACTACGACCGTGCGCCGCCGCCGGTCCCGCACAGTTTCCTGATAGACGCCGGCGGGCGCTCCGGCGGCTACCACTCGGACATCACGCGCACCTACAGCGCGACGCCGGGGGACCGCTTCGACGAACTCGTGCAGGCGCTCGATGCCAAGCAGTTGGCGCTGATCGAAGAGGTGCGGCCGGGGCTCTCCTATCTGCACTTGCACGAGCGGATGCACTTGGAAGTCGGCGACCTGCTGGCCCGCTTCGATCTCGTGCGGTGCAGCGCCGAGGCGGCGTTCGAGCAGAAGATCACCGACGCCTTCTTCCCGCACGGCCTGGGGCATCTGCTCGGCCTGCAAACCCACGATGTCGGCGGCGCCCTGCGCAATGCCGAGGGCGAGCGGGACGATCCGCCCGAGCGCTTCCCGACGCTGCGCTACACGCGCGCCATCGCCGAGGGCCATGTGTTCACGGTCGAGCCGGGCATGTACTTCATTCCGATGCTGCTCGACAAGCTCGCGGCATCGGACGCCGGGCGCGATGTCGATTGGCCCAAGGTGGACGCTCTGCGGCCCTGCGGCGGCATCCGCATCGAGGACAACGTCGTCGTGACCGCCACCGGCGCGGAGAATCTCACCCGCCCGGCGTTCGCCCGTGAAGCTGACGCCTGAGGCGCTGTTCGGCCCGGTGCCGCTCACCGGGCCGGTGCCGAGCAAGGTCAAGATCGCGCCGGGGGGCGGGACGGTCGCCTACCTGCTTCCCGCAGAGGATGACCGTCAGCGTCTCGATCTGTGGCTGACGGACCTAGGCACGGGCAATGCTCGACTGCTCGCGGGCGGCGGCGCGACAGGCGAGCTCACGGACGAGGAGAAGGCCGAACGGGAGCGGCGGCGGCAGTTCACCGGCGGCGTTGCGGGCTACCAGTGGCATCCCGACGGCCGGCGCGTTCTCGTCCACCGGGACGGCGGCGCGGTGCTGGTATCGGCGGACGATGGCGCGACGCAGGCAGTGACGCCGCCGGGCACTCGGCAGACGGGCATTCGCCTGTCTCCGAAGGGGACGTTCGCGAGCTATGTGCGGGGCGGCGATCTCTACGTCGCGCGCATCGACGACGGCAGCGAGCGGCGACTGACGCATGACAGCAAGAGCACGGTGAGCAACGGTCTGCCGGACTTCATCGCCCAGGAGGAGATGCACCGCTTCGACGGCCATTGGTGGTCGCCGGACGAGGGCCGGATCGCCTTTCTGCGGGTGGATGCGGCGCCCATCCCGGAAACGCACCGCCACGAGATCCGCGCCGGCGGCATCGACGTGGTGCCGCAGCGCTATCCGTTCGCCGGCGGGCCGAATGCCGAGGTCCGCCTCGGCGTTCTCGATCTGGCGGGCGGCGATGTCGACTGGCTGCAGTGGGCCGTCGAGGAAGGCGACTACCTGGCGCGGGTGGCGTTCGCTCCCGACGGGGCGCTCTACGTGCAGGCGCAATCGCGGCACCAGCGGCGCCTCGCCCTGCGCCGGTTCGATGATGCGGGGTGGTCCACGGTGCTCACCGAGACATCGGACACTTGGATCAACCTGCACGACAACCTGACCTTCGTGGACGGCGGCAAACGTCTGCTATGGACGTCCGAACGCGGCGGCACGGCGCAACTCTACGAACACCGGCTCGGCGGCGGCGAAGGGCGCCTGCTGGATTTGGGGCTTGGCCGCGTCAACCGCGTCCTCGGCGCGACGGCGGAGCGCGCCTGGGTGACGGGTTGGCAGAGCGACCCGACGACGCAGGATGTCTTCGAGGTGGCGCTCGATACCTGCGCCTGCAGCGCCCTGACCCGCGGCGACGGGTGGTACGACGGCGTGGTCGACGCCCGCACCGGCACGCTCGTCCTGACGCGCGCGGATGCACAGACGCCCGGCGCGGCAGTGGCGCACGATGGCGTGCGAATCGCCGGCAGCAGCATCGCCGCCGGCCACCCGTACATCCCCTATCTCGAAGAACATGCGCCGTGCGAGGTGGTCAGCATTGAGAACGCCGGCGAGACGCTCTACTACCGCCTCACGAAGCCCTCCCCCTTCGTCCCGACCCAGCGCTACCCGGTCGTGGTGCATGTCTACGGCGGCCCCGGCGTGCAGCGCGTGCGGCGCGACTTCCCGCCGCTCATGCTGCAACTCTTCGCCCAAGCCGGCTTCGCGGTGTTCGAACTCGACAATCGCGGCGGCGCGAACCGCAGCAAGGCGTTCGAGGATGCGATCCACGGGCAGTTCGGCCGCGTCGAGGTTGATGACCAGCTCGCTGGCGTCGCCTTCCTGCGGACGCTCCCGTGGGTGGATGCGGAGCGCATCGCGATCTTCGGCCACTCCTACGGCGGCTACATGGTGCTGAAGTGCCTGGCCGGGAGCGATGTTTACCGGGCCGGAGTAAGCGTCGCCCCGTGTACGCGATGGGAACTCTACGACACGCACTACACGGAACGCTACCTCGGCATGCCGCAGGCGAACGCGGACGGCTATCGCAAGAGCGGCGTGCTCTTCGAGGCGGCGTCCATCTCCGCGCCGCTGCTGCTGATGCACGGGATGGCCGACGACAACGTGCTCTTCACCCACTCAACGGAACTGATGCACGAACTGCAAAGCGCCGGCGTCGCCTTCGACCTCATGACGTATCCAGGCTCGAAGCACGCCTTGCAGGAACCGGCGGTGGCCATCCACCGCTATCGGCACATGCTCGACTTCCTGCGCCGCCATCTCCTCGGCTAGCGCTAGCGGCGCCAGAGTTCGGCCCACAGCAAGAGCAGGCGCTCCAGTTGCAGCGGGCGGCTGAGGCCCTTGTTGAAGAGGGCCGCCTCCCGGGCTCGTTCCAGTTCTCCGGCGAAATCGACCAGCGCGTTCAGTCCGGCCCCCGACTCGGCCTTCCCGCCGAGGCGCTGGCGGGCGAGGCCGTGGACGATGCGCAGCCAGCGGCCGAGCAGGTCCGCCAAGTCCTCCGCCTTGCGCGAGTCCGCCAGTCGCGTAGCCGTCGCCGGTTCCCGACCGGCGGCGACCAGTTCCGGCCACAGCGGCGTCGCGCCGGCGGCAGCCGCCTCCCGCACAGCGAAGGGTGCGCCGCCGTACTCCGTCACGAGCTGCGCCGCGGCGTCCCCGCCGACGCCCTCGCCGGCCAGCCACGCCAGCACCTCCTCGCGCGCCGCGGCATGCACCGACAGGCGCTGGCAGCGGCTGCGCACCGTCGGCAGCAAGCGTTCCGGCGCGCCGCTCACAAGGATGAGGAAGCTCTCGGCGGGCGGTTCCTCCAGGGACTTCAGCAGTGCATTCGCCGCGTTCAGATTCATCCGCTCGGCATCGATGATCGCCGCTACCTTGCGCCCGGCCAAGCGCGGCGTCTGCTGCAGGAACTCGATGACGGCGCGGACGGCGTCGATGCGGATGGTGCCGTCGACGGGTTCCAGCCAGCGCAGATCGGGATGCGCGACCTCGCTTGCCGGGCGGTCGCCGCCGAGTCCGAGCAGGCGAACGGCGAGTGCGTCCGCCACCTGCGCCTCGCCCCAGCCACCCGGCCCGTCGATGAGCATCCCGTGCGGCAGGCGCGCCAGCAGCGCCTCGGCGCGCTGCATCGCGTCTTGCAGCCACGGTGCGTCGTTCACGACGAATCCAGGAAGTCGCGCATGATCGCAGCCACTTGGCTGCGCACGTCGGCCAGCGGCCTGCTGGCGTCCACCTCGACGATGCGGGCATCGGCGCGGGCCCGTTCCCGGAAGACGGCGCGTACCCGTCCGAAGAAGGCGCGCTGTTCGGCCTCGAAGCGATCCTGCTCGCGATCCGCGATGCGCTCCCTTCCCACCTCCTCCGGCGCGTCGAGATAGACCGTCAGGTCCGGCCAGCGGTCGCCATGGACTAGGCACGCGAGGCGTTCCACGACCTCGACGCCGAGCCCTCGGCCGCCGCCCTGGTAGGCGAAGGTCGAATCCGTGAAGCGGTCGCAGAGCACCCAGCGGCCCTCGCGCAGGGCGGGTTCGATGACGGTGGCCACATGCTGGGCGCGGGCCGCGAAGATCAAGAGCGTCTCGGCGAGCGCATCCACCGGCTCGTCGCGCTTAGCCAGAAGCAGTTGACGGACGGCCTCGGCGAGCGGGGTGCCGCCGGGTTCGCGGGTCGCCAGCACGTCGTGGCCGCGCGCTTCGATGAGTTCCTTCACCAAGGCGAGATTCGTGGTCTTGCCCGCGCCCTCGCCGCCTTCCAGCGTGATGAAGCGACCCGGCTTCAACGTCAATCCCGTGCTGCGCCGCCGAGCTGATAGCGCCGCACCGCAGCATTGTGCTCGGCGAGGGTGCGCGAGAACTGGCTGCTGCCGTCGCCGCGGGCGACGAAGTAGAGCGCGTCGCCGGACGCGGGATGCATCGCCGCTTCGATGGCGGCACGGCCCGGCAGCGCGATGGGCGTCGGCGGCAGGCCGGCGATGCGGTAGGTGTTGTAGGGGCCGTCGGCCTTCAGATGGGCGCGCGTGAGGTCGCCGTTGAAGGCGTTGCCCAAGCCGTAGATCACTGTGGGGTCCGATTGCAGCCTCATGCGCCGCTCGAGGCGGCGCACGAACACGCCGGCAACCTGGGCGCGATCCGCGCTGGAGCCGGTCTCCTTCTCCACCATCGACGCCAGGATGAGCGCCTCGTAGGGGGTTGCGTAGCCGGTCTCGGGATCGCGGCCGGCCCACGCGGCGGCCAGCACCTCGGCCATCTCGGCGTGGGCGCGTAGCAGCACGCTGGACGCAGGGTCGCCGCGCTCGAACAGGTACGTGTCGGGGAAGAAGCGGCCCTCGGCATGTCCGGCGGGCTTGTCGAGGCGCACCAGCAGGTCTGTCGCGCCGGCGCCGTGCAGATCGAACTCAAGCCGCTCGTCGGCCCGGAGCAGCGCCAGCACCTGGCCGACGGTCGCGCCTTCGGGCAGCCGGACGCGGTGCTGCAGCACGTCGCCGCCGGTCAGCCGATCGAGCAAGCCATCCGCGGTCTCGCCAAGCGCGATGCGGTACTCGCCGTGGCGCAGCAGGCCTTGCAGGTCGCGCTGCCGGGCGCGCAGCGAGAATTGCAGCGCATCCACGCCGGCGGAGTCGCTCAGCGTGTCCGCCACATCGCTGAGGCTCGCGCCGACAACCACCACGAACTCCACCGGGGCAGTCACCGGCAGCGGCTGCGCCGCCCAGCGCGCCAAGTGGTACGGCATCCAGGCGAGGAAGGCGACGCCGAGGACGATCACGGCGATGGGAATGGCTAGCAGGCGCCTAGTCAAGCAGCGTCCTCCGTTGCCGCGACCCGACCGCCCGGTTCCGGGCAATGGCGGGAGTGCAGTGCGCCCGCGGCTCAGACCGCCGTGAAGATCAGGGTGCCGTTGGTGCCGCCGAAGCCGAACGAGTTGGACAGCGCGGCGCGGATGGGCATCTCGCGCGGCGTATGGGGCACGTAGTCGAGGTCGCAGACGGGGTCGGGGCTGTCCAGATTGATGGTCGGCGGCGCGATGTCGTTCGCCACCGCCAGCGCCGAGAAGATGCCCTCGACGGCGCCCGCTGCGCCGAGCAGATGGCCGATCATGGACTTGCTGGAGCTCACTGCGACCTTGGTGTCGTCGCCGAACACCGCCTTGATGGACAGCGTCTCGGCGATGTCGCCCTGCGGCGTGGAGGTGCCGTGGGCGTTGATGTAGTCGACGTCCTCGGCGGCCATCCCGGCATCGCCGAGGGCATTGCGCATCGACGCCACTGCGCCGCGGCCGTCGTCGGGCGGGCTGGTGATGTGGAAGGCGTCGGCGCTCATGCCGAAGCCGGCCAGTTCGCAATAGATGTTCGCGCCGCGCGCCTTGGCGCGTTCGTACTCCTCGATCACCATGACGCCGGCGCCGTCGCCGAGCACGAAGCCGTCGCGATCCTTGTCCCAGGGGCGGCTGGCGCGCTCGGGGTCGTCGTTGCGGGTGGACAGGGCGCGCATGGAGGCGAATCCGGCCACGGTCACCGGCGAGGTGGCCTGTTCTGCGCCGCCCACCACCATGGCGTCGGCTTCGCCGTATTCGATCATCCGCATGCCGAAGCCGATATTGTGGGTGCCGGTGGTGCAGGCGGTGACGACGGCGATGTTGGGGCCGCGGAAGCCGTACTTGATGGACACCTGCCCGGAGATCATGTTGATGACGCTGGACGGCACGAAGAACGGCGAGACGCGGCCGGGGCCGCGGTTCATGCAGGTGCTGTGGGTGGCCTCGATGGTGTTGATGCCGCCGATGCCGGAGCCGATGGCGACGCCGATGCGGTCGCCATCGCCGTCGGCGTCTTCAAGGCCCGCATCGCGCACCGCCTGGATGGCGGCGATCATGCCGTACTGGATGAACGGATCGAGGCGCCGGGCTTCCTTGCGGTCGATGTAGTCGCCCACCGGCGGGTTCTTGACCCCGGCGCCGATGGTGACGGCATGGTTGGCGACATCGAACGCGTCGATGGTCGCCGCTCCGCTCACGCCATCGAGCGCGTTCTGCCAAGCCTCCTCGACCGTGTTGCCGATCGGCGACAGCAGCCCCAGGCCGGTGACGACGACGCGTCGCTTGCTCATGGCCCGCCTACTGGTGCGCCAGGATGTAGTCGATGGCCTCTTTGACCGTGGTGATGTTCTCGGCCTCTTCGTCCGGGATCTCGGTCTCGAACTCCTCCTCCAGGGCCATCACCAGTTCCACCGTGTCCAGCGAGTCCGCCCCCAGGTCGTCCACGAACGAGGCCTCTTCCTTGACCTCTTCCTCCTTCACGCCCAGTTGCTCGCAGATCAGTTTTTTCACGCGCTCATCGACGCTGCTCATGGTCAAGGACTCCTGTTGGGTGGCGGTGTTTCGGCGGGCGCGTAGTGTAGCCGCATTTGCCCGGCGCGAAGCAACGCCGGACGGCGCCGTTTCAACCGAAGTACAAGCCGCCGTTGACGTGCAGCGTCTCGCCCGTGATGTAGGCCGCGGCGTCGCTTGCCAGGAACGCCACTACGCCCGCCACATCGTCCGGCGTGCCCATGCGGCCGAGGGCCGTGCCGGCCACCATCGCGTCGCGCTGCGCGTCGCCGAGGTCGCGGGTCATGTCGGTGTCGATGAAGCCGGGCGCGACCGCGTTCACGGTGATGCCGCGGCTGCCGACCTCCTGGGCAAGCGCTCGACTGAAGCCCTCGATGCCCGCCTTGGCGGCGGCGTAATTGGCCTGGCCCGCGTTGCCGAGCCGCGCCACCACGGAACTCAGATTGACGATGCGCCCCCAGCGGGCGCGCATCATGCCGCGCAGCAGCGGCCGGGTGATGCGGTAGAGGCCGGTCAGGTTGGCGTTCACCACCTCGCCCCACTGCACCGGCGTCATGCGCAGCAGCAGGTTGTCGCGGGTGACGCCGGCGTTGTTGACCAGCACGCCGGGGTTGCCGAAACGCTTCTGCAAGGTGTCGATGGCCGCGGCCGCGGCGGCATCGTCGTCGATCCGCAGCGCGAGTCCGGCCCCGGCGTCGCCAAGCGCTTCGCCGATGGCCTCTGCGCGGGCCTCCGTCGTGGCCGTGCCCACCACGAACAGGCCGTCGGCGGCGAGACGCGCGGCGACCGCCCGGCCGATGCCCCGGCTGGCGCCGGTGACGAGGGCGATTCTGCGCTCCGCCACGGCGGCTCAGGCCTCCGAACAGGCTTCGAGGGCGGCTTCGAGACCCGCGAGCGTGCCGATGCCGTGGAACTTGAGGCGCCGGTCGATACGCCGGGCGAGACCGGCAAGCACGTTGCCGGGACCGCATTCGATGAACGTGCCGACGCCGGTGGCGACCATGGCCTGCACGGAATCCGACCAGCGCACCGGCGAGACGAGCTGGCGCAGCAGGTTGGCCTTGAGCGTCGCCGCATCCGTGGCGGCGGCGGCGGTGAAGTTCTGCACCACGGGGATCCGCGGGTCGCGCAGTTCGACGGCATCGAGCAATGCGCCGAGCGCGTCGCCCGCCGGCGCCATCAGCTCGCAGTGCGACGGCACGCTGACGTCCAGCATCACCGCGCGCCGCGCCCCGGCTTCCTTGCAGGCGTCCGCCGCGGCCTGCACCGCGGCCGCGGCGCCGGCGATGACCACCTGGCCGGGGGAGTTGTAGTTTGCCGGGGTCGCCACGCCCGAGACGCCCGCGCAGCAGGCGGCGACCTGCTCGTCGTCCAAGCCGAGGATCGCCGCCATCGCGCCTTCGCCGAGCGGCACGGCCTCCTGCATGAGCTTGCCGCGCTCGTGGACCAAGCGCACCGCAGCGGCGAAATCGAGCGCCCCGGCCACCGTCAGCGCCGCGTACTCGCCGAGGCTGTGGCCGGCCACCACCACCGGCGCCGCGCCGCCTTGGGACCGCCAGGCGTCGAACAGCGCAACGCTCACCATCACCAGCGCCGGCTGCGTGATCTCGGTGCGGTTGAGTTCCTCCGCCGGGCCTTCCCGGACCACTTTGGCGAGGTCGAAGCCCGCCGCGTCGGAGGCTTCCTCGAAGCGCCGGTCGACCACCGTCGCGGCAGCCGCCACATCGCTGGCCATGCCCACCTGCTGGGCGCCCTGGCCCGGAAATACGAAGCCCAAATCCATGCTGGCTCTCTACCCCTCTCCCTTCAGATCGCCGCGCCCACCTTGTCTACCAGCCCCGTGGCCAGCGCCTTGGCGGTTTGCGCGAGCGCACTGGCAAAGCCCTCCCGGTCCGCCGCGCCGTGGCTCTTCACCACGACGCGCTTGAGGCCGATGAGCGCGGCGCCGTTGTAGAGCTGCGGATTGTACGCGCTGCGCAGGCGGTTCAGCCGCTCGCGCAGGGTCGCTTTGGCGAGCTGGGTGCCGAGGCCGCCGCCGGTGAGTTCGCGGTGCAGCAGATAGGCGGCCATATGCGCTGCGCCCTCGGCGGACTTGAGGGCGATGTTGCCGATGAAGCCGTCGGTCACCACCACGTCGGCATGGCTGCCGTCCGCCGGGGGTTGCGCGAACAGCCGATCCGGCTCGACGAAGCCGATGTAGCGGAGCCCGGGGTCCGCCGTCAGCAGGGACGCGGCGGCGCGCACATCGGGCGGGCCCTTGTGCAGCTCCGAGCCGATGTTGAGCAGGCCGACGCCGGGCGCAGCTACGCCACCGGCCGCGCTCGCCATGGCCGCGCCCATGCGCGCGAACTGGTGCAGTTCGGCGGCACCGACGCCGACGTTTGCGCCAAGGTCCAGCATGAGGAACAGGCCATCCCGACGGGCCAGGGTTTTGACGATGGCCGGGCGACGGATGCCGGAAACCATGCCGAGCAGGTGCCGCGACAGGGCCATCAGGGCGCCGGTGCTGCCGGCGCTCAGCACCGCGTCGGCGCGGCCGTCGGCCACCGCACCGATGGCGGCGCGCATGGAGGAAGGATCGCTGCCGCGCAGCGCCCGGCGCAGGGAATCGCCGACCGCTAGACGACGCGGCGCATGGACGATCCGGTAGGGCGTTTCGTGCAGGAGAGGACGAAGCTCGGCGGCGTCGCCGAAGAACGTGAGGTCGATATGGTCGATGGTGCGGGCCGCATCCAGCGTGCCCCGCACCAGCACGGCGGGGCCGGCGTCCGCGCCGAGGGTGTCGACCGCGATGCGAATGCCCGCCTCCCGCGAGCCGGCGGGCTACCGGTTGGCTTCGACGACCTTGCGGCCCCGGTAGTAGCCATCCTCGGTGACGTGGTGGCGGCGATGCAGTTCGCCGGTCATCGCGTCGCTGGACAGCGCGGGGTCCGCCAGCGCATGGTGGGAACGACGCTTGTCGCGCTTGGACCGCGTCACCTTGTGCTTCTGTACCGCCATGTTCTCTCCTATGTCTCTGCGTCTCGTTCGCCCGCGCCCGGTCGCTTGAGCGCCGCCAATGCCGCGAACGGCCCGACCGGCGCGGCGTCGCTCGGGCCCGGCCCTTCCAGCGCCAGCGCATGAGGGCAGGTGCTGCGCTCCTCGCACGCCTGCTCCGGCAGGCCGAGCAGCAGGTCGTCCTCCACCAGCCCCGCCAGCGTGGCGCGGTCTTCGTCCAGCACCACGGCGTCGGTATCCGGCAGCAGCCGCTCGGCTTCGGCCTCCGTCGCCACGATGCGGAAGTCCAGCGCGACGTCGAGCCGCACCGGCACGGCCTCCGCGCAGCCGCTGCACAGCACCGTGGCCCGCATCCGGCATTCGCCGACGATGCGCGTCCCGCCCGTCTCGTCGCGTCGGAACTCGAGCGCGACCTCGACGGCGTCCGTCTCAACCGTTTCGCCGAGCGCGGCGCCGAGGCGCGCGAACGCCTTGACCGGCACCGTCGCCTCGAAGCGTTCGCCGCGCTGCGCCAGCGCCGGGACATCGACGGCGATCTCATCCGCCGGGCTGCTCCGCATAGCGGGCACGGATCATAGGGCTGGCACTAGGGGCTGTCAAAGCGCCGGACTGTCCAGCGACTGTCCAACGTAGCGTTAGGCAGTGCTGCGCTTCTGGTCGCAGCGACCGGCATCTGGCGCCGGCAGACAAGCCTTCTGCGGAGGCCGCGTACCTCATCGCCATCTCGCCCATCCGAGGGCGCGGTACGCCACGCGGCGGCCTCTCGAAACGGGCCATCTCCCTGCTAACGTCCACCCGACGCCGGCCTGCCGCCGGTCACGTCATGCTGGTTGGCGGAGGACGACCCGGCATCCGAGCTCCCGTCAACGTAGTAGCCGCCATAGCCCTCGCGCTCGAACTCCGTCAGCGCTTGGTTTCCAGCTGAGTCTGCTATGGAGGACCCTGGGGGAACCACAAGACTGTCCTCCGGGAACCAGATCTCTCCGTCGTCATCTCGGTCCCCTGACTGCACCACGTACTCGAAGAAAAGCGTATCCCCCGTGCTCCGGTCGGCCACGTATTGAGCACGACGGATTTCGTCACCCAGCTCCACGCCTATGCTCGGTACTCCTCCGCTGGCATCCACCAAGACATCCTCGTTGAACCGCAAGGTCGCCCAGATGCTCTCGCCGCGGCGGAATGTCCGGCCATCTGCGGGCCCGCCTCCCCAGTGTACGCCGGCTACGGCGCGCGGCGCATGAATGTCCGCGAGGCTGCCATCGACTCTGTGCTGGCCTTGGGCTGGAAGCGCCGGGTGCTCGCCTGTGAGCGAGTCGTCATGGAAGCGGATGCTGTTTGCTGCAATGCTCAGCCCGTCGCCGTCTACGTCACCCGGCGCGATGATGTAATAGAAGTAGAAGGTCGCCCCCGAAGCACCGCTGCTGCAACGTTTCGACGAAAAGACGGTCCTGAGCCGCCCCGGCATCCCAGGGGTCTCGAACGTCAACTGCAGGCTATGAGGCCACGGCCTGCAGCCGGACTCGCTAGTGGAGAGTTGGATCGCCACGCGCTCGGTCGGCCCGTACGTGTCGGGCTCGCCGTCGCCATCCTGGTCCCTGATCGGCGTGCTAGTGATCGTCGGCCTCTCAAACCCAACAGCGTCGGTGTCACCGACCCGCAGACGCACAGACTGTGTGCAGTTGTTGCCGATGGCGGACTCTCCTCGGGCCGGATCGACGCACCCGCCGTAGTAGTAGATGCCCGGAATCGAGGGTGCGGCAAGATGCGTCGTCTCCTGCGTGCTGGCAGTTGGCGCAAGGCGGCCGATGGTGGCCGTTGCCACCTCAACGTCGTCAGTCGCAATATCCCGGTCCGCAGACTGGTAGTAGCGCAGCGTCGTTGGGCCGGCCAGTCCGTCGCCCTGATTGCGTACCGTCATGGTCAACGAGAACGAGCCGCCGGGCTCCACCGTGCCGGTGTCGACGGATTCGCCATCGACGACTAGATCCGGCGGGACCACTCGAACAACGACAGCGTCGGAGCAATTGTTGTCTGGGTCGGACTCGCCTTGCACGGCATCGATGCAGGCGCCGTAGTAGTGGGCGCCTTCATTCGGTGCCGAGGCCTCGACAGACAGGCCGGACGCTCCGCCGGCAGGCAACTCCGAGACATGGTCCGTCCCGACACCGGTGTCGATACGCGAGATGGTGGCGTTGCCGGAGCGGTAGTAGCGCAGCGTCGTCGCCGGCGCAAGTCCCGGCCCCCGGTTGCGTACCGTGACATCCAGCGTGAAAGACGCGCCGGCCGCGACATCCGATGCGCTGGCGGTGGGAGCGTCCAGGACTAGATCCGAGGGGCCTTGGTCCCCGGGATGGGGCAGCACGATGGCGACGCCGGGCGAACAGTTGTTGCCCGTGTCGGCCTCCTTCGGGACGGAGTCCACGCAGGCCCCGTAGTAGTAGATCCCGGGCGCCGTGGGGGCCTCGCTGCTCGCGGCATGCTGGCTTGCGCGGGACGGGTCGATCCCAGGCACGGCGACCGTGCCGACCTCGGTGTCGTCCGTCGAGATCGAGGCGTTGGCCGAGCGGTACAGGCGCAGCGTGGTAGCTGCCGACGCCAAGCCGCCTCGGTTGCGGACAGTGGCGCTGAAGGCGATCGTCGCGCCGGGCGCGGGCTCCGTCTCGTCGACGGAAGGCTGTCCGACGATCAGATCCGGCGCTTCGGGGGGCGTCTCGTCGCCGCTTAAGCGACGGTCGAAGATGAGGATGCCATGGTGGGCCGTGCTGACGTAGAGGCGGCGGTCGTCGGCGCTCGCTGCGAAGCCTGCCGGCACCCCGAAAGGCGGCGGGACTCGATTGGATCGGTCGGCCTGCCAATGACTCACGAAGTCGCTGCCGACGAGCTCCCCGGCTTCGGCGTCCCACCGCGCCGCGAAAGCCAGATCGGGACAGAAGACGTCCACGGCGACGCCTCGACTGCGGGCGTCCGCGAACACGCACGCATTCGACTCCCACCGATCCCAGGAGCTCGACAGCGTCGCCAGCCGCTCCGGCTTCGAGGGATCTTCGAGCGCGAACAGGTTGACTTGCTCGCCGCTGTTGTCGAACACGAACAGGTGCATGTCGTCGTCCGTGATCGCCAAGGGGGCCCGCCTGTGGGGTGCGCTGATCGATGGCGCGACCTCCGTGGAGGTCAGCCGCCCTGTGTCTAGGTCCCGTTCGTAGACCGTCAAGGCGCTAGGCCGCGCGGCGTACAGGTACCGTCCGTCGTTCGACAGCACTGCGCGGACGATGTAATCCGCGCTGGTGCTCTCGACGAGGCGGAGACGGCCATCGGCCTCTACGGCGAGCTGGTCGATGGCATAGTCGCCGATCCGATACACGGTCGACCCGTCGGGCGCGGCCACAAGGTCGTTGCCGCAGGCGCCCGCGTCGCCCGCGGACAGGCTGCCGAGTTCCGCGAGTTCGGGCCCACCTCCGACGCGCCCGAACGAACGCCAGGCACCGCAGTCGTCGGCGAGCAGCCGGTTCCGCTGGGCGTCCCAAAGGAGGGAGGCGCTGCTGAGATCGAGGTCCGTCGCCAGCGACTGCACGAAACGGAGCCTGCCCGTCGCCGCACTCGGCTCGAACACCTGAAGGCCGAGTTCGGAGGCCACGTATAGCGCGCTGCTGGTGGCGTTGACGGCCACCATGCTGCCGGGCGAACGGATCTGGACGGGAATCCCAGTCGAGTCCGGGAAGCCGTCGGCCAGCCGTCCGGCATAGCCCAGCCAGCCCGGATCGTCCGCCTCGTCCCATCGGAGGGTGAACTCGCCGCCCGTTCCCGCACCCTTGACGCCCAGCGCGATCTTGTAGCGTGCGCCTGCTTTGGCGCGGAAGACCACCTCGTCTTCGGCGCGCTGCCAGTGGCTGGACGCGACGATGTCGAGGCCCCCGAACCCGTCGGCGGCCGGCCGGTGGACGGTCAACGCCCAAGGACCTCCGTCGCCCTCCGCGGCGAAGCGCACCCAGCCGGAGGCGGGCGCTTCGTAGGTCCACCAAAGCGTCGCCCTGCCGAGAATTCCGCTGCGCTCGCCCCTCCCGCTGGTCGCGAAGGCGGTCGAACTGGTGGCCATAGAGCCAGCTGCGCCCGCAAGCGCCGCCGCGCCGGCGGCCTCGTCGTTGGCCGGGGTCGCGCCCCAGACCAGCTTTCCGGATGCCTCCCAAGACTCGTACGCCGCCGCATGTCCGTTGCCGAGACCGGCCGCGATCAAGTAGCGTTCCCCCGCGGTCGTATCGAGCAGAAACTCGAACGGCGCCCCGGGTCCGGACTCCGCCACCAGTTCAAGATCCCGCAGGCTCTGCCCCTTGAACATCGTCAGGCGCAGCTTCGGGTAGCTCGGGACAACCTCGCCTTGGTCCGCAATGCGCCAGGTGTGGAGGCCGTCCCGCGGCGCGTCCCAGGACCACCACTTCGTGCGCACGCCGGTCTCCGGCGGCTCTCCGGGTTCGACCGTTGCTTGGCCATCCACGTCGACGACCTGCTCGGCCAAGCCCGCATCGATCGCTTGGGCGCCGGCGAACGCGTCGTTGCCCAGGTCCGCATGTTCCTCCTTTCCCCACTCCAGCGTGTACCGCTGCCCCGAGCTCGCGCCGCCGCGTTCGGCGACGGCGATGCGGTACTCCCTGGCTTCGGCGGCCGGGAAGAAAATGGATCCATCGGGTGGACCGCTCACAAGGCGCAAGGCGTCGATGCGCCCGCCCTCGAACGCCATCACCACCCCGTGCCGGGTTGAGAACCACCAATGCCCATCGGCGGGCGCGGTCCAACGAAACCAGGTGGTGCCGGCCAGGCCGCCAACCGACTCGCCCGGCTGCAAAGTCGCTCCGGCGGTCGTGCCGTCGATGGTTCCCGATTCGCCGTCGAGCGCGACGGCGTCGGCGAAGTCGTCATTGGCCGGGCGCGTGGCCGGCGACCAGCGGAGGTGCATCCGGGTGCCGCCACTGGAACTGGCGATGCGGAGCCGGTAGACGTGCCCCTTCGCCGCGAAGAACGTCGCGCCCGATTCCCCGGACGCGACTTCCCGCAGTGCCGCGACTTCGCTGCCGAGGAATATCTGGATGCGGTCGTTTCGGACAACGTCGAGACGGTCGTTTTCGGGAGCGGAAACCCATACCCGGAATGGGCCGTCGGCTGGCGCTGTCCAGGCGAACCAGACCGAGCCGGCCGGTCGCCCCGTCCAGTGGTCGAACGGCGGTTCCCCCGGTTCGGGCGTCGCCGCCAGCAGGTCCACGGCGACCGAGCCCTCCGGTCCCCCGATGCCGGTCGCGGCGATGAAGTCGTCGTTTGCCGGTTGCCGAGGTGCAGCTGCGTCATCCGGCAGCGTCCCGATGCTGACCGGAGTCGAACTGGCGCGGGCGTTCCAAGCGCTGGCCGTGAGGTGCAGGCGAGCGCCGCGGACGGTGCCGGGACCGTCCCAAGTAGCGACTCGGAGCGAGACCGTTCGGCGGTCGCCCGCGGCCAGTTCGCCAATCGGAATAGATGAGCCAAGACCAATGCGTTCGTGCTCCGCCGCAAGGCCACCCTGGGTCGTGACCGTTGCACCCTCGATGCCGAGGAGCTGCCCGCAGGTCGGCGAGCCCTCGATGCTGCGGCAGTCGATGTGCAGCCGCGTTCCGGCGGCGACGTACCCGTCCGTCGTCAACGTCAGCGTCAGGTCGTGCTCTCCTTCCCCGCCTGGCAGCAGCGCTTGGTCCGCTTCGACCGCCACGGTTGGCGTCGACGGTCCGCGCACGACCGTCCATGCCACTGCCGCGCGCGGGGGCGCCGTGTAGACGCGGTGCGCCAGCACCTTGGCGCGGTACGTGCCGGGTTCCGGGTTTCGGACGATGATCCACTCCACGTTGTCCACCCGGGACCGGGAGGCGTACTCGCCGCAGGCCTCAGCGGCGCAGTCGCGGTCGCGGTCGAGCCACAGGTCCAAGTCGTTGAACACCGTGCTCGCTACGGTGTCGGCGGGCGGCTCGTCCCAGGTCATGACCACGTCCAGGCGGCTGGCCCCGGCCGGCACGCGGATGTCGTGGTGGGCGTACTCGCCGTTGGCAAGCTCCGCCGTGCCGCTGCCGCTGGCCCAACCGTCCTGGCGGTTGCGGCTCAGCGCCGCGGTCCGCGCCGAGACCTTGCCCATTCCGAACCTCGCCTGAAGTGGCCCCGGACCGGCCGTGTTGTCCAGCGGGAACCCCGCGCCGTCCGCCAGCCAGGCATCGGGCCGAATCGCGCTCGCCATGAGCCGGGCCCGTGCCAACGCTGGCTGCTCCTTGTGCGCCGGCACGGCGTCCATCAGCAGCGCGGCGACACCGGCCACCGCCGGCGACGCCATGCTCGTGCCGCTGAAGCTGAGGTAGCCGCCGCTGCTGCCGTCGCCTTCGGACGAGAAGAGATCGACGCCGGTTCCCACGACGTTGGGTGCCAGCCGGCCGTCGGCGGTGGGCCCATGGCTGCTGAACGACGCCAAGGTGCCGTCGTCCATCGCCGCGCCGACGGCCAGCGAGTTCTTCGCCGCGCCGTAGTTCGAGAAGCCGTTGATGTCCGCGTTCGATTGCGCCACCACGTAGAGCTGGCGATGGGACCAGACCGTCGAGTCGAGCTTGCGCGCGCCGGCGTCGCGCCCCTTGAAGATGCGCGCTGTCGCGCTCAGGCTCATGTTGACGATCAGCGGCTTCGCGGGCTCCGACATGCGGCCGTTGTCGCTGCAGCGGGAGCTGGTGGCCAAGTAGTCCATTCCCTGCGCGATGCTGTCTCCCCAACCGAACCCGTACGTGTCGAGCACCTTGGCGAAGCGGATGTGGCGCACGCCCGGCGCCATGCCCGCGTAGCGCGGCTGGACGAAACCGTTTCCGGCGACGGTTCCGGTCACGTGCGTGCCGTGCATGCCCGCGTCGATCCACAGGTCCTCGTCCTCGATCAATGGCCCAACGGGGCCGAACCAGCCCGAGTTGTACGCGAAGTTGGCGCCGCAGATGCTCTCGCGGTGGGAGGCGATGTCCAAGTGGTTGATGTTCAGGCCGGTGTCCATCACCGCGATCGGCACCGACGCGCCGGCGAAACCGGCCCAGACGCCCCGCGCGCTGTCGTAGGCGCGCATGGCATCGGCGCCCATGGCGGGCACGGCGGTGTCGTGGGCGGTCTGGACGATCCTGATGGGCTCGATCGCCTGCACGAAGTCGGCGGCCGCCAATGCCGCGACCGCATCCGCATCCACGTTCGCCCGGTAGATGCGCAACGCCGGATCGTAGCCGCCGACCACGGCGCCCAGCGCCTCCATGGCCGCGCGCCATCGACCGTCCGGGTCGTCCGCCATCAGCGTGATGTACGCCGGCACTTGAACGAGCGGGCCGGCTGTCGGACTGTCGGCGAATGCCTCCCGCTTCAGCCGCGGCGGGGTGGCGCCGACGCTATCGACGGCCTCCAAGCCCGCTATCGCCAGCAGGCGGTCGGCGTCGGCAGGGAGACGCGCTCGGAGCATGCGCCCGGAAGCGCCGACGACTTCCGCGCCGGTGCCGGCAAGGGCCAGGGCGAGATCGGCGGGCCGGGAGTGGGCGGCGAGGCGAATCCAGCCGAACGACCAGTCCCGCCCGGCAGCTTCCGCTTGGCGCGACAGCTGCTGCACGGCGCCGGGCAAGTCGAGCCAGCTCGGCCGAAGCTCGGCGTCGGTCAGGTCGGTCAGGTCGGCGGGCGGTTCCGACATTCGAGCCTTGGCCATCGCGCCGTGGTGGACGACGAACGTGTAGCCGTCGGGTGGTTCCGGTGGGGCGACCGGGAGGGGCGGCGCCATCGCGGCGCGCCTTGGGATGTTCGGGGGTGCCTCGCTCGCGACGGGTGGCAGCCCCTGCTCGCTCTCCAGTGCGATCCGCGCCTTGGCGGCCGCGATGATCTCCCCATGCGACGGGGTGGCGGAGCGGTCGGCGGACTCGTGGGACGGCATGTGCGCCAGTCGCAGGAGGATTGCGAGCGCGAGCACTGCGGACAGTCCTACGACGGCTACGAGCCAGCGGGGCACCCGAGCGACTTCCGTATTGACGCGGGGCATCCTAGTGGGCGTTCAAGCGTCGGTGGGCGTCGCCAGCACCAGGCGGGACTCCCCCGCGAAACGACCTACGCACGAGCGATCCAGCTGATGGCCAAGTTGACGTGCAACATACATGGTTTGCAGCACAGGCACCACCTGTCGTACTCGCCCAACATAATGTGAGGGCGAACGGAAGGGCCTATTCCAGCCTGAAGCGAGCGTGGCCGCGTCCGGCGATGGGGTGGTGATCGTGGACATCCAGACGCGGCAGCTACGCACCCATCGAGCACCGACCGCTTGCGGTCGGCCTTCGGGTCTTCGTCGAAGGGCAACGAGGCCGTAGACTTCCAGCCGCAGGATGCTGTACATGACCCGGCACGGGCGGGGCAAGGCCCGCCCTACGGCGCTTCGGTACCGCGCACGGGGCGTGTACAGTGCGCGACGCTCACGATGCGTCCTACGCACTTCGAGAAGGACCCGACTGATGCCGCAACCGCCACTCGTCCTCGCATCGTCGTCGCGCTATCGGCGCGAGCTGCTGGAGCGCTTCGGGATGGCGTTCGAGGTGGACTCGCCCGCCGTTGACGAGACGCCGCAGGCCGGCGAGACGCCGCGCGACATGGCGCTGCGGCTGGCCGTCGCCAAGGCGCGGGCGGTAGCGGCGCGCCACGCTGGGGCGCTGGTCATCGGCTCGGACCAGGCCGCGGCCATGGGCGGCAAGCCGCTCGGCAAACCGGGAACGGCGGCCCGCGCCGTCGCCCAGCTGCTCGCGTTCGGCGGGCGCAGCGTGGACTTCTTCACCGCGGTCGTCCTGCTGCACGAGCCGAGCGGGCGCCTGCAGACCCATGTCGATCGGACGCGGGCGCGCTTTCGCCGCAATACCGAGCGCGAGATCGAGCGCTACGTGGCGGCGGACAATCCGCTCGACTGCGCCGGCGGCATCAAGTTCGAGGCGCGCGGCACGCTGCTGCTCGACGGCGTGGAGACGCAGGACCCCAGCGCCGGCATCGGCCTGCCGCTCATTCGCCTGGGCGCGATGCTGCGCGCCGAGGGCGTCAATCCGCTGGCTTGAAGCGCTCGAACGCCTCGGGCAGCGGCGCCTCGAAGCGTAGCGATCGACCGTCCAGCACCAGCCGCAGCCGGCTGGCGTGGAGCATCAGTCGCGGCGCGGCGAGGGCCCCATAGCGCACCCCGTATTTGTCGTCGCCGAGCACCGGATGCCCGCTCGCCGCGGCATGGACGCGGATCTGGTGCGTGCGGCCGGTCTTCGGAAACGCCGCGAGCCAGGTGGCCGGCAGCGCCAGCCGCGCGACGACCTCGAAGTCCGTACGCGCCACCTCGCCGTCGCCGGCCACCCGCACGCGCCGCTCGCCGCTCGGCAGCGCGTAGCGTTGGAGCGGCGCATCCACGCGGCGCAGCTTCGCGGGCCAGGTGCCGGCCACCACCACCTCGTAGCGCTTGCCGACGGCCTGACTGCGGAAGGCGTCGTGCAGCTTGAGCAGCGTGCGGCGGTTCTTGGCCAGCATGAGGCAGCCCGAGGTGTCGCGGTCCAGCCGATGCGCGAGCTCCACCCGCGGATGCGTCTGCCGCAGCGCCTCGACGACGCCGAACGACACGCCGCTGCCGCCATGCACGGCGCGGCCGCTCGGCTTGTCGATCACCAGGAGGTCGTCGTCCTCGTACAGGACGCGCTGTAGCAGCGCCTCGGCGGCGCTCTTGGGCGGCGGCGCCTCGTCCGAGCCGCTGCGCCGATGCGGCGGGATGCGCACCCGGTCGCCGCGCACCAGGCGCTGGCCCGGCTTGCAGCGGCCACCGTTGACGCGCACCTCGCCGCGCCGCAGCATCCGGTAGACGCGGGGGCGCGGCACGCCCTTCAGAGCGCCGAGCAGGAAGTTGTCGAGCCGCTGGCCGTCCTCGGCGTCGACTTCGACGATGCGGGCCTTGTATGCGTCCATGGGCAGGCGGTCGAGGCGTCGAATAAGCTGTTTGTGGATGCGGCGCAAGCTGTGCTAAGGTGCGCCGCGCGCGGCGGCAGGGCAACCGGCCCGCCGCTGCGCCGAACCTCGCAACTGAACCGAAGAGTAAACCACTCACGTCTCGGAGCGCGAACATCGTCGAACCACGCGCCGGTGAAGACCACCGGCGCCGGAGCGCCACCGCATCGCCCTGACCATGACCTCAAGAACGCTCAGCCTAGGCGTCAACGAGATACTTGCCGCAGCCGCCGCGCCGATTCCCGCGCCGCCGCTCGCCTTGCAGCAGCTTGCCAGCGCGCAAGCCGCGGCATCCGTGCCATGGACGGGCACTGCCGAGCTCGCGAAGAGCTTGCCGCAGTCGGCTCATTGCCGCACGCCGCTTCCCGCCGCCAGCGCCCCGCGCGCCGGCGATCCCTGGACGACATCCATCGCGCTCGGAGCCGTTGCCACAACGGAACCGAACCATGAAACGCATGCTAGTCAACGCGACCCAGCCGGAAGAGGTGCGGGTCGCCTTGGTCGATGGGCAGAAGCTCTACGACCTCGATATCGAGAACCGCAGCTACGAGCAGAAGAAGGGCAACGTCTATAAGGCCCGCGTCGTCCGCGTCGAACCGAGCCTCGAAGCCGCCTTCGTAGACTTCGGCGCCGACCGCCACGGCTTCCTGCCGCTGAAGGAGGTCGCCCGCTCGTACTTCAAGCGCCACGTCGACGGACGCCCCAACATCAAGGACGTGCTCGCGGAAGGCCAGCAGCTCGTCGTCCAAGTCGAGAAAGAGGAGCGCGGCAACAAGGGCGCGGCGCTCACCACCTTCCTCAGCATCGCCGGGCGCTACCTGGTGCTGATGCCCAACAACCCACGCGCCGGCGGCATCTCCCGGCGCATCGAGGGCGAGAACCGGGAGTCGCTGCGCGATGCCCTTGCGGACCTCGACATCCCGCAGGGCATGGGCGTCATCGTCCGCACGGCCGGCGTCGGTCGGGACGCCGAGGAACTCAAGTGGGACCTCGACTACCTGCTGCAGCTCAATGCGGCCATCGCCAAGGCCGGCGACGGGCTGTCCGCCCCGGCCCTGCTCTACCAGGAGAACAACGTCATCGTGCGCGCCATCCGCGACTGCCTGCGGCGCGACATCGGCGAGGTGCTCATCGACGGCAAGGATGCCTACGACCAGGCCCAGGAGTTCATCGAGCCGGTGATGCCCCACTACAAGAACAAGATCAAGTACTACGACGACGACATCCCGCTGTTCAGCCGCTACCAGATCGAGTCGCAGATCGAGACCGCCTTCCAGCACGAGGTGAAGCTGCCCTCCGGCGGCAGCGTGGTAATCGATCCCACCGAGGCGCTGGTGTCGATCGACATCAACTCCGCCCGCGCCACCAAGGGCTCGGACATCGAGGAGACCGCCCTCAACACCAACCTCGAAGCCGCCGACGAGGTGGCCCGCCAGCTGCGCCTGCGCGACGCCGGCGGGCTCTTGGTGATCGACTTCATCGACATGGTGGCGCAGAAGAACCAGCGCGAGGTGGAGAAGCGGCTGCGCGACGCGCTCAAGGAGGACCGCGCCCGGGTGCAGGTCGGGCGCATTTCGCGGTTCGGCCTCTTGGAGATGTCGCGCCAGCGCCTGCGCCCGTCGCTGGACGAACTCACCACGGACATCTGTCCGCGCTGCACCGGCCAGGGGCGCATCCGCGACATCAAAACGCTGGCGCTGTCCATCCTTCGCGTGCTGGAGGAGGAGTCGCTCAAGGAGCGCAGCTCCATCGTCCGCGCCCGGGTGCCGCTGGACGTCGCGGCGTACCTGCTGAACGAGAAGCGCCCGGAAGTGGCGGACATCGAGAAGCGCACGGCCACCCATGTGGTGATCGTGCCGGCCCAGGACCTGGAGACGCCGCACTACGAGATCCAGCGCGTGCGCGACGATGTCGCCGCCACCGAAGCCAGCGTGCCGAGCTACCAGTTCACGGAAACCGAACTCGCGCCCGAGGCCGAGGAGCCGGTCGAACGCAACGGCCGCCCGCCGCGCCCGGCCCAAGAAGCGGCCGTGAAGCCGATGCCGCCGGCGCCGCCGCCCGCGGCGTCGCCAAAAGCCGAGGCGACCACCGACGGCGGTGATGGCTGGTTCAAGCGCCTGCTCAAGAACCTTTTCGGCCTCGGTGCGGAAACCGAGTCGACCGCCGCACCGAAGGACCGCCGCAGCGCGCCGCAAGGCGAGCGCCGGCAAGCCGCGGGGCGCTCCGAGCGACCGGCCAGGCGCAGCGATGGTCGCCCGGCCCCCGGCAGGCGCGGCGGCGACCGGCAAAGCCGCGGCAACCAACCGGGCAGGGACGACAGCCGCCGCTCGCGGCGCGGGCGGGCCAGCGAAGGCACGGCCGAACGCTACCCGCAACGCAGCGAACGCGGCCAACGCAGCCCGCAAAGAGGCACGCAAAGCGGCCCGCGCGGCGAAGATGCCGAGCGGCGCCCGCCGCAACGCGCCCGGCAGCGGACGGAGAGCGATGAAGGCGTGGCCGAACGCGGCGAGCGCACGAGCCGTCGGCGCCGGCCGCGCCGCCGCCGCGAGGATGGCAGCGACGGCAACGCTCGCCAGTCCGCCGTCGAGACGGTCTCCCAGACCGAGCCGAATCGCGAGCCGAGCCGGGAGCGCCACCGGAACGCCGCCGCGCCGGATACCGCGAACAGCCGCCGCAAGCCGCGCCGCGACCGCGCGGCGATCGCCAGCAGCGACACCGGCGGTCGCCGCACGGCAGCGCCGAGACCGGCCCCCGCCGAGGCGCCCGAACCGGTCGCGGACGCCGCCGAGGCCGAGCCGAGCCCGCCGCCGCAGCCTGAGGCGACGCCGGCGCCTGACCAGCGGGCCAGCAACGATCCGCGGGAACGCCGCAAGCGCCGCGCGGCAGAACAAGCGGCCAACGCCGCAGCAGAGGCAGACACGGCGCCGAGCAGCGAAGCGAGCGCCGAATCGGCGCAGCGCGCAGCCGCGCCCGACCAGCCGACGGCGGACGCCGAAGTTGCGGTGGAAACCGCGCCGACGCCGCCAGCCGCCGAGGAGACGGAACCGGCGACGGCACAACCCGCGGAAGAGCCGCACGAAGCGGAAGGCGAGCAAGAGGCGGCAGCGGAGGAGACGCCGCCAGCAGCGCAGGCGGAACCGGAACCGACTGCGGCCGTTGAGGAGCAGGAGGCAAAGCCGGAGCAGGCTGCTGCGGCCACCGAAGAGCAAGAAGCGCCGCCCGCGCCCGACATCGACGCGAAGCCCCCGGCCGCCCAAGGCCGCGCCAGCAACGATCCGCGCGAGTTGCGCCGCCAGCGGCAGGCGTCGTAGAACGACGGCTCAGCCCGCCGCCTCCCCCGGCGGCGGGCCATCGGTGCCCATGACCGTGGGTTCGAGTACCAGCCGCGCGCCGTACTTGGCGGCAACGTCGTCGCGGATGCGGCGCGCCATGTCGAGCACCTGCTGCCCGGTCGCGCCGCCGCGATTGACGAGCACCAGCGGCTGGCGCGGCCAGACCTGCACGGCGCCAAGCGCGACGCCCTTCCACCCCGCCGCATCGATCAGCCGCGCCGCCGACACCTTCACGGCGCCGTCCGCCGGGAAGCCGTCGATGTCGAGCCGGGTGCGCAGCTCATCGAACTGCGCCGGGCCGATCAGCGGGTTCTTGAAGAAGCTGCCGACGTTGCCGATGCGCTGCGGATCGGGCAGCTTGCGGCGGCGCACGCGGGCCACGGCGTCCGCCACCGCCAAGTAGCCGCTCGCGTTCGCGGCAGCAAGTTCCCGACGCACATCCGGGTAGTCGTCGCGCACGGCCAGGCCACCGAGCCGCAGCGCGACGCGGACGACGACGTAGCGCTGCCCGGCATCCTTGAAGCGGCTGTCGCGATAGCGGAACCGGCACGCCGACGCGGCGAGCGTCTCCAAGGCGCCCCGAGCGCGATCGAAGACGGTCACAGACTCGACGACCTCCGCCAGTTCCCGGCCGTAGGCGCCGATGTTCTGCATCGGCGCAGCGCCCACGGAGCCCGGGATCAGCACCAGGTTCTCAAGGCCCGGGATGCCGCGATCGAGCGTCGCCTGCACCACATCCTGCCAGGTCTCGCCCGCTTCGGCGACTACGCGCCAGCGCTCCCCATCGAGGCGCTCGAAAGTCAGGCCGCGCAGGCGCATCAGCAGCGTCCGGCCCGGCAGCCGACGGCGCAGCACCAGGTTCGAGCCGCCGCCGACTATGCTGAGGGGCAGGCCCTCGCGCTCCGCCTCGCCCAACTCGACCGCCAGTTCGTCCGCGCTGCGCACGATGCGCAGGTCGTCCGCCACGCAGGACACGCGCAGAGTATTCGGGACGGCGCTCGCGCTCACGCCTAGCCGCGGAGTCCAGTGCGCCGGAACGTGCAGTTGATGCGTTCTCCCACCGCGCGCCGCGTGCGCGGCACGGCGTGCTTGTAGTCGCGCTGGCTGGCGCCCCACATCAGCACCAGCGAACCGTGCCCGAGCGTCCAGCCGATGCTGGCGCCGCTGTTGCGGGGGCGGATGCGGAAGATGCGTTCGGCGCCCAGGGTCAGCGAGGCGATGACCGGTTCGGGACCCAAGTCCGCCTCGTCGTCGCTGTGCCAGCCGAGCATGTCGCGGCCGTCTCGGAACCGGTTGACCAAGGCGAAATCGAACGACCATGCGACCCGTTCGCCGATCTCCCTTGCGACAGCGCCGATGGCCGCCGGCCAGCGCTCGGCGCGCCTGGTGACGCCGCTGTAGCGATAGCTCGCCCCTTGCTCGCCGTACCACGCGGTCAGCCGCGGCGCCGTCACCTCGCGCCCGAACAGCATGAACCGCTCGCGCTGCCAGCGCGCCGCGGCGAGGAGGTCGCGCAGCAGCGCATCGGCCTGCCGGGGCGGCAGGAATCCCGGCACGTAGAGCACCTGCGGCACGCCGACTTCGCGCCCGGCGCGGCGCAGTTCGCACGGCGGCGCGTAGGTCATGGCGGTTATCATAGGCGCTCGCCGAACGGGAGCAGCCATGGACATTCAAGACAAGGTCGCCGTCATTACCGGCGGCGCATCCGGCCTAGGCCGCGCCACCGCCGAGACCATCGTCGCCTTGGGCGGCAAGGTAGCCCTCTTGGACCGCAACGCGGAGCTTGTCGAGAGCGCCGCCGAGGAGCTCGGTTCGGACGCCGCCGCGTTCGCCGCCGACGTGACCGACGCCGAGTCCGTGCAAGCCGCCATCGACGGCATCGCCGAGCGCTTCGGCGCCATCCACATCAACGTCAACTGCGCCGGCATCGGCGCCGCGGCGCGCACCCTGGGCCGCGACGGGGCGCTGGACCTCGCCGCCTTCAACTTCGTCATCCAGGTCAATCTGGTCGGCACCTTCAACACGCTGCGGCTGTCCGCCCTGCACATGGCCAAGAACGAACCGCTCGGCGAGGACGGCGAACGCGGCGTCATCATCAACACCGCCTCCGTCGCCGCCTTCGACGGCCAGATCGGCCAAGCCGCCTACAGCGCCAGCAAGGGCGGCGTGGTCGGCATGACGCTGCCCATCGCCCGCGATCTCGCTCGCAACGGCATCCGCGTCTGCACCATCGCGCCCGGCATCTTCGAGACGCCGATGATGATGGGCGCCCCGGATCGCGTGCGCCTGCCGCTCATCGAGATGGTGCAGTTCCCGAACCGCTTAGGCGAAGCGCCGGAGTTCGCCCTGCTCGCCCGGCAGATCATCGAAAACCCGTATCTCAACGGCGAAACCATCCGCCTCGACGGCGGCATCCGGATGCAACCGCGCTAGCGCACCGACTCGATACCGCTCGCACGCATCGCCTTGTGATCGAAATCCGGGCGCAGCCTCACCTTGCCAGCCAGTTCAAACATGTCCTTCTTCCCCCGCCGGCGGACGAGTTCGCTGAGCGCAAAGTGAACCAACTCGCGCTTCGTGTGCAGGCCGGTGAGCGCGAAGGCTTGCTCCACGAGCGCGTCGTCCAAAACGATGTTCGTTCGCATGGCTGGATTCCTTGAGACCGACGGAGCCCCGACCCCTGGCAAGGCCCCGCTGCACTCAGTTGACGGTCGAGTTGCCGAGGCGTCGAGCCTGTTCGATGCGCTCCTTGAGGCGCGTCTTAGTCGCCTGGTCCGGCGCTCGTTCAGCGGCCCTCTCCAGTTCCTGCACGACCATCTCCGGGGCGTTCAGGCTGAGCCAGGCGTCGGCGCGCTCGACGTACAGGCCGTAGGCACCGGGCACGATGAGCAGCTGGTAGTCGGAGATGTCCAGCGCCTGCGAGTAGTCGCCCTGCTGCTGGGCCAGCATGCGCACGTTGTTCAGCATGCGCAGCACGATGTCCTCGGGGCGGGCGATGTTGAATGCGCCGTCCTCGCCGACGCGGTTCTCCCGCAGCCAGCGGCGGCAGGCATCGACGGAGGTGGGCGCCACCGCATACGGGTCCACCAGCGCATCTTCGATGGCGACCAGGAAGTGGCGCGGGAAGTTGATGCCGCGCACCTCAAGGCCCAAGCGCCGCGCCACGCCCATGAAGACGACGCCCAGGGTGATGGGAATGCCGCGGCGGCTCTTCAGCACATGGTCGAGAACGCTGTTCTCCCGCTCGTAGTAGCGCTCGCCCGCTCCCGCGAAACCGGCCTCGGCCAGCGCCCTGACCACATCGAACGGCCGCGGCGCACTGCCCGCCGCCTGCACGCCGTCCGCCAAGCGGGCGATCTCCTCGCGCGCCCAATCCACGTCGGCGTTCGGTTTGATGATGCGGGCGACGATCAGCGCCCCCTCGACGGGATCCTGCGGCGCATCGAGGAACCCTTGCAGGGCTTCGCGCAGCGCCTCCGTCATGCCGCCTCCCGGCCATGCTCGCGCGTTGCGGAGAAGGTCAGATCGGCCGCCCGTTCCATGGCCAGCGTCAGGCTGGCGCGGCTCGGCGCAAGGTACGCCAGATGGCCGTCGGCGTCCCGAGCCAGTCGCGCCTCGTTGCGGCGCGCGAAGGCGGCGAGCGCCTCGGCCGGTCCGTCCACCCAGCGCGCCAGCGCCGTATCGGTGCCCTCGAAGACGCAGTCCGCGCGGTACTCGGCATTCAGGCGGTAGGCCACCAGGTCGAACTGCAGCGTCCCCACCGCGCCGATCACGGCGTCGTTGCTGGCAAGCGGGAAGAAGACCTGCGCCGCGCCCTCCTCGGCCAGCTGGCGCAAACCCTTGTCGAGCTGCTTGGAACGCAGCGGATCGCGCGCCCGCACGCGCCGGAACAGCTCCGGCGCGAAGCTGGGGATGCCACGAAAACGCAGCGCCTCGCCCTCGCTGAAGGCATCGGCGATCTGGATGGTGCCGTGGTTCGGCAGGCCGATGATGTCGCCGGCGAAGGCCTCCCCCGTGCGCACGCGGTCGCCGGCCATGAAAGTCACGGCATCGCCCACCTTCATCAAGCGACCGAGCCGCACATGGCGCAGCTTCATGCCGGGGCGGTAGCGACCCGAGCAGACGCGCAGGAAGGCGATCCGGTCCCGATGCCGCGGGTCCATGTTCGCCTGGATCTTGAACACGAAGCCCGAGAACGGCGCCTCGTCCGGCAGCACCGTTCGGCCCAGCGCGTCGCGACTGCCCGGCGACGGCGCGTACTCCACGAGATGCGCCAGGCATTCGGCGACCCCGAAATTGCCAAGCGCCGTGCCGAAGAAGACCGGCGAGCGGTTCCCCGCCAAGAACGCTTCGCGCTCGAACGGGTGGCTCGCGCCGCGCACCAGCTCGATCTCGTCGGCGAAGGCGTCGTAATCGTCGCCGAGCCACGAACGCGCCGCAGGGCTGGCGAGGCCGTCGATGACGTCGTAGTCGTGTACCCGGTCCCCGAAGCCGGGCGCATAGTGGATGATGCGGTCGAGGCCGAGGTGGTAGATGCCGCGCAGCGAACGCCCTGCGCCGATGGGCCAGGTGACCGGGGCGCACTCGATCTGCAGTACATCCTCGATCTCGTCCAGCAGGTCTACCGGGTCCCGCACTTCGCGGTCCAGCTTGTTGATGAAGGTCACGATGGGCGTATCGCGCACGCGGCATACCTCGAGCAGCCGGATGGTGCGCGGCTCGACGCCCTTGGCGGCGTCGATGACCATCATCGCCGAGTCCACCGCGGTGAGGGTGCGATAGGTGTCCTCCGAGAAATCCTCGTGGCCGGGCGTGTCGAGCAGATTGACCACATGGTCGGCGTAGTCGAACTGCATGACGGAGGTGGTGACCGAGATGCCGCGCTCCTTCTCCATCGCCATCCAGTCCGATGTGGCGTGGCGGGCCGACTTGCGCGCCTTGACCGTGCCGGCGAGCTGCACCGCGCCGCCGTGCAGCAGGAGCTTCTCGGTCACCGTCGTCTTGCCCGCATCCGGGTGCGAGATGATGGCGAACGTGCGCCGCCGGGCCACGGCGCGGCGGATATCGCGGCTGGCTTGCTCGCCGCCGTTGCCGGCGTCGGGCAGGCCGGTGGTGGACAGTGCGTTCAAGGGCTTTCTGATCGGAGATGCGAGGCGAGCGGCGATTATAGGCGACTGCTATAGGCGACTGCGCCTCGATGACGCTGCGCCTCTTCCCGCCCTCCGCGCACCATCGCCCGGCGGCCGCGGTGGTAGAGTTGCCCGCTTGAGCGCCAGGCAGGCGCCGCAAGAGGAGCCGAAGAACCCATGATCGACGCCCACTACTGGCCCACGCCCAACGGCTGGAAGCTCTCCATCATGCTCGAGGAATGCGGCCTCGACTACAGCATCGTGCCCGTGGACATCGGCGGCGGCGATCAGTTCAAGGCCGAGTTCCTGCGCATCTCGCCGAACAACCGGATGCCGGCCATCGTCGACCACGAGCCGCTCGGCGGCGGCGAGCCGCTCGCCATCTTCGAGTCCGGGGCGATCCTGGAGTACCTTGCCGAGAAGACGGGGCGCTTTCTGCCGAGCGGCGTGCGGGACCGCTATCGGGTGCTGCAATGGGTGCATTGGCAGATGGCGAACCTGGGGCCCATGATGGGCAACGCCAATCACTTCAAGAACTACGGCAAGAACCTCGCCGAAGATCCGAAGCAGCTCGAATACGGCACCCGGCGCTTCGTCGGCGAGGTGGACCGGCTGTGCGGCGTCATGGACGCGCAGCTTTCCGTCAACGAGTACCTGGCAGGCAGCGAGTACAGCATCGCCGACATCATCACCTGGCCGTGGGCCTTCCTGGTGCGCCGCGTGGTGAACGAGAACGCCTGGGAGACCTTTCCCAACCTGCACCGCTGGGTTTTCCAAGTCGGCGACCGCCCGGCGGTGGACAAAGGCCGCCGCGTGGGCCGGGAGCTCGGCGAGCGCAAGCTAACGGACGAGGAGGAGAAAGCCCGCCGCGAACTGCTCTTCAACCAGACCAACGACAAGGTGCGGGCGGCCCGGGAAGCGGCCGCCAAGGCCGCGGGCTGATGGACTACGCGGCTGCGCAGCTACCCGTCGCGCGGCGCATCGCCGACGCCCACGGCGCCACGCTTGCGGCGTTCGCGAAGCCCGGCGCCTGGTGGGACGCCGCGGACCGCCTGCGCATCGTCGCCGAAACGCGGCGGGCGGCGGACTGCGCCCTGTGCGATGCCAAAGCCGAGGCGCTGTCAGCCAATGCCGTGCCGGGCGAGCACCGCGGCGATGTCGAACTGCCGCCGGCGGCCGTGGATGCCATCCACGGCATCCGCAACGACTCCGGGCGCCTCACCCGGCGCTGGTTCGACGAGCTGATCGACATGGGCCTGCAGCCGGAAGCCTACGTCGAGCTCGTCGCCCTCACCGCCAGTTCCGTCATCGTCGACACGTTCGCGCAGGGCGTCGGCCTCGAACCGCCGCCGCTGCCGGAACCGGAAGCCGGCGCGCCGAGCTTCGAGCGCTCGGAAGATGTCGCGGATGCCGGCGCATGGCTGCCGCTGGCCGCCGAAGGACGCGCCAACATCCTGCGCTCGCTTGGCCTGGTGCCGAGCGCCCTCGAACTTTTCTTCGATGCCTTCGGCAATTCCTACTACATGCATGCCGATGCCGAATTCGCCATCGGCCGCCGACAGGTCGAACTGGTGGCGTCGCGGGTGTCCGCCGTCAACGAGTGCTTCTACTGAACGACATCCCACACCGTGGCGCTTCGTGAAAGCGCCCTCAAGGCGGGCCGGCAGGCCGATCTGCAGGTGGCGATGGGCAGCGCGGACGGCGACGGCAACGTGCCCGACGGCGCCCTGCTCGCGGCGCTTGCGGAAGCCGTGGCCCGCTGGCGCTTCGAGGAAGTGGCCAGCCTGCGCGAAGAAGGCATCGCCCGACTCGGCGCCCAGGCGACCAGCGATGCCATCCTGGTCGCCGCCGGCTTCAACGGCATCACCCGGGTGGCCGACGCCATCGGCATCCGCTTGGATGCGCGCACCGCGGCGGCATCGGATGCGTGGCGCGGGCAGATCGGGATCGACGCCTTCGCGCCGCCGGAGAAGTGGGCGGCCGCGTAGGCCGCAGACCGCTACTTCGGCGGGTACTTCGCGAACGCCTCTTCGTTCGGCTCCGTGCCCCAGCCCGGCGTGTCGGGCAGGTGCAGGTGCCCATCGCGGATGTCCGGCACCGCGGTGAACAGCTCCGCATCCCACGGCAGGCGGTCGATGTCCGTCTCCATGATGCGCAGGTTCGGCACCGCGGCGCACATGTGCGCACTCATCATGGTGGCCAGATGGCCGTAGTAGTTGTGCGGCGCGACGTTGATCTGGTGCGCCTCGGCGGCGCTGGCGATCTTCATGGACTGCCAGACGCCGTTCCACACCGCGTCGATGATGGCCACGTCCATGGCGCGCAGGCGGAAGTACGGCAGGAAGGCGTACAGGGTGATGAGCGACTCGCAGGAACTCACCGGGTGCGGGCTGGCCCGCCGCACGTCCGCCAACGCCTCGGGATGCGGGGTGTCGATCTCCGCCCAGAACAGGTCGTACTCGGCGAGCGCCTTCAGGATGCGGATGTAGCCGTCCGGCTTGGCGTTGTAGTTGAGGTCCAGGAGGATGTCCATGTCCGGCCCCGCGCCGTCCCGGAACGCCGCCAAGTGCTTGCGCAGTTGCCGCAGCGTGTGCCGGTCCACGTTCTGCGCCGGATCGTAGGGGAAGCCGAAGCCGGGGGACCAGCCCCGCACCCGCTCGCCGCTGTAATCGAAGACGTTGGTCTTGAGGGCCGTGAAGCCGCGCTCGCGCACTTCCTGGCCGAGGGCGCGGATGCCGCCCAAGTCGGTGACGGCCGGCGGGTAGTAGTCCGGCCGGGCGATGCGCCAAGTGCCGCAGTGCGACCAGTAGACGCGCACGGCATCGCGCACCCGACCGCCTAGCAGGTCGCAGCACGGCACGCCGAGGGTCTTCGCCTTGGCGTCGAGCAGCGCGTTCTCGATGGCGCCGATGCCCATGGCCATGACCCCGGACATGGACTGCCGCGCCCGGGCGTGCAGCCGGGCGTAGACGCGCTCGATGTCGTGGACCCGCTCGCCGACCACCATCGGCGCGAGCTTCTCCACCACCGCGGTGACGCCGATGGCGCCCTGATGCTCGTCGTATTCGCTCCAGCCGACCACGCCGTCCTCGGTGGTGAGCTTGACGAAGTGGTAGTTGCGCCAGCCGGCGTCGCAGTGGCGCGTCTCGATCGTGCGGACTTTCACGCGGATTCCTCCGTGGCTGTCGATGGACGTTCCGCGCCGGCGCGGCGGAACAGCAGTGGCACCTCGGCTTGGTCGTCGAGAACGTCGCCGAGGGCGAGGGAATCGAAGTAGCTTTCGCTCAGCATGTTGCGCTTGCCGTTGAAGCAGGCGCCGTCCGGCATGTAGGCGCAGGTCATGGCGCGCCGATAGCCGCGCGTCATATTCGGCCCCGCGCCGTGGGCGATCATGCCGTCTATGTAGATCGCATCGCCCGCCGCCGCGGGCACGGCAACGGGTTCGATGCCGGCGAGGGCGGGATAGCGGGCAACGAGTTCGCCCATGTTCGCACCGATCGGCGCATGTTCGTAGTCCGTCAAGTGCTGCGAACCCGGCAGGAAGTAGAGGCAGCCGTTTTCCACGCTGGCATCGTCCAGTGCCACCCACACGGAGATCGCCCGGCGGCTGTCGAAGGACCAGAACGGCACGTCGCGGTGGAACGCGGTGGCGTTGGCGAGCGGCTCCTTGATGAGCGCCTGATCGTGCCACAGGCGGATGCCGTCCAGCCCCGCGAGGTCCGCAGCCAAGCGCGCTAGCCGCCGGTCGTGGATGATCTCGCGCACCACCGGCGAGGAGCGCGAGATCAGCATCATCTGCAGGAAGACGTTGGCGTACGGATTCTCGCGATGCCCGGCGGGCTTGCCATCGAGGGCTTGGCCGCGCCGAGCGGCGGTCGCCTGGTCCACCGCATCGCGCCAACGCGCCAGCTCGTCGGCGTCGAGGAAGCCTGCCACATGCAGGAAGCCGTCGGCGCGGTAGCGCTCCGTCTCCTGCTCTGTGAACCCCGGTCGCATCCGCCTCCCCTGCGCAGCCTCGCACCGACGGCGCGGGGCAGTCTACACGCTATAGTTCGCGGCTCGTTTCACCGGGGAGGCATCGAATGGGCATTCGCCTGCAGGGCAAGGTCGCGGTCATCACCGGCGGCACCAGCGGCATCGGTGCCGCGACCGCAGCGCTGTTCGCGGAAGAAGGCGCGACGGTGGTGATCGCGGGCCGGTCTCGGGACAAGGGCGCGGCGCTCGCGGACGAACTCGGCGACAGCGTCTTCTACGAGGAGCAGGACGTGACCCTTGAGGACGACGTGCGCCGGGTCATCGACGGCGCTGCGGAACGCTTCGGGCGCTTGGACGTGCTCTTCAACAACGCCGGCGGGCCGACCGCGGGGAACGTCCAGGACATCACTGCGGAGAACGTCGACTACGGCGTCAGGCTGCTTTTCACGTCCGTGGTGCTCGGCATGAAGCACGCCGCGCCGCACATGCTCGCGAGCGGCGGCGGCTCGATCATCAACAACTCCAGCATCGCCGCCATCCGCCACCTGCAGGGCAACATCCTCTACTCCGCCGTGAAAGCGGCCGTCACGCACTACTCGAAGCTCGCCGGCGTCGAGCTCGGCCCGCAGGGCATCCGGGTCAACGTCATCTCGCCAGGTGCCATCGCCACGCCCATCTTCTGGGGTGGATCAGCCCGCGCCAACACGCTTCCGGACGCTGAGAACGAGCGCAAGATGGCCAAGCTGCAACGCAACCTTGCAAGGGCGAACCCGCTGAAGAAATCCGGCCTCGCCTGGGACATCGCTACCGCCGCCCTATTCCTCGCCAGCGACGAAGGACGCTTCGTCAACAGCCACGACCTGGTGGTGGACGGCGGGCGCACGTCGATGTTCAACGAATACCCGGGCTGAGCGGCGGCAGTCAGGGCATGTAGTACCTGCGCCCGCGGGTGCGGCCTTCGGGCCCGGCAAGCCTTGAGGCGACGAGCTCGCCGAGCAGCGTCCGCGTATAGAGCAATGCCCGGCCCCCCAAGGCGACATGTCCGCGCCACCTCGGCCGCAGCCATCGAAGTGCCCGCCGCTCGGATTCGCTCGCGGAGCGGAGTGTGGAGCACACCGGCACGCCTTGCACGTTACGTTGCCTCCTGCGTATCTGCGGCGCACCACGCCGTGCTACCATCCGGATCGAGGTCGTGTAGAGTACGCCGCTTGGCCACCACATTGGCCGCTGCATTGCCTCGCAGGATCAGTATCTAGGAGTACGCGATGGGTTTCGAGCTTCCAGTCCCTCTCCCTTGGAACGAAAGGACCAACAGCGTGTATCCGATCCCTGGGGGGAAGACGGGAACGCTGATCTCCCTTCGCCGCATCTGCGAGCACGTTCTGGACACGAGCGTCTCGAAAGAGGATCTCATCGAGTGGGTATGCGATGAACTGAGTGTAGGGACCAACCATTCGCAGGCAAGCGTTGACTTCCTCAATAGGGCAGGGCTAGTCGCCTCCGACAAGAGACCAGTGGCCGTCCCAGAGGCGGTCCGTAGCTGGCTCCGAACGCGGGAAGATTACATCCCAATCGCCGTCATGCATGGACGTATTCGGTTCATTGGGGAGATGCTCTCGGAGATCCCGGGCTGCCAATCCTCCGCGGACTTGCTCCGGAGATCTCGCGTATACGGCCACACTTGGGATGGCGCGGCCCAGATTTCCAGTCGTCTGGCATGGCTCGTGTCAGCCAATTTGGTGGATGACTCGAGTGGCCATCTGGAGTTGACTTCCCAAGGCGAGATACTGTTGGAGCAGCTAGACATCCACAATCCTGACGGAACCGTCACACGAGCAGCGAGCCGCCCACTACCACACCGGAACCGGCGACAAACCGATAGCGAGGAACTGGGGGACGTGCCTCAAGAGCTCTTGGTGGCATGCACTGACACCGCCAACCCGACTCGTTTCGAGCAGGCTGTGTGTCGTGCGTTCGCGGCTCTTGGCTTTGTAGCAGAACACCTTGGCGGCTCCGGGCGAACCGACGTGTTGCTGACAGCACCGCTGGGAAAAGAAGATGCATTCCTCGTTGCCGTGGACGCAAAAACCAGGAAGTCCGGCCCGCTACCGGATGCCAATGTGGACTGGTTGGCATTGAAGGAACACAGGAACAAGCACCGTGCGGAGTACTCTCTGCTAGTGGCTCCTGACCCTAGCGGCGACCGGCTGAAGCGCAGGGCGCGCGAGTTCGGGGTCACGTTGCTTTCCGCGAGGCAGTTAGCCGACATCTGTGCGCGACACGCCACCGCACGCTTGAGTCTTGTAGAGTACACGAAGCTCTTCGCTTCACCCGGCGACGCCGAGCTTGCTGAGCTGGATGAAGCTGCGCAGCAGGTGGCGGATCTGCGCAGCCTTGCGGCGACAATCTGCCGCGAACTTCTCGAAGGGACAAAGAACCATGGCCGGATGACGGCCAGAGAGGTCGAGCTCATACTCCGCGAACAGGCGACCGGGCTACCAGACGGGACAGTCGAAAGCCTGCTCGACACGCTCTCGCATCCACTGATTGGGGCCGTCTACCGGTTTTCGCCCAGAGGCCAAGATAAGGCCAGATACGTGCTTGCTGCCAGTCTGGACAGCTGTGAGCAACGTATCCGTGCGCTGATCAACCACACGGACCAAGGCTAATGGCTAGGCATCGTGGCCCCTTCAACGCACGACGCCATCACCAGCGTAGCTTCCATTCTGCCGGTTGCAGACCACCCGCCAGCCACTCCCGCGGCACCACGCACAAGAACTGATCAGCCAGCAGCGCAGTCAGGACGCGTAGTACCGACGCCCCCGGGTGCGGCCCTCCGGCCGGGCGAGCCCCAAGGCGACCAGTTCGCCGAGCAGCGTCCGCGCGTAGGCGATGTCTCGGCCGATCAGCGCCGTGGCCTCGGCGGTGGAAAGTCCGTCGGGGCGGCGCAGCGCGTCGAGCAGTGCTTGCCGGTGCGCGTCTCGGCCATCGGGGGCACCGCCGCCGGCACGCGCCTGGACGGCATCGGAGAGAACGTAGCGCGCTCCGCCGCGAACGCCTTCGCGGCGCAGCAGCCCCTTTGCGACCGCACCCGCCAGCACGGCGCTCGCATCCGCGTCGGGCAGCAGCGCCCGCAGCGAGCGCGGCGTGATCGCACCCTCGCGGCGCGCCGCCACCAAGGCGCGGCGCTCGGCGGCGGCGAGGTCACCTTCGAGCTGGCCGAGCCAGACCTGATCGTCTACCGAGATCAGCGCTCTGTTGTGCAGGGTCACGGTCACCGAGTCGGGGTTGGCCTCGAAGGCCGGCGGTTCCATCAGGCGCGACTCCATCTCGCGGAACATCCGGTCGACGCCCTCGCCGTACTCCTCGACGTAGCCAAGGGTGCGCATCACGCCCATGATGCGCGGGTTGCGGCTGTAGTGTTCCCGGCGCATGTTGTCCACCGTGATGTGGCCGGGCAGCGGGCCGGGGCTCTTGACCTCCACGCGGTCGTCCCAGAGCGTGACATCCACGGTCGCGCCGCCGAGGGCGTAGTCGCGATGCACCAGGGCGTTGACGATGGCCTCGCGCACGACGACCACCGGATAGGCCGGTACGGCCTGGCGGCGCAGGCCCGTCACCGCCTCGGCAACGCCGCTGTGGCGGGCGATGAAATCCATGCAGCAGCCCACCGTTTCGGCCAGCGGCCCAGCGCACTCCTGCCGTTCCACGGTGGCGCCGCCGTGCGGCCCGACGCCGGCGCGGCGAACAAGCTGCACGGCGACGCCGCGCAGGAAGTCGTGGGGTTCCTTCGCGAACAGCACCACCGCGGCGCGCAGCACGCTCCGACCGAGCGGCGGCGGCGCGGCAACGGCCACCCGGAGGTCCGCGAGTGCTCGCGCCATGCGGTCGGCCGTGGTCGCCGGGCGGCCGTCCGCCAAGAGGGCTTCGTTGATCGCTTCGAGCGAGAAGGCCGCGGCGTCGAATGCGACCAGGGGTTCGTCTTCGGCGCTATGCCGCTCGCGCTCGCGCACGAAGCGCGCCATGGCATCGCCGCGCAGCGGCTGCGAGTCGCCGCCGACGCGGCGCAGCAGGCGACCGTCCGGGGTGGTGACTATCCGGCCGCGCACCGCCGGCACTGCAGTGATCGTCACCGCCGTGCCAGCGACCAGCACTTGCCGGATCTGGACATCGACACCGCACTCCATGGCGATGCGGGTGATGCGGTCCTGGGTGTTCTGGGACAGCGGGCAGCCGACGATGCGGCGCTCGTCGTCGACGCCGTGGACGATCAAGCCGCCATCGGCCATCGCCATCGCGACGATGGTGTCGCGGATGTCCGTGGCGACGCCGCGCTTGAAGTCGAGCTGCGCGTGTTCGATGCGTCCGAACAGGGCCCAGAACGCCTCCTCCGCGAATGCGCCTGGAATACTGCCGAGTTGTGGCACGGTGTGAAGTGGTCGGGCAAATTCGGACAGTATGCTGAGTGAGTTCCCACGGACAGGGAGATCGAGGATGGGACGCCGCAGGTACACGGCCGACTTCAAGCGCAAGGTGGTGGTGGAGGCGATGCGCGGCGACGCGACGGTGCGGGACATCGCGGCGGAGCACGGCATCAACCCGAACCAGCTGAGCCGTTGGAAGACGGAGGCGTACGACGGGCTGCTGGACGTGTTCGGCGAGGGCCGGAGCGGGACGGCGGCGCGCGAGACGGAGGAGCTGGTGGAGCGGCTGTACGCGCGGATCGGCGAGCTGGTTGTGGAGCGGGATTTTTTTTCGAGGGCTTCCGGGCCCTCGGCCGCGAGGAGAAGGTCCGGCTGATCCGGGAGGACGACGGCCTGCCGCTGGCGCGCAAGTGCGAGCTGGCGGGGGTGAGCCGCTCGTCGCTGTACTACGAGCCGCGTCCGGCGGACCCGCGCACGCTCGAGCTGCAGCTGGCGGTCGACAAGCTCTGCATGGAGTTCCCGTACTACGGCACGCGGCGGGTGATGCTGCATCTGCGCCGGGAAGGGCACGCGGTGGGGCGCGACAAGGCGCGGAGCCTGATGGCGGCGGTGGGCTGGCGGACGATCCACCCCGGGCCGCGGACGACGAAGCCGCAGCCGGGGCATCGCGTCTACCCGTACCTGCTGCGCGGGATGGACGCGATCCGTCCGGGCGAGGTGTGGTGCGCGGACATCACCTGCATCCCGGTTCGGGGCGGTTTCTTCTACCTGGTGGCGGTGATGGATTGGGCGAGCCGCTGCGTGCTGTCGTGGGAGATGGACAACACGATGGAGGTCGGGTTCTGCGTGAGCGCGCTGGAGGAGGCGCTGCGGCGCCACGCCGCGCCGTCGATCTCGAACACGGACCAGGGCGGGCAGTTCACCAGCGAGGCTTTCCTGCGGCCGCTGCTGGAGGCGGGGGTGCGGATCAGCATGGACGGCAAGGGGCGGTGGATGGACAACCGTTTCGTCGAGCGGCTGTGGCGGTCGCTGAAGTACGAGGCGGTGTACCTGGAGGAGATCGCGGGAGGCCACCATGCGCGGCGCCTGATCGGCTCGTGGATGGACCACTGCAACCACCGGCGCCCGCACCTGGCGTTCGGCGGGCGGACGCCCGCCGAGGTGTTCTTCGACGACCGGGGCGCGGGCCTGCTCGCGGCGGGCGGGTGACGGCGCAAGGGCGGGAACGCGCCGGCGCCTCACCGGCGCCGCGCCGAAGGCGCGGCGCGCCCGGCTCCGTCGGGCTGCGCCCTCCTACGCCGGGCGCGCAATCCGCCATCCACGGTCGCCTCGAACGGAAGAACGAAGGGCCGACCGTCGCGGCACGACGGGCCGCCCTGAAGAGTTGACGGCGATGCCGCCGTGCGGCGAGAATGCCGGTCTCGGAGGGCAAAACTTGGATCGGGAACTCACTTGGCTCAGCCCTCAAACTGTCCAAACGAACCCGACCACTTCAGTGGTCATTTCTTCGAAAGATAAAATAATCTTTAGCTAGAAACAACTCTGTCGAGGCATTGTAGGGAAAGATTAGCGAATCTTTCGTGTCTATGCGCCGCGGTTCTTGCTGGCAGGCGACCACATTGAGCGCCAGGCTACGCCAGCGCGGGCGGCGGCCCCGCACCGCCGCAGCCGCGCGGGTCCGCGTCAATCCGCCGCCGGCGCCACGCAATCGAAGTTCGCCGCGTCGTCCACGTCGCCCTCGCCGCGGTATCGCGCGAACTGCGGGTGCGGACACAGCGGTCGGGTGAAGCGGCGCGTCTGCTCGACGCGCTCGTCTGGCGCGAGATGGGCGAACGGGGTCGGTCCCGGGTGCTCGGCCAGAATAGAGTCCGGCGCCTCGCCCCGCTCCCGCCAAGCGACGATCGCGTCGACGTAGTCGGCGTCCCAAGCGCCAGGGCCGCCCGCGCAGTGCAGCACTCCCGGCATCATGAACAGCCGGAAGAAGTCGTCCACGTTCTCGCCCTGGCCGTACGAGCCGACGACGCGCTCGTAGTAGTCGATGGCCCGCTGCGGGCGCAGCGGATAGTCGTTCCAGCCCTGGTACATCAGGAGCTTGCCGCCGCGGTCCCTGAACTCGCGCAGGTCCGCGCTGCGCACGTCCAAAGGCGAGGTGACGTCGCTGATGAGGTGCCGATCGGCGATGGGATCGAAGGCGTCCAAGTCGAAGGTCGGATCCTCGCGCATCAGCAGCGAGAGCATCTCGCCGATGCCAGCGATCACGGAGTCGCCGCCGAACTGTTCGTTCGGCAGCATCCAGAAGCGCCAGTCGCCGCCGGCCTCGGCGCCCGGCGGCACCCCGGGCGACAGCACGCGGCCGGCCCCGTCGACCATGTCCGCGTAGACCGCGCGGGCCGTTTCGATCTGCCCAGCGGTCAGGCACCCTTCCGTCTGGCCCTCCGCGCAGCGCAGCGCCGGCAAGTCCATCTCGCAGCGCAGCGGATCGCCGACCACGCCGTCCTCCACGCCATCGAGCAGATCGCAGGACTCGCGCGAGGCGTCGTCGAGCACTTTGAGCGCGTCCGGGGTCAGCGGATTCGCCGTCTGCGCCCTGTGCATGCCGACCATCCAAGGGATCATCTCCTGGAAGGTGAACGCCGGCGCGCCGGCGATGATGCCGTCGTAGTCGTCCGGAAAGCGCACGGCTTCGAGCATGGCCGCGCGGCCGCCGTTCGAGCAGCCCTGCAGGTAGGCGTATTCGATCTGGCCCTCTTCCCGGTAGAAATGCGAGACGATGCCCTTGGCGGCCAGCGTCGCCAGGTGAACGCCGCGGTAGGCGTAGTCCAAGAGCGCCTGCGGCTGCGCGTAGAACGCTGTGCCTTCGCTCGCCTCGTGGCCGGTGTCCGTGGAAGCCATGGCGAAGCCGCGCGGCAGCAGGCTGGTGGTGTCGCCGATCACGCCCGCGGCGCCGCCGACCGCCGTGAACATCAGGCGCCGGTTCCAGACCGCGCACAGCTCTCCTTCCGAGCAGGCGTTCACCGGCATCCGCACCTCGAAGCGGATGGCGCGGCCCACCACGCCGCGCACTCGGCAGTGGGTCGGCAGTTCGGCGGTGCCGGGGACCAGGATGCCGGGTTCGATCGCATGCGCGGCATCCGTCAGGCGCACCATGCTCCGGCACCAGTCGCCCCAGCCGCCGGCGAACGATGGCCAGGCGACCCCGATGGCCAGCATCACGAGACCGAGTTTCATCATCCGCTTCACGTCGCCTCTCCCCGAACCACTGCCAACATGCTCGCACCGTAACCGGAACGTCGGAGCGCCACAAGCCGAACCCGGCGGATTGCTATGATCGAACCGACACGCGCCGGGGCCGACCATGCCGGAACTGCCGGACCTCACCGTCTACATCGAGCATGTCGAGCAGCGCGTGCGGGGCACCCGGCTGACGGGCATTCGGCTCGCCAGTCCGTTCCTGCTGCGCTCGGTGTCTCCCAGCGTCGACCAAGTCGCCGGCCGCAAGGTCGTCGGCGCAAGGCGGCTCGCCAAGCAGATCGTGGTCGAGCTGGAGGGCGGCTTCTACGCCGTGATCCACCTGATGATCGCCGGGCGGCTGCGCTGGCACGACGCGACGCGGCAGGCCGTGCCCAAGCGGGTCGGCCTCGCGGCGTTCGATTTCGAGAACGGCACGCTGATCCTCACCGAGGCCAGCAAGAAGAAGCGGGCGTCGCTGCGGCTCGTCGAGGGCAAGGACGGCCTAGCCGCGCTCGACCCGGGCGGATTGGAGATCGGCGGCATCGACTTCGACGCCTTCTACCGGCGGCTTCGGGAGACGCCGCATACCGTCAAGCGGGCGCTGACGGACCAGCGGGTGTTCGCCGGCATCGGCAATGCCTACAGCGACGAAATCCTGTTCCGAGCGAGGATGTCGCCGTTCAAGCAGGGCCGGCACATGGACGAAGACGAGGCGCGGGCGCTGTTCGACGCCTGCCGAACCGTGGTGGCGGAATGGACGGACACGCTGCGCGAAGAGGCGGCGGGCAGGTTCCCCGGCCAGGGCGGCAGCAAGGTGACGGCCTTCCACCCGCAGATGGCGGTGCATGGCAAGTACAAGGAGCCGTGTTCCGTGTGCGGCGCGCCGGTGCAGCGCATCGTTCGGCCGGAGAACGAAACGAACTACTGCGCCAACTGCCAGACCGGCGGCAAGCTGCTCGCCGACCGCTCGCTGTCGCGACTGCTAAAGGACACGTACCCGAAACGGCTGGAAGACTTGGAGGGACGCTGATGCCGCGGCGCCGCACTATGCCGGACCGGCCGCAGGTCGCCGGCGGCTGTACCAACAAAGGGTGTGCGGGCATGTTTCTGGCAAGCACACCAAGGCGGCCCATGGCTCCTGATACGCTAGCTGAGATGTGCCAACCCCCGAGCGGAGATTTTCACTTGATTGAGTCGCAGTCGACCTCAAAGGCGCAAACGGCCTTGCCGAAAACCGTCCAAGAAGCGCTGGCCGTCGGCCCGAGGGACCGGATCTGGCACGTCATATCGGGTTCGGAAGTGCGCATTCTGGCTGTGCGGACGCTGGACGATCTGTTCGGCACTGTCGAATACCATGGCCCTCGGGTTTCGCTTGCCCACATGGATCACGCCATCGCCGAAGGAGCTCAGCGCCGGTGAGGCCTAAGGGGTGTAGGACCGAACTCTTATAGCGCAGCAGCAGACGTGGCTCCGGTACTGCCCGTGGCCGCACACTCCCGTCGCATTAGGCGTCGCGCTCAGGCCGGCGGCGACGCAGGGCGGTGGACGAGATGTCGTAGCGGAACGCGCTCTCGGGGACGCCCTCGCTCAGGGTGCGGAGCGCGTCCGGCAGCGCCAGGTCGTCCAAGGTCTGGAAGATGCCCGCCACGACCCGCCCGTAGACGAGGAAGCGGCAGCCGCAGTCCTGCAGTTCGGCGAGGGCGGCGTCTCGGGCACGGCGGCCGCCGTAGTAGCGCGGCTCGGCGATGCGCAGCAGCGTGTCCGCGCCCACGACGAAGACGATGCCGCCGCCGAGGGTCCGGGCCTTGGCGAGAAACGTGGGCGTGTTGGTGACGACTACCTCCCGGCTATCGAACTGCGCCACGCGCGCGTTCAGATCCACGTAGTCGAGCGGCGGCTTGTCCACGTTCGCGATGCAGAGCTCGAAGCCGACCGCCATGCCGAGGCGCCGCGCCGCGTCCTCGCGCATCGCCCGGTGGCCGTCATGGAGGGGGTCGAACGCGCCCGGCAGGATCGCGCCGAAGTCCTGCGCAGCGACATGCGCCCGGTCGCCGCGCATGAGCTGCGCCAACTCGCGCGAACCCCTCGCGTCCTCCGCCGCGGGCGTGGCCTCGCCGACGCCGAGCGAGGACGCGAGCGCCCGCAAGCCGAGCTCCGTCACGCGGCCCTCTTCCTCGCGCCGGGTCAGCGCGTCCTTGACCAGATCGAGCGTCCAGCTGCGCGTCGCCGCGTCGCTCTGGAAGGCAAGATGCGCCCGATGCTCGCCGCGCTTCGGGCGATTGGTAGCCAGCGCCGCGGTCACGGCGAAGCCGAAGTCGCCGCCGAGGTCCAGCGCCCGGGTGAATGCCCGCATCGCCAGCGCCCGGGCCGTCGCCGCGCTGCATGACTGCGCCGGCGTCGCGCCCAGAAACTCCGCCATCGACTGCTCCGCGTAGGGAACGACGGCTTCCAGGACGGTCGCGGATGCCCCCGGCGTCGACAGCAGTTCCGCAAGCAGGCCGGCGCCGCCCCCGGTCGCCACCACCACGCCGCGCCCCGGCGCCGCGTGGATGGCCGCGGCCAGCTCAGTCATCGGCCAGGAACTGCTGCAGGATCTCCAGGAACCGATCGAGCCGGTCGTGATGCACCCAGTGCCCGGCGTCGTCGACGCCGATGGAGCGGGCGTTGCGGAACACTTCCAAGCGCCCGTCCTGCTGCGGGTCCGACGCCCAGGACTCCGCGCCGTGGATCAGCAGCGTGGGGCACATGATGCGGCGGTAAAGGCCGAAGGTCTGCTGCGCGGAAAGGCCGATGGGCGACCAGGCGCGCATGTAGTTGTCGAACTTCCAGCTATAGGTGCCGTCTTCGTTCTGGTTGCTGCCGTGGATGGTGAGATGGCGCGCCTGCTCCTCGGTCAGATGCGGGTTGGCCTGCTGCATGCGCTGAAAGGCGTCTTCCAAGGTGGGGTAGCGTTTCGGTATCCGCCCCGACAGCGTGCGCAGATTGCCGACCCACTCGCGCAGCCGCTCGTGGCCCGGCGTCGAGTCGTCCGACCCCACCGCCGACATGCCCATGCCTTCGATGGAGACCAGCTTGCGGACCTTCTCCGGGAACAGGCCGGCATAGGCGAGCGACACCGACCCGCCCATGGAATGGCCGACCACGACCAGGTCGTCGAGCCCCGTCTGGCGGACCAGTTGCGCGATGTCGTAGACGTAGTCGATGGTGGTGTACGCGCCGCCGACCAGCCACTGCGAATCGCCGTGGCCGCGCAGGTCCGGGGCGATGATGTGGTAGTCGGCCTTCAGCGCCTGCGCCACCCAGTCCCAGTTCCGGCAGTGGTCGCGGCCGCCATGCACGAGCAGCAGCGGCGGTGCGCCTTCGTTGCCCCAGTCCACGTAATGCAGGCGCAGGCGCTGCGAGAAGTAGATGTGCGAGGTGGGCCCGCCCTTCAATGCCGAGTCGGTCATTTCTTCGTTCCTCAAGCCACCCGTTCGGTGCCGGTGACCTCCAGGCGCACCAGTTCCTCGTATTCCGCGTCGCCCATGCCGAGTTCCTGGGCGAACACTTCGCGGCTGTGCTCGCCGAAACGGGGCGAATAGGTAACGCCCACGGCTGGCGTTCGCGACATCGTCCAAGGCAGCGTCGGCAGCAGATGCGTGCCGGACTCGGGATGCGCGACCGGCACGAGGAAGCCGCGCGCGTCGAACTGCGGATTCGAGTACGCGTAGAGCGGCTTGAACGGCTCGCAGCGCGCGGCGCAAAGGCCTAGGCGGCCGAGCGCGTCCGCCTGCTCGGCGCAGTGCTGGGTCGCGCACCAGGCGCCGATCGCCGCATCCAGCGCATCCTCGTTCGCCTTGCGCGCCGCGTTCGTGGCGAAGCGCTGATCGGCGGCGAGTTCCGGTCGGCCGATGTGCGTCGCCAAGGCGCCGAACGCGGCATCCGTCTCTGCCGCCAGCGCCAGCCATTCATCGTCGGCGCAGGCGTAGATGCCGTGCGGGGCGAAGCGCGGATGGCGGTTGCCGCCGGGCCCGCGAACGACGCCGTTGGCGTCGTACTCCAGAACGGCGTCGCCGACCTGCACGGCCACCGCCTCAATCATGCCGGCGTCGATGCGCTGGCCTTCGCCGGTGTACTTGCGGTGGTTCAGCGCCGCGAGAATCGCCGCCGCCAGATAGTAGCCGGAGATCGGATCCGGGATCAGGCCGCCGGTGTTCATCGGCTCGCCGCCCAGGTAGCCGTGGATGGCGGCAAGCCCGGCCATCGGCTCGGTGGTCGCGCCGTTGGCCGGGTATTCGGCGAGCGGCCCCTGCCGCCCATAGCCCGAGACGGACGCGAAGATCATGCCGGGGCTGTGCTCGTGCAGGGCTTCCAGCGTCACGCCCCAGTCGGTCATCACATGCGGGCTGAAGTTGTCCACCAGCACGTCGAACTTCGGCAGCAGTCGCCAGAAGATGTCCCGCCCGCGCGGATGGGTCACGTCCAGATTGATGGCGCGCTTGTTCAGGTTGACGGTGTTGTACATGCCGTTGTTGTTGATGCCGCTCTGGGCGATCGCCGGGTTGCGCACGGCCGGCGGCACCGGCGCCCCCGCGCCGCGCCAGACATCGGGTCGCCTGACGGTCTCGATCTGGACGACATCGGCGCCCAACAACGCCAAGAGTTCGGTGCAGAACGTGCCCGCCCAGGCTTGCGTGAAGCACAGCACGCGGACGCCGTCGAGCGGTTGCCCCACGTCCGCCGCCGTCGGCTGCCGGGGCGCGGCCCCCCCGCGCAGTTCGGTGGCATCCCGCTCGCCGAGCGTCGGCGCCGGGCGACGCAAGCGCCATGGCGTCGCCGACAGCTTCGCCGGCGCCCCGGTCGCTTTCGCGCTCAGCCCGGCGACCTCGGTCCGCACGATGAAGCGGCGCGCGTTCAACTGCTCGCTGTCGCGAAGCTCGGCGGCGTCCTGCACCACGCCGGAGATGCAGCGCAGCTTCGCGAGACCGTGGAAAAGCGCCCACTTCGGCCGCGCGGCCGAAGATTGCGCCAGCCCATCGCGCACCGGCCGCGTGTCCTGCTGATGCCGTCCCCAGGGGTTGACGAAGCGTTCGTCCTCGGCGAGTTCGTCGAGGCCGAGGAACCGCATGGCTTCCGTCCACTGGCGCCAGTCGCCGTAGCCGTAGTTGATGAGGCCGTCGGCGGCCGGCCACAGCGGCCCCGGCCTGCCCCGCCGACGCAGGCCGTTCGGCCCGAACGCCGCGGCTCGCCCGTCCGGGCCGTCGATGAACAGGCCCATCACCGCCCACGGCGCGCAGGTGAGTGCCGCCGCCTCGCACTCGCTGACATCGAGCCGCTCGCCGCCGCCCCGATGCAGCGCCGCGGCGGCGGCGATGAAGCCTGCGACGCCCGCGATATAGCCCGTCTGCCGAACCGGGAGCTGCAACGGCGGCTGGCCATCGACCTTGTTGATGGTCGCCCAGCCGACGCGGGCGCAGGCCGTGAGATTGTTGCCCGGCACGCCGGCCAGCGGTCCTTCGAGGCCATGCGGCGTGATGGAAAGATGCACCGCGCCGTTCGGAACGCCAGCCGGCGCATTGCCGGTGGTGACGACCACATCGGCGCCAGCGCACAGACTCTGCGCCTCGGCCGCCGCTGCCGCCACCGAGTGCTTGTTCCAATTCGCATAGCCATGCAGCAGCGAGCGTTCAACGCCCGGATCGCCGTGCAGAAACGGCGGCTCGCGGCGCAGCGGATGTCCTTCGAGCGGCTCGACGAGCGTGACGTCCGCGCCGAAGTCCGCGAACAGCCGCGCCGCCCACGCGCCGGACAGGCGATCCGAAAGGTCGATCACGCGCAGGCCGTCGAACGCGCCTTGGCCGGATTGCGGCTCCATCAATCATCTGTCCCGATGCCGAAGCGGGCCATTCTCTACGGGCGGCGGCGCGCGTTCAATCGCCCAAGAGCCGAGGGTGCAGGACAGATCTCCGGCAAACGGCACGCAGTCGGGTATAGTCTGCGCCGCACCCACCCTTGCGAGGAAAGGCCGTTGTCCCAGCGTCAGTGGCTCGGCAAGCTGCGCCATGCCGCCGCCGCGATCTGCGCCGTGCTGGTTGCCGGTTGCGGCGAAGATGCTGTCGACCCCCAAGCCGTCGCGTCGCCGGAACTGGCCGCGCAGGCCGTCGGGCGCATCGCCCAAGGCGAGGCCGTCGACGCCAAGAAGCCGGGCGAGCGCGGCGACGCGACGCAGAACCAGACCAAGGCCGCTGCCGACGCCAAGGGCGGCACCGAGCAGCGCGCGGCGAGATTCCGGCAGATGGCGAACCAGCGCCTCGCCAATCCGACCCCCGCCACCCCGGTCGCCATCGCCACCGTCAAGCGCGGTTCCGTCGAGGCCTACTACCACGGTTCCACAAATCTCACCGCAGCCGAAGAAGCGGTGGTCGTCGCCCGCACCCAGGGCGTGGTCGAGGCGCTGTTCGTCGAGGAGGGCGACGTCGTCGAGGCCGGCCAGCCCCTCGCGCAGCTCGAAACCGAACGCCTCGCCCTCGAAGTCGCCCGCTCCAAAGTGCAGCTCGCGAATCTCAAGGCCGCCTACGAGCGCGCCGAACGGCTGCACGAGGCGCGCATGGTGTCGCCGAACGAGTACGACACGGCGCGCTTCAGCTACCAGGCGGAGGCTACCAATCTGCAACTGCGCGAGTTCGAACTGCGCGAGGCGACCATCCGCGCCACCATCGGCGGGGTGATCACCCGGCGGCATGTGAAGGTCGGCTACACCCTGAGCCAGAACGAGCCCGCATTCGAGATGAAGCGCCTCGATACCGTCGAGGCCGAACTCAACATCCCGGAGCGCGAGATCGGCCGCATCCGCGTCGGCCAGTACGCCCGCGTGCTGATCGACGCCTTGGCGGACCAGCGTTTCGAGGGCGACGTGCAGCGCGTCGCGCCGGAGGTGGACCCTGCGTCCGGCACCTTTCGCGCCACCGTGGTGCTCGACAACGAGGGCGGCCGGCTGCGGCCCGGAATGTTCGCCCGCGTGCAGGTGCGCACGGACCGGCGCGACGATGCGCTGACCGCGCCGCTCGAAGCGGTGGTCGCGCTGCGCGACAAGAGCAGCCTGTTCGTGGTCGCCGATGGCGTGGCCGAACGGCGCGCCGTGACCACCGGCTACGTTTCGGACGGCGTGATCGAGATTCTCACCGGCGCGGAAGAAGGCGAGCAGGTGGTGATGACCGGCCAGGACGGCCTGCGCGACGGTGCCCGGGTCACGGTGGTGGACGGCTATCCGGCCCTCGCCGACAGCTGATTCCGGCCCGCCAGCCGTCCGGCGGCGCCCGCCGCGCTGAGCCCGCGCCATGAACGTCATCGCCACGGCCGTCGCCCGGCCCGTCACGGTAGCCATGGCGACGTTCGCCGCGGCCCTGTTCGGCGGCCTGTCCCTCGATCGCCTCGGCCTCAATCTGCTCCCCGAACTCGCCTATCCCACCCTCACCGTGCGTACGGACTTCGAAGGCGCTGCGCCGGCGGAGGTGGAGGAGCAGGTCACCCGCCGCCTCGAAGAGCGCGTCGGGGTGGTGGGGGGCCTGCGCCGCATGCACTCCATTTCCGCCGCCGAGCGATCTGACGTGATCCTGGAGTTCGCCTGGGGCACCGACATGAACGACGCCGCGGTGGAAGTGCGCGAGAAGCTGGACCTGGTGCAGCTACCGCTCGACATCGAACGGCCATCGCTCTTGCGCCTGAACCCCAATCTGGACCCCATCGTGCGCGCCGCGCTGGTGCTGAAGGGCCACGACGGCGCGGTGGCGATCGCCGAGCTGCAGGAACTGCGCCGCTTCTCCGAAGACGTGGTCAAGAAGCGTCTCGACCCGGTGATCGGCGTCGCCGCGGTGCTCGTGAGCGGCGGCTACGAGGACGAAATCGCCGTCAACGTGGACCAGGAACGGCTCGCCCAGCTCGGCATCAACGTCCAGCAGCTCGGCGCGCGGCTGCAGGCCGCCAACGTCAACCTGTCCGGCGGCCGGCTGACGGATCGCGGCCAGGAGTTCCTCGTGCGCACCATGAACGAGTTCGAGACCGTGCAGGACATCGCCGACACCATCATCTTCCAGCAGCAGGGCAGCGTGCTGCGCCTGAGCGACGTGGCGGATGTCTTCGAGAGCCAGAAGGAACGCGACAGCGTGATGCGCGTCGACGGTTTCGAGGCCATCGAGATCGCGCTCTACAAGGAAGGCGATGCCAATACCGTGGCGGTGGCGACGGAAGTCGAACGGCGCATGGCGCAAATCGCCGAGGAACTGCCCGCCGACTACGAATTGGTGCAGATATACAACCAGGCCGACTTCATCTCCGCGGCCATCGACGAGGTGCAGTCGGCGGCCATCATCGGCGCCTTCTTCGCCGTCATCGTCCTGTATCTGTTCCTCAAAGACGTGCGCAGCACGCTGATCGTCACCGCCACCATCCCGGTCTCGGTGCTGGCGACCTTCGTCATGATGGACGCCTTCGACATCACCCTGAACATCATGAGCCTCGGCGGCATCGCGCTCGCCGTCGGCATGCTGATGGACAATGCCATCGTCGTGCTGGAGAACATCGCCCGGCACCGGGATGCCGGCCGCCACGACCCGCGCGCTTCGCTCGGCGATGCGGCCCGCGCCGGCACCTCGGAAGTGAGTGGCGCGGTGCTCGCCTCCACCATGACGACCATCGCGGTGTTCCTGCCGCTGGCGTTCGTCGAAGGCATCGCCGGCCAGCTGTTCCGCGACCAGGCGCTCACCGTCGCCTTCGCCCTGGTCGCCTCGCTGCTGCTGGCATTTACGCTGATCCCGATGCTGGCCGCCATCGAACCCCGCCGCGCAGCCAGCGGCGCGACGGATGCCCAGCCGCTGCCGAAACGCCGCTGGCGGCGCATGATGGGTGCGCCGGGGCGCTTCCTCGTGTACGCCGCCGTGCGCGCCGGCCAAGCCATCGGCTGGGCGCTGTCCAGCCTGCTGCGCCCGATCGAGTGGACCTTCGACCGCGCCTACGACCAAGCCTTCAAGGGCTTCGACGCCCTGCTGCGCGCCGCCCTGCGGTTTCGCGCACTGACCCTGGCCGTCGCGGTAGCGGCCTTAGGCGGCACCGTGGCACTCGCGCCGACGCTACCCGTGGAGCTCATTCCGTCACTCTCCCAGGGCGAGTTCCGCGTCGACATGGAACTCGAACCGGGCACCCGTCTGGAGATCACCGACGGCGTGTTGGCCGATGTCCAGCAGCGCCTGCTGCGCTATCCCATCGTCGAGCGCACCTACTCCGTGGCCGGCACTGGCGGCCGGCTCGATGCCAGCGCCACGCGCGGCGGCGAGCAGATCGGCGAGCTCAACGTCGTGCTGTTCGAGGGCACGAGTCCAGCCGACGAGGCGCTCGCGATGTCCCTTGCCCGGCAGGAGCTCGCGGCAGTGCCGGCGGCGCAGTTCCAGGTCGACCGGCCGCAGCTCTTCACCTTCGCGACGCCCTTGGAGATCGAGATCGCCGGCAACGACCTGCAAGCCATCGAGACGCTGGCCACGGGACTGGTCGCGCTGATGTCCGCCTCGCCTTCGTTCAGCGACGTCGAGTCCTCCATCCGCCCCGGCTACCCGGAGCTGCAGATCGAGTTCGACCAGGAGCGCACCGCGGCCACGGGCCTGTTCGTGCCGGACGTGGCGAACCGCGTGGTGCGCAAAATCCGCGGCGACGTGCCCACCAAGTTCACCTGGCGCGACAAGCGGGTAGACATCCGCGTGCGCTTGGACGAGCAGGAGCGCAACTCGCAGGCGGATGTGGAGAACCTGCTGGTCGATGCGGGGAACCGGCAGGTGCGCCTCGGCGCACTGGCCGATGTCAAGCTCGCCACCGGACCGGCGGATATCCAGCGCATCGGCCAGAAGCGCGTCGCCGTGGTGAGCGCGCATGTCGAGCACGGCGATCTCGCCGCCGGCGGACAGGAAGCGTCGAACATGCTCGCCGGCCTCCTGCATCCGCCCAACGTGTCGAGCCGCGTCGGCGGGCAGGCGGAAGAGATGGAGGCGTCGTTCGACTCCCTGCGCATCGCGCTGATCCTCGCCCTGGTGCTCGTCTACCTCGTCATGGCATCGCTCTTCGAGTCCCTGCTGCACCCGTTCGTCATCATGTTCACGGCGCCGCTCGCCGCCATCGGCGCGATTCTCGGCATCTTCGCGACCGGCATCTCCGTCTCCGTCGTGGTCTTCATCGGCGCGATCCTCTTGGTCGGCATCGTGGTGAACAACGCCATCGTGCTGGTGGACCGAGTCAACCGGCTGCGCCTCGGCGGCCTGGACCGGCGCACCGCGGTGCTCACCGGCGCGAGGCAGCGGTTTCGCCCCATCGTGATGACCACGGCCACGACGGTGCTCGGCCTGCTGCCGATGGCCATCGGCCTTGGCGAAGCCGCCGAGCTGCGCACGCCCATGGCCATCACGGTGATCGGCGGCCTCTTGGTCGCGACGCTCCTGACGCTCATCGTCATCCCCGTGGTCTACGACCTGGTGGATCGCAAGCAGATCCACGGCGACGTATTCGACGAGGAGACGGCGCCCGCGTAGAGCGCCGCAGGCCGCGGCTGTGATACGGTATCGGCATGGTTGCAGAACGGCTCGTCAACGGCACGCTCCTGGCTGCGGACGGTTCGCCGCAGCTCCCCCATGTGTCCTACGACGAAGACGGCTACCCCCACTCGGACGGAGCGCCTTTGGGCCAGAACTCCACCCAGGTCGAAGAGATCCTGTCAGCCTTCGCGGCGCTGCGGCGGTTCGTCCGCGAGCGCTTCCCGGACGCTTTCACCGGCTGCGACATGTTCATGTACCCGCAGCGCGGGAGCACGAAGTCCGTCGCCCCGGACGTGTTCGTCGCCTTCGGCGCGGGCGACCACCCGCGCCTGTCGTACAAGCTGTTCGAGGGCGAGCCCGTGCCCTCGTTCGTGCTGGAGGTGCTGTCCGGCGGTACCGCGGACAAGGACCTCGGAGCCAAGCGCGACGCGTACGCGGCGATGGGCGTGGAGGAGTACTTCATGTTCGATCCGTTCGGCCTGCGCATCGCCCGCGGCATCAAAGCCGAGCGCCTATGCAAGGACGAGTACAAGGCCATGTGCCCGGTGGCGGACGGCGTTTATAGGAGCGATAGGCTAGAGCTTGAGTTCCGGGTCGAAGACGGCCGGCTGCGCATGCGCGACCCTGCCACGGGCGATGACCTCCGGGACCTCGACCAGGAGACCGAGGCGCGGCTCGCCGCCGAAGGACGCGCGCGGGCCGAAGCCGTAGCTCGACGCACCGCCGAAAAACGCGCCCGGGCCGATGCCGAAGCTCGGCACACCGCCGAAGAACGCGCCCGGGCCGATGCCGAAGCTCGACGCGTCGCCGAAGAACGCGCCCGGGCCGAGGCCGAAGCTCGGCGCACCGCCGAAGAACGCACGCGAGCGGAGGCCCAAGCTCGCCGCGTCGCGGAAGCCGAGGTCGCCCGCCTAAGGCGCCTGCTCCGCGACGGGGGAGCGGCGGAAGACGGCTAAGTCTGCCCTGCCCGCCAGCAGCCGTCGCCTGCCGAAGGCCAAGGCCGCTGGCCTAGCTGTGCTACGGTACGGAAATGGTTGCAGAACGGCTGGTCAACGGCGCACCGGAGGAGGCGCTGCTGGCGGCGGACGGCTCGCCGCGGCTGCCCCATGTGGCCTACGACGACGACGGCTATACCCACATGGACGGCGGACCTTTGGGGCAGAACCTCATCCAGGTGGAGCGGATCCACGATGTGTTCGGGGCGCTGCGCCGCTGGGTGCGCGAGCGCCTGCCGGACGCCTTCATCGGCTGCGACATGTTCGTCTATCGGCGACGCGGGGTCATCAAGGGCGCCGTCGCGCCGGACGTGCTGGTCGCCCGCCATGTCGGCGACGACCCGCCGTGGACCTCGTACAAGCTCTTCGAGGGCCGGCCGGCGCCGTCGTTCGTGCTCGAAGTGCTGTCGGGGAGCACCGCGGTGCTCGCCGCCTGATTCCCCGCCCGCCTGAAGATGTCGCTGCATAGATGATCGTCTCCCGCGCCGCCATTCGCCGCCCGGTCACCGTGGCCATGGCCTTCATCGGCCTGGTCATCGTCGGCGCGGTGGCGGGCTCGCGGATGTCCGTGGAGGAGTACCCGGAGCAGGAACGGCCCTACATCGCACTGCGCATCCCCTACGGCTCCACCTCCGCCCAGGAGGTCGAACGCAACGTCACCCGGCCGGTGGAGGAGATTCTGTCCACCATGGGCGGCATCGAGCGGATGTTCTCCAACACGCGCACTGGATACGTCTGGGTGTCTGTGGCGCTGAACGACGACCAGGACCCGACCGCCAAGGGCATCGAGGCGAAGGAACTCGTGGAGAGCATTCGGCACCGGCTGCCGAACGACATCCGCCATATCCAGCTACGCTCCCAGGACGAAGGCAGCGAGCCGATCCTGTCGTTCGTGATCGCCGCACGGAATCTGGATCAGCAAGATGCGTGGCGGCTGCTCGACGCCCGGGTGCGCATGGTGCTCGAACGCGTGCCCGGGGTGAACACCGTGCATCTCTTCGGCGCGGACCAGCAGTACGTGCGCATCGCCCTGGACCCCGGGCGCCTCGAAGCCCACGGCCTCGACGTGCTCGATGTCGAGCGGCGCCTGCGCGACGAGAACTTCTACCTATCCGCCGGCAGCATCGACCAGGCGCGGCTGGAGACCCAGGTGCGGCCGCTGGGCCGCTTCAAGGGCCTGCAGGACATCCTCGACCTGCCGGTGCGCAGCGGCCTGACGGTGGGGGACATCGCCGAAGTCGGCTACGTGCCCCGGGACGAGGCGGACCAGCGGCGCCTGAACGGCGAAGAGGCGCTCGGCGTGTCGGTCTACAAGAAGCCGGAGGCGAATCTCGTTGCGGTGGCCGGCGACGTGGAGGAGGCGATGGCGAAGGCCGCCGAGGACCCGGAGCTGCGCGACGCCTCCTTCCTCACCGTCAGCAACCAGGCCGAGGCGGTGCTCGAAGCGCTCAAGAACCTGATTCAGAACGGCGTGATCGGCGGCCTGCTCTCCGCGATCGTGCTGTTCGCCTTCATCCGCCGCTTCTTCCCCGCGTTCCTGATCGCGGCTACGGTGCCGCTGGCGCTCACCGCCACCCTAGGCGGGATGTACTTCGCTGGCATGACGCTGAACGTGCTGTCGCTGATGGGCCTGATGCTGGCGGTGGGCCTCTTGGTGGACAACTCGGTGGTGGTCTCGGAGTCCATCGCCCTGAAGCGCCGCCAGCATGGCCTCAGCCCATTCGAGGCGGCGGACCGAGGCGTCACCGAGGTGGGCATGGCCATCACCGCGGGGACGCTGACCACCATCGTCGTCTTCGTTCCCACGCTGTTCTCTGATGTCTTGGAGACCTCCGAGACCATGGGCAACGTGGCGATTCCGCTTTGCATCTCCATCGCCGCCTCGCTGGTCATCGCAACGACGCTGATTCCCGCGCTGCTCGCCCGCCTGCCGGAAGGTCGCGAAGAACCCCGCCACAAGGTCTTCGAGGGGCTCGCGGACCGCTACCAGCAAGTGGTCCTGTTCACCCTGCGGCATCGGTTCAGCGCCCTGCTCGTCGCTGCGGCGGTGGCCGGAACGGGCTGGTACGGCTACACGCAGCTCGACGTCAACATGAGCCCGAATGAAGACCGCCAGTCCCTGCAGCTGCGCTTCTGGGTGCGCGGCACGATCGCCTTGGAGCGCATGGAGGCGCTGGTCGACGACGTGGAACAGCGGATCATGGCGAGCCGCGACGAGCTAGGCATCGGCGACGTCTCCACCAAGTTCGACTCGGACCGCGGCGACATCTTCATGTCCATGCGCGAGGACGGCAAGTACGCCGCCGCCGTGGTGGAGGAGAGGATCCTCGAAATGATGCCGGCGGTGCCCAACGTCAACTTCTACTTCCGCTCCAAGCGGCGCTGGCGCAACTACCGGGACGGCGACGGTGGCCTGGGCGTGCGCCTGATCGGCGACTCTACCGCCACGCTGCTGGAGATCTCCGAGGACGTGATCGCGCTGCTCGAGACGCTGCCGGAACTGCGCAACGTGCATACCGAAGCCGAATCCAACCGCCAGGAGCTGGCGGTGATTCTGAAGCCCGAGCAGGCCGGAGCGCTCGGCATAACGGCGCAGGGGGTCGGTCGCAGCGTATCGGTTGCGCTCGGCGGCGTGCAGCTGCGCCGCGGCCTGGACCAGGGTGGCTGGGAGGACGCGGTGCATCTCGAGATCGAGGACCGCCGGGAACTCAGCATCGAAGACTTGAAGCGCCTGCCCATCTTCCTGCCGGACGGGGCGAGCACGCCCGGCGCGCCGGCCGGTCCGCGCACGGTAGCGCTGGAGACCGTCGCGGACCTGGCCCTTCGTCCTGCCCTGCGCGGCGTGCGGCGCGAGAACCGCGAGACATCGATCTCCGTGGAGTTCGCCCTGAACGACGTGCCGCCCATGGTCGCCGAGCAGCGCGTGGAGGCGACGATGTGGGGCTTTGCCATGCCGCCCGGCTACCGCTGGGAGATGGGCCGCGACTTCGACTTCGAGTCCGAGCAGTTCCAGGAGATGGTGCTGATGATCGCCGCCGCCATCGTGCTGGTGTACATGCTGATGGCGGCGCTTTTCGAGTCGGCGCTGTTTCCGAGCGCGGTGCTGTTCTCCATCGCCTATTCGGCCGTCGGCGTGATGCTGTTCCTGTGGGCCACGGACACGCCGCTTACCATGATGGCGATGACCGGCATGGTGCTCTTGGCGGGCATCGTGGTGAACAACGGCATCGTGCTGCTGAACCGCACGTTTCAGCTGCAGCGCGATGGCCACTCCAGAGAGGAAGCCATCGTGCAGGCCGGCCGGGATCGGCTGAGACCCATCCTGATGACCGCTGCCACCACGGTAGCGGGGCTGATTCCGCTGGCGGTGGGGGATGTGCGGATCGGCGGCTCCGGCCAGAGCTACATGCCGATGGCGCGCGCGATCATCGGCGGCTTGACGTTCGCAAGCCTGGTGACGCTGCTGCTGACGCCCCTGCTGTACGTGCATTTCGACAATCTGAAGCGCGGCGCGGTGAGATTCTGGCAGAGCGCCCGCCCCGCCCCGCAGCGCCAGACGGGCTGAAGCGTCTCCGCTACAGCTTCGACGCCGCCGCGGCGTACATGAACTTCTGCATGTCCACGTCGTGCTCCGGCGTCGCCGTGTGGAAGAACAGGCCCGCGCCGAGCAGCTGCCGCATGCCCTCCGGCGCACTGGCCATGTAGGCCTCGTCCTTCAGGAGATAGGTGAAGTCGTCGATGGGCTGCGTGTAGAGGCGCTGGTACGTGGCGTGCAGCACGGTGCGCGTGCCCGGGATGGTGCGCGGCAGAGAGCCGTGCCAAATGGCCCCGTCCCACACCGCCACGTCGCCCTTCTGCGTTTCCACGGCCACGGGCTGCGCCGCCTTGGTGTCCTCCGGCGTCGGCGGCCGGCGCATCCGATGCGAACCGGGCACCACGCAGGTGGCGCCGCCAGCTTCCGTCATGCCTTCGCAGGCGAAGCAGAAGGTCATCACCAGATTGTGTTCGGGGAACGGCGTCGGCATCCAGTTCTGATCGGCGTGCAAGGCGAGCGAGCCGTCGCTGTCCCCCTTGCCCTCGTGCTTGATGCTGCCGACAAAGCGACCCGCGCGCATCGCCTTGCCGCAGCTGAACTCGGCGATCGCCATGACTTTGGGCAAAGTGGCGACCAGATCCACCGCCCGGTGCCGGCCAAGCAGCAGCGGCGCCGAGCCGACGATGCCGTGCTCCGCCCCGGTGGGCTTCGAGAGGCTGTGGATGGCCTCGCGCAGGTCGTCCATGAGTTCGGGCGGTGCGGCATCGCGGATCACTGCGTAGCCCTGCTGGCGAAGATCGTCGACGACGTCCCACAGTTCGAGTTCGTCGATGCGCGGCTTGAGCTCGTCCGAGACCTCGTAGGGGCCCACCGACGGGGCGCTGTAGACGTCCACGCGGTCGGCATTACTGGGTTGGGGCTCGGTTTGGGACTCTGCCATGGCGTTGCTCCTTGCGCGGATGTGGGATGGGTCTGCGAGGCCGCCAGCTACGCGGTGATGACGGCCATCTCGTTGTGCAACTCGACGAGCCAAGCGGGGAAGATGCTGGTATCGCCCTCGATCTGGGGCGGCGGATCCGGCGGCGGCTGCAACTGCATCCGCGCGAGAACCTCGGGCGTATAGACCAAGCGGGCGCCCGGCAGCGCCGTGGCGTAGTCGGCGCGGATCGTCACGTCCATGCCGGTCGCCTCGCAGGCACCCACCAGGACCTTCTTGCCCTCGATCAGGAAGTGCCAAGCCGCGATGCCGGTCGCGGAAACGGACGTCGGCGCATCCGTGAAGATCTCGCATACGCTGAGCCGGGTGTCGTCGTCGCAGTGTAGGGCCACCAAGCGCTCGAGGACGTTTCGCGCCGCGTCCACCCAAGGCACGCTCGCGAACTCCACCTTCTCGGCCACTTTCTCGGCCACTTTCTCGGCCACTTTCTCGGCCACCTTCTCCGTCACGTTCGCGCTCCGCACTCTGCATCGGCGGTCGAGTCTAGCAGCAGGTTGCTCGTTGGCGCGCCGGGTGGGTTGACAGCCCCGACGGGCGCCGCCCATGATGCCGAATGTCGGGTGCCCAGAGCTGCCGGGTCGCGCCGAGGGGGCCTCATGAGCAACAAAGACCAGTCCACGACTGCGGGCATGGCGCAAGGCGCGGTCTGCACCGTGACCGCGCTCTACAGCTACCCCGTGAAGAGCTGCCGTGGCACCAAGGCGCAGTCGGCGACCGTCTCGCCGACGGGAGTCGACGGCGATCGCCAATTGATGGTCCTCCGGGCGGGCAGATTCGCCAATCAGATTCGCCTGCCGAACCTCGCGACCGTGGCGACGCGCCGAGTCGATGATGCGACCGTGGAGTTCGCAGGCGGGCACGCCGCGTCGTTCGTCCATGCGGTAGCGGCAGCGGGCGACGAGGCGACCGTCGACTTCTACGGCAACCCGGTCGCGGTGGTGGACCAGGGCGATGCGCTCGCCGATTGGCTGTCCGCCGCCATCGGCGAGACGGTGCGCGTCGCCGCCCTGAAGAGCGCCTTCAAGCGCCGCATTCCGCTCGATGAGTTCGCCTTGGTGGACGGCGCCGAGCAGTCGCGCTTCGTCGATGTCGCCCCCATCCTCGTCACCAACGAAGCATCACTCGAGGACCTGAATGCGCGCCTCGAAGCGCCGGTGCCCATGGACCGCTTCCGCCCCAACGTGGTGGTCTCCGGTCTCGATGCGTTTGGCGAAGACCATGTAACGGCGCTTCACGGCGACGGCCTGCGCCTGCTCCGCGCCACCCACTGCGAGCGCTGCGCGGTCACCTGCACGGATCAACGTACCGGCGAACGCAGCAACGAACCCCTCGCGACGCTGCGCTCCTACCGGCACCGCGAAGGCGGCTACGCGGGCGGGGTGATGTTCGGTGCCTACATGGCCGTCGAGGGCCGGGGCACGCTGCGCGTCGGCGACACTCTGAATGTCGAATGAGTACGGGATGAGCCAACGACCTGCCAAAACCGGAGGTCAATCCGCCGAAGCTGCCGCCCCGCCGCCGTAGACCGCCCATGTGGGTGCGCAGACGCCTCGACATCGGCTGGATGGACCTCATCTACGGCGGGCTGCGGTGCGCTTGGCCGCTCCCAGCGCGAACGAAGCGCATCGAAGACCGCTGGGCCGGGTCTGCGGAGGCTGTGGTCTGCCTGTCGGCGCGCAGCGGATTCGACCTGCTGCTGCAAGCGCTCGCCCTGCCCCGAGGCAGCGAAGTGCTGATGACTGCGGTCAACGTGCCGGACATGTTCCACATCGCGCGCAGCCACGGCCTGACGCCCGTACCGCTCGACATCGACCCGGATTTCCTCCAGCCGGATATCGACCAAGCGGCGGCAGCGCTGACCTCGCGCACCCGGATGATCGTTGCCGCGCATCTGTTCGGTGCCGAACCGGAACTTCGCCCGCTGCGCGCCTTCGCCCGCAAGCACGATCTCGTGATGGTGGAGGACCGCGCCCAGGCGTTCGCCGGAGTGCCCTCCGCCCTGCCGCCGAATTGCGATGCCACGCTCGCGAGCTTCGGCCCGATCAAGCGTGCGACCGCCCTCGGCGGCGGCATCCTGGCCCTGCGCGATGCCCAGCTCGCCGCGCGCGTCCGACGCATCCAGAGCGACTGGCCGCGCCAGTCCCGAGTGCTTTTCGCGTTGCGGCTGGCAAAGTACAGAGTTCTGAAGCTCGCCAGCTACCGCCTGCCGTTCGCGGTATTGATGCGCGTACTCGACTGGCTGGGCGCCGGCGACGCGTGGCTGCAACGCCGGGTAGGGAGCTTCGGCAGCGACGACGCAAGCGGCTGGCGCAAGCAGGCCTCTGCGCCGCTCACGGCCTTGCTCGAGCGCCGCCTGGCCGCATTCGACGCCGCCGAAGCGGATCGTCAGCGCCGGCGCGGCCGCAGACTCGCCGCCATCCTCGAAGCCCATGCGCCGGTGGTCGGCGGCAAAGCCCCGTCGCACAGCTTCGACCTGTTCGCGGTCCGCGCCCCCGACCCGAAGCGACTCATCGCCGCGCTGAGGCGACAAGGCTTCGATGCCGGCCTGCGCGGCAGCCTAGCGGTACTCGAAGCGCCCGCGAATCGCCCATCCCTCGATCCAGCCGGCGCGAAACGGCTGCTGGCCCAGGCGGTGTTCCTGCCCCTCTATGCGGCCATGCCGGACCGCGAAGTCCAACGCATGGCCGGCATCGTATGCGAACGCCCATGGCCGGCCCCACGCTCTCGCTGACGCTGTGCGTCGGGCTCACCTCCGCCCAGGTCATATACCGCGCCCGACATGCGTCGAACAGATTCCATGAGCGGTAGCTGTGGCTGGATGTTCACACGCAGGTTGCACCGCCGGCCGGGAGAACGCGAAGCGTTCTCGATCGCGTCGCGGCAGCGATGCGCCTAGTCGACCAAGTCTGGCTGCTCTTCGTCCTCGAAATCGGCGGCACGCGCATACCGCCGGGCGCGCTTCGAGTCCACGCCTTCCCAGTAGTGGTAGAGCAGAGCCGCCGCCTCGCGGAGAAAGTCCTCGTCGTTGATGCGCAGATAGACATCTTCGGCGAATTCCACGTCCTCATGCAGCGTAGCGACGATGAGCGCATTGCGCGCGCTGTCGCGTTCCTTGCCGGGGCGCAGCAGCCGGACGCCGCTCGCGGCGGCTTGCCGGTCATGGAAGGCCCATCTCCTGACGATCGCCGAATGCAGGGCCAGTCGTTCCTCGACATCCTCTACTTCGGACGCCCAGCGCAGTGCCGCTTCCGGTTCTTCGTTCGCCCAAGCGAACGCAAGCGAGCGCCTGGCCTCGGCGCGCACCTCTGGGTCCGGCAGCAGTTCGACCAGCCGCGCCGCCCGATCCGGGTACTCAACCGCCAACGCATCGATGATGCTGGTAGCGGCCTCGTGCCAGCTCTCCGGCTGGGCGAGCAGCCAGTTGAGGGCTGCGCGCGCGTCCTTCGCCCCCCAAACTCGCAACACGCTCGCCAAAGCCGAACGTCGCGCGCCAACGGCCAGCGCGTCGTTGCCGGCAACCCAGCTCGCCGCCGCCCGGTGATCGCGTTGCGCCCACTCGCTGAGCGCCGCAGCGATGGCGCGCTCCCGTTCGCTGCCGCGGAGTTCCTCTGCCCGCGCCAAGGCACCCCGCGGGTCGGTCTCCGCCAGCTTCCTGAGGGTCGTATTCAGCAAGTGCGGCCTACTGGACGATGGCGGCTGCGCCGCGGCCCACTCGAAGGCCGCAGCAGCGTCTCGGTCCGCCCAACGCATTACGAGCCAAGCGTCGAGCCACTGGAAGCCCTGGGGACGACGCTGCGTCCATGCTTCCAGCGCCGCGCCCGGGTCCTTCTCGCCCCATGTCCGGAATGCGGCTTCGGTCGCCACGTTGCGCTCATTGCCCGTGAACTGGTCGGCGAAACCCAGCGCCTCCATAGGCGAACTCTGGGCGATCGCGCCCGCCAGTCCCTCGACCATCTGCGCGCGTGCCGCCGACGCAGGCTGCGCCAGCACCCACGCGGTGGCGGCTTCCCGGTCCCGCTCCGCCCACTGACCGACCAGTCCGGCGCGCCAGCCATCCGCTTGGCGACCAAGACCGTCCACAGCCGCCATCGCATTTTCGGGGTCGCGCGCCAGCCAGCTATGGGCTATGTGCAAGAGGGCTTGTTCCCGTGCCGGCCCCCGTTCGCTGGCAACGGCGTCGCGCCATGCGAGGGCCGGATCGACTTCCAGATTCTCCTCTGCTCGCATCCGCTGTAGTGTCTCTTGGGCAGACAGGCTCTCGGCGATCTCGAAGCGTCGGTCCTCGTGCAAGTGTTCGGTCACCGACAGGATCGCTGCGCCCGCCTGCCGTCGGTGCGCCTCCTCGAGCGTCTCCGCGGCCGCCAGCGCCCCGTCCAGATCGTGTTTCGCCCAGGCCCGGAACAGGCGTGACAGGAACCTCTCTTCCCGACCGCCGCGGCTGGTGATGCGGGCCAAGGCGCCCGCCGGATCGACCTCGGCGTAGCGGCCGTAGATGATGGACTTCGCAGCCTCCCCCTCGCGGCGCGGGCGCAGCGTGTCGGCCTCCGTCAGCAGGCCATCCAGAAACTGGGCATCGGCAGAGCGGATCAGGTTGTAGAGCAGCACGGCCTGCTCGAAGTCGCTGGGTACGCCGAGAATGGCGGTCAAGGTGCGCAGGGGCGCCGCCGCGTCGGGAACGCTGCTCAATGGCGGAACGCTCGACGGACTCACGCGCGACGGGGGAGCGGTGGCAGCCTGCTCGACAGGGCGGCGCGGCGCTTCGGGGAATGCCAAGCCGTAAAGCCACACCGCCACCGCTCCGGCGACGAAGCCGATGGAGATGCCCGCCAGCCACTTGGCCATCGAATCACTCCAAGCGCAGGCGCTGCTTGAGGTCCGCGAGTTCGCTCTCCAATGCGCTGACGCGCGCCTCAAGCTCGGACAAGGCACTGCCGCGCCGCGGCGGCGACGCCGTCGGTTGATCCGCGGGCACGGACTCCACGGCGCCCGAGAGTTGGTGCGCGTATTGATGGTCGCGGCGCCCGGGCGCACGGGGCAGCCGGGCGACGACCGCGCCGCCCTCGCGTTCGGCGTCCATCAACCCGCCGAGCGTCTCGGCGACCGCTTCGTTGTCCGCGAAGTCGTGCAGGCGAGTGCACCGCGTGCGCAGTTCGCCCGGCGTCTGCGGCCCGCGCAGCATGAGCACGCAGACCACGGCGTATTCCTCGTCGGTGAACTGCTGGTCGCTGAACGGCGTATTGCACAGCCGCTGCTGGTACTTCACCACGCCGCTCCTGAAGTTCTCCTCGCGGTTGAGGAACCCCTCCTCCGCAAGGCCGTCGGCGATGCGGGCCACGGCGCCGCGCTCCAGCGCCATCACCGGCTCCCGGCTCGACTTCTGATTGCAGGCGGCAATGAGCGCGTTCAGCGTCAGCGGGCATTGCTCCGGCGTGGTGACGGCCTTCTCCATGAGGCTGCCGATGATGCGGATCTGTTCGGCGGCGAATTCCATGGCGGCCTATCGTACAGTCGTTGCGCCCGACCGTTCATTGCCCTTCGTCCCGCCTAGCGGCTCGGGCGTAGCGCAGCGCCCGCATCGAGTCGCGGCCATTCCAATGGCGGTGGAGCGACACGGCCGCGCGCCTGAGTTGCTCCGCGTCGCTCATGCGCAGGTAAAGGTCCTCCGCGAAGTCGACGTCTTCATGCACGTAGCGTTCGATGAGTGCGCGGCGCACCGCGTCGCGCGATCGCGCCGAGCGCACCAGGCGCACGCTCGCGGCGGCTGCATCGCGATCATGGCGGGACCAGACCAAGAAAACGCTTTGGTAGAGCTCGCGCCGGCGGTCCGCATCGGTCAGATCAGCGATCCACCGCACGGCGGCAACAAGGATCCTGCGCTGCCCATGCGGTCGTCAACGCACTCTGCGCACGACGGCTCGCGTCGGGATCGGCTAGGCGTCCGACCAACCTCGCCGCACGCTCAGGGGATTCCTGCGCGAACGCGCCGATGGCCGAACTCGCCGCACCGTGCAACGTGTCCGGCTGGCTGAGCAGCCAGCTCACCGCGGCGGCCGCGTCCGCCTTGCCCCAGACGCGCAGCACGCTATGCAACGCCGGCAGCCGGTCGTAGTCTGGGAGCGCGTCGTCGCCAGCCACCCAGGTCGCCGCCTCGTGCGGCTTGCTACGCGCCCACTCGGCCAGCACGTAGCCGATGCCTTCCTGGCGCTCGACGCCGCGCAATTCCAGGACTCGCGCCAGCGCGGCCCGCGGAGCGACCTCCGCCATGCGCCGCAACGGCACGCCCAGCATCACCCGGCGGTCCATCGACCGAGGCTGGGCCATGACCCAGTCGAACGCGGCGAACGGGTCTTGATCTGCCAGCCGGTTCACGGCCTGCCGGCCCACCCACGCCGCCCGCCCGATGTCGATGCCCGACAACGCGGCCAGCGCCGCCGGCGGATCCTGCCGGCCCCAAGCCGTCACCGCGGCAGCCGTCACTTGCTGCCGCTCCGGTCCGGCGAAGCGTTCCGCGAAAGCCAGCGCCTTCTCTGGCGATTGCTCGGCAATGGCAGTAGCGACCGCCGCCGCCATCCGCACGCGCTGCGACGATGCAGGTCGGGCCAGCACAGCGGCGGCAGCGGCTTGGAGGTCTTCTTGCGCCCACCGGCGCATCAACGCCTGCAGCCACGTCCGCGTCTGCGCGAGTTCCATGCGCTCGATGGCGGCGAGGGCAGCTTCGGGGTCGCGCACGAGCCAAGCATGGCCCACTTGGAACACTGCCCGGGTACGCGCCTCGCCCGCTTCCGCGGCCACTGCCTCCTGCCATGCGAGCGCTGGATCCGCGTCGAGCATCGCGTCGGCCCTCATGCGCCGCAACGTTTCCTGCGCGGAGAAGCTCTCGGCGATCCCCGTCCGCCGTTCGTCGCTCAAGTGTTCGGTGACGGACAGAATCGACGCCCCAGCCCGGCGACGCGCTCCTCCGACCAGGCCGTCGGCGGCGATCAGCGCCGAGTCGACATCGTGCTCCGCCCATGCCTGGAACAGGGCGCCCACAAAGACCGTCTCGCCCTGCCCGTGGGCCATGATCCGCGCCAGCGCCCGCTCTGGGGCGACTTCCGCATAGCGGCTGTAGATGATGGACTTCGCGGCCTCGGCTTCCCGGCGCGGCAACGCATCCGCCTCGGCAAGCAGATGGTCAAGAAACCCGGCGTCCGCGAAACGAACGAGTTCGTGGAGCTTGGCGGCGCGCTCGAAACCGCGCGCGTCTTTCAGCATGGCGGCGAGAATGCGGCTCTCGGACGGCGCGACCACCAACCCGACAACCGGGGCATCGCCCGGCCGCTCCGATGGCAGCTGCATGGGCGGCACGGCACCGGCGACATCCAAGAACTCGGGTCTCGCAAGGCTCACGTACAGCCAGACGGCTGCCGCACCGACCAGCACGCCTACCGTCATGCCGAACAACCACTTCTTCATGCGATCACTCTCAACTCGCCGACTCGAACAACAACGCTAGCCGTGCTCTTCGCCGAGGCCGGCGGCATCCCGGTAGCGTCGGGCGCGTCGGGGGTCGCGGTCTCGCCAATGGTGGTGGAGCAGCATGGCGGCCCCGCGCAGTTCTTCCGCGTCATTGATGCGCAGGTAGAGGTCCTCCGCGAAGTCCGCATCGGAGTCGACCGCGGTTTCGATCAGTTCCCGCCGCGCCATGTCGCGGTCCTTGCCCGGGCGCAGCAGTGAGATGCTCTCGGCCGCGGACTCTCGATCGTGGTACGCCCAAATCTCGAATACCAGCGAGTAAAGGGTGCGGCGCTCCGCCACGTCGGCCAGATCGGCGACCCAGCGCAGTGCCGAGGCCGGGTCCTGGTCGGCCCAGTTCCGTACCAGCGCGAATCGTGCAGAACTGCGGTCGACTGGGTCGGGCAGGCGCTCGACGATCCCTGCTGCGCGGCTGGGCGAGTCGTCGGCGACTTCATCGATCACCGTAGTCACGGCGTCGTGCCACCCTTGCGGCTGCGCAAGAAGCCAGTCCAGCGCCGCGTCCGCGTCCACGTCGGCCCAGACGCGCAGCACGCGCCACAGCGCGGCAAGCCGTTCGTCGCGAGTGAGGCGATCATTGCCGCCGATCCAATCCGCCGCCGCCCGGTGATCCCTTTTCGCCCAAGCGCCGAGGACCTCGGCGATGCCCTGCTCCCGCTCCCTGCCGCGCAGGCTCTGGGCCCGGGTCAAGGCGTCTTCAGGGGCTCGCCAGGCCATCTCTTCGAGCACCCGCACGACGAGAGTCTCGCGATGGCGAGCTCGCGGCTGCGCCATGAGCCAGTCGAACGCCGCGCTGGCGTCGCGCTCCGCCCAAGTGGCGACGACTTGCTGCGCGACGCTGAAGAAGGCTGGCACGCCACGCGCCGCCAGCGCCTCCATCGCGGCGCGCGGGTCCTGCTCCGACCACCCCGAAAAGGCGTAGTAGGCGGCGCGCTGACGTTCCCTGCCGCCCAGTCGATCCGCGAATCGCAGTGCTGCCTGAGGCGAGTTCTGGGCCATCAACTCCGCCAAGTCCCCCACCCAGTTCACGCGTTCGGACGATGCCGGCTGCGCCAGCACCCACGCGGTGGCGCCTTGCAGGTCCTTGCGCGCCCAGCGGCCGAGCGCCGCAGAACGCCAGTGCGGCGCGTGACGAGGGCCTACGGCGTCGAGCGCGTCAAGGGCGGCTTGCGGATCCTCATCGAGCCAGCTGACGGCGATGTTCCAGAGCCTGCGCGAGACGGCTTCGCTCGGCTCGAGGGCGACGGCTTCCTGCCACGCCGATGCGGGTTCCAGGTCGCGGTCCGTGTCCGCTCCGATAGCCACCGGGACATCCTCTTCGGAGGAACTTGCGGCGATCTCCAGGCGTCGTTCGTCGTTCGCATCCTCCGCGTCAGCCGCCCCGACGGATTTCGCCGCGCCATGTGGCTGCGCGGGCACTGGCTCGGCGGATTGCGCGGCGCGCAACGCTGGCGCGGCGACCGAAGCGGATGGAGAGTCATGTGCCGAGGCGTACAGCCAGCCGCCGATCGCCCCGACAACGACCCCCACGGCAATTCCTGCCGCTAGGCCGGACAACCACTGCTTCATGCGATCGTCCCAAGCGCGCGACTAGCCGCGCTCGTCGTCGAGGCCGGCGGCGCGCTGGTAGCGGCGGGCGCGTTGCGGATCGCGGTCCTCCCAATAGTGGTAGAGCGACGCCGCCGCCTGGCGCAGTTCGTCGGCGTCGTTGATGCGCAGGTAGAGCTCCTCGGCGAAGTCCACATCTTCGTATACCACCGTCTGGACCAGATCGCAGCGCACGGCGTCGCGGTCCTTGCCGGCACGAAGCAGGCGGATGCTCTGCGCGGCCGCGTCGCGGTCTTCGCGAGCCCAGGCGCGGAACACGTCCGCGTAGAGACCGCGTCTCTCCTCGGCGTCGGCGACAGCGCCAACCCAGCGCACGGCAGCGCGCGGATCCGAGTCGGCCCAATGCGAGACGAGCGTGCTGCGCGCGCTGCTGCGCACCTCGGGGTCCGACAGCCGCTCCACGAGCCGCGCGGCGCGCTCCGGGGCATCGTCGGCCAAGGCGCTGATGACGCTGCTGGCGGCCTCATGCCAGGACTGCGGCTGAGCGAGCAGCCAGTTCAGGGCGGCTGGCGCATCCGCCTCGCCCCAGACATGCAGGACGCTGTGCAGCGCCGACCGAAGTTCCGCTTGGGAGAGCGTGTCGGCGCCGGCAATCCACCTGGCCGCCGCCCGGTGATCGCTGCGCGCCCACTCGGAGAGCACCGCGTCGATGCTCTGCTCCCGCTCGTTGCTGCGCAGTTCCTGGGCTCGATCCAAAGCGTCGCGCGGCGCGACTTTGGCCATCTCGGAGAGCGCGGAACGCAGCAGGTACTGCCGCCGCGACGAAGTCGGCTGCGCCAATACCCAGTCGAACGCCGCATACGGGTCGTGCTGCGCCAGATTCCCCACGAGGTGCTGGTCCACCCACTCGTTGAGCGGGATGTCGCGCTCCGTCCACGCGGCAAGAGCCGCCGGCGGATCCAACTGGCTCCAGAGCATCATGACATTGCTGGCGGCTTCCCTGCGTTCGTCGCCGCTGAACTGATAGGCAAGTCGAGCGCCTCCTCGGGCGAGTTCTGCGCGATGCCGATGGCCATGCCCTGGACCATCTGCACTCGCTCGGCGGAGGCCGGCTGCGCGAGCACCCAGGCAAGAGCCGCTTCCCGGTCCTTCTGCACCCACTCGGCCGTCAGCGAACTGCGCAGCGCCATGGCCTGTTCGGAGGCCAGGTCGTCAACCGCGCGCAGGGCGGCTCCCGGGTCGCTCTGCAGCCAGCGGCGAGCGACATGCCAGAGCGTCTGGAATCGCGCTTGGCCCGGTTCGCTGGCGATCGCCTCGCGCCATGCAAGGGCCGGGTCGACTTCAAGGGCCTCGTCGGCCTTCATGCGTTCCAGCGTGCCTTGGGCCGAAAACTCCTCGGCGATCAACGTGCGCTGATCGTCGGCAAGGCGTTCGGTTACCGACAGGATGGCCGCCCCGGCGCTGCGGCGGTGCGCCAAGCCGAGGGTCTCGGCGGCAGCGACCGCGGCGTCCACATCGTGCTTCGTCCAAGCACGGAACAGTCCGCTCAGGAAACGCTCCTCTCCGCGCGCCGTCATGCGCGCCAGGGCGCGTTCGGGATCGACCTCGGCGTAGCGGCCGAAGATGATGGACTTCGCGGCGTTGCCTTCGCGCCGCGGGCGCAGCGTGTCGGCTTCGTCGAGCAGGGCGTCGAGATAGTCGGCGTCCGCGTGGCGGATCAGGTTGTAGAGCATCACCGTCTGCTCGAAATCGCTCGGGATGTCCATCATCGCGGCGAGTACGCCGACTTCGGGAAGCGGCTCGGCGACCGCCTCCTCGCTTGGCGCACTCGGCGCGTCAGCTTGCCGCGGTGCCGGCAGGCTCGTCGGGGAAACGAAGGGCTTGGCGCCGGGCGCAGGCGGTGCTTCGATGAGGTGCGCAGCGTAGAACCACGCCGTTGCCGCCGATCCGGCGACGACGCCGATCACGATGCCCGCCAGCAGCCACTTCAGCATTGCGACTCCCCGTTTCGGCGCCTACCCGTCGAACAGCCCCTCGAAGCGCGGTTTCTCGTTGCTCGTACGCGCCTCGCGCAGGCACTGCGCCAGGATCGGCATGCCATCCCTGATGTCCGCATCCGGCACATGCCCGAAGGCGAGGCGCAGGTACGGCACCTGCTCGCCGTGGATGTGGAAGTTCGACCCGGATGCATAGTAGAAGTTGCGCTCGGCGGTGAGGCGGGCGAGCTTGTCCTGATCCACATCGTCCGGGAAGCGCACCCAGACGAAGAGGCCGCCCGATGGGTTCGAGGAGACGCAGACATCGCCGCCCGCCTCCGCCAGACCGTCCACCACCAGATTCTTCTTCACCTTGAGTGATTCGTTCAGCTCCTCCGTGAGGGACCAGACGCCGTCCCTGTAGAGCTCGGCGACCACGCCGGCGGCCAGATAGTTGCCGCCGGCATCGTGGCGGCGGGCGAGGATGCGTTCGAGCAGCTTCGGCTTGGCGTAGAGGTAGCCAAGGCGCAGGCCAGGCGCGAGGATCTTGGAGAGCGAGCACATGTAGACGATGTCCTCGTAGTCCGAGAGGGCGTAGAGCGCTGGCGGCTTGTCGCCGTCGTAGTGGACGTCGCCGTAGCAGTTGTCTTCGATGATCGGGATGCCGCGCTCGGCGGCGATGTCGATCAGCATTCGCCGTCGCTTGAGGGAGAGATTGGCACCGGTGGGGTTCTGGTAGGTGGTGAGCGCATAGATGAACTTCGGCTTGCGCGTCTCGCCGAGCTCGTCGAGGGTGGCTTCCAGGAGGTCCACGCGCATGCCGTCCTCGTCCACGGGGACGCCGACCATGTCGATGCCGAGGGTGCGGTAGGCGGCGATGGTGCCGGAGTAGGTGACCTCCTCGCAGATCACGGTGTCGCCCGGCTGCGTGAGCGCTTCGGCGGTGAGCGTGACCGCCTGCATGGAGCCGTTCATCAGCGCGATGGCGTCCGGGTCCACCGCCACGCCTTCGCGCTCGGATTCGCGCCGGGCCATGGCCGTGCGCAGGCCCGGGTGGCCCAGCTTGCCGGGGTATTCGGTGAGCACCGCGTACTCCCGGGCGATGGCGGCGTGGGCCGCGGCCTGCACGCGGTCGACCGGGAAGGTCTCCGGGTTCGTGCGGCCGACGGCGAAGTCGAAGCGTCTGGCCATCGTCAAGCCGCCCGGCCCGTCGCGAGGCCATTCGCCGTCAGGTAGGAGTGGCTGCCTTCCACGGCCGTCATCATGTCCGTGTCGCACGCATCGAGTTCCACGATGACCCACTCAAGCACGTTCGGGTCCGCGGCGGCGATTACGCCCGCGATGTCCATGCGCCCATCGCCTACCGCAACATGCGCCTTGCCCTCTTCGAGAGGCCCATCCTTGATGTGCAGGAGCGGCACGCGCTCCTTCACGCGCTCGATCTGCTGCGCCACATCGACGCGGCCGAAGTTCGCGGCCCAGTAGGTATCCACCTCGAAGTGCACACCCGGACAGCGCTCGGCGATGTGCTCGAAGCCGAGCTTGCCGTCGATCACGTTGAACTCCCACCAGTGGTTGTGCAGGAACAGCTCGATGCCGTGCGGCGCGAGGCCGTCGACCAGGCCGTTGACGGTATCCGCGGTGCGCTTCACGGCATCCATGTCCCGGAAGTCGTCCGGGCCGAATCCGCCCGCGGCGCGCTTAAGGCCTAAGCCGCTCACGGTGTCCACCACTTCGCCGATGCCGGTCCGGTTCGCCCACGGGTGGTGGCTGGACGACACGGCCATGCCGAGGTTCTCCACCTGCGCCCTGAACGCCGCCGGGGTTTTGCCGAACAGGGCGAACGGTTCGACGCCCGCATAGCCGATGGCGGCGAGGCGTTCGAGCACGGCGTCGAAGTCCTGCGCGGACTCCTCGCGCAGGGAGTAGAGCTGTACGGAAATGGGTTTGGCGTTCATCGCGATGCCGATGGGCCTTGCGTGGCTGATCGAAGACTCAATGCTAGCCGTTCGGCGGTGCCCGGGCTACGACGCCGCTGGCGACGGGACGCTGCCCGCATCCGACTCGCCGATCGACGCCGCCCGCTCCTCCTTCACGAACAGCATCATCACGACGCCAACGCCAAGCAGGATCAGCACCGAGGCGAAGCCGATGCGCTGGCTGTCGAACATGCCGGTGGCGAACGCCACCATGATCGGCGCGACGAAGGCCGTCGCCTGGCCGGACAGCGCATACAGGCCGAAGAACTTGGTCATCTCGTCCTGCGGCGCGATGCGCGCCAGCATGGTGCGGCTGTTGGCGTAGGCGGAGGTGATGAAGAGCGCGAACAGCACCGACACGCAGAGATAGGCGATCTCCGGCAGGGTCTGGAAGAATGCGAAGTCCCACACCGGCCGGTCCAGGCCCTCGAACGGAATGAAGAAGATGGTGGTGGGCGTGATGGAGACCGCCGCCAAGAGGGCCACGAAGTTGCCGGCGATGGTGAAGATGATGGCCTTCTTCGAGCCGAAGATGTCGTCCAGCCAGCCGCCGATGAAGCCGGCCGCGATGGCGAATACGGTGAGGAAGACGCCCACCAGCAGCCGTTCCGCGCCGCCCCAGTCGAAGATGCCGGCCGCGTAGATCATGTAGAAGGTCATGATCGCGAGCTTGCCGTCATTGAAGAACATGCGCGCCAGCAGGTAGACGGCGATGTTGCGGTAGTGGCGCAGGTGCCAGAGCGTCTGCTTGACGTTCGCGATGCCCTCGCGGATGGCCTGGCGCGCCCGGATGCCGCTGCCCGCCTGGTCGGGGGTGCAGAAGAACAGCGGCAGCGCGAACAGCACCAGCCACACCGCGGTGATGGGCGCGGCGATGCGGTCGTGCTCGAACATGGCGGTGTCGAGGCCGAACATCACCTGGTCCGGCAGCCAGCCCCAGTCCAAGAGGCCAGATGCCGGCAGCGCGAAGCAGTACAGCATGGCGGCGAGGATGAAGAGCGCCCCGCCATTGCCAAGCGCTAGACCCCAGCCGGACACGGTGCCGAGGCGCTGGTACGGCACTACCGACGGCAGCATCGCGTTGTGGAAAACCTCGGTGAAGGCGAATCCGGTACCGGCGACGGCGAGCGCCACGGCCAGCGTGAGGATGCCGAATCCGGCCTGCCCCGGCACGGCCATCCACAGCAGCAGGATGGCCGGCACCATCATCGCGATGAACGCCGCGATCCACGGCTTGCGGCGCCCGACCTTGTCCGCGATAGCGCCTAGAAGCGGCGCGAGGCAGGCCGTCACGAAGCCCGCGAAGCCGTTGATGTAGCCCCAGATTTCCTGGCCGCGCACCGGATCGCCGATGACTTCGGTGGAGAAATACGGGCCGAAGATGTAGATGACGATGAGAATGTAGTAGGGATTGCGCGCCCACTCGAAGAGCGCCCAACTGACCTGCCCCAGGGTTCCGTCCTGGGTGCGCGATTGCGTCGATTGCGTCGATTGCATATAGAGGCGCGTGCCTCCCCAACACGCGAGCGAAGCGGGCAAGACTACCGGGAACGGGCCGAAGACGCTTGACGTTCGCAGCCAGGCAGCGAGGCAGTGGCCTCGCCGGGGCACTACCAGCCTTCGGCCGCCGCCGCGGCGCGCATCCTTGCCATTCGCCGGTCCTCTATGCCTCGCGTCATCTGGGGCAACCTCCGCCGGATGTCTTCGTACCGCTCGCTGAGTCGATACTCCGAACGGAACTCCGCCAGCACCAACCGTTGATGGGTGTTCGGCGACAGCATTTCGCGAGCCCAAGCCTCGGCCTCCCGCTGCACCGCGAGTTGGATGCGGCCTCGCTGATCCAAGTCGATGGGCTTGCCCGATCGAGTGCCGCGTTCAAGCCGGGTGCTCCAGAAGTCGTCCTCGGCGATGCGCACTTGCGCCACCACCTCCGCGACAGCCGTCGGCGAGACATGGACCTCTGTGCCGAGCGACTCCAGGAAGCCGCTGAAGAACCGGCGCTGCGTGCCTTGGCAAAGCCGGTTCGCATCAAGGGAGATCCTGCTGGCGTCTACGACCATGGCGAGCCTCGGGCTCTTCCGAGGCCTCCGAATCGAGGAAGTCCAAGAGGTCCGCTTGCGCCTCACGCCGCTCCCACAGTTCCCAAGGGGTCAGTGCGAGTTCGCGATCCGTGGACTCTTCGCTCTGCGCATGGAAGGCACCAGCGTCCGTTCCGCGCATTTCGTTCGATCTCTTCACCGCCACTTGCCCGAACCACCGAGGCCGCAACCGACGGTGGCAAGTCTACTCGCCTGAGCCGCAGCGGGCGCGGTCGCGCGTGCGGGCACGACGCCACAGCAACCTGACACGCCCCCACAGAACTCGGACACACGCCACAGCGACCCCACAGAACTCGGACACACGCCACAGCGACCCCAAAGCGATGTCACGCTGACATCGTGCGATGCCTCCCGCACGCCCCAGCAAATCGGACACACGCCACAGCGACCCCAATGCGATGTCGCGCTGACATCGTTCAATGCGCCTGGCGGGGTACGCCAACTTGACCTCGCGCGGCGAACCGCGTTCAAATTCGCGCTGGGAGGACGACCGATGGCGAAACTGCAAATGGGCCTCGTCGGCGGCGGCGAGGGCGCGTTCATCGGCGCCGTGCATCGCATGGCGGCGGAGCTCGATGGGCGCATTCAACTCGCCTGCGGGGCGTTCTCCAGCGACCCCGCGAAGAGCCGCAAGGCGGGCGTCGATCTGTATGGCATCGACCCGGAGCGCAGCTACGGCAGCTACGCCGAGATGATGGCCGCGGAGGCAGCGCGGCCGGCGGGCGAGCGCATGGACTTCGTGGTCATCGCGACGCCGAATCACACCCACTTCCCGATCGCCCAGGCCGCGCTCGAGGCCGGCTTCCACGTCATGTCCGACAAGCCGGTGACTTTCGACCTCGCGCAGGCCAAGGCGCTCGCCGAACTGGCCACGGCCCGGGACCTGGTGTTCGGACTGACGCACAACTACACCGGCTATCCCATGGTCAAGGAGGCCCGGCATCTGGTGCGCTCCGGCGCGTTCGGCAGCGTGCGCCGCGTGGTGGTGGAGTACATCCAAGGCTGGCTGGCGGAAGCCGAGGAGACCGTCGGCAACAAGCAGGCCGAGTGGCGCACGGACCCGGCGCGGTCCGGCGCCGCCGGCTGCATGGGCGACATCGGCACCCATGGCGAGAACCTGGTCGAGTACGTCACCGGGCTCAAGATCGCCTCGCTATGCGCGGATCTGACCACGTTCGTGCCAGGGCGACGTCTCGAAGACGATGGCAACGTGCTGCTGCGCTTCGCGGGCGGCGCCAAGGGCGTGCTGTTCGCAAGCCAGATCGCGGTCGGCGAAGAGAACGGACTCAAGCTGCGCGTCTACGGCGAGACCGGCGGGCTCGAATGGGCGCAGATGGAACCCAACTCGCTGATCGTCCGCTGGCCCGACCGGCCCTACGAGGTGCGACGCACCGGCGGACCCGGCGTCGGCGAAGCGGCCACCGGCGCGACACGGCTGCCTGCGGGCCACCCGGAGGGCTTCCTCGAAGCGTTCGCCCTGCTGTACCGCAACTTCGCGGATACGCTGGCCGCCAAGCGCAGCGGCCAGGCGCCAACCGAAGAGAATCTGGACTTCCCCACCATCGCCGACGGCGTGCGCGGCATGGCCTTCATCGAAACCGTGGTGGCGAGCGCCGAAGCGGGCGCCGCCTGGCTCGACTTCCCCGACTGACCAAACGCCGCGTGGCGTAGGAGAACACCATGAAGACGCTCAAGGGGCCGGCGATTTTCCTCGCCCAGTTCATGGCGGACGAAGACCCGTTCGACAACATCGAGTCCATGGCCAAGTGGGCCGCGGACCTCGGCTTCATCGGCATCCAGGTGCCGATCGGCAACCCGGCGTTCATCGACGTGGCCAAGGCCGCCGAGAGCAAGGACTACTGCGACGACCTCGCCGGCCGGGTGCGCGAATGCGGCGTGGAAATCACCGAGCTGTCCACGCACCTCGAGGGTCAGCTCGTCGCCGTACACCCCACCTACGACCGCCTGTTCGACGGCTTCGCGCCAGCCGAGCTGCACGGCAAGCCGGCCGAGCGCACGACGTGGGCCATCGAACAGGTGAAACTCGCCGCCAAGGCGAGCCGCAACCTCGGACTCGCCAGCCACGTCACCTTCTCCGGCGCCCTCCTGTGGCCGATGATGTACCCGTGGCCGCAGCGTCCGGCCGGACTGGTGGACACCGGCTTCCAGGAACTCGCCGCCCGCTGGCGCCCGATTCTGGATGTATTCGAGGACAACGGCGTGGACTGCTGCTACGAGATCCACCCCGGCGAAGACCTGCACGACGGCCTGACCTTCGAGCGCTTTCTGGCCGAAGTGGACGACCACCCGCGCGCCAACATCCTCTACGACCCGAGCCACTTCATCCTGCAGCAGCTCGACTATCTCGCCTTCATCGACATCTACCACGAGCGCATCAGGATGTTCCACGTGAAGGACGCCGAGTTCAATCCGAACGGCCGCGCCGGCGTCTACGGCGGCTACCAGGACTGGGTGAACCGGCCGGGCCGATTCCGCAGCCTGGGCGACGGCCAGATCGACTTCCGCTCCATCTTCTCCAAGTTCGCCGCCCACGACTTCGACGGCTGGGCCGTGCTGGAGTGGGAGTGCTGCCTGAAGCACCAGGAGGACGGCGCCCGGGAAGGCGCGGAGTTCATTCGCGAGCACATCATCCGCGTGACGGACAAGGCCTTCGACGACTTCGCCTCGGCGGGCACGGACGAAGCCGGCAACCGGGCGGTGCTCGGCCTCGGCTAGACGTGCCATGCAATGACCTACGAGGAGTGGCTCGATTACTGTTTCGACCGGCCAGTCGAGCCAACGGCTTGGTATTGGCAATGGGACGCCGATGGCGACCAACTGGACTGGTACCGGCCGCAACCGCTTGAGATCGCGAACAACCTGAAACGGCTGTTCCGCGAGTGCGGCTCACTGCCGCAGCGCTACACGCTGGAACAGATCAATCAAGCCCTCTGGTACACCTGTTCCCTGCCCTCAAGCTACTTCTACGACATGCGCCATGAGACAGTGCCGAGGGCGCTCCAGGAGGATGTCGTCGCGTCGGTTCGGTACCTCTACAGCGACCTGTTCGGGCCCCACTGCAGCCACTTCTACGGTCATCTCGATCGCGGACCGGAGCCAGCCACGCCCCTCAACTCGGCCTGCTACATGCTCTGGGACCTGGACGGCGGCGTCGACACGGCGATCTACAGCGGCGACCTCGTCCAACCGGCCTTCAATGCGCTCGGATGGGCATTGCAGGAACGAAACCCGGCCTGCATCGAGAGCGTGCTGCATGGCCTGGGCCACTTCCAGTCCAACTACCCGACGCGCGTCGCCGAGCTCCTCGAACAGATCCGCAAGCGGCATCCGAACCTGCCCGACGAGTTGCAGAGCTATTGGCGCGCGGCGACGATCGGATACGTGCTGTGAGCGATTGGGGAGGCGGCTCAGCTAGACGAACTGACGAGGCAGTCGCCCAATGAACTACGATGAGGGCGAAGGTACTGCTTCGACCGACCCGTTGAAAACCCGGCGTGGCACTTCGCATTCGACGCCGACGGGAACGCGCTCGATTGGTACACGCCTCCCCCACTGGAGTCAGCAAACCACTTGGCCCGCCTGTTCCGCGAGTGCGGGTCGCTGCCCAAGCACTACACGCTCGCGCAGATCGACCAAGGCCTCAACTACCTGTGCTGCAATGCCTGCTCAAACTACTTCCACGACATCCTCGACACGACCGTACCGCGCAGCATGCAGGAAGAAGTGTTTGTCGCGGCCCGTCACTTGTACAGCGACCTGTTCGCCAAGCACTGCACGCATTTCTATTGCCATCTGGACCGCGGGCCGGAACAACCAACGCCGCTGAACGGCGTGTGCCACATGCTCTGGGACATCGGCGGTCTCAACCTAGCGTTCCACGTCGGCGATGTCGCCGAGACGGCTCTCGGCGTATTCGAGCATGCATTGCGGGAGACAAACCCCGCGTGCATAGAGAGCGTACTGCACGGCCTAGGCCACTACCAAGATCAATACCCGCGCCGAGTCGCCGAATTGCTGGATAAGCTCCGCGAACGGCATCCCGACCTGCCACGGGAACTGCGCCGATATTGGCGCGCGGCGTCGGTTGGCTACGTACAGTGACTGCGATCTATCGGTCCCCGATCGGCGCGCCGCGTAAGACTCGCCCTAATGCCCCTACATCCGCCAGGTGCCGAACTCCTTCGTTCCCTTCACCTCGTTGTTGTGGCAGGCCGAGAGCGAGATGCCGATGATGTCCCTCGTGTCTCGCGGGTCGATCATGCCGTCGTCGGCGACGCGGGAGGTGGCGAACAGGCCCTTGGACTGCTCCTCCAACTGGTACTCCACCTGCTCCACGCGCTTGTCGTTGGCCGCTTCGTCGAACTCGAGGCCGCGCCGCTGGGCGGCGGCGCGCTGGACGATGGTCATCACGCCGGCCTGCTGCTTCGGGCCCATGACGGCGATCTTGGCGGTCGGCCAGGTGTAGCTGAAGCGGGTGCCGTAGGCGCGCCCGCTCATGCCGTAGTTGCCGGCACCGTAGGAGGCGCCGCAGATGACGATGATGTGCGGCACGGTGGAGTTCGACACCGCGTTGATCATCTTCGAGCCGTTCTTGGTGATGCCCTGCTGCTCGAAGTCCGTGCCGACGATGTAGCCGGTGATGTTGTGCAGGAACAAGAGCGGCACGTCGATCTGGTTGCACAGCTGGATGAACTGCGAGGCCTTCTCGGACGATTCGTTCATCAGCACGCCGTTGTTGCCGAGGATGCCGATGGGATAGCCGTGGATGGAGGCCCAGCCGCACACCAGCGTCGGGCCGTAGCGCGGCTTGAACTCCTCGAAGCGGGAGCCATCGACGATGCGGGCGATCGCTTCGCGCATGTCGAACGGGATGCTGAGGTCCTCGCCGACCAGGCCGATCAGCTCATCCGGATCGTACACCGGCGGATCGGCGGGCATGGACGGGCCGGGGCCGAGCTTGCGCCAGTTCAGGTGCGCCACCACCTCCCGGCACATGCGAATGCCGTCCAGCTCGTCCTCCGCGAGATAGTCGCCGAGGCCGGACGTGCCGGTGTGCATCTCGGCACCGGACAGCGTCTCGCCGTCGGCGTCCTCGCCGGTAGCCATTTTCACCAGCGGCGGGCCGCCCAGGGAGACGCGCGAGCGACCGCGGATGAAGATGTTATAGTCGCTCATGCCGGGCTGGTAGGCGCCGCCCGCGGTGGAGACGCCGAACACCACGGAAATCGTGGGGATGCGCATCTTCGAGAGCTCGGTGATCTCGTAGAACAGTCGCCCGGACTCGGCGAAGTGGCCGGTGCTGCCGCGCAGGCTCTCCGCCACCCCCTGCTCGAACGCCCGGCGCTCCTCCTCCGGCGTCATGGGCTTGCGCTCGCCGCCGCCGCGCCGGCCGCCGCCGCGCAGGTCCGCGCCGGCGGACTCCACGAACTGCACGTAGGGCAGGCGGTTCTCGCGGGCGATCTCGAGGCCGCGCATCAGCTTCTTGGAGTTGAAATGGTTCATCGCCCCCGCCTGCACCGACGGGTCGTGGCCGAGGATGACGCATTCGACGTCTTCGATGACGCCGACGCCGACGGTGAAGCCGGAGCCGATGGTGAAGTGCGAGTGCCAGGCGGCGAGCGGGCTGATCTCCAGGAACGGCGAGTCCGGGTCCAGAACGTGGGCGACGCGCTCCCGCACCGGCATCTTCTCGCGCGACTTGAGCCTCGCCATGGCCTCCGGACCGCCGCCTTTGGCAGCCTCAGAGTAGAGACCCTCCAGCAGGTCCAGCTTCGCGAACATCTCCCTGCGGTTGGTCTGATACTGCTCGGCACGGGTGTCGAGCTTGGATTGCAGCACCGCCATGGATGGTCTCCTCCTGCGTGACGGAAAGGCGTTGGCCTCGAGCGCCGTTTCGCGGCGCAGCGTCGCCTAGTGTATGCAGAGCAGTGCGGGCTAGCTACCCCGGCGCACCCCTGTACATGAACTGCGGCAGCAGCGAGAACGCCTCGGTCGGCTGAACGGTTGGGGCAACTGAACGGCCGCGCCGTTCAACGGCGCCGACGATGCCGCACGAGGAACGGGATGTTGGCATGCGCCGCATGGCCGTTGCCGTCGTAGGCGAACACGAACAACCGGTACGCGCCTAGCTCCTTCGGGGCGCGGAGAACGGTTCGGCGACCGAACGGGTTCTCGATCACGCCCGGCAGGTCCGGCAGTGCGGCTTCCCAGTCGCCGCCCACGGCGGTGGCCCTGCTCTCGCGCTTCACATGCCAGCGGTAGGTGAGCGTGTCGCCGTCGGGGTCCTCCACCGCAGCGGAGACCGGATAGCGCAGACCGGGGCGGAGCGTGGCGCTCTCGTGCGCGGATTTGCCGTCCAGCAGGACGGAAACCAGCGTCGGTGCGCGGTTGCCGGGCCAGGCGCCTGTCCAGGCGCGCTGCATGGCGTCCACGGTGGCCGTCGATTCGCCGCTCGGCGTGAACATGCTGTACCAGGTGGGCGTGCGCTCCTGCTTCTGGCCCCAGAGAAAGACGTAGGAGCCGAGCCCCGTATCCCGGATCGCCTCGATCTGGGCGTAGCCTTCCAGAAAGCGCGCCGCCTTCTCCGCGCTGGTCTGCTCCACCGGCGCATCCCATGCCGTGCGGCCCACTTCCCAATGGCCGAGCGGGCCCCACTCGGTGACCATGAACGGCCGGCCGCCGAGTTTCGCCACGTAGTCCGGCAGCACCGCCAGCGCGCCGTAGAGCTGCAGGCCGTAGAAGTCCAGATGCGGGGTGCGGCGGACGATTTCCGGCAGCGTGCCGATCGCGCCGCCAGTGATCGTCGTGGTCACCGGGTGGTTCCGATCCGTGGCCCGAATGCTCTGCGCGAGGGCGTTCACCTCGTCGTAGACGCGCAAGTCCGCGGCGTCTTGATCCAGCTCGTTGCCGACGATCCAGGCCAAGAGCGCGGGGTGGTCCTTGTAGCGCCATACCGCGCCGAGCACATCCGCCCGCTGCGCCAGCACCGCGGCCTCGTCGGCGTAGTCGAAGCCGAAGCGCGGCGCGGCGACCGGCAAGCCCATCGCCACCGTCAGCCCGTGGCGCTCGGCGGCGTCGAGCTTCGCTTGGGCCATGTCGATGCCCCAGGTGCGCACGCTGTTGCCGCCGTGCGCCGCAACCGTGGCGAAGTCCACGTTGCCGATGCCAACGCCCTTCACCAGATAGGGAGCGCCGCCGCGCAGCAGCTGATGAAGGCCGTCTTCGCTCGCCACCTCGACCTTGACGACCTGCGCCGCCGCGCCGACTGCCATGCCGAGCAGCAGCGCTGCGAACAGAACCGTCTTCACGACGCTGGCGCCGCCATCGACGCGCGCACCACGAGTTCGCATTCCAGCACCAGATGCCGCGGCTCGGGATCCTCGTCGCCGAGCCGTTCGATGAGCATCTCGGTAGCGCGGCCGGCGATTTCGCCCACCGGCTGGCGCACCGTGGTAAGCGGCGGCCAGGTGTGCAGCGCCGCGGGCGAGTCGTCGAAGCCAGCGACGGAGAGGTCCCGGGGCACGTCCAGCCCCAGCTCCCGCGCCGCGACGATCACCCCCGCGGCCATGTCGTCGTTGCTGGCGATGATCGCCGTCGGCGGCGCCGCCGAGCGCAGCAGCTGATGCGCCCCTCGCCGACCGGACTCGAAGTCGAACTGCCCTGCGACGGCCTGCGCCGCATCCGCCAAGCCATGCGCCTGCAAGCAGCCCAAGTGTCCGGCCAGACGATTGGCGCTGGCGCCGTGGCGTTCATCGCCGCGCACGAAGCCGACGCGCCGATGGCCGAAGGCGAGCACATGCTCGGTCAGCGCATAGCACGCCTGACGGTCGTTGGGGCTTACGGACGTCCACCCTTCGCGCACCGTCTTGGGCGAGATCTGCACGAACGGCGTGTTCAGTTCGGCGAGCGCCTCCGTCACTTCCCCGCAGTCGCTGATGGGCGCCGGCAGCAGCACGCCGTCCACCCGCGTCTGGCGCACGAAGCGCCGCGTGTCGTCGCCGCTCGGCTGCGCCGTGCATGGGCGCAGCAGCAGCGAGTAGCCCGCCGCCTCGCCCGCCGCGAACGCGCCTTCGAGCACCTGTTTGACGTAGCTGAACTCGTGCGGCGTTTCGTAGAGCAGGCCGATGGACAGCGTGCGCCTGCCCGCAAGGCCGCGCGCCGCCAGGTTCGGCTCGTACTGCAGCGCACGCGCCACCTCGAGCACGCGCGCACGCGTCTCCGGACGCACGTTGGGCTCGTTGTTGACCACCCGGGAGACGGTCTTGATGGACACGTCGGCGCCCTGGGCGACATCGCGAATGGTGGTTGTCGGCGACTGGCGGCGCATGGCGGCAACGAACGTTAGCGCCTGTCGGGACAGCCTTCAAGAGAGCCGTTGACAACGTTGACATTCCGATCTGACTCGCCTAGGGTCCGGGCTCAGTTTGGCTTTCGCCTCGTCCAGCGGCCCGGGGAGAGGACGCTGGGACGCAGACGGTCGGGAGGTGACCGATGTCGGCAAACCGTGCGCGGGCGATGCTCGCCGTAGCCGCAGCGATGGCGCTTGCCGGATGCGGCGGCGGCAACACCGACTTCGCCGAGGGCGGCAGCAACGAGCCGACCGCGCCACTCACGCCCAAGGGCTGGGAGCTGGTCTGGTCGGACGAGTTCGACGGTTCGGCCCTGGACACCGCCAACTGGAACATCCAGCTCGGCGACGGCACGGCCGAGGGCATCCCGGGCTGGGGCAACAACGAGCTGCAGAACTACGCCGCCGGCAACGTCACGGTGGCCGGCGGCAATCTCATCATCACCGCATTGGCGGATGGCGACGCCTACACCTCCGGGCGCATCAACACCGCCGGCAAGTTCGATTTCCGCTACGGGCGCGTCGAAGCGAGCATCCACCCACCGGCCGGCCAAGGGCTGTGGTCGGCGTTCTGGATGCTGCCCACCGACTCGGCCTACGGCACTTGGGCGGCGGGCGGCGAGATCGACATCATGGAGGTGTTCTCGCGGGATCCGGAGCCCTTCACCCAAGCCGTGCTGCACTACGGCATGGCGTGGCCGCTGAACGTCTACAGCGCTCTGCGCTACACCGGCATCGATCCTTCAGACGGCCCGCACGTCTACGCCGTCGAATGGGACGCCGACGAGATTCGCTGGTTCATCGACGGCGTCCACTACCACACCATCACCAAGCTCACCTACTGGAGCTACTACCGGGACGCCGAAACCAACGCGCATCGCTCCGGCGGCGACGCCGCGCCGTTCGATCAGCCCTTCCACCTGCTGCTGAACGTCGCCGTCGGCGGCAACTTGCCGGGCGCCCCGGTGCCGGAAGCCTTCCCCGGCGAGATGCGCGTGGACTACGTGCGGGTCTACCAATGCAATATCGACTTCGCCAGCGGCGTCGGCTGCAGCGGCTTCGCGGACCTCGTCTCCCACGACGTGACGCCGCCGCCGCTCGACGATGTTTGGCAGACGACTTACGAACTCTACGGCGACGTGCTCGGGCCCCTGACCTTCGGCGACACCGAAGACGATCCCCTGGTCGACCTCCATTTCGGCGTCTACGACAACGGCGGCGCGCTCGTGCTAGCGGAAGTCGTGGGCGACGGCGACCAGGGCATGGTGCTGGACGTACACACCACCGGCGGCGGCAACTTCTCGATCCACGCCGCCGATCTCTCCCGGCAGACGTTCTTCGGCATGGGCAGCGCCACGGCGCGCGGCAACTACGGCGGCGAGTTGCAGTTCGATCTGCATGTCTTCGCCGAGGGCACGGACCCGGACAGCGCCTTGCAGGTGAAGATCGATAGCGGCTTCCCCGACCTCGGCTTCGTCGAACTGCCGATCAGCGAGCTGCCGAAAGACGATTGGACCACGGTGACCGTGCAGGTCAGCGACATCGCCCATAGCCCCGGCCACTACGGCGGCGGCCCGGTGGACCTCGACAACGTGCTGAGCCTGTTCGTGCTCGAACCCACCGGCGCGGCGCATGTGCAGGTGGACAACTTGCGGATTCTTTGCGGTCACCCGGACGACAATGGCTGCGGCATCCGCCCGCCTGTGCCGGTGACGCCGGGCACGGCCGAGCCGCAGGACGTCTTCGTCGATGCCGTGGACCCGCTTTGGGACCTCGGCATCCTCGGCGCGGACTCCGGCAGCGGCTGGGCCAACTACGCCGACGGCACCGATCCAGCCAACAAAGCCCAGTGGGCGGTGATTTCCGCCGCGGACACCGATCGCGGCCAGATCATCGAAGTCTCTTTCTCGGACAGCACGGAGTTCGGCGTCTGGTTCATTCAGGCCAGCACCGGGGTGGACCTGCGCCAATACGCCACCGGCAGCGTGAACTTCGACATCAAGGTGGACGACTACGGCACCAGCACCGGCATGACCATGAAGATCGACTGCATCTTCCCCTGCACCAGCGGCGACCAGCCGATCGGCAAGGTCGGCGACGGGGCGTGGGAGACGGTGTCGATCCCGGTGCCGCAACTGACCGGCGGCGGACTGAATCTCACTACCGTCAACACCGGCATCGTGATCTTCCCCACGGATCAGAGCGTCGCAGTGACGTTCCAGCTCGACAACGTCCGCTGGCTGGCCGGCGAACCGCCGGAGCCGGGCGGAGGCGGCGGCGAGGCTAGGGTGCTATACGACGACGCCATCGCCGACGGCTGGTTCCTCTGGGACTGCTGCGGCGGCGCGACTTTCGCCGAAGTGGCGGACGACGACGAGCACGGCAACGTGGTCGAGTTGCGCTTCGGCCCCGGCGGCACGGTGACCGGCTTCAACGCCGTCGAGGGGGTGGACATGAGCGACCTGGTCGGCGGCACCTTGACGTTCGACTTCAAGGAAGTCGCGCCGCCGCCGGCCGGCTCGGTATGGCGCCTGAAGCTTGAGAGCAGCAACGCGGCCACCGCCGTGGAAGTGCTGCTGACCGACGCCGGCAATCCGACGCCGAGCAGCGACTGGCAGTCCTATCGCTTCGCCTTGGACACGGACCTCGCCGGCCTCGACATCTCGGACCTCAAGCTGGTGATGTTCTTCCCGGATTGGGCCAACGCCGACGGCGCCGTCGGCCGCATCGACAACGTGATCTTCGAGCCTGCGCCCTAGGCGGCCGTAGAAGGAGGAAGAACATGAGAACGGCAAAGCAACATCGCGCCCTGTCGGCCATCGCGCTGCCAGCGCTTGCCCTGCTCGCCGCCGAGGCGCGCGCCCAGGATGCCGCCGCGGACGATGCCGCGCAGGAAGACGACATCGAGGAGATGATCGTCACCGTCGAGCGCCGCGAGCAGAACATCCAGGATGTCGCCGCCACCGTGTACAGATTCGACGGCGACGCCCTCAAGCTCCAAGGCGCGTTGGATCTGACGGACTTGAGCGAACTGGCGCCGGGTTTGGAGATCGGCAACAAGGCCGGCAACATCGAGGTGTGGATCCGCGGCGTCGGTTCCTCCAACAACACCGAGCTCGGCGACCCAGCCGCCGCCGCCCACATCGACGGCATCTACATCCCCCGCCCCAAGGGCCTCGGCAGCGTCTTCTTCGATATTGCCCGCGTGGAAGTCAACGTCGGCCCGCAGGGCACGCTGCGCGGGCGCAACGCCACCGCCGGTTCCATCAACGTGATCCCCTGGCGACCGGGCCTCGGCAGGTGGGACGCGGCGCTCGAACTCGAAGCCGGCGACTACGACCAGCGCGTGATGCGCGGCGTCGTGAACGTGCCCTTGGGCGACCGGGCCGCGGTCCGCCTGGCCGGATTCACGCTGGAGAACGACTCCTACTACAACGACGTGGGCCCCTTGGACCTGAACACCGCCGAGGCGCACGACCACTCCGGCTTCCGCCTGCAATTCCTGGCCGAACCGAACGAACGCTTGAGCATTCTGCTGGCCGCGGACCTCGCAACGGAAGGCGGCACCGGCTACACCGGCACCAACTACGCCAATCCGCTCGGCAACGGCGTCCTGCCAAGCCAGATCGACGACCCGCGCGACGTCTACGCCCGCGCCTTCGCGCCGGCGCTCGATACCGAGCACTGGGGCTACAAGGCCGAGATTCGCTACGACCTGGACTGGGCCACGCTGGAATACACGGCGAGCCGACGGGATCTCGTATCCGACTACGATGGCGTGACGCCCCTTTCGCCGGACTGGCTCGGGGTCGCCGAAACGTTGCAGCCGGTGGACGAAGCATTCGACAACTGGTCCCGCTTCCGCTTCATCACGGACAGCGTCTCCGATGTCCACGAACTGCGCCTGTTCGGCGATACCGAACGCTGGACGTGGACCACCGGCCTTTTCTGGTTCGAGGAGAACCAGTACACGTTCCTGGGCTCGGTGGGCGACCGCGGCCTTTTCTTCCAAGGCGTGGAGTTCAATCAGCCGATCACCGACGCCAGTTCCTCGTCCCTCTACGGCGACGCGACCTACCACTTGAGCGAACGCACGCATCTGACATTCGGCGCCCGCTTCACCCGCGAGGAGAAGATGCGCGAAGGCGTCAACGCCCGCTACGCATTCGCCTTGGGCGGGCGTGGCTTCTCCTGCTGCGGCGGCGTGCGTCTCGGCACGGAGGGATTCCAGTTCGCGGGCCCGGACCGTACGATCTTCGAGCCCGATCAAAACGGCGACGGCACCGTTTCCGACGATGAATACCTCGCCTTCTACTACGACGGCATCAAGCAATTCGGCGCAAGGGACAACGTGCGCGCCGTCTTCGCCAAGGGAACCTACGGCGGCGGCGCAGCGCCGACGGACCGCGTCGCCTGCTTCGATACGCTCAATCAGGACGACTTCTACTGCCCGCCGGATGGCCTGTTCAGCTTCGTCGCCATCATCAATCCGAATACCTCGATCACGCCGCAGTACGGCGAGATGGAGAACAATTTCTTCGACTGGCGCGTGCGCATCGAACGCGACGTGGATGCGGACACCCTCACCTACTTCATGATCTCCACCGGCCACAAGTCCGGCGGCTTCAACGACACGTTCACCGGCGAGACCGGACTGCCCGTCGCACCCACCTACGACGACGAACAGGTGACCGTCTACGAATTCGGCTGGAAGAACGAGTTCACGCTAGCGGACCGCCCGGCCCACCTGAACGCCTCCGCCTTCTACTACGACTACGCCGACCAGGTATTCACCTCGCTGCTCTCCGTGGAGCAGGCGCTCGATTTCTCCGTGGGTGGCGTGACGCTGGTGGATCCAACCGACACCGGCGCCGGCTCGCTGGTAGTCTCGTTCAGCTACAACGCCGCCGACTCGCGCATCTACGGCGTGCAGCTCGATGGCGGAATGCAGCTGCCGTTCGGCATCAACTTCAACTGGACGGCGCTGTGGCTGGAAGCCGAAATCGAAAGCGCCCTGCCAATCCAGGACTTCCGCTTCCAGGCCGATGTGGCCCCCGAGGAAGCGGTCTTCCGTCCCATCACCGGCCGCCGCCTGCCGCACACGCCGCGCTTCCAGTTGAATGGCTCGCTTTCGCAATCCTTCGCCGTGCCCCTCGGGCGGTTGGAATACAGCGCCTCCTTCGGCTGGCGCACCGACCAGTACCGCACCATCTTCAACAGCATCGACTTCCTCTATCCGAACAACCCCCGCCTGCGCCTGAACGACGAGGTGGACGGCTTCTGGTCCGTGGACGCCGGCGCCGCCTTCATCCACCAGAACGGCCGCCTGCGGGCCGAGGCGTTCATGACGAACGTGACGGGCGACGTACACGAGGCCGCGATGATCATCACCCAGTTCGACAACACGCGGTTCTTCACGCGGCCCCGGCTCGCCGGCGTGCGCGTTTCCTACCGCTTCGGGGGATAGAAGCGATCTGCAGCGGGCTCCGACGGCGGCCTTGGACGATCGCCCGCCGAACCCCCTCCGCATCTCTCGCCGATCTCCCGAGCGGAAGCCGTCTCGAAGAAAAGCCCCAAGGCCTCCTGCAGATTGTGGAGTGCCATCCACGGTCGCTCCCTGGCTCGCGACATCCACTTCCGGGCACACTGACACGAAGCCATCCCCCTCGCGCTCGATGATCGCCGTCAGCATTCTCATGCACCTATCTCCCGAGAGGCAACGAATGCTGAAGGCGCGATCTGATGGGTCAAGTCGTGCTGAACGGCCTCCTGCTGCGGCGGGATGAGAGTATCGTCCTTCTCTGTCGGCGGTGGCGGAAGACGCACTCCAGTTGAAGGGGGAAGCAATGAATGCGATGGTGAACCCGCCGCATCCTGGCGAGACGCTGCGCTTCGAGTGCATCGAGGCCATGGGCATGACCGTCACCGAAGCGGCCAAGCTGCTCGGCTGCGCACGGCCCACGTTGTCTCGCGTCCTTAACGGCCGAGCCGCGATCTCGGCGGACATGGCGCTGGCGTTCGAGCGCCAGGGCTGGAGCAACGCGGACTTTTGGATGCGGCGACAGGCCGCCTACGACCTCGCGCAGGCGCGTCGCAGGGCCGTGGCCTGATCGCCGCCTGGGTTGAGCGTGCGCCGGGTTGCGGCAGCGAATCGTCGGCGCGATCATTGCTATGTCGGCTTGGACGAGCGACGCCACCGTGCCTACTCCAGCTTCCCGTACCAGTGCGGCGTCTTCGCGGCCCACTCCGTTCCGGGGAAGTGTTCGTGCAGTAGGGCGTGGGCCGCGCGCGAGATGTTGCCGGGGGCGGACCAAAGCCAGCAGGCGTGGCGGGTGGCGAAGACCAAGCGATGCAGGGCGCGGGGCACTCGGGGGTCGTCCAGATGGTCTCTTGCGTAGTCGATCACATGCCAGCCGAAGGACGTCGTCGCGGCGGTCTTGCGTAGGTCGACGACCCTCCTGATCGCGGCCAGTTCCGCATCGGAGTAGCCCCGGAACCGTGGGCCGCGCAGCGCCGACTCGCTGGTCGGTTCGTCGTAGTGCTGCACGCACCACCAACTCGGCCAGGTGGCGCCGCGGGTCACATGGTCCGGCATGGCGCGGTACGGAGTCTCCCCGGTGTAGACGCGCCCGGCGCCCGGTTCCAACCATGGAGAGAAGGCCGGGTAGTCGAAGATGATCCGGGCGGCCTCGAAGTGCTTGTCTTGGCCCTGCTCGAACTGCGCCAGCTCGCGATCCAGCCACGGCACGTGGCGGCGGATGTGGCCGGCGAGCCGAAGGGCGGCAGCGATGTCTTCGCCGAGCATCGCCTTGGTCCATCCTGCGATCGCCAAGCGGCCGCGCTGATAGTCGCTCAAGTCCGGGGCGCCGATGGCTGCTTCGATCATCGCAGGCGTGAAGTAGAGGTTCACGAGACGGGTGGTCTCCGGCCCGAACAGGGCAGTGTCCCTAGCGATCCGGTTGTAGTGCGGCGGCAGTTGCCGAGCGAAGTCGTCCGTCCAAGGTAGAGAGAGCGGCTTCAGCGACGCCCAGCGCAGGTACTCCGGCCAGCTCGGTGCGAGTTCGGCGGCGGCAAGCCGCACCCGGTTCTCCTCAGAACGCCGAAGACCTCTGTCGATCGCTTGCTGCGCGAGCCGCAGACCATCATCCGGACGACCGAGCAGCGCCAGGATGCGGATGCGCTGCAAGAGCACATTCAAGTGGCCGGGCATGTTCGGCGGGAACGTCTCGGCGGCTTCCAGCATCTCGCCCAGGGTCGCCGCGGCCATGTCGGACGACGCCCGCGCCAGGGCCGCGTACAGCCACGGCACAGAACGCTCCTCCCGCCACCGCTGCGCCGCTTCCGTGCCAATGCTCCGCTCATCCGCCGCATACCAACGCCAGCGTTCATAGTCCGTCTCCGCCTCCTCACCCATGGGCAAGCTCTGCGGCAGCAGGTAGACGTAGTCGGCCAAGTCCTGTTCCGAGACCTCCGCCGGTTCGTGCAGGATTCGCTGCTCGATCTCGCGCCGCACACCAACCGGGTCCAGCTTCGCCTGGATGTGGCGAATCTGGCCGACAACGGAGGGGAAGGCGGCGACGTACGCGGCGTCTGCCGCCAGTTCCCGGTAGGCGTCCAGCGCCAAGCGGAGGTGCGACGGCGAGTCCTCGCGGTGCAGGCTCGCCTCGCGCAGAAGGCTGCGCGCCACGAGATAGCGGCCAAGGTCGCGCCAAGGCGAGTCTTCCGTGCGGCCGATGTCGGCAAAGAGAGATGCCGCTTCGAGAAATCGGCCAGCGTAGAAGTGGGCGGCGGCGATCTGGTAGCGACGGTCGTGCTGCTCCAGCGCCTGCCAATCGGGCGCCGGTTCCGCCGGCAGCACGAACTCCGCATCTCCTCCGCATTGGGAGAACACGGCGATCTGCGCCTCGATCCAGCGCGACAGCTCGACGGTGCGGCTGCCGTAACGCTCCTTCCTGGCCGCCAAAGTCGCACTGGCCGTCTTGAAGGCATCGGGCAGGCAGTTGTGGAAGTAGTACGAGACCGTCTGCGCGCCGTCGCCATCGGACGGGTCTTCCACCACCACGGATCCGTACTTCCAAAGCGCAAACGCGGCTGGCCGTTGGTAGCCTTCTCGCCGCAGGGTGCGCCAGAAGTCATCCGCGCTCGAATCCCTGGGCTTGTGCTCCACCTGCCATGATCGAAACAGTGCGGCGTGGGCATCGGTGAACCGACCGCTCAGATGCAGGTAGACGATGAGGGAGAACAGGGCATCGTCCGAGCGGAGTCGATGCGGCAGGTTGCCGGCGAGCACGGCCTCCATGTCCACTTCCAGGGTGAAGGGGGTCTCGTACGTCTCTGGGCCGGATGCCGCTGCCGCCCATGCCAAGGCCGCACCGAGCACCGACCCGACAGACAGGCGATAGAGCATCATCGCAGCGCCTCTACGCGCCGAGCGAGGTCCTGGAAGCGATGCTTCGACCAAGGCTGCGGATGGAACAGGAACACGCGCTGCAAGCCGTCCACCGGCGCGAGCGGCTCGTCCGCCGAGTAGCCGACGCTGCCGGCGCAGATCGGATTCGGGAACGCCCGCACGGTGTGCAGCATGTGTCGGATCGCCTCGCCTTCGCGCCCCATGCGATAGATCATCGGCACCACGGCGTCCACCGGCAGCCCGGCGGTCCAGTCGTCGTGGCCGCACCAGGACGCCAGCGCGGTGATAGACAGTCTGGCGCTGCCGATGCGCTCCTGCAGCGCTTCGAGCAAGCGCCGGTAGAACGCGCGCTGCGACAGCCGGGCATCGAAGTCGACCTGGTGCTCGACGGGCCGAAACGGGCGGTTGACGGCGATGATGGCGTCCGCCAAGCGACCGACGGTGGCCCTGTTCGGAGTCCCCGCAGCCTCCAAGCGCACTACGGCAACGACATCGGCCGCAGTGGGATAGGTCGCCTTGCTGACGCGGTACGCAACGTCGAGTTCGTCGCCGCGCAAGGTGATGGTCGCCGTCCACAGCGCCACCTTGACGCGATTCGGATCGATGAAGGAGAGGTCCTCTTCGCGGCGCCAGGCCCAGAGATAGTAGTCCGGCTCGCCAATGCGCTCAGGCGGGACTGGTTCGCCCCGGAGAGCGAACAGCGCCCCGGCTGCGGCCACGCCGAGGAAACCCAGCGACCCGACCAAGAGCCACCGCGTCCCTACGCTCTTCACCAAGGCCCTCCCGGGGTCCTCCCGAGCGGGCGCCTAGATGTCGAACGCCTTCTTGTAGACCGGACGCGCCGTGATCAGGTCCCACCAGCGCTGCACGTTCGGCGTGAACACCTCGTCGATATCGAGCGACTGCGCGAGCACGAGGCAGTACAGGATGCAGATGTCGGCGATCGTGAAACGGCCGGCGCAGAGGTACTCGCGATCTTCGAGCGCTCGTTCAACCGAGCGGTAACGGTGCGCGAACCACTTGCGGTAGTCGCTGGCGACCTGCGGGTTGCGCTTCTCTTCCGGTTCCAGGCGCGTGTAGCGCAGCACCAGGGTCTGCGGGAAGGTCAGCGTCGCGTCGCTGCGGTGCAGCCAGTTCAGGTAGGCGCCGTAGTCCGCCTCGTCCTGCCTTACCGCCAAGTCCGTGGGGCCGTACTTGTCCACCAGGTATTGGCAGATGCCAGCGGACTCGGTCAGCGTCACTTCGCCGTCGGTCAGCGCGGGAACGGTGCCGAGCGGGTTCACCGCCAGGAACTCCTTGTGCAGGTAGCGCGGGGGGAACGGCATCACGGTGAGTTCGTAGTCGAGGCCCATCTCCTCCAGCGTCCACAAGGGGCGCATGGAGCGGGCGCGGGTGCAGTGGTAGAGATGCAGGGCCATGCGGCTAGGCCGGTACGCGGCGTGCCGGGGCGCCGCCATCGATCAAGGCGCTGCCTTCCTGCCAAGGCGAGATCTGCCCCTCGTAGACCGCCGGGCCGTTGCGGAAATGCGCAGCCTCATCGAGCGTCTCCACGAACGGCATGTTGAGCGGGTAGAGCGCCGGGCCCTTGTGCGGGCGGGCACCGGACTTGGAGACGTGGCCGTAGAGCGCGTGGCCCACCACTTCCTCCGCAATCACCGCCGCCTCGATGAGCTTGTCCAGGTCGTAGCCGGTCTCGATGCCCATCTCGTGGCACATGTGGACGAAGTCTTCCGTCGGCACATGGCCGGCGGCGCGGCCGTTGCCGCAGTACGGGCAGCCGCCCATGCCGCCGATGGAGGTGTCGAACTCGGTGGCGCCGAGCATCAGCGCCTCGAAGAAGCTCGCCATGGTGGCGCCGCGGGTGTTGTGCAGGTGCATGTGGAAGACCTCCACCTCAGGCCAGCGGTCGCGGATGGCGGTGATGGTTTCGCGCACTTCGTGGGGCATGTTCCAGCCCATGGCGTCGAGGAAGGAGACCTTGCGCACCGGGATGCCGGCGGCGTGCCACTTGTCGAACATCAGCGCCAGGAGGTCCATGCGCTGCCTGAGGCTGAACGAGCCCTCGAAGTTGGAGCCGAAGGGGTTGCCGATGGCCACCGAGGCGGACTCCGCCCCCGCCTTCTTGGCGCCGGCGACGGTCGGGTCGATGCCCGCGATCTGCTGCGCCTGGGTGCGGTTGTAGTTGCGCCGGGCGAACGAGTCGCAGAGCTCGACATGGGTGCCGAAGCGCCGCCCGCGCACATCGATCTTCGGATAGTAGGCGTCGGCGCGGTCGAAGCCGCGCTTGTTGAACACCGCGGCGGTGTACTTGACGCCGGGCTTCGGCACGAACTGCTCGGCGATGTCGTCGATGCAGGCCATGGACGGCGTCCACTTCGGATGCGCGAAGGAGCCGATCGAGATGACCTTGGCGCCGGTTTCGCCCAAGGCATCGAGCAGACGGAGCTTTTCGGAGACGGGAATGTCGGGGGACTCGATCTGCAAGCCCTCGCGCATGGTGTCGTCGGTGATGGTGACGCTCTTCGGCAGCAAGCTGGTCATGGCGGTTCTTCGGCGCTCGGTGGGTGGTGGACGGGCATTTGTAGCAACTCCGCCGCACGGCGTCTAGGGCCGTGCGCCGCCAGGGGCGCCGGGGCGTACGACAAATCTCTGCCGCCCGCGCGGCCGGTCTATGCCGACTTCCGCGTCCGGCGCCCCGCCGCTCTCGGGCCGGCCGGTGCGCCGAGCAACTCCACCAAGGCTCGGCGCTGGGTGCGCGACAGCCGGCGGTAGAGGCGGATCAGCTCGTCTTCCTCGTTCGAGAGGTCCTTGCGGAAGGTGGTCTCCGAGTAGCGGAAGTGAGCCGGCTCGAGGGGCGCCACCTCGTCATCCACCGGGATGCCGGACAGCGAGTGCTCCAAGCGCGCGATGATCTCCGAGTTCATGCTGCGGCGGTAGAGATGCGCGGCCTCGGCCACCCGGCCGTGCAGTTCCGGCGGCAGGCGGAGCAGGAATCTGTGCGCTTCTTTGCGGGCGCTCATGGTTGCTGTCGTCTCGGGCCGCCGAACGGCGGCAGCAGTAGTAGAGCAAGCGATGCGGGCACCCTAGCAGGGCACCCATGGCCGCTTCAAGGCGATGCCTCGAAGCGTATCGAGCCGGTCGATAAGCCGGGTTCTGTCGTGGACAGCCATTCATCTAGGGCGAGCGTCGCCGATCGCCTCAAGCGGCCTACCCGGGTCCGGCGCGGACGACGCCATGGGACCTCTATTTGGCCTTGCTCCGGGCGGGGTTTGCCTAGCCGGGGCCGTTGCCAAGCCCCGCGGTGCGCTCTTACCGCACCCTTTCACCCTTACCTGCCGCATTGGGCCTCGAAGGCCGAACGGGGCGCACCCCGACAGCGGCAAGGCGGTTTGCTTTCTGTTGCACTGTCCGTGGGCTCGCGCCCCCCAGGCGTTACCTGGCACCCTGTCCTATGGAGCCCGGACTTTCCTCACGCCGCTCCAAGGCGACGCGCGGCTGCCTGTCCGACTCGATTCGGCAAAGCCTACTCCTGCTCGGCGTTCATGGAAAGCGCCCGTTGATAAAGTTCTGCGCGGGGCGCTCCGGTGATCTTGGCGGCGAGCCGAGCGGCTTGGCCGGCAGGCAGTTCGCCGAGCAGCGTCGCGAGCACGGCATCGGCCGCCTGCCGATCCGGTTCGGCGCGGTCCGCTGGCGCCAAGACGCAGGTGAACTCGCCGCGGTCCAGGACGAGACCGGCGGCCCGCAGTTCTTCTGCGGTGCCGCAGGACAGCGTCTCGAAGCGCTTGGTGAGTTCGCGGCAGAGCAGCAGCTGGCGATCTGCGCCGCCGAGGGCCGCGATGTCGTCAAGCGTCTCGCGCATCCGGTGCGGAGCCTCGAAGAAGACCACCGCCGTTTCCGAGCGGAGCACCTCGGCCAGAACGTCCCGGCGCGCCTTGCGCTTGGCGGGGAGGAAGCCCTCGAAGCGGAATCGGCCCGCGGCGATGGGCGATGCGGCGAGCGCCGTGGTCACGGCGCTGGCGCCGGGCACGGGGACGACAGTGGCACGGTTGCGCCAAGCCGCCCGCACCAGCACGAACCCGGGGTCCGAGATCAGCGGGGTGCCGGCATCGGAGATGAGCGCCACATCGTCGCCCGCCTGCAAGCGCGTCAGGAGTTCGTCGCTTCGGCCTGCCTCGTTGTGCGCATGCAGAGCCACCACCGTTTCGGGCGCGGCCCCGACATGCGCCAATAGCTTGCCGGCGCGTCTGGTATCCTCGCAGGCAACGACCGACGCTTGGCGCAGCACCGTCGCCGCCCGCTCCGTGATGTCCGCCAAGTTGCCGATCGGCGTCGCCACTACGTACAAGCGTCCCGAATCGCCCGCCATGCGCAACTCCCCTCACTCCGTCCCTCGGCCCGCCCCTGCCATCGGCGCCATCGCGCTCGGCGTCGTTCTCGGCCTCGCGGCCTGCACGACGACGCCCGAGCGCCCGCCCAGCCGAGCCGAACCCGCGCCGGACCCGCTGCAAACCGCCTTGGCGCGCGCCCGCAGCGCGGTCTCGCCGCAAGCCAGGGCGAGGCACTATCTCGATGCGCTTGCCGAAGTCGAACTGCAGGGCGATGCCGACACCCTAGCGAACATCGTCGCCGAGTTCGAGGCCGGCGGCGAAGCGCTGATCGCCGCGCTCGACGCCGGCGGGCAGTTCCGATTCCTGCGCGTCGCAGCCGAGCAGGCGCTGGCGCGGAGCGACGCGGACAAGGCCGAGACGCTGCTCGATCGGTTGCAGCCGACGACGCCCGCTCAGCGAACCACCGGCGACAGGCTGCGCGCCGAACTGCTCGCCCTGCGCGGCGAGCACCGCGAGGCGGCGATCGCCTGGTCGCAGCTAGCCGAACGGCTGGACGGCGGCGGGCGCGACATGTCGGACATCGTGGATGCCGTCTGGCGCAGTCTGGCGGCGCTTGCCCTCCCCGCGCTCGACGAACTGGCGGGCGCGGCGTCCGGTTCGCCGCTCGCCGCCTTGGCGAGCCTTGCCGAGGACTTCAACCCAGCGCTCACCGGCGCGAGCCAGCGGCGCATCTACAGCCACTGGCGACAAGCGAATCCGCGCCACGTTGCGGCGCGGTTTCCACCGTCTAGCGTGCGGGACCTCGGTGCGCCGCCGCGCAGCATCGCGCTGCTGGCGCCAGTGACCGGCGCACTGCAGAGCGCCGGAGAGACGGTTCGCAACGGCTTCCTCGCCGCGTTCCTCCATGCGCCGCCGCCCGGCCAGACCGTGCGCGTCTACGACACGGGCGGACTGCCCGCGACCGCGGCCTACGCGCAAGCGATGGCGGACGGCGCGGACGTCATCGTCGGTCCGCTGGACAAGGACGCGGTGCGCGCCGTGGCGACACTGCGCAGTCGAGAGTCCGGCGCCCAGCCGCCGCTCGTCGCGCTCAACAGGCTCGACGCCGGCAGCGTGGATGCGGCGGCGGAGGTGCTGCAGCTTGGGCTCGCCATCGAAGACGATGCTGCCGCCATCGCCGAGGCGCTGGTCGAAGACGGCGCGCGACGCATCGTGGTGTTCGACCATCCTTCCTCTTGGCTCGCCCGGGCCCGCGCCCGATTCGTCGCCGAGAGCGCCGGCATCGAGGTCGCGGCGAGCGGCACGGTGAGCGCCATCGACGGCGCTATCAGCGTCGCCGGCGAAGTGCTCGGCGTCGATGCGAGCAGTGCCCGCCACAAGGAGATCGCGGATCTGTTGGGCGCTGCGCCGGAGTTCACGCCGCGCCGCCGCGACGACGTCGATGCCGTGGTCGCTCTGGTCGGCAGTTCCCAACTGCAGTCGCTGAAGCCTGCGCTCGACTTCCACTTCGCCGGCGAACTGCCGGTATATGTGCCATCCACGGCGCTCGGCGGCGCGCTGGGGCCGCTCAGCGGCGTACGGGTGTGCATGACGCCCTGGCAGCTCTACGCCGATCCGTTCCGCACCGCCGCGCGGGGTGCCTTTCCGGGCAGCCGGGGAACGTCGGCGAGCCTGTTCGCCATCGGCGTCGACGGCTTCCGCGTCGCGAACCAGCTGCCCCGGCTCGCCCGTCACCGGGAGACCATCGCCGGCAGCACGGGCATGCTCAGCCTCGGCGCCGGCGGGCGGATCGAGCGCCGCCTCGCCTGGGGCATCGTGCGCGGCGGACGCCTACTGGCGCGTCCCGCGCGTGCGAGCGGCGGAGGCTGACGTGCGCCCTTCACTGTGGCCGCTGCGACGCCGCCCGCTGCGGCATCTGCTCGGCAATCGCGCCGAACGTCGCGCCGAGCGCCTGCTGCGACGGCGGGGTATGCGCACGCTGACGCGCAACTACGCCCGCCGGGGCGGCGAGATCGACCTCGTGATGCTCGACGGCGACACGCTCGCCTTCGTGGAAGTGCGCTACCGCGGCCGCACGGCGTGGAGCTCGGGGATGGAGTCCGTGGATCTCGCCAAGCAGCGGCGCATCGTCCGCACCGCCGAACGCTATCTGGTCGAACATCCGCAGCATCGGTTCCGCCAAGTTCGATTTGACGTGGTGGCCGCTTCGGCGCGAAACTACAGCATCGCATGTGAATGGACTCCCGATGCGTTTCAAGCAATGGATTGCTGAGTCGGCCCGCCGACCCTCCCGCCTCGCCCTCGCCGCTGCTGTCGTGGTCGGCCTCGCCGGCTGCGTCAGCCTGACGGGCGAAGACCCCGCCAAGCGCACCCTCGGCAGCTTCATCGACGATCAGGCCGTCGAGCGGCTCGCCACGCAGCAGATCGCCGCCGCCGACGAGCGGCTCAAAGCGAGCCAGATCAAGGTGGCGAGCTTCGACGGCATCGTGCTGCTCACCGGCCAGGTCGCGGAAGAGGCGCTGCGCAGCCGGGCCGAGAAGGCCATCGGCAGCATCCGCAAGATCCGCAAGGTCCACAACGACATCCGGGTCGGCGGCAGCAGCACGCTGCTCGCCCGCAGCAACGACGCTTGGCTCTCCACCAAAGTCTCCGCCAGCCTGCGGGCCGCCGAGAACGTGCGCGCGAACCAGATGAAGGTGGTGACGGAGAACGGCGTGGTCTATCTGCTCGGCCGCGTGCCGCCGGCCCAGGGCGATGCCGCCGCGACGGTGGCCAGCAGCGTGCTCGGCGTGCAGAAGGTGGTGAAGGTCTTCGAGTACCTGTAGTCAAGGTGCCGGGCAGATCTCCGGCACCCGGTGGCCGACCCTACTTGACCAGCTTGAGCGTGGGACCGCTCGGCTTCCGCTCGCCGGGCGGTCGTCCGGGTTGTTCCGGTTCGGCCGGCGACTCGGCCTCGAAAGCCATCCCGACGCCGCTTTCCTTGGCGTAGACGCCCACCACCGCGCCGAGGGGCGCACGTACATGCACGGGCCGGCCGCCGAAGCGGCAGTCGACGGTGAGCCAGTCGTTGCCGATGGCCAGATTGCGCGTCGCATTGGCGGAGACGTTCAGCACCAGCTTGCCTTTCTGCGCCCGCTCGCTCGGCGCGTCCACGCCGTCGATCGAGCAGTCGAGCACAACGTGCGGCGTCTGGCTGTTGTCCACCACCCAGTCGATGATCGCCCGCACCAGATAGGGCCGCAGCGGCAGCAAGTCGCCCGACGGCGGGCTGCTCACTCCTCCGGCTCCATCTCCATCTCCAGCTCCGTCAGGCTGTCGCGGAACGACGGGCGGGCGAAGATGCGATCCATGTATTGCCGCATCGGCCGCGTCTGGCGTTCCGGCAGCGCTATGTCCACATGGCGGAGCCGCCAGAGAACGGGCGCGACGCAGCAGTCCACCAGCGAGAACTCGTCGCTCATGAAGTACGGCTTCTCGCCGAACAGCGGCGCCGCGGCGACGATGTTCTCGCGCAGCTCCTTGTGCGCGCGCTCGCGCGCCTGCGCCCGGCCTCGGCCGCGCACGAGCATGTCCATGGAGTTCCCCCAGTCCACCTCGATGCGGTGCATCAAGAGGCGACTCTGGGCGCGCGCCACCGGATAGACGGGCAGCAGCGGCGGATGCGGGAAGCGCTCGTCGATGTACTCCAGCACCACGCCGCACTCGTAGAGCACGAGCTCGCGGTCGAGCAGCGTCGGCACGGTGTTGTACGGGTTCAACTCGCTGAGCCGCCGCGGGGCGCGCGAGGGATTGACGTCGACCACGCTCACAGCCACGCCCTTTTCGGCGAGCACCATGCGCACGCTGTGGCTCTGGTGGCCGCGCGGGTCCGAGTAGAGCGTCATGAGCGCTCTTCTGATGGGGCTGATGTCCACGTTCTAACCCACTGCCCGGCGGGCACCCTCCCGCTAGTGAATGTCCTTCCAGTACTCGCGATTCAGCAGCGTCGCGAATACGAACAGCACGGCCAGGAAGCCGAGCACCCAGTAGCCGATGCGATGCCGCTCGAGACGCCCCGGCTCGCCCACGTAGTGCAGGAAGTTGGCGATGTCGTAGGCCGCCTGATCGAACTCTTCGGCGGTCATGGAACCGGTGCCGGACTCGACCTCGAGCGTGTTCCGCACGCGCTCCCGGTCGTGGCCATCCGCCGCGCTGTACACCATCCCCTTCTCGCCTCGCACCAGCGCGCTCTCGCCGTCCAGGATGTCGAGCGGCCTATAGACGTTCTCCTTTACCTTCGGCACGCCTTGCAGGCCGATCAGCACATGCGGCATGCCGATGTTGGGGTGGACGCGGTTGTTGACGCCGAACGGCCGGCTCGGATCGACGTAGAAGTTCTTCAGCATGTTGTACACCCACGCGGTGCCGCGCACGCGGTCCACCATCGTGAGATCGGGCGGCGGCGCCCCGAACCAGTTCTTGGCGCTCTCAGGCGGCATCGACGTTTCCATCAGGCCGCCGATGGCTTGGCCCGTGAACACCAGATTGTCGAGCGCCACCTGGTGCGGGATGCCGAGGTCGTCCGCAGTGCGCTCGTAGCGCTGGAACTGAAGCGAGTGGCAGGCGATGCAGTAGTTCATGTACAGCGCCATGCCGCGCTGCAGCGACGGCTTGTCGCGCAGGTTCGGCGAGATCGGTTCGAGGTCGACCTCGGACTCGGCGGCGCCGGCGGCCAGCGCCAGAACGCCGACGGCCAGAGCGAAAGCGCGGGCGAGCGCGTTCATGTCAAGCGCTCCGGCGGCGGCTTGGTCTTCTCGATGCGCGTGTACCACGGCATCAGGAGGAAGTAGAAGAAGTAGACGATGGTGCAGATCTGCGCAAGACCCGTGGTGAACGGCGTGGTGTGGATGGTGCCGAGATAGCCGAGCACGAAAAAGCTCACCACCAGGAGCGCCAGCATGAGCTTCGAGATGCGGCCCTTGTAGCGCATGGACTTCACGGGGCTGCGATCGAGCCACGGCAGCATGGCCGGAATAAGGATCGCCGACCCCATCACCACCAGCCCCCAGAACTTGGCCGTCAGGCCGAACAGCGGGAACGTGCAGGCGCGCAGCATCGAGTAGTAGGGCGTGAAGTACCAGACCGGGGCGATCAGGTCCGGCGTCTTGAGCGGGTCCGCACGCTCGAAGTTCGGCTTCTCAAGGAAGTAGCCGAACATCTCCGGCAGGAAGAACACCACGGCGCAGAAGATGAACAGGAACACCACCGTCGCCTGGAAGTCGTGAACGGTGTAGTAGGGATGGAACGGGATGCCGTCCTTGGGGATGCCGTTCTCGTCCTTGTTGTCCTTGATCTCCACGCCGTCGGGGTTGTTGGAGCCGACGTGGTGCAGGGCGACGATGTGGATGAAGACGAGGCCGACCAAGGCGAGCGGCAGCGCCACGACATGCAGGGCGAAGAAGCGGTTCAGCGTGATGTCCGAGAGCAGGTAGTCCCCGCGCACCCACTCCGCAAGGCCCTCGCCGAACCAGGGGATGGCGCCGACCAGCGAGACGATCACCTGGGCGCCCCAGAACGACATGTTGCCCCACGGCAGCAGGTAGCCGAAAAAGCCCTCCGCCATGAGCACGAGGAAGATGGCGATGCCGATCAGCCAGAGGAGTTCGCGCGGGCGCCGGTACGATCCGTAGGCCAGCGCCCGGAACATGTGCAGGTAGACCACCACGAAGAACGCCGAGGCGCCGGTGGAGTGCAGATAGCGAATGATGTCGCCGTACTCCACGTCGCGCATGATGTACTCGACCGAGGCGAAGGCGCCGTCGCCGCTCGGCACGTAGGCCATGGTGAGCCAGATGCCGGTGACGAGCTGCAGCACCAGCACGACGGTGGCGAGCACGCCGAAGTAGTACCAGAAGTTGAGGTTCTTCGGGGCGTAGTACTTCGTCGCATGCTGCTCGACGGTGCGCGTCAGCGGCAGGCGCTCGTCCACCCACGCCAGCAGGCGCTGCAGCGGACGCTGGGGCGTTGGGGATGCCTCAGCCACCGTTGGGCTCCGTCTTCGCAAGCCTCACAAGGTACTCCTCCATCAGCCGCTCAACCCCGACCGCTCACGCCGTGTTCTCGTCCTGGCCGACGATGATCTCGGTGTCGGACAGGTACGAATACGGCGGCACGTCCAGGTTGTCGGGCGCCGGGACGCCCTTCACCACGCGCCCCGCCAGATCGAAGCGCGAGCCGTGGCAGGGGCAGTAGAAACCGCCGCGCCAAGCGGCGTCGAAACTCTCCGGCTGCACCTGGCCGTAATACTTCGGCGAGCAGCCGAGGTGCGTGCAGATGCCGAGATAGACGCCCACCTCCGGTCGGCGCGAGCGCCAGGGATTGCGAGCGTAGTCGGGCTGCTTGTCGACGTTCTCGGAGTCGGCGTCCGCCAGCTCGTCGTTCCGCTCCTTGAGGCGTTCGATGTCCGCCGCGGTACGCCCCACGACGAAGATCGGCTGGCCGCGCCAGGCGGGGATCGGGCCGAGCATTTCGCCCGGCTGCAGGCGCGAGATGTCGATGCGCTGCGCTGCGCCCAGAGCGCGCGCCTTGGCGCTCGGCATCCACGCCTTGACGAACGGCACCGCCGCCCCCATCGCGCCGACCGCGGAGACGGCGGAGGTGGCGGCGATCAGAAAGTAGCGTCGCCCCTGCGACGACGTATCGGGTTCCGTGCTCACGAGCGTCAAACAGTCCTCTTCCGGCAGCGCGCTGGGCGATGCACCGCTCTCCCTACTCCATTCCCGTCTGGCCTGGCCGGTCCTCGCCGCCTAGCGCTTCGAGTACTGCGGGCGCTTGCGCGCCTTGCGCAGGCCCACCTTCTTGCGTTCCACGGCGCGGGCGTCGCGGGTCAGGAAGCCCGCTTCGCGCAGCGGCCGGCGCAGCTCCTCGTCGAACTCCACCAGCGCCCGGGCGATGCCGTGGCGGATGGCGCCGGCCTGCCCCGAGCCGCCGCCGCCGCGCACGGTGACGTTGACGTCCAGCCGGTCCTGCAGCTCGGCGATGCGCAGCGGCTGGCGCACCACCATGCGCGCCGTCTCGCGGCCGAAGTACTCGTCGAGCGGCCGTCGGTTGACCAGAATGCGGCCCGTGCCGGCCCTCAGGAAGACGCGCGCGGTGGACGTCTTGCGGCGGCCGGTGCCGTAGGTGGTCGCTAGCGGTTCGGGCATGGGCGGTCTGACTCCTTGGCGTTAGATGTCCAGCGCCACCGGCTGCTGCGCTGCATGGGGATGCTCGGGTCCGGCGTAGACCTTGAGCTTGCGGAACATCGCCCGACCCAGAGGATTGCGCGGCAGCATGCCCTTGACGGCGTTGGCGACGATGCGTTCGGGGTGCGTCTCGCGGAGCTTGCCCGGCGGCGTCGCCTTGAGGCCGCCGGGATAGCCGGAGTGCCGGTAGTAGATCTTGTCCGTCTCCTTCGCGCCCGTCACCCGCACCTTCTCGGCGTTGACCACGACGATGTAGTCGCCGGTGTCCACATGCGGCGTGAAGGCGGCCTTGTGCTTGCCCCGCAGCCGACGGGCTATCTCGGATGCCAGACGGCCAAGGGTCTTGCCGTCGGCGTCCACAACGTACCAGTCGTGCGTCGCGTCCTCGCGACGGATGCTCAGGGTCTTCATGAAGAACGGATGCTGGCCGGAAAAATGAAGCGGCGCAGTTTACGCACCGCACGGGCACGGAACAACCCCGATTTGCGCCACACAACGCACGCATGCATGCAGGACTGTTCTCTGGCAACGCGCCGTGAATGGCTCCTGATGTGCTATGAGAGATTTGTCCTACGCCTCCTGATGCACGCGGACTAGCGGCCAGCGGCCATTGATGCTACTTTCCGTAGCGCTCGCACGTCGTAGCGGATTGCCATGCGCAAGACCACCATCACCGCCGGTGCCGTCGCGGCTCTCGCCGGCGTTTGGCTGCTGAGCGGCCAACTCGGCGCGGATCGGAGCGTCGCCATCGCGCCATCGCTGGCGGAGCTCAACGCGGGAGCGCGGGCTGGCGGCGGCGATGCGGCGCCCACGCCGGTGCGCGGCCGGGTGATCTACGCCGAGGCGTATCCGGCACGCGTGAAGGTGCGCGGCAATACCGAGAGCAAGCGCACCGTCGATGTCCGCGCCGAGACCGGCGGGCGGGTGGTGGCACGGCCCGTGGAGCGCGGCGACCGGGTGGCGAGCGGCGATCTGCTGTGCCGCATCGCCATAGAGGATCGCCAGGCGCGGCTGGCCGAAGCGCGGGCGGCGACCAACCAGGCACTGATGGAGCATCGCGGCAGCCTGCGGCTCAAGGACCAAGGATTCCAGTCGGAGACCGCCATCGCCCAGGCCAAGGCGCGGCTCGCCAGCGCCCAGGCGCGGCTCAAAGAGGCGATGCTCGACATCGAGCGCACCGAGGTGCGGGCGCCATTCGCCGGCGTCGTCGAAGAGACCGCGCTGGAGGTGGGCGACTTCGCCCAGGCGGGAACGCCTTGCGCGAGCATCGTGGACCTCGACCCGATGCTCCTAGTGGGCCGCGTCTCCGAGGCGGACGTCTACCGCATCGGCGCCGGCGCCGTTGCCGACGGGCATCTCGCCACCGGCGAGACCGTGCAGGGCCGGATCAGCTTCGTCGGCCAGCAGGCGGCAGCGGATACCCGCACCTACCGCGTCGAGGTCACCGTGGCGAACGCCGACCATCGTCTGCGCAGCGGCATCACCGCCGAGATCGACATCGTGGTCGACGAGGTGCTGGCGCACAAGATCAGCCCGGCGGTACTGGCGCTCGACGATGCGGGGCGCATCGGCGCGCGCACGGTGGGGTCAGACCAGCGCGTGCATTTCCATCTGGTGCAGATCGTCGCCGACGAGGCGGACGGCGTCTGGGTGACGGGGCTGCCGAACCCGGCGACGCTGATCACCGTCGGCCATCAGCTGGTGGTGGCCGGCGAGCGCGTCGCGGTGCAATTCGAGGACGACGAGCAGCCGCAGAGCCGGCCACCGCCGCGGGACAAGAACATCGCCGCGGAAGGCCGCCGCAGCGGCGCACAGCCGTCGTGATCGCCACCCCCATCTTCGACGCACCACGCGAGACTAGGAGTCCGGGGCCGTGAAGGACGCCCTCATCAACGCCGCCGTCGGGCGCACCCGCACGACTCTCCTGCTCATGGCGATGGTGGTGCTCGCCGGCGTCGCGGCGCGCTGGCTCATTCCCATCGAGGCCAACCCCAGCATCGACGTGCCCGTCTTCATGGTGGCCGTGGCGCACGAGGGCATCTCGCCGGAGGACGCCACGCGCCTGCTGGTGAAGCCGCTCGAGGTGGAGCTGCGCACCATCGAAGGCATCGACGAGGTGCGCGCCTTCGCCTACGAGGGCATGGCCCGCGTGGTCGCGGAGTTCGATGCCAGCTACGACCTGGACCAGGCTCTGCTCGATGTGCGCGAAGCCGTGGACCGCGCCCGCCCCGAGTTCCCGGCCAGCGCCGAGGAACCGCTGGTGCTGGAACAGAGCGCGTCCGACTACCCCATCGTCCAGATCAACCTCGTGGCAGCGCCGTCGCTCGGCGCCGAGAGCGCGGTTCCCGAACGCCTGCTGCTGTCCACGGCAGAAGAGCTCCGCGACGCCGTCAAGGCGCTGCCGGACGTGCTGGACGCCGAGCTGCAGGGCGAGCGCGAGGCGCTGCTCGAAGTGCTGATCGATCCGACCAAGCTCGAAGCCTACGGCGTCGGCACGGAACAGCTCCTCGGCACCGTGGTGCGCAACAACCGCCTGGTCGCCGCCGGCTCCCTCGACACCGGCGCAGGACGCATGGCAGTGAAGGTGCCGAGCGTCATCGAGCGGGCCGAGGACCTCGCCGACATTCCTGTCAAAGCGGACGGCGACGCCGTGGTGACGCTGGCCGACGTCGCCGACATCCGGCGCACGTTCAAGGACCGCCAGCGCTACGCCCGCGTCAACGGCAACGACACCATATCCATCAACGTCATCAAGCGTCCGAATGCCAACGTGGTGGACACCGTCGAGCAGGCGAAGGCGGCGGTCGAGCGCCTGCGGCCGACGCTGCCGCGCCAGGTGTCCGTGTTCTATACCCAGGATCTGGCGCCATTCGCGCGCTCGCAAGTCACTGAACTGCAGGGCAATATCGTCACCGCGCTGATGCTGGTGATGGTGCTGGTGGTGGCGGCGATGGGGCTGCGCAGCGCCATGATCGTCGGTGCCGGCATCCCGGTCTCGTTCCTCTTCGCGCTGATCTTCGTGTGGTCGTTCGGCTACACGTTCAACTTCATGGTGATGTTCGGCATGCTGCTCGCTCTCGGCATGCTGATCGACGGCGCCATCGTCGTGACCGAGTACGCGGACCGCAAGATGGCCGAGGGGCAAGCGCCCGACGACGCCTTCCGCGCCGCCGCCAAGCGCATGTTCTGGCCGGTGACGGCATCCGTCGCGACCACCCTGGCGGCATTCCTGCCGCTGGTCTTCTGGCCGGGCGTGTCCGGCAAGTTCATGCGCTACCTGCCGGTGACGGTGTTCTTCGTGCTCACGGGTTCGCTGCTCTACGCGCTCGCCTTCGCGCCCGCGCTCGGCGCCAAGTTCGGCAAGGCCATCCGCCGCGACGAACGCACCCGGCGCACGCTCGTGCTGCTCGAAGAGGGCGACCCGCGTCAGCTCGGCGGCTTCACCGGCGCCTACGCCCGACTGCTCGGCTTCACCTCGGCGCATGCCGGCATCACGATGCTGGCGACGGTGCTGGTGCTGGTCGGCACGTTCGTCGCCTACGGCCAGTACGGGCGCGGCATGAGTTTCTTCTCGGACTCCGATGCCTCGTATGCGAGGGTTTCCGTGCGGGCCCGCGGCAACCTCTCGGCGAACGAGATCTACGCCCTCGTGAGCGAAGTGGAAGAGCGCATCCTCGCCATCCCCGGCATCAAGGACGCCAATACGCAGACGAACCTCGGCGGCGGCGGCGCGACCGGAAGCGCGGATACCGTGGGCGATATTTTCATCGAGATGCACGAGCAGAACGAACGCGAACTCACCGGCATGGAGATCCTGGAACGCACCCGGCGGGCCACCGCGGACCTCGCCGGCATCGCGGTGGAGGTGCAGAAGATGGAGGACGGCCCGCCGGTGGGCAAGCCCATCCAGATCCAGTTCACGGCCTACCAGCAGGAACTGCTCGAGCCGGTGGTCGCGCAGGTGCGCGAGTACATCGACGCCAACGTGGCCGGACTGCGCGATGTGGAGGATACGCGCTCGCTGCCGGGCGTCGAGTGGCGGCTGGCGGTGGACCGGGCGCAGGCGGCGCTGTACGGCGCGGACGTGGCCCTCGTCGGCACCGCGGTGCAGCTCGTCACCAACGGGGTGATGGTCGGCGAGTACCGGCCGGACGACGCCACGGACGCGGTGGACATCCGAGTGCGGTTTCCCGCCGCCGATCGCGGCCTCGGCGCCCTGGACCGGCTGACCATCGCCACCGCTGGCGGCCATGTGCCGATCAGCAACTTCGTGCGCCGAGAAGCCGCGCCCAACGTCGACGCCATCGAACGCGTCGACGGACGCATGGCGCAGTTCATCCGCGCCGACGTGGCGCCCGGCGTGCTCGCCGACAGCAAGGTTCGGGAAATCCAGGCATGGCTGGACCAAGCCGATTTGGACCAGCGGGTGGATATCAGCTTCCGCGGCGCCAACGAGGAGCAGGCCGACTCCATCGCCTTCATCATCGTGGCGCTCGCGATGTCGCTGCTGCTCATGTTCGTGCTGCTGGTCACGCAGTTCAACAGCTTCTACCAGAGTGCGCTGATTCTGGCGGCGGTAGTGATGTCCACCGCCGGCGTGCTGCTCGGCCTCTTGATAACGAACAGTCCGTTCAGCGCCGTGCTGACGGGCGTCGGCGTGGTGGCGCTGGCCGGCATCGTGGTGAACAACAACATCGTGCTGATCGACACCTACAACGACATTCGCCGCCGGCACCCCGAGCTGGACCACGTCTCGCTGATCGTGCGCACCGGCGCGCAGCGGCTGCGCCCGGTGCTGCTGACCACCGTGACGACGGTATTCGGGCTGCTGCCGCTGGCGAGCCATCTGTCGATCGACTTCATCAACCGGACAGTGATCTACGGCGGCCAGGTGTCCGGGTTCTGGGTGCCCTTGGCGCAGGCGATCGTCGCAGGACTCACCTTTGCGACGCTGCTGACGCTGGTGGCGACGCCGGCGCTGCTGGCGCTGCCGCACAAGCCGTACATGCGGGCGATTCGGGCGGCGCCTGCCCTTCTAGCGGCGGCCGCGGCGCAGCTGCGGCTTGGGCGGCGGCTCGCGGCGCCCTGACGGGCGTCAGACCCAGTAGGTCGGCACCGTCATCGCCTTGGCGGCGAGGCCCATGAGCTCCTTGACCGGACGGGGGAAGCGCACTGCGCCGGAGCGCATGGCGTCCGCGCCGTGGCGGGCCTCGTCCGCGCGCATCGCTTCGAGGATCGCTCGGCTGCGGGCGTCGCGTTCCGGCAGGCGGCGCAGGTGCCGATCCAAATGCCGCTGCACCCGGTCTTCGGTGGCCTCGACGAAGCCCAGGCTCACCCGATCGCCGAGCAGGCCGGTCGCGGCGCCGGCGGCGTAGGAGGCGGCGTAGAACACCGCATCGAGGACGCTCGGCCGCGCATCGAGTTCCGTCAGCCGTTCCTTGCACCAGGCAAGGTGATCCCGTTCTTCCTCGGCCGCGGCGGCCAGCGAAGTCCGCAGCGCCTGCGAACGAGCCGTCGCGGCCTGGCCCTCGTACAGCGCCTGGGCGCACACCTCGCCGCAGTGGTTGACGCGCATCAGGCCGGCGGCGCGGCGACGTTCGGCGGGCGCCAAATCCGCCTCTTTCGACGTGGCGGGACTCGGCCGCGCCGGCACGGCCGCGGCATCGGCGATGCCGGCAACGCGGCGCAAACCTCGATCCAAGGCGATCAGCAGCGGATCCAGGGCGGTCATTCCAGTTCCGGGCACTGCGCGGCGAAACCGGTCACGGCCTCGATGGCCTTCGCCGCCCGCAGCAGGAAGGCGTCGGCCCGCAGTGGCGCGATCAGCTGGGCACCCACTGGCAGGCCTTCGCGGAATCCCGCTGGCAGCGAAAGCGCGGGGCAGGTGGTGACGGTGATCCAGCTGCAGCTTTCCATCCACTCGATGTAGGTGTTCATGCGGCGGCCTTCGACTTCGCGCACCCAGTCGGTGTCGACCGAGAACGGCAGCACCTGCGTGGTCGGGCCGATGAGGAGGTCCGCATCCTCGAAGAAGGCGCCCATCCGAGCCACGAGTCGGGCCCGCGCGGGATACGCCCAGTCGTAGTCGGCCAAGGTGAGTTCCAGCCCGGCGTCCAGATTCCAGCGGATGGTGTCCTTGAGTTCGGCCTTGTCGTCCTCCGAAAGCGGCCCGAAGCGGCGCCGGAAGCCGCTGGCGCGGAGGATGTGGAAGATGCGCGTTGCGTCCGTCAAGTCCGGGGCGGCGTCGATGATCGTCGCCCCGGCCTCGCGCAGCGTCTCGCGAAGCGTGGCGATGGCATCGCGCACCGGCGCCTGGACCGGCAACGCGCCGAAGTCCTCTGTCACGGCGATGCGCAGCTTCGAGAGGTCAGCCGCGTCCACGCACCGGAACGTCGCACCGGGCTCCGGCTGGCAGTGCGGGATGCCTGGCGCCGGCCCGGCGAGCACCGAGAAGAGCAGCGCCACGTCGTCCACCGTGCGGGCCATGGGCCCCGCGGTGCTGATGTCCGTCCACGGATCGCCCGTGGGCACGCGGCCGGGCGATGGGCGGAAGCCGATGACGTTGCAGAACGCCGCCGGATTGCGCAGCGAGCCGCCCGTGTCGCTGCCGTCGGCGAGCGGGATCAGGCGCGCCGCCAAGGCCACCGCCGCGCCGCCGCTGCTGCCGCCGCAGGTCTTCGTCGTGTCGTAGGGATTGCGGGTGGCGCCGAAGACGCGGTTGAAGGTCTGCGAGCCGGCGCCGAACTCGGGGGTATTGGTCTTGCCGAGGGTCACCGCGCCGGCGCGCTTCATGCGGGCGACGATCAGGTCGTCCGCCTCGGGGACGTGGTCCGCGAACAGCGGCGAGCCGTAGGTGGTGCGGATGCCGGCGGTCGGCACCAGGTCCTTGTGCGCCATCGGCAGCCCGGCGAGCGGACCATGCTCGGCCGAGTCGGCGTCCAAGGCATCGGCGGTCTGCCGGGCGCGTTCGTAGCTCTTGGTGACGATGGCGTTGAGCGGCCCGTCGACGGCTTCGATCCGGGCCATGTGCGCATCGAGCACTTCGCGGCAGCCTATCGCCTTGGACGCGATCTGCGCCCGCAGCTGCGTGGCGCTGGCGAAGCACGGATCCACGTCCGCTCAATCGCCCCAGGCGTTCCAGTGCGTGATCTGGGCCACCGGCGGCCGCGAGGCCCGCTTGAAGTCCGTGCCGATGGTGTACGCCACCGGCAGCAGCGCGGTTTGCACGACATCATCGGGGATGCCGAGGATCTCCGCCGCTTCCTTCTCTGCGCCCAGATGCAGCGTCGTCAGGCAGGAACCGAGGCCGCGCGCCCGCAGCGCCAGTTGGAAGCTCCACACCGCGGGATAGATGGAGGCGAAATAGCCGCCGAGCTGGACCACGCCAGCGCCGGCACCCGGCCGCCCGGCCATGCAGGGGATCACATGGACCGGCACCTCGTGCAGGTGCTCCATGAGATAGAGGGCCGAGTCGAAGACGCGCGCCGTCTGCCCCTCGGCGCGCTTGGCCGCAACCGGCAGATACGCCTCGGCGCCGCGCCGATACAGATCCGCCAGCGCCTGGCGCTTCTCGGCGTCGTCCACCACCACCCAGCGCCAGGTCTGGCTGTTGGAACCGGTGGGCGCCTGCACCGCCAGTTCCAGGCACTCCTCGATGACGGCGCGGGGAACCGGGCGCGTGAGATCGAGGCGCTTGCGAACCGCTCGCGTGGTGGCAAGCAGTTCGTCGCAGGTTTCGAGGTCTAGGTTCATGCGGCGCTCCGGGCCAAGTCGACGCGCCGCAGTTTACCGAATGGTGGCGCCGCAGAGCCGACGGCCTGAGCCTAGCTCCGCTTCTCTTCGGTGCGCTTCTTCTTGCGCCGGCGCTTGTTGCCGAAGGTGCCGCGCACGATCTTGCCGCGCTTGGTGCGGATGTCGCCTTTGCCCATGGAAATGCCTCGAACCGCAGGGGCGGCGACTATAGCGCGACTTGGGGGCGCTAAAGGCCCCAGCACTCCAGCTCGCCGGCGAAGACGAGCGGGCCGTCGAAGTGCTCCTCGATAGCCGCGCGGCTGGCGCTTTCGCGGCCTGCGGTACGCGCCGTTCGGTGGCCGAGCACCAACATCCGCACGCCCGCCTGCGAGGCGATGCGGCCGAGCTGCGAGGGGATGGCGTAGCGTTCCCGCACGGCGCCGCGGGCGTCTTCGGGAATGGCGTGGTGGACGAACAGCGCATCGGCGCCGGCGGCGAGACCCGCCACCGTGTTCTTGCGATTGCTGAAGCCGCCGGCGAAAACCAGCGCCGACTCGCCAACCTTGACGCGCCAGGCCAGCGCCGGCTGGTTACCGTGGTGGACCGGTACCGCGGCGAGGGAGATGTTGCGCGTGCCGTACTGGGCCCAGCGCCGGTTGCCCTGGGCAGAGACGTCGCGCACCGATGCCTTGAAGCCGCCGCGCGAGCGGAACGTGAGGAAGTCCGCAAGTTCCGGGTAGAGGCCGGCAGCGCCGATCATGCGGTCGATGAAGGCGGTGGCCGAGTCGCCCACCGGCACCGCCGGGCCGAACACGGGCAGCAGCCGATCCCGGTCGCCGCCGATGGCGCCCTCAAGCAGGGCCGGGAAGTCGGACGTCGTCTGGGCGCTCAGCCGGGTGAACACCACGGCGTCCAGATCCTCGATCCGTGCGCCCGCCTCGTCGAAGCGCAGCGCCGCGCCGGGCCCGGGGTCGACCAGCAGCCGGGCCTGGTTGTCCACCCAGACCAGATAGCTCGCCGCGGTGCGCTCGTCGGTCAGGTCCGCGCCGCCGGAGCCCAGGATCTGGAACCAGACCCCCTCCTCGCCGCAGTACGGCGTCTCCTGCCCCGGCGCCGCGGCGACCGCGCCAGCCGCCAAGCAGGCGACAAGCCCCAATCCCGCCATGCTGTTCTGCTTCATCTTCCTACTCCGTCGGAATCGCCGCGATGGCCTCCAGCACGGCCCGGGCGCTCGCCTCGTCCGGCATCCGCCAATCGCCGCGCGGCGACAGGCTCACGGTGCCCACCTTCGGCCCCGGCGGCAGCGTGGTGCGCTTGAACTGCTGCGCGAAGAAGCGCTCGAAGAACACGCCGAGCCAATGCTTGATCTCGGCCGCAGTGTAGTCCGGCCCGAAAGCGGCGCTCGCCAAAGCGAAGATCTTCCGCGCTCCCGCGCCGGTGCGCAGGAAGTGGAACAGGAAGAAGTCGTGCAGTTCGTAAGGCCCCACGATGTCTTCGGTGCGCTGCTCGATGCCGTCTCCCGCTGCGGGCACCAGTTCCGGTGTGATGGGCGTGTCCAGCACGCGGTCGAGGACCCCTCGCAGCGCGGCGCTGGCACGGTGGCGCGCGTACCAACGCACCAGATACGCCACCAGCGTCTTCGGCACCCCGGCATTGACGTTGTAGTTCGCCGTCTGATCGGCGTTGAACGTACACCAGCCGAGGGCGAGTTCCGAGAGGTCCCCGGTGCCGACCACGATGCCGCCGACGCGATTGGCCGTGTCGAAGAGGATCTGCGTGCGTTCCCGCGCCTGGGCGTTCTCGAAAGCGACGTCCGGTCCGCCCTCGTGGCCGATGTCTTCGAGGTGCTGCGCGACCGCCTTGTCGATGGGCACCTCGCGCAACTCGACGCCCGTCGTCTCGGCCAGAAGCCGTGCCGACGCCAAGGTGTGTTGCGTGGTCCCCGGCCCGGGCATCGTCATCGCGCAGAGCGCGGCGGGCGGGCGTTCCAGCAAGGCCGAGGCATCGAGGCAGACGAGATAGGCGAGCGTCGAATCGAGGCCGCCGGACAGGCCGATCACCAGCCGTTCGGCCCCGGCCGCCTTCATGCGCCGCGCGAGGCCAGTCGCCTGGATGGCGAGAATGTCCTGGGCGCGCGCGGTCAACTCCGCCTCATCCGCCGGCACGAAAGGCTGCCGTTCGTAGTGCCGAGCCAGCCCGGCCAGCGGAACAGGCGGGCCGGCATCGACCACGAGCGGCTCTGCGGTGCGCGGGCTCTGCGCGAAGGTGCTGTTCTGCACGCGGCTGTGGCGGATGCGCTGGCAGTCGAGCTCGAAGCTCAAGGTCGCGCCGCCCAGGGCGAAGCGTTCGGACTCGCCGAGGACGCGCCCGTTCTCGGCGCCGATCAGATGGCCGCCGAACACCACGTCCTTGGTGGACTCGGTCGGCCCGGCGCTGGCGTAGACGTAGCCGGAGAGTGTACGGGCGCTCTGCGTGCGCACCAGTTCGCGCCGGTAGTCCGCCTTGGCCACCAGTTCCGGGCTGGCGGAGAGGTTCAGCAGAATCTCCGCCCCGGCAAGCGCCAAAGCGGCGCTCGGCGGGCTCGGCGCCCAAAGGTCCTCGCAGATCTCGATGCCGAACGCAGTATCGCCGAAGCGGAACAGGAGATCGGGGCGCAGCGGAAAGCGGCCGAAGTCGGCCTCCGCATCGACGGCGACCCCCGCCCCCGAAGCGAACCAGCGGCGCTCGTAGAACTCGTCGTAGTTCGGCAGGGCGACTTTCGGCACCGCGCCGAGAACGCGCCCCTCGCGGAACACGAAGGCGCAGTCGAGCAGCCGTCCGTCTGCAAGCCACCACGGCGCGCCTGCCAACAGCACTCGCTCGTCGGCCGTTGCCGCCAGCGTCGCCAAGGCCTGCAGCGTGGCTCGGCGCAGATCGTCGCCGAAGAAGAGGTCCTCGCAGGTATAGCCGGTGACCGCCAGTTCCGGGAACAGCACGATGGCCGCATCCGCCGGCGCACTAGCGTACGCCTCGGCGATGGCGAGCGCGTTCGCCGCAGGATCCGCCACCTGAACCGGCGGCGCCGCAGCGGCAACCTTGAGAAGGCCCAGTTCGCGGGCGTCCATCGTTCCTTGGCGGGTGAGTCGTTGGCAGGCGATTCTAGCGGCTGGGAACCCGCGCTGGCGCCACAAACCGGCGCGCGAATGCGGGTACACTCGCCGCATCGTCCCGACAGCAAGCGAGGGAAGCCCTTGAACTTCGAGTTTTCCGAAGAGCAGAACCTGCTGCGCGAGCAAGCGCTCGGATTCCTTCAGGAGCAATGCCCGGCCGCCGCGGTGCGCGCCGTGCTCGACGGCGAGCAAGCGTACGACGCGGCGCTGTGGGGCAAGATCGCCGAACTAGGCTGGACCGCCACCGTGATTCCCGAACAGTACGGCGGCATCGGCCTCGGCTACCTGGAACTCGTCGTGATCGCCGAAGAACTGGGCAGGGCCGTCGCCCCGGTGCCGTTCTCTTCGTCCGTCTATCTCGCCAGCGAAGCCATCCTGATGGCCGGCTCCGAGGCGCAGAAGGAACGCTGGCTGCCGAAACTGGCCAGCGGCGAAGCCATCGGCACCTTCGCTTTGGGCGAGGGACCGGGCTCTCCCTCGGCCGCCCGACTAAGCACCGCCGCCGACGGAGACCGCCTCACCGGCACGAAGATCCCCGTCGCCGACGGCGACATCGCCGACATCGCCATCGTGGTCGCCAAACCGGCCGACGGCGACGGCGCAAGCCTGTACCTCGCAGAACTTGCGGGCGTGGACCGGCAGGCAGTCGGCACGCTCGACCCCACGCGCTCCCACGCCCGCCTCGCGTTCGACGCGACGCCCGCCGAACCGCTCGGCGCCGCGGGCGAAGGCTGGACGCTCACCCAGCGCCTCTTGGACCGCGCCGCCGTGCTGTTCGCCTGGGAGCAGGTCGGGGGGGCCAACGCGGCCCTGGAGATGGCCAAGGCCTATGCCTTGGAGCGCTATGCCTTCGGCCGCCCGATCGCCAGCTACCAAGCCATCAAGCACAAGCTGGCCCACGCCTACGTGAAGAACACCCTGGCGCGCTCCAACGGCTACTACGGCGCATGGGCGTTGGCCGAGGACGCGGCCGAGCTGCCGCTGGCGGCCGCAACGGCCCGCGTCAGCGCCACGCAGGCGTACTACTACGCTTCCAAGGAAAACATCCAGACCCACGGCGGCATGGGCTTCACCTGGGAGTTCGACTGCCAGTTCCACTACCGCCGCGCCAAGCTGCTGTCCGTGAACATCGGCAGCGAGGCATCGTGGCAGGACAGGCTCATCGCCGCCATCGAACGCGAAGCTGCGTAGCTGGACGATAGGGACGCAAGGAGAGATCGCATGGACTTCAACGACACCGCCGAAGAGGCCACCTTCCGCGCCGAGGCGCGCGCCTGGCTTGAGGCCAACGTCCCCAGCAAGGACGACCTCGATGGCTTGGGCGAGATCGACGCCGCCAAGCTCTGGCAGAAGCGCAAGTACGACGCCGGCTGGGCCTGCATCCGCTGGCCCGAGGAATACGGCGGCCGCGGCGCTTCCGCCATCGAGCAGGTGATCTGGAACCAGGAAGAGGGCCGCTTCAACACCCCCGGCAGCGTCTTCGGCATCGGCCAGGGCATGGCCGCGCCGACCCTCATGGCCTGGGCCAGCGAGGAGCACAAGCGCACCCACCTGCCGCCGCTCGCCTCCGGCGAACACATCTGGTGCCAGCTGTTCAGCGAACCCGCCGGCGGCTCCGATCTCGCCGCCCTGCGCACCCGCGCCGAGAAGGACGGCGACGAGTGGGTGATCAACGGCCAGAAGATCTGGACCTCCGGCGCCCACTACTCGGACTACGGCATCATCGTCCTGCGCACGGACCCGAACGTGCCGAAGCACAAGGGCCTGTCGTACTTCTTCCTGGACATGAAATCCCCCGGCGTCGAGGTCCGCCCTATCAAGCAGATCTCGGGCGGCGCGAACTTCAACGAGGTGTACTTCACCGACGTGCGCGTGCCCGACCACCAGCGCCTCGGCGCCGTCGGCCAAGGCTGGCAGGTGGCCCTGACGACACTCATGAACGAGCGCATGGCCATCGGCGGCGGAGGCGGCGGCGTGGGCTTCCGGCAGGTATTCGATCTGGCCCGGCGAGTCGAGTTGGACGGCGCACCGGCGATCGAGGACAAGAACGTGCGGGCGAAGCTCGCGACCTGGTACGCCCAGGAGGCCGGGCTGAAGTACACCGGCTACCGCTCGATGACGGCGCTGTCGAAGGGCGCGACGCCGGGGCCGGAGAACTCGATCGGCAAGCTCGTGGCCGCCTCCAAGACCCAGGACATGGCCTCGTTCGCGATGGATCTCCTAGAACTCTCCGGCGCGGTCTCGGACCCTGAGTTCGCCGAGGCGCACGGCATGTACCAAGCGACCTTCATGGGCTCGCCCGGCGGCCGCATCGCCGGCGGCAGCGACGAGATCATGCTGAACATCCTTTCCGAGCGCGTGCTCGGCCTGCCCCAGGACGTGCGCGTGGACAAGGGGATCCCGTTCAACGAGGTGCCGACGGGGCGGTAGCGGCGGTCGAGGACGCAATCCCCTCCTCGGTGTCCTGCCTCCAACCGCTCGGGCGACCCCAGTTCGCGGCGATGCCGTGCGTGGTCCCGATGCAATCAATAACGCGGCTTTGCACCGATAAGGGAGGACATCGCATCCGCGGTATGGCCACGCAAAACCAAACGCGATATCCGCTCGTAGCAATGGCTAGAGATGGGCCTGTGGATGTACGGCGCGAGCCTCGTCACGACATCGCCGCGATGACCAGACAGCGCGTCTTCAAGCAGCTCCGCGAACTCATCACAGGCCAAGCCGCCGTTGACCCGCGGCACCTCCCGAACCAGAAACGCTGCCACGTGCCCACTCGACATCGCGGACACGGCGGCCCGCAATCCTTGGACCTTGTCCACTCGGGCGTCGTGGCCGCGGTCTCTGTAATCGCCTCGGTCCACTAAAGCCTTCGCGACGTCGAACACCGCGATCTCGCAGCCGTCCGCCTTGAGAGCGGTGTCGAGGATCCTGTCCAGCCAAGTGCGTTTTCCACGAACGCGGAGGTCTTCGAGCAGACCAGCGAGATCGAACTCCACCTTCATCCTGAACGGTTTAATCTTGACCTCTGCGCGCGGAACCTTCGCGCAAACCGAGGATGCGAACTCGCGGATCAATCGATCTTCGCTGCCCCCGAAGCTCGCACACCCGCCCAAGATGAAGAGCGACCCCGTCGCCGCAAGCAGGAGATTCCGCACGTTCGTCACATCCACAGGACGACTCCTCTACCTTTGGTCTTGAAATCCGAGCGATGACTGTCTCTCGCCCGGGCACTCTCGTCAAGACTCGCTCAGGCATCTTCTACGAGCGGCGGTCACGACTGGGCTTCGCCGGAGAACTAAGAGGTCGGGCGAGACCACTGAGCGCGGCCGCTCCAGATCGTAGTTCGGCCCAAGGACCGCGCCAGCGTGGTCGTGCCGCACTGCCGGGCGCCGACCAGCGCGACGGCCGGGAAGTCACCGAGGCGGTGGCGGAATCTGCCTGATCTTGCGCGGGACCACTGCGGAACCTTGCAGAATAGAAGTGGATTTCTGTTTTGCAAAGCCGCAGACCAAGATGCAATGCGCGGTACCCCTTGCTCGTAGGGGAACGGCACCTCCTCGGGGTACTGCCGGGCACGTCGGGCGACTGCGCGCGCGGTGGCCGCACGAGCCTGAGCGAACTGACGCTGCGGCCAGCGGTCTCCGGCCACGGCGACATCGCGGCGGTGGTCGAAGTGGAAGTAGATGGTGCGGCTCCGGGTCGTCGCGATAGCGCCAACGGCTGTCGCCGAAGGGGCCTTCGAGACCCCGCTCGATCAATCGCAGTCTGTCCTGATCAGGCGCTTCAAGCTCGCGCTCGGGAACCATCGCGCGCGCATGCAGAAAGCCGTTGCTGGCGAAGTCGGCCAGTTGTCGTGCGGCCAAGGGCCTCACTCGGCGTCCGAGTACATGATCGCGGCTCGGGCTCGCAAGGGGTCCGCCAGAACGCGGCGGCGTGCTGCGGCCACTTCCTCTGCCTGCATCGGGCGGAAGTCCTTGGGCAGCGTGTCGCCGTTGAACTCGCGCAGCATCCAGTTGAGCAGCCGTGCCAAGGCCGCATCGTCGAGCGGCGATTGCGCGACTTCCGGTACCCGGACGATGTAGTCGCGTCCTTCGGCGGTGGCGAGCAGCTTGCCCACCGGGCCGCGCAGGGTGGGGACCTCCGGCGGTTCGCCGGCGCCATCGACCCGGTGGCAGCCGGAGCAATGCAGCAGGTAGTCGTAGCGGGCCGCGCGATCAGCGTCCGCGGCGCCCACGCAGGCCCAGCAGATCGCAAGCAGCGCCAACGCGGCGCGCCATGCGCCCGCCGATGCGGCGCGCGTCATTGCTCGGCAGCGCTCTCGTCGGCCGCTTCGGCCTCCGGCGCCTCGCCGATCACTGCCGCCATCGTGCAGTGGTAGGCGTTGCTCTCGACGCCGAAGCACCACAGCACGTTGCTGCTCTTGCTGGGGAAGTACACAGGCTTGGCACCCTCCGTGCGGTGGCAGAAGCAGCGCGGGCAGGTGGATTTGCCGCAGCAGTCGTTGTAGGAGATGAGGTACTGCTTGCCATCGGCGGGGTTGCGGCAGGTGCCCACCCAGGTGATGGGCGATGGCTCCGCGCCCGGCGGACAGGTGTTGGCGCTGCCGCCGCAGCAACTGCAGAGCGCACCGCCGAGAGCGCAGTAGCGCCAGTAGTCGCAGCTCTGCGGATCGCCGAACTCGCGCAGCCCCGTCGGTTCGGGCGTCTCGCCGCCATCCGCTTCCGCGCCGAAGACCCGCGCTACCGGCAGCAGGGGCAGAGCGCCGGCGCCAGCCAGAATCGCGCCCAGGCGCGCGAGGACCCCGCGCCTGGACGTGCGTTCCGCCAGCCCTGCCGTGGCGCGAGCCGCGGCGGTATCCAGCCAGCGGCCGATGGCGTCGTTGCTGTTCATGGGGCCTCCTTGAGTTCGGCCGGGGCGAACTCCCGAACGTAATCCTGCAACGTCGCGACGCCGCTGCGCCAAGACTCCAACAGGCTTTCGAGGTGTTCGCGGGTATTGACCAGACCGCGTCCGCGCAGCACGCCGTCGGCGCCGATCAGCACGGCGAACGGCAGTCGGCTGACGCCATAGCGCAGGCCCAACGCTTCCGAGAGGACGTAAGGGTAGGACGCGAGCCCGACGTCCTTGGCAAATCCTCGGTGCCGGTCTTGGCTGAAGCCGTCGCTGGCGAAGATCAGACGCAGGCTTTCCGCTGCGGCGAGGGACTTGGCGGCGGGCAGCAACGACTTGCACACCGGGCAGGTCGGCGAGATGAACAGCAGCAGCGTGTTCTCGGCGACATCCGGGCCGCCGATGTCGAGCGGTTTGCCATCGAGGTTCTGGGCAGAGAGCCGTTCGGTCAGCTCGCCGATCTTCGGGCCGGCCGTCGGCATCAGCGCCCCGGCAGGCGCTACGCGCTGATTCAGCACGCCCACCTGCCGCGCCAGGGCCAGCACGGCGACCGCGAGCACGCCGACGACGAGCCAGAGCAGGACGTCGAGGGCAATGCCGGCGGTCATCGCTCGCTTCCCTGCAACAGGCGCACCGCTGCAGCATTGCCGAGCAGTGCGCTCGATGCGAGATGGAGCGCCGCCGCGACGCCCAGCAGCACGGCGGCGAACGCCGCATCGGTCCATCCCCATGCGCTCGTCGGCAGCGCCAGCGGCGCGAGCGCCAAGACCGCGAACAGCGCGTTGCGCGCGACGTGCAGCCACGACAGCGTCTCGCCGCCGCCGCAGCCGCAATCGATCCACGCGCGGCCGCGCAGCAGATTGATGGCCATCGCCAACGCGTAGACGAGCATCAGCGCGGCCGTGCCGGTACCGGCGAGCCACGCGGCATCCCGAAACCAAGGCGCGGCCAGCCAGAGCACGGCTAGGGTGGCTTCCGCAAGGGCGATGGCGAACGCCGCCGGTACCAGCAGCCAGCGTGGCAGCAAGCGGTAGTCCTCGGCCAGTGCGGCGAAGGCTTCGAGGTCGCCGAGCTTGCGCCACGCCGCGGTTCCGAGGAGCAGCGCGAAGCCAGCGGCTGCCGCGAGCAAGGGGGATGCGTCCATGCGCTGCGACGCCTCGATCAGTAGGGCAGCAGATAGCCGCCGCGGCCGGTCTCGATCACGCGCTGCCGCTTGCCCGTGTCGAGCTCGAAGACGTGGACGCTGCCGCCGATGCTGGCCAGCAGCAGGGGCTGTTCGTCGCCCTGCACGACTTGGATGTTGCTGGCCGTGGCGTCGTCCTCGAACTTGATGCGGCCGATGCGGCGCTCGGCCGCACGGTGGAAGAGCCACGCCTCGGTGCCGGCCTCGTCCTGGGTGTCCTTGCCGCCCTCGTGCATGAGCGAGACGAGCACATCGGACCCGGCATCGTAGGCGAGCGGCTGCGAACCACCCGGCCGCCAGCCGTCGTCCTCCTCGCCGAGCATGGACCAGGACTCGCGGACTTGGATCTGGCCGTCCTCGACGACGGCCTCCATCGTCAGGCCCTCAAAGCTGGCGAACTGCCAGCCCGCGGCGGTGGGCGCGGGTTCGTCGAACAGCGGATCATCTTCCACCGAGAAGACGCGCTCGCTGCGCACACGCGCTGCTTCCCCGCCGTCCTCATCGAGGCCGATCCATTGCAGCGTGCCGTCGCCGCAGATCATCAGGAAGCCGCGCTCGCCGGCAGGCAGCGTCAGAGCGCAGCCGGGCGTCGATATCTCACCGACGAACCGGCGGCTGTCGACGTTCACGATGCTCACGGACTGGGCCGGCGTCATGTGGAAGACGGCGACGTAGGCGCTGCCTTCGATAATGCCCAGGTAGTGGCGGTGCAGCGTGCCGACATCCTTCGGCAAAGGCACCTCGGCCACGGGGCTCAGCGTCTCGTGCGTGTAGATGCGCAGCATGTCGCTACGCTCGCCACGCGTTCTGCGGCTGTAGTGCGTCTCGGCGGCGTATATCTCGCCCCGCTCGGCATGGCGGCGCAAGGTCGGCGTTGGCGGCGTGAGCGACAGCGTGCCGAGCATCCCGCCCTCGGCGGCATCGAAGACGTAGGCGCTGCCCAGCCCGCCCTTGACGATGAACCAGGACGACTGCGGCACACCCAGCGTCGTCTCGCCGATGGTTTCCGGCACGAAGCCCTGGCCGACCGCGACCGACGACAGGGCCAAGGCAGCCGCCAAGCCAAGACCGCGCAGGGGGAGTCGATCACTCATGCTGGCCTCGGTGGAATCGGAGAAGCCGAGTGTGGCGCAAGGGCGGGCCGATCCGCAAGGCCAGCGACAAACGGAGCAGCCTTGGCCGACACGCCTGCGCCGCGACGCACGTCACGCGTCCAGCCGCCGGGCGAACTCGGCCGCGGTCGCAGAGCGGACGATGATGTCGCCGAGCTCGGCCACCCTTTCTCCGCTCGGCGAGCCGTTCAGCTTCGCCGACAGCAGCCGCGCCGCATCGGCCCCAAAACGCCGCTCGGCCAAGTCCTCGAGAAGCCGGCGCTGGCCTCGCTCCATGCCCTGCTCGATGCCCCGCTCCATGCCCTGCTCGATGCCCCGCTCCATGCCCCGCTCCATGCCCCGCTCGATCCCCTTGCTGACCCACTCTTCCTCCCACCGCTTGATGCGGTCCTTCAGCAGGTGCGTCATCTGTTCAACCTCCAGTCCTTCCAACTCGTCGTAGCTCGGCAGCCGCATCGGCGAGCCGCGCAGCCCCACCGCCGTCTCTTCCGCCCAAGCCAGCATGCCGCGCCGGAGCGTCTCGTTGCGGGCGCCGGGGAAGCGCGCCCAGCCCATGTGAAGATACGTTGCCAGCTCCTCCACCGTCGTGCAGCTTGCCAGCGCCGCCGCCAGCTTCAGCCGGCTGCCTTCCGACAGGACCAGCGCCGAGCGCCCGCCCACATCGAGCGGAATATACGCCTGCGGCAGATACCCCGCCAGCAGCAGCGCCGCCTCCTTCGGCAGCTGCCGCTGCGCCTCGCCACCGTCCGCCGCCCTCCAGCGACCCGGCCCCGTGTGGATCACCAGTGCAAGGACGGCCGGGTGTTCGCCGGCGCGGACGATGCCCTGGTGGCGATAGTGGGCTTCCATGCGCGTCGTGTAGTCGCGCACCCGGGCCAGCATCCCTGCTTCGTTGCGGTCCTGGAACTCTGCGGCAAGCAGCAAGTAGAGCCGCCGCCCCCTGCCGCGCCCCGCCGCGCTGGGGAAGCGGCCCTTGCGGAACTTCACGCGGAACACCGCGTCGCCGAAGCGCTTGCTGCGATCCTCCGCGATGTACTCGGTCGGCCTCGCGTCGATGCCGTCGAGGTCCAGCATGGCCGCAAGCTCCGGCGCGGCGATCTTCAGCGCGTCGGCGATCAAGGTGCCGGTGAACAGCAGCTTGGCTGCCTCGTCGCGCTTGCGTCGTGCCATCTGGCGGCTCCAATCGGGCGCCTGGCGCGGGCGACTGGCCCGGCCGCGGCGTGGAATGGCGGCGAACATAGCGGCCCGATCCCGCCGTGTCTGCACGACGGGCGAATGTCTTACAAGAAGAAGCGGCAATGTCTTACACGGCGCACTAAATCGGGGCGCTCGAGGTGCCCGTTCGACGCCATCGACCGGCAACGCTACCAGCTCGCAGGCGCACCGGCACCCTCCCTCAGGTCATGGGTCGCGCCGGCCTCGAACCCCCCGAAGGTCTCTGCGGCACCGCTTGGCCAAAGCACTTTCGCGTCCTGCACCGAAGCCGTATCGCCGAGGCCGAAGTGAACGCGCGGGTCGCTTGATGCCAAGTAGCTGCCTTCGGGCCGCACGGCGCGCGTCAGGCGCTTGCCGCCAAATTCTGCGGCGACCATTGCGCCGTGGGCGTCGCGGCCGCTGGCGAGGCGCACGCGGAAGCGCACCCAGTTGCCGCGATTCGGTGCGCGGTTCATCAGAAGGTACGGCGCCGCGTCGCGATTGACGACCAAGAGGTCGAGGCCGCCGTCGTCGTCCACATCGCCGATGGCGAGGCCGCGGCTCGTGCGGACCAGCGGAGCTGCGGTACCGCCGAGCGGCAGCACTTCGACGAACCGGCCGTTCGCCCCGCCTCGGTAGAGGACGTTCGGCTCCGCGAACTCATCGTTCTCGGCGAGGACGCCTTCGCCGCGATCGACGCGGCCATTGGCCTGGTAGATGTCGAGGCGGCCGTCGTTGTCGAAGTCCGCCAGCACGACGCCGAAGCGGGTGTAGCGGCCGCTCACCGCGCCGAGGCCCACTTCCTCCGTCGCGTCCTCGAACCAGGCGCCTTCGTTGCGGAAGAACGAGTCCGTCTGGCCTTGCAGGTTGACGACCAGTAGGTCCGCGTCGCCGTCGTCGTCCACATCGCCGGCCGCGACCCCCATTCCGGCCTTGGCGGTGCCGTGCTCGTCCACGCCGCAGCCGCGGAACATCGCCTCGTCGGCGAACTTGAGATCGCCGCGATTCACCCAGAGCTGGTTGACCATCATGTCGTTGGCGACGAAGAGGTCCGTGCGCCCGTCGGCATCGAAGTCCGCGCCAAGCGCGCCGAGGCCGTTGCCGAACGCGGTGCCGACGCCAGCCGCCTCGGTGATGTCGGTGAACGTCCCATCGCCGTTGTTCCGATACAGGCGGTCTCGGGCGGGGGCGTTGTAGTTCGCTGGCGGACAGTAGGTCTTGAACCCGTTCGGGCTGTAGCACTCGATCTCGCGGTCCGCGGACCAGTTCAGGTAGTTCACCACCATCAGGTCAAGATCCCCGTCCCCATCGAGATCGAGGAACGCCGCTGCGGTGCTCCAGCCGGGGTCTGCGACGCCTGCGGTGGCGGTGACATTCTCGAAGCGGCCCGCGCCGTCGTTGCGCAGCAGCACGTTCGGACCGTAGTTGGTGACATAGAAGTCCACATCGCCGTCGTTGTCGTAGTCGCCGGCGGCAACGCCCATGCCGTAGCCCGGATCGTCGGCGCCCGCGTCCGCGGCGAAGGCGAAGTTCCCCGTGCCATCGTTGAGGTAGAGGCGGTTGCGTCCTTGGTCGCTGCCGGGGCGGTGCAGGCTGCCGCTTTGCACGAGGTACGCATCCAAGTCTCCGTCGCCGTCCACATCCGCCAGCGCCGCCCCGCCGCCGACGATTTCCGGCATCAGATGGCGCCCCTCGAAGCCGGAGACGTGGCGGAAGTCGAGGCCCCGCGGCGCGGCTTCGTCCGCGAACCAAGGGGCGCCGGCGCCCGAACCACCGTCCGAGCACCCCGCCATCGCGCCGCCGAGCGCGAGCGCGACACCCGCCGATCGGCACCGGCGCATCAGCTTTCGTCGGCCTGCGGGTCCGCCCCCATGCGCGCCGCCAGCACCTTGCGCGCCGCCGCGACGTCGCGCGGATGCGTGGCGAGCCGCTCAGCCCACGCCAGCGCCTCTTCGGCCTCGCCCACGCGCCCGGCTTCGACGAGGCTGCGGGCGAGGTGGATGTAGGCCATGGTGAAGGAAGGATCGAGGTCCACCGCGCGCTGGAAACGGTCGATGGCCTCCGCCCAGCGCCCGCGCGCGGCTTCCACCACGCCGCTGGTTTGCAGAATCTGCTCCGGCTGCTTGGCGCCGTGGCGGATTGCCGCGTCGAAGGCTTCGAGCGCCTCGTCGTGGCGGCCTTGACGGGAGCGCAACATGCCGAGCTCCTGATGCGGGGCAGGCTGGGTCGGGCCAACGGCGATGGCCCGCAGCAGGTGCTTCTCGGCCGCGTCGGCGTCGCCTCGATCCCGATGCAGTCGAGCGATGTTGAAGTGGAAGTAGTAGTTGCCCGGATGAACTGAAAGGCCATGCTCGAGCACTTCGAGTGCCCGTTCCCACTGCTGCGTGCTCATGTATCCCCAGCCCAAGCTGCTGAGAAGGGCCTCGTCGTCGCGATGCTTCTCGCGCCAGGGCTCCAAGAGATCCAACGCGCCTTCGGCGTCCCCGGCCCGAAGCAGCTTCTGCGCATGCACTCGCTGCCCTGTGAAGCCAGCGATGTAGTCGGCCTTCGGCGCCTGCCGCGGATCCAGCCATTGCAGCGGCTCCGCGAGGCGCCCGCGGGCGAAGGCGATGCGAGCGTCGTCGCTGCGGCCGAGGGCGCGATAGGCGCGACCGAGCATCCGGTAGAGGTGCGGATGGCGCAAGCCGGCGTTGACCGGTTCGAGAAGGGCCACAGCCTCCTCAGGCTGTTCGCGGCGCAGAGCGACCTGAGCCAGTCCCGCCGCGGCCGGGGAACCCGCGTCCAGCGCTTCGGCGCGCCGGTAGGAGGTCGCTGCGGCTTCAACGGCGCCCTGGTCGAGCGACCATGCACCCCGCCAGAGCCAAGCGGGAATGTAGTCCGGGTCAACGCCGAGGGCTAACTCCACGGACTCCAGGGCCGCCGCGGTGTCGCCCTGCTTGGCCAGCACCAAGGCGCGGAAGTACGGCCATTCGAAAACCGCTGAATCGAGCGCCGCCGCCTGACCGTAGGTGGCTGCGGCTGCGTCGGGAAAGCCGTTCATGTCGTAGGTCATGGCGAGGCGACCGCGCATCTCGGCGGATTGCGGGGCAGCGCGCGCCGCAGCCAATCTGTCCGCGACGAAACCGGCCAGGTCCGGATCGGCCCCCTCTAGCGCTACCGCCACTGGAGCGTCGATCGACGACTCGGCGGTATCCGAGCACGCCGGCGACAGCGCAACTGCCAGAGCGACGAGGCAGCCGAGCGGCAGCCCTCGAGTCCACATGCATGCGGCCACGCTGCAGCGGCGCTCAGCCTTCCGAAGCCGCTCCGCGATCATGCAGCAATGCGCACTTGCGCCGGGTGTCCTTGCTCGCCTCGGCATGTTCGCAGCGCAGCCTGATGGCGCTCACGGCACCGCGTACCGGACCGGCGATCTGGTAGCGGCGCCCGAAGCGCGACGAGGCGCGCTTGACGCGCACCTGGTCGCCGGCCTCGATGTGGCTTTGGCGGGCGCGATCTGTCTCGAACAGCAGGCCGTTGTCCAAGGCGATCAGCTGGCGGTTGTGGATCAACGGACGCACCATCGTCACTTTCGCGTCGAAGCGATCCGGCAGTTCGGGCGGCCTTTCCGCGGTCGGCGCCGGAAAAGATGCTGGCTTTGCCACGGGCGGCGCGACAGGGACGGGGGCTGGCGGCGAACCCTCAGCAGGTTTCGGCCGCGCCCCGCGCAGCCGCTTGAAGACGCGCGACATCAATCGCGGCTTGGACTCGGCCTCCGCTTCCTGAGCGGTCGGTGTCGGCAGCGGCGCCGGAATCGGATCCGGTTCGGCCGGCCCCGACGCGAGCGATGCATCGGGCACCGGATCGATGATCGGCTCGGCCCGTTGCAGCCGGGGCTGCCCGGTGGACAGGAAGGCGGAGAGCTCGGCGACCGGCACGCCCTGACGCTCGGCGAGCGCTTCGAGGCAACCCTCGCGCGCCGCCGACTCGCCAAGCGCGGCGCAGCCGGAGACCATCCAGCAGAGCCGCTGCTCCGCCTCCGGCGCAGCATCGCAGTCGAGGTCCTGGCCATAGGCGGCAAAGCCGACGAGCAGCGCCAGAAAAGCGAAAGCCCGGCGGCGGCAGTGCCGACGCCGGGCCTTGCGGAACACGGAAACGCTCCGTCCTTCAGAACCCGATGGTCAACCGGGCGAAGGCGATGCGTCCCATGATGTTGTCCACGTAGGACTCGTGACCGACCCCGGAGGGGATCGGGTCCGGGTTGCTGTTGAAGATGTTGCGCATGGCCATGTTCAGCGAAACGTAGCCAAGGCTCATCACGTCAGGCCGCGTGTACGTATAGCTCACGTCCCAGTAGGCCCGGGAGTCGATATTGCAATACGGGTTGCGGTCCTGGTCGGTGCAGGAGTCGGATTCCCCCCAATCCGCGATGGGCAGGCCGTTGTGGGTCCCCGCGCGGTCGATGGCGCCGGGAATGTCCTCGATCTCGTCCCACGCCGCCGAGATGTCGGTCAACTCGTCGTGCCAGCGCACCTGCAACTGCGCAACGTGGTTGTCGCGGAACCAGCGCAGGCCCATGTTGACGCGCCACTCCGGCGCCGGCGGCAGCGGCCAGAACAGTTCCCCGCCGTGAACGCCCGCACTCCAGTTGGCGTTGTTGCGGTTGCCCACTCCGTCCACCTTGATTGCCTCAAAGCGGTGGCCGCTGCCCGCCTGGTAGCGCGTCATGCTGAGTTCCAGCATCTGCGTGGCACTTAGGTACATCTCGAAGCTACCGTAGTCGCCGCCCACCCACGGGATGTCGTCCGCCTCGAAGCTATAGCGCCCGGCGTAGATCATCGTCGTGGTGATCTGCGAGCCTTGGTTCAGCCAAGGGTTGCCGGCTTCCAGCAGCCGAAGCCCATCCGTCTGCTCGTTGGGACCATCGCCCCGCACCAGCACCGCGCCGCCGAGGCCGCGCTCGTGGTTGGCGACGAATGCCTTGGCCGCGGCCAGACGGCACATGAGTTCATCCTCCACGGACCCTGCATAGTCGGGCGAGCCGGTCTGCATGAACTCGGCGGGCGTGATGATCTCCTCTCCGGGCTGCAGCGCCGCCGACGAGTCGTAGTTCAGCAGCGTCCCCGGGCAGCGACCGAGAACGAAAGGCCGGAAGTCGATCTCGTTGCTGTTGACGTTCGCCCCTGCGCCCAGCCGCTCCACTCGGCCCGAGAACTCGACCGTGGTGTAGTCCAAGTCGAATGACAGGTCGCCGTCGAGGAAGCGCAGCGAGACGCCGGCGTTCCAGAGGTCGGACTCCTCTGCGCCCAGACTGGCGTTGCGCGTATCCGGGACGAGTACCTGCGGCACGCCGCCGCCGGAGACGCCGCCGCAATCGTTGAGTTCCGGCATCAGGTCGCAGATGTAGTCCCGCACGGTCGACCGCGCATCGGGGTTGGACGACGTCTGGAAAAGCTGGAACATGCCCGGCAGCACGAAACCTTGGGTCAGACTTGCACGAACGGCCAGCCACTCTACCGGCGAGTAGCGCACGGCCAGCTTCGGAATCACCGTGTCGAACTTCGCGCTGTCGTCGCCGGCGATGATGGTGCCCCGGCCTTCGAACTGCGCGTAGCGACCGGCAATCTGCACTTCCATCTCGCCCCACTTGGGGTGGTCGATGAGCGGCAACTGGAGCTCGAGGAAGACAGCCTGCGTCTCTTCTTCGGTGTACTGGAAGTCCGCCCGCGCGGAACCCAGGGCCGATGCCCCGAACTGGTTCGGGCGGTATTCCTCGGTCTCAAGCCGCCAGTGGATGCCCGCGGCCATGCCCACGGGAGCATCGTTGTACCAGAGGTCGAACAGCGCGTTGTTGGAGATGGTGGCGTCGATGATGCTCATACCCAGGTTGCGCTGGTCGTGGCGCAGCAGGACGCCCGCATTGCGGTGTTCCAGCGTGGTATTCGCCGCCGGATCGTCCATGTCCCGCCATGCCGAAAGGATCTGCCCGTCTTCGTCCGAGTCGAGCCATGCCGTGCTGAATGGGTTCCAGCACATGTCGCTGAACTGGCCGCCTTGGCAGCGCATCGAGGCCACCGTCCACTGCGAGACGGGCTCGGCGTAGTCCTCTTCGCGCTTGCTGGTGGCCCAGATCCAGTCGAAGTCCACGATCCACTCGGTGTCGGGGATGTTGACCTCGGTGCCGAGGCGGATGCGCAGGTTGTCGATCTGGCGGCGCCGACTGTAGGTCATGTCGTCGTTGATCCAGGAGATCGTGTTGCCGTAGGGCTGCTTCGGGCTGATGGTCATCTCGACCAAGCGCACGTCCTCGAACAGGCGCACGCCGCCGGCATCCGGGTCGAAGCGGTCCGGAACGCCGTCGCCATCCGCGTCCGCGTAGGAGTCCAGCACCCCGTCGCCGTCCGCATCGGCGTAGATCGGCATCAGCAGGACGCGGTAGTCCGGGTTGCGCGCCGCGCCTGGATCCGGCTCGCCATCACCGTCGGCATCCCGATCGGGGAAGCCGTCGCCATCCGAGTCCATGGCGAACACCAGGTATTCGCCCGGCTCCTCCAAATAGTCGTAGCGGCCATTGCCGTTCGCGTCGTAGTAGTCGAGTTCGTTGCGGCGGTTCCAGGCCGGATTCCAGCCAAGTGCCCCGGAGCCGTCGGCGAAGGCGCGGAACGGGTTGCCGGGGTTCGAGCCGATGACCATCGGCACGTTGCGCCCGAAGCGGCTGCGCTGGTCCGTTTCATCCAGATTGCCGGGAATGTCCCGGGTGTCGTAGTCCATGGTAGAGACGACGACTTCGCTGCGCACCTTCACATAGTCGTTGAGCTCGTGCTCGAAGTAGGCCATGCCCTGCTGCTGATCGCGCTGTTCCCGGATGTCTTGCCAGTCGGAGAGGAGCTGGCGGCAGTCGTCGCGGTTGCCGGCGTTGTCGCCCTCGGAGCCCTCCCACGACGAGATCCCCCGGTAGCCGCGCCAGTCGCGCCCCTGGCCGGTGCCGCCGGTCATGTAGCCGTTCAGGAAGTTGCCCGGCTTGGCGGCGTCCGTGTAGCCGAGACCGCCCACATGGTCGGTGTTGCTCACCGTCTTGTTCGGGTTGTCCGCGTAGATGCTGGCGCGGGGTTCGCCGTAGCTGTCGTTGCCGGCGCCCCAAGGATGCCCGCAGCCCGGGTCGGCGCGTCGCCGCGTGGCGATACGGCCCTGGTTGTCGCCTTGGTTCATCCAGCCCATTTCCTGGAACCAGACGCCGTCGATCTGATGCCAGCTATCGCCCCGGTACGGCGCCAGCGCACCGTCCGCGCCCCTCACCGGCACGGACCAGTCGCCGGGGTTGCCGCGACCGGCTTCGTTGTACGAGGGCAGGTACTGGCCCGACCAGTTCGCCGTGCTGACGATGTAGTCGGGGCGATCCGTGAGCTTCATGCGCTCCTGATCGCGAATCTCCAAGGCGAAGATCAGGCTCGTGCGCTCGCCTTGCGCCCCGGCCAGGAGGCTGACGCGCTTGCTCGGCGCGCCGTTCTCCACGGGCTGCTCGTACTCGTAGTTCATCATCAGGCCCTCGTAGTTCTTGCGGGGTACGAGGTTGATGACGCCGGACACCGCCTCGGAGCCGTAGAGGGCGGATGCGCCGTCCAAGATGGTGTCCACGCGGCCGATGGCGATGCCGGGGTAGAGGTTGGTGAGGTCCGTCCCGGCCCGGCGCGTCCACCAGCTGTAGCCGGTGACGTTGGCCGGCACCCGGTGGCCGTCCATCATGGTCATGGTGGCCCGCGTGCCGACGCCGCGCAGGTTGGCCCAGACCTCGCCGCCCTGCTGCCAGTTCTGGTCGTCGCCGCCGCCGAACTCGAACGGCGCGGAGTAGGCGTTGACGCCCACCTGGAAGGTCTGGTCGAAGATCACGTCGCCGAGGTCAGGCGTCGCGGCCAGTTCGAGGTCCACCTCGTCGATGACGGCCATCGGCGAGGGCAGGTCGAAGTTGTCGCGCCGGATGAACGATCCGGTGACGACCATCTCTTCGACTTCCTCCTCGTCCTCGTCCTCTTCTTCGTCTTCTTCCGCCTCGGCCGCCAGCGCCGCATTGCTGAACAGCAGCAGCGCGGCAGCGGAGGTCACCAGTAGCGTCCTGCGATACGACATGCTAGTTCTCCCAAGCCGTTGTCACATGCACCCCAAGCCGCCCGCCGGGCCGCTTGCGGGCACCATAGCGCAACGGCGGGGCATGTCAACCGCGTTGGCGAACGCCCGACAGCGCCCCGACGAGGTGCCCTTTGGCCTGGCATCGTCTGTCGCCTGTGCGGGCATGGTGCTACAGTCTGCGCCTGAGGAACCGGCATCGAGACCGGCAGCGAACCTAGGTGACTTGCGCACGGCCGACGGACGGTCGCGAAGCGCTGGAGCGAGCGATATGGCGAAGAAGGTGTTCGCTGTCGTGCTGGACGAGCCGAACGAGACGGTTGAAGAACGCCTCAACAAGGAATACGCGAACGTCTTCCGCTACACCGACCTGTTCTACCTCGTACCCGTGGACAGCGCCGTCGTCACCCGGGACGTGGCTTTGAAGACGGGGATCAAAGGGACAAACAGGGATGCGACGGGAGTTGTGTTCAAGCTCAACTCAGCGTACTCCGGCTATACCAAGAAAGCACTGTGGGAGTGGCTGTCCGATGTCGAAGGGTCGTAGCGATGTCTGATACCACGGCGGCGACCGGGGCGACTGATGGGCTCTTCGCTCTGGCCGTTGGCTGGGTTCCCGCGGCATAGGGCGGCTAGCCTACTCCGGCACACTCGCAAGCCACGGGAGAGGCCGAGCCGGACATGCAGCTCATGATTCGCGACATGCATAACGACAGGAAGTTCGCCCTGCTTGCAGTTGCTCTCGTCTTGGCCCTGGCCGGCTGTGGAGGCACTCTGGACGGCACGGCCGTCGCAGCCGACAACGACCGCGGGGTGGCGCTCATGGGGCGCTACGAATACGCCGCGGCGCGGGAGGTGTTTGCCGCGGTGGTGGACGGTGCGCCGGACTGGTTCGATGCGCGGGTGAATCTCGCCATCGCCACGCTCAACAGGCAGGACGAGGGGGACGAGCGGCGGGCGCTCGATATCCTCGCGCAGGTGCTCGAACGGGAACCGGGGCATCTGCGGGCGCTCTACACGAGCGCGGTGCTGCACCTCTACTTGGGCGAGGCAGCGCCTGCGACGGGGTATCTGCGGCAGGTGGTCGCGGCGGATCCGCAAGACGCCTATGCCGCCTACTTCCTGGGGCAGGCGCTGCTTCAGGAGGGCGACTACGCGGGTGCGGCGGAACAGTTCCTAGCCAGCGTCGCGCTGGATCCCTATCTGCGCAGCGGCTACTGGGCGGGATCGCAGGCACTCCGGCGCGTTGATCGCGTCGAGGAAGCGACGGCCCTGCTTGAGGACTATCAGCGCTTCGCCGCCAACCCGGCGGCGCGGCTGGCCGGGTTCTCCTACGCCCGCATGGGGCCGAAGGCCAAGGCGCTGACCGTGTCGCCCGTGGAACCGGCGCCGGTGGCGATGCCCCAAGGGGCGCTTTTCGCGCCCATCGCGGTCCTGGATGCCTCGTCGGGGGCCACCTTGACGAGCGCGGATCTCAATGCCGACGGGGCGCCGGATCTCATCCTCACCGGCGACGCCGCGTCCATCGTCGTCACGGCGGACCCGGAGGGCGGCTATGCACGCATCGACCACCCGCTCTCTACCGCCGGGGCAATGGAGGCAGTGCTTTGGGGCGACATCGACGACGACGGCCTGCTCGATGTCGTACACTGCGGGCCCACGACGCGCTACTGGCGGCAGGTCTCGGCTGGGCAATGGGCGGCGAGCGGAGGACTGGACGACCTGCCCTGCTCCGCCGGCGCCGTGTTCGACGCCGACCACGACGGCGACCTCGACATCTTCATCACGGGCAGCGCCGGCAGCGAGCTCTTCAGCAACAACCGCGACGGCACGTTCCGCCGCCTCGGCGCGGAGATGGGGCTGGCGCAACGCGCTGGCCGCGCCGTGCTGGTCGCGGACCTCGACAGCGACCGGGATCTCGACATCGCCGTCCTGCACGCCGAGCCGCCGCACGACATCTGGGAAAACGACCGCACCTGGGCCTATCGCCCATTCGAGGGCTTGGACGACCTCCGCAGCGCACCGATTCAAGCCATCGCTGCGGCGGACGCGGATGCCGACGGCCATCGCGAACTCTTTGCGCTCGCGACCGGCGAGCTGCGCCGCTGGCGCTACGACGGCATTGCCTGGACTGCCACGACGGTGCTTGCCGAGGATGCCCTTGCGGCCACGGCAGCAGCCGACGCTGCGGAGATCGATGTGGCGGACTTCAATGGCGACGGACGGCTGGAACTGCTTGTCGCCGGGCCGGGCGGGATTGCGGTGGCCTCTCCGGAGGACGCCGCGATCCTCGCTCAAGAAGCGGTTCCCGGCTTGCAGAGCGCCATCGCCTTCGCCGCCGATCCGGCATCCGGCCCGGCCGTTGCCATGGCCACGGAAGAAGGCATCGCGATCCTCCCGCCTGGGCCCGGCCGGCTTCCTTCCCTCAGCATCGTGCCCACCGGGCGCAGGGAAGCCGAGCAGATGCGCTCCAACGGCTCCGGCATCGGCACGCGGCTCGCGGTGCGCGCCGGCGGGCGCTGGACGGTGCTCGATGCGCTCGATCCGCACTCGGGGCCGGGCCAGAGCCTGCAGCCGCTGAGCGTGGGCCTCGCGGGTGGGCAGCAAGCCGACTTCGTGGCGCTCGAGTGGTCCGACGGCGTGGCGCAGACGGAAATCGAACTCGCCGCCGGGCAGCGGCACGACATCGCCGAGACCGAGCGTCAGCTTGCGAGCTGCCCGGTGTTCTTCGTCTGGGACGGCGCGCGCTACCGCTTCGTGAGCGACGTGCTCGGCGGCGCCGCGCTCGGCTATCTGACCGCGCCGGGGACGTACTCCCCGCCGCGGCCCGTGGAAAGCTATCTGCTCGGCGGCGACATGCTGGCCGCACGCGACGGGCACTACCACGTCAAGCTCGCCGAGCCGATGGAGGAGACAGCGTATCTCGATGCGGCTCGACTCACCGTCTACGACCTTCCCCAAGGCTGGGACATGGTGCTCGACGAGCGCCTCGCGGTAGGCGGCGCCCCGGCGAGCGGACGCCCCATCTACTTCCGCAACGACCGCCTCCCCGTGCGCGCGACGGCCAAGGACGGCACGGAGGTCACCGCGCTGGTCATCGCCAAGGACCAGCGCGCCCCGCCGCCCGGCGCGCGCGACAGGCGCTTCATCGGTCTGCTTGACGAGCAGCAGCAGCTGACGATGGAGTTCGACGTCCTTCCCAGCCGGGGCGCCGTGCTGGTGGCCGACGGCTGGATCGAGTTCCCCTACTCGCAGACCGTTTTCGCCGCTTGGCAGGCCGATGCGCGCTACGAGGCGCCCACGGTCGAAGCCCGCACCGCCAGCGGCGACTGGCAGACGCTCGCCGCCGAGTTCGGCTATCCGGCCGGGATGCCGCGCACGATCGCCTTGCCGCTGCCGGACCTGCCGGCGGGCACCACGGCCCTGCGCCTCAAGTCGAACATGGAGATCTACTGGGACCGGCTGCGGGTGGTTGCGGAAGAAACGTCCCCCGGGGCGCTCGCGACAACGCTGGCCCCCGCCGCGGCCCGCGTCGCCCGCACCGGCTTCGCCAAGCGCACCACGGGGCCGCAACGGCTGCCCCATTACGACTACGACGCCCGCGCGCCTTACTGGGATGCCAAGGTGCAGCGCGGTTTCTACACCGCCCTCGGCGATGCGCTGGAACTGGCGCGGGAGCGCGACGGGGCGCTCGCCATCATCGGCAGCGGGGAGGAAGTCCATCTGGAGTTTCCGGCCATGGACGAACCGAAGCCCGGCCAGCGCCGTTATTTCGCGGTCCGCTTCCACGGCTGGGCCAAGGACATGGACCTCTACACCCGAGACGGCGACACGGTGGCGCCGCTGCCGGTTCCAGCCGACGCGGACCCCACGATGCTGGCCCGCCGCGACGCCCTCCACGCGCGCTACAACGTGCGCTCCGGGGGCTTCTAGCGGCCGCTCATGGCTACCCGGAACACGCCCCCGCCCGTGGTCGGGCCGGGGATGCGCAAGCTGTTGTTGGCGGTGCTCGCCCTGTTCGCGGTGCTGGTGGTGAACTCCGCCTATCTCGGCGCGATCACTTGGCAGCAGTGGTTCACCGGGGAGGTGCTGGAGGACGCCGTCTACCAGGCGATGTTCCTCGGCCACCTGGCGCTCGGCCTCGCCATCGTCGCGCCGGTGCTGATCTACGCCGCGATGCACTTGCGGCGCGCCATCCATCGCCCGAATCGGCTGGCGGTGCGCTTGGGGCTGGTGCTGCTCGGCTGCGTGATCGTGCTGCTCTTGAGCGGCATCGCGCTGACGCGCGGCGTGCCGGTGCTGGAACTGCGCGATCCGGCGGCGCGCTCCATCGCCTATTGGGCGCACGTCGCGACGCCCTTCCTGGTTGGCTGGCTGTTCGTGCTGCACCGACTTGCCGGGCGCCGCATCCGCTGGTCCGTGGGCGTAGGGATAGGCGCGGCGGCCGTGGTTCTGGGCGTGGGCGGCATCTGGCTCGCGGATCGCGGCAGTGCGCCGCAAGCGGGCAGCGCGGACTTCTCGCCATCGCTCGCACGAACGGCCAGCGGCGCCCTGATCGACGCAGAGCATTTCCTGCGCGATGCCGACTGCGCCGCCTGCCATGCCGACGCCCACGCCGGCTGGCAATACAGCGCCCATCGCTTCGCGTCGTTCAACAATCCCGCCTATGCCTTCTCCGTCCGCAATACGCGCGCCAAGGTGCTGGAGCGCGATGGCGATGTGACCGCCGCTCGGTTCTGCGCCGCTTGCCACGACCCGGTGCCGCTCTTCAGCGGGCGCTTCGACGATCCCGATTTCGACGACGTGGGCGATCCCACCGCCCACGCCGGCATCGGCTGCGTCGCCTGCCATGCCATCGAATCGGTGGGCGTTCGCGGCAACGGCGAGTACGTCATCGCGACGCCCGAGCGCTACCCCTTCGCACTGGCCGACAATGCGGTGCTGCGCTGGGTCAACGGCTTTCTCATCAAGGCGAAGCCGGCGCTGCACAAGCGCACGTTCCTGAAGCCCGTCCATCAGAGCGCGGCGTTCTGCGGCACCTGCCACAAGGTGCATCTGCCGGAGGAACTCAACGACTACCGCTGGCTGCGCGGCCAGAACCACTACGACTCCTTCCTCTTGAGTGGCGTTTCGGGGCATGGCGTGGCGAGCTTCTACTATCCGCAGGAGGCGCAGACGAACTGCAACGGCTGCCACATGCCGCTGCTGGCCTCGGACGACTTCGCGGCGAGGCGCAACGACGACAGCGGAGCGCTCACCGTGCATGGCCATGGGTTCCCGGCGGCGAACACCGCCCTCGGCCATCTGCTTGGGTTCCCCCCGGAGGTCAACGCGGCGCATCGGGAGTTCCTAGAAGGCTCGCTGCGGGTGGACATCTTCGGGGTTCGCGAGGGCGCCGCCATCGACGGCGCGCTGACCGCGCCGCTCAGGCCGTCGGTGCCGGCGCTCAAGGCCGGCCGGGAGTACGTGATCGAAGCGGTGCTGCGGACGTTGACGCTGGGGCATCACTTCACGCAGGGCACGTCGGACTCGAACGAAGTCTGGCTGGAGGTGACCGCGACGAGCGGCGGGGAGGTGCTCGGCAAGAGCGGCGGCCGCGATCCAGTGGATGGATCGGTGGACCCTTGGTCCCATTTCGTCAACGCCTATGTGCTAGACCGGGACGGCCGGCGCATCGACCAGCGCAATGCCGAGGACATCTTCACCAAGCTCTACGACCACCAGATCCCGCCGGGCGGCGCGAGCGTCGCGCACTATCGGCTGGCGCTGCCGCCGGACCTCGACGCGCCGGTCGAGATCAGCGCCGCCCTGCACTACCGGAAGTTCGACACCATCTATATGCGCGCCTTCGAGGGCGAGGCGTTCGACGGCAACGACCTGCCGATCATCACCATCGCCGAGGATCGCGTGGTGTTTCCGATCGAGGCGGCGAGCGAGGAAGCGCCGCCCGCCGCGGCCGTTCCGGCCGTGTCCGGTTGGGAGCGCTGGAACGACTACGGCATTGGCCTCTTCGCCAAGCCCGGGCGCGGCGCATTGAAGCAGGCCGAGGCGGCATTTCGGCAGGTGGCCGCGCTCGGGCGGGCCGAGGGGGACTTGAACCTTGCCCGCGTGCTGCTCCGGGAAGGCCGGCTGGACGAGGCTGCCGACGCGCTGCGACGGGCCGCCGAGGGCGGCGCATACCCCTGGTCCGTCGCCTGGTTCGCCGCCGAGGTGGACCTGCAGAACGGCGAGTTCGACGCCGCCATCGCCGCGCTGGAAGACCTGCGCGAGACCCGCTTCGCCGAAGCCCGCGCACGCGGCTTCGACTTCTCCCGCGACTACCGGCTGCTGAACAAGCTCGGCGCGGCGCTTTTCGAGCGCGCCAAGCTCGCCAGTTCGGACGCCGATGAGGCTGAGTGGCTGAACGCCGCCGCGGCGCGCTATGCCGAGGCGCTCGGCGAAGACCCGGAGAACTTCACCGCGCACTACGGCCTCGCGCAGGTACACGCCCGGCTCGGCGATGTCGACCTAGCCGCACGCCACCGGGCGCAGCATGAGCGCTACCGCATCGATGACAACGCGCGGGACCGGGCCGTTGCCGAGGCCCGGCGCAACGATCCCGCCGCCAACCACGCCGCCGAGGCGGTGGTGATCTACGACCTGATGCGGCAGCCGCAGTCGTGAGCGAGCCGTCCGCGCAGACCGGCGAAGCGCGCATCCGGCGGGCGCTCATGATCTCGCTCGCCGTCTTCGGAGTCGCCGCGCTAGCGATCGTCGCGATGGTGCTGCTGCGGCAGGAACGGCAGGCGCCGGCCACCGAAGACCGGGACGCGACGCCGCCGCGGGCGCCAGCGACCACGGCAGTCGCCATACCCGCCATGCCCTTCACGGACATCACCGCCGCCGCCGGCATCGACTTCGTGCATCAGACCGGCGCCTACGGCGAGCGGCTGCTGCCGGAGACCATGGGCGGCGGCGTCGCCTTCTTCGACTACGACAACGACGGCGACCAAGACCTCCTGCTCGTGAACTCCACCACCTGGCCTTGGGCGGAGACGGAGGCGACCGAGGCCACGTCAAAGCTGTACCGCAACCGCGGTGACGGCACCTTCGAGGACGTATCCGCGCAGACCGGCATGGACTTGCGCCTGTACGGCATGGGGCCGGCGATCGGCGACATCGATGGCGACGGCTTCCAAGACGTCTTCATCGCCGCGGTAGGCGGCAACCGGCTGCTGCGCAACGTCGGCGGGGAACGCTTCGAGGACGCCACCGCGGCCACCGGCCTCGCCGGCGCGGACGATGCCTGGAGCACCAGCGCCGCGTTCTTCGACATGGACGGCGACGGGGACCTGGACCTCTTCGTCTGCAATTACGTGCGCTGGTCCCTCGACATCGACCGCGAAGTGGACTTCCGCCTCACCGGCATCGGCCGGGCTTACGGCTCGCCGACCAACTTCCCCGGCACGGACTCCTACCTCTATCGCAATGACGGCGGGCGGTTCGTGGACGTGAGCGCGGAGGCCGGCATCCTCGTGGCCAATCCGGCAACGGGCGTACCGGTCGGCAAGGGGCTGGCCGTGCGCCCCTTGGACGTCAACGACGACGGCCGGCCGGACCTCGTCGTGGCCAACGACACCGTGCAGAACTTCCTGTTCGTCAACGAAGGCGGCGGGCGCTTCCGGGAAGCTGGCGTGGAGCTAGGCATCGCCTTCAGCGCCGCCGGCAGCGCCACCGGCGCCATGGGGCTGGACGCCGCCCGCTACGCCAACGACGCCAAGCTCGGCATCGCGGTCGGCAATTTCGCGAACGAGATGTCCTCGTTCTACGTCGCCCGGGCGGGCGAATCGGTGTTCAGCGACGACGCCACCGTCAGCGGCATCGGCGCACCGAGTCGGCGGGCGCTCACCTTCGGCCTGGTCTTCATGGACGCGGACCTCGACGGCCGCCTCGACCTGCTGGTGGCCAACGGCCACATCGAGCCGGAGATCGGCCGCGTGCAGGAGAGCCAGGAGTACGCGCAGCCGGCGCAGATCTTCTGGAACTGCGGGGCGGAGTGCCCGCGCCGCTTCGTACTGGCCAAGGACATCGGGGACCTCGCCGCGCCGCGCATCGGCCGCGGCCTCGCCTACGCCGACATCGACGCCGACGGCGATCTGGACGTCGCCCTGACCCAGGCGGGCGGCAGCGTGGCGCTGCTGCGCAACGATCAGGCCACCGGCCACAACTGGGCGCGCTTCGTCTTGGCGGCGGCGAGCGGCACGGCCGTCGGCGCCCGTGTCGAGCTAGCGACGGGTGGCATCATCCAGACCCGCGTCGCCATGCCGGCGCGCAGCTACCTTTCGCAGGTGGAACTGCCCGTCTCCTTCGGTCTGGGCGATGCGAGGTCCATCGACAGCGTCGCCGTGCATTGGCCGGGCGGCAGCGCGGAGACTTGGCGCGATCTCGCCGTCAACCGCGTCCACACCCTGCGCCAAGGAGACGCCACCGCAGCGCTATGATGGCGCCGTGCCAAGGTCCCAAGCCGAACTCGCTCGCATCCTCGCGCCCATCCTCGGCGCGGTGAAGCAGCACTCCGGCGTCGCCGAGCGCTTCGTCGACAAGGACCGCTACCGGCTGAATCTCGCTACCGTGTGGGCGAATCTGGTGATGGACCCCGGCCGCGCCGGCATCGACGAGGCGGACCTCGAGAACGTCCACGACCTCATCAACCTCGCCGCCGCCCCGGTGCTCGGCGAAGAGCAGGCCATCACCGCCGCCTTCCGCTTCATCAACACCCGCGCCGGCGAGCAGGCGATGACCGAGGCGCGCGTGCCGAAACCGCACCGCGACCTCCTGATCTACTTCTGCTCGATGATCCTGGACCCCGACGGCCACAAGCGCTGGATGGACCGCTACAGGAACCAGAGCGACAGCCAGGGGATGTAGGTGATGAGCAGCACCGCCAGCAGCAGCACGCCCATGAACGGCAGGCAGGCGGCGTAGAGCTCGAGCACCGGCTTGTCGAAGCGGTAGCTGGCGATGAACAGGTTCATGCCGATGGGCGGCGTGAAGTAGCCGACCTGCAGATTCGCGAGAAAGACGATGCCGAGGTGGATGGGGTGGATGCCGTAGCCCACCGCCACCGGCAGAAGCAGCGGCACCATGATGATGATGGCGGAAAACACGTCCAGAATCGCGCCGAGCGCCAGCAGCAGGATGTTGAGCAAGATCAGGAAGGTGAGCGGGCTGCTCACATGCTCCTGCATGAAGGCGAATAGGCGCTGCGGCACCTCGGCGTCGACCAGATAGTTGGTGAACGCCAGCGCGACGCCGAGGATCAGGAGGATGCTGCCCACCATCACCATGGACTCCCGGATCACGCCGGGGAGTTCCCCCAGCTTGATCTCCCGATACAGCAGCACCTCGGCGATGAGCACGTAGGCCACCGTCATGGCTGCCGCTTCCGAGATCGCGAAGTAGCCGGAGTAGATGCCGCCGAGCACCACGAACGGCAGCGGCAGTTCCCAGCGCGCGGCCTTGACGGCAACCCACAGGGCGCGGCGGTCGAAGGGCGTGCGCGGCACATGGCCGTGGCGGAGGATGGTCCACATGGACAGCAGCACCACCATCAGGAGCGCCGGAGCGAGGCCGGCGATGAAGAGCTCGGTGATGGCGAACCGCTCGCCCACGTCCATCTGCTGGGCGATGATGCCGTACAGGATCAGCGGCACGGAGGGCACGATCAGCAGCCCCAGGCTGCCGGAGGTAGTCACCAGCCCCAGGCTGTAGCGCTCGCTGTAGCCGCTTTCCTTGAGCATCGGCAGCAGCAGGGCGCCGAGCGCGACGATGGTGACCCCGGAGGCGCCGGTAAGCGCGGTGAACAAGGCGCAGGCGACGAAGCCGACGATGGCGAGGCCCGCCGGCATCCAGCCGAACAGCGCCCGGGTGAGCGCCATCAGCCGCTCGGACGTCTTCGCCGCCGCCATCAGATAGCCCGCGAAGGCGAAGAACGGCAGCGCCACCAGGAGCGGCTTGTCGGTCATGTCGTAGATGGCGATGGCGACGACGGAGAGGTCCACCCCCGTCGCCAGGAAGCCGAGCATCGCCGCGGCGAGCACCACGGCGAACAGCGGCGCACCGAGCAGCGCCATCAGCGCCACCACCGCGATGCCGAGCCAAATCACGGCGCAGCTGCCTCCTTGGGCGGGATGATCGCCCGGGCGAGGTAGCGCGCCGCCATCACCGCCGCGGTCAGCGGGATGATGCTCTCGCAGATCCACGCCGGCACGACGCCGAAGCCCGGCACGTTGTCGATGAAGTCCCAGCGAATGAAGGCGATGGCGTACCAGCCGAGTGCGCCGCAGACGACCGCGGTGAAGAGCGCCGTCAGCCGCGCCGCCGCAGCGCGCAGCCGAGGCTTCGCGAAGCGGGCGATGAGGTCGATGCGAATGTGGTCGTCGTGATCGGCGGCGACCGCGGCGCCCACCATGGTCACCCAGAGCACGGCCATCTGCACCAGTTCGTTGCCCCAGGTGAGGCCGGTGGCGAACAGGTTGCGGGCCAGCACCTGGTAGACGGCCACGCCGATCATGACGAGCAGCAGCGCGACCAGAAGGCCCGTCTCGAAGGCCCGCAGCCAGCGCAGAAACACGCTCACGAGCGACCGCTAATGTGCGCTAGCGCGAACGTCGGCCAGTCGCTCGGCCACTTGCCGGTACACGCCCTCGCTGACGACATCCTTGGCGACCCAGTTGCGCGCCGCGGCGGCGGCGTACTCGCGCCACTCGGCCTCTTCCTGCGCGGTCAGCGCAATGAACTCCAGACCTTGCTCCTCGAGCGTGCGCCGCGCCGCGTCGTGGTCCGCGCGGTTGACGCGGTCCACCCGCGCCACCGCCTCGCCCATGATGCGCTCCAAGGTCGCGAGGTCGTCCTCCGGGATGCCGCGCAGCGAGCGCGCGGACACCACGAAGGTGCCGTAGATGTAGACCAGCGGCAGGTCCAGCACGTACTTGAGGCGCGTGTGCCACAGCAGCGGCAGCGCAGCCACCGGGGGCGACGTCACCGCATCGATCAGACCCGTCTGCAGGCCGGCCAGCACCTCCGAGATGGGCAGCGGAATCGGCGGGATGCCGAAGGCTTCGAGGATGCGGGCCGAGCCGACATCGCCCTGCGGTATCCACACCTTGAGCCGGCGCGCCTCCTCGACGGTGCGAGCGCGCTTGGTGCTCATGGGGTACGCCATGCCTACCTCCGCGAGGCCGAACGAGACGAAGCCGTGCTCGCGGAAGCCTGCGTTGATGACCGGGTCCAGCTTCTCGCGCACCGCGTCCACTTCGGCGAGATCGCGGAAGATCATCGGCAGGTTGTAGGCCTGCAGGTCGCCGTAGATGTTGCTGAACGCGGAAGTCAGCAGCACGCCGCCGTGGAGCTGGCCGGCGCGCATCCGGCGCAGTACCGAGGTGTCGTCGCCCTGGGTGCCGCCGGGGTAGTAGCGCAGCTTGACGCGGCCTTCGGTTGCGGCTTGCACCTCCTCGCCCGCCTCGCGCAGCACCTTCATCCACGCCGAGCCGTCCGGGGAGACGGTGGCCACTTTCAGCGTCTTCGCGACCGCCACGGGAGCGAGCGCGATCATTGCGCAGAGCGCCACAGCCGCGAGCCGCTCCAACCGAACGAAGTTCCCGCAGGGGCGGTGCTTGCCCCCGCCCCTGCCGAGCCTAGAAATACTCATCGGCGGACTCCAGTAGCGCCTGCGCCTGTTGCTGGGCGATGGCGTTCATCAGCGTCAGCCCCGGGGCGCGAATGTCGGCGGCGAGCACTTCCCGCAGCGCACGGTCGTGCAGCTCTCGGTCGAACACCATGCGGGCGTAGTTCTCGGCGAGCAGCAGCTTGGCCATCAGATGCCTGCCGCCGGCAATGGCCTGGGCGCGCTCGAAGTGCTGCCGGCCGAGCTCCGGTCGCCCGCCCACGGCCGGTGGGATGACGGTCTCGAAGACGCCCATGTAGAGGTGCGGCCCGCCGTGGTCGTAGGCCTCGTCGAGTTCGAGGACGCGGGCCATCAAGGGCTTGACGCGGCCCAGGTCCGCGATCGCGGAGTAGTCGTCGGAGCGGGCTTGGATCCAGCCCGCCCAGGCCGTCGCGAGCGCGTAGGCCACCGGCACATCGCCCGTCCCGAGCCCTTGGATGCGGCGTTCGAGCTCGTCGAACGACAGCCGGCGCACGTCGCACATCCACGCGATGTCGAGGCAGGCGGCGCGGAGCGCGAAGTCGAAGGCCTTGTCCGAGAACGCTCTGGCGCGCGCCTCGTCGGCGACGAAAGCAGTCGCGTAGGCGCCGTTCAGGGACGCGGCACCGCGCAGCAGGTCGGCGTTCGCGCCGCCATCGCGCAGCAGCGCATCGAGCAGGATGAGGTAGGCGGGCGCGCCATCGCGCACCAGCGCCGGGTCGTCGCTGTCGAGGATGGTTGCCGACAGGTCCGCCGCAAGATCGCTGGTGACCCGACCGACCAGATTGGCGCAGCCGCCAAGCGCAACGCCGAGGGCGATCGCGGCGGCAACGCGTCCATGCACCAACGCCTTCATGCGGCGAGTATAGCCACCGCTCCTTGAGGAAAACGCGACGAATGGTGGTCGCAGAATGGAGAGCCGGTGGCTGAACTACCCGTCTTCCGCCGACCCGGCGAGGGCGCCCACGGCCTTGAGCAGCTCGTCCATCGGCGGCCGGTCGCGATAGCCCGGCACGGCTCGCTTCAAAGCGATGACGCCCTCCCCATCGACGTAGAAGACGCCCGGATGGGGAACGCCCTCGGCGAAGTGGCCCTCGCCGTAGCTGTCGTTGCGGACGCCGAGCGCGTCGACATGCTTGGCGCCTTGGTCCGAGAGCAGCGGATAGCCGATGCCGCGGTCCTCGGCGAAAGCCGCGTTCTCGGCCACCGCGTCGTAGCTCATGGCTGCGATGCCGACGCCCAGGGCCTCGAAGTCGTCCTGCCACTCGGTCAGCTCAACTAGCTGACGCTGGCAGAATGGTCACCAGTCCGCGCTGCGCACCATGAACAGCAGCAGGCCCCGCTCGCCCTTGAGGTCGTCGAAACCGCGCAGTTCGCCGTGCTGGTCGGCGGCGGCGATGCTCGGCAGCGCCGTCCCCACCTCCGGACCCCAGGCGTCCTGGTATTCGGCCGCGCCCGCGGTCAGGACCGCGGCCACGGCCCATGCGGCCCAAAGCTCCTTTCGAACCGTGTCCCCGATCATCTCTCGACTCCTTGCCCCGTGCTACGGGCCCTCGTTCCGTCGCTGGCGCCGAAGCTCGGCCAGCTCGGCTTCCAGTGCCTTGCGGGCCATCGCCTCTGCGGCAGCCCGCCGCTCCGCGTCCACGCGCCCTGCGGCTTCGGCATCCGCCCGCTCCTCGGCGGCCTGCCGGGCAACCGCTTCCTCAGCCGCACGCTCCTCGACGGCGGCAGCCTGCTCCTCGGCAGCCTGCCGGGCGTCGAACTCGTCGCTGTAGTCGCGCAGGTCCTCGCCGGTCTCCGGATCCCGGATGCGCAGCATGTCGCCCTCCGCCCGCAGCTCCAACCCGAGCACCGCGCTCGGATAGACCGCCGTTCCCGGCAGCGGCTCGATGGCCTCGAATCCGCCGCCGGCCAACGAAAGCCGCTCCGCCGAGATGAAGGTCGGAATCCGCTTCCCGAACGGGTCGAACATCCAGTACTCCTCGACGCCCCACTCCGCGTACGCCGCGCGCTTGCGGCCCAGATCCCGGTCCGCCGTCGTCCCCGACAGCACTTCCAGCACGAACGACGGCACCGGCTCGCCCTCGAACAGCTTGTACGAGTTGCGCTTCTCGCCGTGCCGGTCCCGCGCCCCCGCGCCGAAGGCGACGAAGATGTCCGGCGCGAGGCCGGTGCCGCCCCGGCGCCGGTAGACGAACATGTCGCTGGCCGCGTAGGCGTCCGGGAAGCGCCTGCCCACCAGCCTCTTCAGCGCCGGGAAGGCGTAGAAGATCTGCTCGGCCTGCGGTTCGTTCTGTGCCAAGGGCTCGCCGTCGCAAAAGGGGTAGCCGTCTTCGTCGTAGGCGATATGCGGCAGCTGCGGCGTGCCGTCCGCGGCGAGCAGCGCCGCTGGCGAGCCGTTGTACTGCAGCCGTGCGTCGTCCATGCCGCTACCGTACCACCGTCGGCGGTTGAACTGTCTGTGTTTTCGCTGGGCAGTCGCGGCGCGAGCGATGTGGAAATGCTCGGGACAGTGCTCGATCTGGGCCGTGCCCACGCGCCCCGGCCACCAGTGGCCATGCATTCGCCAAGCATGGTTCAATGCGGCTAGTCGAACACCGAGGAGGCGAAAGCCCATGCCCATCAACCCCGAAGCCGTCGGTGCCACCGGCGGGCCCGTATCCCGATCCTGGTCGTCCAAGGACGCGCTGCTCTACGCCGTCGGCATCGGCGCCGGCACCGACGAACTGCAGTTCACCACCGAGAACACCCACGGCGTCGCGCAGCGCGTCTTTCCCACCTTCGCCGTGATCGTCGGCGGCGGCGGAACGCCGATGGGCGCCGTCGGCTCCTTCAACCCGGCGCTCATGGTGCATGGCGAGCAGGGCTTCGAGCTGTTCGACGAGATCCCGCCCGACGGCGAGGTCGAGAGCACCGGGCGCGTCGCCGGCATCTGGGACAAGGGCAGCGCCGCGGTGCTGGAGTTCGAGTCCGAATCCGTCAGCAAGGCCACCGGCAACCCGCTGCTCAAGACCCGGTCGATGCTGTTCTGCCGCGGCGAAGGCGGCTGGGGCGGCGACCGCGGCCCGTCGGACAGGATCGAATACCCGGACGCCGAACCGACGCACCAGGTCGCCTACGCGACGCGCCAGGATCAGGCACTCACGTATCGCCTCTCCGGAGACCGCAATCCGCTGCATTCGGACCCCGCGTTCGCGGCCCGCGGCGGCTTCGACAACCCCATCCTGCACGGCCTGTGTACCTACGGCTTCACCGGGCGCGCCCTGCTGCACAGCCTCTGCGACGGCGACCCGTCGCGGTTCCGGTCCATGAACGCGCGCTTCTCGAAGCCCGTGATCCCCGGCGATACGCTGACGGTCTCCATGTGGGTGGACGGCAACGAGGCGCTGTTCCGCACCACGAACCAAGACGGCGACGTGGTGATCGACCAGGGGCGCTGTACGTTCGCCTGAGCGTTCGGCGCCGCTACATCGACAGCGGCCGGTAGTCGAACTGCCGAGCGCTCTCGAATGCACTTGCCATGCCGATGAGGCCGGCCTCGTCCAGATGCCTGCCGATCAGCTGGAAGGCTCGCGGCAAGCCCTCGGCGTCGATGTCGAGCGGCAGCGTGATGCTCGGGTGGCCGGAGTAGTCGAACGGCGCCGTGAAGCGAATGAAGCGCTCCCGCGAGCTCTGCTCGCGCAGACGCCGAATGCCCGATGCCGAGCGCTCGGCCGGCGGAATCGGCCCCGGCAGGCAGGGCGCGATGATGGCGTCCACGGTGGCGAGCACATCGTCCAGGCCGGCGCGGAATGCCGCGCGTTCGCGCTCCAAGCGGTCGTAGTCATCCGTCGCGGCTGCCAGCCCATGCTCGATGAGGGCCCGCAGCGCCGGGCCGTAGTCGTCCTTGCGGTCGGGAAACGTCGGCGCATGGGCGCGGGCGCACTCGACGCCGCAAGTGGTCTGCCAGCCATCGATCAGCGCCAGCGGGCTCGGAATGCGAACCTCCACGACCGTCGCGCCGAGATCCTTGAGCACGGCAAGCGCATCCTCCACGCCGCGCACCACGGCGGCGTCCACATCGTCGCCGACGTATTGCCAATCCACGCCTACCTTCACGCCGTCCAGACGCTGCCGCAACGACTCCGCATAGGTCGGCACGGGCGCGTCGAGCGAAGTCGCATCCAGGGGATCCGAGCCAGCCATCACTTGCAGCATCCGCGCCGCATCCTCCACGCAGCGCGTCATCGGCCCGACGTGATCGAGGGAGTCGGCCAGCGGGAAGGCGCCGTGGCGGCTGACGCGCCCGTAGGTGGGCTTGATGCCGACCAGGCCGCACGCCGCCGACGGGAAGCGGATGCTGCCTCCGGTGTCGGTGCCGATTGCGCCGTGGGCGAGACCCGCTGCCACGGCGACGCCGGAGCCGGAAGACGAAACGCCCGTCCAGCGGTCCGCGCGCCAAGGGTTCTTCGGCGGCGCAACATCCGGATGATGCTCGCCGTAGGCGCCTTCGGTCAGCTTGACCTTGCCGAGCACGATGGCGCCGGCCGCTTCGAGTCGGCGCACCACCGTGGCATCCGCGTCCGGTCGCCAGTCGGCCAATACCCGCGTGCCGCAGGTGGTCGGGATGCCCTTGGTCCAAAGCAGGTCCTTGAGGCCGATCGGGGCGCCGTGCAGGAGGCCGAGCGCTTCGCCCCGCTCGCGCCGGGCGTCCAAGCCGTCGGCCTGCTCCAGCGCCCGCTCGGCAAGCACCAGCGCGTAGGCGCCGAGCTTGGGCTGCAGGCGCTCGATGCGCCCGAGCATGGCCTCGGTAACGCGACGCGCCGTGAGTTCGCCGCTCTTGACGCGGCGCGTCACGTCCGCGAGCGAAAGGGCGTGGATGTCCATGCCGCGGCTCCCGGGCCGCCCTAGCCCGCCGCCAAGTCGAAGATCTTGCCCGGGTTCAGAATGCCCTTCGGATCCAGCGCCTTCTTGACGGTACGCATCAGCGCGATCTCTTCGTCGTTGCGGCTGAGCGCCAGGTACTTCTTCTTGTCGAGGCCGACGCCGTGCTCCGCCGAGACCGACCCGCCGATGGCTTCGAGCGGCTCGTAGACGGCCCGCTTCACGCCTTCCCTGGCACTCTCGTCCTCGCCCGCAGACGTGCCGAAGTGGATGTTGCCGTCGCCGATGTGGCCGAAGGTGAAGTTGACGTACTCGCCGAAGGTGGCCTCGAGGCGCCGGTTCACCTCCTCGACGTAGCTCTCCATCTTCGAGATGCGCAGGCTCACGTCGAAGATGAACATGGGCTTGTACTGATGCACCTGCTCGACATCGTCGCGGATGGCCCACAGCTCCTGGCGCTGCGCCTCGCTGGAAGCGAGCACCGCGTCGGCAATGAGACCCTCTTCGTAAGCCTCGGCGAAGGCCTGCTCGAAGCGCCCATGATCCGCCTGCGGATCCCCGCCCATCGCCTCGATGAGCGCGTAGTAGGGGTAGGTCTGCGGCAGCGGCGCCTGCTGGGTCGCGGGCGGCGTGGTGACGAGCCGGTAGAAATTGTTCCACAGCACCTCGAAGGCGGACAGGGTGCCGCCGAGTTTGGCGTCCATGGACTTCAGCAGCTCGACCACCTTGTCGAAGTCCGCGCAGGCCACCAGCATGGTCTCCTGGCTGCGCGGCTTCTCGCGCAGGCGCAGCACGGCGCGGGTGACGACGCCCAGGCTCCCTTCGCTGCCGATGAAGAGCTGCTTCACGTCGTAGCCGGCGTTGTTCTTGATCATGCGGTTCATGGACGACACCACCGTGCCGTCCGCCAGCACCGCCTCCACGCCGAGCACCATGTCGCGGGTCATGCCGTAGCGGATCACGCGGTTGCCGCCGGCGTTGGTGGCGATATTGCCGCCCACGGTGCAGGAGCCGCGCCCGCCGATGTCCAGCGGATACATGAGGCCATGCTCTTCGGCGGCATTCTGCACAGCTTCCAGCACGACCCCGGACTGCACCGTCATGGTGCGCTCAAGCGCGTTGACCTCCTCGATGGCGTTCATGCGTTCGAGGGAGAGGACGATGTCGCCCGGCTTGGAGATGGCGCCTTCCGACAAGCCGGTGAGGCCGCCGTGCGGCACGACGCTTTGCCCGGCGGCGTTGCAGATGGCGAGGATGCGGCTCACTTCGTCGGTGCTGCGCGGGCGCAGGATCGCCTGCGCCTCGATGCCCTGGCTGCGCCAGATGCCGCTCGCCCGCGACGACACGTCCGCGCCCGTCAGCACGCCGCCGTTCGCGACCACCTCGCCGAGTGCATGCAGCAGCTCGCTCATGGATCCACTCCCCCAAGCCGAAAGCGGCTACTGTACACCGCCCGTCCACGCCCCGCGGCCAAGTCACGGGCTGTCGGCGCCATGCTCCGGCGTCGATTCGCGGTCGATGGCGCGTTCCACCGCGGCCAGTTCGAGAAGGAGCGTCTGCAGCCGGGCGAAATAGTCGTCTTCCCGCTGGGCGTCCTTGCTGGCGCGCAGCGCGTCGATGTCCGCCAGCAGCGCCGCGCGCTGGCGGGCCAGGGGCGTGGCGGCGACCGCGGGCGCGCTCCCCGCCGCCAGCACGAAATGCGTCGCAGAGCCTTCGAGGCGCGGGTGTTCGGTGGCGATGCGGCCGCCTGCCTCGTAGTACGCGGCAACCGCCTGGCTCGCGAACCGGAAAGCCTCGTCCGCATCGATGCGCTTGTCCTTATTGGTGTCGGCGGCCTCGGCGGTCAGCGCCTCCGCCCAGGCGACCGGGAAATGCACGGCATTGCGCTCGCCGCCGTCGCGGGTGGCGGCAATGATCGTGCGGCCCTCCCGGCGCAGCGGCGCGAGGGCCGCGCCGCTGGCACTGGTGGCGACGATGACGAGCTGCCGCTCGGCGTCAATCGGCGCCAGCCACGCGGCAAGGTCCGCCGCGGTGGGGTCCGGTCCCGGCACGTTGAAGCGGTAGTGCTCGTCGTCGAAGGTGCCGTGGCCGATGAGTTGGAGCACCAGGCGATCGGCCTCGCCAAGGGTGCCGGCGAGCGTCGCCAAGGCTTCGCGCAGCGCGTCGGCACGGGCCTCGGCGCCGCTTCGCAGCGTGACGACGTTGCCCGCGGCTTGCGCGGCGCGAGTTGCGGCCTCGGCATGTTCCAGGAATGCCGCCTCGTACTCCGGCGTGCCGCCGAGGCCGGCGGCGACGAGCACATGGGTCTCGGCCGCCAGCGGCACGCCCAAGGCACACATCGCAAGCGCGGCCCGCAGCATCGCCCTAGGCGCGTCTGACGACGCGATCGAGAACGCTCCGCGTTCTCCCATGTGCGTCAGTTTGCGACCTGCGTGCAGACATCCAGCGCTCTCAAGGCACTCAGATGCCGCCCCAGTAGCGGCGCAGCGACCACTCGAGGCACTTCAAGAGCACCAGCAGCAGGTAGAAGATCGGCGCATCCCATAGCGGCAGGCTCTGGCGCTCGCGAATGCCGGCGCCGCCGAAGGCGATGGCGTCGGCCAGCCCGCCCAACTCGTCGACGGACCAGGACCGACCGCCCGTCGCTTCCGCGATGCGCGCCAAGAGCACCGGATTGCGCGCCGCGCCGAAGGATTCGATGTCGCCGCCGCCCACGCGCGCCAGCCGCGTCACCGTCTCGGCCGCCGCACCTGGGCGCTGCGTGGCGATGTCGACCCGGTAGACGCCCGGCGCCGCCACCGACAGCGTGCCCCCGAACGCGCCCTCGCCGGCGATCAGCGCAAGCGGCGCAGCGAACGCTTCGCCATCCGGCGGCGTGATGCTGGCAGTGACCTTGGCGTCGGCGGCCGGCGCGTAGCGCTCGTCCTTCAGCGCCACGCGCAGCGCCATCCCGTCGTAGTCCGCATCCACGGCGATGTGCTTGCGCGGCAGCGCGGCGCCGGCGAGATGGCGGATGAGCTGGCGCCAGAACAGCGAATGGCGGCGGTCCTCCGGCGGCGTGCGCATCCGCCACCGCCACGTCGATGCCGTCGCCAGTACCGCGCTGCGGCCGAACCCGTACGGCTGCATCACCAGCAGGGGTTTCGCCGAGCCGCCGGTCACCACCACGGTGGGCTGCTCGCCCGGCTCCACGCGCACGCTCCCCTGGGCTTGCAGCAGCGTGGTCGCGCCGGGCTTGAGCCGCCCCAAGCGCTGGTAGTCGCCGAGCATCGGCAGCGTCGCCCAGGCGGTGTCCGCATCGTCGCCGCCGATGTCGGTGAACGGCAGCGCCAGGCCCTCGGGCGTCGGCTGCGCCGCGTACTCGCCGCCGGCGTAGCCCGGCAGGGCATGGGGGGCGCGGCGTTCGAGCGTCACCGGCAGCGCCCGTGCCAAGGGCTTGACGTCCCAGCCCCCCTCGCCGAGCGCTTGCCGACCGGCCAGCGCCAGCACGCTGCCGCCGCGCTCCGCGACGAACGTCTCGAGCCACGCGTGCTGCTGCTCTGTCAGCGCCGTCGCCGGCAGGCTGCCGAGCACGACGAGGTCGTACTCGTAGAGCGCTTCGAGGGACGCCGGGAAGCCCTGTTCCAGGTCCGTTGCGTCGGCCACGCCCTGCCGATAGGTCTTGCGCGGCGTGGTGCGCAGCCATGTCGCGAGCCGCACGGTGTCGTCTTCGGCGGCGGCGCGGCGAATGAACTTGTACTCCCAGCGCGGCTCGCCTTCGAGATAGAGCACGCGGTGACGCACCGCGGCAACGTCGAGCAGCGCCTCGCGCCGGTTGTTCGCCGGCAGTGGGTCGCGGCCCGGCCCGACGACTTCAACGGCGATTTCCTTGACGCCGCCGACGCCCGCGGAGAACGCCACATCCGCAGTCACGAGCGGCGCCACGGGATCGAGATCGAGCGCCGCTACGGCCAGCACGGACTCGCCTTCGAGTACGCGCAGCCGAGCCTCGGCAGGCGTATCGAGCGCATGGCGGATCACCAGCCGCGCCCCGACTTCGCTGTTCGGCGGCGCCGCAGGCGGCAATGCCAGCGCCTGCAGTTCCACATCGCCGGCGATCCGCTCCGGGCCCACGCCGAGCGCATGCACCGGCACGCCGGCGGCCGCCAAGGCGTCCATGTCCACCGCGTCGCCGCCGTTCTGGGCGCCGTCCGTGACCAGCACGATGGCGGCCAGCGCGCCCTCGTCGTAGTGGGCGGCGAGTTCGAGCGCGGCATCGACCACCCGGGAGCGCTCGCCGGTTGCTTGCAGCTCGGCGAGCGCCGGGGCGCCGCGTACGCCGTCGTCGAAGCCGTAGAGCGCCGTCTGGGTCCCTTCGCCGACGCGGACGCGGTCCGCCAGCAGGCGCTTGGCAGCATCGAGCCGGGACGCACCGCCGGCACCATCCGCCGACAGCGCCATGCTCTTGGAGGTATCCACCAGGAGCGCCACCGTATTGATGCCCGGGGCGATGCGCAGCACCTCGAGCACGGGCCCCGCAAGCAGCGCCAGCAGCACCGCAAGGGCCGCGAACTGCAAGCCGTGGATGACGATGCGCCGCCCGACGGGCCAGCCGGACAGTCGCCGGGCGAATAGCGCGCCCAGCGTCACCAGCACGAATGCGGCAATCCACCACCAACCACCGAGGCCGCCCCCGACCGCGAGTTCGCCCCGCTCGAAGACCTCCCGGGGGTACTTGAAGAGCCACTCGAACATCGCGCCGCTGGCTTGCTCGGCGGCTAGTGCGTCAGGGCGTAGGCGATGACGTTGATGCCCACTCGATACGACTGCGTGGAAAAGCGCTCGAAGTACCACTCGCCATAGGACTCGCGCTCCCAGCCGTCGGCGATGTCGGTGTTGTGGGTGGCGATGACCATGAGCCGATCATCGTCGTCCGTGTAGGCGCGGATGGTCGGCGTCTCCAGCGAACCGGTGGGATAGCGGTGGATGCCGGGCGGCTCGGTAGTGCCGAAGCGGGCGAAGTCCCGGGCCGGGATCTGCGGCATCTCGTCGATGTCGAAAACGGTGTGGAAGATCGGGTGCTCGATCGGCAGCACGCGCCAGCGCTTGCCCGGCAGGACGTCCGCCATGGCGCGCTCGAAACTGGCCCACTCGGCATCGCCCCAGAAGTCGTCCACCCAGAGGAAGCCGCCGTTGTGCAGATAGTCGCGCAGGGCGCGCTTCTCCGGCGCGGTGAGGCGCATGTAGCCGACATCCAGCATGAAGATGAACGGCGAGTCGCCGAGGTTCGGCGCGGTGAGCTTGCGCCGCAGCGGCGACGCCGCGGCGACCACGGCGGTGAGCTGGTTGATCCGCTTGGCGAAGTTCTGCTCGGCTTGCGGGAAGTCCGTTTCCCAGCGCTCCCAGACGCGCCCGTCGTAGCCGTAGTACGCCTCGCCCCAGCCGCCCACGCTGCCGTACTCGATGCGCGTCGGGGTGAAGGCGGTGAGGTCCTGCGCTTGGGCGCCACCCAGGGCGAAGACGAGCGCGGCCGAACCGACGCAGAGTCGAAGCCTTGCCATGGCGCACGGTTCGCGCATCGACGGAGTATAGGCCGCGGTCGCGGGCCTAGTTCGGCAACTGCCCGAAGGCCGCTCGCGCCTTGGCGATGTGGCCGTCCGCGTCCAGGCCGCCGCCGAGCGTGCGCAGGCAGAGGTGGGTGAGGCCCTTGCCGCGCCAGCCGACGACGCGCTCCTGCCACTCGGCCTCGCGCGGGCCGACGACCGCCACGCCAGCTTCGGTGCCGATCACGGCGGGATCCCGACCCGCGGCGCTGGCAGCCCCATCGATGTCCGCCTTCAAGGCATCGAACTGCTCCGGATCGCAGAGCACGAACCAGCCGTCCGCCTGGCGGCCGATGCGCTGCCGGATGCGCGGCACCGGCACGCCGGCGGCGCCGATCCATATGGGAATCGCCGCGCTCGGCAGCGGATCGATGCCGTTGCCGTCGATGCGGTCCCAGCGGCCCTCGAAGTCCACGTCCCGCTCCGCCCAGAGGCGGCGCAGCAAGTCGATCTGCTCCTCCGCGCGCCGGCCGCGGGTGTGGAAGTCCGCGCCGAGCGCTGCGTACTCCGCGGCGCTGCCGCCGACGCCCAGGCCCAGGCGGACTCCGCCGCCGGCCATCCGCTCCAAGCTCGCGAGTTGCTTGGCCAGGAGCGCCGTCTGCCGCGCCGGGGCGACGATCACCGACGGCACCAGCTCGATGCGGCGGGTGACCGCGGCGATGTAGGAGAGCACCATCAGCGGCTCGTGCAGATGGCCGCTCTTCGGCCGGATCACCTGGTCCGGCACGCGCAAGTGGGTGTAGCCGAGATCGTCGGCCGCCTGCGCGAATGCCTTGAGTGCGCCGAGATCGTCCTTCAGTTCGCGGACGGGGAGCGAGATGCCGATGCGCATGGCGATTCCTCTATCGTTCCGGTGCGGCAATGCTAACCCCGTGCGCCGCCGCGGGACCGCAGGCTTCGCCCGTCAGGAGCGTCCAATAGGCCTCCCGCTGCGCTCTGTCGAAGCGGCGGTCGGCGATGAAGTCCGCATGGTCGCCGGCGGCCGCATCGGAGCTCACTTCGACGCCCCATAGCGGCGCGATTCGGTGCGGCAATACCGCGTAGCGCACGTCCATCACGCGGCTCGGCCGGCCCGGCTGCAGCGCGATGTAGTCGTCGGAGAACCAGCGGAAGCGCTCGATGTCCCGCGCCTGCTGGCTTGCCAGGTCCAGCCACGGCAGGTCGCGCACTTGATCGTACGCGGCGACGCTCTCGCCGCCGCAGAACGTCGTACCCAATGCGGTGCGCACGCCATCGACGTAGTAGCGGCCCGCATGTTCGTAGACCACCTTCCAGACCAGCAGGTTGCCGAACCCCGCCTTGGCGGTGAGCCGCTGCGGCTCGTGACCGCGCGCCGCGGCAAGCGCCCGTCCCGCGGCCTCCGCACGCTGGTTCTGAACCACGCCGAGGGCTAGGTAGCCGAGCGCCCAGAGCAGCCCCGCCCAAGCCAGGACGCGGCGACCGCGCACGGCGGCGGCGATCACCAAGGCGAGCAGCGGCAGCGTGAACACGGGATCGACCACCGAGACGTTGTTCCACGCCACGCGGTAGTCGGTGAACGGCCACAGGAGCTGCGTGCCGTAGGACGTGCAGGCGTCCAGCAAGCCGTGCGTCGCGTAGCCGAGGAGGCAGGCGAGATAGGTGTCCATGGGCCGGAGCGACCGCCGGACGAAGCCGTGCAGCGCCAGCGCGACGATGCCGGCACCGACAGGAATGAACACCAGCGCATGGGTGAACTGGCGGTGGTATTCGAGGAACAGCAGGGGGTCGGCGTCCGAGGCGATGAACACGTCGAGGTCCGGCGCCATGCCCGCCACGGCGCCGACCAGCGCCAGCACGCCCAGCTTCTCGCGCGGATGGGCGACCTGCGGCAGCACCGCGCCGAGCGCGCCCTGGCTGAGTGGATCCATGCCCCGTCCGAGGTCCTTTCGAGCCACGCGAGCATAGCCGAGCGAACGTCCGTAGACTTCCAGCATCGCACGCGCTGAGAACCGCTTTTGTTCCATCCGCTCGCCGTCAACATCGGCCTGCGCTACGTGCTCTCGCGGCGCAGCTTCATATCCTTCGTCAGCGCCGTCTCGCTGGCCGGGCTGGCGCTGGCGGTGGCGGTGCTCGTGTTCGTGCAGGCGGTGGTCGCCGGCTTCGAGCGCGAGATGAACGAGCGGGTGCTGGCCATCGTCCCGCACCTCGCGGTGCGCGGCTATGCGCCGGTGCGCGACTTCGGCGCGGCGCTCGATGTGGTGGCGAGCATCGACGGCGTGGCGGCGGCGGCGCCCATCATCGAAGGCGCCGCGCTGTTGGCTAGCGACGAGCGCGTCGTCGGCGTCAACCTGACCGGGGTGGTGCCTGGCGAGTACGACGCCGTGTCGCGCATTCTGGAATTCGCCGCCGCCCCGCCCCTGCGGGCCGGGACCTTCGACCTGCTCCTTGGCAGCCAAGCCGCGGCGCGCCTCGGCGTCCAAGTCGGCGACCGCGTCATGGTGGTGCTGCCGGAAGCGGCGGTCACTCCCCTCGGCCTGTTCCCACGTCAGAAACGCTGCACCGTGGCGGGAATCATCGACACTGGCTCGCAGCTCGATCGCAGCATCGCCTACCTGCATCGAGCGGACGCGGCGCGGCTGTTCCGGCGCGGCGACGCCGTGGACGGCTTTCACGTCCGCGCCGAGCGGCCGCTAGCCGTCGCCGAACTGCGCCAGCGCATCGTCGATGCCATCGGTGCCCACCGCTTCCGCGCGGACACCTGGTTCGACTCTCTCGGCAACCTCTACAACGCCATCGCCAGCACCAGAGGCCTGCTCTTTCTGCTGCTGTCGCTTTTGGTGGCGGTGGCGGCCTTCAACCTAGTGTCGAGCCTTGTGATGGTGGTGAACGAGCGGCGCGGGGACATCGCCATGCTGCGCACCATGGGCGCCGCCACGCGACTCGGCGTGGCCGCGTTCCTGACGTTGGGTACGGTCATCGCCTTGGCAGGCGTGCTGCTCGGCATCGGCGCGGGCCTTGCGCTCGGCGCGATCGCCGAGTTCGGCTTTCCGTGGCTGGAAGACGCCTTGGGGATGAGGCTGATGGGCGAGTACTTCATCGACGAACTGCCCGTGGCCTTCGAGATGCGGGACATCGCCCAAGTGGGTGCCACGGCGATGGTGCTGTGCCTGCTCGCGGCGCTGCTGCCGGCGTGGCGGGCATCGCGGCTGCAACCGGCGGACGTGCTCAGGCATGAATGACGCGACCCCTGCATCGTCGGCCAGAGATTTCGCGGCGCGAAGTCTCTCGAGAGGTGAGCCGGCGCTGAGCGCACGAGGGATCGTCAAGACGTTCGTGCAGGGGAACGCTCGGCTACCGGTGTTGCGCGGGGTCGATCTCGAAGTGGCGAACGGCGAGTGGGTGGGCATCGTGGGGCGGTCCGGTGCCGGCAAGAGCACGCTGCTGCATATCCTCGCGGGGCTCGCGGACCCCGATGCCGGCACCGTGCAGGTGCAGGGCCGATCCCTCACCGAGGCAAGCGCCGCCGGCCGCGCCAGCATCCGCAATGCCCGCATGGGCTTCGTCTACCAGTTCCATCACCTGCTGCCGGAGTTCACCGCGCTCGAGAACGTCGCCATGCCGCTCCTGCTCGGCGGCAGCCGCTTCGCCGTCGCGGCGGACCGAGCACGGGCCCTGCTCGATGCCGTGGACCTCGGCGAGCGCAGCGCGCACCGACCGCACGAACTATCCGGCGGGGAACGCCAGCGGGTCGCCGTGGCCCGCGCTCTCGCGCCCTCGCCAGCGGTGGTGCTTGCCGACGAGCCGACCGGCAACCTCGACCGGCAAAGCGCCGAACGCACCCTGGAAGCAATGACGGACCTCGGTCGCCGGCAAGGCACCGCGTTCGTCATCGTCACCCACGACACGGACATCGCGACCCGCGTGGATCGCGCGCTGATGCTCGCGGGCGGCACCCTCGCCGCGCTTTCTGCGGAGCCCTCGAGTGGCTGATGCGCGTTCCGAGCTGCGCACCGCGGCGCTGATCGCCCGGCGCTATCTGCTGACTCGCAGCCACGGCTATGCGACGCTGATCAACTGGGTGTCGTTCATCGGCCTCGCCCTGGGCGTCATGATCCTCACCGCGGTGGTGAGCGTCATGAACGGCTTCGACCGCGAGATCGCCGTGCGCCTGCTGAGCGCCATGCCGCATGCAGTGGTGACCGGAACGGGCGACGGCCTGGCGACGGAGCTTCCCGGCACCGTGCATGTCGGGCGCTACTTCGAGGGCGAAGCGATGCTGGTGGAGGGCGGTTCCGTGCATTTCGTCGCGCTGGCCGGCTTGGAACAAGGCGGCCTCGCCGAGCTCGCCGAGACGCTGGGCGACGGCGTGCTGTCCCTAGCGGCGAAGCGCGACGGCATCGTGCTCGGCGCCCGCCTCGCCGTCGCCAAGCGTCTCGCCATCGGCGATCCGGTGACCCTCGCCTTGGCGACGCCGGGCGGGCGCGGCGTGCGATCGCGCTTCGAGCGCTTCGAACTGGTCGGCACGTTCGAGGTCGGCGCCACGGCCGACTCGGCGCTCGCCATCGCGAGTCGCGAGGAAATCGTCCGGCGCGGCCTGCTCGGCGCCGGAAGCGACGGCTGGCGGCTGCATTTCGCCGATCCCTTCAACGCCGGGGCGAACGCCGACGCCATTCGCGAGGCGCTGCCGTCAGCGGCGAGCGTGCGGTTTTGGATGGCCGACTACGGCGAGCTGTTCCGCGCGGTGAGGATCGAAAAGGCGATCATGTTCGCGCTGCTGGCGCTGGTCGTCGCCATCGCCGCCTTCAACATCGTCTCCGGCCAGGCGATGCTGGTCAACGACAAGCGCAGCGACATCGCCATGCTCGCCACCATGGGCGCCTCCAAGCGCCTGCTGGTGGCGACGTTCTTCCTGCAAGGCTTCGCAGTGGCCTCCATCGGCATCGCCGGCGGCCTCGCCGCAGGCGTCCTCGTAGCCCTCAACGCCGATGCCTTGGTGGGCATCGCCGCCAGCCTGGTCGGCACGAGCTTCATCGACGGCACATGGTTCGATCACGTGCCGTCGCTGATCCTGCCGGCGGACCTGCTGCTCATCGCCGCCATGTCACTCGGCGTCGCGCTGCTCGCGGCCCTGCTGCCAGCGCTGAAGGCCATCGGCGAGCATCCGGCCGCAGCGCTGCACGCGGCCTGATCCGAGGGGAGTCGCACAATGCCAGCAAGCCATCGCACCGCCGTGTCGCAACGCGCTTCCTGGATTCTCGGCGCGTGCATTGCCGTCGCGCAATCGGCATCGGCCGCAACCAACGTGAGCATCCCGGATGCGAACCTGCGCGCCACGGTGGAGGTCGAACTCGGCAAGGCGCCGGGAGGAACGATCAGCGACGAGGAGATGGCGACCCTCGATCGCTTGGACGCGCGAGGCGCCGGCGTCGTCGACTTGACTGGACTCGAACACGCCACGGGCCTCATGTGGCTCGATCTCCGGGAAAACAAGATCGCGAGCGTCGCGTCGCTGTCCCGCTTAAGCGCGCTGACGTGGCTGTCCCTCGGCCGCAATCGCATCGCGGACATCTCGCCGCTGGCCGGACTCACCGGCCTGACGTGGCTGTCGCTCGGCACCAACCGCATCGAGGACCTCTCGCCGCTGGCGGGCCTGGTGGCCGTACGCAGGCTGTATCTCGGCGACAATCGGATCGCCGATCTCGCGCCGCTCGCGGGTCTCGTTTCGCTGCACCGCCTGTATCTGGCCCGCAACCGGATCACGGACATCGCGCCGCTGGTTGCGAACACGGGCCTTGACGACGGCGACCGTGTGGACCTGCGCGGCAATCCGCTCCATGAGGACGCCGGCCGCGCAGGCATCCTCAGCTTGACGGAACGCGGCGTGTCGGTGCTCAGCGACCTGCCCGCGGCCGTGCGCATCCCGGACGACAACCTGCGCGCAGTGCTGGAGAGAGCGCTCGGCAAGACGCCGGGCGAGGTAATCACGGAAGACGAGATGGCGACCTTGACGCACTTGAACGCATCGCACGCCGGCATCGTCGACCTGACCGGGCTCGACTACGCCACCGGTCTCGCCAGCCTGAGCCTCTCGGGCAATGAGATCGTGGATGCCGAGCCATTGGCGAGCCTGAGCGCACTGAGGTCCCTCTCACTCGACTCCAACCGGATCGCTGAGGTCTCGCCGCTTCATGGATTGACCCGCCTGAAGAGTCTTGCGATCAGCGCCAATCAAGTCTCGGATGTCTCGTCGCTCGTGGGCTTGAGCGAGTTGGAGGTACTGTGGCTCGGCAACAACCCGATCTCAGATATCTCGCCTCTGTCGAGCCTAACCGCCCTGACAGGGCTGTATGTCGGTTGGAGCGAGGTCACGGATGTCTCGCCGCTCTCGAATCTACGCGCACTGACTTGGCTTGAAATGAGCCGCAACCGGATCGCCGATCTCTCGCCACTGTCCGACCTGACCGAACTCACCTACCTCTCGTTACGCAGCAACCGGGTGTCGGACATCTCGCCGCTGTCCAAGCTGACAAAGCTCGCCGACTTGGATCTCGACTACAACGAGCGCCTGCTCCGCGACCTTTCGCCGCTCTCGCACCTGACGAAGCTCACCACGTTGAACCTGCGACGCAGCCTTGCCGCGGGCACGGACCTGTCGCCGCTCTCGAGCCTGACCGGTTTGACGAGGCTCATGCTGTCGGGCTCGGAAATCGAGGACGTTTCTCCGCTGTCGCGACTGACTAGCCTCGAGACGCTGGATCTAGCCTGCAACCAGATCGCGGACCTCTCCCCGCTGGCGGGCCTGACCAAACTCACGGCACTGGACCTCGCTCTGAACGCCTGGGAAATGGCCGGGTTGGCCGGTTGGTACCCGTGCGGGCAAGACACGGGCAACAACATCTCGGATGTCGCGCCGCTGGCCGAGCTGTCTAGCCTGACGAGGTTGTACCTCGGAGGCAACGCCATATCGGATATATCCGCGCTAGCGGGTCTGACGCGCCTAACATCGCTTCGGCTGTCGGACAACGACATCGCGGACATCGCGCCTCTGGCCGAGTTGGTCCATGTCCGGGAACTGCACCTGGCGAACAACCGCATCGGCGACATCGCGCCGTTGACGAGCCTGACGCAACTGCGGGATCTGCGGTTGGGTGGCAACACGATCGAGGACATCCAACCGCTGACCGGCCTCGTTCGCCTGCGCACCCTGCACCTGGCCAACAACCGCATCGCCGATATTTCGCCGCTTGTGGCCAACGTCGGGATCGCCTCCGGCGACGACGTGGACCTGAGCGGCAATCCGCTGAACGACGAGTCGGTTCTGCAGCATGTGCCCGCTCTCCAAGCGCGCGGCGTGGCACTGACGTACACGGTGCCCGTCCACCTCCCGGGATCCCGCTTCGCCTACATCTACGACGACATCGTGCTGGTCATGCATGTGGAGGAGGACGTGGGCGACAAAACGGTGTACGACGACGGTCTGCCGCTCGCCGAGTACGCGACCGACCTTCTCGCGCATTTCGACGACGCATTCGACTACCTGCTGTTCTTCTCCAACCTGGACTCGATCTCGGAGCACAGTTCGAGCCCCTACTACGGCATCTACCTCTCGGTGATGAACGACACCGAGGGCATTGGCGTCTCGGAGTTCTACGACAACAGCTACGGTTCGGCCGGCAAGCTGCGCGGAGTCATCCACTTCCCCTACAACCGCGCCCTGGCCGACGGCCCGTCCCTGCACGAGCTGCAGCACGCCTGGTCGAACTACGTCATTCCGACCGCTGTGGGCGCCCATTGGGGATTCAGCAGCGCTGATGGGCAGCTCGGCGGTTTCAAGACCCGCAACCTCGTCGAGCTGGGCGCGGGCCGTTACGCCGCGGGCCGCTTCGGCACGTTCGCCAACGGCGGCAATCGACCCGCCTACAGTCCGATCGAACTGTATTTCGCCGGCTTCCTGCCAGCTGAGGAAGTGCCGGACCTCTGGGTGGCCGCAGATGGCGAGTGGCTAGTCGAGGGTGACGAGTTCGTCTACACCGACGACGGCCAGCCGATCTTCACTGCTAGCGACGTACAGACCTACACCGTAGGCGACATCATCGAGACGCACGGGGCGCGACTTCCGCCAATGCACGAGGCGCAATGGCACCATCGGGCCGCGGCAGTCCTGCTGACGGACGATGCCCATCCCGCGACAGCCGCCCAGCTTGAGCGCCTGAGCGAACACGCGACGAACTTCAGCATGCCTCGAAACGACGCCTACACGGGCACGCACAACTACTACGAGGCGACCCGAGGCAGGGGATCGATCACATTCGCCGGGCTTTCGGCGCTGCGCAAGAGCACCGCCGCCGCCCCCAACAACCTTCCGGCATCCTTCGGTGAAACGCCGCCCATGTACATGACGATGCGTAACGGTCGATGCTTGGCCATCGCGCGGCAACCGGGAGGCGCCGAGACACCGCTGGCCCCATAGCCGTCCACGTTGCGCGCAACCGGACGACGATGTTGACCCGTGCGGAAGACGGCGGCGTGAGCCTCGTTGCTACGACGTAGGCCTCGTGGCGTTCGCCCCGCGCAGATCCGACGTTTCCGGCCGCCTCTCCATTGGGCGTCATCCGGACAGGATTTCTCGTGCCTTCCGATCATCGTCTGCTTCGAGCCGGTGTCGGGTATAGACGTGCTTGCTAGGGAACATCTCCTTGAACTCCTGCTTGTACTGGTCGTCGACGATGACGAACCGATCGATCTCCGGGTGCATGTCCAGATACTCTCGGATCTCTCCGGCCCGGTCGCGACCCAGCACTTCCTCGTCCGTCGTCTTGTCCCGGACATAGCTCCCCAGCCCATGGATGTGGAAGTACTCCTTGAGCGTCGCCACAGACTTGCCTATCCGCCAGGCCGAGCTCACCACGATTTGCGCTCCGAAATCCTCGCACAGCCTGCGCAGTCTCTCGACCGCTTCGGCGTCCCAGTCATAGCGGATCGCGCCGAGGTCGTACTTGTCGTGCTCAAGGTATGCCTCGTTCTCTAGCTCGTCGGCGAGCTCGCGTTTCAGGGCGTCCAGGTCGTGTCGGAACCGCCTCTGGCTTTCCCCAGGTTGGAGCACGCCGTCGATGTCCAGGAAGATCACCGTGTGCCCCGCGACTGCCTCGTCCTCGATCATTGCTCTTCCTCATCTCCTACCGGCTTTGGCGCAGCGCCCGACACTGGACCGCGCCGCAGAACATGGTAGCGGTCCACGGCCAACGGCCCGAACCGTTCGATGCTGCCATCCGGCCAAGTGACGCGGAGGCGGCGCGAGACGTCGTCTGCCCCGAGACCGAACAGCAGGCGCGGTTCGTGCGCGGAGGCGTAGCTGCCGTCCGTCCCGTAGCGCCGCCGCTGGCATGGGCCGTCCGCCGTCTCCAGTTGTACCACGCTGCCGGCGACGGGCAAGCCGGGAGCCCGCAACTCGATGCCGAGCCAGTGGTTGCCGCGAGCGTCGTTGCGGTAGAGCCTCGCGGCACCTCGGTTGTTGGTGACCACGATGTCCAAGTCGCCGTCGTTGTCCAAATCCGCGAACGCCGTGCCGCGGCTGACTTCCTCCGCCGCGAGCGCCGGTACCGCGACATGTCGGTAGCGGCCGCCGTCGTTCAGCCAGAGCTGGTTCTGCTGGCGCAGCGGCAGGCCGAGCGGGCCGGGATCTTGGCCACTGATCGCCGTGACCGCGCCGTTGGCACTGAAGATGTCGAGGTCCCCGTCGTTGTCCGCATCCAGCCAGCCGCCGCCGAAGCCGGTGAACGGGATGCTGGCCTCGGCAACGCCAGTGGCATTGGAGCGATCCATGAACCAGCCCTTGCCGTCGTTCTGGTAGAGCGTGTTGGTCTGCACGGCGAGATGCGTCATGAACAGGTCCACATCGCAGTCGCCGTCGAAGTCCTCGGCATCGACGCCCATGCTGGCTTCCACATGGCCGTCGCCGTTCACCGCGACGCCGGCCAAGAGCGCCTCGTCCTTGAAGCGGCCGGCGCCCCGGTTCAGCCAGAGCAGGTTGTCCGTCATGTCGTTGGCGACGTAGAAGTCCGTTCGTCCATCGCCGTTGAAGTCCTCCGCGACGACGCCCAGGCCTGCGCCTAGCTTGTCCGGGATCGCCATCGGCGCCGCTTGGAACCCGCCGTCGCCCAGATTGCGGTAGAAGCGATCGCGGCTCGGCGCGTAGACCTCCGGCGAGCAGTAGCTCGGCGCCTCCAAGTCGTCGCGGCAGACCTTGTGCGTCGCCACCGTGAAGTCCACGTAGTTGGCAACGTAGAGGTCCAGCCAGCCGTCGCCGTCGGCATCGGCAAAGCTCGCGCTGACGGACCAGGCGCTGGCGTCGTCCCACGCGCGCTCCCGGAAGCCGCCGTTGCCAAGGTTCTCGAACAGGCGGTTGGGACCGAAGTCGGCGACGAAGACGTCGAGGTCGCCGTCGTTGTCGATGTCGCCCGTGGCGATGCCCATGCCGTAGCCATCGGCGCAGATGCCGGCGGTCTCGGTAACATCGACGAAGCGCAACCGGCCTGCTTCGGTGACGTTGCGGTAGAGCCGGTCACAAGGCCGCTCGCCCTCCCCTCGCAGAGGCCCTCCCTGTACGAGCCAGAGATCCATGCGGCCGTCGCCGTCGAAATCCAGCACGCCGACGCCGGCGCCCATGATCTCCGCCAGCCACAGTTCGCCGGCCATGCCGTTGACGTGCTCGAAGTCGAGCCCGGCATCCGCCGCCACTTCAACGAAGCGCGGCGCGGCGAACACCAAGGACGCCCCGAACAGCGCGGCGACGAGAAGCAGGCACCGTGTACAATGCGCCCTCAACCGGGGCGTAGCGCAGTCTGGTAGCGCATCACACTGGGGGTGTGGTGGTCGTCGGTTCAAATCCGGCCGCCCCGACCAGCTTCATCCAAGCGCAAGCGCGTAACATAGCACGCCGCTTCGATCCGTCGAGTCGCCGTCGAGTCGCCATAGTGTCGCAACACCAACGCTTCCCCGACATCGGCCTAGAGGTGCCGACGCTGCTGCTCCCGAAGCCGGGCGTGCCGCTCGAGACCTGGGCCGTCATCGCCTGCGACCAGCACACGTCGGAACCCGCCTATTGGGACGAGACGCGGCGGTTGGTGGGCGAGAATCCCTCCACCCTCGATCTGGTGCTCCCGGAAGCGCATCTCGGGGCCGGCGACCGGGACGCCGCCATCGCCGCCATCCACCGCAGCATGGCCCGCTATCTGGACGACGTGCTCGAACCGCAGCCGCCGGGCTTCATGCTGGTGGAGCGGGAAGTCGGCCGCGCCTCGCCCAGAAACGGCTTGGTGGTGGCTCTGGATCTCGACCGGTTCGATTACCGCGATGGCGCCCAGGAGCTGATTCGCAGCACCGAGGGAACCGATCCGAACCGGCTTCCGGCGCGCACCGCGGTGCGCCGCGGGGCACCGCTGGAGACGCCGCACATCCTCGTGCTGATCGACGATCCGCACCGCACGGTCATCGAGCCGCTGCGCGATGCGCCGCTCGACATCGCCTACGACTTCGAGCTGATGCAGGGCGGCGACCGCGTGCGCGGCTGGCGGGTGACCGATTCCGCGATGGTCGACTCCGTCGCCACTGCCATCGCCGGACTGCGCCGGGGCGACCCGCCGCTGGCCTACGCCATGGGCGACGGCAACCACTCCTTCGCCGCGGCGCGAGCGGTATGGGAGGAGATTCGGGAGCAGCAGGGCGTGGCGGACCACCCGGCCCGCCACGCGCTGGTGGAACTGGTGAACGTCCACGATGCCGGTCTCGAGTTCGAGCCCATCCACCGGCTGGTGGAGGGGCTGGCGAGCGAGTCGATCCTCGCGGCCCTGGAGCAGCGAACCGGCTGCCGGCGCCGTTCCTTTTCGACCCGCGAGGCGTGGCGAGGCGCCAGCCGAGCGCCATTCGCAGGGCACCGCATCCCGTACCTCGCGGGCGGCGCATTCGGCCTGCTCGACATCGAGCAGCCGGCCTTCCGGCTGGCGACGGCGACGCTGCACGATGTCCTCGACCCGCTGCTGGCCACCCATCCCAATGCCCGGGTCGACTACATCCACGGCGAGGAGACGCTGGGCGCACTGGCCGCGAAGCCGGACAGCACGGGCTTCCTGCTGCCGGCCATGGACAAGCACGACCTCTTCAAGACGGTGATCGAGGAGGGCGCGACGCCGCGCAAGACGTTCTCGCTCGGCGAGGCGCACGAGAAGCGCTACTACTTGGAGTGTAGGCGCATCGCCTAGCGGCTATTGCCGCCGATACACCCGGACTGCCCGCACATCCTCGCCGCCGGTATCGACGCGCACCGTCACGCGCAGCCGCCGCGCCCGATCCTCCAGCGCCATCGTCTCCACGCCGCGGATGTCCCCGCGCGTCGAGCGCACCACCAGCACGCTCTCCTCCCAACCCACGCGCACGGTCCAGAAGTCCCGTTCGCGCACGCCCCACGACACGTCCCGATAGTTGCCGTCGTCGTAGCGGATGCCCATCGAATCCGCGTCCTGCTCTATGCGCAGGCGCTCGGCGGAGAGCACCGGGAAGTCCTGCACCACGAAGGCGGCCGACGCCGCGGCATTCGCCTGCCGCCCGCGCGCCACGTCCCGATCCTCGCGCCGCCGGATGGCCTTGAGGTCAAGCGGCGGATCGCTCAGCTCCGGGTCCAGCAGCCAATCGCCGCTGAGGTCGAAACCGCGCGGCACATCCGTGTTCAGCGGCATGCACGCGGCGAGCGTAGTCAGCAGGGCGACAGCGATGGCGAGGCGCATTCGATCGGCACTCCGGCGGCGAACTGGCGCACAATACCACCCACCCCGGCGCGAGGCCCATCGCCTAAGGAAGCGACACCATGGAGTACCGAGTCATCTCGGCGGACTGCCACATCGATCTGCCGTGGCTCCCGGAAGACCTCTTCACCAGCGAGGCCCGCGCCGATCTCAAGGAGCGCATGCCCTATGTGGCCGAAACCGAGAAGGGCCGCTACTGGGTGAGCCGCGGCGGTGCCCAATTCGGGCTACAGAACGGCATGGGCTCGGCGGGCCGCGTCTACGTGCCGGGCCAGATCCACCGCTCGGACCGCATGGCCGAGCAGGGACTTTACCGGGACGGCGAGCGCGGCGTCCGGCGGCTCACGGAGCCGGAACTGCGCCTCAAGGACCAGGACCTCGACGGCGTTCAGGCCGAGGTGCTCTACGGCATCCTGGGGGCCGCCATGCGCCTCGGCGACGACGATGCCGCCGACGAGATGATGCGCATCTACAACGCCTGGCTGGCCGACTTCTGCGCTACGCACCCGGAGCGCTTCGCCGGGCTCGCCACCATTCCGAACCACGATGTGGACGCCGCCGTGCGCGAGGTCGGGAGAGTTGCCAAGCGCGGCGTTCTGCGCGGCATCGAAGTGGCCAACACGCACGACATGGCGCCGCTATTCGACCCCGCTTGGGAACCGCTCTGGGCGGCAGCAGAGGATGCGCGCCTGCCCGTCCACTACCACACCATCGGCCCGCGCATGGACTACGACTTCAGCAAGATGGCCGCCCTGCAGCGCCGCCAAGCCTTCGCCGTCCACATCACGAGTTTTCAGCTCGCAATGTCCAAGATCATCATGGAGACCATCTACGGCGGCGTCTTGGAAGCCCACCCGGGCCTCAAGCTCGTGATCGGCGAGAGTGGCATCGGCTGGATTCCCTACATCCTGGAGCACATGGACCTGGAGTGGGAAGACCAGTTCAAGGACCTGACGCTCACCATGAAGCCTTCCGAATACTGGCACCGCCAGTGCTACGCGACCTACCAGAGCGACCCCATCGGCATCCGCCTGCTGGACATCCTCGGCGAAGACAACGTGATGTGGGGCAGCGACTTCCCGCACCCGGACGGCGTCTGGCCGGACTCCCAGGAGTTCATCGCCCGCGAACTCGAGGGCGTACCGGAGGCGACGAAACGCAAGATCGTCTGCGAGAACGCAGCGCGGCTGTACGGGTTCGGTGCTTGAGCGAGGACGGCTCGCGAATCGACCCAAGCGCCGCCGGATGCCCGTACGGCTGCGCGGATGGCTCGCGTGACCACGAGAGTTACGACTTCACCACTGTCCGAAAGCCTAGTCGCCGGTAGAGCCCAGGCGCCGTCGCGTCGATCTCCCTGTCGAACTTCTGGATAGAGCTCTTGGTGAAGCCCGACTCCTGCAGAGCGCCTAGAGCCAACGCATCGAACGCTGCCGACTCAAGCCAGTCTACTTCCTCCCTATAGCCACAGACCGCCACGGCCTGCGTGTTCCTCACAAACCGATTCAACCTGTTGCCATGCGAGTCCATTACTCCACATGCGCCGAAATAGATGAGCCGTCCACGCGCTCGACCGTCGATCCACTCCTCAAGCTGTGCGAGGGTTATCCGCGTGCCGTCACCGATCTCCACAAAGGCATCTCTCTCCTTCCCCTCGGCCTTCCATCCGTGGAATCCCAAGTAAAGGATGGGATGGGTCTTGTACCCGCGGCGAAAGTACCTGTCCAAGAAGAAGACGAACTCGCTCTCAGTACCCACGTCTCGATGTTCGTATGGGACGTCCCCATATCTTTCCAGCAAGTGGAGTGCGGGCTCGACCGTAGCCCTGTCCTTCTGCCTGAACCACTGGTCCGTCTCTAAGCAGAAGATGCCTTTGGTCTCGCTCTTCTTTCTGGCCATGGCTCGCTCCAAACCGCGAACACACCACCGTAGGCTGTATCGAGACACATGTCAAACCGCGCTACCAAGCGCATGGCGCGTCACTGCTCGAACTCGGTTGGGGAGCCGCCGACCCGGTGGATTGGACGCTGCCGGATCCCGCTCTCGCTCATGGTGGTAAACCACCCTTCAAGTTGAACGCCGCTCGTAGTCAACCCGACGACTTGAGCCGCCAGCGCCTCCGCCGATTCCGGCAGGAGGCGGAGGTACAGGATGCCTGTCGGAGGCGCAAGACCGCGGCCGAACAGGAGGTAGCCGTAGTCTCGACCAAAGGTCACGATGACCCGACTCTGCGCCCTAGCCAATTGCAGGACATGCTCGTCCGCGGCACCTGGTGAAGACTCCGCAACCGCCAGGACATCCTCTCCGAGACGCCGCAAGGCCGTCACGGTCTTCAGAGGGACGTTCTCGTCCGCCAGCAACCTCATGGGCCGGCTAATCGCCGAAAGAGTAGACGTGCTCGTCCCGCGCACACTCAGCGGCGAAGGCGTACAAGGCACAGAGCGCCTCTTGGGAGAGCTGGGGGTAGTTCTCCAAGACATCCCCAGCAGACCAACCATTGGCGAGCAGATCAAGCAGGAAGTCAACCGAAAGTCGGGTTCCTCGCACCACGGGCTTCCCCGCCAGAATCGCGGGGTCGCTATGTATGTACCCATGCCAGTTCATGTCTTGCCCCAGAACGCACCGTTCGTGTGGGAGACCAAGCCACCATAGCAGCCGGCAAGCTGGTGTCGGGCCAGTGCCCCAAGCCCGATCCGCTATCGTCGGTCGCGCACGAACGGAGCATAGCACACCGCAGGCCAGACGGCGCTGCGGCACCGCGGCATCACAACGTCCGGTACGCGCCGAGGCTGGGCTTGGCCTGGGCTTGGCCCGCGGGTGCGTCTTGCACGGCAACGGCCGGTAACCCAGAGGCACTAGTTTGCCCTCTCGTTGGTGTTCCTAGGCAGTGCGCTACCGGCCGTCCGCTTCGACGACCCGCGGGTGGGCTTGCACGGATGGTGGCGCCATCAGGCGGCGCTGGCGTGCGGTGGCTTGGGCGAAGTGGGCCGGATCATAGGGCGCTTTCGCCCAGGTGGAGTGCGGCGGGCTGTACTTGTAGAGCAGTGTGCGCCGTTCGTGCTCGGCCTGCCACGCGGCGGTGCCGTGGATCAGCGCCTCGGTGAAGATCAGCACGTCGCCGGCGGCCATCTCTGGCTGCACTACCCAATCGACGGCACGTTCGTGCCGCGCCACGTCGCGCGGCATGTGCGGCAGGAAGTTTGACTTGTGGCTACCGGGGACGCAGACGAAGCCGCCCGCGCCTTGCGGGGCGTCGGTGAGATTCCAAGTGGCAACGGTCAGGCCATTGCGCATCACGCCGTCGTGGTAGCGGTACCAGTGGTCGCTCTCGTAGCGCCAAGGGCCACCGTGCAGCGCATGGCTGCCAGCCCCCTTCTGCATGAAAATGCAGTAGTCGTGATCGATGCGCAGGCGCTTGCCGAGGAGCTCCACCAGGTACGGCAGCACGCGGTCGTCGTCCATGGGATCGACGAACGCCTGGCCCCACGAGGAGATGCCGTTGAAGCGGCGGAACGGCCCGTCGTCCGGTTGCCGCGGCCAGACTTCGTCCGCCATGCGGATGAGTTCGCGGCATTCGGCCGCGCTCAGCACGTTCCTGACGATGAGAAAGCCGCGCAGGTCGAAGAGGAACTTGTCCTCGTCGGTCAGAGCGCCGGCCACGGCTCAGCCCCAGTCGGACTTGCAGACGCTGATGCAGTAGCCGTTGGGGTCCCTCACGGTGAATTCCTTCATCCGCGCCTGCTCGTTGTATTGCAGCTCGGAGATCACGTCGATGCCGAGCTCTTGGGCGCGAATGTACGCCGCGTCCGCATCCGCCACATGGACATAGAGGATGACGCCGTGGCCCATCGGGCCCGCCGTCGGCACGCCGTGATCGTGGTCGGCATCGAGCTGGTGGAGCTGCAGCAGGAGCGTCTTGCCATCCATCAGCATCTCGAACTCCGGCCCGCCGTGGCCGGACTGCATGCCGAGGAAGTCCTGGTACCAACGCGACGTGGCTTCCACGTCGGCGGCGAAGAGCATGGTGTCGGTGCGCATCGCGGGCTCCGCGCAAAATGGAGCGCGGATTGTAAGCGAGCGCCATGCGCGTGAAGCCGCTCGCCAACGCGGAACGCCATCGAGTTGCGAGCTGATCGACGTGGGGCGAGAATGTCGCTCAACGCCTCCGCTGGGACACCCAAAGGCCGCCGGCGTCGCTACACTGCGCCGCTGTTTCCGCTCTGAGGAGAAGCGCGTGCCCGACTCCGGCGAATCAGGCGTCGATCTGCTCCGCGGCGTGCGCGTCGTGGACTTCACCCACGTCCACGCCGGGCCGCTGTGCGCGTACCAGCTCGCGCTCATGGGCGCGGACATCGTCAAGGTGGAGTCGCCGGACGGCGGCGATCAGCTTCGTGCTGGGCACCCGGAAGGCTTGCCGCCGGGCTTTCTCGGCCAGAACGCCAACAAGCGCTCGCTCGCCATCGATCTCAAGAAGCCCGCCGGCCTCAAGGCCGTTCACGCGCTGGTGGAGACGGCCGATGTCGTGCTGCAGAACATGCGCCCGGGCACCGCGGATCGGCTCGGCATCGGCTTCGAGCGGCTCCGCTCGATTCGGCCCGGTCTCGTCTACTGCGCGGTGTCGGGCTACGGGCAGGACGGGCCGGAGAGCGACCGGCCCGCCTACGATCACCTGATTCAAGGCGAGTCCGGGATGTTCATGGCGACCGGCACGCAGGAACAGCCGGTGCGCGTCGGCTTCGCCATCGCCGACTCCGGTACCGCGGTCATAGCGAGTTCGGCGATTCTGGCCGCGCTCCTGCGCCGCGAACGCACCGGGCGGGGGGCGATGCTGGATGTGTCCATGCTGGAATCGAGCATGGCGCTGATGGGCCTCAACTACTACAACTACCTCGGCACCGGGCGCGTCATGCCCCGCGTGGGGCCGAATCCGCTCGCGCAGGCCGGGTCGGCCGGCACCTTTCCCACCAAGAAAGGCACGCTGCTGGTGAACGGCAACACGCATCGCCTGTTCATCCGCTTGGCAGAGGCGCTCGGCCGCGAAGATCTGGTGCAGGACGAGCGCTTCGCCACCGAGGCCGCGGCGCGAACCAATCGAACCGCCTTGCGGCGCATCTTCGCCGCGCACTTCCGCACGGACACCGCGGCGCGCTGGGAGGCGGTCATCCGCGCAGCCGGGGTGCCGTGCGGGCAGCTCAAGGGGCCGGAACGGGCCATCGAGAACCCGCAGCTGGCCCATCGCGGCACCATCGCCGAGCTTGACGGCGTGCCGGGCACGGCTGATGGGCGCCTGCGCTTCCTCGGCACCGGGTTCACCGTAGACGGCCAGCCGGCAACGCCGAGCCGGCCGCCGCCGCGTCTCGGCGAGCACTCCGAGGCCATCCTGCGCGAACTCGGCTACGACGCCGCAGCGATTTCGGCCTTGCGCGATGCGGGGGCGCTCGGTTGAACCGAGTCGTCGTCATCGGCGGCGGCAACGCGGCCTTGAATGCCGCCATCGCCGCCGGCGAGGCAGGCGCGCAGACCGTGCTGCTCGAACGCGCCCCCTATGCGCTACGCGGCGGCAATTCGCGGTTCACCGCCGGGGCCATGCGCACGGTGTACGACGGCGCCGCGGACCTCTGTCGACTGATGCCGGAGCTGACGCCCGCCGAGCTCGACCGCACCGATTTCGGCAGCTACTCCCGCGAGCAGTTCTACGACGATCTCGGCCGCGTGACGCAGTACCGCGCGGACCCCGCCCTTGCGGAACGGCTGGTCGAGGACAGCTTCGAGACTCTGCTGTGGATGCGCGAGCGCGGCGTGCGGTTCCTGCCGCTGTACGGGCGGCAGTCTTTCGAAGTGGACGGCAAGGTGCGCTTCTGGGGCGGACTCACGGTGGAAGCCTGGGGCGGCGGGCCGGGGCTCGTCGACTCGCTCACGGACATCGCCAAAGGCGCCGGCGTGGACATCCGCTACGGCAGCCAAGCGACAGCGTTGCAGCGCGGTCGGCGTGGCTTCGAGATCCGCACTGGCGACGAGACGCTGCCGGCCGACGCCGTGGTGCTCGCCTGCGGCGGCTTCGAGTCGAACCCCGCTTGGCGGACGCGCTACCTCGGCCCCGGCTGGGATCTCGCCAAGGTGCGCGGCACCCGCTTCAACACCGGCGACGGCATCCGCATGGCCGTGGAACTGGGGGCTGCGACTCGGGGTAACTGGTCCGGCTGCCACGCGGTCGGCTGGGACCTCAACGCACCCGAGTTCGGCGATCTGGACGTCGGCGACAACTTCCAGAAGCACTCGTACCCGTTCGGCATCATGGTGAACAGCGCCGGCCGCCGCTTCGTCGACGAAGGCGCGGACTTCCGCAACTACACCTACGCGCGCTACGGGCGCGAAGTCCTGGCGCAGCCGGGGCAGTGCGCGTGGCAGATCTTCGACGCCAAGGCGAGCCACCTGCTGCGCGACGAGTATCGCATCCGGCGCGTCACCAAAGTGCAGGCCGACAGCGTCGAGGCGCTCGCACGAGTGCTCGCCGAGCGCGAGGGCGTGGATGCGGACGCTCTGAGCGACGAGATCGCGCGCTACAACGCCGCCGTGGATACCGGGACGCCGTTCGATCCCACGGTGAAGGACGGGCGAGGCACCATCGGCCTGCGAGTGCCGAAGTCAAACTGGGCGAACCGCATCGACATGCCGCCGTTCGAGGCCTACGGCATCACCTGCGGGATCACGTTCACCTTCGGCGGCCTTGCCGTCGATGCCGAGGCGCGGGTACACGGCGAGGACGGCGAGCCGATTCCCGGCCTCTACGCCGCCGGCGAACTGGTGGGCGGCCTGTTCTACTTCAACTACCCGGGCGGATCGGGCCTCACTTCCGGGGCCGTGTTCGGCCGCATCGCGGGTCGCGGCGCTGCCGCAACAAGCGCTTGAGGAGCACGCGCATGGAGCGAATGATCATCGACTGCGATCCCGGCCACGACGACGCCATTGCGCTGATCCTTGCCCATCGCCACGCCGACGTGCTCGGCATCACGACGGTCTCCGGCAACGCGCCGCTGGCCGCCTGCACCGCCAACGCGCTGCTGGTCAAGGCCCTACTCCGCGTGGACACGCCGGTGCATGCCGGCGCGACGGCGCCGCTGGTCGGAGAACCGGTGCATGCCATGGCCGTGCATGGCGAGTCCGGCCTCGATGGCGTGGAGCGCATCGAGCACGACCTCCGCGTTGCCAGCAACGACGCCGTGGGCTTCCTCCTCGATGCGGCTGCGCGCGACGTCTGGGTGGTCGCCATCGGCCCGCTGACCAACATCGCGCTCGCCATCGACCGCGACCCGACCTGGCCGCAACGCATCGCGGGACTCTCGATCATGGGCGGCAGCACGAGCTTCGGCAACGTGACGCCGACCGCGGAGTTCAACATCTATGCGGACCCCGAGGCGGCAGCGCGGGTGTTCGCCAGCGGCGCGAAGATCGTCATGTGCGGGCTGAACCTGACGCACCAACTGCGCACGGACGACGCGGTGACGGCCCAGCTTCGCGCCGCGTCCTCCGCCAAGGCGCGCTTCGCGGCGCAGATATTCGATCAGCTGCACCAGCGCATGGAAACGCTGGTCGGACGCCGCGACGCGGCGCTGCACGATCCATGCGCGGTGCTGGCCGTGACCCATCCGGGGCTGATCGACTGCCGCGAGCGGCATGTGGACGTGGAATGCGAAGGCCGACTGACGCGCGGCATGACGGTGGTGGATCAGCGCACCATGCGGCGGCGCAATGCGCCGAACGCGCGGGTGGCGTACCGCATCGACGCCCCAGCCGCGATGGCAGCGGTGGTGCAGGCGCTGGAAGCGGCCTAGTAGGTCTGCGGCTGGGCCAGCATGGCGATGGACAGCTCGATGTCGCGAATGGCCTGCGACATGGCCTGGCCGATCAGGTCCAGGCGCCGCACCTGCTCGATGCGCGGCGTCACCTGGTCGAGTTCCTTGCGCGACAGCAGGCTGCGGAAGATGCCGCACGCCGCGGCAAGGCAGATGATGACGATGTCCCGCGGCGCCGGAATCTCATCGCTGAACAGCACCTCCATGATGCGCAGCTTCACTTCCCGCTCGGCCTTGCCGTCGACGATCGGATAGCGCCGCGAGCGGAACACCCACAGCACGCGATCATCCTTCACCTCGACGATGCCCTGCGCCACCAGCCGCGCCAGAGCGATCTCGCGGATCTCGTCCGCTTGGCCCGCCGTGCGCTCCACCCAGAAGCGGGCGTCGCGACGCTGCTCCATGGCCGCGATGTCCGCCAGCACCGGGTCCAGGAGCTCCTCGCCGGTGGGGGTGTCGTCGATCAGCACCAGCGTGTCCGGATCGGTGTCGATGCGGTTTTCCAGCGCCAAGTCCATCAGCACGCCGCCCGCCAGCGCATAGCCCAAGGACCAGTCGGGCACGCGCGCGAAGCGGCCGTCCTCGTCGTCAAGCAGCAGCAGCAGCATCTCCTCGGCGAATCTCAGCACATCGGACTCCAGCGGGCTTGAATCGGTCGCAGTATAGCGCCCGCGCGGTCGCTCAGCCGCGGCGCTCGCCGAAGTCCCGGCGCAGCCGCGCCCACTCCAGCTTGAGCCACGGCGTGAAAGCATCGGGGCGGTTCTCGATCTCCCGGTCGAGGGCATCCCTGCCGACCCAGCGCCAGTCGGCCACCTCGGTGCGGTTGACCGCCGGGGTGGCCGCCGTGCTGGCCACGAAGACCGAGCACAGTTCGCGCTCGGATCCCCGATCCCGGAACGCGGCGTGATAGCGGAACTTGAAGACGAACTCCGGACGCAGCGCGAGGCCGAGCTCCTCCGCCGCCCGCCGCCGCGCCGCGGCCCCCTGCTCCTCGCCCATGCGCGGATGCGAGCAGCAGCCGTTCGACCAGTAGCCCGGCCATAGCCGCTTGTCCGGGTGGCGCCGCTGCAGGAGCGTTTCCCCCTCGGCGTTGAAGACGAACAGCGAGAACGCCCGATGCAGCACGCCCTCGCCATCGTGGCACGCCGATTTGGCGAGCGTGCCGATCTCCCGATCCTCGGCGTCGACGAGGATCAGGAGATCTTCTTCGCTGGAAACCACCGCGTGCTGCGGCGCAAGTGGCGATGCGCTCATGCGCACAAGTGTAGTTGGCCGGGCGACCTTGTTATAGTGGCTCGATGCCTGATGCCGCGCCCACGGCCCCGACCGCGCCTGCCGAACGCATCGAGTCCATCGACGTCGTGCGGGGCTTCGCGCTGCTCGGCATCCTGCTGCTCAACATCCTCGCCTTCGCGCTGCCGTTTCGCGCCTACATGGACCCGAGCGTGGATGGCGCCACCAGCGGCGTGGACTTCGGCATCTACATCGGCGTCGAACTGTTCGCCGAAGGCGTGATGCGGGCGCTCTTCTCCATGCTGTTCGGGGCGGGCGTCGTGATGTTCGCCACCGGGGACAGGGCCAAGGGCAAGGGCGTGTACTACCGGCGCCAGGGGCTGCTGCTCGCCTTCGGGCTGATCGATGGCTTCATACTGCTGTGGACCGGCGACATCCTGGTCACCTACGCGCTTGCCGGCATGGTGCTGTATCTCGCCCGGAACTGGTCCCCGAAGGCGCTGTTCGCCGCCGCAGGGGTGCTGTTCGCCTACCTGTTCCTGGTCTATGGCGCGATGTTCTTCGCCTTCAGCGAACTCGCCCGCGCCGGCGACGACCCGGCCCTGCTCGCGAAGTACGCCCAGCTGAACGCCGCCGTCAATCCGCCGCCGGCGCATCTAGCGCTCGAGGCAATGAAGTTCGAGGGCAGCTACGCCGAGTCGTTCCGCGCCAACGCCCGCCTGCTCGGCGACATCTACGCCGCCGCCCTGCCCCTGGCGCTCTTCTGGGACGCCGCCGCCTGCATGCTGCTCGGCATGGCGCTGTACAAGACGGGCGTGCTGCAGGGCCGGCGCAGCGTGTACTTCTATGCCGTGCTGGCCGCCGCCGGCTTCGGCCTCGGCTTCATCGTCAACGCCTGGGAAGTGACCATGAAGGTGGGCACGGATTTCGCGCCGCAGTGGGTTTCCGGCATATCCGTGGTGACCAACGACCTCGGCCGCACCTCGATGGCGCTCGGCTACGTGGGCATCGTCATGCTGATCTGCGCCGCGGCTCGCCTCCCGCGCTGCCGCCATGCGCTGGCCGCCACCGGCCGCATGGCGCTCAGCAACTACCTGCTGCAAAGCGTCTTCGGCTTCCTGCTGTTCCACGACATCGGCTTGGGGCTCTGGAACGAACTGCCGCGCCATCAGATCTACCTCTTGGTGCTGCTCCAATGGGCAGTGCTCATCGCCTTCAGCGTCTGGTGGCTCGGCCGCTACCGCTTCGGCCCGGCCGAGTGGCTGTGGCGGGTGCTCACCTACGGTCGCCTGCAACCGATCACCCGCGCCGCCGCGTAGCCGCCCTACTTGCAGGTCGGTGTGTGCACCGTGGCGTCCTGTGCCTCGGTCCAAGCTCATTGGCCAAGACCGCATGTGATATAAGCGAATCTACCGGCTCGAGACTTCGCTGGCGGAGGCTATGGGCCCCTCCGCGAGGACAGCGCGGCACCCAAGGTGGATGCGGACATGGGACCAATCGACACAGCGGACTACCCGCAGCTCAGGCTCTTGTGCTGGAACGGGCCCAAGACGCCAATGCTCGACCCGGAGGTCGCGTTCGGCAAGTACGAGGCGTACTGGCGCTTCGTCGACCACGCCACGCTCGAACCGAGAGAGACGGCGCTGATCGAAGCGCTTGCGCGCGAGTTCGGAAACGGGCTCATCAATGCCTGATTGGAAGCGTCCGCGCCACGCCAAGGTCATGGGCATCCTGCGGATGATGAACCCCGACTTCCTCATGGACGCGCAGTGCTTCTTCGCGGGCGGAACGCGGATCGCCATGGAGCTCGGCGAGTACCGCCGATCCGATGACATCGACTTCATGGTGTCCGACATCAACGGCTGGCGAAGCATCCGGTCGCAAGTCACCAACCGATCACTCGGTCCCATCTTCCGCCAGGAGCCGGAACTCGCCAGAGAGGTGCGCGCCGACCGCTATGGAATCCGCACCTTCCTCATGGTGGAGGGCGAGCCAATCAAGCTGGAGATCATCCACGAGGGACGGCATGACCTCGGCGGGCAGGTCCTGCCAGGCTGGCCAGTTCCTGTGATGGGCAGGGGGTCGCTGATGGCACAGAAGCTGATGGCAACCGCCGACCGCGGGCTCGACAGATGGTTTCATCTCCGGGACGTCATCGACCTGGCGTTCATGGTGGCGTCGTGGGGACGCGAGCCCTTTGAGGAGGGCATCGGAATGGCCGAGGGCGCCTACGGGAACAGCGTCCGCAGAGGCCTTGCGAACGCGCTGCGGCTGCTGGGCGGAAACCCTGCCTATTGGCGGGAGTGCATGGCTGCCTTGGATGTAGATGCCGCCGACGATCGCCTCGTCCGGGGGATGTCGACACTGAACGCACTGGCCGAGTGCCCGATGCACCCAAGCCTGCTGCATGGCATCGTCGCGGGCACGCAAACCACCGCGCCGAATCCCGATAGCTGATCGGACCACGGGAGGCACCCTCGATGCCCCACGCATGTCTTTCGGCACCTTGCCACCTGTGCCAGACTGCGACGTAGCACACCAACTTCCTATCGACGACACGCCAACTGCCTATGGATGAGAAGACTGTCGCCTTGCGCGGCATCGAGATGGCCTATGCCGAGTGGGGCACGACGGCGAGCGGCCCGACGGTGCTGCTGCTGCACGCCACCGGCTTCCACGGCCGCTGCTGGGACGCCGTAGCCCGCGCGCTCGAAGGCGAAGCGCATGTGCTTGCCCCGGACATGCGCGGCCACGGCCGCACCACCAAGCGCGGACCGTACGATTGGCGCCAAGCAGGAGAGGACGTGGCCGCGTTCGTCCAAGAGCTGGAATTGAACGGCGTGGTCGGCGCGGGACACTCGAAAGGCGGCCATGCCCTGGTGCAGGCGGCAGCCGCGCAGCCGCACCGATTCGACAAGCTGCTGCTGGTGGACCCGGTGATTCTCGACCCCCGCGCGTACGACGGCACCGGCCGAATGCCGACTTTCGCGTCCGCCGAAGATCATCCCGTCGCCAGACGCCGCAACCGCTGGGCGAGCCCCGAGGAGATGTTCGAGCGCTTCGCCAATCGGCACCCATTCAGTCTGTGGCAGCCGGACATCCTCATGGACTACTGCCGATACGGCCTGACCCCCGACGGCGACGGCTACGTGCTGGCCTGCCCGCCGCTGGTTGAAGCCTCCATCTACCAAGGCAGCGCGGGCCGCGACATCATGCATTTGGTGTCAGCGCTGCCGCACCCCGTCACCGTGCTGCGGGCCCACCGCCGCGCACCAGACGCCGCGCCGCGCCAATCCATGGATTTCAGCGAATCGCCCACTTGGGATGGGCTGGCTGCGGCATTCCCCAACGGCACCGACGTCTATCTGCCGGAACTGACGCACTTCATTCCGATGCAGCGTCCGGACTTGGTGGCGGCGCATCTTCGAGAGCTGACGGAGTGACGGGGCGCGCAGGACAGCCGGAATCAGGTCCCTTGAGGCAGTTGAACCCAATCATCCTGCCGCAAGTGATTCTCGAAGATCAGGTCCGGCGCCAGCGAACCGACGAGGTCCACGAACTCTTCTAAAGTGTCTGCTTCGATGTGGAGGCCTCTGATGTCGCTCTCCGAGCAAAATACCTGCGCATCTGCGTCCCAGAACGCCTTGGCGAAGTAGCTTCGCTGAGTGCCCATCCAGCCAACGCGGCAGAACAGCAGTGGCGGGGCAACTACCTAAGCGAGGCGTTCACCCGTTCCAAAGCCTGGGAGCCGGGACACAGCACCGATTCGTCCAAGCCGTTCAGGGGCGCTTCCGGGGTGCCGAGGATTTCGTGGCAGTCGCTGGCGTCTGCGTCCACGTATAGGAGGCCGGTGACGACTTCGGCCGCTTCCGCGGCGCGCTGGACATGGGTCAGGGCCTGCACGCGGTCGTGGGGATCGTAGTCTTCGGCCAGCTTGCGCAGGCGCAGGGTCGAGCCGTCGGGCATCGTCACGTCGGAGGCGGTGCCGGGTTCGTAGTCGGCGGTGATCTCGGCGCCGGCGGCCACGAAATCCGCTTCGATCACGTTGCCGGTGTGGCCGCGCACGTAGTCGTAGCTCTTGGTGGAGCCGTTGTGGTTGTTGAAGGCGACGCAGGGCGAGATCACGTCGATGAAGGCGAAGCCGCGATGCATCAGGCCGGCTTGGATGAGCGGCACGAGCTGGCCCTTGTCGCCGGAAAAGCTGCGGGCGACGAAGGTAGCGCCGATCTGCAAGGCCATGGAGACCAAGTCGATGGGTTCGTAGAGGTTGGGCACGCCCTTCTTGCTGGTGGAGCCCTTGTCGTTGGTGGCCGAGAACTGACCCTTGGTGAGGCCGTAGGTGCCGTTGTTGTCGACGATGTAGAGCATGTTGATGCGGCGCCGGACGATGTGCGCGAACTGGCCGATGCCGATGGACGCGCTGTCGCCGTCACCCGAGACGCCGACGCAGAAGAGTTCACGGTTGGCGAGATTGGCCCCGGTGGCGACCGAAGGCATGCGGCCATGCACCGAGTTGAAGCCGTGCGAGTTGCCGAGGAAGTAGCTCGGCGTCTTCGACGAGCAGCCGATGCCGGACACCTTGGCGAAGCGGTGCGGCGGCAGCGACAGGCTGGCGCAGGCTTGGACGATGGCGGCGGACACCGAGTCGTGGCCGCAGCCGGCGCACAGCGTGGACACCGAGCCCTCGTAGTCGCGGCGCGTCATGCCGAGATCGTTGACCGGCAGCATCGGGTGATGCACGCGGGGTTTGGCGACGAACGTCATCTAGGCATCTCCTCCACTCGCTCCAAGCGCGTCAGCCGCCGCCGGCCGGCTGGTCGCCGCTCACGGCGCGCAGGCGCGGGAGCTTGCGCTCCTCGAAATAGTCGCTCACCTGCTGGTAGATCGTGTCGGCGGAAATCGAGAAGCCGCCGTAGTAGAGCACCGACTCGATGCGCGCCGGATCGATGCCGAGGTCGTTCACCAAGAGCGTCTTCATCTGCGCGTCGCGGTTCTGTTCCGCAAGGAAGACGATCTCGTGGCTGTAGATGAACTCGCGCACGGCGTCGTTGAACGGGAAGGCGCGGATGCGCAGGGTGTCGAGTTCCACCCCGTCTTCGCGCAGGAGGTCCAGCGCCTCCGGGATCGGTGCCGCGGTGGTGCCGTAGAAGATCATGCCGATGCGCCGGCCGCGGCTCTGGACCTCCGGCCCCGGCACCAGCTTGCGCGCCGTTTCCCACTTCACGAGCAGGCGATCCATGTTCTTGGTGTAGGCGTCGGGTGCTTCCGTATAGGCGGCGTACTCGTCGCGCGAAGTGCCTCGCGTGAAGAAAGCGCCCTTGTCCGGATGCGCACCCGGCAGCGTGCGGTAGCCGACGCCATCGCCGTCCACGTCCAGATAGCGGCCGAAAGTCTCCACCTGCTCCAGAGCATCCGCGTCGAGCACCTTGCCGCGGTCGTAGCGGCGCGAATCGTCCCACTCGAACGGCTCGGAGAGATTGTCGTTCATGCCGAGCTCGAGATCGGAAAGCGCGATGATCGGCGTTTGCAGGCGGTCCGCCAGATCGAGCGCCAAGGCGCCGAACTCGAAGCACTCCTTCGGCGTGGACGGGAACAGCAGCGGATGGCGAGTGTCGCCGTGCGAGGCATAGGCCGCGGCCAGAAGGTCGCCCTGCTGGGTGCGCGTCGGCATCCCGGTGGAGGGACCGGCGCGCTGGATGTCCCACAGCACGGCGGGGATTTCCGCGAAGTAGGCGAGCCCCAGAAACTCCGTCATCAGCGATACGCCGGGGCCGCTCGTCGCGGTGAAGGAGCGCGCCCCGTTCCAGCCAGCGCCGATGACGATGCCCATGGCGGCTAGCTCGTCCTCGGCCTGGATGATGGCGAAGTTGCGCTCGCCGTCCGCGCCGACGCGGAGCTGGTTGCAGTATTTCTCGAACGCTTCGGCCAGAGACGTCGAAGGCGTGATCGGATACCACGCGCACACCGTTGCGCCGCCGTAGATCGCGCCGAGCGCGGCGGCGGCGTTGCCGTCCACCATGATGCGGTCACCCACGGCATCCGAGTAGCGCACCTGAATGGGCAGCGGGCAGTCGAGGTAGTCGAGCGCGTAGTTGCGGCCGATCTCCAGGGCATGGATGTTCGGCGCGATGAGATCGTCCTTGCCCTTGTACTGCGCCGAGACCATGCCGGTGATAACGTCGAAGTCGATGCTGATGAGCGCCGACATGGCGCCGAGATAGACGATGTTCTTGAACAGCGCCCGATGCTTCGGGTTGGGGAACTCCGGCAGCACGAGCTGCGAGATGGGCACACCCACTAGATTGATGTCCGCCCGGCGCAGTCGCGGGTCCAACTCCTTCGAGTTGTCGTAGACGAGGAAGCCGCCGGGCTTGAGCGATGCGATGTCCTCGCCGAACGTCTCCGCATTCATCGCCACCATGATGTCCACGCCTTCGCGGCGGCCGGTGTAGCCCTTCTCGGAGACGCGCACTTCGAACCAGGTGGGCAGCCCCTCGATGTTCGACGGGAAGATGTTGCGCGTCGTCACCGGGATGCCCATGCGGAAGAGCGCCTTGGCGAACATGCCGTTGGCCGACGCGGAGCCGGAGCCGTTGACGTTCGCGAAGCGGATGACAAAGTCGTTGTACGTGGTGTCGGTCACGATCGTTTGCGCTTCCCTGCTATCGCTACTTCCCGCCAACGCCGGCGGCGGCGAAGGAGCCGAGCTGCGGCGTGTGGATGAAGGACTTCTGCATGTCCCAAGCATTGGTGGGGCATCGCTCCGCGCACAGTCCGCAGTGCAGGCAGACATCCTCGTCCTTCACCATCACCCGACCGGTGGGCAGGTCTTCGGAGACGTAGAGGTCCTGCTCGGCGTTGTCGGCAGGGGCCATCAGAGACGCCCGCAGTTCCTCTTCCTCCGCGTTCTCGGTGAACGTGATGCAATCCATCGGGCAGATGTCCACGCAGGCGTCGCACTCGATGCACAGGTTCTCCGTGAACACCGTCTGCACGTCGCAGTTCAGGCAGCGCTGCGCTTCCTTGAGGCCGAGCCGCGCATCGAAGCCGAGCTCCACCTCGATCTTGATGTTGTCGAGCGCCTTGCGCTTGTTGGAATGCGGCACGATGAAGCGCTTGGCGGCGTCGTGCTCGGCGTCGTAGCTCCACTGGTGGACGCCCATCTTCTGGCTGATGAGGTTGACGCCGGCCGGCGGCCGATCCTTCTTGAGATCCTTGCCCTGGCACATCAGATGGATGGAAATGGCCGCCTGGTGAGCGTGCGCCGACGCCCAGATGATGTTCTCCGGGCCGAACGCCGAGTCGCCGCCGAAGAAGACCTTGGGGTGGGTGGACTGGAAGGTGATCTCGTCGAGCACCGGGCAGTCCCACTTGTCGAACTCAAGGCCGATGTCGCGCTCGATCCACGGGCAGTGGTTCTCTTGGCCGATCGCCATCAGCACATGGTCGCATTCCATGTACACGTCCGGCTCGCCCGTCGGCACGTAGCGCAGCCGGCCGGAGCCGTCGTCCACCGGCTTGACGCACTCGAAGACGATGCCCTTGAGCTTGCCGTTCTCGTGGATGAACTCTTTCGGCGGGCGGTTGTTGACGATGGGGATGCCCTCGGACATGGCATCCTCCTTCTCCCACTCCGATGCCTTCATCACCTCGAAGGCGGAGCGCACCACCACCGTTACGCTCTCTGCGCCGAGCCGCTTCGACGTGCGGCAGCAGTCCATGGCGGTGTTGCCGCCGCCCATGACGATGACCTTGCCGGAGATGGAGTGCGTGTGCCCGAAGGCGACGCTGCCGAGCCAGTCGATGCCGATGGAGATGTGCGCGTCCACTTCCTTGCGACCCGGCAGGTCGAGATCCCGCCCGCGCGGGGCGCCGGTGCCGACGAAGTAGGCGTCGTAGTCCATGTCGAGCATCTCTTTCATGCTCGTGATCTCGTGGCCGTAGTGGGCGTTGATGCCCATGTCGACGATGAGATCGACCTCCTCTTCGAGCACATCCGCGGGCAGGCGGAAGGCGGGGATCTGGCTCCTCATCATGCCGCCGCCGGCCGGGTCCCGGTCGAACATGTCGATCTCGTAGCCGAAGGGCAGGAGGTCCCGCGCCACCGCCAGCGAGGCGGGTCCGGCGCCCATCAGGCAGATGCGCTTGCCGTTCTTCTGCTTCGGCACGCGCGGCATGAACGCCGAGATGTCGCCCTTGTGATCCGCGGCGACGCGCTTCAGGCGGCAGATGGCGACGGGCTTCTCTTCCGTGCGCACGCGCCGGCAGGCCGGCTCGCAGGGCCGGTCGCAGGTGCGGCCGAGGATGCCTGGGAACACGTTCGAGTCCCAGTTCAGCATGTACGCCTCGGTGTAGCGCTCTTCGGCGATGAGGCGGATGTAGTCCGGGACCGGGGTGTGCGCGGGGCACGCCCACTGGCAATCGACCACTTTGTGGAAGTAGCCCGGATCGGCGATGTTGGTGGCTTTCATGACTTCTGCGCCGCGCACCGGCAGCGCTGGAACGTACCCCTGTTGCCTAGCCGTTGGCCTCTGGATTGGCACTCGCGCGGGCAGGACCCTGCACCGCGCAACGCGCCTGAACAAGCCCATTCTATGTGTCGCTGGCCGCATGTGCAACAAAGCACCTCGCCCTGCATACTGTGCGCGTCAGCCAGTGCGTGCGGGGAGACGGAATGAAGGTCAGCATCGGCATCGGCGGCGCCGCGTCGGGGGGGCGTCGCGATTTCGACGAGCAGGTGAAGTTCGTCGTCGAGGCGGAGAAGCTCGGCGTCGAGGCGGTGTGGAGTGCCGAAGCGTGGGGCCAGGATGCGGTGGCGCCGCTGGCGTTCCTGGCGGCGCGCACGGAGCGCATTCGGCTCGGCACCGGGATCATGCAGATCAGCGCCCGCACGCCGAGCATGACGGCGATGACGGCGCTCACCATGGCGGCGATTTCCGGCGACCGATTCATGCTCGGCCTCGGCGCCAGCGGGCCGCAGGTGGTGGAAGGGCTGCAAGGCCGGCCGTTCAAGGCGCCGCTGACGCGGATGCGGGAGACGGTGGACATCGTGAGGCTCGCCTTCGCCGGGGAACGCATCGCCTATCAGGGCCGCTTCCATCAATTGCCCTTGTCGGGCGGCGAAGGCAAGGCGCTGCGGCTGGCGCAGCCCGGCAACGACAGCATTCCCATCTACCTCGCCACGCTCGGCCCGAAGGCGCTCGAATACACCGGTGCCGCGGCCGATGGCTGGCTCGGCACGTCGTTCACGCCGGAACATGCCGATGCGCACCTCGAGCCGATCCGCCAAGGTGCCGAAGCCGCCGGACGGAGCCTCGATGACATCGACATCCAAGTCGGCGGCACGGTCGCCTTCGGCGACGCCGAGGAGCTGGCGCAGCCGCTCAAGTCCGGCCTCGCCTTCACCCTCGGCGCGATGGGTTCGGCGCACACCAACTTCTACAACGATGCCTACAAGCGCGGCGGCTGGGACGCGGTGGCGCGCCAATCGCAGGCGCTGTGGGTGGCGGGCAAGCGCGACGAGGCGGTGGCGGCGATTCCAGATCGGATGGTGCTCGAAGCCAACCTGCTCGGCAGCGAAGCCGAAGTGCAGGGGCGCATCCTCGCTTATCGCAACGCCGGGGTCGATACCTTGCGGCTGTCCCCGGGCGGACGCGACCTGCACGAGCGCCTCGACACCCTGGGCCGTGCCATGGAGCTGGTTCGGGCCTAGGCGGTGGCCACGGTCTGCGCCGCCGACATCGGCGGCACGCGCGCCCGCTTCGGCCGCTACGTGGACGATGAGCGGACCGCCTCGGTCACGCTGTCCACGGCGGACTACCGAACGGCGAAGGAGCTCTTGGCGGATGCCGTCGCCAAGCTGCCTGCCAGTCGCTTCGATGTCGCCTGCATCGCTGTCGCCGGACCGGTGCTCGACGGCGAGGCGCGGCTTACGAACGCGAGCGGCATGGCGTTCTCGCCAGCGGTCATCAAGGCGTGCCTGGGCACTGGGCAGGTGGCGCTGGTGAACGACATGGTGGCCTTGGGCACGGCGGTGGCTTGCCAGCCGGCGGCGCGCTTCGAGCAGATCGCCGGCTTGGCCGCGGACGGCGAGCTTGTGAAGGGCGTGATCGGGGCGGGCACCGGGCTCGGCATGGGCGTCGTTTGGAACGGCGAGTGCCTGCCCTCCGAGGGCGGCCATGCCCGCATCGCCCCGGTAGGCGCATTCGAGCGGGAACTGCTGGCCGCCACCGAGGCGGAGTCCGAGGGCGGCGACGGGGTGGCCTGGGAGCACTACCTGTCCGGGCGCGGGGTCGAGACGCTGCATCGGGCGGTGTGCAAGGTCTGGGGCGTCCAGCCAGCGCCGCTCGACAGCGAGGAAATCACCCGACGCGGCACCGCAGGCACGGACCCCCTCTGCCACACCACGGTAGAAACCTGGGCCGGCATCATGGCGACAGCCGTCGGCAGCCTGGCCGTCACGGCGCTCACCACGGGCGGCGTCTATCTCGGCGGCAGCGTCGTGCTCGCGCTCGCCGAGCAACTGCGCGCGCCGCGCTTTCGGCGGCGGCTGGCCGAGTCGGTGTGGGCGGCCGACTTCCTCCTCGACATGCCCGTGTACCTGATTCCGGGCGGCGGCGTGGGGCTCGACGGTGCCGCGGAAGTCGCCCGGCGCACCCTGTTGACTTGATCGCCGCCGCGTAGTCCAATGCGCGCCGCTCGGCGCCGCAGCAGATGGATCGCGGCTGCCGGATTCCCAGTTCTTCGGCTCGTCTCCCGCGTTGGGGGGCGAGCCATTCGCAGCACCAATGACCAATACGACCGAGAACCATGCAACCTCGCCACCCGCGCAATCTCTGGCAGGTCACCGCTGGGCAGCGCCTGCGCTACGCCTCGGCGACCGTCGCCACGGGCGTCTCCAACGCCTTCATGCTGGCGGCGCCGCTGGTGGGCATGTACGCCATCGACGTGATCGCGGAGCGGGACTTCGGCAAGGGCACGGCGTCGCTGCTCTGGCTGGCCGAACAGGTGCCGGGGATGGATGCCTCCCCCTTCGTCGCCTATCTGGTCGTCTCCGCCCTCGCGGGGCTCATGCTGGCCGGGGCCGGGGCGTTCTTCATGTACCTGCGCGGGCGCTGGTCGGCGATCGCATCGGAAGCCATCGCGCTGCGCATTCGGGAGGCGCTGTTCCGCCACCTGCACCGGCTGCCGGCCCGTTTCTTCGACGAATCGGACACCGGCGATCTGGTGCAACGGTGCAGTTCGGATGTCGAGACCGTGCGCGTCTTCCTCTCCACGCAAGTCGTCGAAATCGGTCGCTCCGTCCTGCTGGTGGCGATCATGGCACCCATCCTGTTCTGGCGCGATGCGCGGCTCGCCGCCCTCGGCATCTGCCTGATGCCGTTCATCGCGTTCGGCGCCTACTACTTCTTCCACCGCGTCAAGACGCAGTTCAAGGTGGCGGACGAGGCGGAAGGGGCGCTCACGGCGGTCTTGCAGGAGAACCTGACCGGCATCCGCGTGGTGCGCGCCTTCGCCCGGCAGGCGCACGAGATCGGCCGCTTCGAGACCAACAGCCTGACGTTTCGGGACCGCCTCTATCGGCTCGTCAAGCTCGAAGCGCTGTACTGGTGCCTGAGCGACTTCGTCTCGCTCACCCAAGTCGGCATCGTGCTGATCGCCGGCGGGGTCTTCCTGGCGCAGGGCTCGATCACCGTCGGCGAGCTGTTCGCCTTCCTCACCCTGGTCTCGATGGCCATCTGGCCGGTGCGGCGTTTGGGCCATGTGCTGTCGGACACCGGCAAGGCCATCGTCTCCCTCGGCCGCATCAACCACATCCTGCAAGCGGAGCAGGAGACGCGCGAGCCGGCCCCGCCAACGCCCCGCGTGCAGGGCGAGGTGGTCTTCGAGGACGTGAGCGCGGGCTACCGTCCGGGGCCGCCGGTGATCCAGTCGTTCTCGGTGCGCATTCCCGCCGGTCAGACCGTCGGCATGGTCGGCGCGCCCGGTTCCGGCAAGACGACGCTGATGCGGCTCTTGATGCGCCTTTATCCGGTGCGCTCCGGGCGGATTCTGGTGGACGGCGTGGACTTGGTCGAAGTGGATCGGCAGTGGCTGCGCGACCAGATCGGCGCGGTGATGCAGGACCCGTTCCTGTATTCGCGCTCCATCGCCGCCAATCTACGCGTCGCCAGGCCGGAGGCCGAACACGACGATCTGGTCGGCGCGGCGCAGGAGGCAGCGATCCACGACGCCATCGCGGCGTTCCCCGAAGGCTACGACGAGGAAGTCGGCGAGCGCGGCATCACCCTGTCCGGCGGCCAGCGGCAGCGTTTGGCCATTGCCCGCGCACTGCTCAAGGAGCCGCCCATCCTGGTGCTCGACGACTCGCTCTCGGCGGTGGACACCGGCACGGAGCGGCGCATCCTCGAAGCGCTGGAACGCCGCCGCGGGCGCCACACGACGCTCGTCATCGCGCACCGGCTGTCCACCGTGAAGGATGCGGACCGCATCCTCGTCATCGAAGGCGGGCAGCTCGCGCAGGACGGCACCCACGAGTCCCTGAGCCGGGTGGACGGCCCGTACCGGCGCCTCTGCGAAATCCAAGGCGCACTGGACGAGAGCATCCGCCAGGACGAAGCGGCGGCGCGCGCCAGGGAGTAGACGGTGGACGACCACGATCACGCCGACGGCTTCGATGCCGCCACGGACAAGGTGCGCCTCCAACTGTGGAAGCGCCTGTTCGGCTTCGCGCTCGTCTACAAGAAGGAGATGTGGCTGCTCGCCATCGGCGGCTTCGTGACGGCCTTGATGGAGGTGGCCTATCCGCTGCTGGCGAAGCTCGTCGTGGACGATGTGGAGCAGAACGGCATGGACGCCGCGTTCGGCCTCTGGGGCGCGCTGTACCTCGCCTGCAACCTCGTGCTCGCCCTGTCGGGAGCGCTCTTCGTGTGGATGGCGGGCAAGATCGACGCCTACGCCAGCCACGACATCAGGAGCCAAGCGTTCGCGAACCTTCAGCGCCTGTCGTTCGCGTACTTCGACCGCCGCCCCGTGGGCTGGCTGATGGCCCGCCTCACCGCGGACTGCCGCAAGCTCACCGACATCCTCGCCTGGTCGATGCTGGACTTCATCTGGGGCATCACCATGATGGTCGGCATCGCCATCGCCATGCTGGTGATGCACTGGCAGCTCGCGCTCCTCGCCATGGCGATCATGCCGGTGGTGGGCTGGGTGTCGGCGAAGTTCCGCAAGCGGATTCTGACCACCGCGCGCCTCGTGCGGCAGACCAACTCGCGCATCACCGGCAGCTACAACGAAGCCATCATGGGCATGCTCACCAGCAAGGCGTTCGGCCGCGAAGAGGCCAACTCGCGCGAGTTCCAGGGCCTCGCGGACACCATGTACCGCGCCTCCGTGCGCAATCTCGTGCTCGCTGCCGTATATCTGCCGGTGGTGCTGACGCTGGCGGCGGTCGCCATCAACCTCGCCCTCGGCGCCGGCGGCATGCTCATGTACCTCGGCCTCGTCAGCGTCGGCACGGTGATCGCGTTCCTGCTCTACACGCGCTACTTCTTCGAGCCGATCCAAGTGATGGGGCATTGGTTCGCGGAGATGCAGATGGCGCAGGCCTCCGCCGAGCGCGTGCTGTCGCTGATCGATGCGACGCCGGACATCGAGGACTCGCCGAGCGTCCAGCGCGCCATCGAAGCCCAGCGGGGCGCTCCGCCGCGCACGAACGTCGCCCCGGACGGCGGCCCGGTGCGCGTGGGCTCCATCGAGCTCAAAGGCGTCGGCTTCGCCTACGACCCGGCCAAGCCCGTGCTGCAGGACATCGACCTGCGCGTCGACGCCGACGAAACCATCGCCATCGTCGGCCCCACCGGCGGCGGCAAGAGCACGCTGGTCAACGTCATCTGCCGCTTCTACGAGCCGACCTCCGGCCAAGTGCTGATCGACGGCATCGACTACCGGAACCGCAGCCTGCACTGGCTGCAGTCGAGCCTCGGCATGGTGCTGCAGAACGCCCATGTGTTCAGCGGCACGGTCATGGAGAACATCCGCTACGGACGGCTCGACGCCACGGACCAGGAAGTGGTGTGGTGCGCCAAGCTCGCGGGGGCGCACGACTTCATCACCGGCATGGAGCAGGGCTACGACACGGAGGTAGGCGAAGGCGGCGGCAAGCTCTCGGCGGGGCAGAAGCAGCTCGTCTCGTTCGCCCGCGCCATTCTCGCCGAGCCGCAGATCCTCATCATGGACGAGGCCACCTCGTCGGTGGACACGGAGACGGAACTCAAGATCCAGGAAGGCATGAAGCAGGTCTTCCACGGGCGCATCAGCTTCGTCATCGCCCACCGGCTGTCCACCATCCGCAATGCGACCCGCATCGTGGTGATCGACGACGGGCGCATCGTGGAGATCGGCAGCCACGCCGAGCTGATGGCGGCGAACGGCCACTACGCGGCGCTGTACCGCCAGCAGGGGCTCGGCGAGACGGAACGGATATGGGCGGCCGCGCAGGCCTGAACACACGCCAAGCCCTTGGAGGCGGGTATGGGCGTCGTGCGGTGCACACACGTCTTCGGCGCCGCCACGGCGAGGATCGGCCAAATCCAACTCCGGACAGCGGTCCTTGACTTCGTGCTCCTGATCGAGTACGCGATCATGTACACACTAGAGGCGAAGAAAAATGGACTTCATCAGCGTCCGAGAACTTCGAGGACGATCGGCCGCGGTTTGGGAAGCCCTGGCCACCGAACGGCACATTGTCGTCACCTCCAACGGCAAGCCCATCGCGTTTCTGGTGGCTACGTCGCCCGAGACTTTCGACAAAACCCTAGAAGCGCTGCGACAAGCTGAGGCGTTGCAGGCCATAGAGTCGACACGACAAAGCGCCAGGGAGACCGGCGCAGCCACCCTGTCCCTCGACGACATCAACGCCGAAATCGCGGCCGCTCGCGCGGAAAACGTTCGTGAGGTCGCTACGGCGCCTAAACCAGGCGCATGAGCTATGAAGGACCAAGGACGGGAGCAAGGAGGCCGGACCAGTCGATGAGGATCGTCCTCGACACGAACGTCCTAGTGTCGGGACTGCTGTCGCCCCATGGCGCGCCCGCGAACGTGGTCGACCTTCTTGCCTCGGATGCACAACGCGTCTGCTTCGACGGACGAATCCTGGCGGAGTACCGCGACCTACTCACACGGCCCCGACTTGCCTTGCCGCTGGAGAGCGTCGAGACCGTGCTCGGTCGTCTGGCGACCAGCGGACTCCGGTTGGCGGCAAGCCCGTTGAGCACCAAGCTCCCCCATCCAGACGATCAGCCGTTCCTGGAAGTCGCGGTGGCCGCAGGTGCCGACTACCTGATCACCGGCAAGCGGAAGCACTTCCCGATCGATCAGTGCCAGGGGATCGCAGTCGTCAGCCCACGCGAGTTCCTGGACGCCATCAGGGATGGCCCCCCAGCATAGGGCGGCAGTCCGGCCCCGACGCCCGCGCCAACGCGGTGGATCCCTCGCCCTCTCCGGGGCGCTGTCGTCGTTCTCAACGAAACGAAGCGTAGGTGGACGCCTTGAGCGCCGCCGACTCTGCGGGCGACGAGAGCACATGCCGCGCCGCGAAGTCGTCGGCCTGCGGATAGCCACTCGCCCGCACGCGGACAGCCGCCTTGTCGATGTCGAACGCCGTGTGGTGCAACTGCACCGCGGGCCCGAGCAGGAGCCAATCTGCGCCGGTGCGCCCGAATGGCATGCCGACGCTCCCCGCGTTGACGACGCGAATGCCGCCGACCAAGCGGTCGAACTGCATGTGCGTATGGCCGCAGACGACGACTTCAGCCGTCACACCGTCGAAGGCTTGCAGCAGCGCCTTCTCAGGTGTCAAGCGTGTGAAACACTCGGTCTCGCTGCGCGGGGTCCCGTGGCAGAAGAGCACGCGCCCTACACCTTCGATGTCGAATTCATCCGCTTCGTGCCACTCCTCGATCATGGATCGATGCTCGGCCAGCAGCTTGTTCGCGGTCCAGCGCAACTCCTCGCGTTGCGGTTCCGGGAGCGGCTCGCCACTGGTCGTGCCCCAGTACCTCGCAGCACCAGGGCGTCCAGCCGCCGCCTCCGACAACACCGCCAAGTCGCCGTTGCCCATGATGAAGTGCGTCGGCACGTCCGGCCCGGCAAGCAACTCGAGGGTCTCGCGAGGCATCGGACCAGGGAGGACATCGCCGCCAACAACCACCCGGTCCGCCCGGGCAGCCCGGACATCATCGAGCACCGCTTCAAGCGCAGGCAGGTTCGCATGGATGTCGTAAAGCGCCGCTACTCGCATGTCGCGGTTCGCCAATGGCCGGTGCCGAGCAGTTCGGCTATCCGCTGACGAACATGCGCTGGGTCAGCGTCGCCGCCGCGGAATCGGCCTACGGCGAGAGCGAACTCATGCAGCGCGTCTTCCTCCGCCAACGTCTCGGCGTCGGCTGCGGGCAGGTCCGGATAGGCATTCAGGACGGCCGATGCATAGACGCCGCGCCCCATGCGCCGGAACCCGCCGCCCTTGTCGAATACCTTGACTCCGGCGAGGCCGCAGCTTGGCGAGCGGTCCGCGAAGATGTAGCCGTGGACCCCGTCCAGCTTTGCGGCCACGTCCTCGGCGTAGGCTTGCAGGCGCGCAGTGTAGTCCCGATGCGGGTCGGCCACGGCCAATGCGCGCGACGCCATTGCGTCGCCGACAAGCTGGATCGGTTCCCGTGGCACGCCCATGCCGATGCCGACTTCCGGGCACAGGCCCACCAGGTCGAACAATCGCTCGGCCCGTCGGCGCGGCCAGACATCGCCGTTGTGGTCGCCGTCCCAGCGCACGGGGCGGCCTAGCAGGCATTCGCTGACGGCCACTCGGCCGAGCTTCGCGCCGGATTCAGCCACCGTGGACGATGAAGTCCCAGAGACGCTCGGCGCCGCCTTCCGCGATGCGCCTGCCAAGCCGTTCCTGCCAGCGGCTCTCGCGACCGTACTCGTCGCGCCAGGCCCACAGTCGGCGGGTGAAGTGGTGCAGGACGTGCTCGTGGGTGAAGCCCATGGCACCGAAGACCTGATGGGCGATCTCGGCAGCGATCCCGGCGGCTTCGCCCACGCGGGCCTTCGCGGCAGCCGCTTGATTGACGAATCCAGGCGACCCCAGTGCTTCCACCGCCGCATCGGCGGCCCGCCCGGCGGCGGCGACTTCGCCGGCCAGCACGGCAAGCTGATGCTGGACGGCTTGGAATCTGGCGATGGGACGGCCGAATTGCTCGCGCTCGGTGGCGTAGCCCACCGCCAAGGACAGGACGCGGCTGAGAGCGCCAGCCATCAGCGCCGCCCGCGACAGCGCGAGCATCTCGGCGAAGTCCGGCGGCACGTCGGCATCCTCGGCCGCGCGAAGCCGCACGCCGTCGCGCGCCTCGCCGGCGAGATTGGCGCCCTGCCCAGTCACCTCGAAGTCCGTGCCGAGCGCGCCGTCGACGGTCAGCACGCGCTGCGCGGCTCTGCCCCAAGGCGCAACGCCCTGCTGGGCGATCGTGGTGAAGCCTTCGCCAAGGTCATCATCGAGCACCGCGTTCCCAAGCAGCATCTCCGCCAGCGGCAACGGCACCGCGTGGGCGCCGGCGATCTTGAGCAGCCCGAACAGATCCGCCAGCGCGGTGCCGGACTGCGGGCTCCCCACCAGATGCAGCCCGGCTTCCCGAACGACATTCCACAAGGCATCGGGAAACGCGTGCTCGGCGGAATCGAGCAGCGCCTTGTCCACATGATCCGCGAAGATGCGCTCCGCGGTCGCCGCGATCAGAGCATCCATCAGCGCAGCCCCAGCCCGCGGGCGATGACGCCGCGCAGAATCTCCCGCGTGCCGCCGCGGATCGTGAACGACGGCGACGCCAGCAGGGTCTGCTCAAGGCTCCGCGCCAGCGGATGCGCCGCCGCCAAGTCGGGGCTGACGAGCCGCACCAGTTCTGGGAGCAGCTTCTCGAAGTCGTTGCCGAGCGCCTTCACCAGCGCCGCCTCCACCACCGGGCTGGCGCCGTCTTGCAGCATGGCGGCGACGGAGATGGACATCTGGCGCAGGGTCATCAAGTGGCTCGCCAAGCGGCCGATCAGCACGGCCTGGGCGGCGCTTGGCGCCGGGCCGCAGTGGCGGACGAACTCGACGAATACGCGGAATGCGGAGAGGAAGCGCTCGGGGCCGCTGCGCTCGTAGCCGAGCTCGCTGGTCACCTGCGTCCAGCCGTTGCCCGGTTCGCCCACCACGTCGGCATCGGCAACGAAGCAATCGTCGAAGACCACCTCGTTGAAGTCTTCGCCGCCGGCGATGTTCTTGATGGGGCGCACGGCCACGCCATCGGCGCCGAGGTCGATCAAGAGCTGCGACAGGCCCGCGTGTCGATCTTCGGCAAGGGGCTCGGTGCGCACCAGGGCGATGATGTAGTGGTTGCGCTGCGCATCCGTGCTCCACAGCTTCGTGCCGTGTACGCGCCAGCCGCCATCGACTTTGGTGGCCCGGGTGCGCACCGAGGCGAGGTCCGAACCGGCGTTCGGCTCGCTCATACCGATGGAGAAATAGCACTCGCCGCGGGCGATGCGCGGCAGATGGCGGCGGCGCTGCGCCTCGCTGCCGAAGCGCAGGAGCAGCGGGCCGCTTTGCCGGTCCGCGATCCAATGGGCGCTCACGGGCGCGCCGGCGGCGAGCAACTCCTCGGTGACCACGTAGCGCTCGAAGAAGCTGCGCTCGCCGCCGCCGTACTGCTTCGGCCAAGTCATGCCGATCCAGCCCCGGGCGCCGAGCTTCTGCGAGAACGCTGGCGAATGGCCTTGGTTGAAATCCGAGTTCGGCCAGTAGTCCGCCGGCATCTCCCGGGCGATGAACTCGCGCACTTCGCGGCGCAGCGCCTCCGCCTCGGCGGGCAGGCGCGCCGCGTCGAATCGCAGCCCGGCGAACGCGCTCACAACCAGCCCGCGGCGGCGAGCATTTCATGCGCCGCATCCGTGCTCGATCGGCCAGGGCCGTTGTCCACGACGAAGTCCTCCAACGCCGCGGCCCGCAGAATGCCGTCCAGTGCTGTCGAGCGGGCGAGGAACTTCGCTTGCCAGATGCCCGGCTCGCGCTGTCGCAGGCGGCCGTGCATCGTCGCGACGGGCGCCGTGAGGCGACAGACCACGGGCTCGGCGCCCGGTATCGCTTGGCGGTAGCGCTCGACGTCCGCTCGTTCCTCCACAACGCTGGCCAGCAGCAAGCGCTCCACGCCGAGCGCCCGGTAGTTCGGCCAGATGGACGCCAGGTTGCGGAAACCCAAGTCGGCGGCGGCGGTTTGGTCCGGCGGCTGCGGGGCATAGCAGGTCAGGCAGTCGAAATCGAGGATCGCGTGCGCAACGCCGGCCTCCTGCAACAGATCGGACGCCTCGCCCATGATCGTCGTCTTGCCTGCGCCCATGGAACCGGAGATCAGGAGCAGGCGTACTCGCGCCGGCATCGCCTCAGCGGACGATCTGCCGGGCGCGCAGGTCCGTGATCTCGTCCGCCTCGAAGCCCGCCTCGGCCAGCACTTCCCGCGTGTGCTCGCCAAGTTCGGGCGAGCAGCGGAAGATCTCCGCCGGCGTCTCGTGGAAGCGCGCCGGCGGCCGCGCCTGGCGCATCGGGCCGGCGATGGGATGGTCGAACTCCAAGAGCGCGCCCATGGCCTTGATCTGCGGATCGTCGATCACGTCGTCGCGGGGATTGATGCGGGCGAACGGCACCTGTTCGCGTTCGAGCCGCTCGGCGAGATCCTCCGTGTCGAAGGAGGCGTAGCCTTCGTTCAGCGCCTCTTGGAAGCGCTCGGAGTCGAGGCCCGCCTGGGTGCGGAAGCGCTCGTCCTCGAAGAGATTCGGCAGTTCCAAAGCGCGGAACAGCCCCAGCCACTCGCCGAGCTGCACGGGCATCGTGCAGATGTAGCCGTCGCGCGTCTGCCGCACCATGCCCTCGTGGGAGCGACGCCCGCCATGCGGCGTCTCGTCGCCGACGAAGGTGTAGTTCAGCATGTTGTCCGGCCACAGGAAGAACAGCGCGGCGTCCAGCATGGAGACGTCCACCCGCTGGCCGAGGCCCGTGCGCTCCCGCGCCAGGAGCGCCGAGGCGATGGCCTGGGCCGCGGTCATCGACGTGATCTTGTCGCAGATCAAGGAGTTGATGAGCACCGGGCGTTCGCTGGCCGGGTTCGCCTGCAGCGAACCGATGCCGGAGATGGACTGGATGATGGCGTCGTAGACGCGGCGGTTGGCATACGGGCCGCTGTGGCCGACGCCGTTGATGGACGCGAAGACCAGGCGCGGGTTCACCGCTCTCAAGGTCTCGTAGTCGATGCCGAGCCGTTCCATGACGCCGGGCCGATAGTTCTCCATCACCACGTCGGCGCCATCCACGAGACGCATGAAGACGGCCTTGCCTTCCTCCTCGCGCAGGTTGACGACCACCGAGCGCTTGTTGCGATTCATCATCGCGAACGCGCCGCCGACGCCGTTGCGCTGCGAGCCGCCGAGGTTGCGCATGAAATCGCCTTCCGGGCTTTCCACCTTCACTACGTCCGCGCCCTGATCGCCGAGGATCGACGCCGCGATGGGGCCGGAGTAAATGCTGGTGAGATCCAGGATGCGGATGCCGTCGAGAGCGCCGGACATGGTGCTAAGCCTCCGCCGCGGCAGGTTGCAGCGAAAAGCCCTCGTAGCCGCTCGCCGCCACCGCGTCGCACTTCTCGACATAGGGCGGGAAGCCGATCAGCGGCATGAAGACCTGCGGCTTGCCGGGAATGTTCTTGCCGAGATACCAGGAGTTGCAGGTGGGATAGAGGGTCTGATCGGCCACTGCGTTGACATGCGCCACCCAGTCCTGCTCGGCATCCGGCGTCGCCTCGATGGCGCCGAACCCCTCGGTGCGCATGGTCGCGAGGCAGTCGGCGATCCAATCCACATGCTGCTCGATGGAGACGATCATGTTGGTGAGCACGGACGGACTGCCGGGGCCGGAGATCAGAAAGAGGTTGGGGAAGCCGCTGGTGGCGAGGCCGAGATAGGTCACCGGCCCGGCGTCCCACTTCTCGCCGAGCGTGCGCCCGCCAATGCCCTGGATGTTGATGCCGAGCACCGCGCCCGTCATGGCGTCGAAGCCGGTGGCGAAGACGATGCAGTCGAGCGCGTACTCGCGACCAGCCGCCAGCACGCCGTCCGCCGTGATGCGCTCGATGGGGCCCTTGCGCACATCCACCAGCTCCACATGCGGCAGGTTGTAGGTCTCGAAGTAGCCGGTGTCGAGGCACGGCCGCTTGCAGCCGATGACGTTGTCCGGGCACAGCAGCTCCGCGGTAGCGGGATCCCGGACGGTCTCCCGGATGCGCGAGCGCACGAAATCGGCAGCGGTCTCGTTGGCGCTCTTGTCGACGATCAGGTCGTTGTAGGCGGAGAGGAAGCCGAAGCCGCCGCGCTGCCAGCGCGCTTTGTAGTTCTCCTGCCGACGCTCCGGCGCGTCGTCGTGGGCCGGCATGTCGCCCTGCGGGATCTTCGAGCCGAAGCCCGCCGGCATGCGGTAGTTGCGAGCGCGGAACTCGGGGTATTCGCTCTTGATCTCGCGCACCAGTTCCTGGTCGATGGGCGCATTGCGCGCTGGGATGGAGTAGTTGGGCGTGCGCTGGAAGACGGTGAGCCGCTCCGCTTGGGCGGCGATGATCGGGATCGCCTGGATGGCCGAGGAGCCGGTGCCGATGATGCCCACCCGCTTGGCGGCGAAGTCCACGCCCTCGTGCGGCCAGCGACCGGTGTGGTAGGTCTCGCCTTGGAACTCCTCGCGGCCGGGGAAGTCGGGCAGGTTCGCCGACGACAGGCAGCCCGTCGCCAGGATGCAGAACCTCGCCCGCACGGCCCGGCCGGTATCCGTCGCCACCCGCCACTCCTGACCGCTCTCGTCGTAGTGCGCCGCAGCGACGCGGGTGTTGAAGGCGATGTCCCGCGTGAGGTCGAAGCGCTCCGCCACATGGTTGGCGTAGCGCAGAATCTCCGGCTGCCCGGCGTAGCGCTCGGTCCACTCCCATTCCTGCTGCAAGTCCTCGGAGAAGCTGTAGGAGTACTCCATGCTCTCCACGTCGCAGCGGGCACCCGGGTAGCGGTTCCAGTACCAGGTGCCGCCAACGCCGCCGCCGGCCTCGAAGACGATGGCGGAGAAGCCCGCCTCGCGCAGCCGATGCAGCATGTACAGCCCCGCGAACCCGGCCCCCACCACCACGGCGTCGTAGCGCTCTGCGTCGGACAAGGTGCAGCCCCCTGCTGGATGAAGCGGCGGATTCTACACATCTAGCCGTTTCGGCTGCCTCGGCCGTCAGAGCGGCGGCGGATCCGGTATCGGGCTCAGGCGCGGCAGCATCAACACCTCAAGCAGGCCTCCGCCATACATCGAGAAATGCAGCATCAGCGAGCCCGCACGCTTCCACGAGAATTCCGAGCCGCAGCCCGGCTCGCCGCAGATGCACACCCAGCTTCGGCCGCAGTAGTCGTCGTCCCGATGCACCGCCCGGAATGCGGAACGCGGCAGATCGCGGGGCCACCGCACAGCGCTTTCCAGCATAGGCTGATGCACCGGGAGCAGTTCCCGGATGCTCGCGGTGGACACCGCCGTAACGTCCCCGTCTTCGCAGTGGCCCAAGTACATCCGCCGGATCGCGCCAGCGACGGCCAGGGGCTTGGGTGGCGGAAACCCCATGAGGTCCTCATCCTCGTCATTGAAGTCCTCCACTCGCACCAGGCAGGGGCCATCGGGGCACGCTCCCCAACGGTCCAGATCGAACGCCCGAAGCGGCAAGGCCTCGCCAGCCAAGAAGCGACGCTCGCCCTCAGCATCCAACTCGCAGATCCCGCACGACCCGCAGTCACCCACGTTGCGCCTGTACCCTCGGACGACGCCATCTCGGAGCGCCCGGATGACACGGTCCCCTTGCAAGTCCGATTCAGTCAACACGCGCGTCGCTCCAAGGCATCGCCGGCTCGGCCACATCTACGCACGCGATGCGTCCGCCGGGAAGAGGAACTCGGCCAAAACCCATCGGATCAACAGACTGGCATAAAGCTAGCCGGCCCACCCGAACATGAGAGCCAAACAAAACCATAGGAAGAACGCTGTCGCTGCGCCGAGCAGCAACATGACAGCGCCCAAGAACAAGAGTGCAAGGAGATGGTAGAGCAGCGTCACGCCCATCCAAGCAAACGCGAACGGGAGGAGAAGAGCATGAAGAGCGATGCGCCAAGGTTTTTCGTCCTCCGCCGGATCATCCGGGAACCAGAAGCTTGCCATCTCGTACATGCCGTCTGTGTCGCTCAGTTGAAGGGCGGCCCGCCAGTCGGAGTACCTTAGTCCGGCGAGCGGCGAAGGACAACCGAGCACCCGACGGTAGTCCAATGCGTCCACAAGCCCCGCGACCAGCGAGATCGCGGCTACCGGCGGGCCAATGCCCCCTCAAGTGCTTCCAAGAACCCGTCCGCGTAGCGTAGTCGCCCTTCTCGCGCACGCCGGACGAACCCCGCGAGCGCCCGCGTCGATAGATCCGGCCAATCGCGGGTTGTGAAAGCGGAGAGCCGACCCCGTCTGGCGCGCACGGGGTGTTCGGAGACGGTCGCGGCATGGCGAGCGTCTCCTAGCCACCAAGCCGCCGTGGGCCAGCGGCCAGCCGAGTCCAAGGGCGTGTCGCCGGCCGACTCGTAGGGCATCGGGTCTGCCAATCGACGGCCGAGCCACTCAGCCACCGGCACGGAGACTGCGTTGCCGACCAAGTGCCAGCGGTAGCGTTGCGCTTTTCGGTCTTGGCTCCACGTCCACCGTTCCGGGAAGCCCTGCATTCGCTCGGTGGCCTCGATGGTGGGCGTGACTACGCGCCCGCTTGGTAGGAGCACAGCGGGCGGGGACGGGATGCCGAGGCCGGAACCGGCCTTGAGCGGCGGAATCGCATCCGCGGTGAGGCCATGCCCGGTGCGGCCTTCGGTCCAGTAGAAGGCGGTTGGAAGGCCGAGATCGATCGCCGGCCACTGGCGGTCCGGCACATCGTCGGAGAGCAGCACGTCGCGCGGGTCGCCGGTGTTGCTCGCGACGATGAACACGCGCCGGCGGCGCTGAGCCAAGCCGAATGCACGGCTGTCCACTACGCGGTACGCCCAGTGGTAGTCCAGTGCCTCTAAGCGCGAGAGGATCCGTTCCATCGCCGCCCCTTTCGCCAAGTGGAGCATGAAGTAGACGTTCTCGATCAGCACCCAAGGAACGCGTTGTCCTTCAAGCAGGCGAAACAGGCGCTCCACCACTTGGCTCTTGCTGCCATCGAGGCCCTGCTTGTCGCCCGCCATAGAGAGGTTCTGGCACGGGAAGCCGGCTGCCACCAGCTCAGTCTCCTTTGGGAGCGCTTCCAGCTTGGTGACGTCGCTTGCGAGCGCGACGCCGGGGAAGCGGCGGCGGAGCACGGCTTGGGCGGCGGCGTTGCTTTCGCAGAGCAGCAAGGTATGGTGCCCGGCCCGACCGAGGCCCAGCTCGAAGCCACCGATGCCTGCATACAGTCCTGAAACCCGCATCAGCCGCGGCTCCACCAATGGCGCGGAAGTCGGCGCGGCGCACACGCCGGACGACGGATCAAGGGACGATGGCGACTGCGCCATCGCCGCCCTGCACAAACTCTGCGGAGTCTACACAAGGCTGCCGTTGGTTCGGTGCGTCTTGGACCGCATCGGCTGGACGGAGGACGCCGATCTCGCGGCGGCCCGTCTACTGGAACCGGCGGCCGGCGCCGGCGCATTCGTCGCGGAGGCCGCTGTTCGACTGGTCCGCGGACTGCAGCAGCGCGGAATCGAACCCACCATCAAGCACCTGCGCGAGCGCATCCTCGCCTTCGAGCTGGTGCCCGAAGAAGCCAGCAGAGCGCGACGGAGCGTCCGCGATGCGTTGCGCGGTCTCGGCCTCCATCACGCTACGGCCCACGCTGCAGCCCGGGCATGGGTGCGGACCGGCGACTTCCTGCTGGCCGATCTGCCGGACGCCTGCTTCACCCATGTGGCGGGCAATCCGCCCTACGTCCGGTGGGCGAAGGTGCCGGAGCCATTGCGGCTGGCGTACTCGGCACGGCTCCCGTCTTCCGTGGCCAAGGGCGATCTGCTGCTGCCGTTCCTACACCGTGCGTTCTCACTACTCGCTCCGAGTGGCCGCTGCGGCCTCGTGTGCTCCGACCGCTGGCGATACGCCGCGTACGCGCAGGCGTTTCGGGCCGAGTGGCTGCCGCGCCTGAACGTCGCAACCACCCCCGCGGCGAAGCCGAGCGAGGCCTTCAGCCGGGATGTGTACGTCTATCCCGATGTCCTGGTGGTTTCCTTGCGCACATCCGCCAAGCGCTTGCGGAAGCCTACACGGAGGCGCGGCGACACGCTTGAAGACCTCGGCTGCAAGGTGCGCGTCGGACCAGCGCTTGGTGTGACAGACGCTTTCGTCGTGCCGCCGGGCGAGTACCCCGTTGAACTCGAACTGCTGCACCCTTGGGTGGACACCGCCGAGGTGGGAGCGGGCACGGTGAGCTGGCGCGGGAAGCGTGTGATCGCAACTAGCGACGCGGAGGGCAAGTTGCTGGACCTAGCCTCCTACCCGAGACTCGCTACTCACTTGGCTGCATTCAGGGGCCGCCTCGAGCAGCGCTACATCGTCCGACAAGGCGCAAAGTGGTATCGCACCATCGACCGCATCGTGCCCGCGGACTGGGCGGGCCCCAAGCTCGTCGTGCCGGAGCTCGCCAAGGTTCCACACGTTGCGGTCGACCATAGCGGTGCTATCCCCTCCCATGGCCTCTACTGCATCTTCTCGCCGGAGCGGGACATCGAGGACATCTACGAGCGGCTGCGTGACGGGAAGCTCGCGAAGGCACTAACTCCCATCGCCCCCAAGGTCAAGGGGAGCTACACCCGCTGCTACGGGCGGTTCCTCAAGCAAATGCGGGTCTAGGCGATGCGCCTGCGCGACAACATGCTATCGACGGCCTCCATACAGCTCCGCACCAGGTCGGGGCGCCCCTTGAGGGCCTCCCCTACCACCGCTTGAACGCCAACCGGAAAGCCGTGCATTGCAACCATCATGGATAGGAACCTGGTCGCCGCGTCATGGGCCGGTAGCGGCAGGGCGGGATAGCTCTCTGGGAGCGGTGCTATCGCTCGCTTCATTCATCTTGACGCTCCGGTGTGCGACCTTCTCGCTGAGCTGCACATGATCGTAACCGTGACGCTGCTCAGCGCCCTCGTCGGCCGGCTCGAACCTGAACGCGATGGGCCTTCCCTGAGCACCAACGACTACGAGATCGAAGGCAGTAGAGGCACGATCCGTCGGCGCTGCGACGATCGGCGCGAAGAAGGCCGAGTCCACGCGCCGCGGCATGCTCGGCATTGGAATCATCCGGAACTCGCCGCCTCTCGAAATGGAAAACGGTTGTTCGACTGTCTGCCAAGCGAGGTGCTCGTCATCCGCGATGTCGAAACCGAGCCAATCCACTGCCTCCTTCCTCGCGCTTGAACGGTGCCTGCGCCGGTCGCGTCGCCAGTGCGCGACACCCAAACGGGCGTAGCCATGCATAAGCTCGTCAGGCCAATCAGCTTTCCCTCGGGCCACACTCACCCCACCAGCCGACTGCGTGGCGAGTATTGCTTCCCGGACACGCCGAGCACGAACCGTCTCGGCCAAGAGCCTTCTAGCTCCGACTCAAACTCCAGCGGCCCCGTACCATCATCCGCCTCGGGAACCTCGACAAAAGTCGACGTGTCTTCGCAGAACACCGCATCCGGCCATGGCGGCGAGTCCAGGAACATCCGGGTCAGTACCTCGTCCTGCCTCAACACCGGCCACCAGAAGCACGGGGAGCCCTGCCAGGCATCCGCCCGGAACAATGCCGGTTCCACATAGGACGCGTACAGGTCATCCTTCATGCCGAATGGCGGCTGGCCACAGTAGAGCGCTGCGTTCCAACGCCGGATGTCTTCCACGCCTTCGAACAGGAAAGGCATCCGCGCCACCAGATGGGCCATGTCGATCAGTGCGTCTTGCGGACCGAGTACATCACGTCTCAGCCATCGATCCAGATCGCCTGCGACAAGGCGAACCACGGCATCGATCGCCACTGCTGAGCGCACAGGCTTGTCCGCCAACCGACCCAGCGCAAGGGCATCGGCCGGCAGAAGCGCCTTCGTCCGGTCAAAGAAGCCCCGGAAAGTCGTCTCATCCATGGCACAGGCGTCGGTCATCAACTTCGCCTTCGCTCGGTAGGACAGATAGTGGCGGGAGTCCGTCGGAAACTGCAGAGTCTCCCAAACGCTCTCTCCGCTCCTCGCCCTCACGATTTCGACTTGGCGCCGCCTCCTAGCTACAGCGTCCGGCAAGCAGGGCCAGTACCAAGGAGCGAACCCGTCCGTCGGCGAGGTCCATGTCCAGAGACGAGGGTTCCCCAAGTGGTCCTGGTTAAGGGCCAAATCCGCCTGCGACTGATAGTCGCCGAACATGTACCGGAGGTCGAAGTCCACGCTAGGATTCTTGTTCAGCGAAACAATGTAGGCGATGTCCGTGAACGCTCGCAGGTAGCCGATGACGGTTTCGGCAGCGAGTCTGGCGCCCTCGAACTCAAGCCCAGACAGGTTGTTGTCCACTATCGCCATGTCATAGCCGTCGAACGAACGGATGGGGGTCCAAGACGAGTCTTGGCCGGTACATAGGAACTCTGATATGCCCGAGAACAGAGCGGTCAGAGCGTCACGTAGGTCGTTCCCGGAAAGACAATCTACGCTGCAGGCGTGCCGGGCTGACCTTAGCTTGCTCGCCGTGTCCTCGCACTGGTTCTGTTGATCGTCACAGACCAAGATCTTCACGGTCTCATCCACTCCATGACAGCTCGATGGTGGTCGAAAACCCGCGCTGGGGCGGGACGAATTGTACTTCAACGGCACGAGACTGGGCAATCATGCGGACGATGGCAAGGCCGAGGCCTTGGCCACCGATGGCGAGCGAGCGATTGGCCTCGGAGACCTCCGTACGGCGCTCGAACGGCTCGAATAGCTGGGCGGAGTCCTCAATCGGTACCGCCAAGCCGGAGCCCGTGTCGCTCATGCGGACGAACTCCCGGCGGCGCACCCGACCGCCTTGGAAGGCCACGAGGCGGCGGTCGCCGTCGAGCATGGCATCCCAAGCGTTGAACAACAGGTTCTGGAGCACCGCGCTCCACTCGACGTAGGCACCGACCGGAAGGTGAAGGTCCTTGGGCACGTCCGAAACGTCGAAACGGACATTCGGCATCCGTGATCGCAGGTCGCGGACGACCCCCTGAACCAACGAGCGAACTGGGAAACGGCGCGTGGCCTCGCGGTCTTCGGGCTCAGCCAACGGCGCGAAGAGCTGCCGGTAGGCGTTGAAGCGGTCAACGAAACGCTCTAGCTGCTCGACGGCATTGGCGATCTCAGGGCGTTGGAGCGTGGTCGAGAGGCCGCGCAAGGCCGTGATCGCGTCCTCCACAGAGGTGCTGTCCTGCGCCATCTCGTGGTTCAGAGCCAAAGCCGCCATGCCGGCGGTAGCCAGAGGCGCAAGGAGCACGGCTCTGCTGTCCAGTGCCGCCTGCTCGGCCTCAACGGCGTCGCGCGCCGAGAGCACATCGCGTCGAATCTCGCCATACGCCTCCCTTGGAATCTCCGCCCGGTTGCGATCGAGCGTTGCGACGGCGCGCGCGAAGGTACGCACCGGCGGTTCCTTGGCACGTTGCCGCTGAATGGCTTGGTCCGCCAATGTCCGGTAGCGATTGGCGTAGAAGTCCAGTCCAAGGCGGACGAAGTCCTTGAGCTGCTCGAACGAGCGGTTCGGCGCGAGTCGATCTCGGCCGGGCTGAATCTGGAGCCAAGGCTCCCCATCCGGGAAGCGAGCGGCCGTAGCGTGCTCGTGGTTCGTGTTCACATCTACGGCACCAAAAATGCGCCCCGGGTTGGGCAAGTCGAGGAGGTAGCGCGCTCCGGTCCGCAGCCGCGCCGGTAGGAGTTCCGACGCCGTGAGCCGCCGCCCTTGATCGACCGCGATGTCCAGCCAATCCTGTCCAGCAAGCTCTTGCGAGCCATAGTAGGGAAGTCTGAATCCAGCGTCGTATAAGGACACGTTGCCGTACTGTCGCAGGTAGTCGCGCATTTCCCCGACCTTCATGCCCTGCGGCTGACGCCCTTCCGTCTTGAACACGAGCACCTCGAACTGCACCTCATCGAGCGCCGGGTCCGATGCGGTCTCGTCGGTCGAACTCGTGCCTTGGCGAGGCACTGGGAAGTCGACGCTCTCGCTGAAGCTCCTGGCCTCCTCCAATCCTTCCGGGTAGTCCTTCACGAACTCGACCCGGACTGTAGCTTGGCACCCCCTAGCACGCCTACCACCTTCCAAGCCGCCGGTGATCCGCGCCTTCCAGTTCCCGAACAGCGCCTCGTGCATGCGGTCGAACTGGTCCATGGCGTCGGCGATGTTCGGTGCGTTGAGGTCGATGTAGAAGTCGAGCGCAGTCCTGCCGCGATGGGATCGATCCACAGCCTTGAACGGCGAACGCAGCATCCAGACGTCACCGCCGAGCCGGCCTATCGCGGCGCTATCCCAAGCGGTTTTGAGTCCGCTGAGGGTGATTCGCGTGCCGGTCGGGGCGTCGTCCGCGTAGCGTGACAGCTCGGACCGCGACTGCCACTCCACATCCACCGTCTGAATGTCCTCGCCGCTTTGGATCGTGCGCCAGTCCACGAATGCGTAGAGCGTGCTGTGGGGGTCGCTGGTGGACGTGCTCTCGAGCTCCAGTTCGTGGGCCAGAAACTGCGTCGACAAGCGGCCGAGACCCTTGGATCCGGTCATCGGGCGATTCAGGCACCGGGAGACCCGGGCATCTACCTTGTGCGTCGTCCCTATGCGCATCCAGTACTGGAAGAACTCCGACTCCGACATGCCATGGCCGTCGTCGACGACGGTGATTCGGTCGCGTTCGATGTCGATCCGGCAGGTGTGGGCGTCGGCGTCGTAGGCGTTCTTGACGAGTTCGGCCAAGGCGATGTGGGCCCGCCCGATGAGCCGCTCGCCGAGCTCGCGCAGCAGCGCTGCGTCCACCGTGAACTGCGCTTTGTTGTCCATGATCAACGTCCGTCGTGCGGACTGGTCCGACGCGGCGGACCTAGCCATTGCTGCCGCGAGAGATTAGCAGAGAACGCCAGACAGTGGCTTAGTCCGGCCTTGTCGGCCAGCGCTGAGCACGGTGGCCGCAGACCTTTGCGGACCAAAGGAGGCCGTTCGGTCTAAGGCGTCGCGGCGGCTTCCGAGGCGACCGCTGCCGGGAACTCGGTGAGGACCTCGAGGAACGCTTCCCCGTAACGGTCGAGCTTCGCCTGGCCAACGCCATGCACCTCGAGCATCGCATCGAGGGTGTCCGGGCGGAGGCGGACGAACTCCTTGAGGGTGGCGTCGTGGAAGACGACGTAGGGCGGTACGCCGGCTTCGTCGGCGAGGCGCGTGCGGGTCTCGCGGAGTGCTTCCCAGAGCGGCTGATCGCCTTGGGCGACCTCGAAGCTCCGGTCGGCGGAGCGCCGCGGGGCGCGGGTTCGCGCGCTGGCCGGCAGGCGCGATTCCTCGCGCAGCGTCAGCGTGGTCTCGCCGCGCAGCAGCGGGCGGGCGGCGGCGGTGAGCCTGAGGGCGCCGAAGCGCGATGGATCGGAACGCACGTAGCCGGCGACGATGAGCTGCCGAAGCACGGAACGCCACTGCATGTCGCCGAGCTCCGCGCCGATGCCGTAGGTGGAGAGCGCGTCGTGGCGGCGCTGGCGGATCTTCTCGGTGTCCTTGCCGCGCAGCACGTCGATGATGTGCGCCGCGCCGAAGAACTGGCCGGTGCGGACGATGCAGGACATCAGCTTCTGCGCATCTACCGTGCCGTCGCGGGTCTTCGGCGGCGACAGGCAGATGTCGCAGTTGCCGCAGGCGTCCGGGGCGTCGTCGCCGAAGTAGCGCAGCAGCGCGGCGCGGCGGCAGGTGGTCACTTCGCACCAGCCGAGCAGCGCGTCGAGCTTGCCGCGTTCGATGCGCTTGTGCCGGTCGTCCGCCTCCGACTGCTCCACCATCTGGCCGAGCTGGACGATGTCCTGCAGGCCGTAGACCATCCAGGCTTCGGCCGGTTCGCCGTCGCGTCCGGCGCGGCCGGTTTCCTGATAGTAGGCCTCGATGCTCTTCGGCAGGTCCATGTGTACGACGAAGCGCACGTCCGGCTTGTCGATACCCATGCCGAAGGCGATGGTGGCGACCACCACCACGCCGTCTTCGCGGAGGAACTGGTTCTGATGCCGGGCTCGGTCCGCACCAGGGAGTCCCGCGTGGTAGGCGAGCGCGTCGTGGCCGGCCTCGCGCAGCATCGCCGCGGTGGCCTCGACCCTCTTGCGCGACAGGCAGTAGACGATGCCCGGCTCGCCCCGATGCTCGTCGAGGAAGGCGAGCAGCTGGGCATTCGCCTTGTTCTTGATGCGCACCGAGTAGCGGATGTTGGGCCGGTCGAAGCCGCTGACGAAACGCTCCGGGCGCTTGAGCACCAGTCGCTCGACGATTTCGTTGCGGGTGCGGGCGTCGGCGGTGGCGGTGAGGGCCATGCGCGGCGTGTCGGGGAAGCGGGCCGCGAGCACGTCCAGGCCGAGATAGTCCTGGCGGAAGTCGTGGCCCCATTGCGAGACGCAGTGCGCCTCGTCGATGGCGAACAGGGCGAGGTCCGTTCGCTCAAGCAGCTCCAAGGTCTCTTCCTGCACCAAGCGCTCCGGTGCCAGGTAGAGCAGGTCGAGCCGTCCCTGCACCAGCGCTTCGCGGATTTCTGCCTGCTCGGTCCAATGCACCGTGGAGTTGAGGAACGCCGCGGCCACGCCGAGCTGGCGCAGCGCGGCGACCTGGTCCTGCATCAGCGCGATCAGCGGCGAGACCACGACGCCGACGCCGGGCTGCACCAGCGCCGGAATCTGGTAGCAGAGGGACTTGCCGCCGCCGGTCGGCATCAGCACGAGCGAGTCGCGCCCGCCGAGCACGGCTTCGATCACCGCCTCCTGGCCAGGCCGGAATCCGTCGTAGCCGTAGATGTCGCGGAGTGCGCGGCGTGCGGAATCGAGCATGCGCCGATTATAGGTGGCGACCTCCGGCTAAAGGCGTTGCAGGCGCGCCTAGCCCGCTATGCGAGGCGTGCCCAGAAGTCGGCCTCCGTCGAGCAACGTTGGGCGGCATCCAAGAGCACCTCCGACGGCAACCGCACTACTTCCAACCGTTCGTCGAAGTCCTCGGCCAGGGCGACGCCGCGCAGCCGCAGGATCGTCGCCGCCGCATCGGCCAACCCCTCCACTCGGCCCTCCGAAAGACCCGCACGACGACCATCGCCATACCCTGCCTGCTGGCCGACCTCGTGGGCACGGCGCATGTAGCCGGCGACCTGCACATCGTCCATCGGCCCCGTGCCGTCGCTGTCGCCGAGCAGCCGGCCAACGCGGATCACGTCCTCGATCGTCTGGGCCGATGGCGTCGGCTCGTTCAGCGCACGGTGGATCTGATCCGCCCGCCAGGAGGGCAGCGCCGCGCTCTCGGCCTTGCGTACATAGCGCTTGCCCTTCAGCACGTAGATCGAGAGCCCGACCGCAAGGCCGCCCGGGCGGCTCGGCGTGGGCGCATCGGGCGTCTCCACCCAAAGCTCCGGCACCCTCCAGCGGCGGTACACGCCGAGCTTCTTGCGGCGCACGTCCGTCGTGTGGTCCGTCTCCAGGACGATGTCCGGCGGCGGGTCTTCGCCGATCACGGTCTCCCGGCCGCTCGGCGTCCAACGCTCCGGGCGCAGGTAGATGGACTGGTCCGGGTGCATGCCCTCGCTGAGTTGCGAGAACCGGTCGCAGACGACCATGCGCAGGGCGCCCCAGCAGCGAATGGTGGAACCCCGCTCCATGGAGATGCGCGTGATGAGCGCTGGCAGAATGCTGCCGGCGCTCTCGTGGTCGGGGCTCGCGTCGCGCAGGATCCACGCCATGCCCCGGTCCCGACTCCAGTACTCGACCCGCCCGTCGTAGCTCCTGAACTGCTCCAGCGTCATGGGTACCGGCACGCAGCCGGGGAAGTCCGGATCCTCCTGGCCATCCCATTCCCTGAGCAGCGTCTCGATCCGCTCCTCATCCTCCCGGGTGCGGTAACGGACGGGGATGTCTTGCTGCCACGCCAACGCCTGTGCTGCTTGGGCCATATCCGCTCTCCTCGCTCTCTCGCCGACCGCGCTGGCGCGGTTCGATCAAACTCTCGGAACGGAGAAAACTATAGCCTAAACATGAGCTTATGTACCGCGTACACCCTTGTACGAGAGGCATGGGCCTTTTCCCTGCCGATACAATCGGTTGCGGCCGTGGCGATGGCCGACGCTGCAAATCCCGCTCCCGCGCCGCAGCGTTTTCCGGCCCGCCGATCCGTCAGCGGCGAACGGCCACCGGCTTGCCTTCCTCGGCGGCGCGATAGGCCGCGTCGGTGAGTCGCGCCACTTCGAGCGCGAAGTCCGGCGCCTCGAAGTCCGCAAGCCCGCGCCGCGCCCAGCGGAACAGCGCGGCGTCCGGCGTGCTGGCGGCGATGCGCTTCGGCGGCTGCACCGGTTCGTCGTTCAGCAGCATCGAGCGCACGCGCCACTGGTGCAGATGCAGCACCAGCGAGCCCTCGCTGCCGGCGATGCTGAGGCGTTCGTCGTGATGCTTGGCGTCGCCGATGGTGGCGAGGGTGCCGATGGCGTCGCCGCGGAAGCGGATGTGCAGGCCGCCGTTGACGTCCACGGCGCGGCCGGCGTTGTCGAATACCGCGGAGACCGTGCGCGGGCGCAGGCCGGTCACCCACAGCAGCGCGGCGACCAGATGGCTGCCGGTGTCCATGAACATGCCGCCGCCGGACAGCGCCGGGTCCAGGCGCCAGCCGCCGGCGCCCACCCAATGCTGCGTCACGTAGGCCGCCACGCCGCGAATCTCGCCGAGCCTGCCGCCCGCCACCAGTTCCCTCGCGAAGGCGAACTCCGGCATCCAGTGCCGCTGATACGCCACCACGAGGGCGCGACCGCGTTCGGCAGCCACCTTGAGCAGTGCCTTGGCGTGGCTCGGCCGCAGCACCAGCGGCTTCTCCACCAGCACATGCAGATTCGCGTTCAGGCAGGCGCGGGCCTGCGCGTAGTGGTCGCGATGCGGCGTGCTGATGAAGGCCGCATCGGCGCCCGTCTCGCCCAGCATCGCCCGCCAGTCCGGAAAGTACGGGATGTCCGCGCCCGCCCGCTCCATCAGCAGCCGCGCTTGGGATTCCACCGGGTCGGCCACGCCGACGATGTACGCCGCCCCGTCGGCCAGAATGCGCGGCACGTGCGCGTTGCGCATATTGCCGCCGGCGCCCAGCAGCACGACGGACAGTCGCTTCTTCGGCATCGCCCCTCCCGGCATCGGCAAGCGGCGTTGATGTTACGCTTTCGCGCCGTTCCCTTTAGGCAAGGATCACAACAACCCATGAAGATCGGCATCTACGGCGGCAACGTCCGCCGCGGCCAACCGCTCGCGAGTCTGGTGGACGAAATCGTCGAGAAGGAGGCCCAAGGGTTCTCCAGCTACTGGACGCCGCAGGTGGGCACCTTCGACGCCCTCACCATGCTGGCCCTGGCCGGCCGCGAAACCAGCCGCATCGAACTCGGCACGGCCGTGGTGCCGAGCTATCCCCGCCACCCGAGCGCCCTCGCGCAGCAGGCGGCGACGGTGAACGCGCTCTGCGGCGGCCGTCTGGTGCTCGGCGTCGGGCCTTCGCACGCGCCGGGCATCGAGGCGCTCGGCCTCGCCTACGACCGCCCCGCGCTGCACATGCGCGAATACGTCACCATCCTGAAGGCCCTCGGCAGCGAAGGCCGGGTTGATTTCGACGGCCGCATGTACCAAGTCCGCACCGGCTTCGCCTGCCCCGACGCCGCGCCGTTCAAGGTGGTGATGTCCGCCCTAGCGCCGCTGATGCTGAAGGCCGCCGGCGAGGTGGCAGACGGCACCGTGACGTGGATGGTGGGCAGGAACACCATCGCCGGCAGCACGGCGCCGCGCATTGCCGAAGCCGCCAAGAACGCCGGCCGGGACGCGCCCGCCGTCATCGTCGGCCTGCCCGTCTGCGTTCACGACGACAAGGCGCAGGCCACCGCCCGCGCCGTGCAGATCTTCCAAGGCTACGGGCAGCTGCCCAACTACCGCCGCCAGCTCGACGCCGAAGGCATCGATCAGGCGGGCGAGATCGCCGTGGTCGGCAATGAAGACGAAGTCACCGCCGAACTGCAGGCGTATTTCGATGCGGGCGCGACGGAAGTGATCGCCAGCATCTATCCGGCCGGCGACAACAGCCGCGCCTCCTTCGCCCGCACCACCGCGCTCTTGGAGTCGCTCGCGAGCGGCTGAGGAGACAATCGAGGAACCAGCCCATGAAGCAGTCCCTTCGCTTCCCCGGACTCCTGGCCGCCAGCGCGCTGCTGGCGCTGGCCGCTTGCACGCCGGACCGGGGCGTGCAGACGCCCGCCCTCCCGGAAGGCATAACTTTCGTCGACGCCGTGGAACGCAAGCCCGGCGACGAGGTGGTCATCCCGTTCCGCCGTTTCGTGCTCGACAACGGCCTCACCGTGGTCCTGCACGAGGATCAATCGGACCCGCTGGTACACTTGGACGTCACCTACCATGTCGGCTCGGCGCGCGAGGAGGTCGGCAAGTCCGGCTTCGCGCATTTCTTCGAGCACATGATGTTCCAAGGTTCCGAGAACGTCGGCGACGAGCAACACTTCAAGATCATCTCCGAGTCCGGCGGCACGCTGAACGGAACCACCAACACGGACCGCACCAACTACTTCCAGACGGCGCCCTCCAATCAGCTCGAGAAACTCATCTGGCTGGAGGCCGATCGCATGGGCTTCCTGCTCGACGCCGTGACCCAGGAGAAGTTCGAGGTGCAGCGCGATACGGTGAAGAACGAGCGCGGCCAGAATTACGACAACCGGCCCTACGGACTGTTGTACGAGCGGGTGGGCGAGGCGATGTTCCCCGAAGGCCACCCGTATTCCTGGTCCACCATCGGCTACGTCGAGGACTTGGACCGCGTGGACGTGAACGACCTCAAGAAGTTCTTCCTGCGCTGGTACGGCCCCAACAATGCCGCGGTCACCATCGGCGGCAGGTTCGACGAGGCGCAGACGCTCGCCTGGATCGCCAAGTATTTCGGACCGATCCCTCGCGGTCCGGAAGTCGCGGCGCCCGACAAGCCGCCCGCGCCGCTCGATGCGGACCGCTACATCTCCATGGAAGACCGCGTCGCTCTGCCGCTCTTGTTCATGGGCTTCCCCACCGTCCACATCTACCACGAAGACGAGGCGCCCCTGGACGTGCTGATGTCCATCCTCGGTGAGGGCCAGACGTCGCTGCTCTACAAGAACATGGTGAAGAACCGCCTCGCCGTGCAAGCGAGCGCGTCGCATTTCTGCCGGGAGATTTCCTGCACGTTCGGCGTCATCGCCCTGCCCAACCCGGCTTCCGGCAAGGACCTTGCGGACTTGGAGAAGATCGTCCGCGATTCGCTGGTCGAGTTCGAGGGTCGCGGCGTCTTGGACGACGACCTCGTGCGCGTCAAGATGGGCATCGTCGCCGGCATGACCTACGGCTTGGAGAGCGTCTCCGGCAAGGTAAGCCGGCTCGCACTCTACCAATACGTGACCGGCAGCCCGGACTACGCCGAGGCCGACATCGCCCGCTACGAGAACGTCACCAAGGAAGACGTCATGCGCGTCTACGAGCGCTACATCAAGGCCAAGCCGGCGGTCATCATGAGCATCGTCCCGCACGGCCAGACCGCGCAGCGCGCCGCGGAAGACACCTGGCAGCGCTATGAGCGGGCACTCCCGGACTACGCCAAGGTCGCGAGCGAGGATCTCGAATACCGTCGCGCCACGGACACCTTCGACCGCAGCGTCGTGCCGCCAGCGGGCGCCAACCCGACCATCACCCTGCCGGCGATCTGGCGCGCCGAGCTGGACAACGGCGTGCGCGTGCTCGGCGCGATGAACGCCGAGACGCCGACCACGGCGATCAGCCTGCGCATCGAGGCCGGCCAGCGCGAAGAGCCGCTCGACAAGCTCGGCCTCGCGGCGTTCACCGCCAGGATGATGAACGAGGCCACGGAGCGCTCGACCAACGAGGAACTCAGCAACGCCTTGCAGAAGCTCGGCTCGTCCATCGGCTTCGGAGCCTCGGACAGCGCCGTCACCGCCACCGTGCGCTCGCTGACGCGCAATCTCGACGAAACCCTAGCCATCCTGGCCGAGAAACTCCTCGAACCCAAGTTCGACCCGGCGGATTTCGCGCGCGTGCAGGCGCAGACGCTGCAAGCCATCGAGACCAGCAAGAAGGAGGCGGCGCCCACGGCGTCTCTGGTGTACAGGCTGCTGCTGTTCGGCCAGGACAACCCCATCGCCTACCGCAGTTCGGGAACCACGGCTTCCGTGCAGCAGCTCACCGTGGACGACGTGCGCGCCTTCTACGAAGCGCGCTACACGCCAGCGGTCGCCAGCATCGTGGCGGTCAGCGACCTCAGCGAAGCGGAACTGCTGCCGAAGCTCGCCGTGCTGAAGGGTTGGCAGGGTCCGGCGGCGTCGCGGGCGGCGCTCAAGCCGTTCCCGGAAACGGGCAAGACGAAGCTCTATCTAGTCGACAAGCCCGGCGCCGCGCAGTCCGAGATCCGCATCGGCAAGCGCTCTTTAGCCTACGACGCGACCGGCGAGTACTACCGCGCGGGCCTCGCCAACTTCGTCCTCGGCGGCGCGTTCAACAGCCGCGTCAACCTGAACCTGCGCGAAGACAAGGGCTATACCTACGGCGCGTTCACCGGCTTCTCGGGCGACCACGACTACGGCACCTTCACGGCCCAGGCCGGCGTGCGCACGAATGCGACGGCAGCTTCGATCATCGAGTTCGAGAAGGAAATCCGCCAGTACGCCGAGGCGGGAATCACGCCCGATGAACTCGCGTTCACGCGCAGCGCCATCGGCCAGCGCGACGCCAGGGCCTACGAGACGCCGTTCCAGAAGCTGAACTTCCTCGGCCGCATCCTGATCTACGACCTGCCGGACGACTTCGTCGACCAGCAGAATCGCATCCTGGAGACGATCCCCGGGGAGGACCTGAGCGCACTTGCCGCGAAGCACCTCGCCATGGACGACATGGTGATCGTGGTGGTGGGCGATCGGGCGACCATCGAAGGGGAACTGGCCGAGCTCGGCTACGACATCGTCCACCTCGACTCCGACGGCAAGCCGCTAGCCGCGGAAGCCTAGGACCGACGGGGGGATCAGGCGATGCCGGACATCGAGCGGGATGCGGCGTTCGGCCGCGGCGGCGGGCGAGACCTCCGCGCCGACGTCTACCGCCCGGACGAACCGAACGGCGCCGGCGTCCTGATGATCCACGGCGGCGGCTGGCGCATGGGCTCGAAGGACATGATGCCGCCGCAGGCGAACGCCCTCGCCGCCCACGGCTTCACCTGCGTCGCTTGCGAGTACCGGCTCACCCCGGAAGCGCCGTGGCCGGCGCAGATCCACGACGTGAAGGCGGCCATGCGCTGGTTCCGGCACCACGCGGCGTCCTTGGGCGTGGACCCGGGCCGCATCGCGGTGCTCGGCAACTCGGCCGGCGGCCACTTGGCGCTGCTGCTAGCCGGCACGGTCGGCGAAGCGGCGTTCGAGGGCGACGGCGGCAATCCGGGCGTGGATACCAGCGCCCAGGCGGTCATCGCCGTGTATCCGCCGGTGCGCTTCCACATGGGCGAGCGCACTTCCGGCGCCAACGCGGCCGCAGCGTTGCTCGGCGAAGCCGCCACGGCAGCCGCCGCCGGCGCCGCCAGCCCCATCGAGCATGTGCATCGAGACTTCCCGCCGACGTTCTTCCTGCACGGCAACGCCGACACCGTGGTGCCCGTCTCCGCCAGCATCAACATGTACAACGCGCTGTGCAACGTCGGCGCCCGGGCCGAGATGCACATCTACGCCGAGCAGCCCCACGGCTGGGCGAGGCAGCCAGCATGGGCGCCGGCAACCATGGCGGAAGCCGCACTCTTCCTCACGCGCTATCTCATCGACCCAGCCCGCTACGCCGGACCATCCGCTTGAGCCGCCCCCTGCGCCGCTGCGCCGGGCTGGCGGCGGTCGCCCTCTGCTGCGTCGTTTCGGCGCAACCCATGGAGCAAGAGGCCGAGCCAAGCGATCCGTTCGCCCCGCTCAACCGCAAGGTGCTGGTGCTCAACTACGTGCTCGACCGGATCGCTCTGAGGCCCGCCGCCCACGTCTATCGACGCGCGCTGCCAGGTTTCGTCCGGCGCGGCATCCGCAACGCCATCGACAATCTGGACGGCCCGCGCACCGCCATCAATCAATGCCTGCAAGGCAAGGGCGAGCTCTGCGCCGAAGACGCGGCGCGCTTCGCCATCAACTCCACCCTCGGCATCGGCGGGCTGTTCGATCCGGCCGCCGCCATGGGCCTGCCGCGCCACGACGAAGACTTCGGCCAGACCCTCGGCGAATGGGGGATGGGCACGGGGCCGTATCTCATGCTGCCGGTGATCGGGCCCACGACCCTGCGCGACGGTCCGGCCAAGCTCCTCAGCGCCGCGGTCAGCCCGACCCGCGCCATCGAGCGCGACGCGCTGCGCTACGCCATTCCCGTCGTGGACCGCATCGACGCCCGCAGCCGGCAGCTCGGCAGCGAGCCGAGCTTCGAGGGCGATCCGTACGCCACCCTGCGCGACGCCTACCTCAAGCGGCGGGCGGAGCAGATCGCCGACTGACGCCCTACACCTGCAGGGCGGTCGAGAAGTCCGGCACCCCCGCCCAGCGACCGGGTTCCGTGTGCCGCATGATCGCCACGGTCTTGATGACCTCCGGGTTCGCGAGGCCGTGCGGCTTCTCGCCGGTGAGCACGCGGATGATGTTCTCCGCCTGCATGACCGCCGTCTCGGCGCGGAATACCGCCGACAGCGCCGCGATGTGCGGCGTCACGTAGCAGTTCGGAATCGTGAGCAGCCGGTTGTCCGAAGGCAGCGGCTCCACCTCCGTCACGTCGATGGCCGCCGCCTCGATCTCGCCCGCTTCCAAAGCATCGGCCAGCGCTTCGCCGTTGATGATCGGGCCGCGCGCGGTGTTGACCAGCAGCGCCGTCGGTTTCATGCGCTTGAACGCGGCGGCGTCGAACAGATAGCGCGACTCCTCGGTGGCGGAACAGTGGATGCTGATGCAGTCCGCCTGCGCGGCAAGCGTGTCGAAGTCCACGAGCTGAACGCCGTAGAGGTCCGCCGCGAGCTGGTTGACGTACGGATCGTAGGCGATGATGCGGCTGACGCCGAAGCCGCGCACGCGGGTGGCGAAGGCGCGGCCGATGTTGCCGAAGCCGACGATGCCCACCGTCTGGCCGGCGAGGCGGCGCATCGACGGCGCATAGCCGCCCATGGCGCGCGGATTGTCCGCCCAAGCCCCTTCCCGGGTAGTGCGGATGGCGTCGTAGAGGCGGCGCGTCAGCGACAGCATCAAGGCCATCGCGTGGTCGGCCACTTCCGTGGTATTCGAGCCCGGCACGTTGCAGGCCATGACGCCAAGCTCCGTGGCCGCGTCCAGATCGATGGAGTCCACGCCGACGCCGAAGCGGCTGACCACCTTCAGCTTCGGACACGATTCCATGACTCGCCGCGAGGTGAGCGGCATGATCCCCACCTGGGCGCCGTCGGCATCGCCGATCAGCTCGATCATCTCGTCCTCGGTTCGGCAGCCGCCTTCGACGATGTCGATGCCGGCCTGTTCGTAAAGCTCCTTCTGCCGCCCTTGGGCGCGGCCCTGCAATGCAACCTTCAACGGATTCCCCCGCATGATTCGCAAAGCGCACATTCTGCCTGCGCGCCAAGCGGCCAGCAATGGCGGCGTCAATCGCGTCAATCGCGGTAATGCCGATGGATCATCCGCACGTCGTCGCCCGCCGGACGAACGTTGCGCCGCCAGTGGCCGGGATCGCCGCGGCATGGCACGGCATTGGCGAGCACCGCCCGTTTGAGTCGCTGCGGATCCAACCCCGGTCGCGCGCGCGTCGTCACGCCGCAGCGCGAGGGGATGTAGCGCAAGGCCAGTCCGCAGCGGCGGCGGGCCGAGGGGTTCGCTTCGGAGCCGTGCAGCAGCGTGCTGGCGTGGATCGACATCTGGCCGGCGCGCAGCGTGTTGGCAACGCGCTCGCCGCGCTCGTCCGCATCCGCCACTTCCTGATAGAGCACCACATCGCCCTCGGCCCGCCGCCAGTCGACCCGGCCCAGCCGATGGCTGCCGCGAATGAAGCACATCGGCGCGTTGTCCTCGGCCACATCGTCGACGGCGAGCCAGACCGTGACCGTCTCCGTGGGCCGCACGGGCCAGTACGTCGCGTCCTGGTGCCAGGGGATGCGCTTGGCGTCGCCCGGCAGCTTGCAGAAGTAGTGCGACGACCAGCAAACGAAGTCCGGGCCGAGCAGATCCTCCACGCAGTCCAGCACGGTCGGGTGCCGCGCCATGTCCCAGATGCCCCGGCAGCGGTTGTGGTAGCCGTCGAGCGTGTACGCATTGCGGCCGTCCTTGAGCGCCCGGACGCGGGCGAGCAGATAGTCGAAGTAGCGCCGGGCGGCGGCGACCTCCGCGCCCGACAGCGCATCGAGCGGGCGCAGGTAGCCGTCCGCATTGAAGCCTTCGATCTGGGCCGCGGTGAGAGTCCGCGCCCGCTCGGGCGGCGACGGATAGAAGGCGATGGATTCGACCAAGTGCGTCCACACGGCGGCGCGGCATTCGCAGACCATAGCGCATCTGCGCCGCTTTCCGTAAGCTTCGCGCCCTGAACGCAAACGCACCGCTTGAGGAGAGGAAGATGGACCGGATGCAGCAAGTCGCGGCTTTGCTGGCGCTGGGCGCAGTGGGCCTCGCCGGCTGCGGCACGGAGGATGCCGCCACCGTCGACGGCGTCACGGATACCGAAGTGGTGCTCGGCACGCACTCGGACCTCACCGGCCCCATCGCCATCTGGGGCATCGGCATCGTCAACGGCCTGCGCATGCGCTTCGACGAAGCCAATGCCGCCGGCGGCGTCCACGGCCGCCAGATCCGCCTGATCGTCGAGGACACGGCCTACCAGGTGCCGCGCGCCATCTCGGCGGCGAACAAGCTGGTGAACCGCGACAAGATCTTCGCCATGGTCTCCGCGGTGGGCACGCAGACCAACATCGCCGCCATGAAGCAGCAGCTCCCCGCCGGCGTCCCGAACCTGTTTCCCGGCACCGGCGCACGGGCCATGGTGGAGCCCTTCCAGCCCTTGGTCGTGAGCCAGATGGGCCTTTACTACGAAGAGATCCGCGCCGGCGTGAAGTACTTCGTCGAGCAGCACGGCAAGACGACGCCGTGCGCCATCTACCACGACAGCGACTACGGCGTGGAGATCCTCGACGCGACCCAGGACCAGGCCGCCGCCATGGGCCTCGCCGTGGGTGCGACTTCCGCGCACAAGCCCACCGACGTGGAGTTCACCGCCGCCGTGCTGCGCCTGCGCGAAGCCGGCTGCGATCTGGTGATGGTGGGCCTGGTGCATCGAGACACGATTCTGGTCCTCGAAGCCGCCCGCAAGATGGGCTGGGAGGACGTCGCCTGGGTGGGCAACGAGGCGGCCTACGGGCAGGTCATCGCCGATCAGAAGAGCGGCTCCGGCGAGGGCTACTACGCCTTCGTGCCGATCGCCCTCGTCTACGAGGACGACCCCACGCTGTCCGCCGAGGTGCGCCAGTGGCTCATCTCCTATCGCGAGCGCTTCGGCGAAGCGCCCGGGCTGCCGGCGATGGTCGGCTACCGCGCCGCCGATCTCACCGTGCGCGGCCTCGAGACCGCCGGGCGCGATCTGACGCGGGCCAAGCTGATCGAGGCGCTGGAGTCCTTCGCCGAGTACACGGACCTGTTCGGCAACCGGCTGACCTTCGGCCCGGACGACCACAAAGGCGTCGACACCTCCAACCTCTCGCAGATCCAGAACGGCCGCTGGGTGACGCTGGGCACGTCGATCAGCTACTGACATGGCAACGGAGCACGACGACGGCGCGCAGCACCCGCTCGCCGCCGCCTACCGCGAACTGCTGCTCGGCATCGGCGAAGCGCCAGATCGGGAAGGGCTGCGCGACACCCCGGGGCGCGCCGCCCGGGCGCTCGAGTTCCTCACCCGCGGGTATCGGCAGCGGGTGGACGACGTGGTGAACGACGCCCTGTTCGAGACCGAGCTCGACGAGATCGTGCTGGTCAAGGACATCGAGCTCTACTCCCTGTGCGAGCACCACCTCCTGCCCTTCATCGGCAAGTGCCACGTCGGCTATCTGCCGCAGGGACGCGTGCTCGGGCTTTCCAAGGTCGCCCGCATCGTGGACATGTTCGCCCGCCGCCTGCAAATCCAGGAGACGCTGACGCAGCAGATCGCGCAGACGGTGATGGACGTGACCGGCGCCGCCGGCGTCGGCGTCATCGTCGAGGCACAGCACCTGTGCATGGCCATGCGCGGCGTGGAGAAGCAGCACTCGTCGATGAAGACGTCCGTGATGCTCGGCCACTTCCGAGACAGTCCGCCAACGCGCGCCGAGTTCCTGCAACTGGTCGGAACGGACTGAAGCGTGGCCCGCTACCGCATCGCCGTCATACCCGGCGACGGCATCGGCAAGGAAACCGTGCCGGAAGGCATCCGCGTGCTCGATGCCGCCGGCGCTCGCTTCGGCATCGACTTCGTCTGGGAGCACTTCGACTGGGGCTGCGAACGCTACGCTCGGGCCGGCGCGATGATGCCGGACGATGGCTTGGACGCTATCGCGGAGCACGATGCGATTTTCCTCGGCGCGGTTGGCTTCCCGGGCGTGCCGGACCACATCTCGCTTTGGGGCCTGCTCATCCCGATTCGGCGCCGCTTCGAGCAATACGTGAATCTGCGCCCCGTACGCCTGCTCAAGGGCGTCGAGTCGCCTCTTCGGGGCCGCACCAGCGAGGACATCGACTTCCTCGTCGTGCGCGAGAACAACGAGGGCGAGTACTCCGAGATCGGCGGCCGCCTGTTCGCCGGCACGGATGATGAGATGGCCATGCAGGAGAGCGTCTTCACCCGGCGCGGCACGGATCGCATCATGCGCTACGCCTTCGAGCTCGCCGGTGGGCGCGCGGCGAAGCACGTCACTTCCGCCACCAAGTCGAACGGCATCATCCACACCATGCCGTTCTGGGACGAGCGCTTCGAGGCAGTGGCCGCCGAGTACCCGCAAATCGGCACCGACAAGTTCCATGTGGACATCCTCGCCGCGCAATTCGTCCTGCACCCAGACTGGTTCGACGTGGTAGTGGGCAGCAACCTGTTCGGCGACATCCTCTCGGACTTAGGGCCGGCCATCGCCGGCACCATCGGCATCGCCCCGTCCGCGAACATCAACCCGGAGCGGCGCTACCCGTCAATGTTCGAGCCCGTCCACGGCTCGGCCCCGGACATCGCCGGCAAGGGCATCTGCAACCCCATCGGCCAGATCTGGTCCGGGGCGATGATGCTGGCGCACCTCGGCCACGGCGACGCGGAGCGCGCAGTCGAAGCCGCCATCGAGAGCGCCCTCGCCGAGCCGGCCGTGCTCACGCCGGACATGGGCGGCGAGGCTGGCACGCGGACGCTTGGCGAGGCTATCGCCCAAGCCATCGCCGGCTGAAGCGAACGCGGGATGTCTCCGCCTGCCGCACCGTCGCCCCAGCCGCCCCCGAAGCGACCGGGCGCGGTTCAGCGGCGCATTGCCGGTATCGACCGTGCCGCCTGGGAGGGCTATGCTTGCGGTTCGGTTGGCCACGCGCACGGGCTTTGTAGGCTACGCTACCGCGAGCTCTTGAAGATGAACCAAAGCGTACTTCTGGTCGACATCGCAGACGGGTCTGGCCTCGACTCGCTGCTGCGCGGCAGCGGCTATCTGGTAGATGCCGCCACGGACGGGGCGCAAGCGGTGCGCCGGGCCGAAGCATGCCGGCCGCACCTGGCCATCATCGACATCGCGCTCCCCGGCCCACCCGACGGCGTCGAAACGGCCAAGACCATTCGCGACCTAGGCATTCCCGTCATCTATCTCGGCGCTGCCGAAGAATCGCTGCTGCGGCGCGCGGCCGCAGTCGCGCCCGCCGGCTACCTTGCGCCGCCGGTCCATGACGGGCAACTGGACCTCGCCATCCGCGGCGCATTGGCCAGCGCCAGACCGGTAGGCAGCCCGCCTTCAGAACTCGACCGGGGAAGGACTCGCCTCACCGAGGCGAAGCGCACGGAGGCGGCTCTCAAGGATGCGAACCGCCGCCTGCAGGAGCACGAACAGACCCTGAACTCGGTGTTGGAGAGCATCGGCGACGGCGTGCTGGTACTCGATACGGACGCCAAAGTCATCCTGGCGAGCCACAGTGCGCATCGAATGGTCGGCGAGGGGATGCTGGCGCGCACCGATCCAAGCCGCTGGCGGAAAGGCCACGGCGTTTTCCTGCCCGACGGGGAGACGCCGATACCGCTCGAGGACATGCCGCACGTCCGAGCGGTCGCCAACGAGTCGACGACGGATTTCAGAGTCCTGATCCGCAACCCGAAGGTTCCCAACGGCATCCACCTGAGCCTGGACTGCCAGCCCATGCGCGATCCGTCCGGCCGCATCCGCGGCGCCGTGCTCGTGGCCCGCGACGAGACGCCGGGCCTTCGCGCCCAGCAGGCGCTGAGCAATGCCTTCGCGCACGGCCGGCTCGAAGTCCTCGACACCATAGTCCACAACATCGGCAACGCCATCAACAGCGTCGATGTCGGTCTCGGCACTGTTCAGAATGTGGTACGGGACAACGTTCTGGTGCGTCGGCTGTCCGCCCTGGCCGACGTGATCGCGCCGCATGCGGACGACTGGGAGACCTTCCTCATCAAGGACCGCAAGGGGCGCCAAGTGGTTCCCTTCCTGCTGGCTCTGGCGAAGGACTTCGAGCGCCAGAACGAACAGCTCGTGCGCACCGTGGCGCGCGTCGCCGGCCGAGTGGCGCACATCGTGGAAATCGTCCGCACGCAGACGAAGCGCTACGGCGGCGCCATCGAGCGCGTGGATGTCGACTTCCAGCAGGCTCTTGTCGACGCGGCCAACATCCTGCGCGAGTCCATCACCAAGCGGGGAATCCAGCTCAGCATCCACAGCAGGGGCGCGCCGCGCGAGATACACGTTCAACAAAGCCGCTTCCACCAGCTCATCGTGAATCTGATCAAGAACGCGATCGATGCCATCGACGAAGGTCGCCGCCTGCGACCGGAAGAGAAGCGCGGCGCGATACGCGTGTCGGCCCAGGTCGTCGGCCATGATCTGGTGATCGAGGTCAGCGACGACGGCATCGGCATCGACCCCAAGGACCTGGATCTGATCTTCCGGTCCGACTACACGACGAAGAGCAACGGCAGCGGCCTCGGCCTCCATTCCGCCGCCAATTACGTGGGCGCAACGGGCGGCGCGATCGAACCGTCGAGCGCCGGCATCGGCAAGGGCGCGACGATCCGGGTCGCCTGGAAGCTCGAAGGCTTGCTGAGCGCCGCGACCCTCGCCAGCAGGCGGGCGGCGACGCGCCGCCGAGGGCGGGCGCGATGACGGTCGAGAACGTGCTCGTCGCGGCAGCCGGTGCCGGCGGCGAGGGGCTCCGGCAGCAGCTTGCCAATCTCGGCTACCGCGTCCGCGCCGTGCTGCCGGACTCGCCGGCGCTGTATCGGGCGCTCGGCGAAGGCCGGCCCGATGCGGTGCTGGTGGATCTCGAGCTGCCGGGCGACGGCGGCCCGGCAACCGGTCAGCGCCTGCTCGAACTCGGCATTCCCGTCGTCTACGCCACCGACGCGCAGGACGAAGCGCTCCTCGACGCGTCGCGGCAGACGGACCCGCTAGGCTACGTGGTGGTTCCCGTCGCCGACGCGCAGCTGCACCTGACGCTGCAGACCGCCATGGCCACGATGCGCTTCCGCCAGCAGCTGACGTCGCATTGGTTCGACATCGCGCCGCGCGACCCGAGCGAGGCGCTGTCACCGAGCGAGGCGAACGAAATCCACCGGCGCGCGCATCTCATGGAGACGGTCTTCAACACCATCGCCGACGGCCTGGTCGTCGCCGACGCCGAAGGCAACCATCTGGCGGTCAACGAGAACGCCCATCGCATCACCGGCGGTCTCGGCTTCGTCAGCGGCACGGCGCGCCGAGCCGAGTCGTACGGCCTGTACCTCGGCGACGGCAGCGCTCTCTGCCCGCACGACGACCTGCCGATGGTGCGCGCCTTGCGCGGCGAGGCCACCGACGACTTCCCCATGGTGCTGCGCAACCCGCTGAAGACGGACGGCGCGCAGTTGCTGGTAAGCGCCCGCCCGCTCCGCGACTCGGCGGGCGCGGTGCAAGGCGCATTGGTGATCTTCCGGGACGTCACCGCGGCGCGGCGCACCGAGGCGCAACTCGACCGCACGACAGAGGAACTGCGCGAGCGGACCGACGTCCTCGAGAACATCCTCAACACCATCAGCGACGGCATCATCGTCGCCGACGAAAACAGCAAGTTCATCGTCTTCAATCCGGCCGCCGAGCGCATCGCCGGCACCGCCGCGACGGACCTCGCCCCCGAGCACTGGTCCGAGCACTACGGCGTGTTCCGTCCCGACCAGACCACGGAACTGCCGGCGGAAGAACTGCCGCTGGTACAGGCGATAGACGGCAAGACCGTCGACGAGATGGAGCTATGGGTGCGCAATCCATCCATGCCGGACGGCGCATTCGTGAGCGTCAACGGTCGGCCCATGGTCGACTCGGCCGGCAATCCCAAGGGCGGCGTCGTGGTATTCCGCGATGTGACCGCCCACCATCGCGCGGTGCAGGCGGTGACCCACGCCTTCGCGCACGGGCGGCTCGAGGTATTGGATGCCGTGCTGCACAACGTCGGCAACGCCATCAACAGCGTCGCCATCGGCATAGACACCATTGCCGCCGGCTTGGCGAACGACACGCTGCGACAGCGTCTCGCCGCGGTGACGGACGCGCTGCACAGGCACAGACAGGACTTGAGCGACTATCTCGCGAGGGACCCGCAAGGCCAGCAAGCCCTGCCTTTCATGACGGCGCTGGTACAGGATTTCGCTAGCGAGAACGCCGAGCTGCGGACCACGGTCGAACGCGTCGTGGGCCGGGTGCGCCACATCGTCGACATCATTCGCACGCAGAAGTCGTTCACCGACGGCACGGCAGTGCGCAAGGACGTTTCGCCGAGCGAACTGGTCGCCGCCGCCGTCAACGTGTTCGAAGAGTCGCTGAGCAGTCGCGGCATCGACGTGCAGGTGGAGTGCCCGGACGTTCCGGAACTGGTTCGCATGGACGAAAGCGCCGCCGTGCAGATGCTCGTGAACCTGCTGCGCAACGCCATCGAGGCCATCGACGAACGCCAGCGCACCGCGGCTGCGGAGGCGGTGGCGACCATCCGAGTGCGCTGCTACGTTGACGACGAACACCTAGTGATCGACGTGGTCGACAACGGCATCGGCATCGAGGCGACCCGTCTGCGGGCCATCTTCGCGCCGGGATACACCACCAAGGCTCGGGGCAATGGCCTCGGATTGCACTCCGCAGCAGACTTCGTGGCCGGCGTCGAGGGCAGCATCGAGGCCATCAGCCGCGGTCGGCTGATGGGCACGACGATGCGCGTCAAGCTCGCACTTGCGGCCATCGACGCGAGCGCGGAAACTGCAGTCGTACCGAAGGCGAGCGGATGAGGCCGCGTTCAACGATGCCGAACCCCAGCGACAACAGCCGGGCGACCTCGCGCCGGGGGGGCGATTTCGTGCCAGACACCGACAACCGACGCGTCCTGATCGTCGACGATCAGCCGGACATCCACGACGACTTCGACGAGATGCTCGGCAACAACGTCGGCCGCGCGCTCACCGACGAACTCGCCGCCGCGTTCATGGTCGAGGAGCACAGCGAGCCGCCACTCGACTTCGAGCTGCTCCATGCGCCGAGCGGCGAGGAAGCGTTGGCGTCGGTCGCGCGCGGCCATGCGGAAGGCTCGCCCATCGCCGTCGCCTACATCGACATCCGCATGCCGCCCGGCATCGACGGCATCGAGACGATCCGACGCATCCGGCGCATGGACCGCGACATGGAGATCGTGGTGATGACCGCCTACACCGACAAGCGGCTGGCTGACATCGTCCAGGACATGGACGCGCTGCACAAGCTGCTCTACATCCGCAAGCCGTTCGCGCGCGAGGAGATTCAGCAGATCACGCTGTCGCTGGTGGCGAAGTGGAACCTGGCGCGAGAAGTCGATGCCGGCTACCGGGAGCTGGCCGACCGCAACGGCCGCCTCGAAGCGTTGCTCAGCACCAGCAGCGATGCCATCGGGCTGGTCGACGAAGGCGGCGAGCTGTTCATGGCCAATCCCGGCTACAAGCTGCTCGGCGACGTGACCGAAGTGGCGGCCGGACAGGTGCTCGCCGACGAGTTGCAAGAAGCGATGCAGCAGCGGCTGCGCGAACTCGGCGTCGGCGAACGTGCGCCCGCATCGGAAGCCGCCGGAGGGCCCGCCGAAACCGGCTTGCGGCGCGGACTCGTCGCGACCGGGCCGGAGCGCCGACTGTGGATACGCTCCGAGACGCCGGTCCGCGACCCGGACGGGGCCTCTACCGGCGTAGTCACCGTGCTGCGCGACCTCACCAGCGAGATCGAAGTGCAGCGGCTGCGCCTAGAAGTGCAGCGCCTCGAGACCGCGCTGGCCCGCCTGACCGGCACGGGCTGACACCGCGGCATCATCGGGGCTGACGATCAGCCGCCAACGTCGGTTGAGCCGCTGTGGCATGATTCCGCGACGCAGCTCGAGGAGGTTCCGTGCTCACCATCTACCACGTCAAGGGCACCCGTTCGGTGCGGGTTATCTGGCTCTGCGAGGAGCTGGGCCTTCCCTATGAGGTCCAAGTGATCGATTTCTCGCCCGCGTACCGCAACAGCGCCGAGTGGCGCAGCAAGAGCCCGACCGGCAAAGTGCCCGCCATGACCGACGGCGATCTGACGATGTTCGAGTCCGGTGCGATGGCGGACTACCTGCTCGAACGCTACGGCAACGGGCGCCTGCTGCCTGAGCCCGGCACTGCCGACAGCGCCTTGTGCCGCCAATGGTGCTGGTTCGCCGAGGCCACCTTCGCCCGCCCGCTCGGCGAGATCGTCAATCACAACCGCGTCGCGCCCGGCGGCGAGGTGGTGGACTTCGTGATCGAGGACTGCAAGGCGCGCACCCGCACCTGCATCGCCGCCATCGAGGATGCGGTGGCGGATGCCGACTATCTGGTCGGCAATGCGTTCAGCGTCGCGGACATCATGAACGGCTACACCCTGATGCTGGCGGCCAACTTCGGCGTTCTGACGGACGACTTCCCGCTCGCCAACGCGTACTTCGAACGGCTCGCGAAGCGGCCGGGGTTCCAGGTCGCACGGGATGCCGGCTAGGCGCGGGAACAGGAGATGGACGCCGATCTGGAAGAGCTGCAGTACCTTTTCGACCTGAACGGCTTTCTGGTGATCGAGAACGTGCTCACGGGCGCCGAAGTGGCCGAGCTGAACGCGCTGATCGATGCCCAGGACCTGCCGCCGCCAGCGGACAACTTCCCGCGCTTCGGCAGCGCTGCCGGGGCAATCAGGCAGACCGGTGCGGGCTTCCTGCAGTACGGCGCGCCATTCGTGCGCCTGCTGGACCATCCGGCACTGCTGCCGATCCTGCGCTTCCGCCTCGGCGAGTGCTTCCGCCTCGAACGCCTCTACGGCATGTACATGCGCAAGGGCTCCCCGGCCGGGCGGCTGCATGCCGACTACGGGGCGAGTTCCCCCAACGCCAACGCCGGACCGGGCGAGTTCTACCCCTTCCGCGACAACCGCATGACCGCCGGATTCATGGTGGGGGCGTGGAATCTGCGCGACACCGGCCCCGGCATCGGCGGCTTCTGCGTCGTGCCCGGCAGTCACAAAAGCACTTTCCGCATCCCCAAGCGCATCCATGAAGCGCACCAGGACAGCCCGCACGTCAAGATCGTCGAAGCGCCCGCCGGCAGCCTCACCGTGTTCACCGAGGCCTTGACCCACGGTACCGCCCGCTGGGACGCGGACTACGAACGCCGCACGCTGCTCTACAAGTACTGCGTCTCAAGCATGAGCTGGGGCGCGACGCGGGTCACGGCGCCCGAAGGCATCGAGATGACGCCCCGGCAGAAGCAGTTGCTGTCAGGCCCGGGCGAGCCGCTGACGCACTTCCCGTCGCTGTTCTCGGAGGAGTTCGCGGCTGGGTGACGGCTCGTCGACGCGAGCCTCCGGCGGCCCTGCAGTTCCGGGCACCGCGCCGCGCGAAGCCACCCCCGTTGGCAGGAGTAGCCGGACGCGCCGCTGCCTTCCGGCTGAGTGCTACGATGGCACGGTGGCCGTCAACGAGACCGGGCCCATGGCCGAGCGCTTCTTCAACACCACCGGGCCGGTGGTACCCGCCAAGCACTACAGCATCCCGCCGCTAGAGCGGCTCGACTTGGCCGAGGTCCTTCGCCTCATACACGACGAGCGCTACTTCGTGCTGCACGCGCCCAGGCAGACGGGCAAGACCTCCGCACTCCTGGCGCTGCGCAACCTGCTGAACGAGCGCCGCGAGCACCGGTGCCTGTACGCGAACGTCGAACCCGCGCAGACCGCGCGCGGCGATGTGGCGGCGGGCATGGAGGCGATACTCGCGGAGCTGAGGATCCGGGCCCGCATTACGTTTCCCGGCAGCCCCGGCGGCAAGCTTGAGGACGCGGCGCGCGGGGCGCTCGGAGACGCCGGCGCCCATGCCGCGCTCCGCGAGACCCTGGTCCGCTGGTCCACCGCGGACCCGAAACCGCTGGTGCTTCTGATCGACGAGATCGACGCGCTGGTGGGCGACACGCTGATCTCCGTGCTGCGCCAGCTGCGCGCCGGCTACGACATGCGCCCGGCGGCGTATCCCCAGAGCGTGATCCTGTGCGGCGTGCGGGATGTGCGGGACTACCGGATCCACTCCGAGTCGGGCGGAGAGATCGTCACCGGCGGCAGCGCCTTCAACATCAAGGCCGCGTCGCTGCGCCTCGGCGACTTCGACGAGGCCGACGTGCACACGCTCCTCGGCCAGCACGCGGCCGAGACCGGGCAGCGGTTCGCCGAGGGCGCGCTCGCCGCCGTTTGGGAACAGTCCCGGGGCCAACCGTGGCTCGTCAACGCGCTGGCGGACCAGGCGTGCTTCCGCAACAAGGCCGGCCGGGACCGCTCGCGGATGATCGACGCCGAGGCGGTCATGGACGCCCGGGAGGAACTCGTGCTGGGCCGGCAGACGCACCTGCACCAGCTCGCGGACAAGCTCCGGGAGGAGCGCGTGCGACGCGTGATCGAGCCCGTGCTGACCGGCGACGCCGCAGGCAGGGCCAGCCCCGACGACCTGGAGTACGCGCGCGACCTCGGCCTGCTGGCGCGGGGCGGCACGGCGCGGATCGCCAACCCGATCTACCGGGAGGTGATCCCGCGCGAACTCATGTACGCCCGCGAAGCGGAGATCCCGCACGAGGCCGAGTGGTACGTGAAGCCGGACGGCGACCTCGACATGGACGGCCTGCTGGCCGGGTTCCAAGGCTTCTTCCGCGAGCACTCGGAGCACTGGATCGAGCGTTTCCAGTACAGGGAGGCGGGGCCGCAGCTTCTGCTGCAGGCGTTCCTGCACAGATTGGTGAACGGCGGTGGACGGATCGAGCGGGAGTACGCGCTCGGCCGCCGGCGCACGGACCTGCTGATCGTCTGGCCTCCCCGCCCCCGCGGCGCACCGGAGCCTGAAGCGCCCGCGCATCGCCATGTGATCGAGTGCAAGATCCTGCGCGGCGGCCTCGATGCGACGATCCGCGAGGGCGTCGCGCAGACGCTCGACTACGCGGACAAGTGCCGTGCCGAGTCGGGCCACCTGGTGGTCTTCGACCGCGACGAGTCGAAGCCGTGGGAGGAGAAGCTCTACCGGCGTGAGGAGTCGCTCGGCAGGCGCAGCATCACCGTGTGGGGGGCATAGGGGTGTACGCCCCCGGGGCCCTTGGCGGCCACCCGAGATGCGCCCCTGCACCCCGTACTCCGACGCACTTGACGCCCGTTCCTGCAGGGCCGCACTATCCGCGCAAGTGTCCGCGCCAGTGCGCATGCGCCTTAGAGGGAGACGAGGGTGGACTACTTGGCGAGACTTCCGTGTTGCCGCGTTCGCTCCTGCGCCATGTGGTTCGCCTCGGCGCTTGCGTTCTCCGCTGCTGCCAACGGCCCGGATGAGAGCCCGCCTTGGCCGAAGGAGTGGTTCGAGCCACCCAAGACCGCGAGCGAAATCGGGCTCCAACGGCTTTCCCAGAGCCCTTATCTCGATGGCCGCAGGCTGCCGCCGGTCAAGGAGCGGCTGCCGGACGATCCGGTGGTCATCCAGCCGTACCGGAGGATCGGCAAGTACGGCGGCACGGCGCGGATCACGCTCTGGGACACTTGGCAGTTCTTCAACTGGGAACATGCGCTGACGCTGTCTGCGAACATGCGCGATGTGCTCCCGAATCTCGCCGAGTCGTGGGAGCTGAGCGACGATGGGCGGGTCACCACCATCCACCTGCGGCCGGGAATCAAGTGGTCGGACGGCCATCCGCTGACCGCCGACGACTTCATGTTCCGCCTGAAGCACGTCTGGCAGGACCCCGACATCTCGCCGGTGGTGTACCGGCTGGTGCAAGGCTGCGAGTTCGTGAAGATCGACGACTATACCTTCCAGTACGCCTTTCCGCAGCCGAACCCGATGTTCGCCAACTTCTTCGCGCAGTACGGCAGCCACTTCGTGGATCCGATGCATTTCTTCAAGAACTACCACGGCGCGTTTCGCGACCGGGAAGAGCTTGACGCGCTGGTGGAGGAGGAAGGCTTCGTCACCTGGATGGCGATGTACGGCGCACTGCGCGGCTGGGGCAACGAGGACGCTGCCAAAGTGCCGACCTTGAGGGCCTACAAGGTGGTCGAGCGGACGCCGACGAAGATGCGCCTGGACCGCAATCCGTACTACCACAAGGTCGATCCAGCCGGTAACCAGCTGCCGTACATCGACAAGATCGACGCCATCATCCTGCTGGAAAACTCCAAGATGATCGCTTTCCAAGCCGCCACCGGACAGCTCGACTTCGCGGCCTACGCGCTCAAGACGGAGGACATTCCCCTACTGAAGCTCGGCGAGGTGAAGGGCGTCAACAAGGTCCATGTGTGGACGCGGCTGCACATCAGCGACGTGTCGATTCAGCCGAACTACAACTACGACGATCCGAAGTACCGCGAGCTGCTCTGGGGCCAGGGGGAGAGACGGTTCGTCCGCGCCCTGTCGCACGCCATCGACCGGCCGCAGATGAACGACGTCATCTACTTCGGACGCGGCGTGCCGAGCCAAGTGACCGCGCACCCCACGAGCCGCTGGTACGAGGCGCGCTTCGCCCAGGCGCACACGCGCTACGACCCGGACTATGCGCGGCAACTGCTCGACGAACTGGGGCTCGAAGACATCGATGGCGATGGTCTGCGCGAGTACCCGGACGGCACCAAGCTCACCATCACCTTCGAGTATCTGGACTTCGAGACGCCGAAGACGGTGACCATGGAGCTGGTGCGCGACTACTGGCGCGAGGTGGGCATCGACATGCGCCTCAAGTCCGTGGAACGGCGGCTGCAATCGGAGCGCGCGCAAGCCAACAAGATGCAGATGACGCTCTGGCATGCGGACAAGGTGACCGACATCCTGTTCCCGCTGGTGCCGGACTGGTTCTACCCGCACCGCTCCGGCTGGGACATCGCCATGTGGAACCACTGGGCGCGCTACTACCAGACCAACGGCCGCCTCGGCGAAGAGCCGCCGCCGCTCATCAAGAACCTGCAATTCTGGGGCGACGAACTGCGCGAAGCCACCACCGAGGAGCACCGCACCAAGGCCGCCAAGACGCTGCTCGAAGCCGCTGCCGAGAACCTCTGGACCATCGGCACGGTAGGGCAGGCACCGCATCCCGTGGTGGTCTCGACGCGCCTCAAGAACGTCACGCCGACGGGCATCTGGGGCTGGGACAACCGCTGGACGCTGGCCTACCACCCGGCGACTTGGTACTTGGACGAAGCGGAGCCTTGAAGCAGCCATCCTAGCCGTGCCCAAGCCAACGCCGATCATCCATTTGGGGTTCAGAACCCGGCGGGGTTGGCCGTGCCCACGCTACCTCGTGGCAAACACCTGCTGAGCGAATCGGCGCTGCCTTCAAGGATGACGTGGACACTGCGGTTGAGGGCAGCCACTTCAGCGCCTTCACCAGTCAGCCAGCGCCAAGAGTCGGCGTTGGCGTCCGACCATTGAGCTACCTCGAAGCTCAACTTCCCGATGGCGCCACGCAATCCATCCGTAGACCCGCACAGTCGATCGAACGCCCGGAACACCTCCTTCGCGATCGGCATGTCGCTATCGGCAAGCGTGTGCCCTCCGGAGCCTGACGCCGCAGCTTGGGGTAGGCGGGCGATTGCCTCCCGTGCGCTGCCCGCCGCATCCAAGGCAGATGTCAGCCCGGGGGCGGCGACCCTGAGTTCCGTCTCTCCCGCAAGCTCGGACAGGACAGCCAATGCTCGAAGGTTGGCCAGCCCACAGTTCATCACCGCATCGACGCACTCCATCTCTTGGGCGCCCGGTGTACCCGAGACGCGCTGGTTGCACCGGTTCGCGGGCCCACCCCTTGCGGCCGTCGTCCAAATGTCCGGGCTTCGATCCGTAAATGAGGACTTGCTCGCATGGCCGACAACCTGAACTTCGCCGACCCCACAAGACTTCCACGCCGCGCCGAGGCGTGCGAGCCAGTGCTTTCCTTCCGCACTGACGACCGCGCCGTCGTCTCCGGTTTGCACCGGTTGCAGAGGATTGAATGGCACCGAGTAGATCGTAGTACCCGGGCCGACGGAATGCGTTCCCGTTCGCCCGACGATGAAGCGGTTGACGACCTCCTTCTTGACCGACAACGCCTCCCTGGGGATGACGGTTGTCACTTGGAGTGCCCCTTGCGGCACGGTCGGTTCAGTGGGAGTGCCCGCTCCGGCAGGCCGACCGTGCGTCCAGCCCGCGCGCCTTGGGATGTTGCACTGGCTGCTGCTCTTCCCAGCCGCTGGTGTCGAGGTGGCCATGCTCGTGTCAAAAGCCATGATCGAAGACCAAGGGATGACGGCGGGCCTCCACCTTGGCGGCAACGGCTCGGCTTCCCCATCGCCAAAGGCCCAAGGGCGCCAATCTGGCAGCGCCGCAGCGAATCCAGCGAGTGCCCGGCTGAAGCCCGTCGTCGCGCTTTGGTCCTTGCTTCCCTCGGTGTCACTGGCGGGCAGGCACCCTTCGAATAGGACCAACATGTGCCTAGAGGTGGACCCGATGTGCCTCGCGTCATCGGCGAAGGTCGTCGGCGTGTTAAGTACGACTCTCCCCTTCGGCTCACGTTCGATCTGGTGGTATCGATGCTCAGCCAAGAGGACCGCGAACAGCGTCACCACTACCAGTAGAGCAATGGAAACTAGCCATCTGGACGCTCCCAACACCAGTGAAAGGAAGGCCACAGGTGCTCTCAGGACCGGCATAGCCACCTCCCACAACCGGTGCCGGCAGCAAAGGGCCTTGCTCGCGCCCTTCCACGCCCCTTCGCTCGGCAGTCGGTTCGCTAACGCGGTGAGCAGCAAACACAAGCCAACCGTGACAGCCGCAACGCCCGCGACAGGGACAAACAGTGCGGGGTGTTGGAACACGACAACGAGCAGATCCAGAGGCTCACGGTAGACGGTGTCTCCGAAACCTAGGAGAGAGTAGAGCCGCGTCTCGAACACGTAGCCCGCCAAGCCGAAGTAGCCCGCAAGCACTGCAACAGCGCTCCAAGTGTTCCCCCGACACCAGTCCAGGAACCCGCTCGCAACCGACTTGGTGTCTTCGCTAGATTCCCGATGGTGCGTCCGAACGTAGCCCGCCAAACCTAGCGACGCCGCCACCCAGACGGCGACGACAACGCAAACCGTGTAGATGGCCCATGCCCACATCGCGGTCCCTCTCTTGTGCCCAGCCGGACGTTTGGAGCCAATCACACGAGCCCAACGCCGTGGTAGTGCCATAAGTCACTGATTCGATATGACTTATGTCACGCTGGCCGTACCTCCGCTGGGAAGACCATCCTGGAAGCGCCCGCCAGAGACAACTCCCCAAGACAGGCGTCGAACTAACAGCAGCACGGAAACCCTTGTTGACGCCAGCAAGCGCTAGGGGCCATGATGCGCCGATGGTGGAGGGCAAATGCAGGTAGGCGGGTGCCGAACCCCGCCCCGGGGCCGGGCGGGCGCGAGCGCATTGCAGGTTGCCTTGCTCGCTCTTGCGCTTGGGCTCTGGCCGACCGCCGCTGCCGATCAATCCTCTGCGGACGCCGACGAGCCGCCGTGGCCGCAGGAGTGGTTCGAGGCGCCGAAGACGGCCAGCCAAGTGGGCCTCACGAGCTTCTCGCAGAGCCCCTTCCTCGACGATGCGGGCCTGCCGCCGGTCGCAGAGCGCCTGCCGGACAATCCGGTGGTCATCCAGCCGTACCGCAGCGTCGGCAAGTACGGCGGCACGGCGCGGATCACGCTGTGGGACACCTGGCAGTTCTTCAACTGGGAGCACGCGCTGACGCTGTCCGCCAACATGCGCGACGTGCTGCCGAATCTGGCCGAGTCCTGGGAACTGTCGGAGGACGGCCGCGTCACCACCGTCAAGCTCCGCGCCGGCATCAAGTGGTCCGACGGCCATCCGCTCACTGCGGACGATTTCATGTTCCGCCTGAAGCACGTCTGGCAGGACCCGGACATCTCGCCCGTGGTCTACCGGCTGGTGCAGGGCTGCGAGTTCGTCAAGATCGACGATCTCACCTTCCAGTACGTCTTCCCCGGCCCGAACCCGATGTTCGCGAACTTCTTCGCGCAGTACGGCAGCCATTTCGTGGACCCGATGCATTTCTTCAAGAACTACCACGGCGCATTCCGCGACAGGGAGGAGCTGGACGCGCTGACGGAGGAAGAAGGCTTCGTCACCTGGATGGCGATGTACGGCGCCCTGCGCGGCTGGGGCAACGAGGACGCCAAGCTGGTGCCGACCCTGCGCGCCTACAAGGTGACGGAGCGCACGCCCACGAAGATGCGCCTGGAGCGCAACCCGTACTACTTCAAGATCGATCCGACCGGCCAGCAGCTGCCGTACATCGACAAGGTGGACGCCATCATCCTCTTGGAGAACTCCAAGATGATCGCCTTCCAGGCGGCCACCGGGCAGCTCGACTTCGCCGCCTTCGCGCTCAAGACGGAGGACATTCCGCTGCTCAAGCTCGGCGAGGTGAAGGGCGTCAACAAGGTCCACGTCTGGACCCGCCTGCACATCAGCGACGTGTCCATCCAGCCGAACTACAACTACGACGATCCGAAGTACCGCGAACTGCTGTGGGGTACCGGCGAGCGGCGCTTCGTGCGGGCGCTGTCGCACGCCATCAACCGCCCGCAGATGAACGACGTGATCTACTTCGGGCGCGGCGTGCCGAGCCAGGTCACCGCCCACCCGACCAGCCGCTGGCACGAGCAGCGCTTCCAGGACGCCCACACCCGCTACGATCCCGAATACGCCAAGGCCCTCCTCGACGAACTCGGCCTCGAGGACGTGGACGGCGACGGCCTGCGCGAGTATCCGGACGGCTCGAAGCTCACCATCACCTTCGAGTATCTGGACTTCGAGACGCCGAAGACCATCACCATGGAGCTGGTGCGCGACTATTGGCGGGAGGTCGGCATCGACATGCGCCTCAAGTCCGTGGAGCGCAACCTGCAGTCGGAACGCGCCCAGGCGAACAAGATGCAGATGACGCTCTGGCACGCGGACAAAGTCACGGACATCCTTTTCCCGCTGGTGCCGGACTGGTTCTACCCGCACCGAACCGGCTGGGACATCGCCATGTGGAACCACTGGGCGCGCTACTACCAGACGGACGGCGAGCTTGGCGAGGAACCGCCGCCGAGCATCAAGAACCTGCAGTACTGGGGCGATCAGCTTCGGGAAGCCACCACCGAAGAGCATCGCACCAAGGCCGCCAAGACGCTGCTCGAAGCGGCTGCCGACAATCTCTGGACCATCGGCACCGTCGGCCAGGCACCGCATCCGGTGGTGGTTTCGACGCGCCTCAAGAACGTCACGGCGAACGGCATTTGGGGCTGGGACAACCGCTGGACGCTCTCCTACCACCCGTCCACCTGGTATTTCGACGAGGGCGGCGGCGAGTAGATGCGGGCCTATCTCGTCCAGCGCCTGCTCGGCATGATCCCGACGCTCGTGATCATCTCCGTGATCGTCTTCACCGTCATCCAGCTTCCCGAAGGGGACATCGTCTCGTCGATGCTGGACCGCTTGCAGGCGCAAGGCGTCGACACCACCGAAGAATACGTCGCGAACCTGCGCAGCCAGTACAACCTCGACAAGCCGATCTGGCTTCAGTACGGGCACTGGGCCGTCGACTTCCTAACCGGCGACATGGGCTACTCGATACTGTTCAACCGGCCGGTGAACGACCTCATATGGGAGCGCCTTGCCTACACACTCTCCATCACATTCTCGGCGCTGCTCTTCACCTGGGCCGTGGCGCTGCCGGTTGGCATTCTCTCCGCCGTGCGCCAATACTCGATCGCCGACTACATCGTCACCACGCTGGCGCTGGTGGGCCTTGCCACGCCGCCGTTCCTGCTGGCGCTCATCTTCATGCACATCGGCTTCGAGTGGTTCGGCATCAGCACGGGCGGCCTCTTCTCCCCGGAATACGAAGATGCGCCGTGGAGCTTCGCCAAGTTCGGGGACATGCTGACGCACATCTGGCTGCCGATGGTCATCGTCGGCGCCGGCGGCGCGGCGGCGACCATGCGCATCCTGCGCGCCAACCTGCTCGATGAACTGAACAAGCCCTATGTGGTGACCGCCCGCGCCAAGGGCGTGGGGCCGGTGAAGCTGGTGCTGAAGTACCCGGTGCGGATCGCCATCAACCCGTTCATCAGCAACATCGGCCTGACGCTGCCGGCGCTGGTATCCGGCGAAGCGCTGGTCGGCATGGTGATGGGGCTGCCGACCATCGGCCCGCTCCTGCTGCAATCGCTCCTGAATCAGGACATGTTCCTGGCCGGGAGCCTCTTGATGTGGCTGGCCATTCTGGTCGTGTTCGGCATCCTGCTCTCGGACCTCTTGCTGGCCTGGGTCGATCCGAGGATTCGCTTTGAGTGAGGCGGCAGAACTTCCCGGCGCCGGTGCCGAGGCCGTCGGCGCCGCCCACGTTCGGCGCGAGGAGGACACCACCGCCATCTCGCCGCGCCAGCTCATGTGGCTGCGCTTCCGTCGCCATCGGCTCGCCTACTTCAGCGGCGTCTTCCTGCTGGTGCTGTACGTGCTGGTGATCTTCTGCGAGTTCGTCTCGCCCTACGGCACCACCACCCGCAACGAAAACGCCATCAACGCGCCGCCCATGGCCGTGCATTTCTTCGATGCCGAAGGCAACTTCCATCTGCGCCCGTTCGTCTACGCGTACCACATGGAAGTGAATCCCGATACGTGGATGCGCGAGTACACCGAAGACACCAGCCGCATGTTCCCCATCCGTTTCTTCGCCAAGGGCGAGGCCTACGAGCTTTGGGATCTGTTCAAGATGGAGCGGCATCTCTTCACCACGGACGAAGGCGGCTATATCCACCTGTTCGGCACCGATCCGCTGGGTCGCGACATGTTCTCGCGGGTCTTCTACGGCGGCCGCATCTCGCTTTCCATCGGCTTCGTCGGCGTCGTGCTCACCATCGTCTTCGGCATCACTCTCGGGGGACTTGCCGGGTACCTCGGCGGCATCGTGGACAAGGGCGTCAACAAGATCATCGAAGTGCTGCAATCCCTGCCGACGCTGCCGCTCTGGATGGCGCTCTCCGCCGCGCTGCCGGTGCATTGGTCGCCGCTCCTGATCTATTTCGGCGTGACGATCATCCTCTCGCTCTTCGGCTGGACCTTCCTCGCCCGGCAGGTGCGCGGCCGCTTCCTGGCACTGCGCGAAGAGGATTTCGTGATGGCAGCGCGCCTCATCGGCGCCGATACGCCGCGCGTGATCCGCCGCCACATGCTGCCGAACTTCATGAGCCACATCATCGCCTCGGCGACGCTCGCCGTGCCCGCCATGATCCTCGGCGAGACGGCGCTTTCCTTCCTCGGCATCGGCCTGCGGCCGCCGGTGGTGAGCTGGGGCGTGCTGCTCTTCCAGGCGCAGAACCCGCTGGTTGTGGAAATGACGCCTTGGCAGATGCTGCCGGGCCTTGCGGTGGTGCTCTCGGTCATGGCATTCAATCTGCTTGGCGACGGCATGCGCGATGCGGCCGACCCCTACAGCGCGGCGCACAACCAATGACCGACAACGTGCTTGGAATCCGCGATCTCGCGGTGGACTTCAAGACCGACACCGGCTTCACCCATGCGCTGGTGGACGTGGGCTTCGACGTGCCGCGCGGCAAGGTCACGGCTATCGTCGGCGAGTCCGGGTCCGGCAAATCCGTCACCGCGAACTGCATCATGCGGCTCATTCAGCCGCCGGGGAAGATCGTGCGCGGCACCATCGACTTCAATCCCGAGAGTACCGAAGCTTTCGAGATCGTCGGGCTGCGCAAAAAGGACCCGCGCCTCTTGGAGTTGCGCGGCGGCCTCATCAGCATGGTCTTCCAAGAACCGATGACGGCCCTCTCCCCGGTCTACAAGGTCGGCAATCAGGTAGCGGAAGCCATCCTCTGCCACCGCAAGGTGACGACCCAGCAAGCGTGGCAGGAGGCCGCGGAAATGCTGGAGCGGGTGGGCATCGAAGACATCGACCGCCGCATCCACATGTACCCGTTCGAGTTCTCCGGCGGGATGCGCCAGCGGGTGGTAATCGCCATGGCGCTGGTCTGCCACCCCGAGGTGCTGATCTGCGATGAACCGACTACGGCGCTGGACGTGACGATCCAGGCCGAGATCCTCACCCTCATCAAGGATCTGCAGAGCGACCTCAAGAACTCCGTGCTGTTCATCACCCACGACCTCGGCGTCGTCGCGCAGTTGGCGGATCAGGTGGTGGTGATGTACCAAGGCCGCGTGCTGGAGATCGGCACGGTGCGGCAGGTGCTCAAGACTCCCGTACATCCCTATACCAAGGGACTGCTCGCCGCGATTCCCGGCCTCGCGCCGAAGGGCGAGCCGCTCGCCACCATCGCCAGCGTCGTCGGCGACATCGACATCGCAACGCCGCATCCGCTGCGGGAGCTTCGAGACGGTCGCCAGGTGAGTCTTCCGCCCGAGGCGCTGGCGGGCATCGCCTGATGGCCGAGAGCCGCGACGACAGAATGCTCGAGGTGCGCGGGCTTTCCAAGTTCTTCGACGGCGTCCCGGCGGTGGAAAACGTCACCTTCGATGTGCAGCGTTCCGAAACCCTCGGCGTGGTCGGCGAGTCGGGCTCCGGCAAGACGACGCTGGTGCGCTGCATTCTGCGCGCCATCGACCCCGACGAAGGCGTGGTGCGGTTCAACAGCGCGGATGATGGCTGGGTGCAGTTGCAGACCATGACAGCCAAGCAGCTAATCCCGTTGCGCCGCGAGATGCAGATGATCTTCCAGGATCCGTTCGCGTCGCTGAATCCGCGCATGACCGTGCGCGAAATCCTCGAAGAGCCGCTCATCATCCATCAGGAAGGCAGCAGGGGCGAACGCTTGGAAATCGTGCGCGACATGCTGGACCATGTGCAGCTCGACCACGACTCGCTCACCCGCTACCCGCACGCCTTCTCGGGTGGCCAGCGGCAGCGCATCGGCATCGCCCGAGCGCTCATACTGCGCCCCAATCTGGTCGTCTGCGACGAGTCCGTCTCGGCACTGGATGTCTCGGTGCAGGCGCAGATCATCAACCTCTTGGAAGAGTTGCAGCGCGAACTCGGCCTCACCTACATCTTCGTCGCCCACGACTTAAGCGTCGTGCAGCACATCTGCGACCGCGTGCTGGTGATGCACCAAGGCCGCGTGGTGGAATCCGGCACGGTGGACGGCATCTTCGCGAGTCCCCAGCAGAACTACACCAGGCTCCTGCTGTCCGCGATTCCTTCCCCCGACCCCGACATTCCGCTCAAACCCCTCGACCGCCGTGAGCTCGGCCTCTGACGCATCGCCGCCCGCGCCGGACGACGTTCGCCACGGGTACACCGACCTCAAGCTAGGCAGCGCAGCGCGCCGCTTCCTCGTCCCGGTCGTCTTCGCCGCGGCGATCATCTACATCGTTCGAGACCCGACCTACCGCTTCCCCCTGCTCACCCTGGTGCTGCCGTCCATGCTGCGCGCGGCCGCCTTGGCGTTCGGCGTCCACAAGCCCATCGACGACGAATCCAAGATCGCCCGCGCTTTCACCGTGATCGGCTTCGCCGGCTTCGTGGTGGGCTGGCTGATCCTGTTCGCCATCGTCGTCTTCGGCGTTACCGCGGCTCTCCCTGGATTCGCCGCGGATGCCGACACGCTCAAGACGGCCCTGCTGCTTGCCGGCGGCGGCTTGATCCTCGGCGCATGGTTCTGCTGGCCATGGTATGCGGCGGACGCGCTCGACAACTGGCCCGACACGGGCGTGCGCATCGCCACTAGGTCCGGCAGCCGCTGGGCAAAGGCGTTTCTGTCATGGCGAATGCAGGAACTCGCCGCAGCTAGGCAACTGCGCCTGCACGGCTTCGGCGCCGCCACAGCCTTGGTGGTCTGCCTGATTCTGCTGGCCGCAGCCGGGGCCTACATGCATTTCGCGGCGCGCGCTGCCGAGGTGCTAATCGTGCTGGCTCTGCCACCGCTGCACTTGGTCCTCGTACGCGAGGCCCATGCCTTGTGCGGACGGTGGAAGCGGGCACCAACGGACGCGCGGTAGAACAGGAACAGCCGGCTACCGTTGCTTCCAGCCGCTGGCGTAGATCAGCCGGCCGCCGACGGTCTGCAGCCCCGGCAAGGGTGCGTTCCGTTCCATGCAAGTCGTCTCGCGATAGACCTCCGCCCGATAGGTCGGCTGGGCGTCCAGTGCGATGGCATTCAGGTCGTAGACATCAAAGACGGAACGGTAGTGGCCGTGCTCTCGGAGGCGCCTCAGGCACTGCCGGTAGCGGATGGCGTCGTATTCCTGTCCTGGCGGCGTGCGGCAGCTCAGCTGCCCGAATTGCCTGTAGAACATCATGCTGTCGCCTCTGAAGGTGATGCCGGTGAGCCTGCCGACAGCGGCTGCCCCCTCGTCGCCGGCCACTGACCCGAGTCGCGCCAAGTGCTCGGCAACCGGGGCGACCTGGGAGTAACGGAACACCGGCCTGCCGGCCTGTGTTTCGAGCACATGGAACTCCCAGCCGTGGACGCCGAGCCAGCGCCCATTGTCCGACACGGACAGCCGGCCCCCGAACCAGCCGGGGTCCAAGTCTCGGTGCCAGACATCTTCCGTCGTGCCTTGCTGATGGTCGAACCTGCGCTTGCTCACACGCCACACGCCACCCCGCTCCCCATCCGCCATGATGTCGTGCCAATGGGCCAAGTATCCCTCCCGGCTGGAGACGAGCACGGCGCCCATGCCGTCTTCCACGGTCATGCGGCGCGCCATCCCGTCGCCTACCGGGTAGAAGCGGTAGGTTCCGATCCCTTGCGCGTCTGCGTGCGCCGGCCTGAACACGACCTCCGTCTCATCCAGCGTGTAATCCATCGCGTATGAGAGCTCGTAGGCGTTGTGCGGCGTCATCTCCCTGCCCAGGTCGAAGTGCTTTTCCGTGCCGAGTTCGAGGTTGCGGACCAGCAGCCGCGATTCGCCGTCGGCGAGCGGCTCATGGACGGCGAAGGAAGCGCCGTCGCGCGCCACGAGGAAATCCCGAGCCTTGTCCGACTCGTAGACCACCTCCTCGCCCAGATAGATGCGCACGGGTTCCGGGGAATCCATGGGACGGAACGTCTTGGAGTTGAGGCGCAGGTCCCCGAAGCCCACCACAGGCAAGCCGTCCTCCCGCACGCCCAAATGCAGATGGTGAGGCATGAACGGCAGCGCACCGCCAACGATCTGGCCTTCGTCGCCCACGACCGAAAATCTCGCGCCGGTTCCGGACGGCAGCAGGACAATGGCGGCGGCGCTCGCTGCGCCCCGCCCGGCAACCATGGTGCATTCGAGGTTGCCGAGGACTTCGTTTGGGAGGAAGCCCCACTGGTACTCCTGCGCCATTGCAGTGAAAGGAACTGAAAGCAGCGCACAATGAGCAAGAGCCCAACAATACCACCGGACGGTCGACCGGCCACCTCTGTGGGGCATCTCTAGCCCGTCCTCAGATCACCCCGTCCGAACGCAGAGCGTCGATCACGTCCTCGTCGTAGCCGAGTTCCGTCAGTATCTCCCCGGCGTGTTCGCCGAGATCCGGTGCGCGTTGCAGCGGAACGGGCGGCACTGTCGAAACCTTGATCGGGTGGTTGACCAGCATCGGCACATTCACATCCGAGTCTTCGCCCGGCCGGAGGGCCATGCCGTTGGCGTGTACCTGCGCGTCGGTCGTGGCTTCCTCGACCAAGGCGATCCGATTCACCGGCACATCGAGCTCCTCGAACACGGCGAGCCATTCGTCGGACGTTCGCATCGCCACCCGTTCCGCCAAGGCATCGCCCAACGCGCCGCGGTTCTGCCACATGTCGGCGGGCGTTGCGAAGCGCTCGTCTACCAGCAAGTCCAGCGCACCCAAGCCCGTGAGCAGGAGGTTCAGCAGTTCTTCGTTGCGCACCATGTTGAATTGCAGCCAGCGGGCGTCGGCCGCCTGGTAGGGGCGCATCATCGCCGGCGGCACATCGTGGCGCTGGCGGTAGAGTTCCATGTCGCGGCCCGCCATGGCGCCGCCGGCAACCCCCGATGCCGACCACAGACCGTTCGCGAAGAGCGATGTCTGCACCATGCCGCCTTCGCCCGTGCGCTCCCGATGCAGGAGCGCGGTGACGATGCCGGCATACAGGGCAACGCCGGTCGGATGGTCGCCCATGCCGGCAAGGCCCTGGGTCGGGCGCGTGCCTGGTTCGCGCATCAGATCCATGAGGCCGCTGCGCGCCCAGTAGGCAAGCTGATCGAAGCTCTTGCGGTAGCGCTCCGGGCCGTTCTCGCCGTAGGCGGTGAGCGAGGCGTAGATCATGCGCGGGTTCTTGGCCTTGAGCGCCTCGTAGGTGAGGCCCATCGCCTCGCGGGAACCGTAGGGCTGATTGGTGATGAAGACATCGCAGATTTCCGCCAGTCGGTGCAGCACCGCAAGACCGCGTTCGTCCTTGAGGTCCAGTGTCAGGCTGCGCTTGTTGCGGCCGTCCATCTGCCAGAACCAGTTGCTCGCTGCATCCGGGTTCGGCGCGAGGATGCGCAGCATGTCGCCCTTGCCGGGCTGTTCGATCTTGATCACGTCGGCACCGAAGTCGCCGAGCATCATGGCTGCTGCCGGCGCCGCGATTACGGACGCCGCGTCGATGACCTTGAGGCCGTCGAACAGATGCCCGGGCACTAGACGACGCCGACGACGTGCGACGAGTTCACCGGGATCTGGTAGCCGGATGGGCCGGCAACCATGAAGGAGTCGTGGATGCTGCCGCGTTCGATCTCCGTCGCCTCCGCGCCGCCCGCAAGGAATATCGCGCGCATGGCGTCCACGTCGTCCACCATCATGTCGAACGGCGCCCGCTGGCCGGGCTCTACCGGCTCATCCGCTTTCGAGACGATCAGATGCGTGCCGCCGCGCAGTTCCAGGATGGCGAAGTCCGGCCGTTCAAGCACCTCGCGCATGCCGTAGCGCGTGAAGAAAAGGTACGCCTCGCTCACATCGTCGACGGCGAGTTGGATGTGGCCCAAGGCGACGAGCGGCCGCTCGTCGCCCTGCGGCTGCGACTCCTCCGCACTCACGAGGAATCGTCCTTGGCGGCGCTCATCTCCGCCACGTCGTCCAAATCCGGCAGGACCGCGAACTCGGGATAGGCCTCGATGCCGAGTTCCGAGACATCCTGGCCGAGTTCCTCAACAGTGCGCGAGACACGGGCCGACATGAGCTTGTCTAGTACGAACCACGACACCCAAGAGACGGCGAACACGAATGCGCCGATGCTGACGATGCCGAGGAGCTGCACCCAGAAGATGCCGCCCGAGGCGATGCACACCGCCAACGTGCCCCAGATGCCCGCGAAAAGGTGCGCCGGAACCGCGCCGACCACGTCATCCAGCTTCACGATCTCCAGCAACTTCATCCCGGCGACGACGACCACGCCGCCGACCGCGCCGATAAGGATCGCCCAGTAGTGATCCACCATGTCCGGCCCGGCGGTGATGGAGACGAGGCCGGCGATCGCGCCGTTCAGCACTGCCAAGAGGTCGACGCGGCCAAGAATGGGGCGCGCCACGCTCACCGCCGCCATCACGCCAGCCGCCGCGGCGAGGTTGGTGTTGACGAGGACGTTGCTCATCGCCACCGCATCCACCACCCCGGCAAGCGCCAACTGCGAGCCGCCGTTGAAGCCGAACCAGCCGAGCCACAGGATGAAGACGCCCAACGTCACTGCGGGAACGTTGGAAGGCGGCGTCGACTTGACGCTGCCATCGGCGCGGAACTTGCCGAGCCGCGGGCCGACCACCAAGGCCCCCGCCAGCGCCGCCCAGCCGCCCACGGAGTGGACGATGGTGGAACCGGCGAAGTCCTTGAAGTCGAGCTGGTACAGCCAGCCCTCGCCCCACGTCCATGCCCCGACCACGGGGTAGATGAACGCCGTGAGCAGTGCAACGAAGGCGAAGAACGTCCACAGCTTCACCCGCTCCGCCAGCGTCCCGGAGACGATGGACGCCGCAGTGGCGACGAACACCATCTGGAAGAACCAGTTGGACATGGTGGATTGGCCACCCTCGGCCACCGCTGCGGCTTGGCCTTCCTCGCCGCCCAGCAGCGCGACTTCGGCCGGCGTCGAGCGTTCGAAGAACTCGAACGAGCCGATCACCGAGCCGACATCCGTGTACATCAGGTTGTAGCCGATGATGTAGTAGGCAAGCCCGGCGATGGAATACAGACCGATGTTCTTCAGGCAGATCACCGACGCGTTCTTGGTGCGCACGGAGCCGGCTTCCAGCATCGTGAAGCCGGCGCACATCCACATCACCAGCGCGCCCCAGATCAGGAGCGAGAAGGTGTTGAGCACGAAAGCGGTGTCTTGGCCCGTATCGGCATGGGCCTGCACCGCGAGTGCCGCGACCAGGCCCGCGGCGAGCGCACGAACGTTCAACCTCATAGCTGCCTCCCCCCAAGGCGCGCGTGCCGTGGTTCCGGCACGGACACGGCGATAATAGCGAATGCAGCCACCTGCAACACGATGGTGAGCACGAAGAGTTCGACGTACCCGGCGAGTGCCACGATGACGCCTCCGACCACCGGTCCCACGGCACCCACCAGATTGACCGCCGAGCCCGATGCCGCCAAGCGAATCGGAATGTCCTCGATGCGGCCGAACTCCAGCACCATGTTCTGGCCCGACTGGTTGAAGCCGCCGGACGCCATGCCCATCAGCACGAAGAACAGAGCGATGCCGGCGAAGCCCTCGGCGAACAGGAGCTGCCCGTGGGAGACCGTCCAGCAGCCAAGCGTGACCAGCATGACCACCTTGTAGCCGTAGCGGTCCGCAAGCAAGCCCCAGAGCAGATTCGCGGTGCTGGAGGTGAGCATCCAGACGGTGGTCAGCAGGCCGAGATTGGCGCCCGTGAGTTCCATCCGCGTGCCTGCGAACAGGATGTAGAACGGCAGCGCCATGCGTCCGCAGGAACCGAGCGCGCGGGCGATGAAGAAGCGCCGGAACGCAGGCTGCTCGCGCAGGATCGGCCCCACCGCCTTGAAGGTCTGAACGATGGATTCCCGGCCGCGCACGCTCTCGGCTTTGGGTTCGCGGGTCAGCGCCAGCGCGAAGAGGCCGAGCGTGGTGATGCCGAATGCCAGCAGGAACACCGACGCGTAGCCGTTGCCAAGCAGGTTGCCGTCGATGATGTAGGCGCCCGCCGCATACGACACGGCCGCGGACGAGAGCCCGGCGAGGAAGTTCCGCGCGCCGCTGACGAGGCCGCGCCGCTCGATCGGAATCACCTTGGCGCGCAGCGAGTTCATCTGCACCTGCGAGATGCCCTGGAAGACGCCCATCAGCGTCAGCACGGCGATGATCGCGCCCACCGCGGAACCGGCGCCCAGAAGGAACCCCGCCGCCGCCAACCCCAGTATCTGCAACCGCATGAAAGCGCTCGACGCGAGCGTGATGCCGAGGATCTTGGAGCGATGCGCGATCAGCGACGCGCCGACCATCGGCGTCGCCACCGTGCCCGCGGCTTGCAGGGAGCGCGCCAGCCCGACCGCCAAGTCGGAACCGGACAGCATGAAGAGGTACGCCGGCAGGAAGGTGGGCGCCGACACCAGCCGAAAGCCGGTCTGCCCGAACAGCCCGTGCATGAGTTGCACGACCGCATTGCGGCGGAAGTAGCGGGCAGCCTGCGCCTCCGCCGACTCTCGGCTGGCCGGCGGCGAGCTAATGGCGAAGGCCGATGGATGCGCTGGCGGTGGCGAGCTGCATGGCCTCGGTTTAGACGAACGGGCCTTGGTTCGTCAACAACCCGGCGCTTCGTCCAATCGTACATGAGTGTATGAAACACTTGTTTTTTGTTGTCAAACGAGGATTTCATTGGCTCACGGCGAGACATTCGTGCTACCGTCTCCCAACGCTTCCCGCGCCCGCGCCCGCATCCTAGGAGGGTCAGCCGTGCCGCACACCAGCCCCGCCCCAGCAGGCGTCAACGGCGCCGAGCCCTTCGCCACGCACCCGCCGCTAGCAGAGCTGAAGTTCCCCGGCTGCCGGCGGGTGCGCCTCTCGGCAAGCGAGCTGGAGCTCTTCGATGGTCGTTTCGAGTTCTGGGACGCGGACGCCCAGACCGCCTGGCAGCACGAGTCGCCCAGCGATACGCACGAGGCAGTCGTCGACCGGCTCGGGCGCCTGACGGCGCGGGTCGCGGCGCTGCGCGGCGCACCGATCAGGACGCTCCACGCGCCGCGCTTGTTCATCCGCCACCCCGACGGCACGCCACAGCGGATTCTGCAGCCGGATCGGGCGGTCTTCCTCTGGCAGGGAGCGTCGCGCCGCGCCGATGCCATCGAGGTCGGCGCCGACTCCCTGCCAGACACGGTACTGGAAGTGGACCACACCACGGACGCACAGCGCGGCAAGCTCGCCATCTACCAAGCCTGGGGCTTCCCGGAGGTGTGGGTGGAGGTGCCCGAACCCAGCCGCAAGAGGGTAGTTGCGCCCAGCCTCCGCCGGCCGGGGCTCACCATTCACCGACTCCGCAACGGCTTGTATCGCAACGCCCAAGCGAGCGCGGCCTTCCCCGGCTGGACCGCGCAGCAGATCCACCGCGCCCTCAACGAGGAGGACCAGTCCAGGAAAACCGCCGCGGACCTCGTGCGCGTGGCGGAAGGACTCGCCAAGCCATCCAGCGCGGCGTGGAACGACGCGCTGCTGTTCGGCCCCGCACCAGCCAGCGGCGCCGCGAGCGACGTCAAGGGCTGGGAGCAATCCTTGGAACTGGTGGAGATTCTGGAGTCCCGCGGGATCGTGCCGACCAAGGCCCTCGCCAAGCGCTTCCACATGATCGCCCGGATGCCGGTGCCGGCCCTCATCCGGGCCGCGTTTCAGTGCCGGGACGCCGGGGACCTCGTCGGCAGGATCGATGAGTGGGAGCGCGTGGGACGCAAGGAACAAGGAAATCTGGCGACCAGCGTCGGATCAACATAAGATAGGCTCGGCCGCACGGAGATGAATAGATGACTGGAAAGAACACAGGCGCCGTCGCCCCGCTCGACCGAGGTCGTGCTCCGGCGGTCGCCAAATGCCCATCCGCGGCTCTGGTGGCCCGATGAGAGCTGCGGAGTTCTTCGCGGGTATGGGCCTCGTGCGCGCCGCCCTTGAGCGGTGCGGTGTCGAAACCGCCTTCGCCAACGACGTGAGTCCGGCGAAAGCAGCCCTCTATCGCGAGAACTGGGGTTCGGATGAGTTCCACCTTGGCGACATTCGGGATTTGCGCGGCACGGACATCCCGCCGGTAGACTTGGGAACCGCTTCGTTTCCGTGCGTGGACCTCTCCCTCGCAGGCTACCGTGCTGGTCTCGACGGAACGCGGTCTGGCGTCGTCTTCGAGTTTCTGCGCATCCTCCACGAGATGGGCGCCAAGGCACCGTCAGTCGTGGTCCTCGAAAATGTCCCGGGGTTTCTGACGGTCAACGGCGGGAGAGACTACCAAGCCGTAGCCAGCGAACTGACGGCCCTCGGATATCGCACGGGCCACATCTGCCTCAACGCCTCGTCCTTCGTGCCGCAGAGTCGTTTGCGTGTGTTCCTCCTCGGCTACCGGGATGTCCCCCCGCCGTTGCTGCCGCGCCCGCCCGACCGCCACGACGGCCGCTTGACGGACATCGTGCGCAACGACCTTGAGTGGTGGGGAGCAAGGCAGATGGCCTGCTTCCTCGGCTCGCTTTCGGACCTGCAGGCAAGTCGGGTCGACGGCTACCAGCGACAGGACGAGGCAACGTGCCACGGCGCCTACCGGCGAACCCGCAAGGGCGTGGCTGTGTGGGAGGTCCGGGACGACGAGATCGCCGGCGCGTTGCGCACCACTGCTGGCGGTTCCGGCCGACAAGCCGTCCTCCGAGCAGGCCGGGGTGATTTCGCTGGGGAATTGTGTAGCAGAATCCGCAAGCCCCTTTCACTTCCGCTTCCGGTCCAAGCGGTAGCGCGCCTCAAGCTCCGCCTTCGTCGGCTCCCGATTCTCGCTCCGAACATTCGTGCGCGGTGCCAACAGCACGCTCTTTAGCGCGTCCTTCAGCTCCGCCGCCGTGACTTCCCGGCGCTCGATCTTGTCATGGTGATGCCGGTTCATGCCGGCACCGGCGTGGCCGATTGGCCGTTGTCAGCAATCAGGTCGGCGTAGGAAAGGCGCTTGCCGTGGATGCCCCGGGCGAACTCGCGCATCCGATCGATGGTGTCGACCGCGCAGTTGCCTTCGTTCAGCCGGAACGATGCCTCGTCGACGTAGCGGCCCAAATGCTTGGGCGAGACATGGTGCCAAGTGCCGGTGATGGAACGCTTGAGGACGGCCCAAACGCTCTCGATGCCGTTGGTGTGCGCGTCGCCCCTAACGTACTCGCCCGCGCCGTGGGCAACGGTCTCATGGTGGTACTGGTTGAGGATCGTCGGCAACGCGCCGTAGGCGGCCGCATCATCCGTGTAGACGGTCGCGCCCAGGTCAACGGTGCCTTCGACGAAGCCAATCAGGGTGCGGGCGTCCGTGCGCTGCACCGGCTGCGCCTTGACCTTGCCGCCGCGTTCGCGGATGCCCGCGACGGCCTGCTTGCCGACCGGGCCGCGCCCTTGGTGCAGCTTGCGGGATTCGTGCTTGTTCGATTCCTTCCCGCCGATGTAGGTTTCGTCGACCTCTACCACGCGGGAAAGCGTGAAGTCGCCGCGCCCGCAAGCCTCGCGGATGCGGTGCAGCATGTGCCACGCCGTCCGGTACTGCACGCCGAGTTCCTTGCTCAGCTGCATTGCCGATACGCCCTTCCGCGCCGTGAGGACGCTGTAGATGGCGTAGATCCAATCCTGCAAGGGCCGCTTGGTCGCGTGCAGGCAGGTCCCCGTGGTCACAGTGAACTGCTTGCGGCAATCGCGGTGCCAGTAGTGATGCGGCTTGCTCGCGGGGCGCGTGATGTTGTCCATCCCGCCGCAATGCGGGCACACCGGCTCGCCGCCCCATCGGGCATCCTCGAGCCAGGCGTAGCAGGCCGCTTCGTCGGGAAACAGCCTAAACAACTGTACGACGGAGAGAGTCTCCGCGATGCGCCTGCCGCTCGCGTTGACGGCTTGGCCGTCCGCGGTGTACTCAATGATGGCCATTTGCCCCTACAGCCCTCTCAGTATGCGTCGCCGCCGCGGAGCATATCGATGCGGTTGCTGGCGTCGCCCCTATTTTTGATCTCTCCGCTCCACCCCATCGCCCGCAGCGTCGCGATTTGGCGTTCCGTGGCAGGCTTGTCGCGCCACGTTTGGGGGGCGGCGGAGCGGCGGGCGTAACGGCCCACGCCGATGCGCCGCTCCCGCGCCTTGGCGTCCAACTCCCTGACGTAGCGGGCCAAGCGCATTCGTTCGGAACCGTTGCCGTCGCCGACGATCCACCCGTTTTCCACGCCGACGCGGTAGATGAACGTGGTGACGATGTCGTGCTCTTTGAGCAGCTGGACAACAACGTCCGGCTCGAGGGTGGTCAGTTCGTCGATCTCGATGATTTTCTTCATTGCTGCCATGTCTGTTCTCCTGTGTCGGTCGCCGGTGCAGCGACTCAATGCGGATTATTCTATGCAGGCGTGGAAGGCGTGTCAAGCAATTTTTTCAACTTTTTTCGCCCATGCGGATTCTGCTACACAATTCCCTTTCGCTGCCCGGTGGATGGACGTGTCCGAGTATGCCGCGCTGCAGGGCGCCTCTGGCATGTCTTGGGACTCGGTCTCGCCTCGACAGGCCATGTACGCATTCGGCGACGCGGTGTGCGTCCCAGTGGTCGAGTGGCTAGTTCACCACGCCGTTCTGCCAGCCCATGCCTGACTCCACGGACTCGCCGCCGAGTGTCGACGAGCTCCAACAAGGGCGTGGAGCGCGCACTCAACACGCTGTGCTCGAACAACGAACCAGTCGGCAACTGCCAATGGGGCATATATCTGTTCTATGACTATGACGCTGAGCCGATCTATGTGGGACAGACCCAAGAACGGCTCCGGACCCGCATCCGCCGCCACCTCACGAATCAACGCACCGACGCGGTCGCCATGAGCGTGCTGGACCCGTTCGAGGTCGCAGCGATCGAAATGTGGCCGTTCTGGGAGGACCCGGGAAAGGAAAAGCTCGACCGTGCCGAGTTCACCGTCTACCGCCGTGCCCTAAAGAAGTCCAGGTTCTGCGCAGTGTTGAATGAAAAGGAGCCCCCCCGAGACGAAGCTCGTCAAGGACATGCCGCAGTCGGTCCGGGTCTCAATCCTCCCGGAGCACACGGACCGAGGCGAACGGGAGCACCCTGACGTTCGCCTCGCCCGGAGGGCGCGCACCATCGCGAATCTGGCCCGCGTCATGAACGCAAGGTACAAGTCGGGATTCGTCAGACGCTATGGGCGCAAGCGAAGCGCCTTGAAGCACTCGCCGACCAGCGCATCAAAGAGTTCAAGGGAAGACAAGGCGGGACATGACGCTGCCACCACGCAAGGGGCGTACGACAGTGCATTCTGCGGCTGGGGTTGGAGGCTTTGGGCGATCCAATCCGGCTATCGGGTGGTGTACTCGGGCCTCATGGGCGGCATCATCGGCATCTGGCCCTGACGCTGCGCCGCCGCGCTCGATGGGACGCCGCGCTCTGCGCGGCGTTCGGGGGGGCACACTCATGGCATAGACACAAAAAAGACGAAATGGCCATGAACGGCTCACTACTTGATTCGGTAGTGTCCCGTGCTGTTCGTGTGCGCCAAGAGTTGGTACGCTGTGCATATTCAAGGGATGGAAGATGCCTTGCAGGGCCGACTCGGATCAAGCTTCTCGGCGCTGCTACTCCGCTTGGCCGACGCGGCGGTGGTTTTCGGCGCACTCTGGCTCGTTGTCGCCCTCTACGACGACACCACTTGGAGCCCGCTGTACCTGATCGCGGCACTCATCGCCTGCCTGCTCTTTCTGGCGGTGGCCGAACGCACCGGCACCTACGTTCGCAGTCCCGCGACCGGCCCCATCCCTCCCATCCTCAACGCCTGGGCGATCACCGTCGCCGCCCTGGCTGCGCTGGCTTGGATGACCAAGACCACGGGCGCGTACTCTCGCGTCGCGGTCGGACTGTGGTGCATGGCGACGCCGCTCGCGCTGGTCGGTTGGCGCTTCGCGGCGGGCCGGCTGATGGACATGCAGCAACGCCGGGCCGGCATCTTCGGCAACGACCCGCACGACAGCCAGCTCGGCGAACTGGCGTCGGCAAAGCCCTTGCAGGGCCAGGAAATCGTCGGCTTCTATGCGGCGGACGCGACCACAGAGCCTGCCGCATCGCACGGCCATGCGAATGGCACGCCGTCGCCGATCCCCGTGCGCGGCGGCATCGATCAGCTCGTCGAGGATACGCGCAGCAACGCCTTGGACGTGGTCTACATCACCCTGCCGATGTCCGAGGAGGCCACCATCGAAGCGCTGCTGGACAGGCTCGCGGACACCACCGTGTCGGTCTACCTGCTGCCGGACATGCTGATCCGCAGCCTGCTGTACTCGCGCTGGGTGCAGATCGGTCCCGTGCCGGCCGTCAACATCTTCGAGTCTCCGCACATCGGCTTGGCCGGTGCCTTGAAGCGCGCCGAAGACCTGCTCCTGGGCGCCGCCATCCTGCTTGTCGCCACGCTGCCGATGCTCCTCATCGGCGCCGCCATCAAGGCGTTCTCGCCAGGGCCGATCCTCTTCAGGCAGCGGCGCTACGGCATCGACGGGCGCGAGTTCCTGGTATGGAAGTTCCGCACCATGACGGTGGCGCAAGACGGCGACCACATCCCGCAGGCGCAGCCCGAAGATGCCCGCATCACGCCGATCGGCGCCTTCCTGCGCCACACGTCGCTGGACGAACTGCCTCAGCTCTTCAACGTGCTGCGCGGCGAGATGTCCTTGGTCGGGCCGCGCCCGCACGCCGTGGCCCACAACGAGGAATACCGCCGCCTGATCCCCGGCTACATGCGCCGCCACAAGGTCAAGCCGGGCATGACCGGCTGGGCGCAGATCAACGGCTGGCGCGGCCCCACGGACACGCTGGACAAGATGGCCGGGCGACTGCAGTACGACCTTTGGTATCTGCGCCGCTGGTCCATTTGGCTGGATTTGGAGATCCTGCTCAAGACGCCGTGGGTCGTTTGGGTCAAGCCGTCCGCGAAGGCCCTCTAACCGGCCCGTGCCTAGCGCCGATCCAGGTCTCGACAGGGTGCTCGTCGCGGGCGCGGGCGGCTTCATCGGCGGCCATCTGGTGGGCGAACTCCTGGCGCAAGGCAGAACCGTCCGGGCAGTGGACTGCAAGCCCTTGCGCGAGTGGCATCAGCGGCACGACGACGCAGAGAACATGGTGGCTGACCTCGCCCAAGCCGATGCCTGCATGGCAGCCTGCGAAGGCCAAGATGCCTGCTACCAGCTCGCCGCGGACATGGGCGGCATGGGTTTCATCGAGAACAACAAGGCGCTGTGCATGCTGAGCGTGCTCATCAATACGCACATGCTGCTTGCGGCCAAGACGCATGCCCTCTCGCGCTACTTCTACGCTTCCTCGGCCTGCGTCTACCGCGCCGACAAGCAGGCAAGCGAAGACGTGACGCCGCTCAGCGAGGCCGACGCCTACCCCGCGATGCCCGAAGACGGCTACGGCTGGGAGAAGCTCTTCTCCGAACGCATGTGCCGCCACTTCCGGGAGGACTTCCGGCTAGCCACCCGCATCGCCCGCTACCACAACGTCTACGGCCCGTTCGGCACTTGGGACGGCGGCCGGGAGAAAGCGCCGGCGGCGATCTGCCGCAAGGTGATCGAGGCCAAGCGGTCCGGCGACCACCGCATCGACATCTGGGGCGACGGCAAGCAGACGCGCTCGTTCATGTACATCGACGATTGCATCAAGGGCACGCTCGACATCATGGCGAGCGACATCGACGCGCCCATCAACCTGGGTTCCAGCGAACTGGTCACCATCGACGGCCTGGTGAGCATCGTTGAAGACATCGCCGGCGTGCGTCTCAAGCGCCGCTACGTCTTGGATGCGCCCAAGGGCGTGAACGGCCGCAACAGCGACAACGCCATGATTCTGGAGCGCCTGGGCTGGGAGCCTTCCGTGCGGCTGCGGGACGGCATGGAACGGACGTATCGGTGGATCCACGACGAGTATGCGCGCAGGGGCTGAGCGTGAGCGGCAAGCTCCACCCCGCGGCACGGCCAAGTCAACGTCGAGTTGGTGCCGTACTGGCCTGAATCCGCTGCCGGTCGAAGTCGTCGATTACGCCAAGGTTGCGCAGGTGCCACAACGTCGCGCCGAAGCCAGTTTGCAGGCGCGTCGCGACGACCGCGACATCGCTGGCTGAGATGATCGGACCGTTCAGGGCGCGAACCGCAGCACGGACCGACGTCGTGGGCATCAGCAGCATCGCCGCGAATGCGTTCGCTCGCTGTTCTATGCCAATGGGCGCCCATCGTCCGCTGGCGATGGCGAGGCGCGTTCCGACCTGCCGGTCGAAAAGAATGTGGCACAGCTCATGGGCGAAGGTGAACCGTTGGCCCTCGGATGTCTCATTGAAGGGGCAGGAAGAGTTCCACGCGATCCCTGGCCGGTGGTGCGGCCCAGCTACGGCGAGTCCGCGCACCGACGAGTCGGCGAGTTCCATCTCCAGCACCTCGACTCCAAGCTCATCCAACGTGGCGAGAATGTCGAAGGCATCGGCCGTTCCGAGGCGGTCGTGAATGTCCTCGGCTAGCGCGTAGCCCTGCATCCAAGGCACCTCGCCGTCAGCAAGCGGCACGGCACGGCACAATGACGCCAGATTCTCCCGCTCCGCCTGCGTCGAATAGAGATCGACCATCGCGCCGGCGAGCGTCAGCATGTCCTGCTTCTCGATCGTAGGGGCGACGCTTCCGTACATCAGCGCTGCATGGCAGGAACCTTCCACGACTAGCGATGAGCCGCCGGTCGCGGCCAGCAGCGTGCTCTTGTGGACTTGCGGCAATTCCGACAGCCATCGCTTCATCCGGTTCCAGCCGCGCTGGACAGCCTCGCGGTCCGGACCGGCCCCGGCCAGCCACATCAGCCGTCCGTCCAGTCTTCTGGTTCGGATGCGCCGGATCTTGCGCTTGAGGTCCAGCACTCTCGAAGAACCCGGCAACATGTCGCCGAGGTACTCCGCGCCAGCTTGGATGATCTCGTACAGAGGCACCGCCACATCGGTTGGCCTCAAGCGCGACACGGCGGGTCCGCCGACCGCAAACGACACATGCTCCGGCGTGCCTACCGGCTTGGTGTTGCCCCAGGAAACTTCGACCAGATCTCGGCACCGGCGGAGCACGATGTCCGGAAAGATGCCGCCTTCGCTAGCGGCAGTGATGGCGTGCCGCGACCACCAAGCCTGCCACTGCTCCTCCCAAGCCGCCTCTTCGCTCTCTTCGATCGCAGAGCTCGCGAAAGCGGTGCGGCCGAGGCCGGACCAAGCATCGCTCGCGGCGTTGGCGCAGGGAAGCCGTTCCTCGTGGAACAGCGGATCCCACGAGTTCGCAATCCACTCCAGAAGCGGCAGCAGGTACCAATGAACAGACTCGACGTTCTCGCCTTGCTCGAGGTGTGCGCAGAGGTTCGATCCGCCCACCCAGATCTGAAATGCGCCCCAGGAGTGCGAGAGATCATCATCGGCGCCCGCCCCGCCGTCGGGATCGTCCATGAACGCGACCTTGAAGGCGAACACGTCAGTGTCGCCGGCCAGCCTCTCCCAACGCCTTGGCATGATGGCTCTCAGTCCCAGTTTCGAGTTGATCTCGCGCTTGCGCACCTTCCCGTCGTGGCGCCAGCGTCTGCGCAGGGCGTGCGGGACATGCTTCCAGCCGACGGGATACCCATGCCAGACATCCGTGTGCGTAAGCTGTGCGCAATACGCAACGCCATTGTGTGTGGCGTAGCGCTTGGAGCCCAACAGGACGCTGCCCTCCAAGAGTTCCGACGCATGCGAGCGGACTTCCTTCGGACACGGCGTCCCGCGCCGTCCGGGCTGCCACGGATCGGAGTGCTTTGGGTTCGACTCGTAACGCATGGTCGGCCAGCATACCACGCTGCATTTCGGGCTCGTCTACGCTTCCCCGCACCCACACGGGTAAAGGACAGATATCTGGTAGACGGATCGGCTAGCGGAACTGGAGGTGGTCGAGTCCGCGAGCACGGAGACGGTGCGCGGGCGCCACAACACTGCCTCAAGCCGTGGCTGAAGAAATGCCGGCGCATTCCGCCGAAGGGGAGCGCGGAGTTCGCGTGCGCGATGGAGGACATGCTGGAGACCTGGTGGACGTCGACCACCCCCGGCAAGCGCGTCGTGCTGGTGATGGACAACCTGAACACGCACGCGCCCGGCGTCGCTGTAGAAGGCGTTCGAGCCGGCCGAGGCGCGGCGCATCGCCGAGCGGCTGGAGATCCACTCCACGCCGAAGCACGGCAGCTGGCTGAACATGGCGGAGATCGAGATCGGCGCCATGGTGGGCAGTGCCTGGACCGGCGCATCCCGGACCGCGACTTCCTGCGCCGCGAGGTGGCGGCGTGGCAGGAGCGGCGCAACCGCGCATCCGCACGCGCGTCGGCTGGCGCATCACCACCGCCGACGCGCGGATGGGTGTACGACAGATCTCTGGCAGCCCCGCGCCGTACGTGACTCCAGCGCGGTGGGGACAAGCCCGGGACAAGCCCCGCCCCTTACATGGAACACACCACAACCTATTGAAAAATATGATATTTCAAATGACAGATCACTCGGGCACGGGGCGTTGGCGCACCTGGCGCGTCTACCAGAGATATGTCGTACACCGCGCGCGGATCAGGCTCAACAGGCATCCTTTCGGGTACTCGCTGCTGAGCCGCAGTAAGGGTCCCAACGGTCGCGGACAAAGCCTTACAATCGCTCGTCCGACGCCGGCGGGGCGAGCGGCATGTTGACCACACTCACCATGAGTCGATTCCGAGCGTTCGAGTCGTTCGACTTGGACGCGCTCGCCCGCGTGAACCTGGTCGTGGGAAAGAACAACAGCGGGAAGACCTCTGTGCTTGAGGCGGTCGAGTTCCACGCCTCCCACGGGGACCCTGACGTAATCTACGACGCAGCCGCTCGACGAGATGAGTTGGGTCCGGAAGACTGGAGTCCGGGCCGCAGACTGGCGACTGTCGCTCACATGTTCCATGGTCATGCGGTTGAGCCTGGCGCAACGTTCGCAGTCAAGAGCGGGGGATGTTCCGTTCGAGCCGATCTCCAGGCGCTGGACCAGTGTGAGGAGGTACTTCTGGAGCGGATGTCCGTTGGTTCTCCGCCGTCAGATCTGAGTCCTGCGATGGTGATGGCCGTCACCAGTGGCGAACAAGACGCGCCCGAAGTGGCTTTGCCGGTCACCGAGGACGGGCTGCTTCTAAATGGCATGCGGCGCCGATGGAGGCACCGCGGCCCAGTGCGCTTCCTGCCGCTGACGTCGATTGCTCCCCCGTTCATGGCGGAGACCTGGAACGATTTGGTGTCGGAAGGGAACGAAGGCCAAGTGGTGGATGACATGCGATTACTCATACCGGAGATCGACTCCATCCACTTCCTAACTGCAAGCCGGACGGTGCGCGGGGGCATTGTCGTGGGGCAGCGAGGCGGCGGCACCAGAATCCCACTGGGCAGCTTCGGCGACGGGATGCGCAGGCTTCTCTTGCTGAGGCTGGCCTTAGCCGGAAACAACGCCAAGTGCATCTTGGTCGACGAGGTGGACACTGGGCTGCACTGGACGGTCATGGCGAGTATGTGGCGCTTGGTGGTCGAAGTTGCGAAGCGGTCCAACCTCCAGGTCTTCGCGACCACGCACAGCTTTGACTGCATTCGGGGCCTCGCTTCCATGATCAAGAACCACCCTGAACTCGCGGATGAGGTCTCAGTGCAGAAGGTCGATCCTTCGCTTAGGCGAGCGGTCAGCGTGGAGGGTCCGGACATACCGGTTGCGGTCGAACGCGGCGTAGAGTTTCGGTGATCGCGCATGACGGAGCGATCGAGTCTCTACGTCGAGGGAGTAGACGATCAGCATGTCGTGCGGCACTTGCTGCTGAAGCACGGCATCGCATGCCCGCTCCCCGACGACCTGGACAACGCGGACATCTCGCCATTGGTCCCGGAGATCCGGGCCGCAGGAGACCGAGAGAAGGTGCTGGACGCAATGCGGTTCGTCAAGTTCAGCACCGGGCATTCCGTCGGCTTCGTCATCGATGCGGATGAGGTCGCGAGCAACCGATGGCAGGCTGTCCGTAACCGGCTCGAAGACCTGGGCCTGAGCACGCCTAGGGCGATGCCTGCCGACGGCTTCGTCGTCGATGTGCCGGACTCCAACGTCCGGGTTGGCGTATGGTTGATGCCTGACAACGTGAGCCCGGGTGCGCTGGAGGACTTTCTGAGGGCCCTGATCGACGAGGAAGATGCGCTGCTCCCGTTCGCTGATGCGACGACTGTGCAGGCCAAGGCTCGCGGCGCCGACTTCCCCGAGAGCAAGCGAAAGAAGGCTGTCCTGTCGGCATGGCTCGCTTGGCAAAGGGACCCTGGCCGCCGCTACGGAACTGCGGTCAATGCGAGGTATTTCAATCCGGAAGGCACAGTAGCCTTCGAGTTTGTCGAGTGGTTCAACCGGCTGTTCGGAACGGCTGCGTTGACGGGATCGAAGCCCCGGTCAAGATGAAAACCGTGATCCTAGCCGGTGGCCGCGGCACCCGCCTCGAAGGCGAGACGGCGCTGCGGCCTAAGCCCATGGTGCAGATCGGCGGGCGGCCGATCCTGTGGCACATCATGAAGCGCTGCGAGCTCGCGGGCGCGGCCGGTTTCCCCTGGGTGCGCACTCGGCGGCAGCCTTGAACTGGCTGCAACGCCTTGCGAGACGCCGACCCGAGGCGCGCCTCGCCGCCACGCCCACCGGCACCCGCGTCTACGCCGTCGGCGATGTCCATGGCCGCGTCGAACCGTTGCAGCGAATGATGGAGATGATCGGAGCCGATGTCGGCGAAGGCGCCACCGAACGCAGCGTGCTGATCTTCGTCGGCGACTATGTGGACCGAGGCCTAGAGTCCCGGCAGGTGCTGGACTTCCTGCTCGACTATTCGTTCCCGACCAGCAGCGTGGTGTATCTCAAGGGCAATCATGAAGCATGGCTGCTGGCGTTCCTAGGGGATGCCGCGGTCGCGCACGACTGGCTGCCCAATGGCGGTGCAGCCACGCTCTTGAGCTATGGCGTGACGGCGATTGGACCGCCCTACGCGGTCGAGGCCCTTGAAGAGGCACGCCTTGAGTTCCGCGCTGCGCTGCCGGATGCGCATCTGCGCTTCCTCCAGTCCCTCGTGGGCAGCCATGTGGAGGGCGACTACGCCTTTGTCCATGCTGGCGTTCGCTACGCCGTGCCCTTGGAAGAACAAGACGAACAGGACCTCCTTTGGCTCCGCGGCGAGTTCCTCAGCGACCGCCGCGATCACGGTCGGCTGATTGTCCACGGCCACTCAGTGGTTGATGAGCCGGATGTGCGCGTCAACCGCATTGGCATCGACACAGGCGCATACGCGACGGGCCGGCTCACGTGTCTGGTTGCGGACGGCACCTCGCGGCGCTTCCTGACGACTTGAAGCGCGACGCCCGGGTCGCCAACGCCGACCGCAAGTCCGCCGAGCCGCACAGCGGCGACAGGCTGCTGCAGGGCGAACCAAGGTCAGCTCACACCCCGAGCTGGTCGCATGGCAACATGGATAGCCAAATTGCCTTGGACAGAACCAGACCAGAGACACGAGAGACGCGATTCGCCACGTCGATCTGCTATGGTCCGTAGTTCCTGCCGTTCTCTCGTGGTGTAAGCGATTGGAAGGAACTAGGGCCATTGCAGCCGTGGAGTCGCCGCAAGCCTGCAGCGCATTTTGTCGCGATCCGTCGGAGCCGCTCGGCGTATTCGTGCGCTTGCGTGGCGCCTGCGAAGCAAGGCAACGCGTCAGGTGAACAGATCCTTGCTGACGAAGCTCGTTGGATGGCCGGTTCCCGTCCTCCACGGAGATACGTTCGTACTTGACCGATGGCTCTGGATACGCAGGCACTTGCCGCAGACCAGAAACGGCGAGAAGCTGATTGACATTGGCTGTGGCTCGGGCGCGTTCACGATCGGTGCTGCCCTCCGAGGCTACCAAGCGCTCGGCGTGAGCTACGCTCCGGAAGATCTGGCGAAGGCGAAGCAACGCGCAGTAATGTGCAAGGCGCACAGCGCCAAGTTCGAGTTCGCGGATGTCCGCGCTCTGGAAGCGAAAGGCGACTGGGAGGGGGCATTCGACGTAGCCATCTGTTGCGAAGTCATTGAGCACGTCAAAGACGACGTCAAGCTCATCAAGGACATCGCACGATGTCTGAAGCCAGGTGGCCGCCTACTCTTGACTACGCCGTATCTTCACTACAAGGCGATGCGGCCGGAAGAACTCGGCCCGTTTTCAGAGGTCGAGGACGGAGGACACGTACGCCGGGGCTACACGACTCAGATGCTCTCCGAAATGTGCGAAGCAGCGGACCTGATGCCGGTAATGTCGTTTTGCAGCGGCTTCCTCAGCCAGAAGATCACGAAGCTCTTCCGCGCAGTCTCGTCGTTGCACCACGCTTTCGGGTGGGCAACTGTGTTGCCGCTCCGCATCCTGCCGCCGCTTCTCGACCGTGCGTTGACGACTGTGTTGCGGCACCCGTACTACTGCATCTGCATGGAGGCGCAGAAGCGCCGCATCGGACCCTAGCACCTCGGCCGTTGCGGCGATCCGCTACCGTCCAGGTCGCCAAGAGTGGACGTGCCCGGCATCCCCTGCCTGAGCGCGAACTCAAGAACCGGCTGGAGCAAATCGCAAAGCAGATCAAGGCACTGGACGACGAGATCGCCAAGTGGTGGAGACCGACGTGGAGCTTCGCGGCGGAACGACGTGCCGGCCTCGATCCCCGGCCTCGGCCCGGCGGTCGCGGCCGCCCTGCTCGCCGACATGCCGGAGCTGGCCGCATCGACGGCAAGGCCGCCGGCAGCCTGGTCGGACGATGGCGGACCCGCTCCGCCAGCAATCAAGAGGGCTAGGAACTGCCGACCAGCCAGGCAGCGGCGACAGGAAGCCGGATGCGACGGAACCGTGGCGGCGAAGTCAAGGACGACGTGCCAATACGCATGTGTGGGGATCGCCGTTCGCGGAGAGTCGGATGGTCGACACCGTGACCCCGCGAAAGCCGATGCGGTACAGGCGCTCGAAGATGTCATCACGGTCAACGCTGATTCCGTGCATGTAGGGAAGCGCTTTCGTGCGCCGCATCGTGCGCCGCTTCAGGGATGCCTTCAACGCACTGAGCGCCAAGAATACTCGGTACCCGTACCGAGCGCACTCCGAGTAAGCTCGGTTGATCTTGGGGAATGAGTGCATCTGCACATGGATGCACAAGCTGCCGCCGGGCCGAAGCACTCGGAAGCTCTCCTTGAAGTGCCGCCAGACGAGCGCCTCCGATGACATGTGCTGTAGGACATGGCAGGAGAAGACGGCCGCAACCGATCCATCACCCAGAGGCGGTGATACTCCGTCGAAGAGGCGCCAGCGCACGTTTGGCTTGTCGCAGTTGCCTCGGGCGAAAGCCAGCATTCCAGGCGAAACGTCCAGGGCATGGACAACGTCGAACGTGTCGGCCAGTGCATTGGAAATCCGGCCCGCACCGCAGCCGATCTCCATCACCGAGTCCGTCTCAACGGGGTGATACGACCGCCAGAGAGTCCAGAAGTCGCGCCAGTCCTGTCGCCCGAGTGCTTGAAACTCCTCGATGGTCCACGGATTGGTGTCGTGGTGCGCTCGTCCCGGCCAAGCGGCGACGCCGAACATCGGGTCGACCTCGCCCCAGAGGCGCCACTCTTCATTGCTGGCTGGTTCCATCGGCGCTCGGTCAGCCCGTCTCATTACCCTTCACCGCTCCCGTTCGATGACGACGCCGAACCGGCCTCGCGGTTGTCTGGGCGACGCAAGGAACCAGCAGACCTTCCCCACCAAGGAAGCTTCGGATCGGCGGAGCACGCAGCGAAAGCCATAAGATCGGCCTCCCGCGGTTGAGAGGCGCGGCTAAACCCTATTGATGCAAAAAAAGAGGCGACGGATGTTGATGTTCAGGCTAGCGCGGCGAGGTAGGAGGACATCTCCGCTTCCACTTCGGCGTTTGCATTCATCGACAGGACGGGTTTGCGCTGCGGGCGGAGGAACCGTCCGGCCCGGACGACGAGGCGGCGGCGCATCGTGTGCATCTGCTCGAACGCCCAGAGCGCCGTGCGCTTCGGGGTCGTGCCGCGCTGCGGCGGCCGGGACGCCATCTGCAGCTCCCGGGTCAGGTTGTGCGCCAGGATGGCGGCGAGGGTGTACAGCCGGTTGCCGGCGAGCTTGCGCGTCGGGACGTACTCCATGCGGCACTGCGACTTCAGTTCCGCGAACACGGCCTCCTGCGAGCCGCGCCCGTCGTGGAACGCGACGACGCTTTTCGCCCGCACGCGGCGGTTGGTCGCCACGACCTTGAACTCGAAGCCGTGGACGTGGGGCGCGAACAGGTCCAGCTGCACCGGTCCCTTGCGCTGCCGGCGGGTTCGCGTCCGGACCACGACCAGGCGCCGCCGGCGGCCCCAGCTCTTCGGCTTCCAGGCGGGCTCGAAGAAGTCCCTCGCCCCGTCCATGCGGCGCCAGCGGCGGCGGCCCTCGACGAGCGACTTCAGTTCCGCGAACCGCTCGAACGGCACCGTCGCCGTGTACTCGACGCCCAGCGCGTCGAGCCGGCCGAGGACGGCCTCGCCGAAGAACGCGCTGTCCATGCGCGACTCCAGCCGCGCACCCGGCAGCGCGGCGCGGACGTCCGCCAGGCAGCGCTGCATGAAGGCTTCCGCGCCGTTGGAGTCGTGCACGTTGCCCGGGCGGTGGCGCAGGTCGAACACCTGCCCGGTCTGCGCCACCGTCGCGAACAGCGGATAGTAGCTGCGCTGTCCCTTCCTGCGCTTGTTGAAGCCGACGGCCGTGCCTTCCGCGAAGCGCTTCGTGCCGAGCACCGAGCCGTCGAAGTCGAGCGTCATCCGCGCCGGGCCGAGCGCCGCGGCGCGGTCCAGCACCAGCCGCCGGTTCAGGGCGCGCACGTTGTCCGCGCTGCGCCCGTCGGCCCTGGCCAGCATGCGGCCCATCGTGGAGGCGTCCGGCAGGTGCCGCAGGCCCAGCGTCCGCCTGACCATTTCGTCGTCCCGGTAGTACCGCGCGTCGCGCAGCTCCCGGAAGCCCATGACCAGATGCACGACCAGCAGCAGCGCCACCGCGTGCGGCGCGTAGACCGGACTGCCCGGCAGGTGGCGGAAGCAGCCGCGCAAGCGCTCCTTCAGCCCGAGCCGCGCGAACAGCCTCTGGTAGAGCACCAGGCCCGCGTGCGCCGTCAGCCGCTGGTCCTCGAACCGGATCTCGATGCGATCCGTCGCTTTACCCCGCACGCTCGCCTTGCTACGCTTCATGGCGGCGGCCTCCTTCCGATGAGTTTTTCGACGAACCGCATCGTAACAGAAGGGGGTCGCCGTCCAACCCCGCTCCTTGCGATTCGACGAACTATCGAAGCGCAAAGACGCCGTGCCCCGCGAAACCGCGCTCCGCTTGACAACACCTACGGTGTGTCAAACCGGCAACCCGACTACAGCGCGAAACGCACGAAAAACCTGCAATACGACGAATACTCGCGCCTCAGTATGCCCTTAAGGGGTAAAGCGCGTCGGAATGGCCGCGGCAAAGCCGCCCACCCCTACCATCACTTGGTTCAACACCTTCATCGGGTCGCCGGAATCTGCCTGCCTCGATCCAGTCCCTAGTATCCGCCGATCACACCGTGAGCGAAGCCCTCTTCGCTGAGCGCACGGTCTCGCCGAATCAGGGGAAGCAGGCGCATACCGATGCATCTTGATCGGGCTATCGGTGCGCGCGGCAGCCGCTGGACTGGCGGCATCTGCTAGAGTTGTGGGCTGCGGAGCTTGGTCTCCGGCCCGCCAGAGCCCGGTTGGGCCCTTGGCACCCGACCAGCGAGGTCCACACATGGCGCAAGAATCGGAGCGAGCCGGGAATGGATGAGCGCGTTGCACTAGTCACCGGCGTGACGGGTCAGGACGGGGCCTGCTTGGCCGAACTGCTGCTCGACAAAGGCTACGTGGTCCACGGCGTAAAGCGGCGCGCGTCTTCGTTCAACACCGCGCGCCTCGACCACCTGTACGTCGACCCGCACGAGTCCGGTGGGCGTTTGTTTCTCCACTACGGGGATATGACCGACGCCACGAACCTCATTCGCCTGGTACAGCAAGTGCGGCCCGACGAGATATACAATCTCGCGGCGCAGAGCCATGTTCAGGTGAGCTTCGAGACTCCAGAGTACACGGCGAGCAGTGATGCGCTGGGCACGCTGCGTCTCCTGGAAGCCCTGCGCATCCTCAAGCGGCCGGACGTGCGCTTCTATCAGGCTGCGACCTCCGAACTCTATGGCAACGCTGCGGTCTCGCCGCAGAACGAGGAAACGCCGTTTCGGCCGCGCAGCCCGTACGCGATCGCCAAGCTCTATGCCTATTGGACCACCGTCAACTATCGAGAGGCCTATGGGTTCCACGCTTCCAACGGCATCCTGTTCAATCACGAAGGCCCTACCCGCGGGGAGACGTTCGTCACGCGCAAGATCACGCGGGCAGCGGCTGCCGTAGCGCACGGTACGCAGTCGCGCGTCTACCTCGGCAACTTGGACGCCCGGAGGGATTGGGGGCACGTACGCGACTACGTGGAGGGGATGTGGCGCATCGTGAGCCACCCGGCGCCTGACGACTACGTGCTGGCCACCGGTGAGTCCCACACAGTTCGCGAGTTCGTTGAACTGGCCTTCAGGGAAGTCGACGTGGACATCGTCTGGGACGGCGACGGCATGAACGAGAAGGGCCGCGACGCACGGACTGGGGCTGTGCGGGTCTCGATCGACCCGCGCTATTTCCGGCCGACCGAGGTGCAGCACCTATGCGGAGATGCCACCAAGGCGCGCCAAGTGCTCGGCTGGCGGCCCAAGACCACCTTTCAAGGGCTTGTTCGGGAAATGGTCGCGTCGGACATGGCGCTGGAATCGACTCGCGGAGGGAAGCGCCATGAGTGAAGTTCGGTATCCGCTCGTCGGCAAGCGGGTTTTCGTCGCTGGCCATCGGGGCATGGTCGGCGCCGCCATCATCCGAACGCTGCAACGCCACGCTTGCGAGATCCTGACGGCGCCTTGGCCGGGGGTCGACCTGCGACGCCCGGATGAGACCCGGGACTGGCTGCTTGAGAACAGACCCCAGGCCGTGTTCTTGGCGGCGGCCCGCGTCGGCGGCATTTGCGCCAACGACACGCGACCGGCGGAGTTCATCTACGACAACTTGGCCATCGAGTCCGCGGTGATCGAGGGTGCCCGGCAAGCCAATGTCGAGAAGCTGCTCTTCCTCGGCTCGAGCTGCATCTACCCCCGCATGGCGCAGCAGCCCATCGAGGAGGAGGCGTTGCTGACCGGATCTCTAGAACCGACCAACGAGTGGTATGCGATCGCCAAGATTGCGGGGATAAAGATGTGCCAAGCCTACCGGCGGCAGTACGGTAGCGACTACATCTCCCTGATGCCGACCAATCTCTACGGGCCGGGAGACCACTTCGATCTCGAAGCCGGCCACGTGATTCCGGCACTGATGCGCCGAATGCACGATGCGCGTGTGGCGGGTGCGGACCAAGTCGTGGTATGGGGCTCCGGCAAGCCGCGTCGAGAGTTCCTCCATGTAGACGACCTAGCGGCCGCCGCCGTGCATCTGATGCAGGTGTACACTGGCGACATGCCAATCAATGTCGGCACAGGGCATGACGTGGCGATTTCTGAGGTCGCGGAGCTGATCCGCGCAACGGTCGGGTTCGGTGGCCAGCTTCTCTACGACCGCTCTAAGCCGGATGGCGTGCCGAGGAAACGACTGAACGTCGCGCGGCTCGAACGACTCGGGTGGAAGGCGGACATAGGCTTGGAGGACGGTCTCATAGGCACGTATCGCTGGTTTCGCGCAGCGGGTGATGGCGCGCGCGGCGTTTGAGTTTGTCAGTTGCCAAGCAGGCGGGCATACAGATCGGTCAAATGGTCGCCGAAATGGGCCTGTCGATAGTGTCGTCGCACCAGTGCGGCGTTCCGGCGACCGATCCGAGCTACGCGAGGACGATCTGCGGACGCTTCAAGGCAAGCATCGACCAAGGCCGAAACGCTGCCCGGGGGCACCAATCTGCCGTGTTCGCCATCCTCGACGATGGAGCCGCCATTGGGCGTGGTGACCACATAGCAGCCTGCCGCCAGTGCTTCCCATAGTACGCGAGCAGAGCCTTCTGCGAGCGTCGGAAAGACGAAAACGTCGGCCGCCGCCATCTTTGCTGCCAAGGACGAAACGGGAAGGTTGCCACAGTAGGTCACCCGGTTGTCCTTCGTGAGTTCGCGGAGTGTCTTTGCGCAGTCCGCCTCGACCGGCCCGCAGATGTCGAGCCGCCAGTCATCTGGCAAGTGGGGTATTGCTTCGGCTATGGTCGGGGCTCCCTTGCGCGAGCCGAAACTCCCCGCGAACAGCGCCTTCAGGGGGCCCGCGGATTCGGTCTGCCGGGCAGGCAGTCTGGCTAGGAACGGGTCTGCGACGCCGAAGTAGAGGACGTCGACCTTGTCCGCCTCCCATCCTTGATGGACGAAGGTCGTCTTGACGAACTCCGAGTTGGTCAGCACATGGTCGGCACGCTCAATGTCCTCCAGGATCGCTTGCCAGTTTCGGTCCATCGGCCCACGGACGCCCTCCGGCGGCAGGCTTCCACCGTTGCCGACGAGATACTCCAGCGTGGCTGGATGGGCGATGGTGTGATGGCACAGGCAGAGCCAGCCTAGACGGCGGGCAGCGCCCACGGAGTCGCCGCCGAAACCGGCGCGGTAGTGGTATATGCCCGCGTTGCGGGGCTTGCCGAGCTTGCCGATCATGCTAGCCGCTGCGGCGGCATAGAGGCGGCGAGACTGGAGATTCAGCAGGTCAGCCAAGCCCTTCGTCCACGGGCCCAAGGAGCGGGTCCGACTCCCAAGCTGGTAGAACGGTTCGCCTACCCAGAGACTGTAGACACGATCGGCCGGCAGGGACGCTGCGCGTGCCAGGAAGCGCTCGAAGGCCGCCGAGCGGTCTAGCCCGGTGGCTTTCACGAAGCTTGCCAGCCCCTTGTTCGGATACGCGCCGGACAGAAATGCTGCCAATGTTCCTCGGCGTGCCATCTCGGTGGCGGCCTCGAGCAGGTCGAACCGCCCGAATCCGTTCGAGATCACAACTTCGTGAGAGGGCCCCGTAGCCTGACCTTGGTCCGAAGCCGTCAGGTAGACGCCCTGTGCATGCGGCGCTTGACGCTGAGTCCCGCTTTCGGGCTCGGAGCGGTCTTTCCCGGTAGCCATGCGAAGCCAATCCATACGTCAGTGAAGCGAATCGTAGCCCGAATCGCCGTTAGTCTCCACGAGACGCGCGTTGCGCGGTCAGGTCACGAAGGGGCGCTTGCAGCTTGCCGTGCCTTGGAAATGGTCGCATAATCCGTTCGCTAGGGCGGGCGTCGGCTTGCCGTCGAGTCGTTGAATGAGGCGTGGGCAGATGGCGGAACATGGGCAAGCCGATGTCTAGGCGGAGCGAACACAGCGGTGCCTCCGGGTGCGTGCCGCCGCTGTGGGACTGGTGGTACGGTGCGCTAGGTGCCAAATGCCCGAATGTCGTCGGCGCCGCCTCGCGACACGGCAGCCTCCGCATTGCGGGGCGCCACGTCGGCGGCCCGGAACAGCGCCCCAACTGTGCCCGCCGCGAAGTCCGGCCATGTGCGGTATCGTCGGTCGTATCTTAGTGAGGGGCGGTCCCGGCGATGTACCGCCGCTGACCTCCGCCTTGCCGTGGCTGGTGCGCCGTGGTCCGGATAGCCAGAAGCTATGGCGCTCGCCAGTGGGCAGGTTCGGGATGGTCGAACTTCTGCACGCGCGCCTCGCCATCGTTGACTTCACTGAGCATGCGCACCAGCCGCTCTGGCATGAGGAGCGCCAAGTCGCAGTGGTCTTCAACGGCGAGGTGTACAACCATGGCGCGGCCCGAGCGAGTCTGGCGCGCTTCGACTTCAAGACCGAGTCGGACACGGAAGTCATCCTTGCCACCTATCTGATTGAAGGCCTGGCCGGACTCGGTCGCCTGAGGGGCATGTTCACCGCGGCGATCTGCGACGTAGCGGAGCAGCGTGTGCATCTGCTGCGTGACGCTGTCGGCAAAAAGCCGCTGTTCCTGGCCCGATGGGGTGGCCAGGTACTCTTCGGCTCTTCGCTCTTGCCCTTGGTTGCCGCAGCAGGCGAGCGCCCCGTCATCGATGACGCCGCCGCGGCGTACTTCTGGCAGCGCGAGTTTCCGGCCCCGGACGCTGCAGTGGTGAGGGCGCACGACCGCTGCCGCCAGGCACCGTGACGACATTGGACTTCGCCGGCAACGAGGTCGGGCAGCGGCCGATTCGTCCCGATGTCGTCGAGCAATACAACGGAGAGAGTGCTGACGAAGCGGAGAAGCGGGTGCGGGAACTTCTCGAACGCGCGGTCGATGCGCGGCTTCAGAACAATCCGAAGCCTGGGATCCTGCTCTCGGGCGGCGTGGACTCCACGGTCGTCGCGCAGACCCTAGCACGCCGTCCGGACGCCCGGGACAGGGTTGAGACCTTCACGCTCGGCGCCGTCGTGCCGTTCATGAACGACGAGCCCTACGCCCGCTATGCCGCATGGCGGCTCCGGTTGCCCTTGCGTGTCCTGCGGCCGCATCGGGGAAGCCCTAGGCTGACAGACCAGGCAGTCGCCTACCTGGCGATGCAGGACGAGCCGCTGGGCATGCTGTCGTATTTCTCCCTGTGCCGGCTGATAGCGGCGGTGCGCGAGATTAGCCGTATCGTCATAGGTGGCGATGGCGCGGATGAGCTCTTCCTCGGCTACGAGGAGACGGGACGCTGGAACGATGCGGCGGCGCTCCCAAGGGGCGCAACAGGTCTGGCCACCGTAAGCACCGGGCCAGACGTACCGGAGTGGGCAGGTCCGTGGGGGCGCGACGCGATGACCACGGGGCTGCTCGGACATCAGTTCGCCAAGCTTGATCGGGCCACGGCGGAGCAGGGGGTTGAAGCGCGTTGTCCGTACCTCGACTGGGATCTGATGGGTTACGTGCGAAGTCTGCCGCCCGCCATGCTTCTGGCGCAAGGCCGCAGCAAAGGCCTGCTGAAGTCCCTGCTCGCTGGGTGGCCGGACTGGTTCGTCCACCGTCCCAAGATGGGCTTCGCTTACAACCTGCGCTGGGCGTGGGCCCTTTCGGCGTTCAGCGGTCTCCGGGAGCTGGTCGACGATGCGGCGGTGACGCGTTTCGCGTACGACCTGCCGGTCGCGCTGCACAGCCCGCCGCACCAATGGAAGAGCAGGGACATCTTCCGCGTCTTCCCGCGTGTCTGGCGCCTAGCCTGCTGGTCGGCCTTTGAGCGCCGCTTGGACGAAGCGGCACCGATACCTGGTGAGATGCGCTAGAACTAAGCGCCCCCCAAACCCAAGAACCAGCGGTACCCCATTCGCACTCGTACAGCACTGTCCCCGGAACATACCACGTAGCCATCACCTTGGGTGGGCATCCACTCAGATCGACGTTCCATGTAGCTTGCGACGAGGAGCGTTGTCGAGGATTGGGGCGAGTGCCGCCGCATTCCGGCAGAATATCGCCTCGGCTATCCCGTCAACGTGGCGCAAGGGCGAGAGCTTGCGCCTGATCGGCTCGTAGACGAACGGCGAGAACCCCAAGCCGCTCATCTCCCGGAGTATTCGGCGGCCGCGTCGCTTGTCAGACTCGGAATCGGACCACATCTCTATGATTACGGCGACCAAGCCATCGGCTGCCAGCGTCTCCCTGGCACCCCTGAGGACATGCTCTTCATAGCCTTCAACATCGACCTTGACCAAGCAGGGAACACGCCCGTCCAGCAGTGCATCCAGTGTGGTCAAATCTACTTCGACCGACTCGGCAGGCATGGCGGTCTCTTCCTCGAGGACCCTGTTCATGGTGTCGAGGTGGCTCGTCATGTGGCCGGTACCCTCGGCTGCGCCAAGTGCGCACCTGGCGATTTCGACTTGCTCACCGATGCCATTGAGATCGACGTTCCGCTGCATGTCGGCAGCGGCCGCATCGATGGGCTCGCATGCTACGCTCCGAGCGCCGCAGACGCCGCTCGCCAGCACGGTGTAGACGCCTACGTTCGCACCTGCGTCGACGAACAGGTCACCGGGCCGCAGCAAGTGCAGGAGGAACCCCATGGGCCCGGGCTCGGCTAGGCCGCAGTAGACGTTCAGAGTCATGCCTGTCATGCCGTGCCTGCCGAGCAATCGCGTCTGGCCGACGAATGGGACCACCAAGCCTCGCCGAGCAAGCCGGCTTTTGATCTGCCATCGGAGCACGCAACCGAGGCCGTAGAGGGGTCTGCCGCGGTTGAGGGGCGCGTCGAGAGTGCGTTGGATGGCCACCGTAAAGCCGGATATCTTTGCCAACGTCTTATCCAGTGCCTTCATGGCCGGTCCGCCGGAACCTGTCCCCTCGATCAAGGCTCTAGTATCGGCCAAACTCGCCGCCAGCGGAAGCCATCGCTTGGCGGACCGTGGTCATCTGCTAAGGTTGACGTTGCCGCGGGACTTGGTTTCCGGCTGTCCAGAGTCCGACGAGGTGCTGCTCCGCATCCTGCGGAAGTCGACACATGTCGCTGGAAGGCGCAGGAGGCCGCATCGCAAGTCGCAAGCAAGGTCGACGCACGGCACATGCATGCAAGACACGACTACAAGAGGGAGCCGCACGAGGACATGCGCGATCCGTAGGCCGACGATGGACGCCGACGAGTACCGACCGACCGACGGCAGCACCCGGCCAATGGCCAGCGCCGTGCAGGCTCGATTGCGCCGGGGGCTCGCCGGACAAGGGACCGCCCAGATCGTGGGGTTGGTGGTGCAACTCGGCAGCGTTCCGCTGTTTCTCCTCTTTTGGGGGACGGCGCTCTATGGCGAGTGGCTGCTGTTGGCGGCACTGGCCCCGTGGCTGGTGTTCAGCAACTTGGGGCTGACGCCCGCAGCCCTCAACGATGTCATGATGGCGGTGGCCCGAGGCGACCGAGACGGAGCGTTGGGCACCTTTCAGACCGCATGGGTGCTCACGACGTGCCTTTCGTCCCTCACAGCCCTGTTGCTGGGCACCGGAACTGCGCTGTTCGCGCTCGCGGATTGGTTCGAGTTCGCCACGCTGGGCCACCGCGACGCGTGGCTCATCGTTGCGCTGCTGCTGTTGCAGACTCTTCTCCACATGCAGGCAGAGCTCGCCGCCGCGGGTCTCTACGGTGCCGGCCAGTACGGTTTGCATGCGTTCGTCGCCGCCTCCACACGTCTCGGTTCCTTCGCCCTGCTGGTGCTTGCACTCGTCCTCGGCGGATCTCCTATTGGTGCCGCAGCCGCCATGGTGGTCGCCGAATGCGGGGGCCTTGCAGTCACCATCGCCGTCGCCCGTCGCTATGGTCCATGGATGCGCTACGGCTTCTCAAGGGTCTCGTTCCCCATTCTGCGGCGACTCGTGGGTCCTTCGCTCGGCTTCGTGGGCCTCTCTGCTTCCAACGCGCTGACGCTGCAGGCGCCGCTGCTCGTCGTGGGCACGGTGGCTGGTCCAGCGGCAGTTGCCGTGTTCGCGACATTGCGCATCCCCGCGCGAGTCGTCGTTCTGCTTGGCGGGGCATTGCTGGCAGTCCTGCGCCCCGAGATGGCGATGGCGCATGGCGTCGGCAATGCGCCGCGCCTGTGCCAGCTGCACACGCTAGCCGTACAGACGTCGCTGTGGCTCGGCGTCGCGGGTTTCGCCGGACTGATGCTGTTCGGCGCCCCTCTCGTCGAGATCTGGACAGCCGGGCGAGTCGTCGTCGAACAGCCGCTGTTCGGATGGCTGGCGGCAGGATCCGCGATTCTGTTGATGTGCGACGGCGTGACCAGCGCCTTGCATGCAACGAACCGACACAAGGAGATTGCTGTGGTCCATTTGGTCATGGCCGGGCTTGCCACGGCGGTTTCCGCGGGTGTCGCGCCGCACGCGGGCGCAAGCGGTGTTGCGGCGACTCTGGCCGTTGCACACATGCTTGTCCTAGTGCTGGCGATGGCTCGAGCGCTCGCATTCGTCGAACAACGCCTAGGGGCGCTTGCGGTCGCCGCTGCGCGACCACCAATTCCCATCTTCCGATGGCTTCTGCGCGGCAAGCGACCCTGAGGGAGGTTCGGCAGCGGGCGCGTACAGTGCGTCCTCCTCCGGCACGCCCTCTCCACGGGCCGGTCGGCGTTCCTCGAACCCGGGATGAGGCCGCTTCGATCGGCCACGTCGCACGACTTGAGCCTACACCGCAGACTCCCGCGGCAAGCCCAGCGCACGGCGCAGCCCGACCGTGTACTCATCGACCGACCAGGAGGCGATCACCGCACGGGCCTGCTCGGTGCAACGGGAGCGGAGGTCCTCGTCTTTCGCCATCCGCCGAAGCGCGGCGACCAGCGCATCGGGCCGATCATGGGGAAATACCAGACCGCATCTGCCTGCCACTAGGTCCGGAGCGCACCCTACCCGATCAGAGACGATCACTGGGCAGCCGAAATTCATCGCCTCGTTGACCACCAACCCCCAAGTCTCCTGGCTCTCGGACGGCAGCACAAAGATGTCGGCCACGGCATAGGCTTGCGATACGGCGTTCTGATCCAGGAACCCGGGGAACACCACCTTGCCGGACCCGCCGTCGACCGCTCTGGCTTGGCAAGCTGGCCGCAGTTCGCCGTCGCCCACCATCAGCAGCATCCAGTCGTCGCCGAGTTCCGCTTCAAGGAACGCATCCACAAGCATCAGCGGCTGCTTCTTCGCGATGAACTTGGCACAGAAGAGCACGACCTTGCGGTCGGCCGGAATACCGAACTCCTGCTTGATCTGGGCGCGGCGCGGCGCAAGTCTCTCGTAATGCGACTCGAAACGAGCATTGTCGACGACATGCGGCGCATGCACGAGTTGTTTCGGTCGTGCGCCGAACTCCTCGAAGAAGCGGCGATTGTGGCCGCCGATGTACAGCAGCACATGCGCGAAAGTGTAGAGCGTCCGGTAGAAGACGTGGCGGACCAGTCGCACTCGCGCCGGCCGTTTGCCGAGGCTGTAGGAGATGGTGCGCACAACCACCCGTTTCCCCCCAAGGCGTGCAGCGACCACTGCGGCCACATGCGTGAAGTGGTTGTGTCCGTGGACATAGACAGCGTCATAGGGGCCAGTCAACACTCGCCAGATCAGACCCGGGTTGACGAATTTCCAGAAGCCCATGCCGTCGCGCCGGGGGCTTGCGTTCGAGAAGACCTCGTAGGCATAGCCTTCAAGCATGGGCAGGCCCCAGTCCACAACCGTGCCGACCTCCGGGTCGTAGCCGGACGACGACCATGCCTCCTGCATGAACAACACATGGAGCTCGATGTCGGGGTCGCAGCCTATGGCGCGGTAGAGCGGCAGGTGGTAGTGGATGGGATGCTGAGCGATGATCGCGAGGCGTATCCGCCGACGCTGGCGCGCGACGCGCATGTCAGTTGACTTCCAGCACTGGGGTGGCATCGACGATGGCGCACTGGCGGACACCCGCCCGCGTGGTATCGACGCAGATGAGGTGGCCACTTCGGTCCCAGCGCGGATGCAGGTCGCACTTGAGATCGCGGTCGCCTACGGCAGGATCAGCGTAGAAGGACCCGATGTCGATCCGCCGCTCCGAACGACTGTCGAACAGTATCAACGCTTGTCGACGCACCGAGTCCGGGTAGGTGTCGGTCACGATCCAGCGCCCCCCCGGGTGGAACATCGGATGGCCGTCTACGTCGAGGCTGCCAGACCCTAGGACAGTGCGCGGCGCGCCACCTTCTACCGCCACCAGATGGTAGTACGCACGAGCCAGCCTCTGCTTCATGCCGCCTCCCACGCGCCGCGCGATCGCAAGGGCCGGGCGCAGCAACGGCGACGCCAGAAGATCGCGACGTCTGGCCGCGGCGACCACGCCGGGCAAGCGGCGTGTCCAGACGAGAATGGTCTCGTCGTCGCGCCAGCAGAAATGGCTCACCATCTCCTCAGCGAGTACCCGCATCCGGGAGCCATCTCGATCGACCACGACGAGGCGAGAGTAGATTGCACCGTCGGCAGTGAAGAACCGATGCAAGAAGGCGATCATTGTCCCGGATGGACTGTAGAGCGGGTGGGTCAGAAAATGCGGATTGGCAGCGGCAGTCGATACCGGCCGGAAGGATGCCACCTCATCAACAGACAGGAACAGGGCAGGTGCATCGGGTGTACTGGTCTCCAAGTCGAGCTTCCAGAGCCCGTCGTCGGTGGGCAGCGACGCATCAACCGAAGGGCACTTCACACCGGCGACGCCGTAAGCCGGCCAGTGACGGGCCAGGCGACCGTAGTGAGGGCACACCGACTCGCGCCCGGCGGGATCAATCGTCCCCACCGAGAATCCGAGTCGTTGCTCCGTTCCGTCCGCGGGGTCGCAGCGGATTGCGTCGAGCCGACCAGCATGGACGATGTTGTAGACGAAGCTGCCGTCCGGCAGCCATTGTGCCCGGGCGCCCTGCTGGAAGTTCCATGCGGTCGTGGCGCCGACTGCCTCAAGGGCGTCGCCCGGACGCCACAAGCACACTTCCGCCGTCTCGCCGTCGGGAAGCCGCCGCAAGAGCGGTTCGACACGGAGAACCAACAGCGTATCGTTGGCGGGATTCCAAGGCGTGATGTCGTGAAAGCCGAAGAAGTGCGCACGGTCCGTGGGCGTCTCGGCGACCACCGGGCAACTCGCGATACCAGCCTTGGCCACAGCTAGCTAGGGAATGTCCGGCAGTACCGGCGGTGCGAGTAGACGATCTTTCAGGCGTTCCTGCAATCCTCGCGGGTCCATGACCCAGCGCCAGATGCGTGCGAGGCCACGGCACACCGGGTCGCTCCAGCGCGGCTCGCGCCCCATGACCCGACAGAAGTAGCGCCGATGATTGGCTAGACTCTCGGCTCGCAGGCGCTGGCTCCCGGTGATGGACGCCTCGTGGATCGTGAACAGCGACCAATAGCCTTCCACGGTCCGCACCCGCGCTCCGGTCAGCGCCATGTCGAGCAGCAGCTCGGCGTCCCAGCTCGTATGGTTCGCGGCATTGAAACCCTTGGTCGCGTGGAACACGGACGCGCGGAAGAACGTCGCCTGCTGCATCACCACAGCCGCTCCATGCACAAGGCGCCATGGGGAGAACGGCGCCGAACGAAAGCGCCGCAGGACTCGCCCCTCGGCGTCCACGAGATACCCATGACCCGCTATGACGCCGGCGTCGGGGTTGCGGCGGAATGCCGCGACGGCGGCGCTTACCGCGCCGGGCAGATAGGCGTCGTCGGCGTTCAGGTAGGCGTAGATGTCTCCGCTCGCGCACGCGAAGCCCTTGTTGAGTCCATCCGGCGGGCCGGAGTCGGGTTCATCGATGACCTTCGCGATTCGTCCCGAGTAGCGTGCGATGATGTTGCGACTGCCATCGGTGGAGCCGGGGTCAACGACGATGTACTCGACATCGTCGTGGTCCTGCCCAAGGACCGAACGGATCGCACGCTCCAGGAATTGCGCTTGGTTGAACGAAACGGTGACCACGGACACCTTCAACGTCGCGGACTCCGCCTGCGTGCGGCAGCTTTGCGCAGGAGTCGAATCAAAGCGGTCCCTAGCGTTGCGGTGAAGCGGACGAGGCGCCAGTTTACACCCGTCCCGGTTGCTAGAGACTGTCGGCCGGGTCGCTAGCTGCAGCGGCCGATGTGCCGCCGACGGGTGCGGGCGCATGCGGCCAGGACTGAGCGACGGACACCCCTAGGAGCAAGGCGAACGTCGCGCCGATGGCCGGGATCTGCAGGCTGAAGTCCGCGACCGCATGGGTGCCAACCAATACGCAGGCCGCGAAGCCTGTCGCGGCTAGGGTCCGGTGGCGGCGTCGAGCGAATACGCCGATGCCGCAGCCTATGCCAAGCCCCGCAAGGGTCGCGACGAAACTCGCGGCCGCCGGGATGCCGAGCTCCAATGCGAGCTCCAGGTAGTCGTTGTGCGCGGCGTTGACGGCCGCCGTGAAGCGTCCGGTCCGATAGAGCCGATAGACCGACTCGAAGGTGCCTAGCCCGGTGCCGAGCAGCGGTGCATCGGCGATGGCCTCAGTCGTCTGCGCATGGATTTCGGCTCGCCCAGTCCAATCGGAGCGACTTGTAACCAGCCGTTGCTCGACACCACCACCACTGAGACCAAACAGCCCCGTTCCGACGACCGCAAACACCAAGACAAGCACGGCCAGCGAACGGACTCGGGCCGGGTGCCGTAGGACAAGGACAGTCGCGAACGCCAGAAGTCCGAGCATGCTCGCTGCGATGCCCGCTCGGGACTCGCTGAGCAGCAGCGCGACGGCGAGAACGAAGCAGCAAGCGACGAGCATGGCTGCGGACGCAAAGTGCTCCGCTAAGAGTCGACGAAGCCGCTCCCTGCGCCCGTCAACACCGCCGACCCGGCGAATCCTGCGAACAAGGCTTGCTGTGGCGCAGAGCAATCCGAGGCCGGCGAACGTGGCGAAGGAGTTCCGGTTGACGAACGTGGAGGTGACCACATCGCGGTAGGCCGTCTTTTCGATCCACAATATTCGGTTCTCGCCGGAGAGCTCGATGAACAGGCCGTAGAGAGCATAGGTCGTGGCACCCACCGCAATGGCGAGGATGGCGGCGCCGGCCCGATCAGCGGAACGTCCGAGCTGGAGCGCCAGCCAGAAGACGCCGGCGCAGGTGGCAATCCGGCCGATGCCTTCGCGACTCGCAGCGGGATCAAGCGAGATCGCGCCGATTGGTTCCCGCAGGCCGAGCGCGTCGACAGCGGTGTGCCACAAGGGGTGGTGCAGGGCAGCAGGCGACCAGGAGAGCGTCTGGAAGACCGCCCACCCCATCGCGGCGACGAACGGCAATAGCACGTACCATAGCCAGCGTGGCATACGCACTACGCGTGCCCGCCCCATCGCTACGAGCGCCCCCCAAACGGCCAGCAGAATGCCGCTGCCTAGTGCCAATAGGGACCACGCCCAAGCCTGCACGGCGCCAAACGCAATTGGCGCGAGCACCACCATGGCGACGAGTGCTCGGAAGAGCAGTTCCATCCGGACGATCCTAAACGTTGGGGCTGGATTGCGCGACGACTTCCTTGTCGCCAGTCGTTGTCGCGTCAGCTTGCTCTGGCTTGCCCTGCGGCTGAATGCATCAATGAACTTCGCGACCGGAGCGCGGATCGGGAGCGCGCGCAGCTCGGAGCGGCGCACCCGGCCGGTTGGCTCGCGGCACCAGCGGTCGACGACGTTGAGCGATCTGGTCCCAGGCGAACATGAACGTGACGATGTAGTAAGGATTGAGAAAGCGCCGCTCGGCGCCAAATGGCGAAAAAGGAATGTCCCACGCCAGCAGCAGCGCGAAGAAAGCGATCATCGGGCCTAGCGGCTCGCCCAGCCGGTGGAGGCTCAACAGCACCCGCGCGAGAAGAACGAGCACCCAGCCCCAGAAAACCGCACCCAAGATGCCCGACTCAACCCATGCCCCCATCAGGTGACTGTGGGTTGGAATCAGCTCCAAGTCTTCGCGCATGTACGTGTCGTATCCGAAGCGACTGAGGTCCATGATGTCAAGCGCATACTCGGAGTTCCGTGCCCAGGAGCCGTGGCCGAGAATCGGGCTATCCAGAACCGCGCGGATCGCGGCATAGAACTCCGGGCGGCCACCGAGCAGGACGCCGAAGTCGCCTAGGCCTTGGGTCTGATAGAGAGCATGTGCCTGTTCGCCTAGGTAGCCCGCGGTGGCGGCGAACCCGTAGAGGGCGAGTACAGCGGCGGCCAGTCCTAGCCCTGCAACGGATACGACGAGAGCTTCGCGCACCGTGGCCCCGCGACCTGCCGGGGCTCGGTATCGGGTGCCTCGACTCACAACCAGAAAGACCGACGCCAGCATCGTCACCCCGGCCAAAGATCGCGAGCCTAGAATCAAGCTGTAGAAGCCGAGCGCCAGCATCGCGAGCGCGGGCATGAAGCGAAGGTTCGCAAGTGGGCGTGTCTGAGACAGGAGCACCAAACCGAGTGTCGCCGTCGTGCCCAAGAGGAACTTCCACGTCAAGGCGTAGCTCATGTCGATGTAGACCGGCTGCGCCAACCGCAGGGCTGAACCGACCACTATTCCAACCGCGAATAGCAGGAATCGGCGCCGATTGCCGTAAAGCAGGAGGTAGAGAGAGCAGAAATTCGATATCGTGAACGCAATCTTCGCCCACCCGCGACTGTAATCGGCGAAGTCCGACTCGCGCACTAGATCAGTCGTAATCTGCCCTGCCAGCCAGAGCCCGGCCAGCACGAGGAACGTCCTCGGCAACGGCCTGCGCAGCCAGCTGCCCCGCCTCCAGACCAGAAATGGCAGCAGCGCCGTGAGAATCAGCTCGGAGGCGAAAATGCGTCCGACCAGTTCGAATTCCATCCAGACAAGCGCAGGCGCGAAAAAGGAGAATGCCGCAAGTGCGATCTCCGTGGCCCGACCTTCAGGCCGGGCCGGAACGTGGATCCGGCGGGACGGCTGCGCTCCGCCAGCGCCATACCTTGGGGCCAATGGACAGTCCTCCTTCAACCCTAACCCGGCCAGCCGGCACGCTAGCGCACATGCGAACAGGACCGACCGCGAAGCGAAGTCTCTCGCCGGTCGCGGAGTGGAATGGCGACCTCAACACCATGCAGCGTACTGTCTCCGAGCAAGGGCGGCAAGCGCTAATGCTCCAGGGGTGTACTACAGATCTGGTAACCGCCGTACATGACTCCGGGACGGGCGGGGCAAGCCCCCCTACGACGGCTGGATCGGACGGAGAGAGCCGTGCAGATGGCCGCGGCGCGCTTCGCAGACCTGCGGTGGCGCATGATGCGCCTCATGACGCGCAATCAGTGTCCTTGGCGCTAGCGAGGCCTCCTAGATCGTCGCAACAGGCTTGACGTATGATCGCGCCGCGTGAGGATTCTGCATGCGATCGCCACCTTGGATGCGCGCTTGGGCGGGCCGTCCAAGGCGTGCTTCGAGATGGCTCGGGCCGTTGCTCGCAGAGGCCACGACGTGTCGATCTTCACTACCGGAAGAGCGGACCAGTCCGTGGCCGGCGCCGAGGTAGCCGTTGCGGGGCATGACGGCGTGACCATTCGGTCATTTCCGGCGTCCTTCCCGCGCCGTTGGTGGTTCTCGGCCGGCCTCGGCCGAGCGCTCCGCCAGGAGATCCCGAACGTCGATCTGGTGCATCTGCACTCTTTGTACCTGTTCCACTGTCGTGTCGTCGGGCGCGAGTGCCAGCGCTCCGGCGTGCCCTACGTCGTGATGCCGCATGGTGCGCTCGACCCCTTCCTGTACCGGCACCACCGAGTCCGCAAGCTGGTCGCCGAGCTGTCGTTCCAGAACGCCGTGACGCGGGGTGCGGCCGCCTTCCACTTCACGACTGACGAGGAGCGCAGGCTCGCTCGGCCATTCGTCCCCGGTGCGAAGGCGATGGTCGTTCCCCTCGGATTGGAGCTGGCGGCGTATGACCAACTTCCGCATGGGCGATTCCGCGCCGCGTACCCAGAGATCGGCGATCGACCGATCATCCTGTTTCTTGGTCGCCTGAACTTCAAGAAGGGCCTGGACGTTCTGGTCCGCGCATTCGCGGGGGCCGTGCGTAAAGCCGATGCGCACCTTGTCATCGCGGGCCCGGAGGACGGCATGGGCGCCAAGGTGTCGGCGTGGCTGCGGACGCTCGGGTTGGAGCGGCGGACGACCCGGACGGGCATGGTCACCGGTACCGAGAAGCTCGGCCTGCTGGCGGACGCGGACATCTTCGTGCTGCCTTCGTTCACTGAGAACTTCGGCATTGCGGTGACGGAGGCGATGGCTTGCGGCCTGCCGGTCGTGATCTCCGATCGGGTGAACCTGTGGCGCGACGTCGCGAAAGCAGGCGCAGGATGGGTAGAGGCGCCGCGAGCGGAGGCTATCGAAGCCGCTCTGGTCGCCGCCTTGTCGGATCCAGTCGGCGCCAGGGCGAAGGGTGCCAGAGGCAAGGAGCTAGTGGCTAGGCAGTACGCGTGGCCGCGAATCGCCAAGGTCTTGGAGCGCGAGTATGCCGCACTCATCTAGGGTCGGGGTCGCACTAGTGTCGGCGATCGTGCCGACTCGCGACGAAGAGGACAACATCGCCGAGTGCCTCGATAGCCTCCTGTGCTGGTTGGACGATGTGGTGGTACTGGATTCCTATTCGACCGACCGTACGGTAGACCTTGCCCGGTCGGCCGGGGCGCGTGTCGTTTGCCGGGCATTCGACAACTTCTCGGCGCACAAGAACTGGGCCTTGGACAACGTCCAGTTGGAGCACGACTGGGTTCTGTTCGTCGATGCGGACGAGAGGATTACGCCTGCCTTGGCTGCCGAGATTCGGGCAAAGGTGCCTGACGCACCGAAGACGTGCGACGGGTACTACATCCCGCGCAAGACTTGGTTTCGGGGCAGGTGGATGCGATCCATGTACCCCGACTACAACCTGCGTCTGATCCGGCGCGGCAAGGGACGCTACGAGGACCGGATCGTCCACGAACACGTCGTAGTGGACGGCTCGGCCGAATATCTGGAAAACCCCTTGATTCATCGGGACGAGAAGGGCATCGAACGTTGGCTGGACCGCCACAACCGCTACTCGAGCATGGAGGCGTTCGAAACATGGCGGACACGGCACGGGCACCCGGCCGAGCGGTCGATCGAGGCGAACTTGGCGGTGCGAGGACCGCAGCGGCAACGATTTCTCAAGCAATTCGCCCATCGCTTTCTGCCGTGCCGGCCGCTTATCCACTTCCTCTATCACTTCTTCGTCAAGGGCGCAGTTCTCGACGGTCGCAGGGGATTCCAATACAGTCTGCTTAGGGCGTTCTACGAGTACCAAGTGAGTCTCAAACTGCAAGAGCTTGCCGAGTCAGGCTCGCCGCTGCGTCGGAAGTACGAGGACATGCTGCCTTGATGGCCCGGTGCGCCCCTCGATCTTGGCATGGCCCATCTGCCGTTGGCTGCAAGGGGACGGACTGTGGGTGAGATGGTTGGCGTGCTCAGGCTGCTGCGCCGATACCTTGGCAAGACCTCCCACCGCCTGTTCCTGCTTGAGGAGTACTGGCGCGGTTGCCGTGGCGTCCGGATGCCGGCCCATCTGCTTCGCGAGATCCTACGAAAGCCCGCTAGCGCGGAGGACTGGGTGCATTTGCTGCGATTCGTGGGACCGGAGGAGTCGGTTTTCCTCGTTGACGTGGGGGCGCACGTCGGAGAGTTCGCGGCTGGCTTCCGCGCGTGCTACAAGGCTGCGGAGGTCGTCTGCGTAGAGCCCGCGAGCGAGAACTTCAACCGCTTGGCCGAGAGGTTCGCAGGCGAGCGCCGAGTCTCTTGCTTGCAGTTCGCCGCCAGCGACCACAGTGGCGAGGTGGAGATGGACGTGTATCCGGCGTATCCGTCGATGAATACGCTGCAGCGATACCGGCACGGTGCCCGACCCGACATTGCAGGCGTGAACTCCGAGCAGGAAAGGGTGCGGTGCAGGCCTCTCTCAACTGTCGCTCTGCCGACCGATCGAACGGTGGTCGTGAAGATCGACGTTCAGGGTAGCGAAGTGGAGACGATCAATGGCGCCGGGGACTGGTTCCAAGACGTAGACGCAGTGCTGTGCGAAGTCTCGTTCGTGGATGAGTACGTCGAGCTGACCCCAAGCTTCGTGACGGTGGCGACGCGCCTGGCGGCACACGGGCTGTACCCGGTCGTATTTCAGAGCTTTGGCGACGCGGTGTCCAACTACGCGTTCGAGCGAGACGTGCTCTTCGTGAGGAAAGAGCGCCTGAAACGGGTATTCTTCGAGAACTACTGACACACGACGCGAAAGGCCTTCATGTCTGTCTCTCGGATCGTCCCTTTCCCACGTCGGCGCGATGCGAGCACCTTACTCAGCTGCGGTATGGCTAGGAAGTATGAGGCTGGAAGCGAGAGGACCAAAAAAAGGGACTTCTGGACGGCCTCCCAAGCCCCGCGCGACGAGATGGAGGCGCCGGCAGCGTCGATGATGGCGCTGCGCGCGCCTTGCCCCTCGATGCGCGCCCGGCGCAGGAACCGTGGCAGCCGAGCCGGGGAGAGCACATAGGCGAGGTCCAGCAGGGGCAGCAGCAACACGCGCCTGATCGGCATATTCTTGAGCATGAAGTACACTCGGTTCCGTCTGGGCGTGAATTCGTCTCGACGCCTAGCCGCTGCCGAGAAGGAGTGTATGACGGGCATCATGGGCCAGACTTCAAGGCGGCGGCCCTGCGTGTGGATTCGCCAAGTCAGATCGAGGTCCTCCAAGTAGAAGAAGAACAGATTGTCGAAGCCACCGACGTCCTCGAAGAGCTGGCGGGGAACGAAGAGATTGGACGTCGGCAGGCATTGGACGGCCAGCGTCCCCTCGGATTGCTCGAATACCGCGCCCTCGGTCAGGCCGTTCGGCAGCAGCCGAAGGTACTTCGTGCCGACAATGCGCTCCTGTTGATCGCAAACCGCCTCACCGCCGACGCCGCCGAGTGTCGGGTCGCGTCGGAAGGCCTGCACGAGCCGACTGGCCAACCGCGGGTCCGCAACGGCGGCGTCGCTGTCGAGGAACCAAAGGAACTCGCCCCGTGAGCTGCACACAGCGGCATTCCGCGCCTCGGACGTGCCGCGGTTGCAGGCCGCCGCGAGGAGTCGGACGTCCGGAAAGGCACTGCGTACGCGCGCGACGGTCCCGTCCGTGCTGCCGTTGTCCACGACGATCACCTCGGTCTCCGGGCAAGAGATAGCCCGAATCGACTTGATGCACGAGCACAGCTCATCCACTCGGTTCCAAGTGGCGATGATGATCGAGACGACCGGGCGCGACATCTACGTCAGGAGTCGAGAAAGCGGACGATGAACTCCGTGTCGTAGGCAAGGGAGTCGGAAAGATGGCAAGGGTGGGTGCATGAGCAGGCACGCGTCATGGCGCGCCCTTGGATCGCCTGGTTGCTGGTCATCACGCGCATGAGGTCCATGCCGAAGTCGTGGAGATTGGCGAATGGCTTGCTGAACTCGCAGACGGCCACATCGCCGGAAGGGTAGATCACGCAATCCACGAAGCCCGCCAGGCAGTCGACGAGGCGCCGGGGCGACCGGCCGATCTCAACTTGCTTGTCGAGCCGCATCCGCGTCAGCCTCCCCGCGCGGGTGGAGAACTCCGCCGCCAGCGCCTCGTTGACACGCGCCTTCTCGTCATTGGAGAGCAACACATCGCTGTGGCGACGATTGCGCACTCTCGGCGCGTCCTCTGCCGAGGGCGGTGGCGCGAAGCCCGAGCAGATTTCGGGCGGCAACCCCAGGACGTCGGTCTCCGCGGAGCGGATGTGGTCGCATCCGATCTCCTCGACACCGGTCTCCCGTCTCAGGAACTCGAACAGGGCCAGCACTTCGGGCGGACGGTCTGCCTCGGCGAGTGCGATCGCCGGGGTCAGGGAGACGGAAGCTGAGCGGCTGAAGAGGCGGAACTGCTGTTCGCAGCCATGCAGTTCCTGCAGATTCCGGATGGCCAAATCGAAGCCGCCCCGGATCTTGCGATTGGCGTCATGGCGGTCCCGTAGGCCATCGAACGAGACGCTGACGTTGAGATGAAGGTGCTTCAGTCGCGGCACGAGGGCATTGATGCGGCTCGGCAGGTTGCGGATCATCCCGTGAGTGGGGATCGACATCGTCCTGATCTTGCCCGTCGCGTCGGCGGCAAGGATCACGTCCTCCAGGTCCTTGCGCAGGAACGGCTCGCCGCCCGACAGGCGAACCGTGTGGACAGGCTTTTGAATCGACTCGAACACACGGCCGAGGTCGTCCGCCGAGAGTTCCGGCGCCTTGCTGTTCAGCTCATTCCAGTAAAAGCAGTGTTCGCACCGGGCATTGCAGTAGTTGGTGACGAATATCGTGATCCAGCGCGGAGCGCACGCAACCTTGGCCCGGGCGATCCGCAGAGGATTCAGCGCGGTGATGGCCACCTTGCGGACGGGCGATGGCAGATGGCGGGCGACGGATTCGAGCCTAGCAACGGGTTTCACAGGCTGGCCGGGGCATCGACACGGCGCTATCGTAACAGCTAGCGGCTCGCGATTGTCGACCTGCGCAGCCGTTGGGTGTTGGCACATGCCGGCCGCCAAGGCACGCAATGCGATATGGCCGACCCGCGGCTCGCATGTACGACGAATCTCCGGCAGACGCGCCAAGCCCGTCCCGGGGCCATGTACGGCGCTTAACAGGAGATCTGTCGTACACCCTCGCAACGCTGCTCGTGTGGCTCTGCGCGGAACGGCGCTACAATCGTCCGCTGGCAAACGCGCTTCGCGGCAAGGGGAGCGAGGGATGCACGGTACCGCTGTAACGGTCTCGTTCAGCCAGAGCCGTTCGTGGAACGTGCGATCCGTTCTGTGATCTGCCGAGACTATGGCTGGCCATGGCTACACGGTCGAGCGGTCCGTACGCAAGCTTCTGAAGCTGCTGCGCCTGCTCGGCCATCCGACGTTTCGGCACGGGCTGCGCGTCGGCGTGGCAGCGGCTGTCGAGCACCGCGATGTGGTCGGGTCGATGGCGTTGGCGACCTTGGTCGACGTCGGTGCCAACACCGGCCAGTTCTCCCTGCTGGTTCGCGCGCTGCATCCGGCGGCACGGATCATCGCATTCGAACCGCTCCCGCCAGCAGCTGATCGGTTTCGCAGACTCTTCGCCGCAGACGCGGGCACCGCTCTACGACAGAGCGCGATCGCGCCTTGGCGGGGGACCGCGACCATGCACCTAAGCGAGTCGGCAGACAGTTCGTCGCTGCTCCCGATCACCGACCGGCAAGCCGAAGTGTTTCCCGGCACTCGCGAGGTGGGCACGACGACGGTCGAAGCCGGACCGCTAGATGCGTTTGTCGACCCTGCCCAGATTGCCGCGCCAGCGATGCTCAAGATCGACGTGCAGGGCTTCGAGCTTGAAGTGCTGCACGCTGCCCAGCCGTTGCTCGACCTGTTCGAGCACATTTACGTCGAGGCGTCTTTCGAGGCGCTCTACGAAGGCCAGGCCCTATTCGGCGAGGTGGCCGGGTTCCTGGCTGCTCATGGCTTCGCAGAGGTCGGTCGATTCAATGTGGCCACCGACGCCGCGGGAGCGCCGATTCAAGCGGACTTCCTGTTCCGCAAGGCGGGCGGGGTGCGCCACTAGGGTCGCGCAACGACATTCTCCAACACCGCTTCGAAGCGTGCGGCTATCGGTCCGATCTCGAAGGTCTTCTCCGCATAGCGTCTTGCACGCTCGCCGCAAGCGCTCCGCCTCGGTTCGTGCGCCAGCAAGGCCAGAACGGCGTCCGTGAACGCCGCGGAGTCGCCGGCCGCAACCGCCGCGCCGCAGTCGTGCCCCGATATGATGCGACTGGCCAGGTTGCCTGGATCGGCGGCTAGCACGATGGGACGGCCCGCACAGCAGTAGGAGAGGATCTTCGAGGGAACGCAGAACGGCCTCGCTTGCGGTTCCAGCAGACCGAGCAGCACATCGGCCGCACCCATCATGTCCCCGACCTCGGCGTATGGCTGGAACGGCAGCAGCAGAAGGTTGGGAAGCCGCAATGCGGCTTGCTGCTCGGCAAGCCACCTTGCTCCAATGCCCTCGGAGACAACTACCAGTCGATCACCCGGGGCTGCTTCGCCCATGGCGCGGGCCAAGTCGATGAGATAGGCTGGGTTCTGCTTGAATCCGAGGTTGCCGGAGTAGATGGCGCATCGCCCGTCGTCGAGCCCGTATCGCTTGCTCCACGCGTTGTTTCTCGGCCTCCTCGGCATTTCCTCCAAAGGTGCCCAGTTCTCTATCACGGCGAGCCGGCTCGGTACCAAGCCGATGTCCAGAAGAAAGTCGCGGAAGTCGACGGCGATCGCGATTACCTGGTCCGCATGGCGCAGCAGACGGCGCTCCATGGCGAGGTAGTGAGACGCGACGAAGCTGCCCACCACGGGAATCCTGCCGGGCAGAATGTCCGCGATGGCTAGGCTGTTCACGTCTTGAAGCCAATTGACCACCTTGATTCCCCGCGCTCGGCAGTGGTGCTGAATCAGCCGCAGTGCATCCAGCGGGGTGTTCGAGCAGAGCACCACATCAGGATGGATGGCCGCGATTCTCTCGGCGGCAAGGCGACCGTACCTGTACTCGTCCCAGAATCGGCGCAGGAAGTTCTCTTTGGCAACGCTGCTGCCGGTAGCCAAGGCCTCGATGGTCAGGCTCGCGGGATCTCCGTCGCAGTCCGCGACTAGCCCCCGCGGACCGATGATGGCGTCGCAGTAAAGGTGGTGGACTCGATGTCCGTTCCGGGCAAGCTGACGACTCAACTGCACCTGGAATGGGTGTCCGGCGAAGTCGTGGACCGCAATGTCCATGCTTCAGTGCATCGTTGCGGCATTCGGGGCGGATGCAGAACTCGAAAAGCCTAGGATCTGGGTCAGGAGGTCGATTCGCTCCACTCGCTCGGCAGCCGCGGCAGCACCCCATGGGTCGCCTGTCCAAAGCAGTTTCGCCAAGTCCGCAATGCGGCGGCGGTCACGTTCGCCGAGGTCTTGCCAGACATGCAAGCCCAAGCTCACGGTGGGCGCCAGCAGTCGGCGTTCGCGTGGTCCCGTGTCGAGTGCGATACGCAGAGCAAGCGCGACTTCGGCGCTAGGTCGGGCTTGCGCGCGCCGAACCATGGCGAGTCGTATCCACGCGTAGGGATTCATCGGCGCCAGCGCGAGGCCCGCGACAAGCGCTTGCTCGGCAGCATCCAGATGCGCGCTGCGTTCTGCCCGCGTGCCATGCTGAGCCAGCGAGAGCCGGGCTAGGCCGAGATCCGTCCAAGCGCGCCCCTTTTGGTGCCACACGAGCGCTTGCTCCCGCGACCTCTCCCAAGCCTCGAGGTCCGCCATGTCCACCGCCCCTTGAGGCACGCGCTTCCCAACCGCGTTGCCGGGCAGTTCCGCGATGCTTGCCATGAAGACAGGCAGCGCCAGCCAGCAAAGGCAGACCGCGCCGCACACTGCCAGGATGCCGACGACGATCTCCGTGGTGTGACGGATGGCCTTGCCCCTTCAGTTCCCGTAGTACGAAAGGTACTTGCGACCGTAGCCGTATCCGTAATAGTAGCCGGAATCGCTGTAGCCGTAGCCAGCGTGCTTCTTTACGTTCACCATGCTCAGTGCGACGCCCGCGACGCTGGCGCCAGACTCCGCAAGTTGCCGGAGCGCCATCGCTGCGACCTCGCGCCGGGTCTCCGCCCAGCGAACCACGAACACGACCTTGTCGGCCAGTTGCGCCAGCAGCCGCGCATCCGAAACGGCGAGCAAGGGCGGCGAGTCGATGACAATCAAGTCGTACTGGCTTCGCAGCTCCTTCAGCAGCGCGGTCATCCGGGCGGAGCCGATCAGGTCTTGCGGGCTCGGCACATTGGTGCCTGCGACCAGAACGTCCAAGCTGGTTTCCCTGTCCTGCTGAATCGAACCTTCCGAGAGCTCGCCGGACTCCGCCGCGACTTCGACCAGTCCGACCTCTTCCGACAAGCCCATCAGATCCGCGATGCGCTTGCGGCGCAGATCGCCATCGATCAGCAGTACATTGTGGCCACCGCGTGCCAGCAGGCGCGCCATGGCGATAGCGATCGTCGTCTTGCCCTCGCCCGGCTGCGAAGAGGCGATCAGCACGGTCTTGGCGGGCGCGTCGACATCGGCAAGCAGCACACCCGTATGCAGCGTTCGCAACGACTCCGCGAATGCGGAGACCGGCCGATGAAGGACGTAGTCGTGGGGGTGCCCCGAGGTCTGGCGTTTGGTCAGCAGCGGTACTAGGCTGAGCGTGCCGAAGCCGGTGATCTGCTCGATCTGATCGGAGCTCCTGAAGCCGCGGTCGAGCTGCTCGACGACCAGTACCAGCATCAGCGCGGCGAATGCGGACAAGGCCGCCGCGATGGCGATGGTCAGCGTCCTTCTGGGGAAGGACGGTCCGGTCGGCACCTGCGCCTTGGAGATGATCCTGGCATCGGGGTGCTGAATCTGGTCCTGCTGGTCGGTCTCCTTCCACCGTGCGAGGAACGTGTCGAACAGCGCACGATTTGCCGCCGCTTCGCGCTCAAGCACGCGGAGCCGAGCCTGGGCGCTGTTGCTCGCAGCGTTCTCCGCCTCCAATTGGTCAAGGTTCCCCTGCAAGGTGCGTTCTCGAGCACGGGCCACCTCCAGTTCGTTGCTCAGACCGAGCACCACCTTCTGCACCTCGGTCTCGATCCGGGCCCGGATGTCCTCCAGATCCGCACGGACGTTGATCATGGCGGGATGTCGCGGGCCGTACTCCGCCGCCATCTCGGCGGTGCGCCGCGCGACATCCGTTTCGCGCTCCCGCAGGCCTCGGATCATTGGCGAGGCGAGCACTTCCGCAGCCGAGTCGACGCCGCTGTCGGCCCGCACGAGAGCACGGATCTGCGCCAAGCGCGCGTCGGCTTCGGCGGTCTGCGTCTTGGCCAAGATCAGCTGCGTGTTGATCTCGGAGATCTGCTGCTCGGTGACCGTTGTGTCGCGGCTCTGTATGAGATCGTGCTCCTGCCGGTACGCCTCGACGGCTCGCTCCGCCGCCTCCACCTGCTCACGCAACTCCCGCGTGCGTTCGCTGAGCCAGTCCGTTGCGCGTTTCGTGGCTTCGTACTTGGCCTCCAACTGGTCCACCAGGTAGATTTCGGCCAGAGTGTTGGCTAGGTCCGCCGCTACGGCTGGATCTTCCGAACTGGTGGTAACAGAGATTACGTGCGAGCGGTCCACCACGCCGACCTCGATCGAACTTTGGACTACCGCTTGACTCGCCAGCTTGGCGTACTTCTCCAAGTCCTCGGCGGAGAGTTCGGGGTCCGCGCCGAACAGCGTCTCTGCCCACGAAGCCGGTAGCCAACTTGCCGGATGCACCAATGCGAGCAGCGTTGGTGGGCGCAGATACGGGTTGAACTCTGGCTTGGCGGTGAGGTCGAGAGCTTCGACGACCTTCGCTGCCAACGCATTGGAGGTGAGTATCCGCATCTCGCTGCGCACCGCGCGGGCATCCCGGCCGAGACCTCCGAGCACGCCCTCGATGTCCACGACGTTCGCCTCCGGTGCGCCGATGAGGATTTCGGTTTGCGCGGTGTACCGCGGCGTCAGCTGAAACACGACGATGGCGGCGACCAGAGTGGCGACGGCGACGGTCGCTGCGATCAGTGCCCGGCGGCGCCAGACCAGAGCCAGGAAATCCCGCAGGGCACGGTCATCGGCACGGTCGGGGTCCGGCCACGAGCCTCGGCTTTCCCACAGCTGGAGCGTGTCCGGGTACGCGGCGTCGCGCGGCGAGCGCCGACCGTTCGTCTCCGGCCCGGCCGCTTCGGTGCGCCGCGGTGCCGCCGTCGCTGGGGTGCCGGCAGGATCGGCGGCGCCGCGTGCCTGGCGTTGATCCCCACTGGCCATGCTAGAAGAACCGCTCCAAGACCTTGATCACATCGCCTGGCAACACCATGTCGGTGGCGGCAACAGTGCGCTCCTCCTTGGCCTGGTCCCAGCCGCGGATGATGCGCATATTCTGCTTCTTGGCGCGATGCGTGAAGCCGCCGCCGAGGGCGACGGCTTCGGTCACGGTCATGCCATTGACGTAGGGATAGGCGCCTGGGGATTGCACCTCGCCGATGATGTAGAACGGCCGATAGTTGAGTACCTCGACCGCGACCCGGGGATTGACGAGATAGTCCGGCTTCAATGCGTCGATGACGGCTGCCTCGGCTTTGCGGAGGGTCAGGCCGCCGAGCGTCACGGTTCCCACCAACGGCAGGGAGATGGTGCCGGTTTCGCTGATCGCGAACTCGCCGGAAAGGTCCTGGTGGCCGAACACGGTGACTTGAACCTCATCGCCCATCCCCAGCCTATACTCCACCTGCTCCTGTTCGCCAATGGCGTTTGCCGCGAAGCACAGGAACAACGCCGTGGCGAGTTGCTGAATGACCCTGGCCATGGGGGACACCTCGGCGGCTAGTGGCGGGGGAGAGCGGGATTGGCGTCCATCCAAGCGGACGCTGACCTCTGCGTTCGTGACTGTCCCCTCAGCGAGAGAGCCGGACACGCAAGAATGGCACAGTGCGCTGGTAGTCGTCACGCTCAGGATTCCCATCCCGCTTGTCTCTGCCGTAGCCAACGGCGAGTTCGGACCATCGCGTGCGCTGCCAGATCCCCTCGACGGACCAATACCGCTGGTCGTACTCGTTGTCGACGCCCTGGTAGTCGCGCTGCTCTGTGCCGAACCGGCCGCGCAGCGTGACCGCTCGCCGTGGCTGGTACGAGAGGGCGACCTCGACCGACGTGCGGATGAAGCCGGTGGCCATCGCCAGAGCGGATTCCTCAATGGCGCGTTCGACCGTCACTTCGGCTGCCGCCAGCATGGTCGGCTGGTAATGCGCAGTGAGACCGAAGATGGGCCCGTCGATTTCCCGCAGGCGAGGATCGTCGGGAGTTTGGGTGCGACTGCCGACGAAAGCCTCCAGCGATATGAGGCCGGAGACATCGTAGTTGATACCGACGACTCTGGCATGGCCGGACGAGTTCCGGTCAAAGCCGCGGGTCAGTCGGTCGTAACTGCGTTCGTGGCGGATGAGGCGGAGAAACATGCGACCATCGGCGAGCACTTGCACGCCCGTCTCGAAGGTGTAGTCCCGTTCCGTTCTGTCCCGATCGCTCTGCACGATCAGGTGGCCGGCGCCGGAGCGGCCATCGTCGAAGCTCACGCCGTCCGCGCGCAGCGACATGCCGAGGTGCCAGCGCCCGGGGCGCCAGGCCAGGCCGGCGTCGACGCCGCGGCGGGAGTAGCCCACCGGCTCGGTGACGCTCGCCGCGGTGTCGGGGTCGCCGCGCTGCTCGTGCAGTTTCGCCGCGTCCAAGACGAAGTCGAACTGCACGGCGCTAGACAGGTCCAAGCGGCCGCCGAACTCCCCGAACACGTCCGTCACGTCCTCTTCGCCGAGGTCCGTGTGCCGGCGCGCGTCGATGCCGGCCCCGAAACGGAGTTCGTGCCTCGACCAGCCGGAGAAAGCGTCCACCGTCGGCTTGACGGAGAGCACGCGGTCGCCCGGCGCTCTGCCGCGCTTGGAATTGGCGCGATAGATGTTGCCGTCGTCGGCCAGTTCTACTTCGATGCTCGGCGCAACGAGGAAAGCGCCGACGGCCATGCCGCCTTGAGGTGCAGCGCTTTGCCCGACTGCCGAGAGGCAGTAACAGGCAGCTGCTGCAAGTAGCGCGGCCGAGAGTCCGCGCCGCATCAGGGTGTCACCGCGCTCACTTGCTGCGGGTTCTCCACGGTCGCCGCGACGTCGGCGACCGCCTCCGCTGGCGTTTCGGCGGGCACGATAGCCGACAGCAACGCACCGGCGGCGACCGCGCCGCTGCCGATCTCGACGCCGGCCAGCAACGCCCCGAGGGCCTCCGAATCGCCGTCTGCCAAGAATGCGCCGAACAGCCAGATGGCCATCGCCAGTTGCGCATTTGCCGTGCCTTGGGCGTTCGTCCGAACGATCTGCGCGATCTCCTGCGTGAGGGCCGCGGGATTGTCCCCATGGTCATCGAGCGCCGCCCGGATCTGCGCGGCGAGCTCCGGGCTGATCGTCATCGCCCGCCCGTCGACGAGGACGGCGATGCCGCCATCCGACCGCTCGGCAACGACGGCGGCGTGAGTCGCCGCATGGGCGAGCACTAGCATCATGGACAGCGATGCCAAGCGCAGCGAACGACGAATGACGCGGGAGGAGAACGTGCCGGGAAACATCGCCGCAGCCTGTGTCGCGCCCGTAGCGGGCCGTTCAACGGTTGAGACTAGCACATAGTTGACACGACATGGTGGTATGGACCCACGCCCGAAGCACATCGGCGGACTCGGATTCACGAGACTGGCACACTTTCGTCTGTTGCGATAGCGTCTAGGCGTTGTGAGCCCGTGCCAAGCAGCGCAGGTTGACCGATGCGGCGGGCCGACTGCTCAACTTCAACGGTGAATGTGGCCAAGGACCATGCAACACAGTCAAGGAGCGCGCGGGCCCGAAGCACGGTCTGTCAGCCTGCGCCGATGCCTGCTGCCGGCAGGGCGGCAGAGCCCGAGCTGCTGGGTGTGACGCCCGGCACCGCTCGGTCCGCCGATGCGCCTGCTGGCTCGCGCCCGGCGGTTTCCGTCGTGATTCCCGCGCGCCACGCGGAGGCGACGCTGCCCGGCGTTCTGGACTCGGTGTTCGCGCAGGAATATGAAGGCCCCTTGGAGGCGGTGATTGCGGATGCCTCGGAGTACCCCGCATTGCACGAGTCGCTCCAGCGCCGCTACCCGCAAGTGAAGGTTGCGGCCAATCCGGCACGAACTATCGGCGCAGGGCTGAATCGCGCCATTGCCGTCGCCGAACATTCGATCATCGTGCGCTGCGATGCGCATTCCACGCTGCCGCGGCGCTACGTCTCGGTCGCCGTCGAGACGTTGCAGCGAACGGACGCCGCTTGCGTCGGCGGGCGCATCAATCCGGTCGGCACCACGGCCTTCGGACGCGCGGTGGCGCTGGCGACCAAGACTTGGCTCGGCAGCGGCCGTGCTCGGTACCGGGTCGGTCGGCGCGAAGGTCCGGCGGAGAGCGTCTACCTCGGCGTTTTCCGCCGAGAGGCTGTGGCGGCCGTCGGCGGTTTCGACTCCAGTCTGCTTGCGGCCGAGGACTACGAACTGAACTGGCGCCTCCGCGAGAGTGGCCGCGCGGTGTGGTTCGACCCGGCGCTGGTGGCGGACTACACGCCCCGGTCAACGCCCGGCGCGCTGGCGAGGCAGTACTTCAACTACGGCGTGTGGAGGCGGGCCGTGCTCGCGCGCCACCCGAAGTCTTGGAAACTGCGCCAGCTCGTGCCCGCTGCGCTGCTGTTGGCCCTCGGCCTGTCGGCAGTGCTTGGGGTCGCCGGTGCGGTACTCTCGGTCGCGCTCGGCACGGGTGGTGCGGCAAGCGCACTGCTGGCCTGCTCGGCTGCCGTGCCTTGCGTTTACGCGTTGACCGTTCTGGGTGGCGCCGCCGTCGTTCGCGGCCAGCGCCGCGGCTGGTGGCGGCAGTTCGCCATGGTGACCGTCGCCTTGGTGGTCATCCACATCGCGTGGTCCGCCGGCTTCTGGAGCAGTCGACTGGCGAGGGCAGGGAAGGGGTTCGCCCCTGAGGGTCAGGTCGGGCACTCTGGGCTGAGGGGCGCCTAGGAGTGCGTCCGATCCGAGCCGCCCGGGTCAATCTCCGGAGAGTTCGCGCAAACACTCGGCGAACTCTCGGGCGTTGCCGCAGGACACGATCAGCGTGGCCGCGTCCGCCACCAGCCGCCTGCTCGGCCTGCCGTCCAGAACGCCGGACAGCCGTTCCACGGCGTCCGCGCCGAAGCGGTTCGCGGCCATGCCCACCAGCAGGTCGCGCTGCCCGGCCACGACGCCTTCTTCGCGCCCCTGCTCGATGCCGCGTTCCAGCCCCTGCTCCATGCCGCGTTCCAGCCCCTGCTCGATCCCGCGTTCCAGCCCCTGCTCGATCCCGCGTTCCAGCCCCTGCTCGATCCCGCGTTCCAGCCGCTGCTCCATGCCCCGCTCCAGCCCCTCCTCGCGGCCCTGCTCGACGAACGATGCGCCCCACGCCTCGACGCTCTCTCGGTGCAGTTGCTTCATCTCTTCCCTCCCCGTTCCGTCCATCTTCACGAACGGCGGCAGCTCGATCGCATCGCCGACCATCTCGTCGTCCACGCATGCATGCCGCGCTGGTGGCGCAGCGGCCGCTCTCCGGTCAAGCGGCGGGAAGCTGGGTTCGGTGGAGTTCGCCCAAGCGCTCGGCGAACTCGCGGGCGTTGGCGCAGGACACGATCAGCGTGGCCGCGTCCGCCACCAGCCGCCTGCTCGGCCTGCCGTCCAGAACGCCGGACAGCCGTTCCACGGCGTCCGCGCCGAAGCGGTTCGCGGCCATGCCCACCAGCAGGTCGCGCTGCCCGGCCGCGATGCCTTCTTCGCGCCCCTGCTCGATGCCTTCTTCGCGCCCCTGCTCGATGCCCCGCTCCAGTCCCTCCTCGCGGCCCTTGGCGACGAACGAGGCGCCCCACGCCTCGACGCTCTCTCGGTGCAGTTGCTTCATCTCTTCCCTCCCCGTTCCGTCCATCTTCACGAACGGCGGCAGCTCGATCGCATCGCCGACCATTTCATCCGTCCACGCATGCATGCCGCGCCGGAACTTGCGCCTCTTCGCTCCCGGGTGGCGCTCCATCTCCGCGGCAAGCTGCAGGTAGAGTTCGCCCGGCGACCTCCGCTGCACGAGCCGGGCGGCAGAGGCGAAGCGGCTGTCCGCTGGCCAGTCCGCCGAGTCCAGCTCGTCGACTGCCACCGGAATATACGCCTGCGGCTGGTACCGCGCCAGCCGCCTGCCCAGCCGCCGGGGCAAAGCGCGCACCGCCTCCGAGCCGTCCTTCGCGCGCCACCGGCCCGGCCCGGTGTAGACCACGATCGCAAGCACCGGCGGGTCCTCGCCCTCGCGAACCAGCCCGCGCGTCCGGTAGTCGCTCAGCATCCGTTCGGTGTAGTCCCTCATGCGTTCCAGCATTCCGCCGTCGTCGGCGGACTGGAACTCGGTCGGCATCAGCAGGTAGCGTCGACGGCCGCGGCGGACGCCGTCTTTGCCCACTCGGTCCGGGAACCGACCGCGGCGAAACGGCACACGGAACACCGCGTCGCCGAGCCGCTTCGTGCGGTCGGCCTCCACGTACTCCGTCGGCATGGCCTCGATCCTGTCCAGCAGGAGCGCCCCGGCGATGTCCGGGCGGAGCAACGTAAGCATGTCCGCGATCGCCTCGCGGAGGAACAGAAGCTTGCTGGCCTCGTCGTGCCGCTTGCGGCCTTTGGCGGCGCGTTTCGCAGTCATGGCGGCACCATAGCGGGGCGACCGCTGCCGCGTCCCACGGCCGGGCGAATGTCTCAAGAAAGTCGAGAGACTTGCCAAATGCGATATCGCCGTGGCATCGGCAGCGGGCAGCGATGTCCCAAGCTGGGACCGCCGGGACTGCGTACGATCACGCGCATGCAGGGGCTGTCGCGTTCGAGGGCGAACCAGTCGCTGGCATCGGCCCGCGCGACGCTGGGCCTTGGTCTGCCTGAATGCGATCAGACCGCCAAGCATATGGGGCGGATTGCTCACGCAGCGCACCGCAGATAGCCGTATCGCGCCAGCTTGTCGGCGTTGATGCCGAAGTCGGCGAGATCGGTATGTTGCAGGCCGAGGCGCTGCAGCACGCGCCCGCGCAACCCGCCGTCGTCTGGATAGCGGTGGTGGGCGCGAAGCGGGAGCTGCAACCCAGCGAACCGCCGATACAGGCAGGGCAGGAATGGCAGGCGCAGCGGCCAGGTATGGATTGGTTGGGACGAGTCGTCGCGCAACAGCTTCCTTGCGATATGCCCGACCGTGAGCGGTCGGGAACGCCTGCCGACCGCCGTGCGCGTGCCGACATTGTGGCGCTCTGCGCTCAGCAGGCGTTCGATCTCGCCCGGTTCGGCTTCGAGATGCCGTCCCAGCTTGACGTACCATGATCGCGGGTCGTGGAGCAGGTCCTCGTACAGCAGCACGGCCACATTGAGGAACCGTCGCCGAGCGGCGCGCAGGTGTGCGTTGTAGAAGAAGACCATCCACTCCTCGGTGGCCCGATCAGCCGCCAGCAACTCTTCCACGAACTTCGGGAACGTGTCGTAGCGATCAAGGCCATGGAACCGCCAACAGTAGTCTTCGGCGTACGCCGCCAGAACGAAGTCCGCAGGCGATCTCAGGCAGACGAGCAGAGTCGCCTCGGTGCCGCGGAAGACGGCGCGCAGGTTGTCCAGCCACGCTTCGGCCCGAAACTCGGCATCCTTGCCCACGGTCTCCATACCGGCCATGCGCTCGTCGCTGATGACGTTCAGCCTGTCGGGGTCTAGCAGCCGTTCGATGGCCGGTCGCAGCGCGTCCGCGTCGGCAGCCGCAAGCCGGGCGGTGCCGAGCTGCGAACGGAAGGCATCAAGTCTGTCGTGCAGCTCATCGGTCCGACCGGACTGCCATGCACACCGGCCGAGGAAGTTGATGCGACCGGACCGATGCCAAGGCATCAGCACGTTGCGCTGCAGCGAAGTGGTTGCCGTCTTCGGCAGTTCGAAGCGGACGCTGGCGTCGGCGAAGCGCTGCCGAGTCGCCTCGTAGAGCCGAAAGGCCACATAGGGGGAAGCGGCACAGCCGACCGCGTAGCCCGCCCACCGAAGCCAACGGTTCGGAACCATTCTGGACCGGTGCAGCCATCGCGACCCGGCGTGGTCCAGCCATTCCATCAGCTTGGTGCTCCTCGAGGCGCGCTCCCATGCTTGCTCGTCATGGGACTCCGGCAGCCCTCGTTGGCGTCTCCGGTACTGCTTCCGGACGTAGATATGCGACTTGATCGACCTCAGGCCGGCGCCCTTGCGAAGCTCCGTGCTGTCCTGATGCGAACGGTAGCCGTAGAGCGCCTCCGGGAGATTTCCGAAGCGAAGTCCGGCGGTGTCCATCCGGGTCAGGAAATCGTAATCCTCCGAGAGGTCGAAACGGTAGCCGCGCAGCTTCTCGAACACGGCCCTCTTGAACATCCACGTGCCGTGGCGAAGGCTGGGGCCGTTGCGCAGGACGGCTTGCAGTTGGCCGTGGCGCTCTGGCTGGCGGACGCGGGTCATGGCGGCGCCCGCCTCGTCGATGACGGTCTCTGTCTAGACGGGGCAATCGTTGCCTATAATCGGGCGACGCAAGACGAGGCAGCCGATATGGCACGAGATGCGCCAGCGTCGCACACGCGCCTGCGTGCGACCGATTTCGGCCCCATCATCGAGGCCGACATCGAGCTGCGGCCCTTTACGGTGTTTATCGGCCCGAGCAACACGGGCAAGTCGCTCCTGTCGGCGCTGATCTACACACTGCACCAGTGCTATCTGTTGGCGCCATGGAGCTCGGCGATCGACGGGGGCGCAGACCGGGAGGGCATCCGCGACGCCACGCTCCAGTGGCTGGACGAAAGCGCGGAGACTGCTAGCGCGAAGGACGCTCGCTCGTTGACAGTGCCGAGCGAGGCGTTGGCGAACATACGGCGCAGCTTTGATGCGAGCCAAGTGTCGAGGGGATTTCTCAGCGAGCTACTCCGGTGTTTCGGTCACACGACGGGGGGCAAGCTTGTTCGCAACTCCAGCGCAGGCGTCGCACGGATCGCGCTGAACTGCTACTCAAGTGCTGCCGACCGACCGTCTCGCCTGCTGGTCGAGGTCGACCAAGGCGCAGTGCGGGCCGAGGTAGAGGAAGCGGACGCTCCCCTGCAGATCGACCAACGGCCGCCAAGCTATCGGGTAGCGATCCTTGAGATCGCCAGGCGGCTTGAGCAACGCGTGTTCGGCACGTTGGCCAACCGGGTCCACTACCTCCCAGCGGATCGAACGGGAATGATGCACTCCCATAGGCTCTTGGTTCGGTCCCTCATCCGCCGCGCATCGAGGCCCGCATCGACCGCGGAGCCCGCACTGCCGGGAGTCGTTGGTGACTTCCTGGACGCACTGCTGGACTTGCCCGATGGCGGCGGTGGCGCATTTCACTCGGCCGAGAAGGTCGCGGCTCGGTTGGAGGAAGCCGTCTTGCGGGGAGAGCTAGCAGCCCGCGGTGTTGAAGGCGGCTATCCGGAGTTCTCGTATCGGCCGGGTGGCTGGACCCAAGAACTTCCGTTGATGAACGCGTCTTCCATGGTTTCCGAGGTCGCACCGATCATTCTCTTCCTGCGCCATGTCGTTTGCCCCGGGGAGACCCTGATCGTCGAAGAGCCCGAAGCCCATGTGCATCCGGCCATGCAGGTCGAGTTGGTGCGCCAGTTGGCGGCTGCGGTGCATGCGGGACTGCGGGTGATCGTCACTACGCACAGCGAGTGGATACTCGAATCGCTGGCCAACGTCGTGCGGATGTCGGCGATCCCCGAAGGCAAGCGGCAGGTCTTCAAGGGCGCAGAGCTGGCCTTGGGGCCTGAGGAAGTCGGCGCGTGGCTGTTCAAGCCCCGCGAAGACCAAGGCTCCGTGGTGGAGGAGATTCCACTGAACGTGCATGCCGGCACGTTCCCGGCGGGCTTCGCCGAGGTGACCGACGCGCTGTACAACGACTGGGCGCGCATCAGCAATCTGGTCGACTCGAATTGAACAACGCTTCGCCCCTGCGGTACACAAGAGACCGCGTTGATCCGGCTTGCTGCGTAGACGTGATCGAAAGCCACGGGTGTTCGGTCTATCTGCAAGATGCACCGAGCCCCCGCCTGATCGTCGATCTGGACCATGCGGCGTCCCCCGCAAGACGAGGGAAAAAGTGCGACTTCATCCTTGTTGCGGCGAAGGCAAGCGGCGGTCTGTGGGTCGTCCCGTTGGAGCTCAAGTCCACGGGCATCAATGCGAACACGGTAGCAGCCCAACTGAGAGCTGGTGCCCGACTAGCTGAGAGCATCGCCGATCCGGCTCTGGTCAACGAGTTCGCACCGGTCGCCGTACACCGAGCGGAGAACACCAGCCGCAGGCAGTACAACGAGCTGGCGAAGCAGAGCGTGCGGTTCCGCCGCCGCGACTTCGCGATCGGGACCATGGAGTGCGGCGACCTGCTGGCGTCCGTGATCGAAGACGTGCCTCCTTGACTGCCGCCATCCTGTTGCGTGGTGGGGCGCGGTCTGCCACGATCAGTGCAACTCCCGGACGGAGGGCATCCCAACATGACCGATAACGCGGCAACCGCCATCTCTCCCGCCGACGGCCCCGTGGCCGTTACCGGCGCCAGCGGCTACATCGGCTCCTGGATCGTCAAGGATCTCGTGGAGCAAGGCTACGAGGTGCGCGCCTGCGTGCGCGATGCGACCCGGCCGGAGAAGGTCGATCACCTGCTGGCGCTCAACGACGAGGGCCTGCGCGGCCAGGCGACGCTCTGCACCGGAGACATCTTCGAGCCCGGCAGCTACGACGAGGCGTTCGCCGGCTGCTCGGCGGTGATGCACGCCGGCGCCGCGGTGGGGTACAACCGGGAGACGCCCCAGCAGGTCTACGATGGCTGCTTCACGGAAGTGCGCCATGTGCTGGACTCGGCGCGAAAGTCCGAGGCGCTCAAGCGCTTCGTGTTCACCAGTTCGTTCGCGGCGGTCGGCCATCCGCGGCCGGAAGGCTACGTCTTCACGGAGAAGGACTGGTGCGGCGACAACGTCGAGGGCTACCGGGGTCGGTGGAGCGAAGAGAGCATCCCGAAGAACCGCGACATCGCCTACGCCATGGCCAAGGCGGAAACCGAGCGCATGATCTACGAGGAAGCAGCCCAGGATGGCACGTTCGCGGCCCTGTCCATCCTGCCGCTGCACGTCATCGGGCCGCTCATGTGCGCCAACCACGACCAGGGCTGGAGCTGGCAGAACTGCATTCGCTACATGATGCAGGGCAAGCCCTACAAGAAATCCCGCGGCGGCCGGATGCTGTGGAACAACGTCGATGTGCGCGACACGGCCCGCGCCCATCGGCTGTGCGCGGAGAGCACGGTGGCCGGCAACGGCTCGCGCTACATCCTCTCCGCCGCGGACCGCTCCGGCGAGCTATTCACTTGGCAGATGCAGGCGAGACTCCGCGAGCTGTACCCGAACGTGGCGGAAATCGGCGGCGAGGAGATGGAAGGCGGCGAACCGGCGCAGCACACCTACGACTCGCCGCGCTCCTACTGCCTGCTGGCGAAGCAGGAGATCGGCCTCACGACCTACTCCATCGACGACACGCTGCGGGCGACGGTGGACTCGTACTACGCGCTCGGCCTGCTGTAGGCCGGGCCACCCACTACTCGAACGGGCGTTCGCCCTCGCACATCACGCGGTGCAGGCGGCGCGGCTGTTCGCCGTGGTCGTATACCGCGGCGTGCATCGAGCAGCGGTTGTCCCACATCACGAAATCGCCCGGCTGCCAGCGGTGGCGGTACATGGCGTGGTCGCGCAGGGAGTGCTTGTAGAGGAAGTCGATGAGGTTGCGGCCTTCCTCCGGCGTCATGCCCGCGGCCTCGATGCAGCGGGCGGCGAAGGTGACGTAGAGCGCCTTGCGGCCAGTCACCGGATGCGTGCGCGCGGCCGGATGCCAGACCGGGTCCGGCACCTCTTCGGGCCGGTCCGTGCCGCTCACCACATGCTTGAAGCGCAGGCCCACCAGCCACTTCTTCATCACGTCGGAGAGGCTGTCGTAGGCCAGGTACTGGTTGCAGAACATGGTGTCGCCGCCGTGCGCCGGGACGTCCACCGCATACAGCGAGGAGAACGACGGCGGCTTCTCGACGAAGCAGGTGTCGGTGTGGAAGCCGCCGGAGACCGGATGGTCCGGACTGCCGCGATCCGCCACCACATGGACGAAATCGACGCCTGAGCGCATGTCCACGCCGGGGGTCTTGGTGATCCGGCCGAAGCGGGCCACGAAGTCCAGCTGCTCCTTGGGCGCGAGCGTCTGGCCAGGGAAGACGCCGACGCAGTAATCGCCGATGAGGCGGCGGACCGCCTCCACATCGTCGTCCGAGAGGTCTTGGACGCGCACGCCGGCGATGCGCACGCCGGTGAAGCCGGTCATGAGTTCCGCGCCGAGCGGCAACTCGGGGCCTAAGTCGAACGCGGCTTCAGCCATTCCGATACCTCCCGTTTTCGCGGTGGAGAGCCGATGGACGTTCAGTCGAAGGCGGCCAGCATGCGCACTTCGATGCTGCGCCGCGGCGGCGCACCGGCCGGCGAGGTCGGATCGTCGAAGGACGTGTGCGGGCAGCTTGCCGCCAGCGCTTCCCTGGTATCGAGCTGCTTGAGGAACAGCAGTTCGTCCGTTGCCATGCGGGAGACGTAGTAGAAGCGGTGGCCCGGGTTGTGCATCGGCATGGACGACTTGCCGCCGTCCATCGCCATCGCCCCTTCGCGGGCGCTGTAGCCGGTGTAGAAGTAGTCCACCACGTCGTCATCGGCCAGCGACTGGGCATCGACGATGGCCAGCGGATTCTTCTGCACCGCGTGGTCGAACGGCTGCCAGGAGTTGTACCAGGCGAACTCCATGCCGTCGTAGGCGGCGACGTCCTCGCCGCGTTTCTCGAGCGCCCGCCGGGCGGTGTCTCGAGGCGCGACCTGGCTGTAGTCGCAGTGCAGGAAGCGGGCGTAGGCCTTGTTGAAGTCCGACGTGTCCTCGGTGCGCACGACGTGCTGGGTAATGAACACCTTGGCGGCACCGGTGGCGGCCTTGGCGAGCGCGACGATTTCCGGGTAGTAGACCGTCTTCACCTCGTCGTCGCTGTGGAAATCGCGCACCTTGGAGGCGTGCTTCAGCAGCGCGAAGCCGTTGACGTCGAGGTCGATGGCGCCCGTCGTGAGCGGCACCCGGGCGTCGTGGATGGCCACCGTGCGCTTGTAGGTATTGGCGCGGCGACTGTCGCGGTCGCCGATGCGCGGGATGTCCTCGCGATCACGCCACTCGTCGTTCAGATAGCGGACGACGGCCTGAACGGGTGCTGATTGGACTGCGGTCATCGGCATGGCACTCCTCTTTGCGTCTTGCGGGCAGTGTGGCCGATTTGCCGTACCGGGCGCAACTGCCACGCCGCGGGTGTACGACAATCCACTACGGCCCGCTCGTGCGTCGCAGAACGACGTTGCCGAACGGGTCCGCCTCGGCGGCGAAGCCCCCGGGAACGACGATGGCGGTCTGTTCCTCGATGATGGTGGTCGGGCCTTCCAGCCTGCCGCCGGGCCGCAGCGCGCCGGCCGCGGTCGGCACGCTCGGCGGGCGTTCGCCTTGGAGCGTCAGCGTCCAGCTCAGCACTTCCACGTCGAGGCCCGGAATCAGCCGCCCGTAGAGCTGTTCGTAGGCCGCATCGAATGCCTGTCGCAGGGCTTCCCCGGAGATCGGCTCCGGCACGTCCACGGCGATCTCGAAGCCCTGGCCGAGGTAGCGCATGTAGGCGCGGCGGGTCTCGGCGATGGGGCCCGAGACGATGGCGCCGACCACAGCCATCGCCTCGGCGCGCATCTCCGCCATGACGGCAGCAACGATGCCAGCATCGAAGGCCGACAGCTTCAGATACCGGCTGCGCACCACCTCGAATGCTACCGGCGCTTCCAGGAAGCCCACCGCCGAGCCGACCCCGGCCGCCGGCGGCACTACCACGCTTTGCAGATCCAGCTTCTCGGCGATGCGGGCGGCATGGATCGGTGCGGCGCCGCCGAAGGCGATGAGCGTGCGCCCCGCAGCGGCCTTGCCCCATTCGGCGGCGTGGGCCCGGGCCGCAGCGGCCATGTTCTCGTCGACGATTTCGCTTACCGCCGCAGCAGCCTCCGCCGCATCGGGCACCCCCATCGGCTCGCCGACATCGTGCCGCACCGCGCGCTCCGCAGCGGCTACATCGAGGGTCATCGAACCACCTGCGAAGCGATCAGGATCGAGGCGCCCGAGCAGCAGGTCCGCATCCGTGACGGTCGGCCGTTCGCCGCCGCGCCCGTAGCAAGCCGGACCGGGTTCGGATCCGGCGCTGCGCGGTCCCACTTGAATCCGGCCGAGCCGGTCCACCGCGGCGATGGAGCCGCCACCTGCGCCGATCTCCACCATTTCGATCACCGGAATGCGCACCGGCAGGCCGCTGCCCTTCTTGAAGCGGTAGCTGCGGTCCACCTCGAAGGCGCGGGACACCTGCGGCTGGCCATCGTCGATCAGGCAGATCTTGGCGGTAGTGCCGCCCATGTCGAGCGACAGCACGCGGCGCAGATCGAGCTGTTCGGCGATCCGCGCCGCCAGGATCGCGCCGCCGGCGGGGCCGGATTCCACCAGCCGGATGGGGAACTCGCGCGCGGTCTCGACGGAGGTGAGACCGCCGCCGGACGTCATCATCAGGAACGGGCTGCGGATGCCAAGGCCGCGCAGTTCGGTGGCGAGTTCCGCCAGGTAGCGGGACATCAACGGCTTCACATAGGCGTTGGCGCAGGCCGTGGAGAAGCGCTCGAATTCGCGGATCTCGGGGCACACGGCGCTCGCCAGAGTGACGGACAGCCCCGGCATCTCGCGCCGGAGCACCTCCTCGACCAGCTGCTCGTGGGCGGGATTGGCGTAGCCGTGCAGAAAGCCGACGGCGACGCTCTCGATGCCATCGGCCTCGAGCTTCGGAACCAACGCTCGTACCGCTTCCGCGGCCAGCGGCGTCAGCACTTCCCCAGCCGGGTTCATCCGCTCCGGCACTGGCAGCCGCCAAGGCCGAGGTACCAGCGGCTGCGGCCGATCGACGTTAACGTCGTACTGCTCGAAGCGGTTCTCGAAGGCCATCTCCAGCACGTCGCGGTGGCCTTCGGTAGTGATGAGCGCCGTGCGCGCGCCATTGCGCTCGATCAGCGCATTGGTCGCCAGCGTCGTGCCGTGCAGAACGACGCCGACATCCGCGGCGACCGTGCCGCTCTGCTCAAGCACCTGGCGCAGGCCCTGTATCACGCCGCGCGCCGGCTCCGCGTGGGTGGTCAGCACCTTGGTCGCGACCCGCCCGGCAGCCGCCTCCAGCACTACATCGGTGAAGGTGCCGCCGATGTCGACGGCGACGCGGCTGGTCATGGGTGCATCTCGAAGTAGAGGTGGTAGTGCAAGGCGCAGCCGGGATTGAACTCGGCCCCACAGCTTGGGCAGACCGCGTGGCAGTCGAGATAGGCGGCGATGCTGAGGCGATGCCCGCAGGCCCCGCACAGCACCGCCAGCGCCTCGCGCTCCGCGAGCGGCCAGACGGCGGCAGGGTGATCTGCGACCTCGCGGTGGCAGTCGAAGCACGGATACCACGCGCCGCAGCACTTGAAGCGCAGCGCGATGATGTCGTTCGGGCCATGCCAATGGCCGCAGCGCGTCGCCGCATCCACCGCGACGCCATGCACGTCGATGCCGTGGATGCGGCGCACGGTCGCGGTCGGCGCAGCACCCGCCGCAGCCACGGATCGGTCGCCTTCGCCGCGGCGCTTTAGACCACCGAGAAGCCTTCCTCGCTGATCGGCAGCGTGCGGATGCGGTGCCCCGTTGCCGCGTAGACCGCATTGCAAACGGCCGGCGCCAGCGGCGGGAACGCAGGCTCGCCGAGGCCCGTCGGGGGATAGTCGCTCTCGATGAAATGCACGTCCACGGCGGGGGTGGCGGGCATCCGCAGCATGGGGTACTTGTCGAAGTTGGCCTGCTGCACGCGGCCGGCCTCGAACGTCACCGTCAGCCCCGCCATGGTCGACAGCCCGTCCACCACCGAGCCCTGGATCTGGTTCTCCGCCCCGCTCAGGTTGACGATGGGGCCGACGTCCGCGGCGACCGTGACGTTGTGGACCCGGATCGCTTTCTCGCGAGAGACGCTCACCTCCGCGACCTCCGCGATATGCCCCGCATGGCTGAAGTAGAAGGCGAGGCCGAGCGCGTGGCCGTCCGGCAGCTCCCTGCCCCAGCCGGCCTTCTCGGCGGCCAGCTTGACGACCCCGGCGGCGCGCCCGGTATGCATGGCGCGCGGATTGCCGCCCACCTGGCGCGGCTCGCCGAACACTTCGAGCAGCACTTCGAGGTGGTCGCGCCCCGCCGCCTCGGCCAGTTCGTGGACGAAGCACTGCGTCACGAAGGCGAAGACGTTCGAGCCCGGCGCCCGCCAAGCGGCGCAGCGATTCGACCAGTCGAGGGCCGTCTGCTCAAGGCGCAGGTTGTCGATCAGGCCGCCCGGGAACACGCCTGCCGACAGACTGCCGCCGCTCACCGGCCGGCCGCCGTTGGCGAAGGTGACGAAGTGGTCGCGCCAGGCGCTGATCCTGCCGTCGCCGTCGACGCTGCCTGCCACGCGGTGGAAGCCGCCGGCGCGGTACAGGTCGTAGGCCATGTCGTCTTCGCGGGTCCATTGCAGCTTCACCGGCACCCCGGCGCGCTCGGCGATGGCGGCCGCCTCGCACATGAAGTCGTTGTACAGCCGCCGCCCGAAGCCGCCGCCGCAGCGCGTCTGGTGCAGCGTGATCTTCTCCGCATCGATGCTGAGAACGTTCGCGACGGCGGAGATGCCCTGGCCCGGCGTCTGCGTGGGCGCCCACATCTCGATGGCGCCGTCCTTGTACGACGCGGTGCAGTTCTGCGGCTCGAGCTGCGCGTGGCTCACGAAGTGGTAGGCGTAGTAGGCATCGATGCGCTGCTCGGCTGCCTCGAAGGCGCCGTCCACGTCGCCCTGGTCCGCCACCCGCTCGCCGGGTTCGGCGCTCAGCGTCTGGGCCTTGGCGGCCACATCGCTCCAGCTGTCCTTGCCGGCGTCCGTCTCGTCCCACTCCACTTCGAGCGCCCGCTTGGCGCGGATGGCGGCCCAGGTGGAATCGGCGACGATAGCGACGCCCGGCAGCAGCTCCATGGCGTTGCCGTTGCCGTCCAGCACGAAGGCGTCGACCACGCCCGGCATGGCCTTCACGGCATCGAGATTGGCGGACTTCGCCTTGCCGCCGATGGCGGGGCACTTCTCGTACACCGCGTACTTCATCCCCGGCACGACCTGGTCGATGCCGAACAGCGGCTCGCCGCGCACCAGCGCGTCGTTGTCCACGCCGGTGATGCGCTTGCCGAGCAGCCGGAACTGACCCGGCTTCTTGAGCGTCAGCGAGGCGGGATCCGGGACGGGCATGGCGGCGGCTTCCGCGGCCAGGTCCGTGTAGGCCAAGCGCGTGCCGGTGGCGGCGTGGATGACATGGCTGTCCTCGGTCGCCAGTTCCTCCACGGGCACTTCTAGACGCGTCGCCGCCGCGCCGACGAGCATGGCGCGCGCGGTAGCCCCGGCGCGGCGCAAGCGTTCCCAGTTCATCGGGATGGACAGCGAGCCGCCCGCGAACTGCGGCCCGTAGACCGCTTCGTCGATGGGCGATTGGGCGACCGTGACATCGCGCCACGCCGCATCGAGTTCTTCGGCGACGATCATCGGCAGCGACGTCTTGACGCCCTGGCCGACCTCCGGGTTCTTGGCCAGCAGCAGGATGCCGTCCTTGTCGATGCGCAGGAAGCCGTTGGGCGCCAGCGGCCCGCCGCTGGCGGCGGCGCGCGGCAACGCGAACGACAGCATGAGGCCGCCGCCGACGAGACCGGTCAGCTTGAGGAACTGCCGCCGGTCCAGCTTGCCGATTTTGACCGGCGCGCCAGCGACCAGGTGCCGCTCGTCGTTGACGGCGTCGAAGGTCTCGGAAATGCCTTGGTAGTTCAACGCGCTCATGCCTGCATCCCCTTCGCTGCCGTCTTCACCGCCTGCCGGATGCGCACGTACGTGCCGCAACGGCAGATGTTGCCTTGCATCGCCTGATCGATGGCGTCGTCGTCCGGGTTCGGGTTGTCCCGCAGCAGCGCCTCGGCGGCCATGATCTGCCCGGCCTGGCAGTAGCCGCACTGCGCCACGTCGAGGTCCACCCACGCCTGCTGGACGGCGGTGAGGGTGCCGTCCTCGGCCGCAAGCCCTTCGATGGTGGTCACCTCGCCGTCCACCGCCGACATCGGGTACGAACAGGAGCGCACCGGGCTGCCGTCGATCAGCACCGTGCAGGCGCCGCATTGCGCGATGCCGCAGCCGAACTTGGTGCCCACCAGCCCCAGTTCGTCGCGCAGCGCCCAGAGCAGCGGCGTGTCGTCCTCCGCGGTGACCTGCCGCTCCTCGCCATTCACCTTCAATCGCATTGCCGCCATGGCGGATGCTCCTCCCTCTCTTTGGTGCGTCGACTGTAGCTCGCTTCAGGAACGGAAAGGCGCTCGGATCGGGAAGGGCAGCGCGGCGAAGGGGGAGGGTTGTAGCCCCGGCGACCTGAGGGGGGAGTGGGGAGGGAAGCAGTCGCCGGGGCGTTGTGGCGTCTTTGACAACGCCCGCCGCAATGAGTTCCGCTGCCGCTCTGCGCTCGGAGCGGTCAGAGCAGATCGAACGCCGTGACGATGCCGATGAGTTCGTCCTTCTCACCCGTCGCGCGGGTCACCACCGCCGGCAGGCGCGAATCGCCGCCATCCTCGAACAGCGCATCGATCGGCGTCTCCTCGCCGACCTTCGGCGCCTCGTGCAGGGCGAGAGCGTCGGCGGCGTTGATCGCATCGCCGAGCGCCATGCTCCAAGCATCGCGGCGGCGCAGAAAGCGGGCCAAGTCCTCGGCGCGGACGGTGCGCCATGCGCCGCCCGCGTCGCCGTTGCCGAGCGGCAGCGCCGAATAGTCGTTGACCAGCATCGTGCGGCGGATGTCCGCGAGGGTCTGCCAGTCCTGGGCGCAAACCGGGCTCGACACCATGCAGTCCTTCACCTTGCCGTTCGACCTCCCGTGTGCCTTCGTTGCCTTCGCCGCCATCTTGCCGAGCACCTCCATCAGTACGGTCGCCATGGTCGTCGTCGAGTCCGCGCTGGCGACGCCTTCGTGCGCTGCCGGCGCGTCCCGCACCCTGTCGTAGAGAGCGGGCCAGCCGACGCCGGGCATGCCGGTTTCCCGGAACGCATGGGGCGCATGGCGCCGCAGCATCGCCTGCGTCTTGCGTCTGGCGCCCGTCAGAGTAGCGCGGGCGTCGCCGCTGGCGTAGCGGGTCAACCGCTCGATCTGGCTTCGCACCGCATCCGCCGAACCGCGCCCTGCCGCGCAGGCGCCGAGCGCTGCCTTGAGATCGCCACGCAGAGCGCGAGCGGTGCTTCGGCTGATTTCCAGCCGCCGCAGGATGTGCAGGTCCTGCATGTTCTCGATGGCGCCTTCGCGGGTCTCGAGCAGCTCGAAGCCGTCGCCGAAGTGCTCGCGAACCCATGCCGGATCGTGCGCCGTGAAGCCGTAGGTCACCGCGACGCCGCGCGGCCGGCCGGTCGCCTTGAACACCACGCCTTCGCGGCGCAGCGTCTCGTCGTCCACATCGGCCCAATCGGCGAAGCGCCGGCGCCGACTCGCGAGCGCAGCGTACCCCGACGTCGAGATCGCGGCGATGCCGCCGGGCTTCAAGAGTCTCGCCATCTCATCGAGCCATGCCATCTGCGTGTCGGGCGGCAGATGCGTCCACACCGAGATCGCATAGATGGCATCGAACGACGCCGTGGCGAACCGCGTCGGCGGCAGTTGCGGCGGTCGCTGCGCTTCCACATCGGGCAGCGCCCTGCCGATGTACTCGATGCAAACGGGGTCGAGATCCGCGCACGCCGTCGGCAGGCCGCGCTTGAAGTGCAGCGGCAGGGCCACGCGACCGTTCCCGCAGCCGAAGTCGAGCACAGCGAAGTCCTTGGCGCGATGGCGTCGGCAGTGGACCCGCAGCACCTCCTCGATCTGACTTGCCATGCGGGTGCCCTGATGCATCCAAAGCCCCAAGCCGGCCGCACCGGGCCGCAGCATGTTGCCCGGCTCCGGCAGCGGATACGCGCTCGCCCACTCCATGTCCTCCAACGCGGGCACGTCGGGCCATGCGATGACTGCCATTCGTGATTCGTGAGTTCTCCCGATCCGCTGGCACTATGGCATAGCGGGCCCAACGTCGCACCCGCCGAGGTCGGTTATGGTTCGCGCCTTCGCTCACGCCAAGAGAGGAAGCGTATGACCGTGTCGCTCGGTGTTCACGTCGGCCAGCAGAACCTCGGCATGGAGGACCTGCGGACGCTTTGGCGGCGGCTCGACGGCGCCGGCGTGGACTGGATTTCGGTCTGGGACCACTTCTTCGAAGCGCCCTACCAAGGCGGCACGCAGCCGCATTTCGAGGCGCTGTCGACGCTCGGCGCTTTGGCGGCCGAGACCCGGCGCGCCCGCATCGGCTGCCTCGTGTTCTACGTCGGCTACCGCAATCCGGCGCTGCTCGCCAAGGCGGCGACGACCCTGGACCACATCACCTCCGGCCGCTTCGAGCTCGGTCTCGGCGCCGGCTGGCACATCTGGGAAGCCACCGCCTACGGCTATCCGTTCCCGGACATCGGCACCCGCCTCGACATGCTCGACGAAGCGGCCGAGGTGGTGCGCCGCCTGCTGGACGACGACCGCACCACGTTCTCCGGACGCCACTACCAGCTGGACGACGCCAGCTGCTTCCCGAAGCCGGTGCAGGACCGCCTGCCGATCTGGATCGGCGGCCGCGGCGAACGGCGCACGCTGGAGATCGCCGCCCGGCGCGCCGACGGCTGGAACGCCGCCTACACCAGCGCCGCCGAGTTCGGGCGCCTGAACGGCGTCCTCGACCACTGGTGCGAGGAAGACGGCCGCGACCCGACCGCCATCCGCCGCGGCGCCAACGTCGCCTTCCACATGGCGATGGACGACGCGGGCGTGGCCCGGGAACGCGCCAAGCTGGACGCCGATTGGGGAAGCCAGGCAGACCGCATCGCCACGGGCTCGCTGCTCTGTACCCCGACGGAGGCGCTCGATCAGGTGATGGCATACGTAGAGAACGGCGCAAGCGACATCAACGTGGCGCTGCGGGCACCCTGGGACGACGAGGCTTTGCAGGCCTATCTGGCGGACGTGCTACCGGCGCTGCGGCGGGAGTCGACGGCGCAGGCAGACGCGTGAGTTCCGGCACGGGCAACGGGCACGAGCCAGCGCACGCACATCCGGTGTACGATTGGTGTTGGCGGCTTCCCTTCAGCGCAGTCGACAAAACGCCATGTTGACCGCGCTGGCGAGTACCACCGCTGCAGCAAACTGACGGTATGATGTCCAGACAAGCAGGCGCGAGTTCGGCCATGACGCGGAACGCAATAGCAAACGAAGGCGGAAACCCCGGCGTCGCCGAAGCGCTCGACGTGTTTGCCCTTCGCGACAGCGTGGTCCGCGAGTACGAGCGTTTCGCGATGTCATTCACGACCATCCATGCTCAGGATATCCACGACCAAGTCTTGCGCATCTACAAGGAGAACCGCTACTAGAACGCGGTCTTCTCAATGGCGACTCAGTTCGGCGACAGAGCGCTAACCTGAACCACCCAGCGTTGATCAAGGCGCGGGCGGCAGCGCTTCACGGTGAACGAAGACGCATCGTGAACGGCACGGCCTCCGAGGACGAGCGCGAAGAACGGGCTGCAAGGCTCTTGGAGAGGGGGCACGGCCGGCGTTCGTGAGCATCCGCGTTGCTTGGCTGAGGAAAGCGCTACGCGGGGGCACTTGATGGCGAGCGCCGTCACCGTGACCCTTCTTGAGAAGGCGGCTACCGACAACGGTTTCGACCTCGACCTTGGACACGAGAACGACTGGCTCGCCTTCGGCGGCAGCCAGACCAAGATGCGAGTCTGGCTGTCAGCCACCGTGGACTCCGAGTTCGTCGCTGCGACCTCCCGAGCCGATGTCATCGCCGCGCTCTCGGAGCACGGCGTGGCCCCCACGGGCCCACTTCCCGATGGTCCCGCGGGGGCGTTGCGCGTCGGCGATATCGCATCGCTCCACCGGCTGCTTCGGCGGGCGTTCCAGCTCTCCCGCTGCCTGACGCGCTGCTCGACACTTTCGAGGGAGAGACGGTGAGCCTGCCACGCACTACGGAAGCGGAACGCTTGGTGGTGCAGCGGGTGGGCCAGGAGATCTTTCGGCGCGGCCTGCTCGATTTTTGGGACGGACGCTGCGCCATCACCGGTCTCGACGTACCCGAACTGCTGCGCGCCAGCCACATCAAGCCTTGGGCCGACTGCGCCACGGACTCCGAGCGCCTTGACGTCTTCAACGGCTTGCTGCTCGCGCCGCACCTCGACGCGGCATTCGACGCCGGCTTCATCACGATCGCCGAGCACGGCTCGGTGTTGGTCTCGCGGGATCTCTCACGCGCGGCCCTCCGGGCTCTTGGGCTGGACCTTTCGCTGACGGTCGAAGGCCTCGGAGGCGCACACGAGCGTTACCTACCTTGGCACCGTGCCCACGTCTTTCGTCGGAAGCGGGGCGGCGACGGCGAGCAACCGGTCGCCTGAACGGGCATCTGGCAATGCCGCACCCGCTCGCGACGCGATTCACTGGACCACGTCTGTGCCTTGGGCTCTCGCAAGCGCCTCGACGGACATCTGGCGGGCCAGCTTCCGCGCCTGCGTCACCTCGTCTCGGTTCTGCAAGACGATCTGCTGCTTGCGCGGGTCCAGCCTACCGGGTGGCTCGTCGAGGTTGTGCTCGCTCATGAGGTAGAAGCTCTGGCTTAGCCGACATGGCAACACAAGACGCCCGTCCGTCATCCCGTGCTCCCAAGCGACGGCCGCTTGCCGTTCGGCCGAGAGGTCTGGGTTCGGCAGGATGACGAGGTTCATCTGATGTATCCACTCGAAGTCGAGCCCGGGGTCCACGGAGGACGGTCGCGAGTCGCCGACCTTGGCGATCCGATTGATGTTGTAGTCCCGAAAGTCGTTGTGCTGCCGCGACCACGACCGCGCGTACCAGCGTCCGGCGCTGTACGCGAAGGCGTGCGGCGCGATGGTTCTGGGCGGCTGGACGGAGCCAGTCAGAGAGCCGTACTCGATGTCGATTTCCGACCGGTTGTGTACCGCGTCGAGAACGTGCAGGAGCACGGAAGGGTCCGTTTGCCGACGACGTAGCGTGGTCACCTCGAGGGCCGGCATGTCGTTGAACCAGGTGTCTTCGGCACGGAGCCATCCGTTGCCGATGGCGACCAGTTGCTGAAGATGCGGCTCGACGGCCTCGCCGAGGAAGGCCGGCGCGAACCCGGCCGTGCGTCGATAGGCCTTCGCTGCGGGATCGTAGGCGACGTTGTCCGGCGCGATCCTCTCGTATTGCCCGACATCGACCGACGCCTGCTGCGGCGAGATGCCGAACTCCGCGGCCACATCGCTGCGGTTGAAGCGGCCCTCCCAGTAGAGGCGGAAGTCGATGAACTCCAGCCGCTGAAGCACGCCCCAGCGCAATCGTTCGCCGTCGTCTGCCATGTCACCCTCCTAGAAACTCGTTCGGTCCGCAAGGACACGCATCAAGTTTCTTGACTTGTCCACGAAGCGTCACTACACTCTACGCAACTACGGGCAAAGCGCAACCCCGCCCGCAGCCTGCCGAGGCCCTTGACGTGGACAACATCGAAGAAGATCAACAGGTTGTGCGCCCGTACCGGGTTCTCAGCCTCGATGGCGGCGGCATGCGGGGCATCTACACCGCGGCGTTCCTGGCCAGGCTGACCGGCTACTTCGCCCGGATTCGCGACCTGCCGGCGCTTGACCTCGGGCGGGGCTTCGACCTCATCACGGGAACCAGCACTGGCGCGATCGTGGGTTGCGCACTTGCCATTGGGCGCCCGATGTCCGAGGTAGTCGCACTGTACCGAGAGCACGGGAGGAGGATTTTCCGTCATCGAATCGGCGGTATGTGGAGCGCACTGTTCCGCGCTGCGTGTGGAAGCTGCTTCGTACGCGCCGGCGACAAGGCCCTGCGCGAGGCGCTAAAAGGGGTGCTCGGCCAGACTACCATGCAAGATGTCTATGGGATGCGGAGTATCTCGCTGTCCATCCCCGCCATACTGATGAGCGACCATCGCTCCTGGGTGTTCAAGAAGACGCCGGGGAGCGGGGTGCGCGACGACGATTATCCGCTGGTCGATGTTTGCATGGCGAGCAGCGCGGCACCAATATATCGGTCCTTGGCGGCGATTGAAGACCCGAACGATCCCGAGAGCCCGCCCCAAGTCTTCGCGGACGGGGGCCTCTGGGCCAACAACCCAGTCTTGGTCGGCCTCGTCGACGCACTCAAAGTGGCATCCGCCCGCCCAATCCAGATGTTCTCACTGGGTACTTGCCCACGGCCGGAAGGCGACCATTTGGACGCCAAGTCCGCTCACCGGTCATTGGCCGCTTGGCGGTTCGGTGCCAAAGTTGCGCCGCTGGGCATCTCGGCCCAAGAGTTTGCGTTCGATCACATGGCACGGCTGCTGGCGAATGCCCTCAGCGAAGCTGGCCGCCCTGTTCGGCATGTCCGCTTCCCCAGCAAGTCCGTGCCCGCCGACATGATGCCGTTCCTAGGGCTCGACGACACTCGCCAAGAGGCTATGAAGCGGTTGGTGAGGCAGGCCCACGCCGACGCCGACCTGACCAAGAGCTACTGCGACGACCCCAACAACGAGGATGGCAAGCTGATCTGCCGCCTCATGCATGAACTGCCGGCGATGCCGGCCAACGGCGCGGTATGGGACCGCGCCCCCGTCGACAACAATCCGTAGGAGGAAGCGATGTTCGACTGTGCCAAAGATGTCCGTGCGTACCACGACCAGCAGGTCACCCTGCCGAAGGTGGAGCAGGACGCGATGCGAGACCGGCGCAATGCCAACCGGAAGAGAGTGAGCAAGGGCTTGGACAAGGCCGAGAAGCCGACCGTCACCGAGTTCGTCAAGCAGGGCAGCTATGCCATGAAGACGATGGTCCAAGACCAGGACAACGACTACGACATCGACGACGGCGTCTACTTCGACAAGGAGAAACTCGTCGGCAAGCGCGGCGCGGTAATGACGCCCCTCCAAGCCCGTCAGATGGTGCGAGACGCGGTCGACGACGGCCAGTTCAAGCAGACGCCCGAAGTCCGCCCGAACTGCGTGCGGGTGCTCTACCAGGCCGGGTACCACGTTGATCTGCCCGTCTACCGACGGGTGGTGACGGAGGGCTTTTTCAGTGAGAAGGTCCACAACGAGCTGGCATCCAGCGGCGGCTGGAAGCGATCGGACGCCCGCCACGTATCCGAGTGGTACGAGGAAAAGCGCGGCGAGTCCGCCGATGGCCCGCAGTTGCTACGCGTCAACCGGTACCTCAAGAAATTCGCTCGGAGTCGCAAGAGCTGGCGGGAAGACATCTTGAGGGGCTTCGGTATCTCGGTGCTTGTGGTCGAGTGCTTCCGCCACGATGATCGCGAGGACCGTGCGCTCTACAAGACGATGGTTGCGATTCGAGATCGCCTCGACTGGAATCTGCAGATCGCGCACCCCGTAACGCCGGGCGACTACCTGACCACGGGTTACAGCGATGCGCGTGCGCGGTGCTTCCGCGACAAGCTGAAGGACGCGATTAGCTGGCTCAAGCCCCTGTTCGAGGGCCACTGCACGCGAGAGCGTGCGCTCAAGTGCTGGGACAAGGTCTTCGCCACGACGTTCTTCAGCGAGCGCTTGGAAGATGGAAAACCCGCATCCAAGACCGCATCCGCCACCAGATCGGCCGCAGTTCTAGCTGCGACGTCGGGAGCGGCAGCGGCTGTAAACAGCGCTGGCGGTGGGCGCTTTGCCTGACGCCTCGCTTTCCCTCGCCGGGCGGAGCGCGGCACTTCGGGTGGAAAAACACCTGCGCGAGAAGATTGGGCAGGTGCCGCAACGCTTAGCTGCGCGGGATGTCGAGAGCTACTACCCCACCCGGCACTTTGCCGCTGGCTGGCGGTTCGCGTTCGTCTTCTCCGACGACACGACGCGGCGCATGGATGTGGTGGCGAGCGCCGGCTTCCCCGAAGTGCCGGTGCGCACGGCCTTGGTTGATCACCCGCCCGGGATGACTTGGCCCCATGTGGAACGCGACGGCATCCTGTGCCTCCTACCCAGCATGGCCGAGTGCGATCCCGACGACCCATGTGGGGTGGCCGAGAACCTCCTGAACCGATCCGTCCGCCTGGTCGAGGAGCTCCTCCACGGGGCGATCGTGGACCAGGATTTCCGCGAAGAGTTTCTGACCTACTGGGCGTATGAGACGCATACGGACAGCACCAGTCTCATTAGCCTGCTCACGCCAGCACCACCGTCGCGTGTCGTACGAGTCTGGCGGGGCGAAGGGATCGAGGTGGTCGGGGAGGACGCACAGATGCTGGAGCGCTGGGTGCGTCGCCGTTTCGGCGCCAAGGTCAAGACGACGACCGAGGATGCCGCATTCATCTGGCTGGACGAGCCACCGCTCCCTGCAGACTATCCCGGAACGGCAGCGGAACTCCATGCGCTCGCGCTTGCCTCCGGGGATTCTGCCGCCGAGCCGCTCGGCCAAGTGGCCATGAGCGAGCCGGAAAGCCTCCTTGCCATTCTAGGGGCGACAGGCCGCGGTGGCCCCGGCCTCTTAGCCGTCAAGGTGGGGAAGCCAAAGCGCACCCGCTCACGCTCGGCGGCCGATCCGGTGTCCAAGGGGTTCCGAACAGGCCGAACGCCCAAGCATCTTCTGCTGAGTCGTTACCTCGGTGCTGGCCATGCGTTCCGGCGAAACGTGCAGCGAGCCGATGCGGCCTGGATACACGGGCGTGGCCAAGACCCTCGAACCGCACGGCTGCTGGACTCCGTGGTCATGGTGGCGGGGTGCGGGTCGGTCGGCGCACCGGTTGCATGCGTTCTAGCGCAGGCAGGCGTCGGGCAGCTCGTGCTGGTCGACAATGAGACCTTGGATTGGCCCAATGTCGGCCGGCACCCGCTTGGCGCGTCGACGGTAGGCCGCAACAAAGCGGAGGCGCTAGCCGAACGTCTTCAGACCGACTACCCCCATCTCCAGATCGCCGGGGTCGCATCCAACCTGCACCAGCTCGCGCAACAGGACTCCGCGCTCTTGGTCAACGCCGATCTGATTGTGGCGGCGACTGGCAGTTGGAGTGCCGAGAGCGCTCTCAACCGCTGGCACGTCCGCCAAGGCCGGTCCAAGCCCGTCCTCTACGGCTGGACCGAAGCCCATGCGTGCGCCGGGCATGCTGTCGTAATCGGTGCCGAAGGCGGCTGCCTTCAGTGCCACATGGGCCGCACTGGGGAGCCATCCTTCAATGTGGTGGACTGGCGTGGCGGGGCCCAAACCCAAGAGGAGCCCGCCTGCGGGGCCCACTACCAACCCTATGGGCCGGTCGAGCTGGGCTACGTGACCGCGATGATCGGCGAAGCTGCGCTGGACTGCTTGCTCGCCCCGCGGTCCAGATCCTTCAATCGCGTACTCGCGGCATCGCAGCGCCGTATCGAGCAGTTGGGTGGCAAATGGAGCGACCAGTGGTTGGCCGAGCCGGGGCGTTCTACCAGTAGCGACGTTCAGACCATTGACCGAGCCTGGCTCGGCAGACCTTGTCTTGTGTGCGGGAACCAGAGGCTAGGCGAGGAACACTGACGAGCGCTGGACGTGGCAATCTGAGCGAAGTTACGGTCGCTGGGGAGCGGATGCCGAGCGGGAGGCGGGGATCGGGAAGGTCAGGAGGCTTTGAGGAAGGAGATCAGGGGAGATTTTCGTGCTTGGGCTTGGCGTTGGCCGCGTTCGCAGTCCGCTGTGGCCTTCATTCGACAACTGTACTCGGAGAGCACGGGGATCATTGCGAAGCCGGCGAACAGGAGGCCCATGGCATGGAGCGCATCGCCGCCCGCGTACCAGTTCCATGCGAGTGTCGGCACCATGCTGAAGAACTGGCCGAAGTAGCCGAACAGGGCAATCGCCGAGATCACCGCCAGCACCCGCACCGCCCAGCCCGGCAGCCAGCGCTTGTAGGCCAAGGCTGCCAGCACCGCGCCCGCCACGAACATCCCTGCCGTGCCGGCCGCGCCCGGCGTCTCGAAGGCGAGCACGGCCAGGAGCAGCAGCACACAGGCGATGGCGGCGTTGACGTAGTGCATGTTTGGCGATACTCCTTCCGGCCTGCGAGCGGCTCGTACCCAATACTCCGCGATCAAGACCGCGTAATCAACACCTTTGTAACGCGAATCGTAACGTTGTTCCACCCCGAACGCGTACTTGCGCACCTCGGTGTTACATCCGGTTACGTTCGAGGCTCGCCCTACCGAGGCGTGAGCGAAAGCCCCTCGTGCGCTACGTCGCGCAGCCGAAGCGCTACCATACCCCTTCGCGAAGCTGCCTGGGAGACCGCGAATGGCCGTTCGGATCGAAAAGCATGGCGACCTGCTCGTCATCACCATCGACCGCCCCGAAGTCCGCAACGCCGTGGACTACGACACGGCGCACGGCCTCGCCGACGCCTTCCGCAGCTTCGACACGGACCGGCAGCGGCTGGCGTGCGTGCTCACCGGCGCCGGCGGGCACTTCTGCGCCGGCGCGGACCTCAAGGCCGTGGCCGCGGGGCGGGGCAACCGGGTCACCCTGGAAGGCGACGGCCCGCTCGGCCCCACGCGCATGACGCTCTCCAAGCCCGTAGTCGCCGCGGTGGAAGGCTACGCCGTGGCCGGCGGCTTGGAGCTCGCCCTCTGGTGCGACCTGCGCGTCGCCGCCCGCTCCGCGGTATTCGGCGTGTACTGCCGCCGCTGGGGCGTGCCGCTGGTGGACGGCGGCACGGTTCGGCTGCCGCGCCTGATCGGCCAGAGCAATGCGATGGACATGATCCTCACCGGCCGCGGCGTCGGCGGCGAGGAGGCGCAGCGCATGGGCCTCGCCAACCGCCTGACGGAAGACGGCGAAGCCCTGCACGGCGCCGTCGAACTCGCCACCTCGCTGACCCGCTTCCCGCAGCGGTGCCTGAAGAGCGACCGGCGCTCGGTGCTCATGCAATGGGGCAAGCCCATGCACGAGGCATTGCAGCAGGAGACGCTGCTCGGCCGCGAGGTCATCAAGTCCGGCGAGACCGTCCACGGCGCGAGCCGATTCAACGCCGGCGCAGGTCGGCACGGCGACTTCGCCAACATCTGAGCAAGGAGACTTCCACCATGGCCTTCAGCGGCATCGAGAACGCCAAGTTCGGCATCAACATGTTCCCCACCGACTACTCCATGCAGCCGGTGGAAATCGCGAGGGCGGTGGAGGAACGCGGCTTCGACAGCCTGTTCTTCCCCGAACACACGCACATCCCGTGCAGCCGGGCGACGCCGTTCCCCGGCGGCGGCGAACTGCCCAAGCACTATTGGCACGCCCATGATCCGTTCGTCGCCCTGAGCGCCGCTGCGGCGGTGACGGAGCGCATCCAGCTCGGCACCGGCATCTGCCTCATCATCGAGCGGGATCCCATCACCACCGCCAAGGAGATCGCCTCGCTGGACATGATCTCGAACGGTCGGGCCGTGCTCGGCATCGGCGCCGGCTGGAACCGCGAGGAGATGGAGAACCATGGCGCGAACTACCCGAAGCGCTGGGCCGTGGTGCGCGAGAAAGTGCTGGCCATGCGCGAAATCTGGACGCAGGACGAGGCCGAGTTCCACGGCGAGCATGTGAACTTCGACCCGATCTGGTCCTACCCCAAGCCCGTGCAGCCGAACGGCCCGCCGATCTGGATCGGCGCCAACTCGAAGTGGGTCTTCGACCGCATCGCGGACTACGCGGACGGCTGGCTGCCCATCGGCGGCCTCGGCTCCGGCAACATGGAACGCCTGCGCGCCGCCTTGGACGCCAAGGGCCGCCGCGTCGAGGACGTGACGCTGGCCCTGTTCGGCGCACCGATGGATGCCGACAAAGTCGCCGGCCGCATCGAGCAGGGCTTCGATCACTTGAGCTTCGGCGTGCCGCCGGCGGACGCGGACACGGTGCTGCCGCTGCTTGATCGGTATGCGGAGTTGGTCGCCCAAGTGAAGGCGGGCTGATTGCCAAGGCGCGCCGCGTGCCCAAGCACCTGCTGATCGCCTACCACACCCAGACCGGCAACACCGAGGCCATGGCCCGCGCCGCCTTCGAGGGCGCCACGGACCCGTTGATCGACGGCGTGGAAGTACGCCTCAAGCGGGTGCGGGAAGCCGGACCGGAGGACCTCCTCTGGTGCAACGGCGTGCTGCTCGGCACCCCGGAAAACTTCGGCTACATGTCCGGCGGCATGAAGGACTTCCTGGACCGCACCTTCTACCCCGTGGAAGGCAAGATCCAGCCCCTTCCCTACGCCGTCTTCATCAGCGCCGGCAACGACGGCCGCGGCGCCCTGCGCGCCATCCGCCGCATCGTCGGCGGCTACCCCTTCCAGGAAGTACAGGAGCCGGTGGTCGCCCGGGGAGGCGTCGAGCAGGAGCACCTCGATGCCTGCCGCGAACTGGGCATGGCGCTGGCGGCGGGGTTGGAGGCGGGGGTGTTCTGAGCATGTTGGTCCGGCGTGAAGTCGAGGGCAGATCGCTGATAGGCGTTCCCGGAGTCACATACGGCGTGCGCCCGGGATGTCTTCTTGTGAAGCAGGCGATCAGCGTGGCTTTTGGCGGTAGACTTAGGGCAACGGCGACCAGGTGACAGGCAGGATGGCTGAGAAGAAGGGGACGCTTGAGGAGGGTGCGCCTTTGCCGGAGAGGCCAAAGGTCCGCACGAGGTGGCTCGACGGTTCGAAATACGTCGATCCCGAGGATCTTGTCAACAGCAAGGTGTTCCGCAGGACCGTCGAGGCGATCCGGAAGATCGAAACGCCCCCTTCTTCGCAGTAGGTTCCAGCACCGGGATCATGGGTTTCGTGCAGGACATTCTCGCGCTCGTCTTGCCGGGCGCGATGTTCACTTGGGGCGCTCACTATGCCAGGCTGCGGTTACGGCGGGTCGAAGGCTATGCGCTCTTGTTCTACACGCTGCTCGTGGGATGGATCATCCAAGGGGCAACAAGGCTGCTGAACGGCCTGCTGCTGATTGCATGGGAACGGCTCGGCCTCGAGCGTATGGTGTTCGAGGCCGATGCGTACAGGGCGATGACGATCACTGGCGGGATGGTCCTCGCGCTCTTCGCCGCAGCGGTCGTCAACCGCTTGTGGAGCATGGACCGGGTGTCGAGGGATGTGGCGGCGGACTCGGGCGAGTTCCGGGAGCTGACATACCAAGTAGCGATCATGGAGACGAGTCCGGTAGAAGTCACGCTAGAAACCGGGAAGTCGTATATCGGGATCCCGGTTGCATCGCGGCTTGCCACGAAGGACGAAGGCGACCTTTGGCTCGTCCTCCTGATGAGCGGGTATCGGGACAGGCGCCAGAACCTGAAGGTCACGACCAGCTATGCCGCAAAGTTCGGCGAAGACCTAAGCACGCCGCCTAGGGTGCCTCTCGGCGATTACGTAATCGCGTTGCCCAAGAGTCGGGTCGTCTCCGCCCGGCCATTCGACATTAGCCTTTCCCAGGACCTGTTCGAGCACGCCTGAAGACGCTCACCGGCCAGCGCACAACCGGCTCGGCGTCCGCACGGGCCCGCGGCACGCACTTCGGCGCTGGCACGGTCCTCCGTCGACCTCACAGGCGGTCCTTGAACTGCGCGGTCACGACGGCTGTCGGGAATCGCTCCAGCGCGGTCGCATAGAAGGCAGCCGCCGCAGCCGCGCGGCTCTCGCGCAGGTGGTGGCTGTGCCGCCGGTGGCGCACAGAATCCGTCCCGTTCGACATCGCGACCGTGGACGTCGGCGATACGGCGAGTGTGGCGTCCTCACTTCGCAGGATCGTGGGCGCTCCCTTGGCTCAAGGGTTGCGTGCTGCGTGTGCTGCGTAGTAGATGCCCATCGGTTCTAAGCACGCCCGGCGTTATGCCGAACCGTTCCTTGGCAGGGCGCCGTTCTTGGGCCTAGTTTCGGCTTCAGACGCCAGTCGAGATGGAGGGTGGTCCGATGAGCGCTTTCGCCAACGTTCTGGTGGGGCTCGACATGGACGAGACGGCGGCGGGGGCAGTCCTCGCCCGGGCCTGCGAACTCGCCGATCCGCAGGACATCGAGGCGGTGCATGCCTGCCTGCCGGTGCGGTACGAGGGCGACTTCTCGGCCGGCACCCTGGGCGGGTTCGAGACCGGGCCGGTGCTCGATGCGGTCGTACACCGCCAAGCCGATGACTACCTGACGCGGGTTTGCGCCCAGCGCGGCATCGACCGGCACAGGGTGCTCGACGGTGCCGCGGCGGACGCGCTGCACGACTACGCCCGGGAGCACGCGGATCTGCTCGTGATCGGCAGCCACGGGCGCGGCCTCGCGCGATCGCTGTTCGCTTCGACGTCCAATGCCGTGCTGCACGGCACGCCCTGCGATGTGCTGGCCGTGCATCTGGGCGCGGACGGCACCGCGGATCCTGCCGCCAAGTGCTACAGGAAAGTGCTCGCCGCCGTGGACTTGAGCGACGAGTCATTCCAAGTGATGGACGCCGCCAATCGCGTGGCGCTGCGCTGCGAAGCGGAACTCGCCATCTGCACCGTCGCCCGCGACATGGACGAGGAGGACGCCGTCTACATGGCCGCCGCCCAGGATCACCTGGAGCACTTGGCGGATGCCTACGGAGTCGCCGAAGATGACGTTTTCGAGGTGGCCGGGAACGTCGCCCACCGCATCCGCCAGCTCGCCGCGGACATCGGCGCCGGGCTGGTGGTGGTCGGCACCCACGGCAAGCACGGCCTGCAATTGCTCAGCGGCTCGACCGCCAATGCCGTGCTGCACGGATCGGCCTGCGACGTGCTCGCGGCGCGCGTTTACTGATTCCGTCAGGACGTGCCGATCGACAGCAGGTTCTCCACTGGCTGGTAGAGGTCCTCCAGGTACTCCACATCGTCTGCATCTAGCTTGATGTCGCACGCCGCGACGAGCTGGTCGAGCTGTTCGACGCGGGAGACGCCCACCACCGGGGCGTGGATCTCCGGCTTGCCGACCAGCCACGCGAGTGCGATCTGCGCCGGCGTCTTGCCGTACTTCTCCGCCGTCTCCACCACGCGGGCGGCGATGTCGAACGTCGCCGCGCCGTGGTACAAGCCCTCGGTGCGCACGCGGTCGCGGCCTTGGGAGCGATTCGTGGAACCGCCACCGAAGCCGCCCTTGTAAGAGCCCGCCAGAATCCCGCGCGCCAGCGGCGACCATGGCGTCAGGCCCACGCCGGTGCTGGCGCAGTAGGGGTTCATCTCCCGCTCCTCTTCCCGATAGACCAGGTTGTAGTGGTTCTGCATGGAGACGAAGCGCGTCCAGCCGTGCATCTCCGCCAGCATCTGCAACTCGGCGAACTGCCAGGCGAACATCGACGATGCGCCGAGATAGAGCACCTTGCCGGCCTTCACCACATCGTGCAGCGCCTCCATGGATTCCTCGATGGGTGCCTGCACTTGGCCCGGCACGCCGTGCGGGTGGCGGTGGATCACGAGCTGGTCGACGTAGTCGTGGCCGAGGCGTTTGAGGCTTGCATCGACGCCTTCAATGATGTGCTTGCGCGACAACCCGCCTTGGTTCGCACCCCGGCCCATCGGCATCGTCACCTTGGTGGCAAGGACGTATTCGTCGCGCGACGCGAGTTCCTTGAGGAGCGCGCCTACCACCCGTTCGCAGGCGCCGATGCCGTAGACGTCCGCGCAGTCGAAGTAGAAGAGGCCGTGGTCCAGCGCCGCCTTGAAGATGGGGGCGCGCCTCGTCCGGGCCGAGCGTCCAATCGCCCTGATGGCCGCGCCCCGGTTCGCCGAAGTTCATGGTGCCGAGGCACAGGGGCGAGACGCGCAGGCCGCAGAGGTCGCCGAGTTGAACGGGTTGCAGCATGGGTGCTCCTTCAAGGGCGGTGGTTGCGGGCGCACACTAGCGGCGAACGGCGCAGCGGTCAAAGCCGTAGACTGCGCCGATCGCCTTACGGCTTGGGAGACAGGCCATGAAGCTCTTCTGGTGCCCCGATACGCGCGCTTCCCGGGCCGTGTGGATGCTCGAGGAAGCCGGCGTCGAGTACGAGCGGGTGCTGATCGACATCCGCGACGAGTCGGCGCCGCGCGATCCCGCCTTCGCCGCCGCCAGCCCTATGGGCAAGGTGCCGGCGCTCGAAGACGGCGAAGTGAAGATGGCTGACTCGGCGGCGATCTGCCTCTATGTCGCGGACCGTTATCCGGCGGGCGGTCTGGCCCCTGCCGTGGATTCGCCGCAGCGGGGCGCCTATCTGTACTGGATGCTCTACACGCCGGGCGTGATCGAGCCGGCGCTGATGGAGAAGTTCAATGGCCTCGAGCCGAATCGCTTCTCCGCCGGCTGGGGCGACTTCGACACGATGATCGAGACGATGGCCCGCGGCCTGCGGGGGAAGAATTGGCTGCTCGGCGACGCCTTCTGCGCGGCCGACGTGATGATGGGATCGAGCGCTGCCTTCATGCAGCACTTCGGACTTTTGCCGGACGATCCGGCGCTCCAGGGCTATCTCGCCCGCTGCGAGGCGCGGCCGGCGTACCAGCGTTCGATGGAGTTGGACCAATGATGCGCGCGGCTGATGGTTGACAAACGCAGGGAGGGCAGGAACATTCGGACTGCAAGGAAGTCAAGCTGCGAGGAGGTGCGGGGTGTACGACAAATCTCTGGTAGACGACCTCCACGCGCGTTCACGCGGCGAGGCGCAGGCGTTCCTCCCAGTAGTCGTCGAACCAGCCGCTGAGCCGCGCGCAGCGCACCCAGATGACGGGGTTCGCGCCGGCCACGGTCCAGCGCATGCCGGTGCATTTCAGGCGCCGCCCGACGACCGTCTTGCAGGCCGCCTCGACGCGCCCCGAGCCGATGGGCAGCCCGCGCGCGAGGTACTCGTCGTAGCGCATCCGCCCGCGCCGCTCGGCGATGTACCGGGCCGCCCTGGCGCTCTCCTCGCCGCCGGCCCGGCGCAGCGCCGCCAGCGTCCTGTCGATGTCGCCGGTCTTGAGCCACCGGCACAGCCTCGTCGCCCAGCGTTTCGCGAGGTCGGTGCCGGGGCCGTAGCGGGCGTTCGCCGCCGCCCACGCGTACTCCGCCGCGTGGAAGCAGTCGACGATCGGCACCGCGTTCGGGAACCACTCCTCGAACAGCCGCCGCAGCCACTCGGCGCCGTCGCCGATGCAGACGCCGACGTCCTCCGGCCCGTAGCCCGCCGCCGCCAGCTCGCGCAGCAGGCGCCGCGCAACGGGCGAGTCGCCGCCGGCGTCGTCCTCCGCGCTCTCGATGGCGGCGAAGTACCGCACCGAGCCGTCCACGGTGCGGCGCCCGCCCTCGCCGTCCGGCTCCAGCAGCCACAAGGCGCCCACCTTCGCCTCCCGGGTGCGCGCCGCGCCGTCCTTCCCGGAGCGCCCGGCGGTCTCCGACGGCCGCGCCGGCACCCCCGTCCCGTCCACCGCCAGGCACAGGATCTCCCCTTCCTTCAAGGGCTTGCGCGTCGGAACCTTCCCGCCGCCAGAGGCCACCGACAGCGCGCCCGACAGCGCCGCCTCCCGCCGCGCCTCCGCGTCCGCGCCCACCGCCCGCGTCGTCCGCTCGATGCGCTTCGCGCCGAAGTTCAGCCCCGCCAGCTCGACCAGCAGCCGGTCCGCCTCCGCGTAGCAGCACGACGACCCCGCCAGGCTCGCCATGCGCCGCGCCGCAGGCGTCATCGAGCCCGCGATGTCCAGCGCCGCCTCGCGCTGCCGCACCGTCTTCCCGCAGCAGGCGTGCCGCGCCATCGGCAGCCGCACCGGCCCCAGCGCCGTCTCCACCAGAGGCCTCTCCCGGTCCGACAGCCGCATCCGCTCCCCGCACTTCGGGCACGACGGCGCGACGCCGTCCGACCGGTCCGCCCGGTACGCCGCCTCCAGCCCCAGCCGCGCCGCCGACAGCGCCGCCCGCCGGACGCGCAGATCCAGCAGCGCCGGATGCGACTCCGGCGCCTCCCCCGCCGCCGACGCGGCCAGCTCCGCCGCCGCGTACCTCCCCATCGCCGTCGCCAGCTCCTCCTTCGCCTCGTCCAACTCGCGCTTGCGTTCCATGCGCTCGTCGGCGACAGTCCCTATCGCCATCGCGGGCTCCTCCGTTCCTGGGTTGTGTCGCAAACCCCAAGAATAGAGCGTCCGCGATGGCCCCACTCCGCATCCACAGCCAACGCCGGCCGTTAGTGGTCACTTACCAGAGAATTGTCGTACACCCGGAGGTGCGACTTGAGGCCGAGCGAGATGTTGGAGTTCGCCGAGCAGGCGGACAGGACAGCTGAGAGGGCGCGCCGGTACCGCGAGAGGGCAACGGACGAGGATCTGGCAGAGATCGATCGAGCCCGGCTGCTCGCGGCAGCCCAAGCGATTGAGGTCGACGGGCTCGAGTGGGTCCGACTCGCGCAGAGGCTCGCCAGGTGATCCCGCCGCAAGGGCCGACTGGCGGTTTGCTGCCGGCCAGCTCGGGCACAGACCCGATTGAGGACGGTGCCGAATCCTTGAGAGGGGCGGCTGAGGCCGCGAAGCAAAAGGATCGCTCAGCCATACCCCGCTGGGTCGTCGCCGTATTCCTTGCCGTCATCGTCGCCGTGCTGGCCTATGTGCTGATCGGGCCACTGGTATACGGCTGGGACCTTATTGAGAGCCCGGCCAAGTACGCCGTTACCACCATGGGGTCGCTGCTATTGCCGGTCGTGACCCTCGTTCTGGGCTACTACTTCGGCACGAGCGAAGGATCGCCCTGACTGGCAGAGCGGCCTTTGGTGGCCCCGCGCCAGCGCTCATCCCCTGCGCTTGACCATCGGTTCTGCCGCCGTAGACTGCGCCGCGCCGCCGACGGGGCAGATAGGCGGCGCACCATCAGGCACGAGTCCATGGCGGTCTCCAAGCCGCTACGAAGGGGGAATCATGAGCATCCGACTACTTTGGCCGCGCAGCGGTCGCGATCACAGCGTGGAGCAGGAGGCGGTGGCGGCGGTGGACCCGGCCATCGTCACCGAGTTCGGACGCGGCTTCGATCAGGTGACCGAGGAGCAGTGGCGCACGTGCGACGGCATCGTCGGCGTGTCGCCGCCGAACCAATACCTGCCGCTGCTCGACAGGTGCCGCGTTGTCGTCAAGACCGCGGTCGGCTTCGACGACGTGGACATCGAGGCCTTCGGCAAGCTCGGCATCCCGGTCTGCAACTGCCCGGACTACGGCACCCGCGAGGTGGCGGACCACGCCGTCGCGCTGATGATGACGCTGGTCAAGAGCATCGCCTTCCACGACGAGGAGCTGCGCGCGGACCCCATCGGCAACTGGCGCCCGGCCCTCAACCCCTACGGGCGCCGTCTCGCGGCCTGCACGTTCGGCGTGGTGGGCCTCGGCCGCATCGGCACCGCCGCCATGCGCCGCGCCATGGCCTTCGACATGGACTGCGTCTTCTACGACCCCTACCAGCCGAGCGGCGTCGAACTGTCGCTCGGCATTCGCCGCGTGGACACGCTCGCGGAACTGCTCGGCCAATGCGACATCGTGAGCATCCACACGCCGCTCAACGACGAAACCAGGGACCTCATCGACGCCGACGCGCTCGCTGCGGCCAAGAAGGGCATCATCATCATCAACACCGCCCGCGGGCCGATCATCGACATCGACGCCCTGCACGATGCGATGAAGGACGACACCGTGCTGGCCGCGGGCCTCGACGTGCTGCCGGACGAGCCGGCGAACATGAACGCGCCGCTGATCGCCGCCTGGCATCGGGGCGAGGATTGGATCAAGCACCGCCTGGTGGTCACGCCGCATTCGGCGTTCTTCACCCCGGAGAGCGTGCGCGACATCCGCGCCTTCTCGGCCCGTACCGCGGCGCGCTACCTGACCGGCGGCCGGCTGGTGAACTGCGTGAACGAGGAATACCTGACGCACCGGCGGTAGGCTGCTGCGCTCGCCATTCGGAGCGCTCTTCATTCCAATCGACGCCCCGGGCCCTGCCCGACCGGAGCCTGTTTACATTCCGCGGCCCATCCCGATAATACCGGCCATCTTGTTCCGCGCCGGAGACGTCCGCGGATGGCGCTCGAAAGCCTTGAGGACTACTTCCCGGACTGGAAGCAGCGGGAGGCGCTTGCCGAGGCGATGATTCCCATCATCGGCAACCTCTACCGCAAGAACGTCGTCGTCTACTGCTATGGCCGGGCGCTGCACAGCCAGAGCGTGACGGACATCATGAAGACGCACCGGTTCGTGCGCCAGGTGGCGGAGAACGAGCTTTCGGAGTTCGAGAGCCACCCAATCCTGGAGGCGGCCTCGAAACTGGACCTCGGCCCCTGCCACTTCGACGTGGGCAAGATCGCGGTACGGCTCATGGAGCGCAACGCCAGCGGCGACCCCATCGGCCCTGACGAGTTCACCCGCCAGCAGAGCGCCCATGTGATCGGTCGCCACATCCCGCCCTTGGACAAGCCTAGGGACGTCGTCCTGTTCGGCTTCGGGCGCATCGGCCGTCTTTTGGCGCGGCTGCTCGTCGAGAAGACCGGCGGCGGCGGCCAGCTCGTGCTGCGCGCGGTCGTGCTGCGCCCCGGACGGCCGGACGACATCAAGAAGCGCGCCGCGCTGCTGCGCCGCGACTCGGTACACGGCGCGTTCAGCGGCACTATTCGCGTCGATGAAGAGAACCAATGCCTGATCGCCAACGGCAACGTCATCCGCATGATCTACGCCGAGGACCGCGCCGCCATCGACTACACGCGCTACGGCATCGACGACGCGCTGCTGATCGACAACTCCGGCATCTGGCGCGACGAGGCCGGCCTTGGGGAGCACTTGAAGGCCAAAGGCATCAGCGACGCCATGGTGACGGCACCGGGCAAAGGGAGCGTCAAGAACATCGTTTCGGGCGTCAACTCGCATCAGATCGAAGACGGCGACCACATCCTCTCCTGCGGTTCGTGTACGACCAATGCCATCGTGCCGGTGCTTAAGGCCGTGAACGACCAGTGGGGAATCGTCAACGGCCACATCGAGACCGTCCACGCCTATACGCCCGACCAGAACCTGCACGACAACTACCACGCCAAGAACCGCCGCGGCCGCAGCGCGCCGCTCAACATGGTCATCACCGAGACCGGCGCGTCGGACGCGGTCGCCAAGCTGCTGCCGGAACTGTCCGGCAAGCTCACCGCGAATGCCATCCGCGTGCCCACCCCGAACGTCTCGCTGGCAATCCTAAAGCTCACCCTGCTGCACGAGGTATCCGGCGACGAAGTGAATGCTCACTTGCGCGACGTGGCGCTCAACTCGTCGCTACAGCGCCAGATCGACTACACGTCGTCTTCCGAGCGCGTGTCCAGCGACTTCATCGGCAATCGCCACGCCTGCAGCATCGACGGCCCCGCCACCATCGCCGAGGGCAACCGCGTGGTGCTCTATGCGTGGTACGACAACGAGTTCGGCTACGCCTGCCAGGTGGTGCGCGTGGCGCAGAAGTGGGCCGGCATCCAGTACCCGCTGGTGCCCGGCGACGTGGCGCGCACCGGCTTCGACGAACTGCGCTCGCCGGTGGCCGCCGGCGGCTGAGCGGCGTGCCGCGCAGGACGCAACGCGCGCCGATGGGTGCGCTGCCGCTGCCAAGCATCGGCGAGGGACTCCATGGCAGCGGGCCGATGCACGTCGGCGTGCTGGCCTTGGACTTCCACTTGGCCGGCTGCGCGTCGCTCAAGGAGAAGCGGCGGCGGCTCGCGCGGCTGCGCGACAAGTTCGGCCGCATCGCCAATCTCGCCGTCTGCGAGAGCGGCTTCCAGGATTCGCACCAGCGCGCCCGCTGGTCCGTCGTGGCGGTCGCCAGCGACGCCGTGGTGGTAGAGCGCTCGCTTGCCGACGTGGAGCAATGGGCGGCGACGTCCGTGGATGCCACCATCGTCGGCGTCGACAGGAACTCGCTGGCATGACGTTCTGGCTGTTCCTCGTCCTCATGGCGGCGCTGGTGCTGTTCGGCGTGCGCTCGGCGCGCAGCAAGCGTCAGGAGTGGCTGAGCGCGCTCAACCTGGTCGGCAAGTGGGAACTCCACGGCGCGCCGCCCGGCGGCCGGCGCTCGATCACCTTCAGCGGCGAGGCGGCCGGCGGCAGCTACGTGGCCAAGGATGGCGACGCGGTGGAGCGCGGCCAGTGGCAGCTGCGCGGCCACACGCTGCAGCTCGAGGCCACCGAAGGCGAACAGGCGGAGGACGGCGCCAAGTCCTACGACTTGCGCCTCTTCGAGACCGGCAGGATCGGCTTGGACGGTCCTGGCCGGGAGCGAGAGATCTACATCAAGCGGGATAGCAACGTCGTGCCCCTGCGGCGCCGCACCTGAGCAGCAGCCGCGCCATGGCTTCCCCGCGCACGGAACAAGCGGCAGAGGGGGCAGAGGGGCCAGAGGGAGCAGCGGCACCCAGCGGAGGCGAGTCCGCGCCCGGACCGGGCGATTTCGACGCCGAGAAGTTCCTCGCCAGCCTGCCGACTCGGCCCGGCGTCTACCAGATGCTCGGCGATGGCGACGAAGCGCTCTACGTCGGCAAGGCGCGCAGCCTCAAGGCCCGCGTCACGGCCTATTTCCGGGCCTCCGGCCTCACCACCAAGACCATGGCGCTGATGGCCAAGGTGCGGGACATCCGCATCACCGTCACCGGCAGCGAGACCGAGGCGCTGCTGCTCGAACAGAGCCTCATCAAGGCCGACAGGCCGCGCTTCAATGTCGTGTTGCGGGACGACAAGTCCTATCCCTTCATCCATCTCACCGAGCATCCGTTCCCGCAGCTCACCTTCCACCGCGGCGCCAAGCGCAAAGGCCGCTATTTCGGGCCCTTCCCGAGCGCCTCCGCGGTGCGCGACAGCCTCAACATCCTGCAGAAGCTGTTCGGCATCCGCCCGTGCGAGGACGGCTTCTTCAAGAATCGCTCCCGGCCTTGCCTGCAGCACCAGATCGGCCGCTGCAGCGCCCCGTGCGTGGGCCTGATCGACCGGGACCGCTACGCCGAGGACGTGCGCTTGGCGGTGCTGTTCCTGGAGGGCAAGAGCAGCGACGTGCTGGCGGCGTTCAAGGACAAGATGGAGACTGCCGCGCAGGAGCTGGAGTTCGAGCGCGCCGCTCGCTACCGCGATCAGATCGGCCATCTGCGTCGCGTGCAGGAGAACCAGTACGTCCATGGCGAGGGCGGCGACGCCGACATCTTCGGCATCGCGCTGGAGGCGGGCCAGGCTTGCGTGCAGGGCCTTTTCGTGCGCGACGGCCGCCTGCTCGGCAACCGCACCTGGTTTCCGAAGAACGAGCTGGGCGTCTCCGAGGCGGAGCTGCTGTTCGCCTTCCTCTCCCAGTACTACCTGGGCGGCGCCGAGCGGGAACTGCCGAAAGCGGTGGTGGCGCTGGTGGATGCGCAAGACGGCAGCCTGCTCGCCGGCGCCCTGACCGAACGCGCCGGACGCCGCGTGGAAGTCGCTGCGCAGGTGCGCGGCCAGCGGGCCCGCTGGGTGCGCATGGCGGCGGAGAACGCGGCGATGTCGCTGGCCGCCTACGCGGCCGACCGCAAGAACGTCCTCGCCCGGTTCGTGGACCTGCAAGCGGCGCTCGGCTGGGACGATGTGCCGAAGCGCCTGGAGTGCTTCGACATCAGCCACTCCGCCGGCGAGGCCACGGTGGCGTCCTGCGTGGTGTTCGACACACAAGGGCCGGTGAAGTCCGACTACCGCCGCTTCAACATCGAGGGCGTGCCGCGCGGCGACGACTACGGCGCCATCGAACAGGCCATCCGCCGTCGCTACACGCGCCTGGTGGAAGGCGAAGGCGTGCTGCCGGACCTCGTGGTGATCGATGGCGGCCCCGGCCAGGTGGGCCGCGCATCGGAGGTGCTCGAACAGCTGCAGGCGAACATCGCCCTGCTCGGCATCGCCAAGGGGCCGACCCGCAAGCCGGGTCTGGAGACCATCGTGCAGGCCGGCCACGGCGAGTTGACGCTACCACCGAACGGTCCGGCCATGCATCTGTTGCAGCACATCCGCGACGAGGCGCACCGCTTCGCCATCACCGGTCACCGCGGCCGCCGCCAGCGCAAGCGGCGCCGCTCCGTGCTCGACGACATCGCCGGCGTCGGCCCGCGCCGCAAGCGCGAGCTGCTGGCGCACTTCGGTTCGGTGGCATCCATCCAAGGCGCGAGCGCCGAGGAAATCGCCAAAGTGCCCGGCGTGAGCCGTAAACTAGCCGCCGAAATCCACGCCTCGCTGCACGGCTAGGGCGCATCCATGAACATGAACCTGCCGAACGTCCTCACCGTGGCGCGCATCGGCCTGATCCCGGTGTTCGCGCTGGTGTACATCGCCTCGGACACCGTCTACTGGCCGGCGGCGCTGCTGTTCGCGGCAGCGGCATTCACGGACTGGCTGGACGGCTATCTGGCGCGGCGCCTGGACCAGGCGACGCCGTTCGGCGCGTTCCTGGACCCAGTGGCGGACAAGCTCATCGTCATCACCGCCCTAGCGCTCCTCATCGGCGCCCACGCCAATCTGTGGCTGACCATTCCCGGCATCGTCATCATCGGCCGCGAGGTCGCCGTCTCGGCGCTGCGCGAATGGATGGCCGAGATGAACCGCCGCGGCATCGTCGCGGTCTCCTGGATCGCCCGCGTGAAGACCTCCGTGCAGATGCTGGCGCTCATCATCCTGCTCATGAATCCGCCGGAGATGCGCCCCTGGGCCATCGTCGGCGTGGTGCTGCTCTACGCCGGGGCGTTCATCACGATCTGGTCCATGGCCACCTACCTGCGCGCCGCCTGGCCGTCGCTGAAGGAGGGCTGGCGGGGGTAGAGCCGCGCGCATCGCGTCCGGCTAGAGTTCCTTGAAAATCGCTTCTTGAAGAGAGGATTTTCAAGGATTATCGTACTCAGCCATGCTGATCCCGCGCCCACAGGCTGCCGAACGCATCACGCGGTCCTTTCGCGTGCATCCTGCGGTAGCGCTCACCGGGCCGCGCCAATGCGGCAAGACGACGCTTGCGGAGCAGTTCGGCGCCGCCGCAGCGGGCTCCGGGGCAGAAGCGCCGGTCACGCGCTTCGATCTGGAACGGGCGACCGACCATCGGCGGCTGCAAACGCCGGAGCAGGCGCTGTCGCCGCTCGCCGGCCTCGTGATCATCGACGAAATCCAGCGCGAGCCCGCGCTCTTCGAGACGTTGCGCGTGCTGCTCGATCGCCAGGGCACCCCGGCTCGCTTTCTGCTGCTCGGCAGCACCTCGCCCGCTCTCGCGCAGGGAGCGTCCGAGACGCTCGCCGGGCGCGTCGGCATGGTGCCGCTGGCTGGATTCGACATCACGGAGGCGTCGGCGGCGGATTGGCGCGCGCTGTGGCTGCGCGGCGGCTTCCCGCGCAGCTATCTGGCTGCGGACGATGGCGACTCGACATTGTGGCGGGAGACGTTCGTCGAGACCTTCCTGCTGCGCGACATCGCCGACCTCGGCCTCAACGTGCCAGCCGAGGCGCTGCGTCGCTTCTGGACCATGGTCGCCCACTACCACGGCCAAGTCTGGAACGCCGCCGAGTTCGCCCGGGCCATCGGCAGCACCCAGGCGGCCGCGCGACGGTATCTGGACATTCTCGCCGCGGCACGCATGGTGCGCGTGCTGCCGCCGTGGTTCGAGAACTTGAAGAAGCGTCAGGTCCGGGCACCGAAGATCTACGTTCGAGACAGCGGGCTGCTGCACGCGCTGCTTGGTCTCGACACGCCGAATGCGCTAACCGGCCATCCGAAGGTGGGCGCTTCGTTCGAGGGGTTTGCCATTGAACAGATCCTGTCCTGCCACATGCCGCGCGAAGCCTATTTCTGGGCGACCCATGCCGGTGCCGAGCTAGACCTGCTGCTGCATGTGGGCGGCAAGCGGTTCGGCTTCGAGTTCAAGCTTGCGGATGCGCCAGGCACCACCAAGTCCATGCGCACTGCGCTCAGGGACCTGGCGCTCCAACACCTATGGGTTGTCTATCCGGGCGACGAGACTTACACCTTGGACGAGCGAATCACGGCGCTGCCGATTGGAAAGGTGCCAGGCATCGCCATGCACTAGGGCTGAGCTGGATTCACCCGGCCCGGTAGCGGGTGCGGATCGTGTAGACGCTGTCGCCCGTGAGCACGCCGGCGCGGCCGAACAGGCGGCCGTTTTCCCAGTTGGAGAGGCCGAGTTCCGGCTTGTTGAGGGCGAACTGGCCGTCCACCCAGCGGCTGTGGCCGTCGCCGACGAAGGGGGCGTCGATGGTCTGGTAGAAGCGATCCTGCTCGGCTTGATCCGTGGAGACGAGAGTGCCGACCAGGCGCGGGCTGTACTCGTTGAAGAGACCGACCGCTTGGTCGATGGAATCGGCGACCGCCAGGGTGACTTCGGGGGAATCCTCCCACTCCCACTCGGTGCCGAGCTGCTCTGTCCGCAAGGGTTCGGCTTGGGGCTCGTGGCTTGGGCCATCGGCGCGGGCTATGTCCACTTTGGTGGAGAAGAGCGTTTCGTCCACGAGGCGTTCGGCGCCCGGCGCGACATGGAGCTTGAACGGTGCGCCCCGTGCCGCTGCAGCTTCGGCCAAGCCCTGGAGCACGGTGTCCGCGCGCTGCCGCAGCCCGGGACCGTCGATGAGGCAGCAGACGTTGAGCGTGTTGCAGACCTTGCGATCAAGTGAGCGCACTACCGCGTAGCGCAGGGCGTCCTCTTCGGCACCGGCCGATGCGACGATCCACGCGCCGCCGGTGCCGTGCAGGCTGACGGGCGTGCCGACGCTCTGCGCCAGTGCGCCGAGGGTCGCGACCGTGCGTCCCGAGCCGCGGGCGACGGCGAGGCTCAGGCGCCGGTCGAGAAACAGCGCCCAGCCCGCGGCGTGCGCGGCGCTGTCCACCAGCACGACGGCGCCACGCGGCAGTCCGGCGGCTTCAAGGGCCGGTTCGATGGCCATGTGCATGATGGTCCCCGCCGTTGCCAGCGCATCGGCGCCGATGCGGAACGCCACGGTGTTGCCGCCGCGCAGCACGCCGCAGGCATCGGCGAGCACGTTGGGACGGCCCTCGAAGACGAAGGCGACGATGCCGAGCGGGGCGCCGAGCATGTCGACGCGGAAGCCGTCGTGGCGAATCGTCTCCAGCACCGCGCCGCGCCGGGAAGGCGTGGTCGCCCAGCCGCGCAGGCCGTCGATCATCTTGGCGCGCATGTCGGCGGAGACGGCGAGGCGCGTCGTCGACCTGCCCCGGGCCTGCGCCCGCGCCACATCCTCGGCGTTGACCGCGGCGATCTCGTCCCAGACGGCGTCGTCCTGCAAACGCTGCGCGGCATGGTCGTAGAAGGCGACGATGGCGTCATCTGCAACGTCCTGCAGCGCCCGGAAGGCATCGGCCGCCGCATCCACCGCTTCCTTCGCGCGGGCGAACTCCGCGCTCGGCAGGTGCATCAGACCGGCCACGGCATTGGCCACCACGCGATCGCCGGGCCGGTAGGCGGCGGCGGTGGCGGCGTCCACGGTCAGCATCTCGCCGTCGGCGGACAGGACGACGGTGCCGGGAGCAAGGGATTGGTTCACGGCGGGGAGTTTACGGCTGTCGCCGCCGGGCGCAACGTAGGCCGCTGGGCGGCGTTTAACATGGGCGCTCCGAGACCGTGGACGCGCGTTCCCTATGCCCCCGTTGGAGCGGATGCCGGAAGACCACATCTACCAGGCCTACGGCGTGTACCTCTTGGCGTCGCAGCACCGCTTGATCCGGCGCCTGAAGCGCGTCTACGAGCCGTCCTACCACGGCAACAAGGCGTGGAAGTCCAGCTTCCTGTTGATGGACTACCTGCTCCACAACCCCTTGCGCATCGGCGCGCGGGTGCTGGAACTCGGCTGCGGCTGGGGACCGGCGTCGGTGTTCTGCGCGCGCCGCTTCAAGGCGCGGGTCACTGGCTTCGATCTGGACAGCGACGTGTTCCCCTATCTCGAAGTGCTGGCGGCGCTGAACGACGTCAAGGTCGCCGCGCTGGAGGGCGACTTCCGCGCTTTGGACGGCGACAAGCTGCATATCCAGCACATGCTGATCGGCTCCGACATCTGCTTCTGGGACAACATGGTGGAGCCGCTGTTCGAGCTGGTGGAGCGCGCCCTCGGCAATGGCGTCAAGCGCGTGGTGATCGCCGATCCCGGGCGGCCGACCTTCTACGAACTGGCGGACCGCTGCGCCAAGGGCCCGCGCCGGGCGACGCTCACCGAGTGGTACGCCACCGAGCCCACGCGGATCACCGGCGAAGTGCTGGAAGTGCGGCCGTGACGGGGGAACCTTTGGCGGTGCGCAGCCGATCCGGCTAGCCCAGGGTGTCATTGTTCCCTCTACGTAAGGAGCAAACAGGTGAAGGACCGAGATGCGAGCCGACAACTGCTGCCTGTCGCGATGCCGACCGCCTGCGTTCTCGGCTGCATGGCAACGCTTTGGGCTTTCGTCTTGGGCGCGTCGGTTTGGTTAGCCGTGCCTGTGGGACTGGTATGCACCGTTGGCGCGAAGGTCGCTATCGACAGGTTCGGATCCTACCTCCGGCGCGGCGAACGGGAGGGCTCCGACTGACATGCGCGCGGATACACAAGCGGAGCCACGCGGACACACGCCGCAGCGTCTACCAAGTGACAGCACGCTGACATCGCCAAGCCTACCCGGTCATGTCGTAGCGTCTACGCAGTAGTCGAGCGGCTGTTCGAGCTGGTGGAGCGCACCCTCGGCAGTGGCTTCGGCGTGCGGTGATCGCCGATCCCGGGCGGCCACCTTCCACAAACTTGGTGGGCGTTCCGGACGATGTTCTGGAGCGGGCCGTGGACGTGATCCTCGTCATGTGCCTGATGCCGCAGGCCATCATCCTGCGCAACTACTACCACGGCTTGCTGATGGTGAGCCGGCGCACGGGCGGCATGGCGGTTGGCGGGATTCTGCGCGTGGGGATGGCCGCCCTTGCCCAGGCGGCGTATCTGGCGGGGTGGCTGTACCATGTGACTGCGGGCTTCATCCCGATCCTCGGCTTCGCCGCGGAAGCGGTGGTGGGGGCGGTGAGTGCTCGGGGGGCGGGCGGCGGATTTACCACCCGTCCGAACCCCGCTCAAGGAGCCGCCCGCTACCGCTCCCGGAAAATGTGGCGAAGCCGAACTTGCTCATCCCTTCGGTTCGGGGTCTTGTCGCTTTCGAACCCTGCATCCCGTAGCCGCTCGCCGATATGGCCCTCCCAAGTCTCCCTTCGGATGGCTCCCGGACTCACGCCGCACAGTGCTTTAGACGACGCGGTGGGCTTGCCACGCAACCGACCACTCGCTGTCCTGCAGCCAACCAATCTCGTCCAAGCCAGTCCGGTGCCCATCAAGCGCACGCAGCACAGCCACGCGAAGTTCCCGCTCTGGCAACACGCGCAACGCGCGTAGCAGTTCCTCTTCACTGAGATCCGCCACCAACTTCGCCCAGTCGCCCCTATAGGACCGGGCGAGTTCATTGGGTGCCACAGGCCGAGGCCGGTTGTCCGCCAGCCTCTGCCTCTGGCGTTCAGTCAGTTCTCCAAGGACATCGCCTATCGTTGCCATTAGAGCCTCCAACCCCCCCTTCTCGCATGAGGACACCGTACCACCCGGATTACCGGGCCGCAATGCGTGCCACACGTGCCACGCCATCTGTTGGCAGCCTTGTTTCATCGTCGCCGGCGTCGCCTCGCCCTCTTCCGTCCCGTTCTTGCCGTCTCTGCCGATGTAACAAGCAGACGGACCCTCGGGCTCACATCGCGCAATACCTTGAGCGCATCGGCGCTCACGTGTGACGCCCTTGTCGCCTCCCACTCCCGGCCCTCCCAAACGAAGCGCGACCATCGACCTTCCTTCGAGTGTTGCAGCACGACCTCCCCGCGCCTGGACCACAGGCGATACGCGGCGACGACGCTCTGCGGGTCCTGCGCATCCGCCGCTCCGTCAACGAACATGCTGAGCACGCCACGCCGAATAAACAGCTCCGCTTCGTCGCCGCTGATCCGCAGCTTTCGACACAGCTGCCAAAGCACGTCGTCCGGGAGGTCCGCCTCGTCGTTTCTTGGCCCCCATATCTCGACCACCCTACGCGACTCGCAGTCCACGCTCATCCAAGCTTCAGCGGCCCCTTCTCTCCGTATTTCAAAATATCCGACCTCGCCTCTACGCAGCGCATCATGGTGGCCATGGTCATTGGTCTGCAGGCAATTCTCTGCCCGCCGACCGGCAGACCTCAACTTCGCAATGGTGTTTAAAGGGAAGACCATGTGGTTCTCGGCAATAGGTACGGCCTCGCTCGGTGGCCCGAATACCCTCGTTTCGTTCCACCGCCTACCTGCGCGATTCGCTAGTCCACGCGCCGTCCGTCCCTCATCGACTGTCACCTGCCACGGCTGACCGTGGACTATGTGCTTGAGAAACTTCTTGAACTTCCGCCGACAGTTGAGATCGTACCGATCATCATTCACCCACCTCAGTAATCCGGCTACGTGCCGCAAGGTAGTGAGCGCTCTATGCAACTCGGATGACCTTCGCCGGCCGCGCCTGTCGCGTAGCGAAGGGTCTTTGAAATGATAGGTCAGGGCAAGGCGCAGTTTTCGCGCCACGGGGGTCGGAATCTCCGTCAGCAGCCTTTCAACTTCCTCAGCAGGCCGCCTACGGGTCATTGTCTGCGGCCTCCGTTGGTCAACTCGGTTCCTTCGTCTAGGCATTGTCTCCTCCTTCAAGGACTGTTGAGACCCTGGAGTGTACACGAACTTTGCGTCGACGATCACCATCTTCGCTTCGCGTTCCCCATCTTCGGGTTTCCAATACCCCAGCTACGTCTAGTGGAGGTCGAACTAGCCGGCTGCGTGACGACGCTGAACAGAGCCGTCCGGTGCTCTACGCCTTCGTCGGCCGCATGCCGGACGGCATCGCCAGCATCGCCGCCCTGCGCGTGGCCTTCGACTTTAGCAGCATGTTCCAGCAGGCCGCCAACCAGTTCCGCCACTTTTTCGTGACCTCCGGCCTGGACGACTTGAGCGCCAAGCGGCGGTTCATGGGTCTAGTTTTTTGCGCGGGCATCACGGTGCTGCTGCTGGTGGTTCTGACGCCTCTGGCCGACTGGCTGCTTGGGGAACCGGCGGAGCGCTGCGCCAAAGGGCCGGGCCGGGCTGCGCTCCTGAGCAACACGCCGCCGACCCCACACGGATCACCGGCGAAGCTGGAAGTGCGGCCTTGAGCGGCTGCTCCGCTCAGGCGGTGGGGCCGAGGAAGCCCTTGATCTGGTCGGAGAGCTTGTCGCAGGCCTTCTGCTGGACGCGGGCGATGAACGGCAGCGGCACCACCACCGCCGGTACGAAGCTGGTGCCGGAGGCTTCCGAACTCAGGGTGCCGACGTTCATGCCGCGGTGGACGTCCCATACCGACGCCTCGTAATCCGAGCCGTTCTCCCAGGAAAGGAAGCCGAAGCAGGCCGGGATGCCGCCGCTCACCAGCGTGCATTGCAGCGAGCCGCTCTCGTCCGAGCGCTGCGTGGTGCCTTCGATCCATACCAGATAGCGCACGCCGATCTGCTGGATGCGCTCGGTGAGCAGAGGCTGGTTGATGACGCGCGTCAGGTCGTTCATGTCGAGCGGCGCGGTGCGTGGTTCGAACCACGGGAAGGTGGCGTCCATGAAGTCCCGGGCCGCCAGCACGCGCAGCGCATCGTCGCCGCTGTTCACGCTGTCGCTGACGCAGGTGACGAAGCCGTCCTCGGTCTCGCCCTGGGTCTTGTGCTTGCGCGACAGGATGACGATGGCGCCGTCGCCGAGGTCCGTCTGCGCCTGGCGCACCTCCTGGACGGTGGATTGGACGCCGCAGCCCGCCGCTGCAAGCAGACCGAGGGCCGCGGCGCAAAGGCCGGCGATTCGCATCTTCATGGCGCACCTCCGTGCGTGGTCGCCAGCCACGCCTTCACTTGCGTCTGGTCGCGGAACTGGAAGGAGAGCAGGGCGGCGGCGTCGCGCAGCGCCCAGATCGTCGCCTCGTTGAGGCCGGTGGTCTTCTGATCGATGGTGCCGTAGTTGCGCTGGTTGGCCTTGCCGTAGCCGATCAGCGGCCACTCGCCGAGCGGCTGGCCGTCGGCGTCGAAGAGCGCCAGCTGGTAGCGGATCCACACCTCGTAGAACTCGCCGCCGGTCTGGTCGGGAATGGCGAACTGCACTTCCTCGATGCTGGGCACGAGGATGCCGTCCACAGGCGTGCCGACCGCGTCCGCGGTGCGGAAGACTAGCTGCGTCTCTTCCCCATCCGCTTTCTCCTCCCCAGCCTCTTCTTCAGCCTCTCCTTCGGCGTCCTCGTCCTCGGCTGCGGTCGCCGCTTCGTTGGGTATGGCCTCGACGGTCATCGGCACCACCGAGTCGAACATGGCGTCGAATACCTGGGCGAAGACCGGTGCCTGCGACGCGCCGATGTCGATGCTGTAGGTGCCGTGGTCTTCGAGTTCCTCCTGATGCACGTAGCCCTTCAGCGCATCGTCGAAGTAGACGCCCATGCGCACGTCGAGGGGCTCCACGAGCGGTCGCGGCACGCGGATGTCCACGGTGACGGAAGCGCCGCCCTTGCAGCCGGCGACGAGACAGGCGCTGCCGATCAGCGCGACTGCCGCGCCGCTCGCTAGCCGATCCGGGAAGCTCATGGCCGCATTCGTCTCCGCAACGCCACTATTCCGAAGCGTACTTGAAACGCACGGCGGCTCATAGCGCCACCTCGACGCTCGCGGCTGCCGCGGCGGCCTTGCGCCGCGCCTCGGCGACGGTCGCGCCTCGCGCCAGCGCGACGCCCATGCGGCGCTCGCCGCCCACCTCGGGTTTGCCGAACAGGCGCAGGTCCGTATCCGGTTCGGCAAGCGCGGTCTCGAGGCCCCCGAAGGCCACCTCGTCGGATTCGCCATGCGCCAGAACCACCGCCGAAGCCGTCGGGCCAAAGCGGCGGATGCTCGGAATGGGCAGGCCGAGCACGGCGCGCACGTGCAGCGCGAATTCGGACAGGTCCTGGCTCGCGAGCGTCACCATGCCGGTGTCGTGCGGGCGCGGGCTGACTTCGCTGAACCACACGGCATCGCCGTCGATGAAGAACTCCACGCCGAACAGCCCCCAGCCGCCGAGCGCCCCGGTGACCTCGGCGGCGATCCGCTGGCATTCGCCGAGGGCGGCTTCGGACATCGGCTGCGGCTGCCAGGACTCGCGGTAGTCGCCACCCTCCTGGCGGTGGCCGATCGGTTCGCAGAACGTCACCCCGCCGGCGTGCTGGACGGTGAGCAGCGTGATCTCGAAGTCGAAATCGACGAAGCCCTCCACGATGACCTTCTCCGCGCCCCCTCGAGCGCCGCTGCGGGCCTCATGCCAGGCATCGAGCGCTGCGCCCCGGTCGCGCACCGTGGACTGCCCCTTGCCCGACGAACTCATCACCGGCTTGACGACGCAGGGCGTGCCGATGGCATCCACGGCGGCGAGAAACTCCGGTTCCGTCGCGGCAAAGCGGTAGGCGGAGGTGGCGATGCCCAGCGTCTCCGCGGCGAGGCGGCGGATGCCTTCGCGATTCATGGTGAGGTGCGCGGCGTTGGCGGACGGGATCACCCGCTGCCCCTCGGCTTCGAGTTCGACCAGCGTCGCCGTGGCGATGGCCTCGATCTCCGGAATCACGAGGTCGGGCCGCTCGCGCTCGATCAGCGAACGCAGCGCCGTGCCGTCCTGCATGTCCAGCACATGGCTGCGATGCGCCACCTGCATCGCCGGCGCATTGGCGTAGCGATCGACCGCCACCGTCTCGACGCCGAGGCGCTGCAGCTCGATCGCCACCTCCTTGCCAAGCTCGCCGGCGCCGAGCAGCATCGCCCGCGTGGCGCTCGGCGACAGCGGCGTGCCGATGGCGGTCATGGCGTCTCGGCGGCTCCGTCCATAGCGACCAGCGCACTGCTGTAGCGCCGCAGATTGCGCACGTAGCGGTCCGAGAAGTCCGTGATCTCGGCCACTTCCTCGTCGCTGAGTTCCCGCACCACCTTGCCGGGCGACCCGAGCACTAGGCTGCGTTCGGGAATCTGCTTGCCTTCGGTCAGCAGCGCATTGGCGCCGATCAGGCAGTTGTCGCCGATCACGACGTCGTTCATCACCACGGCATTGATGCCGATCAGGCTGTTGTCGCCCACCGTGCAGCCGTGCAGCACCGCCTTGTGGCCGACCGTCACGCGGTCGCCGAGGGTCACGGGGAAGCCTTCGTCCATGTGGATCACGCTGTTGTCCTGCACGTTGCTGCGGCTGCCGATGGTGATGGTGTCGTAGTCGCCGCGCACCACGGCGCCCCACCAGATGGACGACTCGTGCTTGAGATGCACGCTGCCGATCACCACCGCGGTGGGCGCGATGAAATGATCGCCTTCGGTAACGAGGCCGCGCCCCTCTAGCGTGTAGACCATGCGTTCTCCTGTTGGGTTCCGGCTTGCAGCGACCCCGCTTGCGGTGGCCGCGCGCGAATGTTGCCACAGCAAAGCCGGACAGTGCCGCGGGGGCGCTCAACGCATTGGCGCGCGGACAACGCGCACGCCGGTCGCAGTGCTGCTGACCGAGGGACGTCCCGCAGCACGGCACGTCAGGAACCCGTAGCCGCGCAGGACGCGCCGCGAACAGTCGCCATCGAGCCAGGCGGAGCCGTCGCGGGGCGCGCCTTCGTAGGAGTCGTTCCAGCAGTCGCGCGTCCACTCGGCGACTACCCAGGGACTGTCGTCGTAGCCGTCGAGTCCGCGGATGCCGAGAATGTTCGCCGGGCGCAAGCCGACCGGGCCCGTTTCCTGGGTGCGACCACGGTTGCGCATGGCGGCGTGGATGGCCTCGGATGAGGCTTGCTGGTGTGCTGCGACCTCTTCGTCCGCACGCTGGTAGCGCGCAGCGTATTCCCATTGGGCCTCCGATGGGAGCTTGTACGGTTGCCCCGTTTCCTTCGCGAGCCAGCCCGCGTAGGCCGTCGCGTCGTCATGGTTGATGCATACCGCAGGGTGGTCTGCGCCCTGGACGAAGCCCGGTTCGCGCCAGTTGGCGGTGGAAGCGCGATTCGGGGCGTGGCCCCAGAACGAACTGTGTACGCAGGTGCCGTCCGGCACTTGCCCGCGGACCAACGCCACGTTCCGGCCCGGCTGCAGGCGTTCCGCCGAGGTGACGTGGCCGGTGCTATGCACGAATCGCTCGAATTCCGCCACGGTGATCTCGTCTCGAGACATGGCGAAGGGCTCCGTGAGCAGGAAGTCGTGGGCAGGCTCGTTGTTCCTGCACTGCTGGTCGCTCGGAGGGCGACCCATTCGGGCCGGTCCGATGTCGATCAGCACCATGGCCGGTCCGTGACCACCGGAGGCGAGCGGGTCGGCGAACGGCTCCGCTCCCTCGGTGAGCGCAGCCAGCACGACCGCGGCCGCGAGGGCTAGCGGCTTCATTGCGTGGTGGAAGCGATCCAATGCACGCCCTTTGGGACGAGGCCGCGGCCTTTGGATGCAGACCATGCGTTCCCCGGTGCGTTCAGTTGGCGGCTGCCAGTGCGGGAATCGGCGGGTTCCCCGCGCGGATCGCGTCAATGAAGCCGTCTACATCTTTCGGCGAGACGTTCACCGCCTTGCCGTCGCCGTATTCGATGCCGATGAAATCCGAACCGAGTCCGAGCAGCGGGCCCTTGTAGAGCGTGCGGCAATGCAACCCGGTCACCTCGCTTAGCCGAACGCGCCGGTGGCAGAGGCCGCAGCGGATGTCGAGCACGCCGTCGACGATGGTGTAGCGGGCGGCAAGCAACACCCAGGCGAACAGGCCGACCATCAGCGCCCCGACACCGGCCCATAGCCACTCGCCGCGCAGCGCGTTCACGGATCCCATCGTCAGGCCTATGACCGGCGCTAGGCCGATCAACAGAACTTGGTCACCGAAGCTTGTACGAAAGCGCATCGCGATCCGCCCTCTCGCGGGGTCTTCGTTCCAGTTGCGGAGCCAATGGTGCCACACCGCCCGGCCCTCGCGGTGCCCCTTCCAACGCGACGCTTCGTTCGCTGCGCACCGGACGACCTATAATCCTCCGTCATGAATTTCTGCAGCGCCTGCGGCGGCGGCATCGAGCGCAGGACTCCTCCCGGCGACAATCGCGAGCGCTACGTTTGCGGGCGCTGCCAGAAGATCCACTACGTGAACCCCAAGATCGTCACCGGCTGCCTGGTGGTGGAAGGCGATGCGGTGCTGCTGTGCCGCCGCGCAATCGAACCGCGCAAGGGACTGTGGACGCTGCCGGCGGGCTTCCTGGAGCTGGGCGAGACGACGTCTGCCGGGGCCGTGCGCGAGACGCTCGAAGAGGCGATAGCGACCGTGGCGCTGGACGGCCTGTACACCGTCTTCAACCTGCCGCATATCTCGCAGGTGTATTTCTTCTTCCGCGCCCGGATGACGGACGGGCGCTTCGGCCGCGGCGAGGAGACCTTGGAGGCGGGGCTGTTTGAAGAGGCGGATGTGCCATGGGACGAACTCGCCTTCCCCGTGGTGACGCGCACCTTGGAGCGCTACTTCAAGGACCGGCCCCGGGGCGAGTTTCCGGTGCGCATGGAGGACATCGTCATCGAGCGCCGGACGACGTAGGGGCGACGCATGCCGTCGCCCGTGCTGGGAACAGCGGGGCGCCTGGGCCGGCTCAGCCCGCCTGCAACGTGAAGTGCGAAGCGCCGCCTATGCGACCGCGACGCGGGCGTTGCGAAACAGCCGCAGCCACGGCCCGTCCTCGCCCCAAGATAAGATCCATCCAGGAGTTCTGCACGGCGCGGAAGACGCGCTCGGGGTGCGGCATCGCGATCAGCACGCGGCCCTCTGGGCCGAGCCGTTGGGGTCCTCGGGATAGCGCATCGCTGACTCTCCTGCGGCATCGACGTACTGGATTGTCACTGGCCGGTGCGCTCGAGGACGCCGAGGCTGACGCCCGCGTCGAACTCGGCGCGGTCCTCGCCGTGCGCCGCGGTTACCAGCAGCAGGGCACCATGCCAAGTCCGGGTAAGGTAGACCCATGAAGGCTAGGACGACTCTCTCTGGTAGCGCAGTGCGCCCATGAAACCGGCACGGGCCGGACAAACCCCCGCCCTACGCACGCCAGACGCGGGCTGCTCGCCATGTAGTCCTGCGGCAACGGCGTGGATCAGGATTCCTCCGGCGACAGTCGCGAACGCTGCCAGAAGATCCACTACGTCAACCCAAAGATCGTCGCCGGCTGGCTGGTGGCGGAAGGCGATGCCGTGCTGCTGTGCCGCCGCGCCATCGAACCGCGCAAGGGGTTGTGGACGCTGCCGGCGCGGGCGCAGGGACGGCTCAGGCCACCGGGACGTGAGGCACAGGGCCCGCCTATGCGAGCGCGACGCGGGCATTCCGGAATAGCCGCAGCCACGGCCCGTCTTCGCCCCACGATGGATCCACCCAAGAGTTCTGCACGGCGCGGAATACGCGCTCGGGGTGCGGCATCGCGATCAGCACGCGGCCGTCGGCTGCGGTGACGCCGGCCAGCCCCTGCGCCGAGCCGCCCGGGTTCTGCGGATAGCGCATCGCGGGTTCGCCGGCGGCATCGACGTACTGCATCGCCACTTGCCCGGCGTACTCCAAGTCGTCGAAGCGAACCCCCGCGTCGAACTCGGCGCGGCCTTCGCCGTGCGCCACCGGCACGGGCAGCAGGGCATCGCCCATGCCGGCGAGCCAGGGCGAGTCGATACCGCGCACCTTCACCTGCACGGTGCGCGCCTCGAAGCGCTCGGAGCGGTTGCCGACGAAGCGCGGCCATAGGGCGGCGCCAGGGATCAGTTCCTTGATCTGCGCCAGCATCTGGCAGCCGTTGCAGATGCCGAGGGTGAACGTGTCGCCGGCGAAGAAGGCGCTGAAGGCATCGCGCAGCGGCGCCGCGAACAGGATCGACTTCGCCCAGCCGCCGCCGCCGCCGAGCACGTCGCCGTAGGAGAAGCCGCCGCAGATCGCGAGCGCTTGGAACCCGGCGAGCTGGTCCGGTTCGGCGAAGAGGTCCGCCATGTGGACGTCCACAGCTTCGAAGCCGGCGCGATGGAACGCGGCTGCCATCTCGATCTGGCCGTTCACGCCCTGCTCGCGCAGGATGGCGACGCGGGGGCGGGCACCAGTGGCGATCATTGGGGCGGCGACGTCCTCGGCAGGGTCGAAGTCGGCGGCGAAGACGAGGCCAGGCGTGTCGTCCGCGATGGCGGCGAACTCTTCGTCGGCGCAGGCGGCGTCGTCGCGACGGCGCTGCATGGCGTGGCTGGTGGATGCCCAAATGCGCTCCAAGTCGAGGCGCGTGGAAGACAGCAGCGGCCGTTCGGCTCGGACCTCGATTCGCTCGTCCGCACGCGGTTCGGCTACCTTCGCGCAGCGCAGCCCGAGTTCGTCGGCGAGTTCGACGAGCCGCGGCCCTTGCGCGCCGGTCGTGCCGAGCACGATCCCGACCTCCTCGGCGAACAGTGCCCCCAGCGGCTCACCATTGATGTGGATGTCCAGCCCGCAGCGGCTGGCGAATGCCATTTCGACGAGCGTCGCGAAGAGGCCGCCGTCGGAGCGGTCGTGGTACGCCGTTGCGAGGCCCTCCTGCGTGACCCGGATGGCGAACTCGATCAGCGCTTTGAGCGCGCCCGCGTCGTCGATGTCCGGCGGCTCGTCCCCCAGTTCGCCGTGTACCTGCGCCAGAACGCTCCCGCCCAATCGGCACCGCCGCGCGAACGGCGGCTCGACCAGATATAGCGCTTCGGTACCGGGCCCGAGCACAGGCGTCAGCGTGCGGCGCACATCGCCGACGGGTGCGAAGGCGCTGACGGTCAGCGTCACCGGGGACACCACAGTGCGGTCCTCCCAGACCGTGCGCATCGACAGACTGTCCTTGCCCACGGGGATGGCGATGCCGAGCTTCGGGCAGAGCTCTTCGCCGACGGCGCGCACGGCCTCGAACAGCGCTTGATCCTCGCCGGGGTGCCCCGCCGCGGCCATCCAGTTCGCCGACAGCACCACGCGGCCCAGGCGTTCCATGGGCGCGGCGGCGAGGTTCGTGAGCGCTTCGGCCACCGCCATTCGCGCCGCCGCGGCTGGATCGATCACCGCCACCGGCGAGCGCTCGCCCATGGCCATGGCTTCGCCGGCGCAGCTCTCGAAGTCCCTGAGCGTCACCGCGACATCGGCCACCGGCACCTGATGCGGGCCGACCATCTGCTCGCGCGCAACCAGACCGGTGATGCTGCGGTCGCCGATGGTGACGAGGAACTTCTTGCTCGCCACCGCCGGGAAGCGCAGCACGCGCGCGGCGATGTCGGGCAGCTGGGCGACATCGACGCTGCCGGCATCGAAAGCGGTCTTGGCGCGGGGCTCTGGCGTGAACTCCCGCGTCATCCTTGGCGGCTTGCCGAACAGCGTCGCCAGCGGCATGTCCACCGCCGCCTCGCCCGCGGCGACCGCGACGTGCAGCCGCGGCGTCGCCGTGGCTTCGCCGACGACGGCGTACGGGCAGCGTTCCCGCGCGCAGATGGCGTCGAAGGCGCCCAAGGCGTCCGCGGCGATCGCGAGGACATAGCGCTCCTGGGCCTCGTTGCACCAGATCTCCATGGGCGACATGGCGGCGTCCGCATTGGGTACCGCGTCGAGCGCGAACCGGCCGCCGACGCCGGCGTCGTTGACCAGTTCCGGCAGCGCATTGGAAAGGCCCCCGGCGCCGACATCGTGGATCAGACGGATCGGACTGGCCTCGCCCAAGGCGCAGCAGCGGTCGATCACTTCCTGGCAGCGGCGCTGCATCTCGGCGTTGTCGCGCTGCACGGAGGCGAAGTCGAGATCGCTGTCGCTGTGCCCGGCGGCCATGCTCGACGCCGCGCCGCCGCCGAGGCCGATCAGCATCGCGGGCCCGCCGAGCACGATCAGCTTCGCGCCCGGCGGCACGTCCGCGGCCGTCACATGGGCGGCGGCGATGGAACCGACGCCGCCGGCGATCATCACCGGCTTGTGGTAGCCCCAGATCTCGCCGGGCCGCGCGCTCGGCGCCTCGAAGGTGCGGAAGTAGCCGGTCAGGCAGGGGCGCCCGAACTCATTGTTGAAGGCTGCCGCGCCGAGCGGCGCATCGCGCATGATCTCGAAGGGCGAAGCGATGCGGTCCGGCTTGCCGGGGCGCATCTCCCACGGCTCCGGTTCGGTGCCCAGATTCAGGTGGCTCGTGGTGTAGCCGACCAGCCCGGCCTTGGGCTTCGAGCCCCGCCCCACCGCGCCTTCGTCGCGAATCTCGCCGCCGGCGCCGGTGGCGGCGCCTGGATACGGCGCGATGGCCGTGGGGTGGTTGTGCGTCTCCACCTTCATCAGGATGTGGATCGGCCCGCGAACGGGGCGGTAGCGGCGCTCGGCGTCCGGGATCAGGCGAGTCGTCGCATCGCCTTCGATGACGGCGGCGTTGTCCGCATAGGCGGAGAGGATGCCTTCGCCGTTGATGCTCGCGAAGGTATTGCGGATCATGCCGAACAGGGATCTGGTCTGCCGTTCGCCGCCGATCAGCCAGTCGGCGTTGAAGATCTTGTGTCGGCAATGCTCGGAGTTGGCCTGGGCGAACATCATCAACTCGACGTCCGTGGGATCTCGGGCGAGGTCCCTAAAGGCCCTGGCGAGATATTCCACTTCGTCCATGGAGAGGGCGAGGCCGAGGCGCATATCGGCAGCGCGAAGGGCGTTGATCGGATCATCGCCGAGCACGATGCGGCCGAGCGGCCGCGGCGCCCCTTGCATCGCCAGCAGGTCGAAGTCGTCGTTCGGGAGCACGGCCTCGGTCATGCGGTCGTGGAGCAGCGCGGCGAGGGCGGGAGACGGTGCGCCGGAGACGAACCAGCGCACGCCGCGTTCAACGCGCCTGACGGCGTCCAGACCGCAACGGCGGAAGATGTCCGTCGCCTTGCTGGACCAAGGCGAGGTCGTGCCGACGCGGGGGGCCACGACGCAATAGGGCTTGCCGCAGCGCTCCGGCAGGTCTCGGCGCGACCCGTAGTCGAGCAAGGCGTCAGCGAGTTCGCGTTCCGCCCGCCCAAGTGCGCGGTCGAGGAAGAGGATGTGGACGAACTCGGCGAACAAGCCCGCGACGCCAGCTTCGGCGCGACGGACATCGGCCAGCTTGGCCGCCAGCCGCGGTGCGGTGAATGCGGGCGGTCCGGGGAGGGCGACGACGGTCGGCATCAGCGGCGGGCGGCGAAGAAGGTCTTCATCGCGGCGGCGCACTCCTCGGCCAAGACGCCCTGCAAGACGATGACCCGGTGGTTGTGGCCGGCCACCGCCAATCCGCAGATGGTGCTGGCCACAGCGCCCGACTTGGGTTCCGGGGCGCCGTACACCAGACGCCGGATGCGGGCATGAACGACCGCGCCCGCGCACATCAGGCACGGCTCCACCGTGACGTACAGGTCGGCGCCCGGCAGCCGATAGTTGCCGACCCGGCGCGCCGCGTCGCGCAGCGCCTCGATCTCGGCATGAGCCGTTGGATCGACGGAGCCGATGGGGCGATTGGCGCCGCGGCCGATGCACTCGCCTTCGCGGACCACCACGGCGCCTACCGGCACTTCGCCCGAAGCGCCCGCCCGCGCCGCGAGGTCGAGGGCTTCGCGCATCCAGCGCTCGTCCTCTGCGTCTATTCCCACTCGATGGTGCCCGGCGGCTTGCTGGTGACGTCGTAGACCACCCGGGAGACGCCGGGCAGCTCGTTGACGATGCGATTGCTCACCTTGGCGATCAGCTCGTGCGGCAGCTCGGCCCAGCCGGCGGTCATGAAGTCGGTGGTGACCACGGCGCGCAGGGCGATGACGTGCTCGTAGCGGCGCGCATCGCCCACCACGCCCACGGACTTGACCGGCAGATAGACCGCGAACGCCTGCGCCACCTGGTCGTAGTAGCCCGCCTGGCGCAGCTCGTCGATATAGATGGCGTCGGCTTCGCGCAGCACGTCGAGGTACTCCGGGCGCACTTCGCCGAGCACCCGCACCGCGAGGCCGGGGCCGGGGAAGGGGTGCCGATGCACCAGCCGCTCCGGCAGGCCGAGGGCGAGGCCGACGGCGCGCACCTCGTCCTTGAAGAGATCCCGAAGCGGTTCGACGAGCTTCAGATGCATGCGTTCCGGCAAGCCGCCGACGTTGTGGTGCGACTTGATGACGTGCGCCTTGCCGAACTTCGAGGCCGCCGACTCGATCACGTCTGGGTAGATCGTCCCCTGGCCGAGCCAGCCGACGCCCGGAATCCGCTTCGCCTCGCGCTCGAAGACGTCGATGAAGGTGGTGCCGATGGCTCTGCGCTTCGCCTCCGGGTCTTCCAGCCCTTCTAGGGCCGCGAGGAACTCCGCCGCGGCATCCACCGTCAGCAGGTTGATCGGCAAGGCGTTGGATGGACCGAACGCTTCCTGCACTTGGGCGACTTCGCCTTTTCGCAGAAGGCCATTGTCCACGAACACACAGGTCAGCCGGTCGCCGATGGCGCGCGCCAGGAGCGCTGCGGCGACGCTGGAATCGACGCCTCCGGAGAGGCCCAGAATCACGCGCCCCTCGTCGCCCACTTCGCGGCGAATCTCCGTCACGGCCCGTTCGGCGATGCCCGCCGCCGTCCAATCGCCGGCGCAGCCGGCGATGTCGCGCACGAAGCGGCGGATGATCGCGCCGCCGTGCTGGGTGTGCGTGACTTCGGGGTGGAACTGCACGCCGTAGTACCGCCGTTCAACATCCGCCATCGCGGCAATGGGCGCGTTGTCGGTGGCGGCGGCGACGGCGAAGCCCGGCGGCTGGCAGGTGACGCGGTCGCCGTGGCTCATCCAGACGTCGAAATCGGCGTCGAGTCCAGCGAACAGGTCGCCACCGCCCACGGTGCCGACCCGCGCATGGCCGAACTCGCGAGACGCCGATGGCGCGACGCTGCCGCCGAGCTGCGCCGCCATCGCCTGCATCCCGTAGCAGATGCCGAGCACCGGAACGCTGGAATCGAACACGGCGTCCGGGATGCGCGGCGTCTCGCCCGCGGTGACGGTCTCCGGCCCCCCGGAGAGGATCACCGCCTTCGGCGCGAAGGCGCGTACCGCCGCATCGCCCATGTCGAACGGATGAATCTCGCAGTACACCCCGTGCTCGCGCACCCGGCGGGCGATGAGCTGCGTGGTCTGCGAGCCGAAATCGACGATCAGGATGCGGTCGGCCGCGACGCTTGCGGACGCAGCCAACTCAGGCGACCGGGTAGTTGGGCGGTTCCTTGGTGATCGCCACGTCGTGGACATGGCTCTCGGCCATCGCCGCCGCCGACACCTTGGTGAAGCGCGACGCGGTGCGCATCTCGGCGATGTCCGCGCAGCCGGTGTAGCCCATCGCCGCGCGCAGACCGCCGACGAGCTGGTGGATGATCGGCCCGAGCGGCCCGCGATACGGCACCCGCCCCTCGATGCCTTCGGGGACGAACTTGCCGCCATCGCTCTGCGGTTCCTGGAAGTAGCGATCGGAAGAGCCGTAGCGCTCCGCCATCGCGCCGAGCGAACCCATGCCGCGATACGCCTTGTAGGTGCGGCCCTGGAAGAGTTCCGTCTCTCCCGGCGCTTCTTCGGTGCCAGCGAACAGCGAGCCGACCATCACCGCCGCAGCCCCGGCGCTGATGGCCTTGGCGATGTCGCCGGAAAAGCGCACGCCGCCATCGGCGATCACCGGCACATCGGCCTCCTCGGCGGCCTTCGCGGCTTCCGACACGGCGGTGACCTGCGGCACGCCGACGCCGGTGACCACCCGCGTGGTGCAGATGCTGCCGGGGCCGATGCCAACCTTCACCGCATCGACGCCGGCATCGAGCAACGCCTGGGCGCCGTCGCGCGTGGCGACGTTGCCGCCCATCACCGGCACGGACGGATACTTCTGCTTGATCCAGCTAATGCGGTCGAGCACGCCCTGCGAGTGGCCGTGGGCGGTATCGACGACGATCACGTCCGCGCCCGCTTCGACCAGCGCCGCGACGCGATCGTCGGTATCCGCACCGGTGCCGACGCTGGCGCCGGTACGCAGCTGGCCAAGCTGGTCCTTGCACGCATTCGGATACGCCTGGGACTTGGCGATGTCCTTGACGGTGACCATGCCTTTGAGCTCGAAGGCCTCGTTCACGAGCAGCACCTTCTCGATGCGGTGCTCGTGCAGCAGCCGCGTGACGGTATCGAGGGAGGCATCTTCCGGCGCCGTCACCAGCCGCTCCTTGGGCGTCATCACCTCCGCCACACCCGCATCGAGCCGGGTCGCGAAGCGCACGTCGCGCGCGGTGACGATGCCGAGAAGCTCCGTGCCCCGCACCACCGGCACGCCGGAGATGCGGTGCTCGGCGGTGAGCGCCATCAACTCCCGCACGGTGGCCTCGGGGCGGATGACGATGGGGTCCCGGATCACGCCGCTCTCGTACTTCTTCACTGCCCGCACTTCCCGCGCTTGATGCTCGAGCGGCATGTTCTTGTGGACGATGCCGATGCCGCCCTCCTGGGCGATGGCGATGGCGAGGCGCGACTCGGTGACCGTATCCATGGCCGCCGACATGACCGGGATGTTCAAGGCGATGCCCCGCGTCATGCGCGTCTTGAGGTCCACCTCGGACGGCAGCACTTTGGAGTAGGCAGGGAGCAGCAGGACATCGTCGAACGTCAGGGCTTCGTGCGCGATCCGCAGCATGGCGCTTCTTCCTGGCTCCTCGTCGCGCAATGGCGGCGCATCATAGGGGCAGGGACAGTAGGTGTAAAGCGCGCGACTCAGCACAGGTCATTGCTGGGCTTCGGCGGGAGGCGCAACGCCGCTAGTGAACGCCTCGCCGCCCATGCACAGAGGACAACGACATAGACCTCCCAACTGCGTTTGGCGCTCAGGGCCCTCGCGCTTCGGCAACGCCGATCATGCTGTCGCGGGTGACCAAGCCGGCAAGCGCGTGCTCGCTCATTCCTTCCGTCCCCGGCGGGCGGCGCGGCAGAACCAGGTAGCGCACATCGGCGGTGCTGTCGACGACGCGCAGTTCCATCTCGTCTGGCAGTTCCATCCCGAACTCGTGGAGCACGCTGCGCGGTTCCACGACGGCGCGCTGGCGGTAGGCGAAGCTCTTGTACCAGTCGGGCGGCGCGCCGAGCAGGGAGGTGGGGTAGCAGGAGCATAGGGTGCAGACGATCAGGTGGTGGACGGCGGCCGTGTTCTCCACGACCGACAGTTCGGCGTCGTGCGACAGGCGGTAGCCGAGCTCCCCCACCGCGGCGCGGGCATCCGCCAAGAGTCGTTCCCGGAACGCTTCGTCCGTCCAGGCGCGCGCTACCACCTTGGCGCCGTCCGCTGGCGTGCGGGCTTGCGCGCGCAACACCACATCGTCCACCTCGGCGGCGCCGACCACGCCCTTGTCGATCAGCAGCGCCCGGATGGCGAGGATGCGCGTCGCCCGGGCGCTGCGGTCGGCGTGGCGGAGGGGCGGATGCTCGCCGCTCGCCATGCTTCAGCCGCGATCCAGCCAGTGTTCGAGGATGTCGACGAGCAGCTTATCGTCGCTGCCGCCGCGATACCGCTCGGCCCAGATGTCCGTCTGCCGGAACGCCACTTGGCAGAGCCGCCGCTTCGGCAGACCGGTGCCGCCGTGGGCCCGCGACTCAGGGTTCGGAAACGCGCCATGCACCGCCTGCACAGTGCCGGACCTGCCCTTCACGAACCACGGCGTGCGGTGGTGATGACTCACCTGCGCCGCGCGCACCGTCACCCGGTCGCCGGGGCCGATCAGCCGCGCCATCGCGCACTCATCCTGCTCGCCTCGGCGTCGATCTCCGTCTCGGTTAGGACGCCCTTCTCGATCAGCAGCGTCTCGATGGACGCCGACCAGCGCTCGTAGTAGCTGCTCGCCTCGTACTCCGCAGGCGCCATCGCCTCGATGCCGCGGCGCAGTTCGTCGACGTTGATGACGCCGCGCTGGCGCAGCAGGCCGACGAGCGCGTTCGCGACATGCTCCCAGTCCTCCCACTCGTGTTCCCGGCGGTCGATGGGTTCGTCCGTGGGCCAGCCGCCGCGATCATGCACCGCGGGCTTCGCCGTTCCATCGCCGGTCGGCATCAGGAAACCGTCCGCTTGAAGGCGTCGAAGTCGGTCATCGGCGCGCTGCACTCGGTGCCGGTGCAGAAGAAGGCCGACACCTTCGCACGGGTCTCCATGGACACGAGGCGCGGCAGGTAGCTCGGCAGTTGGGCGGCGTCGTAGGGGATGCCGTAGACGTGCCGCGCCGGCTGGTAGCCCTCGCGGGCCGCGGCCAGCCAAGGCGCAAGGTCGCCCGCTGGCCCGCGCACGATCACGAGCTCCGGCGGCTCGATGCTCTCCTCCAGCGCCGTCAGCAGCAGGCAGTGCCCGGCGGGGTGCTGCTCGATCAGGCCGCGCGCCCAGGACAGGGTCTTCTCTGCCGCCTCCACGAAGCGCGGCTCGCCGCTCAAGTGGCCGAGGGCCAGGAGGGCGCGGGCCGCGGTGCCGTTGCCCGCCGGCAGGGCGTCGTCGCCGGTGGGCTTCGGGCGGTGGATGAGGCGTTCCTGGTCGTGGGCGGTGAAGTAGAAGCCGCCGGCTTCGGCGTCCTGGAAGCGGCTCAGCAGTTCGTCGCCGAGGAAGGCGGCGAACATCATGTCCTGGTCGCGCCAGCGGGCGCCGAGCAGGGACAGCACGCCTTGCAGCATGTTGGCGTAGTCGTCGAGGTAGCCGGGATAGCCCACACGGTCGTCCTTCCAGGTGGCGTAGAGGCGACCGTCCTCCATCATTCGGGTGCGCACGAAGTCGGCGGCGCGGCTGGCGGAGTCCACCCAGGCCGGTTCGCCGAGGCGCACGCCGGCCTTGGCCATGCCGTGGATGGCGAGGCCGTTCCAGGCGGCCAGCACCTTGTCGTCGAGGCCCGGCCGGACCCGCTCGCTGCGCGCATCGAAGAGCTTCGCCTTGGCGCTGCCCAGCAGCTCGCCGGCCGCATCCGGTTCGAGGTACAGCCGCTCGACCACCGAGTCCCAGGCGTCGCGGCGGCACAGCGTCCATTTGCCCTCGAAGTTGGCTGGTTTGTCGAGGCCGTAGAGGGTTTCCACCACGAGGTACTCGTCCTCGGTCAGCAACTGCTTCACGGCATTGCGCCGCCAGACGTAGAACCGCCCCTCCTCGCCCTCGCTGTCGGCATCGAGCGCCGCGAAGTAGCCGCCCTCGGGATGCTGCATCTCGCGCATGAGCCAACCTGCCGTCTCGCGCACGGCGCCGGTGAAGAGCGGGTCGGGACCAAAGCCGAGCACGTCGGCGTAGAGCGCCAGCAGGGCGCCGTTGTCGTAGAGCATCTTCTCGAAGTGCGGGATGGCCCAGCGACGATCCGTGGCGTAGCGGCAGAAGCCGCCGCCGAGATGGTCGTAGATGCCGCCGCGCGCGATCTTGGTGAGCGTCGTCATGACCATGTTGAGCGCGTCCCGGTCCGGCCGCTGCGAGCGGTCGGCGCGCACCCGCGCCCAATGCCGCAGCAGGCGTTCCAAGGCCGCTGGCATTGGGAACTTGGGTGCGCGACCGAAGCCGCCCTCGGCAGCGTCGTAGCCCTTGCCGAGCTCTTCTCGGGCCGCCTGCAGCAGGGCCGGGTCGGCGGCCTGGGCTTCCGGTCGGATGGCTTCGACCTTGGCGAACACGTCGGCAAGCTGGCTGCCCTGCTTCTCCACGTCCTCGCGCTTCGCCTGGTACGTGTCGCCGATGCGGCGCAGCAGGTCGTTGAACCCGGGCAGGCCGTAGCGCGGCTGGCGGGGGAAGTACGTGCCGGCGAAGAACGGCAGCAGGGAGTTGGGGTCCAGGAACGCGGTCAGCGGCCAGCCGCCGGCGCGCTGGTTCAGGAGCTGATGCGCCGCCTGGTAGACGCGGTCCAGATCAGGCCGCTCTTCGCGGTCCACCTTGATGTTGACGAAGCGCTCGTTCATCACCGCCGCGGTCGCCGGATCCTCGAAGGACTCGTGCGCCATGACGTGGCACCAGTGGCACGAGGAATAGCCGATGGAGAGCAGGATGGGCCGATCGCCCGCCCGCGCCCGGTCGATGGCTTCCTGGCACCACGGGTACCAGTCCACGGGGTTCTCTGCGTGCTGCGCGAGGTAGGGGCTGGTCTCGTCGCCGAGTCGGTTCATGGGCCGCATGATACGTCGGCGGTCCGACTGGATGGCGGTCGTTGCGGGCGCCTCGGGCAACGCGCTGTACGCACTCTCCCGGGATGTGGAACAATGGCCCGCATGGGGAAGGCGGCGACGATGCGGTCGGACGAGTTGGACCGCGACGGATTCAGGCCCAACGTCTGCATGGTGATCCACGACGACGCGGGCCGCGTGCTGTGGGCGCGCCGCGTCGGCGGCGGCGACGCTTGGCAGTTTCCGCAGGGCGGCGTGCGCCCGGGCGAGCGGCTCGAAGACGCCGTCTACCGCGAACTCTACGAGGAGGTGGGCCTCCCGCGCCAGAGCGTGCAGATCCGCGCCCGCAGTCGCGGCTGGCTGCGCTACCGCCTGCCGCCGGCGTTCCGGCGCCAGAACTCGGTGCGCTTCGTCGGCCAGAAGCAACGCTGGTTCCTGCTGCGGCTCAAGGCGGACGACGCCGCGGTGCGCTTCGACCGAGCCGCCGAGCCGGAATTCGACCACTGGCGCTGGGTGAGCTACTGGTATCCGGTGGGCCAGGTCATCGAGTTCAAGCGCGGTGTCTACCGGCGCGGCCTCAAGGAACTGGCGCCGGCGCTGCGCGTCGCGGCGGAGGCAGCCTAGCCATGCTCGACGCGCTGCGGCAGATCGTACAGGACATCGGTGCCGCGTCCGGCTTCCGGGCAGTGCTGGACCTGCTCGTGGCGCGCGTGTCGCTCATCCTCGACGCCGAGGTGAGCTCCATCTACCTGCGCGACCGCGCCACCGGCAACTTCAATCTGGCGGCCAACGAGGGGCTGAACGGGGAGATGGTCGGCAGGGTCTCGCTCAACCCTAGGGAGGGGCTCGTGGGGCTGGTGGCGGAACGGGCCGAACCGGTGAACCTGGAGAACGCCGCGCAGCACGAACGCTTCTTCTACGTCTCGGGGCTGACCGAGGAAGCCTTCAGCGCCTTCCTCGGCGTGCCGATCATCCATGTGCGCGAGGTGCTGGGCGTGTTCATCGTCCAGGACCGGGAAGAGCGGCGCTACGACGAGGACGAGGTGGCGTTCATGGTGACGCTGGCCGCGCAGATCGCCGGTCATGTCGCCCATGCGGAGGCCACCGGCGACGTGCGCGGCCTGTTGCCGGGCACCAACGGCGATCAGCGCGAGGCGCGCTTCCAGGGCGTCCCCGGCGTGCCCGGCATCGGCATCGGCAAGGCATTCGTGGCGACGCCCGCGGCGCGCCTTGAACTGGTGCCGGACAAGCCCGCCGCCAACACCGCGGAGGAGCTGGCCCGATTCGAGACCGCCATCGGCCAGGCCCGCGCCAGCATCGAGCGCATCAACGAGGAGATGGCGAAGGATCTCGGCCCGGAAGAACGCGAGCTGTTCGACGCCTACCTGCACATGCTGGACGACGCCGCGCTAGCCGGCGACGTGCGCGCCCGCATCGAGGCCGGCCAATGGGCGCAGGGCGCCCTCAAGCAGTCGGTGCTGGAACAGGCGGCGACATTCGAGCGGATGCAGGACTCCTACCTGCGCGAGCGTTCCGCGGATGTGCGCGAACTCGGCCAGCGCGTGCTCGCCTACCTGCAGCAGGCGGGCGGCGCGCAACGCAGGGAGCTGCCGCAGGACATGGTGCTGGTGGCGGAAGAGGTCACGGCGCCGATGATGGCGGACTTTCCATTGGAGCGTCTGCGCGCCATCGTGTCGCTCAAGGGCTCGCGCAACTCGCACGGCGCGATCCTTGCCGACGCCCTCGGCATCCCGACGGTGATGGGCGCCCTGGACGTGCCGATCTACACCATCGAAGGCCAGAATGTCATCGTCGACGGCTATTACGGCGAAGTGTTCGTCAGCCCTGCCGCGCTGGTGCTCGATTCCTACAACCAGTTCGCTGCGGACGAGGAGGACTTCGCCCGGGAACTGGAGATGCTGCGCGACCTGCCGAGCGAGACCCGCGACGGCCACGCCATCAACCTGTGGGTGAACATCGGCCTGGTGAGCGAGATCACGCGCTCGCTGGACCGCGGCGCGGAAGGCATCGGCCTGTTCCGCACCGAGGTGCCGTTCTCCATGGGCGATCGGTTCCCCACCGAAGAGGAGCAGCGGGTCGCCTACCGGGAGCACATGGAGGCCTTCGAGCCGCGCCCCGTCACCATGCGCACCCTGGACATCGGCGGCGACAAGCCGCTCTCCTACTTCCCCATCGACGAGGAGAACCCGTTCCTCGGCTGGCGCGGCATCCGCGTGACGCTGGACCATCCGGAGATTTTCCTCGGCCAGGTGCGCGCCATGGTGAAGGCCAACGCGGGGCTCGAGGGCATCCTGCGCATCATGCTGCCCATGGTGAGCCGCTTGGAGCAGATCGAAGAGGCCAAGGCGCTGATCCGCCGCGCCCACCGGGAGGTGGTCGAGGAAGGCTTCGACGTGCGAACGCCGCTGGTCGGCGTCATGATCGAGGTGCCGGCGGCCATCTACCTCACCCGCGAGATCGCCCGCGCCGTGGATTTCCTCGCCGTCGGCTCGAACGACCTCACGCAGTACATGCTGGCCGTGGACCGCAACAACCCGCGCGTCGCGGACCTTTTCGAGGAAGTCCATCCGTCCATGCTCATCGCGCTGCGCCAGATCGCCAAGGACTGCCACGCCGAGGACAAGCCCATCGGCATCTGCGGCGAACTTGCCGGCACGCCCGAGGGCGCCGTGCTGTGCGTCGGCATGGGCTACGACGTGCTGTCGATGAACGCCGCCAACCTGCCGCGCGTGAAGTGGGTGATCCGCAGCATGTCGCTGCTCGATTGCCGCCGCATCCTGGCCCGGGCGCTGCGCATGAGGTCCAGCAAGGCCATCCTGCACTTCGTGCGCGAACAGCTGATCGAGGCCGGCCTGGAGCGGGCCGTGCCGCACCACGAGGTGCCGGTCGGTTTCTGACGCGGCTACGGTCGCCGCAGCGCCGCCAGCTTGCGGTACAGGGCCCGCTCGCCGAGGCCTAGCTCCGCAGCGAGTTCGCAGCGGCTGCCTTGGCAACGCGATCGTCGATGTGCCGCTGTCGGATACCTGCTTCGTCGTCGCCCACTTCCACATGGTGATGCGCGTGGCGCCCGTACTGGCGGCTATGGCGGGCATCTACCACTGGTTCCCGCTGCTGACGGGCCGGCATCTGGATGGACGTTTGGGCCACGTCCACTACTGGATCACCTTCCTCGGCACCTACGCGATCCTCTTCCCGATGCACTTCGTAGGCCTTATGGGCGTGCTGCGGCGCTACTACGCTTCGGCGACTACGCGTTCATCCCGGACAGCGTGCATGCGCTGAATCAGTGGATTTCCGTGGTCGCCCTTCTCGTGGCTGTGGCGCAGCTCGTATTCCTGTGGAACCTGATCGCTAGCTGCTGGCACGGTCGCCGCGCCGAGCGCAATCCGTGGGCAGCGACGACGCCGGAGTGGCGCATGTACATGTAGGGGCAGGACAGAGATTTCGTCGCCTGCCCGCCTACTGGTCGTTGTTGTTCGGCGCATGCAGGGTCGGGCCAGCTCAGTCGAAGTGATCGCGTATGGTGCGCAGCGTGCGGGCGATGGCGTCGATGCGTCGGCCGGCGATGCCGACATCCTCCGCAATGATCCGCCATTCGGCGACGGCGCTTCGGACATCGTCGAGCATGGCGGACGCGCGCGCCTTGGCGATGCCGGCGCTGGCCGCGCAAGCCACCAGGTCGCCGCGCGCGAAACCATCCACCTTGCCGTTGATCGTCATCTGGTGTCTGTGCAGCTCGCCCATTTCGCCCTCGAGGACGTAGGTGAGGTCGTAGGCTGGGGCCAAGGACCAGCGGCCTTCGGGAGCCATCCTGAAGCTCAGGTTCTTGACGTGATCGTCGCGGTTGCAGGCGAAGACATTGAAGGCCATCCGGCGGAACAGTGCCTCCTTGGTTGCCATGGGCAAGCCAAGCCTGCGAGCGATGCCGAACGCAGCTTCGTAGCTGATGGTGCCGCCCAGCCGGAAGTCCCAGTGGGCGATCGCGCCGAGCGTCTGCACATGGTGCTTGGCGCCGTCTTTCGCGCGGTCGAAGCGGCGGGTCATGAAGTGGCGCCGGTTCCCCGCCCGCCACAGCCGACACTCGGCCATGTCGATGCCCGCGCGGGCAGCCAGGATGCTGTAGGCGTACTCGATCGCACCTTCGTCCCGGCCGCGGTCGAACTTGAGCAGCCAGTGGCTGAACCCTGGATCGCCCGTCACCTCGCCCGAGCGAACCTCGCCGGTGGTCTCGTTCCAAGCGATGACCGCCTTCGGTTTCGCGCCGCCCGCCGACGTGCCGGAGTGGAACAGCTCGCGCCACGGGTCGCGGCCGGGTCGGCCCGTCGCCAGATAGCCGCCGATGGCGCGGCGATGGGACAGCGCGGACTCGGCCAGCTCGGCCAGGTCTTCGACTTCCACGGCACGGCCGGTCGCGGGGTCGCCCGTTGCAGGCTCGAACTCCAACGCTCCCATGCCGCGGCTGCCTACATAGCAAAGCATCTCCACAGGGTCCAGGTCGCGCGTGGACCGATTGCGCTCCTGCAGCCAGGCGTCGATGAGCAGCCGTCCGAAGCGGTCTGGCAGCGAGTCGGCAAGGAGCCCCGGCAAGCCGCGGCACGTCTCGCCGAGGAGTTCGGGAAACCGGAACACGCGCCGTTCGCGGGGCATCGTCAGCGGGGCAATGTCCCAGCCGGCGCGAAGAAACTCCGGCGCGTACTCGAATGTTGCAGCGGCGTTCGCCTCGGACACGTCGACGGCACCGACGGTGCGCCCCCAGAGCTTGACTTCGGCGGTTGTCATGGCGCAACTCCACGCCGGCCCCGCTTGCGGCGGTTGGTTTGGAGCCGCAGCAGTTCCATCGGGGTCGGACCGGCGGCGGGGACAAGCAGCTCCAGCCCATCGAGCAGTTCGAGGGCGCGCAGCACGCGCAAGAACAGCGCGGTCTGCACCGACGTGCCCGCCTCGATGCGCTCCACCGTTCGCTTGGAGACCCCTGCCTCAAAGGCCAAGTCCGCCTGCCGCCACTGCCGGCGAAGCCGCAGAGCGGCGATGCGCCCGCCCACTTCGGCCAGCGCAGCGGCGTCCGTCCAGTGGTTGTCCATGCGCGGAGTCCTCGCGGAAGATCGCCTAAGCTGGCGGCTTAAGTCGATATTGTTCGTTAAATCGCCTGAATAGGCAAGTCTGGTTTACCGTACGGGCCTTGCCGGGGCGAGTACGACATATCTTTCGTAAACGCGCGCCAGGTGGAATGACGATGAAGCTTGGAAGCCGAAACAGCTGACACAGCCCAGATGGTGACTCCATGGTTCGTCCAACGAACCGTTTGCGCACAGGCACATACGCGCAGACCGTGCCTTTCTGGGGTTCAAGACCTTGGGCTGCATGACCCCGACACGGGTGGTTACATGATTCCGGCACGGGCGGGGGCAAGCCTAGGGGCAAGCCTCGCCCCTACGGGCCGTGCGTGGCGTCGATCGGGCACTCAGCGGCGGGAAGCAAGCGCGCCGGGTCGAATGCCTTTCAGACGCACGGAAGGAAGCTTCTTCAGCCGTTGATTCTGTGGGTCCACCTCGATCCCGACCGATTCGAGCGCGGTTACGCCTAGCAAGGGCTCGACGCCTTCTTCTCCGAAGATGATGAGCCCGGCCGTGAACTCACCCATGACTTCGATATCGGCACTGGTCACGTCCATCGTGATCTCGCGGCCATCCGCCGTCTCGTAGACGCGTTGGCTCTTGGGCTCAAGCCCAATCGCAGCGAGTTCTGAAGCCGGAACCAGGGAGTCGATCGCACCGGTGTCCACCAGAAAATCGCCAGCCCAGCGCCGGTTCGGCCGCGCCGGATTGCGGATGGTGACATTGACGTGCGTGGCGCCCATCGCGGTGTGCCAAGGGGTGTCGATATGGCGTGCAGAGTATCGGCGCTTGGCGTCGCCGAGTCAAAGGTCCAGAGGCGGGGGGCTGGAGGACAACTGTCTGGTAGACGCGACCAAGCGTCGTGCTAGCTCGGGGACGGGCGGGGACAAGCCCGGGACAAGCCCGCCCCTAAACCCACGCCGCAAATCTGGCGCTCGCCATGACGCATTCAACGATTCAGGTCCCCGACGACGGTCTCGAAGCTCGCGAGGGCGGAGCGGAGGTTCTCCGTGATCTCGCCCGCGAGAGCTTCCGGCTCTGGGAGGCTCTCCAGGTCCGTCGTGGATGCATCCTTCAGCCAGAAGACGTCGAGGCTGGCCTTGTCGCGCTGAAGGAGCTCCTCGCGGGAGTAGGGGCGCCATCGACCGTCCGGCGTCGCCTCGCTCCAAGTCGGCGCCCTGACGTGGCGGTTCTCCGGCCTGTAGCACGCGACGAAGTCCTCGAGGTGGGCGTAGGTGAGCGGCTTCTGCTTGAGGGTGTGATGCACGTTGGTGCGGTAGTCGTAGTACCAGACCATCGAGCTCTGCGGATCTTGGCTGGCCGGGCGGTTGTCGAAGAAGATGACGTTGGCCTTGACGCCCTGGGCGTAGAAGATGCCGGTGGGCAGGCGCAGGATCGTGTGCAGGTCCGTGGTCTCAAGGAGCTTGCGGCGGACCGTCTCGCCGGCGCCGCCCTCGAACAGCACGTTGTCGGGGACGACCACGGCCGCGCGCCCCGTCGTCTTCAGCATCGTGCGGATGTGCTGGACGAAGTTGAGCTGCTTGTTCGACGTGGTCGCCCAGAAGTCCTGACGGTTGTAGGTGAGGTCGTCCGTCTCCTGCTCGCCGTCGGCATTCGTGAAGCTCATCGAGCTCTTCTTGCCGAAGGGCGGATTGGCCAGCACATAGTCGAAGGTTGCCGAAGGCGGCGAGATCAGCGCGTCCGCAGGCGACACGGCCGTCTCGCCGGTCATCTCGCCGATGCCGTGCAGCAGCAGGTTCATCAGGCAGAGCCGCCGCGTGCCAGCGACGATCTCGTTGCCATGGAAGGTCTTCCGCTTGAGAGACGCCTTCTGGTCTCTGTCCAGAGCCCAGTTGCGCTGGTCCGTTAGGAAGTCATACGCGGCCAGGAAGAACCCGCCCGTGCCGCAAGCGGGGTCGGCGATGGTCTTGCCCGGCTCCGGTCGCATGCACGCCACCATTGCGCGGATCAGGGCCCGGGGCGTGAAGTACTGGCCGGCTCCCGACTTGGTGTCCGCGGCGTTCCGTTCCAGCAGGTCCTCGTAGATGTCGCCTTTCACGTCGGCATGGAGCCTCACCCAATCGGTGCCGTCCACCATGTCGATCAGCCGAAAGAGCTTGGCGGGGTCCGCGATCTTGTTCTGCGCCTTGGCGAAGACCTGGCCGAGCATGCCCTTCTGCTGGCCAAGCGTGCGGAGCAGCGCGACGTAGTGCGCTTCGAGCTCCGCGCCGCGGCGGTCCGTGAGGCTCCTCCAGTCGCAGCCCGCGGGGATGCCGACATCGCGGTTGTAGAGCGGCCCGGCGTACTCGTCGGCCATTTTGAGGAAGATCAGGTAGGTGAGCTGCTCGAGGTAGTCGCCGTAGCCGACGCCGTCATCGCGCAGCGTGGTGCAGAAGCTCCAGACCTTGGAGACGATGGCAGCGGTGCTCATGCGCCGGAGTTCTCCATCCGTTGTGCTAGGGCTTCGCCGGCGGCGGTGCGGCGATAGCGCTGGTTCCTGCTCGTGGGGGTGTCCGGGAAGGTCATTTCGATGAGGCCGGCCGCGAGTGCGGGCTTCAGGTAGGCGTCGGTGAAGCTGCGTCGATCACGCAGCTCCAGCGCGGCCTGCAATTCCGCGCGGCTCGCTTCGCCTTGCACCGCCCGGACCAGGCGCTCGACGCGCTCGGCAACTTGGGGGGTGTCTTGGGGGGTGCTGTCTTGCGGGGTGCTATGTTGGGGAGTGCTGTCTTGGGGGGTGCTGTCTTGGGGGGTGTCATCTTCGGGGCTGCCATCTTGGGGGGTGCAGGACGATTTTTCGTTGTTCTCCAAGTGCTTATCTTGTTCGGTGTGTTGTGGGTCATCTTGGGGGGTGCTCCGGGCATCTTGGGGGGTGCTCCGGGCATCTTGGGGGGTGCTCCGCGCATCTTGGGGGGTGCTCCGCGCATCTTGGGGGGTGCCTGGCGCGTCTTGGTGGGTGTCTTGAGAAGCATCTTGCGGGGTATCTTGGGGGGTGGATGCGGTTTTTCCTTTGTCTTCCGCGTACTTATCTTGTTCGCCGCCGGCATCGCCAGCGTCGGATAGGAAGGACCGATGCACCGGCAGCCGGACGAGAAACGAAGTGCGGTCATCGTCGGTCTCGAAGCTCGGCGGCGGCGAGCCGTTGTCGCGCATCGCCCGCAGGATCTTCGGCACCCCTGTCGAGCGGCCCTCCGCCAGGTCCAGTTCCTTCAGGAACTCGCCGATCCGCCGGTTGCGGTAGCGGCGGCTCACCGCCCTGCCTTGCTGCAGATCCGCCATCCGCACCGAGCGGTCCGCGCCGGGATAGCTCAGGACCACCACCTCCTCCCGTGTGATCCGTACCTCCACCGGCTCGCGCTCCTGATAGGAGCGGTGGTAGATGGCGTTGCCGACCGCCTCCTCGATCGCTGCGACCGGGTAGTTCCAGTACCGCTCGGCCTCGGGCCGATCGGCGTGCTTGACCACCGCCTCCTTGAGGTAGCTGCGTTCCACGTAGCTAACCGCGTCCCGCAGGATCGCAGCCAACGGCCCGCGAAACACCTTCTCCTCGAAGTAGTTGCCGCCGGCGTCGTCAGGAAACCAGACCACATCGATCTGCGTCGCAGGGAAGAACTCGTGCGGGCGGTCGTTGAAGAACAGCAGGCCGACGTTCTTGGGGAACACGGCTTCGGAGGGTCCGCCAACGATGTTCATGCGCCGTCCCAGCGCCTCCATCGACAGCTCGGCGACTTCCAGCAGGAGGTCGCTGCCGACATCCTGCAGATGCTGCTGGATCAGCCGCAAGGAGAGGTCGTCCAGCGAGGCGGTCTGGTTGTAGCGGTCGTCGAACGGCACCGTCGCGGCCAGGCCGAGCAGCTCGCGCTCGTCCTCGCCCCTCGCCTGCACCGTGCTGCTGTGTTTGCGGATGTAGTACACCCACTCGCGGCTGTTCGCGGAGAGGCTGACTTTCGTCCGGTACGGCCGGGTCTCCCCGCCGGGCGCGTACAGCACCAGGATCGTCTTGCCGTCAACCTCGTGGACGGCCGTCAAGGCATGGTACGGGGGCCGCATCGCCGAGTTGCCGAGCTTCACGAGCTCCTTCTGGATGCCGTCGATGGCACTCGGGGCCAGCCCCTTCGGCGGCAAGACGGGGCGGCCGTCCTGTTCCTCCACGCCTAGCACGATGTAGCCGCCGCCGAGGTTGTGGAAGTCGTTGGCGAACGCGCCGAGGGTGCGCAGGACGCTCTGCGGGTTCCAGCCGGCCTTGTACTCGACGCGCTCGCCCTCAACGGTGCGCCGATGCAAGAGGCTGTCGATGCTGATGGGAAGGGCGTTCGTCATGGCGGCTGGGCGGGGCGAGCCCGTCTACGCACGGGCTTGCGGGGCTTGGTGGTCGAGTCCCGTTCACGGTGGGCACGGATGCGGTCAAGCAGCACCTGCGCTGGTTCGTCGTCGGGGTCTTGGGGGACGAGTTTGCCAGAGAACGCTCTCTTGAGGATGGACTGGCGGAGCGCTTCGGCGCGGGCGAGGTTCGCGTCGATCTCCCCTTCCATAGCTTCCGCAGCACCGAAGCGAGAGTCGAGGATGCGAACGAGCTCCACCTGTTCTTCGAGAGAGCAGAGCGGAACGGAAAGTGCTGCCACCTTGGAAATGCTGAGCGTGTGGAGCCCCGATGTCGAACTTGCCTGGGCCGTGATGCGCCTTCGCCCGACAGGGGACATCATGAAGTACAGCGCAAAGCGAGGCGACAGCGAACCGTCTGCTCTGAAGCGGATCACATGGTTCTGGTGGGTCACGTCGGGGACACTGCCGTTCCACACTGCCACGCGCCCGATCTGCTCGATAGACCCATTGCCTTCAACGAACAGAAGGTCGCCGGCGGCGAGTCGGGTCTTTCGCAGCTCTTCTTTCGTTACGCCCATCTCCTTGACCTCGTCAAGTTTCAGGCGGTTGGAGTAGACGTTGGCAACTCGCAGGTACTTTGCCTTGAGCCGCAGGCCGTTGCGCTTCTGATTCTTCGTGAGGCCGCCTGCAACCTCGCCAAGGGTCGACAAGGAGACCCATGACCAGTGGTTGCAGACCGCATTTCGCGCCCGCCAATCAACGGTGAGGCGACCTTCAAAGGCGGAGTTTAGAAGAGACTGCCTGTAGAGCCCGATCAGTCGCTTGGCATCGCGAAGGCTCTGAACGCCCCGGTCGATCTCGCCGAAGAGCGTGTCGATCCGTGCGACGATGCGGAGTTGCTCATTCAGCGGCGGGCAAGCGATGGGGATTGATGCAACTTGAGCCTTCGAGACGGCGGCAAAAGTCGATCCAGCACCTGCTTTGGCCAACGTGGACTCGTGCTTGCGTAGTGCCCACAGGACGAAACGAGTGGAAATACCGGGAAATGGCGAGATCGCCGCCAACCCTCGGCCAATGCAGCATTGGTCGACTGTAATGTTGGTAGGCCCAACGGGCGCCCTGACGGAAAGCAGGACTGCACCAGCGCGGGCGACCTTCGACGGGGACGAGCAGTACTTGGCCGGGGTCGGGTACAGCGTGCCGAACTCGCGCTTTCCCTGAAGGAACGGAAGCCCTACGCCGTCAGTGTTGTACGTGCTTGATGGCGGAGATTGGCCCATTTCAATGTGGCAGATCTCTGCGAGCGGCCCCGAGACCCAGCCTCTTGGCAGTTCCGTCATGCCGCCAGCGCCTCGGTCAGTTCAGACATCACGCCGTCCATGCCGTCGCCGAAGAGGGAGTACATTCGTCCGAGACCACCGTGGGCGTCGAACGGCGCCATCTCAAGGTCGTCTCTTTCGATGGTGAACGAGGTCTCCAGGTGGTCGCGGATCATGCGCAGCCACTCCACCTGCTCTTCCGAGAACTTCTCGCCCGGCCCCGCATGGCGCTTCATGATCCAGTTCTGGAAGTTTCGCCTCACACGGTCCGAGTGCCGGGTCAAGGTTTCGTCCAGTCCGCACACGCGGCGGATGAGGGCGACGAGGGCCGTCAGTTCGCTCACCGGCTGGTTGCCCTTGTAGTCGTCGAGATGTGCGTAGGCGCGCCAGACCACCAGCGGGGCGAGGCGCGGGCGATCCTCCGTCAGCTTCGCCAGCACGCCCTTGATCATCGCGAGGGTCACCTTCGAGCGTCGCGCCGGCTGGGCGTAGTAGATCGAGAGCGCCTCGATCACGTCGCGGTTCTCGCTGAGGTAGCGCTCGAAGGCTTGGGCGATTCGAGTAGCGTTCTCGGCCGCGTCGCCAGCCCACTCGACGCGCAGCAGCGTGTCCAGGTTGTCGTGGTCGATGGTCTGTTCGGTGTTGCGCCGAATGGTGTCCATCAGCTCGATCACCGGCCCGGTGAAGACGTCGGCGGCTAGCTTGATCCGCTCTTCGCGCGCGGCCTGCAGGGCGGCGTCGTCGGGTTCGGGGTGTCCTGCGGCGATGGCATCCGCCTCCACTCTGTCGGCGTCGATGGCATCGATGAGATTCCGAACGATGGCTGAGAGCGGCTTCCCCGCGGCTTGCTCGATCTTCGTCTGCTCCTCAGCGCCGAGCCGGTTGTCGAGGCGCGACAAGCGCCCGGCAAGCGAGCTCACCGTCTCCTCGGTGCGGTCGCCCATCATCAGCCCCATGGCGAGGTCCTTGAGCGGGATGGATGGCTTGGTATCGAGCGGCTGGCTGGCGGTCTTCGTGGACTTGGTCACGCCCACCGCGTCCACGATCACGTAGTGCGTCTTGGCCACCGCGGACGGCGTTACCTTGCGGAGATCGTCCGGCCCGAGCACGCGGGTGCCGCGACCCTTCATCTGCTCGAAGTAGCTGCGGGACTTCACGTCGCGCATGAACAGCAGGCACTCGAGGGGCCTCACGTCCGTGCCGGTGGCGATCATGTCCACGGTCACCGCGATGCGCGGGTTGTAGTCGTTGCGGAAAGCCGTCAGGGAGGATTTGGGGTTGTGGGCGGCGTTGGTGATCTTGCGGCAGAAGTCGTTGCCTTCGCCGAACTCTTGGCGCACGGTCTGGATGATGTCGTCGGCGTGGCTGTCCGTCTTGGCGAAGACCAGGGTCTTGGGAAGCTCCGCACGACCGGGGAACATCTGCCGCCAGTTGTCGCAGAAGGCGCGGATGACCGTTCGGATCTGGTCGACGTTCACCACTGAGCGGTCGAGTTGGGTGGCCGTGTACTCCGTCTCCTCGTCCTGAAGCTCCCAGCGTCGGGCGCGGGTTTGCCGTTCGCGCTTCTCCACCAGCTGCTCGGGTTCGATCGTGCCGCCGCCTTGCGTGATGAGCGTGTCGATCAAATAAACCTCGTTGCCGACGTTTACCTTGTCCGCCACGGCCTGCTCGTGGGTGTACTCGCTGACGACGTTCTTCTGGAAGAACCCGTAGGTGCGGTTGTCCGGCGTCGCGGTGAGGCCGATGAGGAAGGCGTCGAAGTACTCGACCACCTGCCGCCATACGTTGTAGATCGAGCGGTGGCACTCGTCGATGACGACCACGTCGAAATACTCGGGCGGCAGCGCGTCGTTGTAGACGACTGGCAATGGTTCCCTGCGGTGCCACTTCTGCTCGGCGGGATTCTCCTCGTCCATGCCTTCGGCCATTTCCTCGCCCTTCAGGGCGGCGTACATGCGCTGGATGGTCGAGATGACGACTTGGCTGTCGCCGGCGATGTGGCGGGAGGTCAGCCGCTGGACGTTGTAGAGCTCCGCGAAGGTGCGGTTGTCGTCGTTGGGGAGGAACGCCCGGAACTCCTGCTCGGCCTGCTCGCCCAGGTTGCGGGTGTCGACGAGGAAGAGGACGCGCCGCGCGTCCGCGTGCTTCAGCAGGCGGTAGACCTCGGTGATGGCGGTGAAGGTCTTGCCAGAGCCGGTGGCCATCTGCACCAGGGCGCGCGGCTTGTCCTCCTGTAGCGAAGCCTCCAGGTTGGTGATCGCCCTGATTTGGCACTCGCGCAGGCCGGCACGGGTCAGCACCGGCAGCGAGGCGATGCCGGACCGGAAGGACCGCGTGGCGCGGCTCCAGGCTTGGAACGTCTCCGGCCTGTGGAAGGCGAAGACTTCTCGGGAGCGGGGATTGGGATCGCGGCTGTCCGTGAACCGCGTGATCTGCCCTGTGCTTTCGTAGAGGAAGGGCAGCGGTTCGGACTTCGAGACCCACTTGAGCTCGGCGTTGGCATAGCCCGCCGACTGCTCCTCGACCGTGGTGAGCTTGGCGCCCCAGTTGTCGGGCTTGGCCTCGACGACGCCGACGGGGCGCCTGTCCACGAAGAGCACGTAGTCGGCGGGTCCGGCATCGGTCTGGTATTCGCGGACCGCGATGCCGAGGCCGGCCTTGAAGTCGATGGCATCCCGGTCCTGCACATGCCAGCCCGAAGTCCGCAGGCGCTCGTCGATCCGGTCGCGGGCGAGCTGTTCGGGCTTCTGGTTGATGTCAGGCGGCATTGCTACGCAGCGTCAGGCATCGTCGTCCCAAACCGGCTCCCAGCGGTCGCTGGCTACGGAGCGGTACATGGCCAGCGCCGTGCGCAGTTCGCCCAGCGAGAACGTCGGCGTTGCGGCCAGCGGTTTGCCGTCCAGCACGGCGTCGGCGAAGTCCTTGAGTTCGAAGCCGTAGCTGTCCACCTTGCCGGGGAAGGTGTTCATCACCGTTCGGCCTTGCGGGCTGTCCGCGTCGTAGAGCAGGAGCCGCCCTTCGGCGCCGTGCTCGATGACGAGTTCGCCCTCGGTGCCGGTGATGCGGAAGTCCTCCGTGGGGGCTACCGGCTTGCTGCTGAGCACGGCGTCGAACGAGGCCGTGACGCCGCTTTGGAAGCGCAGCAGGGAGTGGACCCAGGACTCGCCTTCCATCTCTTCGACATGGCGCCCCGTGCTCGCTACCACGGCGTCGATCTCGCCGAGCATCATCCGCAGGGGGCGGATCCAGTGCGCGCCGCCGTCGATGGCGATGCCGCCGCCGGAGCGGGCGAGGTCGAACCGCCACGGGCGGGGCTGGCCGGGCTGCCAGGCCAAGTGGTCGTAGAAGCAGGCTCTGGCGGTGACCACTTCGCCGATGGCGTCGGCGTCGATCAGTTCCTTGGCGCGGATGACGTCCGGCCAGTATTGCGCCTGCTCGGCGATCATGAAGACGGTGCCGGCGCGGTCGGCGGCGGCGAGGATGCGCTCGCAGCTGGCGATGTCCGGGGCCATGGGTTTCTCGAGGGCGACGTGCTTGCCGGCGGCGAAGCAGGCTTCGGCCGCCTCGACGTGCAGGTCGTGGGGCAGCATCAGGTCGACCGCGTCGAAATCGCCTCGCGCCAAGGCGTCTTGGAGCGAAAAGAAAGCCGGGCAGCCGGCGCGTTCGGCCATTGCCTGGGCCGCGGCTTCGTTGGTGTCTACCACGGCGGTCACCTTGAGGCGGGGCGCGTGGTAGCGGATGCCGCGCCAGTGGGCGCGGGCGATGTTGCCGCAGCCGACCAAGGCGATGGTCAGTTCGTCCGCCATGGTTCGGCCTCAGCGCTGGGTCAGTCTGGCGACGGCGGCTTCGTTCAAGTCGATGCCGAAGCCGGGCTTGTCGGTGAGCTGCATCGCGCCGTTCTTGGGCAGCACGTCTTCGCCGAAGAGCTCCGCCAAGTCGTCGAGGGGGCCGGAGAACTCCACCGAGAACTCGTGCGGGCGGGTGGCGTTCTGCACGGTGGCGTAGACGTGCAGCGAGGCCATGGAGTTGATGCCGGCCTGGGGGCTGTGCGGCATCACCGGCTTGTTCAGCGTGGTGGCCATCTCGTAGATGCGCTTCACCTCGCTGGGGCCGCCGGCGCTCAGGATGTCCGGCTGCAGGATGTCCACGTTGCCGAGCAGCACCAGATGCTCGAACCACCAGCGGAAGGCGTCCTGCTCGCCGGCGGAGACGGCGACGTCGAGCGCGTCGCTGATCTGCTTGAGGCCCGGCAGGTCGTAGTGCGGGATGGGTTCCTCGAAGTGGTCGATGCCAAGCGCCTCGAAGCGCCGGCCCTGCTGGATGGCGGTGGAGACGGAGTAGCCGTTGTTGGCGTCGAAGCCGAGGTATTCGCCGCCGCTGAGGAACTCGCGGGCGGCCTTGAAGAGCTGGAAGTCCTTCTCCGGGTTGATGTCTTGGCGCCAGCCGCGCCAGTCCATGCGGATCTTGAATGACCGGAAGCCGCGCTGGTAGCCGTCCTTGACGAGGGCGAGCATCTCTTCGGGCTGCATCCGCCAGCCGGAGCCGGTGCTCCAATACAAGGGGATGCGCGTGCGGCGGGCGCCGCCCATCAGTGTGTGGACGGGCAGTCCCGTATCCTTGCCGAGAAGGTCCCAGAGGGCCACGTCGATCACGCCCACCACGGAACCCGGCAGCTTGTAGAAGCGCTCGTCGCGGCCTAAGGCCAGGGTCTCCCAATGGCGGTCGATGAGACGCGGATCCTCGCCCACCAGGGCCGGCTTGATGGCGCTCTCCAGGTAGGCATCGAACACGGCGTTGTTGCGGCCAGGGACCTCGGCCCAGCCTTCGACGCCCGCGTCCGTCTGAATGCGCAGCAGACCCTTGCCGATGACGAGGGGCGTGCGGGTGATGTCGGTGATCTTCATGCAGCGTGCCGTGGCTGGGGGATGGCGAGTATATGTTCCGGCGGCGGTTCCTTAAGGGTGCGCTGCGAGGATCGCGTCCCAGGCGACTTCGGAGGCGAGCACGCCGAGGGCGGTTAGGCTCCATTGCGGGATGTCCACTTCGGCGGTGGAGACGGCCCACAGGATGTCGCCGTCGTCTCGGGTGTGGAAGGGCTGGATGGCGCGCGCCATGGAGCTGTGGACTTGCCGGCCGAGCTGGGCGAGGTCGTGGCCGCGCACGGTCTGGTTGGTGACGACCACGGTGAGGGTGGTGTTGCGGCTCGGGGCGCGCTCGGCCGCTCCGATGCGGCGCTGCAAGTCGGCGGGGAAGCCTTCGCGCTCGCCGGTCTCCGGGTTCGCGTGGCCGAGCACGACGTTCCCTTCCCGGTCGAAAACGGCGCCGACGGCGTTCAGCACGGTGCAGACGAATACCTTGATGCCGCCCGTTTCGCGGAATGCCGCGCCCTGTCCTGCCGATTCGCCGCGGTCGAAGGCGAAGCCGTTGCCGACGGTGACATGCCTGCCGGCGCCGCGGGCACCGAGCGGGAAGCGGCCGGCCACAGCGTTCGCGAGCGCAGCGCGGCCTAGGCGTATGTCCGGGTGGATGCCGTTGTCGCGGCCACCGAAGTCGAAGACGATGCCGCCGCTCACCAAGGGGATTGCATCCCAGCGCGGCGCGTCCACCTCTGCCCACAGGCCGGCGGCGACGCCGCTCACCGCTTCGAGACCGAGCAGCGAACCGCCCGCCAGCGCGATGGCGTGGACGAATCCGTAGTCGCCGACGAAGCCCGGCGAGCCGCCGCGCACATCGACGGCCATTGCCGCGCCGGCGGGGAAGTGCAGCACGGTGACGCCGGTGGGGCCGTCCGGGTACTCGGCGATGCCGACGCGCATGGCCGGGAAGTCGAACGCGAGCACCCGGTCGCCGACATCGGTGGCGATGAGCGGTTCCGGCGCTGGGGCGCTCGGCTCCTCGGCCGTAGCGAAGGCGGCCAGCAGGGCGATGGCGATGGCGGCGGTCGGTTTCATCTCGCCTCGGCTGCAATGGATGGCCCGGCAAGCGTACACGCCTGCGTATACTCGGCGCATGGACATCGAAGACTGGCCCTCGGCGAAGACCCTGTCGCCGCTGTATCGGGAGCTCAAGGAGCTGCACCTCTTGGAGCATGTGGCGGAGCTCGAGGCGTTCGGGTTCACCGTCCTGCCGCCGGACAAGGTCGGCCCGCCGGAGCAGCACCAGGCCGTGCGCGACGCGCTGCTGCGAGTCGCGTGCGAGCGCAAGCAGCGTGCCGAGGGCGCGCTGCCGGAGGTGTTCAAGGACGGCCAGGAACTGATGCGCTTCATGCTCTGGGACGATCCGATCTTCGAGCCGGTCATGCTGCATCCGGCGGCCCTGGGGCTTATCCAGTACCTGCTTGGCACGAACTGCATCCTGAGCCTCTGCGACGGCTGGCTGAAGGGCGCCGGGGAGGCGCGCACCGGCGTGCATTGCGACTGGGCGCAGTTCGAGATGCCCACCTTCCCGCCAGAGCCGTACACCGCCAACTTCAACTACCTGCTCTCCGACTACAGCAAGGACGACGGCGCGCTCGGCTTCGTGCCCGGCAGCCACCGCTGGCGGCGCTGGCCGTCGCCCGAGGAGGCCGAGTATTGGAACGACCGCATCCATCCCGTGCAAGCGCCCATGGGCTCGATGATCGTCTGGGGCGACCACACCTGGCACGGCTCCTACCCGCGCAAGACCGATGGTCTGCGGCTGATGATGCTCGGCACGTACTGCCGCTCGCATATGCAGACCCAAGAGCCGTTCCGAGAGACGGTCACGCAGGAGGCGCTGGACCGCAACCCGATCCGCTTCGGGCGGCTGATGGACGTGCAGGGCGGATTCCCGTTCGGCAAGTCGCCGCCGCGGCCGCCCAAGCCGGCCAAGGACGGCGGCGCCCCGGCGCCGGGCGAGTACCTGAGCCTTTTCGACCGCGACCCCGCAGCGGGGCGCGTGCGGCTGCGGGCCGAGGTGGAATACGGCGTCTACGATGCGGAGTTCCAGGCGCGCATCGCCGAGAAGTCCAAGGGCACGAAGATCCAGTTCCCGGACATGTACCGGGCGCACGGCAAGGCCGAGGCCAGCGCGGCACGTTGAGCGCCCCGCAAGCAGGCGTTGGGCACCGGCGATGAACCCGCTGCGCCTCGTCAAGGGCTATCGCGAGGGGCTTGCCGAGGCCGTGCCGCCGCCGATGGGCCTGCGCCGCATGGTGCAGCTCGCATGGCGCACTTGGCCCTACATGCGGCCGCTGCTGAAGCATCTGATCGCGCTCGCCGCGCTGGCGTCTTCGGGATTGGCGACGGGCATCGTCGGCGCGGTCGTCGGCACGGATCTGCTCGCCAACAAGGTGCTGGTTGGCGAGAAGCTGCAACCCATTCAGGCGGTGCTGCTGTTCGTCGGCGAGGACTATGTGACGACGGATCCGCGTCTGCTGGGGGATGATTCTGGCGAAGCCCAGGGCGACGAGGCGGACGCCGAACTCACGCCGGCCCAACGTCGCACGGTGCGCGATCGGCTGATCCTCTGGGGGATCGTCGGCGGCGTCCTAGGGGCGCTGTTCGGCTTCGGCGGCTACTACTACTCCGTGTGGATCTGGCAGAACGTGAATCAGAACCTGCGCGTGGCGATGGTCGAGCGCACGGAGATGCTGTCGCTCAGGTACCACAGCGAGTCGCCCGCCGGGGATGCCATCTTCCGCGTCTACCAGGACAGCGCGATGATCGTCAATCTGATCCAGAGCGGCATCGTCGCGCCGCTGTTCACGGTCTACGGGCTGCTGGTCGCGCTGGCCATCGTCGCCGCCTTCGATCCCTGGTTCGCCTTCGTGGTGCTGGTGTGCGGCATTCCCTCGGTGTGGGTGGCCGTCGCCGCCACGCCGCGCATCCGGCTGCGGGCCTTGGCCAATCGGCTGGCGAACAGCCATCTGCTCTCCGGCAGCCAGGAAGCATTCGCGGCGCTGCGGATGGTGAAGGCGAACGGCGCCGAGCCGCGCATCCTGAAGCGCTTCGACCAGGACTCGGAGACGGCGCTCGACGCGGCGTACTTCCTGCGTCTGGACATGGTGCTGGCGGCGCTTGCGGTCGCGCTGCTCGGCGGCGGGCTGCTGATCTTCGGCGAGTACCTGATGGTGTCCTGGGCGATCGCGGAACGCGACACCTACCTCGGCGCGGCGGTGGCGGCGCTGATCGGCTTCGTGGTGTGGAACTACGGGGCCGTGACGAGCGCTCGAGGGCGCTTGGCGGAACTCGCCGGCGGGGCGCGCGGGCTGCTCGGCGTGTGGATGCGGATGCAGGATCTGTTCGTCGCCCTGGAGCGAGCGTTCCAGCTGCTGGACATCGAGCCGGAAGTGGCGGACCCGGCGCATCCCCTGCCGTTTCCGAAGCCCATCGAGACCGTGGCCTGGCGCGACGTCGCATTCGCCTACGAGGCAGATCGCGACGTGCTTGCCGGCGTGGATCTCGAAGCGCAGCGCGGGACGATCACCGCCATCGTTGGCGCGACCGGCGCCGGCAAGTCGACGCTGATGCTGCTTCTGCTGCGGCTCTTCGATCCCCAGCGCGGCGCCGTCACCGTCAACGACCTGGACCTGCGCGACATGGCCATCGCCGACATTCGCGGCAATGTCGCCATCGCCTTGCAGAAAAACGTGCTCTTTACGGACACGGTGGCAGCCAACATTGCCTTCGGCGCAGCATCGCCGCAGCGCGCGGCCATCGAGGCGGCGGCGGAGGTCGCCTGCGCGACCGAGTTCGTCCGCGCCCTGCCGGATGGCTTCGATACCGAACTCGGCGAACGCGGCAGCAAGCTCTCCGCCGGGCAGCGGCAGCGGCTGTCGATCGCCCGGGCCGTGGTGCGCGATACGCCGGTGCTGATCCTCGACGAGCCCACCGCGGCGCTCGATGCCGAGACGGAGCAGGCGGTGCTTCGCAATCTGGCTGATTGGGGCAGGGAGCGGGTGATCCTCTTGGTGACGCATCGGCTGTCGACGATCAGGAATGCGGACCAGATCGTGTTCCTGGGCGGCGGCCGCATCGTCGAGCGCGGCGCCCACGACGAACTGATGGGGCGCGCAGATGGCCACTACCGCGCGTTCGTTGCGGCCGAGTCGGTTGCGGCGGATGGCTGAGCGGGCGGCAGAGGCCGAGTCGCCGAGGCCGGGCGCGCGCGGGCTGCTGCGCGAGATCCTCGGCAGGAACCAGCGGTTCGATGATCGCGTCGACACCCGACCGGACATCAACACCCGCGAAGCGCTGGCCGTGCTCGGCCGCTCGCTGCGGATGCTCGCCGGGGCGCAGGCCCTGTTCGCGAGCAAGTTCGTGCTGCAGCTCGCGCTCATGGCGCATGGGCTGTTGCTGCCGTGGCTCGCCAAGATCGTCATCGACAACGCCATCCAGCAGCAGCCGTTCGGCACCACGGAGGTCGCCTACCCGCCGTTCATGATGCCGATCATCGACCTCGTGGAGGGCAAGGATCCGCTCGGCATCATGCTCACCGTGACGGTGATCTACGTCGCACTGCTGCTGATCGCCGGCGCCCGTGCAAGGGGCACCGAAGCGGACCTGCTGGCGGGGAAGGATGCCGCGACCCAGGCGGAAAACCAGCTCAGCAGCGGCGGCAGCCAGGGCGGCGGGCTGCTGGGGCTGATGGAGTTCATGGTCTCCGTGCGCCTCACGCAGACGCTGGCGAACCGCCTGCGCACGCGGCTCTTCGGCCGGCTCTCCAAGCTGCCCGCCACGGCGCTCGGCGACCAGCGCACGGGCGACAGCCTGTATCGCGTGCTGTACGACGTGCCCATGGCGCCGCACCTGATCTATTCGCTCACCTTCGTGCCGTTCTTCATGCTCGCGGGCGCGGCGGTGAATCTGTACGTGCTGCAGTATTCCTACGGGCAGGTGGCGCCGGAACTCATCTGGATCGCGTGGCTCACGGTGCCGGCGGCGTTCCTCATCACCTTCCCGTTCTCCGGCGCGCTGCGGCGCACCAGCCAGAACAAGCGGGCCGCGGGCGCGGCGACCACCAGCGCCATGGAGGAGTCGTTCAGCAGCGTTGCCGCGGTGCAGAGCCTGGGGGCGGGCGAGCAGGAGCGCGAGCGGTTCGCCGATCGCAGCGCGCAGTCCTTCCTGCGCGAGCGCTACAGCTTGGCGGTGGTGTTCAGCGTGTCGCTCATCGCCGGCGCGGCGGCCGGCATCGCGGCGATCTACGTCACGATCCTCATCACCGATCAGGTGATCGACGGCACCATGTCAGCCGGCGACTTCGCGACGCTGCTCGGCGTGTACTACGGCATCGTGACGCCGGCGGGATACTTCGGCGCCTATTGGATCAAGCTGCAGGATGTGATCGCCGCGGTGCGAAGGGTGTTCTTCTTCCTGGATTACGATTCCGAGGAAGATCGGCGCGGCGGCGTAGTGCTGACGGACATCGAGCGCGGCGTGCGGTTCGAGGGGGTCGGGTTCGCGTACCCGGGTGGCGGGCGCGCCGCCCTCAGCGACATAGATCTCGATCTGCGCGTGGGGGAATTGGTAGCGGTCGTCGGGCCGACCGGCGCGGGCAAGACGACGCTCGCGCATATGCTGCCGGCGCTGCTGTCTCCAACCGCGGGGAGGGTGCTGGTGGATGATGTCGATGCGGCGGAAATCGACTTGCACAGCCTGCGCCGACAGGTCGGCTATGTATTCCAGGAGCATGTGCTGCTGGCGGACTCGATTCGAGAGAACCTGCTGCTCGCGAATCCGGACGCTTCCGAGGCTTCGATGCTGGCGGCATTGGAAACAGCAGGCTGCATGGACTTCGTGGAGGCGCTGCCCAACGGCATCGACACTGTGCTCGGGCGCGGCGGCGATACGCTGTCGCTCGGTCAGCAGCAGCGCTTGGCCATCGCTAGGGGCCTGGTGCGGGATGCGCGGGTGCTGATTCTGGACGAACCTACCTCGGCGTTGGACCCGCGCACGGAGAACGCACTGGTGGGGGCTCTGCGCGCGGTGGCAAGAGCGCGGCTGGTAGTGGTGATCGCGCACCGACTGTCGACCATTCGCCATGCGCACCGCATCGTATTTCTGGACAACGGCCGCATCCGCGAGATCGGCAGCCACGACGCCCTGATGGCGGACCCGAACGGCGCCTACCGGGCATTCGTCGACATGCAGTGACTCTTGCCTGGTCAGGTGCCGAAGCGGTAGCGCAGCTTGACCACCAATGTCTCGCGGTTCGGCGCGGCGAAGGCGTCGGAGAAGAGGTCGGGGAAGCTCGCCGTGCCGACGCCGGGCGGTGCATTGCCGCCGCGGTTGTAGACGACGAAGAGATCGGAGAGCGGCGCAATCTGCCAGCGATAGCGCACTTGCAGCACGACGTCGCTGATGGCGATGCGCTTCGCGGTTTCGGCCGAGTCCGCGTTGCGGTTCAGCGCACCGTCGCCGGCGATTCTATAGCGGGCATCCTCGAATGCCTTGAGGCCCGTCCACTGCATCTCCAGGCGCAGTTGCTGGCCAGCGGTGAAGAAGGCGTCGATGCTGAAGCGCGGCGACCACTGCTCCATCTCGAAGGCCGACATGGCTGTGCCGCCCTGCCACAAGAGCCAGGAGTCGTTGCGGAAATACTGGATCGACGGGGCGATGCGCACCCGCTCGACCGGGCGGTACTGGACGCTGAAGCTGGCGTGCCACGAGGTGCCGCCAAGACCTTCGGCGCGACCGCTGACGCCCATGTTGACGCCGAGCGGCTTGGACCAATCGCTGCTCCAGAAGGCTTGCAAGGTGGCCCTGTCTTCGACTTTGAAGTCGCCGTTGCCGCGGCTGTTGCGGTCGTCCCAGTGGCGTGGCCGGTAGCTGCCCGTCAGTTGGAACTGGGTCTTGTTGCGGTATGTCCACGTACGGGAGAGGAACGCGGTGGCGCCGAGCAGGCGACTGTTGCCGTTGAAGTCCAAGAAAGTCCAGGCGTAGGTCTGCCTCTCGCGCAGGTTCGGCAGATCCTGTTCGCGATGGCTGAAGTCGTAGGCCAGCGTGATCAGGTCGTTGCGCCACAGATAGCCGATGTCGCCAAGGTCGATGCGATTGTCGTAGGCCTCGAAGCGGGCCCAATGGGTGCGGCCGCGACGTGGCGCGTACAGCATGTTGAGGATGGCACCGTAGCCGGACGTGTCCGCGACATGGCTTTGCAGCAGTTCGCCGTGCAGCTTCCAGACGCTGTCGGCGGATTGGTACTGGGCGTCGATGCCTTGGCTGAGCGCTCGGCGCGCCGGGTGGTCGGCTACCGCGCCAAGCCAGCCGATCGCCCGCCGGCCACCGCCGGTGGTGTCCTCGAAGAGCCAGCGGGCGACGCCGAAGTCGCGGCCCGGCACCTGCGCTGCGCTTGCGCAATCGTCGACGCAGAGCGTGGTCTCGTCCTCGGCCGCGGCGAACACGCCCCAGCGGGACTTGCGCCACTGGCCGACCCCCTTGGCACCAACGAGGAGGTCCACTGGCTTGCCGAGGTCGTAGCCATCGTAAGGCTCGCCGCCGAGGTCCGGCGCGCCGCGCCGAGCGCCGACCGACGTGCCGATGCGGCGCGTGTGCAGGAGCTTCGTGGTGCCGGAGTAGTCGCTGCTGCCCGTGGTGAAAATGTCGTTGTTCTCTAGGAAGAACAGGCGCTTCTCGGCGAAGAACGTCTCATAGGCGCTGAGGTTGACCACCACGTCGTCGGCTTCGACCTGGCCGAAGTCCGGGTTCAAGGCGGCGTTCAGGAAGAAAGCGGCGGACGGGCGCCAAAAGATGTCGGCGCCCGCCTTCGCGGAGGATACGTCCCGGTGCCGATCGTCGCTGTACGTCGCGTAGGGATAGACGCTGACCTCCTGGCGCGGTGCGACACCCTCGAGTTCCACGGGCTGGAAGCCGGAGATGAACCTCGGTTCGGTGCGCGGCAAGGCTGGCCACGCCCAGCGTTCGGCGATTCCGGCAAGGTCGCGAGTGATGTGCAGCGCCATGCGGCGGCGACCGCCAGCTGCCTCGGGCATGTTCATCATGGACCACGGCAGGAACATCTCCACGCTCCAGCCATCGTCCAGACGCACGGCCTTGCCGTGCCAAGCACCGTCCCAGTCGTGGCGGAAGCGCCGTTCCGGCAGCAGAGTGCCGTCCGCCACGGTACCGCCAAGACCGACGATGAACCAGTAGCCGTACTGGCCCTCGCCAGAACTGTCGATCATCACTTGGAAGTAGTCGCCGCTGCCGAAGGTGTCGCGGCCGGATTGCCGAGCGATGAGGGATTCCGCGGGCTGCTCGTTCCACGCGCCAACGTACAGTCCGCGTTCGGTGTGGAAGATGAACGTATGGGTCCGGTGCGCGCCGCGCCTGCGCAGATCCGGCTGCGTCACCGTCATGTGGTCGAACGCGGGAACGGTGCGCCAGACCGCGTCATCGAGCCGCCCGTCGATCCGGACGTCCAGCCCTTGCTCCGGTAGCTTCGGGACGCGCAGCGCCTCGGCCGTCGCCGCGGTACCGCCGCCGGGATTGAGCGGCGTGCCGAAGATCGAAAGCCCCTCCGACTGTTCTGCCGCTAGCCCGCTGCTGCAGCAACCGAGCAGCGCGGCCGCCAACACCACCGCCGGCTTGATCAGACCCCCGGTCTTGCTTCGCCTCCGGGCCACGCTGTGGCTCTTCACCGCCCCTCCGGCCTTACAACGCAAAAAGCCCTAGCGCCTGCGCGCTAGGGCTTGGGATTAGAGCCTGACAACGACCTACTCTCACATGGGGAGACCCCACACTACCATCGGCGCTGAGACGTTTCACTGCTGAGTTCGGGATGGGATCAGGTGGTTCCGACTCGCTATGGTCGTCAGGCAAACCTTGCGCCCGCCGTTGGCCGGCGGACGCGAATCAGCTCGAACTCGATGAAGCCGCGACCAGCGAAGCAGAAGAATCGTGCGCCGATTACCGGCAATCCGCACGACCGCCGCCTTGCGCAGGCGGACTCGGTTATATGGTCAAGCCTCACGGGCAATTAGTACGGGTTAGCTCAACGCCTCGCAGCGCTTACACATCCCGCCTATCAACCTCGTAGTCTACGAGGGCCCTTCAGAAATCTTGGAGATTTGGTGAGGTCTCATCTTGAGGGGGGCTTCCCGCTTAGATGCTTTCAGCGGTTATCCCGTCCGAACGTAGCTACCCGGCAGTGCCGCTGGCGCGACAACCGGAACACCAGAGGTTCGTCCACTCCGGTCCTCTCGTACTAGGAGCAGCTCCTCTCAAACCTCAAACGCCCACGGCAGATAGGGACCGAACTGTCTCACGACGTTCTTAACCCAGCTCGCGTACCACTTTAAATGGCGAACAGCCATACCCTTGGGACCGGCTCCGGCCCCAGGATGTGATGAGCCGACATCGAGGTGCCAAACACCGCCGTCGATGTGAACTCTTGGGCGGTATCAGCCTGTTATCCCCGGAGTACCTTTTATCCGTTGAGTCATGGCCCTTCCATTCAGAACCACAAGATCACTAAGACCGTCTTTCGACCCTGCTCGACCCGTCGGTCTCGCAGTCAAGCACACTTCCGCCTTTATACGCATTGCACGATTTCCGACCGTGCTGAGTGCACCTTCGTACTCCTCCGTTACTCTTTAGGAGGAGACCGCCCCAGTCAAACTACCCACCACACACTGTCCTCGACCCAGCTAATGGGCCTGAGTTAGAACCCCAACATAGCAAGGGTGGTATTTCAAGGACGACTCCACGGAAGCTGACGCCTCCGCTTCAAAGTCTCCCACCTATCCTACACAAACTAAGTCAAAGTCCAGTGTGAAGCTGCAGTAAAGGTTCACGGGGTCTATCCGTCTAGCCGCGGGTACACGGCATCTTCACCGCGATTTCAATTTCACTGAGTCTCGGGTGGAGACAGTGTGGCCATCGTTACGCCATTCGTGCAGGTCGGAACTTACCCGACAAGGAATTTCGCTACCTTAGGACCGTTATATTTACGGCCGCCGTTTACCGGGGCTTCGATCACGAGCTTCGCCTTGCGGCTAACCCGATCAATTAACCTTCCGGCACCGGGCAGGCGTCACACCCTATACGTCCTCTTACGAGTTTGCAGAGTGCTGTGTTTTTAGTAAACAGTCGCAGCCACCTGGTATCTTCGACCGCCGCCAGCTCAGGGAGCAAGTCCCGTCACCGGCAACGGCGCACCTTCTCCCGAAGTTACGGTGCCATTTTGCCTAGTTCCTTCACCCGAGTTCTCTCAAGCGCCTTGGTATTCTCTACCCGACCACCTGTGTCGGTTTGGGGTACGGTCGCGTCTTGCCTGAAGCTTAGAGGTTTTTCTTGGAAGCAGGGCATCGGCCACTTCCGGGTCCTTATAGGACCCGTTCGTCGTCGCACCTCAGCCTTAGCGGACTCCGGATTTGCCTAGAGCCCGGCCTACATGCTTTCACCTGGACAACCATCGCCAGGCCAGCCTAGCCTTCTTCGTCACCCCATCGCAGCAAGAAACGGTGCTGGAATATTAACCAGCTTTCCATCGACTACGCCTCTCGGCCTCGCCTTAGGAGCCGACTTACCCTGCGCCGATGAGCGTTGCGCAGGAACCCTTGGTCTTTCGGCGAGGAGGATTTTCACCTCCTTTATCGTTACTCATGTCAGCATTCGCACTTCTGATACCTCCAGCGCACCTCGCGGTTCGCCTTCTCTGGCCTACAGAACGCTCCTCTACCAGCCGCGCACTAGGCACAGCTCCGCAGCTTCGGTGCGTGGTTTTAGCCCCGTTACATCTTCCGCGCAGGCCGACTCGACCAGTGAGCTATTACGCTTTCTTTAAAGGATGGCTGCTTCTAAGCCAACCTCCTGGCTGTCTGAGCCTTCCCACATCGTTTCCCACTTAACCACGACTTAGGGACCTTAGCTGGCGGTCCGGGTTGTTTCCCTCTCGACGACGGACGTTAGCACCCGCCGTCTGTCTCCCTCGCTGCCGCTCATCGGTATTCGGAGTTTGCATGGGGTTGGTAAGTCGAGGTGACCCCCTAGCCCAAACAGTGCTCTACCCCCGATGGCGATACGAGAGGCGCTACGTAAATAGCTTTCGAGGAGAACCAGCTATCTCCGGGCTTGATTAGCCTTTCACTCCGAGCCACAGGTCATCCCCCCATTTTGCAACATAGGTGGGTTCGGGCCTCCAGTCAGTGTTACCTGACCTTCACCCTGCCCATGGCTAGATCGCCCGGTTTCGGGTCTACTCCTGCAGACTGGCACCCGCCCCGAGGGGCGGGCCTTCGCCCTGTTCAGACTCGGTTTCCCTACGGCTCCCCTAAACGGTTAACCTTGCCAGCAAGAGTAAGTCGCTGACCCATTATACAAAAGGTACGCAGTCACCTAGCACCGTGGCACGCCAACGCGCCTCCGAAGAGGACGCGCCGCGATTAACGACGCCGTGGCTCCCACTGCTTGTACGCATCCGGTTTCAGGTACTTTTCACTCCCCTCGCAGGGGTACTTTTCGCCTTTCCCTCACGGTACTGGTTCACTATCGGTCAGCTCAGAGTATTTAGCCTTGGAGGATGGTCCCCCCATGTTCAGACAGGGTTTCACGTGCCCCGCCCTACTCGATTTCACGGCCCGTCCGTTTTCGCATACGGGGCTGTCACCCGCTATGGCGCACCTTTCCAGGCGCTTCTGCTAACGGCGCGAGCCGCTTAAGGGCTACTCCCCGTTCGCTCATCGCTACTAAGGGAATCTCGGTTGATTTCTGTTCCTCCGGGTACTTAGATATTTCAGTTCCCCGGGTTCGCCTCGCACACCTATGGATTCAGTGCGCGATAGCCAATTGCTTGGCTGGGTTTCCCCATTCGGAAATCCCCGGGTCAAAGTCTGTTGCCGACTCACCGAGGCTTATCGCAGGCTGCCACGTCCTTCATCGCCTTGAGCTGCCAAGGCATCCGCCGAATGCGCTTTGTCACTTGACCATATAACCCAATCCGCCCTAGGCACGCTTGCCCGAGGCAGGTGGGCATGGTCGCAACGAAATCGCCGGTAATCTACCTTGTGGCGGCGTGCGGCGAGCGCCGCCGCCACGCAAACGGCAGACGGGTAATCCGCCGCTTGCAGACGCACAATTCTTCGCTTCTCATTGGGTTAAGCATCGCTCCGACCCGGCGCACGCGAACGTGGCCTTGCCCAAGCGACACTTGGCTTCATCGAGAACGAACTGACAATGATCGAGGACGCGGCCACGCGATCTTTCGGCGCGGCGACGCGGCCAGCATCGAAAACCGCCAGGAACGAGCGGGCTTCGATGCTGGTCGCGGGTGAAGATTCTGACCGGTCGATGGTGGAGCCGAGGAGGATCGAACTCCTGACCCCCTGCGTGCAAGGCAGGTGCTCTCCCGGCTGAGCTACGGCCCCATTGACGACGAGACCGCCAAGCAAGCAAAACGTGCGGGGCGGTTCGGGCGATCCATCCATTGGCTGAGCGGGCTTGGTGGGTCTGGGTGGATTTGAACCACCGACCTCACCCTTATCAGGGGTGCGCTCTAACCAACTGAGCTACAGACCCGGCATCCTTCGCCCACGCGACGCACGCCGGGGTAGGTACATTGGCGACGCCCACGCAGCCCACCTCAGGAGGCCGGCGCATCAAGCGCGGGCGAGCGCGCGGTCAAGAATCGAGAAGACAAGACCATTCGTGTGGGCGTCGTCGCCGAGCATCGAGCTTTGGATCGTCGAGACCACCGGCCGGATTGACGCCAACCGCAGCTGGCACCGTACCGACAAGCGAAGCCTCTCGATCTTCAAGGTTAAGGAGGTGATCCAGCCGCAGGTTCCCCTACGGCTACCTTGTTACGACTTAGTCCCAGTCATGGACCACACCGTGGTAACCGTCCTCCCGAAGGTTAGACTAGTTACTTCTGGTGCAACCCACTCCCATGACTTGACGGGCGGTGTGTACAAGGCCCGGGAACGTATTCACCGCGACATGCTGATTCGCGATTACTAGCGATTCCGACTTCAAGGAGTCGAGTTGCAGACTCCTATCCGGACTACGAGCGGTTTTTTGGGATTCGCTCCCCCTCGCGGGATTGCAGCCCTCTGTGCCGCCCATTGTAGCACGTTTGTAGCCCACCACGATAAGGGCCATGATGACTTGACCTCGTCCCCGCCTTCCTCCGGTTTGTCACCGGCAGTCTCCTTAGAGTTCCCGGCTTGACCCGCTGGCAAATAAGGATAAGGGTTGCGCTCGTTACGGGACTTAACCCAACATCTCACGACACGAGCTGACGACAGCCATGCAGCACCTGTCACACGGTTCCCGAAGGCACCCAACCATCTCTGGAAGGTTCCGTGGATGTCAAGTGGTGGTAAGGTTTTTCGCGTTGCCTCGAATTAAACAACATGCTCCACCGCTTGTGCGGGCCCCCGTCAATTCATTTGAGTTTTAACCTTGCGGCCGTACTCCCCAGGCGGAGAACTTATCGCGTTAGCTGCGCCACTAAGCCCCAAAAGGGCCAAACGGCTAGTTCTCATCGTTTACGGCGTGGACTACCAGGGTATCTAATCCTGTTTGCTCCCCACGCTTTCGCGTTTGAGCGTCAGTTTCAGTCCAGGAGGCCGCCTTCGCCACTGGTGTTCCTCCCTATATCTACGCATTTCACCGCTACACAGGAAATTCCACCTCCCTCTACTGAACTCTAGCTTGCCAGTTTGAAACGCAATTCCCAGGTTGAGCCCGGGGCTTTCACATCCCACTTAACAAGCCGCCTACGCGCACTTTACGCCCAGTAATTCCGATTAACGTTCGCACCCTCCGTATTACCGCGGCTGCTGGCACGGAGTTGGCCGGTGCTTCTTCTGTGGTTAACGTCAATGGTCGGCGGTATTAGCGCCGACTTTTTCTTCGCCACTGAAAGTGCTTTACAACCCTAAGGCCTTCTTCACACACGCGGCATGGCTGCATCAGGCTTTCGCCCATTGTGCAAGATTCCCTACTGCTGCCCACCGTAGTAGTCTGGGCCGTGTCTCAGTCCCAGTGTGGCTGATCATCCTCTCAGACCAGCTATGGATCGTCGCCTTGGTAGGCCGTTACCCCACCAACAAGCTAATCCAACGCAGGCTCCTCCGCCAGCGCGAGGTCTTGCTTCGCGGCCGAAGCCGCTCCGTTCGATCCCCCGCTTTCATCGACGCTCGCGCGTCGATCGCATGCGGTATTAGCTCGAGTTTCCCCAAGTTATCCCCCACTGCCGGGTAGATTCCTACGCGTTACTCACCCGTCCGCCACTCTACTCAGCCCCGAAGGGCCTTTCTCGTTCGACTTGCATGTATGAGGCCTGCCGCCAACGTTCAATCTGAGCCATGATCAAACTCTTCAGTTCAAAAAGCAAAGGCCGTGCCGCCTAACGCCGTGTACAGCGGTTGCTGCGTACAGCGGCCCGCTGCGAGCAACGATCCGCCCGCTAGGGGCGAGCCGCTGGTTGCACGCGGCAAGGCGACCAGCCAGAAGGGTCTGCTCAAGACTCGGTTTCGAGCGCCCACACGAATGGCTTGTCTTCACGTTCTTAATGAGCGGGCTCGGCGGGTTCCGCCGGGCCAAGGGAGGCGTACTCTACGCCTCATATGGGTCGTGTCAACACCTTTTTCGGGCTGATTTCCTTGCCCTCCGCGGCCCGCAGGCGTGCCTTCCGCTAGCCCGCCAGCACGGCCAGGTGCCAGTTCCGCCGGCCCCGGCGCAGCAGGTGGTAGCGCCCATGCAGGGCATTGGCGGTGCTCAAGAGCGTGCTGGAGTCGGTGACGGGCTCTCCGTTCAGACGCACGCCGCGGCCCTGCACAAGGCGCCGGGCGTCGCCGTTGGACTTCGCGAGGCCGGCCGCGCTGAGCGCCGCGAGCAAGCCGGTCCCGGGCGCGACGGACGTACACGCCATGCCGTCCTGGGCGAGCTGGGCGAGATCGCCCGGCGCCAGATCGCGAACTGCACCGTGGAACAGCGCCGCGGTGATGCGCTCGGCGCTCAGGAGGGACTCGTCGCCATGCACCAGGCGCGTGACCTCCCGCGCCAGCGTGCGCTGGCCCTGGCGCTGCTCGGGGTGGTTCTCAACCGCATCGCCCGCCGCAGCGAGGGCTTCGTCGTCAAGCAGAGTGAAGCGCTTGAGGTGGGCCACCACGTCGGCATCGGCGACGTTAAGCCAGAACTGGTAGAAGGCGTAGGGCGACGTGCGCTCCGGATCCAGCCAGACCGCGCCGCCGGCGCTCTTGCCCCACTTGGTGCCGTCCGACCGCGTCACCAGCGGGTGGGTGAGCGCGAACGCCTGCCGACCCAGCGCCCGCCGCACCAGGTCCACGCCGCTGACGATGTTCCCCCACTGGTCGCTGCCGCCGATCTGCAGCGAGCAGTCGTAGCGGCGGGCCAACTCCAAGAAGTCGTTGGCCTGCAGCAGCGTGTAGCTGAACTCCGTGTAGGAGATGCCGCCGCCGTCGCGCTCGACGCGTGAGCGCACGGAGTCGCGCTGCAGCATGGCCGTGACGGAGAAGTGCTTGCCGATGTCGCGCAGGAACGCGAGCGTGTTCAGTTCGCCCGTCCAGTCGAGGTTGTTCACGACCCGCCCAGCGCTGTTGCCGTCCAAGTCGATGAACCGCCCCACCTGACGGCGAATCCTGGCCACCCAGTCCTCCACGGTCGCGGCGTCGTTCAGCACGCGCTCCTCGGTGCGCCAGGACGGATCGCCGATCAGACCGGTGGCGCCGCCGACCAGGGCGATCGGCCGATGGCCCTGAAGCTGGAAGCGGCGCAGCAGCAGCAGCGAGACCAGATTGCCGACTTGGAGGCTGGCCGCGGTGGGATCGAAGCCGACGTAGACCACCCTCGAAGCGCCGCCGAGGTGGTGCGCGAGCCCGTCTCGATCCGACACCTGGGCCAGCAGGCCGCGACGTTCGAGCGTGTCCGGAAAGAAGGTCATCGCGCTGCGCCGTCGCTTCTAGGGCGCGGCACCTTAACGCGCCGGACGAATCCGCGCCAGCGCAAGCCGCAGCCCGCCCGGCAAACCATCAAAAAAGTGCTTCCATCCACGCTTCATTTGCGCAACACTTAGGAACTTTGGGCCGGGTTGCTGCGGATTCTCCGATTCGCGGCGCAACTCGGTGAAAGCAAAGGGAACTTCGACGGGTCTGTGGCTTTGCGGGGAACCAAGCCCAATGCACACGTCATTCTGGTCGTCGCCCTGACCGTCGTCTGGGGCGCCGCATGGCTGCTCGGACCGGCGCCCGCCGAACAGCAGGCGAACGCTGCCATGGTGAACCCGGAACCCCTGCCCGCGCCGCCTGCCTCCCCCGCCCCCGTTCCGGCGCAGCCGCCCGCGCCGCTGCCGAGCGATGCGCCCATCGCCGCCCCCGTACGGCCGGGGGACAGCTTGTCGATTATTTTCGAGCGCCACGGTCTGAGCCCGGGGGACCTGCAGCGCATTCTCGACAGCGGCCCGCAGGGCAGGCGGCTGAAGTCCATCTTCCCGGGCCATACCTTCGAGTTCGACAAGGACGAGGACGGCAACCTGATCCACCTCACCTACCGTCCGGGTCGTCTGGAATGGGTGGACTTCCGGCGCATCGGCGACCGCTTCGAGGCCGAGACCGTGGTGCGGCGACCGGACATCGTCCAGACCTACACCAGCGGCGTCATCAAGCACTCGCTGTTCGCCGCCTGCCAGCGGGCCGGCCTCGACGACGCCTTCGCCACCCGCCTCGCCGAGCTCTTCCAGTGGGACGTGGATTTCATCCTGGACATCCGCGAGGGCGACGCCTTCCACGTTCTCTACGAGAAGCACTTCGTCGATGGCCAGTTCATCCGCAACGGCGACATCCTGGCGGCGGAGTTCGTCAACGTCGGCACCAGCCACCGGGCGGTGAGCTTCGACGGCGGCTACTTCGCGCCCAGCGGCCACAACATGCGCAAAGCCTTCCTGCGCGCCCCGCTCAACTTCACCCGCATCAGCTCGAACTTCAATCTGAAGCGCATCCACCCGCTGTGGAAGCGCGCCATGCCGCATCGCGGCATCGACTACGCCGCCCCCACCGGCACGCCCATCAAGGCGGTGGGCGACGGTCGCGTCGTGACGGTGAGCACCGGCAAGGCGAACGGCCGCTACATCGTCCTGCAGCACGGGCAGCGCTACCGCACGAAGTACCTGCACCTGTCGCGTTTCGCCAAGGGGCTGAAGGCCGGCAAGAGCGTCCGCCAGGGCGAAGTGATCGGCTACGTCGGCGCCACCGGCTGGGCAACCGGCCCGCACCTGCACTACGAGTTCCTGGTCGACGGCGTCCACAAGAACCCCCGCACCGTGCGCCTGCCGAGCGCGACGCCCATCCCCGTCGAGGACCGCGAGGCGTTCGACGCCGCGACCGGATCGCTGCTCGCCGCCTTGGACCGCTACCGGAACGCCGACCAGATCGCCCAAGCCGATACCCCTCGGTAGCGCCATGAAGTTCGTCGGCGTCATGACCGGCACCAGCATGGACGGCCTCGACATCGCCTTGCTGGAGACGGGCGTCGGCGCACCCCGTGTGACCGCCGCTCGCACAGCGCCCCTCCCCGCCGACCTAGTCGCTGATCTGGCCGCCTTGACGCAACCGGGCGACGACGAAGTCGAGCGCCTGGGCCGCGCCGACGCCGCCCTCGGCACCCTCATCGGCGAAGCGGTCCTCGCCTGCCTCGACGACTGGGACGTGCCCGCGGCCGATGTCCGCGCCATCGGCTGCCACGGCCAGACCATCCGCCATCGACCTGATGCCGAGCCGCCGTTCACGCTGCAGATCGGCGATCCGAACCGCGTCGCGGAGCTGACGGGCATCACCACGGTCGCGGACTTCCGCCGCCGCGACATGGCCGCCGGCGGCCAGGGCGCGCCGCTGGCGCCGCTGTTCCACGAAGCGCTGTTCCGCGATGCCGCCCGCCACCGAGTGGTGGTCAACATCGGCGGCATCGCCAACGCGACTTTCCTGCCTGCCCAAGGGCGGGCCTTGCTCGGCTTCGACACCGGCCCCGGCAATGCCCTGCTCGATGCTTGGACGCTGTGCTGCCGGGGCGAACCGTTCGACCGCGACGGCGCTTGGGCGGCAAGCGGGCGCAGCCACCCCGGCCTGCTGGAAGCGCTGCAGCGGGACCCGTTCATCCCTCGCCCGCCGCCGAAGAGCACGGGCAAGGAGACCTACCACTTGGGCTACATCGAAGGCGCGTGCGCGGGCCTCGACGTCCGTCCGCAGGACGTGCAGGCAACGCTCGCGGCCTTCACGGCCTGGAGCATCGCCGAAGCCGTGCGCCGCCACGCCGACGGCGCCGGCGACGTGGCCGTGTGCGGCGGCGGCCGCCGCAACCGCGAGCTGATGCGGCTCCTGGCCGCCGAGCTTCCGCAACACCGGGTGCTGACCACGGACGATCTAGGAGTCGATGGCGACAGCCTCGAAGCGGCCGCGTTCGCGTGGTTCGCGCATCGAACCCTGGCGCGAGAGCCGGGCAACGCGCCATCGGTGACCGGCGCCGCCGGACCGCGCATCCTCGGCGCGATCTACCCGGGCTGAGGGTCAGGTCGCGAGTCAGATGGCGAGTCAGATCGCGAACGAGTTGCCGCAGCCGCAGGTGGCCGAGGCATTGGGATTGGCCACCACGAACTGCGCGCCGGCGAGGTCTTCGCGGTAGTCGATCTGCGCCCCGACCAGATACTGGTAGCTGAGCGGATCGACCAGCGCCGTCACCCCGTCGCGCTCGATCACGGCGTCGTCCTCCGCCGTATCGTCGTCGAAGGTGAAGCCGTACGAGAAGCCGCTGCAGCCGCCGCCGGTGATGAACACGCGCAGCTTGAGCGCCGGGTTGCCCTCGTCGTCGATCAGCTCGCGAACCTTGCCCGCGGCGCGGGAAGAGAATTGGATGCCTGCGTCCATGGACGGGGAATATACACCAGCGTCCGCGAAAACCCTCTCGGTGCTACGACCCTCGGTGCCGCGGCATCGGCCTATAGTAATAGCCACCTCATCGCCGACCCGCAAAGGAGGCCCCCTGCGCCTGCCTCGTCTCAAACGCCTGCTGCCATCGCTGGAGTTCTTCCGCGAGCGCCTTGCCGGCGTCGAGGCGTTGCCGCAGCTGACGATTCTCGCCATCGCCGTGGGGGGCTTCACCGGCGCCGTGATCCTGCTCTTCCGGGGCGCCTTGGAAGGCGCTGCGCGGCTGGTCGGGCGCGTGGACGCCGAGGATTTCGAGGGGCTCGGCACCGCGAGCCACCTGCTCATGCCGCTCATCGGCGCCATCGCGCTCGGCATTCTCGTGAACCACTGGCCCGCCGAGTCGCGCCGCGTGGGCGTGGTCCACGTCATGGAGAGACTCTCCCGCTACCAAGGCCGGATGCCGTGGCGCAGCGCCCTCTATCAGTTCTGGGGCGGCATCGTGGGCCTCACCGCGGGCCTCTCCGGCGGCCGCGAAGGCCCCGCCGTGCATCTCGGCGCGGCCAGCGCCGGCCTGCTCGGCGAGTGGTTCCGGCTGCCGAACAACAGCATGCGCACGCTGGTGGCGTGCGGCGCTGCGGCCGCCATCGCCGCCTCCTTCAACACGCCGATGGCCGGCGTCATCTTCGCCATGGAGGTGGTGATGATGGAGTACGCCATCGCCAACTTCCTGCCGGTGATCATCTCGGCGGTCACGGCCACCGTGATCAACCGCTGGTACTTCGGCGACGTGGTGGCGTTCGCGGTACCGGAGACGGAACTGCGCTCGCTGCTCGAAGTGCCGTACATCATGCTCGCCGGCGTCGCCGTGGGGCTGGTGGGCGGCGGCTTCATCGTGCTGGTGAAGACCATCGCCGGCTGGCAGCGTGGCCCGTTCTGGCTGCGCGCCGCGCTCGCCGGCGCCGTCACCGGCATCGCCGCGCTGTTCGTGCCCGCCGCCCTCGGCGTCGGCTACGACACCGTGAATGCCGCCCTGCTCGGCGATCTCGTCTGGACAGCGCTGCTCGCCGTGCTGATCGCCAAGACCATCGCCTCCGCAGCCTGCGTCGGCGTCGGCCTGCCCGTAGGCATGATCGGGCCGACTCTCGTCATGGGCGCGGCGCTCGGCGGCCTGCTTGGCCACCTCGGCAACCTCGTCGCCCCGCAAAGCGCGTCGGAACCCGCGCTCTACGTCATGCTGGGCATGGCGGCGATGATGGCCGCGGTGCTGCAAGCGCCGCTGGCCGCGCTGGTCGCCGTCCTCGAACTCACCGCCAATCCCGGGGTGATCCTGCCAGCGATGCTCATCATCGCCGTGGCGACGCTGACGGTCAGCCAGCTCGCGCGGCAGCGTTCGGTGTTCCTCACCACGCTCGCGACGCTGGGCCTGCAATACCCGCTCGATCCGGCAACGCTGCACCTGTTGCGGGCGGGCGTTGCCGGGCTGATGACGCGCACCATCGCCAGACTCCCCCGGCTAGCCGCCAAGGAGCGTTTCCTCACCGGCCTTCGAGACGCGCCGAGCTGGATCGCCATCGACGATGGCGGCGACGTGCGGGCCGTGCTGAGCGCCGCCAATCTCTCCGCCCACCTGCAAGGGCTGTCGGACGAAGCCGATGCTCCCGCAGTAGACCTCATGGCGGTGCCCGGCACACGCCTTGATGTCGGCTTCATCGGCAGTCGCGCAACGCTGCTGGAGGCGCTCGCCGCGCTCCGCTCCACCGGCCTCGAAGGTCTCTGCGTGACTTCCACGGGAGAGCCGGGCGAGATCCTCGGCGTGCTCACGCGGGCCGACATCGACCGCTATTCCCGGGCGCCGCAGGCCGAGCCGCATCCCTCCGCGGCGGGCGGCAGTGGACCAAGGTGAGCCGACGGCGACCGCTCGGTTCGTTCTACAATGCGCCTCTTGCCCGACCTCAAGGGGACCGAATCCCGCGATGCAGCGAAAGACATCCTCTGACCTTTTCGCCCGCGCCGAGCGGCGCATTCCGGGCGGCGTCAACTCGCCGGTGCGCGCCTTTCGCGGCGTCGGCGGCACGCCGGTGTTCTTCGCCGCCGGCAGCGGCGCGTGGCTCACCGACGTGGACGGCAACCGCTACGTGGACTACGTGGGCTCCTGGGGGCCGATGCTGCAGGGCCACGCCTTCGCCCCCGTGGTCGAGTCGGTGCGCGAGCAGGCCGCCGCGTCGCTGGGCTTCGGCGCCCCCACCGCCATCGAGGTGGAGATGGCGGAGATGGTCGCGGCCCGCGTGCCGAGCATCGACAAGGTGCGGATGGTCAACTCCGGCACCGAGGCCACCATGTCCGCCATCCGCCTCGCGCGCGGCTTCACCGGCCGCGACCTGATCCTCAAGTTCCAAGGCTGCTACCACGGCCACGCCGATTCGCTGCTGGCCGCCGCCGGTTCGGGATTGCTGACCCTGGGCCTGCCGGACTCCCCCGGCGTGCCCGCGCAAACGGCCGCCAACACCCTCACCGCGCCATTCAACGATGCCGACGCCGTAGCCGAGGTATTCGCCCGCTACGGCGATGATCTCGCGGCAGTGATCGTCGAGCCGGTGGCGGGCAACATGGGCTGCATCCCGCCGCAGCCGGGCTTCCTTGAGGCGCTGCGCACGCTCTGCACGGATGCCGGGAGCGTGCTGATCTTCGACGAGGTGATGACCGGTTTCCGGGTCGCCGCCGGCGGCGCCCAGGCGCTGTACGGGGTGATGCCCGATCTCACCACCCTCGGCAAGGTCATCGGCGGCGGTCTGCCCGTGGGCGCCTTCGGCGGCCGGGCGGACATCATGGAGCGGATCGCCCCCACCGGCCCTGTGTACCAGGCCGGCACGCTGTCCGGCAATCCGATCGCCATGGGCGCGGGCCTCGCCATGCTGCGCTCCTTGGACGACGCCTTCTACGCCCGCCTGGCGACCACCACCGCCACCCTGGCGGACGGCATCGCCGCGCGCGCCGAGAAGCACGGCATCCCGCTCGCCATCAACAGCGTCTGCGGCATGTTCAGCGCCTTCTTCGCGCCCGGCCTGGTGCGCGGCTACGACGACGTGGCCGCCGCCGACATCGAACGCTACAAGCGCTTCTTCCACGCCTTGCTCGAACGCGGCGTGTACTTCGCGCCGTCCGCCTTCGAGGCGGCGTTCGCCTCCGGTGCCCACGACGCCGAGGCGGTGGACTACACCTTGGAGGCAGTGGACGCGGCACTGGCCGGACTCGACCAGTGAGGTATGCCATCTACGGCCTCGGCAATGCCCTGGTGGACTTCGAGTACGCCGTGGACGAGGGCTTCCTGCGCGATCAGGCGCTGGAGAAGGGCCATATGACGCTGGTGGACGAGGAGCGCATCGCCGACCTAGTCGAGAGCCTCGAAGATCGCCAGCACCGGCGCCTGTCGGGCGGTTCCGCCGCCAACACCGTGTTCGCGGTGCAGGGCTTCGGCGGCCGCGGCTTCTACTCCTGCCGTGTGGGCGATGACGAAACCGGCCGCCACTTCCTCAAGGATCTGCAGCAGGCCGGCATCGATACCGCCGGCGAACACCGCGCCGACGGGGGTTCGGGCCGTTGCCTTACGCTCGTCACCGCGGACGCCGAGCGCACGATGACCACTTTCCTCGGCGTCTCAGCCGAGCTCGGCCCGGAGGATCTGCAGGAGTCGGCCATCGCCGCCGCGGCGTACTTCTATGTCGAGGGCTACCTCGCCGCGTCACCCCCCGGCTGCGCCGCCGCCGTTCTAGGCCGGGAGATCGCCGAGTCCGCCAACGTATGCACCAGCGTCTCGCTCGCCGACCCCTCCATGGTGACCGGCTGCCGCGACGGACTGCTAGCGATGCTCGGCAATGGCGTCACGCAGCTCTTCTGCAACGAAGAGGAAGCGCTAACTTGGACGGGCACGGACCGCTTGGACATCGCCGCCAGAGAACTTGCCGACATCGCCCCGTTCGTCAACATCACCTTGGGCGCGAACGGCAGCCTCGCGATCAGCCCACGCGGCAAGGACTTCGTGCCGGGCTACCCCGCCCGGGCGGTAGACACGACAGGCGCCGGGGACATCTACGCCGGCGCCGTCATCGCCGCCCGCGTGGACGACGCGGCGCCCGCCGACGCCGCCCGCTTCGCCAACTACGCTGCAGCGGAGTTGGTCTCCCGACACGGCGCGAGGCTGCCGGGCCTCCGCGACTACGCAACGCTAAAAGCTGTTTTCGCAAAGGGTTGACCCATAGGTGACCAGTCTCGTGCTGCGGCTCGCCAGCATAGCCAAGGCGATCAACTGCCGAGGAATGCGCGGAACATCCGCCTCTCGACCTCCCAATCGAGACGTTCGATGAAGACATGATCGAATCGGCAGCCGCGCTCGAATGCATGTCTCATCCTCGCTGCAGCGTGGTTCCGCCCAACCGGCTCCTCCGGCAAGACAGCCAAACCGTATACTGTATGAATGCCCAGGACAAGGGCCGGAGTCGCCGGAGTCAAGGATCGCTACGTGGGGATGCGCCCGGCCGAGAACGGCAGAACGCCGACAGCCGCGATCCCGTCGATGTCGATGCGGCAGCCCAAGGCGATGACCCGCACGCCGGCGTTGATCGCTCTGCGCAGGGCGATGCCGTAGGCCGGGTCGATCTCGTCCGCGGGGCGCACCGCGCGGATGCCCGCGTGCAGGACGCAGAACACCAACGCGGCGCTGCGACCGCTGCGCGCCAGGCGGGCGAGGGCGTCGACATGGCGCGTCGCCCGGGCGCTCACCGCGTCCGGGAAGGCGCCGGTGTCGGGCAGCTTCAGCGTCACCGTCTTCACTTCGATGTAGGTGTCGCCGGCCAGCAGGTCGAAGCGCCCGCGCGATTCGCCCGGGATGGGCACTTCGCGGCGCACAGGGTCGCACTGCTTGAAGCCGGGCAGCAGACCTTCCGCCAGCGCCTCGGCGACGATGCCGTTGGCCCGCGCCGTGTTCACCGCGATGAGCTCGCCGTCCGGGCTCTGCACCAGTTCCAGCGTGTAGCGGTACTTGCGGCGCGGATTCGCGGCCGTGGACAGCCACGCCGCGCTGCCCGGCGCGGCGCAGCCCGTCATCGCGCCGGTGTTGGCGCAGTGGACGGTGATTCGCTCGCCGTCCCGCATCTCGACATCCGCGAGGAAGCGCTTGTAGCGCCGGATCAGGCGCACCCGGCGCAGTGGCGGATCGAAGCGGACGGCGCTATCCCTGCAGGCGTCGCAAGGCCAGCGCGATGCGTTCCAAGCCCAGCCGGATGTCCGCCTCGTCCACGGTGTAGGCGAAGCGGATGTGGCGCTCCGCCCGATGGGCGCCGAAGTCCGTGCCCGGCGTCGCGGCCACGCCGTGGTTCTCGATCAGGTCGTGGCAGAAGGTCTCCGCATCCACCCCCAGAGCGCCGATGTCCACATAGACGTAGAACGCGCCTTCCGGCTCGTGCGCCGCCGGCAAGCCGAGATCCGCCAAACCGTCGAGCAGGACGGCGCGCCGACGCTCGAAGACGCCGCGCCGCTCCTCATGCACGCTGAGCGCCGGCTCTTCAAGGGCTGCCAAGGCGGCGTACTGGGAGGGCGTCGGCGGCGCGATGTAGAGATTCTGCGCGGCGCGTCCGATCGCCGGGGCGGCCCAATCGGGCACCACCAGCCAGCCGATCCGCCAGCCAGTCATGCCGAAGTACTTGGAGAAGCTGCCGACGACGAAGACGCCGTCGTCGACGGCGAGCGCGGTGCCGGTCAGGCGGTCCGCGGGGATGTCCCCGTAGATCAGCTCGCGGTAGATCTCGTCCACGATCACGAAGCCGCGTTCGGCAACAAAGGCGCTGATCGCCGCAAGCTCGTCGCGGCCGATCAGGCTGCCGGTGGGATTGGCAGGACTTGCCAGCAGCACGCCGGCGGTGCGCTCGCTCCATGCCGACCGAACAGCATGCGCGGTCATCTGGAAGCGCGTCTCGGCGCCCACCGGCACGCCGCGCGCTAACCCGCCCGCTGCCTCCACGAACACGCCATTGCACGGGTAGCCGGGATCCGTCATCAGCACCTCGGCGCCCGGATCCACGAGAGTCTGCGCCAGCAGGTTGAGGCCGGCGCTGGCGCCCGTCGTCACGGCTACGCGGCCGGGGTCGATGCCGTAGCGCGCCGCGATGGCTTCACGCAACTCGGGCAGCCCCAGCGGCTGGGTGTAGCCGGTGCGGCCTTCGCGCAGGGCCCGAATGCCAGCATCGACGACACTCGGCGCCGTCGGAAAGTCCGGCTCGCCCACCTCGAAGTGGACGATGCGCCGCGTACGTTCGAGCTGGCGGGCGCGTTCGAGGATCTCGACCACCCGAAACGGTGCGATCCGCGCCGCGCGGGCGGCGAGCCGGCGCCGCCCGCCATTGCTGGAGAGCGCCGTCCCAGCGCCGCTCCTAGCCGTGCCTTCGCCGTCCACTCTCTCCGACTCCCCCGAAAAACGACCCGAAAACGCTATGGCCTTCCGCGGGGCGTTTTTGGTAGGTTACGCGCCCCGCGAAAAACGCCCCCGCGCACGAAGCATACGGACTCTACCCATGTCGGCAACCGATCAGCTGTCGCCCCAGCCGCCAGCGACCGCCGCTGGCGCAGTCGCGCAAACGGCCAAGCAATCCGTCGCCCACGCCGATGCGCCCTTCGTCGGCTTCGAGCCGTACAAGCCCGCCGAGGGCGAGGAGTACATGAACGACGCGCAGGTCGCGCACTTCCGCCACATGCTCGGCGAGTGGCGGCGCGAGCTGATGGAGCAGGTGGATCGCACGGTGAACCACCTGCAGGACGAGGCCTCGAACTTCCCGGACCCCTTGGACCGCGCCGCCCAGGAAGAGGAGCTCGGCATCGAGCTGCGCACCAGGGACCGCGAACGGCGCCTGATCCGCAAGATCAACGAGACCCTGTCGCGCATCGACCGCGACGACTACGGCTTCTGCGACACCTGCGGCGTGGAGATCGGCCTGCGTCGCCTCGAAGCGCGTCCCACAGCCACGCAGTGCGTGGACTGCAAGGCCCTCGACGAACTGCGCGAGCGCCAGCTGCGCGGCTGAACCGTCAGCCGGGCGCGGGGGCTCCATGGGTAGCCCGGCGACGGCGCACCACTACGTCGGCCGCTTCGCGCCGACGCCGTCGGGGCCGCTGCACCTCGGTTCGCTGCTCACCGCTATCGCCTCCTGGGTCGACGCGCGCGCCCACGGCGGTGTGTGGCGCCTGCGCATCGACGACCTGGACGAACCCCGCGTGGTGCGCGGCGCGGAATCCGCCATCCTGCGTTCCTTGGAAGCCCACGGCCTGGGCTGGGACGGGCGCATCTGTCGTCAGAGCGGACAGGCGGAACGCTATCGCGCGGCCCTCGCCAGCCTCGGCGACCGCTGCTTCGCCTGCCGCTGCACGCGCCGCGACCTGCGCGGCCACGCCCGCTACCCGGGCACATGCCGCTTGCTCGGCCTGCCGCGCACCGGCAACGCGGTGCGGCTGCGCGTCGAGGCCGGGGAAGTGGGGTTCGTCGACCGCATCCAAGGCCCCTATGCGGAGGACCTCGCAGAGACCGTCGGCGACTTCGCCGTCTGGCGCCGCGACGGCCTCGCTTCCTACCAACTCGCGGTGGTCGCGGACGACGCGAACCTAGGCATCACCCACATCGTGCGCGGCGCGGATCTGCTCGACAACACGCCGCGACAGCGCTATCTGGCCGAGCTGCTCGGTTTCGCGCCGGCAAGCTACGCGCATGTGCCGGTGGTCGCCGAAGCGAGCGGCGTGAAACTCTCCAAGCACAACCGGGCAACCGCCATCGACGACCGCGCCAGCCGCCAGAACGTCGCCGCCGCGCTGTGCCTGCTGGGTCTCGATCCGCCGCCAGCGAGTGCGCCGGAGATGCTCGACTGGGCGCACCGCCACTGGCGCATCGACAACGTGCCGAAGCGCGCGGTCATGCCGGGTTTCGTGGCGCTCGCCTGACCTGGGCGCCGCTGTTGGCTTAACATCCCGCGCATGACCCGCGTGCTCCTCGTCGACCCCGACGCCGCCTCTCGCCAGCAACTGCGCGAAACGCTCGAGCAGGGCGGATTCGCGGTACTCAACTGCGCCGACCGCGGACACGCCGCGCCGACCGTGATCGTCGCGAGTACGGCTGCGGTGCAGGGCGATGCGCTCATCGCCAAGGCCGCACCGACCCCGGTCGTGGTGGTAGCGGAGCAGCCCAGCATCGCCGACGCCGTGGCGTACACGAAGCAAGGCGCGGCCGACTATCTCCCCCGGCCGCTGGCCGTCGGAACGCTGGTCAGGGCGGTCGCCGCAGCAGCCGAGCAGGCGCACGAAGAGCCGCAACCGCGCGGGCCGATCATCGGCGAGCATCCGGTGATGGCCGCGCTCTGGGAGCGCATCATCGACGCCGCCCAAAACGACGCTCCGGTGTTGCTCCACGGCGAACCCGGCACCGGCAAGGAACTCGCGGCGCGGGTGATCCATGCAGCCGGCCCACGCCGCAACGCGCCATTCATCCCGGCGCACTGCGCGGCGGTTCCAACCACCGAACTCGCCGTCGAGCTGTTCGGCACGGGCGATGGCGCAACGACGCGACGCGGGCTGCTCGCCGCCGCCGCCGGCGGGGCGCTCTTCGTCGACGAGGTGGGCGACCTGCCGCTCGATGCCCAGGACCGGCTGCTGCGGCACATGCATGCCGCGGAGGGCCGCGGCCACGAACCGGACGTGCGAATCTACGCCGCCACGCGGCGCGATCTGGATCGACTGGCCGACACCGGTCTTGCGCTGCCCGCCCTGGTCGAGCGGCTGAACGGCCAATCGCTCCCGATGCCGCCGCTGCGGGAGCGAGGCGAAGACGTGGCCCTGATCGCAGGCGTTTTCCTCAAGCGCACGGAGAGCAAGCTCGGCAAGCAGGGGCTCGTGTTCGCTCCAGAGGCGATGGACGCGCTGCGCGGGCATCCTTGGCCCGGCAACGTGCGCGAGTTGGAGAACGCCGTGGAGCGCGCCGCCGCCCTCTGCGAAGGCAACGAGATTGCCGCTGAAGTGCTGGCGATCGATGCAGCGCCCAGCGTACCGACTGCCGCCACCGAGCAGGGCACCTCTGGACGCCTCGAAGACTTCTTCGTGCGCTTCGTGCTCGCCAATCAGGATCACTGCACGGAGACCGAGCTTGCGAGCCAGCTCGGCATCTCGCGCAAGAGCCTCTGGGAGCGCCGCCAGCGGCTCAACATTCCTCGCCGCCGCACGCAGAAGCGCGGCTCCCGGCGCACCCAACGGCACGGCTGAGCCTCGAACCCCTCGGCAGTCGCCTAAACTGCGCGCACCACCTTCGGAGAACCTCGATGCCGGACCTCGCCACCTACCAACTGCTGGAAAACGTCGCCGTGATCGCCATGGACGACGGCAAGGCCAACGCCTTCGGCCCGAACATGATCGCCGCCGTGGACGACCTGCTGGAGCGCGCCCAGAACGAAGCCAAGGCCGTGGTCCTCACCGGCCGTCCCGGCATCCTCTCCGGCGGTTTCGACCTGCGCGTGATCCGCGGCGGCGACCCGGCGGCAGCCAGCGCGATGAGCCTCGCCGGCGCGAAACTGATGATGCGCCTCTACGGCCATCCGCAGCCGCTCGTCATCGCGGCGCCCGGCCACGCCGTGGCCCTCGGCGCGTTCTGCCTGCTCACGGCCGACTACCGCGTCGGCGCCGCCGGCGACTTCCGCATCGGCCTCAACGAAACCGCCATCGGCATGAGCCTGCCCCCGTTCGGCCTGATGCTGGCGAACGCCCGGCTTTCCAAGCGCTACCTGAGCCGCGCCGCCATCGGCGCGACGATGTTCTCGCCCGACGAGGCGAAGGACGCGGGGTTCCTGGACGAGGTGGCGGAAGCGGACAAAGTACGGGACGCGGCGCTGGAGGCTGCGCGCGGCTTGGTGGCTCTCGATGGATCGGCCTACGCATCGGTAAAGCAAGGGCTTCGCGGCGAAGCCATTGCCGACGTGCTGGCGGGGTTGGACGCTCCCGCCTAGCAGTCCCGGCGGCAAGGCCCTGCCCGTAAGCGCCCCTAGAAGAACGCGAACAGCCGCATCTCCACGCTGTGCCTCGGCGCCGCGTGCGGGCCGGCGTCCGGCAGTTCGAACGCGGTGTGCAGCGTATACCTCGCCGGGCCGTCTTGTGCCGAGTCGTATACCTTGAAGAACAGTGCCTCGTCCGGGGCCATCAGCGGGTAGTAGAAGAAGCGCTGGCGCGGGCTGTACAGCGCTCGCCACGTCTCGCCTATGCGGCCCGGCGCTACCCGGGGCACGGGCACGAAGTCCGCTTCCTCCACCGTGCGGGCATCGGCTACGGCGATGGGGTCGGATTCGATGGGATGGCCGATGGGGCGCCATGCCTGGACGATGGCGAATCTGCGGCGCAGCAGGTCGTCGGCCTCGTCCGGCAGCAGGTCACGCATGCGCTTGCGGGCGGACCAGTGGGTGTAGTCGTTGTGTACGCCGCGCGCCGGCGGCTTCAGGCGCTTGGCGCGGCGCACGTCCGGGTCCCCGTGGCGCACCGTGTGGTCGAAGATGTGGATGCGGTTCGCGCCCGTGCAGCGCTGGGCGATGTCCGCCATGGCCGGGTAGTAGAGGCGCTTCACGCTAGCATCGTCCAGGAAGTCGATCGGCGGCAGGTGATCGGCATGCAGCTCGAAGCCATGGATGTCGAGTTTCGGGCGCTCGTGCCAATCCCGGGCGTTGTGGACGATCACATCGTGGCGCGCCGTGCCACTGCCGACGTTGCGGCCCGCGGTATCGGGGGCCGCGACTTCGTAGTAGTGCTTGTCGCCGGCGGCGGTGGCGAAGCTCAAGGTGGCGCGGACGCCATGCGGGGCCAGCAGCGGCGCGGGTTCGGACATCGGCTTCCCTTGCTAGTCGGGGGAGCGAGCATACCCGCATCGGGGCTCGGCCGGGTGCCGGCAGCAAGACCCGCATCGTCGATCGGTACGCGGCCAACCCAAGTGCCATTCAACTGCGTCTTGAGGATCGATGCCGGTGCGCAGCCGCGGGCGCGCCTAGACTTGCAGCATCCTGCGGGGCAGCAACTCGAGGGGAAATCGATGGCCGCGAATGTCCAGGGCGGCGGTCTGGCGCTGGCCATGCGCTACGAGCCGCCCATCGACCGCACCGGCATGGATTCCTCCAAGTGGGAAAAGTACGCGGGCCGGGACATCCTGCCTTTCTGGGTGGCGGACATGGACCTGCCGACCGCGCCGTTCGTTCTCGATGCGATCCAAGAACGGCTCACCCATCAGATCCTGGGCTATGCGGTGCCGCCCGATGCGGCCGGCGGCGCATTCGTGGACTGGCTGCAGCGGCGATACCGGTGGCGCGTGTCGGAGGAGTGGTTGGTGTGGCTGCCGGGCGTCGTGCCCGGATTCAACGTCGCGGCGCAAGCAGCGGCAGGGCATCCCGAGCGGACCGAACTGCTGATCCCCATTCCCGCCTATCCGCCGTTCCTCAAGGTGCCGGAGACCGTCGGCCTGCGCGGCGTCCTCGCGCCGCTGGTGCGCGGCGAACGCTGGGAGATGGACTTCGACGAGTTGCGCAGCGCAGTCTCCCGCCGCACTGCGGCGTTCATGCTCTGCAATCCGCAGAACCCGACGGGCCGCGTCTACGAGGCGGCCGAACTCGCCTCCCTCGCCGAACTGATCCTTGCGAGCGATACAGTGCTCGTCAGCGACGAAATCCACTGCCCGATCATTCTTGCGCCCGCGTCGCGGCATGTGCCCATCGCCAGTCTCGACGAGGCGCTGGCGCAGCGCAGCATCTCCCTGTTCGCATCCACCAAGGGCTACAACTATCCGGGTCTTGGCGTGGCGGTTGCCGTGATCCCGAACGCGGCGCTCCGCGAGCGGTTCGAGGCGTTCGCGAAATCGGGCCTGGTGTCCGGCATGTCGCCGCTCGCCTACGCCGCGGCCACGGCCGCCTTCGCCGACACCAGCGACTGGCTCGACGAACGCAACGCCTTTCTGGCGGAGAACGCCGCTGTGTTGCAGCGCGCGGTGTGCGGAATCGACGGCATTCGCACGACTGCCGTTGAAGGCACCTGCCTTACTTGGCTCGACGTATCCGCCCTCGGGCTGGCGGACCCCGCCGCGCACTTCGAGGCCGCCGGTCTCGGCCTCTCCGACGGTGCGGACTTCGCCGCACCGGGCTTTCTGCGGTTCAACTTCGGCTGTCCGCGTTCGCTGCTAGTGCGCGGCATCGAACGCCTCCGCCAAGGCGCGTGCGAGCCTCCCGCGCACTGAGATACGCTTAGTACTCTCGCAGGAACATCCTGTATTGTTGAGCGCACTTTTGCCGAGAGGCCAGGGTCATGGACGACGCTGCGACGCGGACGATACTTGCGAAGTTTCTGGATCTGGAACCGGTGCTCGACGAGCGCGCCAAGAGGCTCTGGGCTGCGACCGAGGCGCGCGCGGTCGGTCGCGGGGGCATCGAGCGGGTGTGGGAGGCGACGGGCATGTCGCGGGTCACGATCGCGAAGGGCCTGCGGGAGCTGGAGTCGGGCGTCGAGGCGTCGGATCGGCAGCGCTCGCCCGGCGGCGGCCGGAAGCGGGCGGAGGACAGGGACCCGGGGCTGGTGCCGGCGCTGGAGCGGCTGGTGGATCCGGCGACGCGGGGCGATCCGTCGGGGCCGCTGCGCTGGACGAGTCTGAGCGCGGCGAAGCTGGCGGAGGCGCTGGACGCGGCAGGGCACCCGGTGAGCGAGCGGACGGTGAACCGGCTGCTGCACGACATGGGCTACAGCTTGCAGTCGAACCGCAAGACCTTGGAGGGTCGCCAGCACCCGGACCGGGACGCGCAGTTCAACCACATCAACCGCCGGGCGAAGGCGTTCATGCGCGGCGGCACCCCGGTGGTGTCGGTGGACACGAAGAAGAAGGAGCTGGTGGGGGACTTCCGCAACGGCGGGCGGGAATGGCGCCCGGCGGGGGAGCCGGAGAAGGTGCGCGTCCACGACTTCAAGGACGCGGAGCTGGGCAAGGCGATCCCGTACGGGGTGTACGACGTGGCGGCGGACGCGGGCTGGGTGAGCGTGGGCGCGGACCACGACACGGCGTCGTTCGCGGCGGAGACGCTGCGGCGCTGGTGGCTGCGGATGGGGAGCGCGAGGTACCCGGCGGCGCGGCGTCTGCTGGCGGCCGCGGACGCGGGCGGCTCGAACGGCAGCCGCAGCCGGCTGTGGAAGGTCGAGCTGCAGCGCTTTGCGGACGAGACGGGGCTGAAGGTGTCGGTGTGCCACTTCCCGCCGGGCACGAGCAAGTGGAACAAGATCGAGCACCGCATGTTCAGCCGGATCACGGAGAACTGGCGCGGCAGGCCGCTCGTCAGCAGGGAGGCGGTGGTGAGCCTGATCGCGGCCACGACGACGAAGAAGGGCCTGGAGATCCGCTCCGAGCTGGACGACGGCGAGTATCCCACGGGAGTGAAGGTGAGCGACGAGCAGATGGACGCCCTGTCGCTGTCCAGGGACAAGTTCCACGGCGACTGGAACTATGTCATCTCGCCGAAAAAGAAACGCTCCAAATAAATAGGTTATTTAGGCCAGACTCCTTAGTTTCCTCGGCTTTGGGGGCACGCAAATGGAACACGACCGCCTGTTCGATGGCGAGATCAAGCGCACCGTGGACGAGTCCACGGCATCTTGGCGCAGCGCGCCTGCGGAACTCAAACAGCGTCCCAACATCGTCATGATCGTCCTCGACGATGTCGGCTACTCGCAACTCGGCTGCTACGGTTCGGTCATCGAGACCCCGGCGCTGGACAGCCTGGCCGCCGATGGGCTGCGCTACGCCAACTTCCACGTCACGCCGCTCTGCTCGCCCACGCGCACCTGCCTGCTGACCGGCCGCAACCATCACAGCGTCGGCATGGGTCGCGTCGCGGAGATGGTGAACGGCTTTCCGAACACCCGCGGGTTCGCGGCGAAGGAAGCCGCGAATCTGGCCGAGATGCTCCGCCCGCACGGCTATCAGACGCTCGCCTCCGGCAAGTGGCACCTGGCCTCCATCAACGAGACCAGCCCGGCCGGACCGTACCACCACTGGCCGCTGCAACGCGGCTTCGACCGCTTCTACGGCTTCCTGGCCGGCGAGACGAACCAGTGGAATCCCGAACTGATCCTCGGCAACGAACGCATCGAGCCGCCGAAGGACCCGGCCTACCACCTATCGGAAGGCATCATCGACAACGCCTGCCTGTGGCTCCGCCAGCTCGCCTCCGCCGATCCGGACAAGCCATTCTTTCTCTACGTCGCGTTCGCCGCCGGGCATTCGCCGCACCATGTGCCGCGCGAGTACGCCGACAAGTACCGCGGCCAATTCGATCTGGGCTGGGATGACCAGCGAGCGCTGGTACTGCGGCGCCAGATAGCATCCGGTCTGCTGCCACGCGATCAGCGCCTGGCACCGCCGAACCCCGGCGTGCAGAAATGGGACGATCTGGATGCGGACGAGAAGCGCCTCGCTGCCAGACTGCAGGAAGTCTTCGCAGGATTCCTCGATCACACGGATGTGCAGATTGCGCGCCTGTTCGCCCAGCTCGACGCGCTCGGCAAGCGCGATGACACCATCGTGCTCGCCATCTCCGACAACGGCGCGAGTTCCGAAGGCGGTCCGCACGGCACCTACGACCACCAGCGCGCCCGCAACGGTTTCGGCAGCAGCGTGGAACAGAACCTCGCGCGCCTCGACGACATGGGCGGACCGCTCACCTACAACCACTACCCGTTCGGCTGGGCGATGGCCGGCAATACGCCGTTCAAGCGCTACAAGGCGAACACCTATGCCGGCGGCGTGCGGGCGCCGCTGCTCATCCGCTGGCCCAACGGCATCGAGAGCTGGGGCGAAACGCGGCGCCAGTTCTACCATGTAGTCGACGTGACGCCGACGCTGCTGGATCTGGTCGGCTTGGAACCGCCGAGCCAGGTCGGCGGCATCCCGCAAATGCCGCTGCACGGCACGTCCATGGCGCACACCCTGCACGACGACGAGGCCGACACCCGCAAGACCATCCAATACTTCGAGACCGTCGGCCAGCGCGCCATCTGGCATCGGGGCTGGAAAGCGGTCACTTTCCACCATCGCGGCACGCCATTCAACGAGGATATCTGGGAGCTGTATCGCCTCGAAGGGGACCTCGCCGAGCTCCACAACCTCGCCGAGACCTATCCCGACAAGCTGAAGGCGCTGATCGACCTGTGGTGGCAGGAAGCCGAACGCTACGGCGTGCTGCCCTTGGACGACCTGACGGGTCGCCGCGGCGTCGGCTGGTGGCCGGAACCGAAGAACCGCTGGGTGCTCTACCAGGACGCCGTGCTGCCGCATTTCTTCCGCGCCGGGCCGCGGGTGCGCGGCGTATCGCATCGCATCACGGCGCGAATCGAAAGGAATGCCACCAGCGCTCAGGGCGCGATCATCGCCGACGGCGGACGGTTCGGCGGCTGGAGCATCTACGTCCTCGGCAATCGGCTGCACTACTGCACCAACAACTTCGGCGACCGCTGCCGGGTATCTTCGCCGGTAGCGATCCCGCCGGGTCCGGCCACCTTGCGGGCGGATGTGGTGCGCAGCGGCGACGACGAAGGTCGCGTGCGCTTCTATGTCGACGACAAGCCAGCGGGCGATGGCATCCTTGCGCCGTTCCGCTACCACAACTTCGTCAACGAACCGCTCGATGTGGGCCGCGACAGCCAGACGCCGGTGGACGATGCCTACGACGCGCCGTTCGTCTTCGAGGGGAAGATCTTGGACGTGGTGATCGAGGCCTTCGGCACGGAGGTGGTCGATCAGGAGACGCTGCTCGAAGAACTCATGGCGAGTCAGTAGGAGGAAGGACGATGAGTGGAGGCACTCTCTCCGCCGCGGTCTACGGAGAACGCATGGATCGCTATGCCAGTGAGGGCATGGCGCGAGCCCAACGCATCGGCAGCCGCGGCCCGGTGCGCTTCGATGAAGACGGGAACATCCATCCGGAGATTCTGGATGCGTACTGGGAACATGGCTTCTACGTCTTCGAGAACGTCCTCAAGGACGCGGAGATCCAAGAACTGCGCCGGGACGTGGACCATCTTCTGGCCCGCGCACCCACCGGACCGGGCGAGATGCTCGATGCTGCGGGCAACCGCGCCGTCGGCATGGAGATGTCGCGCAATCCCTACGTCTTCGTGAAGCCCCTTTCCGACCCCGTGGGCGGCACGTCGGCGTCGCACGGTCGGCATCAGAGCAAGATGGCGGAGGCCGTGCCGGACGGACACGCTCCCGAACATGTCGTGCAGATCATCGCCGGCATGTGCCAGCTCATGGAGTCGGGCTTGCGCGTCTACGGCCATCCGCACCTTCTGGCCGTGGCCGAGGCAATCAACGGCCCGGACTTCGTACCCTACAACGACGCCATCTTCGTCAAGCAGCCGGGCCTCGGCGGCTCGGTTGCCTGGCATCAGGACGGCGTCACGCACTGGGACAGCCCCGACTGGGACCAAGGCATCCACGGCTTCAACTTCCAAGTGCAGCTCAACCGGACGACGGCGCTGAGCTGCCTGTGGGTGGTGCCCGGCACGCACAAGCTCGGCCAAGTGGACATCGCGGCGATGGTGGAAGCCAACGATGGCTCCGACCAACTGCCGGACGCCATTCCCCTCTACTGCGAACCGGGCGACGTCACCATGGTCAACCGCCAGACGCTGCACGGTTCCTTCGCCAATACCTCGGAGGACTTTCGCATCTCCGTCTCGTGGGGCTTCCACCGGCGCCAGTCCGTCGCCGGCCAGCACGGCCATCTCATGCAGCCGCCGCATGTCCTCTACGACGACGACTTCATCGACAGGCGGGCCAGCGTCATCCAAGTCGCCATCGACGCCCGACGGCAGCGCTACGATGACGAAACTCCATTCGTGTATCAGCCGTTCAAGGAGGAAGCAGACCAGTACCGCTGGAACGCAGAGACCTTCGAGCGCGTCATCCGCGACTACAACACGCGCGACATCGCGATTTAGCTCGACGGCGCCTGTGCATACGGTCTCCACCTTCACCACATCGGCGCCCATGTTTGCGAAATGAAGGCGCGGGCCCTTGGATGGCGGTAGCGAGTTCGACTACTCCGAGGCCTGCGAGGGGTCCGGGCATTTTCGACTCCGCAACGTGCAGTGCGCGTGCGAGTTTAGTTGCTCCCTGCCGCAGGCGTTGCCAGGGCGGGACCGGCACGTGATTCCAGCACGGGCGGGGGCAAGCCCGGGGCAAACCCCGCCGGCCGTGTGAGGCGCGCGGGCTCCTTGGCAGGGGCGTTGACCCCGCCGCGCCAGTGCGCTAAACAGCACCCCGCATGACCTATTGCGTAGCCATCAGCGTCGACGACGGCCTCGTCTTCGCCTCCGACTCGCGCACCAATGCCGGCGCGGACCAGATCAGCACGTACAGCAAGATGCATCGCTTCGGCGGCAACGGCGAGCGCGCCTTCGTGCTGCTGTCTGCGGGCAACCTCGCCACCACCCAAGGCGTCGTCGCGAGCATCGAGCGGGACATCCGCTTCGGCGCAGCGACGAACCTGATGAACGTGCCGGACCTGCCGGCCGCGGCCGAGTACGTCGGCCATGTCAGCACCGAGGAGCAGGCCAAGCACAGCGGCACGCGCACGGACGATTCGTTCGTGCCGGAGGCGTCGTTCATCCTCGGCGGCCAGGTGCGCGGCGACGCGCCGGGCATCGAGCACATCTACCCCGAGGGCAACTTCGTGCGCGCCATGGGCGCCACGCCGTTCCTGCAGATCGGCGAGGTGAAGTACGGCAAGCCGATCCTGGACCGAATCGTTGACTCTGGGACCTCCCTAGAAGGGGCTCTGAAGTGCGCCATGGTGTCGATGGATTCGACGATGCGCAGCAATGCCACGGTCGGCCCGCCGGTGGAGTACCTGGTCTACCGCAAGGACACCTTCGGCCTCGGCGAGCACGACCTGCTCGAAGAGGACGACGAGTACCTCCTGCACCTGCGCCGCGCCTGGGCGCAGAACATCCGCATCGCCTTCGAGAACCTGCCGGCGCCGCGGCCGGTGGAATCGGCGGTCGCGCGCATCCGTCCCGAAAACTCGCGCCGCTAGCGGCGGCCGATCAAAGCTCCAGCAGGATCCGCGCCGGGTCCTCCACCAGCTCCTTCACCGTCACCAGAAAGCGCACCGCCTCGCGGCCGTCGATCAGGCGGTGGTCGTAGGACAGCGCCAAATACATCATCGGCCGGATCGCCACTTCGCCGTCCAAGGCGATGGGCCGCTCTTCGATCTTGTGCATGCCGAGGATGGCGGTCTGCGGCGGATTGAGGATGGGGGTGGAAAGCAGCGAGCCGAACACGCCGCCGTTGGAAATCGTGAACGTGCCGCCCTGCATGTCCGCCAGCGCCAGCTTGCCATCCCGGGCGCGGGTGCCGAAATCGACCACCGCGTCTTCGATCTGATGCAGGCCGAGGGCGTCCGCATCGCGGATCACCGGTACCACGAGGCCGCGGTCCGTGCTCACCGCGACGCCGATGTCGTAGTAGCCGTGGTAGACGATGTCGCTGCCGTCGATGCTGGCGTTCACCGCCGGGAAGCGCTTGAGCGCCTCGACGCAGGAGCGCACGAAGAAGCCCATGAAGCCGAGCTTGGTGCCGTTGTGGCGGGCCTGGAACTCCTCGCCGTAGCGGCGCCGCATGGTCATCACCGGCAGCATGTCCACCTCGTTGAAGGTGGTGAGCATGGCCGCGGTGTGCTGCGCCTCGACGAGCCGCGTGGCGATGCTGGCACGCAGCCGGGTCATGGGCACGCGGCGTTCGACGCGGTCCTGGTCGGCATCCAGCGCCACCGGCATCGGCGCGCTCGGCACGGCGTCGGCTGCTTCCCCGCCTTGCGCAGCCTCGGCCGCCTGGGCCGCGCGCATCACGTCGTCCTTGGTGACGCGCCCGCCCTTGCCCGTGCCGTCGAGCGAAGCCACGTCGATGCCGGCTTCGGCGGCCAGCTTGCGCACCGCCGGTGACGTGGGCGCTTCCGCTTCCGCAGCGGCGGCTTCGGCCGGCTCGGCTGCGACTGCACCCTGTTCCATGCGGCCGAGCAACTCCTCGGACTCCACGACATCGCCTTCTTCCTTGAGGATCTCCGTCACCACCCCATCGGCCGGGGCGAAGATCTCGATCACGACCTTGTCCGTTTCGATGTCCACCAGCACGTCGTCGCGCTTGACCGGGTCCCCGACCTGCTTGTGCCAGGCGGCGACCGTGCCCTCGCTGATCGACTCGGCGAACGTCGGGGTCTTGATTTCCAGACTCACTCTCGGCCTCCGTGCAGCGCGTCGTGTACCAAGGCGCGCTGCCGTTCGAGGTGGCGCGCCGCATAGCCGCCGGCGGGCGCCGCGAACGCCTCCCGGCCGGCATAGGCAAGTTCCAGCGTGGGGTCGTGTTCGCGCAGCACCTTGTGCATGTGGTGCTGGCTCGAATACCACGCGCCCTGGTTCATCGGCTCCTCCTGGCACCACACGGCATGGTTGAGCAGCCGGTAGGGTCTCAGGATTTCCCGCAGCGCTTCTTCCGGAAACGGGAAGAGTTGCTCGAGCCGGATGAGCACGACGTTTTCCAAACCCTCGGCGCGGCGCTCCTCCAACAGCTCGTAGTAGACCCTGCCGCTGCACAGCACGGCGCGGTCCACGCCATCCGGATCGATGTCGTCGATCTCGCCGAGCACCGGCTGGAACGCCCCGTCGGTAAGTTCCTCGAGCGTCGAAGTCGCCAGCTTATGGCGCAGCAGGCTTTTCGGCGTCAGCGCCACCAAGGGCTTGCGCGCCCGGCGGATCATCTGCCGCCGCAGCATGTGGAAGATCTGCGCCGGCGTCGTCGGCACGCAGACTTGCATGTTGCGCTGGGCGCTAAGCTGCAGGAAGCGCTCGAGGCGCGCGGAGGAATGCTCCGGTCCCTGGCCTTCGTAGCCGTGCGGCAGCAGCATGGTCAAGCCGCACAATCGCTCCCACTTGGCCTCGCCGCTGACGACGAACTGGTCGATCACCACCTGGGCGCCGTTCGCGAAATCGCCGAACTGCGCTTCCCAGACCACCAGCGTGCGCGGCGACGTGGAGCCGTAGCCGTACTCGAAAGCGAGCACGGCTTCCTCGGACAGCAGCGAATCGTAGATGTCGAAGGTATTGGCGTCGTTCAGCTTGTTGAGCGGCACGATGCGCGAGCCGTCCTTCTGATTGTGCAGCGAGGCATGGCGATGCGAAAACGTCCCGGCGCCGACGTCCTGACCGGTGAGCCGCACGTCGAACCCCTCGTCGAGCAGCGTCGCATAGGCCATCGTCTCCGCGTAGCCCCAGTTGAGGAGCATCGCCCCGGCCGTCATCTTGCGCCGGTCGTCGAGGATGTTCTGCACCTGCCGGTGCAGCGCGAAGCCATCGGGCGGCGCATTCAGGCGATTGGCAAGATCGCGGAGCTTTTCCAACGAGACGCGGGTGTCGGACGGATCGTCGAGCGTGCCGTGAAGATACGGCGTCCAGTCGACGAACAGCGAACTGTCCGGTTCATTCACGAGCGACAGCGCCATGCGGTCGCCGGTATCGAGCGCGAATCGATACAGGCCGATGAGTCCCTCGGCCTCCTGCGCACTTGCAGCCCCTTCGGCAACCAGCTTCTCAGCGTAGATCGCGCGCGTCGTAGGATGCCGGCGGATGGCTTGGTACATCAGCGGCTGCGTCTTCATCGGCTCTTCGGCTTCGTTGTGGCCGCGGCGTCGATAGCAGACCAGATCGATCACGACATCCTTGCGGAACTGCATCCGGTAGTCGACCGCAAGCTGCACGGCGAAGAGGCATGCGTCCGGGTCGTCGCCATTGACGTGCAGAATGGGCGCCTGCACCATCTTCGCCACTTCCGAGCAATACTCGGTGGAGCGCGCGTCGTCGGCGCGATGGGTGGTGAAGCCGATCTGATTGTTGACGATGATGTGGATGGTGCCGCCCACCTTGAAGCCGCGCGTCTGCGACATCTGGAAGGTCTCCATCACCACGCCCTGGCCCGCGAAGGCGGCATCGCCGTGGATGATCACCGGCACCACGAGATCGCCCTCGTAGTCGCGGCGCCGATCCTGCCGGGCGCGCACGGATCCAGTCACCACCGGGCCGACGATCTCCAGATGCGATGGGTTGAAGGAGAGCGCGACATGCATCTCGCCGCCGGAGGTGTTGACGTTGGACGAAAAACCTTGGTGGTACTTGACGTCGCCGGTGCGGTCCGTGTCCGGCACCACGCCGTCGAATTCGTCGAACAACGCCCCCGGGTCCTTGCCGAGGATGTTCACCAGCACGTTGAGACGCCCGCGGTGGGCCATGCCGATCACCGTCTCGACGCAGCCGTGCGAACCGAGCCGCTGCAGCGTCTCGTGCAGCATCGGAATCAGGCTCTCCGCGCCTTCGAGACCGAATCGCTTGGTGCCGGGGTAGCGCGCGTGCAGGTACTTCTCCAAACCTTCCGCGGCGCTCAGGCGATCAAGAACGGTGAAGCGCGTCTCGTTCGAGTACGCGGGGCCGGAATGCACCGATTCGAGCCGCTGCCGCACCCAGAGCTGCTCGGCGGCATCCGTGATGTGCATGTACTCCGCACCCACGGAACTGCAATACGTGCGCGTCAGCGCATCCACGATATCGCCCAGCGTCGCCTGGCCGCTTTCGAAGAACTGCGCGGAGCCGGTGTGGAACACGGTGCCGAGGTCCGCCTCCGTGAGATGGTGGTAGGCGAGGTCCAGCTCCGGCGCCGGCTCCCGCTTCCACAGTCCGAGCGGATCGAGTTTCGCTTTCAAGTGGCCGCGATTGCGATAGGCGCCGATCAGTTCCAAGACACGAATCTGCTTGCGCTCGTGCTCCGAAGAAACTTCGGTAGCGACACGCTCGGGCCGCGCCTTCAGCCGATTGCGCCCTAGCCTCTCGAAATGCCGAACGACCGTGCTGTGCGGGACGTCGGCCACCACATCCCCCACCATCGGCAAATGCTCGAAGTAGCCGCGCCACTCCTCCGGCACGGCGTTGGGATCCTCCAGATAGGACTCGTAGAGCGCCTCGACGTAGGCGTTCCCCGCCGATAGATGGGAGTCGGCGCGCTGCTGATCCAGGAAGGAGTCTGCCATCGGTCCCCCAAGCCAGCCGGGCGGCGATCTAGATTCCCTGTTGCAGGAGCATGGTACGGATCTTGCCGATGGCTCGCGTCGGGTTCAGGCCCTTCGGGCAGACGCTGACGCAGTTCATGATGCCGCGGCAGCGGAAGACGCTGAAGGGATCCTCCAAGGCCGCGAGGCGCTCTTCGGTGGCGGTGTCGCGGCTGTCGGCGAGGAAGCGGTACGCCTGCAAGAGGCCGGCGGGGCCGACGAACTTGTCGGGGTTCCACCAGAACGACGGGCAGGCGGTGGAGCAGCAGGCGCAGAGGATGCACTCGTAGAGGCCATCGAGCTTGGCGCGGTCCTCCGGCGATTGCAGGCGTTCCTTCGCGGGCGGCGGGTCGTCGTTGACCAGCCACGGTTCGATCCGCTCGTACTGCTTGTAGAACGGCTTCATGTCCACCACCAGGTCCCGGATCACCGGCAGTCCCGGCAATGGCCGCAAGGTGAGCTTGCCGCGCGGCGCGGCTTCGGAGACGGGCGTGGTGCAGGCGAGGCCGTTTCTGCCGTTCATGTTCACGCCGTCCGAGCCGCAGACGCCCTCTCGGCAGGAGCGGCGGTAGGCGATGGACGGGTCCCCCGCCTTCAGGAGTTCGAGCACATCGAGCACCATCAGATCCCGGCCTTCGGGGAGGTCCAGCTCCAAGTCCTCCATGCGCGGCGATTCGTCGGTGTCGGGATCGAAACGGTAGAGGCTGATCTGCATGGCTTGTCGGCTTGGTTCTCAGTAGCTGCGCGCAGTGGGCTCGAAGGCGGGCATGGTCTTGGGCGCGAAGTTGACGCCGCGCTTGGCGACGCGCTTGTCGGCAGGGAAGTAGAGCGAGTGGCACAGCCAGTTCTCGTCGTCGCGCTCCTGATAGTCGTCCCTGGCATGGGCGCCGCGGCTCTCCCGGCGCGCCTCTGCGACCACCGCGGTGGCTTCCGCCACTTCCAGCAGGTTGTCGAGTTCGAGCGCCTCCATCCGCGCGGTGTTGAAAACGCGGCTCTTGTCCGGCAGGTGCGCTGCGCCGAGACGGCGGCGCAGTTCGCCCAAGTCGCCGATGCTCTTGCGCATGTTCTCCTCGGTGCGGAAGATGCCGAAGTCGAGCTGCATCAGGTTCTGCAGCTCCCGCTTGAGATCCGCAACCGCCTCGCCGCTCGAAGACTCGTCCCAGCGCACCAGCCGCGCTGCGGCGCGGTCGACGTCGTCGTCGCTCGGCGGTCGGTGGGCGATGCCTTGGCGCATGGCGTCTTCGATATGGATGCCGGCGGCGCGTCCGAACACCACTAGGTCCAAGAGCGAGTTGCCGCCCAAGCGGTTCGCGCCGTGGACGGAGACGCACGCCGTCTCGCCAACCGCGTAGAAGCCGTCGATGGGCATGTCTTCGCCGCTGCCGTTCCGGGTGATCGCCTGCCCGTTAACGAGCGTCGGGATGCCGCCCATCATGTAGTGGCAGGTCGGCACGACGGGAATGGGTTCCCGGGTGGGATCCACCTTGGCGAAGGTCTTGGAAAGTTCGGTGATGCCCGGCAGCCGCGTCTCGATGGTATCGGCGCCGAGGTGGTCCAGCTTCAGCAATACGTGATCGGCGTCCGGGCCGGCGCCGCGGCCTTCGAGAATCTCCAGCAGCATCGAGCGCGCCACCACGTCGCGGCTGGCGAGGTCCTTGGCCGTCGGCGCGTAGCGTTCCATGAAGCGCTCGCCGTCCTTGTTGACGAGGTAGCCGCCCTCGCCGCGGCAGCCTTCCGTGACCAGCACGCCGGCGCCGTGGATGCCGGTGGGATGGAACTGCCACATCTCGATGTCCTGCACGGGAAAGCCGGCGCGCAGGGCCATGCCCACGCCGTCGCCGGTATTCATCAGCGCATTCGTGGTGCTCGCATAGATGCGGCCCGCGCCGCCGGTGGCGAATACCGTGGCCTTGGACTTGATGAATACCACCTCGCCGGACTCGATCTCGATGGCCACCACGCCGACCACGGCGCCGTCCTGGTTCGTGACCAGATCCACCGCGAACCACTCGGAGAGGAACACCGTGCCGGCCTTGAGGTTGTTCTGGTAGAGCGTATGCAGGAGCGCATGGCCGGTGCGGTCTTCCGCCGCGCAGGTGCGCGCCGCCTGGCCGCCCTTGCCGAAGTTCTTCGACTGGCCGCCGAACGGCCGCTGGTAGATGCGCCCGGCCTCCGTGCGGGTGAACGGCATGCCCATGTGTTCGAGTTCGTACACCGCCTCGGGGCCGACGCTGCACATGTACTCGATGGCGTCCTGATCGCCGATGTAGTCCGAGCCCTTCACGGTGTCGTACATATGCCAGCGCCAGTCGTCTTCCGGGTCGTCGCTGGCGATGGCGCTGGTGATGCCGCCCTGGGCGGAGACCGTATGCGAGCGCGTCGGAAAGACCTTCGAGAGCACGGCGGTCTTGAGGCCGGAGCGCGCCAGTTGCAGCCCGGCGCGCATCCCGGCGCCGCCGCCGCCGACGATCACGCCATCGAACTCCATGGTCGCGAGCGCCATCCCGTTCAGACCCCCCAGATCACGGACATCGGCCAGACCACGTAGATGAACACCACCGCCAAGCACACGAGCTGGTAGATGGCGAGATAGACCGTGTGGCTGCGTCCGAAGTAGTGCTGTCGCACGTAGTCCGTGCCGATGGTCCACATGCCCACCCAGGCGTGCGCCGCCAGGGCCGCGACGGCCAGCGTGCTGAAGAAGCGCATCCCGAACGAGTGGAAATAGTCGTGCAGCGCGGTGCGGTCCATATCCGCCGTCACGAGGAAGAAGCCGAGCACGCAAAGACCGTAGAGCGCCAGTACCACGGCGGAGACCCGCTGCAGCACGAAGTCCTTGAGCCCGCTGCGGGCGAAGCTGGCGACGTTCGCTACCACAGCCAGACCCCCGCAACGACGGCCAGAACGAGGGCGATGACGATGCTGAGCCATGCGCCGATACGCCCGCCACGGAAGCTGTCGCCGATGTGGAAGTCCATCAAGAGGTGCTTGATGCCGGCCGCGACGTGGTAGCCGAGCGCGGAGAGGATCGCCCACAGCGCGAGCTTGCCCGCTGGCGCTGCGAGCACTGCGGCGGCGCGGTCGAAGCCGGCCTGGTTGGCGAGCGCGAGGTCCAAGAGGTAGCAGAGGTAGAACACGCCGGCGAACAGGACGATGCCGGTGATGCGGTGCAGGATGGACGCCAGCGCCGTGACGGGCATGGCGGCGAACAGGCTCGGCACGGGCAGGTTGACGGGCCGGTCGGCGTTCACGGTCTGCGGCGCGAGGTGGTCATCGGGTGAAAGCATAGCAAAGGATGCGTGCCGCTAAAGCTCGCCGAACGCCAGTAAGATGGGCATTGTCCTACGCTCCTACGAGAGGAATGCCATGCGCGGTCTCAACGAGCGGCTGCCGTCGCCTACCCGGGACATCGAACAGCTGAAGCGCGATGTGGACGAGTTCGGCTACTGCGTCTACGAAAGGGCTCTCGCCGGCGACTTCCTCGACGCCGTGCGCACCCGGCTCGTGGAGCAGGCCCAAGCCGAGCAGGAGCTCGGCATCGCCTTTCGCGATGGCGGCGGCGCAAACCAGCGCCTGTGGATGCTCATCAACAAGGGCGAAGAGTTCCGCCGCGTGGCTGTGCACGAGGGCACGTCGGCGGTCGTCGCGCACATCCTCGGTCGCGAGTTCCAGCTCTCGACGCTGTCCGCCAATATCGCGAGGCCTGGCGGCGCCGAGATGAAGCTGCACACCGACCAGTGGTGGATGCCGGCGCCATCCCGGCCGGATGCCGAGCCCGTGCGACCCGGCAACATCACCCGCGTCGACTTCGACCGCGACAACGAGAACGCCGAGGTGGTGCAGATCCCGCCGCCGTCCGCCTGCAACGTTCTGTACATGCTGAACGACTTCAGCGCCGACAACGGCGGCACCCGGCTGGTGCCGCGCAGCCACCGAACGGGCCGGCAGCCGACGGATGCGCTCGACTTGCAGCCCATCGCCGCCGAGGGCCCGGCAGGGACGGCTGTGATCTTCGAGGGCCGCACTTGGCACGGCACGGGCGCGAACACCAGCGATCGCGTCCGCCTCGGCCTGCTCGCGACGTTCTGCGGCCCGCAGTTCCGCACCCAGGAGAACTACACCCTCGGCATCCTCCCGGAGGTCTACGACGAGTGCCCGCCGGAACTGTTGCACCGGCTCGGCTTCGGCCTGTGGAACGCCTACGGGCGCGTCGGCAGCCCAGCGCGGACCCTCGCCGTGCCGGAGGAAGAACGCATCGGGATGCTGCGGCCCTCGGCGGAAGCGGCGCCGTTGAAGCTCTGACTTCAGGGGCACGGCGCATGAAGGGGCTTCGTCGCGCGATCAGCTTCGCCGCAGCCGCCGTCGTCTGCGGGGTTGCGGCCGCCGAGGCCCGCATCGAGTCGTTCTCGCCGAGCGGCTACAGCAAGGATGTTCGCCAGGTGTCCGTGCGCTTCTCCGCGGACATGGTGGCGCTCGGCGATCCGGATCTGCCGGACCCCTTCCGCATCCGCTGCCCGACGCCCGGCGCAGGCCGCTGGGTCGACGAGCGCACCTGGGTCTACGACTTCGAGCATGATGTTCCGGGGGCGGTGCAGTGCCGCTTTCGGCTACGGCGCGGTGCGAGGACGCTGGACGGCGCCCGCATCGAAGGCGAGCGCACCTTCGCGTTCAGCACCGGCGGGCCGAGCGTGCGCGACGCGCTGCCGCGGCATATCGTCGACGAGCGGCAGGTCTTCCTGCTCGGCCTAGACGCGCTTGCCGATGCCGCTTCCGTTGAAGCGCATGCCAAGTGCCGCCACGACGACGGGCGCCGAGAGAGCGCGGTGGAAATCGTCGCCGGCGACGAGCGCGCACGAATCCTCGCCGCACTCAACGAGCAACTGGGAACGCACAAGCATTGGTTGCAGAACCTGCGCGACGCCGTGGCTACCTACCTGCCTACCTCAGACGACAAAGCGCACCGCCAGGCCCAGGCGATGCGCCGCATTCTGTTCGTGCGCTGCGTCGATGCGCTGGTGTCGGGCCGAGGCGTCCACTTGGTCTGGGGCGCTGGTGTCGCTGGCCTGAACGGCCAAGAGTCGCCGGACGAGCAGATCATCGAGTTCGACGTCCGTTCGCCTTTCAGGGCAGTAGCCCACTGCGCGCCGGTGCAGCGCAGCTGCCCGCTCTACGCGCTCGGGTTCCGCTTGACCGCGCCGATGCCCCGCGGCCATGCCGAGCGCTTTCGTCTAGTGGGGCCGGGAGGCGCAGCGCAGACCGGCGTCCCATACCGCGGCGCGCAAGGGCCGCAGCTGACCGCGCTCACCTTTCCCGGACCGTTCCAGGAAGATGCCGAGTACCGGGTCGAGTTGGCCGGGCCCGTGGCGGATGTCGATGGCCGGCCGCTGGCCAACGCGGACGACTTCCCGCTGGCCCTGCGCACCCGCCTGCCGCCCGGCGCAAGCTTCCTCGGCCAGCTCAGGGTGGTCGAGGCCGGTGCGACGCCGACGATTCCCGTGCTGCTGCGCCGTCCCTTGCGAATGCCTTGCGACGCTTGCGAACTCGATGCCCGCGTACTTCAGCTCGACGACGACAGGCGGATCGTCGAGTTCATCCAGCGCATTGCCCAATCGGCCCGCCCGACGATCCACCACGACCGCATGGGCCGCGAGCACCGTCTGCCAGGTCCCTGGAACTGGCCGAGTTCGCCGATGCCCGCACTGGTCGACCCCGCCGCCAAGCTAGTGCCGCTAAGCTTCGACAGTTCTTCGCCCTACCACTACGCGGGCATCCCGGCAGGTCGCGGTTTCCATGCAGTCGAGGTCGCGATGCCGCGCACGCCCATCGGCGGCTTCGACCATGTGGCGGCCGGCGTGCTGGTCACCGACATGGCGGTCCACTTCCTGCGTGCCCGAGAGTCCTCCCTGGTGTGGGTGACCGCGCTTTCCGACGCCGCTCCCGTGGCGGATGCCGCGGTGCGGATCGCCGACGCTTGCACGGGCGCGCCCATCTGGGACGGCGTTACCGATGGCCAAGGGCTGGCGCGAGTGCCGCTGCGGCTGCCGACCACCGAGGAGTGCAATCCGTTCTTCAGCGAGTACTTGGTGACGGCGCGAACCGATGACGACTTCAGCTTCGCAGTCACCGACTGGGCGGCAGCGGACCACCGATACCTCTACGACCGCGCCGACCTGTCCGCGCCGAAGGCCCTGATGCACGTCGTCTTCGACCGCTCGCTGTACATGCCGGGGCAGCGGGTCAACATGAAACTCGTGCTGCGAACCGCCAGCGCTGCCGGCCTCACCATCCCCGCGGGGCTGCCTGCCAACGCGAACTTGGCGATCGAGGCGCTGTCGGGGAGTACCTTCTCGCAGCAGATCCGGGCCGAAGCGGATGGCAGCGCACTGGCACATTTCGACCTGCCGGCCTCCGCCACGCTCGGCTGGTACGACGTCTCGCTGCGGATGCACGGCCTCGCGTGGCCGGCGGTGGACGAGCAAGCGAGGTGGATGAGCGTGTATCAGGGCAATGCGAGCCGGGCGTTCCGCGTCGAGCAGTTCCGCATCGGCGCGATGCGCGGCGAGATCGCCCTGCCGGACTACACCTTGGTCGCACCGGATGTCGTGCCGGTCTCGCTGTCGGTGTCCTATCTGAGCGGCGGTGGCGCCGCCGACTTGCCGGTGACCTTGCGGACGAACTTCCGGCCGCGCGGGCGGGGAGATGAAGCGACGACGGAGACGGAGCTGACCTTGAATGCCGATGGCCGAACCAGCTATGAACTGGCTGATCTGCCGCCCATCGGCCTCGGCGGATCGCTCACGCTGGAGATGGACTATTTCGACGCGAACGGCGAGAAGACGACCGAGACCACTCGCGCCGAGCTGATTCCCGCGGCGCTGCGCGTTCGCGCCGAAGCGGCTTACCGCGGGCCGTCCGGCGAACGCCGCGTGCGGATCCTGGTGGAGGACTTGGACGGTGCTCCGGCTGTCGGGCGGGCGGTGGAGGCTAGTTTCAGCACCGTGCAGGAAAGCGCCCGGAAAGACCTGCGGCTCCCCGGCGGGTTCAGCGCGTCGGACTGCGGAGATCGCAAGCGGCGCGTCGTGGCCAGCTGCGCCGCCGAAACCGATCAGGACGGCACGCTTACCTGCTCACTGCCCGAGCGCATCGATGAGCCGTGGGACGTTTTCGCCAATGTGCGGGCGACGGACGCCCAGGGCCGTCTCGGCGAGTTCTCCGCTCGCGTCGACCACTCGAACGGCGCCTGGCTTGCCGAGCCGGGCTCGGGGCTGTTGCTGCGGCCCGCCAGGCGGCACCACTTGCCGGGCAAGCCGTTCCTGCCGGGCAAGCCGTTCCTGCCCGGCGAAGTGGCGACCATCGAGGCGCAAATCCCGTTCGACCGCGCCACGGGCCTCGTCACGGTGGTGCGCGAGGGCATTCTCGACGCGTTCGTTACCCCGCTGCGCGGGCCGCGAATGGAGATCCCGGTGCCGCTGCGGGCGAACCATGCCCCGAACGCGGATGTCTCGGTGCTCGCCGTTCGCGGTCGCTCGCAGCCGGCGCCGCTGCCGACAGCGGTGGATGCGGGTACTTTGGTCGGTGCGCAGGGCGAGCCGATCCACCGCCTTGATGCCGACGCGCCGGCCTGGGCCCGCGGGACGACGTCGCTGCGCGTCGATACGAGGCGCCAGCGGCTCGCGGTGACCGTTCGGGCGGATCGCGACGTCTACCGGATCCGCGAAGAAGTCGACCTGCATGTTGCCGTAACCACTCCGAGCGGCGAGCCTGCCGCGCATGGCGACCTCGCGATCGCCGTGCTGGACGAAGCGCTGCTCGAGCGCTGGCCGGCCCGAAGCTGGCGACTCCTCGAAGGGATGATGGGCCCGCGGCCCGTCCCCGCGGAAGCCGATACCGGCATGCGCGCCTTGCAGCGGCCAATCGGCTACTCGCCCGCCCCGGCGTCGCTGGAAGGCGACTTTGGGTGCGTGTGGCTGAGCGCACCCTCGATCCCCGACGTCCGTCAGCCGGGCGGGCCGCAGGACCGCCCGATGTCACCGCGCGAAGACATGGACAGCCTCGTCCTCTGGGCAGGGCGGGCGCGTACGGATGCCGACGGCCAGGCCGTGCTCACGTTCCCCCTGAACGACCTGCTGACCTCGTTCCGCATCGTCGCCGTCGCCACCGCTGGCGCCGATCTGTTCGGCACCGGCGAGACCACGATCCGCACCACCCAGGACCTGATCCTCCACGCCGGCCTGCCACCGACCGTCCGCGAAGGCGACCGTTTCGACGCGACCTTCTCGGTGCAGAACGCAACGCAGCGCGATCAGGATGTGGAGGTCGTCGCGACCTTGGATGGGCGGCCGCTTGCTGCGCAGCGCGTGAAGCTCGGTCCCGGAGCATCGCGGGAACTCGTCTGGCGGGCTCGCGCACCGGACGGCGTGGATCAACTGCATTGGCGCGTGGATGCCGAAGCGGGCGACGCTGGCGACAGCTTGCGGGCAACGCAGCAAGTGCTGCCGCGGGTTCCCGTGGCGGTCCAGCAGGCAACCATTCGGCGGCTGGAAGGGCCCGTGGAGCTGCCGATCGCACAGCCCGCGGCGGCGATCCCGGACCGGGGCGGGGTCCGCGTGGGGCTGCGCGCTGGCATCGGCGCGGGCCTCGATGCCGTGCGCGAATACGTGCGCGCCTCCGCGTCCGCATCGATCGAGCGGCAGGTCTCGGCCGCGGTGGTGCTAGCCGATGTCGAACCGGAACGCTGGACCGAGGCGCTGGCCACCGCCCAGACTGCGCTCGACTCGGGACTGCTGCGCTTCTTCCCCAGCGAAGAACTCGCCGGCTCGCCGGCTCTCACCGCCTATGTGCTGAGCATCGCCCATGCGGCGGGAAAGGCCATTCCCGGCCAGATGCGCCATGCCATGCTGCACGGGCTCACCTACTACCTGCGGCACCGCAAGGCCCCCGAACCGTCCGGTCGAAGCGCCGCATGGGCGGAGTCGCTGCCGTTGCTGGCAGCGCTCGCGCGCCACAACGCATGGGAGCCGTGGATGCTCCCCGACGACCGCCAGAATCTCGCCTTGGCACCGACGTCGTCGCTGCTCGACTGGATCGACGTGCTGAGCCGCGTAGCGCCCGAACATCCGGAGTTGGCCACGGCGAAGGGCATCCTGTTCAGCCGCATGAACCTGCAAGGCACCACCCTCGGCATCTCTGCCGAGACCCATGATCGCCTCTGGCGCAGCAGCTTCCTGGCGTCCACGGATGGCAACGCGGCGCGCCTCGTACTGCTGGCGTTCGACGAGCCGGCATGGCGTCAGGAGCTGCCACGCATGATGCGCGGTCTGCTCGGCCGCCAGCGGCGCGGACGCTGGGATACCACGGTGGCGAATGCCTGGGCAGCGGCCGCCGTGCGCGCGTTCCAAGCCGAGTTCGAGGCGCAGCCGGTCTCCGGCGCGACCGCGGTCCGGGCCGGCAGCGCGACCGAGCGAGTGGTCTGGCACGCGGATGGCGCTCCGCCGCCGCTGGCCATGCCATGGCCGTCCGGGGCGCAGACGCTGACTCTCGAACACGCCGGCACGGGAACGCCGTGGAGTCTCATCGCCTTTGAGGCGGCGGTGCCCGTTCGGCGCCCCTTGCAGCGCGGCTACCGCATCAGCCGCGAAGTGACGGCCGTCGGCCAGGGCGGCGAGAAGTGGCAGCGCGGCGACGTGGCGCAGGTTGCCATCGAGATCGACGCCGATCGCGACATGGCCTGGGTGGTGGTCGAAGACCCCATTCCGCCGGGCGCGACGATCCTCGGCGGGGGCCTCGGCGGCGACTCGGCGCTGCTGGCCGACGACGCCTACCACGGCGGCGATGCCTGGCCAGCCTTCGAGGAGCGCCTGCACACGGCCTACCGCGCGTATTACGAACACCTGCCGAAAGGCAGCGCCACGTTGCGGTACCGGTTGCGCTACAACACAGCGGGCCGCTTCAATCTGCCGCCGACCCGCGTCGAAGCCATGTATGCGCCGGAAATGCACGCGGCGCACCCGAATGGGAAGCTGGTCATCGAGTAGCCGGCTCAACGGTCTGGCGGAGCGGAGCGAGGTGTACGGTAAGTACTCTCGCAGGAACATCCTGTATTGTTGAGCGCACTTTTGCCGAGAGGCCAGGGTCATGGACGACGCTGCGACGCGGACGATACTTGCGAAGTTTCTGGATCTGGAACCGGTGCTCGACGAGCGCGCCAAGAGGCTCTGGGCTGCGACCGAGGCGCGCGCGGTCGGTCGCGGGGGCATCGAGCGGGTGTGGGAGGCGACGGGCATGTCGCGGGTCACGATCGCGAAGGGCCTGCGGGAGCTGGAGTCGGGCGTCGAGGCGTCGGATCGGCAGCGCTCGCCCGGCGGCGGCCGGAAGCGGGCGGAGGACAGGGACCCGGGGCTGGTGCCGGCGCTGGAGCGGCTGGTGGATCCGGCGACGCGGGGCGATCCGTCGGGGCCGCTGCGCTGGACGAGTCTGAGCGCGGCGAAGCTGGCGGAGGCGCTGGACGCGGCAGGGCACCCGGTGAGCGAGCGGACGGTGAACCGGCTGCTGCACGACATGGGCTACAGCTTGCAGTCGAACCGCAAGACCTTGGAGGGTCGCCAGCACCCGGACCGGGACGCGCAGTTCAACCACATCAACCGCCGGGCGAAGGCGTTCATGCGCGGCGGCACCCCGGTGGTGTCGGTGGACACGAAGAAGAAGGAGCTGGTGGGGGACTTCCGCAACGGCGGGCGGGAATGGCGCCCGGCGGGGGAGCCGGAGAAGGTGCGCGTCCACGACTTCAAGGACGCGGAGCTGGGCAAGGCGATCCCGTACGGGGTGTACGACGTGGCGGCGGACGCGGGCTGGGTGAGCGTGGGCGCGGACCACGACACGGCGTCGTTCGCGGCGGAGACGCTGCGGCGCTGGTGGCTGCGGATGGGGAGCGCGAGGTACCCGGCGGCGCGGCGTCTGCTGGCGGCCGCGGACGCGGGCGGCTCGAACGGCAGCCGCAGCCGGCTGTGGAAGGTCGAGCTGCAGCGCTTTGCGGACGAGACGGGGCTGAAGGTGTCGGTGTGCCACTTCCCGCCGGGCACGAGCAAGTGGAACAAGATCGAGCACCGCATGTTCAGCCGGATCACGGAGAACTGGCGCGGCAGGCCGCTCGTCAGCAGGGAGGCGGTGGTGAGCCTGATCGCGGCCACGACGACGAAGAAGGGCCTGGAGATCCGCTCCGAGCTGGACGACGGCGAGTATCCCACGGGAGTGAAGGTGAGCGACGAGCAGATGGACGCCCTGTCGCTGTCCAGGGACAAGTTCCACGGCGACTGGAACTATGTCATCTCGCCGAAAAAGAAACGCTCCAAATAAATAGGTTATTTAGGCCAGACTCCTAAGTGTCTGCTGAACGCGACGGGAGCGGTGCGTTTGCCAGACATCTGTCGTACACCCGCGGAGCGACACTCGGTGCCCGAACACCTGCGCTATGCTGGATGTGCGCCAAATTCCACGGGAGACGGACGGATGCACGCCAGTCTGCCGAACCCGACGGCTACCCGCGAAGCGAGCCGCTGGCTGGGCTGCGGCATACTCGCCGCGGTCCTCGCCGTTGGCGTGCATGCAGACCCTCGGGTCGACTCGTTCTCGCCGAGCGGCTACAGCAAGGATGTTCGCCAAGTGTCCGTGCGCTTTTCCGCGGACATGGTGGCGCTCGGCGATCCGGACCTGCCGGACCCCTTCCGCATCCGCTGCCCGACGCCCGGCGCTGGCCGTTGGCTGGACGAGCGCACTTGGGTGTACGACTTCGGACATGCCGTTCCGGGCGCCGTGCAGTGCCGCTTTCGGCTGCGGCGGGGCGCAAGGACGCTGGACGGCACACGCATTTCAGGCGAGCGCACCTTCGCGTTCAATACCGGCGGGCCGAACGTGCGCGCTCGGATGCCCGCGCATGGGCGGGTTGACGAGCGCCAGGTCTTCCTGCTTGGCCTTGACGCGGTGGCCCGGCCTGACTCGATCCGCGCCCATGCCCGCTGCCGGCACGGCGACGGACGCCACGAAGTCGGCGTGCAAGTCGTCGAAGGCGAAGCACGCCGGGAGATCATCGACGCGCTGACGGAACACATGCCCTACCGCTTGGACGAGCTGATCGATGCCGTTGGCGAGTACCTGCCCCCTCGCGGCGATGACGAGAGCAGGCGTCGCGCAGCGTTCCGCAGGATCGTGCTCATTCGCTGCCAAGGCGCACTCACGCCCGCCAGTCCGGGCGCCTTGGTCTGGGGCGCCGGGGTTGCCAGCGCCGACGGGCAGCAATCCCCGGAAGATCAGGTCATCGAGTTCCATGTGCGAAGCGCGTTCGACGCATCGCCTCGCTGTCTGCGGGGGGACGATGGCTGCCTGCCGCACGGCTTGGGAGTGACGCTCAGTAGCGAGATGCCCCGCGCGTTCGCCGAACGGTTCCGCCTGCATGGCCCGAGCGGCCCTCCGCGGCAGGGAATGGCGCTCGAACGCGACGACGAGCCGTACATCGGCAGCGTCCGGTTTCCGGGACCGTTCCGCGAAGACACCGCGTACCGGATTGAGCTGACTGAACCGGTCCACGACATCGATGGCCGGCCGCTGGCCAATGCCGACGAGTTCCCACTGTCGCTGCAAACGCGCCGCCTGCCGTCCGGGGCCACCTTCTTCGGCGATCTGACCGCGGTCCAGGCCGCCGCCGCGTACGGCATTCCCCTGCTGCTGCGTCGCCCGGCCCGAGCGGAGGATTGCGGGCACGCTACCGGGAACTGCCGAATCTCCGGCCGCGCGTTCCGCACGGACGACGATGCGCAGATCCTCAGCTTCGTGCGCGGCGTCGTCGCCCGCTCTCGTCCCACAGTTCGCTACGACGTGTACGGCAAGCCCCACAGCCACTCCCGGAACGCATGGAACTGGCCGAGCTCGCAGGACTCCGTTCTTGCCGAACTCCCCGCCGCGGCGTTCGAACTGCCCGTGGACCCGGCCGCCCCGTACCAGCTGCTCGGCGTGCCAGCACAACGCGGATTCCATGCGGTCGAGGTCTCCCTGCCGCGTCCGGCCCCCGTCGGCGGCTTGGACCATGTGGCGGCGGGCGCCTTGGTGACGAACATGGCCGTGCATTTCATTCGCGCTCGGGAGTCCTCCGTCGTGTGGGTGACCGCGCTCGATGATGCGCAGCCGGTGGCCAATGCCGCGGCGGCAATCGCCGACGCCTGCACGGGCGAGCGGTTCTGGGAAGGGATCACCGATGCGGATGGCATCGCGCGCGTGCCCATCCCGCTGCCCGAAACCGGCGACTGCCACCCCTTCTACGGCGACTATCTGGTGACCGCGCGCACGGACGACGACTTCAGCTTCGCGATCACCGGCTGGAACCGCGACCGATGGCGGCTCACGGATCGACGCCCCGAATTGTTCCGGCCCGAGACGCTGCTGCACGTCGTCTTCGACCGTTCGCTGTACATGCCGGGGCAGCGCGTGGGGATGAAGCTGGTGCTGCGGACGCCGGTCACGACGGGTCTCGCCATACCTGACGGACTTCCGGCGAGCGGGAAGCTCGTACTCACGCACGAGGACTCCGGCCAGTCCTTCACCGAGGAAGTCCGCATCGACGCCGACGGCAGCGCCTTGGCCCACTTCGACCTTCCAGCGACGGCCACGCTCGGCTGGTACAGCGCAGAGCTGCGGCTGCACGACCAGGACTGGAGCGGCGGGACGTTCCGCGTCGAACAGTTCCGCGCCGGCGCGATGCGCGCGGAACTCGGCTTCCCTGAGGAAACCATGGTGGCCGCGGACGCAGCGCCGCTGTCGATTGCCGTGGCCTATCTGGGCGGCGGCGTCGCGGCCAACCTGCCGGTGACCTTGCGCACCGAGTACGCGCCGGAAGACTCGCCGCTCGAAGGCGAACCGCCAACGGTGCGAACAGATGCGGAACTCACGCTCGACGCCGATGGCCGCGCCATGTACATCGCCGAACTGCCGCCCATCGGCCTTGGCGCTTGGCTGACCGTCGAGATGGACTACTTCGACGCGAGCGGCGAGCAGACGACCGCAAGGGCCTGGCTTGAGCTCCTGCCGGCGGCGTTGCGCGTGTACACGGAGGACGCCGGACGCGGACCGTCCGGCGAGAGTCGCATCCGTATCGAAGTGACGGACCTGGACGGTTCGCCCGTTGCGGACCGGGAGGTGGACGCCAGCCTCTACTCGATGCCCGAGGGGTACTCTGCGGAGGTACGGCTGGCCGGCGGCTTTCGAGCATGGTCCCGCAAGCCGCTGGGTGAGCCGGCGTTCGTCGGCAAGTGCTCGGCGAACACGGATCGGGAGGGGGTAGCAATCTGCAAGCTGCCGGCCGAGGCGCGTTCGCGGTACGTACTCGTCGCAAGCCGGATCGCCGACGCGGATGGCCGCGTCGGCGACTACTCGGACCAGATCTACATCGCCCCCGAAGACCCACTCCCGCAGCAGGCGGACGAGACGCTTTCGCTGCGAGTCGCCTACCCCGGCGACGAGAGCGAGCCATTCAGGCCCGGCGAGAGCGCCGTCATCGAAGCGAGCAGCCCGTTCAAGGACCCCACCGGCCTCGTCGCGGTGCTCCGGGAAGGCGTGCTGGATGCGTTCGTGACGCACATCGACGGGCCGACATCGCGCATCAGCGTGCCGCTGCGCGACCACTATGCCCCGAACGTCGAAGTCTCCGTGCTGGCCGTTCGCGGCCGCTCCGGGCCTGCGCCGCCCGTTGATGCGCCGGCCTTCGTGGGCGACGCCGGCCAGCCGATCAAGCGAGCCGATGCGGCGGCGCCCGCTACCGCTCGAAGCACTGTGACGGTGCCGGTCGATGTCGGACACCACGAACTCGACGTGACGGTTGACACCGACCAAGAGGTCTACGGCGTTCGCGACAACGTGGAAGTGCGCATCGCCGTCGCCAAGGCAGACGGCGAGGTAGCCGCAGGTAGCGACTTGGCAATCGCCGTGCTGGACGAAGCGCTGCTCGACCGCCTGCCGAATCTCAGCTGGGACATTCTGCGCGGCATGATGCGCTGGCGAACCGCGGATGCGGAAACCGCAAGCAGTTTCCACGCACTCGGCGGCGTGATCGACTACCCGCCACCGCCCGACAGGCTCGATGGCGAGGTCGTCTTCGACAACACCTACCAGTCCGGGGAAGAGGTCGAAGAAATGGTCGTGACTGGTTCGCACCTCGCTCGGGACGACGTCGACGTCCCAGCGCTTCTCGATGCCGCACTGCCGGCTGGCCGCGAGAGGGGTGCGCCCGACGAGCCGCCGACGCAGGCCCGCGCCCGCCAGAACTTCGACAGGCTCGTGCTGTGGGAGGGCCGTTTGCGCGCCGACGCGCAAGGCCGTGCGACGCTCTCGTTCCCGCTCAACGACCTGCTCACATCCTTGCGCATCGCAGTTGTGGCGATGGCGGGAACGGACCTTTTCGGCACTGGCGAGACCACGATCCGCACGACACAGGACCTCATCGTCCACGCCGGCCTGCCGCCGACCGTGCGCGAGGGCGACCGCTTCAGCGCCACCTTCACCGTCCAGAACGCCGCGCGCCGGGAACAGAACGTGGAGCTCGGCGCTGCACTGGATGGGCAGCAGCTTGCCCCAAGGCGCGTGACCCTGGCGGCCGGCGCTTCGCAGGAAGTCGCTTGGCAGGTCACCGTTCCACCCGGTGCTGACGCCCTCGCCTGGCATGTGGACGCCACGGCCGAGTCGGCCTCGGACAGCCTCCGGGTCTCCCAGCAGGTATACCCGCTGGTGCCCGTCGAAGTGCAGCAGGCGACGCTCGAGCGGCTGGACGCGCCGGTGCAACTGCCCGTCGCCCCGCCGGCAAGGGCGTTGCCGGACAAGGGCGGCGTCCGGGTCGCGTTGCGCCACGGCCTCGGCGCTGGACTCGAGGCCGTCCGCGACTACATGGCCGGGTATCCGTACACATGCATCGAGCAGCAGGTGTCCGTCGCCATCGCACTCGCCCACGCCGAGCCGGAACGGTGGAGCCGAACGATGGCCACGGCGCGCACGGCGCTTGATCGGTCCGGACTGCTGCGCTTCTTCCCCAGCGAACAGCTCGCAGGGTCCGCGTGGCTGACCGCGTATGTGCTGACCATCGCCGACGCGGCCGGCAAGGAGGTTCCGGGCGATCTGCGCGATGCGATGCTTGCGGGGCTGGACCGGCACCTATCGGACTACCGCGACGAGGATGCCGAGCCCCCGTTCCGCTCGGAATGGGAGTGGTCGCTTCCCGCACTCGTTGCGCTGGCGCGCTACGGCGCGCTGGACCCGGCGCGGCTTCCCGATGCGGACCGAAGTCTTGCGCTCGCCCCGAGTTCGGTGCTGCTGGACTGGATCGACGTCCTTACTCGGGTAGCGCCGGAGCACTCGGACATCGCGGCGTCGAAGCGCGTCCTCTTCGCCCGCCTGAATCTTCAGGGAACGACGTTGGGGCTGTCCACGGAGATCCGGGACCGCGCCTGGTGGCAGTCCACCGATGCCAACGCCGCGCGCCTTCTGCTGCTCGCCTTGGACGAGCCCGAGTGGCAAGGCGAACTGCCGCGCCTGATGCGAGGCCTGCTCGGCCGACAGCAGCGCGGGCGCTGGGATACCACGATGGCGAATGCCTGGGGCAGCGTCGCCGTGCTGCGCTTCCGAGCCGCTTTCGAGTCCGAGCCGGTCTCTGGCAGCAGCACGGTTCGCACGGGCGCTGTGGCCGAGCATGTCGCATGGCCACCAGACGACGAGCCGGCGCCGCTGCTGATCCCATGGTCCGCCGCCGAAACGCTGGCGCTCGACCATCAAGGCAGCGGCGCACCGTGGAGCTTGATCGCATTCGATGCAGCCGTGCCCCTCAGGCGTCCCGTGAATCGCGGCTACCGCATCGAGCGCAAGGTGACGGCGGTCAGTCGCAAGGGCCGCGCATGGCAGCGTGGCGACGTGGTCGAGATCGACATCAGCGTGCGGGCCGACCGCGACATGGCCTGGGTGGTGGTCGAGGACCCCATCCCGCCCGGCGCGACGATCCTGGGCGGCGGCCTCGGCGGCGACTCCGCCATGCTCGCCGAGGACGCCTACCGTCCCGGCGACGGCTGGCCGGCATTCGTCGAGCGCATGCACAGCGGCTACCGCGCCTACTACGAGCACGTCCCCAAGGGCACCCTCAACATCCGCTACCGCGTCCGCTACAACACCGCCGGCCGCTTCAACCTGCCACCGACGCGAGTGGAAGCCATGTATGCGCCGGAGATGCACGCCATGCGGCCGAACAAGAGGCTGGCTGTGGAGTAGCCGCGTCCTCGCCGACGCGATGGCATACATGCGGTCGTCGCGGCAACCGCTTTGGTACGATGCCGCCATGTCCGCCCCCGCCTACCCGCCCATCCCCTACGGTCGCGCGTCGTTCCCGAGCATCCGGCGCGACGGCTGTCTGTACGTGGACAAGACCCGCTTCATCCGCGAGATCGAAGAGCAGCGCTACGTCTTCTTCGTCCGACCTAGGCGGTTCGGCAAGACCCTCTGGCTTGCCACGCTGGAGTGCTACTACGACCGCCGGCGCAGAGACGATTTCGAGACGCTGTTCCGGGGGACGGACATCGGCCGCAACCCGACCCCGCACCGCAACCGCTACGTCATCCTCTACTTCGACTTCTCTGCCTTCGACGACGCACCGGAAACTCTGGCCGAGCGCTTCCAGAACTATTGCGCGACGCAGTTGGCCGAGGCCATGGAGGGCAACCCGGATCTGTTCCCGGCAGCGGACATGCGCCGCATCCTGGGGCCGCCGGGCGTGGACGGCAAGCTGAATGAGCTGTTCCGACACGTCCGCCTGAGCAACATATCCCTGTACGTCCTGATCGACGAGTACGACAACTTCGCCAATACGATCCTGGCCGCCGAGGGGCCGGACGCCTACCACGCCTTCACCCACGGCGGCGGGTTCTACCGCAGTTTCTTCGCGACGCTCAAGGCCGGCACCGCTCGGGAAGGCAGCGTCGACCGGCTCTTCGTCACGGGCGTGTCGCCGATCACGATGGACGACGTGACCAGTGGCTTCAACATCGGCGCGAACTTGAGCCTGATGCCCGAGTGCAACGAGCTGCTCGGCTTCACCGAGGCGGAAGTACGCCGAGTACTCGCCATGTATCGCCAACTCGGCGTGTTCAGCCAAGAGTCGCAAACCGCACTCCACCTGATGCACGAGTGGTACAACGGCTATCGGTTCGCCGTGCGGGCAACGGACGATGTATACAACCCGGATTTGGTGCTGCACTACCTCAAGCACTCGCTACCGAACAAGGGCGGGCCGGAACAGCTGATCGACAACAACGTGCGCATCGACTACGGGAAGCTGCGCCATCTGCTCATGGTCGGCAAGCGGGCGAAAGCGGCGTCGATGCCGGCGGAGGCTGCCGATCCCGACGACGAGAAGCTGGGCGGCAATTTCGACATGCTCCGGGATGCCGCCGCTGACGCCGAGCTGCGCTCCCCGATCACGCCGAGTTTTCCGCTCAAGCTGCTCGATGAGCCCGAGAACTTCACCTCGCTGCTGTACTACTTCGGCCTGCTCAGCATCCGCGGCACCTCCCGCGGTTTGCCGGTCCTCGCCATCCCCAATCAGACCGTCCGCAAGCTCATGTACGGATATCTGCGGGACGCCTACCGTGATGTGGGCGTCTTCTCCGCGAATCTCAGAGCGCTGGACGAGCTGGTCTGGACCATGGCCCGGGAGGGTCGCTGGCGACCGGCCATCGAGCATCTTGCCGACGCCATCGGAGCGCAGACCAGCATCCGCGACTACATCCATGGCGAAAAGACGATCCAGGGGTTTGTCGCGGCCTATCTGGCCTGTGCCGACTGTTTCGTGTTCCACCCCGAAATGGAACTGGCCAAGGGCTACGCGGACATCGTGCTGCAGCCGTTCTCTGCGCGCTACCCGGAACTCCGCCACGGCTACGTGATCGAGTTGAAGTACCTGCCCTTGAAAGCCGGGCCGGCGCGAACGCAGTCCACTGCCGCTGCAGCTGTCAGCCAGCTACACCGGTACCTAGGCGACGCCGGTCTGGCGCGGCGTTTCCCCGGCGTTTCGTTCACCGGGATCGCGCTCGTGTTCCGAGGCTGGGAACTCGTACATGGAGACGAGGTGCGCTCGGAGTAGCCGCGCCTGCGTTTCGGCGAAGACGATGCACCACGCTCCGTCCAACGTTGCGCCAGTGTCGACAACACCCCTGTCGCCCTTCGCCGGGATGGACTCAGGATCCGCACGGTACTGCGTGTCGCACGTCATCGGTCCGACGGCTGCTGCAGGATCTCATCCACCGTGGGCATGCCGTTCTCGCTTTCGTAGCAGAGCTCCAGACAGGCCGCCAGTTCGCGGCGGCATGTCCTGGATCGTCTTTTGCCGCCGCCCCACTTGGCGGGAGAGTCGTGTACGCGAGCTGCGCCGCGCCGGCGCGCCTCGGCCCATTTGCGGATAGCCAGCACTTCGGCGGGGTCCGCTTGGCAGTTCGGATACACGGTCTGTCCGCAGTCCTGCCAGCATTGGCGGCGTTGCGGCTCGATCATGCCGGCGCAGCCGACGACGCACGCGGCAAGCAACACCACGAGCGCCAACTGCGCACCCGTCGGCGCGCATCGCAGTCCCAAGCGCAGCAGCGCGGACAACATCCACGGGGCCTCAGCCATCGAATCGCGGCCGGTCGCCGGCCACCGTCACCCGCCACATGCGGCGCACTTCGCCCTCGGGCCGGTTCAGCACCGGGTAGTGCTGTGCCGCGCGGTTGTCCCACATCACCACATCGCCCGGGCGCCAGCGGTGCATGTAGCAGAACTCCGGGCGGTGGGCGTGGCTCGTCAGGTAGCGCAAAAGGCCCTCGCTCTCTTCGATCGTCATGTGCGCGAAGCGGCGGGTGAACTCGCTGTTGACGAAGAGCGCCGTGCGGCCGGTCTCCGGATGCGTGCGCAGCACCGGGTGGGTGGCCTGTTCGTCGGGGCGGTTGTGGGTCGTCGCGTCGTGGACCGCTTCGAGGCCGGCGGCGAGCTGCTTCATGCCCGGCGATAGCGCCTCGTAGGCGGCGTACTGGTTGGCGAATGCCGTCTCGCCGCCGCGGCTCGGCAGTTCTCGGGCCGAGAGGATGGAAATGGCGGGCGGGCGCTCGTCGAACGTCGCGTCCGAGTGCCAGCGACCGCGGCGGATGCCGCTCGGCATGTTGATGGGCAGCACGTCCTCGTTCTCGGCGAGGCCTGGCCCGTGCGGGAAGCGGTACAGATCGCCGAAGCGGCGCGCGAAGGCGACTTGGTCCTCCGTGCCGAGGGTCTGCTTGGGGAAGACGAGGATGACGTACTTGAGGAACGCCTCATGCACGCGCTCGAAGGTGGCGTCGTCGAGACTGGCGAGATCGACGTCGACTTCCGCGCCGATCAAGCCTGCCAACGGGCTCGCTGCGAATTGCATGGCCGCTCCTGCCGTTTCCTGCCAAGGTGCGACTTTAGCGCGAGCGGCGACCGACGTTCGGACATAGTTCGCAGACGGCGTGCGACGATAGCCATCCGAGATGTAGGATTCAGCCACGGTTCGGCAACGGCGTGGTGCGGATGAAGGAACGCGGACGACTGCCCGTCGGGTGGCTCGGCGCGGCGGCGCTGGCTGCAAGCGTGACGGGACACGCCCAGACGGCGCTCGTGGATCCCATCCCGGAGACGATCGCCAAGGGCGACATCGTCCTCGAGGCCGTGCCGTTCGTGCGCGCGCCGCGAACCACGGACCCGGCCAAGCCAGGCCGGACCAACGACGCCTACGCCCGCATCCAGTACCTGCTGCCAGTGCCCGGCGAGGCTGGGCGTCTCGCCTTCAACGACATCCGCGGCGTGCTCTACATGACGGACATGCGCGCCGCGGAGCCCGTCGTCTACTTGGATCTGCGCACCGCCGGCGTCGCCTTCTACAACGACCGCTTCCCCAACGAAGCCGGCTTCATGGGTTTCGCCTTCCACCCGGAGTTCGCCACGGAGGGCGCGCCCGGCTTCGGGAAGCTCTATACGGCGTTCAGCGCGCGTCCGGGCAGCGGCACGGCGGACTACGCGCCCGAAGGCGCGGTGCAGCACAGCGTCCTCCTTGAGTGGACGGCGAGCGATCCCGCCGCGGGAGCGTTCGAGGGCGCGATGCGCGAAGTGCTGCGCGTCGGCCAGTTCGAGTCGAACCACAATGTCGGCACCATCGCCTTCAATCCCACCGCCGAACCGGGCAGCGCCGAGTACGGCTTGCTCTACATCTGCTTGGGCGACGGCGGCAGGGCCCACGACCCGCGCGATTACGGGCAGCGCCTGGACGAGCCGCTTGGAGCGATCATCCGCATAGACCCGCTGGACACCGCGGACGGCAAATCCTACGGTATTCCGGCGGACAATCCCTTCGTGGACGAGGAAGACGTGGCGCCGGAGATATGGGCCTACGGTCTGCGCCACCCGCAGCAGTTCTCCTGGGACCGCAATGGACGGATGTTCATCGGCGAAATCGGCCAGGATCGGATCGAGGAGGTGAACATCGGCGTCCGCGGTGCCAACTACGGCTGGCGATTGCGCGAGGGCATGTTCGCGACAGGCCACGCCGTCGGGCGGCAGCCAAGTCCGGTCTTTCCGCGCCCGGCGGAGGACCCGGAGCCATTCCACTACCCGGTGGCGCAATACGACCATGACGAGGGCTTCGCCATCGGCGGCGGCTATGTCTACGAGGGGTCCGACGTTCCAGAACTACTCGGCAAGTACCTGTTCACCGAGTTTCCGCGAGGGCGGTTGCTCGCCATCGATACGGCGGACCTCACGCCGGGCGAGCCGACTGAGATTACCGAACTGCGCCTCCAGTTTGACGGCCAGGAACGCGATCTCGCGGATGTGGCGGGTTTCCGCAACACCTATACCAATGGACTGCGCGTAGACGCCCGGCTGGGCATCGATCACAATGGCGAGCTCTACCTCCTCACCAAGGGCGACGGCTGGATACGCAAGCTCGTCTCCACCCGGGAGCGGAGTGACCATGCGACCATCACCTGGCTCCTGCGCCGGCGCTGGGAGCCGTGCGAAGACGGTTCGACCACTGTTCTGGGGGAAGATTGCGAGGCGTGCCCTGAAGGCATGGCCTGCGCCGATGTCCCGGCGACGGATTAGCGTTGGAGCATTATGATCTGAAGGGGGGGAATGGGAATGGAACACAACGGACTTCGCACGGCCGCGTTGCTTGCGGTCACCTTCGCCTTGTCCGCGCCGGTCGGCGCGGAGGAGATCGGCAGCGTCGACACGGCCTTCAAGCTGATCGGCCCGGACCACAAGGTGGTGGTGGACGCCTTCGACGACACCCAGGTGCAGGGCGTCGCCTGCCACGTCAGCCGCGCGGTGACCGGCGGGCTCAGCAGCGTGGTCGGTCTGGCGGAAGACACCTCGGATGCCTCCATCGCCTGCCGCCAAGTCGGCCCCATCCGCATCGACGGCGAGCTCGAAGCGGGCGAGTCCGTCTTCAGTGAGCGTCGGTCGGCGCTCTTCAAGCGGCTCAAGGTGGTGCGCTTCTGCGACGAGGCCCGCAATACGCTCGTCTACTTGGTGTACAGCGAGAAGCTGGTGGACGGTTCGCCGAAGAACGCCATCTCCACCGTGCCGATCATGCCTTGGCCGGGCGAAGACGCACCGGCGCCGCGCTGCAGCGACGGCGAGTAACATGGCCGCTTGGCGGTCGCCCCGGATCGGGCCAGTAGGAGTAGACGATGAGCCATGACCTAGTGATTCGAGATGCCTTGGTGGTGGATGGCACCGGCGGCGAGCCGTTCGCCGGCGATGTGGCGGTGGACGGCGACACGATCGCCGCGGTCGGCCGGGTGCCGGAGCGCGGGCGCGAGGAGATCCGCGCCGATGGGCTCGCCGCCACGCCCGGCTTCATCGACCTGCACACGCACCTCGACGCCCAGATCGGCTGGGATCCGCTGCTCACGCCCGTCTCCTGGCACGGCGTAACGACGGCGCTGCTCGGCAACTGCGGGGTCACCTTCGCACCGTGCAAGCCGCAGGATCGGCAGTTCCTCGCCGAGATGATGGAGACCGTCGAGGACATCCCGCGCGAAGCCATCCTCTCCGGTCTGCCCTGGAACTGGGAGAGCTACGGCGAGTACCTCGACGCCTTGGAAGGCATGGCGCCAGCCATCAACGTCGCCGGCATGGTGGGCCACGGCGCTGTGCGCTTCTACGTCATGGGCCAGCGCGGCATCGACGAGAACCCGACGCCAGAGGAAACCGCGCGCATCGCCGAAGTGGCCGGGCAGTCCGTGCAGGACGGCGCGATCGGCTTCTCCACCAACCGCCTGCCGGCGCACCGGCTGCCGGACGGGCGTTCGATCCCCGGGACCTTCGCCGAAGCCGAGGAGCTCGAAGCCATCGCCCGCGAGGTGGGCGCCCGGGGCGGGCTGATGCAGAACGTGCCGTGGTACGACCGCAACGCCATTGGCCGCGACCTCGACCTTCTCGGCCGGCAGGCGCGGGCCGGCAACGGGCGGGTGCTGTTCAGCGTGGTCGAGACGCAGAGCTTCGCCTTCGACGACCCGCACCAGATCGTCGAGGACCTGCGCGCCGAGGGGCTCGACATCTACGGCGTCACCGTGCCGCGCCCCGGCGGCTTCGTGTCGGCGCTGAAGACGGACATCCTCTTCCCCGGCTGGGCGAAGCTGCGCGCCATCGACCCGGATGCGCGCCCGGGCGCCATCCGCGACGAAGCCTTCCGCGCCGAGCTGGTGGCTGCCGCCAAGGCCGAACCGGCGAGCGAAGCCTTCGCCAAGAGCCTGCGCTGGATGGGCGACGGCGCACGCCCGGTCTACACGAAGCCGCGCGAGGACAACCTCGCCGCCATGGCGAACGCGGCCGGCGAACACCCCGCCGAGACGTGGCTGCGGCTCATGCTGGAGAGCGACGGCACGGCCACCTTCCACCGCCCGTTCTTCAACATGAACTTCGCCGCCGTGGAAGCGCTGATGGCGCGCGACTGGGTGGTTCCGGGCTTGGGCGATGCCGGCGCCCACGTCTCGCAGATCATGGACTCCGGCTGGGCCTCGTTCCTGCTCAGCCATTGGGTGCGCGACCAGGGCAAGCTGCCCTTGGCCGAGGCGGTGCGGCGCATGACGAGTTCGGCGGCCCGCGTGCTGGATCTGAGGGACCGCGGCGTCCTCGCGCCGGGCATGAAGGCGGACATCAACGTGCTGGACCCCGAGCGCGTCGAGGAACGCCGCCCGGAAGTGGTGCGCGACTTCCCGCACGGCAAAAGCCGCCTCATCCAGCGCGCCGCCGGCTACAAGGCGACGGTGGTCAACGGCCGCGTCATCCTGCGCGACGACGAGCACACGGGGCAGCGCCCGGGGCGCGTACTGCGCTGAAGCGCCGCGGGTGAAGTTCCTCGCTGCCGAGGAGTACGGGCCGACCACGGAACGGCTCTTCGCATTGGTCGCGGGCGAAGTGCGCACCCTGGTGCCAGATGCCCGCATCGAGCACGTGGGCGCATCAGCCGTCCCCGGCGCCATCTCCAAGGGCGATCTGGACGTGTTCGTCGGCATCAAGCGGCGTGAGTTCGAGAACGCGATTCGCGCCTTGAACGGACTTGGCTACGCGGCGAAAGAGGACACGCTGCGTACCGAATCCCTCTGCATGATGGAGACCGGCAAGTACGACAGCCCCGTGGCCATCCAACTGGTCGAGAACGGCTCGCGGTTCGAGATGTTCCTTACTTTCCGGGACGCGCTGCGGCAGGACGGCTCACTGCTGCGCGCCTACAACGAGATGAAGCGAAACTGCGAAGGGCGCTCGGAAGAGCACTATCGGGTCGCCAAGGCCTCATTCATCGAGGCGGCATTGACGATCCGCGAACCGGTTGAACGGCACACGGTATGATCCGGACACCGGTAGCTGGAGCTCAAGCAAATGGCTGAGGCATACGATCCGGACGATGCCTACGCATGGCGGCGACCGCGGCGCGTGATCGATCTCGAACGCTTCGACATTCCCCTGCTGCACCAGCGCAGCGGCTTCGATGCGTCGCGGATTCGTGCCCTGGCCGATCACCGCATGGCCGGATGCCCCATCCGCATGACCCCGGACGCCATACGCGAGGCGATCCGGACCGGCCGCTTCAACGAAGACGCAACCACGTATCTGCACGAGCTAATCACGCAGTTCGACGCCTACGACATTCGCGTCTTCCAAGCGCACTGCGGCATCACCCGCTACGAACTGGCGCGCGCCATGATTGCTTGCGACATACGCCAGCCGCTCTTGGCCGAATGGATGAACTGCCACGCACCCGGCTACCAGTCGACTCTGGAGCACCACCGCACTTGGGACCTGTCGCCGAGGATCTGAGCCGATGCCGGGAAAGCCCCTTCGACTGCCGACCGAGCTGCAAGCAGCGCTTCAGTGGGCGGCTACCGCTCTCGACTCTTGGGTATCCCGAACCGACTATCGCATGGGTGGCGGCAGCATCTTGGCGGCTAGCTGGAACCATCGTCGCAGCACGGACATCGACCTTTTCTTCGATCGCGGCGCAACGCCCGCCTTCCCGCTAGACCGCATTATGGACGACTTTCGTGCTGCGGCCGCCACCGGCGAAGTCAGTGACCTGCGGCTCTATCCCCACGGCCTGCTATGGACCAGACGAGGGGTGCCAATGTCGCTGTTCGAAGCATCGCGGCTAGCGGTGGACGACCAAGCAGTTCCGACCGTGCTCGGCGTCGGCATTCCTGCCGAGGGCGCGGCAGAGATCTTGGCGAAAAAGGTCCGCGCCCGCATGCTGCGTGGCCAACAGTATCTGGCCCGGGACATGTACGATTTACTAGTGGCGCATGTTGAAGACCCAAACGCTGCTGCGCGGGTATTCGAGTGCCTCGCCGACGAGGAGCGCGCCATGCTCCGCTACGACGCGACCCACGCTCCCCTGCCCGGCAACGCTGGCCGCGCGATCCTCGATCCCGCGTATCCAGCGCTCCTAGCGTCTCCCCACGCGCTGGGGCAGATGATGCGCCTCGTGCTCCGGCGCGGGCTAGTCGGCCGCGAACTCGACCGGCTGCGCACCATGCGCGAAGATCTGCCTCGGCGCGACCGCATGCATGACTTCTGAGTGGATATGGGAAACATGTCTGGTAAACCCACGCCTTACGTGACTCGTACCCGCCCTTGCCGGAGTCAAGTATCGCTCCCAACACTTCTACCCGAGATCTGTCTCGACTTTCTCGGCGTCCTGACCAAATGATCAGCCACTTGTCAGCCGTCCGCATGGTCTTGTTCCTGAGCGTGGCAATGTTGCACATGGCTGGCGGTGCGGTCGCGCAGACGCACTCCGTGCGCGATGTGATCGACGCGCATGGAGTCACGATCGCCGCTGCCGAGTCAGGAGCCTCGCGGGACGGAGTGGAGTCCGCGTTCGTCTCGGTCGAAACCTTGAGGGCGGTGCTCCTCGCCCATGAACCGGGTGGAAAGAGGTCCGTCATCGAAACCCTCTCCGAAGCCGAGTTCGCGGCGCTCGAGGAGCTCCCGAGCGTCTTCGTGGAGCGCGTGGAAGTTCTCGTAGTCCGCCCGGAGCCGCGCTTCTTCGTCGCGCTTGCAGAACGGGCGGGAGACCGCGCAGATCGGCGGTTCGCCGCGGCATTGGCGGCCACCTACCCGAACGCGAAGTGGCCGGTCTACATCCAGCCGCAGACGGACTACAGCGGCTGCACTGCCTTCGGCGAAGGCAGACTGCTGGACGCCTACGTAACTTGGTCCGAGTTGCTGCGCGAGTTCCCGGGTCGCTACGAACTCGCTGCGACCGAGGAACGCGACAGGGTGCGGGGAGAGATCGCGGAGTCGACCCCTTAAGGGCATACTGAGGCGCGAGTATTCGTCGTATTGCAGGTTTTTCGTGCGTTTCGCGCTGTAGTCGGGTTGCCGGTTTGACACACCGTAGGTGTTGTCAAGCGGAGCGCGGTTTCGCGGGGCACGGCGTCTTTGCGCTTCGATAGTTCGTCGAATCGCAAGGAGCGGGGTTGGACGGCGACCCCCTTCTGTTACGATGCGGTTCGTCGAAAAACTCATCGGAAGGAGGCCGCCGCCATGAAGCGTAGCAAGGCGAGCGTGCGGGGTAAAGCGACGGATCGCATCGAGATCCGGTTCGAGGACCAGCGGCTGACGGCGCACGCGGGCCTGGTGCTCTACCAGAGGCTGTTCGCGCGGCTCGGGCTGAAGGAGCGCTTGCGCGGCTGCTTCCGCCACCTGCCGGGCAGTCCGGTCTACGCGCCGCACGCGGTGGCGCTGCTGCTGGTCGTGCATCTGGTCATGGGCTTCCGGGAGCTGCGCGACGCGCGGTACTACCGGGACGACGAAATGGTCAGGCGGACGCTGGGCCTGCGGCACCTGCCGGACGCCTCCACGATGGGCCGCATGCTGGCCAGGGCCGACGGGCGCAGCGCGGACAACGTGCGCGCCCTGAACCGGCGGCTGGTGCTGGACCGCGCCGCGGCGCTCGGCCCGGCGCGGATGACGCTCGACTTCGACGGCTCGGTGCTCGGCACGAAGCGCTTCGCGGAAGGCACGGCCGTCGGCTTCAACAAGCGCAGGAAGGGACAGCGCAGCTACTATCCGCTGTTCGCGACGGTGGCGCAGACCGGGCAGGTGTTCGACCTGCGCCACCGCCCGGGCAACGTGCACGACTCCAACGGCGCGGAAGCCTTCATGCAGCGCTGCCTGGCGGACGTCCGCGCCGCGCTGCCGGGTGCGCGGCTGGAGTCGCGCATGGACAGCGCGTTCTTCGGCGAGGCCGTCCTCGGCCGGCTCGACGCGCTGGGCGTCGAGTACACGGCGACGGTGCCGTTCGAGCGGTTCGCGGAACTGAAGTCGCTCGTCGAGGGCCGCCGCCGCTGGCGCCGCATGGACGGGGCGAGGGACTTCTTCGAGCCCGCCTGGAAGCCGAAGAGCTGGGGCCGCCGGCGGCGCCTGGTCGTGGTCCGGACGCGAACCCGCCGGCAGCGCAAGGGACCGGTGCAGCTGGACCTGTTCGCGCCCCACGTCCACGGCTTCGAGTTCAAGGTCGTGGCGACCAACCGCCGCGTGCGGGCGAAAAGCGTCGTCGCGTTCCACGACGGGCGCGGCTCGCAGGAGGCCGTGTTCGCGGAACTGAAGTCGCAGTGCCGCATGGAGTACGTCCCGACGCGCAAGCTCGCCGGCAACCGGCTGTACACCCTCGCCGCCATCCTGGCGCACAACCTGACCCGGGAGCTGCAGATGGCGTCCCGGCCGCCGCAGCGCGGCACGACCCCGAAGCGCACGGCGCTCTGGGCGTTCGAGCAGATGCACACGATGCGCCGCCGCCTCGTCGTCCGGGCCGGACGGTTCCTCCGCCCGCAGCGCAAACCCGTCCTGTCGATGAATGCAAACGCCGAAGTGGAAGCGGAGATGTCCTCCTACCTCGCCGCGCTAGCCTGAACATCAACATCCGTCGCCTCTTTTTTTGCATCAATAGGGTCGACATGCGCCTGCGGCGATGAGGCGACGGTCATCGGGGAACTGCGGGGCATTGTTCGGACGTTGAGCCCAAACGACCCGATCCTGCCCGCGGTTCGGGAACGGTTGGCTGCGGTGGCAGCAGGACGTTCGGACATCCGCTTCGACTGCCGGTCCGGGTGAAGCGGCATCGGTTGCCGGTGCTTCCCACTGGCGGACGGTCCGCCGCGTAGCGTACTGTCATGCCATGGACGCCGGTGCCACGACACAGGAAGCGGTCGATGCGCTCGTGCGCAACGCCGCGCCTCCGCAGGGGTGCTGGAGCGACAGCGACTACTTGTGGCTTGCTGGCCACACGACGCGGCTCGTCGAACTGACCGATGGCAGTATCGAGGCGCTGGCCAGACCCACCGAGACGCACCAGCTAAGTCTGATGTCCGTCTACACGACTTTCGCCGACTACCTCAAGGCGCTCGGCGGCACTGCAATCATCGCGCCTTTCCCGCTGCGCATCCGCGAAGGGAAGTACCGCGAGCCGGACATCCTCGTGCTGCGGGACGCCGGGGACCCTCGCCGTGCGGACGCTCGCTGGACCGGAGCGGACCTGGTGGTAGAGGCCGTGAGCCCCGATGATCCCCGCCGCGATTACGTGGTGAAGCGCGGCGACTACGCGGAGGCCGGGATTCCCGAGTATTGGATCGTCGATCCGCGCCGGGAGGCGGTCACGGTGCTGGCGTTGGAGGGCGATGCCTATGTCGAGCACGGCATCCATCGACGTGGCGACACAGCCCGATCAGCGACGTTCGATGGCCTTTCGGTGCAAGTGAACGCCATCTTCGATTTCGGCCCGCCCGCCAGCTCGGGCTGACCGCCTTCGTCCGCTAGCCGCGGGCCTTTAGCTCCTCGAACACTTCCTGGTCGTGCTCGCCCAAGCCGGGCGCGGTTCTCGAAATCGCCCACGGCGTGCGCGTGAACGCATACGGCGCCCCCGGGTAGATCACCGTCCTGTCCCCGTGCTGCACCGGCACTTGGAAGCCGCGCGCCTTGAAGTGCTCGTCCTCGAATGCCTCCTCCGGCGCGTTCACCACCCCGACGGCCAATCCGGCGCGCTGGCAACCGACGAAGAAATCCTGCGCCGGAACGCGCGAAGCGATCAGCTTCAGCGCTTCCCGGCCGGCACCGAAGATCGCGGTGATCTCGTCGTCTTGGCCGAGCTTCGAGAGCTCGAACGGCCCCTCCCACTGCGCCCCCATCTCCAGGAACACGGCCTCCGGCAGTTCCGAATCCAGCCCCAGTTCCTTCAGCCAGCCATCCAGCGCCGCGAACTCCTTGGCCTGGCGCGGCGGGACGCCGGTGTTGGCGTAGCGGCCGTCGGCGCAGAGCTGCTGCGTCTCGCCGGACGGCGACACCGAAGCGTGGCGCCCGGTCTGGCGCTGCACGGTGCGCTGCGCCACCAGCCAAGAATAGGAGGCGGCCTCGGTGGTGACGTTGGAAGCCGCCGTCATGCTCACGTCGATGAACTGGCCGATGCCGGTGACGCCGCGATGCAATAGCGCCGTAAGCGTCGACATCACGGCGAAGTGGGCCGCCGTCTGATAGCCCTGCAAGGGGCCACGGATGGGCGGCAGCGAATGGTCGTCGTAGCCGCAGCTCCAGGGAGGACCGGACGCGGCCATGAGGGTGAGATCGGTATACGGCAGGTCGCTCTTGGGATCATTGCGCCCATAAGGCGTCACGCTGACGTGGATGAGATCGGGTCGAAGGCGCGCCAAGTCGTCGTAGTCGATCCCGAGCGTCCTGAGGCGCCCGCGCGGCTCCGCTTCGATCAACACATCGGCGGATGCGATCAGGTCGCGGAAGCGTTGCCGCCCGGCCGCATCGTCCAAGTCGACCACCACGCCGCGCTTGCTGCTGTGGTAGTGCCACCAAAACAGGCTGTCCTTGGCGGGATCGTCGTCCACGAACGGCGGATAGCGCCGGCACGGGTCGCCATCCGGCGGCTCGACCAGGATGACGTCCGCACCCATGTCGCCGAGCAGCTTGCCGGCCAGCGCGATCGGTTCACGCGCCAGTTCGACCACGCGCAGGCCCGTCAACGCGGTCATATCACCCCCTCCGCGCGGAGCCCGGCAACCTCTTCTGTGGAGAAGCCGAGCAGTCGCGTCAGCACTTCGTCGTTGTGCTGGCCCAGGCACGGCCCGCTGCGCGGAATGTGCCAATCGGTCGCGGAGAAATGCACCGGCTGGCCGTCCACCCGCACGTCGCCCATCTTCGCGTGGCGCACGGTTGGCCAGAGCCCGAAGTCGCCAGTGCTGGGGTCACGGTCGATGCGTTCCTCGGGCTTCATCACCGCCGCCACGGGCACGCCAGCTTCGCGCAGCCGCTCCTGCGCGGCGAACTTGGCTTGCGGGGCGGTCCACACGGCGATGCGGTCATCCAGCGAGTCTTGGGCGTCGACGCGCGCATCGGCGTCTGCGTAGGCTGCATCGCGGCACCAAGGCGCATCCACGGCCGCGGCGAACGCTTCCCAGTCCGCGTCGTCGCGGCAGGCGATGGCCACCCAATCGTCGTCCCCGGCGCACGGGTAGATGCCGTGCGGCGCCATGGGCGGCCAGTACGAGCGATTGGCGTTCGGCCGACCGGGACGGCGGGACGGGCGCCCGTTCACCGTCCAATCGAGCAGCGCCGGTCCATGCAGCGACAGCGCGGACTCGGTGCAAGCGAGATCCACCCACTGGCCTTCGCCGGTGCGCTGGCGGTGGATCAGCGCCAGCATGATGGCCATGGCCATGTAGTAGGCGCCGGTGTGGTCCATGAAGGAATAGCCCCAGCCGGCGGGCTCCCGATCCGGCAGGCCAGAGGTGAAGGTCAGCCCGGAGACCGCCTGCACGATCGGCCCCCAGGTCTTGAAGTCGCTGTACGGCCCGACGTGGCCGAAGCCGCAGTTGGAGACGTAGACGATGTCCGGCTTGATCTCGCGCAGCCGCTCGTAGCCGAAGCCCCAGCGTTCGAGCACGCCCTTGGCGAAGTTCTCGCTCACCACGTCCGAGATTTCGATCAGCCGCGCGAGGATGTCCTTGGCCTTGTCCGTGCGCAGGTTCAGGGTGATGCCGAACTTGCCGGCGTTGTGGTTGTTGAACGCGCCGCCCATGTCGATGCCGCGCCGCTCGTCCACGTACGGCGGCGTGCCGCGCAGGATGTCCCAGCGCCCTTGGCGCACCGGATCCTCGATGCGGATCACCTCGGCGCCGAACGACGCCAGCCACTTGGTGGCCCCGGCCCCGGCGAGTTGGCCGGTGAAGTCGCAGATGCGGAACGAAGACAGGGCTTGCGGACCGGGATCGGACGCCCCGGTTGATTCGGTCTCGGCCATGGCCTCTCCAACTTGGCTGGCGCGAGTGTCGCCGCTTATCCGGCTGCGGGCAAGGGCACCCGGTACCGCGCCGACATTGAGGGTGCCTTGGTCTTCGTCGAGTCGGGGCCACTTGTGTCCAACGACCTGCTCCGGTGCTACGGTCAAACTACGGCGACCAAGCTCGTTCGCAACACAAGCGCAGGCGTCGCACGAATCGGGCTGAGTCCTACTCGAACGCCCAACCGACCGCACATGGCAAGGGACTGGGGGCGGGCACGAACGTGAACCGCTCCAAGGTGCAGCCCATAGAGGCGTCGCCCGCATGATCCGGCGGCACCTAGACGGAATCGCCTCCTGAGCGACGATTGCCCGCGTCGCCTTCGCTGGCGGCAGCGAAGACGGGTGATCGAGGGGGCGGTAAATGCCGACCACGAAGCTGCTATCACCCTAGCCCTGCGGGGCCAAGCGGGACAAGCGCGGGAGATAGAGGTCGCGATTGATACGGGCTACAACGGGTTCTTGAGCCGGCCCGCGGTGCCGATGACCATCTGCTTCTTCGCGGGGGTCAGATTGCCAGATCGAACGGCAGGTCCGAGATGTCGCGCAGGCGATCCCCTTCGATCATCGTGCGGAGCAAGTCCAAGTCGCTGTCGCGATCCGCTGCGCCTCCTCCAGCTCCGGGAGCGCGAAGTGGTACACGCAGTCGATGTCCCCGGTAACCAGAGCAAGAGACGCAATCCTGCCCGGCAGCGGCTCGCCGACGACAACGGCGATGAGCGGCGTTCTGCCTTTCCGGTGCCGGACCAGGCCGAGGAGTAGCGTAGGCAGGCAATCCAGCGCCTGACGGGTGCTCTCGACAGGTAGGGGTGTCCGCCCGACTGGGCTCTTTTGCGTCCGCCAAATGCCAACGATATGCCTTACGCTCCCACTGCAAGTCGCGATGCGGAATGCGCACGGCAGTGCGTATACTGCCGCCCTTAAGGTCCAGGTGCCCATCGATTGCCGTCCAAGCGCGACATCCTTCTTGAACTGACGCCCGCCGAGCTCCGCACTTTCGTCGAGCACCACGAGCTCGCCGTCGCCGACCGTCGCGTCAAGTCCCACCTCGTCGATGCCCTCGCCTCCTCGCGCAAATGCCGCCTCCCGGATGCCCTGCCGCTGCTGCCGCGCGATCGTCTGAAGGCGCTTTGCCGGACGTTCGGCCTGGCCGACGGCGGCCGGCGCAAGGCCGACATCGCCGCGCGGCTCGTGAGCGCCCCCGCCAAGTCGAAGGCCCGAAGCCGCCCCAAACCGGCCAGCCCCAAGCCCGCGCCGTCCTCGCCGCCGTCCGTTGTGCAGGAGGCCGAACTGTGGCGGATGGCCGATGCGCTGCGCGGCTCCATGGACGCCGCCGAGTACAAGCACGTCGTGCTCGGCCTCATCTTCCTGAAGTACATCTCCGACGCCTTCGAGGAGTGCCATGCGGCCGTACTCGAGGAGTGGGGCGCCGAAGCCGCCGAGGATCGCGACGAGTACGCCGCCGAGAGCGTCTTCTGGGTGCCGCCGCCGGCCCGCTGGGAGCGGATCAGGGCCGGGGCGCGGCAGCCGGACATCGGCCGCACCGTGGACGATGCGATGGCGGCTGTGGAGCGCGACAACCCGGCGCTGAAGGACGTGCTGCCGAAGGACTACGCCCGCCCCGCCCTCGACAAGCAGCGCCTCGGCCAGCTCATCGACATGGTGGGCAACATCAAGGTCGGCGACGAGGACGCCCGCTCCAAGGACGTGCTGGGCCGCGTCTACGAGTACTTCCTCTCGCAGTTCGCCAGCGCCGAGGGCAAGAAGGGCGGCGAGTTCTACACCCCGCGCTGCGTGGTGAAGCTGCTGGTTGCGATGCTCGAACCGTACCGCGGGCGCGTGTACGACCCGTGCTGCGGCTCGTCCGGCATGTTCGTGCAGTCCGCCGCGTTCATCGACGCGCACGCGACGGGCAACGGCAACGGCGGCCGGGCGGTGCGCCCGATCTCGATCTACGGGCAGGAGTTCAACTACACGACGTGGCGGCTGGCGCGCATGAACCTGGCCATCCGCGGCATCGAGGGGCAGATCGCGCACGGCGACAGCTTCCACGACGACCGCCACCCCGACCTCAGGGCGGACTACATCCTCGCCAACCCGCCGTTCAACGTCTCGGACTGGGGCGGCGACCGCCTCGCCGACGACCAGCGCTGGCGCTACGGCGCGCCGCCGAAGGGCAACGCCAACTTCGCCTGGGTGCAGCACATGGTCCACCATCTGGCGCCCGGCGGCGTCGCAGGATTCGTGCTGGCGAACGGGTCTATGTCGTCGAGCCAGTCGGGCGAGGGGGAGATTCGGAGGAAGCTGGTGGAGGCGGACCTGGTGGACTGCATGGTCGCCCTGCCCGGCCAGCTCTTCTACTCGACGCAGATTCCGGCGTGCCTGTGGTTCCTGGCGCGGGACAGGCGCGGCGGAAAGCTCAGGGATCGACGCGGCGAAGTGCTGTTCGTGGATGCGCGGCAGACGGGCAGCATGGTGGACCGCACGCATCGGGAGCTGACGGACGAGGACATCGCCCGCATCGCCGATGCATACCACCGCTGGCGAGGGAAGGACGGCGGCCATGCGGACGAGCCGGGATTCTGCAAGAGCACGACGCTTGAGGAGGTGCGCCAGCATGGGCATGTGCTGACGCCCGGGCGGTACGTCGGCGCGGCGGCGCAGGAAGAGGACGGCGAGCCGTTCGAGGAGAAAATGGCGCGGCTCGTGGGGCAGCTTGCGGAGCAGCAGGCCGAGGCGAAAAGGCTGGATGCGGAAATCGCGAAGAACCTCGATGCGCTGGGGTTCGCGGTTCCGGCCACCGTGACGCGATAGGCGCATCGAACGTCGCATGGAATACACCATCCTGATTGAGAGGACGCCGCGGAACTTCTCCGCCTACGTGCCGGACCTCCCTGGCTGCGTTGCGACCGGCGCCACGCGGGACGAGGCGGTCCGGGAGATGCGAGGCGCTATCGCCCTTCATATCAAGAGCCTGCGTGAAAACAACGAGCCGGTGCCGGCGGCGAGCAGCCCTGCTACGGTGGTGAATGTGGGGGGTCGTGCCGATGGCTAACCGGCTCAACCGCCGGGCGAAGCAAGTTGGGCCATGAACGCTGACGCCATGGCGGCGGAGGGATCTTGGCTCTATGACCCCCACTATCCCGCTCATTGGATCCGACGCCCGTTGCACGATCTCGCCGAGTGGGTGAATGGTCTGGCGTTTCGCAACATCCATTTCAGTGCGGCCGGGATGCCCGTCATCAAGATTGCCGAGGTCAAAGGTGGCATCTCTGACCAAACCAAGTTCACCGAGAACACCTACGACGATGCCGTCCATGTGCGGTCGGGGGACCTCTTGTTTGCCTGGTCGGGCCAGCCGGAGACATCAATAGGCGCATACCGGTGGCATGGTGACGACGGATGGCTAAACCAGCACATCTTCCGCGTCACGCCAGCTTTGGGCATCGATGACAGGTTCCTCCTTTGCCTGCTCAAGTACCTCAGACCGCACTTCGTAGCCATCGCGCAAAACAAGCAGACCACCGGCCTCGGCCACGTGACGAAGCGCGATCTCCAGCGAATCCGTGGTGCTGTTCCGCCACTTGCAGAGCAGGAGGCCATCGCCCACATCCTCAGTACGCTCGACGACAAGATCGAGCTGAACCGTCGCATGGATGAGACGCTGGAGGCGATGACCCAAACGTTGTTCAAGTCATTGTTCGTAGACTTCGATCCTGTCCGCCAGAGCAAATGGTTCCAAGGTGCTGCGTGCGAGCGCGTCGCCAGCCTCTTTCCCAGTCGGCTTGTAGAAGGCGAAGGCGGGTTGATCCCTGCTGGCTGGAGCACGGGCACGCTGAGGGACATCGCAGCATCTCCAAGGCGGTCGACCAGACCCGCAGAGATGGCCCCGGCTGCCCCGTACATCGGCCTCGAGCACATGCCACGCCGGTCCATCGCCCTGACACAGTGGGACACCAGCGCGACCCTGAAGAGCAACAAGTGGGCGTTCCAAGAAGGAGAGATCCTGTTTGGCAAGCTCCGCCCCTACTTCCACAAGGTTGGCTTGGCGCCCGTTGACGGTGTCTGTTCGACCGACATCGTGGTGATCGCACCGAGCGACCCGGCGTGGTCGGCATTCGTGCTTGGGTTGGTCTCTTCGTCCGCGTTCGTCTCGTACGCGGATCAAGGCTCTACGGGCACGAGAATGCCCCGTACAAGCTGGGCGCTGATGGCCCGCTACCCGATAGCCATCCCGCCAATACCCGTCGCAAAGGCCTTCCAAGGGCTAGTGCAGCCTCTTCTCGACCGCATCATCCTCAGCATCCACGAGACTCGCAGTTTGGTGCGGCTCCGAGACTCCCTGCTTCCACGCCTCCTTTCCGGCACCATCCGAGTGCGCGATGCCGAACGCGTCGTGGAGGCCGCATGACCAACCGAGTGCTTCCCGACGATCACGCCGCGGCCGACCTCATCGACGAGTACGCCGACACTTGGCGCCTGCTCCTCCAATACGACGAGGATCGGCTCGCCCAGTCACCTGCGGCGAAATGCGCTGCCGCACCGCTGGATGTCGACGACGTGCTCCGCCTGATCGCCGACTTCAAACGCGAGCTAACAGCGAAGGGCGAGGCATCCTCCCTGTTCGGCATCCCGCGCGACGACGCGCTCGCCAGCATCCTCGGCAGCATCGAGCAGACGATGTTCGGCGAGCCGCTCTACCGCTCCCCACGCGAAAAAGCGGCGCATCTGCTCTACTTCGTGGTGAAGGACCACCCGTTCACGGACGGCAACAAGCGCATCGCATCCCTGCTCCTCCTCCTCTACCTCCAGCGCGAAGGCATCGAGCACAGCCTGAGCCCGCAGGCGCTGGCGGCCGTCACGCTGCTCGTGGCACAGAGTTCGCCCGACAGCAAGGATCTGATGGTCCGCCTCGTCGCCAACCTGCTGGACAACCCCGCCGGATGAGCGGCCTATCCGAATCGGACGTCGAGAACACGGCGCTCGACTGGCTGGCGGACATCGCATGGAGCATCGCCAGCGGCGCCGACATCGCCCCGGATGCCTCCCACGCCGAACGCGAAAACTACGGCGATCCCTTCCTGCCGCATCGCCTGCGGGCGGCCCTCGAACGACTCAATCCCAACCTCCCCGCCGACGCATTGGAGGACGCCTGCCGCAAGCTCGTCCAGCCCGAGGGCGCGAGCCTCGAAGCCCGCAACCGCGCGTTCCACCGCATGACGGTGGAAGGCGTCACCGTCGAATACCGCGACCGCGAAACGGTCCGCGGCGACCAAGCGAAAGTCATCGACTTCGAGAGTCCCGCCAACAACGACTTCCTCGCCGTCAGCCAGTTCACCATCGAGGAAAACAAGCGCGCGCGCCGGCCGGACATCGTGCTGTTCGTCAACGGCCTGCCGCTCGGCATCGTCGAACTCAAGAACCCAACCGACGAGGACGCCACCGTCTGGACCGCGTGGCAGCAGTTGCAGACGTACAAGCGCGAACTGCCCGCCCTCTTCGCCATGAACGCCGTGCTGATCGTCTCCGACGGCATCGAGGCGCGCATCGGCACGCTCACCGCCGGCCGGGAATGGTTCAAGCCGTGGCGCACGACGTCCGGCGAGACGCTCGCCGACGCGAGCCTGCCGCAGTTGCAGGTGATGCTCGAAGGCGCTTGCGAGCCGGGCCGCTTCCTCGCCCTGCTGCGCGACTTCATCGTCTTCGAGGACGACGGCGGCCGGCTCGCCAAGATCATGGCGGGCTACCACCAGTTCCACGCGGTGCAGACGGCCGTCTCCGAAACGCTGCGCGCCGCCGAGCTTCAACGCTCGGATGAAGTAGGCGAGCAGCGGGGGCGCTACGAGACGGGCCGCCAAGCGGGCGGCGAGGCGGGCGACCGGCGCATCGGCGTGGTGTGGCACACGCAGGGCTCCGGCAAGAGCCTGACGATGGCCTTCTACGCGGGCCGCATCGTCCGCGAGCGGGCGATGGGGAACCCCACCGTTGTCGTGCTGACGGACCGCAACGACCTCGACGACCAGCTCTTCGGCACCTTCGCCCGCTGCGCCGAGCTGCTGCGCCAGCCGCCGGCGCAGGCCGCGAGCCGCGCCGACCTGCGTTCGCGGCTCGCGGTGGAGTCCGGCGGCGTGGTCTTCACCACGATCCAGAAGTTCTTCCCGGACGAAGGCGGCGACCGGCATCCGCTGCTCTCCGAGCGCCGCAACATCGTCGTCGTCGCCGACGAAGCGCACCGCAGCCAGTACGACTTCATCGACGGCTTCGCCCGGCACATGCGCGACGCGCTGCCGAACGCCTCCTTCATCGGCTTCACGGGCACGCCCATCGAGTTGCAGGACGCCAGCACGCGCGCCGTGTTCGGCGACTACATCAGCGTCTACGACATCCAGCGCGCCGTGCTGGACCAGGCCACCGTGCCCATCTACTACGAGAGCCGCCTGGCGCAGCTCGCGCTGGACGAGCGGGAGCGCCCGCGCATCGACCCGGACTTCGACGAGGCCACCGAAGGCGAGGAAGTGGACCGGCGCGAGAGGCTGAAGACGAAGTGGGCGCAGCTCGAAGCCGTGGTCGGGGCGGAGCGGCGGCTGCGGATCGTGGCCGAGGACATCGCTTCGCACCTCCATGAGCGAACCACGGCGATGGCAGGCAAGGCGATGATCGTCTGCATGAGCCGGCGAATCTGCATCGACCTCTACCGCGAGCTCCGCCGCATGAAGCCGGACTGGCACGACGATGACGATGCGAAGGGCGCGATCAAGGTGGTGATGACGGGCGCCGCGTCCGATCCGGCGGATTGGCAGCCGCATATCCGCAACAAGGCGCGGCGGGAAGCGCTGGCGACGCGCTTCCGGGACCCGGACGATCCCCTGCGCATCGTGCTGGTGCGCGACATGTGGCTGACCGGCTTCGACGCGCCGAGCCTGCACACGATGTACGTGGACAAGCCGATGCGCGGCCACGGCCTGATGCAGGCCATCGCCCGCGTCAACCGCGTGTTCAAGGACAAGCCGGGCGGCCTGGTGGTGGACTACCTCGGCCTTTCGCACGAGCTCAAGCGCGCGCTGGCGACGTACACGGAGAGCGGCGGCACGGGCGAGACCGCCGTGGACAAGGGCGAGGCCGTCGCGCTGATGATGGAGAAGCACGAGGTGTGCCTTGCCATGCTGCACGGGTTCGACTTCGGCAGGTGGGCGACCGGCACTGCGGCCGACCGCCTTGCCCTGCTGCCTGCCGCGCAGGAGCACATCCTGGCGCAGGAGAACGGCAAGGATCGGTTCGTCGCCGCGGTGCGCGAGCTTTCGAGCGCGTTCGCGCTAGCGGTGCCGAGCGACGAGGCGCTGGCGATCCGCGACGACGTCGGCTTCTTCCAGCAGTTGCAGGCCGTGCTGGCCAAGCGCGCCGCGGTGGATGCGAGGCCGGCGGAGGAGCTGGACCAGGCCGTGCGCCGCATCATCTCCCGCGCCGTCGCCCCGGAGGGCGTGATCGACATCTTCGCCGCCGCGGGACTGAAGAAGCCGGACATCTCCATCCTCTCCGACGAGTTCCTGGCCGAGGTGCGCGGCATGAAGCACCGCAATCTGGCGGTGGAGCTCTTGCAGAAGCTCTTGAAGGGCGAGCTGGCGGGAAGGCGGGCGAAGAACGTGGTGCAGGCGCGGTCTTTCGCGGAGATGCTGGACCGGACGATCCGGCGCTACCAGAACCGGGCCGTCGAGGCCGCCCAGGTGATCGAGGAGCTGATCGAGCTGGCGCGGGAGATGCGGGAGGCGGGCGCCCGCGGCGAGGAACTCGGCCTGACGGACGACGAACTGGCCTTCTACGACGCCTTGGAGACCAACGACAGCGCGGTGAAGGTGCTGGGCGACGAGGCCCTGTGCCTGATCGCCCGGGAGCTGGTGGAGACGGTGCGGGGGAACGTGAGCATCGACTGGACGGTGCGGGAGAATGTACGCGCGAACCTGCGGCGGCTGGTGAAGCGGGTGCTGAGGAAGCACGGGTATCCGCCGGACAAGCAGGAGCAGGCGACGCGCACGGTGCTGGAGCAGGCGGAGGTGCTGTCCGCGGGGTGGGCGGTGTAGGCGATGGGACATCGTGGGCCAGGGACGACATCAACCCCGAACCAGCTGAGTGGTGGGAGCCGGACGCCTGCGACAGGCTGCTGGACATACGCGAAGGCCGCCGGCTGGGGAACTCGTCCAACAGGTTGCTCGCATCCCGACGCGCGCGGTCCTCGGCGTGCGCTGAACTCAGTCTGAGATGTGCTTTCCGTTTGGTTGGAACGCTGCCAGTTACCGAACCGCCTGTACCTTGAGGTGCAGTCCCTCGCGTTCCTGAAGGCACCGGATGATCTCGAAGAGATTGCGCGCCTGCGGGTTACCGTTCGGACCAAGCATGCGCATCAGACTCTTGGGCGACTTCGCAGTCAGCCCTCCGAGCTCCTGAAACCCAATGGTCGCGTCGACGTAGTCGCGCAGAACCGACTTGCCAACATCTACCTCGCCGGCAAGAAGGCACTGCACACCTTCTTCGAGCAGCGCCTCCCGAAATCCCGGATCGCGCTCTAGCCGCTCCCGGATCGTGACCCTGAAATCGCGCGTCAATGGCATGGTCTCAACCCTCCTGCCGCTTGCTCCGCCTGTAATCGCGCCACGACGCCACCGCAGCCTCGATGTCGCGCTGTTGGCGCACCTTCGTTCCGCCGCCAAGGAGGATGATCAACGCATCACCATCCCGCCCGAAGTAGATGCGGTAGCCTGGACCGAAGTCTATCCGGTACTCCAGAACTCCGCCGCCGACACCCTTTGCGTTGGACAGGTTACCCATCTCCATCCGGTACAACGCTGTCGCCACCCGAGCAGCGGCGCGACGGTCGAGCCGACCAACCCAGCGACCGAAGGAGCTGCCGCCTCCGGCATCGACGAACTCCCGGATTTCGATCATGGACTCATCGTAACTGATGCGTTGTGCCAATGCACTGTCGATCCCACCGCCGGGAGTACGACAGATCCCGCTGCGGGGCGGTCAGCTATGCATCGTGCTGGTGCGCGACATGTGGCTGACCGGCTTCGACGCGCCGAGCCTGCACACGATGTACGTGGACAAGCCGATGCGCGGCCACGGCCTGATGCAGGCCATCGCCCGCGTGAACCGCGTGTTCAAGGACAAGCCGGGCGGGCTGGTGGTGGACTACCTCGGCCTTTCGCACGAGCTCAAGCGCGCGCTCGCGACGTACACGGAGAGCGGCGGCACGGGCGAGACCGCCGTGGACAAGGGCGAGGCCGTGGCGTTGATGCTCGAAAAGCACGAGGTGTGCCTGGCCATGCTGCACGGGTTCGACTTCGGCAAGTGGGCTTCCGGCACTGCGGGCGACCGCCTTGCGCTGCTGCCCGCGGCGCAGGAGCACGTCCTGGCGCAGGAGAACGGCAAGGATCGGTTCATCGCCGCTGTGCGCGAGCTGTCGAGCGCGTTCGCGCTGGCCGTGCCGAGCGACGAGGCGCTGGCCATCCGCGACGACGTGGGCTTCTTCCAGCAGTTGCAGGCCGTGCTGGCGAAGCGCGCCGCCGTGGATGCGAGGCCGGCGGAGGAGCTGGACCAGGCCGTGCGCCGCATCATCTCCCGCGCCGTCGCCCCGGAAGGCGTGATCGACATCTTCGCCGCCGCGGGACTGAAGAAGCCGGACATCTCCATCCTCTCCGATGAGTTCCTGGCCGAGGTGCGCGGCATGAAGCACCGCAATCTGGCGGTGGAGCTCTTGCAGAAGCTCTTGAAGGGCGAGCTGGCGGGAAGGCGGGCGAAGAACGTGGTGCAGGCGCGGTCTTTCGCGGAGATGCTGGACCGGACGATCCGGCGCTACCAGAACCGGGCCGTCGAGGCCGCCCAGGTGATCGAGGAGCTGATCGAGCTGGCGCGGGAGATGCGGGAGGCGGGCGCCCGCGGCGAGGAACTCGGCCTGACGGACGACGAACTGGCCTTCTACGACGCCTTGGAGACCAACGACAGCGCGGTGAAGGTGCTGGGGGACGAGGCGCTGTGCATCATCGCCCGGGAACTGGTTGAGACGGTGCGCGGGAACGTGAGCATCGACTGGACGGTGCGGGAGAATGTACGCGCGAACCTGCGGCGGCTGGTGAAGCGGGTGCTGAGGAAGCACGGGTATCCGCCGGACAAACAGGAGCAGGCGACGCGGACGGTGCTGGAGCAGGCGGAGGTGCTGTCGGCGGGGTGGGCGGTGTAGCGGCGTTTCGCCTACACTATTGGCGTGCGACGGGCGGGCGTACTGCCATTGGCGTTCGGAGGCGGAAAGCATGAGCGAGTTGATCGACCGTCTCGCGGATCCTTGCCACCCTGGGGAGATTCTGCGCGACGCCATCGAGGGGCGAGGCGAAACTGTCGCCGGGGCCGCTCGCAAGCTCGGCGTGTCGCGGGCCAAACTGAACCGCATCTTGGCTGGCAGGGGCGGCGTCACGCCGGGAACCGCCCTCGCCCTGGAATGCACTGGCTGGGGCGTGGCCGAGACGTGGCTGCGGATGCAGGCACTGCACGACCTTGCGCGGCTGCGACGGAGTCGGCGAGATCGACGCGGCGCTGGTCGCCCAGGAGATGCAGGACGCGTGGTGGGGCATGAACCTCCAACGACGACGGGCGCGTGACCCGTAACCGTCGTGAACGGTGTACGATACCCGCCAAACACCAGCGGGTCGCCGACATGCCCTCCGCAGCCACGATCAGAGCCAAAGTGGACCCAACGCTCAAGCGCGAGGCCGAGTTGGTGTTCATGCGCCTAGGACTCACGGCCACCGAGGCCATCAGGCTGTTCTACGCCGATGTCGCGTCGCGGAGCGACCTACCGTTTGCCGCTCGCGTTCCGAACGCTGAGACCGAAAAAGCACTGGCACAGGCAGCCGCCGACGAAGATCTCATCGAGTACGACAGTCTCGAAGAGCTCAAAGCTCGATTCGGCTAGGTCCGCCTCTTCGTGGATGGAAGGTCAGGAGGCGGACTATGACCAGCCTTCGGACAACGAGGAAGTTCGATCAGGACGTCAAGCGGATGCAGCGGCGGCGGAAAGACCTTCGCAAGCTGTGGTCTACAGTGGAGCGCTTGCTGGCCGGTGAACGGCTTGGCCCCGGCTATCGGCCGCATCGGCTATCGGGAAGGTGGGAACGCGCATGGGAGTGCCACATCGAACCGGATTGGCTCCTGATCTGGCAGCTTGAAGGCGACCAGCTGAAGTTGGTCAGAACAGGCACCCACTCGGATCTGTTCGGGTAGAGCAAGGACCGCGGCCCTCGGCGGCGGTGAGACGCAAGATGGCATTCAAGAACGGTATGAGGCCGGTCCACCCCGGCGAGATACTCCGAGACGAGATTGACGCGGCGGGCGTTTCGGAGGCTGCACTGACGAGGACTTTGCACGTCCCGCAGTGCCGCGTGACCATGATCTTGAGCGGAAGGCTGGGCATCACGGCCGATTCCGCCCTGCGCCTAGCCCGATTCTTCGGCACGACGCCGGAGCTGTGGTTGAACCTTCAACAGACGTGGGAGTTGCGCCGGGCCGAAGTCGAGGCCCGCAACCACATCGCGCCCTGCGTCACTCCTTGTCAATCCACCGCCTGAGATGGAGCAGGCGGCGAGCTCCCCGGCTGGGTGGCCACGGGACGAGAGCAGACCTTGCCCTTGGGGACAACGTCTGGCACGCCCGCTGGTTCACGTCATGTGAAGCGATCGGCACCTCGATCACCTCGCCGGGCCGGCGCGCTCGCAACTGCATCGGCAATGTCCCTCGCGTGCAGGCGCACCCGTGGCCAGGCATTGGCCAGAAGAACCACGACGCCAACCCGCCGCCCGGTCAGATTCCGCTGATGGCGCATGATCCGTCGTCATAACCACGTCGTCCCTCCCCGCTCCGCAAGATCGAGCATCTCGCCGTTGCTCTTGTCCGACCAGCCCCTCTCCGCCAGCCTGTCTACGGGGTGTTCCGCAAGGTATTCCGCAGAGGCGCGGGCGTTCCCTGATCGAACCGCAGCTTCAACACGCCAAGGCCACTCTGAGCGCCTTCGCCTCGTGCTCCAGCACGGCGCACACCTGCCGCCTGTCAACGCCGGGGAACCACTCCACGAACTCGTCGATGGTGGCACCGCACGCGAGGTTCTCGTACAGGGCGTGTAGCGGGACCCGGGTCCCGGCGAACACCCAAGCGCCGCTCACCTTGCCGGGCCTTCTTTCGACGGCAGCGCAGGCCTCCCAGGCGGCGCTGTCGGTTGCGGTAGCTTGGACCATCCGCACCTCCAAGGGTTGGTACCCATCGAGCACGTACTAGCGCATGGAGCATACACTGGGCCTGCGCGTATCCCGCACCATCATCGGGACGCGCGGGACGCGACAGGCCGACGCCATGCACGGCTCGTAGCGCGGGCGGGTGCCCATATGCGCTACCGTGCCCCTGCGACTCTAGGGAAGGTCTGATCAAGCCCGGTTTCGCGCCGATTGCTGGACCGGCGGGGCTGCTGCTCTGACGGCCGACCTATCGCCGGTGCGCGAATTGTTTCCGAGTTGTTGCAGAACCGGCCGGAATCCCCCGTTTTCGTCGTCTTTTCGCCCGTTTCCCGCCGCCTGGGCGGAAAACGGGCGCAATGCTCCCGCGTTTCATCCCGGCGCGTAGCGCCCCGCGATCAGCAGGTTCGCGAAGCCGAGCAGGAGCGCGATCCGCTGCGTGTTCTTCGCCAGCCCCCGGTAGCGCACCTTGCCGTGCCCGAAAGTGCTGTTTCACGTACAGGAACGGATGCTCCACCTTCGCCCGCACCGACGCCTTCGCCTTCTCCGCCGCCTCCTCCGGACCCGACTTGTCGAGCTGTCGCCGCTTCCCCGGCTTCATCGCGGTCTTCCATTCCACGTCCCGGTCCCTGTTCTCCTCGCGCTTGCCGACGCCCTGGCAGCCCGCGTCGCCGTAAACCTCCTCCTCGCCGCCGTGCAGCACCTCGTGCGCCGTCGACACGTCCGCCGCGTTCGCCGGCGTCGTCGCCAGGCTGTGCGCCAGGCCGCTCTCCGCGTCCACCCCGATGTGCGCCTTCATGCCGAAGTGCCACTGGTTCCCCTTCTTCGTCTGGTGCATCTCCGGGTCGCGCTCGCCGGCCTTGTTCTTCGTCGAACTCGGCGCCTCGATGATGCTCGCGTCCACGATCGTCCCCTTGCGGACGCTGTGCCCCTCCGATTCCAGGTGCTCCCTGATCTCCGCGAACAGCTCCTCCCCCAGACCGTTCTTCTCCAGCCGGTGCCGGAACTTCAGGATCGTCGTCTCGTCCGGCAGCGGGCCCGCCTGCCGCAGCCCCGCGAAGCGCCGCACCGACTCCGCCTCGTAGAGCGGATCCTCCATCCCCGGATCGCTCAGGTCGTGGAACAGCTGCACGCAGTGGACCCGCAGCATCGTCCGAAGCGGGTACGGCCGGCGGCCCCGGCCCGCCGTCGGGTGGAACGGCTCGATCCGCTCCTCCAGCCGCTCCCAGGGGATCAGCCGATCCATCTTCTCCAGGAAAATCTCGCGGCGCGTCCGCCGCTTCTTCAAGTCGTGCTCCAGTTCCGCGAACGTCGCCTGTTCCATGGCCGCCCAGCCGATAGTTGACCGTTCCGGCGACTATGCCAGACTCGACTTGATCAGAGCTTCCCTAGGTGCCCGCTGATCTCCGCGAACAGCCCCTCGCCCAGGCCGTGCTCCTCCAACAGGTGCCGGAACTTTCAGGACCGTCTCGTCCGGCAGCGGCCCCGGCAGCCGCAGGCCCGCGAACCGCCCCACCGGGTCCGCCTCGTAGAGCAGATCCTCCATCCCCGATCGCTCAGGTTGTAGGACAGCTGCACGCAGTGCATCCGCAGCATCGTCCGCAGCGGTACGGCCGGCCTTCGGGTAGAACGGCTCGATCCGCTTCTCCCGCCGCTCCCAGGGAATCAGCCGGTCCATCTTCTCCAGTATTTCCTGCTCTCCGCTGCTCTACCGATTCGTCTACCGGGCCACTATCTTGCTTTGATCTTGGCGAGGATCTTGGAGCTCGGAAAGGCGGTTTGCAGTGTGTGCATCTGGTCGTCGTCCAACTCGTCCAAGACCGAGTCGAACTCCTCGAGAGCCCCTTGGCCACCGAGTTTCCGGACAACGTCGGTGACGCTTGCAAGCTCATCCCCCGACAGGGCAGGCAGGGACGCAATGAGGCGCGACGAGAAAACAGCTCGATCTCCAGCAGAAAGCAATTGATCGGAGATGTCGTGGAGGCGCTCGATGAGCGCCCCCCGAGTGTTGGGCTCATCGGTGCGCTTCAGAACGACCTCGACGGACTGCATGTCTCCGCTGGTCCAGAAAGCATCGGTGACCTTAGCGGCCACCCGACGATGTTGCTCGTCATTGAAAGAGCCGTCACCTAACGCCATGCGTTCGATAGCGTCGCTCGTGTCTTGCGCCGCGGCGAGCCAATAGCCGACCGCGCCGTCCGGCGCGTCGAACAGGGTCGATGGCTGTTGCCCAAGAGTCGCTCGGAGCACGGCGAAACAGGCGTCGGCATCGTAAGCCGCGACGATTTGCCGGAGGAATGTGGCCAAGTCTCCTTGGCTCAAGTCAGGAGGCTGGGCACCCGTGAGAATGTCGGCGGTATGCGAGGGTGCCAGTACCTTAGCGACGTAGCGGACGTTCTCAACAAGGGGCTGGCGGTCGGTGCGCCAGATGATCGGTATCACGGAGGCAATGCGGTGGTCGACCGTGTCGCCGGTGACGCCTCGCTCGGAGAGGCTTATGAGTGACGTGAGGACATCGCCCAAGCCTGGCCGATCCGGGTACTGTTGGATGAACTCGCACGCCCGCTCCGCGAGTTCGTCTGGTGAATAGTTCCCAATCGGCGCGTCGGTCGCCGGCCAGTGTTCTGCCATGGCAGCGTGGAGGATAACGTAAGCGTCTGGCGCACTGGTCGCGTTGGCGAACAACGGCACGATGAGTTGTGCCGCTCGGTCTTCCGGAGCGGCGTCCAGCAGGTCGACGACGCTCGGAAACATGGCTGCGAGGTATGCGGGATTCGAGTACTTGTTCTGGGTCTGCGCGAACAGACCTTCGAGATGCACGGACCACTGCGACTGGGACCATGCTTGGGGTGGAATCGATCGGACGTACGCACGATAGTTCCTCGAAGCGTCTGCATCGGGCGGGTCGCGGCTGACCACCGCGTCCAGGCGTTCGATGAGCGTCCGAGTGTGGTCGTCGGCGAGCAACAGGACGTGCCGACCAAGGTAGGAGCAAGTCTTGGGGGGAACCACGGCAGCGTCGTTCTGAAGCAACGTGCCGATGGATTCGTCCCATGCGGATTTAGCATGATTGCGTAGCAGGTCGAGGCTGGGAACGGCGATGTCGGTGCAGTCCCGATGGAGGGCCCAAGCGGAAAGGAGCGGCACGATCGCGAGCCCCGTCTCTTCGTCCAGATGGTCCGTCCACTCCGTCAGCAGGTCGTTGAACTGGTGGCCGAGCTGGCGCGAGTCCTGTTCGACGGCATCGGCGTCTTCAAAGTGTTGGATTAGGCGGGACGCGAGGGCGGAGACGAAGTCTCGAGCCTGTACCGCGTCTGCGAGGTCGCGATATGTGGCGGCCGTGCGCAATGCCGCATGAACGGCTTGGACGGACCGGACGCTGACCAGCCGGGTTGACTGGGGCCAGAGGATCGCGCGTTGTTCCTGGCCGCTGTCGGCCATTTGATCGAAGACGGAAAGGGCGCGTTCGAGCGTCGCCTGAGGCGAGACGATCGACTCCTCATCGGATTCGAAGGTGGAGATCGCTTGATCGCTGTAGTCGGATCCGAGATGGGCCAGAAGGTGATCCGCATGCTGATCCACAAGGCTGTCAAGTTCCGAGAACGGCAGTGTCTGGGATTGGTCGGGGATCTGAACACGTCGTGTCAGCAGCCATTCGCGAAGGGTTGAATCCGCCGGCTCCGGAAGCCCGTCGTTGCGACGGACCTCCAGGGCGAGGTCGACGGTTTCGCGGACCAGCTTCGTCGCCTCGTCTAGGTTTGGGGAGCCCCCGGACGGGTTGGTCCAGCGTATGTCGTCCCCGTGTAGGAGGTCCGAGACGAATTGCTCGGCAACCTCCCGACGGTCCTGCGGCAATGCGTCGTGAATTATCTGCCGCGCCGCACTCGGTCCGACGTCCATCCGTACCGGGACAAGACCGACCATTTGCCTGACCAGCGGCGTCAGGAGAAGGCGGCGACGGTTTTCGGGTATCCGGTCACGGAGGCGGGCCAGCACGCGGGACGCATTGAGTCGGCGCGCCTCGGTCTCCTGCGGGAGCGTATCGGTGAGGTCTCCGAGTAGCGTCGCATCGTCCTGGCTGAGTTCCTTCTCGTCCAGATCGCGCCCGAAACCCTCGAGGACGCCCTGGATATCGCCCGAAACGAGCGCGTCGTGAATGGTCGCCGCCCCATCGCCGTAACGACGAGTGACTGGGTCTTCGGCCAAGCGTAAGAGCGGTTGGAGGCGCTTGGGCCATCGAAGGTCCTGCACGCTGGCTAGGTACTGCCTGAGTTTCCGGTACTCCGGCTGGACGTTGGAGATGAGCGTGCCGTCGTCGGCCTTCGCAAGAAACGTGTTCATCATGTCCTGGGCGATGTGCGCGTGGGCGTCTGCGCCCTCGGTTCCGAAAACGACGCTCCGGAATTCGTGCAGGAACTCGGGACGGTGTTGTACGCACTCGTAGAAGTCGGGAAAGTCGACGCGGAGTACGCACATGGCGGCGAGCGACAGCGGATGGTCTGTGACGGCGCCGGCGTGGAGGACGCCGTGGGCGGACGATCCGGCGCCGCTTCTCTCGCGCTGCCTGCCGATCCACCACGACTGGATGAAGGCGTTTAGGAGCTGGATGGCGTTTCGTGGACTTTGCACGTCCACATGGATCAGCCGGTCGATGACAGCTTGGAGAGGGACGTCCTTGTCTTCAAGATCGGCGGCGATACTGCTTGCCCCGGAAAGCCGCGTCAGAGCGAACTGGCGCATGTCCTGCTTCGGGAATCGGGGGATTTCCAGTCGGAACTGGAACAAGCGGTCGAGGTATCGGCGCGCGTCGGCCCGAGAGAATACCGACCCGGGCAGGCCCGCGGCACCCATCGGTCCGCGACCGCGATGGAGCGCCTCGGCGATCTTGGCCTCGTCGCAGGAGATCACGAAGACGACGCCGAAGCCATCCTCGGCGGCATTGAACGGCAGTTCGAGAAACGTGCGAACTGCGTCGAGGCCGGCCACCATCTCCGGCGCGGAGAGGCGATCAAGATCGTCAACGAATATGACAAGGCGTTCGCACTTGGCGTCTTGCCGCGCTCGGAATTCGTCTATCTGCTCAGTGAGCAAGGCTTCGTATTCCTCGGCCGAGGTTGCCGGGAACGAGATGGACGTCTGTGGCAGGTACGTCGCGGGTGTGCGAATGCGCAGATCAACAACATGCTTGCCGAGCCAACCGCTCCCGAAGAGCGAGGCGACGACTATCGTGGCCAGGGCGTAGTCGTGGGTCACGTCCCAAAAGTGGGCAAGCAAAAGAGAGACGAGCAGCGTCGCGAGGAACAATACGAGGAACAGGGCCGCTGAACCCAGGATCTGGCCGAACGCCTCGCCGGCCCAATCTCGGAGAGGTCTCGTCTTGTGGACGACGTTGTTGACTTGCTCGAAGAGCTTCGTACGTAAGGCTGCCTCATCACCTCCAAGTTGGCGAAACGCTTCTCGGAGTAGTGAGCGCTTCAGATCCTGTTCGCCCCCGAACCGCCAGGCGTTGAAGGTGATCGCGTGGACCAGGTCGGCTCGTCGACGCCCGCGGGAACCCGACTTGTCCGCTTGCAGGCTGCACAGATAGAGTTCCTTGATGGTGCTCTTGCCCGTGCCCCAAGGGCCAAGCAGCCCAATGCTGAAGGGAGGCTTGTTCGAACAGGACTCGATGAGGTCTTTTAGTGCATCTGCGAATTGCTGGTGGCCAAAGGCGTCATTGGCACTGTCCGTAAGTTCCCTGTCGAGAACACTTGGCATTCGAGTAGCATGGTCATCTGCGGTAGAGGTGCGCTTGGTCATTTGTATACGCCGCTTGCTGGCTGGGACTGAGAGCTGGCGGAGAGGGAGGGATTCGAACCCTCGATGGGCTTTTGACCCATACTCCCTTAGCAGGGGAGCGCCTTCAGCCGCTCGGCCACCTCTCCGTGCTGTCCTGGCACCCTAGCTAGCCCGCCCCGTGGCGGGCTAGCCCAATCTGGCGCTCCGAGCAGGATTCGAACCTGCAATCCCCGGCTTCGTAGGCCGGTGCCTTATCCAGTTTGGCCATCGGAGCGTTCCGAGGCGGCACTTTAGCCCTATCCGCCGCCGCCGTAAACCTCGATTTCGCCCCTCGCGAGCCCGTCCCACACGGCAGCCGTGGTGCCAGGTCGAGCCTCGTGCCGCCGCCAACGCCGCTCCATGCGGGCGCCCCACAGCGGCCCCGCCACCCCAACCTTCCACGGCGTAAGCCCGTCCCGACCACAGTGGCGCGGTGGCAGGCTCCCAACAAAGGGCTAGATTGCGCCGTCCCACGCTGGCAGACTCTCGCGCCGCTACAACTCACAGGTAAGGGGTATGAACGACTCAGCAGAAGCGTTATCCGAACTGGATCAGCGGATCGTGGACTCGGTGCGGCAGTCGTGGGAGGAGCACCAGACGCCGCTCCTGCTCAGCCGCTTGGGGGCGCAGAACGGGGGCGAGATCGCCCGCATGGCCAAGCAGGAGGCGTTCAGCCTGGCGGGCTATCTGCGCGAGCGGCTCGCCGATGACGTGCGGGTCATCCAGCACAGCACGAAACCCGTGGTGGTGGGCGCCATTCCCGCCGAGGTGGAGGGGCAGCCGGGGGAGTTCGATCTGTGGCTGGAGCGCACGCACGGCCAGTCGGTGGGGCTGCCGCCGCGCTTCCACCCGGCGTTCTGGGCGGCGTTCCGGGTGCCGCTGGACGAGGAGAAGCGGCGCTACATGAGCATCCAGCCGCCGCTTCGGTTCACCGATGCCTACCCGGAGGACCGGCCGGATGGCGACCACCACTTGGAGATCGAGTGGGAGTACATCAACTCGGATACGGAGCCGTCCGAGGTGCAGCAGAACGTCGAAGACTGGCTGGAAGCCAATGGCCTGGAAGCCGCGCCGTTCCTCGCCGCCAACAAGCCGAGCCCCCGGGGCGGGCCATCGGATGACCTGCTGGGCAGGCTGATCTCCACCTTGGATCAGGAGGACCTGCGCCGCATCTCCATGCCGCTCGACATCATCGCCAAGCTGCGCCGGTAGTCCTTCCGCGAGAGATCGACCGGGGCGCATCGCCAGCCGATGGCGGAAGCCCTGCTCGCCGCTCGGGCACTCTCGTGCGAGGCGGCGGGCCGCGCCCTGTTTCGGGATCTCTCCGTGGTCGCCAAACCCGGCGATCTGGTGGAGATTCGCGGCGCGAACGGCAGCGGCAAGAGCACGCTGCTGCGCTGTCTGGCGGGGCTGGCCGTGCCGGCGCAAGGCCAAGTCGAGCGCAACGCGGCGCTGCACTACCTAGGGCACCGATCCGGCGTCGCCGGGCCGCTCACGCCGGTGGAGAACCTGCGCTGGCTCGCCCGCTTGCAGGGCGTGCGGGTCTCAAGCGAAACCCTGGAGCAGGCGATGGACCGCGTAGGCCTCGGCGCGGAACGGCACGATTTCGCGGCCACGCTTTCCGCCGGCCAGCAGCGACGGGCGGCTTTGGCGCGGCTCCTGATCGGCGATGTCCCGCTCTGGCTGCTGGACGAACCCTTGGCAGCGCTCGACGATGCCGGCGCCGCCCTAGTGCGCGAACTCATCGCCAGCCACAGAGCGGCCGGCGGCGCTGCGATCTGCGCCACCCACGCTCCCCTCCAAGACGACGAAGGCCCGTCCAGCGCCGCGCAAACGGTGTTCCTCGGATGAGCCTGCTCGCCGCCCAGTTCGGCCGCGATCTGCTGCTCGGCCTGCGCACGCGGGCGGACGCGGCCAATCCGCTGGTGTTCTTCGTGCTCGCCACGCTCCTGCTCGGTCTCGGCACCGGCGGTGCGGGGGCGGAACTCGGTGACCTCGCGCCGGGCGCGATCTGGGTGCTGGCCCTCTTCGCCAACATGCTCGGCGTTGAAGGCATGTTTCGGCGCGATGCGGAGGACGGCACGCTGACGCAACTCCTGCTCCACGCCCGGCCGCTGTTCCCGGCATTGATCGGCAAGCTGGCGGCGAACTGGCTGATCTGCGGGGCACCGGTGCTGGTGCTCGGCCCCGGCGCGGCGCTGGTTCTCGGCGGTTCCAGCAATGGGCTCGGCACGCTGGCGCTCTCTCTGCTGCTCGGCACGCCGGCGCTCACGCTGCTCGGCGCGATCGGCGCGGCGCTTACCGTCAATACGGGTCGCGGCGGCCTCTTGGCGCTGGTGCTGGTGCTGCCGTTCACCGTGCCGGTGCTAGTCTTCGGCGCGGGCGCCAGCATGGCGGCGGCGGGCGGCGCGAGCGCGGCGTTTCCGCTGCTGATGCTGGGCGCATTGCTGGCCGCCGCGCTCACCGGGGCGCCGTTCGCGGTCGGCAAGGCGCTGGCCATCGCCGAAGAGGGCTGAAGGAAGGCTGGGAAGAGAGTGGGAATCTGGGGTTGGCTCAAGCACAAGTACCACCGGGCGGGGTCGCCGCGCTGGTTCTTCGCCGGTTCCAAGGGCTGGATGGTGGGGCTGTACATCTTCGGCGCGGCGCTCATTCTGATCGGTTCCGTCTGGGGCCTCGGCTTCGTGCCGCCGGAGCGCTACCAGGGGGAGAGCTCGCGCATCCTCTTCGTCCATGTGCCGGCGGTGTCGCTGGCCCAGACCATCTACATCGCCATCGCCGTGGCCGGGCTGGTGTTCCTCGTCTGGCGCATGAAGATGGCGGACCTCTTCATCCAGGCGGTTGCGCCCATCGGCATGGTGATGACGGCGGCCGGGCTGGCGACCGGCGCGATCTGGGGGATGCCCACCTGGGGCACGGGCTGGGTGTGGGATGCGCGCATCATCTCAACGCTCGTGCTGCTGCTGCTCTTCTTCGGCCTGATGGCGCTGCGCGAGGCGGTGCCCAACCCGGATCGGGGGGCGCGGGCGGTGGCGCTGTTGGCGGTGGTGGGGGTCGTCAACATTCCCATCATCCAGTATTCCGTGGAGTGGTTCGCGACGCTGCATCAGCCGGAGAGCATCACCATCGGCCAGCGGCCCACCATCGCGGCCGTCTACCTGTGGCCGCTCGGCATCAACGCGCTCGGCTACTACTGCTTCGCCGCCGGTGCCGCAATCGCCGCGCTGCGGGTGCGCATTCTGCACGCCGAGTCCGGCACGGAGTGGGTGCGCGAATGGGTGCGCGGAGGCGACGAGTGACGGAACTGCTGGCGATGGACGGCCACGGCGTCTACGTCTGGTCCGCCTACGGCCTGAGCCTGCTGGGCCTCATCGTGGTCGGCGCGTGGCCGCTCGCGTCGATGCGAATGCTGGTGCGGCGGCTGAGGCGCCGGAATAGAATCGCGGCACGGGATCAAGCGGCGAGCGCGCCGGGAGACGAATCGTGAAGCCGCAGCGCAGGCAACGTCTGGCCGCCGTGCTGTTCATCCTCGCCGGCAGTGCCGTCACGCTCACCCTGATGATCTTCGCCCTCGGCGAGAACGCGAACCTCTTCTACGAACCCGCCAAGGTGGTGAGCGGCGAGGCGCCGCGCGGCGTCACCATGCGCGCCGGCGGCATGGTGCTCGAAGGCAGCGTGCAGCACGACGACACCGGCTTCGGGGTCGCGTTCACCCTCACGGACCACGCCGGCCACGATTTCGACGTGGCCTACAACGGCCTGCTGCCGGACATGTTCCGCGAAGGCGAGCACATACTGGTGACGGGAGAACTCGGCTCTGACGGCACCTTCCAAGCCTCCGAGGTGCTAGCCAAGCACGACGAAAACATGGTGCCGCGGGAGACGGCGCACATGGCGGGGCATCCACCGCCCGGTACCGAGGAGATCGCGCCGGGCGCCGACTAGCCTCGAACAGGCTTTCCGTCTCCGCCCGCAGAGCCACGAAGCGCCACCCATCCGCGGATGCGCCTCGCCCTCCGCTTGACTCGCCCGAAAGTATGACCATACTTCGCCGCATGGCCACCGCGACGGTTCGATCAACGTACTCCCTGGACTTGGACACCGTCCAGCGACTCGAGCACCTAGCCGCAGTCTGGAACACTTCCAAGTCGGGAGCCCTGCGGCGTGCCATCGAGGTCGTGTCCGAGCAGACCCACGGCACGGGGCACGCCAAGCTCGATGCTCTGAAGCAACTCCAGCAGCGGCTCGCATTGGATGCCGACGGCGTGGCGGCATGGTGTCGGGAAGTAGCTGATGGGCGGCGGCACCTCTCGCATCGTCTGGCCCGCCTGCCGCGATGATTCACCTCGACACCAGCTTCCTGATCGAAAGCCTGCGAGCTGGTTCGCCAGAGAGCGGCAGGCTTGAGGCGTGGACACAAGCAGACGAGACCTTCGCCATGAGTGCTGTCGCCTGGACGGAATTCCTGTGCGGACCTCTCGACCCTACGGCGGTCTCGCTTGCCAAGGTGATCGTTGACCGGCGAGTAGACTACACGGCAAGAACGGCCGATCTCGCTGCCCAACTGTTCAACGCCACTGGGCGGCGGCGCAGTTCCCTGGCGGACTGCATGATTGCTGCCGCCGCCATCGCTGACGGTGCCCCGATCGCGACCAGCAACCACCGAGACTTCTCGCGATTCGAGGCGCAGGGACTCGCATTGGCGTAGGCGCGTACACCTAGCTGCGATGGATGTACGACATCTCCCTGGTAGCCCGCGTCTCCCTGGTAGCCCACGACATGCGTTACGATCCCCAACTACCCGAGCGACCCGGGCGCTGCCAGAGGCTTAGGGCGTGCGAATCGCGAACCCCATGTACGACGCGGTCTTCAAGCACCTGCTTGAGGACGAGGAATCGGCGCGTCTGATCGTCGGCACGATCCTCGGCGAGCAGATCGACGAGATCGAGCTTGCGCCACAGGAAATCACCGCCCAGAACGTGACGCTGGCCCAAATCGACGTGCAGCGGCTCGACTTCGCGGCCACCGTGCGCACCGCCGACGGCGAGCGGCTGCGGGTGCTGATCGAGGTGCAGAAGTCGCACTACTCGGAGGACGTGCTGCGCTTCCGGCGCTACCTGGGGCAGCACTATGCGGAGCACGGCTACGTGACGGTTGGCGAGAAGGACGGCGGCCGGGAGCGGCGTCGAGCGCTGCCGCTGCTGACGATCTACTTCCTCGGCCGGCGGCTGCCGAAGACGGGGGCGACGGTGCTGAAGGTGGCGCGGCGCTACTTGGACGCGGTGACGGGGGAGGAGCTACCGCAGAGGGAGGACTTCGTCGAGGCCCTGACGCACGACTGCTACGTGGTGCAGGTGCCTTTGCTGACAGACGAGCGGCGCAACGATCTGGAGAAGCTCCTGAGCATCTTCGATCAGCGCCTGCAGACGGAGGACCGCCATGTCCTGGACCTCGACCACATGGGTATGCCGCCGCAATACGCGCCGGTGCTGCGTCGCCTAGAGGCGGCCGCGGCGGACACCGCGGTGGCGGCGTCGATGGCGCTGGCGGACGAGGTGACCAGCATATGGGTGCGGCAGGAGGAGACCATCGCCGAACGCGAAGAGACCATCGCCGAACGCGAAGAGACGATCGCCGAACACGAAGAGACCATCCGGCGCCAGAAGGCAGAGATCGACGCGCTCCATCGACGCATCCGCGGTCCTGGCGACGGCTGACCAGCGAGCGCGGCAGGTTGGAGGCACCGTCAAGGAGTCCGTCCAAGAACGGCGGCGCATACGCCCTGGTGCCCGGGGAGTTCCATTCGGGAGGCAGACGCGGTCATGGACGCGCATCTCTTGGCGATGCACCGCAACTGCCGACATCGCGGGCATTTTGCAATTGACAACACGCCAACAGCCGTGTTTTGGTACGTGCTTACGACAAAGGGATTCGTCGTTCGCCGATGCGACTGAAGGAAATCAAGCTCGCCGGGTTCAAATCCTTTGTGGACCCCACGACGGTGAGGTTGCCGGGCAACCGCAACGCCGTCGTCGGCCCCAACGGCTGCGGCAAATCCAACGTCATCGACGCCGTGCGCTGGGTGATGGGCGAGAGCTCCGCGAAGCAGCTGCGCGGCGCATCCCTCACCGACGTGATCTTCAACGGCTCCGGGGCGCGCGGGCCGACCGGCCTCGCCTCCATCGAACTGCTCTTCGACAACCGCGACGGGCGCGTCGGCGGCGAGTTCGCGCAATACGCGGAGATCGCCATCCGCCGCGACGTGAGCCGCGTCGCGCAGTCGAGCTACTACCTGAACGGCACCAAGTGCCGGCGGCGGGACATCGCGGACGTCTTCCTCGGCACCGGCTTCGGGCCGCGCAGCTACTCCATCATCGAGCAGGGGATGATCTCGCAGCTCGTCGAAGCGAAGCCGGAAGAGCTGCGCGCGTATCTCGAGGAGGCGGCGGGCATCTCGCGCTACAAGGAGCGGCGGCGGGAGACGCAGAACCGCATTCGCCACACCGAGGAGAATCTGGCGCGGCTCACGGACCTGTGCGAGGAACTCGCCCGCCAGCTCGCGCATCTGAAGCGCCAGGCCAAGGCCGCGGAGCGCTTCCGGGAACTGAAGGAAGAGCAGCGCCAGCGCACCGCCGAGCTGCACGCCATTCGCATCAACGCCAACATCGCCGAAGCCGAGCGGGAAACCGCCAAGGCGCAGGCGCTCGGCGTCGAGCACGAGGCGGCGCTTGCCGACAAGCAGAGCTTGGAGACGGCCTTGGAGCGCAGCCGTGCGGACCATGAGGAGAAGGCGGACGAGATCAACGAAACGCAGGGCCGCTACTACCAGGTTCGGGCGGACGTGGCGCGGCTGGAACAGGCCATCGACTTCAATCGCGAGCGCGTGCGGCAACTGGAGGAGGACGCCGCGGCGGTGGCGGAACAGAGCCGCCAAGCCGCCGCCCAGCTCGGTTCCGATGCCCAGCGCATCCGTGAGCTGCAGGAGCGCATCGCTGCGAGCAAGCCGAGCCTCGAGGAAGCCGCGGCTCGCGATGTCCTGGCGGCGGAGAGGCTTGAGGAGTTCGAGACGAAGGCCCGCGCGGCGCAGCGCGGCTGGGACGATTTCAGCGCCCGGCGGCATGGCAACGAGCGGCAGCGGGACGCGCAGGAGGGGCGCATCGAGTACGGCGAGCGAGCGCTCGCTCGGCTGCGCGAACGGGCTTCGAGCCTGGATGCCGAGCCGGCGGCGCCGAACGCGGACGGCTTGGAGTCGCAAGCCGGGGAGTTGGCTGCTGCCGAGCGGGCGCATGAAGCCGCGGCGGCCGCGGTGGATGCCAACCGCGAAGCGGCGGCGGCGGCGACGGACGCGGTGCGGCACAGCGAGCAGGCGTTGGCGACTGCGAGCGCCGAAGCGCAGCAGCAGCGGCGCGACCTGGCGGCGATGGCCGCCGTGCAGGAGGCAGCGCTCGGACGCGAGGCGGCGTCGCCCGGTGCGGTGCAGGAGTGGCTCGATGCGAACGGACTCACGGATGCGCCGCGGCTCGGCGAGCGGCTTGCCGTCGAGGCGGGCTGGGAACGCGCCGCGGAACTGGTGCTCGGCAGCCGCATCCAGGCCGTGGCGGTGGATGACGACGCGGCGTTCGCGGCGAGCCTCGAAGAACTGCCGCAGGGGCAGGTCACGCTGCTTGCCGGCAGCGCGGCGCCGACTCGGGACGGCGACCTCAAGCGGCTCGCGGACTTCGTGCAGGGCGGTACGGGTTCGCTGCTCGCCGGCGTGTTCGCCGCCGAGTCGCTGGCCGAGGCGTTGGCCGCGCGCCCGCGCTTGGCACCAGGGCAGAGCATCGTCACCAAGAGCGGCCTGTGGCTGGGCGCGGACTGGCTGCGGGTGGAGAGAGGCGCGGATGCCGAGACCGGAGTGCTCACTCGGGCCAAGGCGTTGGAGGCTCTGGAAGCCGACGTCGCCGAGGCGGACGCCCGCGCCGAGTTCTGCGAAGAGGCCTTGCTCGCCGCCCGAGGGCGCGCGGCGGCGCTGGCCGAAGAACGCGATGCCCTGCAACAGCAGCGCTCCGAGGCAGCGGCTGCGGCGTCCCGGGCCAGGGCCGAGTACGACGCGCATCGGGCCAGGCAAGCCGAAGCCATCGCGCGGGCCGAACGCACCGCTGGCGAACGGCGCGAGGTGGCGGCGCAGATCGGCGCCGAAACCGACGCCGTGGAGGCCGCTCGGAACGAGCTTGCGGAGCTCGCTACGGCTGCCGATGCGCTTGCCGACGAAGGTCGCCGCTTGGCGCAGCTTCGCGAGCGGCTCGGCGCAGACCTCGACGCGGTGCGCAACGCCGCCCGAGAGGCGACCCACGCGCACGACCACGAACGCGTCGAGCACCAGAGCCTGATCGCCATGCTGAGCGCCACCGAGACCAGTCGCGAGCGACTGCAGAGCCAGCGACAGGAGTTCGCGCGGCGCGGCGAAGAACTGCAGGTTGCGATCGCCGAGGCCGAGGACCAAGCGCCAGCGCTCAAGGAAGACCTGCAAGAGAAGATCGCGGCGCGGGTTGCCATCGAAGCGGAACTGCTCAAGCACCGCCGCGAGGCGGAGGCCATCGAGACGCAGATCCGCGCCCTCACCGGAAGGCGCGGCGAAGCCGAGCAACAGGTCGAGGCTGTGCGCAGCCGCCTTGAGGCTGTGCGCATGGAATGCGAACGGCTCGCTGCGCACCGGCAGGACTTGGATGCGCGCCTCGCCGAGACCGGCATCGACCTGGCCACCGCGACGAGCGCCCTGCCCGAGGACGCCGCGGAGACCGCTTGGGTCGAGACCCTGGAATCCCTCGACCGCCGCATCGGCCGCTTGGGCCCCATCAACCTTGCCGCCATCGACGAGTACGAGACGCAGTCCGAACGCAAGGAATACCTCGATCGTCAGCATCCAGACCTCGAAACCGCGCTGGAAACGCTGCGCGGCGCCATTCGCCGCATCGACCGGGACACGCGCACGCGCTTCAAGGAAACGTTCGATGAAGTGAACCAGCATCTGAAGGTCTTGTTCCCCAAGGTCTTCGGCGGCGGCCATGCCTATCTGGAACTGGCCGGCGAAGACTGGCTGGACACAGGCGTGTCGCTCATGGCGCAGCCGCCGGGCAAGCGCAATGCCAGCATCCAACTGCTGTCCGGCGGCGAGAAGGCGCTGACCGCGATTGCGCTCATCTTCGCCATCTTCCAGCTCAATCCGAGCCCGGTATGTCTGCTCGACGAGGTGGACGCGCCGCTCGATGATGTGAACGTCGTGCGTTTCGCGGAACTGATTCGCGAGATGTCGGACCAAGTGCAGTTCGTGGTCATCACCCACAACAAGCAGACCATCGAGATGGCGGACCATCTCCTCGGCGTGACCATGCAGGAGGCGGGCGTCTCAAGGCTGGTTTCCGTCGATGTGGAACAAGCCGCGCTGATGGCGGCAGGCTAGCAACGCGCAGGGGGCCGAGCGCGATGGGCATGAAGGAATACGTACTCTGGGGCGGCGGCGCGGTGGTCGCCATCGTCGTCCTGCACGGGCTTTGGAAGTGGTGGCAGGCGCGGCGCGCTGCGCCTCCGGTTGAGGAAGATGCGCCGGTCGAGGAGCCGCAACAGATGGACATCTTGGATCCGCCCGTGCTCATGGAAGAAGATCGGGACGCGCCCGAGGGCGAACGCCTCGAACCCACCGTGACGCCGCCACAGGGAGACGCGAACGCCGCCCGCCGGGTGCAGATCGCCGGCAAGCGCACGGAACCCACCAAACCTCGCGAAGGGTGGAGTTTCAGAGGCGGGGACAGAGGAGAAGGGGAAGCCGACGAGGCCGAAGCCGCCACGGAAGAATCCGCAGAGGATGCCGCGCAAGAAGACGCCGCCCAGAACGACGTCATCGTCATCTGGCTGACCGCGCAGGAGACGGAGATCGAGGGGCCAGCGTTGCTCGATGCAATGCAGGCCAGCGGCATCAGCTACGGCGACGACGGTCTGTTCCGCAAGTTCGATCAGCACAGCGACGAGGAAATCTTCACCATCGCCAACGGCATCGAGCCGGGCACTTTCGACCTCGCCGATCTCGACGAACTGAAGACGCCGGGCATCGTCCTGCTGCTGCGCCTGCAGCGCGCGGACCACGCGGTGGAGGCGTTCCAGGAAATGCTCGATGTGGCCCAGGAACTCGGCAACACGCTCGGCGCGGAGTTGAAGGACGAGCACATGAGCGACCTATCCGCGCAAGTGATCGAGCACTGCCGGCAGCGCATTCGGGACTTCAAGCGCCGCGCCATGCGCACCTGACATGACCACGGCGGACGCTGCTGCGCAGGAGGCGGCGGAACTGCGCGCCGCGCTCAACCGCCACCTGCATCGCTACCACGTTCTGGATGATCCCGATATCTCGGACGCCGAATACGATGCGCTATTCGATCGCTTGGTCGAGATCGAAGCGGCGAACCCGGCGCTCGTGGTTGCCGACTCGCCCACTCAGCGCGTCGGTGCTGCGCCGTCGGAAAAGTTCGCCGAAGTGCGCCACGAGATTCCCATGCTGTCGCTGGACAAATGCTCCACCAAGGACGAGCTCGATGCTTGGCAGGAACGCTGCCAGCGGCTCCTGGACGACGGCGATGAGATGTCGTACTTCTGCGAACCGAAGATCGACGGCGTGGCGGTGAGCCTGCTGTATCGAGACGGCGAGCTGGTGCGCGGGGCTACGCGAGGCAATGGCGAAACCGGCGAGGACATCACGGCGAACGTGCGCACCATCGGCGCCATTCCGCTGACGCTGAGGGGTACCGATGCGCCGCCGATCCTGGAAGTGCGCGGCGAGGTGTACATGCCGATCCGCGGCTTTCTGGAGTTCAATGAAAAAGCTGCAAAAACCGGCGAGCGGCCCATCGTCAACCCGCGCAACGGCGCAGCGGGGAGTCTGCGGCAATTGGATCCCAAGGTGACCAGCAAGCGGCCGCTGTCCATGTTCTGCTACAGCGTCGGCCAAGCGCCCGGCTGGCAGCCGAGCCGGCACTCCGAAGTGATCGAGAGATTCAAGGCGTGGGGCCTGCGCATCAACGAGCGCGGCAGCGTGCAGGCGAACCTCAAGACCTGCGCGGAGTACATCCGGGCGCTGGAGGCGGATCGCGACGATCTCGGCTACGCCATCGACGGCGCAGTGGTGAAAGTGGACGAGTTCGCGCTCCGCGACAAGCTCGGCCAAGTGACACGCAAGCCGCGCTGGGCCATCGCCTACAAGTACCCCGCCGAAGAGGCGAGCACGGTGCTGGAAGACGTCGACTTCCAGGTGGGCCGAACGGGCGCCATCACCCCGGTAGCAAAACTGAAGCCGGTGTTCGTTGGCGGCGTCACGGTTTCCAACGCCACGCTGCACAACATGGACGAAGTGGCGCGGCTGGATCTGCGCATCGGCGACACGGTGATGATCCATCGCGCCGGCGATGTGATTCCGCGCGTGACGAAGGCCATCGAGGCGAAGCGGCCGGACGATGCGCGACGGGTACGCATGCCGGAGGAATGCCCGATCTGCGCCTCTCCCATCGTTCGACCGGAAGGCGAGGTGGTGGCGCGCTGCAGCGGCGGCCTTAAGTGCCGGGCGCAGCGCAAGGAGCGGCTGCGGCACTTCGCTTCACGGCTTGCCTTGGACATCGAAGGGCTGGGCGACAAGCTCCTGGACCAATTGCTGGCGGCGGAGTTGGTGAGCGATCCGGCGGACCTCTACGGCCTCACCAAGGAGCAGCTCGCGGAACTCGAACGAATGGGCGAGAAGTCCGCCGAGAACGTGCTGGCCGCACTGGCGGCAAGCAAGGAGACGACCTTCGCTCGCTTCATCTACGCGCTCGGCATCCGCGAAGTGGGGGAGACCACGGCGGCGGCGCTGGCGGCGCGCTATCGAACATTGGATGCACTGCTCGAGGCGGATGCTGAGTCGCTTCAAGACGTCGAGGATGTCGGGCCCATCGTCGCGGGGAAGGTTGTCGAGTTCTTCGGCGACGAGGACAGTCGGACGCTGGCGAAGAAGCTGCATGAGGACGTTGGGGTGCGTTGGGAAGTGCCTGCGGCGGCGACCGAAGCAGAAGCGCCGCCCCTTGCCGGACAGACGTGGGTGCTGACCGGAACCCTCGAAGCCATGTCGCGCAACGATGCGAAGGCGGCGCTCGGCGCTCTCGGCGCGCGGGTGGCTGGTTCCGTGTCGAAGAAGACGTCACAAGTGGTTGCCGGTCCCGGCGCCGGCAGCAAGCTCGCGAAGGCGGAGGAACTCGAGATTCCGGTGATGGACGAAGAGGAATTCATGGCTTTCCTGAAGGTACGCGCCGATGGCTAGCTCCGAACCCCTCGCTTCCTCGGCGCTCGGATTGGTCGCCGCGTTGTGCTTTCTGCTGACCGGCTGCGCATCGGCACCTAAGCAGCCCGACGATCTGTGCGCGATCTTCCAGGAGCGCGGAAGCTGGTTTCGCGCCGCCCGCGCCGCCGAGCGTCGTTGGCAGGTTGCCAGCCCCATCATGATGGCCGTGATGCACAAGGAGTCCGCCTACGATGCCCATGCGCGACCGCCGCGCTCGAAGCTCTTGTGGGTGATTCCGTGGCGCCGAGAGTCTTCCGCGTTCGGGTTCGCCCAAGCCACGGACGCCGCTTGGCAGGACTACCTGAAGGCGACTCGCAATCGCTTCGCCGAACGCGACGACTTCGCCGACGCCGTGGATTTCGTTGGCTGGTATCTGGATCGAGCGCACCGCCAAGCGCGCATTCCCCGCACCGACGCCCGCAGCCTGTATGTGGCGTACTACGCCGGCGTCGGCGGCTACCAGCGCGGCACTTGGCGCAACAACGCCTGGCTGAAGGGCGCTGCCGACAAGGTGGCCGCGCGCAGCAGCCGCTATGAGAAACAGCTCGAATCCTGCAAGCTGAACCGGCGCCGGCTCTGGTTCGGCTAGCGCTGCCACACAAGGACGCACGACATGCCCAAGCTGACCCAGAACGAAATCCAAGAGTTCCTCGCCAAGCCGGGCGTGCTCATGCGCATCGGCGTGGTGCGCGAAGACGGCAGTCCGCTGGTGACGCCGATCTGGTTCCTCTACGAAGACGACGCCATCTACTTCACCCCGCGCAAGCGCTCGGCCTGGTTCGACTGCCTGCGCCGGGACCCGCGAGTCGCGCTCTGCATCGACGAGACCGACCGGCCGTACCGCAAGGTGCTGCTCGAAGGCGCCGCGGAACTGGTCCACGACATCGGCGAGGACGACGTCTGGCGCGACCTCTACCGCCGCATCGCCCGCCGCTACGTGCCGCCGGAGGGGGCGGAGGCCTACATCCAGAACACCATCGAGCAGCCGCGCGGCCTCTACCGCCTGCCGCTAGCCGCGGCCAAGCTGACGACATGGCGGATGCCCGTGCGCGGCGAGGCGGGAGAAGGCATCTGGCACCACCGCTACTACGAGGAAGGAGCGGCGTTCCGGAACCGGGTGTAGGTCGCCTCGGTGCTATGCTCCGGCCTTGGATCAGTCGTCAAGGGGGAAGCGGCATGTTCCAGGCCGTGCAATTCCGGGCCGATGTGGAACGTCGGGTGCGCTGGGTGGAAGAGACCGACCCGGCCCGCATCGTCGAGGAGACCTATCGGGAACTTGAGAACGGGACGCCGCCGGGCGAACTGCTGACGGCCAGCACGCTTGCGGTGGTGCGCTCCACGGAACTGCCGCCCCAGCATCATGGCGGGCCCCTGCATCCGGTGTGCGGGGTCCATGCCGTCCACCATGTGGCGCAGCGCCTGCCCGGCGAGGCGGGCTTCCTGCCGATCATCCAGCACACGGCGCTGTGCAACAACCATGTGCATTCGCCGCAGATGGGGCCGTACCTGATGCCCGCCATCGAGCCCTTGCAGGGCAGTCCGGGGGAGATCGGCAGCTACCACATCAGCGATGATGAACTGACCGACGGGGTCGCCGCCGACGCGCTTCAGGCGACGGACGGCGTCGAAGCCACGCTCGGCGCGTTCCACAAGAGCCTGCGGGCGCTTGCGCCACCGGCCGCCGAGCACTACTTCCTCTGGCTGCTCGAGCGCCTCTCGCCGGGCGAGGCATTGGACCAACTGCTGCCGCTCGCCATTGCCCGCAACGGCATGGACGACCACAACTTCCTGTTTCCGGTATACAGTGCCCGCGCCCTCGACTGCATCGGCTGGGAGTGGGCCAGTACGGTGTTCCGTCCCGCGGTGCGCTATCAGGCGCGGCGGGCATCGCGGCTGATCCGCAACGGCTACGACTTCCGGGACGTGGAGAAGCTGATCGAGGAGTACCGGCTGCTGGACATCGACATTCCCATGCGCAGCCACGCCGACGAGACGGAGCGCATCGGCGAGCTCGGCTTCGCCATGGGTCGCAGCAAGAACTACCTTGACAACATCGAGCCGATGGCACGGGCCTTGGCCGACGGGCTCTCACTGGAGGGCGCCGGCGAGGCGCTGTCCGTGGGCGCCGCGGCGGCCTACATCTCGACCAGCTACGGCAACCCGATGGACTCGCACCTGCACACGGGCACCACCAACCGCCGCTACCTGCTGCGCACCGAGGGCGTATCGCTCAAGAACAAGATCCTCGCCCTGCTCACCGGCTTCACCGGCCCGGAGGTGCTGCTCGCCGAACGCCTGCTGAACTGGCACGAGAATCTGGACGGCAACGTGACGCGGCCGCTGCCGCCGCGCAGCCAGGCGAAGCTGCTCGACGCCATCGTCGGCAGCATCGAAGGCCAGCCGTGGCTCGATTGGCGCAAGATCGGCGTCGCGATGACGGTCGCGCCAGACAGCGTGAAGGAGACGGTCGCCCTCGCCCGCCAATACGCGGAGTGCGGCTACGACCCGGCGGCGTATTTCGAGCGCCTAGCGGAGATCGCCTGCCGCGACGACTTCACGGAAATGCACGCGCTGAAGCACTTCCAGGCCATCGTCGACGAACACGACGCCACGCGCGCACCGTTCCGCTGGCTGCACATGGCAGCCGCCGCGAAGTCCGCCGCCATCATCCACTTGGGCCGCGAGCACAAGGTCTACGAACAGGCGAAGGCGCTGCTCGCCGCATAGCGGCGACCCGCAGCGTCGCGGTCTCTACCGCGTCAACTGCCCCCGGCGGCCAGCGCCCTTTTCGCGATGTCTGGCAAATCCACGGGCACAAACATCGAGGCTGAGTACATCCACGGGGAGAGTACATCCACGGGGACACACGCCAATGCGTCCTACGCGAAGGCGGGGGCGAAACTGACACGCGCAGGACGTCGGTTTCGGTGCTAGGTCCCGCTCCAATGCGCGTCCCAGCGGTCCAGCAGGATGGCTAGGATGTCCGCGTGGCCGGCTTGGGCGGCGGCGTGGATGGGGGTGGTGTCGCGGAGCGGGGCGATGCCCTGGTGCTTGCCGGCCTCGTCGGCGCGGTTCATCGCGGCCGCTGAATAGCCGCGTTCGAGCAGCAGTTCGACGATGCGCCGGTCGGCGCGCCATACCGCGAAGTGCAGCGGCACGTCCGGCGGGTCGATGCCGGCGCGGGGGCCGCGGACGCCCAGTTCATCGAGCAGCGTGGCCACGCGCGCCGCATCGCCGAGCGCCGCGGCTTCGTTGAGGTCGGGATCGCCCTTGATGGCGAGAAGCCGCTCTGCCAGGGCATTACCACCATCCAACAACGCAGCGAGGACCGGCGTGCAGCCGGTCGCCTCGTCGCAGAAGTCGAGCAGTTCCGGGTTCGCCGCGGCAATCGCTACGGTCTCCTCCGAGTCCGCGGCCAGCTTCTCGCGCAGTTCGGGCAGACCGGGGGGTCGCGCTTCTGGCCGCGCACCGCGTCTCTCGAGGTGCGGGCGGACCGTGTCGTGGGCGAAGCCCCAAGGCGTGACGCCGAAGCGGTCGGCGAGGTTCGGATCGGCGCCCGCGTCCAGCAAGGCGTCGATGATCGGCAGCCAGTGGTCGGCGCTTTGCTCGTCGTTGTAGCGCGTCGCCGCGCAGGCGCTCAGCAGACCGCTCTGGCGGCGCTCTGGCCTTTCCGGCGGGGCGCCGTGGTCGAGCAGCGCCTTCACCAAATCCACCGCGCCCCACCAGGATGGGCCGTCGATGCCATCGAATGCGGGTGCGCCGGCTTCAAGGAGCAGAAGCCCGGTGGCCACGCTGCCCGTCGAGCCGTAGGCGCCTGGCAAATAGAGCGCGCCGGCATTCCAAAATGTGCGCGATCGCACCAAGTCCGGGTCGGCAGCCAGAAACTCGCGCACGCGGGCCGTCTGGCCCCATTGGCAGGCGAACAGGAAGCGTTCGGCCAAGGGGGAGTTCATGGGTCGCCAAGCCCGCTCAGGCGGCAGCCGTCGCACTTCCCTCGGCGTGCGACGCTCCACCAAGGCGACGGTGGCTGCATCGCCCCCAGCCCGGGCGGCGTCGAGCAGCGTGCGCCCGGCGTCGTCGGCCTTCTCGAAGCTGAAGACGTTGAGCGGGTCCGCCAGTTCGAGCTGTTCCGCCGCCCAGTCCCAAGCCGTCTCGCCTTGATCCCAAGTGAGCAGATGCCGCCCTCGGAGCAGCGTGTCCACGAGGGCTTCATCGTCGAACCAGCCAGTCGGACACAGCGCGAGCGCCGTTTCCCGCCGACCATTCAGACAGGCGAGGCGAAATGCCCTTCTTCGCGCCGCCGCATCCGCGATCGCGAGGCCGGCGCGTACCCCGGCCATGTCGCCAAGCCCCGCCGCGGTCTCGAGGTCCGTACCGGCCTGCGCCAGACGCCCGGCCAGGTCGTCCGCGCCCATCTCCAACGCCCGCTGCAACGGCGACATGGGCGGACTGCCGCCGGGGCGATCGACCGGCGCACCGGCGGCAACGAGCGCATCCACCATCTCGCGCCGATGCCACCAGACGGCATGTTCGAGGAGCGTCGAGGCAGGCCAGTCGGGCGAGTCGGCGGCGGCGGTGGCGAGGCCCGGTTGCGCCGTCAGCAAGGCGCCGAGTCGTGACGCATCGCCCACGGCGACGGCCTCAAGGCCCTCGGCATAGGCGTCCGCCATCGGCGGCTAGGCGAGGCTCGCCAGAAACTCCAGCGTGCGGTCGTAGGCACCCTCTTCCACGCCCATGATGGCGGCGTTGAAATCCGTCACGCCGGCATTGCGGAAGCGGTCGATCTCGCCGCGCAGGGCGTTCTCGTCGCCGGCGATGGCGATGTCCGCCGGGCCTTCCACGCCTTCGCGGTCCAGCATCGCCCGATAGGACGGCAGCTGGCCGTACATGACGAGGCCTTCGGCAATGCGCTCCCGGGCCTCGTCCGGCTTGGTGGTGAGGATGATCGGCACGCCGCCGACCACCCGCGGCGCGGGCCGGCCCGCCGCCGAAGCGGCATCCGTCAGGCGCTTGACGATGTGCTTCTCCATCGTCTTCGGGCCCACCATCCAGGTATTGGTGCCGTCGGCCAGTTCGCCCGCCACGCGCAGCATCAGCGGGCCGAGGGCCGCCACCACCGTCGGCACCGGCTCGGCACCCGGCACGTTCAGGGCAACGCCAGCGATGCGGTACTCCTCGCCCTCGTAGCTGCTGATCGGCTCGCCGCGCAGCAGCGGCATCAAGACATCCAGGTATTCGCGCATGTGCCGGGCCGGGCGCTCGTAGGAAAGGCCGAGCATGTTCTCGATCACGACCTTGTGCGACAGGCCGATGCCGAGCGTGAGCCGATTGCCGGTGGCCGCGGCGGTGGTGAGCGTCTGCTGCGCGAGCGCCGTGGGGTGGCGCGGATAGGTGGGGGTCACCGCCGTGCCGAGGCCGATGCGCGGCACTTCCCTGCCGACGATGGCCAGCGTGCCGATGGCGTCGAAGCCGAAGATGTTGGCCATCCACAGGTTGTCGAGGCCGGCGGCCTCGATGCGCTTGGCGGCTGCCACGATGTCGTCGAGGCCGCCGGTGCCGCCGTCCGCGCCGAGCATTACGCCGATTCGCATATGTCTTCTCCTCTCCCTTCTGCGCTGGCCTGTCGAGCCTACGCCGCCTTCACCACGCCCGACTGTTCGAGCGCGTCGATGGCGTCGTTGCCGAGGCCGATGTCGGTCAGCACGTCGCGCGTGTCTTCGCCCGGTACCCGCGCCGGGTGCGAGACCTGCGCCTCGGTGCGGCTGAAGCGCGGCGACGGTGCCGGCTGCATCACGCCTTCCACATCCACGAACGTGCCGCGGTGCTTGTTGTGGGGGTGTTCCGGGGCTTCGAGGATCGACAGCACGGGGGCGAAGCAGACGTCGCTGCCCTCCATGATGGCGCACCACTCGTCGCGCGTCCTGGTGCGGAACACTTCCGTCAGTTCGTCCTTGAAGCCGACCCACTGCTCCTGGTCCATCTGCGGGCCGAAGCGGTTGGGATCGACGCCGGACTTCTCCACCAGCTCGGCGTAGAACTGCGGCTCGATGGAACCAACGCAGATGTGCTTGCCGTCCTTGGTCTCGTAGGTGTTGTAGAAGTGGGCGCCGCCGTCGAGCATGTTCGCGCCGCGTTCGTCCTTGAAGCCGTGGCCGGCCATGGAGAAGAACATCGCCATCAGCGATGCCGCGCCGTCCACCATCGCCGCGTCGATCACCTGGCCCTTGCCGGAGCGCGACGCTTCCAGCATTCCGCAGACCAGCCCGTAGGCCAGGAGCATGCCGCCGCCGCCGAAGTCGCCGATCAGATTGAGGGGCGGGACGGGCTTGCCGCCGGGTTCGCCGATCGCGTGCAGGGCGCCGGCGAGGCCGATGTAGTTGATGTCGTGGCCGGCGGCGTGCGCGATCGGCCCTTCCTGGCCCCAGCCGGTCATGCGCCCGTAGACGAGCTTCTCATTGCGCGCCATGCAGTCTTCCGGGCCGAGCCCCAGGCGCTCGGTGACGCCGGGGCGGAAGCCCTCGAACAGCGCGTCGGCGGACTCGACGAGCTTCAGCACCAGTTCCACGCCCTCGGGCTTCTTCAGATCGATGGCGATGGAGCGGCGGTTGCGCGCCAGCACGTCCCGCGCCCGGCGGCTGCCGCCGCTGATCCGGTCCACGCGGATCACCTCGGCGCCCATGTCCGACAGCATCATGCCGCAGAACGGCCCGGGGCCGATGCCCGCCAGCTCGATCACGCGAAAACCCTGTAGCGGCCCCATGGCATGTCTCCGTGCAGTGCGCCTGAGCGGGCGGAGTGTAAACGACAATGCGGGGCGGCTTCGGCTAGCGCGGCGGCCAGCGCCAAGAAGGGACCTCCAGCGGGCCGAAGCCGAGCAGGCGCGTTTCGCCGAGTTCCTTGTGCAGTTCCAAGTGGTTGCAGTCCTCGTCCGCGGCGAGGGTCTCGACCAGGCGATCAGAGTGGGAGATCACCCAGAGCTGGGTGTTCTCGGCGCAGGTGCGCATCAGGCGACCGAGGGGCGGGAGGAGGTCCGGGTGCAGGGATGTCTCCGGCTCGTTGAGCACCATGAGGCTTGGCGGGCGCGGCGTGAGCAGCGCCGCGATCCAGAGCAGATAGCGCAGCGTGCCGTCCGACAGTTCGGCCTGCGAGAGCGGACGCAGCAAACCGTGCTGGTCGAACAGCAGGCTGAAGCGGCCAGCGGCCTCGGCGACGGTCACCGTGGCACCGGCGAAGGCGTCGTCGACAGCGGTGTTTAGCGCGTCGGGGTCACCGATCTCGTTGATCGTCTGCCAGGCGGCGGCAAGGTCGCGGCCATCGTTGCCGAGCACCGGGGTTCGGGCGCCGATCTGCGGCTGTCGGGCTGGGGAGCCTGGGTCCGTGCGGAAGTGATCGTAGAAGCGCCATGAGCGAATCTGCTCGCGCAGCAGCAGGACTTCGGGGGCGCGGATCGGGTCGGCGGTGCGGGCGAGCATGCTGTCGAAGGTCGGCAGGCTCCTGTCGACCACCTGCCAAGCGCCGGCGTCGTCGCGACTGCGCACGACATGCTGCCGGCGGTCGGTAAGCGCGCGGCGGTCGTGCCAGAGCCCGCCCCGCCAGATCGCTTCGCGCTTGATCTCAGGGTCCTTGCCGAACATGGTGCGCGGCACGGGCGTCGGCAGGCCGAAATCGATGGCGTAGTTGAAGTCGTCGCTCTCGAAGCCGAGCCGCAGATGCACCCGCCCCTTGCGCGGCCCGCCCTGCACAGGGTGTTCGCCGCGCCTCATGGCTCCGGACAACTGCTCCGGCCCGGCCCAGAGGACGGAATCGAAGCCGCCCTCGGCAGCGATGGACTCGACCGCCGTGCCGAACGCCGTCTGCGAGAGGAGGCGCAGGCTGCGATAGAGGTTCGACTTGCCGCTCCCGTTCGGCCCGGTGACGAGATTCAGCCGCCCGAGCGGCAGCACGAGCTCACGCAGCGAACGGTAGTTTGCGATAGCGACGGTGTGCAGCACGGGCGAGGGCCGGTTTTCCCACTAGGCGGCCAACGTAGCGCGAGCGCGACGAGCGCGCAAATCCGCCCCGCCGGCAGGACCGGCCCGCTTGAGGTGCTATCGCGCCGCTGTCGACTTCGGGACGCTGCGGCGTGTGTCCCCGTTGAAACGGGTCTGCTATCGCGCCGCTGTCGACTTCGGGTCGCTGCGGCGTGTGTCCCCGTTGAAACGGACGTGCCTCCATTGAACGGACGGGCGGCGCTGCGATGGCAAGCAGCACGGTGTGCCGTCGGACAGCCATCTGCTTGTCGCTTCGATGGACAAACCGTACGCTTGCAGAGCACTCGGGATGAGGCGGAGCCCGGCGGCAGACGAATGCTGGCCCTCACCGGCAAGACCAGCGATTTCCTCAAGGTGGCCGTTGCCGCCGCGGGCCGCGGCGACCTGGCCGCGGTGAAGGAGATCCTGGCGGTGAAGCCGGACTGGCTGACGCGAATCGGTTCGCACGGCCGCACCATGCTCTGGGAAGCCGCCTATCGCGGGCGCTTGGAGACCACCGCCTATCTCGCCGACCGCGGCGCGGACATCGACGCGCCGGGCTGCCACTTCACGCCGCTGCTGGTGGACATCTCGCCGTACTGCGCGGCAAGGCACAGGAAGCGAACGGCTGTGGCGGAGTTCCTGCTTGCCCGCGGCACCAAGCTCGGCATCGGTACCGCCGCGTATCTGGGCGATGCCGGGGCCGTGCGCCAACATCTGGACGAGCACCCAGCGCTCGCCAAAGCGCCGCTGCCGCAGCACGACCCCAACGTGAAGGCGACGGTGCTCCACTACGCCGTCGCCGCCAAGCAGGCAGCTGTGGTCGAGACACTGCTCGAACGCGGCGCGGACCCCCGCCCGGACGCCTACTGGCTGACGCGATTCTGCATCTGGCGCGATCGGCCGGACATCCTCGCCATGCTCATCAACGCCGGTCTGGACCTTGCGGTCGCCGAGCCGCCGCGCTCGGGCCTTTCCAACCCCGAGATGATCCGCCTGCTGGCTGCGCACGGTGCGCAGCACGATCCCGACCACGCCGAAGGCGGCTGGCCGCCCATCGTCTTCCAGTCGCGCGGCGACCGCGGCGGCAGCGTCGACCGGGTGCGCGCGTTGATCGAGCGCGGCGCGGACGTGAATGTGCGCAACCACAAGGGCCAGACGGCTCTGCACTGCGCGGCGAAGGCTGGCTTCGGGGACATCGTGGCGCTGCTCCTAGGCAGCGGCGCCGAGCCGGATGCGGTGGACAACGCGGGCGAGACGCCGCTCGCTGCGGCGCTGCGTTCCACCGTCAAGGACAAGGCCAAACTGCGCGCCGCAGTGCAGGCGCTCGTCGCGGCCGGCGCGGACCCGCACCGCGCCGATGCCAAGGGCAGATCGCCGTGGGACATCGCCTCGCGCAAGCGCAACGCCGCGCCTTGGCTGGACGCCATGCGCTAGCATCCCGGCTGCCCGGAAACGAAAGGCGAGAGCTTGGATACCACCTCCCCGCGCCGCGTCGGCAAGAGCGACCTCTCGGTCACGCCGCTCGGCTTCGGCGGCGGCACCATCGGCGCCCGTCAAGTCGCCAACGCCGACAGCCTCGCCACCGTCGACGCCGCCTGGCAGACCGGCACGCGCTTCTACGACACCGCCCCCTGGTACGGCCTCGGCCGCTCCGAACGACGCCTCGGCATCGCCCTCGGCGAGCTGGGGCAGCGCGATGAGTTCCGCGTCAACACGAAGGTCGGCAAGAAGCTGGTGCCTGAGCCCGCGCGCGACGAGAGCAACCGCACGCTCAGCCCCGGCGGCGAAGTGCGCACGCCGCGCGATCGCGCCACGGGCTTTCGCGTGCATTTCGAATACACGTACGACGCCATCGCCGCGCAGCACGAAGACTCGCTGCAGCGGCTCGGCCTCGCCGCGGTCGACAGCCTCACCATCCACGACATCGACTACGGCTACCACAGCCCGGCGCAGATCGAAGCCCATCTCGGCGAACTCCATGCCGGCGGCGGCGCCCAAGCGCTCGCCGAGTGGCGCGACGCGGGACGCATCAAGGCCATCGGCTGTGGCTGCAATCTGGAATCGCGCAACGCCTGGAGCTGGGACGACGGCGACCACGAGGACCTCTGCGAGCGTATCGCCGACATCGCGGACCTCGATTTCTTCGTCGTGGCCGGCGGCTACACGCTGCTCGAAACCCGCGCCCTGCGCCGCATCCTGCCGCTGTGCGAAGCGCGTCGCATCGGCGTCGTCATCGCCGCCCCGTATGCCAGCGGCTGGCTCGCCGACCCCGGTCGCTCGGCGACCTACATGTATGCCGCAGCGCCGCCGGAGATCGTCGCCAAATCCACCCGCATGGCCGAGATCTGCAAGGAATACGGCGTGCCGCTGGCAGCCGCAGCGCTGCAGTTCCCCCTCGCGCATCCGTGCGTGGCCGCGGTGATCCCCGGCGCGAAGCAGCCCGCGGAGCCGGTTGCCAACCGCCAAAATCTGGACACTGCGATCCCCGGCGACGTCTGGCGGCGCTTCAAGCGCGAGGGCCTGCTCGCCGAAGAGGCCCCGACACCCTGACGGCGGGACGCGACGATGGCGGCGTGTATACTCGCCGTGCTTCGCCCGCCCGCCAAACTGAGGAGACGCAGACGCGATGAGCCTTTCCAGCCTGACCCAGATCCTAGGCATCTTCGGCGGCCAGGAGACGTTGACGCCGGACGAGTACGAGGAACTCGTTCACGAGACCGTGCTCCTGGTGCTGGCGCGGGCGACGGACTCCGACACCAACATCAAGCCCATCGAAGTCGACGCGGTGCGGGACATCGTGCAGAAGGCCACCGGCGAGGAGGTGACGAGCGCCGACGTGCGCATGGCGGCGCACTCCAAGATATATGAGTCGGCGCCGCTGGAGCGCCACCTGCAGCGGGTCGGTCGCCAGATCGAGGTGGAAGACCGCGTCGGCATCGCCAAGGCGCTGGCGGAAGTCATCCTAGTGGACGAGAGGGTTACCGGGCGCGAGGTGCGCTTCTTCAACATGGTGGCGGAGGCCCTGGAACTCAGCCCGGCGGAACTGGTCGGGCTGGTCGTCACCCACTGATCGCCGGGTCGAACAGCAGCCGGCCCGTCGTTTGCCGGTTCGCCAGCCGGCGCAGCGCTTCCGGCAAGCCCCGAAAGCCCACCGTTTCGCTCACCAGCGGCTTGATCGCGCCGGTCTCGAGCTGTCGATGCAGGTCTTCGTAGCAGCGCCGCACCAAGGCGGGCTGCCGCTCGCGGCAGCCGCCCATGTTGACGCCTAGCAGCGAGTAGTTCTTCACCAGTGCGTGGTTGGCGGGCGCCATCGGGATGCTGCCGCTCGCGAAGCCGATCACCAGATAGCGTCCCTCCCAAGCGACCAGCCGCCGAGCGATGCCGAAGTAGTCGCCCCCCACAGGATCGAATACCGCGTCCACGCCGCGACCGTCGGTGAGGCCCATGACGCGCTCGTAGAGGTCCTCCGCGTCGTAGTCGATGACCGCATCGGCGCCGAGGGATCGCGCCAGAGCGGTCTTCGTCGCCCCGCCCGCAGCCGCGACCACCCAGCAGCCGGCAGTCCGCGCCATGTCGAGTGCGGCGGTGCCGACGCCGCCGGCCGCGGCCAGCACGAGCACCGTCTCGCCGGCGCGGATACGGGCGCGATGGTGCAGCGCCAGCCACGCCGTGCCGTAGATGATGTGCGCCGCCATGGCGTCCCGGCAGGAGACGGCATCGGGGATCGGATGCGACTGCTCGGCGTGTACCAGCGCCTCCTCGGCGAAGCCGCCGCATGGCTCCACGGTGGGGCCGACGATGCGTGCGCCCCGCGCGAAGGCCACGCCCTCGCCCGCCTTCAGTACGGTGCCGGCGGCGTTCATGCCCGGCGTGAACGGCGGCGTGCGCTTCACCTGATAGGCGCCGCGGCATTGCAGGATGTCCGCGAAGTTGAGGTCGGACGCTTCGACGCGGATGCGCATGGTGCCCGCCGCAACTTCGGGTGCGGGAACATCGTCGGCGCGCAACTCCTGCCAGGGGTCGCCGAGAACGGGCATTCGCCAAGCGCGCATGAAATGGCCTCACTGTCGATCAAGGGCATATATGATGCGCCGCTTTGCGCGGGGACGGACGCGGCGAATGGCATCTGCATCTGAAGAGTTCATGACGCTCGGCGAGATCGCGAAGCAGGCGCGGCGCAATCTCAACGACAACCTGTGGGACTATCTGCGCGGCGGGGCGGACTCCGAGGCAGCGGTGATCCGCAACCGCATGAGCCTCGCCTCGCTCGCCTTCAAGCCGAAGGTACTCAACGACGTCTCGAGCATCCGCACCGAGCGCGAACTGCTCGGCCGGACGCTGCGCATCCCCGTCATCCTGCCGCCCATCGGCTCCGTGCAGCAGTTCGAGGAAGGCGGCGGCGCCGCCGTGGCGCGGGCGGCGGCGAACTTCGGCACCACCACGATCTTGAGTTCGGCGGCATTTCCGAGCTTCGAGGAAGTCGCCGAGGCGAGCGACTGCTCCAAGATCTTCCAGCTCTATCTGGCCGGCGACGAGGCCTGGATGGACGACATCATCGAGCGCACCATCGCCGCCGGCTACGACGCCTTCTGCCTGACCGTCGATACCTCCCTGTACAGCCGCCGCGAGCGCGACATCCACAAGCGCTACATCCCGGGCTCCGGGCGCACGGCCACCGGCGGCACGCTGTTCGACGCCCAGGCGCGCATGGACTGGGACACCGTGGCGCACATCAAGGGGAAGTTCGACATCCCGCTGATCCTCAAGGGCATCGCCCGGGCCGACGACGCGGCGCGGGCCGTGGAAGCCGGGGTGGACATCGTCTACACATCCAACCACGGCGGGCGGCAGCTCGACCATGCGCGCGGCTGCATCGCCGTGCTGCCGGAGATCGTGGAAGCGGTGGCGGGACGCGTGCCGGTGATCGTCGACGGCGGCTTCATGCGCGGCGCGGATGTGGTCAAGGGCCTATGCCTCGGCGCGACCGCGGTCGGCACGGGCCGGCTGCTCGCCCTCGGCATGGCGGCGCGCGGCGAGGCCGGGGTGGTTCGCGCCTTGGAGATCCTCGAACAGGAGATCAACCTCACGATGGGCCTCATGGGCATCGCCGACGTGGACGATCTGTCGCCGGACCTGATCGAGGAAGCGCCGCTGCTGCCCGGCAAGCACGACGCGATGTCCGCATTCCCGCTGCTCGAGGAAGGCTACTGACATCGCCGGGAACACCCGTGCAGTCGCGGGTTACGCTTACGCGCTTGCTCGCACGAGGACTGCCGCCGCATGAAGACCATCGCCGTGATCGAGGGCGACGACGCCGCGCCCGAGGCCGTGCGCCCCGTCGTCGCTCTGCTCGACGCCATGAACATCGGCCTGAACTGGGTCTATCCCGTGGTCGGCGAGGCAGCGGAAGCCGAGACGGGCAGCATCTTCCCGCCCGCCGCCAAGGCCATGATCGACAACGCGGATACGACGCTGTTCGGCTCCACCAGCGGCAAGTCCGGCGCCGCGCTGCACTATCTGCGCTGGGGAAAGGGAACTTACGCGAACGTGCGCCCGTGCCGATACCTGCCGGGCTGCGCCAGCCCGCTCACCCAGCCCGAGGGCATGGACTTCGTGATCGTGCGCGAGAACTTGGAGGACCTCTACGTCGGCGTCGAGGGGGATCTGGACGAGCTCGCACCGCTCGCCCTAACCGGCCGCACCACGCGCCGCCCCGTCCACGAGCTCGGCCACGGCAGCTACGCCGTGAAGGCCATCACCCGGGAAGGCACGGAGCGCGTTGTCCGCTTCGCCTTCGAGCTGGCGAGGAAGCGCGACGGCAAGCGCATCGTCACCTGCGCCACCAAGCACAACATGCTGCGCGTCACCGACGGCCTGTTCCTGGACGTGGCTCGCGAAGTGGCTGGCGACTACGCCGACGTGGCGTTCGAGTCCTTCATCGTCGATGATTTCGCCTGCCGCATGATCCGCGAACCGCACCGCTTCGACGTGGTGGTGATGCCGAACCAGTACGGCGACATCCTCTCGGATGCGGCCGGCGGTCTGGTCGGCAGCCTGGGCCTCGCCGCCAGCGGCTGCTATGGCAACGACTACGCCTACTTCGAGCCCGCCCACGGCACGGCGCCGGACATCGCCGGACGCAACATCATCAATCCGACGGCGACGATCCTGTCGACGACGATGATGCTGGAATACCTGGGGCTCGGCGTGCAAGCGCGGCGCATCGAAGACGCGGTGGCGCGGGTCTACGCCGAGGGCGCAGTGCTGACGCCGGATCAAGGCGGCGATGCGAGCACCACGGACTTCTGCGCGGCCGTGCAACGTGCCCTGTAGCGACGCCGGGATCGAGCCCCGCTGGCAGGTGCATGACGGCCGCGGCCCGCATCTGCTGCTGATCCACGGCTTCCTGTCGAGCCGCGCCCAGTGGCTGCCGAACCTGGAAGCCCTCGGCGAGGTCTGCCGCCCGGTGACGCTGGAACTCTACGGCCATGGCGAATCGCCCGCGCCTGATGCGGCGAAGCACTACCGGCCGGATCAATACGCCCGAGCCATCGACGGCATCCGCGAGCAGCTCGGTGCCCGAGCGTGGTTCGTCTGCGGCTACTCGCTCGGCGCAGCGCTCAGCATCCGCTACGTGCTGAGCTACCCGCAGCGCGTCATCGGCCACATCTTCACCAACTCGGCGTCCGCCTTCGCCGAGCCGCGGCTTGCCGACTCCTGGCGCGCCAATGCGCGAGAGTCCGCCGCGCGCATCCGCCAAGGCGGCCGGGCGGGCCTCGAACGCATGGCAGTGCATCCGAAGCGTGCCCGACGGTTGCCGCCAGCCGTGTACGACGCCCTTGTGGCGGATGCCGAGCGGATCGACCCCGCGGGCATCGCCAATGCCATGGAAGGCACCATGCCGACCGCCTCCGTGCGCGCGGACCTGGCCCGCAACGAACGCCCGGCGCTGCTGGTCTGCGGCCGCTTCGAGAAGCGCTTCGCGCCGCACCGGGACTACGCGGTCGCCAACATGCCGCATCTCGACGTGGTCGACGTGGACAGCGGCCATGCGGTGAACATGGCGGCGGCGGACGCCTTCAACGCCGCCGTGTGCCGGTTCGTGACGGCCCACTGCGCGGAGGCCGTCCGGTGAGCGAGGCCGCCACATCCAGCGCGCACCACATCATGGACACGCTCATCGAGGAGCGCGCCACCAAGCTGATGCGCCACCCTGCCCTTTGGGAGAGGCTCAAGCGCTGGCTGTATCCGCTGCTCCTCTACGACACGGCGAAGGCCATGGCCGACGAGGCAGCGCCGCTCAGTGCCGCCGAGATATTCGACTACCTGCTCCGGGAACTGGCCATGGACGTTCGCGCGAGCGGCCTCGAGAATGTGCCGCAGGAGGGCCTCGCCTTCGTCACCCCGAACCACCCTGCGGGCATCGCCGACGGCATCGCCGTGTACGACGCGCTGCGCCGCGTCCGGCAGGACATCACCTTCTTCGCCAATCGCGACGCGGTGCGCGTCTGCCCGTCGCTCGACGAGGTGATCATCCCGGTGGAGTGGCGCGAACAGGAACGCACCCTCGCCAAGACCCGCGAAACCCTGCGCCGCGCCCGTCGCGCCTGCAAAGAAGGCCGGCTGGTGGTGGTGTTCCCCTCCGGTCGGCTGGCGCGGCCGACGCCGTTGGGCTTGCGGGAGCGTCCGTGGCAGTCCACGGCGTTCGCGCTGGCGCAAAAATACGGCGCACCGATCCTGCCGATGCGCATTCGCGGCCACAACTCGCTGTTGTACTACTTCTTCTGGTTCGCCAACCAGGAGTTGAAGGACATGACGCTGTTCCGCGAAGTGGTCAACAAGCGGGGGCGCAGCTACCGGCTCGACATCGGCGAGCTGTTCGAGCCGCAGGGCGATCCGGAGTTGCTGGCCAAACGGCTGCGCAAGTTCGTGGTGCGCGACATGCGGCGCGGTGCCACGCGCTTCCCGAGCTGAGGCTCAGGCGAAGGGGAACACTTCCTCCGTCTCCGTCTTGCCGCAGCTGGCGATGACCGCATAGGGCGTCGATTCGCGGGTGACCCGGACGGCTCGCTCGCCCTCCGGCGTCTCGAACGTCACGCGGTCTCCGTCGATGCCCTTGAGTGCTCCGGCGCCGGGCAGCCTTGCCTCCGCCGCCTGCGCTTCGGGCGGATAGGCCGGCCGGCCGCGCAGGTGCTTCAGCGACAGTGCGCCAGCTTCCGCCGCAGCGAGGAAGCCTTCCACCTCCTCTGCGAAAACGCGACCGTAGAGAACGCCCTGGGGCAGGGCCAGGACGTTCGGCGCGAAACGATGGCCGCCGACGTGAGTCGTCTGCCAGACCCTGGCGCCTACCGCTTCGCGCAGCCGCGCATAGACCGGCAGACCGTAGCGGGCGCAGCAGAGGTCGCGCTGGCCGTTGGTGCATACGAAGTAGTGCGGCGCCGAGACCTCCTCGCCGCGCCCCGCATCCGCGCCGGCGAGATCGAGCCCCGCGAACTCACCGTAGCCAGCGCTCTCGAAGCGGCAGAGACGTCCGCCATCCGCCACGAACAGCGTGGTCTCGACGGTATCGAGCTCCGGGCGGCGGACGAACTGCGACCGCGCCTTGCGGCCTTGCTCGGCGAACGCCGCCACGGTGCTGTCGAGCCACTCGCGCACCGGCGCCGCCAAGTCGTTGTCTTCGATGGCCTTCGGCCTCCAGACCGGCTTGTACTCCAGCAGCAGCCAGACATCCACCTGCGTGGCGGTGCCGAGCAGCGGCTCCCCGGACGCGAGGCAGAGGTCCGCGCAGTAGGTTCGCTCCGGCATGGGTTCCCTTGAGGACGGCGAAGCGGCGATTGTACGCCGCTAGCGGTCCGCGTCGGACTCCGGGAGGACGGCCGCCAGCGGCACTTCGAGCAGCGGCCAATAGTCTTCGCCCTCGGCCAGCTTGACATCCACCGTCAGGGTCGCGCCTTCAAGGGATGTGGGGTCCTCGAAACCGCTGAACCCGTAGCCGATCTCCAACGCGCCTTCGGCATCCGGATGGTTCCGCCGCGCCACCGCCGCTTTGAAGGCATTGAGCTCGGCCGCCTGGTCCGCCGCCAACTTGAACTCCCAAGCCGTGGCAGCCGGCCGATCCCGGAACCAGCCCGAGACGGCCGGTACGTCCCAGCGACGCGAGGGCACCAGGCGCAGCTCCACCTCGCCGGACTCGCCGCGCCAGGCATGGGTTAGGCGCACGGTGGTGGCCTGCTCGTCGAGTTCGAGCGGCGCGGTGAGCGTCACCCGCGCCGAGAAGTGGGCCGCGTCGAGTGCCAGGATGCTCTGCGTGCCGCCCCGGGCGTACTTGAGGCCCTGCCCGGACAGCACCAGGAATGCGCACCCCGAGAGCGTGGCGACGCCGACCACTGCCAAGACCGCCCGCCAGCGGGCCGATACTCCCTGCACCTGCATCGTCGCTCCACCGCATGGGGCAGTGCAGTTTCGCACACGGCGACAGCGGGACGTTGCAGGTAGACTCGCGCACTCCCAATCCAGCAAGGACAAGACATGGCCGATGAGGATTTGGTGCTGGTCGAGCGCCGCGGCGACAAGGACGGCATCCTGTGGCTCACCCTGAATCGCCCGAACAAGCTCAACGCGCTCACGTTCCCGCTGCTGCGCTACCTGCGCGAGATCTTCGTCGACGCCCGCTTCGACCGCAGCGTGCGCTGCGTGGTGATCACCGGCGCCGGGCGCGGCTTCTGCGCCGGCATGGACATGGGCGGCAATGCCAACCCGGACCGCGAACCGCCGCCCACCAGCGGCCCGGACCCCGAAGGCTACCGCCTGAACTTCCGCAACGAGACCGAGACCTACATCGCCTTCCGCCGCCTTGAAGTGCCCGTCATCGCGATGATCAACGGCCCGGCGGTGGGCGCCGGTTTCGATCTCGTCAGCCACTGCGACTTGGCCGTGGGCTCCACCGCGGCGCGCTATCAGGTCGCCTACGTGAAGCGCGGCGTGTACGCGGACCTCGGCGGCTTCTGGTCCCTGCCGAAGATCCTCGGCTGGCGCAAGGCCATGGAGATGATGATGACGGGCCGCTTCATGAGCGCCGAGGAAGCGCACGCGTCGGGCCTCACCAACTACCTCGTCGCCCCGGACGAACTGGAGGCGAAGACGATGGAACTGGCGCTCGAAGTGGAGGCAGGCCCGCCCATCGCCCAGAAACTCGGCAAGATGCTGGCGCTGCGCACCGCGCACTTGGACTTCGACACTGCCATGCAGTGGTCCGAGTCCGCCATCCCGGTGGTGGGCCTCTCGCAGGACTCCATCGAGGGCATGAGGGCGTTCGCAGGACGGCGGGAGACGGACTTCAAGGGGTTCTAGCCCTGTCGCCGCACGTCGGCCTGCGCGGTCGTTGTGCGTCCGTTCGTAATGTGACCTTGTTGTGGAACTTGGAACTCCGTCAGGCGATAATCTCGTCAGATGTTTGGTGGAGAGCACCAGCCGTGCCACAGTTACGCCAACTCATGCAACACCGGTTCCAGGAGTGGCAAGGCGGACTTCCCGAACCATGGCATGAACTGCTGGGCGACCTCGATCCTGCGTACGACGCAATTGACCAAGCGATCAGCATCGACGAGCACGAGTGCATCTACCCCGACGATCCCTTTGCCCTCTTCTCGAGGCTAGCTCCGGGTCAGGTTCGGGTCATCCTCTTGGGTGAAGACCCGTACCCGGATGTGACTCGCGCCTCGGGTCGCGCCTTCGAGCCCGCAGATCTGCGGCGTTGGCAAGATGCAGGCCGTGTCCCCAGCTCACGACGGCTCGCGCAGCAGCTTGCGGACTTTCGCTATCCCCAACACGACTACGCTTTGAGTCGTGGCTGGCGTTGCCTTCGCCGAGCGTTGACGGCCACACCTCCTCACGTCCAACTGCCAACTCCTAGGGCCACCTTCGATCACTGGGAGGCGCAAGGCGTCTTGCTCGTCAACACCGTCTTGACCGCATCCGAGAACCACATCGCGGTAGGCGACGCTGGTCGTAGCGAGCACCGCAAGGCACACCGTTCCTTCTGGGCACCCGTGATACAGCGCATCTGCCGAGGACTGGCGGAACTCGATCAGGCCATGGTCTTTCTCTGCTGGGGCCGTAGCGCACGCGACTTCGTCAGGACAGCGAGCATCATGACGTCAACCGTCTGCCCCTGTCCCGTCAACTCTTGCTGTCCAGCGACCAAGGTGCTGGTACGCGACCACCCTCGCGTCCACTCGTTCTTGGACTCCCCAAACGTGTTCCGGGAAGCCAACGCGGCCCTCGCCGATTTCGATGCCCGCGAGATTCGATGGTGACGCCTCGACGCCTCGGCGCCTCTACGAGCATCGCCCCCGGAACGTCCGATGTCCGTCCGTTGCCGTCACTCTTTCGGTCACCTCAGTTCCGTGAAAACCAACCCTGCGTCCATAGGCCATGAGACCAAACCCTCGCCGACCTGTCCGCCCACTCATCTTTAGGTGTTGGGACCGAATGGTTCCCGTCTCTCCCGAAGCCCTGCGCCACTACCCTCCCGCGAAAGCCGCGCAACGTGCGCTCGAGGATGTCCGCTGCTATGTTTCGCCGCCAACACACGGCACATCTGCGAAGCAGACCTCGACCCACCCAATGCGCCTTAACCAACTCAGCACCTCAACACGCAGGCCGTGCGTATTGTGGTCCAGGGCTGGACCTGTTGGCAGAAACAACTGAACAACGCCGACGACGCCCGGCGGATCCTGTTCCACGCCCTTGCATCCGAAGAGTGGCCTGCAGGTCAGGCTGCCGTCGCGGCCACGCCGGGCGGGTTCATTCGCGTGCGCCTACCTCTCGACTTCCGCGCTATCCCATGGACTTCTTCTCCCGATCCCGAGCATCCTCCATTTCGCGCAATCCCGCGACTCCTCGAACCCTTGCCCTTTCGGGTACGCTCCCCGCTAGCAGGACCTCGAAGTCCAGTCCCCGCAGCGCGGCCGGCCGGTACTCCGGGACTAGGTCGAACCGGGCCTTGACCGAGTGGTGCACCAGCGGCGGAAACTCCGTGCTCAAGAGCGCCTTGTCGTCCTGCCCCACGCACACCTTGCGGGCCTGCTTGCTGTACAGCTTGCCGAGACCCTCGGTGTGCGCGTGGGCCATGCCGGTCGTTGGGGTGGATCAGGATGTCGTCGACGTCGAGCATGCGCAAGATGTCGCCCTGCGAGTCGAGGACCTCGCTGATCGTCCGGGCGCTCGACATCGCAATGTTGATGTCCTCTTTCAACCGCGCCTTGCACTGGCCGATCATGTAGGTCAGCGTGACGTCCGCTAGGCCGTCGTGCCAGTAGCCACCGCCGATGTCGCTATGCACCCCCGGGAACCAGATCTCGTGGATCCGCTCTGCGTCGCCCGGGTCGCGGTTCATCTGGGTCGGCTCGAACGCGATGCGGTCCTCGTCGAGGGACAGGATGTGGACCGCTCGGTTCACCCTCGGATTCACGGTGCCGTCCTCGAAGACCACGTCGCTGCTGATAGTCTCGCCGCGGCGGTGGATGCCGTCCATCGCGGCCACCGTGTCGAACACGCCTAGGAACGCGACCTCGAGCGCCTCGTGCTCCGTCAGCACCATGCTCGCGAATTTCCTCGCCAACGCCGCACCGCGGCTGAATCCGAACACCACGATGCGGTCCTCCCGCTTGGGCTCGGCGCCGTCGAAGTCGCCCATCGCCTCCTTCAGGATGCGCCGCGCGTCGCCCCATCTCGGGGCCAGCGCGCTGTTGACCAGGCCGGTGACCTTGGAGACCAGCCAGCCCACCAGCGGGATGTCCTCGCCGTCCTCCCGTGTGCCGATGCCATTGTAGTAGTACGTCCGCTGCTCCTCCCCCCGCGGGGTCTTCGTGGCCGTCCTATCCTCACCGAGTCCGCCCCCCCATGAGCACATGGAGCTTCAGGACGTTGCTGATGCTCTCGTCGTGCTCGAACCCTTCCGCGTCGGTCGGTTCGTTTCCCGTCCCGTCGAAGCTGAAAACCAACGTCCTCGCCGTCATGTCTTGAGCCCTCCTGTGTCTGTCACCCGCCAACAGCGGCTTTGGGCGTCTCAACGCCCGGTCCGCGCCAGCACCTTGCGAAAGACGTGCCCGCGGGCTGCGCATCCCGTGCTGGCCCTCCTCGCGCTTCCACAATAGGTCCGGCCCGGCCCTAAATCCACACCCAGTTATTGCGGTTCGCGCTCCCGCTACGTCGGCGAGTCGCGCCAGGCGAACGAGCCCGGTTCGACCTCCTCCACGAGACACCCCGGTCCTAGGTTCCGCATGTAGACCACCAGGTTCTTGGCCTCGTGGCGCGCGGACGGCGCGATCAGGCCGTCGTAACCGAGGTAGTTGAGGGCGTCGGAAATCTCCTGCGTGCGTGCGTAATCCCGGCCCCCGTATTCCGCCTGCCGCACGCCGAGTCGATCGAGTTGCGTGAAGTCCAGTTCCACCACCCGCTTGAGCCGCACCTGCAAGGTCCAGTTCAACGCCGCCCGGTCCGGGCGCTGCTCGAACAACGACCAGAACGCCTCGAACTCCGTGGCGGCCCCGTCGACGTCCAGCGACGTGTAGAGGACCTCGAATCCGTTGTCCGGACTGCTCCAGCGCCCGTGGGCCACACTGCTGCCCTGCAACGGGCTGACGTCCGCCCAAACCACCCGATGCACGGTGCCTTCGAACGCCTTTCGAGCGCACGCCTCCACGCGTTCCAGCAGCTCCGGGTCGCGTTGCAGCACCTCAGTCTCCGCCGCCGCCGACCTGCGGCCTCGATCCCCTGCACCCACGCACGGGGTTCCTGGCGCGTCTCAACGGTCCGTTGTCCACTCCCGGCGGCGACCGATCACGTATGGCTCGGGTTGGACATCGCCTGGATGGCTTCCAGGACCTCCTGGATGCGGCCTTCCTGGATCAGGTCGGCCGGGCGCAGGCCGTCGAAATACCTGTGCCGTGAGTACAGCCACGCGCGCGCCGTCCTCGGTTCCGAATAGAACTCCGAAAGGCGTTCCACGATGTACTCTAGGTCGACGAGCAGGTTCTCCTTGTTGGGCCTCGGGTACGCCCTGCCGTGGTTCCACCTGGAAACCGTCTCCGGCGTCGTTCCGAGCATGTTGGCGACGTCGACCGAACGTATCGCTGCCTTCGTCCTCAGCAGCGCCAGCTTCCCCGCTACCGCACTAATTTCCACTGCCTGGTCCGTCATGCCTTGCCTCCAGTCCGATTCGCCCGTCACGGGACCCGTTCAACCGCGCGCCGGCCGCCGGCGGGGTATCCGCGAGTACGAGGCGACCGGCCCGTGCTCGACGAACTCCCCGAGCCCGACGCGCAGGCGCTCCAGCACATTCCTGTTGTCCCGCATCCGCTTTGCCAGACGCTCCGACCCGATCGGCAAGTTCTCCGCGAACACCGCCGCGTCCGTCGCCGGTCGCAGCGTCTCCTCGAGGAAGCGCTGCGCCCGCAGATGCTGCGGCGCGTCCGTCAGCCGTCGAATCTCCCCTGAACGCTGGACTAGGGCGTGGCGCACCGGGTTGTCCAGCATGTCCTTCCAGCCCTTCATGCAGCACGCCGGCTCTCGGCACCCAAAACGCGACTTCGCGCCGTGCGCCGCGAAGAACGCCTTGGCCTCCTCGGGTTTCAGGTGCATGTCCAGCCGCGGGACGTAGATCCGGGGCGGCCACGCGAATCCCGGGCCTTCCGAACCCGACGGCCGCGTCCACGATCCGGCGTCGAACCGCTCCTTCTGCGTCACGCCGTGACAAATGCCGCCGTAGGCGCCGAACCCTAGCGCACTCAGGCCCCGGAGCCCGCCGGTCATGTCGCCGACCAGCGGGACCTCGAGCGCGTGGAGGTCGGCGGCTCCGTTCACCACGTTCCTGACCATCGCGTGGGTCAACGGGCCGCTCTGCGAAACCTTGACCCACAACGAGTCGACCGGCAGGCCCCGCAATCGGTCCCGGATCGAACGGCGCTCTCCCGCACTGCGGAGCACTCCGTAGGACACCGCCAGTGAATAGAAGATCGGCACGTTGCCGGCTCCCGCCGCGTCGAGCTGCCGCCGAAGGTCCACGGTGGTCCGCGCGTCGATGTCCGGCCAAGGGCTGTTCGCGCTGGCCAGGTAGTGCGTGGGTGCGAGCACCGCCGTATAGCCTTTTTCCACCACGTGGCGGGCGATGGATTCGACGATCCTCCGTGCGGGCAGATCGGCGAAGTCGTCCGGTCCGTGCTGCCGGCCCATCGCCCAAGGCAGTTCGCCCAGCCGTTTGTTGAAGCCGCCGATCGTCGCGAGTTCCTGCGTGCGGGGATCCAGCACGGCGTCCCGGTTGCGTTCGACGACCAGGTCGCGCAGCTCGGCGTGCCGGTCTTCGTGCGCCGGGTCGAATACGATTCCGTGCAGACCGAGCGTCCCGCCGGCCACCGCGTCGGCAATCCTCCGGTGATTGCCGAACGAGGGCCGGAGGTACCATCCCAACGGTTCGGGGGCCGCCTTGACGGCGCGCGGGCGTTGCGCCTGCATAGTTGGCATTAGAGGGTCTCCACGTCACACGGTCTAGTTGACCCTAATGTTGATGTTGAAATTGACGTTTGTCAATGACGTTTGTTCGCTCCCAGGCGGCATATGTCTCTGGGCAGGCTCTGATGTTATGCACCGAGCCTCGCCGATGGGGAGTCTCGGCCTTGGCGGGCGTCAATCCCTGTCGAGGAGCTCGTGGGAGCATGCGCGTACGCTCCCAGTCTTCCTGGGCCTTGGCGTCGGTCGTAATCGGCGAGCCGGGTGCCCCGTCGCGGCGCTCCTGCCCGGACCACAACCCCAAGAGGCGTTCCATTTTTGGGAATGCTTGACAGCCGACCCTCGGGCTGACGCCCTGCGTGCGCAACGACTCCGCGCCGTCAGCTCCGGCTCGTCCACCAGCCCCGCGTCGTCGGCGGGGCCCGCGCCTCGGCCCGCACCTTGCCGATCACGGCACGGGCCTCGTCGTCGAGACAGGCACCCGCGCAAGCGCGTAGGCCATCCGCGCGAGCAGTGCCGCCCGCAGCAGGCGGTTCGCGAGGTCGTCGCCGGTGCCGAGAGCCGCATCGAGATGCCGCGGCAGAGCGTCATCCTCGACCACGTTGCCAAGCTGCGCCTTGAGCACGGCAGCCGCGAGCGGTGCTTCCATTCGACTGCGACGCACGTGCGCCGGTCGACGGCCGCGTGCAACTGCTGGGCGCGCGAAGCGCTGACGCCCAGCCGACGGCCGGTGGCCGCGAACGTCTGCCGCGGTTCCTCGAACAGCAGGCAGCCGATGGCGAAGCGCCGACCCGGTGACTTCGCCGCCACCACGGATTCCAGGCGCGCCCTCAGGATCGCGACGGCGGTGCCGAGCGCGGCGGTGGACCTCGCCAGTTCCGCCGACGCCGCCAGTCCGGTCTCCGCGCGCCGCGCCAGTTCGGCCAGTTCCGGACTCATGACTGTGGGTGCGACGGACGCCGGGGCTTCGCGAGCGCCTCTAGAACCCGCCCGATCCCGTACTGAGTTTCTCACGCGGTTTCAATAAGTTGCCCACCGTCGCATTGGCCTTTCGCACGCAATGGAGAGCCGGAGGCGTCCGCACTGGCCGCCTCCGCTAAGTGTTGATGGGCAATCCGGGCCGATCCATGAGCGGGCTTCCGGAAGTCGCGCTCGATGCGCGAAAACCCAACCGATGCGATCTAGGTTGCCGCAACCTGCGGCGCCCGGGTTCGGATCCTCGATCCTCGCCCCGGCTTCTTCGGCGCCGGTCCCCACTTCTCGTTAGGCAAGTAAATGTGACAACAGATGTTGACGGGCCCATCCAATTGGGGCAATGTTCCCGGTTAGCCGTGGCCTTGCGGGAGGGCCGCGGCAGATGTCGATCTTGTGCGCAAGCTGCTCGCGTCGGCAAGTTCCTAGGCACGCCCGGCGGTCGCTGGGCATCGAACGCCGGCCGTGGCCGCGCAAAAGGCTGACTGCCCCATGAGGTTCAGGTGAGTTCAATGGACGATACGCAGCACATCTTGCCCACGACCAGCTCGCATCTTCACCACCTGCCCTTGCTGCACCATGGCCCTACCGAGGAAGCCGTTGCCGGTGCGCCGAGCGAGCAACCAGCGCCCGCTGCGCGTTCGTCCGTCCTCGATCCTCTGCGGCCGCCGGGTCACGAAGCGCCGCCGGGGTTCGACCGAATAGTGACCGCTGACGCGCGTCATCATCTTGGCACTCTGCCCGAGAACTCCGTGGACCTCAGCTTCTGGTCGCCGCCATACTACGTCGGCAAGTCCTACGAGAAGGACCTGACGTTCGACGGCTGGTGTGAGCTCCTGAAACAGGTACTTGAGGCACATTCAAGAATCATCAAGCCCGGTGGCTTCGTAGCCATCAACATAGGTGACATTCTGTGCTTCGCTGACCCCTCCATGCCGCGCTTCCAGGCCGACAATGTCCGGCGCAAGACCAACCCAGTAACGCGCGACCAAGTGCTGGATGCCAAGCGACGGTACCCCCGCGCGACCCGGAAGGAACTTGGTGCCATCCTTGGGTGTAGCGAACAGACGGTGCAGCGCCGACTGGAGCACAACAACGTACGCGGCGGCAAGCACCAAGCGCCGACCAAGGTACTCCTAACGGGAGACAGAATTGCGGATTGGGCCGAACATGCAGGCCTCTATCTCTATGACCAGCGGATTTGGCACAAGGATCCCTGTTGGGCGAACTCTCGGTGGCACTCCAACAGCTACCGAGCCGTGGATGAGTTTGAGCACGTCTATGTGTTCTGGCGACCGGGCATCGTAGAGTACGACCGAAACAGGCTAACTGATCGGGAGTGGGCGGAGTGGGGATCTCGCGGCGTGTGGCGGATCCGGTCGGTCCGCCAGAACGGGCGTCACGAGGCGGAATTCCCGGAAGAGCTCGCCTCACGTGTGATCCGGCTCTACTCGCCTGAGTGGGGAGTCGTTGTTGATCCGTTCGTTGGGAGCGGAACAACGACAACGGTAGCGAAACTCCTCAATAGGCACTGGCTAGGTATCGACGCCAGTGCTGAGTATGCGCAACTTGCACGCCGGCGAACGGATGACGCTTGACGAAGCTGAGACCATCGAGCGGACCGTCACGGAGATGGTCGTGCAAGCCCTGTCCGACTATGGCAAGCAGGCCATCACGATTTTTCGGGAGGAGTCCGACCAGCCCCAGGACATTGCCGAGGACGTGATGCGCGAGGCAATAGACGCTATGGGAGTCTCGGCGATCAGCGAACGGCTTTACGGCAAGGTGGACTACAAGAAGGCGATCTATGCCTTCTTGCCGGCGGCACAACCCGTCGCCCTAATGTTGGACGCGAAGGCCGAGAAGGATGGTCGAACGGCGACGATTCAAATGTCGCAGACGTCGATGGCTGTGCGGATGGTGCGCGCGGGACAGAGCATCAACGAGCAAGGAAAGCTAGACTGCCACATCGAACGCGGTGACCGCAAGCTCTATGTCGTCACCGTCATAGCGAAATTTGTCTACAGCGATCGGGGCGGATCGCATCGACTCCGCAGGATCATAGTAGCTTGTATTCCGAACGGGTTGCTGCAACAGCGCTACAATCCAACTGAGGACGACACGATCTGGCTCGCTGGTCGAAACGCACCGACGCTAGGCGAGGACTTCAGAGTTCGGCTCAGCTATGCCAAACTCAGGGCCAAGGCGGACTGGCGTGTGCAGGAAGTCGAACTCTAGGCAACAATGGCTGCTCCCGACACGCCTATAACCCGAACACCCGCACCGTGTTCTCGCCCATCAATCGGCGTCGAGATACGTCGTCCAGCGCCGCCACGGAGTCGCGGATCAGGTCCGCGGCGCCGAGGCGCGAGCCCACGTGGGGGTAGTCGCTGCCCCAGAGGATGTCTGTCTTCGCCGACGAGGTCCAGCGTGGCGCCGATGCTGCGCTCCTCGGGTTCCGCCACGAAGTAGCAGTTGGTGCCGATGTACTCGCTCGGCTTGCGCTTGACGGGGCTCATGGCCTTGAGGAAGCCGCGCCTAACGCGCTCACCTTCCCGCTGCTGCGCTACCTGCGCGAAATCTTCGTCGACGCCCGCTTCGACCGCAGCGTGCGCTGCGTGGTGATCACCGGCGCCGGGCGCGGCTTCTGCGCCGGCATGGACATGGGCGGCAATGCCAACCCGGACCGCGAACCGCCGCCCACCAGCGGCCCGGACCCCGAGGGCTACCGCCTGAACTTCCGCAACGAGACCGAGACCTACATCGCCTTCCGCCGCCTCGAGGTGCCCGTCATCGCCATGATCAACGGCCCCGCGGTGGGCGCCGGCTTCGATCTCGTCAGCCACTGCGACTTGGCCGTGGGCTCCACCGCGGCGCGCTATCAGGTCGCCTACGTCAAGCGCGGCGTGTACGCGGACCTCGGCGGCTTCTGGTCCCTGCCGAAGATCCTCGGCTGGCGCAAGGCCATGGAGATGATGATGACGGGCCGCTTCATGAGCGCCGAGGAAGCGCACCAGTCCGGCCTCACGAACTACCTGGTCGCCCCAGAAGAGTTGGAGGCGAAGACGATGGAACTGGCGCTCGAAGTGGAGGCCGGCCCGCCCATCGCCCAGAAACTCGGCAAGATGCTGGCACTGCGCACCGCGCACCTCGACTTCGACAGCGCCATGCAGTGGTCCGAGTCGGCCATCCCGGTGGTGGGCCTCTCGCAGGACTCCATCGAGGGCATGAGGGCGTTCGCCGGACGGCGGGAGACGGACTTCAAGGGGTTCTAGCCCAGGCGCCGTGCGTCGGCCCGCGCGGTCGACGTGGCCTGAATTGCGCCTTGCCCCCGGCGTCGATGCCCGCTCTTGAGCGGTGCTTGGCAGGCCGTCGGCGCCCCCTATGGTGCTGACAGGATCGCTGCAACATTCGGCTCAGCCGAGAAAGTTCCGTTGTTGGCGCGAAGCCTTGTAGTCGTAGTTCGGATCAAGCAGGTCAGCGCCATGGAGTTGCCTCAGGTCCCGTCGGCCCAGCGCTTCGGCGGCGAGCCAGTACGCATTGTCTGCCCACGGGATGCCGGTTGGCTGGGTAATCTGGACGACCTTCAGGCCACCCGGTGTCGCATAGCACTCGCGCCAGTACTTGGTCGTTCCAGATGAGGACCTCTCGAAGGCCCGATAAATCGGGTCGGGGCTCGTACCGACTTTCTGGCGGACGAACTCCGACGCTTCCTTGTAGATAGAGACACAGGACAACGCGCACGCCCAGCTGCTGGATTACCGCCCTGTGGAACGGCCAGCAAAGCTCCATCAGACGCTGCTTCTGAGCATCGGCGATGTGGCCTGCTTGCCGCGAGCGGGCGAAGACCACATCGCTGAACGGCACCTCTCTCGGCTCGAATCCAAGGCGCTCCAGCAAACTGCGCAGGGTCCGCTGCAGCGGCGCCTGTCCGGGTATGCAACCGCGCCAACTTTGGTCGAGCAGAGCAGCCCAATCTTCCGGCGCGTCGCGCAGCACCCATGTCGCATTCCGCTCCACGGTTTCCGACAGATCGCCGGGGTCGCCACCCGGATTCAGCCCGAGGACGTACAAGTCTCTCTGGCAGGAGAAGGCGAGGCGACCGCAATGGAACGCCTTGCCAGACTCTCGCTTCAGTTCCTCCGGAATGCAACCGACCAGTTCCTCGACCAGCAGCAACGGTCCTCCAACACCAGCGGCGTCGCCGGAGCGTACCTTCGCCCACCGCCGCCGGCAACCGCATTGGCTATTCCAGCCTGAACACCCGCACCGCGTTCTCGCCCATCACTCGGCGTCGAGATACGTCGTCCAGCGTCGCCACCGAGTCGCGGATCAGGTCCGCGGCGTCGAGGCGGGAATCCACATGCGGGTAGTCGCTGCCCCAGAGGATGTTGTCTTCGCCGACGAGGTCCAGCATGACGCCGATGCTGCGCTCCTCGGGTTCCGCCACGAAATAGCAGTTGCTGCGGATGTATTCGCTCGGCTTGCGCTTGACGGGGCTCATGGCCTTGAAGAAGTGGTGCTTCTCGTCGAGGCGGTCCATCAGATAGGCCGCGTAGCCGCAGCCGGCTTCGACGCTCACCACCTTGAGGCGCGGGAAGCGCTCGAAGAGAAGGTCCAGCACCAGGCTCGCCATCGCCGGGATGAGCTGGCCGGTGGCGCCCAGGCTGAAGCCGAAGATCGGGCCGGCGCCGGTGCCATGCCAGGCGGCGAAGGGGATGGCTGCGCCCTCGAAGCGGACGATGACGTGCAGGCAGCCGGGCAGGTCCGCGTCTTGCAGGCGTGCCCAGAGCGGATCGAAATGGGGATCGCCCGGGCGCTTGCCGGCCACCGTCTCCGGCGGCACGAAGAGGCCGCGGAAGCCGCGCTTCAAGCAACGGTCCAGTTCCCGCGCCGCTTCTTCCACATCGTGCCAGTTGACCGCGGCGATGGGCACGACGCGGTCGGGGATGCTCTGGAAGAACTCCGCCTGCCAGTTGTTGTAGGCGCGGCAGTAGGCGTTCGCGAGGCCCATGTCGTCGGTGGGGAACGGCAGGATGCCGATGGTGGGGAACAGCACGCCGCGGTCCACGCCCCATGAATCGAGCAGTTCGACACGTGCCGCCGGGTCGTAGCTTGCCGGCGGACAGCCATCGACATAGCGCAGGCCACCGGTGAAGAGCTTGACCCGATCGATGTGGGCACCGCCCAGGCCGGCGAGCACGCGCTCCAGCACCACCCGCTCGCCGATGATGAGCTTCTCCACGCCGTCTTCCTCCTCGATGCGGATGGCGCGGTCGCGGTACTCGGGTTCGAGGTAGCGCTGCCAAAGGTCCGGCGGCTCCAGGACATGGGAATCGCAGTCGATGACGGTCATCTTCGGATCCTCTCGCGCACGGTCGTCGGCCAATGGCGCCGTAGCATAAGCGCAAGGCGGCTATTCGACCTCGATCTGGATCTCGGTGACGTGGCGGTGCGTCTGGTAGTCGTAGCGGTGGTAGAGTTCGCGGTAGACGCGCTCGGTGTAGACAAGGCCCTTGTCCCGGGCGCGGTCTTCCCAGCGGATGCGATGCCAACCGCTGTTCGGCTGATGCGGGAAGGGTCCTTCGTAGACCAGGCTCGCAACCTTCATGGCCGAGTATCGCTTGACGACGAAGCGGCTCTCGGGGTCCACGCCGCGGTAGCCGTCCTCCACCACCACGCCGACATCGAAGACCATCGGGCCTTGGGCGCGATCAACCCAGTTGTAGACGTAGACTTCGGCCGGCGAATCGGGCTTCAGCGGGACATCGTTGGCCCGGACGTACTCCCACAGCCGCACAGTGTCCATGTACGGGCGCATCTCAGCGCCCAAGCTGATCGGCAAGCCGCTCGACTGCACCAAGAGGGTCATGGCGGCGGCCTGCTTCACGCCGGCATCGTAGATGGTGTAGTGCGGCTCGGCTTCGAGGCGAACAAGGCGCTCGTCGCGCAACTCGTCCAGCACGGCACCACTTGAGAGCGTCGATCTCATCGCACAGCTCCCCAACAACCCCAAGGACAGAGCGGCGACCAGCGAAGTCGCTCCACATGCCACGCGCAGCCACCGTGCAGCGCCGCCACAGCGAGCCGCCTCAGGCAATACGACTGACGCCTATGGTGTTCATCCGTCATCGCATGGGACCATGGTGACGACCATGGTCGCCACCCGGCGTCTCGGCTGTCAACAGCGTGACCAAGGACCAAGACTCGCAGGCAGCGTGACCGTTTGGGCTATGATCCTGTAGCTGCAGCCCGATCCGACGGAGGGAACGCGAGCATGTTCAACACCCGCGACGGCCAGTTCGCCGTCGGCGACATCCGCACCGGCTATCGCACGTTCGAGGTGCGGTCGCTCACGCCGCACATCGGCGCCGAGGTGCAGGATGTCGATCTCGGCGCGCCGCTTAGCAACGAGCAGGCGCAGGACATCCACGATGCGTGGCTCGATTGGAAAGTGCTGGTGTTTCGGGATCAGCATCTGGACCGGGAGCAGCACAAGGCCTTCGCGCGCCGCTTCGGCCGGCTGCATGTGCATCCGATGCAGCATCAATACCAGGGCGACCCGGAGATTCTGCGCGTGAAGACAACGGCCAAGTCCCCCTACACCGCCGGCGACGGCTGGCATACCGACGTCACCTGCGACCCCATCCCGCCGCTCGGCTCGATGCTCTACGTCACCGAGACGCCGGAGTCCGGCGGCGGCGATACGCTGTTCGCGGACATGTATCTCGCCTTTGATCTGCTCTCCGAACCGATCAAGGCGTTCATCGACGGCCTCACGGCGGTCCACGACGGGGCGATTCCCTACATCGGCTCCTACAAATCCACGCCTCCCGAAGGCGGCTATCCGCGCAACGAGCATCCCGTCGTCACGCGCCACCCCGGCACGGGGCGCAAGATCCTGTACGTCAACCAGGGCTTCACGTCGCACATCCGGGGCCTCTCGCGGGAGGAGAGCCGCGCCGTGCTCGACATGCTCTATCGGCACATCGACTCGACGCCCCGGCTGTGGTGCCGGGTGGCGTGGGAACCCGACACGCTGACGTTCTGGGACAACCGCTGCACGCAGCACCATGCGGTTTGGGACTACTACCCGCATTCGCGCTACGGCGAACGGGTGTCTATCCTCGGCGACGAGAGGCCGGCGGCATGATCGCCCGCCGCGCGCTGTTGGCGGGCGCCGCGCTCGCGCCCGCATTCCTCAGCCTCCGCCCGGCCCGCGCCGGGGCGATCTGGGACTTGGCGGACCAGTCCAAGCTCATCTACATCTCGCCGCAGAAGAGCGATGGCGACCTCAGCCGCTGCAAGGCGGAGATCTGGTTCGCCCACCTGAATCGCCATCTGTACGTGGTCACGCCGCCGGATGCGTGGCGGGCGCAAGCGATCGGCAAAGGTTTGGACCGAGCCGTCGTCTGGGTCGGCGACCACGGCATGTGGACGCAGTCCGACGCGTTCATGCAGGCGCCCAACATGACCATGACGGCTTCCCTCGCCACCGATCCCTCGACGCACGAGGCCGTGCTGGCGACCATGGCCGAGAAATACGCCGACGACGGCTGGGGTCGGTGGGGACCCCGGTTCCGGGAAGGGCTCAAGGACGGCGGGCGGGTGATGATCCGCTACGCGCCACCGAGTTGAACCCACGCCTCCTGGCCGGCCTAGCGCTCGCGGCGGCTGGCCTCGGCGCGAACGCCGGCGCGCTGGAGTTGATCGGGCGCGTGGAACATCCTGCGCTCGGCGAGATCAGCGGCATCGTCAAGTCTGAGCGCGGCGATTTCTACTGGGTCCACAACGACAGCGGCGACGAAGCCCAGCTGTTCGCCATCGACGGCGCAGGCCGCGTCCTCAAGCCGCCGTACATCCCCGTGCCGGTGGCCGATTGGCCCGGCCACGCCATCGACAACGCCTCGCACTTCGACTGGGAGGACATCGCGCTGGCGGACGGGGTGCTCTACATCGCCGATGTCGGCAACAACGGCAATGCGCGCCGGGACCTCGGCGTGTACGTCGTCCACGAACCGGATCCCGTGGCCATTCCGAAGATGCGCGCCGTGCGCTTTCTGCCGGTGCGCTACCCGGATCAGGAAGAGCATCCGGGCGATGTCTGGCACTTCGACTGCGAGGCGGTGTTCGTGTTCGGCGGCAAGCTCTACCTCCTCACCAAGCACCGGCAATCGCGCCGCATCCGCCAAAGCGCGCCCGGCACCAAGCTGTATCGCCTGGATACGGCGTTCACGGACCGGCAGAACGTGCTGACCCTCGTCGGTCGCCGCGAAGACATCACGAATGTGACAGGCGCGGACCTGTCGCCCGATGGCCGGCGTCTGGCCGTCTCCACCTACACGTCGCTGTGGCTCTTCGACCGCCCGCCGGGTGGCGACGACTGGCTTTCCGGCAAGGCGTGGCGGCTAGAACTCGACACGGCCGTGGCGAAGCAGTTGGAGGCCGTAGCTTGGGAAGACCACGCCACGCTGCGGCTCATCAACGAGCAGCGCGACATCCTCCGGGCGCACATCGCCGACTTCGTACCGACAGCGGATGCGAAGGGCGGAGGGAGCGGCCGTGCGCCCGCGCCGGCGACGCGCTTGGACTACAACTTCCCGCCGCCCGTCGCCCGCGCTGGCCAGAACGAACCGATCCCGCTCGAGGCACTCAGCGTCGAGCCAGGCAGGCTGGCGGTCTCGATCGATGAGGAGCGGCACGAACTCGAGACGCTCACCGTCCAGCCGCCCGGCCCCGGGCCGTTCCCGCTGGCGGTTCTCTCCCACGGCAACCCGCGCAAGGCGAGCGACCGCAAGTACACGCTGCTGCGCACTCTGCTGCCCGCCGCCCAGGACTTCGCCCGGCGCGGCTACCGGGCGGTCATCTTCGCAAGGCGCGGCTTCGCTTCGTCCACGGGACGGTTCCGGGAAGGCATCCGCTGTCGCCGCCCCGATTACGAGCGGGCTGCCAAGCGCGGCGCGGAGGACTATGCCGCGGTCATCGAAGCACTGCGCCGGGAGCCCGGCGTGGATGCCAGCCGCATCGTCGCCGCCGGCCTGTCCGGCGGCGGGCTTGCCGTCACGGCGCTCGCCACCGAACCGCCGGATGGCTTGCTGGCGGTGGTCAACTTCGCCGGCGGCCTCGGTTCGCGCGGGAACCGCGACATCTGCCGCGAGAAACGCCTCACGGAGGCATTCCAAGCGCTCGGCCAAGCGGCGAGCGTCCCGGCCTTGTGGCTCTATTCCGTCACCGACCGCTTTTTCTGGCCGGAGCTGGTACACGACAACCTGGTCGCCTACGCCGCCAGCGGCGCAGCCGTGCGTCTGGAGCTGCTGGGGCCGCTTTGGTCTTTTCGCGACGGCCACTATCTCCTCGGCCGTTCCGGCCGGGAGCTTTGGCGCGGGCGCATCAGTGCGTTCTTGGATGCCTTGGGCGCACCGAACTGGCGCGCCGACCCGCATGACCCGGCGACGCCCCGATGGCCCGCGCCTGAGATGACGGGAGCGGCCGGGCGCGAGCATTGGCACAACTATCTCGACGTCAGCGACCATCGTGCATTCGCCGTTGGGGACCCCGCGGCCTGCTCCGCGGGGAACGGCTCCGACATGGACGGACCTGCGCACCATGCGAACACGCGCAGCGCCCAGCTCTGCGCCGCCCGGAGCCGCGCCCGCGTCGGCTGGGCGGGTGCCCGAGGCAGCGCGGAGGAGGCAATCCAAGCGGCGATGGCCGCTTGCGAGGACGACGGCATCCGCTGCCGCGTGGTGTCCCAAGACGGCGCCCCCGCTAGGTGAACGGCAAGCTTCCTGTAAGATCAGGCCTGTAAGATCACGCCACAGCCTCCCACCAAGGAGCATCCCGTGAACATCGTCCCCATCGATGCCGGCTGCGGCGCGGAAGCCCGCGATGCCGATCTCAAGGCGCTGACGGACGCGCAGGTCGACGCCATCGCCGACGCCCAGGCCGAGCACGGCGTGGTGTTCTTCCGCGACCAGCATCTGACGCCCGACGAGCAACTCGCCGCGGCCCGCCGCTTCGGCCCGATCAACGTCAACCGCTTCTTCACGCCTCTGCCGGAGCAGCCGCAGGTGGCGATTGTGCTGAAGGAGCCGCGCCACGCCACCAACGTCGGCGGCGGCTGGCATACGGATCATTCCTACGACCAGATTCCCGCACTCGGCTCGCTGCTCTATGCCGTGGAAGTCCCGCAAGGCGGCGGCGACACGCAGTTCGCCAACATGGCGCGGGCCTACGAGACGCTGCCGGCCGATCTGAAGCAGCGCGTGGCCGGACTCAAGGCCGTGCATTCGAGCCGCCATGTCTTCGGCCCCAAGGGGTTCTACGCGGCCGTCGGCGACGATCGCTACCACAACGCCGAGAAGGCGACGCAGGATGCCGTGCATCCAGTGGTGATCCGCCATCCCCGCTCCGGGCGCCCGGTGCTGTACGTCAATCCGGGCTTCACGCGGCGCATCGAAGGGCTGGCGGACGACGAATCCGCGCAGCTGCTCGGCGCACTCTACGAGCATGCGCAGCAGCCGGAGCACACTTGCCGCTTCCAATGGCGGCCTGGCAGCGTCGCGTTCTGGGACAACCGCGGCACCTGGCACTACGCCCTCAACGACTACCCCGGCGAGCGGCGGCTGATGCACCGGGTCACGGTGGATGGCGAGGCGCTGACCGCGTACCGCGCCGCCGCATGAGCGATGCCCGCTACGCCCGGGACAGTTTCGATGTAGCGATCATCGGCGCGGGCCTGTCCGGCATCGGCGCGGCCTGCCACCTGCAGCGCACGTGCCCCGGCAAGACCTTCGTCATCCTCGAGGCCCGACACGCCATCGGCGGCACTTGGGACCTGTTCCGCTACCCCGGCGTGCGCTCGGACAGCGACATGCATACGCTCGGCTACGACTTCAAACCGTGGCTGGACGCCAAGGCCATCGCCGACGGCCCGGCGATCCTGCGCTACGTCGAGGAAGCCGCTGCAGAGAACGGCATCGCCCCGCACATTCGCTTCGGGCATCGCGTGACCAAGGCGCATTGGCGCAGCGACCAGGCCCGCTGGCGGCTGGAAGCGCAGACGCAGGGCAGCAGCGTTGCGATCAACGCCAACATGCTGCTCATGTGCGGCGGCTACTACCGCTACGACGCGGGGCACATGCCGCGCTTCGCGGGCATCGAGCGTTTCCAAGGGCCGGTGATCCACCCCCAGGCGTGGCCCGAGGACCTCGACTACGCCGGCAAGCGCGTCGTCATCATCGGCAGCGGCGCAACCGCCATGACGCTGGCGCCGGCGATGGCCGAGGGCGGCGCCCAAGTGACGATGGTGCAGCGCTCGCCCACCTACGTCGTGTCGCGGCCTTCCGAGGATGCCCTCGCCAACGCGCTGCGCCGCTGCCTGCCGCCGCGCCTGGCCTATGCCGCGGCGCGCTGGAAGAACATCGCCCTCGGCCGCTGGTTCTACCGCCTGACGCGCACGCGGCCGGAGAAGGTGCGCGACAAGCTGCTCGGCATGGTGCGCCGCCAGCTCGGCCCAGACTACGACATCGAGACGCACTTCACGCCGCGCTACAACCCGTGGGACCAGCGCCTCTGCCTGGTGCCGGACAGCGATTTGTTCCGCGCCATCAACTCGGGAGCCCTGGAAGTGGTAACCGACACCATCGACGGCTTCACGAAGCGCGGGCTTGCCCTCGGCAGCGGCAGGGAGGTCGATGCGGACATCATCGTCGCCGCCACGGGGCTGAGGCTGCAGGTGATGGCCGGCATCGCGGTGAGCGTGGACGGTCGCGCCGTGGACTTCCCGAAGACCTACGTCTACAAGGGATGCATGTTCTCGGACGTGCCGAATCTGGTGCAGACCTTCGGCTACGTCAACGCCTCGTGGACGCTGCGCGCGGACCTCATCGCCCACTACGCCTGCCGCCTGCTGAACCGCATGGACGCCTTCAGCGCGCGCCAATGCACGCCACGGCTCGGCGAGTCGGAGCACAGCATGGCGCAGCGGCCCTGGATCGACGGCTTCTCCGCCGGCTACATCCAGCGCAGCCTTGCCGAACTCCCGAAGCAGGGCGACCGCGCACCGTGGCTGAACGTCCAAGACTACGCCGAGGACCGCAAGCTGCTGCTCGATGCGCCGATCGACGACGGCGTGCTGCACTTCAACGATGCATCGAGCGCGAAGCCAGCCGACATTGCCGCCAAGGCCGCATGACTCGGCCGGGTTTCAGCTCTTCGAGTTGACCCGTGCCCAAGAACTCATGCCTATGCGTCCCGCCAAGGGCCTCGATCGGCCAACGGACGGCTTCGCAGGCTTCGCCCAGCGTCACGAGGACCGGGTGATCCTCCCGAAGCACCTGACGAACGGTCAGCCCGTGAGCGGGTACTCGCGCACGAGGGTGTCGGCGGGGAGATTCCACTTGCTCGACAATGCGCGGATCATCGGCAAGGTCAGCGGACGCCGTCGGTTCAGGATTTCAGAGGCACGCGGCTGCGAGCCGATCAGTCAATCGACCAACGTACGGCTTCATAGGCTTCGACCAGCGTGACGAGGACCTCTAGGCGGTCGCCATCGCTGGAGTCGGACGGACTTGCCATCAAGCGGTCGATTTCCTTGAGGGCGGCATCGTACTCGTCCTCGGTCTTGATCGGTTTCACGTCTACTGGAGCTCCCTGGCTAGACTTCCGAAGCATCGACCCTGTCGTACTCGGTCGGGCTCAGTCCTTGTCCTCTTCGGCGTCAGCGGCGACTCCCGAAGCGACATCGAACGCTGCCTCGAACGCCACGGGCTGAACGCCCCGCGGCTTGCGGCGCACCACGACGGTGCCCGCGAGCTTGTCGTGCCAGCCCTGCTTCCTGCCGTCGAACGCGACCCAAAGGATGCCGAGGCCGAGAGGCAGGATCGAAACGAAATACGCGAAGTAGCGGCCCACGAGCTGTCCCGCGGACGGCTTGCCGCCGGTCTGCGCGTCGACGATGGTGGCGGCGATGGCCATCTTGCCCGGCGTCGCCTGCCTGTACAGCCAGAACAGGATGATCGCGACGGCAGGCAGGACGTAGGTGATGAGGAACTCCGCCGGGGCCGGCATGAGCGTCTCGCGCAGGAAGTACGCTTCGCCGTAGATGGACAAGATCAGCGGCACGGTGATGATGGCGAGCAGCAGCGAGTCCATGACGGTCGCCCAGACCCGGATCCAGAATCCGGCGTAGATGAGGTTTCGTGCCATTGCGACTTCCAGGCCGGTGCGGACTCAGGGCCCTTCCGGCAGCCCTTCGTCCGGCTGCACCCCAAGGGTGTTGAGCGCCATCGCCAGCATGTTGTACTGGCCGACCGTGAACACGATGTCCATGATCTGGCGGGTGTCGTAGTGCGCCGCGAGGCTGGCGTAGGCGGCATCGGAGAGGTGCGTGTCGCGCTTCAGTTCGTCCACGGCGGCGAGCAGGGCGCGTTCGTTGTCCGGCCAGTCGCTGCCAGTCGAGCCTTCGCGAACCGCAGCGATCTCTGCATCCGCCATGCCGGCGCCGCGAGCGATCTGCACATGCTGGCGCCACTCGTACTCGCAATCCGCCAAGTGGCCGATGCGCAGGATGAGAATCTCGCGGTCCCGCAGACTCAGCGTGGACTTGCCGAGGATGTGGTTGGCGAAGACCAGCCAGCGGCGGAACAGGTCCGCGTGGTTCAGGAGCGTCGTGAAGACGTTGAACGTGCGCCCCTGGGCGACGAACGGCTTCATGATCTCCGCTTGCGCATCGGACCAATCCTCTTCGGGCAGAGGTGCTACTCGCGGTTCGCTAAGGCGTGGCATGTGAACTCCTATGACTCGGCTTCTAGGCCGATCGAATCGCTTGAAACCTTTCGAGCGCAAGTGGTGCTTGCACCACGGCGACGGATGCGCAGCATAGCGCATCGGATGTTCGGCTTGCCGTGGTCGGCTACTGGCGATAGCTGACGGTTCAGCCACGGACGCGATCTTGAAGTCGGCGCCGGACAGATGGGGTGTACGGCAGACCGGACGCTGTGGATTCACGTCAGGTTGCAGGAGGCGCTGGCGACCGAGTTGAGGTTGCCTTTCGCAGCCTTTCGCATATGTCGGCCGGGCGTTCTTGGCAAACGACGAGGTGAGATTCGATGTCCACGACATCACCGTTCTATGGGACGGACAGTCGAGGGACCAGAGCCGACGCGACGGGTAGCACGCCTGCTCGTACCAGCGGAGCCGGTATCTACGAGCCGTTGTAGCACCTTGCGCAGCTCCTCTACGGTTAGCCTCCGGGCAACGCATGCAAGCCGAGCAGTTCGCCGAGCTTCCGATAGCTCTCCCACAGCCGTGTGTCCACAACATGCTGCCCGACCGCTTCTAGCCGCGCTCAATCGCGCTCCAAATCTCCCGAATGCACATCCCGCAGCGGCTCGCCGGGGATGCGGTTGCGCTCTTCGGCCCAGTCGCCGAAGTCGATCAGTCGGCAGCGCTCGGAGCAGAACGGGCGGTACTTGCTGGCGGCGGACCAGCGCACCGGCTTGCGGCAGGTTGGGCAGGGGAGGATTCGCTCGGGCTCGGGCATGTCGTCAACCAGCGCGGACCGCTCCGGCCCTTCGCCCGTGGCGGAGCACCTGCCCCGCCCTCGCGTCCGTCAGCTCGCCATCGAGTACGTGGAACTCGCCGTTCACCAGGGTCGCCTTGTAGCCGATGCTGCCTTGCGTGAGGCGCGATGCCCCGGCGGGAAAGTCGGTGACCCGGTAGGGATGCGTTTCCGCGACGGTGTCGGCGTCGAATACGTTGATGTCGGCGCGCATGCCCGGTGCGAGAGCGCCGCGGTCCTTGAGGCCGAGGATTCGGGCCGCGCCGCTGGTCAGCCGACGGATGCCCTCGCCCATGGTGAAGAGACCGTCTTCGCGAATCCAATGCGACAGCACGAACGTCGCCCAGCCGGCATCCATCACCATGCCGACGTGGGCGCCGGCGTCGCCAACGCCGGGAAAGACGCCGCCCTCGAAGAGGTCGCGAAGTGCTTTGAGGTTCTGGTTCTCGCCGACGTGGTTGAAGAGCGCCTTGCCGTCCGTCTCATCCGAGAGGCGCAGGAACGTCTCCGACCAGTGTTCGCCGGCCGCCTCGGCCATCGACGCGAGGTTGTTGTGGCTGCCGAGCGCGTGGTCGGGCGAGGTGCCGCTGCCGAGGTAGTACATCCAGCTCGGCCGGGCCCAGCCCTGCTGTTCGCCGCGGGCCTCCGCCACAAGCCGGGCGCGGAAGTCCGGATCGCGGACCGCTTCGATGCGCACGTCGACGGCCATCGCCCGGAGCTTCGCCCAGTTCTCGCCGCGGCACGGCACGAGCGCCTGCAAGCCGAGCAGCGCGCCGCTGCCCCGCACTTGCGCCACGCCCGAAAGGTCTCGCCCGGCGGCGATCTTGCGGATCGCTTCGAGACGCTTGCGGCCGGCGTCGTCGTCGAAGCCTTGCAGCGTGGAGTTGAACAGCATGCGCGCTCCGGTGGCGCCGACCACATGGTCGACGTGGTCGAAGCGCATGCCGACATGCTGGTAGAGCGCATTGCGCGACGCGACCTCGTTGCCGATCAGCACCAGCTCGTCCAGTTCCGCCAGGGTGCCGGGCACCGCCCGACCATCGGGAATGCGGTGGCCGCTATAGCGATTCGAGGAGAACCCGACCGCGCCGCTGTCGATGGCCTCGCCGACCAGGCGGGCCATCTCGTGCTTCTCCGCGTCCGTCGCATCCTCTTCGACGCCGCGCTCCCCCATGACGAAGTAGCGCAGCGCACCGTGGCCGATCATGCCGGCGATGTTGATGCCCGGGCCGAGCCTCTCCACGGAGTCCAGATAGCCGCCGTAGTCCACCCAGTCCCACGGCAGCCCCGTGAGGATCGACTCGCGGGGAATATCCTCGACGGTCTCCATCATGCCGGCGAGAAGTTCGCGGTGCTCCGGTCGGCAAGGAGCGAAGGTCACGCCGCAGTTGCCGATCAGCGCCGTCGTGACGCCGTGGCAGGAGACCGGGGAGACGTGCGGATCCCAGCAGATCTGCGCATCGAGGTGCGTGTGCATGTCGATGAACCCGGGCGTCACCGTCATGCCCGCGGCGTCGAGTTCGCGCCGACCCTTGGCATCGACCTTGCCGACGGCGGTGATCGTCCCGTCGTCCACCGCCACGTCCCCCGGCGCCGGTTCCCCCCCAAGCCCGTCGACGACCTGACCTCCCCGGATCACCAGTTGATGCGCCATGCTGTGCATCCCCCCAAGCTGCGGCTGCGTCGATTGTAGCGGCTTGCGCTGCAGAGGTGACGAGCGCCCCGCTGAAGTCCCGGAATGTTGTTTTCGGTATACTTGGCTACTCGTTCAGGTAGACCTAAAGCAACGTGCCGAGACCGACGGCCATAGCCAAGCATCCCCCTGCTGCCGTTGCGGACGCGGTGAGGAGCTTCGGCCGGAACATCCGCACCGCCCGTCTTCGCCGCCGCCTCACGCAGGCCGAAGTGGCCAAGCGCATCGGCGTGTCGCGCTTCGTCGTCGCGGATATGGAGAGGGGCAAGCCGAGTACGGGCGTCGCCGCGTATGTCGGAGCGCTGTGGGCGCTTGGGCTCCTCGACCACATGCAGGACGTGGCCGATCCGGAAAGGGACGCGGAAGGCGTGCTGCTCGATCGGCTGCACGGCCCCCAGCGGGGGCGAACGCAAGGCCCGCTCAGCGATGACTTCTGACCGCGAGTGCTACGTCTACATCGTGCTGCCCGGTGAGACCGAGTTCACCACGGCGGGGCGCTTCCGCGTCGCGACGCGGGACGGCGTTCCGGTCGGCGCTTTCGTCTACGGTCGTCGATACCGCGACCGCGCCGATGCCGTGGCGGTCGACCCCGTGGAACTGCGCCTCGCGGACGGACAGTACAACACGGTTCGCATGGGCGGATTCTTCGGCGCGATCCGCGATGCCATGCCGGACTGGTGGGGCCGACGCACCATCGATCGCCGGACGGCGGGCCGCGCCCTCGAGGAGTTCGACTACTTGCTCGAGGGGCCCGACGACCGCATCGGCGCTTTGGGGTTCGGCAGTTCCTCCCTGCCGCCGGACACCGACTGGCAAGGAAGGGCCATGGTGGACTTGGCGGAGTTGCAGCGCGGCGCCGATCTGATCGTCGCGGACCGTGCGGACAGCCAGGACCCCGCGGTGGAACAGGCCGAGGCGTTGCTTCTTCCCGGTACTTCCGTCGGCGGTGCCCGGCCGAAGACGGTCGTGCGGGATGCAGAGGACCTATGGATTGCGAAGTTCTCGCGCCACGACGATCGCTGGAATCTGCCGAGAGTCGAACAGGGCATGTTGGCATTGGCCCGGGCTTGCGGATTGGCTGTTGCGGACAGTCGGCTGGTTTCGGTAGGTGGTCGCGATGTCTTGCTTGTGCGGCGGTTCGACCGTCAGTGGAACGGCACGAGCTTCTTCCGGTCGCGCATGGTGAGCGCTTTGACGCTCCTGCGCGCCGACGAAGCGGTGACCGAACGCGGGCGCTGGTCCTATCTCCTGCTTGCCGACGAGGTTCGGCGAGCAAGCGGCGAACCGGTGGCGGACTTGCGCGAGCTCTTCGCGCGGATGTGCTTCAACGCCGCAGTTTCGAACTTGGACGACCATCCTCGCAACCATGCTGTCGTCGCCGCGCACCGGACTTGGCGATTGAGCCCGGCCTATGATCTGACGCCGACGCCCGCCATCGCGCAAGAGCGGCGCGACTTGGCGATGATCTGCGGCCCGTACGGGCGTGGCGCCAACCAAGGCAACCTGGTCGGCGGCCATGGCCGATTCCTGCTCTCGGAGGCCGATGCGAAGGATCTGTTCGAGCGCATCGTCGCGACCGTGCGTGGCGGCTGGCGTGGGGCGATGCGACGCGCGGGGGTCAGCGGCGCCGATCGCGAGCGCATCGCGAGTGCCTTCGTCTACAGCGGATTGATGCACTCCTGACCGGTACGACCGGTACGACCGGCACGACCGGTACGCTCCTTCAAGGGCGGGCTTGGCCTTCGCCTCCGAGCCATGTGACGCGACCCCGGCCGTCGTGGTTCAATCGCCGCCCGCCACGCACGAGACAGACCCAAGCGAGCCCATGCCCCAGCCCAACGTACTGCTGTTCTTCACCGACGATCAGCGCTTCGACACCATCGCCGCGCTCGGCAACAGCGCCATCGCGACGCCCAATATCGACCGGCTCGTGCAGCGCGGCACGACCTTCACCCACGCGCACATTCCCTGCGGCACGCACGGCGCGATCTGCATGCCGAGCCGCGCCATGCTGCACACCGGGCGCACGCTCTTCCACCTGCGCGACTCCGGCAGCAGCATTCCCGCCGAACACGTCATGCTCGGCGAGGCGCTGCGCGGCGCGGGCTACCGGACCTGGGGTTCGGGCAAGTGGCACAACGGGCGCGAGTCGTTCAACCGCGGCTTCGACGATGGCGACGAGATCTACTTCGGCGGCATGGCGGACCACTGGAACGTGCCGGCCTACCACTACGATCCGAGCGGCCGCTACGACAAGCGCCTTGCCTACATTCCCGATCCGCCGTCGTTCGGCAACAACGAGATCCACTGGCGCGATTGCGACCACATCCACGCCGGCCGACACTCCAGCGAGATCCTCTGCGACGCGGTGATCGACCATCTCGACCGCCAAGAGGCGGACAAGCCATTCTTCGCCTACGTCTCGCTGCTCGCGCCGCACGATCCGCGCACCATGCCGGAGGAGTTCCGCGCCATGTACCCGCCGGAGGACGTGGAACTGCCGCCGAACTTCCTCGGCGGCCATCCGTTCGACAACGGGTCGCTGCGCATCCGCGACGAGCTTCTGGCCGAGTTTCCGAGAACGCCCGAGGAAGTGCGCCGCCACATGGCGGAGTACTACGCGATGATCACCCACTTGGATCACGAATTCGGACGCGTGCTCGATGCGCTGGACGCGAACGGCCTCGCTGACAACACGCTGATCGTCTTCGCCGGCGACAACGGCCTCGCGGTCGGCCAGCATGGCCTGATGGGCAAGCAGAACTGCTACGAGCACAGCGTCCGGGTGCCGCTGATCTTCGCCGGCCCCGGGGTTCCCGAAGGAAGCCGAAGCGATGCCTTCGTCTATCTTTTCGACATCTTTCCGACGCTGTGCGAGCTCACCGGCACGCCGCGGCCAGGCAGCGTCGAGGGGAAGAGCCTCGTGGGGGCAATGCACGATCCGAGCGAGCGCGTGCGCGACACGCTCTACTTCGCCTACGTCGCCTCGCAGCGCGCCGTGAAGAACCGCACCCACAAGCTGATCGAGTACGCGGTGCGGGACCGGCAGCGGCAGACGCAGCTCTTCGATCTGGCGAACGATCCCTGGGAAACCACCAACTTGGCCGGCGCACCCGGCAGCGACCAAATCATCGCCGAACTGCGCGTCGAGATGCTTCGCTACCGCGACGCTTGGGAAGCCGGCCACACCGGCCGCGGCGCGCGCTTCTGGGAACGCTACGCGGGCTGATGCCGGACACGGGCGACATGGTCGCGCTCCCCGGCGGGTCGTTCCTGATGGGCGCCGAAGACCCGGACTCGCGCCCGGAGGACGGCGAGGGGCCGGTTCGCGAAGTCCAGCTGGATTCCTTCCGCATCGATCGCGCGACCGTCACCAACACCCGGTTCATGGCATTCGTCAGGGAAACGGGCTATCGCACCGAGGCGGAGACCTGCGGCTGGTCCTACGTCTTCAGAGGGTTGCTCTCGGTGCCGAAGCAGCGTCGCATCGGTCGTGGCAAGGAAGTTTCGACGCTGCCCTGGTGGCTCGCCGTGGACGGCGCGAACTGGCGTCGCCCGCTCGGGCCGCGCTCGAATCTCGCGGGGCGGATGCATCATCCCGTCGTGCATGTCTCGTGGAACGACGCGCAGGCATTCTGCGAATGGGCGGACAAGCGCCTGCCCACGGAAGCCGAGTGGGAATACGCGGCGCGCGGCGGTCTGGTCGGCAAGCGCTATCCCTGGGGCGACGGCCTGCAGCCGGGCGGCAAGCACCGCTGCAACATCTGGCAGGGCATGTTCCCGGAGAAGAACACCGAGGAGGACGGCTATCTGGGCACGGCGCCCGCGGTCTCGTTCGGCGCCAACGGCTACGGTCTCTACAACATGGCGGGCAACGTCTGGGAATGGTGCGCCGACTGGTTCAGTGCGGACTGGCACGAAGGCAAGTCGCGGCTGAATCCCAAGGGACCGCCGTCGGGCGACAGGCGGGTGCTGCGCGGCGGCTCCTTCCTATGCCACGACAGCTACTGCAACCGCTACCGGGTAGCCGCGCGCTACGCGAACACGCCGGACTCGACCACGGTGAACGCCGGATTCCGCTGCGCGGCGAACGCGGATCTATGACAGCCAGGGTGCCGTTGCCGCCTCGTGCGGCCAAAGAAACTCGAAGCCGGCCTGTTCCGCCGGACGCTTGTCGAGGTCCTCGCGGTCCCCGATGTGGTAGTAGACGTCCGCCTCGAACTGCGCCTTCACGTCCGGCAGCATGTGCTTCGAGACGGTGAAATCCACCTCGATTTCATGATCCCGCCAAATGGCCCGCTGGGCGCTGATGGGACGATCCGAGCAGCTTCCGACCAGGCAGCCGCGCCGTTTGGCTTCTCGCACCAGTTCCATTTCGAGGATGCCCGGCGGATCGCCGACGGTCAGCGTGCCGTCGATGTCGAAGCTCAACAGGATCATCAGCTCAGTCCGGCGATGCGCTCCACACGGTGTAGTGGCCGCCGAGCGGCATCGGACCGCCGGAAACGGCGACCTCGGGCCTGACGCCCGTTACCTGCCTAGCCCCGGCGCGCTGCTGCAACTGCTGGATGCAATCGGTGTGCATCCAGAACCTGCTGCGCCCGCAGCCGATGTTGCCGCCGCTCGGCAGGATGGGATTCGGGCCATCGATGCCGATGTCGCCCTGGTAGAAGTCGAGCGCCTCGCCGAACTTCATGCCGCGATAGCCGAGGCCCTCGATGTGGAACTGATGGAACAGCGTGAAGCCGTCGTACATGTTCTCGAACGAAAGATCGTCCGCAGTGATCCCGGCGCCTTCGTAGATCTTCCGCGCCGTGCGAGCGGTGTCCTCCTCCACTTCGTCCAGCGTCGGGGTCAGGCTGCGCGGGCGCGTTCTGCTGGCTGCGTGGTTCAGGATGTAGACGGGTTTCTGGCGCATGTCCTTGGCGCGTTCGGCGGTGGTGTAGAGGTAGGCCGCGGAGACCATGATCGGCAGGTCGTTGTCGAAAAGGTTCGCGGGCTTGGCGATCCAGCGGGCGGCGTTGTAATCCTCCGGCGTGATCTCCTCCGGCCGGTGCTGCGCCCAATAGCCTTCCGGGAACTTGAGGCCGTTCTGCCGCGAGTTCTCGATGAACGGCGCCATCATGTCGTGGCTCTTGCCGTACTTGCGGCAGTACTCGGCGAATTGCAGCGCGGTGCCGTAGCAGGCCGGCGCGCCCCACAGCGCGCGCAACGCAGCGGAACCCGGCAGCGCGGCGCCGGCGTTCGCGCCACCCTGGTAGTAGCGGCCCTCGAAGTTGTGCCAGCTCTTGAGCACGAGGCAGGTATGCGCGAGGCCATCGCCAACGGCCTGCGCCGCGACGCAGATGGCATTGGACATGCAGCCGGGGCCGTACATGGTGAATTTCACATTCGCGAGCTCGGGCATGTTCTTGAGGATCCACTCGGCACTGAGCTTGGCGAGACCGTCCAAGGGATCATCGGTGCGCTGGTAGGCGCCCACGATGTCCTCGGGAATCGGCTTGCCGGCTTCCCAGTACGCGCCGGTGGTGGTGACGGGGTCCATCACCAGGCCGTCGATGTCTTCCGGCGCAACGCCCGCGTCGGCGATGGCCCGGCGCAGCGCCAGCAGACTGATCGCGCCAACCGTGGTGTCCGGCCTGCCGTCCCAGCGCCGCGCGGTGGGGGAATGGCCGACGCCGACGGCGCAGACCTTGCCGCGGTGTTCCCACAGGCCGACGCCTTCCTCGGCGCGATACATGGATGCGGGGGCATTGGGCGTGGCCACAGCTAAGCCTCCACGACCTGCCACTCGGGCACCTTCTGCCCGTTGGCCGTTGCCTCGAAGGTCACCGCGACCGCAGCGCCGACCGGCACGTCGTCCACCGGCGTTCCCGGCAGATGGGAATACATCTGAATGCCGGGGTCCTCGTCGAGCATGACCACCGCGACGTTGAACGGCTGGTCTTCCTGCAGCAGGCGCACGGGACAGTCATGCACGACGCCGTAGTTGTAGATCGTGCCCCGGCCGCTCATCTCCTTCCACTCCAGCTGCCCGTCGGACCCGCAGGCATGGCAGCGCGGCGCCGGCGGATGCTGCAAGCGGTCGCATGCCGCGCAGTTCTGGATCACCAGCCGATTGTCATTGGCCGCTTCCCAGAACGGCCGCGTCAGATCGTCAGGGACGACGCCCTGCTTCGCCATGCCTCCCCCGAAGCCTTCACGCGAAGCGCCGCATTGAACGACTTTCGCCAAGGCGGGTCAACTTGTACGATTGGCCGCCATTCCGGCAACACTCGGTGGCCATGCCCGAACCGCAACTGGCAGAGGACCAGACTTCCTCCACCTCCGGCGTCCTGCCCGTCGTCGCGGACGAGGGCGACGCCTTGCAGCGGCTGCGCGCCGAGAACGCGCGGCTGCGGGCGGAACTCGCGCAGCTGCGCAGCCATCGAGCGGCCGAATCCTCGGCGGCGAGCTGGCAGGCGGCGATGGACGGCGGCATCGCCTATTCGGACGGCAGTTCCGATACCAGCGCGCTGTCCGCCGGGCGCCTGCTGAAGCAACTCGCCGGGGTTTCCAAGGCACGCATGAAGGCGGGCCGCATCCGCAACAGCCGCGACTTCGACTACCTGCCGCGACCGAGCGCCGACGAAGCGCAGCTCGAAGCGGACTTCGTTCGCTGGGGCTATTGCCTCGTCGAGGACGCCATGTCGCCAGCGCAGGTGCAGGCGCAGATCGACCGTCTCGTTGAGCAGGCCCAAGCCGAGCGCGGTCGCAACATCGGCATACCCACCAGCGCCCAGGGGCGGGCGCAACTGGTGGCGAATCTGGTGCTCAAGGGCAGCGTTTTCCGCGACGCCGTGGAGTTCAAGGAGTCGGCGGCGCAGCGCGGGCCGCTGGTGGACCGGCTGCTCACCAAGGTGATGGGCGAAGGCTTCGGCCTCGGTTGCGCCCACGGCTCCATCGTCCACACCGGCGGCGGCTTGCAGGACCTGCATGTGGACCAGGGCGGCATCCCCATGCCGTATCCGCCGTTCCCGTTCGGGTCGCTCATCATCTGGTGCTACACGCCGTTCGATCTGGCCAACGGCGCGACGTACATCGTGCCCGGCTCGCATCGCACGGCGAGCGGCGCCACCAGCTTCCACGACGGCGCGGATCTCATGCGGCTGGTGGATGGCGAACCGGGGCTGGTGGCGATCTGCGCTCCGCCCGGCACCTGCATCCTGACGGATACGCGCGTCCTGCATGGCGGCGGGCGACGCACCGCGCCGGGCACGCGCTACGCGATGCGCTGCCACTACAACAGGCACTTCATCCGGGCGCTGCACGAGCAATCGACGGCCAACGTGCATGTGCCGGACGAGGTCTACGCGGTGCTCTCGCCGCGACTGAAAAAGATGATGGGGATCACCGTACACGACCCGGCGCCGGTGGGAGAGCTGTCCGCCGACGCCGCCTGACCGGCGCTACAGGCCGCGCAGAACGCGGACGCGGTGGTTGTCCGTATCGCCGATGTATAGCGCATCGCCAGCGACGAATACGCCGTGCGGGCGCGCCAGGCCGCAGCGCAGGGGTTCGCCGTCTTCGCCATCGAAGCGCTTGCCGTTGCCGACGATGGTGCGGATCAGTCCGCTGCGACGATCTATGCGGCGGATCGTGTGGCTCTCGGTGTCGGCGATGTAGATGGCGCGGCGGTCGACCGTGATGCCCTTCGGTCCCGCGAGGTCCGCCTCCGGCGCGGGGTCGCCATCGCCGCGGTAGCCGCCCTTGCCGGTGCCGGCAACGTGATGGATCGTCTGGGACTTCGCGTCGATCCGGTATACCGCATTGCCTTCGCGCAGGGCGAGGAACAGATCGCCTGACTCGTCGAAGGCCAACGCGCGCGGGCCGAACAGCGGCGTCTGCGCGATGGGTGCGCCGTCCACGGTCGGCGCCGGCTCGCCGGTGCCGGCGTAGGTGTCCACCGAGCCGCTCATCGGATCGACGCGGCGGATGCGATGGTTGCCGATGTCGGCGATGTAGATTGCCCCGCCCGCGTCGATCTCGATGCTGTGCGGCTGCCGGAACGCGGCGTCCTTCGCCGGCCCGCCATCCCCCGAGAAGCCGGCTTCGCCCGTCCCGGCGATCGTCTCGATGATGCCCGTCTCGCGGGCGACGCGCCGCACGACATGGCTCTGCATGTCCACGAACAGCAGATTCCCCGCCGTATCGAAGCGGATCTCGTAGGGCTCGCGAATCACGGCTTCTAGCGCGAGGCCGCCGTCTCCGTCGCAGCCGTCCGTGCCGCTGCCCGCGACGGTCGCGATGCGACCGGAGGCGAGATCGACGCGGCAGACTCGATGGTTGCCGAGATCGCAGAAGTAAAGCGCACCGTCCGGTCCGACCGCGACGCCGAACGGCTCGGCGATGGCGGCACCGGCGCCGCTTGCGCCTTCTGCGGCGCATCCCGCCGTGCCGTTGCCGACCACGGTTTCAATCCGCGCGTCGCTACTGCTCATGGCTCTTGCCTTGCTCCAAGCGCTCCAGCCAATGTTCGGCTTCTTCGACCCCGGCGTCGATGCCGACCACGCCGTAGAGCGCTCCCGCCTGCTGCCAAAGCGACTTGGCCTCGCCCAACTCGCCGCGCTCCGCCTTGAGGATGGCCATGGGGCGGAGCGCGTTGGCGTAGTCGAGCATGCGCGACGACTCGTGCTCCCGGTAGAGCGCCAATGCCTCCTCGTAGCAGATCTCGGCCTCCTGCAAGCGCTTGCCGTGCCGATGCACGTCGCCCAAGTGCCGAACCGCGTGCGCGAGGCGCAGCGGATCGCCGGACTCGCGCGCCGCCGCCACCGCTTCGACGTAGCGCTCGAGCTTCGCCTCTGCCGTGTGTTCGACATGGCCGAGCTTGCCGAGGGCGACGGAGAGTTCCGCCATATCGCCGTTGGCGCGGCAGATGTCGGCAGCCGCCAGCAGGTCCGCCCGAACGCGCTCGACGACGCGGCGCAGTTCGGTCTCGTCCTCTGGCGGGCGCTGGATCGCCTCGTAGCGCGCGCGCCATGCGCGGTCGATCAGGGTGCGCGCGTCCTGCACGGTGGGGGAGTCGTGGGGCATGGCTGGCGACAGCGGATAGGGGTGGCCAAGAATGGCCCGTGTCGGTGCCGCGGCGCAAGGCGCGAACGCTGCCTGCGACGTTCAACGGCGCCGCCGCATCTACTGGGTACATTCCGTCGAGCGACAGCGCTTGGCGCTGCCTCACGGTGCTATTTTCCTAGCACTCAAGATGCTATGGTGCGCCCCGCCCCGCGGCGCGGGGCGACGAAGACGACGTTAGGAGGGACACAGATTCTTCGCCAGCTTCGGCAAACGGCCGCGAGGCGACCGGGCAAGCTCGTGTTCTTGCTGCTGTCGCTCGGCATCTCGTTCGGTTTCATCGCCACCATCGTCGCCATCACCCATGCGAGCTGGTTCCGGCTGCCGGCGGGCGTGGCGGATGGGGAGTACGTGTCGCTTGGCCGGCGCACTGGCGACGAAGTCAGCCGATTGACGCTGGCCGACTTCGAGAACGTCCAGCAGTTGGCCCCGGAAGTGGCTTGGTTCTACCACCGACGCGGGCAGCTCCGCATCCAGGATCCGCTCGGCGATGTGCGCCGCATCCAAGCCCCGCGAGTGTCCGGCCGCTTCTTCGACTTGCTCGGCGTGGGCGCTGCGGCGGGCACGCTCGTCGGACCCGGGCAAGGGCCTGCTGCGGTTCTCAGCCACGATCTGTGGCAGAGGATGTTCGGCGGGGGGATGGAGACTGTCGGCGACCTCCTCGAAGTGTCCGGCGGGATGTCCGTGCCCATCGTCGGCGTTGCCGAACCGGCGTTCGCCGACATCCTCGGCGAACGGCCCGATGCTTGGATCCTGGATGCGCCTTTCGACCTGACCGGTCCGCCCGAGCGGGACCCGCAGACCGCGCGTGAAATTCACCGCAAGTACCCGGACTCGCATATTTTCGGCGTTGTTCAGGGCCTCGCCAGCGAACGTGCCGTGGCAAGCCTCAGCGCGTTGTTCGCCGACTACGCCTTCGACACCAGCGGCATCGTCGAGCGGCATGAGGCCGCCGGCGAAGAGATGTCGCTGCGCATCTTGTCCTACGGCGTGCTCGCCAGCGACAGCCTCATCGTCGCCCCGGGGCTGGAGACGGATCCCGACCGTGCGCGCGCCGTGCAGCAGCGGCTCGTTTGGCTGGTCGCCATCGTCGCGCTGCTGCTCGCCATGGCTCTCGTCTCGCTGATCGACTTCCTGCTGGCCGAGAACCTGGCGCGGGCGGAAGAGCAGACCGTGCGCATCGCGATCGGCGCGGGTCCGGCGGACGTCTTCCGGCGGACGATGGCCGAGAATGCCATCTGGATCGTCGTCGTCGCGGCCCTGGGCTGGCTCTCGTCGCGCTACGCCGCGGAACTGCTGCTCGGCGTCGAACCGTTTTCGGCCTACATCGGCGCGCTGCCGGACAGCGCTGATTTGGTCGGCCTCGCAATCGGGGCACTGCTGCTCGCGACCGCGTTCGCGTTCGGCGCGGCCTACGCGAGCTGGTTCGTCTCCAAAACATCGCGAGCGATCGCCGCCGGGCGAGCTTCCGAGCGGCTCGCCCGGCTGACGCGGTCCACCTTGCTGTTCGTCGGCGCGGCGAGCCTGCTCCTGGTGTTCTCCCTGGTCGGCCGCTACGCCGGCGATGCCCGCTTCTCGCTGAAGTTCGAGAACGCCGACGTGCTTGGCGTCACCATCCACCATGCGCAGGCCCAAGTCGCCTATCGGGCGCTGCTCGATCCCATCGACGCCATGCCGGGTGTTCGGGCATCCGCTACGGCTAGCAGTCTGCCGCTCGCGGACGCTCGGACGCTCGCCTATTCGCGGGGCAGGTTGCGCGGCGAACCGGGGTTGGAAGACACGCCGTTCTACGGCATGAACGTCAGCGCCCGGTTCATCGAGACCCTCGGCCTGCCGCTCTTGGCCGGGCGCTGGTTCGACACCGCGGCAGAGAACGAAGCAGTGATCTCTCGCGCCGCTGCGGTCGCCCTCGGCGGAGACCTCGAAGCGGCGCTGGGCAAGCCCGTCGTGTTCTGGCGAGAGCAGCTGGAGAACATGGCCTTCCCCGATGGCTTCAACTGGGAGCCGCCCGCAGTGACCGTGGTTGGCGTGGTCGAGGACGTTCCCTACGGAGAGTACAGCGCCGCCGCCGCCAGGGTGATCTACGAACCGTGGCGGGCACAGGTGCGGTCCACCTTTCACCGGCTTCTGATCGACTACGAAGGCGCGCCGGAAGACATCCTCGGCATGATCCGCGCTGCGCCCGCGTTCGAGGGCTGGGAGGTCATGGGGTCCGGCACCCCCGAGGCGAGGTTCCGCGAGCAGTTCATGGCCAAGCGGAGCGTCGAAATGGTGCTCTCCGGCGCCGCCGCCTTCGCCCTCCTGCTGGCCTTGGCGGGCGTCGCGAACTCGCTCGCCCGTTCCTTGGCCGAAGCGCGCCGCGCCATGGGCATCCGTCTGGCGCTCGGCGCGACGACGTTCGATCTGTCGAGGCGCTACGCCGGAGCGGTGCTCGGCGATCTGCTGCTGGTCGCCGTGCTGGTCGGCGGCCTCGCCTTTGCAGCCAGGCTGATGGCCCCGACCGCCACCGAGCTTCTCGATCTGTGGCTGCTGATTCCGGCGACGCTCTGCCTCGCCGCGATCTGCGCCGCGGTGGCTCATGCGCTGGCGCACCAGTTCTCGCGGCGCGGTCGCTTGAATCCGCTGATCCAAGGCGCTGGCTAAGGCGCATGGCGGACGGCTACAGCATGGATCGCGCCCGGGAGCCCGATTCGCGGCGGCTGCTGCGGCCCATCGCGTGGGCGGTCGCCGCAGTGTTGCTGATCGTTGCCTTCATCGTCGCGGATCGCCTCTGGCTGCGGCCGGGCGTCGGTCTCGACCTTCAGGACTTCATGACCGCCGAAGTGCGGCGCGGCGAACTCGCCATCGAGGTGCAGGGCGCGGGCGCGCTGGAACCGATCTCCGAGCGCTGGGTGACGGCGGAAGTGGCCGGCGTCGTGCAGCAGATCTTGGCTCGGCCCGGCCATGAGGTCGCGGCCGGGAGCCGCATCGCCCTGCTGGTGAATCCGCAGTTGCAGCAGGCGGTGAATCAGGCGCGGCTGGGCCTTGCCGAAGTGAGTGCGGACCAGCAGCGCCACCGGGCGAACCTTACGGATCGCCGGCTCACCGGAGAAGCGCGCCTGCTCGCCGCGCAAGCCGACTACGACGAAAACCGCCTGCGGCTGGAGGCGCAGGAGGAGCTGCGCGATCAGCAGGCGGTTTCGGAAATCGACTACCGCACCCAGCAGATCCGCACGCAGCAGGCGGAATCCCAGCTCGAGTTCGAGACCCGCCGCTTCGAAGAGCTCGGCGGCGAACTCGAAGCGGATCTGGCGGCGGGCGAAGCGCGGCTCGAAGCCAGGCGCGAGGCGCTGCGCAGCGCCGAACAGCAGGTGCGGGACCTCGCGGTGGCAACGGACATGGCCGGCACGATCCGCGAACTCTTCGTGGATCCCGGCCAGCGCGTCGCCGCTGGCGGCCAGATCGCCCGCGTGGTCGATACCACCGCTCTGATGGGCGTGGTGCGGGTGCCCGAGTCCTACGCGAGCCATCTCGTGCTGGGCCAGGAAGCCGTGGTCACCGTGCTCGGCACGGAGTTGCCGGGGCGGGTCAGCCGCGTCGACCCCGCGGTCACGCAAGGCAGCGTCACGGTGGACCTCGAACTCGAAGGCGCACTGCCGCAGGGCGCCCGACCCGACCTTTCCATCCGCGCCACCATCACGGTCGCGCGCATGGCGGATGCGCTGCACATGCGACGACCGCTGAACGCGAGGGACCTCGGCACGGCAGACGTATTTCGCCTGACGGAGGACGGCCAGGCCGCGCAGCGCACCACGGTCCGCTTCGGCCTCGGCACGCTGCGCGAAATCGAAGTGGTGGACGGCCTCGCCGAGGGCGACACCGTGATTCTGGGCGACACCGCCCGCTATGAGGACGAGGAGACGATAGTCATCCGATGAACACCGAAACCGGCGAATCCGTCGCGAGCGAACAACCGCTCGTGGAACTGCGCGATGTCAGCCGCGTGTACCTCACCGACAAAGTGGAGACGCGCGCCCTCGCGGACATCTCGCTCGACATCCACCGTGGCGAATACCTGCTCGTGCAGGGGCCTTCCGGCTGCGGCAAGTCCACGCTGCTGTCGATTCTCGGTCTGCTCGACATGCCATCGACCGGCCAGTACCGGCTCGGCGAAACCGACACCGCGCACTTGGGGCTCACCGCCCGCGCACGGCTGCGCAATCGCGAACTCGGCTTCGTTTTCCAGTCCTTCAACCTGATCGGGGACCTCACCATCCTGGAGAACGTGGAACTGCCGCTGCGCTATCGCAAGGGCGCGGCGCGGATCGGCGACGGCGAACGCGCGCGGCGCGCCATGGCGTTGCTCGAAGACGTGGGCATCGCCCATCGCGCCGATCACTATCCGGCGCAGCTCTCCGGCGGCCAGCAGCAGCGGGCGGCGGTGGCGAGGGCGTTGGTCGGCGAGCCATCGCTGCTGCTGGCGGACGAGCCGACCGGCAACCTGGACTCGGCCTCGGAAGACACGGTGATGGAACTGCTGGCGGGCTGCCACGAACGCGGCACGACGCTGTGCGTGGTTTCGCACAATCCGAAGTTCGAGCAGGCCGCGGACCGCACGCTGCGGCTCAGCGAGGGGCGGCTCGAAGGCTGAAGCACGCAGGCATGGTGTGCTACGCTCAGGCATCGGCTGCCTGACGGGGTCGTGCTGTGGGCCCGAACCGGAGCCCTCCGCCCGGTATGGACATCCCGGCTAGCTTAGCCGGGATGTCTGCGACGTGCAACGAAGCACCGACCACCACGTCTCGTAGAGCACAAGGGCTGTCGCTGGGCGACAGTTGCTCGTTTCTCGCTGGCGTCAGGTTCCCCAACCAAGCTTGGTTCTCAGCTAGACAAGGATGCCCAGCGAGAGGCACCGTGCCTTCAGGGCCATCCCGCCGCGCCATGCCCCTTCGCGCGGCTGCGTCGCGCTCCAACGACACCGCGTTCTCCCTCAAGGCGCTCGGCCCTGCCGCCGAAACATGAACACCGCTTGAATAGGTTGCCACCATGGCTGCCGGAATCCCTGTCGCGCAGGAGGCAGCCCAAAAGCCCAGTGCAAGATGTACTGAACCGATACGACCGCAGTCCATTCCAATACGAAGATGAGCCTGAACGAATCGACGGTCCAGCCGCCGCATGGCAGGTCGGGGATCGTTGTTGCGAAGGTCGGGAGCCTGCCGCAGACGGTCTCCGGGGTCAATGCGTCGACGCCGGTCGGGACCGACCCGAAGCAGCGTTTTCCACGGCCTTTCCACGGACGCGTCCCCCGAACCCGAAGAGCTGCGGTGGTCAGGCGGTGGGAAACGCGGGCCACGTCGACATCGCTCCTCTCCTTCCGCCGCCCCTCAGGCTACCTCGGCGTCGAGCGCCAGGCCGATCTCCCGGAACAGCAGGGCGGATTTGTCCTCCGAGGGAACGCGATTGAAAACAGCGGGTTAGTTCCGACACTGAACATCGGCGGCCGAGAGGTGTAGAAACGCGCTCGGAGTTGACGCGGACGGAGGCGGCGTTGGATCTGCGCGAGGTCGAGGTCGAGCCGGTGGCGACGGGTGACGAGGGACGCTACCGGGAGCTGATGGCGGCGCACCACTTCCTGGGGGCGCTGCCGAAGATCGGCGAGACGCTGTGGTACGCGGCGCACCGGGGCGGCGAGTGGCTGGCGCTGCTCGGCTTCTCGGCGGCGGCGCTCAAGTGCGGGGCGCGGGACCGCTGGATCGGCTGGGACTTCCGCGTCCAGTACGGCCGGCTGCATCTGGTCGCGAACAACAGCCGCTTCCTGATCCTGCCGCGGGCGCGGGCGCCGAACCTGGGCTCGCGGGCGCTGTCGCTGTGCGAGCGCCGCCTGGCGGCGGACTGGCCGGCGCGCTTCGGCCATCCGCTGCTGCTCCTGGAGACGTTCGTCGACCCGTCGCGCCACGACGGCGCGGTGTACCGCGCCGCGAACTGGACCTGCGTCGGCCGCACGCGCGGCTTCCGCCGCGCCCGCGGCGGCTACGGCGCCGCGCCCGGAGCTCCTTCCCGAAGACCGACACGGAGGCCCGAAGGCCATGATCTCCGCCGACACCATGCGCTCGCTGCCCGACTTCTTCGCCGACATCGACGACCCGCGCCGCCGCCAGGGCCGGCGCCACCCGCTGCCGACCGTGCTCGCCATCGCCGCCGGCGCGACGCTGTGCGGCGCGCGCGGCTACAAGGCCATGGCCGAGTGGGCCGCCGACCTGTCCCCGCGCGCCCGCGAGCGGTTCCTGCGACGAGGCCGCCCCTGTCCCCGCGCGCCCGCGAGCGGTTCCGCTGCCGGCGCCGCGGCGGGCGCTTCGAGGTGCCCAGCGAGTTCGTCGTCCGCGACGTCCTCGTGCGCGTCGACCCGGACCGGCTCGACGACGCCCTGCAGCGCTTCCACGCCGCCCACGGCGGCGACGAAGGCGAGGCCGTCGCCATCGACGGCAAGACCATGCGCAACGCCATCTTCCGCGACGAGCACGACGACGACGGGACCGGCGCCGAAGCCGCCGCCGGCAGGATCGGCGAGGGCGAGTGCCAGGTCCACATCCTCGGCGCCGTCGGCCACCGCAGCGGCGCCACCCACACCCAAAAAAAGTCCACCGCCTGCCCGTCGGCGCGGACGAGGAGACCAAGCGCACGCCGACCGCGAGCGGTCGGATCGAGATCGGCATGGTCGTCCCCCTGCTCGACGGCCTGCGGCTCGACTTCGCCGGCCGCACCTTCACCGCCGACGCCCTGCCCGCCCAGCGCAGGCTCGCGAACTACCTGCGCGGCCGCGGCGCCCACTACGTGTTCGCCGCCAAGGGCAACCAGCCCACCCTCCTCGACGACCTCGAGACGCACTTCGACGACCGCGGCGAGCCCGACTTCCGCGAGCCCGACGTCCTCGCCCACGGCCGCATCGAGAGCCGCGCCGTCTGGACCACGACGAAGCTCAACGACTACGTGGACTTCCCCCACGTCGGGCAGGCCTTCCTCGTCGAGCGCACCCGCACCGACAAGAAGTCCGGCAGGACCGCCGTCGAGCGCGCCCTCGGCATCACCAGCCACCGGCCCGACACCGCCGACGCCGAGCGCCTCCTCGAACTCAACCGCGGCCACTGGCGCGTCGAGGCCGTCCACAACATCCTCGACAACGCCTTCGACGAGGACCGCCTGCGCATCCGCACCGGCCACGGCCCCGCCAACACCACCCGCCTGCGCCGCTTCGCCATCGGCCTCATCCGCTCCCATACCGACGACTGCGTCGCCTCCGCCATGCGCAGGCTCGACCGCAACCCCAGGCGCGTCTTCGACTACCTGCGCATGACGAAAAACTCCCTCGGACACCGTGCCAATGCGCCTCCCGGGGGCTAGAACAAATTAGCCGTGCCCGGAACAGCTCGGCCCGGGCAGGGTTCACCTCGCGCATCACCTGCAGGTCGCTCGTCCCGTGCGCGACGCGATCCAGCTCCGCGAAACTCACGCCGGGCTTGAGGCGGCGCTCCGCCCGTCCATGCCGCGCAGGCGCTCGTAGGGCGTGGTCACGCGGCCCTGCGGGTAGCGCCGCCGCGCGGTCGTCGGCGTCGGTCTCCTCGACGGCGAACATGCACGGACGGTGGTAGTTGACGGCCGCAGCAGCGCCGGCTCCGGCGGGTCCTCGGCTTCCGCCTCGGCGCGCGGGCCGGCGTTGAGGCCCTCGAAGTGCCCGCGCTCGACGATCCGCGCGCGCCTGCCGCCGTGCTCGTCGTGCTCCGCCACGACCTCGCCGCCGTGGTGGACGCGCACCTTCCCGCCGCTCGCCACCACCCGCACCCGCTCGCCGACCAGCCGCCACGGCACCGAGTAGGCGTTGGTGTCCACCGTCACCGCGCAGTCCGCCGACACCGTCCGGATCAGATCCCGCAGCTGCCCGAACGGCGTCCCGGCGCACGGCCCCAGCCGCCCCGCCTCGTCCCGCTCGAAGCGCGCCAGCGGCGCCTCGCCCGTCGTGCCGTGGACGCGCGCGTCCGCGATCTCCCGCATCCACCACGCCAGATGGGCCTCCAGCTCGCCGGGGCCGTCGAACGAGTGCCCCGCGATCACGTTGCCCTTGACGTAGCGCACGCCGTTCTCGTCCTTGCCCTTCGTCCGCGCCCGGTACGGCGCGCACGCCCTCGGCCGGAACCCCCAGTGCGCCGCGAAGGCCAGGAACCGCTCGTTGTACTCCACCTCCCGCGTCGCCGCGTCGTGGCGGACCACCAGCGGCTTCGGGTTGTCCACCAGCACCTCCTCCGTCACCCCGCCGAAGCGCGGGAACGCCCCCTCGATCCCGGCGAACCACGACGCCTGCCGCTGGTGCGCGAACGCCTGGGCGCAGGTCCGCCGCGAGTGGCCCAGCGTCGCCACGAACAGATGTACCCGCGTCGGCTCCCCGCCGATCGGCACCCGCGCCTCGCCGAAGTCGATCCGCGGCTGCCGCCCCGGCGCCGTCTCGAAGCGCACCGTCGCCTTCGCCCGCGCCGCCAGCAGCCGCCGGTGCGGCGCCACCGCCCGCTCCACCGTCCTAAGGCTCGCGTCGATCGACAGCTCCCGCTTCAGGTCCTGCCGCACCACCTCCGCGTTGCCCCGGTGGCGCAGGAACCGCTCCTCGAGCCATCCGTCCAGACCCGACAGCGCCCCGTCGCGCCGCGGCCGGCTGTACGCCACCCAGCCTTCCGCCTGCAGATAGCGCCGCACGGTGTTCCGGCTGCAGCCGAACTTCTCCGCGATCCGCCGCGTACCCCAACCGAGGCGGTGCAGGCGCAGCATCGCCCCCACCTCGTCCGGCTCATCATCTCCCGCTCCCGCGATCCTTCCGACCGCGGCGCATCGTGGCACTTCCCCATCCGCTTCACTCCTCTTCTTCCCGTTCAGGGGGGTCAGTTTTGCGTGTCGCCAGGGGGTCAGCTTTGTGTGTCGCCTAACACGGTGCGCACGCGTCGCTTGCGACGCGCCTTCGCCCGCCATCGAGAGCGCCGAGGACGACGCCCAGGGCGACTCGCCCGTTGCGCGGCGCCTGCCGCGCGAGCTGGCGGCGGCGGGCCACGGCCCCGAGGACGTCGGCGTCTGGATCGGCGACGGCGCCGAGTGGCTGCGGCGGCTGTTCGAGGAGTGGTTCCCGAACGCGGTGCCGATCATCGACTACTTCCACGCCGCCGAGTACCTGTGGGCGGCGGCGAGCGCCCGCTACGGCCCCGGCACCGACCTCGCGAAGCGCTGGGCGACGAGCCTGTGCCGGTGGCTCAAGGCCGGCGACATCGACAGGGTGCTGGCGGCGCTGCGCCGGGCCGGCGGCGAGGAGAGCGTCAGCGCGGCCCGGTACATCGCCGAGCGGCGCGGGCGGATGCGCTGCGACGAGTACCTCGCGCACGGGCTTCCCATCGGCTCGGGGCGCGTCGAGGCGGCGTGCAAGACGGTCGTCGGGCGGCGCCTGAAATGCACCGGCATGCGCTGGACCGTGGCCGGCGCGAACCCCGTGATCTGGGTGCGCTGCGCGCGGCTCAGCGGCTGGTTCGACGACTACTGGGAGCAACGCCTGCGCCTCGCCGCGTGAACGGGTGGAGGTCGTCTACCAGAGATTTGTCGTACACCCGAACCGGTACAGCCGCTTGTCTCGCCGCTAGCCCCGTGGTAGGGTCCCCACTAGACTGCCACGTCACCAGCCATGCATTGCCAGACAACGGATCCATCTATGGCCACCATCTTCACGCCGGACGACCTTCTGCTCCTCGGGTACTTTGACATAGAGGAAGAGGAATCCACGGCCGAGTATGCCGTCATCAATGCCTCCCTGCATTCCGGCCTTGCCCCTTCGCGTTCCCGCTTCATCTATCTAAAAAGCCGATGCTCGGCAGCGACGGCGCGGAGCCTTGCCGTCAGAAATCGCCCGTCTTTCGTCAAGGCATACAGCCGAGTGTTCCTCCTGAAGCCGCCAAAGCTCGGCCTCGACGACGACCTCCTGGCCCGCCACTTCGGACCGCCTCCGAAAGTGTTCTCAGAGCTCGTCTGGACCGCTTTGCGGCGGGCGTTCGCCGACTACCTCAAGGAAGCCGAGGCAAACGCCGAGTCCGGCGAGCCCTTCATCCCTCCGCATCTCGGGTCCACCGCCACGGGTCCTACCATCGTCGCGGTCCTGGAACACTATCTCTCTGGCCGATCACATGGCGACGACGGCACTTTGCGCGTCATGCTGGCTGGGGCGGGTGTAGGAAAGACCACGCTCTCTCGCCATCTCATGGGTCACCTTGCTTCGCGCGTCGACACCACGAAGACCATTCCCATCTACGTAGAGGCCGAACACTGGCGATCTCTAAACACCGCCGCTCTTCACGGCCTCTGGGACATCATCAACCACTCCCTTTATGGACCTGGTGCTTCGCCCGACATAAAGTTGACCGAAGCCCTCTTTTCGCATGCTTTGGGTCAGGGGTATTTTTGCTTCATTTTCGACGGGTTCGACGAACTCTGCGGCGCTAACGCCCCTCACTTTGACCCCAGTTCCGTCCTCCGAGAGCTCAGCGGCTGGGCCAAAGGCTCCGAGGCTCGCGTCCTATTGACCACGCGGACCCTATTCTGGAACGCTAAGATCAGCGGAGTTCCCCCGAGCACGGAGCTCATGACCCTTGAGCCCTTCAACACGCAACAGGCACGCGGTTACTTCACCCCTTAAGGGCATACTGAGGCGCGAGTATTCGTCGTATTGCAGGTTTTTCGTGCGTTTCGCGCTGTAGTCGGGTTGCCGGTTTGACACACCGTAGGTGTTGTCAAGCGGAGCGCGGTTTCGCGGGGCACGGCGTCTTTGCGCTTCGATAGTTCGTCGAATCGCAAGGAGCGGGGTTGGACGGCGACCCCCTTCTGTTACGATGCGGTTCGTCGAAAAACTCATCGGAAGGAGGCCGCCGCCATGAAGCGTAGCAAGGCGAGCGTGCGGGGTAAAGCGACGGATCGCATCGAGATCCGGTTCGAGGACCAGCGGCTGACGGCGCACGCGGGCCTGGTGCTCTACCAGAGGCTGTTCGCGCGGCTCGGGCTGAAGGAGCGCTTGCGCGGCTGCTTCCGCCACCTGCCGGGCAGTCCGGTCTACGCGCCGCACGCGGTGGCGCTGCTGCTGGTCGTGCATCTGGTCATGGGCTTCCGGGAGCTGCGCGACGCGCGGTACTACCGGGACGACGAAATGGTCAGGCGGACGCTGGGCCTGCGGCACCTGCCGGACGCCTCCACGATGGGCCGCATGCTGGCCAGGGCCGACGGGCGCAGCGCGGACAACGTGCGCGCCCTGAACCGGCGGCTGGTGCTGGACCGCGCCGCGGCGCTCGGCCCGGCGCGGATGACGCTCGACTTCGACGGCTCGGTGCTCGGCACGAAGCGCTTCGCGGAAGGCACGGCCGTCGGCTTCAACAAGCGCAGGAAGGGACAGCGCAGCTACTATCCGCTGTTCGCGACGGTGGCGCAGACCGGGCAGGTGTTCGACCTGCGCCACCGCCCGGGCAACGTGCACGACTCCAACGGCGCGGAAGCCTTCATGCAGCGCTGCCTGGCGGACGTCCGCGCCGCGCTGCCGGGTGCGCGGCTGGAGTCGCGCATGGACAGCGCGTTCTTCGGCGAGGCCGTCCTCGGCCGGCTCGACGCGCTGGGCGTCGAGTACACGGCGACGGTGCCGTTCGAGCGGTTCGCGGAACTGAAGTCGCTCGTCGAGGGCCGCCGCCGCTGGCGCCGCATGGACGGGGCGAGGGACTTCTTCGAGCCCGCCTGGAAGCCGAAGAGCTGGGGCCGCCGGCGGCGCCTGGTCGTGGTCCGGACGCGAACCCGCCGGCAGCGCAAGGGACCGGTGCAGCTGGACCTGTTCGCGCCCCACGTCCACGGCTTCGAGTTCAAGGTCGTGGCGACCAACCGCCGCGTGCGGGCGAAAAGCGTCGTCGCGTTCCACGACGGGCGCGGCTCGCAGGAGGCCGTGTTCGCGGAACTGAAGTCGCAGTGCCGCATGGAGTACGTCCCGACGCGCAAGCTCGCCGGCAACCGGCTGTACACCCTCGCCGCCATCCTGGCGCACAACCTGACCCGGGAGCTGCAGATGGCGTCCCGGCCGCCGCAGCGCGGCACGACCCCGAAGCGCACGGCGCTCTGGGCGTTCGAGCAGATGCACACGATGCGCCGCCGCCTCGTCGTCCGGGCCGGACGGTTCCTCCGCCCGCAGCGCAAACCCGTCCTGTCGATGAATGCAAACGCCGAAGTGGAAGCGGAGATGTCCTCCTACCTCGCCGCGCTAGCCTGAACATCAACATCCGTCGCCTCTTTTTTTGCATCAATAGGGTTCAGAGAAGCCTTTCACGCGTCTCCGTCCCACCAGAACACGGCGCAGAAAATCTATAGCACGCTGCAGGCTCAGGCTATCCCGCCGGAGCATAGCGGATCGGTTAGGGACCAGTTTGTGAACCTCCCCCTTTGCGTGCGCATGATTGCGACCTACGTGCGTGCCGGAGGTACTTCCATAGGCAGCTTTGGCGCCCCCGGTATACCCGTATTGCACGGCTTTCTGCGAGACATCTGCAACCGGGAGGTCGGACGGCAGCATTTGGATAGCAGTCCGGAACAACAGCTTGAGTCTTTTCGTGACGTGGCGACGAACCACTTGGGACTCAATCCAGTCTTTCATATCGATGACCTGTTTTCTGCGGTCCGAGGCTTCGTGTCTAGCGACGAAGACAAGGTGTTTGATCATCCCTTGCTAACCGCGTCGGAAATCGGCGGGTCGAACCACTACTCCTTTAGCTACGACTTCTTGGCCCCATTCCTCAGGGCTTTGACGGTCGACGCGTGGCTGCGCAAAAGTGGCCCGAAGATGGGATGCCTGCCCAGAGAGCTGGTTGAAAGCCTTGTCGCGGAAGCCGACGGAAAAGGGGAAGTGCTCGAGCAGTTGATTGGCTTTCTGTCTCTGTCTGACTTGGACCGTGTGATCGACGCTGCGAAACTAGCTGCCTCGACGCGGGGTTACGGATACTTGGGGTCCTTCTTTTTCCACGTTGCTCAGTGCGTTGTCAACGCTCAGGCAGGCACCACCATGACCGTGCGGACCGATCGCCTCCTGCGCTCGATTGCGGCCGGCGGGACTGCGAAGGGCGCAGCCACGAACGTTGTCGGATGGTGGTTTCGAGGCATGATGGGCGAGCTTGACTTTCGAGACGTGACATTTGAACGATGCCGTTTTGCTGACATCCGTTTTCGCCGGTGTTTGGTCGATCACAGCACGCGATTCGTAGGCTGTACTTTCGAGGGTGCGCAGGTGGTAGAGGGCGGAGCAAACGACTGGCACCAGGTTCTGTTCCAGCAATGTCGTTTTGTGCCGCCCGCAGGCATGTATTGGACCAGCTTGGTAAGTCGTGCTCTTGGTGACAAGGAAGAGAATGCGCGGTACCTCGTCAAGGCGGGCGTCGAAAAGTTCTGGCGTGGCGGCGTCTTGGTCGAGTTTCTGAGCGAAGCCGGGTGGAGTACGGGTCAGCTGTCGGGGGCAGGTCGGGGAGCAACCGTGTTGCTTGAAACGATGCTGAGCAAAGGTCTTCTGGTGAGGGTCAACATTGATGGTGGTCGCGGACTTGCCGTTGATCGAAGCTCTAGGGGTGACGTGATGAACTATATGGACAATAATCTGCTTAGTGGAAAGGTACAGGAAGTCTATCTTCGGTTGCTTGCCGGGATTTAGCGCGACCATACGCACATGGAGCTCCTGTGAGGAGTTGGGTCCGGCCCGGGCTGTGGTCCGAGTACGGACGATCATGCTGACCCTAGGGCGGGAGGCGAGCGTGCCAGCACCCCGGGCGCCGGGCCAGCTATGTGCCTCTGCGTCGTATGGCGGCGGATCGGCGACTGAGAAGGCGCTCAGCGGGGCATTGCGTTCTCGAAGAGGTGGGCATCGCCCATCGCGCCCAACACTATCCGGCGCAGCTTTGCGGTGGCCAGCAGCGGGCGGCGGCGAGGGCGTTGGTTGGCGAACCGTCGCTGCTACTGGCGGAAGAGTCCACCGCAACACTGCCTTAGAGAGGACGAGGTGATGGAACTACTGCCGCGCCACGGCGAACGCGACATGAGACTGTGCGTGGTGAGGTGGTCCCACGTCGGACAGCACGCTAAGGCGTACTCCAGCGCCCTGAGGAGGGCACTGGCATGGCGAGGAAGGGCGCCGGTTCACGGCGGAGTTCAAGAAGCGGGAGGCGGACACGGTGCAGGCGATCGCGTCGCGGCACGAGGTGCATCCGAACCAGGTGAACGCGTGGAAGCGGCAGGCGGTGGAGGGCCTCGACGGGGTGTTCGGGGCGGCGGCGCCAAGGCCGCCTCGGACCACGAGACGACGGTCCGGGACCTGTACGCGAAGATCGGCGAGCTGACGATGGAGCGGGATTCCGCTGCTGCGCGGGCTGGGTCGCTGAGCCGCGCCCAGCGGTTCGCGATGGTGGAGGCGGACGGCCCGCTGAGCCTGTGCGCTGCTGGACATCAGCCGCTCGTCCTGTCCTACGAGCCGGCTGATGGGTATGGAGGCACGGTACCGCTGCACACGCACCAGCGCGGCGCATCGGGGGCACAAGGTGTTCCCGTACCTGCTGCGCGGCGGCATGGAAATCGCGGCGCACGACCAAGCCTGGTGCGCAGACATCACGTACATCCCTGTTTCGGGAGGCTTTTTCTACCTGGCGGCGGTGATGGACGGGGCCGGCCGTCACGTCCTGTCGTGGTGGCTGTCGAACACGCTGAGGCTCAGCGAGGAACGACTGGAAGGCTGAGTCGGCGGGCCGCAGGCGCTGCGGGCGTAGGCGGCCTTGCGGGCTTCGCGTTCGCGCACGATGGCGTCAAGGATCGCGCCGGCGTCCACTTCCACCGCCGGATCGCCCAGCACGCCGACGACGCGCCCGTAGTTCAGGAAGTAGCGGGCGCCGTCCCGCGTGCGCTTCAGGAAGCCGCAGTCCACCATCCGCCGCCGCAGCGTGACGTGGTCGATCCGTGCCCGCACCGAAGTCAGCCAATCGCGCAGCGACTCGTTGATCTCCCACTCGGCATAGGGCCGCTGGCGGGCGAGCCCGCTGGTGGCAATGGCCAGCACTGTGTCGAGCTGGCGCGGATGCGTCGGAAACCCCTGCAGCCACCCGGTCCGCAGCAGGCGCTGCAAAAGGGCCTCGGCGTCGCGGCGTGTGGCCGTTCGGTTGCTGTCCTCATCCATCCGAGCATGTTACCAGTGCGCCCCGGCCGGCTCGGAATGCGCTACGATCATCGGATCGGAGGCCAAGGGAGGATGCGAAATGGCGGAAGCCGCAGAGGTGCTGGCCGACCTCGAATACGATGTGCGCCCGATCTCCGGCGCCTTGGGCGCGGAAGTCCGCGGCGTGGACATTGCCCACCTCACTGACGACGGCTTCGCGGCGGTTCATGCTCTGCTAATGCAATACAGCGCCATCGCACTGCACGGCCAAGCGCATCTGACCGACGATCAGCTGCGCGAATTCGGCCAGCGCTGGGGCCGGCTCGACGTCCACGGCTATTCGCCGACGGTGCCCGGCTTCGAAGACGTGCTGCGCATCCGCTCGGACCCCGAGCGCCCCGGCACGGCCGAAGGCTGGCACTCGGACGTGAGCTGGAAAGTCATTCCGCCGAAGGTCTCCATGCTCCACGCCCGAATCACCCCCGCGGTGGGCGGCGACACGCTGTTCGCCTCTCAGTATCGGGCCTACGAGGACCTCTCCGACGCGATGAAGGCGTTCCTCGAACCTCTCGACGCCGAGCACGACGGGAGGAACTTCGACATCGACCTGATCCGCCATCCCGTCACCCATCCCATAGTCATCACCCATCCGGAGACCGGGCGCAAAGCGCTCTACGTCAACCGCGGATTCACCCGCCGCATCCCCGGCCTGCCGCGCGGCGAAAGCGATGCCATCCTGAGCTTCCTCTACGACCACTGCACCCGAGAGCGCTACCAGACCCGCATCCGCTACGAACCGGGCACCCTGGCGATGTGGGACAACCGCTGCGTCCAGCACGCCGCGGTGCCGGACTTCGGCAACCAAGTGCGGGAACTGCACCGCGTCGCCGTGCTCTGCGACGAGCGGCCTTCTCGGTAGGACCGCTACGGCGGGGCGTGGCCGACCCCGGTCGCGCTGCCGTCAATCCAGCCCAGTCGCATGACGCAAGCGCCTTGCTCGGAGGATGGCAACGAGATCCACACTCACCCATGCCGCGAGTCCCAGCAAGAAACCGTGTACCACGACACTCACAGCCATCCAGTCAACGCAGAGAAACCCCAGCACAATGCTCGCCGCCACATGCAGAAAGCTCAATAGCACCAAGGAGCTTGCTCGCCGAGGGCGCGAGTCCTGCAGCACCTCGGCGACCCGCCTCCACTTCTTCCCCTTGCCTCCTCTTTTTCCTTTCGTTGCCGAGTAGGACAGTGCCGTAGCCATGGTCGCGTACAGCGCGACCGCCACAGCGACCAACGCATAAAGCTGCATCGGCGGTAGCATGTCATCCATGCGCGACTCCGCGCACGGAAGTGAAGTCATCGAGATCCTGCTGGACACCTTCAAAGAGAATCTCAACAGCTAGCTCGAAGTCGCGTCTTTCCACTCGCCCACAGTCTACGATTCGGTACTTCCTAGTGCGTTCATTCAAGCCATGCTTGGAAATGTACGCACGGCGTCCGCCGTCCACGATCTTGTAGTGAACGTCGTCTGGGCGGCCGCCGGCTGTCCTCACTCGGATGTCCACGCGCTCGTGGTCCCCAAACTCGGTCCGGAAGTCCGTCAGTTCGTCGCAGTTGAACAGGCAGAGCAACTTGAAACCCTGGTTCTCATCCAGCTTCTGTCGAACCGCATGAATGAAACTCTCACTGTTGTAAGGGGACTCCTCAAAGTTATTTCCGTCATCATATATTTCAATGTCTTCCTCCGCTTCCGACAGGATATTCACAGAGTTCTCATTGGCGACCCTGTCGTCATTGTCTTCCCGAGATTTGAAATCTACCCGCGCCGTCGCTCGAAACGAGCGCTGCAGACTGAAGAGGCCATAGAAGAACCCAAGCCAGACCACGACGGCAGGGACGGCCAGTAGAACCAACAGCGCAGTCACGTCCCCCTCCCCTCAACGGCGTCCAACGCGGTCACCGTAAAGCACAACCGCTGATTGGAGCATACGCGAATCACGGCAGCTTTGCGCCCCCGTCCACGTCGATCGAGACGCCCGTCATGTAGTCGTTCTGCAGCGTGAAGACGATGGCCGAGGCGCATTCGTCTGCCGTGCCGGCGCGCTTGATCAGCATGTTCCGCGTGGCGCCCGTCAGGAAGTCCTGGCGGGCGTCGCCCTGCACGGCGAACATCGGCGTGTCGATGATCCCCGGCGAGACGACGTTGATGCGGCGCGGGGCGATCTCGGGGGCGATGGCGCGCACGAAGCCTTCCACGGCGCTGCCGACGGTGGCGATGGCGGACGAGCCGGGATTGGCTTTCTTCGCCGGGAAGCCGCTGACCAAGGTGATCGCGCCGTCCGCGGCCATGTGCTCGGTGCCGAGGCGAACGCTGTTCGTATAACCCCAGAGCTTGCGGAACGAGCCTTGGAAGCCGTCTAGGTCCATGTTCAGGAACGGACCGGAGGCGCGCTCGCCACCGGTGGCGGCGTTGACGAGAATGTCGAAGCCGTGGTGTTCCTCGAATAGCGCCGAGAGCGCGTCGCGGTCCAGGACGTCGATGGCGCGAAAGGTCACGCGGTCGCCGGTGGCCGCTTGCGCCGTCTCCAGGTTCTGCGCCGAGCGGCTGCCGGCGACCACCGTGGCGCCAGCCGCCTCGAGCTGCTGCGTGGCCGCTAGGCCGATCCCCGACGTGCCGCCGAGCACGATGGCCGTCTTGCCTTCCAAGTCCATTGGCTTCTCCTCTTGGGTTATTCCTGAGCGATTTCCTGGGGCGTCTCCCCAGCGTCGATGATGAGCTGCTTGACCTCTTCGAGCACCTGATCGAGATCTGCCGGGTCCGTGCCGCGCAGCACCAGCGTCGTGCCGTAGCGGCCGTCCCGGCTGAACGGATAGCTGCCGATGTCGATCTGGGGCTGGCGTTCCTGAATGGCGGCGAGGCCGGTGGCGACCTGGCTCTCGCCGAGGAATGCGGTGACCGAGCGCGTGCGCACCACCGCGCCGCCCTGGAAGTCCACCGTCGACAGCATGGCCTGCATCACCGCCGGGATGCCGGCCATCACGTAGACGTTGCCCATCTGGAAGCCCTGCGGGCCGCCGGTGGGGTTGTCGATCAGCGTCGCGCCTTCCGGCACGCGCGCCATCAGCAGGCGCGAGGCCATCACCTCGGCGGGCGCCGGGCGGCCGCGGATGCGCTCGGCGATGGCTTCGCTCTGCACCAGCGGCACGCCGAAGGCGAACGCGATGCAGGCGGCAGTGATGTCGTCGTGGGTGGGGCCGATGCCGCCGGTGGTGAGCACGTAGTCGAACCGGGCGCGGGCCTCGTTGACGGCGGCGACGATGACGTCCTCCACGTCCGGCACGACCCGCGCTTCGCGCACGCGCACGCCTTGTTCGCCGAGCGTAGTGGCGATGTGCTGGAGATTGATGTCCTGGGTGCGCCCGGAGAGGATCTCGTTGCCAATGATGAGGACGCACGCGGTGAAGACGCGTTCTGCCATGTTGCTCCTGCTTCTCCCGCCTGCTTCGACGGACCGGCGGCGAATGCTACCAACTCAACGCGCTCGCGGAGGAGCGCGCCTTCGGTTCTATGCGGGCCAAGGAGATCTTGCTGGCGCCGTCGCGCTCGAACAGCACGCCGATACTGCCGTTCGGCAGCACGGCCAGCGATGAGTACCCCGACGATCCGGCATAGACGGTCCGGGCCACGCTCCAGGCTTCGCCGTCATCCCTGCTGGCGCGCAGCGTCAATCGCTCCCGCGCGGTCGTCGACGCAGGGTTGGCGAACAGCAGCCGCCCCTTACCTCGCCCCGACCCTGGCCTCGACCCTCGCCCCGATGCGAAGTACTCCCGCAGCAGGCTCGCTTGGCAGACGGGTTCGATCAGGGCGTGCTCCAGACGCGGCTCGCCCCAAGATACGCCGCCGTCGCGACTGATGGCCACGGCGCGGCGATTGGCCCCTGCGTACGACCGGGCATTGAGCATGATCGAGCCATCGCTCAACTCCGCCACCGCGGACTCGTTGGTGGCCGGACCGACCACCCCGCCGAGCGTCCAGGAGGCGCCGCCACCGTCGGAGTAGAACACATGGGCGCGGTAGAAATGGCCTCTAGATGAGGTGTTCGAGTGGTTCGCAGGCACCACTATGCGGCCCTCGAACGGCCCGCGCGTCAACTCGATCGCATTGCCGGGACCGGTTGCGTACCAGTCCCAATACTCCCGCCGCAGGTGCGGCATTTCCCGCGCTTCGGCCCAACTGATGCCGTCGTCGTCGCTATGCGTCATGAAGACCCGCCGCGGCTCGGCGCTGCTTCCTTGGATGATCCGCCGTTCCAAGTCGGTGCCGAGATTCCACGTCATCGGCAGCAGCACGCGCCCGCTAGGCCGATGCACCACCGGCGTCGGGTTGCCGCAGGTATTGGCGCCGTCGTCCCACACGGTGATGCTGCCGCCCCAAGTCTCGCCGCCGTCCGTGCTGCGCCGCACCACCAGATCGATGTCGCCGGCATCTCCCGAACCCGTCTGCCGCGCCTCGCAGAAGGCGAGCAGCGTGCCTTCGGCACTAACGCAGAGGGCGGGGATGCGGGAGGTGTGGACGCCGTCTTCGCCGGCGCGGAATACGTCCGAGAGCTCCATCCATCTATGCCCCGCTACACCCCGCGGAACACTGGTTTGCGCTTCTCCCGGAAGGCGCGGCGACCTTCGCGGTAATCGTCCGAGTCGAAGCAGGCGTCCACCATGGCCTGCACGCGCTCGAGGTCGGCGGCGCTCGCCCCGGACTCCCAAGCGTCCAGCGCGGCCTTGGCCGCGTACACCGAGAGCGGCGCGTTGGCGGCTATGCGCTGCGCATAGTCCGCAACACGCTCGGCGATCTCGTCGCGCGGCACGACGAAGTGGATCAGCCCGCAGGCGAGCGCCTCTTCGGCATCGAGAAAGCGCGCCGAGAGCAGGATGTCGCGGGCTCTTGCCGGACCGACGATGCGGGCCAGCTTGGCAAGGCCGCCGTATTGGTAGCCGAGTCCGAGCCTGGCCGCCGGGATGCCGAAGGTGGAATCCGGCGTCGCGAAGCGGATGTCCGCGCCCAGCGCCGTGGCAAGGCCGCCGCCGATGCAGTAGCCCGCGATCTCGGCGATCAGCGGCTTGCGGAAGGTGCTGAGTGCCCTGCTGCCGTGCGCCGAAATGCGGCCGTACTCCGCCCGCTGTTCGGCGTTGGCGCGCTTGGTGTGGAACTCGCTGATGTCCGCCCCGGAGACGAAGGCTTTGCCGCCGGCGCCGGACATGACCACCACCCGCACATCGTCCTCGTCGAAGCGCTCCAGGATCTCGGCGATGCCCTGCCACATGTCGAGGGACAGCGCATTGCGCTTGGCGGGATTGTTGAACGTCATGCGGCCGATGCCGTCGGCATCGATCTCGGCCAGCATCCGCTCCGTGCAGACGGGAATCTTCATCGCTCCTCCGCTTCGCTCTGTCCGACCAGCTTCGCCCGTTCGAGCAAGAGGCGCGCCCGGGCCAAGTGCGGCGCGTCCACCATACGCCCTTGGAAGGCGAACGCCATGCGCCCCTCTGCCTGCGCCTCGTCGAAAGCCGCAACCAGCGCGGCCGCTTCCTCCACTTCCGCCGCCGCGGGCGTGAACGCCGCGTTGATCGCTTCGATCTGGTCGGGGTGGATGGAGAGTTTGCCGGTGAAGCCGGATTGCGCCGCTTCCCGGCAATCGCGCGCGAGGCCCTCGGCATCGCGGAAGTCCGGATAGACGGTGTCGATGGGCTGCACGCCGCCCGCCGCGGCGGCGAGGAGCGTGGCGACGCGGCAGTGCTCGAACACGGGCAGATAGCGCCCGTCCTCGCCGCGATTGACCGGCGCGCCGAGGCTCGCGGCGATGTCCTCCGCGCCCCAGGTCATCGCGACAACGCGCGGGCATGACGGGAAGCTCTGAACGTTGAGCGCACCGAGCGGCGTTTCGGTGGCGATGGGGATCAGGCCCACCTGCCGATCCTCGTGGCCGAACTCCCTTTCGAGCCGGGACAGCTCGGCGTCGATCAAACTCAGGCCTGCCAAGGTTTCCGCCTTCGGCACGAGATACGCATCCGGCGGACACGCCATCGTGTGCGCGAGGTCCGCGAATCCCCAAGGCGTGTCCAGCGGATTCATGCGCACGACCCTCTCCTTGCGCTCCTTGCCGCCGATATCCGCTTCCGCCAGCCACCGGGCTACCACCGTCCGAACCTCCTCCTTGCGCTCCGGCGTGACCGCATCCTCCAAGTCGATCACCAAGCCGTCCGCGGCGGTGTCAAGGGACTTGAGGAGCATCTTCTCGTTGCCGCCCGGCACGAAGTGCAGCGAGCGTCGTGGCCTGGGCGTCATCACTGCGCCTTGGCGTCCGTGACGATCAGTTCCAAGAGGTCGTGGCTGGTCACCACGCCGAGGAGCTGCTCGGTGTGCCGTTCGAGCACCGGCAAGGCGGTGAGCGAGTTCTCGGTCATGCGCTGCAGGGCATCCTCCACGGGCTCGTCGGCCATCGCCGTCGGGGCGTTCTCGCGCAGCACGTCCTTGAGCGCCGTGTCGGCCCACGAATCCTTCGGACGGTAGCGCAGCATGTTCACCGAGACGATGCCCGCCAAGACCCCATCGTTCGCGACCACGTAATCCTGCTGATGCGTCTCCACCCAGTGGTCTACGAAGTCGCGCACCGACAGATCGCCGGACGGAAAGCGGCGGGCGCGGTCCAGGATGTCGCCCACTTCGATGCCTTCCAGAGCGAAATGCACGAGCGAGGAGGGGAGTTGGTCCGGTATCTCGGATTCCGCCACCGGCTTGGCGCGCTTCAAGCCATAGCCGATCAGCATGGGCATCAGCAGCATGTAGCAGAACATCACCAGCACAAGGAGCGAGAACACGTCCTGGCCGATGGCGCCGGCCTCCAACAGCACCAGCAGCAACGCGGTCTCGGCGACGCCCTTGGACATCAGACCAGTGGCCTGCGCGAAGGGATTCTTCAGCCGCGCCACGTACGCGCCGATGAATGCGCCAGCGAAGTGCGCGATCACCGGCACGATCACCAGCGCCGCCAGCGCCAACGGCGGCAGGGAGAGGAAGGCAAGCGACAGGTAGAGCCCTGCGGAAGCGAAGAACAGCGGCACGAAGACGCCCTCGGCGACGCTCCTCATGCCGGGGATGATCGTGCGCCGCACCTGGTAGGGCACGCCGGAAAGGGCAGCGCCGAACAGCAACGCGCCGAGCGAGCCGTGCAGACCGATCAGCTCCGCGGCGAGTACCACCAGGAAGAGGCCGCCAAGCAGCACGCCGAAGGAGAGCTGCGGCACATGCAGCAGCCGCTGCAAGAGGTCGATCACGGGCGGCACGACGTGCTTCGAGAGCAGCCACGTCACCACGGTGAAGGCGACGATCTGGCCGAGCAGCATGAGCATGTCGAGCCAGCCCCAGTCTTCGCCGTGCTCGCCGATCGCGAACCCGACCAGTAGCAGGGCGAGCATCTCGGCGATGATGACGGTGGTGAAGATCTGGATGCCCACCGGATCGTTCAGCCGTCCGCTGTCGGCGAGAACCTTCGCTACCAGCCCTAGGCTCGACAGGGCGAGGATGCCCGCCACGGCGAAGGCGGTGGTGAAGTCGAGGCCCAAGCCGAAGTCGTAGACGAAGTCCGAGGTCACCGTCAGCGAAACGCCGAGCGAAATGGCCACCGAGAGGGTCGCGGCGACGAAGTAGCGCCCGCGCACCGAGGCGACGAAGGCGCCGATGTCCACCTCGTCGAGACCGATGAGGAAGAAGAAGACGAAGATGCCGATGTTGAGCAGCACGGACAGATCCGGCGTCGGCTCGACGATGCCGAGCAGCGGGCCGAGCAGCACCCCGGTAGCCGCGTAGGCGACGATGGCGTTGATGCGAAAGCGCCGCAGCACGCCCTCCGCCAGCTTGGCGACGATGATGAGAAGACCGATGGAAAGCAGCGCGTCGTGGGGCATGGCGAGCCGCCTCGATCAGGCCGTCGGACGGCGCATCATCATGGCGCCGCGCTGGCAGGAGCAGACCACTTCGCCGCGCTGGTTGGTGCCGACGTGCTCGAAAGTGACGATGCCGCGGTCCGGCTTGCTGCGGCTCTCGCGGCGGTCCACCACCTTCGACGCGACGCGGATGGTGTCGCCGATGAACACCGGGTTCGGGAAGACGGTCTTATCGAAGCCGAGATTGCCGAGCGTCGTGCCGAGCGTGGTGTCGCCCACCGAGAGCCCCACCACCAGCCCCAGGGTGAAGATGCTGTTCACCAGGATCCGGCCGTGGATGCTCTGCTTCGCGAACTCGGCATCCAGATGCAGCGGCTGCGGATTCAGGGTCAGCGTGGTGAAGAGCAGGTTGTCGGTTTCGGTCACGGTACGGCCCGGCTCGTGGGCGAAGGTCGCCCCCGGCTCGAGTTCCTCGAAATACTTGCCAGCCATGCCCGCGGCCCGCTCCCCGGAACCGATCATCCTAAGCAATGCTAAGCTGTCGCGCATGAACTTTGAAGCCACCGACGAACACCAACTCATCCGCGATGCCATCGGCAAGGTCTGCGCCGACTTTCCCGACGACTACTGGTCCGCCTGCGACCGCGAGCACCGCTTCCCATGGGACTTCTACAACGCTCTGGCCGAGGCGGGCTGGGTCGGCATCGCCATCCCCGAGGAGTACGGCGGCAGCGGCCGCGGCATCACCGAGGCCTCCATCGTGCTGGAGGAGGTGGCGGCCTCGGGCGCCTGCATGAACGGCGCGAGCAGCGTGCATCTGTCCATCTTTGGGATGCATCCGGTGGTGCGCCACGGCAGCGAGGCGATGAAGCAGAAATACCTGCCCCGGGTCGCCAAGGGCGATCTGCATGTCGCCTTCGGCGTCACCGAACCGGACGCCGGCACGGACACGACGTCCATCAAGACCGCTGCCCGGCGCGACGGCGACCACTACGTGGTGCGCGGCCGCAAGGTGTGGACCACCAAGGCACTCGATTCCGAACGCGTGCTGCTGCTAGTGCGCACCGAAGCGCGCGACCAAGTCGCCAAGCGCACCCAGGGCATGACGCTGCTGCTCGCCGAACTGCAACGGCCAGAAGTGACCATCTCGCCTATCGACAAGGTGGGCCGCAACGCCGTCGCCACCTGCGAGGTGGTCTACGACGACCTGCCGGTCCACGTCACGGACCGCGTGGGCGAGGAAGGCATGGGCTTCCGGTATCTGCTCGACGGGCTGAACGCGGAACGCATCCTCGTCGCCTCGGAGGCGCTCGGCATCGGCAAGGCGGCGATGCGCCGGGCGGTGGACTACGCCAACGAGCGGGAGGTGTTCCGGCGCCCGATCGGCATGAACCAGGGCGTCGCCTTCCCGCTGGGCGAGGCGCGGATGCGGCTCGATGCCGCGGAACTGATGATCCGCAAGGCGTCGTGGCTGATCGATCAGGGCCTGCCGTGCGGCGCCGAGGCGAACATGGCCAAGTGGCTGGCCGCGGACGCCTGCTTCGAAGCCGCGGACCAGGCGGTGCAGACCCACGGCGGCTTCGGCTACGCGCGCGAGTTCCACGTCGAACGCTACTGGCGGGAAGCTCGCTTGCAGCGCATCGCGCCGATCTCGCAGGAGATGGTGCTGAACTACGTCACGGAGCACGTTCTGGGATTGCCGCGCTCCTACTGACGGGCCGCTTGCCCGAACCACCGTTACCTTCCACGAGGAGGCCGCATGAAGCTCGGCATCGTCTTTCCGCACAACGAGATCGGCACCGATCCCGGCGCCATCCGCGCCTTCGCCCAAGGCGCGGAAGCCCTCGGCGCGCACCACATGCTGATCTACGACCATGTGCTCGGCGCGGATCCGGACCGGCCCGGCGGCTTCACCGGCCCCTACGATCACCGCGTCGCGTTCCACGAACCGTTCACCGTGTTCTCGTTCATGGCCGCGGCGACGGAGCGCATCGAGTTCGCCACCTCCGTGCTGGTACTGCCGCAGCGGCAGACGGCGCTGGTGGCGAAGCAGGCCGCGCAGCTCGCGATCCTGTCCGGCAACCGCTTCCGCATGGGCATCGGCACCGGCTGGAATACCGTGGAGTACGAGGCGCTCGGCGTCCCCTTCGCCGAACGCGGCAAGCGTCAGGCGGAGCAGGTGAAGCTCATGCGGGCGCTCTGGGAGTCGGACAGTTTCAGCTTCCCCGGCGACTACCACACGGTGACCCAGGCGAGCATCCTGCCGCGGCCGAGCCGGCCGATCCCGATCTGGTTCGGCGGCATCGCCCCAGCGCTCCTCAAGCGCTGCGCGGAGCTTGGCGACGGCTGGTTTCCGCTCGGCGGGCCGAATGCCGCCTCCGCGAATGCGCTCGCCACCATCCGTCGGCACCGCGAGGCCGCGGGGCTGTCCTTCGACGGCTTCGGCATTCAAGCCCAGGCGCAGGCCCGCGGCGGCACCCCGGAACGCTGGCAGAAGCACGCCGGGCGCTGGCGGGACCTCGGCTGCACGCATCTGGCCATCGTCACGCAGAGCATGGGCCATGAGACGGTCGATCAGCATCTGGACACCGCCCGCCAGTATTTCGACGCCGTGGGCGAACTGCTCTGAAGCGCCATGCTGCAGCTGGTCGACCTAACTCTGCATCGCGGCGACCGGCTGCTGTTCGATCGTCTGGGCCTCACGGTCTACAGCGGCCACAAGGTCGGCGTCATCGGTCGCAACGGCGCCGGCAAGACGACGCTGTTCGACCTGGTGCGCGAGCGGCTGCTGCCCGAAGAAGGCCAGGTGCTGAAGCCCGCGGCGTGGAAGCTCGCCGCCTTGCAGCAGAACGTCCAGCCATCGCCGCGCGGGGCGCTCGACTTCGTGCTCGACGGCGATGCGCGGCTGCGGCAGGTGGAGAAGGCCATCGCGGGCGCCGAGGCAGAGGACGACGGCGAACGGCTTGCTGCGCTGTACTCGGACTACGAGGACGTCGGCGGCTACGACGCCCGCGCCCGCGGCGGCGAGATTCTCGGCGGCCTCGGCTTCGCCACGGACGACTTCGACAAGCCGCATCGGGCGTTCTCCGGCGGCTGGCGCATTCGGCTGAATCTGGCCCGCGCCTTGATGACGCCGTCGGATCTCCTGCTGCTCGACGAACCCACCAACCATCTCGATCTGGAGGCGACGCTGTGGCTGGAGAACTGGGTGCGCCGCTATCAGGGCACGCTCTTGACCATCGCCCACGACCGCGACTTCCTCGACAAGACGGTTGAGGAGATCGTCCACATCGCGGACGGCCAGGCCACCGTCTACACGGGCAACTACAGCGGCTTCGAGCGCCAGCGAGCGGAGACCCTGGTGCGCCAAGCGAAGCTCTACCAGTCGCAGCAGGAGCGCATCGGCGAGATCGAGCGCTTCGTCGACCGCTTCCGCGCCAAGGCCAGCAAGGCGCGCCAGGTGCAGAGCCGGATCAAGGCGCTGGAACGCATGGAGCGCGTCGCGCCGGTGCATGCCGAGTCGCCGTATCGCTTCGCCTTCCCGCCAGCGAAGAAGATCTCGAACCCGACGCTGTCCCTAGACGGTGTGGCGCTCGGCTACGACGGCGAGGCGGTGCTCGCCGACCTGACGCTGCGCGTGTATCCGAGCGACCGCATCGGCGTGCTCGGCGTCAACGGCGCTGGCAAGACCACGCTGCTGCGCTGTCTGGCGGGGGACCTCGCGCCTCTGGATGGCCGCTTCACCCGCGGCCGCCACTCGGCCGTCGGCTACTTCGCGCAGCATCAGCTTGAGTCCCTGAACGAGAAGCGCACGCCCCTCGAACACATGGACGAGGCAGCGGGCTTCACCTCCCAGCAGACGCTCGACTACCTCGGCGGCTGGGGCTTCGGCGGCGACGACGTGCGCCGTCCGGCAGCGACCTTCTCCGGGGGCGAGAAGGCGCGCCTCGTGCTGGCGCTGATCGCCGTACACAAGCCAGCCGTACTGGTGCTGGACGAGCCAACGAACCATCTCGACATCGAGATGCGCGAGGCGCTCACGGTCGCCCTGCAGCAGTACGAAGGCGCGCTGCTGCTCGTCTCCCACGACCGGCACCTGCTGCGCGAATGCGTGGACGACTTCTGGCTGGTCGCGGACGGCCATGTGCAACGGTTCAAGGGCGACCTCGACGCCTACGCGGCGCTGCGCCAGGCGAAACCGTCGCGCAACGGCCGCGGGCCGCGGGGCGGTCAGCGCAAGAGGCCGCGGGCCGCCGCCAAGCCGCTCTTGCAGAAGCAGCAGCGGCTGGAAGCCGAGATCGACACCTACTCGAAACAGGTGGAGGAGCTGGAGGAACGCCTGAGCGATGCCGCCGAGCAGCGTCGCCCCGAACAGCTGGCCGATCTCGGCGCCCGCTGCAAGACGGCGCGGGCCGCGGTGGCCAGCGCCGAGCGCGCCTGGCTGCGCGTGCAGGAAGAACTGGACCGCATCGAGTCCGCATGACCGACCCGGCGGCTCGGCAGCCGGATATGCCGCAGCGAAGACCCCCGCTCCAGACCGACTTCCCCTGGTATCTCGCGAGTTCCGGTCTGTGGCTCGCGGCAATGACCTTGCAGACCTTCCTCGTGCAGTGGCTGCTGGTCTTCCATCTGGAAGTGGAAGCCATGGAACTCGGCATCAGTCGGGCGCTGATGGAGCTGCCGCCGCTGGCCATGCTGCTGATCGGCGGCGCACTGGCGGACCGCGTCGACGGACGCCGCCTGCTGATCGCCCTGTCGCTGATCGCCTGTCTGCCGCCGCTGGCGATGGTCGCCGGCATCGGCCACCTGACCTATTGGCCGATCATCGCCTTCGGCATCGCCCTGGCGCTGCTGCAAAGCCTCAGCGACCCCGCGCGCGCCGCCATGCTCAGCCGCGTCACGCGGATCGACATCCAGCGCACGGTGACGGTCACCACCGTGGTCACCACGCTCATCGGCATGGGGGCGTTCTGGCTGGGCGGTCGCCTGGAGACGCTCGGGCTCGCCACCGTGCTGCTCATCCAAGCGGCGCTGTTCCTTGGCGGCGGCTTGGCGCTGAGGCCCCTGCCCGCGCTGCCGCCTAGCACTGCATCGCCGAGCATTCGCGACGGCCTGCGCACGCTCTGGCGACTGCCTCTGGTGCGCAACGTCATCGGCATCAACTTCGTCTCGGCGATGTTCAACGCCGGCGCCTACATCGTCGTCATGCCGCTGGTGGTGCGCGAGGTCTACCAGGGCGACGCGGCGTTCCTGTCCAGCATGTTCATCGCCTTCACCATCGGCAGCACCGGCACCAACGTGGTGCTGCTGTTCTTCATGCCGCTCTTGCGCCCTGGGCGCCTTTTCCTCGTCATGCAGCTGACGCGCATCCTGATACTCCTGGCGCTATGGGCGGGGCCGCCGGCGTGGCTCTTTTTCGTCCTGGTCTGCGTGTGGGGGGTGAACATGGGCGCCACGTCCACGCTGGCCCGAACCACAGTGCAGGAACTCGCGCCGACGGCGCACCGGGCCAAGATCCTCGCCGTGCTGCTGGCGAGCTTCATGGTGGCGAGCCCGATCTCGGCGCTGATTCTCGGCGTCGTCGTGGAGGCATCGAATGCCCCCGCAGGACTGCTGCCCGGCATTGCGATTTCCGTCGCCATCTTCGCCTTCGGCCGCCTAGCCAGCGGCCTGTGGGACTTCGAGTCGCCAAGCCACTCGGCGACCAAGAAGGCGACCTCAAGCTGAAACCCCGCCGCGCAGCGCTGCCGGGCGTACAATCCTCAACAAAGCCGGAGCTTGCCGATGCCCCCGCCCAAGACCCTCGAAATGCTCAAGACGCTCGTCGGCGAGCCGTCGGTGAGCTGCGTGGACAGCGCCATCGACCAAAGCAACGCGGCGGTGGTGGACCATCTGGCGAACTGGCTGGACGACCTTGGCTTCGAGGTGGAAACGCACCCGGTTCCCTGGCTTGGCGAGGACGCGGCAAGCAGGCCCGGCAAGCGCAATCTGATCGCTCGGCGCGGCAGCGGCATCGACGGCCTGGTGCTAGCGGGGCATACGGACACCGTGCCTTTCGACGAGGCGCTTTGGAATACTGACCCGTTCTCGGTGACGGAACGGGATGGTCGCTTCTACGGCCTCGGCACCTGCGACATGAAGGGCTTCTTTCCGCTGGTGCTGGGCGCTTTGCAGAACCACCGAGACAGCCGCCTCCAGCGGCCCCTGACCGTGGTGGCTACCGCCGACGAAGAGTCTACCTTCGCCGGCGCCCGCCTGCTCGCCGCCCGGGGCGAGCCGAAGGCGGCCGCGGCCGTCATCGGCGAACCCACCGGCATGACGCCCATTCGCGCCCATAAAGGCTTCACCAGTCTCGCCATCAAGGTTGTCGGTTCGTCCGGCCATTCCTCCAATCCGGCACTCGGCGACAACGCGCTCGATGCCATGTATCGGGTGATGGGGGCGCTGCTGGCCTTCCGCCAAGCGCTGGCCGAGAAGCACCAGGACCCGAGCTTCGAGGTGGCCGTGCCGACGCTGAATCTCGGCTGCCTGCACGCCGGCGACAGTCCGAACCGCATCTGCGGCCATGCAGAACTCAAGATCGACCTGCGCGTACTGCCGGGCATGGCGGTGACGCCGTTGGTGGACGAGATCGGCGAGTGCGTGACCCGGGCGTGCGGCGAGACGCCCATCGAGGTGGCCGCCATCAACCAGCCGGTCGAGCCGTACCAGACGCCGGCGGACGGTACGCTGGTGAAGAGCCTGGAAGCGCTCTCCGGTCGCCGCGCTCGGACCGTGGCGTTCGGCACCGAGGCGCCCTTCTTCCAGTCCCTCGGCATGGAAACCGTGGTCTTCGGGGCGGGCTCCATCGATCAGGCCCATCAGCCGGACGAGTTCCTCGCCGCCGCGCACCTTCAGCCGATGGAAGACGCCCTGACGCGGCTGATCGCCCAGTACTGCCTGTAGCGCCGCCATGGCCGATCCCTACGCGCAGTGGTTCCGCGCCTCCACCCCCTACATCCGCGCCCATCGCGGGCGCGCGTTCGTGGTCATGCTCGGCGGCGACGCGCTGGCTTCGGCGGAACTCCCGGGCATCGTCCACGACCTGGCGCTGCTCAATGTGCTCGGCGTGCGGCTGGTGGTCGTGCATGGCGCGGCAGCACCGGCCAGCACGAGTCTGGCTGGCGTGGCAAGAACGCGGCTGGAGGCGCTCTTCTCCACCGGCATCCCGCAAAGCCCGCTGCGCAACCGGCACATCTCGCTGGTGGGCGGCAATCTCGTCACCGCGAGGCCGCTCGGCATTGTCGACGGCGTCGACCAGCGCGATGCCGGACTGCCGCGACGCATCCATGGCCAAGCGATCCGCGACCTGCTCGACGCCGGCCACGTCGTGCTCGTCTCGCCCATCGGCTTCAGCCCCACCGGCGCGACCTATGTCCTGGAACCCGAGACGCTGGCCGTCGCCGTGGCGGCGGAGCTCGGTGCGGACAAGCTGATCGTCTACGACGCTAAGTCGAGAGTGGCGGAGCGGGGCGACCTCACGACGGCAGAGCTTGCGCGCTTGCTTGCCGACGGGGATTTCGGCCCCGACACGCGTAGGCGCTTGGATGCACTCGCCGACGCATGTCGGCAAGGCGTCGCGCGCTGCCATCTGGTGGGCTTCGACGACGACGGCGTACTGCTGCGCGAGCTGTTCACCGCCGAAGGCGCCGGAACGCAGGTGAGCGACGGCGACTACCGCGTGATTCGCCGCGCCGCGCCGAGCGACGCCGGCGGCATCATGGAACTCATCCGTCCGCTCGCGGCGACCGGCGAGCTCGTTGAGCGCTTGCCGAGCCAGATCGAGCGCGACATCGAGCACTTCTTCGTGGCCGAGCTCGATGGCCAGCTGCGCGGTTGCTGCGCGCTACTCCCCCTGGGTTCCCGGCAAGGCGAGCCCATGGCGGAACTCGCTTGCCTGGTAGGCGGCAACGCCTTGGGGTCGCGGCTGCTCGCCACCGTGGAAGAGGCTGCCCGAGAGGCCGGCTGCAAGTGCCTTTTCGCCCTGACCACGCGAGCCAGCGACTGGTTCCTGGAACGCGGCTTCGCCCAAGCCAGCGTTCAGGACCTGCCCGCGGAACGCGAAGCGCGCTATGACAGCGAGCGCAATTCCGAGGTGTTCGTGAAGGCGCTCTGAGTCCCCGGGGACCTGCGCTACGCTCGCCGCGATGAACGAACTGCGGCTGAATCGCAAGTGGCGCGAAGCGAACGTTCGCTAACGTCGGCGGAACTCGCCGTCGATGTGTCGTCATGCCTGACCGATGCTGGGCTCCAGCACGCCATTGGCGGCGCCAACGACTCGCGGCTGCGAATCTGGGACTCCTCAAGCGCCCCATGTGACTGCGACACCGAGCATCGCCGCCCAGCTACCAGCTGTTGCGGAGTTCCCGGAGCTTAAGGAAGACGTCCTTCGGCGACGGTTCGTCCGGCAGATCGGCGAATTGCTCCCTGAGGCGCGCCACGACCGTCGGACTGGTCAGGCGGAAGAACGTATTGAAGTCCTTCTCCTGCGCGAGCGTCGTCACCATCGGCCTGTCCGGGTCGTAGCTGCCCTCGAGTTCCGCGAGGAGTTCCGCAGCCGCGGCGTTGTCCGGCTCGCGATCCATGGTGAAGCCGAGGTTGTTGGTGATGTAGTCGTGCCCCGGATAGATCAGCGTGTCCTCCGGCAGCTCGGCGAGCTGGGATGCGAAGGTCTCGTAGAGCTCCTCCGGATGGCCGCCGCCGTGGCAGTTGCCCGCCCCCGCATTGAACAGCGTATCGCCGCTGAAGAGCGCCGGTTGATCGGTCTTCGACAGCAGGCAGATGTGGCTCATGGTGTGGCCGGGGGTATCGAGCGCCAGGAGCTCCACCGAACGCCCGACGCGCACGGTGTCGCCAGCCGAGAGGCCCACGTCGATGCCTTCGATGCGCGGTCCGGCGTTGGCATGGGCGAGCAGCTTCGCGCCCGTCGCCCCGATCACCGGGCCATTGCCGCCGGTATGGTCGCCATGCTCGTGCGTGTTCAGCACCTGCGTGATCTCCCAGCCCTTGTCCTTGGCCCGCGCAAGGCACTTCTCGTGGTCCAAGGGATCCACAGCGAGCGCCTCGCCGGTGTCCGGGCAGGCGATGAGGTAATTGAAGTTGCGGAAGGCGTTGCCGGTCCAGATTTGCTCGACGAGCATCGGTTGGTCTCCTATCGAGAATAGGGCGAGTCTAGCACCTAAGCGACTCAATACTTCCACCGTCGGATGTCCGACATGGCACCTGGTCAGACTACAGGCTCCGAGTACCTACCAGCCGATCAGCCTCCTCCTTCCTGTTGCCGTACGATCCGGCAGTCGTGTGTCATGCGACCTCAGCAGGACCTGATGACACATCGTCAACCGCGATCCTGGCAATGTAAAAGTCAACGACAATCCTTCCAAGACCCTTCCCCCAGCGGTCATTTCTTAGGTTCTTGACGATCTCGTTCTTTACCGCGTGCGCCGTACGGAAGTCGGATTTAACACGCCAGACATATTCGTGCCCGTGCAAGGACGCCGCGCCGACTTGCTGAATGGCACTGTTCACGGACTTTCGGTCCTCTTCGCTGCCATTCATGAGCATCGAATAGGTGACCATGTAGTCCCCCGCATCAGTCTCCTGAGCCATCTCCAGAACTCACGTTTCTTCCCTTCGATACACCTGACTATACCTCGTCTATACCTCGATCACCGTCGCCACCCACGTCATCTCGCTATTTCATGGCTTCACGCGAAGTGTCCGTGCAGGTACCAGTTTGGTGGGTTGCCTTGGCGGTAGAGCCAGCACCATGCGCCCGATTCGGCGAGGGCGGCGAAGTATTCCCGCGGCTGCGTTTCGCCCTCCTCGCCCCCCTCGCCCCACCACGCGCCATCGATGCGTTCCGGGCCGGTGCGCAGATCGAAGGCGTCGATGCGTACGGGCCGCGGCGGATCGAGCAGCCACAGAGGGCGCTCCGCGCCGTCCACCGGCGGCAGTCGGCGCGGCGATGCCGCCATCGGCTCGCGGCGGCGCCAAGCGCGCTCCGGGCGGTGGTCGTCGGCCACGGCGAGGCTTGCCAAGGCCTCTTCGCCGAGCTTCGCCGTCAGGCGGTCCACCAGTTCGGCGCGGGAGGCGATCTGTGCATCGGACTCGGCAAGGGCCAAGAGGTCTGCCGCGGCGCTGCTCATTGCCAGCGTCTGCCGGGCGCGGAGGTACACGCTCATCACTTCCTCGGGCAGATGCGCCTTGTCGAGCTGCAGGCGGCTTAGGGCGAGGAAGGAAGCGGCGTCCGCGCGCGGCTCGGCGAATCGCACATCGAGCGACGCCGTGGCGCCGCTGGCTGGCGCGAACGTCCAGCCGAGCACGGTTGCGCCGAGGCCGCGCAGCGCAAGCCAGCATTCGAGCTCGGTCGCCAGCCGCCGCATGGGGAACAGCAGGGCTTCCTTGCCGCGGATCGGATCCAGCAGATGAACGCTCGAAGCAAAGCGCTCCGGCGGCAGGATGGCACGGCGCGGGTCGGCCTTCCTGCCGGTGAGGCGGGCAAGGTAGTCCGTCAGTTCCCGTTCGAACCGCTTGCCTAGTTCCCGAACCGGGAGCTCCCGGAGCTCGCCGAGCCGGAAGACGCCGATGTTCTCCAATCGTTCGAGGGTCTGCGGCGACAGATCGGTGCAGGCGACGGGCACCGCATCGAGGGCATCGCCCGCATCATCGGGGAAACCGGCGCGCGCCAGCGCCTGCGCCGCCAAAGGGGTGGCGGCGACGGCCATCCGGCTTTCATGGCCGAGGCCTGAATACAGCCCGGCGAGCCGCTCCTTGAGCGCCGTCAGGCCGTGGAACAGGCGCAGGCTTGCGCGAGCTTCGACCAGCAAGGCGTCGGGCGACGCCAGACTCACCAGCGAACTGTAGCGGTAGGTGGCGTGGGCGAGACGATGCAGCCGCTTCTCCTCGGCTTCGATGTCGCGGCCGAAGTGCAGGAGGCCGGGAGCGATGCTGCACGCCGTTGCCAGCTTGCTGCCGACGGCGATGCCGGCATCGAGAGCGCGTTCGTCCGCCTGCGCAACCCGGCCGTCCTGCACCAGCACCTTCGGGCATTCGGCATGAGCGGCGTCCGGCGGGCGAACCTCGAAGCCGAGCATCGGAAACTGCACCCCCAGCCAGAGCATGGCGCCCTCTTATGGAACCCGCGCCGCCGGTCCCTGCGCTCCCTTTAGCGCTCGTTCCATGCGAGCGCCCCGGCCCTGTCGCCAGCGGTCTTGCTGCTCGCGCAGCCAGCGCGGTCGCGCGGCCCGCGTGTCGAGCGCGATTTCGAGCCCGGCCAGCGGCCAGCCGCCGCGGCGTTTGACGACATCCACCTGCAGCCGGCCCTCCGGCAGCGGCGAGAGGCGCAGGCGCAATTCCGCCGCGGATGCGTCCTGCGCCGCCCGCGCTGGCCTGAACAGGCAGCCCAGGGTGCGCCCCTGCACGGCGGCGAACTGCAGGCGACGCAATTCAGCGAAGCGCAGGCGCGCTTCGGACAGCCAGCCGAGCACGGCGCTGCAAGCGCCGGTGCCAAGCGCCTGTTCAAAGGCCCAGAGCACGTCCTGATGGCTCCTCGGGTAGATGAGGAGAAGGCGCGCCAAGTCGATGCCGGCCGCGGCCAGCGCCGGCGCATAGGGCACATGGGGCGGCGCGACCCAGGCGATCGACCGGCTTTCCCGGCAGGAAAGCGCCGCCAGCGCCGGGGCGAGCAGGCGCAGTTCGCCGATGCACTGGCCTTCGCAGAGCAGTTCGGCAAGGCCGGCGCGAGGCCAGCCCTGATCGACGAGCTCGGCATCGAGCGCCGGAAAGCCGGTGCCGATGCCGGTCGGGGCAGTCGGCCGACGGGGCAGATCGCGGGCCCGCCACAGCTTGTTTTCGAGGTTGCCGACGACGGCCGGCGCGGGATTCGGTACGCGGGAACCGGCCCGCGCCGCCGCGGCCGGGCGCTCGGATTCGGGTTCGTTCCGCGGCAGGGCAGCCATGCTTCTTGCCTTTCTTGCCTTGCATTCGGCGCAAAGGGCGAGCGAGAATACATGTATGTCTGTACAGCATCAAGAGCTTCGCAGGCGGCGCGAAGATGCGATTGCAGAGCCCGCCGAGGACGCTGCGGCGACCTTTGCCGAGCTGCACGCCATCTCGAACTTCACCTTCCTGCGCGGTGCGTCGCACCCGGAGGAACTGGTGCGCACGGCGAGCGAACTCGGCTACCGAGCCCTCGCCATCACGGACGAATGCTCCGTCGCCGGGGCCGTGCGGGCCCACATGGCAGCCAAGGAACTCGGCTTCAAACTGATCGTCGGGGCGGAGTTCCGCATCCTGGACGAAGCCGAAGCGCTGGATGCAGCCGTCCATCTGGTGCTCCTCGCCCCGCACCGCGCCGCCTACGGCCAGCTCTGCGAACTCATCACCGTGGCGCGGCGGCGGGCGCCGAAGGGCGAATACGACCTGCGGCTTGCCGATCTGTCCCGCGCCGCCAATTGTCTGGCACTGTGGATTCCGGGCCCTGAGCCGGTTGCGGTAGGCATAGATAAAGGCTTGAAACTCAAGAAGTTGCTGCCGAATCTCTGGCTCTGCTTGGAGCTTCATGCCGAACGCGACGACCTCGTGAAGACCAGCCGCGCGCTGGCCTTGTCTATGCGTCTGGATCTGCCCGTGGTCGCCAGCAACGGCGCCTACATGCACGCCCCGGAACGGCAGCGCCTGCAGGACGTGCTCACCGCCATCCGCCTGAAGAAGCCGGTGGCGGAACTCGGCACCGCGCGGTTGCAGAACGCCGAGCGGCATCTCAAGCCGCGGGCCGCGCTGGCGGATGCTTATCCCCCGGAGATGCTGCGCGAGACCGCTGCCATCGCCGAACGCTGCACTTTCCGGATGAGCGAGCTGCGCTACGAGTACCCCCGGGAACTCGTGCCGCCGGGTCTGACGCCGGCGCTCCACCTTCGCCAGCTCACCGAAGCCGGCGCCCGGGAACGCTGGCCGGACGGCGTGCCCGGCAATGTGACGGCGCTCGTCGAGAAGGAACTCGCCCTCATCGCCGAACTCGGCTACGAGTACTTCTTCCTCACCGTCCACGACATCGTCCGCTTCGCCCAAGCGCAGGACATCCTCTGCCAAGGGCGCGGATCCGCCGCCAACTCCGCGGTCTGCTACTGCCTCGGCATCACGGAGGTGGACCCGGCCCGCCAGCACCTGTTGTTCGAGCGCTTCGTCTCCAAGGAGCGCAACGAACCGCCGGATATCGATGTGGACTTCGAGCACGAGCGCCGCGAGGAGGTGATCCAGTACATCTACAGGCGCTACAGCCGGGAGCGGGCGGCGCTGGCTGCGACGCTCATCACCTACCGCCCGCGCAGCGCGATTCGCGACGTCGGCAAGGCGCTCGGCTTCGATGCCGATTTCGCGGGCGTGCTGGCGAAGTCCATCGCCTGGTGGGACAGCCGCGAGGAGATCGGCGAGCGCTTGCAGGCCGCCGGCATCGACCCTTCGAGCCGCTTGGTGCGCCTCTTCGTGGAACTCGTGGACGAGATCCTCGGCTTCCCGCGCCACCTCTCGCAGCATGTCGGCGGTTTCGTCATCTCCGCCGGCCCCTTGGCGCAGCTCGTGCCGGTGGAAAACGCCGCCATGCCGGATCGCACCGTCATCCAGTGGGACAAGGACGATCTCGAATCGCTCAGCCTCTTGAAGGTGGACGTGCTCGGCCTCGGCATGCTCACCGCCATCCGCAAGACGCTGGCCATGATGACGACGCTGCGCGGCAGGCCCTGGCGGATGAGCGACATTCCGCCGGAAGACCCGGCCGTCTACGCCATGCTGCAGCAGGCGGACAGCGTGGGCGTCTTCCAAGTGGAATCCCGGGCGCAGATGTCCATGCTGCCGCGCCTCAAGCCCGAGAACTTCTACGATCTGGTGATCGAAGTCGCCATCGTCCGGCCTGGGCCGATCCAGGGCAACATGGTGCATCCCTACCTCAAGCGGCGCCGCAACCCGGCGCTGGTCGCGTATTCGGACGACGGCGTGCGGCGCGTGCTCGAACGCACCCTCGGCATCCCCATCTTCCAAGAGCAGGTCATTGAACTCGCCATGGTGGCGGCTGGATTCACCCCCGGCGAGGCGGACCAGCTGCGCCGCGCCATGGCGGCGTGGAAGCGGCGCGGGGGCCTCGAGCCCTTCGAGTGCAAGCTCATCGACGGCATGCTCGAACGCGGCCACGACCGCGAGTTCGCCCAAGCCGTCTTCAATCAGATCAAGGGCTTCGGCGAATACGGCTTCCCGGAATCCCACGCCGCGAGCTTCGCGCTCTTGGTCTACGTCTCCGCCTGGCTCAAGCGGCACGAGCCGGCGGCGTTCTACTGCGGCATCCTGAACAGCCTGCCGATGGGCTTCTACAGCCCTTCGCAGCTGGTGCAGGACGCCCTCGCCCACGGCATCGAAGTGCGTCCTGTCGATGTGCAGACGAGCGGCTGGGACCATCGTCTGGAAGCGGCGCATTCCGACGCGCAGCGTCAGGCGACTCGCAGCGAGGCGGGCCGGGCTGGCCACGAGGCGCTCAAGGACGTGCCGAACCACCGCCTGCCGCAGCCCGCCCTGCGCATCGGCCTGCGCCGGGTGAAGGCGCTGCGCAAAGCGTCCGGGCTGCGCATCGAAGCCGCGCAGCCGTTCCAGGACATCGACGACCTCGCCGCCCGCGCCGCCCTCGACGACCGGGACTTGAGCTGCCTGGCCCGCGCCGGGGCGCTCAAGACCCTCTCCGGCCACCGCTACCAGGCGCACTGGGACGCCATCGGCGTCGACCGCCCGCTGCCGATCCAGGGCGAGACGATCACCCCGTACCAGACCGCCGTCGCCCTGTCCGCTCCCGGCATCGGCGACGAGATGCTGGCCGACTACCGCTACCTAGGCCTCTCCTTGAGGCCGCATCCGCTGACGCTGCTGCGCGACGAACCCGAATTCGCCGGCTGCCGCACCGCCAAGGAGCTCCGCGACGGCAAGCACCGCTTGGCGGAAGTGGCCGGCATCGTCACCTGCCGCCAGCGCCCGAGCGGCCCGTCCGGCGTCGTCTTCATGACCCTGGAGGACGAAACCGGCAACACCAACGTGGTGGTGTGGAAGTCGACCCTCGACCGCTACCGCGCCGCCCTGCTGCAGAGCCAGCTCCTGGCCGTGAAGGGCATCGTCGAGCGCGAGGGCATCGTCGTCCACCTCATCGCCGGCCATGTGCGGGACTTGAGCCACAAGCTGCGCGAGCTGTCGGGGAGGAATCAGCCGAAGTTCAAGGCCAGGAACTTCCATTGAGCGGAGCGCGGCTTATAGCGAAGCGGCCAGCCGCGCTACGCCGGATGGAAGCCGGCGGGGCTGGGCCGGTGGCGCGGCGGCGCGCAGCGCAGCGCAGCGGAGCGCCGACGCGGCTCTGGGGCGTTCCATTGAGCGGAGCGCGGCTTATAGCGAAGCGGCCAGCCGCGCTACGCCGGATGGAAGCCGGCGGGGCTGGGCCAGCGGCGCGACTCGAACAAAGCCATCCCAAAAGAGCAGCAGGCGGGCGTAACAAGCGGCTGCGCACGAAGAGTCGTTGGTCGAAGAATGCGTGTCGGCACCACGACGTACATCGTCGCGTTGCGGTGTGAAAGTACTCGTCCACGCCGCAAAACCTGTGAATACGATGCTCACCGTCTATCAGCGACAACTTGCCTTGAGCTACGCGGCCAATGTCCGCAAACGCATGAAGCACACGCACCCCGGCGCGGCCGAACTCGTGGAATGGCTTGCGGACCATGCCGACTTGCTCGGCGTCGACTTCCCCGCCGAGGCCCCCGAGACGCGCTTCTCCCGGTCGGAGCCCGCCATCGGCGACTGGCGACGGCTGGCCGAGACCATCGACCAAGCGCGGCAGCGCAAGCGGGCCCCGGCACGCGACCCCCTCGCCCAGCAGTTGCAGCGTCTGGCCCAGGCCATCGGGCTGCGGCCCCTCGACATCGCCATCGTCGAGATGCTGCTGCTCTACGACACCGAACCGGTGGTGGAGGATCTGCTCGACGCGGTCTCCAGCGGTCGCCGCCATCGCCGCGTGCAGCCCTTGAACCTGCGCAGCAACAGCCTCGCCTGGGTGCTCGGCAAGTCGTCAGCGGCGTTGCAGCGGCGCGTCGCGCCCGATGCGCCCCTGGTGCGCACCGGACTGGTCTCGGTGGACGAAGACCAGGATCTGAGCGTCGCCAGTCGTCTGCGTCGGCTGGCCGGCGTCGTTCCGAAGGATGCCGACGTGCGAGAACTGCTACTCGGCGGCGGCCGGCAGAGCGACCTCGAGTGGTCGGACTTCGACCACCTCGGGCAGAGCCGGGATGATGTCGCCATGCTGCTCAGTGGCGCCCTGCGTCGCCGCGCTCGCGGCGTCAATGTGCTCGTCTACGGCCCGCCCGGCACCGGCAAAACCGAGTTCTGCCATGTGCTGGCGCAACATGTCGGCGCAGCTCTGTTCAGCATCGGCGAGACGGACGACCACGGCGGCGACCCTTCGCGTCGCGAACGGCTTCAGGAGCTGTGCCTCGGCCAAGCGCTGCTCGGCGAAGACCCGAGCGCCCTGCTCCTGTTCGACGAAATGGACGACCTGCTCACCGAGTCCAGCGGCCTCCCCGCGTCCCTCTTGGGACTCTTCGGGCGCCGGCCGAGCAGCGGCGCGTCCAAGGTATTCATGAACCGCTTGCTGGAGGACGCGCCCACGCCCACTGTGTGGACCACCAACGACACGCGGCGCATCAATCCGGCGATCCTGCGGCGGATGCAGTTCGCCTTGGAGATGCGCCAGCCGCCTGCCCGAATCCGCGCCCGCATCTGGTCGCGTCAACTCGAACGCGCCGGCATCGAAGCGAGCGACGACGAGGCCCGGGCGCTCGCGTACGAGTTCGATGCCACGCCCGGGGTCGCGGCGGGTGCGACCGTAGCGGCCCGACTCGGCGAGGGCGGCTTCGACTTGGTGCGGCGGAGCGTTGGCAGCCTGTCCCGCGTGCTCGGCTGCGACAAGCCGACGTGCAGGCCCATCGTTGCGTTCGACCCGGCGTTCGCCGCCGCGGACATCGATCTCGCGCAGCTTGCCGATCGGCTGGTCGACACCGGCGACAGACGCTTCTCCCTCTGCCTGCAAGGACCGCCCGGCACTGGCAAGAGCGCCTATGCTCGCTTTCTGGCGGATCGACTGGGGATGGAGACGCTGCACCTGCGCGCCTCGGACCTGCTCTCCATGTGGGTCGGCGAGACGGAGCAGCGGATCGCCGCCGCATTCGCGCAGGCCCGCGACGAATCGGCCTTCCTCGTCTTCGACGAAGTCGATTCGCTGCTCGCGGATCGGCGCGGCGCAGGTCAACATTGGGAGATCAGCCAAGTCAACGAGATGCTCACCTGGATGGAAAGCCACCCCCTGCCCTTCGCCTGCACGACGAACTACGCCGAGCGGCTCGACAGCGCCGCGCTGCGTCGCTTCGTCTTCAAGGCGACGTTCCGCTACATGACGCCGGCCATGGTCCGGCAGGCCTTTTGCGCGTGGTTCGGCCTGGACTCGCCGCCGGGGGCGGATCGTCTGACCGCACTCACGCCGGGCGACTTCGATGTCGTGCGCCGCAAGGCTGTGCTGCTTGGCCAGTTGGGCGACGCCGAGGCGCTAGCCCGAATGCTCAAGGCGGAAGCCGATGCCAAGCCCGGCGAGGCGCAGCGCCTTGGCTTCGCCGCGTAGCCGGGACGGATCGAACAATGCGCAAGGCCACCGACACGACGCTCCGCCACATCGCGACTCTCCATTGCATTCCCGTCTACCCGCGCACCAAGAGCACGCGGCAGATCGCCCGCGAACTGCTGGACACCAACTCCGAGTACGACGTGACGACGCGTTCCGTGCAGCGCAGCCTCGAGGCCTTGTCCGGGGTGTTTCCGATCACCGCCGAGAAGCGCGGTCGGGCCAACCACTGGTGCTGGACCAACGCCCATGCCTTGACCCAGATTCCCGCCATGGGCGAACAGGAGGCATTCGTCCTGCGGCTTGCGGCGGAGTACCTCAAGCCCCTGATGCCGCGCTCCGCCTTGGCGCGCCTGGCGCCGTACTTCGACCACGCTGGCCGGGTCCTCGACGGCACGCGGCTCGGCCGCTGGGTCGACCGGGCGCGCATTATCGACCGCGGTCCGCCGCTCAGGGCGCCGAGCATCCACGGCGATGTGCAGGAGACGGTCTACGCGGCGCTCATGGAGAGTCGGCGCATCGCCGTGGACTATCGCAGCCGCTCGCGCGGCGAGGCGAAGCGGATGGTGCTGAACCCGTTGGGCATCGTCATCCGAGCCGGCGTCATCTACTTGGTGGCTACCTCATGGGACTACCAGGACGTGCGCCACTACGTCCTGCATCGCATGGCGAAGCCGGAATTGCTCGACGAGCCCGCCGAAACGCCGTCGGAATTCCAACTCGCGAGCCACATTCAGGACGATCAGCGGTTCTCCTACCCCTTGAACCCTTCGATGCTCGAACTGCGGGTGCTGTTTTCGGCTGAAGTAGCCATGCACGTCGTCGAGAGCCGGCTGGCCGAGGACCAACGGTCGGCGAAACAGGACGACGGCCGGGTACTCGTCGAGGCGACGGTGGCCGACACTGCCGACTTGCGCTGGTGGCTCCTCAGCTTCGGCGCCGGCGTGGAGGTGCTCGGTCCGGCCGGCCTTCGCGCGCAGTTCCGGGAGCACGCATACGCCTTGCGGCAGCTCTACGAGTGAATCACGGTTCTTTCGACCCTTGGTAGGCCGCGCACCGAGGCGCGTCTCGGAGCATGGCGGAGTTCCCGGCATACGCACAGGCGACCACGCCAGCGGATGCACGTACACATGGCGGAAGGATGGATTGACGCGACTTACGTCGACCACGGCGACTTCAAGGGCGTGAGTCGATGCACCTCGTTGGGACCGCTCCGAGACTTTTGGGGTGGGCGCGTTGGCAGCAAAGCGGCGGGAGACGAGATGCCCTCGACCAGTCTGCGAAGCCGCAGGCGGCGCAACTCGTACTTCGCACGCCTGCAGTGGTGCTCGTGCATGTCGGCGGCCAGGCCGACTAGCAGCGCCACAGCGTGCAGTTTGGTCGGGCCGGAAGTGCCTACCGTTTCATCCGCACCGCGAAATCCCCCGGGCGCAGACCAGCTAACTTCACGATCTCTGATGCCTGCCGCGCCACGGTCTTTGCGCCATGCTGACGGACACGACGTTGGAGACGCAGCTTGCCGACGAGAGCTGATGGCTTTGTCGTGGACACGAACGTGCTGATCAGCGCCCCTTGCGGAGCCACGGCCCCAAGGCCGAGTGCTCGACGCTGTGCAGAGTGCGGGGCAGAGACAACGCAACGTAGCAGATCGTCTACCAACGACCAAGCTCTCCGCTCTGGTTCGATTGTCGATGCAAGCGATAGGTCGCCCCTCACAACGGCCGCTTGATCTTGAAGTCCCTGCGGCGCCTCGGCGACCGCCGCCAAGCCGTTCTCCAGCCGCACTGTTGCGCATTCCTTCAACCTATTGAACCGACGGCAGGCCTCTTGGATCATTCGTTCGCAAGGTGTCGCACACCCTCCACGAGCTGACGAGAAAGCCGATAGCCAGCGGCTGCCAACTCGTCGAGCACCGGGCTCACGGAAACAAGCAGACCCTTGGACTTCGCGGCAAGCAAGACCCCGGCGACTCCGACCAAGGGGATGCCGGCTCGGCGGGCCAGTTTTCTGCCTTTCGCGTCATCGATGAGCAGGAGCCGGGCTCGATGTTGCAGGCACAGGGCCATGGCTTCCGCTTCACCCGCGTCCACGGTGCGGAGAAGGTCGGCGACTGGCGCATCGTCCGGGAGGGCCTCGACGCGCAACCACCCGGCGGACAGTGCTTCGCCAATCCGCCTGGCCCCCGCCCGACCGGAGTCGATCTGGACTTCCCTATGGACTGCGGGCGGAATCAGGCCGTTGCCGAACAGGCGGGGAAGCAACTGCAGCCTCTCGACTCGGGCCAAGGCGATCAGCGGGCCAGTGTCCGCCACAAATGGCAGGTCGCCGGGGTCAGGCCGGATACTCTTCGCAGTCGACGCTTCACCCGCTCTGCTCACGAGGCCGAGGTCAACTCTTCATCCAGTTCCGAGGGCGGGTAGCTCACCGCGGCCACTCCCGACTGCTCAAGGAGGTCCATGAAATCCTCGACATGCACGTCGGCCACCTTGGCAGCCTGCGCCAACGTCAAGTGGCCCTGCTCGAACAGCCGCAGGGCGAGTGCGCGATGCACGCCGACATCGAGTAGCCGAGCATCGAAGGGGACGGCGAGGATGGTCGGCCGGCCGTGCTTGGTGACGACCGCAATCCGTCCGTTCTCAGCGTTACGGAGCAGTTCAGCCGACCGCTGCCTGAGGTCGCGAACGCTGAACGTTGCTGGCGAATCCATTCGGGCCTCCTAGAGTTGTGTACACAAATCGTAGCACAGTGTCTGGCGCGGATAGCGTGCCACCTGAGGTAGTCGCGACTGTGCTTGCTCGGCGTGTCGACGCCGATGCCAACTCAGCTTGCAGGTGCGCGGTGGTAGGATGCGCACCCATGCGATCCTTCCCTGCGCCGGAAGTCCCGGCACCGCATCTGCTTCACAATTGGCAAGGTCTCCACGGCAGCGCCGGGAGCCTCGCTGCGGCGCGTCTGGCCGGCAGCGCCGAGCATCTGGTGGTGGTGGCGACCGCCGATACCGATGCCGCCTTCCATGCCGAGGCGGAACTGCGCTTCTTCGCCGCGGACGGCGTGCGCGTGCTGACGTTCCCAGACTGGGAGACGCTGCCCTACGACCACTTCTCCGCGCATCAGGACATCGTCTCGGAGCGGCTCGCGACGCTGCACGAACTGCCTTCGGTGAAGAGCGGGGCGCTGGTGCTGCCCGTGCCCACTCTGTTGCAGCGCCTGCCGCCGACGGACTTCGTGCAGAGCCGCTCGCTGGTGTTGCGCGTCGGCGGCATGTTCGACCTCGCTGCCGAGCGCGAACGGCTGAGCCGCGCCGGGTACCGCGCCGCTGACACGGTCTCCGAGCGCGGCGAGTACGCGGTGCGCGGCTCGCTCTTGGACATCTTCCCGATGGGCGCCGCCAACCCGATTCGCGTGGACCTGTTCGACGACGAGATCGACAGCCTGCGCGTCTTCGATGCCGACAGCCAGCGCACCATCGCCGAGACGCGCGAGATTCGCATTCTGCCGGCGCGGGAGACGCCGCTGGATGCTCCGGGCATCGGCCGCTTCCGGGACGGCTGGCACCGCACCTTCGATGTCGATGTGCGGCGCTGCCAGATCTACCAGGACGTGAGCGGCGGCATGGCCCCGCAGGGCATCGAGTACTACCTGCCGCTGTTCTTCGAGACCACGGCGACGCTCTTCGACTATCTGCCGACGGACGCCGTGTTCGTGCTAGAGGACGGCGTCGAAAGAGCCGCCAAGGCGCATCTCGACGAGGTGGCGAAGCGCTACGAGTCGCTGCGCTACGACATCGAGCGGCCGATTCTGGCGCCCAAGGCGCTGTACATGAGCGCCGCCGATCTCGACGAGCGCCTCAAGCGCTACGGCCGCGCGCGCATCGACCCCGGTTCCGCCAGGCGACGCCACAAGGTGGACTTCGGCGGCCGCCCGCTGCCGCCAGTGGCTGCAAACCACCGCACCCGCGATCCCGCGGCGAGGCTGCGCAGCTTCGCCGCGAACACCGATGCGCGGGTGCTGCTCACCGCGGAGACGCCGGGCCGCAAGGTGCATCTCGACGAGTTCCTGCGCCGCGAGGGGCTGCAAGCCGAGGACGCGCCCACGTTCGCCGCCTTCGAGACCGGCACCGGCAAGCTCGGCATCGCGGTGGCGCCCATCGAGCGGGGCTTCTGGTTCGACCAACTGGCCGTCGTCTCCGAAACCGAGATCTTCGGCCACCGCAGCGAGGCGGCGACGGCGCGCGCCAAGCGCCGCGGGATCGATCCCGATCTCGTCATCAAGAACCTCATCGAACTCACCGTTGGCGCCCCGGTGGTCCACATCGACCACGGCGTCGGCCGCTACCGCGGGCTGGAGACGCTCACCATCGACGGCCACGACACCGAGTTCCTCACCATCGAGTACGCCGAGGAGGCCAAGCTCTACGTGCCGGTCACGGCTCTGCATCTGGTCTCACGCTACGCCGGCGCCGACGAAGACAGCGCGCCGCTGCATCGCTTGGGTTCCGACCAATGGGCGAAGGCCAAGAAGCGCGCCGCCGAGCAGGCCCGGGACGCCGCCGCCGAGCTGCTCGACATCTACGCCCGCCGCAAAGCCGCCAAGAGCTTCGCCTTCGGGGCGCCGGACGACGACTACCAACGCTTCGTCGAGCAGTTCCCATTCGAGGCGACGCCGGACCAGGACGCCGCCATCGACACCGTGATCGAGGACTTGACGCGCGCCCAGGCGACGGACCGGCTGATCTGCGGCGATGTCGGCTTCGGCAAGACCGAAGTGGCGATGCGCGCCGCGTTCCTGGCCGTGCAGAGCGGCAAGCAGGTGGCGGTGCTGGCGCCCACCACGCTGCTCGCCCAGCAGCACTTCGAGACCTTCTCGGACCGCTTCGCGGACTGGCCCGTGACCTTGGCAGTGCTCTCCCGCCTGCGCAGCGACGGCGAAGCGAAGCGCGTAGCCGCCGAGCTTGCGGCGGGTCGGGTCGACGTGGTGATCGGCACCCATCGGCTGCTCGGCAAGGACTTTCGCTTCAAGAATCTCGGCCTCGTGGTGATCGACGAGGAGCACCGCTTCGGCGTGCGGCAGAAGGAGCAACTCAAGAACCTGCGCGCCGAAGTGGACGTGCTGGCGCTCACCGCGACGCCCATCCCGCGCACGCTGAATTTGTCCCTGAGCGGCCTACGGGACCTGTCTGTCATCGCCACGCCCCCGGCCCGAAGGCTCGCCATCAAGACCTTCGTGATGGAGCGGCGGCGCGGCATGGTCGCCGAGGCCATCGCCCGGGAACTGGCCCGCGGCGGGCAGGTCTTCTACGTCCACAACGAGGTGCGGAGCATCGACCGCGCCGCCGACGAGATCGCCGAACTCGCACCGCAGGCGCGCATCGGCGTCGGCCACGGGCAGATGCCGAAACGCCGCCTCGAGGAGGTGATGGCGGACTTCTACCACCGCCGCAGCAACGTGCTCGTCTGCACGACGATCATCGAGAACGGCATCGACATACCGAACGCCAACACGATCCTCATCGACCGCGCCGACCGCTTCGGCCTCGCCGCCCTGCATCAGCTGCGCGGCCGCGTCGGGCGCTCGCACCGGCAGGCGTACGCGTACCTCATGACGCCGCATCCGAAGGCGATGACGGCGGATGCGCGCAAGCGCCTCGACGCCATCAAGGAAGCGGGCGACCTCGGCATCGGCTTCACCCTGGCGACGCACGATCTGGAGATCCGCGGCGCCGGGGAACTGCTCGGCGACGAGCAGTCCGGGCAGATCGCGACCATCGGCTTCAATCTCTACATGGAGATGCTCGAACGCGCCGTCGCCGCCATCAAGGCCGGCCGCACTCCGCATCTCGACGAACCCTTGCGCACCAGCCACGAGGTGAACCTGCACGTCCCGGCGCTGATCCCGAGCGACTACCTGCCGGACGTCCATGCGCGCCTCATCATGTACAAGCGCATCGCCAACGCGCCGGACATCGAGGCGCTCGACGAGCTCAAGATCGAGATGATCGATCGCTTCGGCCTCCTGCCGCCGCCGCTCAAGAGCTTGTTCCAGACCACGGCGATCAAGCTGCAGGCGGGGGCCGTGGGCATCGACCGGGTGGACATCGGCATGAACGGCGGGCGGATGGAGTTCGCGACGAACACCAAGGTGGACCCGCTCGCGGTAGTGAAGCTGGTGCAGGCCGCGCCCGGCACCTACCGCTATCGGGAAGGAGACGCCAAGCGGCCCGGCGGCCGGCTGATGGTGACCAAGCAGACCGAGGCGGCGGAGCAGCGTTTCGACATGGTGGAAGACCTGCTCGCCCGTCTTGCGGAGCCCCCGGCCTTGGAGCAGCGCCGCGCCGGATGAGCGCCGCTGGCCGCGCCTGGCTTGCCATCGCCGCGATCTGGGCAGTGTCCGGCGGCGCTGCCGAACTGCAAAGCGATGATTGGCATCGGCTGGAGGTGATCGTCTTCGAGCGGCTGAGCGAAGACGATCCCGGCATCGCCCGGCCGCATCTCCTCGAAGAGCTCGTCTACCCGCTGTCCGCCATGCCGCTGGCGGCGATGCGCACCGAGGCGACGATCACCGGCGCGCGGCCGAGCACGGTCTCGAACCTGCCGCCGCCGCTCTGGTTCGCGGGGGAATGCATCCTGCCGGACTGGGTACCGCCGCCGAATTGGTCCGACCGCGACGGCCCCGTGCCAAGGGATCCGTGCCTTCCGGAACCGCCCGCGACCGAGCCGGAAGCGGGCGCCATCGACGAACCGCCGCGGCCCGAGGCGCCGCCGCCCGCCCTCGATCTGGCCCGCGCCGAGTTGACCGACGCCATCGCCGAACGGACGCGGCAACTCTTCGAGAACAGCTACCTGTGGCGAACCGATCTGGCGCACTTGGCGCGCGAGCGGCGTCTCGTCGGGCGTCGCTTCAACGTGCTGACGGCAGGCACCTGGCATCAGCGCCTGCCGCCCCGGGACCGTCCGCAGCCGCTTCTGGTGCAGGCGGGCGGGACCGGCGCCGACGGCCGCTTCGCCCTTGAAGGTCTGTTCAGCGTCACCATGGGCCGCTACATCCACTTCAAGGCGGAACTGCACAAACGCGTGGCGGACGGCTTCGCCCTGCTCTCGGAGAGCCGGCGGATGCGCAGCGAGGAGCTGCACTATCTGGATCATCCGGCGCTCGGCATCCTAGTGCGCGCGGACCCGGTTGCGACGCCGGACGACCTGCTAGCGCTCGAGGCTCGCGTCGAATACCTCGAAGATCAGGCGCAGTAGCCGCGGCTCGGCGGCTTCCACCACCGCCATCATGTCGGCGAGTTCGAGCGTCGGCAGGCCGCGGCCAGCGGCCGGGTTCACCACCAGGCAGATGCCCGCATACGGCAGCCCCAGTTCCCGCGCCAGCGCCGCCTCCGGCATCGCCGTCATGCCCACCATGGTGCAGCCGTCGCGCGCCATGCGGTCGATCTCGGCGATGGTCTCGAAGCGCGGCCCCTGCGTGCAGCCGTAGACGCCGCCGTCGCGCAGCGCAACGCCCGCGCGCGCTCCGGCCGCCAAGAGGCTGCGTCGCAAGCCGCCGTCGAAGGGCTCGCTCACGTCCACATGCAGTCGCTTGCCGGGCGCGGCGTAGGTGTGTTCGCGGCCCCAGGTGTAGTCGATGATCTGATCGGGCACCGCGATGTCCCCATCTGCGAGATCCCGGGTGATGCCGCCCACCGCGAATACGGCGACCACGGCCTCGGCGCCCAGTTCCTTCAGGAGCCAGAGGTTGGCGCGGTAGTTGATCTGGTGCGGCGGGATGTCGGCGGCCTCCCCGTGCCGATTCAGATAGGCGCCGTCGCGCTCGCCGATGAAACGCGGCGTCGCCGATGCGGCCCCGTAGGGCGTGCTGGCCGATGCCGCCGCGGGCACCGTCGCACCCGCCAGAGCGCCGAGCCCGGTGCCGCCGATCACTGCCAGCTTCATGGCGTCCCCGCCGCGCGCGGCGGCAGGCTGTAGATGCCGGAAAGCTGCCGGTACGCGCCGTCGCAGTCCATGCCGCGTCCGACCAGGAACTCGTTCGGCGCATCGAGCGCCACGTAGTCCGCCCTGGCGACGGCCTTGGGCACGTCCTTGCGCACCAGCACCGCGGTCACCACCTCGGCGGCGTCGGCCACGGACTCTTCGGCCGCGCGGAGCGTCTCGCCCTCGTCGAGCACATCGTCCACCAGCAGCACGGTGCGCCCGCGCACGCCGCGCTCCAAGCGGCGGAGGAAGCGCAGGTCTCCGCCCGCCGTGCCCTCGTAGCGGCGCAGATGCATGTAGTCCAGTTCCACGTCGAAGTAGAAGCGGCGCAGCAGGTCCGCCGCGAACGGCAGGCCGCCGGTCATCAGGCACACCATGATCGGGCGCGCATCCCAGAGCCGCACGGCGAGTTCCACGGCCACGCGGTCCACGGCCTTGTCCACCGCCGCGGCATCGAAGAGGCATTGGCTGCCTTGCGGGAGAGCCACGGCGCGCTAGTCCTCCGCTTCCGGTTCTGGAGGCGGCAGATGCACCGTGCTCGTGGGGAAGGCGAATTCCGCGCCGTGCGCGTCCACGATGCCCGCGATCTTCAGCATCACCTCCTCCTTGATGCCGTGGAACTCCACCCAGTCCGTGGTCTTGGTGAAGGTATAGACCATGATGTCGAGGGACGATGCGCCGAAGCTCAGGAAGTTGACGATGAGCGTGCGGCCCGTGTCGATGGCGGGATGCGCGCGCAGCATCTCGCGCATGTCGTCCACCACCGCTTGCAGCACCTCCACATCGTCGTAGCGCAGGCCAACGATCTCGTAGATGCGCCGGTTGTGCATCCGCGAGGGGTTCTCCACGGAGAGCGTGGTGAACACGGAGTTAGGCACGTAGAGCGGGCGCTGATCGAACGTGCGGATGCGCGTCTGGCGCCAGCCGATCTCCTCCACCGTGCCCTCGATGTTGCGATCAGGCGAGCGGATCCAGTCGCCCACCGCGAACGGCCGGTCCAGCAGCAGCATAAGAGCACCGAAGAAGTTGGCTAGGAGATCGCGCGCCGCGAACCCGACGGCGATGCCGCCAAGGCCGCCGAACGCCAGCACGCCGGCGATCGGCACGCCGAGCGATTGCAGCGCCATCAGCACGGCGGTGATCAGGACGGAGGCGCGCAGCAGCTTGGCGATGGCGCCCACCGTCGCCTGGTCCATCGGCTGCTCGCGATAGTCCGTGTCCATGACATGGGTCTGCACGAAGCCGATCAGCCGGATGGCGAACCAAGCGAGCAGCGCGATGGCCAGGACATCCCGGATGCTGTCCAGATAGAGGAAGATCTCCGCCTCGGAGTCCCTGCCCGCCACCTGCGCCGCGAACAGGACGCCGAACGACCAGATGCCCCAGCCGATGGGCTTGCGCGCCGCATCGAGCACCGCGTCGTCGTAGAGGTTGTGGGTGCGTTCGAGCTGCTTGGCAAGGCGGTCGAAGACGCGCTTGGCGAGGTAGCGCAGCACCAGCGTGCCGAGCACGACCGCGAACACAGTCGTGCCCCAGATGTTGGCCGCCACCGCGTCGATCACGGTGTCGAACAGGGCGCCGAGTTCCATCCGCGGATTATCCCGCGCCACCGCCGCCAAGCAAACGCGACACGGCCCCGCGAATGCTGTATATAATCGCAACACCTTGGATGGATGCACAGGCCCAGCCATGAACAAGCTCACCGCCCGCCAGACCGAGGTGCTGAACCTCGTCAAGGACCACATCGCCGAAACCGGCTATCCGCCGACGCGCGCCGACATCGCCCGGCAGCTCGGCTTCAAATCCCCCAACGCCGCCGAGGAGCACCTGAAGGCGCTGGCCCGCAAGGGCGCCATCGAGATGGTCAAGGGCACCTCGCGCGGCATCCGCCTGCCGCCGGAGGAAGAGGGCCTGCCGGTGATCGGCCAAGTCGCCGCCGGCGCACCCATACTCGCGCAGGAGCACATCGAGGACATCTGCGACGTGCCAGCGGAGCTCTTCCGGCCCGCGGCGGATTTCCTATTGCGGGTACGCGGCGACAGCATGACCGGCGCCGGCATCCTCGACGGCGACCTGCTCGCGGTCCACAAGACGCCGGACGCCCGCACCGGCGACATCATCGTCGCCCGCGTCGAAGACGAAGTGACAGTGAAGCGCCTGCGCCGCAAGTCCCGCCGCCGTCTGCTGCTGGAGGCGGAGAACCCGGACTACGATCCCATCGAGGTGGACTTGGCGCAGCAGGAGTTCGCGGTGGAGGGCCTCAGCGTAGGGGTGGTGCGGCGGAGCATGTAGCTCTGGCCCGGTGCGCCAGCTAACGACCCTTCCACGATGGCGGCCGCCTCTCGGCAAACGCCCTAGCGCCTTCGCCGAGGTCCTCGCTGTCGTAGAGCCGATCGACGGTCGGAAACTGGCGCTTCATCACGCGGCTGAGCGCATCGTGGGCACGCAGGTTTTCGGCTTCCCGCACCACTTCCTTGATCGCCGCGAATACGAGCGGCGGGCCGCTGGCGAGCAAGCGGGCAAGTTCCCACGCGCGGCCGAGCAATGCATCGGGGGAAAGAACCTCGTTGACGATGCCCCACCGATGCGCCTCCTCCGCCGCCATGAACCGGCCGGTCAAGAGCAGTTCCATGGCGACGTGGTAGGGCATGCGCTTGGGCAGCTTGATGCTCGCCGCATCGGCGATGGTGCCTGCGTTGATCTCGGGGAGCCCGAACCGCGCCGTCGTTGCGGCCAAGATCAAGTCGCAGGAAAGCGCGAGCTCGAAGCCGCCGCCTACGGCGATGCCGTTGACGGCTGCGATCAACGGCTTGTTGAGCCCCGGCAACTCCTGGATGCCCCCGAAACCTCCAACTCCGTAGTCCCCGTCCACCGCGTCGCCCGCAGCCGCCGCCTTCAGGTCCCACCCCGCACTGAAGAACCGGCCACCGGCACCGGTGACGATGGCCACCCGTGCATCGGGGTCGTCGCGGAACGCCTTGAAGGTCTCGCCCATGGCGCGACTCGTGGCCAGATCGATGGCGTTGGCCTTCGGGCGGTTCAGGGTGACCTCCAGAACGCCGCCCTCGCGCCGCGTGCCGATCAGGTCGTCCATCAGTTCGTCTCTCCTCGTTCGGCAACTGCCCTCGCCGTGTGGCCGGGCCTAGGCGGGTCAGCTCCCGCTCGCTCTCGGATTCGAATCAGTGCATCGAGCGCCACCGCACCGTGACCGCGCCGCCGGATCCCCAACGGGTTGACATCGAGCTCTTCGAGCCGCTCGGCGTTGTCGGCGCCGAAGCGCGCGATGGCGAGGATGGCGTCGAGGGCGGCATCGATGTCCGCCGGTGGACGCCCGCGATAGCCGCCTAGGATCGGCGCGCACCGGAGCCCGGCCAAGGCATCGCGCAGCTCGCATCGCGTCACCGGCAGCAGCAGCGTCGCGCTGTCCGCCAGGATTTCGGCAAGTGTTCCTCCCGCTCCGACGGTCAGCATCGGCCCGAACAGCGGGTCGCGATGCAGGCCGACGATCAGCTCTGCAACCAGATCCGGTTCGAAGCGCTCCACCAGCAGCTTCGCCGCAGCTCCTCGCGCGGCGGAGTCCTCGAACAGGCCAAGCAAGGCCGTCGCGGCGCCATGCACCTCCAAGGCACCGCTGACGCCCAGCGCCACCGCGCCGTGCTCCGTCTTGTGCGCAAAGCCGAGCGCCTTCAGCGCCACCGGACCGCCGAGCCGCGCGGCCACCGCCACCGCCTCGTCGGCGCTAGCGACCGGCCGTCCATCCAGAACCGGCACCCCGACCGCTGCGAGGCGCGCCTTCGCCTCGGCTTCGTCGAGCACTACCGGGCGCTCCGCCACGACCGTGCCGGACACAAGCGCCCGGGGCTGCGCGTCGCGCCAGGCGGCGCCCACGCAGGCCGCGCACTCGATGGCGGCGAGCGCTTCGCGCACACCCGCCAGGGGCGCGATGCCCCGCTCGATCAGTTCGGCTGCGGTTTCCTCGGGCAGGTTCTCCGGCAGCGTAGCGATGACCGCGCCCCGAGTCCCGGTGGCGTCGACGGCACGGCCGAAGGCGCGCTGCGTAATCCTCCAGTCTTCCGGTCGGCAGCGGTCCGCACGCGGGAAGTCGAGCACCACACAGACCATGTCGAACGGCCCCCGAGCGAAGGCCGCGAACGTCCGGGCGAGGGCCGCCTCGTCGCCCCAACTGAAGGTGTGGTAATCGAGCGGGTTGGCGACGGCAACGAGCGGATGGACCGTGGCGGCAACGGCGGCGGCGCGATCCGGGCCAAGGTCCGGCAAGGCCAGCGCGGTCCCCTCGACCGCGTCCGCGACGATGCCGGCCTCGCCGCCGGAACAGCAGAGCACGCCGACCCGGTTGCTTTCGATGGGGCCGTGGACGTGCAGCAGCTTCAGGGCGTCGAGGAACTCGGGCAAGCCCTCGACCTGGGCGAAACCCAGCCGCCGGAGGAATGCGCGCGCCCCGGCGTTGGACCCTGCGATCGACGCGGTGTGGCTCAACGTCGCCGCCCGACCGCGTTCCGACCGCCCGGCCTTGAGCAAGACGACGGGCACCCCGCGTTCGCGCGCCTTGCTCGCGAGGGCTTCGAAACCCGGCACGGAATCGAACGCCTCCACATGCAGGCCGAGGGCCGTCACGCGCCCGTCTTCGAGCAGCGCGGCCGCGAGTGCCGACACGCCGAGCTGGGCTTGGTTGCCGGCCGTGACCATGAAGCCGAGCGGCAGCGACCGCTGCTGCATCGTGAGGCTGATGGCGATGTTCGACGATTGCGTGACGATCGCGACGCCCCGTTCGGATGCGTCGAGCGCCCGCCCGCCATGCTGGTCCGGCCATAGCGCGATCCCGTCCAAGTAGTTCAGCAATCCATAGCAGTTCGGTCCGACCATGGGCATGTCGCCCGCCGCATCCACGAGCGCTTGCTGGAGATCCCCGCCGTCGTCTGCCTCCCGAAAGCCCGACGCGTAGCACACGACGCCGCCCGCGCCCGCCCCGGCGAGTTCCCGCACCACCGCGACGGTGGCCACGCGATTGACAGCGACGAACGCGATATCCGGGGGGCGGGGAAGATCCGCGATGGCCGGGAACGCAGCCCGGCCGGCGACGGTTCGGCGCACCGGATGGACCGGCCAGACCTCCCCGTCGAATCCCAGCCCGTCGCACTGCCTGATCGCCTCGGCGGCAGCATCGCCGCCGACCATCGCGATGGAGCGGGGACGGAGCATCCGCCTGAGCGGTCTCTCGGCGGGCGCGGGAGGGACGGCAGCGGGCGCTCGCGGCGTCGAGTCGGCCATGCTCAAGCGCCGAGAGGGCGCAGCAGCGCGCGCCCGATGATGTGCCTTTGGATCTCCGAGGTGCCGTCCCAAATGCGCTCGACACGCGCGTCGCGCCAGAAGCGCGCCAGCGGCAGGTCGCTCATGAGACCCATGCCGCCGAACACCTGGACCGCCTCGTCGGTGACCCGCGCGAGCATCTCCGTCGCGTAGAGCTTGGCCGACGCGATCTCGCGCTCCGCGCCGAGTTCTCGATCAAGGCGCCAGGCCGCGGCGAGCGTCAGCCAGTCGGCGGCATCGATCTCGGTGACCATGTCCGCGAGCTTGAAGGAGACGCCCTGGAAGCGGCCGATCGGTTGCCCGAACTGCTGTCGCTCCGCCGCGTGGGCGAGTGCCAGGTCGAACGCTCGCCGGGCGCGGCCGACGCACATTGCGGCGACCGTGAGACGGGTGCCGTAGAGCCACTCGTTCGCAAGATCGAAACCTCGATGCACCTCGCCGAGCACCTGCGCCGCAGGCAGCCGGCACTCGTCGAAGGCGAGGATGCAGTTGTGGTAGCCCCGGTGCGAAACCGATTCGTAGCCGGTGCGGATGTCGAATCCGGGCGTATCGCGGTCCACTAGAAAGCAGGTGATGCGCTGCTTCGGGCCGCGCGCCGTCTCCTCCTGCCCCGTGGCGGCGAAGACGATGACGAAGTCGGCGAGGTCGGCATGGGAGATGAAGTGCTTGCCACCTGTCAGGATCCAGTCGCCGCCATCCGGTCGCGCCGCACACTGCATGCCGCGCATATCGGAGCCGGCGGCAGGCTCCGTCATGGCCAAGGCGTCGAAACGCTCGCCGCGCGCCGCCGGCAGCAGATAGCGCTCGCGTTGCTCGTCGTTGCAGGCCATGAGAATGCCCGATGGCCGGCCCCAGAAGACGCTGAGCGCCATCGATGGGCGACCGAGTTCCCGTTCCAGCAGCGTGCAAGTCAGGTGGTCGAGCCCGCCGCCGCCGACTTCGGCAGGCAGGTTCGGCGCATAGAAACCCAGTTCCATGACCTTGCGCTTGATGTCTTCGCCAAGGTCCGCGGCCACGCGCCCGCTGCGCTCCACCTGCGCTTCATGGGGATAGAGTTCCCGCTCGACGAAGTCGCGGACGGTGTCTACCACCATCTGCTGCTCGGACGTTAGGGCGAAATCCACCGTCATGCTCCCCGCGGCTGCCCCTGCGCGGCCTCCCGGCGACGCGCCTCGTGCTCGGCGAGCGTGCGTCCCGCGCCGACCTCGAAGCGCCGCAGCGCTTGCATGATGGCGACCAAGCACTCGTCGCGCAATCGCGCGAGTTCCTGGACTGTGCGCCCCTGCGCCTGTTGGCGGGTACCCTCGCTCATGCGCCGGATCAGGTCGTCCGTGAGCTTCGGTCCGGCGAATCTCGCCCAGGGCCACTCCAGCGCCGGACCGAATTGCTTCATGAATGCCTCCATTCCGCCGTCGCCCCCCGCCAGGTGATAGGAAAGGCAGGTGCCCATGACGGCCCAGCGGAGCCCCGGTCCGTAGGTGATCGCGGCGTCGAGTTCTCCAGTGGTCGCCACGCCATCGTTGACCAGGTGCAGGATTTCCCGCCACAAGGCTTCCTGCAGACGGTCCGACAGGAAACCCTCGATCTCGCTCCGCACCAGCAGCGGATGCATGCCCACGTCGCGGTAGAACGCCAACGCCCGATCGATGCTCGCCGGTGCCGTGCGCGCGCCGCCCAGCACTTCGACGAGGGGCAGCAGGTAGACGGGGTTGAAGGGGTGGCCGACCACGAGCCGCTCAGGATGCCGGCAGCGCGACTGCAGGTCCGTGGGCAAGAGGCCCGAGGTGCTCGAGGCGACGACGACGTGCATCGGCGCCATGCCATCGATCTGCTCGTGGAGCGCCTGCTTGACCTGAAGGCGCTCCGGGGCGCTTTCCTGGATGAAGTCCGCGGACCGGCACGCGTCGTCCAAGGAGTCGGCGCATCGCAGCCTGGCGAGACTCGCCCCGGCGTGCAACCCGACCTCTGCCAGTGCCGGCCAAGCGTTCTCGACGGCCGCCGCCACGCACGCTTCCCAGCCCGGCGCCGGGTCCCAAGCCACCACGTCCAGTCCATGCGCGAGGCCGCGCGCCGCCCATCCCGCACCGATGACGCCGGTGCCTATGACCCCCAGGGTGCGGATGCGCGGCTGCATCGCTCGGCAGGGCAACCAGCGGATTGACCCGCTACGGACCGGCGGTCGCCATGTGCGGGTTCAGCCGCGCCGCGCCAAGCCGAACTTCGTCCGCGCCTCGTCCGGACCCAGGACGCGGGCGCCCATCAGTTCGACGATGGTGCGGGCCTGCTCCACCAGTTGCGCATTGCTCGCGAAGACGCCCCGCCGCAGGTAGAGGTTGTCCTCAAGACCGACGCGCACATGCCCGCCGAGCAGGACCGATTGCGCGGCGAACGGCATCTGGTCGCGGCTGATCGCGAACGCCGTGAAGTTCGCGCCGGGGGGCAGGAGATCCACCCAGGACTTCACCACGCCCACCTCCGCCGGCGCGCCCCACGGAATCCCGAGGCAGAGCTGAAACAGCGGAGGATCGTCGATCAGCCCCTCCGCGAGCATCTTCAGCGTGAAACTCAGGTGGCCGGTGTCGAAGATCTCCAGTTCCGGCTTGACACCGAGTTCCTGAATGCGAGCGGCGCCGCGGCGCAGCATGTCCGGCGTGGACACGTACACCAAGCTGCCTTCGCCGAAGTTGTACGAGCCGCAGTCGAGGGAGCAGATCTCGGGCAGCAGTTCCTCCACGTGCGGCAGGCGGTCGAGCGCCCCGACGAGATCCGTCTCGTTGCCGAATGCGGTCGGCCGCTCGTCCGGACCGATGAAGAGGTCGCCCCCCATCCCGGCGGTCAGGTTGACCACGACGTCGGTATCGGACTCGCGGATGCGGGCGACCACCTCCCGGTACAGCGCCACGTCGCGGGCGCCCCTGCCGGTCGCCGGGTCGCGCACATGGCAATGGACGATCGCCGCCCCGGCCTTCGCGGCATCGATGGCGGAGACCGCGATCTGTTCGGGCGTGACCGGGATGTCGGGATGCCTGCCGACGGTGTCGCCCGCTCCGGTGACGGCACAGGTGATGATGACATCGCTGTTCATGGAGCAGTCCTCGCTATCCGCGCGCCCGCGGCGCGGCGGCACGACGGCGCGCCCGCTTCGCTTTGGCCTTCGCCCCGGCGTTCTTCGCCGGCGCCTTCTTCGGCGGTGCCTTCTTCGGCGCCGGCTTGCGCTCCGTCCACGCGCCGTCCTGGTAGAACGCCGCCCAGCCGGTCGCCTTGCCGTTATTCTCCGACATGACGTACTGCTGCTTGGTCTTGCGGGCGAAGCGCACCGCTGCCGGATTGCCGTCGCCGTCCGTTTCGGGGGCCTCGAGCAGGTAGCGGAACTTCGGGTCCAGTTCGTTGCCGTGGGCCTTCAGCTCCATGACCAAGGGAGCGCGGGTTTCGCGGTGCTTAGGGAACTGGCTGGCTGCCAAGAAGATGCCCGCGGCGCCGTCGCGCAGCACGTAGTGGTCGTCGACGGTGGCGCAGCGGAGTTCAGGCATCGGCACGGGGTCCGCCTTGGGCGGCGCCGGCTGGCCGCTGCGCAGGAGCTTCCTCGTGTTCTTGCAGGTCTCGTTGGTGCAGCCGAAGAACTTGCCGAAGCGGCCGGTGCGAAGCTGCATCTCGGATCCGCACTTGTCGCATTCGAGCACCGGGCCTTCGTAGCCCTTGATGCGGTACTCGCCGACTTCCACCTCGAAGCCGTCGCAGTCCGGGTTGTTGCCGCAGATGTGCAGCTTGCGGCGCTCGTCGATGAGCCAGCTGTCCATGGGCGTCGCGCACTTCGGGCATTTGCGCTTGGCGCGCAGCAGCTTCGATTCGCCCTCCTCGTCCTTGTCGATGTCCACGGCCTCGTCGCCGGGAATCAGGTTGAGGGTGTTCGAGCAGCGCTCCTTGGGCGGCAGCGCGTAGCCGGAGCAGCCGAGGAAGACGCCGCTGGACGCCGTGCGGATCTGCATCGGCCGGCCGCAGCGGGCGCAGGCGATGTCCGTGCCGGTGGGCGCATTGGCGCGCATCCCGTCCGCGAGCTTGGCGGCGGAGAGCTTGCCGGAGAAATCCTCGTAGAACTCGTCCAGCAGCCCCTGCCAGGCCCGATCGCCGGCAGCCACTTCGTCGAGGTCGCCTTCCATGTCGGCGGTGAACGAGTAGTCGAGCAGGTCCGGGAAGCTCTCGACCAGCCGATCCGTCACCAGCTCGCCGACGCGCTCGGCATGGAAGCGGCGGTTCTGCAGGGTGACGTAGCCGCGCTCCTGGATGGTGGACACGATGGGCACGTAGGTGGACGGCCGGCCGATGCCGCGCTTCTCCAGTTCCCGCACCAGGCTCGCCTCGCTGTAGCGCGGCGGCGGGCGGGTGAAGTGCTGCACCGCCTGTACATCCTTGAGCGCGAGGGCCTCGCCGAGGGCGAACCGCGGCAGGGGCGTGTCGTCGTCGCCGCGGCTTTGCGGCGGCTGCACCCGCGTATAGCCGTCGAATTGCACGACGCGGCCGCGCACGCGCAGCTCGAACGGCCCTGCCTCGACGCTGACGGTGGTGGAAAGGTACTGCGCCCGCGTCATCTGCGAAGCGACGAACTGGCGCCAGATCAGGTCGTAGAGGCGGCGCCCGTCGGCATCGACGCCGCGCATGCTGCCGAGCGAGCTCAAGTCCGTCGGTCGGATCGCCTCATGCGCCTCCTGGGCGGACGCCTTGCTGGCATAGGCGTTCGCCGACTTCGGCAGGTAGCGCTCGCCGTACTCGGACGCGATGTGCCGGCGCACGGCAGTCAGCGCCTCTGCGGCAATGGCCGTGGAGTCCGTGCGCATGTAGGTGATGTGGCCCGCCTCGTACAGGCGCTGCGCCACGGTCATCGTCTTGCGGACGCTGAAGCCGAGCCGGGTGGATGCGGCTTGCTGCAGCGTGGAGGTGATGTACGGCGCGCTCGGCCCGGTGGACGTCTTGCGCTCTTCGACGTTGGCGACGCTGAAGCGCTGCTCGCGCAGCCGCGCTACCGCAGTCTCGGCGGCTTCGCCGTTGCCCGGACGGAAGTTCTCGCCGCCCTCCTTCACCACTTGGAAGCGCGTCGGCTCGCCGCCGACATCGCGGAGCAGGTCCGCGAACGCTTCCCAGTACTCCTCCGGCGTGAAGGCGCGGATCTCGCGCTCGCGCTCCACCACCAGGCGCACCGCCACCGACTGCACGCGCCCGGCCGAAAGGCCGCGCGCCACCTTGGCCCACAACAGCGGCGAGACCTCGAAGCCCACCACGCGATCCAGGAACCGGCGCGCCTGCTGGGCGTTGACGCGGTTCTCGTCGACGCGACCGGGATTGGCGAACGCCGCCGCCACCGCCCGCTGCGTGATCTCGTTGAACACCACCCGGTGATAGCGCTCCGGCGGCCCGCCGAGCACTTCCATCAGATGCCAGGCGATGGCCTCGCCTTCGCGATCGAGGTCCGTCGCCAGATAGATCTGATCCGCCCGGTCGGCCAGGGTCTTGAGGTCCCTGACCACCTTCTCCTTGCCCGGGATGACCTCGTAGGAAGCCTTCCAGCCGTGGTCCGGGTCCACGCCCATGCGCTGCACGAGCTGCGCCCGCGCCCGCTTCTCGCGATACGCCTTCCTCTTCTCCGGCGTGAGCTTGCGCGTCTTGGCGGCTTCCTTGACGCGCTGCTTCGGGTCCGCGGCGCGCCCGCCGACGGGCAGGTCGCGCACGTGCCCCGCGCTCGACTTCACGACGTAGTCGCGGCCGAGATAGCGATTGATGGTCGGCGCCTTGGTGGCCGACTCGACGATGACCAGCGAACGGGGCATGGGTCTCCTTCAAGATGGCATTGCCGGCGGCAAGCGTCGGCACAACGGGGATGGAGGACCTACCCGGCAGGGCCTTGGCTCACGCGGGCGCATAGTCAACACCGGATTCCCGGCTTGTCAACCGCCGCCGCGAACACGGGGTTCTAAGCCCGCGAAAGCTGCCTTGGATCGGCTTAGAATCGCGGTCGCCCCCTCTCGGCCATCCACCATGCCCAACGCAACCAAGCGAATCGCCTCGATCATCGCCGCGTTCTGCGTCGCGGTCTGCGCACACGGTGCGCTTGCCCAAACGGCGGAGAACTCCGCTGCCCTGTTCGGCTTCGCCTCGGACGGGGCGGCGCGGCAACACCAACTCGAGGCCGCCTACGACAGCCACCTGAGCGCCGAGGATCTCGAACGGTGGATGCGGGAACTCGCCGCGCAGCCGCATCACCTGGGATCCGAACACGACGAACGCAATGTGCAGACGCTGCGGCGACTGTTCGACGAGTGGGGCTACGAGACCGAGGTCCCGAGCTACGAGGTGCTGCAGCCGGTGCCGACGATGCGCTCGCTGACGATGACCGAGCCGTTCGAGTACGCCGCCTCCCTCGACGAGCCGCCCGCGCCCGGCGACGAGAGCAGCGCGGCGCCGGGCATCCTGCCGCCCTACAACGCCTTTTCGCCGGACGGCGATGTCAGCGGCGAACTCGTCTACGCCAACTACGGCACGCTGGAGGACTTCGAGACGCTGCGCCGCCACGGCATCGACCCTGCCGGCAAGATCGTCATCGTGCGCTACGGCAAGGTCTTCCGCGGCGTGAAACCGAAGCTCGCCGCCGAGCACGGCGCCATCGGCTGCATCATCTATTCGGATCCTGCCGACGACGGCTACTACCGCGGCGAGACGTATCCCGACGGCCCGTTCAAGAGCGGCCGCGGCGTGCAGCGCGGCTCGATCATGGACCTGCCGCTGCACGCCGGGGACCTGTTGACGCCGGGCTGGGCCGCCACGGCCAGCACGCACCGACTGGCCCGCGACGAAGCGCCGGCGATGGCGAAGATCCCGACGCTGCCGATCGGCCATGCGGACGCGCAGCCCCTGCTCGACGCGCTGGAAGGCCCGGTGGCGCCCGAAGATTGGCGCGGCGCGCTGCCCATCACCTATCGCATGGGCCCGGGACCTGCGAACGTACGTCTCGCCGTCGAGTTCGACTGGCGCACCGCCACCGCAAGTAACGTCATCGCTCGGATGGAGGGCGCCGTCTGGCCCGATCAGTGGGTGCTGCGCGGCAATCACCACGACGCGTGGAACCACGGCGCCCGAGATCCCATCTCCGGCCTCGTCGCCCTGCTCGCCGAAGCCAAGGCGATCGCGCGGCTGCCGGAACCGCCGGCGCGAACCGTTGTCTTCGCCGCCTGGGGCGCGGAAGAGGTGGGCCTCATGGGTTCCACGGAGTGGGTGGAAGAGCACCGCGAGGAACTGTCCCGGAAAGCAGTCCTCTACAACAACACGGACGCCAATGGCCGCGGCTTCGCGCGCGTCGGCGGCAGCCATGCGCTGACGAGGTTCTGGGGCGAGGTCTTGCGCGACGTCACCGACCCGCAAACGGGCCTTACCTTGGCCGAGCGCAACCGCGCCCGCATCCGGGCCACGGGCGACGCCGGGGCGCGACGGGCCCTGGCGGAACGCGGCCTGAGCATCGGCGCTCTGGGGTCCGGCTCGGACTACTCGGCATTCCTGCAGCACATCGGCATCTCGGTGGCGAACGTCGCCATGAGCGGCGAATCCAGCGCCGGCACCTACCACACGCGCTACGACACGATCGAGCACTACGAACGCTTCGGGGACCCAGGCCACGTCTACGGCGTCGTGCTCGCCCAGATGAATGGCCGCGCGACGCTGCGCATGGCCAATGCGCCCCTGCTGCCGTTCGACTTCCGGGACCTGGTGGACACCGTCCGCCGCTACGCGACCGAGATCGAAGAACTGGCCGCCAGCCAGCGCAAGGAGACGGCGCGGGTAAATGGCCTGGTGCGCAGCGGCGAGTTCGCCGCGGCGCTCGATCCCGCCAAGGCCCTGCAGCCGCCGCCGCTGCGCGAGGCCGTGCCGCACTTCAACTTCGCGCCGATCCGCAATGCGCTCGCCCGCCTCGACGCCGCTCTTGAAGGCAAGGCTCCCTCGCCGACGATGGACCAAGCCGTGCTCGCCGAGGTGAACGAACTGCTCTACACCGGCGAGCGGGCCTTCATCCACGAGCAGGGACTGCCGGGCCGCCCGTGGTTCCGGCATCAGCTTTACGCGCCCGGCGCCTATACCGGCTACGGCGCCAAGACGCTGCCGTGGATTCGCGAGGCCATCGAACAGCGTCGCTACGAGGAGGTGGCGCCGGGCGTCGCCGCCGTGGCCGCGGCGCTGAACCGCCTCGCGGAGAAGATGGAACGAGTTGCAAACCTGGCGACCGACGGCTAACAACGGCCCGCCTGTCGTTGAACAAGGAGATCGACATGCGCATCCGCTTTGCCTGCGCAGGTGCCGCCATCGTTGCGGCCATCACGCTGGCCTTGCCGGCCCTCGCCGGCTTCGACAGCGAACGCCTCGACCGCCTCGACCGCTTCTTGGACGCCTATGCCGAAGAGGGCAGGTTCGCTGGCGCGGTGCTGCAAGTGACCCACGATGGCGGCACGGCCTACCAACGCGCCGTCGGCTTCCGCGACCGCGAGGCCGAGGCGCCGATGCAGCCGGACACCATCTTCCGCATCGCATCGATGTCCAAGGCCGTGGTCAGCGCCGCGGTGATGATGCTTCAGGAGCGCGGCGCTTTGATCGTCACGCAGCCGGTCGGCGACTTTCTGCCGGAATACGCAGCGACCCGGGTGGCGGTGCCGATCGAAGACGGCGGCTACGAAGTGGTGGACGCGGCGCGCCCGATCACCATCCGCGACCTGCTGACGCATACGGCCGGCATCGGCTACGGTAACGGTCCGGCCGCGGAGGAGTGGCAGGCCGCCGGCATCCAGCACTGGTACTTCGGCCATCGCGACGAGCCGATACGCGAAACGGCACGACGCATCGCCGCCCTGCCCATGGATGCCCAGCCGGGCGCGAGCTTCGTCTACGGCTACAACACGGACATCCTCGGCGCATTGGTGGAGGTGGCGAGCGGCCGGCCTCTGGACGAGTTCCTCGCGAGCGAGATGTTCGAGCCGCTCGGCATGGTGGACACGTCCTTCTACCTGCCGCCGGAGCAGGCGGAGCGCCTCGCCGCCGTCTACTCGCTGGTGGACGGCAAGCTCGTGCGGAGCGGCCCGGACAATCCGTTCCACGGCCAAGGCCACTTCGTGGAAGGCCCGCGAAAGAGCTTCTCCGGCGGCGCCGGACTGCTCTCGACCACCGCCGACTACACGCGCTTCCTGGAAGCCGTCCGCAGGGCCGACTCGATCCTCGGCCGCAAATCCGTCGAGTCCATGACCGCCGACCACGTCGCCACGATGCCGGCGAGCATCCCCGGCTTCGGCTTCGGCTTGGGATTCGGCATTCGTCTCAGCGCGGCCGGCAACGGCCAGCTCGGCTCCGCCGGCGAGTTCTGGTGGGGCGGCGCGTACCACACCAGCTACTGGGTCGACCCGGCGGAAGCGCTGACCGTGGTGTACATGACGCAGACCATCCCCGCGACAGGCCTCGACGACTTCGACAAGGTTCGGGCGCTGATCTACCAGGCGCTGGAGTAAGCGGACCCAGGTACTTCCCCACCGGGCCCGCAGCTCTAGCGGCTGCGAGAACCGTCATATGCCCTGCCGAACTAGAGCGGGCGGTGCCGGTCTAACGGCCCGCTCCTCCCGATAGGAATCCGATGCAACCGCTTCGCGCCGCCGCGGCGACCGCCGTCTGCTTTGCTTTCCCCTCGCTCGCCGCCCAACTCGCCGCGCCTTACGACCACTACCTGATCGACACGGGAGACGCGGACGGGGCGCTGCTGCACGGCAACCTGACCGGCGACGCGACGGACGAGCTCGTCGTCTTCCAGGACAGCGACGCCGAAGGGAGCGAGCGGCGCATGGCGGTCTACCGCTTCCAAGGCGGTGCCTGGCGCACCATCCAGAGCGCGGCGCTCGGAGACGACGTGATCTTCGTCGACATGCTCCACGGCACGGAAACGGACCGCCTGCTGGTGTTCCGCCGCGACCATGTGCAGTGGCTGAACGCCGACGGCTGGATTCTCGAACCGCTGCTGTCCGCGCCGTCGATCTACAACGTGCCGCCGCTCGATGTGCCGCACGTCGAGATCGCGCGGGATGTGAATGGCGACGAGCGCGACGATATTCTGCTGCCGGATTTCGACGGCTATTGGGTCTGGCTGCAGGGCGCAACCCCCGACGCCGCGTGGGTTGGCCCCGCCAAGCTGCGCGCCGAACCGACCGCTATCGCCGGCTTGCGCTCCGCCACCTACCGCCCGCGCGCCGTGTATCCGCTGGACTACGACGGCGACGGGCACACGGATCTCGCGTTCTGGGAGGACGAAAGATTCGTCGTCTACCGGGCAGGCGATGACGGCTTCGACACCGAGCCGCTGTTCGTCGAATTGCCCGTCGAGTTCGGTTCCGACGACTTCGCGGTCTCCTTCGGCATCGGCGGAAACAGGGATGCGAACAAGGACCGCGTGATGCTCTACGCCGTGGACGACTACAACGGCGACGGCATCGGCGACCTGGTGACCAATACCCTCATGATCGACGGCCTGCTCGACCACTCGACGCGCTACGACTTCTACTTCGGCAAGCGCGTGGACGGCGGCACCGCATTCGCGAGAGCGCCGGACACGACGATCGAGTCCGATGGCATCCAAGGCCCCTTCGAACACGCCGACTACGACAACGACGGCCGCAAGGACCTCGGCATGGCCACCTTCGACATCGGCATCGGCAAGATCATCGCGGCCCTTCTGACGGGTTCCGTGCGCTTCGACGTGGACTTCTACGTCATGCAGGGCAACGCCTACCCGACCGAACCCAACGTGACCAAGACCATCAAGGTGAGCTTCAGCCTGCGCACGGGCAGCGTGCTCTCCGCCCGCTGGATGACCACCGGCGACGTAACGGGTGACGGCTTCGCGGATCTGCTGGTGCCAGCCGACGGCCGTCGCATCGAGGTCTATCCAGGCACCGGCGACGCCGATCTCTTCGCCGAGGAGCCGAGCATCATCGCCGTGGACTTCCCCGACACGACGCAGGCGGGCGGCGTCGACGTTGCAGACCTGAACGGCGACGGCAGGGACGACATTCTCATCCGCTTCCCGGCGACGGATGAGGATGCGACGAATCGCGTGGGCGTGGTGCTCAGCCGGTGAGCGCCAGCCACCGCTAGCGACGCCGCACAGCGGCGCTCCTGCGACGCGCACTGCACGCGGCTGACTTGGGATCGAGGGGCCGTTGCGGAGCGACCGGCGGCGTCAGCGCACCCGACCGCTCGGCATCCAATAAGCAAACCGGGATCGCTTGGAAGAGCAGTGGCGCCGCCGGTGCTGCCGCATCACAGGTGGTTGGTAGGCGCGATTGGATTCGAACCAACGACCCCCACCATGTCAAGGTGATGCTCTAACCAACTGAGCTACGCGCCTAGGTGCCGCGCACTATACCTGCGCCGAGGCGCGAACGCACCCGCGATTCAGGCCGCGGCGCGCACCTGCGTCCGGCGCATGAGGCGCCGGCTTGCCGAGTCGAAGGCGGCGCGGCGGTGCATGACGCTGCGATTGTCCCAGATGACCAGATCCCCGGGTTGCCACTGCTGCGTCCATACGGCTTCGGGCGCGGCGACGTAGCTCCAGACATCGTCGAGCAGCGCTTCGCTCTCGGCCAGCGGCAGGCCGACCACGTAGGCGTCCTGGCGGCGGCCGAGGAACAGCGCTTCGGTGCCGTTGTCCGGGTGCCTGCGCACCATCCGATGTACCGCGCCGGGCGCTTCGAGCGGGCTGGCGGCGTGGCTGTGGCCGCGCCGCAGGCGGCCGACGCTGTCGTGGGCCGCATCGTGCTTCAGGGTGGCGCCGCGGGCGCGTTCGGCGAGTTCCGGCGGCAAGGCGTCGAACGCCGCGATCATGTTGCAGAAGTGGGTGTCGCCGCCCTCGGCGGGGGTTTCCACGGCGTAGAGCAGGCTCGCGGTCGGCGGCTTGTCGATGTAGGACATGTCCGTATGCCAGGCCGCTTCGGCGTTGCCGAGACCGCCGATCGGCTTGCCGTTCTCGACGATATTGGAGATGGTGGCGACGTAGGGGTTCGGATGCCGGGCCAGTTCCTCGGCGCTGATGCGGCCCATCGGCGCGTATTCCAGCGGGCCGAAGCGGCGGCTGAAGTCCTTCAGCGCATCGTCGCCGAGCTGCTGGTCGCGAATGCGCAGGATGGGATGGCGCAGCCACGCGGCCTTGATGGCGGTGAAGTCGGCGTCGCCGACGGCGCCGATGTCGACATCTTCGATCTCGGCGACGAAGCCATTGGGCAGGGGGCGGACTTGCATCTATTGAGCCTCCGTCAGTTCACCAGATACGTCGCGCGCAGATCGTGGATCTCGTCGCGCACCTGGGCAGCATTCTCGAATTCCAGGTTCTTGGCGTGCTCGAACATCTTCTTCTCGAGTTCCTCGATGAGCTTGCCGAGCGCCTTGGGATCGCCCTCCACCTCGCGGGGCACCGCCTGGCGGGCGCCGTTGCGGTCGCGCTTGCCACGCGACTTGGGCGCCCCCGGCGCGGTGCGGGCGCCTTCCATCACGTCGGCCACCGCCTTGGTGACCGAGCGCGGCACGATGCCGTGCTGCGCGTTGAACGCGAGCTGCTTGTCGCGGCGGCGGTTGGTCTCGTCGATAGCCCGCTGCATGGAGCCGGTGATCTCGTCGGCGTACATGATGGCCCGCCCGTGCAGGTTGCGGGCGGCGCGGCCGATGGTCTGGATGAGCGAGCGCTCGGCGCGCAGGAAGCCTTCCTTGTCGGCATCCAGGATGGCCACCAGCGACACCTCCGGCATGTCGAGGCCCTCGCGCAGCAGATTGATGCCCACCAGCACGTCGAACTTGCCGAGGCGGAGATCCCGGACGATCTCCATGCGCTCCACGGTGTCGATATCCGAGTGCAGGTAGCGCACGCGCACGCCGTGCTCGTCCAGATAGTCGGTGAGGTCCTCGGCCATGCGCTTGGTGAGGGTGGTGACCAGCACCCGCTCGCCGCCGGCGACGGTGCGGCGGATCTCCTCGAACAGATCGTCCACTTGGGTGGAGGCCGGGCGCACGTCGATCTCCGGGTCCACGAGGCCCGTCGGGCGCACCACCTGCTCGACGACGCTGCCGCTGTGCTGCCCTTCGTAGTCGCCGGGGGTGGCGGAGACGAAGATCATCTGCGGGGCTAGCCGCTCCCACTCGTCGAACCGCAGCGGCCGGTTGTCGAGCGCCGACGGCAGGCGGAAGCCGTACTCGACCAGCGTCTCCTTGCGCGACCGGTCGCCCTTGTACATGGCGCCGAGCTGCGGCACGGTGACGTGGGATTCGTCGACGACCAGCAGCGCCTCCTTGGGCAGGTAGTCGAACAGCGTCGGCGGCGGCTGGCCGGGCTCGCGGCCGGACAGGTAGCGGGAATAGTTCTCGATGCCGCTGCAGTAGCCGAGTTCCTTGATCATCTCCAGATCGAAGCGCGTGCGCTGTTCGAGCCGCTGTGCTTCGACCAGCTTGTTGGCTTCCTTCAGCGTCTTGAGCCGGTCGGCGAGTTCGTCGCGAATATCGTCCAGCACCGCGAGGATGCGCTCCCGGGGCGTCACGTAGTGGGTCTTCGGGAACACCGTGTAGCGCGGCAGCCGGGCGATCACCTCGCCGGTGAGCGGATCGAAGGTTCCGATGTTCTCGATCTCGTCGTCGAACAGCTCGACGCGCACGGCTTCCTTTTCGGACTCGGCGGGGAAGATGTCGATCACATCGCCGCGCACCCGGTAGGTGCCGCGCTGGAAGGCCATATCGTTGCGCGTGTACTGCAGCTCCGCCAAGCGGGTGAGGATGTAGCGCTGGTCCACCCGGTCGCCGCGGTCCAGATGCAGCACCATGCGCAGGTAGGACTGCGGATCGCCCAGGCCGTAGATGGCGGACACGGACGCGACGATGACGGTATCGCGCCGCTCCAACAGCGCCTTGGTGGCGGACAGGCGCATCTGCTCGATGTGCGCGTTCACCGAGGCGTCCTTCTCGATGTAGGTGTCCGAGGCGGGCACGTAGGCCTCGGGCTGGTAGTAGTCGTAGTAGGAGACGAAGTACTCCACGGCATTGCGCGGGAAGAACTCGCGGAACTCGCCGTAGAGCTGAGCGGCGAGGGTCTTGTTCGGCGCCAGCACCAGGGTCGGCCGCTGCATCCGCTCGATGACGTTGGCGATGGCGAAGGTCTTGCCGGAGCCGGTGACGCCGAGCAGCGTCTGGTGCGCGAGGCCGTTGTCTATGCCGTCCACCAGCTCGGCAATGGCCGTGGGCTGATCCCCGGCAGGCCGGTAGTCGGCAACGACCTTGAAGGCGGCGGCGCTGGTCATTTCACGGACCATGGTACGCCAAGAACGCTCGACGTTGCGGCCCAGCAATGCCCTCGCGAACGCGCAGGCTCATCATGCCGGGTCGTAGCGCCGGATGCGGTCGATCAGCACACTGAGCTTCTCCGTGGCGCCGGTGGCCGCGAGGAACTTGGCGTAGGCGGACTCGGCGTTGTTGATCAGCTCGTCGTAGGTCATCACGCGAATCCGGTGCGGCCGTAAGGACTCCTCGTCCAGTCGGCGCGTCTCGGGATCGTCCCAATCCCGCGGCAGACGGCCGACCAGGCACACGCCGTCGGTCGGCAGTGCCGCCTGTTTGGGGTCCTTGGCCACCTCGTCGCGGGCGGCGCGCATGTACCGGCGTAGCTGCTCCTCGATTTCCGTCTTGGCAAGCCGCCGCGAACCGCGCTTCAGTTCTACGATCACATGGCCCGCCGCGACCCGGCGGTACCGGATGTCGGTGCGGTACTGCACACGCCCGCCGCGGACATCCTTCAGGGCGGCTTGTATGCGTTTTTCCATGCTGGCGTACTCGGTGGCCCGTTCCCAAGCCGGATCAAGTAGCCACAGATGGTCGAAGATGTACTCCTGAAGCACGCGCTCCTTCACGTCTGCGGCGACCTTCTCGCTGAGCTTGCGGATGACCTTGAGCCGCTCATTGACGATCTCGCGGTAGTTCGCGGCCTCGATGGCATCGAGTTCCGCCAGGAACTCCAAGCTTGAGCTCTGCGGGCAGCTCGTCGTACCACTCCTTCAGCGGCGCGTTGCCAGCCAGAGCATTCTGCAGCCCCCTTTTGTCCTTGTTCGTCTCCGTCCAGATGTGGCGCAACTCGGTGTCCAGAAAGGCCTTCAAGGCTTGGAAGCGGGGATCGTCGACGGCGATGCTCTGTCTGCTCGACGTGGCGATGTCGTCCTTATCATCTTGGTCGAGGAAATCCTCGGCGATCTCGCCGAACATGAACTTCGTGATCATCCCGCCGAGCCGGAACTCCTGCAGAATGTCCTCTTGAGCAACCTTGCCGCGCACGACCACGGCGATCTTGTTCAGGTTGTCGCCGCCGCCGTCGCGGTCCAGGTCGTTGGATCGGTGGGCTATGGCGATCCAGCCGCTGACGGAGTGGCAGCCTTGCGGGTCTGCGTTGCCGTTCTCTTTGAATCGATGCGGACGGTCGTATTGCATCGAATGGCCGTTGCCGGTGTCGCGATCCAGATTGGGGCATCGGGAGGCGTAGTCCTCAGCGTATTGGAAGACCTTTCGCCCATCGGCTTGCGCCCGCGCGCAGTGACGGACGGTTGGCCATCTCGCTTGCGGTAGCCGACATAGAGGAACTTCTCGTTGATGTCGGTCAAGGTCCATGCCGATGCCGTTGTCCCGAACGGTGATGGTCATCGCCTCCGGGTCGAGATCCACATCCACTTCCGTCGCGATCGACACGAAGTCCGGGGTGCCCTCCTTCACCAGCCGGGCGAACTCGTCCACCAGCGAACAGTCGTCATCGGCCTGCGGCCGGCGTCGGTTGTGCGCGGAGAACGGCTGGCAGGGGGCGCAGCCGACCAGAGCCGTGGCGGCACCTGCTCCGAAGTACTCGGAAAGGTCCTCGAAGGCCACGTTGCGAATGTCCTTGCAGACGAACTCGGCGTCGCCGTTGTTCGCCTCGAACGCGTACCGGCAAGCGGCGTCGTTGTCGAACCCGGCCCTGACGTCGATGCCGGCGAGTCGGAGCCCGTGCGTCAGGCCGCCGATGCCGCAGAAAAGGTCCACGGCTTGGATTGTCCGGCTTGCTGCGTTCATCGGCTCGGCCACTCGGGGCGCACCCGCTTGCGGGCTTCGCCACGGATTCTAGCGCCACCTGTGTGTCCGCCGCGCACAAACCATCGGTCAACGCGGCCACCCCACGCGATCCTGACCTGTTCCGGTTCAGACACATTTGGCACCGACCGGCCATACTGGCCGAGCGGCACCGGAAGGCGGGAAGCCCGCCCCCCGACGCCGGATCGGGTAGCCTCCGGTGAACGCGAACCCACTGAAAGGAGGCCCGAACCATGAACATCGGATCCATGCGCGTGCGACCGTACCACAGCATCGCGGTCGACGAGAACGTGCCGCCGTCGACCGCCGAGCGGTACCGGACGCTGGAGCGCTTCGACCGCCTGCGCGCCGCCGACTGCGAGGAGGCCGAGGCGCTGGCCCAGGTCGGCATCAGCCGCCGCACGATGTATCCGTGGAACCGCGCACTTGCGCCGAAGTCCACCCGCCCGCATCGCGTCCGCCGGCGCGCCTGCAAGCCGAAGGACGTCGCGGCGGTCATGAAGCTGCGCCGCATGTCGCTTCGCCATCGCCGAGCCCACACACTTGTCGAGGTCATTCATGACCCGTCGCAGCTTGAGCTGTGACGAGGCGACCGCTTGGGACCCAGCATGTCGCCTTCCTCATCACTGTCTGGGGAGTGGCGTTCGAGTGTCCGGCTGTGATCACGGCGGGCCTACGGCAGTGCGGGGATCACCGCGAGTTGGCTGGTGTCTATCCCGGTTCCGCCAAAGCTCTGTCGGCTCCCCTAGCAGGAACCGCTCGAAGTAGTACGCCTGACAGCGTTCCCGTTGCTCCACGTCCCGCCACCAACACGCCGAGACCGGCGTAGCCAGAAAGCCGAACGAGAGGTGATGGGCGATGAACACCGGCATGTGGAGAAGACCGGCCACGAACACGAACATGAGGCTGGCCACGGTCAGGTCCCGCCGCTGTACGGGGTCGGAGGCAGCCACCAGCCAGAAGATGAACGCGGCCATCGCCAGCGGTGCGAACTGCAGGCGTGCGCTTGCGGCACAAGCGAAGCAGACCGCAGCGATGAACCATTGGCGACGGCCCAACAACCAAGTTCCCGACGTGAACAGGAACAGGCCGTACATGAAGTCGTGGGCCGTGGTGGCGGCGAGAGTCCACCACGGGTTCACCGCGATCATCTACGTTCAGCTCAAGCCGTGGTGGTACGCCGCTGCTGCGCTGGCCAGCAAGAGCAGAGCGACGCCCGCAATGTCCGTCGGCGGCGGCGCGGTTTGGAACCACCACCGCCCGATGCGACCTTTCACGCCGCTTACGCGGGCGAGTCGTTCTGATCCGGGCGCGTGCTCCCGCGGCAGAAGTCCGCGATGCTGCGGGCGGTTTCGCGGCTGATCTCCGGGCAGGCGACGGGGAAGATCTCCGTGCCGTGGATCGTGCCCATCACTTGTCGGCAGCCCGCCGGTACGCCGGCGCGGAGCAGCAGGCGGTAGAAGCCCACGCCCTCGTCGCGCAGCGGGTCGCATTCGTTGACGCTGACCATCACCGGCGGCAGGCCGCGCACGTCGTCCTCCGTGGCGAAGCCGGGCCAGGCGAGGGGGTTGCCGGCTTCGAGTTCTTCGATGCCGTAGGCCATCGCGCCGCGGTTGTTGTGCAGGTCCAGGAGGATGCCGTTGTTCTCGGTGGAGGACGGGTTCTCCGGCAGCGGCCAGTGGCCGGCGATGTAGGGGCACAGCGCGTAGAGGCCGTGGATCAGGCCGATGTCGCCGTCGCGCAGCAGCTTGAGGCCGGTGGCGAGGGTCAGATTGCCGCCGCCGCTTTCGCCGGCGACGATGATGCGGCTGGCGTCGATGCCGAGCGACTCCGCGTTTGCGGATAGCCACTTGAGGCCCGAGACGCAGTCGTTCAGCCCCGCCGGGAACGGCGCCACTTCCGGGGCCGAAGAGGGGGTGAGCGCATTGCGGAAGTCCACCATGGCGACGGCGACGCCTTGCGCGGCGATGATGCGTCCCCATGCCCGGTAGTTGCCGAAGAAGCAGGACATGGACTGCATCCCGCCGCCGTGGATGTAGTAGACGCACGGCTGGGTTTCGTCGCCCTCGGCGCGGATGAACTGCACCTTCACGGTGTTGGCGTCGGGCGCGGACTCGAAGGTGAGCGTCTTCGTCAGAAGTCCCGTCGACGGGGCGATCTCCTCCGTGTCGCAGAGCGCGAGGAAGGCTTCCGTGCCCTGCGCTTGGGCCTTGGCCTGCTCGGAGTTCGCTTCCGCCAAGAGCTGTTCGCGGCTCTCCGCGTCGCCGGGATTGCCCATTTCCGGGCCGGCCCCGAACACGGCCTTGATGCGGGGATCGATGCGCGGGTCTTCGGTGAGCTTGGACATTCGTGTTCCTCCGTCTAGCCTCTTTTGGTGGCCTCAGTTCTTCGACTTGTCCACCAGCTTGTTCTCTTCGATCCACGGCATCATGGCGCGCAGCTTCGCGCCCACTTCCTCGATCTGATGGCCGCTGCTCATGCGGCGCATGGCCTTGATGCTCGGCGCGCCGGCCTGGTTCTCGGTGACGAACTCGCGGGCGAAGCGCCCGGATTGGATCTCCGCTAGGATGCGCTTCATTTCCGCCTTCGTTTCATCCGTGACGATGCGCGAACCGCGCGTCAGGCCACCGTATTCGGCGGTATTGGACACCGTGTACCACATGTTGCTGATGCCGCCTTCGTAGAAGAAATCGACGATCAGCTTGAGCTCGTGCAGGCACTCGAAATAGGCCATCTCCGGGGCGTAGCCGGCTTCCACTAGCGTCTCGAAGCCGGCCGTGACCAGCGCCGCGGCGCCGCCGCAGAGCACGGTCTGCTCGCCGAAGAGGTCCGTTTCCGTCTCTTCCCGGAACGAGGTCTCGATGATCCCGGCCCGCCCCGCGCCGTTGGCGCAGGCGTAGGAGAGGGCGATGTTCTTGGCCTGGCCGCTGGCGTCGCGGCCGATGGCGATCAGCGACGGCACGCCGCCGCCCTCGACGTAGGTGGAGCGCACGGTATGGCCCGGCCCCTTCGGCGCGATCATGATGATGTCCACGTCCTCGCGCGGCTCGATGAGCTGGAAGTGGATGTTGAAGCCGTGCGCGAAGGCGATGGCGGCGCCTTCCTTGAGGTTCGGCTCGATCTGCTCGGCGTAGATGCGCGCCTGATGCTCGTCCGGCGTCAGCAGCATGACGAGGTCCGCGCCCTGCACAGCTTCGTCCACCGCCGCCACGTCGAAGCCGGCGTTCTCCGCCTTCGTCCACGAGCCGGAGCCCGGCCGCAGGCCCACCTTGATGTCGGCGACGCCGGAGTCGCGCAGGTTGTTGGCGTGCGCGTGGCCCTGGGAGCCGTAGCCCACCACCACCACCTGCATCTTCTGGATGATGGAAAGGTCCGCATCCTTGTCGTAGTAGACCTGCATGTTCGTTCCTCGCTACAGACTGAGAATCTTGTCGCCGCGCCCCAAGCCCGACACGCCGGAGCGGACGACCTCCAGAATCGTCGCGTCGCCGAGCGCGCGCAGAAAGGCATCGAGCTTCTCGGAAGGCCCGGTGAGCTGAGCGGTGTAGGCGGTACTGGTGACGTCGATGATCTGGCCGCGGAAGATGTCGCAGGTGCGCTTGATCTCGGCTCGCTCTGTGTCGACGGCGCGCACCTTCACCATCATCAGCTCGCGCTCGATGTGGTCGCCCTCCGTCAGGTCCACCACTTTCACGACTTCGATCAGCCGGTTCAGATGCTTGGTGATCTGTTCGATGCGGCCTGCATCGCCGAACGTGGAGAGCGTTACGCGGGACAGCGTCTTGTCTTCGGTGGGCGCCACGGTGAGCGTCTCGATGTTGTAGTTGCGCTGCGCGAAGAGGCCCATGACGCGGGACAGCGCCCCGGCCTCGTTCTCCATCAGGATGGCGAGCAGCCGACGGGTGTTCACACGTCCTCCCGCAGATCGTCGCGGCCGGGGGCGCGTTCGAGCACCATGTCCGCCATCGAACCGCCCTTGATGGCCATCGGGTAGACGTGCTCGTCCGGGTCGATGTGGGCGTCGATGAACACCAGATCGTCCTTGTGCTTGGTGCCGAACGCATCCGCCACCACCGCTTCGAGTTCCGCTAGGTCGTCCACCCGGTAGGCGACGTGGCCGAAGGACTCCGTGAGCGCCTTGAAGTCCGGCAGCGCGTCGCGGTAGGTGCTGTGCGAGTGGCGGCCGCCGTACTGCATGTCCTGCCACTGCTTCACCATGCCGAGCGCCTGGTTGTTCAGATTGACGATCTTGATGGGCAGGGCGTATTGCATGCAGGTGGAGAGCTCCTGCATGTTCATCATGAAGCTGCCCTCGCCGGTGATGCAGACCACGGTCTTGCCGGGATGGGCGAACTGCACGCCCATGGCCGCTGGCAGCCCGAAGCCCATCGTGCCGAGCCCGCCGCTGTTGATCCAGCGGCGCGGCGCGTTGAACTGGTAGTACTGCGCGGCGAACATCTGGTGCTGGCCGACATCGCTGGTAACGAAGGCGTCGCCCCCGGTCGCCCTGTAGACCGCCTGCACGACATGCTGCGGCAGCAGCGCGCCGTCCGCGCCGGAGCGATGGCGCTGATCGTGGTCCAGGCCGTGCGCTTCGCGCCAAGCGTCGATGCGCGCTCGCCAGGCGGCGATGGCCTCGCGGTCCACGCAGTCCGGGTCGTTGTCGAGGGCGGCATCGACCAAGCGCCCGATCTCGCCGAGCACCTGGCCCGAGGGGCCGACGATCGGGATGTCTGCGTTGACGATCTTGGAGATCGTGGCGGGGTCGATATCCACATGCACCACCTTGGCGTCCGGCGCGAACTTGGCGGGATCGTTCGTCACCCGATCGTCGAAGCGGGCGCCGGCGGCGAAAATCAGATCCGCATGGTGCATCGCCATGTTCGCCTCGTAGGTGCCGTGCATGCCGAGCATCCCCAGAAACTGCGGGTCGCTGCCTGGGAATGCGCCGAGGCCCATCAGCGTGTTCGTCACCGGGTAGCCGAGGCGCTTGGCCAGTGCCGTGAGCGAGTCCGCAGCATCGCCTTGGATGACGCCGCCGCCGGTGTAGATGACCGGGCGCTTGGCTGCCAGAAGGGCGGCGACCGCCTTGCGGATCTGCCCGCCGTGGCCGCGCGTCGCCGGCGCGTAGGAGCGCAGCGAGACGCTGTCCGGGAAGCGGTAGTCGAAGGCTTCGTTCGGGTCCGTCGTGTCCTTCGGCACGTCGATCACGACCGGGCCCGGGCGGCCCGAACGGGCGATGTAGAACGCCTCCTTGACGATCCGCGGCAGCTCCTCGGCGCACTTGACCATGTAGCTGTGCTTCACCACGGGGCGGGAGACGCCCACCATGTCCGTTTCCTGGAAGGCGTCGGTGCCGATCATCTCGTTCGGCACCTGCGCGGAGACGACGACGATGGGGATGGAGTCCATGTAGGCGGTGGCGATGCCGGTGATCGCGTTCGTCGCGCCGGGGCCGGAAGTCACCAGAACGACGCCGGCCTTGCCGGTGGCCCGCGCGTAGCCGTCCGCCATGTGCGTCGCGGCCTGCTCGTGGCGGACGAGGATGTGCTCGATGCGCTGCTGCTTGAAGATCGCATCGTAGATGTGCAGCGCCGCCCCGCCGGGGTAGCCGAAGATGTACTCGACCCCCTCGTCCTGCAGGGCGCGGATCAGCATTTCGCCGCCGGAAAGGCGCTCGGTCATCAGGTCTCGCCGAAGCCGGTTGGCTCAAGGGGGCGCGTATTCTAACGACTCCGCGGCACCCCAACAGGGCGCAGACACCTGCGGGTGTACGACAAATGTCTGGTAAACGCGCCGGGAGCGGTATGTGATTCCAGCAAGGGTGTTGGCGCGCCTTGCAGGCGCGACAGCCCCGCTACGGCCGCTGGGCGCGGCGCTCTGATCCCAGTTCGCCAGATCCCTTTGCAGCTCCGCCTCGACGGCTTGCGCCCGTGCGCCGCTGAACGCCTCCGGCAGTCGTCGCTTCAGCACAGCCAAGGCATCGAGCAGCGCCCGGTTCTCCTCAGCGTTAGCAGGAGCATGAGGCGCCGCCGTTCGTCGTCCATCATTGTTGCCGCGCCGATGAGTCGCTGCGGCGCTCGCCGGAAAGGGCTTGCAGGAGATCCGCCATGTCCGACGGCAACGCTGCCGCGAAGCGGAGCGGGGTGGCGGAGAGCGGATGGTCGAAGGCCAAGGCCGCCGCATGGAGGGCCTGGCGAGGGAAGCCGCGCACGGTTTGCGCCTCGGCGGCGTTCGCCGTCGGTGGGACGACGCCGCGGGCGCCGTAGACGCGGTCCCCCACCAATGGATGACCGAGCGAAGCGAGGTGAACACGCACCTGATGCGTGCGCCCGGTTTCGAGTTCCGCTTCGATGAACGTGTGGACGGCGAAGCGCTGCCGCACGGAGAAGCGGGTGGCCGCAGGGCGACCATCGGTGCGCACCGCTTGGCGGAGGCGGTTGCGGGGGTCCCTGCCGATGGGAAGTTCGACTCGCTGGTCGGCGATCACGCGGCCTTCGGCGATGGCCAGATAGCGGCGCTCGATGCGGCGGTCGCCCATGGCGGCGATGAGGCGGGCTTGGGCCGTGGCCGTGGCGGCGACCACCATGAGGCCGCTGGTGTCCTTGTCCAGGCGATGCACCAGGCCCGCGCGGGGCAGCGTGGCGAGCGCCGGCCGGTGGTGCAGCAGGCCGTTGACGAGGGTGCCGCGGGGGTTGCCGGCGCCCGGATGCACCACGAGGCCCGGCGGTTTGTCCACCACGATGACGGCTTCGTCCTCGAAGACGATGGGGAAGTCGAGCGGCTCGGCGGCTTGCCAGTCGAAGCGCGGCGCACGCTCGATGGTCGCGGCCAGTCGCTGGCCTTCGGCGACGGGCGTCTTGGGCTTCACGACGCGACCGTCGAGCGTCAGGGCGCCGGACTTCAACCAGCGGGCGATGTCCGAGCGGGAGATTCCGCTCGACTCGCCGAACATCCGCGCCGCCGCCGCATCCACGCGCTGGTCGGCGAACTCGGCGGGCACGAGGGCGTCTAAGCGCAGCGTCTCCGCCCTTTCCGGGAGTTCCCGTGCCTGGTCCCGTCGTTCGCCCATCGCCATGCAAAACGGTCGCGTTTGGCCTAGGATACGCGCCCCTCGCCCATGCTGATGACCGCCGCCCCGTGTCGATCTCCCGCCTGCGCCTGCCATTCCTTGCCGCCCTGCTGGCCGTGCTCGCCGGCTGCGCGTGGATGCCGTTCTTCGGCGACGACGAGGCCGAAGCGGAGGAGGAGACCAGCGAGCAGCTCATGTATCGCCGCGCCCAGTCGGGCCTGCGCTCCGGCAATTTCACGCAGAGCATCACCCGCCTCGAACGCTTGGAGGCGCGGTTCCCGTTCGGCCGCTACGCCGAGCAGGCGCAGCTCGAACTCATCTACGCGCATCACATGGCGCGGGACCTGGACGCCGCCAACGATGCTGCGGAGCGCTTCATCCGACTGCATCCGCAGCATCCGAACGTGGACTACGCGTACTACATGAAGGGCCTCACCGCGCTGGCTCGGGACCGCGCCAACTTCAGCCGCTTCATGAAGACGGACCTCTCGCGTCGGGATGTCTCCAACGCCAAGCGCGCCTTCGCGGATTTCAACGACCTCCTCGGCCGCTTTCCCAACAGCGAATACGCCAAGGACGCCCGCCAGCGCATGGTGTACCTGCGCAACGTGCTCGCCGAGGCGGAGGTGAACATCGCCACCTACTACATCGGCCGCGGGGCGCATGTCGCCGCCGCCAACCGGGCGCGGCACGTGATCGAGAACTACGCGCAGACGCCGGCCGTTCCCGATGCCCTGGCGGTGCTGGTGGAGGCGAACTGGAAGCTCGGCCTGCAAGGCGCGGCTGGCGACGCCCTGAAGGTGCTGGCGCTCAACTTCCCGGACTACCACGGCTTCGACGACCAGGGCCAGCTGGTGCTCCGCGACGTGATCGAGAACCGCCAGCGCTCGTGGCTGAACATGGTTACGTTCGGCCTGCTCGACCGGCCGGAAGTGCCGCCGCCGCTGCGCATTCCGCGCGAGGACAACGTCCTGGCAGAGGACGCCGCCCGCGCAGAGGACGCCGCGTCCTAGCCCCTTTTGGCCCCTTTGGTCCGCATATCGAGCAGATTTCCTACAGGACGAATGGGCGATTGGCCGCAGACAGGCCCTCGTCCGCCGTGTCACAGTCTCCTACCCATTCAGCAAATCGCAGGAGACAGAAGATGCAGGGACAAAGAGCAAGCGCATCGCGCACGCAGGGAATGACGGTGCTCGAGCTGCTGACGGTGCTGACGATCGTCGCACTGCTGGCGGCGGTGGCAACACCGAGCATGGCAGCGCTTCTCGCCAGGAACCGGGCGGACGCGGCGGTGGACCAGATGATGACCGCCGTGCGGTTCACGCGGCACTTGGCGATCTCGCGCGGCGCAACCGCGACGCTGTGCGCGGGGCTCGGAACCAACTGCGCGGGCAAGGACGCTTGGCACGAGGGCGCGACGGTCTTCCTCGATGCAGACAAGGACGGCCGTTTGGATCCGGGCGAGACCGTCGTGCAGCGTTTCCCGGCGATAGAGGGCAGCTACGGCGTCGCCTACAGCCGCAGTTCGCTGCGCGTCAGTCCGAGCGGCCTGACCAGCACGCCGGGGACGATCACCATCTGCCCGCCGAGCGGCAGCGCCGCCAATGGCACGCACCTGAAGGTCAACAACCAAGCGCGCGTCGAGGTCGACCGCAAGACCAAGGTGTCGTGCTGATGACGCGGGCGACGGTCACTTCTCCAAGGTGACCCAAGACAGGCGTCCGGCGAGCGCGTGGTCGGCCGTGGCGACGCCGTAGGTGCTCTGCAGCATCGCCACGGCGCCGCCCGGCCCGACCCCGCGGGTGCTGATCCGATAGATGTCGACCAGCACCGGCGGCGTGGTCGGCTCTGTCACTTGAGCGATTTCCTCGACGATGCTATGGCGCGATGCGTTAGGCCAGGCGGCGGACTCCCAAACGGGTGCTTGCTTGGGCGGGCTCGGCTGGACGATGCCGGTCAGCGTGCCTGCATCGAGGGCGGCTTCGGCTTCCGCCAAGGCCAGTTCCGCTTGATGGAGCGCTGCCGCGGCGTCCTGCGAGTGGCGCGCCATGCGCAGTTCGAGGATCGTCGTCTGGGCACTGGCCACGGCGGCGATGCTGAGCACGAGCAGCAGCGCCAAGCTGACGAACAGCACGACGCCGCGCTGCTTTTGGGCAGGGCTGCGCAGGCGCCCGTTCACGGGTTCCGTACCGCGATGGTCTGCGAGAACGTCCGCCGCAGCGGCGCGTCGTCGATTGCGGCGTCGACGCTGGACGCCGTGAGAGTCACGCGGATCGCTCGCACCGCGTCGGTGCCGATCTGGTTGGCTGGCACGTATCGCTCTGGGCCGCTGAGATCGCCCGGGGTCGAGTCGACGCCGTACAGCACCTGCATGTCTTCAATGCCGGCAACCAACTGTTGCGCCGACTTGCCCCGCTTGCGTCGCATGGACCAGATGGGATCGCCGCGGTTGTTGTTCTTGCCGGCCGTCCGTCCGACGAAGTAGATCTCGCGCGCAACTTCCGGACTGGCGCAGGTCTCCCCCGCGATGGACAGGTCCCCCTTCGCGGACTTCACGATCCGCCTGAACACGACGACGTCGCTGCCCGGCTGCGTGTTGCTGAGTGTCAACTTGCCGAGGCTCTTGCCGATGCCGTCGAACCCCGCGACAGGCTCTGGAATCGCGGCCTTCGGCGGCTGGCCGGTCAGTGCGCCGCCGCCCGTTTCGCACCCGAGATAGCCCGTCGCCCGGGCCGACTGCGCCACGAAGTGAAACGCATGCCGCGCCGACTCCTGCAGCCGAGCCTGGCCCTGAAGCAGCCGCTGGGCGCTGCTGTTGGTGGCGAACACCTGCAATATCGCCGTGGTCATGACGACGCCGAGCGCCGCGGCGATCATCAGTTCGAGCAGGGAGAAGCCCTGCGTCCTGTCCATCCTGCGCGGCATCGCTCATCTCCCGCCGGTGATCGTCAGTTGCCGTTCGCCGCCGCTTCGCCAGGCGATCGCGACCGTCACCGCGTCGCCGCTCACCGCCACCGTGCCATCGCCGTCCGGCAATCCCCGCTCCGTCCGCAGCGCCGTCGGCAGCCCTTGGCAGAGCGCCGTCTCGCGCCACTGCCCCAGGGCGCACTTCCATGCCGCGACATCGAACTGCGCAAGCTCCGCCGACGAACAGTTGCCGGCTAGGCAATTCACGAACGTTCCGGGCGCTCCGGCTGCGACGCTGTAGTCGACGGTCGGATTCGCGCGCGCCCGCTCCAGCATGTCTTCGGCCAGGAAAGTGGCCAGGCTTCGCTCCAAGGCGCCGCGGTTGTTCTGGGCGCTGGCGAGCTGCAGCCCGGCGATGCCGAGCAGGCCGACGGCGACGACCAGCACCGCGACCAGTAGTTCCAGCAGCGAAAAGCCCCGGTTCATTCCGTCCAACTCGCTTCCGCGGCCCCGAACTGGCCATCGTCGTCCCGATCCCAGCGTCTGGTGCCCACGCTGTCCACTTCGAGCATGCCGTCGTCCGCCGTCGGCGCGGTCGGCGACGGCGTCGCGCGCAGCACGAAGGCGCCCGCACTCGCGCTCTGCACGGCCACCGCGTAGTACGCTGCGTCGACCGTGCAGATGTTCTGCGACACCGCGCCTGTGGAGGCATCGCCAATCCCGTCGCCGTTAGTGTCCACCGCGACCTGGTAGCCGCCCGTCGCCACGGCATGACGCTCCATGCCTTGGGCGCAGCGCAGCAAGTCGGCCTGCGCGTTGGCGCGATGCGCACGCGCGGTGTAGCCGGAATACACCGGCAGCGCCACGGCGGCGAGGATGGCGACGATCGCGACCGCCACCATCAGTTCGAGCAGCGTCATGCCGCGGGTCGCAATGCGTGTACGCGTCATCGGAGCCCCCTTGAGCCAGAGTTAAATCTTGCGCGGCATGGTAGCTGAACCGCGCCAAGTTGCAAGAGGTATTTGTCGAATATCAATCAAATTACAGTATTTCGCACACTGTTGTACGAGACGATTGGCTGTTGCCAGGACCGTTGGCATGTCCCCAATGCCCCTTTGCGCGCCAGCCTGCGTTCTGAAACAATCGCGAGACCTTACGCATCAAGGAGATGCCGCATGAAACGCTGCGCAACGGCAATCGCCGCCGCCTTGTCGCTGATCTGCGCCAGCGCGCTCGGTGCGCCGGAGGAAGGCCAGCCGGCGCCGGACTTCGAACTGCAAGCCTCCGATGGCGCCACCTACACGCTGGCCGAGTTCCGCGGCAAGCAGACCGTCGTCATCGCCTTCTTCCCCAAGGCGTTCACCGGCGGGTGAACGATGGAGTGCAAGGCGCTGCGTGACAGCGACCAAGAGATCAGGCACTTCGACGTGGCCTACTTCATGGCCAGCACGGACACCTTGGAGGACAACGCCAAGTTCGCGGCGATGCACGAGGCGACGTTCCCGATCCTCGCCGACCCGGACAAGACCATGAGCGAGGCCTACGGGGTGCTGGCGCCGCTCGGCTACGCGCGCCGGTGGACCTTCTACATCGACCCCGAAGGCATCATCCGCAAGATCGACAAGCAAGTGAGCCCGGCCGAAGCCGGCCGACAGCTGGTCGCCAATCTCGAGGCCTTGGCCGTTCCGGCGGCGGTGGCGACCGAGCCCTAGCCCGGATTATTCATGAACTTCGTGCCCGCGTAGCACAAGAGCCTCCGCCCGTGCGAAAATGGGTTTTGGAAAACAAGCACTTAGGCACAGGGAAGGCTCTTGCATGTCCAACCATAGCACCAAACAGGCCGTTCTGTTCGAGGAACTCTCGAAGAAGCCCGTCGTCGTCAAGTTCGACCAGGAGCATGCGAGTTCCGACGGCGGCGCGGTGCTGCTCAAGGCCTGCGACGACAGGCTCGGACTGAGCGCGTCGCTGGCGGCGCGGCTGGCGGACGGCCGGCAGCGGTCGAAGGTGAAGCACACGATCGAGGAGATGCTGCGGCAGCGGCTGTTCGCGATCGCCTGCGGGTACGCGGACGGCAGCGGCGCGGCGCGGCTGGCGGACGATCCGGTGGCGAAGCTGCTGGCGGGTCGGGATCCGGCGGCCGGGGAGGCGCTGGCGTCGCAGCCGACGCTGTCGCGGTTCGAGAACGCGGCGCGGCCGCGGGAGCTGCTGGGCCTGTCGGAGGCGCTGGCGGACGCGGTGGTCGAGCGGCACCGCAAGCGGCTGAAGGGGAAGGCGCGGCGGATCACCATCGACATGGATCCGACGGTGGACCCGACGCACGGCGGCCAGCAGCCGACGCTGTTCAACGGCTTCTACGACACCTGGTGCTACCTGCCCCTGGCCGGCTTCCTGACGTTCGACGACGAGCCGGAGCAGTACCTGTTCTGCTACGCGCTGCGGCCGGGCGGCGCGGTGGCGAAGCGCGGCCTGCTGGCGGTGCTGCGGCGCCTGCTGCCGCGGCTGCGCCGGGCGTTCCCCGGGGCGAAGGTGCGCATCCGGCTGGACGGGGGCTTCTCGGGGCCGGAGCTGTACGAGTTCTTCGAGGCGGAGCGGATGGAGTACGTGCTGGGCATGGCGTCGAACGAGGCGCTGGCGGCGCTGGCGGAGCCGCTGATGGAGCGGGCGCGGGCGGACTTCGCCGAGACGGGCGAGGCGGCGCGGCGCCACGGCGAGTTCCGCTACCGGGCGCGGAGCTGGGGGCGCGAGCGCCGGGTGGTGGTGAAGGCCGAGGTCGTGGCCCACTTCGGGCGCGAGCCGAGGGACAACGCCCGCTACGCGGTCACGAACCTGCGCACGACGCCCCGGCACGTCTACGGGAACGTCTACTGCGGCCGGGGCGACTCGGAGAACCGGCTCAAGGAGCTCAAGGACGGCATCGGCATCGACCGCACGGGCTGCCCGCGCTTCCTGGCGAACCAGTTCCGGGCGCTGGTCGCGGCGGCCGCCTACGTCCTGATGCAGGAGCTGCGGCTCAAGGCGCGGCGCACCGGCTGCGCCCGGGCGCAGGTCGCCACGCTGCGCCTGCGGCTGCTCAAGCTGGCCGCGTGGATCGAGTCGTCCGTGCGCCGCGTCGTGGTCCACCTGCCCGCCGCGGCGCCGTTCGCCGACGACTGGCGCCGCGTCGCGCGCTCGGTCGGCGCCGTCATGACCTGATCGGGTCCGACGTCCCGCATCGCTCGCGCCAAGGGCTTCGCCCCCTGGTTCCGCTCGCATCGGATCCGGCATCCGCGGGGCGCCCGCGACGAACATGCCGGGCCGACGCGCCATCGTGCCGAACCTCGGCGCAAACTACCGTCGTCGGGACGAAAAAAGTCCGATCGACTGCGCTCGAAGGAGCTCCGTCGCTACTTCATGAATAATCCGGGCTAGGAGAGACGCCGCCGGCTCAGAAGATCTCCTCAGGCCGCACCCGCCCCGGCTGATCGATGCGTTCCGGACGCATGCCTGGTCGGGCGCGCTGCGGAACGCGCTCCTCGTAGAAGTACTCGAAGACGGCGCGCGGGCTGTCGGCGCTGGCCACGGTGCCGGTGCCGGGGTCCACGCGCACGCTCACCACGCCGTCGGGAATCAGGCGTTGCACCACCGGCTCGTCCGCCAGCGCCTCGCGCATGAAGTCGATCCACACCGGCAGGGCTGCAGTAGACCCCCACTCGCGGGCACCGATGGGCCGACGGTCGGAGAAGCCCACCCACACGCTCGCCGCGAGATGCGGGTGGTAGCCGTTGAACCAAGTATCCGTGGCGTCGTCGAGGGTGCCGGTCTTGCCGCCAATGTCCGGTCGCTCCAGCACGCGCGCGCGGCGGCCCGTGCCGCGCTTGATGACGTCGCGGAGCATGGAGTCCATCACGAAGGCGTTGCGTTCGCTGATGATGCGCGGCGGCTGGGCAGGCGAGTCGGCGGCGGCCTCCTCGGTCGGCTGGCAAGGATCGCAGACCTGCGGGTGGCGCGACTCAAGCACCACCGAGCCGTCCAAGCGCTCGACGCGGCTGATGACGTGCGGCTCGACGCGGAAGCCGCCGTTGGCGAACACGGCGTAGGCGGAGGCCATGTCCATCGGCGAGACCGCCATGCTGCCGCCGCCGATAGCGAGCTGCGTATCGCGGGGCAGCATCGCAGCGTCGAAGCCGAAGCGCACGGCATGCTCGATGACCGGGCCGCTGCGGACGCGCAGCTGCACCCGCTTGGAGACCAGATTGCGGGATCGGAAGAGCGCCTCGCGCAGCGGCATCGGGCCGCGATAGTCGTTGCTGTCGTTGCGCGGCCGGTAGGTGGTCTCCAGATTCGCGTCGTTGAACACCAGGGGCGAGTCCCAGAAGATGGTCGCCGGCGTGACGCCATTCTCTAGCGCCGCAGAATAGACCACCGGCTTGAAGCTCGAACCAGGCTGCCGGCCGGCCTGCAACGCATGGTTGAACTGCTTGGCGTGGAAGTCCCAGCCGCCGACCAGCGCCTCGACGCCGCCGGTGCGGGAATCGAGGGCCACCAGGGCTCCTTGGATCTCGGGCAGCTGGCCGAGACGCCAGCCGTCGCCGTCGCGGGCGATGCGCACGACATCGCCGACGGAGACGACGTCCGCCGCCGTCTTCGGTGCCGGGCCGCGGCTGTCAACCGTGAGGAACGGCCGCGCCCAGCGCATCCCCTCCCAGTCCACCACGGCGGTCTCGGCGTTGCGGCGCACGGCGGTGAAGGAGCGCTCGGCGATGTCGGTCACAGCCGCCGGTTCCAAGCCGTTGATCGGTCGATGGTCCGCCAGTTGCGCCGCCGTCAGCGCGGGATCCGCGGCGGCGACCCGCCCTTCGGGTCCGCGGTAGCCGTGGCGGCGGTCGTAGTCGATGAGGCCTTCGCGCAGCGCCCGCTGGGCCGCAGCCTGGCGGTCGGCATCGACGGTCGTGTGGGCGATGAAGCCGGAATAGATGTCCGCGCCGTAGCGCTCGTAGAGGCGCTGCCGCACCCACTCCGCCGGATACGGGGCGGGCAGGTCGATTTCGCGGCTGAAGACGCGGGCAGTAATGGGAGCGGCGACTGCTTGCCGGTACTCCGCATCCTCGATCGAGCCCTGGGCCAGCATGCGGCGCAGCACCAGATTGCGCCGCTCCAGCGCCCATTCGGGGCCGTTGATGGGGTTTCCGCCCTCCGGCTTCTTCACCACCCCGGCCAGCATCGCCAGTTGCGCCAGGGTGAGTTCGCCCACCGGCTTGCCGTAGTAGGTATGGGCGGCCGCCTGCACCCCGTAGGCGTGCTTGCCGAACGCCATGATGTTCACGTAGAGCTCTAGGATCTCGTCCTTGGTGAGGTCCCGCTCCACCTTCAGGGCCAGGATCATCTCCTTGAACTTGCGGATGAAGACCTGCTCGTGGGTGAAGGAGACCACCTTGGCGAGCTGCATGGTGATCGTGCTCGCGCCGGTGCGAACATCCGACGCGAGCAGGCCCACGATGTCGTTGGCAAGCGAGATGAAGTCGATGCCGACGTGCTCGTAGAAGCGCTTGTCCTCGGTATCGAGCAGGGCGTCGATGAAATGCTGCGGCACGTCGGCCAAGGCGACGGGGATCAGCCGCCGGTCGCCGAACTCGCCCATCAGCTTGCCGTCGGCGGTGTAGATGCGCAGCGGCGTCTCGAACGAGTAGTCCGAATAGGTCGCCGTTGGGGGGATCTGCGGGTCGAGGTAGAGGAACACCGAGGCGAGGCCCAGCGCTGCGCCGCAGAATCCGGCGGCCGCCAGCCACAGCACCGGTCTGACCGCGCGGCGCAAGCCGGCCTTGAGCGCTGCAACGCCAGGCAAAGACGGGAGTTTCAAGTGGATTTTCAAAGCGATGCGCCTGATCCGCGGGATTGATTGGGACTGCGCCGCCGCCGGCAGGTTCCTAAACGGCCGCGGCGGCGCGACAAGCGGAATATAAGCCTTCAGCCGGGTTTGTGGGCGAATGCCGTACTCCGCAATGGGCGATGTCTGCAGTCGCGAAGCGGCAATGTCTGCACGAAGTCGAGAGATTTGCCACAGATTCCGCGCTCGGCGGGCGTCGACAATGCCCCTCACAGCGCCGCAGACCACCGTGCGCGGCGCACAATGCGAGGGAACACGAGGGAACAGATGCTTCGTTTCAAGCCCAGGCCGCCGCTCCTGCTCGGTATCGACATCGGCACGACGACGGTCAAGTTCGTAGAACTCAGCCGGTGCGGCGGTGGCTGCCGCGTCGACGCCGCCGCCATCGAGCCGCTGCCGGCCGGCGCCGTGGCGGCGGGCGGCATCGCCGATGCCGAGGCCGTCGGCGAGACCATCCGCCGCGCCGCCAAGCACCGGCGCTCCCGGCGCAAGGCCGCTTCGGTGGCCGTCCACAGTTCCGTGGTGATGGTCAAGACGGTATTGATCGACTCGGTCCTGGCCCGCGACGCCGTGGCGGTAGCCGTCGAAGCCGAGCGCCACATCCCCTACGCGATCGACGACGTCGCGCTGGACTTCGCGGCTCTGGGGCCGTTCCCGGACGATCCGGCGCTGACGCAGGTGAGACTCGCCGTCTGCCCGAAGGAGTACGTCGACGGGCGCGAGGCGGCGCTGGCGTTCGCGGGCCTGCGGGCCGCGGTGGTCGAACTCGAGACCCACGCGCTGCAGCGCGCTGCGGCGCGACTGTGTGCCGCGGACGCCACGGTCGGCGTATTCGACATCGGCGCCGCCAAGGCGACGTTCGTCGCGGTCGAGGGCGGGGCGGAGAATGGCGATGCCTTCATTCGCGAGGAGTCGTTCGACGGCGCGAGTTTCGGCGACGATTACGCGGCACTCGCCGACGCGGCTCTGGACGCGATGGAGCGTCTGTGCGACGGGTATCTCGCCCTGCGCGACAAGGCCCGCATGGACCGCCTGCTGCTCGCGGGCGCGCCGGCCCGGGCGCCCAATCTGGCTGCCTTGGCGAGCATGCGCCTAGGCGCACCCGCCAGCGTAGCCACGCCGTTCGCCGGCCTGGAGGTGGGCAAGCACGTCAGCGCCACCATGCTGGAGAGGGATGCGCCGAGCCTCATGGGCGCCTGCGGGCTGGCGCTGCGGGTCGCGCCATGACTGCGACCAACCTGCTTCCCTGGCGCGAGCGCCGGCGCGCCAGGCGTCAGCGCGCCTTCTGCGCCTGTCTGGGCGCGGCCCTGCTGCTGGGCGTCGCTGCCGTGGCCGCGGCGGCAGCGGTGCTGGACGGCCGCATCGAGGCCCAGCTGCAGCGCAACCGAGCGCTGTCGGATGGGATCGCCGCATTGGAAGCGCGCCTTGCCGAGATCGACCGGCAGCGCAGCCGGCACGCCGCGATCGAAGCCCGCGCCGCCGCCTTGAAGGCGCTCGCCGCGCCCCGTTTCGACGTCGCGATCCTGCTCGACGGCATCGCCGCGGCGGCGATCTCGGATGTCGCGCTCACGTCGCTGTCGCGGCAAGGCGCCCGGATCGCTGCGGCGGGGGTCACGGCATCCGGCGACGACGTCGCCGCGCTGCTGCGCGAGCTCGCCGCCAATGAAGACTTCGCCGCACCGCGCCTCGGCAATCTCGCCGAAGATGCGCTCGGCGAACACTCGGTGTTCGAGATCACCCTGACCTTCGCCGAGGTGGGCGCGCCATGAACCTGAACCAGCCCATGGCGCTCGGCGCGATGCAGGTCGCCGATGTCGGCTCGTGGCCGCTGGCGCTCAAGCTGCCGTGCTTCGCCCTGGTCATCGCCGCGACGCTGGCCGCAGGCTACCTGCTCGTGCTGCAAGGGCAGCGCGGCGATCTGGCCGCGGCAGGCCGGGCCGAACAGGGCCTGCATCTGGAGCGCAGCGCGCATCAGGGCCTGATCGACAGCGCCGGCGACGCCCGGGAAGGCGAACGGCGAGCGGCCCTGGCGCTCGCGGCAGCCATCCATGGCCTGCCGACGGCGGCGGAACTGCCGACCCTGCTCGAGGAAGTGACGCGCGCCGCCGAGGCGAGCGGCCTGGTGCTCGAGCGGGTCGAACTCGGCGACGACCGGCCGCTCGACTTCTACGTGGAACTGCCGCTGACAGTCGCCGTGAGCGGCGACTTCCACCAGTTCGGGGCCTTCGCCGGCGCGGTCGGGGCGCTGCCGCACTTGGTCGTGCTAGGCGACTTCGCCATCGAACGCGGCGACGACGGGCTGACGATGACGGTCGCCGCAAGGAGCTACCGGTACACCGGCGCTGCGCCGATGCTGGCCGCCGGCGACGGTCCGCCCCCGCCGACCGGGTTCCGGTTCGAGTACGCCGGCGGCGACTGGCGCAGTCCGTTCGCGCCCTTTGCCGCGCCTTCCCGGCTGCCGCCGCCAGCAGAGCACGCGACGCATCCCTTGGCGCAGTACCCGCTGGCGCAGTTGCGGATGGTCGGCACGCTGGCTGGGCGCGGCGTCTTGCATGCCCTGGTGCGCGATCCGTCAGGACACATCCACCGCGTTGCGGTCGGCGACATGCTGGGCGCCGAGCTGGCTCGCGTCAGGGCGCTGGGCGCGACCGAGATTCGACTCGATGCTCTGGACGTGGACGGCACCCACCGACAGGCAACTCTCGCGTTGCAGCAAGCAGAACCGGCAGCCGAGGCGGCGCCGGAGGAGGAACAGGAGTGAACGGAACCCACGCAGCCATGGCGATCATCGCCCTAGCCGCCGTCACCGGCTTTGCAGCCGAGACGCCGTTGCCGGCCGAAGACGCTAGCCGCGCAAACTACCTCGGCGAGCCGCTGTCGCTCGACTTCCAGAACGTGGAGGTACGCACCGCGCTGCAGCTCGTCGCCGACTTCGCCGGTCTCAACCTCGTAGCCGGCGATGCCGTGGCGGGAGAGGTGACGCTGCGGCTCGTCGATGTGCCTTGGGACGAAGCGTTGGACCTGATCCTCGCCGCCAGCGATCTGGATAGCCGACAGACCGGCAAGGTGCTCTTCGTCGCACCTGCCGAGGAGATCGCCGCCGATGCGCAGGTCGAGCTGGAACGCCGCCAAGCGATGGCCGAACTGGCACCGCTCGACACCGAGTTCATTCGCATCCGCTATGCGGACGCCGGCGAGCTGGCGACCTTCGGCGGTGGCGACGCCGGCCCCGTGGCGCTCTCGCCCAGCGGCTCGCTGCGCGTGGACCCGCGCACCAACTCGATCATCCTCACGGACACCGCGGAAAACATCGCCGCGTTCAAGCGCGTCGTCGCCCGGCTGGACGTGCCGATGCGCCAGGTGTGGATCGAGGCACGGCTGATCAACGCCAACAGCAACGTCTCCCAGGAACTGGGCGTGCGCTGGCGCGGCATTCGCGCGGGGAGCGCAACGCCCCGGGCGAATGTCGAACTCGACATCGCCGACGCGCCGGTCAGCGCCGTCGTCGGCGACACCGTGTTCGGCATCCTCGGCGCCGACTACAACCTGGAAGTCGCCCTGAGCGCCCTCGCGGCGCGGGGCAATGCCGAGATCATCGCCCGGCCCAAGGTCATCACCGCGGACCAGGGCACCGCAGTCATCGAGTCCGGGGTGGAGATCCCATACCAGCAGGCCACCCGTTCCGGCGCGACGTCGATCGCCTTCAAGGACGCCGTTCTGCAGCTCGAAGTGACGCCGCGCATCACGCCGAGCGGCCGCATCGCCATGGACCTCAACATCAAGCAGGACACGGTGGGGCGCATCTACTACGGCGTGCCGAGCATCAACACGACCCGAATCGCCACCAGAGTGCGCGTCGACGACGGCGAGACGGTGGTGCTCGGCGGCATATTCGTCACCGACCGGCATCGCGCGGCGACGCGCACTCCCTTGCTCGGCGACGTGCCGCTGCTCGGCGCCCTGTTCCGCCGCACGGTGGCCCGGGACGACAAGCAGGAGCTCTTGATCTTCATCACGCCGCGCGTGCTCGGCGATGGCGGCGGCAGGTCGGCGTGAAGGGTGCGCAGCGAACGCAGCGAACGCAGCGAACGCAAAGGCTTCATCCGCGGCGCAAGCGGCGGTATGGTGCGCGTCGAGCCATATCGACCAACGCTTGGGACACGATGCGCGAGCGCAATGTCTTTCTCGTCGGCATGATGGCCGTTGGCAAGACCACCGTGGGACGCCAGGCGGCCAGACTGCTGGACCTCGACTTCGAGGACACCGACCATGTAATCGAAGAGCGCGCCGGCGCGGACATCTCCTGGATCTTCGACCGCGAGGGCGAAGCCGGCTTCCGCCGCCGCGAGGAGCGGGCCATCGACGATTGCACGCGGCGCCGCGGCATCGTGCTGGCGACCGGCGGCGGCGCGGTGCTGAGCAGCCTGAATCGACAGCGGCTGCGGGCGCACGGCACCGTGGTGTATCTGCATGCCGCGGTGGAAATGATCGTCGAACGCGCCAGCCGCGACCGGCGGCGGCCGCTGCTGCAAGTGGACAAGAGCCCCCAGCGGGAGAGCTTGCGCGAGCGAATCGAGACGCTGGTCCGCGAACGCGAACCGCTGTATCGGGAAACGGCCCACGTCGTCGTCGTCTCGGACGGGCGGCCCGCCAAGGCGGTGGCCGCGGAAGTGGTGGAGGCCGCGCTTGGCTGTCGAACGGCTTGAGGTGCCGCTGGCCGAGGGGCGCGGCTACCCGATTCTTCTCGGCGAAGGCATCCTCGGCACGTCCGGGCTGCTGGACCCGTTCGTCGGCAGCCAGGCGCTGATCGTCAGCAACGCGGCGGTGGCGGACCTCTACGTCGACCGACTGCGCGCCGGCTTGGTCGCCGACCGCGTCGACTTGGCGCTGATCGGCGACGGCGAGCGCTTCAAGACCTTGGCAACCTACGCGTCGATCCTCGACACGCTGGTCGCCAAGCGCCACAACCGCACCACCACGGTGGTGGCCCTCGGCGGCGGCGTGGTAGGCGACGTGGCGGGGTTCGCCGCCGCCACCTATCAGCGCGGCGTGGGCCTGGTGCAGGTGCCCACTACGCTGCTGGCGCTGGTGGACTCGTCCGTGGGCGGCAAGACGGCCGTCAACCACGCTGCCGGCAAGAACCTGATCGGCGCCTTCTACCAGCCGCGCGCCGTGATCGCCGATGTCGCGCTGCTCGCCAGCCTGCCCGAGCGCGAGTTCCTCGCCGGCCTCGCGGAAGTGATCAAGTACGGCGTGATCGCCGACGCAGAGTTCTTCGCCTGGCTGGAAGCGCACCTGGACGACCTGCTCGGCCGCGACCCGGCGAGCCTGGTGCGAGCCGTGCGGCGCTCATGCGAGATCAAGGCCGACGTGGTCGCCGGCGACGAACGCGAGCAGGGCAACCGGGCGATCCTCAACTTCGGCCACACCTTCGGCCACGCCATCGAGGCGCTGACGCGCTACGAGACCTACCTGCACGGCGAAGCGGTGGCGGTGGGCATGACCATCGCCGCGACGCTATCCGCGCGCCTCGGCAGGCTGCCGGTTCGGGATGCCGAACGCATCAGGCGCCTGATCGAGTGCGCCGGACTGCCGACGGCCGCGCCCGGCCTCGATCCGGCGGCGATGATCGAGGCCATGGGCATGGACAAGAAAGCGGTCGACGGGCGCATCCGCCTCGTGCTCTGCGATGGCCTGGGCCGCGTCTCGGTTACCGCGCAGACGCCGCCGAGCGAGACGCTGGCGGCGATCGCCGACGCCTGCTCGGGCGGCTAGGCGCGCGCTTCGCCTTGGCTGTCGCCGTCCCCCGGCGGCTCGGCGAGCGCTCGGCTCACCGTATCCATGACGTTCACCGGCAGCGGGAAGACGATGGTCGAGGACTTCTCGCCGGCGATTTCGGTGAGCGTTTGCAGGTAGCGAAGCTGCATCGAGCCGGATTCGCTCGACATCCGCTGCGCCGCCTCCACCAGCCGTTCGGCGGCTTCGTACTCGCCGTCGGCATGGATGATCTTGGCGCGCCGCTCGCGTTCCGCCTCGGCCTGCTTGGCGATGGCGCGGATCATGCTCTCGTCGATGTCGACGTGCTTGATCTCGACGCTCGCCACCTTGATGCCCCACTGGTCCGTCTGCTGGTCCAGGATGGTCTGGATGTTGTTGTTCAGCCGTTCGCGCTCGGCGAGCAGCTGGTCCAGCTCGTGCTGGCCGAGCACCGAGCGCAGGGTCGTCTGCGCGAGCTGGCCGATGGCTTCCATGTAGTTCTCGACGTTGAGCACCGCATGGTCCGGGTCGATCACCTTGAAATAGAGCACCGCGTTCACCTGCACGGAGACGTTGTCGCGGGTGATGAGGTCCTGGGTCGGCACGTCCATGACGATGGTGCGCAGATCGACGCGCACCATCTGCTGCAGGATGGGGATGATGATGATGAGACCCGGCCCCTTGACGCTCTGGAAGCGGCCGAGCAGGAACACCACGGCGCGCTCGTACTCGCGCAGCACCCGGAAGGCGCTGGCGAGGATGGCGAGGACCGCGGCGATGATGATGCCAGTGAAGATGCCCATGTTGATTCCTCAAGCGTGGTGGCTGCGTTCCAAGTTCAGTCGGACAGGGCGCGCGCGGTGCCCGGCGGATCGGTGGCTTCGACGATGATCCATAGACCGTCCACGCCCGTGATCCGCACATGGTCGCCGGCGGCGAACCCGGTGTCTGGATCGCCGTAGGCCTGCCAGACTTCGCCGAACGCCCGCACGCGGCCCTCGCCGGCGAAGTCCTCGACCACGCGGCCGCGACCGCCGACCATGCTCTCCTTGCCGGACGCCGACCGCGCCCGTCGGGAGCGCAGCGCTGCGCCGAGCGCGAACAGGGCAATGCCGGCGGACAGCACGGCGAATGCGGCGATGATCGGCAGCGACAGCTGGTAGGCGGGCAAGTCGGTGTCCATGAGAATGATCGAACCGGCGACGAAGGCTATCACGCCGCCGATGCCGAACACGCCGAAGCTCGGTGTGAACGCCTCCATCGCCATCAAGCCGATGCCGACGATGATGAGCGCGAGGCCCGCGTAGTTGATCGGCAGCATCTGCAGCGCGAAGGCGCCGAGCAGGAGGCAGATGACGCCGACCACCGCGCCGATGCCGATGCCGGGGTTGTAGAACTCCAGGATCAAGCCGTAGATGCCGATCATCAGCAGGATGTAGGCGACGTTGGGATCGGTGATGACGCCGAGCAGTTCGTAGCGCCAGTCCGGCTCGATGGTGCGGACCTCCGCGTCGGCGGTGTCGAGCACGATGCCGCGGTCGTCCATGTCCACGGCGCGACCGTCGAGTTGCGCGAGAAGGTCGTCGAGGCTCTCGGCGACGATGTCGATGACGTTCATCGCAAGGGCCTCGGTCGCGGTCAGGTTGGCCGCTTCCCGCACGGTGGCTTCAGCCCACTCGGCGTTGCGGCCGCGCAGCTCGGCGAGGCCCTTGATGTAGGCGACCGCATCGTTCAGCACCTTGCGCTCCATCGCCGAGCCGGGCAGCGGCGTCGGCGCCTCGTCCTGCGACTCGCCTTCCGGCGCCGCCTCTTCGCCGCCGCCTTCGCCTGCCGGCATCGGTTCGTCGTCCGCCGCGGGTTCGTCGTCCGCAGGCATGTCCGGCGCCCCCGGGAACGGCAGCGGCGAGCCTTCGCCGCCGAGATTCACCGGCGTCGAGGAGCCGACGTTGGTCGCCGGCGCCATCGCCGCGATGTGGCTGGCATAGAGAATGTACGTGCCCGCGCTGGCGGCCCGCGAGCCGTTCGGCGCCACGTAGGTGGCGACCGGCACCGGCGAGGCGAGGATGGCCTTGATCATGTCGCGCATGGACTTGTCGAGGCCGCCAGGCGTATCGAGCCGCAGCACCAGTAGCTCGACGCCGGCATCGTCCGCATCCTCGAGGCTGCGAATGAAGTAGTCCGCATAGGCCGGCCCGATGGCCCCTTCGAGCTCCACCACCCAGACCTTGGGCGCCGCGCCGATGGATTCGACTCGGGGCGCGGACTGGCCGAGCGCCGGCAGCGCGGCGATGGCGAGCGCCATCGCGACCAACCGCAATCCGAGTCCACCGCGCCATACTCGGCGAACGCTGACGGCATGGTGGCTCTTAACTCGAAGGACCCGCATGTTGCCTCCGTTGCACGCAGCCGATTCTACGCTCCGTGAGCCCTAGAAGTTCAGGCCGGTACTGCCGGTGTGGGCGACTCCAGCTCACGCGAAACGGCAGCCGCGAGGGCATATCTATCCGAGGCTCTACTCCGGACTCAGCCCCCTCTCCGCCAGCCACTCGCGGTCGAACAGGCGGGACTGGTACTTGGCGCCGGTGTCGCAGAGCACCGTGACGACGGTGTGGCCGGGGCCGAGGCGGCGGGCGACTTCGGCGGCGGCGTGGACGTTGAGGCCGGTGCTGGAGCCGAAGAACCAGCCCTCCTCGCGCAGCAGCCGGTAGATGGTGGAGACCATCGCCTGGTCGGTGACCTGCACGGCGTCGTCCACCGGGGCGCCGCTCAAGTTGTCGGTGACGCGGCTGTTGCCGATGCCCTCGGTGATCGACGGCCCTTCGCTCATCACCGCTTCGCCGGTGGTGACGTAGCTGTACAGGGCGCTGCCCATGCAGTCGGCGAGCACGGTCAGCACGTCGTCGCGCTTGCCCTTCAGGTACTCCGACACCCCGGCCAGCGTGCCGCCGGTGCCGACCGCCGAGACGAAGGCGTCCACCCGGCCCTCGGTCTGGCGCCAGATCTCCGGCCCCGTGGATTCGCAGTGGGCGAGGCGGTTGGCGGTGTTGTCGAACTGGTTCGCCCACACCGCGTTCGGCAGGCTTGCGGCGTAGCGGCCGGCCTGCTTCTGGTAGTTCATCTCGTCTCGGTACGGCACGGTGGGCACGACGCGCACCTCGGCGCCCAGCGTCTTCAGGATCTCCACCTTCTCCGGCGACTGGTTGTCCGGCATGTAGATGACGCACGGATAGCCGCGCGCGTTGCAGATGTGTACCAGGCCGATGCCCGTGTTTCCCGCGGTGCCTTCAACCACGGTGCCGCCGGATTGCAGCGCGCCGCTCTTCTCGTGCTCACGAACGATCCACAGCGCGGCGCGATCCTTCACCGAGCCGCCCGGATTCATGAACTCCGCCTTGCCGAGGATCTCGCAGCCGGTCTCGTCGGAGAGCCGGTTCAGGCGAATCAGCGGCGTATTGCCGACGGCGGCGGCGAAGTCGGCGGTGATCTGCATGGCGCTCCCAAGGCGATGGCCAAGGCGCAGATTCTAATGGCGAAACCGCCGTCGCTGAGGACGACGCGGTTCTTCCTCTTCCAACCGACAAGCCCGCTACACTCACGCACTCGCGGCAAAACACTTGGGGCGCACGCGTGAGACTGACCGCAGCCGTCCTCTTGGCGTGGTGCAGCGTGCTGGGCGCGGAGCCGGCGTGGGCGGCGCGGGACGAGCGCTGGCCGGCGGCGGTCACCCGTCAAGAGGCTGTAGCCGTCGAGACCGCGCTGCGCGCCAAGCGCGCGTACCCGCAGAGCGCGTCCCTGGATCGCCGCGCGCCCCCGGAGCCGTCGCCGCGCCTGCTGAGTCCCGAGCAGCGACGCGTGTTCGATGTCGTTCTCGATCCGGCCCTCGCGCCGGCGCCGGTCGCCGACTGCGACGACGACGCATTCGCCACCAAGACCGGCGCCGATCTGGTGGCGCACATCCGCACTACGCCCTACGACTGCATCAATCGCCTGTTCTCGAAGACGCCCGCCCGATTCGCGGCCATGCGCAGGCAGAACGTTATCGATGTCGCCGAGGCGACGCGGCTGCTCGCAGTCGACTACGACGGCACCAACGAGAGCCGCATCGTGGAGATGTTCCTGTTCCTGCGGATCGGCTTCTACGTCAACTTCGGCGAGGGACACCGGCTCGACTGGAACGCCGCCGACGAAGGCATTGCCGCCGCGGTCGGCGGCGCCTTGGACGCCTTCAAGGACAATGACCACTTCCTCGACGAGACCGAGGCGCATATCGACCACGCGCTCTGGGAAGGGGTCGGCCTGATGGGCAGTTCAGGCCTTGCGGCGGGCTATCTCGGGGCGACCAAGTCGTGGCTCGGTCGCTGGCGCCCCGAACTGGTGGACATACGCGGCGCCGGCGCCGCCATCAACCAGTTCTTCACGCTGCTCTACCTGGGCCACCAGCGGCAGGCGTTCGCGGATGCAGTGGCTGGCGACCACGAGCTGGTGCGCATCCTGCGCGAGTTCGCCCTGAATGACTGGATGCTGGGCACGGACGTCCAGTACCTGGCCGAGAACGCGGGGCTCGAACTCGGCCGCTTCAGCCAGTACCGCGCCGCGCCGATTCATGCCTCGGTACGAGCGGCTGTCGGCGCGATCCTCGACCGCTACGAGATGCTCGGCGAGGGCAGCGGCATCTGGATCGCCACGGCCAAGAGCGCGGTCTTCTACGACGGCTGCGAGCCCTACGGCATCTGCGGCTTCGAGAAGGAGTTGGAGGCGCACGTGCTCGCGGTCAACCACGTGTGCAGCGACAGCGTGACGATCCGCGCCCAGCGGCTCGAACCGAGCGAGCTCGACGCCGCCTGCGCACTGCTCGCGGCCCAGGAAGAGCTCTTCCACAGGCGCCTGCGAACTGGAAGAACACCGGTCCCGGACGACTTCAACGCATCGCTCGAGATCGTGGTGTTCGCGGACTCCGTGGAGTACGAATCGTATTCGGGCCTCTTCTTCGGCAACGACACGGACAACGGCGGCATCTACCTCGAAGGGGATCCGTCCGATCCCGACAACACCGCCCGGTTCATCGCCTACGTGGCCGTGTGGCTCGAAGACCGCCCGATCTGGAACCTCGAACACGAACAGGTCCACTATCTGGACGGCCGCTTCAACATGCACGGCTCCTTCGCGGACTACCGCATGTGGACGCACCATACGGTCTGGTGGGCGGAAGGCCTCGCCGAGTACGTCTCCCGGCGCAACGACAACGCCGCCGCAGTGGATGTCGGACGCGCCGGCGGCGTGGAGCTCAGCAAGGTCTTTCCGATCGTCTACGGGGACGGCAACACCAAGGTCTACCGCTGGACCTACCTTGCCGTTCGGTTCATGTTCGAGCGACACCGCGATGTCGTGGACATCCTGCTCGCCTACTTGCGCCGCGGGGACTACGAGACCTTCCGCGCCTACCTGCGCGAGGAAATCGGCACGGGCTACGACGCGGAGTTCAGCGCGTGGCTGCAGGACGCCGCGGCGACCGACGTCGACACGCCGGAGCTCGTCGAGCTGCCGCGGGCACTGGGCCTCGACGAGGGTTCGACATCGACCTATCGGATCGCCCTCGGTGCGGCACCGACTGCGGACGTCGATGTCCGCATCGCCGCGGCGGGAACGGATCTGCAGCTAGCGCCCGCTTCGCTTCAGTTCTCGCCGCAGGATTGGAGCAGTCCGCAGACCGTGCGGGTGGCGGCGCGGGAGGATGCCGACGCTGCGGACGAGACCGGAACGCTGCTGCACACCGCGAGCGGCGGCGGCTACGACACGGCCCGGGCGCTGGTCGCCGTGGCAGTCACGGACAGCGCGCCGACGATCTCCTTCGTCGATGCCAGCGTTGCCGTCCGGGAAGGCGGAACGGCCGTGCTCGAGGTCGCGACCGAACGCGCCCTCGAGGCGGCCACGACCTTCGCCTACCGCACGGGATCCGACGCCAACCCGGCCACCTACGACGCCGACGCGGCCGACCACGCTGGCGACGGCGAGGCGACCATCCCGGCGGGCGCGACGCGCACGCGCATCGAGATCCCGATCCACGACGACACCGAGATCGAGCCCGCGACGGAGACGTTCGTCGTCTCTCTCGACCCGACTAGCATCGCGCAGTTCCGTCGCGGGCAGGTGCGCGCCGCGGTGGTCATCGAGGAGGGCGTCTGCGACCGCTCGCCGGCCGTCCGCGATGCGCTGCGGCGGGAGCGGCCGTGCGAGGCGGTGAGCGACGCCGATCTGGCCGACGAGTTCTTCCTCAACTTGGCCGACCGCCTCGATGGGCCGCTGCGCACCGGCGACTTCCAAGGTCTGACCGGCGTCGTCGACATCCGCCTTTACGACAACCGGCTCGAGACGCTTCCCCCCGGCCTCTTATCGGACATGCGGAGCCTCTCGGCGCTGTACCTGAACGACAACGACCTCGCGGACCTGCCGACCGCCCCGCTGCGCGGCGCGGGGGGACTCACGCGCCTCAGTCTGAACACGAACGACCTCTCGGAACTCCCCGCCGAGTTCTTCGCCGGCATCGGCAGGCTGACCGCACTCGAGCTGCAAGGCAACCCGGGAGCGCCTTTCCCGCTGACGCTCGAATGGTCCCGCGTGCGGGCCTTCTCCGTCGCGGCCACGGTTCGCGAAGGCGCGCCCTTCGACATGCGGGCGGAGGTGTCCGCGCTGGGCGGCACGCTGTCGACGGACTCGGTGCTCGTGCGAGCCGGGGCGACGATGAGCGAGCCCGTGACGATCACACCGGACGGCACCGGCCCGGTTCGCATCGCCTTCGTCGGGGCGCCCGTCGTACCGGATGCGCAATGCGGTGAGATTCCCTGCTTCCATGGGGTGGCGACCGCGGTCGGCACCGGGGTCGCCATCGAAGCCGATGGCGCCGCGTTCGCAGCGGGCTACCCGACGCGCCATGCGCTACCGGCCGGCGTCGCCAAGCGGATTCCGCTGGCCGACCTCTTCCCAGGCATGGCCTCGGGCGATGCCTACGCGGCAACATCGAGCGACCCATCGATCCTAGGCGCCTACATCGACGACGGCACGCTGGTGCTGTCGGCCAAGGCCGCAGGGGTTGCCGTGGTCACCGTGAAGTCCGGCGCAAGCGGATCGCATGGGCTGGACCTCCTGGTGAGGAACGCCGCGCCCGTGCGGACCTCGATTCCGTACCTGCCATCCGTGTCCGAGGCGACCGGGCGACGCGGCTTCCTGCGCATCATCAACCACCGCGGCATGGCCAGCGCTCTCGGCATCGATGCGTACGACAATGACGGCGCCTTCGCTGGCACCCTCGCCCTGTCGATCGCCGAGACCGGCGCCGTACACGTCAACGCCCAGGATCTGGCGGACGGCAATCGCGGCAAACGCCTATTCGGCGCCCTGGGTTCCGACGCGGGCAGCTGGCGCCTGAGTCTCGCGAGCATCCCCGGCATCGAGGTGCTGGCCTACGTTCGCACGCCGGATGGACTGCTCGCCTCGATCCACGATGTCGCGCCGCGCACGGGCAGCGTGCATCGCGTGGCGACCTTCAACCCCGGCCGCAACACCGAGGCGGAGAGCCTGCTGCTGATGTCGAACCCCACCGCCGCGGCCGCCGGCGCGACCATTCGCGGCATCGACAACGCCGGTGCGCCCGGCGGCGAGGTCGCCGCCAGCATCCCGGCGCATGGGTCGCTGATCGTCAGCGCCAGCGAGCTCGAGTCCGGGGCCGCACCCGGGCTTTCGGGTGCGCTCGGCGGTGGGGCGGGCAAATGGCGGCTCGATGTCGAGTCGGCGGTCGCCATCGACGTGGTGAGCCTCCTGTCGAGCGCCACGGGCCATCTGACGAACCTGTCGAGCGCGGCGCAGAACCGCACCGGCGGCGCGCTCTCGGTGCCGCTGTTCCCGCCCGCGGGCGTGCCGGGGCGGCAAGGGTTCGTGCGCGTGATCAACCGCGGCCAGACGCAAGCGCGCGTGACGGTTGCCGCCTTCGACGACACCGGTCGGCACTACGAGCCGCTCGTCCTGACGGTGGGGGCGAACAAGGTCGTCCAGTTCAACTCCGCCGATCTCGAGTCGGGCAACGAAGACAAGGGGCTTATCGGAAGCACCGGCGCCGGGGAGGGCGACTGGCGGCTGGAACTCGCGAGCGAGGACGATATCGAGGTGCTGTCCTACATCCGCACTCGGGACGGGTTCCTGACCTCGATGCACGATGTCGTGCCGGGCGTTGACGGGCGGCATCGGGTGCCGACGTTCAATCCAGGCCGCAACACCAACCAAGTCAGCCGCCTGCGACTCGTCAATGCCGGAGACGAACCGGCGCGGGTGACGATCACCGGGATCGACAATGCGGGCAAGTCGAGCACCCCGGTGCGTCTCGCCGTGGCTGCCGGCGCTGCCGAGTCCTTCACGGCAGCGGAACTCGAGGCGGGCCACGCGGATCTCGATGGCGCACTCGGCACGGGCCGGGGCAAGTGGCAGCTCGTGGTGGAGTCGGACCGGCCGATCACGGTGATGAGCCTCTTGGAGATCCCCTCCGGCCATGTGACCAACCTGTCGTCGACGCCGTCTGGCACCGCAATCCCGTAACGCGGCCCGTCCGTTGTATGCTCGGCGGAGCACCGCTCTTCAGGGGGAACCGCAATGGGAATCCGCGATGTCGTTGGCACGCTGGCCGAGGTGCCGACGCTGCTGGCCCTCAAGAAGGGCATGAAGCCGCGGCCGCTCGCCGACAAGGATTGTCTGGGCGCCTACGTCGAGGCCAATGCGGCGGCGCTCGGCGATCAGCCGGCGCTGCTCTCGGAAGGCGAGACGTGTACCTGGAGCGAGTTCAACGCCCGCGCCAACCGCTACGCGCATGCCTTGAAGGCGGCGGGGCTGCGGCGCGGCGATACGGCGAGCATCGCCATGGAGAACAGCATCGACTACCTGGCGCTGATCATCGCCGCCAACAAGCTCGGCGTCACCGCGTCGCTCATCAACACCAACCTGCGCGAGCGCCCGCTGAGCCATTGCATCGGCATCACCGAATCGCGCAAGTGCATCTTCGGCGCCGAGATGCGCGAGGCCATCGAGTCCGTGAAGGCGGGACTGGAGTTGGAAGAGGGCAGCGACTACTACATCGTCCCGAACGAAAACGAAGCGCCGCCGAACTGGGCAATCGACCTCAGGGCCGCCAGTGCCGAGCAGTCCTCGGACAATCCGCCCGATACCGCTGAGAACACCCTCGGCGACACCGCCATGTACATTTTCACGTCCGGCACGACGGGCCTGCCGAAGGCGGCGGTGCTGTCCAATCGCCGCTATCTGGCGAGCGCCGGTCTTTCGGCGAAGGCCGGGCTGCGCTTGACGCCCAGCGATCGGCTATACATCTGCCTGCCCCTCTACCACGGCACGGCGCTGCTGATCGGCGCCGGCGCGTCCTTCTCGAGCGGCGCTTCCATGTTCATCCGCCGGCGCTTCTCCGCAAGCGCCTTCCTCGATGAAGTGCGCCGCTATGGCTGCACCGGCTTCATCTATGTGGGCGAGGTCTGCCGCTACCTGACCAACACGCCGGCGCGCCCCGACGATGCGGACAGCCCGCTCGTAAAGGCCATGGGCAACGGGCTGCGTCCCGACGTGTGGCTGGATTTCAAGCGCCGCTTCGGCCTTGAGCGCATCACCGAGTTCTACGGCGCCAGCGAAGGCAACGTGGCCTTCGCCAACCTGCTGAACAAGGACTGCACCATCGGCATGACCTCGTCGAAGATCGCCCTGGTGCGCTACGACGTCGATGCCGACGAGATCGTCCACGACGAAGCCGGCCGCTGCATCGAGGTGGCACCGGGCGAACCCGGCCTGCTGCTCGGCCAGATCAACGACGAGGCGGTGTTCGAGGGGTACACCGACAAGGAGGCGACCGAGAAGAAGGTGATCCGCAATGCGCTCAAGGACGGCGATGCCTGGTTCAACACCGGCGACATCATCCGCGAGATCGACGTCGGCTTCACGCTTGGGTTCCCGCACTACCAGTTCGTGGACCGCGTGGGAGACACCTTCCGCTGGCGCTCCGAGAACGTCTCCACCAACGAGGTGGGAGAGATCATCAACGGCTTCCCCGGCATCGAGCTGTGCAACGTCTACGGCGTGGAGATTCCCGGCGCCGACGGGCGCGCCGGCATGGCCGCCATTCGCCTGGCGACGGGCGCGGAACTGGACCTCGATGGCTTCGCCGGCTACGTGCAGCGGGAGCTCGCCGCCTACGCGCGGCCCGTGTTCCTGCGCATCCAGTCGGAGATCGACGTGACGGGCACCTTCAAGATGGTGAAGGGCGACCTCAAGCGCGAGGGCTACGACGTAGCCGCCATCGACGATCCCGTCTACGTGATGAAGCCGGGGGCAGACCGCTACGAGCGGCTAGAGGAGGACTTCCTGCAAGCCATCGCTGATCGCGCCGCGGGCTTTTGAGAAGCGCGCACCGTGGTCGAGACGTTCGCGGCGCACACGTCGTTCAAGGGATTCCGCGTCGACACCGGCGGCATCCGCGCCGAGTTGATCGAAGTCGGCGGGGTCGTCGCCCGCCTGGAAGTGGCCGACCGCAACGGAGCGATGGGCAACGTGCTGCTCGGCTGCTCCGCGCTTGGGGACTATCTCGGCCCGCATCCGCACTTCAACTGCCTGGTCGGTCGCTACGCCAACCGCATGACGAACGCCCGCTTCGCGCTGGACGGGAACGAATACGCGCTCGATGCGAACGTGCCGCCGCACCACCTGCATGGCGGCCGGGCCGGCTTCGGCGTGCGCCGCTGGCACGGCGAAGCGACGGCGGACGACGAGGCGTCCGCAGACGGCGTGACCTTCCGCCTGCGCAGCGCCGACGGCGACGGCGGCTACCCCGGCAATCTCGATGTCGAGGCGAGGTATCGCTTCCACGGCAACCGCATGAGCTTGGACTTCGAGGCGGTGGCGGACGCGCCAACGCCGGTGAGTCTGACGTTCCACCCCTACTTCAACCTGACCGCAGAGCCGAGTGCGACGGTCGCCGACCACGAAGTGGCCATCGACGCAGGGGCCTTCCTGCCGGTGAGCGAAGCCCTCACCCAGCTCGGCGAGATCCGCAGCGTCGCCGGCACGCCGTTCGACCTGCGCAAGCCGCGCCGCTTGGCGGACGTCTTCGACACGGCGGATGCGCAGATGGCGCTGGCGGACGGCGGCTTCGACCACACGTTCGCCATCGCCGGTTCCGGCCTGCGCCGCGCCGCGGTGGTACACGATCCCGGCAGCGGTCGCGAACTCACGGTATCCACGGATCAGCCGGGCATGCAGTTCTACACCGCCAACACGCTGCACACGGCGCCCGGCCATGGCGGTCGCTATCCGCGCCGAGGCGCGTTGTGCTTGGAGACCCAGCAGTTCCCCGATGCGCCGAACCAGCCGGCCTACCCGAACGCCATCCTGCGTCCCGGCAAGGTGTTTCGGGCTCGTACGGAGTTCGCGTTCTCCGTCCGCTGAGCTTCAGCCGCGGATCAAGCGTCCGTCAGCGGCACCCGGTAGCGGTCGATCTTGGCGATGTAGCGGTTGCCGGCGGCGAGGAAGCTGCGCTTGTTGCGGTTGCTGTAGCCGACGTTGTAGGAGCGCAGAGCGCATTCCTCGGCGCTGTCCGGCGACTGCTTGGCGCAGGCTTCCCGGTAGTGGGCCAGGATGTGCGCGCCGCAGTAGACGTTCTGCTCCGGGTCCTTAAGGTCCGCGCCGCAGAACGAGCGCCAGAACTTGGCGCGCACCTGGGCTGGGCCGATGGCGCCCACGGACGAGCGGGCGTGCTTGCGAAACCGGCTCTCGGCCATCACCACGCTGGCCAGCAGATCGGGGGCGAGGTCATGCCGGGCGGATGCTTCGAGAATCCAGCCGGCGAACTGCACCGCGTCGTCCGGCGCGACGCCGTAGCCGCGCGTCAGCCTGCCGGCGTAGGCCTGCCGTTCGGCTTCCCAGGTGGGGCGCGCCGACACCGGTTCCGGTACGGCGAGGGCCATCACCTGCCGCTCCGGCGCGCCGCCGGTCACGCCAGCGGAGGTCAGCCCGCCGAGAGCGGCGAGCATCGCCAGCCCGGCAAGGCTGGCAGCGCCGCTGATGGAGTGTCCGCGCACCTTCGCGATGCCTAGGGGCATGGCAAGCGATCCGTGATTCGACGGGCGGGACCCTACTCCTCGTAGCCCAGAAAGTGAAGAGAATATGGAGGAATATTTGAGGAATGCGCCGGAATCCGCCCAATTCGGCGAAAAATCGCCTTGATTCAACGCATTGCGGTTGGGTCAATCCGCTCTGCGGGTCACCAGGGCGAGGGTGTCGCCGGCTTGGTCCTCGAAGAAAGCCATCCACTCGGTCTCGCCCGGCGGTCCGAAGGTGCCGTCTTCGTCCTTGTGGATGGCGTGCGGCGGATGGGTGAAGGTCACGCCCTTGGCTTCGAGTTCCGCTACGCGGGCGTCGATGTCGTCCGTCCACAGGTAGAGGATCGAGTTGCCGCCCGCCTCGCCCCTCTCGAACAGCAAGCGCACGCCGTCGAAATCGAAGAACAGCAGGCCCGGCGGGTCGAAGCGGGCGACGAAGCGGGCGCCCAGGACATCCCGGTAGAACGTCTCCGCGGCGTCGAGGTCCGGCACGGCCCTCGCGATCTGGTAGATGCGGCCCATGGCGCCAGCCTTCAGGCCGCCAGCTCTTGGACGATGCGCGCCCGTTCGGCCTTGGGAAGCTGCGCGTAGGCGGCGGAAGTGCGGTCCACCACGTCTCCGTAGCGGGCCTTGATCTCCGCGGCGATGCGCTCCGGCTCGCCCACCACGGCGAACTCGCGCACCATCGCGTCGTCGATCAGCGTGCCCATCTCCGCCCAGCGGCCCTGCTTGGACATCGTGTTGAGTTCGGTCTGCAGGTCGCCGGCGCCGATGCTGACCAGCACCGGCTTGTAGGCGGGCGTCGAACCGTAGAAGGCGATCTGCCGCTGCGTTGCCACCTTCGCGGCGGCCAGTTCCTTCTCGTCGCGGCCGGTGACCACGAAGCAGGGATAGGAGATCTCGAAGTCCGCCCGGTTCTTGCCGGCCTTGGCGAAGCCCCGCTCCAGCGCCGGCAGCGTGGTCTCGCGCAGGTACTTCTCGGTCGTGAAGGCGTGGACGATGATGCCGTCCGCCACCTCGCCGGCCACCTCCGTCATCAGCGGGCCTACCGCGGCGAGGAACACGCGCGGCGCACCGTGCTCGGTATTGGTGGGGGTGAAGAACGGCGTCATCAGCGTGTGGTTGTAGAACTTGCCGGTGAACTGCAGCGGCTCGCCCTGGTGCCACGTCGCCCAGATGGCGCGCATGGCGAGGATGAATTCGCGCATCCGGGCGGCTGGGGAGGACCAGGGCATGCTGAAGCGCTTGGTGATGTGCGGGCGGATCTGCGAACCGAGGCCCAGCACGAAGCGCCCTTCGGCGGCGGCGTTCAGGTCGTGGCCGAGCTGCGCGAGCAGCATGGGCGTGCGCGCGAAGGCGACGGCGATGCCAGTGATGAGGTCCACCCGCTCGGTCTCCTGCGCAGCGAAGGCCAGCGGCAGGAACGGATCGTGCGCCGTCTCCGCGGTCTGGATGCCGCTGTAGCCCATCTCTTCGAGTTCCCGCGCCTGGGCGCCTGCGCTGCCGAGATCCCAGCCGATGCCGCCGTCTACCTTCATGCTTCGCTCCTTCAAGCCTTTGGGTGGATTTCGCTTTGTCGTGGATGCGCGATTGTAAGCGGCCTCTGCCCTCGATGCGCCACGGCCCGGCGCATCGGAAGTGAGACACTTGGGCTTCGGATCGGCCGCCGGCGCCGATGCCCTTGCCCCAGATGTTCTTCCAGCACACGTCCGCGGCAGCGCTGGTCAGGGCCGTTCGATCTCTGCTTCGGCGGCGAGACATGCAGTGATGGCCCTTCGAGAGAGGCCGCTGCGCAGCATCGGTTCCCAACTGTGGATGGGCATGTCGCGGACGATCTCGGCGACCAGCGCGCCTGCCTTCTCCCGCGACGGCATGTCGTCCGCGCCGATGTAGGCCAGCCGGGTCAGGGCATCGAGTGCCGAGCCTGCGCAGAAGACGTTTTCGTCTTCGCGCGCCACGTCGGACAGCGTCTTCACGATGCCGGCGAGTTCGTCGCCCAGCATGCCTGGACCGTGGGAGCAGAGGATCACGAGCGACCACAAGGCGTTCTCGCGCACCGCCGAGCGCACGCGCTTGAAGCGGTCCACGCTGTAGTCGATGCCGATGCCTTCGCATACGTCGCATTCGTCCGTCGGACGGACGAACTTGATGCTGCGGCCTTGGGCGATGTTCATGCCGATGCGGTTCGGTTCGCGGGCCAGACTTGCCGCCAAAGCGGCGGCGCAGGCCTGTACCAAGGACTTGCCCATCCCGGTCGCGCTGCCGCGGCGGCCGATGCAGCCGAGAGCGGTAGCTGCCACCGAACGAACGTAGACGGACTCGTCGGCACGCAGCCGCTCCGCTACTGCGGCAAACACGGCTTCCGTCAGCGGCGCCGCGTCTCCAAGGCCGCAGAGCGCAGCCCTGCGCACCCACTTCACTGGAGAGTCGCAAGCGCCGAGCAGCGTCTCCGTCGCTCTCTCGCCGAGCGCGATCAGACCGTACAGGGCGGCGCGTCGCACTGTTTCCCGCTCGCTGTGCAGCCCTTCGCCTAGCGCGCGGATCGCGTCCTCGGTGCGAGTTTCGGCCAGTTTGTAGGCGGCCCCGATGCGCTGCGGCTCGCCGGCGTCGTGCCGGGTTTGCAGTTGCGCTTGCAGGCGCTTGGTGTCGTGGCTGCGTCTGGCGGGCGGGCGGCCCGTGTGCATCCAGTGGTAGTGGTGGCGCCACGCGACGGTGGCGTCGTCCGCCGCTTCGGCGTAGTCCAGCCCCGTCAGCGGATCGATGCCGAGTCCGTGCCAGTCCACTTCTTCGGGCGCGTCGCCTTCGGGTTCGGTAGTGCGATAGAGCCAGAACCGCCACATGAAGCGGGGCTGTTCGGGCCAGATTCGCCAGTCGTCCCGGCGATGGTTGCCGCGGTGGTACATGTTGTGCGAGTAGAGGACGACGCTGCCGGCCTTGAGCGGCGCTGCCTCGAACTGCCGAACCAGCGGCCAGCCAGTGCCGGTCACCGCGTCGCGCATCCGTACATCGTGGGCCGTTCGCTGGGCGACGATGTCCTCGAGGCTGTAAGGCGACTTCGGGCCGCTCGCCGGAACGCGCTCCATGCCGTCGATTTGGTAGGTGAAGTCCAAATGGTCGGCGCCGGCGAAGTTGTCGTTGTTCTCCTCGTGGTTCTGCGCCCAGTATTGCGAATACGGCACGGCTGCCGTCGGCCCGGCGTCCGGGGCGACGGCCTGCGGGTAGTACAGCATCTCGATCTGCACGGCGTGGTGGTGGCGATGGCGGCGACCGTTGTAGGGGCCGTTGTCGTCCTTGTGCCAGTGCTGGTCTCTGGAACCGCTGACGTAGGGCGTGTTGTGGGTGAAGGGGACGATGGCCCAGTTCATTCCCACGAGTCGATTGCAGGCGTCCACGACGCCGGGCGAGTCGATCACGTCGAGGATTTCCGGAATGACGGAGGCGGTGATGTAGCGCTTGGCGTTGAACGCCGCCTTCTCCTTCTCGTAGATGATCTCGTGGATTTCCGGCGGGATGCCGAGGTCCTCCGGCGCGAGCACCACCAAGCCGCGGCTTGCGAAATCGCGGATTAGCGTAGCCGGCTTGGTGTAGGCGAGGCCCGCGCTTGAGGCCGGGGCGGAGTCGTCGGCGGTCACTTCGGCGACTTCACCTGACCGTGACGGCGGTGCCGCTCGCCGACACCATGAGCATGGTGCCGCCCTGGCCGACCACTTCGTAGTCGAGATCCACCCCGACCACTGCGTTGCCGCCGAGCTGCGCGGCCGCCTCGCTCATCTCGTCGAGCGCGATCTCCCGCGCCTTGGCGAGTTCCGCCTCGTAGGCCTGCGAGCGGCCGCCCACGATGTCGCGAATGCCGGCGAAGAAGTCGCGGAAGATGTTGGCGCCGACGATGGCCTCGCCGGTGACGATGCCGTGGTAGTCGCGAATGCTCCGGCCCTCGATGGTGGGGGTGGTGGTGACGATCATTGGCTGCTCCTGAGGTGCGGAGGGCAAGCATGGCCTTGCGCGTGCCTCGGCTGCAAGCATCCGTTCGCGCTGCCTGTTCGCGCTGCGCTTGATCGCGAGCTGCTCGTCGCCGGTCAAGCGGGGGATGCGAACTGGCCATGACGCCGAACCGGCAAGCCGTTACGCTTGCGCTGTGCCGGGTAGGGCAGGCGTTGTGCCGTGAACGGGAGCCAGCAGCAGACGATCGAAGTCGACGCGCACGTCTATGGACGCGTTGCCGGCGCTCCCTTGGTCGCGGATCGCTACCGGACCGCGGCGGCAGACGCGCGCACCGGCCGTGCCGTCGCGATGGTTCACGGCGGCGCGTGGACCAGCAATGATCGGCAGACGCCCCACGTTCTCTGCCGGCAACTCGCAGCGGCGGGCTTCGACGTGTTCTCGCTGGACTTCCGGGACGGACGCAACGGCAGGCATCCCTGCGCGGTGCAGGACATCACCGCCGGGGTCCGCCACATCCGGGCCAACGCGGACGCCCTCGAGGTGGACGCCGACAGCATCGCCTTGATCGGCAGCTCCTCCGGCGGCCATTTGGTGCTGCTCGCGGCGACGCAGCCGGACATCGCCGCGCATCGCGGCACCGAGGTGCTGGTCGATGGCGAGCCGACGGAGGCCACCGAAGTATCCGCGAAGGTCTGCTGCGTCACCGCCCTTTGGCCGGTCTCCGATCCGCTGGTGCGCTACCAGTACGCGCTGCGCGTCGGGCGCGAGGAGCTCGCCGCCGCGCATCGGCGCTACTACCGGGACGAGGCGCACATGCTCGAAGCCAGCGTGCAGCGCATGCTGCGCGCCGGGGAGGCCCAGTTCGTGCCCCCGCTCTTGCTCGTCCAGCCGGGCGAGGACGCCAACGTTCCCCGGCAGATGACGCTGGACCTCGTGCGCGAGTACCAGAACGCCGGCGGCTCCTTGCACTACCAGTTCCTGCCCGGCCTGCCTCATGCCTTCGCCTACCAGGCATCGCCGGAGACGATGCGCCTCGGCGTGATGATCGCGCGGTTCATCTCCGCATCCATGGCCACCGATTAGCGCCGTGGATTTCGAGACCTACCAGCGCTACGGCCTGCACGATCGCGGCCCGCTGGTGATGAATGCGCGCGCCAACGCGGAGATCGTGAACGCCCTCGACACGCCCGGGGATCGGCAATACCACCCGTGCCCGGAGGCGTACCCCAAGGCCGATGCCGCGACCGGGCGCGTGAAGCGCTACGCCGATTGGGCGGCCACCGAGGTGTTCGAGCAGACCCGACGCGACGTGTGGATCTACACCACCCCCGGGTTCGACGCAGCCGCGGGCGACGCCGCGCTGATCGTCTTCAACGACGGCGGCGGCTATCTCGACCGCGCCGGCGCCGTCCGCGCCGCAGCGGTACTCGACACGCTGGCGAACGCGGGCGAAATCGAGCCCTTGGTAGGCGTCTTCGCCAACCCAGGCATCCCCGAGGACCTGGACCCCGCAGACATGGAAGCCCCCAGCGCCATGCGGGCGGCGATGGACCAGCGCAGCTTCGAGTACGACAGCGTGACGGATCGCTACGCGACATTCCTGGCAACGGAACTGCTGCCTTTCGTCGCCGACGAGCTCGGCGCGACGCTCACCGCCGACCCGTGCCGCCGCACCATCTGCGGCATCTCCTCCGGCGGCATCTGCGCCTTCAACGCCGCTTGGCATCGACCGGACCTGTTCGCCCGCGTGATCAGCCACTGCGGCTCGTTCACCGCCATCAAGGGCGGCCACAACTATCCGCTGCTGGTGCGCCGCACGCCGCGCAAGCCGATCCGCGTCTTCCTGCAAAGCGGCGCGAATGATGCCGACATCGTGATCGGCAGCTGGCCGCTCGCCAACCAGACCATGGCCGCGGCACTGAAGTTCGCCGGCTACGACATGCGCTTCGAGTTCGGCGACGGCGGCCACAACCTGCGCCACGGCGGGGCGCTGTTCGCGGACACGCTGCGCTGGCTGTGGCGCAGCGACGGTGCGCCAGCCACGGTCTGAAGAGACGGGCAGACCTAACGGGCTCCGTTTGCACAACAACTGCTGACGGCGCGGGCCGCGTTGCATCAAGCTGGCCGCGTGGCTTGCTAGCGCGATTCCTAGGTGCGGATCCATGGGCGAATCACCCCGACTGCCCCGCGAAGCGATGGTTGCCATCTCGTTCGCGCAGGGCCTTGCGCTGTTCGGGCTCTGGCGGGCGCTGGAGGACGGCTTCTGGCCTTCGGCTATGCCGGCGGCGAACTTTCCCCTGTGGACCATCGCCCTCACCTTCCCGACGTTCCTGCTGTTCGCGCTGCGGCGCGGCAACTTCAAGGCGCTGGCGATTCGCGCCGGTGGAGCGGTCGCCGTACTCGCGTTGCTGGCCGTCTACGTCGGCTGGCAGGCTACGCCGCACGGGGCGTTTCCGGTGGACTCGCTGGTCAGCATCGCCGTGGCGACGCTGGTGGGCGCGTGCTTTCTGATACTCCTGTTCCTGTTCGATGGGAAGCTGCAGCCGGACTACGCGACGCTGTTCGCCAACGCTTGGCGTTCGGCGCTGACCGGTGCGCTGTCGGCTGCGCTGGTCGGTGGCACGGCGCTCATCCTGATGCTGTGGGGAGCGCTGTTCTCCGCAGTCGGCGTGGATTTCTTCATGGACCTCTTCACCGAGGACCGGTTCCTGTTTCCCGTGCTCTCCGTCGCCTTCGGCCTCGGCGTCTACATCTTCCGCACCATGCATGGAGTGCTCGATCGCATCGTCGCGCTCCTCGAAGGACTGCTGCGGCTGCTGCTGCCGCTGGTGCTCGCGGTCACGGTGATCTTCCTCGCGGCGCTGCCGTTCACCGGCCTCGCGCCCCTTTGGGAGACCGGCAACGGTACGGCTCTGCTGCTGTTCCTGAACCTCTTCGGCGTGCTGTTCCTGAACGGCGTTTTCCAGCCGGGCCGGGAGGCGCCTTATCCGATGCTGGTGCAGCGGCTGCTGCTGCCTGGCATCGCCCTCTTGCCCGTGCTCTCGCTGCTGGCTGCCTACGGGCTGTATTTGCGGGTTGCACAGTACGGCTGGACCGTGGAACGCTGCTGGGCGGCGACGGGCAACGCGCTGCTGGCGCTGGCCTCCATCGGCTACGCGATCGGCGCTTTCCGGCGCGGCGACGGCTGGCGGGCGACGATGGAACTCGCCAACCGGGTGCAGGCTTGGGTTGTGCTGGCGGTGCTGCTGCTGGTGAATACGCCGCTGCTGGACTTCCGGGCCATCGCCGCGGGAAGCCAGCTCGGCCGCTTGGCGAGCGGCACCATCATCATCGACGAACTGGATCTCGCATACGCCAAGTCGCACCTGGCGAGGTCTGGCTATCGGTCCATGCACGAGTTGGCCGGCGAGATCGAGGCGAACGACCCCGGGCAAGCCAACCGCATCCGCAGCTATTGGGTGCCTGACGGCGACGCCGAGGAAGCGTTCTGGAACCGCGTCGTTCTGCGACCGGAGCCGTTCGCAGTGCCCGACGACCTCCGGGAGGCGATCGACGAGTACCGCGGGCGGTGGGCGGCGATGCGCACCGTCCCCGCAATGCTTGCGCGCCTGCACCTCGACGACGATGCGCAGCCGGAATACGTGCTGATCGAAGAGTCCTTCGGCGCCGACCGGTGGCGCTTCTCCGGCACCTGCTTCTACCGCGAAGGCGATCGCTGGGCAGCGCTGCGCGTATACGGGATCGGCACAGGCCGTTACTACGGATCGGACCGTACCGCCTTTGACGCCGCGCCGCTCGCGACTCTGCCGGTCGAAGCCGTGCCGCACCCGCCACCGCGCTTCAAGGCGATCCGTATCGGCGACTACATGCTGGCGGTGCAGGAGAATCCCCCGGATTCCTGGATCCAGGCTAGGACGCTGGCGACCCCGCCGGACGGCTAGACCCGTTCCATGTCCTTCGATTGGTCCGGCCAGGCCGCAGGCGGCGCAGGGCAGGAGACCACATAGCGGACGCCCCGTCCCTTCCCACGGGCAATCAGGGCACCCATGTCTCGCAGCGCGGCCAGATCCCGGCTGGCGGTCGCCGGCGAACACTTGGCGATGGAGACGTAGTTCTTGGCGGACAGCCCGCCGACGAAACCGCCTCGCCCTGCGGCGAAGACGCGGCCGATCACCTTGCGCTGACGCTCGTTCAGCGCTTCGTCGTAGCGGTCGTGGAACCGGGTCTTGTCCAGAACGAAGGCCACTTCGGCCAGAGCGATCTCCTGCGCATGGACGATGGCGGCCGTGAAGTAGTCGAGAAAGCCGCCGAGATCGAGCTGGCCCCGACCGACCGCTTCGAGTGCGTCGTAGTAGCCGTCCCGATCCGCGTCGATGGCCGTTGCCAAACAAGCGAGCGTCGGTCGCCCAAGAGACTGCGAGAGCGCGTGGTCCGAGATCGCCCGTCCGACCCGCCCGTTGCCGTCCTCGAACGGATGGATATTCTCGAACCAGACGTGCGCGACGCCCGCTCGAATCGGCCCAGGCAGATGTCCGCTGTCGCCGTTGTACCAGTTGAGGAATCGGTCCATCTCGCGGGTTACGTCGGCGGAGGGAGGTGCTTCGTAGTGGACGGTGCGCGGTCGCCCGACGTGGCGGCCGCTGACGATCTGCATGGGCTCGGGGTGGTTGCGGTAGGCGCCGCGCATGATGGTGCTCGTGATCCGGTCGACCACGACCAGCGATTGCCAATGGCCCAGCGTCTCGTGAGTCAGCGGGGAATGCCAGTTCCGCCGCACGTCGACGATCAGCTCGGCGGCGCCGGCCGCACGGTCGTCGTGGCGGTGGCCGCTGACGACGTGGCCGAAGTGCCTGAGAAGGGACGAACGCACCGACTCGCGATCGAGGTTCTCGCCCTCGATCGCGCTCGTGGCGATCACTTCCGAGAGCATCAATGCGACCCGGGCATCGGTCTGGTAGGCGTCGGAAAGTGCTTCGACACGCCCGGAGAGCCGCTCGGCCGCACGGTGGAACGCCTCGACGCGGTCGGCGAACCCGGCTGCGTCGTACGTGAAGTTCGGCCAGTCAGGGTGTTGCCAGATCCACATATGAGGCGATTCTACGGATAATCGCCTCAAGAATCGCTGATTTGTGACTTGATTCGGCGGCGCAATCCCCTCAGACGCGGGGACGCTACTGAATGGCCGTCGGTTGCACCCCGCCGCCGTCCACGTAGATGCGCTGTCCGGTGATGTAGGTGTTCTCCGCCGACACCAGATAGCGCACCACGCCCGCGACGTCTTCCGGCTGGCAGACGTGGCCGAACGGCATCGACGGGTCCAACGTCCGCATGTCCGTGATGCCCGCGGTGGCCTTCATGAGCCGCCGCCCCATCTCCGTGTCCACCAGGCCGGGCGCGACGACGTTGACGCGGATGTCGTGCTCGCGTTCCTCCCGCGACAGGGTGACGGCCAGCGCTTCCAGCGCCGCCTTGGCCATGTTGTACGGCGCCCCGTTGGCGGCGAGGCCGCGCGTGGCGATGCTGGACATCATCACGATGTCGCCGCGCGGCAGGGCGCGCATGTTGGGGATGACGGTCTTGCACAGATAGTGCGAGCCGAACGCGTCGATGCCCATGACGCGGCGCAGTTCGGCGGGGTCCGTGTCCACCACAGAGAGGCCGCGGCTGGCGACCCCGGCGTTGTTCACCAGAATGCTGATCGGGCCGAGCTCGTCCTCCACCATCGCCACCATGGCGCGCACGTGGTCGTAGTCGTCCACGGTGGCGAGGTAGCGGCGCGCAGTGCCCCCTGCCGCTTCGATCTCGTCCACGGTAGCCTGCGCCGCCTTCTCGTCGCGCCGATAGTTGACGGCCACCGCCGCGCCGTCGGCGGCCAGCGCCAGCGACACGGCGCGGCCGATGCCGCGGCCGCCGCCGCTTACCAAAGCTACCCGGCCAGCGAGCGCCATCGCGCGCCTGCCCTAGCTACCGACGAAGCGCGGGTCGCGCTTCTCGAGGAATGCCTTGGCGCCCTCGCCGGCGTCCTTGGTGCGCGACGCCGCCTGCTGCAAGCGGGCTTCGAGGTCGAGCTGCTGCTCGAAGGCGTTGTGCCAGGTGGCCCAGTACGCCTGCCGGATCATGGCCAGCGACGCCGGGCCGGCGGCCAGCTTGGAAGCGATTTCCATAGCCCCGACCATGAGCGCGTCGTTGTCTTTGAAGACGCGGTTGACTAGGCCCCAGGACTCGGCCTTCTCCGCCGGCAGCCGCTCGGCGAGCAGCGACAGTTCCAGCGCCCGGCCCCAGCCGATCAAGCGCGGCAGCATGAAGGTGGAACCGCCGTCCGGCACCAGGCCGATGCGGGCGAAGGCTTGCAGGAAGAACGCCTTCTTCGAGGCGCAGACGATGTCGCCCATGAGCGCGAAACTCATGCCGACGCCGGCCGCAGCGCCGTTCACCGCGGTGACGATGGGCATGTCGAGGTCCCGCAGGCCCAGCAGCATCGGATGGTAAGAGCCGCGCAGCGAGCCGCCTGGGCCGCCCCCCTTGTGGCGGCCGGTGTCGGCGAGGTTCGCCCCCGCGCAGAAGCCGCGTCCCGTGCCGGTGATGACTACGCAGCGGGCGCCGTTGTTCGGGTCCTGCAGCTCGCGCATGGCCTTTTCGAGGCCGCCGAGCATCTCGCTGCCGATGGCGTTCATCACCTCCGGGTGGTTGAAGCGCAGCACGGCGACCTGGTCCTCGAAGTCGAGGCTGACTCTGGGGAACTCCAAGATGCTCTCCTCTCCCGTCCCGAATGCCCTTGGCGGACATGCGACCATAGCGCAGCCGCGCAAAGCGCATCAACTGCGGCCGACGAGCCATGCGCCGGCCAGCGCGACGAAGGCGCCCGCGGCCAGCGCCGGCCCGCCATCGCTGGCGACTTCCCGAAGCGGCGTCCAGAGCAGGGCGGTGCCAGCAGCGACCAGCGCCGCGCCCAGCAAGCGTCGCCAGCGGCTGCGCCGCCGTTGGCCGTCCAGGGCCTCGCTCACGCGGTCCATGGCCTGACGCTGGGCGGCGGCGAGGCGATCGAGTTCGCCCAGCTTGTAGACCGCCGAGGTCACCAGCTCCGGCAGCCGCGGCAGTTCGGCGACCAGCGTCGGCGCATGGTCCACCAGGTTCTTGAGCAGCGCCGCCGGGCCGAAGCGCTCGCGCATCCAGCGCTCCATGAAGGGCTTGGCCGTGTTCCACAGATCGAGGTCCGGATAGAGCTGCCTTCCCAAGCCCTCCACGTTCAGCAGCGTCTTCTGCAGCAGCACGAGCTGCGGCTGCACCTCCATGTTGAAGCGGCGGGCGGTCTGGAACAGGGCGATCAGGAAGTGGCCGAAGGAGATGTCCTTGAGCGGCTTCTGGAACAGCGGCTCGCAGAGCTGGCGGATCACCGCCTCGAATTCTCCCGCGTCCGTATCCGCCGGAATCCAGCCGGACTCGATGTGCAGCCGGGCGATGCGGCCGTAGTCGCGGTTGAAGAACGCCACCACGTTGCGCGCGAGGTAGGTCTGATCGGCCTCCGTGAGCGTGCCGATGATGGCGCAGTCGATGGCGATGTAGCTCGGCGCGCGCGGGTCTTCGACGTTGACGAAGATGTTGCCGGGGTGCATGTCCGCGTGGAAGAAGTTGTGCTTGAAGACTTGCGTGAAGAAGGTCTCCACGCCGCGTTCAGCGAGCTTCTTCATGTCCGTGCCGGCGGCGTGCAGAGCGGCGAGGTCCGAGATAGGCGTCGCGTAGACGCGCTCCAGCACGAGCACGGATTCGGCGCACCGTTCCCAGTAAACGCGCGGCGCGTAGAGCAGCGGCGAGCCCTCGAAATTGCGCCCCAGCGTCGCCGTGTTGGCCGCTTCCTTGAGCAGATTCAGCTCACCCTTGATGGTGCGCTCGTAGTCCTCCACGACGGCCTTGAGCTTGAGCCGCCGAGCTTCCCGCGACACGCGTTCCAGGAATCTCGCGACCGCGAATATCAAGGCGAGGTCCTTGCGGATCACCCGGTCGATGTCCGGGCGAATGACCTTCACCACCACCTCGTCGCCGTCCTGCATGGTGGCGGCGTGAACCTGCGCCAAGGACGCGGATGCCATCGGTGCGCACTCGAACGTCGCGAAGAGGGCGTCGATGCTGCCGCCCAGGGCCGCTTCGATGCGCCGCACGGCCACGTCGCTGTCGAATGGCGGAACGCGGTCTTGCAGCTTCGCCAGTTCGTCCGCATAGTCCTCCGGCAGCAGGTCCCGCCGGGTGGAGAGGATCTGGCCGAACTTGATGAAGATCGGGCCCAGGTTCTCCAGCGCCTCGCGCAGTCGCGCGGCGTCCGGCTTGGCCGGTTTCGGCAGCAGCCGCAGGGGCGACGCCCGATACCACCAGTAGTGCCCGGCGAAGCGGCCGACATTCACGTCCAGCCGGTGGCGCAGCACCGTGAAGAATATCTTGGCGACGCGCATGGTTCTTCGGATGCGGCAGTGCCGGCGCCGATCAGGACTCCTTCGATTCTCCCTCGGATTCGCCGCGGGCCTGCTTTTCGAGGCGTTCGACGCGCTCGGTCAGCGCTTGGACGGCCGCGCGCAGTTCCGCGAGTTCGGCGTCCTCGCGGCCGGGCCAGGCGGAAAGATAATCCTTCGCCGTATTGGCGAACCCTTCGAAAGCCGACCGCGCCGCCTGCACGCCGGTGCGGGCCGCATCGCCCGCGTCCTCGGCGAAGCGTTCCACCACCGGCGGCAGCTTGACATGCGGGCGGAACGAGGCGCGGAAGTCCTCGAACACCGCCGTGTCCCCCAGAACGGCGGCAGTCTCGCTGCCGCTGCCGGCCAGCGCCCCGAAGACCGCGCCCGGCGAACCGCGCACGGTGGCATCGGCTTCCCCGCCCTCGGTCTCTACCCTGACCGCACCGGCCTCGAAATGCACCACGAAGCGCTGCTCCATGGACTCGAACGCGAGCGTCCGGCCGGCGAGGCGCTCGGTACACGCCCGGGCTTCGCCGCTCGCGGCGATGGCGGCGCTCAGGGTCAGCCGCATGGTCTCTGCGATTGCGTTCATTTGAATCCCCGGTGGATCGCCGCGGCGCCGGCGAGCAGGTTGTGAATCTCGACGTGGGCGAACCCGGCTTCCTGCATGGCGAGCCGGAACGCGTCCTGGTCCGGATGCCGCTCGATGGACTCGACCAGGTAGCGATACGGGTCCGCCGAACCTGCCACCACCGCCCCGATGGCCGGCCAAGTGCTCTTGAAGGCATCGAACGCGCGTGCCAACAGCCGATTTTGCACCTTGCCGAACTCAAGCACCACGGCGACGCCGCCGGGCCGCAACACGCGGCGCATTTCGCAAAGCCCCGTCTCTTTGTCCGTGAAGTTGCGGATGCCGAAAGCGACCAGCACGGCATGGAAGGCGTCGTCCGCGAAAGGCAGCGCCTCCGCCGGGGCTTGCACGAACGCGGCGTTGGCGCAGCCGCGGTCGAGCAGCCGGTCGCGTCCCAGCGCCATCATCGACTGGTTGATGTCCGTGAGCACCACCGACCCTGCGGGCGCCACCATGCGCGCCGCCAGCGCCGCGACATCCCCCGTACCCCCGGCCAGATCGAGCACGCATTGCCCCGACCGCAGCCGCGCCATCTCCACCGCCGCCCGCTTCATCAGCCGATGCAGCGACAGCGACATGATGTCGTTCATCAGGTCGTAGCGCCCCGCCACGGCATCGAAGACGCCGCCCACCCGGCGCGTTTTCTCCGCCGCGCTCACGCGCTCGAAGCCGAAATCGACGCTGTCGGTCATGGGGCTAGTTTACGGTCTGCACCGGGGCTTGACACAGCGCCGCCCGTCTGCAACTTGGCCGTTCGTCCCTTCGGCTAGACCGTCCGCCGATCCGGCGCCGATCAGCCGCTCGACCTCGCTTCCGATCTCCGCCGCGACGGTCTCCGCGAAACCCCATTTTCGACCTCCCGGCCCGCGTGCCGCTCCGCCGACAGCGCGCGTGGCACAGGCTGTCGCCCTCGCGGGCGCATTGGCAGCCCGCCCTTGCCGCACTTCCGGTAGCGCTCACGCGACCCAGGCCGCAGGTCCCCCACCGATGCCGGCCGTGAACCCAAAGCTGATCGCCACTGTGCTTGGCTTCGCCCTCGCGTACTTGCGCGGGGGTACTGGACCTATTACGTAGACGAGCGGGACGTCACGTGTACCGCGGAGACGATCACCTTGGTGCGGCGCGGCGACGTGTTCGAGCTGTTCACGGCGTCGGCGGGGAGCAGTTTCGCCGCCGCCGGGGCAGCGCGCGAACCGCGCCGTGTATGCGGACGTCAACGGTACGCGGGCGGTGCAGCCGAACACGATCAAGGACCTGGGGCCGAGCGGCACGCTCACCGCCATGGCGTTCTGGACGGAGTCGCCCGAAGGCACGCCGTTCGACGCTGCCGCAGCTCGCCTGCGCTCGCTCGTAATCGAGTCCGATGCGCTGCCGCGGGACATCAACCCGGGGAGCCATGTTCCGCGCTTGGCGGCCATCAAGGGCAACGGCCCGATCCGCCGACTGTCCGGCACGGTCACGGACGCAGAGTCCGGAGCTCCCGTCTACTACGCCGAGGTCGCGCTGCAACGAGAGGGCGTCAAGTACGTTGTGATCACCGATGCAGATGGCCACTACACGGCAGATGCGCATCCCGGGGCGTGCCGGCTCGGCGTCACGCGCAAGGGCTACCGACGGCAAGTGGCCGAAGTCGCCGTCGACTCGGATATTGTTCAGGACTGGGCGATCACGGACATCGGCAGCAACCACCGCGTCGGGCCGGACCGGCAACTCAAGACTATCCAAGCCGCCCTCGAACTCGCCACCAGCGGCGACACGATCCGCCTCGATCCCGGCGTCTACGCCGAGCCGCTCGCGCTGATCTCCAACGTCGCCATCCGCGGCGCCGGCCGAGACGATCTCCGCACGCCTGGCCCTGCTAATGGCGATCGACCGCGTGGATCTGCCGACGGTCACAGCGATGCTTGAGGACAACCCCGCACTCGCGAAAGTGCGCTACTACACGCAAGACTCGCCGCAGACCGGTGCGACTTTCCTCACTCGAAACATGGATCCATGGGTGCAATGGACGCCGGAGATCCGTGCCGACAATCTGGCGATCGCGCGGCTCCTGATCGAGAACGGGTCCGACATCGAGGGTTTCGGCGGCTATGCATGGTCGTCGGGCGGGCGACCGCTGCACATCGCCGCCAACCACGACAACGCGCGCGTGGCGCGGCTCCTGCTCGAAGCCGGTGCGGACGCCAACGCGCTGGCACGGGACCGCCCGCCCCTCCAGTGGAGCGTCGGCCAAGGCGTTCGCGTGGCCGATACGGCGGCCGTGCTGATGGACGGCGGCGCGGAGTACAACCTGCTGCACCTCGTTCACTTCAAGCTGCTCGGTCGCTTGGCGGAAGAGATGGGCGACCGGATCAACAACCTGTTCCCGGTGCGTGACGCCGAGCCGACGAGCCTGCTGCACATTGCCGCCGTGCGCAACGACTTCCCGGATGTGGTGCAATGGCTGCTCGAACGCGGCGCGGATCCGGCGCTGGTCGACGCCAACGGCATGACGCCCAAACAGGTGGCGGTTGCGGCGAACCGGTCGGACGCCGTGCGTGCGCTGTTGGGGCTGGAACGCGCCGAGAACCCTGAGCCTGCCAGGGACGCGCAACGAGCAAGGCGACGGCGCGCTGCCATGGAGCGTTGGCGCCGCATCGAACCGATCAGCGGCGATAGCCCCAAAGGAGTGATCTCAATGACCGACATCGCCATCGACACCGTGGAACTCGAACCCCAGCCCGCCTTGGTCGTCCGCCGCAAGGTCGCCATCGCGGATCTTGGTGAAGCGCTGGCAGACATCCGGCCGCGCGTCTTCCAGCACATAGCGGCCGCTGGCCCATCGACGGGGCTGGAGACATCGAGAAGCACGTCCTGCCGGGGGGCAGAGCGCTCACGGCCCTGCACGTCGGCGCCTACGAAGACGTGGGCGCGGTCTGGAGCCAAGTGATGCAGCGTGCCCAGGAACTCGATTCCGACGCCCAGTTCGGTTGGGACGTGTATACGAACGACCCCGGCGAAGTGGCGCCGGACGAACGCGAAACGCGTGTACCTGCCGCTGTGAGCCTCGGGTCGTCAGGGCCGGCGCATCGTTAGCCGAATGCGTGGCGACGAGCGGGGAGACGTGGCGCGACAGCGGATGGTCGGCGGCGGCTGGCCAAGACGCAGTCACCCCTTCGGCTGTCGCATCACGACGCTGTCCGAGAGTCGATCCCCCCAAGTGCGCCCGTCGGCGGCGAACCACATCCACGCAAACCCCAGGCCGAGGGTGGCGAAGCTCGCCAACGCGGCGATGAAGCGCAGCAGCGCCTGGCGCGGCGTGAAGCGGCCCTCGCTGCGCAACCGCAGCCGCCAGGCGAGCATGCCCACGGTTTGGCCGCGGCGGCACCAGAAGAAAGCGTGGAAGGCGTAGAGCTCGATGAAGAGCAGGCTCTGCACCCAAGCGCCGACCACGGCGTCGCCGGCGAGCGTGACGAGGGCGATGATCGTCGTCACCCAGATGCCGAGGACGATCAGCATGTCGTAGACGAACGCCGCGAAGCGGTAGCGAAGAGGCGCGCTGGCTGCCGCCTTCTGCGGAGATCCCTCCCCCACCTCAGACGGCCTCCAAGTCGCGGTTCAGCGTTCGCGCCGCGGCCAGATAGTGGGCGGCGCACCAGGCCAGCACCGGCAGGATCAGCGTCATCGCCCAGCCGAGCGCGGTCGCGCCGAACTTCGGCTGCAACAGGTCCGACAGCGCACCAACCGCAGTAGGGCCCAAGCCCAGGCCGATCATGTTCGCGAAGAACAGCACGATGCTCGATGCCATCGCCCGCAGGCGCGGCGCGGCGAGCGACTGCACCATGGCGAAGGTCGGCGCCATGGCCATGCCCGCCAGCAGGTTGGGCGCGAAATATGCTGCCACGGCAAGCGGCGCGCTGGCAGCGAACAGCACAACGCCAAACAGGGGCACGGAGACGAACACCCCGAACGCGACGATGAACATGTACCAGCGCCTGTCGCGGCGCCCGAAGCGGTCGCCCAGCCAGCCGCCGAGGAAGGTTCCCGCGACGCCGGAGACGAAGCCGACGGGGCCCAGCCATGCCGCGATCTGCGCCGTGTTCCAGCCATAGGCGCGGCCGAGCAGCGCCGGAAACCAGGCGTTGAACGCGAACAGCGCGAACGACGCCAGCGCGAACGCCAGCGTGATGTGCCGGTAGGACGGGATGCGCCACAGCGCCGCGAGCGACGCGCCGAACGGCGGCTGCGGCGCCGGTTCGCCCTGCCGCTCCGGCTCCCGGATCAGCAGCTTGACGAGCACGGCAAGCACGATACCCGGCAGCCCCACGGCGAGGAACGCGGCGCGCCAGCCCCAGGCCTCGGCGATGAAGCCGCCGGCCATGAGGCCGAACAGCGCCCCGGCGGGCACGCCGAGCTGGTAGATCGCGAGCGCCGTGCCTCGCCGTTCTTCGGGGTAGAGATCGGCGATCATGGAATGGGCCGGCGGCGTCAGTCCCGCCTCGCCGACGCCCACGCCGAGCCGCGCCAGCAGTAGCTGGACGAAGTTCTGCGCCACGCCGCAGAGCGCCGTCATGAGGCTCCACAGGCCGACCGCGACGGCGATGATGTTGGTGCGCGAGCCGCGGTCCGCAAGCCGTGCGATGGGCACGCCGAGCGTCGCGTAGAGGGCCGCGAAGGCGAAACCGGAGATGATGCCGAGCTGCCAGTCGGCGAGCCCCAAGTCGGCCTTGATCGGCTCGATGAGAATATTGACGATCTGCCGGTCCACGAAGTTGAAGAAATACAGAACGACTAGCATGGCGAGCACGGCGGCTCGGCGGGATTCTGATGCGGCCACGGCGTTTCCCCAAGCGATCGCGTGTAGTCTACGGTCATGGACCGGGAGGGCCGCATGATGCTCGGCGACGACGACATTGAAAGCTACTCACGCGACGGCTTCTTGATCGTCCGCGACGCGCTCGACAGCGCCGAGGTGGAACGCTTCGCCGCGGCCTTCAAGCGCCATCCGCCGCTGCACGGGCCGGTGCCCGGCAAGTACCCGGCGCCCGGCCGCTACACCCTCGCCGAGAGCTGCATGGCCGATCCCGATCTCGGCTTCGTCGCCGGCCACCCGGTGATCCTCGACGCGGCGCGGACGCTGCTCGGCGACGATCCCGTGCTCACCGCCTTCGTGGTCTACGACCGCACGCCCGGCGGCCCCGGCATCCCCAAGCACAACGACTACAAGCGCTGGCGCCCCGTCGGCTCGTCGATGAACTGGCTGTTCGCCATCGTGCCGCTCATGGACTTCGACGCCGAGCGCGGCCAGCTCTTCGTCTCTCCCGGCTCGCATCGCTTGGAGCGCGTCCACGACTGCGGCGGACGCGCGCTGGAAGTGGATCACGCGGTGGTGCCGGACGACGACAGCTTCATCGACCCGGAGCTCAAGCGCAGCGACCTGCTGCTCATGAACATGCACTGCTGGCACCGGGCCGCGCCGAACCGCTCGGACGAGCACCGCATCGGCTTCTTCAACAAGTACGCCGCCGCGAGCTGCCCGCCCGCGACGGGCTACTACCAGTTCAGCGACGCCGCCTACGCTGCGCTGCCGCAAGCCGGCAAGCAGGCCGTCGCGTTCCACAGCGACAAACCGATCGCCACCGCCCGCGTGCTGCTGCAGCGGCAGGATCGCTTCCTGTTCGTGGACGGCCGCCTGCCCGGCGGACCCACGTTCCATGAGCGCGCCATCCCGGATTGGGACCTCGGCAACTACATCGCCGCGGCGCACGCCGGCATGCGCGAGGAAGTCAAGGTCGAGACGCCTTGGCTGACATACGTTGGCGACTACGACGAGGGCGAGAGCCTCGCGCGCCTGTACGCCTTCGAGCTCAACCAGCACGGCTTCCCGGCCCGCTACGCCGGCGAATGGCTCACCCGCGACGAGATACTGGACCGTGCGACCGGCTTCGGCTACGAGACGCAGGCCATCGACACATGGCAGGACTCCGCGCTGATTCGCGGCAAGGGCATCTCCCAAGCCCAGGCGCGGAGCGATCAATATGCTTGGTAAGACCACCGGGCTGCTGAGCGCTCTGGCCTCGATCACCCTGGTCGCGCCGGCAGCCGCAAGCCCCGAGCATCTGCCGCCGGCGATCAAGTACGGCGCCAGAGACTGCTCCTTCTGCCACGTCTCACCGAGCGGCGGCGAGGGCCACAACGAGCGCGGTCTGTGGCTGGTCGCGGAACGGGAACGGCGCGAAGCCGAGGTCATCGACGTGGAATGGCTCGCCGCCCGAGACACCTTGTTGGAAGCCCCGGAGCAGGAGGAGCGGCCGGCATCTGCGAAGGCCGTCGAGACGCTGCCTGAACTCGAACCGGTTGCTGCCGAGAGTGAGCGCGTATTCGACTTCACCACCGACCACGGCGACTGGCCTGCCTACGGCGGCAACCTCGAAGGCCACAAGTACGCGCCGCACGCCGAGATCGGCCCGGACAATCTGGACAAGCTCGCCGTCGCCTGGGTCTGGGAGGCATTCGACAACCACCGCTACGTTGGCGGCGCGGACCGGCGCAAGACGCCGGACGGCCTGCGCGTCACGCCGCTGATGGCGGCCGGCAAGCTGCTGGTGCGCACGGCTTTCTCCGCCGTGGCCGCGCTGGACCCGATCACCGGCGAGACGCTGTGGACGTTCGACCCCGGCACGGGCGACGGGCCACGCCCCACCAACTTCGGCTTCGCCACCCGCGGCCTCGCCTACCACCAGAACGCAGAGGACGGCGGGCGCATCCTGCTGGTCTCCAGCGACGGCTGGCTGTTCGCCTTGGATCCGGCCACGGGCAAGCCGTTAACGGACTTCGGCGAAGACGGTCGCGTGGACCTCGCCGCCGGGCTGCGCCGCCCGATCATGCGCCAGCGGGCATCGTGGAACTACGCCCCGGCGGTCTGCGGCGACGTGGTGGTGGTCGGCAACCAGAGTTCGGACATGTCGCACTTCAGCCGCCGCCGGGACGCCAGCGGGGGCTATTGGCAGGACAACGTGCCGCTCGGCGACGTGCGCGCCTTCGACGTGAAGACCGGCCAGGAGCTCTGGGTCTTCAAGACCGTGCCGCAGCCCGACGAGTTCGGCAACGACACTTGGGAGAACGAGTCCTGGCGCTGGATGGGCAATACCAACGTCTGGACCCAGATGAGCTGCGACCCTGGAGCGGGTCTCGTCTACCTGCCCGTCTCGGCGCCGACCAGCCACTTCTACGGCGCCCTGCGCCCCGGCGACAATCTGTTCGGTACCAGCCTCGTGGCGGTGGACGTCCGCACCGGCAAGCGCCGCTGGCACTTCCAGACCGTGCGCCACGACATCTGGGACTACGACCTGCCCGCCGCGCCGGTGGTCGCCGACCTCGTGCAGGACGGCAAGCCGGTGAAGGCGGTGGCGCAGGTGAGCAAGGTCGGTTTCCTGTACGTCTTCGACCGCCTCACCGGGGCGCCGCTATGGCCCATCGAGGATCGCCCTGTGCCGGCCAGCGATCTCGACGGCGAACGCGCCGCCAAGACCCAGCCGTTCCCCACCTGGCCGCCGCCTTTCGAGCTGCAGGGCGCCGGCGAAGACGACCTCATCGACCTAAGCCCGGAACTGCGCGAACGGGCCAAGGAGAAGCTCTCCCGGCATCGCCTCGGCGACCTCTTCCTGCCGGCATCCACGGAAGGCAGCCTGGTGGTGCCCGGCTGGGGCGGCGGCGCCAACTGGGGCGGTGCGGCCTTCGATCCCGAGACGCGCATGCTCTACGTCGCCTCGCGCCGGATGCCGCTCCTGCTGACCGCGCAAGAGATCGATGCCGAGCGCTTCGGCTTCGGCTACCGCGTCCGCCCGTCGTCGGTGCGGATCGGCGAGCTGCCCGTCGTCAAGCCGCCGTGGTCCAGCATCACCGCCTATCGCCTCGACAGCGGCGAAATCGCTTGGCAGGTAGCGAACGGCGAAGGCCCCAAGGGCAACCCGCTGCTCCAAGGCCTCGACCTCCCGGACCTCGGCGTCCCCACGAACGCCCCGGGCCTCTTGGTGACCAAGACCGCCATCTTCCACGGCCACCGCCGCGGCTGGGAGCAGCCCAGCACGCTGCGCGCCCTCGACAAGGCCACCGGCAACTTCCTCTGGGAACATCCGGTGCAGGGCACGCATTCGGTGTCCCCGCCCATGACCTATATCGCCGCCGGCAAGCAGTTCATCGTGCTGGCCACGGGGACGGGTATGGAGCCTGGGCGGCTGACGGCATTCCGCCTGCCTTAGAGCCCAAAGCGACGAGACGGACCAGGAAGAAATTGGCCCGTGCCAGGCTTAGAGGCGTTCGATGAAACCCACCGGCTGCGGTCCAATCTCAAGCGGCATCGCCGCTTGTCGGCGTATGACGGATCTCTGGAACGCGCCGTACATGACTCCGGCACGGGCGGGGGTCACGTACCGCCCCCGGCGCGTCTTACCAGACATCTGTCGTACACCCCCATCCGAGTGATTGGTCGAGTGTCGCCATTGATCTCGCGGTAGCGACCGGTCGCGCCGCACGCCTACGCTCGCAGGCGTAGTTCCCGCGCCTTCCACAGATAGAACGCCACCGGAAACAGGAAAAGCACCACCAGTGCCGCGGTGAGGACGCCGCCCACCAGTGGCGTCGCAATCCGCTTCATCACATCGGCGCCGCTGCCCGTGCTCCACATGATGGGGAGCAGGCCGATGACGTCGGTGGCGACGGTCATCAGGATCGGGCGGACGCGCCTCACCGTCCCTTCCTTGATGGCCTCCGCAAGGGCGGCACGGTCCGTCAGGACGCCGCGCTCGGTCCACTCGCGCACCGAGACGTTCAGATACAGCAGCAGCACCGTGGCCGTCTCCGCATACAGGCCCGCCAGGGCGATCAGGCCCACCCAGACGGCCACGCTCTGGTTGTAGTCCAATAGGTAGAGCAGCCAGATAGCGCCGGCCACCGCGAACGGGGCGCCAATCAGCACCAGCAGCGTCTCGAAAGCGGACTTGCGGCTCGCGTAGACGATGGCGGCGATGAGCAGAAGCGTTGCCGGGATCACCAGCATCAGGCGCTGCTCGGCGCGCTCGATGTACTCGTACTGGCCGCTCCACGCGATGGTGTAGCCGGGGGGCAGATCGACGCGCGCCGCGACCGCCTGCCGGGCCGCCTCGACGTAGCGGCCTACGTCCACGTCGCGGATGTCCACGTAGACCCAGGCGTTCGGGCGACCGTCCTCGCTCTTGATCCCCGGCGGACCGTCGCTGATGCGGATGTCGGCGAGGCGGCCCAAGGGGATCTGCGCCCCGGCGGGGGTGGCCACCAGCACTTCGCCGAGGGCGCCCAGGTCGTCGCGCAGTTCGCGGGCGTAGCGCAGGTTCACCGGGTAGCGTTCGAGGCCCTGCACGGCGGTGGCGATCTTGACGCCGCCGATCGCCGTGCGCACCACGTCCTGCACATCGCCCACGGCGAGGCCGTAGCGGGCGATGGCGGCGCGATCGATGTCGATGTCCAGATAGCTGCCGCCGAGCACCCGTTCGGCGTAGGCGTCGACGGTGCCCGGGACCTCGCGCAGCACCGCTTCCACCGCCTTGCCGAGGCGTTCGAGCTCCGCGAGATCGGCGCCGGCGATCTTGACGCCGACGGGGGTGCGGATGCCGGTGGAGAGCATGTCGATGCGCGCCCGGATCGGCATGGTCCAGGCATTGGTGAGGCCCGGCACGTCGATGGCCGCGTCCATCTCTTCGGCCAGCTTCTCCGGCGTCATGCCCGGCCGCCACTGGTCTCGCGGCTTCAGCCGGATGGTGGTTTCGATCATGGACAGCGGCGCCGGGTCAGTGGCGGTGTCGGCGCGGCCGACCTTGCCGAATACGTCCTCGACTTCCGGGAAGGTGCGGATCACGCGGTCCGTCTGCTGCAGGATCTCGCCGGCCTTGGTGATGGAGATGCCGGGCAGCGTGGTCGGCATGAACAGCAGGTCGCCCTCCCAAAGGTTCGGCATGAACTCCGAGCCGAGGCGGGAAAACGGCACCGCCGTTACGGCGAGGCCGAGGCAGGCGATGCCCAGCACAAAGAACTTGAATCGGAATACGGAATTCAGCGCCGCCCTCACCAGCCACGCAAGCGCGAACAGGCCCAGACCGACGAACGCCGCCGGACGGCTCATGGAACCGCGTGCCGCAGTGATCGGTCCGCGCACCCAGAAGCCCACCAGCACCGGTACCAGCGTCACCGCGAGCAGCGCCGCGGCGGCCATCGCGTAGGTCTTCGCATAGGCCAGCGGCTTGAACAGCCGCCCCTCTTGCGCTTCCAGCGCGAACACCGGCAGGAACGAAACGGTGATCACCAGCAGCGCGAAAAAGAGCGTCGGGCCGACCTCCTTCGCCGCCGCGGCGATCACCTGCCAATGCGGCCGTCCTTCGGTGTTGCGCGCGAGATGCCGGTGCGCGTTCTCCACCATGACGATGCTGGCATCGACCATCGTGCCGATGGCCACCGCGATGCCGCCGAGCGACATGATGTTGACGCTCACCCCCTGCGCCGCCATGACGAGGAAGGCGGCGACGATGCCCACCGGCAGCGAAACGACGGCAACGAGGCCGCTGCGGAAGTGCAGCAGGAAGATCATCGAGACGAGGCCGACGATGGCGAGCTGCTGCAAGAGGCTGGTGCGCAGGCTGTGCATGGCGCGCTCGATCAGCCCAGTGCGGTCGTAGCCGACCTTGATCTGGACCCCCTCGGGCAGCCCGGCCTTCGCCGCCTCGAGCTTCGCCTTCACGTCGCGGATCACTTGCAGCGTGCCCGCGCCGTGGCGCACCACGACGATGCCGCCTACCGTCTCGCCCTCGCCGTTCCACTCGGCGATGCCGCGCCGCATGTCGGGGCCGATGCCGACGCGGGCCACGTCCTCGAGCAGGATGGGCGTGCCGCTGGCATCCGCGCCGAGGGCGATCTGCTCGATGTCGCGCACGGACTCGATGCTGCCGAGGCCCTGGATGACGAACTCCTTCTCCGCCATTTCCAGCGACCGGCCGCCGACATCGCTGTTGCTCGCCTGCACGGCGGCGCGGATCTCGGCGATGGAGATGCCGTAGGCGCGCAGGCGAATCGGGTCCACGGTGATCTGGTACTGGCGCACGAAGCCGCCGATGCTCGCCACTTCGGCGACGCCGGGAACGCTCGCGAGCTGGTACTTCAGGTACCAGTCCTGGATCGAGCGCAGCTCGCCGAGATCGTGCCGATCAGAAACTAGCGCGTACATGAACGCCCAGCCGACGCCGGTCGCGTCCGGCCCCAGGGAGGGGGCGACGCCTGCCGGCAGCGCTCGGCTGGCATGGCTCAGCGTCTCCAGCACCCGGGCGCGAGCCCAGTACAGGTCCGTGCCGTCCTCAAAGATCACGTAGGCGAACGAATAGCCGAAGAACGAGTAGCCGCGCACGACACGGGCCCGCGGCACGGCGAGCAGCTGCGTGGTGAGGGGGTAGGTCACCTGGTCCTCGACGATCTGCGGCGCCCGGCCAGGGTACTCCGTGTAGACGATCACCTGCACGTCGGAGAGGTCCGGGATGGCGTCCATCGGCGTCCGCCAGATCGCGTAGCCGCCCGCCGCGACGAGCAGCACGGTGGCGACGACCACCAGGAAGCGGTTGTCGATGGACCAGTCGATGATGCGTTCGAACATCGCGGCGCCGCTCAGTGGTGGTGATGGCCGGGCGGCGCCGACTCGGCGCCCTGGTCCTGGCCGCGCAGGAGCTGCGCCGCTGCCGCCTTGAGGTTGCTCTCCGAATCGATGAGGAACTGCGACGAGACCACCACCTCCTCGCCCGCCGCGATGCCGTCCGCGATCACCTGCATTCCATCCGCGGCAATGCCGAGGGAAACTTCGCGGGGCTCGAACAGCGCGCGTTCCTTGGCGACGATGACGACCGCTCGCTTGCCGCTGTGCAGCACGGCTTCGGCAGGCACCAGCACCGCATCCGTGGCGCCCTCGCCGCGCAGCGAGACATCGACGTGCATCATCGGCCGCAGCATGAGATCCGCGTTGTCCACTTCGACGAACGCGGTGAGCGAGCGCGTGTCGGGATCGAGGGCGCTGCGGAAGAACAGGATGCGCCCGCTCCACCGCCGCTCCGGAAACGCCGCCGCCTCGATGCTCGCCTCGCTGCCCTCGGCGACATGGGCGAGATCCCCCTCGAAGAGGGCGACCTGGGCCCACAGCGTCGAGTGGTCGGCGATCTTGAGCACGGTCATGCCCGGTTCGAGCCGCATCCCCGGCAGCGAGTCGCCCATCTTCCCAACCACCAGCCCGGCGACCGGGGAGTGAAAGCGCACGGTGCGCGGCACTTCGCCGGCGCGTTCGAGGGCGTCGATCTGCGCCGCGGCGATGTCCCAGCGGCCCAGCCGTTCGCGGGCCGCTGCGACCAGCGCGCGAGCCCGGGCGAGGGCATCGGGATAGGCCTGCTGCGCTTCCAGTCTCGCCGCGTAGTCGAGCGCTGCCAGGTATTCGCGCTGGGTGGTGGCGAGCTGCGGGCTGTAGATGTCGAACAGGGCATCGCCCTGCTGCACCGCCTCGCCGACGTTGTTGACGTAGGCATGCTCGATCCAGCCCTCGAACTTGGTGTTCACGGAGACGAGCCTCTCTTCGTCGTGCGCCAGCACGCCGACGGTGCGAACGGTGATCGGCAGGCTGCCGCGGCGCGCCGTCGCCGTGCGCACGGCGAAGTTCTGCAGGAAGTCCGGCGGCACGCGCACCGCGCCGTCGCGCACCCCGGCGTCACGCTCCTCGGTACGCTTCTTGACCACCAGCTTCATGCCGCAGATGGGGCAGCGGCCCGCCTCGTGGCGCACCACGTCCGGATGCATCCCGCAGGTGTAGACCAACTCGGCGTCCGGCTCGGCCGCGACCGGTGCCGGGGCATACGAGTCGAACAGCTCATCGGGGAGGTACACCATCAGCAGCGCATACAGCAGCCCGGCGCCGAGCACGACGCCCGCGACCAGCGTGAAAACCGTTCTCTTCATGATTCGCTCCCGGGCGGGAATGCCGCCCCCACCGCCCGCTCCATGCCGGCGAGCAGCTTCATGTAGTCCGCGCGCAGCCGGGCGAGACCCAGGCGCGCTTCGAGCAGTTCCCGTTCGCCAGCTAGCAGCTCCTGCACCCCGATCACGCCGGTCGCGTACGCCGCTTCGCTCGCCGCCAGCGCCTGCTCGGCCTGCGGCAGGAGCGCGCTTCGGTACAGCTCGATCTGCTGATCGGTCGCCGCCAGCCGGGCGCCGGCGCCGCGCACGGCGAGCGCCAGCCGGTTCAAAGCGCTGCGATGCTCGTGCTGCGCCGCGGCGAACCGCGCCTCGGCCTCGCGCACCCCGGCAGCCAAGGCGCCACGGTAGATCGGCACGCGCAGGCCGATGCCGACGCTGAACGTGTCGTCGCCATTGCCCGGCGGCGGATTCAGCCGACCCGGGCCGTCCCCGCGCTCGGCGACGACGCCCCAACTGCCAGTCAGGGCCAGTTCGGGGCGATAGCGGCGCTGGGCGATGCGAATGCCTACTTCGGCCCGCCGCATGGCGTGTACCGCGATCAGCACTTCCGGCGCCCGTTCCCGCCCCAAGGCTTCCAGAATGCGCAGGGCGTCGTCGTCAACCGGCACGGCATCCGGGTCCCGGAGTGCCACGGGCGCAAAGCGCTGCCGCACCGGCCGGTCGCGCAGCGCGTTCAGTTCCGCCACCATGGCGACCCGATCACCGCGCAAGCCGCGCCGCCGGTAGCGCACTTGGGTGATCGCCGCTTGCAGCTTCAGCACCGCCTGCTGCGATGCCGCGCCTTCGGCGTAGCGGGCGCGCGCCAGCGACTCGTAGTGGCGCAGCAGCTCCTCTTCCTCGGCCGCGATGCCGATGGCCGCATCGAGATAGCCGATCTCGTAGTACGCCGTCTTGACGGCGCGCACCGCATCCGCCCGCCGTACACGCAGCAACTCCCGGTCCGCAGACGCCTGCCTGCCCGCCGCTTCGCGCCGGTCGCCCCGTTCGCCGAACCAAGGCACGTTCTGCGTGACCGTGACCCCGGCAAGCTGCGGCCCGACGCGCGTCTGCGGCGCCAGCGCATGGCCGGTCAGCGACACCATGGGCGCCGGCAGTGCGCCGGCTTGGATGATCGTCTCCTCTGCCGCGGCATGGTCTGCCGCCGCCGACTTGATGCCGGGATTGCGTTCGATTACCTCGGCGATCAACTCGCCGAGCACCGCATCGCCGTTGACCGCGTATCCTGCCGCGGTCGCCTGGCCGACAGCGATGCCGGCCATCGCCAACAGCCGAAAGCACATCCTTTCGATTTCCATTCGCTCCACCTCGAAGCGTCGACTTGGGCTAGGCACCCGCCGCGGCGGACGCACGCTGACAGCCCGCTGATCGCGAGCTGTGGGCAGAGGGAGGTGGGCTAGTTCAGCAGAACGTCGAAGCGGCGCACGGGCGTATCGGCCGGGCGCCAGAGGCGAGGTGGAGGCGCCCGGCAGGCGGGAATCCGCATCGCCGGCGCGGCGACCGGCAAGATGCCGACGAACGCCGCATCGTCTGGGGGCGTTAGCGGCTTCGGCGCCGCATCGCGCTCAGCAGCCGCGGCCACGCCGCAGTCGCCATCGCAATCGGGGTGGGCGCAAGCCGCCGCCGACCCTGCTTCGGCGCCATGCCCATGGTGCGCGTGGTGCGCCGCAGCGTCGTGGGCCTCGCCGGCGCCCCCCAGCGCACACGCGCAGGCGCTGCCGGCCACGGTGACGGCAACGGCCAGCACGGTCGCAAGCATGTGGCGCGGTCGGCGCATGGGTTTCCGTATACGCCCCCGCGTGCTCCCGGTCAAGGTCATGTACCGGTTCAACACATTTGGCACTGATCGGCCGAAGGATGTCGCGGCGGTCATGACGCTGCGCCGCCGCTACCCGTTCATGGGGGATGCGCAGCGGGGAAAGGCGCCGCTGCATGCCATGCTCCGCCGCAGGGGCTTCGGGTTCAGCGTCTCCACCGTCGGGCGCAGGATCGAAAGCGCCATCGCCGGCGGCGCGATCCGCCCGGCGTGCTCTGCAACGGGCTGCAGCCCGCGGCCGCGTGAAGCCGAAGAGGAAGCGCGGGTTGGACGGCCAGTGGGCGCACGCTGGAAGTACGGCTCCAAGGCGACCCGGCCGGGCGAGCCGGTGCAACGCGCTTCCGCGCGCATCGACCCGCATGACCTACTCCCACGACGGCCAGACCATCAAGGGGTTCGCGAACCGCAGGCTCGCCCGCCGTGCTGCCCCGTCTCCAAGTTCATGGTCGCCCGCGTCCACTCCCGCGCCCGATGGGCGCGCCGACACCCGCCGGGAACGCCGCCGCTTCGTCGCCGAGGTCCTCGGCGCCATGCCGTTCGCCGTGTCCTCCATCCAACGCACTGCTCGCAGTGCGCGTCGACCGGCGGCAGCGAGTTCCTGGCCGACTTCGAGGACGCCTGCGAGAAGGCGACCATCCCCCTCCACGTCCGCCGAGGCCGACTGAAGTCGGATCGCCAACCGCTCCGCCAGGATGGCCGAGCGCTGCCGACGGCGCCAGTACCGAATGCCCCTGGCGGATGGACTCGCGGCCGAGCGCGATGCCTAGGTGCGCACGTCGATCTGTGGCGAAGGGACAGGGACGATGGGCGATGTCAGCGGGCGCCGGTGGGCGATGTCAGCGGCCACGTCGGGCGGCTGTCGGCGGCACGTCGGGGGCATTTCCTACATACAACGGCAAATCGGCGGTGCATGGTGGTACTTTCACCACCAAGGAACACGAACGATGAAGGCCAACGCGATGATGATCGACACGCTGCGCTTCGCCGACCGGCTCAAGGGCGTCGGCGTTCCGGACGAGCAGGCGGAAGGCATATCCCGCGCTTTGAACGACGAGCTGGCCTCCGGCATGGTGACCAAGGCGGACCTCGACGATATCGCGCAAGACCTCCGCGAGTCCGTGGGCGCGGTCGAGAGCGGCCTTCGCGCAGACGTGGCGAAGCTGGACACGCGGCTCGGCAAGCTGGAGGCAAAGGTGGGCGGCGGTTTCGAGGCCATGGACGCCAAGTTCGAGGCGAGGTTCGAGGCCATGGACGCCAAGTTCGAGGCCATGGACGCCAAGTTCGATGCCGTGGACGCCAAGTTCGAGGCTGCGGACAGCAAGATCAGCACGGTTGCGCGTTACGGCTTCCTCATGATGGCCCTGCTCATCGCGCTGGGGGTGTACAACGCGGCCGGGCCGCGTCCGGGCGCGACGCAGACGGAGGCGCAGGCGACGCCGGCGCGTCCGGCTGGCGAAGCGGCGGGCGGAGAGGCCGGCCCCGGGGCACCGCACAGCCCGTAACCCTTCGCAGCACCGGTTCGCCATCGGGACGCGCCGCATGGCTCCAGCTGGCTTCGTAGGAGGCGGCGTCTCGTCCTACGACACGTGGGCGGCGGTCGAGCGGGATGAGCGGATGGGCAATTCCTCGTTCAGCGCGGGGTTGACTCTTCAGGTCGGCTGTCTGCAGCGCCACAGGGGGCGACCGGTGACCGACCTTGCGGAGCTCAGGCTGGCGAGCAGGCCCGCCTTGCCGGCGAACGGCGAACAGCGTGAACGGGGACTAGGTCGACCTCGAACTTGCGCTCGACGAGAGTCGGGCCGAGAGCCAGAGTGAGTAAGATCGCCAAGGCGGCTGGGCCGCACGACCATTCCGGTGTTTCAAGTTCGGCGAAATCTCGCCACCGCTTTCAGCTAGGTCGGCCTCACCCTGAGCGAAGTCAACCAGCAAGGCATGAAGTTCGGCACCTTCCTCCTGGACCTCGATGCGGACGACCCGACCGCCGAGCCCCCGACGAGCACTGACTGCGAGAGCGCCACCGCGGCCAATCTGAGCAACTTCGTCCTCGCCGACGCCAACAACAGGCCCTTCGCCACCAGCACCGTCGTCGGCTCCCTGCCGCCGGCAAAGCGGATCGTCAACGCGACCGTGGGCGCGGTACCGGCGTCTGGGTTACTCCGGGTTCGCCACCGTCGCATCGACCGTCGCGTCGCTTCCCGAGGCCGCGGTCTCCGCGGGCGCTGCTTCTAGGGTTGCTGTGACAGGTGCGGCTTGCGTCGTCGCTGGCACAGCGACGGTGATGCCTCTTCCGAGCAGGATTCCAAGGATACCGAGTACCAATGCTGCGATCAGGAAGGTGTACCGCCCCATCAGGCTGATCGTCCTGTTGATGTCATCCTTGGTCGTCTGCAAGGCCTCCTTGAGTTCGCTCTTGGTGGCCTGGATGGACCCTTCGAGTTCGCTCTTGGTGGCTTGGATCGACGCTTCGAGTTCGCTTTTCGTGGCTTGGATCGACGCTTCGAGTTCGCTTTTCGTGGCCCGGATCGACTCTTCGAGTTCGCTCTTGGTGGCTTGGATGGCTCCTTCGAGTTCGCTCTTGGTGGCTTGGATGGAGCCTTCGAGTTCGCCTTTAGTCGCTTGGGCGGACCCTTCGAGTTCGTTCTTGGTCGCCTCGATGGACCCCTCGAGCCGGCGTACCGCGTCGTCGAGGTCGGCCTTCGTCACGAGCTGCGACGCCACTTCGTCGTTCAAGGCGAGGGAGATCGCCTCCGCGTGCTCCTCCGGCACGCCCCCGGCCTTGAGCTGCTGGGCAAATCGCAACGTGTCGATCATCCGCTTGGTCTTCATCTTCGTATTCCTTGGGCTGGAAAATACCACCATGCAGCATCCACAGGGGCTTGTATGTAGGACATCCGCTCGAGAAAGCTGCAGACATTGACCCGATTTGCCCGAAAAACGCCCTGTCTTGGTGCGCAGTGGCCCGCCCGACCGCCACGGACAGGCACTATCCGTCGCGTGGCACGCGCCGCCTTCCACATCCGCCTTGCCGCCGCTAGGCCCTTTCCGCCACACTTGCCCGCTTGATCCACCACCGGAGTCGTCGTGACGCTCATCACCTGGTCCTGGCTATTCCTCATCCTCTACGTGGGCGCGATGCTCGCCATCGGCTTCCTCGGCCAGCGTCGGGTGCAGCACGCGGACGACTTCGCCACCGCGCGCGGCTCCTACGGCCCCGTGTTCCTCGCCTTCGCGTTCGCGGCCACGACGGCCAGCGGCGCCACCTTCCTCGGCGGCCCCGGACTCGCCTACTCCTACGGCTTCGCGACGGTGTGGGGCAACTTCCTCTACCCCATCGGCGTGTACTTCGGCGTGCTCATCTCCATGCGCCTGATCGCCACCTCCGGCAACCGCTTCGGCAACCGCTCCATTCCCGAATACCTCGGCGACCGCTTCCAGTCGGACGGCATCCGGGTGATCGTCTCGCTGTTCTCTCTGGTGCTGTTCTTCTATCTGGCCGGGCAGCTCGTCTCCGGCCTCGTCATGTTCGAGGTGATGCTCGGCATGCCGCCGATGCTGGCGCTGATCGTCACGTCCTCGGTGCTGCTCGTCTACGTCGTGCTCGGCGGCGCCCACGCGGACATCCTCACCGACGGGGCGCAGGGCGTGATGATGCTGATCCTGGCCATTCTCGTGATCGTCCTGTTCGTGTTCGGCGTCGGCATGGATGGCGGGCTGTCGGGATTGGTCGACAGCCTCGGCAAGCAGGACGAGCATCTGGTGCAGCCGATCAACGTCACCACGCCCTACTACCACTCGTGGTGGTCGATCGGCTGCGTCGTATTGGCCCACATCCCCCTTGGCTTGCTGCCGCATCTCGGCAACAAGCTCTGGGCGCTGAAGGGCACCGATCAGCAGAAGTCCTTCATCAAGCTGGCGTTCACCTTCGGCATCACCCTCGGCATGCTCGGCCTCGCCGGCCTCCTGGCGCGCGGCGTGCTGGGCGATGCCCTGCTGCAAGTGGGCGAGACGCCGAACGCATCGCTGCCGATGCTGTTCATCGAGCTGTTCCCCACTTGGCTCGCCGCGCTCATCGGCGTGGGGATTCTGGCGGCGATCATGTCCACCGCCGACGGCCTGGTGGTCTCGTCTTCGCAGATCATCGCCAACGACCTGTACCGGCGCACGTTCGCCAAGTACCTGACGCCCAATGCGACGCCGGAGGAGCAGGATCGCATCGAACTGCTCATCGGTCGGGTGGCCACGGTCGCGACACTGGTGATCTGCACGGTGATGGCGTGGTCTCTGCTCGACATGAACATCGCCATCATCGTCTGGATCGGCATCGGCGGCATGATGGCCGCGTTCGCCGGACCGCTGGTGCTTGGGGCGCTGTGGAAGGGCGTCACCAAGCCCGGCGCCTATTGCGGGCTGATCGCCGGCTTCGGCACGTTCGTCGTACTTCACACGCAGATATACGATCCCGCTTGGTTCGACGGCTTGGGGCCGATCACCGTGGCCGTCAACTGGCTCTACGGCGAGGGGCCGAACCCCACTTCCTGCGCCGCCATCGGCGAAGGCGTGGGCGTGCTGGCGACCTTCATCGTCTCCAAGGCGACGGCGCCGCTGCCGCAGGAGCACCTCGACGCGATGTTCGGCGGCGAGAGCGCCGAGGCGCCCGCCGTCGGAGGCGGATCGTGAGCGACGCCTCCTTCTACGAGCACTTGTTCGGCGTGCGCGGCAAGGTCGCGCTGGTCACCGGCGGCAGCCGCGGCATCGGGCTGATGATCGCCGAAGGGCTGGTGCGCGCCGGCGCGAAGGTTTACATCACCTCGCGCAAGGTCGATGCCTGCGAACAGGCGGAGAGGAACCTGCGCGAGTTCGGCGACTGCATCGCCATCCCGGGAGAACTCCGCGACATCGCCGGCTGCGAAGCGCTCGCCGCGGCCTTCCGGGAACGCGAGAGCGCCTTGCACATTCTCGTCAACAATGCCGGGCTGACGTGGAGCCTGCCCATCGAAGACTTCACGGAAAAAGCCTGGGACCGGGTGGTGGACCTGGACGTGAAGAGCCCGTTCTTCCTCATCCAGAACCTATTGCCGGAGATCCGCACCGCAGCGAGCGCCCAGGAGCGGGCGTCGATCGTCAACATTTCCTCGGTGAACGGCATCAAGCCGAGCGGGCTGATGAACTACTCCTACGTCGCCGCCAAGGCGGGACTCGGCCAGCTCTCCGCGCAGCTCGCCCGGGATCTCATGGACGAACAGATCAACGTCAACGTCATCGCGCCGGGGCCGTTCAAGTCGAAGATGACCGCCCCCCTTTTCGCCACCGAGGAGCAGGATCGGCAGGTCACGGCCAGCTTCCCCATGAAGCGCTGGGGGCGGATGGAAGATGCCGCGGGGCTGACGATCTTCCTTTCCTCGCGCGCCGGCTCCTACCTCACGGGGCAGACGATTCCCTGCGATGGCGGCGCGACGACCATTGGCTGAGTCGCTCCACGATGCGGCGCTGCCGCTATGGCCCGGCCGCGCGCCGGAGGCGGTCGGCGATCAGGACATCGACAAGCCGCAGATCACCGTGCATCTGCCTTCGCCGGACACCGCCACCGGCGCTGGCATCATCGTCGCACCCGGCGGCGGCTACCGTATCCTCGCCTCGGACCACGAGGGTTTGCAGGTCGCCCGCTGGCTGAACCGTGCGGGCATCGCGGCGTTCGTCCTCCGCTACCGGGTTGGCGAGCGCTACCACTCCAGCGTGTCGCTGCTCGATGGTCTCCGCGCCGTGCGCCTGGTGCGCCACCGCGCCGCGGACTTCCGTCTCGATCCCAAGCGCCTGGGGATGCTCGGCTCCTCCGCCGGCGGCCACCTCACGGTCGCCGTCGGCAACCGCTGGGACGAAGGCGATCCGGGTGCCGCTGATCCCGTCGAACGCCAAAGCAGCCGCCCGGCGTTCCTCGTGCCCGTCTACGCGGTTACCAATGGCATCCTGCGCGGCCGCAAAGCCGACGAGTACACGCCAGCGGACGTGGAAGTAAACGCTCACACACCGCCGACCTTCCTAGTCCACACTCACGAAGACGCCATCGTCCCCGCGACCCAGTCCACGCTCTTCTACGATGCCCTGCTCCGCGCCGGCGTCCCTGCCGAACTGCACATCTACGGCTACGGCGAACACGGCACCGGCATCGCCCCCGGCGACCCGGACTTCCGGGAATGGCCGAACCTGCTCGTCAACTGGCTCCGCCGCAGCGGCTTCCTGACGGGCAAGAAGCGCCAGGCCGTGCGCGGCCGGCTGACCCTCCACGGCGAGCCCATGGGCATGGCTTGGATCACCTTCCGCCCCCACGACCAGAACGCCCCGCTGGCCCGGACCAGAACATCGCGCGGAGAAGACGGCCGCTTCGAGATCCCGGCCTCCCACGGCCCTGTCCCCGGCCTGCACGAAGTGGAGGTCCACCATGTGAGCGAACAGTTCCCTCACACGAATACGGGGGTGTACACGCTTGAGGACGCGGTGCGCTACGAACTCGGCACCATCACGGTAAGCGATCAGCCACTGGACATAGATGCCGTACCAAGCAGTGTCGAGCCGTACTGAGCCGAACCGTTGCGACCACCTGGAAGTCATGGTTGCAGTGCTTGCGGTTTTGCTGTGCCGGCGGGCTAGAATGCACCTCGCTGGCGCTCCGATCGACCGCCGACCTTAGGCCTACGTCGCTCGTGCCGCTGCGGAATGGCAACGGTAGACTCCCGTTGTGATTGGTTGCACCTCGAGAGTTGGGGTCGATGGCGTGACAACAAGGCTCTACACGGACGATGAACTAGCGAAGCTGAAGGCCATGCCGAAGCGCGTCACCAACCCCAACGCCCGGTGGGGGGACAAACCCACGCATGCCCCCGTTCATCGACAGCGGAGCTTCAAGGTGCGCACGGATAACGAGACCGGTCCGCGCTTCGAGATTTACGAGCGGCAGAACCTGCTCGATCAAGCGGACTTCTCGTGCGGGATCGCCTATCTGCCCCTCGACGGTTCGCGCCTCACCCTCGCTCGCTACAACGGATCGTCGCATGTGCACGGTGACATCGAATACCAGACGCACATCCACAACGCGACGGCGGCGGCCATCGGGGCAGGCCGTAAACCGGAGCGCGAGGCCTGCCAAACTGAACGGTACGAGACCCTGGATGGTGCGCTGGCTTGCCTAGTCAGCGACTTCAACGTGTCTGGAGTACAGACCAAACCGGACCAGTCTAGGTTGTTCTGATGACCATCGATTCCGTTTCGCTTGAGCGACGTCTCTGCGAGAGCCTCTGCAAGCAGGTCCGTCTGAGGACCCGCCCGGATGGCACCCTGATGCTGCAGACCGACTTCCAGTTCCCGGATGGTGATGCGTTCTTGATCTACGTCACCGAGACCGGCACCGGCGGTTTCCGGCTGTCTGACCGCGGTCACACGTTGATGCACCTGAGCTACGAACACGACGTGGACTCTTTCTTGGATGGGACGCGGGGCCGACTCGTTGAGCGGATCGTGGGCGAGTCCGGAGTCGTGCAGGACGGTGGCGTGTTCCAGGTTGACGCGTCGGCCGACGAGCTTGCCGGTGCCGTCTTCCGACTCGGCCAAGCACTGACGAGAGTCTACGATCTGACATTCTTAGCGAGATCTCACGTCAGGTCGACCTTCTATGACGACCTGAGGGACCTGCTGAGCAGCTTGATCGATGAGGACAAGGTCACCCCAGACTTCCGATTGGACGGGCTAGCCAACGCTGAGGCCTATCCAGTTGACTATCGGATAGAGGGAAAGGGCGACATACCTCTATTCCTCTACGGCGTGCCCAACAGGGACAAAGCGCGGCTTGCCACAATTACCCTGTCCTACTTCAATCGGCACGGTGTCCGCTACGAGTCGCTTCTCGTTTTCGAGAATCAAGCGGAGATGCCCAGGCTGGATCTCGCGAGGCTCTCGGATGTCGGCGGCGAGATGATCTCCTCGCTGGAGTCGCGTACGGAGCTGGAGCGCAAGCTGCTTCTCAGGGTCGCCGCGTAGAGACTCAGTCGCCGTTGCGCTTCTCCACCGCCTCCGCCAGTTCATCCAAGCAAGCCACCGTATCCTCCCAGCCGATGCAAGCGTCCGTGATGCTCTGGCCGTAGACCAGTTCGCCGCCGAGCTTCTGGTTGCCTGCCACCAGGTTGCTTTCGATCATCACGCCCATGATCTTGTCCTCGCCGCCCGCGACTTGGCGGGCGATGTCGCGGCAGACGTCGATCTGGCGGCTGTGGTCCTTCTGGCTGTTGGCGTGGCTCATGTCCACCATCAGCTGGCTGCCGAGGCCGCTCTCCTCGAGGATGCGGCTCGCGTAGTGGACGGACGGGCTGTCGAAGTTGGTCTTGCCGCCGCCGCCGCGCAGGATGATGTGGCAGTCGTTGTTGCCGGCGGTGGAGAAGATGGCGGAGTGGCCGGTCTTGGTGACGGACAGGAAGATGTGCGAGTGCATGGCGGACTTCACCGCGTCCGCGGCCACTTGGATGTCGCCGTTGGTGCTGTTCTTGAAGCCGGTGGGGCAGGATAGGCCGGAGACGAGCTGGCGGTGGATCTGGCTCTCGGTGGTGCGGGCGCCGATGGCGGCCCAGCACACGAGGTCCCCGACGTATTGCGGGGTGATGGGATCGAGGTACTCGGTGCCGGTGCCGAGCCCCAAGTCCACCACGTCGCGCAGCAGGCCGCGGGCGACGTGCAGGCCGCGGTCGATATCGAACGAGTCGTCGAGGCCGGGGTCGTTGATGAGGCCTTTCCAGCCAACGGTGGTGCGCGGCTTCTCGAAGTAGACGCGCATCACCACCAGCAGCTGCTGCTTCAGTGCCTCCGCCCGCTCGGCCAGGCGTTCGGCGTACTCGCGGGCGGCGTCGGGGTCGTGGATCGAGCACGGGCCGACGATGGCGAGGAGCCGCCGGTCGCGCCCGGCGAGGATGTCGCTGGCTTGCTTGCGGACGTTGAACACCAGCGTGGACTGGGCGGGTTCAATGGGCAGGTCCGCGATGATGTGCTCGGGCGCCCGCACTTCGGCCATGCCGGTGATCCGCAAGTCGTCGGTGAGGTACTGCATATGGGGCTGCTTCCGCTGGTGGCCCGATCAGGTTGCGCAACTTAGCGCGGCAGGGCCGGATGTACAATCGTGCCATGTCGGCGGCGGCGGACAAGACGGCGTTTTTCCAGCGTTTGGGCGTGGATGTCTGGCTTCGCCGGCGTCCGCGCGAAGCCGCTGCCGAACCGCGCCCCGCGCGACCATCGCAGTCAAGTCCGCGCGTGCGGCCCGCGCCGCCCCCGCGTCGTTCTCAAGAGCAGCGAGAGCCGCGGCGGCGGGCCCAAGCCCCCGCGCCCCCCGCGCCGCCGGTCGAAGCGTTCCGCATCCGCTGCTTCCGCTACGGCCGGGTATTCGCGGCGCTGACCGAGGACGCCTGGCCGCACCGGCGCTATCTGCTCGATGTGGCGCGGGCCATGAATCACTTCGAGACCGCAGAGCGGCACGGCATCGTCTTCGAATGGCCGCAGCCGGGCGCGGCACCGGACGGCGCGGCGCGGGCGTTCCGCGCTTTCGCCGGGCATCAGACGCGCAACGGCGAACGCGCCCTGCTGTCCGGCCAGCGCGTGCTCGACTTGCTCGGCAGCGAGGCGACGGAGACCGGCGTCGTGGACGGCCGCGTCTATGTCGTGCCGGAAACGCCGAGCGCGGAAGCGAAGAAGGCGCTGTGGCGCTTGCTCAGCAGCCTCGACGCGGCGCCCGACAGTTGACCGACGACTCGGCCCTGCGGCCGATGACGGTCGCGGACCTCAAGCAAGTCGCGGCCAACGAGGCAGCGGCCTTCCCCTTCCCTTGGTCGGAACGCACGTTCGCAGACTGCCTTGCAGCTGGCGACGAGTGCTGGGTCGCTACCGTCGGCGGCACGGTGATCGGCCACGGCGTGCTGTCCGAGGGCGCCGGCGAAGCGCAACTGCTCAACGTCTGCGTGACGCCGGCGGAACAAGGGCGCGGGCATGGGCGCGCCCTCGCCGAACGCCTGATCGCCGAGGCCCGGGCAAATGCCGCCGCGGCCGTCTTCCTCGAAGTGCGCGCTTCCAATCGCGTCGCGATGACGCTCTACGCGGACTTGGGGTTCCGAGAGATCGGCCGGCGCCCGAACTACTACCGCGCCGCGACCGGACGCGAGGATGCGCTGGTGATGGGCCTGCCGCTCAAACGTCGATGAGCGGCGTCAGTTCCCGGTCCGTGGCCATGGCCTCGCTGCGGAACGCGCCGGGGAAGCGATGCACCATGAGATTGCGCAGCTCGCGGCGTTCGCGGCGGTTCAGTTCCGCATACACGGCGCTGGCGACGAACTGCTTGTAGGGCCCGCCGGTGTCGTTCTTCGACACCACGTACAGCGGCACCATCGCCTGCAGCATCGCGGCGCGGCGCTGATCGGTGCGGTTGACGCCAGCGCGGTGCCATGTGCGGGCATCGTAGAGGATGATGCTGCCAGCGGGCGCCTCCACCACATCCGCGTCCGGCCCGTTGTACGGCAGGCCGTGCTCGGCGCGATAGCCGGGCTTCCCGTGCACAGAGGCGGTGCCCCATTCCTCCGGCGGCCCTCGGTCCAGCGCATGGGAGCCGAGCTTGAACGCCGTCGCGCCGCGCTCCTTGGTGAACTCGGAGACGCAGACGTTGCGCTGCACGCCGAGCACGGTCGCGCCGCTCGCCGTCGGCACCGCGCCGGGGGCGCGGATTCCCCAGTGGTAGGGGTAGTCGGAATGCCAGCCCTGCACGTTGCGCCGGCCGTCGTCCTTGCCGAGCACGATCAGCGCCGGGGCGTGGCCCAGACAGACTTCGCCGAGCCCCATGTACTGGCGGATCAGCCACAGCGACACCGGCTCCGCCGCGGTCTTGGCGACCGCCGCGTCTTGGCAGAGCTGCGGCGTGGCGCGGTCCGCCGTGCGCCCGGCGTAGCCGTCCGTGCAGGCCACCCGTTGCAGGGCATCCACCAGCTCCGGCGCGACGATGCAGGCGAGGCAGACCCAGCCGTTCTCCCGAAAGAAGGCGAGGTACTCCGACGGCAGCCTCGAAGGCCCGTGTGCCGGGGTGAAGTCCGGCCCCGGTGCTAGCTCGGCCCCCGTGACGGCGTGGCGGAAACGTCCCGCGCCGATGTGCAGCCACATGGCGCGGTCGTCGGCATGTGCGGAGACCGTTCGCCCGCCGCCGCAATCGATGCGCAGGTAGTCGCCATCGGAATCCGCCAGCAGCGCGTAGTGCCGCCCAGTCGCCTCGACCCGGACGACGCGCTCCTGGAACAGCTCCTGTCCCGCCATGGTTTCGGGGCCGGAGGTTCGGCGCTACACCCAGGCCTGCGCTTGCGCCGCTTCCTCGCGCACCAGTTCCGGCGCGCCCAGCAACTGCCGGTTGAAGCCGATGCGCTTGAACCAGTAGTGCAGGCCCAGGAGGTCCGTGATCCCCATCCCGCCGTGGACTTCCGTGGACTTGCGGGCGACGAACTTGCCGACTTCGGAAAGATGCGCCTTGGCATGGCAGGCCATCAGGCGCCCTTCCTCGGGTATGGCGACGTAGGCGTGCGCTGCGTACCACACCAAGGACCGGCAGGGCTCGAGTTCCGCCGCCATCTCCGCGCACATGTGCTTCACCGCCTGGAACGAGCCGATGACGCGGTTGAATTGGCGGCGCTCCTTGGCGTAGGCCACCGCCTTGTCCGCCATGGTCTGCGCCGCGCCGAGGGTGTCCGCTGCCAGCATCAGGCGCCCGGCATCGATCATCCGCAGCAGGGGCTCGCGGTTGTCCGCCGAGCCGGGCAGCAACTCCGCCGGGGCATCGCTGAGCACCACCTCGGCGACTGTGCGCGTGCGGTCGATGGTCTTGAGCTTCGCGCGTTCGATGCCGTTCGCGCTCGGATCGACCAGATGCAGCGCCCCATCGTCCGAAGCGATGAGCAGCGCGTCCGCTGCGGCAGCATCGAGCACGAACATCGCCTTGCCGTTCAGGCGCCCGTTCTCCGCCCGCACGCCATCGGTTTCCCGGCGCCCGATCTGCTCCGATACGCCGATGCCGATTACCGCTTCGCCAGCGGCGATGCGCGGCAGCCAAGCTTCCTTCTGCTCGCCGCTGCCAGCATCCGCCAGCGCCACTGGCGCCATCACCGCGGAAGCTGCGAACGGAACCGGCGCCACGGCTGCGCCCAGCGCCTCGGCGATCAGCGCCGCTTCGAGAAGGCCCAGGCCAACGCCGCCGTAGTCTTCGCCGACCAAAACGCCGTGGACGCCGAGGTTGGTGAGTTCCTGCCAAACGTCGTCGGCGCGGGCGTCGCCGGCTTCGGCCACATCCCGGACGCGCTCCAGCGGGCAGCCGGATTCCAGATAGCGCGCGATGCTGTCCTGCAGCATGCGCTGCTCTTCACCGAGTGCGAAGTCCATCGCTTAAGCCCCCGCCTCGGCCACTTTGGGCTCCTTGGGCAGCCCCAGGGCGCGTTCGCCGATCATATTCTTCTGGATCTGCGCGGTGCCGCCGCCGATGATGAGCCCCAAGTCCAGCATGTAGCGCGCCTGCCAGAAGCCGCCGTCGCGCAGGTACGGGCTGCCGTCGTAGAGCAGGCCGAGTTCGCCCAGCACGTCGATGGCGAGGCCCGCCATCTGGTGGTTCAGCTCGCAGCCGTTGAGCTTGACGATCCAGCGCGGCAGGCCGGGTTCCTCGCCCTTGATGTTGTGCGAGAGGACCCGCATGCCGTTGAACTTCATGGCGAGGATCTGGCCTTGCAGCTTCAGCAGCCGGTCGCGGTAGATGGGGTTGTCGATCAGCCGCTCGCCGCCCACCGTCTCGCGCTGCATGATGTCGGCGATGCGGTTGAAGCGGTTCTCGGCCTCGTTCGGATCCCCTAGGCCGCCGCGCTCGTAGCGCAGCGTGGTGTTGGCGACGAACCAGCCCTCGCCGCGCTTGCCGATGATCTGATCCTTCGGCACCCGCACGTCCGTGAAGAAGACCTCGTTGAAGAAGGCATCGCCGGTCATGGTGACCAGCGGCCGCACGTCGATGCCGGGCGTATCCATGGAGAAGACGAGATAGCTGATGCCGTTGTGCTTCGGCGCGTCCGGCTCGGTGCGCACGAGGCAGAACATCATGTCGGCGTTCTGCGCGCCGGAGGTCCAGATCTTCTGGCCGTTGATGACCCACTCGTCGCCGTCGAGTTCCGCCTTGGTGGAGAGCGATGCGAGGTCCGATCCCGACCCCGGCTCCGAATAGCCTTGGCACCAGGACATCTCGCCGCGCACCGACGGCGGCACCAGCCACTGCTTCTGCTGCTCGGTGCCGAGTTCGAGCACGGTGGGCACCAGGCGGTTGTCCCCGGAATGCCCCGGCGGCACGCGCGCCCTGGCGAACTCTTCGGCGATGATGCGCGTCTTGAGGATGTCGGGCTCCGCGCCGTAGCCGCCGTATTCGCGGGGGATGGTGCGCGCCGCGTAGCCGTGCTCGATGAGGAGCTGCTGCCAAGCCTTGGGCGAGTTCGGCGGCTGGCCGGGGGTTGCGCCGCGGGGGCCGGGCGCCTGGTGCTTGTTCTCGTCCAAGAACGCGCGCACCTCGTCGCGGAAGTCGCGGTACTCCGGGCTGTACTCGAGGTCCATGGGGTTCTCCCAGCGCTACTGCGGCTGCGGCACGATGCGGATGTAGGGCTTGGGCTCCTGCCAGCCGTCGGGGTACTTGGCCTTGGCCTCTTCGTTCGACACGGCGGGGACGATGATCACATCGTCGCCGTGGTTCCAGTTCACCGGCGTCGCCACCTGGTGCTTGGCGGTGAGCTGGCAGGAGTCGAGCAGCCGCAGCACCTCGTCGAAGTTGCGCCCGGTGCTCATCGGGTAGGTGAGCATGGCTTTGACGCGCTTGTCCGGGCCGATGACGAAGACGGAACGAACCGTGGCGTTGTCCACCGGCGTGCGGCCTTCGGAGGTGTCGCCGGCGTCGTCCGGCAGCATGTCGAAGAGCTTGGCCACCTTCAGTTCCGGGTCCCCGATCAGCGGGTAGGTGACGGCGTTGCCTTGCGTCTCCTCGATGTCCTTCAGCCACTCGGAGTGGTTGGTGACCGGATCCACCGAGAGGCCGACGATCTTGCAGCCCCGTGCCGCGAAGTCGTCCGCCAGCCCCGCCATGTAGCCGAGCTCGGTGGTGCAGACCGGGGTGAAGTCCTTCGGGTGCGAGAACAGGATCGCCCAGCCGTCGCCGATCCAGTCGTGGAAGTCAATCTGGCCTTGGGTGGTCTGGGCCGTGAAGTCCGGCACTTCGCTGTTGATGCGCAGGGTCATGGGCGTGTCTCCTCTCTTCGTCTGTTCGGGCCGAGGGGAAGCGGTCCGAACGTTCGCCCAAAGTGTACCCGTTGCCGCTGACAGGGCAACGCCACCGCCTGGCCGAAGTCAACGTCGCGACGCGGCACGCTCCGCCAGCGCCGCGACGATCTTCTCGTGGGTGGGCCCGTCCAGCCGGTAGAGGAAGGTCGCGCCGAGCAGGACGACGTTCACCAGCAGCGGACAGATGGACATGAGCGTCAGGATGCCGTGCAGCGACTCTTCCGTCTGCGCCTGGTTGGCCACGTAGCCGAACCACGCCAAGAGCGCCGCCACGGCCCAGCCGCCGAGCGCCTTGCCGAGTTTCTGGAAGAAGCTTGCGGTGGAGAAGATCACGCCGTCGGCGCGAACGCCGGTGCGCCACTGCGCGTACTCCACGGTGTCCGGGATCATCGCCCAGCCGAGCACCGCGACGGGCGCGCCGCCGAGCGCCAGCACCGTGCCCCAGACGAAGACCCACAGCACCGCATCCGGCGGCGTCAGGTAGAAGCCGATGCCGCCGATCATCGCCACGACGGCGCCGACGCGAATGGCACCCGCCTTGCCGAGCCGCTCGGCGAGCTTCGGAATGGCGACGAGGCCAGCGAACATGGACCCCAGCGTGATGCTGAAGTAGAGCGAAACCAGCTCCTCGCGCCCCATGTTGTACTTGAAGTAGAACGGCGCTGCGGCCTGCCGGAACGTGAACGCCAGCATCCCCAGCACGAAGACCAGGATCACGACGCCCAGCGGCGGATTCGCCGCCACGGCGCGCAGCGCCTGACGCCAGCCGATCGGCGTCGCAGGCACGCCGGCCGTGCGCTCCTCCGTCCGCGCGAACGTGCAGAGCAATAGCGCCGTCGCGATGACGGCGAACAGCACCATCGCCCACTGCCAGCCGGCCGCGCCGCCGCCCAGCCAGCCGACCAAGGGCATCATGCCCACCGACACCGCGAAGCCGCCGGCGAAGGCGCAGCCCATGCGCAGCGTGGAGAGCTTGGTGCGTTCGTGGTGGTTGTCGGTCATCAGCGCGGTCATCGCCGCGTAGGGAATCGTCACCACCGTGTAGACGATGCCGAATAGAACATAGGTGGCGTAGGCCCAGATCGCCTTGCCGAGGCTGCCGAAGCCGGGCACGGTGAAGGTGGCGATGGCGATCAGCGCCAGCGGCACGGGGCCGAACAGGAGATACGGGCGCAGCCTTCCCCAGCGGCTGCGGGTGCGATCCGCCAGATAGCCCATGAGCGGGTCCGTCGCGGCGTCGATCACCCGAGCGACCAGAAAGACCGACGCCGCGACCGACGCCGACAGGCCGAAGACGTCCGTGTAGAAGAACAGCAGGAACGTCATCGCCGACATGAAGTAGAGATTGATGCCGAGATCGCCCACTGCGTAGGCGAAGGCGCTTCGCTGAGTGATTCCGGAAGTCACGGGAGATGCTCGTCGAGCGACCCGGATCAGTAGCCGGCGTCGCGATCCTGATTGAAGACGCGCACCGCCGTTCCCGCCGAGCGCGGATCGGTGTAGACGGTGCGCACGCTGCCGCCTTCGCCGGCGCTGCGCTCGTACGCCGCACGGCGTCGGGCCGCGAGCGGTTCCATGATGCCGGCGCCGTGCGGCCACACCCCCGGCTCCTGAACCACGAAGCGGCAGATGCGCTGGCCGTGCGGCGACAGCGTCTCCCAGATCTCGTGCGGCATGGTCTTCTGGAAGTGCCGGCCGTCCCGCCACCCGGCGGAGAACTCGACGCTCGGCAGGGCGCGCACCTCGCGGGACAGGTTCGGCGTCGCCCCATGCCAGGCGCGGGTGTCGCGCAGGATGCCGGCCCCGGGGGGCGCTCCAACCAAGGTCGACAGCCGCATCCACTCCGGCTCGTCCGCCGGCAGCGGCGGCGGCTGCGTGGCGGTATGCGTGCCGGGAATCTGGCGGATGGGGCCGTTCTCCCAGGTGAGGTCGGTGACCGCGAAGTTGATGGTCACGCCGCCCGGCGTGCGATCCATGACCAAGCGCTGGGCGCGGAAGTCCAGTTCGTCGAAGGATTTGGCGGGGTCGATGTCTAAACCTTGCAGGCGGGCGAAACGCAGTCGCGGGTCGCCATCGCTGCGCGGCTGCTCGTCCACGCCGTCGGTGTGCAGGTGCTGGTATTCGATGGCGCCGGGCAGGCTGAGGTCGCCGCCCGCGCCCCACACCAGATAGTCGTCGGTACCGAAGATGGCGCTCAGAATCGGCGTCGCGGTCGGCAGGTCGATCATCTGCGTCCAAGCGGGATCGTGCAGCATCTGCCGCGACGCGGAGGAGGTTCCGTAGCAATAGCGGTGCGGCAATCGGCCGGACTCGGCGATGTACTTGCGCCCGTCGAAGCCGGGCGGCGAAAGCATGCCTTTCAGCACCCGGACGCAGCCTTCGCGGATGCGCGCAAGCTGCTCGGCATCCAGCAGATCGCGCACCACGACGAAGCCGTCGCGCCGGTAGATGCGCACGGCGCGTTCGACGTCGTCCGGCGCGCAGATCTCAAGGCCCCGGATGCCGTTGTTGGCCCGCAGATGCTCGCGCAGGGCCTGCACTTCGGGATCGTCGTAGGCCCGATGCGCCGGCACCCGAGGGTCCGGTTCCCCGAACGGCCGATCCGGCACCGGCGCGCCGTGCTCGTCCACCACCTCGTTCGGCGGCAACGCGGCATCCCAGCCGACGTGGCAGTCGCCATGGACCGTGAGGCCGTGGAGTTCGTGCTCCTTCGCCATCGCCTTCATCCCCGGGCCAAGCCTTCAGCCGCCCGTGAACGCCTGGATCCCGGTCTGCGCCCGGCCCAGGATCAGGGCGTGGATGTCGTGCGTGCCCTCGTAGGTGTTCACGGTCTCCAAGTTCATCACATGGCGGATGACGTGGTATTCGTCCGAGATGCCGTTGCCGCCGTGCATGTCGCGGGCCGCGCGGGCGATGTCCAGGGCCTTGCCGCAGTTGTTGCGCTTGAGCAGGGAGATCGTCGGCACCGGCAGGCGTCCCTCGTCCATCAGCCGGCCCATGCGCAGGCAGCCTTGCAGGCCGAGGGCGATCTCCGTCTGCATGTCCGCGAGCTTCTTCTGCACCAGCTGATTCGCCGCCAGCGGGCGGCCGAACTGCGTCCGCTCCAAGGTGTATGCGCGCGCCGCATGCCAGCAGAACTCCGCCGCGCCCATCGAGCCCCAGGCGATGCCGTAGCGGGCGCGGTTCAGGCACCCGAACGGGCCGCTGAGACCCGCTGCGTTCGGCAGCAGATTGGCCGCCGGCACCAGCACGTCGTCCAGCACGATCTGGCCGGTGGCGGAGGCGCGCAGGCTCATCTTGCCCTCGATCTTGGGCGTCGAGAAGCCCGCCGTGCCCCGCTCCACCACGAAGCCGCGGATGCGGCCATCGAGCTTGGCCCAGACGATGGCGACATCCGCGATCGGCGCGTTGGTGATCCACATCTTGGCGCCGTTCAAGAGGTAGCCGTCGCCGGTCTTCTCGGCCCGGGTCACCATGCTGCCGGGGTCCGAGCCGTGGTCCGGCTCGGTCAGGCCGAAGCAGCCCACCCACTCGCCGCTGGCCAGTTTCGGCAGGTAGCGCTGGCGCTGATCTTCGTCGCCGTAGGCGTAGATGGGATGCATCACCAGCGACGACTGCACGCTCATGGCCGAACGGTAGCCGGAGTCCACGCGCTCCACTTCCCGGGCCATCAGCCCGTAGCAGACGTAGCTGGCCTCCGCGCCGCCGTACTTGCTCGGCAGCGTCGCGCCGAGCATGCCGAGCTCGCCCATCTCGCTGATGATCTCGCGGTGGAAGAACTCGTGGCGGTTCGCTTCCAGCACCCGCGTCATGAGCTTGTCCTGAGCGAACTGGCGCGTGGTGTCGCGCACCAAGCGCTCGTCGGCGCTGAGTTCTTCGTCGAGCACAAGCGGGTCGTCCCAGGCGAAGGGCGCATCGTCGGCCATAGCTGCGTCCGTGGCGAAAGCCGCAAGCCTACTCTTGAGAATGCTGCGGAAGAAAGCCCAAACTCCGTGCTGGCAGTCGCACATCGAGCGGGAGTAGGGAATGGACCAAATCCAGAACAAGGTGGCCGTGGTGACCGGCGCCGCATCGGGCATCGGCCTCGGCATCGCGCGGGCGCTCGCCGGCGCCGGCGTACACGTCGCCATGCTCGATGTGGAGGAGCAGGCGCTTATCGATGCCCACGCGCAATTCGCCACCGCCAACGTGGACGTGCAGCGCTTCGTCTGCGACGTGAGCGAGAGGGAGGAGGTCGCCGATGTGGCCCAGGCGCTGCATCGGCACTTCGGCCGCTTGGACATCGCCTGCAACAACGCCGGGGTCGCGGCTGGCGGGCCCATCGACGAGACCAGCACCGACGACTGGGACTGGGTGCTCGGCGTCAATCTGCATGGCGTGGTCAACGGCATGCGCGCCTTCGTGCCGCTCATCAAGGCTGGCGGCGAAGGTGGCCATGTCGTCAACACCGCCTCCATCCTCGGCCACTGGGCCGGCGCCGGCATGGCCATCTACGCGGCCTCGAAGTACGCCGTGGTGGCCATCTCCGAGGCCGCCCGCGCGGACCTCGAACCGCACAACATCGGCGTCTCCGCTCTCTGCCCCGGCATGATCGACACCCGCATCCTGCGCTCGAACCGCAACCGCCCGGCGCATCTGGCGCAGACCGGCGGCGAGATATTCGAGGGCCGTGCGGAGATCGAACGCCGCTTCGCCGAAGACGGCCTGAACCCGGACGTGGTGGGCGAGCAGGTGGTGGACGGCATCCGCAAGAACAAGGCCTTCATCTTCACCCACTCCGGCTTGCAGGAAGGCATCAAGGCCCGCATGGCCCGCATCCTGGAGTGCTTCGACGGCAGCGAAGTGGACGACGCCGGGGTGTAGGCCCGGTACCCGTCTCGGCGGCAACAGAGGACACAGTCCGACGCCAAAGGCGCACGCGGCCGGTGACCGACGAGCATGTTGCCGGCGGCGACTGAGGCGTTCGCAAGCGTATTGTCATCACATGTCGCGGTGCCGCTCGGGCTCCTCCTACCGTTGGTGTGCCGAGCGACGGGCACTGAGGTCGCCGATGGCGACCTTGCTCATATTGCGCTCACGATGCGTGGTCGTCGTCCGCGCCAATAAGGATCGGGCGGCCGACCCCGCCGCGGGTAGGCTTGAGCGCAAAGCGCGGCCAATGCGATCTTGGACTTCGTCAGCCTGGGGAAGTCCTCAAGGAGCGCCTCGACGCTGTCGCCATTGGCGAGCATGTCCGCAACGTCATGGACAGGAATGCGCGTCCCCTTCATGCAGGGAGCCCCCGACATCACGGCAGCGTCGCAGGAGACGGCATCCCGGGCCTCGGCAAGACGGCAGAGCGCGGACTGTACAGAGCTCCTCATGCGTGCCAGGTCCACCGAGACGCATTGCTCAGACACCAGTTCCGTGCCCGGCTGGTCGAGCAGAAGACGCACGAGCCGCCGTCGACACTCGAGGGTCAGGAGATCCGCGGTTTCGTGTGCGAGCTTCAAGCCCAGCAGTCCTGCGACGCCCGGTATCCAGACCTCCCGGCCTCCGGCGTTTGACTAGGCAAGCCCGACACGGCACAGTTGGACGCTTGGGCATGGCCGTGGCGCTCCGGTCAGCGCCGTCGCCCTTGCCCAGCGCATTGGAGGGGATAGCAATGTTCTGGCGCGCTTCGGCCTGCATCGGTCTTTCGCTCCTCGTCGGCAGCGGCGGCACCGCGCACGCGAAGTCGCTGCCGGGCGACCTGCAGCCACTCGTGCAGAGCAGCTGCCTCGCCTGCCATACCGGCACCGCCGTCGCGCCGTTCGACATGGCCGCGCTCGACTTCGATCTTGCGGACCCGCACACCTTCCGGGCCTGGGAGCGCGTCTACGACCGCATCGAGCGCGGCGAGATGCCGCCGCCGCCCATGCCCACGCCGGACGCCGCCCTGCTGGACCCGGCGCTCAAGGCACTCAAGGAAGCCTTGGTGGAGGCGAACCTCGCCGCTAGCGGCGAACAGCGCGCGCCCCTGCGGCGGCTGACGCGGCTCGAGTACGGCTACACCATCCAGGACCTGCTGTGGCTCGACGAAGCCGTGGGCGCGGCGCTCGGCCAGTCGCTGCCGGCGGAGGCGGACTCCGGCGGCTTCGACACGGTTGCCGCCAAGCAGGGCATCTCGCCGCTGCATGTGCGCAGCTACCTGGCCGCCGCGGACCGGGCGCTCGATGCCGCCATCGTCACCGGGCCGAAGCCGAAACCGGACAAGCGCGTCATCGAGTATGCGAAATCCGGCTACCTGAACTTCATGCACGATGCGAAGATTCTCGGCGGCGGCATCACCAAAGTCGTTGAGGGCGAGGGCGGCGCGGCCGTGGCGATGTTCTTCGACAGCGGCTCGACCTACCTCATGCACACCGAATCCGAGAACTACCACGTCCCCGCACCGGGCCGGTATCGCATCACCATGGAGGCGTGGGGCTATCAGGCCGACACGCCGGTGACGCTCACCCTGTATCGCGGCACCAAGCAGGGCTCCTCGGCGCAGCTCAGCGAACTGCTCGGCGCATTCGACTTGGCCGGCGACGTGCCGCGCACCGTGTCGGTCGCCGCCTACCTGCGCCCGGGCGACCTTTTGAGCCCGTCGGTTGCGGATCTCGTGCGTCCCGAAGGCGACTACATCAACTACTACGCGCCGGACAAGAACGTCAAGGACTACCCCGGCGAAGGCATCGCCATCAAGACGCTGGCGATCGAGGGGCCGATGGTGGGCGTGTGGCCGCCGAAAAGCACGCGGCAGCTCCTCCCCGGCGTCGCCTTCGATGAGAACGGCGAGGTGCAGCTCAGCAAGGCGCCCGAAGCGCACATTCTTGAGATCGTCGATGCCTTCGCCAGCCGCGCCTTTCGCCGCCCGTTGGCCGACGGCGAGGCGGAGTCCTATGCGAGTCTCGCGGAGCCGATTCTCGCGGAAGGCAGGCCGTTCCTTGAGGCCGTGCGCGTGCCCCTGCGCGCGATCCTGAGCGCCCCGCCGTTCCTCTACCAGACCGCGGCGCCGGGCAAGCTCGACGACTTCGCGCTGGCCTCGCGTCTGTCCTACTTCCTGTGGCGCTCCATGCCCGACGAGACGCTTCTGGAACTGGCCCGGGAAGGTTCGCTCGGCGAGCCGGATGTGCTGGCCGCGCAGGTGGAACGGATGCTCGACGATGCCAAGACCGAACGCTTCGTCAAGGATTTCGCGGGCCAGGCCTTCCGGCTCTACGAACTGAAGGCCACCAATCCCGATGCCGGCCTCTACCCGGAGTACGATGATCGCCTGGGCCAGGCGATGGCGTGGGAGACGCAGCTCTTCCTCGCCGAACTGATCGCCCAAGACCTCGGCGTCGGGCACTTGGTCGATGCCGACTTCACCTTCCTCAACCGCCGCCTCGCCGAGCACTACGACGTGCCGGATGTGGACGGCCAGTGGATGCGCAAGGTGGCGCTGCCGGCGGACAGCCCGCGCGGCGGCCTCCTCACCCAGGCGAGCATCCACAAGATCACCGCCAACGGCACGGTGACCTCGCCGGTGCCGCGCGGCAACTTCGTGCTGGCGAACCTGCTCGGCCGGCCCGCGCCGCCGCCGCCGCCGGGCATCGAAGGCCTCGAACCGGATACGCGCGGCACCACCACGGTGCGCGAGCAGCTGAACGCGCATCGGGAGAACATCGTCTGCGCGAGCTGCCACCAGTCCATCGACCCGCCTGGCTTCGCGCTGGAATCGTTCGATCCCATCGGCGGCTTCCGCGCCAACTACCGGGTCTCCGGCGGCGAGATGCAGTTCGGCGACTTCACCGTGCCGGCGCCGTACAAGGAAGGCCCGGTGGTCGACGCCAGCGGCGTGACGCCGGACGGCCACCAGTTCGCCAACGTCGCCGAATACCAGGCGCTCCTGCTGCGCGAGGAGATCGAAGCCATCGCCCGGCATTTCGTGTCGCAACTGCTGGTGTTCGGCACCGGGGCCGAGATCGGCTTCGCGGACCGAGATCAGGTGCAGCGCATCGCTGCCAGCGTCGCCGACCGTTCCTACCCCGTCCGCAGCCTCATTCACGAGGTCGCGCAGAGCGACCTGTTCAGGAGCCGCTAGCCATGAGCCGCCACCGAGCCATCGATCGCCGCACGTTCCTGCGCGCCACCGGCGTGGCGCTGGCGCTGCCGCTCTTGGAGACCATGCAGCCGGTATTCGCGAGCGCCAAGGAGGCGCCGCGGCGCATGGTGAATCTCTGCGCCACGCTCGGCTTGTACGCCGACTCGTGGTTCCCGAAAGGCACCGGCGCGGGCTACGAGGCGAGCGAGTACCTGTCGCTGATCGACGCGCACCGCTCGCGCTACACCCTGTTCTCCGGCCTCTGCCATCAGGAGCAGACCGGGCGCCAGGCGCATAACTCGGAGATCACCTGGCTCACCGCCGCCAAGCATCCGGGCCTCGACGGCTTCCAGAACACCATTTCCATCGATCAGCTCGCGGCTGGCCACTTCGGCTACGTGACGCGCTTGCCGTCCATCGTCCTCGGCTCGCTGTCGCCGCAGAGCCAGTCGTACACGGAGAACGGCGTGATGGTGCCCGCCGAGACCAGCCCGGCGAAACTCTTCGGCGACCTTTTCCTGCAGGGCGCCCCGGAAGACGTGCTGCGCGAGACCCGAAGCCTCGCCGACGGCGGCAGCATCCTCGATCGGCTGAAGTCCGAGACGGCATCCCTGCGTCGCCGCGCCAGCAATGCCGACCAGCGCACCCTCGATGCCTACTTCGAGGCGCTGCGCGCCGCCGAACGCGACCTCACCGAGGCGCAAGCCTGGCTCAACACGCCGAAGCCGACCGTGAGCGCCGAACCGCCCACCGACATCGACGACCCGACGGAGCTCATCGCCCGGGTGAAGCTGATGCTCGGCCTGATGCCGCTGATCCTGGAGACCGATTCGTCCCGCGTAGTCAGCCTGATGATGCAGGACCATGGCGTCGTGCCCAAGGTGGCGGGCGTCTCCGCCGACCAGCACAGCCTCTCGCACCACGGCCAGGACGAGACCAAGATCGTCCAGCTGCGCAAAGTGGAAACCGAGATCGTGGCCCTCTTCGGCGAACTCCTGACCGCCCTCGATGGCCGTTCCGAAGGCGACGGCACGCTGCTCGACCACACCACGGTGCTGTTCGGCAGCAATCTCGGCAACGCCAACTCGCATGTGGCCGTGGACCTGCCGATCCTGGTCGCCGGCGGCGGCTATCCGCACGGCCAGCACCGCCTGATCGGCGGCAAGGGCAGCGCCAACAACGCGCCGCTCAGCAACCTGTTCGTGACGCTGCTGAACGGCGTGGGCGTGCCGACGGAGTCGTTCGGCCAGAGCACCGGGGCGCTCGCCTGGACCCACGCCTGAGGCCGCGCAAGGTCCATAGCCGATGACCGAGCCCCTGCCGGCCCGGCACCTGCCCGCTGGCGTTTGCGCGCGTTTCGTCCCGGACGTCAATGGCCTGCGCATGCATGTGCTCGAAGCCGGCGCCGCGGACGCGCCGGTCGTGCTGCTCCTGCATGGCTTCCCGGAGCTGGCGTACTCGTGGCGGCATGTGCTGCCGCGGCTGGCCGACGCGGGCTTCCGCGCCATCGCTCCGGATCTGCGCGGCTACGGCCGCACCACCGGTTGGGACGGCGCCTACGACGGCGATCTGGCCTCGTTCCGGCGCCTCAACATCGTTCGCGACATCCTCGGCCTGCTGGCCGCGCTCGAGGTTCGAACCGCGGCGGTCGTCGGCCACGACTTCGGCTCGCCCATGGCAGCCTGGTGCGCCCTGATCCGCCCGGACGTGTTCTCCGCCGTGGCCCTCATGAGCGCGCCCTTCCCAGGAGCGCCGAACTTCCCGCGCCGGGGCGATCCGGGATCGCTGGCCGACGCGCTGGCCGCGCTGCCGCGCCCGCGCAAGCACTACCAGCGCTACTATCAGACGCCGGAAGCGAACGACAACATGCTGCGCGCGCCGCTGGGCGTGCATGGCTTCCTGCGCGGCTACTACCACATGAAGAGCGCCGACTGGCCCGGCAACAGGCCAGTCCGCTTGGCCGCTCGAAACGCCGCCGAGATGGCGCGAATGCCCACCTACTACATCATGGACCTCGCCGAGGGAATGGCCGAGACAGTGGCGCGGCACATGCCGTCCCCCGACGCCATCGCCGCCAACCGCTGGCTGCCCGATGGGGAACTCGCGGTCTATGCCGAGGAGTTCCAGCGCACCGGCTTCCAAGGCGGCTTGAACCATTACCGTTCGGGCGGCATCGGCCTCGCCGAGCAGGAACTCTTCGCCGGCCGCACCATCGACCAGCCGTCTGTATTCATCGCCGGCGAGAGCGACTGGGGCACGTACCAGAGCCCGGGCGCCCTAGAGCGCATGCGCGACGAAGTCTGCACGCACATGCGCGGCGTCCACTTGATTCCGGGCGCCGGACACTGGGTGCAGCAGGAGCAACCGGCGGCCACGGCGCAGTTGCTGGTCGAGTTCCTGCGCGACGCTTTACACTCTGGCCTGCCAAGCTCGGCCGACTCGCCGGAGGAATCGCCGTGATCCCGCGCAAACGCATTGCCCTGACGCTGCCGATGGGCCCGGACATCCAAGACTCCATCACGCTGGTGCAGTGGGCCGAGGCCCAGGGGAATATCGACGACGTCTGGTTCAGCGACGCCATGGCGCCCGACAGCCTGACGATGGTGGCCGCCGTCGCCCCCTACGCGCAGCGCATGAGGGTGGGCGTCGCGGTGACGCCGGTCTACACCCGCACGCCCGCCGTGTTCGCGGCCACCGCCACCGTCTTGGCGCAGCTCCTGCCGGGCCGGTTCGTGCTCGGCCTCGGCTCTTCCAGCGAGACGATCATGGAGCGCTTCAACGGCATCAAGCTGACGAAGCCGCTCACCCGCGTCAAGGAGACGGCGATCATCGTCCGCTCCATGCTGGCCGGGGAGAAGTCGGATTTCGCGCTCAGCACGCTGTCGAGTCGCGGCTATCGCCAGGAGGCGCTGCCGGAGCCGCCACCGATCTATCTGGCGGCGCTGCGCCCGAAGATGATCGAGATGGCCGCCGAGTACGGCGACGGCGTGGTGTTCAACCTGTGGCCGAAGAAAGCCCTGCCGCGCATGATGGAGCACTTGGCGGCTGGCGCGAAGCGGGCCGGCAAGCGCGTCGAGGAGATCGAGATCGTCAACCGCTTCCTGTGCATGGTGACGGACGACGTGGAAGCCGCGCGCGCCCAGTTCCGCCTGCACTACACGCCGTACTACGCCAACCCGGTCTACAACGACTTCCTGAAGTGGGCCGGCTACAAGGACGAAGCCGAGGGCGTGCTGGCCGGCTGGGCGGCGCGGGACCGCGAACTCTCCACCGGCTCGCTCACCGACGAGATCATCGACAGCGTGGCCATCATCGGCAGCGCGAGGGAAGTCCACGACCGCATTCGGGGATACGCCGACGCCGGCATCCACACCAGCATCGTCTCCCCCATCGGCCCCATCCCGATGGCCGAGGCCATGCCCACCTTCGAGGCATTCGGCGGCGGCAGATTCCATTTCTGAACGCCCAGGCGACGCCTGGTCGCCCGGCATGGCCACCATCATCTGCCGCAGCCTGACCTTCGGCTACGCCGGCACCGAAGGGAACGTATTCGAGGACTTGGACCTCGCCATCGACACGCAGTGGCGCTCGGCGTTGGTGGGCCGCAACGGCCGCGGCAAGACGACGCTGCTGCGGCTCATCCACGGCGAACTCGTCCCGGACCGGGGCGCCGTCGAGCGCGGCGGGCCGACAGCCTACTTCCCGCGCCCGGTGGCCGCGCCCGGCGAACAGGTGCGCGATGTCGTCAAGGATGCCGTGGCGCCGTTCCGCCGCTGGGAGGGCGAGATGGATATGCTGCTCGCCGCCGGCGGGGACGACGCGCTGGCTCGCTACGGCCAGCTCCTCGAGACGTACCAGGATGCAGGCGGCTATGCCGTCGAGGGGCGGATCGAGGCCGAGCTCGCGGCACTCGGCATCGATGAACGCTATTGGCAGCGGGCGTTTTCGAGCCTCTCCGGCGGCGAGCAGACGCGCTGCCTGCTGGCGAGCCTGTTCGTCTCCGGGGCTGCTGGCCCGCCGGCGTTCGCGCTGATCGACGAACCGACCAACCATCTCGACGGCGCCGGCCGACGCCTGCTGGCGGACTACCTGCATGCCAAGAGCGGCTTCCTGCTGGTCTCCCATGACCGGGCCTTTCTCGATGCCTGCTGCGACCATGTGGTCGCGCTGAACCCGGACACGGTGGAGGTGGAACGTGCGTCGTTCTCGGCCTGGCGTGTGCGTTTCCACGAGCGTCTGGCCAGACAGCGAGCCGACAATGCCGCGCTCAAGCGGGAGATCGCGAGACTCGATCAGGTCGCTACAGACCGTCGCGCGGTGCCCACAAGCGCGAGAGCGACAAGGCTGCGCACACCGACAAGGGCTTCATCTCGGCGCGTGCCAAGCGGCAGATGCGCCGGGCGCTGGCCGCCGAACGGCGCGCCGACAATGCCGCCGAGGAGCGCCGCCGGACGCTGGCCGATGTCGAGAAGGAGCGCCGGCTGAAGCTCCGGGGTACGGTCCGGGGTGCCGGGCCGCTCGTCGTGGCGAACGGCCTCTCGCTCTGGCGCGGCGACAGCGCCATCTTCGCGGATATCTCCTTCACTGTCGCGCCCGGCGATCAGGTGGCTGTGGTCGGGCCGAACGGCTGCGGCAAGACGAGCCTGCTCGACCAGATCGAATGCGCGCCGCATCGCCACGCCGGCACTCTCGGGAGGCCCGCCCACATCGCCGTGGCGCGGACCCACCAGCACCCGGAGTGGAGTTCGGGACTGCTGCGCGAACGGCTGCAGGATGCGGGCCTAGAAGAACCTCGCTTTCGTCAGATCATGGCCGCCCTCGGCGTCCACGGGCGGGTCCTCGACGGCCGCATCGAGGACTTCAGCCACGGCCAGCGCAAGAAGATCGACTTGGCGCGGTCCTTCCTGTCCGAAGCCGATCTGCTGCTCTGGGACGAGCCGTTGAACTTCATCGATATCGATGCCCGCGAACGGATCGAGGACGTGCTGCTCGCGGATCGGCCGACCGTGGTATTCGTCGAGCACGACGCCGCGTTCGTCGAGCGCGTCGCAACGCAGGTGATCCGCCTCGGCGGGGCCTAGGCGATCAGGGCGCTCGTACCCGGCGCGGCGCCGGCGGTTCCACATCGTTCAGCCGCCAGTTGAGGTAGTGGCCGAAGTCCGCGACGACCCGCTCGACGGGCAGCAGCGTACCCGGGGCGAAGTCGCCGCCGATGCCGCGCTGGACGCGTTCGCAGATCGCCTTGTCCTCCGGGAGGAAGTCCGGGCGCCCGTAACCCAAGCCAAGAGCGCTCGCGACCTGCATGGCGAACGTGCTGACCGCGCGCTGCCAACCCGGACGTTCCAGCGCGGGGCGCACGGGGTAGGCGCCGCCCGTGCGGACGGTGCAGCGCTGCGCTCCGGCGGGAGAGACCGCGAGCCAGACGAAGCTGCCGCGGCTGATGACGCCGACGAAGCCCGGCGGCAGGCTGATCAGCAGGTAGTCGTCGTCGCCCTTGCTCGCGCCGCCGGTTGCGGTGGCCCGGGCGGAGCCGGCGACGTAGTAGGCGCGGCTGGTCGGTGCGTACGGTTCGAGCGTCTCGGGATGCACCTTGAACAGGTGGTAGCTCTCCATCGCGTTCATGATCGCCACCTTCCAGTTGCACTCCCACAGCTCCTTCGTCTCGAAGTCCACCGCATGGCGGAGTCCTCCGATGCCGCGCGCCGCAACGTAGAGCTCGATGGCCGCGAAGCGCGTCGCCAAAGGCTCGACGCCGTGCTTCAGGCTCACGAACACGAGGCCGTGCCAAGACTCCACCCGGTACCGGGGAAGGCAGTGGGAAGCGCGGTCGAGATCGCTGCGCCCGGCATGCGGCACGCCGATGAGGCGGCCGGCGTCGTCGTAGGTCCACGCGTGGTACGGACATTGGATGCGGGCGCCGTTCGCGCGTTCCTCCACGAGCAGCGTACCCCGGTGGGCGCACAGGTTCGACAGCGCCGCGAGATCCCCGCACTGGTTGCGCAGCAGCAGCACGGGTTGATCGCCAACGAGGATGGGAAGCTGGTCGCCGGGCGCGGCAAGCGCGTCTTCGGTGGCGGCGAACACCCAGTCGCCGTGCCAGATGCTGGCCTTCTCGGCCGTCAGCCACGCCGGGTCGCGGTATGCCGCCGCAGGCAGGGCGCGGGTGGGGTCGAAGCTGTGCGGCGCTGGCTCGATGGCTGCAGCCTCTCTCTCGTTCAACGCGCGTCCGATGCGCCAGCCTCAGGTCCAAGCGATGCCGTCCAGTTGTGGCGCGCCATCGCGCATTGCGGTCGGCCGCGACCGTCCAGTTCCGCCCGGCGTCACCCGCAGTCTACGGATAGTGCCGCCTCACGGGCCGAGCGTATACGAGATCGATTTACGCCGCGGCGGTGTCGAAGAAGGAAGAGCTGCGGCGAGTAGTCCGCCGTCGCGTCGGCGTCCAGCGTTGCAGTGCGCCTTCGGAGGTCGGCGGCCAGCCGCGGCGCGGACTTCGCGCAGGGCGGATTCGTCCTGCCGCCAGGGCGCGATCATGGCAGAATCGCCGCTTCGCGTTCGCGGCGTCGGAGCGAGTTTGCGGATCGAACATAGCGGTGCGACGCTCGGGGCCACGGTCACGGGCGTGCGCCTCAATGCGCTGGACGATGGCCAGTGGCGAGCCATCGAGGATGCCTTCCACGAGCGAGCCGTGCTGGTATTCCCCGGCGCGAATCTCACCGAGCCGGAGCACATCGCCTTCAGCCGCCTCTTCGGGGCGCTGGAGCGGACGCTGTCGCAACGCGCGCGGCGGCCTGAGATCTCGCTGCTTTCCAACGTCGCCAGGGACGGCCGGGTCGCGGCCCCGGACGACGCCCTGGGACTGTTCCTCAAGGGCAACCGCTATTGGCACTCGGATTCGTCGTTCAAGAAGGTCGCCGCCAAGGCCTCGCTGCTGCGCGCCGTGGCGGTGCCCAAGACGGGCGGCGATACCGAGTGGGCGGATATGCGAGCCGCCTGGGACGCGCTCGACGCCGCCACGCGGCGACCGCTCCTGGGCCTCACCGCCGAGCATTCCTACGCGTACTCGCAAGGCAAGGTGGGCGGCATCGCCCTCCTGACCGCGGCCGAGCGCGAGGCGCTGCCGCCGGCTTCGCATCCACTCGTGCGCACGCATCCGGCCACCGGCCGCAAGAGCCTTTATCTCGGCAGACATATCGCCCGCATCCATGGCATGGACGATGCCGAAGCGCAGGCGCTGCTCGCGACGCTTACAGAAGATGCCTGCCAGCCGCCGCGCCTGTTCCGCCACCGCTGGCAGGCGGGCGACTTGGTGGCTTGGGACAATCGCTGCGTGCTGCACCGCGGCCATCCGTGGCCGCAGGGCGAGCCGCGCGTCATGAAGCGCACTACCGTGGCGGGCGAGGGCGAGAACCCATGGGCGCTTGCAGAGGAACCGCGAAACGCCGTGCGCGAGGCGGCCCATGCTTAGCCGCGTCGGCGGCTATCTGCGCCCACGCGAGGCGCCGGCGCCCGACGCCAGCGAGCAGTTGGAGCGCGACGGCTACGCCGTCATGCGCGGCGTGCTCGAGGCCCCGGAGCTCACCGAGATCCACGATGCGATTTCGGCAATCTACGCCGAGCGGCCGTCGGACGGCCGGGCGCGGGTGCAGGACGACGACTTCCGCTACGAGATGTTCAACAAGTCGCCGCAGGTTCAGCGCCTGGTGGCGAGCCGCGCCATTCTGGACGTGATCGAGCCGCTCATCGGCGAGGACTGCCACATCATCGCCAACACCTGCTGGCGCAACCCGGCGGGCACCGAGCACCGCCACGGCGGCGGCGGCTGGCACATCGATGCCGGCCCGCACATCCCGCGCCCGCCGGACGTCCCTTGGCCGGAGGCGGTTCCGTATCCCGTATTCGCCATCGGCGTACACATCTTCCTGGTGGACTGCCCCATCGAGTGCGGTCCGACCGCGGTGATTCCCGGCAGCCACCGGTCCGGCCAGCCGCCGCCCGCGGAGCGGCGCATGGACGAGACGCTCACCTGCGGCGGCGTCGCCGCACTGCCGCTGACGGCTGCCGCGGGGGACGTGGCGCTCTTCGTCTCCGACGTTTGGCACCGACGGCTGCCGGCACGGACCGGCGACTTCGGCCGCTTCTTCCTGCAAGTCCACTACGCCCGGCGCGACATCGCGCAGCGCATCAAGACGACGAGCCTGGTCAACCACTTGGACGACGCGGCCCGGGCGCGCATCGGCTCCAAGCGCGAGGCGCGGCTGCTCGGTCTGCATCCGCCCGGCTTCTACGACGGCTGAGCGCGTGTTCGGCAAGAGTCTGATGCCACGGCGCTGGCAGACGCCGATCGCCTTCCTCGTGCTGGCGAGCGTCGCCATGCCGCTCGGCTTCGCCGCGTGGCAGGCGCTGCTCAACAACTTCGCCGTCGAGCAAGCGGCGTTCACGGGCCGCGAGATCGGCATTCTGCAGAGCCTGCGCGAAGTGCCAGGCTTCCTCGCCTTCACCGCGGTATTCGTGATTCTGGTGCTGCGCGAACAAACCTTCGCGGTGCTGGCGGTCGCCGTGTTCGGCATCGGCGTCGCGCTCACCGGATTCTTCCCCAGCGAGTACGGCCTGTATTTCACCGCGGTAGTGATGTCCATTGGCTTCCACTACTTCGAGACGATCCGCCAGTCGCTGTCGCTGCAATGGCTGTCGAAGGAGGAAACGCCGCGCATCCTGGGTCGGCTGATGGCGGTCGGCTCGGCGACATCGCTGGTGGCTTTCGCGGCGATGTATCTGGCGCTGGAGCTCTTCGAGCTCGCATTCCACTGGATATACCTCGCCGCGGGCGGAGCCGCGGTAGTGATTGCGCTAGTGCTGACGCAGTTTCCGCACTTCCCGGCGAAGACGCCGCAGCGCAAGCAGATCGTGCTGCGCGGTCGCTACTGGCTGTACTACAGCCTGACGTTCCTATCCGGCGCCCGGCGGCAGATTTTCGTCGTTTTCGCGGGCTACCTGATGGTGGAGAAGTTCGGCTACTCGGCGGCCAACATCGCCGCGCTGTTCCTCGTCAACCACCTCTTCAACTTCCTGTTCGCGGAGAAGATTGGCGCCTGGATCGGCCGCATCGGCGAACGCCATGCGCTGACGCTGGAATACGCGGGCCTCATTCTGGTATTCACGGCCTACGCCTTTGTGGAGAACGCCCACATCGCCGCCGGCCTCTACATCCTGGACCACATGTTCTTCGCGCTCGCCATCGCCATCAAGACCTACTTCCAGAAGATCGCGGACCCGGCGGACATCGCCTCCACCGCCGGCGTCAGCTTCACCATCAACCACATCGCCGCGGTGGTCATCCCGGCAGTCCTCGGCCTCGTCTGGCTGAAGTCGCCGACTGCTGTGTTCCTGGTCGGCACCGCCTTCGCGGTGGCATCGCTGGTGATGTCCCAGAACGTGCCATTGCGACCGCGGCGGGGCAATGAGACCGTGGTCGGCATCGGCTGGCTGCGACGGCCGGTGGGCGCTGGCCCGTAGACGCCCGAAGCGTGTGAACGGCCGCCGCACTCGTTCAGGGCTCGGACGGACCTCTCGTTCGTCGCGGTTCGTGGGTCTCATGCGGCTGGTATTCTCCCCACCTTCGTGCTTGACGGCCACCGCGAGGCAGTGCAGGCTACCCGGACTTGTCAACCGACGCACGGTCCGCCACGATGCTCGCCAGACGTACGGCTATGCAATCGCCTCGATCCGACACGCTGGGAAGTCGCGGAACAAGGCGACTGCACGTCAGCCCGGTTGGGTTGCTCGTGGCCCGAGCTGAGGCGAAGGCGCTCGGGAACGTGTCGCGGGCGCATCCAGCCGGTTGGGTGTCGGCTGACTCATGGCATGATGGCTGCCTCCGTTACCGCGTAGGCAACCCTATAGCACTGGCGTACACACTTGGCGAGGGACCTCCAATGTCCGAAGACAGCAGGATGATTGACTTCTTCGATAGCGATGCTGCGAACCAGGCGGATCGAATCTATCGCACCAGCGTGGACAAGTGCGCCAGCGAACGTCAGGACATGTTTCTCTCCAATAGGACGACGGACCACGCAACGTACATTCTGACCAAGATGTTCGAACACGCTGAGTCGGACGTGCGTCTGTGGACCAACGGCATGGCCCGACAGAAGGAAGGCAAGCAGCTGTACGGCAACGCCGACCTAATTCATGCCGCGGTGTCCTTTGTCAACAAGCCGAACAAGCGACTGTCGATCATCGTAAACGGACCCATCGATGTCGATGCGGGCCAGAGCGTATACGATCATCCTTTCCTCGGCGTCTTGCTGGAGCACAGGGACGCTGCGACCAAAGTACGCGTGGTTCATGTTCATGATCCCAACGAAGACGGCCACACACTCTCCGTTCGTGGTTTTGCTGTGATGGACGAGTCCGGATATCGTGCTGAGACAGACGATGGCTCACGAGCCGTAGTCAATTTCGGGGATCACAAAGTGGCGAAGTCGCTTGTAGCCACCTTCGACACGGTGATGAGTCACGCCGAATAGCCGCAGAAGGACACCGTCCCATGGACATGCAGCTTACAGGAGTCTACGGTGCCTTCTTGGAGGTGGCGTTCGCTCTCAATCTGATCTCCACATGGTCAGGATTCTACAGCAGCCTGACTTCCATGGCCCAGAATGTGGAGGTAAATGCGTCATCCGATGCGCTCAGCGAACGCTTGAAGAAGAACCTAAACGTGGTATTGAGGAGGGTCAAAGGCGCCAGCAGGATGAGCGGCCTAGTGTTGTCCTGCACGATATTCATCTTCCTTCTGTACGGCCTTCCGCGATTCCCATGCGCTTGCGAACCGGTGCTGTTGGAGATCCTCCTTTGGGTATGCGGCGGTACCGTTCCTCTGCTGTCAGGGTCGCTATACATTACAGTGCGAGTCTACTACCCACTCAGGATGCGAAGTGCGCGACTCGCTGAAGAAGGAAGGCGGGCAGCGCAGGCGGCGCAAGCCAAAGCACAGGAAGAGTTGCTGGACCGGCTCGAGAGAGAGGGAAAGATCATCCGGATTGACCCAAAGTGCGGTTGACAAGGCGCAAGTTGCCGCGGTTGCCAGAGCGGGCGGCAGGAGGGGAGTGCGGTGTGAGGCAGACGAGCGGGCCCTGAACACTGACGCACTACGCATCACGCGCCGACGTCTCAACGAGCCGTGTACCCCCCATCCACCGGCAGCACGTTGCCGGTGATGAAGCTGGCGTCGTCGCTGGCTAGGAAGGCGACGGCGGCGGCGACTTCCTCGGGTTGGCCGAGTCGGCCGAGCGGGTGCAGGGATTCCAAGAAGCGCGTGCCGGCTTCGTTTTCGCGAATCGGCGCCGTCATGGGGGTCTCGATGTAGCCGGGGGCGACGGCGTTGATCCGAACGCCTTGCTGGCCGAACGAGATGGCGTATTGGCGGGTTAGCCCGGCGACGCCGTGCTTCGCAGCGACGTACGCGCCGGCGCCGGGCGGCAGGGGTTCGTTGTTGCCGGTCGTGGCGCCGGTGAGGCCGACCAGCCCGGCGATGGAGGCCGTGGAGATGATCGCGCCGCCGCCGCGCTCCGCAAGAAACGGCGCGCCGTGGAACAGGCCGTAGTAGACGCCGCTCAAGTTCACGGCGATGGTGCGGTCCCAGTCGCCGCTGCCGCCGATGCCGGCGTTGTTGAACAGGATGTCGAGGCCGCCCAAGGCGCTCGCCGTGGTGCCCAAAGCGCCCCGTACAGCCGCCTCGTCGCTGACATCGAGCGCCAGCGCCTCGGCCGCGTCGCCGATCGCATGCGCCGTCTCCACCGCGCCGCCGGCGTCGATGTCGGCGCACATCACCGCCGCGCCTTCTTCGGCGAAGCGCAGCGCGGTCGCCCGGCCGATGCCGCTGGCGGCGCCCGTGATGAGCGCCGTCTTGCCTTCGAGCCGCGCCATCGCCCTAGTCGCCGTAGCCGGCGCCGCCCTTGGCCTTGTCCGGCCCCATGCCGGCGACCGGGCGGTCCTTCGGGGCGCTGGCGTAGGCGCCGCGGAAGTCGCGGAACGGGCCGTCGCGCCACTCGAGTGCGGCTTTCAGCCCTTCGTCGCGCACGCGCCGACCCCACTCGGACGCCGCCTCGCGCTGCGCGGAGAGGGCTTGGATCTCGGTGCCGGAGTGCAGGCCGTCGCGGATGCCCTGGGTCTCGTACTGGCGGTTCACGGCGCGCTTGGAGTACATCAGCATCTCGTTGTCCACATGCGACATGCGGCGGGCGAACTTCTCGGTGAAGTCCGCCAGCTCGTCCGGCGCCACGGCGTAGTTGGCCCAGCCGAGACGCGCCATCTCTTCGCCCGAGAACGAGTCGCCCACGTAGGCGAACTCCCGCGCCTTGCAGGGCGGCAGGTGCCAAGGCGTCCACATCATGTCCATGGTGGTCATGGCGCGGACGGGCGGGTAGCCGATCTGGGCGTTGTCGGCGACGATGCGGAAGTCGCAGACCGTGGCGAGCTCCGTGCCGCCCGCCAGGCAGTGGCCCTGGATCTGCGCGACGACGGGCTTGGCGAGTTCCCAGATGATCCAGTTGGTCATCACCACATGGCGCGCCCACTGGGTCTTGCCGGGATGGGTGGAGCCGGTGTCCGGCAGGCCGGAGCGGGGGCTCACGAAGTCGAAGCTGTCGGCGGCGCGGGCCGGCGACAGGTCGTAGCCGGCGGAGAACGAGCGGCCGGCGCCGCGCAGCACGATGACGCCGATCTCGTCGTCGGATTCGGCCTCGCGCATGGCGTCCATCACCTCGCCGCGCAGGTTGTTGCTGAGCGCGTTCAGCTTCTCCGGACGGTTCAGGGTGATGAAGGCCAGGCGACCGTCGGTTTCGTAGAGGATGTCCTGGTAGGGCATGGAAGGCTCTCTGCTAAGTGGCTGGTTGGGGAGTCAAGGCGCCCATCTTATCGGCTTCGCAGCGGCGCAGCGCTTCAAGGTTGAGGTCGATCTTCGCCTGCGCCGACCACTGCGCCTGTTCGGAGTTCACGGCATTGACGTTCTCGAACGTCCCAAGCAGGCCCACGCGGCGCTTGCTGCTGAAGACCCGGAGCGTGCGGCCGACCACCTCCCAGTGGAAGTCGCCGTGGATGCCGTTGTACTCGTTCATGGGCGGCGCGTGGCCGCTGGGCGGACGGGGTCGGCCCGTCCGCCCAGCGCGTTGCGAGCGCTACGCCTGGTGGCGCAGCACTTGGCCGGCGCGGGCGCCGGTGTGCTCGCCGTCTTCCAGCGTGATGGCGCCGTTGACGACGGTGGCCTTGTAGCCCACGGCCTTCTGGATGTAGCGCGGCGCGCCGCCGGGGAAGTCGTGGACCAGCTCCGGCTGCAGTTCGGCGACCTTCTGCGGATCGAGGACATTCACGTCCGCCCTCATGCCGGCGGCCAGCGTGCCGCGATCCTTGAGGCCGAGAACACGCGCGGGGCCAGAGGTGATGCGGCGGATGCCTTCGCCCATGCTGTAGACGCCCGCGTCGCGGATCCAATGCGACAGCACGAAGCTCGGCCAGCCCGCATCCATGATCTGCGAGACGTGCGCGCCGGCGTCGCCGAGGCTCGGGAAGATGTGCTCGCTCTTGAAGAGGTCGCCGAGCTCCTTGAGGCTCTGGTTGAACATGCGCAGGTTGAAGAGCGCCCGGCCGTTGGTCTCGCGGGAGAGGCGCAGGAACGTCTCCACCCAGTGCTCGTCGGCGGCGGTGGAGAGCGCTTCGAGGCTCATCTCGGGGCCGGCAGCGTAGTCCGGCGTCTCGCCGTTGCCGAGGTAGAACACCTGGCCGAGCGGGAAGCGCATGTTCTGGTCCTGGCCTTCCTCGGCCAGCTTGGCGGCGGTGTCCGCGTCGTTGATCGCTTGGATGCGGCCCGCGAGATCCATCTGGCGCAGCTTCGCCCACGTCTCGCCCTGCACCGGCAGGTTCGACTGCAGGCCGAACATGAAGCCGGAGCCGCGTACCTGCGTGATGGCGGTGAGGTCGCCGTGCCGGGCGAGCTTGGCGAGGTTGTCCGCCTGCGCCTTGCCGGAGCCTTCCTGAGGACCCGTGCCGTAGCTGAAGAGGATGCGGCCCTTCGTGGTCTCCGCCATCGCCTTCAGCACCTCGAAGTTGGCGCCGACGGCCTGCATCAGCCCGTTGCGAGGGCCGACGGCCTTGGCGATTTCCACCAGTTCCTCCGGATCGGCGAAGGTGCCGGGAATGGACCGGCCGTCCGGCAGCTTGTGCGGCGGGTAGCGGTTGGTGGAGAAGCCGACGGCGCCGCGGTCGATCGACTGCGCCACCACGTCCGCCATCTGCTTGCGCTCCTCGGCGCTGGCCTGCTCCTCGACGGCGCGCTCGCCCATGACGTAGAAGCGCACCGCGCAGTGGCCGACCATGCCGCAGACGTTGAGCGCCGGGTTCAGCCGCTCGATGGCGTCCAGATAGCCGCCGTAGTCCTCCCAGTCCCAGGGCAGGCCGGTGAGGATGGCGTTCTTCGGAATGTCCTCGACGGTCTCCATCATGCCGGCGAGGAGTTCCACATCCTTCGGCTTGCACGGCGCGAAAGTGACGCCGCAGTTGCCGAGCAGGGCGGTGGTCACGCCGTGCCAGCTGACCGGCGTCATCTGCGGGTCCCAGCCGATCTGGGCGTCGAGATGGGTGTGCAGGTCGACGAAGCCGGGCGTCACCGCGAGGCCCTGGGCGTCGATCTCCCGCTGGCCCTCGCCGTCGACCTTGCCGACCGCGCTGATGAAGCCGTTGTCGATGGCGAGGTCGCCCGCCGCCGGCTCCGCGCCGGTGCCGTCGACGAGTTCGCCGCCTCTGATCACGATGTCGTGTGCCATTTGCTACTCCCCGGGTTCTCCCCTGATGTACTCGCCGCGGCGCGTCAGTCGAACGCGGCCACGATCTCCTCCTCCACGCGCTGAAACGCCTCGACGTTGCCCGTCGGGACGGCGCCGAACATGATCTCCGCCACCCCCTCGCGCTCGAACTCGCCGATGCGGTCGATGATCTCGTTCTTCGGCCCCGCCATGGAGCCGGGACCCAGGGTGCGCTGAAAGCCTTCGATGCGCTCCTTGTCCTCGGTGATCTGAAGCGGCATCAAAAGCGTCCGCTTGATCTCGGCCGGATCGCGCCCGACGTTTTCGCAGTGGCGTTCGAGGACGCCGATCTTGTGCCGGTACACGTCGACCGACATGCCCTGGCCGGCCCAGCCGTCCATGTTGAAGATGTCGCCGAACATGGCGAGCGTGCGCAGCGTGCGGCGCTCGCCGGTGCCGCCGACCATGATCGGAATATGCGGCTTCTGGTAGCAGCCGGGCGATAGCGGCGCCTGATCGAGCCGGTAGTACTTGCCCTGATAGTCCACGGGGCCGTCGGCGGTGAACAGCAGCCGCAGCAGTTCGCAGGCTTCCTGGAAGCGGTCCTGGCGTTCCTTCATGGACGGGAAGTCCCAGCCGTAGGCTTCGTGCTCGCGCTTGAACCAGGCGGCGCCGAGGGCCAGTTCGAAGCGGCCTTCGGACGCTTGGTCCAGCGTCGTCGCCATCTTCGCGAGCAGGCCGGGGTTGCGGTAGGTATTGCCGAGCACCAGATGGCCGAGGCGCAGCGTCCTGGTCATGCCGGCGGCGACGGCGATGAGGGTGTAGCCCTCGAAGGCCGTGAAGTGCTCTTCCTCGGGCCGCCCGGGCGGCGGCAGGAAGTGGTCCGCGAACCAGATGCTGTTCCAGCGGGTCTGGTCCATGGCCTCGATCGAGGCCTTGATCTCGCTCCACGTCGTGCGGTAGCAGTTAACCTGCACGCCAAACTTCATTCGCTCCCCTCCAGCGTCGCGCGCGCGGCGCGGATCGAACGCCTGCCGCAACCGCGCGCAAAGTGCAGAAAGCGCACGCCCATGCCGACGGCACCGACGCCGAACCGTACTGTACATGGCGCGCCATGTCCAATCGCGCTCGGACGTCTGCAACACCGCACCTCGGCATTGCCGCGCTTCCGCCCGCTCTTGCACCAAAAGAGTGCGCATGTCGGGCGGATTTCCTACAAGAGGAAGGGGCGATCTCGCTAACGCCCTTGGTTTCGGTTGCGCCAAGCTTCCCGAAACCGGCAAGCCGATGCCGAAATCGACCAACCAGAAGGAGGTTCCTGTGGTACGTTACGTGAACGTGAGCCAGACCGCTGCGCCGGCGGAGGCCGATGTGCTGATCGAAAGGTTGAAGCAAGTGGCGCCGATCCTCGCGGCGCTAGCGGCCTTCATGGCCATGATGTTCGGCACGATCTACTTCGCTGTGGATATGGCTGTCGGCGGCATGGGCAGCCTGCGGGATGACTTCCACAGCCTGCGGGATGATGTCCGGCACTTGAGCGCCGTGGTCTACGAACTGCGGGACGACGTTGCCGAGCTGAAGGTGGATGTCGCCACGCTCAAGGTGGATGTGGCGGAGCTGAAGCAGGACGTTGCCGTGCTGAAGGCGGACGTTGCCGTGCTGAAGCAGGACGTTGCGATGCTCAAGCAGGATGTTGCCGTGCTGAAGGCGGACGTGGCTACGCTGAAGGCGGATGTGGCGGAGATTCGAGTCGAGTTGGCCCGCAATCGCGCCGACATCGACACCTTGGACCAGCGCGTCGACAGCCTAGAGGTCGCCGCCGCCGGGAGCTAAGTAGGCGCTCGCTTCGCTCAGCGGCTGACGCTCTTGCAGTGCAGGAACTCAGTTTCCAGCAGTCGTCCGTGCGGGCAGGTCAGATGTGTGCAGCCCCTTGAATACCAAGAAATCCACCTCTGCGTCTCGACCCATTTTGTTGATGCGCCGGGGGTGTCCGGCAGCCAGACGGGAGTACCCCAGGCTCAAGAAGGGCGCTGTCCGTTTGGCAATGCGGTAGATGCGGTAGCGCCGCGGCTGACGTTTCGCTAGAGTCCGGCCAACAACCGCCGTTTGGTGTTCTTGGACGGAGAACCGGATGGAGAAGCTCTTCATAGTGGTCGTGGACGATGGCTCGATGCGCGAGGCGGTCCACGAGCGGCTCAAGAAGACGTACCGTTCCGCCTACCTGCACCGGGACGCCGCGATTCTCGTCGCGGACAAGGCCGCGGTGTCCAAGGATGTCGCGCAGGCAGCCGGGATTGGCGATGATGGCACGACGGGGGCCGTGTTCCGTCTGGGCGACGGGTATAGCGGCTACACCGCCCGAGACCTATGGGAGTGGCTGAGAGACCATGGCGATGACTGATTCCAGGACGCCGGTCGTCGCCGAGGACGTGCCGGAGAGCCGACGCCGATCTGGCTTCGGCCAAGCTTTCGGGAATCCGGTAGCGGTGATTGCGTGTGCGGCCACCGTGGTCGTGGCCGTGGTGAACGGTGTGACGCTGTGGTTGGATCGGGATGACAGGATCGAGGACAAGCTGGACAACTTCGAGAACAGAGTCGAGGACAAGCTGGACAAGCTCGAGAAGCAGGTCACGTCCCTTGAAGCGACGCTGAATGCGACGCTGAACGGGGAGGGTGGTCTTGTCAAACGAGTCATCAGGCTTGAGAACTACCACATACAAGCTGCCCAAGCGTCCGCGACCGATTCGGGGGTCCCTGCATCCTCGGACTTGGCAAGCACGGCCAGCCGCGGAGCCACCGCCACCGGGAGCGAGTAGCGCCACACCCCATCAGAACTTCAGCAGCGATGTCCGCAGATCCGTGAGGTCCACCACCCCTACGGCGTTGTAGCCCCGCATGTGCCCCGCGCACTCGCCGGGGTTGAAGATCAGGCTCCTGCCGTGCCGCTCGCAGCGGTGCATGTGGGTGTGGCCGTGCAGCACCAGGTCGTGGTCCACGGTGTGGTCGCGCAGATCCAGCGGATCGTGGATCACCAGGATGCGGCGACCCGCCCAGGCGAGTTCCAGCGTCGGTTCTCCGAATACGAAGCGGTGGCGTCCGATGGCCGCATCGAGACTCTCGCGTTCGACGTCGTTGTTGCCGAACACGCCATATAGAGGTGCGACGAGATCGGCGAAGACGTCCAGCGTCTTGGCCTTGGTGATGTCGCCCGTGTGGACCACGCGATCGACGCCGGCGGCGTTGAACAAGCGCACGATCTCGCGCGCGTTGGCGAGGTTGTTGTGCGTGTCGCTGACGATGCCGACGCGCATCGCTCGATGGCGCTGAGGCGAACGCGCCGCCGACGCGGGTCGGCGACTACGTTCGGTTTCGATGCCCTAGGCAGCCACCCTGAGGCGCACCGCCTTCAGGCGGCTTTCTCCAGGATGTGGATGCCGCAGGCGCTGCCGAGGCCGATGACGTGGGTGAGGCCGATGCGAGCGCCTTCCACTTGGCGCTTGCCGGCCTCGCCGCGCAGATGCGTGGATACCTCGTAGATGTTGGCGATGCCGGTGGCGCCGAGCGGATGGCCCTTGGAGAGCAGGCCGCCGGAGACGTTCACCGGGATGCGCCCGCCAAGGTCCACGTCGCCATCGTCGATCAGTCGGCCGGCCTCGCCGTCCTTGCACAGGCCGAGGTTCTCGTAGTGGAGGATCTCGGCGGTGGCGAAGCAGTCGTGCAGCTCCACGAGGTCCACGTCCTCGGCACCGAGGTCCGCCATCTCGTAGGCGGCCGCGGCGGCACGGCGGGTGCAGGTGTTCACGTCCGGCATCACGAGATCCCGTTCCTGCCAGGGATCGGAGGTCAGCACCGAGGCGCGCACCTTCACCGCGCGGTCCATGAGCCCCAGCTCCCGCGCCTTCTTCTCGGAGGCGATCACCGCCGCCGCCGATCCGTCCACGTTCACCGAGCACATCAGCTTGGTGTTCGGGTAGGAGATCATCTCGGCGTTCATCACCGTCTCGAGCGGCGTCTCGATCTGGTACATGGCCTTCGGGTTCATGGTCGAGTGGTGGTGGTTCTTCACCGACACCTTGGCGAACTGCTCGAAGGTGGTGCCGTGGTTGCGGCTGTGCTCCATGCCGGCTTCGGCGAACACCGACGGCATGGTGCCGGAGCCGAGCAGGCCCTCCTTGGAGATGCCCTTGCCGCCGCCGCCCCCGCCGAGCAGGCCCCGGCCCATCTGTTCCACCCCCACCGCGAGCACGAGGTCGTAGAGATCGGCCTTCACCGATGCCCATGCTTCGCGAAATGCCGTGGCGCCGGTGGCGCAGGCGTTGGAGACGTTCACCACCGGGATGCCGGTCTGGCCGATCTCCTGCAGGATGCGCTGCCCGACCATGCCGCTGGCCTGGCCGAGGTTGCCGCAGTACAGGGCCTGCATGTCGTGGATGGTGAGGCCGCAGTCGTCGAGCGCCAAGAGCGCCGCTTCCGAGCCGAGCTGCGGGACGGACTTCTCCGGGAAGCGTCCGAACTTGATCATGTCCACGCCGACTACGTATGCGTCCGTCATGGTTTGGTGCTCCTCTCTATGGGGGTCAGGTATCGGGATTCAGGTGGTTCGCGGTTGGAAGAAGTAGGAAAGGTAGGCGTTGCCGTCGCCGTCCTTGCGGCCGAGGGCGTCGTCGTAGACCACCTCGACCGGCATGCCGAAGGGGATCTGCGCCGGATCCGGCTCGACGTTGATGAGGTTGCCCTTCACCGTGCCGCCGCCGTCGAGGTCGACGATGGCGGAGACGTACGGCACGTCGATGCCGGGGAACGAGCGATGCACGATGCTGTAGGCGTACAGCTCGCCGGTGTTGGCCAGGCGCACGGCCTCCATCCTGCCCCGGGCGCCGCACTTCGAGCAGTTGTCGCGGGCGCCGAGGAAGGTCGCCCCGCAAACGGCGCAGCGGTGACCCTCGAGGTACGGCTCGCCGTCCTCCGGAATCTTCAGGAAGCCCACGGCGGGCAGGGGCTGGTCTGGCATCGCTTCCTCCTGTCGGCACGCCGAAGCATGGCCGCTTCGGGGCCGAGCGTCAACCGCGTTGAAGCAAGTGCGCGGCCGCCTCCCGGAGCGACTGGGAGGCGCCGCCGGGCCTTGGAAACCCACCAAATTAGGGGCACTTTGCTGTTGACACTCCCTACCTGTTGTGCCGTAAGATGCCGCGCAGTCCGATGGTCGTTGGCTTCGGCGGCTCGTGCGGTGCCTCAGCGGTGCCGCGCAGCGCTCGCAGCGGCCGGGGGCAATGACATGTACAACTGGTCAAGGAGACCGTAATGATCAACGAACGGGTACCCCAGGGGCGCACCACCGCGACCATCGGACGCGGGTTCATTGCCCTGCTCGTAACGGCCGTGCTCGGCTTCGCCGGGACGGCCTACGCCAACGGCGACGACATGATGGCCACCAGCACCGACATGGCCACCGACATGCCCTCCGTCTGCGAGGGCTATCCGGACCTCAACCCGGACACCGAAGTGAGGGACAAGAGCGCCGGTGAGCTGACGTGCGAACGCGCCGAGCAGAACACGAAGGACATCGCGGCCAACGGCGCCGCCGACATGGAGTCGGACGCCGCCCACGAGGCCGCCCGCGAGGAGATCGTCGCCGACCAGATGGCGGCGGACATGGCCCAGGACGACGCCAACGAGATGGCCCGCGACAAGGTCGTCGCCGACCAGATGGCGGCGGACATGGCCCAGGACGACGCCAACGAGATGGCCCGCGACAAGGTCGTCGCCGACCAGATGGCGGCGGACATGGCCCAGGACGACGCCAACGAGATGGCCCGCGACAAGGTCGTCGCCGACCAGATGGCGGCGGACATGGCCCAGGACGACGCCAACGAGATGGCCCGCGACAAGGTCGTCGCCGACCAGATGGCGGCGGACATGGCCCAGGACGACGCTAACGAGGCTGCCCGCGACAAGGTCGTCGCCGACCAGATGGCGGCGGACGCAGCCCAGGACGACGCCAACAAGATGGCCCGCGACGAGATGGCGGCGACCCAGGCGACGACCGACGCAGCCCAAGATGCAGCGCTGGCGGCCAACGCCGACGCCGACGCCGCGTCCGACAAGATGCACACCGACGCCATCGCCGCCAACGCCGACGCCGACATGAAGTCCGACGAGATGCACATGGCCGCGCAGAAGGCCAACGCGGACGCCATCGCCGCCAACGCCGCCGCCGACATGAAGTCCGACGAGATGCACACCGCCGCCATCGCCGCCAACGCCGCCGCCGACATGGAGTCCGACGCCATGCACATGGCGGCCCAGGAGGCCAACGCCATGGCCATCGAAGCCAACTCGGCCGCCGACATGGAGTCCGACGCCATGCACATGGCGGCGCAGGAGGCCAACGCCATGGCGATCGAGGACAACGCGGCGGACATCGACGCCAACGACATGGCCATCCAAGCCAACCGGGACCGCCTCGACGTACACCAGGGGCTGGTCGGCGACAACACGGCGGCCATCGCCGCCAATGTCGGCCGGCTCGACGTACACGAAGGGCTGGTCGGCACCAACGCCGCCAACATCGCCAGCAACGCCAGTTCCATCTCGGCGAATGCCAGCGCCATCGCCAGCAACGCCGGTGCCATCTCGGCGAATGCGATGAACATCGACATGCTCGACAAGCGCGTCAGCCGCGTCGCAGCCATGGCCACCGCCATGTCGGCGCTGCCGAACGCTGGCCCGGGCGGCGATGACAAGTTCTACTTCGGCTTCGGCGTCGGCAGCTACGACGGCCAAACGGGCATCGCCGTAGGCATCTCCGCCGGCAACCTGGGCGCGAACGAGAACATCCACCTCAACGCAGGCGCATCCACCAGCGGCGGCGAAACCGCCATCCGCGCCGGCATGGGCTGGTCCTTCTAGGGATCACCCGGACGAGCTGACGCTCATAGACCAGCGAGCCGGGCCTTTGCCCGGCTCGTTGCGTCTGGGCCCCGGGGCGGGCGGCCCACAACCGAAGGGCGCCGCCGGCTGTGCGATTTAGGCGTCGTCTGGCAGTTCGTACCGTTGCGCGTCTCACCCCGGCCCGCTGGCGCTAAGAACCCTGTCTCAAGCCAAGACACCGCCAGCTCCAAGCCCCACACGCAAGCTGTCTGAAGTGCGATACTGTTCGCACATCCACTGTTGTGGACGACGGACAGCACATGCACATGGCAAATCCTTGTTCGCGCAAACGCATGTGGTCCGCTGATCCGGTCGCCACGTCGTGACTGCTGCTGCCGTGGAAAAGTGGCTTGACCGGCTCGGCTACGCGCATGAACCGGAGCTTCTCCATCGCCGTGGGGACGCGATTTCGCCGCGCCACCCGTACGCGCTGGAAATCCACGCACTGCTCAAGGCGGACGGTGCCGTACGCGCCCGGGCGACGTTCGATGTCGAGGGGGTGCCGACCGTCGTCTTGCTTGATGGCGCTCTCCAAGAGGGTGTCGCCGCGAGCGCTCTCGACGAGGCCCGCCAGCGGATCTGGAATCAGAACCTCGCCACCGTGGTGATCCACGTTAGCGGCGATCGGGCCGTCGCCGTCCCCTCCCGAAAGCTGGATGCAGCTAAGTCGCTCCGACTCGAGCAAGTCCGGCGAGACGGTCCGTTCTCGGCTTCGGACGTCGTCTCGGCGAACCTGACGCGGCGGATGCCAGAGTGGTTCGACCGGGAAGCCCGCGTCGACCACAAGCTGCTCGACAACATCTCCACTACTGTCCTGAAGCTGACGAGCGCGGGCTTCAATGGCATTGCAGAACAGCGCCAGCGCCAGCGTCTGGCCGAACTCCTGATGGGAGAGATCCTCTTCGTCTCATATCTGGAGCATCGGCGGATCGTCGGCGACACGTACCGCGAGAGGCGAGAAGTCGGGCGCCTCTCGGATCTGGTCGGCAACGTGGACCGGGGCGGCGTCATGCGCTTGATCGAGTCGCTCCGGTCGGACTTCAACGGCGACTTCCTGGCCGAGGATAGTCACGATCCGTGGGTCGCCTTGACCGAACCCGGCTACGAACTGCTGGACTCGTTCCTGCGCCGTACGGACATGCGAAGCGGTCAGCGCGACTTCTGGAACTACGACTTCAGCTACATCCCCGTGGAACTGCTGTCGGGCCTGTACGAGCAGTTTCTGTCGCCGGACGAGCAGACCGAGCAGGGCGCCTTCTACACGCCACGACACCTTGCGTCCCTGGCCGTCGACCAAGCCTTGGCGGGCTCGCAAGATCCCCTGGCAGAGAGGATTTTCGACGGCGCCTGCGGTTCGGGCATTCTGCTCACCACCGCCTTCCGCCGACTCATCGGGCGGGCGGAGAACGGACGGATCGGGTACCTCGGGTTCGGGGAGCGCTGCGAACTCCTGCAACGCGCCATCTTCGGCGGCGATACGAACCCCATGGCTTGCCGTGTCACCGCGTTCAGCCTCTATCTCTCCGTCTTTGAGGGCCTCGAACCGGCAGACATCATGGAGGCTCAGGAACGCGATGCAGCGCGGCTTCCCAAGCTCACGGGACCCAATCTGGCCAGCGGGGCGGAGCTCGGCGATGTCTTCAAGAAGGCCCATGCGTTCGCCGGCAAGCGTTTCTCGCTCGCGATCTCGAATCCGCCGTGGCGCGAGCCGCGCCGTGGCGAGCGGACCAGCGCCGACGACTGGGCCGAGGCCGCTGGCGAGCCCGTCCCTCGGCGCCAGGTTGCCGGCGCCTTCGCCATCCGCACCTTGGACTTCCTTGAAGCCGATGGACGGGCCTGCCTCATCCTGCCGATGGCTCTGCTGCTCGGCAGCACGAGCAGCGAGTTCGTCGCCCGGCTGCTGCGTCGGTACCAGCCGCTGCGACTCATCAACTTCGGCGACCTGCAGGAGTTGCTGTTCCCCACGGCGACGCATGGCTGCCACGTGTTCGTCGCAGAGCGCCGACGCGACTGCTCTGCCTCGGCGTTGCCGTTTCGCGAGACGTTCGACTATAGCGTGCCCAAAGCCGATCTAACGCTCGCGCTAGGCCACTTGTCGATGCAATCCGCCGATCTGCATCGCCTGCAGACGGTCTCGGTAATCGACGACCCGCAACTCCTTGTGTCGAGGATGTGGGGCGATGCCAACGACACGGCGATCTGGACGCGGCTGACCGTACGCGGGACATTCCGGGACTTCACCAGCCCGGCACAGGGCACCCGACGATGGGTGCTGCGCAAGGGCATTCACTTGAGCGACAGGAGCCGCGAGGACGTGTCCGCCGAGCCGCTCCGGTCGCTGCCGCATGTCAGGCCTCAGTCGCTCGCAACGGGTGCGCCGGTCATGCATCCGGACCTGCTGGAGCCGTGGCCGGCTTCGCGTGACACCGTGGTCGGCCTGAACGAAGCGGTGATGAGGGTCTTTGATGGCCCACGAGTTCTGTTCCCGGACGGCTTCTCACAGCTCGAACCGAGTGTGCGTGCCTACTACTACGACGCTGCGGCGACATTCACGCACAGCGTCGGCGTGATGGCGTGCCGAGACAGAAGCGATGCGCCGCTGCTGAAGCTGGCCGCGGTCTATCTGCGATCCGACCTCGCACGCTACTTCGTCATGCTCCGTACCTGGAAAACGCTCTCGGCTCGCAACGGAGTCCACCTTGCGGACATCCGGTCGTTTCCGTTCTTTCGGCCAGAAGCGGCACCCAATCCTGGCCTAGCAAGTCGTTCGTTGACGACGCTATGCACTTGCATGGACGAACTGGCAGCGCTCTCCAGCGTCGAGCAGCCAGCACGGTACCGCGCCCTACGAGAGCAACTGAACGCCGCCGTGTTCGATTACTTCGGGATCGCCGACGAGGAGCGGATGATCGTCAGGGAGACGGTCGAGGTCCTACTGCCCTCGGTGCGGCCTAGGAGCTTCAAGTCCCTGTTGACGCCCGCGCAACGGGTCGTTGGATTGGAGGACTATCGCAGGTACGCGAGCGCACTCGGCGGGTCGTTGACAAGCTGGCGTACGAGAATGGGCGGCGAAGGCCGGTTTCGCGTCAGCGTCAAGGGCAGCAGCCCAAGCCGTGACGGTCCTCTCGGTATCGTGCGCGTCGACTATATGGCGGGCGACGTGAGCGATGCGGAAGCAGACACCGTGGTAGACGATCACATCGTACTGCAAACGTTGGAGGCGCTCCGCCGCGCCGGGTTGCGGCACATCGCATCGGCCCGGTCGCTGGTCCTCACGCCAGACACCCACGTTTGGATTGACGGCTCGCTCTACTTGGCTAGGCAGGCGTTCAGGCGAGGTTGGACCGTGCGCCAGGCCTTAAGGGATGCCGAACAAATCGTCCGCTTGGTCAACGCGCCCGACTCTACCTGAGAGGACCATCAGGTGGACCCCATCGCAGAGTGGCGGCGTGCGTTTCCATGGCAGGAAGCTGCCGCGGCTTGCGAAGTGCTCTTGCTGGCGTGGGATGAGCTATCGTCGCCGCCCTTCTCGCGCCTGGAGCGGACGATGCGCGAGCCTATGTTGACGAAACGCCTCAAGGCGTATGTGCAGAACGAGGTGGCTCGGCGGCATGGTTTGCTGGGAATGTGGGCGGCGGAGGACGTCATTGGGGATTGGAACGCAGCCGGGAAGTTCGAGGAACGGCGACTGGACATCGTGTACGGCTGGAACGACGAGTCCAGAAGCCTGGAGCTTGTGTTCGAGTTCAAGCGGCTCCGCAGGCGGAAGCGGGACCGGGACGAGTACCTTGGGGAGCGGGGCCTCGGACGGTTCGTGACCGGGCTGTACGGTCGCGGCCAGCCTGTCGCAGCGATGGTTGGCGTTCTACTGGCACCAGAGAGCGAGATCGTTCCCCCGCTGAAGGCCGCGTTGGTGGAAACGTCGAAGGCCGAAGCGCTGCGCCTGCGACCAAGCGCAACGGGCCTGCTCTACACGGAACCTTCGACGCTATTTTCGAGAGCAGCGTTCGACACCGAGCATGACCGCGAGGCAAAGCTCGCCCCGATTCACGGCTACGTCCGCGTAGCTCACTTCTTCGTCGGTTTCACGGAAGACTTGGCGGACGCCTGAGCCGTTCCCTCCCGACTCAAACCCCTAGCCGCTCGTGCATGATCGGGCTCGTCGTCGTGTATTGAAGATGCACCTTCTCGTCCGGGTTCAGTCGCGCCTTGATGGCGAATGCCGCCAGGGCCGCCTCGTGGAAGCCCGATAGGATCAGCTTCTTCTTGCCCGGGTACGTGGTGATGTCGCCGATGGCGTAGATGCCCGGGGTGCTGGTCTCGAAGCGTTCGGTGTCCGTCGGGATCTGGTTCTTGTCGAGGGTCAAGCCCCACTCGGCGATGGGGCCGAGTTTCGGCGACAGGCCGAAGAACACCAGCGCATGGTCGATGTCGAGCAAAGTCTCTGATCGGTCCGTGTGCCGGATGTGCATCCGCTCGATGCGATCATCCTGCGCGTCGAAGGCCACGCAGTTGCCCACCATGAACTTCACGGCGCCCTCGGCTTCGAGTTCGCGCATCCGCGCCACCGTCGCCGGCGCGGCGCGGAAGCGGTCGCTGCGATGCACCAGGGTGAGGGACTCCGCCCGCCCCGCCAGCTCCACCGTCCAGTCGAAGGCCGAGTCGCCGCCGCCGAGCACCAGCAGGCGCTTGCCGCGATGCGCGTCGGGGTCGCGGACGCGGTAGAAGACCTGCCGGTCCAGGAACGCATCCACGCCCGGCACGCGCAGCGGCATCGGCTGGAAGGAGCCGACGCCGCCGGCGATGATCACGGCGCGGGTCTCGAAGGTCTCGCCGCGGCTGGTGGCGACATGGAAGCGCTCCTCGTCCAAGCGCTCCACCTCGGTCACCTGGCTGTCGAGATGGAAGCCGGGCTCGAACGGCCTGATCTGTTCGAGCAGCTTCTCCACAAGCTCCTGGGCGTCGCACACCGGGATGGCCGGAATGTCGTAGATGGGCTTGTCCGGGTACAGCTCCGCGCACTGCCCGCCGGGCTTCTCCAAGGCATCGACGATATGCGCCTTGATGCCCAAGAGGCCCAGCTCGAATACTTGGAACAGGCCGCAAGGCCCGGCGCCGACGATGACGACGTCCGTTTGAATGCTCAAGAGGGAAGCTCCTTGTGTCGTTGAGTGCGATTGAGTGTGGATGTTGCCCGTGCCGAGGCTGCCAAGCTACGCGATGAAGCCTTTGCCGCGCAGCAGCTCGATCACGGCGTCCACGCATTGCTCGATGTCCAGGACATCCGTCCGCAGCACCAGATCGGCCCGCGGCGGCGTCTCGAAAGGCGAAGTGACGCCAGGCACGCTGCTCGCCTCGCCGCGCTCGGCGGCGGCGTAGAGGCCATCTTCGTCGCGCGCCTTCAGGATGTCGAGCGGCGCGGTGAGGAACACTTCCACGAAACGCTCCGCGCCGATGGTTTCGCGGGCCCGTTCGCGCACCGCCTCTTCCGGCGCCACGAATGCCGTGAGGCAGATCAGTCCAGCATCGTTCATGAGCCGGGCGGTCTCCGCGGCGCGGCGGATGTTCTCCGAGCGGTGCTCGGCGCTGAAGCCGAGGTCGCGGCTGAGGCCGAGCCGGAAGCTCTGGCCATCCAGCACCGCGGCGAGGCGGCCGGCGTCGAACAGCTTGCGTTCCACGGCGTGGGCGATGACGGTCTTGCCGGCCTTGGCGAGGCCGGTGAGCAGCACGGTCGCCGGGCGCTGGCCGAGGCGCGCTGCCCGTTCTTCGGCGCCGACCGGGCTCACCGCGGCGTGCAGTTCGCCATGCGGCGCTTGGTCCCACGCCGCGGCGGCGAGCGACCCGCCCGGCGCGAAGGCCATGGCGGCGCCGACGGTGGCGTTGCTGATGCGGTCGATCAGGATGAGCCCGCCGAGTTCCCTGTTGTCGTTGTAGGCATCGAAGACAATGGGCTCGGTGAGGGCGATCTCCGCGCGGCCGATCTCGTTCAGGGCGAGCGTCTCGGCGCTCTCGTGCGCCAGCGTGTTCACGTCCACGCGATAGCGCAGCGACTCGACGCTCCCCGCCACCTGCCGCGCGCCGTGCTTGACCAGATACTGCCGGCCCGGCTGCAACGGCTCGTCGGCCATCCACACCAGCATCGCATCGAGCCGATCGGCGATATGCGGCAGGCCGACGGGCGCCGCCAGCACATCGCCGCGGCTGACGTCCACGTCGTCGACCAGCGTCAGCGTCACGGCCAGCGGCGCGAAGGCCTCGTCCAGATCCCCGTCCATGGTGACGATGCGCTCCACCGTGGACCGCTTGCCGCTCGGCAGCACCGCCACCTCGTCGCCGGGCCGCACCACGCCGCCGGCCACCGTGCCGCTGTAGCCGCGGAAGTCCGGGTTCGGGCGATTCACCATCTGCACCGGCAGCCGGAAATGTTCGATGTCCTTGTCGCTGGCGATCTGCACGTTCTCAAAGAGGTGCATCAGCGTCGCGCCCTGGTACCACGGCATGTTCGGTGACTGCTCCACCACGTTGTCGCCGTACAGGGCGGAAATGGGGATGAAGTGCAGGTCGTCCACGCCGAGCTTGGCGGTGAAGCCGAAGTAGTCCTCGCGGATGGCGTCGAAGACGGACTCGGCGTAGTCCACCGCGTCCATCTTGTTCACCGCCGCCACCAGATGGCGGATGCCCAGCAGCCGGGCGATGAAGGTGTGGCGGCGCGTCTGCGGCAGCACGCCGTTCCTGGCATCGATGAGGATCACGGCCAGATCGCAGTTCGATGCGCCTGTCGCCATGTTGCGCGTGTACTGCTCGTGGCCGGGCGTGTCGGCGATGATGAACTTGCGCTTGGCGGTGGAGAAATAGCGGTAGGCGACGTCGATGGTGATGCCCTGCTCGCGCTCCGCCTGCAAGCCGTCCACCAGAAGCGCGAGGTCCATGCCGTCGCGCTGGGTGCCCGTGGTCTTGCTGTCGCGGCGGATGGCGTCCAGTTGATCCTCGTAGATCATCTTCGAGTCGTGCAGCAGGCGCCCGATGAGCGTGCTCTTGCCATCGTCCACACTGCCGCAGGTGAGGAGCTTCAGGATCTCCTTGCGCTCGTGCTGCGCGAGGTAGGCCAGGATGTCGCGCTCGATGAGATCCAAGCCCTGTTCTTCGCGGACACTCTCGATCCCGGTGCCGACGGCCATCAGAAATAGCCCTCGCGCTTCTTCTGCTCCATCGAGCCGCTGGCGTCGTAGTCGATCAGCCGGCCCTGGCGCTCGGAATGCTTGGCGATCAGCATCTCCTGGATGATCTCCGGCAGCGTCGCCGCGCTGGACTCGATGGCCCCGGAGAGCGGATAGCAGCCGAGCGTGCGGAAACGCACCGAGCGCAACTCCGGCGTCTCGTCCGGTTCGAGGGGCATGCGCTCGTCGTCCACCATGATGAGCGTGCCGTCGCGCTCCACCACCGGGCGTTCGGCGGCGAAGTAGAGCGGCACGATCTCGATGTTCTCCAAGTAGACGTATTGCCAGACATCCAGTTCCGTCCAGTTGGAGAGCGGGAAGACGCGCACTTCCTCGCCGGGGTTGATGTTGCCGTTGTACAGGTGCCACAGCTCCGGGCGCTGGCTCTTCGGCTCCCAGCGGTGGTGCCGGTCGCGCACCGAGAAAACGCGCTCCTTGGCGCGGGATTTCTCCTCGTCGCGCCGGGCACCGCCGAAGCAGGCGTCGAAGCCGTGCCGGTCCAGCGCCTCCTTCAGCGCCTGGGTCTTCATGATGTCGGTGTACTTGCGGCTGCCGTAAGTGAACGGCGTGACGTCGCTGGCGCGGCCTTCCTCGTTGGTGTGGACGATGAGGTCGAGGTTCATTTCGCGGGCGATGCGGTCCCGGAAGACGATCATGTCGCGGAACTTCCAAGTGGTGTCCACGTGCAGCAGCGGAAACGGCAGCTTGCCCGGGTGGAACGCCTTGCGCGCCAGATGCAGCAGCACCGAGGAGTCCTTGCCGATGGAGTACAGCAGCACCGGGCGCTCGAACTCCGCCGCCACCTCGCGGATGATGTGGATGCTCTCCGCTTCCAACTGCTTGAGATGTGTGAGCGTGTATCCCGACATGCGGATCCGAGCGGCTTCGTCTGGCGACGGCGCGGGACACGTATTCTAGGGGTTCGCCGCGCCCGCGTTCATTCCATGTGGTTATATCATAGTGTCGCAACCTGCACTGCGGAGAGTCCGAGCACGGAAGCGCCCGGCGGCAGCCACGAGCCAGCGGCGGAAGTCAACCGGAATGCGCCTCTAGCTGCTTGTCGAAGGCCAGTACTTTGACCGTCTTGCCTGATCGCTTGAGCTCCGTCGCTAGATCGATGATCGAAATGTCCGCGAAGGAGTAATTCGGTCCGGATGACTCCAGGAAGCGGTCGGCCAGTTTGATCACGTCCGCCGACCGCATGAGGATGTCCGGTCCACTGGTGGCGATGGTCCACGGGCTTTCGACCTCGATCGAGCTACTGATATCGTCGCGGAGCTTCGCGCCAAGGGCGCGGCGGCGGTTTCCATCGCGCACGTGCGTGATGTGGCTGGCAACCTCGAACAGCACGGGCACGGTGACGAACAGTTCGCACTCGGCCTCGATCAGATCAGCGGTCTCCGTGTGGACATGCGACGTGCGGGACTTCTTGAAGTACCGGGCACTTGATACAGTTCGAGCAGCCACGATGTGTCCAGAATCGCTACGGTGCTCAAGGCAGCGACGCGAGCCATTCCTGCGTCTTCTTGGCTCGCCTGTCCTTGAAGCCCGGCGCAAGATGTCGTTCGAGCGCCCCCCGGGTGACGTAATCGCCGAGCCCGCCGCGAAGCCCGACCGTCCCGGCGATGTCCATGTCGCCGAGCCTGGTGGCCCGAGACCCCCCGCCGGAGTCGTCGCCGTGACAGATCAGCACGTTGTTCATCTGCGATTCGTCCAGGGCATCCATGAAAGCCGGATTGTGTGTCGTGACGACCACGTTCAGCTTCCGGCGATCCGCTGCCTCCGCAAGCGCATCCACGAGCAGTCTCGCACGGCTCGGATGCAGGCCGTTGTCGAACTCTTCAACGACGACCCGAGAGCGCTCCGGGACGGTCTCGAGCGCCGTTACTACGGCTAGCATTCTCAACGTGCCGTCGGACAGGATCCGCGCATCGACCAGCTTGCAGTCTGCCTCGGTTCCGCCATCCCGCAGGAAGCCGAGCATCACGTCTTCCTTGTTGGAGGTTTCCACGAACCGAATCATGCTGAAGGGCTCCTCTGGAATCTGTCGCACGGTCTCGGTGATGCGCCGCAGTGCAGAGCCAGTGTCCTCTTCTTCTTTTCTTCTGAGCGCGAACAGAACAGCCGACAGATTGGCACCGTTTCGCAGGAGCTGCGGTGCGGACTCGACGCGTTCGTACTGACGCATCGCTTTCGGCTGCGGATCGAAGATATATGCCTTTCGAAGGTAGCGCCTTACGCCTTCGACGGTCTGCCTCGACTTGCGGAGCTCGAGAGAGCTCGAACGACTGTTGCTGATAAGCTCTTCGTAGCGCGAAAGGACGGATCGAGCGCCCTCAAGCGTGCAGGTGGGATTTCTGCCGGACGAGAAGTTGTCGTAGGTGACCTTCAGGTCCTTGTGGGCATGCGTGGCTTGGAACAGGGTTCGGCCTCCGATCTGCAAGCGTTCCCTGGCTAGCTGGATGTCGCTGCGTCCCTGTGCAACGACTTCGATCGAATAGTCCACGGATTCGTTGCGAACCCGAGCCTTGTTAAACCTAAGGCCGAACCTCTCGGCGCCGAACCGAACGGCCGAGCGCAGGCCGCCCCGCACCTCGAACGTCCCACCGCGGTCGACATCCGTGATTTCATGGAATGGCACGCCCCTGGCAAGGGCAGCGAGAAGTTCAACGCCCTCGATGAGGTTCGTCTTGCCCGACCCGTTTCTGCCGAGCAGCACGGTCAGCGGTTCGAACAGATCAAGTTCGGCGCGGGCGAAGTTCTTGAAGTCCGTCAGACAGTGCATCGGCCTCGTGTGTCGATCAGTGTCGCTACTGTGCGTCGGGCGACGTGCGAACCCCCCTCTATCCTGTGTTTTCGCTGGCGACTGGCCGCGGGGCACGTCTGCCAGACCACAATCAAGCACGACAATAGCACGTCCAAGGCCACGGCAGGCTAGGTTCTCCTGGCCGTTGGACCACTTCTACCGCCTCCTGCCAAGCCTATTCCGCCAGCGCCGCGCGCAGCAGTTCGTTCACCTGGCGCGGGTTCGCCTTGCCGCCGGTGGCCTGCATCACGCGGCCCACGAGGAAGCCGAGCACTTTCGTTCGCCCGGCTCGGTACTGCGCCACCTGGGCCTGGTTTTCGGCCAGCACGGCTTGCACCACCGCGGCCAGCTCGCCGGTATCGCTCACCTGCTTGAGATTGCGCGACTCGATCAGCTCGTCCACCTCGCCGCCATCGCGCCACAGCGCCTCGAACAGCGTCTTGGCGATCTTGCCGGAGATGGTGCCGTCAGCGGTACGTTCGATCAGCCGCCCGAGCTGCGGCGCGGCAAGGGGGATGTCGCGAGCGCTGGCGGCATCGCGATTGAGCGCCGCCGCCACCTCGCCCATCACCCAGTTGGCAGCCGCCTTGGGCTGGCCGCAGGCTTCGGCCACCGCCTCGAAGTAGGTCGCCGTGTCCGGGTCCGCGGCGAGCCACTGCGCGTCGTAGTCCGCAAGACCGAGTGCCGTGGCATAGCGCCTCTGCTTCGCCGCCGGCAGTTCCGGCAGCGCGGCCTGCGCCCCTGCGCGCATCGCCGCGGTCACCGCCACGGGCATGAGGTCCGGATCGGGGAAGTAGCGGTAGTCGTCGGACTGCTCCTTGCCGCGCATGGGCCGCGTCTCGTGCCTTGCCGCGTCGTAGAGCAGCGTCTGCCGCTGCACGCGCCCGCCGCTCTCCAAGATGTCGATCTGGCGGTCGATCTCGTAGCGCGCGGCGCGTTCCAGGAAGCGGAACGAGTTCAGGTTCTTGATCTCCGTGCGCTCGCCCAGTTCGTCGCCGGGGCGGCGCACAGAGACGTTGGCGTCGCAGCGCATGGAGCCTTGGCTCAAGTCCCCGTCGCAGATGCCGAGGTAGCGCACCAGCGCGTGCAGGGCGCGGAAGTAGCGCACCGCCTCTTCGGGGCCGGTGAGCACCGGCTCGGTCACCACTTCGAGCAGCGGCGTGCCGGCGCGGTTCAGGTCGATGGCGGTCTGGCCGTGGTAGTCCTCGTGCAGGGACTTGCCGGCATCCTCTTCGAGATGCGCCCGGGTCAGGGCGATGCGTCGCGCGCCGCCGCTGCCGTCGTCTATGTCCACATGGCCGCCCTTGACGATGGGTTCGTCGAGCTGGCTGATCTGATAGCCCTTGGGGAGGTCGGGATAGAAATAGTTCTTGCGGTCGAAGCGGCAGCGTTCGGCGATCTCGCCGTCTACCGCGAGTCCGAACAGCACCGCGTGGCGCACCGCTTCGGCGTTGAGCACCGGCAGCACGCCGGGCAGCGCCAGGTCCACGGCGCACGCCTGGGTGTTCGGCGCCGCGCCGAAGTCCGTCGACGCGCCGGAGAAGATCTTCGAGCGCGTGTCGAGCTGCACGTGGACCTCGAGCCCGATCACGCTCTCCCAGCCTCTGTTCATGCCGCCTGCGAAGCCGCCTGCGGGGTGCGCAGGTGCCAGTCCGTCTCGGTCTGGAACGCCTCCGCCAGGGCCAGCAGGCGATCCTCGTGGAAGTGCGGGCCAATCAGCTGCATGCCCACCGGCAGGCCGCTGGCGAAGCCGCAAGGGATGCTGAGCGCCGGCAGCCCGGCGAGGCTGGCGGGCACCGTGAACACGTCCTGGCGGTACATGAGGGTGGGGTCCCGGGCGTCCTCCAGCATCCCCTGCGGGAACGCCGTGGTGGGCGTCGCCGGCGCGAGAATCGCATCCACGCTGCGGAAAGCGGTGAGGAAATCGTCCCGGATCAGCCGTCGCAGACGCTGCGCCCGGCGGTAGTAGGCGTCGTAGTAGCCAACCGAGAGCGCGTAGGTGCCGGTCAGGATGCGGCGCTTCACCTCGATGCCGAAGCCCTCCGTGCGCGAGCGGCGGTAGAGGTCTTCGATGTCCTGCGGCGCCTCGGCGCGGTGGCCGTAGCGGACCCCGTCGTAGCGCGACAGATTGGTCGACGCCTCGGCGCTGGCGATGACGTAGTAGGCCGGCACGGCGTAGTCGGCATGGGGCAGGGCGATGTCCGCGCGGCGGTGGCCGAGGCTATCGAGCACCCGGCCGGCGTCTTCCAAGGCGCCCGCGATGCCGGCGTCGAGAGCGGGCCAGAACTGCGCGGCGATGCCCACCGTCAGCGGCGCAGGATCGGCTGCGCCGGTCGGCGGCGCCGAGGCACTGGTCGAGTCGGCCGGGTCGTGGCCTTCCATCGCGCAGAGCAGCGCCCGCAGGTCCGCCGCCGAGCGCGCCATCGGCCCCGCTTGATCGAGACTCGATGCGAACGCCACCATCCCGTAGCGCGACACGCGCCCGTAGGTTGGCTTGAGGCCGCTGATGCCGCAGAACGCCGCCGGCTGGCGGATGGAACCGCCGGTGTCGGTGCCGGTCGCCGCCGCCGCGAGGCCCGCCGCCACCGCGGCAGCGGAGCCGCCCGACGAGCCGCCCGGCACGCGGCTCGAGTCCCATGGGTTCGAGACGCTGCCGAAGTGGCTGGTCTCGTTGGACGAACCCATGGCGAACTCGTCCATATTGGTCTTGCCGAGCATTACCGTGCCGGCCTGCTTCAGCCTGGCGACCACGGTGGCGTCGTAGGGGGCGACGAACGAGGCCAGCATGCGCGACGCGCAGGTGGTGCGTTCGTCGGCGGTGCAGAAGACATCCTTGTGCGCGATCGGCACGCCGAGCAGGCCCTCCTGGCCGCCTTCGGCGATGGCCGCGTCGGCGCGCCGGGCAGCGGCTAGGGCGGATTCTTCGCACACCGTGATGAAACTGTTGAGATGCGCGTGGGCAGCGATGCGGGCCAGATAGGTCTGCGTCAACTCGAGGGCGCTGACGCGCCGGGCGGCGAGGGCGTCCGCCACGTCGACCAGCGTCGCGAGGTCCGGCGCCGTCACTCGACCACCCGCGGCACGAGATACAGCCCATCGGCGGTGGCCGGCGCGCCGCGCTGCAGGCGCTCGCGGCGCACGTCCTCGGTCACCGCGTCGGGCCGCAGCGGCTGCACGCCGTCCAGCGGATGGTCCAAGGGCGCGACGCCGTCCACGTCGACGCTCTGCATGGCGTCGATCAGCGCCATGATCTTGTCCAGATCGGCGCGCAGCAGACGCCGCTCCTCGGCGTCGAGGCGCAGCGCCGCCAGCCGCTCGAGGCGATCGACCAGCGCCGCCGCCGACTGCCGTCCGGATTGCCCATCGCTCATGGCGGAGAGTTTACGGCACCGGCCAAGCCTCCGCGCCGAATTGGATGGCGGATCGTCGCCGCCGGCGCAGTTTGGCGGCGGCAATCCCGCTGAACGTGGTAGAGTCGAACGCTGGCGCAGTCGGGGGTTTCTTGCCTGATGTTCGGGGTGTTCGGGAGGCGGTTTTCGCGCGATCTGGCGATCGACCTGGGAACGGCGAATACGCTGGTGTACGCACCGGACCAGGGGATCATCCTCGATGAACCGTCCGTAGTCGCCATACGCGACGAGGGCCAGCGCAGCCACCGGGTGATCGCCGTCGGCGCCGACGCCAAGCGCATGCTCGGCCGCACGCCGAGCAACATCCGCGCCATCCGTCCGCTCAAGGACGGCGTGATCGCGGATTTCGACGTCACCGAAGAGATGCTCAAGCATTTCATCGGCAAGGTGCGCACCCATTCGATCATCCGGCCGAGTCCGCGCGTGCTCATCAGCGTGCCCTGCAAGTCCACGCCCGTGGAGCGCAAAGCCATTCGCGAATCCGCTCGTTCCGCGGGCGCGCGCGACGTGCGGCTGCTGGAGGAGCCGATGGCGGCCGCCATGGGCGCCGGACTGCCGGTCCACGAAGCCATCGGCACCATGGTGGTGGACATCGGCGGCGGCACCACGGAGATCGCCATCATCGCGCTCAGCGGCGTGGTCTATGCCGATACCGTGCGCGTCGGCGGCGACCGCTTCGACGAGACCATCGTCAACTACGTCCGCCGCACCAAGGGCAGTCTGATCGGCGAGGCGATGTCGGAGCACATCAAGAAGGAGATCGGCGTCGCCTACGAGCAGAAGGAAGAGGACGTGCAGGAGCTCCGAGTGCGCGGCCACAACCTGGCGCTCGGCGTGCCGCGCGCCTTCACGCTCACCAGCAAGGACATCCTCGCCGCCCTGCACGATCCGCTGTCGCTGATCGTCCAAGCGGTCAAGAACGCCCTGGAGGCGACGCCGCCGGAGCTCTCCGCGGACATCGCCGACACCGGCCTCGTGCTCACCGGCGGCGGCGCACTGCTCAAGGACCTGGACGTGCTGCTCGCCGAGGAGACCGGCCTGCCGGTCATCGTCGCCCAGGATCCGCTCACCTGCGTGGCGCGCGGCGGCGGCAGGGCCTTGGAGGACTTCGATGGCTACGCCGACCTGCTCTGGACCGAGTGAGGCGCCGCGTCGGGCGCCGCCGCACAGCGTCGGATCCGCTGGCGCCGGTCCGCGGAGCGCTTCCGGGCTGACTCGACCCGCCTGCCGTACAGGTCGCGGCCAAGGACGCTAGAAGCCCCATGGACACGCTGTTCTCGCGCGAATCGCACGGCGCTGGACGCTTGCTCGCGCTGGCAGCGGCTTCCGTGGCATTGCTGGTCGCGGATGCCGGGACGGCATGGCTGGTGCCGGTTCGCACGGCGCTCGCCACCGTGGTGGCGCCCATCGACTATGCCGCCGGCCTGCCCTATGCCCTGGGCGCGGCTGCAACCCTCGCCGTCAGCAGCCGCGCTTCCCTAGTGCATCGGGTCGCGGCCCTGGAGCGCGAGAACAATCGCCTCGCCGCCGAAGCCGCCCGCTACGAGGCCACCTTGAAGGACAACGACCGGCTGCGCGCCTTGCTCGATTCGGGTGCGCGGTCGCACTCGGGCCGCACCGTGGCGGCGCAATTGGTCGGCGAGTCCATCGCGCGCCGGGAAGTGGTCATCGACAAGGGCCTCAAGGACGGCGTTCGACTGGGCGCTGCGGTGATCGACGCGCACGGGCTGTTCGGCCAGGTGGTGGAAGCGGTGCCCTTCACGGCGCGCGTGCTGCTGGTTACGGACCCGTCGCACGCCGTGCCGGTACGCGCGGTGCGCAACGACGTGCGCGCCATCGCCGCCGGTGCGGGAGGCGGTTCGCTGGCGTTGACGCATGCGCCGATCACCATCGACATCCGCGAGGGCGACCGAATGGTCACCTCGGGCCTCGGCGGCCGCTTTCCGAGCGGCTATCCGGTCGCCACCGTGGTATCGGTCGGGCGCGACGCGACGGAAACGTTCGCCACTGTCGCCCTGCAGCCGGCGGCGGCATTGGATCGCTCCCGGCACCTGCTGGTGCTGCTGGACGCGCCGACCCCCGCCGAGTGCGCGGATGGCGCGGCAGGCGGTGGCTGCGGCGAGGAGTCAGGCGCCGACTCCGCGCCGACCGCAGAGCAGAGCGCGATCGCCGCCGCATTCGCGGAGCCGCCGGATTGACGCGCCTCAAGACCGCAGCGCTGGTCTGCGCCACGGTGGTCGCGGCCATGTTCCTGATGGCCGTGCGCTTGCCTCCGGATTGGCCCGAATGGCTGCGCTTGCTGCGCCCCGATTGGGTGCTCGCCGTGGTGTTCTTCTGGGCCGCGGCGGACCCGCCGCGCATCGGACTGCTGACTGCCTGGGGCGTCGGACTGCTGCTCGATGTGCTGCTCAGCGAGCCGCTGGGGATGCACGGGGTCGCACTGGCTGGGGGGGTCTTTCTGGTGCGCCGATTCGAGGAGAAGCTGCGTCTGTTCACCCTCGTGCAGCAAACCGGCGTACTGCTGCTCACCGCAGTGGCGATGGAGGCGTATCGATCTCTGGTGCGCTTCGCGCTGCTGGACTCGCCGCCTTCGCCGCTCTTCGCCCTGCCCGCCCTCGCCACGGCTTTGTTGCTGCCGCTGCTTGCCGTGACGGTGCGGCGGTGGGTGGCGGAGAAGCGATTCGATGGTGCCGGGCGCTGAACGCCCGGCGGCGCGGACGCCTGTGCCGTGCATCTTGCTGGCGTCGTCGTCGCCGCGCCGGGCGGCCCTCTTGCGGCAACTCCGCGTGCCGTTCCGTGTCCAAGCGCCGGCGGTGGATGAGCGTCGCGAACCCGGCGAGTCGCCGGTCGCCATGGCGCGGCGCCTGGCTGTCGCCAAGGTGCGGGCGGCGGACGCGCCGGGAATGCCGACGCTGGGCGCCGACACCGTGGTGGCGGCGGGCGAGCGGGTTTTCGGCAAGCCCGCGGACCAAGCGGAATTCGAGGCTATGCTGACGTGTCTGGCTGGCGCCGAGCATGATGTCCATACCGGCGTCGCGCTGCGCTGGCGGCATCGCGAGGCGGTTCGGGTGGTGAGCGCGACGGTGCTGCTGGCCTCGCTGTCGGAGACGCAGATGCGGGCTTATTGGGCCACGGGCGAGCCCCGGGACAAGGCTGGGGGCTACGCCATCCAAGGCATCGGCGCCGCCTTCGCGAGCGTCGTGCGCGGCAGCTACAGCGCGGTGGTCGGCTTGCCGCTCTTGGAGACGGAGGCGCTCATGCAGGCATTCGGCATCGACACTTGGCGCTGGCGCTCCGCGGCCGGCGCGAGCGCGACGCCCTGATTCCGCCATGCGAGCACTGCTGCGCACGGTCTTCATCCTCGCTACGGTAGTCGCGGTCTGCGTTGCGGTCTTGCAGCTCGCCGGTCGTCTGGCGGCCTGGCAGCTGCCCCGCCTGACGCCGATCGTGAACGACTACCTCGCGCCCCGCGGCATCGCCGTCAGCGGTCTGGAAGGGCGCTGGAACGGCCTCAATCCCGGCTTCTTCGCCGCATCGGTGCGGTTTCCGGGCGGCCGCGCGCAGGGACTCGACTTCGAGCTCGACGTGCTCGAGAGTCTGGGGCGCAACCGCGTCGTGGCGCGGCGGCTGACGGTGGCCGACGCCGCGGCGACCATCACCCGCACCGCAGCCGGCTGGCGCCTGCCCGGCGGCGGCGCACCGACCGACTTCGACATCTGGACGCTGCTATCGCACGGCGACCAGGTTTGGCTGCGCGGCCGGCTGACGTTCGAGAGGGACGGCGCCGTGGTGCCGCTGTACGGCGAGGCGATGGTGGTCAACAACGCCGCCGGCAGGCGGTTCCATTTCGGCGTGCAGCTCGAGCCCCGCTGCGCCGCCTGCGCCCTGACCGTGGACGGCGACGTCCCCGCTCAGGGCGTCGCCAGCATCCGCCTCGCGGCGCCCGAGTTCGTGCTGCATCGCGACGCGCTCGAAGTGCTGGGCCTGGCCCCGGGCGAGGCGCTCGGCACGGGATCCGGGCGCATCGCCGCGCGGCTCGACGGGCGCTGGCAGCGCGCCGCGGACGGTTCCGAACGCGCCGCGCTGGCTGTGGACATGGATGCTCGCGTGGCGGCCGCGCCGCTGCGCCTAGCGGCCGAGCTCGGCGCATGGAAAGTCGGCGACGGCGAATACCGCGGCCGCATCGATGCGCTTGCCGCAGCGAGCGGCGACGCGGCATTCGAACTGCCGGGCGGCGGCTTCCGGCTGGCACTCCTCGGCGGCGACGAACCGTTCGCCGATCTTTGGCTGCCGGACTTCTCGGTCGCCGCGCTGCTCGCCCCGGCGATCGCCGCGCTCGGCGCGGACCACGAATTCGGCAACCGGCTCGCGACGCTCCGACCCGAGGCCTGGGTCGAAGGTCTGGCGGCACGGCTCGACGCGAACGGCGTCGCCTTCAGCGCCCGCGCATCCGGCGCGACCATGGCAGGGCACAAGGGCATCCCCAAGGTCGCCGCCGTCGATTTCGCCTTGGCCGGCAGCGCCCGCGCCATGCGCCTGGACTTCGAGGGGCGCGACTTCGATTTCGGCTTCCCGGTCTATCTGCCAGCGGAGGATCTGCACCAAGCCGGCGCCGGCACGCTGACGATCGCTTTCGCCGACGGCTACCTTGGCATGCGCGGGCGGGATCTCTGGACCGTGAGCGCCGGCGGTCGCGGCGACGGACGCATGGCCCTCGCCCGGCCGGGAGATGCGATGGAAACCCGGGTCTCGGTGGCGGGGCGCGTGGATCGACTGGATGTCGCGAGGGCCGGCGACTATCTGCCCTTCACGCTGGAGCAGGAACTGCGCGAGTGGCTGCGCGGCCGCGTTGCCGGCGGCGAACTGCGCGAAGTCGCGATGACGTACCACGGCCATGTGCGCGGCCGTGGCGAACTTCCCGTGCGACGCTTCGAGATGAAGCTCACCGCCCAGGGCGTCGCGGCGGACTACCACGCCGACTGGCCGCCGGCGAGCGACTTCGACGGCAGCGTCGAAGTGACCGCCGCCGCGGTGCGCGTTGGCGGCGCCGCGGTGGTGTTCGGCGAGACCGTGCGCGACCTCGACATCAGCGTGCCGCGCGCGGGACCGGACGCCAACGCCCGCGCCTTCGTTGCGTTTCACGTCGACACCAGCGTGCCGCGGCTGATCGACTTCGCCTGGCAGACACCGGTACACGAGGCGATGCCGTTCCTGTCCGAAGCTTGGAGCGGCGCGGGGCAGGTGGCGGTGGACGGAGAACTCGTCGTGCCGCTGCGCGGCCAAGAGCTACGTCCGGGCGACGTGCGCACCAGCTTCCGCTTCACGGAGGCAAGCATCGATCTCGCCGACCTCGGCCTGCATTTCGACGCCGTCGACGAGACGCTGCGGTACGAGTATCCGGTCGGCCTCGAGAGCCACGCCCTGGAAGGCACGCTGTTCGGCGAGAAGGTCGTCATCGGCATCGATTCGGATGCCGAGGCGGTGCGCGTCGCCTTGGCCGGTTCCGGCGTCCCCGCCGATGCGTACCGGCTGCTCGACATTGCGGACCCCGGCATCGCCGCCGGGCGCTTCGACTTCGATGCCGCCTTCACCGTCTTCCCGGCATCGGAGCGGGCGATGGAACTGCATGTGGAGAGCGACCTGACGGGCGTCGAAGTGGATCTGCCGCCGCCGCTCGGCAAGACCGCGGCGCAAGCACTGCCCATGACAGCGGCGATCCAGTTCCTGGATCCCTTCGTCGCCGTATCCGCCCGCTACGGCGCGGCCGAGGGCTGGCTGCATACCGGGGACGGCAGCATCCGCGCCGGCGCCATCGGCATCGGCGCGCCGGTGCCAATGATCGATGCCGCCGAGGGTCGCCTGGTGCTCGGCGGCGGCCTTGAGACCATCGATGCCGACACCATGGCCGCACTGCTTGCCCCGGAGGCGGGCATCGAGCGCCCATTCGCCTGGGAACTGCGCCGTTTCCGCGTCGACACGCTGCACTTCGACGCCCTGGAACTCACGGGCGCGGTGCTCGACGGCTATTCCGACCGCGGCGAGGTCGCCTTCGACGTTACGGCGCGGGAGCTGCGCGGCACGGTGGCCAAGTCCGGCGATGCGCCGTGGCAGCTGTCGCTCGCCGAACTGCGGCTGCCGGCCGCCGAGCAGGAGGGCGATCCGCTCAGCCTCGAGGCCATGGATCGCCTGCTGGCCGCCGACGTGGAACTGCAGAGCGTCCATGTCGGCGCGGAAGACTACGGTTCCTGGCGCTTCGGCGTTCGCCCCCGCGAAGACGGCGTGGCGCTCATCGACACGCGCGCCGAGCTGCGCGGCCTGCGCATCGAGCAGCAGGGCGAGGTGTTCTGGGCGCGGCGCGGCGAGACGTCCTTCGCCGGCGAAGTCCGGGCGGGCAATCTCGTGGACGTGCTGCCGCTGTGGGATTTCGCGCCCAGCGTCGAGTCGGCCCAGTTCCGCGCCGTGGGCGACGTGCGCTGGCCCGGCTCGCCGCTCAACTTCGATCTCGCGCATCTGTCGGGCACCGCGGACCTCGAGCTCGGCGACGGGCGCTTTCTCGATGTCGATCCGGGCGCCGCGCCGATCATGAGTCTCATCAACTTCTCCACCATCGCCAAGCGCATGAGCCTCGACTTCTCGGACGTATTCGGCGTCGGCGTGAGTTTCGAGGACGTGCAGGCGGAACTCGTGATCGACGACGGGCTGGCGCGCTTCAGAAGGCCTGCCGAGATCGTCGGCACCGGATCGAGCTTCTTGGTCACAGGCACGGTGGACCTCGACAGCGGTGCCCTCGACAACGAGATGATCGCGAGCCTGCCGCTGCACAGCAGCCTGCCCTGGTACGCTGCCTTCCTGGCGCTCAGCAATCCCGCCGGCGCCGCCGCGGTGGTGGTGGGGCGGCAGGTGTTCAAGGACCAGCTGCGCCGCCTGACCAGCGGCAAGTACCGCATCGGCGGCACCTACGACGAACCGGAGGTGGAATTCGTCGGCATGTTCGATGACGATATCGCACTCGCACCCGGTCCGACCGCGGACCCCCAAACAGAGGAACAGCCGCAATGAGCGACCCCATCGACGCCGCCCGCCAAGCGCTGTGGGATGTTGGCGACATCGGCGAGCGCGATGTCGCCGGCCTGCTCGGCCGGCTGACGAGCAACACCATCGACACCGGCGAGCTGTTCTTCCAAGTCGCCCGCCACGAGTCCTGGACCTTGGAGGACGGCACGGTCAAGAACGGCGCGTTCGGCGTCGACCGCGGCGTCGGCGTGCGCGCCCTCGCCGGCGAGAAGACCGGCTTCGCCTATGCGGACGACATCGTCCTGCCGGCCTTGGCCGACGCCACCGACGCCGCCCGCGGCATCGCCCGCAGCGGCTACGGCGGCACCGCTCGGGCCCTCGTGCGCAGTGCGCCGACGCCGCGCTACCAGGCCCTCGACCCGCTGGCCTCCGCCGCGGAGGACGACAAGGTGGCGCTGCTGCGCCGCGTCGACGCCTTCGCGCGCAGTCTGGACCCGCAGGTTCGCGAGGTGACGGTGCGCATCTCGCTGAATCACGAAACCAACCTGGTGGCAGCGACGGACGGCACGCTGTGCGCCGACGTGCGGCCGCTGGCGCGCTTCGATGTCCACGTCATCGCCGAGCGCGATGGCCGCCGGGAACGCGGCTTCGGTGCCGGCGGCGGCCGCTTCGACACCGATTGGCTGTTCGCCACGGACGCCGCCGAGGGCTACGCCCGGGAGGCCGTGCGCACGGCGCTCCTCAACCTTGACGCCGTCGATGCCCCGGCCGGCGCCATGCCGGTGGTGCTCGGCCCCGGCTGGCCCGGCGTGCTGCTGCACGAAGCTGTCGGCCACGGCCTTGAGGGCGACTTCAACCGCAAGGGCACGTCGGCGTTCTCCGGCCGCGTCGGCGAGCGGGTGGCGTCGCCGCTGTGTACGGTGGTGGACGATGCGACCCTTCAGGACCGGCGCGGCTCGCTCAGCATGGACGACGAAGGCACGCCGGGCGAGCGCACCGTGCTGATCGAGAACGGCGTGCTCAAGGGGTACCTGCAGGACAAGCACAACGCCCGCCTCATGGGCACGCGCAGCACCGGCAACGGGCGCCGCCAGTCCTACGCGCACCTGCCGATGCCGCGCATGACCAATACCTTCCTCGAGGCCGGGGAGAGCGAGCCCGAGGAGATTCTCGCCAGCGTCGATCGCGGCATCTACGCGGTGAGCTTCGGCGGCGGCCAGGTGGACATCACCTCCGGCAAGTTCACCTTCACTGCCACCGAGGCGTATCTGATCGAGAACGGCCGCGTCGGGTCGCCGATCCGCGGCGCGACGCTGATGGGCAACGGCCCGGAGGTGATGAACCGGGTCTCGATGGTGGGCAACGACCTCAAGCTCGACAACGGCGTCGGCATCTGCGGCAAGGACGGCCAGACGGTGCCGGTGGGGGTCGGCCAGCCGAGCCTGAAGGTCGATGAGATCACCGTGGGCGGAACCAGCGCATGAGCACCACGGACATCGCCACGGCGCCGGACGAGACCGCCGCCGAACTCAAGACCCTAGTCTCGCAGATCCTAGACGAAGCCCGGCGCGCCGGCGCCAGCGCCGCGGAGGTCTCCGTCGGCAGCGACACGGGCCTGTCGGTGACCGTCCGCAAGGGCGAACTCGAAACCGTCGAGTTCCACAAGGACCGCGGCTTCGGCATCACCGTCTACGTCGGGCAGCGCAAGGGCCACGCCAGCACCTCGGATGCCAGCGGGGCCGCGATCCGCGACACCGTGCGGGCGGCGGCGAATATCGCCAAGTACACCGAGGAGGACCCCTGCAATGGCCTGGCGGACGCCGAGCTCATGGCGAGTGCGCTGCCGGCCCTGGACTTGGACCATCCGTGGCCCATCGACGTGGACGCCGCCACCGAGCAGGCGCTGGCCGCGGAGTCGGCCGCGCTGGCCGTGGACGAGCGCATCGTCAACAGTGAGGGCGCCCACGTCGCTACGCAGCGCGGCTGCCACGTCTACGGCAACACCCACGGCTTCGTGGAAGCGCTGTGGAGCACGCGCCATGCGGTCAACTGCGCCGTCATCGCCGCCGACGAGCAGGGCTTGCAGCGCGACTACCACTACACCGTGAGCCGCGACCCCGACGATCTCGAAGCGGCCGCCGCGGTCGGCCGCGAGGCCGGGCGGCGCACCGTAGCCCGGCTCGGCCGCAAGAGCGTCGCCACGGGAACCTATCCGGTGCTGTTCGCGCCGCCGATGGCCGCGGGCCTGTTCGGCAGCCTGCTGTCGGCGCTCAGCGGCGCCGCCCTCTACCGCAAGGAGTCCTATCTGCTCGATTCGCTCGGCCGCCAGGTGGCGGCACCGGACCTGACGCTGGTCGAGCGCCCGCACCTGCCCGGCGCGTTGGGCAGCGCCGCTTTCGACGGCGACGGGGTGGCCACCCGCAGCAAGGCGTTCGTGGATAAGGGCGTGGCGGCGAGCTACATCCTGAGCGCCTACTCCGGCCGCCGGCTCGGCAGGGCGACCACCGGCAATGCCGGCGGTGTCTTCAATCTCGATGTGGAGTCGCCGCGCGCCCCGGTGCCGGACCTGCTGCGGCAGATGGGCACCGGCCTGCTCGTGACCAGCCTCATGGGCCAGGGCGTCAACCTGGTGACCGGCGACTACTCCCGCGCCGCCGCCGGGTTCTGGGTGCAGGGCGGCGAAATCCAGCACCCCGTGGACGAGGTGACCATCGCCGCCAACCTCGACGCCATGTTCAAGGGCATCGTCGCCTGCGGCGACGACGTGGACCGCCGCCACAACGTCCGTACGGGTTCGGTGCTGATCGAAGAAATGATGGTTGCCGCGTAAAGGCCAGAGACCCTGGGCGAAGCGTCGTGCGCGGTACATGACTCGGGACAAGGCGAAGATCGTGAAGGTTGGGATTGGGCCGAGCGCGAAGTCGAACGCGGACAGGGAAAGCACGGACGGGCTCGAAGGTCGAAGAGGGTGTCAGCCCGCGCGGGGCCACATTGGAATATGCTCTGTGCGGTCAGAGAAGAGGGCGCGGCAATGCTGCCAGACTGGTTGAAGGCACCGCGGCGCTCCCGGTCGATAGAAGCCGGGGCAATCGATGGGGATGTGGACCAGCATGTGATCTCGATGGCGGCCGACTTCTCGCCGACGCCAGCGGGACGGGTCGATGCGGACGGCGAGTACAACGCGACCCGGTTCCGGGAGACGTTGCTCGTGCCTGCGTTGGAGAGCGGCCGCGTCACCGTGGTCGATCTGGACGGGGTCGCATGGTGCGCAGCATCGTTCGTGGAGGAGGCGTTTGCACCGCTCGTAACCAAGCACGGTTATGAGGCGGGGCTTCTGCATGAAAGGCTGCGTGTCATACCAGGATCGGCGCGGGAGCATGACGAGACGGCAGCGCTGGCTTTCGAGTACATCGACGGCGCGAAGGCGGGTTGAGCGGCACGGAGGTGGTCGCGCCCCTCCTGGGGGCGCTCGCGGGAGCGTTGTTCGGGACGTTCGGTTCCTGGTATGTGCTCGTTCGCCTCTCCCCGAGACAGCAGCGCCTGGCCGAACTGCGGGACGACTTCTACGAGTACCTCCGTCTGGCGACGGAGTATTGGAATGCGGACGTTCGGAGCATCGCGAACGAAGCGCGAATTCTGGCGCTCGACGAGACTATGGGGATCAAGTTTCACGATCTTGCCGGTACGGGCGGGGCGGTGTGGCGCGCGTACCAGACGACATCGCACGATCGGCGAGCGCTCCGGCGCATCGTGACCGGAGGCAGGTTCCAGCAAGCGGCGTGGGCGGCAGACGGAGGTCGTGCCCGGGAGGCGGGCACGATCATCGCGAGAATCGTGGGCAGGCTGCCTTCGTAGGTCGGCGCACGAGACCGCCGCACGGCGACTGGCACCGGTCGCCACTTCGGACGACTCTGAAACCGACTTGGCGCCGCCGCACGACATCAGTGGCACAGCGCATTGCGCTGCGCCTGCCGGGTGCGGTCAGTCCGCTTGGCGGCGCAGGAACTCCGGGATGTCCAGCATGCGCGGCCCGGAGCTCTCGAGCACCGAGCCCTGGCGCTCGCCGACGGTCATGCGGCGGTTGATGGTCGGCTTCTCGAGGTCGCCCCAATGGCCTTCGCTGCGCTCCGCCCGGCCCGGCCCCGCGGCGTCTGCGGCAGGGTTGCTGACGACCATGCTGGGGCGTTCCGCGCCGAGTCCGGTGGCGACCACGGTGACCCGCATCTCGTCGCCGAGGTCCTCCGCGTTCACGGCGCCCACCACGACCGTGGCGTCCTTGGACTTGAAGCCGTTGACGACGTCGCCGACCTCGCGCCACTCCCGGAGCGAGACGCTGCCGGCGCTGACGTTGACCAGCACGCCGCGCGCGTCGCGGATGTCGATGTCGTCGAGCAGCGGGCTGTTGATTGCCTGCTCGGTCGCCTCCTTGGCGCGGTCTTCGCCGGACGCTTGGCCGGTGCCCATGATGGCCATGCCGCGCTCTCGCATCACCGTGCTCACGTCGGCGAAGTCGACGTTGATGAGGCCGGGCTTCAGGATGATGTCGGCGATGCCCTGCACGGCGCCGAGCAGCACGTCGTCGGCGGCGGCGAAGGCGTCCTCCAGCGATACCGAGTCGTCCAGCACCAGCGCCAGCTTGTCGTTCGGAATGGCGATCAGCGAATCGACGTGGTGCGACAGGTCCGCGATGCCTTGGGCGGCGATCTGGCCGCGGTTCTCCCAGGAGAACGGCCGCGTCACCACGGCGACGGTGAGCACGTCCATGTCCTTGGCCACCTGCGCCACCACCGGCGCCGCGCCGGTGCCGGTGCCGCCGCCCATGCCGGCGGTGATGAACACCATGTCGGCGCCGCGCAGCGCATCTTCGATGCGGTCGCGGTCGTCCATCGCCGCCTGCCGCCCGATCTCCGGATTGGCGCCGGCGCCGAGGCCCTTGGTCACATCGGCGCCGATCTGCAGCGCGATGGACGACTCCAGCTTGCTGAGCGCCTGGGCATCGGTGTTGGCGGCGATGAAGTCCACGCCCTGCACCGTTTCCGTCACCATGTGATGCACGGCGTTGCCGCCGCAGCCGCCGATCCCGATCACCTTGATCACCGCCGATCGGGCCGGGTTTTCTACCAGTTCGAAGGCCATCCCTGTCTCCTTGTCTGATGTGGGCGGAGCCGCGCCCGCCCGCGTACCACCAATGCTACTCAAAAGTCCCTAGAGGCTGTTGCCAACCCAGTGCCTGAGGCGGGAGAAGAAGCCGGCGCGGCGCGCGTTCTCGCGGCCGCCGCGTTCCTTCTGCTGTTCCCAGCCGTACATCAAGAGGCCGACGCCGGTGGCGTAGATCGGATTCTTGACGATGTCGGACATGCCCGACACGCCGCGCGGCGTGCCGAGGCAGACGGGCATGTGGAAGACCTCTTCGGCCAGCTCCACCACGCCCTCCATCTTCGCCGCGCCGCCGGTCAGCACCAGTCCCGACGCGATCAGTTCCTCGTAGCCGCTGCGCTGCAGCTCGTGTTGGATGATGCCGAACAGTTCCTCGTAGCGCGGCTCTACCACTTCCGCCAGCGTCTGCCGGGACAGTTCCCGGGACGGCCGGTCGCCGGCGCCGGGCACCTGGATCGTCTCGCCGGGCTTGGCGAGCTGGGTCAGGGCGCAGGCGTATTTGACCTTGATCTCTTCGGCGTGGGGGGTAGGCGTGCGCAGCGTGGTGGCGATGTCGTTGGTCACCTGATCGCCGGCGATGGGGATCACCGCGGTGTGGCGGATGGCGCCGTCCTTGAACACGGCGATGTCGGTGGTGCCGCCGCCGATGTCCGCCAGGCAGACGCCGAGATTGCGCTCGTCTTCGGACAGCGTCGCGTAGCTCGACGCGAGCTGTTCGAGGACGATGTCGTTCACCGAGAGGCCGCAGCGCTCGATGCAGCGCTCGATGTTCTGCATGGCGTTGACGGCGCAGGTCACCAGATGCACCTTGGCTTCGAGCCGCACGCCGGACATGCCGAGCGGCTCGCGGACGCCCTCCTCGGTGTCGATCAGATACTCCTGGGGCAGCACGTGCAGCACCTTCTGATCGGCCGGAATGGCGACCGCCTGGGCGGCGTCGATCACCCGCTCGACGTCGTGGCCGTACACCTCGCCGTCGCTGATGCCCACCACGCCATGCGAATTGGTGCCGCGCACATGGGCGCCGGCGATGCCGGCGTAGACCGATTCGATCTCGCAGCCGGCCACCAGCTCGGCCTCCTCGACGGCGCGCTGGATGGCCTGCACGGTGGACTCGATGTTCACCACCACGCCCTTGCGCAGCCCGCGCGAGGCGTGCGAGCCGATGCCCATCACCTTGAGTTCGCCGTCTTCGCCGACGTCGCCGACCACCGCGGCGACCTTGCTCGTGCCGATATCCAAGCCGACGATGCGCTGCGTTTGCTCGTTTGCCATGGCCGTTACCTGTCCTGCAGACCGCGGGTGCGTCGATTGGGCGTGGCTGCGGGCAGTCGCATGCGGGGCGCCGTCGCTTGCTCCGGCGGCGCTCCCTTCTGCTGCCAGCGGACGGCTACGCCGGTGTCGTAGCGGGCGTCGAGGCGCACCGCCCGGCGGCTCGGATCAGCGAGCGCGATGCGATAGACGACGACGAAGCGGCGGAAGCGCTCGGCCAAGTCCGTCGCGCCGAGCGCCACCTCGATGTCGGGCGCGGCCAAGCCCGTCTCCTTGTCGGCGAGCCGGGCGGTCCAGCCGCCGGCCTGATCCTGATCGAGCCGCATGATGGCGAGCGGCACGGTCAGCGCCTCCTGTTGCAGCAGGTTGAATACCCGCATCGCCTCCGGGCCGGTGGCGTAGACGACCTTGAGCACCGGCAGATCGGCCAGCAGCGGATCGTCCGCGACCCCTGGCACCGGCACCATGTCGCCGCTGCTGGTGATGTAGCCCTCGTCGCCCCAGCGCGCCGCCAAGGTCTCGCGGCGGATGGCGACGTGCAGCTTGTCCGGCCAGTTGCGCCGCACCTCGACATGGCGCACCCAGCCGAGGGCCTCGAGCGCCGCGGCGACGCTGCCGGCGCCGCGGATGCCGGGCCGCGCCAGTTCCTCGGACACAACGCGGCTCACCTGCCGGCGCTCGGCCGCGGTCAGCGGGCCCTCGATGGCGACCTCGTGGACGTTCACCGTCGCCAGCGCATCGGCGAGGCGCAGGCCGCCGAACAGCGCTGCGGCGATGAGCGCGATGGCGAGTGCGGCGCGGGCGATCATGCGGCCTCCCGCAGCGCCGTGGCCACCCGATCGACATCGCCCGCGCCCTGCACGACGAGCACATCGTCGGCAGCGATCCAGTCCGGCAGCAGATGCAGCGCCTGCTCCGGCGTGTCGGCCAGCATGGGCCGGAGCCGCCCGCAGCGCTGGACGGCCGCCGCCAGCGCCGCGCCGTCGGCGCCGGGAATCGGCGGCTCGCTCGCCGCGTACACCTCCAGGAGCAGCAGCGCATCGACCTCGGAGAGCACCGCTGCGAACTCGGCGAGCAGATCCCGGGTGCGCGTGTAGCGGTGCGGCTGGAAGACCATCACCAAGCGCCGGTACGGCCACAGCCCGCGCAGCGCCTCGATCATGCCGGCGATCTCCGTCGGATGGTGGCCGTAGTCGTCGACCAGCGTGAACGGTTTGCCGCCGAGCGCGCAGTTCGCGATGCAGAAGCGCCGCTCGACGCCGCCGAAGCTCTCGAGGCCGGCGACGATGGCCGGCGCCGGGACGCCCTGATCGGTGGCGACGGCGATGGCGGCCAGGGCGTTCTGGACGTTGTGCAGGCCGGGCAGCGGCACGCTCGCCAGCAGCGGCGGCGCGTCGGGGCGCGACACCTCGAAGGTGGAGAAGCCGGCATCGCCGCGCACTGCCGTGGCCCGCACATCGGCCGCGGCGCAGCAGCCGTAGGTGACGCGAGGTCGCGCGACATGGGCAGCCACCGCCATGGCCGCCGGATCGTCCGCGCAGACCACCAGCGTGCCGTAGAACGGCAGCCGGGCGGCGAAGTCGGCGAAGGTGCGGCCGAGCGCGTCGACATCCTGATCGTAGGTCTCGAGGTGGTCCCGATCGACATTGGTGAGTACCGCCAGCATGGGCATGAGGCACAGCAGCGATGCATCGCTCTCGTCCGCTTCGGCGATGAGGTGGCGGCCGCTGCCGAGGCGGCCGTTGCTGCCGCTGGCGGCTAGCGTGGCGCCGATGACGAAGCCCGGGTCGAGGCCGGCGGCGTCGAAGATGCTCGCCACGAGCGCCGCGGTGGTGGTCTTGCCGTGGCTGCCGGCGATGGCGATGCCGTAGCGGAAGCGCATCAGCTCGGCGAGCATCTCGGCGCGGCGCAGCACCGGGATGCCGCGGGCGCGGGCACTCGCCACTTCCACGTTGTCATCGCCGATCGCGCTCGACACCACCAACGCATCGGCGTCCGCCACGGCCTCGGCGGCGTGGCCGCGGCGCACCGGCGCGCCGAGCGCGCGCAGCCGTCGCACCGTGGCCGACTCCGCCACATCCGAGCCGCTGACGGCATGGCCGGCGGCGAGCAGCACCTCGGCGATGCCGCACATGCCGGCGCCGCCGATGCCGACGAAATGCACCCGGCGCGCGCGCTGCAGAGCGGCGTTCGCCATCATCGATCGGCTCCGCCCGGGGTCGGCGCGATCGCCGCGCCGCGGCCGCTTGCGCTGGCCGGCCGCGCCCGGCCGGACTCGTACTGGACGCGCAGCGCCAGCGCCACCAGCGCCGAGCAGACCAGCAGGCTGTTGCCGCCGTAGCTGATGAACGGCAGCGTCAATCCCTTGGTGGGCAGCACGCCGGTGTTGACGCCGACGTTCACCACCGTCTGGATGCCGATCAAGAGCGCCGCGCCGTAGGCGACGAGGCCCGCGAACAGGCGCTGCTCGGCGACGGCGCGGCGGGCGATGCGGAACATGCGCATGGCGAGGAAGCCGAGCAGCGCCATGATGGCCACGGCGCCCACCAGGCCGAGTTCCTCCGCCACCACCGAGAAGATGAAGTCGTTGTGCGCCTCCGGCAGGTATTCGAGCTTCTGCACTCCTTCGCCGAGTCCGAGGCCGAGGAACTCGCCGCGCCCGAAGCCGATCAGCGCGTTGGTGAGCTGGTAGCCGCTGTCGAACGGGTCCGCCCACGGATCGATGAAGGTCTGCAAGCGCTTCAGCCGATACGGTTCCAGCACCGCGGCCATGGCCAGCGCCAGGCTCGCGAGCAGCGCCAGCAGGCCGAAGTCGCGCAGCCGCGCGCCGCCCAGGAACAGCATCGCGCCGGCCACCGCGGCGATCACCACCGTGGTGCCGAAGTCGCGCTGCATGAGAACGAGCAGCAGCAGGATGGCGAGCCAAGCCATGGGCCGCACGAGTTCGGTCAGCCGCTCGGACAGCGCACCGCCGGCCCGGGCGATGTAGCCCGCCAGGTAGACCACCGCCAGGAGTTTCGCCGCCTCGGCAGGCTGGAAGCGGGCGAGGCCCAAGTCGATCCAGCGCGTCGCGCCCTTCACGGATGCGGACAGACCCGGCACCAGCACCAGCAGGCAGAGCACGAAGGCGAGCAGCAGGCAGGGCCGGTGCGCCACTTCCCAGAAGCGCATGGGCAGCGCCGCGAACACCGCGAAGGCGGCGAGCGACATGCCGACGAACAGGCCGTGCTTGAGCAGGTAGAAGGTGGCGCCGCCGGGCTGCGCGGCGGCCGCCGAGGTCACCATGACCAGCCCCGTGGCCAACAGCGCCAGCCAAGCGACGATCATGGTCATGTCCAGCCGCTCCGTCATCGGCCAGCCTCCAGGGCGCGAACGGCGGCCTCGAAGTCCCTGCCGCGCTGGCGGTAGTCGGCGTACATGTCGAAGCTGGCGCAGGCCGGCGACAGCAGCACGGTCTGGCCCGGCCGGGCGGTCTCGGCAGCGATGGCGACGGCGTGGCGCATGTCTCGGGCGCAGGCGATCGGCGCGCAGCCGGCCAGCGCCTCGCCAAGCAGCTTGGCATCGCGGCCCACGAGGACGAGCTGCGCGACATGCCTAGCGACGGCGGGCGCGAGCGCATCGAATGCCGCCCCCTTGGCGTCGCCGCCAGCGATGAGAACGATGTCGCGACAGCCGCCGAGGCCACCCAGCGCGGCCTGCGTCGCGCCGACGTTGGTGGCCTTCGAGTCGTCGATGTAGGCGACGCCGCCGACGCTGGCGACCGGCGCGGCGCGGTGCGGCAGGCCAGCCGCATCGGCGAGCGGCGCGAGGGTGTCGAGAGCGCATAGCCGACTGGCGACGGCCGCGGCCGCCAGCGCATTGAAGTGGTTGTGCGTGCCTTGCAGGGCCAGCGCTTCGGTGGGGAGGCGCCGGCCGCCGGCGACCAGGTCCGCGCCGTCCAAGCGCCACTGCGGGTGCCGGTTCAGCACGATGCGTTCGCCGTCGAAGTCCGGCGGCGGCGCCGTGCGGTCGTCTTCGCCGTTGCAGATCGCGCACGCCGCGCCGGCGAAGATGCGCTGCTTGGCGGCGACGTAGGCGTCGAAGTCCGGGTAGCGGTCCAGATGGTCCGCCGTGACATTCAGCAGGCAGGCTGCGGCGAGGCGCGGCGCAGCGAGCCGTTCGAGCTGGAAGCTGGACAGTTCCAGGACGTAGGCATCCGCGCCGTCCCCCAGCAGATCCAGCGCCGGCGTGCCGAGGTTGCCGCCCGCCGGGGCGTTCAAGCCGTTCGCCGCCAGCAGATCGCCCGCCAGTCGGGTCACGGTGCTCTTGCCGTTGGTGCCGGTGATGCCGACCACCGGCCGTTCGGCAGCGCCGAGGAAGATCTCGATGTCGCTGGTGGTCTCGACGCCGGCGGCGACGGCGGCTCGCACCAGTTCGTGATCCATGGCGATGCCGGGGCTGACGACAACGCGCCCCGCGTCGCCGAGGGCGCGCTCCCACTCGCCGAGCGGCGGCAGTTCCACCATCGGATACTGCTGCGCGACGGCGTCCCGATACGGCGCCTGCTCGCGCGTGTCGAAGGCGAGCAGCCGATCCTGCCCGGCCAAGTGGCGCACGCACGAGTACCCGGTCGCGCCGAGGCCGAGGACGATGGTGGCGCACCGGCTCATCTCAGCTTCAGCGTCGCGAGGCCGACCAGCACCAGCACGAAGGCGACGATCCACAGGCGCACGATGACGCGCGGTTCCGGCCAGCCGAGCAGCTCGAAGTGATGGTGGATGGGCGCCATGCGGAAGACGCGCTTGCCGGTCAGGCGGAACGAGGCGACCTGGACGATCACCGACACCGTCTCCACTACGAAGAGGCCGCCCATGATGAACAGCACGATCTCATGGCGCACGATCACCGCCACCACGCCGAGCGCGGCACCCAGCGCCAGCGCCCCGACATCGCCCATGAAGACCTGCGCCGGGTAGGTGTTGAACCACAGGAAGCCGAGGCCGGCGCCGATCAGCGCGCCGCAGAACACGGCGAGCTCCCCGGCGCCGGCGATGTAGGGGATCTGCAGGTATTCGGCGAACTCGATGTGGCCCGACAGATAGGCGATCAGGCCCAGCGCCGCGCCGACCATGACCGTGGGCAGGGTCGCTAGGCCGTCGAGGCCATCGGTGAGGTTCACGGCATTGCTCATGAAGACGATCACCAGGTACGTGACGACGACGAAGCCGATGCCGAGCGGAATCGCGAGGTCCTTGAAGAACGGCACGATGTAGCTGGTCTCCGCCGGCGTGCCGGCGCCGACGAACAGCACCACCGCGGCGACGAAGCCGAACACCGACTGCCAGAGATACTTCCAGCCGGCGGGCAGGCCGCGCGAGCTCTTCTCGCTGATCTTCAGGTAGTCGTCCACCCAGCCGACGGCGCCGAACGCCACCACGACGCCGAGCACGATCCAGATGTAGCGGCTGCCGAGGTCGCCCCACAGCAGCGTCGCGACGATGATGGAGACCAGGATCAGCCCGCCGCCCATGGTCGGCGTCCCGGCCTTGGCGAGATGCGTCTCCGGGCCGAGATCCCGCACCACTTGGCCGATCTGGCGATCAGAGAGCTGGCGGATCATGGCCGGCCCGACCAGCAGCGAGATGGCGAGCGCCGTCATGGCGCTCACCATGGTGCGGAAGGTGAGGTATTGGAATACGCCGAAGACGCTCAGGAACTCGGCGAGGTACTCGGTCAGCCACAGCAGCATGGTCTAGTCGCCCCCCTCGGGCCGGCCCCTATCGTCGAGCAGTTCGCGCACCACCGCGGCATCGTCGAAGGGCAGCCGCCGCCCGCCGATCTCCTGGTAGCGCTCGTGGCCCTTGCCGGCGACCAGTACCACGTCGCCGGTGCCGCACTCGGCGAGGGCGCGGGCGATGGCGCGCCGCCGGTCCGCCTCGAAGATCGCCCGCTCCGGGTGCGCGAAGCCCGCGCGCAGGTCCTCAAGAATGCGCTCCGGCGGCTCGCCGCGCGGATTGTCCGAGGTGGCGACCGCGAGGTCCGCGCCGTGCTCCGCCGCCTGCGCCATCGCCGCGCGCTTGCCGCGGTCCCGATCGCCGCCGCAGCCGAAGACGAGGATCGCGCGGCCGCTTCGGACATGCGCCCGCAGCGCGCCGAGCGCGGCGACGAGGCCATCCGGCGTATGCGCGTAGTCGATCACCACGGCCGGGTCGGCGGACGCCCGCTGCATCCGCCCCGGCACGGCGTCGAGACCGGCCATCGCCTCCGCCGCGGCGGCGAAGGGCATGTCTAGCGCGCAGCAGACTGCCAGCGCCATCGCCGCGTTCTGTACCGAGAAGTCGCCGAAGTAGCCCGGCAGCGCGAACGGCCCGCTGCCCCACGGCGTTCGCCAGCAACCGCGCAGGCCGCGCTCGCCGTATTCGATGTCCGTCCAGCCGACCGCGGCATCCCTGCCCACCGCGAAAGTCTCGGTGCTGGTCGGCAGGGCGTCGATGATCGACTGCCCCACGGCATCTTCGGCGTTGACCACGGCGCAGCGCGGGGCGGGGCTGAACAGCCGCCGCTTGGCGTCCGCGTAGGCCGCCATGCTGCCGTGGTAGTCGAGGTGGTCGCGGCTCAGGTTGGTGAACACGCCGACGGCGAAGTCCACCGCCGCGACGCGGCCCTGGTGCAGGGCGTGGGAACTGGCTTCGACGGCGACGTTGCGAACGCCTTGGTCGCGGAACGCCGCCAGCGCGGCCTGCACGGTGATCGGATCGGCGGTGGTCAGGTCGGGTGCGCTCGATGGCCCCGCTCCGCAAAGCCGCGGCGGTGTGCCGCGGCCCAGCGTGCCGAGGTAGCCGCCGCCGAGCAGTCGGGCGACGTTGTAGGCGACGGTCGTCTTGCCGTTCGTGCCCGTCACGCCGACCACGTCCAAGCTGCGGCTCGGATGCCCGTGGAAGCGGCCGCCGAGGGCGCTCAGGCGATCCCCCAGATCCGGCACCACGGCGTTCGGCACGTCGACATCGAGCGCCCGTTCGGACACCACTGCCACGGCCCCGGCGCCCACCGCGTCGCCAGCGAAGTCGTGGCCGTCGAAGGTGGCGCCGCGGCAGGCGAGGAAGGCATCGCCGGGCCGCACCCGGCGCGAGTCCATCGCGAGCCCGCCGACGGCCACCGCCGGCGCCGCCGCATCCTCCAGGATTTCGCGCAGCTCCAGCTTCACGTCCGCGCCGCCGCCTGTTGCGTACGCGCCGCCACGCGTTGCGTGCCGTCGGCGCTGTCCGGCGGCACGCCGAGCAGGCGCAGCGCCTTGGACGCCACCGCGGCGAACAGCGGCGCCGCCACCACGCCGCCGCCGATGGGGCCGGCGCGCGGCTCGTTGACCACCACCACCACCACGATGCGCGGCGCCGCGGCGGGCGCGAAGCCGGCGAAGAACGCCACATGCGACTGGTCGTCGTAGCCGCCGCGGCCCACCTTGCGCGCCGTGCCGGTCTTGCCGGCCGCGGTATAGCCCGGCGGGCGGCCTTTGGGCGCCGTGCCGCCCGGCTCCAGCACGCCGCGCATCATGGTCGCCACTTGCTGCACGTCTGCGGCGTCGAAGACCCGTTCCGGGCGGCTCGGCTCGGCATCGCGCAGCACGCTGACGTCGCGCTTGAGGCCGCCGCTGGCGAGCGTCAGGTAGGCGCGCGCCAGCTGGATGGGCGACGCCGTCACCCCGTAGCCGTAGGCCATCGTCGCCCGGCCGATGGGCTTGTCGAGATCCACGGCGGACAGCGCGCCGAGCGCCTCGCCGGGCAGATTGCAGCCCGTGTAGTCGCCGAAGCCGGCGCGCTGCAGGGCGTTGAAGACCGCGTATTCCGGCATCGACAGCGCCATCTTGGTGATGCCCACCTGGCTCGACTTCGCGACCACCCGGGCGACGCTGATGCGGCCCCGGTTGAGCGGATCCTCGATGGTCTTGCCGCTCACCACCACGTAGCCCGGATGCGTGTCGATCACCGTCTCCGGCGTGTAGTGGCCCCCTTCGAGGGCCGCGAGGACCGTCAGCGGCTTCACCGTGGAACCCGGTTCGTAGAGGTCCGCGACGGCGCGGTTGCGCACCCCCTTGACGCCCCGGCGGCGCCAGTCGTTGGGGTTGAAGGACGGCAGGTTGGCGAGCGCCAGCACCTCGCCGCGCGCCACGTCGAGCATCACCAGCGAAGCCGACGAAGCGCCGTGGCTCTGCACCGCGGCCTTGAGCTCCCGGTAGGCGAGAAACTGCAGGCGCAGGTCCAAGGAGAGATAGACGTCCTGGCCGTTCTCCGGCGCCCGCAGGTATTCGAGGTCCTTCACCGGGCGCCGCGCCTCGTCCACCAGCACGCGCTTGGCGCCGGGCCTGCCGGTGAGGAATTCGTCGAGCACGAGCTCCACGCCCTCCTGGCCCATGTCGTCGATATCGGTGCGACCGACGACATGGGCCACGGTCTCCCCGGCAGGATAGAAGCGGTGGTATTCGCGTTCGATGCGCACGCCCGCGATGCCTAGCGCCTGGACGCGCTCGGCGATGGGCGGCGGCAGGCGCCGGGCCAGCACGGCGTAGCGGGCGCCGCTGGCCGCGATGCGCCGCGCCAAGGCCGCCGGCTCGATGCCGAGCGCGTTGCCGAGACGCCCCAGGTCGATGTCGGTGAGGGTCGTCCGCTGCGGGTCGATCCACGCCTTCGCCATCGGCGCGCTCACCGCCAGCGGCTCGCCGTTGCGGTCGTAGATCACGCCGCGGTGGACGGGGATGGTGACCTCGCGCACCGAGCGGGCGTCGCCTTGGCCCTTCAGAAAGTCGCGGTCCGACACCGCGAGATACGCGGCGCGCCCGGCAAGGCCGGCGAGCGACACCAGGAACAGGCCGACCACCGCGTAGTGGCGCCAGGCGCGGATGTCCGCGACGACCCCTCTGGCGTGCGCCAGCCGCGCGCGCCGGGCGTGGCGCGCGGCATTGCGCTGGCGCCGCTTCGGGCCCGGGCTGGCCTGCCGCGGCCCGGCCCGCTTCATCGCTCCACCTTCACGACGTCTTCGGGAAACATCATGCCGAGTTCGTCGCTGGCCACCCGTTCGACGTTCTGGTGGGCGGCGAAGGTCGCCCGCTCCAGCAGCAGCAGCCGGTACTCCTGCAGCTGGTCGTCCTTGGCGGTCTGCACTGCCGAGAGCCGCTGGTAGATCTGCCGCAAGTCGTGCGCCTGCCGGGCGGTCTGCACGCCGGTGACCGCGAGCGCCGCATAGACCGCGACGGCAAGGCCCGCCCAGAACGCCGCGCGGCTGCGCCTCGCCGGCTGCCGCGCCGCGCCGTTCCCGCGCCGGCGCTTCATGCGACCCGACCTCGCGAAGCGAGGGCCGCCAAGCGGGGTGCGTTGCGGGCCGCCAACCGGGGTGCGTTGCGAGCCGCGCCGCGCCATTCCCCGGTGCCCTCTGCCGCTGCCAGCCGTTCGTTCGACGGCGCCTCGGCGACCTTCTCCACCGCCTGCAGCAGGGCGCTCCGGGCGCGCGGATTGACGGCCACCTCGGCGGCCGATGGTCGCTGCCCCTTGCCGACCGGCGCCACGCGGCGGGCGAGCACGGGGGCGACATCCCGCACCGGCAGGCGGCGTGGCAACTGCGCGCCTTCGACCCACTCCCGGAAGCAGCGCCGCACCAGCCGATGCTCAAGGCCGTGGAAGGTGATCGCGGCCACCCGGCCGCCGATGCGCAACGCGGCGAAGGCGGCGGCGAGGCCGCGTTCGAGCTCGCCTAGTTCGTCGTTGATGTGGATGCGCACGGCCTGGAAGACGCGCGTCGCCGGGTGCTTCGCCGTCGCGCCGCCGTCCGGCAGGGCGCGGCGCACGGCTTCGGCAAGCTGCGCGGTGCTGGCGAGCGGCCGGGCGGCGACGATGCGCCGCGCCACGCGCCGGGCGTAGTGCTCCTCGCCGTAGCGGCGCAGGACGCTGGCGATCTCGGCTTCGCCGGCGCTGTTCAGCCACGCCCCCGCGGTCTCGGCGTCGCGCTGATCCATGCGCATGTCGAGCGGGCCATCGGCTTGGAAGCTGAAGCCGCGCGCGGGGTCGTCGAGTTGCGGCGAGGAGACGCCGACATCGAACATCACGCCGTCGAGATGGCCGAAGTCGGCACCGGGGATGTGTTCGGCCAAGGCGCCGAACCGGCCGCGCTCGACGCGCAGGCGCCCATCAACCGCGGCGAGCCGTTCGGCGCAGGCGACGGCCTCGGCGTCCCGGTCGATGGCCAGCACCCGGCCCTTGGCCGACAGCGCATCGAGCAGGCGCGATGCATGGCCGCCGCGGCCGAACGTGGCGTCGACGTAGCGCCCGTCGCGCTCGACCGCCACGGCGCCGATCAACTCGTCCGCCATGACCGGCGCGTGCCCCTCGTCATCCCTGTCTCGGACCATCGCTTGGCCTCCCGACGGTCGTTCCGCTGAAGTTCGCGGGCGATCTCGCTAGCGTTCCCCGGTGTCGTCGTTGCTGGTGGCCAGCTGCCGGGCATCCTCCCGCCAAGCGTCCACCAGCGCTTCCCAGGTATCGTGGTCCCACAGGCCGATGCGATTGCGCTGGCCGACGACCACCACTTTCTTCTTCAGCCCGGCGAAGCTGCGCAGCTTCGGCGGGATGAGCATTCGACCACTGGCGTCCAGGTCCACGTCGGTGGCGTGGCTGATCAGCATCAGCTTGCGGCGCCGGGCCAGGAGCCGATCGTCCGGCTCCGCATTCAGCGCCGCCTCCGCAGCATCCCAGTCCTGCGCCGCGTAGACCTGCAGGCAGAGCTCCTCGCGATCGACGGTGATGACCAGCTTGCCCGCGGATTGCTGGCGCAGGCCGTCCCGAAACCGCGTCGGCACGGCGATGCGGCCGTGGTCATCGAGACTGACATCGGCAATGCCGCGGAACATCGTGCATTGGGGCGGGCGCGACCTCGTCCATGGGTGGGTCGTCCCTGACCCGACCACATCCATGTCCAGAAAACCCCATAACTCCCATGGACCACCAGAATTACCCCGAAGAGTAATGAAGCTTCCCGCGTCCGGTCAACGTTTTTTTGGCCCTTTTTCGGCCCCTTCCGGCGTGCCCTCGCGTGCTCCTTGCTATGATCGAGCGCTTTGCGGCGGAGCGAAGGCTTGACCCAAGCAGCCAAGGAGATACGCAAGGCGGCCACGGTGCTGCTGCTGCGCCCGGCCAGTCCCTTCGAGGTGTTCATGGTGCAGCGCCCCGGCCGCGGCACGTTCCCCAATCTGCACGTCTTTCCGGGCGGCAAGGTGGACGATGCGGACGATGGCCTGGAGCACCTCTGCGCGGGTCTCGGCGACGCCGAGGCGTCCATGCAGCTCGCCCTGCCGAGCGGCGGCCTGCGCTACTGGGTCACCGCCATCCGCGAGTGCTTCGAGGAATGCGGCGTGCTGCTCGCCTACCGGAACGGGGCGCTGTTCGAGCCCCGGAGCGACTCGGAAGCCGCTCGCTTCGACGGCTACCGCAACGCCTTGGCGGCGGGGGAGCTTGGCCTGGCCACGCTGGCCGAGACGGCGGGGCTGCGCTTCGCCACCGATCGGGTTCTCTACTTCAGCCACTGGATCACGCCGCCCTCGGCGCCGGCGCGCTTCGACACGCGCTTCTTCATCGCCGCCATGCCGACCGGCCAGCGCGCCGTCGGCCACGAACGCGAGACGGTGTCCGGCACCTGGGTGGCGCCGGACGACGCGCTGGCGCATCAGGCCGCCGGACGCTGGCAGATGATCCACCCGACCCTCACCACGCTCGGCACCGTGGCCGACTACGACAGCATCGGCGCGCTGATGTCCGCGGTGGCCGAGCGGCGCCACATCGGCGACATCAACGCCAACCAGAGCGAACAGGGGATGCAGCCCGATTGACCGCCAGGGCGTCCCTCGAATGCGCTGCGCTCGGCAAGCGCTACGTCGACGGCGGCGAGGCACGCTGGGTGGTGCGGGACGTGTCGTTCGGCGCCGAGTCCGGGCGTACCGTCGCCCTGTGGGGGCCGAGCGGCTGCGGCAAATCGACGCTGCTCGGCATGATGGCCGGAATGCTGCTGCCGGATGCCGGCGAGGTGCGGTTCCGCGAGGGCGGCGCGTCGTTCGCCGTGTCGATGGCCGCCGAGCGGGATCGAGTCCGCTTCCGCCGCCAGCGCCTCGGCTTCGTCTTCCAGCTCTTCAATCTCGTGCCGACGCTCACCGCCGCCGAGAACGTCCTGCTGCCGCTTGAACTGAACCGCCGCCCGGAACTTCGCGCACCGGCCATGGAGCGGCTGGCGGCATTCGGCGTCGGCCACTGCGCGGAGCGCTTCCCGGAGACGCTCTCCGGCGGCGAGCAGCAGCGCGTCGCCGTGGCCCGGGCGCTGGCCCACGAGCCCGCGGTGCTGCTTGCCGACGAGCCGACCGGCAATCTGGACGCCGCCAATACCGAGCGCGTCACCAACGCGCTCTGGGAGGCGGTCGCGGAGCTCGACTGCGCACTCATCGTCGCCACCCACAACCGCCGCATCGCCGAGCGCGCCGACACGGTAATCGACCTGTCACCATAGTCCACCCGCACCTGACTCACTTCAGGGGCATGAAGTGGCTGGCCACGGCGTTCGGCTGTAGCCCGGAAGACGGTGGGACGCAGTGCAGCATCGCCCACTCCAGTGCTCCACGACCACCGGCGCCGGCGCCGCCGACAGGTGCCGCAGCACCCTCTTCAGGCGCTCCACATCTTCACTTCGTCCTCTGATCGGCGAAATCGGGTCGCACGCAGCCTATCGGGGACTGAACGGTGCTCAAAGCTCAAGGGTTCTCCAGGGTTGTAGTAGCGTTTGGAAGAAGGATGGGAGACCATACGAGCTCGGGCGGAGCACCGAGCGCGGCAGAAGTTGGCGACGAAATGACAGCAGGTCCGTCGGAGAGCGAGGGAATGGTCGTGTTCGAAGTGGGCTGGGGGCTGGTCGGCCAAGGGGTTGTGGTTCTCCTGAGCTTGGTCGCGGCCTTCCAGTGGGTGGCTTGGACTCTAGGAGTCGGGCGGTTCCGGGAACGGACTGCTCGGTCGGGTTGGTTCGTGCAAGACTTCGCTGCGACGGTTTCCGCCGACTTCCGCCACATACTGGCGTCGGCGCTGGTTGTTCTGTTCGGGGTGGCGCTGTTCGTCGGTGTCGCGCTAGGAGACGGGATTCCGGACACAATGCAGCCCGTGATGAACTCCTTTCCGGGATTGCTAGGTGCCGTGATAGGGTTCTACTTTGGGGAGAAGCTAGGGCGGGAGGCGAGCGCTCAAGGGCCCGTTGGCCTCGACGCAGCGCCGACCGAGGTGACTCCCCCGGCCGCAACAACCCCTGCTGAAGACGACGACGGGCTTGGCGACGGCACTGAAGAGCCGACTGAAGCTGGTGTAGACGAACCCCCTGCTGACCAGTCGCAAGGAGCGTCGCACGGAGCATAAGGAGGATGTCGCACGGAGCATAAGGAGGATGTCGCAAGGAGCATAAGGAGGATGGAGGATAAGGAGGCACAGCACTACATTTCAGGTCGGATTTGGCGTAGGGTGTAACGATGAGTCGGGTGTACGAGATCGAAGTCTTGGATACGGCCTTCTACCGGGAAGGCGATGTTGATCGCTTTCGGGTACTCCAGCAGCAGGGCGTGGATCGATACGAGGTGACGATCTCCTTGGGGGGAAGGGATGTGCGGTACGTCTCTACCGTGACCTATTGGGTACCAAGTCAGGCGACGACGGCGACGGGACACGGCTATGCCGCAGGGTGGTACGAGAGCGGGTACGGGCAAGAGGGCTCAGGTGTAGGCGCACCACAGACAGTCGCGCGTACGTGGCGCAACCCGAACTGCAGTCTGACGATTTGGACGAGCAAGGTGGTCACCGTTCCTGTGGAGATTTGGTTGAAGAATGGACAGATCGTCCGGGTCCTCCATCGACTCACGTTCAACGATGACTTCCGTAGTCGAGTGCTCCGGCCGCAAGACGTCATGCATCACAACAACGGGACCGTAAGCTACGGGGTGCGAGATCGGACGTACGGTCGAGCCAGCACGCCCAACGCGAACGCACCCCAAACCAGCGTTGGGGCGACCCCGCGGACAGCATCCCAATCACTGCATTCCAAGACCTTGGAAGCGAGCGGCTAGATCGCTGGGTGGCCTCTACCTTCGCGGCAAGCATCGGTGAACACAAGCGTGGCCCATCTCTCGTGCCCACGCCAGCTAGCGAGCTAGCAGCCGTCGCTGAATGTCGTCGGCGACGGCTGGCGGCTGCACGAGAAACGGTTGCCACATCTTCGGCAACATCCCATTGACCACGGCCCGATTCAACTTGACTCGGCTGCTGCTGTTAAGCCAGCTTCGCTTCCTGCGCCGGCATCCGGTGGGCGCTCTGGCGTCCCTGGTCGGCGTCGCGCTGGCCGTCCTGGCGGTGGTCGCGGTGCATCTGGTCAGCGTCGCCCTGGGCCGCACTCTGGAATCCGTGCCCAGCGCGGCGCTCGGGCACAGCCATGTGCTCACCAAAGCCGGGCTGCGGGAGCAGGACTACTTCGATCTGCGCGGCCGCTGGCGACGGGACGAGCTGCCGGGCGTCGAGTCCCTGATGCCGGTGGTGGACCGCCGCGCCAGCATCGCCGGCAAGCGCTACCGCGTGCTCGGCTTCGACCCGCTGGCCGGCGCGTCGCGGGCGGCGCCGGCGGCCGCGGCGGGCACCGGCGCGCCACGATTCCTGGTCGCCGACGTCGTCCTCGCCGCGCCGGACGCCGTCGCCGCGCTGCGCGAGGCCGGCATCGACGCGGTGCCGTTCGAGGCCGCAGCGGCGGATACGCTGCTCGCAGACCTGCCGACCGCCTGGCGGCTGCTCGGCCGCGATGGCGAACTCGATGCCGTCTGGCTGCGCATGGCGAGCGCTCGGTCGCGCTTCCTGAATAGCCTCGACGCGGCGCTGCCGGGCATCGTCGCGGCCCTGCCGCGCTTCGCCGATCCGCAAGTCGCCGGCTTCGATGCGACCGCGGCGCGGCGCTGGAACCCCGCCAGCCGCTTCGCCGACGGCATCGCCTTCAACCTCGGCGCGCTGTCCCTGCTGGCCGTGCTGATGGCGGCGCTCTTGGCCATCCAAGCCAGCCTCGCCTATGCGGCCCGGCAGCGCCGCGCCCGCGAACGGCTGCTGGCGATGGGCGTGTCGAGACGCCGCCTGCGGGCGCTCGGCCTGGCCGAAGGCCTCGCCATCGGCGCCTGCGGCACCGGCCTCGGCATCGCGCTCGGCGCACTCGCCGCCGAGGGCTTGCTCAGCGCCGCGGACGGCGCCGCGGCGCGGCCGGCATTGGACGGCTGGGCGGTCGGCAAGGCGCTGACCTGCGGCGTCGCCGTCGCGGCCCTCGGCCCGGTGCTCGCCGCAACCGCCCCCAAGCCCGCTCGGCGACGGCTGCGCCACGCCGCCGGCGTCGTGGCGCTGGCGGTCGCCGCGCTCGCCTTGGCGCAAGGCACGCTGCTGCTCGCCTTCGCCGGCCTGCTCGCCCTGTGCTGCGTGCAGATGACGCACGGCGTTCCCCTCGCGGCGGCGCTGGTCGCTCGGCTCGGCCGCTTCGCGCGCACTCTGCGCGCCCGGGCCAACCTGCGCGCGGCGGCGGCGCGGATCGGCGAGCTGCGGCTCGCCATGGGCGCGTTCTCGGTAGCGACCGCCACCGCGATCGGCATGGGGCTGCTGGTCGAGAGCCTGCGCGACGATTTCGCGCGGATGCTCGATCAGCGGCTGTGGGACGGCGTATACGTGCAGGCGCAGGACATCGACGAGGACTGGCTGCGCTCCCTGCCGGGCGTGGGCGAAGTGCGCCGCTACGGCAGCGTCGATGCCCGCTTGGCGCGCGGTCCCGCGCGCATCGAACTAGCGGATCTCGATGCCGCCGAGACCGCCCGCTACGGCTACGCGGGCGCACTCGGCGCACGCGCCATGCTTAGCGAAGTGGGCGCCAGGAGCTTCGGCCTGGGCGTCGGGGATCGAGTCGCGATCACGGCTCCGGTGGCGTTCGACGTGGAGATCGGCCACATCTTCCGCGACTTCGGCGCCCCGGCGCCGCGCCTGCTGCTGCCCCTCGCGCAAGCCCGCCGCTTCCCCGCCGAGGCAGTGGACTGGCGGCGCGTCGCGGTGCGCGCCGACCCCGCTGCCGTGGCCGAGCTGACGGGCCTCCTCGCAGCGCGCTACGGCGACCTCAACGTCCGCAACCAGACCCAGATCCGCGAGCTTGCGATGACCGTCTTCGACCGTACATTCATCGTCAGCCAGCTGCTCGCGGCCCTGGTGCTCGCCGTCGCCGTCATCGGCCTCTACGCCGGCCTGACCGCGCTCGAAGCCAGTCGCGAGCGCGAGTTCCGCCTCCTTGCCGCCATCGGCTGCGGCCGTGCCGACATCCAGCGCATGGCCATCGCCCAGGCCAGTGCGCTCGGCGCCCTCGCCGCGCTGACCGCCGTGCCGCTCGGCTTGGCCATCGCCTGGGTGCTGTGCGATCTGGTGCATCCGCTCGCCTTCGGCTGGTCCATCGGCCTGCGCTTCGACATGGCTGCGGTGGGCTATCCGGCGCTGCTGGCGATCCTCGCGGCGATCATCGCCGGCGCCGTGCCAGCGCATCGCACCCTGCGCGGATTCCCCTAGCCGGCCCGCCTGCGAACCCGCGAGATGGCGAGTTCGGTATTGACGCATCCGCGGCGACGGTGGTAGGTTCGGGCATCCCGATCAACCTTCTGCTCGAGGCACTAGGCGAGGGCTCTAACGATGCGTTTCCGGGCGATCCGAAGGCGACCCGTCGCCGTGTTCTGTGCGTGCCTCGGCGGCGTGTTCGGTGCGCTCGGCGTGGCGGCTTCGGAGGCCGGCATCCAGGTGCCGCTCAGCGACGAGGTGGGGCATCCCACCTTCGTCAGCCCGCATTCGGAGCCCATCGTCATCAACGGGCGCTATCTGTACGTCGCCAACACGCCGGCGGATACCGTGGACGTGATCGATACGCGCAATCGCAAGGTGGTCATCCGCATCAGCGTCGGCATCGACCCGGTGGGTCTCGCCATCCGCCCGGATCGGCGCGAGGTGTGGGTTTCGAACCACGTCTCCGACACCGTGAGCGTGATCGACACGAACAAGCGCAGCGGCACCTTCCATCAGGTGATCGCCACCGTCCAGGACGTCGACCCCGACACCTTCCAGACGCGCTTCGACGAACCGGTGGGCATCGCCTTCGCGAGCAACTCCAAGGCCTACGTCGCCTTGGGACCGGACAACCGTGTGGCGATCATCGATGTGAAGGAGCGCGCCGTCACCGGCCACCTGCCCATCCCGGCGCAGGACCCGCGGGCGCTCTTCGTGCAGGGCGACCGGCTCTACGTGATTGCCTTCGAGTCCAACAACCAGAGCCAGCTCTCCGGCTGCCGCGAGGAGGATATCGACGGCGAGACCTGCACGTTCGATGCCGTGGAGCACGTCTTCACGAACAACAACGTGCTGTCCCGGAACTACGACGCGGACATCGTCAAGAACGACAAGCTGCCCGACCGGGACCTCTTCATCTTCAGCACCGTCTCGGACCGCCTGCTGCGCACGGTGACGGACGTGGGCACGCTGCTCTACGGCCTGACGGTGGACAGCCAGGGCCGAGTCTTCGTCGCCCAGACCGACGCTCGCAATGTCGACAACGGCCGCGCCGGGACGCTGGGGCACGGCCTCTTGGAGATGGAGAACCGCGCCTTCCTCAACCAGGTGACGCGCATCGACTGCCCGTCCGGCTGCCGCCAGCCGCAACGCTTCGATCTGGAGCCGCTGCCCCCCGAGCATCCGGCGCCGGGCGAGGCCTTGGCGACCCCGTTCGCCATCGAGGTGAGCCGCGACGACTCGACGCTGGTGGTCACCGCGGCGGGCTCCGACAAGGTGTTCACGATGGATGCCGACACCGGTCGCGTGCTCGGCAGCGTCCGCGTCGGCGCCGCCCCGCGCGGCATCGCGCTGATCTCGGACCGCAACGGCGCGCCGTACCGGGCCTACGTGCTGAACGCGGTGGGCAACACCGTCTCGCTGCTCAACGTCGCCGATCCGGCGCAGCCGCGGGTCATGGAGACGGTGACGCTGGACGATCCCACGCACCCGGAAGTCAAGCGCGGTCGGATCGCCTTCAACGATGCGGACGCTTCCTCCACCGGCACCTTCTCCTGCGAGAGCTGCCACCCGGACGGACATACGGACCAGCTCATCTGGGTGCTGGATACGCCGGCGTGCAGCGGCGACCCGCGCGACGAGTGCATGCCGCAGGTGCCGCCGCGCCTGACGATGCCCGTGCGCGGCCTGCGCGACACCCAGCCCTACCATTGGGACGGCATCCCGGGCGATCCCTACGGCGGCATCAACACCGCGTTCATCGACCAGGATCAGGCGCCGAACTGCTCCGTGGAGGCGCCGGAGAGCTGCACCCGCCACCTGGTCGACGGCAGCATGGCGACCACGATGTGCGACCTGACGAGCTGCCCCACCAACGACGAAGGCAAGCTCGGCCTGCTCGATGCGGAGGACCGCGACGCCCTCGCCACGTTCATCCTGAACATTCCCTACCCGCCGGCCCAGGAGCGGCGCTTCGACAACGTGCTCTCGCAGTCGGCCCGCAACGGCTATTTCGAGTTCAGCTTCATCAACGATTCCAGCGGCCGCACCACCGGCGCCCAGACCTGCGGCGCGTGCCACAAGATGCCGTTCTGGGTGAGCACGAACACCCCCGGCACGGGCATGGAGGCGCCGACCTGGCGCGGCGCCTACGACCGCTGGATGGTCACCCCGCAGGCGCGCCTGAACATCATCGACCTGATGGAAATCGTCAACATGGACCGCAGCTTCCCGGAGCGGGACATCTGGCTGATGGCGGGGGCATCGCCGGACATCTGGCAGATGGTGCTCGAAGGCAGCACCGGGATGTCGGGCAGCTTCGGGCGCCAAGTGACCCTGCATGGCGCAGAGGCGGGCTCGGCCATGGACCTCAAGATCATCCGCGCCTTGGAGCGCTCGGCGAGCGAAGGCGCGATCCACTTGCACGTCGATGGCGTGCGCGAGACCAGCACCGGCAAGACGATCCCGGTGGCGCTGAAGTACGTCGAGGGCGTCTACCGCGGCCGCGACGGGCGCGGCGTGTGGGGCCGCGGCCGCATGATCAAGGAGGTGCAGACGGGGCGCATGGTGGTGACCTTCACCGGGCGCGCCGGCAAGAACGTCGATGCGGACCATCCGCAACCGGGACTGTGGCCCATCGAACGCATCGACGACGACATCCAGCCGATCGGCCAGCAGACGCGCAACATCCACGTACCTTTCCTGACCGCCACCCGGCTGCGCATCAACGCCCGGCATGTCCAAGAGGAACCTTCCATCTTCGTTGATGGTCGCCGTGTCGAGGGCACCGTGCGCTGCGCCGCCGGCAAGCTGCCGAATTGCGATGACGAGATCGTCGTCGTGCGCCTCGAGGAGGCCCCCGCAGTAGGCGGCCTGCACTTCCTGCAGCTGCAGAACGCAGACGGCCTGTTCAGCAACGACATGATGTTCTTCTCCGAGAACAACCCGCTGCGTCCGCGCAGCGGCAACCTCATCACCAGCGGCGGCACGTTCACGAACAACCAGTTCGACGAGTTCCTAGGCGACAGGGCGACGTTCGGCAACTGGAACGAGGTGACCCTCGCGGGCTCCGTCAGCGCCAGCAACGGCGTGCTCAACATCAATGTCGACGAGGCCCGGGAACAGCCGTGGCATGTGCAGATCAGCCATGCCGTGCTCCTGGTCGGCGGCCAGGAGTACACGCTCTGCTACCGGGCGCGGGCCGACGCGCCGCGCGAGATGACGGCGTACCTCGACGCCAATCTGGACACCTGGGCGAACGTCAGCGGCGGCCAGTTCCGCTCCGATCTGACGCGCTCCTACCAGCGCTTCCAGCACACGTTCACGATTGCCGAGACGGACCTCTTCGGGCGCGTGGCGTTCGACTTCGCGCAGAGCGACGCGAACGTGCGAATCGACGACATCGGCCTCTACGAGGGCGATTCGTGCGGCAATCCGCGGCCGGTGACGCCGCGCTTCTGATCGAGGGACGCCGCTTCGCCCGATTCCCTACTCCGCCAGCCGCCGCGGTGCCGTCGGGCGGCCTTGGTAGCGCGCGTTCGGCGGTTCCAGGATCGCCAGCTTGCGGTCGTCCATGTCCGGGTAGCGGCGGAAGTCGTCGGGATCGAAGAAGTCCGCGGACCAGGTGGAGCCGTTCGGCGAGAACTTGTAGAACACGGTCTCGCGGCGCGCGTCCGCGGTCCACGGCAGGGTGCCGTGGGTGATCGCTTCGGTGAACACCACGGCGTCGCCCGGCGCGGCGGGGATGCGGGCGACGCAGGGGTGGACCGCTTCGCGCAGGTCGCGCCATGCGCCGGGCAGCTGGACGTTGGACTTGTGCGAGCCCGGGATGCAGCCGAAGCCGCCGCCGTTAGGGTGCGTGTCGTAGAGCTCGAAGGACACCGCCACCAAACCGTTGTAGAAGCGGCCGTCGTGGTAGGCGGAGAACTGCGAGCCGCCGGTGCCCTTCCAGCCGCCGTGCAGGATCGAGCCCGGAAAGCCGGGCTTGACGTGGGTGTGGACGTTGATGTGATCGAGGCGAAAGGTCGGCATCGGCGCGCGCCCGCCGCGTTTCGCAGCCTCCCGCGCCGCATGGTTGCCGATCATGTCTTCGAGGATCGGCGACAGCGCCGGCAGGTCCAACAGATCGCGCCAGACCCGCGACCAATGCAGCGGGCCCTGGTCCTGCGCCACCGGCTCGAACTGCTCGGTCGGCGCCCGCAGCGTCTCGCGCAGCTCTCCCACCTGCGCCTCGCTCAGCACGCCCGGCAGGAGCAGATAGCCGAAGGTGTCGAACAGGTAGCGCTGCTCTTCAGACATGCCCTCGGACATGCCGTCCGTCATGGGGCGTTCGGCGGCCACTCTCCCTCCTCATCGTCCTCTGTGTCGGAGCCGAAGCGAAGCACGTTGCCGTCCGGGTCCTCCACCTGCATTTCCAGCGCCCACGGGTAGTTGGTCGGCGGCTTGCGGATGATCGCGCCGCGGCTGACGTAGAGGGCGTGCAGGGTCCGCACGTCGCCGACGCCCACCCATACCCAGGCGCCGGGCCGGCCTTGGCCGTTCTTGGCGAGATAGATGCCGTTGCCGCGCAGGCTCACCGCGGTGAAATCGTCGAGCTGCCACACCGGCGGGTCGAAGCCGAGCACGTCCGTGTAGTAGGCCACCGCCCGATCGAGGTCCGTCACGCACAGGATCGGATCGATCATGTTGACGTTGGTGGGGTAGCTGCTCGAAGAGTCCGCCACGGCCGCAGCCCTCAACCTAGGCCGGCGATTGCTGCCGGCAGCTCTTCGAGCCGCGTCACGGTCGCCGTGGCGCCGGCGTCGGCCACGGCCCCAGCCAGGTTCACCCAGATGGTCGCCATGCCGGCGGCGCTCGCGCCCTGCACGTCGTCCACGGCATGATCGCCCACATGCACCGCCTCCGCCCCCGGCACGTCCGCATGCGCCATGGCGCGCTCGAACATCGCCGTGTGCGGCTTGCTCGCGCCCACGTCGGCGGCGCAGTAGCCGAAGGAGAAGAAGCGATCGAGCCCCAGCCGCTCGAAGTTCGCATTGCCGTTGGTGAGCGCCGCCAAGGTGTACGCCGAGGCCAGTTGCTCCAGCACGGCGAGGGCGCCGGGGAAGAAGTCGATCCGATGCCGCCAATCGAGAAACTCCGCGAACGCGCCGGCGGCGAGTTCGGCGGCGGCCTCCGCGCCGTAGCCGCAGTGTTCGATGCTCGCCCGCAGCACGGCTTCGCGCAGCGCCGAGATGTCGTGGACGATGCCGGGGCTGGCAGCGATCACGCCGTCGCGGATCGCGCCGAGCTGCTCGCCCGCCACGGCGTCGTACTCCGGCACGCGCGGCCGCAGCCACTCGCGCATGGCGGCTTCGGCGCGGCCGATCACCCGATCGGTGCTCCACAGCGTGTTGTCGAGGTCGAAGGTCACCAAGCGGATCATGCCGGGGCGCTGTCCACGGGGCTTTCGGGGGCACCGCGATCGGCATCCGCCTTGGCGCGGGGGTGCGCGGCGTCGTACACCTTCGCAAGGTGCTGGTAGTCGAGATGGGTGTAGATCTGCGTCGTCGAGATGTCCGCGTGGCCGAGCAGCTCCTGCACGGCGCGCAGGTCCCCGCTCGACTCCAGAATGTGGCTGGCGAAGCTGTGGCGCAGCATGTGCGGATGCACGGCGTCGGTGCCCATCGTCTCGACCGCCAGCTTCTTGAGGCGCGCCTCGACCGTGCGCGCCGCGATGCGCTGCCGGCGCCGGCTGGTGAACAGCGGGTCGCCCGCCTGCACCGGGCCGCGCCGGGCCAGCCACGCCTCGATCGCCTCGCGGGCGGCGCTGCCGACGGGCACGATGCGCGTCTTGCTGCCCTTGCCGGTGACCTTGACGAAACCGCCGGCGAGGTCCAGATCGCGCATGTCGATCGCCACCAGTTCCGCGAGCCGCAGACCGCTGCTGTAGAACAGTTCGGCGATGGCGCGATCCCGAATGGCGAGATCCGTATCCGCCGGCGCGGCGAGGAGCTGTGCGGTCTGATCCACGTCCAGCGTTCGCGGCAGCCGCTTGCGCTGCTTCGGCGCCCGCACGCCGCTGGCCGGGTTGGCGCCGAGTTCGCCGCGCCGCACCAGCCACGCGAACAGGCCGCGCACGCTGGACAGGTGCCGGGCGATGGAGCGCGGCGCCAGACCGCCAGCGTGCAGGCGCGCTGCGAAGGCGCGAATGTGGTGGCCGCGGACATCGCCGCTCGCCACGCCGCCGACCTCGGCAACGAAGCGCGCGAGGTCGCGGCGGTAGGCGGCGATGGTGTTCGGCGACGACCGGCGTTCGACGATCAGATGCGACAGATAGCGGTCCGCATCGGCCGCGAGCGCGGTCATCCGATGCGCAGCCGGGCGAGGGTGCGCGACAGCACGTCGCCCATGTAGAAGAGGAAGACCTTGCCCATGTGCGGGCTGAAGCGCTTGGGGTCCGCGGCGCCGATCACCAGATTCGCCTCCGCGTGGAACGCGCCGCCGCGCATCGGCACCATGGCGATGGAACCGGGGCCGACAAGCGACACATCCTCGAACAGCTCCGCGAACTCCTCGGGCCGATAGGTGGCGCAGCTCGGGTCCTCCTGGTCGAACAGCCTCGCGAAGGGCGGCGTCTCGTCCTCAGCCACGCCCTTGAGGTGGGCGAAGTGGCGCGGCGAGCGCCAGCCGCGCACGAAGCAGATCGCGTAGTCGGCGTGGAACTCGGCGATCAGGTGCTTGCCGAGCGCGGCGTCCACATCCGCGGCGCTCGCGGCGTCCATCAGGCCGAGGGTGAGCGCCCGGGTCCGCGCGAAGATGCCGTCGTTGGCCGCGGCGTTGTCGAGCAGTTCGTTCAGTTGCGTGCGCAAGTCCGCGTTGCGCTCGCGCAGCATGTCCACCTGCCGCTCCATGAGCGAGACCGCGCCGCCAGACGGCTGCCGCAGGTCGATCTCGGCGAGCAGCTCCGGGTGGTCGGCGAAGAAGCCCTTCCTTGCGAGCAGGAACTTGGCCACCGCAGCATCATCCATGACCGGTTTGAGCGAACCCTCGGCCGGGGAGCGCGCGGATGCACCCCGCGCGGGAGAGTCGGCAGTCATAGGTCGATTCGTCCCTTGAAGACCAAGCTGGCAGACCCGGTGAGTGTAACGCTCGCGCCCGGACCCCGCCATGCCACGTTAAGCTTGCCGCCCGGCAGTTCGAGCGTCGCGCGTTCGTCGAAGAGCCCGTGCAGACGCCCGGCCACCATCGCCGCGCAGGCCCCGCTGCCGCAGGCGCGCGTCTCGCCGACGCCTCTTTCGTACACGCGCAGGCGCCCGAAGCGGCGATCCGCCACCTGCAGGAAGCCGACGTTGACGCGCTCCGGGAAGCGCTCGTGATCTTGCAGCGCCGCGCCGATGCCGGCCACGTCCGCCTGCGCCACGCTGTCCACGAACACGACGGCGTGGGGATTGCCCATGGACACGGGCGACAGCTCGATCATCTGGCCGCCGACCTGCACGGGGTAGGACACCGCCTGCTCGTCGGCAACGAAGGGCACGGCGGCAGGCGCCGTGCAAGGCTCGCCGAGCTGCACGGCCACTTCGCCGGTCGCCAACAGCCGCGTGCGGATGCTGCCGCTGTGCGTCTGCAGCTCGAGTTCGCGTTTCGTCGTCAGCCGCTCCGACACCACGAAGCGGGCGAAGCAGCGGGCGCCGTTGCCGCATTGCTCGGCCTCGCTGCCATCGGCGTTGAAGATGCGGTAGCGGAAGTCCGCCTCGGGATCGTCCGGCGGCAGCACGGCCAAGAGCTGATCGAAGCCGACGCCGGTGCGGCGATCCGCCAAGGCGCGGATCTGCGCGGCCGTCGGCGCCTTCGGCTGGGTGACGAGGTCCAGCACCATGAAGTCGTTGCCGAGACCGTGCATCTTGGCGAAGCGCAGCTTCATGGCGCGGCCGCCAGCGCCTGCATCTCCGAACGCAGCATCTCGCTCACCGTCTCCCGCGGCCGCACGACGGCGAAGTCGTCGCCGTCCACCAGCACCTCGGCGGCGCGCGGCCGACTGTTGTAGTTCGAGCTTTGCACGAAGCCGTAGGCGCCGGCGCCCCGCACCGCGAGCAAGTCGCCCTCGGCCAGGGCGAGGCGGCGATCCTTGGCGAGGAAGTCGCCCGTCTCGCACACCGGGCCCACGATGTCCCACATTCCCGGCTCGCCGCCACCGTCCGCCACTGGTTCCACGGCGTGCCAGGCCTGGTAGAGCGCCGGACGGATCAGGTCGTTCATCGCCGCGTCCACCACCGCGAAGCTGCGCTGCCCCGGCGTCGGCGCCGGCTTCAGGTACTCCACCCGGGTCAGCAGCGCGCCCGCATCGGCCACCAGCATCCGCCCCGGTTCGACCAGGACTTGCAGGGGCCGCTCGCCGAGCGCCCGCGCAACCGCCATGCCGAGCGCGTCGAGATCGAGCGGCGTCTCGTCGCGATAGCGCACGCCGAAGCCGCCGCCGATGTCGACGTGGCGCAGTTCGATGCCGTCCTCCGCCAAGGCGTCGATCAAGTCCAGCAGCGCCGCGAGGGCCTCCTCGAACGGCCCGACCGAGCCGATCTGCGAGCCGATGTGGCAATCCGCCCCCACCACGTCGAGGCGCCGCGAGTGCGCGGCTTGGCGGAACAGCGTCCGGGCGACGTCCGGCGGCACGCCGAACTTGCTCTCCTTGAGGCCGGTCGCGATATAGGGATGGGTCTTGGCATCGACGTCCGGGTTGACGCGCACCGACACCGGCGCGCGGCGACCGAGAATGCCCGCCCGAGCCTCGATCCGCGCCAATTCCGAAGCGCTTTCGACGTTGAAGCTGCCGATGCCGCACTTGATGCCGAAGTCGATGTCCGCCACCGACTTGCCGACGCCGGAGAACACCACGCGCTCGGCATCGCCGCCGGCGCGCAGCACGCGCTCCAGCTCGCCGCCGGAGACGATGTCGAAACCGGCGCCGATCTTGGCGAGCCGCGCCAGGACGGCGAGATTGCTGTTCGCCTTCACCGCATAGCAGATGCGATGCGGCACGGCGCGAAACGCCGCCGCCACGGCGTCGTAGCGCTCGCGGATGCCGAGCCACGAATACACGTATGTCGGCGTCCCCACCGCCGCGGCGATGCGCGCGAGCGGCACCCCGTCGCAGTGCAGCGCGCCGTCGCTACGGTTGAATGGCATCGGCGTGCAGCGCGCCCGCTTCCGGCTCCTCGTCCGGCAGGCGCAGCGGGCCCTTCTGCCCGCACATGACGACCAGCATGCAGAGCGCGAGCGGCGCCAGCCAGCGCAGCCGGGCGCTCATCGGCCGAGCCGCTCCCTGGCGCTTGCGATGGCCGCGCGCACGGCCTCCGGCGCCGTGCCGCCCAAGTGGCTGCGGGCGCGCACGGAGCCGTCGAGCGCGAGCGCCTCGTACACGTCCGCCTCGATGACCGGCGCCAGGCGGCGCAGATCGTCGAGCGGCAAGGCGTCGAGCGCGGCATCGCGGCTAATCGCAAGTGCCACCGCCTTGCCGACGATCTCGTGCGCGTCGCGGAACGGTACGCCGCGGCGCACCAGATAGTCCGCGAGGTCCGTCGCCGTGGCGAAGCCCCGCTCGGCGGCGGCGCGCATGGCGGCGGGCTGCGGCTCGAGCGCGGCGATGATGCCCTGCATCGCTTGCAGGCAGTCGAGCAGCGTGTCGGCGGTGTCGAACAGCGGTACCTTGTCCTCCTGATTGTCGCGGTTGTAGGCCAGCGGCTGGCCCTTCATCAGTACCAAGAGGGCGTTCAGGTTGCCGACCACGCGCCCGGTCTTGCCCCTCACCAGTTCCGGCACGTCCGGGTTCTTCTTCTGCGGCATGATGCTGGAGCCGGTGCAGAACGCGTCGGGCAGCTCCACGAAGCCGAACTGCGGCGAGTTCCACAGCACCAGCTCCTCGCACCAGCGCGACAGATGCACCGCGGCGATGCTCGCCGCAGCGCAGAACTCGATGGCGAAGTCGCGGTCGCTCACGGCGTCGAGGGCGTTGGCGGCCGGTGCATCGAAGCCGAGCGCGCGCGCCGTCATGGCCCGATCGATGGGGAACGTCGTCCCGGCCAGCGCCGCGCTGCCGAGCGGCGAGACGTTGGTGCGCCGACGGCAGTCGCGGAACCGTTCGCGATCCCGCAAGGCCATCTCGAACCACGCCATCAAATGGTGGGCGAAGGTGATGGGCTGCGCGGCCTGCAGATGGGTGAAGCCGGGCAGCACGGTTTCCGTGTGGTCTTCGGCCAGCGCCAGAATCCCCGTCAGAAGCTCGCCGAGCCGCGCATCCACCGCGTCGAGCCGCTCGCGCAGCCACAGACGCACGTCGGTCGCCACCTGATCGTTGCGCGAGCGGCCGGTGTGCAGCTTCTTGCCGGCATCGCCGATCAGCGCCGTGAGGCGAGCCTCGATGTTCATGTGGACGTCTTCGAGGGCCTGGTCCCAGACAAACTCGCCGCTCTCGATCTCGGTCCCGATGCGGCGCAGGCCCTCCGCGATAGCTTCGTGCTCGCCATCGCTGAGCACGCCCACGCTGCGCAGCATGGCGGCATGGGCGAGCGAACCGCGGATGTCCACCGCCGCGAGGCGCCGGTCGAAGTCCACGGACGCCGAGAAGCGCGCCACGAAGGCGTCCGTAGACTCCGAGAAGCGCCCCGCCCACGGGCGCCGATCCGTCTGCTGCTCTTGGTCCAATGTGCAATCCGCGCTGTTCCGCTGCCGGGAATCCGCTAAGGCCATCGCTCGCCCCATGTCCTGTGCGACATGGTAGCGTAGGGTTGCGCTTCGGACGAAGGGTGGACATGGCGCAAGGACTGACAGATCCGACCAAAATCGCCGAGGCGGCCGAAGCGATCTATGACGAGAAGTATCGGGAGGGATACGAGGCAGACCACAACGGCGAGTTCGTCGCGATAGACGTCACGGACCAGAAGGCGTATTTGGGGGAACACGCTGAGGACGCCCTTCTTCACGCGAGAGAGCAGGCGCCGCACGGCGTATTCCATCTGATGAAGGTCGGCGCCACAGCGGCGTTCAAGTTGTGCCACGTTGACCGACAACGGCCGAGCTCTGCATGGCATTGGCCACTTCGTTCCCTGCCAGGTTCCGCATCCGAGTAGGAGAGCCCATGAGGTACTGTGCATACGAGAACTGGCATAGGTCTCGCGCGCGCATACATTGCGAGGGGTGCGGACATGTCGCGTCCGCGCGGGTGAGTGAGGGCGACATCGGGGAGCACGACCGTTGGCACGACCTCGGCGAGTTGGACACGCCCGAGGAAGCGATGACGGAAGCCCGCCGACGTTTCGCCAGCCATTATTCCGACGCGGCGTTCTGCGGACACTGCCTCGCTTGACCCGCGCAGCCGCCGGCGGTGTGTTGGGGCAAACTATCGTCCTCCGCAGGGGTTGCCGAGGCTGGGTTGGAACGCATTCGGATCGCGACGCGGCGCAGTCGCTTGGCATTGACGCAGGCGCGGGCGGTTGGCGAACGGCTGGCGCAGCTCGCGCCGGGGGTCGGGGTCGATTACGTCGGCATCACCACCGAAGGGGACCGGAACCAGTCGCCGTCGCTCGCCGACGCTGGCGGCAAGAGTTCCTTCGTAAAGGCGCTGGAAACCGCGCTGCTCGAAGATCGGGCGGACATGGCGGTCCACAGCATGAAGGATGTCGGCGCCGTCGTTGCCGAGCCGTTCGTGGTGCGCACGTTCGGCGCCCGCGCTGATGCGCGCGATGCGCTGGTGACGCGCGACGGCGACGCATCCCTGGCCGAGATGCCGGCCGGAACGGTCGTCGGTACCTCGAGCCTGCGCCGCAGGGCGCTGCTGTGCGCCATGCGGGGGGACCTCGACGTCGTGCCCTTGCGCGGCAACGTCGACACCCGGCTGCGCCGCTTGCAGGAGGGCGACTGCGACGCGCTGCTGCTGGCCTGTGCCGGGCTGGATCGTCTCGGCCTCGGCGAACGGATCGATCAGCGGGTGGACGCCGCGGTGCTGCCACCGGCCCCCGGCCAAGGGGCGCTCGCGGTGCAGTTCATTGCCGGTCGCGACGATGTGGCGGCGCTGATCGAGCCGGGCACCTTACGCGACGTGGAATGCTGCGTCGGCGCGGAACGCGAACTAGCTCGGCGTCTGGGGGCGGATTGCGCCATGCCGCTCGGCGCCATCTGCTCGGTGCGCGAGGGCGACGAGTTGCATCTCATCGCCGTCGCCGCGCAGCCGAACGGCGAACGCCTGCTGCGCGTGGAAGCGCGCGGCAGCGAACCGCTGGCCCTGGCGGAACGCGCCGCGGTGCGCCTAGAGGCGCTCGGCGTGCGCGAACTGCTGGCGTCCTGATGCGCGTATGGATCACGCGCACGGAGCCCGGCGCCACGCGCCTGGCGACCGCCCTCGCCGAGCATGGCTTCGAGGCGCTGCGCTGCCCGGTGCTCGGCATCGAGCCTGTGGCGCGACGGCCGCCGCGCGGGCCCTTCGCCGTCGCGGTCTTCGTCTCCGAGCACGCCGTGCGGCACGGCTGGCGGGACGGGCTTGCGGCGTCGTTCGCCGCGATCGGGGCGGCGACCCGCCGCGCCTTGCGCGACCGCGGCGCGGACACGGCGTGGCCGGCCTTCCCCGATGCCGCTAGCGCCGCGAACTCCCTTTGCGCCGAGGCGCCGGCCAGCGCGCTGATCGTCAAGGGCGAAGGCGGGCGCGATACGCTGCAACGGCGCCTTCGCGCGCATGGCGGGGAGGTCGCGAACTGGGACGTCTATCGGCGCGTCCCGGTGTCGTGCATCGACTTGGCTGGCCAGCGCATCGACACAATCGTCGCCTCAAGCGGCGACGGACTGCGCCTCGCAGCGGCGCTTTGGTTTGCACAAGAGCGCCCTGCCGTCGTACCGTTGCTCGTGCCTTCGGAGCGCGTCGCCGCCTTGGCGCGCGACTTGGGCTTCGCCGCCGTGCGGCGCACCGACGGCGCCAATGCCGAGGCGGTACTCGCCGCGCTGCGAGAGCTTGAGGAAGGGAAGCGCAATGGCTGAAGCCGAATCCATCGAGACCGAAGCACCGCCGCCGCGCCGCGCCGGCCGCGGCATCGCGTGGCTTGCCCTGCTGATCGCTCTGGCCGCGGCGGCGCTCGCCGGCTACCTGTATTGGCAGCTCGTCTGGATCGACGGCGAAGTCGAGGCGCTGGAAGCCGACCAGACCGCACGCCAGGACGCCGAGTTGCTGGCCGCGCTTGCCGCCGTGCGCGAGCGCGAACAGCAGGCGAGCGCAGAGCGTGAGCGACTGAGCGCGGAACTCGACACGGTGCGGGAGGCGCTGGCCGCCGTGCCGCGGGCGCAGCCGCTCGCCACATCCAGCATTGCGGCCGCACTGCCAATGGAGCCCCCGGACCGGGGCGCAGGGCCGCGCCAATGGCGTCTTGCGGAAGCGGCGTATCTGCTGCGCATCGCCAACCACCGCCTGCTGATGGAACGCGATGCCGCGGGCGCGGCGGAGCTGCTCCTGGCCGCTGACCAGACCCTTGCGGAGATCGACGACTTCGCCCTGCACGACGCGCGCGCTGCCATCGCCGAAGAGCGCGCCGTTCTGCTTGCCTTCAAGGGCGTGGACACCCAGGGCGTATTCCTGCAGATCGAGGCCGTGAAAGGGCTGCTCGCCAGTCTGCCGCTGCGCCTGCCGGAGTACGCCGCCCCGCTCCCCGACAAAGACGAACCCGCCGCCGACGCCAGCATGGTCGACCACCTGCTCGCCCGCCTGCAAGGCATGGTGCGCTTGCGCAACCACGGCGAGGCCATTCGCCCGCTGCTGCCGCCTCAGCAGGCGGAGTATTTGGAGCAGCACCTGCACCTGGCTCTGGAACGCGCCCAGCTCGCCGTGCTGCGCCGGGACCAGGCGATCTACGCGGCCAGCCTGACGGCCGCCGGTGAGCAGCTGCGCAAGTTCGTGAACCTGAACGGCGAAGGCGCCGCCACGGTGGCGGCCGAACTCGACGCCCTGCTGGAGGTGAATCTCGACGCCGCGCCGCCGGATATCTCCCGCTCTCTCGCCCTGCTGCGCGCCGCACCGGTACCGGAGTGACCGCCCTCCTGATCGGCCTCGCCATCGCCTTGGCCGCGGGGGCGCTGCTGGCGGCCTTGATGCTGCGGGACCCCGGCTACGTGCTGCTCTCCTACGACGGCATGACGCTGGAGACGAGCCTCTGGTTCGCGGTCGGCGTGCTCGCGGCGCTCGGCTTCTCCGTTTGGGCACTGTTCTACCTAGTGCGCCGCTTCCGGCGCGCCGCCGGCTGGCTGCGCAGCCGCCGCGCGGGAAGCGCCCGTGCGCAAGCCCTGCAAGGCACCATGCTGCTGGCCGAGGGCCGCTGGCAGGAGGCGGAGGATGCCCTGTTGAGCGCGGCGGCGAAGGTGGACACGCCGCTCGACAGCTACCTGAACGCGGCCCGCGCCGCCAACCAGGCCGGTCGCCACGAGGACCGGGACCGGATTCTGGGCGAGGCCCGGGAGGCCCTGCCGGAGGCCGCCTTCGTGATCGACTTGGTGAAGAGCGAACTGCAGCAGGCGCGGGGAGAGTGGCAGGCCAGCATCGCGACTCTAGAGGTTCTGCGCCGCCAAGCGCCGCGCCATCCGGTGGTGCTGCAGCGACTGTTCGAGGCGCACCGGGCGCTTGAGGATTGGCAGGCGGCCCTGGATCTCGCGCCCGCCTTCGATGCGGAGTTCGCCCCCGACATGGCGGCGGTGCAGGCCAAGGTCTGGAGCGCCAAGCTGGCCGAATCGACCACAGCGGCGCAGGCGGGGAACGTCTGGAAGGTGATGCCGAAGGCCCTCCGGGACGACGAAGAATTGCTTTTGCGCTACGTCGATGCGCTTGCCGGCAACGGCGCGGCTGGGGATGCGGAGGCGATTCTTCGCCAGGGCCTCAAACGCAACTGGCGCCCCGCCTGGGTGCGCCGCTACGGCGCGCTGCCCGGCGATGCCGAGGGCCGGCTGGGCGCGGCCTCAGGTTGGCTGAACGAGCATCCGAACGACGCCGCGCTGCTGCTGACCCTCGGCAGGCTGGCGGCGCAGACGGGCGATGCGGCGGCGGCGCGGGGTCATTTGGAGGCGAGCCTGCGCATTGAGTCGCACGCAGACACGCTGCTCGCACTCGCCGCCTTGAGCGAGTCGACCGGCGATGTCAGCGGCGCCAACGCGTATTACCGGCAAGCGCTCGAGGAGGGGAACAGTAGCGGCGTTCAGTCCGGCTGAAGGACGTAGGCGCCGTCCGCCACTTCCGCATCGAGAACCCTCAAGAACCGCTGCATGTCCAGAAACAGCTCGGAGCGGTCCGCAAGCTGCACGTTCCCGCCATGACCGCGCCTGCCGCGCACCTTGTCGAGGACGTAGTCCTTCAGCGGCGCACCGTCCGACGGGACGTGGTCCTCATCGTCAAGGAAGTGGACGAACTGGTCGAAGTTGTGGCTGGCCTCATCGGCGCCGCGGCGGAAGATCAAGTGGGCATCCAGATCATCAGCCGTTCCGCCCTGAACGTGGCAGGCGACGCACTTGGCCTGCACGATCGGGCCCGAGATCCAGTCGTCGAATTCTCCCCGCGCCAGTTTGACGATGTCCCGATCCTCCGCCCCGGACAGGTTCGACAGGTGTCCCGAAGGACTGCGCAGTACGCTCAGCACCGAGATGTCCTGCGACGCCAGCACGGTCAGTCGCCACTTGCCCTTGCCGTCGCCGAGTTTGCCGGTGAAGTACGCAGGTTCATCCGTGCCGTTCTCAAGATCCTGCGCGGGCAGCATCGCGACTTCGCCGGCGGGAACGTGGATCTCGACGGGCGGTTCGGCCGATTCGCCCGGCTCGTAGTCGTGATCGCGGCCGTAGATCAGCACCTCCGCGTCGGCATCGGAGTCGTTCGCCATGCGCAGCCAGCTCACCTGCTTGTCGTTGCTGGCAGGGTTGAAGATCGCCACGCGATGCCGCCGTCCGGTGGTCGGGACGGCATCCTGCATCGTGGTTAGGAAACCGTCCCGGGCGCGCAGGTAGGAAAGCACTTCGATGTCGAGGTCGCTCGTGAGGTGCAGCCGCCAAAAGGCCTCCCCCGTAGTGCCGGCGCCGGGCGATAGGCCCTTGCTGCTGTTGCCGTTCTCCAAGTCGGCAGAGTTGAACTGCTGCGTCTGATTCGCCGCCAGCTCCAGCGTCAGCGGCAGTGGGGCCCTGATGCCGCCGTCATCGATGGCCTGGATGGTCACCTCGCCAGCCTCGTCGGAGTGGTTGATGATGCGCACGAAGCCTTGCAGGAACGTGTCCGCGGCGGTCGGGAACATCGGCACGATGTGCGGCGCGGCATTGGGCGAACTGACCGCCGCCATCGCCGGAATCCCGGCCAAACCGGCCAGGGCGCCGATAAGGACGACCACCACGCCGCGGGGCCCCCTGCTTGCCAATGCGAGTCGCCTGAACATGCTTCCTCCATTCGACTTTGCTGCCCGTTGCCGCGAAGCCTAAGCCATACGCGCAGGCGATGCGAGCGTTTGCGCCGTGCGAATGCCGCGTCAGAACTCGTCCATGCACGCCGGGCGATGGCGGGTGGCGAAAAGGGCATCGAGTTCCGGCAAGCGCCGGCTGTCCGCGACTTCCGCCCGCCCGCAGCGCACCAGGTGCGAGAGGCTGCTGTGGCCCGAGAGCAGGGATGCGAGCCCGTGCGGCTCGATGCGGATGTCGCTCGGCTCAGACGTTTTCGCGGCCTCGCTTGCGGCGCCGTCCGTCTCCAGGCGCCAGACGCCCTCGTTCCAAGGACACTCGGGATCGCCCAACACCTCGATGGCGACGCTCCCGGCGTGGTCGTAGCCGCGCTGTTCCAGCATGGCGCGCGCATCCACCACGCGCAGCCAGATGCCGTCGTAGGTGGTGCGGTCCAGTATGCGCGGCTCCAGCAGGAGTTCCGAGGCGGGATCGTCTTCCGGCGCACCCCACCACACCACGCGACGCGCCAGATCGTGGCCAACAATGAACTCCCACAGCCCGCGGCAGCCGGTCATGTCGAGCCAGGCGAAGTCTTCGATGGTGATGTCCTGGTTCGGCTCGAGTTCGCCCTCGCTGCCCGCCGTGCGGTACACGGCATAGCCGACGGGCTCCTCGCGCGCATTGAAATGCACCGCGCACCACGGCGAGCGCTTCTGCGGCAGGATTCCCTTCCACATCGCCTCGTCCCGGTGCAGCAGCAGATTGCGCTCGCCGATGAAGCGGTCGTAGACCCTCTCTGCAAGGGGCCGCGCGGCCTCGGCATCGAGCAGACGCGTGTAGCCCTCTGGCCTGTCCCCGAACTGGAAGGCGAAGGTGCGCGGATCGAAGCGATAGCGCGCCTGGGTACTGCCGCGACCGTAGCCGAAGCGCTGATAGATGGCGCCCATGGACGCCCACAGGATGGACGCCGGCTGGCCGTTGTCGTGCGCCCGGCGCAGCAGATCGGTGATGAGGCGGCGCACCAGCCCGCGCCGGCGGAACCCCGGATAGGTGCCGACGGCCGTGACCCCATCGGCAGCCACGGGACGCCCGTTCATCTGCATCCGAAACGGATACCCACCGGAACTGGCGACGATCCTGCCCTCGTGGAACGCCGCCAGCGTCCACTCCGGTCGCAGATCGTCGTCGTCCTCTTCCGCCGCCGGTTCGTTGTCGCCGGGCGGCCTCTCTTCCGGCTCCGCGGGCGGCGTGGAGGCGAAGACGTAGCGGCCGACCCGACGAAACTCCTTGAGCTCGTCCTCGGCGACCGGCCGAAACTCGAATCCATCCATCTGGCTGCCTCGTGCATGGGACGGCGGCGCATTTTCGCACCAACAGGACGATGCGTGACGGCTACTGATCGCTCTGCGCTCCAGGCCCCGCGGCGACAAGGAGCAGCAGGAAGCGGTTAACATCGCGCTGATCGTCGAGGCGTTGAGTTGGGTCAAGCGTACCGTGGGTTTGTCCGGGCGCTCGCATGGGCGGTCGATGTCCTAGGGTGTGCGCCTGGGCTGGGGCTGCCGTGCTGGAAGAGCTGAAACTGCAAGCGTTCAAGTGCTTCTCGGACGAGACGCTGCCGCTCGGACCCTTCTCGGTCATCGTCGGCGCGAACGCGAGCGGCAAGAGCAACATCCGCGATGCCCTGCGGTTCCTGCACGGAATCGGACGGGGCTATTCCCTCGCCGACATCGTCGGCGGCAAGTACGGCGCCGGCGGCCAGGTCGAGTGGGACCGGTTGCGGGGCGGGTCGCAGGAGATCGTCCGGTTCGGCGAGTCGCGTTTCGAGCTGAAGGCGAGGATTCGAGACGGTCAGCAGTCGATCTCCTACAAAATCGTCGTTGGTCCGGATCCCGAGCACACCGACGGGGACCTCGTGGTTCTCGCGGAAGAGCTCTTGACTCGACCAAGGGGACTGACCTACGCGAGCCATCCGGAGGGCGGCGACCCAGTCGCCGCACAAGACGACGACAGCCACCTTCTGATACGGATGGGGAAGACGGAAACGCAGAGAAAGTACGGCCTCCGCGTTGCCGTCCGCACCGATCAGCCCGCGCTCAGCCAGATCGGCGAGCACAAGCGCATCTCTGCGAGGCACAAGGATGTCGCCACGAAAACAATGGAGGCGTTTGCGGCCACGCGCTTTCTCGATCTCTCCCCAGAAGCAATGCGAAAACCGGCGTTTCCGGGCCAAGTGGTCCTGGGCGATGGCGGGGAGAACCTCGCGACCGTTCTGGAAGCGGTCTGCGCCGACCAGGCTCTCAAGCAGGTCTTCGCCGACTGGTTGCGGGAGTTGACGCCCATGGACGTACGGGGCTTCTCTTTCCCGAGGGATCCGGTGACGGGCCAAGTGCATCTCGTGATCGAAGAGTCCGGCGGACGACGTGTTTCCGCCTACAGCGCGTCTGACGGATCGCTCAGGTTCCTGGCGATGCTCGCTGCGGTGCTGGGGCCGGACCCCGCCAAGGTGTACGTCTTTGAGGAGATCGACAATGGCATTCACCCCGCCCGCCTTCGCCTGCTAGTGGAGCTGATCGAAGGCCAGACCAGACGGCGCGGACTCCAAGTGATCACCACCAGCCACTCGTCCGAGATGCTCGGCATGCTAGGCGACGCGGCCTTCGAGACGGCCTCGCTGGTCTGTCGCCTCGACGAAAGCTCCGTCATCCGACGCCTCGCGGACCTCCCCAATGCGAGAGACCAACGCCAGCAGCTTGGCCGCCTGCACATGGGCGGCTGGATGGAGAATGCCGTTGCGTTCACGGCCAACCGAGCACGCGACTCTTGAACCTGCTCGTGATCCGGAGGACTTCCGCAAGGACCAGTACATCCTCCGCCCTATCATGAGGCGCCTGACGAGGTCGCTTCGCGGCGCGCGTGTCCAAGTCGAGATCTGCATGGACCCCTTGCTCGGCGGCGTAGGCGAAGCGCTTAAGGCTGCAAGGATCAAGGAAATCGTCGGTCAATACCGTGGCATGGTGGACATCTTCGTCCTCTGCGTGGACCGCGATGGCATCCCGACCCGACGCCAGCGCTTGGACGAGTTGGAGGCCGCGTTCAAGGACGACGGGCTGCTGGCAGTAGACGCATGGGAAGAGATCGAGACCTGGGCGTTGGCCGGCCAGACCGATCTGCCCAAGGAGTGGCGCTGGCGGGACATCCGGGCGGCGGTGGACGTGAAGGAAAGGTACTTCGAGCCCTTGGTGCGGCTGCGCGGCCTGATCGACAGTCCCGGCGAGGGCCGCGAGAGCCTTGGCGAAGCCGCTTCGCGCAGGCTCGCCGCCATCCGCCAGAAGTGCCCGGAGGATTTCGGCGATCTCGCGACGCGCCTCGAGGCGCGGCTCCAACCATCCTGACGGCTGCCGGACACGGCGCGGCGATGTTGACACGAACGCCGCGCGGTGCTAGGCAGTACATTCCAGCTTGCAGGGGACAGTTCGATGCCGCCCGAGCGTGCCGCATGGGCCGTGCTCGCGTGTTTGTGCGCGGTTTCCGCGGCGGCGCAGGCCGCGGATTCGCACGAGCAGGCGTCCGGCATCGGCTACATCAACTACGAGAGTCCGCACGCCAATCCGATCGCGCTCTTGCCGGACGAGTCGCTGGTGTACGCGGTGAATACGCCGGCCGACACCGTGGACGTGATCGACCCGCGAACGCGGCAGGTAGTGGTTCGCGTCAGCGTCGGCATCGATCCGGTGAGCGTCGCGGTGCGGCCGGACGGCAAGGAGGTGTGGGTGTCGAACCACATCTCGGATTCGGTGAGCGTTATCGACAGCGATCCCGGCAGCCGTACGCGGCATCAGGTGGTGGCCACCATTCAACAGTTCGACTCCGCTACTCGCTCGACCCGCTTCGACGAGCCGGTGGGCATCGCCTTCGCCGGCAACCACAAGGCCTACGTCGCGCTGTCCTCCTCGAACCGCATCGCCGTCATCGACGTGGCCAAGCGCCGCGTCGTCCGCCATCTTGAGATCACCGCCCAGGACCCGCGCGCCATCGCCGTGCGCGGCAACCGCCTCTACGTCATCCCCTTCGAGTCCAACAACAAGACGCAGATCTCCGGCTGCTGGCCGGAGAATATCGACGGCGTGCTCTGCACCTTCGATGCCCGCAAGCACGTCACCGAAGCCGTCGGCGGCAATGCCCAGAGCCTGTCGCTGAACTACGTGGCGGACGTGGTGAAGCACCCGGACATTCCGGATCGCGACCTCTACGTCTTCGACACCGTGAGCGACCGCCGCCTGCAGATCGTCGACACCCTCGGCACGCTGCTCTACGGCATCGCCGTGGATTCGCAAGGCCGCGTTTACGTCGCCCAGGCCGATGCGCGCAATGATGCCAACGGCAAGGCCGGGACGCAGAAGCATGGCCTGGCGGAGATGGACAACCGGGCGTTTCTCAACCGCATCACGCGCGTGAACTGCGGCAGCGGCTGCAGCCGGCCGCGCTTCTACGAACTCGAACCCCTGCCGCCGGAGCATCCTGCGCCGGGCAACGCGCTGGCGACGCCGTTTGGGATCGCCGTCAGCGCCGACGATGCGACGCTGGTGGTGACCGCTGCGGCATCGAGCAGGCTCTTCACCATGCGCGCTGGCTCCGGGCGCGTCCTCGGCAGCGTCGAAGTGGGCGCGAGTCCGCGCGGCGTGGCGCTTGAGATGAAGGCGAGCGGCGCACCGGCTCGGGCATGGGTCCACAACAGCTTGGAGAACAGCGTCTCGCTGGTGGACCTGGGCAACCTGCGGCTGCCCGAGTTGCTGGAGACGATCCCGCTGCAGGATCCAACCGAACCGGATCTCAAGCTCGGCCGCATCGCCTTCAACGACGCCCACGCCTCCACCACCGGCACCTTCTCCTGCGCGAGCTGCCACCCGGACGGCCACACGGACCAACTGCTCTGGGTGCTCGACACGCCCCTGTGCGATGTCGGCTGCGATCAGATCCAGCCGCGCCTGGCCCAGGATGTGCGCGGCCTGCGCGGCTCCGCTCCCTACCACTGGGACGGCATCTTCGGCGACCCCTTCGGCGGCGTGAACACCGCCAATATCGAGAGGTACGTGGAACCCAACTGCGACGGCGAGTACGAGGAAAGCTGCACGCTGCACGTGCTCGCAGGCGCACTCGGCTCCACCATGTGCTTGCAGCCGTGCGCTGAGACGAACGATGAAGGCCAAGCGGGCCTGCTCGCCGCCGAAACGCGCGCGGCGATGGCGAAGTATCTGCTGAGCGTGCCGTATCCGCCGTCCCCCGAGCGCCCGTACACCAACGAGCTAACCGCCAAGGCGCGCGAGGGCATCCGCAAGTTCCAGTTCGAGAAACAGTGCGGCAACTGCCACCGGATGCCGTTCTGGACCACCACCAACATGGGCGGCAGCGGCATGGACGTGCCTTCCTGGCGCGGCGCCAACGACCGCTGGAAGAACGCGCCGCAGAACCGCTTCTTCTTCGCGGATCTGGTGCGCGGCGACACGCGAGGCTTCCCGGAGCGCTTCGGCTTCACCAGCGACCGGGACATGTTCCAGATGATCCTGGAAGGCAGCATCGGCTTCTCCGGTGCGCTGGGTCGACAAGTGACCCTCAATCGAGCCGTGGTGGCGGACAAGCTGCGCCTGCGCCAAGCCTACGACCTGCTGATCGCCCTAGAGCGCTCGGCAAAGGAAGGCGGCGTGGTGCTGCAGGCGGACGCGCTGCGGCTTTACAAGAACGGCAAGAACAAGAACGTGACGCTCGTGTTCGGCGAAGGCCGCTATCGGGGGCTGCCGCCGAACACGCGCTTCAGCTATACGCGCAACCAGATGCGTTCCATGGTGGCGAGGGGCGAACTGCTGGTGACCATCACCGCCCGCCTCGGCAGCGGCGCCGACCACGCGCATCCGCAGCCCACCTTGCGGCCGTTCGAACTGCCGATCCGGCCCATGTTTCCGGGCGGCCGGCCGGCGGAATTCCCGGAGCTTTACCGCAACGAGCCCCTGCACGTGCGCGGCGAGCACATCTTCGATGGTGCGAACGTGCTGGTGGACGGGCGCCGCGTCGAAGGCAGGGTGCGTTGCGAAAGCGGCGAGTTGCCGAACTGCGAGGACGACGTGGTGCTGATCGAACTCGACGAGTTGCCCAAGCGCACCGGCATGAGGCTGTTGCAGGTGCAGAATCCGGACGGCCTCTTCAGCAACGACTTCGTCTTCCATGTGCTGGAAGCGAAGCCGCAGGCGACCAGCGGCAATCTGATTTCGAGCGGCGGCACGTTCGACCGGCGGGGGAACTGGGGCGTCAACCTGACCGACGCCTCCGTTACCTGGGACGGCACGGCAGCGTTCACCATCGACCGAGCCCATGCCCAGCCGTGGCGGGTGCAGCTCACCCATGAGGTGGCGGTGGCGAAGGGAGTCGAATACTCGCTCTGCTACTCGGCCAAGGGCGCGGGAGTGCGCTACATCGAAGCGAACGTGGATACCGCGGCGAGCGACTATCGCAGCGTGATGGGCACCGAGTTCGAGCCGGAAGTCGGCGCCGGCACCCGCGGCACGGGCGCGAGCCTGTCCGACCACTACCACCAGTACCAGCATCGCTTCGTCGCCGCGGAGACGGACCGCACGGCGCGGGTGACGTTCTCCCTGGCGCAGAGCGACATCGACGTGGAAATCGACAACGTCGGCCTGTATCGGGGACGCGGGTGCGGGAGCCCGTAGCGGCCCGAGCATGAACCCAGCCAGCAACGCCGACCAGCGATTCCCCTTCACGCCCTTCCCGCGCGGCTGGTTCTTCTTCGAACTCGCCAAGAACATGCCTGTCGGCAAGCTCGTCGGCCGGCAGTGGATGGGCCAAGAGGTGGTGGGTTGGCGGGATGCCGAGGGACGCATCTGCGTCGCCAACGCCTTCTGCCCGCACCTCGGCGCGAAGCTCGCCCCGGAAACTGGCGGGAAGCTGCGGGACGGCAATCTCGTCTGCCCGTTCCACGGCTTCGCCTACGACGCCACCGGCGCCTGCGTTTCCACGCCGTTCGCGCCGCCCAACGACGGCTGCCGCCTGCGCACCTTTCCGGCCGAAGAGATCAACGGCTTCGTCTTCGCCTACTACCACGAGACCGGCGCCGCCCCCGACTGGCACCTGCCGGTACGCGACGAGGCGGGCTGGACGAAGACGCTGACCCACCTCTATTCGCTCAAGACGCATCCGCAGGAGACATCCGAGAACGTCATCGACCTAAGCCACCTCACCGTTCTGCATGGCTTCGACAACGTCGGCCACAGCGGCGGCTTCCAAGTCGACGGGCCGAGTTTCCGCACCGACTTCCGCTTCGACGGCGACTACCGCTTCCCCCTGCTGCGCGCGCTGCGCACGGAACTCGAAGCCGAGGTGCAGATCTGGGGCCTCGGCTTCCTGTTCGTCGAAACCGTCTCCAAAGCCCTCGGCGCGCGAACGCTGAACTGGTTCCTGGCGACGCCGGTGGACGGCGAGAACGTCGACATCCTGGTCTCCGCCAAGGTGCAGGCGTTGGACGATGGCGGCGTTCGCGCCTTGCGCCTGGTTCCCAAGGCGCTGCGCGAGAAAATCATGCTTCCCTTGGTGCTCTACGAGTTCAAGAGGAACATCGAGCGCGACTTCATGGTGTGGGAGAACAAGGCCTACCGCGAGTACCCCATGCTGAACCCGGCGGACGGCGACATCCTGGCCTTCCGCCGCTACTGTCGGCAGTTCTATCCGGCCGCGGAGCAAGCGGCCGCCGGCGGCTAGGCGGAAGGGGATTGGGCGAAGCGGCTCGGTTCGACCATGAGCAGTACGCGACGGAGGTCGAACAGCGCTGGGGCGATGAACCTCGCCGAGGAACACCGGTGCCACATCGCGCGCCGGTTCTACCCCTGCAGCCACGCCATGCATCGCCATGTCGCCGAGGCATACACGGCGGACGCGCGCTTCGAGGCGCATTTCGAGAAGCACGGGGCGGGCTTGGCCGCGTTCTTCCAAGACGCCATCCGAGCGAATGAAGTACGCTGGAAGGCAACGTCAGGAGCCAACCGAAAGCCATGACCGACCTTGCCCAAACGACCATCGCAACCATCGTCCCCACCCTGCGCTACCGAGACGCGCACGCGGCGATCGACTGGCTGGAGCGGGCCTTCGGATTCCAGCGGCACTTCGTCGTGCCGGACGGCGAAGGCGGCGTGGCCCACGCGCAGCTGACGTTCGGCAACGGCATGATCATGCTGGGCTCCGCCCACGACGACGAGTTCGGCAAGCTGCAACGCCCGCTCGGGTCCACGGACGCGCCGGTGTCGCAGAGCCCCTATGTGATCGTCACGGACGTTGACGCGCACCACGCCCGCGCGCTCGCCGCCGGCGCGGTGATCGTGATGTCCCCGGAGGACAAGGATTACGGCGGGCGGGGCTACGGCTGCCGCGACCTCGAAGGCAACCTCTGGAGCTTCGGCAGCTACGACCCGTGGCAGGAGGAAAACGCCTGACCATGCGAGCCGGGCGATGAAGCCGGAGTTCTGGCTGGAACGCTGGCGCCGCGGCCAGCTCGGCTGGCACCAGGCCGACTTCAACCCGCTCCTTGTCAAGCACTGGCCGCGGCTCGAACTGCCGCAACATAGCCCGGTATTCGTGCCGCTGTGCGGCAAGTCGCTGGACATGATCTGGCTGCGTCGGCGCGGCCATCCGGTCTACGGCGTGGAGCTCGCCGAAGCAGCGGTGCAGAGCTTCTTCGACGAAAACGGCATCGCTTTCGAGCTGGCCGAGACCCAGGGGGACCCGCCCCGGTTCAGCGGCGACGGCTACCGGATCTACTGCGGCGACTACCTCGAGGTCGGCGCACGGGAGCTCGGCGCCTGCCGTGGCGTCTATGATCGGGGCGCTTTGGTTGCATTGCCGCCGGACAGCCGCTCGACCTATGCGAACCACATCCAGCGGGTCATCCCGGAAGGTGGCCAAGTGCTCTTGGTCACCTTGGCATACGACCAGGCCAGCGTGCCGGGCCCGCCGTTCAGCGTCCGCGAGGAAGATGTCCACGCGCTCTACGGCGAGCGGTGCCGGATCGAACGCCTAGGCGACATCGAGACCGACATGGTTCCGCCCCACTTCAAGGCGGCCGGGATCGCGGCGCTGACGGAAAGCGCCTACAGGATCACGAAGACGCGTTGCCGACGAGACGGAAGCCGACGCAGAGCCGAACGTCCGCTTCAAGGAGGTGGCGTGCCTTGCAGATGTACCGAGACTCCAAATCCGTAGCCGGCGGGCCCGCGGGGAACTAGGGCTCGAGCGTGTAGGACATCGACCCTTCCGCTCATCCCGCTCGACCGCCGCCCACTGCGCCGAGCGCTTGGCCAGATCGCCGATGAGCAGCTCCCGTCCGTCCGGTCCTGCGTCCTGCGCCGCTTCCATCGCGTTGCGACCTCTTGGAGTCCATCAATGCGAGCCTTGAGCTCGTCCGTCAAGTCCCTGAATTGCGTGTGTATCTCCCGCCTACCGATGTTCTGAGTGCCCCGCGGTCGTACGCGGGAACACGGTCCGTCATCGCTTCGCCAACGCCAGCCCCTTGCTGGATGTACGTGTCAACGAGCAACTCGCCCCACTCCCGTTGCAGCGGCGTTCTCGCGACCGTCAATGACCGGATTGCTAGGCTGACCTAGCGCTTTGGCGCTTGATCGGGTGGCGTCCGCCTCTCTGGCGGCGTTCGTGTTCTTGCTGGGGGGTCGTCTAGGCGGCTTAACTCTAGGCGAAGGCAGCGGCTTCTGGTTGCGTGTTGGTTCCATATTTTCTCTCCATCAGTTCGGCCGCAGCCATGGACGCGCTGTCCCTCAGCTGCCTCAGTCTCTTGCTCCTGTCGTCATCTGTTTGGATGCCGATATCGCCTGATCGCGCCGTTTCGTCGTCCAAGATTCGGGTCAGGCGGGCTAGGCGCTTGCGGGCGTCGGCCTCGGTGACCTCTCCCGCAGAGGCAGCAGCCCACAGATCGGCATACTCCCTGGAGACATCCTCGCATCGCCGGGCGATGGACAGCGCGCCGGCGGCCTTGCGGGCATGCTCGCCGACGATCGTGATCGCGCTGAGCACCGCGAGAGGGACGCCGACGGAGGCGATGAGAAAGGAGACGTAGAGGGTCTGGCCTGAGAGAAAAGCCAATGCCACGGGAACGACGGAACCTGCCCCGAGCAGCAGCATTAAAGTCGTGGTCCGCTTGTGGCGCAGCAAGTATCTGTCGCCCACCTTGGCATGATACTCGCCCGCGAACACCGCGCCATAGTAGTGCGACCAAATCTCCTGCTGCGTCTCCTCGCTTACGCTAGGCTGTACGCTCTCCGTCATGGTCCCGTCCTTGCTCGGCCGGCTAGCTCCCTTGAGCGACGGAGTATACGCCTAGTTTGGGGCACGACGCGCCGGATGTGAGCAACCATGAAGCCTAGGAGAACGCCGACGCCCTCACCTACAAGCGCCTCGGACGACTCCTAGGCTCAGGTTGTCGCAACCATGCGTTCGAATTCGCTCCGGCTTATCATCCCCTTGTTCACAAGCATCGTCTGAATCACCCGAAGGGGCACATGGAAGTGTTGCGCGGCGGCTTCGACATCCTCGGCATCGGGTTTGTCGTTGCGGAGGTAACCAAGCAGGCTCTCTATGGGACACAGGAAGCTCTGCGCGAAGGCGCGCTGGAATTTCTGCCTAGCGGAGTTCGCCGCCGAGAGAGGGCCTAGGCGGTCCCCGCGGGACCAGAAGACATCGCCGAGGGCTCTGCAGATCTCGAAACGGCGCGAAGGCGGCCGACGCGTGCTCAGCGAGATGCGGTGCAATTGATCGTCGGCCTCGCGCAGCCGCAGTCCGTATCCTGAGCCGCGTTGCGCCAGCCGGATCTTCCCGGCCACATCAAAGCCGACCACTCCGCTCAGGGCGCGATTGCGCAAAGGATCGACTGGAATCCCGATGTAATCGCGCAGTTGCCGTGCGGCCTCCTCCGCCAACTGCCAAGGCGGGCGTCCGGACGGGGCGTCAACATCGATAGCTTCCGCCGGAACGGGGCTCGCCAGGCGGATCGCCGAGTTCCGCGCCGCGTCGATCTCTCGTTCAAGCAAGCTAGCCGCGTCCCAGCCCTGCCCCGGCAGCGCTCCATCCCCGCTTGGCCGGACGAGCGCCGCTTCCTGCACGCCGTCCAAGCCGTATTCATCCGCCAGCCGGCCAAGCGACTCCATCAAGCCGACCGGCGCTTCGTCCTGATCGAAACCAAGTCGCGCTTCAAGCCTCCGCCAAGCTGCGATTTCCGGGTCCTCCCGCTCGGACGCTAGACGCTGAAAGCAGGCGCCCAATGCTCGAGCATCGGGCGTCCCCGCCTGCAGGAGCAGCCGGACGAAATCATCGACGCTGGCCTCAAAGGTCGTGCCAAAGGCGAAAAACTCGCCACTGGCCAAGTACCGCAAGGAAGAATCATGCCCGTCCGCACGGACCGCAATACCAAGCTGCTCGCCCTCGCCCCAAAGCGCGATGCTAGGCCACTGGTAGCCGCCGCCAACGGACGACATGTCGTGTGCCAACCGCCACTCAGGGGTAAACCCATCTGGCGGATCCGGCTCCCAGCGAATCCGCCACCAATTGTCGATCAACCAGAACGCCAGGGCCTCCGCCGGCACTTCCAAGCAGTCGTCAGCCACGGGCTCGTCAGACCCGTCCAAGCGCTCAAGGCGCGTCAAGACAGTCTCGCCTACGCTGATCTTGACGCGGTGCAGGAGGGCGTCAACGCCAGCGCCTTGCGGGGAAGACTCGATTCGAAACTCAAGCATGGCGGAACCTGTACCTCGTCCTGCAGGACCTGGCTGCACCACGGTCTATCCGCGTGCCACTTTCCCCAGCCCACAGAGCGAAGCGCCGGAAGACCATTTTCGGCTATGGCCTCGGTCCGGCGGAGCGGGTAGCCATGGTACTCCGACTGCGTCGCGTTGGTAAGCCGAAACTCGAACATCGAACCGTCATCCGCGACGGCCCAGAAGATGCGCCAGCCTTGGTCAACCAAGCCGGCCTCGATGCCCCGACGGATCATGCTTGGAATCTGCGGCATGTCCGATGGCTCGAATCCAGCATCCCGGTCGCAAAGGGTCGCATCACCGCGGTCGCCCCGATAGGGCGGCAGGCCGTAAAGGCTCGGCCGTAGCTTGTGCTTCGAGCTCCCCTGGTAGATCACTGCATCCGCCAACGCCGCGAGTTCCACCGGCGAAGGGTCATGTACCAGTCTGCGCTTGTCGTTGTCCGACCGCCGTGGCGGCAGATCGGCCAGCGACGGGAGTTTCAGCGCCATGGTCAACCCTCCCTAGCCGCTCGTCCTCAAACGAAGCGCACGCGCCACACGCGCCGCCCAGCAACGTGTCGCTTCGACTATACCCGCACTCGCGAATGTGTCAACAGAAAGCCTTGTCCAACGAGGGGTGAGCCTGAAGGAAAGGGCCGATTCCAACGAGAAGTGAGTATCCATGTTGTCAAGCGGTCGTCTGTGCGTTCCTCCTCGCGGTCTGTTGGTCGGCAGCTTGTCGCGCCCTCGAGGGGCATTCCTGCTCGGAAGGCGGCGTTGGCCAGGGGATCGGGCTGCGGATCCGCCCCGCGCAGTTGGCCTCCGGTCGCTCGACGCTCCCTCCGCCGAGGCCGGAGGTCACCGGTGCGGGACGGAACCGCAGCCCGATCGGCGTTCAGCCGCGCACGGGTTCCGGAGTCCACAGCCGGTCCTGCTTCAGCAGCGCGTTGGCCAGCACCACCAGCTTGCGCATGACGGCCGTCAGGGCGACTTTCGGCGGCTTGCCGCGTTCGCGCAGTTCGGCGTACTTGCGGGCCATGTCCGGGTTGCAGCGCAGCGCGGCGACGGCGGCCATGCAAGGGAGGCGGCGCGGCCTGCCGCGCCCGCCGCGGATGAAGCCGCGCCCCAGCCATTGGCCCGACTCGCGCGTCCAGGGCACGGCCCCGATCAGGCTCCCGGCGGCCTTGCCGTCGATGCGGCCGAGCTCGGCATGTCGGCGAGCCCCGTGTTAGGCGACACGTAAAACTGACCCTCTGGCGACACGCAAAACTGACCCCCCTGAACGGGAGGAAGAGGAGTGAAGCGGATGGGGAAGTGCCACGATGCGCCGCGGTCGGAAGGATCGCGGGGGCGGGAGATGATGAAGCCGGACGAGGTGGGGGCGATGCTGCGCCTGCACCGGCTCGGTTGGGGTACGCGGCGGATCGCGGAGAATCGGCTGCAGCCGGAACACCGTGCGGCGCTATCTGCAGGCGGAAGGCTGGGTGGCGTACAGCCGGCCGCGGCGCGACGGGGCGCTGTCGGGTCTGGACGGATGGCTCGAGGAGCGGTTCTTCCGCCACCGGGGCAACGCGGAGGTGGTGCGGCAGGACCTGAAGCGGGAGCTGTCGATCGACGCGAGCCTTAGGACGGTGGAGCGGGCGGTGGCGCCGCACCGGCGGCTGCTGGCGGCGCGGGCGAAGGCGACGGTGCGCTTCGAGACGGCGCCGGGGCGGCAGCTGCAGATCGACTTCGGCGAGGCGCGGGTGCCGATCGGCGGGGAGCCGACGCGGGTGCATCTGTTCGTGCGACGCTGGGGCACTCGCGGCGGACCTGCGCCCAGGCGTTCGCGCACCAGCGGCAGGCGTCGTGGTTCGCCGGGATCGAGGGGGCGTTCCTGCGCTTCGGCGGGGTGACGGAGGAGGTGCTGGTGGACAACCCGAAGCCGCTGGTGGTCCGCCACGACGCGGCGACGCGGGAGGTGGAGTCCGACGAGCGGTTCCTGGCCTTCGCGGCGCACTGGGGGTTCCGGCCGCGGGCGTGCGCGCCGTACCGGGCGCGGACGAAGGGCAAGGACGAGAACGGGGTGCGCTACGTCAAGGGCAACGCGATCGCGGGGCACTCGTTCGACGGCCCCGGCGAGCTGGAGGCCCATCTGGCGTGGTGGATGCGGGAGATCGCGGACGCGCGCGTCCACGGCACGACCGGCGAGGCGCCGCTGGCGCGCTTCGAGCGCGACGAGGCGGAGCGGCTGAGGCCGTGCGCGGGGACGCCGTTCGGACAGTTGCGGGATCTGATCCGGACGGTGTCGGCGGACTGCGCGGTGACGCTGGACACCAACGCCTACTCGGTGCCGTGGCGGCTGATCGGGGAGCGGGTGCGGGTGGTGGCGAGCGGCGGGAAGGTGCGCGTCCACCACGGCGGCGAGGTCGTGGCGGAGCACGACGAGCACGCCGGCAGGCGGGCGCGGATCGTGGATCGGAGGCACTTCGACGGCCTCAACGCCGCCCCGCGCGCCGAGGCGGAAGCCGAGGACGCGCCGGAGCCGGCGCTGCTGCGGCCGCTCGACGAGTACGCGGCGGTGGCCGGCGGGAGCTTCTGATGGTGGACCACGACGTTCTCGCCGAGCAGCTCACGCGGCTGAAGCTGACCTGCATCCGCGACCAGCTCGACAGCCTGCTCGACGAGGCCGCTGAGAAGCAGATGACGCTGCGCGAGACGGTGGCCTTCCTGGTCGGCCGCGAGGTGGCGCGGAAGAACGAGCGGCGCATGGAGATGGCCATGAAGATCGCGCACTTCCCGGCGGTGCGCGAGCTCGCCGACTTCGACTTCAAGGCGCAGCCGAGCGTCGACGAGCGGCAGGTCCGGGAGCTCGCGGCCTGCCGCTGGGTGGCCCACGGCGACGCCGTGCTGCTGCTCGGCCCGCCCGGGGTCGGCAAGTCGCACCTGGCCGTCGCGCTCGGCCGCGAGGCCATCCGCCGGGGCTACTCGGTGCTGTTCGCCACCGCGCAGGCGGTGATGGCGTCGCTCGCCGAGGCGCACCGCGAGGGCGGCCTCGACGACCGCATCGCGTTCTACGCCAAGCCGAAGCTGCTGATCGTCGACGAGCTCGGCTACCTGCCGTTCGAGCGCCACGCCGCGCACGTGTTCTTCCAGCTCGTGTCGCGGCGCTGCGAGCGCGGCAGCACGATGCTGACGTCGAACCGCCCGGTCGGCGAGTGGGGCGAGGTGTTCGGCGACGCCGTGGTCGCCACCGCGATCCTCGACCGGCTGCTGCACCACAGCCACGTGCTGACCATCACCGGCGAGAGCTGCCGGCTGCGCGAGAAGCGGCGCGCCGGCGTGCTCGGCGCACCGGGCGCGGCGCCGCTGGCGCCGCCTTCGCCGTGACCGGCGTCCGCGCCGAGAGGGTCGTCGTGGGGTTGTCCACCCCTTGCCCACCGCGCCTTTTTCCGCTCGGGGGGACCGGCGCCGTGGACAAGGCGTGGACAACCCCGCCACCGGCGGTGCCACGATATGAGGGGGGTCAGTTTTGCGTGTCGCCAGGGGGTCAGTTCCTGATGTCGCTTGACACCCCGCCGCGACCGTCCGGCCGATGCCGGGGATCGACGCGGGCACCTCGTTCCTCCGCGACAGCTCCGCGTCGGCCTCCGCGGCCTTGGCGACCTCGTCGTCCAGGGCCTTGATCTGCCTCGCGATCTGCTCCAGCGCCGGCACCAGCCCCGGGAGTCCGATCCTCAGCCCGCTTCCCCCCGCCGCCCGGCGCACGCTGCCCATCCGACGCCTCGACGTCCGCCTCAAACTCCTTAGCGGACGGTCCAAAGTGGGGCCACCTGCGTGTGGGGGAACGGCGGCAATGGTCCATGGCCGAGTGGGCCACCTCTAGCGAGACGGGGGTTCGAAATCCTAGGTAGGCAGGCCAGCAAGCCGATTCAGGGGAGAGGCGGGATCAGACTTCTTCCATCTGAGGCCGTGGAGTGGATGGCCCACCGTCCACATTCGGCCTGGATGTTCCCCTAGCAGATCGACCACGGCGCGAATTCGATCATGGTATACGGTTGCATCGATTTCCCTGGTCCCGCCCCACGCCAGAACAACATCACTGCACTTCCACAGCCAGTGGGCGACGGCATCGTCATTGTGAGCACCCGTCGCACTCTGCACGCCATGCTGGGTGATGTGATCGGCCAAGTCCTTGGTTTTGGTGGCACGCAAAGCGAAAAGGTTCACGACTACCAAGGTACAGGCATACGGAAAGCATTGGTAGATGTACTCCTCGACCCTACGGATGGTCTGGTCCGCACGGTTGGCATCGGCAGAGCTCGGGTTCTTGAGGACAACGCCGAGGAACAGGCTACGGTCGCACTCGCCGCGGTACGGAATGACAAGAGCATAGCGATGCAGTCCGCAAGGGGAGAAATACGCCCGTATGCAGCCCACCGCAACGTGCTCGGAATGGCGGACCTGGTGACCGACCGGAGGCATCGTCCAAGACTTGACTTGGTGTACGGCTCTTAGCCTAGCCTTAGCCTAGGGATGGGAGTGCGAACGCTCCTCGGCGATGCGCCGATTGGCGTAGATGGCACGCAGCGCGACGATGACGCCACCAGCGACGAAGATGGCTTGGATCCACGCTGCAACATCGCCAGCGGACATCGCAATCAGCCATCACACGGTCCCGACACCAACCATTGCTTGCATCGAACTCTCCACACATCTGAACAAGGCGACCTACGGGCGAATACAATCGCTGCCAACCCGGAATGTCAACCCCTCTCGTTCGTTGCTCTGATGGCACCAGCCGCCCCGCGAGGTGCTCCATCCAGGCCCTCGTGCCACCGCCCTGGCCTCGCACTCCACCAGCGCCGGCGGCTCGCCGATCCACGCGGCCAGCTCCTCGCAGCCCGTCGGGTGCCTGCTCGGCCCAGATCCGAGTCTCTACGAATCCCCGGGGACCCCTCGGAGCGGTAGTCCGCACGGCCTAAGAAGCTTGCGACGTCCCCGGCCAGCTAGCCGTCGCGTCGGGCCGTGATGTCGGCCGTCCTCGGCGCCTCGAAGCGCGACTCCGCGGCGAGAGCATCCCGCTCCATCACTCGCCTCTCGATCTGCGGCACCGCGTTCTTCATTTCCCGCAAGGCTAGGCTGACCAGATCCCGCTGATTCGCCGGCCCGGTTCCTACCTTGCCGCGTTCCTTCGCTCGTTTAGCCACTCGTCCTCCTTTCTCTTTCCGCTGAATCAAAAGCTCCCTCCACGTCGAGCCTTACGACCTGACGTAGATTCAGTTCCATCCTCGGCAGTGGGTCGCCGGATGATCGTAGCAGGTTCACTACCTCATCGCCGCTTCGGCCGGATGATCGGTCGAACGAGATCGCCATTCTTATGTCGTGCAGCAGTAACGTCGCCACCGGATCCTGCCGGCTTGCCGTGGCGTCTACGACTGCCCGGGCCGCCACGGCGCCCTGGTCCCACTGGGCCTGACTGCAGAACTCGACCACCCACACGTACTGCGCACTGTTGAGGCGCATGAACAAGCCCGTCAGTACGACCCCCATTTGCGAGGCCTGCTTGCGCACCTCCTCGCGTAGCTCGGAGACCGTCGTCATGAAGTAGCGTCGGATCCGGACGTCCGTCCCCGCCACTTTGAAGCCTTCCACCAGAACTTCGGCTAGACCATCGCTCAGTGCGCTAACCGCCGACGCGGGGTAGTGTATCTTTTCCGGCAGCGCGACGATAAACCTGTCGAACTGCTCCCCAGAGTAGTCTTGCTCGGCCGACGTCAGCGTAGACGTCGCGCTAGCGGGCACACTGCGATACGGCAGGAGGTTGTCGTCAACCATGAGCAGCGTGTCTACTTGGTCCCATGCGTGCGCCGGATTGCGCGTCGGCGCGTTGCTCCGCTCGTGCCAGTTGCACCCGACGAGGACAACCGCGTGCAGGCGACGTCTCATCTCAACGAAGAGCGGAAAGCCTGACTCCAAGTACGCCAGCATCTCCTCGTAGAACGCGACATCCTCTTCCGTCGCATCTTGCGCCCCATCGCCTTCTACCTGCGACTGCCTCTTGGCCACCACTAGGGGGAAACATCCCGCCGCTTGGAACACACGCTCCGCCTCCCGGACGGTCAGCCCGAGCGACGGCACCAATCCGCCTGGGTCGAACGGACTCGCCAGCCCCGCCATGTCGTAGATCAGGTACTCCCGATACTGGGGGAACCGCTCGCTGTAGTACCGCAGAATGGCCCAGCACGACACATGCGCACACACCGCGATGTCCGCTGGCTGCGCCATGGCGGGGAAGCCCCATACCGGGAGCCTGTACCCCAACAGATTGACGCAATGTTCCGACTGCACCGCCCTGCCACCTGCCCCCACCCGGATTCCGGGCGCGAGGACCGATCGACCAAGCGTCGCCGTCATCGTCGGTCGAAGCACGACATAGCCGAAGTAGCGATCCCCCGGCGTCCCTTCCTCGCAAACGAAATCTGTGCGTTCCTCGTCGAACCGGATCAGTCCGTCGAAAAAGTGCAAACGGACACAGTCCCTGCCATACGTCCGTCCTTTCTTGGCGTAGAAGCCGTACAGTGTGCTCCGATAGTCCTTGTCCACATACCCGTGCTCCACCAGAACGAACTTGACGGCGTCCGTGACTTCGTCCTCCAGCCGCTCAGCGATCATCTCCGGCTCGAACGCCGCGTCGAGCAGCTCCGTCAGCCGACTGTAGCCCGGCGGCGCAGCTAGATCGATCCACTCGTAGTCCACCATCGCCTGTTCTTCCCTGCCGCCGACAGCAGCCCGATCACCGAAGCGCTTCGCGGCCCCGCCAGCTCGCGTGCGTGGCTGCCGCGGCTTGGTACCGCCGCGACAGGCTTAGCCCATCATGCCACAAACAAAGCAGCGCCGGGACACGGTGTCCTGTCCAACGTAATGAGAGCGTGAACGGGAGGCCGATTCCGGCCTGAAGTGACGGTGAACGGGTGTGCGGCGCACCATTGGGCGATGATGGTGGATCCAGACGCGGCGGCTACGCACCACCGAGCACCGACCGCTTGCGGTCGGCCTTCGGCGGCTGCGTCAAGGGCAGCGAGGCCGTGGACTTCCAACCGCAGGACCGGGCCGATGCCTACGGCTTCGTCCAGGACACGCTGGAGCGCTTCGGCTACCGGGGGCTCTGCAGGCGTGACAAGCGGGCCGTGCTGCGCTTCCTAGTCGCGGCCGGCATCTCCCGCCCGCGGATGGAGTGCCTGGTGCGCCCGTGGCGCGAGACCGACGATCCGCGACCGGCGCGCCCACTGCCCGGCACACCCCTCCGAGCGCCGCTACACGTCCGCCGACGTCCGCCTGCTCGCCAACGTAGACGAGCTTTTCCGGGAGATGTCGCTGGCCACGCGCGAGGCCGTACGCCGCCAGCACGAGGTGTTCGGCGACGCCCGCTTCGAGCGCCTGGCGACGATCTCCAACGGCCACCTCTACAACCTGCGCGGCTCCGCGACCTACCGGACCAAGCGCACGGCGCGGACGAAGACCCAGGCGACCGCCGTGTCGATCGGCGTGCGCCAGGCGCCCGAGCCGGAGGGCCTGCCGGGCCATGTCCGCGTGGACACCGTCCACGCGTGGACTGCGTCCACGTTGGCGACCGCGACGGGACCAAGGGCCTGTACCTCGTCAACCTCGCGGACGAGATCACGCACTACGAGTTCGTCGGCGCCGTCGCCGGCATCTCCGAGCGCTTCCTCGTGCCGCTGCTCGAAGGCCTGCTGCTGTCCTTCCCGCTCCGCATCCTTGGCTTCACGCCGACAACGCCAGCGAATGCATCAACCACCGGGTCGCCACACTGCTCGTTGGCCGGGTATGGCTATCCAGCGCGGAGCCAGCTTCCCAACGAACGGTGGCACGACACAGTGGTGTACATGGCTGAGATGCACTGACCCTCTGACCGCAACTTTGGGCCACGGCAAGAAGAAGGGCGCCGTGAGGCGCCCCTTTCGTTGGGCGGGTGTTCGCGTTCGGGGTTAGCGGGCGACCGGTTCGAAGAGGACTGAGTCGTAGGTGCCGGTGCCGGTGTTGCGGAGGGTGGTCATTACGGCGACTTTGGCGGGGTCGCTGACGATGGTTACGGTGGCCGAGGTGCTGGTGTGGCCTTCGATGGTGACTAGGTCGGTGGCGGGGATGTTGGTGACCGCGTCCTTCTTCAGCATGCCTTCGGCCATGTCGCCAGCCGTGGAGGTGCCGCCTGCCTCGTCGACGAATTTGACGGTGTACTTCACGTCTGCGGGGTTGCGGTTGACCATTACCAGGGCGTGTTCGTAGCCGGTGGCGGTGGTGAGGAAGGGGATGTGGACTACGGTGCCGTCGCGCTTGAGCATGCCCGCGCGCCGAGGCGCGCACCGTCGCCGGTGATGCTGGGGGCGACTTTGCCGGCGCGGGTCTGGCCGCCCGGGACGGCGGGGGCGGAGAAGTCGATCTTGGCCTTGAAGGCGGCGGTGGGGACCGGGGCCTGGACTGCCGGGTCGCCGCGCTTGGTGAGGCGGACGCAGATGCCGGCGTCGACGATCAGGTTGGTCGTCGGCAGGGAACCGACGATGGTGCCGGTGGCGAAGGGCTTGCCGTTGTTGTCCGCGAAGGCGAAGTTCTTCAGGTTGGCGACCGTCGCGCTCACGCAGTCGTTGCTGCTGGTCGGCGGGTCGGCGGTGGCGTTGTCGGGGTCCAGGTCGAGGAAGAAGGTGCCGAACTTCATGTCCTGCTGGTTGACTTCGCTCAGGGTGAGGCCGACCCAGCTGAATGCGGCGGCGAGGGCCGTGGTGTCGAGCTCGTCGTAATCGAACGATCCGCCGTCAGCGGCCACCAAGCCTTCGGTGAGCGTCGTCTTCAGCCTGCCGAGCAGGGCGAGGGTGGGGCTGATGCCGTCCTTGAACTCGGTGAAGTCCGTGGCGACGGAGGCGACGGTGGTGTTCGAGCCGGAGATCGTGCCGCCGCCCAGGTAGGCGGTGTCGACGATGGTCTTGTTCGAGATTCGCCGAACTTGAACTCGGGGATGGTCGTGGTGCCGAGCAGCGCACGCTCCAAGTCGTGCCATTGGGTCACCGTCATGGCGATCTTGTCGGCGCCGGCCTTCGGCCCCAAGTGCCTGTCAAGGGTAATCTCCATGTCGGATGCAGCCGTGCTCGCGCAATCCAGGATGACGTGGCCCGAGCCGGCCTCGCCGCCGAAGGCGAGTCCGCTAGTCGTGTCTCAGCCCCGATGGCCTAGGGAAACCGCTGGTGAGGCCGTCAATGTGTTCGTTCAGATCGTGTGGCACATGCTGCCAAAGCGGATCGAGGACGAATCGGACACCCTCCCTCCGTGCCAGCTTGGCCGCCGGAACGAAGTCTGCATCCCCGGCCACGAGGATGATCGTGTCCGCGTGGCGCTTTAGGGTGAGCGATGCGATGTCAAGCCCGATGCGCATGTCCACGCCGTTCTGCCGGATGGAAAGAACGAAGTCGTCGTCCGTCAGACCTTCGATCTTGCGATGTCCCCGCAAGACCGCGTCCTGCGCCGCGGCCTTTAACATCCAATGTCGACCAAGGTCCCTACGCACTTCTCCAAGCCGAACGGCAACGTTGCGAGAGCTCCGCAACGCATCGAACAACTCCTCGCGAAACCGGGCCTGCTCGGTTTTCGCGTAGTCAACTGCGGTCCCGCTGACGGGCAGGTGCGCCTTGTTGGCGTACGGCAGCGCATCGTAGTAGAACGTCCGATAGAGGAGCTGATTCGGATCGGCTGCCTGCCAGACCTCGTTCAGCTGCTTCAAATGGCTAGCTACCAACTGCCAGATCGAACGCGTCACATCCGCTGCGTTCCGAGCATCGATGTCGGGCCGCACGCGGGGCAGGCGTTTCAGGAAAAAGCCGCCGTCAATGAGGACCGCCACCTTGATCATGGCCACATTCCTTAAGGGTCCGAACGTGTGTGAAGTAGGCCCTCGGGATCGGCCTAGCTTTGGATCACCGCACCGGAAAGGGCGGAAGCAAGACGTACTGCCGAGGGAATATGGCCGCGACCATAGGATGCATGCCTACTGGTGTCAAGGTTTTTTCGTCCGGCTGTGAATCCAACTCAAGAGACGTCCCCTTCTCTCCAACTCAAGAACTCCCTTCGCTGAGGGTCGATCGCGCCGCACCGATCAACAACGGCGTTCGCACGCCGTGCGTTGCGGGTCAAGGGCGGGCGCCAGCCCTGCGAAAGCGAACCTTGGGGCTACGCCCGGCGATCTACGGTTGGGAACCAACTTCGGCAGCGGCACGGGCGATGCGCCGGCCCGACGCCGCAGACCTGCTGCTTCGGCCTAGGTAGGCAGCGGCGCCGGCGCGCCCCACCCCGCCCGTCCCCTCTTTCCAGCGTCAGCCGGCGCGAATCGGAAGCGGCCGCGCGCCCCTTCGTTGGGCGGGTGTTCGCGTTGGTGGCAGGGGGTTAGCGGGCGACGGGGGTGAAGAGGACGGTGTCGTAAGTGCCGGTGGCGTTGTTGAGGCGCGCGCCGGCGCCGTGACGCTGGCTGCGACCATGCCGGCGCGGGTCGCGCCGTCCGGGACGGCGGGGGCGGAGAAGTCGATCTTGGCCTTGAAGGCCGCGGTGGGGACCGGGGCCGGACTGCCAGGTCGCCGCGCTTGGTGAGACGGACGCAGAGGCCTGCGTCGACGATCAGGTTGGCCGTCGGCAACGAGCCGACGATGGTTCCGGTGGCGAAGGGCTTGCCGTCGTTTATCGGTGAGCTGAAGTCCTTCAGGTTGTCCACCGTGGCGGTCGCGCAGTCGGTGCTGCCCGTCGCGCCGTCCACCGTGTTCGGATCCAGATCCAAGAAGAAGTGCCGAACTTCAGGTCCTGCTGGTTGACTTCGCTCAGGGTGAGGCCAGCGAGCGTGGCGCAGTGTGTATGAAAAAGGGGGGCGCCGGAGGCGCCCCTTGGTCGGGTGACGATGAGACGGGGGCTAGTTGGCGACTGCTTTGTAGAGGACCGTGTCGTAGCTGCCGGAGCCGGTGGTCTTGAGGGCGGTGGCTATGTCTACCTTGGAGGGGTCGCTGACGATGGTGACGGTGGCGGAGGTGGCGCTGCTGTCAGCTACGGTGACCAGGTCGGCAGCGTCGATGGTGGTCATGGCGTTCGCGGCGGCGCTGCCCTTGGCCATGTCGCCCGGGGTGGAGGTGCCGCCGGCCTGATCGGTGAAGGTGACGGTGTACTTCACGTCCTTCGGGTTGCGGTTGACGATCACCAGGCGGTGCTCGTAGCCGTCGGCGACGGTGAGGAACGGGATGTGGACGACCGTGCCGTCGCGCTTGATGACGCCAGCGTCACCGGTGACGCTGTCCGCCACGATGCCGGCGCCCGCGGTCGTCGACGCGGCGAAGTCCATCTTGGCCTTGAACGTAGATGTCGGCACCGGGGCCTGGACCGCTGGGTCGCCGCGCTTGGTGAGACGAACGCAGATTCCCGCGTCCACAATCATGTTGTTCCACGGCAGGGACCCGACGATGGTGCCGGTGGCGAAGGGCTTGCCGGTGTTGTCGGCGAAGGCGAAGTTCTTCAGGTTGGCCGCCGTCGCGCTCACCCAGTCGGTGCTGCTGGTCGGCGGGTCGGCGGTGGCGTTGTCGGGGTCCAGGTCGAGGAAGAAAGTGCCGAACTTCATGTCCTGCTGGTTGACTTCGCTCAGGGTGAAGCGGTCGGGGCGAACGTGTCGGGGTCGCTGACTTCGAATCGATCCGCCGTCAGCGGCCACCAAGCCTTCGGTGAGGGTCGTTTTCAGCTTGCCGAGGCGGGCGAGGGTGGGGCTGAGGCCGTCCCTGAACTCCGTGAAATCCGTGGCGGCGGAGGCGATGGTGGTGTTCGAGCCCCAGATCATGCCGCCGACCCAGGTACGTGGTGTAGGGCATTGCGAAGAGAAGATCGACTCGCAAGAGGCTCGACTTACGGGGTTGGGGAGTCTTCGATGGACTCCGCAAAAGCTTGGAACTCAGTGAACGCATTAGGCTCCAAGTGGTCGCGGATGTGCTTCACGGCGGAACTGGTGCGAGCCCAGTAGAGCTTGTAGGAAGAGCCGAACCACTGGACGTACATGTCGCGGTCGATGGCGCCCCGCGCAACTGCGATCGCGACAAGCTCGTGATGGTTGAGGTAGGCAAGCGCAGTACGCCGCAGTTCGAGTTCATCGGGCTGAAGGTCCTGCGGCGTGCTGGAGAAAAGTCTATCCCACAAGTGGCGGTTCTCAAGGACCCGGAGAGCGGTCGCGTTCGTCTTCGCCCACTCGGAGTCGTGGATCTCGTAGGCCGCGATGAAATCCAGAGCGGCGCGGCGCGACGCGACAATGCGGTCGTGAGCTGAACGCTCCTCGGCGATGCGCCGATTGGCGTAGATGGCACGCAGGGCGACGATGACGCCACCAGCGACGAAGACGGCTTGGATCCACATTGCAACATCGCCAGCGGACATCGCAATCGGCCATCACACGGTCCCGACACCAACCATTGCTTGCATCGAACTCTCCATACATTTGAGCAAGGCGATCTACGAGCGAATACAACCGCAGCCAACCCGGAATGTCAACCCCTCTCGTTTGTTGCTCTGATGGGCGAACAAAGGGGGCGCTTAGCGCCCCATTGTCGAGTGGGCGGGTGTTCGCGTTGGTGGCGGGGGGTTAGCGGGCTACGGGTTCGAAGAGGACTGAGTCGTAGGTGCCGGTGCCAGTGTTGCGGAGGGTGGTCATTACGGCGACTTTGGCGGGGTCGCTGACGATGGTGACGGTGGCGGAGGTGCTGGTGCGGCCTTCGATGGTGACGAGGTCGGTGGCCGGGATGTTGGTGACCGCGTCCTTCATCAGCATGCCCTGGGCCATGTCGCCGGGGGTGGAGGTGGCGCCGGATTCGTCGGTGAAGGTGACCGTGTACTTCACGTCTGCGGGGTTGCGGCTGACCATTACCAGAGCGTGCTCGTAGCCAGCGGCGGTGGTGAGGAAGGGGATGTGGACGACAGTGCCGTCGCGCTTGATGGCGCCGGCGTCGCCGGTGACGCTGGGGGCGACGATACCGGCGCCCTGCGGGCCGGCCTGGACGGTGGACGCCGTGAAGTCGATCTTGGCCTTGAAGGCCGCCGTTGGCACCGGGGCCTGGACGGCGGGGTCGCCGCGTTTGGTGAGGCGGACGCAGATGCCGGCGTCGACGATCAGGTTGTCCGCGGGCAGGGAGCCGACGATGGTGCCGGTGGCGAAGGGCTTGCCGGTGTTGTCGGCGAAGACGAAGTCCTTCAGGTTGGTCGTCGGCGTGGCGCTCGTGCAGTCGGTGCTGCTGGTCGGCGGGTCGGCGGTGGCGTTGTCGGGGTCCAGGTCGAGGAAGAAGGTGCCGAACTTCATGTCCTGCTGGTTGACTTCGCTCAGGGTGAGGCCGACCCAGCTGAACGCGATGGCTGCGCGCCCAGCGGGATCGAGATCATCAATGGGCGTGCCGAAAGCCGTCATCAAGCCTGCGGCGAGCGTCGTCTTCAGCTTGCCGAGCAAGGCGAGGGTTGGGCTGAGGCCGTCCTTGAACTCCGTGAAGTCCGCGGCGACGGAGGCGATGGTGGTGTTCGAGCCGGAGATCGCGCCGCCGCCGAGATAGGCGGTGTCGACGATGGTCTTGTTCAGGATTTCGCCGAACTTGAACTCGGGGATGGTCGTGGCGCCCAGCAGGGCGCGCTCCAAGTCGTACCATTGGGTCACCGTCATGGCGATCTTGTCGGCGCCGACTTTCAGCCCCAAGACATCGGTAAGGTCAAGGTCGACATCGGACGCGGCCGTGCTCGCGCATTCCACGATGACGTAGTCCGAACCGGCTTCGCCGCCGAAGGCGACGGTCGGCGACACGCATCCGCTGCCGCCAACGCTGGGGAATGCCGCGCGGAAGATGCCGCCGGACAGCTCGATCCGCAGGTGGGAGCCCGCACTCACCTTGGGCGGCGTGAACAGCACTTGGATGCCGCTTTGGCCCGCAGCCGTGATGGTGTAGGCGCCGTTCGCGCCGGCCTTGGGCAGCGTTTCCCTGGCGATCTTGATCGGCGTGATGTTTTCCTTTTGGCCCGCGTCCGGCGTGATATCGATCTGCGCGTTGGCGCTCCACCCCAGCAGCATCGCCAGGCCCATGGCCGCCGCGCTGGCGGACTTCGTGAACACAGCCATCCCTGCTTCTCCTTTGTCTCCGTTGTCCTTGTAGTCTGACTTGACACCCAGCTTGGCGACGCCGGACGCCCCTGCCACTCGAAGCCGCAGCGTCCGCATTATCCATGCATCCCGACCATTCGTCAATGCGCTGTACCGGTTCATGTGGGTCGCGATGTCCTTCGGCTTGCAGGCGCGTCGGCGGACGCGATGCGGGCGGGTGACTTCGGCGCAAGCGCACCCTTCCACCGATACATCGTGCGGCGGCTGATGCCGACCTGGGCCAGCGCCTCGGCCTCCTCGCAGTCGGGGGGGGGGCGCGGCCTTCCCGCTTCCGGCGCCGCTCGGCCGGTCATCGCCGGTCGGCGCCAAATGTGTCTGAACCGGAACATGCGCACCTGCGGCCTAGGAATCAAGCGGACCTTCATCTTCCGGCAGATCGACGACTTGCTGCCCCTTCGCTAGCATTTCGTCCAACGCGCCGGAGTAGCCACGAGCGATCTCGCGATCAATGCGCCAGATTCTGAATCTGTAGTAGATTTCGATGGTCAGCATGAGCAGCGGCGGCGTCCAGCAAAGCCAAATGAACGGCCTCCATATGACTGTGCTCGGCGCGACCAACGTCAGAGACAGCGCAATCAACGCCGCCACAAAGAACCCTAGGAGACGACCGCGAGAAACCGCACGGCGTACCTTCGAGGACAGCTCGCCGAAGGCAAGCTCGTGCTTGCTCCGGGCAGTCGGGAAAGACTGCAGATCACCGTGAGCATCACTTCCTTACGCGTCCCACAACTCGGCGCTTCCGCGAACGCGATCCCAGATGCCGTAGATGGCGTTGAAGAGCCGCCCGTTCACAGTCGGCCTCCCATCACCGAGTTCCCGGCGAGCGTGTTTCCCCGCGCCTGGCTTATACGGCGATGGGCTCGGCGTGCTGCTCGAGTCGGTCGAAGAGTTCCGACAGGACTTTCACATGCTTCGGAGACCGGAAGTTGGCCAGCGCAGTATGCTGGTCCGGGTCCGTTTCGAGTCGGAAGCCCGTGTCGTCCACGGTCATCCAATGGAGCAGGAAGTCCTTCGCCCGCAGCGCGTCGAGCCACTCCCCGGACACACGCTTCAGCGAGTACTTCTCCGGCGACTTCGCGGCCGCGGCAATCAGCGGATGCGCCAACCGACTTTCCCCTGGTGGCACGTCAAGATCGCCCTCTAGGAGGATGTGCAGCCGCGCTTTGGGACGCTCCAGGAACTTCCCCGCAGACTTCACTAGCCGGGTACTCGCGTAGACCAAGAGCGACTGGTCTCCCTGGTAGGGAACGGTCTGCACCAGGCTGCCGGAGAACAAACGAACCTTCCGCTGGGCGTATGCAAAGAAGCGGTCCATCAGAAAGACAGCGTGCGTCGCATTGCCATTGCCAATGAGCATGTCCTTGGACGCGGCACACGCCCGGTCCACAACCTTCAGGTACGCCCTCTGTTCGTCCGTCCAGAGGCTGGGGTCCAGCACATCGATGGGATCCGCCCGCCCCGTCCCGCTCTCATACACCACGGTATTACTCCTCAAACACCCCGGGGAACCAAACAGGCACCTCGCCCCCCTAGGGGTCGGTGGCCCAAGCAGTCTCCCGAAAGACCAAAAGGGGCGCCGAAGCGCCCCTTTTCTGGGTCGGACTGACGTCCGTGTCGGTTGATGCAGGCCGGTGGCTAGTTCTCCACGGCGTCGTAGATGACCGTGTCGTAGGTGCCGGTGCCGTTGTTGCGCAGGGTAGTCTGCACGTCAACCTTCTGAGGCGTGCTGACGATGGTTACCGTCGCGCCGGTGCGGCTGCGGCCTTCGACCGAGACCAGATCGCCGGTGCGCAGCGTGGTCGTCGAGTTGGCCATCAGCATGCCGCTCGCCATGTCGCCCGGGGTGGACGTGCCATTCGCCTCGTCCGTAAAGGCGACGGAGTACTTCACCGCCATCTTGTTGCGGTTGAGGATCACCACGCGATGGTTGTAGCCCTCGGCCGTGGTCAGGAACGGGATGTGGACCACCGTCCCGTCGCGCTTCAGCGTGCCCGCGGCCCCCATGGCGTCAGCCGGCTTGTAGCCTGCCAACTTGGGAGTGGGCGTTCCGGTGGGGGCAGCCGTGGGCGCCGCGAATGCGACGGTGGCGGTGAAGCTGCTCGTCGGCACCGGGGTGTAGTCAGCCGGGTCACCAGTCTTCTTGAGCTCGACGCAGATCGACGCATCAAGGAGCGCACTCGCAGCCACCATCGCTACCACGGTTCCCGTCGCATAGGGACCCTTGGAGTCCTTGGTGGCGAAGTCGATTCGCGGGGTGCCGGTGGCGGGGACGCAGGTTGCCCTCTCGTCGACTTCCGTCGTGCTCGCGTCATCCGAGACAAGGAAGAAGTTGCCGAAGCTCAAGTCCTCCTCGTTCGCTTCGGTCAAGGTGACCGTCGTCGAGGAGAAAGCGAGTGCTGCATTGCCTGCGGTGGCCGGATCGATGCCACTACCAGCGTTTTGGCTCGGGTCTCCGTAGGAGAGTGCGCTGATCAGCTGATTGGTAGCCGTGCCGTTGATCATGGTTTTGACGCTCCCAGCGAGCTGCGCGAGCATGCCGCCCTTCCCGCCACCGCCGGTCTTGAACATCTTGAAGTCCTCGGCGACGGACGCGGTGGTCGTCATCGGCATCTTGACCGTGGCGCTCGCCAAGCTGGACACCGCTACGAACTGGCCGGTCACTTCCCCGAAATGGAACTGAGGGATGGTCTTGTCACTCAGAAGCGCACGCTCGAAGTCGAACCACTGACTGATAGTGACGCTGATCGACTTCGAGCCGCTGGTCAGGGACAACTGGTCCCCGATGTTCAAGGTAGTGGCGACATTGGCGGTAGAGCCGCATTCGACAATCACATACTTGCTCGTGACTTCGCCGCCGAAGGCCACGCTTTTGTCGCCGCCGCAGCCGCTCCCGTCTGCAACGTCGCTAGCCGTAAACGCGGTGCGGAAAGCGCCTCCGGTCAGCTCGATCCGGAGGTGGGAGCCGTTGGTAGCCTTCGGCATCTTGAACGTCACGTTAGCAGCGTCCACACCGGGGAGCACATGGAGCTTGTCCGCTCCGACCGCCGGGATCGTCTCCGCCGCGAACGTCACCAGCGCATCGTCGTCCTCGGTCTCCGTGGACTTGTCGAGGTCGACCGCGTGGGCGCTCCACCCCAGCAGGACAGCCAGCCCGATGGCGACCGCGCCGGCGGATTTCATGAATCGGTAGAGCATCTGCTCCTCCTCCTTGTTCAGTTTCCAGTCAGTTCCAGCCCGCCGACCCTTCGAGAAACCGGAGTGCTCCCGCTCCCTGAAGCCGACTAGCGCGGGATTATCCACGCCTTGCGGGGCGTGGCAAGCCCTTTTTTCGCCTCAATCCGAGCCATGTGCGCGAGGTCTCCCCCCTTGCTGCGGCCACCCCCGACAAGCGCGGACGGCCTAGCTCGCGGGCTAGTATGCACGGACTTCGCGGCATGGCAAGGGGTTTTTCACGCCTTTTGCTGCCTCGAATCCGCCGCCGCGGGCCTCATTTCGGCTCTGGGCGGCGTCCGGCCCTGCCCGCTGGCCCTGAAACGGCCATCGGGCCGTGGCGCGGCGAGGCTCGGGCGGACGCCGCTCGGCGCGCTGGCGGCCTGCGCTTCGGCCAGTCGCGCACGGCGCCGCCGTTCACCAGCCGGGCACGTCCCGGCCATGCCTTCGTCTGGCGTCTGGCGTCTGGCGTCTGGCAGGCGCGGCGGCGCGGCTCCGGCGGGGCACCTTGCAAGGCACATTTATATACGTACATGCGGGTATACGCGTACATGCGGGTTCATGCGCCTGTTGCGCGGCGGCGCGAGGCCGCGCCGAGGCCTGCGGTTGCAAGGCGGCGCCACCATGGGCGGGTCTCGGCCACGCGGAGCGACCGGGGCGGATCGACGTTCGTCTAAGGATGCGTCGGCCGAGGCGTCGAGGTCGGCGGCGGCAAGCGCTTGGGCGCTGGGCCGAACCCTCCGCGATGGGCGGGCGGAACCGTCCGCGCCGGCGCCGGACGCTGCTTTGCGGGTCCACGAATCTTCGGCGACGCGGGCCTCGCCGCGACATCGGGCGAAGGCGGCACTCCGCGCTGCGGGCTTGGCGGCGGAGAGGCTTGGCGGCGGCGGGCCAACGCGCCCATCGGGCGCGCCAACGCCCCGGGCCGAGGCAACGGCGCCGTACACGGCTCGCGTACTCGACGAGGCGGCGGAGCAGGCCCGACGCTGCGGGAGGCGGTGGCGTTCCTGGTCGGCGGCGAGGCGGCGCTTCGAGGTGGCCATGAGGTCGCCCACTTGCCGGCGGCGGGGTCGTGGATCTCGTACTGCAGTATGAAGTCGAGCGTGGTCTTCCGTGCCGTGGTGCGGCGGTGGGCACGCACGGCCACAAGCGCAACGGCTACACCCCGCAGGGCTGTGGCCAAGCGCAGCAGGTCGGCTAGTTCGTCCGGCATGAAGGATCCGGTCAAATGCCCGTGCCTTCCACCGCCTTCGGGCTCCTTGTAGACGGGCTTCATGGACGCAACTTCAGGGACAGCGGCAGAAGTCGAGGGGGAGGCTTGCCCAACTTGCCCAACGAGGGGTGAGCCTGAAGGAAAGGGCTGTCCGCTGGCCTTCTTGGAAGCGTCCGGGCGCCCCCGGCCGCCTGGCAAGCTGCCTGCGGGGGAGCTGGCAGGGCTCCACAAGGCCTGTGATCGGGCGCTCGCCGATATAGTGGACTATGTCGCGCCGTCCTGGGTTCTTGGCGTTGGCGCCTATGCGGAAGAACGGGCGCGGGCCGTGCTCGGCGCTGAGTACCGTATCGGGCGCATCCCGCTTCCGAGCGCAGCCGGCGCGGGCTGGGCGAAGCGCGCGGAAGAGCAGATGGAGGGATTGGGTGTGGTACTTCCCTAAATGTCCTGAACCCGGTCGGCGCCCTCAGCGGGAGATGGGTGTATGACATATCCTCGTCCTCGCCGACGATGCCCCGGCGGCGGTAGTCCTCCAGCCATGCGCACGGCGTACCCCCTCGCCCGCGAGCCCATAGCGGCGGCGTCCCGGGACTGGAACTCCGTCGTCGCCAGCACGTAGTCCTCCGGATCGCCGGCGAACGGCACCTTGCAGACCGCGTCGCCGATGCGCTTCGTGCGGTCCGCCGAGATGAACTCCGTGGGCAGCGGCGCCATCCTCTCGAAGTCCAGGGCCGCGGCGATGTCCGGCTCGATCGCCCGCACCATGTCCTCGACCACCCCGCCCACGAAGAGCAGCTTGGTCGCTTCGTCGTGTCGCTTGCGGTTCATGGCGCACAACAAGCGACGGGATCGTGCGCTGTCCGCTGAACAGAGAAACAGCGGTGGCCCTCTTCGTGGCAGTCAACTGCGAATGCTCCCTAGGCGAATCCCGTCTAACTGCAATCCAAGAGGCGTAGACCCTCGGAGAACTCGGCTTCGGTGCTGCACAAGACGACCAGCGTAGCGACATCCGTCATCAGCCGCACGCTGGGCGCACCGGCGACCGCATCCGACAGCCGCCGCGCCGCGTCAGCGCCGAAACGCTTTCGCGTCTGGTTTTCGAGCAGTTCGCGCTGGCCCGCGGCCATGCCTTCCGCGCGGAGTTCGTCCGCCCAGGCCTCCATCTTCGCCTGAAGCAGGCGTCCCATCGTTCCCTCCGTCTCGCGCCGTCGACTTCGTTGACCGGCGGCAGCTCCGTTTCAAGCCTGTACCTGCACTGCCCCTGCCGAGCCCGATTCAACCTCGGTCCGTCCGGGTCGAACTAGCCGCGATGCAGGCGGTCCAGGCCGCCGGACTTCAGGCCGAAGGCGCCCCTGGCCGCCGCCGAGCCCGGCGCTGGCGAGGAACTCGACGCCGGACTCGTCCTTGTCCGTGAGGGTGACTTCGGCGATGAGCACGTCGACGACCACCGACGGCACGGGCTTGTCGAGCTCGGCGATGATGCCGAGGATCTCCGTCCACTCGCGGCCGGCGCCGCGGAACAGCAAGACGTTGCGGTTCTTGTCCGCCACGAAGCGGGTGCCGCCGAAGGCGCGGCCCTCCTGCTCCGTCGGCAGCGGCTGGGCGACGAGGGGATCGTCGGCAGCGGCGAGGCGACCGACGCCTCCTTCGGCGAAGAGCTGCTCTAGGGTCTGGACGAGCTGCTCGCCTTGGACGTGCTGGATCTGGTAGGAGAACCAGCCTTCCTCGATGGCGGCTTCCTGGCGGGCGTGCCCGGATGCACTACAGGATACGGACTAGGTGCCTCGCTAGGCAGCCAGACGCGCTCGCACGCCCTCCAAGTAGTCGGCGGCTGCCGGCGGCAGGCTCTGATGCGCATCGTGGACGATGGCATTACGAAGGCCCAGCATCAGTCGAAGCCGCTCCACATCCTCATCTTCCACGATGCCGCTCTTGCCGAGAGAACCAATAAGGGAGGCGACCGAGAGGCGTTCAAACTTGGCCCCTCTGCGATCAAGGGCCTTGGTGGCGGAGTGCTCGAACTCGTTCCAAGCCTGCACAAACGAGATGGGATCGGCCCCGAGGAACGAGTGAGACGCCCCAACCTGGGACTCAAGCTTGGCATTGACTTCGTCGTTCAGTTCTCGATAGCTGCGGCGGCTCGCGGCGAACCAATGCGCTAGCAGCGCGATCAATCCCCAGCCAGCCAACGCCGCGCCCGCGGCGACCGCAAGCCACGCAACCGGGAGTCTCCCGAAGACCGCATCGGGTTCCAGTACGACCAACAGGCCGGCCAAGAAGACATTGAGAGCGGCAGTGATGAAGGCCGTGCTAGCCACAAGCACGCGAAAGCGGTTCCGTTGCTGCCTGCGCCGGAGGTTTTCGACCAGAAGTTCGTCCAGTTGGCTGTTGAAGTCGAGCATAGCTTAGGCCCACTTGTACGCGATGAAGGCCACCAGCGCAAGAGCGTTGAGGCAAACCAAGGACAAGACGGCCACCCAAGGCAGGCTGGCAGACAACACTTCTGCGCCGAAGACAGAGCCGATGATTGCGCCGGTAACGCCTGCCAGCACAGTCGCGACCGCCCCTATCCATGCCAATGCCTTCTGCCATCGCTTGGGCGGCGACAGGTAGTGGTCGAACGCCGCCACCACATCGTCCTCGTAGACCTTAGCCTCAGGGCGTCGCTTGTCCGCCGCCATGCGGCTTGCCTCTGCAACGACCTTTGTGGCCAGCTCCCCGCCACGACCCCTAAGGGAGGCCAACGCGCCATCCGTGAAGCTGTCTGGAACGTCAATGACGACTTTGGCGCTTTGCATTGCGGCGACCTTACTGCAGACCTTGAACGGGATGAATGTGTACGCCGCCAGTTGGCGAGTCGCCGACACCGTGGTTGGCGACCGTTGGACCCTTGAGTCGATGAGTTTGCCGGGCGCATGTCACTGCGTCAACGGTCAAATCTAGCCGAGATCCGCACCCCCTTGACCGTTGACCTCCTTGCGGAACATCGTGTGGCGCCTCGGCTCGCGCACAAGCCCTCAGCGGTCCATCAGTTCGTGATGGAGGCCGAGGCCGTCGCGGATGCGTTCGGTGAGTTCGCGGGCCTCCTCGTAGTCCACCATCACGTAGGGGATCACCATCACCACCAGCTCCGTGCGGTCCTGGCTCCTGGTGTCGCGGCGGAACAGCCGGCCGAGCAGCGGCACCCTGCCGACGCCGGGCACGCCCTGCTCGCCCCCGCTCTGGTTGTTCGACGTGAGACCGCCCATCAGCACGGACACGCCGTCGCGCAGCGTCAGGACGGTCTGGATGCTGCGGTTCAGGATGGCCGGGCTGCCGCTGATGCTCGTGGCGGCGGTCGGGCGCGCCTCGCTCAGCTCCTGGCTGATGGTCAGGTCCACCAGGCCGTTCGCCTGCACCACCGGCTCGACCGTGATGATCACGCCCGTGTTGCGGTACGAGACGCTCTGCGCGAACGACGTCGTGCCGCCGCTCTGCACGTCCACCGGCGCGCTGGCGACGATGGTGGGAATCTGGTTGCCGGCGTTGAACGTCGCGCTCTCCCCGCTCTTCACCATCAGGTACTGGTTGGCGCGGATGACCACCCGGCTCTGCTCGTAGAAGGCGGCCAGCACGGCGCGCGTCTGGCCGGCGCTGTCCAAGGCGAGCGACAGGCCGCCGGACTTCAGGCCGAAGGCGCCCAGCGTGCCCCCGGACAGCCCCTGGCCGCCGCCGAGCCCGGCGCTGGCGAGGAACTCGACGCCGGACTCGTCCTTGTCCGTGAGGGTGACTTCGGCGATGAGCACGTCGACGACCACCGACGGCACGGGCTTGTCGAGCTCGGCGATGATGCCGAGGATCTCCGTCCACTCGCGGCCGGCGCCGCGGAACAGCAAGACGTTGCGGTTCTTGTCCGCAGATTGTGGCGCTCGATGTAGGACATGCCCGCCTTCGCCATGTCCGGCCTGCCTTCGATGCAGCGCTTGGTGACCCTCGTGCAGGTCGCCGGGCTGTAGCGCCGCTGGTCTTCCGCGCTGCCCGCGCCGGCGTACTCCTTGATGACCTGGGCGTATTCCGCGCCGCCGCCGAACGCGCCCTCCACGCCCTCGATGTACGCCTTGAGGCCGTCCGTCGTGATCTGGGGCCGGTCGTCCAAGCGCTTGCGGAGATCCTCCATGAGCGCCAGCGCGGACTCGCCGTCGCGGTGGCCGACGAGGTAGCTCACGACGAGCTTGCTCTCGGCATCGATGACGGAAAACGTCCACACGCTGCCGGCGTCCTCCGGCGCGGCCTTCGCGGCGGGCACGTTGCGCTCCTTCGCGTAGACGAACGCCCACGCCTCGTCGCATTCGATCCGGCGGTTCCCCGCGATGCCCTTGACGTGCTCGTCATGGTACGCGGCGGCGGCGCCCGCGGCTTCGACGAGTCTTGAGACCGTGTTGATCCCGACGCCTTCCAGCCTCGTGATCGCCCTCATGGAAACGCCCTCGACCAGAAGGTTGAGGATGCGCGCCCGCCGCTTCGTGGATAGTCTGTTCATGCTTGCCGCCGTACATCGTTCCGGTTGAAAACGCAAGCATTTTGTGAGCAAAAGAAAGCCCAGACCTGCTAAGGGTCCGGGCTTCCTCCGGGATTCTTGCTACGGGGCCGAGCTGGTTGCTGCGCGAGGGCTTTCCATCCAGACGCGTGAGGGTTCGATTCCCTCCGGCTCCACCAAGTTCCCTAGACGACGGCGCGGGACGCCGTTACAACTCGCCGGCTGGGGTGTCTTACGTCCCGACGGCTGCTGTTCATCAGGCGGCGCTTCCCCAACGGGCCTGCGCCGCCTTGCGCGCGATCTCGGCGCGCCGCTCGGCGCTCAGGGCCTGCGCCCGCGCCACGCCGCCGTTGCGCTGGTTTCCGACGAGTTCCTCCTCGGCGTCGCCGACCAGCACGCGGCAGCAGTGTACCGCGTTGGCCACCACGTCGCCGGGGGCGCTTCTCGCCGTTCGGCCCTACCGGCATCTGCACCTCCCTTCGCCGCCGTTGGCGAGCCACTATCGCCGCCGCCCTGCTTGCTTGTCAAGGTTTTCTGTGAGACAACCCCTCGTGCGAACCAGTACGCGGGCGCATCCGGCGACGCCGGGCTGCCCGCCGAATACAACAGCCGACACGCTGCGATGGCCGCTTCCCCACCCGCGAAATGCCGCGCCTGCGGCTCCCTGTGCGCCCTCGGCGCCAAATCCTGCCCGAACTGCGGCAGGCGCAATCCCGCCGACGGACCCGGCCTGAAGTTCTTCGCCGGCTTCGGTTTTTCCTCCTCCTCGTGGGCACCTGCGCCGCCTTGACGGGAGGAGGCGGCGACGCGCCCGACCGGCAGCGGCGGAGCTCCCGTCGCCCAGGGTTTCCGCCGCCGCGCCCTTCGACGCACGGGCGCATCTGGCCATGCTCGATCCCAAGCTCCGCACCAAGGCGGAAAGGGATGCGCCCTACTACCAGCGGTACATGGACGCACTCGTGCGCGGCTGCGTGGAGACGCCCAACGACAGCGGAGCCGTCAACCAAATCGTGTACATAGCCGGGGAACTGGATGGCAAGGAGAAGAGTCGTCCAACTGGTAAGCGCGCCGGGAGCGGGTACGTGAATCCGGCACGGGCGGAGGGCAGGCCCCGGGGTTGCCCGGCCCGTCCCGGCGCCATGTACGGCGCTTACAAGAGACGCTTACCAGAGGTCGTACACCCGATTCGCGCACCTCGCTGGACAGCCGCGCCGCAAGTGATGTTGAATCGAAGGGGTCACGCCAGCGGGCATCAGGAGGCACTTGCCGGTGCTTGAGCGTCTCGTTCTCACCAACTTCACGGCCTTCGCTGAAGCCGATCTCCGCTTCTGCGATGGCTTGAATGTCCTGATCGGGGAGAACGGCGTCGGCAAGACGCACCTGCTCAAGCTTCCGTACGCGGTGATGGCGTCGATTGCAGAGAATGGCAGGTCCGGCAACGGCCGTCCGACCAAGGCGCTGCTCGAACGCCGCATCGCGGACAAGCTCGTACATGTCCTTCGTCCCGAGACGCTGGGCCGGCTTGCGCGCCGGCAGCAGGGGCGGCAGAGCTGCGAGGTGGAACTGCACCTGGCGTCCGACGCGCGCGTCAGCTTCAACTTCGCGACACAAAGCAAGTCCAAGGTCGGCATGGGGGCCATCCCTGCCCGTTGGCTGCCCCACGCGCCCGTGTTCTTGCCGACCCGGGAGCTGCTCAGCATCTATCCCGGGTTCTCGGCGCTCTACGACACGCGCCATGTCGAGTTTGACGAAGAATGGCGAGATACCTGCCAACGGCTTGGCTCACCGACTCTTCGAGGCCCCCGTGCAGAACCCGCTCGCGAGCTTCTCGAAGTCCTAGAGCGTCTCATGGGCGGTCGGCTGCAGCTCGATCGAGGGAATGGTCGCTTCTATCTGCGCAGCCAGATCGGCACGCTGGAAATGCCGCTTGTAGCGGAAGGCGTGCGCAAGCTCGGCATGCTCGCCCGCCTGATCGCTACCGGAGCGCTGACGTACGACGGCTGCCTGTTCTGGGATGAGCCGGAGACCAACCTCAATCCACGCCTCATCCGGGGCGTGGCGGAGGCGATCCTAGGTGTCGTCAAGCACGGTGGACAGGTTTTCGTGGCGACGCACAGCCTCTTCCTGCTCCGCGAGTTCGAAGTGCTGTTCTCCGGGGACGAGTATGGTCATGTCCCACGGCGATTCTTCGCCTTGGGGCAGGGCGACGGAGGCGTGGCCGTGCAGCAAGGCGATCGGATAGAAGATGTGGATCCATTGGCTCTACTCGATGCCGATCTCGAACAGTCGGACAGATACCTCGATCTGCGTCCATGGCACCGACTGCTGGCTGATCGAAGTCAAGGACTACCGCAACCACCCCCGAACCAAGCCTTCTGATCTGGCTTCGGAGATCGCCATCAAGGCGCGAGACACGCTCGCTGGCCTCGCTGCGACGTGCCTAGCGTGCTTATAGCCAGACCTCCAGATTGTTCCTTCGGCCGATGCCGCGGCTGAGCCGGAGATCCATCAGCTCCGCCATGTCGCAGGCAGAGAGAAGCGCGTCGGCATCGGCCCTTTCGTCGCCGCGCAGCGAATCCAATTCGTCCTGCACGCGCTTCAAGACATGGAACCGGAACGGCTGCGCCATGGCGCTCGCCTCGGTGCCGATCAGGTCGAACGTGCAGGTGCCGACGCCGCGCTCGGCCGTGGCGCCGGCCGGCATGTCCTCGTGCTCGGCGAGCCACTCGTTGATGCAGGCGCAGGCGGCGCGGGTCTCCGGAACGTAGTCGATGGCAAGCTGCTTCAGGACCGCGATCAGCGAGTCCGGCACGGCGTCGTCCGCCAGATAGGCTTCCTCGGATACGTCGAACTCGCCGATATCCGGCTCCGGTCGGTTCATGCGTTCCACCCATCTGAACGTCCGCACGGCGCGCGTCTGCATCAGGGAGCGCGGCTTGGGGTCGCGGCCGAGGTGGCCGTACATCGGGGCCATCAAGCCGAAGTCGCCCACGCAAGGCTTGCCGCCGAGCAGGTAGGGGTATTCGGCGAAGTGGGCATTCAGCTTGTCGAGCAGATCGAGATAGAGAGATTCGGTGGCGGGTACGGCCTCGGGCGTCAAGCCCCAGGCGGGATTGACCACGCGGCGGATGAATCGCATGCGCTCTTCCGCCGCCTGGCCGTCGCCGGCCGGGAAGATGGTTCGAAAGTGGAAGCGCAGGAAAGCGAGGTTCTCCGCGTCGAAGTTCCACCGATAGTGCATCGCCGGCCGCAGCAGCCCCTCCGCGCCGATGGCGTCGAACAGGCGGCTGACGATGCGCTGCTTCGGCGTCCTCGGCGAGAACGGCGCGCCGCGCTGCGCCTCGAAGTGATCCACGATCGCCACGCCGTCGCGGATGACCGTGCCGTCCGGCAACTCGACCGTGGGCAGGCTGCGGCGCCCGCCGGCCTTGCGCAGCACGGTGTTCAGGAAGTGCGGCGTGGTGGGCGGCAGTTCCCGATACGGGATGCCGGCCTTGATCAGATAGCTGCGAGCCCGGCCCGTGTAGAGGGACATGGGCGACCCGTAGAGCACGACAGGTTCCATTGCGCGTTGCCGACGGCTGCACCGCAGCCGATGCTACTTGCGGCGACGCGGGGCTGTCGACAGCATCGGTTGCCGTCGAACTAGCCGCCGTCCGGTAGCCGAGTCCGCGCTCTGATGGGCAGCGGCGGCTTCCGTCCGATCCCGACAAGCGGACGCCGCAACGGATGGACAGCAGCGCCCGCCGGTCGCGCACCGCGGGGCTAGCTCCCACCATCCTGCGATCGGACGTGCTCTTGGTAGAACCGGCGCACCTGGACGGGTGCCTCTGCCGTCGATTCGAGTTGGTTGTCAGATGCCATCGACATCGCGGTGTGCGAGTTCGCCATTGCGCACGGCGGTCCCGTTGGCAACCTCCTCCGCAATGGCCTCGACGGTGACGACTTCCGCGAACCTCATGTCGGGGGTGCTGGTGTGCTTCGCGTCCATGAACTGGTTCGTGGACTTGAACATGTACGCGTCGGACGCATAGGGCACCCACGACTTGACCGACGAGAGCGACACCCAACGACGCACTGCGTCCCGTCTACGCACAGCGGATCGGTCAGCACAACCCACCAATGGGGCTTGGGGTTCCGCGAGTTCGGGGTTGGTTGCCGACGAAACAACGTGCGTCGGAAGACCTTCGGGGCGGCAGGCAAGGCGACCTCTCTATACCCGGTTCGGGTCGTTCATGGCTTGGAAGTAGGCCACTTCCTCCGCCGCTTCGGATGCTTGCGCCAGGTCCAGCCCGAGCACGGTTTGGTACAGCGTCTCGTAGGGCACCAGCACCGAGTCGCTCTTGCGCGGTTGACGCCAATGGCTTTCCCACTCGGCGAGCTTGTGATGGACAAGGTCGATGAGGTCGTCGCGGCTCCGCTTTCCGTACAGTTTCCACACTTCGCCGATAAGCTGGTTGTCCTTGGGGCTGAGGCTGTCGAGCGCTTCGGCCCCGACGCCTTGCTTGACCATCAGCCCTCGGTTGGTCCGGACGATGTGCTTCTCCCACTCGCCGTTGGTGGGGGTGTCCTTCACTCCGAGCATCAGGTTCCACGTCCGGGACAGCGCCATGCCCTGCCGCATGGCGAAGACCTCGTCGAACGTGATCGGGAAGCCCGTCTGAAGCATCGACTCGCGTTCCACCAGATACATGAGCTTGAGGAGCCTGAGCTTGCCGACGGGCCTTCCGGCCTTGAAGATGAGAGCGGCAGCCATCTGCGCCGCCTGTCGTTCGCGCATCGTGGTTTCTCCCCGTGTTTGTGTTGGCGACGGCCACCCTACCACGCCCCGGTTTAGGAGATGGCGAGTTCGGCGCAATGGCAGGACCCCAGGCGCATACGATTGCGCGATGGCACACGTACCCTAGCGTCTCGCCAGACGCGGCCCGCGCACCGGCTCCGTCGGCAGCGGCATCGGATTGCGCTCTCGAAGCCGCCGCCCGACTGGCCGTGGCCCGGGACCCCGGATGCGCGGACCGCTACTCCCCCTTGCTTTCTTCGCTGCGGTCCTTGATCCGGTAGCCGCACTTGCCGAGCACCCACCCTGCGGCTTCCGCGAAGCCTTGGAGCGACAGCGAGAACGTGTGCCGTTCGTCCCCGTGCTCCGTTCTGACGCGCGCCGGCAGCCCCGCGTTGCTGCCGTCGAGCATCTCCGCCATGAGCGTCTTCATGCCCGCGTCGTCGACGGTCAGCGCGTTCGGGTACTGCCCCCGCACTTCAACGACGGACCAGTCGCCACCTTGAGGCGGACCCGGACGGGCTCGCGCCTGAGCAGCGCCGAGCCGATGGTGTCCACGAACATGTTGTCCGCGTAGGCGCGGAAAGGCGATGGTCTCGCCGTCGAGGCTGGGCGCTGGTGGCACACTACGCGGAAGTGTCCGATGCTTTTCGTCTGACGGACCTGCAGGTGACGCTTGGGTGGGATGTCGTCATGCTGGTTACGGCCGTGGTCCTCTCGCCCATGGTGGTGAATGCCCTAAAGCGGCACAAGGAACAAGGCTAGGCTGGACTATGGGCGGTGGCCTACTACACCCTTGGGGCCGCCGGCTCTCCACAAGCGCGCTGGGCGCACCGTTGACCGCCACCGCCAGATGCCGCGCCGCGTCGGCGCCGAAGCGCTTCCTCGCCATGCCTTCGAGCAGTTCGCGCTGGCCTTCGCGGCGGTAGCCGTCCAGCCACTCCTCCATCTTCGCCTGAAGCAGGCGTCCTATCGGTCCCTCCGTCGCTCCGTCGATGCTCTCGAACGGCGACGGTTGCAAGCGCAGGCGGGCCGGTTCCGGGAACGGCGCCTATCCGCGATCCAAGCGGCGCAGGCCTTCGGAGAACTCGTCCGCCGTCTCGCAGGCGACGATCAGCGTGGCGACGTCCGACATCAGGCGCCCGCTGGGCGTGCCGTTGACCGTATCCGACAGCCGCCGCGCCGCTCCGGCACCGAAGCGCTGCCGCGCCATGCCTTCGAGCAGTTCGCGCTGGCCCGCGGTGCGGGCCTCGGCGCGGTAGCCGTCCAGCCACTCCTCCATCTTCGCCTGAAGCAGGTGTCCCATCGCTTCCTCCGTCGCTTCGTCCAGCCTCTCGAACGGCGGCAGTTCCAAGCCCAGCGCCTCCTCGGTCCAGGCGCGCATGCCGCGCCGCAACCCGGCGTGCGCCGGCCCGGCGTAGCGCGCCAGTTCGGCGCGGAGCTGCTCCAGCGTCTTCGCCGCCGGCGCGCCGGCCAGCCGCGCCACCGCCGCCAGACGGCTGTCCTCCGGCCACTCGGGCCACGGGCCTTCGGTGAGGTCCACCGGAATATACGCCCGCTCGCGCGCCAGCGCCAGCCGCCGCGCCGCCGCGTCCGACAGCCAGGCGCGCCGCCTGGAACGGCCATCCGAGCGCCGCCACGGGCCGGCGCGGACGTACACCACGAACGGCAGCACGTCCGGGTCCTCGTCCTCGCCGACGATGCCCCGGCGCCGGTAGTCCTCCAGCATGCGCGCGAGGTACTCCCTCGCCCGCGAGCCCATGGCCGAGTCGTCCCGGGACTGGAACTCCGCCGTCGCCAGCACGTAGTCATCGGGAGCGCCGATGAACGGCACCTTGCAGACCGCGTCGGCGACGCGCTTCGTGCGGTCCGCCGAGATGAACTCCGTGGGCAGCGGCGCCATCCTCTCGAAGTCGAGGGCCGCGGCGATGGCCGGCTCGATCGCCCGCACCATGTCCTCGATGACCCCGCCCACGAAGAGCAGCTTGGTCGCTTCGTCGTGTCGCTTGCGGTTCATGGCGCGCAACATAGCGACGGGGTCGGGCGCTGTCCGCACGTCGGGCGAATGTCTTACAAGAAAATCAGCCATCGACCATGAAAATGGCTGGATTGCTGCGTTTCGCGGCCTGTTTTTTGGCAAGTCGGAGCGGCGATAGCCGTCCCCCCGGCGGAGAACGACACATGCCTCGTCGGTCTGATGCGCAGCCTTGCTGGCTGGAGCCTGTCCAACGAAGAGCCGAGCCTGAACGGTAGGCCCCTAGGAATCGCGGGGGCTGCTCCGGTGGGACTTCCGGCGCAGGCGCGGCGCGGCTAGGCGTGGCGCAGGCGGTCCAGGCCCTCGACGAACTCCGTTCGGTGCCGCACGAAACGACCAGATCGGCGACGTCCGCGCGGGCGCGCCGTTGACCGCCGCCGACAGATGCCGCGCCGCGTCGGCGCCGAAGCGCTGCCGCACCATGCCTTCGAGCAGTTCGCGCTGGCCCGCGGCGATGTCTTCGCGGCGATGTCTTCGCGGCGAAACTCGGCGAGACCTTCACGGTAGCCCTCGGCGAAACCTTCGCGACAGTACGAAGCGCTGCCGCCCTTGGGGCCCGCCGACGTTTCGGCGCACGGCTCAGTCGCGGCGAGACTGCCAGTCGGGTGGCCGGTAATCCCTCGGATCGAGGCAGCGGTCGTAGAGGTCGCGCTCCATGGGAATCCAGTCTGTCCGGTCGATGCCCCTGCGGGCGGAGGCGGTCGCGCTACTCGGGTAGGCGCAAGCGATCTTCAGCCACCGATTCGTGGACCGAGCGATGTTGCGGACTTCCGACGCGACCTCCGCGAGGTCCTGGTCTTGGCTGAAGATGATCGCCATCGAACTCGCCAGCGCGTGCCATATAGGACCACATCGAGCCCGATGCGCAGGTCGATGCCCTTCTCGCGAGCGACAACGCGAGACTGCTGGGAGTCGTCGGGGAGCCTGACCGTCGTCCGCTGGTACCGCAACGGTCTGGAAGTCACATGTACGCCGGCTCTCCGCATCGCCATAGGGCGGCGGGTCCAGTAGTCGTGCCAACGGCTGTCCTCGACGCCGGGAACGCCAGTGTAGAACCGGACCTGCTCGCTGAGCCACCCTTGCTGTTCGCAGACGGCGGCAGCCAATCGCGATGGGTCAAAGTTCGGGTGGTAGTGGCCGAACGCAGCCTTAGGCGTGGCGGACCAGGTTCTGGCCGTCGATGAAGGAGACGGCGCGCTTCGCGGCAGGTTCTGCTGGCATGGCTCGAAACCGACATAACCCCACCGGGGCCCCGAAGGGGCAAGTCCGGTGGGGAGGAATTGAGTCGCAACATAGGAGCGTAGGAAGGTTGTGTCAAGGCCTTTCCTTAGCCGGGGTGTACGACACCCTCTTGGCCAACGACGTCGCCGTGCGCCGCCCAGCGCGTCGCGGCGAGCTGGCGCACCGCCGAGAACTGCGCGACCCCGGTCGCCGACCTCAAGATGCGTCGGCGGCAGACAGCTTGCCAACGGCACCCGTCGGCGGCTGCCGCCGGCACAGGCGTCACAAGCTCCGCCCCTAGCTCCGTGCCAGCGCCTGCACGGGATCCGATCAGGTCGCCAGGCTCTCGTATGCCTCCTTGATGCTCGTTCGCCGGTGCAAGAGAGGCAGGAGAAGCTCGCGGAGCTTGCGCGCGTGTGCTGGCCCTCGGTGGGGTTCGGCAGCGAAGAGACTCGCGTGGCCTGGATTCTCCGCCACCGCCGTGTCGATGAGCACGAACGCTTGACCTTGGTCCGTGCCATCATCCAGTCGCTTGCTCCGTACTTCCTTGGCGTGAAGCACCGCCACGCCAGCCTCGCCCCACGGCGTCTGGCGCGGCCGCGCCAGCCGTTCTCGGACGGCGTCCTCCACGAATCGCCTCGTTACATGCGCCATGCGGTGCAGCGAGAAGCCGCGTTCCAAGAGTTCCTTCACCGGGATTGCCCTAGCGAGGATCTCTCCGTCCTTGACGTGCTCTGGATCGAACATCTCGCGCAGAAGGTACTCGCTGTCCCGCACAACGCCGGGCGAGAGCCCAGGTGCGGCACTGATGCGCGAGCGCTGACCGCGCCATGAGCGCCCTCATCAAGGTGTGGCACTGCAGGAGGCTCAGCGCGCCAGCAGCGCGGCCAGATCGCTCGGCAGACCGTCCGCCGCACGCCATTCATTGCCGAGGTACTCCTTCCCCTGCTGGTCGCGTGCGAAATATGAGAACGTGCCGCTGCCGTAGAACCCTAGGTCTACGTGGAGCCCGACGTCGTCCTGCCAAAGGAAGTTGACTTCGCCGTCATGCGCCAGACCGATGTCGGGCAGATGCGTAAGCGCGTTCGGCAGTTGCAGGACAAAGGCGCGAGCGTCCCTGAATGCTCGCGGATCCGGCGGAACCGCCCCCGGCCAGCGTTCGGAGTTGGGGCGCGCCAGGACATCGAGCGTGGCAAGCAGCTTCCTGGTAGCGGGCGACATGGGGACCCACGCCGGAGTCGCTCGGGTCTGCCTGCCGTAGCGGTCGGATGCCGGCCAGGTGTTCGGGGGCGGTTTCCGAAACGGACAGGACGTCAGACCGGCCCGCTCATGATCCGAGGTGCGAAATGCCACGGCGGCGTTCATGTCGCCAACCCGATCTTCTCAAGCATGTCCGGCAGTAAGACCGCACGAATCATGCTCTTGTTCCCCTCATGAAGGTCAGTCAAGGCCTCCTCCAAGGGAGTGCGCATCCCTTCGCCCGGCTGGAACAGTGACTCCAAGGACTGCCGGGGCGTCCGCAGTTGCCATGCGGCATCGTGCTCGATCGTCACCGTTGGCACGTCGTCGACTGTCGTGCTCACTACGTTGAGCTGATTGAGCACGCGTTCCTGCTCGTTGCGGCTCTCGAACCACCCGACATTGCTATGCCAGAGCGGTCCTGCACCAAAGCAGTGTCCTGCCAGGTACTCGGACTTCGGCTCGAAGAGGAGCCCCGCGCATGCCTGCTCCATCGGGCCATCGAACGCGAACCGGTCGACGTAGCGAAGCCCGAAGCTCTGCACCGGCACGTCGGACAGGGGTATGCGTGCAATCGCGGACCGGACGTAGGAGGCGCTGTGGCTCGCCACATCGTCCCACTTGGTGTACTCGAAGAAGCTCGTCAGCAGGACGTCCCCGGAAAGTCTGAGGACCCGGGCCGACGCTCCGTCCGCTCGCGGTTTGGACAACTCGAAGCCGACAAGCCTCGCGACCTCGATCGACGGCGCACCGGGCAGGTCACCCACGTTGATCTTGACCTCTCCGGCATGAACTTCGCACGATCTCGGAAAGTCCTCCTCGTGCGTCTCCAACACACCGGCCCGCATGAGTTCCACGAGATCGGGCGGCAACCGGGCCTGGAACTGCACCCGGACAGCCGCCTCCTGGATCGAGTGCTTCCCGGCAAAAGGCAAATACGAGGCCACGTTGCGCCAACGAGATATCCAAATCGAACACGACGCAGATTGTCACACAGAGGTCGGGAAGTGGGAACCAGCGCGATGGCCTCAGTTTGGCCTCGGTGCCGAAGCCCGTCGCGCGACGCGGCAGGGGCGCGGCGCGGCTAGGCGCGATGCAGGCGATCCAGGCCCTCGACGAACTCCGTTTCCGTGCCGCACGATACGACCAGATCGGCGACATCCGCGATCAGCCGCTCGCTGGTCGCGCCGTTGAACGCCGCCGACAGATGCCGCGCCGCGTCGGCGCCGAAGCGCGTCCGCGCCATGCCTTCGAGCAGTTCGCGCTGGCCGGCGGCGATGTCTTCGCGGCGAAACTCGGCGAGACCTTCACGGTAGCCCTCGGCGAAACCTTCGCGGCGGTAGCCGTCCAGCCACTCCTCCATCTTCGCCTGAAGCAGGCGTCCCATCGCTTCCTCCGTCGCTTCGTCCAGCCTCTCGAACGGCGGCAGTTCCAAGCCCGGCGGGCCGGTTCCGGGAACAGCGCCTATCCGCGATCCAAGCGGCGCAGGCCTTCGGAGAACTCGTCCGCCGTCTCGCAGGCGACGATCAGCGTGGCGACGTCCGACATCAGGCGCCCGCTGGGCGTGCCGTTGACGGCATCCGACAGCCGCCGCGCCGATTCGGGACCGAAGCGCTGCCGCGCCATGCCTTCGAGCAGTTCGCGCTGGCCAGCGGCCCTGCCTTCGCGCTGGCCCGCGGTGCGGGCCTCGGCGCGGTAGCCGTCCAGCCACTCCTCCATCTTCGCCTGAAGCAGGTGTCCCATCGCTTCCTCCGTCGCTTCGTCCAGCCTCTCGAACGGCGGCAGTTCCAAGCCCAGCGCCTCCTCGGTCCAGGCGCGCATGCCGCGCCGCAACCCCGCGTGCGCTGGCCCGGCGTAGCGCGCCAGCTCGGCGCGGAGCTGCTCCAGCGTCTTCGCCGCCGGCGCGCCGGCCAGCCGCGCCACCGCCGCCAGACGGCTGTCCTCCGGCCACTCGGGCCACGGGCCTTCGGTGAGGTCCACCGGAATATACGCCCGCTCGCGCGCCAGCGCCAGCCGCCGCGCCGCCGCGTCCGACAGCCAGGCGCGCCGCCTGGAACGGCCATCCGAACGCCGCCACGGGCCGGCGCGGACGTACACCACGAACGGCAGCACGTCCGGGTCCTCGTCCTCGCCGACGATGCCCCGGCGCCGGTAGTCCTCCAGCATGCGCGCGAGGTACTCCCTCGCCCGCGAGCCCATGGCCGAGTCGTCCCGGGACTGGAACTCCGCCGTCGCCAGCACGTAGTCATCGGGAGCGCCGATGAACGGCACCTTGCAGACCGCGTCGGCGACGCGCTTCGTGCGGTCCGCCGAGATGAACTCCGTGGGCAGCGGCGCCATCCTCTCGAAGTCGAGGGCCGCGGCGATGGCCGGCTCGATCGCCCGCACCATGTCCTCGATGACCCCGCCCACGAAGAGCAGCTTGGTCGCTTCGTCGTGTCGCTTGCGGTTCATGGCGCGCAACATAGCGACGGGGTCGGGCGCTGTCCGCACGTCGGGCGAATGTCTTACAAGAAAATCAGCCATCGACCATGAAAATGGCTGGATTGCTGCGTTTCGCGGCCTTTTTGGGGCAAGTCGGAGCGTACCCGACAGCCGCCGCGCCGCTCCGGCACCGGAGCGCTGCCGCCCTTGGGGCCCGCCGGCATCTCGGCGCACGGCTCAGTCGCGGCGAGACTTCCAGTCGGGTGGCCGGTCCCTCGGATCGAGGCAGCGGTCGTAGAGGTCCCGCTCTAAGAGGCGGCCCACCGGTCACGTCGATCGACGCCGGCCTGATTCGACCGCCTGCGCGCCACCGGCTGCGAGGATGCGCAGCGGGGGAAGGCCTGCGAGAAGGGGCCATCCCCTTCCACGTCCTGCCGCCCCGCCGGCCCCAGTGGAGACGTCTGCCCGCCCTTCGGCCGGGCGGTCGAGGCCGACCGCAGTAGGATCGCCAACCGCTACGCCAGGATCGAGTTCTGGAACGGCTACGACGGCTGCCTCACCGTCGAGGCCGTCTCCAAGGCGCTGCGAAGGTACGAGTTCTTCTTCAACTACTAGCGCCCCCACGCCGCGCTGGACTCCCAAACCCCCAACGAGTACGTTGTCGCACAGGAGGCTGCCTAAGCCCAGTGCCAGATCTACTGAACCGGTACAGCGGATTGCCGACGGGAAGCGGGTTCGGTATGGTTTGCAGGCTCCCGGACCGGACGCGGACTACGCACTGCGCCACCCCCGGGCGTCATCCAACAGAAGCACGATCACGAAGACTCAAGTGCCATGACAGACACCGCATCCGGAAATCCGTTGCAGGGCCGCTCGACCACGCCGGTGCGGCTGGGAGACCTTTTGCTGGACCAGGCGAACCCGCGGTTCGGACTGCGGGGAGGGAGCGCGAGTCAGGAAGAGATTCTGGATCGGATCGTGGGGAAGTTCGGCGTGAACGACGTTCTGAGCTCGTTGGCGGTGAACGGCTACTTCGAGGCCGAACCGATGGTGTGCCGCAGGATGCCTGACTCGGACAGGTGGACCGTCGTGGAAGGCAACCGCCGACTAGCGGCTTGTTTGATCATCGTCGGAGACCAGCGGGCGGGCGAACACGCGAGCCGGACATCGGAATACCAAGCACTCTGGGCCGAGAACGGTAGACCTCCGGTAGATCCCGTTCCCTGCCTGTTGTTCGAGGACGGCGAGCAGGAAACGAAGATCTTGTCGTACTTGGGTGTCCGGCACATTGCGGCATCCCAGCCCTGGGATTCGTATGCGAAGGCAGCGTGGGTGGCGCAGGTGGTGGACGCGCATGGACTCGACGTTCGGACCGTGTCGAGGATGATGGGGGACCAGCACGGGACCATCAACCGGCTGCTGCAAGGCTACTACCTGGTGCAGCAGCTGGTTTCGGAGGGGCATTTCGCCCCGGAGGACAGCGTGCGGCGTGGGCGCGGCAGCGTCACGGAATACCCCTTCTCGTGGGTGTACACCGTGCTTGGGTACACGACGGTGCGCAGGTTCCTGGGCCTCGCGGACGGCGGGGCGCAACCGGAACCGTTGGCGCGGGCAAGCTTGGACCGCGGCGGGTTGCTGCTCCGGGCGATGTTCGGGGACAAGTCGCACGGTCGCAATGCGGCGGTCGACGACTCTCGGCAACTGGGATCGCTGGCGTCCGCTCTGGCCAGCCAGGAGAAGGTACGACTCTTGGAGCAGGGGAAGACGCTCGGGGAGATAGACGTACTCACCCAGCCGGTGGAGCAGCGGCTGTCGGACGGCTTGGGCATCGTCCGGGATACGCTCAGAGACCTGATCGCCAGACTGTCGGAGCAGGCGGTCGATGCCGATATCGCCGAGGGCCTTCTCCCGACATCGCGTGGAAACCGCAGGATGGCGGCAGAGCTGGACAAGAGGTTGAGGGAGGTCGCGCTTGGCGCCGAGGATGACGAATGACCCGTACAGTCTGCGTCACCAGGCCCAACGGTCCGCCAGCGACGCCGACCAAGTCGAGTTCTCCGCACTGCGGAACGGCTCTTCGCTTGCGGATTCGGGGATTTACGACGAGCGTATGGCCGGTGCCATGGACGACTACGAGGTGCCCGACGGCTTGGACCATGCGCCGTGGCAAGACGAGGACCTGAAGAACGACAGCGCGGTCGGCCTAGTCCACGAAGAGATCGAGCGGCGGCGCGACACCATGGGTGCGGCGTATCCGTTCCGCGTTCGGGGCGCAACCTTGGACTACGTCCCCAACGGAGGCCTGCTCTACGAGTTCCTCCTGGCGATCTGCAACGCGGAGACCATCACCTCGGGGAGATACGTCCGTCTACCCCGCTTGTTCGAGCGGCTGTCGGCCCGACTCGTAGCGGCCTACCTCGGCGACCGCACGAGATTCCTGCACACGGGAGCACCTAGGGAAGAGGACGTCGGGCGTTCGTTCAGGCAGGCGATGCTGACGCTGGCAGAGGCCACGTCGGAGTGGCAGTGGGGGCCCGATGAGGATCTGCCGGAGGAACCCGCCAACGGCGACAGCGGATGCGACTTCGTGGTCTGGCCGGCGCCGCCCGACGGTCGGCCGATCGGGCAGCTGTTCTTTCTCGGTCAGTGTGCGTGCGGCAACGACTGGGACACGAAGTTCAACGATCTGACGTTGAAGAGGCTGTCGAAGTGGTTCAACCCACTGTCCGTCGTGGACCCGGTCCGCTGCTTCGCGACGCCGCACCACGTCACGGACTCCATGCTCAGGGAGGCAAGTCGCGAAGCCGGGTACGTGTTCGACCGGGCCCGGCTTGCGAGCATCGCGCATCGGTCGCCGGACGGGACCTTGGAGACGCACGTGCAGGAGGAGATGCGCGCGCTCGTTGATCTGGTCGTCGGAACCTGAGGCGCCGTGGGAACTACCAAATGTCCGGGATGGCGTCCACGACCGCCTGGAACAGCGGAGGAGGCACGGCGTTGCCGACGGCTTCGTATTTCTCGCGCATCGAGCCCGCATCCGGGAAGACGAAGTCCCTGCAAAAGCCCTGCAGGCGCGCTGCCTCCCGGTAGGAGAATCGCCTAGGTTCGGCATCGGACGACCAGACCCATTTGTCCGTGTGGACGCGCAGCAACGGCGGGCTGCACGGATGCAGGGGCATGTGACGCGGGTGGCTGACGATCGTCTTGCTCGGCTCGGACCAGTCCCTGCGGCGGTTGCGCGACATGTAGTACCAGTGGAACTCGTCGTCGAAGAACTCGCCGATCGGCCAATCGGGAAGGCCGTCGAGCGCATCGGCGATGGTGCTGTAGGGCCTTCCCCCGCGACGGGTGTGAGTCGGCTCGGGAAAGCGGTAGCGGATGCCGAGGTCGCTCCGGATCCCGACGATGAATATCCGCGCCCGTTCCTGCGGAACCCCGAAATGCACTGCGTTCAGGAGGGCGTTCACCACCTTGTACCCGGCCATGCGGAACCGGGTGATCTGGTTCCTGAGGAGATGGCTGAAGTCGCTCCGGCGCATGCCGGAGACGTTTTCGACGACGAACGCCTTCGGGCGTATCGACCTCAGCGCACGATCGAACTCGCGGTAGAGATAGTTGACTCTTCGGTCCGGGACCCTCGCTCCGCCTTGGCTGAATCCCTGGCACGGATAGCAGCCGACCAGCAGATCCGCCTTCGGGAAGGACCGGATGTCACCGATGTCCTGGCACCTGTAGTCCGTCTCGGGCAGGTTCGCGGCGTATAGGCGGCTCGCGTATGACGAGATGTCGTTGGCGAAGACAACCTCGAAGCCAGCCCGCGCCAGACCGTCGTCGGAACCGCCGCAGCCGCTGAACAGGGAGACGGCGGTGGCCCTCTTCGTGGCAGTCAACTGCGAATGCTCCCGGAGATGCCGGCCTTAGGAGCACGGGGCCGGCATGACGGTAGCGGCGCGAGCCGAAGCCGTGGAGTGCGGGCAGGCATTGGTCGGCATGGCGGCGGAAAGGCCAGCGGTGCGGTAGCCGTCCAGCCACTCCTCCATCTTCGCCTGAAGCAGGCGTCCCATCGCTTCCTCCGTCGCTCCGTCGATGCTCTCGAACGGCGGCGGTTCCAAGCCCAGCGTCTCCGCCGCCAGACCGCTGTCCGCCAGGCACTCCGGCCGCGGCCCGTCGGTGAGGTCCACCGGAATATACGCCTGCCTGCCGAGCGACGCCAGCCGCCGCGCCGCGGCGCGCGGCAGCCCGGCGATCCGCCGCGAACCGCTCTTCGAGCCTCGCCACCCGCCCACCCGGACGTACACCACGAACGGCAGCACGTCCGGATCCTCGTCCTCGCCGACGATGCCCCGGCGCCGGTAGTCCTCCAGCATGCGCGACGTACTCCCTCGCCCGCGAGCCGATGGCGGACTCGTCCCGGGACTGGAACTCCGCCATCGCCAGCACGCACTTCTCCGGGTCGCCGATGAACGGTTCGTGCGGTCCGCCAAGATGAACTCCGTGGCAGCGGCGCCATCCTCTCGAAGTCGAGGGCCGCGGCGATGTCGGGCTCGATCGCCCGCACCATGTCCTCGACCACGCCGCCCACGAAGAGCAGCTTGGTGGCTTCGTCGTGTCGCTTGCGGTTCATGGCGCGCAACATAGCGACGGGATCGGGCGCTGTCCGCGCGTCGGGCGAATGTCTTACAAGAAATTCAGCCATTGACCATGGGAAGCGGCCTGATCGGGGCGTTTCGCGGCCTTCGGCGGCAGGCCGGGGTTGCGACAGCCGTCGCCCGGCGGCGGGCCGCAGCACGGGCGGGCGACCTCCGCATCTTCCTGGCAGCCCTTGCACGGCTCAGCCGGCGGCTCCGATCTTCAGCCAGCGATTCCGTGGATCCGCTCGCTGAGCCGCCTTGCTGTTCGCAGACGGCGGTGGCCAGTCGCGATGTGTCCAAGTTCGGGTGGCAATGGCCGAACGCCGCTCCGCGTGGCCCCAGCACGAGCTAGTGCTAGTTGGCTTCAAGGCTTTTACTCGCCACCAGCGACGGGCAACCCCGGCATGGCGGCACAAGTTACCATCGGGCCGCTGCCGCCAGAACTCCCCGAGGAGGAACAATGGGTCTCGCGAGCTACAACGCCTACCCCGACGTCGACAACCTCATGGCCGAAATCGACCGCTACGACCTGCACGAGCACATCGTCGAGCTCGAAGCCTACGGCATGACCGTGGTGCCGCCGGAGAAGATGCAGATCGAGGGCGACTTCGTGGAGCGGCTGCGCGAGGCGATCATCCGCACCTGCGAGAAGCGCAACGGCGTCGAGGTGGGCGACTACCGCACCGCCAAGCTGGACATGGCGCAGGCGGGCAAGCGCAGCTGGCATCTGCTCGAAGAGGACGAGGTCTTCGTCGAGGCCGCCATCAACCCGGTGAATCTGGCGCTGGTGCGCTGGCTGCTCGGCCAGAGCGCGGTCTTCTCCGGGCAGACGTGGATCATCAAGGGCCAGGGCTCGCCCGGCCTCGGCCTGCACAGCGACTCGCACGGCATTCCGCCGGGGGCCGGGCAGATCGCGCATATGTGCAACGCCTCGTGGGTCTGCACGGACTACGCCGGCCAGGACGACGGCCCGACGCTGTTCGTGCCCGGCAGCCATCACTACGGTCGCGCCACCTTGCCGCACGAGTCGAGCTTGGCGAGCACGCCGTACAAGTTCGTGCCGCTGATCGCGAAGGCCGGGTCGCTCGCGATCTGGAACGGCGCAACGTGGCACGCTTCCGCCGCCCGCACCAATCCGGGGTTGCGGGTGACGCTGGTGCAGAACTACATGCGCAGCTACATGCGCGTGCAGCACGACTACGAGTGTACGTCGCCGCAACTGCTCGAGAAGTACCCGGAGCTCGCCCGCGTGGTCGGCAAGGCGCTGTATCCGTACGAGAACCCGGAAGGGCCGGACTGGTCCCGCGTGGCGCCGTTCATGCGCGCGGGGACCGACCCGTTCGCTTGAGGGTGCAGGCGGCGTGAAGGATTCGGCGCAATACATCGGGGCGAGCGCGGCCGCGGTGCTGGTCGCGGCGGCCGTCGCCTGGGCCGGCAGCGACGGCAGCGCGACGCTCGGCGGCTGGCCGGTGTTCGCGCTCTGCGTGGCGCTCGCCTTCGTCGTTCAATGGGTGGCCTTCGTGCCGGCCTTCCTGATGCAGACGGAGCGCTTCTTCGATCTGACCGGCAGCGTCACCTTCCTCTCCGTGATCGGCTTCGGCCTGATCGCCCGCGGCAGCTTCGATGCCGGCTCGCTCGCCTTGGCGGCGATGGTGGCGATCTGGGCGCTGCGGCTGGGGTTCTTCCTCTCCGCGCGCATCCGCCGCGACGGGTTCGACCGGCGCTTCACCGGCATCAAGCCGAACGCGCCGATGTTCTTCATGACGTGGACGCTGCAAGGGCTCTGGGTGTCGCTGACCGCGGGCTGCGCGTTGGCGGCAATCGTTGCGGTGGAGAGCGCGCCGGTAGGACGGTGGCTGGCGGTCGGCGGTTTGGTCTGGTTGCTCGGCTTCGCGCTTGAAGTGGTGGCCGATGGGCAGAAGCGGCGGTTCCGGGCCGAGCCGAAAAACGCGGAGCGGTTCATCGATCAGGGGCTTTGGCGTCTGTGTCGGCATCCGAACTACCTGGGCGAAATCATGCTCTGGACGGGCATCGCCATCGCTTCGGTTCCGGCGCTGGCCGGCTGGCGCTACGCGACGCTGATCTCGCCCGTCTTCGTCTGGCTGCTGCTCACGCGCATCAGCGGCATCCGCATGTTGGAAGCGCGGGCCGACCGGCGCTGGCGCGATGATCCTGGGTACGCCGCCTACAAAGCGCGCACGCCGGCGCTGTTTCCGTTTCGCTTGGCGGGTCGGCGGGGCGCAGCGGCTTGACCGCTTTCCAGCACGCCAAGGCCACGGCGTCGCTGCTGCTGATCGGCTGCAATCTGATCTTCTTCTGCGCGCCGCTGGTGCTGCTGGCGCTGGCGAAGCTGGCGCTGCCGCGTTCGGCGCGGATTCGCCACGGCATGGAAGCGGTCTACCGGGCCGCCGTGGCGGTGGACGATGCGTGGCTGCGGCACGCGGCGGGAACCCGCTGGACTGCGCCGGCGCTGGCGCTGCCGCGCGATCGGAACTGCATGGTGGTCTGCAACCACGTCTCGTGGGCGGACATCTTTCTGGTGCAGAGCCTGATCGCCCGGGGCGGGCCGGTGGTGAAGTTCCTCTGCAAGCGCAGCCTGGTCTGGCTGCCGATGATCGGCATCGTCGCCTGGGCGTTCGGCTTCCCGCTGGTGAAGCGCGATGCCAAGCGCGCGGAGGACGAAGCCGACCGCCGGGCCCGGGACATCGCCCGGGTGCGGGAGGCGTGCGCCGTGCTGCGCGAGGCGCCCTCGGCGATGCTCACGTTCGCCGAAGGCACGCGGTTCACGGCGGAGAAGCATCGGCGCTTGCGAAGTTCGTACGCGCACCTGCTCCCGCCGCGTGCTGGGGGCTTCAGGGCGATCTACGAGAGCCTTCGGGGGCTGGACTTCGGGGTGGTGGACGTGACGCTGGTCTACCCGCCGGGCGCGACGTTCTGGCGGTTTCTTGGCGGCGCCGCGGCGGCGGTGGATGTGCGCGCCGAGGTGTTCGACGGGGCGGCCTTGGCGGATGCGGACCTGGGGGATTGGCTGCGAGGGCGGTGGCGGGCGAAAGACCGGCTGCTTGCGGAGGCGAGATCGCCGGGGGATTGAGGCGCTTCCTACGCTGCAAGCTACCCGGTCAGCCTAGGCCGCCACGACTCGCGACCCAAAGTCGCTAGCGACCGGCCACCTCGCGCATGAGCAGATCCAGCGCCTCGAACTTCTCGGCGTGTTCGCCGAGCGTGGCATCCGAGACGATGATCTCGTCGACGCCGACTTCCTCGAACCCGGCGACGACATCGCGCAGCTTGGCCGGCGAGCCGATGATTATGCGGCTGGGCGAAGCGGGTTGCTCTTTGCCGCCGGAGTACGCGGCCCAACGCGCGTCCGCCTCGGCCTTGGTTCGGCCGATGAACAGCAGAATCGCCGCCGAGCGCTGGATCTCTTTGGGGTCCCGCCCCACCGCGGCACAGTGCGCGTCGAGGATCGCGCCTTTCTGAGCCATCGTGGCGGCGTCGCCCCAGTGGTTCCACTCGTCGGCGTACTTCGCGGTGATCTTCAGGGTGACCTTCTCGCCGCCGCCGCCGATCAGCAGCGGCAGCGGCTGCTGCAATGGCTTGGGATCCAGCGTCGCGCCGGTGAGTTGGTAGTGGCGGCCGTCGAAATCGCTGACCGGCCGGGTGTAGAGGGACTTGATGACCTGGCATGCCTCGTCCAGCCGGGCCAGGCGACCGGGCACATCGCTGAACTCGATGCCGTACTGGCGATGCTCGTTCTCTTGCCAGCCGGCACCGAGGCCGAGCACCACGCGACCGCCCGTGATGTGGTCCAACGTAGCCGCCATCTTCGCGAGCACCGCGGGGTGCCGGTAGGTATTGCCGGTCACCATCGTGCCAACCCGCACACGCGGCACCCGAGCGCCGATCGCCGACAGCGTCGTCCACGCCTCGGGGAAGGGCATCGGATTGCTCCCGGCAGACATGAAGTGGTCGGCGACCCAGACGCCGTCCCATCCGGTTGCTTCGGCATGGCTGCAGAGCTCTATCGCCTCCGCGAACGGCAGCCACGGACTCGGCCAAAAGCCAAAACGCATGTCTTCTCCCGCTTTTCGTCGTGCGGTCAGTCTAGCAGCCAGCGGCGAGTCGCGTGCCCGAAAACGCGTCGTGGCGGGATGACGGCCGGTGAGGATGGCCAAGGACGCCGCGCTCCCGCACCGCCGCGGAATCGGCCGGGCGCGGTCCTGCTGACAGCCTTCCACGGACCGGCTCTTGGGTCGCATTCGCATCCTTATCCGGCGTGGTGCGCTCCGAGGCGGGTGTACGACGAATCCCTGGCAAACGGGCCAAGCCCCGTGCATGACTCCGGCGCGGGCGGGGCTACTCTGATACGGTGCGTTGCGGGCGAGCGAGTTCGCACGCCTGCGAGGCGCAGACCGCGCCGTTACGCCGCCCGAGCCCAGCCCGCTTCGGTGTCCTCGAACTGTATGTTGCCGAGGTCGGCGTCGAGTCGTGTCAGCCGCTCAAGCAGTTTCCTTGTGCTGTGGCGCTCATCGTGGGTCGCAAAGCTCTCGTAGAGCAGCCGGATCAGTCGGTCGGCCGGGCCGTCCGCCTTGGACTCGCCCTTTTCCCAGCGTGCGACCGTCTGATCGCTCTTCTCGAGCAACTTGGCGAGCATCTTCTGAGACAGATCCATCTCGTGCCGGAGGAAACGGATCTCGGTGCCCGCAAGCGCCTTCCTCTCCTCGATGAGGCACCGGCCGATGGCGCGATGCAGCCCATCGATGTCGTGAATCCTGATCGTCTCGCCGTACTTCGTGGCCTCGATCTCGAAGCCGTTGCGGAGATACACATTGTCAAGTCCGCACTGCAGGTAGTGGTAGGGTCTGGTCATAGTGTCGTTTCCCGCTCGGCTAGTCCTTCATGGCAGTGATGACGTAAAGCCAGTCCCGGAGATGGCGACTAACTGGGTGATCGCGCCATCTTCGGCGAAGACGTTGGAGGCGTTCCAATCCAGCTTGATCACCATCTCGTCCCTGATGGCAACGCCGCCGACGGCATCCCGAAGTCGGGTCAAGAGGCGTTCGGAGCGCGGCGAGTCGACGGGGTGGGCGCCAAGCGCGGATTGCACGCTGTCGCGGAACTCTGCCGCACCTTGGCCCGCGAAGAGCCTCGCCTTGGCGCTCTCCACGTCACCGGCAGCGGAGAATAGCGCCACTACCTTCTCAGCGTAGTCCTGCGACAAGCTTTGGCGCTCATCGGGCGAAGGGCCCAGAGTCGAACAGGGAACGCCCGGCGCGCGGGACATGACGATGGCCGGTTCGTCCGGCGCCCGCGCCAACAGCGCGGGGATCAAGGGCGATGCGCCGTAGCACGCGTAGAAGGCGACCTCGCGCGCGTATTTCTCCTGCGGTCCCCGTTGTCGTTGTAGGCCTTGCGGACGCCTCTGCCGTCTGCGGTCAGCTCGACGCGGCTCTTGTTGCCTTGGGGGCGTAGGAGATGGTCAGGCATCGGCGGCGGACTCCTTCGCCGCTGCCTCCCGGCGGGCGGCGATCGCTGCCCTGATCTCGCGTACCGCGTCGAGTATCTCCGCCGGCAGCGGGCCGACTTCCTCGCCGAGCTCCAAGCGGATCGCGTGCCAGAGGGGTTCCGCCGCGTCCGCCATGTTCGCCTCCTCGATCTGGCGCTTGGCTTCCTCGGCGCCTCCCATTGCGACGCGCGCGACCAGCGTCGTCGTCAAGAGCTGGGGGTCGCCGCGGTCCGGTCCCTTGCGGACCTCGGCCTGATTCGCGGGCCCGCCTTCGCCGAGCAGCCCCGTCTGTCCGAACAGGCCGTGCAGGAACTCCACCAGTCTGGCCAGGCGCTCGCGGCCGTCCTGGCGGCGCCGGAGCAGGTAGTAGATGTTGTAGAGGCGATCGGCGACCTCGTAGCGGCTGCGCTTCTCGTTCGGCAGGCTGGCCTCCCGGACAAGGCCCCTGTTCGCGAGCTGGCGCAGCTGCGCGCTGGCGTGGGAGGAACTCAGCCTCGCCGCCGCGGACACCTCCTTCGCCAGCATCGGCTGCCAGTTCTCCGCTAGGCAGTGGAAGACCTTGCGCGCCTGGATGGGCAGGCTTTCGAGGCGGGCCTTGAAGTAGGGGGTCTGTTCGTCGAACAACCGTTCGAGGTCGTCGAAGGCGCTGCCGTCTGGGGATTCGATGAGCAGTCGGGAAGCCAGCACGAGCAGGCGCGGGTTGCCGCCGGTCAGGCGGCGGATGGTCTCCAAGCGGGCTTCGTCGAGACGCTGGACGATCTGCGGCGCACCGTGAGCATCCGCCGCGGCTTCGAGGAGGCGTCGGCATTCCGCACGATCGAGACCATCGAGGAACAACAGGCCGAAGTAGCCGTAGAACGGCTTGTCGTAGTCGGTAATCGCGTCGAATACGGCGTTCGCGGAGCCAAGAACGAGGAGCTCCTTGTGCTCCATGAATGCCGCGCGCAGCTCGTGGACTTCGCGTTCGTCGCGAATCTGCGTGAGAACGATGTCGATGTTCTCGACGAACAGGATGAGCCGCTTGCCGCTGTCGTCGCAGAAATCCAGCAGCGTGCCGAGCGCGAACGCCGAGGCGCGCCTAGGGTCCACGTCCTTGCGGAATGTGTCGGCGCGCTGGCGCCAGCGAGCGACGCCCGTGGCGCGCGTCAGGTGGCCGAGTGCCGCTAGCCAGAAGTCGCCGGCGTCGTCGATGTCGTAGCTTTCCTCGGGGAACGGCACGGGCTGCCACGCAGCGGCGAGCTCCGGGTCTTCCTTGACCGCTTGCAGGAACCGAAGCCCCAGGGTCGTCTTGCCCATGCCGCGCTCGCCGATCAGGATGGTGTGCTGGCAGAGGCGATCCGGCGGTTGCTCACGGAGCATGCGGAGCAACTCGTCGAGTGCGTAGTGGCGCACTACGAACGAGTTCTTCAGTTCCTTGGTTGGTACTTGGGCCGGGTTGTTTACGCGCGGAGGCACTGTCATTCCTTCGGGGTAGGGCTCCTGCTCCACCAACCCCGCAGCAGGTTCGAGCGGAAAGCCACACGGTCGTCCTCGGTGCGATGAATATACCCCGCCATCTCAAGCTCATGCAGTACATCCGACTGGCCGGTTGACATCGCCCGCAGTTCGCGAATCGGGATTCCCTCTCGCCGCTGGCAGGCTTGACTGAGGACGGTGCGCGCGAAGCGTCGCTCATCCGGGCCGAAGGCTAGCTCAAGCCGATCAGCGTAGTGCTTGAAGTGGGAACCGGCGTGCCGATCCGTGAGAACCTTCTCGAACTGCGCTTCAGTCTCAATCCGGCGATGCGCGTCGATGCGGTTCTGATCGACGAGGAGCCTGCCCGGCATCGTCATGAACTCGGTTTCTTGACCGTGATGCCGCCAGCGCCGTTCGCATCCGGCACCGCGGCCACCGTGTCCATCCGTGCCGCAGGCGTGCCGGACCCGCGCTTCGCCTATCTCGATAGCGGCATTCGAGCAACCGATGAGGATTTGCGCGGTGCCGCGCTGGCAACTTTCGGCGAGCAGGCATCGCTGTTCGAGACGGACCTCGTCGTCTTGCTTCCGGATGTGAGATGGCTGCCGACCGCCGGCACCAACTACGGTGCCGAGAACGTCGCCGAGCGGCCGACGGACTTCTACGAGATCGACCTTCTCGTCCGCCTGCCGGATGGCTGGCGCGCGGCCGGCGCCGGACGATTGCCGAGCGGCGAAAATGTCCGGGCCCATCGCTTCCAGCCCACGGTGGACCTCAGCGCTTTCACCCTGGTCGCGGTCTCGGAGGGCGCTTTCTCAAGGCATGCGTTGACCGTGGGCGATGTGCAGTACGAGCTCTTGATCCATCGGCGGCATCTCGCCAACGTCGAGTTCCTTACCCGCACGGAAGGGACGGCTGCGGCCACGGAGGCGTTCCTCGCCGAGCGCCTTGCGCGCCGCGAACCAGGCCTCGGCTACCCGCACCCCGTTCTCAGCCTGGTCGAAGTTCCGGCGCAGCTGCGCCGCTATGGGGGCGGTCGCATGATGGAGTCCGTGCAGGGGCAGCCGGGGGTGCAGCTCCTCGCCGAGCACGGCTTCCCGAGCGGGCTGCTCGAACGGCGGCGCGCCATGACGATGGCCGGCGTCCCGGAAGAGCTGGCGCAGCAGGGACTCCTCAACCAACTGTCCTTCCTCGGCGCGGGCGGCGTAAGCCTCGACCACGGCGCGTCGCGAAATGCCCTGCCGTTCCTTGCGAGCGCGACGGGCGACGGCGCGGTGGTGGCGAACTACCTGGTCGAGTCGCTCACCGCCCGGGTGCTGCTCGGCAACCATGTGGCCGCACCCGGTCAATGGCTTCAGCCCTTGCCGGGGCTGCCGGGATTCCTGGACCCGGTGTCCCGACTCTTGGGCGCGACGACCATGAGTTCGCGCTGGAACCTGTTCTTCCCATCGGCCTTGGAGGATCGCAGCGAGGAGGTGTCGCTGCTCGGCATCGATCCGCTCGCGTCCGCAGAGGCCATCGACATCACGATCCACAAGTGCAATCTGCTCGCCCTGTCGATCTGGCAGCTCATGGGGCGCTCCAAGGTGGCGGAACTCCTCGCAACGCTGCGCGAACGCTACGCCGGCGCACCGTTCACGATGCGCGACTTCGTCAGCATCGCGAGCGGGCTTGAACCCGGCATCGCGACGTTCCTCGAATACTCGCTGCTGAACCCCGAAGCCGCGCTGCCGGGCTTTCGCGCATCGGACGTGTCCGTCGCCAGGCTGGCGGACGACGACAGCGGCCAGCCGCGCTACCAGATCGCCCTGCATGTTCGCAACGATGAGCCCGCGCCCGGCGTCGCCGCCATCGTCTGGCGCACGGACGAGCAAGGCTACCGCTGGCAGTGGAGCGCGTTCGCGCAGGTGCCCGGCGAGAGCGCCGTGGAGATCGGCGCGGTGAGCGCGGCGCCGCCGCTTGAAGTGCGACTGGAGACCTACTTGTCGCTGAACCGGCGGATTTCGCGCGTACACCTGCCGAACGTGGATGCGGCCGAGGACGGTGAGGCCACGGCATTCGTCGGCTCGCGGCCATCCGAGTGGCGCGCGCCGGACATCGGCATCGTCGTGGACGACCTGGACCCCGGTTTCTCCGTGGTTTCGCCGCCGCCGCCAGCGCTGCGTTTCGGCAGCGGCGCAGCGGACGAGACCGCGCTCGGACGCGGCGGCGTTGCGGAGATCAACCCCAACGAGACGGCGCGCGGCTGGCGGCGGCAGATGGACCGCAACGTCCTGAGCTGGGGAAAGTACCGCCGCACGCTGGTGCGGATTCCCGCTGGCGAAGGAGCGGGCCGGGCCACCTTCGCAACCGAACTGCCAGCCGCCGGACGCTGGCGGCTCGGCTACCACCTGCCGGGCGGATCGGTAAGCGAGGGCGACGCGAGGCGCTCGTTCGAGTGGATGCGCTTCAACGACTCGTTCGGCAGCTACGACATTCGCCTGAGCGCTGCCGGTCGCGAGCAGGCTGTGACCTTCGACGCCGCCGACGCCGTGCCGGGCTGGAACGACCTCGGCATGTTCGATCTGCCGGCGGGACCCGTCGAGCTAACCGTCTCCGACCAGACCGATGGCGAGGTGGTGGTGGCGGACGCGATCCGCTGGCAGCGCGTCGAGACAGAGAAACCGCTGTAGCAGCCTACCGGTAGCGTTGCGCTTGCGTATTGAACATCGCCGCGTAGTGCCCGTCCTGCGCCATCAGGTCGTCGTGGCTGCCGGTTTCGATCACGCGACCGTCCTCGATGACGACGATGCTGTCCGCCATGCGCACGGTTGAGAAGCGGTGCGATATGAACACCACGGTCTTGTCGCCCGCCAGCGCGCCCACCTGCTCGTACAGGCGATGTTCCCGGAACGCGTCGAGGGCGGCGGTCGGTTCGTCGAGCACGAGGATCTGGGCATCGCTCATGAAGGCGCGGGAGATGGCGAGATGCTGCCACTCGCCGCCGGAGAGATCGATGCCCTCGTCGAAGGTCTTGCCGAGGATCGTGTCGTATCCATCCGGCAGCTTGTCGATCACGTCGTGCGCGCCGCCTTGCCTCGCCGCGGCCACCACGCGCGGTCGTTCGGCCATGGCGTCGACCTGCCCGAGGCCCACGTTGTCGGCCGCCGAAAGGTCGTAGCGGAAGAAATCCTGGAATACCACCGCCACTTCGCGGCGCAACTCGCCGAGATCGAACTCGCGCAGGTCCCGGCCGTCGAGGAGGATCTGGCCCTCGGTAGGGTCGTAGAGGCGGCTGAAGAGCTTGACGAGCGTGGTCTTGCCAGCGCCGTTCTCGCCGGCGATGGCCAGGCGCTTGCCCGCCGGGATGAGGAACGACACGTCGCGGAGGATCCATGCATCCGAGCCGGGGTACTTGAACGAGACGTTGCGGAACTCGAAGCCCTGCTCCACTGGTCGCGGCATCGGCTGCGGCGCCGCGACGCGTTCCGCCAGCGCGCCGTCCACGGACTTGGTGTCGAGGTCCAGGAACTCGAAGAACCGCGTCGTGAAAAGGGCGCTCTGGTAGACGGATCCGCCCGAACTGATGAGGCCCGCGAGCAGGTTGCGGCTCTGCTGCGCGGCTTGGAAAACCAGGGCCAGGTCGCCGATGGTGATGTTGCCGAGCACGGCCTCGTACACCGCGTAGCCCCAGATCGCGGCGACGCCGATGAGGGAGACCAGATTCAGCCCGACGTTGACCTTGAAGAACGAGAAAACGAGCTTGCGGATGGCGGTCAGGTAGATGTCGCGGAATCTCTGGAAGCGCGAGACGAACAGATCGCGCAGCGTGAAGATGCGGATCTCCTTGGCGCTGTCGCGGTTGGTCAGCAGCCGCGTCATGTAGTCGATCATGCGGTCGTTGCGCACGAGTTCCGCGTTCAGGTCGTAGCGCCGGCGCGCGAAGTGGCCCTCCATGAGGATGCGCGGCAGCGCCGTCAGGATGAGCAGCGCGATGGCGAGGGGGTGCAGGATCGACAGCAGGCTCACCATGGCGAAGAGCGAGAACGCCTGCTGCATGAGGGAGATGGTCGACCAGGAAATGTTCGAGATTCGGTAGAACTGTTGGTTGGCGTGGTGCAACTGGTCGTAGAAGCGCGGGTTCTCGAAGAAGGCGATGTCGAGCGCTCCCGCCTTGTCGATGATGCCTTGCTTGGCCGTGTACCAGACGCGCTCGCCGAGCACCTCCTGGACGAGGCCGGATGCCGCGTCGAAGATCGCCTGCGAAACCCACAGTCCGAACAGCACGGCGAGCGGCATGAACACGAGGCTCCACGCGACCGTGCCGCCGCTCGCGTCGACCACGCCGTCGATGATGACCTTGGTCATGTACACGATGGCCGCCGGAATCACCGCGGTGACGACCATCAGCGCGCAGGCGACGATCAGGTAGCCGGGCGCCACCTGCCACATGAAGCCGAATACGCGCGGCACGATCAGCGTGATGTCGCGCAGCGTGTGCAGCGTGCCTTGCTCCGGCGGGCGGAACTGATCGGACATGGCGAGACTCGGCGCACCGCGGATGGGCCTGCATTGTAGTGTCGGCGCATGGGCTGCTCGTCGCCCGTCGAGCCGTGACGAGTGCTGGCAGCGGATGTCGAGGAAGTTGGCCTATTCCGGCCTTGCTGCCGCCCCGAGCAATGCCTCGGCGTAGGCTTCGTACGCCGCGTCGGACACCATGACGTGCTGCGCCGAGGCAACCAAGTCGCGGTGGACGCGCTCGATGACCCCGCCGCGGCGAATCGCCGCGGCGCCGGCGGAGCGCAGGGCGCGGCCGCCGATGGCCAGGCTCGTCTCGACTGCGAGTGCGCTTACGGCCCGCAGCTTGATGGCCGCTGGGCGGATGCCCCGGGCGCCCTGCGCGGCTTGGTCGAGCTCGCGGGCGGCAGCACGGACGCCGTCGAGCAGGCTCGCCCACTCCGCCTCCAGCCGGCCGAGCTCTACAAGGAACGACTGCTTGCTGGCGACGGTGTCGGCGTCGAAGAGGCGACGCTTTTCGGCGCTGCGGCTTGCGGCCTCGTCGAGGGCGCGGCGAGCGCCGCCGAGCGAGACGGCGGCGTGCTCGATGGGGATGCGCAGGCCAGCCTTGCCGTGGAAGTAGGTGCCGCGCCGAGCGTCGCCCAAGGCGCGCCGCGGCGGCACCAGCACGTCGCAGGCGGCGTAGCTGCAGCTCCCCGTGCCGCATAGCCCGGCGACGTGCCAGTCGTCCTCAACCTGCACCTGATCGATGGGAATGGCCAGCGACAGGGCTCGGCCCGTGCCGTCTTCTTCGATCTGGCAGTTGGCGACGATCCAGTCCGCGTGGCGGATGCCGCTGCCGAAGCCCCAGCGGCCGCTCACGCGGTAGCCGTCGGCGACCGGCTCGGCCCGGCCGCTGGACTTCAGCGAGCCGGCGGCGACCGGCATTCGGTCGCCGGCGAAGACTTCGCGGAAGCCATCGTCCGGCAGCAGGGCGGCCATGGACGCGGTGACGGTGTTGCCGATCATCAGCGTCCAGCACGCGGACATGTCGGCCCGGGCGAGTGCCGTCAGCGCGTCCACCTGGGTGACGAGATCGACATCGAAGCCGCCGGCCTCCCGCGGCACCCACATGCCGAAGAGACCCGCCCGATGCAGCGCCGCCACCGCCTCCGGGCAAAGCGTGCGCAGCCGTTCGGACTCGGCGGCGGTGCGCTCGAGGATCGGCGCGACCGCATCGATGCGAGCGAGGACTTCGGCGGCTGCGGATCTAGCCAACTGCGACCGTCAGGCGGCGCCGCAGACGATGCCGTTCCTGATCGCCGGCTGGCCGTCCTCGGTGACCGTGCGGAACAGCACGCGCTTCTCGCCGTCCACGACTTCCTCGGCGAGCGCCTCGACCGCGATCGTCGTGTCCATCAGCACCATGGAGCGCAACTGGCCGCAGAGCCGCGTGATGCGGGCCGCGTCGCCGCCGAAGCTTCGGTCGATCACAGCGCCGAGCGACATCGCCTTGGTGGCGCTGCCGTGCAGGATGATGCCCGGCAGGCCGGCCGCCTTGGCGACGCTCGGCTCGGTGTGGATGGGGTTGTAGATCCGGGCGCACTCGGTGTACTGCTGCGCCGCCTGCAAGCCGATGCGGATTTTCTGCCGCCAGAGCGCGCTGCCCGAACCCGGCGATACCTCCGGCCAGGCGGGTTCCTCGTCGATCACGGCGTCCGGGCCATCGAGCGTCGCGCCGCGGGTGATGCCGTTGTAGTAGAGCTCGGCGATCAGGGCGCCATCGCTGCCAGTCATCCGATAGCGGTCCACGTTGTAGACGCCGGGCGGCAGTTGGCGCTTCTGGATCGTCATGCCCTGCGTGGTGACCGCTTCGCCGGTGCGGAACGGGCGGTGGATGCGCAAGTCCGTGGAAGCGTGGACGCCGTAGGGCGCGGCGCGCGCGTTCGGCGTCTGATCCGGTCGGAAGCGGCTCGCCCATTGCAGCGAGAATGCGACGCCCGGATGCACCTTCACGCCGCCTGCGGCCAGATCGTCGAAGTAGGCCGGATTGGCGTCGCCCACCGCGGCGGCGTAGGCCATCGCGAAGCGCGTGGTGATGAGCGTGGTGTTGGCGATGGTGAGGGCGCCCACATCGTCGGCGCCGATGGCGCCGGGTCCGGCTTCAACGCTGGTCATGGCGACGCCCGCTAGCTGATGTTCCACTCGGTGGATGCCCGCAAGCGCTCCATGAACGCCTCGCTGTAGGCATCCTCCGGCGCCTCGCGCACCATTCGATCCAAGAGGTGCGCGTCGTCGCCGACGAGGATCCGCCAGCGCTCGTCGCGCACCCCGTCCAGGATGGTCGCCGCGGCCTGCTCCGACGTGGTCGGCGCGTTGTCGCGGAACGACGCGCCCGCCTGCTCCACCAGTGCCCGCACCTGATCGTCCGTGGTGTCCGCCGAGACCCAGCCGAGGGCCGCGAAGCGCTCGCGCATCCGGGCGATGTCGCCCTCCCCGCCGCTCATGATGCGCCGCGAGTTGATGGCGATGGAGGTGCCGATGTGGCCCGGCATCACCACCGACACCTTCACATGCGGGGCGTTGTTGGCGAAGTCGGTGACGAGCGCCTCGGTGAAGCCTTTCACCGCGAACTTCGCCGCGCTGTACGCCGAGTGCGTGCTCTGCGGGCCGAGCGTCGCCCAGAAGCCGTTCACGCTGCTGGTGTTGACCATGTGCGCGTCGGTGCTGGCGGCGAGCATGGGCATGAAGGCGCGGGCGCAGTAGTAGACGCCGAACCAGCAGATGTTGAAGGTGCGCTCCCACTCGTCCCGGGCGCCGTCCACGAAGCTGGCGCCGCCGCCGACGCCGGCGTTGTTGAACAGGAGATCGATGTGGTCCGTGTCATGCGCGGACTTCACAGCGTCCCGGAACGCCTGCACATCGTCTTCGTCGGCAACGTCGCAGCGATGGGTGCTGATGATCCGCCCTTGGGACGCCTCCTGCTCGCACAGGCGCTTGGTTTCGGCCAGGTTGTCTTCGAGCACGTCGCAAGTGGCGACATCGCAGCCCTCGGCGATGAGCTGCCGGGCGAGCGCCCGCCCCATGCCGGTGCCGCCGCCGGTGATGACGGCGAGCTTGCCTCCGAAATCCTTCATCCGTTCTCCCCCGAGATGATGCGGCGGGGCCGTTCGCCCGACGCTTCAGCCGAAGTATAGGCCCTATAATCGAAGCACCATGAACGCCAAGGCAATCGAACACTTCGAGCGGCTGGGCCGGGCCTTGGCCGAGACACACGTTCCCGAAGGTCCGCCACGGGACTTTCGAGAGCTGATCGACCGCATGTGCGCCATCGATCCACTGAGCGGCATGGGTACGGAGGATCCGCTGGGCGGGGACTGGGACTCCCATCTGGCCTACCTGAGAGCGCGCCGGATGCTAGTGGATCCGAGAACCCGCGATGGCCCAACGCGTGCGTAGCGCTGACGTCGCCGGAGCAGCCATGGCCGCGCCACAGGACAAGCGCGAGGACACGATCTTCGAGAAGCTCTGGTATCCGTCCGGGTGGAACTGGCTCCATGTGGTTTCGGTCGTCTTTGCGGTCGCCGCCTTCGTCGTGGTGATCGCCTGGGCTACGTAAGCGGGAAAGGCCAACTGCTCGCGATTCATGCTGAGCATGTTGGGTTCAGCCGAAGTACAGGCCGCCGTCGGTGCGGCGCAGCTTGTCGCGCGCGATCACCATGCGATGCACTTCGGAAGGGCCTTCGCCGATGCGCTTGACCCGCAGCTCACGGTACCAGCGCTCCAGCGGCATCTCCTTGGCCATGCCCATGCCGCCGAACATCTGCATGGCGCGGTCCACCACGCGCCCTGCGGTCTCGGTGCCGTAGAGCTTGCAGAACGAGGCGTCCACCTTCGCCGGCTGCCCCGCATCGACTTTCGTCGCGGCGTCGTAGACCAGTAGCCGGGCGGCCCGGAGCTCCACCTCGGAGTCCGCGATCATCCACTGGATGGCCTGTTTGTCGGCCAGCATGCCGTCCCGGGCCGGGCGCTGCTTCACCCAGCCGCAGGCCATGTCCAGGGCTTCCTGGGCGATGCCGATGCAGCCGGCGGCGTAGGGGATGCGGGCGTCCACCAGCCAGCTCTGCGCCACGCCGAAGCCGCGCCCCACCGGGCCGAGCACATTGGCGACCGGCACCTGGCAGTTGTCGAGCACGATCTCGTAGGGCGAGAGGGCGCGGATCACCTTGATTTCGTTGAAGGAGATGCCGGGGAAGGTCGGCTCGACGATGAACGCGGTGATCTCCGGCGGTGCCTCGGCGGTGCCGTCCTTGGTGCGGGCGAAGATCACGCCGTAGTCCGCGCCGCCGGCGGCGGTGATCCACATCTTGCGACCGTTCAGAACCCAATGGTCGCCGTCGCGCACGGCGCGGGTCTCGATGTTGTTGCGCGGGTCCGAGCCGCCGGTCGGCTCCGTGATGGCGACGAAGGCGCGCTTCTTGCCTTCTACGCAGGGGATGCCGTACTTCTCGATCTGCTCCTGCGTACCGGCCCAAATGATGTTCGGCGGGCCGCCGCCGAAGGCGCCGAGCGCCGGGGCGTAGCCGCCTAGGCGGCACTTGGCGGATTCCTCGGCAATGACGACGCGGGCCAGCGCGCTCACCGGATTGCCGCCGTATTCCTCCGGCACGGTGAGCTTGGTGAGCCCTATGGCTTCTGCCTTCTCGCGCAGCCGGGCGCGGTCCGCAGGTGCGCAGCCGGTGGCGTCGTGCGGGAGCTTGTCTTCGATGGGCTTGACTTCCTCGCGCATGAAGCGGCGGATCTGATCGCGCAGCAGCACGAGTTCCTCCGGCAGGGCAAAGCCGTAGTGGTTGCCTTCCTCGCTCAACGTCGCGTCCCCGGTCTGGATCGAACGGCGCTTTTACCACAACGCCGCAACGCGCCCGGCGCGCCCGGCGGTTTATGATGCCGCGCATGGCTGATCTGGTCTCGGTTCACGGCGGGCACAGCGGCGAGTTCTGCGGCCACGCCACGGACTCGCTGGCCGACGTCGTGCAGGCGTATGTGGATGCCGGCTTTCGCTGGGTTTGCCTCACGGAGCACATGGCGCCGCAGCGCCAGGAACTGGTGCCGCAGGACGAAGCGCCGCTCGACGCTGCGGCGCTGGCGGCGCGCTTCGCCCGCTATTTTGCAGAGGCGCGGAGACTGCAGGCCGAACGGGCCGGCGAGATCGACATCCTGGTGGGCTTCGAGACCGAGGCGTTCAGCGGCTACCGGGACTTGGTGCGATCCGTCGTTCGGGAGTTCGCCCCGGACATGATCGTCGGCTCGGTACACCATGTCGGCGACGTGCCGTTCGACTGCTCGCCGGACGAGTATCGCCGGGCGGTGGCCTGCGCGGGCAGCATCGAAGCGTTCTACTGCGCGTATTTCGACAAGCAGCTGGAGTTGATCGAAGCGTTGCGGCCGGCGGTGGTGGGCCACTTCGACTTGGTGCGCATCTTCGATCCCGACTACCGCGCACGCTGGTCCGTGCCCGCGATCCGCGAACGGGCGCTGCGCAACCTGCGGCGCGTGGCCGAACTCGGCTTGATCCTGGACTTCAATCTGCGCCCACTCGTCAAGGGCGAGGCGACGCCCTACCTGTCGCCGCCGTGGCTCGAAGCGGCGGTGGCGCTCGGCATCGACCTCGCGCCCGGCGACGACTCGCACGGGGTAGACACCTGCGCCGTGCATGTGCCGCGCGGCATCGAGCTGCTGGCCGCGGCGGGCGCTTCGACCGACTGGCGGCGACCGGGCCGCACCCATGAGGCGGTGCTGTGAGCGCCGTCGCTCGCGCCGGCGAGATGCTGGACCGCTACGCGCACGCCATGCGCGCCACGCGGGAGCTGCTTGACGAACGCTTCGCCCGCGCCGTGGAACTGATCGCCGGCCTCGACTCGATTCTCATCGTCACCGGCCTCGGCAAGAGCGGGCTCGTGGCCCGCAAGGTGGCGGCGACGCTGTCCAGCACCGGCACGCGAGCGGTTTTCGTCCACCCGGTGGAGGCGCTGCACGGCGACCTCGGCATCGTCGAAGGCGGCGCCGCCCTGCTGGCGCTGTCGAAGAGCGGCGGCAACGAGGAGACCATCGAGTTCGCCCGCCAGTTCAAGGCAGTCGTCGCCGGCCAAGTGGTGTCGGTGACCGAGCCGGATTCGCGTCTGGCGGCGGTCGCCGATATCGCGCTCGAAATCCCGCCGCTGCCGGAGATCGACGCCTTCGATCTGGCGCCCACCACGAGCGCGGTCACCACCATGGCCGTCTGCGACGCGCTCGCCATTCTCGCGCAGCAGGCCAAGGGCCTCACCGAGCACGACTTCGCCCGCTTCCACCCGAGCGGAGCGCTCGGCAAGCGGCTGCTGCTCTCGGTAGACGATCTGATGGTGAAGGACGCCGCGCTGCCCATCGTCGGCGCTGGGCAGAGCTCGGCGGACCTGTTCTACGAGATCTCATCCAAGGGCATTGGCATGGCCATTGTCGTCGATGTCGAGGGTGGTCACGCCGGCGTCGTCACCGACGCGGACATCCGCCGCCTGCTGCTGCGCGGCGAACCCTACGCCGAACTGAGCGCCGCCGAGTGCGTGGCGCGCAGTCGGCGCGGCGACGAGAGCCGGGCGCCGGCCCAGGTCCACGGCGCGACGACGCGGCGCGCCAAGGCCATCGACTGCCTGCGCCAGATGCAGGCCAACCAGATCACCCAGCTCGTCGTCCTTGAAGGCGACGCGCCGGTGGGCGTGGTGCGCTTGCAGGACCTGATCGCCGCCGGCATCTGAAGGAAGACCTTGCCCGTACGGTCCGCTTGAGCGGCCTTCAGTACTGTTTCGCGCTGGTTCCGAGCCGCGATTTGCGATGTCAGGGCGCTATCGCTTTGGGTAAGCGTCGCTTTTTCTTGTCAGTTGTTCGCCCGCCGCATGTCGCGCCGGGCCGAAGCTGCGTATGGTCGCGACCGATTCCCGCAGCCCTTGAGGGGGGACGCCGTGAAGACGCAAGTGCTGAGCCGCGAAGGCAGCGCCGAGAGCCGGCATTCGGCAGCGATCGCCCGGCCGGTGCCGTGGGTGCGCGCCTTTCTGCTGGCCTGCTCGATCTGGGTCGGCGGCATGGCCTGCGGCTACGGCCTGGTGGCATGGAGCCGGGACCTGCCGACGGAACTGCCGGCGTGGGAGGAGCTGCCGCCGGCCGCGCAGCCAGCCAGCGTCGAGCGCGAGCGCGGCGCGAGCCTGTTCCTGTTCATCTTCGGCCGCAACGTCACCGTCTACTGCTGGCTGCTGGCGGGGCTGCTCACCGGCGGCGCGAGCGCGTTCCTGGTGCTGCTGACGAACGGCGTGATGCTGGGCCAGACCATCGGCTTCGCCGAAGACGCCGGTGCCGCGCCCGCCGACATCGCCGGGCTGCTGCTGCCGCACGGGATGCTGGAGGTAGGCGCGCTGTGCATCGCCGGCGCCGTGGGGCTGCAAGGGCTGCGTCTGATCCGGCGCTGGCCCGACGCCGGCTGGCAGACCGTCAAGGCGTTGCGCCTGGGTCTGGTCGCGGCCTACGGAATTGGAGCGCTCGCCGTCGCGGCCGGCATCGAGACCGTCGTGACCGGCGCCATCGCCGACTCGATCGAAGCCCGCCGCTGAGCGGCTGCCGGAACAAGGCTCCAAAGACGAAGCAACGATGCAAGAAGGAGGCAACCATGAACCCGCGTCTGCAACGGCTCAAATCGCCGACGCTGCTGGCCCTCGGCGCCTGGCTGCTCGGCTGGTGCGTCCTCGCGGCACTGACCGTCGAGGGCATGTTTCCCGCCGACCACGCGACGTTCGTCTTCGCTCGCGTGGCGGCGTATCTCACCGTCGCCACCATCGCCGCCCTGCTGGTCGGCCTCGTCGTGGTGTTCGCCCTCGCTTGCGGCGCCATGCTGTGGTGGCTGGGCGATGCGGTGGGCAGCGCTCGGCTCGGCGGCGCGGTGGGGCGGGCGTTCTGGGTGGTGGCGGCCTACGCCTGGCTCGGCGTCGTCCTCGCCATCGGCGAGCCGCCGCTGCCGATCACAGTGGAGGACTTCGCAACGCCCGGGCTGGTCGAGGAGCGGATGCAGGGCCTCGCCGCCTTCGTCTGGCTGGAGCGCCTGCGCTACGCGACGCTCGGCATCTTCCTGGTGCTGGTGGCGTGGTTCCTGTCCCGCGCCGCCAAAGCATCGAACGCCATCATCGCGGTGGCTTTTGGCGCCGCGGTCATCGCCGGGCTCGGCGCCCTGCTCGGCATGATCGGCTCGCCGGAGGTGGAGTGATGCGCGCGGCTCTCCCGAACTTGCGGCGTCCGCGGACGCTGGTCGCCGTCGCTGCGATCCTCGGGCTGGCCGCGGTGCCAGTGGTGACCGCGGGGCGCAGCGCGGACGCCAAGGACGTGCGGCTCGCGACGCCGGCGTGGCGCGAGATCCGGCCGTCGGTGTTCGCCTCCGGGCAGATCGTCCACGGCAACGAAGTGCGCCTCACCAGCGAGGTCATCGGCACCGTGGAAGCGGTCTACGTCGACGAGGGCGAGAGCGTCCGGCAGGGCGATGTGCTGCTCGCCATCGACGATGAAGCCCATGCGGCCCAGGTGGCCCGCAACGAGGCCGCGGTGCGGCTGCAGGAGATCGACATCGAGCGCCGGCGGCTCGCCATCGGCAATCTTGAACGGCAGCGGCAGCGCAGCGAGCGCCTGCACGCCCGCGGCCTGCTCGACCAGCACAGCTTCGAGGCGGCGCAGCACGGCGTCCGACTCGCCGAGATCGACCTGCGGACGGGGCAGGAGCAGCTCGCCCAGGCGCGGTCGACGCTGGACCAATCCCGCGAACAGCTCGCCAAGACGCGCATCCGGGCGCCGATCGACGGCATCGTGACGGCGCTCGAGATCGAAGCCGGCGAGACGGCGATGGCCGGCACGACCAACATCCCCGGCAGTGCGCTGATGGTGATCGCGGACCCGTCGAGCACGCTCACCGAAGTCTTCGTGGACGAGGCGGACGTTGCCGACGTGCGGCCCGGACAGGCCGCGGAAGTGGTCGCCGTCGCCTATCCGGAGCGGCCCTTCGCCGGCGCCGTGGCGTTCGTCGCCAGCGCCGCGAAGCCGCGTCCGAACGGCCAGGGCCTCGCGTTCCGCGTGCGCATCCGCCTCGACGGCGCCGAGGCCGCGGCGCTGCTGTCGGGCATGTCCTGTCGCGCCGAGATCTTCGCGGCGGGCGAAGGTCGCGCCCTTGCGGTGCCCATCGCGTCCATCATCAGCGAGGAGGACCTCGCGGCTCGCACCGTGCAGCACCACGTCTACGTCGCCGAACTCGGCACGGACGGCCGCGGCATCGTGCGCAAGAGGGCGGTGGAAGTCGGCGCCGCTGACGACGAGTTCCAGGCGATCCGCTCGGGCGTCGGCGCAGAGCAGCGCGTCGTCGCCGGCCCCAGCCGGGTGCTGCGCAGCCTCCGCGACGGCGATCCGGTGGCCGCCCAGGGCAGCTGAGCCGTCGCGTGGTACGGTTCGCCGCTCCCCGTGCGAAGGGCGCCGACGATGGCGACGCAGTGGCAGGTCAGCAGGCGCGAGCCCTATGCGGGCGGCGCAGAGTTCGGCGCGTTCGGGCCGTTCGAGATCATCGAAGGGCGGGCGAGCTACGCCGTCGATCCGCTGGATCCGCGCCACGCGGACATCGTCGATCTGCCGCTCGCGATGCGCGATGAGGACGGTCTGGTGCGCTTCAGCGGCGACTACACGCTCGTCGCCCCCGTGCGCGGCGCTGCTCGCGGGCTGCTGATCGACGTGCCGAACCGCGGCCGGCGGCTGGCGTTCTCGCAGTTCAACCGCGCGCCGCCGGCGGACTTGCTGGAGGATCCCTGCGCACCCGGCGACGGCTTCCTGTTCCGCCGCGGCTTCGCGCTGGCATCCATCGGCTGGCAGTGGGATGTGGCGGCGGGACTCGGACTCGATGCGCCGCCGGCGCTGCAATCGCCCGCCGGCCCGCCGCTGCAAGGCGACGCGGTGTGCCGCATCCAGCCGGGCAGCGACCGCCCCTTCGTGTCGTTCGGGCAGCTCGGCGAGGTGACCTATCCACCCGCGGAGCTCGACCCCCCCGCGGACCTCGACGACCCGCAGGCTCGGCTGTTCGTGCGCGACGACGACAACGCGCCGCACGTGGAGATTCCCCGCGCGACGTGGCGGTTCGGTCGCGAACGAGACGGTCGGCTCGAGCCCAGCGGCGCCTACATCCACAAGGACGGCGGCTTCCAGAAGGGCCGCGTCTATACGCTCGTCTACCGGGCCAGGGGCGCTCGGGTGACCGGCTGCGGGCTGCTCGCCTTGCGCGATGCGGCTGCGAGCCTGCGCGCCGGCGAGGGCCCGACCGGCGCGCCCTTCGCCGCGGTGCTTGCGTTCGGCGCATCGCAGACCGGCCGCGTGCTGCGCCACCTGCTGCACCTCGGCCTGAACGTCGATGCCGCCGGTCGGCGCGTCTTCGACGGCATCCACATCCACATCGCCGGCGGCCAGCGCGGCGACTTCAACCATCGCTTCGCGCAGCCGTCGAGCGCCGGCGTGCCGGCCGCCGGCCAGCGCTTCCCGTTCGCCGGCGCGACCACGACCGATCCCCTCACCGGCGAGCGCGATGGCCTTTACGCGCGCCTGCCGGATGCCGTCATGCCCAAAGTCGTCGTCACCAACACCTCCTGGGAGTATTGGCGCGGCGACGCGGCCCTGACGCATGTCGCCGCGGATGGCAGCGAAGACATCCCCGCGCATCCGGCGGAGCGCAACTACCTGCTTGCCGGCACGCACCACGTCGGCGGCGTGCTGCCGCCGACCAATACCTTCGCCGTCACCGGCGAGAAGGCGCGCTACACGTTCAACGTGGTGGATCACTCGCCGCTGGTGCGGGCGGCATTCGCCAATCTGGCGGCCTGGGTCGCCGAGCGCCGTGAACCGCCGCCGAGCGCGGTGCCGACGCTCGCCGAGGGCACGCTGGTCGAACGCGCAGCCGTGCTGGCCAGATTCGCCGCCCTGCCGGACTTCGAGGGCTTGGATCCCGCCCGGCTCGGCGGCTTGTCCGTGCTGGACCTGGGGCCGGACGCACAGCGCGGCATTTGCGCCTTTCCCGCGACCGAGGGCGCTCGCTACGCCCGGCTGGTGTCGGCCGTCGACGCCACGCTCAACGAGCGCGCCGGCATCCGTCTGCCGGACATCGCCGTGCCCATCGGCTGCCATACCGGCTGGAACCCGCGCCACCCCGCCCACGGCGCACCGACGCTGCCGGCGATCTTCGTCGGCTTCAGCCGCTTCTTCGACGAGCTGCCCGATGCCCGCGAGTACGAAGTGCGGGTGCGCGAGTGCGCTGCGCGGCTGGTGGCCGAACGGCTGGTGCTCGAGGAGGACGCCGAGCGCGTGGTGGCGAATGCGCTGCGCCGCTTGGAGGTGGCGCAAGGGCTGGCGGCGCGATGACCGCGGCCAGCGTGGTCGTGCCGGTGCTCGACGACGCCGCGGCTCTGCGCACCTTGATCGAGGACCTGCGCCGCGAACCGGATTTGGAGGTCGTGGTGGTCGACGGCGGCAGCGCCGACGCAAGCCTTGCGGTCGCTGCCGAACTGGCCGACCAGGCACATTCCGGGCCGCGCGGCAGGGGGGCGCAACTGCGCGTGGGCGCACAGGCGGCGCAGGGCGACTGGCTGTGGTTCCTGCATGCCGACAGCCGCGCCGGGCCCGAGCTCCTGACTGCCTTCCGCGACGCGCGGAGCGGACCGCCCGGCTGGGGCTTCTGCGCCGTGGAACTCTGCGCCGAGCGGACAGCATGGCGCACGCGCGCCGGCGCGTCCGAGTTGGAGCAGCAGCTTCACCGCGACGCCGGCGGCTGGCTGCTGGAGGTGATCGGCGCCGCGATGAACGTCCGTTCCTGGCTCACCGGCATCGCCACCGGCGACCAAGGCATCTTCGTGCATCGAAACCTGCTCGACGCCATCGGCGGCATTCCTGAGCAGCCGCTGATGGAAGACATCGAATGCTGCCGCCGTCTGCGCCGGCTCGGTCGCCCGCAGCGCATACGGGCCCCACTCGGCGCCTCGGCGCGGCGCTGGCAGCAGCAAGGTGCCTTGCGCACGATGGCGCTGATGTGGTCGCTGCGGCTGCGCTACTTCCTGGGCGCGGACCCGGCGACTCTGGCTCGCCGCTACTACCCCGAACATGCCGAGTCCTAGGACTGCGCCGCTTGGCACCGCTCGCGGTTCGGTGCCGGACCGGCTCGCGATCTTTGCCCGCGCCCCGCGGCGCGGGCGCGTCAAGACGCGGCTGGCGCGGGCCGTAGGCGGCGATGCGGCGCTCGCCGCATACGAGGAGCTGCTGGCGCAGACGCTGGCGCGGCTCGCACCCGGCCAGGGTGCGTTCGCGCCCGAGATCTGGGTGGAAGGCGATGCGCCAGCGGTCGCGGACTGGCGGCGGACCTTTCCCGTGTACCGGCAGGCGCAGGGCGATCTCGGGGCGCGCATGGCAGCGGCGTTCGAGGCCGGCGTCAGCGCCGTGGTGGGCACCGACATTCCGGGCCTGACGGCCGCCTACGTGGATGGTGCGCTGCGCGCCCTGCAGACGGCGGACGTCGTGCTGGGCCCGACCGAAGACGGCGGCTACTGCCTGATCGCCATGCGCGAGTCGCATCGAGAGGCTCTCGTCGGCATTCCTTGGAGCACCGCGGGCGTGCTCGAGGCGACGCTGGCGGCGACGGCGCATCTGCGCGTTGTCTTGCTGGATGAACTCTGGGACGTGGACGACGCGGCGGGGCTGCGCCGCTGGCGAACGGCGACCGGATGAACCGCATCCAGCCGACTTCGTTCGGCAGGCGCTGATGTTCTTGCTGTAGGAGAACGGCCGTCGAGGAGCGGCGCGTTCTCGATGCCGCGCTAGGTCGTGGGGGTGGTGATCGTCATCGCGGCGCGGCGCTTGCGGGAGATGACGATGTTCTTGCTGCGGCCCATCTTGTCCTGACCGCTGACGCCCATCGGGACGACCTGGATCTTCTTGCCGGCGGCCAGGAACTCTTGCAGGTCCTTCTCGATGATCTTGCGCAGTTCGATGTTGTTCTGGGTGGATTTCCTTTGGGCGCGACTCAAGCTGTACTCCTCAAGTGCGGGCTGACCGCACGGTTCGACTCAATGACTGACGCCGCGTTGGGGCGGCGTGACTCGGCCCCGGACTGGCAGCGCTTGGAGGCTGTGTGGCCGTGCGGCTCGTTCTTCGCCTAGCGCGTTCTTGCCTAGCGTCGGAGCATCCCTCTCTCCATGTCCGAGACTAGCAACGATGCCCGCCCGACACAAGCCGGGATTGCGGTTTTTTTGCCTTGCGCCACCGTTTAGACTCTCGCGCCCCGTCCGAACCCTCGACGCAGGTACACCCGATGCGAATCCCAGTGGCTCTCGGCTGCCTGGCAGTGGCGCTCGCCGGCCATGCGGCGCGCGTGGACAACTTCGTGCTCCTCGACCACGCGGGCAGCGCCTTCGAGCTGCACTACTACCGGGACGCGCCGGCCGTGGTGCTGATCGTGCAGGGCAACGGCTGCCCCATCGTCCGCAACGCGCTGCCGGACTACCGCACCGTAAGCGACGCCTATGCGCCGCAGGGCGTCGAGTTCGTCATGCTCAACGCGAATCTCCAAGACCACCGCGCGAGCATCGCCGCCGAGGCCGAGGAATGGGGCATCCCGTACCGCATTCTGGTGGACGAGACGCAGCTCATCGCCGAGTCCCTTGGGGTGACGCGCACTGCGGAGGTGCTCGTCATCGACCCGAAGAGCTGGGAGATCGCCTACCGCGGCCCGGTCAACGACCGGCTGAGCTACGAGCGGCAGAAGGCCGAAGCGAGTGTTCACTACGTCCAAGACGCGCTTGACGCCGTGCTCGCCGGGAAGGAAGTGGCGGTGGCGAGCGAGGACGCGATGGGCTGCCTGGTCAACCTGCCGGGCGCCGAGGCCGACCACAGCGGCATCTCGTACACGGGAACGATCGCCCCGCTGCTCCAAGAGAACTGCGTGGAATGCCATCGCGAAGGCGGCATCGCGCCTTGGGCGATGACGGACTACAACATGGTGCGGGGCTTCGCGCCGATGATCCGCGAGGTGGTGCGCACCAAGCGCATGCCGCCGTGGCACGCGGACCCGCACATCGGCCGGTGGCAGCATGATCGCAGCCTGTCGGTAGAGGAGCGCCAGACGCTCGTGCATTGGGCGGAGGCCGGCGCGCCGCGCGGGGAGGGCGAAGACCCGCTGCTCGCGGCCCGCCAGGCGGCGCCTGAGTGGCCGCTCGGCGAACCGGACCTGGTGATCGAAGTACCGGCCTTCGACGTACCCGCCAGCGGCGTCGTCGACTACCAATTCCCGGTGATCGCCAATCCTTTGGACCGCGATGTCTGGGTGCGCGCCATGACCGTCAAGCCGGGCTCCGTAGAAGTGGTCCACCATGTGCTCGTCGGCACCACGGATCCCGGTCGAGACATGCGTTATTCGGGCGAGAGCCTGATGCGCAACTACGTCGGGGGCTACGCGCCGGGCCACGAAACGACCTCCACGCCTCCCGGTACCGGCATCTTCGTGCCCAAGGGCATCGGCTTCATGGCGCAGATGCACTACACGCCCTATGGCAAGCCGGTGACGGACCGCACCAAGCTCGGCTTCTACTTCCACGACGAGCCGCCCGCGAACTTTCTGCGCCACAGCGTGGTGCTGAATCCGGCGATCCGCATCCCGGCCAACGCCGCCGCGCATGAGGAGTCGGCCTACTTCGAGTTCCACCGCGACGCCGTCCTGTACTCGATCCTGCCCCACTCGCACTATCGCGGCCGCTCCTCCACGTTCGAGATCGTCCATCCCGGCGGCGCCCGCGAAACCATCCTCTCGGTGCCCAACTACGACTTCAACTGGCAGCGCGGCTATGACTTCGTCGAGCCCATGGCGATCGCCGCTGGCACGCGTCTCATCCACACGACCGTGTACGACAACTCTGGCCGCAATCCGGGCAATCCCGATCCGACCCGCGTGGTGCCTTGGGGCTTGCAGTCGCACGACGAAATGCTCTACGGCGACTTCGTCTTCAGCTGGGTGGACGAGACCGCGGAGCGGCCGATCCACAGCCATGCGCACACCAGCGCCGTGCAGTGGGTGGGCTACGCGGACCGCGACATGTCGGGCGGCGTCAGCCCGGACGAGCTGCCGCCGCGCATGAGGGAGCGCTTGGCCGAGGCGTTCGAGCTCGGCGACCGCGATGCCGACGGCGAGTTGGACGCGAGCGAGTACGTCGCCGTGATGCGCAAGCGGCAGCGCGGGCGTCGAGACGCCGAGGGCAGCGGCGACTGAGCAGCGGCGGGCGAGGCTGCGAAGACAGTCGATGGCCCTCGAGTGCGTTCGGCTGGATCCGCAGCAGCCGCCGGCGGGCACGGTGATCTGGCTGCATGGCCTCGGTGCCGACGGCCACGACTTCGAGCCCATCGTGCCGATGCTGGAGCTCGGCGTGGCGCTGCGCTTCATCTTCCCGCACGCGCCGAAACGCCCGGTGACCATCAACGGCGGCATGGAGATGCGCGCCTGGTACGACATCGACCCGCGTTCCCCGCTCTCCGGCACCGACGACATCCGCGCCGCCGCTGCGGAAGTGGAGGCGCTGGTGGACGCCGAGGAGGAGGACGGCATCCCGCGCTCCAAAGTCGTGCTCGCCGGCTTCTCCCAGGGCGGCGTCGTCGCGCTGCACTTAGGGCTCCGGTCCGACGCGAGCTTCGCCGGCATCATGGCCCTTTCCACCTACGTCCACGATCACGAGCGCGTCGGCGAGGAAGTGAGCTTTGCGAGCGTGGACACGCCGATCTTCATGGCGCACGGGCAATCGGACCCGATGATCCCCATCACCCGCGCCGTCACGTCTAGGCAGGCGCTGACGGACCTCGGCTACCGTGTGGAATGGCGCGAGTACGGCATGGGGCACCAGGTATGCCCGGAGGAAATCAACGACATCGGCCGCTGGCTGGAGAGTTGCTTCGACTAGATGCCTTGAGACCGTGGGATGTTTACACGCAGGTCGCAACTGACGCTGGTAGGAAAACGCGCAGCGTTCTCGATCGCGTCGCGCCAGCGACGCGCCTAGGCCGTATCGGAACGCTATCAAGGTGCGCCGAACACAAGCCGACGCCCCGACTCGTCACGAGGCTCAGTCCAGAAGCTGGCGCGTAGCGGCAGACGCGCCTCCATGGACACAGTGGTTTCGCGCCCCCGGCCGCCGTGCATCGCGATGTCACGGTGCCATCGCAATGGGGCGTTCTCTCGAATCCTCGTCCGTTTTTCGCCCGACCGGGTTACATGGTGCGGCGGGCGGTCTAGGGTGCGCCGATGGCACTCGATCAGAACAGCCCGAACGCCGCGGAGCGGTTCCCGTTCGACCAGATCTACAAGGCGATGTGCGGCCACCCGGACACCATCCGGGACATGCTCCGCCACTATCTGGTCGAGCCGCGCGGACCGCTCCCGGCACGGGTGCGCGAAGCGCTGGACCTCGCCACGGTGGAACGCCTGCCGGCGGAGTGGATCACCCCGGAGTTCCGCGCCCGGCGCGGCGACCTCGTGGCCCGCGTCGAGTTCCGCGAGGAGGCGCGCAGGCTCGGCTTCCCGCGCTACCTGTTCCTGCACTTCGAGCACCAGTCCGGGTCGGACCGGCTGATGGCGCTGCGCTTCGTGGAGTACGGCAGCGAGTTCTACCGCGAGTTGCTCGCGTCCGGTGCGGTCGGCGAGGACGAGGACTGCCCGATCCTGTGCGTGGTGGTGTACAACGGCCGCACGCGGTGGACGGCCCGCACGCGCACGGCGGAGCTGGCGAGCGTACACCCGCTCCTTGCCGGCGGGCCACCGCTCCTTGACGGGCAGACGCCCGGATCGCCCGCGGCGACCGTGGCGGCGTACTTCCCGCACGGTTACCATGTTCTGGAAATGGCGCACCGCGACGGCGAGGCGCCGATCCCGGGCAGCATCGTCTCGATGATGATCGCCATTGAGGACGCGGGGCGCCGGGGCCTCGCGGAGCTGTTCGCGGAGGGGCCACTTCCGGAGACGTGGCGGCGGCTCGCGAAGCCGCTGCGGCAAAGGGTGGCGATGTGGATCATGCGCGTCGCGAAGCGCCATGGGATCGAGACGGAGTTGGAGGATCTAATGCAGCTCGAAGAGGTCGGCAGAGTGACGTCCCGACTGGAGGAGACGATCGACTTGGAGATCGCGCAGGCCCGCGCCGAAGCCCGCGCCGAAGCCCGCGCCGAAGGTTGGGAAGGACAGCGGCAGCTGCTTCGCAGCCAAGCGGCAGTCAAGTTCGGCGAGCCGACCGCAGCGCGGCTTGCCGAGCTGCTCGCGGACCTCGCCGCGTCTGACCTGCGGGAGTCGGCACTGTGCTTCGTCCGAGCGGCGAGCGCCGAGGAACTGCTCGAATCCGTGGGCAGGATCGTCCGCCGGAGCGGAAACGGCGCGTCAGCTCGCTGACGCTGCGCACGGGCTGGGATTGTGCTCATCCGGGCAGGCGTCCTCGGCCATTTCCGCCGGAAACCGGGTGCCGCCCCGCCACCGCGCAAGCCCCTATAATTCGCCGCGTGCCCTGCGGGCATTCACTCATGGCGTACTCGGTATTCATTGACGGCCAAGCCGGCACGACGGGGCTCGAACTCGCGGCCCGCCTTCGGGCGCACCCCGGCATAGACCTGCTGACCATAGGAGATCGGTTCCGCAAGGATCCGGCGGCGCGGCGGGAACTGTTCGACGCCGCCGATGCCGCCGTGCTTTGCCTGCCGGACGCGGCCGCGGTGGACGCGGTGGCGCTTGCGCCCGAGGTGCGCCTGCTCGATGCCAGCACGGCGCACCGGGTGAGCCCGGGCTGGGTCTACGGCCTAGCCGAACTCGAGCCCGCGCAGCGCGCCGCCATCCGCAGCGCCCCGCGGGTCGCCAATCCGGGCTGCTATCCCACCGGTTTCGTGCTCGGCATCCGCCCGCTGATCGACGCGGGCCTGTTGAGCGCCGAGCGGCCGCTGCGGCTGCACGCCGTATCGGGCTATTCCGGGGGCGGCAAGTCGTTGATCGGCAAGTACCAGGCGCGCGACGCCGAGGCGATGCGAACGCGGCCCTATGCGCTCGGCCTCGACCACAAGCACTTGCCGGAGATGCGCCGCTACGCGAAGACCGCCAAGGCGCCGCTGTTCGCGCCGAGCGTCGGGCACTACTATGCAGGCATGCTGGTGCAGATCCCCCTCTTCAGGGCCGAACTCGAAGGTGGCGCGACGGCCGCCGACGTGCAAGGGACGCTTGCCGAACGCTATGCGGACGAACCCTTCGTTCACGTCCATGACCTGCACCCGGATGCCGGCGCGCTGGACGATGGGTTCCTGTCGCCCACCGCGCGCAACGGCAGCAACCACCTGGACCTCATGGTGTTCGGCAACGACGACCAGATGCTCATCGTCAGCCGCTACGACAACCTCGGCAAGGGTGCAGCCGGGGCCGCGGTGCAGAATCTGAATCTGATGCTGGGCCTGCCGGAGACCGCCGGGCTCGATGGCCCGTTGGAGTGCGCTGCATGAGCGAGCTGGCCGATCTGGCACGGCGCTTCGAGGCCCTCAAGGGGGCGAACCTGTCGCTGGACCTGACGCGCGGCAAGCCGGCTGCGGAGCAGCTCGACTTGGCGGACGCGCTCGACGGCTACCTGCAAGGCGACTACCGCGCCGCCGACGGCACGGATGCGCGCAACTACGGCGGCTTGCGGGGTCTGCCGGAAGCCCGAGCCCTGGGCGCCCGCTTCCTCGATGTGGATCCGCAAGAGGTGATCGCGGGCGGCAACGCCAGCCTCACGATGATGTTCTACGTGCTCGAGGCGGCCATGAATGCCGATGCGGCGGGCCCGCCGTGGCGCGATGACGGCCCGGTCAAGGCGCTCTGCCCGGTGCCCGGCTACGACCGCCACTTCGCACTTGCCGAGGCGGCGGGGATGGAACTCGTCAACGTGCCGATGACGGAGGATGGCCCGGACATGGACGCAGTGGAGCGACTCGTCGAGTCCGACAGCGCCGTGCGCTGCATCTGGTGCGTGCCGAAGTACTCGAACCCCACCGGCTGCATCTACAGTCCAGAGACGGTGCGCCGCCTCGCCGAACTGCCCGGCCGCGCCAAGCTGCCGTTCCTGGTGCTGTGGGACAACGCCTACGCGGTCCACGACTTCGATTTCCCGCCGCAGCCGCTCACGCCCATCCTGCCGCTCGCCAAGGCGGCTGGCACCGCGGACTCCATCGCCCTGTTCGGCTCCACGTCGAAGGTGACCTTCGCCGGCGCCGGCATCTCCTTCCTCGGCGGCTCGACCGCCTTCCTGGATGCCATGGAGAAGCGCTTGTCCGCGTTCATCATCGGCCCCGACAAGGTCAACCAGCTGCGCCATGCCCGCTTCCTCGGCGACCGCTTGGAAGAGCACATGCGCGCCCACGCCGAGCGCGTCCGGCCCAAGTTCGAGGCCGTGCAGCGCGGCTTGGAAAGGGGCCTCGGCGACACGGGTCTGGCCACCTGGACGCAGCCGAAAGGCGGCTATTTCGTATCCCTCGACACCCGGCCCGGCCTCGCCCAAGCGGTGGTAGCCATGGCTGCCGAGCTCGGCGTCGCCCTCACTCCCGCTGGCGCGACGTTCCCCTACGGCCACGATCCCGACGACCGCAACATCCGTCTGGCGCCGACCTTCGCCACCGCTGCGGAAGTCGAAGCGGCCGTCGACGTGGTGGCCCTCTGCGTCCGGCTGGCGGCGGCAAGGCGCAGCGCGCCATGAGCGACAACGGCAGTCCGATGGTGGACGAACAAGCGGCCGAAGCGGTGCCGGTGCGATTCACCGAGCTCGCCCTGCCGCCAGCGATCATGGACGCCATCGACGACCTCGGCTTCGCCGCCTGCACGCCGATTCAGGGCGAGGTGCTGCCGTACAGCCTCTCGGACTACGACGTCACCGGCCAGGCGCAGACCGGCACCGGCAAGACCGCCGCCTTCCTCATCACCATCCTCGCCCGGCAGATCGAGTTCCCCCTCGAACGACCGCTGCCGCCGGGCACCACGCGCTCGCTGATTCTCGCCCCCACCCGCGAGCTGGCGCTGCAGATCGAGGCCGATGCCCGGGACCTCGCCAAGCACATGGGCGCCCGCATCGTCTGCCTGGTGGGCGGCATCGACTACCAGCGGCAGCGCAACCTCCTGCACGACGGTCCCATCGACATACTGGTGGCGACGCCGGGCCGGCTGATCGACTTCTGCCGCCAGGGCGCCGCGCATCTGCGCTCGGTGGAGGTGCTGGTGATCGACGAGGCGGATCGGATGCTGGACATGGGCTTCATCCCCGACGTGCGGCGCATCGTCTACCAGACGCCGAAGAAGCGTGCCCGGCAGACGATGTTCTTCAGCGCGACCTTCAACGACGACGTGATGAATCTGGCCCAGCAGTGGACACTCGATCCGGTGCATGTCGCCATCAAGCCCGAGGCCCCGGCGGTGGAGACGGTCGACCAGCGCTTCTGGACCCTGCCGCGCGATGCCAAGCGGCGGACGCTATTGCGCTTCGTGCGCGAGCAGGCGCCCGATCACACGCTGGTCTTCGTCAACCGCCGCGATCAGGCGCGGCGCCTAGTGGACTACCTGCAGGGCAAGGGCGTGAGCTGCGAGGGCCTCGCCGGCGACATCCCGCAGCGCAAGCGCCTGGCGACCATGCAGCGCTTCAAGGACGGCGCCACCAATCTGGTGGTGGCGACGGATGTCGCGGGGCGCGGCATCCACGTCGAAGGCATCAGCCACGTCATCAACTACGACCTGCCGGAAGACGCCGAGGACTACGTCCACCGCATCGGCCGCACCGGGCGGGCGGGGGCCAGCGGCATCGCCATCAGCTTCGTCTCCGAGGACGACGCCTTCGACCTGCCGGCCATCGAAGAACTGCTCGGCCATCCCATCAACTGCACCCAGCCGGAGCTGTAGACGCCATGGGCAGCAAGACCGTCATCGGCATCGTCCAGATGTGCGCCACGAGCGATGTCGAGGCGAATCTCGACAGCACGCTCGGTTTGGTGCGCGACGCCGCCAAAGCGGGCGCCCAAATGGTGTTCGTGCCGGAGGCGTTCGCCTTCATCGGCTCCGAACGCGAGCGCCGACCGCATTTGGAACCGCTGCCCGAGGGCGGGCCGATCCTGCGCCGCGCCGCGACGTGCGGTGCCGAGGCGGGCATCCACTTGGTGCTCGGCGGCTTCCCGGAAGCCGCCAGCGACGGCCGCTCGTTCAACACCTGCGTACACCTTGCGCCGGACGGTGGCGTCGCCGCCCTGTACCGCAAGATCCACCTGTTCGATGTCGACATGGCGGACGGTACGCGGGTGCTGGAGTCGCGCAGCACGGCGCCCGGCGAACAAGTGGTGGTGACCGAGACGCCGTTCGGGCCGCTCGGCCTCACGGTCTGCTTCGACGTGCGCTTCCCGCAGCTTTACCAGGCGCTGGCCGACAAGGGGGCGGTGGCGATCACCGTGCCGAGCGCGTTCTTCAAGAACACCGGACGCTCGCACTGGCATGTGCTGCTCCGGGCGCGCGCCATCGAGTGCCAGTGCTACATCATCGCCCCGGCGCAGCACGGCGACCACCAGCATCGCGGCCGGCAGTCCTACGGCCACGCGCTGGTGGTGGACCCGTGGGGCGACGTGGTGGTGGAATGCGAGGACGGCGACGGCTTCGCACTCGCCGAAATCGACCCCGCGCGCGTCGAAGCGGTGCGCGCAGAGTTGCCGAGTCTCGCCAACCGGCGGGCCTTCTCCTAAAGGCCCTGGCAAACCGGCAGCCAAGGCCATGAGCCGCGCCAATCCGCTGCTGGCCGTCGCCGCCCTGGTGGTCGTGGCGGCGGGCATCAAAGCCGCAGAGGCGATCATGGTGCCGTTCCTGCTGGCGGCCTTCATCGCCACCATCGCCGCGACGCCGGTGTTCTGGCTGCACCGCTATCGCGTGCCGGTGGGCACCGCCATCGCCGGGGTGGTGGCGCTGCTCGTGGTGCTCTTAATCGGCGTCGGCGCGGTGGTCGCGCAGTCGGTGGCCGCGTTCCGCGAGCAGTTGCCGTTCTACCAAGAGCGCCTCAAGGAGTCGCTGGAAGGCTTGTTCGCCCTGCTCGGTGATCTCGGCATCGAGGTGTCGCCGGAGCTCGTCGATCCGGCCGAAGCGCTCGGCTTCGCCGGGGATGCGCTGATCGGCCTCGGCAACGTGCTGTCGAACAGCTTCTTCATCGTCCTGACGGTGATCTTCATCCTGGCCGAAGCGTCGAGCTTTCCGCGCAAGCTGCGCACCGTGCTCGACGAACCGGACCGCGACCTGCCGCACTTCGAGCGCTTCGCCGTCAACGTCAACCGCTACATCGCCATCAAGACCACGGTGAGTCTGGGCACCGGCGTCTTCGTGACGCTGGCGCTGTGGCTGATCGGCGTGGACTTCCCCATCCTGTGGGGGCTGCTCGCCTTCCTGCTCAACTACGTGCCCACCATCGGCAGCATCATCGCCGCGGTGCTGCCGGTGCTGCTGGCGCTGGTGCAGCTCGGCCCCGGCCACGCCGTCGCGACGGTGGTCGTGTTTCTGATCGTCAACGTGGTGATGGGCAACGTGGTGGAGCCGAAGTTCATGGGCAAGAGCCTCGGCATGTCGACGCTCGTGGTGTTCCTGTCGCTGGTGTTCTGGGGCTGGATGCTCGGCCCCGTCGGGATGCTGCTGTCGGTGCCGCTGACCATGACCGCGAAGATCGCCCTCGAAGCCAATCCTTCCACGGAGTGGATCGCGCATCTGCTCGACCCCGCCGAGCACGCGGCGCCCGCGGCTGCGGAGGCGGACTGAGGTGGGCTACGAGCGGCCCAATATCCGCCGCATGAAGGGCTATGCCTACGGCGAGCAGCCGTCCGATGCGCGGGTGATCAAGCTCAACACCAACGAGAGCGCCTACCCGCCGTCGCCGGCGGTGGCGACAGCGCTGGCGGCATTCGATGCCGAGAGCCTGCGCCGCTATCCGCCGGCGATGGCCGACGGCCTGTGCGGCATGGTGGCGGAACGGCTGGGCGTGGCAGGCGAGCAAGTCATGGCCACCAACGGCGGCGACGAGGGTCTGCGCCTGGCCATCACCACCTTCGTGGATCCCGGCGAGACCTTCGGCATGGCCGAGCCGAGCTATTCGCTCTATCCGGTGCTGGCGGCGGTGCAGGATGCGCGGGTTTGCGCTGTGCCGCTGGCCGCGGATTGGACGCCGCCGGAGGATTTCGCCGCACGGCTCAATGCCGCTGGCGCGAAGCTCACCTGTCTGGTGAACCCCCATGCGCCATCCGGCAGCGTGCTCGGCGCGTCGGCCGTCGCCCGCCTCGCCGACGAACTCCACGGCGTGCTGCTGGTGGACGAGGCCTACGTGGACTTCGTGGACCCGGAGCGCGGCCACGACTTGGCGCCGCTCATTCGCGAACGCCCGAACCTGCTGCTGCTGCGCACGCTGTCCAAGGGCTACGCGCTGGCCGGCCTGCGCGTCGGCTTCCTGATCGGCGATGCCGGCTTGATCGAGCCGATCCGCACCAAGACGCGGGACAGCTTCAACGTCGCCGCCTTGACCCAGACATTGGCCGCGGCCGCCTACGCGGATACCGCCTATGCCGAGGGGCTGTGGCAGCGCACTCGCTCGGAGCGCCGCCGGGTTACTGCCGAGTTGCGCCGCATGGGTTTCTGCGTACACGACTCGCAGACCAACTTCGTGCTCGCCCAGACGCCTGACCAGAGCCCCACCGCGGCGACCCTCTACCAGCGGCTGCGCGATGCGGGGATACTGGTGCGCTACTTCGATTCGCCCCGGCTCGCCGATCGGCTGCGCATCACCATCGGCCAGCCGGACGAGAACGACGCGCTGCTAGCTGCTTTGGCGCAAATGGAGGAATCAGCATGACGGATCTGACCACGCTGCAGGCGGTCGCCGGGTTCTTCACCCCATGGGCGCTGTTCGCCATCCTGCTGGCGCTGCATGCCGTTTTCCCCGCCATGCGCGTGGACGGCTACGCGCATCAGAACACGGAGCCCGCCCGCTACCGGCTGAACGGCGGCGTGGTGTTCGTCGCGGCTCTCGCCATCTGGTGGTTCGAGGTGCTGGCGCCGCTCGACTGGCTGTGGCGCGTCAAGTGGCACGCCATCGCCGGGGCTACGGCGCTCAGCGTCGTGGCGTCGCTCTGGCTGGTGTTCCGCGAATCCGCGGACGGGCGCAGCCTGATCGTGCAGTGGCTGGAGGGCCGCGCCCGCAACGTGCAGTTTCGCGGTCATGTGGATGTGAAGATGTTCCTCTACATCTTCGGCGGCGCGTATCTGGCTCTGAACGCCGTGTCGAGCGCCGCGTACCATGGCGAGCTGTTCGGCGATGCGGCCAATCTCGGCCTCTACCTGCACGCGGCGATGTGGGTGTGGTTCGTGGCCGACTACTTCTGCTTCGAGCGGGTGCAGCTATTCACCTTCGACATCATCGAGGAGCGCGTCGGCTTCAAGCTGATCGTCGGCTGCATCGTGGTGTACCCGTGCCTGTATCCGGTCGCCCTGTGGTTTCTCTCGCACTTGCCGGCACCGGACATCGATCCCGCCTACAACGCGCTGTGGCTGGGCGGCTCGGCGGCGGTGTTCCTCGCTGGCTGGGTCGTCACCCGGGGCGCGAACTGGCAGAAGTACACCTTCAAGCGCGATCCGGCGCGGGTTTTTCTCGGCTTGATCGCGCCGCAGACCATCAGCGACGGCCGCAAGACGATCCTCGTGAGCGGCTTCTGGGGCGCATCCCGCCACTCGAACTATTTCGGCGAGATCCTCCTCGCGCTCGGCATGGCCCTGGCCCTCGGCCACTACGCCAACCCATGGACTTGGATCTACTTCGTCTATCTGACCGGGTTCTTCGTGGTCCGCGAGCGCATCGACGATGGCCGCTGCGCCGCCAAGTACGGCGACCTGTGGACGGAGTACCGGGCCACGGTGCGCCGCCGCCTGGTGCCGTGGGTGTATTGAGGGGGGGGCGGTAGGTCCGGGGGCCTCGTTGCGGTCGCCGGACTTTGGCTCGGGCTCGGTATGACCGCGAGCGCCCAGAATCAGTTGACCGTCGCGGACGCGGCGGCGCGAATCGAAAGCGCCGGCATCGTGGTGCGCCGCGATGTCGTCTATGCGCAGCCGGGCGTCGATGCCGAGCGGCAGAGCCTGGACCTCTATCTGCCCGCCGAGCCGCAGCCGCCCATGCCGATGGTGCTGTACGTCCACGGCGGCGGCTGGGGCGCCGGCAGCAAGGCGCAGTCGTTCCTGCAGCCGCTCGCGTTCGTGCCGGAGGGCTTCGTCTACGCCAGCGCCAACTACCGGCTGCGGCCCGAGGCGTCCGTGGCGGAGATGGCGGCAAGCGTCGCGGACGCTGCGGCATGGCTGGTGCGCAACGCCGCCGACTTCGGCGGCGACCCGCATCGGCTGTTCCTGATCGGCCACTCGGCGGGTGCGCATCTGGTGTCGCTGCTCGGAACCAACGGCAGATTCCTGCAGGGTGCGGGCCTCGATCTCGCGTGGCTGCGCGGCGTGGTCGCGCTCGACACCGCCGCCTACCACATCCCAAGGTTGCTGGAGAATCCCGACGCTCGCCTGCATCGGCGCGTCTTCGGCGATGCTGCGGATGTCGCCGAGGTGTCGCCGTGGCACCACGTCCGCTACGACAGCGCCCACCCGCCGTTCCTGATCTTCTACTCCGAGGGCCGGCCGGCGGCGGCGACGCAGACGATTCCGTTCGCGGAGAGGCTCGAAGACGCCGGCGCCGCCGCCACGGTCGTAGAGGCTGTTGGCCGCGACCATGGGCAGCTCAACCGCATGATCGGCACGGACGGCGACGAGCCGACGGCGCGCATCGTTGACTTCCTGCGCCGGCACGCCGATGCCTCGCACTATGTTGAGGAGACTGTCGACAGCGACCTCGTGCCAAGCCCCTTGGCGTACAGCGTGCTCCGCCCGGGCCCGTCCTTCGCCGCGGACGACGGCGCGGCATTGCCCATCCTGCTGTTCCTCCACGGCGGCAACGGCAACCGGCGCTGGCTCGCGCAGAACCGTCTGCTGTTCGAGCGATCATGGCGGCGCGACCTGCTGCCGCCCGTGGTCGTCGCCACGCCATCCTCGACGCCGCGCAGCTACTACATGGACTTCCATGACGGCAGCGAACGGTGGACCAGGTTGCTGGCAGAGGAGTTCCCGCGGCTGATCGCCGAGCGGCATGGCGGCGACGCCGCACGCACCGCCATCATGGGCTACTCGATGGGCGGCGTGGGCGCCCTGCGCGTCTCGTTCAAGAATCCCGAAGCCTTCGTCGCCGTGGCGGGCATGGCGGCGGGAATCGAACCGGCGCTGGAGTTCGACCAGCTGCCCGCTTGGTACGAAGGCTGGAAGGGCCCGCGCCTAGGCGACCGCTTCGGCAAGCCGGTGGACGCCGCCTTCTGGGCCGAGAACAACCCGGCAAGCATCGCCGCGGCCGATCCTGCCCGGCTGCGCGACAGCGGGCTCGCCATCCTGGTCGAATGCGGCGCCGAGGATCAGTTCCACAACCACGTCGGCAACGAGTTCCTGCACCGCGTGCTGACGGACAGCCGCATCCCGCACGAGTACCGGCTGGTGCGCGGCGCGGGCCATGTTCCGGTAGCGCCCGAGCGCCTGCTCGCGGCGTTCGAGTTTCTCGGCCGCGCGCTGCGCCCGCTTGGCGCGGCGGAACGCGCGGCCCGGGCCAGATGGGATAGGCTCCTAGCCCCTATGCGAGCGATGGGGCCCCGCGACTGAGAGCCGGGGGACGCGGATGCGAAAGGCCTTCTCGAGTTGCTTGGCGACGCTTTTCCTGGTCGCTTGCGCTGAAGCTCTGGTCGCTTGCGCTGAAGCGGCGGCGACCGACGAGCCGCCGGCTGCGGCCACGGTGACGGTTCGCGGCACGTTGGTCGATGCCGCGGGGGAGCCGCTGGATTCCTTCTCGCTGACGATCTTCCGCTGGATGCAGGACCCGGAGGTGCTGGCGTTCAGCGAGGCCGCGGGGAAGCTCGAAGCGGCTGCGGACACGCGGGCCTACGCCCTCGCCATCACCGCGCCTGGGCTTGCCACATGGTTTCGGACCGTGGGTTTCAGGTCGGCGGGCGAGTACGCAATCGGCGCGACGACGCTGCATCCCGAGCGCGCGATCGTCGGCCGCATCATGGCGGCGGCAACCGGACTCCCAGTCGCCGGCGCCCAGGTGCGTTGCGCGCCGCAGCCCCGGCCGCCGAACGCGGACGACGCGCTCGACCAGTTGGCGGGCTGGTCAGCGTTGGCCGATGAAGCCGGCCGCTTCACGCTTGATCGGCTGCCGGGAACACCGCTGCCGCCTGGCCGTAGAAGCGACAGGCTACGCGTCGAAGTCGATCACGGCAGTCCCTGGCGCCGGCCCGCTCGACATCCGGCTTGGGATGGGCGGAACCATCGCAGGGACGCTCGCGTCGCCAGATGGCGCGACGGTCGCAGGCACGGTGGGGATCTCGCCCCGCGGGCCTCGGTCGGATTGGCAGCACCATGCAGTGGGCGCGGACGGCGGGTTTCGATTCGAGCGCTTGGCCCCGGGCGCCTACCACATCTCGGCCAAGTCGGATGCGGGCGTGATCGAGCGGCGCACGGTGACGGTCGCCGAGTCGGAGCGCGTCCGTCTCGAACTCGTCGCGAGTCCGCTGGGCGTGGTGTCCGGCTGGATCACCGGTCTTGGCGAGTCGCAGGCTGCTGGGCTCGAAGTGAGGAACGACGACCAAGCAAGAACATACGTACGCGGCAGCCATGCCCGGTTCGGCAACGGCGCGTTCGCGCTGCACGGGCTGGCCGATGGCGCGTATGTGATCGAGGCGGATTCCGGCCCGATCTCGCTCAGCAAGGCAGTGCAAGTGGTCGCCGGCGAGGCGGCGGTGGATTTCGACTTCAGCAGCCGATCGGGGCTTTCGGGCACCGTGCAGGCCGGGCCGCGCCGGGTGCCGTCGGCCTGGGTCCATGCGGAACCCATAGATGCCGCATCGCCGTTCGCGAGCATGTACACGGGTGCGCAGGGCCGTTTCGCGTTCGATGGGCTCGCCGATGGCCCGTACCGGCTTCGCGTCCAGCTGGGGATGCGCGGCTCGTTTCGTACCTTCGATGTGGTGGTGGCTGGCGATACGACCTTCGATGTCGCCTTGGGACCGACTCGCATGGCCGGCACAGTGTACGGCGGCAATTTCAGGAACCTCGTGATAGCGGCTCGGCTAGTTTCGCCAATGGAAGAACCTATGGTCTTCCGAGACTTCATCGACAGCCGCAACCGCTACGCGCTGGACGGTCTGGTACCGGGGGAGTACGTGGTGTCGGTAGGGCCGGCCTGGGAAGGCGGCACCCGCAAGCTAGCCGTCTCCGAGACATCGGACACGATCGAGGTGGATCTCCACACGACGCCCAGCGATGCGCTGCCCGGATTCGGAGCGGTCGATGCAGACTCCGGACAGCCATTGAAGCGCGTGGAGTGTCGGGTCGAGGATGGCATCCATCTGGGCGCGGGCATCGTTTTGCGGTCCGTCGGGGACCTTGTTTTCGGGATGCCGACGACGCTGGTCGACACCGAGATGACCTGCTGGAGCGAGGGCTTCGATCCCGTCCGCTTCCGCTGGCATGGCGAACCCCTCGTGGTGGAGCTCGCCCGCTCAGCGGACGAATGAGCCGCGCCCGCACCGGGATGCCTCGGCTACACTCCGCGCCACTTCGACAGCATTTGACGAGGGTGCGGCATGTGCGACGACACCACCTTGGAGGACTGGCAGCAGGGCGCTACGGCGCTGACGCGCCGACGCTTCGGAGCTTTGGCGGCGGGAGCGGCGGCCGCGGCGCTGCTGCCACGGGCTTCCGCGGCGCAGGCCGTGAGCGGCACGGAAGTCCTTGTTCAGACGCCGGATGGCGAGGCGGATTGCTACTTCGCGCATCCGCAGTCCGGGCGCCACGCCGGCGTGATCGTCTGGCCGGACATCCTCGGCCTGCGCCCGGCGTTCCGCGCCATGGGCGATCGGCTGGCAGGGTCCGGCTACGCCGTGCTCGTGGTCAATCCCTACTACCGCACGGCGAAGGCGCCCGTGGTGCCTGATGGCGCGACGTTCGCGGACCCGGCGACGCGCGAGAAGGTGTTTCCGCTGGCGCGTTCGCTCAGCGCGGAAACCAACGTCACGGATGCCAAGGCGTTCGTCGACTTCCTCGATGCCGAGAGCGCTGTCGACACGGCGCGCAGGATCGGCACCACTGGCTACTGCATGGGCGGGCCGATGACCATGCGCACCGCCGCCGCGGTGCCGGAGCGCATCGGCGCCGGCGCCTCGTTCCACGGCGGCGGCCTCGTCACCGACGATGCGAGCAGCCCGCACCTCCTGGTGCCGACCATGCAGGCGAGCTTCCTCATCGCCATCGCCGAGAACGACGACGAGCGCGACCCCGGTGCGAAAGGCGCGCTGCGCGAAGCGTTCGATGCCGCGGGACTCGCCGCCGAGATCGAGGTCTACGAGGGCGCGATGCACGGCTGGTGCCCGCCGGATTCCTCGGTGTACCACGAAGCCCAGGCCGAGCGCGCATGGGCTCGTTTGCTGGCCCTGTTCGAGACCGCCCTCGCCTGATGGCGGACTCGCTGCCGGACAGTCGTTCCGCGGCGCACGGGTTCGCGGCAGGCGTCCTAGGCGGGACGCATGGAGGCTGAGGAGTTGGTCGCCGAGGCCGCCGAGCTGACCATCGCCGAGAAGCTCGTGCTGTTCCTGCTTCAGGACGACACCGGCTTTCTGGCGCCCATCCAGCAATGGCGCTTGGACTGTGCGCTCGTCGGGGCCGCGCTGCTGGATCTGTCTTTCGAGGAACGGATCGATTCGGATCTAGAAGTCTTGTGGGTGGTCGACCCGATGCCGACCGGAGACGAAATCCTCGATCCCCTGCTCGCGGAGATCGCCCGGGAACCGAACGTCCACGGTCCGCGCCATTGGGTGGAGCGGCTGGCCACGCATGCCGACCAGATCCACGACAGGGTGTTCGACCGCCTCGTTCAGCGAGGCATCCTGGACCACGAAACGGGAGGCTTCTTCTCTCTGTCCAAAACGGTCGCGCGATCCGGGCGCTATCCGCTCGTGGACGGCAGACGCGGCGAGGAGATCCGCGGCCGGATCATGCGCACCCTGTACGAGGACGACATTCCCGACCCCCACGAGGTGGCGCTGATCGGCCTGCTGCGCGCCTGCCGTGGTTTCGTCGTCACCCTGGAGCCGGAAGAGTACGCCGAGCTCGTGCCGCGCATCGATCTGATCGCCGGCATGGACCTGTTCAGCCGCGCCGTGCTGGCCGATGTGCAGAGTTCGTACACTCCGCCTGCCAGCTTGAGCCATGCCGGGCGAGCGGCGCTGCCGACGCTCGGCCTCTGGCAGTGCCTGGCGGCCGCGTCGTTCCGGGCCGGGAACCTTCCCAAGTTCTTCGCCGAGCAGGCCGAGCGGCTGGGGTCCGCCTACATGCTCAAGCTGCCGGGCAAGTCGCTGGTCGTGCTCGCTGGCGCCGAGGCCAATCACTGGGCGGGACGCAATGGGCGCCACCACTTCCGCACTCGGGACTACCTCGAGAACTTCCAGAACGCCTGGGGCACGTCCCGATCCATCGCCAGCATGGACGGCGCCGACCACTTCCGCATGAGGAAGACCGTGCGCGCCGGCAATTCGCGGGCGGTGGTCGAGGATCGACTGGACGAACTCTTCGCGCTGGGGCGGGCGAGCCTGCGGGACTGGGAGACGGCGAAGGCAGTGCCCGGCGAGACCGCCTGCCAGCGCGCGATCGGCCGGCAGATCGCCCGCCTCAGCACCAGCATCGACCCGCCGACGGAGGTGCTCGATGGCCTGCTGGCGTACGAGTTCCGCTCCCTGCTGGTCCACGTCATGGAGATCCTGCCGAAGTTCGCGCTGCGCACGCCCGCCATGCGCCGGGCGCACAAGTCGCTGCTGGCGCTCTACCGCGACATCCATGCGAGCCACTCGCCGGCGCAGCGGGAAGGCAAGCGCCGGGATCTGGTAGACGACCTGATGGACCTGCACTATGCGGACCAGCAGTTCCTGCCCGAGACGGACATGGAGTTCGCCTTCATCGCGCCGCTCATCGCCGGCCACTACGTCGGCAGCGCCATGAGTTTCGCGATCTACGATCTAATGGCCAATCCGGACCTGCAAGAGCGCATCGCCGCGGAAGCGGACGCCTTGTTCTCTGACGGGGACCCCGACGCCGCGAGTCTGACCATGGACGCCATCGACGTGACGCATCGCTTCGTGATGGAGAGCATGCGGCTGCATCCCGTCATCCCGGTACACAACCGCACCGCGGCCAACTCCTTCGTGTTCGACGGCAAGGAGATCCCCGCAAGGAGCACGGTTCTGCTGGCCTTCACCGCGACCCATTTCATGGCGGAGCACTTCGCCGAACCGGAGCAGTTCGACATCGACCGCTTCGCGCCGCCACGCAACGAACACCGCAAGCGCGGCGCCTACGAGCCCTTCGGGATCGGCACGCACAGGTGCATGGGCGCCCGATTCAGCGAGTTGATGATGGCCGCGGACCTGCTGCTGATCGCGCACCACTTCGAGCTGGAAATGGTCCCCGCCGACTACGAGCTGAAGCTCTCGCCGCTGCCGAAGACCAGCCCAGACAGCAAGTTCCGGTTCCGAGTCAAGCGCGTGCGCAACCCGCTCCCGGCGCCCGGCGACGATCAGGGAGGCATCCGCGATGGCTGACTACGGCGGCGAGGCGCGCGGCCCCATCGCCTTCATGGCGAGCAACCCGGTGGCCGCCAACCTGCTCATGATCGGCATTCTCGCGGCCGGTCTCGTGTCGCTGACCGGACTGGAGCGGGAAGCCTGGCCGACCCTGCCGCACAACATGATCGAAGTCTCGATGCCCTACCCCGGCGCCAGCCCCGAGGAGGTGGAAGAGTCGATCGTCGTCAAGATCGAAGAGCGGGTGAGCGCTCTGGCGGACGTCAAGACGGTGCGCGCCGTGGCCGCTCCCGGCATGGCCTCGGTGCAGGTGGAGGTCAAGTCCGGCACCGACATCGGCCAGGCGCTCAGCGACGTGGAGTCGGCGGTGAGCCGCATCCAGACGTTTCCCGGCGGCGCCGAGCGCCCCGTGATCCAGGAGATGACCAACCGCCAGAGCATGATCCGGCTGATCCTCCATGGCGACATCCCGGAACGCTCGCTCAAGGAACTGGCCCACCAGATCGAGGATGAACTCACCTCCCTGCCCAGCGTGTCCAATGCCGAAACCACCGGCGCGCGCAACTACGAAGTGTCCATCGAGGTGCCGCTTGATCGGCTGCGGGCGCTCGGCCTGACGCTCGACGACGTGGCGGCGGCGGTGCGGCGCGGCTCTCTGGACCTCTCCGCCGGACATGTCGAGACCGGCGATGCCGAGGTGCGAATTCGCACCCTCGGCCAGCGCTATCGGCAGCATGAATTCGAGGACATCGCCATCCTGACCCGGCCGGACGGCACGGTGGTGCGCGTTGGCGACATCGCCGAAGTGCGCGACGGCTTTCAGGACAGCGCCCTGATCGTCCGCCACGAGGGTCGTCCGGCCCTGTTCGTGGAGGTGTTCCGGGAGGAGGGCGAGCTGGTGATGGATGTCGCCACCGCCGTGCAGGAGCACATCGCCGACGTCGTCGTCCCGTCGCTGCCGGAAGGCGTCGGCATCGCCATCTGGAACGACGAATCGCAGACCTATTCGGAGCGCGTCAACCTGCTCGTCAAGAACGGCGTGCTCGGCCTGGTGCTGGTGCTTATAGCCTTGGCGCTGTTTCTGGAGATCCGCCTCGCGGTGTGGGTCGCGGTGGGGCTGGCGACGGCAGCCATCGGGTCGCTTGCGGTGATGCTGCCGCTGGACCTCGCGATCAATACGATTTCGCTGTTCGTGTTCGTGCTGGCCATCGGCATCATCGTCGACGACGCCATCGTGGTGGCGGAGCACATCCATCAGGAACGCAAGCGCGGCGCGCCGGGCGTCGTGGCGGCGATCCGCGGCGCACGGCGGATCAAGAATCCGCTCACCTTCGCGGTGCTTACCACCATGGCCGCCTTCACGCCGGTGTTCCTGGTTCCCGGCGGCGTCGGGGAGATCTGGCGGGCCTTGCCGGTAGTCGTCATCGCCATGCTGGCGATCTCCCTCGTGGAGTCGCTGTTCGTGCTGCCGAACCACCTGTCGCATCTGCACGGCCCGGAGTGGCAGCCGGTGTCGACGGCGGATCGGTTCTTCTGGCGCGCCCAGAGCAATGTGGACCGCGCCTTGCAGAAGTTCGTCGAAGGGCCGCTGCACCGCACCCTCAAGTTCGCGACCGCGCAGCCGGCGGTGGTCATCGCCGGAGCATTGGGCATCCTGATCGTCAGCATCGCGCTGCTGCCGGCCGGAATCGTCAAGACGACCTTTGCCGACATCATCGAGGGCGACTTCGTCTCCGCGAGCCTCGAGATGCCGGACGGCACCACCGCAGAGCGCACGTTCGCGGTAGCGGGCGAGTTGGAAGTCGCTGGGCGCCGCGTGATCGAGCGGCTCGGCGCAGAGCGACCGGCCGACGCGGCGCCGCTGCTTGCCGGGGTGACGGTGACGGTCGGCCAGGGCTTGCGGGTGGAAGGCGGCGGCCTGGTGCCGCAGCCGACGCTCAACCCCCAGCCGCACATCGCGACGGTCGAATTCAAGCTCGTCAGCGCCCAGGACCGGGACATCTCCACAGTCGAGGTGGCGCAGGCGTGGCGCGAGGAGGTCGGCTTCCTGCCGCATGTGCGCGGCGTCGCTTTCAGCGGCGAGGTGATCGATCTCGGCAATCCGGTCGAAGCGATCCTGTCACACCCGGACCCGGACCGCCTGATCGAGATCGCCGATGTGGTGGTGGACGGACTGCGCGGCATCGAAGGCGTCTACGACATCCGCTCCGACCACGCGCCCGGGGTTGCCGAGATGCAGCTCGCGCTGCGCCCGGAGGCGCGCACGCTCGGCCTCACCTTGGAAGAGCTCGCCGTGCAGGCCCGGGCCGCGTTCTTCGGCGCGGAGGCGCTGCGCGTGCAGCGCGGCACGGAGGAAGTGCGCGTCTACGCGCGGCTGCCCGCCGCCGAGCGCGACTCGGTCACGGACATCGAGCACTACCTGATCCGCGCGCCCGGCGGCGCCGACGTGCCGCTCATGCAGGTGGCATCGATCGAGTCGGGCACTTCGCCCACCGCAGTCCGGCGCCGCGACGGCCAGCGCGTGGTGACCGTCGCGGCCGAAGTGGATGCGACGGTGATCTCCGCCGGCGAAGCGAACGGCATCCTCGCCGAGTCGATCATCGAGCCCCTGATCGCCGCCAACCCGGGCCTCAGCTATACCTACGGCGGCGAACAGCAGCAGCAGATGGAGTCCGTCGGCGGGATGCTGCGCGGCTTCGCGCTGGTGCTGCTGTTCATGTTCGCCATGCTGGCGATGTCGCTGCGTTCGTACTCCAAGCCGATCATCGTCATGGCGATCATTCCGTTCGGACTGGTCGGCATGATCCTCGGGCACTTGGTGCTCGGCGTGCCGGTCGGCGCCACTTCGGCCATGGCCTTCTTCGGCCTCAGCGGCGTGGTGATCAACGACGCGCTGGTGATGATCGACTTCATCGACCAGCGGCTGCGCGAAGGCGCCTCGGCCAGGAGCGCGATCATCGAAGGCGCCAAGGGCCGCTTCCGGCCCATCCTGCTGACGTCGCTGACCACCTTCCTCGGCTTCACGCCGCTGATCCTCGAGCCCGCGATCCAGGCCCAGTTCCTTGCGCCGTTCGCCGCTACCCTCGGCGTCGGCATGCTGGTTGTGACGTTCATCCTCATGCTCGTCACGCCGGCCCTGGCGGCGGTCTACCTGCGCGTCAACTCCGGGCGCAGCCCCGCAAGGCATCCGGCGACACGGGACCGCGCATCGCTTGAACACTCCTGACGTTGCAAGCTAGCGCAGGGAACGCGACCGGGATATGCTCGCGCAATGCGATAGCGGCCTGAGTTGGCGGTTAAGGAGACCTGCGCAATGGCCAGCGTGGAAAGCAGCGGGATGAGCATCGCCGAGGAGCTGATACTGATGCTCCTCAAGGACGATACCGGCTACATCGCGCCCGTCTCCGAATGGCGGATGTCGTGCGCACTGATCGGTGCGGTGCTGCTGGACCTCTCCTTCCAGAACCGCCTCGATGCCGATGTCGAGGCAATGCGCATATTGGATGCGACGCCGCTGCGCGACGACCTGCTGGACCCGAGCCTGGCGCTGATCGCGTCGCACGGCCAGGCGCAGACCCCGCGCTACTGGGTGGAACGCCTGGCCGCCGACACCCAAGAAATCCGCGACAAGACCTTCGACCGATTGGTCGCCAAGGGCCTGCTGGAGCACGACAGCGCCGGGTTCTGGTTCCGCGCAGGGCGCGGGCGCGGGGGAGGTCGCGGCGATCGGACGGCGAGCGAAGCGCAGAGCCTGGAAGTCCGCTCGCGCGTCATGCGGGCAATCTTCGAGGACGAGATCCCCTCGCCCCGAGACATCACCGTCATCGGCTTGGTCAGAGCCTGCGGCGGTTTCAAGGCATTGCTGACGCCCGAGGAGTACGAGGACGCCGAAGAGCGCATCGATCTGCTCGCCGGGCTAGACCTGTTCGGGCGCGCCGTCCTCGATGCCGTGGGCAGCTCCTACCGCCCGCCGCTGCGGCGAGCCGCGGCGCCACGCCCCATGCCCTCGGTCGGCCTTTGGGATTGCTTGAAGTCATCGGCTTTGCGCAGTGGCAACCTGCCGCTGTTCTTCGCCGAGCAGGGCGAGCGCCTGGGTCCGGTATATGCACTCAAGGTCGGCGGCTTCGACGCCTTCGTCATCGTCGGCGCAGAGATGAACCAGTGGATGGGCCGCAAGGGCCGCCTGCATCTGCGCTCGCGCGACTACATCGAGGACTTCCAGCAGGCCTGGGGCACCGCCCGCTCCATCGCCAGTATGGACGGCGCCGAACATTTCCGCATGCGCAAGGCGGCCCGCGCCGGCAATGCGCGCACGGTGGTCGAAGACCGCTTGGACGAAGTCTACGAGCTCGGCCGGGCGAGCTTCGGGCAGTGGGGCGTGGGCCGCAGGCTAACCGGCGAACAGACCTGCCAGCGGCTGATCGGCCAGCAGATCGCACGCCTCAGCACCAGCATCGATCCGCCCGTCGAGGTCTTGGACGGCCTGCTGGAATTCGAGAATCGCTCGCTGAACGTCCATGTGATCGGCGTGCTGCCGAAAATCTCGCTGAAGACGCCGAAAATGCGCGTCGCCCACGCGGCCGTTCTGGACCTCTACGATCGCATCCACCGCAGCCACACGCCGGCGCAGCGAGAGAACAAGCGCCGCGATCTGGTCGATGACCTGATGGAACTGCATCAGAGCGACCCGCAGTTCCTGCCGGACACCGATCTCGAATTCGCTTTCATCGCGCCGCTCATCGCCGGCCACTACGTGGGCGCGGCCATCAGCTTCGCGATCTACGAGCTCCTCGTCAATCCGGATGTCCTGGCGCGCGTGACGGCAGAGGCGGATGCGCTGTTCGAGAACGGGGACCCGACTGCCGCGGATTTCGACATGGCGGCGATCGATGTCACCCACCGGGTCATCATGGAGACGTTGCGCCTGCACCCGGTGATTCCGGTACACAACCGAACTGCCATGAACGCCTTCGATGTGGACGGCAAGCTGGTGCCGGCGCGGAGCAAGGTCCTGGTCTCCTTCCCGGCGGCGCACTTCATGGCGGAGAACTTCGCCGATCCGCTCAAGTTCGACATCGATCGCTACATCGCGCCGCGCAACGAGCACCGCAAGCGCGGCGCCTACCAGCCGTTCGGCGTGGGCACGCACACCTGCCTGGGGTCCCGCTTCACGGAGTTGCAGATGGTCGCGAATCTGCTGCTGATCGCGCGCCACCTCAATCTGGAGATGGTGCCGCGCAACTACCGTCTGAAGGTCAATCCGCTGCCCAAGCTCAAGCCACGCAAGCGGTTCGGGTTCCGCGTCAAGTCGATCCGCCATCCGTTCGCCGGGGCGGACAGCGGCTAGCCGCTAATCCGCTCGATCTTCCGCGGCAGCTTCCCGTCGCGGTCGCCACGGCAGCAGCATCGGCGTCGCCGCTTGGTAAGCCGCGTAGGTCGGGTAGCGCACTGCGGAAATGGACTCCGTGAGTCGGATCGAGCCGATGAACTGGATGATGAGCAGGATGCAGCCGAGCCCGGTCCAGTGCAGCCAGGCGCTCGATGCGGACACGGCGAAGAGATAGAAGGCGACCCACATGCCCATCTCGCACAGATGGCTGGGGTGGCGGCTGTAGCGGAAGAGGCCCGTGCGGATGAATGGCTGCGCGACATCCTCGCCATCGGCGATGCGGCGCTTCTTGGCCTGCTGGAACCTCCACATCTGCTCGTCGCCAACGGTCTGGCCGACGAGGAACGCGATGAAGATCGCCGCCGCAACGGCGTCCAGCCAGCCGAGCGGCGCCTGGCGCCACAGCCACGCTTGGTGGATCGGCGCGGTGAACAGCCACATCAGCAGCAGTTGGCTCGGAATCACGAGGGCGAAGTTCAGCACGTGGAACCCGAGCGGATTCATGCGCTCCCGCACCACGTTCCATCGATAGTCCTCGCCATGCTTGCCGAAGCCCCCTTTGCGGGCGAAGTTGTAGGTCAGGCGCGCGCCCCAGACCAGCGCCAGCGCCGTCATCAGGTTGATGCGCGGCGAGTCGAAGCCGTCGCCCGCCGCCACCAGCAGGCAGTAGACCGGCGGGCACAGCGACCAAAGGCGATCCAGCCACACGAGACCCCTGCCGAGCAGCACCGTCGCCCAGCACAGCACGACGAGGATCAGGCACAGCTCCAGCGCCGTGCCGAAGGGGTGGCCGGCGAGCGGAAGGTCGAACGGCAAAGGGATCAGCATCGTCACTCCTCGTCCATGCGCACGACCATGCCGTCGGTGGCGAATTGCAGCCCCGCGGTGACGACCCGCTGCTCCGGAGCCAAGGCGGCGGTGACGAATACCTCGTCGTCGCCGCGCTGCAACAGGCTCGCCGGGACGATGCTGACGCGGCCGCCCGGGCCGACCGCCCACACCTCGTTGCCCGGCTGCAAGGCGGCGCGCGGGATGCGGAAGTAGCTGGTCGGCGCCAGGCCCTCTATCTGAACCGTCACGAACTTGCCCACCAGCAGCGGCGGCGCATCGCCGGGCGGCCGCGGCGAGTCCAGCGGCGTCCCCGGCTGGAACGGTTCGGGTACGCGGATGATCGCGTCGATGGTGCGCGTCTGCTCGTCCAGGGCGGCCTCGGCCCGGTCCACCTGCCCGCGCCAGGCGTACCGGGCGCTGCCGTAGGTCGCTATCACGCGGACGCCGGCGCCATCGTCGCCTGCGCCCGCCCAGAGCCGAGGAATCAAGGCCGCATCGGTGTCGGAGAGCGGCACGACCACTTCCACGGCGGCTGCGGCGAACAGGCGCCCGACTTGCTGGCCGGCCGCCACGAACTGGCCGGCATCGACGGACTCTTCGCGCACGAATCCATCGAACGGCGCCCGCACTTCGGTGCGCTGCACTGCGCGCCTCGCTGCGGCAACCCTCGCCTCGTCGCGGTCCAGTGCCGCCTGGGCGGCTTGCAGTTGAGGTTCATGCAGTGCCAGCGGGCGGGCGGGCGGCACAGCCGCGCCTTCGGCGTGACCCTCGAAGCGCGCGTATTCGGCCCGAGCCGAGGCCGCTTCCTCCTGGGCTTGCAGAAACGCCACATGGCGCGCGGCCAAGGCGGCCTGCGCTTCCTTGAGCCGGGCCTCGTAGTCGGCGGCTTCGATGCGCAGCAGCAGTTCGCCTTCGGCAACCCGTCTGCCGCTCGCGAACGACGCGCCCACTTCGACCACCCGGCCGCCCACTTCGGGTGCGATGCCCACCTCGGCGCTGGGTCGCACGGTGCCGGCGGCCTGCACGGGAATCGGCCCGGAACCGCGCACGGGCGCCGCGGTCTCGACGAACGGCACCCGCGATGGCGGGTCGTGCTGCACCGCATCGGGAGCGAGCGAGACCAAGACAGCGGCCAGCGCCACGGCGCCGATGCCAATGGCCGCAGCGATCAGAAAGCCCTTTCCCCTGCTCATTTCCGCTCCATGCCCTCCTAGGCGAACGCTAGTCGGCAGCGGCCGCGATCAGCCGCTGGTGCGCCGGCGTGGCTCGCAGCACCGCTGCGGTCGCATCGTCGAAGTGCCACGCGCCGCCCAATGCCCGATGCAGCTCCAGCTTCGCATAGCCCAGGTCGCGTTCCCCGGCGGCACGGGCGGACTCCGCGCCGAGCCGGACTTGCTGCGCAGCGAGATGGTCGGCGTAGCTCGCGAGCCCCGCCACATAGTGCTGCTCCCTGAGCGCCGCGTCGGCCCGTGCCACCGCTTCCTGGGCGACGAGCTGGTCGAGCCGCCGGCGACTCGCCGCCAGTCCCGCGAGCGCGCTCTGCGTCTCCGTGGCCGCAGCTACCACAGCCCGACCGTAGGCGGCGACAGTGGCCTCGAATCTAGCTTCCGCGACGGCGACGTTGCCGCGCAGGCGCCCGGCCTGCAGCACGGGAGCGAGCAGGTTCGCGCTGAGATTCGCGAGCCATTGATCGGGCGCGAACCAGTCGCCAGCATCGGCACTCTGCAGCCCGACGGTGCCGCTGATCGAGATGGTCGGCAAGAGCGCCGCCCGCTGCGCTCCCAAGGCGAGTCGCGCCGCCTTCATGCGCTGCTCGGCGGCCTGCACATCGGGCCGCTGGGCGAGGAGTTCGGCGGGCACGCCATCGGGAGCGGCATGCCTCGTTCCGCTCTGGGCAAGCGCATCGGGCAGCAGCTTGGCGAGATCTTCCCGATGCCTCCCCACCAGCACCCAGAGCCGCCCTTCGGCATTGCCGAGCGCCTGTTCCAGCGCGGGGAGCTGCGCCTCGGCGTCGTGGCGGTTGCGGCGTACCGCGTACAGCCCGGGCGCCGCGGTCAGCCCGGCGGCGTAGCGCGCCGCGGCCAGCGACTCCCAGTCCCGGAGCAGCGTTGCGATCTCGCCCGCCAACGCCCGCTGCCGCCGCAGATCGACCACTTCGAGGTAGGTGCCGACGGTCCGCGCCAGCACCCCGATCCGCGCCGTCTCGAAATCCGACTCCGCGGCCCGGGCCTGGGCCTCGACCGCTTGGATGGAATCTTCATTGCGGCCCCAGAAGTCCAACTCGTAGGCGAACTCCGCCGCTGCGGAATAGGTCTCCAGGCCGAGCCGATCCGGCAGCACGACGCCGAACCCTTGGAAGGCGTCCGAGCCAAGGCCGAGTTCATCGAGCTGCGCGCCCAAGCCGACGTTGGTGGGCGCATCGTAGTCGCTCGCCCCTGCCAGCGCCTGCAAGGCTGGCAGCCGGGCGACCCGCGCCACCCGCGCCCGGGCCTCGGCCTCCCGAACCCGGGCGACCGCTTCGTCCAAGTCGAAATTCGACTCCAGCGCAGCCTGCACGACTTGATCGAGCACGGGGTCGCCGAAGGACTGCCACCACGCGGCGCCCGGATCAGGGGCATCATCCGCGATCGGCGGTTGTTCCGGCGCATTGCGCTCACCGAGGCCTTGAAGGGTCGAGACCGCCGCGCAGGAGGCGAGAAACGGCGGCAGAACGATGACGAGCGCGGCCAGAGCCCCGCGAAAGCGCTGTCGGCAGCCGACTCGCGCCAAATGGCCCGTCTGCCCCATGGCGTTCGCTCAATTCCCCTTGGCTGGCCAGCGTCGCGCCGAGTGTACACGCATGGCGCTGCACGCCTGCGCGGGCCATGCTGCCCTCAAGCGAGCTGCTTGCGCACTTCCTCGGCGAAGTCCTCTTCGCGCTTGTCGATGCCCTCGCCGACCTCGAAGCGCTCGAAACGCTCGCAGGCGGCGCCGGCGCCCTTCAGCAGCTTGCCTACCTTCACCGAGGTGTCTTTCACGAACGGCTGTTCGAGCAGGCTGGATTCCGCGAGGAACTTGCGCACGCGCCCGGTGACCATCTTCTCGACGATGGCCGGCGGCTTGCCGCTGTCCGCCGCCTGCTGCTCGAAGATGGCGCGTTCCTTGGCCACCACGTCTGCCGGTACGTCGTCCGGCGCGACCACCAGCGGGCGCATGGCGGTGATATGCATGGCGATGTCGCGGCCGAGCGCATCCGCTTGCTCGCCGCCGCCAGCCAAGGCGACCAGCGTGCCCTTCTTGCCGTCCTGATGCAGGTAGCCGACGACCGCGCCGCCGTCACCGGCAGCCACGCGCGCCGCGCGGCGGACGCTGACGTTCTCGCCGATCTCCTGCACCAGCGCTTGGCGGTCCGCCTCCAGCGCGTCGACCAAGCCGTCTGCGCCCTGCGCCAGGGCGGTGCCGACCGCGTGTTCCACGAAGGCGGTGAACTTGGGGTTGCGGGCGGCGAAATCCGTCTCGACGTTGATCTCCACCATCGCCGCGGCGTTGCCATCCACCTTGACGCCGAGCAGGCCCTCGGCGGCGGTGCGGTCCGCTTTCTTCTCCGCCTTGGCGCCGCTCTGCAGGCGCACGATGTCCACGGCGCGGTCCATGTCCCAGTCGGCTTCGACCAGCGCTTTCTTGCAGTCGCCGAAGCCGACCCCGGTGCGCTCGCGCAGTTCCTTGATAAGTGCCATGTTCATTGCGCCTGCTCCTCCTCGCCCTCTCCGCCTTCTCCGCCTTCGCCGGCCGAGCCCTCTACGTCTGCCGGGGCCTCCGGCTCAGCACCCTCGGCGGCGTCGACTGCGGCAATGGCCTCGGCGGAGAGGTCCGGCAGCTCTTCGGCCTGCTCCACCACCTCAACGATCTCCTCGAGTTCCGCGTCCACGTCGCCCAGGGTCTGGCCGTCGTGGATGGCGTCGGCGATGGCGGTGACGAACAGCCGCACCGAGCGGATGGCGTCGTCGTTGCCGGGGATGACGTAGTCCACGCCGGTGGGGTCGCTGTTGGTGTCGACCAGGCCGATCACCTTGATGCCGAGCTTGTTGGCTTCGGTGACGGCGATGCGCTCGTGATGCACGTCCACCACGAAGAGCGCGTCCGGCAGGCCGCCCATCTCCTTGATGCCGCCCAAGCTGCGCTGCAGCTTCTCCATCAGGCGCCGCTTCTGCAGCGCTTCCTTCTTGGTGAGCTTCTCGAAGGTGCCGTCTTCGGCCTGGGTCTCGAGATCGGTCAGCCGGCGGATGGACTGGCGGATGGTCTTGTAGTTGGTGAGGGTGCCGCCCAGCCAGCGCTGGTCGATGAACGGCATCCCGACCCGTTCCGCCTGCTCGCGGATGGTTTTCGAGGCGGCGCGCTTGGTGCCGACGAAGAGGATCTTGTTGCGCCGGGACGCCAGCCGCCGCGCTTCGGCCGCCGCCTCCGCGAGGCCCGGCACGGTGGCTTCCAGATTGATGATGTGGATTTTGTTGCGGGCACCGAAGATGTACGGCGACATCTTCGGATTCCAGAAGCGCGTTTGGTGGCCGAAATGCACGCCCGCGGCCAGCATGTCGCGCATGCTCGTAGCTGCCATGTTGTCTCCTTCGGGTTGGCTCTCGCGCCGCGCCGCATCGCCGAATCCGCCGCCTCTCGGCGACCACCCGCGGCGATGCTCTTCCTGGAGCGGCGTGGTGTTCGTGGTGCTCGCAGCCTAGGCGGATCGGCCCGCCCCGGCGCGAAGCGGGCGGCTTTATACCACAATGCTCGAGCCGGGTTAGGCGAAACGTGCCGCGTCGCCGATCACGCCGGCGTCGCGCAGCGTCGCCAGCTCCTCATCGCCCATGGCGAGTTCCGCGGCGAGCACGTCGTCCGTATGCTCGCCGAGGCGCGGCGGCCGGGTCATCTGAACCGACGAGGCGGAAAGCCGCGGCGCGAAGCCGAGCATGGGCACCTTGCCATGCACGGGCAGCTCCAGCTCGTGTACGAAGCCGCGCGAAGTCAGGTGCCTGTCGTGGTGCAGTTCGCCGGTATCGAGGCAGGCCGAACAGGGCACGCCGGCGGCGGCGATGGTCTCCATCGCTTCGTACTTGGTGCGTTCGCCGGTCCAGTCGCTGATCTCCTTGTACAGCGCCGCGCCGTTGGCCATGCGGGCGCGGGTGGTGGCGAAGCGCTCGTCGATCAGGAGGTCGCCGCGATCCATCGCCGCGCACAGGCCGTCCCAGTGGCCCTGGTTGACGGGCATCAGGTAGATGTAGTCGTTGGGACCGAACGGCTTGCAGGCGTAGATGTTCACCGGCGGCAGCCCGCCGGCGTTGCCGGAGCGCGGCGTCGCCTTGGTGCCCCAGGCGGAGCCGATGAAAGCGCGGGTGCGCACGTAGTAGGCCATCGCCTCCTGCATGGAGAGCTCGATCTCTTGGCCCTCCCCCGTGCGCAGCCTCTGCACATAGGCGGCGAGGATGGCCATGGCGGCCTGCACGCCGGTGCCGGAGTCGCCGGTGGTGGGGCCGGGCATCATCGGCGGGCCGTCGGCTTCGCCGGTGATGGAGAACGCGCCGGCGGCCGCTTGGGCGACCATGTCCATGCAGCGGAAGTCCGCATACGGGCCGCTGGTGCCGAAGCCTTTGATGCGGGCGTAGATGAGGCCCGGATGGACGCCGCTCAGGGTGGCGTAATCGATGCCGAGACGCTCGATCACCCCCGGGCCGTAGTTCTCCACGAACACGTCGAACTTCGGCACCAGGCGCAGCAGCAGTTCCCGACCTTCCTCGTTGCGCAGATCGATGGCGACGCTGCGCTTGTTGGCGTTCCAAGCGCAGAAGTAGGCGGAGTAGTCCTTGTTCTCCGAGCGGCCGACGCCGCGGCCGGGGTCGCCGTACTCCGGCGCCTCGATCTTCACCACGTCCGCGCCGAGCCAGGCGAGCGCCTGCGTGCAGGACGTGCCGGCTTCGTACTGGGTCATGTCGAGGACCCTCATGCCGTCGAGTGCGGGCATGGCGCGCCTCCCTTGGTGCTTGGCTTGACAGCGTAAGTACACACCGATTGGCGCTGGACAATCAATCGCCGCTTGCGCGGCGCGCGCGGCCTTGGCCATCGTGCCATCGTGTAGAGTGCATCGCTTGCAGGACGCGCCGCGTCGGCGCTTACGGAGCACAACATGATCATCGTCAACGGCAGGCTCGAGACCAGCGCCGAGAACATCGCCCACCTCAAGGACGCCATCGCCGCCATGGAGACCGCCAGCCGCGCCGAGGACGGCTGCGACGACTACACGTTCTCCGTCGAGCTGAACGACCCCAACGTCATCCGCATCACCGAGAAGTGGCGCGACATGGAAGCGCTGGCAGCCCACTTCGCCAGCCCGCACATGGCCGCCTTCCAGAAGGCCATGCGCGAACGCCCGGCGAGCGGCGGCGGCGTGTCCTTCTTCGAGGCGACGGAGGTGCAGCCGCCGGGACGGTGAAAGGCGTTGGGCGGGCGTGTATGCTCGCCTGGGCGCCTAGACATCGGATTGCCATGCGGATCAGAGTCGAGAAGTTCGGCCCCATCGACAGTGCGGACATCACATTCGGAGACTTGACTGTCTTCGTCGGTCCGCAAGCAACGGGCAAGAGCATCCTGTTGCAGCTGCTGAAACTGCTGCTCGACCGGCGCGCCATCCACGCTGAGATGCGCCGTTTCGGGCTGGAGTGGGGAAGAAGTCGCGGCAAGTTTCTGGAGATCTACTTCGGCGAGGGCATGGCCGACCTGTCCCGCTCGAAGTCGTCCTTGGTAGTGGGACGCACGAGCCAGCAATTCGCAGCCTTGGCCAATAGCCGCGGCGTTGCTAGCGCCAAAGAGAGGCTGTTCTACGTTCCCGCCCAGCGCGTAATGAGCCTGCGCGACGGCCTGACACGGCCTTTCTCGGATTACCGCGCCGGAGATCCTTTCGTCTTGCGGGCATTCAGCGAGAAGCTCCATCAACTGCTGCAGACTGACTTCGGTTCGACGGGCAGTCTTTTTCCAAAGGCCAACCGCCTAAACGAGACGCTCCGGGGGCCACTTGCCCAGCATGTGTTCGGTGGCTTCGAGCTGCATACAGAGGTCGCCCGGATGCAGCGGCGCATCGTGCTTCGACGCGGGCGGACCGTGCTGCCATATCTGGTCTGGTCGACAGGGCAGCGGGAGTTCGTCCCGCTTCTGCTCGGCTTTTACCACCTCCTGCCGCCAGCGAGAGTGCCCCGTCGCGACAACTTGGACTGGGTGGTAGTCGAGGAGCCTGAGATGGGCCTCCACCCCAATGCCATCAATGCCGTGCTCACGGTCGTAATGGAGCTTCGTGCCCGGGGCTACCGGGTTTGTGTTTCCACCCACTCTCCGCATGTCTTGGACCTGATGTGGGCGTTGCGCTTCATCCAAGAAAATGATGGAAACACGGACGACGTACTAGCACTTCTTGGCCTAAAGGGCACAACGCCCGGGAAGCGGCTCGCCGACGCAGCCCTCGCCAGCAAGCTACGGGTGTACTACTTCGCGCGCGCAGGCTCTGTTCGTGACATCTCGCGGCTGGACCCGGGGGCCGATGACGATGCCGAATGCGAGTGGGGCGGGCTGACGAGCTTCTCAAGCACGGCTGGCGAAGTTGTATCGGCGGTCGCTGACCGGCGTGGCTAGGGCGGCACGGCGCGGCGGCAAGAAACCCCGCAGAGAGTTCCGCGATGCCTTAGGCGAGATCGGCCCGCCGGTCTCGGCAGCCTACAAGCTGGGGCTTCAGGCTCTGAGCCAACCGCACCGCGGCCTGGTTTCGTGCGCAGATGGCAGACTCCTCACTGGCAGCATCGACCTTGACTCAGCGCTGCGCAAGGACCGACCGAATGCGCCCCGGTGGGACTACGCGATCGGCTACCGCCACGGGGCAGCGGAACATGCGGTTTGGATCGAGGTACACGGCGCACAGACCGGCAAGGTCAAAGAGATGATCCGCAAGCTCGATTGGCTGAAGGACTGGCTCAATGCCGACGGACAACCCCTGCGCCGCATGACCGGCACGGACGATGCGGTGCCTGCATTTGTCTGGCTTGCGAGCGGTCGGTTGAACCTGCCCCCCAACTCGCGGCAGGCGAAGCTCGCGCGGCAAAAGGGAATCTTCCCGCGCAAGCGCCTCGTTCTCCCCTAGCCGGCGCGTTCCTCCCGCAGCGCCTCCAGTTCCGTGCGCAGATCGATGATGCGCTGCGCCAGTCTTGCCGTCATGCGCGCATCGTCCGCAGGCACGAGGCGCATGGCGTAGTCGAGGTGCTGGATGGCCATGCGGTAGGCGCCGACCAGGGCGAAGTATTCGGCGCGGGCGCGATGCACGCCGATGGTGTCGCCGGCGAGGCCGGCGGTTTCCGCCAGCAGCTCCCAAACATCCACATCCTCGGCATTGACGCGCACGTGGCGCCAGAGGGTGTCGGCGGCATCGCCGGGTCGCTCGGCCGCTTGCAGCGCCTGGGCGTAGAGGAACGTCAGCGGCTCGTTGTCCGGGGCGATGGCGAGCTCCCGCTCCAAGAGGGCGATGGCCTCGTCCGCCTGCTCGGCGCCGATCAGAAGTTCCGCGAATGACGCGGTGACCAGCAAGTTGCTCGCATGTTCGCGATGCAGGATGCGCATCGCGTCCACGGCGTCCTCGGCGCGCCCGTCGCGGGCGAGAGCAAGGGCGATGGCGTAGTTGTCGGCATCGCCGCCGCCCGTCCGGGAAGTCGCCTCGGCCAGCGCCCGGCGGGCGGATTCCGCGTAGTACACCTGCACTCGGGTGCGCATGAAGGCGTAGTCCAGCGGCGAGGCGCGCGGACCGGGCGCCGACTCGGGCGCCGGCTTCTCCTGCTCGGCGAACCGTTCCGCCTGGTTCTTGGCATCGCTGATGCGCGTGTCCGTGAGCGGGTGGGTGAGCAGGAACTCCGGCGGCTTCTCGACGAAGCGGTAGGCGCGCCGCATGCGCTCGAACATGCGCGCCATGCCGTCCGGGTCCATGCCGGCGGCGACGAGCGTGTTGAGGCCGATGCGGTCCGCCTCCTGTTCCCGGGCGCGGCTGAAGCGCAGCCCCTGGTCGGCGATGAGCGCCTGGGTGCTTGCCGCCGCGGCGAGGCCGGCCTCGCCGCCGCCGGCGGCACCGATCACGATGGACGCCAAGAGGCCGGCGAGCATCCACGGCGTCATCGCCCGCTGCGCCTCGAAGCCGCGCGCGTAGTGGCGCTGGCTGAGGTGCGCGAGCTCATGCGCGATCACCGCCGAGTACTCGCTCTCGTCCTCGGCGTGCAGGAGCAGGCCCAGATTGACGCCGACGATGCCGCCCGGCACGGCGAAGGCGTTGATCTGCGGGCTGTCGATGAGCACGGTGGTCAGCGCCACGTCGCGCAGCGCCGATTTCTCGGCCAAGCGGTGAATGTTGACGTGGACGTAGTACTTCAGGATGGGGTCGTTCGCCAGTGGGGCGCCGGCGCGGATCTGCTTCAAGGCGACGCGGGCCAGCTCCCGCTCCGCGGCCGGGGAGACGACGCCCGAAGAGCCGTCGCCCAAGGACGGCAGGTCCGCGGGCTCCGCAGCGTTCGCCAGCAGGCCGAAAGCCACCCCGCCGACGAGCAGCGGGCGCATCAACGTCTTGCAGACCATCGCGCCTCCGTCGCGGCGCCAGTGCGGTTCCCCGCCATCATAGCCCCGATCCACCGTGCCATAATCCATCCATGACGACGCCCCTGACACCTCCTGCCCCCGTGCATCTCGACGCCACCGGGCTGAACTGCCCGATGCCGCTGCTCAAGGCCAAGAAAGCGCTCAACGAACTCGCGCCGGGCGAGCGCCTGCAGGTGGTGGCGACGGACCCCGGCTCCGTGCGCGACTTCAAGGTGTTCTCGGAGCAGAGCGGCCACGCCCTCTTGGAGTCGCGGCAGGAGGCGGACCGCTACTACTACCTGCTGCAGAAGGCACAAGCCCCAGAAAGCGCGCCGGCCCCGCCGGCCAGATGAGCCGGCGGTGGCGGAGGAGCCCGGCACGCTGCGCTCGATGAAGTTCGTCGAGGTCATCGGCGGCTGGATCAATCGCTACTTCTCGAACGAGGAAGCCATCTTCCTGGTGGTGACCATCCTCGCCGCATGGCTGATCGTCATCACCCTCGGCACCGTGCTGGCGCCGATCCTCACGGGTCTCGCCTTCGCCTTCCTGCTCGATGGCCCCGTGGCGCGGCTGGTGCGCTGGCGAGTGCCCCGACTGATGGCGATCTGCCTGGTCGAGCTGATCTTCCTCGGTGCGCTGATCGCCGTGGTGGTCGGCATCCTGCCGCTGGTCTGGGCGCAGCTCGTCGGCTTCGCGAACGCGCTGCCGAGCGTCATCGAGCGGCTGCGCGACTTCGCGACGGAACTGGCCGCCCGCTACCCGCAGCTGTTCACCGAGGCCGCAGTAGCGGACTGGACCGCGACCCTCAGCCGCCAGGCGACGGAGCTCGGCAGCGGTGCCGTGGAGGGCTTGGTCGGGCAGCTGCCGAATGTCATGGGCGTGGTGCTGTTCCTGATCCTCACCCCCATCGCGCTGTTCTTCTTCTTGAAGGACAAGCGCCGCATGATCCGCACGCTGAAGACCTTGCTGCCGCGCCGCCGCCGGGTGCTGGACCAGATCGGCACCCAGATGGGCATCCAGATCGGCAACTACGTGCGCGGCAAAGTCATCGAGATCCTCATCGTCGCCGTGGTGACCTACGCCGTGCTGTCGCTGCTCGGCCTGAACTACGCGGCGCTGCTCGCGATGCTGGTGGGATTCTCGGTGCTGATCCCCTACGTCGGCGCTGCGGTGGTGACGATTCCCGTCGCCGCGGTGGGCCTGGCGCAGTTCGGCTGGACGTTCGACTTCCTGCTCGTCATCGTCGCCTACGCCGTCATCCAGGTGCTGGACGGCAACGTGCTGGTGCCGCTGCTGTTCTCCAAGGCTGTCAACCTGCACCCCATCGCGATCATCGCCGCGGTGCTCGTGTTCGGCGGCATCTGGGGTTTCTGGGGCGTGTTCTTCGCCATCCCCCTGGCGACGCTGGTGAAGGCGATCTACGACGCCTGGCCGACCTCCGGGGGCGCCGAACAGGCGTAGCGGGCGATGCCCGGCGAGCCGCGCGCCCCGGCGCACTTCGGCTTCCTGATGGTGCCGGAGTACACCATCGTCACGCTCACCAACGCCATCGCCGTGCTGCGCATGGCGAACCGCCTGCGCGAGCAGCCGCTGTACCGCTGGTCCTGCCTGACGCTCAGCGGCGAACCGGTGGCCTCCAGCGACGGCCTGCGGCTGATTCCGGACGGCGCGGCGACCGAGCCCCTGCCGCTCGACATTCTCTTCGTCTGCGGCGGCTACCGGCCCCAGGCGCACTGCGACCGCGCCTTGCTCGCCACGCTGCGCGGCTTCGCGAAACGGCGCGTGCCGGTCGGCGCTCTGTGTACGGGCACGTACATCCTCGCCGCGGCGGGCCTGCTGGACGGCTACCGCTGCGCGATCCACTGGGAGAACGCCGAAGGCCTGCGCAACGACTTTCCGAAGGTGCAGGTCTCTTCGGGCCTCTTCGTGGTGGACCGGGACCGCTACACCTGCTCCGGCGGCATCGCCTCCATCGACCTGATGCTGAATCTGGTCGCCGCGGCGCACGGCCCGGAGCTGACGCAGGAGATTTCCGCGCAGTTCGTCCTCGAACGGGTGCGCACGGAGCGCGACGCCCAGCGCCCGCCGCTGCACTACCTGATCGGCGCTGGCCAGCAGCCGCGCCTGACCGACGCCGTGGCGCTGATGGAGGCGAATATCGAGGAGCCGCTGACGCTGGCGGAGCTTGCCGAATACGTCGGCGTCTCCCGCCGCCAGTTGGAACGCCTGTTCCAGGAGCATCTGCACTGCACCCCGTCCCACTACTACCACGACCTGCGCCTGCACCGCGGCCGCCTGCTGCTGCTGCAGACCGGCGCACCCATCGCCGAAGTCGCGGACCGCTGCGGATTCTCGACCGCGGCGGGCTTCAGCCGGGCGTACGTCGAGCGCTACGGCCGGCGACCGCGCGACGAGCGGCGACGCGAGGAGGCGGCGGCGCGCGAGCAGCCAGGGTAGCCCGCGAAGGCATGTCGCGTTTCGCTGCCGCGGCGTCGCGTTGGGCGTCTTGGCGAACCATGCATGGGCCTATGGTGCGCGTCACCGTGCATCCCGCGACTCCGCGGGGCATTCCATCTCGATCAGGCGCTGGAAGAGCAAAGACCATGAGCGAAGCCACCCACACTGCGAACGACGCCATCAGCTACGCGGATCTGCGCCAGACCACGGGCGTCGATCAATCGGATAGGCGCGTGCCCATCAACCTGCGCCAGTCCGGCCCGACGCCAGTGGGCCTCTTGATCTCCACCCGGGTGCGCAAGTCCCCGTACTGGCACCTCTCCATGGAAGCCGGCTGCTGGCGTGCGACGGTGTACAACCGCGTCTATCACCCGCGCGGCTACGTCCGGCCCGAGGACGGCGGCGCGATGGTGGAGTACGACGCGCTGGTCAACCACGTGACGCTCTGGAACGTGGCCGTCGAGCGCCAGATCCAAGTGAAAGGCCCGGATGCGGAGCGGTTCGTGAACCACGTCATCACCCGGGACGCCACGCGCATCAAGCCCATGCACGCCAAGTACGTGATCCTCTGCAACGAAGACGGCGGCGTGCTGAACGACCCCGTGCTGCTGCGCGTCGCCGAGGACGAGTTCTGGTTCTCGCTGGCGGACAGCGACATCGAGATGTGGCTGCGCGGCGTCAACCTGGGCCTCAAGTGCGACGTCTCCATCGCCGAGATCGATGTCGCCCCGGTGCAGATCCAGGGCCCCAAGTCCGAAGCGCTGATGGTGGACCTCTTCGGCGAACGGGTGCGCGACATCCCCTACTACGGCCTGATGGACGGCCAAGTGCGCGGGCGCGATGTCGTGGTTTCGCAGACGGGCTTCACCGGCGAGAAGGGCTACGAGATCTACTTGAAGGACGCGACGCTCCATGCCGAAGACCTCTGGTACGGCGTGCTCGAAGCGGGCGAGAAGCACCAGCTCATGGTGACGGCGCCAGCCCACCACCGCCGCATCGCCGCCGGCATCCTCTCCTGGGGCCAGGACCTCGACCAGGAGACGCTCCCCTTCCAGTGCAACCTCGGCTATCAGGTGCCGCGCCGCAAGCAGGCGGATTACGTCGGCAAGGTCGCGCTGGAGGCGGCGCGGCGAGACCTCGAGGCCGGCAAGCCGCCGTTCCGCAACACGTTGGTCGGCCTGGTCTTCGGCGGCAAACCGGTGACGGACTACGCGAACGACTTCTGGCTGATCGCCCCGGCCGAGGGCAGCGCGCCGATGGGCTACGTCACCTCGCCGTGGTTCTCGCCGGAACTGGAGACGAACATCGCCCTCGGCTACGTGCCTTGGGAGCAGCGCGAAGTCGGCACCGCCGTCGAGGTGCGGCTGCCGGCGCAGTACGGCGGCACGGTATCCGGACAGATCGTCGAAGTGCCGTTCCGACCGTCGGTGAACCCGAACATCCGCGAAGTGGCCCGCGCCAAAGGCCGGGACCATGCGGACTGAGCCGGGCGCGGTCGCCCTCACGGGCGCCGAACCACCGGGTCGGGCGGACGCGGTTCGGCAACTGGCCCAAGGCGCGTCCGTCGAACTCTTGGCCCGCGAAGTGGCCGGCGCGGGTGCCGAACTCGCCGCGCTGCGCCAGGGCACGGAGGTCTACGTACCGTTCCCGCCGCGTGCCGCGTGGGCCGACACGGTGGCCGCCTGCCGCCGATTGCTCGGCGCGGGCCTGCGCCCGGTTCCGCATCTGGCGGCGCGCACCGTCCCAAGCCAGCCGGACCTCGGCGCGTGGCTCGACGACGTGGCGGAACTCGGCGTCGATTCCCTCATGCTGGTCGCCGGCGACCGCGACCACCCCGCCGGGCCTTATCGAGACACGCTCGATGTCCTAGAATCCGGCCTGCTGAACGAGCGCGGCTTCCATCGGCTGGGCGTCGCCGCCTACCCCGAAGGCCATCCGCGCATCGATTCGGCGTCACTGGAACGCGCCTTGGCGCGGAAGATCGAGTACGCGGCGGCGATGGGCGCCGAGACCGGGAGCCAGATGTGGATCGTGACCCAGTTCGCATTCAGCGCGGCGCCCGCGATCGCTTGGCTGGAACGCCTCTGCGAGATGCCGCTGGTGCTGCCGGTGCGCGTCGGCCTGCCCGGTCCGACACCGCTCAAGAAGCTGCTCGCCTTCGCCGCCCGCTGCGGCGTCGGCACGTCGCTGCGCATGGCTCGGCGGCGCCCGGGCGTCGTGCGCTTGCTCGGCAACTGGTCGCCGGACGAATCGCTCTGCGAATTCGCGGCCTACCGCAGCCGCAACCCAGCAACCGCGCTCGCCGGCATCCACCTGTTCGCGTTCGGCGGCCTGGCGGCGACGGCCCGGTGGCTGGACACGCTGGATGCGCCGCTTACTAGGAGACCGCTGAATGCCCGCTGACTCCGCTCGTCCGGCCTCGGACAGCGAAATCGCCGATTCCGTACCCCTGAAGCCCATTCTTCCCCTCGCCGAAGAACGCTTGGGGCTGCCCGCCGAAGCGCTCACCCCCTACGGCCACTACAAGGCCAAGGTGTCGCTGGATCACCTGGCGAACCTCACCGCCGCGCCCGGCAAGCTCGTGCTGGTCACCGCGGTCTCGCCAACCCCCGCCGGCGAGGGCAAGACCACCACCAGCGTCGGCCTTAACGACGCCTTGAACAAGATCGGCGTCAACTCCACCGTATGCCTGCGCGAGCCTTCCCTCGGCCCCTGCTTCGGCATGAAGGGCGGCGCGACCGGCGGCGGCTGGGCCCAAGTGGCGCCGATGGCGGACATCAACCTGCACTTCAACGGCGACCTCCATGCCGTGACCGCAGCGAACAACCTGCTGGCGGCGGTGGTGGACAGCCACCTTTATTGGGGCAACGAACTCGGCATCGAGCGCGACGAGATCGTCTGGCGCCGCGCCCTGGACCTCAACGACCGCGCCCTGCGCCGCGCCGAGTTCGCGCTCGGCCGCGGCAAGCATCGGCACAGCGGCTTCGACATCACCGCCGCCTCCGAGGTGATGGCCGTGCTCTGTCTCGCCCAGGACCGCGCGGACCTGCACAAGCGCTTGGGAGACATCGTCGTCGGCCGCAACGCCGAGGGCGGGGTGGCGACCGCGCGCGATCTCGGCATGGCGGGCGCCCTCACCGCGCTCTTGAACGACGCCTTGAACCCGAATCTGGTGCAGAGCCTCGAAGGCAACCCGGCATTCATCCACGGCGGCCCGTTCGCCAACATCGCCCATGGCTGCAACACCGTGGTCGCCACCCGCGCGGCGCTCAAGCTCTCCGACGTGGTAGTGACGGAGGCCGGCTTTGGCGCCGACCTCGGCGCGGAGAAGTTCCTCGACATCAAGTGCCGCCAATCCGGCCTGCGGCCAGACGCGGTGGTGCTGGTCTGCACCGTACGAGCGCTCAAGATGCACGGCGGCGTGACGCGCAGGGACTTGGCGGAACCGAATGCGGACGCGGTGCGGGCGGGAGCGGCGAATCTGGCCCGCCATATCGAGAACCTGAAGCGCTTCGGCCTGCCGCCGGTGGTCTGCGTCAACCGCTTCGCCACGGACGCCGCCGAAGAGGTCGCCGCGGTGGAGGCCATAGCCGACGAATGCGGGGTGGATGCAATACCGGCCTCGCATTGGGCCGACGGCGGCGCAGGGGCGACGGATCTGGCGCGGGCGGTGATGGCGCGGCTGGCCGACGGCGGCGCGGAAGTGGACCTTCTCTACCCCGACGACATGCCCCTCACGGACAAGATCCGCACGGTCGCGACGCGCATCTACGGTGCCAAGGACATTGAGGTGGAGCCCGCTGCCGCCGCACAGCTCGAGGACTTCGAGCGCCTCGGCTACGGCCGCTTCCCGGTGTGCGTCGCCAAGACGCAGTACAGCTTCTCCGCCGACCCCAAGGCGCTCGGCGCACCGGACGGCCACACGCTCCCGGTGCGCGAAGCGCGCCTCTCCGCCGGCGCCGGCTTCGTGGTCGCCATCACCGGCGACATCATGACCATGCCCGGCCTGCCCCGCCGCCCGGCAGCCTTGGACATCGGCGTCGGCGAAGACGGGCGCGTGTTCGGGCTGTTCTAGCGATGGCCGAAGCGTTCAGGCGCTGGACGCCGGGGGATCCGCCCGAAGCGGTGAGTGCGGCGCTGTTCGACGGCGCATTGATGCTCTTCGGCAATGCCACCATCACGGCGCTCGCCGACCGTGCCCGGACGATCCTGGCGGAGACTTTCCAGACCGACGATCCGGTCCGCGCCGAGAACAGCCTCTCGGCATCGACCTTCAGCCGGCTGGCTTTGCTGGCGCGTCGCCGCGTTGCCGAAGACGCTGAGCTTGCGCGGCTCTGGCACGCTGTCTTCGCGGCTTTCGGATTTCGTTCCGCGGACATGTGGATGGACCGCATCCGGCTGCGCGTGGTGCCGTCGCGGCGAGACATCGGCCACCGGCGGCTGCAGGCCATTGCGCCGCATCGCGACACTTGGGGTTCCGGCATCCAGGCGCAGGTGAACTGGTGGATGCCGCTGTATCCGCTCGCCGACACGCGCACCATGCTGGTGTGGCCGGAACTGTTCCGCCGCCCCGTTCCGAACGACAGCGCCGATTGGTGTTTCGAGGCCGCTCGGCGCGGTGGACCGCTGCTTCCTACTGCATGCGTGGAACCGCCGGCCAAGGGCCTGCCGGTGCGCATCGCGCCGGGCGAACTGCTCGCCTTCTCTGCCGCGCATCTGCATCGCGGCATCACAGACGGTTCCGGCCTGACGCGATTCGGCATCGACACGCGCACGGTCTGGGAGGCGGATCGGCTCGCGGGCCGCGGCGCGCCGAATGTCGACGGCCCGCCCACCACGCCGGCGCGGCAGATGTGGCGCTGGTTCACCCCACCCGAGCGGTGCGCCGCATGACGCAGCACGCTCGCGTCGTGGTGATCGGCGGCGGCGTGGTCGGCGTCGCCACGCTCTACCACTTGGCGAAGAAGGGCTGGCCCGATGTCGTGCTCTTCGAGCGCAAGGAGCTCACCTCCGGCTCCACTTGGCACGCCGCCGGGTTGCTGCCGCTCTTCAACATGAGCTACTCCGTGGGGCAACTGCACAAGTACTCGGTGCAGCTTTACGGCGAACTGGAAGCGGAAACGGGCCAGGACGTGGGCCTCCGCCGCGTCGGCAACATCCGCCTCGCCACCACCGCTGATCGCATGGACGAATACCGCCAATACGCTGGCGTCGCCCGCACCATCGGCGTGGACGTGGAGTTCCTCACCCCCGAGCAGGTGCTGGACATCTGGCCGCTGGCCGTGGCCGACGGCCTGATCGGCGCGATCCGCCATCCGGCCGACGGCTACATCCAGCCCGCCGACCTCACCCAGGCGCTCGCTCGCGGCGCCCGCAGCAGGGGTGCCGAGATCAAGCGGCAGACGCGCGTCCTCGGCATCGAACAGCAGCCCGGGGGAGAGTGGCTGGTGCGTACCGATGCGGGCGACTGGCTCTGCGAGCACATCGTGTCGGCCACCGGCGATTTCGCCCGTCGAACGGGGGCGATGGTGGGGCTGGACGTTCCCGTGCTGCCGGTGGAACACCAGTACATCGTCACCGAGGCGCATCCGGGCATACGCGAGCGCCAAGCCCAAGGGCTGCCGGAGATGGGGGTGCTGCGCGAGTCCGACGGTTCCTGGTACATGCGCGAAGAGGCCGGCGGACTGCTGCTCGGCCCGTACGAGCGCGGCGCACCGGCGTGCTACCTCGACGGCCCCGCCGATGACAGCGAGTACGAACTCTTCAACGCCGATCTCGAGCGCCTCGCCCCGCACATCGAGTCCGCCATCCACCGCGTGCCCGCGTTCGGCGAACTCGGGGTGAAGAACGTCTACAACGGCGCGATCCCCTATACGCCGGACGGCAGCCCCATCGTCGGTCCGGCCTGGGACAAGCGCAACTTCTGGCTGAACGAAGGCCACAGCTTCGGCATCACCGCCGCCGCCGGCGCCGGCTGGCAGCTTGCCGAGTGGATCGTGGAAGGCGAGCCCACCATCGACATGCTGGGCGTCGATCCGCGCCGCTTCGGCGACTACGCCACGGGCGCATATCTCAAGGCCAAGAACGAGGAGGCCTACGCCAACGTCTTCACCATCCACTACCCGGACGAGGAACGCCCCGCCGCCCGCCCGCATCGCACGGCGCCGTGCTACGACCGCATGAAGGTGCTGGGTGCGGTGTTCGGCCAGAAGTTCGGCTGGGAGCGGCCCAACTGGTTCGCACCCAAGAGTACGCCGCAGACGGACCACTGGTCCTTCCGCCGCTCGCGCTGGTTCGAGCACGTCGGCGAGGAATGCCGCAACGTGCGCGACAACGTGGGCCTCTTGGACATGACCGCCTTCGCCAAAGCGCGACTCAGCGGGCCTGGCGCCGCCGCGTTCCTCGACCGCTTCGTCGCGAACCGCCTGCCGAGTGCGCCGGGCCGCATTGGCCTCTGCCATGCGCTCAACGCGCGGGGCGGCGTGCATTCCGAGTTCACCATCCTGCGCGAGAGCGAGACGAGCTTCTATCTGGTCTCCGCCGGCGCCTTCCAGCGCTTGGACCACGACTTCCTGCGCCGGCAGATGCCGACCGACGGCTCCGTGCGCTTCGAGAATCTGACCAACGCCATGGGCGTGCTGGTGGTGGCCGGGCCGAAAGCCCGCGAGCTGCTGCAGCGCGTCTGCGATGCGGACCTCGGCAACGCCGCCTTCCGCTGGTTGACGGGCAAGGAGACGAGCATCGGCCTCGCGCCCGTGAAACTGATGCGGCTCAACTTCGTGGGCGAGCTCGGCTGGGAAATCCACCACGGCATCGAGTACCAGAACGCCATCTTCGACACGCTGATGGCCGCGGGTGCTGACCTGGGGTTGAAGCCTTTCGGCATCCGCGCCATGGACTCGCTGCGGGTAGAGAAGTCCTACCGGATGATTGGCGCGGAGCTCTCCATCGAGTACGCGGCGCTGGAATCCGGCCTTCACCGCTTCGTCCGGCTGGACAAGGGCGACTTCACCGGCCGCGCGGGGCTCTTGGCGTGGCAGCAGCGTGGCTTCGCCAACGCCTTCGTGACGCTGGCGGTGGATGGGCTGGCCGACGCGGACCCCTTGGGCAACAACCCGCTGTACGTCGCTAGCGAGATGGTGGGGCGCTCGACCAGTGGCAACTATGGCTTCCGCCTGGAGCGCTCCCTGGCCCTCGCTATGGTGCGGCCTGAGCTTGCTGCGGAGGGCACGGCGCTTGAGATCGAGGTGCTGGGCGAGCGCTATCCGGCGGTGGTGGTGCCGGAAAGCCCATGGGACCCGGCCAACCGCCGCCTGCGGGCATAGGCGGGTTGACAGCATGGGGCGCAGGGCTAAGATACGCGCCGTTCGCCGAGGGTGTTTAGCTCAGCTGGGAGAGCGACGGCCTTACAAGCCGTAGGTCGCAGGTTCGATCCCTGCAACACCCACCAGCCAAGCCGCCAGCGCCTTGGCCCCGGCGAAGCCCCGCCGACAGCGGGCGCCCCCGCACGGAGCGGTAGTTCAGTTGGTTAGAATGCCGGCCTGTCACGCCGGAGGTCGCGGGTTCAAGTCCCGTCCGCTCCGCCACATCTATTCGTGAGTGTTAGAGTAGTTGCCTGCTTCGGCGACTCGATGTCGGGGAATATGCCCGACGGGCGAGGTCGTTGGCGCGCTTCACCTGCAGGCGCCAGTGCGGCCGCCACCGGTGTGGACGAAGGCAGCCGCCCCAGCGCTGTTCTGGTTGACGCATCTGGCGATGGTCGCGACACGGCGCTAGTAGCGGCGACGTGGGCGTTGACGCACGTAAGCGAGTCAGACCGGGTCTGCTCGGGGCGGCCAGCCCGCGCCTCGCCTTGATGGTACGTGCTGACGAAGGGTCTAGGTGCAGAGGAGCAGTGGAAGGATCAAGAGAGTTCCCTGCTTGTGGGACCAGAACCGGCTGTCTGGCGTTGCATGCAGAGCTGCGAGCGTCAGCACAAAGGCCGGAAACCGCCTTCGCAAAAGGGCGCGTGTTGCGACAGGGACCAAAGTAGAACCGCGCTCCAGTGATTTGCGTGGAACGTCTCGAACTCATGCCTCGCTTGCTCCTGCAAGAAGGACTGCACGGAAGACGCGCCGCCAGCGTCGAACGCCATTCTCAAAGCGGTCGCGTGGTTGACCAGAAGCGTGTTCGCTTCCCGCTTGTAACGATCATTCAGGTGCAGCCGTTCGAACTGATGGGTCAGGCGCTCTAGTAGACGGGGCGGGATCTTGGCGTCAGGGTCGATTCGGAATTCCACGACCAGCGCCCCTTGGTTGAGATCTACCACGGCGTCTAGGAACCGGACGGCAGGCATTGGCTCTAGGTAAGCATGCATGAACTGGCGGCCGGGCTCCGGCGGATCTAGATCCGACTTAGCGCTATTGCACTGATGACATGAGGGGACGAGATTGAGTACGTAGATGGCGAGGGCCGGATACTTGAGCTTGGGTAGGTGGTGGTCGAGCTCGTTCGGCGCAAGGAGGCCACAGAATGGGCACCTCTCGGCACGCTGCATGGCGTCGTTGCGGATGACGGAGAGCTTACGACCAGGACGGAGCATTCGGTACGAGTCGCGCACCGCGGCCTTGAGCGACTCTGGGACATGCGGCCCTTGCAAGTAGGCGTGCGGTCGCCCTTGAACCGCATCGTATTTCTCGTAGAGGCCAAGCACGAGGTCGATTTGGTCAACCGCGACCGTCAGGGACCCTTCCCCGCTTAGAGCGATGGTCAAGTGCTCGCGGACATAATCGCGCGAGGGAAGAGGAAGCGATTGCATTACCGCCCGTGCTTCCTGGCGAACCCCGCCATCACGTATGCACGAGCTTGGCCGCTCAGACCCGGACTGAATAACTGTTCGATCTCGCTGATGTCCTGGTGTACGGCAACAAGGGAGTCCAAGGTTTGGTAGAAGCTCGCGGAGTCGGACGTCAAACCAAACGTCTCGGAGGTCAGCGTGCCAACGTTCTCCCCGAAGGTCTCGTGCTCAGGCTTGAGCACGCGGAACGTATCTCCGTGGCGGCGGACGACGAGGACGTGTTTCGCGAAGGTCTCTTGTAGGATGACCGAAGAGTGGGTGGCGACAATGGCGATGGCTCCCTTGGCGTTGAGAACGATCCTGACGGCGTGCATCAACGCGGCTATCATCGGCGGATGGAGGTGCATTTCCGGTTCGTCGAAGAGCACAAGGGACTTCCGGTCGACATAGGCCACCAGAGAGGCTAGCGTATGCAGCGCAATCTTGTGCCCGGTGCTCCAACTCATGAAGGCGTCCTTCGGGGTGGTGTTGAACAGGTCCGCAAATGACCCGCCGTCGATGTCCGAGAACGACGGGTCGCGTAGCACCGGACCAAGGCACTGTTCGAGCAGTTGCTCGTCACCTGCCGCCTTCACTTTGGCGACCATGCGCTCAAACTCGTCCGCGAGCGTTGTCAACGTCTTCAGGCGACCGGCATTCTGGTCCGAGTCTGGCGCGGGCGGAGCCTCGTCATGCTCCTGCGGACGCTCGGACGGCTTTTGCGCATCGCGACGGGAGTCCGCGGAGATGTCTCGGAGCCCCGCGTAGACATATCTCCCACGGCCTTGGTCCATGTCGGTGGCGACCTGCTGGCGATTTCGCTCGTCGAGACCGGGAACGGGAAAGCTGTCGAACGCGCTGTAGGAGATCGCGAGGATCCTAGTGAACCCAATAGCGGGCTGCAATGAGCCTAGGGACTGCAGCTCGGGCTTGCTCCGTTCGAACGCGGGAGCGAAGGCGACGCGGGCCAATCGCGAGAGGAGCGTGCTCTTGCCGGCACCGTTGCGGCCGATCAATACGACGATCCGGTGGGGAAGATCGGGATCGAACGCGGAGCTCGAGCTCGGTGCAGTGAAGTCAAAGTCGATTGGCTCCGACCAGTGGGTGGGGTGGAAGGAGAAGCGCACGTCAACGCCGGCGAGGGTGGTAAAGTTGCCGCTGAGAATAGTGTCGGCATCGCGAATGTACGAGTCGATGTCGGCCTCGTCGCGGAAGAGCGACTTGCGCCAGCCTTCTTCGGAAGAGAACTCTGGTTGGAGGTTGGGGTACAGGAGGATGTCGCGGAGGGCCGAGAGGATCGCGTTGCGGTCGGCCTGGTCGATCTCGTTCAGGCGCTGGTAGTAGTCCAGTGAACGTCCGACAGAGCAAAACATGGCCGGAAGCTGATCGAATGGCTCGGTGATCAGGATCCGGTCGTGGTCGGTTTGACCTCGGCGGAGGACTCCGACCGGACCAACGAGCGTGGGTTGACCGGCCAGAGTGGGTTGATAGTAGAGGTGGTAAAGCGTGTGGAATCCGAAGTCGTTCCAGTTGTCCTGCTGCAACGCGAACTTGGTCTGGAACGGCGCAACGCCATGGGCACGGGGCGGGCAGATCGAGATCTCCATTCTTGTGACGTGACTCGCAGTGCATATATCGCTCGGGGGATGGGAACGACCTTGGCAGAGCGGGATGGACCTCGACTGTGGCGCCGGGATGCAGACCATAGCAGAGGATGGGAGCTTGGTCACCCTCACGCCGTGCGGACACAAGGCGTCGTAGCTGGCGAGGGAGCCGAGCTCGACGTTCGCTGCGGGCAACCTGCCGGCGTCTAGGCATCGCGAGCCGTCGGCAGCGACGGTGAGGACCGCGTGACGGTGAGGTCGGATGCGAGGGGCAGCGCGGTCCGCTTCGGTCCGGTGGGTCCAGCAGCATCCGCGCCATCTTCTCGTCGAACTCCGGATCCCGCCGCTCCAGGTAGCAGCGCACCTGCGCGGCCGTACCTCCTGCGCCCGCAGTATCTTTCGACCGTGCCCGGCGCCATGATCGACAGGTCCCCGTGGCCCGCCTGCGCGCACCGCCCGGGCGCGGCAGGTCGCCCAGCGCCGTCAGCGGCCCGAGCGCCAGCACCGTACCACGCACAGACACCTTATACCGGTTCGTGTCCAGCGCCCGCGCTATCCCAGAGATGGTCCCCGGCCGACGTAGCGCAGCAGGATCTTCGCCCGCTCCACCCCCGCGCCTGCTCCTTCCCCGAACGGCTGATGCCAAGCAACTCCTAGCGCGCCTCCGGGTCCAGCTCCAGACGCGCCCCTCTGCCCTGATCCGCCGTCCCTCTCTCCTTGCCCTCCCTTCCTTGAGACCGGAAACCCATAGCTTGACCCTCAGCTTCCGCCCTTGTGGGAGTCTCAGGTACCCACTACCAAGAGTCAACTCCGTGTACCGGTTCAGTACATCTGGCACTGGGCTTTAGGCAGCCTCCTGTGCGACAAGGTACTCGTTGGGGGTCCGGAAGTCGAGCGCGGTGTGGGGGCGCAGGTAGTTGAAGAAGAACTCGTACATTCGCAGCGCCTTGGAGACGGCCTCGACGGTGAGGGAGCCGTCGTAGCGGTTCCAGAACTCGATCCTGGCGGAGCGGTTGGCGCGCTCGACGCAGCCGTTCCACTGGGGCCGGCGGGGCGGCAGGACGTGGAGGGGGATGGCCGCCGTCTCGCAGGCGTCCTCGAAGTCGGCCATGAACTCGCTGCCGCCGTCGACCTGGATCGACGAGAGGGGGAACGGCATGGCGTCGAGGACCTCGGCGAGGAAGCGGGCGGCGTTCCCGGCGGGTGTCGGCGCGCCCTTCGGGCGCCGGAGTGGACGCGGGCGACCATGAACTTGGAGACGGGGCAGTACGGCGGGCGAACCTGCGGTTCGCGAACTCCTTGATGGTCTGGCCGTCGCGGGAGTAGGTCATGTGGGTCGATGCGCGCTGAAGCGCGTTGCACCAGCTCGCCCGGCCGGGTCGCCTTGGAGCCGTACTTCCAGCGCTGCGCCCACTGGCCGTCAACCCGCGCCTCCTCTTCGGCTTGACGCGCCCCTCGCAGAAGCGCGCCGGGCGGATCGCGCCGCCGGCGATGGCGCGTTCGATCCTGCGCCCGACGGTGGAGACGCTGAGCTTGAAGCCCTTGCGGCGGAGCATGGCGTGCAGCGGCGCCTTCCCCCGCTGCGCATCCCCCATGAACGGGTAGCGGCGGCGCAGCTTCATGACCGCCGCGACGTCCTTCGGCTTGCAGGCGCGCCGGCGGACGCGGTGCGGGCGGGTGGACTTCGGCGCAAGCGCGCGCTTCCACCGATACATCGTGCGGCGGCTGATGCCGACCTGGGCCAGCGCCTCGGCCTCCTCGCAGTCGGCGGCGCGCAGGCGGTCGAAGCGCTCCAGCGTCCGGTACCGCTCGGCGGCCGCCGGCGGCACGTTCTCGTCGACCGCGATGCTGTGGTACGGTCGCACGCGCATGGACTCGATGTTCATGGTTCGGGCCTCCTTCAGTGGGTTCGCGTTCACTGGAGGCTACCCGATCCGGCGTCGGGGGGCGGGCTTTCCCGCCTTCCGGCGCCGCTCGGCCAGTCATGGCCGGTCGGTGCCAAATGTGTCTGAACCGGAACACTCGGGGGCGTCCTGCGCGTCCTGTCCGACGAGCGGCAGCCAGCTTCTGCCGACCCGCCGCCCGCTCGCCCTCAGCTGGAGTTCAAGTTCGGTTGAGAGTATGTGGGACAGCATGGTCTCCGAGCTATCATCGAGATTCCTCAATCGACTGGTGCTCTCATGAAGCGAGTGTTCGTTCTTCTCTTCTGCCTGCTGTGCGGGCATTCGTTCGCCCACAACGGTAACGATGACATGCGCTTGATGCCGAGGGTCTACTGCCAGGACGAAGCGTCCCGCTACGGCCCGAGCTGGCCCGAACGCGGCTACCAAACGCAGACCGAGTGCCTGGCGCACCACAACGTCCACGAGACGTTCCGTCTCGACAGAGGTCTCGATGCCTGGGACCTGGAGCACGGCCAGCGCTGGCGGATCAAGGATCCGTCCGAGGTGATCGGCGACTACGTTGTCTGGGCCACGGCCCACAGGCCGTGGTCCCCCACGCAATTCAACCAAGGGGCGTACATCGACCTTGTGGATCCTCAGTGCTCCTACACGCAAGGGCGTTTGCAGGACGCGGAGTCCACCCTGGATGTAGGGCTGTTGATTGAAGATCCGCTCACCGTCCTGATCGTGGACAAGAAATGCGAAGTTCTTGTGTGGATCGGCGATGAGAACGACATTACCGTGAGGCCGGGGACCCCTTCTCCTAAGCCGAGCGCCATCCAGCACCATCGTTGTCCGCCTGAGCAGCGCTTGGACGACTCCGATGGCCGGTACAAGGGTTGCCGAAAGGACGATCCGCCGTGGATCAACACGCGCGCCTTGGAAGTGTGCGGGGCCGATTGGTCCGGGTGCCAACCCGCCGCATCTCCGCGTCTCATCCCTCGACTCCGCTAGCATCGGGAGCCGATGATCCTCTGGCAGGACAAGGTGGGTGGGGCGACATCGTCTCGCCCATCTGCCATGCCGCACGCAGGGATCCCTTGCCGTTCTTCTGGCCGCACGGCCTCGACAGGTGGGCCGTCGAGGCCGCGAAGATGGTCTCGGATCGACACGAGGGAGCCCGTCGACGTGCAGCGCCCCGCCGCCCAGCAGCCGCCCCGCCTCCGCCGCCAGCTCGGCGCTCACCCGGCACGCGAACGCTTCTCCGCCGCCCCCTTTTGGGGCTGTCCCGCCCTTCTCCGCCCGCCTTCGAGCGCGCCGCCGCCAGCGCCTCGCTGGCGTCGAGGAACTCCGCCGAGAACTCGCGGAAGCGCCGGTACTCGTCCACCAGCCGGCGGGTCTCCGCCACCTCGTCGGCGCGCACCCGCACCGAGCGAGTCCTGCCGCCCGCCGCGCGTTAGCACGTGGCTCGGATGCCCGGATCCCCTTCTCGGGCGCAATGGCAGCTCGGCTTGCCGCACTTGCGGTGGTTCTCCGCCAGCGTCCCCGGGCGCAGGTCGCCCAGCGCCGCGAACCGCTCCCGAGGCTGCAGGGCGAATAGGCGGGGCCTTCCACCCCTGTGGAGTTGCTTGCATGTCCCGGCACTTGCCGGGCCGTGCAACGGGGAGTGGGGATTCAAATGATGGAACTGCCGGATGCGGCATCCGCTCTCCGCGCCGCCGCCGAGCCCACATCCGCGCTGCGATCGTCGAGGCCGTCGTCGACGCGACCCCCGACACGGACCGCGACGAGCTCCGCGCCGTGATCGAGCACAGCCTAGGGTTCGCGGTGGATCAGTGCGCGGCGCAGCTCGTGGACGTGATCCGTCAGACGCTGCCGTCTGTCGGGCATACTGCGCCTAGCGGCTGTCCCTGATGGCGGAGCTGGTGATCGGGGCGGCGCGGCCGCGGTGAAGGCAGCTTTGGCGTGCATGCACCCGACGGCGGCCGGGACCGCGACCGTGATGACAGTATCAACAACTCACAGGGGGGAACTCCATGAAACTCACCACCATCAGCCCGCTGGCGCTGGTCGCGCTGGCCTCGCCCGCCCTTGCCGCTGACGCCGGTCCGCCTGATCGGTACGCCGTGATGCCGCACTGGGCGGACGACAAGGCAGCAGTACAGTCGGGGATGTACGTGGACTGCCAAGGCTGCGAGGAACTTCGCCGCTGGACCGGCTTCTTCTGGCGCGACTACGCCCTGTGGCTGCGCCGCGATGGCGATGGCGATGCCTACGTGCTCGACTGGTTCGGCGATCTGGAAAGCGGCTACCACCGTTCCGAGTACATCGATAAGTATGGCGAGTATGCGACGAGATCTATACGGCGCTTGGGCGAGGATCACGTCGTCCACGCCTGCTTCGCCGAGGTGGACGCAGTCGACTTTGCGACCTGCGACTACATGGACTTGGGCAGCGTGACAGACGGCCTCCTGCGCGTACCCGACGGCTCGTTCGTCAGGGAGCTCGGCAAGTCGATGTATGTCGAATTGCGGGCGTCCGGCGGCCAAGGCGCATACGGCCCGGACTGGCGCATGATCGTGGACCTGCGCGACGGCCACGAGACTGCTCGGACGGCTCTGGCAGCGCTCGATCTGAACGCCGATGGCCAGTACGGCTCGGCCAACCCTCGCCGCGTGGGCGTCCAGCAGCGTGGCATATCCTATTCGCTGCTGGAAAGCACGTCGGTCCGTGCCACCGACGAAGCGCTGCTGGCAAGGGCGTACTGCGCCTTTTGGAGGTGGGAGGGGGATCAATGGCGCGCGGTCCGAGAGTCGGCCGACGACCTTGATCGCGCCGGCGGATACTTGACATTCCAGTTCTACGGCTACATTCCTTGGCCGGGAGACTGGACAGAAGATCGAGTCTTGGTCCATTCCGAATCTGGAGCCGACTGGTACACGACTATGATGCAGCTCAGCTACGTTGACGCTGCGGGAACCACGCGCAGATGGCGCAAGAAGGTGCTCGTTCACTATGTGAGTAGCCGCAATCCCTACGGCAATGCCCCGCTCGACGAGCCGGAGTCGATCCGCTTCGGGTGGCAGGCTAGAGACGACTGGAGTACACACGGCGACGCATTCGGTTTTAATGACGCGGTACGCGCCGCGGCGGACCCCGGTGACTTCGGCGGAACCGTCGCCAGTCTCGGGCGCTTCCTCGAGCGGGCTGCCGCGAAGGGTCACGAGCTGCAGCTGAACCTCGGCGGCACCTGGTATGACTGGAAGTTCTGGAGCTCGCCAGGTCGTGTTCAGGCTGGCACGGACAACCGCATCGACCTGTTCACTTCGTCCCTCGCCATGTGCGATGCGAAGGACGACCAAGCTACTGCCAGCGGGATGGCGAGCGTGCCGGACGGCGGAGCTGGAGCTGGCGCGATCGCGGAAGGCGCAATCACGCGGTTGGAACGGTAGGAGACAGCCTCGAAAAAACTCACCACCTGCCTAGTGGGTTCGCCGGGGGAGACCGAGCGGCGCGTGGGCCGGCCTGCCGCCCATCGACACCAGCGCGGTGCGATCACCCTGGGAGGCTTGGCAAGTCGCGACGCCCCGCCGTTGGATCGGGTATCGTCCCCCGCCGGAATGGGCTGTTGGGAGCCAACTCGGGGGACCGGCTAGTCAACGGCGCCCATGGCAGGCATTATCCAATGCCGAGCCACGAGGCCCGCGCCGCGCGACGCAGCGGCGCTTCGGCAGGGCGGCGCCTTCCGACCTCCGCCCGCGGAGTGCTGGCAGATGCCACGCCGCCGAAGCACACGCCCGCGCCGCGCTTCTGGTATGGTCTGACGGCCTTGCGGGTCCTCTCGCGCCGCTCCACGGCGCGTGGACCACTTGGCGTACTGCTTTCGGAGGTACTCGCCGTGGGCAACGTTGCGCAAAACGACATCCCGGATTGGCTGCGCAACCTAGCACCGGAGTTGGCCGGAAGGATTGAGCGCTTCCTGTCCGCCGCAATGGAGGTGGGCGTGCGCGTGGAGCACTCACCGCGACCGTGGCAGCTATGGTGGGAGGGCCCGACCGGCGACATCCAGCTTGGCTACCTCCAGCGCTGCGGCAAGTTTGCAGGGCGAGTTTGGACCGACCAGGTCGGCGCCGCGAACGGCTCGGCGAACATCGATCCGTGCGTGCAGCGCTACCAGAAGCACCTCGCCGAGCTGTGGGGTGGGAAAGTGAAGTGCGCCAAGCGCACATGGGTCGCGGATTCGACCGGCAGAGTGTTCCGCATTCAGGACCTCGACGATCAACAGTTCGACGACTGGGTCGAGGCCATCGAGGCATTCCAGCAGGACGTCCAGACCCATTGCTGCTCGGAATAGCGCCGGAAGAGGATTTTTTCTCCAAACAATCAATGACTTGTCGACATTCGTTCGTGCCCATCCGCTCCGCCACCCTGTCATGTAGTATGTTGGGCAAGAAGGTGCAGAGTCGGAAGAGGAGGACCAAGTGATACGTGAGAACTACGAACACGGGTTCCCGCCAGCGGATTGGGAGGCTGCGAAAGAGGAGGCGCGGCAGGCTATGATCGCGGCCGCTTCGAGGCGCGGAGTGATCACCTACGCGGAACTTGCGGCCGGAATACACACGCTACAGTTGGAACCTTGGAGTACGCACTTGGCCCACATGCTAGGGGAAGTGTCGACGGCGGAGCGGGAAGCGGGCCGCGGGATGCTGACGGTGGTGGTCGTGCGCAAGTCCGACCAAGTCCCGGGTGCCGGATTCTTCGAGCTTGCACGCACGCTCGGCTGCGACGCTAGGGACCGCTTAGGGTTCTGCGCTACCGAACTGGCGAAGGTTCATGAGACTTGGGCAGGCCGGGCGGCAGAACCGGCAGTCCAGCGCTCGGCAGGGGGCCTCCGGTCCTTCCGCTTTCCCGAAAGCGAGAGCGCACTGCTCGCGGGCATAACGGCGGAGAATGCCCACGCCGACCTGCTCGCTGATCCCAGTGACCGAGAACTCGGTTTCTAGATGGCGCGCACCCAGTACGTCCCGGACCGCAGGGATGTCGTCTGGCTCGACTTCGAGCCCACGAGAGGCAGAGAGATCGGTAAATACCGCCCCGCACTCGTCCTGAGCAGCCGAGACTACAACCGCCGGACGGGTCTCTTGATCTGCTGTCCGATCAGCACCAGCATTCGCGGCGGTCCAACCGAGGTCCCGATCAGCAATCTCGACCAACCGTCCGTCATTGCCGCGAATCTGGTTCATTCGCTGGCTTGGCAGGAGCGCAAGGCGAAGAAGATCATCGCCGCCACGCCGGATGAGTACCGAGCCACCTTGCTGAAGCTGCTGCCTCTGCTCGGGGCGCCCGATGTACTCGGCGAGTGAGCGTCAGGCCTCGCGGCGCCAAGATGCGGTTGTCTACGCCGAAGCGCGACGACTTCCCCTGGGCCAAGTCGTAGGCGGCTTGGCGGCGCACCCCAAGTCGGCGTTGCGCCACCCCCTGGCGCTCGAACGCCGGCGCGATATCGGACGAGATGCCGGCGGCGACCATCCACAAAGGGCCAGATCGTAACGCTTGGCCTGCCGCGGGAGGTGGCGATCCGGCGGTCCCGTAGCGGCGCGGCTTGGATAGGCATAGGGAGGATGCACACTTCGACTTTCCATAGTAACGCTTAAGTGACATATTAGGCGCGCAATGTGTGCATCCAAAGCAACTGCGCGAGGGACTTGGTGCGGGAGTTCGCGGCCCGCGGACAGTACCACTTCATGTCTTCGGAGTTCCGCTCGGCGCTCGGCGTGTCGGCGGCCGCCGCGAACCAGTCGCTGTGGCGGCTGGCGAACCGGGGAGAGATCGCGAGCCCCGGACGCGGTTTCTACGTGGTCGTGCCCCCGGAATATCGGGCGCTTGGGTGTTTGCCCCCGGACCAGTTCATTCCGGCACTCATGGAACAGCGCGGCATGCGCTACTACGTCGGCCTTCTGTCGGCAGCGCAGTACCACGGTGCGGCGCATCATCGGCCGCAGGTGTTTCAAGTGATGGTGGGCAGGAGCCGGAGGCCCATCCGCTGTGGTGCGGTGGCGGTGGACTTCATTGCGCGGGCTAGGTTGGCCGACGTGCCACTGATGACGTTCGACAGCCCGCGCGGATCGGTGGTCGCCTCGACGGTGGAGGCGACTGCGGTCGATCTGGTCGGATACATGGCCCGCGCCGGTGGCGTCGACCGGGTGGCGGGGATGCTCTCGGAGTTGTCGGAACAGCTGGATCCCGGATTGCTGGTCGACGCAGCGCGGTCCGCTTCGGTGCGGTGGGCGCAGCGGCTTGGGTTTCTGCTTGAGTTCGTCGGCGCTGGCGCCAAGTGCGGCCCGCTCAAGGACCACGTGCGCCAGCGTGCCCGCAACTACACCAGGCTGCTGCCGTCCGCACCGACGGAAGGCGCGGTGCGCTCGGGTGACTGGCGGCTGTTCGCCAACGTCCGCATTGAGGCCGAAGCGTGATCCCGCGGACTGCATGGCGCTGGAAGGCGAAAGCTCATCACTCGTCGGGCAGATTCTCGGTGTGACGGCAACGCGGGAAGGTCTCGCAGCCTAGGAAGCGGTTCCCCGCGTTTTTCCCGCGCGTCGCCGTACGCTCGACAAGCCGTCCGCCGCACTTCGGGCAAACAGCCGGGGCGCGAACCGGCGCAGCAGCGGCGGGAGCGGGTGGGTCGAGAACGCCATCGTCGCCTCGCTGGACGCCTTGGATCAAGATTAGCAGTGCTTCGCCGTCCACGAGCTGAATCGGCTTGCCGTAGGCGAACTGCCGAGCGTCCTGGGTGAATCCACCGGAACAGACCACCACGGCCTGCTGCGCGTTCTCGGCAGCAAGAACGCCGTAGATTTCCCGCACTATCCGCACGCCAATGCTGCGGTTGCGCCAGTTCTTGCACTGGACGAGATGGCGGGCACCGTCCTTGCGAAGCCGGATGTCGACCCCGCCGTCCGGCCCCGGCTGGTCGTTCTCTAGGACGCGATAGCCGTCCCGGCGGTAGGCTTCGGCGACGAGTTCCTCGAATTCGCGCCACGAGAGAGCGCGAATGGAGTCGAGGCTGGTTTGGCGGTCGAGCAGACGCCGCTTGCGCCTAGCGGCGACGAACGAATAGCCGGCAGAGAGGATGAACACGGCAGCGACGATGATGCCGAGGAAGTTGAGGGGGGCGGCGATGAGGGGCGCGAAGGTGCCGTCGCCTAGCATGGCGGGCATGACGCGCGAAACGAGCACGTAGGCGATGGCAGCCAACAGGATGTGCGCCCACCAAGGCAGGAGCGTCAGCACTGAGGCAAGGCCGTTGTTCTTCTTTGCCATCGGGATGTCTTTGGGGCTGGAGTGACGGGGCACCATAGGGCATCAGCTTGTCGGCGACAATCGACAGTGATCCGGCAGGTGTAGAAGACCGAGGCCTACGGTGGGGTCGGTACACCCGCCGACCGCGGCTAGCCGCTCTGCGCACGTTCTGGATGAGCAACGTGGTGGCGTTGGAGCACGCTGTAGTGTGACCGGGGCGCGGGGCTCGTCAGCTCATGGCGTTCAGATGCGCACGCAAGTCGGCGAAGACGCGGTGCTGGGACGTAACTCGCCCGCTCGCGATATCGGCTTCGCCCTGAGCCATGAGCTTCAGGAGCACCAGCGCGGCGGGGCTGCGCTGGTGCTCGACTTCAAGGTCCTCCAGCAAGGCCTTCCGCACCAGCTCCTTTCGCTTCCCCACCTTCAATCCTTCGCCGTGCTTTGGTAACGCTCCTGACTCTGCGTATTCTCGTCCAGACTCAGCGACTCGGCCAGTGAACCCGCCATCGCGGAGTACACCGTAACCGCCCGCGAAGCGCGATGCCAGATCGGCAAGCGTCAACGGACGACGGTGACTTCGATTTCGAGGGGCGCGACATCCGGGATCCGGCGCTGGGTGAGCACGTCGATAGCGGTGACGCGAAGCACGCTGGAGCCCGGTCGGATCGCACGGGCGCGGAGATGGTCGGGCAGGGCGTTGCCTTCGCCTTGGTCGCGGACGGATGCCTCGAACGGGGGGGACGCCGAAGTGTCTAGGTCGAGTTGGACGAACTCCGTGTCGGCAGTGAATGGCAGGCGCGGGAGCGCCACGTCGACGGTGGCACCGACGACGGTGCGGTACTTGGACGGGATGCCCGTGTGAAGGAGCGCATTGAGGCGGTCGGCGTTCATGCGGCTGTCATGTCGGATCGGATGGCAAGGGTGACATAGCCGTACTTGGCGTACTCGATCAAGTAGTCGTAGGAGAGGTGATAGTAGCCATTGACGCCTCGGGTGTGTCCCCGCTGTTCTTGCAGACGAAGTACGGAATGGGAGCGGTGTGGTCGTATCCGACGACGAGATGGCATGTCCACCACGGGAGCGGAAAAACTGGCAGAATGCGTAACCCATGGATGCAACCAATGACCCAGACGCCGTAGATGAGTCCACCGCGGGCAGCGCAAGCCCGGCCCGTGCCGCCGTCTGCGGCTCCGCCACGCGCGTTTGTTGCCCGCCCCCGGCGGATGTCACGTTCAGGCGTTCGGGTACTTCGCTCATCGCCGTTTCAGAAACGGAAGGCGAACCGCTGACCACCGCAGAGGTGGAGCGCATTCTGGCCCAGTCTCGTTCCTAGCCGCGCAAGCCAGGCCGAATACCCGGTCGCCATACTTGGCGACTCCGCGAAACCCCGATAGGCCGGAACATCCGGGCTAGCCGGTCGTGCGATGCGCTGAGGGTGTGCAGGTAGGCTTCCTGCGAGTCCGTCATTGGATCCGGCTGCATCCGTAGCGATGCCCCGATACTGTAAACCCGCGCATTCAATACTCAGGGTATTCCCGGTGCAGCCTGGTGGGTATGCCGCCGTCTTGGTAGAGCTTGACTTGCGGCTCGTTCAGGTTGGCCAGCAGGCGATCAAAGTGGTCCGACAAGAAGCGGTCGCGCACGCCGGCGAGTCGCGGTTCATCGACCAGGTTGCGCAGCTCCTGCGGATCGTCCTCCATGTCGTACAGTTCCACCGGCGTTCGTGTCAGCGAGTCGATGGTCATCTTGTAGCGCTCGGTGCGCGCCATGGAGTACAGGTTGACTTCGCTGAACACCACGCCCTTGCCGCGCTCTGCATCGTTCGCGTCGGGACCGGCCTCGATTCTCGGACGCAACGAAAGACCGTGGTCGACTTCGAGAGGGTCGGCACCGGCAGCGTCAAGCAAGGTTGAGCAGACGTCGTGGTGGTCCGTCAGGTCGTGCGCAGCCCAGGGTTTGGTGCCGCCCGGCGGTCTCGCGATCAGCGGAATGTTGAGTGCGCCTTCATAGAACACCGATTTCTGGCAGAACCGGTGATCGCCGAGCATCTCGCCATGGTCGGAGGTATAGACGATCCATGTATCGTCCATCAGGCCCTTTTCTTCGAGCGACCGAAGCACGATGCCGACCGCGTCGTCGTCGAACGCGACCTTGGCGTAGTAGTGGCTTGTCAGCGTTCGACTCTGGAACTCGGTCATGTCCTTCAGCCCACGCCGCGAGAACATCGTCCTGATCTGGGGCGAGATGGGCTCGGCTGGCGGTTCCATGATCGCCAGCGGCATTTCGCGCGGGTCGAACATGTCCCTGTATCTCGCCGGCGCGTCGAACGGCGGATGCGGTCCCATCAGGCAGACTTGCAGGTAGAACGGCCTGTCGTCCGCATAGCTTCGAATCCACGCCGCCGCCGTGTTGGCGATGTAGGCGTCGATGTGCTCGTCCTCTTCGAGGAGGTTGGGCAGGTGTTCCCAAGGGCGCAGGAGTCCCGTGCTCTGCCCGAGCCTGAAGTTGCGCGCGCAGTCCTCGTAGACCTGCAGCTTCCCCCTCTGCGCCAGAAAGTCGGCGTAGTAGCAGCGGTGGGTGGCCGAGGGAATGGTGTCCTTCACCTCGTGCGCGAACTCGTACCCCCAGTCGTGCAATCCCGAAGCATGGTCGCGCGTGTGGCCGTCATCGGCCTGGTACAGCCGGAAGTGGGTCTTGCCGATCACCGCGGTGCGGTAACCGGCATCCCGGATGTTCCTCACATGGCTCGGCCCGTGGCGATCGGCCTCGGTACGATTCCCCCAGGCGCCGTGCTCGTTGACATGCATGCCCGTGATCAACGAGGCCCGCGCGGGCATGCACAGGGGCGAGTTCGTGTTGCAGTTGCGGAAGATCACGCCTTCGGTGGCCAGGCCGTCCAGGTTAGGCGTTCGCACTACCGGGTTGCCGACACAGCCAAGCGCGTCGCCCCGGTGCTGGTCCGAGAAGATGAGGACGATGTTGGGCTTGTGCGGCACGGTGCGATCCCCCTAACCCGAATATTGCACGAACGGAGGCGTCGAGGAGGCGATGATTCCGCGGTCGTCACCCTTGAAGCGGCCCCGCGCCAGTTCCCGCAAGACCAGCAGCTGGCGCTACCCGGCCCTCGACGCGCCCGCGTAGTTGAGCTGGGTGTCGGGACCGTGACGGACGACGGCTGCGCAGGCCGTCTGGGAGGGTTCGCAGGTGCCCGTGACCGCGTGGCTGTCGCGGAAGGACGTTCCCCGCGCACCGCCGTATTGCGCGTCGAGCCTCCCCGCCGCACTTCCCGCAGCCGCGGGTCGCGAGTCGGCCCGCCGGGGTATGTCCCCGACGCAATCAACCGTGTGTCCGCGGCCGTTGGCTCTCGTTGGCAGGAGCTGGGAATGGAAGGCCCGGGACTGCTGCTCGAGTCCACGATGCTGGCGACCGTCGCAACCGCCCGCGAGACGCGGCACCGGTGAGGCACGGCAGAGGAGTCGTTCGTGATTCACCACCTGTTTGTGCCGGCGTGACGACCGAGTGAGGCCGCGAACGCTGCGAGCAGCGTGGAGTTGGACGCGGAGTTGGAGAGGTGTTTGCCGGGCGCGGGACATCGAGGCGGCCGCCGGCCACCGAAGGGCGACCGTCATAGGTACCATCGGCCCTCCACTCTGGTAGGTCCTACACCCGCCCGCGTCGTAGGGCTTGCCCCCGCGCCGCGGGCCGGTGGTAGAGTGCCCCCGTGCAACACCTGAAGCTGCCAATCGGCATCCAGACCTTCCGCGAGATCCGGGAGGAGGGCCACTACTACGTGGACAAGACCGCGCACGTCCTGCGCTTGGCGGAGGGTGGCAAGCACTACTTCCTGTCGCGCCCGCGCCGCTTCGGCAAGAGCCTCCTGCTGGACACCGTGAAGGAGCTCTTCGAGGGCAGTCGGGAACTCTTCGCCGGGCTGCACGCCGAGAACCACTGGAAGTGGGGCGCACCGCATCCGGTGCTCAGGCTCAGCTTCGGCAGCGGCAACTTCAGGGTCGCCGGTGAACTGGAGGCGCGAACCGACGAGATGCTTCGGGCGCTGGAGGCCAAGCATGATGCCGGCAGCGGCTACACAACGGCGGCCGGCCGCCTGACGCACCTCGTGGAGGAGCTGCACCGCCAGACCGGCCAGCGGACGGTCTTGCTGATCGATGAATACGACAAGCCGATCCTGGACGCTCTGGCCGACCCGGAGCTGGCGCGCGCCAACCGGGACTACCTGCGCGGGCTGTACTCGGTGGCCAAGGACAGCGACGCGCACATCCAATTCTCGCTCATCACCGGGGTGAGCAAGTTTTCCAAGGTCAGCCTGTTCTCGGGGCTCAACAATCTAGGGGACATCACCATCGACCCGGCGTTCTCGGGCATCTGCGGCTACACGGAGGCGGACCTCGACGAGGTCTTCGCGCCAGAGCTTCCGGGCCTCGACCGCCAAGCGATCCGCGAGTGGTACAACGGCTACGGCTGGCTTGGCGACGAGAAGGTGTACAACCCGTTCGACATCCTGTTGCTGTTTCGCAGCCGCGAGTTCGAGCCGCACTGGCTCGAGACGGGGACGCCGGCGTTCCTGGTGGACACGCTGTTCCGACGGCGCGTTCGCTCGGTGGATCTCGACGGGATGCTGGCGAGCGGCGAACTGCTGTCCACCTTCGATGTGGACGCCATCACGCCGGAGGCCCTGCTTTTCCAGACCGGCTACCTGACGATCCGCAGTCGGGAGCGCGTCGGCGGCAGGACGTTCTACCGTCTGGGCTACCCCAACCGCGAGGTGCGCGAGGGACTCAACGAGCAGTTGCTGCGGCATCTGGTACAGGACGGTACCCGCCAGACGGAAAACAGCGTGAGGCTGTACCGGCTGCTGGAAGCTGACCACATCGACGGACTGCGCGACCTGTTCCATGCCTTCTACGCCAGCATCCCGCACCAGTGGTATACGAACAACGACATCGCCGACTACGAGGGCTACTACGCCAGCGTCTTCTACTCGTATTTCGCGGGGGTGGGGCTCGACGTCACAGTGGAGGACAGCACGAACCGCGGTCGCCTGGACATGGCGGTGCGTTTCGGGGACCGCGTGTACCTGTTCGAGTTCAAGGTCGTGGAGCAGGCTGGCGAAGGGGCGGCGCTGGAACAGCTAATGGACCGCCAGTATGCGGGCAAGTACCGTTCGGCGGGCGTGAGAATCCACTTGATCGGCGTCGAGTTCAGCAGCGCGTCTCGCAACGTAATGGCCTTCGAGCACGCTGTAGCTTGACCGCGCCGTCGCAACGGGCTTCAGTTGGGTCCTCCCGCGAGGCCCTCCGGACCAGATCGGTACATGCCGTTGACAAAGATCGGGCGACATTGCGAGAAGCCGGTGCGTGACACCGAGGCTCCGCGCCGTCCCCTAGCCCATCGACTTCAGCGTCGATGCCACCTCGCTCCGGCGCTCGGCGGACAGCAGGTTGGCGATGTGCGTCGCCATCGACGGGATTGGAACGCTTAGCGGCGATGTCGTGGCGTTGGTCTGGTAGCCGACTACGCCGGCATGGAGCATCTGCTTCACGCATGCGGCGGTGCCGTCGAACTTTCGGTTGTGCTCTTCCTTGCCGTGGGATCCCAGCACGAGCAGTACGGCCTCAATGATCGCCATTGCATCCGTTCGGCGAACAGCGCCTTGGCCGATCGCTTCGTGGACGGCATGCACGATCGCGGGATCGGTTCGCCAGGCTTCCAGGCGGCGGTCGTAGTATTGCCGAACGCGCTGGTTGGCCAAGACAAGTACGCGACGAAGATTGTCGCCGTCGAACACCAGACGGTCGGATTGCAGCAGCGCTTCCGCGGCGGCCCGGAATCAGCACGTTACCTGCTGCGGCCAGCCGTGCGTACGCGGGGCCAAGTGCCGCGCCCACTCGTCCGGGTGGCCGGCGATGCCTATGTCCTCGGCCATCATGCCGAGCGACTCCTGAAGGCTCCGCTGGGCGCTCGCCGGTGTTCGCCCACCGCGCGAGCCTATCGTGGGTTTCGTTCACCATTCGTTGGCTCTCCGCTGGCTCCTGCTCGTTTCAGACAAGCCGGAAGGAGCTCTGCTCGCTGCGTAGGCGCATGTTCTCTGGGCAAGAGACTCCGCGCATCACGGCCACTGAAGGCTAGGGCAACACGGTAGCTGCGCGACATGGCGGGTGCCTCGGAACTGAGGTTGTCTCGCGCTCCCCGCATCGCTACGCTGCCTGCCACATGGCCGACCCCGGCCACAGCAGGAGGGCAACTGCGAATGAGCGAGTCGGACGATCTGCGGGAAGACGCTGGCCACAGTGCAGCGGTCGCCCTCGCAGGGCAATCAGCCACCACGGAGACCATCGAACTGAACCGCATGGGGCCGACGCCTGAGCAGGTGCAGAAGTTCCTGGCGCTGCCGGAGCGGCCGGTCGTCATGGTCAACCTGCTCAAGTTCAAGGACGGTGGCGGGGCCGAGGAGTACGGCAAGTACGGCCAGGCGATGCAGCGGATCCTCGCCGGCGTCGGTGCCGAGATCATCTTCAGCGGGGAGTGCCAAGCCACGCTGATCGGCGGCGCCGAGTGGGACATGGTGGCGCTGGTGCGCTACCCGAGTCCCCGGGCGCTCATCGAGATGGCGCAGTCGCCGGAGTACCAGAAAGCCCATGTGCATCGCGCCGAGGGCCTTGCCGGCCAAGTCAATCTGGCGGTATTCGAACGATGATCGGGCCCGTGCGAAACTGGCTCGTCCGCGCCGCGCCCCTGCTGGCCTTCGCGGTCGCCGGATGCGCCGACACTACGGGAGAGATCGACATGACGATCGAGCAAACGCAAATGAGCGTCGGTGACTACACCTACGACATCCGCCGCGCGGGGAGTGGCGAGGAACTGGTGATCCTGCTGCACGGCTTCCCCGAGACGTCGCACATGTGGCTGCCGCTTCTCGAACATCTGGCCGCCAATCGGTATACGGCGCTGGCGCCGGACCTGCGGGGTTACAGCCCCGGGGCGCGGCCGCCGGAAGCGGAACACTACAGCCATATGGCGATGGCCGGCGACATCCTCGCCATGGCCGATGCGCTCGGCAAGGAGCGCTTCCATCTGGTCGGGCACGACCACGGCGCCGGGCTCGGCTGGTACATCGCCGGGCGCCATGCGGATCGTTTGCTCAGTTGGACCGCGCTTTCGGTGCCGCATGTGGACGCGTTCCTGCAAGCCATCGCCAGCAACGCGGAACAGCAGGAGCGAAGTTCCTACATGGTGTTCTTCCGCCAAGTGGGTACCGCGGAAGCGGCGTTGTCCGCTGACGACTACCAAGCGCTGAGGAATATCTGGTCCGCATCGACGCCGGAACAGGTGGAGGAGTATCTGCGGGTGCTCAGCGGGCCGGGTGCGCTGACCGGGGCGCTCAACTGGTATCGCGGCGGATTCTCAGGCGAGCGCCAGCCGGTGGGGAACATCTCGGTGCCGACGCTCTTGATCTGGGGCAATCAGGATCAGGCCATCGGCCGCCCCGGCGTGGAAGCGACGCCGCCGTTGATGGATGGCCCCTATCGCTTGCTGGAACTCGATGCCGGGCATTGGCTGATCCAGGAGGCCGAGGCGGACGTGCTGCGCGAGACGCTGGCGCACATTGAGGAGTTCGGGCAGTGAAGCGGCGTGATCAGGGCCGGCGCTCGACCAGGATTCGAGCGCCGAACGCGGAGATGGGCGGACGTTCCTCGTCGCCGTAGAGCGTCAGCGCGTATAGTCCCTCGCGGGTTTCGAGGAAACTCGCCACTTCGCAGGCGAATGGCCGCTCGGCATTCGTCGGCGTCACGAACTCGATCACGCCGCCAACCGGCGGACGGCATACGAATCCGCGCACGCCTCGTGGGCCATCGTCGCGTTCCGCTTCGCACGGGAGGCCGAAACCCGTCCCGTATGCCTTGCGCGCGCTCTTGAGGTCGCGCACGGCGATGATTGCGCGCATGATCCCCGATAGTCCCGTGCTGCTCGGCGACGTCTCGCCGGCGAACGACCGCTCCGGGTAGACGCGAATCAGCACGCCGTGCGTCGAGTTCGGATGCACGTCGCGGCCGCTTGCGCCGGCCATCAGCGGCAGCACGTTCAGGCCGCGCTCGATGAGGCCGGCGGCTTCAGCATCCGGGTCCGGCGCTTCGAGCATCAAAGCGAACAGACCCTCGCCGCGTCTTTCGAGGAAGCGCGAAAGGCTCTGCGACAGCGGCGCATCGGGATTCGCGGGCGCCATCAGCTCGATGTTGCTGCCGCCTTCCGGCACGCACATCGCGAGCTTCGCGCCGAGGCTCTCAACGCTTCCCGACGAAAGGTCCACCACGGGCATCCCGAACTCGTTGCGGAACGTACCGACGCACGCCTCGAAGTCGTGCGTGGCGATGGCGATGCGGGGCATGGCGGTGATCATCGGGTACCTGGCGTGTCGTCGCGGGCGTTCCATGTTACCCGCGGCCATCCGCTCTGGCGGCGTCAGTCCGGCCCCATGCCCTTGGCGCGCAGTTCCGCCAGCGCCGCGTCCGTCTTGCGCAGATGCGAAAGCCCCATGCCGCGCAGTACATGGTCCGCCTTGGTGTATTGGATCTTCGTGTAGGTGGTGATCTCGACGCGGTTGCCCCAGGGATCGAGGAAGTCCGTGAACGGGCCTTCGAGAAACGCGACGCCCAGTTCCCGAAGCCGCTGCACCGCCAGCTCCTTGTCGTCCACCGCGATTCCGAAGTGCCGGCTGTCGTCGGGCGCCTGCTGCCGGCCCCTGTGGAAGTTGATGAACTGATCGCCGAAGTACACGAACGCCGCGCTGTCGCTGCGCCGGGCGATCTCGAAGTCGAGGAACGCGCCGTAGAACTCGAGGGCCGCGTCGATGTCGCCCACTTCCAAGGCAATGTGGTTGATGCCAACCGCCCGCGCCTTGCGGGGCGCCGTCTCGCCACTCATCGTGCCTCCAAGAGCGTAGCCGCCACTGGGCGGGGAGCCGCCACTATACCGCCGGTGCGCATGTTGCGCGTGGTGCGCATGGGGTTGCCCTGCGCCCTGTGGTGTATGATGCCGGGGATGAAGCGCAAGCTCCCCATAAGCATTCAGACCTTCCGCAAGATCCGCGAAGAGGGGTACTACTACGTAGACAAGTCCCCCTACGCACTGCGTCTCGCCCGAGAAGGTGGGCACTACTTCCTGTCGCGCCCCCGCCGCTTCGGCAAGAGCCTGTTCGTAGACACGCTGAAGAGCTTGTTCGAGGGCACCGAGGCCTTGTTCCGGGGCCTCGCCATCCACGACCAGTGGGATTGGTCGGTGCGTCGCCCCGTTGTTCGCCTGAGTTTGGCGAGCGGGAGCTTCGCGACCGTGGACCTCCTGCACAGCGAAATCATGGCCAGACTGGAGGATGTCGCCGAGGAACACGGGATCACCGGGCGCCACGACACGGCGCCAGCCCGCCTCCGGCACATGCTGGCCTCGCTGCACCGGCTCACCGGGCAACGCGTGGTCGTGCTGGTGGATGAATACGACAAGCCGATCTTGGAGGTATTGGCGTCGCCGGATGCCGCCAAAGCCAACCGCGACTATCTGCGCGGCCTGTATTCGACCGTAAAGGACAGCGACGAACACATCGCTTTCTCCTTCTTCACCGGAGTGAGCAAATTCTCCAAGGTGAGCCTCTTCTCCGATCTGAACAATCTCTCGGATATTACGCTCAAGCCCGCCTACTCGGCCATCTGCGGCTATACGGACGCCGACTTGGATACTGTCTTCGCGGCCGAACTCGAGGGGGTGGACCGGCAAGCTCTCCGCCGGTGGTACAACGGCTACTGCTGGCTCGGCGACGAGAGGGTCTACAACCCGCAAGACGTGCTCCGCTTCTTCCAAGAGGGGCAGTTCGACAACTATTGGTTCGAGACGGGCTCCCCTCGGTTCCTGGTCGACATGCTGCTTGCGGGTGGACTGGAAAACCCGAAGCTGGATGGCATGCTCGCAAGCGACCAACTGCTCTCGGCGTTCGACGCCGACCACATCGGCACCGAGGCGCTCATGTTCCAGAGCGGCTATCTGACCATCACGGACGTACAGAGCGGGGACGGCGGTCAGCAGTACCGGCTCGGATACCCCAACGAGGAGGTGCGCCGAAGCCTCAATCTCAGCCTGCTCTTGGCGATGACGCCAAGCCGGATCGGTAGCGTAGGCGTGCCACGCGAACTACGAGCCGCGCTGCAGGAGCATGACTTCGCTAGCGTCGAGGACCTCTTCCGTCGATTCCTGTCCAGCATCCCATACAACTGGCATGTCAGGAACAACATCGCGGACTTCGAGGGGTACTACGCCAGCATCTTCTACATCTGCTTCATGGCGGCCGGATTCGACGTCCGTGCCGAGGATGCCACCAGCCGTGGACGACTGGACATGGCAGTGCTATTTCGCGGCCACGTCTACCTGTTCGAGTTCAAGGTGGTGGAGCTCGCGCCGGAGGGCGGAGCGCTTGCGCAGTTGCAGGAGAGGCGCTATGCGGAAAAGTACAAGGCAGCGGGCACTTCCGTCCACCTGATCGGCGTCGAGTTCAGCCGTGAAGAGCGGAACGTGGTGGCCTTTGATGTGGAGACGGTTGCCGAGTAGGCCCGCCTTTATTGCTTGGCGTTCTGTGCGCTCCTGCGCGTCTTCTTCGCCATGTCCCGAGCTTGCTGGCGTTCGCTGATCGCGGCCTTGAGCGCTTCCACCTGCAGTTCGTCCACCGATTCGAAGTCCCCCAAGCGGCACTCCGCGGTGATTGCGAATCGGGCGAAGCGGGGGATGCCGCGGAAGCGGTCCATACGGCAGAAGGAGCCGCCGTAGCTGTGCAGCTGGACGATCATGTCGGCCTCCAGCCCGTGGCAGGTGGTGCCTAGCTGGTTCAGCCAGATCTTCCCCGTGCGGCCGTGGAACAGCACGAGGTTTTCGTCGAGCACTTCCACGTCGTCGATGCTGCGCCGGTAGAGGCAGTTGTCGCGCTCGCGGTAGTCGTCTTCGGTGAGCGGGTTTTGCAGGATGGATTCCACGTCCAAGGCGTCGTCGGCCGCGTGTTCCGGTTGCACCGCCTCTTCTTCGGCGACCGCGCTCAATGCGACCGCGCACAGCAAAGCGAGAAAGAGACGCATCGCCGCTCGTCCCTAACGTCCCGGCGGGCGGTAGACCGTGATGGGGCGGTGGCGGCGCAGCCACTGCGGCTGATCGCGCCACGCCCGACCGGCAGTCATGCCGCCGTCGAGCACGTAGGCCTGGCCGGTGGCGAAGCTCGACTCGTCGCTTGCCAGCCACAGCGCCAAGTTGGCGATGTCATCGGGCTCGCCGACGCGGCCGAGCGGCTGCGCGTTCGCCATGTCGTCCTCGAATGCATCCCGGCCTTGCCGGCCCATGGCCAAGGGGGTTGCGATGACGCCTGGGCAGATGGCGTTCACGCGCACGTTGTTTTCTGCCAGTTCCAAAGCCGTGGTGCGCGTCAGCGCGGCCACCGCCGCCTTGGCAGTACTGTAGAGATGCGGCGCCCAGCCGGCCTCCATGCCGGCGATGGAAGCGGTGTTGATGATCGAACCGCTTCCCTGCGCCTGCATCGTCGGCGCGGCGTGCTTGATGCCGAAGAAGACGCTCTTCAACAGCACGTCCATGGTGATGTCGTAGTCGTCCTCGGTGGTTTCGGTGATCGGCCCGAGCGCACCGCCGAAACCGGCGTTGTTCCACATGCAGTCCAAGCGGCCCCAGCACTCGAGCGCATGGGCTACGGCGGCTTCGACTTCCGCCTCCTTGGTCACGTCCGTGCGCAGGAAGCGAGCATCGTCGCCCAACTCGTCGGCCAACGACTCGCCTTCGGTCTCCTTGAGATCGAGAACCAGAACCCGCGCCCCTTCGGCCACGAATCGCCTTGCCGCCGCCGCGCCCATGCCGGTGGCGGCGCCGGTGATGATGGCGACGTGGCCGGGCAGGCGGCTCATGGATCGCCGCAGAGTTGACGGGCGAGGTCGCGGTAGTCCTCGGCGATGAAGTCGAAGCCGGCAGTCTCGCCGCGGCTGCCCATCTCCCACAGCTTGGGCTTCACGTAGGCGGCGCGCAGTCCGGCTCGCTGGCCGGCGGCCAGATCCCCGGGGTGTACGGCAACCATCATGGTCTCTTCCGGCTTCGCGCCCAAGAGGCGCGCCGCCGTTTGGTACGCATCGGGCTCCGGCTTGTAGACGCCGAGGAATTCGCAGGAGAGATACGCGTCCCAATCGATGCCGGCGTGCTTGGAGCTGTCCACCACGATGGACAGCGACAGCACCGTGAGGATGGAGACGATGTAGCGTTCGCGAAGCCGAGCGAGGGATTCCGGCACGTCTTCCCAAACGCCCATGCGATGCCAGGCGCGGTTGAGTTCGTCGCGATCGTTCTCGGAGAGCTCCAGCGCCGGGTATTCGGCGGCCAGCTCGTCCAGCACGGCGCGGTGGATGGCGTCGGCGTTCTGCCAGGGCCTATCGCCGCTGCGCACCTCGGCGAGTTGCTCGAACATCCGCCGGCGCCAGGTGAAGCAGAATGCCTTGTCGTCCAGTTCCACGCCGCGTTCGTCGGCCAGCCCCCGCACCGCGGTTCGGGTCGCGGTCTGCCAGTCGAAGATGCTGCCGCCGACGTCGAAGGTCAGCGCCTTGATGTTGTCGAGGTCCACGGTCATTTGGTTGCCTGCTCCTTTGCCCAGCGGTAGTCCGCCTTGCCGTTCGGACTGCGCAGGATTTCGCCGACGAAGACGAACGCCTTGGGCAGCTTGTAGCGGGCGATGTGCTTGGCGCATTCGTCCAACAGGCTCGCCTCGCTGGCCTTCTGTCCGGCCTTGAATTGCACGATCGCCACCACTTCGTTGCCCCACCTCTCCGACGGCCGCCCCGTCACCACCGCATCGTAGACGTCCGCATGGTGCTTGATGGCCTGCTCCACTTCTTCGGCGAAGATCTTCTCGCCGCCGGAGTTGATGGTGACCGACTCCCGCCCGTGAAGTTCCAGCGTGTTGTCTTCCAAGAGGCGCACCTTGTCGCCGGGCACGGAGTAGCGCACGCCGTCCACCACCGGGAATGTCTCGCGGGTCTTCTTCTCGTCGCCCAGATAGCCGAGCGGGATGTTGCCGGCGCGCGCCCACCAGCCGAGGCCGTCGTGGCCGGGTGCCAGGGTCGCCGTCATGTCTTCGCTCAGCACGGCATTGTGGGCATTGAGCGTGAACCGACCGGTGGCCGCGCCGGATTTCGCGTTGCTGGTGTGGCTGCCCTGGCCGCCCGTTTCCGAGGAACCGGCGCTGTCGATGATGTTGATGCGCGGCAGCGCGCCGATCAGCTCGCGCTTGATGTTCGCCGTCATGATCGCGCCGCCGGTGATGACATTGCGCAGCGTCGGGCACTGTGCGCCGCTTGCCCGCAACGCATCCACTAGCGGGCGACCGAAGGCATCGCCCACCAGCAGCAGGTTGTTGACGCCTTCGCGTTCGATGCTCTGCACCACGCCGGCCGCGTCGAAGCGCTTCACCTCGTCCTGAATGACCAGCGTGCTGCCGGTGTGGAAGGCTTGGAACGCCGCCCAATGGCCGGCACCGTGCATGAACGGCGGCGCGGCCAACGTGACGCGATGCGAAGCGGTGGCCCGATGCACGTAGCCGTCCAAGCTGTCGATGACCTCGCCGTTGGTGCGCCGTGCGCCGAGACTCGCGATGAGCATATCGCTCTGCTTCCATAGCACGCCCTTCGGCATGCCCGTCGTGCCGCCCGTGTAGATGACGTAGAGGTCGTCGGGATCCCACTCGACGTCTGGTCTTGCCGGGCTGGACTCTGCGAGCGCAGCCTCGAAGTCCACAGCGCCGTCGAGCAGCGGCGCGTCCGGCTCGTCGTTCACTTGCAGCAAGAGTTCGAGGCTCGGCACCTGCTCCCGAATGGCGGCGACATGGGATGCCAGGGAGCTGTGGAATACCAGCGCCTTGGTGTTCGCGTCGTTCAGGAGGTAGACCAGCTCCTCGTCCACGTAGCGGTAGTTGACGTTGAACGGCGCAAGTCGGGCCTTGTAGGCGCCGATCATGGCTTCAAGATATTCGTTGCCGTTGTAGAGGTAGATGCCGAGGTGGTCCTGACCCGATTCCCAATCCTTGAGATCGGCGCGTTCGGCGCGGATGCCGAGGCCCTGCGCGGCGAGGTAGTTGGCGAGGCGGCGAGTGCGGTCGGTGAGTTCCGAGTAGGTGAAGCGTCGGTCCCGAAAGACGATGGCCTCCCGCTCCGGCACCGCCGCGGCGATGGTTTCGTTGACGGTGGCAAGGTTGAAGTGCAAGAGCGTTCTTCACTGGTATGGCGGAACGGCTATTGTAGCGAGTTGCGTTCCGCGTCAGCCGCCCAGGTCCTGGCCGAACAGCAGAACGTGACGCGACCGCTTCGCGGTCGCCCCGAGATTTCGCTGCGCGAAATCTCCCACGGGGGCAGCCGAGCCCGGCCCTCAGTCACCCCAGGTCCTGGCCGAACAGCAGAACGTGGCCATCGGGGTCTGCGACCTCGAATTCCTTCAGGCCGTAGAACCGGTCCACGCACTCGGTGGCGGGCCAGCCCGCGTCCATCACGGCTTGGCGCAGCGCTTCGGCATCTTCGACATAGAAGTAGTAGTTGGCCTGGGTGAAGCGTCCGTCCTCGGCCTTCGGATTGGCCGGCACGTAGGTCGGGCTGGCGAGCATCAGCCGCGCCTTGCCGTTCTGCACCGTGGCGAAGCCGCTGCCGCCGATGCTGTCGTCGCGGCTCGCCACCTCGAAACCGAGCACGTCCGTGTAGAAGCGAATGGACGCCTGCACATCGGCGCACAGCAGCATCGGGACCAGGTCAAGAAACGGCGCGGTCGGTGCCGGCATCGGCGGATCCGGTGGCGAATCGTCGGTGCAGGAAGTCCCGTACCACGTCCCAGAGGGGGCCGTGGTCCAGGAACTCGGCATGCACCACGTTGAAGGCATGCAGTTTCGCCTTTTGCCCCAGCGCCGCCACCATCGCCTCGCTCTCTCGGAAATCGATCACTCGGTCGATGGGCGAGGCGAAGACCAGCGTCGGCGGCATCTCGTCGGCGTGGCGCGCAGCATCGAACGGATGCCGCAGCAGCCAGCGGATGGGGAAGACGGGGAAGCGGCTGCGCGCGATGTGCGCGACGCTGCGGTACGGGCTGACGAGGATCAGCGCCTCCGGCTTCACCTGCGCCGCCGCCTGGACGGCAACCCCAGAGCCGAGGCTCAGGCCGAACAGGACGAGGGGGCGGTTCGGCAGTTGCTCCTTGGCCCAATCGACAATGGCCACGGCATCGTCCACGAAGGCCCGTTCGGATGGCTTGCCGGTGCTGTTCCCGAAGCCGCGATAGTTGAAGAGCACCGTGGGCCACGGCAGTTTCGCCCAGCCGGGGATGTGTTCGGAGACCTCCTCGGCATTGCCGCCGTAGTAGACCAGGAGCGGCCCGTCCTTGCGGCCGTTCACGATCCAGCCATGCAGCGTCGCATCGCCGCGGTCGATGGCCACCGGCTCGGCGTCCGAATGCGAGACGCGCCCCGGCGGCTGCGGATGGAAGATCATCCGATCCTGCACCGCCCAAAGCAGCGCGCACAGCACGAGATACACCGCGCCTGCAAACAGCAGGAGGCGCACGGCCATGGCAAGCAGATCAGGCAGGGTAGAGGTCACGAAAGTTGCCGCCGAAGAAACGCGCCTGATCGGCTGCGGAGGCGCCATCGATCGCCCGCGAGAACCGGCCGATGGGATCGCGCCCGCCTTCGGCATGGGGATAGTCGGAAGAGAACAGGAACAGCGCCGGATCGGATTCGCGCATCAGCGCCCCGACATCCTCGAACGGGTATGGCGTGAAGCGCAGTTGGTCGTGGAACTGTTCGGACGGCTTGCGCTCGAACTCCGCCAGATGCGGCTCGGCCCGCGCCCAGATGTCCACCGCGTGGTCCAGGCGCCGAACAGTATCCGGCACCCAGCCTGCGCCTAGTTCGATGACGCCGCCCTTGAGCCGCGGGAACTGCTCCAGAACGCCATCCAGCACCAGCACGGAGATGAACCGCTGGGCGGCTTGGAAGATAACGGTGAGATCCTTGGCGCCGATCACCTCGGCGCGCCCGCGGGCGCTCTGGCGCTCCGAATGGCCGTCGTTCATCCACTCCGTCGGAATCGACAGCGTGGAACTGCCGACATGCAGGATGAACGGCACGCGGGCCTCCTCAAGGCGACGCCAGATCGGCTCGTGCTCTGGATGCCCGGGCGAGCGGCCGCCGGGAGCGCGCGCCGGAATCCAGATGCCGCCTAGGTCGAGAGCGAGGGCCTCGTCGATGCCATCGACAGCCGCTCCCGGGTCGTCGAGCGGCATCAGGGCGATGCCGATCAGGCGTTCGTCGGCATCGCAGAACTCCGCCATCGCCCGGTTGTGGGCAGCCGCGGCGGCATAGCGCGCGTCGGCCGGCGCGTCGAATATCTTCGTCGCGCAGAACGACGAGAACACCACCTGACGCTCGAAACCGAGCAGGTCCAAGGCAAGCCCCCGTTCCCGGCCGCTGAATGAGCCGAGCGCGTCGTGCCACTTCGGGCCGCGCGTGATGCGATCGCCCAAGGCCGTCAGTTCGGCAACGACTTCGGGGGCATGGCCGTCCGCGTCGCGGTAGGACTGCATCTGATCGCCCACGTCGGCGAGGCGAATCTCCTCCAGGCTCGGCATCCGATCCCTCTCGCGCTGCGGCGCATGGCGGAGGAGGAAGTCCGGCAGTTCCATCAAGTGGCTGTCGGCGTCGAAGATGACGCGGTCGCCGGCGTAGGTCATGTGCTCTCGGGCTCGCGTGCGGCAGACGGTGAAGACGCCGCAACCATACCAGACCGACCCCGACGCGACCGCTGCGCTTGTCGCGCAGGCGACGATTCGCCAAACTGCCGCGCTTGGCAAGTCGTTGCGGCAGGGGCAAGACGATGGTGACGATTCTCGACGGCGGCATGGGCGGCGAGATCCAGCGCCGGGTGCCGGACGCGGCGCACGGGCTGTGGTCCGCTTCCGCGCTGATCGACAACCCGGCGATGGTGACCGACATCCACGCCGAGTACATCGCCGCCGGTGCGACGATGATCACCACCAATACCTACTCCACGATCCCGAGCTACCTCGGCAAAGGCGGGCTGGCGCACCGCTACGTCGAGCTCACCGAAACGGCGGCGCGACTGGCGAGGCAGGCGGCGCCGCTTGGCGGCAGCGTGCTCGTGGCGGGCTCGCTGCCGCCGCTGGACGAGAGCTACCGCGCCGACCTCGTGCCGGCGCCGGAAGAGGCGAGGCCCGTCTACGAGAACATGGTGCGCGCCATGGCGGCGCATGTGGACCTGTTCCTTTGCGAGACCATGGCGTCTGCCGAGGAAGCGCGCACGGCGGCGCTCGCGGCCTTGACGCGCGGTGGCGGCAAGCCGGTGTACGTGTCTTGGACGCTCAATGAAGAGCCTGGCACCGGCCTGCGCAGCGGCGAAAGCGTCGCCGAGGCCCTGCTGCGCCTAGACGACCTCGCCATCGACGCCTTCCTGTTCAACTGCACCCATCCGGAAGCCATCGAAGTGGCTTTGGCGGAGCTTGCGCCGCTCACGGACAGACCCGTCGGCTGCTACCCGAACCGCCTGAACGCGGTGCCCAAGGGCTGGACCCTGGACAACGATGTCGTCACTGGCCCGCGCAAGGACCTGCCCCGGCACCTCTACGTCGCCTCGATCATGCGCTGCATCGACGTCGGCGCCACCATCGTCGGCGGCTGCTGCGGCATCGGCCCCAGTGACATCCAAGCGCTCCGCGAACGACTGGGCCAAGAAGCCGACGTCGCCTGACGCTGAGAGTTGGGAAACCCAGCCGCACACGGCGGGGTGCAGATCTCTGGCAGCCGCTCTTCCCACGTCTGCCAGAGAGTTCTGTCCTACGCCCTGCCAATCGGAGCCCTTAGACGCAGGGCAATCTTCGGCGGACGCGGGTAGGCGAGCAGCCAACCAAGCCTGCTACGGCTGAGGGAATCTCCTTCGGTCGCCGCGTGTGGGCACGGTGTCCGACGTACGCATGAACCAGGCCAGCATCTCGCGTTCCAACGTCGCCCTCGTTTCCTGCATGTCGGGATCGTCGATCAGGTTGCGCAGCTCCCTCGGGTCGTTCCGGAGGTCGTAGAGCTCATCCTGGCCGGCGGTGCGGCGGATGAGCTTGTGGTCCAGGCTGCGGAGCATCGTTGCGCGGCAGACGCTGTCCGGGATTTCCTGCTGCTGGCGGCCCTTGGGGTAGTAGATGCCTTCGACCGGGGGAGTCTCCCTGCTCCAGCGTCCCTCGAACGCGTGGGGTTCCTGCGGGTCGTAGCCGCCTTCGGCGAATACCATTCGGCTGCGGTCTTCCGGTGCGCCGCGCAGTTGCGGGACGAAGGAGCGGGCGAAGTGCGTGTGCGTGGTCTTGAGGCCGGCAAGTTCCATGACCGAGGCCATCAGATCGAACATCTCGACCGGGCCTTGCACGACATGCCCCGCCCGGTTCCCCGGCGCCTTGACCAGCAGCGGCACGCGGGTCAGCGGGTCGCTGTAGTCGCTGGGCCATTTCTCTACCAAGCCGAAATCCCCCGCCCAATCGCCGTGATCGGACGAGATGAGCAGAACCGTGTCCTCGAAGAGGTCTTGCTCCTCCATGACCGCGAGCAGCTCGCCGAGCAGCCAGTCCGTGTAGCTGATCATGCCGAGGTAGACGGCATTGAGCTTGCGGAAGGACGACTCCGGCAGTTCGTCCAGGCGGCGGTAGCTTCTGATGAGACTGTAGAAGTCCGGCTTGTTCGGCAGCCCGGCCGGTCGCAGCTCCGGCAGGTCATCGGGATCGTACATGCCGTAGAAGTCGCGGTGCGTCGTGTACATGGGATGCGGCTGCAAGAGCGGCAGGAATAGAAAGAACGGCGCGTCGCGTTTCGTTCGGCTGCGCAGGAAGTCGATGCCCGCCTTCACCTTGACGTAGTCGCCGAGATCTTTCCTCGCGCAGTCGAACGGCAGCGCGTCGAAGCTGTAGTACGCCTTGTCGCCGAACGGGTGTCGGTTCTTTCGTTCCAGACCGGGCGCTTCGTGGAACTCCGTGATGCACGACAGGCTCTCGGCGGCGAGCAGGTCGTTCTTGCCGTACCAGCGGATGTCGTAGCCGGCGTCGTGCAGGTACTTGAAGAGGTGCGGCTCGTGGGCTCGCAGCAGATGCCAGTTCGAGCGGTGCCCGGCGCAGTGCGGGTAGAGGCCCGTCATCATCGAGGTCCGCGACGGAACGCATTGCGCGTTCTGCACGTGGCATTGGTCGAACCGCACGCCCTCGGCGGCGATGCGGTCATAGTTCGGCGTTCGGATCAGCGGATGGCCGTAGCAGGCGAGGCTCTCGGCGCGCATTTCGTCCGGCTGAAAGAAGACGAAGTTCATCGCTCGAAACGAGGCAACTGGCGCCGTGGCACGAGCCATACGCGGCCGAGCTGCTCGAAAATCGCGCCGTCCCGCGCCAGGCAGCGCTTGCGGACTTCGCCCAGCACCCGCGCCGCCGCCGTTTCGCCCCAGAACCACTCTTCAAGGCCGACCACGTCGGTCGGCCGCCCCGGCTGGCCGGTGACCGACTCGTTGTAGTACGCCTTCAGATCCTCGGTCGCCATCTTCAGCGCCATGCCAAGCGCTACGCGGGGCACCGGATTGGGCGGCGTCTCGCCGCCGGCGAATGCGGCGAGGAAGTCGACCAGCGCCTCCGGGGCAAGGCCCGTGGAATCCGCCGTCGTGCGACCGCGCTGTCGGACGGCTTCTTCGTACCAGCCGTGCAGCCCTTCGGCCTCAGCCCGAAACGCGGTCAGCAGTTCGCTCTCGGCATCGAGCTTGGCAGCGGCGAAAGCGACCGGGCAGGCGAGCGGCACGACCGGGGCCGGCCCCGGCGGTTCGTCGTCGGGAAAGTCCTCCAGCACCGGCCCCCGTTCGCGATCGAGGAGCGCGAGCGCCGCCCGCATCACACGCGTCTGGAATCCCGGATTGCTGGGGGCGCCGAGGGGCCGTCCGAGTTCGAACGGCACCCACAGCGCCCGCGGCGGTCGGATCCGCTCGGTGTGGTCCCGGATCAGGCTGATCTGCGTAGTGGCAATTCCAGCGCGTTCCAGATAGTGGGCGAGCGCGCCGACGGCGCGCGTGCAGGCCGGTCAGACAGGCACCAAGAGCGCCGTGTCGACGCCATCTCCGTGCATCGCCTCCGCCAGCTCGGCTGCACGCGGCTCGAGACCGTCGAGTCTCGCGATCGCTCCCATGAAGGAGTAGTGGCGTGGGGCCATGGCGCCGATGTCTCCCGACGCGGCCAGTTCGCGCAGCCGATCGAGCGGCAGCACGACGTTCCAGTCCATCTGGAAGCCGGTGCGATCGAAGTTCGTCGAAACGTGGCTCATCACCAGATCGGCGGCCGCGGTGGTGGCCGGGATCAGCCGGTAGTCCGCGCTGCCGGGCGCGATGGGCGGATCGCTGCGGCGGTGCAGACCTGCGGTCGAAATCAACGCGACCGTGCGTCGCGGCGTCGGCGGACCCGTCACCCACGGCGTGGTGTCGAACGTCGGACACGGCATCTCCAGAAAGTGCTTCTGCAGGCGCGGCGACAGGCAATCGAGTGCGACCATGGGCGCGGATCCGTTTCGGTTGGTTCGTGCTCGCTATGCTAATGCTACGGCAGCGGCATGGCGTTCGGAATCCAGCGCAGAAGAGGCGGCTCTTCCGCAAGCGATCTTCAGATCAGTTCCTGCAGTTCCGCCGCCAGTTCGGGGTGGCCGTGGAAGCGGGCCCAGCCTGCCGGCGTCGCGTCGTACAAGTCGTCGGTGGCGGCGGGATCGGCCCCGCCGCGTCGCAGTCGCTCGATGATCTCGGTCCGACCATCCGCGGCGGCCAGATGGAGTGCCGTCACGCCCTTTGCGTGGCCGCCGAGCCAGCCGGTGCCGTTGGGGTCGGCGCCACGTTGCAGCAGCCAATCCACCATCTCCACGCGATCGCGGAACGTCGCTCTGAGCAATGGCGTGGTCTCGTAGGCTCGGCCATCGATCCTCGCGCCTTTCGCGACGAGAGCCTCGGCGGCCGCCAAGTGCCCGTTGGTCGCGGCGAGAATCAGCGCCTCGTCCAGAACCTCCTGATCGCTGTCGCTCGCCTCCCAAGGGAACCAGCCGTAGTTCGGGCGATAGTAGGCGCGGCGGGCCTTGGCGCGCGGCGTCAACGCACCCGAGCCGTCGAACGCGGCATCGATCGCGTCCAGATCGTTCAGCCCGGCCGCGACGCGCAGGTTGTCCGGGGCGCGGTCCTGAGCGGCGATGACGCCGGCGACATCGGGCCAGCCCCAAACGATTGCGTGCATCAGCGCCGTGCCGCCCGGCAGCATGGTCTCGATGCGCGGATCGGCGCCACGCGCGAGCAGGAGTTCCGCCATGGCGGCCGAACCGACGCTGTGCAGGGCCGACTTCTGCGTTGAAGCAACCGCGTTGGCCAGTTCCGGTTCGGCATCCAAATGCTGCGCCACGGCTTCGAGGTCGCCGCCCTCCACTTTGTGGAAAAAGTCGATCGAGCGTTCTCGGCAAGTGCCTGCCTGGATCTCGCGCAAGCGCAGTTCCATCGCCCGCCAGTCACCGAACCCATGCTCGATGGCGCTGACTTCGAGCGCGTCGATGAGCGTGGCTGCCTCGGGATCGAGGTTCGCAAAGCGTTCAAGGCGGGCGAACCGCGTTCGCGCTTCGGCGAAGCCCTCGGCCGCTTCTTTGGCGAGCATGGCAAGGTACGGCGTGTGGAACCCGATCTCGTGGCTGTAGAGACGTAGCGACACCGTTTGCCTCCGCTGCGTGGGTAAGGTTCCCTTGATCGTACATCGGCCAGTGCCCGGAGTTCCCACCAAGCAGCGAATCCCCTATGCTCGCGCCAACGCAATCACGCGGGTATGGAGCGCGAGGATGACGGCGAAGAGGGTGAAGAGACTGTGGCTGGCCGGCACGATGCTCGCCTTGGCGTGTACTGCGTGGGCCGAGAGCTTCGTGGATTCCTGGGGCCCGGGGGTGGGCGCCATCGCGCCGGCCATCGAGGCCGAGGACCAGGACGGCACGGTCCGCGACTTGGAGTCGCTCTGCGGCGAACGCGGCGTCCTGTTCGTGCTGAGCCGCTCCGCCGACTGGTGACCATTCTGCAAGGCCCAGTTGGTTCAACTGGAAAAGCACCGCAGCGAATTCGAAGAAGCCGGCGTGAAGATCGCCGCCATGACCTACGACAGCCTGGAGATTCTCAAGGAGTTCCGCGAAGACCGCGACATCGGCTTCCCGCTCCTGCGCGACGTCGACGGCAAGCATGTGAATGCGTTCGGCGTGCCGGACGAGGACCTCGGCCGCGGCATCCCCTTGCCGGGGATTCTCTGGCTGGCGCCGGACGGGCGCATCAAGGCGAAGTTCGCGTCCAAGGGGTACCGCACGCGCCCGGCGATCTCGGACCTGCTCGACGCCGTAGAGACAACCCCGGGCGCCTGACCGGAACGCGCACGATGCCCGTCGTGGTGCCGGTCATGATCCTCGTTTCGGCGACGCTCTACCTCCTGCTCTTGATTTGGAGCGGGGTGTACGGGGCGACCCGCCGGGAGGGCAGCCGCGACCTGTTCCGATCCGATGCCGTGAAGGTCGCGACCATCGCGCTCGTCGCGGTGTTCGGCGTCCTGCCGACGGAAGTCCTCGGCATCCTCTTGCTCACCCTGCTGAGCGACCACTTCGACGTTACGACGCACCTTTTCTTCCTGATCGCCGCGCCCGCGGTGGCTATCATGGCAACCCTACAGGCGTTCGCGCTGTCGCGGATCTACCGGGCGCGGCCCATGCTCTTATCGGCGGTGTATCTCGGCGTCTACGCGGCTACCTACGCCTTTTGGCTCTCCCGGCTCTTCAATCCGCCGGCCGACCTCGCCAGCTACGCGGCGGTCGTTCTCATCGCCGGCGGAGTCGTCATGGCGCTCTTCGCGCGGTTCGCCTGGCGCGATCCGAGAGACGACGACCGATAGCGCTCGCCGCCTTCGTCAGTGCGGCTAACCGGCTCACGCCTTGGCAAGTTGGCGCTGCAAGCGGCGCACGGTCTTGCCGAGCTCGGCAAGTTCGGCCTTGACCGCATCAACGTCCATGTCAGCCCCTTGTTCGGCGAAATGCTCTTCCCGGTTCTTCAGCACGACCGCCTCGCGGTCGACGTTGGCGTTGAAGATCGCGACCGCCTCGAACTCCTCCGAGCCGGTGTTGCAGAGCGCATGGAACTGTCCGGCCGGGACCACCGCCACCGCGCCGGCGCAAAGGTCGTAGGTGTCGTTCTCGATCTGGATGCGTCCCTCGCCCTTGTGGACGATGACCACCTCTTCGACCAGCGTATGGCTGTGGCCCGGGTCTTCCTGGCCGGGCGCCATGCAGATGGGCGCAACGCCGAGTTCCGTGAGCGACGCCGAACGCACCGCGCGCGCAGCCGCGAAGTCCGTAGGCGTGAGTACCGTTCCCATGTGGCGTCTCCGTGCAAGCGAAGGAAGGCCGGTGACCTTAGCACAGCAAACCGTGGCGGCTCTCAGCTCTGGCTGTTGCGCGGTTGCCGTTGGCCGATCAATTGAACCAGTAGACGAACTCGTCGTCCGGCGCGTCGGCTTCGAGCAGCGTCTTGTCGATGTTGATCGGCGAAGTCACCGTGGACGGCCAAAGCGGCGGCGCCTGCTCGGCATTGTGTACGGCGAGCAGCTCTTCGAGCGCGGCGACGCGGTCGGGTTCCTCGGCGGCGCGGTTGCGCTGCTCGGTGGGGTCGCTCGCGAGGTGGAACAGCCACGCCTTGCCCTGCGGTTCGTCGACCTGCAGCTTGTAGCCATCCGAGATGACGACCTGATAGCCGCCCGTGCGCCAGAACAGGCTCTCGTGCGGCACGCCTTCCGCTTCCCCGACGACATGCGGCACGAGATCGACGCCGTCGATCTTCCGGTCCTGGGGCAGTTCGACGCCCGCCGCGGCCGCTGCGGTTGCGAAGATGTCGAAGCCATGCACCGGCGCCTCGAAGGTCTGGCCGCCCTCCAAGCGGGCGGGCCACTTGAGGAAGAAAGGCACATGGATGCCGCCCTCGAAGAAGCTGATCTTCCAGCCGCGGAACGGCTCGTTGACGCGCGGCAGGCCGATGTAGGCGGGTGCGCCGTTGTCCGAGGTGAAGAACACGAGCGTGTTTTCCTCGAGGCCGTTGTCGCGCAAGGCATCGAGCACCCGGCCGACGCTGCGGTCAAGCGACTTAACCATCGCGGCATAGACGCGCAGACGATGCTCTTCGATATGCGACAGGGCGTCGTAGTCGTCCTTCAGCGCTTGCAGCGGCGTATGCACGGCCCAATGCGCGAGGTAAAGGAGGAATGGCCGGTCCTTGTTGGCCTCGATGACTTGGACGGCTTGGTCCGTGTAGTAGTCCGTCAGGTAGCCGCCCGGCTCGAAATCGTCGCCGCCGTTGAACGATGCGGCGAATGACATGGCGCGCCAGAGGAATCGGTCGATGCCGTCGAAGTCCTGTTTCGAGTTGACCACGCGCGGGTGGTCCTCCGGCAGGTAGAAGCCGCTCGCCATGAGCAGGCTTTCGTCGAAGCCCTGATCGTGCGGCGCCATGCCGCCGCTCAGGCCCAGATGCCACTTGCCGATATGCACGCTGTGGTAGCCCGCAGGCCTCAGCAGTTCCGCAAGGGTGATCTCGGACGCCGGCATGCCCATGTCCGCAAAGGGAATCGAAGGCGCGCTTGCATCGACGACGGGCTCGCGCAGCCTGCCCTGCCGATCGCCGAGCAGCGGAACGAGCGTAGTGAAGCCCGGCGGCGTCGGCGTGAACTCGAAGCCGAAGCGGGTGCCGTAGCGGCCGGTCATCAACGCGGCGCGCGAAGGGGCGCAGGTGCCATTGGCCGCGTAGCCGTTGGCGAAGTGGACGCCCTCTTGGGCCAGCGAGTCGATGCTTGGCGTGGGTACCGTGCCGCCCGCGACCCCGCCGCCGAGCCAGCTCAGATCGTTCCAGCCGAGGTCGTCGGCGAGGATCACGACGATGTTCGGCGGCCGCTCCGCCCTCGATCGGCCTGCCGGGTCCGGCCCCGAGTCCCATTCGATGGGCCGCGTCGGTCCGACATCGCGACGCAGCGTCACATCGACGATTTCGAGCATGATCTGCACGCGGAACATCCAAGCGATGCCGGCGATGGTCGCGAGGGTCGCCACGAGACCAATCACTGCACCCGTGCGCCGGCTCATCTAGACCTCCTGACATCCACGCCGTCCATGGTCTAGTGTTAGGCATCCGATTGCTGGACCGCAAGGCATGACCGCCAAGTTCATTGCCGCTGTCGCCCTCTGTGCCGCCGCTGCCGCGGCGACCGCGGCCGAGTCCGCACAGCAGATCGCACCGCCGCCGAACGTGGTCGTGGTCGTCGGGGACGATGTCGGATTCTCGGACTTGGGCGCTTACGGCAGCGAAATTCGCACGCCCCATATCGATGCGCTCGCGGCGCGCGGGTTGAAGTTCAGCAACTTCCACGTATCGCCGATGTGCTCGCCGTCGCGGGCCATGCTGCTCACCGGGGTCGACTCCCATCTCGCCGGCGTGGCGAGCCTCTATGTCGCCACCCCGCTGCGCCATCGCGGACGGCCCGGCTACGAAGGCGAACTGCGCGCGGACGTGGTCACCATCGCCAGCCGCCTGCGCGCCGTCGGCTATCGCACCTATCTCAGCGGCAAGTGGAATCTCGGACACTCGCCGACCTCGCTGCCAAGCGCCCGGGGCTTCGACCGCACCTTCGCCCTCGACGCCACTGGCGCGGACAATTTCGAGAAGCGGCGCTACCTGCCGATCTACGACGACGTGCCGTGGTTCGCCGACGGCAAGCCCACCGATCTGCCGGACGACTTCTACTCGTCCAAGCATCTGGTGGACAAGCTCATCGAGTTCATCGAGCACGACCGGGGCGTTGGCGAGCAACCGCCCTTCTTCGCCTACCTGGGCTTCCAAGCGGTGCATCTGCCGGTTCAAGCGCCGCGCGAGTTCATCGAGCGCTACGAAGGCGTGTACGACGAAGGCTGGGAGGCGCTGCGCAGAGCGCGGCATCGCGGTGCGGTCGAGGCGGGCGTCTTCCCGCCGGACGCTGCGCCGTCGGACCATCCGGCGCAGGCGGATTGGTCGGCGCTGACGTCGGACGAAAGGGCGTTTGCCGCCAAGAACATGGCGGTCAACGCAGCGATGCTGGAAGCGATGGACCACCACTTCGGTCGGCTCGTCGACTATCTCGAAGGCGCGGACCTGCTCGCGAACTCGATTTTCTTCGTGCTTTCGGACAACGGCCCGGAAGCCGGCGATCCAGCCGCCAGCGGCATGTTCAATGCCTGGGCAGAACGCGTGGGCTATCGCCGAGACCTCGCCACCCTGGGCGAACGCGGCAGCTACGCGATCATCGGGCCGCACTTCGCCCGCGCCGCGGCGGCGCCGCTCGCCTACTACAAGTTCCACGGCGGCGAAGGCGGCATCCGCGTGCCGCTGATCGTTGCCGGACCCGGCGTGGCCGCACGAGGCATCTCGCACGCCTTCGCCTACGCGACGGACATCGTGCCGACGCTGCTCGAACTCACCGGCTCGAGCGACGCCACGCCGTCTGGCAAGCGTCCGATCAGTGGACGCAGCTTGGCGCCGGCTTTGCGGAACGTTGGCACGGAGATCCATCCGCCGGACGAGGCCATCGGCTTCGAGACCGCCGGCCACGGCGGCGTCTTCAAGGGCGGCTACAAGCTGGTGCGCGTCGGCGCGCCCGCCGGCGATGGGCGCTGGCGGATGTTCCACCTCGCCGAGGATCCTGGCGAGACCGAGGACCTCGCTGCCGATCAACCGGCGCGGTTCGCCGAGATGCTCGCCGACTACGAAGCCTACGCCGCCCGCGTAGGCGTGCTGGAAACCCCGGCCTTCTACTCGCCGTCGCGGCAGCTGATGATCAACTATCTCTACGACCGCGCGAAGGCGAAAGCCGGCTGGGTGGTCGTCGGCGCTGGCCTCGTCCTCACGCTGATCGGTATGCTCGCATGGCTGATGCGGTGCCGGCGGCGGCTCGCCTCCGCAACTACGATCCGGTCCAGATAGGAGCAACTCATGAAGTGCCTGCGCACGCCCGACGAACGCTTCGCGAACCTGCCGGACTTTCCCTTCGAGCCCAATTACACCGACGTTGCCGACGGCGAAGGCGGCATGCTGCGCATCCATCACGTCGACGCCGGGCCGAGCGATGGGCCGATCGTGCTCTGCATGCACGGGCAACCCACTTGGAGCTATCTGTACCGCAAGATGATCCCGGTGCTGGTCGCCGACGGCCTGCGGGTGCTGGCGCCGGACCTGGTCGGTTTCGGGCGCTCCGACAAGCCGTCCCGGCGCGAGGACTACAGCTACAACCGCCAAGTCGAGTGGCTCACGGCGTGGCTCGTTGCCAACGACGTGCGCGGCGCGACCCTCGTCGGCCAAGACTGGGGCGGGCTGATCGGCCTGCGCATGGCCGCCGAGAACCCGGATCGCTTCGATCGGATCGTGGCGGCGAATACCGGCCTGCCGCTGGCTCTCGACATGCCGGAGGAGGAACTCGCGGCCGTCAAGGAGTTCCTGAGCCCGGCGACGCCGACGCCGACCATGGAGGAGATGGCGGCGGCGCTGACTGCCATCGATGCGAACAGCCGCGCAACCAAGTTCGCCTATTGGCAGAAGTGGACCTGGGAGACCGAGGACCTGCCGGTGAGCACGGTCATTGCCTTCAGCGTGGCCGGTGGCGGCGGCACCGCGCTCAACCCGGAGGAAGTCGCGGCCTACGAGGCGCCATTCCCCGATCCTTCGTACAAGATGGGCCCGCGCGCCATGCCGAGGCAGGTGCCGCTCCTGCCGGATGCGCCTTGCGTCGCCGAGCAGGCTGCCGCTTGGGCCGTGTTTCGCGAGTGGCAGAAGCCGTTCCTGTGTGCGTTCACCGACAACGACCCCGTCACCGGCGGCGGCGATGCGATATTCCGGCAGCGCGTGCCTGGCGCCGAAGGGCAGCCGCATCAGACCATCAAGGGAGGCGGTCACTTTCTGCAGGAAGGGCGCGGGGAGGTACTCGCGCGGATCGTCTCGGACTTCGTTCGCGGCGGTTGACGGTTCGCTTCGATGTTCAAGAAGCTCGTTCTCTGGACTTTCGGCGCACTCGCTGCCTGTTTTCTGCTGGCACTCTGGGCGCTTTTTTTCTCGCCGAGACCGCCCGTTACGACGGACCCCGCGACGCTCGCAGGAGACGGCAGCACCATCGACTACTGCGAACTTCCCACGCTCGACGGCAGCGGCAAGTTCGCGCGGGACATACCGAAGGGAAACACGCCGGGATGCAGCTATGCCCACTTCCCGCTGCCGATCCTTGCCGAATGCACCGAGCCGCTGGCAGCGGGCGCCGACGACATACGCGGCCTGTGGCTGGGCGTGGCCGGCGATCACATCGGCCACGTCGAGCGCATCGAACAGTGCGGACGCCGGGTAGTCGTGACCAGCAGCGGCGTCATCCACGACTACGGCCCCAACAGCACCCTCGGCGAGAACACCAACGACACCCAGGGCGCCGTGTTCTTCAGAATCGGCGACAGGCCCTATTGCGCCCGATCATCGGCCAGCATGATCTGGAACCAAGGCGTCTTGGACTTCCACATCTTCGGCTGGGGCCCAGTGGTGGTGCGCCGCTACCGAGAAGGCGACCAGCTCGTGTGGGAATACGCGGACGGCAGCGTCACCCGAATGGAGCGCATCTGCACGTTGCCGGAAAGAGTGAGGGTTCCGCGCCCGAGATGATGCCCTCGGCGCACCGACTGGCAAACAGGGATTAGGCGTCGGGTTGCCGACGCTACGGCAGCGCCACCACGGCGTGGCCGGGGCACGTTGCGCCGCCGTGCTGGTTGACGACGTTGATGTCGAGGCGCACCAGGTTCTCGCCGTCCTGCTGGGACTTCTCCGTCACCTCGCCGACGACGGTTAGGACGTCGTCCTTCTGGTTGATGGCGCGGTACTGGCAGCCCACTTCGCGGACGATGCCCTCGTCGCCGATCCACGCGTGCAGGGCGTTGACGATGTAGGCGTAGCGCAGGTTGCCCATGCCGAACGCCCCTTGTTCGTTGCCGGCCCGTCGGCCGGCCTCGTCGTCCATGTGGAACGGCACGAACTCCTCGTTCACCGCGGCGTACCGATTCCATTCCGCGAAGCTGGTCTTGCGCGACCACTCGGGCAGTTCGTCGCCCACTTCGACTTCGTTGAACCTCACACTCATGCTTGCCTCCGTATGTGTCAACCGGATACAGGAAGATTCCGCCCTGCGGAATCTTGGGGCGACTGCGCAGCAGTCGCGTCGCCCACTTCGACTTCGTTGAACCTCACACTCATGCTTGCCTCCGTACGTGTCAACCGGATACAGGAAGATTCCGCCCTGCGGAATCTTGGGGCGACTGCGCAGCAGTCGCGTCGCCCACCTTGATGTCGTTGAAGCTGACGCTCATTTCTTCCCCTCCGTCTGCGTTCAATACCTGATGCCGATGGAGAACCGCGTCTTCACCAGCTCGTCCCGCTGATTGCGCCACTCGATCTCGGAGCGGACGTACAGAGTATGGCCCAACCGCCCTTCGCGTTCCCACCAGTCCACCAGGCGATTGCGCGCCCTGATCACGTCGCCCGGTCGCATGGGCGCGCCGTAGGTATCCGTCTGGCCGCCGTTCATGCCGGTGAGCGGCTTGTCGTCGGGTCGCCGCCCGGCAAGGCCGGGACTGCCGCCGCCCCGCGGCCGCTCCACCGGCCAGGCGAAGGGATTGAAGTCCGGCGGCGCGACGATGCCGCCCCAGCGCGTCTCCGCGGCGTACTCGGCGTCCCAGTAGATGCGCGGCGGCTGTTTGGGATAGAACGTCGCCATCGCCCAGCGACGGATGTCCGTCTCGGTGATGGGCGGCGCCGCGCGCACATCGCCCCACACGCCTTGGGCGGCGCGCATCTCCTCGGTGACGTAGGTGAGTTCCGTCATGCATGACTCCAGTGGCTGCCGCGTTAGTATGCCCGTTCCGAACCGTTGCGAAGGGGTGAAATGACCGTTCAGGAACAGGCCTACGGGGACTTGGTGCGAGTGCGCACCGACGGTTCCGAGAGGCGGAGATGTTGCGCCGGGTGCGGCTCTCAGCCGCCGAGTCGGCCGGCGGCGTCAGCGAGGCCACGCTGCAAGATCTGCTGTTCAGCTACCCGCAGACGCTGCCGGTCAAGGCCATCGATCCGTCCTACGCCGAGGCTGTGCCGGTCTGCAAGGAGTTGAAGCTGCCGGCCGGCCGGCGGATGCTCTGTATGTCAACCCGCAGGGCCGGCTCACCCTGGCCGAGTTCAAGCTGTGGCGCAATCCACAGGCGCGCCGCGAGGTCATCGGCCAGATATTGGACTACGCCAAGGACTTGGCCTCGTGGGGCTACGAAGACCTGCAGCGGCAAGTCTCCCTGGCGACCGGCAGGAGCGGCAACGCGGTCTACGAGCTCGTCCGCGAACGATCGCCCGATCTCGACGAAGCCGACTTCGTGGACAACGTGACGCGCTATCTCAGGCGAGGCGAGTTCCTGCTGCTGATCGTGGGCGATGGCATCCGCGAGGATGCTGCGCACATCGTCGACTTCGTTCAGAGCCACAGCGGCTTGCACTTCAATCTGGCGCTGGTTGAAGCTGCGCTCTACCGGGATACGGAAGACCGCCTCATCGTCCAGCCGCGAGTGCTGGCGCGAACTGAAATCGTCCAGCGGTTCGTCGTGGAAGGCGGCGTCGCTGCCGACGATGGCCCGGCGGAAGAAGAGGAACCGCAAGGGAGGCTCAGGCGCGAGGAGAATCGCCGCTTTTGGCGGGCGGTAGTGCGGGAATTCGCTTTCGCAGATCCTGAGGTCGGCGTGCCCGAAGCGGGTGACGACGCCACGCTACCGGTGCTCGTGCCCAACTCTGGCTTCGGCGGCTGGGGATTGTGCTTCAGCGGCTACCTCGCCCGCTCCGGGCGACAGTTTGGCTGCTACTTGACGGTCCGCAAGGACCAAGAGCGCGATGTCCGCATCTTTGATCAGCTCCTTGGGTCGCTGTGCGAATTGCGTGCGGATGCGGGTGATGAGCTGGATCAATGGCGCAACTCCGCTGGACGCCCTCGAGTTGGTTTTCGGCAAGAGCAACTCAGCCTCGCCTTCTTGGCCCAAGACGAGGAAAGCGAAGCGTTCCGCGAAGCGGTAGCGTGGATGCGAGTACACTTGGACCTCTTGGTCAGCAACCTGCATCCGCGCTTGCAACGGATGCTGGCCGACGAACGATGATCCACGCAAAGCGGTAAGGAGCACGGCGATGGCACGAAAGCGAAGGCGCAAACGGGTGATGACGGAGAATCTCGTCCTGCGACCGTTCGCAGAGCGCGATGAGGCCGCCTTCATCGCCGGCCTTGAAGGGGCCGCGGAGCCCATCGACCGTTTCGATCAGCTCGTGCTCATGGATGCCGCGGCCAGAAGGGGTGGCATGGGCCGACGCCGGCAGTTCAGGTTTCTGCTGAAGGCGCAGGAGGGGGCGACGATGTACGGGAACCCCGGCCTGCGGTTTCAGATCTTCACGAGAAGGAAATCTCGCTGGCTTGGGTACGTCGCCATCTACGAGGCCAAATGGAACGTGCATAGCGCGGCGATGGACTACTACCTACTCAACCAGTATTGGGGCCAAGGCATCGCCGCGGAAGCGGTGCGCGGGATGCTCCCCTACTGCTGGAGCGACTTGGGGCTGCATCGCATCGAAGCCATCATCGAAGAGGACAACGTCCGCAGCCTGCGCTTCGCGGAACGCCTGGGGCTCAGCTATGAGGGCACCCGACGTCACGGCGCTCACATCGACCGCAAGTGGCGAGACATGCGCGTGTACTCGGTGCTTGCCACGGATGCGCTGGGCCTATCCGAACAATGACTCTCGCACCTCGCGTTTCGGTTTGCCGAGGAAGTCAGCAACATCGGCCACGATTCCGTCAAGCGTACCTACGGTGACGCTCCGATGCCTCGGGACCGTGACACTGTGTTGGCCACCATCAGTAGACAGGGCCATCGTCATGTGACTCCCCTTGGTGCGCACCAGGCTGTAGCCGTAGCGACGTGCGAGCAAGTGCGCTACCTGGTCACCAGACAGACCGCGTGGCAGCTTCAAACGGCGATCGCCTCATCCAGAACGAGATGAAGGCGGATTACTCGCGGCGCCTCCCCTTCCTCGAAATGACACAGGACCGCGTCCCGCGCCATCGCCTTCAAGTCCGCCCAGTCGTCCCCTTGCGTGAATATGCTATGGCCTAGTGCTCGGGCGTCGTAGCCCCCATCGGGCGATTCGGCGACCTCGAAAATGACCTCGTTGGCTCTCACTCTTGCTCCCATGTCGCCAGCCGCTGGGCCAAGCTGCTCCGGTCTTGCCCGTCTCTGCGGTTTGCGCGGGCGGCGACCCTGTATGACAGAGAGAGTATACCGAGTTCCTCGCGGCGATTGACCACTGGGGGTGCGACCTCACACGCGAAAAAAATGGCCTAGCCCTCCCTCAGCACCTTGGTCCGGCGAACCAGCCATCGTATCTCTCTGTTGTAAAGAGGCGGCGCAAATCCGCACTTGCACTTCAAATAAACCGTGATAATTTGAAGTACATGTTCAAGCGAGAGCTGCATCTGCCGCCAGCGGGGAGCGAGACGTTCTTCCTCTGGGGGCCGCGTCAGGCGGGCAAGACCACGCTGCTCAGGGCGTGCTACCCCGAGGCGTACTGGATCGATCTGCTGAAGGCCGACCAGTTCCGCCGCTACGTCGCGAGTCCCGAGTTCCTGCGCCAAGAGATCGAGGCGGGTGCCATGAGTGCGGCGCAGCAGGTGGTCATCGACGAGGTGCAGCGGGCGCCGGCCCTGCTCGACGAGGTCCACTGGCTCATGGAGAACCGAGGCATCGCCTTCGCCCTGTGCGGATCGAGCGCTCGGAAGGTGCGGCGCGGCGCGGCCAATCTGCTCGGCGGGCGGGCGCTCCGCTACGAGCTGCATGGCCTCAGCGCAGTCGAACTGGGCGAGGAGTTCGACTTGGAGCGGCTCCTCAACCACGGCTACCTGCCGCGCATCTACGACTCTGCCCGTCCGAAGCGACTGCTCGATGCCTACGTGGCGGACTACCTGAAGGAGGAAATCGCCGCCGAAGGCTTGGTACGCAACCTCCCAGCGTTTGCAGGCTTCCTCGAGGCCGCCGCTCTGAGCGATGGCGAACTCATCAACTTCTCGAACATCGCGAGCGTTTGCGGCGTGTCCAGCCATACGGTGAAGAGCTACTTCGAGATTCTCGAGGACTCCCTGCTCGGCAACTGGCTGCCGGCGTACCGGAAGCGCCCCAAGCGCCGCGTCTCAGCGGCGCCGAAGTTCTACTTCGCCGACGTTGGCGTGGTGAATCGGCTTGCCCGTCGCGGCACGCTGTCGCCGGGTTCGGAGTTGTACGGGCGGGTGTTCGAGAACTGGGTCTTCCACGAGCTCATCACCTGCCTCCACTACTTGGAGCGCGACGAGCGGCTGTTCCACTGGCGCTTGGCCACCGGCACGGAGGTGGACTTCGTGACGGACGACCTCACGCTGGCCGTCGAGGCCAAGGCCGGCGCCGCCATCGCGAACCGGCACCTGAAGGGGTTGCGTCAGCTAGTGAAGGATCACCCGGACGCGGGGCGACGCTGCGTCGTGTGCCTCGAACCGCAGCCCCGCCGGACGGAGGACGGCATCGACATCCTGCCCGCCGCGGAATTCGTCCGGCGGCTGTGGGTGGGAGAGCTGTTCGGCTAGCCGCCAAGCGGCACTGCCGTTCAGCAGCCTCGGTCAAAGGCGTCTATCAGTACCGTCTCCAGCACCCCTTCCCGGAGTTCCTGAAGGAGAACGGTGCTCGACTCCCAACCCACGCGGCGGACCAGAAGGAAGAGTCGGCTATCGTGGGCCAGCAGAGCGTGGACCTGTCCGACGCCGGAATTGTGGCTGAGGGCGTGCCGTTGCGGGTCGTGCCACTTGGTCACCATCTCCTCGTAGGTTGCGCTCGAGGCCGCGCTGTCCAGCAGCCGGAACGAGCCTGCCGATGCCCGCCAGATGGTGCGCACGGACCCGACCAAGCGACCTTTCGCGTCCGTCAGCCGTGCGCTGTAGACGACCCAGAGCGGGCCGAGGCGCAGGGATCGGTTCTCTCTTTCGAGCAGGTCTCGCGCGGCGAGTTCCTTGAGGAGGCCCGCGGGAAGTTCTGCATCGGTCGCCATGGTTGGCGGTTCGATGGCCTGACCGCCACCGAGGTCGATCAGCACGGGGGTGGCGGGCCGCGAGCGGTCCCAGCGCTCTTCGGGCCATGGCGCACGCGCGTGCAACCCGGTCGTGGAGGCTCGCCAGACGGGCTCCTTCTCGCCACAGCCTGCATCGAGCCATTCCAGGCCGTCGACCATGGCTCGCGTGGCTCGGCCGTCGTGAAGCACGGTCACGGTTGCGCCGACGGTGAGTCTGAACTCCGCATTCGCCAGCGCCTCCGGATCGTCCTCCGCCTGCTTCATCCATTGTCGTCGCCGGTTGTCGCGTTCCTTCCACCGACCGTCATCGGTAAACCGGATGGCCGGTTCGTCCGGTTCCTCGACCGGCCAGAGCACATCGCCAGTGGCGGCAAGGAAGCCGATGCGCAGATCGTGGATGATCGCCTCGGAGGCGGCCGCGCAATGCGTCCCCACCGAGCAGACGAGAACAAAGCCGGCCATCCGGGTCCTTCGGCAGTCGATCATCAGCATCGGGCGTTGCGGCAGGTGCCCACCGGCTAAACCGGCGGGAGCGGCTTCGGCGCTGCGGGAACGGGCGTGGGCTGGGCAGCGCCGGCAGCCGAAGACTCCGTTGGTTCCGCCTCGCCGTGGCCCTTGTCGATACGCTTGAGTTCCGGGAACCACCAGCCGATGGCGAACATCGAAACCACCAGCAGCACGGCGCTGATGAAGAGCGCCACGTCGATGCCGATGAACTCCGCGGCGGCCGCGATGGGGATCATGCCGATGGGCATGATGCCGTGGGTCATCATCATGATCGCCATCACCCTGCCGCGTATCTCCGGCTTGATGGCGAGGGTGACGACGCTCATATTGAGCGAGCCGACCAGCGAACTGAAGACGCCGATGAAGATGCCGAACACCATCGCCGCGATCAGTCCCGGCGACAGCGCGAAGGCGGCGACTCCCGCGCCCCAGATGTAGGAAGCGAAGAACAGCACCTTGCCCTTGCCGCCGATGTCGCCAAGCCGCGCCAGCGTGAGGGCGCCGATCAGCGAACCGACGCCCATCGCCGTCATCAGGTAGCCGAGGGTATCCGGGCCGCCGTCGATGACTTCCTTGTTGAACGCCGGCGCCAGGAACGACGGCGCGAAGCCGAACATGAACGGCACGATGCCCATGATGAGCAGGCCCAGGATGATCCGCTCCTGACCCATGTAGCGGAAGCCCTCGGCGATGTCGTCCACCACCCGTGCACCGGGCCGCGCAGTCGGGTCGCCGACGTAGTGCAGCATGGCGGTCGCGACCACGGACACCAAGTACATCGCCGCGATCACGTAGAAGACGATGCCGACCCCGGTAGCCGAGGTGGCGCCTGCGGCTGGTAGAGAGTCGCCGTCCGCGAACCAGGCGATGAGGATCCCCGCCAGCGTCGGCCCCGCCACCCGCGAGAGCGAGTACGTGGAACTCTGCAGCGCCATGGCGTTCACCACCACATGCTTCGGCACGATCTCCGGAATCACCGCCGAGCGCGCCGGCATGGAGAACGACAGCACGGTGCCGTTGAAGAGGCCGAAATAGATGAAATGCCAGAAGGTGACGGCGTCGTTGTAGACGATGGTGGCGAGCAGCACGGTAGCCGCCGTATTCAGCAGCTGCGCGCCGATCATGATGGGCTTCTTGCGCATCCGATCCGCTACCACGCCGCCCCAAAGGGAGAACACGAACGACGGCAGCATGAAGGAGAGGATCACCCAGGCGAGCGCCATGGGCGAACTGGTGATGTCGTAGATCAGCCAGCCGCGCGCCACCATCTGCATCTGCATGGCGAACGAGGCGATGAGGTTGGCGATCCACAGCAGGCGGAAATCGCGGATCGCGAGGGCGTCGAACACTACCTGAAAGCGCCCTGGCGCTTGCCAGCGGGCGGCATGCAATAGCCGCCGGCTACATGCTCTCGATCCAGTAGCCCTTGACGATGTCGTCCTCGATCTCGACGTGGATCGTGTAGACCTCGTCGTCCGAGACATCGAAGGCGAACAGGAACAGGAGCGCGATCTCCATTTCCTCTTCATGCCGCGCGATGTAGCGCAGCACTTCGTTGCCAGCCTCGTTGACGTAGGTGCTGTCGGGCCGGCCCAGGTGTTCGAAGATCCAACCGCGGCTGGTGACGCCGCTCTTCACGGTATCGAGCGCCTCCATCGCCTGGCGACCGTGCTCCCAGTTCGAGTCGCTGCTGATGGCCAGCACGCAGCCGCCTAGGGCCGCCGCCAACGCGGCGGCCGCTGCAAGTTTGAGGATTCGGTCAATGCTCATGGTGCGTTCTCCTTTCATGAAGGGCGCTATGCAGCGGCCGCGTCGAGGCCGAGATGGGCCCGTACGTCCGCCTGCTCGTGGTACCGCTCCGGGATCGGGAACTTGAACACCCGCGCCGCGTTGAGGCCCAGCACCTTGGCGCGTTCGCCGTCGCTGAGCTGGCCCATGGTGCGCTCGATGGCCTCGGCGGAGTGCGGCCACGTGCCTTCGTGGTGCGGGTAGTCGTTGGCCCACATGAAGTTGTCGATCAGGCCGTGTTCGCGGGCCAGATCCAGCCCCGGCTTGTCCTCCTGGAAGGTGGCGAAGCCGCTGCGCTTGAAATACTCGCTCGGCATCTGCATGAGCTTCGGGCGCACGAACATGTGGTGCTTGCGGTACGCCTCGTCGAGTGCCCAGATCGCCCACGGCACCCAGCCGATGCCCGCTTCGACGCTGCCGAAGCGCAAGTCGGGGAAGCGCTCCAAGACGCCGGAGGCGCACAGATTGGCGATGGGTTCCATCGTCGGCGCCAGCGAATGCACCGCGTAGTTCACCACCGCGCCGCCGTTGCCTCGGGAAGTGCGCGGGTCGCGTCCGGTGGAGACGTGGAAGGTGATCGGCAAGTCCACTTCTTCGATGCACGCCCAGAGCGGATCGAACTCCGGTAGGTTGTAGTTGAGGTGCTCGTGGTCCGGTGCGCCCCACACCGGCTTGCAGGGCAGCGCGAGGCCACGGAACCCGAGTTCGGCCACGCGCTGGATCTCGGCGATGGCGCCGTCGATGTCCGCCGCGGCGACGCAGCCCATCGGCGCGAGGCGATCGTTGTAGCCGCCGAAAACCTCCCAGGCCCAGTCGTTCCAGACGCGGCACATGGCTTGGCTGAACTCGGCATCGGGGGTGGCCCAGATGGTCAGGCCCTTGTTGGGGAACAGCACCTCGGCATCCACGCCGTCGCGGGCCAGATCTTCGAGCCGCTGTTCGGGCGTCACCCCCGCGCCGTTGCGCAGGCTGTCTTCGCCTTCGAACTTGATGTTGCGGATGCGCACCGGGCGGAAGCCCTCGGTCCTCTGGAACTTGCGCCCTTCCTTGTCCACCGCCACGCCCGGCAGCCGCTGCCGATAGCGCTCGTCCATGCGCGTCTGCCAGAGGTCGGCGGGTTCTTGGACATGGCCGTCGGTGGACACCATGAAGTACTTGTCGGGATCGTCGGCCCGGGCCGTGCGCGTCCAGCCGTCCGTGCCCGGCGTCTGCAACCGCCAAGCGTTGTTCTCGTCGGGTGCCGGGGGTGCGGGGGATTCGAGGAATGGTGCTGCCACGCGCGTTCTCCTATGGCTTGGACCTAGCAATGCGAAATGCGCGCCGTCGGCGTCTCCCCGGGATTCCCCGTGCGGCGCCGTCATTCCGTCCGAATGCGCGACGCGCGTGCCGCCCGCGTACGGACGGTCGTGCGGTTGACAAGCGTCAAGCGAATCGCACTGATCGTAAGGGCAAATCCGTTCCCGCACAAGGCAGGCTTTGGTGTGAGAGGTGTGTGGGGTGCGTGTGCGCCTCTCGGCGACAATCTCGATTCTCAAGAGCGATCGCCGAAGTCCAAGCCTCCGTAGTTCGGCGCGCTATGATCCGGGCCGCAACCGCCAGCGACGTCCGCGTGCTCCCCATGGAATCGCCCCATCAACGCGCCCTCCACTAGCACCGATCCCCCGGCCGCCATTCGGGGTCCGGTCCCGGCACCATCGACCCGATGAGTTCGCGCCGCAGGCGGTCACCTTCCTGCCGCTCGACGGAGCCGGCACCCGGGCGCGCGGCGCCGAGCGAGCGGCGCGTGCTGGGGTGGATGTGCGTATTGATCGCAGTGAACCAGCTCGGCTTTGGCGCGGTGATCCCCGTGCTGCCGCTGTATGCGCAATCGTTCGGCGTCTCGCAGGCCGCCATCGGCGCGACCATCGCCGTCTACGGGCTGTCGCGAGTGTTGATCAGCATTCCGACCGGCGCAGTCGCGAACCGCCTGGGCAGACGCAGTGCGCTGGCGATCGGCGGCGCGGTTTCGGCGCTGGGGAATCTCTGGTGCGCGTGGGCCGGAACCTATGAGGAATTGGTAGTCGCCCGCTTCATCGCCGGCGCCGGCGCGGGGATCGTGCTCACCGCCGGCATGATCGTCCTTGCCGACATCACCAGCGCGGCGACGCGCGGGCGGACGATGGCGATCTATCAGGGCACGTTCCTGTTCGCGGTCGGCATCGGCCCGTTTCCGGGCGGCTTTCTGGCGCAGACGTTCGGCTTGGACGTGCCTTTCCTCGTCTACGGCATCGCCAGCGCCGTGGTCGCCGCAGTGGCCTGGTTCGGCGTGCCGGAAACCCGCGGCCTCGACCCGCCAAGCGGCGAGGAGCACGCCAGACGACCGAGCATTCGCGATCAACTGAAGGCGCTGGTGGACAACCTCGGTTTCATGCTCGTGTGTCTGATCGGTCTCATCAATACCACCGCGCGCACTGGAGCACTCTTCAGCGTCGTGCCCATACTTGCCGCCGGGCGCCTGGGGCTCAGCGCCGGCGAGGTCGGGTTCTCGTTCGCGCTCGGCAGCGTCATCGGCCTAGCCGTCACCTATCCAGCGGGCGCGCTGGTGGATCGCTACGGGCGCAAATCCGTGATCGTGCCGATGACGATACTGACTGGCATTTCGATGCTCGCCTTCAGCTTCGCGCCGGACTACGCCTGGTTCCTGATCGGCTCGGCGATCTGGGGCGGCGCGACCGCCGCAGCCGCCGCCGCGCCCGCCGCCTACGCCGCGGACTCTGCGCCGAAAGGCATGAACGCCGCGGCGATGAGCTGCTACCGCATGTTGAGCGACGTGGGCTACGTGGTCGGGCCAATCCTGCTCGGCTTGCTGGCCGATTGGCAGGGACTCGACGCGCCGCTGTGGATCTCCGCCGGCGTGCTCATCGCGATGGCGCTGCTATTCGCCCGGTTCGCGCCGGAGACGCATCGCTTCGCGCGTTGACAACTGCGCATCAGCTTTCAATCACCACCTTGCCGACCACCTGCCGTTCGGTGATGAGCCGCAGCCCTTCCGCGGTGCGTTCGAGCGGCAGGCGGTGCGAGACGTAGGGGCTGATTCGTCCCGAACCCAGGTAGCCGAGCAGGATGCGCTGGTTGCGCGCCGCCCACGCCGGATCGTGCCGAGCGAGGCCGCCGATGGTGAAGCCGATCGCTTCGGCGTCCTTGATGAGCAAGTGGTTGGTCTTGGCGAGCGCCGCCCGACCGCCGGTGAAGCCGACGATCAGGATGCGTCCGAACGGCGCGACGCAGCGCATGGATTCGTCGAATACGTCGCCGCCCACCGGATCGAAGATCACATCCGCGCCCTTGCCGCCGGTGAGTTCCTTCACCGCCTGTCGGAAGCCGCCGCGGTAGTTGATGAGGTGGTCGGCGCCCATCCGCCCCACCACTTCGAGTTTCTCGTCCGAACCGGCCGTGGCGATGACGGTTGCGCCCATCAGCTTGCCGATATCCACCGTGGCGAGGCCGACGCCGCCCGCCGCGCCATGCACCAGGAGCATCTCGCCGCCCTGCAAGCGTCCGCGCTGCATCGCATACAGCGCGGTGGCGTAGTTGCTGCGGAACGAGGCCGCCGCATCCAACGCAACACCGTTCGGAACGGGCGTGGCGCGGGCGGCGGGAATGACCACTTGCTCGATGCAGCCTGCGGGAACGAGCACGCGGTCGCCAACTGCGATGTCGGCCACATCTTTGCCGACTGCGCTGACGATTCCCGCGCCTTCGCCGCCGATCACGAACGGCAGGTTCGGCTTCATCTGGTATTCGCCTCGCGACATCAGCACGTCGGTGAAGGAGAGGCCGCGGGCCTGCACCGCCACCTTGATTTCGCCAGCGCCGGGATCGCCCGGTTCGTCCACCTCGCGCACCACGAGGGCGTCCGGCCCGTCCAGGGTTTCGCAGAAAACAGCGCGCATGGACTCCTCCGCATCGGTTTCGCAGCGCAACATAGCAGCCTTCGCGCGAGATGGCTGCGGCTTGACGGTTCCGAGCCGCGTTCGTAGTCTTCGTCAGCATAGCTGCGGCGTTAGGAGGATGCCGCCATGCGACCTTTCGCCTTCCAGGACCCGGGCAACAACATGGTCGTTGTGAACCCGGCCCAAGTCGTCGCCGTCAACACGAGCACGGATTCCAGGCGCGTCCATCGCGTGAAGCTCTCCCTCGCCAGCCCAGGCCCGCAAGGATCCATGGACCTCGCTGTCGCGGAGTTCGCCAAGAAGACCGATGCCGAACGCATCGGCGCCCGCCTGGGCGAGCACCTGTGGAACGACCAGGCCGCCCCGCTCTCGGAAGAGGAGAAGCAGTTCATCGCCAAGCATCGCGCGTCGGTGGAATCCACGGGCGACGGGGAGATGGTGACGGTCCCGGCGCAGGAGTCGAAGCACCCGGCCATTGTCGCCGAGTTCCAGCGCCAGGACGCCGCACGCCGCAGAAGACGCAGCGCCGGCCCTTAGCAGCCGCAGTCCGTCGATCATGCTGAGCCGACGACGACGCCGGTCGGAAGTCAAGGACCAAATGTAATCAATGACTTAAGCAACCCGTCGCAGCTTCGCGAAAGCCAACGACATTGCCAAAAATTGTCTTGCCAATCCATTCTTTGCGGAATAGAGTCTTGCCCACGGAACCCGCCGTCCGGCGTAGGGCGGCACGGGACGCGAGGAGGCGAGGAAATGCGGAACGTCACCGGTCAACCAGTCGTAGGCGACGACCTCTTCGGTCGCGAACGCGAGCTCAACCGGCTGTGGGATCTCCTCGACATCGGCGAGCATGTCTTGGTGGTCGCGCCTCGGCGCGTGGGCAAGACCAGCCTGATGCTTGAGCTCGGCCGCGCGCCGCGCCCGAACTGGGATGTCGTCCATGTCGATGCGGAGGCCTGCAACGGGCCGGCGGATCTCTTCGCGCATATCTTGGCGGGCCTGGGACGCAACCCCCGGTACCGCACCTGGATCGAGGCCATGCAGGTACCGCGCATCATCAAGTCTGGACTGGGCCGCCTGCGTTCGATTCGCGGCGGACCGTTGAGCGTAGATCTCGCCCCGAGCATGGACGAGGATTGGCGTGGCGTCGCCCAGCGCCTGCAAGCTCGCTTCGAGCGGCTACCAGCGGATAGGCGGCTCCTCATCGTCATGGACGAACTGCCGATCCTCGTCGCCCGCTACATCCAGACCGAGGCCGGGCGCCAAGACGCGGAGCTGCTGCTCTACACGCTAAGGCAGTGGCGGCAGGCATTCGAACTGCGGGAGAAAGTGCAGACGCTCACCGGCGGTTCAATCGGCTTCGACGCCGTAGCCCGCAAGGGAAAGGCGCTGCCGAGCATCAACGACTTCGCCCGCTTCCAGCTCGACTCCTGGAGCCGGTGTACGGCAGCGGACTTCCTGCGCAGTGTTGGCGAAAGCAATAGCTTCACGCTCGACGACGCGGCAATCAGTCAGATTCTCGACCTCATCCAAGAGCCCGTCCCATTCCATGTGCAGGTCGTCTTCTCCGCGCTCAAACGTGCCTGCGGTGGAGACGCCGCACGGGTGACGGGCTCGGCAGTCGAAGCGTGCTCGGCAAGCGTCTCCTGCGCTTGCACCTCAAGATCCACGTCGATGGCGAGCTCGCGGCCAGGATCGATGACCACCTCGCCGACCACGCGCCGCATGTCGGCGCGCGGCGCATCCCGCTCGGCTTCATGCGCCTCGGCCCAACGCAGCCGCTCCGCGCGTTCGGCCGTCGCTTGCCAACAGACCAGGCCCATGCCTGCCGCGCCGAGCACTGCGAGCACCCCGCCACCCATGGCGCGGCGGCTGCGCTGCATGGTGTCCGGCCGTGGCGAACACGCCGCCGTCAGCCAGACGAAACCGCCGGCGAAAACCAGCAGTGCAAGGCGCTGGGCGAAGTCCGCACTCGTGGGCAGGCGCGGCAGGATGTCAGAACCGGGCAGGCCTAGATGGGCGATGCCGGAGACCGCCGGCAAGAGGTACAAAGGCGTATCGAAGACCACCCACACCCACAAACCGACCAGCGCGAGGCCGACCGCGAGCACCGGCAGCCCGTAGCGCAGCAGCGCCGCGAGCAGCATCACGAGACCGCCCCAGAACAGCAGCAGCGCCGGCGCATCGAACAACAGGAGGGTGGCAAGGGGGAGCAGCCCCGCCGGTTCGCCGAAGAACAGGAAGAACGGCAGATCGACGCCAGCGCCCAGATGGCCAACGCCTTGCAGCACCACCACCGCCGCCAAGAGTGCCAGCCACACCACGGCCGCCATCGCCAGCAGCCGGCCGCCGATGAGTTCGGCGTTGGAGATGGGCATCGCATCGAGCGTTCCGACGATCCGATCGCGTTCGTCGCGCGCCCGGCTGTCGAACGCCTGGAAGACCAAACCGGCCAACAGCACCACGAGCACGAGCAATCCGATTCCCGGCACCGCGAAGCGCGGCGCAGGCGTCCCGGAGAACGCATGGAACTGCGCCAACGCCCCGTGGTAGGCGACGAAGCCGAACAGCGCGGCCAGCGCGCCGAAGAGCCAAGTGCGCGGCAGCCGACGCGCAGTGCGCACCTCGGCAGCGAAGACGGCCAAGCAGTTGGCAACGAGGGCGGCGCGCATCGGTTCGGCTCCGTATCCGCCGGAGAGCATAGCTCAGGCTCGGCGCCATACTGATTGGAACTGTGCCGCTACTAGCCACGCCGCCCGAGCACTCGGGGGCATGCCATCCTGCCTGCAAGGCGTGTTGGCGGCTGTCCGGCAGGGCACCGGCTAAGCGTGCTGGCAGCGCCATCGCGGTCGTGCGGCCGGCCGCTCAAGGCGTGCTGACTTTCACCCCGAAGCTGTAGCTGATCCCCAGGTTGTAGCGCTCGTAGAGCAAGCCGCCCTGGGTCCACTCGACGTCGTCGTCGAGCAGATTCTTGGCCTTGAAATCCGCCTCCACGTCATGGCCGAAGGCGACGAATACGTAGCGGGCCAGGAAGTCGAGCTGGCCGCGGGCGGCCTCGACGATGTTCGGGGCGTTCTCGGCGCCTACCAGAACGATGCGTTCACCGGTGTGGTTGTAGGCCAGCGAGCCCTCCCAGCCGCGCCCTAGGTCGACATAGCCGAGGATCAGATTGCCGAGCACGTCGGACTGGCCGGAAAGCGGGCGTTCGTTCTGGTAGAGCCTGGCGACCTGCCGCGAGCCCGTTACCGGCACGTCGGACGCCCTCTCGCCCTCGCCGAACAGGGTCACCTGCGAATCGATGAGCGAGACGTTGGCGTTCAAGTTGAAGAAATCCCACGCCGAACCCCAGCCGAACCACTCGCCGAGGAAGAGGTCCTTGCGGAACTCCACTTCGAGGCCCTTGAGTTCCGCTTCCTCGCCGTTGAACCAGGTGTAGATGTCGTTCTGCGCCTGCACCTTGCCGATCTCGATGGGGTTCTCGAAGTCCTTTCTGAAAGCGCCCACGGAGATGCTGTCGTTTGCACCGAAGTACCACTCCCAGCGGGCGTCGAGGCTATGCACCGTGGCCGTCTCCAGGAAGACGTTGCCCCTATAGAGGTTGGAGTCCTCCGGGTTGCGCAGCGTCGTACCAGTGATCTCAAGCAGGCTCGGCCGGTTCAGCGTGTTGGAGTAGGCGAGGCGAAGCTGCATGTCGTTCATGAGCTCGAACGTGAGCGAAGCGGCCGGGAGCGTGTCCGAGTATTCCTGGCGCACGGCGTTGCTCGTGCCGGCCTCCGTGTTGCCGCCGTAGGCGTCTGCGAACAGGCGCGTGGACTCCCGGCGCACGCCGGCGGCGGCGCGAATGCGAGGCGTGAGCTGCGCGTCTACGCCCACGTAGTAGGACGTGGTTTCCTCGCCCGAGTCCGCGAAGGGGAATATCCCGCTGGCGTTGGCCGCGCCGGCGGAGAAATCGCGCACGTCCAGATAGCCCTTGCCCCAGTTCTCGATCGTGAAGAGCTGGCGTGGCGTCATCAGGGCGATGTGCGACGGCGCCGCCGAGGTGATGTCGAAGCGGAAGAGCCGGTCGGCGCTGTCGCGCACGCGCTCGTAGACGCCGCCACCAAGCTTGACGGTGATGTCGATATCGTTCAGGTAAAGCGGAATCTCGGCGTTCGCGCCGAACTCCGTGATGCTGTCCGCCAAGCTCGAGTAGACCCGGTCCGGCGCTTGGAAGACCTCGCGCAAGTCGCCGGCGGCCTGGCGGCTAGGCGTCACCGCTTCTTCGAGGCCTTGGGAGTTGACAGCGTAGGTGTAGGTGCGCGTGTCCGGCGCGTCGCGGGTCGCCTCGCCGCTGGCCAAGCGCCAGTTGAGACTGATTTCGTCCACTTCGCCGAAGTCGAAGTAGTGCTCGCCCTTGAGCTGCGTCGAGCGAATGACGTTCTCCGTCCATTGGAACCGATAGCTCGCCACCTGCGTGCCGTCGGAGACATCGTCTTCGCTCGACAGGCCACGGTACCGCTGCGTCTCGTCGTCCGTTTGCGTCAGGGTGACGTGCGCGAGCGCCAGCGAGTGGCCGTCGCCGAACTCCATGCCGGTGTTGATGAAACCGCTCCAGTCGACGGTCTGGCGGGTGGTGAATTGGCTGTAGTCCACCGTCTGCGTGCTGCCGCCATCTACGCCGGTGAACTCGTAGCGGCGGAAATCCTTGGCGCGGTTGTTCCAGGCGTTGCCGTACTTGCCGGCGGCCAGCGCGCCCACCGAAACGCCGTTGCCGAAGTTGTAGCGGGCGCCCCCTTCGGCATTGCCGGAGAAGATGGGTTTGAGCTTCTGCTTCTCGAACACCTCCCAGTAGTTGTAGAAGCTTGCGCCGAGGGCGGCGCTCTGCGGCCACGGCGTCGCCTCGAACTCTTCGCTGGACATGCCGACGATGTTTCTAGGAATGGCGCGCGTGCCGTAGTCGAAGCCCCAGTTGTCCTGCAGGCCGCCGCGGTAGGTGAGGCCCTCGCCGCCAGTGGCTTCGGAGTTGCCTGCAACCGTGACCTTCGCCGTCGCGTAGTTCCGATCCGGCGTCGCCCGGGTGCGGATCATCACCGTGCCGCCGCTGAAATCGCCCGGCAGGTCCGGCGAGTAGGTCTTCTGCACCAAGAGGTTGCGGACGATGCTGGTCGGCACGATGTCGAGCGGCACCGTTTTCTGGAACGGCACTGGGGAGGAAATGCGGCTGCCGTCGAGCAGCGTCGACGAATAGCGCTCGCCGAGACCGCGCACGTAGACGTACTTGCCGCCGACGAGGCTGAGGCCCGTCACCCGGGACAACGCGCCGCCGACGCTGGTGTCAGTCATCAGCGCGAGCTCCTCGTAGTCCAGCATGTTGGCCACTTCCGAGGTGATGCGCTTGTCGCCCGGTACGAATTGGCCGAGCACGACCATCTCCTCGACTTCCCCAGCGGCCTGGGACTGCGGGTCCCGTTCCTCGGCAAGGGCGGGGTTGGCGACGCCAATGCCGAAGGCCGCTACCGAAAGCAGGGCAATGTCGTTCCGTCTCATGGCTGTACCCTGTCTGTCGCCGAAGCGATCCTAGTTCGCTGCGCCTTGGACGCCCACCGTCCAGCCCGCGCCCCAATTGGCCACATCGGAACCGACCACCGTATCGCCCGCCGCGTTGAACAAAGCGGGCAGCGTCACCGGATTCGGCCGCGTGCCGTCCTGGGTGATGTTGACCGAGCTATCGAGGAACGCCTGCACGGCCACCACGTCGTCGCCCTCGGCCACCGCCCGGCAGTCGAGGCCGATGCCTTGGAAGGAGCTCCGCGCGTTCAGCAAGTTGAGCGATTCGCCCTCCACCCGCAGGCACTTCTCCGCGCCGCTCACGATTGCGTTGTAGAGATGCAGGCCCGTACCGCGACGCAGGCGGATGGCGCGCTCATCCGATTTGCCGAGCATCGTCACGTTGGCAATGGACGGCTCGGCGATGGGCGTCGCCTGCTCGTCGCCTTCGCGGTTGTCGGCTTCGATCATGTTGTCGCCGGTCTGCTGGGTCTGCTCGATGTGCAGGAACTGGATGCTGCCTTGCCAGCCGTCGGTCCAATCCAAGCTGTCGTCGGCATTGCCGATCAACACGACGTGGCTCGCGCTCACCGTGCCGCCGAAGAACTCAACACCATCGTCGAGGTTGTTGTAGACCTCGATGTAGTCGACCGTGGTGCCGGCGCCGACGCCTTGGAAGGCGATGCCGTTCAACTGGTTCTCCGGGTCCACGTTGGCGCCGGCGAACTTGACGACGACGTAGCGCAGCGCGCCGCTGGAGTCGTTCGGGTCCGCGCCGCCGAAACGGCCCGAGTTCGCCTCGCCTTCCTTGGTGCAGTCGGCGGTGCCGGCGCTTACGCCTTCCGGGCAGTCGTTGATCGGCGCGTTGCCGTTGATGACGAGCCCGCCCCACAGTCCCCGGGTATTCGCCGGGTCGCTGATGGCGCCGGTGACATCGTCGACCGCGGTGAGCGTGATCGGCGCGTTCTTGGTGCCGTTGGCGCGGATCTCGGAGCCGCGCGAGATCACCAGGTAGTCTTCCGGGTCATCGCCGATGATCGTGGTGCCGGACTCGATGTTGAGCGTGCCCGACTCAGCGTTGTCACCGCCCACGGTCACCTTGCCGTCCAGGACGTAGTAGTAGCTGCGGGTAAGGAAAATGTCGCTGGTGATCGTGCCGGAAAGCTGACAAGTGCGGCGATTGCCGATGGAGTCGAACTGCGTGGTGCCGGCAGGGCAGGCGAAGTCCCCATCAAAGTTCGGCATCCCCACCGTCCAGCCGCTGGTCCAATCCTCATCGGCATTCTCCATCGCGCCGATGAAGGTGGTGGCGTCGAAGAACGCATCGCCGGCGAGGTCCGCGGCCGGCACGACTTGGCCGGTGGTGGAGACGTTGCCGGAACCGAGCAGCGCTTTGCCGCTGATCGTCATATTGGCGATGCGCGGCAGGGATCGCGGTTCGGCGGTCTGGTCGCCTTCCCGGTTGTCGGCTTCGATGCCGTTGTCGCCGCTGTCGCCCGCCTGGTCGATGACGAGGTATTGGATGCTGCCGACCCAGCCGTCCGTCCAGTCCAGCGAATCGTCGGCATTGCCGCTGAGCACGACGTGCTTGGCGCTCACCGTGCCGCCGAGGAACTCGACCCCATCGCCCTGATTGTTGTGGACTTGGATGTAATCCAACTCGGTGCCGGAACCAACGCCCTGGAAGGCGATGCCGCTGCGCTGGTATTCCGGGTCCGCATTGGCGCCGGCGTACTTGACCACGACGTAGTTCAGCTTGCCGCTGGAATCCTCTGCATCGGCGCCGCCGAACAGACCGGAGTTCGCTTCGCCTTCCTTGGTGCAGTCCGCGGTGCCGTCGGTTGCGCCTTCAGGGCAGTCGTTGATGGGCGCGTTGCCATTGATGACGAGGCCGCCCCACAGGCCGCGATCACCCGCCTGCACGGTGCCTTCTAGGTCCGACTGACTGGTGAGAACGACCGGCGCCGTGCGGGTGCCATTGGCGACGATCATCGACCCGCGCGAGATCACGAGGAAGTCCATGTCCGCGCCGCCGTAGATGGTCGTGCCCGCTTGCGCGGTGAGGGTGGCGGAACTCGCATTGTCGCCGCCGATCACCACCTTGCCGACCAGTTCGTAGTAGTTGTTGCTGGTGAGCAGCACGTCTTGGGTGATGGTGCCGCTAAGCTGGCATACGCGGTTGCCGCCGATGGTGCGGCTGGACACCGAAGTGCCGCCCGGGCAGCGGAGGTCGGGCTGCGCAGGGCTGGAGACGGAGCCGGGATAGGTCCAGCCTGCGGCCCAGTTCTCCGTACCGAATGCGCCGATGAAATCCGTGCTGTCGAAGTAGGTATCGCCGATGCTTACCGGGTCCACGCTGTCGCCGTTTTCGGAGACGTTCAATGCGCCACCCAGATAGGTGGCGACCGCGCCGTCGCTATCGCGATCATGGGTTCGGGCGCAGGCGAAGCTGACGCCTTCGATGGTGAGGTCCGTGCCGAGCAGGTCGCGGCTGGCGCCGTCGATGCGCAGGCAACGCTCGGAACCGTCCACGAAGCTGTTGCGCAGCGCGAGGCCGGTGCCGCGACGGATGCGCAGCGCCCGCTCATCGGACTTGCCGAGTACTGTCATGTTGGCGATGGTGGGATTGGAGCGCGGCGTTGCGCCTTCGTCGCCCTCGCGGTTGTCCGCCTCGATGGCGTTGTCACCGGAATCCGTCTGTTCGATGTAAAGGTATTGGACGCGGCCTACCCAGCCATCCGTCCAGTCCAGCGAGTCGTCGGCGTTGCCGGTGAGCACCATGTACTTGGCATCCACCGTGCCGCCGAAGAACTCCACGCCGTCGTCGAGGTTGTTGTGGACTTGGACGTATTCCACCTTGGTAGAGTCGCCGACACCTTGGAAGGCGATGCCGTTGAGCTGATTCTCCGGGTCCACGTTGGCGCCAGCGAAGCGGACGCTCACGTAGCGCAGGGTGCCGGAGTTGTCGTTGGCGTTGTCGCCGCCGAAGAGGCCGGTACTTGCCTCGCCCTCCTTGGTGCAGTCGGCGCTGCCGCCGGTTGCGCCTTCGGGGCAGTCGTTGATTGGCGCGTAGCCGTTGATGACGAGACCGCCCCAGAGGCCGCGATCATTGTCTTCCGCGTTGCCGAGCACTTCGGCCTTGGCGGTGAAGACGATGGGCTGCTCCGCTGTGCCGTCCGCCAGCAGGGCGCAGCCGCGCTCGATCACGAGGAAGTCCTCGGAACTCCTGCCGACAATCACCGCGCCGGGGGAGATTTGCAGTTGGCAATCGGGCAACGCGCCTGCGGAACTCGGCGTCGCGCCGTCCGGCGGCACGATGCGCACCGCGCCACCGGCGATCTCGAAGATGTAATCGTTGCCGAGGACGAGGCCGGCGGGATCGATGCCTTCGCTGCTCGCCGCATCGATGGTGTAGATGCGCTTGCTGCCGAACGCAGCGCCGGCCGTCTCACCGGAGTCGGCGATGACGCTGGCCAAGGCGGTCGGAATGACGCTCGCCACGGTACTGCCCTCGCCGCTGCCTCCGCCATCGCCCCCGTCGTCTCCGCTGCCGTCGTCATCGTCGTCATCACCACCGCCCATGTGGATCGGGGCTTCGACCACCGCGCCGGGCGATGCGTTTTCGGACGAGCCGCCGCACGCGGCAAGGAAAAGCGCGATGCCGGCGAGCGCCACGAGCCTAGGCAGGTTCTGCAAGTTCGTGAATCCCCCCGAAGTGGATGTCCTGAGCCCTAGCAGCCACCGGCCGGCTTACGGCGGCTTCTGCCGGATGCGCACCCTATCGGCGGCGTGTGACGCTGCGGTTACCGCGTGTGAACATCGTGTTACACCGCGCGTCTGCTATGGTCGCGTCGCTTGAAGCCCCTTGAGAGGGCGCAACGCAGGCGGGCCGGATTGGGCAGGTACTGGCGCTTCTACTGGCCGCTCGCGCTGACCGGCGTCGCCATGGTGCTGGCGATGCAGTTTCAGAACGGCGCCCTGGCCCGCTACCCGGACGCCGTGCGCGAACTCGCCGTGTTCGCCTTGGCATCGAGCACGTTCGGCTTCTTCAATGCGGGGCTCAACTTCGCCCCGCAGCTATCGAACGTATTCGCCCGCAGCCCGCACGGCCGGCGCCTCAGCCACCGCTTCGTGAATCTCTGGAGCCTGCTGCTGACCGCGCCCGTGGCGCTGATCGCCTTGAGCGACCTCGGCGCCGCGGCAGTGGCCACCGTCTACGGCATCGGCCCAGCGCTCACCGAGCGGGTGCTGGAGTACCTGCTCTTCATGCTGCCGCTGCTTTTCGTCTCCGGTCAGCGTCTGTTCTATTCGGGCTTGCTGGTGCAAGCGCAACTAACCGGCTGGGTGACGACGCTGAACGGTGTCTTCCTCGCCGTCTCCGTGGCGGCGCTGGTGACCGGACTCGCCTTGGGCCTAGCGCCGGTGGCCACGCTCGTGGGCGCCCAGACCGTGGCCGGCGTGCTGCATTGGGCGCTCTCGGCGCTGGTGGTGCGCTACCGTTATCGCGGCCCGGTGGCGGCGGAGCACGAAGACCTCACCACGCAAGAACTGCTGCGCTTCTTCCTGCCGATGACCGCCACCGGCGTCGCCTTCGCCATCAGCCGCCCCGTGCTCTACGCCTTCGTGGGCCGGATGCCGGACGGCATCGCCAGCATCGCCGCCCTGCGCGTCGCCTTCGACTTCAGCAGCATGTTCCAGCAAGCCGCCAACCAGTTCCGCCACTTCTTCGTGACCTTCGGCCTGGACGACTTGAGCGCCAAGCGCCGCTTCATGGGCCTGATCTGCGCCGGCATCACCGCACTGATGCTGCTGGTGGCGCTGACGCCCACGGCCGACTGGCTGCTCGGAGATCTGGTGGGCGTTCCGGACGATGTGCTGGAGCGCGCCGTGGACGTGATCCTCGTCATGTGCCTGATGCCGCTCGTCATCATCCTGCGGAATTACTACCACGGCCTTTTGATGGTTAACCGCCGCACGGGCGGCATGGCGGTTGGCGGGATCCTGCGCGTGGGGGCGATGGCGGCATTGGCGCAAGCGGCGTATCTGGCGGGGTGGCTGGACCACGTGAGCGCGGGCCTCATCCTGATTCTGGGGTTCGCGGCGGAGGCGGTCGTCGGAGCTGCCAGCGCTCGGGGCTTGGCCAAGCGCTCGTGACGCAAGCTCACCGGGACCCACAGGTACTCGAGGACGAGAGATCCCCTCGCTATGGCACTTCGGGGAAGATGCGGCGCAGCCTTACCTTGTCCCGGAGTCCAGCGGGAACCTTGTCACTCTCGAGGCCTTCGTCGCGTAGCCGCTTGGCAACATGGTCTTTCCAGGTACGCTCTTGGAGGGCCAACGGCATACCGTACAGCGCCCGGACGATACCCTTTGCTTCGCGTGCCTTCCCCGGCCCCAACCCACTCGCGTACCCGTCAAACGCTCGCAACGCAACCACGCGAAGCTCCCGCTCGGGCAACGCCCTGAGCGCCCGCAGCAGCTCGTCCTGCTTCATATCCGCGATCAGCTTGAGCCAGTCCCCCCGATAGGAGTTGGCCAAGCGTTCAACGGACTTACCTCGCACATTCGCGAGCCGGCGCTTCTGCCCGTCCGTGAGCTTCTCGATTACGTCTGCGATCCTCATTCACAACCTCCAGCTTGATGGCACCAAGGCCACCAGCATACCACCCGCGAAGGCGGCGCTAGCTCACCAGCTCAGTTTGCCGGTCACAGCGAACGGGCAGCAAACTGGCTCACCGTCGCCGACGCCCTGCCTTCTTCCTTCCGGTCTTCCGCGCTTCCGCCACCCGAACGAGCAGCCTGACCTGTAGGCTCAGGTCGCGCAGTACCTTGAGCGCGTCCGCGCCTAGTTCCGACCCCGCCGTCGCGTCCCATCCCCACCCGTCCCGAACGAAGCGCGACCATCCCCCTTCCCTTGAGTCCTGCAGGATGACCTCCCTGGGTCGCGACCACAGTTGGTACCGAGAGACGACACACTTCGGCTTGTTTCGATCCGCTACACCGTCGATGAACATGCTGAGCACACCACGCTGAAAAAAAAGCTCCGTATCGTCGCCGCTGACTCGTAGCTTCCGACAAAGTTGCCAAAGCACCTCGTCCGGAAGGTCCGCCTCGTCGTTTCTTGGGCCACATATCTCGATCACCTTGCGCGTCCTGCAATCTACGCTCATCCAAGCTTGGCCGGCCCCTGACTTCCGAATCTCGTAATACTCAGCCTTCCCGTTACGTAACGCATCGTGGTGGCCAAAGGCATTGCTCTGCAGGGAATTCTCAGCCCGCCCGCCAGCAGATCTTTGCTTTTCGACGGAGTTTAGCGAGACGGTAGTGTAGTCCGTCCCAGTGTCTATGGCGACGCTCGGCCCGAACGTCCTCTTGTCGTTCCACATCTGGCCTCCTCGATTCGCGAGCCCACGCGCCATCCGACACTCATCTACGGTCACCTGCCACGGCTGGCCGTGGGCTATGTGTTTGAGAAACTTGCGGATTCTCCGCCGGTAGTTCAGGTCGTATCGCTCATCATCGACCCACCGGAGCATTCCGTCTACGTGCTGCAGTGTGGTGGGCACCTTTCGCAACTCCGATGTTTTCCGGCCACGCTTGTCGCAAAGCGCAACATCATCGAAGTGCCGGCCAAGTGCAATGCCCAATTTGTCTGCGATGGGCTTGGGCAGTTTCGCCAACAGCCTTTTGATTTCCTCCGCAGGGCGCCTGCCGGTCGTCGTCCGCGATCTCCGTTGGTCAACTCGGGTCCTTTGTCTCGGCATTGTCCTCTCCTTCAAGGACTATTGAGACCCCTGACTGTACACGAAACTCTGCTTCGACGATCTCCATCTTCGCTTCGCTCCCCCAATCTTCGGGTTTCCATGGCTCCGGGCTGGTCTACTGTAGGCGATCTCACCCTTCTTGGCCGTCCGTAGCGGTGCTGGTGACATGGCGGGCAACGCGGGGGACAAGCTCCGCCCTACGGGTCGCCGTCGGGCCGAGCAGTCAGGGTGGTGGGACGATGTGCTCTCGGCCTTCGAGCCATCGCTGCAGGGAGGGGATCGGGCAGACGAGTCGGTCCGGCTGCGACGGCGATACGGCTTGCAGGATGCCAGCGTGGATCGCAGAGCGAACCGTCTCTTCAACGTCGAGCGGACGCCCTATCCGCTCCACGTAGGCGTCAACGGTGTGCGCGAGCGTGCCAGGGTCGACGCCGTCTGGGGGCGCCGCCGCCTGGGCAAGTGCGGCGAATAGTTCCCGATGCAGCAGATGCTCGGTGGCGCGCAGCCGCCGCCCGTAGTATTCGTTCCGCGAGTTGCTGGCGCGATGGGCAACGCCGGTGGTGTTCGGGTCCTTGAGTTTCGGCGTATCGGCTTGCAGCATCTCCTCGGCCACCGCCGTCATCTGGCCGCGCAGGTGCTGCGGCCAGTTGTCGCAGTTGGCGACGAACCAGCTGGCCCAATGCGCTAGTTCGGCCTGCGAGCCCTCGGCGCCGAGGTGGGTGAGCGTCTTCAACGCGTATTCCATGCTCTCGGCAGGCGATAGCTGGCCGATCGGCATTTCGTTGCCGCCCGTGGGCCGGGTGACGCCGCAGCGGTCCAGCGCATCGACCGTGTCGGGCAAGCCAGCGTAAACCGGCACAAGCGGAATCGGCGCCGCATCGTCCGGGTCGCCGTGGTGCAGCGAATCGAGAAACGCGCCGGTGGCTGGGCTCGGTTCCAGGTTCTGCGCTTCGTCGCAGAACAGCACTAGCGGTTTTTCCGGTCCCAAACGATCCCCGAACCGTTCCTTCAGAAGCGTCCAAGGCATCCCCGCGCTCCGCGCGATCCGGGCCGGGTCGCCGGCATGGGCCTCGGTCTCGGAGCGGCTGAAGCGCCCCTTGGCCGGACTCGTCCCGAACTCGCCGGTGCGAACGCTGCCGCGCTGGCCCTCTTCGCGAAGGGGTTCGCCGAACGCGCGGGCTACTTCCTCGAACAGGCGGAAAGGGGTCATGTCGCCGGGACGCAGCTCCACCACGGCATGCCCCGTGGCCTGCAGCCGCTTGGCGGCTTCGCGCACGAACGCGGATTTCCCGGCGCCGGGAGCCCCGGCGACGACGATGGTGCGCCTGTCGCGCTGCCCCGCTACTGCCCCTTCGAGCATCAGGTGGATGCGGTCGAAGAACTCCTGCCGTCCTACGAAGTGCGGCTCCTCCCCCCGGTCCCCGGCGCTGATGTAGCGCCGCACCACTCTGCGCCATGCGCTATGCCGTTCGGTGTCCGCGGACATGGTGGAAAGCGTGGCTGCGGATGTGTCAAGCGTGACGCAGGTGCGGGTCAGTTTCGCCGCGCATCGCGCGACCGCACGCGCTGGAACCACACCGCGGCCCCGATGCCCGCCCAGGCGAGCACGATGACCCACTCGTAGGGCCAGACCAGCGCGGACGGGCTGCCGGGCAGGAACAGGCAGAGCAGAGCGACGCCGAGCACGATGGCCGTGACGCCGACCAGGCGTGGGCAGCGCACCGCGAAGGGGCGCGGCATCTCCGGCTCTCGGCGGCGCAGGACCAGGAAGGCGATCGGCACGAAGATGTAGGCCACCACCACGGCCAGACTGCCGGTGTTGATGAGCCACACCAGAATCGTGCGCCCGAACAGCGGCGAGATGCACGACAGCGCACCGAGCAGCAGAACACCGGCGTAAGGCGTGCGGAACCGAGGGTGCAGGCGGGAGAAGATCGGCGGCAGGGCGCTGGACTGCGCCAAGGCGTAGAGCACGCGGCTGCCGCCGATGATGAAGGCGTTCCAGCTCGTCAGGATGCCGCCAATGCCGCCGATCAGCAGCACGGTGCCCGCCCACGGGTGCTGCCAGAGCCGGGTGGCCGCATCCGCGGTCGCCATCGGCGCGCTGCCGAGCTCGCTTGCCGGCAAGGCGCTCGCCACGGAGAACGAAATCGCGCCGTACCAGAGCACGGCGAGCCCCAGCGAGAAGACCAGCAGCAGGCCGATGCGCTTCGCGGGAAGATCGACTTCCTCGGCGGACTGCGGCAGCACGTCGAAGCCGACCAGCATGGCCGGCACCATGATGAGCACAACGAGGATGCCAGTCGCCGGCACGGCGATGAGCGGCTCGGCCACGGCAAGCGAACCGCTTGCGAACGCGCCGGTGAAGAGCACCACGCCCGACGCGACGATCATCGCGGTGACCACGCTCTGCACGACGCTGGCGGTGCGGATGCCGACGACGTTGATGGCGGTCATGACGACGGCACCGCCGATGCCGACGAGCACGAACCCCGCATCCACCGGCGCATCGAGCACCGTCCACAGCGTGCCGAGACGGATGCCCGGCGCCAGATACTCGACCGCGGTGGGCAGGGCGACGGACTCGAAGACGCACACGGTCGCGTAGGCCATCAGCAGTGCCCAGGTGCATACGAACGACCAGTGGGGTCCGAGGGCCGCGTGCGTGTAGACGTGCTCGCCGCCAGCTTTCGGCATCGCGGAGGCGAGTTCCGCGTAAGTGAGCCCGATGAAGCCGATCACCAGCCCGCCGGCACCGAACGCGATGAGCGTGCCGAGGCTGCCGGCGTTCTCCACCCAATGGCCGGTCATCAGCACCCAGCTCCAACCGATCATCGCCCCGAACGAGAGCATGAGCACAGCGCGCGCCTTGAGCACTCGGGCGAAGCGGGGAGCGGGGGCTTCAGGCATCGACATCCGCCTCGGCTGGAAGCGCGCTATTGAGCGCCGTCAACGATGTCGAAGACCTGTCGACTCGCGCTCAACACGGAATGAGCGTCTCGTCGAGCGAAGTCCACCTCTAGGCGGTAGGTCGCCCGCTCGCGGAGTACTTTGCTGTGGCGCAGCAGAATGCCCGCACGGCTGAATGCTGGGGAGCTATGCGGCCTCGCCAGCATGTCGATGAGCTCGGAGTGGCCCGGTCTGGCCGTTCTTCCACCGTATGCGAACGGAATGCACTTGTGGAACGCTGCGTAGTAGCCGCAGATCGCCGCGTTGCGCCAATCGACCTCGGTGCTTGCGTCGACGAAGGTCTCAGCCGCTTGCAGCAGCTCCTCAGGCGTGGTCGCCACCGCTAGCCCTCGCAACGAACATGGGGACGAATCGGGTGCCGGGGTCTTCCAAGAGATCCTCGGAGTCGGCCATCCGGCACGCAAGCGCGTAGTTCAATTCCGCCGTCTCGGCTGGCGAGGCGATCAACGCGTACTCGAACGCGAACTCTCCGGGGTCTTCGACCGACGGCTCGATCGAAAAACCCTTGATGCGCATGCGCGCATTGCGGCGAACCGCCGATGCCATGCGCAATGCCTTGCGCGCCCCCGCCTCGCTGAATACGCCTCGCTTGATCGCCTGGACCAGCGACGCGATGGTGGGCTCATGCGGCATCTCTTCTTGGGGGGAGAGCTTGCGCCAGCGGTCGCACAGCGCCCGCGCCTCGTGGAAGCGCGCAGCGAGAACCGCGGCCACGATCACGCGGTATAGCACTTCCAAGTCATCGGGGGCTCGACTCAAGCCATCTCGGGCCACGTCGAACGCCGCGTCGATTTCGCCCACGACAGTTAGGGCGTTGGAGTAATCGTACCTGGTGTACGGCGAGTCCCCCAGCCTGATGGCCGATCTGTGCCGCCGTTTCATTTCGTCCACGTCCCAGCGCAGAGCAGCAACCATTACGAGCACGGCGTTGGCTGCGGCGGCATCGGAGCGCATGAGTTTCTCCGCATCCGCTTCGACCTGGCGCAACGCGAACTCGTCGATCGTATCCGCCGCCCCGATGTGCGCCAGGCGTTCGGCGAGCCTATGGGCTTCAGGGAGTGGTTGGGGTGCCATGTGTCGTCCGTCGCCAGCTTACGCGAACCAGCCTTACCTCGCAGAACCAGCGACCCGCCAACGCAGCCGCGTCCTCTGGCATCGGCGGTGGCCCGAGCACGGATCATACACAGCAGCGCACCCGTGGTAGTCGGCCATAGTAGGCCAACCAAGCCGGGGAGCTTGCCCGTGGGCGGGGCGGCCAAGGTCGGCTACCGCCGAGGGAGCCCACTTCCACCCCTTCGGCAGGCGTGAGCGGAATACCTGCGTAGCCGCCCAAGGAGAACCGAAGGACACTCTAAGGCAGTAATCCCACGCTCCGGGTGCGGATAGCGTGGATGCGGCCGGAGCGGGTGCGTGGTGCGGCGCAGCTTGGCCGAGGGCATCGCCGCTAGCGTGAGTTAGCCCTGTCATACAGGGGAGGCAGCCGTTGGCACACGCGACGCGCTGTGGCACTCTCGTTCAACCGCATCTTTGGACTGACGGGGGCAAGCGGTGGCTACCACCAAAATGGTCTATTGGGAGCAGGACGACGCTTGGCTTGGCTATCTCGAAGAGTTCCCAGACTACTGGACGCAAGGAGAGACGCTCGACGACTTGCGAGCGCACCTGCGGGACCTATACGCCGACCTGACCAGCGGTACGCTGGCCGGCGTTCGGCGGGTAGATGACTTGGCCGTCGCATGAAGCGCACAGCCCTGATCAAGCGGCTCAGAGAGTCGGGTGCCGTGCTGATTCGCCACGGCGCGAAGCATGATTGGTATCAGAACCGCGAGACGGGCGTCTTCCAGCCAGTGCTGAGCGACACAGCAGCCATCGTAGGCTTGCCCTCGGAAACGCGGCCGGCGGGTGTCACTCGTAGTTCGGCCAGAGACCAAGTCCGGGGAGCTTGATCGTGGGCGGGGCGAGGCCGACTCCGACAACCGCGCCGAAGAGGTGTACTTCCACCCCTTCCTTGGGCGCGAGCAGAATGCCCGCGTAGCCTCCGAGCGAGAACTGCCAGCCTCTGCCGCTCGGTGGCTTGCCGAGCCAAGCGCCGTCCGCCAGATAGTCCTTGCCGATGGCCGTGGCGGGGAGGCTCAGGCGCAGCTCCGGCACCTGGCGCCCGACGAACGCCGTGAAGGTGTTGCTGTTCGGGCCGGGCCAGGTGCTGTACTCGCGGGCGTAGGGGTAGGCGGCGACGGCGGCTTCGATCTTGTCGATGACGGCATCGACTTGCGGGCCGCGCAAGTCCACCAGGAGCGTCGGGGGGTTGGAGAACCACATGGCGTCGGGCGGGCGCGAGTCCTGCACCAAGGCCGAACCGGTGCGCCGCAGTTGCCAGCCGATGACCTCGTGGCGGACGTAGTGTTCCGCCCCCGAACGCTTGGTCGCGACCCACGTATGCACGGCCACGGCACCACGCAGCCCGTAAGTGCGGGCGGCATACACCTGCGCCACGGCCTCCGGCGTCTTGGCCGGGTCTGGCGCCTGCCCGGTGGCGTCGTGGTTGGCCGTGCGCCAGTGGGGCCGCTCGACGAACAGCCGCGCCGCTACCGAGACAACCGCCGGCAGCACGAACACCGTGAGTAGCACCAACACGATCACTTTGGTGACCCTCGCCCTGCCTACCGCTAGAATGCGCCTCGCTGTGGAGCCGTCCATTGTCCTACCGCTTCGACATCGCCCATGAGCACAAGTCCTTCGCCGTCGTCGTCACCGATGACGACGCCCTCGAACTGTGGCTCGACGGCTGCCTGCGCAAGCGCCGCGACCCATCGCCCCGCGACCCGCTGTACGTGTGGACCAACGTCGAACTCGACTGGGAAGAGCACCACTATATAGAGGTGCGCTATTTCCGTGGTAGCCGCGAGGTGAAGGTGACCATCAACGGGGCGGCGGTGCTGGAGCGGACGCTGGACGATACGTCCGCACCGCGGCAAACCGCCACCGGCATCTAGGCGGACCGTGAACGAGCCTTCCGCCCCGCTGCCGAGCGCAGCCCAGCGATTGGTGGAAGCACTTGAAGCCCAAGGCATCGACCGCGTCTTCTGCGTTCCCGGCGAGAGCTACCTGCCCGTTCTCAATGCCCTGCGCGACTCAACCATCGAAACCGTGGTCGCGCGACAAGAAGGCGGTGCCGCGATGATGGCGGAGGCGGACGGCAAGCTCACGGGCCGACCGGGCGTGGTGTTCGTCACGCGCGGGCCGGGCGCCGCCAATGCGAGCGCGGGTGTGCATGTGGCGCAGCAGGACTCGACGCCGCTGGTGCTGTTCGCAGGGCAAGTGGAGCGTGCTGCTCGCGGGCGCGATGCGTTTCAGGAGCTTGACTTTCAGGCGTTCTTTGGCGGCATGGCGAAGTCTGTGGTCGAGGTGCGGGAGGGGTCTCAGATTCCGGGTGCGGTGGCCGATGCGTTCGACGCGGCGCTGTCCGGGCGTCCGGGGCCGGCGGTGGTCTCGTTGCCGGAGGATGTGCTCGGGGAAGCCTGCGAGACTCCCGCGCCCGATCGAGTCGAGGCCTGCCTGCCAGCGCCCGATGCACGGCTTGTGCGGGAGTGCGACGAGCGCTTGAACGCGGCGAAGCGGCCCCTTGTGATCGTCGGCGGTTCGCAGTGGGACGGCGCGGGAGTGGCCGCGCTGCAGGCGTTCGCCGAAAGGGCCGGGGTGCCGGTGGCCTGCGTATTTCGGCGTCAGCATCTGTTCGATCACGAGCATCCCCACTACGCCGGGGACATCGGCATCGGCGTGAACCCCATCCTGCGGCGAGCGATTGAAGAGAGCGACCTGCTGTTGCTGCTCGGCACCCGCTTCTCCGAGACTCCGAGCCAAGGGTACCGACTGCCGCTGGCGGATACGCCCTTGGTCCACGTCCATCGCGATGCATCGGAGCTCGGCCGCGTGCATCACGCGGTACTCGGCATCGAGGCCACGCCGGACGCTTTCCTCGCGGCGAGTGCTGCCAAGGGGCGAAGCCGTGCCAACGTGCAGACCCTTCACGATGCATACCTCGCGTGGTCCGACCTGCCGGATGAACCTTCCGGCCCGCTGACGATGCGCCATGTCATGGCTGTGCTGCGCGGCGTCGGCGACCCCGAACTGATCGTCACCAACGGCGCCGGCAACTACTCGGCATGGGTGCATCGCTTCCACCGCTTCCGCCGCTTCGGCACGCAGGTGGCACCCACCTCCGGCTCCATGGGCTACGGCCTGCCGGCGGCAATCGCAGCCAAGCTGCGGCACCCGAGCCGCACGGTGATCTGCTTCGCCGGCGACGGCTGCTTCCAGATGACCGGGCAGGAACTGGGCACGGCCGTCCAGTGTGGGGCCGCTGTCGTCGTCCTGATCGTGGACAACGGCATGTACGGCACGATCCGCATGCACCAGGAGCGCACCTTCCCAGGCCGCGTCCACGCCACATCGCTGGTCAACCCCGACTTCGGTGCCCTAGCACGCGCCTACGGCGCCTACGGGGAGCGCGTAGAGGCGAACGAGGAGTTCGAGGGGGCGTTGCGGCGGGCGATGCAGGCCGGACGTCCTGCCGTGCTGCATCTGGTGGTCGATCCGGAGGCGATCACGCCGGCGGCGACGTTGTCGGACGTCCGCGCAGGGCGGGCGTAGGTACTGCTTGGCACATCTCTTGGTAGCCCGCCACGAGCCGTGCCGCAGTCATGCGCGGCCCGTTTACCAGATTCCTACCCCGCTGCCTGACGCCGGTCGGTCCAGTAGCGTGTCTTATGGGTTCTAGCCCAACAAAAACGGCCACCTCAAATGTCGTGCTCCGCACAACGTGCGCGTCTATGCGAGTGGATCGTGGACCCCATTCGCGACGTGCGCTTCGCCAGTGCGTGGCTGTCACCTCCCGCGCCGCCATCGCCAGACTGCGGCGACGACGAGGGCGAAGAAGCGTGCTGCGGGCAGCCACATGCCGGTGGACAGCACCGAGGTGAGCATGATCCAAAGAGCGAGAGCGGGAGCCAGCCCTGCCAGCCTTGGTAAACGCCGGCAGCTCTCCAGACTCCAACCGCATGGCAACGCAAGCCGCAACGATGCGCTCGAGGTGGCAGGAGCATGAGCAGGCGATTGACATTTGAGTTTCAGTGGCTAGAGTGGCTGAAACAAGGGGGCTGCAGGCGGAGGTGGGTGCCGCGTCTCGGTTGGTAGTTGGCAGCGAGGAGGTAATGACAGCGACGAGTGGCAAGCCCATGGTGCAGTTTCTCTCCCGCCTGCAGGAGGCAGGTGGGCTGAAGGGGACGGACATTGCGAACTTCGCGGGCGTGTCCAAGGCGACCGTCTCTCGCTGGGCCAACGGGCGCAAATGCCCGCACCCAAGGACGCAGTTGGTCATCTCCGACCTGTCGTACATCGTGATGCGACTCGGCGAATACTATACGCCCGATGAAGTCCGCGTCTGGCTGTACGCGCGCCACCCTCAACTCGAGGGGAAGCGAGCGATCGATCTGATCTACGAGGACCGTGCCGAGCGGGTGATTGCGATCCTTGATCGCCTGGATGCTGACGCGTACGTCTGAACGTGCAGCACGCGCCGCCATGTTCCTCGCGTCCGCGACTGGCGGCTGTGCTGAGCGATCTCAGCGGAAGTCGACGAGCCCATGGCTGCACACGAGCTCGACGCGGGGCACCGATGGCTGCTCGCAGAACACTACGAGATTGCTCTCTGAGCGGGCCCGAGCACTGGGTACGCGGAGCCCATCGGCGCCGAGGAAGGCGCACGCCTCCCCGACATCCTGCGACCGAGGGTACTCTCGCTCTCGTTCCGCGTAGCTGAGTTCACCATAGCCCGCCAGTGGGATTCCCAATCGGGCAAGCTCGTCCACATCAGAGAAGCAGATCACAGCGTCGAGAGTCACCCGCAACTCGAACATCTCGTACCGTAGCTTGGACGGCGGAATCGGCTGCCCCTGATAGAGGTGGAACCGCCGTTCTGCGATGGCGCCTCGGTGCGACTCTGAGGTGTAGAGCACGTCGAAAGTGCCGTCATCCCAGCGGCCACCCGGGCGACCGCACGAGAGTGGGCTGTGCCCTTCGCGGACGGACCGCCAGACCACGCCGCCAAAAGGCGAGATGCTGATCGCTTCTAGCGCGTCGAGCAGTGCTTGATCGCGGGGTCTCGGTCGGCCTTGGCTGTCGGAAATCACTTGTGCGCCTCCAGCTGTCCGAAGTGCAGTCTCAGGTCGCTCCCGAAGCTGAGCCCAGCGACTTCGCAGGCCGTCGCAAGACGGCTTTCGCATTGCTGACGAGACAGGTTGGTGTCAACCCACCACCCGTCACACAACCGTGCGGCGAACTTCCCCGCCAACTCCGGCTTGCTGAGGTACAGGTCCTCCTTGCGCCGTGCCACGATCCGGCGAGCTCGGGTGTGCCTTAAGGAAAGGAGTTCCAGAAAGCGGGGCTCACGATCCGATAGCAGCCTCAGGGAGCGCATGTAGGCGTCCTTGAGGCTATGCGCTTCAACCACGCTGCCGAACAGCTCGACCCGGAAGGGACCAGTCTGTCGCGTTCTGGCGGGCTGCGCTATTGAAACGGCTAAGGATGCACCGCTGTCGTTTAACCCGAACACGTCTCGGAGTATCTCATTCTGGGTCTGATCAAAGCCCGTACGTCTCGCCTCGATCTCGCGGTGTACGTCAATGTCGATCTCGATCCGAGTGGTGGACTTGAGCACTTGCACGGCCCTTCGCTTCTTAAGACAAGGCCCTTATAAGGCTAGGCATGGCGGATGTCAAGCTCTTGTTCCATCGGGACTCGCAGGCCGACGCACCGGTCAAGGTCAGCCCACCGCATACCGCTCGCTCTTCGCAGCGTAATCGAACGTATCGATGCCCGTCTCTGCACGCATGGCCACCGTGGTCTCTTGCGTAGGCGGGTCGAGCGGGATGCCCGTCGCGTCCGCCACCCGCGTGATGCCGTTGAAGCCGGCGGCGACGGTGAGCGCATCCACCATCGCTTGTTCGCCCATCGCGACGGCAGCTGCTTTCCGGATCGTCGCGAGTTCCTCCCAGCGGCTGTCGATGGCGGCTTCGGTGAGGGCGCGGAGGTGGTCGGCGTGGTCCACGCCCGGGTCCGTGTCCGCCTCGTTCACGGCGCTTAGGTTGTATTGGCGGTTGTCGCGCTGGCCGCTCGCCCGGAGCAGCATCGTGTGCGACGCCGTTCAGTAGAAGCACTGGTTGAGGGCGGAGACGCGCGAGGCGATGAACTCCGCCTGCGGCTGCGACACCGCGAGCGGGATGTCGCGCAGGGCGTAGTGGCCGCGGAATGCCGTGAAGAAGAGGGCGACCGCGGCCGGCACGCAGCCCATGGAGCGGGCGATGTTCGGGGCGCCGGGCAGGCCGGTCACCGTGGCGGTGCGATCATCGGCGCGCGTGAGGGGCACCCAAGCGCCGCCGTCCACAACATCCGGTGCCGGTTGACCGGTCGGCCCGCCCGCTTCCGGCGTCGGCAGTTCCGGCAAGGGCAATCCCAGCGATGCGTGCATGGTGTCCACGATCACCGAGGCGTTCACCACGCCCACCGTCTCGATGTACTGCTCGCGGGAGAGGCCGGCGGCGAGCACATTGTCGAATACGGTACGCGTGTAGCGGCCGGGGTCCGTGCGCAGGCGGTGGATCATGTCGATGAGCGCGGGCGGGAGGTCGAATCCGGTCGGCCCGTCCGCCGGATCATGTTCGCCCTCCACGGCGAACGGCGATAGCGCCGCCTTGCGCTGGGCGCAGAGCTCGCACGTCATGGCGGCGCGGGCCTCGGCCACCATCCGTACCCGTGCGCCGCCGCTCCAGAACGGACCGGGCGCGCCGATTGCCCGCCAAGCCTCGGCGTGGCGCTCGATCACCTCGGCGCTCAGCGAATACCGGACATCGTCGTACATGGAAGCTCCTACCTTCGCGGCGCGGCAAATCATGCGCCCACGGCTTGATGTGTACAAGGCACCGGCGGGCGTGGGTTGAAGTAGCCTTGCCGCCACGGCATTGCAACGGGCAGCCAAGGCACATGGATCGAACTGCAATCGTGGGCGTGACGGAGCATGGCAACTCCGCGGTGCTCGTCACCGTCGCCTCGGACGGCGAGCTTCAAGACCGTCGCCGCGTCGACCTGACCGCGCCCGGCCTGCCGAGCCACCCGCACCACCACGAAGGCTCGTGGGCGGTGGGCCGCTACCGCGACAGTCCGTGGGCGCGCGAGATCACGCTGCAAGAGGCGATCGACCTTGTCGAACGCGTGCGCGAATCAGCGGCCCAAGGCGCCCGGCGGAGCCTCGAAGCGGTCGCCGAGGCCGTCCGTGTTCCAATCACCGGCATCGCCCTGCGCATCTGCCCGGAACTGCCGCCCACGGTCGAGGCTTGCATCCGCGACAACCGAGCGCAAACCGTCGCGGACGCCGTGATGTACCGCAAAGCCCTCGCCGTGGCGGCCGAAGCACGCGGGTGGCGCGTGCATTGGTACGACCGCGACTGGGTCTTCGATGCGGCCGCGGCAGCGCTCGGCGTCGAAGAGGCGGCCCCAACGCTGGCCACCATGGGCCGTGCCGTCGGCCCGCCTTGGCAGGCCAAGCACAAACTCGCCGCGGCGGCAGCAATCGCCACGGGCGCTAAAGCCCTCAGTCGATGATCGCTTGCCGGATCGCGTTCTCGAAGGCGTGGTGCGTGGGCGCGTGGTACTGCTGCACCATGAGCACCGCGGCAATCTCCTCGGCAGGGTCCGTCCAGGACATGGTGCCGAACGCGCCCTGCCAGCCGAATGCGCCAGGGCCGCGGCGACTGTCGGCGGCGATGGGGTCCAGCACCACGGAGACGGTGTAGCCGTAGCCCAGCCCGTCCTCGTTGCGGCCCATGCCGCGGTAGAGACCGCCCACGTGGTTGCTGCCGAACATCGCCACGGAGCGCGGGCTGAGCAGCCGCTGGCCGAAGAGTTCGCCGCCGCTGGCCAGCATCTGCTGGAAGTGGAGGTAGTCCTTCGCCGTGCTCGTGAGCCCGTAGGAGCCGGAGAAGTAGGTCGTCTCGGCGGTCCAGCGCGAGGGGTCCCGGTCCTTGATGGCGACGCGCCGCGACTCCTTCTCCGGCGGTAGGTTGTAGTGCGTGTCGTGCATCTGCAACGGATCGAGAATGCGCGTCTGCACGAAGTCCTGATAGGGCATGTCCGAGACGATCTCGATGATCCGCGCGACCACGTCCAGCCCGTGGGCCCCGCTGTAGGCCCAGCGCGTACCGGGGTGGAAGTCCAGCGCCATAGTGCCGAGTGTGGGAATGTAGCCTGCAAGCGTGTCCCGCTCGGGCTCCTGTCCGTACGCCGCCGCCGATCCCAGGCCGCCGCTGGCGAGCCCGGACGTGTGCGTCAGCAGGTGCTGGATGGTGATCTCCGTCTGCGCGGGGACCAGCCGATGCTCCGGGATGTTCTGCCAGTCGATGCGCTCGGGGATGATGTCCTCGTCCGCCAGCTCCTTCAGCACCGCCACCTGCGGGTCCGCGAACTCGGGGATGTACTTCGAGACCGGATCGCTCGGCCGAATCAGCCCCTCCTCGATCATCATCATCGCGGCGACGCCGAGTACGGGCTTGGTCGAGGACATCATGATGAAGAGGGCGTCCGGGGCCATCGGCCGCTCGGCCTCGACATCCATCAGCCCGTGGATCTCGAAGTGGACCAGCTTGCCGCGCCGTGCCACCGCCGTCACCGCGCCTTGGATGTGGCCGGCATCGATCTGACGCTGCATAGCCGCGTTGATGCGCAGCAGGCGCTCGGCAGACATGCCAACGGACTCCGGCTCGGCAGCGGGAATCTCGGTAGCGCAGATGGTGAACGCCGAGAAGGCCAGGACGGCCGCGGCAAGTGCTCCGTTCAGACGCATGGTTTCTCCCTCAAAGGCTGGTCACGCGAGCGGAACCAGGACAATGTTGGCCCCACGACGCCAATCGGCGAGTTCCGGGTCTGCTTGGATATCCTCGATGGACCGCGGCGGCGGAATGGGATCGCCTTCCTCGCAAAGGCCCTCAATGTGGAAGGCCAACGCCTCGCGACCGTGGCGAACGGCGGCGTCCAACGTATCCCCGACCGCCACGCAGCCCGGAAAGTCAGGGAAACTGACGCCGTAGACGCCGTCGTCCTGGTGAATGAAGGATGCGTACCGCACTCTGCTCGTTCTCCCGTACTCCCGTACTCCCGTACATCAAGTGCCCAAATCTGCCGCCGGATCGTATAAGATGGCCCGCTTGTCTGCTACTTCACTGATGCATGCGCCCACTTCCCGCCTTTCTCGTTGCCGGCCTGCTCGCCGGTGCCGCCAACGCCGCAACCCAATCACCCCCCAGACCCGCCGCCCCCGCCGCGAACGCGGTTCCGGCGCCCGCGCCCATTGGGGAACGCCTCAAGCTGGTGGCCGAGCATGGCGGCCAGGCCATCGCGGTCACCCATTTCGACGAAGTGGACATCCGGCTGGACGGGCGCTTGGACGAGCCCGTCTGGGCCGAGCTGCCGGGCTACGACAACATGCTGCTAGTAGAGCCGGACACCTTGGCGCCGGCACGCTTTCGAACCGTCGCCCGCTTCCTGTACACGGATCGAGGCCTGTACGTCGGCGTGTGGAACGAGCAGCCGCCGGAGACGCTCATTCAGCGCCTCTCGTCCCGCGACGACTACATCAACCGCGACGGCTGGGGAATCACTCTCGACACTTCCGGCGAGGGTCTGTACGGCTACTGGTTCAACATCAACCTCGGCGGCTCGGTGCTGGACGGCAAGGTGGCGCCGGAGCGGACCTTCACGCGCGAATGGGACGGGCCTTGGGACAGCGCCACGGCCGTGGTCGCGGACGGCTGGAGCCTGGAGGTCTTCCTGCCGTGGTCGATGATGACCATGCCGCAGGCGGACGGCGAGCGCACCATGGGCATCTACACCAACCGCAAGGTGGCCTATCTCAACGAACGCTGGGGCTGGCCCGCGCTGCCGTTCAGCGGCGCGCGCTTCATGTCCGCGCTGCAACCCATCAACCTGCCGGGCGTGAAACCGAAGCGGCAACTGGCCTTCTTCCCCTACGCCGCCGCAGGCGTCGACAACTCGCGCGGCGACACCGGGCACAGCGCGGGGGTCGATGTGTTCTGGCGCCCGTCGTCGAACTTCCAGGTCACCGCCACGGCATACCCGGATTTCGGCGCCGTGGAATCGGACGACGTGGTGGTGAACCTGACCGCCCGCGAGACCTACTTCCCGGAGAAGCGGCTCTTCTTCATGGAGGGCAACGAGATCTTCACCACCTCGCCGCGGTCGCGCATGTACTCGGGCAGCGGCGGCAGCGGGGCGCGCAGTTCGCGCTCGAGCAGCTTCAGCCGAACACCTTCGTCCGTCTTGAATACGCGCCGCATCGGCGGTGCGCCCATCGGCATCGAAGTGCCGGACGATGTCACCATTGCCGGCCCGGAACGATCCCGCCCGTCCGAGCTGCTCGGCGCAGCCAAGGTCACGGGCCAGAACGGCCCGATCCGCTACGGCGTGCTCGGCGCCTTCGAGGCGGACCCGGAACTGCGCGGCGAGCGCGACGACGGCACGGCGGTTACCGTGGTGGGCGACGGCCGCAACTTCGGCGTCGGCCGCATCCTCTACGAGCGCAGCGGCGACAGCCGGGCGTCGGTCGGCTACATCGGCACGCTGGTGGACCATCCGAGCGTCCGCGCCCGGGTGGACGGCGTGGATGCGCATCACCTCAGCCGCAACGGCAAGTGGCGCACGGACGTGCAATACATGCGCAGCGACGTGGACGGCACTACCGGCGAAGGGGTCTGGGCGGACGTGCAGTACACGGCGCGGCGCGGCCTGACGCACTCGCTGACGCTCGACTACCAGGACGACACGCTGGACATCGGCGACCTCGGCTTCCTCAGCCGCAACGACATGATCGGCGGGCGCTTCTCCACCATGATGTCGCGCTCGGATCTGGACTGGCTGCGGCGCTGGTCCGGCGGTCTCACCTTCGGCCATTACGTGAACGGCGCGGGTCAGCGCGTCTCCGCCGGGGCCTTCATGTACAACAGCTTCGAACTCAACAGCGGCAACCGCATCCGCGCCATCGCCAACTACTTCGCGCCGCAGTGGGAAGACCTCGAAAGCCGCGGCAACGGCGTCTACCGGGTGCGCGGCCGACGCGCGCTGGACGTCTCCTACGGCACGGACAGCAGCAAGCCGTTCAGTTGGAGCGTGCAGCTGAGCGCGATGGACGAGGACATCGAGAGCCATATGGTGGGCCTCAGCGCCGGTTTCACCTACAAGCCGATGGATCGCTTCTCGCTCGACATGGACCTGACGCGCCGCGAGCAGGATGCCTGGCTGCTGTGGCAGGGCAACGCCAACTTCGCCACCTACGCGGCGGCGACGTGGCAGCCGAAAGTGGCGATGGACTTGTTCCTGAGCGCCCGCCAGCAGCTCCGATTCACCATGCAATGGGCCGGCATCCGGGCCACTGAGCAGCAGTTCTACCGCATCCCCGAACACGGCGGCGAGCTGGTGGGGACAGCCGAAGATCCCACCGACGACGCCGGCTTCACCATCAGCCGCCTAACGGCACAGCTCCGCTACCGCTGGGAAATCGCGCCGCTGTCAGACCTTTGGGTGGTGTACACGCGCGGCAGCAACCTGGACAACCGCATCCACGACGGCTTCGACAACCTGTTCCAGGACGCGCTGCTGGAACCGATTGTGGACATGCTGGTGGTGAAACTGCGGTATCGGCTGGGCGGGTGAGGATTGCGCACAGCAGCGCACCGACCATGCTTGACATGAGCTTTGCCCATGGTACGGTTCGAGCGTTCCCGTTACGGCGGGCTTGAGAGACTGCCAGCGATGGCAGCCGCCTTCGGCCTCACGCTCCACGGAGCGTGAGGCCGGGGTGCGTTCCGACCAGTGCGCAACGCCTTAAGGGCGATCACTGAGCCACTGGCACTAGGTGCCGCCGCCCAGCCCGGCAAGAATGCCCTTGAATATCCGGTCCATATCGCGCTCGGTCACGAAGCTCCTGCCATGCCATCGAGGACCTCCCTCCGGTCTTCGGTCATGAACCCGATCCAGACGAGCCGTGCTCAACGTATAGAGCATGTCGCACTTCGCCCACGCCGGCCTAGCCTTGAGCGGCAGGGGTAGGGACTCCGGGTCCAAGAGCGGGTGGTACGGCAGATCCGAGGGTCTTGTACTCAAAGGCACGACGGTCACGAGCCTTGGATCTCGATCCAGACGAGGCGACACGACCACCACGGGCCGTGACTTCACCATTTCGGGGACCTTCCGAAAGGTGAAATCACACATGAGCACCTGCCCACGTCTAGGTTGGAATCTCAGCATCTGTCTACTCCTGCTTGTTGCAGAGGCCCGGAACCCGGCACCCTAGCACGGTGACGGACCACTCAGCATATTTGCTGGCCATCGCCATCACGCCGATGGTGCCTTGAACCCCCCAATCTCCCCACAGATCCGTTCCGCGAAGGCGATGCAGCGGTGGTCGCGGTAGGGGGCGCTGACGGCTTGCAGGCCGATGGGGAGGCCGTCGCGCTCCGCGGGACCCGTCGGGAAGACCGTGCTCGGCAGGTAGGCGTTGACCACCATGCCGGCCCACAGGAGCTGCTGGAAGTACGGCTGCCGGGTCCCGTTCACCTCGAGCGTGCGGTCGCGGAAGGGGCGGTGGTCGTGGGGGAAGGCGGTGGTGGCCATCTGCGGGCAGACGAGGATGTCCCAGTCCTCGAAGAACCGCGCCCAGGCGCGGCGCAGCTTCTCGCGGCGGGTGTTGGTGCGGATCCACTCGCGGTGGCCCATCATCGCGGCGCGGGCCGTGACGGCGTCGCGGGAGAGGTCGCTTGGGTCCAGCCCATCGACCACCTGCTGCATGCGTTCCTCCGCCTCGGGCGTCATCGCGCCGCTCATCACGGCGTTCAGCAGCGTGGCGTAGTTGCGGTCCGCGGCGGCGAGGTCGAAGTCCGGGCGGGCATCGAACGAAACCGTGGCGCCGGTCTTCCCCAATGCCTCGCCCACCATCCGCACGCGGGCGGCGATCTCCTCGTCCACCGGCGCGAGTTCGTCCGTCGGCCAGAGCGCGACGCGCAGGTCGGCCAAGGAGTCGAAGTCCGCGGCAGGCAGTTCCAGACGCCACGCCAAGGCCCAGATGCAGGGGGGTTGAGCGCGGAGCTAGCCTACAAGCCGATGGATCGCTGGACCGCAGCTAGCCGCCGTCGGGTGACCCACGTAGAGCGTCTAGCCCGAGGTCATCGAGCAATTCGCGCGCCCAATCAAGATTCTCCGGGGTGGCCTTTCGCGACTTCCGGAGCTTGAGCTCATCCACAACATGGTCCCCGTAAATCCCCTGCCGTTGGAGAAAGGCCGCTGTCGCCGAGAGTTCTAGCGCCACGCTGGACGCTCGCTTCGTCCTGTCGACCACGCGACTGGCTTCGGCCTGCGAGAGCTCGCCAATGCCGGCTGAAGGCCGCGCGTTGGTTGCCCTGAAAATCGTATACCGTACCCCGTAGCGCCCCAGTCGCTCTTTAGTGGTGATCAAGCCTCCCGCTTCGGCGTCGATGCACCCATCGGCGAGCTGGAACGAATACGGCCCGTAGTGGTGGTAGAAGAAGTCCAGTTCATCCAGCTTGGCGCCGCAGCAATGGACCAAGTACGCCTGCTTCTGCAGCCGCGTGCTGCCCACGAGTTCGCCGCCGTTGAGCACGACGAGATTGACCACCACCGTCTCGGGGTTCATTGTTTCACCTCCTCTAGGATGTCCTTCAATGTTGGGAACTCTGTCTTATCGGGTGCATAGAGACGCCAGTTGCGGGTCTCCGCGCGCAGCGCCTGAACGATCTTGGAGACATCCTCGATGTCTCTCGGCTCGCCGGAAGCCGACTCGGGCTTGACGAGTATCTTCTTCAATGCGGTTTGGGCCTCGAAGTCGTAGGCCTTATATAGCTGGACGGTGTGGTCGTCCTGCAAGAATTGGCTAGCGTGCTGGCCAAAGCGGTCCTCGAACTTGCGCCGAAACTGCAAAAGCCGATTGCCATCGCTGGCTACGCGCCACCCTATGTCGAAGCACTTGTAGAGGTCCCGGTTGAGAACGCGCGCCGCCAAGTTGGCAACGTGCTTGTTGCAGGACGACTGCAGCGACGTCAATGCAGTCCAGATCGTGGAGTCGTCAAGACTCAGATAGAGCGGCAATGAGGGATCGGTCGAAGTGAAGTAGCGCTGCAATGGATCACCGAGCAACTCTGCCTTTTGGGCGTTGCGCAGCAACTCGCCTAGCATCATCTCCGCGGCGCGCGTGGTCTTGTGCATATACACCATGGTGTACATCCGCAGTCGAGCTTCAAGGTACTCTTCGCCGACCTGTACGCCTTTGTGGTTCAAGTAAAGACATGGGACCTGAGCGAGCTCGGTCTGCTGATCACCGGTCTCCGCTTCGACAGTGAGTTCCCCAACTTCCATGCAGTCGAACAACCAATCTCGGTCCACATGGGCGAACTGGACACCGGTCATGAGACGGTCTCGCTGGATGTAGTCCAACCGATCAGCGTCGAGTTGGCTTGAGACGACCGTTGCATAGATGTCCTTCGGGAGGTCGTCGCGCAGGAGCGCAGCTAGGTCCCTCGGAAGCTGTGAATCAACACACCGCAGAACGCGGTTGATTTCCGTGTCGCCCTCAATGATCGCGCGGCCCCAATCCTCGTGGCTCTTGGCGAGTTTCAGATCCTTGCAGACGGTCTCGAAGACGTGGCTGAAGGGCCCATGCCCAACGTCGTGCAGTAAGGCGCCGAGCAATGCTACCCGGGCTCGGTGGGCGTCGAACTGGCCCTCGTCGCGACGACTGCGGATCACCCCCATGATTCCCCGGGCCGTGTGGTAGGCACCGACGCAGTGAGCGAAGCGACTGTGCGTCGCCCCCGGATAGACGAACTCGGAGAACCCTAGCTGCCGGATGCGCCGCAGGCGCTGAAACTCGGGCGTGTTGATGAGGTCCCACGCTATCCGGTCAGTCTCCCGGGCATGGGCATCGGTTCCGCCCCCGAACACAATCAGGCCGTACAGCGGATCGCGGAGGCGCTGAGATTCAAAGCTGCCCACGGCTCGTTCCTTCCTCTTGCCCGTCCTTGCGCACACACCGCATCGTCGTTCGCTGCCTACGGCACCATCCAAGCAGAACCACTGTACATTACCACAGTTGGACGCCGCAACACCCTCTGACGGTCGCAACGGTCGCTACGAGATCGCCCGACACTGGCACGCAAATCAGTCCAGCGGTGCGCTGAATCCCCCAACCTCCTCGCAGATCCCTTCGGCGAAGGCGATGCAGCGGTGGTCGCGGTAGGGGGCGCTGACGGCTTGCAGGCCGATGGGGAGGCCGTCGCGCTCCGCGGGACCCGTCGGGAAGACCGTGCTCGGCAGGTAGGCGTTCACCACCATGCCGGCCCACAGTAGCTGCTGGAAGTACGGCTGCCGGGTCCCGTTCACCTCGAGCGTGCGGTCGCGGAAGGGGCGGTGGTCGTGGGGGAAGGCGGTGGTGGCCATCTGCGGGCAGACGAGGATGTCCCAGTCCTCGAAGAACCGCGCCCAGGCGCGGCGCAGCTTCTCGCGGCGGGTGTTGGTGCGGATCCACTCGCGGTGGCCCATCATCGCGGCGCGGGCCGTGACGGCGTCGCGGGAGAGGTCGCTTGGGTCCAGCCCATCGACCACTTGCTGCATGCGTTCCTCCGCTTCGGGCGTCATCGCGCCGCTCATCACGGCGTTCAGCAGCGTGGCGTAGTTGCGGTCCGCGGCGGCGAGGTCGAAGTCCGGGCGGGCATCGAACGAAACCGTGGCGCCGGTCTTCTCCAAGACCTCGCCCACCATCCGCACGCGGGCGGCGATCGCCTCGTCCACCGGCGCGAGTTCGTCCGTCGGCCAGAGCGCGACCCGCAGGTCCGCCAAGGAGTCGAAATCCGCGGCAGGCAGTTCCAGACGCCACGCCAACGCCTCGCGCGGCGCCGGACCGGCCATGATGTCGAGTGCGACGTGCAGGTCCGCCGCGCCCCGCGCCAATGGGCCGCAGACGGCGAGGTCGGCTTCCGGGATGCCTTCCACCAGTTCATGCCCCTGCATCGGGATCACCCCGTAGGTCGGCTTGTGCCCGAACACGCCGCAGAAATGCGCGGGATTGCGGATGGAGCCGCCGATGTCCGAACCGGCCTCAAGGCCGCAGAACCCGGCCGCCAATGCCGCCGCGCTGCCGCCGGAGGAGCCGCCGGGCGTGCGTTCGGTATTCCACGGATTGCCCGTGGTGCCGTAGATGGGGTTGTAGCTCTGGAAGTCCGCGAGATCCACGGGCACGTTGGTCTTGCCGAGAAAGTGGGCACCGGCCTTGCGGAAGCGCTGCACGGCCAGGCCGTCGGCGCGGGCGACGTTGTCTCGGAACGCCTCGTTGCCCCAAGTGGTCGGCGTGTCTGCCAAGGCGTAGGATTCCTTGATCGTCATCGGCAGGCCGTGCAGCGGGCCGAAGCGCTCGCCCCGCGCCAATGCCTCGTCAGCGCGGCGAGCGCATTCGCGAGCGTGCTCGAAAGTACGCACGATCACGGCGTTGATGGGGCCGTCCAGACGCTCGATGCGGTCGATGTATAGGTCGGTGAGTTCCACGGAGCTCAACTCGCCGCTGGCGATCTTGGCAGCGAGCTCGAGGGCGGTGAGATGGGCGAGTTCGGTCATGGCTGGTCCCTATCCGGTCTTGAGGTAGCGATCGGCGAGGCTGCCGATCTCGGCGAAGAACTCCGCCCGCACTTCGGCGATGATCTCGGCCACCGGGCGCACGGCGTCGATGCGTCCGCACACTTGGCCCGTGAGGGCGATGCTCGCCTCCATGTCGCCGCCGAAATAGAGCGCCATGGCGGTGCCGAACTCGGTCATGGCGTTGGTCTCGGTGTCGTATTCCAACCCGCTCGTCTTGGCTGTGCGCAACGCCCGCAGAGCCGGCGAGGCATGGCGGTTGAGGAAGACGGTGTCCGTCTCCTTGGCATCGACGATGGCCTGCTTCCAGTTGGCGTGGACGGGCGACTCCAGCGCCGAGACCATGCGCGTGCCCATCTGCACCCCCTCCGCGCCGAGCGCGAAGGCTGCCGCCATGGAGCGGCCGTCGACGAAGCCGCCGGCGGCGATGATCGGCACGTCTGCTTGCGAGCGCACCAGCGGCAGCAGCACCATGCTGGCGACTTCGCGGGGATTCTTGAAGCCGCCGCCCTCGCCGCCTTCCACCACCAGGCCGTCCACGCCGCAGTCCACGGCCTTCTTCGCTGCCGAAAGGCTCGGCACGACGTGGAACACCGTGAGGCCAGCGGACTTGAGCCGCTCCGTGTAGCGCTCCGGATTGCCGGCGGAGGTGGTGACGAACTGCACGCCCTGATCGATCACGAAATCGACGATGTTGGGGTCCCGCACGAACGCCTGGGCGATGTTCACGCCGAACGGCTTGTCCGTGAGTTCCCGCATCCGCACGATCTCGCCGCGCACGGCGTCGAGCTCCCCGGAAGAGGTCTCGATGATCCCCAGCGCCCCGGCATTGGAGACCGCCGACGCGAGGGCGGATCGGGCGATCCAGCCCATCGGCGCTTGGACGATGGGCGTCTCCACGCCCAGCAGGCGGGTGACGCGGTTGTCGAAAGTTCCGGATTCCGGCATGGGCAGATTCTCTCGAAGATAGGACATCTAGGCGAACTCAGGGCGCCCGCGCAGCCATCGTGTCTGCTACGCTCGCCAGCATCATTCTACGGGAGAAGCCCCATGGCGGAACCGGCATTCGACACGCAAGCGGACGAAGTCCCCGAAGAGGAACGACAGACGGAAGCCGACAGCCGGCGCTACGTCTCCGACCGCGGCCCGTTCGCGATCTGGGAGAACCCGAAGCTCAAGCCCACCTTCCCGCCCGAGGCCATCGACGTGGAGCGCGCCGCCGACGGCTTCGAGTACGGCGAGCTGGCGGCGGAATACGGCGAGCAGCCCGTGCGCCGCAAGATCGGCGAGATGATCCAGTCCTACGGCCACGGCACCAGCACGACGCCGCTCTTCAGCCAGCCGGGACCGAACGGCATGAGCCTGGTCCACGTCTGGTTCGGCCCCAACCTGCCGCTCTTCCGGCACAGCCACCCGCGCTACGGCGACTGCCTCTACTACGTGGTGGCCGGCGAGATCATGCTCGGCCGGCGGCGCTTGGGGCCCGGCTCCGGGTTCTTCGTTCCGAACGGCATGCCGTACAAGTACAAGGCCGGCCCGGCGGGCGTGGAAGTGCTCGAGTTCCGCGCTGGCGGCGGCGACGGCGAGGCGCCCGGCATGAAGCTCGACGAGCATTCGCTCGATGCCATCCAGCGCATCATCGACGGCGCCCGCGAGCAGCAGGACGGCTGGCAGCTGCCGGACAGCATCGGCGACACCGCGCTGCGGCAAGCAGAACTCGAAAGCGCGGAGGACTGACGCGCCATGTGGCTGAGACTGCGGCAGATCGCCTTCGTGGCGGAGCAGCTCGCGCCGGTCGAGGCAGACCTCATCGACGTCCTCGGCGTGAAGGTCTGCTACAACGACCCGGGCGTCGGCGTCTTCGGCCTGCACAACGCGCTGTATCCGGTCGGCAACCAGTTCATCGAAGTGGTCGCGCCGAACGACCTCGCCGAGAACACGGCCGGCAAGCGCTACCTCGAACGCCGCGGCGGCGACGGCGGCTACATGGTCATCACCCAGTGCGACGACCAGGCGCCGCGGCGAGCGAAGTTCAAGGAGCTGGGGGTCCGCCTAGTGAGCGACCACGTCGGCCAGACGTTCGTCAACATGCAGATGCACCCGAAGGACACCGGCGGTTCGTTCTTCGAGATCGACCAGATGATCGGCCCCGGCGCCGACGCCCCCGATGGTCCGTGGCACCCGGCCGGACCGAACTGGCAAGCCGCCCGCACCGACCGCGTGACCGCGATCACGGCAGCGACCATGCAGTGCGACGACCCAGCAGCCGTCGCCGAGCGCTGGTCCGCCATCGCCGAGATACCCGCTCGCGACGCCGAAGACGGCAAGACGCTGTCCCTGGAGAACGCCCAACTGCGCTTCGTACACTGCGCGGACGGCCGGCCGGAAGGGCTGTCGGAACTCGACATCGCAACCGCCGATCCGGGATCCGTGCTTGCGGCCGCGGCCCGGCGCGGCGTCCAGACGGGCGATGCGCAGGCGACCATCTGCGGAATGCGGCTCAATCTAGTAGAGGGCTAGCGGGCGAACTCCGCCTCTCCTGCCGCGGAGAGCGTTGGTGGACTGTGCTGTTACGCGAAGGAGTCGCCGGTGGCGGCAAAGATGGCGGACCTGATCGGAACCGATGGCCCGGCGGCCCGGGCAGTCGCAACGGACGCGGTGGCGATCGGGCGTGCGCTTGCGTCTTCGACCGTTGCCGAGGAGCGGCTTCCTTTGGCCCGTGCCATCGCGCGGGCTGCCACGCAGTGCTATTGGGACGCCGTCCCGGACACTCGCGCCGAGCGCTTCCCTCTTCGGTCGCTGCCGAAGGACGTCGAACTCGGCGACATGCCGCCGAGGTCTGCCAAGCTGGCGACGGTAGCTGGCGAGGCCGCCGCGAAACTGGATGCGCTGGAAGCGGGCTACCTGATCGGACTGCTCTACACGGGGATGATGCCGGACCGGCTCCGGGCTGCGCTCGGCGCCTACTACACCCCGCCAACGCTCTCTGCACGGCTTCTCGATCTGGCGACGGAGGCGGGTGTCGATTGGTCGGTCGCCCGGGTGCTGGATCCGTCATGCGGCGGCGGCGCTTTTCTCGCGCCACTCGCACTGAGGATGGCCACAAGCACTCGAGACGCCGATCCGGGCCTTGTTCTGGACAGCATCGAGCAACGGCTGGTCGGCTTCGAGATCGATCCGTTCGCCGGCTGGATGGCACAGGTATTTCTCGACGCTGCCCTTGCGAGCCTGTGCGCCGCTGCCGGCCGACAGCTTGGGAGCCTGGTGCGAATCTGCGACAGTCTGGAACAGACGGCGGGCGAGGATTTCGACCTCGTAGTGGGCAACCCGCCGTACGGCCGCACAAAGCTTTCGCCACTGCTGCGACGGAAATTCGCCCGCAGCCTATTCGGCCATGCCAACCTTTACGGCGTCTTCACGGACCTGGCGTTGCGCTTCGTGCGCAAGGGCGGAGTCGTTGCCTTCGTGACGCCGACCAGCTTCCTCTCAGGAGAGTATTTCAAGGCACTGCGCGGCCTGCTGAGCCGGCAAGCTCCGCCGGCGAGCATCGACTTCGTGGAGCGCCGCAAAGGCGTATTCGCGGATGTACTTCAGGAGACCTTGCTGGCGACGTACAAGCGCGGCGGCGACCAGCGTACCGGGAAAGTGCATTTCATCTCGCCAGCCGGGCACGGGTCGATCAAGGCGGTCACCGCCGGCTCGTTCCGGCTCCCTGCGAAGCCGGAGAGCCCCTGGCTGATGCCGCGCAACGAGAGCCATGCGCAACTGCTGAAACGAGTTGGGGCGCTCCCGCATCGGCTGGCGGATTGGGGCTACACGGTGAGCACAGGGCCTTTGGTGTGGAACAGGCACAAGGCCGGGCTGCGCGACCGGCCTGGGAGGCGGCGGTATCCGCTTGTCTGGGCCGAGGCGGTACGCGCCGACGGCCGCTTCGCGTTCCGGGCCGAGAAGCGCAACCACCAGCCGTTCTTCGAGCCGCGCGAGGGGGAGCAGTGGGTGGTGACGGACTTGCCATGCGTTCTCGTGCAGCGGACTACGGCCAAGGAGCAGTGCCGACGCCTGATCGCAGCGGAACTGCCCGCGTCGTTCGTCGAGAAGCACGGCGCCGTCGTTGTGGAGAACCATTTGAACATGGTTAAGCCCCGCAACGGGGCACCGGAGGTGCCGCCGGCGGCACTCGCTGCGGTGCTGAACAGCGATCTCGTCGATCAGCTGTTCCGCTGCATCAACGGCAGCGTTGCGGTTTCCGCCTACGAGCTCGGGGCGCTGCCGCTCCCCGCGGCGGAGACCATGCGCGAGATCGAGCAGCTCGTTGAGCACGCCGCCGACCGCGACCGGCTGGAGGCGGCGGTGGCCCGCGCTTACGGCTGCGAGGCGCCATGATGGCTCTCCCGCGATTGCTGCCAGTAGCAGATGTGCGCGACCGACTGCAGGCGATCTTCCCGGAGGGCACGCCGAACAGGAACTACGTCACCCGCGAGATGGCGGCCAAGACGGTGTTCGCCATGCTCTATATCGGCGCGGTGGAAGGCATGGAACGCTGGCTGCGGCCGGATCAAGTCACCCGCATGACGGATGCCCAGGCATCGCTGGTCGCCGGATCGGCGCGCGAACGTTGGCTGGCCGGGTCGATGCGCCCGGCTGCCGGGAACATCGAAGGCCGATGGTACGCCGCGAACACGCGGGAACCGATCCGCGACGAGACCTTGCGCGACGGACTTGTGCGGCTCGGCGCGGTCGGAGAACGTCAAGGTCTGGCGACCACGTCGCCGCAGCCACGCTACGCCATGGCGACATCGTTCGCTGCGCTGTTCGATCCGAAGCTGTCGGGGAGTACCCTCGCTCGGTTGATCCGCGAGTGGCAAGCCGCGAATCTGTCGAGCAGCGCTTTGGCCAGGGTGGAGATTCTGCGACGCAGCGGGATCGAGCAGCAGGGGGAGGTCTTGGTGACCTTCCCGAGCGGCGACGCCCGGCGCATGGCGCCCGGCCCCAGTTCCGTGATCTCCAAGGCGGTCGTCGAGGAGTTCGCCGCACGGTTCCTGGAGCGGCCCGCCGTGATCTGGCTGAGCGAGAGCCGCAGCCACGTTGTCACCCGCGACGATGAGCTCGCCAAGGCCATTGGTCTCTTGATCGAGCCGGACCGCAACCTCCCCGACATCATCCTCGCGGATCTAGGTCCGGCGGAACCCCTCCTTGTCTTCGTCGAAGTCGTGGCTAGCGCTGGTCCCGTCAACGAGGCGCGGCGGCGCTCCTTGATGGCCATCGCCGCAGAGGCGGGATTCCACGAAGGCCAGGTGGCTTTCCTTTCCGCCTACGCCGATCGCGACGATTCGGCCTTCAAGCGCTCGGCGAGCGAACTCGCGTGGCGTTCCTTCGTGTGGTTCGCGTCCGAGCCGGAATACCTTGTCGCGCTGCACGGCCGCGGCGATCGCGCACGGTTGCGGCTGGTGGATCTGATGCGGTGATCCGCAGTCGAGTGCAGCGACTTGGTCCGGAATCGCTCGCTGTTCCCTACGCAGGCTGCCCGGTGCTTTCGAGCCCCGTTAGGCGTCTTCGCGGTTCAGCGTTGCTTCGCACCGTCCGATGTCGAGGAGTTCCGCACTGCGTTCGAACACTTCCAGCGGCGTGCCGAGCGCCTCCTTCAGGGCCACGTCGCGGTCCCACACGTTGTCGATGGCGGCGATGGCTTTCGCCTTGGCCGGGCCGATACGGTGGCCCTGATAGTACGGCGAGACCAGCGGGAAGAACTGCAGAGGCCAGTCCGAGCCGTTCAGCAGGCGCGCCGGCAAGTGCGGCGCGGAAAGAGCTGGGCCGAGATCGCCCAGCTTGTTGATCTGGGTCAGGCTCGACACGTCGGCGTAAAGGTTTGGATAGCGCTCGAACAGCGGCAGAATGCGGTCGAAGTTGGCTTCGCCGCGGTTGGCGCCTCGGGTGGCGATGTGGGCGGCGATGACGGTGACGCCCATGCTGAGCGGCAGGGCGAGGCGGGCCGGGTCGCCGAGTTCGTCGATGGCGGTCTCGAAGGAGCGTTCCTGGCCGGCGTGGGTGAGCAGGGGCAGGTCGAGCGCCACGAGTTCCTCGTAGAACGGGCGCAGCAAGGGGTCGCCTGGGTCGATGCCCATAATGTTCGGGATCCACTTGACGAGCAGGGCGCCGTCCGAGGCGGCCTTGCGCAACCGTTCCAGGGCGTCCGGCCGGTGCGGGTTCACGCTGGCGCCGAAGCACAGGTTGGCGTAGCGGGCAGTCTCGCGGGCGACGTAGTCGTTCGGGACGTAGATTTGCGTCGCTTCGCGATCAAGCGTGCCGTCCGCAGCGATGACGCCGTCCATGGCGAGCACCACGGCCTTGTCCACGCGCTTGGACTCGGCGATCGCGGCGCTGACCTTGGCGAACAGCACCGCATCGCCGCGCGCGGCCAGCTCCGGTTCCGTGACGCCGAAGGCGCGCAGGTAGAACGGGAACCGGAAACTCGAACTCATCTCGTCGTTGATGAAAGCGCCGCTGCCGCCAGCGCCGATGCCGGCGATGTGGACGTGCATGTCCACGTATCCCGTCTCCCGCTGCGGCAGCGGTGCGCCGGGGAAGAGAACGTAGAGCGCCGCTGCCAGCAAGGCGGCGGCGATGGCGACACCCATCCAGCACCCGAGGCGGCGCCCGGCGGGCTTGTCGGGCATGTCAATAGGGCCGCGCATCCACCGCTTTGGAGTCCTCCATCGGGGCGCAGGTCCACTGCCACTCCAGTTCCTCGCCGAGCATCGAGCCCTGGCGGCACTGCGTCGCCTCGTCGATGAAGTGACAGCGGACGTTCTTCACGCGCAGGCTCCAGGACGAATCCACCGGCTGGTTGCGGCAGGCCACGCGATGCCGCAGGGGGCCGTACTGGGCCCGGTAGTCGGCGACGATCTGGTCCACCTTCTCCGGCGTGAAGCGCTCCGGCAGGAGGGCCCGGGACTCGCTGAAGAAGCGCAGAATCGCGCCGCTAGTCTTCGGCTGCGCGGCGACGCCGAGCCAGCCGATGCCGGCCTCGAGGTCCGCCGGCACGTCGCCGCGGCCGTGCAGGTAGATGTCTGCCGCCGATGCCTGGGCCCATTTGAAGCCGCGCTTGGCGGCGACGACCAGAAGCGGCAGCGCTTCCTTGAAGCGGCCTTCGTTGTAGAGGCGCCGGCCGCGGCTCGCGGCATCGTAGACCTGGGAGATGAAGTCGCCGGACGGCACCTTGCCGAACTCCGGCTCCGGCGCGGTGATGAGCGGCGCGGTGACGACCATCTCCTCGATGTCGTCGTCGCGGGCGTAGGTGGCCCGCGAATCGCCCTGGTTCGCGAACTCGGGATCGTCGATGAAGTGGCAGCGCAAGTCCTCCACCACCTCGCCGAAGCGTCGGCAGACGACGCGGTGCGCCTGGCCGCCGTAGAGATCCCGGTAGCGCTCGACGACGGCTCTGGCGGTGGCCACGTAGTCCACCGGGAGTTGCTGGCGCACGGATCGGAAATAGCCTGAGATGCGCGTCAGGGTCGGCGCGTCGGCGGCGGCGCCGAGCCAGCCGATGCCGGCTTCGACATGGCGCGGCACGCCGCCGCGGCCGTTCAGGTAGATGTCGCCCGCGGAGGCCTGGGCAACTTTGAAGCCGCGCTCGGCGGCGGCAACCAGGAGCGGCAGTGCCTCGGCGTAGCGCGCCGCGTCGTAGAGCCGCCCGCCGAATTCGGCGGCTTCGTAGACCTGCTCCATGAACGCCGCCGATGGCGCTTCGCCGGTGGCGGGCGGCGGCGCTGTGATGACCGCGGCAGCCTCTTCGGCAGCTTCCGCCGCCGAAGCCGTCGCCAGTGCGAACACAAGCGCAATGGCACGAAGATGGGCGCGGTCCGGCATCGCAGCGTACTACCGGCCCGCCGGCAGCGATACGAGCGTGCCGTCCCTTGCCAGCGTCACCGGCCCGTCGAACGCCTCGTCCACACCGCGCAGGAAGATCGCTTCCATGGCGCCGAAGCGCAGCGGCGGAACGATGTGGTACAGCACGAGCGCTCCCGCCCCGGCCTCGGCGGCCGACTCCGCGGCTTCGACTGGCGTCGAGTGGTAGGAAGGCACGTCGCGCATCGCCTTGGCCGCGCCGGCGATTCCGGCGCCATCGAGAGCCTCGGCGATGCGATCCGTGAGTCGCGAGCTCAGGGCGTCGTGCAGCAGCAGATCGACGCCTTTGGCGTGGCGAATGAGATTCGCGGACTTCGTCGTATCGCCGCTGATGACGACGGAACGGTCCCGATAGTCGATGCGGTAGCCCACCGCCTGGTCGACCGGTTCGTGGGAGACGCTGAACGCCGTGATGCGCACGCCGTCGTCGGTGCTGATGACGCCCACGGTCTCCCCGTCGGCGGGCAGCGGAAACGGCACGGCGCGAAGGCCCCCGCCCGAGGCGGGCACCACCGTCTCCCCATGGTGCGCGATGCGGTAGCCCATGTCGGCGCGATAGGCGAGGTTGAACCCGGCGACCACATCCGCCACCACCGGCGGACCATGCACAGGCAACGGCGCATCGTGGTTGCCGGTGGTCCAGCGCAGCACGCCGAGTTCGCCTAGCCCGTCGATGTGATCGGAGTGCGCGTGGGTGATGAGCACCGCCGCGACGCGGCCGAGGCCGACGCCGAAGCGCTGCGCGTTGCGGGCGCCGTTCGTGCCCGCATCGACGATGTAGAGGTGCCGGCCGGCCTGCACCGCCACGCACGGCCCCGAACGGCCGTCGGCCCAAAGCGGCCCGCCGGCGCCGCACATCAGGACGTGGATGCCGTCCGGCAGGTCGCCGAGCGCATCCCGAGTCGCCAGCTCGGCCAAGCCCCGTTCGAGCAGCAGCCAGGTGACGCGCTCGGTGCGCAGCGCCCACCAAGCGCCCAAAGCGAGCAGCAGCAATGCGCCGATGGCGATCAGCCAAATGCGTCGGTTCATGCTTTTGGGTCTTCGGGGGCTCGCGTCCGGCGTGGCCTAAAGTATAGCCATCGCCTCCGAATGGACTCTTCCATGCACGACAAGGGCATCAACACGCGCGCCGTACACGGCGGCGAGCGACCGGACCCGAACACCGGCGCGTCGGCGCCGAACATCGCGATGTCCACCACCTTCGCGATGGACGAGCCGGGCGGCTTCTCCATCAGCGCCTTCGGCGACGACAAGCCCTACGTCTACACCCGCTGGGGCAACCCCACCGTGGACATGCTGGAGGGCAAGCTGGCGGCGCTCGAAGGGGCTGAGGATTGCGCGGCATTCGCTTCCGGCATGGCGGCGACGACGGCGCTATTGCTGACGCAGCTCGCCAAGGGCGACCACCTGATCGTCAGCGACGTCAACTACGCCGGCACCGCGGAGCTGGTGCGCAAGACGCTGCCGGACTACGGCATCTCGGCAACGCCGGTGGACACCACCGACTTGGCGGCCATCGACGCCGCGGTGCGGGCCGAGACGCGAATGATCTGGATCGAGACCCCGGCGAATCCCATCCTGCGCCTCACGGACATCGCCGCGGTAGCCGCCATCGCCCGCCGCGTCGGCGTCAAGCTGGCCGTGGACTCCACCTTCGCAACGCCGATCGCCACCCGTCCGCTCGCCTTGGGCGCGGATTTCGTGGTGCATTCGCTCACCAAGTACATCGGCGGCCACGGCGACGCGCTCGGCGGCGCAGTGCTCGGCAGCAAGGCGGCGCTCGAATCGCTGCGGAACCATGCGCTCGTCTACCTCGGCGGCGTGCTGAGCCCGTTCAATGCGTGGCTGATCGCGCGCGGCGCGGCGACGCTGCCGATCCGCATGAGGGCCCATGAGGACGGCGCGCGGGCGGTGGCGGAGTATCTTGAAGGCCATCCGGCGGTGCGGCGGGTGATCTACCCCGGCCTTGAATCGCATCCGCAGCACGAACTCGCCCGGAGGCAGATGGACAACTTCTCCGGCATGGTGTCGTTCCAGATGGCGGACGGCCCGGCGCTGGCGGAGCGCATGGCGGCGTCGCTCGAGGTGATCCACTACGCGGTCTCCCTCGGCCACCACAGGACCCTCATCTACTGGATCGGCACCGATGACATGATGGAGACGACGTTCCGCCTCCGCGGCAGGCAACTCGACGCCTACCGAGCGTTCGCCGGCGACGGCGTGTTCCGGCTGTCTGTCGGGCTTGAGGATGCCGAGGACCTGTGCCGGGATCTGGACCGCGCACTTTCGAGTTGAGGCGGAATGGAGAGCGAAGGTGCCCAGTCGCGGCGGTAAGATTGGCCGATGAGCACGCCCAAGCACAAGCGGCATGGCCAAGGCTGATCGCCCGCCGACGGCGGCCAAGCTGCGCGGCCTCGCGCTGGCGCACCAGGGGCTGGCGAGCAAGCGCAGGCTCGGCTCCGGCATCGGCGGCGTTGCCAAGACGCTTGAGCAGCTCGGCTATGTGCAGATCGACACCATCTCCGTCGTTGCTCGGGCGCATCATCACACGCTGTTCACGCGGGTTTCCAAGTACACCGAGAGCATGCTGAACCGCGTGGTGGCGCGCGGCCAGGCGTTCGAGTACTGGTGCCACGCCGCGTCCTACCTGCCGATGCGCGACTATCGCTTCGCGGTGCCGATGATGCGCGCCGTCGCGCGCGGCGAAGTCGGCTGGAACAGGAGCCGGGATCCGAAGGTGCGGCGCTGGGTGCTCGACCGGATTCGCGCCGAGGGGCCGCTCTTCACCCGGGACTTCGAGGACTCCCGCGACGGGCGCGGCGGCTGGTGGGATTGGAAGCCCGCCAAGCGCGCCTTGGAGCAGCTCTTCATGGAAGGCGAGCTGATGAGCGTCGAGCGGCAGGGATTCCAGAAGCGCTACGACCTGGCGGAGCGCTGCCTGCCTGCCGACGTGGACATCGCCGAGCCGAGCCTCGACGAACATGCCGATCACGTCATCGAGCTCGGCCTCGCCGCCCACGGCTTCGGCACCGAGCGGACGTTCGCCTACTTTCGCCGCGAGGCCAAGGTGCGCTCGGCCGTGCGACGACGCTTGAAGGAGCGCAGCGAAGCTGGCGACCTCGAGTCGCGGCGGATGGCGTCCGGCGAGCCGATCTACGCCCGCCCCTGCGCGTTCGATGCGCCCGCGCGGCGGCTGCCGGCCATCGTGCGCATCCTGTCGCCGTTCGACAACGCGGTGATCCAGCGCGCCCGCGGCGCCGAGGTGTTCGGCTTCGACTACACCATCGAGTGCTATACGCCCGAGGCGAAGCGCACGTTCGGCTACTTCGCCCTGCCGCTGGTGTTCCGGGACCGCTTCGTCGGCCGCATGGACTGCAAGGCGCACCGAGACCAGGGGGTGTTCGAGATCAAGGCGCTGTTCTTCCAGACCGAGGAGACGATGCACCTGCCCGCCACCGAACTGCCGGAAGAGTTCCTGCCAGCCTTCGCCACGGCCACCGCGGAGTATGCGGCGTTCTGCGGCTGCGACGAGGTGGCCGTCGGCAAGGTCTCGCCCGCCAGCATGGCCGCGCCGATCAAGACGCTTTTCTAGCGGTTCCCTTCCCTACGGCCACTCGTTCAGTTTCGGTTCACATAGCCTGCCTAAGGTGTCAAGCTACCTATCTGGCTTGAGCGAGATCGACCGATGAATCGCCTGACTGCCACCGCCTTCGGAATCGCCCTGCCGCTGCTCGGCGCCTGCGCCAGCACTGGTGCCGCCACGCAGCAAGTCGTGGAGGAGGACTACAAGGTCAGCGTCGAGATCCCGTTGGGGGAACTGCGCCTCGAGGAAGACGAAATCCTCCAAGTGGACGAACTGCTCGACGAGCGCACGGAGTTCAACGCCGAGGACTTCCAGCTCGACGAGGTGGTGCTGGTCGCCCGCGCGGACGAAGACGACGAAGCCAGCGCCGAACTGCTGGTGCTGGAATGGCGTTCGGGAGCGGTCGACATCCCCGCCGGCGGCGAGGAAGACTGGTACGAAGTGCGCATCCCGGCCCCGGACGAGGACCCCGGCGGGGCATGGCTGTTGGATCTGAACGGCGCCATGACCGTGGACTTCCTCGTCGTCGTGATGGAGCCACGCCCGCGCGTCGTGGCGGAGCAGCGGACGCGCACGCGGACGGTCTACCGCACCGTGGACCGCACCCGCTACGCGTACAACACCTACTGGATCTACGACCCAACGCGCTACTACGTCTACCACTACCACGACAGCCTGTGGCCGTACCGCTACTTCTCCGGCGTCTGGGATTTCCGCTACTACGACCTGCGCTTCCGGCCCACCATCCACCGCTTCGGCATCTACACCGGCCCGCGCTACAGCGACGGCTGGCGCGACGGCTACTACCGCGGCTGGCGCGATGGCGACCGCTGGAACGATCGGCAGCGGGCGGAGGAACGGCAAGACCGTCGGCAGCGGCATCGCAATGTCGCGCCGAGGCGCCTGGAGGGCTGGCGGGACCGCCGCGCCAGCTCGCATCTGGCGACGCTGCGCCGGGACCATCCGCGCTATGGGGATGCGCGTCGGGAACGGCGGCGCTCGCGGGGCGATTTCGACGAACGGCGCACGGAAGAGGCTCGGCAGCGGTACGAGGAATTGACCCGCAGCGCACCGGATCGCGGCAACCCGGGGATTGGCGAAGGCGCACCGAACGGCCGCCGCTCCTTCACCCGATCCCAGCAGCCGGAAACCGCGGCCCCGCGTCCGGCCTCGCGCCCAACCGCGCAAGCACCGGCGACGGCCAACACCCGGGCGCGCCGCTTTGAGCGGGCGGAATCGACGCCGACCCAGGCCACCCAACCCCGAGCCGCGACACGACGGTTCGACCGCCCGGGCGCACAGCCGGCGCGAGCGCGTACCGTTCAGCCCCCCGCGCCCACCGTGCGCCAAGCCAATCCGCGCCTGCGCTCCGCCAACGAGCGGCGCTCGCAAGCGCAGCCGTCGGCGCCCCGGAGCAATGCCCGCACCCAAGCCTTCCAGCGTCGCAGCCAGACGCCGGCAGCGACGCAACGCGCCGCCGTGCCCGCCCGCGCCAACCCGACGCCAACGGTCGCCCGCCCGCAACGCCAGAGTGCGCCGAGGACGTTCGAACGATCGCCGCGGCAAGCGGAGCCGCGCATGTACACGCCGCCGCGGACGGTGAATCGGCCGCAGCGCCGCGTCGAACCACGTCGGCAGCCGCAAAGCCGCCCCGCCCCCACGCCGCGGGTGGAAACGCGGCCGCCGCCTAGCCAACCGGCACAGCGAAGTTCGCCGCGCGCCCAGCGTTCGGAATCGAGCGACTCCCGCCTGCGAAACTTCGAGCGCCGCTGAGACCCGCGTGCCCGGCGCGCCCTATCGCATCCTTGTCATCTGCACGGGTAATCGCGCCCGTTCGCAGATGGCGCACGGCTGGCTTGCGTACCTCGGCGGCGCCCGGGTGGCCGTGGAAAGCGCCGGCACGGAACCGAAGGGCGTACACCCGGTCGCCATTCGCGTGATGGCGGAGAAGAGCATCGACATCAGCGGCCACACCTCGGACCATGTCGCCAAGTACGCCCGCGAGCCCTTCGATCTAGTCATCACCGTGTGCGATGCGGCCAAGCAGCAGTGCCCGGTCTTCACGGGCGCGAAGCGGCAGCTGCACCGCGCGTTCGAGGATCCGGACTACCCGGAGCTCAGCGAAGAGGAGTTCGCCGACGTGCTCCGCCGCATCCGCGACCAGATCGAAGCCTTCAGCCGCGAGCTGCTGCGAGACATGGCGTTGCCCGCTAGCCCTTGACGCACACCACCTGGCGCAGCTCTGCCACCACCTCCACGAGATCCTCCTGCGCCGCCATCACCGCGTCGATCTCCTTGTAGGCGGCGGGGATCTCGTCGATCACATCCGCGTCCTTGCGGCATTCCACGCCTTCCGTCTGCGCTGCGAGGTCCGCCTTGCTGAAGCGCCGCCGCGCCTCGTTGCGCCCCATCGCCCGGCCTGCGCCATGCGAGCAGCTTTGCATCGAGTGCTTGTTGCCCTTGCCGCGGACGATGAAGGACCGGGCGCCCATCGAGCCGGGGATGATGCCGAGATCGCCCTTGCCGGCGCGCACCGCGCCCTTGCGCGTGAGCCATACGTCCTGCTTGAAGTGGCGTTCTTTGGCGACGTAGTTGTGGTGGCAGTTGATGGCCGTCTCGGTCATCTCGAACGGCCGGCCGACCGCCTTGCGCACCGCCTTCGCGACCGCCGCCATCATGATGTCGCGGTTGACGCGGGCGTAGCGCTGCGCCCAGTTCAGGGCCTTCACGTAGTCGGCGAAGTACTGGCTGCCCTCCGGCAGGTACGCCAGGTTCGCATCGGGGAGGTTGATGAAGAAGCGCCGCATCTCGTCCTTGGCGAGGCCGATGAAGTGCGTGCCGATGCGCGCGCCCACGCCGCGCGAACCGGAGTGCAGCATCAGCCAGACGCGGTCCTCGAGGTCCAAGCAGACCTCGATGAAGTGGTTGCCGGTGCCGAGCGAGCCCAGATGGTTCGCGTGGTTGCTGCGCCGCACCTTCGGGTGCTTGTCCGCGATCTGCTCGAACTCCTTGGCGAGCGTTCGCTCCCACTCGGCGCCGACATGGTCCGGAACTCTGCCGCGCCAGCCGCCGATGTCGTTCGCGCCGCCGTTGTCCGTGCGGCCGTGCGGCACCGCGGCCTCGATGTTCGCTCGCATCGGCGCCAAGCTGTCCGGCAGATCGTCGGCGCGGAGCGTCGTCTGCACCGCCGCCATGCCGCAGCCGATGTCCACGCCGACCGCCGCCGGGATGATCGCCTTGTGCGCGGCGATCACCGAGCCGACCGTGGCGCCGATGCCCCAATGCACGTCCGGCATCGCCGCCACATGCGTCACGAAGGGCAGCCGGGCCACATTGGCGAGCTGGTGCATCGCGCTTTCTTCGACCGGCACGCCATCGGTGAAGAGCTTGATCGGCGCAGCGCCGGTCTTCTTGTCGAAGACCACTTGCATGTCGTCACCTCCATCTTGAGAACCACGGCTGCTCTTGGCAGGGATGGGCGGTCGGTCGATGCTGCGAGGCGTCGTCGACGGTGCCTCCCGCGCGAGAGGTCCGTCGATTGGGGTTGCGTCAGCGACTGCCGACGAGACGGACCGCGCCACCGGGGTGCGCGGACGCACGGGACCTTTTGGCTATGGCGCGGTTCATGGCGGCGCACCGTAGCGGCGAGAGCGCTGCCCGTCAACCGCAATCGACACCGGCAGATCGCCGATGCGGACAGACCCAGCAGATGCGGCGAACCGATGGCGCCCGCCGCCAGGATGGTCGCGCGTCGCGCCGCGATGTCAGGTCAAGCCGGGCGCTGGTCGTAGAACTGGCTGAACCAGCGGCGGTACTTGGCGATGGGCCCGTCGCCGTCGCAGAGCATCGGCGCCGGCCAGTGGATCTTGTGCTCCCAGATCGGGATGTCCTGCTCCACCTGGCGCACCACCTCGGCGATCACTGCGTCCGCCTGCATGGCGGTCTGCGGCGCGGCATCCGTCGGCTTGGCGAAGGCGAAGCGCATCTTCATTCGGGTCGCGGTGATGGGGGTAACGGCGGCGAGCATAGCCACCTCGGCGCCCAGGCTGAAGGTCTGCGTGCTCATGCCGGGGCCGCAGCTCTTGGTGACGAGATCGGCCGCGGTGCATCGCGTCATGTCGATGTTGCCGTCGGTGTCCAAGGCCGGCACGCGAAAGGCGACCCGGGTGTCGCGCCGATGGCCGTCGAGCGAGGTCGAAGCGCCCGGCAGGGCGGCAGCACCATGAACGGTAGCGAAGTGGGCCACGTCGACGGCGTTCTCGCCGGCTTCCTGCAACGCCACGTCGACGTCCCACTCGTAGCGATCGAGTTCCGTGCGGCTGTCGTCGGCGAACTCCGGTATCTCGTCCACGTCGAACGACGGCGGCGCGCGCCGTGGGTGGTGCCAGGCCCAGATCAGGCGATTGCGCTCGCGCACCGGATAGCTGTAGAGACATGCGCCGTCTAGCGCCCGGCGCGGCCGGTTGCGGGCGTAGGGCACGGCTAGGCAGTGGCCATCGCCGTCGAAGCGCCAGCCGTGGAACGGACAGACGAGAGCGTCGCCGTCCACCCGGCCGCCGTAGCCGAGATGGGCGCCGAGGTGCGGGCAGAACGCCGTGGCGACATGCGCGATGCCGTCCTCCGTGCGAAACAGCACGATGTGCTCGCCGAACGCGAACAGCGGCTGCACGTCGCCGATGCCGAGGTCGATGCCGTAGGCGACGGCGAACCAGCCGAGCGGGATGGGCAGGTGGCACAAGGGCGTGGGCTGCGTGTGGGCTTGCATCATCGTTCGAGTCGCATCGTGCGAGTATGACGGAACAATACCGCATTATTTGTTCCGGTTAGAGCCGTTGTAAAGGGCTAATTGCCGCTATTTGTTCCGTTTTTCGGCGGTCCGCGCTTGGCCTGGGCGGGTGCTTCTGCTAGGTTCTGCCCATGGCGACGCGCTCCCCACGCTCCCCGCTCTCCCCGCGCCGGCAGCAGGTGCGCACGGAAGACACCCGGCGGATGATCCTCGACGCCGCCGTCGCGCTGTATCTCGGCCGCGGCATCGAGAGCACCACGGTGAGCGCCATCATCCACCGTGCGCGCCTCGGCCGCACCACCTTCTACCGCTACTTCAAGGACGCCGACGATGTCCTGAACCAGGCCGTGATCCGCGACTTCGACGCGCTGATGGCGGACTTCGCCACCCAGCGCATCGAACACAGCGGCTTGGAGGAGCAGATCGTCGAGGACATCGTCTGGTTCATCCACCAGTTCCGCCATCGGCCGGCGCTGAAGCTGGTGTTCGCGGACAACAGCGCACAGCTCTACGAGCGCCTGGATGACGCCTTCGCCATCTGCTTCAAGGCGGCACTGGCCTGCACCCAGCCGAGTTTCGAGCGGGCGCGGCGCACCGGGCGGCTGCGCGACGGCGTGACGCTGCCGAAGTACGTGGAGTGGTGCATGTTCGTCGTCACGTCGCTGCAAACGGTGAACTTCCCCTTCGCCGCCAACGAGTTCCGGCTTAGGGAGATGGTCAAGGACTTCGTCGCCCCGTCGCTGATCGTCACCGAGGCGCCCGCCGCCGCGGCATCGGCCTTGGCTGAACCTTCCCCGACGCCAGCGCCTCTGTTCGGCCGCGACCGACGCGCTTGAGGCGGCTTCAGGGCCGCACGTTGATCGGCGGCGAGAGCGGGCCGAAGTCCGTGCCGAGCGCACGGTCGGCGAAGCGGTATGCGCGCGCCACTTCCGGGGCGACGGAAGGCCCCGGCGTCACTCGGTCGTCGTGCAGCCGGAACCTGAGAAAGCCGCCGATCGGGCCGGGGCCGAAGCTGAGCGTGGCCTCGGCGTCTTCGTCTGCCCGCGCCGCCCGGTACTCGTCGCCGTCGCGAACCAAGCCCATTGCGGCGTTGTCCTCGAACTTGGTGCTGGTTGCGGACCAGCCGGCGGCGGTGCGCGTCGCATCGGCGGACTCGACGATGGCCCGCTCAAGCAGGTCCGGGCGAACGCTCAAGGCGTCGCCTTCAATGATCGCGAGCCGCAGCGCGGTGAGCGGGAACGCGCCAAGGCCGGCGCTCAACGGGCGGTAAGCCGCGCCCCCGCGGGGGTTCAGTTCCGTCGGCAGGAAGCCCTCTGCGGCGAGCACGCCGTCGATGCCGAACGGCCCGCGGTAGTCGAGCTTCTCCCGCAGCGCCACGCCGACCCGCCGGGCAATCGCGCGCATCGCCTCGCGGTCGGCTGGGCGCGGATCGAACGCCGTGGCGCAGCCGGAATAGTGCAGGCGGTGGCCGGCGGCGGCGCGCAGGGTCACCATCTCCACCGGGCGGAAGACGGGCACCGTATCCGGCAGGACGATGCCGTGGATGCTGGCCGGGATGCCCTCGAGGAACGGCATGACGCGCAGCCGATCCGCCATCTCGGCGAGCTGCGCGAAGGCGTCCCGGCCGTCGTCGCCCGGGCGAACCCAGCGCAATCCGAGGCCGCCGCCGTGTACGCCGCCAGAGGCATCGGCCGCCCAAACCGTGCCGTCGCCGCGATCCAGCGCCTGCGCAGCGCTACGTGCCGCGTTGTAGTCGGCCGGAACGATCCGCGACGCTGCCCGGCGCACGCCGACGGCATCCCAGAAGGCGTCGATGCGCACCTTGTCCTCAAGTTCCGCCCACGCCGGCGGGCGTCCGCCGTAAGCTCGCCTGCCGGCCACGGAGCGGCGCACGGCGAGGAAGTCCTGGACGATGCAATGCGCCTCGCGGTTCGGATCCCATGCGTCGAGCGCCGTTCTCACGTTCGCCGGCAGGTCGTCCAGAGCGCGGTGCAGCTTGCGATGCTCGGTCAGGATGTCGCCGCTCTCGATGCCGAGCAGATGCAGTTCCGCTTCGTCCGTGCTGGGCAGTTCGCCCGTCCCCGCGCTGCCGGCGATCAGGAAGGGCCGCGCAGCGCCCAAGCCCACGAGCTCTCGGGCGAGCCCGCGGAGGCCCACGGCGATGTTCCCGCAGAGCAGCAGCTTGCGGCCTTGGAACAGCGGCTCGAGCAGCGCCCGCGCATCAGCGTTCGCCTGCTCCACGAGTCCAGTGTGGTCATCTATGGCATTGGTACTCCCCGCCTTGGACTTCCGCGCCGGAGAAGCCGTCAAACCAGGCGTTCGCGGAGGGTGCAGGAAGGACCCTTGGCAACGCGCCGTGCCTGACTCCGGCATGGGCGGGGCTTTCCCCGCTAGCCGCTGGGTGCAGCAGACAGACGCTCGGCGCGGATCGCGTTCAGGGCGTCGACGGCGTCCTTCCTGTAGCCGGTCCCCGCGCGGATCTCGATGCCGAGCTCCAAGTGCCGGTCCGTCGCCGGATCGAAGGCGGGCCATGCCGGCAGGCCGTCGACGTTCGGGTCCCCGGACCTCGCGAACTGCACCCAGTAGCGGGTCATGGCGGCGGCGAGGGTCTTGTCCGGCGCCTTCGCATCCGCGCCGAGGTTGTTGAAGGCATAGCCGATCTCCAGCGCGTGGTGCGAGCCCATCATGGGGTTCGAGGAGCGGCGGCTGAAGTGGTAGTGCCACGCCGGCGAGGAGACATTCGCCATGCCGGCAAGCATGTTGCGCGTGCCCTGCGCGAACCAGGTGTCGGTGATGAGCTGGTTCTTCGCCCGGACGAGCGACATCTGGTCGGTAGCGGGATAGAGCTTCAGAATCGCCTCGGCGTGTTCGCCGTAGCCCGCCTGCATGGCCGTGGCGTATTGCTCGGGCGTGTTGAAGGGCAGGAAACCCATGAACATGGTGCCCTCGTCGGTATTGGTGCCGGCCATCACCGGCACGTCCATCTGCTTGCCGGCGGCGAAGGTTTCCAGGACGTGGTCCGGCATGAAGTCGCCGTCGATGGTGACCAGCACGCTGTAGCCGTCCTGCTGCGCAGCGTTCATCGCCTCCATCGGCACGGCCCGCAAGGCTTCCGCGGACTCCGCCTCCGGGAAGTGCCGCTCGGCCCAGGCCACCCCCTGCGCCTCGGCGCTTTGCCCCAACGGCGTCGCTTGTTTCAGATGCGCGTAGTTGCCGTCCGTCAGCCACGGGCTCTGCGCGATGGCGCGATGGAAGAGGCCCTTGGAGTGGGGCGAAGCGAGCAGCGCCTGCACGCTGGTGCCGCCAGCGGATTCGCCGAAGATGGTGACGTTGCCGGGGTCCCCGCCGAAGCCGGCGATGTTGCGCTGCACCCACTTGAGCGCGGCGATCTGGTCGAGCAGGCCGTAGTTGCCGGAGACGCCGTTCTCCCCTTGCTCGGAAAGCAGCGGATGGGCGAGGAATCCGAGGGCGCCCAGGCGGTAGTTGATCGACACCAGCACCACGCCTTGCTCGGCGAGCGCCGTGCCGTCGTAACCGCGCTGGTGGCCCCAGCCGAGAGTGAGCCCGCCGCCGTGGATCCACACCATCACCGGCTGCTTGGCATCCGTTCCTGCCGCGGTCGTCCAGATGTTGAGGTAGAGGCAGTCCTCGCTCAAGGTCGGCAGCGCCTCGCCGGTCATCTGCGCGAGTCCGCCGCCTTGCGGACAGGCGGTGCTGAATTCCGTCGCGGGGCGCGGGCCCTCCCATGCGGCAGCTGGCATCGGCGCCTTCCAGCGCAGCGCTCCCACCGGTGGCGCGGCGTAGGGAATGCCCTTGAACACGGTGACGCCGGACCCGTCTTGCAGGACACTCTCGACCATGCCGCTGTCCAGCTTTACGGGTTCGGCCAGGACGGCGGCGGAGAACGCGAGCGCACAGGCGAACGCCGTGCGTTGGATGGTGTTGGTATGCACTGTGGCCTCTTGGCGCGGGGTCAGGACGGCCAAGCCTACACGCATTGCCTGCCCGCTGCGCCACACCTTGTTCCGACGCTCCCGGCCCGCCTCCGAGCAGTCCAGCAGCCCTATGCTAATGTCGCTGGTGTCGCGAAACTAGCTGCCCCGCTGAGGACCGCCGATGGACAAGCCCGCGCTCTGGCGCACTGTGCGCGAACGCCTTGATGCGGCGCTGCCGGGGTGGATGGCTAGCCCATCATTCGCTCCTGTCGAGAGCGCTGTGGAGCGCAGAGAGGCCGGCGGTGCTTGGAGCGACAACGAAGTCTTCGAGGCGGTCGCGCTATCCGTGCTGTCGGCAAACGTCGACTGGTCGAAAGTGGAAGGCGTGCTGCCGGAACTCGACGATCTGTTCGACGGATTCGACCTGAGGGCATACGCGGAGCTGCCGCAAGCGAAGATCGCCAACACGCTCGTACCGTGGTTCCAAGCCAGAAAGGCCGGTTCGATGACGCTCGCGCGAAACCTCGATCATCTCGTCCAAGCGGCAGGCGTTCTGTGCCGGCGCGGCGAAGAGCACGGCAGCGTGGACAGCTACCTATCCTTCGTTCTGCGTAGCGCTGATCACGACCCGAAGCGGGCCGCGGTGCTGCTAGGCCACCGCGGCCCGCATAAGGTCCCCGGGCTTGGCGTACCCTTGGCTGCGGAAGCACTCAAGAACCTTGGCTATGACGTTGCCAAGCCCGACCGGCATCTGACGCGTGCCGTGGGTTGCTTCGGGCTGGTCGAATTCGGCACGTGGTCTGCGCAACCTGAGCGGAGAGCGGGCTCCAAACCACCGACTCAAACGGTCGGACATCAGCGCGCATCCATGACTGCCGTGGAAGACCTAGCCAAGAGCGCGGGCCAACATGTCGTGCTCGTCGACTGGGCAATCTGGTCGCTCTGCGCGAGGAGCAGGCTGGGCCTGGACAATCGGGCGCTTGAACAGCTAGCGGACGAGGCAAGAGGCGCTGAACGGAGCAAGGGTCTGGCGGCACTCATCGAGCGTTGGATGGCAGATGATCCTGTCGAGCAAAGGGAAACCTACGCCCACATCACGCACGCGCTTGACGAGAACCGGTTGTCGGACCGGAAGCTCTTTCCCGAGGAGCTAAAGGGCAAGAGCTGGTGATGCGGACCATCCTCCTCGACACCGGCCCTCTCGGTTTGGTGACGAACCCCAGTGGCGGCAGCCAGACCGTCGAATGCGGGCGGTGGCTGACGGACAGGGTCGCCGACGGATCGACAATAGTCGTTCCAGAACTTGCGGACTACGAACTGCGCAGGGAGCTTGTCCGTGCCGGCAAGGCTCGCGGCGTCGCCCGTTTGGACGAACTGATATTGGAGGTCCGCTACTTGCCGATCACGACCGCGGCCATGCGCCAAGCCGCATCGTTTTGGGCCCAGGCGCGACAACGCGGCCGCCCAACTTCACAGGATGCGGCGCTTGATGGCGACGTGATCCTCGCTGCGCAAGCAGCAACCATGGGTGACGGCGAGGTAGTCGTCGCGACGACGAACGTGAAGCACCTATCCCAGTTCGTTCCTGCCGCACTCTGGTATCACATCGTAGAGTGAGTCAGGAGCGCCCGCCCGAATTCCCTCGGCAGGCGCACGCAGCTGGGGCTGGCGGAGGCGGCGGCCGAGCGGACCTTCGGCAATCTGTTCGCTGGTCCGGTCCTCCCGTTCGACAGCTCTTGTGACTTCAAGGCACTGGCGTTGACCTCGTGAATCCTTGGACCGTCTCCTCCGAGTGACACCACGGATGTGCGCCCGATCACCTCCATCTCCTTGCTCGTGATCCGTTGCTTGGCGCGCACAGGATGTGCAAGCGACATCAGGGAACTGCTACTTGGCGACACGCACCGCCGTTCTAAACCGCGTTCGTCGTTTGAGCCAGCATGCCTCCTCCTTAGCTTAGCTTGCCCCCCTGCTTGCCCCCCTAACTTGCCCCCTGCAATCTTCGGCATGAGTCCGTCGGTGCCGGCGAACTCCGGTTCCTACAGGCCGACCACGCAACGACAGATCAACAGCACCTGCCGCGGGAAGCGATGTGGCGCGGACACAAGGGCGCACCCAACCACGGCCGAAGTCCGCTGTGACCGTCGTGCGCTGGCGGGCGGTGGTGTCCAGGATCCACGATGGCGGTGCTAATCTTCCGGCATGGCAACCCGTTCCGGCCAGTTGAATCCCTTCGTGCCCGGCAGCGGGCGGCTGCCTCCCTATCTGGCGGGTCGCGAGACCGAGCAGGAGCGGCTGCGCGGATTGCTGGCCCATGTGCTTGCCGGACAAGGCGCGCCTCGCGACGCCGTATTGTCCGGGCCTCGAGGCAACGGCAAGACGGCCTTGCTCCGCTGGTTCGAGCAAGCTGTCGGAGACGCATGTGCGGCGGTAGACGTGGTTTGGCTGACGCCGAGCGAAGCACGCACGCTGGACGACCTCGCGACTGCTTTGGTGCCTCCGGGACGGTTCACCACGCTGCGACCGGACTCGCTATCGGTCTCGGTGGGCCTCGGCAAAGTTGGCTGGCAGATCGCGGATCGCCCCGGTGCGCTCGCGCCTCTGCTCGCCGAGCGCTGCCACCGTCGGCCGCTGGTTTTGCTCCTCGACGAGGCCCACACTCTGGACGCTGGCGTCGGCCAAGTGCTCTTGAACGCGGGCCAAACGGTACGCGCGAACTCCCCGTTCCTGCTGGTGATGGCGGGCACGCCGGACCTGCAACGGCATCTGAACACCATGGCGACCACGTTCTGGAGCCGCGCGGAGAAACTTGGCATCGGTCGCTTGGACGAGGACGCTGCCGCCGCGGCCATCGTCCAGCCATTCGCGGACAGCGTGCCGGAGGCGGCGTTCGACGCCGATGCGCTGGCCGAGGTGCTGGCGGAGAGTCAAGGCTACCCGTACTTCCTGCAGCTCTGGGGCGAGTCTCTTTGGCTCGCGGCAAGGGGCGCGGCGCGGATCGACGCGTCGGTGGTGCGGACCGTGCGCAGATCGGTCGAGGAGAGCAGGCTCGCCTACTACGAGGATCGCCGGGACGAGCTCGAGCGCATGAACCTGCTCGATGCCGCCGCAGCCGTTGCGGCTGCGTACGATGGCCGGACAACTCTGCGTGGCCCCGAACTGGACGCGGCGATCAGCAGGGCTCTCGGCGAGGGCGAAGCCCGCGCCGAGGTGCTGCGCTGCCGCGACGCCCTAGCGAGCACGGGCTACGTCTGGAAACCGCCCGCCGCGGGCGACGCTTGGCAACCGGGGATCCCGAGCTTTATGGGGTACGTGCAGGAGCAGCAGGCTGGGTGAGCTTGGCACACCTTGGGCTCAGGCACTGCCACTGAGAATGTTCAAGCCGTTCGGTGGCCCGGAGACGGAGCTGGCACTGCTGGTGACGCTACCCAATGAGATCGAGTTGCTCGCCTCCGTTGGAGCGCTTCGCCGAAATGTGCCTATACGCGTCCGACATCAGTCGGGGTGCCCGAGGATGGTCTGTGGCGTGGATCATGTAGTACATGGTCCGGGACCTAGGGCCTTTCTCATGTATAGAGTAAGGCTTTGCGTATGCGTAGCCGAGCTCGTCTTCAAACCGTCCGGCGAGCTCCAATGCCCGATGGAAGCTCGGCAAACGCAGGAAGGAGCCATGGTCCGACCTGCCCCACCAATCATCCAGCTTACGACTGCTATTCAGACTGTAAACCGAGCGCATCAGCCACCTCTCTGCTAGGAAATAGAACAGTTCGATCTTGTACCCCGAACCCTTGTACCGTGCCACGGTCTGAATGGTTGACCAGTGGCACTCGAGGGTGCGTTGGTCGGCTAGACAGAAACATGGCGTCGTCCGTCGGATCTGCGCCGCAGCTAGCATCGCATGCACTTCTACATTGGCGTCGCCTCGGTGTATGTGGATTTGGGCTTGAGGATAGCGAGCCACTAAACGGTTGAGGCTCTCCACCTGCTCGCGATCAATGTCACATAGGACATAGCGCGTCATCGCTGGCCCGCTCGTTCTCCGTTCCAGTACTCGTCTGACGGACCATGCGTCAGGATTGTCCTCGCGCTGGGGCCCAGCGAACAGGTCCAAGTAGACCCCGTGCTTGGTGACGAAGAGGAACCTGTGGATGTACTCCGCGATCAGGTCGGCCTTGTCCTCCGACCAAAGAGGCGCCCGTAGCTCGGCGAGGACGGGACCGTCGTTAGGCGGCGCCTTCTCTGGTGCCGGTAGGCCCGGCAATGTCGCTGTTCGAGTATCCATTCGGCAGTTCGTCCCATGTGCGGCCGTCTAGCATACGCCCAGCCACCTTCTTGCTCACGCGTCTATACTCCATTTCGGCATCCGAAGCCAGAGTCGTCGGCAACCAGCTACCCCACTGCTTGAAATGGAAGGCCACGCGAGCGTCAATGCACTGATCTCGAACGGCCCGGACCCAGTTCGGGTGCATTGGCCGTGCGCCGCCACCACTCTCTCCCCCAGCGATGACCCAATGGAGGCCGCTGATCCATGAGGTGAGGTCCACCTGCTCAAGAAGAGGTTCGCAGCTTACAAAGCGAAACCGGCACGGGATGTCGAGAAGGAACGGGAGTCGTTTGAGCGCAAGGCGTTGCGTCTCCACGGTCGTCCCTACCCATACGTTCTCTGGCCAACCCGTACGAGCCCACGGTGTCAGGCGGGCTACCAAGTGTGGTCGCTTGGTCAGCAATAGCCAATCGAGGCTTGGCGTGTCTTCGATCAGCCGCCAAAGTCGTTGGCGAAGCGGTGACAGCCCGTGTCCCCACTCGAAGACGTCTGCCATGGAGGCGCAGAAGACCCGCGCACGTCTCCCCGACCCGAGGGCTGCCCTGTTCCAACGCAGCGGTTGGTGCCAATAGTCGTCGCTGAGGAAGCGCCGGGGAGATTTCGCACCCCAGACGGAGTGTCCCAGTCGTCTCGCCCATGCCTCCGCGTAGCAGTTATCACAGGCGGGTGAGACTTTCGTACAGCCCCACCATGGGTTGAACGTGTGCTCCGTCCACTCGATGTCCGAGTTAGCCGCCATCCATCTCGCCCCCAACGTCCTTGTGGGACACCCATCTCGCGGGCCCGGCCCGCGCAGCAGAGGCGAGTTTAGCTCAAATCCCCAGTCGTGTGAATTCGGTGACCGTTGCTCCGTTGCATCACACCCCGAAGACCTTCATCACCTCGTCGCCTAAGTGGTTGATTACCTTGACGGCGATGCGGGCGGTGGTGGGCTTGGGGAAGGGGCGGGAGGTGTCGCTGTGGAGGGTGGCCCAGGCATCGGGGTCGATTTCGGCCTTGAGGGTGGTCTTGAGGGACTTGTAGGGGTCGTTCGCGCCGAGGAAGTAGGCTTGGCGGACGAAGAAGCTCTCTTCGTTGTAGTCCGTGTCCACGAACCAGCAGGCGATGCCGTCCGGGCCGTCGCTGCGGACTTCGCCGGTGGAAGGGTCGAAGATGTCCACGCCGTTGATCTTCACCCGCAGCCAGTCCTCGCCGTCCGGGCCGGCGGCGGGCTCGATGTCGATGTCCGGTTCGCCGAAGATGACGAACAGGTTGGCCGTGTTGGTCTGGCGGAGGTCTTCGGCCATGTGCAGGTCCGCGTTCATCCGGGCCTTGAGGATGGGGATGCGGCCGAGCTTGTTGAACTCGGAGGAGTGGGCGTCGTAGCTGAAGGCGCAGGCGATGAGGGTGTCGAGGGCGGCCTCGGCGGCTTCGCGGACGGCGCGCACCAGGTCCGGCCGCGAGACGGTGCCGAACTCCGGGCCGATGAAGATGCCGGCGACCTTCTCGTGGCCGCCTTCGGTGTAGCGGGCCTTGGCGCAGACGAGTTCGCCGGGCCAGGGGTCGACGGACGAGAAGCTGATGCGGTCCGCCTTGTGCGCCTGCTGGACGCCGGCGATGCGCAGGTTCTCCAGGATGATGTGGGCGAAGTCCTGGCGGACGAATTCTTCGCCGGTGAGGTAGTGGGCTTGTTCTTCGCCGAGGATGAGCTCGTCGTTCTCGTCCATCGCCGCGAGGCGGTGCGGCGACAGGCTCTCGACGGTGAAGGGGCCGGCGACGCGGGTCTTGGCGTTGTCCTCGTAGGGCTTGTCGTAGAGGTACTCGTACTCGGCGCGGGCGGCGATGCAGGCGTCGATCTCGCGTTGGCGGGCGATGCGGGCGTTCCAAAAGCGATCCAAGGCGGCGCGGGCTGCTTCGTTCCAATCGTCGGGAGCCTCGCGGGGCACTTCCCACTCGAGGAAGCCGTTGGCGGGAGCGGATTCGCCTGATGGGAGGGGCACGGCATCGCCTTCGGGGGCGGTGAAGTCGATAGGTTCGCCCTTGCGCCCGCCGGTCTCGACCATGTACGTGGTGGCGTGGCCGAGCATGGCCTGATTGAGACCCGCGAGGGCGGTTTCGACGGCGGGCTGCATGTTCTCGTAGATGACGTCGATCTCGCTGTTGTTGGCAATCGACTTCAGGGTGATGTGCGGGACGCGCTGGTAGACGAAGCCTTGGCGGATGTCGCCGTAGGTCGGGGCTTCGGATGGCGCTTGGCGCGATAGTTCGGCCTCCTTGCGCTGGCCTTCCGCGCTGTCGGCGAGGAGGTAGAAGGGGTAGCGTGCGCCCATCACGCGCGAGCGAGCAAGAGCCAAGGCAACGCGGGACGTATCGATCGTGATCCAGCGACGGGCCCACAGCTCGGCAACGTATGCGGTGGTACCGGAGCCGCAGGTTGGGTCCAAAACAAGGTCGCCGGGATCCGTGGTCATGAGAACGCACCGAGACACTACCTTGGCATTGGTCTGCACGACGTAATCCTTGCTCTCAGTGAACGAACCGGTTCCAGTGTCCATCCAGACGTTGGCCAGCGGAATGACGCTGAAATCCTCGAAGAAGCGAATATATTGGACGGTACCGGCAGTGGTCGGCCACAGTCGATCAGCACGGGCCAGTCGATCAAGACCACTGGCGTTCGTTTTGAAGGTGCCCTTGCCAGGGCGGTACAGTATCTCCTGAAAAGAAAAGCCGACCACGTCACCCTCCCCGGGTGACCGCGTGCTAGTCAAGTTGTCCGGTCGAAATAGCCTAAAGCCGTCGGGGATCTCTTGATGGCTCTTAGACTCCTCATTGGTCAGCCTTCGAAAGGCCCCAGTTTCGGCATCCCGGACTCGCGAATAGACGGTCGCCGTGGATGTGGCCTCCGACTTGTCGGCGAACAAGCTGCGATACTTCGTCGTCGATGCGTCTCGTGCGTACCAAAGGAGGTAGTTCAACGCGCCCGCCAGCGTGCCGCTTGCCCGTCCACTAGTTGTGCGGAACGCGATGTGCGAAATGACGTTCTCCGCCCCAAACACTTCATCCATCACCGCCCGCACCCGATGCACGTTCTCATCCCCGATCTGCACGAAGATGCTCCCGCTCTCCGTCAGCAGATCCCGGGCCACCGTCAACCGGTCCCGCAGGTACGTCAGATACGAGTGGATCCCATCCCGCCACGTGTCGCGGAACGCCTTCACCTGCTCCGGCTCGCGCGTGATGTGCTCCGCCTTGCCGTCCTTCACGTCGCGGCTGGTCGTGGACCACTGGAAGTTGGAGTTGAACTTGATGCCGTAGGGCGGGTCCATGTAGATGCACTGCACCTTGCCGCGCAGGCCCTCGCGCTCGGCCAGCGACGCCATCACTTGCAGGCTGTCGCCGAGGATCATGCGATTCGACCAGTTGGCGTCGTGCTGGTAGAACTCGGTCTTGGCGTCCTCGTCCGGCAGGCCGTTGAAATCACCGAAGAGGTCGATCTGGCCGGGGTCCGTGGCCTGCTTCTCGGCCCGCGCCTTGCGGGTCATGCGCGCGAGGTCGTCGATCAGCACCTTGGGATGGACCTTCTCCTGGATGAAGAGCGGCGGCGCCTGCACCACGAGGTCGGACCAGTCCTGCATGTCCTTGCCGCGCCAGACGAGCTGCGGGTCGAGATCGACGTTGCGGCGCTCGTAGGCGACTTGGATCGGGTGCTGGTCGTCTGCCCGCATCACCGATTCGTACTCTGCGGTCGGGATGTTGCGGCGCTTGGCATCCCGGTGGATCAGCGCGTCCACTCTCTTCGTCCGCTTCGTCCGCTTCGCCTTCTTCGCCATCCCTATGCTCCTCCACTCTCGATGTGCGCGATGCCGAGTTCTTCGGCAATCTGCCTGAGCCTCCTGTCTACGGTCCAAAGCGTCGCCCCGTCATGTGCCAGAACCGAGCCGAGAAGGTTCGCGTCCACGTAGCCGATGCCCCGCCCCATGAGCCGCTGCCTCTCGATCAACGCGAGCACGTCGCTGCCAGCTGCCGTCGCCGCCTGCGGAAGCGCCTTAAGGTCTTGCAGTCGGCGCGCTCGGTTCGGCAGATTGCCGCACGCGAGTTCTCCCAGCACCATTTCATGGCACAACACGTTCCTCTGCGCCAACTGCGCGGCGAGTGCTGGGATCGGCGCACGGATGTGATCGACCCAGACCGACGTGTCCACCAGGATCATTCCCAGTGATCCCAGTCAGCGCTGCGTCGCCTCGGGATGTCCTCGATATCAGGCGCCGAGCCACCCGTCGCGATCAGTCCCCGAACTATCTCCTTGCGGCGCTCTTCTTCCTCAAGCGCATGCAACGCAGCGCTGAAGCCGCTCTCGAGGTCTCCCTGCATCTCGTGTGGGTCGCGCAGTTCGAGGAAAGCCCACGTTCCGTGGCAGCCGAGCCCGTTCACCGTGGGGATCCAGAAGCTCTCCATCGTCTCCTTCTTCGCCTTGGCTTCCTCGCCCCGCCTTCCCTTGACTTCTACGATCAGTCTCAGGGGCTCCGCAACCTCTGGCCAGTAGTCGTACAGGACGATGAAGTCCGGCACGTATCTCCGGTCCGCGCCGGCGAACCGGTACGGCACGTCGAAGCCCAGGTTCCGGTTCTTCACCCAAGCCAGCACCTTCGGATGCGAGTCCAGCACGCGGCAGAACTCGCCTTCCCAGGTGCTGTCGAGGATCGCCCAGTTGAGGTGGCAGCGCGGCGTCGGCGCATAGCGCTGGGTGCGCGACGTGGTGAAGTTGACGTCGCGCGTAGAGCCGACCGCGTTGTACGGTTCCAGCGTCGCCTTCACCGGCCCTTCCTCCAACTGGGCGCGGATGATGGCGGCGTGGATCTTCTCGCAGGCGCGGTCCGCCAAGTCGGCGATCATCAACTGGCCGGGGTAGGTCTTCCCCTTGCACGCCAGGCACTCCTCGAGCCACTGGCAGGCAATGCGCTTCAACTGGCCGAAGAGTTGCAGCTTCAGCCCCTCGTCCGGGTCGCGGTAGTGGGTGAAGAGAAGACGCTTGGTGAGTTCGAAGAGCAGCGTGGACTCGCGCACGCTCGCCAAGTGCTGCACCGTGAGGTCGTGGCCCTCGCCGATGATGCCTTGGTTGTGCGTGATCGTTGGGCCGACCAGCTCCGGGTTGAGCTCCAGCCGCGAGTCTTCGGTGAATTCGGCGGTGAGGTTCTCCCTTGTCAGTTCCACGCGGTAGCCGGCTACTCTTGGGAAGCGGATTTCCGCATGGTCCCGCTCCGGGAGCGCCTTCACTTGCACGGTATCCAGTGGTTTTTGGGGCGGTGCGACTACCGGCTTGGCGGTGAAGTCGAAGGGGATGCCGAACACGTCCGCATACTCGGCGTCGAATAGGCCCTGCTCGTTGAGCTCGTAGGACTGGCGGCGCAGCGACCGGCCGATCACCTGTTCGCAAAGCAACTGCGTGCCGAAGGCCCTTAGGCCGAGCACATGGGTGACGGTGTTGGCGTCCCAGCCTTCCGTGAGCATGGCGACGGAGACCACGCAGCGGATGCCGCCGCCGAGGCGGCCCGGCTTGCCGACGGTGTTCATCACTTCGCGCAGGAGTTCCTGCTCGCTGATCTTCTCGGCTTGCACCCGATCGCCAGTGCGCTCGACGATCTCGCGCCGGAAGCGATCGATCTCATCCGCGGCCGCGTTGCGGAAGTTCTTGTCGAGCGCGTCGCCGGACTCGAGCTGGCGGCTGTCGATGAGCAGCGTATTGGGCTTCGGCAGGGGAACGCCGGCGGCATCGAAGTTGCGGAAGAGTTCCAAGCGGCCGTTGTGGAACAGCGATGGGCCGTCGCCGGTTTGCGCGTGGAAGCCAGCGATGTAGTCGTAGACCAGCTTCGAGGTGGCCGTATTGTTGCAGACGACGATGAAGCAGGGCGGCACGTCGATGCCAGCTTCTTCCCAGAGGCGGAACGTCTTCTCGTAATGGCCGTAGAGCGCCTGCAGCGCGGTTTGCAGTTCGTTCGGCAATCCCAGCGGGTCCAGCTTGGACTGCGTAGCCCGACCCTTCGGCATCTGCCTGCCGATGTGGTCCCAGAGGTTGCGGAACATCGGCGTTTCGGCGCCGGCGACGTTGTCCACCACCGGGACGCGCGGCAGTTTGACGATGCCGCATTCGATGGCGTCCATGAGCGAGAAGTCGCTCACCGTCCACGGGAAAATCTTGCCTTCGCCGTAGCCGGAGCCGCGCAGGAAGAACGGCGTTGCCGAGAGATCGATCACGCGCTTGAGACCGAGCTTGCGCTGCACGGCTTCGAGGCCGGAAATCCACACCCGCGCAGCTTCGGCGTTGCCGCGGGCTTCGGCGAGGTCGTCGCCGGTGGGCTTGCGCTCGTCGGTCTCGCCCGGTTTCTCGCGGTAGCAGTGGTGCGCCTCGTCGTTGAGCACGAGCACGCCCTTCATGGACATGAGCTCGGGACACACCCGGGCGAGCATCTGCCCCTCCGTCTCGCGCGTCTCCAGTTTCTCGCCCCGGCCTTGCAGAAGGGCGCGGCTGCCCTTCGCCAGGTCCATCGATTCGCGCTGCGTGAAGGCGTGGTAGTTGGTGATGACGATCTTCGCCCGTTCGAGGTCGCGCAGCATGTCCGCGGGGACGAGCTCGCGGCTGGCGTAGTAGCTGTCCGGGTCGTTCGGCTTGAGTACCCGCAGGCGATCCCGGATGGTGATGCCGGGCGCGACGACGAGGAAGCCGCGGGTGAAGCGCCGGCTGCCGGGATGGCGCACGGCGTTGACGGTCTGCCAGGCGATGAGCATGGCCATCACCGCGGTCTTGCCGGCGCCGGTGGCGAGCTTCAGGGCGAGGCGATCTAGGCCCGGGTTGGCGTTTTCGTTCGCCAGATCGAGGTGTTGCAGGAAGCGTTGGCCGCGATTGCCGAGGCCGGGCGCGACTTCAGTGAGCCAGATGGCGGTCTCCACCGCCTCGATTTGGCAGAAGAACGGGCGGATGCCGCTGAAGCGATGGCTGCGCCAGTGCTTCAGGAGGCGCACCGTGTCGGGCGTGACGCGCCACTGGGACTCCGGCAGCGCCCGCCAGGCTTCGAGTTCCACGCGCAGGCTGTCGATGAGGGCGATGAGTTCGAACTGCTGCTCGTCGGTGGATTGGGCAGCCGCCTCGACATCCAGGGTCAGTTCCGCCTGGGCCCGCCCCGTCTTGCGCGGCTTCGGGATGGGCGTGATGAAGGAGACCTTGCGCCGGGAGGCGGCGACCTTGTCGGTCGGCTGGCGACTCTCGTCGAGCACCCAATGCCGCGTCGGCGCCTCGTAGGGCGAGTTGAGGATGGGGGAGCGGTGGAATGTGGAGGGGGAGGCCATGAGGCAGGTAGTCTAGCGGATGGGTTTGGGCGAGGCGCATGTATGGGCCATCGCGGAGTGGCTAGAGGTGGAGGAACGAGCCCACGGACACGGTGACATGGATGTCCTTGTGCGCTTCCTGCCGGCGAGGGTCGTGACGGGTTCGCATCTTCGCGAGTCGGTCCGCCAGCTTCTCCGCGACCAGCACGTAGCGAATCGTGTGCTCCCAAGTGCGTTGCAGCTCCACGGCGCAGACGGACAGCAGGTAGTCGATGATCGGCTTGGAGCGACGTAGCTGCTCGAAGGCGTCCGCAGGCTGGCTGAGGGTTTTCTTCAACTCCACGAACGTCGTCTCGCAGGCGTGGTCCTGGTCGGCGATGAGCGCGTAGTCGCACACCTTCTTGACGTCGAGGCCCGTGTCCTGCGCCAGATTGCCGAGGTGGCCCACCTGTTCCAGCCGAACGGCGACGGTCTTGGGCGGCAGCCCAAGAACCGTCGCCGTCATCCCGGCCCGGCGTTCCTTGAGCTGGACTTCCCCGCCGGTACTCGGATCGGCGGTTAAGCGGTCGGCAAGAATCGTCTTGATGCAGCCGTGCAGGTCATGCGGCATCTGGTCTTTCGCCCCGGGCCGATACCAGTCGCGCGGTTAGCTCGGACGACACGCGGTTGATTTGGTCGATGGTGTCGTCGAAGACCGGCATGTCCACGCCGTGCTCGTCGACGGTGCAACTCGTCAGGCTGCCGTTCTCTGCGACGTACGCCCGCACTAGCTCTGGTGACAGACCATCATCCGCACCGTAGCCCAAGCGTCGCCCCACGCCCGAGTCGAGTTGGCTGAGCATCACCAAATTGTTGATTTCCTTGATGAGGTAGTCGCTATGTGTGGTGACCAGCACCTTGATGCCCGAGCGCACCATGCGGGCAAGGGTTCGCGCCAAGGCGATCTGGTTTGCCGTGTCGAGGTGGCTCTCGGGCTCATCGATCACGAGCAACTGATTCCGCGACGCCGTGTGGCGTAGGTAGAAATACATGTCCGACAGGCCTCGTGCGGATGACGAGGCAAGGTGGAGCGGGATGTTGAAAGATCGGTTGCGGGCCTTGGACTGGAAGCGAATCTCGTCCTCTGCTGCGCGGTAGTACCCGCCGATCAGATTCCGGATTTCGCCTTCAAGCTTCTCGTCGCGCAGATCGCCCGTGCCGCGCCGCAGGTTGGGAATGGCTCGGGTGTAGTCGATGTTGTCCTTGACCGGCAGCGCGTAACGGCTGGCCATGCGCTCCACGACGAGGTACGGCGAATCCAGATCGCGCTCTTTCTCGTTGCCTAGCTGCTGCAACAGTTCTACGAGCCGACTCTTCGTGAAGTCGAGCTCCTTATAGAACAAGGATATCCCGAACCGCTCCGCGGAAAGAATGAAGGGGTCGAGCCGGTCCGGAAGGGCGATCCCAGCCAATAGCTGGTGCCATAAGGGGGGCCTCTGCGAGTCGCGAACGACTTCGTGGAAGTCGACGAGTTCGGCTGAGACCTGGGTGTCGTCGTAGCTGACCTTCACCTCGTATGGACCCAAGCGCAGCTGCCTTTCGGCGCCCTCCGCGGTTGGCGGTGCTTCCACCCGGAAGACTGCCTCCGAGAACTCGGCGCGGGCCGAACTGAAAACCTCTGCGATGCCTTGCTGAGAGAAGCTCTTCGAGTTGTCCTCCAGCCATCCGTCGCGCAGGCGCTCCAGCTCGGCGCACGCAAAGGAGACCGCGGAGCCAACCGGACCTTGCAGCAATTCGTGCGCCTTGGGAAGGAGCGCCTCGAGGCGCTTCAGTGTCGCCGGTCCCACCTCTACGAGTGCCCGGTGCGGCCAAGTGCGAAGAAAGCCGTACATCGTGTACACGATGTAGGTCTTGCCCGTGTTGTTCCTGCCGGCCACGAGGGTCAAGTCGCCGAGCTCCAAGTCTGCGGACGTGACCGGGCCGATGTTCTCGAAGTGGAACCGCATCGCTGCCCGTCTTCGTTGGCTGGCGCGAAATCATACACCCGCCCCGCTGCGCACCGTGCTTCGCGCATAATGCTCGCCTCACCACCACGACCCGCTACGGAGTTCCTGCATGACCGTGGTCAATACCCCGCTTGGCCGCCTGCGCGGCACCGAGGGCGATGGCTGTCTCGCCTTTCGCGGCATCCGCTTTGCCGAACCGCCCGTTGGCCCGGCGCGCTTTCTGCCGCCGGTGCCCGTCTCGCCCTGGGACGGCGAATACGATGCCACCGCGTTCGGCCCGTCGGCGCCGCAGCCGCAGATGGGCGGCGACGACGGGCCGATTCAGATGCCCATCGAACCGACCGACGAGGACTGCCTGTTCCTGAACGTCTACACGCCGGGCACCGGCGGAGCGCCGCGGCCGGTGATGTTCTGGATCCACGGCGGCGGCTACGTCGCGGGTTCAGGGCGCGCCTACGACGGCACAGCGCTGGTGCGGGAGCACGATGTGGTGGTGGTCACCGTCAACTACCGCATGGGTGCGCTCGGCTTCATGCACGTTGGCCATCTCGCGCCGGAACTCGGCGAGTCGGTGAACAACGGCATCCTCGATCAGATCTGCGCCTTGGAGTGGACCCGGGACAACATCGCCGCGTTCGGCGGGGACCCGAGCAACGTGCTGGTCTTCGGAGAATCCGCCGGCGGCACCTCCACGGCGATGCTGCTCGGCTGCCCGCGCGCCGAGGGGCTGTTCCACAAGGCCGCCGTCCACAGCCCGCATGCGGACCTGATCCCTGTGGGCGAAGGCCATATCGTGTTCACCAACCGCTGCATCGAGCGCTTGGGCGGCAACCCGGAACGGGACGGTCTCGCCACGCTGCGCAATGCCAGTACCGAGGCGCTCAACGCCTTGAACGCGCCGGACCCGGAGGCGTCGCAGGCGCCGAGCCTGGCCTTCCGCCGCCCGGACAGCGTGGGTTTCTCGCCAGCAATCGATGGCGCCCTCATTCCTGCGCCTATCGCGGACACCGTCCGCGCCCGCGGCGCTGTGCCTTTTCTCGGCGGCGGCTGCCGCCACGAAGGCACGCTGTTCGCCAATATCGTCGGCACCGCCGACTACACCGCCGAGCAGGCCATCGCGCTGTTCAATCGGGAAGGCGCGGACGGCGAACGCGCCATGGCGGTCTACGAGACCTTCGCGCCCGGCGCGACGCCGCGCGAGAAGCTCGTCTACGCGCTGACGGATACGATGTTCCGCAACTCGATGGTGCGTATCCTGGACGCTGCCGCGGCGGCCGACTCGCCATGCTGGTCCTGGATGTGCGTCCACGAGAGCGATGCCTTCGGCGGCATCCTGCGCGCCACCCATGCCATCGAACTGCCGTTCCTATGGAACTGGGAGGGCGACGGCCTGGCCGCGCTGGCCGGTTCCAACGCGCCGACCGACCTCGGCCCCGCCATGCGCGCCTACTGGGCCAACTTCGCCAAGACGGGCGAGCCCTTCGCGGCAGGCGAACCGGAGTGGAAGGCGTATAGCGTGCCCGAGCGGCCTGTGCTCCTGCTGGGCGCCGAACGTCGAGTGGCGGAGGGCTTGGACGACGAAGTGCGGCAGTTCTGGTTCGAGTAGCGCGTTCAAACACGAGCCAGGTGACGGTCATGGCATGCGGGGCTACGAGGACACCTTCGGCCCCATGCTTTTCGCCATAGCCCGTGTCAGGCTCTCGGCTCCCCGTCGGCGTTCGGCCTGCTCGGCAACGCGTACCGGGCATCTGGTGCGGCTGTGGAACTGGCCGCAGCGGTGATCGCGCTCGTGGCGCCTCATGCGCGCGTCGAACGCCCCACGCTCGCAAAGCCACGAAAACCGTCGCTCGATTGGATGAACGCTGCCTCCAGTTTGCCGTCGCGAACCATATTGCGGAGCGCACAGAAAGCCCGTTCCCGCGCTCCGCCCGGCGGTTGCTCGCCATCGCAGGAGAACGGCACGAACCATCGATAGGCGCGGAGGCACCCGGCTGGGTCGAAGACGACGATTCCATCCGACCTGATCATGGATGCAGCCAACGCATCGTAGTACCGGGCCGAGAGAGCGCTCCCCTGGGCCGTTGCCAACCGCGGCAGATCGATTGGTTCTTGGAGAATGACCGCGTCGTCGCAGGGCGAGCCACCGGACCATGAGGATGCGACTATCGCAGCGATCACGCCAGTCGGCCCGGCAAGCGCTTTGCGGAACAAGGCAGCGAGATGCTCCTTCGCCGCCTCGGTATCGTGGGTTGCCGCGGCCGTCATTGCCGTGATCAGACGCTCGATGGCCTGATCGCCGTTAGGAACTAGCTCGTCCGGCGGAGATATGCTCGTGCATGACCCGTCGCGCCCGGTAGCCTCGACACCGGCGCCGGTTGCCCGGACACAAACTACCCCCTGCTCGGGTGCCGAAAAACCACCTTGAGCCCGTTTTCGGATGCCTTCGCCGTCCAGTACAACGACGCCGAACGCAATCTGGCCGTCGCGCGCCTCGCACAGCACATGCCACCCCTCGCTGGCCAAAGGCAGGCAAAGCGTCAGCATTCTGCGCACGGCGCCGGGTCGTGCCGCGCTGGCCCCCACAGCCAAGCGGGCGGTCGCTCCGAGTGCATCGGCCGCCAGAGCGAAGTCGTCGGTCAGATAGACGGCCGGGCTAAGCCCCGTCCTGCTGTCGCGACGTGCATGCAGCTCTGCGGCCAACTCCGTCAAGAACGGCGCGGCTACCTGCAACCCCGGCAGGCCACGGTGGAGGGCGCCCGCCATGAGATCCCCCTCGTGCGGAGCAACAGGCCCATTGGCGCTTGCAGACGTCATGTGGTGGCCTGTGCAGACAGAAGAGTTTCGAGGTCGCCAAGGGCTCGCTCCGCATCTTCTGCGCCGAGGGAGTAAATCGTCCGGAGCATGTTCGGATCCGCTTCCAAGAAGCTCGTGCGGTATGCATCGTCGGTATGCGCTTCGTCTATGCGTACGGTGCGGACGCTGCGGAAGAGGACACCGTTGAGCCATTCCATCGTCTTGGTGCTGCTTTCCAGAAGCTCCAAGAACCTTCGACCAGTACCAGAGCGATTCACGATCCACTGCCTCAATCCCCGCTTCTTCGGGAATCGCCCGGTACCGACGCTCAACGCGCGCACCCGTGCTTCTGGCACTAGTAAGGGACGAACTGCGTCCAAGAGGGCCAAGGGCGTAGGGTTGTTGGCGACGTGGCCACCATCAATCAACACCTTCTCTCCCATGTGCCCGAAATCTACACGGACCTCCTGAAAGAACGGATGGGCTGAGCAGGACGCCACGACTGCCTCCGCAATCGTGCATCCGAATCCCGGGCGGAAGTCGGGGGAACCGCGATGCAGCATGTCCTCGTGGCTCTTGAAGATTAGCGGTTCGTTGGACTGCACGTTGGTGGCGACTATGCCTACGCGGGTGTGGAAGGCGTCGAATCCTTCGTCGCCGTAGATCTGCGCCGCCAGCTGCCGAAGTGCGGCAGACCGAGTCGCTGCCCGCCGCTTCCTCATCACTTTCGGGCCGAGGAGCAGATAACGATCCCAAACTGTCGCGATGTCGTTCCCCAAGGCGAGCATTGATGCTATGACTGCACCGGTGCTGGTGCCGTAGATCAGGTCGAAGCGCTCCGAGATGCGTTCGCCGAGCAGCTGCTCCACTACCGCGAGAACGCCCAGCGTGTAGGCGCCCTTCGTCCCCCCGCCGTCCAGGGCCAATACGACGAAGGGATTGGCATTGGCGTTTGCCGCCGGTCCGGTGTTGCCGTGGGCCACCGATGGTCTCGCAACAGGTAGTGCGGGCCATCATAGCACCGGGTTGTAGTGCAACGACCGCGTTCGCAGCCGGCCCTCGCACGCCACCTAGCGACAGCAAGCGCTGGCCTCGGAAGTCGAGTCCAACCACGATGGCCGGCCTAGACCGTCCTCAATCGGCCGGAGCGCGGAAGCGATCAACAGGCGCTTCGCGAGATTCGTCCCCTGTGGACTCTGAGGAAGTGCGCCAAGCCGGCCAGCGAAGCGCTGTCGCCTCGATCCTGTCGATCAGCAGGTCGGCGCTCGACGGCGCCGCGCACGGACTGCAGGCTAGCCGCGAACGTCATGCGCGAGCCCGTGGCGGTGTCTTGGCCCTGCTTCAGTCCGCTACCGCGTAGTTCTCCACCTCCTTCATGGAGAGCTTGATGCGGCCGCGCTGGTCGGTGTCGAGGCAGACGACCTTCACGTCCTGGCCTTCCTCGAGGTAGTCGGTCACCTTCTCCACGCGCTCCTGGGCGATCTGCGAGATGTGCAGCAGGCCGTCCTTGCCGGGGAGGATGGTGACGAAGGCGCCGAAGTCGACGATGCGGGCGACTTTGCCGTTGTAGATCTTGCCCACCTCGGCCTCGGCGGTGATCTCCTGAATGCGCGCCACGGCGGCGTCCTTGGCGGCGCCGTCTTCGGCGTAGATGCGCACGCTCCCGTCGTCTTCCACGTTCACCTCGGCGCCGGTCTCGTCGACGATGGCGCGGATGGTGGCACCGCCCTTGCCGATGATGTCGCGGATCTTGTCCGGGTCGACTTTCAGCAACTCCATGGTGGGGGCGTTCTCGGAGACGGTGGCGCGCGAGGCGGAGATGACCTTGTTCATCTCGCCGAGGATGTGCTGGCGGGCCTCCACGGCCTGCTCGAGCGCGACTTCCATGATCTCCTCGGTGATGCCATCGATCTTGATGTCCATCTGCAGGGCGGTGACCCCGGCGGCGGTGCCGGCGACCTTGAAGTCCATGTCGCCCAAGTGGTCCTCGTCGCCGAGGATGTCGGTCAGCACGGCGAAGCGGTCGCCTTCCTTGACCAGGCCCATGGCGACGCCGGCCACCGGCGCCTTCATCGGCACCCCGGCATCCATAAGCGCGAGCGAGGTGCCGCATACCGTGGCCATCGAGCTCGAGCCGTTGCTTTCCGTGATCTCCGAGACCACGCGCACCGTGTAGGGGAAATCCTCTTCGCTCGGCAGGCACGCCGAGACGCCGCGCCGGGCGAGGTTGCCGTGGCCGATCTCGCGCCGTTTCGGGCCGCCCATGAAGCCTTCCTCGCCGACGCTGTAGGGCGGGAAGTTGTAGTGCAGCATGAAGTTGTCCTTCGTGGTGCCTTCGAGCGCTTCCACGAGCTTTGCGTCGCGCAGCGTGCCGAGGGTGGCGACCACGATGGCCTGGGTCTCGCCGCGCTGGAACATGGCCGAACCGTGGGTCTTCGGCAGCAGGCCCACCTCGACGTCGATCGGCCGCACGGTGCGGGTGTCGCGGCCGTCGATGCGCGGCTCGCCGTCGAGCACGGCTTGGCGGACGACGCGCTTCTCGAGCTTGCCGAACGCCTCGGCGATGTCGGCGTCGTCGTACTCGCCGTCATCCCCGCCCAAGGCGTCGACCAGGCTGCCGCGGGCGGCGCGCACGGCGTCCTGGCGCTCCTTCTTGTCGGTGATGCGGTAGGCGCTCGCGAGGGCGTCTCGGGAGGCGGCCTCCACCCGCTCGGCCAGCGCCGGGTCGATCTGCGGCGCTTGGAAGTCCCAAGGCGGCTTGCCGGCTTCCGCGGCCAGTTCCTTGATGGCATTGATGGCGGTCTGCATCTCCATGTGGCCGTAGAGGACGCCGCCGAGCATCTGGTCTTCGGACAGCTCCTTGGCCTCGGACTCCACCATGAGCACCGCGGACTCGGTGCCCGCGACCACCATGTTGAGGGCCGAATCCTGCAGCGCCTCGTAGCCGGGGTTCAGCAGATAGCGGCCGTCCGCGAAGCCGACGCGGGCCGCGCCGATGGGGCCGGCGAAGGGGATGCCGGACACCGCCAGCGCGGCGGAGGAGCCGATCAGCGAGATGATGTCCGGGTCCATGTCGCGATCCACGGACATGACGGTGACGATCACCTGCACGGCGTTCATGAAGCCGTCCGGGAACAGCGGCCGGATCGGCCGGTCGATGAGCCGGGAGGTGAGCGTCTCCTTGTCGCTCGGCCGCCCTTCGCGGCGCAGGAAGCCGCCGGGGATCTTGCCGGTGGCGTAGAACTTCTCCTGGTAGTTCACCGTCAGCGGGAAGAACGACTGGTTGGGGTTCGGGGTGGGGTTGGCCACCACGGTGCAGAGCACCACGGTGTCGCCCATGGTCGCCATCACGGCGCCGGTGGCCTGGCGGGCGATCTTGTTCGCTTCCAGCACCACGCGGTGGTCGCCGAATTGGAACTCCTTCCTAACGGGTTGGGTGGGGTTCAAATGAGTTTCTCCTTTCCTTTCCATTTTCCGTCTGTTCGCGTCTGCCGCGGCGCAGCGTCGTGCGCGGTGCGCGGCGATTTCGATCCCGGCGCTAGCGCCTGAGCCCCAAGCGGGCGATCAGCGAGGCGTAGCGCGCCGCGTCCTTTTCCTTCAGGTAGTCCAGGAGCTTGCGGCGGCTGTTGATCATGCGGATCAGGCCGCGCCGGGAGTGGTGGTCCTTGCCGTGGGCGCGAAAGTGCGTCTGCAGCGAGTTGATGTTGTAGGTGAGCAGGGCGACCTGCACTTCCGGCGATCCGGTGTCGTTGTCCTCCCTGCGGTAGTCCTCCACGATCTTGCGTTTGGTTTCGGCGTTCAGCGCCATGGTTCGTCTCTCCGATATGCCTTAGGTTGCGGTACGCGAGGGGCCGCGCATACGTACAGCCATCCCTCGCCTTGGGTCCTTTCGCTGCTAGTTCCTGACGATCAGGCGCCGTGGCGCCACGCGACCGTCGTCCAGAATCTCGCCGACGCCGATGAAGCGGTCGTCGTTGTCCGTGTGCTCGACCAGGCGCACCCAGCCGGCGGTAGGCGCGTGCGCGACGAGCACCGGCTGGCCCTGCTTCAGGTAGAACGCCGCGGCACCGGCCAGCGGCACGGCCGGCCATTGGCCGACGGTGGATGCCACTGGCCGCAGCAGGTCGTCGGCGCGGCGCTCCGCGCTTGCCGCGGCGATCTCTTCCATCATGGTGAGGTCTTCCTCGCCGTAGGGCCCGGCGGCCGTGCGCCGCAGCGCGAAGACATGCGCCCCGCAGCCGAGCGCCTCGCCGAGATCGTGGGCGATGGTGCGCACGTACGTGCCCTTGCTGCAATGGATGTCGAGGGTCAGCTCATCGCCCTCGAAGTCCACGATGTCGTTGCTGTAGATGGTCACCGGGCGTGGCTCGCGTTCGATCTCGATGCCTTGCCGGGCGAGCTTGTAGAGCGGCTTGCCGTGGTGCTTGACCGCCGAGAACATCGATGGCACCTGCTCGATGTCGCCGCGGAAGGCGTCTAGCGCCGCGTCGATGCGCTTGCGGGTCAGCCCCGCGGCGCTGCGTTCGGCGAGCACCTCGCCATCGGCATCGCCGCTGTCGGTGGACGTGCCGAGGCGCACCTTGGTGTAGTAGCGCTTGTCGGAATCGAGCAGGTACTGCGAGAACTTGGTGGCGTCGCCCAGGCACAGCGGCAGCACGCCGGTGGCGAGCGGGTCGAGCGCCCCGGTATGGCCGACCTTGCGGGCGGCGAATAGGCGCTTGACCTGCTGCACGGCATCGCTCGAACTCATGCCGGGCGGCTTGTCGAGCACGATCACGCCGCTCACATCGCGGCCGCGCTGGCGCCTACGTGCCATGGTCGCCGACTCGTCGATCCGCCTGCCGGGCCTTGTCGATGAGCGCCTCCAGGCGCGGCCCGCGGTCGATGAGTTCGTCGTAGTGGAAGCGCAGCCGGGGCGTGGTGCGCATGGCATGGCGCTGCGCAAGCATGCTGCGCAGGAAGCCGGCGGCGCCGCTGAGCGCGTCGACCAGCGCGGCTTGCGCCGGCGCATCGGCGGCGTCCACGGAGGCCACGTAGATGTCGGCGACGCCCAAGTCCCGGCTGACGCGAGCGTCGGTGACGGTTACCAGCGACACGCGCGGGTCGCGCATTTGGGTTCGCACGATGTCTGCCAGTTCCGAGCGAATGAAGTCTGCAACGCGGTTGGCGCGATCCGGCGTCATCAGGCGCTTTGGGCGACGCGTTCGCTCTGCCCGGCGCGCTCTTCGGGGCGTTCCAGGGCGCGGGCGACCTCGCGCGACTCGAACACCTCGATCTTGTCGCCGGCGCGCACGTCGTTGTAGTTGCGCACGCCGATGCCGCATTCGAGGCCGCTGCGAACCTCGGCCACGTCGTCCTTGAAGCGGCGCAGCGACTCCAGTTCGCCCTCGAAGATCACCACGTTGTCGCGCAGCACGCGGATGCGCTTGTTGCGCGCCACGGTGCCGTCCACCACCATGCAGCCGGCCACCTGGCCGAAGCGCGGCGAGCGGAACACGTCCCGCACCTCGGCCATGCCGACGATCTCTTCGCGGATTTCCGGTGCCAGCATGCCTTCGAGCACGGCCTTGATGTCGTCGAGCAGCTCGTAGATGACGCTGTAGTAGCGCAGATCCATGGACTCGCGCTCGATGATGGCCTTGGCGGCGGTATCGGCGCGGGTGTTGAAGCCGAAAATGGCCGCGCCGTAGGTGAGCGCCATGTTGGCGTCCGATTCGGTGATGCCGCCGACGCCGCTGCCGAGGATCTGCACCGAGACCTCGTCGTTGCCGATGTCGCCGCAGGCCTGCACGATGGCTTCCAGCGAGCCGCGCACATCCGCCTTGACGATCAGCTTGAGCACCCGCTTCTCGCCTTCGCCGAAGCCGGCGAACATGCTCTCCAGGGTGGCTGCCTTCTGCGTCGCATGGCGCTGGGCCTGGCTGCGCTCGGCGCGGAACGCGGCGACCTCGCGCGCCTGCCGCTCGCCGGCGACGGCGGAGAACTCGTCGCCGGCATTGGGGGTGCCGTTCAGGCCGAGCATCTCCACGGGAATGGACGGCGGCGCCGCGGCCACCGCCTCGCCGCGCTCGTTGCTGATGGCGCGCACGCGGCCGAAACAGGTGCCGGCGATGATGACGTCGCCGCGCTTGAGCGTGCCGTTCTGCACCAACAGCGTCGCCACGGGGCCGCGACCGCGATCTAGCCGGGACTCGATCACTACGCCTTGGCCGGGCGCGGACGGGACGGCGTCGAGTTCGAGCAACTCGGCTTGCAGGGTGACTGCTTCCAAGAGTTCGTCGATGCCCTGGCCGGTCTCCGCCGAGACGTGGATGAACTGGGTATCGCCGCCCCAGTCCTCCGGCACGACGCTGAGCGCGCCGAGCTCCTTGCGCACGCGCTCCGGGTCCGCGCCGTCGAGGTCCATCTTGTTGACCGCCACCACCAGCGGCACTTCGGCGGCGCGGGCGTGGTTCACGGCTTCCTCGGTCTGCGGCATCACGCCGTCGTCCGCGGCCACCACCAGCACCACGACATCCGTGGCGCGGGCGCCGCGGGCGCGCATGGCGGTGAAGGCGGCGTGGCCGGGGGTGTCGATGAAGGTGATGTTGCCGTGCTCGGTTTCGACGTTGTATGCGCCGATGTGCTGGGTGATGCCGCCCGCTTCGCCGGCCACCACGCGGGTGTTGCGGATGTAGTCGAGCAGCGACGTCTTGCCGTGGTCGACATGGCCCATGACGGTGACCACCGGCGACCGGGAGTGGCGTTCGCCCTCGACGTTGAGCGACTGCGCGAGGTCCTGCTCCACTTCGTCCTCGGCGACCAGCTTCACCTTGTGGCCGAGTTCCTCCACCACCAGCACCGCGGTGTCCTGGTCCAGCGCCTGGTTGATGGTGGCCATCACGCCCATGCCCATCAGCGTCTTGATGACTTCGCCGGCCTTGACGCTCATGCGCTGCGCCAGTTCGCCGACGGTGACGACATCGCCGAGTTCCACTTCGCGGACGATGACCTCGCTCGGCTTCTCGAACTCGCCGCCCTGCTTGGCGACGCTGAGATGCCGCCGCTTGGCGCGCCGGCCCTCCTCTTTCATGGACAGTTCGCGGCGCCGCGCGCGGCCGAAATCGCCCTCGCGGGAGCGTTCGGGAGCCCTGCCGCCGCCGTCCCTGCCGCGCTCCCGATGCCGGGCGCCGGCGCGTCCGGGGGCACGCCGATTGCCGCTCTCCGCGGTGCGCATCGCGGCCTGGGCGGACGCCGCCTCGCCGCCGCGAGCAGCCCGGCGCGGCGCCTTCGGGCGGCTGTCGGGCTGCTTCCTCGCGGCTTCGGCGCGCTGGCGTTCCGCCGCCAGCCGCGCCTGCTCCTTGGCGCGCTCGTCCCGAGCCCGCTGTTCCGCCGCTTCCCGTTCCTTGGCGCGCTGCTCTTCGGCCAGCCGCTCGCGCTCGGCCTGCTCGCGCATCTGGCGCTCGGCCTCGGCTCGGGCCGCTTCCGCCTGGGCGGCTTCGGCCTTCGCGGCTTGCTCGGCCGCATCGCTCCGCACGGCTTCCGCCTGCTCGGCATCGGCGGCCGCTTGCGCCGCCTTCTCCACTTGCTCCACTTGCTCCACTTGCGGCGGCGCGGGCTTGGCGGGCACCGCCACCGCGGGGGTGCGCCGCACGAAGGTCTTCTTCTTGCGCGTCTCGACCTTGACGGCGCTGCCGCGCCCGCCCTTGCCGGTGCGCAGCGTGCTGATGTTGCGCCGCCGCAGGGTGACCTTGCGCTGCGGCTCGGCGGGGCTCTGGCCGCTCTGCCGCTGGCGGACGAAGGCGAGGAACAGTTCCTTCTGCTGGTCCGAGACCGCTTCGTCGTCGCGCTGGTGCGGCAACCCGGCCTGCTGCATCAGGGCGAGCAGCTTGGCCGGCTCCAGCTTGACCGCCACGGCGAGTTGTCCGACGGTGGTCTCAGCCATCCTGGCCTCCGTCGCCCGTCTGCTCCGCCTCTTCGTCCTCGAACCACGGCGCGCGCGCCGTCATGATGAGTTCGGCGGCGCGTTCTTCGCCCACATGCGGACTGATGTCCAAGAGGTCCGCGATGGCGAGTTCGGCGAGGTCCTCCATGGTGACCACGCCGCCGCGCGCCAGTTCGTTGGCAAGGGCGCGATCCATGCCGTCCATTTCGAGGAGGTCCTGGGCCGGGGTGCCGCCGCCGCCGAACTCCCGAGACAGCAGGGCGTCCTTGGCGCGGTTGCGCAGTTCCTCGACGATCTCGGCGTCGAAGCCTTCGATCGCGACCATCTCCTCCGCCGGCACGTAGGCGACTTCGTCGACGCTGGTGAAGCCCTCTTCGACCAGCACGGTGGCGACGTCCTCGTCCACCTCGAGCAGCTCCATGAATTCGTTGACGTAGCGCAGCGCCTCCTGGTTCTGCTTGGCGCTGGCTTCGTCCTCGGTCATCACCTGCAGGTTCCAGCCGGTGAGTTCGCTGGCCAGGCGCACGTTCTGGCCGCCGCGGCCGATGGCCTGCGCGAGATTGTCCTCGGCGACGGCGATGTCCATGGTGTGGCGGTCTTCGTCCACGTAGATGGACTGCACCTCGGCGGGCGACATGGCATTGATGGCGAGCTGGGCGGGGTTCTCGTCCCACAGCACGACGTCGATCTTCTCGCCGGCGAGTTCGCCGGAAACCGCCTGCACTCGGGAACCGCGCATTCCGACGCAGGCGCCCACCGCGTCGATGCGGCCGTCGTTGGTCTTGACGGCGATCTTGGCGCGCGAGCCGGGATCGCGGGCCGCGGCGCGGATCTCGATCACGTCCTCGGCGATCTCGGGCACTTCGGTCTTGAACAGCTCGATGAGCACCCGCGGCGTGGTGCGGGTGAGGATGAGCTGCGGGCCGCGGTTGTCCGGGCGGATCTCCGAGAGCAGGGCGCGTACCCGGTCGCCCATGCGGAACGAGTCGCGCGGGATCAGATGCTCGCGGGTGAGGATGGCCTCGGCGTTGCTGCCGAGATCGACGATGACGCTGTCGCGGCCGGCCTTCTTGACCTGGCCGCTCACCATCTCGCCGACGCGGGATTCGTAGATCTCCAGCACTTGGGCGCGTTCCGCTTCGCGCACCTTCTGGACGATCACCTGCTTGGCGGTCTGCGCGGCGATGCGGCCGAACTCCACGGAATCGACCGGCACCTGGTAGAAGTCGCCGATGCCGAGGGACGGGTCCTTCTCCTTGGCTTCGTCGGGGGTGAGTTCGGCGTCCGGATTGGGCTCTTCGTCCTCTTCGAGTTCGCGCAGCGGATCGATCACCTCCCAGCGGCGGAAGGTCTCGTAGCGGCCCGACTCGCGGTCGATGGTGACGGCGAACTCCGCGTTCTCCTGATAGCGGCGCTTGGTGGCGGTGGCCAGGGCCTGTTCGATGGCCTCGAAGATCACTTCCTTGGATACGCCTTTTTCGTGGGACACCGACTCCACCACGAGGAGGACTTCCTTGCTCATCTCCGCCATGGCCGATCGCTCCTTAGGCCCCTTCGAACACCGGCACGATGCGGGTGCGCTGGATCTGGCCGAGGGGCAGCAGGTACTCCTCGATCTCTTCGCTGCCGTTTTCGCTGGCGTCCGCGCCGTCTTCGCTGGTGCGCACCACCACCTCGTCGCCTTCGAGGCCGGCGAGGCGCCCGGCGATGCGGCGCCGTCCCTCGAACGGGAACGCCAGCTGCACGTCCACGCGCTCGCCGATGCTGGCTTCGTACTGCTCGCGGCGGAACAGCGCCCGATCGACGCCGGGCGAGGAGACTTCTAGGCGGTAGGACTCGATGATGGGGTCTTCCACGTCCAGCACGGCGCTGACTTGGCCGCTGACGCGCTCGCAGTCGTCGATGGTGACGCCGGTCGCGGAATCGATGTAGAGCTTGAGCGTGGACGATGCGCCCCGGGGCCGGTATTCGATGCCCCAGACCTCGCAGCCGAGCGCCCGCACCGTGGGTGCGAGCAGCGCTTCGAGTTCGCGCTCTTTGTTCGTCATGCTCGTCATGCGTCGGCCTTCGCCCCGCCAGCCGCGGCGGGCGCACATACAAAAAATGGGCCGCAACGCCCATCCCAACCGGCTAGGCACGTCGCGCCCTTGACCTGACGCGGCGCGCGCTTACCGTTATCAACCCGTGCCGCCGCAGCGACTCGGCCCAAGGCCCGGTCCGAATGAGGACCCAGACCCTCGTTTCGTGGTAGCGGGGGCAGGATTCGAACCTGCGACCTCTGGGTTATGAGCCCAGCAAGCTACCAGACTGCTCCACCCCGCATCAGTGGGCGCGGATTATAGGTAGGCGAGAGGCGAACGCAAGCGCAATTTGCGCCGGGCACGTGCGCGGGTTGCGGTAGTCTTGCACCGTCACGGGCGGCGGCACTCGCGCCCGGGCAATGGGAGATGCAGCTATGAACGCCTTGCGGCACCGGTTCGCGATCCTATGCCTCACTCTCGCCGCCCCGGCGGCGCTGGCGCAGGCGCCCGTCACCGCCGAGTCCCTGCTCGCCGGGGCGCTGGACCTCACGCGCGGCGTCTCCTCCTACACCGAGCTCGCCATGACCATCCACCGGCCGACGTGGGAGCGGCGGCTTGAGCTGGAAGCCTGGACCAGGGGCCGGGAGGATGCGCTGATCCGTTTCACGGCCCCAGAGAAGGACGCTGGCGTCGCCACGCTGAAGAAGGGCGAGCGGATGTGGACCTTCACCCCGAAGCTGAAGCGCGAGGTGCGCCTGCCGTCCAGCATGATGTCGCAGAGCTGGGCCGGCTCGGACTTCTCCTACAACGATCTGTCGCGCACCGACCAGTACCTGCGCCACTACGACGTCTCCATCGCCGCCACCTCCACCGTCGGCGCCCACATGGTCTACACCCTCGAACTGCACCCGCACGACGATGCGCCGGTGGTGTGGGGCAAGGAGCTGATGGAACTGCGCGACGACTACGTGACGCTGCGCCACACCTTCTTCGATCAGGCCATGCAGCCGCTCAAGCGCATGGAAGCGACGGAAATCGGCGAACTCGGCGGCCGCACCATCCCCATCGCCATGCGCATGGCGGAGATCGAAGCGGCCGACCGCTGGACGGAGATCCGCTACCTGGTGGCGGACTTCGACGCCGAGGTGGACGATAGCCAGTTCAGCTTCTTCACTCTTCGAGGCGAGCGGTGAGCGAGGGCGCGCCAGCGGCCGGCGCGCCGCTGCCCCTTGCGACCCCTGCCGGGCCGGCGGCGACCGGCACTAGGGCGATGTTCGCCCGCGTCGCGTGGCGCAATCTCTGGCGGCGTCGGCTGCGCACCTGGATGTCCGCCATCGGCATCGGCTTCGCGGTGCTGCTGGTGTCGCTCTTCACCGCCTTCCAGACCGGCGCCTACGAACCGTGGATCGAGAGTGCCACCGGCCTCATGCACGGCCACATGCAGCTTCAGCATCCCGCCTACCAGGACGACCCCAAGGTCGCGCATCTGATCCGCGGCGGCACGGAACTGGTGCGCGCCGTGGAGACCGCGCCCGGCGTCGCTGGCGTCGCGCCGCGCACCGAGGGGTTCGCGCTGGTGTCGGTGGGCGAACGCAGTTTCGGGGCCCTCGTGATGGGCGTCGATGCGGAGCGCGAGACGAGCCTGTTCGCGCTGCCGCACCGCTTGCAGCAGGGCGAATACCTGCCGCGCTCGAGCAGCGCCTACATCGGCAGTTCCCTGGCTGCCAACCTCGGCGTCGAACTCGGCGACGAGATCGTGGCCCTCGGCTCGGCGCGGGAGGGCGGCGTGGCGGTGCTCGCGCTGTACGTGGACGGCATCTTCGACACCGGCCAGGCGGAGCTCGATCGCAGCATCATGCAGGTGCCGCTCGCCGCGATGCAGGAAGCCTACGAACTCGGCGACAGCCTGCATCGGGTGGCCATCAAGACCTTCGACGCGGGGCGCGTGGCCCAGGTCGCGCCGGGCGTCGCCGCGCTGCTGCCGGACGGCGTCCGCCTGCTCGACTGGACGGAACTCCTGCCTGAGGTGGCGCAGGGCATCGAGATCGACAACATCTCCGCGCAGATGATCTACTGGCTGTTGATGGTGGTGGTGGCGATGTCCGTCGCCAACGCCTTCATCATGACCATCTTCGAGCGCACCCGGGAGTTCGGCATGCTGCTCGCGATCGGCATGCGACCGAACGCCATCGTCGGCATGCTGGTCATCGAGGCGGTCTGCGTCTGGGCCCTCGGTGCGCTGCTCGGCGCCGGGGCGTCGCTGGCCGTGGTGCTGCCGCTCGGCCAGGTGGGCATCGATGTCGCGTCGGTCGCCGAAGGCATGGAAGAGATGGCGGCGAACATCATGATGCCGACCCACATCTACCCCGCGCTGACCGCCGGATCGCTGCTGCTGTCGCCGCTGGTGATGCTGATCGGCACGCTGGCGGCGGCCTTGGTTCCGGCGCTGCGCGTGCGCCGCATGAAGCCCATCGAGGCATTGCGGGAGGAAGAATGAGCGAACTGGCGCTGTCCGATCCCCGGTCGGCCGCGGCGGCGGGCGCAGCGACGGTACGCGTCTCGATTCCCGCGATCGCCTGGCGCAACCTGTGGCGCAATCGGCGCCGCACTTGGCTCATGGTGGCGGGCATCGGTTTCGCCGGCTTCCTCGTCGTCGCCATCAACTCGATCCAGGTCGGCACGTTCACGGTGATGATCGACAACACGGCGCGGTTCTTCGCCGGCCATGCCCAGGTGCAGCATCCCGAGTTTCTGGACGAGCCGCGCGTGGAGCACACCGTGGACGATGCCGCGGCGCGACTTCAGGCGCTGGAACGGTTGCCCCAGGTGACGGGCGCGGCACCCCGGGCGCAGTCTTTCGCCCTCGTCGCCGCGGCGGCGAGCCGGGCCGACCCGGATGCCGAGCCGCCGGCGGTGGGCGCCTTGGTGGTCGGCGTGGATCCGCAGCGCGAGTTCGCCGCCATCCGCCACGCGGCGTCCAGCGGCCGCTATCTCGAGGCGCGCGACGAGGCCTATCTCGGCGCCGTGCTGGCGCAGAACCTCGGCGTCGGCACTGGCGACGAAGTGGTCGTGGTCGGCAACGCCGAGGGCGGCGTGGCGGCGATGTCCGTCACCGTCGTCGGCACTTTCAGCACCGGCCAAGCGGAGTTCGACCGCTCGCAGATGCACGTGCGGCTCGATGCGTTCCAGGAGGCCTTCGCGCTGGGGGACGCGGTGCATGGCATCGCCGTCACGCTGGCCGACCCGGCTGCGGCCATCGATGTCGCGGCGTCGCTGGGGGACGAGTCGAGCGTCGGCGTGCCGTGGCAGCAGCTCATGCCGGAAGTCCATCAGATGGCGGAGCTCAAATACCAGAGCAGCTACATGATCTACGCGCTGCTGCTGGTGCTGGTGACGTTCAGCATCGTCAACGCGTTCATCATGACCACCTTCGAGCGCACGCCGGAGTTCGGCATGCTCAAGGCGCTGGGGATGCGCCCCGGCGCCATCATGGCGATGCTGGCCTTGGAGGCGCTGTGGATGGCCCTGCTCGGCCTCGCGGCCACCCTCGCCGCCAGCGGCTTGCTGCTCGGCACGCTGGCGAACACCGGCATCCCGCTCACCGCGGACATGGCGGGCATCATGTCCCAGTACCTGCTGCCGGACCGCCTGTATCCCGTTTTCGGCTATCGCACCGCGGTGGAGTTCGGCGTCGCGGCGCTGCTCGCAACGCAAGCGGCGGCGCTGATTCCGGCGCTGCGGCTGCGCCGGCTGAAGGTCGTGGACGCCTTGCGGATGGCCGAGTAGCAGCGGGCCGGGCGATCAGGCGATCGAGGAAAAGAGGAGGCCGAGTGCCGATCAAACTGCTTTTCCAGCTCTCGTGGCGCAACCTGTGGCGGCACCGGCGGCGCAACGGCATCATGCTGTCCGCCATCGCCGTGGCGGTGGCAGGCGTGGTGCTGCTGAACTCGCTGTTGCGCGGCATGCAGGTGGACATGCAGAACACGGTCATCGACAACCTCAATGGCCATGTGAAGGTGCTGCAGCCGGGCTATCGCGACGACCCCGGCATCGGTCGCGGCTTCGCGGTGGCGGACGGCTGGGAGGCCGAGCTGGACCCGCTCGAAGTGGTCGGCTGGGCGGAGCGCGTGCGGGTGCCGGCCGTCATCATGAGCGAGCGGGAGACGCGCGGCGTGCAGCTGGTCGGCATCGACCCGGCGCAGGAGGACATCTCTTTCTTGAGCGGCGTGGACATCGTCGGCGAGGGCCTGTCCGGCCCCGACGACCGCCGCGTGATCGTCGGCGCCGCCCTCGCCGAACAGCTTGAGACGGAAGTCGGCCGCCGTCTGGTGCTCGTCACCCAGGGCGCCGACGGGCGCAACCGCGAGGCGGGCTACCGCATCGCCGGCATCTATCGGGCGAGCGTGGCGGGCCTGGAGAAGGCCTTCGTATTCACCGGCGCGGCGACTTTGCAGGGCATGCTCGACACCCTAGTGGTCACCGAGGTCTCCGTGCGCCTCACCGACGATCTGCACGGGCCGAGCATGATGGAGCGGCTCAAGAACACCGTGTTCTCCGAGCTCGACGTGCTGAGCTGGCGGCAGCTCGAGCCGCAGGCGGCGCTGATGGTGGATTTCGCCGACCAGGCGGTGTTCATCTACTTTCTGGTGGTGATGGGCGCCTTGGTCTTCGGCCTGGTGAACACCTTGGTCACCGCGGTGATGGAGCGCGTGCGCGAGCTCGGCATGCTGCGGGCGCTCGGCATGAAGCCGCGCTCGGTGGTGGCGCAGGTGGTGGTGGAGTCGAGCCTCATCATGACCTGCGGCATCCTCCTCGGCCTCGCGCTGGCGCTCGGCGTGTTCTCGCTGGTGGCGGACGGCATGGACCTCAGCGCATTCGACGAGAGCCTGGCGTCGTTCGGCCTGCGGCCGGTCTTCGTGCCGGTGCTGGCGGTCGGCGACGTGGTGCTGGTGGCGGTGATGAGCCTGGTGCTGGGCCTCGTGGCCAGCTTCTATCCGGCGCGCCGGGCGGTGAAGCTGAAACCCCTGGACGCCCTGCGGCGCTAACGACGGCCGAACGACGGGAACGAAGGTAAAGGAGACGGAACGACATGACGGAACGCGTGGTGGAATGCCGGGGCATCGTCCGAACCTACGAGGACGACGCCGTGCCGGTGCATGCCCTGCGCGGCGTCGACTTCGACCTCGAAGCCGGCGAGTGGGTGAGCCTTGCCGGCCCGTCCGGTTCCGGCAAGTCCACGTTGCTGCATGTGATCGGCGGCTTGGACCGGCCGAACGACGGCGCGGTGACGGTCGACGGCGTGGAGGTCACCGCGCTGTCCGAGGCTGAACTGTCCGATCTGCGGCTGCGCAAAATCGGCTTCGTCTTCCAGGCCTACAATCTGATCCCTGTGCTCTCCGCGCAGGAGAACGTCGAGTTCATCATGCAGTTGCAGGGCGTCGCCGGCGCCGAGCGCCACCGACGCGCCCTTGAGGCGCTCGATTCGCTCGGCCTTGCGGACCTCGCCGGTCGCCGCCCCGGCGAGATGTCCGGCGGCCAGCAGCAGCGGGTGGCGATCGCCCGCGCCATCGTCACGAATCCGGTGCTGCTGCTCGCCGACGAGCCGAGCGCCAATCTGGATACCGCCACCACCGAGGAACTGCTGGACCTGCTGCGCGCTCTGAATCGGGACCGCGGCGTCACCATCCTCACCGCCACCCACGACCCCATGGTGATGGCCTACACCACGCGGCAGGTAAACTTGCGCGACGGCAGCATCGTCGACGGCGCCTAACAGGAGCTAGAGGAGAACGCCATGCCCACCCCTCTCTGGCCACACCGCTGGCCGGACCTCCGGCCACCCGCGGCAGCCGCCGCGCTCGTCTTCGCTGCGCTGTCGGCGCCGGCGGAGCATTGGGTGTCGATTGGCGCCTACCGGGCGGTCGACGCGGCGCAGAATCTGGCGCAGGAGGCCAGCGCCGAGGCGGGCGTACCGTTCAGCGCCCGACCGATCGAGACCGATGCCGGCGAGCTGTTCCGCGTGCTCGCGGGGCCATACGACGGGCGTCGCGAGGCGCTCAATGCCATGGAGGAGGTGCAACTGGCCGGTTTCGAGCAGGCTTGGGTGATCGGCGGTCCGGCTCGGGCGGCGGTCGTGGCGCCTGTGGGCACCTCGCCGAGCGTCGACGCGGTTGCGGCTCAGCCGCTCGCCGCGTCTCAGCCAGCAGCCGCAGCCGACTACCGCACCGACATCGACGCCCTGCTGGAGAACACCTGGGAGGATGACCTGCCGCCGATCGAGGAACTGCTGCGGGGCCTGCCGGACTTGGACACGCCGCTGCCGACGCGCCGGCCGGTGGAACGTCCGGCGTCCGAGCGGGAAGAGCAGCCGGCGCCGCCGGCCGTCGCCCCGGAGAACTACCGCCTGCATCGGCTCATCCGCGACGCCCGGCGCCCGGCCAGGCGCGACGGGCGCGACGAGCCCGCCGAGCTGTTCGCGGGCTTCGACGCGCGCATGAAATGGTATTCCACCGCCCGTTCGCTGCCGCCCGGCGACGCGCAGCGGCTGCTCACCGGGGAATCGACGCCCTTGGATCACAACGCGGACCTGCGGCTGATGTGGCGCGGCGACATCGGCCCTGCCAAGCTGCTCGTGGACCATTCCACCACTTGGATCCGCAGCGCCGTGCCGGGCGGCTCGCCGGGCCTCACCTTCGACCAGACCCCCACCGGCGACAACCGCCGGTTGATGCAGTTGACGTGGAGCAGCGAGGACGACGACCGCCGCCTAGTGCATCGCTTCGACCGCCTCGCGGTGGAGTACCGCACCCGGCAGTGGGGCGTCACCGTGGGGCGCCAAGCGCTGAGCTGGGGCGGCGGCCTCGCCTTCCAGCCCATGGATCTGTTCAACCCGTTCGCGCCCACGACCGTGGATCAGGATTACAAGGCCGGCGACGACATGATCCTCGTCGAACGCGCCTTCGCGGACGGCTCGGAACTGCAAATGCTCGCCGTCGCCCGCCGCGGCCTGCCCGCGCCGGGGGAGGAACGGGGCGATCCGAAGAAGAGCGCGTCCAGCCTCGCCGCCAAGTACCGCGCCGTGCTCGGCGACAACGAGGTGGAGGCCATGGCGGCGCACCACTACGGCGAGTCGGTGGCCGGCGTCGGCCTGCGCGTGCCGGTGGGCGGCGCCCTCGTGCGTTCGGACCTGACTTGGACCGTCACCCCGGACGGCACCGTTCTCTCCGGCGTCGTCAATGCCGACTACACGTTCAGCGTCGCCGGCAGCCCGGTACACGTCTTCGGCGAGTACTTCCACAACGGCTTCGGCGTCACCCATCTGCCGAGCGACTTGAGCGCCCTGCCGCCGGCGCTCTTGGACCGCGTGGTCAATCGCGGCGAGCTTTTCAACCTGATGCGCAACTACGCCGCCTTCGGCGCCAGCTTCCGCTGGCACTATCTGGTGAACCAGAGCATCGCCCTGGTCGGCAACCTGCATGATCGGTCCTTCGTCGCACAGACGTCCCTCACCTACGACTCGAGCGATGCATCGCGCCTGCAACTCGGCCTCGCCAAGCCCTTCGGCAGCCCCGGCGACGAATTCGGCGAGCTGGCCGTGGGCGAGGACCTGACGGTGGGCGGCGGCGATCAGGGCTACCTGCGGTTCGTCTACTACTTCTGACCCGCACGCGGCGGGCGATAGCATGGTCAGGCCCGTCATCGAGGCCATCGAGCAGAATGGCATCACCAAGGTCGCCCTGCCGCGCTTGGGCGACCCAGCCATCATCCCGCTCTGGTTCGGCGAAGGCGACACGGTCACCCCGGCCTTCATCCGCGAAGCCGCCAAGGCCGCGCTCGACGCCGGCCAGACGTTCTACGCCCATACCCGCGGCCTCGCCGAACTGCGCGACGCCGTCAAGCGCTACCTCGACGGCCTCTACGGCTTGGACCTCGACCCGGAGCGCATCACCGTGCCCGGTTCGGCCATGATGGGCGTGACCATCGCCGTGCAGATGGCCGTGACCAGCGGCGACCGCGCCCTCATCGTCAGCCCGCACTGGCCGAACATCGAGGTGTCGTACCGCGTCGCCGGCGCCGCGGTGGACACCGTCCGTCAACGCGAGACCGACGCTGGCTGGCGGCTCGATGTGGCGGAGATCGTCGCCGCGGTGCGTCCCGGCACCCGCTCCATCTTCGTCAACTCGCCCTGCAATCCCACCGGCTGGGTGATGGCGGGCGACGCGCAGGCGGAACTCCTGGCCTTCTGCCGCGAGCGCGACATCCTGCTCATCGCCGACGAGGTCTACCACCGCACCTGCTTCGACGGCGACCACGCGCCGTCGTTCCTGCAGGTGGCCCGGGACGACGATCCGCTAATGGTTGTGAACGGCTTCTCCAAGGCGTGGGCCATGACCGGCTGGCGCCTCGGCTGGGTAGTCGCTCCGGCCCGGCTGCGCACCGCCTGGGCCGCCCTCTCCGAGTGCTTCAACACCGGCGCCACGGTATTCGCCCAGGCCGGCGGCGTGGCCGCGCTCGAAGGCGGCGAGGACACCGTCGCGGCGCTCCGCGAGCAGTACCGGCAAGGCCGCGCCATCGTCGAACGGCATCTGCTCGGCCACCCGCTGATCGACCTGCGGATGCCGGAAGGCGCGTTCTACGCCTTCCCGAGAGTCGAGGGGCTGCAGGACAGCCTGGCCTTCGTCGAGGGCATCCTTGCCGAGGAGGACGTAGGCCTAGCCCCCGGCTACACCTTCGGCCCCGGCAACGATGCCCACTTCCGCCTCTGCTTCGCCCAGTCCCACGACCGGCTCGAGGAGGGCCTGCGGCGCATAGTCCGCTACGTGGAACGCAATGCCAACGTCATGCACGCGCTTCCGCACGACGACCGACAGCGTCAACGAACCGGATAGAACTGACTTGGCTAGACCCGGTGACCGGCGCCGGGCTATGCTTTGGGCGCAGCGCCGATCTGCCATGACCTGACCGGAGGCTCAAGGCGTGCGAATCGCGAATCCTATGTACGACGCGGTCTTCAAGCACCTGCTGGAAGATCCGGAATCGACGCGCCTCATCGTCGGCACGATCCTGGGCGAGGAGATCGACGAGATCGAGCTCGCGCCGCAGGAGAGTGCGGTGCGGGTGGAGTTGCCGGAGGACAGCGTGCGGCCGGCGGACTTCACCCTGCACCGGATCGACTTCGCGGCCACCGTGCGCACGGCCGACGGCGAGCGGCTGCGCGTGCTGATCGAGGTGCAGAAGTCGCACTACTCGGAGGACGTGCTGCGTTTCCGGCGTTACTTGGGGCGGCGCTATGCGGCGGAGAGCAGCAGCTATGTGACGGTGCGGGAGGACGGCCGCGAGCGGCGGCAGGCGCTGCCGCTGCTGTCGATCTACTTCCTGGGCCGGCGGCTGCCGAAGACGGAGGCGACGGTGCTGAAGGTCGCGCGGCGCTATCTGGACGCGGTGACGGGCGAGGAGTTGCCGACGCGGGATGACTTCGTCGAGGCGTTGACGCACGACTGCTACGTCGTGCAGGTGCCGCGCTTGTCGCACGAGCGGCGCAACGATCTAGAGAAGCTGCTGAGCATCTTCGACCAGGGCCTGCGGACGGATGATCGGCACATTCTGGAACTCGATCATGTGGAGATTCCGGCGGCGTATGCGCCGGTGCTGCGACGGCTGCAGGCGGCTGCGGCGGACGACGCGGTGGCGGCGTCGATGGAACTGGAAGACGACGTGATCGGCGAATGGACGCAGATGCAGCGGGACATCGCCGCCCGCGACGAGACCATCGCCGAACGCGACGAGACCATCGCCGAAGCCAAAGAGACGATCGCCGAACGCGAGGAGACCATCCGCAGGCAGCGGGCGGAGATCGAGGCCCTTCGCAGACGCATGGCGGACGACGCCTGATCGGTCCGGCCTGCGCCTGCGGTCCTGTGCGACGTGGCGTAGGGTCGAACCAAGCATAGTTACTCCCCGCCCGATCCTGGCCGGTTTTCTCCTCCCAGACCCCGTGGATGGCCCCTTGTCGGGCCAGTAGCGGATGCGTGTCGTTCAGGCGTTCTCCGACAGCGCCGCGAGCACCTTGGGAGGCGACATCGGCAGTTCCCGCAGGCGCAGTCCCACCGCGTCATGGATGGCGTTGGCGACGGCCGCCATGGGCGGGGCGATAGGCACCTCGCCGACGCCGCGCACGCCGTGCGGGTGGGCGTCGTTCGGCACTTCCACCACCACCGTGTCGATCATGGGCAGGTCCGACGCAACCGGCATCCGATAGTCCAGGAAGCCCGCGTTGTCGAGCTGGCCGTCGTCGTCGAAGATGTACTCCTCGTTCAGCGCCCAGCCGATGCCCTGGGCGACGCCGCCCTGCATCTGCCCTTCGACGTACCCCGGGTGGATCGCTCGGCCGGCATCCTGCACCGCGGTGTAGCGCACCACGTCCACGCGCCCGGTCTCCTCGTCCACCTCCACATCGCAAACGTGCGTCGCGAAGGCCGGCGCCGCGCCCTGCGCATTAACCGATACCTGGGCGACGATCGGTCCGCCCGTCTGCGCGGCCTTGGCGGCAAGGGCGGCCAAGGGCAGCGGTTCGAAGTCGCCCGCATTCGCCCCTGCCGGGCGGGCGTGGCCGCCCTGCCACTCCACGGCGTCGGGGTCGATGTCCCACAGCAGCGCGGCGCGGCGGCACAGTTCGGCCACCACGCCCTCCGCGGCCTGCGACACTGCGGTGCCCGCCGCGAAGGTCACCCGGCTGCCGCCGGTGGTGGCGCTGAAGCCGATGCTGTTGGTGTCGCCGACCTGGGCGCTGACATCGCGGTAGTGGATGCCGAGGGTCTCGGCGACGATGTTCACCATTGATGCTCGGGAGCCGCCGATGTCCGGGTGCCCCGTGGTCACCGCCACCGTGCCGTCCTCGTTGACGGCCACTTGGGCGCTCGATTCGCCGCCGACGTTGAACCAGAAGCCGCTCGCCACGCCGCGCCCGCAGCGCTTGCCGTTGGCCACGGCCTTCTCCTCTGACACGGCCCCCTTCGACGCGGCGTAGTGCGGATGCGCCTCGGCCGCTTGCAGCGTCTCCTCAAAGCCGATGCGCCGGAAGGTCGGGCCGTAGGCGGCGCAGGTGCCTTCCTTCGCCGCGTTCAGCAGGCGCAGGCGAATGGGGTCCAGGCCGAGTTCGCTCGCCAGTTCGTCGAGCACGGACTCGACGCCGAACGCGGCGATGGGCGAGCCCGGCGCCCGGTAGGCGTTGCACTTGGGTCGGTTCGCCACCACGTCGTAGCCCACCACCTTGACGTTGTCGATCGCATAGGGCGCGAAGGCGCAGTTGGCGGCCGCCCGCACCGGCGAGCCGGGAAACGCCCCGGCCTGGAAGCGGAAGGTCGCCTCGGCGGCGACGATGCGGCCGTCCCGGCGGGCGCCGATCTTCACGGTATTCGACGAGCCGGCGGTCGGCCCGGTGGCGCGGAACACCTCCTCCCGGGTCATCACCATCTTCACCGGGGCGCCGGCCTTGCGCGCCAGCGTGTAGGCGAGCGGTTCCAGATAGACGATGGTCTTGCCGCCGAAGCCGCCGCCGATCTCGGCGGGAATCGCCCGGATGTCCGAGAGCCGAGCGCCGGTCATCTTGGCGGTGGCGTTGCGCACCATGAACTGGCCTTGGCTCGAACTCCAGATCGTGGCGCGCCCGTCAGCCGCGACGCTGACGAGGCAGGCATGGGGCTCGATGTAGCCCTGATGCACGGGCCGCGTCTTGAACTGCCGTTCGATCACCACGTCGGCTTCGGCGAATCCCGCTTCGATATCGCCGAGCGTGAATGCCTGCCGGCTGGCGATGTTGGTCGGCTCGGAAGACGGCGGATCGGCCCCGTCCGTGCGCAGGAAGTCGTGCAGCACCGGCGCGTCCGGGCGCATCGCCGCGTCGACGTCGATCACCCAGGGCAGGGGTTCGTAGTCCACGTCGATCAGCGCCAGCGCCGCCTCGGCCGCCTGGGCCGTCGTCGCCGCCACCGCCGCCACCGCGTGGCCGGCGTAGAGCGCCTTGCTCCGCGCCATCACGTTGCGGCTCACGAAGCGCATGTCGGCGGGACCGACCATGACGGGCGTATCGAGCGGGAACTCCACCAGGTCCGCGCCGGTCATCACCGCCTTGACGCCTGCCGCCTGCGCCGCGCGGCTGGTGTCGATGCCCTTGATGCGGGCATGGGGATGCGGACTGCGCAGCACCTTGCCCCAGAGCATTCCGGGCTGCGCGAAATCCGCACCGAAGGCGGCTCGCCCGGTGACCTTGTCCTCGCCGTCCGGGCGGATCGTGCGCTTGCCGATCCAGCGGTTTTCGTCCTGCTCGCTGTGGTTGCCTTCGCTCACGATGACTCCTCAAGTCGATACCGCCGCGGCCAGGCGACCGCGCACCTTCGAGCGTAGGAGGCTGCGGCGCGGAACGCAACGGCCATGGCGACCATCGCCGCGTGCTTCTCGAGCGCGGATACCGCAGCTGTCCCGGCATCAGTGTGATGGTGCGCCCCGTGGGCATGTCGACGACGATTACGAGCATCCGCTCCCGTCGTGTGCGCGAAGCGTATGATGCGCACCGAGTTCAATGGGCATGGGCAGATACGGCGACGGGCGAAATGGCAATGGCCAACGACGAGCAGCGCGCGAGGTTGATCGGGTTCAGCGAGGATGGCGCGCGAAGCCCGCCCCCGGTCTTCGTCGGGCGGGACGAGGCCATAGCCGATGTTCTCCGCGCTGCCGATCGCGTCCACGAACGTTGGCTTGAGAATCCCCGCAAGCCGCAACGGCACGCGATGACCCGCTTGATCCAAGGTGCCCCCGGCGCGGGCAAGTCCACGCTGATCGAGCGCATTCAGGAGCTGGCGGCCCAAGGCGCAGCTCCTAGCGGAACGCAGCACTTGGCGCTCTTTCTTTCGGCCAGCGAACTGTCGCGACCAGGCGATCTTGAGGAGCGGATAAGCACCCAGATACCCGGAGGCACGCTCGCGACCGCTGCCGGCGCGGTCCGTGAAGCTGGCCTCCTCGCTCCTGATCGGGTCAAGCCGCCCCGTCGGGGGGTGGCCGACAAAGTGGAGGGGGCCGTTCGCCAAGGGCATGAGGCCCGATTTCCCGGCACCCTACTCGTAATGATCGACGAGTCGCAGCAGGCCGCGCCCCACTCGCCCGAGGCGAACGCGCTGCGCACGCTGCACCAAGCCCTTCACAACCTGCCGATTCTTCCGGTTTTCGCCGGCCTCGGCCACTTGCGGGGGCACCTGAAGCAGAACGGCATCGAAATCAGCCGATTCGCCGGGCCGGAGTGCATCCACACCATCCAAGGACTCTCGCCCAACGAAAGCGATGCGCTGCTTGAGAACTGGCTGGAGCACTTCCAGATTGGGCTCGCCGCCAAGGACCTGTCGCTGTGGCGGGCCGCCATGCTCCGCGACGCCCAAGGCTGGGCCATGCACACCTACGACTTCCTCGCGCCTCTGGCGCGGGCCTTGGCCGACGCCCCCCACCCACGACATCTGTCCGCTGTCGACATGGGCGCCGTTCGCCGAGCCGCCGCCCGGCGGCGGCTGGGACACTATGCTGAGCGTTATGAGGACGAGGGAAGCGCACTGGCCAAGCGCCCTGAGTGCGTCGCCCGCCTGATGGCCCGCTTGAGGGCTACAGGGCCGCAATCCAGAGCCGATCTGGCCCAATCCACGCAGGTCGCCTTCGACGTGCGGACGGGCGAAGCCGAGGAGAGGTGGCATCGGGAGCTCATGGTGCGCGGGTTCCTGCAGCAGGTTTCGACCCGCCAAGGAATGGGCCTCCCGAAGTACGCCTGCCCCATTCCATCGCTTGCCTCCTACGCAGCCGCCGCAGAACTGCCCCTGCACTTGGATGCGTCTGCAGGCGACGCGGCGGCGGTGGAGAGGGTGTTGCGCAGGGACCCAGCTGCAATCAGCCGGATCGACGCCATGGGCCGCACGGCGTTGCATGTTGCGGCGGAGGGGCGGTGGGGTGCAGTGACCGACGCACTGATTGAGGCTGGCGCGGATCCGCATGCCAAGGACGCGATGGGCACGACACCCGCCGAGACATGGCCAGACCGCTTGTCCGCATCATGTTGACGCCCCCGCCCTGTTCTTGCGCCCCTAGCTGCCTATCGGGCGGAAGCTAGAAGATGCCGTGCGACGCCATCGCTTCCGGTTGGCGTCCATCCGCCCAAGCGCCATTGTCTCGGCCCTCTCCACCCGCCGCGGCTGGCCGGCGGTTCAGCTTGTTCGGCGTTCGATCTCTTGCAGAAGACCGCGCGTGGAGAAGTCGAGCGGCGCAGCGAGCGGGTCGTCGCCGGCCAATGCGGCGTGGAGGGGCGCTGCGAGTTCCTTGCCGAGTTCCACGCCCCATTGGTCGAACGGGTTGATCTGCCACAGCGCGGCGGCGCAGAAGGTCTTGTGCTCGTAGAGGGCGAGCAGGGCGCCGAGCGACTGCGGGGTCAGGGCGTCGAGCAGGATGGTGGTGGAGGGGTGGCCGCCGCGGACTTGGCGATGGGGCGACAGCGGCTCGTCAGGGAGTTCGGCCAAGGCGCGGCCCTGCATCAGCGCTTGGCTCTGGGCGAGGCAGTTGGCGAGCAGCCAGGCATGGTGCTCTGGCCGGTCGTGATCCGGGCGGATGCAGGCGATGAAGTCGGCGCTGAACGCCCGGCTGCCTTGGTGCAGGAGCTGGTGGAAGGCGTGCTGGCCGCCCGTCTCCTCGCCGCCCCAGACGATGGGCGCGGTATGCGTGCGGGCCGGTTCGCCGTCGTCGCGTGCGGACTTGCCGTTGCTCTCCATCTCCAGCTGCTGGAGGTAGTCCGGCAGCAGGCGCAGCCGGTGGTCGTAGGCGAGCACGGCGTGGCTGGCGGCGCCGTGGAAGTTGGTGTTCCAGATCTGCAGCAGCGCGAGGAGGACGGGGATGTTGCGATCCAGCGGCGCCGTCTCGAAGTGGCTGTCCACCAGCCGAGCGCCTTCGAGGAAGGACTCGAAGCCCTCGCGGCCGAGGGCGATGGCGATGGGCAGGCCGACCGCAGACCACAGGGAGTAGCGGCCACCGACAGCGTCGTCGATCAGGAGGATGTTCTCTGCAGGTACGCCGAATTCGCGCGCTGCAGCTTCGTTCGCGGTGACGGCGATGAGGTGGCGCGCCACTGCGTTCGGGTTGCCGAACCAGTCGCGCACCGACTGCGCATTCACGCGCGTCTCCAAGGTGGAGAAGCTCTTGGAGGCGATGATGGCAAGCGTCTCGGACGGGTCCAGGCCGCGCAGGGCGGCATCGACAGCGCCGCCGTCGACGTTGGCGAGGAAGCGGATGTCCAAGGCCGGCGCCGGCGCGAGGGCTTGGCAGGCGAGTTCCGGCCCAAGATGCGAGCCGCCGATGCCGATGTGGACGACGGCGCGGATCGGCTTGCCGGTGCGGCCCAGCCAACGACCGTCGCGCACGGCCTCGGCGATCTCCAAGAACGGTCGCGCCGCGCCCGCAATGCGCAGGTTCATGTGCCGCGCGGGCCTGTTCTCGGTGCGGTTCACGACGGCGCCGCCGAACAGGTCGCGTATCGCTTGGGTCAGGCCGCTCTGGTTGGCGAAATCCAGCAGCGCCGCGATCACCTTGGCGTCGATGCGCTGTTTGGAGTAGTCCACTAGCAGCGGGCCGAGCCGCGCGGAGAAGTTGGCGAAATGGTCGCCGCCCCAGTCGAGGGGCCGTTCTGCCAGCTTGCCGAGACGCCGCCAGGCGGGAAGCTCTTCGGGAGGCTTAGCGCTCCAAGCCGACATTGTCGATCAGCCGGGCCTTGCCGAGCCTCGCGGCGGCGAGGATGCGCCAGTGGGTGGTGTCCTTGGTGGTTCGCCTCAGGCGATCAGCGTCAAGGACTTCCAGGTACTCCACGTCGAAACCGGCCTGGACCAGCTTCGCGTAGCCCCGCCCCTCAGCCCCGCTCGACATCTGGGTTCTCAGATCATCTTCAAGCCCGCTCTTTACGCTCATCAAGGTCTTGTAGAGCAAGCTCGCCCGCTCCCGTTCCTGCTCGGTGAGGTAGCCGTTGCGGCTGGACATCGCGAGGCCGCTCGGCTCGCGCACGGTCGGCACGCCGATCACCTCCACCGGCATGTCGAGCTGCCGCGCCATGCGGCGGATCACCGTCAGCTGCTGCCAGTCTTTCTCGCCGAAGAACGCCTGCTGCGGGCGGACGATGTTGAAGAGCTTGGCGACCACGGTGGCGACGCCGTCGAAGTGAACAGGCCTGCTCTTGCCGCAGAGAATGTCGTTCAGGCCCGGCACCGTGACCTTCACATGGTCCTTCTGGCCGTCCGGGTACATCTCGGCCACGCTCGGCTTGAAGACGATGTCCGCGCCTTCGGCATCCAGCAGGGCGAGATCGGCTTCCAGCGTGCGCGGGTAGCTCTCCAAGTCCTCGTTCGGGCCGAACTGCGTGGGGTTCACGAAGATGGATACGACGCAGACATCGCAGGCGGCCCGACACGCCCGCACCAGCGCCAGATGGCCGTCGTGCAGGTTCCCCATCGTCGGCACCAGGCCCACGCGCCCGTCGCGGCCGCCGATCAGCCGTCGCGCACCGGCGATCGAAAAAGCGATCTCCACCGCGTCTTTAGGTGAACGAATGCTCGGGGCCGGGGAACGTCCCAGCCTGCACCGCATCCGCGTAGGCCCGGAACGCGCCCGGGATGCCCGCCTCGCTCTCCGGCAGGAAGTTCTTGACGAATTTCGGCACGCGGATGCTCGATGGCGTGAGGCCGAGCATGTCGTGCATCACCATGATCTGCCCATCGGTATGCGGCCCGGCGCCGATGCCGATCACCGGCGCCTCCAGGGTCTCGGCGATCTGGGCGCCGAGCTCTACGGGAACGCATTCGAGCAGGATGATCGAGGCGCCGGAGTCTTGCAGGATGAGCGCCTCGTCGATCATGGTCTGCGCCTGGCTCGGATCCCGCCCCTGCACGCGGTAGCCGCCGATGCGGTTGATGGACTGCGGCGTGAGCCCCATGTGGGCGCATACGGGGATGCCGCGCTCGGTCAGGAGGCGCGTCGACTCGGCGAGCCAAGCGCCGCCCTCGAGCTTCACGACGTGGGCCCCCGCCCGCATCAGCGCCGCCGCGCTTTCCAGCGACTGCGCCTCGGCGGCGTAGCTCATGAACGGCAGGTCCGCCATGATGAGGGCGCCGTTGTTGCCTTGGCGCACGCAGTTCATGTGGTAGACCATGTCGTCCAAGGTCACGGGCAGCGTGCTGTCGTGGCCTTGCAGCACCATGCCGAGGGAGTCGCCGACCAGCAGCACGTCCACGCCGTTCGAGGAGATCAGCTCGGCGAACATGGCATCGTAAGCCGTCAGCGAAGCGAATTTTTCGCCGCGGCGCTTCTTGCTGCGCAGGGTGTTCAGCGAGACCGGCGTCTTGCGGGCTTGGGCGCTCATGGCGTGCGGTTCCCCGGCAAGGGGCGTGGGCGGATCATAGCAGCGTCGGGTTGGGGTTGAAGTACTGCCGGACGCCGCTCATCGCTTCGATTTCCGCGACCAGCGCGTCGTAGTGCCGCTGATTGCCGGCGAAGTCGATCTCCGCGGCGTTGACGATCAGGAGCGGCGCGTCTTCGTAGGCGTGGAAGAGTTCCGCATAGGCTTCCGAAAGGTGCATCAGATAGTCCGCCGCCATGCGCTGCTCGTACGCGACGCCGCGGCGCCGGATGCGGTCCAGCAGCACGTCCACCGGCGCTTGCAGGTAGACCACGAGGTCCGGCGTCGGCGGCTCGATTTCGAGCTGGGCGCGAATCTGCTCGTAGAGCTTGAACTCCTCGGCGTCGAGCGTCGCCTCGGCGAACAGGCGGTCCTTCTCCATCAGGAAGTCCGCCACCAGCAGCGGGCCGATCAGGTCGCCTTCGCGCAGGCTCGCCATCTGATCGGCGCGCCGCAGCAGGAAGAAGAGCTGCGTCGGCAGCGCATGGCGGCGACCTTCCCGGTAGAAGCGGTCGAGGAACGGGTTCTCGGCGGCGGGCTCCAGCAGCAGCGGGCGGCCGAATGTGCTCGCGAGGCGCCGCGCCAGCGTGGTCTTGCCAACGCCGATCGGGCCTTCGACGGCGATGTAGCCCGGCGTCATGGCGCGGTCGCCACCGCCTCGCTGCGCCGTTCGCCGCCCCGATAGCGGCGTCGCCGACGGCGCCCGCGCTTGCGCCGTTCCGTCGGCAGATCCTCAAGCAGGGCGTCGCGGTCTTCGCTCTGCACGGCGGTCCACCAGTGGGCCAGTTCGGCAAGACCCGGGTCCACTTCGGCGCGCAGCATCAGGAAATCGTAGGCGGCGCGAAAGCGTCGGTGGTCCAGCGCCCGGGCGACGCTCGGCGCCGTGCGCCGATGCAGCAGCGGCTGCATCTGCCAGACGTCGCGGATGAAGTAGCTGTGGCGGCGCGGGATGGCGAGGGTGGCCCGCTGGGTGCCGATGGCGGCGATGGCGGCGGCATCGAGGGATTCCTGATCGCCGGACTGGGCGGTCAGCGCATGAGGAGCTCGGGCCAGATACTCGTGCCACAGGAACGCGGCCAGCAGGAAGGCCGGCGTGACCGGCTTGCCGTCGCCCAGCCGAGCGTCAGTATTGGCAAGCGCCCGGCGCACGAATGCCTCGCCGTCGCCTTCCCCTTCCCCTACCCCTCTCGGCAGCATCAGGAACTCCGCAAGCCCGTGCATCGTGAGCAGGTCCATGGCCCGCTCGGCGTGGCCGGAAAGGAACAGCTTGGCGAACTCGTCGAAGAGGCGCGCCGGCGGCACGGCCGCGAGCAGATGCCGCGTGGGGGCGATGGCGGCCTGCGTATCCGGGTGCAAGCGCAGATCGAGCTTGGCGGCGAAGCGCATGGCGCGCAGCAGGCGCACGGGGTCTTCGCGGAAGCGCTGCTCGGCGTCGCCGATCAGGCGCAGGGTGCGGGTCTCGATGTCGTCCAGGCCGCCGCAATAGTCCAGCACGACATGGCCCACGGGGTCGTAGTAGAGGGCGTTGACGGTGAAGTCGCGGCGGAAGGCGTCTTCGTCGATGCTGCCGTAGGCATTGTCGCGCAGGATCATGCCCTGGGCGGAAAGCAGCGGCCAGGGTTCCTCGTCCGGGGACTGGCCCCCGCCGTCGCCGTTGCCGTTCGCGACGGGTGCCATGGCGCGGCGGAAGGTGGATACCTCGATGATCTCACGGCCCATCCGCACATGGGCGATGCGGAAGCGGCGGCCGATCAGCCGGGCGCGGTCGAAGACCTCGCGCACATCCTCCGGGGTGGCAGAGGTGGCGATGTCGAAGTCCTTCGGGGTGCGGCCGAGCAGCAGATCGCGTACCGAGCCGCCGACCAGATAGGCGTCGAAGCCGGCGTCGCGCAGCTTGCCGACCACGGCCACGGCCTGCGCGGAGACGCGCGCCGGATCGATGGCATGGTCGGCGATCTCGGTGGGCAAGCCCGACCTCGGAGGATGCGCTGCTGCGGAGCGCGAATTGTAGCGGCTGGGCCGCGCTCCCGCCGCTCGGCGTTTGGGCTACGATTGCAGGCCGCTTGCCGATCAACCAAGAGGATGCAAATGGCTGAAGCGCTAGTAGAGGTGGACGTGGCACCGGCGAGCGTCGCGCTCGGTGCCAGAGTTGAGGGAATCGACCTCGCCCGCGACGATGATCCGGAGATCATCGCCGACCTTCGCGAGCTCTTGCGCGAGCACCACCTGCTGGTGCTGCCGGAGCAGAATCTCTCGGCGCTGGAGCTGGAGGCGTTCGGGCGCCGCTGGGGCGATCTCTTGACGCACCCGGCCACCAAGCACCGGGACACGGACTACGTCCAGTTCATCGGCGGCCGCAACCGGCGCTTCCGGTTCGCGCCGGGGGTGCATCCGTTCGGGGGCGGCTGGCATTCGGACATGACCTGGCATTCGACGCCGCCGTTCATCACCGCGCTGCATGCCCGGCGGCTGCCGTCCTCCGGCGGCGACACGGCGTTCGCCAACCAGCACCTCGCCTACGAAACCCTCGACGACGACACCAAGGCGCAGGTCGACGGTCTCGAAGCGTTCCACACCGGCAAGGTGTTCGGCCCGGACGTGGAGGACTCGGTCCATCCCGTCGTGCGCACCCACGACGAGACCGGGCGGCGGGCGCTGTACGTCAACGGCAACTTCACCAAGCACATCGTCGGCCTGCCGGAGGCCGACAGCGAGCGGCTGCTGTTCCGCCTGTTCGCGCACGCGACGCGGCCCGAATTCGTCTATCGGCACCACTGGCAGCTCGACGACCTGGTTCTGTGGGACAACCGCTCGGTGATGCACTACGCCATCGGCGACTACGAAGAGCAGCGCATCATGCATCGCATCGTCGTCAAGGGCGGCAAGCCGGCGTAGCGTGGCCCGGGCGCTGCCGCGGTGAGCGAAGTCGCGCCCGGCATCGAACCCCTCGCGCGGCGCGACCCTGCGCCGCATCCCCTCGTGCTGCGCAACTACGCGCGCGACATGGGCGCGGCGCTGGCGCTCTTCCTGCCGCGACCCGCGGCGGCGCGCTTCAGCGGCGATGCCCGCGTCGTCGCGCTCGGGCTGGCGGCGGTGGCGGTGCTGGCGCTGCTCGGCGACTACGCGGCGGTGGCGCCGGTGTCCGCGGACCCGCCGCACTTCGACCGCTGGGGGCCGTATGCGCTCCTCACCAGGCTGTTCGTCGAGATGGCGCTGCTGTTTCTGATCGCCCTGGCGGGTGTGCGCACCGCGCCCGGCCATGTGCTGATCGTCCAGCTCCTGATCGGCTGGCTGTGCCTGAAGGCGGTTTATCTCGCCGGCCTGCCGCTGCTGCCGGGCGAGCGCTTCCTCGGCCCGCTGTGGCTGGCCCTGTGCCTGCTGGCCCTCGCGCGGCTGATCTACCGCGAACTCGGCGGCGCGCCAGCGCGGCGCGCGCTGACGGCGCTGGCGGCCATTTGGATGGCGGATCACAGCGTGCCTGCATTCAAGCTGTTTCATGCGGCGCCCCACGCGAGGCCCGTGCCGCTCGATGTCGAGCGCATCTACGTCAGCCAGCCGCGCCTGGTTCAGGACGCCCTCGATGCCGTGCAGGAGTCGCGCCCGGGTGTTGCCGAGACGTATTTCGTCGGTTTCGCGCCCTACGCCGCGCAGAACGTCTTCGAGAACGAAACGAGGCATGTGCAGGCGCTCTTCGAAGACCGTCTTGGTGCGAAGGGGCGCACCGCGCTGCTCGTCAACAGCCGCCGGGCGGTGGACGAACTGCCGCTCGCCAACGCGCACAACCTGCGCGCCATGCTGCGCGGCTTCGCGGCCAAGATGGGCGCCGAGGACACGCTGTTCCTGCACCTCACGTCGCATGGTTCGGCGGACCACGAACTCGCCGTCGAGTTCGGCGAGCTGCGGCCGAACGACCTCGCTGCGGAGGATCTCGGCGCCATCGTCGGCGAAGCCGGCCTGCCGTGGCGGGTAATCGTCGTGGCGGCCTGCTACTCGGGCGGCTTCGTCAACGCGCTGCGTTCCCCGCAGGCGCTGGTGATCACCGCATCGCACGCCGAGCGGCAGTCGTTCGGCTGCGAGCATGGGCGGGAATACACCTATTTCGGCGAGGCCTTCTATCGCGACAGTCTCGTCGACCACGACTACCGCGGCGCATTCGAGAAGGCCAGAGACATCGTCCGGGACCGCGAGGAGCGTGAGGGACTGCTGGCCTCGGAGCCGCAGATCTGGGTGGGCGAAGCCATCGCCGAGCGGCTGTGAGCCAGTACTTCGGCATCCACCCGACGCATCCGCAGGCGCGCCTGGTGCGCCGAGCCGCCGAGGTCGTGCGCGCCGGCGGCGTGCTGGTCTTTCCGACGGATTCCACCTACGCGGTCGGCTGCCATCTCGGCGACAAGGAAGCCGTGGACCGCATCCGCGCCCTGCGCCGCCTGCCGGCCGACCACCACTTCACCCTCATGTGCCGGGATCTCTCCGAACTCGCCACCTACGCCCGGGTGGACAACACCAGCTACCGCATCGTCCGCCGCTACCTGCCGGGGCCGTACACGTTCGTGCTGGGCGCCACGCGCGAGGTGCCGCGCCGGCTGGTGCATCGGCGGCGGCGCACCATCGGCCTGCGCGTGCCGGACCACGCCATCGCCCAAGCGCTGCTCGCAGAGCTCGGCGAGCCGATGATGTCTACTACGCTGCTGCTGCCCGGCGAAGACCTGCCGGTCACCGATGTCGAAGTGCGCCGCGAAGACCTCGCCCTCGCCGTTGACGCCATCATCGACGGTGGCGCCGGCGGACCGGCGCAGACCACGGTCGTGGACCTAACCGGCGGCGGCATCGAGATCAGGCGCCAAGGCGTCGGCGAGATTCCGAGCCCGTAGGCGGGCAAGCTCCGCCGCTTCGCGCAGCGGTCGCGTCGGTGGCTTGCTGCTATGCTCACCCCGTCGGTGAGCGAGCGGCGGGAAGGTGAGTACTAGCGACGCGGAGCAGCGGGTCCTATCTGGCATGAGGCCCACCGGCGCGATGCATGTGGGCCACTACCACGGGGCGCTGAAGAACTGGGTGCGCTTGCAGCGCGAATATCAGTGCTTCTTCTTCGTGGCGGACTTCCACGCCCTCACCACCCACTATCAGGATCAGCTCGACATCGAGCAGCTGACCTTCGACATGGTGGTGGATTGGCTCGCCGCGGGCATCAATCCGAACGCCGCCACCGTATTCCTGCAGAGCCGCGTGCCCGAGCATGCGGAGCTGCACCTGCTGCTCTCCATGGTGACGCCGGTGAGCTGGCTGGAGCGCGTGCCGTCGTACAAGGACCAGCAGGCCAATATCGACGGCAAGGACCTCGCCACCTACGGCTTCCTCGGCTATCCGCTGCTGCAAACGGCCGACGTGCTGATCTACCGCGCCGGCAACGTGCCGGTGGGCGGCGATCAGGTGGCGCATCTCGAACTCGCCCGGGAGATCGCCCGACGCTTCAACCACATCTTCGGCCGCGAGCCGCAGTTCGAGGACCTTGCGGAGAGGGCCATCAAGAAGATGGGCAAGAAGGCCGGCAGCCTCTACCGCCGGGCGCGCAAGAGCTACCTGGAAACTGGCGACGGCGAGGCGCTGGCCCGAGCGCGGGCGCTCTTGGCCAGCCAGCAGAACCTGTCCATCGGCGACCGCGAGCGCCTGTTCGGCTATCTGGAAGGCAGCGGGCGGATCATTCTGCCGGAGCCGCAGGCGCTGCTGACGGAGGCCGCGACGGTGCCGGGCCTCGACGGCCGCAAGATGTCCAAGTCCTACGACAACGCCATCCGCCTGCGCGCCCCGCCGGACGAGGTGGAGCGGAAGGTGCGCCGCATGGTGACGGACACCGCCCGCGTGCGGCGCTCGGACCCCGGCAATCCGGCCAACTGCCCCGTGTTCTCGCTGCACGAGATATATTCCGATGCCGAGACCCAGAACTGGGCCGCGAATGGCTGCAAGAGCGCCGGCATCGGCTGCATCGACTGCAAGGGGCCGCTGATCGACGCCATCAATGCCGAACAGGCGCCCTTCATCGAGCGCGCCGCGCAGTTCGAGGAGAACCCCGATCTGGTGCGCACGATCCTCCTCGAAGGCTCGGAACGCGCCCGTGAGGAAGCGCGGGAGACGCTGGACGACGTCAAAGACGCTATCGGCATCGGCCTGCCGTGACCGACGGGCCGCCTCGCGCTCGGCCGTTCCAGCACCTCGGCGCACACGGGGAAGCGGTCGCCATCGTCCGCGGCCAAGCCCTTGAAGAGCTGCCGGCGGACCTCTACATCCCGCCCGACGCGCTGGAAGTGTTCCTGGAGGCCTTCCAGGGGCCGCTGGACCTCCTGCTCTACCTCATCCGGCGCCAGAATCTCGACATCCTGAGCATCGAAGTCGCCCAGATCACCGAGCAGTATCTGCACTACATCGACCTGATGAAGGCATTGAAGCTGGACCTCGCCGGCGAGTATCTGCTCATGGCCGCGATGCTGGCGGAGATCAAGTCGCGCATGCTGCTGCCGCGACCGGAAGGCGGCGAGGACGACGAAGAGGACCCGCGCGCGGAGCTCGTCCGCCGCCTGCAGGAGTACGAGCGCGTCAAGCAGGCCGCGGAAGCGCTCGATGCCATACCCCGGCTGGAGCGGGACCTGCACGCCGCCGCGGCCGCCAAGCCGAAGCTCGTGGATCAGCGGCCGCCGCCGCAGGTGGACCTCAAGGAGCTGATGGTGGCGCTCGCCGAAGTGCTGCGCCGCGCCGATCTGAACCAGCACCACGCCGTGGAGCTCGAAGGGCTCTCGGTTCGGGAACGGATGAGCGAGGTGCTCTCCCGCTTAGGTAGCACAGACGGCTTCCTGCCGTTCTCGGCCCTGTTCGATCCCGCCGAAGGGCGGCGCGGCGTGGTGGTGACCTTCCTCGCAATCCTCGAACTCGCCCGGGAGGCGCTCCTCGAACTGACCCAGGACGAGCCCTACGCGCCGATCTACGCCCGCGCTGCGCAGGGGACGCCTGCCGACGACGCGGCCGAGCCGGGGAGCTAGCGACGATGATGCCGCTCGCGGACATCAAGCGCATCGTCGAGGCCGCGCTCCTCGCCGCCGACGAACCGCTCGGCATCGACCGGCTGCACGGGGCCTTCGCGCCCGGCGAACTGCCCGACGAGGCGCCGCGGGAAGCCATCCGCGCCGCACTCGAAGCCCTCGAAGCGGATGCGCAGAGCCACGGCTACGAGCTGGTGCGAGTGGCCAGCGGCTATCGGTTCCAGATCCGCCAGGCGCTCAGCCCGTGGGTGAGCCGGGTCTTCGCGCAGCGCCCGCCGCGCTATTCGCGCGCCCTGCTCGAGACCCTCGCCCTGATCGTCTATCGCCAGCCGGTGACGCGCGGCGACATCGAAGAGGTGCGCGGCGTGGCCGTCAGCCCCTCCATCATGCGCACGCTGCTGGAGCGCGGCTGGATTCGCGCCGTGGGTCAGCGCGAAACGCCGGGCCGGCCGACCATGTACGGCACCACGCGCGCCTTCCTCGACTACTTCAACCTAGTGAGCTTGGACGAACTGCCGCCGATGGCGGAGATCGAGGCGCTGGTGGAACCGGCCTTGGCGGAGGATGCCGCTGAGGAGGGCGCGGATGCGCCGGCCGACGCCCCCGCGCCGCGGCCGATGGCGGAGGTGGTCCAACTCCCTGTCGCGGACCGCTGACCGCGAGCTCCGTGCCGTGGGCGACAAGCTGCAAAAGGTCCTCGCCGAACGCGGCATCGGCTCACGGCGCGAGATGGAGCGCTGGATCGCCGCCGGCCGCGTCGCCGTGGACGGCAGCGTGGCGCATGTCGGGCAGCGCGTGGCGCCTGGCGCTGCCATCGCCGTCGATGGCCGGCCGCTGGCGAGGCCGAGCCCCGCAGCGACCCGCATCCTGGTGCTCAACAAGCGCGCCGGCGTCATCGTCTCGCGCAAGGACCCGGAAGGCCGAGCCTCGGTATTCGACGATTTGCCGCCGCTGCGCGCCGGCCGCTGGCTGGCGGTCGGTCGCCTGGACCTGCAGACCACCGGCTTGCTTCTCCTCACCAACGACGGCGCCCTCGCGCACCGCCTGTCGCACCCCGCCACCGGCATCGACCGCGAATACGCGGTGCGCATCACCGGCAAACTCGGCGGCGCGGCGATGGCCCGGCTGCGCCTAGGCGTCTCGATCGACGGTCGCACCGAGGCCTTCAGCGACATCCGCTACTACCGCGGCAACGGCGCCAACCACTGGTACCACGTCGTTCTGATGGAAGGCCGCAACCGCGAAGTGCGCACTCTGTTCGCCAGCGAGGGCGCCCCGGTGACCCGCCTCAAGCGCGTCCGCTACGGCCCCGTCGTGCTCCCGCCCTGGCTCCCGCGCGGCGCGTGGGAGGAGATGAGCCCCAAGGACACGGCGCGCCTGCGCAAGCTGCTCGGCTTCGACGTGCCGCCGGGAGCAGGTCGCGGACGCGGGCCGAAGGGAGCGGGCCGGAACAGGCGCTCGATGCTGATCCCGTATCCCGAGCTCGGCACGGAACGTCAGAGCCACTGAGCGAGTCAGAGGCCCTCTACCAGCGCAGGACCTTCTTGGCCGCCGGGCGTGCCCGGTAGCGTTCGTCCCAGGCGCGCAGGGCCGGGCGGTCGCCGAACAGGTCCGCCTCCGACCAGCGCAGGAATTGCAGGAACGCCTGCATGGTGCAGTCGGCGATGGAGACGTGGTCGCCGAGCATCAGCGGGCGGCCGTCCGAGAGGAGATTTTCTAAGTAGTCGAGCGGCGTTTGCAGGTCGGCCTCCAGCTGCGCGGCGCGATTGAGGTCCGGCGGGCGACCGAGCGGCGACTTGGTGGCGTGGACGTAGCCTGCCATGGGGCTTGCGACGCGCAGGTCGATGATGCGTTCCACGTCGCGCGCCTTGCCGCGCCGCTCTGCGTCGTCCTCCTTGAGGGCGCCTTGGGGGAACTTGTCCTCCAAGTACTCGATGATGGCGAGGGATTCGACGAGATGGCTGCCGTCGGCCAGTTCCAGAACCGGCAGCGTGCCGAACGGGTTTCTCGCCAGATGCTCGGGTTCGCGCTGGCGACCCTTGAGGGTGTTGACGACGATCTGCTCGATGCCGAGCACCGTGCCCAGTTCCTCGCGTTCGGCGATGTACAGCATGACCTTGGTGGGGTTCGGCGCGAGCGGCACCATGTACAGCTTCATTGTTCGGGATCCTCAGACGGGCTGTGGGCGACCCGTCGGACCATACGCGAGATCGACCACTCGCCGCCCCGCCTTGATGGCCTTGGCCTCGAACGGCGTCACGGGCCTCGAAGCCGGCCGGCTGGTGGCGCCGCCGGCCAGTCCGGGCTCCGCGTCCAGCACTTCCACCATGCGCTCGGCGTACTCGGCCCAGTCGGTGGCGAGCGCGAGGCGGCCGTCCTTGGCGAGGCTTCGGGCCGCGGCCGCGGCGAACTGCGGATCGACTAGGCGGCGCTTGTGGTGGCGTTTCTTGGGCCAGGGGTCCGGGAAGTAGACGTGGATGGCCTGCAGCGAGGCGGCGGGCAGGCGGCGCAGGAAGGCCGTGCCCTCGGCGTCGACGATGCGCACGTTGTCGATCTCGTCGCGCTCGCAAGCGAGCAGCAGGGCGCCGAAGCCCGGCTGATAGACATCCACGCCGATGCAGTTCCAATCGCCGTGCGTCTTGGCGGTCTGGGCGAGGGCTGCGCCGTTGCCGAAGCCGATCTCGACGGCGAGCGGCGCATGGCGCCCGAAGGCGTCGTCCCAGAAGTCCCGATCGAGCGGACCTGGCGGCAGGTCGATGAGATAGCGCGGCAGCAGTTCGGCGAGGGCTCGCGTCTGGCCGCTCGTCATGCGCCCGCGGCGGCGGGAGTAGACGCGGTTCTCGCCGCCGCGCACGGCGCCGCTGGATGCTTGGACGACGTTAGGCGGCTTCCGCCATCTGCGTGCGCAGCTTCTTCATGGCGTTGCGCTCGATCTGGCGGATGCGTTCGGCGGAGACGCCGTAGCGTTCGGCGAGGTCCATCAGCGTCAGCTTCTTCTCGCCGAGCCAGCGCGACTGGATGATGTCCTGGCTGCGCTCGTCCAGCGTCGCCAGCGCGCTCGACAGCTGGCGGGACATGTTCGCCATCGCGTCTTCTTCGGCGACGATGTCCACAGGATTGGACGAGGCGTCAGCCAGATAGTGGGCGGGGGCGGGCGGCGCGTCGTCCGAGTCGTCGTCGGGGCTGCCGTCGAAGGCCACGTCGTAGGAGGCGAGGCGCCCCTCCATCTGCGTGACCGCGGCGGGGGTGACGCCGAGGTCCTCGGCGATGGCGCGGGTCTCGGCGTCGTTCAGCCAGCCGAGGCGCTGCTTGCTGCTGCGCAGGTTGAAGAACAGCTTGCGCTGGGCCTTGGTGGTGGCGACCTTGACGATGCGCCAGTTGCGTAGGATGAACTCGTGCATCTCGGCGCGGATCCAATGCACCGCGAAGGAGACCAGGCGCACGCCGACGTTGGGGTCGAAGCGCTTGACGGCCTTCATCAGACCGACGTTGCCTTCCTGGATGAGGTCGGCCTGCGGGAGGCCGTAGCCGGAATAGCTGCGGGCGAGGTGGACGACGAAGCGGAGGTGGCTGAGCACCAGCTCCCGGGCGGCGTCGAGATCGTCCTCGCGGTAGAAGCGCTCCGCCAGATCGCGTTCGTCCTCGGCGCTCAGCACCGGGAAGGCGTTGATGGTCTGGATGTAGGTTTCGAGGTCGCGGCCCGGCGACAGGCTGGTGAGCGAGAGAACGCTCGTTGCCATGGCTTTGCCTCCTTCGTCCTTCTCTTCCGACTGCGTCGGCTGCATCGTCCGCCCCGTCTCGAATCCTAAGCTGAGCAACGGTTCGGCCATCTTACACCGCCTTGCGCGGCGGCGGGCCCCGCCAGGCGCTACGCGTAGGCGACGCTCTTCAGGCGCTGATGGGAGGCGGTCGCCGCCCCGATCGCGCCGAGGACGCCCCCGCATAGCAGCAGGGCTAATAGGAACGTGGGGTCGAAGCCCGCCAAATGCAACCCCTCGCCGTAACTCGCGAACAGCCGAGCGAGCGGCTCTTCGAGCCACATCAGGGAGCCGGACAGCAGCATGGCGGCCACCAGTGCGCCGCCGCTGCCGTAGATCACGCCCAGATAGAAGAAAGGCCGGCGGATGAAACGCTTGTCCGCGCCCACCAGGGCGAGCAGAGTCACTTCGGCAAGCCGCGACTCGATGGCCAGGCGCACGGAGGCGGAGCAGATCAGGATCGCGCCGAGGCCGAGCAGCGCGGCGACGATGCCCACCACTCGGGCGGCCACTTCGCGAATGGCGGCCAAGCGTTCGAGCCAGGTCGTCTCCACCACGGCCTCGTCCACCCCTTGGCTCGCCGCGGCGCCCTGGGCCAGCGCTCGCAGCCGCTCCGGGCCGATGCCCGGCGACACAGTGGCGCGAATGGTGGCCGGCAACGGGTTGCGGCCGAGCGCCGCCACCGCCTCGCCGATGCCGGCGCGGCCCTGGAACTCGGCAAGCGCCTCGTCCGGGGTGACCAGCTCCACATGCACGACACCAGGTTCCTGCGCCAAGGCTTCGGCGAACTCCGCCGGCACGGTCGAGTCGATGCCCGGTTCGAAATAGGCCGAGAAACCCACGCTGCCGCGCCAGTCCCGCGCCGCTCGGGCAAGGTTGGCGTCGATGACGTAGAGCGCGGCAGGCAGCGCCAGGGCGATCCCGATCAGCAGCCAGACGAGCAGCGTGGACAGCCAGTTGCGGGCGATGAAGGCATAGCTCTCGCGCAGCGTGCGGACGCGGTCCCGCCACGCGGCGCGCCACGGCCGCGGCTCCGCAGGCCAGACCTGCGCCGGCCGCTTGGCGTGCGGCTCGGCCGTTTGCGGCGACTTCGACACGGCGCTCAGGAGTTGGTGCCGGTGTCGCCAGCGATGCGCCCGGCCGCGAGGTCGACGATGCGCTCGCCCATGTCCTGGATCAGCGCGATGTCGTGGCTGGCGATGATCACCGTCGATCCCGTGCCCTTGAAAACGCGGAACAGGCCCATGACCGTCTTCGACAGGCCGGGGTCGAGATTGCCCGTGGGCTCGTCGGCAAGCAGGATCTTGGGCCGGTTCACCACCGCTCGGGCGATGCCGACGCGCTGGCGTTCGCCGGCGGACAGCGTGCGCGGCAGCATGCGCTCCTTTTCCAGCAGGCCGACGCTCGACAGCGCGCCGCGCACCCGCCGCGCGGTCTCCCGCTCCCGCGTGCCGGCGACCCGCAGCGGCAGCGCGACGTTGTCGAAGACGGTGCGCTCGCCGAGCAGCTGGTGGTCCTGGAAGACGACACCCAGATGGCGCCGATAGCACGGCAGACGACGCGGCGCGAGCCGACCGATGTCCACGTCGTTGACCAGAATGCGGCCATGGGTGGTGGTCTCCAGACGCAGCAGCAGACGCAGGAAGGTGCTCTTGCCGGCGCCAGAATGCCCGGTGAGGAACACCATGGAGCCCTCGGCAATCGACACCGAGACATCAGCCAGCGCCTCGGTACCGTTGTCGAAGCGCTTGCCAACACTAAGGAACTCGATGCCCGGCATCCCCGCGCCCCGCCATCCGCCGCTGCCGAGTTTAGCCGCTGCCACGAGTCTTCATGGGTCGCCGAGCAGGGCTTCCACGAACCCCTCGGCCTGGAACGGCTGCAAATCCTCGATGCCTTCGCCGACGCCGATGAAGCGCACGGGCAGTTTGGCGCGGTCGGCGACGGCGAGCAGCACGCCGGCCTTGGCGGTGCCGTCGAGCTTGGTGAGCGCGAGTCCGGTCACGTCCACCGCCTGGGCGAACAGCTCCACCTGGGAGAGGGCGTTCTGGCCCACGCCGGCATCGAGCACGAGCAGCACCTCGTGGGGTGCGCCACCGCCCCGGCGACCCATGACGCGCTTGACCTTCTTGAGCTCCTCCATCAACCCGACCTTGGCCTGCAGCCGCCCGGCGGTGTCGGCCAGCACCACGTCGATGCCGCGCGCCTTGGCCGAGTCGATGGCGTCGTAGATCACCGATGCGCTGTCCGCGCCTTGCTTCTGCGCCACCACGGGCACGCCGGCACGCTCGCCCCATTCCTGAAGCTGCTCGGCGGCGGCGGCGCGAAAGGTGTCGCCGGCGGCGAGCAGCACGGAATGGCCTTCGGCGACGAGCTGATTGGCCAGCTTGCCGATCAGCGTGGTCTTGCCGGCGCCGTTGACGCCCACCACCAGCACCACGTAGGGCCGCTCGGCGCCGACCTCGAACGGGCTCTCGACGGGCGCCAGCATGCTCTGCAGCTGTTCCGAGAGCGCCGCGTGCAGGGCCACGGTGTCGGCGAGTTCCCGGCGCGAGACGCGCTCCTTGAGGGCGTCCATGATGCGCTCCGTGGCGTGGATGCCGACGTCCGCAACCAGCAGCCCCGTCTCCAGTTCGTCCAGCACGTCCTCGTCGATGGCGCGGGCGCCGAGCAGCAGGTCGCCGATGCCGGTGGCGATCTGCCGTCGCGTCTTGGCGAGGGATCGGGTGAGCCGCGCCCACAGGCGGCGCGACGGCTGGCTGTCCGGTTGCTCGGCGCCGGGTTTGCGTCTCCACATGGCGTTCTCTTGGCTTGCCGCGTTGCCCTGCGATTATCGGCCCAAGCGCAAGCCGCCGAATCTTCTATATTCGCCGGCCATGCCAACCAAGAGCCGCGGCGCGGGGCGCGTGCGGATCATCGGCGGCGCGTGGCGGGGGCGCAAGCTCGCCGTCGTCGCCGGCATCCGCCCGACGCCGGACCGCGCCCGCGAGACGCTGTTCAACTGGCTCGGCTCGGAGATCCGGGGGGGCCGGGTGCTGGATCTTTTCGCCGGCACCGGTGCGCTTGGCTTCGAAGCGCTGTCCCGAGGCGCTCGCCATGCGACCTTCGTTGAGCAGGATCGCGCCGTGGCGCGAACGCTGCAGCGGCACCGCGAAGCGCTCGGCGCCAACGCCGCCGTGCATCGCGCCGAGGCGCTTGCGTGGCTGGGCCGGCAGGACCCGGCCGAGCTGTGGGATGTGGTGTTCCTGGATCCGCCGTTCGGCTTCGGTTTGCAGGAAGCCGCGCTCGAGCCCTTGGCCGGCCGACTCGCGGAGAACGGCGCGGTGTACGTCGAGGCCGACGCGCCGCAGGACCTCGCAGCCATTGCCGAGCGCTGCGGTCTGCGCGCGGTTCGCACGTCGCACGCCGGGGGCGTCGCCTACGGTCTGCTCCGCGTGGGCTAACATCGCCGGCCATCCATGTTGGCGGAGGGGGCCGATGGCGAGCGTGGTCTACGCGGGCAGCTTCAACCCGATCACCTACGGGCACCGGGACATCATCGAGCGGGCGCTGAAGCTGTTCGACAAGGTCATCGTCGCGGTAGGCACCTCGGCGGACAAGGATCCGTCCACGTACCTCGCCTCGCGCATCGCCCTGTGCCGGGAATCGCTTGCGGATCTGGGGGACCGGGTGCAGGTGGAGGGCTTCAACATCCTGCTGGTGGACTACGTGCGCTCCAAGGGCACGCGCTTCATCGTCCGCGGCCTGCGCACGATCTCCGATTTCGACTACGAGTACCAGATGATCACCATGAACCAGGCGATGGACCCGGATCTGGAGTACGTCCTGCTGCCGACGTCCCGGCAGTGGTCGTTCCTGTCCTCGTCCCGGGTGCGGGAGATCGCCGGATTGGGCGGCGACATCTCGGCGTTCGTGCATCCGGCGGTGGCCGCGCACTACCGCGAGGGCGCTTAAGGGCTAGCTCTAGCGCTGGCAGCGCGGGCAGTAGACCGTCGCCCGTCCGCCCAGACGCACCTCCTTCAATGCTGCCGCGCAGCGCGGGCAGGGCTGGCCACCGCGTCCGTAGACGGCCAGTTCGTGGACGAAGTAGCCGGGCTTGCCGTCGGCGGCAACGAAATCCCGCAAGGTCGTGCCGCCACTGTCGATGGCCTTCAGGAGGGTGACCTTCACCGCCGCCGCGAGTTCGGCGAGCCGTGGCCGCGACACCCGCCCGGCGGCCACGCGCGGCCGGATGCCGGCGAGGAACAGCGCCTCGTTGGCGTAGATGTTGCCGACGCCCACCACCACCCGCGCATCCATCAGCAGCGACTTGATCGCCACGCGCCGCTTCCACGCTCGGCTCGCCAGGTAGTCGCCGTCGAAGGCGGCCGACAGCGGCTCGGGCCCCAGGTCACGCAGCAGCCAATGCTCGGCGACCGGATGCGGCTGCCAGTGGATGCTGCCGAAGCGGCGCGGGTCGGTCAGGCGCACCGCCCGACCGTTGTCTAGCACGAAGTCCACATGGTCGTGCTTGCCGGGCGGCGTCTCGGCGGGAACCACCGCGAGGCGGCCCGACATGCCGAGGTGGACGATCAGGCTGCCGGTTTCTAGGGTCAGAAGAAGGTATTTGGCGCGCCGCTCCACCGCGCCGAGGCGTTGGCCGCCGACGGCGCGCGGCAGCCGCACCGGCCAGCGCAGCGCGGCATTGCGCACGGCTACGCGCTCAAGCCGCCGACCGCGCAGCATCGGCGCGAGCCCGCGGCGCGTGGTTTCGACTTCCGGGAGTTCGGGCACGGCGCAGCGCCGCGGCCGGACGCTACTTGATCTTGTCTTCCCGGTACAGGACGTGGCGGCGCACGACGGGGTCGTACTTCTTCAGCTCCAGCTTGCCCTGCATGGTGCGCTTGTTCTTGGTGGTCGTGTAGTAGTGGCCGGTGTCGGCCGTGGAGACGAGTTTGATCTTCTCGCGCATGGTCGCTAACCCCGCTGCTTGCGCTTGGCGATGTCTTCGAGCACGGCTTCGATGCCCTTCTTGTCGATGGTGCGCATCCCCGCCGCGGAGACGCGCAGGCGCACGAAGCGGTTCTGCGAGGGCACCCAGAAGCGGTGCATCTGCAGATTGGGCGCGAAGCGGCGGCGCGTCTTGTTGTGCGCGTGCGAGACGTTGTTGCCGCTCATCGGGCGCTTGCCCGTCACCTGGCAGATCTGGGACATCGCTGACCTACTCGTTGCAGGGCCGCGCTTTATACCAGACGCTTGCCCATGCGCCAAGGGCGGTTTACGGTCCGCGCCCGTCTCGGCCATGCGCTGCCACATGCCCCGGTGCGTTCTCCCGCGTTCGTCGATCTCGGTCGCCGCCCTGGCGTGGGCCGCCGTCGGGCTCGCCGAATCCGCAATCGACGCCGAGCAGGGGATCGAGGAACTCGTCGTCACGGCGAGCCTCGACAGCCAGCCGGGCGCGGACCGGCGCAGCGTGTTCGGCTTCGGCAAGCCGCTGCTCGAGACGCCGCGCTCGGCGTCGACGGTCAGCGACGAGATGATCGAGCGCTTCAACATCCGCGACATCGACGAGCTGGTGGCGCTGGCGCCGGGCAGTTTCACGCAGTCGTTCTTCGGCGTCGCCGGGACGCTCGACATCCGCGGCACCACCGGCGAGACGTATTTCCGGGGCATCCGCCGGCTCGACAATCCGGGCGGCTATCCGACGCCCATCGGCGCTTCCGAGCGCATCGACATCGTGCGCGGCCCGGCGTCGCCCATCCACGGCCCGGCCAAGATCGGCGGCTACCTGAACTTCAACCCCAAGTCGGCCCGCATCGAGGAGACCGGCGAGTTCATCGACGCGCGCACGGGCGGCGTGGGCATCGACGCCGGCTCCTGGGGCCGCAGCATCGTCACCGCCGAACTCGGCGGGCCGGGGCGCATCGGCGGCGAGGACGTCGGCTACTGGCTCTACGCGGAGGCAGAGAGTTCGGGCAGCTTCTACGACAACGGCGGCGTGGGCCAGAAGCTCTTGCAGGCATCGTTCGACATGGATGTCGGCGCGGTGGAGCTGCAGTTCGGCGGCATGTTCCACGGCTTCAAGGGCACGGAGAACGCCGGCTGGAACCGCCTGACGCAGGCGCTCATCGACCACGGCACCTACACCACCGGATCGCCGCGCCCGCTTGATGCGGACGGCGACGGGCGCATCTCCCACGAGGAGTACGACGTCGACGGCGACGGCTTCACGGACTTCAATCCGTTCGCCGCGGGCCTCGTTCCGGGCGCCCGCGGCGACCTCGGCCCCGGGCCGGTCCCCGGCAGCTGCGCCATCGGCGCGACCACGGTGTTCGGCTGCGATCCCGACCTGCTCGCCCTGACCGACGTCGGCACGGCGACGCTCGGCATGAACCAGGTGCTGATCGCCCGCTACGATGCGCTGCGCAACAAGGTCGGCACGCTCTACTTCGACGTGCTCGGCGAGACCGCCGGCGGCTGGGAGTGGCGCAACCAGCTCTTCTACGAGACCTACGACAACACCAACCGGGTCGCCTACGGCTTCTCGCAGTTCCACGACGCCTCGGTGGTGGAGGACAAGCTCGTCTTCCTGACGCGGCGCGGCGGCGCGGTGCAGGCCACGGTGCAGGTCTCCCCGTCCGTGCGCTTCACCCGGTTCCGCCACGGCGACGACTACACCAACGAATACTTCGACCGCCGCGACCTCACCGGCCCGGCCAGCGCCCTCGACACCCGCCTGCTGTCGCTCGACACGGGGCGCGACTACACGACCTACCACGTCGGCGACTATCTGGACGCGGGGCTTGCGGCCTTGGCAGACGTCTCGTGGCGGCGCATCGGCCTGCTGCTCGGCGCCCGCTACGATGTCCTGGAACTCAAGAGCGGCCAGCCGCTCGACAAGCTGCTGCTGCCGAGCGCCGCGCACTTCTGTACGGACGCCTCATGCGTGGTGACGGATGCCGAGGATCGGGTGGACGGCCTGTCGTGGACCGCGAGCCTCAGCTACGCAACGGAGGCGGGCTTCATTCCCTACGCCACGCTGTCGGAGCAGGCCACGGTCATCGCGGGGCAAGGCGCGGAGTTGTCCGCCGCCAACGTTCTCGCCGGTCGCGCCACGGATGTCTCGACGCTGCGCGAGGTCGGGGTCAAGGCGAGCCTGTTCGACGGCGCGCTGTATCTGGCGCTCGCGGCATACCGGCAGGAGCGCACCGACTTCTCGGCGCAGTCCGTGGTGACCAATCAGTCGGCGCGCACCGAGGGCGCGGAGTTCGAGCTGCGCTGGGAGGCCGCGGAGCGCCTCATGCTCACCGTCGGCTACTCGAAGATCGAGGTGGTGAACCTGAACACCCTTGAGGCCGGCGGCCGGTTCAGCTTCGTCGGCGCCGACGACGTACCGGACATCCCCCTAGGCGCGCTCTACGGCGGGGCGCTTGTTGGCCAAATCGACAAGCCCGGCCGGGCGGGCGCCCGCCGCGCAGGCATTCCGGCGAACATCGTCTCGCTCACCGGCACCTACGACTTCGGCAACGGCCTCGCGGTCAGCATGAGCGCCGTGGATGCCGATTCCGTGGCGTCCGGTTTCACGGGCGCCGTGATGCTGCCCGGCTACACCCTCGTCAATGCCGGCTTCGTGCTGCGCCGCGGCCCGTGGACGCTCACCGCCACCGCCAAGAACGTCACGGACGAACGCTACTTCCGCGCCAACTTCCCCAATCTCTTCGGTGGCGTGGTGGTGCTGCCCGAGCTGCCGCGCCACTACGTCGCGCGGTTGCAGTACCGCTGGTAGCGACTGATTCGCAGCGAAGCGCCGCTGCTCGGCGGCGGACGGGCGCCCGGCGTTGGGCCGGCCTTCAGATCAGCTTGCGCTCCGCCATGGACACCTGCCGCATCCCGCCGATCACGATGTGGTCGAGCAGTCGAATGTCGAGTTCCTTGAGGACGGCCTTGAGCTTGCTGGTGAGCAGCTTGTCGAGCTCGCTCGGCTCCGGGATGCCGGACGGATGGTTGTGGAACAGGATGGCGGCAGCCGCGTTGTAGCGCAGGCAGCACTTGACGATCTCCCGGGAGTAGACGGTGGTGCGATCGATCGAGCCGGTGGTGACGTTTTCGATGCCGAGCAGGTGCAGGCGGGTGTCGAGCAGCAGCAGGCCGAAGACCTCGCGCTCCAGGCTGCCGCAGAGCAGGGACAGGTAGCGGCGGGCATCCTTCGAGCCGCGCAGCACGGAAGCTTCCTTGAGCGCGGCGAATTCGGCCCGTGCGAGCAGTTCCCGGATGGCGAGCAGGGCGGCGGCCTTCGCATCCCCCAAGCCGCGCACCCTGCGCAGCGTCGCGGCGTTCTGGGCCAAGAGTCCCTGCACGCCGTCGAACTCGCGCAGCAGTTGGGTCGCGAGCGCGACGGCGCTCGTACTGCCCGCGTCGGCGCCGCCCCTCGCCCCGCCGCGCAGCACCAGCGCGACCAGGTCCGCATCGGGCAGCGCCTGCGGCCCCTCCTTGAGCAGCCGCTGCCGGGGGACATCCGCCGCCGGGGCGTCGATCAGCCGCACCGTTTCGTTTCGCATCGCCAACTGCATTCTTCTCGCTCCGCCTGCTTCTCGATCCGCTTGGGCTGCCTATCGGTGGGCAACATCTACCAGTGCGCGGCAATGCGCCGGGCTACGTGTCGAGGCGTGTCAAGGCATGTTAAGGTGCAGTGCTTCCGACCACCCTTCGCGGCCCGCCGCGCCCCTGCCATGTCCAGCGCCAACCATGCGAAGCGCATCCTACTCGGCGTCGCGGGCGGGATAGGTGCGTATAAAGCCCCCGCGCTTGTCAGAAAACTGCGCGAAATGAACGCGGAAATCGTCCCCGTGCTGACGCGAAATGCAGAGCGATTCGTCACGACGACCGCATTGCAGGCGGTTGCCGGGCGAAAGGCTCGAACAAGCTTGTGGGACGAGGACGCGGAAGCCGCGATGGGCCACATCGAGCTCGCCCGCTGGGCCGATGCCGTGGTCGTCGCCCCCGCCACCGCCAACGTCATCGCCCGCCTTGCGAATGGCCTTGCCGACGATCTGCTCACCACCGCCTGCCTCGCCACCGCCGCGCCGCTGTTCCTGGCGCCGGCGATGAACACGCGGATGTGGGGACACCCGGCAACGCAGCGCAACGTCGCCCGGCTGGTCGCCGACGGGGCCACCGTGCTCGGCCCGGCCGACGGCGAGCAAGCGTGCGGCGAGTTCGGCCCCGGGCGGATGCTGGAGCCTGCCGAGATCGCGGCGGCCGTCATGAACGCCATCGCCGCGGCGCAGTGTCTTGCGGGCGTCAACGTGCTGCTCACCGCCGGGCCGACGCGCGAGTTCCTGGATCCCGTGCGCTTCATCAGCAACCGCAGCTCGGGGCGGCAGGGCTTCGCGCTGGCCGAAGCCGCCCGCGACGCGGGCGCCGAGGTGACGCTGGTGGCCGGCCCGGTGCATCTCGCGTCGCCGCCCGGCGTCTCCCGCATCGATGTGGTGAGCGCGAGCGAGATGAAGGCTGCGGTGGCGGAACGCGTCCCGCAGGCGGACATCTTCATCTCCGTGGCCGCGGTGGCGGACTACCGGCCGAGCCACATGCATGGGCAGAAGCTGAAGAAGGAAGAGCAGGACGGCGCCGGGATGCGGGTCGCTCTGGAGGAGAACGAGGACATCATCGGTTCGGTCACCGCGGCGTTCGACAATGCCGGCCATGCGGGGGCCGCTTCGGGCTCCCCGGAATCGAACGAGGCCGGCGAGACGCCGCGGCCCTTCGTCGTCGGCTTCGCCGCAGAGACGCACAACGCCCTGGCCTACGCCCGCGACAAGCGCCGCCGCAAGCGCATGGACGCCATCGTCGTGAACGACGTATCGGACGCCGGCATCGGCTTCGACAGCACGGACAACGCCGTGACGCTCATCCACGAAGGCGGCGAAGTCGCTATCGGAAAGATGCCCAAGACCGCCGTCGCCGCGCGCCTCGTGCGGGAGATCGCGGCGCTGTACAGCCTGAGTGGCCGGGCGTAGCCATGCCAGCGCCTGTTGCCGCCGAGATCTTCCGCGCCTACGACATCCGCGGCGTGGTCGGCGAGACCCTGACGACGGACGCCGTCTACCGCATCGGGCGCGCCTTCGCGACGCTGGCCCGCGGCCAGGGGCAACGCCGCGTGGCGGTCGGCGGCGACGGCCGCGCTACCACGCCGGCGCTGCGCGAGGCGCTGCTGCGCGGCCTCAAGGACAGCGGCGCGGACGCGATCGATGTCGGCATCTTGCCAACGCCGCTCCTCTACTACGCCACGCACATGCTGGAAACCGGCACCGGCATCATGATCACCGGCTCGCACAACCCGCCGGAGTACAACGGCCTGAAGATGATGGTCGGCGGCGTCACGCTGGCCGAGGACGCCATCGACCGCCTGCGCCGACGCATCGAGGCGGGCGACTTCGCCGGCGGCCAGGGCGGGGCGACCACCGACGACGGCATCATCGACCACTACATCGATCGCGTGGCCAGCGACGTGACGCTCCCGGGGCGCCTGCGCGTGGCTGCCGACTGCGGCAACGGCGTCGCCGGACTGGTTGCGCCGAAGCTGCTCGAGCGCCTCGGCTGCGATGTGATTCCGCTGTACGCCCAGGTGGACGGGTCGTTTCCCAACCACCACCCGGACCCCGCCGAGCCCGCCAATCTGGCCGACCTCATCGATGCCGTGCAGCGCCACGAAGCGGACCTCGGCGTCGCCTTCGACGGCGATGGCGACCGGCTGGGCGTGGTGACCAATACCGGCGAGATCGTCTGGCCGGACCGCACCATGATGCTGTTCGGCCGCGACATCGCCCGCCGCCATCCGGGCGCCCGCATCGTTTTCGACGTCAAGTGCAGCCGCCATCTGCCGGAGCTCGTCCGCGAGAGCGGCGGCGAGCCCGTCATGTGCAGGACCGGCCACTCCCACATCAAGGCGGCGATCCGGGCGCAGGGTGCGCTGTTCGGCGGCGAGTTCTCCGGCCATCTGTGCTTCGCCGAGCGCTGGTTCGGCTTCGACGACGCTCTCTACAGCGCCGCGCGGCTGGTGGAGATCCTCGCCGCGCAGCCGCGTTCGGCGCAGGATGTCTTCGCCGAGTTTCCCAGTGCGGTGACCACCCCGGAGATCAAGGTCCCCACCACCGAGCGGGCCAAGTTCGCCATCGTCGACCGCCTCGCCAATAGCGCGGACTTCGGCGATGGCACGGTGACGCGCATCGACGGCATCCGCGTCGACTACGCCGACGGCTGGGGCCTCGTGCGCCCGTCCAATACCAGCCCGATGCTGACGCTGCGCTTCGAGGCGGACAACAGCGCGGCGCTGGCCGCCATCCGCCAGCGCTTCGACGCCGCCCTGCGGGCCGTCGACCCCGGCCTCGCCCTGCCGCCATGAGCGCCCCGCAGCACGACATCGCGGCGCAGGTGCTGATCGAGGCGCTGCCGTACATACGCGACTTCCACGGCGCGACCATGGTGGTCAAGTACGGCGGCAACGCCATGGTGGACGAGGGCTTGAAGCGCGCCTTCGCCCGCGACGTGGTGCTGATGAAGCTGGTGGGAATGAACCCGGTGGTGGTGCATGGCGGCGGCCCGCAGATCGGCGACCTCCTGGACCGCCTCAACATCCCGACCAAGTTCGTCGACGGCCTGCGCGTCACCGACGCCGCGACCATGGACGTGGTGCAGATGGTGCTCGGCGGCCTCGTCAACAAGGACATCGTCTCGCTCCTCAACACCGCCGGCGGCCGGGCGGTGGGCATCAGCGGCAAGGACGCGGATCTGATCCAAGCCCGCAAGCTGACGCTCAAGCGCCACGAGCATTCCTCGGACGGGGTAGGCGTTTCGGAGATCATCGACATCGGCCACGTCGGCGAAGTCGCCCTCGTAAACCGCAGCCTGCTCGACACCCTGATCGCAAGCGGCTTCATCCCCGTCATCGCCCCGGTTGGCGTGGGGCCGGACGGCGAGTCCTACAACATCAATGCGGACTTCGTGGCCGGCGCGGTAGCCGAGCGGCTGGGCGCGGAGAAGCTCATCCTGCTCACCAATACGCCCGGCATCCTCGATGCCGAGGAGCGCACGCTCACGGGTCTCTCGCGCCAGGATGCGACGGCGCTCATCGCCGATGGCACGGTCGCTGGCGGCATGCTGCCGAAGGTCGAATGCGCCCTTGGCGCCATTGAAGGCGGCGTCAAGACCGCGCACATCATCGACGGCCGGGTGCCGCACGCGCTGCTGCTCGAAGTGCTGACCGACCGCGGCGTCGGCACGCTGCTGAAGTCCCGGAGCTGAGCCTTGCCGCGCAGCGAACGCCAAGAGCAGATCCTGCAGGCCTTCGCCGGGATGCTGGAGACCAACCCCGGCGCCCGGATCACCACCGCGGCCCTGGCGCGTGAGCTAGGCGTCTCGGAAGCCGCCCTCTATCGCCACTTCGCCAGCAAGGCGAAGATGATCGACGGCCTGATCGCTTTCGCCGAAGACACGATCTTCAGCCGCGTCGGCCAGATCCTAGAAGCTGGACGTTCCGCCGACGCCCAGTGCGGCGACATCCTGCTGCTGCTGCTCGGCTTCTGCGAGCGCAACCCCGGCTTCGCGCGCCTGTTCGCCGGCGACGCCCTGCAAGGCGAGACCGAACGCCTGCGCGCCCGCACCCGCCAGTTCTACGACCGCATCGAAACGACGCTGCGGCAGATCGTCAGCAAGGCCCACGCCACCCGCCGCACGGCGGCGCCGATCGGCCCGCGCGCCGCCGCCAATCTGCTGCTCGCCTGCGCCGAGGGCCGGATAAACCAGTTCGTGCGCAGCGAGTTCAAGCTCGCCCCCACCGCGGACTGGCTGGAGCAATGGGCGGTACTGAAACTGGCTGCGTTCTAGCTGCCTAGAGAAAGTCGGGCGTTTGCACCGTTTCCTCTGCGGCGCACGAGCTCGCTCAAGCGGCTCAGCAACTCTTCGCCATTGCTGCTGCGCATGATGCAGGCGCCGGCCTGACGAAGTTCCGCAGGCCTCGCCAAGTCCCCGAGCAGCGCGGCCAGCCGCGAGGCAACCGGCTCGCCGAATTTGAGCGCGGCCATGCCGCGCAGCAGGGAGCGTTCCTCGGCCATGCCCTTCTCCATGCCCTTTGCCCGGGCATCGTCGATGGCCTCGTCAATGGACTCCTCCAGCCGAGAGGTCACTTTGGCGAGTGGTGGCAGTTGCATCAGTTCATCCATTTCCACGTCGATGCCGAGTTGCTCGGCGATGCGGCCTATCCATCGCGCCACGGTGAGTTGCAGCGCTCCCGGCAGGCCACGCCAAGTCTCCGCCAGCCGCGCGTCCCGGAACAGCGCGGCGAGGCCGTCCGCCCCCGCATACTCGATCGCCACCATCAGCGAGACAATGCTGCCGGGAATCGGCGCCTCGCCACGGTGCCGCACCAAGTCGAGCGCACGGTATCCCCATGGGAAGAAAGCCGAAAGGTCGGTTCCGGCAAGCGGTCCGCGGGCGTCGGCTGAGGGCACGGGGCCGAGGCCCGGGGTCCGAGTCGCCTCGTTCCACGGCGACTTCCCGTTGTGGATCACCACGCAGAGGATCGGGCATTCGCTGCCCAGCAGACCGCTGGCGGCGAGCTCGCGCAGGAACTCGTAGCCGTACTCCAGGAAACGGAACGGCATGCTGCTGTCGGGTCGCGACTGGTGCTCCATGTGCAGAATCAGGTGCTCGGGTGCGCCTTCCCGCCGGCTGGCCTCTTTGAAACGGACGCTGGCCATCAGGTCGCCGCGCCGACTGCGGAGTTCGCGAGTGACCCACTCCGTCGGCAGCCTGCGCACTGTGCGCATGTCGAGGCGCGTCGCTGGCGCGACGCGATCGAGAACGCTGCGCGTTCTACCACCAGCGTCAGTTTGCGACCTGCGTGCCAACATCCCACGCTCTCAAGGCATCGAGCGCCCGCAGGGTCGTCGAAGAGAGTGGCCCGCGGGGCTGCGCCAGATAATTGCCCAGCAAGTCCCGGATGGTCGCCCGGTTGCCGCACATGGCCTTGTATATCTGGTCGAACGGGAACGATTCGGACCGGCTTCGGCTGTTTCGTTTGGATTGCATCGCGGCACCATAGCCGACGTTTTTCGGCCTGTATGTAGGTCGCGCCAATATCTTACAAAGACCGAGCGATTGCCCATGCTCGCGTTGGCCGTGGTCACTCGTACAACCCTGTGCGCGGGTCTGCGGCGTTCAATGCCAGGGTCGTGCGCTCGTCTCCACTTTGAACAGGATGTAGTCGCGCAGTCGGCAGGCCGTGGCGTGCTCGACGTACGGCAGCGTCACGTCGCCGGACGCCAAGTGGACAACGAGATCCGCGAGAGCCTTGCGGCGCTGGAAGGGCGACTGCGCGACGGTTGCGCCTTGCGCCTTGCGCAGCAGGAAGGCGTCGACGCGGTAGCCGAAGAAGCCGGCGCGCCGGGCGAAGGCATCGTCGTCGTGCCAGTAGCCGCGCCGGCGCCAGATCTGCCAGGTGAAGAGCGCCACTGCCCCGGGCCAAACGAAGCAGGCCAGGCTTGCCGGGCCGAGCACCGGCCAGAGCGCCGCGGCGCCGAGCAGGGCCGGCGGCAGCCCGACCACGGCCACTCGTGCGCGAATGTACTGTGCCGAGGTGCGCGCGAACGGGTCTTCGCTGGGGATCAGGCTGAGCGTCGGCGTCTCTGCGCCGAACACGCGCTCGCCGAGAGCGCGGGCGAAGGCCATGTCCGCCAGCGGCACGGCGAGCGTCTGCACCGTCGCCTGGGCTTGCGGGTTGGCGTTGCCGCTGCCGGCCGGCAGCAAGTCCAGTCGGCAGCGCTTCAGCCAGCGCATGACGAGGCTTTGCGAAAACCGCAGCTGTTGGATCTTGCTGTGTTCCACCACCACCTGCTTGCGGGTCAGCAGCCCGGCCCCGGTGCGCAGCGCGGTGCCCTCCTGCCACAGCGCGAAATCCTTGAAGCGCACCACCGCCGAAGCCAGGGTGAGCAGGAACAGTATGGCGACCGCGCCGAATAGCAGCACCAGCGCCGCGATGGCGTTGCCCAGCGCGTCCGCCTCGCCGACTTGGGATGCGATGCTGTCTCCCAGTCCAAGGAAGAACGCCTCCATCTGGTCGCCGAACGTCTGCGACAGCTGCTGCGCCGCCAGCGGCACGACGGCGAGGCCCACCAGCACGCTGCGATCCGCAAGCCCGATGCGCAGGAGATCCCCGGCATGGAGCCGCAGCAGCACGCTGCGTTTCGCGCCCGGCGCCGCGTCCGCATCGGCCTCGCCTGCCGCCCGGCGCACCGCGTCGACGCGATCGCGCAGGTCGCGGGCGAAGTCCCGTCGCACCGCCGGCAGGTGCCCTTCGCGCTTGGTCGAGCCGGCCGTGCCGAAACTCACCGTGGCGAGACCCAGCATGCGGAAGATCGGCGATTCCTCCACGTCGATGCCTTGGATGCGGCTGAACCGCACGTCGAGCGCCGTCTTCTTGAACACGCCCTCGCGGATGCCGATACGCTCCTCGCCGAGCCGATAGCGGAAGAACCAGTAGCGGGCGATGGCGCTCGCCACGAACAGCGCGAAGAGGCCGAGCGCCGCCCAAAGCAGGCCAGCGCCGAGGTCGAACGGCAGCTCGGCGCTCGCGAGGTACACCGTGACGCCGCCCCCTGCGATCAGGTTGTTGACGTTGAAGACGATCCGCTTCACCGCGGCGGTGAAGAAGAACAGCACGGCATACGGCGACGTGCGTCGCCAGGCTTCGGCGACGGGCAGTTCCTCGGAGTTCAAGCGGTCGTTCCGACGGCGGCTTCCTGCTCGGCGGCGACGCCAAGGTGATCGAGCACATGCGCCCGCAGGTCCTCGGCGACCTCCTTGCCGAGGCCGGCGATGCCGAGGTCGCCGCCCGAGCCGCCGGCAGTGAACACGGACAGCCGCGCCAACCCGAAGCGGCGGTCCAGCGGACCGCTGTTGGTCTCGGCGTGCTGGGCGCGGCTGTACGGCACCGCCTTGACGGATTGCCAGATCACGCCGGACTTGTAGAGCAGATCCAACTCGCGCACGGCGTAGCCGCGGCGCGGGACGCTGATCGTCGGCCAGAGGACGCTCCAAATCGCCAGCACGGCCAGCACCGCCCAGCCGATCGCGAACGGCCACGGCCCGAGCGCCTCGTCGCCGAACGTCGCGATGAGGAAGTGGCCTGCGCCGGCGGCGGCGAGCAGGATGCTCCAGACGATCAGCGCCTTGATCTGGGCGCTGCGGACGAAGCGCGCATCGAGCGGCCGCCAGACGACTGCTTGCGCCTTCGGCAGCTCGTCCGGCGGGATTTCGGGGTTGACGAAGAGATCGACGGACAAGGCGAGCTACTCCACCGACTCGCCCGCAACCGACTCGCTGCCGGCCCGCTCCGGTTCCGGCACCGCGGCGTTCATCTTCGCCTCGACCGCCGCCGGGGTCTGCATGGTGCCCATGTCCAAGTCGAAATCCGGCCGCGCCGGGGCATCGAGCTTGGCCTGCAACTCGCGGATCTCGCGCCCGGACAGGCCGAGCGCAGCCAGCTCCTGGCGACTCACGCGCCCGGCACCGGCGCGCACGGCGATGCCGCCGCGGTCGCGCTCGAGCAACAGGCCCAGCGCCCGCAGTTCGCCGTAGCTCATGCGCGCCCCCAGGACGCTGTAGTCCAGCCACGCCTCGAAGGCCAGCGGCGCCACGCGCTTGAGCATCCCGGCCATCACCCGCCCGTACTCGCGAATCTCCCACTGGGCGTGGGCGTCCACGCGCAGCGTGAGAAAGTGCAGCAGGTTGTGCAGGTCGATCTTCCAATACCACTGCGTATAGGTGGACAGCGGCAGGTCGATGCGCGAGATCTCCCGGGCGATGTCCTCGCCGAGCAGCCAGCCGTAGGCGTCCGCGGCATCCCGGCGCAGACTCTCCCAGCGCCGCACGGCGTCGGCGTACAGCGCGGCGGGCGCCGGCTCGGCCTCGCGGCCTTGGTTGTTTACGCTGCTCTGGCGGGCGAAGTTCTCCGCCGCCGGGGTGTAGAAGAGCAGCGGCAGCAGGCTGTAACGCGCGCTCAGTTCGTTCACCGATGCAGTCCGGTGGCGGATCCACTGCCGGGCGACGAACATCGGCATGGAGCAGTGGAACTTGAACTCCACCATCTCCGTCGGCGTGGTGTGCGCGTGGCGCTGCAGATAGCGCACGAGCCCGCGCGTCTGGCTGACTTGGCGGGTGCCGGCCCCGTAGCTGACCCGAGCGGCGCGCTCGATGTCATGATCGGCACCCATGTAGTCCACCAGCGCCACGAAGCCGTGGTCGAGCACGGGGAAGTAGCCGCCGAGGATCTCTTCGGCGGCGGGGATGGTCGGGCGCTTGGTCTGCATGGCTTAAGCGTAGCAGCAACCCGCGCCGCGCGAACCGTCGCAGCTGGTTCTAGTATGCTCGGCTGCCCGTTTTCGTCGGCGACTCGAAACCATGCCTATTCGCTCTCCGATTCGACCTTTGCGCTCGCCGGGTATCCCCGTCTGATGGCCGAAGTCCAGCGCATCGACGTGGCTGCCGACGACTGGGAGCTCGAACAGCGCGAGTGGCTCGAGGCGCTGGCCAGCGTCTTGGACGAGCGCGGCGGCGAGGGCGCCAAGACGCTTCTCGCGCGCCTGCAGCACGAACTCTCGCAGAAGGGCGTGGTACTCACCGACGCCGCCCTCAACACGCCCTACAAGAACACCATTCCGCTGGCCGAGCAGCCGCCGTACCCCGGCGACATCGAGCTGGAGACGCGCATCGAGAACATCCTGCGCTGGAACGCCGCGGCGATGGTGCTGCAGGCCTACGACAGCGGCTCCGGCGTCGGCGGCCACATCGCGACGTACCTCTCCGCCTCGACGATGATGGAGGTGGGCCTCAACCACGTCTTCCGCACCAAGAGCGCCGACTACGGCGGCGACCAAGTGCATTTCCAGGCCCACACCGCGCCGGGCATCTACGCCCGCGCCTACCTCGAAGGGCGCCTCGGCGAAGCTGAGATCAAGAACTTCCGCCGCGAGCTGGCGACCGAGGGCGGCCTGCCTTCCTACCCGCATCCGCGCCGGATGCCGTGGTTCTGGCAGATGCCCTGCGCCAGCATGGGCCTGTCCACGCCCGGCGCCATCTACCAGGCGCGCTTCGCCAAGTACCTGGAGCACCGCGGCCTGAAGGCCAAGGACGGCGGCAAGATCTGGGCCTTCATCGGCGACGGCGAGTCGGACGAGCCGGAAGTGCTCGGCACCATCGCCATCGCCGCGCGCGAGCAGCTCGACAACATCGTCCTCGCCGTGAACTGCAACCTGCAGCGCCTCGACGGCCCGGTGCGCGGCAACGGCAAGATCATCCAGGAACTCGAACGCGCGTTTCGGGGCGCCGACTGGCACGTCATCAAGGTGATCTGGGGCGGCGGCTGGGACCTCCTGTTCGAGCGCGACATCCACGGTGTCCTGCAAGAGCGCATGGAGCAGGCGGTGGACGGCGACTACCAGATGTACACCGTCTCCCCCGGCGACGTGCAGCGCGAGCACTGGGTGGAGAACAACCCCGAACTGCGGGACCTGATGAGCGCCCTGACGGACGAGGAAGTGCGCTCGATCAAGCGCGGCGGCCATGACCACAAGAAGATCTACGCGGCGTTCAAGGAAGCCGAGGAGGTCGCCGGCAAGCCGTGCGTGATCCTGCTGAAGACCGTCAAGGGCGACGGCCTGGGCCCCGGCGCCGCGGGCAGCAACACCGTCCATCAGAAAAAGTACCTGAAGCCGGAAGAACGCATGGAACTGGCCGAACGCCTGCGCATCCCGCTCGCCAAGGAGCAGATCGAGCGCGCCGAGTTCTACCGCCCCGCGGACGACTCCGAAGAGATCCGCTACCTGCGCGAGCGCCGGGATGCGCTGGGCGGCCCGCTGCCGCAGCGGGAAGTCTCCTACCCCGCCCTCGCACCCCCGCCGCTCGAATTCTTCGCGGACATGCTGAGCGGCACCGGTGAACGCGCGGTGTCCACCACCATGGCCATGGTGCGCCTCTTGCAGAAACTCCTGCGCGACAAGAGCCTCGGCCGCTACATCGTGCCCATCGTGCCCGACGAGGCGCGCACCTTCGGCATGGACGGCCTGTTCCCGCAAGCCGGCATCTACTCGCCGGCCGGCCAGCACTACAAGCCGGTCGACGCCGGCACCATCGCCCCGTACCGGGAAGCCGAGGACGGCCAGATCCTGCAGGAGGGCATCTGCGAGACCGGCGCGATGGCCTCATTCCTGGCCGCCGGCACGGCGTACGCGAACTACGGCCTGCCCATGGTGCCGTTCTACATCTTCTACTCGATGTTCGGCTTCCAGCGCGTCGGCGACATGATCTGGGCCTGCGGCGACATGATGTGCAAGGGCTTCCTGCTCGGCGGCACCTCCGGGCGCACGACGCTGAACGGCGAGGGCGTGCAGCATCAGGACGGCCACTCGCACGTCATCGCCGCCACCGTGTCGAATCTCGTCAGCTACGACCCGGCGTTCGCCTTCGAGGTGGCGGTGATCGTCCAAGACGGCATCCGCCGCATGTATCAGGAGCGCGAGGACGTCTTCTACTACCTGACGCTCACCAACCAGAACTACCCCATGCCGCCGATGCCGGACGGCGCCCCGGAGGGCATCGTGCGCGGCATGTACGCGCTGCGGCGCTGCGAGGGAGCGACGGTGAACCTGCTCGGCAGCGGCGCGATCATGGCGGAAGCGCTCGCCGCCGCCGAGGCGCTGGAGACGCGGGGCGAGCGGGTGAACGTGTGGAGCGTCACCAGCTATACGGAACTCGCCCGCCAGGGCATCGCCGCCGAACGCGCCCTGATGCTCGGTGCCGGCGTCGCCGACGAGCGGCCCTACGTCGAGACGCTGCTCGAAGGCGAAGACGGCATCTTCGTCGCCGTCTCGGACTACATGAAGGCGCTGCCGCTTGGCATCGCGCGCTGGTTCCCGGGTCCGTACACCGTGCTCGGCACGGATGGCTACGGACTGTCGGAGTCCCGCGAGGCGTTGCGCGGCTATTTCGAGGTATCCAGAGAGTGGATCGTGTTCGCCGCCTTGTCCACGCTCGCCCAAGCCAACAAGGGCCTCGCCAAGGACGCGCTGGACTACGCCGCGGCGGCGAAGCTGGACCTCGACAAGGCCATGCCGGGCTGACCAATGGGCGGCTTGCGCCAAAGCGCGCTGGTTCTCGTGGCCCTGCTGCTGGTGGGCTGCGCGGCCCAGGCGCCGCCGGAGCAGCCAGCGCCGACGTCGCCGCCCGTGCGCGAAGGTCCGACTCCCGAGGACCTGCTGCTTGATGTGGCCGTGGAAGTCTTCGACGCCAGCATCGCGGCGGACTTCGACGCCGACAGCAACCCCGTCGTGCGGCCCGAGATCCGCCGCGCCGAGGGGCACTACCTCGCCTGGGCGCTCAAGAACGAGCTGGCGTCGAGCGGCGACTGGGCTGCGGTGCGCGTCGTGCCCCGCAATGGCCCGTTCGAGGCATCGGAGGTCGCCGTCTCGGTGCGCATCGAAGACTCGGACGGCGAAGTGCTGGACCTCGCCGTCCGGGTCCAGGATGCCAGCGGCGCGGTCTGGTTCGAGAAACGCTACCAGTCGGTGGCGAGCCTCCTCGACTACGCCGCCGAGGCTCTGGACGATCCGCTGCGGCCGACCTTCGCCGCGGTGGCGGACGACATGCGCGGCCATTTGCGGACGCTCTCGGACGAACGCCTGGCCCGCATCCGAGCGACGGCCGAGATGCGCTTCGCGCAGAGCATGGCGCCGTCCGCGTTCGCGGAGTACGTGGTCCAGGAGGCCGAGGGTTTCGACTTGCGCCGCCTGCCGGCACGCGACGATCCGCTGCTGGTCGCCGCGCGCCGCATCCGCAGCCGCGAGCACATGTTTCTCGACGCCCTCGATGGCCACTTCGAGAACTTCGCGAGTGCCGTGCGCCGACCGTACGGCCACTGGCGCCAAGCGACGTTCCGCGCCAAGCGCACCCACCGGCGCCTCACCCAGGAATCCCGCGCCCGGGCGCTGGCGGGCTCGGTGGCGGTGCTGGAAGGCATCGCGGCGACGCTGGAGAAGCAGACGCCGGACGCCCATCTGCCGCCGGAGGCGCTGCCGCCGCCGGAAACGAACCAGAAGCTCACCGCCGGTGCTTGGCTACTGCGCGGCGCGGAGCAGGACCAAGCCGCGGCGGACTCCTACGCCGACATCCTCTACGAGATCGGCGTCTCCCTCGAAGCCGAGGTCACGCCGCACACCCTCAAGCTGGAGAACCGCACCGTGCGCCTGCAAGGCACCCTCGATGAGCAGTACGCGACGTTGCGCACGGTGCTCCGCGAGATGTGGGCGGAGGAAGCAGGGGCGCCGCCATAGCGATGATGCTAGTCTTGTAGCACGACTGAGGGAGTTCGGAGGAAGGCCCAGCATGTCCGCCGCTCGCCGATCGCTAGGATGGGTCGCGCTCTTGGCAGCGATCGTCTTGGCGCTCAGTCCGCACGCCCAGGCGCCGGCCACCGCGGACGCCGGGGGTGCCGCCGCGTCGGCTGGCGGCGGCAGCGCTGTTCCCCAACCGAGCTACCCCGGCGGCGCGAGTTCTTGGAAGTCCTCGCGGAGCTTCATCGACGCCCTCTCCGACCGCCTCTGGGCCGACCGAGGACTGCGCAAGAAGCGCCTTGGGCGCGGCGTGAGCGCCGGGGAGTTCGACTCCCTCGAGCGCGCCCGAACGGCTTTGCTGAACGACGAGCGCGAGCGGGCGCTGCGCATCCTCAAACGCGCCGCCGCAAGCGTGTACCGGCTGAGCCATGAGGCCACCCTCACGACCTACCGGTTCCTCCTCCAACTGGCCGAGCAGCACGTCGCCGCCGGGGAGTTGGACCAAGCGGGAGTGGCATACCAGGAAGCGCTCATGCTCGGCCCCTACCTGCCCGCCGAACACACGGTCGACGCCCTCAATAGGCTCATCAAGACCTACTTCGACATGCGCGAGTACGAGGCGGCGCTGATGTTCGTCCGCGTCGGCGTCGCGGTGCTCGACGATGTGGGCGCCGTGCCGTACCTCGCCATGAACCGCATCATCGAGGAGATGGCGTCTCTCGACGATGCGCTCGCCGACTTGGAGTACGACTTCGACGCCGCCGTGGATCGTCTCGAAACCGCCGCCTTGGCTGCCGAGCAACGCGGCTTGGTCATCGAGGACCAGTGGTGGGCGCCGGTGTACGAGGCGAGAGATGATCGCGAGCGGGCCGTCGCGCTCCTCAAGGACATCCTCGCCTGGCAGCCGGAGCACGCCATGCGCGGTGCTGCGCGCGCCGAGGACGCGGCGGCCCAGTCGCCGTAGGCGCCACCGCAAGGCGCACATGCCGATGAAGCGGCACAGAGGACTCGCGGCGATGTGCTGCCTTGCGTTGCTCGGCCCGGCGCTGCCGTCCATGGGCACCGAGGTCGCTGGGCGGGAATCCGAGTCGAGCTACATCGACGCCCTCTCCAACCGCCTTTGGGCGGACCCGTGGCTGCGCGCTAAGCGCATCGAGCGAACGCTCAAGGCCTGGGAGTTCCGTTCCCTGGCCCTGGCAGAGGCCGCGTTGGCGAGCGACGACCACGAGCGGGCGCTGCGAGTGCTCGAGAGGGCGACCGCCATGCCGAAGCGGATGAGCCATCGGGCGACGGTTGCCGTCTACCGTTTCCTACACCAACTGGCCGAGAAGCACGCCTCTGCCGGTGAAGCGGACCTGGCCGCCGAAGCCTACCGGGAATCCCTCATGCTCGGCGCGTATCTGCCGGACGAGTACACGGCCAATGCCCTCAACCAACTCATCAGCACGTACTTCGAGATGCGCGAGTACGCGGTCGCTCTGATGTTCGTCCGCATCGGCGTCACCGTGCTGGACGATGTGGGTGGCGCGCCGTACCTCGCCATGAACCGCATCATCGAGGAGATGGCGTCTTTGGGCGATGCCCTCGAAGACTTCGAGTCCGACTTCGATGCCGCCATGGATCGCTTGGCAGCCGCCGCCGCGGCCGCCGAGCAGCAGGGCTTGGCCATAGAAGACCAATGGTGGGCGCCGGTCTACGAGGCCAGAGATGATCGCGAGCGCGCCATCGCGCTGCTCAAGGACATCCTCGCGTGGCAGCCCGAGGACGCGATGCGCGCCGCCGCGAGCGACGAAGACGCGGCGGCACTGTCGCCGTGAGGACCGCCCCGACCGTGGGAAGTGCGATGAAGCGGAAACGGGGGCTTGCGGCGATGTGTTGCGCTGCGCTGTTCGGCGCTGCCATGCCGTCGACGAGCGCCGAGGTCGACGGGAGTGCTCCCGCCCGGGATGCGCCAGCGGATCAGCAGGCGACCGAGGCTCGCCTCGTCCTGGTGCTCTCCAACCGACCCTGGGACGATGCAAAGGTCCGCGAGGCGCGCCTGCGCCGCAGCGGCGGCAATTGGGGCAGCGAGGCGGCGGCGGGCTTCGTCAGACGGGCGAACACAGCCTTGCAGCGCGGCGACCACGCCATGGCCTTGCGCCTGCTCATGAGGGTCGCCGGCTGGGCGGAGCGCCTTCGCCACCCGGCGACCTTGTCCACCTACCGGCTCCTCCGCCAGTTGGGCGAGACGCACGCCTCTGCCGGCGAGCTCTCCGCCGCGGCGACCGCCTATCGGGAAGCCCTGATGCTCTGCCCCTATCTGCCCGCCGAATACACTGCCGACGCCCTCGTTAGGCTCATCGATGCGCATTCCGGGATGGGCGAGGACGAAGCGGCGCTCATGTTCGCCCGCGTTGGCATCGTCGTGCTGGACGATGCTGGCTACGACGTCGGGGCGGACATGGAGCACGATCTGGACAGGGCATTGGAACGCCTCAAAGCGGTTGTCGCGGCCGAGGAAGAGGACCTCTCGATCGACGAGGAGTGGTTGTCGGGCGTCCCCAATCGGGCCGCGCCGCAGCAATCCATAGCCGACCCGACCGGGCCGGGCGCAGTGATCGACATCATGGCCGAGCCGAGTCTCGTCGAGGCGCTCGCCGACCGCGCATGGGAGAGTCGCAGGCTGCGCAGAATCCGCATTCGCAATTCGGGTTCGTTGGAGGTGACGAACAAACGGTATCTCCCGCAGGCCGTTGAGGCGTTGCGGCGGGGCGACCACGACGCCGCCTTGGACAAGCTCACGCTGGCGGCAAGCTGGGCCAAGCAGCTCAGCCATCGGCAGACTTTGCGCACGCAGCGGCTACTCCACTACGTGGGCGGACGGTACGCCGCCGCCGGAGAACTGCGCAAAGCGGCTATCGCCTATCGGGAAGCGCTCATGCTGGGGCCGTATCTGCCGGAGAAGTACACCGCCAGCGCCCTCAACCAGCTCATCGGCACGCTCTTCGCGCTCCGCGAATACGAGCTGTCGCTGATGCTGGTGCGCGTCGGCGTCGCCGTCCTGGACGATGCCGGCGCCGGGCCGCTGCGCGCCATGGACCGCATCATCTCCGAGATGGAGTCGCTCGACCACATGCTCATGGACCTGGAGCACGACTTCGAAGGCGCCATGGACCACCTCGTGGCCATCGTCGCGGCTGCGGAGGACCGGGGCCTGGTGATCGCCGACCAGTGGTGGGCCCCGGTGTACGAGGCAAGACATGATCGCGAGAAGGCCATCGCCCTGCTCAAGGACCTAACGGCATGGCAGGGGGAGGACATGGTGCCATGACGTGGCGCAACACTACGTCCGCGACTGTGCGTATCGGGAGGGGCGCGAAGTGAGCGTGCCGCTGTATCGCCGCTTGGCCAGCGGCTCGGGGATCGGGTCGCCGTCCTCGCGCAGACTTTGTGCGGCGAACGCCACCACATCCCTGATGCCGGCAAAGGCCCCTTCGGGCGTGTCGTCCAGATGGCTGAGGGCGCCGAACTCCGCGCACATGCCGACGTACATCTTGTCTTCATCGGACCAGATGACCCGATAGGCGTATTGGTCATGTCCGTTCGCGGCGGTTCCTCCAAGTTTGTCGATTGCATTGATCGATCACCACTCGCCAAGGAAAGCCGGTACAGAACGGCGAAGGACACCTCTGGTCGCGCACGCTGTACATGACCTCGGCGTGGAGTGCTCAGGGACGTGCCACCGCCGCGTACACCAGTTTCTGCAGCCCTGCCTGAATCGACCCCGGCGAGCCGATGCGCTGGGGCATGAACACGGCGGCCAGGTCCGCCTTCGGGTCGATCCAGAAGAACGTGCCTGCCGCGCCGCCCCAGTGGTAGCTGCCCGGCGACGGCACGGCGTCCGATCCTTCCAGCACGATGGCGAAGCCGAGGCCGAAGCCGGTGTTCGGGCCTGCAGCGAGCGCTTCCGGCAGATGGTTCGCGGTCATCTCGGCGACGGTCTCGGGCTTCAGAACGCGCTTGCCGTGCAGTTCGCCGCCGCCGGCCAGCATCAGGCAGAAGCGCATGTAGTTCTCGGCCGTCGTCACCAGCCCGCCGCCGCCGGAGAGGAACGTGACGCCGATGAACTCCGGGTCTTGGCGGGGGTTGTCCTGCACGGTCACCTTGCCGTCGCGAACGTAGTGGTTGGTGCCGAAGCGGGAGACCGCCTCCGGCGGCACGTCGAAGTAGCTGTCGGCCATGCCGAGGGGGCCGAAGATGCGCTCTTCGAGGAACGCATCGAGGGGCTGGCCGCTCACCCGTTCGATGAGGTGGCCGAGCACATCGGTCGAGAAGCCGTAGTGCCAGCGCGTTCCCGGCTCGAACAGCAGCGGGATGTCGGCGAGCTTCGCCACGAGTTCCCGGGTGTCGCGGGTGAGGTAGTCCCAGTCGTCGATGAGCCCCGCGGCGCGATACATGCGGTCCACCGGGGTGTCGCCGTAGTAGCCGTAGCTCAGGCCCGACGTGTGCATGAGCAGATGGCGGGCGGTGACCTGCGTCTCGACCGGCGCGGGCTCGCCGTCCGCGAACACGCGCATCGCATTCCACTCGGGAAAGAAGCGCGCGACCGGCGCATCGAGTTCGAGGCGACCTTCCTCGACCAGCTGCATCGCGGCGACGCTGGTGATCGGCTTGGTCATGGAGTAGATGCGCAGCAGCGAATCGGCTTGCAGCGGCGCGCCGGTTTCCACGTCCAGAAGCCCCGTATGGTGCTCGAAGACGAGCTTGCCGCCTCGCGCGACCATCGCCGCCATGCCCGGGACGGCGCCGTCGGCCACCAGCGCGTCCATCCGTTCGGCGACCTGCGCCAGGCCCTCGGCGGACATGCCGACCGCCTCCGGCGCCGCCCGGGCAAGCTCCGCGGCGGTGCCGGCGAGCGCCATCGAACACGCCAAGAGCGGAATCGTCTGCCATGGCCGCATTGCGCGTCTCCCCTGCGTGGACGTAAGCCGCGATTCTAAGCAGGCGCCTGCTTATGACAAAACAGTCTAAGGCGAGGCCTTCCATCGGCGTGCGACTAAGTGCTAGATATGCAGCATGAAAATGCTAACAAGGTAGCAGCAGACCACGGAGGCCCAGCATGAAAGACGACCACATCCATCTGACGCGCCGCGAACGGCAGATCATGGACGTGCTCTACGAGCGCGGCGAGGCAACCGTCGGCGAGGTGCTCGAGGCGCTGCCCGATGCGCCGAGCTATTCGGCGGTGCGGGCACTCATGCGTAAGCTGCTCGACAAGGGCCACGCCGCGTATCGCAACGAGCGCGGCCGCTACGTCTACCGGCCCGTCATGGCCCGTGCCCGCGCCCGGCGCAGCGCCCTCAACCGCTTGGTGGACATCTTCTACGGCGGCTCTGCGGCGAACGCGGTAGTGGGCCTCTTGGGCGCGCGGCGCAAGCTCTCGGCGGACGAAGTCGAGCAGATCGAAGCGGTGCTCGCCAAGTTCAAGGGCGACGCGGACGACGGCGAGGACCCCGCGCGTGACTGATGTCCTGCATGTTGACGTGCGCTTCCTGGCGCAGCTCGTGCTGTGCTCGGCGCTGCTCACGTGCATCGCCTTCGTGGCCTTCCGCCGCAACGCCGTCACGCGCCGCGCCTATGCGCTCTTGGCCGGCGCCCTCCTGCTGGCGCTGCCGTTCTGCCTGCTGGCGATCAGCGGCTGGCATTGGACGGCGCCGTTCGAGACGCTCGCCGTGCTCAGCCTCGCGGGCCAGACCGCCGTGCCGCTTTGGCTGTTGGGGACCTGGATCGGCGTGGCGCTGGCGCTGAATGCCGCCGCTCTGCTCCGCGCCTTCGCTGCGCGACGATCCTTGGCGGCGCTGCCTGCGGTCGCGGATCCAGCCATCGAGCTTGAAGCGGCGGCCGTCGCAGGTCTGCTGGGCTTCGGTCGGCGCTACCGGCTTTGCCGCGGCAGCGAGGCCTGTTCGTCGAGCATGGCCGGCGACACCATCGTCCTGCCCGCCGAAGCGCCGACCTGGCATCGCGGCGCGCTGCGGGCGGTTCTGGCGCACGAGTTCGTCCACCTGGCCCGCCGCGACGACTTGGGCCTCCTGGCGCTGCGTCTCGTACTGCACTGGTACTGGTTCGCGCCCTGGGTGGGCCTCTTGCGCGGCCAATACGTGCGCGCCATGGAGCAGAGCTGCGACGACCGCGCCGCCGAATGCCTGCCGAGCGCGGCGGAATACTTGGACGGCGTGCTCTGCGCGGCGCGCGACGAAGCGGCAACGCCGACCATGGCTGCTGCGGCCTCGCTCGGCGGCGCGGCCGTGGAACGCTTCCAGCGCTTTCTCGGCATCCGCGAGCGGCAACTAGATGCCGGCGGCGTCTACTGGGGCCTCGTCACGGCCCTCAGCGTCGCATTGCTGTGTACGAGCGTGGAGTTCGAGGCCAGTGAGCGGGAACCGGTATTCGCAGGCCAAGCGCACCGCATCGCGCCGCCGCCAGTTGCACCGTCCGCACCGCAGGTACTGGAACGCGGCATTGTCGGCGACGAGCGAGAACTGCGCGAGGCATACTCGCCCATCTACCCGGGCCGAGCGCTCACCGACGGCATCGAAGGCCGCGTGGTAGTCGAATACCGCATCGCGGGCGACGGCCGCGTGGTGCGCCCGGAAATCCTCGCCAGCGACCCGCCCGGGATGTTCGACAGCGCCGTGCTGCGCGCGCTGGCGCGGCGCCAGTACGTCCGCGCCGCTGGCAGCCGACTCGCAATCCACTCCGAAGCTGCCGGAACCGACAGCCGCGTGGTGCGGCAGTTCGACTTCCGGCTCCCGCCGTCTCCATCCGACTCATCCGGAGGTACCCAGCCATGAATGCGCCAACCCCCGCGCCGGGCCATCGACTCGGCGGCTTCATCGCCAGCTGCCTGTTCTCGGCGGTCATCACGCTCGGCCTGCTGGCGCTGATGCGCTACTTCGTATCCAGCGACGATGCGGCCTACATCGAAGTCCCGCCGGTCGCGGATCTCGTGTTCCAGCACGTCGAGCCGGACCCCGCGCCGCCGCCGCGGCGCAAGCCCCCGGAGCCGCCGAAGCCGCCGGTTCCGCCGCCCCCAGCGGCACCGGTCAGCGTCGACATCGGCAGCGACGGCCCCGGCGTCTACGTGCCCGCACCCCCGACCATCGGCGACCACGAACCGACCTTCGCGGACAGCCGCATGCCCATCCCGTTCCTGACGCCGGCGCCGGAGTACCCGCGCCGCGCCGCAGCCCGCGGCATCGAAGGCTGGGTGGTGGTGTCCTTCACGATCACGGAAACGGGCACTGTTACGGACGCGGTGGTGGTGGGTTCCGAACCGCCCGGGATGTTCGACAGCGCCGCCCTGCGCACCGTCGCCCGCTACAAGTACCACCCCCAACTCGTGGACGGCAAGCCGATCCCCCTTCCCGGAATGCTCCTGCGCATCGTCTTCGAGATGGAAGCCAGGTAACCGAGCGGCCTTCCGGCGCCCCGCACGTCTGCGGACGTCGGGGCGCCGGCTTTTTCGGCGCCTCGTGCTTGCGGTTTGACGCAGGGGCACCCGTAGCGCAGCATTCCTCGTCCAAGCAAACCTACGGGGATGGACATGGCGGCAACCGCGACGATTCCGGCCGAATCCGAGGCGCTTGAGCGCACGCTGGCCAGCATCGAGGAACTGGGTCTCAGCAAGAACGTGGTGGAGCTCGAGACGCACGGCTTCACCACGATTCCGGGCGCGATGCCCGAGGCGCAGGTGGAGCGGGCCAAGGCTGCCATCCTCGCCCGTGTCGCCCGCCAGACCGGGCGCGAACTCGATCCGGACACGGCCACCAGCGCAGACTTCGAGGGTATGACCTACATCCCCTACATGCTCTACGACGACGAGGTCTTCGAGGACATCCTCATGGCGCCGAAGCCGCTGGCGCTCATCACCTATCTGCTCGGCGAGAGCTGCCTGCTGTCCAGCATGGGCTGCCACTTCCGCGGCCCCGGCGGCATGGCGCTGCCGCTGCACTCGGACAACGGCAACGGCATCCCGGCGCCATTCCCCGCCTACTCGATGGTGGCCAACGTCAACTACGCGCTGACGCCGTACAGCCGGGAGGCGGGGGCGCTGGCCATGGTGCCGGGCAGCCACAAGCTGGCGCGGTCGCCGCGGCTCGAAGAGTCGAGTCTGGGCGAGGACGCGAACCCGGACGCCATCTCCATGGACATCGCGCCTGGGGATGCGGTGGTCTGGCACGGCAATAGCTGGCACGGTTCGTTCGTGCGGCAGATTCCGGGCCTGCGCATGAACCTCGCGGTGTACTTCAACCGCCAGTACATCCACACGCAGGAGCAGCACGGCGACGCGGTGCCGGAGGAAGTCCGCGCCCGCCACGCGAACGACACGCGCTTCCTGAACCTGCTCGGCGCCAAGCAGCCGTACGGCTGGCGCGAGGAGGGGCCGGACTACTCGAAGTTCGCGTTCATGCCGCGCGGCCTATACGACTAGCCGCGCGGCATCCCAGTCGCTTCAGCCGCCGGCGGCTTGCTGCTGCGGCTGCTCGTAGATCGACTGCTCCTTCTCGGACTCCTCCGAAACCTTCCGGCCGAGCGACTTGAAGACCGGAATCTCGGCGTCCGGCAATTGCGGCATGTTGATCTTGCGCGCCATGGCGGCTTCCAGATAAGGCGCCAGCTCCTCCATCTTGCGCCGCTCGCGCTCCGCCTCGCGTTCCTTGAACTCCGGCATCACCTCGGCGGCGAACAGCTCGAGCGCCTCGCAGATGTGCTCGTGCTTGTTGTTGCCCGCCTGCTGGATGAAGGTCACCTGGTCCACGTTGCAGGCCTCGAACTTCAGCAGGTGCTCGCGCAGGTCGTCCGGCGTGCCGATGCCGCCGCGGCTGCCGGAGAGCGCCTGGGTGATGTCCGTCGGGCTCTCCTGCTTCGCCCGCAGCGCTTGGAACTGTTCCCACAGGTTGGTGCGGCCCGGCTTGTGCTCGCCGAAGGCGTACAGGCTGCCGAGCGCGAAGCCGAAGAAGTCGAAGCCGTCGAGGCCGCGGCGGATCGCTTCCTCGCGATCCTGATGGCAGGAGAAGCTCGACACCATGCAGATGTTGGGGTTGATGGCATGGCCGATGGGCACGCAGGCATCGCTCTTGATGATGCCGTAGTACTCCTCCACCCACTCCGTCGCTTCCGCCGGATCGACGAAGGCGAAGGTCAGCGCGCCGATGCCGAGCCGGGCCGCCATGCGGATGGTCTCGCGCTGCGAGCACGCCACCCACAGCGGCGGATGCGGCCGCTGCACGGGCTTCGGCACGATGTTCCGGCACGGCATCTCGAAGTACTGGCCCTTGTAGCCGGGGTACGGGTCCATGGCCAGCATGTTGCAGATCTGCTCCACGGACTCCATGAAGATCTTGCGCTTCTTCTCCACCGGGATGCCGAAGCCGCCGAGCTCCAACTCCGCCGAGGACTCCCCGGTGCCGAACTCGACCCGGCCGTTGGAGACGAGGTCCAGCGTGGCGATCACCTCCGCCGTGCGCGCCGGGTGGTTGTACTCCGGAATCACCTGGCGGATGCCGTGGCCCAAGCGGATGTTCTTGGTGCGCTGCGAACAAGCCGCGAGAAAGACCTCCGGCGCCGAGGAATGCGAGTACTCCTCGAGGAAGTGGTGCTCCACCTCCCAAGCGAAGTCGATGCCCAGCCGGTCCGCCACTTCGACCTGTTCGAGAGCGTCGTTGAAGAGCTTCTGCTCCTCGCCGTGGTCCCAGGGCCGGGGCAGTTGGTGTTCGTAGAAGATGCCGAACTTCATGCGTTCGTTCCTGCGCTGCGAAGGAAACGGCTAGTCAAGCGGTTTGGGGCGGCGAATGCAAGCCTCAGCACGGGCAGCGGTGCAAGACAGATCTCTGCTAGCGCGCCTTGCTTGCAGGTCCACACGTTCAAGAGGCGGGATGCAGTAGTGCATGTCCGCACGACCCGGCCTTCGGTGTCGAACGAGCGGATGGCCCGAGTACGGCCCTTCGTGCGCTATCGTTCGCGCTTGGTCGTTTGGCGACGAGAAGACCATGCCACACGAGCCCGGTGCTGCTGACCGGTGAGCAAGTGCGCCGCTATATCGCGGACGGCTTCATCGTCCTCGACGCCAACCTGCCGGCGGACTTCCACGCGGACATCGTGGACGAGCTGCACTTCGCGATGCAGCACGAGACGCCGTTGCCTGGCGACAACCTGCTGCCCCGCGTTCCCGCCATGCAGCGCCTGCTGGCGGCCCCGGCGGTGCATGGCGCCATGGCGAGCCTGCTCGGCCCTGAGTTCGCCTGGGCGCCGGTGGGCTGCGAAGGCCTCAAGCGGCTCGGCATTCGTTCGGCGCTGCTGGCGGCGGTGCGGTACTTGGAAACGTACCGCTGGGACCCGGTCCATCACCGCTTCTGGCGGGCCATGGTGAAAGCAAGGACGAGGTCCTGAGGCTGCGAGCACCACGAGAGCAAGAACGCGCCCCGAAGACCCTCTCGCCGCACGAGTCGTCGCGCACTCCATGATCGGCAACGCCGCCGCCAGGAGCGCGAGCTGTGGTAGGTTTCGCTCACGTCTCGTTGCGGCTGTAGGCCACCACTAGCGGCAGCCGTAACTGCCACCAGCCGGGAATCTCCACAAGCCTTCGAGGGAACGCTGCCATGATGATCAACTCCGTCACCGGTCCCATCCACGCCGAAGACCTCGGCTTCACCCTGATGCACGAACACGTCATGGTGAGCGCCAGCGGCATGTACCGCAGCTACTCGGACCTGCTCGGCCCGAACCGCGAAGAGCGCGCCATCGCCATGCTGAAGAAGGCCAAGGCGGCGGGCATCGACACCTTCGTGGACGCGACGACGTTCGACTTGGGCCGGGACCCCGAACTGCTGCGCACCGTCTCTGAAGAGTCCGGCATCAACATCATCAACGTCACCGGCTGGTGGCTGGACGTGCCGCGCTTCATCCGCAACGTCTCCCCCAATCAGATGGCGCGGGAGTTCGTCCGCGACATCGAAGAGGGCTTCCGCGGCACGGACATCAAGGCCGGGGTGCTGAAGTGCGCGGCGGATTTCGAGGGCGTCACGCCGGAGCTCGAGATCATGAACCGCGCCGTCGCCCGCGCCCACAACGAGACCGGCGTGCCGATCATGGTGCATTCCTATCCCACCGGGCAGGTGGCGCGCCGCCAGATCGCCATCTTCAAGGAGGAGGGCGTGGACCTCGAACGGGTGAAGATCGACCACTCGAACGACACCACGGATACCGAGTACCTCAAGTGGATCCTCGATCAGGGCTGCTTCCTGGGGCTGGACCGCTACCCGGGGCATCTGGTCAGCCCGCACATGCGCACGGTGACCATGAAGCGGCTGATCGACGACGGCTACGGCGACCGGCTGTGCCCGGCGCACGACTGCATCTGCCTGCACATCCTGAACGAACGCGCCGACGGCACGCTGCCGGAGGAGCACGCGCTGGCGCTGCGCAACCCCGACAACTACCTCTACATGCACCGCCACGTCATCCCGGACCTCAAGGAGATGGGCGTCGGCGACGACGCCATCGACACGCTGTTCGTCGGCAACCCCAAGAGCTTCTTCACGGGCGCCTGATGCGGGCCTTGGGCGGATGAGGCCCGTCGGCGCCGGCGCGCTGCTCGCGCTTCTGGCGGGTTTGGCCGCGCCAGCCCAGGCCGAGGACTACGGTGCCTTCTCTCGCCACCTCGGCGACTTCAACGGCGATGGCAAGGACGATGTCCTGCTGCGCCGCGACGACGGCCATTGGTACTTCTACGCCATGGACGGCCGCCGCTATCGTCCCGGCGAGCAAGGCCCTGCCAATCTGACGCGCAACCTCGACTACCGCGTGGCGGGCATCGGCGATTTCGACGGCGACGGCAAGGCGGACGTGCTCATGCGCCACGTCTACGACGGGCGCTGGTATTTCTACGCGATGGATGGCAGGCGCTACATTCCCGGTCGCCAAGGCGGTGCGAACCTGACGGCCGATCTGCGCTACGGCGTGGCGGGGATCGGCGATTTCAACGGCGATGGCCGGGACGACGTGCTCCTGCGCCGAGACGACGGCCACTGGTACTACTACCCGATGGATGGTCGCCGCTACATCGCCGGCGAGCAGGGCGCCGCCAACCTGACCCGCAATCCCGACTACGCGGTGGCAGGCATCGGCGACTTCGACGGCGACGGCAAGGACGATGTGCTCATGCGCCACATCGACGGGCGCTGGTACCACTACGCGATGGACGGTCGGCGCTATATCCCGGGCCGGCAAGGCATCGCCAACCTGACGCGCAATCTGGCCTACCGCATCGCCGCCATCGGCGATTTCGACGGCGACGGCAAGCACGACGTGCTGATCCGCCGCGCCGATGGCCACTGGTACCACTACGCCATGGCCGGTCGGCGCTATCGTCCCGGCACCCAGGGCGCCGCCGGTCTGACCCGCAATCTCGCCTACGAAGTGGCCGGCGTCGGCGACCTCGACGGCGACGGCAACGACGACGTGCTGATGCGCAGCTCGCGCGGCGCTTGGTACTTCTACCCCATGCAGGGGCGGCGCTACATCCGCGGGCGCCAGGGCCATGCCAACCTCAGCACGCGGCTCGTGTGGACGCCGGCGAGCCCGATTCTCGGTCCTGCGCCGAACGAAGCGCCCATGGTGGCGACCATCGCCGACCGCAGCATCGCGGTGGGCGAAGCGCTCACGCTCGAAGTCTCGATCGAGGACGCGAACCCAGGGGATAGCCACGCGCTCGGCGCGGAGTCGCGCGACGGCTGCGTCGCCGAGGCATCCGTGGATGGGACGCAACTGACGATCACGGGCCGGGTGGCGGGAGAGGCGGCCATCGCCGTCACCGCCACCGACAGCCGCGGCGCTGAGTCCGAGACGATCACCTTTCGGGTGACCGTGGAGCCGCCTGACAGACCTTCCTGGGCACTGCCGCGCGCCACGCCGGCTGCGGCGGAGACGACGCCGTGCGCGGTGGACGGCGTCGTCTCTGAAGTCTTCACCGACCGAGCGATGCAGTCCGCGCTGCTGCTGGTCGATGGCCGAGTCGTAGGCGAGCGCTATGCGCCGGGTTACGACCACGGAAGCCTCGGCACTAGCTGGTCCGTAGCCAAGAGCTTCTACAGCGCCGCGATCGGGGTTGCCATCGACGAGGGGCACATCGAGTCCTTGAATCAGAGGGCGAGCGACTTCCTCACCGAGTGGCAGGGAACCAACAAAGCGAACATCACCATCCGCCAGATACTGGAAATGCGCTCCGGCCTCGGCAACGGGAACATCTTCGAGGTGGCCGATCAGACGCAGTTTGCGCTCGACCAGGGCCGCGTCGCCATACCCGGATATAGGTTCATCTACTCCAACCCGAACTCCCAGCTATTCGAGCCACTGCTGCGCCGCGCCACCGGCTTCGACGCGCACGACTGGCTGACGCGCGAGGTGCTCGAACCCATCGGCATCGATCCCTCGGCAGTCGGCTTCTGGCTCGACCCCACCGGTACCCAGCCGCTCACCTACTGCTGCCTCGACATGCGTCCGGACGACTTCGGCCGCTTCGGCCTGCTGTACCTGAACGACGGCGCATGGGAGGGCGCGCAGGTAGTTTCGGATGGCTACGTCGAGGCGAGTCTCACGGCCCAGAGCGACTTCTACGGGTTCCAGTGGTGGGTGATGAACTCGAGCTACTACAGGGGTGCTGCGCCGCCCGTCGACGCGGTGGCCGCCCACGGCCTGGACGGCCAGCACATCTACTTATGGCGCGATGCGAACGTCGTGCTGGTCGTGCTCACGCGCTACATCCACGACCCCGATGACGGCTACGTGCTGAGCCGCGACAACTGGCCGAATACCTGCGCCGCCCGCAACACCTGCTGGGCATCGAGCGGCGACGAAGTGCCCGCCTACAACGAGTACCGCGTCATGCAGCGGCTCGCCGAACTGCGCCCGTGAGCGCTCAGGCGTCGTCTACGCCGAACGGGAAGACTCTGAGGCCTACCCCCGTCGACAGGCCGAACCCACCGCCCAATGCGGCCGTGCCAGTGGCGTAGAACCCATACTCGCCGGGCAGCAATCGCTCGGTGCGCACCCGATAGACGCCCGGCTTGACCTTGTCGACCTCGGTGTCGCGCAACTCTCTCGGAGAAGGACCCGACCGGCCTCCCCAGATGGCGAAGCGGCCGATCTCGAAGGTCCGGTGGTCCTTCCGCTCGCGCACCTTGAAGGCGACTAGACGGAACTCGCTCGGATTCATGGCGCCGGTAGCCAGGTACGAAAGCCCGGCTTGGGACTCTTCGAAGCAGAACCAGAAGGTGGGCGCACGCTGGGCGGTTCGCGTTCGGGAGTGCGCCCCGTCCACCACCGCGCGCGCTCTGGTCGGCACGATGCCGTAGGTGATGCCGGTGAGAATGCCGCTGCCGCTGTTCGAGGAGGCAATGCTGGTGACATCGATGTCGACCAGTGCGCCGTTCTCATCGAGGTAAATGCCAGGTCGCTCGCACGGCGTGCCCTCGAAGTTGGATGGCACATTCGCCGCCGGCGATGCGGCCACCTTCAGCGTCGTTCCCTCCCCGGCGGAGACCACCGGCAGGCCCGCTTCGACCTTCACCATCGCCTCCAAGACGCTGGCGTCCACGCCGGCCTTGGTCAGCGAAACGAGCTGCTCCGCGGACGTGTCGAACTCGGTTTGGGGAGATGCCGCCACCTTGGCGACGATCACCGCAGGGGGCAGACCGGCGACCGTCATCGCGACGACGTTGGCATTGGTCAGCGGCGCTTCTTCGGCGACGGCCACCGCGCCGAGATACAGGGCGATGGCGACGATGGCGTGGCGGACGAGACGGCGCATCGGCTATCCCCTCTTGAGTGCGCTGCGGACTGCGTTAGACAGAGCGCTCCCTGGCATGTTCCGTCAGTCCGGCGTATGCGCCTTCAGGAAAGCGACGACCCGCTCCACCGTGCCGTCCTTCGGGGCGTCTTTCCACCGCTCCACCAGCTCCGCGTTCGGAGCAAGCCGGGCGATCTCCCGGGAAGTGGCTTCCGGGTGGTACGGGTCGCTGCCCATCAGCACGAGCAAGGGAGTCGTGCAGCCGGCGACGGACTCGCGGCTCACGTTGTAGACGAACTCGCCGTCGAACATGTTGCTGCGGAAGCTCGCCCAGTCCGCCTCCGAGACCGTCGGCATCGACGCCTTCAGGCCGTCGTCGGCCCACTGATCGAACATGGCGTGGAACAGTTCGCGATTGCTGCCGCTGTCGCCGATGGACTGCTGCAGCACCGCTGCCGCCACCCGCTCCGGCGCCTGCTCGATGACGCCGAAGGAATACGGCCCGCCGATGCAGCCGCCCATCAAATGCGTCTTCTCGATGCCGAGATGGTCCAAGAGCGCGATGTGATCCGCGGTGTAGGTGTGCCAGCCATCGCTTGCCGAAACCGGCGCCTTGGATTGCCCCGCGTTGCGCTGATCCATGGCGATGACCTGGAAGTGCGGCGACAGCGCCTCGATGGGATCCCACTCCGAGCCGCGCCAGAACGACACCGCGGAGCGCATCCCGCCGGGCGCGAACAGCAGGATGGGAAAGCCCTCGCCGTGGATCTCGTAGTAGAGGCTGATGTCGTCGCGTTCGAAAGTCGCCATATCCGGTCTCCTCAGTTGCCGACGCTCAGTGCGCCGGCTTCGATGCGTACCGGGCGGCCGCAGAACTCCTCGCGCACCATGTCGCGCACCAGCTCGCCGTCCTCGGTGTTCACCCAGGTGCGGGCGCCGGACGGCGTCAGGCACGAGACGTGGCCGATGCGCGGCTCGTCCTGGGCGTACATCACGGTATAGGACTCGATCTCGGCTTCGCCGTGGTATTCGGCCAGGCATTCGCGGCTCGGCAGCGCGGCGATCTCGGCCTTCACGTCGGCGCGCCGGAAGTCCTGGCGCGGCGGCGCGGCCGAGTAGATGCCGTGCGCGTGCTTGTAAAGGTTGCCGCCGTTCGCGGTCACCAGCGCGAAGCCGCCCGGCTTCCCGCGCAGCAGTTCGACGCTGCGGGCGATGCTGTGCATCACGTAGTTGTTGAGCGGCCCGCCGCCGAAGGTAAGGCCGCCGGTGACGGTGAGCGGGCGTTCTTCGGAGAGCCCGAGCTCGGCCGCGGCCACTTGGACGGCGGACGGGAAGCAGCTGTAGAGGTCCACGAAATCGAGGTCCTCCGTGCCGATGCCGGCGAAGTGCATCGCCCGCTCGCCGGTGATGCGGATGCCGGGCGAGGTGTGGAAGTTGTCCCGCACCGATGCGGAGAAGTGGTCGTAGCCCTCGGCGCCGGAATGCGGGTAGACCATCCTGTCTTCCGCAACGCCGAGCGCCCGCGCCTTCTCGTAGGAGCAGACGATCAGCGCCGCGGCCATGTCCACGGACAGATTCGCGTTCATGAACTTGGTGTACGGAAAGCTGATCTGCCGATTGCGCGGCGAGGCGGTGCGTATCTCTTTCGCCGACATGTCCTGGCGCACCCAGGCGTTGGGGTTCTCCTGCGCCACGTCGTTGAACCGGGACCACAGCCCGGAAACGCGCTCGATGTGCTCCTTGAGCGTCTCGCCGCGCGCATGGCGCACGGCGTTGTCGTACATCGGATAGACCTGGATCGCCCGGCCGATGCCCTTCGCCACCTCGAACTCGTGATGCTCCGGGCGCTGATCGGCACCGAATACGACATCCGGCTCGCCCGGCGCGGGCGTCTGCGGCAGCGTCGCCCCAGCGCGTCGCGCCTTGCCGGAACTGTTGCCGTTCTCGGCGCCGGTGACCAGCACGAGGTCGAACTTGCCGGCGAGGATCTCCTCGGCCGTGTGGTTCATCAGCGCCTGGTTCTGATTGCCGCCGACCAGCGTACCCATGGTCTGCGCCCCCGCCGCGCCGACCCGCTCGGCGACGATCTTGGCCGGGTTCCTGTAGCTCCACATGCCGCGCACCACGCGTACGGATTGCGCCTGGTCGAGGAACGGCCCGATGCCGGCGTCTTCCTCCGCCCGGCGCACCGCGGTCATCATCATCTCCAGCGGCTCGATGGCCTGCTCCAAGGTTTCGATACGGTTCAGAAACTGGCCGACGCCGACGATGACGGGCGTTCTGGGGTTCGGCATGGTCTAGGCGTCCTCGCTCGTCATTGCAGCAGTGCGCTGGCCTTCGGGGCGGGGAAAGGACATTCGCTCCTACTCCGGTGCTTGAACCAGCGATGCCATTCTACAACCGCCCCAGTTGCCCGAGGAGAACGGATCCAGTGCCGACGCTAGCCGGCCGGGGGTCTCGGGAACCACCGCTGCAGTGTGTGCTGGAAATCGAGGAAGGCAGGATCCTGACATCCCGCGAGCCCGACGCGCCGGGCCAGATTGGCGAACACATCCGCAGTCGGTCGCAGGTCGTGGACCCGCAGCGCTTTGGCCAACGCGGTCTTCGGATCCGGCGGCTTCGCTTCGCCATCGGGCCAGTCGCCAGTGTCGCGCAGTCGGGTCCGCAGCGCGTCGTGGCCCTCCCAACCAAGAGCTTTGGCCGTGTGCGGCGAGGAGGTCCAGACCCACGCTTCGAGTTCGGGTTCGATGACGATGGCCTTCGAGCGGCTCGGCCAGCCGTTCCGTTCGAGGTCCTGCTCGACTGCCGCTTCGATCACCCGCCGCTCCCGGTCGTCGCCGCTGCCGTCCCGGTCGAACATGACAAGCGCATAGCGGTGGTCATGGACGTACCCCCGCATTCGCGCCGCCGCCTCGCGGCGACAGCCAGGGTCGCGTCGCGTGTGTCGCTCGATCGTGAAGTCGACGCTGCGGATGCCGAGCGACTGTTGCCGCCTGTCCAAGAGCGTCTCGACCGCCGCCGCAATGTCTGCATCGGCGGTCAGCACGAACAGATCCTTCACGCGAGTATGTCTGCCGCCCAGAACACCTCGTCGTCCACCGCGCCCTGCCATGCTGACAACCTGGGGTGCTCGTCACCGTGGACGATCACCGTTCCCCGGTCCGAGTCGTGTCCGAAGCACAGTACCTCTGCCGGCGCGACGCAACGCAGCAGGGTTGGCGAGTGCGAGGCGACGAAGACCTGTGCGCCGTACACCGTGGAGAGCGCCTTGTAGGCGAACTCGATGGCGAGCGGGTGTATGCCGTTTTCCGGTTCCTCCAACAGATACATCAGCGGGTGCGACCGCAGATGCGGAATGACGGTTAATGCAAGCAGCCGCAGCGTGCCTTCCGATACGCCCCAGGATGGTACTTCGACGCCGTCCCGCTTGACCATCAGGTAGTCATGGCGGTCGTCTTCGCGGTGAACCACCCGGATGTCCTGTAGGCCCGGGAGTGCTTTGCGCAAATGCGCGATCCACTGCTTCCACTGGTCGGGCTCGCCTTGAAGCGCCGCCAGCACGCGGGGTAGATTGCTGCCGTCGTCAGCCAGGCGGCTACCGTCGTCGCCATTCGGACGGGCGGCCTTGCGGAGACGGCGACTGTCTAGCTGCAGGAACTGTACGCCTTGGCTCAGCGAAGCTGCTACAGCCAACGCGACGGCCAGATCGAGCGGTGGCCGTCCGGCCCCTGCCTTGAACCCGTCCACTACCGGAAGAAGGCGCATGGCGCTTTCGGTTGCCGCGAAATTTACGCGCAGCCGCTCTCGTCCGGCGTAGAAGAACGCTCCCCCACTGTCACGATTGAAGACACGCTCGGCACGAGTCCGCCCCTTGATACCTACGAGGCGATCCGCCGACGCTAGGGCCGTGAATTGCGCGTCGGAAAGATGGGCCAGATAAGCGTGTTCGCGGACGATCTCTACACCGTAGGAGGTTTCCTCAATACGCACCTCGTAGCGCACCGCTTGGTCGGCAACATCGAACTCAACCGCCAGTTCGAAGGCGAGCGTGCCGTCCGGTCGCCCCCAGACTAGATCCTGGAAGTTCCGCGTGCGCTTGGCGACGGCGCGCTCTGGCCCGCTCTCGAGAAGATCGGAGACGAACATGATCGCGTCCAGCAGCGTGCTCTTGCCGCTGCCGTTCGGACCGACGAGCACGTAGAAGCTGCCGCCCAGCCGCAGGTCGACATGGCGAAGGCTGCGGAAATTGCGCACTTGGATCGCGCGGACCATGACGGGCTGGTCAGCGGCCAGCTCCCGATCGGTACTCACTCTCTGTCACTCCCTTCAGCGTCGCTCGTCGAGGCGGCCTGCCGGCGCATCCTTCGTCCTCCGCGTCGCGGCGGCGCATGCCTGGCGGAAAGAAGCCTCGGCAGACTAGCACGTTGGCGCACCGCGCAGTCGATGCGACGCCTGCCAAGGAGGACCTTCAGAGGTCCAGCTCGATCTCCGCCGTCTCGGCGCCCGCGCAGCAGATCATCACACGGCCGCGGTCTCGTTCCTCGTCGCTCAGCACGAAGTCCCGGTGCTCCGGCGTGCCGCTGAGGACGCGCTGCTCGCAGGCGCCGCAGATGCCGACGCCGCAGGCGAATGGCACCTGCACGCCCGCCTGCATCAGCGCGTAGAGGATCGAGCCGCCCGCCGGCACGAAGACGCTCTGGGCCGAGCGGGCGAGCTTGACGGTGAAGCCATCGTCCATCGTCTCCGACCGCTACTTGAGCTTCGGTTCCACCAGGCCGAGTTCGATCATCGTCTCGCCGGTGGTGCGCAGGGTGTCCTCGATGGCGCGGGTTTCGAGGCCGAGCTCATCGCGCGCCTTGTCGCAGTGGGCGCGGGGCGCATCGTACGGCTTGCCGTACTTCTCGATCATGGCGTCGTACTCCGGCAGCACACCGCCCACGTCGATGTGCGGGAAGAGCGCTTGCAGATGGTCGTGGAGCTGCATGGCGGTGATCTCGCCGCGCTCGTCCGTGGCGCAGAGCATGTAGCGCGAGCCGTTCTCGCAGACGTCGCTCTCGATCATCAGCGCTTCGGATTCGCCCACGTCGCGCACGTCGACGATGTTCCACAGCGCCTGCCAGCCGCGCTGGCACGGGTGGCCGGCGAGCATCCTGCCGAGGAAGAACTGCCACGAGCCGCGCAGTTCATGCACCGGGGAGAGCAGCGGGCCGAGCACCACGCAGGGGCATACGGAGATGGCGTCGAAGCGGCCGTCCTCCTCCGCCATGCGGTTCACCAGTCGCTCGCATTCCACCTTGGCCATGGAATAGCCCACCTCGCCCTTGGCCGCGAGGTTGTCCGTGTTCCAGTTCTTGTCGTTCTCCCGGTTGTCGGACGCCCAGTCCGCCTCGGTGTAGCGATGGCCCGCCGGCGACGGATGGCCGATGGCGGCAAAGGAACTCGTGTAGACGAGGCGCTTGACGGTGCCCGCCTTCTGCACCGAATCGACGATGTTGCGCACGCCGCCGATGGCGCCGTCGTAGACCTCCTGCGGGTCGTTCGCGCCGCCGTAGCCCATCGGCGTGCCGACGTGCAGCACGGCGCTGCAGTCGGCGAACGGGGCGTCGTAGCTGCCGTCTTCCAAGAGGTTCGCCTGATGCAGCGTGACGCTGCCGGGATGCTCGTCGCCAAGCGCCCGCAGGAAGTCGGTCTTGTCGGCGTTCGAGAGGTCCGTAACGCAGGCGCGCACCGCGTAGCCGCGCTTCAGGAGGGCGATGACGGTGTGGGCGCCGATATAGCCGGACGCGCCGGTGACGGCGACGGGGCCGTCGGCTGCGGTGACGGAGGGCATAGGGAATACCTTTCGGGCGTGCTCGCGAAGCGGCGAAGTGTACGTTCTTGCGCTACAGCTGCGGCAGAACGTCCAGCCAGGGGTAGTCCGCGTCGCCGACGGCGATGAAGTCTGGATTGAGGAACGACTTCTTGGCGTTGTACTCGATGGGAGCGCCGTCCAGTTGCATGACCGCGCCGCCAGCCGCCTCGAGCACCGCGTGGGCGGCGGCGATATCCCACTCCGAGGTGGGCCCGAGCCGCGGGTAAAAGTCCGCTTCGCCCTCGGCCAGCAGGCAGAACTTCAGCGAGCTGCCCACCGCGGTGCGGGTGACGGGGCCGATGTTTGCGGCCACGGCGTCCAGATAATCCTCAAGCCGTCCGCCGCCATGCCTGCGGCTCGCGACGACCGTCACGGCACCGTCCTTCATGGGCCGCGTGCGCAGCGTCGCGCGGCCGTCCTCGTCCACGCGCCAAGCGCGGCCCGCTTCGCAATCGCCGACGTAGACGCTGCCGCGAACGGGCACGCCCACGAGTCCCAGCACCGGCGCACCGGCGTCGATCAAGGCGATGTTCACGGTGAACTCGCCGTTGCGATCGACGAACTCCTTGGTGCCGTCCAAGGGGTCCACCAGCCAGTAACGGCTCCAGCGGCGGCGCAGAGCGAAAGGCGGCGGCTCGAACTCCTCCGAGATGATCGGCAGATCGGGCGCGAGGTCCTGCAGGCCCGCCACGATGACCCGGTGCGCGCGCAGGTCCGCCTCCGTGAGCGGGCTGGAATCCGGCTTCGACTCCACCCGGAAGGCGCTGCCGTAGACGTCCAGAATCTCCCGCCCGGCAGCGCGGACGATGTCGATGAGAGCCTCCTGCATGGCGCTAGTATAAGGAGATGAGCTCAACGCCCGAACAACCGGACGCAGCGGCGAGTGCCCGCGTCCGCCTCGACAAGTGGCTCTGGGCGGCGCGCTTCTACAAGACGCGCAGCCTCGCCAAGACGGCCATCGACGGCGGCAAGGTGCATCTGAACGGCACTCGCGCCAAGGCCGCCAAGGAGGTCGCGGTCGGCGACACGCTGGTCATCAGCCGCGGCGATGCGACGCAGACGGTCGCCGTCACGGCCCTCGCGGAACGCCGCGGCAGCGCCGCCATCGCCGCCACGCTCTATGCGGAGACCGAGGAATCCATCAACAGCCGGGAAGCGATCCGCGCCCAGCGGCGCATGGAACGCGCCGGATTGACGGTGCCGGCGCGGCGGCCGAGCAAGCAGGACCGGCGCCGCCTGCGCGAGATGAAGACCGCGCCAACCTAAACGGCTTGCACGCCGCCGCAAACCCCGTCAAGGTAGCGCCTTCGTCAAAACCACCGGATGAGGCGAGGACACTGACCGATGGGCTTTAGAGAAGAGGCGCGCGACTGGCTGGAGGACAACTGTCCGCCGTCCATGCGCGACGGCAAGGGCGGCAGCACCGGCGGCGGGCGTCGGGCCACGTACGCGAACCCGGAGCTGAAGACGTGGCTGGATCGCATGGCGGAGAAGGGCTGGACGGCGCCCATGTGGCCCGCCGAGTACGGCGGCGGCGGTCTCAGCCGCGACGAGCAGGGCGTCCTCAACGAGGAACTGCGCCGCATCGGCGCGAACTACCCGCACTCCGGCATGGGCCTGTCGATGATCGGCCCGGCGCTGCTCGAATTCGGCACCGAGGAGCAGAAGCAGGAGCACCTGCCGGGGATCATCCGCGGCGATATCTGGTGGTGCCAGGGCTACAGCGAACCGGGTTCCGGCTCGGACCTCGCGAGCCTGCAGACCAAGGCCGTGGAAGACGGCGACGACTTCGTCATCAACGGCTCGAAAATCTGGACCTCCGGCGCGAACTTCGCGGATTGGATGTTCTGCCTGGTGCGCACGGAGCCAGATGCGCCCAAGCACGAGGGCATCTCCTTCATCCTGTTCGACATGGAGACGCCCGGCGTCTCGGTGAAGCCGATCAAGCTCATCAGCGGCATGTCGCCCTTCTGCCAGACGTTCCTGGACGATGTGCGCGTGCCGAAGAGGAACCTCGTCGGCGAACGCGGCAAGGGCTGGACGGTGGGCAAGCGCCTGCTGCAATACGAGCGCACGTCCATCGGCGGCATGGGCGGCAGCAGCGGCGGAGGCGGCAATCCGCTGGCCAATCTCGCCAAGCGCTACCTGGGCGAAGAGGACGGCCGCATCGCGGATGCCAAGGTGCGCGCCGACGTGATCGAGCACCGCGTCACCGACGTAGCCTACGGCCTCACCGTGCGGCGCAGCGGCGAAGAGATGCGCAGCGGCAAGGCGCCGACCTTCCTGTCGTCCATGTTCAAGCTCTACGGCACCGAGCAGAACAAGGACCGCCTCGACCTCATGCACGCCATCATGGGCAGCCAGATGCTCGGCTGGGAGAACGCCACCGCGCAGAGCGGCGAGCAGTTCGAGGGCCGCGAACTGGGCGCTACCCGGGAATGGCTGCGCTCGCGGGCCAATTCCATCGAGGGCGGCACCTCCGAGGTGCAGCTCAACATCATCGCCAAGCGCATTCTCGGCCTGCCGGACTAGGCGACCGAGGGGAGGAGACCGACATGCACGCCCGACTCGCCGTTGCAGCCTTCGCGTTGGTCGCCACCGCGGCCGCCATGGCCCAGGAAACCGAAGCGCCCGCCGAGGAGCCGCTGAAACTGCCGCAGCTCCTGAACCTCTTCCAATGGGACTTCGACAGCGCCGAGGTGACCACGGAGAAAGTAGGCGACGGCCTCTACGTGCTGTTCGGCGTCGGCGGCAACATCGCCGTCTCGGTGGGCGAGCAGGGCGTCTTGGTGGTGGACAACATGTTCCCGGAGATGATCCCCAAGGTGGAAGCCGCGATCGCGGAACTCGGCGGCTCCGGCATCGACTTCGCCATCAACACCCACTGGCACTTCGACCACGCCGAAGGCAACTTGGCGCTCGGCCCGGCCGGCACCTGGATCGCCGCGCACTCCAACTCCGCAATGATGATGTCCAAGGACAACATCCTGAACCTGGTGATGACCCGCTACGCGCAGCAGGCGTATCCGCCCGCCGCCCGCCCCGCCATCGTCTACGACGACCGCATGCGCTTCCACTTCAACGGCGAGGAGATCGACCTCGTACACGTCGGCCCCGCGCACACCGCGGGGGACACCGCAGTGATCTTCAAGAACCACAACGCCGTGCATTTCGGCGATGTCTTCAACAACGCCGGCTACCCCTTCATCGACGCCGACAGCGGCGGCGGCATCGACGGCATGATCGCCTTCTGCCAGACGATCCTGGACGAGATGGGCCCGGACGCCATCATCATCCCCGGCCACGGCCCGGTCACCGACGCCGCCACCCTGCAGGCCTACATCGACATGCTCAGCACCGTGCGCGACCGCGTCGCTGCGATGATGGCCGATGGCAAGAGCATGGGCGACGTGGTGGCGTCCCAACCGACCGCCGACTTCGACGAAACCTACGGCCCGGTGGCGAGCTCGCTCGGCTTCGTCAATCGGGTGTACACGAGCCTCAAGCGCGACGCGGAGTAGATGTTTGGGACGAGACCTACGGTGTCGCCTTGTGGCGGCAAAGATCTCGCTCGTCAGTCGCGCCCTTCGCAGCTTCCGCCAACGCGATGTCGAATTGGGTCTGGAGGTTCATCCAAAACATCGCGCCGGTGCCGAGATAGCGTCCTAGGCGCTCCGCGGTGTCGGGGGTAACGGAGCGTTCGCAGCGCACGATGGCCGCGATCCTGTTCGCCGGAACACGCAGGGCGAGGGCGAGCTGGTCCTCGCTCAGGTCGCGTGCTTCCAACTCGGCCCGCACGATACGGCCGGGATGTTTGCGAAGACGTGCCATCACGTCAGGCATCGTCCAAGAAGGTACCCATCGCAGCGAACAGCGCCGCGCAGCTTGGACACCTGCGCTGGACGACGGCAGGAGCGATCTCCCCGAGCAACCTGCCGCCATCGCGGATCTTCTGGTACTCGCCCTTGCCGGTGCGCCGAGTGGCCCGCTTGAGTGCCGCGCTCACGACCGTACGGTCGACTTCCTCCAGATCGGAGGTCGTCGGCAGTGCGTTGCGTTGGAAACCGTTGCCGTAGTACTTGGCCACCGCGGCAGCATCCGCGATGATCCAAGTCTCCATCGACTGAACCATGAGATGCACGGTATTGGCAGCGGTGAAGTCGAGAGCCCATCCGTCGCGCTGTGCGAGGTGGCGTTGCGGCGTGGCAGCGACCGCCGGTCCTTCCGAGTCAACGAGCAGAACCACTACGTCCGCCTCGTTGTTCCGCACCGCCGCTCGGAAACGCCGGAACGCCTGCTCCCGGCCTCCCCAGGGTGCCAACTTCCACCGGATCGACCGCTCGCGAGCCAACTGCTTCACCTCGCTCAGGAAACGGTCCATGCCCTGCCTGATCGCGGTACGCCCTTGGGCTGTGTCGCCGCCGCCCTCCACGATAATCGTGATGCTCCTCACGGGTTCGCGCCCAGATCGCCCATTCGCCAAAGGTCGCCCAGCGCATATTGCTTAAGCCAATCAGAAAGGACCTCGGCATCGAGTCGGCGGAGGGTGGTTCCAGCACCAGGGCGTTCGCAGGCAACTACCGAGCCCGCGTTGCTGCTCAGCGCAGACACAAGGGCATCCGAATGCGTCGTGACAATGAGCTGCATTCGCTCCGACGCGTCGACAAGCAGATCGGCGATGATCGCAAGCACATCCGGATGCAGACCGAGTTCCGGTTCTTCGATGCACACCAGCGGCGGCGGGTTTGGCGCCAGCAAGGTGGCCAGAATCGCCACGAACCGGATCGTGCCGTCGGATAGGCGCGTCGCGGGAACCGGCGTGTGAAACCCAGGCTCGTGGAGGAAGAACTGAATGGTGCCTCCGCGCGTCAGAGTGGACACCCGGTCGAAGCGAGGAAAGAAGCGCCGCAGCAGGTCGTTGAACGTCTGCGAGTCGTGATGGTCGATCTGGTTCAGCAAGAGCGCGAGATTGCGGCTGTCGGGCAGCAATCCGGCGTCGGGCAGGTCCGCGGGCTGGGGTCGCCGCAAGTCCGCATAGCGCCCGAAGGACCACTCCCGAAACGTCCTGAAACTCGCCAACCGCTCCCCGACCCAGGTCACTTCGGGAAACTGGTCGGGGTCCTTGCGCTGCGCGAGCACCGACTGGTCCGGCAGCAGCGAATCTCTCTTTAGATGACGGCGGACGACCTCTTGCCCGGCGACGTTTATCGCTGGATGGCCTCGTTGGAAGCGGTAGTAGAAGTAGACGTCGTCTTCGTCGGGACTAGCGGGCCGGATCTCCTCGATGGCCTCGTCAACGACTTCGAGGCGTCCCGATGCCGCCTCCGAGAAGTCAATTCGGTGGCGGAGAGGACGGTTCGTCGGCGTGCCGGCCTCCAAGACCGCATCCAGCGTGGCGGGGCCAGGTCGCCGATCGCCCTTCCACAACCACTCGCCCGCTCCTCCGCCGTCCCGAATGGCGCCCGCGAAGTCAACTGGCAAGGCGGCCAGCAGTTCGATCGCTTCGATCACGTTGGACTTGCCCGCGCCATTGGGGCCGATCAAGACGTTCAGCGGCTGCAGCTCGAACGGCTCGGCGCCCCGTGGGAAGGACAGGAAGCCGTCGAGGCGCAGGCTGGCAATGGTCCTCATGGCGCAAGTCTGCCACACGCGATGCCAGCAGCCGGTTGGTTGCCGCTACGACAGCTCCACTCCCTCCAACGTCCCCGCGGCGCGCCAATCGCGCAGCAGATGGAAGAACGCTTCCGGCCCCGCGCCGTACTGGCTGCCGATCAGCGAGTTGCCCTGCCCCGGCTTGCCCTCGTTGTTGTAGTAGCCTGGCGTGCAGTCTTCGAGGAACTTGCGGTTGAACACGGCGAGCTGCTTGATGGTGTCCACCCAGCCGTTCTCGCCTTCCTCGGAAGGTTCGATGCACGTCGCGTTGCCTTCGCGCACCTGGTCGATCAGGTAGGCGATGTGCAGGCTCTGTTCGTTCAGCATGTGCGGGAAGTTGGCCGTGAAGCCGCCTTGGGTGACGCCCATGAAGAAGCAGTTCGGGAAGCCGCGGGTCTGGAAGCCGTGCAGCGTGCGCAGGCCCTCGGCCCACTTCTCCGAGAGCTGCAAGCCGTCCCGGCCGGCGATGTCGTAGCCGGCGCGGCGGGTGTAGGCCGTGCCGACCTCGAAGCCGGTGGCGAAGATCAGGCAGTCGAGGGCGTATTCCTCGCCGTTCGCCACCACGCCGGCTTCGGTGATGCGGTCCACGCCCTTGCCTTCGGTGTCCACCAGGGTGACGTTGTCGCGGTTGAACGCCCTGAGATAGTCGTCGTGGAAGCACGGGCGCTTGCAGAACTGCCGGTACCAGGGCTTCAGCGCCGCGGCGGTCGCCGCATCCTCCACCACGCTGTCCACGCGGCCCCTGATCTGCTCCATCTTGCGGAAATCGGCGAGCTCGACGCGCGCGGCCGCCTCCTCGGGCGATGCGTTCTCGCCCCGGCCGACGAAGGCGAGATTGCGGATGATGTCCGTCCAGCCATCGCTCACGAGGTCCTCGTCCTGCTGGCCGCCGGTGACGAGGACGTTGAAGTTCGTCATCCGCTTCTGCTGCCAGCCCGGTTCCAAGGACGCCGCCCAGTCGGTATCGGTGGGCTTGTTGCCGCGCACGTCGATGGACGACGGCGTGCGCTGGAAGACGAACAGGGCGTCGGCATGTTCGGCCAGATGCGGCACGCACTGCACGGCGGTGGCGCCGGTGCCGATGATGCCGATGCGCTTGCCCTTGAGGCCGGTGAGATTGCCGTTCGAGTCGCCGCCGGTATAGGCGTAGTCCCAGCGGCTGGTGTGGAAGGTGTGGCCCTCGAAGGTGGCGACGCCTTCGATGCCGGGCAGTTTCGGCCGGTTCAGCGGGCCGTTGGACATGGCCACGAAGCGCGCTCGCATGGCGTCGCCGCGGTTGGTTTCGACGATCCAGCGCTTGGTCTCGTCGTCCCAACGCATGGCCGTGACCTCGGTTTGGAAGCAGGCGTTGTCGTACAGGCGGTACTTCTCGCCGATGGCGCGGGCGTGGGCGAGGATCTCCGGCGCGAAGCTGTACTTCTCCTTCGGCACGTAGCCCACCTCTTCGAGCAGCGGCAGATAGATGTACGACTCGATGTCGCACTGGGCGCCGGGGTAGCGGTTCCAGTACCAGGTGCCGCCGAAGTCGCCGCCCTTCTCGATGACGCGGATGTCCTCGACGCCCGCCTCGCGCAGCCGCGCTCCGGCGAGCAGGCCGCCGAAGCCGCCGCCGATGACCACTACCTCCACCTCGTCGAACAGCGGTTCGCGCGGCGCCCGTTCGACGTAGGGGTCGTCCAGATAGCGCGCGAACGGGCCGGCGACCTCGACGTACTGGTCGTTGCCTTCGTCGCGCAGGCGCTTGTCGCGCTCCTGGCGGTACTTGTCGCGCAGGGCATCGGGATCGAAGCCTAGATCGAGGGTCGCGGCGTCGGCCATGGTGGGTACTCGCTCGGATGGAGGGAGGCGCATTCTAACGGCTCGCCGCCCAACGGTCCGGGAACACCGCTCGTGCGGATTCGCGATACGATGACGCTCGTGCGCGCCGGCTTGGTGCGCAGAGCGACGGAGGGGCAAAGGGGCATGAGCCGGGATGATCCGGAATACGGGGACGATCTGGACGACATCGACCCCGAAGACGCGGCCGTCCAACTGGCGGACGTACTCGAGGAAATCAGGGCGGTCGAGGAGGCCGTCGTCGAAAGAATCCGCGGCGGCGCCCAGCCGAAGGCGTACTTGGCCTGGGCCGAGCAGGCCTTTCCGCGGCTCGTGCCGAGGCAGTTCGATACCACGAGTCCTGATGCCGCATCGCCCGTCTGGCTGGCCCGCCAGTTCTGGAACGTCTTCCCTGTCGAGGCCAACGGCTTCGAGCCGCTGCATATTCCCCTTCCGCAGCCGAGCGAGCCCTGCCTGTGCGACTCCGGGCGCGCGTTCGAGGACTGCTGCAGCAGCAAGCTGGGGGATCCCGAGCCGCTCCATCCCGACACCCTGTGGGCTACGCTGATGCGAACCGAGCCGCAGACCCACTGGGTGCGCCATGCGGCCGCGGGAACGCTGCCGGCAGGGGGGCTCATCTGTCTCTCCCACCGCCTCATGGACGCGGAAGAGTGGCAGACTGTTGTGGACATTCTCCGGGCCAAGACGATCCGCGGCGAACTGTCCGGGGAACACTGCCTGCAGGCGATGGACTGCCTGTGCGAGAGCTACCGGTCGCTTGAACGGCCCGACGACGCGCTCGCCCTGCTGAGGCGCATCGCAACGCACAAGGAAACGCTCGTTCGCACCGTCGCGAATCGGCGTCTCGCGATTGCGCTGCACGCCGAGGGCGAGCGGGACCGGGCGTGGCGGGCGTTCAAGGAGGTCGCCCGGTTGGCGCCCGACGACCCGGCTACCGGGTTGGTCGAACTGGTGCTGCTGAGCGGCGAGCGGCGGTTCGACGACGCCGAGGATCGGGCCGGGTACTGGGCCGGCCACCTCATCGAAGTCGGTGTCGAGCCGGACGATCCGATGTTCCACCTGATCGACTGCTTCGAGGACGACGCCCGCTACGGCTGCGACGAGTACCACCGCTGGTTCATGCCGGACGACCTCGCCCTGTTGGCGGACTTGGTCGATGACGAGCTCATCGAACGCGATCCGCCCAAACTGAAGTGGCGGCGCATCCAGGGGGCCGAGAACGACGAGTTGCTGCGCGGGGCGCACGATCAGGTGCTGCCCGCGGCCGCGCGGCGGCTGGAGGCGCAATGGGACCGGATGCAGCCGGCGCCCGAAGGTGGCGACTTCGACTTGGTCGCCGTGGTGGATTGGCTCCAGGAGCGTCCGCAAGCGTTCGACAGCTTCGTCGTTCTCGACGATCTCGCCCGCCTGCTCGAGGCTGCCGAAGAGCCGCTCGGGCGCTCGGACAATCGGTGGTACATGGCGGTGCTCGAGTGGGCGACCGAGATGCTCGATCAGTCGTGGCCGACCGCGCGGGGCGGCACGATGCCATGGGTCATCATGGAGAACCGACCGGCGCTGCGGCTGCTCGCGAGTTGTATCGACGCATTGGACGAGGGGGCAGCGGAGGACGCAGGCGCCGAGCGTCTGGATCACCTGACGAACCTTTACCTGCGGCTGAATCCACCCGACAACCACGGGCTACGATGCCAGACCGCGAATCGACTCCTGCGGGAGGGCCGCGACGCGGACGCGCTCGAGATTGCCGAACGCTATCCGGACGACATGTTCGCCGAGACCTGCTACGGCAGGGCGCTGGCGCTGTTTCGGCTCGGACGCGAGGAAGAAGCTGGCGAAGCGATGCGCACCGCAGCGGAACGCCTGCCGCGGGTGCTCAAGCATCTGCAGCGCGAAAGGGCGCCGCGACCGCGGCCGGACGACTTCGGCATGGTCATCGGCGGCGAATACCAAGCCTGGCTTTATCGCCAGGACATGCGCGAGACGTGGCTGGCCGTTCCGGGGATTCAGGACTGGCTGACGAAGTTCTCGCGAGGGGCCCCACGACGCAAATCCCGCCGACGGCGCAGGTAGTTCGTGCGTCGCCCGCCAACGGGCTGCCGCGGGAGCCGCTAGTGTGCCGTCTCGGAATTACCTTGCATATCGTTCCCGACCGGTCCACGTCACAGGATCCAACGCAAGTGCTCGTTTCGGAAGACGGCACATCCTCGACTTGCCACCCGCGGTTGCCGGTTTCAGCAACGTCCAATATGCCACCCTTGTTGAGAGACAGTACGCTAGCCGGGGGCAGCCACCGCTCGCGCCACGGCGCCCCAGCGCTCCAAGTCGCCTTCGTCCTTGCGGATCGACTCCGCGGCGAGATAGCTGACGATCCTCGCGGCAACGCCGTCGTAGCGCACGCGCAGGGCATCGGCCAGATCGTCCCAGCGGGCGATGACGGCGAAGTGGTCGAGCATCTCGTCGCTGATGAGCGCCGCGGCGCCTTCGCGGTCCCCGGCCCGGAGCAGGGCGCGGATGCGGTCCGTGGTGCCGGGGAAGCCCAGGTCGTCGAACTGGAAGGCGTAGTTCGGGGTGGAGCCGTAGAAGGCGAGCTGCGTCTTGGTGCGCTGCACGAGCGCGGCGCGCTGGCCGTCGTCGTCCGCGGGGATGGCGAATACAGGCACGATGAGATCGACTTCGGCCGGGTCTCGGTCCGCCCGCCGCGCGCCTTCGGCCAAAGCGGGCAGCAGGCGGTTTTCGATGTAGTGCATGGAGTGCATCGGGTGGACATGCACGCCGTCCGCCACTTCGCCCGCCACGCGGCTCATGAGCGGACCCACCGCGGCGATGTCCACCTTCACGTCGCCGTAGGCGTGGCGCGGCGGAATCCACTCCGGGCGCAGCAGGTTCAGCGAGTAGAACGGGCCGGAGTGGTCGAGCCGGCCTTCGCCGCGGAACGCGCTGAGACACGCCTTGACCGCGGCCACGTAGTCGCGAAGGCGCGCCGCCGGGCGATCGAACTCCGCCGCGTAGCGACGGGTGATATGCGCCTTGACCTGGCTGCCGAGGCCGAGCCGGAAGCGGCCTTCGGTGTTGCCGGCGAGTTCCCAAGCCACCTGCGCCGAGACCATGGGGCTGCGCGGGAAGGCGACGGCGATGCCGGTGCTGAACTCCAGCTTCGGCGCGGCGCCGGCGGCCGCGGCGATCATCATCCACGGCACCTGGCTGGTCTCGGTGAAGAGCATCCCTGAGAAGCCGACTCGCTCGAGCTTGGCGGCGAGCTCGGCGCTCCGCTGCCAAGTGAGATTGCCCGTCATCAGATCGAATCGCATGGCTGCCCTCCGGGTGCGCGTATCGGCGGCGCATCGTAGCGCTTTGCGGTGGCACAATGGCGCGGTGATCCGAGTGACGATGACCGACGTACACCGCTTCGAGGTGGTCGTGGACGGCCCTTCGGGGACGCCGCGGCGACATCAGGTGGATCTGTCTCCCGCCGAGTATCGAACGCTCACCGGGCGCACGTTCACCCACGAGTGGCTGCTGGTGCAGGTGTTCCGCTTCCTGCTCGAGCGCGAGGGTGCCGAAGCCATCGACGCCACGTTCGATGTGACCGAAGTCGCGGCCCGGTACCCGGACTTCCGCGCGGAGATGGCGCGACGGCTGGGGCGCGCCTAGCCGTCCAGCCGCCGCAGACGGATGCTGCCGCCGGAGGTACGCAAGGCCAGTTCCGGGCCGCCGCCGTTGAGGCTGCCGGCCAGGCGGTTGTTGCGCTGCTTGCCTTCCACCGTGGTCTTCACCGGGAAGTCCGTGCTGACGCTGCCACCGGAGGTGCGGGCATTGATCTCGAAGGCGAGGTCCGCAGCCAGCCGTACGGTAATGCTGCCGCCCGAGGTCCTGAGCGACGACGGACCTTCCGGCTGCATCGCGAAGGCAGCGCGGATGCTGCCGCCGGACGTCTTGGCCTGAATGGCCCCGTGCGCGGCGGCGACTTCCACCGAACCGCCCGACGTTTTCGCATCGACAGGGCCATGCACGGTGCCTAGCCGGATGCTGCCGCCGGAGGTCTTGGCCCGCGCCGCTCCGGCGACGTGTTCGACCTGCACCTTGCCGCCGGAGGTGTGCAGATCCACCGCGCCGTCGATGCGCCCGGCGCGAATGCTGCCGCCGGAGGTGTGCGCCGCGAGCGTGCCTTCGATGCCGTCCACTCTGATGGTCCCGCCGGAGGTGCGCAGATTCAATTCCTGGCGTTCCGGGACGGTGAGCTGGAAGTGCGGCGAGCCGTCGCGCCAGTCGATCCAGCGGAACCAGCCCCGGTCCTCGAGCCGCGCCGTGGCGGTGACGGTGCCGTCGCCCTGCTCGAAGTCGAGCGTCTCGAAGACATCGGCGCGTTCCACCACGATCTTCACTTCGCTCCGCTCCCAGGTGGTGACGTCGATGCTGGCGGCTTGAGCGTCGATCACGACCTGATCGCCGGGCTGCACCGCGAAGGTGCGCTCGACCACGTCGTCGGCCGCGGCCTGGGTGCCGATGGCACCGGCGGCAACGGCGATGGCCGTGGAAAGGCGGGAGAGCTTGCGTGCCATGTCGGGGTTCCCCTCTGCGTTGGCTTGCTGCGATGTACCGGCGCAAACCAAATGCCGTGCCAGCCAGCACTGGATCTCCGTTTTGTTAAAGAACATCAATATGATATGAACGCCCGCCCCAGACCGAGCCGAGCGTCCGTGGCGAATCGCGCCAACATCTGGCCCGAATCCGCACACGGCGGCACGCGCCAGTCGGCGTATCATGCGCCGCCATGAGCAACGCCGCCCAGGACCTCTCGCCAGACACCGTGCGCGACCAGCGCAAGCGCGAAGTGGCGCTCGGCTACCGCATCTTCGCCGCCCTCGGCTGGGGCGATCTGGGCGACGGCCACATCAGCGCTAGGGACCCGGAACGTCCCGACTGCTTCTGGCTGCTGGACACGGACATGCCGTTCCGCGAAGCGCACCCGGAAGCGCTCGTGCTCACCGGCGCGGACGGTCGCCTCGTTGGCGGCGGCCGCACCAACTGGCCGGCGTATTTCATCCACTGGCCCATCCTCGCCGCCCGCCCGGACATCGCCTGCGTGGCCCATACGCACACGCCCTTCGGCACGCCATTCGCCGCCGAGGCCCGTACGCTCGATCCCATCACCCAGGAAGCCTGCGTGTTCTACGAAGACCACGCGCTGTTCGACGACGAAGAGGTGCAGGTGCAGAGCGTGGACTGCGGCGAGCGCATCGCCGCGGCGCTCGGCAGGCGGCGGGGCCTCGTGCTGCGCAACCACGGCCTACTCACCGTGGGCGCTGGCGTGAAGGAAGCCTTGGCATGGTTCGTGATGATGGAGCGCGTCGCCGAGGCGCATCTCAAGGCCCGAACGCCGAAGCCCATCTCGCACAATGCCGCGCTCTTCGCCAAGGCCGATCTCGAAGGCGGCGCCCAGGCGCGGCGGATGTTCGACTTCCTCGCCCGGCACCATCTGGGCGAGAGCTGACCCAGTGCGCTACATCTCCACCCGCGGCGGCGTCGCGCCGATGCCGTTCACCCGGGCCGTGCTCACCGGCCTCGCGCCGGACGGCGGTTTGCTGCTGCCGGAGACCTTCCCCGATGTCTCGGCCGAGCTGGACGCTTGGCGGCAGCTCTCATTCACGGCGTTGGCGCAGCGCATCTTGCGCCTCTACGTGGACGACATCCCCGGCGCGGACCTGGACGCCATCGTTGCCGACGCCTTCGCCACGTTCGACGATCCCGCCGTCGTGCCGCTGGTGGATCTGGGCGAGCTGCAGGTGCTGGAGCTCTTCCACGGCCCCACGCTGTCCTTCAAGGATGTGGCGCTGCAGGTGCTCGGCCGGCTCTTCGAGTACATCCTCGACCGCACCGGCGGGCGGCTGAACATCATGGGCGCAACCAGCGGCGACACCGGCAGCGCCGCCATCCACGGCGTGCGCGGACGCGCGTCGCTCAGCATCTTCGTGCTCTATCCGAACGGCAGGACCAGCCGTCTGCAAGAACTGCAGATGACCACCGTGCCGGACGCCAACGTCCACTGCCTGGCCATCGACGGCAGCTTCGACGACTGCCAGGCCATCGTCAAAGGCCTCTTCAACGACCTCGACTTCAAGGCCCGCCACGACCTCGGCGCAGTCAACTCGATGAACTGGGCGCGGGTGCTGGCGCAGATGTCGTACTACGCCTACGTCGCCCTGCGGGCGGACTCCCCCGTCACGTTCGCGGTGCCGACGGGCAACTTCGGCAACATCTTCGCCGGCCTCGCGGTGCGCGAGATGGGCCTGCCCATCGACCGCTTCGTGCTCGCCACCAACGAGAACGACATCCTCGCCCGCTTCTTCCAGACCGGCGTCTACCGGCGCGGCGCCGTGCGCTACACCCTGAGCCCGTCGATGGATATCCAGGTGGCCAGCAACCTGGAACGCTTCATCCACCTGCGCTGCGGCGGCGACGCGGAGCGGGTGAAGCGCTTCCTAGCAGATTTCCAGCGCACCGGCGAGGCGACTCTGGGCGGCCTGCCGGACGCGAGCATCGCCGCGCTGGCGGTGGACAACGCCTGGACGAAAGCCACCATTCGCAGCATCCATGAGCGCCACGGCTACGTCGTGGACCCGCATACCGCGGTGGGCATCGCCGCCGCCCGCAGAATGCCCGACTGCCCGCGCCCCATCTGCATGGCCGCCGCGCACCCAGCGAAGTTCCCGGACGCGGTCGAAGCCGCCACCGGCACTGCCGTTCGCCACCCGCGCCTCGACGCCTTGCGCGGTGCGCCCGAACGACGCACGGTGCTGCCGCCGAACGACGATGCGGTTCGGGCGCATGTGGAGAAGTCCATCGAAGGACCCTCGGTGCCCCGCTGATCCGCCAAGCCCACCAAGTCACCAAGTCGCTGGTTCGCGTTCTGCAATCCGGGCTGCTACGATGCCGCGCTTTCCGGGTCGCCCTCTGCAGGTGCGGCGCTCGGCAATTCGGCGACGGAGACCATCATGGCGGTAGCTACGGACCTTTTCGACTTGACGGGCAAGGTGGCCCTGCTGACCGGCGCCTCGAAAGGCATGGGTCTCGCCATGGCCGAGGGCTTGGCGGAGCATGGGGCGCGGGTGGTGGTGTCTAGCCGCAAGCTCGACCAATGCGAAGCCGCCTGCGACGCCATCAATGCCAAGTGCGGGGAAGGCGCGGCGACCGCCATCGCCTGCAATATCGGCTACAAGGAGCAACTCGAAGCGCTGGTGGCGGACACCCGCGAGCGCCTCGGCCCCATCGACATTCTGGTCGCCAACGCCGGCATCAATCCCTTCTACGGGCCGATGTCCGAGATCCCGGACTCGGCCTTTGACAAGATCATGAACTCCAACGTGCGCTCCAACCACTGGCTCTGCCAGATGGTGGCCCCGGACATGGTGGCGAGCGGCGGCGGCTCGATGATGATCACTTCCAGCACCGGCGCCTTCACCGCTTCGCTCACCCTCGGCACCTACAGCATCTCCAAGCTGGCCGACATCGCGCTGGTGCGGAACCTGGCCCTGGAGTACGGTCCCGGCGGCGTGCGCGTCAACGCCATCTGCCCCGGCCTCATCAAAACGGACTTCGCGCGAGCGCTGTGGGACAACGAAGAGGCCAAGCGCAATGCCGAGACCAATACGCCGCTGCGCCGCCTCGGCGAGTCCGAAGACCTCAAGGGCATCGCCGTATTCCTCGCCTCGCCGGCGAGCGCCTATGTCACCGGCCAAGCCATCGCCGTCTGCGGCGGCACCCACATGTGGCGCTAGCGGCCGCGGTCTGACTCAGAGCCGGACCGGCACCCTCTCGCCGCGCTCGGCGCTTTCCACAGCCGCGAGCACCATGCCGAGGCTCTTGGCGTTGTCGCCGGAATGCGTCATGGGCTTCTCGCCGGCGGCCAGCGCCGTGACCATCTCGTCCAAGCAGCCCGCGTGGCCGTCCGGGCCGCGCCAATCGATGCTGGTCTCGACCCGCCGCGACTGGCGCATGAAGCCGCCGCCTTCGGCAACCTCCGCATAGGGCGCGTCGACGCCGTTCCAGACCGCCGTGCCGAGACTGCCGCAGACGCGCCATTCGGCCTCCCACGTCGTGGCCGCGCCTTCGGCCGACCACGAGCCGCGGTAGCAATAGCGCGCGGCGCTGCTCCGGCCCGGCGCCTGCATCTCGAACACCGCCAGCGCCGAAGCGTTGCCGCGGTACCACGAGCCCGGCAGGTTGAACTCGTCGCAGTACGCGTTTGCGGCGTCCATACCGACCATGAAGCGCGCTTGGTCGAAGGTGTGGATGGCCATGTCGAGCAGCAGCACGTTGGCCATCTCGTCGCGAAAGCCGCCGAAGTGGGCGCCGAGGAAGAAGTCCGAGCAGATCAGCCCCACTTCGCCGATCACGCCGTCGGCGATCAGCTGCCGCATGCCCCGCGTGCCGGCGAGATAGCGGCGGTTCTGCATCACCGCGTGGGTCTTGCCGCTCTCCGCCGCGAGGCCGAGCAGCGCCTCGGCATCGGCCGCGCTGGTGGCGAACGGCTTCTCGGACAGCACATGGCAGCCGGCCTGAAGCCCGAGGCCCGCCACCTCGCGCCGGGTCTCCGGCAAGGCCGTGTCCAGCACGACATCCACATCGAGCGAGGCGAGGGCTTGGTCGAGGCTCGCGAACCGGGGTAAGGCCAAATCGTGCCGATCCGCCATCGCCTGCGCTGCGGCGCTGGAGATGTCCACGATGCCGACGATGTCGATGTCGTCGCGCGGCTTGAGCGTCCGGCACCAGACATTGCCCATGCCCCCGCAACCGACCAGCACGGCCTTCATGCGCTTCTTCCGCCTACCCTAGGTCCGCCCATTCTACGCGGCGGCGTGCGCCCTTCGCGGCACGGACCCTTTACGGCGGAGCGCCCTAGGCGCACAATGCGCGGTGTTCGCGGCACATGGCCAGCAGCAGGCCAGTCAGGCTCAGGAGGCATGGATGGACCCGGTGGTTGCGCGCAACGAGATCGAGCCCTTGCTGAGCGAGCTGATCCGCCAGCTCTCGGCGGCGGGACGGTCGACGGAGCGGGCCATCTTCCAGCGCATCCGGCAGCGTCTTTGCGATGCGCAGAACGCCACGGATCTCGTGCGTCCGATCAACGACCTATCCACCATGGCCAGCATGCGCCGCGACCCCGTCGGCGACGCGAGCCTGCTCCTGGACCGCATTCTGGAGAAGGCAGCGCAACTCTGGCTGCAGACGGACGCCTCGCCGATCGTGCATTGATGGTTGCGGCAGCGCAAGGCGGCGAGCAGTGAATAGCGGCCAAGAGACCTGGCCATCGGCACATCGCGACCGGCTGCTGGCGGACGGCTTCGCGGTGGTGGAGAACGTCGTGCCCGTGGACCTCTGCGAGGCCGTGGTGCAGGCGACCGCAGGCTTTCTCGGCATCGACGCCGACGATCCCGACTCTTGGCGCGGGCGCGTCGGCCACGGCCACGGCATCGTCCCGCTGCACCACCATCCCGCATTGTGGAACCTGCGCCAGTGGCCGGGCATCCACGAACTGTTCGCCGAACTCCACGGCCAGGATGCGCTCTGGGTCTCCATGGACCGGGTCTCGTTCAAGCCGTCGGGGACTGGCGGCGAAGAGCCGCGCATGAGTGGCTTCCACTGGGACGCGGACCCACGCGCGACGCCGGACAGGTCTTTCCAGGGCCTCGTGTACCTGCGCGACACCGCAGCGGAGCAGGGCGCGTTCTGCTGCCTGCCCGAGGTGTTCGCGAATCTGGACGATTGGCTCGCCGGGCGCAGCCGCACCGCCGCGCGCGCCGATCTGAACAGCGGCCGGGAACGCACGTTGGCGGTTGGCGGGCCAGCGGGATCCATGGTGATCTGGCATCGGCGAATGCCGCACTCGTCGATGCCGAACCGCGCTGCGGAACCGCGCTGGGTGCAATACGTGACCATGGATCCGGCGGCGGACGAGGCGGCGCGGGCGGACCGCGTGCGTCTCTTCAACGAGCGTCGACCACCCGAGTGGGCCGTGCGCCAGCGCGTTCCGGGCCAGCAGAGTCCGGAGCCCGGCCCGACCGCCGAACTGACGCCGCTGGGCCGACGATTGGTGGGCCTCGCTGCCTGAGTCGGGGCGTCAATGGCCGTGACCGTGCGTCGCACCGAGCAGCGCGATCAGCACGATCCCCGCCACGATCAGGGCGAACTTCAGCAGCGCGTCCCGATTCCCCATCGGCATGGGCACGTCGTCCTGGCCGGCCAGGGCGCTTCTGACGAACTGCGCGGTCTGATCGTCGCACGACTCCATCTCTTCGCCGATGATGTCGACGATGGCGATGTAGATGAACGTGCCCGCCGCTACGGCATTGAAGCCGCCCACCACGAAAGCCGCGATCGCGTCGCTGCCGTGCAGGGCGCCGCCGAGCAGCATCCCGCCGACCACGCCGGCGGGCGTCATCAGCGAGAAGGCGACCAGCATCCTGCGCTGCGCGCGGCGTCCGAGACCCGCCGTATGGCTGCTGACCATCAGCGCGAAGGCCGCCGAGCCCTTGTGCGCCAGGATGCCGACCACGATCAGCGTCAGGTCGATGGCGTGCTCCTCGAGGCCGAGCGAGACGCCAGCGATCACCGAGTGGATCGACAGCAGCGCGAGCAGCACGAAAGGATAGATGCGCCGCGTGCCGTGCGCGGACGACGACGCGTAGTTCGCGAACAGAACCCGGTCGATCAGGAGCAGCAGCACGAGGCCGAGGGCCGCTAGCAAGGCACCGAGCGGGTAGTCGACCACATCGGCCAGCCGCTCGATGCCTTCGGGCAGCAGATGCACGAAGCCGACACCGAGGAACAGCCCGCCCGCGAAGGCGTTGCCGAGGGAGAAGAAGCGCCGACTGGCATCGAGATGGGCGACGACCAAGGGGATGGCGCCGCCGATGATGGCGACGCCGAGGATCGCCGCCGCCGAGAGCAGTTTGAACAGCACGAAGTCCATCGCTCCACTTTACGTAGGCCGTCAAGCGCAGGGGCGCTGCAACGCGGCGCCTCAACGGTGCAAGGAACGAACCATGGCGCTGGCGGGTCAAAGCCGCCGCACCCTCCTAGGAGACCAGCATGAAACCGTCCACCGCTCGCCGCGCGGCTGCGGCTGTCGCGACCCTCTGGCTGCTCGCAGCCCCGCCCGCCGCCGCTCAGAATCTCGGCGTGGCCAGCGAAGGCCGCGCCGCTATCGGCGCCTGCTACGCGCAGTGCCTGGCCAGTGCCCAGCAAGGATCGAGGGCGCTGTCGGCGAAGTTCGACCGCCTCACGGACCTCCTGATCTCCGACGAGTACCACGCCCTCGACGAGCCGTCGCAGGACAACCTCGTGGTGCTTGAGGAGCGTTCGATCTGCGCCGTCGCCCAGGACAACGTGCGCACCAACGACGGCTGCCATGCCGGCTGCGTGGACATCGAACGCGCCTACGGCGTCAATGCCGCCACGGCGCGGGATCGGTTCCTTTACGTGCTGCGCACCGAGCGGCGCCCGCTGCTCGACGCCGGCCTGTGGCGGGACTACCGCACCTCGCCCGCATCGGGCCAAGCGTTCGTCGCCGCTTGCAACGAGTATTGGGGGGCCGACGCCGCGGCGTACGGTGGTCGGCCGCAACTGGCTGCCGTGCAGGAACTCAAGGCCGCCGGCTTGGCCCGAAGACAAGGCGAAGAAGGTCTCTAGCCCGGGGCCGCCGACGACGCACCCTTCTGCGCGACGGGTGACAGTCTGCGCGACGGGTGACAGCCGCGGCCTCCCTAGGTTACGCTTTGAAGCGCACGGCAGCGACGCCAGCTTCAGCCGTGCGCCACCGCAGACCGCAGAGATCTTGGGGAGAGCTACACCTAAATGGACGCCAACGGAACCGTCCTCGTTCGCACCGCGCCCGCGCGCGGCGAAACCATCGCCACGGAAGTGGCAGTCCCGCCCTACGAGCGCCAGCGCCTCGAAGACGTGGGCTTCATGACCGCCATGACGCTCACCCTGCTCGGCAACTACCAGCAGACCGGCCACTTCGGCGGCCCTCTGGCCTACACCCCCTACAACGTGGCGATGCACTTGGCAGGCCCCGAGAACGGCGGCCTCTGCTACGACTACCGGCGCCCCAAGCACCCCTTCGGCGACAAGCTGCTGCTCGCCGGCGGCCACAACATACCGACGCTCTACGCCCTGTGGATGATCATGGGCGAGGCCATGGCCCGCCGCCATGCCGCCACGGGCGACCAGCGCTTCCACGTCGATCCGAAGATCGCCATGCTGCCCATCGACGCGCTCGGCTTCCGCCGCGGCGCGGGGCCGCTTCAAACCCTTCTCGAAGACAATGGCCTTGCGAACGACCCGCTCTTCGAGCAGGCGCGGCTGCGCGGCATCCGGTCGCTGGCCGGCCACTCGGAGACAACGGACCTCATCAACGACGTGAACGGCGGGCCGTCCGGCATCGGCATCGCCACCGCCGCCGGCAAAGCCGCGTTCTGGGATTTCATGGGCGCGGGCCCGTCGCCGAAGATCATGGCCCTCGAAGGCGAGTTCGCCATGACGTCGGGGCACTCGCAGGAACTCAAGACCCAGGCGGTGGCGCAGCGCGTCGGCAAGCGGCTGCGCATCATGCTCTCATTCAACAACGCCGGCATCGACGATTCGCTGATCGGCGGCGTCGTGCCCGAGTCCGTCGACGGCTACCGGATCGCCGACCAGTGGGCGTCCTACGGCTGGAACGTGCTGAGTCTCGACGACGGCAACGACTACGACCAGGTGCTGGCCGCGCTGAAGACCATGGAGGACTGGGACCCGAACGATCGCCGGCCGATGATCGTCGTCGGGCGCACGGTGAAGGGCTGGTGGCCGGCGGCGGCGAACGGCTCGATCCCCGGCTTCGGCGACCAGGTGGTGAGCTACCACAGCCACCCGTACGACATGAAGATGAACGTGCCGTACTTCGTCGCGTTGGCCGAGACTTTCGAGCAGCGCTTCGGCGTCAAGTTCGACGGTATCCGCGACGGCGCGGTGGCCGACGAACGCGAGCGCATGAGGCAGTTCAAAACCAACATCGACGTGGTTATGTCGGTGCTGGAACAGAACGGCCTCGGCGCCTGGCTCAGCGACCGGCTGGTGCAGATCGGCGATCAGGTGCGCGGCGATGCCAAGCTGCGCGTCGATGTCTCCCGGGACCCGTTCCAGGACGAGCGCCTGCGCGTGGCCGCGCTGCCCGTCGAGCCGCAGACCGTCTCGGCGCGCTTGAACGGCGAGGACACCGAAGTCGGAATCGAGCTCTTCAAGGAGCCGGGCCAGGTGGCGGGAACCCGAAGGGCGATTTCGGAGGTGGTGAAGTGGATGAACCACGTCACCGACAACCGCTTCATCACCGTCTCCGCGGATCTCTCCGGCTCCATCAACGTGGAGAAGGGCTCTCTCACCGGCCACTACGATCCGCTCTCGAACCAGGCCGGCACGCGCCTCAAGGCGGCGATCCAGGAGGCCGGCAACGCGTCGACCGCGGTGGGCCTCGTCGGCCAGAGCGCGTCGCTGGATCCGAACGTCCACAGCGGGGTGTGGGCGCTATCCGGCAGCTACGGCGCCTTCACGCCGTTCATGTACCTGCCGGCGCGGGTGTGGAGCCAGCAGAACCAGGACAGCCCGTTCCGTGTCGGGGTGCTGAATATCCTGGCCGGCCATTCCGGGCCGGAGACCGCGGCCGACGCCCGCACCCACTTCGGCATCTTCGCGCCGCAGGTGTGGAAGCTCTTCCCGCGCGGCCAAGCCATCGTGCTCAATTTCTGGGACTACAACGACGTGGCGCCAGGCTACTTCGCGGCAGCGGAGATCGCCGCACGGGATCCGCTGGTTGGCGTCATCGTAATCGAGGTGGCGCGCCCGGACTTCTCGGTGGCGGATCGCTCGTCCTTCGCGGATTCGGACTTGAAGGCGGCCGCCAAGGGCTTCTACGTGCTGCGCGACTTCGCCCCGGATCGGCCGCGCCACGGCTACGTGGTGACGCAGGGGTCGAGTTCGACGGTGAACCTGATGCGGGCATTGCCGGACTTGGAGGCGCAGGGCATCAACGTGAAGGTGGTCGCCGCGATCAGCGAGGAGCTCTTCGACCGCCAGCCGCCGGCGTACCGGGACAGCGTCCTGCCGCCCCCGGCCAAGCACGACATGATGGTGGTGAGCACCGGCACGCGCCGCATGTGGCCGGTGCGGGATGTCGGCCCGCTGACCACCGAATACTCGATGGTCTCGGACTGGCACGACCGCTGGCTGACCGGCGGCCTGGAACCGGACGTTATCGCCGAGGCGCATCTGGACGAGGCGTCGATCAAGGCGGGGGTCGAGCGGTTCGCCGCGGACCGGGATGCGCGGCTTAGGCGACAAAGGGAGGCGCTCGCGGCACTCTGAGCCGCGAGGCCTTTAGAAGCCGGCGGCGTGGGTCTCGACAGGCTCCGAGTCCGAAACTACCGGGCACTGGCCGATGTGGACCTCGAGCTGGGCCCCATCAATGTGATCTTCGGCCCTAACGGCGCAGGGAAGTCGACCCTTCTGGACACGGTCTACTTCTTTCGCGATTGTGCCATCCGCGGCGTCGAAGCAGCAGCGTCGGATCGAGACCACGGAATCGGCATGCTCTGGGATGGCGCGGACGCCGATGGTCGTATTTCGGTTGAGTTGTCTTCCGCTGGGGTCAGCTACGGTCTGACGTTCGCGCTCGCGGCCGGGAGAATCGACCCATCGATTTGCGCGAGCCGGAGAAAACCAGTCTGGGTCTCCTTCTGGACTTCAACCCCCGAGACGCGCTACCGGAATCGAGACGACTCGATGGCCTGCTGCGCTTCGTCCGCCTATACCACTCGCGCTACTTCCGCCTCTACAACCTCAAGAAGCACGGATCGGAGAGCAGCCACCAAACTCGGCTTTGGGACCTTGGCGACAATGCGTGGTCGGTGCTCCGGAACATCCAAGACAAGCGTCATGTCGACTTACGTCACGACACCATCATCGGCTATATGACCGAGGCATTCCCGACATTCAAGGGCGTCGTCATCGAGCAAACTGGTCCGTCGTCGGTCTACGCCAGCATTCTGGAGGATGGCCGGGCTGAAGCGATATTGGCGTCGGGTGCGTCGGACGGGGTATTGCAGTTGCTGCTGCTCCTGATCGCTCTCTTCTCCGAGGGAGATCGGGATGCGGTTCTCCTGCTGGACGAACCAGAGATTTCCCTGCATCCGTGGGCGATTGCCGTATTGGCGCGTGCCATCAAGCGCGCCGCGACGCAGTGGCGGAAGCAGGTGCTCGTCGCTACGCACTCGCCGGTCCTCATCAGCCAGTTCGATCCCGCCGATGTGCTTGCGGCCCGAGTTGAGGAAGGGCGGGCCACGTTCACACGCCTGTCCGAGATGCCTGAAATGGAGGATCTTCTCGACGAGTACGCGGCGGGGTCGTTGTACATGTCAGAGGCCATCGGCCGGCAGAGCATCGACGACGCGTGATGCCGTGGCAGCTCAGTGGACGTTCTTTCAGTTCGGGCTGATCGTCACTGGCGAGACGGAAGAGCAGTGCCTGCCGGGACTGTTTCGCGTTCTTGCTGCACATGGCAACTCCTCGTTCAAGGTGATCCGGCGCATCGGGCAGCGCTCCCCGCGATCCGCAAGGCGGATTGAGAGAATGGTTGGTAGCGGCAAGGCCATCCCAGACCGGGACGCGAGCGACATCGGCATCCCGGCACGACGATTCCTGACGAAGTCGGCAGGCCGCTACGTTCTACTCATCGACGACCTCGAAGCAGGTCGCGCAGCGGACGTTCAGGGCGTGTTCGATCGCTACCGAAGGGCGTTCGACACCATGCTCGGTGACTTGGCCCCGCGGGCGGCGGTCCATTTTCTGGTCAACATGCTGGAGGCGTACTACTTCGCGGACACGGCGGCAGTCAACCGCGTGCTCGGTACCGAGCTTGCGGACTTGCCGGGGGACGTCGAGACCATTCGGAACCCGAAGGCCAGGCTGAGAACGCACTATGCTGGGTTCGACGCGAAGCGCCACGGCGGGCTGATCGTCGCGGAGCTGGACATCCCGCATGTCTTGGCACGTGCGGACACCTGCGCTTCCCTGCGGACGTTGTTCGCATGGGGCAGCGAGCGCGATTGGTTGCCGCCGGGCATTCTGTTGCCGACGACGGAAGGGCAGATCGGCACCCTTGCGGGACATCTTGCGCCGCTCGATTGAACGGCCATGCCGTCCCGGAAACACACCGTCGTGCTCGCCTACCCGGGTTGCATCCTGTTCGAGGTCTGTCGCACCCGTTGCGGAGGCGACCAGCGAGGCAGTCCCAGCCGTTGTAGGATAGTTCGTGGACTCGCCACGGCACCAACGATGCAGGAGCTGCGAATTGGCCCCCAAGACCATCACCACGCATGACCCGACCGACACTGCGGACGCCATTGTCGCGACGTTGCGCCGGGACGGTGCCGCGGTAGTTGCGAACCTCGTAGCCGCGGAAACCATGGAGGCGCTGGTCGCCGATCTGGCCTACGACGACCAGACCAAGGTTGGCAACGACTTCATCGGCGGTTCGGACAATCGCTCCATCGGCGCTGTCATGCGCGCCAATCCCGCATTGTGCGACACCTTGCTCGTCAACGAACGCGTGTTGGAGGTCGCCGACCGCATCCTGCTGCCGGAAAAGCCGATGGCCGCCTCTTCCGCGCCGGTCCGGCGCCCGAAGGCGCAAATCCTCTCCTCGGAGGACGGCTGCACGCAGTTCGTCAGCATCGGGTCCCCGACCGAACGAGGGCCGTACTGCCACCACTATCGCGTCGGGGCTTCCGCGTCCATCCAGGCGCGCAGCGGCGGCGCGGTGCAGGTGCTGCATCGGGAGATGGCCATCTACGAGCCGTACGTCGAGCATGGCCCGAACTCGCGCGACCTCATTCTCAACATGATGTGGGCGGGTACGGACTTCACGGTGGAGAACGGCGCGACGCGGCTGGTGCCGGGGAGCCACCGGTGGCCTGCCGAACGCCTCGCCAAGGAGAGCGAGGTGGCGCAGGCCGTGATGCCCAAAGGCTCCGTGCTCTTCTGGCTCTGCAGGACGCTGCACGGACTCGGTGCCTGCCGCAGCAACGCTAGACGCACGGGGATCTTCCAGTCGCTGGTGGTCAACTGGCTCGCGCAGGAGGAGAACCAGTACCTCGCCTTCCCGCCGGAGGACGCCGTCCGGCTGTCGACGCGGGCCCGGCAGCTCTTGGGCTACCGTTCGAGCGGCACTTGCGGATGGGTGAAGGGCCGGAACTCGCACGACCTCCTCGCATCGGGCGGGAGCGGTCCCATCGATGGAACCGCGCCCAAACCGCGACCCGTGACTGCGACGGAAACGCCGTCGCAGCGACTTACGGCGCTGACGTAGACGCGCGACGTGGACGCATAGGTCGCGAGGAAGCCGCATGAATCTCCTGGTCGCCGGCCTCGCGTTGTTCATCTTGGTGCATCTGATTCCCAGCGTCGCAGCCCTGCGCACGGCGCTGATCGCCCGGCTCGGTGCCGGAGCCTACCGCGGCCTGTTCTCCCTCGTCGCTTTGGCAGGTCTCGTTCTCGTGGTCTGGGGTTTCGCCCGGGCGCCGGCCGAAGCGCTGTACGCGCCGCCGGGCTGGGGGCGCCAAGTGGCGGTTTTCGCCGTCCCCGTGGCGCTGGTGCTGCTCGCCGCGGCCAACATGCCGACCCATATTCGGGCTGTGCTCCGGCATCCGATGCTGCTCGGCGTGCTGCTTTGGGCCATCGCCCACCTGCTCGCGAACGGCGAGCTGCGTTCGGTCGTGCTATTCGGCAGTTTCGCGGGCTTCGCGGTCGTGGACCTCGTCAGCGTCGCGGCGCGTGGCAAGCAGCCATCGACCGAGAAGGCGCCACGCTTCGCCATGGATGGGCTGGCCATCGCCCTGGGCCTCGTCGCCGCCGGCTTGTTCACCTACTTCCACGCCGCGCTTTTCGGCGTGCCGGCAATCTAGGATGCGCCAATGAACCGACCCAACATCCTGCTCGTCATGAACGACGACATGGGCTTCTCCGACATCGGCTGCTACGGCGGCGAAGTCCAGACACCCAATCTCGATCGGCTCGCCGCCAACGGCGTCCGCTTCACCCAGTTCTACAACACCGCCCGGTGCTGCCCTACCCGGGCGTCGCTCCTCACCGGCCTGCACCCCCACCAGGTCGGCGTCGGCTGGATGACCGCGGACCTCGACGAGGACGGCTATCGAGGCAGCCTCAACGAGAAGTGCGTGACCATCGCCGAAGCGCTGGGCGCGGCGGGGTACGCCACCTACATGAGCGGCAAGTGGCACGTCAGCCGGGACATCTCCCCGGACGGCCCGCAGCACAGCTGGCCCTGCCAGCGCGGCTTCGACCACTACTTCGGGATTCTCACCGGCGCATCCAACTACTGGCAGCCGCGAACGTTGACCCGGAACAACGATCCGGTCGACGCGGCGGGTCTGCCGGAAGGCTTCTTCCTCACCGACGCGATCAGCGACGAGGCCGCTGGCTACATCCGCCAACACGCCGAACGCGGCACCGACGCACCCTTCTTCCTCTACACCGCCTACACGGCGCCGCATTGGCCGCTGCATGCCCATCCCGAAGACATCGAGCGGTACCGAGGCCGATTCGCCGCCGGCTGGGACCGGCTGCGGGAAGAGCGACTGCAACGCATGCGCGCCATGGGCATCGTCGATGCGACGTGGCCGATCACGGACCGGGACCCGAGCCAGCCGCCTTGGCGAGACGCGCCGCACAAGGAATGGGAGCAGCGGCGCATGGAAGTGTATGCGGCGCAGATCGACCGCATGGACCAAGGCATCGGCCGCATCGTTGCGGCGCTCTGCGACACCAAGCAGTTCGACAACACGCTGATCCTCTTTCTCGCCGACAACGGCGCCTGCGCCGAGGAGTTCGCTCGGGAGGTCAGTCCGCTTCCGCCTACCTACATGGCTGGCACGACGCAAACCCGCGATGGCAGAACCGTGATGCGGGGCAACGATCCCACGGTCATGCCGGGTTCCGAGGACACCTATCAGAGCTACGGCGTGCCTTGGGCGAACTTGTCGAACACGCCGTTCCGGGAGTACAAGCACTGGGTTCACGAAGGCGGCATAGCCACGCCGCTGATCGCCCACTGGCCCGCCGTGATCGACGACGGTGGCGCTTTGCGCCACGGGCCGGGCCAGCTCACGGACATCTTGGCTACCTGCCTCGACGTGGCTGGTGCGGACTATCCAACCCGGTTCAACGGCAACGACATCCTGCCGCTCGAAGGCACCAGCCTAGTGCCGATCTTCCATGATCGACCCAACCACAAGGAGGCCCTGATCTGGGAGCACGAAGGCAACAAGGCTGTGCGAAGGGGCCGCTGGAAGCTGGTGTGCAAGTACCCGGGCGACTGGGAACTCTACGACATCGTCGCCAACCGCACGGAGACGGAGGATCTCGCGGGCCGACATCCGCAGCTCGTGGCCGAACTCGGCGCGATCCACGATGCCTGGGCCGAGCGCTGTGGGGTCAAGTCGTGGGAGCACATGCTGGCGAGGCTCAAATCGGCGCGAGGGGTGGCGGCGAGCGCCAGGCGGTGACAGCCGAGCCTGTTGGCACTGGCCGTACCACTCAGCGATTTCCAGCGCTGGCGTAGAACTCGACGAGCGCGGCCTTGTCGGCGGCGGAGAGCGTCTCGTACTTGGCCTTCATCTTGTCCACCATGCGCCGGGTGCCGCGATCGAAGTCCTCGAACTCCATCGACAGGTACTCGCGCCACTGGCCGGCGAGGATGGCCAAGTCGTCCTCTGGGACGCTGCCGCCGTCGGAGTGGCACTTGCTGCACTTGGCACTGTGAATCTCAGCGCCTTTGCTTGCGAGCGCCGCGTCGAACGGTTGCTTGTGCGGACGCCATGTCGCCGAGGAATAGTGCAGGGCGACCGCCTCGATCTCCGCGTCCGACAGCGCTCGGCTGATTTGGACCATGTCGGTCTCAGTTCCGTCCGGCAGCGTCACAGGTCTCGCGAGCCGGAAACCGATACGGTAGCTCTCCAGAAGATCGATGATGGCGTACTCGGAAAAGCCGCCGATGGACGGCACGAGGGAGTCATCGCTGCGACCCGACGGACCATGGCATTGATCGCATTCCTCGGCGATTACCGCGCCCTCGGCACCGAGCGCATCGGGCGACCACCCAGGCAGCGCCAAGATCAACATCAGCAGGGTCCATCGCACTTGCCCCATCGCGCCGCTGCTAGCTACCCGTCGGGGGAGGCCCCGCTGGCCGTGGGTAGGGGGGACGCTCCGTCCACTCGAGCTCTTCGTGGTTGGGTTGGTTGAATCCGCTCTTGTAGGGGTATTCGTCGCCCACGACTTGGCTTGGACAGTCCCCGGCAGGCGGGATGATCCAATCGCAGCCGGGCGTGTTCTCTGGACCGTTCGTCCAGCATGACAGCAGCTCCTGGAAATCGCCGGTCAGGCTGCCGGGCTCGTGCGGCGGCATGTGACGATCCGGATGCCAGTGGTCGCCCATGAACTCCTCGACCGTCTTCATGCCGATGCGGTGGCAACCGAGGCAGGCGTTGTCCTCGATGTGGATCGTGCGCATGTCCCAGTCGCTGCCGCCGATCACGTAGTACGGCGTGTTGCTCCTGCTCTTTCGACCGCCGATTCGAGGAACGACCGTCTGATTGGGCGCGTGGATGCGCTTCGCGCCGTCGATGAAGGGATTGTGAACGAAGGGATCGGCCTGGTGGCAGGCCACGCACTGGGTCTTCGCTCGCACATACGCCCTGTCGAAGCCCTCGGGATCGTCGATGCCCGGCAGCTTCCCCATGAGGCGGTTGGTTTCGGGATCGGCATAGGTCCATTCGCTGTTGTCCGCGCTCTCGAAGAACGCTGTGGCCCCGGTCGCCTTGTTGTAGCCGATCAGCTGCACCGAGTCGCCGATTTCGAACCCGAACACGTCGCCGCGACCATCGTGCCGGCAGAAGCTCACCCACACGACATCGTGACGAGTCGAGCCGTCGGCATCCCGGCCGACGTAGCGCTGAACGCTGGATCCCGACATGCAGTCGCCGATCTGCAGGCTCGGGTTGTCGCACCGGTGCAGCCCCGGATTGCCGACGTTCTTCGCGCCGTTGACGTAGACGGGCATCTCCACGTTGGCGCCGCAGTCAACCGTCGGCGGAACACCCAGCTCCGGTTCGATCAGCTTGGCGTACGCGAGCGCGGAAGAGTTGCCGCCGATGGCGGTGTTCTCCGGCTGGCATCCTTGCCAAGCACCCGCGACGTCCTCTTCGTGCCGCGCCGTGGGAACGTCCGCTCCGAGCGCGACGCAGAACGCCACACCTATGGCCACCATGCCTACGCGAGCCAACTGAGATCTTCCCACCACTGTCCCATCGTTCGCCGAGTTGTCAGATGATGCCTATCGCGCAGACAGGCGGCAACGGGCCCGCACGGCGGCGACCGCGAGGGAAGAAGCAGCAGCCGCAGCCAGTCAGCCGTTGGGCAATGCGCCGAACCAGGATTGACGGCGCCAGCGCAACCACAAACGCCCCGTTCGGTGCAGTGGTCGCTGTAGGCCTGCGTGGGTGCGGCGACGGCACCTGCCATCTGCTAGGCTACGGGCGACTTCATCAGTTGGGGCACCCAAACCATGCTAGGCGCAGGCGATTCCGTACCCGCGTTCACGCTCAGGAGCCATGACGGCGAGTCGATCTCCCTCGACGGCCTGAAGGGCAGCTGGGTCGTGCTGCACACCTTCCCGTTCGCGTTCACCGGCGGCTGAAGCAACCAGACCTCCACCTTCAACCGTGCGTTGAAGCAGTTCGACGAGGCCGGGGCCAAGCTGCTGGGCCTGAGCATCGACACCACCTTCGCGTTGAACACCTGGGCGACCGCCATGGGCGGCATCCGCCACCCGCTGCTGGCGGACTTCTGGCCGCACGGCGCGGTGGCGCAATCGCTCGGCATCTTCAACGAGGACGTGGGCATGGCCATGCGGACGCTGTTCATCATCGACCCGGACGGCGTCGTTCGGCACAGCGAGATGCACACCCGGACGCTGCCGGACCCGGCGGACGCGCTGGCCAAGCTGGCCGAGCTCAAGTCCTGAGGCTGCTCGAGGCTTGACCGCAGCGGCGCATCGGGACGCTTATCCCGACCTCGACCGAGACCTTCGGTTCATCCCGCTCGGCGCGGATGCGCCGAAGGTGCTCTCGCGCCAGGACATCGAGCGCTACAACGCGCAAGGCTATCTGTGCCCGCTCGACGTATTCGACGCCGAGGAGATCGGCCGCATCCGCGCCTACTTCGACGACCTGCTCCCCCGTGCGCTGGCCGCCGGCTGGAACAGCTACGAGATCACCAACTGGCACAAGACCTGCCGCGGCGTTTGGGACATCGTCACGCACCCCAAGCTCGTCGCCTTCGCCAGCGACCTCTTGGGCGAGACAGTGATCTGCCGCCACAGCCATTTCTTCTGCAAGCTGCCGGGCGACGGCAAGCGCGTGAGCTGGCACCAGGATGCGTCGTACTGGCCGCTGTCGCCAAGCAAGGTGGTGTCGATCTGGCTCGCCATCGACGACTCGACCACCGCAAACGGTGCCATGCAGGTCATACCCCGCTCGCACCTGAACGCGCAGGTGCCGTTCTTCGACTCGACCGCGGCGGAGAACAACGTCCTCGGCCAGACGGTGCGCGACCCGGCCAGCCACGGCGACGCGCCCGTCGCTCTCACGCTCAAGGCCGGCCAGATTTCGCTGCACAGCGATTGGATCCTGCACGGCTCGGAGCCGAATACGTCGAACGAGCGGCGCTGCGGATTGGCGCTGCGCTATCTCTCGTCGGACGTACGGGCGTTCAATGGCTGGAACGCGCACTCGGTGGTATGCCGGGGAGTGGATGGCAGCGGGCACTGGGCGAACCACCCGAGACCGGATGGCGAACGCATCCCGGCGCTCGGTTCCGCGCCAATGCCTCGGTAGGTTGTCCAGCTTGATCGATCAGTAAGATCGCTCTTGGCCGGCTGATGGCATAATTCATAGCCGTGTGGGTCCGGCATCTCAGCCGCTCGCCGAACAGGAGCAGCCCATCATGAGCACAAGTCTCACCGTCCGCGACATCGACCCCTCGGACAAATCCTGGCTCAAGCGGGAGGCTCGGCACGACGGTGTCTCGATGGAGGAGTTCGTTCGCCGCCTGATTCACGAGAAGCGTGCCAAGACCGCACGGCGCCCCAAGCCGTCCGAAGCCTTCGCTCACCACTTCGGGGAGCGGCACGGCGTGGAGTTGCCGACGCCGGCGCGCTGCGGCTACAAGTCGCTGGTGTTCGCCGAAGAGGACGTCGAATGACCGCGCGGCTGGCTTGGCTGATCGACACGAACGTGATCTCCGAGATGATGCGTCCGCGCCCGGAGCCCCGGGTGGCCACTTTCCTCGATTCCATTGAAGGTGAGGGCATTGGCCTCTCCTCTGTCACAGTTTGGGAGGTCCTCAACGGCATCGGCGGTCTCTCGCCGGGGAGGCGCCGTGAGGATCTCGCCAGCCGATTCCACGATCTTCTCGACGAGCTATTCGAAGATCGCGTGGTCGACTGGTCGTTGCAGGACGCTCGTGCATGCGCCCGTATCATGGAGGAGAAGCGCCGCCGCGGCGAGCCGCTCGACGACCACGTCCCCGATGCCTTCCTCGCCGCGACTGCGGCTTCGCGTGGACTCGCTATCGTGACGCGCAACCGCGGTGAGTTCCGCAACACCGGTGTCACAACCGTAGACCCTTGGACTGCCAATCCACGTCTCGGAGTGACCTGACGGAGGCCTGACCACACAAAGCTGCACTGGACGAATCGGACCGTCTGCGTGTGCGGCCTTGGCCCGGGTTGCGGCCGCCATTGCGGGGGCTCTCTTTGCAGCCGATGGCAATGGCGACAGAGGCGAGGGAAGCGGCTGGTGGGAACAGGTCAAGCCCATGCTTCCCCCGATGGTCGACGGTGCCCGGCCAGAGGCAAGACGGCCGGATATGGCGTACACCCATGGCCTACGCCGTGGTAGCTGCGTTGCAGCCGCAAGCCAGTGACGCCGATCCGGGCGTCGAGGGTCTGGCCTCGCCCGCGGCATCCTTCAAGAGTCGCTCGGACCAGCGTTCGCCTTCGCATCCTGAGTGCCCCGAAGCCGCAATGGCAGATTTCCTACATCACGTCGGGCGAATGTCTTACAAGAAATTAAGACATCTGCCCTATTTTTCGGCTGCGGCAGCTGCCTAGCATGGCTTGCGTCAATCGCTTGAGGAGTCGCCATGTCCGATGCCTTCGTGCAGCTGTTCACCTTCGCCCCCATGGTCGAGGACGCGTTGCGTCTCATTCTCAAGGACGGCACCGAACTCGACGAGCTGGACTTCGACAACATGACCTTGATACCCAACGACTGGGTGCCCGACGGCCCGCGCTACGCGGAGCTCATGTGGAGCATCCCGCTGCGCGCGGTAGACCCGCATACGCAGGCCACGCACGTGTTGCTGCTGCTGAAATTCACGTCGACGGTGGTGCCGGGCCTGCAGGGGCTTCTCGATCGCCACGCCGCATCCCTGCACCGGGAAGTCGTCCGCAGGGGTGCCTTCGGCGCACCGGTCGCGCCGCCGCTGATCAAGCCGGTGGTGATCTACAACGGCGCCGAGCCTTGGGACGCCCCCGGGGGCAGGGCGCATCCGTCGCTGCGCTGAGGGCGCGTCAGCCGCGCCAGCGCTACGCCGAGCTGCGGCCGTACAGCGACAGTTCGACGGCCTCGAACTCCACATCCTCGCCGAACTCCACGTCGCGCATGAAGTCGGCGCTCTTCGGCGGGCGCTTCTTCGCGTGCTTTTCGAGCGCGTTCGGCATCGGCTGCGTCGGGCCGAACACCTTCTCGAGCTCGCGCACCTCGTCGGCGGTCAGTTTGGCGAGCGAACACGGCACGCCCTTCATGTGCGGGATGCCCTGCTCGCGATCGATGAAGTCGGGATCGTCGTCCGGGGTGATCTGCGCGTCGGAGAACGCCCAGGCGCCGGACAGATGCGGGGTGCCGCGTACGGATTCCGGCTTCCACCAGCCATGCGGCACGCGCACGAGGCCGGCGGGCATCCCGGAGCGGATGAAGGCGCGGCCCGCCATGGCGCCGGTCGCCGTGGCCACGCGCACCCAGTCGCCTTCCTCAATGCCCGCGGCTTGGCGGTCCGTTTCGCTGACGTAGAAGCTCGGATCCTGCGCCCGCTTGCGCATTTCCGGAATGTGGCGATGGCCCGTGCGGTAGTACTCGTCGTCGGGCAGGCCGATGAACATCATCAGCGGGAAGCGATCATCCGGCTGGACGGGTTCCCGGTAGTACGGCAGCGGGTCGAATCCGAAGCCGTCGAGCACCGAGGAATGCAGTTCCACCTTGCCGGAAGGGGTCGCGAAGCCGGTCTTCAGGTACTTGCGTTCCGGATTCTCGGCCTTCGGCAGCGAACCCTTGGCCACTACCTCGCGCCAGGTCGTGCCGGCCGGTTCGAGACGGAAATCCAGCAGTTCCTCGGCGCTCTGCCACGGGAAGTGCTCGCCAAGGCCCATGCGCCGGGCCAGCTCGCACCAGAAGTAGACGATGCTCTTGCATTCGCCGGGCGGGTCCATCGCCTGATCGCTGATGCCGGCCATCATGCCGGGGCGTTCCAGCCACGCATCGCCCGGCAGGACGTAGTCCGCGAGCTGGGCGGTCGGGGTCAGCATGTGCTCGTAGGCGACGATCAGCTCTTGGTTCATCAGCGCCTTGTGGACGCGGCCGCTGTTTGCGAACGACATCAGCGTATTGTTCGCCAGCGCGAAGAACGCCTTCACCGGGTACGGCTGGCCGCTGGTCATCGCCTTGAACACCGCCGCCGGATTGGCCATATAGCAGCCGCCGACGAGATTGGCGTAGCGATGTCCCCAAACCTCTTCCGTGGCATCGCCAAGCGGCGCCATGCCGCGGTAGGTGAATACCGGGAACTCGTCCGCGCCGAGCTGCTTGGCCTGCTGCGCCGCGGGCAGCCGGTGGTGCATCTCCACTTCGGTATCCGAGCGTATGCCGGGGTTGAAGCCGCTGAAGGTCTCGCCGCCCTTGATGTCCAGGTTGCCGGTGATCGCCCGCAGGATGCACTGCAAGCGGATGGCGGAGGTGCTGGAGATCTGCTGATCCGTGATGGGCGACCAGGGAATGGCGGCGCTCGGCGCGGTCGCGTACATGCGGGCCGCCTGCTCGATGAGCTCGGCGTCGACGCCGGTGATGTCGGCAACGCGGTCCAGCGGGTATTCGCGCACGCGCTCCGCAAAGGCGTCAAAGCCGACGGTCCAATCGCGCACGAAGTCCTCGTCGTAGAGCTTGTGCTCGATGATGACGTTCAGCCAGCCGAACGTCATGGCGGCGTCGGTGCCGGGGCGCAGCGGCAGCCAAATGTCCGCGGCTTCGGCGTTCTCGCTCTTGCGCGGGTCCAGCACGATGAGCTTGGCGCCGAGCGACTGCGCGGTGCGGATGGTCTTGTATTCGATGGTCCAGCTATGCCGCCGCGGGTCGTGCCCGAAGAGCACGATGCACTGGGTGTTGAGCAGATCGCCGCGCGGATACCAGCCGTACACCATGCGGCTGACCGCCGCGGTATTGCCCATGCAGTAGGCGATGCCGCTGATGAAGTTCGGCGTGCCGACGAGGTTCATGAAGCGCCGCGTCAAGCCGTTGTCGAGGCCGATGTTGGCGTTGCTGCCGGCGACGGCGAGCGCCTCCGGGCCGTGCCGGTCGATGATCTTGCGAAGGCGTGCCGCGATGTCATCGAGCGCGTCCTCCCAGGACACCGTCTGCCACATCCCTTCGCCGCGCTCGCCGACCCGCTTGAGCGGCCGCATTAGACGATCCGGATGCGCGAAGGATTTCGGCGCGTAGGCGCCCTTCATGCAGATCACGTCCTTGAAGAACGGATGGTCCCGGGTGGTGACCTTGGTGACCCGCCCGGTGGCGGTGTCGACTCTCGCGGCGAGGGGGCAGAAGCAGTCGCAGCTATGGCAGACGACGGATTTGGTGACGGTGGAGGACTCGCTGGTTGGCATGGCGACCGTGGCGGCGGAAAGCGGGCATCTTAGCCCATGCGCTCGGACTTCCTACCCCAATGCCGCGAGTTCCTCGGCGACCATGCGCAGACTCATCGCCTCGATGCCGCCGCCCTTCGGGAAGCGCCCGTCGCGACCGTGCAGGATGATGGCGCGATCCGGCTTCACGTCCTCGAATGCCGTGCGCAGGCCGCGATCCACGGTCGCGAGGCCGCGCTTGATTTCGATTGCCCAGCGCTGGTTGCCGGGGAGTTCCAGGACGAGGTCGACCTCGACACCTGTGGCGGTGCGGTAGAAGCTCGCATCCGCGCGCTCGGGCGCGGCGCGCAGCAGCGTCTCGATGGCAAAGCCCTCCCAGCTCGCGCCGGCGATCGGGTGGCCGAGCACGGCTTCAGCATCATCCAAGCGGAGCAGCGTGTGGACGATGCCGCTGTCGCGCACGTACACCTTGGGCGCCTTGACGAGCCGCTTGCGGACGTTGGCCTCGAACGGCGGCAGCCGGCGCACCAGCAGGAGGTCGGCCAAGAGGTCCAAGTAGCGCAGCACCGTCTTGCCGTCCACGGCAAGGCTCTTGGCGATGGGGGCCGCGTTCCACAAGCTGCCCTGGCCGTGCGCGAGCATGGTCCAGAAGCGGCGCAGCGTCTGCGCCGGGATGCGCGGCCCGAGCTGCGGGATGTCGCGCTCCAGGTAGGTGGTGATGAAGTTGTCGCGCCACAGCGCACTGGCATGGTCGCTGGCGGCGAGCAGGCTGCGTGGAAACCCGCCGCGGCTCCACAGCTTGGACTCTTCGGCGGCGGCGGTTTCGCGGATGTCCAGCGGGCCGAGTTCCAGAATGCCAATGCGGCCGGCCAAGGACTCGCCGGCCTGTTGCAGCAGATCCACGGACGCGGAGCCGAGCAGCAGGAATTGGCCCGTCGGCTCGCCCTCCCGGATGCGCTGATCGATGACGCCGCGCAGCACCTCGAACAGGCGCGGCATTCGCTGCACCTCGTCCAGAATCACCAGGCGGCCGCGCAGGCTGTCGAGATAGGCGCCCGCCTCGTCGAGCATGTCGAGGTCCGCGGGCCGCTCGAGGTCGAGATAGACAGCCGGCCCGTGCCCTGCCGCGTCGATGTCACCGAACGCCCGCGCCAGCGTCGTCTTGCCCACCTGCCGTGGGCCGATGAGGACCACGGCCGGGAACATCCGCAGGTACTCGCCCAAGCGCTTCGCGCGAAGCCGGGAGATTGGCTCTGGCATGTGGTTATCCTTGCAATATCGTAATGCAGTACCGAGATTGCAAGGATAATCGCTCTCGCAAGTCGGCGCTACGGCCAAGACGGACGGCGGTGTAGGACAGATCTCTAATAGCGACTCCAAGATTGCCTGAATCGCGCTGGCGGCGTCGCGCGGGCGCGGCGAGGTGGTGGACCTTGCCCAGGCGCTTCGCCGCGCGACTCGCCTTGAGCGCAGGCGCAGCCAGCACAGCACCGGCGCGGGATACCGCAACGTTGCTCCGCGCGGTACCGACGCCTCCCCACGGCGAGAACGACCGCTGAGAGCGTGGTATTTTGCTGGCGAACTGAGCGTGGCGGGAGACGTGCGATGCGAGTGATCGGCGAACGCAGCCGGCCTGGGATGCGCCTGCTGCTTGCGTGCGTTCTGCTCCAGCGGGCACCGCATGCGCTCGCCCACGACGCAGCCGACGATGGCGCTCCCTGCGCCGGGTGGTTGGCGAAGGCGCATGCATGCTGAAGCTGCTCGACACCCCGCCGTCCCATCGGGAGCTTGCCGAAGTGGCGGCCGAGGGCGATCTGGCCAAAGTTGGCGCGCTTATCGATGCCGGAGCGCCGCTCGACCCTCCCGCAAGGCATCCCGAGACCACGGCGCTCAACGAAGCAGCGAAGAACGGCCGTCTCGCGGTTCTCACGCGCCTCATCGAGCGCGGCGCCGACGCGCAACGCCAGAACACCTACGGCAGTGCGCCCATCCATGTCGCCGCGATCGAGGGCCAACTCGATTGCGTCATGGAAATGCTTGAGCACGCCGATGTCGACGCCCCGGATCGCGACGGAAGGACCGCGCTGCAAGAAGCTGTCCAAGGCGGCCATCCGAAGGTGGTCGAAGCCCTGCTTGCGGCAGGCGCCGACGCGGCGATCGCGGATCGGCTGAACAGAACCGCGCTGGCCAAGGTCCACGACAAGCTCGACGCCAAGCGGCCCGACGAGGCCGCGCGAATCCGCGCCATGCTGATCGAAGCCGGTGCGCCGACGATGCATGGGGGCCTGTCTCTGGTCGAGACGCCGCTCCATGCGGCAGCGAAGTCCGGAAACCTAGCGTCCGTTGCGAAGCTCCTCAAGCGGACACCGGACGCCGTGGATGTCATGCACTTCCGCCACGGCGCTGCGCTGCACATGGCGGCCGAGGCGGGTAATGCAGAAATGGCGGCCGCCCTGCTAGAGGCCGGAGGGACACCTTTGCTCGTTTCCAACACATGCATCAGCGGTGACACCAGCGCAGCCAACAGCACGCCCTTGCAGATCGCGGCCAGCTGTGGCCACGCCGACATCGTCCGCCAGTTGCTAGACGCCCAACCCGACGGTGCGCGAAACCATCCGCCAACTCGCCACGGCGGCGCTCCGCCCATCGTCGCCGCCGCTCGGTCCGGGTCGCTCGAGTGCGTAAGGCTCCTTATCGACGCCGGCGCCTATCTGTTCGCCACGGACGGTGGCGAATGCACCGCCCTCGACAGGTCCGCCACGCCCGAAATCCGCGACGCGCTGCGCGGCGCCGTGGTCGCAACGTACCCGAAACCTCCAAAGGGTCCAGCCCGCGGGGACGTCCGCGCTTTGGCCAAGGTTCTCGTCAGCGAAGGTTCTGACTCGCAGCGCCTCCGGCCCGATACCGCCTTGCGGGCCGCTGTCGGCGTCCGGTCGCTCGAAGCGGTCGAACGCCTCCTTCGGGCGGGTGCCCACGTATCGGACCGCGCCATTCCGGCCGGATGGGAATCGGATGCTGTCGAAACGCTGCCGCCCGAGCGGCAGCCTGATTCCCTCGAAGAACAGCGCCGGGCCGATGCGTGGCGAAACAAGCTCGCCCTGTTCGCCAGCGGCCTAGGGGAGGGGATGCGCGACTTCCAGTGGGATTCGGAAGACGAAGACGCGGCGCTCGAACGCATCAACGATGGCACGGTTTATCCGACGGACCATTACGAGCAAGCGCTCGAGCCGCTGCACATGGCGGCCGCGTACGACATGCCGAGGGCGGTGTCGCGCCTCATCGAACTAGGCGCTCCCTTGGAGCACGCCACCCACCAGGGCGAAACGCCGCTCATCTTTGCCGCTCGTCGCGCCGGTCGCGAAACCGTGGCAGCGCTGCTTCGCGCCGGATCGGATCCCAATGGACGCGGCGGCGGCAGTCTCGTGCCCTTGATCGAGGCCGCCGAGGCGGGCAATGCGCCAGCCGTCGACGCGCTGCTGGCCGGCGGCGCGGACCCGAACGTCGTGCGCAAGAAGCCATAGAGCGTTTCCGCACTTGCGGTCGAAAACGCGGCGGCGGGCCGTCTCCAAGAGCAATCGAGACCATGTCGCCAGCGCGTGCTTGCGGCACCGCCCGCGGTCCGTGCGTCCGGCACCCCGCCGAACAGCTCCCGCAGCGAGCGCAGTTTCGCCGTAGTGCGCCAGCATCGCTCGGCACGACCACTCCTCCCGATCCATGGATAGCGCTCAGGCCCATCTCCGTGAGAGTCCGGGCGCCCAGTCGCTGCTCCCTGAGGTCAGCGGGCAGCAGCAGAGAGTTGCTTGTGAAATCTGCCCGCTTCGGAGAGATTGGCTGCGACGCTCGGCCATCCTGCGGTGATCGCCGCGCGCAGACGCAGGTAGTCCGCAGCCCTCTTGTGTACTCGCCGACGCTTGGGAAGCTGACCAAGCTGAGCTGCCGGGTCGGCCCGGCACTCCCAGTCGGAGCGAAGAACCTGCGGGTTGTCTGGCCATATGGCGGCGACGAGCCAAGCTTCAATGTTCTTTGACGGTGTGCAAAGCACCACCTCTGCGGGACACTGGGCTTCGCCTAGCCAGCCCAGCATCACCCCGTGCAGTGCGCGGGTGGTGTCTTCAGCCGGCGGACATGGCTGTTCGCAGGGGAGATCGTTGCGCGGTGCGTCATGGATGTTCGCCCGTGCGTAGCTCTCACCGGCAACGTCGGCATCGACGTGGACCAGCAGCAAGTCGTGATGGGTGAGCACAGAGGACCCAGTGACTGCGCCGCCTCCTTCCTCGGTCGCTTGCCGACACCACTTGTAGACGCCAGCCCAACCGGCGCGGGTAGGGAACGCGGCGGATGTCTCAGGCTGCAGCGTCTGGAACTCGTACTCGGTGTCTGCCAGCACACTGTCGATGATCGCCTCGATGGCGATGATGTCGGTCTCGCCTTCGACTGCAGCGGCAATGCGCAGGGGCTCAGACATCGGGCATGCCCCCCAAGTGACCCATGGTCCAAAGCCGAGACAGCGTCCAACCCTTCTTGGCCCTCTTTCGCATCTCTTTGTCTACCTCCACGCGACGCACCGTCGTGCGGCCCTTGTTCGTGCGGGCCACGGCGAACAGGCGTACTCGGTCGTCCTGAAGCGGCAGGCCGTCGAGCACGAGGGGGCTGTGGGTGGTGAGCAGTATCTGCCGCTCGCTGTCGGCTTCGAGGTACCACGCGCAGAGCTTCCCCATCAGCGCTCGCGCCAGTCTCGGGTTCAAGCCGTGGTCGGCGTTGTCCACCGCGCACAGGTCCGGGCTCGCCTCGTGGCCCGCCAGCACGGCGAGGAACAAGACGTACAGTGCCCCCTCGGCTGCGTCGTAGCCGGACACCAAGCTCCGGTCTTCGCGCATGTATCTATCGCGGAACCTGATCGCCCAGTCCGATGTGGCGGCGGCCGGCGACAAGGCCATGCGGCTCGACGGTCCGGCGCCGAACGACTTGGCCCAGCTGAGCAAGCCTAGCGCGTCCGTGCATATGCGCTTGCTGTGGCGGTTCCGCCGGCGTTCCTTCAGAAGCTCCGAGACCGCTCTCGGAAGACGGCCACCGGACAGCCCCACTGGTTGCGTGGGCTGGGTCTCCGGGGCGATCCCGCGCAGCACAGCCGTTGTCGGCGAGAAGATCAAGTAGCCTTGAAGCAAGCGCAGGAAATCGAGACCTGGGCCTTGGCGCAGCTCTACTGCCCTCAGCGCGGCAAGGCCGCGCTCGGCATTGAGTTCGCCGCCCGTCCGCGGAGCACGGCCGGCAAGATGGTCCCACCCCTGGTCCCACCGCTCAGACTTAAACCGCCATGCCGGGGCCGGGCTTCGGAGCGGGTTGTGGAGCGTAACCTCATAGACCGCCCCGCTTCCTTCACCACCGAAGAAAAGGTGCGGCGGAATCCTGCCCCGCGCCGGGCTTGGGAAGGCCGACTTATACAGCGCGGGAACGCCCGGGCGGACGCCGCGAGCCAACAGGGCTTGATCGTCCACCTTGCCGTCCGCGGCGGCCGAAAGCACCCCCACGGCCTCGAGCAGATTGCTCTTGCCGCTGCCGTTGGCACCAATGAAGACGTTGACCAAGCCGAGGTCCACTTCCACATCCGCCAAGGACTTGAAGGTCCTGACAGTGAGACGTTCGAGCATGCCGCCCACCTACGCATGTCGCCGATTGGCGCACTATTCGGGGCGTGTCGCCGAGAGTCAAGGCGGCGTCGCTCAATGCGGGTGACAGCGCCATGCCAAGTACGCTAGTTTCGGGCGGCAACGGGGCAAGGGGAGATTCGGATGGGCCAGTTCGCCGGGCGCATGTCCGTATGCTGAGGCACTTTCTCGTACCCGAGGCCGACCAAGTGCTGGTCTCGGAAGAAGCGGCGCGCCACGGAACCCAGGCGCTGTTCGAGGCCATGGGGATGCCCGCCGGCGACGCCGAACTGTGCGCCGACGTGCTCATCACCAGCGACCTGCGCGGCTGCGAGTCGCACGGCATCTCGAACATGGTGCGCCGCTACCTCGAGATGTACGCCGACGGTCGCCTGAACCCGATGCCGAACGTCAAGACCGTGCGCGAATCCGCGGTCAGCGCGACGCTCGATGCGGATCGCGGCATCGGCCTGCAAGTCGGCCCGAAGGCCATGCAGATCGCCATGGAGAAGGCCGCGGAGTACGGCATGGGCGCGGTGGGCGTGCAGAACTGCGGCCATGTGGGGATGCTCGCCTACTACCCACTCATGGCGATCGAGCGGGACATGATCGGCGTCTGCATGGTCTCCGCGGGCGGCGGGATCATGGTGCCGACATTCGGTTCCGAGCCGGTGTTCGGCACGCATCCCATCGCCTGGGCGGCGCCCGCCGGCGAGATGCCGCCGTTCGTCTTCGATGTCGCAACCACGCAGGTGGCGGCCAACAAGCTCGGCTTGGCGCGGCGGATCGGCTCGAAACTGGAACCGGGCTGGATCTGCGACTTGGACGGGGCGCCGATCATGGAACCGGTGGACACCCCGGACTACGGCAAGTTCCACATGCTGCCGTTCGGCGGCACCCGGGAGAACGGCAGCCACAAGGGCTTCGGCTTCGCGGCGGTGGCGGACATCATGTCCGGGATGCTGTCCGGCAACGGCCCCGGATTCCTCGCCGGCGGCGTCAGCACGTCGCAGTTCGTCATGGCGTTCCGCATCGACGCCTTCACGGACCTCGCCCGCTTCAAGGACGATATGGATGCGCTGCTGAAGAAGCTCGCCGACATGGAGCCCGCGCCGGGCGAGGAGCGCGTCTACTACGCTGGCCTCATCGAGCACGAGGAAGCCGAACGCCGCCGCGCCGACGGCATCCCATACCACCGCGAAGTGGTGGAATGGTTCAACGGCGCGAGCGCCGAACTCAACCTGAATCTACGCTGGCCGTGAGTCCGAGCCCGCGCAAGCGCATGAAGGTGGCCACGACGGGCCTGTGGCGCGGCCTGCACCCCGGCATGGCGCTGGCGTCGAAGGGCATGGTGCTGGCCTTCGTAGTGTTCACCGTGCTCAACGTGGAAGGCGCGGGGGCGGTCTACTCGGGCGTGAGGCGCTGGATCGAGGCGACGCTCTCCTGGTACTACATCCTCGCCGTGTGCGCGATGTTCTTCGCCTGCATCTACCTGATGTTCAGCCGCCACGGCAAGGTGCGCCTCGGCGATGACGATTCGCGGCCGGAGTTCAGCACCTTCTCCTGGCTCGCCATGCTGTTCTCGGCCGGCGTCGGCATTGGCCTGTTGTTCTTCTCCATCGCCGAGCCGATGGTGTATTTCGACAATGCCGGCGCCCAGGGCTATCCGAACAATCCCCACGCGGATCACGCCGGCGCCGTGGAACTGAACGAGCGCCGCGCAGTTCATGCCCTGCAGGTCACCTACTTCCACTGGGGCCTTCATGCGTGGGCCGTGTACGTAATGGTCGGGCTGTGCCTCGCCTACTTCGGCTTCCGCAAGAAGCTGCCGTTCACGCTGCGCTCCGCCCTCTATCCGGTGATCGGCGAGCGCATCTACGGGCCGGTAGGCCATGCGGTCGACTTGCTCGCCGTGTTCGGCACGGTGTTCGGCGTCGCCACCTCGCTCGGTCTCGGCGTGAAGCAGATGGCGGCGGGACTCGAAGTGCTGTTCGGGCTGGATCCCGGGATTGTCACGCAGATCGCGCTGATCGTCGTCATCTCCATCGTCGCGACGTTGTCCGCGGTGTCCGGCGTCGGACGCGGCATCCGTATCATCTCGGAGTGGAACATCTACATCAGCGTGGTGCTGCTCGGCTTCTTCCTGTTCTTCGGTCCGTTCGAGTGGCTGATGGGCTTCTTCGTCACTACCGTCGGCGCGTATCTGTGGAACGTCGTGCCGATGGGCTTCTGGACCGCGGCGGAAGGCGAGGGCGCGGCCTGGCAGGGCAACTGGACGATCTTCTACTGGGGCTGGTGGATCGCCTGGGCGCCGTTCGTGGGCCTCTTCATCGCCCGCATCTCGCGCGGGCGGCGCATCCGCGAGTTCATCATCGGCGCGATGTTCGTGCCGACGGCGGTAGGGCTCGGGTGGATCTGCATCTTCGGCGGCAATGCGCTCTACATGGAACTCTACGCGGACGGTGGCCCCGGCACCGCCGGTCTCATGGCACTGGCCCGGGATTGGCAGCTCGAGGCCGTGCTCTACGGCACCATCGAGCGGATGACGGACGCGCGCTGGCTGGTCTGGACGATGTCCGCCCTCGCAACTTTCCTCTTGGCCACCTGGTTCATCACCTCGTCGGATTCCGGCACGCTGGTCATCGCCACCATGCTGAGCATGGGCGACGAACCCCCGCAACGCTTCCGCATCGTCTGGGGCACGGTGGAAGGCGTGGTCGCCGCGGTGCTGCTGCTGGCGGGGGGGTTGCAGGCCCTGCAGGCCGCGTCCATCGCCGCGGCGCTGCCGGTAAGCGTCGTCATGCTGGCCATGACGTTCGGCGTGATCAAGTCGCTGGCGGAGGATCCGAGCGCGGTACCGGTCCCCCCGCGGGAGGAGTCGACTTAGATACCAATGTCGGAGTGCCGATGTCGCCCTCCATGGCGCGGCACCAGCAGGCCCGAAGGGCGCGACGCCATGCTCAAGGTGAGTCGAACCACCACCACACGCGACTAGCGTCGAACTGCCTGCAGACGGCGGTGCGCCCAAGTCGTCAGACCCGAGACGACATTTCCGAAATAATCGCCTTCAACCAACTCCGAGCCTCCAAGGTGGTCCTGCAAGGCGCCCCTCAGCGACGGAGACTGCGCCATTCCACCCGTCAGATAGACGACGTCCGGCCGCGTACCCGCCTGCTTGAGGACTTCCTCGACAACCCCTACGAGCCTGCCGTGGATGCGCGCAGCGAACTTGGCGTAATCCTCCCGCCCGACCGAGACGTCCAGTTGACGTTCCACACGATCAAGTCTCAGACTCGATCGCTTCGACCGTGACAGCTTGACCTTCGTTTGCTCTGTCTGCCAGAGAATGTAGTCGCCGAGCCGTTCGCGCTGGACCCTGAGCAAGCGTCTGACCTCCTTCTTTCGGCGAGCTAGGCGGGCCAACTCGTCAAGCTCAGCGGTCGTCTGCTGCGAGTGGAACTTCGTGCGCTCGGGAATGCTCATCGAGAGTGCATCTTGGAAGTAGTGACGGGGAAAGGGACGGCCATCAGACAGGTGTGTGCCATAGCCCAACAATGGAGACACTGCAGCACTAGCCAGTGTGAAGTCCAGATCCTTCCCACCGACGCGGACCCCCTTCGAGCCAAGTACGCTCGAGGTCCTGTCGTCGCGAGCACGGTAGGATGGTCCGACCACAATCATCGAACAGTCCGTGGTGCCGCCGCCAACGTCCAGCACTAGCGCGGTCTTGTCCTCCTGCAACGTCCTCTCGTAGTCGAGCGCTGCTGCGATAGGCTCAAACAGGAACTCCACATTTGGAAAGCCCGCGGCGTTCGCCGCATCCAGAAGGGTCCGCTCTGCCCGCGCGTCTCCGTTGCTACTCTCCGTGCCTGGAAAATGAACCGGTCTCCCAATGACCGAGAGTCCATCGGCCGAGAGTCGAGTTCCGACGGCATCCCGCAAGTACGCTAACGTACGCGAGACCACTTCCTTGAAGTTGCCTTGGTAGCGTGGCGAGAGCTCGGCGCCGAGAAAGCCCTTCGGGGAGACGACGAAATCGCCGACCGCTCCGTCGAGGTATTGATTGATAGCGTCACTACCGAAAAGGATCTCGGTTACGTTGCGCATTCCCTGATGGAGACCTAACTTGGCGCTGGCCTCTAGGCTCGCCTGAGATGCTTCCCGCCTAAGGATGTCACGGTGCTCGGCTTGGATCTCACCCGCTGACTTGGACAACTGAGAGATTCGTCTCCGCAGCAGACTGCATTCGCTTTCCCGCGCTTCGACTAAGGACCTCTGACGACTGATCTGCCGCTGGTGTTGGCGGCGAATGCGGTGAACGGGCCGGCTCTCGTACTCGTGCAATGCCGAGGAGGCGCGCTGCAGCCGTTCTTCGGCATGCCGTAGCTCCGATGCTACGCCAGTTCGTGCCCTAGCCTGCTCGGCCAATGCAGTGCGGACGCGCTTCTGCAGCTCATCTTCCGAGATGCGTGCCACGGCAGGTTCTCGCGCAAAGAACAGAACGGACGGCAGTCGGAAGCTCGTTCCGTCCAACGGCAGAAGTACCGGGCTGTCATCGGCCCAAATGCCGACCGAGCAGTTCGAGGTGCCGAAGTCTATGCCTACCGCCGCCTCTGTGATGCCCGGCATTGATCGTGCTCCGTGCGAAAGCGGACATGCTCGTGATCGGGCGCCTCACTGTCAAGCTCGCGCGACCACGGTGTCAAAGCAACTCAGAGATGTCCCCTTTCCGATGGGCAGGTGGTCCGCGGGCGCCGATTCGGGGCGATGGCATTCGTGTGCCGGGCGTTGCGGGTCAAGGGCGGGCGCCAGCCCGGCGAAGCGAACCCCTTGACGCGCAACGCCCGGCACCCACGCTGGAACTGGCCCGAGGCGGCAGACCTGCCGCCTCGGGCCTCGACAGCCAGCGGCGTCGGGCCGTCCGACGACGCCCGTTCCCGTCTTCCGCTTCAGCGGGCGGCGGATGCCTACGGTTTGAACCCGCGCCGCCAGGAGTGGTCGGACGCGGGCTTCCACGCGGGCCGCAACAGCTGCTCCGCCTTCGCCCGGTCCACGCGGTGCCGCACGCTCTTGCCGTCCTCCACCGGCAGCGGCTCCTCGCCCCCGCCGAGCAGCCTCACCGCCAGCTCGCGGCCGTCGCGCAGCACCGTGATCGGGCCGTCGAAGCCCTTGCACACCGTCACCGATGCGCCGCGCAGCCGGCAGCCCTGGCCATGAAGCAGTGCGCTGTGCCTTGCCGGCGATGCGGGCCGGCACCGGTGCCGGTGAGCACGCCGCAGAGCACCTCCACCATCATGGAGAGCAGAGGCCGATGCCCTCGTGCGAGCCGATCTCCCGGGTGCCGCCAAAAAGGGGCATGAGGAAGCGCTCCGGGACGTGGGCTCGTCCATGATCGGCGCGCCATCCGCTTCGGCGATCCAGCCGGGTAGCACTTAGCCGCCGACGCGGCGTAGAAGCTGGATCCATGCGGTGCCAACGGCCCGTTGCGCACTGCGCTAGCTAGACCCACGGCCGGAATCGACATTTCCCTTCACCTCACGTCGCCTTGGACAATGCAGTACTACAGTACTTCACCACCCAATACGCGGATGTGGTATGGTCGCCGCGCGAGGAGCTGACGGAGAGGACCGATGCGGGAACGACGACTATCTGACGAGCAAGTGTGGGAGGAGGTGGCCGCTGCCGCCAAGAAGCTGTATGGGGAGTACCTCGACGCCAATCAGCTTGGCCTCTTGGCGCTACTGCGCAAGGAAGAGCACCCGCTGGACATGCCCCGGAATTGGGATGTCCCGACCGGAATCGCCATCAGGAGTAGCGATGCCGAGCTGGTCTGAGTTGGTCGACGAGCTAAACGCCAAAGCCGACCAAGACGCGAAGAGTGCGTGGCTCGACACATCACTGAATGAGCTTCTGGTCCGTATCGGAAAGCGCCGTGGTACGAATGTCGTCGTCTATTCATCCGCGTTTCTTCAGAAGCCGATGGTTCCACCGCTGCTCACGTCCATCAGTCGCGAGGACATCAACGGCTTCATGTGCTCGTTTCACGGGCTGGACTTCGACAAGGGTCTGACCCTCATCGTCCATACGCCGGGTGGCGAGATCGCCGCTGTGGAGACAATTGTCGACTACATGAGGAGTAAGTTCGCATACGTCGAGTCCATAGTCCCCGCCTATGCGATGTCTGGCGGCGCCATGATCGCGCTCGGTTGCGACCTGATTTTGATGGGGCGACAAAGCCAACTAGGGCCGATTGATGCACAGCTGCCGTTGGCCACTGGTTTGGTCTCCGCATCGAGCATCATCGGACAGTTTAAGGTGGCGAAAGAAGAGATTTCGGCTGATCCGACCACCGCGGTCCTCTGGGCCCCCATCCTCCAGGCCATGGGGCCATCACTTCTTGAGCAGGCGCAGAAGGCACTTGCGCTAGGCCAGCAGATAGCGGAGCAGTGGCTCACCTGGTACATGTTCGCGGAACGAGGTGAGGCGCGGCCCAACAAAAAAGGCGCTGCCAAGGTTGCTGAGTACTTCAACTCGGAAGATGTGCATCTGAACCACGGCAGGCGGATCGGAGTGGACGAATGCGAGCACGTCGGCCTGAAGATAGAGCGCTTGGAAGCGGACCAGGAGTTCCAAGACGACGTACTAAGCGTCTACCACCTGCTGACGATCGCCTTCGAGCAGTCCCAAGCAGTCAAGATCATGCGCAACCAGAATGGTCGTATCTGGGTCAAGAACTTCGTCGCTTCGACGTAGAGCCGACCTAGGGTCATCAGCTCGGGAGTCGACGACGTGCGAGCTCCGGACTGGCACCGAGTAGCTGCCCAGAGTCCGCCAGTTCCTCTGCCGCGGGAACACGCCTGCAGTCGAAGCCAGACTCGCTGGCTCATCGGCTGCTGCCACCCTTCGGGAGCCGCTCGTCGCGTCCGTGGAGCATGATGGCGCGGTCCGACTCTCATGTCCTCGAATGCCGTGCGCAGACCGCGATCCACCGTCGCTGGGCTCTTGGCGTGAGTACTCACCCGGCGAGCGGCGATTCGATTCCGAGTTCCCCCATCACGCCGTTGAACCACTCGATCACTTCCGGGTGGTACGGGATGCCGTTCGCCGCGCGGTCCAGTTCCGCCTCGTGCTCCGGGATGCCGGGATAGACCACGCGCTCCTCGCCGGGCGCGGGCTTGCAGTCCAGGATCGAGCGCAGGTAGGCGTCCATGTCGCTCTTGAAAGTGCCGATGTCGGTGAAGGCGGCGACGTTGTAGGCCATGAAGTAGTGCGCCGTGCCTTGCCTCCGATGCGGGCCGGCGCCGGTGCCGGTGAGGGCGCCGCATAGCACCTCCACCATCATGGACAGGCCGAAGCCCTTGTGCGAGCCGATCTCCCGGGTGCCGCCCAAGGGCAGCATGAGGAAACGCTCCGGGACGCTCGCCTCGTCCATGATCGGCGCGCCGTCGGCTTCGGCGATCCAGCCGGGCAGCACCTGGCCGCCGACGCGGCGCAGGAGCTGGATCTTGTTGCCGGCGACGGAACTCATCGATGCGTCGAAGATGTACGGCGGCTCCTTGTCCGAGGGCGCGGCGATGCCGATGGGATTCAGGCCTAGGAGCGGCTCCGCCCCTTGCGTCGGCGCCACTTGCAGGCCGCCGGCGGTCATGGAGACGCCGATCATGTCGTGCGCGAGGGCAAGGTGCGCGAAGTAGGCCGAGGGGCCGTAGTGGCCGCTGTTGTAGGCCGTCACTACCGCAACGCCGTTGGTCTTCGCCCGTTCGCAGGCGAGTTCCATCAGCTCCTTGCCCTGGCCGAGGCCAAGGCCCTTGTCGCCGTCCACAGACACCGCCGCGGGCAGGTCGCTGGTGCGCTTCATCACCGGTCGGGGATTGATGTAGCCGCCCTTCAGGCCGGCGACGTAGGGGCGCATCATGTTGCTGACGCCATGCGAGTCGATGCCGCGCACGTCCGCGTAGATCAGCACGTCGGCGCACTTGGCGGCGTCGGCAGCCGACATGCCGAGCGTCTCGAAGATGGACTCCACGACGCCGCGCATGGTGTCCGGCGGCACGCGCACGGCGATGTCTGCTGGCACTTTGAAGCGTTCAAGCACTGGTTTGGTTCCCCTTCCCTTGCGGCGATTGCTGCGGCAAAGTGCGCAAGCATAGCGGATCGACTCGAGGCGCACGCCCATGCCCGACGCGACGCAGACCAACCAAGCCGTGTTCGCCATGCTGCCGCCGGTGGACGACGACATGCGCGCATGGGCTGCGCGGCTGGCCGCAGACGTGCCGGGCCTCGACGTCCTCGTCGCCGAGACCGATGCCGAGGCAGCCGACGCCGTCGCCCGCGCCGACGCGGCCTACGGCTGGGTGTCGCCCGAAAACCTGCCCCATGCCAAGCGCCTGCGCTGGCTGCAGAACCCGTTCGCGGGGCCGTTCCCCGGCTACTACTACCCGGCGCTGGCCGAGCATCCCGTGGTCGTCACCAACCCGCGCGGCATCTACTCGGACCACATCGCCCACCACATTCTGATGTTCCTGCTGGCGCTGTCGCGCGGCCTGCCGTATTGGGTACGGGCGCAAGCCGAGGGCCGCTGGGATCGCCACGCCCGCAAGCACGGCTACGTGGATGTTGCGGGGTCCACGGTGCTCATCAACGGCGTCGGCGGCATCGGCGCGGAAACGGCGAGGCTCTGCGCGGGGCTGGGCGCGAAGGTGGTGGGCATCGATCCGCGCCCGGAACACGACTGCCCTGCCGAGATCCACCCGCCCATGGACCTCGACGATCTGCTGCCCGAGGCGGACTTCGTCGTCACCACCGTGCCGCACACGCCGGAAACCGAGTTCATGTGGAATGCCGATCGGTTCCGCAGCATGAAGGCGTCCGCCTACTTCATCAACATCGGCCGCGGCATGACCGCGAAGCTCGATGACCTGACGCAGGCGTTGGCGGACGGCGAGATCGCCGGCGCCGGGCTGGACGTCTTCGAGACGGAGCCGCTGCCGGAAGGGCATCCGCTGTGGCGCATGGACAACGTGCTCATCACGCCCCATGTGGCGGTCGCCGATGCCGAGAACATCCCCGAGCGGCGCTACGAGTTGCTCGCGGACAACGCCCGTCGGTTCCTCGCCGGCGAGCCGCTGCGCAACGTCGTCGACAAGGCCCGCTGGTACTGAGCGATGCTGCAGATCTTCTGCCCCTACTGCCAGCAGATGCGCTCCGAGGAGGAGTTCAGCTACGCCGGCGAGGCGCACATCAAGCGTCCCGATCCACGGGCCGCCACGGACCGCGAGTGGGGCGACTACCTGCACTTCCGCAGCAATCCGCGCGGGGAGCATCGCGAGATGTGGTGCCATGCGGCGGGGTGCCGCCGGTATTTCAACGTGCGGCGCGACACGGTGACCTACCGCATCGCCGAGAGCTATCCCATCGGCCCCATTGGCGAGGAGCGCTAGCTTGGATCGCCGACTCCCGGAAGGCGGGCGCATCGATCGCGAGGCGCCGCTCGAATTCACGTTCAACGGTCGCGCGCTCGCCGGCTTCCAAGGCGATACGCTGGCCTCCGCCCTGCTCGCGAACGGCGTGGATGTCGTGGGCCGCAGCTTCAAGCATGCCCGCCCGCGCGGCATCATCGGCCACGGCGCGGAGGAGCCCAACGCCATCGTCGAAGTGGGCGAGGGCGCGGCCAGAGTGCCGAACCTGCGCGCGACGCAGGTAGAGCTCTACGATGGTCTGGTCGCCCGCGCGGACTTCGGCGGCGCATTCAAACGCATGACCGGTGCGGTCGGTCGCACGATGCCGCCGGGTTTCTACTACAAGACGTTCATGGCGAGCGAGCGCGTGTGGGGTGCCAGCGAGCGCCTGCTGCGCCGCGCCGCAGGACACGGCGTCGTGCCCGATGGCCCGGACCCGGACACCTACGACAAGATGCATCGGCACTGCGACGTGCTGGTGGTCGGGGCCGGGCCGGCGGGCATCGCCGCGGCGGCAGAGGCGGCGCACCAGGGGGCGCAAGTCATCATCGCCGACGAACAGAACGAGTTCGGCGGCAGCCTGCTCGCTTCGCTCGCTCAGGTGGACGCAATGCCCGCCGCCGAGTGGCTGCGCGAGAGCATGGTGGAACTGGCCGAGCTGGTGGACTTCGACACGCTGACCATGCTGCCGCGCAGCACCGTCTTCGGCTGCTACGACCACAATCTGCTAGGCATCGTCGAACGGCGCACGGACCACTTGGGCCGGAACGCAGGCCCCGGTCCGCGGCAGCGCCTGCACTTGGTGCGGGCCACGCACGTAGTGCTGGCCACGGGCGCCATCGAGCGCCCGCTGGTATTCGCCGGCAACGACCTGCCGGGCGTGATGCTGGCATCGTCTGTCGCCACCTATCTCAACCGCTACGCGGTAGCGCCCGGCGAGCGGCTGCTGCTGTTCGCAACCAACGACGCCGCCTACCGCTTGGCCATCGCTTGGCACGACGCCGGACGCGAGGTGGCCGCGGTGGTGGATGTGCGCCCGCAGCCGGACGGCGCCCTGCCTGAGGTAGCACGCGGCCTCGGCATTGATGTGATCGGCGGCAGCGGCATAACGGAAGCGATCGGGCGTCGCCGCGTGCAGGGGGCCTGGGTCGCGCCCCTTGCAGGTGATGCTCGACGCTTGGCCGGCAATGCCCGTCGGCTCGCCTGCGACCTCATCGCCGTAGCCGGGGGATGGAGCCCGGTGCTGCACCTCGCCGCGCAGACGGGAGCGAAACCGCGCTGGGACGACGAGACCGCCGCGTTCCTGCCCGGCGAGCCGCCGCCCGGGATGCACCTCGCCGGCGCCGTTTCGGGCGCGAGTGCGCTGTGCGACTGCCTCGGGCAAGGCGCAAGGGCGGGCGCGGAAGCCGCACTGGCCGTCGGCCACGGCGAGGGCAGGCCGAGCATCGGCACCTTCGAAACCGACGAGGCGTCCGAGGCGCCGCCAGCCACGCTCTTCGCCGTCCCACACCGCTTGCCGACCAGCCGGGCGCCGAAGCAGTTCGTGGATTTCCAGCTCGACGTCACCGCCGCGGACATCGAGGTGGCGGCCAGCGAAGGCTTCGAGGCCGTGGAGCACGTCAAGCGCTACACGGCGCTCGGCTTCGGCACGGATCAGGGCAAGCTCGGCAACGTCAACGGCGTCGCCATGCTCGCCCGGGCGCTCGGCCGAAGCATTGAGGAGACCGGCACGACGATGTTCCGCCCCGCCTACACGCCGGTGACGTTCGGCGCATTTGCGGGGCGCGACGTGGGCGAGCTCTTCGATCCCGAACGGCGCACGCCGATGCACGATTGGCACGAGTCGCGCGGCGCGGTTTGGGAGGATGTGGGCCGTTGGAAGCGTCCGCGCTACTACCCCGAAGGCGATGAAGACATGGATGCGGCGGTGGCTAGGGAATGCCGGGCGGTGCGCCGCGGCGTCGGCATCATGGATGCGTCGACTCTCGGCAAGGTCGACATCCAAGGGCCGGACGCGGCGCGTTTTCTGGACCGCGTCTACGCCGGCGGATTCCGCAAGCTCGGCGTCGGCCGCTGCCGCTACGGACTCATGCTCAAGGACGACGGCACCATCATGGACGATGGCGTGACGGCCAGGCTGGATGGGCAGCGCTACCTGATGCACACCACCACCGGCAACGCCGAGGCGGTATTCGCGTGGCTCGAACTGTGGCGGCAGACGGAGTGGCCGGAACTGGATGTCGCCTTCACGTCCGTGACGGACCACTGGGCGACGGCGGCCGTCGCGGGGCCTCAAGCGCGCGAAGTGCTCGCGCAAGCGGGCACGGACGTCGATCTCTCGCCGCAAGCGTTCCCGTTCATGTCGGTGCGCGAAGGCGAGGTCGCGGGCGTGCCGGCGCGGGTATTCCGCATCAGCTTCAGCGGCGAACTGGCTTTCGAGGTGAACGTCCCAGCGCCGCGCGGGATGGAGGTCTGGCAGGCACTGGTGGCGGCTGGCGAGAAGTTCGGCATCACACCGTACGGCACGGAAACCATGCACGTGCTGCGAGCGGAGAAGGGCTTCATCATCGTCGGCCAGGACACCGACGGCTCCATGACGCCGCACGACATGGGCCTCGACTGGGCCGTGCGGCGGGGCAAGCCGGCGGAATTCATCGGCGAACGCGCTCTCGATCTCGCCGACCATCAGCGGGCGGACCGTCCGCAGCTAGTCGGCCTCAAGACCGAAGACCCGGCAGTCGTCATCCCGGAGGGCGCCCAGATCGTGAAGGAAACCGGCAAGCCGCCGCTCGCCATGCATGGCCACGTCACTTCGAGCTACATGAGCGCGACGCTCAGCCGTTCCATCGCGCTCGCCATGGTCAAAGGCGGAAGAGACCGCATGGGCGAGACGGTGTACTGCCCGCTGGCGGACGGGCGAACGCTGGCGGCCGAGATCGTGGAGTCCGTCTTCTACGACGCACAAGGGGAGCGGCAGCGTGGCTGAGGCAGCGGGCGTCAAGTGCCAGCGCGAAACCTCGCTGGGGCTTCTCAACCTGCGCGGCGATGCCGAGGATCCGCCGTTCCGCAACGCCGTGGCGGAGGCGCTCGGCATGCCGCTGCCGGTCGATCCCTGCACCCGGGCGCGGAGCGAGAGCGGCGCCGCCTACTGGGTTGGACCGGACGAATGGGTCCTCTCGGTGTCGCCCGGCAGCGAAGGCGAACTGGAGGCGCGGCTGCGCGCGGCGGTGAGTGATCCGATCATGACCGATGTCAGCGGGGCGTACGTCCGGTTCCTGCTGAGCGGCCCCAACGCCCTGTCCGTGATGATGAAGTCCGGCCCCTGCGACTATCGGTTCTTCCACTTGAACGACCGCTGCGTCGGCACGGTGTTCGCCCAGACCACCGCGCTCGTCGCCGCCGGCGCAGACGAGACATCGTTCGAGATCCTCGTGCGGCGCAGCTACGCGCGCTACGTCGGCCTGTGGATCGCCGATGCGGTCGCGGAGTACGGGTTGGCCCCTTGATCGTTTCCCACCGCCATCGGTTCATCTTCTTCGCCGTGCCGCGCACCGCCACCCACGCGATCCGGGCCGCGCTGGCGGAGGACCTCGGTGCGGAGGATTGGCAGCAGGAAGCGCTCGCGACCGGGGCGCGGCTGCCCATTCCAGAGCTTGCGCACCTCGGCCACGGCCACATCGGCTGGCGGCAGGCGCAGTCGGCACTGCCGGACGCCGTGCAGGGCTACTTCAAGTTTGCCTTCGTGCGCGATCCGTTCGATCGCTTCGTCTCCGTCTGTGCGATGCTGAACAAGCGCAATCCCGGCTACCGAGGGGCGGAGCGGCGGTTCATGAAGCGCGCCTTGCAAGTGCCGCGATTCCGCGCCCGCGTGCTGGTCCGCCCGCAGGCATGCATGCTGATCGACTCGGCACACAGGCTCGGCATGGACTGCGTTGGCCGCTACGAGACGCTGCAGCGCGACTTCGACGAAGTGTGCGATCGGCTCGGACTCGCGCCGCGCCCGCTGCCTCTTGCCAACGTCGCCGAACATGCCGCCTATCGCACCGTCTACGATGCGGAGCTTGAGCAACTCGTCGCCGACTTCTACCGCGTGGACTTCGAGCTCTTCGGCTACCGGCCAACGCTGTGCGCCTAGCCAAGCCCTTCATCCGCCTGCCGCTGCGCTTCGATGGCGAGCGTCTGGCCGCCGAGGCGGCGCAGTTCAAGGAAGAAAGTTGGCAGCCGCACCCGAGCGGCATGGCCGGCAACAGCGCGATCGCCCTGATCTCCAGCGGCGGCGGCGACAACGACTCCTTCGACGGCGCGAAGCTGCCGACGCCGCATCTTCTGCGCTGCCCGTACACGCAGCAGACGATGGCGAGCTTCGACGAAGTGCTGTCGCGCTCCCGTTTCATGCGCCTCGCGCCCGGTGCCGAGGTGGGCCTGCATGTGGACTTCAACTACCACTGGTTCAGCCGCGTGCGCATCCACATCCCGGTGCTGACAGACCCGCGCGTGATCTTCCACTGCGGCGCCGAGAGCCTGCACATGGCGGCCGGCGAGTGCTGGATCTTCGACTCGTGGCGGCGGCACAGGGTGGTCAACGGCGGCCCGCGCGAGCGCATCCACCTCGTGATCGACACCGCCGGTTCGTCGCGCTTCTGGGGGCTGGTGCGCCGCGTCCAAGAGGCCGATCCGCACGCTGTCGGCGCCGCGGCGCGGTTGGTTCCGTTCGACTCCGGCGCCGAACCCGAACTGAAGACCGAGCGTTTCGCAAGCCAGCCGTTGATGGCGCCGGGGGAATGCGACGCGCTCATCGAGGACCTGATCGGCGACTTCAGCGCCAACCCCTCGAACGACAGGCAGCTTTGCGCCACCTACGCGGCGCTCATGCGCGACTTCGCCAGCGACTGGCGCGAACTGTGGCTGCTGCACGGCGGCGAACCGCAGGCTCGAAACCGCTACCGGGCCTTGATCGAGGCGACCCGCCGCCGCCTGCACCCGAACCGGCGCGCCTTGGTGACCGCCAGCAATGGCATCGGCGTCAACGCGGTGTTCGCGCAGCGGGTGCTGAACGCGGCGCTAGGGCCCTGAGTCCAAGCGCAGCGCGATGCGGGGCTGGGCGCTCGGGTCCAGCGGTTCGGACACGGCTTCGGCGCCCGATGCGGATGCCATGCCGGTGTTGGTGGCGCGCACGACGACTTCCACCTCGCCGCCGCGGGAGAGCGGCAGCGCCGCATTCATGCTCGCGGCATCGTCCAGGATGATCGTCTGCGTACGCCCCGCGGGGCGGCGCACCACCGCGAGAGGCATGCCGCCGCCGGTCGGCCGCGCGAACACCATGAGCCACGGCGGCACCTCGCCGGCGATGTCCACGCGCACGTCGATGAGCGGCCGGTCGGGGCTCAAGCGGGCTCTGGCCAGAGCCAAGGTCTCTTCCAGCAGTACGCGCCGGCTTGCGGCGAGGGGTTGGCGCAGGGCGCGCTCCAGGAAAGCCGATGCGGCGCCGAACTCGGCACGTCGGATGGCGTCGAGGCTCAAGAGCTCCAGCATGTTGGGATGTTCCGGTCGTCGGCCCAGCACGCGCTCGACGATGGCGCGGGTGGCGTCGTCGACGAATCCCCCGGCGGCCAAGAAGCTCGATTGCGCCCAGCCGAGGTCGAGCTGTTCGCCGCCGCCGGTGATCTCGTGAAGCTTGGCGAAGGCGCGATTGGCAGCTTCGTATTCGCCCTGCTGCAAACGCAGGTGGGCGAGGAAGAACCAGCTATCGACGTCCTCTGGGTTGCCGGCGACGCGCCCTTCGAGAAGCTCCTGCAGTTGCGCGACCGCCGCCGTGTCCGCCGCATCGCCCGCTGCCAGCAGCGCATTGGCGTCGGCCAAGAGCGGCGCATGGGGTTCGCCCCAAAGCGCGTACAAGCCCAGCATCGCGGCCGCCGCCAGGGCCGCACCGCCAAGCAGGGCCGGGAGCGCCGGGCGCTCGCTCCCGGAACCGGCCGAGTCGCCGCTGTCTGCATCGATCGCTTCAAGCGCGAGCTCCTCTTCCAAGGCCGCCACGTCCTCGGCGCTCGATCCCTGCGCGTCCGCTTCCGCGAGCAGTTCGCGGTGTCGCTCGCGGAACCCGCCCGCGGCGTTTTCCTGCCGCGCTGCGGCCGGCAACCGCCGGGAGCGCCACGCGACGGCGGCAACGGCCAGCAGCGCCAGGCCGCATGAGGCCAGCCAGATCTCGAACACTCAGGGCGCTCGAATCAGCCGCCGCGCCTGCTCGCGTTCGGCGTCGGTTGTGTTTGCCGGTCGCCGCTTCGCGGTGCGGACGAGGATGGCGACGACCACCAGCAGCAGCGCCAGCGGCGAGAACCAGAGCAGGTACGTCGTAGGCCGGAGCGGCGGATCGTAGAGCACGAAGTCTCCGTATCGCTCCTGCAAGTGGCGCCGAATCGCGGCGTCGGACTCACCGGCCTCCACAAGCCTTCGCACCGCGCGGCGCAGATCCACCGCGATGGGCGCGCCGGAACTGGCGAGCGACTCGTTGAGGCACTTAGGGCAGCGAAACTCGCCGAGCAGCCGCTGGTAGCGGGCGGCGGTCTCGGGGCTTGCGAAGTCGAAGCCGTCGATGGCCGAAGCGCCGAGGCAGAGGGCGAACGCCGGCAGCAGAAGCGACCGCAGGATCATCGGCCGAGAGCCGCCAAGGCCGGGGCGAGTTCCTCGCGCCAGATGCGCGGATTCACGTCGCCCACCCGCTTGTAGCGGATCACGCCTTCGGCATCCACGAGGAACGTCTCCGGCGCGCCGTAGACGCCGAGTTCCACGCCGAGGTCCCCGTCCGCATCGACCACATTGAAGTCGTACGGATCGCCATGCCGCCCGAGCCAAGCCTGGGCGTCCCGGCTGTCGTCCTTGTAGTTGATGCCGATGATCGACAGGCCCTCCCGTTCGCGGATGGTCTTGAGCATGCCGTGCTCGGCGAGGCAGGTAGGGCACCAGGTCGCCCAGACGTTGACCAGCCGCACCTCCCCGGCAAGGGCGGACTCGGTGATTCGCGCGCCGCCGCCAAGCAAGGGCAGATCGAACGCCGGGAACGGCTTGTCGAGCAGCGCGGAGGGGAGCAGGTTCGGATCCCGCAACGAGAAGCCGAGATACAGAATGCCCGCCAGCAGCACGAAGGCGCCTAGCGGCACGAAGAGCTTCAGCCGGCCGACTGTCACGATGATGCTTGCGGTTGCGCCAAGGGAGCGCCCGGTTTCGGGGCCGCCTGCTCCGCCGCGGGCCGCCGGACGCGCCGATAGCGCCGGTCCGTGATCGCCAGCAAGCCGCCGAATGCCATCAGAAACGCCCCTAGCCAGATCCACCGCACCAGCGGCTTGTCGTTGATGCGCACGCCCCAGCTGCCGTCGCCGATGGGTTCGCCGAGCGCCACGAAGAGATCCCGCGTGAAGCCGGGCGCGATGCCGGCTTCCGTCATCGCCTGCTCCGGAGATGCCGCGTAGTAGCGCTTCTCCGCCCGCAGCACGAGGCCCGTATCCGTCACGAAACGACCGACATCGGCGGTGTAGTTGGGCCCCTGCTCGCGCGTCAACTCCTCGAATCGGTACGTCACGCCGCCGAGCGCCACGGACTCGCCCGGCGCCAGCCGCGCATCGAGCGACTGCGAAAACGCGCTGGTGATGCCGACGCCCACCACCGTCACAGCGAAGCCGAAATGCGCGAGGACCATGCCCAGATAGCTTCGCGTCATGCTTCCCCGCCGCCGGTAAGCGTCCATCGCCAGCACGCCGGTGATCCAGAGCCCGAGCGCCACCGCCAATGCCGCGCCGATTTCCAAGCGCCCCGCCAGCACCAGCGGCAGCGGCACGCCGATGGCGAACGCCGCAGCGCCGAAGACGGCCGCATTCCTGAAGAGCTTCAGCGGCGTGCGCTTCCACCGGGTGATGGGCGCCGCGGCAAGAAACACCGCCAGCACGAGCGCCACCGGCACGAACGCCTTGTTGAAGTACGGCGGCCCCACCGACATCTTCTCGCCGCCGGACAGCGCCTCGTAGGCGAGCGGGAACAGCGTGCCGGTAAGCACCACCGCCAGCGCCAGCACTAGGAACAGGTTGTTCGCCAGCAGCATGAACTCCCGCGACAACCCGCGATGCTCTGCCCGGCTGCGCACGGCGGGCGCTCTCAGCCCGTAAAGCGTGAGCGCGCCGCCGATCGCCAGCACCAAGAGCCAGAGGATGAAGAGGCCCCGCTCCGGATCCGACGCGAACGCATGCACGGACGTGATGACCCCGGAGCGGACGATGAAGACGCCCAGCAGCGATAGGGAAAACGCCGCGATGGCGAGGAACACGGTCCAGCTCTTGAACGCGCCGCGCTTGTCCGTGACGGCGAGCGAATGCACCAGCGCGGTGCCCGCCAGCCAAGGCATGAAGGAAGCGTTCTCCACCGGATCCCAGAACCACCAGCCGCCCCAGCCGAGCTCGTAGTAGGCCCACCAGCTGCCGAGCGCGATGCCGACGGTGAGGAACGCCCACACCGCGTTCGCCCACGGCCTGGTCCGGCGCGCCCAGTCCGCATCCAGCCGCCCGCTCCAAAGCCCGGCGACCGCGAAAGCGAACGGCACCGCGAAGCCGAAATAGCCGATGTAGAGCAGCGGCGGATGCACAAGGAGGCCGCGGTCCTGCAACAGCGGGTTGAGGTCCGCGCCATCCGGCGGCCCGCCCACCAGGCGCGCGAACGGCGTGCTGGTGCTCAACAGGAACAGCAGAAAGCCGAAGTTCAACAGGCCCAGCGTGCCGAGCGTCGCGCCGTGCAGGCGTTGCGGCAGGTGCCGACCGGCCAGGCTCACGGCGAGCGTCCAGCCCGCCATCACCAGCGTCGAGAACAGGAACGAGCCTTCGTGGCCGCCCCAGGTAGCGCTCAGCCGGTAGTGCCACGGCAGCGCCGTATTGGAGTTCCGCGCCACGTAGCCCACGGAAAAGTCGTTGCTGAGGAAGGCGTACACGAGCACGGCGAAAGCAGCCGCCACCGCCGCGAACTGCACCATCGCCAGCGATTCCACGGCGCTTCGCCACGCCGCATCGCGGACGCTCAGGAAGCCGACGCCGCCCAGCGCCAGCGCCAGCACCAAGGCGGCGATGGCCGCGAAATGACCCAGCTCGACGATCATCGGGGCACTATAGCAAGGCGCAAGGCGCTGCTGTTTGCATGGACTGCTTCAGTTGCGGTACTGTCTTCGCCTCGTAACGGCTAGCGGACTCTCAGCAATGTCGAAGGTCGTGGGCCCCAGCGCCTTCCTCAACGAGTTTGGCGTGAGGAACGAACGCGTGAGGATTCTGCACTGGCTCGCCCGCCACGGCGGTGCCATGAGGCTCGCAGATGTCATTGACGCCAGCATGGAGCCGGACACGGTAGTCATGCACAAGGTCGCCGGCTTTGTGCGCGATGGCTTCGCACGGTGCGACGTTGACCTGGATGCAGAGGACCCTGGGCGCATCGGGCGGACGGCAGCCCGCCAGCCGCGAGTCGAGTTGACCGAACAGGGGCGAGCGCTGCTGAAGTACGCCTGAACGTCGGCAACGAGAGTCGCCGCCCCGCATGTCATACGTCATCGTTCCTATGTTGTCGCTGCCTTCCTTGCTGGACTCGTCGGCGTGACGCAAATCCTCTCGCGCTACCGGGATGTCCCGCTCGTGGTGCTGCGCGAGTGGCCAGCGTGGACTTACGTTGGAACGAACGCCGCCGCGGGTGTGCTGGCGCTTCTGGTGATCGACGCCACGGGTTGGACGTTCGGCGATGATCTCAAACCAGGCGTGCAGCGCGGACTCCAGACCGCCGTTGCGGCATTCGGGGCGCTCGCGGTGATGCGCACTGCCGTACTTCAGATTCGGGTCAATGATCGCGAGGTGAACGTCGGGCCGAGTCTGCTGAACGCGCTTCTGGAGTTTACGGCCAACGGCATGGCTCGGAAGCGAGCCGGGCACGTTGACAAGGTCGTCCGCGAGATCATGGTGGAGGTGAACTTCGACAGGGCCAAGGAGCAACTGCCGAGTTACTGCTTCTCGCTTATGAGAACATCTGAGGAAGAGCAGAAGGCCGTGTCGCGAGAAATCACCAGCCTCGATGTTCCGACCTTGGGGAACAGGACGAAATCACTGCTGCTCGGGATTGTGCTGCTTGAGCTGGTGGGGGAGGAGATGCTCGCCGATGCAGTCGAGACCCTGAGAGAGGAGATTCGTGACCATGCCTGACGCGGATCAGAACCCGGCCGAAGACACCGCTGAGATCTACGGCGAGAAGGTAGCCGTGCCGGGCCTGTCGTCCTGGCTCGCGGATGTCGAAGAGCAAGGCTACGTACTCGTTCCCGGCTGGCTGGATGGCGAGCGCGTTGCCCGCCTCGGTGCGGACCTCAAGCGCGAGGTGAATCCCGTCCGCGAACTCATGGGAGATGGCGCCACCGTGCGCGCCCACAACCTGCTCGCCAAGACGCGCTGCGTGGACGATCTGGTCTGCGACCCGCGTCTGCTGGCCCTTGCCCAAGGCGTGCTCGGCCATCAGATTCAGGTCTCCGTAGTGGTGATGTTCGACCTGCTGCCGGGCGCGAAGGCCCAGGGCCTGCATCAGGACGACGGCCTGTGGCCGCTGCCGCGACCGCATCCGCCGTTCGTGCTGAACGCGGTCATTGCCGTGGACGACTTCACCAAGGCGAACGGCGCCACCATGCTGGTGCCCGGCTCGCACAAGTGGCACGACCAGCCCGTGCGCCAGCCCCCGGACGTCGAGACCGTGCAGATGGAAATGAAGGCCGGCTCGCTCCTGGCCTGGACCGGCGCCATGTGGCACGGCGGCGGGGCCAACACGACCAAGGACCAGCACCGGCTCGCGGTGGACATCAACTTCAATCTGGCGTACCTGCGCCAGCAGGAGAACCAATACGTCGGCGTGCCCCGCGAGGAAGTGGCGAAGATGCCGCAGCGCCTGCAGCGCGTGCTCGGCTACCAGCCGGGCCTGTCCGTGGCGGGGCCGGGCATGGTGGACCTGCGGGATCCGCTCGCGATGCTGAACCGCGTCTCCTTCGGCTACGACATCAACGCCCCGGATATGCCGCCGCTGGCACCGCCGAACCCACCGCCCTACCGCGCGCCGGGATAGGCGCCAAAGGCATGTCCAGGTACTGCGTAGCAACCTAGGCGTCGGGAATCCTCAGCTGTTCCGTCAGCTCGGAGACGGTGGTTGACGGGTTGTCGTGCGCTTCCGCATCGCCTCTCTCGCCCGCAAGTCCACGCGCTCGCTCCACGGCGAGGTGATGGCTGGTCTCGATGGCCTGCCGGTCCTGGAAACGCTTGTTGGACCGGCTGTACGTTGGACAGAGCTCGCGCAGCCTCTCCTGCGCTTCATGCCGACCCAGCGGAGCGTCGACCGGCTCGTAGTGCAGGATGGCCCACAGTTCGAAGCAGGGGTTGGAGATCGCCATGTCGATGCCCGCGGCAATGCCAAGGTTGATCGCTTCGCAGAAATGGACGTGCTTGTCGCGGTCGAACACGGTCCAATAGGAGTCGCGTTCGGCGTCGTGGTCGGACTCGGCACTCTTGCGTTCGTCGATGGCGCGCTCGACGACGGCACGGGGGTCCTGGCCCAAGCCGATGACGTCCAACACCACTGATCAGGCACCATGCAGTTGCTTGAACAACCGTAGGTAGCCCGGTTCGGTCACTTGCCCTTCAGTGACCACCACCACGCGAGGTTTCGGGCGCCGTGACGGACGCGCCCGGCAGTACTTCCCCTTCATCGCTGTTCGTCTATGTCCAGGAAGAAGCTGGTGAGCTCGGGCGTCCCGCCGACACGGCCTTGCCGATAGGCGCGCTCGAAATCGCCGCGCAGGCGGTAGTCGGAGAGCGGCGTCAGCTCTGTTCTGCCCACCGAGTCCTTGTCCACAAGCCAGATCTCGTCTTGCGAGAGCAGGCCGCTGCCGAGCAGCGAGACGTCATGGGTGGAAAACACGAGCTGGGCGCCCTGAGGGTTGGACTCCTTTCGCATGAAAAGCGACACGAAGGCACGCGCCAAGCGAGGATGCAGGCTGGAATCCAGCTCGTCCACTACGAGTAGGCCGCCCGATGCCAGAGCGTTCAATGCCGGCAAAGCCAGACTGAGAAACATCCTCGTGCCTCGACTCTCGTAGTCGTAATCCAAGGGCATCAGTCCGGACGCGGACTCGTGCAGCAAGTGCAGTTCCCCGCGGATGAGTTCCTCCACTTCCTCTGCGGACACCTGCGGGTCTGCCCCGTCGCGGTGCCGTCGTCTGCCAAAGAAAGCTGCCAAGTCGCGAACGGTCTCGCGTTCGCCTTCATCGAGGTCCCGCTGTCCAGCCTCAATGCCCCGTACCCCCGCCTCGGCCTGTTGCAGCAGCTTTACCAGTTGGTCGCGGTGTCGGTAGTCAGCGAGTCGATCAGCCACTTCGGGCTCGGTCATGGGGCCGTCCGAGGGAAGGCACTGCCAATCATCGGCGAACCACGCGTGAACGTGCTTGAGCTGCGGATGGTTGTTCTGTGCTGCCGCAGACAGGAACAGGCTATTGGCTCGTGTCAGATTCGCGGTCACCTGATTCTCGCCTTCCAGGTGGGGACCGAAGACGACGGTCACGGCTCCGTCCTTGGTCTCGCGCGAATACAGCGTGTGCGTACTGCGCCTTTGGTTCTGAACGGACCTTCGCAATCGCTCGCTCGTGATCTCCAGCTCAGTGAACTCGACCTCCAAGTCGTAGACCTGTGCCGCGCCGGGGTCCGTGCCAAGCGTGAAGCTGCACTCGAACCGCGTGGGTTCCTGCGGCCCCTCGGCACTGAGGCGAAACGGATTCCTCGGCAGCGAATCCGTCGCGTCGTAGCGCTTGTGCGACTCCTCGACCAGGCGCTGCATGTCGTCCATGGCGTCGAGCAGGTTGGACTTGCCCGACGCATTCGCGCCGAACAGGGCGACTACCGGAACGGCTGCGGCGTCCACCACCGGAACCGGCATGGTCAGGCGTTGGTGGTCCGGAAACGACGCTGTGAAGAGCAGTTCCTGATAGTCCCGGATAGATAGGTGGTTGGCAACCCCGAAGCGCAAAAGCACCGGTTCTCATCCCCGATTAAAGCGCGACAAGGCCTTATGTTGCCATAATTGGCCCTTATGTGCCTGTAGATTTCTGACCTAAGCGCTACCGCGGTGGTGTACCTCTCCCTTGCACGCCGGGCTCCTGAGCCTGTGCAGCGGTGGCACAGTCCGATCACGGACATGCCCGGCGCCCGCGGCTTCTCGTCCTGGCGGGTGATCTCAAGTGCATTTGAACAGGCAATTCTGCCTCTTCAAGTACATAATGTGTTGCCAACCGAGGTCGAGTTCTCGCGCCGCGCCATCGGCGCGGACCGGTTGGAGCCCAGATCGGCCGCGAGGGAGGCAGACGGCCTACTGGAGACCGCGACCATCAGCCCGCGCATCGCTGGGCGCTATCGGCAGCTTGCCTTCCCTTGCCAGCACTACACGGGTTTAGCTGCAGTGCGGCAGAAGGTGCGGGCACTGGCCAGGCGAGCCGCGCCGCAGGTGCGCGATGCCTTCGACCTTCATGTCCTGTGGCTCGGCGGGCACTGGCCGGCCGTGGACGGCGAGCTCGGCGTGCCTGCTGCTGATCGGGAACGCGCGTTGGAAAACCTGCTCGCCATGACCTATGCCGACTACCAAGGCCAAGTGCTGGATTTCATCGACGATGACGCTCGCAACGAATACGCGGCGGAGCCGCAGTGGCAGCGCATCGCGGAGACGGTCTACCGCCTGCTCGAAGGCAGCGAGCCGAGCGGTCGATGACCATCACGGCGTTCCTCCTGCGCCACGCGGTATTCCCGACGCGGCTGTTCGCGGCGCTCACCGGCATTCGGCTTGACTCGGCGTCCCGTCGTCTCGGGCGCCTGGCCGAGCAAGGCGACCTGGTGCGGTTGACGCGCGGCGTGTGGGCGCAGCCCGAACACCCAGCATGGACGCCGACGGCCGCCGTCGGCTACCTGCTCGGCAACGAGCAGGGCTGCGTCTCGTTCATCTCCGCGCTGCACCTGCACGGCTTGCTGGCGCAGATCCCGGCGGTCACCACCGTGGCGACTACGGGGCATGGCCGGAAGCTGCGTACCACCCTTGGGCGCTACGAGTTCTACAGGCTGGACGGCCGCATGATGCGCCGCGGCATCGGCATGTCGGACACCACGCCGCCCTATCCGATCGCCACCGCTGAGAAAGCCCTGCTGGACACCTTCTACATCGCTACCCGGCGTGGCCGAAGGTTCGCCCGATTGCCGGAACTCGACCTCCAGACGGTGGATCGCGGGCGGCTCCAAGGCCTCATTCGCGAGCAAGTACGGTCCAAGCCGTTGCGCGTGGCGATCGAGCGGCGCGCCGCTAAGGCGTGGGCCGCTCGATCCGACTAGATGCCGCCCTCCGTCAGCTCGATCAGTTCCGTCAGCACCGTGCCGCCGCCGAGGCCGGACGGCAGCGTCGAAACGCTGCGGATGGTGCGGTGGGGGGCGGCTTGCGTCACCCAGAACGAGGCGGGCTGATCGCCGCCGCCAGGATCCGACACCAACACGACGAAGGTGTCGAAAGTGCCGGCCTCGGTGGTGATCTCGGCAGTGCGGGCGACGCGCACGGCCCAGGTGCGCTGATTCTGCGTCGGCGTCTCGAAGCTGTGCAGGGTGGTCGCGTAACCGTCGGCAAGGGGCAACGCAGAGATGGCGGTTTCCACGTGGCCGACGATGGGCGCTTGCAACGTCGCGCTGATCTGGTTCTCGGTACCGTCCGGCAGCGTCGCCGTCCCGGTCACCGTGCCGCTCGTGTAGTCGAGCACCATCTCCTGCGCATCCTGGGCGACCCGCTGGTGCAGCGGGCGAAGATCGCCCGGGTGCAGAAGAATCGTCTCGGTGTACTCGCCCATCATCGCATCGACGCCACTGGTCACCTGCCAGACCGCCTTCCCTTCGTGGCGCGCCTTCTGCCAAGCGATGTTGGAGGTCATGCGCAGCGTGGTGTCCTCCAGCGCCATGGTCACGGCGTAGGTGGCCGATGCCTCGGTGAGCTTGTCGGCGTCGAATCGGGGGCCCTCGGCCTCTTGCGCTTGGGCAAGGCCCGCGCCCAGCAAGGCGGCGGCGAGGGCGAGCCGAGTGAGGTGCCGTGGCGTATGCATGGCCGTCTTGTCTCCGTGAGTCCGTGCCGGATGCGGCGTCGCGCTGCTTTGAGTGCCTTGAACGCGGAAAGTGCCCGAAGACCTAGAACGTCAGGATCGACCGCCCGCTGATGCGGCCCTCTTCGAGCGCCGTCGTCGCCTCGTTGATCTCGTCAATGGCATAGCGCTCGGTCACCAGCGACTCCAGGTCGAGGTCCCCATGCCGGTGCCAGTCGAGGAACATCGGGAAATCCCGGTCCGGTGCGCAGGAGCCGCCGATGGAGCCGCGAAACTGCTTCTCCTGGCCGAGCATCTCGCCCGCATTGAGTTCCACCGTGGTGCTCGGCACGCCCACCAGCACCGCGGTACCGCCCTGGCAGACGCCGAAGTGGCCGCCGCGGCAGGCGGGCACGATCTGCTCCATGGTCACCTTCAGGCCGATGCAGTCGAAGGCGAAGTCGACGCCGGTCACCGGACGCCCGCCGATAGAGGTCTGGCCAGGGTTGCCGGTCATGGCGTGGATCGCTTCCACCGCGTTGACCTTGCCGGCGTTGATGCCGTGCGTTGCGCCGAAGCGCTTGGCAAAGTCGAGCTTCGCCTCGTCCAAGTCCACCGCGATGATCGGGTCCGCGCCGCGCATCTTGGCACCGACCACGGCGGACAGGCCCACGCCGCCGACGCCGAAGATGGCCACCGAGTCGCCGGCCTGCACGTTGGCGGTGTTCACGACGGCACCGGCGCCTGTCATCACCGCGCAGCCGATGATGGCCGTCACATCCCGGGCGATGTCCGCCGGCGCCTTCACCACGAACTGCTCGTCGGCGATGGTGTGATCCGCCCAGGTGAAGACGTTCTGCGAAACCGCCTCGCCGCCACCCACGTCCAGCACCGCATGGGCCGGCGGCGCGGCCGCGTTCGCCGCATCGCGCGGTACCCAGGTGACGAGCACGATGTCGCCCTCGTCCACATGGGACACGGCGCTGCCTTTCTGGAGCACGACGCCGGTGGACTCGTGGCCGAGCAGCGTCGGACGCCGCCGCGGCCGATGCATCTGATGCAGCTGCGAGTGGCAGATGCCGGATGCGAACTGCTGCACCACCACCTGCGTCGGCCCCGGATCGGGCAGCGTCAGTTCCTGTACTTCGAGCGGCCCTTCCCGGTCCGGCAGGACCACGACGCGCGCGGACGTTCCCATGTGCGTTCTCCTCGCTCTCGGCGTGCGGCTGATCGCAGCGAAGTTTGACCGCAAGCCGTCGGCGCTGGCAAGCGTAAGTCATGCCTCGGGGTGTACGACAGATCGCTGGTCCGTGGCGAGTTATGCTCGCTCGCGTTCGGCAAGGGAGGGCCGCTCCTCCGCATGAAGCGCATGATTGCCTGGTTCGCCACCAACCATGTGGCGGCCAATCTGGTGATGGGGTTCACCGTGCTCGCGGGGTTGGCGGCGATGACGCGGATCCCGATTCAGATCTACCCGGACGTCGACTTGCCGTTCATCAGCGTCAACGTGCCGTACCTCGGCGCGGCGCCGGAGGAAGTCGCCTCCGGCGTCTGCAATCGCATCGAAGAGCGCGTGCAGGGGATCCCCGGACTCAAGGAGGTGGTCGCCATTTCCGACGAGGGCATCTGCACGGTGAACCTAACGTTGTTCCTCGATGCGGATGCGATAGCGGTGCTGAACGAGGTGGAGTCCACAGTGGGCGCCATCGACACATTCCCGGCGGAGACAGAAAGGCCCATCATCTCGCTGCCTGCGTACACCAGCGTCGTCATGGAGATCGCGGTGACCGGGCCCACGGACGAGCGGGCGCTGAAGGAGATCGGCCGCCGCGTGCGCGACGACATCAAGGCGCTGCCGGGGATCACCCAGGTCGCATTGACGAACAGCAGACCCTACGAGATCTCCGTGGAGGTCTCGGAATCGTCGCTGCTGCGCAACAACCTCACCTTCGACCATGTGGCCGCCGCGTTGCGGCAGAGCTCGGCCGACCTGCCGGGCGGCACCGTCAAGACCGCGGCAGGGCATGTGACGCTGCACACCCGCGGCCAGGCCTACAGCGCCGAGGAGTTCGAGGAGCTTGTCGTCACCGCCGGCAGCGACGGCACGCGGGTGCTGCTCGGGGACGTGGCGAAGGTGGTGGACGGGTTCGAGGACACCAGCCAAGACTTGCGCTTCGACGGCAAGCCGGCGGCGCTGGTGCAGGTGTCGAAGGTGGGCGACCAGAACATCCAGGAGATCAGCGAGACGGTGCGCCGCTACCTTGTCGAGTCGGGCACCCGCTACCCCAGCGGCGTCGAACTGACGCTGTGGAAGGACGAGTCGGTGATGCTGACGGACCGCCTCGGCGCACTGATCGACAGCGGCATCCAAGGGCTGCTGATGGTGCTGATCGTGCTGGCCATCTTCCTGCGTCCGCACCTTGCCCTGTGGGTGGCCATTGGCATTCCCATCGCCTTTCTCGGCGGCGTCTTCCTCCTCTATTGGCTCGGCTACGGCATCGACGCCATCTCCGTGATCGGCTTCATCATCGCCCTCGGCATGGTGGTCGACGATGCGGTGGTGGTCGGCGAGGCCACGCATGTCGCCCAGCGCGGCGACCGCGGCCAGCTCGCCGGGGCGATCGAAGGCGCGCAGCAGGTGCTGGTGCCGGTGACCTTCGGCGTGCTGACCACGGTGGCCGCCTTCATGCCGCTGCTGCTTGCCGCCGGCGTCATCGGCGAACTCATGTCGGTGACCGCGGCCACGGTGATCTGCTGCCTCGTGTTTTCGCTCGTGGAATGCCAAGCCGTGCTGCCCGCGCACCTCGGCCACCGCAGCGCCAGGATGCCGCTCGGCGAGTTCGGACTCGCCTTCCTGCTGCTGGTCGTCATCGCCGCCTTCGCCGTCGCGCCGGATGCCCGCACCGGCAGCGGCATCGCCGTCGCCGCCGCCACCGCGGTCTGGGTGGCGCATCGGATGGGCGGGCTCAGTCGGCTCGGCGTCGCCTTCGCCCGCTTCCAGAAGCGGTTCGAATCCGGCCTCGCGGCCTTCATCGACGGGCCGTTCAGACGCGCCGTCGAAGCTTGCTTGCGGGCCCGGCACTCAACCCTGGCCGTCGCCGCGGTGGCGCTCATGTCCGCGGCGGCGGTCATGTCGTCGGGCCACCTGCCGTTCTCCCCCTCCATGGATGTGGAAACCGATCGCGTGGTGGCGAACCTGACGATGCCGGTGGGCGTCGGCGAAGAGGCAACGCAGCAGGCCATCGCCCGGCTGACGACGGCGGCGCGCCGGGTGCGCGATGAACTGGCGGACGAGTTCGGCGCATCGCCCATTCAGCACATTCTGGCGGCGGCCGGCTCGCAGCCGTCGACCATGGAGAACTTCAGCGGGGTCAGGCTGCCGACGGGATCGCACCTCGCGGAAATCGCCCTGCAGCTCTCGCCGAGCGAAACTCGCGACCTCTCGACGCAGGAGGTCGCGGAGCGCTGGCGGACCGCGGCGGGGCTGATACCGGGCGCGGAGCTGCGCTTCACCACCGCCCTCGGCGGCGGCGAGGGCAATGTGGAAATCCGCGTCTTCGGAGAAGATATCGCTGCCCTGCGCGGCTTCGCCGCCGATGTGCGCGAGCAGCTGTGGACCTATCCCGGCGTGCGCCAAGTGTTCGACTCTGAGCGCCAGGGGAAGGCGGAACTCGTGCTTTCGATCACGCCGGCAGGAGAGGCGCTCGGCCTCACGCTGGTCGATCTCGGCCGTCAGGTGCGGCAGGCGTTCTACGGCGAGGAGGTGCAGCGCGTACAGCGCGGGGCGGAAGACGTCCGCATCATGCTGCGCTATCCCGCCGAGCGGCGCCGCTCGCTGGAGGCGCTCGAAGCGTTCCGCGTTCGCACCCCAAGCGGCGATGCCGTGCCCTTTGCCACCGTCGCCGCCGTGGCCCCCGGGCGAGGCTACTCGTCCATCGTGCGCGTCGACGGCAGGCGCTCGATACTGATCACGGCCGAGGTGGATCCGGCCCTCACCACGTCGGCCGCGGTGCAGGCGGCGTTGGCCGCGAGCGGCTTCATGGACGAGGCCGCGGCCAAGTACCCCGGGGTCAGCTACCGCGCCGAGGACCTGGCGATGCAGCAGGAAGCGGCGGACAGCCTCGTGCCGCTCTTCACGCTCGCGATGTTCGCGATCTTCGCCCTGCTGGCGATTCCGCTGCGCTCCTACACCCAGCCGCTGGTCATCATGTCGGTGCTGCCGTTCGCCTTCGTCGGCGCGGTCTGGGGCCACCTCATCATGCTGCCGCTCGATGCCGTCGCCAGCCTATCGATGAGCTCCGTATTCGGCATCGTGGCGGCCGCCGGCGTGGTCGTCAACGCCACCCTGGTGCTGATGCACGCCGTCAACCGCTTCCGCGCCGACGGCGACTCGCTGCACGACGCCATCGTCAGGGCCTGCTGCCTTCGGGCGCGGCCGATCCTGATCACCACCGCGACGACCTTCGTCGGCCTGCTGCCGCTGATGCTCAGCAGGAACGCGCAGGCGGTGACGATGATTCCGATGGCGGTGTCGCTCGCCTACGGGGTGTTGTTCTCCGTGCTCGCCGCCCTTTTCGTCGTGCCCGCCCTGTGGCTGGTGCTGGCGGACCTGCGCGGCGGCGCCAGCCGCGCCGCCGGCGCGCTAGGCGGCATGCTCGGTTCCGCGCCGCGCCTCAACCAGTGGATGGCGCGCTACCCCTACATCCAAGAGAGCGTGCGGTCGCGGGAGTTCACGGATCTGCAGATCGACGAGGACTTGGGCCTCGAACGAGAGACCGCCGAGATCGCGCGCCGCGGTCTCGTGCGGGTGTACTACGAGCGCGAGTTCGACCGCCAGCAGATGGGTGCGCAGCTCGGCGGGATCGCGGCCAAGGCGCCGACGGTGGACGTTCTGGTGCAAGAGGCGCGGGTCTGGGCCGAGCAGCGCACGTTCCAGGTCGGCGTCCATATGCTGAGCGGCACCATCCCGCCGCTGGACGCGGCGCGCCCCATCACCGACATACTCGATGCCTCGCTCGCCGCCCTGCTGGTTGCCGCAAAGGCCGAGTTCGCCGAGAACAACGGCGCTATGCCGGGCAGCCGGGTCGCCCTGCTCGGACTCGGTGCCTTCGGTCGCCGCGAGTTCGCCACGGGCGCGCCGCTGCGGCTGCTGTTTCTCTACGACCAGGAGCGCCTGCCGGCCAGCCTCGGCATGGATCCGCCCGCTTGGCATGGTCAGCTCCTGCACCGCTTGATGCGCGCGGTGCGCGACCTGTCGCCGGAAGGCATCCTGTACGGTGGCGCCGAGAACGGCGCTGTTTGGCAGATGCCGGAGCTCGCGGACCGGCTGACGTCGTCGGCGGATGATCTGCGCATGATGGCGGATGCGCGCGTTATCGCTGCCGAGGACGGGCTCGGCGACGACTTCGAGGCGGCGCGTCGGTCCGCCCTCTCGGTGCCCGCCGCCGGCGACTCTCGCGCCCTGCTCGGCGGCAGCGCGGCCCGCGCTGCGGCGGGCTACGATCCTTGGGACGTGCGGCACCGTCCCGGCGGTCTGGCGGATGTGGAGCTTGCCGCGGAGGCGATCAAGCTGACCCTCGGAGGCCGACTGCCGGCTTTGCTCGCCGCGGGCCTCGGCACGACTTTCGCCACCGCGGCGCAAGAGGGGCTGCTCGGGGATGAGGCCGCGGCGCGGCTCGCCGAAGCGGCAGCGCTCTGGCAGAACATCGAAGGCTTCGTCAGCATGGCTTGCGTCGGCGCTTTCGATGCCAGCGCCGCGGCCCCGGAACAGCGACTGACGCTGGCGAAGATCGGCAGCGTGGACGACTTCGAGGAACTGCCCGAGGCGATCTCGGTCACCGCCGAACGCACGGCTAGGCTGGTCGCGGACTTCCTCGGCGCGGACGCGGGTCGGCGGAGCGCCTAGGCCCGGCGGCAGGGGCGTTCGACCGGGCCTACGCTTCGATGCGCTGCACCAGTTGGCCTTCTACCGCGGCTTCGAGACTGCTGGTGCAGACCAGTTCGCCGGCGGCGATGCCGCCCTTGACGTACACCGTCTCGCCGGTATTGCGGAGGATGTCCACCTCGCGGAACGTCAGGCGGTCGTCCTCGCCAACAACGTAAACCCGACCGTTGGCCTGCAACGCGGTGCGCGGCAGCACCACCACGTTCGCCTCTTCGCGGCCGAGGATCTCGGCTTCGACGAACATGCCGACAGTGAGCGGCGAACCGCTCGGCGGATCGTAGGGACCCGCCACCTGGGCGATGACGTTGACCATGCGGGTCTTGCTGTCGAGCTCGCCTTCCGTGCGTGCCACCTCGGCGCGCCAAGTGTGCTCTTGGCCAGCGAACTCCGCCCGCAGGATCACTTCTATTGGGGTCTCGGCGGGACCGGGGCGGGCCAGCGTCAGCGGCAGATGGGCCAGGTCCCTGTCCAGTACGGGCAGGCGGATTTCCGCGTAGTCGGTGGAATACAGCGTGGCGATCGACTCGCCGCGGTTGACGAACTGGCCGATGTCCACGCGTTCCGTGCGCACGCGCCCGTCGTAGGGCGCCGCCAGCCGCGTCCGTGCGAGGTCCCGCTCAGCGCGAGTCTGCCGGGCGACGGCCTCTTCCAGCGACGCCCGGGCGATCAGCAGCCGATTCAGCGCGTCGTCTTCCTGCGCCTGCGAACCCGATTGGGCCTCGGCCAGACTCTGGAAGCGACGGTGCGCCCTTTGCGCGATGACCAGGTCGCTCTGCGCCGCCGCCAGTTGCGCCTTGGCTTGAGCGTTGGCGACCTCGTAGTCGATGCGTTCGATCTCGACCAGCACATCGCCCTTGGAGAAGAAGCCCCCGGAGACGAGGGTGGGGGAGACATGCACCACGCGCCCGGAGACCTCCGCGACGAGGTCGCTTTCGCTCTTCGGCACGACGGTGCCGTGCGTGGTCACCGAAAGCCGCACCGTCTCAAGGGCCGCGGGCATGGTCTGGACCACCGGCACCTGCGGGGGCTTGGGTTGGGAGGCGAGTTCCGGTCCGGTGGCCACGATCAACGCGCCGCCCAGAACGCCCGCGACGAGCACCGCCAAGGGGATTAGGCGTCGTTTCAGCACTAGGCGCGGCTCTCGACCTTCGGAATGGCCATCTTGAAACCGCCGTACATTAATCCTTGTTGCCGTTGCGAACATTGTTTATTTTGCATGGCACTCTCGCGATGGGGGCGTGGATGGCGGAATCGACTCCGGGCGCAAAACCAAGCGGCTACTGGCAGTTGGCGGCGGTTGCGGCGGTGCTGGTCGTGGGCATCTATTTCGGCCAAGCGCCCGACCGCATCGCGGTAGACCCCATGACGCCGCTCGGCAAGGCGGCGCAAGCGCCTGAAGTGACGGTGATCGAACCCGACGCTGGCGCACACCCGGCAAGCGTCATCCTGACGGGTGCGGTGGGGCCGCACGGCATCGTCGCGATGATGCCGTCGATCAATGGCGGGCGCGTCGAATGGATCTCTCCGGCGATGCGCGTCGGCGGCACGTTCGAGGCGGGCGAAGTGCTGCTCCGAATCGAGGCCAAGGACTACGAACTCGATGTCGAGGAAGCCCAGGCGGACCTTCGCGCCGCGCGGGCGAGGCTCGAACGGCGCAGGCAGGAAGGCAACGCCGCGCGGATCGAGCGGGCGCAGGCGCTGGTCGACAAGGCGCAAGTCGTGCTGGAGCGGGGCGAACTCGCGCTCTCCCGCACCGGCTACTCGCTGCCGTTCGATGGCCGGATCGGCCAGGCGCAGGTGAGCATCGGCCAGGTCCTCATGGCGGGCGTCTCGTTCGGCAACGCCTACGCGACAGGCGCCTTGGAAGTCGGTGCCGGCATCGGCAACGAGGACTTGGCCTACCTGCAGCCCGTCGCCGGGCGGCCAGCGACCATCCTTACCGAAGACGGCGTATTCGCAGGCGAAGTGGTGCGCGTGTCGGCGTTGGTGGACCCGACGAGCCGGCTGGCGCTCATCTTCCTGAAGTTCGCTGACGGCACGCCGCAGGACTCGCTGCCTCTGCCGGGCAGTTTCGCCACGGTGCGGATCGAAGGCCCGCCGTTCGACGATGCCTTCCTGCTGCCGCGTGCGACGGAGCAAGCGGGTGGCCACCTATGGGTCGTCCGGGACGGCGCACTGGAGGCCGTCACGCCGACGCTGCTGCGTCGCCCGACGGCCGGCATGTTGGACACTGGCTGGCTCGTGCAGGCGTTCGACGCCGGCGACGGCGTGGTGATGGGTTCGGTGTTCGGCGCCCACGACGGGATGCGCGTGCGCATCGCCGGCGCCGCCGACTGACATCCGGTGAACGATCTGGTCTTGCCAGCGGACCGTCCGGGTCCCATCGCCTTCTTCGCCCGGTCGCCGGTGGCAGCCAACATGATGATGCTGCTGTTCCTCGGCGCCGGCACCGTGGCCGCGCTGCTGCTGCCGGTGCAGAGCGCACCGGACTTCGATCCGCGCCAGATCCAGGTGGCGGTGCCGTATCCGGGCGCCACGCCCGAGGAGGTCGAAGAAGGCATCACTCGGCGCGTCGAGGAGCGGGTACGGGACATCGTCGGCGTGTGGCGCGTGCGGTCGGTGGCGCGGCAGGGGATGGGTACGGTGACAGCCGATCTCGATACATTCGCCAACGCCTCCGTCGTGCTGGCCGATGTCCAAAGGGCGGTGGAAAGCCTCGACGACTTCCCGCCGGAGTTCGCCGAGAAGGCTCGGGTGGAGCGGCCGCCGATGCTGCGCAACGTCGCCACGGTCGCGGTCGCCTCCGCTACCGCTTCCGAATCGGACCTGCGCCGTGCCGCCGAGCTGGTGCGCGAGCGCCTGCTGGCGAAGCCCTCGGTGTCGCGGGTGGACATTTTCGGGGCGCGCGAGTACGAGATCACCATCGAGGTCAGCGAGGCCGCGCTGCTGCGCAACGACCTGACCGTGGCGGAGGTGGCGAGGGCGCTGCGCGCCGCGTCGGTGAACCATACGTCCGGCGAGTTGCGCACCGGCGCGGGCGGCGTGCTGATCCGCACCAGCGCCAAACGCCAGCAAGCGGCGCAGTTCGCCGACATCGCGGTGCTGACCCGCCCGGACGGCAGCATGCTGCGCCTCGGCGACGTGGCGGAGATCCGCGACGGCTTCGCCGACGATGAGCTCATCAGCAGAATCGATGGCCGGACGGCCGTGTTCCTGCGGGTGCGGGAGTCCGATGCCGGCGAGCCCCAGGTGGTGGCGGCGGCGCAGGCTGTCATGGCGGCCGCATCCGAAGTCGAACTTCCCGCCGGGATCGACGTCGTCGCCTGGGAAGACGGCAGCGAACGGGTGCGCATCCGCGTCTTGCGGATGGTCGCCAATGCGGTGCTCGGCATCACCCTGGTGTTCGCGTTCCTCGTCCTCGTGTTCGATCTGCGCTTCGCGATGTGGATCACCGTCGGCATCCCGATCGCCTTCATGGGCGGGGTGCTGATGTTCGAGCCGCTTGGGCTCACCATCAACACGACGACGCTGCTGGCGCTGGTGCTGGTCACCGGCCTCGTGGTGGACGATGCGATCGTGGTCGGCGAGAGCATTGCGGTGCAGCACGAGTCGGGCAACGCCGGCGTCGGCGGCGCCATCGCCGGCGCGCGAGCCGTCGTGGGACCCGTGGTCACCGGCGTTGCCACGACCATGGTGGCGTTCGCGATCCTGGCGTTCATGCCCGGTCCGTTGGGTCAGATGATCAGCGCCATTCCCTACGTCGTCATCGCCGTGCTAGCGGTATCGCTCTTGGAGGCGTTCGTGATCCTGCCGGCGCACTTGGCCTACGGCCGCCCGTGGAGTCGGTCGCCACTCGCCGACGTGCAGGCGGGCGTGCGGCGGTGGCTCGGGGAGCTGCGCGACAACGTGGTGGTGCGGGCCATCTCCGCCGCCCTGCTGCGGCCCTGGCTGACGCTCGCCGCGTCGGCGGCTTTCCTCGTCGTCGGCGCGCTGCTGGTGGCGACTTCGCTGGTGCGGTTCGTGCTGTACGACCCGCCGGCGGACGTGGACCGGCTGAGCGTCCACCTCGCCTTCCCAGTCGGCACCCCGTTCGAGGCGACGCAAAGGGCCGTCGATCAGGTCGTCGGCGCAGCCCGCGCCACGGACGAGGCCGCCGACGGCGACCCGTTCGGCGCCATCGCGGTGATCGTTGGAGGCGACTTCGCAGCCGAGGTCGACTCCTTCAACGTCGGCCATCAGGACAGCGACTACGCCAGCCACTTGGCTACCGTGGTGGCCGTGCTCAACGACAAGCCGGCGCGGTCGCTCTCGCCGACCGAGCTCATGCACCTGTGGCGGGCCCGCGTGGGCGAGCTGCAGGGTGCGGAGGCGGTGACCTACAACGCGAGTTCGATGGTGACCGTTCCCGAGGTCGGCGTCGTCCTGACGCACGCCGACGCCGACACGCTCGGCGTCGCCGCCAGCGACTTCGAGCACGCGCTGGCGGCCCAGGAGGGCGCTTATGGGGTCACCACGTCGCTGGCGCCCGGCAAGCGGCAGTTCGACATCGAGGTGAACAGCCTGGGCGTGGCGGTCGGTTTGACGGCGGACCAGGTGGCGGAACAGCTGCGCGACCGATTCCACGGCGTCGAAGTGCAGCGCAACCAGCGCGGCCGCGACGAGATGAAGGTGGTCGTGCGCTACCCGGGCGAAGAGCGGCTGACGCTGGCGGACATTCTGGACGAGCGGATCCCGATACCCGCCAACAATGCGGCCGCGCAAGGCGGCGCCCAGGGCGCCAATCCGATGCCGGCCGGAGGCGCTGGCGGTGCGGGCGCTGCTGGCCCGGGGGCAGCCGGGGGCGGCCTGTTCGGCGGCGGTCTGCCCGGACTCAACGCGCAAGGGGCGAACGCCGGGTTGCCCGCGCCCGGCGTGCCGCTGGCACTCGTGGCCCAGGTCACCGAGACGCGCGGCCTCGCGGCCATCGAGCGCCAGGACGGCCTGCGCTCGGCGCTGGTCCAGGCGCGGGTGGATACCGCGCTGCGGACGCCGAATTCGGTCAACGCCGCATTGGAGACCGATGTGCTGCCGAGCCTGCTGGCTCGGTATCCGGGCCTCGGCTTCGAGCACGCCGGCCAGCTGGAACTTCAGGAACGCACGTTCGGCGTGCTCGGGCTGCTCGCCGCCGTGGCGGGCCTCGTCATCTACGGGCTGATCGCGATCCAGCTGAAGAGCTACCTGCTGCCGCTGGTGGTGGTGGCGGCGGTGCCGTTCGCCGCCGCCGGGGCGGTGGTGGGCCACCTGCTGCTCGGCTACGACATGTCGGCCAACTCGGTATTCGGCATCGTCGCCATCGGCGGCGTCGTGGTCAACGACGTGCTGGTGCTGTTGGACCGCTACCGCACCATCCGCGCCCAGGCCGGGCAGCGGGCCGATGTCGCCATGGTCGCGGCAGCCACGCGGCATCGGTTCCGCGCCATCCTGCTGACGACGCTGACAACGCTCGCCGCGCTGGTGCCGACCATCTACACGAGCAGCGCGTTCTCGGCGCCGCTGATCCCGATCATCATCAGCATGGTGGCAGGCCTGGCGTTCGCCAACGCCGTGCTGCTGTTCTTCGTCCCGGCCCTGTTGACGGTGATCGAAGGCGCCCAGGAGCGATTCGGCAGGACGGGCAACACGCCCGCCGCCGCGGTGCCCGAGGCGGGGTGAGTCTTTGCCGAGGATGGGCGCATCCGGCTTGCGCGGCGCGGCCAAACTCCTAGAATGCTGCCGATCCGCGAAGCAGAGACCAGCCGGAGGAACGCGCCGGGATGAATTCGAGACTCTGCGAGGAACTCGGCATCGAGTTCCCGCTGTTTGCCTTCAGCCACTGCCGGGACGTGATCGCGGCGGTTTCCAACGCCGGCGGCTTCGGCGTGCTCGGCGCCGCGGGGCACTCGCCGGAGACGCTGGACATCGAACTCTCCTGGATCGACGAGCATGTCGGCGGCAAGCCCTACGGCGTCGATCTACTGGTGCCGACCAGCATGGACAGCAAGGAGCAGGCGCTCACCGCCGCCGAGCTCGAAGCCCGCATCCCGGAAGAGCACAAGCGCTACATCGCCGAGCTGCTGGCGCGGCACGACATCGACACCGCGGACCTCTGGACCGATGCGGCCCGTGACGGGATCGGCGACAACATGCGCGAGGTCGGCGCGAGCCTGATTCTGGACGCGGCTTTTGCGCATCCCGTGAAGATGGTGGTGAACGCCCTCGGCGTGCCGCCGCCGTTCATGTTCGAGCGGGCCCGCGCCCACGGGATCAAGGTCGGGGCGCTGGCCGGCGCCAGGGAGCACGCCATCAAGCACGCCGAGGCGGGCGTCGACGTCATCATCGTCGCCGGCACCGAGGCCGGCGGGCACTGCGGCGAAGTCTCCACCATGGTGCTGCTGCCGGAGGCCCTCGACGCGCTCGCGCCGTACCAGGAGCAGGGCTTCCACGTGCTGGCCGCCGGCGGCATCGTCACCGGTCGGCAGATGGCCGCCTGCATGGCGATGGGCGCGGCGGGCGTGTGGACCGGCTCCGTCTGGCTCACCACCGCCGAAGCCGAGACCCTGCCGGCGGTGAAGGACAAGATGCTGGCCGCCAACTCTCGCCAGACCGTGCGCTCGCGCAGCCGCACCGGCAAGTACACGCGCCAGCTCAAGTCGGCGTGGACCGATGCCTGGACGGCCGAAGAGGCGCCCGACCCGCTGCCCATGCCGCTGCAAGGCGTGCTCGCCGGCGCTGCGTTCCGCAAGATCAACCAGCTGGCGCAGTCGGACCACCGGGGCGCGAAGCAGCTGGCCAACTACTACGTCGGCCAAGGCGTCGGGCTGATGAACGAGACGGCTTCCGCCCGCACCGTCGTGTACGAGTTCATGGAGGACTTCGCGAACGCTGCCGAGCGCCTCGCCGAGGCGGTGGAGGCATAGCCCGGCGTGTATCGGCAACTGAAGATCGTCCATACCTCGGACGTACACCTCGACAGCCGCGGCAACGGCGCCGCGCAGGACGGCTTCCGCAGCAAGGCCGAGCGGGCCTTCGCCGGCGTCGTGGATACGGCGCTAGAAGAGGTCGCGGACCTCTTGCTCATCGCTGGGGACCTGTTCGACAACAACCGCGTGGACGACTCCAACATCGAGTTCGTCTACCGGCAGTTCGAGCGTATCCGCTGCCCGGTGGTGATGCTGCCCGGCAACCACGACGTCCACGACGCCGCGTCCGTGTGGAACCGCTTCGACTTCGACGAGGCCGGCGCCCACGTCCACGGCCTGATGCGCCACGACGGCGCCTGCGTCACGCTCGACGGCATCGGCGCCCGCATCTGGGGCAAGGCGATGCTGGAACACGCGCCCGAGAACTACCCGCTGGCCGGCACCCCGGACCGCCACGACACGCATTGGAACATCGGCATGGCGCACGGCCAGGTGGTCGACGAGCGCATCGATCAGGGCTCGTCGCCCATCACGCGCCACGAGATCGCCGCCTCCGGCTTCGACTACTTGGCCCTAGGCCATATCCACGTCTGGGCCGACCACAGCGAAGGCGACACGGTGGCCTACTACTGCGGCTCCCCGGTGGCCCACTACGCGGGCTCCGGCGGCGGCCGGGTGGCGGTGGTCACGCTCTGCCCCGACGACGGCGTCGATGTGGCGAGCCGCCAAGTCAGCGCCTGGGAAGCGCACGAAACATCCGCAACGAGAGGATTTGGCAATGGATTTCCGTTCTGAGGCGCGAGGCTGGCTGGAAGAGAACTGCCCGAACAGCCTGCGCCGGGGCCTCGGCGGCTACACCGCCGGCGGGCGCAAAGCGGTGTACGCGAACCCGGACACCAAGCTGTGGCTGGACCGCATGGCCGAGCGCGGCTGGACCGCGCCGACCTGGCCGACGGAGTACGGCGGCGGCGGCCTCAGCGTCGCCGAGAACACCGTCCTCGGCGAGGAGATGCAGCGCATCAACGCGCCGGCACCGCTGAGCGGCCACGGGCTGACCATGATCGGCCCGGCGATCCTCGAGTTCGGCACCCCGGAGCAGTGCTTGGAGCACCTGCCGCCCATCACCCGCGGCGACATCCGCTGGTGCCAGGGCTACAGCGAGCCGGGGGCTGGCTCCGACCTTGCGAGCCTGCAGATGCGCGCCGTGCTCGACGGCGACGACTATGTGGTCAACGGCTCGAAGATCTGGACCTCGGGCGCCGACGGGGCGGACTGGATCTTCTGCCTCGTGCGCACGGACCCGGATGCGCCGAAGCACGAGGGCATCTCCTTCCTGGTGCTGGACATGGAGAGCGAAGGCGTCGCCGTCTCGCCCATCGAACTCATCAGCGGCTCCTCCGAGTTCTGCCAGACCTTCTTCGATGACGTGCGGGTGCCGAAGCGCAACCTAATCGGCGAGCGGGGCCAAGGCTGGACGGTGGGCAAGCGCCTCTTGCAGTACGAGCGCAGTTCCATCGGCGGGCGCGGCGGCACGCGGCAGAAGGCGAAGACCATCGACGAATGGGCGAAGGAGTACGCTGGCGAAGACGATGGCCGCATTGCCGACGCGGGCCTGCGCGGCCGCGTGATCGACCAGCGCATCGGCGACGAGGCCTACCAGCTCACCATCCGGCGTTCCTTCGAGGAGGCCACCAGTTCCAAGGCGCCGAGCTTCCTGTCGTCGATGTTCAAGCTCTACGGCACGGAGCAGAACATGCGTCGCAACGACCTCATGATGTCCATCATTGGCAGCCAGGGTCTCGGCTGGGCTGGCGACGGCTTCAGCGGCGCGGAGCGCGGTTCGACCCGCGGCTGGCTGCGCTCCAAGGCCAATTCCATCGAAGGCGGCAGTTCGGAGATCCAGCGCAACATCATCGCCAAGCGCGTGCTCGGCCTGCCCGACTGAGGCGGCGGAGCACCACCCGCGATGGCGCTCTTCGGCAAGCGGGCCAAGGACCTGCGTCCGGGCGCGGCGACGGGCGCTGCCGAGCCGCGCCGCCGCTGGCTCGGCCCGGTGCAGATCATCGTCGTTCTGCTCCTGCTCCTGGCGGCATTTCTCTACGCACGGGCGCCGGGCCAGGATGCCGGGGAGGTGCCGGAGTTCGCCGATGCCCAGGGCGACCTGCTGCCCATCGTTCGGGTAACGCGGCCGGTACCCGCCGGGACGCAGCTGCGCGTGGATGCCACCGGCACCGTGAACGTGCGCAACTACGTCGGGCTGACGCCGCTGGTGGGCGGCCGCGTCGTGTCCATTTCCCCGGCTTTGCGGGCAGGAGGCGCGTTCCAGGCCAATCAGCAGCTTCTGGTCATCGACCGCAAGGACTACGAGCTGGCGCTGGACCAGGCGCGCGCGGACATCGCGGCGGCGCAGTCGAGCCTCATGCTGCAGCGCGCCGAGAGCGACGCCGCCCGCGCCAACTACGCGCTCCTGCACCCGAACGAGACTGTCCCGCCGCTGGTCGCCCGCGTGCCGCAGATCGCCCAAGCGCAGGCGCAGCTCGCCGCGGCGCGGGCGCGGGCGTCGATCGCCGCTTTGGATCTGCAACGCACGGGCTTTTCGCTGCCGTTCGCTGGCCGCGTGGCGGAATCGAGCGCCGAAGTGGGCCAGGTACTGGCGCGCGGGCAATCCTTCGGCCGGGCCTACGCGCTGGACGCGGTGGAGGTGTCGGCACCGGTTGCCGCGGAAGAGTTGGAGCGCATCGCGCCTGCCATAGGTCGCAGCGCCAGCGTTCAGGTCGGTCGGACGAGCTTGTCCGCCAGAGTCGAGCGCGTGTCTGCCGAACTCGACGAGCGGACGCGATTCGCCGAGATGTACCTGTCGTTCCAGATCGACGAGAGCCAGGAGGATGCGCTGCCGCCGCCGGGCACCTTCGTCAACATCGTCGTCGAGGGGCCGGAAGTGGCAAGCACCTACCTGCTGCCGCCCGCCGCGGAGCAGATCGGCCGCAGCGTCTGGGTGGTCGCGGGCGGCGCGCTCGAACAGGTGGTGCCGAGGACGCTCGCCAACACCGCGGACGGCTGGGTGGTGGCCGCGTTCGACTTCAAAGACGGCGTGGTGCTCGGCGCCGTGCCGGGCGCGGCGCCGGGGCTGCAAGTGGACGTGGGCAGCGCCGCGGCGGAGCGATTCGGCGGATGAGCGAGACGGCCCACGAGTTCCACACGGTGCCGGGGCCGGCCGGGCACGGCATCATCGGCTACTTCGCGAGGAACTCCGTCGCGGCCAACGTCATGATGACGCTGATGCTCGTTGGCGGGCTGCTCGCCGGGCTGCGGCTGCACTCGCAGGTCTTCCCGACCATCGATCCGCGCCAAGTCTCGGTGAGCGTGCCGTATCCCGGCGCGACGCCGACGGAGGTGGAGGAAGGCATCACCCGGCGCGTCGAGGAAGCGATCTTCGGCATCGACGGCATTGACCGCGTGCTGTCCACGGCGAGCGAGAACGTGGGCACGGTCACCGCCGAGCTCAAGGACTTCGTGGATGCGATGCGCGTCCGCGACGACATCGAAGCGGCGGTGGACCGGCTGTCGGACTTCCCGCCCGAGGACGCCGAGCAGCCGGACGTCGTGCGCACGGAGAACGTCAGCGACGTGATGTCGCTGGTGGTTTCCACGGAGCTTTCCGAGGCGGAACTCATGCGCGGCGCGGAGCTGCTCGAAGAAGCGCTGCTCGCCCTGCCCACCGTCTCGCTGGTCTCCATGCTCGGCGCCCGGGACTACGAGATCGCCATCGAAGTGCGCGAAGAAGCGCTGCGCCGCTACGGGCTGACCATCGGCCAGGTCGCAAGCGCCGTGCGCCGATCATCGCTGAATCTCTCGTCGGGAGAATTGCGCACCGAGGCCGGCGATCTCTTGCTGCGCACCAACGCCAAGCGCATGGAGGGCGACGAGTTCAAGAACATCGTCCTGCGCGCCCTGCCGGACGGCTCGATCCTGCGCCTCGGCGATGTCGCGACCATCCGCGACGGTTTCGCCGACATCGACCTCATCAACGAGTTCAACGGTCGCCAGAGCGTCTTCGTGCGGGTGCAGAAATCCGAAGCCGAGGATGTGCTGGAAATCGCCGACGAGATCAAGGCGATGCTGGTGGACTTCAAGCCGCCGGACGGCATCGACGTGGCCGTTTGGAGCGACGAGACCGAAGCGCTCGAAGATCGCGTCAACCTGCTCGTGCGCAACGGCGTGCTCGGCTTCGCGCTGGTTTTCCTGTTCCTGTTCGTGATGCTGGATCTGCGCCTCGCCATCTGGGTGGCCATGGGGGTGCCCATCTCGTTCCTCGGCGCATTCCTGTTCTTCGAGTTCTTCGGCGTCAACATCAACATGGTGTCGCTGTTCGCGCTCATCATCGTGCTCGGCATCGTCGTCGACGACGCGGTGGTGGTGGGCGAGAACATCGTCGCGGAGCAGGAGGCGGGCTCGACAGGCGCGGGCGCGGCGATCCGCGGCGCGCTCGGCGTGCGCGGCCCGGTGACCATCGGCGTGTTCACCACCATGGCCGCGTTCGCGCCGCTCTTGTTCGTCACCGGGACGTTCGGGCAGATCCTCGGCGTGGTGCCGATCGTGGTGATCACGGTGCTCACCATGTCGCTGATCGAAGTGTTCTTCATCCTGCCCGCGCACCTTTCCCACGGACGCCCGTGGAGCGGCTGGCCACTCAACGTCTTCCAGGCCAAGGTGAGCGCAGGGGTCAAGCGGTTCCGCGACGACGTGCTGGTGCCCGCCATGACGGTTGCCGTGCAGCGCCGCTATCGAACCTTGCTCGGCGGCCTTGCGCTGCTCGTCGTCGCCGGCTGGCTGCTGGCTGCCGGCGAAGTGCGCTTCATCTTCTTCCCGTCGCTCGAGTCCGACCGAATGCGCGCCGATCTGGAGTTCCCCGTCGGCACGCCGTTCGAGACCACTCGCGCGGCCGCGGAGAAGCTCGTCGCCGCGGCGTACGCCACCAACGAGGAAGTGGGCGGCACGTCCTTCCGCTCCGTCAGCGTCACCATCGGCGGCAGCATCGGCCGCGGCGGCGGTCCCGGCGGCGGCGCATCGCTGAATGCGGCCAGCAACGTTGCCTCGATCCAAGTGCAGCTCAACAACGAGCCGCTGCGCACGCTGTCCGCCGCCGAGCTCGAACGCAAGTGGCGTCAGAACGCAGGCGAGTTCCCCGGCGTCGAGCGGCTCTCCTATACCGCCGAGTTCTTCGGCCCCGGCGCGGGAGTGGAATACGAACTCGCGCATCAGGACGGCGAGCTGCTGAACGCTGCCGTCGAGGAGTTGAAGCGGCGCTATCGCGGCATCCCATCGCTCTACGAAATCCAGGACTCGATGAGCCTCGGCAAGCGCCAGTACGACATCGAGCTTACGGAAGCCGGCGAAGCCGCGGGCCTCACCCCCGCCGATGTCGCCCGGCAACTGCGCAACAGCTTTTTCGGCGACGAAGTGCAGCGCATCCAGCGCGGGCGCCGCGAACTCAAGGTAATGGTGCGCTACCCGGACGAGCAGCGGCGCAGTTCCGAGGATTTCTTCAGCACGCGGATCCGTCTTGCCGACGGCGCGGAGGCGCCCCTCTCGGCGGTGGCCAAGGTCACCGAATCGCGCAGCTTCTCATCCATCGACCGCATCGACGGGCTGCGCATCGTCACCGTCTCGGCGGAAGTCGATACACAGATCGCAACACCGGGCGAGGCGGATGCGGTGGTGCGCGACGTGGTGCTGCCCACGCTCCGGGAGAGCTATCCGGGATTGCAGGCGAACCAGGCCGGCTTCGGCCGCGAGCAGTCCGAAGACCTGGCCCAGCTCGCCAGTCTGGCAGGTGCGGCAATGCTCATCATCTTCGTGCTCATCGCGGCGCAGACGCGCAGCTACACCCAGCCGTTCATCGTTCTCTCCGGCGTCCCGTTCGGCGCGGCCGGGGCGGTGATCGGCCATTTCCTGCTCGACTACACGCTGTCCTTCATCTCCATTTTCGGCATGGTGGCGCTAGCCGGCGTCGTGGTGAACGACTCGCTGGTGATGATGGACCGCTACAACAAGATTCGCGCCGAGACGGACCTCTCCGTGCCGGACGCCATCGTCGCCGCGGCGCGGCATCGTTTCCGAGCCATCTTCCTCACCACCGCGACCACTGCGCTCGGCCTCACACCGATGCTCTTCGAGACCAGCACGCAGGCGCAGTTCCTGGTGCCGATGGCGGTGAGCCTGGCGACGGGCATCGTCTTCGCGAGCGTGGTGATCCTGTTCGTCGTGCCTTCGCTGGTGATCGTCCGGGAGGACGTGATGCGACTCGTCGACCGCGTGGGCTTGTTCCTCTTCAGATGACCGCATCGCGGATCGCCATGCTGGCCGTCGACGTGGACGGCACGCTGGTGGCGGGCGGCGATCACGTCACGGAGGCCACCTGCGCCGCGATGCGGCGAGCGACAGAGCGCCTGCACGTAGTGCTTGCCACGGGCCGCCGCTATCGCTCGGCGCGACTGGTGCTCGATCGCCTCGGCGTCGATCTCCCCGTCGTCTGCCTAGGCGGTGCGCTCACCAAGGATGCGAGCGGCGAAACGCTGCACTCGGCGCCGTTCGACGCTGCCGAAGTCGATCATCTGCTGGCCCTGGCCCACCATCATGGACTCGCGCTCGTGCTGCAGCGCGACGCCCATGCGCGCGGCGGTGCGGACTTCGTGGTCGACGCCGGGATCACATGGAATGCACCGACCGCGCACTACGTTCGCTACGCGGGCGATTTCTGCCGTCGGGACGACGCGCTGTGCAGGGGCGGCTACGAAGACGCGCTGGTGGCCGGTTGCTTCGCCGACCACGCGCCGCTCGCGGCCTTCGAAGCCGCCCTCAAGGCCGAGCGCGGCGACGAGTTCGCCACGGTGATCTGCGAATCCAAAAAGACGCCCGGCTGGTACCTGGAAATCATCCGCGGCGACGTGAGCAAGTGGACCGGCCTCGCCCGCTACGCCGCGCGGGCCGGCGTGGCGGAGTGCGCCGTCTGCGCGGTCGGCGATGCGGCGAACGACCTGCCGATGATCCGCGCCGCCGGCCTCGGGGTGGCGATGGGCAATGCCGACGATGCCGTCAAGCAGGCGGCCCATCGCACCATCGGCCGCAACGATGAAGACGGCCTCGCGGCCTTCATCGATGAACTGATCGCTGCCGCGCCGCGCATCACGGCCTGACGGAGAATAGTCGCCGCGTCACGGATCGACGACGCCCTGTCGGCGCAAGAGCTCCCGCAGGCGCTCGTTCTCCTCTCGTTGCCGCCGGTTCTCCTCGACGTGCCGCCGGTTCTCCTCGACGTGCCGCCGGTTCTCCTCCAACATGTCCTGGTAGAGAGGCAAGTCGCCGCCCGTGGCCGGATCCCGAAACCTCGGTTCGCTCTTCTCCACGCGCATATCCAAGCCGAGCGCGTTGCTGTGGAAGGTGGGGCCGGAGAGCCGACCATCCGCGTCCGGCCCCGTCTGCGGCGCGCTGCCGAACAGCGGCTTCGCTTCGCGGTAGGCCCGCCCCCGCAGCCGCCAGCCTTGGAGCGGCACCGATACGTAATCGCAGTACGGATCCAGAATCCAATACTCGGCTATGCAGAGGCGGCGATACAGGTCGTGCTTCTCCTTCAGGTCCCGCCGCCACGAACTCGGCGAGAGCACTTCCATGACGAAGCAGGGGCCCACCGGCTCTTGCCACAGGGAGAAGGAGTTGCGACCCCGAGGCGGTCGCCCACCCAGCTTCGGTGCGCCGATGGCAACGAAAAGATCGGGCGCTACTAATCGACGCTCGACGATGCGGTTCTTGTCGCCGGGTTCATACCGCAGCGCGGGCTGGTTCTCGAGCACCGTCTCCTCTTCGTCGCGCACCTCGACCAGGTAGTGGACGAACATGTCCGCATGGACGGCCACATCGTCGCGGCCAGCGTAGTGCCCGCCCAGGGCGTTGTAGGCGGCAACGATGCCGTTGCACTGGGCAACGCTGTCAGCCATGGGCAACCCATCCTCGAACGGCAGCTCGTCGTTGCCGAGGCGGAGCATTTCCCGCAACGGGAGTGCGACCGGCGGATTGGGGTACAGCTCCGGCGGAATCGGGATGTCCTCGACATAGGGCTCGCGGTACGGGGCGGTCTCCGCCATGGGCGTACTCCTTGGGTGCGTCTAGACGCAGCGTGCCGCACACGCCGACATCGACGCTACCACAGTTGCAGTCGTGGCGGGACATGGCGCTTTCCGGCGGTTTGCAGGTGGCGAAATGCTGGCGAAGTCCGCCCCGCCGCGAAACGGCAGTCGTCCTACGCGGCTGCGGCGGATGTCGTACAGCCTGGCGATGCGCTGCCGCACCATGGGTGTTGCCAGAGACCCGCGCTGCGGTGCGGGCGCAGCCGCTGCGGACGGGCTTCTGGTCTCGTCCACGCATGTACGGGCTTAGGGTCTGCGAATCTGCGTTCGCCACGGTCAAGGTCCGTTTCGGCGTACAGTCTCTCGGCGATTCCGGACGACGTCGGACTTGGGAGCCATGGGTAGGCGAGCCGTTGAAAACCCGCCCGACGCTGGTATGGTGCGCGCCTTCCCGCCCGACGAGAGTGCGTTCCATGCCCGACTACAAGGTGGCCGACATCGGCTTGGCCGACTTCGGTCGCCGCGAAATCGCCTTGGCCGAGGCCGAGATGCCGGCGCTGATGGCACTGCGGCGCCGCTACGAGTCGGCGCAGCCGCTGGCCGGGGCGAAGATCGTCGGCTGCATCCACATGACCATCCAGACCGCGGTGCTGATCCGCACTCTGGTCGCCCTCGGTGCCGAAGTGCGCTGGTCCTCCTGCAACATCTTCTCCACGCAAGACCACGCCGCGGCGGCGATGGCCCAGGCCGGCATTCCCGTATTCGCATGGAAGGGCGAGACGGAGGCGGAATACGACTGGTGCATCGAGCAGACCATTCTCAAGGACGGCGAGCCGTGGGATGCCAACCTGCTGCTCGACGACGGCGGCGACCTCACGCAGATGATCCACGACAAGTACCCCGCCATGCTGAGCCGCATCCATGGCGTCAGCGAAGAGACCACCACGGGCGTCCACCGCCTCATCGAAATGCTCGGCGAGAACGCCCTCAAGGTACCTGCGATCAACGTCAACGACTCCATCACCAAGTCCAAGAACGACAACCGCTACGGCTGCCGCCACAGTCTGAACGACGCCATCAAGCGCGCCACCGACATGCTGCTGGCCGGCAAGCGCGCCCTGGTGATCGGCTACGGCGATGTCGGCAAGGGCTCCTCGGCGAGCCTGCGCCAGGAAGGCATGATCGTGCGCATCGTTGAGGTGGACCCCATCTGCGCCATGCAAGCCTGCATGGACGGCTTCGAGGTGGTCTCTGCCTACGTGGATGGCAACAACAGCGGCCGCATCGAAGACATCGACGAGCGCCTGTTGGGCGAAACCGATCTGCTGGTCACCTGCACCGGCAATACCAATGTCTGCGACTCGGCCATGCTGCGCCGCATCAAGCGCGGCGCCATCGTCTGCAACATCGGCCACTTCGACAACGAGATCGACACCGCCTACATGCGCGAGCACTGGCGCTGGGAGACGGTGAAGGACCAAGTCCACCAGGTATTCCGCAGCGAAGATCCGGGCGACTACCTGATCCTGCTCTCCGAAGGGCGCCTCGTGAATCTCGGCAACGCGATGGGGCATCCTTCGCGGGTCATGGACGGCTCCTTCGCGAATCAAGTGCTCGCGCAGATGCACCTCTACGAGCAGCGCTGGGCGGATCAGCCGCCGGAACAGCGGGCACCGGTGTCGGTGGAAGTACTGCCGAAGAAGCTCGACGAAGAGGTCGCGCAGCTCATGGTGGAAGGCTTCGGCGGCATCGTCACGCGTCTCACCGACGCCCAGGCGGACTACATCAACGTCGCGACCGAGGGGCCGTTCAAGCCCGCGGGGTACAAGTACTAGGCCACCGGCGCACCAGAAGCCAGCGGCAGCGAAGGCCGGCCGCTGGACCAGCCGCCTCCCGCCTCGGCCGCAAGCGCATCGAGATCGAGAGTGGCGAGCAGACTGGCCGTGATCGGCCGCTTGGCATCCCAGAATACGAACGCCTCGAGAAACCCCTTGGCCTGGTCGCTGTTCAGAATCACGGCAAGCGACTCGGCTTCCTCGGCGGAGCCGCACGGGAGGAAGTAGCAGGTGTCGTCGAGTACCACGGGCTTGCCTTCCATCAGCGGGACCACACGGAACTCGATGCGCTTGTAGAACCCGGAAATCGCGACCTTCCAAGGTGCGAAGCTGTAGTCACCGATCCCGAACACTGAGAAACGCGGCCTGTTTCTATAGATCGAACTGGATCGAGCATCGAATGCTGACGCGTGGGACTCGAGGTAGCGCCATGTAAGTGGTGCCTGGTCCCGGAGAACCAACGTATTGTCGCCAATCGACCGCTGGGTAACTAGCATGTACCTTGATGGCGATGCGCCCTTTGCCAGTTCCGAGCTCTTCAGCATCGGATACAGGCAGTCCGGCTCTAGACGTACGACTTCGCCAAGCCTGTTGACATACGTGTCGGGCTCCGCCTCCCGCCGCAACTCCATGACCTGCGAGCAGTCGTGTTTGATGCCCGAACGCCACTTAACGGGAGATGGTCCGAATAGGTGGCCGTATCGAGCAAGCGACGCCAAGTCTGCGACCAGCCTGTCCCCACGGAGCGCGAAGGTGGAAGTGGGCTCGGCGGCTGCCAGGCAATCGAAGACGTCGCACTCCGCCGAGTGCGCTCTAGGCTTGAGGATGCACACGAGCAGGCAAGCATCCACCGCAGCGCCGAAGTAGGCCGGGGCGTCGATCCGATAGATCGCTGATCGCTGAATCGGGAGCTTGGCCTTCCATGCATGGAGCATCACCTTCCGAGCCACGACTGTCTTGCACAGCATCGCCAAAGTAGCCATCCGTCCCGAGGCCAAGTCGAGGAGGCGCGTCAACATCCACTCGGATATGTCGAAGTTGCTCTTGCCGGTAATCGCATCGACGCCAGCCAAGCGACGGAAGTTCGACTTCGATGGCAGGTTCTTCCCGCCGAACGCGCCAAGAGCCGAGTTGGTCACCCAAGGTGGGTTGCCAACGAATAGAAGCGGGTCATCGAGGGAGTGCAACGTCTGCTCCCAATCCTTCTCGAAGAAGTCTGCGGTCTCGACTCTGGACCTGTCGACGGCCGCCCGGGCCGCTGCCACATGCGCCGGGTTCACGTCGTGACCGAGCACGATCTTGCACTCGGGGAACGCACGCTCCGAGGCAAGCAGGAAAGACCCCCGGCCGCAAGTCGGCTCGAGCACCGCTGCGGGTGATACGCCGATCCGGGTTAACAGCCCGCATACCTCTTCGGCCAAAGGCGCAGGCGTCTGGAAATCCCCGTACTCGGTCCTCAGCCGCGGCTTCATGGGCCTTCATCTCCGATCCTGGTGACCCCATCGACGGTTCCAGCGCTATCAATGGCACGCTGATACTGCAGCCGCCATTGCAGCGCGTTCGAGATGGTCAGATACCCTTGCGCGGGCGGGCGCTCGATCAGCTCCGCCGCAAGCGCTGCCGCTTCCCCATCATCGATGGGAAGGTTGCGATCATGCATGAAGCCCACCAGATCCTGGACGTTGCCGTCCCGTTCGATGATCTCCCGAATTCCCCGCGTCATCTGGTAGTCAGCGGTCCGAGACTCATGCACGAAAATCGTGTGCAGTACCCGCATCGTAGCCGTCTGCCGCTGTTCGTCCTCCGACTTGTCATAGACGAAGACCAGCAGCGAGTACCCCAACCCTTGCACTTTTTGCCGTGGGGACCGGTACGGCGACGACGACTGTGGTTGCTTCACGCTTGTGACCTTCATGTCCGTGTTCAAGCCCGGAAAGTCGATGCCCCGAGCCGAGCTTCCAATGTCGAACGCATACTGGCCTGACAGCCAGTCCCTGAACTTGTGCTCCAGGTACGTCCCAACGGCTTTTCCGTCGGTTACCCCGTAAAGCGTTGGCTCGTGATGAGCGGACTCGGCCCTGGCGAAGCGGGCCGCTTCCGACAAAAGTGACTCAACATCGAGCGTTGGCTTCATGGCTTGGTCCTCGGGCTCTCCGCACTGACGAGAGTCCGCCGCGTCAACTGACACCATCGGCTGGGCCGCCAGAGTGAGCAGCTTAGCACGCCGAGGCGGCCAAAGGCGGTGGGAATGGCTGCCGCGCCACCCCAGCGCACCCCCTTTTCCGCGGGGTGCCACCTCACTCCCCGCCACTCGCAGGCCGATGCCACCCACGCCACTCGGGATTGCCTTGCAAGCCCGGCGCCATGGAAGTACGGCGCCGCAAAGACGCGCTCGCGAAGCCGGGAAGCGCATCGTCGGACGCTGCGTCGTCACCGATCGCTGTCCGCCAGACCGCGCAGATAGGCTTCGGCCTCCTGCCGCCACGGCACGTTCCTATCGCGCCAACTTTCAGCGAGGCGCTCGTAGGTTGCGCGCGCCTCGGCGTCTTGTCCGAGGGCGTCGTGCGAGCGCGCGAGGCCGCGCAGCGACAGCGGTCGGTTGGGCGTGCGCAGCAGGGATGCGGCGAAAGCCGCTCTTGCGTCTTCCGGCCTTGCCGCAGCGAGGAGCGCCTCGCCGTACAGCTCATGGACAGGCTTCAGAGGGTTCGGAGCGCCACTCGGCGGTCGCATCGACTCGGCGATTGCCACGCCCTCGGCTAGCTGCGAAAGACCCGCCTCGACATCGCCGCGGGCGATGGCCAGCACGCCGGCCACTTCCTTCGCCATGATCTGCAGGGGCCTGCCGTCGCGGGCATAGTAGGAGCGGTCCGCGTCTCCGCCACTCCCGTCTTCTGCGGCAGCCGCGAGCAACTGCACGGCCTCTTCGGCGAGCGCGAGATCGCCGGTCTGCACGGCGCCGAGGCCCGTGGCCAGCAAAGTCGGCGGCGGCGACTCGACAGCCACCGGCCCGGGACGCCATGCCTCGCGCTCGATCGCCATCCGCGCCTGCACCTGTGGCAGCATGGCCAGCGCGAACTGCTGCTCCCCGGCGCGCTCTCGGGCGATGTCCTGCATCCGTTCGATCCACAGCTCGGCGCGCGCGTAGTCGCCGCGCTGAAGGTCGCCGTATTGCCCCCAGTCGAGCGAATGCACCATGTCGCCAAGACTGTCGCCGGGTTCCCATAGGTCCACGGCTGCCTCGTAGGCGGATTGATTCGAGGCGGAGACCAGGTCCCACATGCCGCGCTGGATGAAGATGTGCGACGGCATGTGGCGCGCATGGGAGACCTTTTCCGCAATGTCCGCGAAGAGATGCGCTGCGGGCAGCGCCAGCGGCGCATGCACGGGGTCGTCAAAGGCGTGGATGGCGTAATGGGCCGCACCGGGATGCTGCCGGTTCCGATCGAGCAGCTGCAGGGCGATCGCGCCGGCGAGGACATTGCTCCGCTGCGGCTCGTCTGCCGCGCCGGCCGCCATCAGCAGCGACAGCGCATAGAACGCGGCGACTTCGTCGTCCTCGGGATAGGCCTCATGGAGGCTGCGCATCTGAACCATGTAGGCATGGCGGCGCACGGCGGTGTCCGCGTCGCCGAAGAAGAGCGCGTCGACGGCGGCCAGGAAGCCCTTCTCTCTGTCCGTGGGCGCTTGCGCGAGTCGCGCCTGTCGCGTCTCGCCGAGGCGGCGAAGGATCGCCTGCGGGGTGTCCCGGTCCTGCTCGCCGATCAGTGGATGGTTGTAGCAGAGCGACTCGCCCCAGTAGGCCATCGCGAAGTCTGGGGCGATCTCTTGCGCCGCCTGGAACTCGATGCGCGCCTGCTTCCAGCCGAAGCTGTGCAGGATGGTGACGCCGCGCAGGAAGCGATCCTGCGCCGGCCCGGTCTGGGAAGTGGGGAAGGTGATGGCGCCCAGCCCGGCAAGCTCCGCGGCGAAGGCGGATGCGGCGCCAAGCCACAGCACCGCAAGCAAAGTCGCGATCATTCGCTTCATGCCAGACTTCCGCGATGGCCGGTGACGCGGGCAGTATGTTGCGCAACGCCTGCCGCGCCAAGCAGAGGCCGCAGTCCCCGGACTCCCAGGCTTCGCCGGCGTGGTCACGCGCCTCGCCCGTTCGCATCGGTCGGCACCAGGCCGAGTTCCCCGGCAAGGGCCGTGAAGTTCGCGAGCACCGCATCCCAGCCGGGATGGCTGTTCGGCCAATCGGTCACCGGCAGGACGCCCATGCGCCGCATGTAGCTCTCGTAGTGTTCGCGCCACACGGGCCGGGCCAGTTCCTCTAGCACTGCGGCGACGGACTCGTGGGTCGTCTCCTCGCGCAGCATGGTCTCGCGGGCGGTTTCCGGGTCGAGGAGGATCAGGGCGGGCCGAATGGCTGCGAGATCGTGGACGTGGCGCACCAGATCGGGGTACGAGTCCGCGTTGCGCGGCAGCCGGGTGGTAAGCGCCTGCCACTTGCCGCTAGCGATCTCCACGGGATGGATCGAGTCGAACCGCTGGCGACCAAGTCCCGCTTGCTCTACGGGCGGCATCATCAGCGGGATATGCACCACCTCGCACTTGAGGCCGGCCATCACCTCGTCGTCGGGAACGGCGCTCGAATAGTTGTAGATGAACGTCTGCAACAGCGCGTCCTTGCGGATGCGCCCCTTGCGCGTCGGTTGCAGGAACGGCATCTCGGCGTGGATGTGCGCCTTGAACTCCTGGCCGATCTCCTTGAGCGCCACGATCCGTTCGTCATCGGCCAGCCGCGCGACGGACTCGGCCGGGATCAGGCGGATGTCCAAGTCTTCCGAGAAGCGCGTGGTCAGCCTGTGGTAGGCGACGAGCGCCGTGCCGCCCTCGATGGCGAGCGTCGCCCGTTCGCTGTCGAAGCGCTCCATCGCCACGAGCGCCCGACGCACGATCAGGTCCTTCTCCGCTCGGGCGAGCGAATGGCAGCGCTCGAAGGTGTGGAAGTGCGCTTCGATCTCCTTGCGCGTCGGCGGTTCCCGCATCGGTTCCATGGCTTCTCCTTGTTTCCGAACTGCCTTGCGATTGGCGACCGGCCTGCCGTCCGGCGTCTCGAACATGGCCTGCACGCCGCGCTTGCGAATTCGCCGCCGGCAGGGCCGGTCCAGCCGCCACACCGCGCCACCCGACTTCTGGCTGTACCCGCGCACCGGTTCGCCGGGCAGGATGCGGTAGCCCAGCTTCGGCATCACTTCCGGCACGATGTCGAACACCTTGGCGGCGCCGACGCCGTAGATGCCTTGGCCAACGCGCGTCAGCTCGCCGGACTCGCAGAAGCGCCGCAGTGCCCGGTCGCAGGCGTGCGCGGGCGCATGCAGCAACAGCTCGGAGCGCAGAATGGCCTTGCGCCCGGCCTCCCGGAGCAGGCGCCCGACCGCCTCGCAGGCGGCTTCGTATGCGGTTCCGACCGATGCCATTGGGCACGCGCCAGACGTATGATTGACCCGTGCAATTTAGCTGAGAGCGCCCGAATGAGCAACGACCGCCCGATGATCGCCGTCGTGGAGTTTGAGATTCGCACCGAGACCACCACCATGGCCGAGTGGCTGGACGAGTGGGAGAAGCGCGCCGAAGACGCCTACGACAACGAGCCGGAGACCACCGGCTACGAGGCTGCGGTACACGTAGAGGACGAGACCCGCGTGCTGGTCTACGAGCGCTACGAACGAGGATTGCCCAGCCTGCAAACGCACATGGAACGCCCCTCGCACAAGGCCATCGGCGAAGCCATGGGCGCACGTCGCATGAACAAGGCGCGCACCCTCGTCAACATCGCCTTCGACGTGCCGGACTACGGCTGGTGGTCCAGGCCCGACTCCGCGTCGCCCGGGAGCGGCGCCGGGTACTCCCTGACGCTGCTCGGCATGGGCTTCCCGGACACCGCCCAACGCGACCGGTTCATCGGCTTGAGCGGCGAACACGCCCGCTACTGCTGGACGGCCGAGCCGGACACGCTCGTATACGCAGGCGGCATCGTCGCCGACTTCCCGGATTCCGAGCCGTGGGCCAAGGACGACCTCCTGTTCGTGATGGCCTGCACGAACGACGAAGCAGCGCAGAAGCATGCGACGGACCCGAACCACATCGCCCTCGGCGGGAAGCTGCAAGAGGAGGGCGTGCAGATCGCGAAGGCGGAAGCCACCCAGTACCGCACCACGGGTCGAGGCTTTCTCTGGCGGTAGCCCTTCGGGTTAGCATGGGCGTTCCTTAAGTGCTGGGCCGACCATGACCGACATTAACCACCGCAGCGTCGAGACCAACGGCATCAAGCTGCACATCGCTGAGGCCGGCAGCGGGCCGCTGGTGGTGCTCTGCCACGGCTTCCCCGAATCCTGGTACTCGTGGCGCCACCAGATCCCCGCCCTCGCCGATGCCGGATTCCGCGTCGTCGCCCCGGACCAGCGCGGCTACGGCGACAGCGACGCCCCGGAACTGGTCGCCGACTACTCCATCCTCCACTTGACCGGCGACATCGTGGGCCTCGTTCATGCCTTGGGCGAAGAGCAGGCGGTGGTCGTCGGCCATGATTGGGGCTCCCCGGTCGCCTGGGCCTGCGCCCAGATGCGCCCCGACATCTTCCGCGCGGTGGCTTCGCTATCGGTGGCCTTCTCTGATCGCGGCCCGATTGCCCCGATGCAGAACGCCCGCGCCATGTTCGGCGACCGCTTCTTCTACCAGCTCTACTTCCAGACCCCGGGCGTCGCCGAGCACGAGCTGCAGCACGACATCCCGGCGACGATCCGCAAGATGCTGTTCGGTGCTTCCGGCGCAATCGAACGCTCCGGCGGCTCCTTCGGCATCGAAGGCGCGCCCCCAGCCACTTCCTACATGCTCGAGCGGATGCCGGACCCCGGCGGCGACCTGCCGGCCTGGCTCACCGAGGAAGACATCGACTACTACGTGCAGGAGTTCACCAAGGCCGGCTTCCGCGGCGGCCTCAACTGGTACCGCAACATCGACCGCAACTGGGAACTCACGGCAGCCTTCCAAGGCAGGAAGATCGAGCAGCCGGCCCTCTTTATCGCCGGCGACCGGGACGTGGTGCCCTTCAGCCGCGACATCGCCAAGCGCATGGCGCAGTCCGTGACGGACGTGCGGGACTGGGTGGTGTTGCCGGGCATCGGCCACTGGACGCAGCAGGAAGCGGCGACGGAGGTGAACGAGGCGTTGCTGCGGTTCCTGAAGGGGCTGTAGCGGCTGGCTCGATTCCCCCGCCTACTCTACCCACGCACGCACTGCGTCCGGCGTCGGACCGTCGGGGCGGAGAATCACTACCGCTTCGTCGAAGCCCGCCTCTTGGAACGCGTCCAGCCGCGCGCGTTGGGTGCTGGCGTCGCCGGCGCCGAGAACGATGGACGAGATGATGGCGCGGTCGCCGCCGTGCTCTCGGTAGGTGCGCAATGAGGCGATGACCTGGGCGTCGCTGCGGTACAGCGCGGAGCCGATCCAGCCGGCGAACTCCTCGGCGGCGCGTTTGACGCGCTTGCCCCAAGTGCCGTAGAGGAGGGGTGGGCCGGCGCCGGCATTCGCGAACGGGGAGAGCTTGACGTTCTCGGATTCGCCTGTGGCCAGCAGGCGGCGCAGTTCCGCCACTTGGCGATCAAAGCGCGCGAACCGGCTGCGGTAGTCGCGCTCGAAGATGTGGAAGTCGCTCTGCGTGGAGCCGGCGCCGATGCCGACGCTGAGACGGTCTCCGGCGAAGTGGTGGAGGGAGAGAATCTGATGCGCGAAGGCGGCGGTCGAGTAGAGCGGGAGCTGCAGGACTGCCGTTCCCAAGCTCGGCCGCTCGGTGGCTGCCGCCGCGGCGGCGAGGGTTTGAAACGGGTCCGGCACGAAGCCGCCGCGGCCGGCGGCTTGAACGGCCCAGAGGCTGTCGTAGCCTGCGGCTTCGAGTTCCCTGGCGCGCTCGGCAAGAGCGCCGGTGGATGGATTGCCAGAGGTCGGCAGGAGAACGGCGCCGAGTCGCATCGAAGCTCCGGTGTGTTCGCGGTAGCGGCAGACTATCGGCTCGCGGGACGGAAGCAAGGACAACCGCCCGAGTGGCCCCGACGATCCGGGAGCGTGCAGTCGAAGGCGCGAATGCCGGAGGGAATTCGGAAGCGGCTGAGACTACGCCGCTTGCGGGCCGTCCTTTTGCGGGAGTACCCGGCGCCGTGCCCGGCGCGGTTGCCCGCGTGTCCACGCATCGCCCGCCCGATTGCGGCGCGACGGTAGACGGCCATGACTGCCTTTGTTGGAGTGTGGCGGTTCACTCGTGCCATGCATCGACTCGGCACTTTGCATACCGTGAGCCTTGCGGGCTCCAAGCGGGGGCTACCCGGCCGTGCGGCGCCATGCCAAGGTCCCGTTGGCTTGCGACCGCGGGGACCGCCGAATTGCGCCTTGCCGAGCGCAAGCGCCCGGCAAAGGCTCTTCGGCCTTAAGCCACTTTCGATGCACGTCGAGACGCGTCTTTGCGTGTACGGCTTTTCAGGCCGCGCATAGCGGGAATCGAACCCGCGACAATCGGCTTATCAGGCCGTTTGCTCTTCCAACTGAGCTACATGCTCACCACTCACGGCGTGCGCGTCTCGGTCGCTTCATCGTCTTTTGGACGACGAAATACGACACGCCGCATGTCTTTCGCCTACCGGGTACTCGACCGATGACCAGGACGGCGGCTGTTCGCCGGCACCCCGATCCTCTGCGCAGCCGCGCTCGCTCGTAAGGCTCGCACTCGTGCTGCACTATCCGTTGCCTCTTGCGGTTGACGATGTTGGCGTCGCGGGTTGCACCGCCACGTGTTCTTTCGTCGGCCTGCATTCCCGCCCGAGGACGGTGCATGAGCCGAGTTACTTCCGCGCATCGCTTGGCCGCTACTCCCGGCGGTGCCGAGAGCTAAGGAGACCGGACTTGCCTGGGTGGACCCAAGCCGCAAGGGCTTCGGGCGGGATGGTCGTGGTAGCCACCCCTTTGCCGCCGTTACCGACGGTTATCTGCGCCAGGCCGCAATTCTCGCTGCGCCGCGGGCCGTTTGCCCGGCCCTGGGCGCACTGGATCTGGTTCGCGCCGGGCCATGCCCGGCAGCGACATTCGCGCTTCGACTGCAAAGAGCATCCGCCAGAAACGAAAAAGCCTCGGCGGTTGGCGCACCTGCCGAGGCTTCGGTGGAAGTCCCGGAGGTCGCCGTTGCGCCTCGCGGGACACCCGCGGAGCTCAACGCATGGCTTCACCGCTGCCGAGTCCGACAGGCGTCGCGGCGGCACCCGGCAGGGGCGCGCGCGGCGGCGGAAATGGCAGGCAGTCAGTCATCGGCGGCGCACCATACGCCTTGTTTCGGCGATGTCAACAGTTTTTCTGGAATGCGGTTCAAAGAGGTCCATGGGTCGCCGGAGCGACGACCCGACTCTGTGCCCGTCCGGGCCGATGTGCTGCGAGCTACAGCGCCCGCAGGTCTTCGATCAGCGCGTCCTCGTCCGGGAACTCGCCGGTCTCATGCTTCGAGTAGACGAGCTTGCCGTCCACGTTCACGTCGAAGATGCCGCCCGCGCCTTCGATCAGGAACGATTCGTCCCCGAAGGCGTCTTTGATCTTCGCAGCCAAACTGACCGCTACGGGCTTGTAGCCTCAAGACGTGCAATAGGTGATGGAGATGTCCATGGCGATGGCCTCCGGTTGGATGGGTGTTCAGTAGCGGCCGCCGAGCTTGGCGTGGTCCCAGGAGATGTAGCGCTCCGGGGTGAACTTCAGCAGCACGCGCTTGGCCGCGGTGCGCAGGGTCGTCTCGCGCAGTTTCGCAACCGCGGCATCGTCGAGGTCTCTGCCTTCGGAGTTGATCGCCACCAGCGTGTCGATCACCGCATCCGGCTCGTCGATGACCTCGCAGGTCGCGTAGATCATCACGCCCTTGAGTTCGGCGTATTCCAGGCCGCTCTCGACGAGCAGCGTCGCCTTGGAGTCCCGGCGCCAGTTCAGCACCTTCTGGCTCTTGCCGAACGTCGTGCAGTAGATGCGGCCGTCCTGGGCGCGGTTGAACCACATGGGCATCGGATGCGGGTAGCCATGCGGGCCGTTGCCGACGATGATGAGCGTCTTCTGCTCGGCGAGGTAGGCGTCGACCTCTTCGGGGCCAAGTTCGATCAGCTTGCGGCGCGACGGCATGGGCTGCTGTTCTCTCCTGCTTGGCTGGCCGCGAACTCGCGGCGGATGCGTTCGGAATGTTCGCCTACTTTGGGCAGCGAGGGAAGCCCGTTCGTCGCTGCCGCGGCGTTCGGGTGCGCGGGCATGTCGATCTCTCCCGTTTCGCTCGCCACCCGCTGGCGGCGAAGCTGCGGATGCTCGGATAGGCCCGCGACGTCGTTCAAGGCCCCGTAGGCGATGCGCGCCTTGCGCAGCTTCGCTTCCATGGCGGCGCGGCTGTGCCGGGAGAAGCACTCCTGCACCATGCCATCCACCTCGGCGCGCCGTTCCATGCGCACCGGATTGGTGGCGTAGCGCGCATCGTCCACGAGATCCGGGCGCTGCATCACGTCCGCCGCAAGCGCAGCCCACTCGCGGTCGTTCTGCACGGAGATCACCAGCGTCGCGCCGTCCGCGGTGAGGAAGCCGCCATAGGGCGTGATGGAAGGGTGGGCGAGGCCGATTCGTGCCGGGGCGGCGCCGGTGTAGTCGTGCTGCAGGAGCGGCACGGACATGAGCTCCGCCAGAACGTCGAACAGCGACACCTTGACGCCCGCCCCGCGGCCGGTGCGTTCGCGCTGCACCAAGGCCTCGTTGATGGCGAGCACGGCGGATAGGCCCGTCGCGTAGTCGCAGATGGAGACGCCGACGCGGCCGTAGGGTCCTGGTGCGCCGTTGACGGAGATCAGGCCGCTTTCGGCCTGCACGAGCAGGTCGTAGGCCTTCATGTCCGCGTACGGTCCGGACTCGCCGTAGCCGGAGATGTCGCAGGTGACCAGCTGCGGGAAGCGTTCGCGCAGCAGGTCGCTGCCGAGCCCGGCGCGGGCCGCGGCGCCGGCGGCGAGGTTCTGGATGAAGACGTCCGCCCGGCCCAGGATGCGCAGCACGAGGTCGCGGTCCGCGGCGTCCTTGATGTCCACGACCAGCGACTCCTTGCCGCGGTTCAGCCACGCGAAGTAGGCCGACTGGCCGTTCGCCACGGTGTCGTAGCCGCGCGCGAAGTCGCCGGCGGCGCGTTCGAGCTTGACGACGCGGGCGCCGGCGTCGGCGAGACGGCAGGACGCGAGCGGCGCCGCGACGGCCTGTTCCAAGGCGACGACCAGAATGCCGTCGAGCGGGCGCAGGGAAGGGGCGGCGGACGAGTGCGGCGACTTCATCCGTGCCATTGTCGCCGCCAATGCGGCGTCGGCGCAACGCCCCGGTGCCAGCGCGTGAACGGCAGGTCTCGGCCAGCGTCTCCCGTTCTGTTACGCGTCAGCGGAACGCCTAGGAGTTCCTGCCCAGAGCTTGGCCTCGCGCTGCGCGCATCGCGTCGCGCAGCCGCGCCGCTTCGGCGGCGGCGGCCTCGCGCCAATCGTCGCCGCCGCTGGCGAAGATGACGCTGCGCGATGCGTTCAGCAGCAGGCCGCCGCCCTCTGCATCCAGACCGTGGGCGAAGACGGCTTCGATGTCGCCGCCCTGGGCGCCGATCCCAGGCACCAGGAACGGCAACGTGGGTGCGCGCTGGCGGACCAGGCCGAGCTGTTCCGGGAACGTCGCGCCGACCACCAGCATCACATTGCCCGCGTCCTCTGCCTGCGCCCTCTCCGCCACGCGCAGGTACACGGGGGTCTGCCCGGGGTATTCCTGCAACCACGGGCTGCCGGGGTTCGACGTGTGGCAGAGGACGATGGCGCCGCGACCCGGCCATGCCAGATACGGCTCGACGGTGTCCCATCCTAGGTAGGGGGAGACGGTGGCGGCGTCCACATCGTAGAACTCGAAAAGCTCCCGGGCGTAGAGCTCGGCGGTATCGCCGATGTCGCTGCGCTTGGCGTCCAGGATCACCGGGATCTGCGGGTGTCGTTCGCGAATGTAGCGGATGACTTCGCGCAGTTCGTCCGTCGCGCCCGTCGCAGCGTAGCAGGCGAACTGGGGTTTGAACGCGCAGACGAACGGCGCGGTGGCGTCGACGATGCCCTGGCAGAAGTGCAGCAGCGGCTGGGCGGCGCGGCGGCATTCGCCCGGCAGCCGATCCGGCCGAGGGTCCAGCCCCACGCAGAGGAACGAGTCGTTGCGGCGCGACGCGTCGCGCAGTCGTTCGTGGAACGTGGAATCCACTTGCCGTGCCCTTCGAGCGGCTAGACTTGGCCGATTCTAGGGCAACGGAGGCGAGCCGCCGATGACTTCCCGCGACTGGAGCGAACCCGTGCGCTATCCGGACCCCGCGGTGCGGGTGCTGGATCCGCGCTTTCGCCGCTACGTGCTCGGCAGCGCCGCGGTGGAGCGCCTCTACACCGGCTGCCGGTGGGCGGAAGGGCCGGTGTGGTTCGGCGACGGGCGCTACCTCCTGTGGAGCGACATCCCGAACGACCGCATCCTGCGCTGGGACGAGCTCACCGGCGATGTCACCGAGTTCAGGAGCCCCGCCGACAACGCCAACGGCAATACCCGGGATCGCCAAGGCCGTCTCGTCACCTGCGAGCACGGCGCCCGCCGCGTCACCCGCACCGAGCACGACGGCACGGTCACCGTGCTCATGGATGCGCTGCACGGCAAGCGCCTGAACGCGCCGAACGACGTGGTGGTACACCCGGACGGCGGCATCTGGTTCACCGACCCCGGCTACGGCATCCACGTCAACTACGAAGGCCACAAGACGCCGTTCGAGCTGCCGGAACGCACCTACCGGCTCGACCCCGACACGCTCGAAGCCACGGTGGTGGACGAGACGCTGGTGAAGCCCAACGGCCTCGCCTTCTCGCCGGACCACAGCATCCTCTACATCGTCGATACCGGCGCGTCGCACAAGCGCGGCCACCCGCGCACCATCAGCGCCTTCGACGTGATCGATGGCCAGCGCCTCACGAACGGCCGCACATTCTGCGACATGGGCAACTGCAGCTCGGACGGCATTCGCGTGGACATCGACGGCAACGTCTGGTCCGCCGCCGGCTGGGGCGGCGAGGGCGTGGACGGCGTGCATGTATTCGCGCCGGACGGCACCAAGATCGGCGAGATCCACCTGCCGGAAGCGGTCTCCAACGTCTGCTTCGGCGGCATCAAGCGCAACCGGCTGTTCATGACCGGCTCGCAATCCCTTTACTCGCTCTACGTGGAAACGCAGGGCGTCCCCTACGTCTAGCCGGAGACAGGAAAACATGGCCAACGACCTGCCTCCCTCGGCACCGCTCGACGTCCGCCGCGGCCTCACGGACCCCGGCGACACGGCCCATCCGCTGCGCTGGGGCATCCTCGGCACCGGCAGCATCTCGGCCCAGTGGGTCGGCTGCCTGCGGCAATGCAAGGGCGCGACGATCGCCGCCGCGGCGGCGCGGGATGCCGAGCGCGCCCGCGCGTTCGCCGAGCGGCTGGCAATTCCCGCCGCCTATGGAAGCTATGCGGAAATGGTCGATGCCCCGGACGTGGACATCGTCTACATCGGCACCATCACCCGCCTGCACAAGGAGCACGCGCTGCTCGCCATCGAGGCCGGCAAGCATGTGCTGTGCGAGAAGCCGCTGGCCGGCAACGCCGCCGACGCCGAGGAAATGTACGCCGCCGCCAAGGCCAAGGGCGTGATGCTGCAGGATGCGATGTGGACGCGCTTCTTCCCGGCGGTGGAGCACGCCCGCCACGCCATCGAGACGGGCGTCATCGGCGAACCGGCGCTGGTGCAGTCGGACTTCTTCGATCCCATCTACACCATTCAAGCAGCCCCGCTTGCGTTCGGCGCGGACGCCGAGCCGACCGGCGTCACCGCTGCCGGCCGACGCGCCGGCGCCGCGATCATCGAGTACGGCGAAGCCCGCTGCGCCGTGTTCACCTTCCCGCCGTTCAACAGCGAACTCGCCGAAGTCACCGAGATCGTCGGCAGCCTGGGACGCATCACCCTGGAGCAGCCCGGCCACTGCCCCACGGGCATCACCATCCGCGTGCCGCCGCCAGGCGGCGTGCCCTCGCGCTACCGCACCCGCAACGCACCGGCGCCGGTGCAGCGCTTCGAGTATCCCCTGCCCGGCAATGTCGGCCTGCCGACTTGGTTCCCGAACCAGCATGGATTCCTGTACCAGGCCGAGGCCGTGCATCGCTGCCTCGCCGCGGGCCTTCGCGCCTGCCCGCAGTACGGTGAAGCCGAGTCCATGCATGCCATGCGCCTGCTCACGAAGATCAATGCGGCGCGATTCGGCTGACGCCGTCAGGGATGCGGACATGAGGTTCTTCAACACCGAAGGCCCGATCCGCGGATAGGCACTATCACATTCCGCCTTTGGATCGCGTGGACCTCGGCGAGTTGCTGCGTCTTGTCGACGACGAGCGCTACTTCGTGCTGCACGCGCCGCGACAGACGGGCAAGACGACGGTGCTTCTGGCATTGCGCGACAAGCTGAATGCGGACGGCCGCTACCACTGCGTATATGCCAACTTCGAGGTCGGGCAAGCTGCCCGCGAGGACAGACACACCGGGATGCGCGCCATCCTTGACGAGCTGGGCGACCGCGCCGAGACCACTTTGGGCGACGGCAAGCTGGACGAACTGTGGCCCGGGATCCTAGAAAAGGCCGGGCCCGACGGGGCCCTCAACCGCGCGTTGCGTCGATGGTGCGCCGCCAGCTCGAAGCCCCTCGTTCTGCTCATCGACGAGATCGACGCGCTCGTGGGCGACACGCTGCTTTCGGTGCTGCGTCAGCTGCGCGCGGGATACGATCAGCGCCCCGACAACTTTCCGCAAAGCGTCGTGCTGTGCGGGCTGCGCGATGTTGCCCGCCACTACGTGGCGGGGCGGGACTACCGCATTCACTCCGGCGCCGCGGACCGGCTCGTGCTCGGCGGCAGCGCGTTCAACATCAAGTCCAAGTCGCTGCGCCTTGGCGACTTCTCGGCAGAGGAACTGCGATCGCTGTTCGCGCAGCACACGGCCGAGACCGGTCAGTCCTTTGCGGAAGACGCCGTGCGGCTGGTCTGGGAGCAAACCGCCGGCCAGCCTTGGCTGGCGAATGCGCTAGGCCGGGAGCTGTGCTTCGCGGGCGAGACCGACCGTTCCCGACCGATTGCGGCGCGCGACGTGCTGCAGGCCCAAGAGGCGCTGATCCTGCGTCGCGACACGCACATCGACGACTTGGCGAACAAGCTGGCGGAGGAACGCGTTCGACGGGTGGTCGAGCCGATACTCGCTGGCGCCTCGACGCAGAGCTGGGCGACCGAGGACCTCGCCTACGCCCGCGATTTGGGCCTGGTGGCGCAGGATATTGGCGGCACGCCGCGCATCGCGAACCCGATCTATGCCGAAGTCGTCCCGCGCCACCTGACCTATCAGGTGGAAGCAGGACTGCCGCAGCAGCCCGCGCGGTATGTACGCGCCAACGGAGAGTTGGACATCGATGCGCTGATGGCTGCCTTCCAAGGCTTCTTCCGGGAAAACTCCGAGCACTGGGTGCAGCGCTTCGACCAGTACCACGAGGCGGGTCCGCAGCTCCTGCTGCAGGCGTATCTGCAACGCATCGTCAACGGCGGCGGTCGGATCGAGCGCGAGTACGCGCGTTGGGAAGCGGCCGAGTGGACTTGCTGATCGTCTGGCCGGAACGCGGCGGCGAGCGGCGTTTCGCTGTCAAGTGCAAGCTGAGGCGCGAAGGTCTCGAGCGACGATCAGCAAAGGCATCGAACAGTTGCGGCGCTACATGGACCGCTGCACAGCGTCGACCGGGCATCTCGTCATCTTCGATCGGTCTGCCGAGCGCCAATGGGAGGAGAAGATCTTCCGCCGCGACATGCCCCCCATCACCATCTGGGGAATGTAGCGGCAAGCACTTTCAGCCGAACGCGCCGCTCGCCAGCAGCCGATCCGCCTCAGCTTGACCCATGCCGAGCACATCGCGCACCACCTCGGCGTTGTGCTGGCCGAGGCAAGGTGCGGGCAAGCGCAGCCGTTGCGGGGTGCGGGAGTAGATCGTCGCTGGACCGTCGTAGGGCGTGGGTCCCATCACCGGGTGATCGAGGGTGACGAAAAAGCCGCGGTGGGCGAGTTGCGCATCCTCGTAAAGGTCGCTGGCGCGCAGCACGGCGTGCGCGGGTACGCCGCCGGCTCGCAGTTCGGCGGCGGCATCGAAGGCATCGCGGCCGGCGCACCAATCGGCTAGCGACTGCTCGCCGAGCACCTTCGCCAAGGCAGCGCGCTCGGACTCGGTTTCAACGCCCAAAGCCAAGTACCGATGCCTGCCGCGGCAAGCGAACGTGCCGTGCGGCGCCAGCATCGGCGAGTCTTGGCCGAGGTGCGTCGCCACCCGGCCCGTGGCGGCGCAGTCCAGAATGAGCGGCTCGAGGAAGCGGATGCCGCATTCGATCTGCGACAGGTCGATGTACTGGCCCTCGCCCGTCCGCCCGCGGTGCAGCAGGGCCGCCGCCAAGGCGCTGACGCCGAAGCGCGGCGTGATGAAGTCCGTGTACGCGCCCCAAGGCCCGCACGGCGGCCGATCGGGCCAGCCGACCAGCGAGAAAAGTCCGGCGATGGCCGCGCCTTGGCCGCCGAAGCCGGAGTATTCGCGTTCCGGCCCGGTCTGGCCGCGCATCGAAGTGGAGAGCATGACGAGGTCGTCGCGCTCGGCGGTGAGCGTCTCCCAGTCGAGGTCGAAGCGGGCCATCGTGCCGGGCGAGAAGCTCTCCACCACGACATCCGCCCAATCCGCCATGCGCCGTGCGATGGCGCGGCCATCCGGGTTCTTGAGGTCCAGCGTCATGCCGAGCTTCGAGGTATTGAAGTTCGCCATGAACTGCGCCCGGTCCGGGCCCGGCTCGCCGTCCTTGAACGGCGGCACGGTGCGCAGGAGATCCAGCCGGCCCTGCGACTCGATGCGCACCACCGTGGCGCCGTGGTCCGCCAGCGCCTTGGCGATCATCGGCCCGACGCCCACCCAACTGAAGTCCGCCACTCGCAGTCCATCGAAAGCGCCGTCGAACGGCGCGGCGTCTTTCGCGAACTCTCTCCCAGGCCGCGGGTGCGGCGGCTTGTCGGCACCAAGCGCCGGCGCATCGCGAATCGGCGCCAGCGGCGTGCGCGACAGGTGCGCGAACGGCCCCGCATGGACGTGGCGTCCGCTGCGGCGCCAGAAATCCCGCGCCGCCAAGTGCGGATCGCTCAGCAGGTCCCCTACGCCCTTGATCACGGCGAGGTTCAGGCTGTGCTGCGCCGCATAGGCCTGCAGCTCGTGTTTCGTCTTGGTGGCGACGAACTCGGCGATCAGGTCGGCAGCCTGCTGCGCCAAGTCGAAGTCCAGTTCGCCGCGCCGCACCTTGCCGAGCCAGCGATTGAGATCGAGGCCGCGCACGGCATCGGGCACCGCCATCCCCGCATCCTCCGCCCAGCGCAGCAACCCGTCGAAGGAACGCTCGCCGAGGATGCGCATCTGGAAGCGCAGTTGAACCAGGCCGTCCTTGCACGGCACGATCGACGGCAGCCGCAGACGATTCGTCGGCGTCGGCCGCGGTTCGCCGCGCGACTCGCCGCTGCCGGGCGGATTGGCGCCGGTGTTCGGCGGATAGCCCGTGGCGTTCATCAGCGTCCAAACCACGCACGCCTGCGCGGAGACATCAAGGTGCTGGCCGAGGCCGGAGCGCTGCCGCTCGCAAAGCGCGATCACCGTGTCCGCCGCTGCCTGCGCGCCAGCATGGAACGCGGCCTGCGGCATGGCGCCCATGGCCAGCGGCGGCCGGTCCGGGTCGCCCTGCAGGTCGATCAGGCCGCCGGCAGCTTCGACCGTTATTTCCGCCGCCGGCGCACCCGCCATCGGGCCTTCGAGACCGAACGGCGTGATCGAGACATGCACCAAATGCGGATGCTCGGTGCCGAGGTCGCGACGCCGACAGGATTCGAGCAGTACATCGGCATCCGCCAGGAGTGCATCGACATCGGCGCCCACGAGGCTGCGCTTGCCGGCGCCCAAGGCGGCCCAGTAGAGCGAGTCCTCGCCGTCGAAAGGCCCGACGCGGCGCGCATCGCAGCCTTCCGGCGGCTCCACCTTGAAGACTTCGGCGCCGAGTTCCGCCAGGATGCGACCCGCCATCTCGCCCCAGCGGGTGGTCGCGTCGATGACGCGGATGCCGGAGAGCGGCGCGGTCACGGCAAGCGCGGCTTGCTGCCGATGATGCCCTGGGCCTCCAGGTCCTCGATCTCGGCGGCGCTGAGATCGAGGAGGTCGGACAGCACCTCCCGATTGTCGCGACCCAGCGTCGGTGCCGGCCAGTCAATGTCGAACGGTTCCTCGCCCACCCGGTACGGCGCGGCGGGATGCGGCAATTCGCCGACGTAATCCCGTTCCATCAGCTTCCAGAACCCGCGTGCGCTGAGGTGCGGATCGACCGCGAGTTCCAGCCCGCTGGCCACATGGCCGGCACGCACGCCTAGCGCCTGCAACTCCATCATCAGTACTTCCGCGACCTGACCCGCGGTGAACGCCCCCACCGCGGCGTCGAGCTCATGGACCCGGCGCAGGCGATCCGCAGCGTCGCGGAAGCCTTCGATGCCGGCGAACGCCGCCAGCGCCTGCCACTCCGCTTCCGAACGGACCTCGATGGCGATCCACTCGTCATCGCCGACGCAGGGATAGACACCGCGCGGCGCGAAGCGCGAGGAGCGGCTGCCCATCCTGGGCGGCGGCTGGCCCGTGACGGACTGCGTGAGGATGCCCTCGATGCCGAGCGGGAACAGACACTCGGACTGCGACAGATCGATGTGCTGGCCCTTGCCGGTGCGTTTCTTGGTGCGCAGCGCCGTGAACAGCGCCGCGGCGCCGTTCAAGCCGCCGACGGCATCGCCGAGCGCGACATGCACCATGGTCGGCGGATCATCCGCTTCGCCCGCCAGGTGCGGCAACCCGGACGCCTGCTCCACCGTCGAACCGTAGGCCCGGTAGTGCCGCCACGGCCCGTCGGTGCCGAACGCCGGCATGGAGATCATAACGATGGCCGGATTGACTTCGGCGAGCACCGGGTAGCTGAGGCCGAGCTTCGGCAACACGCCGGCGGAGTAGTTCTCGACCACGATGTCCGAGACCGCCACGAGGCGCTTCAGCAATTCGCTGCCCTTGGGCGTACCGAGGTCCAGGGTGATGCCGCGCTTGTTGCGGTTCACGGTGTTGAACGCCGACGACTTCTCCGCGCCGCCCTCGTCGATCCACTCTTGCGTCGCCTCCCAGCCCCGCCACCAGTCGAACCGCACGCAGCCTTCCACCTTGACGACATCCGCGCCCATGTCCGCCAGATGGCGGGCAGCGAGCGGCCCGGCCCAGCCCATCGACAGGTCCACGACGCGCACGCCCTTCAAGAACTCCGGTCGGCTCATGCCAAGAGCGCCTCGTTCATCTCGCCGAGCCGCGCCGCCCGACCGCCGCGCAAGGGCTTGGTCCGGAACAGTCGAAACGGTGTCGCAGGCGCTCGAAAGCGCACTCCACCGGCGGCTTCGACCGTCGCGAAGGCTTCCCGGGCCACGTACTGATCGGTCTCGAAGAGTTCCTCCATGGTCGGCACCGGCGCCAGCGGGATGCGCGCGCCTTGGCCTTTGCGTACCAGTTCCGCCGCCGAACGGTGCCGCACTTGGCGCTTGATGACGGGCTCCAGCACGTCGTAGTCGAGCAGCCGGCCGATGGCGGTCTGGTACTTCGGTTCGTGGGCGTAATCCTCCATGTCCAACAGCTCGCAGAAGCTGTGCCATTGATTCGGCGTCAGGGCGGTGACGCCGAGCCAGCCGTCGGCGCAGGCATAGACGCCGAGCGGATAGGTGGGCGCGAACTTGTTGACGCCGAGACGCCGCCCGCGCCGGCCGCTGCGGAATCCTCCGACGCCGCCTACTTCCGTGAAGCAGAGGTTGGCTTCCAGAACGCTGGTGTCGAGCCGCACGGGGCCGCTCGCATTGCCTATCTCGCGAGCGATGACCTGGCCCAGCGTGCCGATGTAGGCGGTCAGCCCGGCGACGATCTCCGCCGCGCAGCCACCGATCATGAGCGGCGGCCCTGCCTCGGGGCCGACGTTGCGCACCATTCCAGCGAGGGACCAGCAAACGCCGCCCGCGCCTTGGAAATCGGCATAGGGGCCGCTGCGTCCGAACCAGGTGATCGTCGAGACAACGACGTTCGGCGCGGTAGGGAAATCCTCCGCCGCGAAGCGTCCCGCGTCCAGCACCACGGCGGCGCCCGCGGCAAGCGCCGCAAGGCGTTCCGGCTCGGCTTCGACATCGAGCGCCACGCTCGCCTTGTTGGCGCTCAGGTAGGCGTGCAGGGCGCTGTTCTCCGGCGGTTCGACGCCGGGCAGAAACGGCGGCTCGCAGCGCGTATCGAAGCCGCCCGCGGGCTCGACATTGATGACCTCGGCGCCATGGTCCGCAAACAGCTTGCCGCAGTAGCCGGTGGCGATCGTGCCGCCGAGATCCAGCACCTTCAGCCCCGCAAGCGCAGCCTCGCGTTCGCCCGTCGGCTTCCCCATGCGCCCCCCGCGCACCCCACGAATGCGACGCGAACTTACCCGATCTTTTGCCGCCCTGCATCGGATCGCTGCTGCTCGAATGCGAGATCTGGCGCCGGCCATGCACCGAGGGCATCGCTGTTGAGAAGTCGAAGGCACTCTCTAGGCGCGCAGTTGGCTCTGAGCGTCCAGTTCAGCCTTTCTCCAGTTCAGTCTTTCCGCGTATGGCGCCGCCTCGAGATCCACCAGCAGTTTCGTCCACCCAAGCGCGGATCAGGTGGTGGGCGATGGCCACCGGCCCCGGCACCTTCAGCGTGGGATGCTCGCCCGCCAACGCCATGCGAACGTCGTCCCGACCGAACCAGCCGACGTCCGCCATCTCCACCGGATCGATGCGGATGCCGGTGGTGAGCGCCTCGCCGTGGCAGCCGATCATCAGTGACGACGGAAACGGCCAAGGCTGCGAAGAGTGGTAATGCACGGCACCGACCTCTACGCCAGCCTCTTCCATCACCTCGCGTCGCACCGCTTCCTCGATCGACTCGCCCTGGTCGATGAAGCCAGCCAGCGCCGAATACATGCCGGTGCGCGCCAGCCGGCCCACGGCTTGGCCGAGCAGGCACCGGTCGCCGTCCGAGATCACCATGATCGCCACCGGATCCGTGCGCGGGAAATGCTGTGCGCCGCACTGGGGACAGACGCGCACATGGCCGCCCCGCGCCTGCTCGGAACGCGCACCGCATACGCTGCAGAACCGGTGCCGTTCGTGCCAGGCGAGCTGCGAGCGGCATTGCGCCAGAATGCCTGCCTCGCTGGCGGCGAGCGCCATTCCCGCGGCGCGGGAATCCTCGAACAGAAAGCCCTCCGGCAGAGCCAGCGCCCGCAACGGTTCTTCGACCGCGGACACGTCCAAGCCGAACCGGGGCGAATCGCCTGCCAAGCCTAGGAAGACCGGCGGCGCTTCGACGCCGAGGGCCATGATTCGCTCCGGCGGCAGCCAGCCGAGGCGAAGCGCATCGCCGGCCTGGACCAGGACATCGAGCCGCCGCATTGGGAGATGGCGCGCCGCGGGATCCCGCGCCGCCGCATCGAGCCAGTCCGCGTCGCGGCGCAGGGCGTCGCCGCGGTCCAGCGGATTGCCGGCGAAGGTGTGGACGATTTCTGCCATTGGTCCTGCCTTGTTCGTATCAGCGACCAGCCATCAAGTCTCTCGGCACCGGTCTTCGCACCATCAAGTCGTTGAGAGCGCCTCGCCCGCCCGATCGTCGCGCTCTTTCCGGCCAGAGATCCCAGTCGCCGAGCTGCTGGTTCATCCCGCGCCAAGAATCGCCGCAGTCCTTCATGGCGTCCAACAGCAGGGCGCCGAGCTCGGCTACCAGGGCGTCGTTCTCGCCAACCAGATTGCGCTCCTCGAACGGGTCATTCTTCAGGTCGAACAGGATCCAGGGCGCACCTTCAGTGCGAGCATAGTTGTACTGCTCGGTTCGAATCCCACGCCATCCGGGCCATGCCACGTAGCCATGCTGCATCGACAGGAACACGGATTCCTGCGCCGCCTCGCCGCCAAGCAGTGTCGCCGAGCAATCGACGCCGTCCAGCGCGGCCGGCACGTCGATGCCGACAAGGCCGCACAGCGTCGGGAAGATGTCCGGCGTGCCGAACGGCATCCCAAGACGGCTCCCGGCCGCGATCTTGCCGGGCCAGCGGATCAGGAACGGAACGTGCGAGGACTCCCGATACGGCCAGTGCTTCGAGTACAAGCCTTGGCTGCCCAGCATCTCGCCATGATCCGACGTGAAGATCATGATCGTGTTCTCGGCCTGGCCGCAACTCGCCAGCGCCCGCATCAGCCGTCCGAACTCGGCATCGAGCTGCGAGATCAGTCCGTAGTAGTGTGCGTAGTTGCCGTTCAAGGCCGCGATCTCATCGTCGTGGTGCAGCTTCCATGTCGTGGGGTGTTTGCGCAGGTCTCGGTCGAGATAGGGCCCGACGTAGCGGTCGGCGGCGACCAGGGGCGGATGCGGCGGATACCACGACAGGAACAGGCACCAAGGGGCGGTGCCATCCTGCCTGCCGACGAACTCGATGGCCCGGTTCGTTTCCGCCTCCGTGCGATCAACGCCTTCGCCCACTTCCGTGTCGCGACTGCTGATGGCATGGTGCCGATTGGGATTGTTGTGCCTGCCCACCAGCGGCACGAACCACTCGTCGTTGAAGCCCAACCGCGCTGGATTGCCGGCGTCCATGCGAACGTCCGGGCCCAGATGCCACTTCCCGATGTAGCCGCACCGATAGCCCGCAGCCGCGAAGGCGCTGCCGATGTGCGCGTGGCGAGCCAAGTTCGGGTAGCAGTTGTTGGTCGTCACTCCGGTGTGATGGCCATGCAGCCCGGTCATCAGCATGGCTCGGTAGGGCGTGCAAACCGGCGTATTGGAGACGGCCGCCTCCAAGCGCATTCCCTGGCCGGCGAAGGCATCGAAATTCGGGGTGGCCAGATCCTCGTCGCCGTAGGAACAGCCGAGTGCCGAAGTGCGCTGCTGATCCGAGAACACGAACAAGACGTTGGGTTTGTCAGATGCCATCCGTTGCCGACCTCGGTCCTGCCGCCGCAGCCACTCGACTGCCGCGTGGCGCACCGCGTCCCCTTGCTCTGCCCCGACCGGGAACGGCGGCAGGAACGCTTCGCGCGGGCGTGCCATCGACATGGTACAGGCGTTCGGACGCGATAGAGACGCTGATGCTCGAACAGCCATGCCCAAACCGCTCTCATGCGCGATCGGCGAACACGCCGGCGTCGGGCGCCGCGCCGCAGCTCAGTACGCCGCCTGCTTGGATTCCCGGGCTTGGTCCCGCTTCCAGTCCCGTTCCTTGATGCTGGCGCGCTTGTCGTGGGACTTCTTGCCGCGCCCTAGCGCGATTTCGCATTTCACCCGGGACCCTTTCCAATAGAGCGCGGTGGCGACGCACGCTTGGCCGCGAGTCTGCACCGCGACATAGATGCGGGAGATTTCGTTGGCATGCAGGAGCAGCTTGCGCGTACGGATGGGGTCGGCAACGACATGCGTCGAAGCGCTGGCCAGCGGAGAGATGCGGGCGCCGAGCAGCCACGCCTCGCCGTCGCGGACCAGGACGTAGCTGTCGGCGAGCTGCGCCTGGGAGGCGCGAATGCTCTTCAGTTCCCAGCCTTCGAGGACCAGGCCCGCCTCGAAGCGCGCACCGAGGTCGTAGTCGAACTTCGCGCGGCGGTTCAGGGCAATGGTCTGGTGCGTTTCGGAGCGCGTTTGCTTGGCCATGGAGTGATTATAGAATGGCCGCACGCTGCGGGCTGCGGGTGAACGGCATGACGAACGATGTCTCCAAGCATGGCATGTGGTCCAGCAGGCTGCTGTTCGTGCTCGCTGCGGCGGGCTCGGCGGTCGGCCTCGGCAACATCTGGAAGTTCCCCTACATCACGGGCGAGAACGGCGGCGGCGCGTTCGTGGTCATGTATCTGGTCTGCATCGCCGCCATCGGCATCCCGATCATGATGGCCGAGGTGCTGCTGGGCCGCGCCGGGCGGCAAAGCCCGATCAACACCATGCGCACCCTCGCCCAGCAGAGCGGCGGGGCGCGCTGGTGGCCGGTGATCGGCTGGATGGGCGTGGTCGCCGGGTTCCTGATCCTCTCCTACTACGCGGTGATCGCGGGCTGGGCGGTGTTCTACATCTGGCGCCTTGCCAGCGGCGCATTCGACGGCGCGGACGGCGGCATGGCCGGCGCCGCCTTCGACGAATTCCTGGCCGACCCCTGGGCCGTCCTGCTGTGGCAGACCGTGTTCATGGCGGTCACCGTAGTCATCATCGCCCGCGGCGTCGCCAAGGGACTCGAAGCCGCGGTGCGCTGGCTGATGCCGCTGCTGTTCGTGATGCTGCTTGGCCTCGTGGTCTACGGGGCGCTGTACGGGGACTTCGGCAGCGGCGCGGGCTTCCTGTTCAGCTTCGATGCCAGCAAGCTGAGCGTCGGCGGACTTCTCACTGCCATGGGCCACGCCTTCTTCACGCTGAGCCTGGGGATGGGCGCGATCATGGCCTACGGCGCCTACGTGCCCGCCAAGACGTCCATCGCCAGCACGGTGATCACCATCGGCGCCCTGGACACCGTGGTGGCCCTGGCCGCCGGGCTGGCGATCTTCCCCATAGTCTTCGCAACGCCCGGGCTGGAACCGGGAGAGGGCGTGGGGCTGATGTTCGTCACGCTGCCCATCGCATTTGGCAATCTGCCGCTGGGCGCGGTGGTCGGCGCGGCGTTCTTCCTCCTGGTGAGCTTCGCCGCGGTGACCTCTGCCATTTCGCTCACCGAGCCGGCGCTGGCGTTTCTGGTGGAACGCTACAACGCCAGTCGCGCCAAGGCCGCGATCGCACTGGGCGCAGGCTGCTGGCTGCTGGGCATCGGCACCGTGCTGTCGTTCAACGTCTGGGCGGATGCCAAGCTCTTCGGGCTCACCTTCTTCGAGGCGGTGGACTACCTTTCCTACAAGGTGCTGCTGCCGCTAGGCGGCCTCTTGATCGCGCTCTTTACCGGCTGGGTGCTGGCCAAGACGGTTGCCGACGAGCAACTCGGCTTCACCGCGCCGGCGCAGCAGCGTCTGTGGCGCGTCGCCATCCGCATTCTGGCGCCGGCGGGCGTGCTGATCGTCTTCGCGTACACGATCTACCAGTCCGTGGCCGGCTAGCGCGCGGTGGCGCGCGTTCGGCGCTCGGTGCTGCTCACGTTCCCGGCGCCGGACGTGTATCGGCTGGTGGCGGACGTGCGGCGCTATGCGGAGTTCCTGCCCTGGTGCGCGCGCTCGGACGTGCTGGAGAGCACGGAAGCCGAAGTGCTGGCGAAGCTCGATGTGGATGTTCGCGGCCACCGCGAGACGCTCGTGACGCGCAACCGCCTGCATGACAGCCGGTGCATCGACCTGCAGCTCGTACGCGGCCCGTTTCGGCGCTTCGAGGGCGGTTGGCGCTTCACCGCGCTCGGCAACGACGGCTGCCGGGTGGAGCTGGAGCTGGCTTTCGAACTGTCGAACCGTCTGCTGGGTGCCTTCGCAGCGCCGTTCATCGAGCAGGCGGCGGACCGGGTCGTGGACGCCTTCGCGGCCAGGGCGCACGCCGTGCTGGGGTCATGCGCGTCGAAGTGACCCTCGCCACTGCCGAGGGCGCGCGCCGCGAGCATCTCGAACTCGGCGCCGGGGCCACCGTGGCGGATGCCCTGGCCGCATGCTCCTTCGGCGGTGCAGGCCACGCGGCAGTGGCGATCTACGGCGAGTTGGCGACTCTCGACAGGCTGCTGGAAGACGGCGAACGCCTGGACCTCCTGCGCGAATTGCTGGTTGATCCCAAGGAAGCGCGACGGCGCCGTGCCGGTCCGGAAGACAAGCGGCAGGCCTGAAGCCCTGCCATGGCGCAATACGATCCGGCATGAGGTGCGCGGTCGCGATGCGCACCGGCTGCATGGCCTCTACAGCTGCCGGGAGACGTACACGCCGAATTCGCTGGCATCGTTGCTGAGGATGCGCAGCAGGTAGTCGCCGGTGTTGAGGCGCGCCTGGTCGTAGCGCGCGTCCGTGGCGTTGCGCGCGTAGGCGGCGACACGCCAAGCATCGTTCGCGGCCGTGTAGCCGACATGGAAGTTGACGATGCTGCGGCTGGCGATACGCGTCAGCCGCGCTGGGTCCGAACTCGGCTCGCCCCACATGGCGCCGCGATGGGAGTAGTCGAGCCGCGCGGCCGCTTCGCCGCCGTTCGCCAGGGCGCGGCGATATTCAGGGCTGATCGAGAACGTAAGTTCCGGCGTCAGCGGCGCGACCGGGCGCACGCCTCCCTGCCGCTCCACTTCGATGGCCAGCCAGCCGAGCGTCAGATGCGCCCGCAACGCAGTGGAAAGATAGAACGTGCTCTCCCATTCGATGCCGGTGGTGTCCTGATCGACGATCAGGTTGACGGTGTTGAAGCCGTCGCCCGCAGTCGTGCTCACTTGGTATGGCAAATCCCGGTAGCGGGTGCGGAAGATCGCCGCGGCCAGTTCCAGCCCGGCGCGCGGCTGGCCCTTGATGCCGACCTCGTGGTTCAGTGCGGTGACGTTGCCGCTGGCGGCGAAGCAGTCGGGGTCGGCGAACAGGCAGTAGGGGCGAGCCGGAAACTGCCCGGACTGGTAGCCGCTCTGCAGTGCGCCATAGACGGTGAGCCGTTCCGCGATGGCGTAGCCAAGGGACGCATCCCAGCTCGTCTCCCGCCAGCGGCGCGAGGCGGCAACGGGACCGATGCCGACATCCGTCACGGCGTCCTTGCGGTCTTTGGTGCCGCGCAGGCCCGCCGCCAGCCGCCAGCGTGGCGACAGGTCGCGTTCGATGCTCGCGAACGCAGCGCTGCTGGCGACGCCTTGGGAGAGCTCGAACGCGCCTGGGAAGCCGAGGAAGACCGTGCGTTTCTGGACGTTGCCGCCGTCTTCGCTGTAGCGGTAGACGCCGGCCACGAAGCGCGTTCGCTCGTAATCGCCGTGCAGGCGCGCTTCTATGGACGTCTGCTCCGCATCGCCGACTTCCGGAAACGACAGAAAATCGTCGAGGAAGCCGTCGTCGTCCAGTCCGGCGCGATATTCGGAGCGCCGTCGGCTGCCAAGCACCTTCCCCGTCAGTCGCTCTGCGAATGCCCACTCCGCGCTGAGCGCGATGCCCTGCGCCTCGTTCCCGACTCGCGCCTGCGCCGCCTGGCCGGTGTTGTTGTCGTACGGGTCGGCGGCGACATCCGCATTGCGGTAGCCGGCAGCGTAGACCGCGCCATGCGGCACCTCGTCGATCAGCGTCGTGTACGGATTGAGGCCGCCCGCGCCGTCGTTGGCGTCCACGACGAGGCCGATGGAGAGTGCATCCGTCGGCTGCCATGCGAAGGCGACCCGGGCAGCGAGCTCCCGCGTCTGTCCCACGTCCACATCCGCATCCGGGAGATTCCGGAACTCGCCGCTGCCGCCGCGCCGGCGCGCGCTGGCGGATACCGTTGCCGCCAGCGTGTCCGTGAGCTGCCGGTCGCCGAAGAACGACGCATCCGCCCGCCCGCGACTGCCGACCCGCACGCCCAGGCGCGCGCCGGGGTAGGTCCCTGGCCGCGCCGTGACGATGTTGATTGCGCCGCCGATGGAGTTGCGCCCGTACAGCGTGCCCTGCGGCCCGCGCAGCACCTCGACGCGCTCGATATTGGCCAGATCCCAGTGCTGGCCGACTTGGCGGCCGAGATAGACGCCATCGACATATACGCCGACGCCCGGGTCCTGGGTGATCAGATGGTCCTGCGTGCCGATGCCGCGGATGAACGGATTGGCGGACGAGCCGTGCCCAGCGCCGAAGTTCGTCACCGTTAGATTCGGCACGAACTTGCCGACATCCACGAGGTCCGCGATGCCGCGTTCGGGCAGCGCCTCGCCGCCGAGCACGCTGAGCGAAGCGGGTACTTCGTACAGGCCCTGCTCGCGCTTGGCGGCGGTGACGACCACCTCTTCGATTACCGGGCCAGGCCGCTCGGCCGCGGCAGCGGGCGCAAGTGCGCAAGCAAGCGCGACGCGGAGGGTGCGTTTCACGATGTACGACTAAGGCGTCTCGTCGGACTCGCCTTCGCCAGCCTCCTGCTGCTCTTCATTCTGGCCCCCATCCTCGCCCTCTTCCTTCGCTTCCGAAGGCTTGAAGTCCCCCGTGAAGTGGGACAGCACGCCATCGGTGAAGAACAGCGACATCTTCACCTGCTCGTCGACGAAGCCGGGCACGCGCAGGGTATAGACGTAGTCCCAGCGATCATCGTCGAACGGGTTGCGCACCACCGGCTCGCCCATGACGTAGGCCACCTGCTCGCGGCTCATGCCGGGCTTCAGGCTGTCCACCATCTCCTGGGTGATGACGTTGCCCTGCTGCACGGAAAGGCGGTAGACGCGCAGGTTGGCGCAGGATGCCGCGAGCACTAGGCAAAGGCCGAGTACCGCTGCGCCAAGCAGTCGCCTCCGCGACGATTTGGAGGTGGCTGGCATGTTTGCGTGGGCGCTCCTTCCCGGCACGGCGGCGGATTCTAGCGCGACGCGGCCGCGCCATCGGCCAGCAGCGCGCGGGCGTAGTCGCGGGATTCGTCGGTGACGGTTCGACCGCCGAGCATCCGGGCGAGTTCCTCGACCCTTTCCGCGCCAGACAGACGCCGAATGACCGTGTCTTGCTCGCTGGTCTTGGACACCTGCAAATGGGTGTCGCCGAGCGCGGCGATCTGCGGCGCGTGGGTGATGGCGATGACCTGAGTGTTGGCGGACAGACGCCGAAGCACGCGGCCGAGCACGTCGGCGCCGGTGCCGCCGACGCCGACGTCCGCCTCGTCGAGGATCAGGCAGGGCAGGTTCGAGTGCTGCGCGGCCACCACATCGATGGCGAGCGCGATGCGCGACAGTTCGCCGCCGGACGTGATGGCGCCGAGATTGCCCGCCGGATAGCGGGGGTTGGTAGTCGCTTGGAACTCGACGGCCTCAAGGCCGGCCGCGGACTCGGCGTCCTCGAAAGCCACGTCGAGCCGCGCTTCCTTGAGGCCCAACTCGGCTAGCGTGGCATTCACGGCATCGGCGAACGGGCCGGCGGTCCGGCGCCGCGCCGCGGACAGCGCTGCCCCCGCTTTCTGGAACCGGGTCGCCGCAGCCTCGGCCCGCCGCCGAAGTTCGTCCTGGCGGCTCTCGTTGACCGATAGGCTGGCGAGCTCCGCCGTGAGCTCTTCGAGCCGCGCACCGAGCGTGGAAATGTGGACCCGGTGCCGGCGCGCCACCTCGTGCGCCGCGGCCAGCGCCGCGTCCGCTTCGGCTAGGGCGGTCTCGTCGCTCGGGAAGCTCTCCAGATAGCGCCGCAATTCCCCGGATGCCTCGGCCAGATGCGTCTCCGCCGACGCCGCGAGTTCCGCCGCGGCCTTCAGGTTCGGCTGCTCGTCGTCAATGCCGTCGAGCAGATTGGCGAGTCGCCCGGTGCGCGATGCCAGTTCGTCTTCGGCTTCGGTCAACGCCGCGCCGATCTCGGCTTGCAGCTCTTGCGCGCGGCTCAGGCGCTTGTGGGTGCGCGTCAGCTCATCGATGGCATACACACTGTCGCCGAGGCCCTCCAACTCCTCGATCTGGTAGCGCAGCAGGCTCTGCCGCTCGCGGGCCTGTTCCACTTCCTCGGTGAGCGTCGCGAGGTCCCGCCGCAGGGTTGCCCGCTCCTCGAACGCCGCGGAGGTTTCGTTCACGAGCGCCGGTTCCACTCCGAAGTCGTCCAGCAGACGCCGCTGCACATCGCGCATCAGCAGTTGGCGATGCTCGTACTGGCCGTGGATGTCGATGAGCGGCGCGGTGAGCGACTGCAGCGTGCCGATGGTGGTCGGCACGCCGTTGACGAAGGCCCTGCTGCGCCGCTCGCTGGCGGTGCGCCGCACGAGGCACGCGGCCGCGTCGTCCTCCTGCGCCATGGCGAGCGCGGCAAGGTGCTGCAGCGTCCCAGACCGCTCCGCCACGTCGAACTCCGCGCTGACATCGCAGGCGTCTGCGCCGGGCCGCAGCTGGGCGCGCCGCATCCGGGCCCCCAGCACGAGAGACAGCGCATCCAAGAGGATCGACTTGCCCGCCCCGGACTCCCCGGTGACCACCGTCAGCCCGGCCCCGAACTCGATGTCGAGCTCGGCGACCAGGGCGAAGTTGCGTATGTTGAGCGCCTTGAGCATGGCGGACCGCGGGCGCCGAGATCAGCCTTCCGGCGTCTTGCCGCTCTGCTGCAATGCCTGATTCGACGCGATCCGCGCTCCGTTGGCCTGGTATTGGGCCCGCCGCTCCTTGCTGAAGCGATCGATCTCGTCCTTCGGCACGCCGAAGGCGATGCCGCGCGCCACGCCGGGCCGCGCCCGCACGCGGCGCACCCAGTCCATCACCCGGGGGAAGCCGGTAATGTCGATCTTGGCCCACTTCCAGGAGCGCACCCAGCACCAAGTGGCGATGTCCGCCACCGAGAACGTCTCGCCGCAGATAAAGGGATGCTTGGCGAGCTGGCCGTCCAGCACGCCGAGCAGCCGCTGCGCCTCGCTGCCGAAGCGCGTCAGCGGATGGGCCTTCTCGGCGTCGGCGACATCCCCCATGTAGCGCGTATAGCTCAGCTTGTTGCCGAACACCGGGCCGATGTTGGCCGCCTGCCAATACAGCCAGGGGATGACGTCCCAGCGGCGTTCATCGGTGGGATAGAGGTCCGTCTCGAAGGTCTCGCCGAGGTATTGGAGGATGGCGCAGCTCTCCATGATGGCGCGCCCGTCGTGGACGATGGCGGGGATCTTCTGATTCGGGCTGATCGCCACGAACTCCGGCGAGAACTGCTCGCCGCCGAGGCTCACCGCGTGCAGCTCGACAGGCGGCAGATCCGCGCCCGCCTCCTTGAGTTCTTCGATCATCACCGTGACCTTCCACCCGTTCGGCGTGGCGGCCGTGTACACGTCGAGCGCCATGGCATGTCCATCGATCTGCGCGAGGGGCGAGAATAGTAACGAACGGGTAACGAACGGAATGTGGTAAACGTCGCCTGAAGTCGCCGAGGACCGAGGAACGTGCGCGCCAAGACCCCGGCCGCCAGCCATGATGTGGGCGAACGCGCCCAGCATCTGTTCAAGATGCTGGTGGAGCGCTACCTCGCCGACGGCGCGCCGGTGGCATCCAAGAAGCTCGCCTCGGCCGCCGACTTCGCGCTCAGCCCCGCGACCGTGCGCAACGTGATGGCGGATCTGGAGGCGCGCGGCCTGGTCGCCAGCCCGCACCCTTCGGCAGGCAAGGTGCCGACCCACCAGGGCCTGCGCTTTTTCGTGGACAGCCTGATCTCCGTGCAGGCCATGGACGCCGAAGGCGTAGGCCGCATTCGCGGCGGGCTGGATCCCGATCAGACGCCCAAGCAGCTGGTGGAGACGGCATCGCGGCTGCTCTCCGGGGTGACGCGGCTGGCGGGGGTGGTGACGGTGCCGCGCGCGGAGCAGATGGCCCTGCGCCAGGTGGAGTTCCTGCCGCTCTCCGGGGATCGAGTGCTGGTCATCCTGGTGGTCAACGAGCGCGAGGTGCAGAACCGCGTCGTGCATGCGGATCGCGAATACGACGAGACCGAGCTCACCCAAGCCGCCAACTACATCAACCAGACCTTCGCCGGCGAATCCCTGCACGCGATACGCAAGGGCGTGCTGGACTCCATGCAGCAGGACAAGGATCGCCTGGACTCGATGATGCAGGCGACGCTGGACGTCGCGTCCAAGGCATTCGCCGCGGAAGAGCAGCCGGATGCGGAATACGTGGTGACGGGCGAATCCAACCTCGCCCGCACGCTCGCCAGCGTGGAAGACGTGCGCGAGCTGTTCGACGCCTTCACCCGCAAGGGCGCGATCCTGCATCTGTTGGACCGCTGCCTCGACAGCGACGGCATCCAGCTCTTCATCGGCGAGGAATCCGGCTACCGACCGCTCGACGAATACAGCCTGGTCACCGCCCGCTACGAGACTCGCGGCCGCGTCGCCGGCGTGCTCGGCGTGATCGGCCCCACCCGCATGGCCTACAACACCGTGATCCCGGTGGTGGACGTCACCGCCCGGCTGCTCGGCGCGGCGATCGACGTCTCGAGCGCCGGACCTCCTGCTGGCCGCTGAGCCCGCGGTTCATGGCGGGTTGAAACGCCCTATGCTGGCCCCATCTTGGACTACCGACTCGGCAAGCTGGACGGAGCGGCGCAGCGCGAATGACGGAAGAATCGAAGAACGACGGCGAGGACGGCGAGGAAACTGCGGCGCACGAAGCCGCCGAGCCCGAAGCGCCGACGGATGGAGCGGCGGTCGCCGAGACCGAGTCGGACCCTGCGGCCGAACTCGGCGCGGCCCTCGAACAGGCCCGCGAGCAGCTCGAAGTCGCCGAGGATCGCGCCCTGCGCGCCGCGGCGGAAGCCGAGAACGTCCGCCGCCGGGCGGACCGCAGCATCGAGAACGCCCGCAAGTTCGCCTTGGAGAAGTTCCTCGGCGACCTGCTCCCGGCGGTGGACAGCTTCGAGCGCGCCGCTGACGCCGTCGCCAAGGCGGACGGTGCCGAGCAGGCGATCGCGGCTATGGCGGAGGGCTTGGAGCTGTCGCTCAAGCTGCTCCGAGAGGCAATGGAGCGGCAGGGCATCGCCGCGCTGGACCCCTTGGGCGAACCGTTCGACCCGGCGCTGCACGAGGCGATGACGATGGTGGACAACCCGGAGTCCGAGCCGAACACGGTGCTGGAGGTATTCCAGAAGGGCTACACCCTGAACGGCCGCCTCGCCCGCCCGGCCCGCGTCATCGTCGCCCGCCAGCCGCCGGAGCAGGACGCGGAAAGCAAAGACGGCAAGGACTCTTGAGAGAAACCGGCTCTACGCACCCCTAGGGAGAGAGACAGACAATGGCAAAGATCATCGGCATCGACCTCGGCACGACGAACTCCTGCGTCGCGGTCATGGAGGGGCGCGACTCGCGCGTCATCGAGAACTCCGAAGGGGATCGCACCACGCCGTCCATCGTCGCCTTCACGGACGGCGAAGTCCTGGTCGGCCAGAGCGCCAAGCGCCAGGCGGTGACCAATCCGGCCAACACGCTGTTCGCCGTCAAACGCCTGATCGGGCGCAAGTACGACGACGGCGTGGTGCAGCGGGACCGCGACATGGTGCCGTACAACATCGTCCGGGCGAAGAACGGCGACGCCTGGGTGGAGGGCAACGGCGAGCAGCTCGCGCCGCCGCAGGTGTCCGCAGAGGTGCTGAAGAAGATGAAGCGCACCGCCGAGGAGTACCTTGGCGAAGACATCGGCGAGGCCGTCATCACCGTGCCCGCCTACTTCGACGATTCGCAGCGGCAAGCCACCAAGGACGCCGGGCGCATCGCCGGCCTCGACGTCAGGCGCATCATCAACGAACCCACCGCCGCGGCGCTCGCCTACGGCATGGACAAGCAGCGCGGCGATTCCAAGATCGCCGTCTTCGACTTGGGCGGCGGCACCTTCGACATCTCCATCATCGAGATCGCCGAAGTGGACGGCGAGCACCAGTTCGAGGTGCTCTCCACCAACGGCGACACCTTCCTCGGCGGCGAGGACTTCGACCTCAAGATCATCGAGTACCTGGTCGAGGAGTTCCGGAACGAGAACAGCATCGACCTGAACACGGACCCCATCGCCCTGCAGCGCCTCAAGGAAGCTGCGGAGAAGGCCAAGATCGAGCTCTCCTCCAGCACCCAGACGGAAGTGAACCTGCCGTACATCACGGCGGACAACACCGGCCCCAAGCACTTGGTGATGAAGATCACCCGCGCCAAGATCGAAGCGCTGGTGGAGGACCTCGTGGAGCGCACCATCGGCCCGTGCCGCATCGCGCTCACCGATGCCGGCCTCGCCGTCGGCGACATCGACGAGGTGATTCTGGTGGGCGGCCAGACGCGCATGCCGCTGGTGCAGGAGAAGGTCGCCGCCTTCTTCGGCAAGGAGCCGCGCCGCGACGTGAACCCCGACGAAGCCGTGGCACTCGGCGCAGCCATCCAAGCCGGCGTCCTGGCAGGCGACGTGAAGGACGTGCTGCTGCTCGACGTGACGCCGCTGTCGCTCGGCATCGAGACGCTCGGCGGCGTGATGAACGTGCTGATCGAGAAGAACACCACGATCCCCGCCAAGAAGCAGCAGATCTACTCCACCGCGGACGACAACCAGACCGCGGTGACCGTCCACGTCCTGCAGGGCGAGCGCAAGCAGGCCGGGCAGAACAAATCCCTCGGCCGCTTCGACCTCTCCGACATCCCGCCCGCCCCGCGCGGCGTGCCGCAGATCGAGGTGAGCTTCGACATCGACGCCAACGGCATTCTCAACGTCTCTGCCAAGGACAAGGCGACGGGCAAGGAGCAGTCCATCGTCATCAAGGCGTCGAGCGGCCTCGCCGAGGACGAGATCCAGCGCATGGTGAGCGACGCCGAGGCCCACGCCGAAGAGGACGCCAAGTTCGAGGAGCTGGCGCAGATTCGCAATCAGGCGGACGGCATGGTCCACGCGGCTCGCAAGATGGTGACCGACGCCGCCGACAAGGCCACCGACGAGGAGAAGCAGGCCATCGAGTCGGCCGCGAAGGACCTTGAGCAGGCCCTTCAGGGCGACGACAAGGCGGACATCGAAGCCAAGACCCAAGCGCTCAGCCAGGCCACGGCCAGCGTGGCGCAGAAGATGTATGCTGAGGAAGCGCAGACCGCCGATCCGAACGCGACGGCGGGCGCCGCAGGCGCATCGAACGCCGACGATGGCGTGGTCGACGCCGAGTTCGAGGAAATCAAGGACGAGGACCGCAAACGCGGCGCCTGAGGCGCCAACCAGAGGTAGCGGACGGAGACCATGGCCAAGCGCGACTACTACGAAGTCCTCGGCGTGGGCCGCGATGCCGCCGCGGCGGATGTCAAGAAGGCGTACCGGCGCCTGGCCATGAAGTACCACCCGGACCGCAACCCGGACGACGCCGACGCAGAGGAGCGCTTCAAGGAGGCCACCGAGGCCTACGATGTGCTCACCGACCAGGAGAAGCGCGAGCGCTACGACCGTTTCGGCCACGCCGGCGTGGACGGCATGGCGAACGGCGGCTTCAACGCCGGCGGCTTCTCCGACATCGGCGACATCTTCGGCGAGGTGTTCGGCGACATCTTCAGCAACGGCCGCGGCCGGGCGCGCAGTTCCGTGCGCCGCGGCGCGGACCTGCGCTACGACCTAGCCCTCACGCTCGAACAGGCGGTCGGCGGCGACAGTGTGGAGATTCGCATCCCGGCGCTGGAAACCTGCGACGACTGCAACGGCAGCGGCGCCAAGGCCGGCACGTCCGCCAGCACCTGCCCGGACTGCCACGGTCGTGGCCAGGTGCGCGTCTCGCAAGGCTTCTTCTCCTTGCAGCAGACCTGCCCGCGCTGCCGCGGCGCCGGCCGCGTGATCCTCGATCCCTGCCGCCCGTGCGGCGGCCGCGGCCGCGTCGAACGGCGCAAGACGCTGAACGTGAAGATTCCCGCCGGCGTGGACACGGGTGATCGCATCCGCGTCAGCGGCAACGGCGAAGCGGGCCCGAACGGCGGTCCGCCCGGCGACCTCTACGTCGAGGTGAGCGTCCGCGAGCACCCCATCTTCCAGCGCGACGGCACTCACCTGCACTGCGACGTGCCCCTGTCCTTCACCGATGCGGCCCTGGGCGGCGAGATCGAAGTGCCGACGCTGGACGGCGAAGTGAAGGTGGTGAAGCTGAAGGTGCCGCCGGAAACCCAGACCGGCAAGCTGTTCCGGCTGCGCGGCCGCGGCATCCGCTCGGTGCGCGGCGGCCCGCCCGGAGACCTCTTGTGCCGCGTGGTCGTGGAAACGCCCGTGCGCCTGTCCGAGAAGCAGAAGGACCTGCTGCGCCAGTTGAAAGAGACGTTGGATGCCAACGGCGATACCCACTCGCCAAAGGAGACGAGCTTCTTCAAGTCCGTCAAGAGCTTCTTCGAAGGCCTCGCCGGGTGATCCGCGTCGCCATCTCCGGCGCCGCGGGACGCATGGGGCGGATGCTGGTCTCCGCCATCGCGAAGACGGACGACCTCGGGGTCACCGCCGCAATCGACGCGCCGGACTCGCCCCATCTGGGCGCCGACGCGGGCGAACTAGCGGGCATCGGAACGGCGGGCGCTGCCATCGGCGCAGACATTGCCGCCGTCTTGGACGACTTCGACGTGCTGATCGACTTCAGCGTCGCCGTCCCCGCCGTCGCCAAGATCGAAACCTGTGCCGTGCACGGCAAGGCGCTGGTGATCGGCACCACGGGCTTTGATGACGACGGCCTAGCGGCCATCGACCGCGCCGCAGAGCGCGTCCCCGTGCTGCTCTCGCCGAACATGAGCGTGGGCGTCAACGTCACCTTCAAGCTCATCGAGGCCGCGGCACGAGCCCTCGGCGACGACGTGGACGTGGAGGTCTTCGAGGCCCACCACCGCCACAAGATCGACGCCCCCTCCGGCACCGCCGTGCGCATGGGCGAAATCCTCGCAGAAGCCTTGGGTCGCGACCTCGCCACCGACGCGGTCTACGGCCGGGAGGGCATCACCGGCGAGCGCGAACGCAAGACGATCGGCTTCCACAGCCTGCGCGGCGGCGACATCGTAGGCGAGCACACCGTCACCTTCGCCGGCACCGGCGAGCGCATCGAGATCACCCACCGCGCCGCGAGCCGCGAGAACTTCGCCGCCGGCGCCGTCAGAGCCGCACGCTTCGTCGCCCACCGCGCCCCGGGCCTATACGGCATGGACGACGTGCTCGGGCTCTGACGCCATAGGACTCCCACGATGTGGCTCGCAACGGCCGAAGAAGACATCCAATGTAGTGAGTGCTCCCACACAATACGGTCAGGGACGAACTGCTTGTCCCAGATGCCTGTGGCAATTCCCGACGGATTTCGGCGTCGCAAGTACCGCAACTTCTGCATCGAGTGTGAAGAGTGCAAAGCGGAGGGGCACGAGTCATCCTGCTACGTGAGGAGCTTCCACCACTGGTACGCCTACCAAGCGACACCCGTTGAACCAATACCTTGCGGTCATTGCGGCAAGGCCATTCCAGGCGGAACGAGGACCGCTGCCGAGAAACTCTACGTTTGGCCCGAACCGGAGCCTGTCTCCGGCTCGATCGGCAGCCCCTCGCACCGCAACGGCGCCGCTTTCAGCGTGCTTGGCGGGACGGCCAGACCTAGCCCAGCCGCGTGGGATAACTTGAGCCGGTCGACTCGACGCAAGTTCACAGAAGGCGGCCTGAGGCCGGGTATGGGGCCTCGCACTGACGCGATGGCGCGACGGCTGTTCGAGAAGGAAGTCCCTGAACCGTTACGCAAGATGGGGGAGCCCGCCGTCAAAGACTTCCTTAGAGGGAAGCACGTCAGCCACATCAAGTCTGTGAAGAATGCGCCTGACCAAGCCAAATGGCCGAGCAATGTCGTGTTGGAAGATGGTCGCCCGAATGTCGCTCGGGGTGGCCGGAACATGAAACATGCCGATCTGGCTGAGGCAAAGTCGGCAAGTCGGTACTCGGCCGTCAGGGCTGGTGCCAAGGCCCTGGCGAAGGGCGCAACAAAGGCCGGCTTCGTTGCTGCCTTGATGGAAGCCGTCGTATCGCTGCCGGAGAACATCCTGCACCACAGGCGGGGCCGCAAGTCGGGTGAACAGGCCCTCAAGGACGCAGCTAGAGACATGTGGACTGCCGGTAGGGCCGGCTTCGTCGCCACGGCAATTGCGAAAGGCGCACTGGTGTTTTTCCCGGGTCTGGCGACCGTCTTGCCCGCGTTGGGTGTCGCAGGCGCGGGCTTCTTGGTCGGCACGGCGGCCACTCGCCTGTACAAGGCCGCCAAGCGTGACCTTCCACTTGATGAATACCATGTGTACCCCTTAAGGGCATACTGAGGCGCGAGTATTCGTCGTATTGCAGGTTTTTCGTGCGTTTCGCGCTGTAGTCGGGTTGCCGGTTTGACACACCGTAGGTGTTGTCAAGCGGAGCGCGGTTTCGCGGGGCACGGCGTCTTTGCGCTTCGATAGTTCGTCGAATCGCAAGGAGCGGGGTTGGACGGCGACCCCCTTCTGTTACGATGCGGTTCGTCGAAAAACTCATCGGAAGGAGGCCGCCGCCATGAAGCGTAGCAAGGCGAGCGTGCGGGGTAAAGCGACGGATCGCATCGAGATCCGGTTCGAGGACCAGCGGCTGACGGCGCACGCGGGCCTGGTGCTCTACCAGAGGCTGTTCGCGCGGCTCGGGCTGAAGGAGCGCTTGCGCGGCTGCTTCCGCCACCTGCCGGGCAGTCCGGTCTACGCGCCGCACGCGGTGGCGCTGCTGCTGGTCGTGCATCTGGTCATGGGCTTCCGGGAGCTGCGCGACGCGCGGTACTACCGGGACGACGAAATGGTCAGGCGGACGCTGGGCCTGCGGCACCTGCCGGACGCCTCCACGATGGGCCGCATGCTGGCCAGGGCCGACGGGCGCAGCGCGGACAACGTGCGCGCCCTGAACCGGCGGCTGGTGCTGGACCGCGCCGCGGCGCTCGGCCCGGCGCGGATGACGCTCGACTTCGACGGCTCGGTGCTCGGCACGAAGCGCTTCGCGGAAGGCACGGCCGTCGGCTTCAACAAGCGCAGGAAGGGACAGCGCAGCTACTATCCGCTGTTCGCGACGGTGGCGCAGACCGGGCAGGTGTTCGACCTGCGCCACCGCCCGGGCAACGTGCACGACTCCAACGGCGCGGAAGCCTTCATGCAGCGCTGCCTGGCGGACGTCCGCGCCGCGCTGCCGGGTGCGCGGCTGGAGTCGCGCATGGACAGCGCGTTCTTCGGCGAGGCCGTCCTCGGCCGGCTCGACGCGCTGGGCGTCGAGTACACGGCGACGGTGCCGTTCGAGCGGTTCGCGGAACTGAAGTCGCTCGTCGAGGGCCGCCGCCGCTGGCGCCGCATGGACGGGGCGAGGGACTTCTTCGAGCCCGCCTGGAAGCCGAAGAGCTGGGGCCGCCGGCGGCGCCTGGTCGTGGTCCGGACGCGAACCCGCCGGCAGCGCAAGGGACCGGTGCAGCTGGACCTGTTCGCGCCCCACGTCCACGGCTTCGAGTTCAAGGTCGTGGCGACCAACCGCCGCGTGCGGGCGAAAAGCGTCGTCGCGTTCCACGACGGGCGCGGCTCGCAGGAGGCCGTGTTCGCGGAACTGAAGTCGCAGTGCCGCATGGAGTACGTCCCGACGCGCAAGCTCGCCGGCAACCGGCTGTACACCCTCGCCGCCATCCTGGCGCACAACCTGACCCGGGAGCTGCAGATGGCGTCCCGGCCGCCGCAGCGCGGCACGACCCCGAAGCGCACGGCGCTCTGGGCGTTCGAGCAGATGCACACGATGCGCCGCCGCCTCGTCGTCCGGGCCGGACGGTTCCTCCGCCCGCAGCGCAAACCCGTCCTGTCGATGAATGCAAACGCCGAAGTGGAAGCGGAGATGTCCTCCTACCTCGCCGCGCTAGCCTGAACATCAACATCCGTCGCCTCTTTTTTTGCATCAATAGGGTGTACTTCTGCAAGGACACGGATTGCAGGACGAAATACGCGCATCGGTTAACCGAAGCCGCTAGGCGCCCTGATGGGCAACGTTGCGCTTGGGTGGTGGCACTAGGGCTAGTCGGCGTGGCGGTAGTGGCGATTGCCATCGGCGTATGGCTAGCGTGATGCTGCGACGCCAAGATGTGGCGCCCTTGATGGTCGATGGGTGTTGATCGAGACGCTATGCTCCGCGGCGCGCCGGACGTGGTTCCAGATCTCGGGCACGAGTTGCCACTCGTCGAGCAGACGCGGCGTCGCGCCGCGCAGCACCTGCTCAGGGTCCAGAGATGCCGCGGCCCTGCTCGAGTCCGCGTCGAAGAACACCTCGCTCACCGCTGCCTTGCGAGCGGTGGCGGTCTTGCCGCAGGCTCTCGGGCCTTCGATCAGCACCGCGGCGGAGGCATCGAGGCTCTCCTGCAGCTCGCTGTCGGCTATTCGGGGCCGGTAGTCGTTCGTCGATTGGGGCGTCATCGGTCCTTTCAGCGCAGGTTTTGCAACGAATCTAGCGCGGGTTTTGCAACGAATCCAGCGCGGGTTTTGCAACGAATCCAGCGCGGGTTCTGCAACGCAGGTCTAGGGCTCGCAGGCCAGTATGATGCCCGGAAGTGATCGGGAGGGGCCGATGGAAGTAGGCATGACCTTGCGCAACATGGGGCCGCAGTCGAGCGCGGCGACGATGGCCGCCTGTGCCAAGGCCGCCGAGGACGCTGGCGTCGAGTCGCTCTGGGTGGTGGACCACATCGCCATCCCGCCGGACGACGCCGAGGGTTCCGATGGGCGGTACGTGGATCCCTTGGTCGCCTTGGCGTGGCTCGCCGGGGCGACGACGCGCATCAAGGTCGGCATCGGCGTCTTGATCCTGCCCTATCGCGCCGCGCTGCCCACCGCGAAGCAGATTGCCAGCATCCAGGAGCTGTCCGGCGAACGCCTGCTGCTCGGCGTCGGCATCGGCTGGATGGATGCGGAGTTCCGGGCGCTGGGCGTGAATCGCCACGCTCGGGGGCGGATATCGGATGCGACTCTCGAGTTCATCCGCGCCTGCTTCGCGCAGGACGAGGTGACCGCCAACGGCCAGACGTTCCTCTTCCGGCCGCGGCCGAAGGCACCGCCGATCTATGTGGGCGGCGCTGCGCCCCACGCCCTGCGCCGCGCCGCGAGGTTCGGCGACGGCTGGCTGCCCATGGGCATGACTGCGGCGAAGCTGCCGGCGGCGCGGGCCGAGTATGCGGAGCATTGCGAAGCGGTCGGGCGCTCGTGCGGGAAGATCACCGTGATGGGCGCCCTGCCTTTGGACGATCCGGGCGCAGCGGCCGCGTCATTGCGGGCGTTCGACGAGGCAGGCGCCGAGCGGTTCGTGGTCGGCAGTCGCTATGCGGATGCGGACGACTACCGGCGGCGGGTCGACGCCCTGTGCGGCACACTCGAACGCCTCGGCTGAGTTCCGGATCCTCAATCGGTCCACGGGCATCTGCATTTCTCACGCAAGGCTCAGGTAAGAAAAGCGCGTTTCCCCAGCGAAAGCACAGGCTCTTCAGGCACGGACGGTGGTACGGTAGCGGCATGGACAACGAAAGGGCACGGCAGGCGCACTTCAACGGTGCGCTGCTCGCGGCGGACGGCACGCCGCGGCTGCCGCACATCGCCTACGACGACGACGGCTACCCATACGACGACGGTGCGCCCTTGGGCCAGAACAAGAAACAGATCGACCAGCTCTTCTACGCCTTCCCGGCGCTTCAGAAGCTGGTGCGCGAGCGCTTCCCGGGTGCGCTCGCAGCGAGCGACATGTTCGTCTACCGCCGCCGCGGCGATGTGCGCGGGCGGGCGCCGGACATCTTCGTGGCGTTCGGCGCCGATGACTACGAGGAGCGCAAGTCCTACAAGCTGTTCGAGGGTGATCCGGTGCCGTCGTTCGTGCTGGAAGTGCTGTCGGACAGTTCGACCGACGAGGATCCGGGGCCGAAGCGGGAGGAATACGCGGCGTGGGGGGTCGAAGAATACTGGATGTTCGATCCCTTCGAGAAGCGCATCCCCGGACGAATCTCCGCGGAGCGGCTGCGCGACGGCGCCTACGAGCCGATCGCGCCGCTGCCGCGCACCGCGGTGTATCCGAGCGCGGTGCTGGGCGTGGAGATGCGTGCCGAGGGCGGCCAGCTGCGCATCCGCGACGCGACCACGGGCCGGGACCTGCGCGGCTATGGCGAGGAGTTCGACGCTCGGCAAGCAGCGGAGGAGCGGGCCGATGCCGCGGAGGAGCGGGCGGATGCGGCGGCGGAACGGGCGGATGCGGCGAAGGAACGCGCAGCCAAGGCCGAGCAGCGGCTGGCCGAAGCGAAACAGCGAGCCGACGACGAGGCTGCCGCCCGCAAGGCGCTCGAAGTGGAACTCGCCGAGCTTCGCCGCGCACAGCGGGGTCCACCCGCTTAGGTATGGCCAAGGCGAACCGCTGACGATGTCCGAGGTCCGCCGATGAAGGCGCTCGTTCGGCTTGGGATCGGCGTCGCGCTGATCCTACTGGTGCTTGGGGGGATGCTGTTCGGCCTCTCCGAAGCCGGCGAAGTCGTGGTGCTGACCTCCGTGGACGATGCCGGCGCGACGCACGAGACCCGCCTGTGGGTGGTGGACCACGACGGCGAGGTTTATCTGCGCGCCGGCGATGCGGACTCGCGCTGGTTCGCCCGCGTTCGGGCCCGGCCTCTCGTCCTGCTGGAACGCGGCGGCGAGTTGCGACGCGCGCGGCTAGACCCGGTTCCCGACAGGACATCGGAGGTCAACGCCGCCATGGCGCTGAAGTACGGCTTCGCGGACCTGTTCATCGGCTCGGCCATGCCCCGCGACAGGGCCGTGGCGATCCGCGTCGCCGCCATGTGACGCCGGACCAGCATGCGGCCCGGGTACCCTCGTCCCTGGCAGACGCGCAAGCGGCCCGTCGATTCCGCCCCGAAACGCCGCCGACGAGTCTGCTAGACTGACCACCCAAGTTCGGCAACGACCGGCGGGGACGCAGGGCGCTGCGCTTGGGTTGCCGCCTTGGCGGCTGCGGCGCACCGCCATTCCACCATGACAGCGATTCTGATGCTGGAAGACGGCAGTCTTTTTCGCGGCAGGGCCATCGGTGCGCCCGGCTTCGCCGTTGGCGAGGTGGTGTTCAACACCGCGATGACGGGCTACCAGGAGATCCTCACGGATCCATCCTATGCGCGGCAGATCGTCACGCTGACGTACCCGCATATCGGCAACACCGGCGTCAACGGCGAAGACGTCGAGTCGTCCAAGGCATGGGCCGAAGGGCTGGTGATCCGCGACTGCCCGCGCACGCACTCCAACTGGCGCACCGAACAGACGCTGCCGGAATACCTCGAAGCGGCTGCCGTGGTGGGTATCGCGGACCTCGATACCCGACGGCTGACGCGGCTGATCCGCACCAAGGGCGCACTCGCTGGCTGCATCGCCACGGGCATGGACGCCGATGCGGCGCTGGCCCGCGCCAAGGCGTTCCCCGGTCTCGCCGGGATGGACCTCGCCAAGGTGGTCTCGTGCGCCGAGACCGAGCCGTGGACGGCAGGCGGCTGGGACCTGGAGACCGGCTATCGCCAGCCGCCAACGCCGCAGCGTCACGTCGTCGCCTACGACTTCGGCGTCAAGCGCAACATCCTGCGCCTGCTCGCGGATCGCGGCTGCCGCATCACCGTGGTGCCGGCGCAAACGCGGGCCAGCGACGTCCTGGCCCTCGCACCGGACGGCGTCTTCCTCTCCAACGGTCCCGGCGACCCGGAGCCCTGCGCCTATGCGATCAACGCCATCCGCGAGTTGCTCGAAGCGCGCATGCCGCTGTTCGGCATCTGTCTCGGCCACCAGCTCCTCGCCCTGGCCTGCGGGGGGCGCACGGTGAAAATGCCCTTCGGCCATCACGGCGCCAATCACCCGGTGAAGGACCTCGCGAGCGGCGCGGTCATCATCACCAGCCAGAACCACGGCTTCGCGGTGGACGGCGACTCCCTGCCGGACGGGGTGAAGGTCACCCACGCCTCGCTGTTCGACGGCACCGTGCAAGGCATCCGCGCCACGGACTACCCCGCTTTCGGCTTCCAAGGCCATCCCGAAGCGAGCCCCGGCCCCCAGGACTGCGGCTATCTGTTCGACCGCTTCGTCGCCATGATCGACTCGGCCCCGGCACATGCCTAGGCGCACCGACATCGAGTCGGTGCTGATCCTCGGCGCCGGCCCCATCGTCATCGGCCAAGCATGCGAGTTCGACTATTCCGGCGCCCAGGCCTGCAAGGCGCTCAAGGACGAGGGCTACCGGGTGATCCTGGTGAATTCCAACCCGGCGACCATCATGACGGACCCGTCGATGGCCGACGCCACCTATATCGAGCCGGTGGAGTGGGGCACGGTGGAAGCGGTCATCAAGGGCGAGCGCCCGGATGCGCTGCTGCCGACGATGGGCGGCCAGACGGCCCTCAACTGCGCCCTCGATCTGGCCCGCGAAGGCGTGCTCGAGCGCTACGGCGTGGAACTCATCGGCGCGAGCCAAGACGCCATCGACAAGGCTGAAGACCGCGAGCGCTTCATCGAAGCCATGGACCGCATCGGCCTCGAGACGCCGCGCGCCGATCTCGCGCACAGCATAGAGGAAGCCTTGCAGGTGCAGAGCGGCATCGGCTATCCCTGCATCATCCGCCCGTCGTTCACGCTCGGCGGCAGCGGCGGCGGCGTCGCCTACAACCGCGACGAGTTCCTGGAGATCTGCCGCCGCGGGCTGGACCTCTCACCCACCACCGAACTGCTGATCGATGAATCGCTGCTCGGCTGGAAAGAGTTCGAGATGGAGGTGATCCGCGACAAGCGCGACAACTGCATCATCGTCTGCTCCATCGAGAACCTGGACCCGATGGGCATCCACACCGGCGACTCGATCACCGTCGCCCCGGCGCAGACCCTCACCGACAAGGAATACCAGCTCCTGCGCAACGCCTCCATCGCCGTGCTGCGCGAGATCGGCGTCGAGACCGGCGGCTCCAACGTCCAATTCGCCATCGATCCGGCCACCGGCCGCATGGTGGTGATCGAGATGAACCCGCGGGTTTCGCGTTCGTCCGCGCTGGCATCGAAGGCGACCGGGTTCCCCATCGCCAAGGTCGCGGCGAAGCTGGCGGTGGGCTATACGCTCGACGAACTCGACAACGACATCACCGGCGTCACCCCGGCGTCCTTCGAGCCGGCCATCGACTACGTCGTCACCAAGGTGCCGCGCTTCACCTTCGAGAAGTTCGCCCAGGCGGACGACCGGCTCACCACGCAGATGAAGTCCGTCGGCGAGGCGATGGCCATCGGCCGCACGTTCAAGGAGTCGCTGCAGAAGGCGCTGCGCAGCCTGGAGACGGGCGTGGTCGGGCTGGATCCGCGGCTCCGTGCCGAGCACGACGCCGAGCGCCGCCTGGCGCAGGAGCTGCGGCGTGCCGGTCCGGAGCGCGTGCTGTACGTCGCGGATGCCTTCCGCGCCGGCTACGACGTTCCGCAGGCCGCGGAAGCCACCGGCATCGATCCGTGGTTCCTCGCCCAGATCGAGGAGCTGGTGCAGGCCGAATCCGAGCTTGGCGGCCAGACGCTCGCGGCGCTCGATGCCGAGCAATGGCGGCGGCTCAAGCGCGATGGCTTCTCCGATGCACGGATGGCGACCCTCGTCGGCTGCGCCGAGAGCGAGGCCCGCGCGGCGCGCCTGACGCATGGCGTTAAGCCGGTGTTCAAGCGTGTGGACACCTGCGCCGCCGAGTTCCAATCCGCCACCGCCTACCTCTATTCCACCTTCGAGGAGGAATGCGAGGCAGAACCCAGCGAGCGTCCCAAGATCATGGTGCTCGGCGGCGGCCCGAACCGCATCGGCCAAGGCATCGAGTTCGACTACTGCTGCGTCCACGCCGCGCTCGCCATGCGCGACGACGGCTTCGAGACCATCATGGTCAACTGCAACCCGGAGACGGTATCCACGGACTACGACACCTCGGACCGCCTCTACTTCGAGCCGGTCACGCTGGAGGACGTGCTCGCCATTGTCGACGTCGAGCGCCCGACCGGCGTGATCGTGCAGTTCGGCGGCCAGACGCCGCTCAAGCTGGTGGACAGCCTGCACGCCGCTGGCGTTCCCATCATCGGCACCAGCGCCGACGCCATCGACCGCGCCGAGGACCGCGCCCGGTTCCAGCAGGTGATCGACAAGCTGGGTCTGCGCCAGCCGTCCAATCGCACCGCCCGGGATGTGGAAGGCGGCGTCGCGGCGGCCGCAGAGATCGGCTATCCCATCGTCGTGCGACCGTCCTATGTGCTCGGCGGCCGGGCCATGGAGATCGTCTACAACGCCAGGGAACTGCGCCGCTACTTCACGGGCGCCGTGGACGCCTCCAACTCCGCGCCCGTGCTCTTGGACCGCTTCCTCGAACAGGCGGTGGAGGTGGATGTGGATGCGGTGGCGGACGGCGAGCAGGTGGTGATCGGCGCCATCATGCAGCACATCGAGCAGGCCGGCGTGCATTCCGGCGACTCCGCCTGCGCCCTGCCGCCGTTCTCGCTGAGCCCCGCGCTGCAGGACGAGATCCGCCGCCAGGTGCGGGCGATGGCCGTCGAACTCGGCGTCGTCGGCCTCATGAACGTGCAGCTCGCCGTACAGGACGACGACATCTTCGTCCTCGAAGTGAACCCGCGCGCCTCGCGCACCGTGCCGTTCGTCTCCAAGTGCATCGGCGTCTCGCTCGCCAAGATCGCCGCCCGCTGCATGGCCGGCAAGACGCTTGCCGAGCAGGGCTTCACCGAAGAGATCGTGCCGGACTACATCTGCGTCAAGGAGTCCGTCTTCCCGTTCGTCAAGTTCCCCGGCGTGGACCCCATCCTCGGCCCGGAGATGCGCTCCACCGGCGAGGTGATGGGCGTCGGCGACACCTTCGCGGAAGCCTTCGCCAAGGCGTCCTTCGGCGCCGGCGAGCGGCTGCCGAAGAGCGGCCGGGCGTTCGTCAGCGTCAAGCCCTCGGACCGGCCCTATGTGGCCGAAGTGGGCCGCGAACTCGCCGAACTCGGCTTCAGCCTCGTCGCCACCCGGGGTACGGCAGGATGCCTGCGCGAGGCGGGCCTCGAGTGCGATGTGGTGAACAAGGTCACCGAGGGTCGCCCGGACATCGCGGACCTCTTGCGCAACGACGTGGTGGACCTCATCGTGAACAGCACCGAGGGACGCCAGGCCATCGAGGACTCGGCCATCATCCGCCGACTCGCCTTGCAGAACAAAGTGTGCTACACAACCACCCTATCCGGCGGCCGGGCGCTGTGCGCGGCGATCCGCGACGGGCGCTTGGACAAGGTGCGCCGATTGCAGGACCTCCATGGCGAGATGCAGGCGAGACGATGACGACGCCAATGACCGTTGAAGGGGCAGAGAGCCTGCGCGAGGAGCTGGCGCACCTGAAAAACGTCGAGCGGCCGAGCATTTCCAAGGCCATCGGCGCGGCCCGCGAGCACGGCGACCTGCGCGAGAACGCCGAATACCACGCCGCCAAGGAGCGCCAGGGCCTGACCGAGGCCCGCATCCGCGACATCGAGGCCAAGCTCGGCGATGCGCGCATCATCGACATCGCCAAGATCAAGCCCACCGGCAAGGTGATCTTCGGCGCCACGGTGACCCTGATCGACATGGAGACGGACGCCGAAGTGCGCTACCGCATCGTCGGCGAGGACCAGGCCGACATCAAGCAAGGCAACATCTCGGTGATGTCGCCACTGGCGCGGGCGATGATCGGCCGCTCGGTGGGCGACCCGGTGATGGTGGAAACCCCGAACGGCAAGCGCGAATACGAGATCGACGAGATCGCGCACGTCTGATTGTCGGTTGCCCAGTCTGAACATCGCTCACAGGTGCGAACCCGCGCCCAAGGTGTCGATTCCCGCGCTGCAGAAGGCTGCTTTCAGCCTGCCTCGCTCGCTAGGCCCCCCAGCTCAATCGGCTGAGGTTGGTCCTCTTCAGACCACTTCTCGACCAGCGCCTTGAAGTGCTCGTACAGCCTGTTGTCGTTCTTGTGGTCCCGCCGGCCTTCAATGTACGGCCGCGCTAGCTCGAAAGCACGGATGTAGGTGTCCTTGAACCAGTCCTTTTAAAGATCCTCGTCGAACGCACCTTGCCGAATCCCGATCGCCACGATCTCGAACTGGTTGAGGTAGAGCGCGATCTGTCCGTTGACCGGGTTCGCGTCATCCGCGGCGATCCTCCTCAGCGCGTCACCGCCCTCCCGTTGTTTCGCTGCGAACGCACGGCGACCCTCTGTGAGTACCTCGCTCCGGTTGCTAGAGATGATGTAGTGCAGCGTCTCAAGCCGCGCCGCCAAGATCCGCGCCCGCCTCCGCCTCATCGGCGGCCAGCCTCCGTGCCGCAGTTTCCTGGGACTCCGCCCTGCGACGCTCCGCGTTTTCCTTCCGGAGGTGGAGGATCACAGTGACCGCCAAAGCCGCGAGCGCAACGAACTGCCCTCCCGACACGATGTACTCGTAGACGGTCACGGCAACCGCCCAGGGCGACTAGAGCCCGTCGTCTCCGCTTTGCATTTGCAGACTCCCTCAGGAACCGGATAGGTCTCCCGAATTCTGGGGCTGTCTCCTCGAAAGTCAACCTCGCACTGTCCTAGGATGATGCTCCTAAACGACCAGACGCGGTAGCTGCGCATCGGCCAGCTCTGGGCCTGGGCCTTGAGATCGCCCACGTCTGACTCTTCATCCGTCTACCTTCCGCTCGTTGGATCTTGGTTGCTGGGCGCCGGCTCGGACTCAGGACCCCGTGCCAAGGCCGCTTGATCCGCTACGTCCTAAGCCGCTGAATCCAAGGCCCTGTTCGCTGGCCTGCTTCAAGGCGTCCCGGGTCGCCTCCATGTCCGCGCTCGACCTCGCTCGGCCCGACACTGCGAAGACGCGCTTGAGCGCAGGTGCTTGCGTGCCGCCGGACTCGGTCGAAGCGGCGAGGCGTCTGCAGATGTCCGGGATCATCCCTTCCACGAGTTTCGGGACATCCCTCGCGAGCCCCTCCCAATCTCGGCGGCGGCGCTGCCGAGGGACGAAGCCCGCGTCCGCCTGGGCCGTCGCCAAAGCTTGGGCGCCGGTGCTGCTGACCCGGCGGAGCAGCTTGGCGACTTGCGCATCGAGAGCATCGGTCGTCGCCAAGAAGGCCGCGTCCAGCGCCCGGGCCGCGCCAACCACGTCGAGATCGCCGCTCTGGTACGCCGCGCACGCCATGCGCAGCATGGCCGAAGCCTCTGCCCTGCCGGCCTCACTGTCGTCGACTTGGGCAATCGCTTCGACGATGCCCTGGTCCGCCTTCGGCAGCCCGTCGATGGCAGTGCCGAAGCGGCGCAGGAATTGCCAGGTGGCGGCAGCTTCCGATGCGTCGGATACCAAGACCCGCGCGGCCACTCTCTCCTGGAAGCTACGTAGCTCCTCATCCGGAGCCGTACTGCCCGGCGTGTTCACTCGCTTCTGCCTCCCATTCCGGCCCTACATTAGTCAACGCTGCGACCGTACCACGCAGGCCTTACGCCCATGCGCCGCGGCATCCGCGGTATCGCGCGGGGTGTACGACAAATCTCTGGTAGACGACCTCCACGCGCGTTCACGCGGCGAGGCGCAGGCGTTCCTCCCAGTAGTCGTCGAACCAGCCGCTGAGCCGCGCGCAGCGCACCCAGATGACGGGGTTCGCGCCGGCCACGGTCCAGCGCATGCCGGTGCATTTCAGGCGCCGCCCGACGACCGTCTTGCAGGCCGCCTCGACGCGCCCCGAGCCGATGGGCAGCCCGCGCGCGAGGTACTCGTCGTAGCGCATCCGCCCGCGCCGCTCGGCGATGTACCGGGCCGCCCTGGCGCTCTCCCCGCCGCCGGCCCGGCGCAGCGCCGCCAGCACCCTGTCGATGTCGCCGGCCTTGAGCCGGCGGCACAGGCTCGTCGCCCAGCGCTTCGCGAGGTCCGTGCCGGGGCCGTAGCGGGCGTTCGCCGCCGCCCACGCGTACTCCGCCGCGTGGAAGCAGTCGACGATCGGCACCGCGTTCGGGAGCCACTCCTCGAACAGCCGCCGCAGCCACTCGGCGCCGTCGCCGATGCAGACGCCGACGTCCTCCGGCCCGTAGCCCGCCGCCGCCAGCTCGCGCAGCAGGCGCCGCGCAACGGGCGAGTCGCCGCCGGCGTCGTCCTCCGCGCTCTCGATGGCGGCGAAGTACCGCACCGAGCCGTCCACGGTGCGGCGCCCGCCCTCGCCGTCCGGCTCCAGCAGCCACAAGGCGCCCACCTTCGCCTCCCGGGTGCGCGCCGCGCCGTCCTTCCCGGAACGCCCGGCGGTCTCCGACGGCCGCGCCGGCACACCCGTGCCGTCCATCGCCAGGCACAGAATCTCCCCCATCCTTCAAGGGCTTGCGCGTCGGAACCTTCCCGCCGCCAGAGGCCACCGACAGCGCGCCCGACAGCGCCGCCTCCCGCCGCGCCTCCGCGTCCGCGCCCACCGCCCGCGTCGTCCGCTCGATGCGCTTCGCGCCGAAGTTCAGCCCCGCCAGCTCGACCAGCAGCCGGTCCGCCTCCGCGTAGCAGCACGACGACCCCGCCAGGCTCGCCATGCGCCGCGCCGCAGGCGTCATCGAGCCCGCGATGTCCAGCGCCGCCTCGCGCTGCCGCACCGTCTTCCCGCAGCAGGCGTGCCGCGCCATCGGCAGCCGCACCGGCCCCAGCGCCGTCTCCACCAGAGGCCTCTCCCGGTCCGACAGCCGCATCCGCTCCCCGCACTTCGGGCACGACGGCGCGACGCCGTCCGACCGGTCCGCCCGGTACGCCGCCTCCAGCCCCAGCCGCGCCGCCGACAGCGCCGCCCGCCGGACGCGCAGATCCAGCAGCGCCGGATGCGACTCCGGCGCCTCCCCCGCCGCCGACGCGGCCAGCTCCGCCGCCGCGTACCTCCCCATCGCCGTCGCCAGCTCCTCCTTCGCCTCGTCCAACTCGCGCTTGCGTTCCATGCGCTCGTCGGCGACAGTCCCTATCGCCATCGCGGGCTCCTCCGTTCCTGGGTTGTGTCGCAAACCCCAAGAATAGAGCGTCCGCGATGGCCCCACTCCGCATCCACAGCCAACGCCGGCCGTTAGTGGTCACTTACCAGAGAATTGTCGTACACCCTATCGCGCGCATAGCCTTGCCGCGCCCACTGGTGTACGCTACGCGCCCCTCGCTGAATACGCCGCAAGAGCATGGCCTTCGGTCCGAGCGCACGACCGGAGCACAGTATTGAAAGATATGGGCAAGAACCTCCTTCTCTGGCTGATCATCGCCGTCGTGCTCGTCACGGTGTTCAACACGTTCAACGTCAAGAGCGAGCCGCCGCAGCAGACCTACTCCGCGTTTCTCAAGGAGGTGCAGGCGGGCGCCGTGGACTCGGTGACGTTCTCCGGCCAAGAGATGTTCGTGGTGCGCAACAATCGGGACGAGTTCAAGGTCGTGCTGCCGTCCGTCGGCGATGCGCGCCTCATGGACGAACTCTTCGCCGCGGGGGTCAACGTCGTCGGCAAGATGCCGGAAGAGCAGAGCTTCTGGGCGCAGCTGCTGATCGCCGTCCTGCCCATCCTCATCATCATTGGCGTGTTCATGCTGTTCATGCGCCAGATGCAGGGCGGCCTCGGCGGGCGCGGCAACCCCATGGCGTTCGGCAAGAGCAAGGCGCGGCTGCTCAGCGAAGACGAGATCAAGACCACCTTCGCGGATGTGGCGGGCGTGGACGAGGCCAAGGAAGACGTCCAGGAGCTGGTGGAGTTCCTGCGCGACCCGAGCAAGTTCCAGCGCCTCGGCGGGCGCATCCCGCGCGGCACGCTGATGGTCGGTTCGCCGGGCACCGGCAAGACGCTGCTCGCCAAGGCCATCGCCGGCGAGGCCAAGGTGCCGTTCTTCTCCATCTCCGGCTCGGACTTCGTGGAGATGTTCGTCGGCGTCGGCGCATCGCGGGTGCGCGACATGTTCGAGCAGGCCAAGAAGCAGGCGCCGTGCATCATCTTCATCGACGAGATCGATGCCGTGGGCCGGCATCGGGGCGCGGGCTTGGGGGGCGGGCACGACGAACGCGAACAGACGCTCAACCAGCTGCTGGTGGAGATGGACGGCTTCGAGGCCAACGACGGCATCATCGTCATCGCCGCCACCAACCGCCCGGACGTGCTGGACCCGGCGCTGCTGCGGCCCGGTCGCTTCGACCGGCAAGTCGTGGTGCCCTTGCCGGACATCCGCGGCCGCGAGCAGATCATGAAGGTCCACATGCGCAACGTCCCCGCCGCGGACAACGTGGACCCGTCCATCATCGCCCGCGGCACGCCGGGCTTCTGCGGCGCGGACCTGGAGAACGTCGTCAACGAGGCGGCGCTGTTCGCTGCCCGCGCCGGCAAGCGCCTCGTGGAGATGGACGACTTCGAGAAGGCCAAGGACAAGATCATGATGGGCGCCGAGCGCAAGTCCATGGTCATGTCCGACAAGGAGCGCCGCAACACCGCCTACCACGAGGCCGGCCACGCCATCGTCGGGCGCACCGTCCCGGAGTACGACCAGCTCTACAAGATCACCATCGTGCCGCGCGGCCGGGCGCTCGGCGTCACCATGTTCCTGCCGGAGGAAGACCGCCACAGCCTGAGCCGGCGCTCCATCCTGAGCCAGATCTGCACGCTTTTCGGCGGTCGCGTCGCCGAGGAGATGATCAACGGCGCGGACGGCATCACCACCGGCGCCGCCAACGACATCGAACGCGCCAGCCAGCTCGCCCGCAGCATGGTCACCAAGTGGGGCTTCTCCGAGCGCATGGGGCCATTGCTCTACGACGAAGACGACGGCGAGGTGTTCCTCGGCATGTCCGCCGCCTCGCAGCCGAAGCCCATCTCCAGCGAGACCGCCCGGGAGATCGACGAGGAGACGCGGCGCATCATCGACGAGTGCTACGGCACCGCCAAGGATATCCTCGAAGAGCACCGCGACAAGCTCGAGAAGATGGCCGATGCGCTGATCGAGTTCGAGACGCTGATGCCGGAGCAGGCGGATGACATCATGGCCGGCAAGCCGCCGCGTCCGGTGCAGGCCGCCACGCCCCCGCCTCGCCCGGCGCCGGCAGAAGACGCCGAACGCGGCACGGAGCCGGGGCCGCGCCCGACGCCGCCCATCGGAGGGCCGGCGGAAGAGCATTGATTGCGGGCGGTTGCCCGTCAGGGGCGGAGCCTTGCTACGCCCGCGTAGAGGGAGCTTGAGCCAGTGGAAAGGGACTTTTTCGGCACGGACGGCATCCGCGGCCGGGTCGGCGCCGCACCCATCACCCCGGACTTCTGCCTGCGCCTAGGCTGGGCCACGGGCAAGGTGCTCGCATCAGCCGGCTCCCGGATGGTGGTCATCGGCAAGGACACGCGCATCTCCGGCTACATGATCGAGTCCGTGCTGGAGGCCGGGCTGGTCTCCGCCGGCGTGGACGTGCGCCTGTTGAGCCCCGTGCCGACCCCGGCGGTCGCCTATCTCACTCGGGCCCTGGGCGCGGACGCCGGCATCGTCATCAGCGCCTCCCACAATCCCTACGACGACAACGGCATCAAGTTCTTCGACGAGGGCGGCAACAAGCTGCCGGACGATCGCGAAGCGGCCATCGAAGAGCAGCTGCGCCAGCCGCTGGTGTGCGTGGGCGCCCAGGATCTCGGTCGTGCCTTCCGCGTGGACGACGCTCGCGGTCGATACATCGAGTTCTGCAAGGGCACCGTGGACCGAGGCCTGAACCTGCGCGGCCTCAGGATCGTGGTGGACTGCGCCCACGGCGCAACGTACGCCGTGGCGCCCAAGGTATTCGCCGAACTCGGCGCGGACGTCACCGTCATCGGCGCATCGCCGGATGGCACGAACATCAACGCCGGCCACGGCTCCACGCATCCGCAGGCCATGGCGGACAAGGTGGTCGAGACGGATGCCGACGTCGGCATCGCCTTCGACGGCGACGGCGATCGGGTGGTCATGGCGGACGCCGGCGGCAAGGTCTACGATGGCGACGATCTGCTCTACATCATGGCCAAATCGTCCTTCCTGCACGGCCGGATGCGCGGCGGCGTAGTCGGCACGGTGATGACCAATCTCGGCTTGGAACGAGCCTTGGAGACATGCGGGATTCCGTTCGAACGGGCGCCGGTGGGCGACCGTTATGTGCTCGAAAGGATGCAGGCCAACGGCTGGCAGCTCGGCGGGGAGTCGTCGGGGCACTTGATCTGCCTGGACCTCACGACCACCGGCGACGGCATCGTCGCGGCGCTGCAAGTGCTGGTCGCGATGGTGGAGAGCGGGCGCAGCCTGAAGGAACTGCAGAGCGGCATGCAGAAGTTCCCGCAGACGATGGTGAACGTGGAGACCGCCGATGCGAGCGACGCGGCGGCAAGCCCGGCACTCGCCAGTGCCGTGCAGGCCATCGAAGCAAAGCTCGGCCAACGCGGGCGCGTCGTCATTCGGCCGAGCGGCACTGAGCCGGTGCTGCGCATCATGGTGGAAGGCGAACGCGCCGAGTTCGTTCGCGAGCACGCGGAGTCTCTGGCAGCGACCGTTCGCCAGGCCAACGCCGCTGCCCAAGCGAACGGGGCCTGACGATTGCCCCGCCAACGGCCGCTGCCACTGGTGGCGGCGAACTGGAAGATGCACGGCGACCGCGACTTCGTCGCCAAGTTCGCAGGACAGTGGCCGGGCGCACCGGACGGGGTGGACGTGGTGCTGTGTCCGCCCATCGCCTATCTCGACACCCTTGCAGCCGCGCTGGACGATCCCCGGGTGCAGTTCGGCGTGCAGAACATCGCGATCGACGCTGCCGGCGCCAACACCGGCGAGCACGCCGCCGAGATGGCCGCGGATTTGGGCGCTCGGTTCGCCATCGTCGGGCACTCCGAGCGGCGGCACCTGTTCGGCGAGACCGACGCGATGGTGGCCGGCAAGTGCACAGCGGCCCGGCGCGCCGGTCTGACGCCGATTCTCTGCGTCGGCGAGACGCTGGCCGAACGCCAAGCGGGCACGGCCGAACGCATCGTCGCCGCGCAGCTCGATGCGGCAGGCGCGCCTGGCGGGGATGCCCTGGTCGTCGCCTACGAGCCGGTCTGGGCGATCGGCACTGGCCAGACGGCGACGCCGGCGCTGGCCCAGGCGATGCATGTTAGGATTCGCTCGCACGCGGAGATGCTTGCGGCTCGGCACGGCGCGGCCCCTTCGACACGCGTCGTCTACGGCGGCAGCGTGAACCCCGCGAATGCGGCTGCGCTGTTCGCCGAGCAACACATCGACGGCGGATTGGTCGGCGGCGCATCGCTCGACGCCGGTACGTTTGCGGCGATCTGCGAAGCCGCGGCACAGAACACGGGTACGGAACATTGAACACGCTGGAAACGGTCTTGATCACCCTGCTGGTGCTGGACGCCATCGCCTTGGGCGCTCTCGTGCTCATCCAGCAGGGCAAGGGCGCGGACGTGGGCGCGGCATTCGGCTCCGGCAGCGCCAACACCGTCTTCGGCAGCGCTGGCTCAGCATCGTTCCTCACCAAGACGACCGCCTGGCTCGCCATCGCCTTCTTCCTGATCTCCTTCGGGCTGGCCTACACGGCCAAGGAGCGCGCTCGCCTCGCCGGCACCATCACGCTGCCGGAGATCGAGCAGCCCATCACGGACCTCGACATCCCGGACGGCGACCTGCCAACCGTTCCCGAATCCGACATCCCTGAGTTATGATGGGCCGTCCCTCGCCGAAGTGGTGGAATTGGTAGACACGCTACCTTGAGGGGGTAGTGGACTGATGTCCGTGGAGGTTCGAGTCCTCTCTTCGGCACCAACGCTCGTTTTCTAGTCTCCTAGGCGTCTCAACGGCTCTAGCACTCAAGCGACGGTCCGTGCCCGTGGCCGGGAGCCGACCGGGCAAGCGAGCCGTCGAGACTGCACGACGCGAGGAAGTCGAGCATCGGCTCGGCGTCCCCGCTGTCGTAGAACGCGATCATCCCCCGGTTGAACTCCAACCGCCGCTTGTTTGGCACGCACACCGCGTCGCGGCCCGCGGACAGCAGAATGCCGTTCATCATCAGCCTGCCCGTGCGCTTGTTGCCGTCCCAGAAGAACTGGGCCCTCGCCATGGCGAGGAACCAGCACATCGACCGGGTCGCCGGGCAGTCGATGCGGCCGATGTCCTCGGCGGCGGCGCGGAACAGATCGGGCAGCGTTTCGTGCGCCGGCGGCTCGTAGTCGGTTCCGCCGATGCCGACCCGGCCCGTGCGGAATCGGCCGCATTCGAGCGCTTCGCCCTCGGCCACGAGCGCTTGAAGCTCGCACGCGACATCGGCTCCCGGCGCGAACCGCCCCGCTTCGACCAAGTCGACCAGACGGTTCCACGCACGGGCCTGGTTCAGCACCTGCTGCGCGTCTTCGATGCGATGCCCGCCCACCGTGACGCCTTCGAGCAGCGTTTGCACCTCCGGGTAGGTCATCGGATTGCCTTCCAGCGCCGTCGTGTTCCACACGATTTCCGGCAGCGCCTTGCGGACGCGGAACAACGCCCGCTCGCGGTTCGGAGGCGCAAACGTCTCGAACCGGACGGCGGGGCATCGGATGCCGCCTGCGATGCGGATTGCGGACATGGATGGTCTCCTGCGACGGGAACGGCGGTTCAGGCTACGCCGAAGGACAGCGGCCCAGGGTGGACTTGGAAGTGCTCCGTCACCTCGGCCTGTCCCGGGTACTCGTGGCCGTAGCGGGTCGGAAAGCGGCCGCGAAGTCCTTGGCGACGAAGGTACTGACCCTGGATGCCTGCGGCGATGCGGCACATGGCCGGATCGTACCAAACCGGCCGGCGGGCCGGCCCAGGATGTCGTGGGTGGCGCAAGGACGTCCGCGCCCGAAACCGTGACGCCGCTGGCTGCGGACGAGCCGCGACTCTGGTATGGCGGACGCTTCTCGCGGTTTCAACGCCGCCCCCTCGGCACCTTGGAATCGCGGCACTTCCATATCCGCCTTGGCCTTTGTCGGCCTCGTTGCCGGGGTTGCGCGGCGCGGAGGCGTCGCTGACCAAAGGAGGATGTGGTTCGGCTGACGAAGAGGCGGGGACCGGCGCCAACGCGAAACTACTCGCGAGTAAACTTGACATCCATGCGATTCAGTCGCGAAACAGGTGCATGAAGTCTTCGCCGAGATACTTTGCGCGCCAGGTGCTCGAAGACTTGGAGCGCAAGATGCTGTTCGTTGCCGGGCCGCGGCAGGTCGGTCGCGGCCTGCGCTATCTGAAGGCGAGGTTTCCGGACGCGGCAGCTCGGCAGTTCGCCCTCCATGGCGAGCGCGACCAATGTGACGCCTGAGCGTATCCGGGCGTTGCCGGCGCTGGACTTCCTGCGCACGCTTGCATGAAGCGGCTAGTCGTCATAGGACTCGTCGCCGTTTACGCCGTCGCGCTGGCCGCGGTGCTGCTGTTCCGATTCACGCCGGCCGTCTACGTCGAGGAGTTCGAGATGGAGCGGCGCAGCCTGCAGGCGCTGGACCGGGTGCTGGCGCAGGGCCTCGCGCCGGACAACAGCGACTTGGCCATCGGCATCGCGCAGGCCGGACTCGCCGACGCTTTGGGAGCGCTCAAGGGCGTTGCGGGGACCACGCGCGATGACGGCCTGACGCTCAGCGTGGAGGATGTCGAGCTGACCGTCGAGGGCGGCTATGTGCCGGTGGCGTTGTCCATCCGCGTCGCCCGCGAGGAACTGCCGATGGAGGCGATCCTGGTCGCCGAAGGCGTGGTGTACGCGGCGCAGGTCGAGACCGAATCGCTAGACTCGGCGAGCGTTCGCTACCGGGTCGACGTGCGCGAGGTGCGGGCGGAACTGGGCAGCGGCGGCTTCTCGTTCCGGGCGCGGAACTGGGTGAAGCGGCTGATCACCTCGCATATCGGCAGGGACTTCGTGGAGGACCTGGAGTTCTCGATACCGCTGCGGTTGCCGCTCGATCTCGGCCTTGCATTCACCAGTGAACACACTCGCGAAGTGGACGACGGCAGCTACACGATCCGCTACTCGATGCAGGCCGCGGAGTTCGCGGATCCGAAGTCCCTCCGCGCCGTGCCGGGCGTGGCCGCGAACGGCGCGGTCTGGTTCCTAGTTTCCATCGTCGGCCAAGGCGCACCCGAAGCCGCCGCAGACTCCGGCATGACCTACCCGGAGGCGGACTTGGAATCCTTGAGACTTCGCATGGCGGAGCGATTGGCGGCCTTTCCCGCCGTCGCCAGCGACCTGGTCGTGCATGTCAACCGCGGCTTCCTGGCCCAAGCGGTCGCTGCGTTCAACAGCCTGGACGGGAACGAAAGGACGATCCACGCCGAGCTCGCGTCGTTCGACGGGCATCTACTGGCCAGCTATGCCGACGCCGCCTTCCTGGGCCGGGGCGGCTACTCCGCCAGCTTCGCCTCGGACGATGCCCTGCAAGCCACAGCGCGAATCTCGCCGCTGTCCGCCGAGTGGGTCGAAGGCCAGGGCTTGGTGCTCTCCGGGGACGTCGCTGTCGCCGCGCGGGCCGACATCGCACTGCATGTCGATCCCTTCGTCGGCGACGGCATGCGGCGGAGCGTCAGCCTGGCCGCCACCGCGACCGTGCCGCTGACCGTCAGCCTGGATGCCCGCGTGGTGCAGGACGGCAACGCCGCGGCCGTCTTCATGGGCCCGACGATCAAGTGCGAGCGCTACCGGCTGCGGCTGGAGAGCGCTGAAGCCAAGGGGTTCGGCGTCATCAAGGACGAACTCTTCGGCGTGCGGCAGGCGACCCCGTGGGCCCTCATGGGGCCGGACACGCGGTGGCTGGCGCTGCTCGAGAGGGGCGCCTACGGCGGCTTCGCTGTGGACCAGGAGTACTGGATCGGCGTGCGCATGGTGCCGCGCTCCGTCGTCGCAGGCGCGAACGGCTATCGGCTGGAAGCGGATCTGGAGTGGGAGCTCTCGGTCGGCAAACCGCACGGCGCGGAGTCGAAGTCGGCAACGCACCGCCGCCTCGAGCAAGCCTGGCGGCAACAGGTGCAATCGCCCTGCCCAGACCAGCGCAGCCCCATCTTCCTGCTCGCGGGGCAAGAGATCGGCACTTAGGCCACGGGAGGCCGCAGGCCCTGTGCTAGGCTTGTGCGCTTTGCGCGAGGCACGTTCTGGCCCTCCGCGACATCTCTGTCACCCTCGCCATCCGGGACTTCCGTCGCATCTGGATGGGCAACCTCGCCGCCTCGTTCGCCATGAACATGCAGATGCTGGCGCGCGGCTGGCTCGTCTACACGCTCACTTCCTCCGCGCTCGACCTCGCTTGGGTGATGATGTCCTTCACTGTCCCCCAGATCATGCTGTCGCTGTGGGGCGGGGTGGTGGCGGACCGGCTGCCGAAGCGGCAGATTCTCATCTGGGCGCAGATGCTGAATGGCGCGGCGACCCTAGCGATGGCCGTCATCATCCTGCGCGGTACCGTCGAGTTCTGGGACTTCATCTGGTTCGGCGCCTTCAACGGCGCGGTCCTCGCGCTGTCGATTCCGGCTCGCAATGCCTACTTGGCGGACTTGGTGGAGCGCAGCCACTTCATCACCGCCATGGCGCTCAACACCACGGGCATGAACCTGGCCCGCATCGTCGCGCCAATGTTCGCGGGCCTGCTGATCGCGATCCTAGCGGCTGGCGACACCACGGACACCTTCGGCGTCGGCATCGTCTATCTGGTCATCGTAGTCCTTTATCTGGTGGCCGCCGGCGCGACGCTCCTAGTGCGCACGCCGGGCGCCAGCCACGCCACTGGAGACTCAGGTCGCCACTGGGACGACATGATCGAGGGCATGCGCTACGTGCTGCTCAATCCACCGGTGTTCGCGCTCATCATGCTGTCCATCGTGCCGTTCCTGTTCGGCATGACCCTCAGCACGCTGATGCCCGCTTTCAACGAAGACGTGCTCGGCGGCGGGCCGGACGACCTCGGCTTCCTGCTTTCCGCCATGGGCATCGGCGCCATCGTCGGCTCGCTGATGCTGGCCGCGGCCGGCGACTTCAGGAACAAGGGCCGCTGGGTGATCGGCACCTGCTTCGCCTGGGCCGCCTCGACGATCGTATTCGGCGCCGCCACGGGCATGGTCCTAGCCGCCTGCGCCGCCGCGGCCTACGGCTGGCTCTCGTCCGTCAACATGTCGTTGAACCGCGGCCTGATCCAAACCGTGGTGGAACCGCGGATGCGCGGTCGCGTGCTCAGCATCGACATGATGTCCCACGGCCTCATGCCCCTCGGCATCATCCCCATGAGCCTGATCGCCGAGTACGCGGACGTGCCCACCGCACTGATCGTCAGCGGCATCGTCTTCGCGCTGGCGGTGGGCATGCTGCTTGGACTGCCCGCCGTGCGGCGCCTGGACCGCTGGCTGCGGGTGAAGTCGCGGTGAGGTCGTGAGGCGACCGGAGGTGCTTGCAGCCAGCGTCCGAAGCCGTCCAATACGCGCCTGTGACTACGCGAGCGTCGGGTCTGCGCCGACGCGCACCAGCGTCTTGCCGAAGTTGCCCCCCTTCAGCATCGCGGCGAACGCCTTGGGCGCGTTCTCAAGGCCCTCCCAGACATCCTCGCGGTACTTCACAACGCCGTCCTGAAGCCAGCCGGCCATCTCGGCAAGGAAGCGCTCTTGATGGTCGGCGACGAAGTTGCGCACCGCCAAGGGGTGTACCGCGACGTTCTGCCGCCTGAAGAACGGCTCGCCGATGCGCCGCCACGCGGCGCCGGCATCCTCGCCGCCGACGTTGCCGTACTGGGAGATCATGCCGCACAGCGAGAGGCGCGCGTCGCGGTTCAACAGAGGCAGCACAGCCTCAAAGACCGCGCCGCCGACGTTCTCGAAGTACACGTCCACGCCGTCCGGGCAGGCTGCGGCCAGGTCCTCGCGGAAGCTCCGCGCACGATGGCAGACGCAGGCATCCGCGCCCAGCTCGTCTGTGACGAGGGCGCACTTCGGAGCCGTGCCCGCGATGCCCACGACTCGGCAGCCAAGCTGCTTGGCGATCTGCACCGCGGCCTGGCCAACTCCGCCGGAAGCCGCCGACACCACCACCGCCTCGCCCGCTTGCGGCGCGCATTGCACGACGATGCCGGAATACGCGGTGAGGCCCAGCATGCCGAGGATGCCCACCGCCGTGGAGATGGGCGCCGCCGCCGGGTCCAGCTTGCGCGGAAACATGTAGCCGAACACGTCCACGCCATCGCCCATGAGACCGTAGCGCTGCCAGCCGTTGGTGTTGAAGAGATAGTCGCCCGACGCGTACTCCGGCGCACGGCTCTCCAGCACTTGCGACACCGTACGCCCGTGACAGACATCCCCCACCGCTTCCACGCCGCCGCGCCGTCGGCCCCACTGGTAGGGATCCAGCGAGAGATAGATCGTGCGCGTCAGCACCTGCCGAGGGCCGGGTTCCGGCATCGGCTCCTCGTGCAGAACGAAGTCGCCGTCGCTGGGCCAGCCTTCCGGCGGCGTGCGGGCCAACCGCCAAACCTCGTTCATTGGCCCATCCCGGTGCGCGAGTAGCGGCTGGTGTCGCCGAGCTGGAACCGCACGGTGCTCACCTGGCCCGGCGCGGCCACCGGTTCGCCGTTCACGATGCGCGGATTGAAGCGCCACGTTCGCACCGCGGCGAGCGCCGCCGCATCGAATACGCCCGGCGGCGTGGCGGACTGGACGACGGCGTTCCGCACGGCGCCTTCGACGGTGACGTCGTAGTACACGGTGACGGAACCCTCGATGCCTCGAGCCCTCGCCTCGGCCGGGTAGATGAGATCCGCGCCACCGATGAACTGCAGCGGTCGCACGGCACTGGCGCAGCCGATCAGAAGGAGCAGCGGCAGGAGGACGGCGAGTCGCTTCATGGCGCCAATGGTAAGCCCTCCCGATGCGGCGACCGGCGACGAAATACGTGCTCTTGCGGGGCGTGCAGCAAAGATCCGGTGTTCGCGCCGGCACCGAACTCGATTGGGTCGGGGTGACGTCGCCGCAACGCGCGTCCACGAAGTCTGCCGGGACGACAGCGCCCGCCGCGCCTCGCAGAGCCGGTAGTACTGCCACCAGCCGCGCACGCAGCGCTGCCAGTCCCGCAACCTTTCCCGCAGCGGCGGGCCGTTGCGGGCCGTCCCAGAAGGCGCGCGCTCTGGCCTTGCAGCGTTCCACGCTCTTGGCCGCCATGCCGATTCCGCCTCCCGGTTCGACGACGAAGCCCAGGAGGCCACCCTCTTCCGGCGAGCGGACGCCGCTCTTGTCCATCCCCGCCGCGCCGCGGTTGGCCTCGCGGTCCGCCACGCCGCTTCCAGGTTCGGGGGTTCCTCTTCCGCGACCGTCTCGCCGACGGCCTTTCGGGCGACTCGCGGGCAGGCCGCCGGGCTTCCCGCGCGTCCGGCTGCGGCCATACTCGATTCTGGGTGAAGTTCCCGCTCGCGATCGCACGGGAGCGTTGCCGCTGTCCGCCGTGCCGTGCTAGTTTGGCGCATCCGTGGAGCGCGTTGAATCGTCTCTTGCGCTCCGCGTCTCTCATCTAGCCAAGGCGGAGTCGATGACGAAGGAACAGATCGCGGCCATCAAGCGCGACTACGATCGCGACGGATTCGTCATTCTGCGCGGCTTCGTCCAAGGCGCGGCGCTCGACGAGTTGCGGCGCCGGGCAACCGATCTTTCGACGGCGCTTTTCGAGCGCGACGCAAGCAGCCACGGCGCTGCGAAACCGAACCGCTCGCATCCCGAACAGGCCCTGTTCAAGAAGGGCGGCGCCTTCAGAAACGTCTTCAAGAACTTGCAGCGCCATGACGCATGGTTCGACGAGCAGCTGAACGCAGGCAAGCATGTGCCGCTCGTCAGGGCGCTGGTCGGCGATGAACTGGTGCCCGCCACCGCCGCGTGGTTCACCAAGCGCGCCGGCTCCGCCGAGGAGATCGGGCCGCACAGGGACAGCATCGGCAAGCCCGAGGATCGGCGGCACGGCGCGACCATCTGGATCGCCTTGGATCCTGCGGACCCGGAGAACGGCTGCCTGTACTACGGCAGGGGTTCGCACAAGCTGGACGACACCTCGAGCAAAGCGCTCGACGAGCACAGCGACGCCGCTGTCGCAGCAAGCGTGCAGCCCGGCGATGCGGTGATTCACAGTTCCTTGACGATCCACTGGTCGCGCGGCAACCCGACCGCCAGGCCGCGGCGCGCCGTATCGTTCTTCTACTGGGGCGCCGGCGCGAGCGAACACGGCCAGCAGCGGGAGCAAGCATGAAGGGAGCAAGCATGAAGGGAGCAATCATGAAGGAGCCGACGCGATGCCAGTGAATGTTGCGGAACTGGAACCGGTCGGCGAGTTCGGCTCCAAGCCCTGGTGCGAAGCCTGCGCCAAGTATGGCGCGGAGCTGCTGGAAGACGGCGACCTGCCGGCGGAGACGGCCTGGGGGTTCAGCGAGATCTATTCGCATCCGCCGCCGCGTCTGCTCGAAGGCGGTCGCGAGCAGTCCGCCTACTACATCATGGTCAAGGATGGCCGAATCACGGCCGGCGACGGCGCGCCGGAAGAGTGTCGCGCGCTGCCCGGCTTCCACGTCAAGATCCCGTGGGCGGCGATCTGCAACCAGTCGGGCTCGAAGTACGGTCGCGAAGGCCAGCGCCAGCGTTCCGCCGACGAGCGGGTGATGTATCAGGCGATCGAGGAGTACCTCGGCCGTGGCGCGAACCCGCTCGGATTGGATCGGGGTCCGCAGGCGGTTTGGCCGCCGGCAGTCGGCGCGGCGCTTGGCAAGGGCGCGGAGCAGGGCGGCGGGCTGCACAACATCGCCGCGACGCTGCAATCGCCGTCCCCGGAGTTCGCGAACCTGCCGGTCACGGCGATGGGCGTGCCGATCTTCGGGGCCATGACGGAGGCGCAGAAGCGGTTGTTCCTCGAACTTTGCGGCGTGGCGCTCTAGCCGCCAAGCCGCGAGTTCAACCTATTCGCGGACCGGCACGCCCCCGCCGCGGCGAAGTTCGCGGTCCGTGCCCGCCGGGTAGTCGCCGAACGCCTCCGGGGTTCCGCCCGGCCAGCGCACCACCACGTCTTGCACGCCGCTGGCGCTGCCGAGCCCGAAATGCACCCGCGGGTCGCTTGATGCGAGATAGCTCGCGGACGGCTGCACGTCGCGACTGGCGCGTCGCTCGCCGATGAGCGCGGACACCGTCGCGCCGTGCGCATCGCGGCCGCGTGCGGTTACGCGGAATCGCACCCAGTTTCCTCTCCGAGCCCGGTTCATGAGGAGGTAGGCGGGCGCATCCCGATTGGCCACCACGAGATCCAACCCGCCGTCTCCGTCGACATCGCCGACCGCCACGGCCCGACTGGTGTGGACGAGTTCCGGCGAGGCGCCGCCCTGCGGTCGCAGTTCGTCGAAATGGACTTCGCCGTCGCGAATCGCGCCCCTGAGGAGCGTGTTCGGTTCCGCATAGCCATCGCCCTCGGCGGGCCCGGACAACGCCACCTTGCCATTCGCCTCGTAGAGGTCGAGACGTCCATCATTGTCGAAGTCTGCCAGCGCCACGCCGAAGCGCGTGTGCCGCATGCTCACCGCACCGAGGCCCACGCGCCGCGTGGCGTCGAAGAAATACCCGCCCTCGTTGCGGAAGTACGAATCCGTCTGGCGCTCGAGGTTGACCACCAAGAGGTCGCTGTCGCCGTCGTCATCGACGTCCGCAGCGGCCACGCCCATGCCCGCCTTCTCGATGCCATCCGAGTCCATCGCGCAGCTCCACGGCACGCAGCTCTCCTCGAAGCGCAGATCGCCGAGGTTCAGCCAAAGCTGGTTCGTCATGGCGTCGTTGGCGACGAACAGATCGGGCAGTCCATTGGCGTCGAAATCCGCCGCCACCGTGCCGAGGCCGTTGCCGAAGGCGACATCGATCCCGGCGGCGTCGGTCACCTCCGTGAACGTGCCGTCGCCGTTGTTGCGATACAGCCGGTCCATCGCCGGCACGCCGTAGGCCGTCGGCCCGCAGTAGGTGACGTAGAAGGTCTTCACGAAGCACTCGCGTTCGATGGCCGGCGACCAGTTGATGTAGTTGACGACGAAGAGGTCCAGGTCGCCGTCCGCATCCAGATCGACGAAGTTCGCCGCCGTGCTCCAGCTTGGGTCGCCGACGCCGCTCGCCGCCGTTACGTCCGCGAAGGAACCCGAGCCGTCGTTCCGCAGCAGCACGTTGGCCCCGTAGTTCGTCACGTACAGATCGATGTCGCCGTCGTTGTCGTAGTCCCCGGCCGCGGCGCCCATGCCGTAGCCGCGATCGCCGGCGCCCCCGCCGCCCGGCACCTCCTCGAAGAAGCCGTCGCCGAGGTTCAGGTAGAGTCGATTCGCGGAGTGCTCGGCCGGAAGGCTTTTGTCCACGCGGCCGCTCTGCACCAGATAGAGATCCAGGTCGCCATCGCCGTCGAGGTCCGCGAGCACTGCGCCGCCGCCCATCATCTCGGGCATCATGGGTCGCCCGTCGAAGCCCGAGCGATGCACGAAGTCGATGCCTCGCGCCCGCGCCTCCTCGCTGAACCAGGGCGCGGGCCGGTCCGAACAGGCGCTGGCCAGCAGCCAGACGATGCCAACCGCAGCCGGCGTCGCCGCGCCGAGACTCATGGCGATTCCCTCGCCGCTTCGAGCTCGCGTAGCCGGACCTCGTTCTGGCGCAGTTCCCGTGGGTCTGCGCCCGTCGCCTTCGCATCCGCCTGCGCTTGCCGGGCCGCAACGAGGCGTCCCGCTTCGCCGAGGCTGCGGGCGAGGAAGACATGCCCTAGGGCGAAGGCGGGTTCGATCGCCACGACCCGTTCGAACCTCGCCGCCGCAGCGGCGTGTTCGCCGAGCTCGGCCTCCGCCAGACCGAGATAGAAGAGCGTGGTGCGCTTGCCCGGCTCGAGCCGCAGCGCCTTCTCGAACGCGGCTTGCGCATCGCCGTAGCGGTGCAGGCCGAACAGCAGCCGCCCGTGCTGCTCGTGGGAGTAGCCGCTGGCCGGGCTCAAGTCGATCGCTCGTTGCACATGCCCAAGCGCCGCTTCGAGTTCGCGCCGGTCGCGCAGCAGGTTGGCCACGGTCAAGTGGAACGGGGCGAAGTCCGGATTCAAGTCGAGGCCCCGGCGCACGGTCGCCAGCGCGTCGTCCGGTCGTCCAGCGCGGTCCTCGGCGATGCCGCGGGAGTTCATCAGGTTGCAGGCCAGGAAGAAGCCCGCGTCCTTGGCGCAGTCCTGCTCGGGATGGTGCCGTTGCAGCCGAGCGAGTATGGCAAGCGCATCGGCTGGGTCGCCGGCAGCAGAGAGATCCTTCGCCAGCATGTAGCTCGCATGGCCGCGCAGATGCGCATTGCGCTCTTCGCTTCGCTGGTCCGGCCAAGAGAGCGGCTGTGCCTCGCGGCCCCTGGCCAACGCCGCCCGGGCCTCGTCGAGTCGACCGACGGCCCGCAGCGCCTCGCCGAACGTTCGATGCACGTACGGGTGGTGCAGCGCCTCGGCCAGCGGCTCGAGCAGCCGGACGGCCTCGGCATGGCGCCCCTGCGCCATCAGCGCTTGGCAACGCCCGAACTCGGCGTGCGGCCCCGCGCCCAGCTCCCCCGCGCGCCGGTAGGCGTCCGCGGCCTCAGGGGGACGCTGCGCCTTGAGCAGCCAAGAGCCGCGCCACAGCCAAGCGGGCGCGTAGCTTGAGTCGATCCGCAGGGCTTGGTCGAGCAGTCCCAGCGCGGCCTCGTGGTCGCCGTCATCGGCAAGGAGCAGCGCTCGGTAGTACGGCCAGCGGAACTCGACCGGGTCCAGGGCCTGCGCTTGGCGGTAGGTTTCGAGGGCCCCATCGCGGAAGCCGTTGACATCGTAGGCCATGCCGAGCCGGCCGCGCATGCGCGCGGAACTCGGCGCCGCATGAACCGCCCGCAGCAAGGCATCGAAATGCTCGGCGACGTCGGCGTCGGTGGAGTCTATGCCGGCCTGCACCGGTTCGCCGATACCGGTGCCGAGTTCGGAACATCCGACCGTCAGCAGCGCGATGGCGACGAGCGCGGTCCTGCCCATCGTCTCGCGCCGCCGTCGCCGGTCGACGGGCGGATGTTCCCCCGGCAGGGCTACATCTGGTAGTTCAGCGTCACGCCGATGCGCCGCTGGTCGGTAACGGTTCCGGCCACGGGGCCGGTGACGCCGTTGCCTTCGCGCGGCGCGTAGCTCTGCACCGCCACCTGATCGAGCAGGTTCGTGACCCAGCCCGATACGGTGAATCTGCCGGTCGGCGACACCCAGTTGGCGCGGACGTCCCAGCGCGTGTATTCCGGGACGCTGTAGATGTCCAGATTGGCCTCGTCCACGTACATGATGTCGCGCCAGCTCATGATCGTGGTGACGCTCATCGCGCCGAGCCGTTCGGACATCGGCACGTCGTAGGTGGCCGCCGCGGACAGCTTGTGCGCCGGCTGATTGCGCAGCGAGTTGCCGCCGAAGTTCATCGTGCCGGTGTCGACCACCTCGATCAGCGTGCCGTCCGGGCCTTCGATCATGCGTGTCGATGCCGCCGCGACGGTACCGACCGGCGTGCAGCAGTAGCGCGTCTCGTAGTCGCCGAAGCTTGAGTACATGTACTCGTAGAAGCCGCGCATGGTGAGCCGTTCGCTGACGCGCCAGACGGCCTGCGCCTCGATGCCGGCGATCTGCGTTCCCTCCACCGTATTCGTCTCGCCGATGTACAGCGACTCGCCCGGTCGCCGCTCGGCTGGCGTTCGCAGGCGCTGGGACTGCGTCCAGAACGAGCTGAAATCCTGGAAGTAGGCGCTCACTTCCGTCTGCACGCTGTTGTCGAAGAAGAGGCCCTTGAGCCCGGCTTCGTAGTTGATCATCAGTTCCGGGTCGAACGCTTCGCCGAGCAGGTTGCCGAATCCGGCGAAGCCGCCGGGACGGTAGCCGCGCGAAATGCGCCCGTACCACATCATGCTGTCGCTCGGCGAGTACTCGGCGCCGATGTTCCACGTCATTTCCTGCCAGTCCTTCACCTTGGAGTCGCGGAACGTGCGGTCGTCGGGAATCGGGTTGCCGTCCGCATCCTTCTCTAGGCCCACATAGCCGCAGCAGGTGTAGTCGTACTGCTTGCTGCGCAGAATCGCGAACGCGGCATTGATGACCTGGCCATCGGCGTCGGTGTATTGGTACGTGCCGCTGAAATCATTCTGGTCGTGTTCCTTGTGGTCGTCGTTGTAGCGCAGACCGCCGAAGACCATCCACTCGTCGCTCAGCACGTATTCGGCATTGCCGTAAAGCGCCTGCGACATATAGGTCACGTTGCCGTAGAAGAAGTTGTGCCCGGCGCCGCCCGCGACGTGCGCCAAGCCGTTGGTGACATCGCTCCAGTTCGCCGCATAGTCGGCGCCGTGGCAGCCCTGCACGAACCCGGCCGCCTTGTTGGCGGGCTTGCTCGGGTCCCGGGCTTCCCGCCACAGGTTGGTGCCGTGGATGGATGCCAGCGCCGCCTCGCACGCGGCGGAGGTGTCGCGGTAGAAATCCGGGTTGTTGAGGTTGTTGCTGCCCGTCTCGACGCCGTTGAACCGGCCCTGGTAGACGTACGGCTCGTCGCCGTCGATGTACGTGTAGCCCAAGGTGTAGTTGAACGGCCCCTCGTTGTTGGACACCAGCGAAAGCTCGTGGCTCTGCTGTGCGGAGGTGAACAGGTAGTCGTTGAGGTCGTCGGCGTAGGCGCCGTTGCCGCGGCCGTCCAAGGCGCAGCGCGGATGGCGCTCGCCGGCGGTGAGTTCGCCGGAAAGCACCCGGGGGTGGATCGGCGAGCAGATGCCGCCGCCTTGCCGGGCGGTGCCGTCGATGTCGTTGCGGCTCTGCTGCCGGGTGTCGCGGTCGCCGAACTTGTAGATGAAGTCGTGGGTTTCGTTGAGCGCATAGCGCGCTTCTAGGGTGAACGCCTCCTGGGAGTTGCGGCGCATGATCGGCGCGTTGAGCTCCACCTTGAGCTGGAGGTTCTCCCCATCGCAGACCACCGGCGCGCCGCGTTGCCGGGTGCCGTCCAGATTGAAGCCGGGGCAGTCCACCACCGCCGGGTTCTGGCCTAGGCCGTAGTACGGGTTGACCTGGTAGATGATGTTGCCGTTGGCGTCACGGATGCATTCGCGGGTGGTCTCGATAGTCGCCGGATCGATGGTACACAGCGGCTCGCCGAACTGATCGAGCAGGTACTGGTCCGCAGTGTTGCGGGCGCCGATGATGAGCGATACGCGGGGCGTGCCCTCGTCCTCCAGCTTCGAATAGCGCGCCGTGACGTCCAAGCGGTCGTTCTTGAAGCGCAGCTGCGGCGAATAGATCAGCTGATCGGGGATGGCTGCATCCGGGCCGGGGCCGATGTTCTCGATCAGGCCGTCGCCGGTGAGGCGGCTGAGGCCGAGGCGGTACATGAAGCCGCTGTCCGCGATCGGTCCGCCGAAGGCCAGATTGAACTGCTGCGACATCTGATCGGTGAATTCGGTCGCGGCCTTGAGATCGAACTCCTCGGTCGGCTTGCGCGTGACGAAGTTGATCGAGCCGGCGATGGCCGCCTTGCCGCCGGTGGTGCCCTGCGGGCCGCGCGCCACCTCGACCCGTTCGACATCGAACATGGCGCCCTGATCGAGGCCGTAGGACTGGTCGCTGTAGACGCCGTCGATGTAGACGGCGACGGATACGTCCTGGAAGAAGTTCACCGCCCGGTCGTTGGCGACGCCGCGCATGACGATGTGGCCGTCTTCGTTCTTGCCGCCACCCTGGCTGCGCGGGCCGATCTGCATGCCGGGCGTCAGCACCTCCAGATCGCTGGTGTTCTGGATGCCGAGTTCCTGGATCATGTCGGCGTTGAAGCCGGTGACGGTCATCGCACGGTCCAGAGAGCTCAGATCGCCGCGTTCGCCGCGCACGATGATCTCCTCGATGTAGCGGCTGTCTTCCGCGCTGGACTGTTCGCCCGGCGGCGCCGCGGCCTGGGTTTCCTGCGCCGTCGCGAACGGTCCCGAGAAGACCAGTCCGGTGGCGAGCAGCGCGTTCGCTGCAATGCCGGCAAGTCGTTTCATGGCGAGCATCTCCCCTCTCATCCCGCCCGAACGTACCGGAAGCGCACCCCCTTTTCCAAGCGCGTCCAGGGCCTCTGCATTGGGAGTTCCCCCAAAAAAAGCAGAGCGTGCGACGCGCGTGGAAGGAGCACTTGCTGCGCACCCGGCGGCCTCGCGGTCGACAAAGCGGGGATGCTCCAGTAAAACGGCAGGCATGGGCCGGACTCCCGATCTCGACACGGACCTCCTGCGCCGCAAAGTGGCCGCCATCGGCGCACCGCTGACGACGGGCCTCGGCCGAGTCGCATCCCGCTTCGTTCAAGACATGCTCACCGGCATGCTGATCGGCGGCTCCGTGCGGCTGAGCGAGATCGCCCGGGCGCTCGACGAGCCGATCGCCCTGCATGCCACGCACAAGCGCCTGAGCCGCAACCTCGGCAACCCTCGGGTCGGCGCGGCCGTTGCCGGCAACCTGCTCGCCGAGGGCGCGGCGCTGCTCAAGGGCGACCCGCTGCTGGTCGTCGACACCTTCGAGTTGCGCAAGCCCTACGCCGAGAGGATGGAGTTTCTGGGTCCGGCCACCCGGCGCACGTTTCGCGGGGCGAAGCGCTCGCGTGCCGGCCAGCGGGGCTATGCGGTGTGCGAGATATTCGCCTGGCACACGGAAGGCGGGCCGATGCCCGGGCTGTCCGACCGGGCCCTGGAACTCGCGCGGCACCAACCGCCGGCGACGGGCTTCAGCGCATGGAACAACATGGTGGTCACGCCGCTGGCGCAGACGCTGTTCTCCGCCCGGGCGCCGGACTTCCGCTCGGAATCAGACGAGGTCGCGGATCTCGTGCGGCAGGTCGATGCCGCCAGCGGCGGACGGCACCTGTTCGCCTTCGATCTGGCCGGCCGCGGCGCGCAAGCCCCTTCGCCAGAGCATGGCGCGGCGTTGTCCGAGCTGCAGCGCGAGCTGCCGGCGGCGCTCTCCATCTGCGGATGCCGCTTCGCCGCGCGAGTGCCTGGCGACTTGCTGTTGCTGCGCGGCCACCGGCCGGTTCTGGCACGGACCATGGGGCAGTCGTGCCCCACGCCGTACGGGGTGACGATGTACAAGCCACTGCGCGGCGAAGAACTCGGCCTCTTCGTCCACTTCGGCGCGGTGCCGGTGCGCCTCGCGGCGCATCCGCACACGCCGCTGTGGCTGGTGGCGGTGAAGGGTCTGGAATCCGGCAGCGGCGACTTTCCGTTCCTCATCCTCACCACCGAACCCATGCGCCGCAATCGCCAGGTCATCTGGCGCCTGGTCTGGTCCTTCCTGTCGTTCTGGGACGCCATCGGCACCAATCAGGCCCTCAAGCGGCAGTTCGAGTTCGACGACGTGCGCGTGCTCTCCTACCAGCGGCTGCGAAATCTTGGCAGTCTGGTGCTCGCCGCATCGTTCGTGGAGGCGCAGTGGCCCGGTGTCGGCGTCAGGAAGACGCTGTATCTCGAGCCGAGGTCCAAAGCGCATCTGATCTACCGGAACGGCACCATGGCGGAGCGCTTCCTGAGGGGTCAAAGTGGGTGAAGTCCGAGCGACCGCCGTTCGCGCCGCGCTTGGCCGCTACGCGACAATCGAAGTCCTGAACGGTTGATAGAAGGGCGCATGGCCGACTACGAACTCGAGGGCTTGCGGGGGAAGGTCGCAATCGTCACCGGCGGCGCCGGCGGCATCGGCACGGAGATCTCCCGGGAATACGCCCGCGTCGGCGCGACCGTGGTGGTGGCCAGTCGCAATCAGGAGCGTCTCGACGAGGTGGTCGCCAAGATCGCCGCCGACGGCGGACGCGCGCTCGCCGTGGCGACGGACATCACGGTGCCGGAGCAGGTCGATGAACTGATCGCTCGGACGGTGGCGGAGTTCGGCAGCGTGGACGTGATGGTGAACAACGCCGGCGGCGGCTCGCGGATGCGCGCCCCTGAGGACACGCCGTACGACGAGTGGGTGCGGCTGATCGACTTCAATCTCACCGGAACGTTCGTCTGCTGCCTCGCCGCCGGGCGGCAGATGATCGCCCAGGACCGCGGCAACATCATCAACATCTCTTCCATTGCCGGCACCAAGGGCAATCCGGGGATGCTGCACTACTCGGCGGCCAAGGCCGGCGTCATCAGCCTGACGAACAACCTGGCCTACATGTGGGCGCGGCACAACATCAACGTCAACTGCATCGCCCCGGGGCTGATCGCCACGCCGGCGATGCGGCGCTACGGCGCGATTCCCGCGGCGACGAACGACGACGGTACGAAGGTGCCGCACCTGACATTGCCGCCCGAACCGGAAGATGTGGCGAAGATGGCGCGCTTCCTGGCATCCGATGCGGCCCGCGCCATCACGGGCGAGGTGATCCCGGTGCGGGCGTGGTTCAAGTCGGACCGGTTCTGGCAGTAGCGCATGGGCAGAGCGGCCAAGAGCATCGGGGCAGCCGTCCAACGCATCCGCGCAGAAGGCTACGCCGTGCTCGACCGCATCGTCGACGCCGAGCGTCTCGCGCGGCTGGCCGAGGATGCGGAAGGGCTGCTGCATCCGATCGACGAGGTCGGGGTGAACGGCGAGCGGGTGCGGGGACGCATGTTCAAGGGGCTGTTCCGCTCGAGCCGCGCCTTCGACGACCTGATCGTCCACCCGGACATCCTGGCCGTCGTGCGCGGCGTGCTGGCGCCTGAGGCTCGGAAGGTGCGCGGCATGTTCGGCGATGTGCAGCTGGCCACCGCGATGATCAAGGACGTGCAGCCGGGCCAGGGCATCCGCGCCTTGCACCAGGACGACGTTTTCTTCCCGCTGCCGCGGCCGCATCAGCCGCTGGTGGTCAACACGCTGCTCGCCATCGATCCCTTCACCGTGGCGAACGGCGGAACGCGCGTCGTGCCGGGTAGCCACCGCTGGGGTAGCCCCCTCCAAGCCGACCACGACTTCACGACCATCGAAATGGACGCGGGGTCGATCCTGATGTTCGATGGCGCGATGTGGCACGGCCGCGGGCCGAACACCACGCCCGATCGCTGCCGCCGTGCGCTGAACCTTTACTACAGCTGCTCTTGGCTGCGGCAGCTCGAAGGCCACTACTGCGGATTGCCGGAGGCCGACGTCGCACGGCTTCCGGCGCCCCTCCAGGCGCTGCTGTAGCGTGAAACGCGCCGTCTCGGCGCGCGACGCCGAGCGCATCGCCGCCCTGCCGCTGTGGGGCGAGGCGCCGCTGCCGCCGGAGCGGCAGAGAGCGGACGATGCCGACGCGCGCGGCTTCGCGGACGTGATTCGCATCCTGCTGCGCACCTGGCCTTGGCTGAAGCCGCTGGTGTTCGGCACTTGGCGCGAACGGCCGCTGCCGGTAGCGGCACGGGGGGCCGAGAGCACGGTTTGGCGTTTCGGCTATGCGCCGGTGCTGGTCACTGCGCTCGCCGGCGCCGCGCCTGTGGTTGGCTGGCTGCCGCTGGGCTTGAATTGGCAATACGACCTGCTGCTCGGCGCAACGGCCGTCATGGCCGCGGCGAGTTGGGCGGCGACGGCTGCCCGGCACCGCGGCGACCGGCCGCGCCTGCTGGCGGGCGCCGTCGCGGTGCTGGCGGGCGTGGGCCTGCTCGCCAATCTGTTCGCCGTGCTGGCCGTGGAAGGAGCATGGGACAACGTCGCCGTGGGCCTGGTCAGCGCTGGCGCGCTGCTGCTCTGGCTGGTCCACTTCCGCCGCGAAGACGGCATGCTGCATGTCCGGGTCCGCGTCGGCTGCCACCTGGTCTACTACTACGCGCTGGTTTGGCTGAGCACGCTCACCGGCATCATTACGGCGCTCTTCACCATCGACCTGCTGAACCAGTCCATCCTCCAGGCCGAGCCACTGACGCCCTTCCTCGCCGACTTCGTGGGCCGCGAGGACCTCGGCCAGGGCGCTGCCGAGTCGCTCACCGCGGCCGAGCGGCAGGAGTTGCAGCGCATCTACATCCTGTTCGTGGTGGCCATCGGCACGATCACCGTGCCCCTCTCGCTGGCGCTGCCGTACTACAACGTCTGGATCCTGCAGCGCATCAACCAGGACCTGCGCCTTGCGTTGCTGGAACGCTGGCATCAGCTTTCGCTGCGCTACCACGGCGACCACCGCGTCGGCGACTCGGTGTACCGCATCTACCAGGACAGCGCCCAGGTGACGGCCATCGTCGGCATGCTGGTGTCCGTCGCCACGCAAGCGACCACCTATGCCGCGACCATCTTCTTCATCGCCGCCCTCGATCCGCTGCTCGGCGTGATGGGCGCCACCTTCGCGGTGGTGGCGATCCTTTGGGGACGCTGGTTCTCGCCGCGCATCAGGGTGCGCTCGCTGACGGCCCGAGAAGCGAACTCGGATCTCACCTCGCGCACCCAGGAAGCGCTCGGCGCGCTGCGCGTCATCAAGGCCGCCGGCGCGGAGGAGATGGAGCAGCGCCGCTTCGAGGCGGACTCGGTAGTCGCCTTCAACGCCGCCTACCGCATCCGCTCGCTGGTGGCGGGCGTGTCGATCATCATGTTCGTGCTGGCCGGCGCGGTGCTCATCAGCGGCGAGTTCGTCATGGCGGTGTGGGCGGCGGAGAACCGGGAAGCGTTCGCCGCGGTGCTGATCGGCCTGGTCGGTCTCAGCTTCGTGCGCTGGAATCTGGGCGCCTTCCAATGGGCGCATGCGGAACTCACCAAGGGCGGGGAGCTGGCTGGCAGCCTGCTGCGGCAATGGACCAATGCCCAGGACATGGCCATGGGCCTGGACCGGGTGTTCGAGATACTCGACATCGAGCCGGACGTAGCGAACGCCACCGACGCGGTGCCGATGCCGCCGACCGCGGCCGAGGTGCGCTTCGAGCGGGTGGCGTTCGCCTACGAGCCGTCGCGGCCCGTGCTGCGCGACGTGAGCTTCACCGCCCGGGCCGGGGAAATCACCGCCATCGTCGGCCCGACCGGGTCCGGCAAGAGCACGCTGATGGCGCTCTTGACGCGGCTGTTCGATCCCGATGCCGGCAGCATCGCCATCGACGGCGTCGACCTGCGCCGCATCGATGTGGCGAGCCTGCGCCGCGACGTCGCGATCGCCCTGCAGGAGAACGTGCTCTTCGCCCTGAGCGTGCGCGACAACCTTCGCTACGCCGCGCCCGCCGCGACGGACGAGCAACTCGCCGCCGCCATCCACGTCTCCTGCGTGGACGACTACGTGGCGAGCCTTCCCGACGGCCTCGACACCGTGCTTGGCGATCGCGGCGGCAGACTCTCGACCGGCCAGCGCCAGCGCCTGTCCATCGCCCGGGCGGTGGCCAAGGACGCGCAGATGCTGATCCTGGACGAACCGACTGCGGCGCTCGACGCGGCGACGGAGCACAGGGTGCTTGAACGCCTCGCGAACTGGGGCCGGGGCATGGACGGCGGCCGCCAGCGGGCCGTCTTCCTCATCACCCATAGGATTTCGACCATCCGCCAAGCGCACCGGATTCTCTATCTGGAGGACGGCCGGGTGGCGGAAGAGGGCGATCACGAGGCGCTGATGGCGCTGCCCGAGGGCCGCTATCGCCGGTTCGTCGAGACCGAGACGGCCCTCTCGGCACGGGTCGCGGGGCGGGGCGGGGTCTAGCGCACCGTGGCCGACGCCGCTTGGATGCCGGCGGGCAACCGTGCCCAGGAGCGCGAGCTCGACGCCGCGGCGAGCCCGCTCGACGTCCACACCGACACGAACTTCCGGGAAACGCTCGCGCTGGTGCTGCGCTCCATCTCCTACATCGGCTACTTCAAGGCGCGCTTCGCCGCCAAGTTCCTAGTGATGTGGCTGTCTCTGCTGACGCCGCTGCTGCTGCCGTGGCCGCTGAAGGTGGTGATCGACAACGTGGTGCTCGGCGCGCCCGTGGACCCGGACGCCTTCCCGGCCTACTTCGCGCCGTTCGTGCGGCTGCTGGACGGCATGGGGCCGCTCGAGATGATGGTCTGGGTGGCCGGGCTCGGCAGCGCGCTGCTGATCGTCTTCGGCGCTTTCGGCACGACGGTGGACTTCACCGAAGCGCAGCTCGAACAGGGCCACGACACCGCCACGCGCACCGAGAACGAGGCCAACGCCGCGTACAGCAAGTTCGCCGGCATCGTCGGCTTCGTGGAGTTCCGGCTGCAGCTGCGCCTGACCCAGGCCCTGAACCACCTGCTGCGGGCGCAGCTCTTCGAGCGCATCCAGGCTCTGCCCGTGCCGGTGCTGAACGACCAGCGCATCGGCGACAGCCTGTACCGCGTGATGTACGACACGCCGGCGCTGACCAACGTCTTCTACCAGTTCATCATGTCGCCGGTGCTGGCGATCATCACCGCCTTCGTGATCCTGCTGGTGATGTCCTTCAACTACGGCGACGCGCCGGAAGTGGTCTATCTGGCGCTCTTCATGCTGCCGTTGCAGTGGCTCGCCATCGTGCCCTTCCCGCGGCTCATGCGCCGCCGCAGCCAAGCCAGCCGGGCCGCCGGCGCGGTGACCACCGGCAACGTCGAAGAGGGCATGAGCAACGTGCTCGCCGTGCAGAGCCTTGGCGGCAACCGCCAGGAGCGCGGCCGCTTCGACCGCCACAGCACCGAATCCTTCAAGCGCTACCGCGCCCAGGTGCTGGTGGACATCATGATCCGCGCCTCCATGCAGATCGCCCGCGGCCTGCTCGGCCTCGTCGCCTTCTACTTCATCAGCGCCCGCGTCATCGAAGGCGTGCTGACGCCCGGCGACTACGGCGTTCTCATCTACTACTACGCTTGGCTCTCGGGTGCGCTGACGGCCATTCCCTACGTCTGGATCCGCATCCAGCACAACATCCCGGGCGTGCGCCGCGTGTTCTTCCTGATGGACCTGCCGAGCGAGCAGTACACGCACGGCGAGCGGCTGCGGCGCATCGAGCAGGGCATCGAGATGCGCGGCGTCGGGCTCGTCTATTCCGACGGGCGCCCGGCGCTCGCGGACATCGACTTCGACGCCAAGGTGGGCGAGATCACGGCCCTGGTCGGCCCGACCGGCGCCGGCAAGACCAGCCTCGCCCACCTGATCCCCGCCTACCACGCGCCGACGGCCGGCCGGATCAGCATCGACGGCGTGGCCATCGGCGACATCGCGGTCGCGAGCCTGCGCCGCCAGGTGGCCTACGTGTTCCAGGAGACCCAGCTCTTCTCGGACTCCATCCTGGACAACGTCCGCTACGCCAAGCCCGACGCGACGCTTGAGGAAGTGGAGCGCGTCGCCCGCATCGCCGGCGCCCACGACTTCATCGCCGCGCTGCCGGATGGCTACCGGACGAAGCTCGGCACGGTGACCAGCAAGCTTTCCGTCGGCCAGAAGCAGCGAATCGCCATCGCCCGCGGCCTCTTGCAGGATGCCAGCGTGCTGATTCTGGACGAGCCGACCTCCGCGCTGGATCCAGAGACGGAGTCCTACCTGATCGATGCGCTGGAGGAAGCCGCCAAGGACAAGCTGGTGATCGTGATCGCCCATCGCCTGTCGACCGTGGCCCGGGCGGACAAGGTGGTGTTCTTGGAAGAGGGCCGCATCGTCGAGCAGGGCGCCCCGGCGGAACTGCTGGCGAACCAGAACGGGCGCTATCGGGCTTTCGTGGAGTTGCAGTCCGCGGCTTGAGCGTCGGCGACGAGGACGCAAGGGTGTCGTCCAGGCCCTGCCCGTCGGCTGTACGACAGACGTCTGCTGAACGCGCCAACAGCGGTACGCGACTCCAGCGCCGGCCGTGGCTCTCGCTTCGCTTGAACGGCAGCGGCGAAGACGTTAGCGTTTGGAACCGGCTTCGAGCAGGTCCGGAAAGTGTTCCCCATGGAAGGCATGCGCCAGTCAATGCGGCAGGAACGAGTCAATCGCGAGCGGCGCTGCTCCCTCTTCGCCGCGTCGCTGGTGGCGTTCGCCACGGTGGGTCCAATGGAAGCGAAAGCGGAATACACGCTGGGCGGGGATTCCCTGCCGCAGGACGGGGTGCCCAAGGGCACGGTGACGAAGTACGTTCGGGATGGCAGCGCGATCTATCCCGGCACGACGCACGAGTACTGGGTATACGTGCCGGCGCAGTACACGGGCGCGAAGCCCGCGGCGGTGATGGTGTTCCAGGACGGCGGCGGCTACGTGGCCGCCGACGGCCCGGTGCGGGCGCCGACCGTCTTCGACAACCTCATCCACAAGCGCGAGATGCCGGTGACGATCGGCATCTTCGTCAACCCCGGCCGGAGGGAGCATGAGTACCAGCGTTCGGCGCAGTACGTCCCGCTGGACGACACCTACGCCCGCTTCCTGCTTGAGGAGGTGTTGCCGTGGGTGGGCGAGGATTACAGTCTTGTCGATGACGCCGCCGGCCGCGCCATCTGCGGCATGAGCGACGGCGGCCTTGCCTCCTTCACCGTGGCCTGGCAGCGCCCGGACGCCTTCAGCAAGGCGATCAGCCACATCGGCAGCTACACCAGACTGCACGGCGGTTCCACCTACCCGTACCTGATCCGCCAAACCCGCGGCGACCCCAAGCCGATCCGCGTCTTCCTGCAGGACGGCGCGAACGACATCAACCTCACGGAAGGCAACTGGACGCTGGCGAATCTGGCCATGGAGTCCGCCCTGATGTTCGCCCGCTACGACTACCGCTTCAAGATGGGCACCGGCGGCCACGACCTGGACCACGGCGGCGCGATCTTCCCGGATACGCTGCGCTGGATCTGGCGGGATTACCCGGGCGTCGAGTACAACGCCCCGGGGCTTGAGGCCGTGACCGGGCGCTGGGACGTGGTGACCAACGTAAACGGCTTGGTGCGCGACAGCGTGCTGACGGTGGCAGCAGACGCCGGCGCGCTGACCGCGAGCATCGACGACGCCGTGGATGGCGAAATCGAAGTCACGAACATCGGCTTCGAGTACGACGTGCTGACCTACGAGTACAACCCGCCCGCATCCCAAGCCGCCTGGGGCAAGGGCCACACCGGCCCGATGACGGCATGGCTCAAAGTAGACGCCGACACGTTCCGGGGGGCCTTGAGCGGGGAAAGCACCATCGCAATGGACTACTCGGTGCGCGGCGAACGGCGAGCGCCCGAGGCCCGGGATTGAGTGGAGATGGCAATGCGCTCTATGCGCGAGCTTGAGCAGGCGGCGCAGGCTCCGCTGGCCGAGCCCTACGCTCGCCTCATGGCAACCGGCCGTGGCAAGCACGTTGGGCCTTTCAGCTACTACCACATGGCATTGGTTTCCACATTGCCCGGTCTACCAGATCGGCTCGCCCAGGCGCGGACCGACCTCGGTCTCGCCGCCGGAGACTTCAACGTGATCAAGCTCGATGCCGGGGAGCGGCTGAGCTTCCTTCGGTACGAGGACTTCGACGAGGCGCCCTTTCCAGCGTTGCTCATCGCGGAGTCCTGTCGCGTCCGGCAGCGCAAGGTGCTGTTTACGGACTACACCAACCGAGCCAATCCGCCGATCTTGCATCGCAAGGAGCTCCTGTTTCCCGCGGACCATCCCATCGTTTCGAGCGCCGCATCCCTCACGCAGCGACTAGACCGGCGAGGAGCTTTCCGGCCCAGCACCACCATCGGCACCCGGTCCGGCTGGGAGACGCGCTTGGCGGAACTGCGGCTCGACACCGCCGGCCGGCCCCTGCGATGAGCGGGCCTAGGGAACCCATCGCCCGCCATCGAACTGCGCAACGGCGGCTCGACCTTTCGTCCCCCATCCGGCACCTGATGGACTTGGGCTTCCTGAACGGCAGCCACAGTCTCTTCGACTACGGCTGCGGCCGCGGAGATGACCTACGCCTCCTGAAGGGCATGGACGTCGAAGCCAGCGGCTGGGATCCGGTCTTCCACCCCGATGGCGAACGGCGCCCCGCCGACATCGTGAACCTCGGCTTCGTCTTGAACGTCATTGAAAACTCGCAAGAACGCACCGAGACCCTGCGTTCGGCCTTCGGGCTGGCTCGGAAGGTGCTCATCGTGAGCGTCATGCTCGGCTATGCAGCCCACCGTGCGCAGTTCACCCCGCACAACGATGGCGTGCGCACGCAGCGCAACACCTTCCAGAAGTACTTCGCCCAGGACGAGTTCCGCGCCTACGTCGAAAAGACCACTGGCGCCAACGCCATTCCCATCGCTCCCGGCATCTGCCTCGTGTTCCGCGACCCGAGGGATGAGCAGCTATTCCTCCTCGCTCGCCAGCAGGTGAAGCGCGAATGGCGCCTGCTGCGCCGCGAGCCGAACACCGACGCCATCGCGAAGATGGTGGAAACGCACCGGCCCCAGATCGACGCCTACTGGCGCACCGCATTGGAGCTCGGCCGCCCGCCGATTGCCGAGGAGTGTGCGGCTGCACTGCCGCTCACCACTCTGGTCGGCTCCTGGCGCCGGGTCCACGACTGGGTGGCGCGGTTCTTCGACCCCGATGAGGCCGAAGCCGCCGCCATCGGCCGCCAGGAAGACCTGCTCGTCTACTTCGCCCTCGGCCACTTTGGGCGCCGCCGGCCGTACAAGGAGCTCCCGCCCCGCCTACAGCGCGACGTCCGCCACTTCTTCGGCAACATCACGCGGGCCAAGGCCGCCGGCAAGCGGGCGCTGTTCGCAGTGGCCGACAGCGAACGCCTCATGGAAGCCGCCCTGTTCTGCCACGAGGAGCTCGGCATCGGCAGACTGAACGGCACGCACGATCTGACGTTCCACCAGTCGCTACTTGCAGAGTGCCTGCCGTTGATCCGCATCTACGTGGGGTGTGCGCTGACGCTCTTCGGGGAGCCGGGGGCCGTAGACCTCATCAAGGTCCACTTGGAATCCAGCAAGGTGACCTTCCTGCGGTACGACGACTTCGAGGGGGCAGAGCGGCCCAAACTGGTCGAGCGGGTCAAGGTGGACCTGCCGCGCCTCCGCGTTGACTTCTTCGACTACTTGGGCCACGAGCCCCAGCCCCTGGACGGCCTCGCGGGGGACTACTACCAGCGCTAGGTCACGGCGGCCGCTGCTCTCCGAGGTTGGCCACATCCATGAGACGCCGGACATGCCCCATCTTATGCAGCCCGTTCTCGATGTGGTTGGCAATGATCGCCCCCGGCTGCCCCTCGTCCCTCGTGATCTCGACATAGCGGATCAGCAGCAGGTCGTAGAGCTCTTGGTGCTCCCCGAAAAGCGTAGGAGCATTGAACTCCTGTCCATGGAAATCCGCACACTCCCGCCCGAGTCGGCGCATGTCGCGGGCTGAAAGAAGAAATGCGAAGCGACTCAGTATGTTAGGCGTGAGACCGGTACGCGACTTCAGATACCTGAGGCGACCGGTGGACCACTCGGATATGCGGACGCGGTGCGGGATCATGAGGTTATCCTCGCTCTTCGTCGCCAGAAGTAACCCTTGAGGACCTTCGACGTCTGCTCGGAGGGATCGTAGCGGATCTCATAGGCACGGCCGACCTGGGGAGAGAGTTCCCGGTAGAACGGCTGGTCGACCTCCACGTCGGTCGAGAGCAGGATCACCTGATGGCTGGCTCGGGGGAAGTAGCTGCTGACAAGGTTCGCTCGGTGCTGAGAGTCGAGGCGACCTAAGGGCGTGTCGATTACAACAGGGAGACGTCGTCCCGATGTGCGGGACAACGCATCGAGCATCGCGATCGCGTAGATTTGCTTCTCACCAGCGGACAGTTGCTCCTTCCGAAGCTCGTGCCCCTCGCCATTGAGGAGCTTGACGGTAAAGTTCCGGGGGTTGATCCGCGCCGTCGCCACCAAGTCGTCCTTGCGTGCGAGCTCCTGGAAGGCCATTGCGAACATGTCCTCCAGTTCCTCAATCTTCCGCCTGGTCTTGACGCGGTGGAAGTCCCTCAGAAGACGCCTTGTACGCTCCGCATACTCGACGGACTGTGCGGCATCGTGCATGGCCGCCAGCGCCGCGTTCTTGGTCCGCAGTGTACGCGCTTGGTCGATTGCAAGGCGGTATCTTGTCTTGAGCTCCCGTTTGCAGACCGCCAACTCGACGGCCGCGCTCGCCGCCTGCTCACTCAGTTCGCCGAGTTCGTCCATCTCCGCCATGATCGCCGCGTCGTCAGGAGCCTGTTCGCACATAGCTGTGGCGGCGGCCAACTGCTCCTCCGCAGCCTGAACGCGCTCGATCAGACGGGTGACCCGAGACTGGGCGTCCGGGATGGAGTGGCGTACAGCCTGGCTCATTCGGCCCAGTGATCGGTGGCTTACATCCAAGAGCGTCTCCGAGTCCGCGACCGGGTGAACCGCGTCACGAAGTAGCCGATCCACATGCGTACGACCGGTGCCGTCCAAATGGTCCTTCAATGTGGCCGCGAATGACGCAAGCAGGTCGTTTGCTTCTGCCTGCGTTCGCGCCTTGAGCGTGGTGGCGGCAGCTTCCAGAGCCGGCCCAAGGACATCACCCGAGAGGGAGAGCGGGTAGATTCCTGCAAGTTCGTCACGCAGCCCGCGCTCCTCCTTCTCGATCATGCTACGCAGGTCTTCCGCCTTCGCGTGCCAAGATTCGCGGGACGCGCCCCAGTCCCCGCCCCGTTCGCGCAGTCGCAGTTCGAGCCTGCCACGTTCCTCGGTCAGCGCTTGGTAACGTCGCTCGGCACAGTCCACCGCGGCCTGCGCGTCCTGAATTGCCTTCAGGCGTTCTTGGTACTCGCCCTCTAGGCGTTCGATCTCCTCGCCCAGCTGAAGGCCCGCCCCGTTCTCCTGTCGGAGCGTGTATACACGAAGGTCGCCGCGCAGGCGCTCTACCAAATGTAGCCCAAACAGCCGCTGTAGAGCGCCTCCCAAGATGCGCCCCGTCTCGTCCTCCGCGAGTTCCGCGATTTTCTCGCCATCGAAAAAGAACAGTTCGGAGACGCTGATCGGCACTAGGTCGTCGAGGAATCCCTGGCATGCCTCAGGCGCGAGCGTCAGCGGCTCCCCATCTTCGGACACTGACAAATGCTCCCGGACTCGACGTCCGTCCGCAGACCAACTGCGCCGAACGGTGAAGCGGGAGCGTTCACCTAGCCGGCCATAGACGAAGTCGACCTCCACGAATGCGTTGTGGCTGGGGAGCCGTACGCCCGTGGAGCGGTGCATGCTCTCCCTTAGGAATCTGTGGTACACGGTGGTAGAGGTGCCGAGGCCGAGTGCATGGCGACCGTACAGCGCCAGCTTGAGTGCCATCATCAAGGTGGTCTTTCCGGCACCGTTGAGGCCCCCAAACAGAGTGATGGGCCTAACGGACCCGTACCGTATGCGGGGTGCCAAGTCGATGACGTGGTGGCCGCCGTAGGCGCGGAAGTCGGACAACGTCAAGCGCTCAAGGATCATCTCTCACCCACTTCCTCGAGCGTGCCGAGCTCCGCGTGAAGGCGGTCGATCTCATCCTGATAGCCGCCGTCACGAACCTGCTCGCCTTCGGCAAGTATCGCGTCTAGCGGTCGCCAGTCCTCGCTTAGGACACCATCGATGCGCTCGGTGATCCCGCGGCGCCTCAATAGGCCGTCCATCGAGAGCTCCAAGTCGAGCAACCTGCGCACCAGGGTGGAAGGAACGCCGTATTGGGCCGCGAGCCGAGCGAGGTTCTCCTGGTCAGCCTGCGTAAAGTTGCCAGCATCAGCGTGGGTCCAGTCCAGATCCCCGTCGAAGACTCGTCGATAGATGGCCGGCAGGTGGTCGACCCAGTCCGGTTCGTTGGGGTCGTTGAGCCACTCGCGGCGGATCTGATGCAGCTCATCCTCGCTGATTAGCTCTACTACGTGGCCTGACGCACACAGGTCACGCTGCAGCACCAGCAGACGCTCCAGCCAGTCTCGCCGGTAGCGCATCCAATACGGTCCCGGCACATGCTTCCGAGTGCCCTTCCCGTCATCATGGATACTGCCGCGAACGAAGGAAACCTTGCCCGTTCGGCGTCGGTAGTTCCGATACTCGCGCTTCCGGTCCGGGTGCGTTGTCTCCGCTAGGAGGTTGCGGAAGTCCAGCAGGGGTCGCATCCACGACTCGCCTTGGGAGACGAGGCTCTCCATGGCCCTGTCCGCGCTGACGACCGTGCATGTCCAGCATCCAAACCGCGAGTTGCCGCAAGAAGGGGTGCTGGTGTCGATCACGATCGGGCACTCGCCGGCGTTCGAGCCGCGGTAGAGGTCAAGGAGTGCCCGGTTATCGCCACCCCACGGCCGTCGTGCCGACATGAGGTACTCCCAGACCTCATCGGCTGTCCAGTCGTCAATCGGCGTGTAGACGAAGGCGTTCGGCAGGGAAGTGTGCCGACCGAGCCGGGTGCCATCGATGCGGTGCTTGGCGATCACTTGGGCACGGGTCGCACTTTCGGCGCTCCGAGCCCCCAGGACGACGACTGCCTCACCGTACTCATCAACCTTGTCGAGGATGAACGCGTTCACCGGGTTGATCTTCATCCGCTCCGTACACCAGCGAAAAGCCTTGGTGGGTGCCGGGTACCCGCGGCCAAGCAGGTTGACCCAGAAGGTCTGATCCGGTACGGGCGTCACCCGATGCGCCTCCAAGGGCATCCCAGCTTCCCCGGCGACCTTGTTCAGGTTCGCGAGCGTCCGGGCCAGGAGGTCGACCACCACCGGCGTCTCCACGAGGGTGTCCGAGGAGACGACGAAGACGCGCTTCGTACGCTCTTTCGCTGGGAGCGACATGAGCGCCGAGTAGACCAACTGGAGCACCGCGGTCGAGTCCTTGCCACCACTGAAGCCGACCACCCAAGGGCGCTCGTCCTCCAGATAGAGGTCTCGAACCTCGCCAATCAGGTCCTTGAGAGGCCGACCTGCGGGGGCCAGCGCCTCGGCCTGCTCCCACGGCGAGCCGAACAGGTAGGCTTCAGCCACGTCTGCCACCCAGCCTTGATCGAGCGGCCATCCGTCCCCCGGTCAGGGGTGCTGCCGCGTTTGCTGCTGACCAGCCAGACCCTTAGCGACTCCGTGGCCGTGTGCAGCGAAGTTGGCCGGCATGTTGTGGAACCTCGCCCCGGAACGCCATCGGAGGGGAAACGTAACCGCCGGTGCGCCTCTTGTCAAACCGCAGGTCGAAGGCATGCATCGACCTGCAAAGGTGCTCTGTGCCGACGCACGGCACTTCGCCGAAGCGCGGGGGGCCTCAACCTGGGTACCGCTCGCCTGCAGGCCAGAGTCACCCACGTCAGTCATGGCCTCACCACAGTAGATCTGTCGTACAATCTTGAACGAGGGTGCCTGCGGGAACACCGAGACGGCGCGCCAAGACAGGGACACCGGGAAGACATAGGTGGCAACAGCAGCGGCAACTGAGGACGGCGGTGCGCCAGCGGGCACGGTGGCGCCCAATAGTCTCGCGGGGCTGAAGTCGCACTACCGAACGGGAGCAGACGACTTGGCCGGGGCGTTCTTCATGCCGTGTCTGCGGGAAGCTGGCGTCTATCGACGGGCCGCCGGCTATTTCTCCAGCACGGCCCTTCTCACATGGTTGGACGCGCTACCCCGGCTCGTCCAGGGGGACTTGCAGGTCCAGCTGATCGCCGCCCCGGAGCTGACGCCCCAAGACAAGGCGGTTCTCCGAGAACTCGTCGCCGACGAGAAGCGCGCAGAATACCGGCAGACGCTCGTCGAGCGCATGCTAGACGAGGTCATCGCCTTGGCTGAAGACCCGACTGATGACGGGTTGCGGGCGCGCATCTTCATTTGGCTCGTCGCGAACGGGCGGCTGGACATCCGCTTCGCGTTCGCAAAGCACATCGAGATGCCGGGCATCTTCCACGAGAAGATGGGGGTGTTCGACTTCTCGCGCAACGCGCGCGTGGCGTTCACAGGTTCGGCGAACGAGACGCTCGGTGGACATCGCCTCAACTACGAGTCCATTGATGTGTACCGGAACTGGGTTGCCGGCGACGCAGAACGCGTCGGCACCAAGCTCGCGCAGTTCAACGAGGCTTGGGCGAACGACGCCGCCGGCCTCGACGTGGAAAGGCCAAGCTTCGAAGTGATCGCTAGGTTGCGTGAGCGGGTGCCGCAGAGGCTGCCGCGTAGGCCGGGCTCCCCACCGACCAACTGCTCGGTCGACCCACGCTGGCGCCATCAGGAAGAGGCGGTCGAGTCCTTCCTAGCAAAAGGGTCCGGAGTGCTCGAGATGGCGACCGGGACCGGCAAGACACGGACGACGTTGAAGATCCTCGGGCGCTTGATCGACTCGGGCGACTTGAACGGCGCCGTCATAGCGATGGACGGTACGGACTTGCTGGACCAGTGGGCCAAGGAACTGGACCATTGGACGCTCGATTCGAACCGGCGGTGGCTAGTCTGCCGGCAGTACGAGCGCCACCGAGAAATGGGGGAGTTCGCGCTCGCACCGGAGGACGCAATCCTTGTGATCTCCAGGTCGCAGTTGCCGACCGCAGCCGGACGCATCCCCCGGGAGGCGATGCGCAACATGATCGTGGTACACGACGAAGTGCATGGTCTCGGCGTACCGTCGCTGGTCGCATCACTCAAGGGGTGGCACCAGCACTTCCGCTGGCGGCTGGGACTGAGCGCGACGCCCGAACGGAGCTACGACGAGGCCGGGAACCGGTTCATTGCAGACGAAATCGGGCCAACCGTCTATGCGTTCCCCTTGGAGGCAGCGATCTCACGAGGCGTCCTGAGCGAGTTCGTCTACGTGCCTCTGCCGTACGAGTTGACGGAGGGCGACAAAAGGCGGCTCAGCGCGGTGTACGCGCGTCGCGCCGCACGAAAGCGCGAGGGCGATCCAATGTCGAACGAGGAGCTCTGGAACGAGCTCGCCAAGGTACACAAGACTGCGGAGATGAAGCCCGTCGTGTTCGCCGACTATCTGAAGGACCATCCGTCTCTGCTCCGCGACTGCATCATCTTCGTTGAGACGAAGGAATACGGAAACGGGCTACTGGAAGGCTTGCACGAGCACACCACCAGGTACCGCACGTACTATGCGGAGGACGACCGGCATCACCTTGAGCAGTTTGCTCGCCGTGAGATCGACTGCCTGATCACCTGCCATCGGATTTCACAAGGCATCGACGTTCGTTCGTTGCGCACGGTGGTGCTGTTCGCCTCGGCTCGCTCGAAGCTGGAGACAATCCAGCGCATCGGTCGCTGCTTGCGTGTGGACCCAGACCAACCGCACAAGCGCGCGCTGGTGGTCGACTTCGTTCGGGACTCCGGCCCTGGCACCGGGCGCGATGAGTTCCCAAGCGCGGACGAAGAACGGCGGGATTGGCTCACATCGCTGTCGAAGAGGAAGAGGACCGAGAGTGCTTGACCACGCCTTGGAGGAGTCGCTGAGCGAGGCCGTGCGTCAGGCCGGCCAACCGGAGAGCGTGGCCCGCCGGCTCACGGCATGGTTGCGGCAGATGAGTCAGGGAGCACCTTTGACGGAGGACTATGAGACGTTCCTTCAGGCTGCGCGTGATGAACTCGACCTCGGGAACAAGAATGCGGATTGAGATCGCGGGATGGGAGAGCGAAGGGCTCCGCTGCCCGGATGCGGCCGTGGATCTACGCCACGACGGCCACGTGCCGCAAGTCTCGCTGATCCAGATGCCGAACGGAACTGGCAAGACGACCACGCTTGAGCTCCTGAACGCAGCCCTGAGCGGCTCAGCCCAAAGCTGGCTACCCGACCGGGTCCGCTCTTACCAGCGGGCTCACGAAGGCACGGTAGGACGGTTCAAGGCTAATCTAATCGCGGATGGGAAGCCGCTGTCGATGGAGTTACTTCTGGATTACGGCACCGGGCAAGCGAGCTATCGGTCGACCAGTCCCGGGAGTGGGGGGGTTGTGCCGACGTACCGTGTTCCTCCCCACCTGGATCGGTTCTTTACGCCGGAGTTCCTCCGACTGTTCATCTTCGATGGGGAGTTCGCGGGGCACCTGTTGGATGGTGGTCAAGCAGAAGCGGACCGCGTCGTGGACGCCCTCTGTCAAGTGTACCTGTTAGAGGAAGCCAAGCGGTTCGCGCGCAACTTCTGGGAGCAGAAGTCCAAGACACACACGACGAAGACAGAAAGGGGTCTGGACAGAATAAGGACTAAGCGCGACAGACTCGCGGCTAGGGAGCAGAAGGTCGAAGAGGAGTTGAGCCGCGCAAACGCGGAGATTGGCACGCTGAGCAAGGCCATGGTTGAACTCCGCGAGAGCATACGGCAGCGAATCGACAGCGTGGTCGGAACGAGGGATCTGCGGGACAAGGCCGAAGAAGATCGGGCGGCTGCGCAGAGCGATGTGGCCGAAGGCCGGGCAAATCTTATGACGGCCATGCGGCTGCCGCACGCCATTCACCCGCAAATCGCCTACCGTCTTGTCGAACTCCGGGACAGCCTAGACCGCGCACGGTTACCGCAGAACACGTCGGCACAGTTCTTTGAGGAGCTAGTAGCGGAGGACGACTGCATCTGCGGCCGCCCGATGGACGAAACCGCCAAGGAGCAGGTCCGAGCGAGAGCAGAGAGGTATCTCGATGCGGACGACTCGGGAATCATCAACGCGCTGAAGCGGGACATCTCGCGCTACACCGAAGAACGGGGAGACAAAGACGCGGGCCATCCACGGGTTCTAAGATTACAGGCAGAACTCAGCGACGCGGTCCGTCGCGAGCGCCACGCCGGGCAGCAAGTCCGTGCGCTGATGGACAAGCTGATTGACGAGGGTGACGAGGAGCTGGAAGCGTGGCAAGCGGAGGTGGACGACAAGGAATCCCAGAGGCGAGTGCTCGAGGAGCTGGTTCAGGAGATTGAAGGGCTCGGTGTCGGGGACTCTAACCCGGAGACCTCCAATTGCCTTCGCGTAATCCGCCGGGAGAAGGACAAGCTCGATGACCAAATCGCCGAGATCAAGGGCACTGTTCGGCTGCGCCACCAGACCGAGCTCATCGCTTCGTTGCTCGACCGCGCGGGAGCTTTCGCACGGGATCGCATCAAGAAGGAGCTACTGGAGGAGTGCAATCGCAGGCTGTCTGTGATTCTGAAGGACGAACCACTCGCCATCGACGCGATAGACCGGTCGATCCGTCTCCGGGGGCAGCGAGGCGCTAGCACGGGGCAGACCCTAGCGATCGGCTACACGTTCCTGATGAGCGCATTGAATAGGGGACGAAATGACTTCCCGCTCGTTGTGGACAGCCCCGCTGGGCCCCTCGACACGGGCGTTCGGCGCCGGATCGGGCAGCTCCTTCCGACGCTGTGCAGCCAGTTTGTCGGGTTCACCATCAATACAGAGCGGGAGGGCTTCGTGGACGCGCTAGGGTCGAGCGCGAAGGATCTCGCATATTTCACGCTGTTCAGGAAGACTCCCGGCACTCGCGGCATGGTGAAGGCATTGCCACAGAACGGTTGCAGGCAATCGGCCAACGCGGTACTGGTCCGCGATAAGGATTACTTCCTCGGCTTCGACATAGAGGACGAAGATGATGTTTAGGCTTCGCGAGGAGGCCATAAAATGGTTCAAGGCGCTCGATGGCAAAGAGCCTACCAAGACGAAGTTCGACCTCTACTACTTCTGCCTCATTGCGGGTCTAGCGAGCGGGCGCCTCAGTGACGCCATTGCGCTCGGCGCGCGCGAGATCGTGGACGAGTTCATCCAGGACTATCAACCTGCCCAGCGCCTCTTGATCGGCCTCCTCGTCGGCGCTGAGGTGAAAAGGGGCGGCATCGACCTCGCCGAGCGGGACGCCGTCCGATCAGTGTTCCGGCGCCTTGTGACACCCCGCTCGAAGACCGAGCTAACGGATGAGGGGATGCGTTGCATGAACGCGTACGCCAGCGGCGGCTATGACTTCATAGCGGAGTCGAGGGACTCTCCGCCGGCCTCACCCGAGGAGTTCATTCGTGACTTCGTCGGGTTGATCAATGAAGCGATGGACGCCGACAGTGCGCCGTGATACCAGACTTGCTATCCGCCATGCGGGACCCGAGGCGCTGTTGACGGAAGAGTGGTTGTATCCATCGTGTCGTCTAGGTGAGGCAAGTGGCCTAGGTCGAGCTCTGCTCGCGGCAACGAGCAAACCGTCACGTCTCACCGAGAGAGCCTATCCCATATCGCTGTGCGGATTTCCGTCCTCGCCTGTCCAGAAGCAGCCATGAAACTCGGTTCCGAGAAATCGACCTCCTCTAAGCCCTCCAACCGCTTCTCGAACCACTCCGCGCTGACATCCCTTTCTTCAATTGCATGCGGCGCCAACAAGCGCAAAACATCGAATAGCGCCTGGATACCCACGGTCCTCAAGAGAGCAGCGGATGCAGCAACCCGACCACTCGTCACATGCATGACTACATCAAAGAAGTTCCGTATACTCGCCATCAAGACTCTATCCTGTCCCCGCAAGTACAGTTCGCGCATCGGCGGCCTCCAGCGGTCATCGCCCAGTTCAAGTTCCGATCGCTTGGTATTCTTCCCTGTTCTCAGCAGGTCATCGTCACGTCTGGGTCGGGTCGATATGAGCCTAGTGACGCCATCGACAAAGGTCGCCATAGAGATCATCCACCGCGCTTGCCTCCTGGCAGTCGCCGCATCTACACCGAAATCCGAGTGCGCTGCGACCAGGATACGCCGATAGAATGGGCTTTCGTCATCAGTGTTCAACTTACGTCCGAGGAAGACCGCAAGCTTCTCTGGGGACCACCTGTCCGGACGCTCTTCTTCAAGGTTGTAACCAAAGAGCTCGAACGTCTGGCTTCGGCTTACCGACTTCTGCGTCGAGTTTACTGTCGCAAAAAGATATGCCTGGTAGGGTCGTGGTAACCCGATGAAGACGGAGCAGAGGACCGGCATGTCTAGTCTTGCTGGCGCGGCATGAGTAAAGCCAAACAGCCTGTGCTGCCCGTCTATGATTGGTGCTATCCTAGCATCGGTGGGTATCACGAGTTCCGTGCGGTCACCCGACCGTTCTACATACCATCGGTCCGGCTCCGGCACGAACGACCCCTTCTGCCGGTCGTAGTTGGCAGCGAGGATGATTGAGTTCGGAAAGGTAAAATCATTGGTCCCAATGAAGCGGCCAATGTCACTCAACCGCCTATCGTCTAGCGGACGCTGATGCCCGGCGAGACGGTAGGAGGCTCCGTCCAACACAGCAGACACCGTGTCAGTGTAACAGACGGTCAAGAGTTGGTGTGCTGGGATCGCGGCGGCGTAAAACACGCCGATGGGCTGCTCGACCTCGATTGCGGGAACGCGCGCGAACTCGACAGTGGTCATAGTGTGAACCCATCCGACGGGCCCGCAAGATCGCTGTCGGTGGAGGCTCCCAGCGCACTGTCGGCCTTACGTTCTGCGAATTGACTATAGTCGAACCCAGCGATCCAATGCTGGAAGAGTGCTACGGCCACCCCGGAGCCGAGAAGCCAAGGGGTAGCGGCGGCACCTAACCGGTACGCCAAGGCGCACGCGAATGCGAGAGCGACGGTCACGGTGATTCCCAGGAGAGAGATCGCCCGAAGGTACTTCGGGCTATCGGCCACTATGATCGAGTGCGTACACGCGGCGCAGCCGTAGGCCACGAAGAACGAGATGATCGACTGGAAGACCCTCTCGTCAGATACGCAGGTTCGGAGAGGTTCACACTTCTCGGCAAGCACGTTGCCGAACGCAATCCACACGCCAATCGCCCCGACGAAGACGGATACGAGGTAGAAGGCGACATAGGACGGTTCCGAGAACGGTCGCTTGAGTCGTGACCAGACGCCGGCGATAGCGTCCTTCCAAGGGCGCCAGAAACTCATCCCTCGGCCTCGAAGCATGTGCCGCTTGCTGCTTCACGGCATTGGGAGCCGTCGGCAATGGCGGTGTACGTGCCCAATATGGCGACTGGAGGCGAGGTAGTGAGAAGGGCTTGGGGACAAACGATCGACGTTGCGTCAGCCGCCATTCGGTCGAAGAGACCCGAGAGCCTCTTCGCGTGCTCCTTGGACCGAAAGTTGGCCAATGCGGTGTAATCGGTGGTGTTCCGTTCAAGTCGAAAGCCGGTGTCGTCCACCGTCATCCAGTGGAGCAGGAAGTCGGCTCCGCAGAGTGCATCGAGCCACCTTCCGGACACCCGCCCGACCGTGAAGGTCCCGTCCGTCTGGCTGGCGCGCTTGATGAGCGGGTGCTCCTCCGGCGTAGGCGCGTCGAGGTCGCCATCGAGAAGGATGCGCAGCGCCGCTCCCGGGCGCTTCAGAAAGGTTGCGGCCGACTCGATGAGGTGGGCATTGGCGTACACGTCGAGCGAGCGGTTCCCCTCGTGTGGGACGTTCTGCACCAGGCTCCCTGAGAACAGGCGGATCTCGCGCTGCGCCGAACGCAGGAAGCGGTCCATCAGAAACACCGCGTGCTTGGCGTTGCCGTTGCCGATGAGCATGTTCTTCGATCCCGCGCACGCATGGTCGACGGCGTCGAAGTATTGCCGCTCGTCGGGCGACCAGATGGCGGAATCGAATACGTCAATGGCAGGCATCGTCACTTCCGGCAGCGAGGCAGAAGCAGTCTTGCGTAGCCGGTCGTTCCCTGTCAAGGCTCTTGTCGGCGTGTTCGCCTGCGACGCTGCCTCGCGGCCTTGCCTACACCACGGCAAGCGCGGCTGTGCGGAAGGTCTGGCCAACCTCGCCTGAGCAAGCCGTTGATTTACCGTAAATGTTGGAACTGCGTCGCTACCGCCCAGGTGCCAACCCCGTCGCCCTACGTGTCGGCTCGATCACCGAAACTGCCGAACGCCCACATCCTCCGGCGGCGGGTTCCATTGCCGTCCGATGAACGCCAAGGCGTAGCGGAAGCGTTCCTCCTAGCTGTCGCCTACATGGTCTGCGCCCAGGATGTGGCGGTATTCGTGCTTGATGTCGTTGTCCCACAGCACGCGGTGCAGGAATTCCGTGCCGCGGCGCAGCTCAAGGCCGTCCTCGCTGCCGGCTTCGATGTAGATGGCGAGGTCTCGCAGACGCTCCGGGGCGGTCTAGGCGATGGTGGCGGGGTTGTTCTCGGCCCAGTACGCCGCGTCCACCTCGCCGTCCATGCCGAACTTCTCGATGTACACGTCCTGCCGGTAGAACGTGTCCACCGCCGTCAGCGCCGCGTAGGTCAGGCTCGATTCGATGGCGGGGCTCCAAGGCGGCGACGGTGGCGAACGCCTTCGGGTGCTTGAAGGCCAAGCGCAGGCTCCCCATCCGCCCATGGAGACGCCGCTCACCGCCACCTTGGCTCGGTCTGTGGCCGCGTTGAACGCTTGGCGGGCGACCGGCTTCCAAGGCCGCCACCGTGCTGCGGATGTCCGCCAAGGTGGTGCCTTAGCTGCCGAGCTGAGCGCTGAACTGCATGTTGCCCCTTCTAGTCGCGTCGCCACAGGTGTACCGCGTAAGGCCGTGGCGAAGCGTATCGCTCGGTGTGCATCCGGCGGCGATGGCTGAACTCGCTCCCGGGTGTGCATGGAAGTATGCGGCGGCTGGCCAACCTGGCCACTCGCCGACTTGCCCCGCTTGGGAGCTCCTGCTCTGATCTGGGCTAAGGCCATACGGTTCCGAACACATGCAACGCACCGCCATTACCGACCAGGATCTCGGCGAGGTCGAACCCGCCATCAGGGACGCCGTTGTGAGCTTCCATCCGGGTGTCGTCTTCACCGACATCTGGGTGAAGCAGCGCATCTCGTGGTGCGGCGACGACATGGTCGACGTCTGGGCGATCTACGAGGGCCAGGAGGTCAGGGTCATCCTCGGCAAGGTGGCCTATGCACGATCTTGAACCATTGCTGTCCCACAAACTTCAAGAAAGTGGTGGTCCTTTGGGCGGACCTTCTGTAGGGTGGATCGCGAATGTCAACCGAAACAGGGAGGTTCAGGCCGTGGCGTACCGCAGCACGGTTTTCGGGGATCTGCTCAAGCTGGTGCCGAGACATGAGTTCGAGTCGCTGGCCAGGAAGCACAGCACGGGGCGCAAGCTGCGCAGCATGACGCGGTGGAAGCAGTTCGTGGCGATGGCGCTGGGGCAGCTGGCGGGGCGGTCCAGCCTGCGCGACATCGTGGCGAACCTGTCGGCGCAGGACGCCAAGCTGTACCACCTGGGGGCGACGCGGGTGGCGCGGTCGTCGCTGGCGCGGGTCAACGAGTCGCAGCCGCACACGCTCTACGAGGCGCTGTTCGGGCGCCTGCTGGCGAGCTGCCGGCGGCAGGCGCCGGGGCACGGCTTCCGGTTCAAGAACAAGCTGCTGTCGCTCGACTCGACGACCATCGACCTGTGCCTGTCGATGTTCCCGTGGGCGAAGTACAAGCGCACCAAGGGCGCGGTGAAGCTGCACGTCGGGCTGGACCACGGCGGCTTCCTGCCGGCGTTCGCCTGCGCGACGGACGGCAGGACCTCGGACATCGAGGCGGCCCGGGCGCTGGCCCTGCCGGCCGGCAGCATCGTCGCGGCGGATCGGGCGTACGTGGACTTCGCCTGGATGAACTCGTTGATTATCAAGGGCGTGGACCTGGTGACGCGGATGAAGCGGGGCATCCTCTTCCGCATCGTCGAGCGGCGGGAGACGCGCGGCCGGGGCGTGACGTCCGACTGGACCATCGAGCTGACCAGCGAGCGCGGCCGCAAGCGGTGCCCGCACCGGCTGCGCCGGATCGGCTACAGGGACCCCGAGACGAAGAAGCGCTGCGCCTTCCTGACGACCAACTTCTCGCTCTCGGCGAAGACCATCGCCGACATCTACCGGTCGCGCTGGGAGGTGGAGCTGTTCTTCAAGTGGATCAAGCAGAACCTGAAGGTCAAGAGCTTCGTCGGCACGTCGCGCAACGCGGTGATGACGCAGCTGTGGATCGCGCTGTGCGTCCATCTGCTGCTGGCGTTCGTGAAGTTCGCCAACCGACTCGCGTGGACGCTCCACGAAATGCTCCGCGTGCTGCAGCTCAACCTGTTCGAGCGGCGGAATCTGGTGGCGCTTTTCCAGCCGGTCGCCGACCCGCCGCCCGCTCGCCCTAAGCTGGTGCTCAAGTTCGGCTGAGAGTTGTGGGACAGCAATGACCTTGAACAGATGGGCGATGCGTCACTGGCCGAGCCTTACGCTCGATTGAAGGCCACCGGTCGGGGCAAGCATGCTGGGCCTTTCTGTTACTACCACATGACCTTGGTCTCGACGTTGCCGTTGCAGATAAGCGGCAATACCGGCTTCGGTGCCGTGTGGCCCCATGTTGGTCGCCTGTGGAAGCCTTGTGGGAGAGACCGGGTGGAGTCCGCCGGCGGGGTCATGGCCTCGCAGTTGCCATCGGGATCGGCTTGCGTGAGCCCGCATCCCGTGGTAGGAGTGCAACTAGCCTAGCTATGCCGCACGCCGCCATGCCGCTCGTCACCGTCAAGCCCAGATTCCAAGTCACCCTGCCCGCGAAGCTGCGCAAAGGTCTCGACCTGTGCGAGGGCGACATCATGGAAGCCACCGTTGTCGGCGGCGGCATCCTGTTTCGCCCCAAGGGCACCGTGGACCGTGGCAAAGCTGCCGACCGTGTGGCAGAGATCATCGAGGGGATCGAGCAATCGCCCGAGGATGCCCTCCGCTCAGAGGAGGAGGTGATGGCGGCCGCCATCGCTGAAATCGCCGAGGTGCGGCGCAAGCGACGCAACAGTAGCGCATGAGAGTTGTGATCGATTGCAACGTCGTCGTATCGGCGGCCCGGGCCGGAGGCGTGTGTGCCGATGTCGTCGCCGAGGCGTTGCGTCAGCATCGCGTGGCTCTATCCGAACCGGATCCTTCAGGAGTACACGGAAGTAGCCAGCCGGCAGACACATGCGCCCTACCGCGAAGGCTTCTTCGCGATGATCGCCGAGCTTGAACGGGTGGCGTTCTACGTCCAACCGGCGGACATGGTGTTCGGCCTGCGAGATCCTGACGATGAGGTCTATCTCCAGACCGCAACCACCGCCAACGCTGTGCTTGTGACCGGGAACAGGCGGCACTTTACGGAGCCGCGCTACGGATCGGTGACCGCCTTCTCGCCACGGGCGTTTCTCGAGCAAGCATCTCAGCGATGAGCCGCCGGTCCCTTTGAGCATGCCGCGGCACTGATGCGCCCAACATGCCCAAGCGCCTCAGTTGGTCGGCGAGCAGCCCGCGCACTAGCGCACATTCCGCGGGCGGGTGAGACGTGTGGGGCCTCGGTGTCTCGTCACTCGCCCGGCCCCAGCCCCGCTGCCCTCCGCGCCGGCTCGATCATCCGCCGAAACTCCCGAACCCCCACATCCTCCGGCGGCGGGTTCCATTGCCGTCCGATGAACGCCAAGGCGTAGCGGAAGCGTTCCTCCTAGCTGTCGCCTACATGGTCTGCGCCCAGGATGTGGCGGTATTCGTGCTTCATGTCGTTGTACCACAGCACGCGGTGCAGGAATTCCGTGCCGCGGTGCAACTCAAGGCCGTCCTCGCTGCCGGCTTCGATGTAGATGGCGAGGTCTCGCAGACGCTCCGGGGCGGTCTAGGCGATGGTGGCGGGGTTGTTCTCGGCCCAGTACGCCGCGTCCACCTCGCCGTCCATGCCGAACTTCTCGATGTACACGTCCTGCCGGTAGAACGTGTCCACCGCCGTCAGCGCCGCGTAGGTCAGGCTCGATTCGATGGCGGGGCTCCAAGGCGGCGACGGTGGCGAACGCCTTCGGGTGCTTGAAGGCCAAGCGCAGGCTCCCCATCCGCCCATGGAGACGCCGCTCACCGCCACCTTGGCTCGGTCTGTGGCCGCGTTGAACGCTTGGCGGGCGACCGGCTTCCAAGGCCGCCACCGTGCTGCGGATGTCCGCCAAGGTGGTGCCTTAGCTGCCGAGCTGAGCGCTGAACTGCATGTTGCCCCTTCTAGTCGCGTCGCCACAGGTGTACCGCGTAAGGCCGTGGCGAAGCGTATCGCTCGGTGTGCATCCGGCGGCGATGGCTGAACTCGCTCCCGGGTGTGCATGGAAGTATGCGGCGGCTGGCCAACCTGGCCACTCGCCGACTTGCCCCGCTTGGGAGCTCCTGCTCTGATCTGGGCTAAGGCCATACGGTTCCGAACAAATGCAACGCACCGCCATTACCGACCAGGATCTCGGCGAGGTCGAACCCGCCATCAGGGACGCCGTTGTGAGCTTCCATCCGGGTGTCGTCTTCACCGACATCTGGGTGAAGCAGCGCATCTCGTGGTGCGGCGACGACATGGTCGACGTCTGGGCGATCTACGAGGGCGATGTCGACGACCTCGGCGTGCCGACCAAACCCACGCTGACGACGCGCATCCAGGACATCCTTTGGAACACCGGGCTCGACGCGTCTCCGAGCACGCATCTCGTCGCGAAGGCGGATGCGGAGGGTCTTTCACCTCATACCGTCTGACTACCGGCCTCGGCTGAGGACCTCAATTCCCGCCCGCGCCACCCCGACCACACGGGGCGTCCAAGTAGTCGCGGAGAGCTTGGTTGATCGCCGTTTGGTATCCGTGTCCGGTCCCATCAGCGCGAGCGTGGAGACCAGCGACTACGTCTGGGTCCAGCATGATCGTGACGCGCACCTTGCCACGGCCGGGCAATGCCGGACCGCGCTTGGCGTCCGTGAAGTCGTACTCCTTCCGCATGGCCTATCACCTCTTCGCACAGCAGCCAAGCATAGACGCGGTTGCCTTACCATGCGCGACGAGCTCGGCGTTGGAGGACGAGCGCATGTCGAACCTGACGGAGGCGCAGAAGCGGCGGTTCGTTCGCGACGGCTTTCTGCATGTGCCCGATGTCGTGCCGCCGCGGCTCGTCGCAAGGGCGCGGCGGGCGATCAACCACTCGCTCGGGGCGGGGATCGACGCCTCCCAGCTCACGCGCTTCAGCAATCAGTCCTTCTGCACGGAGCTGCAGAACGATGCGCGTCTGGTGCGGCTTGCCACCACGCCCGCGGTCTGGGCGCATGTGCGCGACCTGTTGGGGGACCGGCGGACCGTTCGGCCAAAAGGATGCCAGATCGCGCTGCGCTTTCCGCTCCCGGAAGGCACGCCGCGTCGCGTCGCCGGCGCGCATATCGACGGCTACCACACGCCGCACAACGGCGTGCCGGACGATGGCGTGGTGCGCAACTTCACCTTGCTGCTCGGCGTCATGCTGAGCGATGTGCCGGCGCCCTTCAGCGGCAACTTCACGGCTTGGCCGGGCACGCATCGGCGCATGGAGCGGCACTTTCGGGAGCATGGCGTCCACTGCCTGCAAGGCGGCGCCGTGGAACCGCTCGGCCTGCGCCTGCCGAAGCCCGCGCCGGTGACTGGCAAGGCCGGGGACATGGTGCTCGCCCACTATCAGGTGGCGCACACGGCATCGCCCAATCTGTCCAGCGACATCCGCTACATGTGCTTCTTCCGGCTTGCCGTGCGGGGCCTCGCGAACCACCGCGTGGAGTCCATGCTGGACATCTGGCGCGACTGGAACGGTCTGCGCGACGCGCTGGGCGCCCAGATCCACGAGGAGTAGGACGCTGGCGGACGAGCTGCTGCAAAAGTTCCAGGCGCTGAATGTCTGGCGCAACCAGCAGCAAGCGGGCGCCGCACAAACCCCTGCTCGCGCTGTGGGCGATCGGTCGCTGCCTCAGGGGCGATTCGCGACTTGCCACCTACGAATTGGTCGACCAGGCGCTCGGACGATTGCTGCGCCGGTTCGGACCGCATCGCTCCTCGCCGCGCACGGACTATCCGTTCTGGCACATGCAGGGTGATGGCGTCTGGGAAGTGGACCGCACCGAACTGGTGCGCACCACGTCCAAGAAAAGCGCTTGGGTGCGCGACCTCAAGCAGCACGGCATCGAAGGCGGCTTCACGCTGGAGGTCTACAGCGAACTGCGGCGCGATCCCGGTCTAGCCAGAAGGATCGCGGAGTCGCTAGTGGTCAGGCACTTCCCGGAGACGCTGCACGACGCCGTCCTTGAAGAGGCGGGCGTCGGCACGGGCGTGGCGCCGGACCAACCGCTCGCGGACACGGATTTCACCCTCGTCCGGCGCCGGCGCAGCGACTCCGCCTTCCGCTCGCGAGTCCTGACCGCCTACGGGGAGCGATGCGCGGTCTGCTCGTTCGCCGGTCGGGTCGAGGGTTCCAGCGTGGCGGTGGAGGCGGCGCACATCCGCTGGCACACGGCCGCGGGTCCGCCGATCATAGATAACGGTCTCGCGCTGTGCGCCCTGCACCACGAGCTCTTCGACGAAGGCGCCTTCACGGTCTTGCCGGACCTCAAGGTGATCGTGGCGCGCACCGCCGAGGGCAACGGCATGGATGCAGCCCTCTACCAGTACCACCGCGAGCCGCTCCGGGCGCCGCCGCTGCCCGGCTTCGCCCGACCCAGCCCGGCGTTTCTGAAATGGCATGCCGGGGAGGTGTTCAAGAAGCCGGCGGCGGTCCGTTGATGTCCTTGCGCAACACAAGCTCGCGGCTCGCAGCTTCACTCCGTAGGCCCCAGTCGCTCAGCGAGTTCCGCCTCCAGCGCCTCCGGCGAAAGGTCCTTCGCAAGGATCCTGCGCTCCGCGTCCAACAGGTACGTCTTGGGGAGTTGCGTCACGCCGAACTCGATGGCGGCGGGACTTGCGAAGGCGAGCGGATCGCCGAGGTCGATCCAGGTCGGTCCGTGCTCGGCGCTGGCTTCGTGCCAATCCTCTTCCGCATCGTCCAGGGCAACGCCGACGATCTCGAAGCCGCGCTCGCCGTGGCGTTCGCGCAGTTCCTTCAGATGCGGGAACTGCTTGATGCAGGGGCCGCACCAGGAGGCCCAGAAGTCCACCAGCACCAGACGGTGCGCGGCGACGAGCTGCGAGAGCCGCTGCGGGTCGCCGGCGAGGTCCTGCGCCTCGAAATCCGGCGCGATGGCGCCGGGGAGCAGCGCCCGTTCGTTGTCCGCGAGTTCCCGGAATGCTTCGAGTCGGTTGCGCAGCAGGGCAAGCTGATGCGCCGCGCCGTGGCGGTGGAGCTGATCCGCGAGCACATCCAGCCGGTCGAAGGCCACCGGCGTTGCGCCCAACGCGCCGAGCTCCATGGCGAGCAGCGCGGCGACCGGGTCCTCATCGGCCGCCAGTTCATTGAGCGCGCGCATCTTGATCGACTGCAACTCGCCGTAGAGCGCTACGGCCTCGTCCAGAAGCGCAGCCTGTTCCGGGCCTTCCGGCAGGTCGCGCTTCTGCGTCATCGCTTCGTCGTAGCGCGCGAGCGTCTCGCCATACTTCGCCGAGTCTCGCCATGAGAGGATGAGCCGCCGATGGTAGGTGCCGCCGCCTGCGCTCGTGAGGCCAGCCACCCAGCCGCCGTAGGCCACGCGCAGTTCCGCGCCCGGCTCGATGATGACATCGGTGGCTGCTTTGGTGTCGCCCTCCACCACGACCTTCACCTTTGCCCGGCGCGGCGCTTGCGATGTGCCGCGCAGATCGAAGCGGCCGTCGACGATGGGCGCACTCGCAAGGACGCGGGTCTCGCCCGGCACAGCGGTCGCCACGGTGACGACGGCTTCGCCGACAGCGGCCACTTCGCCCAACTCGCCAGTGATCCGATAGCCCGGTTCCTGCGTGCATGCGGACCCCAGCAGCAAGCACACCAGTGCGATGGCGGCACTAGCAGGCCTGGCCGACCCGCGCATCAGTTGAACAGTTCGGCGAGCTTCTCGTCGAGGTGATGGCCGCGCAGATCCTTGGCAAGAATCTCCCCGGTGGCGGACTCTACCAGGTAGTTCTTCGGCACCCCGGTCACGTTGTACACCTTTGGCGCTTCCGCCTCTTCGCCCATGCCGAGATTCGCCCAAGGAAGCTCTTCGTCTTCGGAGGCGATTTCCCAGTCCTCGCGGTCGTTGTCGATGGTGAAGGAGACGATCTCGAAGCCCTCGTCGCGATAACGCGCGTAGGCCTCCTTCATATGCGGGATTTCCACGCGACAGGGGCCGCACCAGGACGCCCAGAACTCCACCAGCACGATCTCGCTCGCGGCGCGGATGTCGGCGAGCCGCACGGCCTCGCCCTCAAGAGTTAGCGCCGTGAAATCCGTGATTCCCGCGCCGACCCCGAAGCGGCGCGCCTCTTCCGCCCTCTTGCGGGCAGATTCCTCGGCACTGGCGAGGCGCTCCACCACCCACGGATCGTTCGGGGTCAGGGCGGCGAGACTGCGCAGTCCTTCCAGCATCCAAGGCCCGCCGAGCCAAGCGGTCTCGATGGCGAGGCGGCGCACCAGCGGATCGGGATGGGTCGTCGCGGTGTGCTTGCGGCCCGCGGTTTCCATGTCCAGGATGCCGTCGAAGACGGTCGCGGCACGGTCCTTGCGTTCGCGCTCTTGCGCCTCGGTCTCGCCGTCCACGGCGCGGATCATCACGTTGTACTCGGCCTGCGCCTTGATGTACGGCGCCGAGCGGCGCCAACTGTTGTACACGGCATCGTTGTACGCCCCGCCTTCGATGTGGAAGCGGCCCGGGCGGTCCATGTGCAGGCGCAGATGGCCGGGCTCCAAAATGAACGCATTGCCCTTCGTTGGTGCCCAGCGCTGGCCCTCGTGGCCGATGGCGTCCAGCACGTGGAAGAACACCTGGCGCGGCGCATCCACCGGGGCCGTAACGCGGAACGTGCCGTCGGCCTCGAGCGGCGCCTCAACGATCACGTCGTAGGGCCGCGCGGCGGGCGCCGGCTTTTCGGCGGCGGTGGCAGGCGTTGCGGCGGTGGTGGCCGCGGCCATGGTCATGGCGCCGGCCGGCGCGGACTTCTTCGGCGACCAAACCACGAAGTTGCCGCTGGCGTAGAAGGCCGAGAGATCGCCTTCGAGAACGAACTCGTCCGGCTCGCTCGCCGACAGGGAGACGACGGCCAAAGCGGGCGCAAGGGCGCAGATCGTCGACCACTGTCGCATGCTGCCCACCCTACCTTCCCCTAGAAGGACATGCGCAGCGCGAGGTTGAAGACGCGACCGTAGAGCAGCGAGCGGTCGTCGTTGATCGCGTCAAGGATCTCGCCGTCCTCGTTCCTGTTCTGCGTCTCGCCGAAGCTGTCGTTCAGGTTGTTGACGGTGAACGAAATGCGCGTGTCCGCAGCCCAGCTCGGCGCGGGAATCCAGCCGTCCTCGGAGAGCGTGTAGCCGAGCCGCAGGTCGACGATGGTGGCCGGCTCGTAGGTGGAAGTGATGCCGCCGAGCTTGGAGCTGGTCTTGGAGCGCGAGGACACATCCACGCTGGCCTCCAGCTGCTGGTACTGCCAAGTGAACTGGGCGCTGGTCGCCGAGCGGGAAACCACGCCGATGGCCGTGGAGCCTTCGGTGTGGGCGACGACGCTGATCGGATCGTCGGTGGCGGGGTCCAGGACGAAGTCGTACTTGCTCGTTCGCGAGTGCCGAATCTGGGCGGTGAAATCGCCCATGTCCGTTGCCGTCGAGTAGTACGCCTCGTAGTCCATGCCTTCCCGGTTCACGGACGAGACGTTGATCCAGCGCCGCTCCTGCACCCACAGATCGTCGCTGGCCAGATACACCGTATTGCTCGGCGGGTTGTTCGGATCGATGATGAAGGCGGAGAGCTGGCTGATGCGGTTCTCGTACTCGGTGCGGCTCCAAGTGGCCTTGAAGCCGAGGCCCGGCAAGGCGCTCGGCGTCACCTCGATGCCGGCGCTCAGGGTGTCGGCCAGCTCGGGGCGCAATTCCGAATTGCCGCCTTCGGTGATGAGCGCTTCGGCGAACTTCAGCGAGTCGTCGGGCTGCTGGATGAGCAGACCGCGGAAGCCGCTGATCGTGCGCTGGCTGGTGCGGCGCAGGATCTGATTGAGCTGCGGCGCAACGAAGGCGGTCTGGGCATTGACGCGCAGCCGCACGTCCTCGATGGGCGTGAAGACGAGGCCGGCGCCCCAGGTGGTTCTGGTGCCGGGGTCGTTGATGTCCTCCGGCGTGCTCGGCCCGGCTTCGGTGTCGCGGTAGTCCACGGTCGGCTTGTCGTACGAGTCGCGTCGGCTCGAAAGGCTCAGCGTCAGCTTGCTGAAGACCGGCAGCAGCATTTCCGCGTAGAGGGCCTGATTGGCGCGCTCGGCGTTGGTGTGGAAGCTGTCGATGTCGCCGATGGGCGAGCGGTCGACCACGCCGACCTGGAACTCGCTGCGGCTGCGCAGCACCGTCTCGTGGCGGCTGTAGCCGACCAGCAGCCGCGCGTCGCCGCCGGGCATGGCCCACAGCGCGCCGCGCAGCAGCGCGTCGAAGCGCCGCTGCTCGTTGGTGCTGTCGGCCAGCAGGGCTTCGTTGAGGTAGGGGCTGAGGTCGCCGAACGGGTTGATGGGATCGAGCGGCGGCAGACTCACGCGGCAAAGACCGAAGGAGATGGTGCCGCCTTTCTCCGCGCAAGACTCGGCGGTCTCGCCGGCGAGGAATTGCGAGCGCGGCGTCACGCCGTCGGAGGAGAGACCGCCGCGGAACACCTCCAGATTGATGGTGTTGAGGCGCTTGCTGTCCGATTCCTCGGAGCTGATGCCGAAGCCCGCCTCCCAATCCCAGCTCTCGCCGAACGAGCCGGCGAGATCGATGCCGAAGTCCAAGAGGTCGCTGCTCGTCTCGGTGGAGCGGGCGCCCATGTCCGGGCGCTGGCCGCGCAGATGCACCGAGCGGCCGATGGGATTGAACGGGTTGCCGCCGCCGAACGTCTGGCCGCCGAGGCCGATGTAGCCGTTCCGATAGACCGTGTCGCGCATCTCGTAGCGGACGTGGGCATTGGCGCTGAGGCGTTCGCTGAAGTCTCGTTCCAAGCTCGCCGCGAAGGTGTTGCGCTCGCTCTCGGGCAGGATGTCGAAGCCAGCTTGGGACTCCGGACCCCAGTTGGGCGGGCCGAACTGGGTGATGTCGTCCACCGTCGAGTTCTCGTTGAAGCCTTGCGGCAGGACGGCGTGGGTTTCCTGCGAGGCGCGTTCCTTGTCCTCGTCCGAGAGCTCGTTGTACTCGCCGAGGGTGAGCACGTCGCCATCCAAGCGGTAGAGCACCGGTACGTGGATGCCGCCCGACAGGCAGCAGAAGCGGATGTCGTACTGGGGGCCGGCGAAGATGGAGCGCTGGAACAGCGTGGCGTCGCGCTTCGAGCCGTCGAGGCCGGAGTGGCCGGAGCGGGCGTAGGTGCCGCGCAGCCGGGTGCCGCCGAGGTCCGTGCCGCCGGAGATCGAGCCGCGCCATTCGTCGTAGTCGCCGCCGTTCGGCCAGTTGTAGTTCATCTCGATCTCGACGCCTTCGTAGTCCTTGCGGGTGATGACGTTCACCACGCCGCCCACGGCGTCCGAACCGTAGATGGCGGAGGCACCGTCCAGCATCACCTCGATGCGCTCCACGAGGGCCAGCGGGATGGAGGAGATGTCCGTCACGCCGCCTAGAAAGCCGTTGTAGCCGGCGCGCTTGCCGTCGATCAGCACCAGCGTGGACTCGGCGCCGAGGCCGCGCAGGTTGACGGTGGACGCGCCGGTGAAGTTGGTGGCGGTGTTCAGCCGATTGCCGATCTGCTCGGCGGTGGAGTTGAGGTTCTGCGGCAGCTGGCGCAGCACCCGTTCCAGCGTCACCTCGCCGGTGGAGCGGATGAAGTCCTCGTCGAGCACCAGCAGGTTGCCCGCCAGCTCGCCCGGCGTGCGCGCCAGCCGGGAGCCGGTGACGACGACCTCCTCGATGTCCGTGAGCGGCACCACCGGCGCGTCTTCGAGCTCCGTCTGCGCCACCACGGCGGCGTCTTCGATCTGCTCGGCGGGGATGGCGTCCGCAGCGTCGGCATCGCTCGACTGGGCGAATACCGCGGTCGGCAGCCCTGCCAGCAGCGCCACCGGAACCCAGCGCCACGTCGATCCCTGACTCCGCCGTGCCAGCCAGTCCATCGGATTGTACGCACAATGCTTCGCACCCATGAGACCCCTCCTGCCTCCACGGCAACGGACCATGCACGGCGACTATATGCTTATTCGCTGCGGCCATGTCAACCGAATGCGCGTGCGCTCCGAAGGCCAGTCTTCATTGTTCCGCGAACTTGAGAGTGCGCCACCGCCGTAGCAGCCGTTCGCTCATTCCCTTGGGGTCTCGGCGTCCCGAACGGTGTTGGAGATGGAGGCGCTGTCCCGGCTGGCGGCCAGCGCTTCGAGAATGCCCTCCAGATTGCTGCGCGCGACGGGCTTGAAGTAGCCGAGGGCGCATAGCGAGGTGCCGAAGTCGCTGCCCATGCGCGGCATGGCGCGGAAGTAGTCGCGGCGGCAGGTGCGCAGGCCGCGGCGGTCCAGCACCAGCACCATGTCCGGGCGCAGGCCGATGCAACGGCGCGGCAGGATGTTCACCCAGGCTTCGTCGCGGCGCCCGTGGAATATCAGCACCTGGTCGCTCGCGATTTCGATGTGGCGATAGCGGCCCGGCGAGAGGCAGCGGACATCCTGGACGTAGGCGGCGTCCTCCAGCGGATTGGCCAGGATGTCCTCGACCTTCGGCGTCGTCGACTCGGCATCCTCCTCTGCGGCACCGAGGCCGCCGGCGGCGAGGACGATGCCTGCCACCACGCCGTTGGCGACGGTTCGGACGCTTGCCATATGCCGCTACCCGTGGGCGCCCGCCCGATGCCGCGTCGCCGGGCCGTAGCGGCCGCGAAGGTGCGCCAAGAACGGTTCCGTGCGGAGTTCGCTGCCGGTAGCCTCGGCAACCAGCGCCATGCTCGGCCGCAGGCGGCCGCGGCGGTGGATCCGCTCGCGAAGCCAGTCCACGAGCACGCGCATGTCGCCGCCGCGGATGGCGCCTTCGAGATCCGGCAGGTCGCGTCCGGCGGCGTCGAACAGCTGCGCGGCGATCACCGCGCCCAAGGTGTAGGTGGGAAAGTAGCCGATCAGGCCGCCGAACCAATGCACGTCCTGCATTGCGCCGTCGGCGTCGTTGCCGGCGGTGGAAAGGCCCAGCGCGTCCTGCATCCGCGCGTTCCAGGCTTCGGGAATGTCGGCGATGCGCAGAGCGCCGTCCAGCAGCGCCTTCTCCAGCTCGTAGCGCAGGATGATGTGCAGCGGGTAGGTGAGTTCGTCGGCATCGACGCGGATGAAGCTGCGCTCGACTCTGGTCGCCTGCGCCAGCAGGGCGTCCGGCTGCCATGCGGCCGCATTCGTGGCGGCGCCGAGCAGTTCGCGCTGGATGATCGGCGCCGCGAGTTCGAGGAACGCCCGGCTGCGGCAGACCTGCATCTCCATGAGCAGCGACTGGCTCTCGTGCAGCGCCATGCCGCCGGCGTCGCCCACCGGCTGGCCGCGCCACGCCTTGGGCAGGCCCTGCTGGTAGAGCGCATGGCCCGTTTCGTGCAGCACCGCGAACATGGAGGTGAGGAAGTCCTGCTCGTCGTAGCGGGTAGTGATGCGGGTGTCGTCCGGCTCGCCGCCGCAGAACGGGTGATGGCTCACGTCCAGCCGGCCGCGCTCGAAATCGAATCCCAGCGCCGCCATGACGGCGTGGCCGAGGGCAGCCTGGCGCGTCGTCGGAAACGGTCCCGAAGCCGTCGGCGGCGCCTCCTGGCTGCCGATGGCATCGTCGATGAGCGCTGGCAAAGCGGCATCGAGCTCCGCGAAGACCGGATCGATCCGCGCTTGCGTCAGGCCGGGTTCGTAGCTGTCGAGCAGCGCGTCGTAGGGCGAACAGACCAGATGGCTGGCGAGCGCCTGGGCCTTGTCGCGCACCAGACCGACCACGGTGTCGAGCCGACCGGCCACCGCCTGCCAGTCGTTCCTGCCGCGCGCCCAGCGCCACGCCTGCTCGCAGGAGGAAGTCGCCTTGGAAAGCGCCTCCACGAGATCGCCGGGCACGGCCTGGGCCCGCTGCCAGTCGCGGCGGATGATTGCTACGTTCGCTGCCTGCCAAGGGTCGAGGTCCTCGTTCGCCGCGGCGTCGGCGAGTTCGCCGGTGGCGGCCGCGGAGACCATCTCGTGGATCAGGCCCGCCAGGGTGGCCAGCGACTCGGCGCGGGACTCGCCGCCGCCGGTCGGCATGATCGCCGCTTCGTCCCAAGACAGCATGGCATGCGCATGGTTCAAGTCGCCGATGCGCTTGAAGCGGTCGTGCAGCGCCTGGTAGGCGGTTGCTGTCGTTTCGCTCGCTGCCATGCCGGTATAGTAAGCGCTTGATCGCCCTCGAACCCACCTACACCCACCTACAGGAGAGCATCGGATGAGCGCGGCGCAGGCACTCAAGTACATCGGCACCCGCCCGGTCCGCCCGGACGGCGTGGAGAAGGTCACGGGCCGGGCCAATTTCGGCGCCGATCAGGCCCTGCCGGGGATGCTGCACGGCAAGGTGGTGCGCAGCCCGCACGCCCATGCCCGCATCCGCGCCATCGATACCAGCGCCGCGGAGGCGATGCCGGGCGTGCTGGCGGTGATCACCGCCGCGGATTTCCCGGACCGCTCCGCGTTCAGCTGGCGGCGCAAGGGCTTCAACGACAATCTCATCGCCAGCGACAAGGTGCTCTACCACGGCCATGCCGTCGCCGCGGTGGCCGCAACCTCGGCGCAGGCGGCCGAGGCCGCGGCGAGCGCCGTGCAGGTGGACTACGAGGTGCTCGACGCGGTTACCGACGCGCTGGCGGCGATGCGCGAGGACGCGCCGGTGCTGCACGAGGATCTGTTCACCGAAGGCTTGGCCGAGACGCCGACGAAGCCCTCCAACCTGGTGAAGAAGCAGGTGATCTCCAAGGGCGACGCCGAGGCTGCGTTCGCCGCAGCGGACGAGATCGTCGAGCGCACGTTCGTCACGCCCATGGTGCATCAGGGCTATATCGAGCCGCACGCCTGCGTCGGCAGCTTCAACGAGGACGGCCAGGCGACGGTCTGGTGTTCCACCCAGGGCCACTTCGGCGTGCGCAGCATGACGGCCATGGCGCTCGGCATGGACGAGGGCGACATCCGCGTCATCGCCGCCGAGATCGGCGGCGGCTTCGGCGGCAAGACCACCATCTATCTGGAACCGCTGGCCGTGAAGCTCTCCGAGAAGACCGGGCGCCCGGTGAAGATGGTGATGAGCCGCGAGGATGTGTTCCGCGCTACCGGGCCGGCTTCCGGCACCGTCAACACCGTGAAGATCGGCGCCAAGCGCGACGGCAGCATCGTCGCCATGCAGGCGAAGCTGATCTACGAATCGGGCGCCTATCCGGGCAGCCCGCTGGGCGCCGGCTCGATGTGCATCTTCGCGCCGTACGACGTGCAGGACGTGCTGATCGAGGGCTACGAGGTGGTGGTGAATCGGCCCCGCGTCGCCGCCTACCGGGCACCGGGGGCGCCGCAATCCATGTTCGCCGGCGAGTGCGTCTTGGACGAACTGGCGGACAAGCTCGGCATGGATCCCATCGACTTGCGCCTCAAGAACGCCGCCCAGGAGGGCACCCACGCGGCCTACGGCCCGACCTTCGGCAAGATCGGCCTGCGCGACTGCTTGGAGTCCGCCAAGGCGCATCCGAACTACAACCGGCCGCTCGGCGAGGACGAAGGGCGCGGCGTCGCCGTCGGCTTCTGGTTCAACGGCGGCAACCAGTCGAGCGCCGAGGTCCACGTCGCCGATACCGGCATGGTGAAGATCGTCGAAGGCAGTCCCGACATCGGCGGCAGCCGGGCGTCCATGGCGCTGATGGCGGCGGAAACGCTGGGCTTACCGTACGACCGCATCCGCATCCGCGTCGCCGACACCGACAGCACGGGCTACTGCGCCACTACCGGCGGCAGCCGCACGACCTTCGCCACCGGCCTGGCGGTGATCCAGGCGTGCGAGGACGTGATCGGCCAGCTCAAGACCCGCGCCGCTCTGACTTGGGGCATCGAAGCGGACCAGGTGGAGTGGGCGGAAGGCGAGGCGCGGCCCATGCCCGGCGTCAACGTCGAGGCCGAGCCGCTGACGCTTAAGGAGCTGGCGCGCAACGCCGCTCGCACCGGCGGGCCGATCTCCGGGCGCGCTTCGCTCAACGCCCAAGGGCCGGGGCCGTCCTTCTCGGTCAACATGACGGACGTGCATGTGGATCGCGAGACCGGTCGCGCCACCGTGCTCGGCTTCACTGCCATTCAGGACGCCGGCCGCGCCGTGCATCCGGACTACGTGGAAGGCCAGATGCAGGGCGGCGCCGTGCAGGGCATCGGCTGGGCGCTGAACGAGGAATACATCTACGACGACGCCGGCGTGCTGGAGAATCCGGGCTTCTTGGATTACCGCGTGCCGGTCGCCTCGGACCTGCCGATGATCGAGACCGAGATCGTCGAAGTGCCGAACGTCAACCATCCCTACGGCGTGCGCGGGGTGGGCGAGACGCCGATCGTCGCGCCGCTCGCCGCGGTGGGCAATGCCGTGAGCCACGCCATCGGCGTGCGCATGACGGACCTGCCGCTGTCGCCGCCGAAGGTGCTGGCCGCCATAGAAAACGGCGGCTGAGGCGACGCCCCGCACGCATCGATGCGGGGTTTTCGCTGCGACTGCGGCAATCGGATCTATTTCGAGAACGACCGCTGCCTGAACTGCGGGGCAGGACTGTGCTTCGATCCGCGCAAGCTGGAGCTGCGCCCGGTGCGGCCCGGCGAGCGACTGTGCGCCAGCTACGCGGAGCCTGCCACCTGCAATTGGCTGGCGGGCGATGGCGCGTTCTGCGCATCCTGTTCGCTCAACGAGGTGATCCCCGACCTGTCGGACCAGCGCCGCGTGCAGCTCTACTACAAGGTGGAGCAGGCCAAGCGGCGGCTGCTCTACTCCCTCTACGCTCTGGGCTTGCCGGTCGAGGAGCACGGCCTGTCGTTCCGCATCCTTGCCGATGCGCGTCTGGACGGCGTCGACTTGGACCCCGCGTCGGACGATGCGGTCGCGACCGGCCACCTCGAAGGCCGCATCACCATCAACCTTCTGGAGGCCGAGCCGCACCTTCGCGAGCGCATGAGGCTGGCCATGAACGAGCGCTACCGGACGCTGCTCGGCCACTTCCGCCACGAGTCCGGGCACTACTACTGGCATCGCTGGCGGGAGCAGGCGCCGGCCGAGCACCTCGAACCCTTCCGCGCGGTATTCGGCGACGAGCGGCGCCCGTATGCGGAAGCGCTCGACGCCTACTACCGGAATGGCCCTGCCGCCGGCTGGCAGGAGAGCCATGTGGGGCCGTATGCGGCATCCCATCCGCTGGAAGACTTCGCCGAATGCTGGGCCCATTACCTGCACATGTTCGACACGCTGGAGACCGCAGCCGATGCGGAGCTTGCGGTGCGCGGCGCACCGGTCGAGGCACCCAGAGCGCCCTGCCGGCCAGCATCCGACACCGCCTTCGAGGCCATGGTTGCCGATTGGCGTAAGCTCGCGCCGGTCATGAACGACCTGAACCGCAGCATGGGCCTCGGCGACGCCTATCCGTTCGCGCTGTCGCCGCCGGTGGTGGGAAAGCTGCGTTTCGTCCACGCCTTCATCGCCGGCATCGCCGGCATCGCCAGCCCCGCCGGCGCTGCGGCACCATGAGCATCGACTGGCAGCAGTACGAGGCATCCCCCTTCTGAGACGAGCTGGTCACGCAGGACGGCGGCGCGCGGCCGGGCACCGCGCCGCTGCTCGACGCCCTGGCGCGGTTCTCTGCCGAGGAGCTGCGGGAACGCCGAACGGCGGCGGAACTGGCGATCCGCTCCATGGGCATCACCTTCACGGTCTACGACGGCCAGGCGAACGTGGACCGCGAGTGGCCCTTCGACATCGTGCCGCGGCTGATCCTGAAGGACGAATGGGACGAGATCGCCCGCGGCCTCAAACAGCGCGTCAAAGCGCTCAACGCCTTCATCGACGACGTCTACCGCCACCGCCGGGCGCTGCGCGACGGCGTGGTGCCGGAAGACTACGTGCTGCGCTCGCGCGAATACCGCTCGAGGTGCGCCGGCGTCACGCCCCCGCAGGGCATCTGGTGCCACGTCTGCGGCAGCGATCTGGTGCGCGACGACGATGGCACGCTGTATGTGCTCGAAGACAACCTGCGGGTGCCGAGCGGCGTCTCCTACATGCTGGAGAACCGCGCCGTAATGAAGCGCGTCTTCCCCGAACTCTTCGAGCACTACGGCATCCACCCGGTGGACGACTATCCGGCGCGGCTCGCGGCCTGCCTGCGCTCGCTTGCGCCGAGCGGGACGCGCACGCCGCGCATCGTCGTGCTGACGCCCGGCATCCACAACTCGGCGTACTTCGAGCACGCCTACCTCGCACAGGAGATGGCCGCCGACTTGGTGGAAGGCTCCGATCTCACGGTGGCGGACGACGACTGCGTGTACATGAAGACCATCGAGGGGCTGGTCCGCGTGGACGTGATCTACCGCCGCATCGACGACCTGTTCCTCGACCCCGAGGTATTCCGGGAGGATTCCGTGCTCGGCGTGCCGCGCCTGATGCGCGCCTGGCAGGCGGGCAACGTGGCGCTCGCCAACGCCCCCGGCTGCGGCGTGGCGGACGACAAGGTGATCTACACCTACGTGCCGGACATGATCCGCTACTACCTGGGCGAGGAACCGATCCTCCGCAACGTGCCGTCCTATCGCTGCGTGGAGAAGGAAGCGCGCGACTATGTGCTGGACAACTTACCGGACTTGGTGGTGAAGCCCGCCAATGAGTCCGGCGGCTACGGGATGCTTATCGGCCCGCACTCCACGCGCAAGGAGCGCGACGCCTTCGTGCGCGCGATCCGGGCGCAGCCGCGCAACTACATCGCGCAGCCCATGCTGAAGCTGTCCACCGCGCCGACGCTCACCGGCAGCAGCGCCGAGCCGCGCCACCTCGATCTGCGCCCGTTCGTCCTTTCCGGCAAGGACATCTACGTGACCACCGGGGGCCTGACGCGCGTCGCGCTGCGCAAGGGCTCGACGGTGGTGAACTCGTCCCAGGGCGGCGGCAGCAAGGACACCTGGGTGATCGAAGGCCAATGAGTTCCAGCGTCCTCTCGCGGGTGGCCGAACAGGTCTACTGGATCGGCCGCTATCTGGAACGCACGGATGCCACCGCGCGGCTCATCAACGTCAACGGCAACCTGCTGATGGACCTGCCGGTGCGCATGCCTCTCGGCTGGCGACCGCTGATCGACATCACCGGCTCCGGCGCGCTGTTCGACGAACTCTACGGCCCGGGCGCCGATGCCAGCGAGCACAACGTCTGCCGCTTCCTCGGCACCGACCTGCGCAATCCCGGCTCGATCCTGAACTCCATCGCCGGCGTGCGCGAAAACGCCCGCACCGTGCGCGGGACGATGCCGCGCATCACCTTCGAGTACGTCAACGATCTCGCCCTATTCGCCCGCTCCGCCCTCACCCCCGGCCAGTCGCGCCGCAACCGCGCCCAGGCCCTGGACGGCATCAGCCGCCGCGCCCAGCAGCTCGAGGGCTTCCTCTCCCAGAACATGCTGCACGACGCCCATTGGGACATCCTGCGCATCGGCAACTACCTCGAACGCGCCGACATGACCACGCGCATCATCGACGTGCGCTCCGCGGACCTCATCGCCGGCGACCACGCGCTGGAACCCTTCCAGGACATCCAATGGCGCAGCGTCCTGCGCTCCTTCTACGCCATGCAGGCCTACCACGCCTCCGTGCGCGAGCCCGTCGAGCCGGCTTTGGTGCTGGAGTTCCTGTTCAAGGACCCGCGCCTGCCGCGCTCGTACCTGCGCTGCCTGAACGGCGCGGCGCGCTCGCTCCAGGAACTGCCGCGCAACGAACGGGCAGCGGAGACCTGCACGAGGGCGATCGCCGCGCTGCAGGCGACTGACGTGCGAGCGCTCGGCGACCCAGAAGCCCGCACGGAACTGCATGCGTTCATCGACCGCTGCCAGATCCGCCTGCGCGACCTGCACGATACGATCATGGCGACGTATTTCGACTGACGCCAAGAGCCGCAACGGCGGCTCGGAATGTGTCACATTACCCACCGCACCTGCAGCATCGCTTCGTCACGATCAACGGCCCGCTCCGGCCAGGCCGCGGAGGTTAGGGAAATGTCGCATCGCGCCTTGTTCGCCAGCCGCTCCACGCTTTTCGCCGTCCTCGCCATGCTTGCCCCGACGCTGCCGCTGAACGCGGCGGAGAGCCGCCAGATCGAAGAGATCACCGTCACCGCCGAGCGCAGGGAAGCGTCGATCCAGGACACCTCGATCTCGATCACCGCGCTCACCGAGGAGATGCTCGACGACTTCGGCATCCGCAATCAGTCGGATCTGCAGAACGTCGTTCCCGCGACCACCATCCAGCCCTACGACGCCGCCGTGCGCGGCGTCGGGCGCAACTTCCGCAATCTGGGCGGGGATCCCGGTATCGCCACCTACATGAACGGCGTGTACTCCGAAGACCTCTACACCGCCACGATCGGCTCCTTCTGGGACATCGACCGCATCGAGGTGCTGCGCGGGCCGCAGGGCACGCTGTACGGGCGCAACGCCGTCGGCGGCGCGATGAACTTCATCTACGCGCAGCCCACGGACGAAGTCGAACTGCTCGGCAGGGCGGTGCTCGGCACCTACGGCACCCGCGACCTGTACGGCGCCATCTCCGGGCCGCTCGCCGAAGACGTGCTGGCGGCCCGGCTCACGGTGTCGTCCCGCCAGCACGATGGCTGGGTGGAGGAGAAGGCCATCGGTCCCGACCTCGACAGCGGCGACGAGACCAACGTCGCGGTGCAGTTCCGCTGGCGCATCGGCGACGACATCACGCTGCGCCTGCGCAGCAACAAGGCCGAGGTGGATCGCGTCTTCGGCGGCGCGGACGGCGGCGGGCTGATCGTCCTCGTCGGCGAGAACAACATCATCCCCGGCGGCGACGGCCTGCGGAACTACTCGGTGCAGGCGAACGGCATCCGTGCCGTGGATCCGGCGGTGGCCAATCCGCTGGACTCCGCCTTCCTCGATCCCCGGATGCAGGTGCTGAGCTTTCGCAATCCGACCACGGGCGCCGAAATCCTCGCGCAGCGCATCCGGCCGGGCATCGATCCCGCGGGCGGCTCCGGGCATCCGAACCACGGCCGCGACGTGACGGCGGATCCCTCGGACTGCGTGTTCCTGGACCGCGAGAACATCAAGGGCGAGGATCTGTGCGCCTACACCAACGGCCTGAACGCCGAGATCTTCGACCAGCAGGGCAACCAGCTCGAGCTGGAGTGGGCTTTGAACGACACCACCACGTTCAAGTACATCTTCGGCTACAACGACCTGATCTACCACCGCATCACCGACGACGACTCCACGGCGAGCCTCACCGACGACCGCCAGTTCTACGTCAACCACGAGGCCGAGTACGTCTCCCACGAGCTGCAGCTGTTCTGGGACATGACCCCGCAGCTGAGCTTCACGTCCGGCGTCTTCTTCTACGAGGCCACCATCGACCAGCGCTACGACTTCTACACCTCCACCGGATCGCCGCAGTTCGCGGACCCCGCCTGGGGCATGGACGGCATCCTCGCCGCCGCAGCCCCCGGCGCGGTGCCGGGCGATCCGCCGCTGATGTACCTGGCCGGCCTGCCGGAACCGCTCAACTCGTTCACCGCACGGGATATCGCCCGGGACGCGGGCTACGAGGAAGGCGTCTTCACCGGCGCGGTCGGCATCTGGCTCGGCGACGACACCTTGGGTTCCGTGGCCCACGGCATCGAGACCCTCGGCAGCGACCTGCACGGCAACAACAAGACCGAGCGCGAAGCGTTCGCCATCTACACCCAGGGCGTGTGGGATGTGACCGAGAACCTGTCGTTCACCGCCGGCGTGCGCTACGCCTACGACGACGTGCTCGGCAGCGAGAGCTACGCCCAGTACGCGGAGACGATGGGCGTGCTCAACGCCCTCGGCATCCCGCTCGGCATCGCCAACGTGCTGCGCGGCGCGCTCGATCCCGTGACTTTGCAGCCTACCGGCCTGGTACCGCTCTGGCTCGGCGGCAGCCCGATCTCCTTCGGCGCCCATCGCCATCTGGCACGACGCGACGAGAAGACCACGTTCCGGCTGAACCTCGACTACAACTTAGGCGACAACTCCAAGCTCTATGCCAACGCTACCACGGGCTACCGATCAGGCGGCTTCAACCTCACCTTCTTCAGCCAGACGCCCACCTACGAGCCGGAGGAACTCATCGCCTACGAACTGGGCTACAAGGGGCAGCTGCTCGATCGCACGCTGCAGCTCAACGGCTCGGTCTACCTCTACGACTACCAATCGATCCACACCCGCACCGAGGAGGCCTGCCCGCCGCAGCTAGGGCTCGACAGCCTCGACAGCGTATGCGCCATCGGCGTCGCCTCCACCACCTCCGTCGAGGCGGCGCCCGGCGCGGAAGTGCGCGGCTTCGAAGTGGAAGTGCTGTGGCTGCCGACGCCCGCCCTCACCATCGGCGGCAACATGAGCATCACCCAATCGGAATACACGGAGTCGTTCGTCATCATCGATGGCGCCGACCCGACTGTGCCGCAAGTGCTGTACACGCTCGCCAACAACGCCGACCGGGCCCGGGACATCCGCGGCAACCAGCTCCTGCAGGTGCCGGAGAACAAAGCGAGCGCCTTCGCCAGCTATCGCTTCCAGATGCCCCAGGGCGGCGCGGTGGACGTCATCGGCACCTGGGCCTACATCTCGGACGTGTACTTCGCCGCCTACGAGTCGGAACTCGACAAGGCCCCCGCCTACGACCGAATCGACCTGCGGGCCACTTGGACCAGCCCGTCGTCCCGCTGGAAGATGACCGGCTTCGTCCACAACGTTTTCGACAAGATCGGCATCCGCCAGATACTCCGCCACGGCGGCAGCCAGGGCTACCGCCGCACCGCCCAGGTCTCGGAGCCGCGCGTTATCGGCTTGGAGGTGTCCTACAGGCTGCGACCGTAGGGTTTCGCGTCTGGTGTTAGGGGCAGGTTCTCCGGTCGAGCATTTGTACCTTTGCACCACGACATCCGCAACCTCCATCAAGGCCACGCAGGAGTCGCAAGCCGCAACGCCGGGTCCCGATCAAGGCGCTGGAGGACTACGTCAAGCGCTCTTGGCGGAAGAGCTGTTTTGACCTGGAAGCAGCATTCGGCGTCTGGCAAGCGCGTCGCCTAGCTCATTGCCGGGCGCCCTGGCATTCGTCCGCCACCCATTGCGCAGCGTCCAGGAACCCGTCCAGAGCCAATACGAAGGTGTGCTGCTCGTCGTCGTGCTCGGTCCTGATCCGCGCTTCGCTTCCGCGCAAAAACTGGCGGAGAATCTCCAAGTAGGCCTCTAGCTCGACCGCGATGTCGTTGGGATACCTGCCCTTGGAGTCTATGACGGCATTGCCGTCCACCCTCACGCGCACTCGGATGGGTTTTCGGTTGAACCTCTGCCCGAGGGCGTCGATGAACATGTTGTCGGCATAGGCCGTGAATTTCGGCGCGGCCCCGCGGGAGCACTCGAAGCGGACGCTGCCGTCTTCGCCGTGGGGGTGCATGGCGTACCACTGGACAACGGAATCCTCAAAAGTGTCGACGACGCGGTAGGCCGTCCAAGCCCCATGCTGCCCGGCGACTTCGTGGCGTGCGTTTTGGTCCTCCGCGCCAGATGCAGGGGCGCAAGTCGCTACTACGGCTGCAAGCACCAACCCACCTGCCTTCATGCCGCCGCCTTGGCCACCGTCGCCGCTCTCGCTCCTTCGGCGTCGACGGGGTCAGCCACGCCCCCGGTGAACAAGGTGGAGGCCGCGAGCCCGCCGAAGATGCGCACGATCAGCGCGATGGTTCCGGCCGACATCTGCATCTGGATTCCACCTGCCCGCTCCGTCGTTTCCCGGCACGGGTGCCGGGCCGTTGACAGAACACGTAGGCAAGTACGGAACTCCCGCCTATTCGCCTGGGCCTCGGGTAGCTACTCCCGGTGCCGGGTCGGCTGTTGCATTCGGCAGGCAACCCGGCTCGGAGCGAGCGGGACGCCTACGTCGTTCTGTCGGGGACGGATGCTAGGCGGGAACGCGGCGGGAAGTCAAGGCGGCGAAACTGCAGCTAGGTGCATGATTTCCGCCGCAAAGGTGCCAATCAGCAATGGGACGGAGCGAGTGCGAAAGCGGTGGAAGTGAGGGCGCGAACTGGAGGACTCTCGGCGGGATCGCCCGCGCGAATACCGTTCAAGGTGCGCCGGGGTGCTGCCCCGGCAGGGCATCTGGTGCCACGTCTGCGGCAGCGATCTGTTGCAATTCCGGCTCGATCCTGAACTCCATCGCCGGGGTGCGCGAGAACGCCGCACCGTGCGCGGACGATGCCGCGCATCACCTTCGAGTACGTCAACGACCTCGCCCTGTTCACCCGCTCGGCGCTCCCCCCCGGCCAGTCGCGCCGCAACCGCGCCCAGGCCCTGGACGGCATCAGCCGCCGCGCCCAGCAGCTCGAGGGCTTCCTCTCCCAGAACATGCTGCACGACACCCACTGGGACATCCTGCGCATCGGCAACTACATCGAGCGCGCCGACATGACCACGCGCATCATCGACGTGCGCTCCGCGGACCTCATCGCCGGCGACCACGCGCTGGAACCCTTCCAGGACATCCAATGGCGCAGCGTCCTGCGCTCCTTCTACGCCATGCAGGCCTACCACGCCTCGGTACGCGAGCCGGTGGAACCGGCGCTGGTGCTGGAGTTCCTCTTCAAGGACCCGCGCCTGCCCCCGCTCGTACCTGCGCTGCCTGAACGGCGCCGCACGATCGCTCAAGGAACTGCCGCGCAACGAACGGGCAGCGGAGGCCTGCACGAGGGCGATCACCGCGCTGCACGCGACTGACGTGCGAGCGCTCGGCGACCCAGAAGCCCGAACGGAACTGCATGCGTTCATCGACCGCTGCCAGATCCGCCTGCGCGACCTGCACGAGGCGATCACGGCGACGTACTTCGACTAGCTCGTAACCGACGCCACTTCGAGGGCAGGCGGACCAACTACCACCTGCAGCTCTTCGACCAACTCTCGAACCCGCATGTGGTTCTCTGAAGAAATCGGAGTGAGGTACTGCCCCCACGCTGCGCGCACGCACGCGTAGAGAGAACTCAGGGAGCGGCTCAGGCTTGCAGCTCTGCTCGTGGTCGATGGATGATTGGTCACCGTGGCAACTAGCGTGAGGTCCAAGGATGCGCTTGAGGAAATGGGCGACGAGATGCTTCGGTGCGAGGCCATCCGGTAGCGAACCCGAGGCCATGACGCTGGATGACAGCGTGGGAAAGAGGGTGGCATTGGCGTTCCGTGGCGAGGCGGCGAGTTGGCGGACGGTCGGCGGGATCGCACGGGCCGCAGGATTGCCGGTGTCGACCGTGCAGGAGTACCTGGATGCGAGGAAGCAGTGCTTCGTCCAAGCGTCGGTGTCCTTCGGCGGGAAGAAGCTCTACGGGATCAGGGCTGGCGTGCAGATGAGAAACGATGGGGATGACGCGGGATGTGGCCGCGGGTAACCCGCATCCCGTATTCAGACGCACGGATGTCGTAGCCGGACTGCGCCGCCCGATGGGGATTCCCGCCTCCCAAGGAGCCTTGGAAGGCGGGAACAGTCGCTAGCCCCGTGCGAACTCGCGGATCACCTCGCCCGGGCGGTCGCCCGTGTATTGGCCGTTCTCGATGACCACCTTGCCGGCGACCAGCGTCGCGTCGTAGCCGCGGCTCTTGACCACCAGGCGGCCACCGTTGTGCGGGAAGTCGCGGACGTACTCCGGGTGGCAGGAGGTGAGGTTCTCGTAATCGATGACGTTCACGTCGGCGTGCCAGCCTTCGCGCAGTTGGCCGCGTTCCTTGAGGCCGAGCACCTCGGCGGACTTGCCGGAGATGCGATGCACCGCTTCCTCCAGCGTGTAGACGCCGCGGTCGCGGGTCAGTTCGCCGAGCAGGAAGGTGGGCGAATCCGCGTCGGTGAACTGGCCGACATGGGCGCCGGCATCGCCGAGCATGGGCACGACGTGCGGCAGGCGCATGTAGCTCCACTGGTTCTTCAGCGTGCCGCCGAAGGCCCACAGGTTCCACAGCTCCTTGCCCTCGGAGGCGATCAGGCGCTCGACGTAGACGTCCACCGGGTCCTTGCCGGCATCATCCGCCAGCTTCTGCAGGTTCTTGGTGTTCTCCAGGTCGAAGTCCGGGAACTCGCCGGTGCCCATCGGGTGCAGGATGCGCGCCACTTGGCCGAAGCCGCCGGCTTCCTTGGCCTCGGTGACCAGTTTCTCGCGGGTGGCCGGATCCTTGAGGGCGGCGACGCGATCTTCGATGCTCGGCAGCTTCATCAGCTCGCGCCACGCCGGGGTGCGCAGGAAGGCCTGCTGGGCGAGGCCGAAGAACGAGCCGGACGGGCGCGTGTGGCAGATGGAGGTGATGCGCCGACCGTTCTCGTTGTTGCGCTCGAGGAACTCGGCCCAGCGCGAGACGCCGCCGTCGCCGTCGCCGCCGGCCCCGCCGGAGAACAGCACCTGGCAGCCGATCTCGGCACCGGTCTCGAACATGTCGCGTTCGATCTGGTAGCGGGTGCGCATGTCCGGGGCCACTTGGAACATGCCGCCGCGTCCGCCCGCTTCGACGACCGCTTCCTGGATGGCGCGGGTCTCGCGGGGGTCCGCCCAAGTGCCGGGGGTGAGCCGGCCGTCGGGCACGCGGTGGCCGAGGAAGCGGGAGGTCGAGAAGCCGGCCGCGCCGCCTTCCACGGACTCCTTGACCTGTTCGACGATGCGCTTGAGTTCGCGATCATCCGCCTGCACGCCTTCGTCGCAGCTCTTGTCGCCCATCGCCTCGAAGCGGATGGCGGAGTGGCCGCACATGCCGACGACGTTCAGCGTGGGCCGCAGGGACTGCACGCAGTCGAGGTACTCGCCGAAGGTGGTCCAGTTCCACGGCAGGCCGTCCATGATGGCGTCGGCGGCGATGTCTTCCACGGCCTCCATGAGCTCCGCCAGATAGCGGCGGTTGTCCTTCCCGCACGGCGCGAAGGTTACGCCGCAGTTGCCGATCAGCGCGGTGGTGACCCCGTGGTAGGAACTCGGCCGCATCTCCGGGTCCCAGCCGATCTGCGCGTCGAGGTGCGTGTGCAGATCGACGAAGCCGGGGGTGACGAGGCGGTCCGTGGCGTCGATGGTCTTGGCGGCTTGGGCGTCGCCAAGATCGCCGATGCGGCTGATGCGGCCATCGTCGATGGCGACATCGGCGCACCGGGGTTCGGCGCCGGAACCGTCGACGACGGTGCCGCCGGAGATCAGCAGGTCATGGGCCATGGGTGAGTCATCCGTTGCGTAGATGGCGAGCGACCATACAACAGTTTGCGGACGATGTGCATTCCGCAGCGGCAAACCGCGTGTCTGACAGTCTCTGGCAGCCAGGCAGATTTCGCGATCACGCTGCTTGCCGGAGGCGTTCCTTCCAGCAGTCGTCGAACCAGCCGCTGAGCCGCGCCCAGCGCACCCAGATCACGGGTTCGCCCGTCGACAGTCCAGCGCCGCCCGGCAGCGCCGCCGCCCGGGCCGCCGCGTCTGCGTCTACCGCCCGCTTCGTCCGCGCCACGGCATCCCCTGCATTCGTCATCGGCGCACGGAACGTCGCGGCACGGCCTGCTGAACGCGCCGACGGGCACTGTCCGCCGCTAGGATTCCGCAACCTACCGTGATCGGCAACGTCAGCGGCAGCGTATACGCGACCAAGGTCAGCAGCGTCTGCCCGCGGTCGCCCGGATCGGGATCGACGAAGATGGCCGAGCACGCCAGCGCGGGGATTACCCCAACCAGAGCTCCAGACATCCAGATGAGCCGACGCGGAAACGCCATCGTGCAGACACCGACTGCGAGAATCGGAATGGCCGGCACAAGTCCGTGATGAATGAACTCCCAGGATGCGACCTCAGGATTCGGCGTCCCGTCTCCCCCTGCTCGCCAAAGGACCAGAAGAGCGACCAGCACGGCACCGAGTCCGATTGCAAGCGCCGCCCGTTTTAGCCACTCGGGCGTCCGGCCCACTGTGACAGGTTGGCCGACCCGATGGGCCGCCATCGCCCCCACCTTCATGTTCAGAAGCAGAACGAACGGTGCTAGGAGCGCTACAAACGCACGCCCGAGGTCGGCCCCGGCATCGAGTGGGTGTTGAAGCTCGTGTAGCACGAAGTAGTACAACGGCGCCGAAAAGGCCCCTGCCCCAGCGCCGACGACGCGTTTCAGCTTTCCGGGCGCGGTCTCGTCGGCGGCGGTGAACGCGACGCGGGCCGCCCAGATGCTCACGGCCACAAACGCGGCGCCCGGTATCAGCCCGCCAACAGCCACCATGGGCGGAAACCAGCCATCCAGGATTGCGAGAAGAGGCAGCGTGACTCCAAGCGCGAAGGCAGCACCTGCGATCCCAAATGCGATGCGACGGGTGCCTGCCTCCTTGTCGGACACCGTGTCAGGCCGCGTCTGGTCGCAAGCGTCTGAGTAACGCGGCATCAACGAGTGCTCATGCCTCGGCCCGTGCCGAGTCCGGGCACCGATGTTCCACCTGCTCGAAGCCGTAGCGCTGCGCCAGTTCGGCCACCAGCTTCGGTGTCACTTCCGCCACGGTGCAAGAGCACAGGCGGCCCATCGTCGTCACCCCCGTGCCTTCCAATCCGCAGGCGATGATTCCGGCATACGGGGCGAGGTCCATGTCCACGTTGAGCGCTAGGCCGTGGTAGCTGCAGCCGCGCCGGACGCGCAGGCCCAGGGCGGCGATCTTGTCGTTGCCGACGTAGACGCCGGGGGCGTCGGGGCGCGGCGCAGCGCTGATGCCGTAGCTGGCGAGGACGGCGACGATGGACTCCTCGATGCCGGTCACCAAGCCGCGCACGGTCAGTCCTAGGCGCCTTAAGTCGAAGAGCAGGTAGGCGACGATCTGCCCAGGGCCGTGGTAGGTGATCTGGCCGCCGCGGTCGCTCTGCACCACGGGGATGTCGCCGGGGTCGAGGAGGTAGCGCGCCTTGCCGGCCTGGCCTTGGGTGAAGACGGGGCGATGTTCGGTAAGCCAGAGCTCGTCTTCGGTATCCGCGGTGCGGGCGTCGGTACACGTCCGCATGGCGCGGAACACATCCTCGTAGACGGTATCCGTGCCCCAGTCGCGGACGATCAGCCGAGGCATCGCCTTGCGCGGCTATTCCTCGCCATCGGACGCAGCGCCTTGCGGTTCCGGGCCGCCGCCGAGCAGGTCGCGGAAGAACAGATAGATGCCGTCGCCCATGCGCGAGAAGATGCCGGATTCCGCCACCCCCGCCTGCGCCACTAGCGGAATCTCGACCAGCACGTCGTCGTCCAGAGACACGCGCACCGTGCCGAGCTCGGCGCCCTGCTCGATGGGCGCGCTCAAGTCGCCGGGCAGGTCCAGCACCGCCTGCAAGTCGTCGTAGCGACCGCGCGGCAGCGTCACCCGCACCGCTTCGCCGACGCCAACCTCCACCGCGTCCGCCTCGCCGTACCAGACCTCGGGCGTCGCCAGCACCTCGCCGGCGTCGTAGAGCAGCTGGTTCTCGAAATAGCGGAACCCGTAGGCGATGAGCTTCTGCGCGTCCTGGAAGCGCGCCTCGTTGCTGTCCGCACCCATGGTGGCGGTGATGACGCGCATCCCGTCGCGCAGCGCGGAGGCCACTAGGCAGTGGCCCGCGGCATCGGTCATCCCCGTCTTCACGCCATCCACGGATTTGTCGCGCCAGAGCAGGCGGTTGCGGTTGCGCTGCTCGATGGTGCCGTACTTGAAGGATTTCTCCGCGTACATGGCGTAGTGCTCCGGGAACTTGGAGATGAGCGCCGCGCTCAGCACCGCGAGGTCCCGGGCCGAGGCGTAGTGACCATCGTCCGGCAGGCCGGTGGCGTTGACGAACCGGGACGACGCCATGCCGAGCTCCTTGGCATGGACGTTCATCATGTTGCCGAAGGCATCCTCGTCGCCGGCGATGTACTCCGCCACGGCGACGCTGGCATCGTTGCCGGACTGGATGACGATGCCGCGCAGCAGGTCGATGAGTTTCACCATGGTGCCCTCGAGGACGAACGTCTTCGAGCCGCCGGTACTCCAAGCCTTGACGCTGATCGGCACGTCGTCGTCGAGGGAGATGCGCCCGGCGTCGATCTCGGCAGCGGCCACGTAGCTGGTCATGATCTTGGTGAGGCTGGCCGGCGGCAGCGGCTCGTCGCTGTTGCGCTCGGCAAGGACATGGCCGGTGTCCGCGTCGATCATGATGTAGGACTTCGACGAGATCGGCGGCGGCCCCGGCATGATGCTCGGCGCCGCGGCGGCCGCCAGCGGGGTCAGTGCCAGCACCGTCAGCAGGAGGCGCAGCAGCCCGCCGCGCAGTCCCGGGAAGTTTCTCTGCAGCTCCATCTCGTCCTCTTCCTCCTCGCGTCAGTTCTCGACGATCTCGGCGCTCGACTCGCGAAATGCCAGCACCGCTTGCAGGCGCTCGGCATCCCAGCGCGAGGCGAGCGGCCCGATCCGCACGCGGTAGGCATCGCCCGAGCCCACCACGGCCGCCTCCGCCACGGTATGCGTCGTCAACTCTTCGCGCAGGGCGGCTGCCTGGGCAAAGCTCGGCAGCGAGCCGGTGTGGACGAAATAGCTGAGCGCCTGCACGCGCACCCGCGCCGTGCCCTTGTCCTCGAAGCCGAGCTTCACGGCCGCTGCATAGGATAGGTCGATGATGCGATCCGGGTGGAACGGCCCGCGGTCGTTGACGCGCACCTTGGTGACCTTGCCGTTGTCCAGATTGGTGACGCGCACGTAGGTGGGAATGGGCAGGCTGCGGTGCGCGGCGGTGAGCTGGTACATGTCGTAGACCTCGCCGCTGGTGGTCTCGTTGGAATGGAACTTCACGCCGTACCAGGACGCGAGCCCCTCGACATCGTACCCTGCGGGCGTCTCCAAAACGGCGTACTGCTTGCCGAAGACGCTGTACGGCACGTTGCCGCGCATGGTCCTTGGATCCGCACGGGTGACCGGATCCGGGAGGTCCGCAAGGCCGGGCGGAGGCGACACCGGCGCCGAGTCCCGCGCCGGCCGCTTCGCCGCCGCGGGTTCCGTCGCCGGCGGCGGCGTCGCGCAGCCGGCGAACAGCAGGCCCGCAAGGGTAGCAAGTGGCACGAGTCCCCGGCAGCGGTGCTTGCCCCCGCCCGTGCCAGAGCGGCGCCGGACTGTCACGCGCCCTCGGCGTCCATGCGGCGGCGCAGCTCTTCGCTGAGCTGCAGTACGGCGAGCGCGTACATGCTGCTGCGGTTGTAGCGGGTGATGACGTGGAAATCGTGCAATCCCAGCCAGTACTCGTTGCCGGCTTCGGTTTCCATGCGGAACAGCGCCGCTTTCTCCTCCGCGCCGAGGCCGTCGAGGCCGATAATGCCTTCGGTGGCCAGATCGCCTACCCGGAGGGTCAGATCGAGGCCCTGATTGGCGAGCGCCCCATGCCTCGCCTCGTCGCCGAGCTGCACCTGCACCGCCACCGGCCCGCCGCCGCGCCAGCCGTGTTCGGCGAAGTAGTTGGCGACGCTGCCGATGGCGTCCGTGCGGTTGTCCCAGATGTCGCGCACGCCGTCGCCGTCGAAGTCCACCGCGAATGTCCGGTAGCTCGATGGGATGAACTGGCCGTAGCCCATGGCCCCCGCGTAGGAACCCTTCAGCGCCAGCGGATCCTTGCCTTCCTCGCGCACCAGCAGCAGGAACTCGGTGAGCTGGCCGCGGAAGAACTCGGCGCGGCGCGGGAAGTCGAAGCCGAGCGTCATCAGCGCGTCGATCACCCGATGGCTGCCGAGCACGCGGCCGTAGGCCGTCTCCACGCCGATGATGGCGACGACGATCTCGCCGGGAACGCCGTACTTCGCCTGCGCTGCCTTGATGGCTTCCCGATTCTCGCGCCAGAAGACCGCGCCGCGACTGATGCGCTGCTCGGTGATGAAGATCTTGCGGTACTCGTGCCACGGCCGCACCCGCTCGGCGGGCCGCGACATCGCCTCCAGGATGGCCTCGCTGCGCTTGGCTTCGGCGAAGATGCGCGCCAGCCACTCGGCGCCGAAAGCGTGTTCGGCAACCAGCTCTTCCTGGTAGGCCAGCACCTCGGGCCGCTCGGCGTAATCCGCCGCGGCGCCGAGGCCCACTAGCGCGGCGCCGAAGCCGATGCGAAAGCTGCGCTTCACTCGAAGTCCCTTTCCAAGTCCTGCCGGGCCACCATCCCTACCAGCCCCTATGCGTGTGGATCGACATGACGATGCCGAAGCCGATCAGCAGCGTCACTGCCGATGTGCCGCCGTAGCTCACCAGCGGCAGCGGCACTCCCACCACCGGCAGCATGCCGCAGACCATCGCGATGTTAACAAAGACGTAGGCGAAGAAAACCAGCGTCAGGCTGCCGGTGGCCAGGCGCCCGAACGTGGTTGGGGCGCGCGTGGCGAGGTAGAGCGCGCGGGTGATGACCACCAGGTAAAGGGCCAGCAGCACGGTCACGCCCACCAGCCCCAGCTCTTCGGCGATGACGGCGATGATGAAGTCCGTGCTGCTCTCCGGCAGGAAGTCGAGCTGGCTCTGCGTGCCGTCGCCGATGCCCTTGCCGAGGAAGCCGCCGGAGCCGATGGCGGTCTTCGACTGGACGATGTTCCAGCCGGCCCCCAGCGGGTCGCGCTCGGGATCCAGAAAAGTCAGCACGCGCCCGCGCTGGTAGTCGTACAGCGCGAACCACGCCACCGGCATCGCCGCCGCCGCCAGCGCCCCGGCCGCGGCGATCCAGCGCCATTGGATGCCGGCGAGAAACACCACCGCAAGGCCGCCGCCGGCCACCATCAGGGCCGTGCCGAGGTCCGGCTGCGCGGCGATCAGCCCAGCGGGCAGGGCGACCAGTACCAGCGCAATCACCACGTGGCGCGTGCGCGGCGGCAGCGTCCGTTCGTGCAGATACCAGGCGATGACGAGCGGCACCGCGATCTTCATGATCTCGGAGGGCTGGAAGCGTGGCAGGCCCGGCAGGTCCAGCCAGCGCTCCGAGCCCTTGGCGACCGTGCCGACGACGGCCACCGCCGCGAGCAGCAGGATGCCGGCGACGTAGAGCGCCGGCGCCCAGCGCAGGTAAAGGCGCGGGTCCAGCTGCGCGACCACCACCATGATCGCGAGCGCCGCTCCCAAGCGCAGCAGCTGATTGAGCAGCGTCGCGCTGCCCGCCACGCTGTTCAGCATCAGCAGGCCATAGGCGATGATGGCCAGCAGGCCGAGCAGCAGCACGGCGTCCAGATGCACGCTGTACAGCCGCCGCTTGGCGAGCGCCGTGCCCCAAGGCATGGTGCGGTCGAAGTCCGGCACGGCCCCGGTCTTCCTATCGCAGAGTGCCGGCCGGAGCGTTCATGTGTCCACCACCTCGCGAGCGGGCTGCGCTTCGGCGACGGCGGCCGGCGGCGCGGCCTGCATCTTCGGCAGCAGATAGGCGTCCAGCACGGCGCGCGCCACCGGTCCCGCCACCGAGCTGCCGCCGCCGCCGTTCTCCACCAGCACGGCGAGCGCGATCTGGGGATCCTCCGCTGGCGCGAAGGCGATGAACCAGGCGTGCTTGCGGTGGTATTCGTCGAGCAGTTCATCGTCGTATTCCGCGCCTTGAGGAATGCCGACCACCTGCGCCGTGCCGGACTTGCCGGCCATGGTGTATTCGATGTCCTGGCCAATGTGGAACCAAGCGATGCCGTTGCGCCGATAGCCTTGGTTGCCCAAGTGGACGACGTCGACCATGGACGCCGCCATCTCCTCCCAGTCCGCCGCCGACAGGCCCTCGACATGGCCGCCGTTCCCAGCCGCCAGCGTGCCGCCCTCGAACTCCGCCAGCCGGCCGTCGCTCGACTTCAGCATGCGCGGCGCCACCACGCGCCCGCGATTGGCGAGAATGCTGGCCATGGTGGCCAGTTGCAGCGGCGTCGCCAGCAGATCGCCCTGGCCGATGGCGAGGTTCACGGTATCGCCCCGGTACCACGGCTCGCCGCGCATCCCCCGCTTCCACTCGCTGTCCGGCAGCACGCCCGGATCAGTGTCGGCAACGTCGAGCGCGAGCACCCGGCCGTAGCCGAACTGCGCGGTGAACTCTTGCAGCGCGTCCACGGCCATCCTGGAGCCGAGTTCGTAGAAGTAGGTATTGGAAGAGCGGTACACCGCGGCGCGCAGGTTGATGACGCCCTGGCCGCCGGCATTGCCCGGCCGCCAGCTCCAGTCACGGTACACGCGCCGCTGGCCGGGCAGGCGGAACTCGCCGCGGTCGTGGTACGTGCGCTCCCAGTCCGTCAAGCCGAGGGCCAGCGCCGCGAGGCCGACCACCGGCTTGAAGGTGGAGCCGGGCGCGTACAGGCCCTGGGTGGCGCGGTTCAGCAGCGGCGTGTCGCGCGAGCCGCTGAGCTCGGCGAACTGCGCGGCGTCCAGGCCCGCCACGAACAGATTCGGATCGTAGGAAGGGTTGCTCACCAGCGCCAGGATGCCGCCGGACTTCGGATCGATGGCGACCACCGCGCCGCGCCGCTGGCCGAGTGCCGCGACCGCCTCGAACTGCAGACCGGCATCGAGATGCAGAACGAGATTCTGCCCCGGCACGGGCGGCCGGCGACTGATCTCGCGGCGTTCCACGCCGTGCGCATCCACTTCGATCTTGCGCCAGCCGGGCCTGCCGTGCAGCGAACGCTCGTAGAACGCTTCCACGCCGCGCTTGCCGATGAACTCCGAAGCGCTGTAGAGGCTCGCGTCGAGGGTTGCGACATCCGCCTCGGCGATGCGCCGCACGGAGCCCACGGCGTGCGCCATATGCGGCCCGTGCCGATAGGCGCGCAGGCTCGTCGGCGCGATGGCGACGCCGGGCAGGCGGTGGCGGTTGACCTCGATGACGGCACGCTCCCGGGGGTCGACGCGGACCTTGAGAGGAATCTCCTGCAGCGGTCTGCGTTTCTTGGCGAGCCGTTCGCGAAACGCCGCACGGTGCGCCGCGGTGATGTCCACCAAGGCCGCCACCGCCGAGAGCGTCGCATCGACATCCCCGGCATGTTCCGTCACCACGACGATGGAGAACGCCGGCTGGTTGTCTGCCAAGAGGTCGCCATCGCGGTCGTAGATGAGGCCCCGGGGCGGCAGGATGGGCACGGTCTGAATGCGGTTCTCGTCCGAGCGCGTGCGGTATTCGTCGTGCTGGTAGACCATCAGCCAAACCATGCGCGCGAACAGCAGCAGCAGGGCGCCGACCAGGATGGCAAACGTCGCCACGGCGCGCGACACGAACGCCTTGCGCTCGCGTTCGAGGTTCTTGATGTTCGTCGCCTTGTTGCTGCCGTTCGGCGCCATCGACTAGCCCTTCACTCGCCCCGGCGATGGTAGGGGTGGCCGGCCAGGATCGCATCGGCGCGGTAGATCTGCTCCGCCACCAGCACGCGCGCGAGCTGGTGCGGGAACGTCATGGGAGAGAGGGACAGCACCGTTCCGGCGCGGCGGCGGGCCTCCTCGTCGAAGCCCGTCGCGCCGCCGATCAGCAGCGCCACGTCGCGCCCCGCCATGCGCCAGTTCGCGAGCGCCTGCGCCAGCACCTCGCTGGTGACCGGCTCGCCCCGCCGATCGAAGATCACCATCGTCTCCTCGGCGCGCACCGCCGCCAGCAGCCGCTCCTCGTCGCTCTGGCCGCGCCGCGCCGTCACCAGCGTCAGTTCGAGGCCCGTCCCCGGCGGCAAGCGGCTCGCGTAGTGGGAAAAGCCCTCGTCGATCCATCCCGGTGCCTTGCCTACAGTGATCAAGCGAAGCTTCACCGCCGCGCAGGTTCAGCGGATCAGATGCCTTGGCGGGCGTCCAACGCGCCCAGCGCCGCCGGCCGCTCCGCTGCCTCGGGCGCTTGTTCCATGGACGGCTCCCAGAAGCGCTCCAGATCGTAGAACTCGCGGGTCTGAGGTCGCATGACGTGGACCACCACATCGGCAAGGTCGATGAGCACCCAGTCTGCCCCCTCTCGACCCTCGGTGCCGAGGACTTCAAGGCCCGCCTCCTTGGCGGCTTCCAAGACGCTCGCCACGATCGCCCGCACATGCCGGTTCGACGAACCGGTGACGATCACCATGTAGTCCGTGACATCGGTGACCGCGGTGACGTCGAGCGCCACCGGATCGATGCCCTTGCGGTCCTCGATCGCGACCAGCACCGTCGCCTTGCAGGACTCGGCTCGCTCCGCGTCAGCGCTCGCACCCATACAGGCCATGGTGCCTAATATAGGCCCACACCGGCGCGGTAAGCAATGCGCCTACCTCGCCGTCGCCAGCCGCGGCGCGGCGCACTTGCGTCGCGGAGATGTCGAGCATGGGCGCAGCCGCGAAGTAGATGCTCCCGGCCGGGCTCTCGGCGAGTTCCTCGGCCTTGGCCGCGCAGCGGAAGCCGTGGGGCACCCCGGCGGCGGTGCGCTCGGCACCTGGCCGGTCGAACACCAGCAGATGGCACAGCCGGGGCAGTTCATCGACGCGATGCCAGGACGAGATCGCGTTCAGCGCATCGCGCCCGATCAGCCACACCAGCGGTTCGTCCGCGTCGAGTTCGGCGAGCACCTCCACGGTGTACGAAGGGCCTTGCCGGCCGATCTCCCGAGCGGATGGCTCGAGCCACGGCGCTTCCCTTGCCGCTAGGCACAGCATTCGCCAGCGGTGCTCGATGCTGGCCGCCGGCTGCTGGCGGTGCCAAGGCCGTGCCGCGAGGAGCAGCGTCACCGTTGCCCCGTCGAGCGTCTCCCGGCCGACCCGCGCGGCGTGCAGGTGGCCGCGATGGATGGGGTCGAACGTGCCGCCCAGAATGGCCCGCACGGCCGGCTAGCCGCGCAGCTTGGCGATCAGGCGGCGGATCTCCACCAGCCGCTCGCGCGGCGTCTGCATCTGCAGCAGGCTCTGCTTGGTTTCCGCCTCCAGCGGCAGCAGTTCCGCCAGCCGCCAGCTGACCGAGCGCGCATCTTCGTAGTCGATCTCCAGATCGAGCCGCTGGATCATCGGATGCTTGGCGAGCACGCGCAGGGTATCGACTAGACCCTTGAAGTCCTCGCCGATGGCGCTCGCGTCCTCTTCCGGAAGGAAGTCCACTGCCGCCATCACCAGATGGTCCGGCGCCTGCCACGAGCGCTGGATGCGGAACTTCTCGCCGCCAGCGCAGGTGATGCCGAGCATGCCGTTGGCGAGCTGGTTGAAGTCGACGATGCGCGCGTACGTGCCGATGTCGAACAGGTCCGGCGGCGCCTGCCCGGCTTCGTGCGCCTCGCGCCCCTCGCGGATCAGCACTATGCCGAAGCCGGTGCTGGTCTTCATGCAGCGTCCGACGAGTTCCAGATAGCGCGGCTCGAAGATCTGCAGCGGCAGCCGCCCGCCGCCGAAGAGCACGGTGCCGAGCGGAAACAGCGGGATCTCGCGGGCTTCCTCCATCGCACGAACCATACACGCTTCCCCGTACACTGCCCGCCGTGGAGAGCGAACACATCGGCTTGGTGCAGATCATCGTGCTGGCGCTGATTCAGGGCGTCACCGAGTTCCTGCCCGTGTCCAGCTCCGCCCACCTGATCCTGCCGAGCGCGCTCACGGATTGGCCCGACCAAGGCCTCGCGTTCGACGTGGCGGTTCACTTGGGCACCCTCGCCGCAGTGATCGCTTACTTTCGCCGAGACATGCGTTCCTTGGCGGGCAGCGCGATGCGCTTGTCTATCGGTCGCGTTGACGAGAACGCCGAGATGCTGTTCAAGCTGGCCGCGGCGACGGTGCCGCTGGTGCTCGCCGGCCTCGCCTTCAAGGAACAGGTGGAGACGCATCTGCGGTCGACGACCGTCATCGCCTCGGCGACCATCGCCTTCGGCCTCGCCCTCTGGTGGGCCGATCGCCGCCGCGGCGCGGACGCCGGACCGCCGCAGACGCCGAGCTACCCGCAGGCGATCCTCATCGGCTGCGCCCAGGCGCTGGCCCTGATTCCCGGCACGTCGCGCTCCGGGATCACCATCACCGCGGCCCTGGCCCTCGGCCTGTCGCGCTTCGGCGCCGCTCGCTTCGCGTTCCTGCTCGCCATCCCCGCCATCGCCGGCGCCGCCCTGCTGACGGGCCTGGACGCCGAGCCGCCGCTGCCATGGTTCGCCCTCGGCCTCGGCTTCCTGGTGGCCGGCACGACCGCGTATCTGTGCATCTCGGGATTCCTGGCGCTGCTGCAACGCATCGGCATGGCGCCGTACGCCATCTACCGCATCGTTCTAGGCTCGGCGCTGCTGATCTTCTTCTAGGGGTAGGCATTGCGAACAAGGCGCCCAAGTCGCCGATTGTGTGCTACTGCAGCTCGGCCATCGGGCAGATCCGCGCCGAGTGGTCGGGCTCCGCTTCGTCGAAGATCTGGCGCAAGGTCTCGGGCGGCACGGGCACCAGCTCTTCGCCACGCCGCATCAAGTACGCGCCTTGTATTGGATCGGCATCCCCCACCGGGCGCGAGGGCACGGTGACCACCACGACAGTCTCGGTCGCCTGAGACAGGACTAGGGCGTTCGTCTTCCGGCCTCGACAGCCATTGTTCCAACTCGATCAGCGATGCGGGCATGTTGCGGGGCGATTCGGACGATCATTGCGTCGGGAGACGCAACGATGTCTCCAAATGGTCCAAAGAAAACTGACTATTTATCAACATCATGCGAGTTTGTTTGCGTACATTGTCACTTCCATTGCGCCATGATTGGCGAGTCGCCAAGGTCGCCCGCGCCAACCGACTACACTTGCCCCATGTGGCCCTACATCGTCCGTCGCCTGCTGCAGATGCTGCCGGTGCTCGGCATCATCACGTTCCTCGTCTATGCGCTGATGCTCGCCATCCCCGGCGACCCGGTACGGGCTCTCATCGGCCCCGGCGAGTCGCTCGACGAGGAGCAGATCGCCCTCATCCGGGCGGAGTACAACTTGGACGAGCCGGCCATCGTGCAGTACGGCATCTGGCTCGGCCGGGCGCTGACGGGGGACCTCGGCCGCTCCACGCAGAACCAGCGGCCGGTGGCGGAGGAGCTCGGCGCGCGGGCGCTCGTCACGCTGCAATTCGGCATCGTCGCATGGATCACGGCGGTGCTGATCGGCGTGCCGGCGGGCATCGTCTCCGCGGTGTATCGCGGCAAGCCGGTGGACTACGCGGCCACGGTGCTGTCCATCGGCGGCGTCGCCATCCCCAACTTCTGGCTCGGCATCATGGCGATTCTGCTGTTCGGCGTGATCCTCGGCTGGCTGCCGACCCAGGGCTACGTCGATCCCTTCGAGGACCCCGTCGAAGGGCTGCGGCACATGATCCTGCCCGCCTTCGCCCTCGGCGTGACGAGTTGCGCCCTCATCATGCGCCAGAGCCGTTCGGCGATGCTGGAAGTGCTGGCCCAGGACTACATGCGCACGGCGCGCGCCAAGGGCATGCGCGAGCGCACCGTGATCTGGATCCACGCGCTGCGCAACGCCCTGCTGCCGGTGGTGACGGTGTTCGGGCTGCAAACCGGGCGCATCTTCGCCGGCGCGGTGGTCATCGAGACGCTGTTCGGCATCCCAGGCATGGGCAACTACATGGTGCAGGCCATCTTCGCCCGCGACTTCATGGCGGTGCAGGGCGCGGTGCTGCTGATGGCGCTGGCCGTGCTGGTGGCCAATCTGGTCACGGACGTGGTCTACGCCTGGCTCGATCCGCGGATCAAGTACGGTGAGTGAGGTGGCCCTGCCGAGCGCGGGCTGGCGGAGCCATCACCCGGCGGTGGAGGCGCTGCGCAAGCTGCGGCGCATCCCGCAGGCCGTGTTCGGCGTGGTGGTCATCGCGCTCACGGTGTTCGCCGCGGTCTTCGCGCCGTGGCTGGTGCCGGTGGACCCGGAGGAGATGGACTTCGCCAACCTGCTGAGCGGCATCTCCGCCGAGCATTGGCTGGGCTCCGATCAGATGGGGCGGGATACGCTGGCGCGGCTCATCGTCGGCGCCCAGGTGGCGCTCATGGTGAGCTTGGGGGCAGTGGGCCTCGGCGTCCTGATCGGCGTGCCGCTCGGCCTCGCCTCCGTCTACTTCCGCGGCTTCGTGGACGACGTGATCATGCGCCTGATGGACGCGCTGGTGGTCTTCCCCAGCCTCCTCATCGCGGTCGGCCTCGCCGCCGCCATGGGCGGATCGCTCGGCACGGTGATCCTCGCCATCGGCATCGCCAACGTGCCGTGGATGGCGCGCGTCATCCGCAGCCAGGGCCTGATGATCCGCGAACTCGACTACGTGGCCGCCGCGGAGGCGGGCGGCATGGGCCACATCCGCATCATCCTCAAGCACATCCTGCCGAACAGCGTCGCGCCGGTGATCGTGCAGAGCACCCTGAGCATGGGCTACGCGGTGCTCACCGAGGCGGCGCTCGGCTTCATCGGCGTCGGCATCCAGCCGCCGACGCCGACCTGGGGCAACATGCTGCAGCAGGCCTTCCCGATGCTGGACCAGCAGCCGCTCCTGAGCGTGGTGCCGGGCCTCGCCATCTTCGTGCTGGTGCTCGCCTTCAACTTCGTGGGCGATGCGCTGCGGGACATTCTGGACCCGCGGCTGAAGGGCGTGATCCACTGAATGGGCGATATGCGTTCGCTGGCCCTAGTTGATGCACTGGCCCCGGGGGTAGCCGCAAGCCCAGCAACCGGTACCACGCGACCTCCTGCCATGTCGACTGGCACCACAGTCGCACCGGGTTGCTACAATCGTGCAATGATCACGTGCGCCGAAAGCAACGGTCTGGGCGGCCCGGATGCTGCTGCCGCTGTCGAGGCATGTCGTCAGCGCCAAGCTGGCGGCGTCCTCTCCGACCCGCTTGGGTTCGCCGAGTTCGACAGCACGGCCTGGCGCGACAACGACTTCGGTGCCACAGAAGCGGAAACGTTCACTAAGCCCAAGCCGACGGGTGGTACGCGCGTGGAGGTTGTGCCTGACTTCCGCACGAGCGTTGCGCTTCAGCTCGTTGCGTACCAGGCGGATGCGCGGGAATCTCCGGCAGCCTACGGGTCATGGTGGGCTGTCGTGCCGCTGTGGATTCGCCATGCTCTCGTCGAGGGCATGGCGGTGGTCTCTGCGGACGTAGAGGACTACTTCGGCACACTGCGGACGCCGGGAATAGAGAAGGCTCTGCGGACGCTCCATGTCAACGATGATGGTGTGGAGACGACGTTGCGGGCGATCCGCGAGGTCAATGCAATACCCGACAGGCACGGTGCGACGAGAACAGGGCTTCCTGTCTCGTGGGACGATCTGTTCTGGGTAGTAGCGGAAGCGGCGCTACGCCCGGTAGACGACAGGCTGTCGCACGAGCCGGTCATCGCCAGACACAAGAGGTGGGTGGACGACTTCTTCGTCGCTGTACCGTGCGGCAACGTGGATCGCGCACTGCATGCGCTTTCGACCGCACTGGACTCGGAGGGGCTGCGACTCAACTCCGAAAAGACGTGCGTGGTGGATTCCTTGACGAGCTACGAACAGGTCGCGCTGTCACGGGAGAACCGCATCCTGAGCAGCCTCATGCTGGCCGCTTCCGCGGGCGAACTCTCAACGTCACAGCAAGACGCATTTGTAAGGCTGGCGGAGGGGGACCGCCTATGCACGCCGGAGCACACTCGGCTGTGGAAGCGCGTCTACGTCTTGGCGCGACGACTGCGGTCTGATGCGCTAATCGGGGAAGCCATGGCCGATCTCGGCAGATACCCGATGGCTGCCGGACCGATCACATCCTACCTTCGCTCGCTCAACTGGCCCTGTGGCACTGCGACGGAAGCGGCGAACCGGTTGGCGGATGTCCCAGCAGACAGCGAAGCAATCCTCCTGCTTCGATCCTTGCACGAGCAAGAGGACCGGCTGTCGAAAGCGGCCATACTGGCACTACGGCATGTCGCCCAGACTGCCGTGCAAGCCATGCATCCGTACGCACAGGTCTTGGTCCATGCCTGCCTAACGCGGGACAACAACCATCGCTACCGTGCTGCATGCGAACTGCTGAACTTGGCGAGCGACTCGCCATCTCCGCTTGCCCGTCGACTCGCGATCCAGACCCTATGGCCATTCCGCGGAGAACGCCAGCAGCTGGCCGAGGTGATCCGACGAGACAGCAGTCCGACGGTACGCGGCTTGGCGATGTTCCGGCTGGGCGAGATGTGCGATGCCGTAGATGCTCCGGTGCGAGACGTCCAGGCAATGGATGGAAGTCGGGAGCGACGCGTCATCCAGCTGGAACGCGCGCGCCATTGACATGCTTTGGCTCGGACGGTCAGGGAAGCCCGAGGTGAGTGCGTCCGACGTGGAGCTAGGGGCACGTCTGTCCCGGCTGCGTAGCGAGCTGACACAAGCGATACGCCAAGGCGAGGACGACGATGCGTTCCGCGGTGCCCTTCAGGAAGTCGAGCACCGACTAGAGGAAGCGGAGCGGCGGGCCATAGAATTGGCAGGTTCCAGCGCCGTAGAGTCCGACAAGGATGAGTGCCTTCGGGCGGTCCAGGAAGTGGAGGCGCAGTTGTGTCTGGTTAAACCCGCCGAGCTGCTGTATGCGACGTGGATCCGGCTGCGCGAGAACCTTTATCGGTTCGACGATCGGCGGAAGAAGGCATGGGAGGACGACATCTCGCCATGGTTCGACTCGAAGTCCGGGGAACTCGACGCGCCTGCGCTCACGTCACCGCTGCGCCAGCAGCTCTGTCAGTTGACCTTGGAACTGCGCGAGTCGGCATCGCGATTCAGTCGGCTGGCAGAAGAGCGCGCGGCCGTGTGGCGGGAAGTCATCAACCGCGGCGTCTTGCTGATTCTCCTGTTTGGCGCGGTGCTCGCGCTCTGTCTGACGCTTTCGACGTGTGTCGACGCCGGGAAGCTGGGTACGTTCGTGTTTCTGCTGACCGGTATTTCGACGGGCGGCATGGGAGCAGTCCTATCGAGATTGGCCTACCGACAGGAGCGCGTACGAGAGGAGTACAAGGGCGTCTTCAAATCGGATCTGCTACTGCACGTCGCCATCGGCTCCGGGGCAGCGTTGGTGGTCACGGCCGTTCTCTTGTCCAATAAGTTCTTCCTCCTTCCGGAAGAACGGCTTGCACAGGCCGCCTATCTTGCGGTGATCGGCTTCGGCGCTGGCTTCTCCGACCGGTTCTGGAAGAATATGTTGAAGGATGTCCTTCCAACCAGCGGCCGCGGTACGTCGCGCGGCGGAACGTAGCATGTCGCACGCTGAGGTATTGGTGGTCATCGGCCAGATCGGCGCCGGCAAGTCCTCGGTGTGCCGTCAGTTGGCGTCGGCAACGGGCGCGGAGCACATCGCCATCGAGGATCACCGGCGTGCGGATGGGACGAGATTGGGGCCGCGTGAACTTTCGCGGCGAATCGCGTCAGCGGCGGCTAGCGGGGCGGTCGTGTTCGAGTGCTCAGGGGCGGCGACGGACTTCGAGGATGTGGTCGAACACTTGCGTCTGCGCGGTCTCGGCTGCTTTGTGGCTCTCATCGACTGCGGCACGCAGACCGCGTTGCGGCGCGTCAGCAAGTCCAAGATGCAGACTTGGCCGCGATCTGGCGCGACGTGGGCGACGCAGCTGCGTTGGACCGAGTCCAGGCTGCGGCTTGTTCCCGCGGACTTGACCGTGTCGTCGGAGCGTGCGAGCCCGGCCAGCATCGCGAAGGCCGTGGGGCAGGCTTGGGGTGAGGCGCAGTCGAGTCAGTCAGCTAGGAGTGTGGCATGTCGGGAACTGTCGTTTACGCAGTTGGCCGCCTTCGCTGTGTGCCCGTGGTCGTATCGCCTGAAGTACGTAGATCGGCTACAGGAACTGGTCGAAACCGAGCAGATGCACGTCGGCAGCCGCCTGCACGAAGCACTTGCTTGGCTCTATGCCGGCCGGGATCGAGACAAGGCCAGCCTCAGCTCTTGGTTCCGCAATCGGTTGACGGAGACCTTGCCCGCCGGAGTGGAGCAGGCGGTAGTGGACCGCATGCTTCGCACGGGGCTGAAGGCGTTGGCCTATCACTACGATGTCGTGTACCGCGAAGAGCGGTCGAACACGCTCGCTGTGGAGCACAGCGTCCGACTGCCGCTGAGCGCGGAACAGACGTTCGTGGGCCGCGCGGACCGAGTCGCGAGGGACGCATCAGGGACGGTGGAGGTGATCGACTACAAGGCATCGGAGCCGCGGCGCACCTCTCGCCCGCGGGTACCGGACTGGTTGCAGATCGCAGCATACAGTGCGGCCGTGCTGCGGGAACTCGACTTGCGGTCCGTGATTGCACGCCGAATCGTGCTGGCCACCGGCGACGAGGAACGCTTCGTCGTGTCGGCCGAAGACGTGCGCCAGGTGACGCTCTCTTTGCTTCGGTGGGCCAGGGCGCTAACGCCGCCGCGCCTCAGCCGAAAGCGCACCGGGCGGCACTGCGCGTCTTGCCAGTTCAATACCAAGTGTTCCGGCGCTTCAGCGTATCCGCCAAAATCAAGCACATTGGTTCTCCAGCGTTCTCCGGCAACCGTTGGCTTCAGCCTAATGGCAGGCCGTCCCGCGTCTGATTGACCCCTGGGCCGGGGCTGCCAGAACACCAGAGACATCAGTCGGTACACCAAGCCCGCTGACCGCGGCCTGCATCAGCGTGGCGCTACTTCCCGGACATGACGCCGGACGCATGTCTGCTGTTGCGGCCAAGCCGGCACCTGGCGCCCAGGTGGCGCTGATGGTGAGCTTGGGGCAGTGGGCCTCGGCGTCCTGACCGGCGCGCCGCTCGGCCCGTGATGCCGTTCGCGACCTTGTCGTGCTATGGGCTGCCGGTGGTCGCGGTCGGCTTCGCGTCGGTTGCGGGTGAGCGTTTCCGATCCGAAGCACTGGCGAGGCGGCCCAGATCGAGGAACGCTTCAGGACTCCGCCTCCCAGTAAGGCGGGTTGTTGAGCGGTCCTAAGCGCTCGCCGAGCTGGATCAGCAGCCCATGGGCGCTCTTCGGCGAGACGAAGGCATCCTCGTCGCTCTTGTCCACCACGCGCACGCCCTGCTCTTCAAGGGCCGCGACCTTGGCATCCAGATCCGGCGTCTGCAGCGTGATGTGGTGGAAGCCCTCGCCACGCTTAGCGAGGAACTTCGCAAGAAAGCCGTCCGGGTTGATGGGCTCGAGCAGCTCGATGCAGAAGTCGTGCAGGTCGAACAGCGCGATGCGAAAATCGCCCGAGGCATGGTCCTTCGTGATCCGGTGCTTCGCGCCGAGCGCGTCCTCGAAGAAGGGCCGCGCCTTGTCGATGCTGTGGACAGCGATGCCGATGTGATCGAAGCGCCCGATGGATTCGGACATGTCGCGCCTCCGCTGATGTTGGCGACGGATTCTACTGCTGAGCCCTGCCGCGTTGCTTTTACGTACTGAACATCGCCGCATAGTGCCCGTCCTGCGCCATCAAGTCCTTGGCGCGACACGGACGGCCGTGGCGAGGCGAGTAGTGGCAACGAACGAATCACGACCGCGTTGGCCATCCCCATGGGACACTTTGCTCGTCAGCATGCCCAACGCTATGGTCGGGGCCGAGCTATTTTGCCGTACCGCGGTTCTCTACCAGATCGTCCACCACCGCTGGGTCCGCAAGCGTCGACGTGTCTCCCAAATCCCCCAGTTCCCCGGCGGCGATCTTCCTCAGGATGCGGCGCATGATCTTGCCTGAGCGGGTCTTGGGCAAGCCGGGAGCTAGCTGGATGACATCCGGCTTGGCGATGGGGCCGATCTCTTGACGGACCTGCTCGATCAGTTCGTCGGTTAGGGCGTTGGGGTCGGCGTTGGAACCCAGCATCGGGGTGACGAAGGCGTAGATGCCTTCGCCCTTGATGGGGTGCGGGAAACCTACGACCGCTGCTTCCGCCACGGCCTCGTGCAGCACCAGGGCGCTTTCCACTTCCGCGGTGCCGAGGCGGTGGCCGGAGACGTTCATCACGTCGTCCACGCGGCCGGTGATCCAGTAGTAGCCATCGGCGTCCCGGCGGGCGCCGTCGCCGGTGAAGTAGAAGCCCTTGTAGGTGGCGTAGTAGGTGTCCACCGCGCGCTGGTGGTCGCCGTAGACGGTTCGGATCTGGCCGGGCCAGGGGGCGGTGATGACGAGGTTGCCGGTGGCTTCGGTTTCTTCGATGACGCGGCCTTCCGCGTCCACCAGCGCCGGCTGCACGCCGAAGAACGGACGGGTGGCGGAGCCGGGCTTCAGGTCCGTTGCGCCGGGCAGGGGGGTGATCATGATGCCGCCGGTCTCGGTCTGCCACCAGGTGTCCACCACCGGGCAGCGGCGTTCGCCGACCACGCCGTGGTACCACTCCCAGGCTTCCGGGTTGATGGGTTCGCCGACCGTGCCGAGCAGCTTCAGGCTAGCCCGCGACGTGGCGGAGACGAACTCATCGCCCTGGCCCATCAACTGGCGGATGGCGGTGGGGGCGGTGTAGAAGATGTCCACCTTGTGCTTGTCGACGATCTGCCAGCAGCGCGAGGCGTCCGGATAGGTGGGCACGCCCTCGAACATCAGCGTCGTCGCGCCGTTCGCCAGGGGGCCGTAGACGATGTAGGAGTGGCCGGTGATCCAGCCCACGTCCGCGGTACACCAGTAGATGTCGCCAGCGTGGTAGTCGAAGACGTACTTGTGCGTCATCGCCGTGTGCAGGAGGTAGCCGCCGGTGCCGTGCTGCACGCCCTTGGGTTTGCCGGTGGAGCCGGAGGTGTAGAGGATGAAGAGCGGGTCTTCGGCGTCCATTACCGCGGGTTCGCAGTCCGGCGATTGGGCTTCTACCAGCTCGTGGTACCAGACGTCGCGGCCTTCGCGCCAAGGCACGTCGGCGCCGGTGCGGCGCACGGTGAGCACGGTGTGGACGTTCGGGCAGTCGGCTAGGGCGACTTCGGCGTTCTGCTTGAGCGGCACGGCGCGGCCGCCGCGCAGCCCTTCGTCGGCGGTGATGAGGGTCTGGCAGTCCGAATCGAGGATGCGGTCCTTGAGGGATTGCGGGGAGAAGCCGCCGAAGACCACCGAGTGGATGGCGCCGAGCCGCGCGCAGGCGAGCATGGCGTAGGCGGTTTCGGGGATCATTGGCATGTAGATGCATACCCGGTCGCCCTTGCGCACGCCGCGGCTGGCGAGGGCATTGGCAAGGCGACCCACGGCGTCTGCCAGTTCCGCGTAGGTGATGGTCTTGTGGGCGGACGGATCGTCGCCTTCCCAGATGATGGCCGTCTGCTCGGCGCGCTCCGGCAGATGCCGGTCGATGCAGTTGTAGCAGGCGTTCAGCGTGGCGCCGTCGAACCAGCGCACTTCGCCGCGCGGGAAGTCGTGGCTCGAGACGGTATGCCACGGCGAGTACCAGTCCACGAACTCCTTGGCGCGGGCGCTCCAGAAGGCGTCCGGGTCGGCGATGGACTCGGCGTACATCGCCCGGTACGCCGCCTCGTCGATGTGGCTCTTGGCCCGGAAGCCGTCGGGGACGGGGTAGCTCGGCATCGCTCGCTCCTGCGGACTATTAGAACGGGATGTCGTCTTCGAAATCGTCGTCCGGGGGCGGGTTGGCCGGCTGCTGCTGCGGGGGGCGCCCACCGCCGCCGCGCATCGACGAGCCGCCGCCGTAGTTGTCCTGGGGCGGGCCGCCGGGGCCCGGATCGCCGGGCGGGTAGCCCCCGCCCCCACTGCCGCCGCGGCTGTCCAGCATCTGCATTTCGCGGGCAACGATCTCGGTGGTATAGCGGGTCTGGCCGTCCTGGCCCTCCCAGGAGCGCGTCTGCATGCGGCCCTCGATGTAGACCTTGGAGCCCTTGTGCAGGTACTCGCCGCAGATCTCCGCAAGGCGCCGGAAGCAGACCACGCGATGCCACTCGGTCTGCTCGCGGCGCTCGTTGGTGTTGCGGTCCGTCCACCGTTCGCTGGTGGCGACGGAGAAGTTGGCCACGGCGTTGCCGTCCTGGGTGTAGCGCATCTCCGGGTCTCTGCCCAGATTGCCGATGATGATGGCCTTGTTGACCGCCATGCCTGCCTCCGCGAGGTCGGGTGGATGTGGGGTGGGATCGGCGACGATTCTAGCCCATCGTCCGGGCTGCGCCAGCGCACAACCTTGAGGAAATGCGTTTGAAAGGCTGGGCAAAAGCGGTGGAATTCCGGCCCGAGTCCCCGCGCGACAAGCCGTAGCTGGTCAGGGAGCGGCGTCAGGTTCGTCATCCCAGTAGCCGCATTCGGCGTCGAGTCGCGCGACGATGCTGAACCCCTCCGCATCCGGGCCGAACTCCGACGCTGCCGCGAACTTGCCGCTGTCCGGGTACTCGCAGACGTCGGCGTCAGCGACGGAGGAGATTGCCAGATAGCGCAAGGTCGTGGCGCCGCTGTTGGTGAGCTTGTGCGCGAGTGCCTGACCGCCGCGGGGTGCGCCGAGCACGTCGCCCGGCCCTACATCGTAGGTGGCGTCGCCGAGTCGGTAGCGCCCCTGCCCCTCCAGAACGACGAACATCTCGTCGATGGCGTGGTGGACGTGGTACGGCCAGGCGGACTTGCCGGGCGGCACCTCCACGTAGGTGGCGCCGAGCTTGGTCAGGCCGATGCCTCTGGCCACCTGGGCCTCCGCGCGGGCGAAGCCCCGGCCCCGCGACCCAGACTTCAGCGGCAGCGCGGCAAGAGAAGCCACCGGCGTGGCGGCTTTCCCGATGGTGGTGTCGTCATCCATGGCGCTCTCCGATCAGGCAGGCATGCAAGCGTACCCGCGCCGAGCCGCCCGCGCACGGTACGCCAGCCGCGTGTCGGATCTGGCCGACAGCGCGCAACTTGGTATTGCCCGGTGCAATCCAAGCGGGTAAGTTGTGCGCCTTTCAGCGCCTGCGTTCTCCCGGTGCCCCCAAGCCCTAGCGCTTCAACCGCCAAAGCCAAGCCCGCCGCCGCCAAGCCGCGTCGGCGGCGTTCGCGCAGCGCTCCAGAGGCAGCCAACGGCGGTGGCGCCGCGCTCACCCGCATCGCCGTGCGCGGCGCCCGCACGCACAATCTCAAGAACGTCGATCTCGACATCCCGCGCGACAAGCTGGTGGTGGTCACCGGCCTGTCCGGCTCCGGCAAGTCGTCGCTGGCCTTCGACACCCTCTACGCCGAGGGACAGCGGCGCTACGTGGAGTCGCTGTCCGCCTACGCGCGGCAGTTCCTGTCCATGATGGAGAAGCCCGATGTGGACCTGATCGAGGGGCTGTCGCCGGCCATCTCGATCGAGCAGAAGTCCACCTCCCACAACCCGCGCTCCACCGTCGGCACCATCACCGAGATATACGACTACCTGCGCCTGCTGTTCGCCCGCGTCGGCGAGCCGCGCTGCCCGCAGCACGGCCTGCCGCTCGATGCGCAGACCGTGAGCCAGATGGTGGATCAGGTGCTGGAACTGCCCGAAGGCAGCCGCATCATGGTGCTGGCACCGGTGATCCGGGAGCGCAAGGGCGAGCATCAGCATGTCTTCTCCGAGCTCATCGCCAGCGGTTTCATCCGCGCCCGCATCGACGGCATCGTGACGGACCTCGCGCATCCGCCGGAACTCGACAAGAACAAGAAGCACACCATCGAGGCGGTGGTGGACCGGCTGCGGGTGCGGGAGGGAATGCAGCAGCGGCTGGCGGAGTCGTTCGAGACCGCCCTCGGCCGCGGCGAGGACATCGCCGTGGTGAGCTTCATGGACGGAGACAACGACGACGAGGACCTCACCTTCAGCGCCCGCTTCGCCTGCCCGACCTGCGGCTACAGCATCAGCGAGCTGGAGCCGCGCATGTTCTCCTTCAACAATCCGGCCGGCGCCTGCCAGGAATGCGACGGGCTGGGCGTCAAGCAGTTCTTCGACCCCGAACTCGTGGTCGCTGAGCCGGACCTCAAGCTCGCCGAGGGGGCGATTCGCGGTTGGGATCGGCGCAACATCTACTACTTCCACATGCTGACGTCGCTGGCGCGCCACTACGGCTTCGATGTCGAGAAGCCGTACAAGCGGATCGCCAAGAAGCACCGGGAGGCGATCCTCTACGGCTCCGGCAGCGAGCGCATCGACTTCAGCTACGTCAACGACCGCGGCGACAAGGTGACCCGCCGGCACCGCTTCGAGGGCGTCATCCCGAACATGGAGCGCCGCTACAAGGAGACCGAGTCCGCCGGCGTGCGCGAGGCGCTGTCGAGATACCTCACCGTGCGCGCCTGTCCCAAGTGCGAGGGCTCCAGGCTGACCGAGGAGGCGCGGCACGTCTTCGTCAACGACGCGACGCTGCCCGAGCTCACCTGCGGCTCGGTGGAGGACACGCTGGGGCACTTCGATGCGCTGGAGCTCGCCGGCCGGCGCGGCGAGATCGCCGACAAGATCGTCAAGGAGATCCGCGCCCGGCTGCGCTTCCTGGTGGACGTGGGGCTGAACTACCTGACGCTCGATCGCAGCGCCGACACCCTGTCCGGCGGCGAGGCGCAGCGCATTCGGCTGGCGAGCCAGATCGGCGCCGGCCTGGTGGGCGTCATGTACATCCTGGACGAGCCGTCCATCGGCCTGCACCAGCGCGACAACGCGCGGCTGCTCGCCACCCTCACGCATCTGCGCGATCTCGGCAATACGGTGCTGGTGGTGGAGCACGACGAGGAGGCCATTCGCACCGCCGATCACATCGTCGACATCGGCCCCGGCGCGGGCGTCCACGGCGGCGAGATCGTCGCCTCCGGGACGCTCGACGCCATCGTGCGCTGCAAGGGGTCCGTGACGGGCCAATATCTGGCAGGACGGCGCGCAATCGAGGTGCCGACGAAACGGACGGAATACGATGCGGACCGCGTCGTCGAGCTGCACAAGGCGAGCGGCAACAACCTTAAGGACGTGACGGTGAGAGTGCCGGCCGGCCTCTTCACCTGCGTGACCGGCGTTTCCGGCTCCGGCAAGTCCACGCTGGTCAACCAGACGCTCTACCCCATCGCCGCGCGCGCTTTGAACGGTGCCACGTCGGTGACGCCCCAGGTGTACGAGGATGTGCTGGGCTTGGAACTCCTCGACAAGGTGGTGGACATCGACCAGAGCCCGATCGGCCGCACGCCGCGTTCCAATCCCGCCACCTACACGGGCCTGTTCACGCCCATCCGCGAACTCTTCGCGCAGACCCAGGAATCCCGCACCCGCGGCTACCGGCCCGGCCGCTTCAGCTTCAACGTGCGCGGCGGGCGCTGCGAAGCCTGCCAGGGCGACGGCGTGCTCAAGGTGGAGATGCACTTCCTGCCGGACATCTACGTGCCGTGCGATGTCTGCAAGGGCAAGCGCTACAACCGCGAGACGCTGGAAGTGCGCTACAAGGGCAAGAACATCCACGAGGTGCTGGACATGACCGTCGAGGAGGCGCACGGCTTCTTCGACGCCGTGCCGATGCTGAAGCGCAAGCTCGATACGCTGATGGACGTGGGCCTCTCCTACGTACGCCTCGGCCAGAGCGCGACGACGCTGTCCGGCGGCGAGGCGCAGCGCGTGAAGCTGTCGCGGGAGCTCTCCAAGCGCGGCACCGGCAAGACGCTCTACATCCTGGACGAACCCACCACCGGCCTGCATTTCCACGACATCCAGCAGCTGCTGGACGTGCTGCATCGGCTGCGCGACCAGGGCAATACCGTGGTGGTGATCGAACACAATCTGGACGTCATCAAGACCGCCGACTGGGTGATCGACCTGGGGCCGGAAGGCGGCGCCGGCGGCGGCGAAGTCGTGGCCGTGGGCACGCCGGAGCAGGTGGCGAAGGTGGACGGCTCGCATACCGGCGACTTTCTGAGGAAGGTGCTTGGCTAGCGCCGTGAGGATCCTCGCTCGATGCCTAGTCGCCTTGCTGGCCGCGGCGCCAGCATTCGGCGATGGCTTCCCGTGGCTCGACACGCTCGACGCGGGCGGCGAAGTGCGCGCTTCCGGCAGCCGGCTGATGGCGCTGCCGCATGGCCTGCATCGACTGGATCGGGACGGCGGACGGACGGCGACGGTAGCGGTGCATGGCTGGCGCAGCGAAGGCTACGAGTGGGTGCATCTCTTGAAGTCGCTCGACGATGCCGAGAGCAGCGTCTGGTTCTACCGCTGGGACTGGAACGGCTGTCCCGGTCCTGCCGCCGCAGTGCTCGTCGAACGGCTGGGCGAAGCGCCGTTTCGCGACATGGCGCGGGTGCGCGTCGTAGGACACAGCTACGGCGGCGTCCTCGTCGCGGCGGCCGCGGCGCAATGGCCCGGTCCGCGAAACTTGGAAGCACACGCCATCGCCGCGCCCCTCGCCGGCGTCAGCGAACGCTGCGAGTACAGAACGCCGTCGGCATTGCCTGACAACGTCGCATTCCATCAGTGGCGAACGCGGCACAAACTCGACGGCGCGTTCAGTGCCATGCCGGAGGATCCGCAGCAGGTCGAGATCCCGGGCATCGAGACGACGCTGCTGCCGGCCACCTACAACGGTCGCCGCCTAGGCCACAACTGGTCGGTGAGCTGGGTGGGCGATGTGTTGGCGGGGAAGGAACCCGCGCGCTGACGGCCAGCGAACCGGCGGAGCGCCCCGCCGAAGACGCTTTTGCATCCTCGACGGAGAGGCCGGCGGCCCGTCCGACAGGCCGACCTGCTCGTTAGCGGCTACTCGAAGTTGACGCCGATGTTGATGAACACGTAGCGGCCGAGGGCGTCGAAGAACGCCGGGAATGTGTTGCCGTTGCCGGGTGCCGTGCCGGCGTCCGAGGAGACCGGCGGATCGGTGTCCAGCAGGTTGCTCACGCCCAGGGTGGCGATGTAGCGGCCGGCGCCGCCCCACTCGGCCGTCGCGTCCCAGTACGTCTCGCCACCGAAGTCGATGGTGTTGGAGCCGAGGTCCTCGGTCTCGCCGAGATAGCGCAGGCCCAGCGACAGGCGCACATCGGACGGCGCGAACAGCGTCGCCTTGTAGTTGCCGCTCCACTTGGGCTGCGGGTTCTTGCCGCAATAGGCGCCCCAGTGCCCGGCGCACTCCAGCGCGGACTCGCCGGGCAGCTCGACCAGATCCGACGACAGCAGGTTCGTGGTCACGCCCTTGACCTCCACGGTGCCGAGCGGCGTGTCGAAGCTGTAGTCGAAGATGATGTCGATGCCTTGCACCGTCTCCTCGCTGAGGTTCGTGGTCTGCGCCGAGATGTAGCCGCCCGTCAGCCACAGTGAGCCGTTCACAGCGTTGCGGTTGATCAGGTTGCAGAATGCGCCGATGCCCGTGGTCAGGCATTTGTCCAAGGCGGTCGCGGCCGGAATCGTGCCGATGCCCTTCTCGACGGCGATGTCGAAGTAGTCAAGCGTCAAGGTCAGGCCGTCCAGAAACCAGGGCGTGGCCACTAGGCCCACGGTGACCGACTGCGACTCTTCGGGTTCGACCGCCGGGTTGCCGCCCTGCAGGATGTTGTACTGGTCCGCAGGCGACTTGAGGTCCGTGCCGTAGAGCGACGCCGACAACCCGGTGTTCGCGCATGCCTGCTGGCTCGCCGACTGCGACAGGCCGCAGGGATCGTCGGGCAGGTCCACTAGGTTGAAGCCCTGGGCGCGGAACAGCTCGTAGAGGCTGGCGTGGCGAATTGCCGACTGATAGGAGCCGCGCAGCGCCAAGGTCTGGTTGACGTTCCAGTACGCGCCGATCTTGTAGGTATTGGTCTCGTTGCCCGTCGAGTAGTCGGCGAAGCGGTAGCCGGCGTCGAAGCTCAGGTTGCCGAGCACCGGGACACCGAGCTCCACGAAGTACTCGCTCACGTCGTAGGCGCCGGCCAGCGGCAGCGTCGCACCGCCCGACCCGGAACGGTCGCCGGTGCGGCTCGGCCGGTCGGGGCGAAAGTCCGTGCTGAGGTCCTTGCGCTCGAAGCCGAGCGCCACCGAGACAGGCGCCGGCGCGCCGGGCAGGGCGAACAGCGACTCGCCGGACACCACGGCCTGCAGGATGCGCTGCTTGCCGGTGCCGCGCACGAACGTCGAGTTGGCGATGTACTGCTGCAGGGCCGGCCCGCCGTCGATCACGCCCTGGATGCCGTCGTCGCCCGGCTTGCCGCCTTGGAACAGGTTGTAGGGGATACAGGCGGCGTCACTGCCGTTAAGCGCCGCCACGCAGGTGGGCGTGCCGTTGATGCTCACCACGTCGACGGCGCGGTTGATGGCGGTGACGGAGAGGTCGTTGCGGTACTCGCTGCCGTACTCCACATCCGATAGCTGGTAGGAGACGTCGTAGGTCCAGTTCGGGATGATCTCGCCGCGCACGCCGAAGATCGACACCGTGTTGTCGTAGGTGGTGATGTTCTGGCGCGGCCCGCCTTCGACGTTGCGCTTCAGCGAGTAGAGCGGCGCCTTGTAGCCGATGATGTCCCCGGCGCCGACCGCGAGATCGAGCGAGGAGATGTAGGCCAGCGCCTCGGCGCCGCTGGCGAAGTCCGGCGCGTGGTCGCCGCCCATGCCGATCCAGTCGCCGCAGACGGTGTCGAATTGCTGGCGCGAGAGCAGCGCGTTGTAGCAGGGCAGGGCGGTGATGTTGCCGAACGTCCCGGAGAACGCGATCTGCGCGTTCGACTCCGACTGCATCGCCCGGATGTTGGCGTAGGCGACCAGCCGTTCGGTGATCTCGAAGTCGCCGAAGAAGCCGGCGTTCAGGCGCTCGTCCGGGCGCTGGAAGAAGTTCGTGGGGTTGTAGTTGAAGGTCTGCCCGGCGCGCGGCACGAACTCATCGCCCTGCACTTTGAGATCGAGCCGCGTGATGGACGGGTCCTTGTTCACGTAGCCGCGCGCGCCGTAGCCGCCGAAATCGGCCCAGCGTCCCGGCGGGATGGTCGACGAGCCGCCGCAGGCGCTCTTGCCGCGGGTGAGGGCGCAGGCCGAGATGTCGTAGTCGCCTTGCAGGATGGGCGAGGTGTCGGTCCTCTCGAGGAAGCCGGTGATGTGGCCGCGGCCGCCGAACACCGAGCCGCCGAACGCCAAGGCGAGCTTGTCGGTCTCGCCGGTGGTCACGTCCTCGTCGGCGAGTGCGTAGTCGAAGGAATTGACCAGGTCGCGGAACTCGCCGTTGTCGTTCTTGTGCTGGTAGAAGCTATGCATGTAGTTGGCTTTGAAGCCTTCGAAGTCCTCGTCCAGGATGAAGTTGACGACCCCCGCCACGGCGTCTGAGCCGTAGACCGAGGACGCGCCGCCGGTCAGCACCTCCACCCGTTCGAGCAGCAGCGTCGGGATGGAGTTGAGGTCCGCGCAGTTGCCGCCGCCGGTGGTTCCAGGCGCCAGCCGCTGGCCGTTGATGAGAACGAGCGTCCTCGAACAGCCGAGATTGCGCACGTTGACCGTGGCCGTGCCGGACGAGCCGTTCGACGCGGTGATCGCCTGGCCCGGCGAGATCTGCGGCAGGTCGTTCAGGTAGTCCTCGACACGGGTGATGCCCCGGTCCGACAGGTCCTCGATGTCCACGGTGGTGATCTGCGAGGAACTGATGACGTTGGGGTTGCGCAGCCGCGTGCCCGTAACCACGACCTCCTCGACCTCGCCTGCCGCCTCGTCCGTCGCGGTCTGGGCGACAGCGAGCGGCCCCCATGCGGTTGCCGTCAAGAGCGCGCCGACAAGCAGCGCTGCGTCACGTTTGGTGACCATAAGCCTTGGCTCCATTGGTAATGGGAACGCCACGCCACGGCAATGCGCGATGCATGGCCGGCGCGGCGGCGGCGCATTCTACTCCGGTTTCCGGTGCGACTTGCGGGCCTTTTAGGACTCCAATGCATAAGGACATAGTTTGGTGCGCGGCAATCTGGGCAATCTGGTATGGTCCGCCCACTGAGTCGGCAGATGCCGGGTCGCGTTGTTGGGGAGTGTTGGGGAGCGAGGATGTTCAAGAAAACGCCGTTGGCAGCAGCAATCAGCGCGGTCGCCGCGGCTGGCACCGTCATCTCGGTCGCGCCAGCGTACGCGCAGACCGCCGAAGGGGAAGCCGCCGTCGAGGAGGTGATCGTCGTGACGGGTTCCCGCATCCGCCGCGACGTGTCGGACGCGCCGAGCCCGATCACCATCATCGACCGCGAGGAGATCGACCTCACCGGGCTCGAGAACGTCGCCGACCTCCTGCGCAGTACCACGTACAACAACTTCGGCTCGTTCCGGGAGCGATCCGGGACCAGTTTCGGCCAGATCGCTCTGGTGAGCCTGCGGGGCCTCGGCGCCGACCGAACCGCAGTGCTCATCAACGGTCGCCGCGTCCCCGGCAACCCGTTCACCGGGACGGCCGCCGTGGACCTCAACTCCATTCCGCTCACCGCCATCGACCGCGTGGAAATCCTCACCGACAGCGCCTCCGCCGTGTACGGCACGGACGCCCTTGGCGGCGTGGTGAACGTCATCCTCCGCGACGACTACGACGGCATCGAGATGGAGATCGGCACGGAGATGCCCACCCGGGAAGGCGCCGATTCCGACCACTTCGACTTCCTGATCGGCGCCAGGGGCGACCGCGGCGGCGTGCTCTTCACCGCCGAGTGGTTCAACCGGGACCCGATCTTCGACGGTGATCGAGACTACAGCAAGGTGAAGGTCGAAGACCCGGGCGACGGCACGCTGCCGGACCTCGGCGTCCACACGACGGGCGTGTCCGGCGGCGGCAACACGGCGTTCGCGCCGGGATTCTCCGCCGCGGCCTCCGTCGGCGACTGCCCGACGGACGTCTACGCGGGCGTCGTCGAAAACCCGTTCGGCGTGCCCGGCACGGCCTGCGGCTTCGGCTACGCCGACATCTCCGCCCAGACCGGCGGCCTGGACCGCATCAGCACGTTCCTGAACGCCGACTACGAGTGGGCGCCGGACCACAACCTGTTCTTCGAGAACCGCTTCACGCGGATCGCCAGCTTCGGCCGCTACGCGCCGGCGGTGGGCTTCTTCAGCGTGCCCGGCGACAGCCAGTACAACCCGTTCGACACCTCGGCGGACTCCTACCCGAAGAATGCCGCCGGCGAGCCGGCGCCGTTCTCGATCTTCCATCGCTTCGTCGGGCACGGCCCGCGCGACGACGACACCGTCCGCTACGAACTCGACAACGTGCTCGGCCTCAACGGCCAGCTGGGCGACGGGACGATCAACTACGAAGCCTACGGGCGCTTCTACCGCTACGAAGCCGCCGAGGAAGGCGAGACCTACATCCTGCAGAGCCAGGTGGAACTGGAGACCGAGCTCGGCGACTACAACCTGACGAACCCGCTGTCCGATGACCCCGCGCACTTGGCGGCCCTCGGCCGCATGGCGGCGACGCTGTATCGCGACATCCTCACGGAGTACACCGCGGCGGGCGTCACCATCGATGGCTTCGGCGCTTCCCTGGCAGCGGGCCAGATCGGCTGGGCGCTTGGCGCGGAGATGGCGTCCGAGGACTACTTGGACGACTACGACAGCTTCCGCGAAGCCGGCAACGTGCTCGGCTCCGCCGGCAACAGCGGCCGCGGCAGCCGCAGCCGCTGGGCGACCTTCGGCGAGGTTTCGGTTCCCATCTTCGAGAACATGGAACTGAACGTGGCCGGCCGCTACGACAGCTACGACGACTTCGGCACGGCTTTCTCGCCGCAGGTTTCCGCCCGCTACCAGGTGCTCGACTCGGTGGTGCTGCGGGCCTCCTGGGGCACGGGCTTCAAGGCGCCGAACCTCACCGAGCTGTACCAATCCAACTCGCAGTCGTTCAACAACGTCAGCGACAGCCTGCGCTGCGAGGCGCTCGGCACCGATCCCTGCCCGACGTTCCAAGTGGAGAACTACACGGGCGGCAACCCCGACCTGCAGGCGGAGAACGCGGAGTCGTTCAACGTCGGCGTCGTCGTGGAGCCGCTGCCCGGGCTGAACTTCTCCGTGGACCACTTCAACGTGAAGATCGAAGACGTGGTGGCGCAGCTCGGGCTGTCCACGGTGCTGGACCTCGAGCAGCGCGGCACCCTGCCATCCGGCGTCACCGTGCAGCGGGGCTCGCCGACGCAGACGGGCGACCCCGGTCGGCTGGTCGTCATCAATCGCGTCTTCGCCAATCTGGCGGTGCGCGAGATCAGCGGCATCGATCTTCGCGTTCGCTACGAGACCGACTTGGTGGGCGGCACGCTGGGCGTCGATGTGGAGGCCACCAAGCTCTTGGGCTACGACGTGACGCCTTCCCCGGTGGATGAGAAGACCGACTTCCTCGACCTGGACGGCTACCCCGGCGAACGGGTTTCCATCACGGCGAACTGGCGTCGCGACACCTTGACGCTCAACGCCATCTGGCGGTACACGGGCAGCCACGGCAGCTTCGACAGCCACCACACCACCGACTTGGTCGGCGTGTACTCGCTGCCGTGGCAGGGCGACGTGACCGTCGGCGTGCGCAACCTCCTCGACGAACCGCCTGCCCTCCACGCGGATGACGGCTGGGACGACACGGCGCTGTATCTCTACGACGTAACCGGCCGGGTGCCGTTCGTCAGCTACCGGCACACGTTCTAGGGCGCCGCGGCAGCTTCCGGGCGGTTCGGTCCGGAAGCTGCCATCCCCGAACGCGAGCCGGACCGTGGCCGAGCTCAATCGCTTCTGGGCAACGCCGTTCTATCGCGGCGTCTCCGATGCCAGCCGAGCGGATGCGTTGCGCGATTACATACTCGCCAACGAGAAGGAGAGCCGCCGCAAGCGGAACTCCCCGCAACGGGCGCACCCGGACGTATTCGAGAGCGAGTTCGACTTCCTCGAATGGCCCAGTCCCGTGGCCAAGGACCTCAAGCAGTTTCTCTACGGGCACCTGGCGAGCGCCATTCGCAGCGCAAGCGGATTCGACGATCAGGCCATGGCGCAGCTACGGTTCAACTGCCACTCCTGGTTCCACATCACGCGCCGCGGCGGCTACTTCCCGCAGCACAACCATCCGCTGGCCTCGTGGAGCCTCGTCTACTGCGTGGACCCGGGCGACGAACAGCCGCCGAACGACTTCGAGGCCGGCCATCTGGTATTTCAGGATCCGCGTCTGACCGCGTCCATGTACCTCGATGCGGCCAATGGGCGCATGGACCGCGAGTACTCCTTCGATGCGGTGCGCTTTCGGCCGCAGAAGGGGGACGTGCTGGTTTTCCCGTCCTACGTCCAGCATGCCGTCGAGCCCTATGCCGGCGAACGACCGCGCGTCACCGTCGCCGCCAATGTCTGGTTTCGCGCCGAACCGGGTAGCGCGTGACGGAGCGGCTCGACTCGTCGCAGTGGGGGCGCTACTGGCAGAAGGGCAGCATCACCACCTTCCTCGGCCGCTTCGCCGACAACTACGACGGCCCGGTGCGCGAGTTCTGGCAAGGCGTCTTCGACGGCCTGCCGACGGACGCCAACGTCGTCGATCTCGGCACCGGCAACGGCGCCGTGGCGCTGCTCGCCGCGCAGTACAGCCATCGCCGGCACAAGGAGTTCCGCGTGGTCGGCGTGGACAGCGCGCCGATCGATCCGGTGCGCCGCTTCGCCGGGAAGGGCTACGCGCGGCACCTGCGCCGCATCCGATTCCTGCCGAAGACGCCCATCGAAGCCATACCGCTGCCGGCGGCGAGCCAGCACCTAGCGATGAGCCAGTTCGGTTTCGAGTACGCGGATGCGGACAAGGCCGTTGCCGAGTTGGACCGCGTTCTCAAGAAGCGCGGCGCCCGCTTCGCCGCCATGCTCCACCATGCGGACTCCGCCATCGTCCAGCAGGCGAAGGAAGGCATCGAGCAGGTCGCCGCCTGCGCCAAGTCGGGGCTGCATCCCGCCATCGAAGAACTGCACGCGCGGCTGGACAAGCTGGCCAAGATGGGCCGCGACCCTCGCGGCGACCGCCGAGCCGCTGCCGGGCGCACCGCGGTGAACGACACGCTGGCCCGCCTGAAGCGCGCGGGCGAGCGCTACGGCGACCCTGGCCAGCTCGTCTACTACGTCGAGCAGTCCATGGCGACGTTCAACCCGACGGCGAGCCGCGGCATGGACCTCGACGGCAAGCTGGCGGCGTTGCGCGCAGTGGCGCAGGAGACCGAGTCCTACAGGCAGCGGATGCGGGACCTGATCTCGGCGGCGCTCGACGATGCGGAGGTTTCCCGCTTGACGAAAAGGCTTGGCCGGGCTGGCTTCGTGCTGGAATCGGACCGGCCGTTCGCCCTAGCAGACATCCACTTCTGCCATGAGTTGCAGGCCGCGCGGTAACCTGACTTGGCAAAGCGCCCGGCCGACGCAGTGCGGGCAGCCCGCGCATGGTGACTCGTGGTAGCCCTGCACAGCGCCGCCAGCACCTTGTCAGCGCCTCAGCGCCGCTTGCGTTGTCGGAGACGACATTGCCATAGTACGCTCAGGGCATCGTTGAGGAGCGCAGATGATGCAGATGAAGGCTGGTGCCGCATCGTTGCTGCTGGCCGCCTCGTTGGCCGTTCCCGCGGCAGCCGTCGAGTGGGAGGTGTGGCTGTCGGACCAGTCGAACAGCGCCGACATCAGCGCCGCCAATCCGACCGGCACCCACGGCAGCCGCATCCTGATCTACGAGAGCCGCGACATCGCCGTGGCGCCGCCGGGCACCTACGGGGAGAAGCACCCGCTGTACGGCCCGACGGTCATCGAGGCGCAGCATCTATTCCCTCATGCGCGCTCCGAACTCGGCGTCGACGTCGAACGGCTGCATGGCATGCTGCCGCATCCGTCGCACCGCTACATGAATGCGAACTTCTTCGGGCCGGGCACCGGACTGGTGGGCATCATCGACGCCGAGGGGCAATGCGCGGTGTCCTACAGCGGCTACAAGACCTGCTATCCCATTCTCGGCAGCAGATCGCAGGCCCGGAAGCTCGGCAAGGCGCTGTTCCGCACGACGGGTCCGGCAGGATCGGCTCCCTCGAACCACATGTCGTTCTGGACGCCGGACGGCACGAAGCTGATCGTCGGCAACCTCTCCGCCAAGCTGCTCGAACGCATCGACTACGACGCGGCCACGGATACGTTCACGTTCAACCGCGCTGCGACGTTGGACCTGGTCGGCGATCGAGACCTCGCCGCCATGTCCGCGAAGGCGGATACCACGCTGCCGGCGGGCCGGGTGAGCGGCGCGTACCGCAACTTCCAGTCCATCTACACGCCGAGCGGCGCGATGAAGCAAGGCGAAGGGCGCCCCAACAACGTGGTGGTCTGCCCGGTGCCGAGCAGCACCAACAAGCACGCCTTCGTCACTCTCGGCGGCGGCGGACTGCTGGTGGTGGACGTCACCGCCGAGCCGATGGCGATCGTCGCCGAGTACACGAACGACGTGATCAGCGGCGCCGGCTGCGGCGGCGCGGAAGGCAGCGGATTCATGCATCTGAACGCCGGCGCATCGGCAAGCGGCGCCGGCGCCGACGACTCGGTGTTCATGATGTACCGGCTGCCGCTGGACTACCCGGACGCTGCGAGCCCCCTGCTCACGCCCAACGAGCCCCGCCCGATCACCTTCTACCGGGAGAAGCGGCTGGACCTCGGCGCGGACGAACTGTCGGGACGCCGCGACGCCCATGGGATCACGATGTCGCCCAGCGGGCGCTTCCTCTATCAATTCGACCGCATCCAGAACAATGTGGAAGTATTCGACATGGCCAAGGTGGGGACGGACCCGGCGAATCCGGGGGATCCTTCGGCGGCTCATGCGGCAACGCTCGATCTCACCGGCTCGGGCCATTGCGTCGGCGAAGGGGTGCCGTTCGTGGACCAGCACGGCGACGGCTACGAGTTCGACGACGATCCCGCGCCGGACCTGGTGGACATCTCGCCGGACGGGCGGCGGCTCATCGTTTCGTTCCGCGGACCGAATCCTGTAACGGTGAAGCATGCGGCCAGGGGAAGCTGCCCGGGATTCGGCGTGTTCACGCTGGACGGGGACGGCACGTCGGGATCTTTGACGCACGTCTTCCGCACCCTGGTTGCGGATGCCACCGGCACCCGGAACCTCAGCGACATCCATGCGGCGGCGGTTCGAATCAAGGGCCCCAACGTGCCCAAGCTGTGCCAGAGCTGGCAAGGCTGCTGGACGCACGCGGAGGACGACGGAGGCGCGAGATAGCTTCTGCCGACTGAAACAGGTACGCCGGAGCCCGGCGGCGCGGGCACGACTCGCCGCCCGCTATGATGGCGGCACTGGGATTCCCGGAAGGTGGAGCGGCCATGGACACCCGCCGCCGAGATCGCCGGCTCTGGCTTCGGCCCGGTGCGCTCTGCTGGCTGCCGTTCATGGTCGTCGGCTGCGGCGGCGGCTCCGGCTCGCCGCCCGCGCAGCCGGTCTCCGGTCCGAGTACGCAGGCACCCGATCCCGCAGGGCACGGCATCGCGTTCGAGCGGGACCGGGCTTCCGGGTTCGATCGCTCCTTCGGCAACGTCGTGGAGGAGATGACGGACGCCGAGCTGCAAAGCGGCGGCGTCGCCGCGGCCGATGTCGATGCGGACGGAGACGTGGACTTCTACGTCGTCGGCGGCAACACCGCGGCGAATCACTTCTACCGCAATCGTGGCGACGGCACGTTCGAAGAGGTCGGTGCGCAGCTGGGCTTGGACGCCGTGCATTGGGGCAGCGGGCCGGCCTTCGGCGACATCGACGGCGATGGGGACGTGGACCTCTTCGTCGGCGCGGTGGCCGGTGATCGCTACTACCTGTTCGAGAACCGCCTCAACGAAGCCGACGCGCGATTCGTCGATGTGACGGACGCGGCCGGCCTTCGCCTCCGCGCCCGCAACACGACGTCCGCCACGTTCTTCGACTACGACCGCGATGGCTTTCTCGACCTGTTCCTCAGCCACTGGGGCAATCCCTACCGCGCCGGCAGAGACACGGAGACCGTGTGGCGCAACAACGGCGACGGCACCTTCAGCGACGCCAGCGTGGAGACCGGCATCGCCGAAACGCTCGTGGAAGCGGCCACCGACTGGTCGTTCACGGCCAACTTCAGCGATATCGACGCGGACGGCGACGGCGACCTCTTGCTGGCGTCCGACTTCAGCGAGAGCCAGGTTTTCCTGAACAACGACGACGGCACTTTCACGAACGTCACCGACCGGAACGTCATCATCGATCAGAACGGCATGGGCGCCGCCGTCGCCGATTACGACAACGACGGCGACATGGACTGGTTCGTCACCTCCATCTACGACCTCGACATCGCGGACGGCGAGTACATCGGCAACCGCCTCTACCGCAACGACGACGGCGGCCGCTTCAGCGACCTGACGGTGCCGGCAGGAGTCGACGACGGCGGCTGGGGCTGGGGCGCATGCGCGGCCGACTTCGACAACGACGGGCGGGTGGACATCCTGCACGTCAACGGCTGGAACGATTTCGACGGCAAGGACTACCGCGGGGACCATGTGCGCTTCTACCACAATACCGGACCGAGCTTGTTGTTCCAGCAGATCGGCCCGGAGATCGGCCTCACCGACGATTCCCAAGGGCGCGGCGTCGCCTGCTTCGACGCGGAGCGGGACGGCGATGTGGACGTGCTGATCTCCAACAACTCCGGCGCCAACGTGGTGCTCTATCGGAACGAGACCACGAACCAACACCACTATCTCGGCGTCCGGCTTGTAGGCGCGGGCGCGAACCGGCTGGGCATCGGCGCGCGCGTCCGCGTCACCACGGGGGACGGCGCGCAGATTCGCGACCTCGGCGGCCGCAACAACTACGCCTCGCACGATCCCTTCGAGGTGCATTTCGGTTTGGCGGAAGCCACGCTGGCGGACGTGGAAGTGCTTTGGCCGGACGGATCGACGACCACGCGGCAGGGCGTCGCGGCCGACCAGCAGGTCGTCATTCGCCAACCGGCGGCATCGAGCCTGCGCCTCGTCGTGCTGCACGGCGGCGGCGATGGCACCTACGACGCGGGAGACGTCGTGCCGATCGAGGCTGCGGCAGCGAGCGATGGCTACTCCTTCTCGCATTGGTCCACGAACGGCGGCGGCGTCTTCCAAGACCGGCGCTCGGAGCGCACGGGCTTTACGATGCCCGCTGCCACCGTCACCATTCAGGCGCACTACCTGCCGGGCATTGCGCCGGGGGACAGCGCATCTGCCGCACGACGGTGGATGGAAGTGCTGCTGCAGGCCATCCGCAACGATTACGCGAGGCCCACCGTCCACGCCCGCAATCTGTTCCACGTTTCCGCCGCCATGTACGACGCCTGGGCCGCCTTCGATGCAGCAGCGAACCCTTGGCTGCTGGCCCGAAGTCGCGCCGGGACACGATGCCCCTTGGACGCGCTGCCAGCCACCCAGGACGTAGCGGATGCCCGGCGCGCAGCGCTCAGCTACGCCGCCTACCGCCTCATCCGGCATCGGTTCGATTCCTCGCCCGGCGCCAGGCGGATCATCCGCGATGCGGATGCCCTGATGGGACATCTGGGCTACGACCCGGACTACACCGAAGCGAACGCCTCGCTCGGCCCCGCGGCGCTCGGCAATCGCATCGGCCAGTGCTACATCGACTTCGGCCTAGGCGACGGCGCCAATGAAGCCAACGACTACGCCAACGTCTTCTACCAGCCCGTCAATGCGCCGCTCGAACCGGACAAGCCGGGCAACCCCAACATCGCGGACCCGAACCGCTGGCAGCCGCTGGCGCTGACCGAGTTCATCGACCAAGCCGGCAACCCCGTGGATTCCGAGCCGGAGTTCCTGAGTCCCGAGTGGGGCGCCGTGGTGCCGTTCGCGCTCTCGGACGCGGACCTCACGGTCCACCGCCGGGACGGTCACGACTACCGCGTCTACCACGACCCAGGCCCGCCGCCGATGATGGGCGCTGCGGAAACGGAGCAATACCTGTGGTCCCACGCGCTGGTGGCGGTCTGGTCCTCGCATTTGGATCCGACCGATGGCGCGCGCATGGACATCTCGCCGGCAAGCCTCGGCAACAACGCGCCCTACCCGACGCGGTTTGCGGACCATCCGAGCTTCTACCCCTTGGCAGGCGGCGACTTGAGCCGCGGCCACGCGGTGAATCCGGCTACGGGAGCGCCCTACGATCCCCAAGTCGTGCCGCGCGGCGACTACGCGCGGGTGCTCGCCGAGTTCTGGGCGGACGGGCCGGACTCGGAGACGCCGCCGGGGCATTGGTTCGTGATTCTGAACGAGGTGGGCGACCACCCGCTGCTGGAACGCCGCTTGGAAGGCGATGGCGCGACGCTGGAACCCTTGGAATGGGATGTGAAGGCGTACTTCGCCTTGGGCGGCGCGATGCACGATGCGGCGATCGCGGCCTGGGGCGTCAAGGGCTACTACGACTACGTCCGCCCCATCTCGTCGCTGCGCGCCATGGCGGACCGCGGCCAGAGCAGCGATCCCGACGCCGCTTCCTACCACCCGGACGGCATCCCGCTGCGGCCTGGCCACATCGAACTGATCGAAGCCGGCGATCCACTGGCCGGTACCGACGCCAGCAACGTCGGCAAGATCAAGCTTCTCGCCTGGCACGGCCCGACGGCGATCGGCGATCCGGCCACCGACAGCGCTGGCGTCGGCTGGATGCTGGCCGAGAACTGGTGGCCCTACCAGCGCCCGACTTTCGTCACGCCGCCGTTCGCCGGCTACGTTTCGGGGCACTCGACCTACTCGCGGGCTGCCGCGGAAGTGCTGACGGCGCTCACCGGAGACGCGTATTTTCCGGGCGGCATGAGCGACTTCGAGATAGCGGCGCACGAGTTCCTGGTGTTCGAGGACGGCCCTTCGGTGGACATGACCCTGCAATGGGCCACCTATCAGGACGCCGCCGACCAATGCAGCCTGTCGCGCATCTGGGGCGGCATTCACCCACCCGCAGACGACATCGCCGGACGGCTGATCGGCATCGAAGTCGGCCGGGACGCATTCGAGCTGGCAAGGCGCCATTTCGCCGGAGAGGCAGAATAGGCATTCCGCGCGCCGAGGAGTCCTTGAAAGCATGCGGCCAAGCAGGACCCCGGGCCAGAGATCCCCGGTGCCGCTTGGCGGCTTCGACGGATCAGAAACAGCTCACATCCGCGACGACACGCAGCGCACTACGAAAGCCGCGAACGGGGCGACGTCCTGCTCCACGCTCGCCGCCTCCAGCGCGGCCATGTACTCGGTGCGCTCCTCCACGCGGATGGTGGTCCACGGGTAGCCGCCGGACGCCAGCATGATGTTCATCAAGAACCGGGCTATGCGCCCGTTGCCGTCCGGGAACGGGTGGATGCAGGCGAGCGGCCAATGTCGCTAGCCATCGTCGCCTTGCCGCTGCTGCTGGCCGCCCTCGCGGCAATGGCGGGCGTCTGCCTGGCGGGCGCTACGTCAGCGCGACGGCTGGCGAGTCGGCAGTAGCGAGCGACGATGATCCGGCACGGCTATGCGGAATGCGAACGGCGCTCGGCGATGCCGGGCTGGAGTCGTGTACGGCGTGCGCTACGGCACGGGCAGACAAGCCCCCGCCCCTTCGGCAAACGTCCGAAGAGCGCTCCTGCTGCGCCTGGTGCGGCGTACCGGGGATCGCCCGGAGGGCTACCAGACATCTGTCCTGCACTCGCGCCAAATTCACTGTTGCCGAGTGCGCCTGCGGCGGTATAGTTGAGCCCTTGGCCAACGATCAGCCATCCCTTCAGAGGAACCCATGAGCGAAGCGGTAGACACGATGGGCGAGTACGAGCTCGACCTAGGCTGGATGGAGCGCACGGGGCCATGGAACACCCGTGCGCCGCAGAGCAAGTACGGCCTGACCCTGGCGGACATCCAAGTGGGCGAATACGGCGATGCGCCGCCCCTCTCGGACAACCAGACCGGCCGCCCGCGCGGCGCGGCGGCGCGGGACAGCTCCTACCGCATCGGCGCCTACGCGGTGCGCTCGAAGAGCGAGATCTGGCTGGACAACGCCTCCTTCCTCTACGAAGAGGCCCTGCAGCGGCAGTGGAGCTCGGCGACCGACGTGCCGTGGCACACCATCGAGCCGCTGCCGGACGATGTCGAGCAGGCCGAGTGCCAGCTCGCCACCTTCCTCACCGAGGTCGAATTCGTCGCCGGCGACGTGCCAGCCCGCTGGGTGTCGCTGACCACGCCGGACTTCCTCGAACCCCGCCAGGTGCTGCTCGCCCAAGTGATGGACGAGTCGCGCCACATGGACGTCTTCCGCAAGCGGGCGCTTGCCAACGGCGGCGGCCTGATGCAGGCCACGGGCGCCACCTCCGGCTTCGTCGGCAGCATCGACCTCTCGCGGGACTTCACCGAGATGTCCTCGCGCCTGCACGTCTCCGGCGAAGGCGCAGTGCTGACGCTGTTCCGCATGGGCGAACTGATGGCGCAGAACGAGGCGGAGAAGGTCATCTACCGGCTCTGTGCCCAGGACGAGGCCCGGCATGTCGCCTTCGGCGTCATGCACATGCGCTACATGTCCGAGGCCGCGCCGGAGCGCCGCGAGGAGATCCAATGCTATCTGGACGAGGCGGAGGGCGGCCTGATCGGCGCCGCCAACCCGGTCGGCCAGCTCACGCCCACCTCCGAGTCCATGGCCATCATCCTAGGCGGCGGCAAGGAGAACTTCGACGACGGCATGAACAAGATCATCGCCATCCGCCAGCGCCAGCTGCGCGAGTACAAGAAGCGCGTCGTCTCTGCCGGCTTCGGCGATCGGTTCGAGAGCGGCCGCTCCAAGGTGGACGACATGATCGCGCAGGCCGCCGCCTGAGATGGCGGACGAGCAGGCCGAAGCCCAGGAGGAAGCCCCCCCGAAAGAGCAGCGCCAGTTCGAGCCCAAGTACAACTGGATGAACAAGACCCGGGGCTGGGGCATGCGCGCCCTCCCCGGCAAGGCCGGCCTCAAGCTCGGCGACCTGAACGCCGGCATCTACGGCGAAGTTCCCATGCACTGGGACGACCAGAGCCGGAACCCACGCGGCGCCGTGCCGAGGCGCGGGATGCCGCCGGTCGGCTACGCCATCCGCGACAAGGCGGGGCTGTGGGCGGACTGCGCCGCGGACCTCTACGAAGAGGCCATCCAGCGCCGCTGGGCGCCGGCCACGGACGTGCCGTGGGCCACCATCGAACCCCTGCCGGACGACGTGGAGCACGCCGTCTGCCAGGTCTGCACCGAGCTCACCCAGTACGCCAACGTGGACATCGAGACCGTCACCGGCTGGCAGCACCAGATGTCCTACGGCTACCACGAGGTGAAGCAGTACCTCGCCACCGCGAGCTTCGACGGCGCCCGCCACTACGAGTGCTTCCGCAAACGGGCGCTCGTGAACGGCGGCGGCCTCGGCCTCGAAGGCCCCGGCCAAGTGAACCGGATGATCCTGGAGAGCCGCGGCGGCTGGACCGAAGCGGTCGTCTACCTCTATCTGGTGCGCGGCGTCTTCACCATGACGCTCTACAAGTACCTCGGCCGCTACGCCCACAACGACGCCGAGCGCTTCATCTACGGCCACGCGCTGGCGGACAAGGCGCGCCACCTCAGCTACGCGCTGGATCATGTGAAGTTCGCCATCGCCCATGTGGAGGACCAAGCGCAGGTGATCGCCACGCTGCTCGCGATCGGCGACGGCGGCTTCGCTAGGGACCTGCGCGACCCGGTGCTGAAGGAAGCGCTGGCGATCATCTTCGGCGGCGGCATCCCCGGTGCCCGGCGAGAGGGCATGGAGGTCTACAACGACCTCATGCGCGACTACCTGAAGACGCACTTCGCCCTGTGCAAGTGGCTCGGCGTGGCGCGCAGTCCCGCTGCCCTGCCGCCGCCCCTGAACGAGTACGCGGACGCGCTGAATGGCTAGTTTCCCCTCCGTGTACTGGTTCGACGAGGTGCGCGAGGTATTCAACGGCGACGAGAGCTACCGCGGCGCCGGCGGCGGCCAGTGCAACTGCGTGGCCGGCATGAAGGTGGGCGAGCGGGTGTTCGTGCTCACCTTCGAGGGCGTGGAGTGCTCCAAGGCGATAGAGGCCGACGACGCGGCGCTGGACGACGTGGACTTCTACCTCGACATGTCGCCGGACGACTGGCGCGACATGGTGAGCAACATCGCCGAGAACGGCCATGCGGACCTGCACCACACGTTGAACACGCTGGACCTGGACCGCGACGACGGCCTCGCCACCTCGCACCACGGCGATCAGTACCGCGAAGACCTGTTCTTCCGCTACAACCAGACGCTGCAGTTCTTCTTCGACGCGTCGGCGCGCGTGGACACCGAATTCGCCTGAAACCCCGCCGCATCCACGAGGAGAAGCATGGCGCAACTAGACTGGCTCGGCCCCGCCCGGGATGCCTGCAATGCCGATCCCGCATTCCGCAAGCTCGGTTCCACCGACTTGACGCTCGGCGTCAAGTCCGGGCGGGCGGTGCGCATCGTCACCTTCGAGGCGTTCGAGGTCGCGGACGTGCGGGAAGCCGCCGAGACCGCTCTGCGCGACTGCGACGTGGTGATCGAAATGGCGCCGCGCGACTGGACCCGCTATCTGCAACGCCGCGCCAAGGGCACGGGGCCGACGCTCGTCAGCTTGGACCTGGACCGCGGCATCGTCCGCGCGCCGGACCCGCTCAAGCGGCTCAAGTTCGAGCGCTACCACCTTTCCTTGCAGGCGCTGGTGGATCAGGGCGCCCGCGTCAACTGACGCGACATGCCAATCTACGAGTATCGCTGCCGAAATTGCGGCGCGGTCACCGGGCGCTTGGCGTCCATCAACGACATTCCCGCCGAAATCGCCTGCGAGCGGTGCCATGCGACGGCGACGCGCATCATCTCGCGGCCCGCCGTCAAGCTCTCCGCGAAGTCCAAGACGGCGCGGCTGGATCCCAAGTACGACCGCATGGTCGATCAGGCGATGCGCAATACGTCGAGCGCGGACCCGGACCGGCTCATCAATCGGCGCGGCGACATCGCCAAGGGCCACCCGGACTGATGGCGTGGCTCGCCGAGCACTGGTTCGCAGCCGTTCTGCTCGTCGTCTACACCGGCTTTCTGGTCCACCATGCCCGCACCGGGCTGAAGGCGGGCAGAACAGCGAGCGGCTTTTTCGTCGGCGGACGCGGCCTCGGCGGGGCGGTGATCGGCGTCTCCTTCTACGCCACCTTCGCGAGCACCAACAGCTACATCGGCCTCGCCGGCCAAGGCTACGAATACGGCCTGCCTTGGCTGGCAATGGCGGTGATGTTCGTCGTTTTCGCCTGGCTTTCCTGGCGCTTCGTCGCACCGCGCATGAGGCGCTTCGCCGCGGCCTGGGGTTCGCTCACGGTGCCGGACTTCCTCGCCGTCCGCTTCGGCAGCGAGCGCGTGCGCGTGGCGGCCGGCGCGGTGGTGGCGTTCGCCGGGCTGCTCTATCTGGTGGCCGTGTTCAAGGGCGCGGGCAACCTGCTGCAGGTCTTCCTCGGCATTCCTTACCCCTACGCGGTTGGCGCGACGCTGGTGCTGATCGTCGCCTACACGTCCGTCGGCGGCTTCCTTTCCGTGGTGCGGACGGACGTGGTGCAGGGCGTCCTCATGGTTGTCGGCTCGCTGCTGCTGTTCGGCTTCATCACCCACGCGGCTGGCGGCGTAACCGCGATCGCCGAGCTGCCGGCGCGGGAAGACACGGCGCACCTGTTCGAGCTGGACGCCGGCATCCCGTTCGTGGTGCTGCTCGGCATCGCGCTCGCCGGGTCATTGAAGCTCTTGGTGGACCCGCGCCAGCTCACGCGCTTCTACGGCCTGCGCGACGAGCGCAGCGTGCGCGTCGGCATCTGGGTGGCGGTGGCGGGCATTCTGGTGATCCAGTTCTGCCTGTTTCCCTTGGGCCTCTACGCGCACCTGCTGCTCGACGGCGTGACCGACACGGACCTCGTGGTGCCGACCTTGGTGACCAGCGGAACCGTGTTTCCGACGCTGGTCGCGGACTTCCTAGTCATCGCGATCCTGGCGGCGGCGATGTCGTCCCTCGACAGCGTGCTTCTGGTGACGGCTTCGGTGACCGCTCGAGACATCGCCGCGCCGCTGGCACGGGGCGCGGCGCATGAGCGCGTGGTCGGCTGGACGCGCATCGGCATCATCGCCTACGCCTGCATCGCCGCCGCCGTCGCCCTGAATCCGCCGGGCGGCATCGTCGAGATCACCATCTTCTCCGGCAGCCTCTTCGCCGTCTGCTTCGTGCCCACCGTGCTGCTCGGCCTGCACTGGCGCCGAGGCAGCGAAGCCGCGGCCCTCACCGCCTTCGGCCTAGGCATCGGCGTCCTGCTCGGCTGGCTGGCGCTCGGTTTGGACGACGCGGTGCATGAAGTCTTCCCCGCGCTAGCCGTATCGCTGACGGCCTACATCGCGGTGGCGCAGCGAACACCGGCAGTGGACAGCGCACAAAGCATGTTCGCCGAGCAGCGCCGCGATCGCCGTACCGCTGCCTGACCGCCATTACGCAATAGGCACGCAATAGAGTACACAATTTGGCGCAAATTGAACTGTATATGATTGAAAAGAAACGATTTCTTTGGAAGAATAAGACAACGCAATTGTGTGCCAACGCGCAAAGCAGCCGCGCGGCAGCGTGGGCCGGGGAACTGGGTTGCGCCGCAGGAACCCGGCGGACCGCTGCCTTGGCCGTACCTATAATCCTCTGCAATCCTTTCGCGTCGCTATGGGGAGGAACGCACATGCATCCGTCGCAACTGAGTCTCGACGAGAAGCGGGACCTCTACCGGGACGGCTTCATCGTTCTGAGGGAGGTCGTGCCGCCAGAACTGACGTGGGCCGCCAAGCGGCGCATCAACATCTTCGCTGGTCGCGACGGGGTGCTCTTCAAGTACTACAACGAACTCGCCTCCTCCCACGAGTTCCCGGACCTCGTCAACCGCTCGCCCTTGGGCGACATCCTGCGGGCCGCCATGGGGCCGTTCGACGCGCCGCAGCGGGCCATGCCCATGGTGCTCTATCCGCGCGACCCGTCGCCCGATGTGGGCGGCTACGGCGTCGCCGACAAGGACATCCCGAACTTCGGCTTCGCGCCGCACCTGGACGGCCAATGGGCCGGCGCGCTGCCGCGCAATCAGAACGAGGTGGACGATTGGCGCTCGCCGAGAACCGAGCACTTCGGCACTGGCGATGCGAGGGCGCGCGGGCGCAACAACACGCCGTTCTTCCAAGACCCGTCGTGCCGCCTCTCGCTCGGCAGCTTCACCGCCTTCGTCGGCGTCTGTCTGAACGACCAGACCGAGTTCGGGCGCGGCAATCTAGCCGTGCTGCGCGGCGCCCATCATGCGGTGGAGGGCTTCTTCAGGATGCAGCGCGACGCCGGCGGCGTGGTCGGCCCAGAGGGTGCCGGCTGGCCGCGCCTGAAGCCGGTGGGCGATAGCCACGTCGCCATCAACCACCTGCCGGACGCCATCCGCGAGCTGCACGCCGACGGCGCGGAGTACACGCCGGACGGCTCGATGTGGCCCCAGCCGACGCCGATTCTGATGGACGAGGGCGATGCGGTGATCACCCTGCACGCCATCCCCCACTGCGGCACGCGCAACGAACTCGGCGCCGAGCCGCGCATGAACGTGTACTTCCGGCTACGCCGAGAGCGGCTTGGCGGGGCGCGCGTCGTGGGCGACAGCGACCACCCGGACCGCGGCTGGAACGGCGAGTTTCTCGACTACGCGGAAGGCTACGACCCATGGCAAGTGGCCATCGACAAGCTCTGCGACCACTGGTCCGAGTGGGACGGAATGGCGGATGTGGTAGCGGAGGCGGGGCGCTAGCAGGTTCGCCCGCTCGACGGGCAGCGGCCACTCCCGGCCGCTCCACGCACGAACGCGCCCGAACCGCGCACGACGTGTACTTCGGCTACCGCGGGAGCGGCATGGCGGGGCCCGCGTGTAGTGCGTGATCAAGTGGGAGAAGCGCTTCACGCGAGGCGGGGCGCCGCCAGCGGTCGGGATTCGGCGCACCGTTCACGCCTTCGGCTTCGGAAAGTACCTCACGTCGGGCATGCCCTTGAAGTCAGCATCCTGCGTCCACAAGGTCGCTCCGGCGAGTCGCGCGGAAGCGAGGATGATGCCGTCCGCCATGCCCAAGCCGTTTTCATGCGCAAGCCGCGCGGCTTCCAGGGCGAGAGCGGATGACAGTGGAATCTCGCGCCCCCGACCCATAGCTGCTGCCGCCCGAAGGGCATCGTTCTCGCCGCGCTGGCGCAGCACGACCCGGAACACCTCGTAAATGCTCACCGTCGGAACCACCAACCGCCGTTCGTCGTCCAGCGGGCCGGCGAACGCCTCGGCGTTGGGCCCGTCGGTATAGAACTCGATCCAGCCAGACGAGTCGACCAGGTTGCGCAGCCGCGTGGCCACCACGCTCAGAACTCGCGATCCGGTTCGCGCTCGAATCGCGGATCCATGCCAGCGAGGAAGCCCCTCATCTCGCCAACATCGCGCACCGGCACAAGCTCGATGCGGTCCCCATACAAGACGACCTGAAGGCGCTGGCCCGGTTCGATCCCGAGGTACTCGCGCACCGGTTTGGGGATGACCACTTGGTACTTGGGGGACACCTTCACCTGCTGCACCATCGTCCACCATCGATCAGCAAAACGTCATACGACCTTACCACGACGAGGGCTGCTTGCAGAGCCGATGCAGCGTCGGGCGACCCAGCGATCAACGCCGGACTTCGGCGTGAGCGCATCGCTCTAGGGCTACCGACACGCCACCCCCTACCGGTGCGGAGCGCAGCATGCAACCTAGGCGCGTCGCGTTTCCCGCCGGCGTCGCAACCCGCGTGCGAACATCCGGCGCTCTCAAGGCATCTAGCGGCTAGCGCGACACCTAGCCTCAGCCTAGGTCGAACTCGTCGGCGCCGGCATCCATCGCGCGGCGAACAGCTTCGGCCGAAGCGCGCGCATCGGCTGGATCGTCGATCGCAGCTGCGCGATGAACCATGCGGTGGCACGCGACGTCGCGCAGGCGGTCGCCAGCGCCTTCGAGACCCGCACGCACATGCGGCAGACGGAATTCAACGCCGTGGTCGGCAGCGCGCTCAGCGACGATTCCACGCCTCAGGTACTGCACTGCCGGGACCAACTCATGTGCTGGGCTGCGTCTGGAAGCGTCCCGGCGCCGGGCCGCTCTGGGAGGCTGGCATCCCGAGCCTGATGGCGTATCTGCGTCACGTCTGACGGCGTCGTAGGCTCTGCCGCGTCGGATTCGCGTCAGTTGCATTCGCGCATGGGATTCGCCCTGGCGACCATACAGCTCGCCAGCCCGCCCTAGCCGCCCCGTCCCGCTGGAGGCTGCCCCCAGGACCGCCACGCGCTGCCGCCGATGAGTACCACGGTCGCGGTCGCGAACAGCAGCAGCAGGTAGATGAACAGTGGCCGGCGCGACTGCGGGGGTGGCGCGGTGGTCTGCAAGCCGCCGCCATCGTGGCGGTACAGGGCGGCGCTGCGGCCGAAGTTCTCGGCGCCGAGCTTGGCGTGTATGCGGGCCGCAAGCGTCGCCTGTTCGCGCAACCCACCGAGGATCGACGCGAGGCGCTGTTCGGCGTCCTTCAACTGCGCCTGCTGCGGCTCGCCCCGGTGCCGAATCAACGCCGCCAATGCCTCCTGCTTGGCGGCTGCTTCCGCTTCGTGCTCGGCGGCGCGACGGTGGCAGTCCAGCAGCACCTCCGCGGATGACGCGCGCAACGTACGCTCCAAGGCTGCGCACTCAGCTTTTGCGCGCTGCGCCGAGCGGCGGAGCTCCGCGATGCGGAATTCGGTTTCCCGGATCGTTGCCGCGGGCGCCTTGGCGAGGCCAAGCTGCGCCACGTCGGCCGCCAGCGGCACTACTTCGAAAGCTTCGATCTGGGCGATTGCGGCCTCCGCGTCGCGCAGCCCTAGGCCGGACTCGTCGTCGCGCACGAGGCCCGCATGGGCGCCGCCCAGCTGCGCGGCCAGACCGCCGCGCAGCGTCTGCACGCGCTGTCGCAGCTTGTCCAAGGCGGGTGGGTAATCGAGCGCCGTGAACTCGGCGTCAACGAACGCCGCCGGACTCGGCACGGGGACATCGGGCCGCAGGACGCCGTACTCGTCGATCGCGCGGCTCGCCCAGCGTTCAGGCAGGTCCAGCAGCAGCTTGTCGATTTCCGCCGCCTGCAGGGCATCTGTTCCCGGCAACCGCCGGAAGGAAAGCCTCGCGGTGCGTCGGCTGGCGGCTAACAGGTCCGTCTCGAGCTGCTCGTGCAGCACGGCGAGCGCGGTCGCCAGCGCCGCTCGCTCATCGCGATCCGTCGCCTTGTCCGCTTCCACCATGCGCGTCGTGTAGCGTTCCAGGATCGCGTCGTATTCGGGCACATGGGGCTCCACGTTGAAGCTTGCGAAGAAGCTCGGCGCATGGACGCCCCGTTCCGCAAGCCCGTAGCCGTCGTAGAGGTCGGCGAGGAGCTTCGGCGCCAGCATGTCGGCGAGGTGGAACGGAGCACCGTTCGGGTAGCGGCCCTGCTCCACGCCGTCGAACACGAAGTGGATGTTCCGGCTATACGCGGGCGACCAAGGATCGCCTTCGCCGCCGCGAAGCAACATCCAGCCCCAGTAGGCCGCGCTGGCGAGGGCGATGGCGACGGCCAGCGGCACGCGCAGCCCCCAAACCGCGGCGAAGAAGCTGGCGAAGTCGATGTCCCGCTGCGGAACATGCAGGTCGGGGCGCGGATCAGCGGCGCGATCGGTCATCGAGTGCCCGGGGGTGCTTCTGTTGGCGAGACTATAAGGGATTCACGCGCCTGTCTGGACATCGCGTCTTTGTCCTCACCAACTTCACGGTTTTCGCCGGCGCCGATTTCTGCTTCCGCTATGGCCGGAATGTGTTGATCGGGGAGAACGGCGGCGGCAAGACGCGCCTGCTTCCGTACGCGGCGATGGCGTGGAGTGCAAAGAGCGGCGGAGCCAGCAAATGTCCGTCCGACCCAAGGCGCTGCTGGAGTATTGCCGGACGACTATCGTGGATCCGCTGGTTCTCCTCGATGCTCTCTCGCTCAGTTGGACAGCTACCTTGGGTGTGGCCGCCATGCACAGCCTTCACGAGGGCGAGATCAACACAGAGCGTCGATCTTCCCCCAAGCTGGCGCGCCCGGTGCGACTCGAACGCACGGCCTTTGGCTCCGGAGGCCAACGCTCTATCCAACTGAGCTACGGGCGCCTGAGTCGCGTACTGTAACGCAACCGGTCACTGCGCGGCGTCGGTCGATTGCGGATTACGCGCTGCTGCGCTACGGGGCCGCGCACCATGCCGCCGAGGTCGGCCAACATCGAATGGCATGCGCAGCCGACTACGCTGGCGGCCCCGCGTAAGGCTCGAACTCGTAGCGGCAGGGCTGCTCCATCAGCCGCGGGTCGTCCTGCGCTTTGAGGATGGCCAACAGGCGCGCCTCCATCTGGCCGCGCACGTTGGCGTAGGCGGGGTCCGCGGCGACATTCTTCATGTAGTGCGGATCCTCGTTCAAGTCGTAGAGCTCTTCGCGCGGGCGCTTGCCGAAGGCGAGTTCGTAGAGCGGCTCGACATCGTGGTCCTCGCGGTGGTGGATCATCCACGCCTTCGTGGGGCTGGCGTCGAGGTCGGGGTAGGCGATGAAGGTGTTCTGCGCGAGGGTCTCGTAGTCGGGCGGCTCGGTGGCGGGGTCGTCGAGCCCCCTCGGGTCTCCCATCGGCCAGCGATCCGGCTCGAAGTTGACGATGTAGATGAAGTCCCGCGTGCGCAGCGAGCGCTGCGGATAGGGCAGGTAGCCCTCGCGGGCGAACCCCACATGCCGCTCGCGGCCGGTCACCACATGGTCGCGCCCGGGGTCGATCTGGCCGCTGCCCGGCGCTTCTAGCACGGACATGAGGCTGGTGCCGGTCATGCTGCTCGCAGCGGCGATGCCGCCCGCTTCGCAGAACGTCGGCCCCCAGTCCATCAGGTTCACGAAGTCCTCCACCACCCGCCCCGGCGCCACGCGGCCCGGCCAGCGCACCGCCAGCGCCACTTCGCAGCCGATGTCGTAGAGGTTGCACTTGGCCCGCGGCATGCCCGGGATGCCGTGGTCGCCGCTGACCACGAAGAGCGTGTTGTCGAGTTCGCCACGGCGCGCAAGCTCCTCGTACAGGAGGCCCAAGCCATGGTCCACCGCCAAGCACTCGCCCAGATAGTCGGCGGCATCCTCGCGGATTTCATGCACGTCGGGCAGGAAGGCGGGCAGGCGCCCCTTCAGATCGTCCGGCTCGATGTCCCAAAGCGCCTTGCCGGAGCCGCGCTCCCAGGTCCGGTGGGTATTGGTCGGCCCCCACCAGTAGCAGAAAGGCTGACCGTCCGGACGCGCATCGAGAAAGGCCCGGAAGTTGTCGCGGGTTTCGTCGAACAGCACTTGCTTGGCGGCGTCGATGCCCCCCTGCGCCGCCGCGTTCGCCGTGACCCAATGCGAGAACTGGTTGAAGTCGCGCCCGGCCGGCTCGTAGCGCGTGCGCGTCGCGCCGATGGGCGCGTTCAGCGTCCGGCCCGGACTCCACACCTTGTACTGGTAGCCGACGAAGTACCCGCCTTTCGCTTCGAGTTCCAGAGGGAAGGTCGGAATGGTCTCGTCCCAAACCGCGCCTTGCAGGATGGCGCCGAGGCCGGTCTGCCAGAAGTACTGCCCGGCGAGGATCGAACTGCGGCACGGCGTACACGAAGGCGCCGGCACCAGGGCGTTGAGGAACAGCGCACCCTCCGCGGCGATGCGGTCGAAGTTGGGCGTCGCGATGAGTTCGTTCAGCGAGCCGGGACGGTCGTACGCGGCGTAGGCATGGGCGTAGCGGCCCCAGTCGTCCGCGAACGCGAACACGATGTTGGGCTTGGGCGCCATGGCTTCCTTAAGCGGCGATTCGGAAGGGCCATCTTCACACATTCGGCACTGACAGGCGCTTGTCCCGGCCTGGTCGCCCCTCAACGAGCTCAGCCGCCGGGCCAGGCGCTCGCTCGGCAGCACCGAGCGGCGCGGGACATGGCCCGGACTTTGGCTGGCACGCATGTTGCCGACGACGCTTGTCGTGCTCGACGCTGGTTGTCCATACAGCAAATAGTGTCTACTATCCCGGAGACGGCTGCGCGAGGAAGGTGCAGGGAAGGCGCAGGGAAGGCGCAGGAAAGAAGGTGTGAAAGATGTACGATGACGCTTTCGGGGCAGGCGCACTCAAGGGGGACGGTGATGCTTGAGGTCGGAGCTGGCGTGTGGGTTCCATGCACGGTCTTCGGGCGCGGCGCCTTCTTCAACGAGCGGCGAGTGCAAATCGAGGTCAGCGGCAACGACTGGACCGGGTTCGTTGCCGAGGACTGGTTGAAGCATCGGCGCACGGAAGGCCAGGACGAGCTGCTGCTGAAGGTGGTCTCCGTGTCCGCGGGAGATTTCACCGCATTGATTCCCGGCAATTCGGTGCAAAGACCCGTGTTCAAAGGGCGAATCGAGCAGGTCGGGGATGTACCTGTCGAAGCCTGACATCATCAAGTGCTTGGACGAAGGCACTCTGGTCATCGACCCGAGGCCGCACGATGACGACATCGAGCAGGTCTCCGTCGACTTGAGATTGGCTCGGGGGTTCAGCACGTTCAAGGAACGGTCGCACATTGCGGCAATTCATGTGGAACCCTCTTTGCTCCAGGACAGCGATCTCTGGGAGTACCACGATAAGACAAGCTTCGTCTTGCGGCCGCACGAGTTCGTGTTGGCAACCACCTTCGAGCGCGTTCAACTTCCCAACAACCTGATGGCATGGGTCGAAGGGCGCAGCACTTGGGCCCGCGCTGGGATAGGGATCCACCTGACGGCGCCAAAGATCGACCCAGGATTCACCGGGAACATCGCCCTCGAAATCGTCAACATGGGGCCCGCCGGTGTCGAGTTGCGCTCCGAAATCGACGCCCCGGCCCAGCTGGTGTTCGCGCGAATCAGCAAGCCGCTCGGTGAATCCGACACCTACGGTTCTGCTCCGGGTCACCGGTACCACCTTCAGAACACGCCGTTGGGCCCCTCAAGCCGCCGCTAGGATCGAACTGCGGCACGGCGTACACGAAGGCGCCGGCACCAGGGCGTTGAGGAACAGCGCACCCTCCGCGGCGATGCGGTCGAAGTTGGGCGTCGCGATGAGTTCGTTCAGCGAGCCGGGACGGTCGTACGCGGCGTAGGCATGGGCGTAGCGGCCCCAGTCGTCCGCGAACGCGAACACGATGTTGGGTCTCAACGCAGGGCTCCCTAAGCGGCAAGTCGCGGCCCGGCCATCTTCACACATTCGAGCGGCGACAAGCGCCTTCCCGGCAGGGCCCGCCTTCTGCTGCGAGCGGCGCCGTCTCAAGCCCCCGCCGCGTCGCGGATCGCCCGCTGCAGCGGCCCCAGCTCGCGCACCCAGGGGGCGATGCCCGGCAGGCGCGCCGCAAGGTCGGCGGCGGCGCGGCGGGCTTCGTCGCGGTCGGCGTGGACGCCGAGAATCAGCACGTGCAGCGCCCGGCCGTCGCTGTCGATGGCGACCCGGAGCGCGTCCTGCAGACCGTGCTTCGCCACGTAGCGGTCGAGCTCCGCCACCGTGCGCATCGCCATGAGCTGCACGGCGTAGTGGGTTTCGGGCAACTCGAGCAGGCGGTCGCGATCCGCAACGGCCAAGCGCGCTGGCGTCGGCGGGGCCGCTTGCGCCAGCGGCGGCTTGGCGATGGCGGGCGGCGCCGACGGGCGTCGTTCCGTCGCCGCGTCGGGCGCCTGATGGGCGCGTCCCGCCGGCGACCCCCGGGGCCGCAGGGAGAAGCGCAACAGGACATTGCCGCCGCCCTCGCCGCCGAGCCGCTGCTCCATGCCGAACGCGGCCTGCAGGGATACGTCGTGCTTGGACTGCTTCGCCAGCGTCCGGTAGGCCAAGCCCATGCCGAGCATGTTCCCGCTCGCGCCGCTGCCGTGCAGCAGCATCGGCCTGACGAGACCGCGCGTACGCGGCCACCGTACCGCGTAGCCGAGTTCGCCCTCGACGGACAGCCGCGTCGGCATCGTCGCGAGCGCGCCGCCGCCGTTGCCGCCGTAGGGCAGGTCGCCCGCCATGCCGAGGGCGCCCGCCTGAAGGTCGCCGCCGAGCAGGGCGCCGCCCATGGGCTCGCCCCAGACGGGCGACAGCGCTGCCGTCCAGCCGGTGCCGTCGTCCCGGGACTTCAGTTCGAGCCGCGCCATCGCGCCGTACTCGTCGTAATCGTCCGCGGTCAGCCAGCGGCCGCGCACCTCGAAGTCCAGCCGCGGCCCCTGGTGGCGGATTCCCGCCGCCAGCTCGACGCCCATGCCGGTGCGGCCGTCGCCGCCGTCGTGGCGCCCGCCCACCTGCAGATAGGGCGCCAGGCCGCTCGCGGGGATCGAGGCCTCCAGGGCGAGCCGCGCCTGTCGCACGTCGGCGGCAAGGCCCTGGCCCAGTTCGTCGCCGGCCGCCGTGGCCAGGGTCAGGAAGCCGGCGCTGCCGACCGCCGCGAACGCGAGGCCGCCCCGCTCGAACAGCCCGCGACGCAGGCCGAACGCCGCCATCGCCATGTCGAGGTCGGCACTGCTGCCATCGCCCGCCAGCGAGCGCCCGGCGATGTCCGCCTCGCCGCGGCCGAAGCCGCCGATGGCCCACACCTCCAAGCCGCTCGCGAAGGTGCCGCGCACGTAGGGGTGCAGGGCCGTAAGCGACGTGTCGAGGGCGCCCGTCGTCAAGTCGGCGGTGGAGTAGTTCGCTTTGCCGCTGCCGCGCGCCACCGCCGCGCCGACCAGCCAGCTCGCGCCGAAGGCGCGGTCCGCGCCGAGGTAGAACGTGCGCAGTTCGCCGTCGTGGCGACCCGCGTCGACGGCACCGTTGAAGCTCTGCAAGTCGCCGGCGCCCCAGACGGTCCACCGCGCGGGACGGTCGGGCGCCGCGCCGAGGCCCATTGCGAAGGAGCGGCCCAGCACCAGGCTGTCCCAGCGCCAGTCCAGCAGGTCGGCGCCGAGGCCGGGCGCGCCGCCGAGACCGCCCATCATCGAACCATCCATCCCGGCGCGGCCCCGCAGCGGCGCGGACATCCCGGCGCGGCCCCACGCCGAGCCGTCCATCATCGAGGCGCCGGCGCCAACGTCGGCCCACGGCGAGCCGTTCGCTTCCGGGTCGCCCCGGGTCGGGCCTTGCATTCCGCCAGCGCCCCAGGTCCAGGCCACCGGCGCGCTCGCGCTCCCGAAGGCGTGGGACCCGGACGTCCCGCCGCGCGGCGCATGGGCTGCCAAGGTCCGGCCGAGCCAGCCGAGCACGGCGCTCGAGCAGTCCTGCCCGCCCGCGCCGCAGGGAGGCGAGGTCGCCGCGCCGCCCTTGAACCGCTCGCCGATGACGGTGGCGGCGCTCGTCAGCATCGCGCGACCCTGCGCCGCCAGCGCATCGTTCAGCACCGCTTCGTCCGCCACCGATGCCGTCACCTCGATGGTGAAGGCCAGCGTCGCCACGTCCGGTTCCAGCGGGTCGGAGTCGACCACGGCGTACTCGTACGTCCGCGCGCCGCCAACCGCCGTCGGCGTACCTGAGAGCACGCGGGTGGTCGCGTCGAAGTCCAGGCCGGCCGGCAGCGCCGGCGACAGCGAGTAGGTCAGCGCGCCGTTGCCGCCGGCGGCATCCGGCAGCACCAGCGGCACCATCGCCTGGCCGCGCCGCAGGCTGAGGCTCGGGATCCGCTGGTCGCCGAAGCTCGGCGCCGCGTCGGCCACCACCGCGATCACGAACCGCAGCGTCGCGCTGTCCGGATCGTTGCCGTCCGCGTCCGTGGCGGCGTAGGCGAAGGTCGCCGCCGCGAACGGCTCCATCGGCGTGCCACTCAGCGTCCGCGCCGCCGGGTCGAAGGCGAGGCCGGCCGGCAGCGCGGGCGCGAGCGAGTAGGTCAGCGCGCCGTCGCCGCCGCTCGCCTCCGGCAGCGTCAGCGTGTCGATCGGGAAGCGCTGCGTGAACGTCTGATCGGCGATGGCCGCGCCCTCGGCGAAGGTCGGCTTCCGGTCCGGGGCCACGGCGAGCGCGAAGTTCAGGCTGGCGCTGTCGGGGTCGTGGGCGTCGGCGTCCGTCGCCGTGTACGTGTACCGGACCGCTTCCGCCGCTTGGGCGGGGGTGCCGGCGAGCGTCCGCGTCGCGGGGTCGAAGGTCAGGCCCGGCGGCAGCGCGGGCGTCAGAGCGTAGGTCAGCGCGCCGTCGCCGCCGCTCGCCTCCGGCAGCGCCAGCGGCGCGACCGGCGCGTTCTGCGCGAGCCTCAGGTCCGCGATGGCCGCGCCGTCGGCGAAGCTCGGCTTCTGGTCCGGGTCCACCGCGAGGGTGAAGTTCAGGCTGGCGCTGTCGGGGTCGTGGGCGTCGGCGTCCGTCGCCGTGTACGTGTACCGGACCGCTTCCGCCGCTTGGGCGGGGGTGCCGGCGAGCGTCCGCGTCGCCGGGTCGAAGGTCAGGCCCGGCGGCAGCGCGGGCGTCAGAGCGTAGGTCAGCGCGCCGTCGCCGCCGCTCGCCTCCGGCAGCGCCAGCGGCGCGACCGGGGCGTTCTGCGTGAGCCTCAGGTCCGCGATGGCCGCGCCGGCGGCGAAGGTCGGCTTCAGGTCCGGGGCCACGGCGAGGGTGAACGTCAGACTGGCGCTGTCGGGGTCGTTGGCGTCGGCGTCCGTCGCCGTGTACCTGTACGGGGCAGCTTCCGCCGCTTGGGCGGGCGTTCCGGCGAGCGTGCGCGTCGCCGGGTCGAAGGTCAGGCCCGGCGGCAGCGCGGGCGTCAGAGCGTAGGTCAGCGCGCCGTCGCCGCCGCTCGCCTCCGGCAGCGCCAGCGGCGCGACCGGGGCGTTCTGCGTGAGCCTCAGGTCCGCGATGGCCGCGCCGGCGGCGAAGGTCGGCTTCAGGTCCGCGTCCACCGCGAGCGTGAAGTTCAGGCTGGCGCTGTCGGGGTCGTTGGCGTCGGAGTCGGTGGCGGTGTACGTGTACGGGGCAGCTTCCGCCGCTTGGGCTGGCGTCCCGGCGAACGTCCGCGTCGCGGGGTCGAAGGTCAGGCCCGGCGGCAGCGCGGGCGTCAGAGCGTAGGTCAGCGTTCCGTCGCCGCCGCTCGCTTCCGGCAGCGCCAGCGGCGCAACCGGGGCGTTCTGCGTGAGCGTCAGGTCCGCGATGGCCGCGCCCGCGGCGAAGCTCGGCTTCAGGTCGGGGGCCACGGCGAGCGTGAAGTTCAGGCTGGCGCTGTCGGGGTCGTTGGCGTCGGCGTCCGTTGCCGTGTACGTGTACCGCGCCGCTTCCGCGGGCTCGACTGGCGTGCCGGCGAGCGTGCGCGTCGCCGGGTCGAAGGTCAGGCCCGGCGGCAGCGCGGGCGTCAGAGCGTAGGTCAGCGCGCCGTCGCCGCCGCTCGCTTCCGGCAGCGCCAGCGGCGCGACCGGGGCGTTCTGCGTGAGCCTCAGGTCGGCGATGGCCGCGCCGGCGGCGAAGGTCGGCTTCAGGTCCGCGTCCACCGCGAGCGTGAAGTTCAGGCTGGCGCTGTCGGGGTCGTTGGCGTCGGAGTCCGTCGCCGTGTACCTGTACCGGACTGCCTCGGACGCCTCGGCAGGGGTGCCGCTGAGCGTGCGCGTCGCGGGGTCGAAGGTCAGGCCCGGCGGCAGCGCGGGCGTCAGAGCGTAGGTCAGCGCGCCGTCGCCGCCGCTCGCCTCCGGCAGCGCGAGCGGCGCCACTGGCGCGTTCTGCGCGAGCGTCAGGTCCGCGATGGCCGCGCCGTCGGCGAAGGCCGGCTTCAGGTCCGCGTCCACCGCCAGCGTGAAGTTCAGGCTGGCGCTGTCGGGGTCGTGGGCATCGGCGTCCGTCGCGGTGTACGTGTACCGAACCGCCTCCGACGCCTCGGTGGGCGTTCCGGCGAGCGTGCGCGTCGCGGGGTCGAAGGTCAGGCCCGGCGGCAGCGCGGGCGTCAGAGCGTAGGTCAGCGCGCCGTCGCCGCCGCTCGCCTCCGGCAGCGCGAGCGGCGCCACTGGCGCGTTCTGCGCGAGCGTCAGGTCGGCGATGGCCGCGCCGTCGGCGAAGGCCGGCCTCAGGTCCGGGTCCACCGCCAGCGTGAAGTCCAGGCTGGCGCTGTCAGGGTCGCTGGCGTCTGAGTCCGTCGCCGTGTACGTGTACCGAACCGCCTCCGACGCCTCGGCGGGGGTGCCGCGGAGGGTACGCGTCGCCGGGTCGAACGTCAGGCCCGCGGGCAGCGCCGGCGTCAGAGCGTAGGTCAGCGGGCCGTCGCCGCCGCTCGCCTCCGGCAGCGTCAGCGGCGCGACCGGGGCGTTCTGCGTGAACGTCAGGGCCGGCGTGGACCCGTCGCCGTCGCCGATGGAGGCATCGCCGAAGGTCGGCGCGAGGTCTTCCGCGACCGCGAGCTCGAACGTCAGGGTCGCGGCATCGCCATCCGCGTCGGTGACCGTGTAATCGTAGGTCGCCGCCTCGCTCGGCTCGGTCGGCGCGCCGCTCAGGGTGCGGGTCGCCGCGTCGAAAGCTAGGCCCGGCGGCAGTTCCGGTGCCACGGCGTAGGTCAGCGTTCCGTCGCCGCCGCGCGCCTCCGGCAGCACATGCGGTTCCATCGCGGCGTTCTGCACGAGCGCGAGGCCGGCGATCGCGGCGCCCGGAGGGAACGCCGGCGCGCTGTTCGCCGCCGCCACCGACATGACGAACGTCAGGCTGGCGCGGTTGCCGGCGCCGTCCACGACCGCATAGGCGTACTCGATCCCCGCCGAGACCTCCGTCGGCGCGCCGGCCAGCGTCCGCGTCGCCGCGTCGAACGTCAGGCCCGCCGGCGGCGCGGGGGAGAGCGCGTAGGTCAGCGCGCCGTTGCCGCCCGTCGCGGCGGGCAGCACATGCGGCTCGATCGCCACGTCCTGCGTGAACGCCATGTCGTCGATGGCGTCGTTCGCCCCGAAGCTCGGCTCGCTCGCAACCGCGAGCGAGAAGGTCAGGCTCGCGCTGTCCGGGTCCGTCGCGTCGGCATCCGTGGCCGTGTAGGTGTACGTCGCCGCGGCGCTCACTCGGGTCGGCGTGCCGCTCAGAAGCCGCGTCGCGGGGTCGAAGCCGAGGCCGGCAGGCAGCGCCGGGGCGAGCGTGTAGGTCAGCGTCCCGTCGCCGCCCGTCGCCTCCGGCAGGACGGATTCTTCGATGGCCGCGTTCAGCATGTAGGTCCGGTCGGCGATGGCGGCGCCAGCGGCGAAGCTCGGCGTCTGGTCGACGACATCGCGAGTGGGGCCCGCCGCGTCCGAGGCGTCCGAGGCGGGGCCGTTGCCGGCGGCATTCACCGCGCGCACCTTGAACTGGTAGCTCGTGCCGTCCGTCAGCCCGGTCACCGTATGCGTCAGCGAGGTCGAGGTGCTGGACATGTCCGTCCAAGCGGCCTCGAAGTCGCCGGTGCCTTCCTTCTTGACGTATTGCCACTTGCTCAGCGCGCCGGTGCCGGTCACGGACGCGGTCACGGTCAGCCGGCCGCTGCCCGCGCCGGAGGCCGCCGCCGGCTTGGTCGGCTTGCCGGGCTTGGTCAGGTACGCGCCCGCCGTTGCCAGCAGGTTCGCCGTGGTGCAGCCGGCGTCGCTGTAGGCCCTGTAGACGTAGGAGGTGTTCGCCGACAGGCCCGCGAGGTCCGCGCTCCCGCCGGACACCGCCGACGAGCAGGAGGCGTCGGGCGCCCCATTCGCCCGGTAGTGCCAGGCGCCGCTCCAGCTGCCGATGGAGAGGGTCGCCTTCGCGGCGTCGCTGGCGTGCGCCGTCGCCGCCAGCGTCACCGTCACCGGCTGCGCCGCGTCCGAGGCGTCGGACGCGGCGCCCTCGCCCGTGGCGTTCACCGCCCGCACCTTGAACTGGTAGTTCGTGCCGCCGGTCAGCCCGGTCACCGTGTGCGTCAGCGAAGTCGAGGTGGATGCGATGTCGGTCCAAGACCCGAAGTTGCCGTTGCCGGCCTTGCGCTGGTATTGCCACTTGCTCAGCGCGCCGCTGCCCGCGACCGAGGACGCCAGGGTCAGCTTGCCGCTGCCCGCGCCGGGGCTGGCCGTCGGCTTGGCCGGTTTGCCGGGCTTGGTGAGGAACGCCGACGCGCTCGCGAGTTCGGTCCCGCAACTGCTGTCGCTGTAGGCCGTGTAGGTGTAGCTGGTGTTGCCAGACAGGCCCGTGAGGTCAACGCTGGTCGTGCTCACGGCGCTGGACGAGCAGGACGCATGCGGCGCGGCATCGGCCTTGTAGTGCCAGTTGCCGGTGTGGTTGCCGATGGTGAGGGTCGCGGTGGTGGCCTCCACGCTGCCGGCGGTGAGCGTCTCGTCCGCAGGTGCCACCGCGGTCGAGGCATCGGAGTCCGCGCCGTTGCCGGTGGCGTTCACCGCGCGCACCTTGTACTGGTAGCTGGTGCCGTCGGTGAGGCCGGTGATGTCGTGGTTCAGCGAGGTCGCGGTGGACGTGATGTCGGTCCAGTCCGCATCGAAGTTGCCGGTGCCCTCCTTCTGCTTGTACTGCCACTTGGTGAGCGTGCCGCTGCCCGCGACCGACGCCGTCAGCGTCAGCGTGCCGCTGCCGCCACCGGACGCCGCCACCGGCTTCGTCGGCTTGCCCGGCTTGGTCAGGAACGCGGACGCGCTCGCGAGTTCGGTCCCGCAACCGCTGTCGCTGTAGGCCGTGTAGGTGTAGCTGGTGTTGCCCGACAGGCCGGTGAGGTCCTTCGTCGTGCCGGTCACCGCGCTGGACGAGCAGGACGCGTGCGGCGCGGCGTTGGCCTTGTAGTACCAGTTGCCGGTGTGGTTGCCGATGGTGAGGGTCGCGGTGGCGACCTCCACGCCGCTGGCGTTCAGCGTCTCGTCCGCCGGCGCAATCGCGGTGGAGGCGTCGGAGTCCGCGCCGGTGCCGGTCGCGTTCACGGCGCGCACTTTGAACTGATAGGACGTGCCGTCGGTGAGATTGGCGACCGTGTGGTTCAGGGACGTCGAGGTCGAGGAAACGTCGGCCCAGGTGGTCTCGAAGTTGCTGCTCCCTTCCTTCTTCACGATCTCCCAGCCGGTCAGCGTGCCGCTGCCGGTCACGGAGGCGGTCACGGTCAGCTTGCCGCTGCCGGTGCCCGACGCCGCCACCGGTTTGGTCGGCTTGCCCGGCTTGGTCAGCAGGGTCTCGGTCGCCACTTCAGTGTTGCAGCCGCTGTCGCTGTAGGCCTTGTACGTGTAGTCCGTGTTCGTGGAAAGGTTCGTGAGATCGACGCTGGTCGTCGTCACCGCGTTGGTCGAGCAGCTGCCGCCGGTAGGCACCGTGTACCGGTAGTACCAGTCGCCGGTCCAGTTGCCGATCGTCAGCGTAGCGGAATTGTGCGTGACGCTGCTGGCGGTCAGCGTCTCGTCCGCCGGCGCTGCCGCGGTCGAGGCGTCGGAGTCCGCTCCGTTGCCGGTGGCGTTCACCGCACGCACCTTGTACTGGTAGCTGGTGCCGTCGGTGAGGCCGGTGATGTCGTGGTTGAGCGACTTCGCGGTGGAGGCGATGTTCGTCCAGTTCGCATCGAAATTGCCGGTGCCTTCCTTCTGCTTGTACTGCCACTTGGTGAGCGTCGCGCTGCCCGCGACCGACGCCGTCAGCGTCAGCGTGCCGCTGCCTCCCCCGGACGCCGCCACCGGCCTCGTCGGCTTGCCCGGCTTGGTCAGGAACGCCGACGCGGTCGCGAGTTCGGTCCCGCAGCCGCTGTCGCTGTAGGCCGTGTAGGTGTAGCTGGTGTTGCCCGACAGGCCGGTGAGGTCCTTCGTCGTCCCGCTCACCGCGCTGGACGAGCAGGACGCGTGCGGCGCGGCGTTGGCCTTGTAGTACCAGTCGCCGCTGTGGTTGCCGATGGTGAGGGTCGCGGTGGCGGCCTCCACGCTGCTCGCGGTCAGCGTCTCGTCCGCCGGCGCCGCCGCGGTGGAGGCGTCGGAGTCGGCGCCCGTGCCAGTGCCATTCACCGCGCGCACCTTGAACTGGTAGCTGGTGCCGTCGGTGAGGCCGGTGACCGTGTGCGTCAACGAGGTCGAGGTCTCGGTGATGTCGGTCCAGGTGGTCTCGAAGCTGTTGCTGCCTTCCTTCTTGACGTACTGCCACTTGCTCAGGGTGCCGGCGCCGGTCACCGAGGCCGTGACGGTCAGCTTGCCGCTGCCGGCGCCCGCCGCGGCCGCGGGCTTCGTCGGCTTGCCCGGCTTGGTCAGGAAACTCTCGCTCGCCAGCTCGGTCGAGCAGGTGCTGTCGCTGTACGCCTTGTAGGTGTAGTCGGTGTTGGTGGAGAGGCTGGAGAGGGACTCCGTCGCCGTCGTGCCCTTGGACTTGCATGTGGTGTCCGCCGGGGTCGTGCGCTTCAGCCACCAGCTCCCCGGGTGGTGCCCGATGGTCAGCGTCGCCGAGTTGTGCGTGACGCTGCTCGCGGTCAGCGTCTCGTCCGCCGGCGCCGCCGCGGTGGAGGCGTCGGAGTCGGCGCCGGTGCCGGTGGCGTTCACCGCGCGCACCTTGAACTGGTAGCTGGTGCCGTCGGTGAGGCCGCTCACCGTGTGGCTCAGCGAGGTCGAGGTCTCGGTGATGTCGGTCCAAGTGGTCTCGAAGTTGCTGCTGCCTTCCTTCTTGACGTACTGCCACTTGCTCAGGGTGCCGCCGCCGGTCACCGAGGCCGTCACGGTCAGCTTGCCGCTGCCGGCGCCCGCCGCGGCCACCGGCTTCGTCGGCTTGCCCGGCTTGGTCAGGAACGCCGAAGCGCTCGCCAGTTCGGTCCCGCAGCCGCTGTCGCTGTAGGCCTTGTAGGTGTAGGAGGTGTTCGCGGACAGGTTCGCGAGATCGACGCTGGTCGTCGTCACCGCGTTGGTCGAGCAGGTGCCGCCGGTCGGGGACGTGTACTGGTAGTACCAGTCGCCCGTCCAGTTGCCGATGGCGAGGGTCGCGGTGGCGGCCTCCACGCTGCTGGCGGTGAGCGTCTCGTCCGCCGGCGCCGCCGCGGTGGAGGCGTCGGAGTCGGCGCTGTTGCCCGTGGCGTTCGCCGCCCGCACCTTGAACTGGTAGCTGGTGCCGTCGGTGAGGCCGGTGACCGTGTGACTGAGGGACGTCGAGGTCTCGGAGATGTCGGTCCAGTCCGCGTCGAAGTTGCCGGTTCCCTCCTTCTGCTTGTACTGCCACCCCGTCAGCGTGCCGCTGCCGGTCACCGTCGCCGTGACGGTCAGCTTGCCGCTGCCGGCGCCCGCCGCTGCCGCAGGCTTCGTCGGCTTACCCGGCTTGGTCAGCAGCGTCTCGGCAGCCAGTTCCGTCGAGCAGCTGCTGTCGCTGTACGCCTTGTAGGTGTAGTTCGTGTTGCTGGAGAGGCTCGTCAGGCTCTCCGTCGCCGTCGTGCCCTTGGACTTGCAGGTGGTGTCCGCCGGAGTCGTGCGCTTCAGCCACCAGTTGCCCGGGTGGTTGCCGATGGTCAGCGTCGCCGAGTTGTGCGTGACGCTGCTCGCGGTCAGCGTCTTGTCCGCCGGCGCCGTCGCATCGGAGGCGTCGGAGTCGGCGCCGTTGCCGGTGGCGTTCACCGCCCGCACCTTGAACTGGTAGTTGGTGCCGTCGGTGAGGCCGCTCACCGTGTGGCTCAGCGAGATCGAGGTCTCGGTGATGTCGGTCCAGGTGGTCTCGAAGTTGCTGCTGCCTTCCTTCTTGACGTACTGCCACTTGGTCAGCGTGCCGCCGCCGGTCACCGAGGCCGTGACGGTCAGCTTGCCGCTGCCGGCGCCCGCCGCCGCCACTGGCTTCGTCGGCTTGCCCGGCTTGGTCAGCAAGCTCTCGCTCGTCAGCTCGGCCGAACAGGCGCTGTCGCTGTACGCCTTGTAGGTGTAGTCGGTGTTGCTGGAGAGGCTGGACAAGGACTCGGTCGCCGTCGTGCCCTTGGACTTGCAGGTGGTGTCCGCCGGGGTCGTGCGCTTCAGCCACCAGTTGCCGCTGCGGTTGCTGATTGTCAGCGTTGCCGAGTTGTGCGTGACGCTGCTCGCGGTCAGGCCCACGGTGGAGAACGCCGCGTCCGCGATCTTGGTCGAACTGTCGCAGCCAGTCGCGCTGTACGCCGCCCAGGCGTAGCTCGAGTTCGCGGTCAGGCCGCTCAGGCTCGCCGTGGCGATGCTGGCCGCGACCGGCGTGCAGGTCGCCGTGCCCGGGCCGGACGTCTTCTTGTGCCACCACGCCGCCACCCAGTTCGACAGGGTCAGCGTCGCCGTGCTCCCCGTCACGGCACTGGCGTCCAGAGACGTCGTCGTCGACGCGGTGGTGAAGGCCGTGTCGGCCAGCTTGTCCGAGCTGTTGCAGTTCTCCGCACTGTACGCCTCCCAGGCGTAGCTCGAGTTCGCCGTCAGGCCGGACAGCCTCAACTTGGTCGTGCCAGCGACGTGCGCAGGGGCCGACGCGCAGCTGGCCGTGCCCGGCCCCGCCGTCTTCTTGTGCCACCACGCCGCATGCCAGCCTTCCAACGTCACCGTCGTCGCGCTCCACGTCACCGCAGTCGGGATCATGCTCGGAGTTTGGAATTGCGCGTAGTACCGGGTCAGCTCGGTGGTGCAGGTGTTGTTGCTGTACGCCGTATAGCGGTAACGCGTGCCGCCGGTCAGGCCGGTCAGGCTTGCCGTGTCGGCGCTGGAGGCGACTTCGTGGCAGGTGTTGTCGCCGCTCGGCAGCGTGCGCTTGTACCACCAAGGCCCCGTGTGGCTTGAGAGCAAGCGCAGAGTCGCCGTGGTCTCCGTCACCCGATCCGACGACAGACCGTCCGTGCCACCCACCCACGGCAGAGTGGTGAGGTCCACGTCCGCGATCTTGTTGGCGCTGGCGCAGCTGGAGGCGCTGTACGCCGTCCATGTGTAGCTCGTGTTCGCGGCCAAGGTGGGCAGATTCGCCGTCGCGGTGTTGGCCGCGACCGAGGCGCAACTGGTCGTGCCCGGCCCCGAGGTCTTGTTGTGCCACCAGGCGGCCGTCCAGTTGGACAGGTTCAGCGTCGCCCCGGTCTGCGTCACCGAGGTCGCGGTCAGGCCAACCGTGGAGAACTCCGCGTCCGTAGAGGCCGTCGTCAGCTCGGTGGTGCAGGTGCTGTTGCTGTACGCCTTGTAGGTGTGGTCCGTGCCGCCGGTGAGGCCGGATAGGCTCGCGGTCGCGGTGTTGGCTGCCACCGAGGTGCAGGAGGCATTCGTCTGGCTACCCTTGTACCACCACGCGGTCGTGTGGCCGGCGATGGTCAGCGTGGCCGTGCTCTCCTCCACCGCGCTCGCGGCCAGCGAGACCGTCGACGTGCCGAAATCCACGTCCGCGATCTTGTCCGATGCGTTGCAGTTCGCGGCGCTGTAGACCGTCCAGGTGTAGCTGGAGCTCACCGTCAGGCTGCTCAGGCTGGCCGTGGCCGTATTGGCCGAGACCGAGGTGCAACTGGTCGTCCCCGGCCCGGCGGTCTTGTTGTGCCACCACGCCGCCGCCCAGTTGGACAGGTTCAGCGTCGCCGTGGTCTGCGCCACCGGGTTCGCGGTCAGGCGCACGGTGGTGAACTCCGCATCCGTCGACGCGGTGGTGATTTCCGTCGCGCAGGCGCTGTCGCTGTACGCCTTGTAGGTGTAGTCCGTGCCGCCGGTCAGACCGGACAGGTTCGCGGTCGCGATGTTCTGCGCCACCGCGGTGCATTGCGCGCCGCCCTGGCTGCCCTTGTACCACCATGCGGCCGTGTAGCCGCCAATGGTCAGCGTGGCGGTCGTCTCCTTCACCGCGCTGGCGCCGAACCACACCGCTGGCGTGGTGAAGTCCACGTCCGCGATCTTGTCCGCGCTGTTGCAGCCAGCCGCGCTGTACACCTCCCAGGTGTAGTCCGAGATCGATAGCAGGCCGGTCACGCTGGCGCTGATGGTGTTGGCCGCGACTGGCATGCAGCTTGCCGTGCCCGGGCCGGACGTCTTGTTGTGCCACCACGGCGCCGACCAGAGCCGCAGCTTCAGCGTCGCCCCGGACGCCGTCACCGACGTGGCGATCAGGCCCACGGTGCCGAACTCCGCATCCGTCGAGTCGGTCGTGATCTCGGTGGCGCAGGCGCTGTCGCTGTACGCCTTGTAGGTGTAGGCCCCGTAGCCGCCGAGGCCGGAGACGCTTGCGGTCGGGGTGTTGGCGCTGACCGCCGTGCAGCTCTTCGATCCACCGGCCCCGGCGGTCTGCCTGTACCACCACGCGGCCGTCCAGTTGGACAGGGTCAGCGTCGCGGTGGTCTCCTTGACGTTGCTGGCGGTCAGCGACACTACCGCCGCAGTGCTGAAGTCCACGTCCGCGATCTTGTTGGCGGAGGCGCAGCCCGAGGCGCTGTACACCGCCCAGGCGTAGCCGGAGTTCACCGTCAGGCTGGACAGGCTCGCCGTCGTCGTGTTGGCCGCGACGGAGGTGCAGGTCGCCGTGCCTGGACCCGAGGTCTTGTTGTGCCACCACGCCGCCGTCCAGTTGGCGAGGTTCAGCGTCGCCGTGGTCTGCGTGATGGACCCGGCCGCCAGGCCCACGGTGGAGAAGTCCGCGTCCGTCGAGGCGCTGGTGATCTCGGTCGTGCAGGCGCTGTCGCTGTACGCCTTGTAGGTGTAGTCGGTGCCGCCGGTCAGGTTGGTCAGGCTCGCCGTGCTCGTGCTGGCCGCCACCGAGGTGCAGGAGGCGTTGGTCTGGTCGCCCTTGTGCCACCAGGCCGCGGCGTGGCCGGCGATGGTCAGCGTGGCGGTGGTCTCCTTCACCGCGCTCGCGGCCAGCGTTGCCGCCGCCGTGGCGAAGTCCACGTCGGCGATCTTATCGGCGGAGGCGCAGCCGCTGGCGCTGTACACCGCAAAGGCGTAGCTGGAGTTCGCGGTCAGGCTGCTCAGGCTCGCCGTCGTCGTGTTGGCGGCGACCGAGGTGCAGGTCGCGGTGCCCGGCCCGGACGTCTTGTTGTGCCACCACGCGGCCGTCCAGTTGGCGAGGTTGAGCGTCGCCCCGGTCTGCGTCACCGAAGTCGCGGTCAGGCCCACGGTGGAGAACTCCGCGTCCGTGGAGGCGGTGGTGATCTCGGTCGTGCAGGCGCTGTCGCTGTACGCCTTGTAGGTGTAGTCGGTGCCGCCGGTCAGGCCGGACAGGCTCGCCGTGCTCGTGTTGGCCGCCACCGAGGTGCAGGAGGCGTTGGTCTGGTCGCCCTTGTGCCACCAGGCGGCGGCGTGGCCGGCGATGGTCAGCGTCGCGGTGGTCTCCTTCACCGCGCTCGCGGCCAGCGTTGCCGCCGCCGTGGTGAAGTCCACGTCCGCGATCTTGTCCGCGGCGTTGCAGTTCGCGGCGCTGTACACGGTCCAGGCGTAGCTCGAATTGATCGTCAGGCTGGACAGGCTCGCCGTCGTCGTATTGGCCGCGACCGAGGTGCAGCTGGCGGTGCCCGGCCCGGACGTCTTGTTGTGCCACCACGCGGCGGTCCAGTTGGCGAGGTTGAGCGTCGCCCCGGTCTGCGTCACCGAGGTTGCGGTCAGGCCCACGGTGGAGAACTCCGCGTCCGTGGAGGCGCTGGTGATCTCGGTCGTGCAGGCGCTGTCGCTGTACGCCTTGTAGGTGTAGTCGGTGCCGCCGGTGAGGCCGGACAAGTTCGCGGTCGCGGTGTTGGCCGCCACCGAGGTGCAGGAGGCGTTGGTCTGGTCGCCCTTGTGCCACCAGGCGGCGGTGTGGCCGGCGATGGTCAGCGAGGCGGTGGTCTCCTTCACCGCGCTCGCGGCCAGCGTTGCCGCCGCCGTGGAGAGATCGACGTCCGCGATCTTGTCCGCGGCGTTGCAGTTCGCGGCGCTGTACACGGTCCAGGCGTAGCTCGAGTTGATCGTCAGGCTGGACAGGCTGGCCGTCGCCGTATTGGCCGCGACCGATGTGCAGCTGGCGGTGCCCGGCCCGGACGTCTTGTTGTGCCACCAGGCGGCGGTCCAGTTGGCGAGGTTGAGCGTCGCCCCGGTCTGCGTCACCGAGGTCGCGGTCAGGCCCACGGTGGAGAACTCCGCGTCCGTCGAGGCGCTGGTGATCTCGGTCGTGCAGGCGCTGTCGCTGTACGCCTTGTAGGTGTAGTCGGTGCCGCCGGTGAGGCCGGTCAGGCTCGCCGTGCTCGTGCTGGCCGCCACCGAGGTGCATTGCGCGCCGCTCTGGTCGCCCTTGTGCCACCAGGCGGCGGCGTGGCCGGCGATGGTCAGCGTCGCGGTGGTCTCCTTCACTGCGCTCGCGGCCAGCGACACCGGGGGCGTGGTGAAGTCCACGTCGGCGATCTTGTTGGCGGAGGCGCAGCCGGCGGCGCTGTAGACCGTCCAGGTGTAGGCCGAGTTCACCGTCAGGCTGGACAGGCTCGCCGTCGCCGTGCTGGCCGCGACCGACGTGCAGGTCGCCGTGCCCGGCCCCGAGGTCTTGTTGTGCCACCACGCCGCTGTCCAGTTGGCGAGGTTGAGCGTCGCCGTGGTCTGCGCCACCGGGGTCGCGGTCAGGCCCACGGTGGAGAACTCCGCGTCCGTCGAGGCGTTGGTGATCTCGGTCGTGCAGGCGCTGTCGCTGTACGCCTTGTAGGTGTAGTCGGTGCCGCCGGTGAGGCCGGACAGGCTCGCCGTGCTCGTGTTGGCCGCCACCGAGGTGCAGGAGGCGTTCGTCTGGTCGCCCTTGTGCCACCACGCGGCGGTGTGGCCGGCGATGGTGAGCGTCGCGGTGGTCTCCTTCACCGCGCTCGCGGCCAGCGTTGCCGCCGCCGTGGTGGTGAAGTCCACGTCGGCGATCTTGTCGGACGAGCTGCAGCCGGTGGCGCTGTACACCTCCCAGGTGTGGGCGGTGCCGGCCGTCAGGCTGGTGAGGGCCGCGGTCGCGGTGTTGGCGGCTACTGCAGTGCAGGTTCCGGCCGGGGTCGTCGGCACGGTCTTCTTGTGCCACCACGCGGCCGTCCAGTTGGCGAGGTTGAGCGTCGCCGTGGTCTGCGTCACGGAGGTCGCGGTCAGGCCCACGGTGGAGAACTCCGCGTCCGTGGAGGCGTTGGTGATTTCCGTCGTGCAGGCGCTGTCGCTGTACGCCTTGTAGGTGTAGGACGTGCCGCCGGTGAGGCCGGTCAGGTTCGCGGTCGCGGTGTTGGCGGCCACCGAGGTGCACTGCGCGCCGCTCTGGTCGCCCTTGTACCACCAGGCCGCGGTGTGGTTGGAAATCGTCAGCGTGGCCGTCGTCTCCTTGACCGCGCTCGCGGCCAGCCCCAGTTCGTTGTCGGTGACCGTGACTGCCACGGACCCCGCTTCTCCCTGGTAGCCTGAGTCGTTCGTGTTGGTGACGCTGGCTGTGACCGTCACCGATTCGTTGCCGGAGTCGTTATCGTCCACCGGCGTGACCGTCACGGTCTGCGCGGTGGTGTAGTTGTTTCCGAGAAAAGTGAGCGAGCCCGGATTCACCGTCACCGCACCCGTGTCGCTGCTCGCGATGGAGACATTAAAGACCCTCCGGGGCAAGGGCCCCGAAAACGCGACCGTGAAGGTCGAGGCGCCGCCGCCTTCCGTCAGTGTCAGGGAGGACGTAGAAAGGGCCAGGTCCGGGCTGCCGGTGTCGTCGTCCAATACAATGACGTTGACGCTCCCGGTCGTGCCGAGGTAGTCGCCCCCGCTGGCGCGGAATTCAACGATGGACCATTCGTTGAGATTGCTCAGGGTGTCCTGCTTCCCCGACACGGTCACCGATTGCGGCGTGCTCCAGTTCGCGGTGGTGAAGGACAACGTCGTGGCGCTCAGTGAAACTTCCGCGCTGGGATAAACTATTGATAGTGTCACGGTGCCGGCCGGTTCCGCCGCCAGGGCCACGGTGACGCTCTTGCCGGTGGCGCCCTCGTCCAGTGTCAGCGAGGCCGGGCTGAGGGTGAGCCCGCGATCGTCGTCCGCCACCGTTGCCGTGAGGGTGGCGCTCTTGTTGTCGTAGCCGCCGCCGGCGGCGCTGTGGGTGATGGTCACCGACTCGTCGGCGCCGTCGGCGTCGCCCACGGGCGTGAGCGTCACCTGCTGGTTGGTGTTGTAGTTCGTCGTGGTGAAGGTGAGCGAGGACGGGTTCAGCGTCACCGCGCCGGTGTCGCCGCTGGCGACCGTAACGGTCACGTTGCCGGTGGGCGCGTTCGGCAGCTTCACGTTGTAGGTCTGGGTGCCGCCGCCCTCCGTCAACGCCACCGACGACTTGGACAGGGTGATGTCCTGCGCGGCTTGCACGGTGATCTTGAACTCTTCGTGACCGTTATATAGGCGCCTGGGCAGTACGCCCGATAGGTGAAAGTTGCTTGCGCTGCCGCCGTGGTGGGCGTGCCGGACAGGACGCGAGTTGAAGCCGTGAACGAGAGGCCCTGCGGCAACGTCTCGAGGATGCTGTACTCCGTTAGATTTTGGTTGGTTATGCAAGTGTTACTGGTCCACGTTACCTCGGGCAGGGTGAGGCTGACCGCGGTCCCGGTGGTGAAGGTCTGGTCGCTGATGCTCGGTAAGCTGTTGGCCCAGGCCGGAGGCGCGGCCGCGAGCAGGAGCGCCAGCGCGAGGCCGGCGCAGGCGGTGGCAGAGGGAAGCGGACGTTTCATCGTTCCTCCCCGGCGGCGGGGACAGACCTTGTTGGGACAGGCTTGAAGCTTGTCCCCGTCAGCGGCGGTCGCGCGTAGGCGGGCCGGTAGGCCCGGTAGGTCATCGCGGTCTCCGGCGCCTTGGTCAGCCGCAGCGCGAACAGCTCGCGGCCCGCCGCGTCCACCTCGCTCACGGCGGCCTTGCCCGGCCCGCCGCCCCAGGCGATGAGCCAGTTGCCGTTGGCCAGCTCGGTCACCGCGCCGCCGAAGAAGGTGGGCCAGCCGGGCTCGTAGTGGCGCGCGAAGACCGCCTCGCCGTTCGCGCCCAGGCGGTATTCCACCACCCGGCTGTCCCGGTCCGCGCCGCCGCCGCAGCGGCCGTTGTCGAACAGCAGGATGGTTCCCGGCGCGGTCTCAAGCACCGTGTGCTGGGAGCAGAAGCCGCCCAAGGGGTCGCCCGTCGGCCGGTACCAAGGCCGCGCGAAGGCGGGGCGGCGCTCGTCGTAGCGGTCCGGCGCGGCCGGGTCGCTGCCGCCGAGCTGCCACAGCACGCGCCCGGAGGGGCGCTCGATCTTGAGCGCCAGCGAGCAGGCCCGGAACGAGGCCAGGATGTTGCCGTCGGCGTCCAGGTCCAGCGAGTTGAGCTTGGCGTACTCGTCGGGGAAGAACCACCAGGCGACGCAGTCCGAGAGCTTGAGGTGGTCCCATGAGTTCCAGCGGAACACCTCGCGCCCGTCCGGCGTGACTTCCTGGATGACCGCGTCGTGGGTGGCCTGGGCGTCCGTCGGGGCCGGCTTGCCGTCCGGGACCGGGTAGCGGCCGAGGTCCCGCGTTGCCGGGTTCTTGGAGACGAACAGGTAGTTGCCTTCCTCCGTGATGAGGAACTCGTGCATCATGGCCGCGGCCAGGCCGCCGGCGGTGTGTACGCGCTTGACTTCCCTGAGTTCTTCGTCGAGCAGCACCACGGGGCCGGCGGCGTTGGCGGGGGCCTCGTTGTAGGAGTAGAGGCCCGCATGTTCGTGCCAGCGGAAGTTGTGCGCCGGGGGCGAGCTGCGGCGCGTGAAGACCGGCGCGCCGCGGTCGTCGATGATGGCGAGGTACGAGATGGGTTCGCCGGCGCCCGCCACGTTGTAGTAGGGCGAGATGAGCAGCAGGCCGGGGGCCGTGCCGGGCTCGTTGCGCAGCACTTCCACCTCGGGGAAGTCGGTGGGCGCGGCATGGCGCCCGGACACCGCGTCGGCGGGGCCTGCCGCGCCGAGGAAGACCAGCGCGACGCAGGCCAGGACCCGGTCGCCATGCGAACGCCGGATTCGGCAGGCCCATGCGGGCGCAACGGGGCGACTGCCTCGCCGCCAAGCCGTCACCAACCCGCGCCAGCCGCTCCCCGCGACACTTCCCCCTTCCAGCATTCCTCTCCGGCTTCCTCTCTGGCCGCGTGCGGCCCGCCGATCTGGGATCGACGGGCATCGGACACATGAACGCACCGAGACGTACACTGAAACGCCTCTGAACGATCATGTATGAATCGGGATTATATCGTGATTAGGACATGAACGACGGGGCGTGAAGGGCGGCGTGGAAGGGGTGTCGGGGAAAGGGTGTCGTGGAAGGCGTAAGGTGCTAAGGAGAGGCGAGTGGCCCAACACCTGTTCTAGCCCCCGGAGGCGCATTCCCGCGGTGTCCGAGGGAGTTTGCTTCATTCGCAGGTAGTTCCAGCGGGAAGGTCGGAGTGGTCTCGTCCCACACCGCGCCTGCAGGATGGCGCCGAGGCTGGTCTGCCAGAAGTACTGCCCCTTGCGGATCGAACTGCGGCATGGCGTGCAGGACGGCGTCGGCACGAGGGCATTGAGGAACAGCGTCCCTCGGCGGCGATGCGATTCGAGGTTCGGCGTCGCGATGAGTTTCGGTCAGCGAGCAGGGGCCCCCGCGCATTGCGGCTTAGGCCTGGGCGTAGCGGCCCCAGTCGTCCGCGGACACGGCATCGGGTTCGGGCGCGGCTCTCCTCGAGCAGCGCTGGCGCGGGACCCTTCGCGCTGCGGCTAGCCGAAGACCTCGTCGAGGCTGCGGGCGTCGAGCACGTTGTCGGCCCACGCCTCGAGGTCCGCCCGCGACGCCCGGTCCAGCCGCCGCTCCGTCCCCGCCGGGAGCCGGCCGAACCGCCGCCGGAGCAGACGCTCCAGCACGGTACGCTCCCCTTCGACGTGCCCCCGCTCCATGCCTCGCCGCACGCCTTCCTCGCGCGCTCTCTGGATGGCTCCTGCCATGGTGCTGCTCTCCTCGGGATATTCCTGCCCGTAGCGCTCGTACTCATTGTCCGTGAGCGCGGCGTAGATGTCTATGAATTCCATGTACTTCGCCCGCCTGTCGCCGTCCGGCTCCAGTTCGAGGCCCCTTACGGCTCGCGCGCGGATAGTCGAGGATGAGGTTCTTGAAGTTCTGGTCGTGGCTGACCGCGTCCGCCATGGGGTCGCACCCGCGTCGAATGCTGCAAAGTATCGCGCACTGAGGGGGGCCGGTGCCACGCCGAAGCCCAGGAACCCGTCTTGCGTTGCCATGCGCACGGGGGTGCTGCGCGGGGCTGGCTGTCGCGATCCGCGCGATCCGCGACGGGCATGTCCATCCGGGAAAGCGGTTGGCTATACTCGCTCGCTTCGCATCCGCCGAGTACGAGCTGAAGGAACCACGCTATGGCCGAACCCCGGGTCTTGAGGCCGCGGCCGCTGCCGCAACCCACGCCGGAGACCCAGCATTTCTGGGACGGCACCAAGGCCGGCGAACTGCGTCTGCAGCGCTGCCTCGATTGCGGCGAGATCTACTTTCCGCCGCGTCCGCTGTGCCCGGCGTGCAGTTCCCGGAACGTCGAGGCGTTCGCCGCCAGCGGCAGGGGCACGCTGCTGAGCTACGTCATCAACCAACGGGCGCATCCCGCGTTCGACGGCCCTTACGCCATCGCGCTGGTGAAGCTCGAAGAAGGCCCCACCATGATGTCGAACATCGTCGATTGCGAGCAGACGCCCGAAGCCTTGGTGCTCGACATGCCGCTCGTGGTCACCTTCGAGCACCACGACGACATCGCCATCCCGCTGTTCAAACCGGCCTAAGCGCCCGCACGAGGAGAACGCCAGCATGACCGTAGCCATCGTCGGTGCCGCGGAGACCACCGAACTCGGCAAGATTCCGAATCTCAGCCAAATCCAACTGCATGCCGATGCCGCCCTCAACACCTTGGCGGACGCCGGCCTGCAAGCCAAGGACCTCGACGGCGTCGCCACCGCCGGCGAGTCCCCCGTCGCCATCGCCCACTATCTCGGCATCGCGCCGCGCTGGGTGGACGGCAGCTCCGTCGGCGGCTGCTCGTTCATGCTGCACGTGCGCCATGCCGTCGCCGCCATCGAAGCGGGCTATGCGGATACCGTCCTCGTCACCCACGGCGAGAGCGGCCGCTCCGGGGTAGGCCGGGGTGGCGGCGGCGGCGGTCGAGGTTCGCTCGCCGCCCAGTTCGAGGGTCCGTACGGCGGCATGGGGCCGACCACCAACTTCACCATCGGCGTACTGCGCTACATGAAGCAGTACGGCATGACCCAAGAGCAGCTGGCCATGGTGGCCGTGGTGCAGCGCGAATGGGCCGGGATGAACCCGCGCGCCTCGTTCCGCGATCCCATCACCGTGGAAGACGTGCTGAACTCGCGCATGATCGCCTACCCCTTCCACCTCTTCGAGTGCTGCCTGGTCACCGACGGCGGCGGCGCCCTCATCCTCACCAAGGCCGAGCGCGCCAAGGACTTCCCGAACCGCCCGGTGTACATCATCGGCAGCGGCGAGAGCGTGGAGACGCCGATGGTGAGCCAGATGAAGGACCTCACCAGTTCGCAGGCGTTCCGCATCGCCGGCGGCGACGCCATGCGCTCGGCGGGCATCGGCCACGGCGACGTGGACCACCTGATGGTCTACGATGCCTTCGCGCACCTGCCCATCTGGGGCCTCGAGGACCTCGGCTTCTGCGAACGGGGCGAAGCGGCGGGCTTCATCGAGGACGGCAACACGCGCCCCGGCGGCAAGCTGCCGCTCAACACCAATGGCGGCGGGCTGTCCTACATGCACTCCGGGATGTACGGCATGTACGCCTTGCAGGAGAGCGTCCGGCAGATGCGCGGCACGGCCCCGGCGCAGGTGCCGGACGCTGAGATTTCGGTGTGCCTGGGCGTCGGCGGGATGTTCGCGGCCAGCGGCTGCATCGTGATGAGTAACAGCGCACCGTGAACCGTGGGAATTGGCCTCACTAGCCGGGCTGAAATCGAAGTGAAGATCGCCCTGCCGAGGAGAACTGCACTTGACATTCACCGCCGCGGGTCAGTGGAACCTCAGCGATGCAGCCCCGACTAGTGAGGTGGCCAAAATAGCATAGGGCGGGGCCGAAATCGGGCTTGGCGGGGGCAGCAGACGAGGACGAAGACGCAATATCGAATGGCATCAAGCGCTTATGAACAGCGATTCCATAATCTTTCCACTATTGACCCGGCCGACCCCAACCGCCGCCGTACCGGCCTGTTCGGCGCGGTGTCTGGTCCCCGATGCGCCCTGATCGCCGACAGCAGGGCGCCTACGCCCGGGGCGGCTATCTGGTGCTGCCGAGCGTCTTCGATGCCGGCGAAGTCGCCGCCATGCGGCGCGACGCGGACTTCATCCTCGAACTCGTCATCAACTCCTCGCTTGCCAACCAGCGCCAGAGCGGCCGCCTCGACATCCGCCGCAAGCAGGACGGGGGCTTCGTCGTGCGCAAGATCCAGCCCATCGTGGACCTCGGCCTCGCCCTCGCCGCGTTCTCGGCGGACGACCGCCTGCTTGGACCGATGGCCGCGCTGATGGGCGACGAGCCGGTGCTGATGGAGGAGAAGCTCAACTACAAGCAGCCCCTGCCGAACCTGGTCGGCGCCGGCTTCTTCAAGACCCCCGCGGACGACGACCGCTTCCCCGTCCACAACGACTGGGCGTACTACAAGTACAACGACTATCCGCCGACCATCATCTCCTCGGCGCTCGCCATCGACGATCTCAACGAGGACAACGGCACCATCCGCGTCTTCCCCGGCAGCCATCGCCGGCATGTGGAGCACCTGCGCGTGCGCAACGGCCTCGAAGTGCCGCCGGGCACCGTGCGCGCCGAGGACGCCGTGCCGCTGGTGGCCCCGGCCGGCTCGGTGATGTTCTTCCACAGCTGCCTGATCCACACCTCTGCGCCCAACGACTCTGGCGAGCCGCGCCGCATGATGATCTACAGCCACTATCCGAAGGCGGCAGATATGGGCTACGACGTGAGGAACGGCCCCAACCGGCTGCGCGAGTCGCCGTGGGAGTGGCGCTACCAGCGAATGAAGGCGGCGGGCATGTTCCATGATCGGTTCCAGCTCGCCGGGCCACAGGAAACGGAGGCAGCATGAGCATCAAAATCGCCATCGTCGGCGCCGGCAGCATCGGCTTCACCCGGCGCCTCGTGCGCGACATCCTCTCGGTGCCGGAACTGGCCGACACGCGCTTCGCCTTCCAGGACTTGAGCCAGGCCAACCTGGACCGCGTGGTCACCCTCTGCCGCCGCGACATCGAAGAGAACGGCGTCCCGGCCGCCATCGATGCCGGCCTGGACAGGGCGCCCGCCCTGGACGGCGCGGACTACGTCATCAACACCGCCCGCGTCGGCGGCCTCGAAGGCTTCCGCACCGATGTGGAGATCCCGCTCAAGTACGGCGTCGATCAATGCGTCGGCGACACCATCTGCGCCGGCGGCCTGATGTACGGCCAGCGCACGGTGCCCATGGTGCTGGAACTCGCGCAGCAGATCGAACGCTACGCGGGCGCGGATCGAACGCTCCTCAACTACGCCAACCCCATGGCCATGAACACCTGGGCGGCGCTCGACCACTCCCCGATACGCACCATCGGCCTCTGCCACGGCGTGCAGGGCGGCCATCATCTACTCGCGCGGCTGTTCTCGCGCCACGCCGGCCGCAAGGTGGCCAAGGACGAGGTGGACATCGTGGCCGCCGGCATCAACCACCAGACCTGGTATGTCAAGGTGCTGTTCGAGGGTCGGGACTGGGCCGCGGACCTCTTGCCCCTGTTCGAGGCGGACCCCGAGATCCGCCAGCGCGAGAAGGTTCGCATCGACATCATCCGCCGCTTCGGCTACTTCAGCACCGAATCCAACGGCCACCTCTCCGAGTACCTGCCTTGGTACCGCAAGCGGCCGGGCGAGATCCAGGACTGGATCTCCACGGACGCCTGGATCCTCGGCGAAACCGGCGGCTACCTGCGCGTCTGCACGGAGAACCGCAACTGGTTCGACACGGACTTCCCCAAGTGCTCGCCGAGCCGCCGTGGGAGTACGCCGCGGACAAGCGCAGCGACGAGCACGGCTCCTACATCATCGAAGCGCTGGAAACGGGGCGCGTGTATCGCGGCCACTTCAACGTGCGCAACCACGGCGCGGTCGGCAATCTCGCCGACGACGCCATCGTCGAAGTGCCGGGCTACGTGGACAGGGGCGGCCTGGCCATCCCCCGGGTCGGCGATCTGCCGCTCGGCTGCGCGGCGATCCTCGGCAGTTCCATCGACGTGCAGCGCATGGCCACCAAGGCCGCAGTCGAGGGAGATGTCGAGCTCCTGAAGCAGGCCGTGCTGCTGGACCCGCTGGTCGGCGCCGTCTGCAATCCCCCGGAAGTCTGGCAGATGGTGGACGAGATGCTGGTCGCCGGCGCCGAGTGGCTGCCGCAGTACTCGGAGGCCATCCCCGCGGCGCGGCAGCGGCTAGCTTCGGAACCTTCGTTGGCGCGCGGCCAGAGCGAGGGCGCGGTGCGGCTCAAGACCCGCTCCGTCGGGGAACTTCGCGCCGCCGAGCAACGCCGCGCCGCGAACGAAGTTCGCGCCGCAGCAAGCTGATGGCCGCGTCGGACCTTCGCTTCGTCATCTACGGCGCCGGCGGCATCGGCGGCACCATCGGCGCCCGCCTGCATCTGGCCGGCTTCGACACGGCCCTGATCGCCCGCGGCGCCCACTTGGACGCCATCGCCAAACACGGCCTGCGCTTCGTCTCGCCCACCCTGGACGAATTCCTGCCCATCCCCTGCTTCGACCACCCGGCGGGCGCGGCCGTCGGCCCGGACGATGCCGTCATCCTGTGCATGAAGGGCCAGCACACGGAAGAGGCGCTGCGCGACCTCTATGCCGCCACCGGCGGCAAGGCGCGCGTGATCTGCTGCCAGAACGGCGTCGAGAACGAGCGCCTCGCCCTGCGCCGCTTCCCGCATACCTATGGCATGGTCGTGTGGCTGCCCGCCGAGCATCTCGAACCCGGCGTCGTGGTGAACTTCGCGGAAGGAACCGCGGGCGGCCTCGACACCGGCTGCTACCCCACCGGCACCGACGACTTCATCGCCCGCGTCGCCGCGGCTCTCGAGGCAGCAGGCTTCAGCGCCAAGCCGGACGCGACCATCATGATCCACAAGTACCAGAAGCTGCTCGCCAACCTGAACAACGCCGTCAACGCCGCCACGGGCGCCGGTTCGCGCAAGATCGCCGCGCGGCTGCGCGCCGAGGCGCTCGCCTGCTACGAAGCGGCGGGCATCGCCTGCGCCACAGCCGAAGAGACCCGCGAGCGCCGCAAGGGCATCAACGGCGCTCCCGTGCCCGGCCACGACCGCCACGGCGGCTCGTCGCTGCAAAGCGTGATGCGCGGCACCGGCGACATCGAGACCGACTTCCTGAACGGCGAGATCGTCCTGCTCGGCCGGCTGCACGGCATCCCCGTGCCCGCCAACGAGTTCGTGCAGGAACTCGGCAACCGCGTGGCGCGCGAGAAGCTGCGCCCCGGCGCCATCGCCATCGAAGCGCTCGAAGAGCAGGTGGACGGCCTCGGCTGACCTTCGCCCATCGGCTCGGGGCCGATTTTTGTAGGACATTCGCCCATCCGCCTGTAGGAAATCCGCCCGACGTTGGTCCGCGACCGTCTTTTTCTTGCAGACTGCGCAGCCGGGCGCGACCTGCCGCGCTCGCACTGAGAAGCAAAGGATAGGATCACCGCAATGACCGCAGTCACCCTGTTCCACGGCAACTGGTTCCTGCGCGACGAACCGAAGCTGGAACTGACGTTCGCCGAAGAGTCCTTCATCGACGCGGCGCTCGGCATCGCCCCGAAGCGCTGGGAGGGGCAGCCCGATCTCGCGCAGATGGGCGCCATCCTCGACGGCTACCCGCATGTGCTCTCCCGCATCGGCGAGCGGCTCCTGACGGTGGCCATCGGCATGAGGGGCTGCGGCCCCGCGGTGCAGTACCTGCTGGAGCACGACGTGCCCCTCAATCAGGACATGAGCACCTACAACACGCTGCACGAAGCGGCCTGGGCGAACTCGGTGGATACGCTGAAGGCGCTCTTCGAAGCGGGCGCGACGGACGCCACCGCGGTGGCCCTGCGCAAGCCGCACACCGGCTGGCCGGACAACGTCTCGCTGATGTACTGGGCGGCCTGGGGCGGCTACCCTGAACTGGCTCGGCTCCTGATCGAATACGGCGCCGGCGCAAACCACGATCTGCCCATCAAGGGCAACGGCGAACGCGGCACCACGTCCTTGCAGGAAGCCGCGGCGCCTGGCCCGTGGGCCGAGGACAATCCGCTGCGCTCCAATGCCGGCAAGATCGAAGTGGCCCGCATCCTCATCGAAGACGGCGCCGACTACGATGCCTGGACGGCTTGCGGCTTGGAGGACACGGCGCAGCTTCAGACCCTGATCCATGCCGACCGCGCCGTCGCCCACGCCGCGGACGCCTTCGGCATGGTGCCCTTGCACTGGGCCGCGCGTGTCGGCAGCCTCGCCTGCATCCGGCTGCTGCTGGACAACGGCGTGGACGTTGACGCCGCCAACCGCGTGAAGCGCACGCCCATGCAGCTTGCCGCCGAGCAGGACCGCGGCGAGGCCATCCGCCTGCTCGCGGCGCATGGCGCGGACCTGGACACGCAGGACAACAAGGGCCGCACGCCCCTGCACCGCGCCGCCTACGAAGGCAAGCTCGCCGCCATCAACGCCTTGCTGGCGGCGGGCGCAGACCCCACCGTGCGCAACAAAGCGGGGAAGACGGCGTTCGAGGTAGCCCGCAAGGAGGCCAAGTATCTGAAGCCCCGTCCGTAGGGAGGTGCTTGCGGAGGGGCCATCCGCCGGCAATCGTGCCGGGCGGTGGCGTTGGCCGCGCTCCTGCCTATAGAATGCCGCGCCTTGCGGTGGCCGCCCCGAGCCGCCGACTCTCATACGCGCGTTGAGGAGCGCAAGCCGCCATGTCCGCCAGCCGCGCCCCGGACTCCGAGGAGAGCAAGCAATCGGCTTTCTCTTTCGTGGCCATGGAGCACGACATCCTGGGACTCTGGGAGCAGCGGGACGTCTTCCAGCGTTCCGTCGCGGACACCAGCAACGGCAAGCCGTACATCTTCTACGACGGCCCGCCGTTCGCCACCGGGCTGCCGCATCACGGCCACCTAGTGGGTTCCGTGCTGAAGGACATCGTGCCGCGCTATTGGACGATGAAGGGCCGCCATGTGCAGCGCCGTTTCGGCTGGGACTGCCACGGCCTGCCGATCGAACAGGAGATCGACAAGACCCTCGGCATGTCCGCCGCGGAAACTGTCGCCAAGATCGGTGTCGCCGGATACAACGCCGAATGCCGCGCCATCGTCGAGCGCTATGTCGCCGAATGGCGCAGCACCATCACCCGCTTGGGGCGCTGGGTGGACTTCGACAACGACTACAAGACGATGGACGCATGGTACATGGAGTCCGTCTGGTGGGTGGTGAAGCAGCTCTGGGACAAGGGCCTCATCTACCAAGGCATGAAGGTGATGCCCGTTTCTACGGCGCTGCAAACGGTGCTCGCGAATTTCGAGGCCGGCCAGAACTACATGGACGTGCAGGACCCCGCCATCACCGTGCTGTTTCCTCTCGAAGACGAGGACGCCGCGCTGGCCGCCTGGACCACCACGCCGTGGACGCTTCCCTCCAACCTCGCAGTTTGCGTAGGGGCGGAGATCGACTACGCGAAGGTTGTGGACGACGCGGGACGGACCTTCTACCTGGCCGAAGCGCGGCTCGACGCGTATCGAAAGAAGCACCCCCGGCTCACGGTGCAATCCTGCTTGAAGGGCGCCGAACTGGTGGGCAAAAGCTACCGCCCGCTGTTCGACTATTTCGCCGAGGAACGCGAGCGCGGCGCATTCGTCGTGGTGGCCGACGACTACGTGACCACGGACGAAGGCACCGGCCTCGTCCACCAAGCGCCGGCCTTCGGCGAGGACGACTACCGCGTGCTGCAAAGCGCCGGGATCGAGGCGTTCGTCTGCCCGGTCACGCTAGGGGGCGTCTTCACCGAGGAAGTGTCGGACTTCGCCGGCCAGTTCGTGAAGGACGCGGATCGCGCAATCATCCAACATCTTCGCGATGCCGGCAGCCTCTACGACCGCGATGTGATCGAGCATAGCTATCCGCATTGCTACCGCACCGACGCGCCGCTGATCTATCGCGCCGTGCCGTCTTGGTTCGTGCGCGTGACGGACTTCGCGGACGATCTCGCCGCCGCCAACGAACAGGTGCGCTGGGTGCCCGGCCACATCAAGCACGGCCGCTTCGGCAACTGGATCGGCAGCGCAATCGACTGGGCAATCTCCCGCAACCGGGTGTGGGGAACGCCGCTGCCCATCTGGATCAACGACGAAACCGGCAACGGCCACTGCATCGGCTCGCTGGACGAACTCGAAGAACTCACCGGCGCGCGCGTGGACGACTTGCACCGGGAACACGTCGATCAGCTAACGTTCACTCTTGAAGGCGAACCGGGCACCTACCGTCGCGTGGAGGAGGTGCTCGACTGCTGGTTCGAGTCCGGTTCCATGCCCTACGCCCAGCTCCACTACCCATTCGAGAACCAGCCCGCCTTCGACGCGGGCTTCCCCGCGGAATACATCTCCGAAGGTCTCGATCAGACCCGCGGCTGGTTCTACACGCTGATGGTGCTGGCCGCGGCGCTGCACAAGAAGCCCGCCTTCAAGAACGTGATCGTCAACGGCATGGTGCTGGCCGAAGACGGCAAGAAGATGTCCAAGAGCCTGCGCAACTACACGCCGCCGGACGAACTGATGGAAACCTACGGCGCCGATGCCTTGCGCCTCTACCTCATCAACTCGGGCCTCGTGCGCGCCGAAGAGCAGCGCTTCGCCGACACGGGCGTCCGCGACATGGCGCGCCGCGCCCTGCTGCCCTGGTACAACGCCTTCTCGTTCCTGGAAACCTACGCCGTGATCGACGGCTGGACGCCCGCGAAGGAGCGCCGCGGCGACAACGTTTTCGATCAATGGATCCTATCCAAGCTGCAAACCCTGAAGGAAGCGGTGGCAACGGAAATGGAGCGCTACCGCCTCTACAACGTGGTGCCGAAACTGTTCGCCTTCATCGGCGATCTCACCAATTGGTACATCCGCCTCAACCGCGCCCGATTCTGGGCCGAAGGGCTCGCGCCGGACAAGATCGCCGCCTATACGACGCTGCACACGACGGTGCGCGAGCTGTGCATCGCCATGGCGCCGTTCGCGCCGTTCCTAGCCGAGCACATTTACCAATCCCTCGCCAAACTGTCCGGCGATGCCCGCCCGACGCCGGACTCGGTACACCTGTGCCCCTACCCGGAAGCCGACCCGGCAATGCGCCAGCCTCCGCTAGAAGATGCGGTCTCGCGGATGCAGCAAGTCGTCGAGCTCGGTCGCCGCAAGCGCGAGGAGGTACACATCCACCTGCGCACTCCCATGCGCCGCCTCACCGTCATCCACCGCGACGCGGCAGTCCTTGATGAAATGCGCACGTTGGAGGGCTACTTGAAGGCGGAGCTGAACGTCAAGGACGTGTACTACGACGAGGACGAATCCCGCTACATCGCGCTCTACGCAAAGCCCAACTTCCCGGTGCTCGGCAAGCGCCTCGGCAAACGAATGCGGGCCTTCCAAGCGAAGATCGGCGCATTGGACGTGGACGCCTTGGCGCGGTTCCAAGAGACCGGCAGCATCGAACTCGACGGTGAGTCCTTCGACGCCACCGAAATCAACGTCTTCCGAGAAGCCAAGCAGGGCACCAACGCGCTCTCCAACCGCCACGTCTCCATCGACCTCGACTGCGAACTCGACGACGCCCTCATCGCAGAAGGCTGGGCCAGAGACTTCGTCAACCGCGTCCAGCGCGCCCGCAAGGAGAGTGGCTTCGAGGTGACGGACCGCATCCGGATCGTCTTCGACGGCGACCCGAGCCTAGCAGCCGCCATCGAGACCCACCACGACTACGTGGCTGGAGAAACCCTGGCCGTTGCCATGGCGCCCGGGACCGCCCCGGCACGCGCGTTCCAGTCCAGCATCGACGGCAAAGCCATGCGCTTCTCGCTAGCGCGGGCACGGGAGCACTCGGCCGCGTGAGTCGCTGGCCGATGGACCGAGGCGGACTGCAGACCGCAACTGGCAAGCTCTCCACCCGACGAGGGAATGCCATACGGTGCCGCCTACCGCAGAGTCGGCAACACGAACGAACTGCTGTCCAGCGCGGCCTACGCCAACCTGCTAATGGAGAAGATGCACACGGAGCACCGCTGGGAGAACCGCCCAGCGCCAGATTGGACGGTCGCAGACCTCGACGAGCACGAAGTCCGACTGACCGTAGACGAAGCCGTCCGCACCGGTCGGCTGGACACCCCCGGCTCCCAACGGCTCGACGATCTACTGCGCGGTCTCGGTGTTGCGAAGGACGGCGCGCTCTTGCGGGCAGCCGTCGTCCTGTTCGGGCGTCCAGAGCGCGTTTCGTTGGAGTTCCCTCAATGCACGCTTCGCATCGCCCGGTTCAACGGCATCGACAAGACGGAGTTCGTAGACAACCGGCAGGTGTACGGCAATGCGTTCCGGCTTCTCTCCAGCGCGGAGGCGTTCGTCCGGGACCACAACCCCATCGCCGGACGTGTCGTGCCGGACCAGCTAGCCCGCATAGACGAGCCGCTCTATCCGCCTCTGGCGGTGCGCGAGGCCCTGGCCAATGCGCTGTGCCACCGCGATTACGCCATAGGCGGCGGCTCGGTCGCGGTGGCCATCTACGACGACCGAGTGGAAGTGACCTCGTCGGGAACCCTCCACTTCGGTTTGACGCCGGCGAAGCTCTTCGAGCCGCACGAGTCGCTGCCGTGGAACCCCCTCATCGCCAGAGTCTTCTACCGCCGCGGCATCATCGAGACTTGGGGCCGGGGCACCCTCAAGATGGCGGAGCTGGCGGCGCAAGCCAGTTCGCCACGCCCGCAGATCGAAGACGGCGGTGGCTGCGTCACCGTGCGGTTCCGCCCCAGGCGCTACGTGCCGCCGCAGCGCGTGCTGCGCGACATCACGCCGCGACAGCAGGCCGTACTGGCCCTCTTGGCCGACGCTCCCGAAGGATTGGCGCTCCGCGAGATCATCGAGGGTCTAGAGGCGAAGGAGGTCGAAGGCGACTCGAACGCCCGGCAGGTCCGTGATGATCTGCAGACATTGCAGATGCTGGAGCTGGCTACGAGCACCGGACACGGTCGCGGGGCGCGCTGGCGACGAAGCTGAGGCCAATTCCGGCCAATTCCGGCCAATTCCGGCCAATTCCGGCCAATTCCGGCCAATTCAAGAAGAGCCGTAAATCGACGTCTTTTCAATACCTTATACGTCTTTCCATGGCTCGGTCCCGAAAGCCCCGCATCCCATTGGTTGCCCATTCCACAGCGCACGCCTCTGGCGGAGCGTAGCGGCCTCGTGGGAGCCGAACTGGTCAACCGCGAGCAGCCAAGAAATCCGCGTAGTCACTCATTCTCACGACTTGCCGGATCGACCTGTAGAAGCGCACCGTCTACGGCATAGCGAGACTCTGCGCCGATGCGAACGACTATGGTCTTGCTATCCCCGTCTACGCGGTTGCCTAGGCCAACCATAGGTACGTGGAAGCGATGCTCGACCTCAACTTGCCCGCCACGCGCCCGCGCCGTGACGTTGTGCGGGACAGCAACCCTTGGAAATAGCATTTCTGCTAGTACGTCCTTGCGAATGGTAATGAGCGCCTTGGAGAAGTAGGCGTCGTAGAAGCTCAGCGGGGCGGTCTGGCGATGGGTGCGGTGCGGAGCGAGGTAGCGCGGGCACGTCCCTCAAGGCTGCGTGGAGCGCTTGGAAGAGCTGCAACCGTGCTCTGTCCACGGGTGCGCCCGCCTGTCGCGCGCGGGCACTCGCTGAGGCAAGCGAAGCCTGGCGTGTTTCCCGCCAGTGCGCCAACCAGCGCATCGAGCGCATGGAGTTCGTCCTCGCGAACCAGCGACGGCGCGACGTCTCGGGCCTCATCGCGCAGCCGATTCGCTCCACCTTGGCCGGCACGCCGGAAGAGATCGTCCAGCCGCTCTTCGACGTCGCGCCGCGAGAGGGTACGCGGCAGGCGGTCGCCGCGGGCGCGCCTCGCTCCGTCGAGATAGCCGCGAGCCTGGAACTCAGGAACAGTCCGTTCAGGAACGGGCGGTCGCTTGGCAGCCGGGGTCCACGGCGCGGCCGCAGCCGTGCGTCCGGCAGGACGACGGCCTCCGGAGCGTCTGCCGATCGCGGCGACCATCTACCGGGCGACGCCTTGGAACGGGCATGGCGCACGCAACGTCTTGCAGGCGCTCGCGGTACAGATGATGGTGCCGCCGCTGCTGGCTTGCTGGGACGACTTCGACATGCTGTACGGGGATCAGGCCGAACGGGCCAAGCCCAAGCTGCTGCTGGCTGACGAGATCCAGCGCATGGGCGACGACAAAGAGACCCAGGACCTGCTCTACCACCTGCACGACCAGACCACCTTCCCCGTCGTGCCGGTCTGCGGCGGCCTGTCGACCTCGGCGGCGCATCTTCGCGAGCTCGGCCTGTCCCAACTCGCCGACGTGAACGTCCTGCGCATCGGCGCCTTGACGGCGGAGGAGGCGCAACGGTGCCTCGATGAGTCGCTGCACATGGTGGCGGACGATGTCGGCATCGACGGCCACCCCGACCGCTGGGCGCGACAACTCGCACCGGCGACGGATGGCTGGCCGCAGCACATCACCTGCCACATCCGGGCCGCGGCGACGGCGTTGCGAATGTCCGGGCGCCCCGCATTCGACGACGGCAACCTCAACCGTGCGCTCGCCCCGGCCCAAGCCGCCATCCGGGAGTACTACGAGCAGCGGCTGGAGGAGGCGAAGACGCAGCTGCGCCGGTACATCTCGGACGAGGGCCTGGGCGGCACCAGCCCACTGTGCGGCATGTCGGTCTGGCGCTGGTATTCCGCGGCTGGGAGCTAGTCGCATGTGATGCCGTAGAGCGCCCACCGCCGCCCAGTTCGACGCCCGGCAGCACGTGCCCCGGAACCGCGCCGGATCCACGAACGTCTCCGCGATCTCCAGCGGATGGCCGTGCGCCGCCTTCCAGTCCGCGCTCAGCCGCCGCAGGCCGCGCGACAGCCCGCGCGACGCCAGCCCGGCGGATGCCCGTCGCCTCCGGCAGCACCAGGAAGCGCGTGTTGTGCGCGATCAGGTGCAGGCGCCGGAACTGCACCGACGGGTGCCAGCCCAGCCAGCGATCCCGCGCCGCGCACTTGAACGCCCCCGACTGCCAGCCGAGCAGCGCCAGCCAGCGCCCCCGCCACACCGCGACCTGGCGCAGGCCCGCGAACTGCCTGAAGCCCAGATAGTGGTGCTCGCGCATCTGCTCGTCCCACCGCACCCGCTCGTCCGGGCGCACCGGGCGCACCCCACCTCCCGGACGACCACCTCGCGCCTGTCGAACCCTTCCGCCATGCCTCCCTTGTACAGCTGTACAGCACCGCGCGCGGAAAAGTCGGTCCTTTCGATACATCGCTCGCAATCAGCACGTTGCGCGTAGCGTGCAATAGCCTTGGCATAGACCCATCTTGTGCTTGCAGTCTGCGTCCGAAAGCCGTCCAATAAGCGCCTGAGCACGACACGGTTGGTCGGTAGCGGACCAGCAGCCCGTTGGAGGATGATCTTGAAGAGACCGCGGCAAGCCACGGGGCGACCACCGCTCTCCCTGCGCCAACGACGCCAGCTATCGGAGCAGGCTTCCTACGTTGGGAGCGGGGAGCACAAGGTCGAGCATTGGTGGGGAGGTCTGCCACGCGCCAAGCAGTTGCGCGGTGGCCGCGTGGGCCGACTAGGCAAGCAGCGGACGACCGTGTGTCCGCTCACGACGGAAGAGCATCGCCGCTGGGCGACGCAGTGGGTCCGCGGCGCCATCGCGCGCGGCAGTACAAATTCGTCCAAGCCGACCAGGTGTTCCCCAAGAAGGTCTGGTACAAGGCAAGCGGCCAAGTATGGTTCGGCTATTGCATCAACACGCAATCGGGCGAGTACAAGGGCTGGCCGATCTCCGAGGAGGAGCGCGATGCGGTTTTCGGCCGAGTGGGTTGAAGGCGGAAAGAACGCCAGCGCGGAAGAGCGCTCGACCCTCTGCGAGTTGAGCGTTGCTCTCGGCGATGAAGGGACCAATGTCTCGACCTTCTACGACCTTAAGGACGAGCGGCACTTCGAGAGCATCCTCCTGCCGGCCGTGCATCTCGCGGAGGGGATTGCATCGGATTGGTGGCATGTATTCGGTGGTCGAGATGTCGAGCACCGGTTCCTGCGGTGGCGAACTGGCTTCGCGCTCCCTGACGTTCGGCTGGAGTTCAACGGCGTCAGGCTGGCCGTGTCCTGCAGGCGGTCATCCATGCAGAACCCGCCCCTGTTGTTCCTCCACAGCAAGAGCGAGCAGCTAGAACGAGGCGACGCGGAGCTCGCGTTGTCGTCGTTAGTCGACCAGGTCGTCGACAAGCTCGAAGCCGATGGCATTGCCGCCAGCCAAACGGCGCACGCTTGGCGCCAGGTCTCCGAATCTCGCGGCGACCCCGCAGAAGCTGCGTTTTGCGAGGCCGCAGGCGCACTCGGCATCAGCCCTTACGACATCACGGAGGCCGACGCCGCCTTCATCGAGGATGCAGCCAACTGCTTTGAGGGCGAAGCGCTGGTTGAGTTCCTTGCAGGCGTGCGCCAGTTCGCCGGCACGGTGGCGCCAAGGAGCGATCTGATCGATTGGGTGTCGAGTCGTCGGCCGAGGGTGGGCTCGCGCCTGCCGGACCTCGAAGCCCTTGCCCATCAGCTTGCTGGACGCCAGAAAGACCCGCTTGATCGCCCGTGGGCGCAGGGAGTGCGCATGGCGAGAGCTTGTCGTGCCGCCTTGGACATCGACCCGACTGCCGCCACGACGATCAAGGGCGTTGCAGAGCAGCTCGGCGGCATGCGGCTGGCGCACGCGGCCGGACCGGCCGGGATATACGCGCTCGTCGCCCGGCATGACGATGGCGTACACATCCACCTTCGTCACCGAGGCGGTGCGGCGTGGGCGCGAGACGCGGAGAAGTTCGCCTTCGCTCGGGCGCTCGGCGACGCACTGTGCTTCTCGGACGTGCAGCGGGCGCCCGTCAACAGTCTGCACCGTGCCGAGCGGCAGGCGGTTGGTCGAGCGTTCGCCGCCGAGTTCACGGCCCCCGTCGCAGCGGTCCTCGAGATGCACCGCGACGGCAAGGACGTCGACGACATCGCTGGTGCATTCGGCGTGAACTCCCAACTCGTCGATCATCAGATGGAGAACGCCGTACGCACCCTCGCAATCGCTGCGTAGCGGCAGATTGGGAGCGCATCAGCCGGGCCGGGGTGCCTCGATCTCGATTTCGGCGTCAAGCGCAGCAGCGGCGCTCGATAGCGCCAAGCAGCGGTTCGGGCGCTCGATGCCGAACTCCGGGCCGTACACCGTCTCCTCCAGGCAGGCGTGTTCCCAGCCGCGCCAGGAGACGGATGCCTCGCTACCACCGAACCGGAGCCGACACGTTGCGCCCTCCAACGCCGCCTCGACATCCGGGTGGAAGTGCAGGCGCGCTACCAACGCCACCGGGCTCGCCCGACCCGGATCCACGGTGCCCGCGTTGCCTCGCTTGAGGCCAGACATGGCATGATTGCGCAGTAACCGAGTCAGATGTGCTCTCCGATGGCCGCGCCCTACCCCCGCATCCCCTACGGCGAGGCGGACATCCGCCGCATCCGCCTGCGCGGCTGGCTGTACGTGGACAAGACGCGCTTCCTGCGGCAGCTCGAAGACGAGAGCTACGCGTTCTTCATCCGCCCGCGGCGCTTCGGCAAGAGCCTGTGGGTCTCGGTGCTGCAGAACTACTACGACCGCTCCATGGCGGAGCACTGGCACGGCGTCTTCGACGGCACCGACATCGGCCGGCAGCCGACCGAAGACCGCTCCCGCTACGTCGTGCTGCGCTTCAACTTCTCCGCCTTCGACGACACGCTGGAGACGCTGCAGGAGCGCTTCGAGATGTACTGCGACATCAAGCTGCGCGCCATGCTGCGCGTCAACCCGGACCTTTTCCCGGACACGGTGGCGCACCGCATCTCGGAACCGGCGTCCATCGACGGCAAGCTGCTCGAGCTGTTCGAGGTCGTGCGCGAGCGGGACATCCCGCTGTACGTCATGATCGACGAGTACGACAACTTCGCGAACACCATCCTCGCGCACCGCGGCCCGCAAGCCTACGAGGCTCTCTTCATGCGAGGGGGTTCCCCTCGCGCTCCCCCGCTGAAGGCTCTCACCCACGGCGGCGGCTTCTACCGCAGCTTCTTCGCGACGCTGAAGGCCGGCGCGGGGGAGAGCGGCGGCGGCATCGAGCGGCTGTTCATCACCGGCGTCTCGCCGATCACCATGGACGACGTGACCAGCGGCTTCAACATCGGCGCCAACATCAGCCTGAACCGCAAGTTCAACGAGATGCTGGGTTTCACCGAGGACGAGGTGCGCGGCCTTGTGGAGCTGTACCGGGACCGCGGCGCCTTCGACCAGAACGTGGACGAGGCGCTGGCGGTGATGCGCGAGTGGTACAACGGCTACCGCTTCGGCAAGCGTGCGCAGGCCGACGTATACAACACCGACATGGTGCTCTACTACCTCAAGCAGTCGGTGCCGAACGAGCCGATGCCGGACGACCCCATCGACGTGAACGTGCGCATCGACTACGGCAAGCTGCGCCACCTGCTGACGGTGAGCCGCGAGGCGGGCGCACGCCTGAACGGCAACTTCGACCTGCTCCAGCAGGTCGCGGGGGAGGGCGAGGTCGACGCGGACATCAATCCGAGCTTCCCGCTGAAGCGGCTGACGGACCGGGACAACTTCCTCTCGCTGCTGCACTACTTCGGCCTGCTCAGCATCCGCCCGGACGCGCCGGCCCGGACGCGGCTCGGCATCCCGAACCAGACGGTGCGGCGGCTGCTCTACGGGCACCTGCGCGACGGCTGGAAGGACGCCGGGGTGTTCGACGCGGATGCCTACGCGTTCTCGAACCTGGTGGCGGCGATGGCCTACGAGGGCGAGTGGCGCTCGGCGGTGGAGTTCCTGCAAGCCGCGCTCCGGGCGCAGACGGGGATCCGCGACTACATGAAGGGCGAGAAGGTGGTGCAGGCGTTCCTGGCGGCGCACTTCGGCATGGTGGGCTTCTACCAGATCCACTCCGAGCGGGAGCTGAACAAGGGCTACGCCGATCTCCATCTGGAGCCGTTCCTGGCGCGCTACCCGGACATCCCCTACGGCTACGTGGTCGAGCTCAAGTACATGAGGCGCACCGGCCAGCCGGACGAGACCGCGGTGGCGGAGCGGCTGGAGGAGGCGAAGACGCAGCTGCGGCAATACCTAGCGGACGACGGCCTGCGCCGCCGCCAGCCCACCGTGCGGCACATAGGCCTCGCGCTGGTCTTCCGCGGCTGGGAGCTCGTCGCATGCGATGCCGTAGAGCACCATTAGCCGCCGCGGCCTCGTCGACTCTTTCCAACCGTTCCCTATGCGTGCTTCGCAGAATCCAACGGAGCACGTTCCGGCACAGCGCTTCGGCCGCCGTGCTCGCGAATCGCATCCGCGATCGGGCCGAGCCTGGCCGGCCCAGAGAACGCGCCTCCGTCGAGAGTCGCCGCAATACGTCTCGTGTCCATCGCAGATAGGTACGTGAAGACACGCGGCACCGCACTCCCGCGCGAAACAGATTTCCCAAGTGCGATCCGATGGACTCGGCAGAACTCCCGGACATCGCCAATAGATGGCAGGAAAGCCTTCGAATCGAAGCGTTCGGCAGCTCGCCTCATCACCTCGGCCTTGTCGGAACGAAGCGTCATTTTCTCAACATAGCTCACCGCCGACAGCTTGCTTCGCTTGCTGACGCCCGATCGCCGCGGCGCGGCGGGCACCTCCACCATGTCAGGTAACGGTCTTACCTCAGCGAGCCCATGCAGTACGGAACTGAGGCCATGGCGACGCACCAGTTCGCCGAGAGTCGCAGTCAGATCCTGGTCCGGCATCCGTTGGTCCTCCTCACAAGTCGAGATGCGCAAAGAACTCGTCGGTGCGCCACAATGGCAGCGGCGCGAGACTCAAGCGGCGATATCCCCCAAAGTGACCGTGTACTTGCCGCGTAGGCTTCGCAGAGCCGCGAAGCAGACGCGGTGCGTGGCGACGATCTCCGGCCACAGGATCGGCCACAGGCCGCCGTCCTTGCAGACGGCAAGGAAGCGGCGGAGCTCCTCGTCGAAGCCCTTGTCCTGCTTGCCGCGCAGGTTGCGCCCGCCGCCGTAGAAGCGGGTGCGGCGGAAGTCCTCGATGACTGCGGAGCGACCATCCGCGAAGACCTCGCAGCGCTCCTTGGCCAGCAGGCGGTGGCCTTCGGCAAGGTACTGGATGGTCGCCAGCGAGCCGTCCGCGTAGGCGATGGTGACGACCACGGAGTCTTCCGCCACCATGTCCGCGCGATCCGTGGCGATGCTGTTCGCCGTCACGGCCACGGGTTCACAGCCGATCAGCGACGTGCAGAAGTCCACGAAGTGGCAGACCTCGCCGAGCAAGCGCCCGCCGCCGATGGCGGGGTCTTGCGTCCAGTGCTGCGGGTCCACGGACCCGGCATTCACGCGGTAGCTCACAGCCATGGGCGCGCCGCGGCCTTGGAATGCCGACCGCACCGCGTCGGCATGGGGGGAGAAGCGGCGGTTGAAGCCGACCATCAGGCAGGCGTCGCCGGCTTCCTGCACTGCTTCGCCCAGGGTTTCGAGATCGGCCTCGTCGATGCACAGCGGCTTCTCGACGAAGACATGCTTGCCGGCCCGCAGTGCTTCTGCGGCCAGCGCCGCGTGGCTGTCGTGGCGGGTGGCGACGAACACGGCATTGACGTCGTCGTTTTCCAGCACCGCGGTCCCATCCGTTGTTGCCGTTTCGAACTTGAACTGCTCCGCCACAGCTTGGGTGGTGTTGCCGCGCTGGGTGCAAACGGCGACCATCCGCGCCGAGGGCTGGCGGGCGAGCTTGGGCAGCAGAACGCCGCGTGCGAAGTTGCCGGCGCCGATCATGCCAATGCCGATTTGGTCGCGACTGGCAGGAGCTGCTTCCCGCTGCGGCAGCGTGCGCTCCGGCGGGGTTTCTGCGCCGTACTCCAGCAGGATGCCGAGCGGGCGCGGCGCGGACTTGGCGGCGGAGCGCCCATCGAGCAGCGCGTAGGCATCGAGCGCCTGCTCGAACGCGAAGCGGTGGCTCACCAGCTCGCCCGGCGCAACGCGGCCTTGGCGCACCAGGTCGAGGAACGCCTCCATGTTGCGCTGCTCCGTGAAGCGCACGTAGGCGAACGGATAGTCGCGGCCGCGTTCCTCGTACTCCGGGTCGTAGCGGCCCGGCCCGTAGGACATGGAAAGGCGCAGGTCCAGCTCCTTGGCGTAGTACACGTCGCGCGGCACGTCCATGCCGACCATGCCGACCACCACCACGCGGCCCTTGGCGCGACAGAGCTCGCCGGCGCTGGCCACGGGTTCGTTGCTGGCGGTCGCGGCGGCGATGATGACAGCGTCGGCGCCGTGGCCCGCGGTGAAGTCCGCGTTCGCTTGAGCCGCGTCCGCCGTGGTGGCGAAAGCGGCACCGCCCGCCTCGGCATCGGCCCCGAACATGCCCGCCGCGAAGGCGACGCGCTCCGCATCCGCATCCACGCCCAGCACCGCGCACCCATTGGCCCGCAGTAGCTGCACGGTGAGCAGGCCCACAAGCCCCAGGCCGATGACGACGATCCGTTCGCCAAGCTGGGGCTGCGTCTGGCGAACGCCCTGCAAGGCGATCGCGCCGATGGTGGCGAAGGCGGCGTTCTCGTAGCCGACGCCATCGGGAATGCGCGCACACAGATTGCGCGGCACGAAGTTGAACTCCGCGTGCGCCGCGTAGCCCGCCCCGGCCACCGACACCCGATCACCCGCCTGCAAGCCGCCGGCATCCGCCCCGGTCTCCACGACCTCGCCCGCCGCCGAGTAGCCGAGGCTGATCGGCTCGTCGAGCTGGCTCTTCACCTTGCGCAACGCCGCCGCGACACCTTCGGTGCGCACGCGCTGGATCACCCGGCTCACGAGGTCCGGCCGCGCGCGGGCCTTGCCGAGCAGGCTCTTCTTGGCGAGATCGAGCATCGCCTTCTCGGTGCCGAGGGAGACGACGCTGGCGTGGGTGCGCACGAGAACGCCGCCCGGTGCGCAGGCAGGCGCGGGGACCTCGGCGAGCCAGAGTTCGCCGGTGCGGTAGCTTTGGAGGACTTGCTTCATGGCACCAGCTTCAGCGAACGAGGCGAATCAACGCGCTCGCGGTCTATAGACGGACATCGCGCCCCGGCGTCTGGTCCCGCGCATCTTCGTTCAGTGCATCGGGGTCCAGACCGAGGCTGGACAGGTCGACGCGTCGCTTGAACTCGCGATAGGCGTCGGCGAAGTCGAGTCCGCCATCCCCGGTCGGCCTCGGCGGATCGTGGCGCACTTCCGCGGTAGACAGCTTGTCAAGCACTGATCTCGTCCGTCGTGCATTCACGCAGGTACGTTACACCATAGCTGCACTCAAGCTAAGCCATCCCAAGGCGACGTCGTGCTTGCTACGCAGGCCTCGCTGTCCCAGATGCAGACGCGGTGCGTGGCGAACGGACGGGACTTCTACGCATGCGGTGCCTCGACTAGGTGTCCGAGTTTCCCACCACGAGTGGAGTCAGGCACTACAATGGGGCGAAAAAGCAGGCCCAGCGGCTCAACGCTCAACAGGTTTTGTACAGCTTCTGGGCAAGATGTTGAGCGCATTTCCACAAAATATCAACAATATGAACGTGTTACGGTCACCGGAGTCGCAACATTACGGCAGCCACATGAGACATACGTGCGCCTCGCCAAGGTCAAGTCCGCGCTCGGACACGACTTGGGCAGCAGAGCCGGACAACCGCTGATGCTCACCGTGCCGCTCTTCGACCTCGGCCGCGCTGAGTTGCCTGAGGCGACCCGACAGCCGGCGGCGGTGACCGCCATGATGCCAGGCACCAAAGTCACTGAGGCGTACGACGCATGGTGGTCGTTCGCGTGCGAGCGTCAGGCCATCTACTATCGCAGGCTGCATGGCGAGTTGGCACCTTGGACCGACGATAGCATCCTCGCCCGCTACCGGTTCACGAACGCCTACCGCGCTGCCGACCGGGTGAGCCAGTACCTCATCCGAGAGGTGATCTACAACGACGAAGCGCCGCAGGAAGCCGACGAGGTAGTCTTCCGCATCCTGCTGTTCAAGCTGTTCAACCGCATCGACACCTGGGAGGCGCTGACGAGCGGCATGGGCACGGTCACCCTTGCCGAGAAGCCCTACGACCGGATCGACGAAATCCTCGAACGCGAGCTGGTAGCCGGGCGGCAGATCTACTCGGCGGCCTACATCATGCCCACCAGCCGTGCGGGAGGGTCGCAGAGCGGCGGTCGCAAGCACCGGGCGCATCTGGAACTCCTAGCGCGGATGATGGCGGAACGGCTCGGCGACCGTCTGGCGGACATGAAATCCATGACCGAGGCATTCGATCTGCTCCGCTCCTACCCCATGATCGGCGACTTTCTCGCCTACCAGTTCGTCACGGACATCAACTACAGCGACATCGTGGACTTCGAGGAGGACGAGTTCGTCGCCGCCGGGCCCGGCGCAAAGGAGGGCCTGCGCAAGTGCTTCGCGGACTCTGGCGGACGCAGCGACGAGGAACTGATCCGCATGATGATGGACGCACAGGAGATGGAGTTCGAGCGCCTCGGACTGGACTTCCAAGACCTGTTCGGCCGGCGCCTGCAGCTCATCGACTGCCAGAACCTGTTCTGCGAGGTCGCCAAGTACGCCAGAGTGCGCTTCCCCGCGCTGACTCCTGAAGGCGACCGTACCCGCATCAAGCAGAAGTATCGCCCGACCGCCAATGTCGTTCAAGCCCCGTTCTTCCCCCCGAAGTGGGGAATCAACGGCGCCGTGGCCACCATGCTCCCGGACATGGGCCAAGGTCTCGACCTCGCCAGCTACCAGCGGCAGGCGAGCATGACGAGCTGGCACGGCACTGTACCCGGCGGCGATCCCATCACCACGCCGATGTTTGGACTGATCGGTGAGACCGGCGAGGTGGTGAGCGAACTCAAGAAGCATGTACGCGAAGGGAAAGCGTACGTCGGGTTTCGAGACCGCCTGCAGGAAGAGTTGGGCGATGTGCTCTGGTACGCAGCCGATCTGGGTCAGCGGCGCGGCCTACCTCTGACCAAGGCCCGTCGTGAGCGTGACATCGCCGCAAGGGCAGGTGCTCGGTGTGAAGAGGCGGACGGCTGGATTCGCACCGCCTTGTCCTTGACGGGGCAGACGGGGCGGATCGCCAAGGCTTACGACGAGATGCGTGACAGCAAGCGTTCCGCATCGGAGTTCGACCAGTCCTTGAGTGAAGCACTCGCCGCATTGGTATCTGATCTCGATGCGTTGGCCCAAGCGCATGGCTTGGCGCTTTCGGACATCGCATCGAAGAACCTAGCCAAGATCAGGAGACTGTCGTCGCCAACTGCCGCGAAGGCCACCTCGTCGCGGCACGGGTGGTCGGCATCGGAGCAACTGCCCGCCCGCTTCTCCGCCACGATGGCGGATCACGCCGGGCGCGTGAGCGTGTCGTTCGTCCTCGACGACCAGACGACGCCCATCGCCCGCGACACCCTAACGGACAACGCCTATGACCCGGACGGCTACCGATTCCACGACGTCTTTCACTTCGCCTACGCCGCCGTCCTCGGCTGGTCGCCGGTTACTCGCAGCCTCCTGAGCCGCAAGAGGAAGAGCAACCCGCGCGTGGACGAGGTGGAGGACGGAGGCCGAGCAGTGGCCATCGAAGAAGGCATCTCGGCAATGGTCTTCGCCTATGCCGCACAGCACGCGATGCTGGAAGGCGTGGATGCCGTGGACGACGCGCTCCTGCGCACGATCCGCGACATGACCCGGCACTTGGAGGTGCGTAGCCGGACGGCTGCGGACTGGCAGCATGCCATCCTTCAGGGCTTCGAGGCCTGGCGTGGCGTCCGGGCGGCAGGTGGCGGGCAGGTGGAGGCGGATGGGCGGGCGAGGACCATTCGGTTCGCTCCGAACGCTGAACAGGAGCGTACCAGCGCTGACCTGTTCGAGTTGCTCGACGGGCAATAGGCAACACACAGGCGAAGGAGAGGGCAGGGCATGTTCTGGGGGGCGACGCGACTGGGAGACCGACTCAATGCCTGCGAGCGCGTGAAGCCATTTTGCAAACACAAGATCGACGGTGCTTCCTACCGGCTGTCCATCGGCCACGAAGTCTACGTGTCGCCCACCGGCGAGGCGGCGGATGCGAGCACCACTTCCATCACTCACCTCAAGAGTGGCGAAGCCTTCGCAATCCCGCCCGGGCAGTTCGCCTTCCTCTTGACGGACGAGCAGGTGCAGGTCCGTGAGAAAGAAATCGCCTTCATCTCGATGCGTGCCAGCACGAAGTACCGCGGCCTCGTGAGTGCGTCCGGCTTTCATGTAGATCCGAACTTCCACGGACGCCTAACCTTCGCCGTCTTCAACGCTGGCCCTGTCGCGGTACACCTCCGCCAGGACGACGACATCTTCCTGATTTGGTTTGCCGATCTGACCGACCCAGGGACCAAGCGCCACTCCGGCGCCGGCCCCTTTCGTCTCAAGAGTGAGTGGATCAGCGGCATCAGCGGTAAACTCTATTCGCTCACGAGCTTGGCCAACGCGGTAGATGCCACCGAACGCAGGCTCGAGCGGCGACTCGATGCGGTAACGCGGGAACTTGCTATCTTCCGGGTCGTCGCAGCTATCGCGGTAACGGCCTTGTTTGGCCTCGGATTCCTCGTCTTGAGGCAGTTGGGAGCCGAATGAAGTGCCCTATTGGAGGCGGAAAGTAAACAGGACGGTCGGGACCTGGACCATTATGGCCTTCGCGGCTGTGTCTGGCTTCTGCGCCCTTTGCTTCGCTCGCACCGGAAACCACCTTGGAGCGTTCGTTGCCGTCGCCTTGGCTGCCCTTTGGGGGTTGGCAGCAGTGTGGCTGATCGCTTACGGGGCAAGCGAACGCCGCATTCAGGCGGAAGCGCGGGAGCGAGTGGTCCACGAAGCGCTCGACTACCTTCTGCGTGAAGAGCGGCAGGCCAAGGGTGGTGACCGGACGAGCGAGCGTGATGACTTGGCTGACCGGCTTCAAGCGCTTGCGTCGAAGGCGCTTGACGGAAGCCGTGCCGACTGACGCGGTTCCGGGGTGGTGGTCCCGGTAGACATCGGAGCCAAGGACCCCGTAGCAAATGTCGCGCGGTACGCCCATGCGACCGTGCCGACCAGCACCACGCGTCCTTCGCACGACTTAGTTCGCCGGCGCTCGCCGCGGGTTCGTTGCCATCGTCGCAGCGACGATGACGGCATCTGCGCTGCGCCACGCCGTGAAATCCGCGTTGGCTTGGATCTGCAGTGACCGCGAACGCAGTCCCGCTTCCTCCGCATCGGTGTGAAACAGAAGCTGCGCGAAGGCGAGCAAGCCCACAACCCGACGCGGATGACGACCACCCGTTCTCCAAGGCCGCAGCTCTGCTTGGCGAACGCCCTCCAGGGCGATCACGGTCGCCAGCTTCCACGCTGGCCTCGACGACCTAGCCCGCTGGCAAGTAGCCGAGGCGATAAGCTCGGCTAGCTGACTCTTCCCCTCGTGCGGGGAGCTGCGACACCTCCGTACGAACGCGCTGGATCGCGCCGTCTCACGAGAACCGGGTCCATCGGCATCGCGAACGTGCGGCCACCAGTGCATGGAGCCGCACCAGCGCGCCCATGCGGCGGATGCGCCCATCCGGCGAGCTTGCCCCCGGGGCCGCTAGTGAGTTTGGTCGCCGCCGCCCTTCCCTTCACGTCCTGAATGGATACATGGGCATTGCGGCCTGTTCGCCACCGAGGTCCGGGACGCTACCCGCGACGGGCGCACCCTTACCTCGCCGCCCCGCGGGACACACAAAGCCGTCTCCGCAGCTTGCCCGGCCCAGCCCCAAGCTCCCGAGACCCGCATCGTTCAGGCTCACAGTCTCATCGGAACGCTGCGGCCGCGGGTGCATGGCGCACCGGTCTGACGCCGATCAACGCCGGCGCGTCTCGGGGTCGATACGGACCCCATCCGTGGAACTCGGGCACCAAGCCGTGGTCACACTCGACTTCACGGGTAGCACCCGGTCAGGCATAGGAGTTGAGGATGGGGACCACGCAGAGGCACAAGGTCTTCGTGAGCTTTCACCATGACGACGAGCTGTACAAGGACCGGTTCTGTCGGTGGTTGGGGAACAGCTTCGTGGACAAGTCGGTAGAGGACGGTGACATCGAGTCCACCAACAAGGTCGACACGATTCGCCGAACCATTCGCGATGACTTCATTGCGGACGCGACGGTGACGGTCGTTCTGGTCGGGCGCTGCACTTGGCAGCGCAAGCACGTCGATTGGGAGGTCGGGTCTAGCCTTCGGGCGACCCAAAACAACCCGCGCTGCGGCCTGCTGGGGATCCTGCTTCCTAGCCACAGCGACCACGGGAAGCGGAACTTCAATCCTAGGTTGATTCCACCAAGGCTTGCAGACAACGTCGGGGCACCCTCCTCTTTCGGGCTGCTCTACCATTGGCCAACGTCCTGGAACGCAAGCACGGTCCAAGGCTGGATTCATGAAGCCTTCCAGCGTCGTAATCGCTATCCGGACAACAGTCGCGAGCACTTCGCCCGCAACCGTTCGGGTGACTGCGCACGGGGCTGGTAGGGCTGTCGCGGCTTCAAGCCCAGTAGGTCTAGTCCGCCGAGAGCACGGCCGTGCGGAAGTGCTCCGCGCCGGCCCTCGTCGTCTCGCGCCAGCGCTGGTCCTTCAGGCACTTCAGGGTGCCGATGGCCATGGAGCGAGGGGAGTCCAAGGCGGAGGTCTCGCCATAGACTTCCGCCAAGTTCGACTCGGCGAGGGTCTCGACGAAGGCATGGGCGCCGTTGGCCAACGCCGCAAACACAGCTGAGTCACCCAACTCGCCATCCTGCTCCGGCGACGGTTTTCCGGTCTGTAGCGTTTGGGCGACATCTGCTGCGCATCCGCCGAACCCGGCCAGTGCGACCAGGCGATTGCCGGCGAGGAGCGAGTAGAGGGACTCCTCGGCAACGCCTGGGAAGTGCCCGCTGTAGCCGCCCCTCTTGCCGCCGACGACCACACGGGCGTCCTCATCGGCGGCCATGAACAGGCGCAACTCAGAATAGTAGGAGGCGTCGGACACGTCGGCCCGACTCAGAATCTCCTCCTTATAGTCGGCAATGAACCGACTAAGCTCGGCCAACGCCGACGTCCCGTCCAGCACCCAGCCGTGCTCCGTGGCAGGTTCGCCTACAGGAGCCCATGGAGGCGGGGTAGGCCAGACATGGCTGGAACACCACACTTGGGGAGCGTATTGGGCCTGCTGGGCACGTTGGTCTGGCCCCACCACCTCGGAGCGTCCGTTCCCGACGACTCCCCGCGGGCGTCGTTGCGTGACCCGAACACGCCCCAAGGACGAGGTACCGTTGCGCTCCAGTCGCAAGCTAGGAGCCTGACCTCCCATCCCGACGAGCACAAGCTCGGTTGTGCCCCCAAAGGTCCAAAGGTGCTCGTAGATGGCCTCCGCGCTCATGTCCCGCCAGATCGGCGCGGCGAGATAGTGGATGCAGGGCGGCGTGGCCGAGGCGATGTCCTCGCTGCCATAGCGTTCTGCCACAGACCGAAAAAGCTTGAAGGTGAAGCCATCTGGCTCGATATGCCCACCGTAGCCGATCCGTGCGTCTGCCGCGGCCAAGAGCGTAACGACCTCCGCTAGCGCACGTTCGAGGTGGGCGGGAACCAGGCCGAGACGCACGAGATCTTCGCTGTCGGAGATCGAGATGCCAACCAGCTCACCATCCAAGGCCCTTCGTCCGTGTCCGGCGTTGGCACGGGCGGTCATGCGACCTCCGAGAGCGGCAGCACGGTGACACTGTCGGGCCGAAGAGCATCGATTAGCTCAAGGAGGTGGGGCTCCAGCGGCGGGTCCGGATAGATGAGCGTCGCGTCACCGCCCGCTTGAGGACTGTCCAGAACATGGAACGCGAGGTCCGCCAGTTCCACAGGGCGCGGGAGCAGTGTGGCGTGTCCGATGTTCGCGTGCTCGGCCACCAACCGGGCCTCACGCAGCCATAGCTCCGTGCGCAGCACCTCCGTCAGCACGTCGAGCATCAACTGGTCCATGGCGAGCGCCTCGGCCGAGTGTTCCCGAACGGTTGGGATATTACCACCGTAGGCGAAGCTGTTGGCTTGACGGTGCGTGACGGCGTTGACGGCAAGGATAGGGCGGCGCTGGCGCTTGGCTTCCAGGACCTCCTGCTGGCACGCCGCGCGGCCCGGGTACATGTCGCTGTCGAGTGCGATGAGCGCACTGCGCCCGATGGCGTCCTTGAACTGCTGCCGCCATGACCAGCCGGGAAGGGCGTCGGCCTCGTCGCGATAGCCATCAATGCCGTAGTTGGTTTCTGCCATGCGAGCAGCGAGTCGATGTACGAGGGACTTGGTCCGGTCTTCGGGCACATCCGCCTTCGCATGGCTCAGGAAGGCCATGCGACGGGCGGGCGACGGCTGATCAGGGGACTGAAGGCGGCCGAGTCCGTCGAGGATCAGCCTGGAGGTGTGAAGCAACGTGCGCACGACGCCATGCTCCGTGTCGGTCCCATCTGGCCAGTCAAATGCTCTCTCGGCTTGGATCTGGCCGTGCTTGGTGCCCGATGTCTGCAATGGGTCGAGGAAGCGCTTGTCCATTGCGATCACGAGAGGCAGACAGAACCCGGTGGGGATGGCGCCGGTCCCTGAGGGCAGCCTGTCCGTGATCGCTTCCCGGAGACTGGCCCCGGGGCCTGCCAATGCTCTGCTGAGGGCCTGGTCGGCAAGGATGACGACGACGGTGAAGTCGGCGTCGCCGAGTAGGGTGGCCGGCGACGGACTGGTCTTGTCGAACGAGCTGAGGACGCGAGTAGAGACCGGCTGCGCGAGCGGCGTGGTTTCGTCGCCCTCAAAGTGCCGCATGACGGCGTTTGCCATGTATCTGCCAGCGGGCAAGGCCCGATCATGGATGACGAGGATGCGAGCGGTTTCGTGCGGCATGGCTTCGGACTGTGGCGCGTCAGTTCGAGAGTAGCGCCGGCGTCGAGCGCAAAGTAGTAGCGGAAGTTGCCGGCATCACCGCCGACGTCGCTGGATCCAATCCCATGGCTTGCCAGCATAGCCCTCATCGGGTAGTGACCTAAGTACTCTCGCAGGAACATCCTGTATTGTTGAGCGCACTTTTGCCGAGAGGCCAGGGTCATGGACGACGCTGCGACGCGGACGATACTTGCGAAGTTTCTGGATCTGGAACCGGTGCTCGACGAGCGCGCCAAGAGGCTCTGGGCTGCGACCGAGGCGCGCGCGGTCGGTCGCGGGGGCATCGAGCGGGTGTGGGAGGCGACGGGCATGTCGCGGGTCACGATCGCGAAGGGCCTGCGGGAGCTGGAGTCGGGCGTCGAGGCGTCGGATCGGCAGCGCTCGCCCGGCGGCGGCCGGAAGCGGGCGGAGGACAGGGACCCGGGGCTGGTGCCGGCGCTGGAGCGGCTGGTGGATCCGGCGACGCGGGGCGATCCGTCGGGGCCGCTGCGCTGGACGAGTCTGAGCGCGGCGAAGCTGGCGGAGGCGCTGGACGCGGCAGGGCACCCGGTGAGCGAGCGGACGGTGAACCGGCTGCTGCACGACATGGGCTACAGCTTGCAGTCGAACCGCAAGACCTTGGAGGGTCGCCAGCACCCGGACCGGGACGCGCAGTTCAACCACATCAACCGCCGGGCGAAGGCGTTCATGCGCGGCGGCACCCCGGTGGTGTCGGTGGACACGAAGAAGAAGGAGCTGGTGGGGGACTTCCGCAACGGCGGGCGGGAATGGCGCCCGGCGGGGGAGCCGGAGAAGGTGCGCGTCCACGACTTCAAGGACGCGGAGCTGGGCAAGGCGATCCCGTACGGGGTGTACGACGTGGCGGCGGACGCGGGCTGGGTGAGCGTGGGCGCGGACCACGACACGGCGTCGTTCGCGGCGGAGACGCTGCGGCGCTGGTGGCTGCGGATGGGGAGCGCGAGGTACCCGGCGGCGCGGCGTCTGCTGGCGGCCGCGGACGCGGGCGGCTCGAACGGCAGCCGCAGCCGGCTGTGGAAGGTCGAGCTGCAGCGCTTTGCGGACGAGACGGGGCTGAAGGTGTCGGTGTGCCACTTCCCGCCGGGCACGAGCAAGTGGAACAAGATCGAGCACCGCATGTTCAGCCGGATCACGGAGAACTGGCGCGGCAGGCCGCTCGTCAGCAGGGAGGCGGTGGTGAGCCTGATCGCGGCCACGACGACGAAGAAGGGCCTGGAGATCCGCTCCGAGCTGGACGACGGCGAGTATCCCACGGGAGTGAAGGTGAGCGACGAGCAGATGGACGCCCTGTCGCTGTCCAGGGACAAGTTCCACGGCGACTGGAACTATGTCATCTCGCCGAAAAAGAAACGCTCCAAATAAATAGGTTATTTAGGCCAGACTCCTAATCCAGCCCTCGAAGCGGGTGATCGTATCGGCGTCCTGGCAGCGTCGGTAACCTCTTCCAACGCAAAGGTTCGTTTCGCCGACGGTGAACTCGCACGGCAACCCGGGCCCCTCGCCGCCGCAATACACGTAGTCCTGGCTAACGAGGACTCGTTGAACGCCAGTGTCGCGCCGCGTGTGGTCGTCGTTGGGCTGCCCGTCCTTACTGCTGTGGTAGGAGTCGAGCTGCCTCCACTCCGACGGCCCGATGGGCTCATAGATGTTATCGCCCGAAGCGGCCATCCAATTGTAGTAGAGGTCCGGCCTCTTGGCTCGGAACCTCGGATCGTGCCAATACTCCATGGTGCTCAGAATCTCCGTGACTCGCATTGCGTAGACCAGGTGGCCATCGCGTCGAACGGCGCGTGCGCCGCTCGCGGTTCCGACGACCCAGTCGTTCACTTGGGCATCCCTCCGGATCGGCACCTTGCATGTCGCAAGCGTACAGTAGCCGTGGAACGGGTTCGGGGCGAAGCCGCTGTCGAATCGTACGACGTAGGAGAAAAGACTGCGTGCCATGTGCCTACGCGCAGGGATGCCTCTTGATGGGCAATGGCGTCGACCGTGGCCTGCCACTCGGATCGCTCATGCCTTGGTACCGGCCATTGATGGCGTCGATGATGTTGTCGCCGTTCCATCCGACGACGGCACCATGGTACTCTTCGAGCGCCTCCGGGAGATCGCAGCCCCGCGAGCCCCGTTCCCAAACGCCCACGATAGTCTTGCCTTCCTTCTGAGCGTACTCGATCTCCCAGTTGACCCAACTGCTCTGCTTGGTGTCTGGCGTCAGGTACACCACCATCGTACTGCAGGCTCGAATCCGTGGGGCGAGGATGTCGTACTTGATGTAATCCTCCGCCTTTGCGTTGTTCTCCTTGTCCGACGTGATCGAGTAGTTGCGCACGGCCATCCCGTTTCGTTCGAGGAGGCTGCGAAGGTCGCTCAGCCCAGGGTCATCCTCATGGATGTGGCTGATGAATACGTTGCGCGGCCCCTTCGATGCCATCACCCCTCCTCGCCGCGTCCGTCTATGGTGTCTCGGCGACCAGACTACCACACTGAAGAGTGGATTGTGCCGCAGCCGCAGCCGCGTCGGGCCTCGACAGCCAGCGGCGTCGGAGCACCCGACGACGCCCGTCCCCACCCTCCCGCATCGTCCGGTGGCGGATGCCTCCGGCTTCCACGCGGGCCGCGACAGCTGCTCCGCCTTCGCCCGGTCCACGCCCTGCCGCGCGCTCTTGCCGTCCTCCACCGGCAGCGGTTCCTCGCCCTCGCCGAGCAGCCTCACCGCCAGCTCGCGGCCGTCGCGCAGCACCGCCGCCGTGCCCCTCAAGGTCCTGCGGCTGCGCCGGCTGCAGTGGAGCGGCTGCGGTCGAGCGCGCCAACACCTCGCGTCGAGTTCTGGTCCCAGCACGACGGCGAGATTGCCGTCGCTGAGACCGCCGAGCCGCTCGGTGGCTTGAACTCTCAGTCTCATGTGTGCTGAGTCCGCACACTTGGTGGAAGCACGAACCCGGCAATGGCATCATCGGTGCAGAAACACAGCAGACAGGCATCACGAACCAATGAACGACATGATCGCCATCTACCAGACCCATGTGCAGTCGGCGGACAAGCTGGACGAGAGGCGCGACGCTTCAGTTCGAAGTTGCGGTGGCATGTGCGTAGTCCTAACGGCGGCCTCGGTCGGCACGTTCGCGGGATTGCCTTGGCTCTCGGCAGCACTCTGGATACTTCTGGCCGCAGTTGCTATCGGGTGGCTTGCAATCCTGGACTCGCTGACTGCCAAGTTGACCGCTAAAAACCGGCTGCTTGCGGAGATGGAGCAGCATAAGGACATGCCCATAGCCTTCCTGACGGGGGAGCGCGAGAAATGGGATTCGCTTGCCAAGCCGCCACTCGTTAAGGCGCTTCGGCGAGCGCCCTGGGCATTCATCGCCTTCGCCGCGGTAGGCCTTAGCGCGTTGGCTCGCGTCGCTTGGCTTACGGTTTGCGTCTGCGAGTGATGGCCATCAACTTGCGGCACCCGGTTTGCGTCACGAACTGCCTCGCAGCTAAGCCCACCGTCGGCCTATCGGAAATCCCGGGCCAACCCCCTCATCGTCGTGAGGTAGGCGTCGCGACTTACCGCCTCGACGTCGTGCTCGGCCAACACGATGGTCTCCGGTTGCCTCTGAGCCTTTAGTTGCTTCAGCATCATGCACCAACGGCGAAGCCCGGCATAATCAGCGAGCCGTGGGTGCTTCTCTAGGAACGACGGCAAGTTGACGCCACCCGCCACGAATGACGAGAGATACCTCCGGAGCTCGAAGGCTAGACCGATCTCGAAGGGGACCCACCAAGATTCGTGCGTCACGTCCGTCACAAGTGCCAGTAAGCTGAACGTCCGCGACAGCACGCTTTCGATGTACTCGTCAAGCGTCGGATAGTCTCCGGTGACATTGGGGTCCAGTTCGTCAACCCATGCCGAGAGCCCATGCGAACGGATGCGTTCGGCCAACTTAACGGCTTCATCCACATCGTTGGACTTGTGGGAGAGGAACACGTCCCACTCTAGTTGCTCATCGATCGCCTGTGCGAGGGTGATTTCCCTCCCTCCGGTGGCCTCATTGAACAGGGTTGCCATGTCCCCTCCCGACGGGTCCGCGAAAAGACGTCCACGAACGCTGCACACTACGATCACCGAATCGCCCCGCAGGCGACGGCCGGACGATGGCGATCGCACCGTTGCCACTGCCAACGCTGACCAAGCCCACCATACGGAGAAATCCAATCGCTGGCAACACCGAGAGTTGTCCAACGCCATGTGAGTATCCATGTTGTCAAGCGGTCGTCTCTGCGTTCCTCCTCGCGGTCTGTTGGTCGGTAGCTTGTCGCGCCCTCGAGGGGCATTCCTGCTCGGAAGGCGGCGTTGGCCAAGGGATCGGTTTGCCGGTTCCGCCCCGCCCGGTTGGCCTCCGGTCGCTCGACGCTCCCTCCGCCGAGGCCGGAGGTCGCCGGCGCGGGGCGGAACCGCAGCCCGATCGGCGTTCAGCCGCGCACGGGTTCCGGAGTCCACAGCCGGTCCTGCTTCAGCAGCGCGTTGGCCAGCACCGCCAGCTTGCGCATGACGGCCGTCAGCGCGACCTTCGGCGGCTTGCCGCGTTCGCGCAGCTCCGCGTACTTGCGGGCCATGTCCGGGTTGCAGCGCAGCGCGGCGACGGCGGCCATGCAAGGGAGGCGGCGCGGCCTGCCGCGACCGCCGCGGATGAAGCCGCGCCCCTGCCACTGGCCCGACTCGCGCGTCCAGGGCACGGCCCCGATCAGGCTCCCGGCGGCCTTGCCGTCGATGCGGCCGAGCTCCGGCATGTCGGCGAGCAGCCCGGCCGCGACCGTCCGGCCGATGCCGGGGATCGACGCGGGCACCTCGTTCCTCCGCGACAGCTCCGCGTCGGCCTCCGCGGCCTTGGCGACCTCGTCGTCCAGGGCCTTGATCTGCCTCGCGATCTGCTCCAGCCGGTTCTCGGCTGGCGCCTGGGCAGCGGATGCCGGGCCTGCGCCCTGCGGTTCAGCGCCGCGGTACCTGGCCAGCGCGTCGCGCGCCGCGACCAGCTCGTCGAGGTCGCGCAGCGCCTGCGGCAGCGGCTCCACCCGGCGCACCTCCACCGCGGCGCCCATCGCCGCCAGCATCCGGGCGTCCACCGCGTCCGTCTTCGCCTCCTCGCCCATCGCCTGCGCGAAGCGCCTCGCCCGCAGCGCGTTCACCCGCGCCAGCGCCAGCCGCCCGGCCAGATGCTCCTCCAGCTCCCGGTGCCACGGGCCCGTGGACTCGCACGCCACCAGCGCGCCGGGCTCGCCGATCCACGCGGCCAGTTCCTCGAACCCGGCCGCGTCGTTCGCGAACCGCGCCGACTCCCCGGTCGAGCGCCGGTGCGCGTCGAGATGCGCCTTCGATATGTCCACGCCGACCGTGTCGGAGATATGATCGTCCATGCCTTCCCTGCTCCTGTGCTTGTCGTGCGGGCCTCGATGCCCATGTATCCATTCAGGACGTGAAGGGAAGGACGGCGGCGACCAAACTCACTTGCGGCCCCGGAGGCCGAGCCTGAAACGGTCCGCCGCCGCCCCCGCCGCCCGGCGGTTCCAGGCGGCGGGTGGACCTTCCCAAGGGTCCACTGGGCGTCTTTTTTATCAGACAAGCCTGAAGGGGCGGGTTTGGGATCATCGGCGGTGATCTTGAGCCTGGACGCGGAACGAGTCCGCGCCCTGGGGCGGGGCAAGCGCATCCGCGGCGCGAACCGGCACACGGGCGGGGACGCCTGCTTCGAGACCGTGACGCTGGTCACGCACGGCGGCCGTCCGCTGGCGAGCCGCTGCTGCCGCGACGAGGGCGGCGAACTCGCGGCGCTGCGCGCACTGCTCGAGGACGTCGACCTGCGCGGCGCCGTGCTGACCCTCGACGCGCTGCACTCGACCCGCGACACCGAGCGCGCCATCGTCGAATCGCACGGCGCGGACTACGTCCTCGCCGTCAAGGCCAACTGCCCCGAGACCTTCGCCGCGCTCGAGGCCATCGACTGGGACGGCCCCGGCGTCCGCCGCCACGAGAACGACCCCGCGCCGGGCCACGGCCGCATCGAAACCCGCCGCATCGCCGCCCGCGACCTGCTGCCGGAGACCCTCGGCTCCTTCCGCCACGCCCGGCAGGCGTTCCTGCGTGGTTCGCGAGCGCGTCGACGCCAAGACCGGCAAGGCCGCGGCGGAGACCGCCTGCGGCATCTCCTCCGTGCCCGCCGAGCGCGCCGGGCCCGAACGGCTGCTGGCCTGGAACCGCGGCCACTGGCAGGTCGAGAACGCCAACCACTGGCGCCGCGACGCCACCATGGGCGAGGACGCCAGCCGCGTCCGCGCCCGCCACGCGCCCGCCAACTGCGCCGCCCTCGACAACATCGCCCTCGCCGTCTTCTTCCACTCCGGCTTCCCCTGCCTGCCCGAAGCCCAGACCCACTTCATGATGAACCGCGCCGCCGCCTTCGACGCGATCCTGTCGCCCGACTAGCGCCGGCCCCCCTCGAAAGCTCCATCCGGCACCGTCGGCGTTCCTCCTCGGGCGCGGACCGCCGGACAGCGACGCGGAACCCGGAAAGCCGCCCCGAGGCCTCGAAACCGCGCCGATCCCGACTCCGCGCGCCTCCCTCCGCCACGCTGCGCCGCACCGCGCCCCCGCTTCGGCACGCATCACGCCACCCTCGCTCGGAGCGTGAAACCACGCTGCGCTACATGCCCATACCGGACGCACTATCGCCCCGTCTGTGCTATGGTCGAACGAAATCCGCGCGGCCACATGGCGCGACGGGAGGGCAAATCCTCGGATTTGGGAGGAGCGATGAGCACTTGCAAGGACACGCAGTCCCAGGGCGCAGCGGATCCGCAGACCACGGCTGTCGACGCGAAGAAGGAGTGCGGCACCGCGTCTGCGACCTACTGGAAGTCGGTGGGGACGGTGTCGGTCCAGATGTGCTGCGGGACGGTAGCGGCGTTGTTCACGCCAACGCAGAACTACCTACATGAGGACAACAGGGGCAGGAAATACGCGCTCTTCGTCGCTGAAGGGGACGAGCAACGTGGGGCGCTGCTAAGGAAACTCAAGCATGCCGGTGTCCCATTGGAGTTGTGCTGCACCACTAGTACCGGGAGGGAGCAGCGCATGTCGGCCCTAGCACTTGCGGCAGTGAACTCTACGAACGTCGAAGTCTGCGTGGTAGGCGGCTGCCAACTCCAACTGAAGTGCGTCACGATTCCCGCCCCCACCAAGTCGTGAACCAGTATCCTCGGGTAGCGATTTTCTGGGGCGCTGGCGCTACTGCCGGCCTCGGCATGCGCACGTCGCTGCAGCAGGCCGAGTTTCTCCGCAAGCTTGCACCGAATCCGAGTACGAGAGGATGTAAACCTCTGGTCGAACGAGTCCGCACCGCCCTCGGCGACGGCATTGACCCTCGGTGGCATGAGGCCTTGACCGACCTGCTCACCATACTCGGGGACCACGAGGTTGCCGAGGCTGGCAAGCCGATGCCGAGATCCGGCCCCGCCACCCTGCGGATTGCGACCGTGACGGCGGAACAAGACGAAGCCATGCGGCGCAATTGGTGGAGTAGTTGCCCCGATGAGATCCGGAATCGCGTCGTCCATCTGCGAGTGTTGTACGACTGGCCTGCCCTTGTGGCGACCATCGACATCTGCCCGACCCGCTCACTGGAAGGCGCCAGGGAACCGGCGTCCGACAACGACGCTTTCCAGATTCAGGATCTCTTCAACGTCTTAGACGTTCACCATCAGAGTGGGCACGGCTTTCCCGTTCGCGAAGGTGCGTTCCTGACGCCTCAACGCCTCCTTGGTGCCCGCAATGCCCTTGGTCTTCTTCTGCAGGTCGTTCAATACGTGGATTGGCATTCGCGAGCCCGAGTCCACCCTAGTCTGCGCCACCACTACGACTTCGGGGTGGCCCTTGGGCGAAGGATGCAACGCCAAGGAAGACACATCGCAACCGCACTAGGCAGCAACAGCCTCGACGACCCTAGCTTCGTCGCCGGGCCGGTGAGCATCGTAAGTCTTAACTGGGACGCAATCGGCCTTTGGGTACAGTTCCTCGCCAACAGGGACCCCCTTAAGGGCATACTGAGGCGCGAGTATTCGTCGTATTGCAGGTTTTTCGTGCGTTTCGCGCTGTAGTCGGGTTGCCGGTTTGACACACCGTAGGTGTTGTCAAGCGGAGCGCGGTTTCGCGGGGCACGGCGTCTTTGCGCTTCGATAGTTCGTCGAATCGCAAGGAGCGGGGTTGGACGGCGACCCCCTTCTGTTACGATGCGGTTCGTCGAAAAACTCATCGGAAGGAGGCCGCCGCCATGAAGCGTAGCAAGGCGAGCGTGCGGGGTAAAGCGACGGATCGCATCGAGATCCGGTTCGAGGACCAGCGGCTGACGGCGCACGCGGGCCTGGTGCTCTACCAGAGGCTGTTCGCGCGGCTCGGGCTGAAGGAGCGCTTGCGCGGCTGCTTCCGCCACCTGCCGGGCAGTCCGGTCTACGCGCCGCACGCGGTGGCGCTGCTGCTGGTCGTGCATCTGGTCATGGGCTTCCGGGAGCTGCGCGACGCGCGGTACTACCGGGACGACGAAATGGTCAGGCGGACGCTGGGCCTGCGGCACCTGCCGGACGCCTCCACGATGGGCCGCATGCTGGCCAGGGCCGACGGGCGCAGCGCGGACAACGTGCGCGCCCTGAACCGGCGGCTGGTGCTGGACCGCGCCGCGGCGCTCGGCCCGGCGCGGATGACGCTCGACTTCGACGGCTCGGTGCTCGGCACGAAGCGCTTCGCGGAAGGCACGGCCGTCGGCTTCAACAAGCGCAGGAAGGGACAGCGCAGCTACTATCCGCTGTTCGCGACGGTGGCGCAGACCGGGCAGGTGTTCGACCTGCGCCACCGCCCGGGCAACGTGCACGACTCCAACGGCGCGGAAGCCTTCATGCAGCGCTGCCTGGCGGACGTCCGCGCCGCGCTGCCGGGTGCGCGGCTGGAGTCGCGCATGGACAGCGCGTTCTTCGGCGAGGCCGTCCTCGGCCGGCTCGACGCGCTGGGCGTCGAGTACACGGCGACGGTGCCGTTCGAGCGGTTCGCGGAACTGAAGTCGCTCGTCGAGGGCCGCCGCCGCTGGCGCCGCATGGACGGGGCGAGGGACTTCTTCGAGCCCGCCTGGAAGCCGAAGAGCTGGGGCCGCCGGCGGCGCCTGGTCGTGGTCCGGACGCGAACCCGCCGGCAGCGCAAGGGACCGGTGCAGCTGGACCTGTTCGCGCCCCACGTCCACGGCTTCGAGTTCAAGGTCGTGGCGACCAACCGCCGCGTGCGGGCGAAAAGCGTCGTCGCGTTCCACGACGGGCGCGGCTCGCAGGAGGCCGTGTTCGCGGAACTGAAGTCGCAGTGCCGCATGGAGTACGTCCCGACGCGCAAGCTCGCCGGCAACCGGCTGTACACCCTCGCCGCCATCCTGGCGCACAACCTGACCCGGGAGCTGCAGATGGCGTCCCGGCCGCCGCAGCGCGGCACGACCCCGAAGCGCACGGCGCTCTGGGCGTTCGAGCAGATGCACACGATGCGCCGCCGCCTCGTCGTCCGGGCCGGACGGTTCCTCCGCCCGCAGCGCAAACCCGTCCTGTCGATGAATGCAAACGCCGAAGTGGAAGCGGAGATGTCCTCCTACCTCGCCGCGCTAGCCTGAACATCAACATCCGTCGCCTCTTTTTTTGCATCAATAGGGGGACCTCAACCGCTCACTTGCTGTGCCCCATGTGGGGCGCCCAGCCCGCCGGCTCCAAGTTTTCCATGACCTCGCTCACTTCGTACCAGGCCCGCGGGTCAACAAGCGCCATGGGGGTGCCATCGTATGGCAACCGATGAATGCGTCATCCGCAAGACAACTCAATGATCCGGATCACGGTTCCGATGTGCGGATCCGCGTGAGTAGGTACCTGTTTCCCCACGGTAGCCTTTGGTGGCGTGAGTGCCCTAGCTGCGGCATGCTCTCGTCGTTCCACGGGGACAGTTGGGAGCTAGGTTCGGAGACTTTGTTTCCGCCACCCCCGTTACGTGCATTCAGCCAAGGAATTAAGTTCCACAGCTGGCTCGCATATCACGAGGGAACAACACATGAGGAGCGCGATCTCTGGAGGCGTGGTGAAGTCGACGCCCGAGCATGCGTTCATTGTCGCGAAATGACGTATGCCCATCACACTCCGATGATCATGCAGACTAACTTCAAGCAACCGCCACCGTCGTTCATCGAGGAGATCCAGAGAGCGATGCGCGTCGTCGTGCAAGATGCCGATCACATCGTGCTCATGGGGTACTCGCTGCCTCCGGACGACGTGGCCTATCGAGCGTTTTTCGCGGCGAGGACCCGCCGACAGAGTGCAAGCGAACCTGTCCGATGCAGCATTGTGAGCAAAGAGGATGAACTGGGCGCTGACTGGCTTGCCCCGGATGAGATCGACTCTCGGTCGCGGAAAGGGCGAGTTCCAGATGTCGTCGGATCTGCGCGTTCCCTATTCGGCAAGGACAACGTCCGCTTCTACGGCGGCGGCGTGCCCGATGTGTTCATCCACGGCGCCGGCGTCTCCGACCAAGCAGTCGAGCAGCTACTCAACTGGGGCTAGAACTCCCTGATCCTGCGGCCGTGCCGCATCCGCGATGTGCGCCTGACCGTACCAGTTCGCCCGCATGCCGCAAGCCTCCGTTGACAGTCATTGCGGCCAACTCCCCCTGTGGTCGGCGAGTGGCTGGTTGGCTCCAATCCGTGACGTTTCGTCGAGTCACAGTCGTGCAGCTCTGCGGTATAGCTCTGCGAAGGACTCTGCGATGGTGGGCCAAGTGTAGTGTCCTGTCACCAGTCGTCTTGCGTTGGCACGCATTCTTTGGCGGAGCTCATGGTTGGATAGGAGGGTGGCGATTGCCTCCTCGAAGGGTTTCGCCTTCAGCGGAAGGACGAAACCGGCTCCCGCCGTTGCCACCTGCGGGAAGTTGCATTGCTCCGAGATGACCGCAGGGGTGCCTGCGGCCAATGCCTCTACAAGGGCATTGGAGAAGCCCTCAGAGCGGGACGGGAGAACGAACACGCTTGCTAGGGCAAGCGCGGCCAGCTTGTCGTTTCCAGTCAGCAGGCCAGTGAAGGCGACGCGATCCAACAGGCCGGCGTCCGCAAGATACCGGGCCATTCGACTCTGGGTGTCCGGCTCGGTAGCCGGTCCGACAACCAGCAAGGCGGCAGCAGGGAACCGTCCCGAGAGTGCCGCGAAGCACCGGGCTAGTAGTTCCGGGCCCTTGCCTGCGACAATCCGGCCAAGGAAAAGAACCACCTGTTTCCCACGCATCTGGGGGTGGCGCTGAAGCAGGCTGGCAGGTGAAGCGGCGCCCAACACTTCCCGGAAATCGGCGGCGACGCCGTTCGGGGCCTGGAGGATGGGGGCCGTGATGCCCTGAGCCTCAACCTCGGCTGCTTCCGCTGGAGTCAACGCGTGTACGGCGGCCTGAGCATCGAGCAGGTGCTTCTGCACCGTGCGCATGTAGATGCGCTTCCGCAACGGCTTGTTCGCCAATGCGCGGGGGGCAAGACTGCCATGGATGGACAGCACCGAAGCCGTCCCACTGCGCCGGGCGGCCCGGCAAGCCACGAAGCTGGGGTGGTGCCAAAGTTCATGGACATGGACCACATCGAATCGCGAGGCGTTGCCTGCCAAGAACCTAGCCAACAACGGGGAGTGCCCATTCCAAAGCCTTGCCGTCGCCGACACCGGAAACGCGTGTACCGGTACTCCGTGCGTCGGCAAGGACTGCCCCTTGGCGCGGCCACCGGTGGTTGTTGCGATCTCGCACTCCACCCCGTGGTGCTCAAGCCCCGCCGTAAGCCCCTGCACGGCGGCAGCCGGCCCGCCGCCACCAGCAGCCAAACTGACTAGGACATGCAACACTCTCAATGCCAACGCCGGACCCCATGGGCATCGCGCACCGCGGATCGCTCTCCGGCACCTTGGTCTAAGGCTGCCACTCAAGCACCTTCCAACGCCCGGTAGAACCCATCGACCATCGTGTCGAGTGATCGCCCATTCGCATAGAGCTCGTACGCGTTGCGCCCAAGCCTAGCGCTGAGCAGGGGTTGGGTGCAGATGTCTACCAAGGCCTGCTCAAGCTCCGTGTCGTCGCCATAGACGAGGCCGTTTTGCCCGTCAACCACATTGTGGAACTCAGGCGGATGGCGAACCGAGCTTGCAACGATGACTGGGACGCCGTAGGCGAAGCTGTGCAGCACGCTCAGGCCGATGTAGCCGGGCGCCACGTAGGCGTAGGCGCACCGAAAGAGCTGCGCCAAGCGAGCGTTGTCATGAACCGTGCCGTGAAAGCGAACGCGCTTGCCCAGCCCACCGGTTCGCACCTGTGCGAGCAGCGCATCTCTGGACTCGCCGTCGCCGACGATTTCGAGCCGTACATGCGGTGGAATGCGCCCAAGGGCCTTACGGAAGGCATCGATCAGCAAGTCCACCTTCTTGGCGTCAAGGAGTCGCCCCACGAAGAGGAGTATACGCTTCGGCTCCCCACTGAAGTCACCGTGGTTGGGCACGTCAACCGTGTTCTCGGCGACAAACAGCTTGGCGGGGTCGATGCCGCGGCGTTCCATGTCCCGCGCACCGTCAGCCGCGTACAGCAACGCGGCGTCCGCACGGCGCAACAGCCAGTCACGCAGCAGGTTTCCGAGGCGGCTCCGGCCGTACCCGTGCCCCCAGAGGATCCAACGGGTTGACCGGCGCCTAGAGCGCAACGGCAAAAGGTAGCTGGGCCATCGCAAGTCGAACATCGCGATGGTGGCATCGTGCTTGGCCACCTGACCCTGCACCCCACGCACGAGTCGGAAGGGCCCAAATCGGCGTAGGGGCACAATCCGCTCCTCGTAGCGGTCTTCCACCGTCACGCTCGGCTGGCCGGTGTGCAGCACGGTGACTTGGTGACGCGTCGCCAGTGCGTTGAATACCGGCTTTCGATAGTGCGGTATTTCGCCCTGAAGGATCAGCACGCGTTTCCTGCCCACGGCAGCGACGTCCGCAGAGTCGCTACGCATGGCCTTCGACCTGGCGCGTCACGGCGTCGTGATGGGTGGCCGCCTGAGCGTTTGCGGCCACGCCCAGAATGAGGCCGAGCGCAGCCCACCACAACGCGGTGTTCTGGAACTCGCCGAACAACGTCTCCCCCCCAAACATCGATGCTCCCAGCCCGGCAACGACCACCAAGCCACTTGCCGCAACCGTGGACTTGAACGCGATACGAGACCGCGATAGCAAGCGCCAAGCGCGACCTAACGCCGAACAGACTAACGCAGCGAGTATGAGCGGCGCCAGCAGACCGAAGTTGGTCGCCCACTTCAGCCATAGGTTGTGGATCTCGATGTCCTCACCTGCATATTCTGCCTTCACCGCGCCGATCCCATAGCCTACCAGCGGCTGCTGCCGCAGCGCGTCGACGCCGGTCAGGATCTGGGACACGCGCCCGGCGCTGTAGTAGTCCCAGTCCGCGATGCTTTGGGGGCGCTCCGGCACCCTATCAAGTCGCCAGCGGCGCTGCCAATCCTCCGAAGGGTCGATGGCCGGGACGAGCACGAAGGCACACAGAAGAGCAACCGCGCCGACCAGTTTTGTCCGCCACGGAAACAACAGCGCGGCGAAAACGCCCAGGGCCACCAAGGACGCCACAATGCCCCCGCGACCGGCAGACAGAACTTGCGTTGCGAGCAGCAGCACGGCGATGCCGATGTAACAGTAGCGGTTGTCCCACGCCAGATCGCGGCGGAAGGCGAATACAACCGCGACGCTCAGATAGAGCGCGAGGGCATTCGACCACGCCGCCCTATGGCACCCGAATCCGGTGGCCGCGAAATCCCCCTTGCCGCATGGCGACTGCCATCCGGATAGGCCGAGCGCCATGTAGGCCACCGCTACAGCCACGAACCCCGCAATTAGCAGGACGCTGCGGACGAGAATCCGATGCGCTTCCCGCTCGTCCGCACGGGCAACGTTGTAGAAGCACCAGAGGAACAGGGCTCCGTACGCCACGTCCATCAGAAACATGGCCACGCGCACCAGCTCTGAGGTCTGCAACAAGCCGGGAACTGCTGCTGCAATGAGGGCAGCGAACCCTAGGGGGCCGGACAGCCCCCGCGGCAGGCGAAACCCGGTGTTGCGAGCGTTGACCAACATGGCCGCGAACACGGAACCGACCGCCAGCCCGAACAGACCGAGCTTCGCGCCACGCCACCAGAGTAGGTCGATGCCCGGCAGCCAGTAGATCGGCGCAAGACCCAAATACAAGGAGAGAAGCCAGGAGCTGGCGTGTGGAGTCCGCATCCGAGTCAGAGCCCTTATCGGTATCTTGGATGCCCGCCCAGCACAACGCCCGACGCCGGCCCGACGCTCACGCCCCCAAACGCCTGGAGGGAACGACATGCAAGGACAGCTCCCGCACACCACCTGCTCGGTTGCGCATTGCAGCTCCGCCGCACAGATGCCCCTATCCCTAGGGTGCCGCCGCCGGCATGAACGCAGTGCCCGCGTGCCACATACTTGGATGCGCTGCGCAGAAGGTTCGGTCACAGAAGCCCTGTTGCTGTAGGCCGCGTGTAACCTTACGCTGGATTCCCTTCTTGCCACCGGTGCAGCAATTCAGTATCACGCTAGGACAGTATCTCTGTACGCGGTCAGCGAAATCAGCACAGCACAGGCCAAGCCAAAGTGTCCTCCAAACGGCGTCTCGTAGCGTCCTCCAGTTCAAGCACTCCCCATCGTGGTGAAGATTGCCTCCGTGTACGCAGTAGAGCGATGTCTGGAACGGGACGGGATTCGCTATCACGACACGGGCACCGTGCCTGAGTCGCTGGCGCAAGCATTCGTTGGCGTCCGCTGCGAGCAGAGGCCCAAGTCGACGGTCGATCTTGCACCCAGTCTTGCCTTGGGCCGGCGCGATGGGGTGGGCCGGATTACCACCAATGTACTCGGCAACATGTGGTGACTCAAGCACGACGAGCACAGTACCTTCATCGTGATTGGCCGCAACACTTCGGTCATTGAAGCGGTTAGCCCGCGCCGAAATCTCACGAACTTCATGGCGCTCAAGGCGACACTGATCACCTGCAATGCTGATCCGATACCGATCAACGTCAGGCACGCAGTTAGCGTTGCCGAACATGCGCGATATGTCAATGTGTTCTTCCGCTTCAGCCACATGCGGGGAGTCAACGAGGCGGCGCAACGCAGCGACGAACTTCGTTCTCGTCGGCTCCCGCTGTGAGCACACCGGCAACGTGACGTTCTCATCCAAGATCAAACGAATCATGGCCTCTACTAGCTTGAACTGCCGCAGCATAACCTATCAGGGCATCGGAGCTTGTCAAGTAGCTTGTACGGCCGGCCCAGGGTGATAGCAGCCTAGAGATCTAGCCGCACCAGCGGTATAGCCGCTTCGCACGCGGGAGCCGGCACGGACTTCGCCGCGGGGGTTCCGCACGGCATGCGGTGGCTGGTCGCTGCGCTGTGCAATACGAAGTCCCGCGGCCGAGCATCGGCCCAAGCTTACATGGCGGGCGTGCTCAGCGCCCTTCGCCTCGGTGGCAGCAAGCAGAGAGGGGAACTCGCGGCCCCGTTGGGTCAGCAACGCACACATGCCCTCGAAGCCGCAAGCCCCCTTTTTCAGCGACGCGGGCAGGCGCCGGTAGATTGCCTCGGCATCCATCGCCCGGTCAGGCGGCCTCGGCGCTCGCGCCGCGCTCGATCTGTCCCGTCCAGCCGAAATGCGGGGTGAAGTGGAAGGTCGCGGCGTCGCCTATTTCCGGCAGCAGCCCATTCCACGCAGGCCGCTCGCTGACCAAGCGCACGTCCTGCCAGCGCGATTCCGCGAGCGGCAGATGCGAACAGAGAAACGCTTGGCGGACGATGGGGACCTTGTCCGGATCGAACCCCATCAGATACGCGCAGGCCGCATCGACGCTCGGTGGATGCACGCCGAAGACCACGATGCCAGCATCCACGGGGTCCGGATTCATCGGCCCGCGCCCTTCGCCCGCGAGGATGCCGTCCACCAGCACATAGTGGCGCTTACGGTTCCCGGCCGTCGGCGCGCGCAGCGTGCCATCCGGATTGCCGTAGAGGAGCACCTTGAGATCGAGACACATGCGCCAGACCGTGTCGTTGCCCCACCAGTTGCCGCTGCGAATCACATCCTCGGTGTCACCGAACACTTCCGTGCCGACGCGCCGCCCAAGCCGATGCGCCCAGATGCCGACGCCCGGAACCCGGCGCGACAGGTAGCGAAACCCCGGCACCACGCGGCGCTCGAAGCGGTGCAGCCAGCTCGGCGCTGGATGCTCGTCGCCGCCCCTCGCCGGCTTGCCCTCGGTGTGGTGAGGCAGCCAGTTCTTGTCGCCGTTGATGCCAACGAGATTCTTCATGCTCACGGTGATGCCGGCCTTCTTGTGCGTCTTCAGCTTCGGCAGGCTGAAGACCACGTCGGCGCGAATCGCGGTGCCGGAAATCAGATACTCGTGGCGACCGTCGGCGTGGTGCCTGTTGACCTCGCCCGCGTCGTAGTCCGCACCGTAGTAGCGGCCCGCACCGCGGTGGCCGACAAACTCGCTCTGGTTACCCAAGTCGAAGGCGACATAGCCTTCTGGATCGCCGGCCAGACGCCTACGGGCGACGATCACACCGCCGCGGTTCTCATGCTCTTCCCGGCGCAGATCGACGATGGCGAAGTCCAAGCCTTGACGGGCGTAGTGGTCGCGAATGGCGTGCAAGCCGGTGACCTTGGCGATGGCCCCGAAGGAAGAGTCGGTTTGCGGCGCATCGGCCACCACCACCTTGCCGGAAACGCCCACCGCCTTCCACACGTAGTCCGCTACCGCCCGGATGATGCTGCCGTGGGTGAGCACGCAGCGCCAGCCGTTCGGATCGCGCGGGTGGTTCTCCTTCACGAAGTTGGGCTTCAAGAGCACGGTCTCGCCGGTCCTCATCAGTTCGCCAAGGGGGTTCCAACCCGGTTCGCCGAGATGCGCACGGTCGAGGCCCGCCAGTGCGAAGCACTGCTGCACCGCCCGGTAGGTGGAGTTATCCGGGTGGAACGGCGGTTCGTCCGGATAGCCCGGCGCGGCGCACTCGGCGACGAAGACCGTGTCTTCGGCAGCGGTCATTCAAGCGCCCTCGATGGCGCGGCGGAAGCCATCGAGCATCCGCTCGAGCGTTCGCTCGTTGGCATAGAGGGCATAGGCATTGCGGCCGAGCCTGGCGGCCAGTTCGGGCTGCGTACAGACGTCAACCATGGCTTGCTCCAACCCCGCCTGATCGGCATAGACCAGCGCATTGTGCCCGTCTTTGACGTTGTGAACCTCCGGCGGATGGCTTTCCTCGCTGCCGGTGATGACGGGCACGCCGTAGGCGAAGCTGTGCAGCACGCTGAGGCCGAGGTAGCCGGTGGAGACGTAGGCATAGGCGCTTTGGAAGAGGCCCGCAAGCTCATCGTCGTTGTGTATGGTGCCGTGGAAGTTGATCCGGTCGGCCAGTCCCGCCGCCTGCGCTTGAGCGACGAGCGTCGCCTTTGCCTCGCCGTCGCCGACAATGTGGAGCCGGACATCCGCCGGAATCCGCGGCAGCACCCGGCGGAAGGCATCGATCAGCACATCCACCTTCTTCGCCGGCAGCAGCCGACCCACGAACAGCAGGCTGCCCTTCGCCGCGCCGCTGAAGTCCTGGTGGTTCGGCACATGCACCGTGTTCTCCGCCACGAAGAGCTTGCCGCCATCGATACCGCGGGCCTCCATCTCGTGCGCGCCCGCGGCGGCATAGAGCAATGCCGCGTCCGCTCGGTGCAGCAGCCGATCTCGGACGAGATTGCCAAACGCGCTCCGGCCGTAGCCGTGGCCCCAGAGGATCCATCGCCCAGTCCTGCGCCGGCGCAAGAGCGGCATCAGGTAGCTTGGCCAGCGCAGGTCGAACATCGCGATGACGGCGTCGAAACCGGCGGCACGGGCGGCGAGGCCCGGCACGAATCGGAAAGGTCCGATGCTTCGCACTGGCACGATCTGCTCCCGGTACCGGTCATCGGGGGTGACCGTCGCGGGCCCGCCATGCAGCACCGTCACGTCGAAATGCGCCGCCAAGCCGTTGTACACCGGCCTGCGGTAGTGCGGAATCGTGCCTTGCAGAATCAGCACGCGCTGCCGCTTGCGGCCACCGTCAGGCATGACTGGCTGCGGGTCCGGTGGATCCGGCCTCGTCTGCGTTCGCAGCCATGCCCAGCACGATGCCGAGCGCCGCCCACCACAGCGCGGTGTTCTGGAACTCCCCGATGAGCGCCTCGCCCTCGAACAGCGATGTGCCGAGCCCGGCCACTACGATCAAGCCGCAGGCCACGGCGGTGGACTTGTAGGCGACCGGCGGTGAGCGCGCCAGGCGCCACGCACGACGCAGCACGACGGCGATCAGCGCGGCGAACACGATGGGCGCCAGCAAGCCGAAGTTGGTGGCCCACTTGAGCCAAAGATTGTGGATCTCGAAGTCCGCGCCCCGGAACTCGGCCTTCACAACGCCGATGCCGTAGCCTGCCAGCGGCCGCTCCTGTATGGCGTCCACGGCGGTCAGCACTTGGCCGGCCCTGCCCGCGCTGTAGTAGTCCCAATCCGCGACATCTTGCGGCCGCTCCGGCAACGCATCGATCCGCAGGCGCCGCTGCCAATCCTCGGATAGCTCCACCGTCCCGATGAGCGCCGCCGCACTGAGCAGCACGACCACCCCGAGGAGCTTGGTGCGCCACGCGAACAGCAGCATCGCGAACACGCCGAGAGCCATCACGGACGCCACGAGGCCGCCCCGGCCCCCGGACAGCACCTGAGCCGCCAGCAGGATGAGCGCGATGCCGAGGTAGGAGAGGCGGTTGTCCCAGGCGAGGTCTTGGCGGACGGCGAACGCCAACGCGATGCAGAGGTACAGGGCGAGCGCATTCGACCATTCGACGCGATTGCAGGCGAATCCGGTGGTCGCGAAGTCCGCATTGCCGCACGGCGCCTGCCAGCCGGACAGGCCGAGGGCGGTATACGCCAGCGCGAGGGCGACGAACCCGGCCATGAGCAGCACGCCGCGCATCAGAATGCGCTGGGCCGCGCCCCGGTCGTATCGGGCGACGTTGTAGAAGCACCAGAGGAACACTGCGCCGTAGACCACGTCCATCAGGAACATGGCCACGCGCACGAGTTCGGGGGTCTGGACTAGGCCGGGGAGGGAGGCTGCTACTAGCGCGGCGAAGCCGAGGGGGCCGGCGAGGCCGCCCGGCAGTCGCAGCCTGTCGGCTCGGCTGTTCGTCAGCGCAGCCATCAACACCGAGCCGATTGCCAAGGCGAAGAGGCCGATCTTCGCACCGCGCCACCAGAGCAGGTCGATGCCCGGCAGCCAGTAGATCGGCGCGACACCGAGGTAGAGCGAGAGCAGCCAATAGCTGGCGTGTGGGATCGGCATGGCGCGATCATCCTAGGTGGTGGCTGCGCGAATGTGTGTGCATCCCCCCGCCCACAGTCATGGAACCAGCGCTCGTGACGCCATTGAAGTGCTCGGTGCCCCTGCCAACCAAGAATGTAGTGTAACCAGACCGAGGAGCGGCAGTCTCAGTGCCGGTTGCAGCCGAACGGGATTCGGGTGCCCCGTTCACAACGGTTCGCTTTCGCCGCAGCCGCCGCAGAGATTTCGGTCACGCTGCTAGCGGTTCCCGTTGCCGTCGCTGCTTGGCAGGTCATCCGGCTTGTCGTCTTGCTGGCGTGTGCTATGCCCGCTTCACGCGCCGGTGCATTCGGCGCGCTACGGCGCAACGGCTGAACCGCAGCGCTGGCGATGGTTGAGCCACTTCTCCTTGCTGCGCACGTAGCCATGCCTTGAGCAGCGAGCCTCGGCAGGCCCAAGCTGGGCGCCGGAACACGGTCGGAGACCGGCTACGCAGTGTCCCGTTCCGTCCGCCGGAAGAGTACGTACGTTGGGTACGCTGCCGCGAGTGGGCAGGCGTTGCTGCGAGCCGGCGGAGATGTATGATGACGGTGAAGTCCCGGTGGCTGAGGCATGATGCGTATGATCGCCGAGAGGTTGAGTGGATCGCTAAGCGGAGATTGGACCCAGACGCTGGCCATGTTCCGTGTACCCGATGCCCCCGCCCATCCGCCTCCGAACCGTGCCCTGCTGATCTGCGAGTCTCCCCACACCGACGAAGTCCTCATCCATGAGCCGATGGAAGCCCGGTTTCCCCTCAGGGGCGCGACCGGCAAAGCCGTGACGAAGGCACTGATCGCGTGCAGGGAACCCTTGGCAGTTCAGCATGGGGAAGAAGGCGGCGTGCCAGTTGGGCAGCTCGTAACTGACGGCTTGCTCAACTCCGTCAGGATCGTGAATCTGTGCGAACTGCCCTTGCAGGCAGAGGCCTACGCTAAGGGATTTGACGACTTAGCTCTGCAGGACGTCCCTGAGGCCCTCTCATTTCAAGAGTGGTGCAAGTTGGTTCGCACGTTTCGTACTGTACGCGACTTAGCTCTGCAGGACGTCCCTGAGGCCCTCTCATTTCAAGAGTGGTGCAAGTTGGTTCGCACGTTTCGTACTGTACGCAACCTACGCCAGAGCACAGGAGATTTTCGCCGCGTCGACGATCCACTATTTCTTCACATCGTGGACGATTTTCGACGCCGTCTCGGCAATCTAGAGCAGGTGCGAACCGGCCGAGCGCTCGTCTGTGGCCTCGCAGCGCGCACTTGTTGGTGCGGCTTGGGTCTGCCTCGCCCCAGTCCTTCCAACTACGTCCGATTTGTGCCGCATCCGTCGCGACAGCAGTGGTTCAAGCCGGGGGGACTCGAGAAAAGTGTTCGGAAAGCCCTTCAGCGCATATTTGCCACGACAAGCGCGGCGCAAGCTGGCGAAGCGAACCCTTGACGTGCATTGCGGGCTCCCACTGCTGGGCCCGGATCGAGGCGGCAAGCATGCCATGTGGCTGCTTTGAAACAGGATTCGTGCTTCCTCTGCACGATTAGGCGTTCGGTGAAGCGACCATGTCGCTGTTGCAGGATGACCACCCATGCGCTCAGATGGGTCTGAACGCCGAATGGTTGGAGCGCGGCGCTTCATGTGGGACGGACATCACGAAGTCGTTCGCCAGTGTTTACCGCCGCGTGGCGAACGGCGAAGCCATCCTGCCGACATAGCCGCGCATCGCAAAGGCACAGCATCCGATGCCGCCTCCTTGACGGCGTCTTCTGCATCGGGTGCCGCACTTACGTCGGGCCAAGAGGCACTGAACAAGGTAGCCACCCTTGCCGGGGTGCTGGCTATCTCGCACTTTCTGTCCCCAGGGGATTACGGCGTCGCAGCGACGGCTTTGGCGGTGACGGTGTTCCTCCGCATCCTGCCGGTGGAGGTCTTCGGCGACGTACTCGTGGCCAGCGGCCAGCCGATGGAGCGAGTCGGACGGGTCGCGCAGCGCTTGGCGTTCGCCGCAGCCGGGACGAACGCCTTGCTTACGCTGATGGCGATTCCGCTGCTACTGGCTGTGTATGGGGAGTTCCCGGCCCTTTGGTTGGGCAGCCTGTTGGCGGCGCTAGCACTGCGCCCCGTCTTAGTGGCACTCGCGATCGTACCGGTCTCTGACCTGCGCCTGCGGCTACACTTCGGCCGCGTCGCACTGGTGGACGGCCTCGCTCAGCTTGGTGCGACATTGGCTTCAGTCGCCATGGCCATGGCGGGTGCGCGGGCGGCCGCGCTGGTGGCACCACAACTGGCGAACCAGCTGGCGCGGGCGATCTTGTATCGGACGATCGCGAAGTCGCGCATGGCTGGGAAACCGGACTGGTCCCTGGCGCCAGACCTCTGGCGGCGGTACCTTGCCGGGGCGGGGGGGCAATACGCGCACGCCGTTCTGATCGTCCTGCCCGTGAGCGTCGTGGGTTTCGTTGGCGGCGACAAAGAGGCTGGCTTCTACGGTTTCGCATACATGTTCGCGTCCCAGGCCATCGGGGTCGTTGCCCTCCGCCTTGGCTTCGTCATGCAGCCGATCTTCGTAAGACTGCGGGAGGATCCGGGACGCCAACGAGAGGCATTCCTGCGCGTCCAAAGGATCGTAGGTGCCGTCTGCGTGCCGCTGGCGATGCTGCAGTTCGCCCTAGCAGAGCCGTTCTTCGGGCTCGTCCTAGCCGATGACTGGGCTCCGGCAATGACTGTCTTCCAAGCCTTGAGCGTGATGTACGGCTTCTATTTCGCCATCAACGTCGGTGTGGCTTGCCTCAGCGCACAGCGGCGGTTCGGTACTTTGTTTGTGTGGCAAGGCACCCAGCTCGTCGTCTCGCTGGGGGTGCTGTACGCCGCTGCGTCGTTCGCCGGGGCACTCGGCGCGGCTGTGGCAGCAGCAGCCACTTGGGCGGCCAGCGCGGTGGTTGTGATCGGCTTGTGCGTCCGCAGCGCTCGCCGGGCTCTGGGTGCAGCGTTCCGGGTGTTTGGTGCGCCCTGGGGCATATGCCTGCTTGTCTTCGTGCCCGGCTACGCCGCAGTCCAGTGGCTGGATAGCCACGGCGCGACGGGCCAAGCAGTAGCATTGGTGGTGGTTGGGCCGCTGCTCTTCCTTGCGGCGCTGGCGCTGCAGGTCGCCCTGCACAGGGAGCTTAGGCAGCCAGCAGCGGACGCTCTAAGCTGGGTCTGGCGCAGGTTGGGAGTCACTCATGGCCGGCGCTCCGCCTGAGCAATCGGCTGGAGCATCCAACACGCAACGACTCCACCGTCAGCACGGAACGGTCGCCTAATGTCCGCGCCAGCGCGTTCCATGTGGCATGGGATCCACGGTCGCTCGTCATGCTTGATTGGACTGCGTGTCCCGCCAGCGTCCGTCGCCAGTAGCCCAGTCTGGTAGGGTCCGCACCCTTGTCGTGTGGCAATAGCCGATCATGCACAACGGACAGCACCGAGTGGGCCTGCGCTCAGGTCCTCGCGCGGTATGGCGTTGGCTAGGCCGCGACCCCGCTGCACTCGCCTTCATCGCATTGGCATTTACTGGCGCCATGGTGCTAGCGGTACTGTTGAGCACGCTCGGCACCGGCGTCAGGCTGAGCGTCGACTCATTGAACTACGTGTCGATGAGCAGGAACCTCCTGAGCGGCGAAGGCATCGTGCGCTGGGACGGCGGACACTCCGGGGTCTTTCCGCCACTGTTTCCAGTGCTGCTTGCCATCGGGAGCTTCGGCATGCTCGATCCGATCGACACAGCCGTGTCGGTCAACGCGATCCTGTTCGGTGGGACGGTGGCGCTGGGCGCCCTCTATGTCAGGCGGAGAACGGGGAACGCCGCCGCAGCATTCTGGGTCGCCCTCGGTCTGGTGCTGGGCATCCCCTTGATCAATGCCGCATCGGCGGCCTTGTCGGAGATGACATTCATCTTCTGCTGCTCGGCATCCCTCATCGCGCTCGACGAACACCTTCGCCGAGCCTCCGCCAAGCTGCTGCTGTGCGCCAGCGCGTTCGCCGGGCTGGCATGCCTGTCGCGCCATGCGGGCGCCGCGCTTGTCGGATGCGGTCTACTGCTGCTCGTCCTGCCGCGTGGCGCAAGCGCGGGTGCGAGTGTTCCGTTCCGCCAGCGAGTGCGCGATGCGGCGCTGTTCGGGCTGGTCGCCGCCGGGCCGCTCGGCCTCTGGCTGTTGCGCAACGCGCTGGTGGAGGGCTCGCCTACTGAGGGTTATGCGCCCTCCACCGCGACGCTAGGCGAGCTCGCGACATCTGCGGTCCAGGCAGTCGCGATCTGGGCGCTACCACCGCTTCGCGTCTTCGAGGTACGCATCTTCGACTGGATCCCCGACGTTCCCTCGGTGTATCGCTTGCTTGCCTCTTGCAGTTGGCTCGCCGTCGTGGCGGCGCTTGGCGGCGTCGGGTTGGCTTGGCACCGCTCGCACCGCCATGCTGAGCCGCCGCCGACATGGGTGTTCGGCACGTTCATCGTCGGCTACGCCGCCTTCATGTTCTACGTCTGCATGACGGTCAGGCTCAATGAGCTCGGAGATCGCTTGCTGTCGCCTCTGTACGTCCCGATGCTGATCGTCGCCGGCATCGCCATTGATGGCTGGCTGCGTCGCAGCGGGGCGCTCGGCGCTTGGGCGAAACGCGGGGTCTGGGTTCTGGCGTTAGGCTGGATCGGCCTGCTGGCCACCTATGCATACTTCGACGTTCGCGACGGTGGACCGGGTGGCTCAACCACCTTTCGTGGCGGGATGTGGACGGACTCTCCCACTGTGCAGGCGCTTAGGGACTTCGCCTTTGAGGGACCGGTCCTCAGCAACCGCCCCGGAGTGGCCTACATCCACATGCCGCACCGCAACGACGTTCGCCCGCTACCGCCCAAGGAGGCCGATGCCGAACGACTGCTCACTCGGCGTATGGAAGCGGGATGGCCGGTGAACATCGTGTGGTTCGACCATCATCCCCACGGGGTCGCACCTACGGCTTACGGCGCACGCGAGATTCGGGCTTGGCCCAATGTCTGGATCGTTGAGAAGTTCCGGGACGGCGCTTGGTTTCGAACGTGCGCCGAATGATCGAGTCGAAGCACGATATCGGGTTGCGCAGCAGACTGCGATACGATACTGTCCGAGAACGCGAACACTAGGGAGATTGTCATGGAGAGTTTGATCGAACAGATCGCTGAACACGCGCTGAAGTTCATGGCGTTGCCGAGTGCGTTGTTGGCGGTTGTGGTGGTCATTATGAAGCTCAGAAAGGAATTTCCGTTCATGCGGATAACCGAGGTGCAGCAACTAGAGGCAGCAAGGATGCTCCGCTCTTCCGAGACCGCTGACCAGGCCAACGTTTTGCATCCCTACGAGAAAGGGCTTCTGTATCGGATCTTGGCCAAGTCGCGAGTTGTCTCGATGCATGAGGTGGCCCGTGCGCTGGAGCTGCCTGATCCGCACTGGCACATCGAGCGCCTTGCATCGACGCGGCGGTTTCTCGACCACAGGCGGGACTTGGACGTGCCTCTGTCCCGGTTCCGATTTAGGCGGCGATATCGGCCGCCCTGGCGAAGGAACTTGGCCCAAGTCTTAGTGCTGATTGTATATTTCTTCTTCGGCTTTATCGCTATGCTCCCCGCGCTACTCGCTGTGCAGTATTACTCTCTGTACATTCCGGATGCGAAGACGCTGGAGCATTTTTTCGAGATTGCGGCCGACCTGCTCGTTCTGCTGGTTGTCACTTTGCCATTTTTCGGCTATTTCGCCTGGGGCTGCTTACGGTGGCTTCGGGCCATGTATGGAGCAGAACGGTTGGTCGAGGCGGACCGGCCTTGACACACCCGGCCGCTTCGCGGTCCGACTATTCACCCTCACTTTCTCATTGGACAACGGGACCCCGCCCGATGCGCTCGAACGGCTGCGCTGGCTGGAGACCTACGACGAGCTGCGCGCCGAGGGCTGCGCGGAGGCCGCCGCGCGACGCGCGGTCGGCTGGTCGCGGCCGACGTACTTCCGCTGGAAGGCGCGCCACCGGAAGAACGGCCTGCGCGGCCTCGCGGCGAAGTCGCGGGCGCCGCGCCACGTGCGCTCGGCGCGGTGGACGCGCGAGGACGAGGAGGCGGTGTGGGCGCGCGCCGGCGGCATCCCTTCATGGGCGCCTGCCGATCCGCGTCCTGCTCGCCCGCGAGGGCAGGACGCTGAGCGCCTCGACGGTCGGGCAGCGCATCGATCCGCAGGCGCGGCTGCCAGTCCTCGGACAACTCGACCGCCCCGATGAACCCGGCGGCGCTGAGCAGCACCAGCACCCGAGGAGCTTCGCGCACCATGCGACCAGCAGCGCTTCGAACACGCCAAGCGCCGCCATGGACGCCAATAGGCCACCCCCCCCCCCGATAGCACCTGCGCCGCCAGCAGGAGCAGCACGATGCCGACATAGCAGACGCGGTTGTCCCAGGCGAGGTCTCGCCGGACGGCGAACGCCAGCGCGATGCAGAGATAGAGCGCCATCGCGTTGGACCACTCCACGCGATTGCAGGCGAATCAGGTAGTCGCGAAGTCCGCATTGCCGCACGGCGTTTGCCAACCGGAGAGGCCGAGCGCCGTATACCCAAGAGCCACCGCGACGAAGCCGGCAGTCAGGAGCATGCCTCGCACCAGAATGCGCCGCTTGGCGGCGCCGTGGTGCCTGCTGGCGGGCGCGTTGTCGCTGACCATCCTGCGCATGCCTCCGCACGTTCCCAGTCGACGTGCCCCTCGTGGGTTCCGGGCTTGAGCGCCCAGTCGCTGCGCGGCAGGCGCCCGTGCCTGACGCGCGCGCAGGATGGCGGCCTGGCTGGTGAGCTTGGCCGTGGAACGCCCGACTCCCCGTAGGCCTCGACGGCGCGCAGGTAGACGAGGCCCGAAGGCTGGTCGCTCCGGACGATGCGGGAGCCACCGCGGGTCGGGCGGCTGTCCGGGTTCACGCTGCTCTTCAAGGCGCTGGGGCGGCGGAACGCGAAGGGTCAGAGCAAGTCCTTCACGTCCCTTCCACCAACGGTGACGTCGGCTACAAGGCGACCGTAGCTCAGCGACTTCCCGCTCAAGTGGACCCGCTTGCCCAAGATCGCGCTGTCTAGGAGTTCCTTAGCCACCGCTGCTCCCAACAGGCCCGTCTCAGGTGCGTTGAAGTTCGCGATGCGGACTCTGCTTCCCGTCTCGTTGCCGAACCACCAGTCCGGCGTTACGTCGAAAGTGTCTCCGTCAATGACCTCGGTCACCTTGTGCGATGCCATAGCTGTTCTCCTCGACTGAACCATTGGCTGAGAGCAGTCACGGATGACCCTGTGAGCTGCGAAGTCACAGGGTCGCCCATTGACGAGCGGACCATACTCAGTCTGTACCGTGCCCGCAACCTCGCGGAAGAACCAGGCCGTGCCCGGCCCTCCTGCAGCACAGGCACGTACACGTTCAGGTACATCCGGTCGATGCACTCCAGTACCAGAGTCGTGTGCTCCGCCGGCGCCTCGCCGGCACGTCTCTCGCAGGTGTCTTGCGCCAGCCTCGTCGGTGTAGAACGACTTAGTGTGGCCGCGACCGAAAGGCGCGATCCACTGCGCCGCGGATGCGAGCGAGTAGATGGCGCGTGGGCGGCACGGTAGCGCGTTGAGCGCGGGACGGGGCCGCTCGTCGAAGTGGCGGCCATGGAGATGGATGTATGCGTCGAGCCGCTCGCCCCGCGGTCCGCGGTAGTTCTCGCGCCAGGTCTGCAACAAGGCACTAGGCTGCGTGACCACAATGCCCTCTTGCCCCTTGTCGACCACTCCCATTCGAGGAGGGTCTTGCAGAACGTTGCTGAACTGATCGAGCTGGCCTTCGCGCTGGCTGCGAGGTCGGCGACGAGCCACGGCCGGCTCGGTGCCCACAGCAGGGCGCGAGCGGCACGGATAGGCGCGAAACAGGCAGAGCCCGGTGGTGACCAAACTCTGGCACGGTTTCCTGGAGCCGAGATTCTTACGGCCCGCCGCCGCCCTTGCCAAGAGCCCACTGGCCCCCTTCCTAGCAGACAAGATCTGGCGTACAGCATGCTTTGACACACTGGACTGGTTGACACGCGGCCGGTCTACCGCTACGTTCGAATGAGTAACCGCGCTTCGGCGTGCTTGCCGATCCCATGTGGGCGGTGGACCCTATGGCCACCATCGGTGGCCATAGCTTTTCTTGGGCCTTCCGCATGGGGTCTTGCTTGCCACGACCGCACAGCCGACGCTCGGTCGTGTTGTGCGCCTGATCGGCACCGAGAGCGCTACCACGATGCGGGCTTGCGCAGATTGGTGCCCGGGATAGGATCGGGGAGCTGGGCATCGCGTAGCGCATGAGGCCTGATCCGCCGACTGAAATCGGCAGCTTGCTTGAGCACTTGGGACGTCCGGCGCTTGCCTGGCGCGACGACTCCGATGCGCTTGCCGCAGTGCGTCTTGACCAGCCGCATGCTCTCGGCAAGGTCGCTGTCGTTGCTCACTAAGACGGCGCAGTCGTACGCATCGAGCCAAGCGTCGTTTAGCAGACGCACGGCGAGGTTTACATCCGAGCCCTTCTCTTCAGTCCTCAAGACCCGAACCGTGCGGCGGCCACCGACCGGGTTCGCCAGCGGCGCCGCGACCTCATGCGTCAGGAAGTGGCCGAAATGGACTCCGACTTCCCTGCGGTGTGCCTGTAGAGCCCGCAGGCATGCCTGTTGCCGTTGCGGCTTCGATGGGTCTCTCGCCGTCGCGGAGACGCGTGCGGTGAAGTACTTGATCCCGAGTACGTCGTGCCCCGGGGCAAGAACGCGCTGACACAGCGCGAAGAGGTCCAGCCACTTCCACGGCCAGCCCCTGACGGCACCGTAGTAGAGGTTGAACCCGTCAACGTAGACGAACGTGGCAAGATCAGCCAAGTCCGAGCAAGAAAAGCAAGGGCCTCCGAACAGGCCCCGCGCCATGCGGTCGAGAACCGCATGGGGTGTTGGAGTGCGGGACCATAGACCGGAGTCAGCGTGTCGTCAACGACATTCGAGACGTTTCGCGGCCAGTCGGCGGACGATCCATGTCTGAGTCGCGGCGGGGGAGCTGGACTGGACCTGGCGGCGGGCGGGGCGCTGCGGGCCGAGGCCCTGGTCGGCGCACAAGCTGGCCCAGTACAAGGGATCATCAGGGCGCGGCTCGCCGCGGACCGGGCTCTACTTGATCCATGGGAGTGCCTCCGTGGCGAGGTGTCTGCGGCTTACCGCTCGCGGTCGTTGCCGCACCACAGGTCCAAGCATGTGGTGATCGGGGCGGTGGAGAAGACGCTTGGCAACGGCTCGATCGCGTTGTCGAGGATGCTCTCGTCGGTCGTCACGAGGAGGGCGACATTGGCCCCATTCCGACGGACTCGATCTCGTGTTGGCCGGAGTGGAGCCGCGAGGGCGACCCGTACCGGCGCCTGCTCGGTGGGTGTAGGCGGAGTACCAGCTTCTTCTTGGGACCAGGACTCGCGCAACAAGCACCGCCTCGTCATCGGCTTCACGACGCCCCGGCCTGGAGGCTGTCGGGCGGCTCATCCGGGCGTCGGAAGTGGTCATCGCCACGTATCGGAAGTCGATGTGGCGCGGGCACGGTGTTAGCCCAGTCATGCTGCAAGCGTGTGCATGCTTGGTCTTGGTTTTCCTTCGACGCTTGGGTACGGTGTGCCCACGTCGCGGCGCGAGGACCGCATACCGGAGGAGGCGATGTTCGGATTCGGCAACCGCCGCAAGACCGCGGTCCCGAAAGTGGACTTCTTCACTGGCGAGGTACGCCAGAAGCCTTCGGATGTGGTGAACAGTCCCATCGTCCAAGAGAAGCTGAAACGCCTCAAGGTGCCAGGAGAGACCCCGGCAGAGATCCCCCGCTCCCGCTGAGTCCCCGGAGTGCTTACTGCGCTTTTCGCGTACGTACTTGCGGGATACGTGACCATCCTCGCTGTGCCTTGGCTGCGGTATCTTTGGAACCCCAGCCAAGGCTACAAGGCATTCTTCCCGACACTGGTCATCGGATACGCGATGGTCGAGCATGTCGGCACATGGGTGGGACAGGCTGTTGCTTCGCTGATCCCCGCATCCGAGCTTGCGCTGCCCCGCGCTCCCGACACGACGACCTTCGCCATGGCGTGGACGGTGGCCATGGATGCTGTTGTGCTCCTTTTGACTAGCGGGAGGCGGGCGAGACGACGGGCGGCGAAGGACTGCGCGTGGATTCACGGGGACACTTCCCATCTCCTTGCGGAAGCACGCGATAGGGATGAGTTCGTGTGGATTTGGCTGGAAGGAGGACGGTTCTACATCGGACAGGTCTTCAAGGCAGGCGCAGCGACTGGGCCGGATGCGTCCTTTGAGATCATCCCCTTCTACCACGCCCGCCGCGATGAGTCGGGCGAACTTGAGGTGCTCGGGGACTATCGCAAAGCCATGACCAAGGCCGACGATGTTGACGCCGAGGATGTCAAGGACGAGCAGATCGAACTCGTGAGCATCCCGAAGCACAGAGTCGTCAGCGCGGAGCGCGGAGATGGTGTGAAGTGATCGGGTTCGTTTGGACAGTCTGAGGGCTCGGCCAAGTGAGTTCCCGTCGTTGCGGCAGGGGGATGCACGAATGCGGCTACCATCCGCCGGGGCAAGAGAGGCGATGCGCCACATACCGCCGACGAGCGCCGAGGATCTGGCCGATCTCGATCAGGACGCTCTTGACCGCGGCGGTCGTGCGGTCGTCGTAGTCGTTGGCGGATCGGGGTTCTACTCGATCCATGGGAGTGCCTCCCTGGCGAGTTGGTCTGCGGCTTCGCGTTCTCGGTCGTTGCCGCACCACAGGTCCAAGCATGTGGTGATCGGGTCGGTGCACAAGACGCTTGGCAACGGCTCGATCGCGTCGTCGAGGATGCTCTCGTCGGTCGTCACGAGGAGGGCGACATTCGGCCCCATTCCGACGGGCTTGAGGTCCAACGTCTCGCGCAGGTGTCGTGCGCCAGCCTCGTCGGTGTAGAAAGACGTCGTGGGACCGCGAATCAAAGGGGCGATCCACTGCGCCGCGGATGCGAGGGAGTAGACGGCGCGTGGGAGGCCCGGTTGGGCGTTGAGCGCGGGGCGGATCCGCTCGTCGAGATCCAGACCATGGAGATGGGTGTAGGCGTCGATTCGCTCGCCCCGCGGTCGGCGGTAGTTCTCGCGCCAAGTCTGGAACAGCGCATTGGGCTGCGTGAGCACGATGCCATCCTGCCGCCTGTCGACCCACTCCCGCTCGTGGAGGGCCTTGCAGACGTTGCTGACGTGACCGAGGCTGGCGTTGGCGCTCGTTGCGAGGTCGGCGACCAGCCATGGCCGGGCCGGCGCCCGCAGCAGCGCGCGGAGGATGGCGGCCGCCTTCGGCGTGAAGATCGAACGGAGCGCGCGCGCTTCGGGCTTCGGCTTGGTCGGAACGCTTCGTTCGATGTAGATGCCGTCGAGGGCGAGCCGGGCGTTGCCCTGGAGGTCGAGGTAGGCCACACCGTGGTCGTGGCAGATGGACCGGGACCGGGGCGACAGATAGGGGCTGACGAGCATCGGCACGATCCGATCAGCGCCGTGCCAGGCGCCGCGCTGACGCATCTCGGCCACATGGCCATGAAGTTGATGGACGGCCGAGCGGATGAGCCGCGGTGCGCCATGGGCCTTGACCTCGATGAGGAGCAGGTGGACCGTGTCGCCGTGGCGCAGCCGAACTACCCCGTCCGCATGGAGGCGGCTGCCCGCGTGACGCATTTCGGCGACATCTGTCAGCTCGGCGCCGGGGAGGCGACGCAGCAGAGCCCGGACCGCTGCGAGACCGGCTTCCTTGGTCTCTTTCACTGATTCTTGAGGTTTCATCGTTTGGTGAAACTACTACAAGGAGTGAAACTGGACAAGCTGCAAGTGCGGGACCTCCGCGATGCGCGGCGCGTCGAGGAAGCTGGCGTCGGCCTCAGCGAAGGACTGGTCGCACGCTACTGCTTCAAGCAACCTGGCGACGGGCTGCCGTGCGCCTGTCGCTGGCGCGGGCGAACGGGGCCCAGCCGTACGCCGCCTGGACAGCATCCGCAATGCCGCCATCCCGGAGCGCCTTCGCAGGCTGCCAGCGACGCACTCCTGTGCTGGACTCAGCGTGACGGTGGCCGCATCGCGCCGGCATCTCCTTCCTTACGGTCTGCTGTGTCCCTGCCGAGCATCGTCACCAGGGCAGCGGTGAACGCTGCGATGTCGGCGGTAGTGCCCTTGCGCACCACCCGCCGGAGCGTCTTGCCAACCATCCTGTCGTCGTCAATGTGGCCTTGCATGAACGAGACGACCTCGCCCACGTCATGCGTGGCGACAGGCTCGTTCCGCGTTCGGGGGGACCCCGCATCTGATCGCCGGCCTTGTGCGTCCGAAGAGTCGTTCGACGCCTCCTCCGGGAGACTTCGAGATACGTCCGTCTGGGCCGTGTCCTGCTTTGGTCGCTCCCCCGGTACCGGATGCGATGGTGCCTCCGGCAGGACCTCCCGGCTCTTCATCAGCAACGTCTGACCGAAGCTGAGCCTCACCCACTGCCAGTGGAATCCACCCCTGCCCAGCGTTGGTTGCCCATACAGCCTTTGGCCCGGACCGAGACCGAGGACCACAAGCTCGCCATCCTTGGTCTGCGCCAGCGCGTCGGCTCGGGTCCTCGGTGGCTTCCATGCAGCAAATCCGGATAGGCGTGGCTCGGCGGGTTCTCGCCGGCAGCAATCTGCGCTAGGCGACGAGCTTCTGATCGGAACAGGTCGGCATCCAGCACTTCCACCGGCGGACCGAGGTCGGCAGTGAGGCCGAGCAGCGCGCCTGCCATCGTCGCGATCGTGTCCGTGTCCGTGCCGAGCGCGTTCGCGGCGATGCGCATCGCTTCCGCTGGGCGGGGCTCGCACCAGGCCAGCGCGACAGCAGCCAAGGCCGTGAGCATGCCGCTGCCGCGCCGGGCGGGGCGGGCTCTCGCAGCTTCAGCGAGTCCACGACCGCCGCATAGCCATCCTCTCCCCGCGGCTTGCACTTCCGGGCCACGCTCACGCTTCCCGCCGGATTGTGTTCTGCCGCGGAATCTGTTGCTCCACCAGACGTACCTCGGGCACCCTAGCTGTTCGGCCGCAGAGCTCGTCGACTTCCTGCCGCCGAGACCGTAGCTGAGCCAGACTGGCAGCTCCACCTTTCGCGAGTGCCTCGACATCGAGACGCCGGGCCGAGTCGCTCGCATCGCTGTTGGACGCAGTTAGGAGTGGTCCGCGTGGCGTTAACCGGCGGCGGGGTGCCGCGTTGGTCCGTCTACCCGATCTCGGATCTTGCTGACAACGTCCTCGACCTCATGGCGCAACCGCCGCCAAAGCAGCAAGAGAAAAGCGCCGCCGACCAAGCCCACCGTCGCCAGTACCACGAAGACCGCGAACTTGAACAGGGATGCGATCTCAACTGTCAACAACGTGGCGAGAAAGGACGTACCAACCGACAGCAGAAAGATGCCGAAATTCAGGAAGATTGAACCTGGCGAGCCCTTCGCCAATGAATCAAGCTCGGCTTCGGTGATTTCGAATATGGACAGCGAATCAACGCGACCGCGCCGGATCTCAACTCCATTTGAACCGGAACTGGGCCGCTGTTCTTCCTTCATAGGTATTCCTTGAGCCATCTGTTACGACACTTGACGTTCTGCCACGCGGCCTCCGTGCCGGACTTGACAACGAACAGCAGATCATCCGCGTCCAGTGACTTCGTTAGGTCGTTGCGAACGTCGGCAGCCGACTTCCCGGTCACCACCGCCCATGTTGAATCAGCGATGTGAGCCCATCCGTCGTAGGACATGATGGACTCACGGAGGGCGTCGTAGTTCTTGGGGTCAACCAAGTCATAGGAGACAATATAGCAGCGCTTCAATTTACTCCAATCCTCCATCCGTGTCTTGCGGCACACGAAAGCTGGCACTTTGGCCACCAAGGGCGCCCGCGCTCGTCGCTCGTAGTCGACCACAGCAGCAATAGCGCTGTCAACGCAAGCAGGACCTGCCCCGTTGGGCGGGCAGTTCGCGCCACGCCTGTTGGGAGGCGGCGTTCGTGCGCCTGACGCACGATGTCACAGCGAGGCTGGCCAATCCGATTGGTGGCCGGCGCACCGTACCGCTCATGCCCCCCACACGGTCACGGCGCCCCCGTCGAGCGACTCCTCGCGTCGGTACAGCTTCTCCTCCCACGGCTTCGACTCGTCGCGGTCGAAGACCACCAGATGGCCCGATTCGGCGCGGCACTTGTCCGCGTAGTCCAGCGTCTGCCGGGCGCCCTCGCGGATCGTCGCCTCGAGGCCGCCGCGCAGGATCTTGCACTCGATCACGTGGCGGTGCGCGGGCGTTCCCCGCTCGGCGGCGCCTCCGGGGCGGGGCGGCCAGACGATCAGCAGGTCCGTGCGCCGGCGGCCCAGGGCGTACTCGCGCTCGATGCGGCCGCCGCCATTGACGATTCGGTGCAGGAACGCCTGCAGCAGGAGCTGCGGGCCGGCTTCCTTGTACTGGAAGCGCTCGATCCAGTGCTCCGAGTGCTCGCGGAAGAAGGCTTGGAAGCCTTCCATCAGGCCGTCCATGTCGAGGTCGCCGTCGGGCTTCACGTACCACTCCGGCTCGTCGAGGATCATGTCGTGGTGGGCATGCATGAGCTCGCGCGGGATGATCTCACGGTAGACGGGGTTGGCGATCCGGCGCGGCCCCGTGGGCGCCAGGAGGCCTAGATCACGGACGTACTCCACGTCGTCCGGCTTCGCCCGTTCCGCCTCGCCGGTGCCGCTCAGCACCGGCTCGATCACCCGCCGCACGCGCTCCTCCTCGAGCTGCTTGGCGAGCTGGTCCAGGTGCGTCTGCCGCGTGATGACGAGCGCCTCGCGGGCGTCGAACACCGCCTCTTCGTCGATGGCGCGCGAGCGGTCCCGACCGGGCCTATTCCTGAAGCACGCCTGGTCGGCCAGCGCGTTGACCAGCCACGGCTGGCCCTGGGACTGCTCCCACACCGCGTCGAGCGCGCCCTCGGTGAACGCCTGCCCGGTCTGATCGGCGTGCTGGCCTAGGAGCGCCCGCATGTCGGCCTCGTCGAAGTCGCCGAGGCGCAGCGACTCGGCCTTGATGTTGAAGGCGCTGCCTCCGGTGATGACTTCGCCCGCCGAGTCCGAATGGATGCGGTAGTCGCGCACGTCGCGAACGCCGCACAGGATCACGCTCTGCGGGAACGCGGCCGGGCGCATGTCGTACCCGGCGCGCAGCTGCCTCAGCACCGAGATCAGGGTGTCGCCCACCAGCGCGTCGATCTCGTCGATCAGGAGTACCAGCGGCTTGGGGTCGTTCAGGCACCAGCGCCCGAGCGCCTGGCGCAGGGCGCCGTGCGGACCCGCCCGCTCAAGCGTCCGCTCCCACGTCTCGTCGAGGAAGCCGTCTCCCAAGGCGATGAGCGCGCGTTCGGAGAGTTCGGACAGCACCGTGCGCATCCCCGCGGCCACATCGCCCCGCGCCGTCTGCCCTGGCTCGACGTTCGTGTACACGCAGCGATGGTCGCCGCGCTCGTTCAACAGGTCGCGCAGCGCCAGCAGCGCCGAGGTCTTGCCGGTCTGCCGCGGCGCGTGCAGCACGAAGTAGCGCTTGGCGTCTACGAGGCGCAGGATCTCGCCCAAGTCGAACCGCTCGAGCGGGGGGATGCTGTAGTGGTCGGCGGGAACCACCGGCCCGGTGGTGTTGAAGAAGCGCGCGGCCATCGGCGGTCTCGTTCTGGGGCGCAACGCCGACATCGTAGCGCATTCGCCCGAAGGGGCAGCACCATCGATGCGCCGCGGGATGCGTCGGCAAGTCCCCGGCGGTGCTTCATCCGGCACCGGGCGCCGGCGGACCCGGGGAGCTCACGCCCCCCACACGGTCACGGTGCGCCCGTCGAAGGACTCCTCGCGCCGGTAGAGCTTTTCCTCCCAGGGCTTCGACTCGTCGCGGTCGAAGACCACCAGATGGCTCGATTCGGCGCGGCACTTGTCCGCGTAGTCCAGCGTCTGCTCGACGCCCTCGCGGATCGTCGCGTCGAGGCCACCGCGCAGGATCTTGCACTCGACGACGTGACGGTGGGCGGGCGCACCGGGCCCGGCGGCGCCGCCGGGGCGGGGAGACCAGACGATCAAGAGGTCCGTGCGGCGGCGGCCCAGGGCGTATTCGCGCTCGATCCTGCCGCCGCCGTTCACAATCCGGTGCAGGAACGCCTGCAGCAGGAGCTGCGGCCCCGCCTCCTTGTACTGGAAGCGCTCGATCCAGTGCTCCGAGTGCTCGCGGGAGAAGCCCTGGAACCCCGCCATCAGCCCAATCATGTCGAGGTCGCCGTCCGCCTTCACGTACCACTCGGTCTCCTCGGCGATCATGTCCTCGTGGGCGTACATCAGCTCGCGCGGGATCACCTCCCGGTAGACCGGGTTGGCGATCCGGCGCGTGCCCTCGCGCGCCAGCAGGCCGAGGTCCCGGACGTACTCCACGTCGTCTGGGCTCGCCCGGTCCGCGGCGCCCGCGTTGCCGCTCAGCACCGGCTCGATCACGCGGCGCACGCGCTCCTCCCGGAGCTTGTCGGCCAGCTGGTGCAGGTGCGTCTGGCGCCCCAGCACCAGCGCTTCGCGGGCCTCCATGACCGCCTCCTCCGTGACGGCGCGCGAGCGGTCCCGGCCGGCCTTGTTCCTGAAGCACGCCTGATGGGCGAGCGCGTTGACCAGCCACGGCTGGCCCTGGGACTGTTCCCACACCGCGGCGAGCGCGCCTTCGGTGAACCGCTGCCCGGTCTCGGCCGTGTGCTGGCCGAGCAGGGTGCGCATGTCGGCCTCGTCGAAGTCGCCGAGGCGCAGCGACTCGGCCTTGATGTTGAAGGCGCTGCCGCCAAGGACGATGTCGCCGGTCGACTCCGAGTGGATGCGGTAGTCCCTCACATCGCGCACGCCGCACAGGATGACGCTCTGCGGATACGCCGCCGGCCGGTTGATGTACCCGGCGCGCAGCTGGCGCAGCACGGCGATCAGCGTGTCCCCCACCAGCGCGTCGATCTCGTCGATCAGCAGCACCAGGGGCAGCGGATCCGCTTCGCACCAGCGCGTCAGGCCCTCCAGCAGGAGCGCGTGCGGTCCGACCGTGCCGATCAGGGCTGGCCACGACTCGCCGAGGCGGTCGTCGCCGAGCGTCAGGCGCGCTTCCCGGGCCAGCGCCGTCATGGTCGCGCGCAAGCCCTGTTCCACGTCGCCGCGGGCCGTCTGCGCGGGCTCCACGTTCGCGTACAGGCAGCGGTGCCGGCCGCGCTCGTTCAAGAGGTCCCGTAATGCCAGCAGCGCCGAGGTCTTGCCGGTTTGCCGGGGCGCGTGCAGCACGAAATAGCGCTTATCGTCGACGAGGCGCAGGATCTCGCCGAGGTCGAAACGCCCGAGGGGCGGAATGCAGTAATGGTCCTCGGCAACCACCGGCCCGGTGGTGTTGAAGAAGCGCTGGGCCGTCGGCATGGCACTGGTTCGCTCGGATGGCGCGGGCATCATCGTAGCGCATTCCACTGGCAGGGCGGCGGTGCCGTCGGGCATCCGGGTCACCTCCGGGGGACCGTAGCGGAGTGTCCTCCCCTTGCGCGACTCGCACGCGGGCTTGGGGCAAGCCGCCACCGTGCGGTGCTTCGGCACTTCACCCCAACGGGTTCCCGCCAATCGGACGTCTGGCCGGCGCCAAGTCGGAGCGCGCTTACGACCGGCCGCTGCGACGTAGACGCCGTCGAAGGCGAGCAGCCGAACTTCTCACGCCCCCCACACGGTCACGTTGCGCCCGCCGAGGGACTCCTCCCGGCGGTAGAGCTTCTCCTCCCAGGGCTTCGCCTCGTCGCGGTCGAAGACCACCAGATGGCCGGATTCGGCGCGGCACTTGTCCGCGTAGTCCAGCGTCTGCTCGACGCCCTCGCGGATCGTCGCCTCGAGGCCGCCGCGCAGGATCTTGCACTCGATCACGTGGCGGCGCGCGGGCGTTCCCGGCTGGGCGACGCCGCCGGGGCGGGGCGGCCAGACGATCAGCAGGTCCGTGCGCCGGCGGCCCAGCGCATACTCCCGCTCGATCCGGCCTCCGCCGTTCACAATCCGATGCAGGAACGCCTGCAGCAGGAGCTGCGGGCCGGCCTCCCTGTACTGGAAGCGCTCGATCCAGTGCTCCGAGTGCTCCCGGAAGAAGCCCTGGAAGCCTTCCATCAGGCCGTCCATGTCGAGGTCGCCGTCCGGCTTCAGGTACCACTCCGGCTCGTGGGCGATCTCCGCCGTGCGGGCGCGCATGAGCTCGCGCGGGATGATCTCCCGGTAAACCGGGTTGGCGATCCGGCGCGAGCCCTCGTGCGCCAGCAGGCCGAGGCCCCGGACGTACTCCAAGTCGTCCGGGCTGGCCTCGCCGCCGATGCCGCCGCTCAGCACCGGCTCGATCACCCGCCGCACCCGCTCATCCTCGAGCTGCTTGGCGAGCCGGCCCAGGTGCGTCGGCCGCGCCAGCACCAGCGCTTCCCGTGCGTCGAACACCGCCTCTTCGTCGATGGCCCGCGAGCGGTCCCGGCCGGGCCTGTTCCTGAAGCACGCCTGGTCGGCCAGCGCGTTGACCAGCCAAGGCTGGCCCTCGGACTGCTCCCACACTGCCGCGAGCGCGGCCTCGGTGAGCCGCTGCCCGGTCTCGGCCGTGTGCTGGCCGAGGAGCGCCCGCATGTCCGTCTCGTCGAAGTCGCCGAGGCGCAGCGACGCCGCCTTGATGTTGAAGACGCCGCCGCCGGCGATGACTTCGCCCGCCGAGTCCGAGTGGATGCGGTAGTCGCGCACATCGCGCACGCCCGTGAGGATCACGCTCTGCGGGAATGCCGCCGGGCGCGTGTCGAACCCGGCGCGCAGTTGCCTCAGCACGGAGATCAGCGTGTCGCCCACCAGCGCGTCGATCTCGTCGATCAGCAGCACGAGGGGCTTGGGATCGTTGAGGCACCACCGCCGCAGCGTCTGGCGCAGGGCGCCATGCGGACCCGCGCGCGCCAGCGTCTGTTCCCAGGTTTGGTCCAAGAATCCGTCCCCGATAGCGATTGACGCCTCTTCGGAGAGCTCCGCCAGAACCGTGCGCATCCCCGCGGCCACGTCGCCCCGCGCCGTCTGCCCGGGCTCGACGTTGGTGTACACGCAGCGATAGTCGCTGCCCTCGTTGAGCAGGTCGCGCAGCGCCAGCAGCGCCGAGGTCTTGCCCGTCTGTCGGGGCGCGTGCAGCACGAAGTAGCGCTCGTTCCTTATCAGGCGCAGGACTTCGTCGAGGTCGAACCGCCCGAGCGGCGGGATGCTGTAGTGCTTGGCCGGAACCACCGGGCCGGTGGTGTTGAAGAAGCGCTCGGCCATCGGCATGGTCTGGTTCGCTTGGGTCGTGTGCGTTCATCGTAGCGCATTCCGCCGGATGGGCATCGGCGCCGTTCGGGTCTTCGGTACTCTCGCCACTCGGACCCAGTGTGGTGGTGTCGGGCAGTCTGGAACGGAGCCGCCATGAATCGACGCAAGCCGCTTTGGCGGCGGGCGCAATCACCGGAACGGCAGGCCTGTCCCAGTCATCCGCGGCCGACCGCGGTATGGAAGTGGTCCAGCTCCTTGGCGGCACTCCGGCTGGACGGCGGGCGGCGCCGCCCAAGTCGGCGCTGGCGGCGAGGGGGGGCGGGCGCAGACCTGGGAGCTCTGGCGGGTGGCGGACGGGACTTCCTGCGCCGAGCAAGAAGCAAGGGCCTCCGAAGAGGCCCCGCGCCATGCAGTCGAGAACCGCATGGGGTGCTGGAGTGCAGTACCGTAGGCGGACCGTCAACGACTCAACTACGCTTTCCGCTGGGCAGGACAGGGCGGCGTAATGAGTGCGTGGCGCGCTCGGCTTCTCGGCGCTGGCGCTCAAGTGCGGCATCCGGAGCACGGGGACGGCTGGGACTTCGCGTGCTGTACCGCGGGACTCGCCTAGTGGCGAGCGACAGCCGCCTCCGATCCTCCTTGTACCCCCAGTAACCGGCTCACGCCCCCCACACGGTGACGTTGCGCCCGCCGAGGGACTCCTCGCGCCGGTACAGCTTCTCCTCCCACGGCTTCGACTCGTCGCGGTCGAAGACCACCAGATGGCCGGATTCGGCGCGGCACTTGTCCGCGTAGTCCAGCGTCTGCTCGACGCCCTCGCGGATCGTCGCGTCGAGGCCGCCGCGCAGGATCTTGCACTCGATCACGTGGCGGTGCGCGGGCGTTCCCGGCTCGGCGGCGCCACCTCCGGGGCGGGGCGGCCAGACGATCAGGAGGTCCGTGCGCCGGCGGCCCAGGGCGTACTCCCGCTCGATGCGCCCGCCGCCCGGCCTGCAAGGCCGGCGTTGACAGATTCGGTGCAGGAACGCCTGCAGCAGGAGCTGCGGGCCGGCCTCCTTGTACTGGAAGCGCTCGATCCAGTGCTCCGAGTGCTCGCGGAAGAAGCCCTGGAACCCCTTCAGCAGGCCGTCCATGTCGAGGTCGCCGTCCGGCTTCGCGTACCACTCCGGCTCGTGGGCGATCTCCGCCGTGCGGGCTTGCATGAGCTCGCGCGGGATGATCTCCCGGTACACCGGGTTGGCGATCCGCGCCGTGCCCTCGCGCGCCAGCAGGCCGAGGTCCCGGACGTACTCCAGGTCGGCGGGGCTGGACTGGCCGGCGGCCGCGCCGCTCAGCACCGGCTCGATCACCCGCCGCACGCGCTCCTCCTCCAGCTGCTTGGCGAGCTGGTCCAGGTGAGTCTGCCGCGCGATGACGAGCGCTTCCCGAGCATCGAAGACCGCCTCTTCGTCGATGGCGCGGGAGCGGTCCCGGCCCGCCTTGCTCTCGAAGCACGCCTGGTCGGCCAGCGCGTTGACCAGCCACGGCTGGCCCTGCGACTGCTCCCACACCACGGCGAGCGCGGCTTCGGTGAACCGCTGGCCGGTTTCGGCAGTGTGCTGGCCGAGAAGCGCGCGCATGTCGGCCTCGTCGAAGTCGCCGAGGCGCAGCGACTTCGCCTTGACATTGAAGGCGCTGCCGCCGACCACGATGTCGCCGCCGGACTCCGATTGGATGCGGTAGTCCCGCACATCCCGCACGCCGCACAGCATCACGCTCTGCGGGAACGCCGCGGGGCGGTTGGCGTAGCCGGCGCGGAGCTGCCTCAACACGGAGATCAGGGTGTCGCCCACCAGCGTGTCGATCTCGTCGATCAGCAGCACCAGCGGCTCGGGGTCTTTCAGGGACCAGCGCCCGAGCGCATAGCGCAGGGCGCCGTGCGGACCGGCGCGCGCCAGCGCCTGTTCCCACATTCCGTCCAGGAAGTCGTCGCCGAGGGCGATGAGCGCCTCCTCGGAGAGTCCTGCCAGCACCGTGCGCATCCCCGCGGCCACGTCGCCCCGCGCGGTCTGTCCGGGCTCCACGTTGGTGTAGACGCAGCGGTATGCGCCGCCCTCGTTCAAGAGGTCGCGCAGCGCCAGCAGCGCCGAGGTCTTGCCGGTCTGTCGGGGCGCGTGCAGCACGAAGTAGCGCTTGGCGTCGACGAGGCGCAGGATCTCGGCAAGGTCGAACCGCCCGAGCGGCGGAATGCAGTAGTGGTCCTCGGCAACCACCGGCCCGGTGGTGTTGAAGAAGCGCTCGGCCATCGGCATGGTCTGGTTCGCTGGGGTCGTGCGCGTTCATCGTAGCGCATTCCGCCGGATGGGCATCGGCACCGTTCGGGTCTTCGGTACTCTCGCCACTCGGACGTAGTATGGTGGCGTCGGGCAGTATGAACGGAGCCGCCATGAATCGACGCAAGCTGGTGCAAGCCGCTTTGGCGGCGGGCGCAATCACCGGAGCGGCAGGCCTAGCGGGGGCGGAGCTGCCCAAGACGCCTCGGGATTTCGCGGGGCCGTTCTATCCGCGGGGGCCGCGCAACCGGACCAGCGACCTGATCGTCGGCGAGCCGCGCGCGGACGTTCTGCAACTGCGCGGCCGCGTGACCACGCCGGCCAGGGCACCGTACGCCGGTGCGCTGGTGGACATCTGGCAGGCCGACCCCAACGGGCGCTACAAGCACCCTCGCGACGACGGTCAGGACCGCCTCCTCGAAGAGTTTCTCTACTGCGGCGAGGCCACGACCGACGAAGCGGGCGCCTTCGCATTCCGCACCTACGTGCCGGGCCGCTACAGCGCACGGCCCGCTCAGCACATCCACTGCAAGGTCTGGCTGGACGGCCAGGATGTGTTGACCAGCCAGATGTACTTCCACGAGCTCGGTGGCGCGAAGGGACTGGCGCGGTCCGGACAAGCCGCCTTGCAGACGATCCATTTGGTCAAGGCGGGCGCACAGCACCATCGCGCCGAGATCGCCATCGTGCTGTGAGAGGGGCGACGATCCGCCGATCAGTGGTCGCGGGCGCTGCGATTCGTGGCAGTTCCGCGGAAGCATTCCGCGGTGGGTCACCAGAGCAGGACTGGGCAAAGGCTAAACAGCGTACCCGCGCCGAAGCCACGACGAGCGCCATCCGCCAGCGTGGCAGAGTACCGTTCCGCGGGCCTCGACTCCCTGCCTGCTGATACGATCCGTGCTATCACTCTCGGCGCTCCCCGGGTCCGGACCGTGCTCAATCGGCTCAAGTTCAGCAACTTCAAGGCTTGGCGCGAGGTCGACTTGGACTTCGGCAACGTCACCGCCTTCTTCGGCACCAACAGCGCGGGCAAGAGCAGCCTGCTGCACTTCCTGCTGATGCTCAAGCAAACTCGCAACGCTACGGACCGCGGGATCGTCCTCGACTTTGGCGGCCCGGACGAGTTGGTGAACCTCGGTACCTACCGAGATGTCCTGCATCCACACGACTTGCGCCGGCAGATCTCGTGGAGCCTGGAGTGGACGTTGCCCAAGCGCATCACCATCGAAGACCCGAACGGCCCGGAAGAGCTGAAGGATGTTCCCGGCTGAGTACTCAGACGAGTAGGCTCGTGGACCAAATACCCTAGGACGCCGTACTGGCCCTACTCGCCCAGCATCGGGCGCGGCGATGCCGTGCATTCGGATCCCGGGCGCTTCGTGGGGGAGGAAGTCGTGGCCACGGAAAAGCTGGACGGTGGCAACACGATGCTCCACCGGGGTCGGGTCTACGCTCGCAGCACGTTCGCACCTTCCGAGGCCAAGTGGATGGCGATGGTGAAGAAGCACCATGCATGGAAGGTGACTGACCCCGACACTTACCTCTACGGCGAGGACATCTTTGGTGTCCACAGCATCGCCTACGACCCCGTTCCGGAGGACGAGACGTTCTACGCGTTTGCGCTGCGGGATGGGCACGGCGCATTCGGCTCGTTCGCCATGTTGGAGAGCTACACTCAGGAGAAGCGCATCCCCCTCGTCCCGGTTCTCTTCAAGGGCCGCTTCGCCAGCGTGGCCGAGATGCAAGAGTTCCTCGACGGTGCGCATGGCGGCAGTTCAGCCCTCGGCGGCGAGCGGGAGGGTATCGTGCTGCGGCTCGCCGACGGGTTCCCTGCATCGAAGTTCAGCGAGTGCGTCTGCAAAAGCGTGCGCGAAGGCCATGTGCAAACGGAAGATCACTGGACGCGGAACTGGCGCCCCTGTCCGCTTCTGCCAGCGAGGACTGAGCCCCGCACAACAGCATCGTTGCCGTAAACGCCCAACCCGCCTTGCGAGTACGACAGGTCTGATGAAGCCCGGAGCCGTGGCCCCTACCCCGGCGGCCACTGGTGTAGGGCAGTTCTCTGTCTTGCGGCCAAGATGCCGTTTGGTGCGGCGACTCGCGTAGACGCCCTTGGCGCGAGAAGCCTAGTCCTCGTCCTCGTCGAAATCGTCGTCGTCTTCGATCGTGCGACCGACCAGCTCGATGAAGGCGACCGGCGCGGCGTCCCCGGCGCGGTAGCCGGCCTTGAGGATGCGGGTGTAGCCGCCGGGACGCTCGTCGTAGCGCGGGCCGAGTTCCTCGAAGAGCTTGCCCACGGCCGCCTTGCTGCGAAGGCGGGCGAGGGCGAGGCGCCGGTTGGCCACGCTGTCCACCTTGGCGAGGGTGATGAGCGGCTCGGCGACGCGGCGCAGTTCCTTGGCCTTGGGCACGGTGGTCTTGATGACCTCGTGCTCGATCAGCGACGCGGCCATGTTGGCGAACATGGCCTTGCGGTGGCTGCTGGTGCGGTTCAGGTGGCGACCGCTCTTTCGGTGTCTCATGTTTCTGTCTCTTGCGGCGCCGCTAGCGCGTGAGCGTCGTCGGCGGCCACTTCTCCAGGCGCATGCCGAGGCCGAGGCCGAGCTTGGCGAGAACGTCCTTGATCTCGGTCAGGGACTTCTTGCCGAGGTTCGGCGTCTTCAGTAGTTCCACCTCGGTGCGCTGGATCAGATCGCCGATGTAGTAGATGTTCTCCGCCTTCAGGCAGTTGGCCGACCGAACGGTGAGCTCGAGATCGTCCACCGGGCGGACGAGGACGGGATCCACTTCCGGCGTCTTCTCCTCCGGCACCACCGGGTCCGCGGTCTCGAAGTCCACGAACACCGCCAGTTGCTGCTGCAGGATCGTCGCCGCGCGGCGGATGGCCTGTTCCGGGTCGATGGTGCCGTTCGACTCGATGTCGAGAATCAGCTTGTCCAAGTCCGTGCGCTGCTCGACGCGGGCGCTCTCCACATGGTAGGCGACGCGGCGCATGGGGCTGTAGCTGGCATCGAGGCGCAGCACGCCGATGGGCCGCGACGCCTCTTCGTCCTCCGGCCCCGCGTATTCCACCGGCTGGTAGCCGCGCCCGCGCGTGACGGTGGCCTCGAGGGCGATCTCGCCATGCTCGTTGAGCGTGCAGACGACATGCTCGGGGTTGGCGATCTCCACCGCCGAGGTGAGCGTGAAGTCGCCGGCGGTGACTTCGCCGGCGCCGCTCTTGGTCAGGCGGATGTTTGCCGTTTCGCCCTCGTGGAGCTTCACGGCGATGCCCTTGAGGTTCAGCAGGATGTCGATGACGTCCTCGCGCACGCCCTCCATGGGGGCGTACTCGTGCTCCACGCCGTCGATGCGCACCTCGGTGATCGCGCAGCCGGGCATGGACGACAGCAGGATGCGGCGCAGCGTATTGCCGAGCGTGTAGCCGAAACCCCTCTCCAAGGGTTCCAGGGTGACGCGGGAATGCGTGCTGCTCACCTCGTCCACGTCGATGCGGCGGGGGGTGAGGAACTCGGTCGCCTGTGCCATGCAGATGCCTCCGGTTTGGGTGCGGATTACTTCGAGTACAACTCGACGATCAGGTTCTCGTTGATCTCCTGGGGCAGTTCGCTGCGGTCGGGGTCGCGCTTGTAGACCCCTTCGAGCTTCTCGCCGTCCACCTCGACCCACTCCGACGCGCCGCGCTGGCTGGCGAGTTCGAGCGCCTGGCGGATGCGCAGCTGGCCGTGCGACTTCTCGCGCACGGAAACGACATCGTCCGGGCGCACCTGGTAGGACGGGACGTTCACCCGGGCGCCGTTCACTTCGATGGCGTTGTGCGAAACGAGCTGGCGGCTCTCGGCGCGGGTGCAGCCGTAGCCCATGCGGTAGACCACGTTGTCGAGGCGGCGCTCGAGCAGGCGCAGCAGGTTCTCGCCGGTGGCGCCCTTCTGCCGGTCCGCGGTCTTGTAGTAGTTGCGGAACTGCTTCTCGAGCACGCCGTAGAAGCGGCGCACCTTCTGCTTCTCGCGCAACTGCACGGCGTAGTCCTTCGGCTTCTGCCGACGCGCCGCGCCGTGCTGGCCGGGGATGGTGTCGGCGCGGCACTTCGAGTCCAGCGGCCGCACGCCGCTCTTCAGGAACAGGTCCGTGCCTTCGCGGCGGGAGAGCTTGAGCTTCGGTCCTAGGTATCTGGCCATGGTTTCGCCCTCGTTTCTCTAGACGCGGCGCCGCTTGGGCGGGCGGCAGCCGTTGTGGGGGATGGGGGTGACGTCGGAGATGCTGTTGATCTTGAGGCCGGCGGCGTTCATCGCCCGCACGGACGACTCGCGGCCGAGGCCGGGACCCTTGACGAAGACGTCCACGCTCTTCATGCCGTACTGCTCCATGGCGTTGGTGGCGGCGCGCTCCGAAGCGACCTGGGCGGCGAACGCCGTGCTCTTGCGCGAACCGCGGTAGCCGGAGCCGCCGGCGGTCGCCCAGCACAGCGCGTTGCCCTGGCGGTCCGTGATGGTGATGATGGTGTTGTTGAACGACGCGTGGACGTGGGCGACGCCGTCCATCACGACGCGCTTGCCCTTCTTGCGGCTGGTCGGTTCGGCCATGGATTCCTCTTTCTGCCGAGCGGCTGTTGCTGCCGGGTGGCTACTTGCGGATGGGCCGCGGCGGGCCCTTCCGGGTGCGGGCGTTGTTGTGGGTGCGCTGGCCGTTCACCGGCAGCCCGCGGCGGTGCCGCATGCCCTTGTAGCAGCCGAGGTCCATCAGCCGCTTGATGTTGAGCTGCACTTCGCGGCGCAGATCGCCTTCGATGTCGAGCTTGGCGACTTCGGCGCGCAGAGCGTCGAGCTTGTCTTCGCCGAGGCTGCCGAGGTTGGTCGTCGGGCTAACGCCCACCGCTTCGCACATCTGCCGCGCCCTGGTGCGCCCGACGCCGAAGATGTAGGTGAGCGAGATGCCCGCGTGCTTGTTGTCGGGGATGTTGATGCCGGCGATTCGTGCCATTGCCTTCCCTTGTCCTCCTGCCGTTCCCGCTAGCCCTGGCGCTGCTTGTGCCGGGGTTCCGCGCTGCAGATCACCCGCACCACGCGACCGCGCCGCACGATCTTGCAGTTGCGGCACATTTTCTTGACGGATGCCCTCACCTTCATGGCACGTCCTCCTTGGTCCGGCTACCTGCGCCGACCACGGCCGCCACCCGTCGAGGGCCGGCTGCCGCGCCCGTAGCTGCGCAGGTTCGATTTCTCCATCAGCTTGGCGTACTGGCTGGACATCATGTGCTGCTGCACCTGCGACATGAAGTCCATGGAGACCACCACGACGATCAGCAGGGCCGTGCCGCCGAGCTGCATCGTGACGTTGAAGAATACCACCATGAACTCCGGCAGGAGACAGACGGAAGCGACGTAGATGGAGCCGAACAGCGTCAGCCTCGTGATCACGTCGTCCAGATAGGAGGCCGTCTGCTGGCCCGGACGGATGCCGGGCACGTAGGCGCCCTGGCGCTTCAGGTTGTCGGCGATGTCCTTGGGGTCCATCATGATCGCCGTGTAGAAGAAGCTGAAGAAGATGATGCCGCCGGCGAACAGCAGGATGTAGAGCGGCTGGCCCGGCGACAGCACGAGGGCGACGTCCTGCAGCCAGGACATGTTCGGCGCCTGGCCGAACCACTGCGCCATCGACGCCGGCGCCAGCAGCAGGCTGGAGGCGAAGATGGCCGGAATCACGCCCGCCATGTTGATCTTCAGCGGCAGCGGCGTGCTCTGCGGCTGGTAGACGCGGCGCCCCTGCTGGCGCTTGGCGTAGTTGACGTTGATGCGCCGCTGGGCGCTCTCGACGAACACCACGAAGCCGACGATGAGCACGCCGATCACCGACACCGCCAGCAGCGCGATGACGTTGATGTCGCCCTGCCGCGCAGCCTCGAAGGACTGTCCGACCGCGCCGGGGAAGCCGGACACGATGCCGGCGAAGATCAGGAGCGAGATGCCGTTGCCGACGCCGCGCTCGGTGATCTGCTCGCCGAGCCACATCATGAACAGCGCCCCCGCCACCAGCGTGACGATGGCGACGAAGTAGAAACTGAAGTTGGCGGAGAAGGCGAGGCCCTGCGCCGCCAGCGTGCCGGTCAACGCGGAGCCCTGGATGAGGGCGATCAGCAGCGTGCCGTAGCGCGTGTACTGGGTGATCTTGCGGCGCCCGGCCTGACCCTCCTTGCGGAGCTGGTTGAGCGCCGGGTACATCATCGTCACCAGGTTCATGATGATGCTGGAGGTGATGTACGGCATCACGCCGAGCGCCAGGATGCTCATCCGCTCCAAGGCGCCGCCGGAGAACATGTTGAAGAGATCCAGCACGCCGCCCTGGTTGGCGTCGAACAGGTTGCGCAGCTGCTCGGGGTCGATGCCGGGCACGGGGATGTGCGTGCCGATGCGGTAGACCAAGAGCGCGAACAGCACGAACAGCAGGCGGCGGCGCAGCTCGGTCAAGCCGCCGCCGGTGCGGGTGCCCGGAAGGGTCGATGCTGCCGCCGCTGCCGTTGCCATGTTCGTGCTCGCCTCGGTTCCGGACTACTCGACGACCGAGCCGCCGGCGGCTTCGATCGCCGCCTTCGCGCCCTTCGAGACCTTGATGCCGCGCACCGTCACGGCGGCGCCGACCGGGCCGGACAGGAAGATGCGGGCGCGGGTCATGTTCTTGCGGACGATGCCGGCGGCCTTCAGCGCCGCCAGATCCACCACGCCGTCGTCGCCCATCGCCCGGGCCAGTTCCGCGGTGCGCACTTCGGCCGTCTTCAGGCCGATGCGCGAGCGGAATCCGAACGCCGGGATGCGCTTCTGCAACGGCAGCTGGCCGCCTTCGAAGCCGGGCCGCACGTTGCCGCCGGAGCGCGCTTTCTGGCCCTTGTGGCCGCGGCCCGCGGTCTTGCCGCCGCCGGCGGCGATGCCGCGGCCGACGCGCTTCCTGGCGCGCTTGCTGCCCTTGGCGGGGGACAGGGTGTTGAGGCGGGCGCGCCCTTCCGGCTCGGCCGGTTCCGTCGGCGCCGGCTCTTGCTGCTCGGCTTCCATGTTCTCTGCTTCGCTCATGTCCGGTTCTCCGCCGCGGCTAGGCCTCCTCCACGTCGAGGAGATAGCGCACCTTGTCGATCATGCCGCGCACCGAGGGGGTGTCCTCCAGCACGCGCTCCGAGCCGACCCGGCGCAGCCCCAAGCCGATCACGCAGGCGCGATGCTTCGGCAGCCGCCCCCACGGCGACTTGCGCAGCCTCACCCTCACCTTCTTGGCGGTTTCCATGGTGCTCGCTCTCCGGCGCCGCGGCTAGGCGACGATCTCCTCGACGGTCTTGCCGCGCTTGGCGGCCACCGATTGCGGCGAGCGCATCCGCCGCAGGGCGTTGAACGTCGCATGGACCACGTTCACCGGGCGCGTCGAGCCGTAGCACTTCGCGAGGACGTTGCGCACGCCCGCGCACTCGAGCACGGCGCGCATCTTGTCGCCGGCGATGATGCCGGTGCCTTCCGACGCCGGCTGCATGTAGACGGTGGAGGCGCCGTAGGACTCCGTGACGGGGTACCAGATCGTCGTGCCGTTCAGCTCCACGTCCACCATGTCGCGGCGCGCCGCTTCCATGGCCTTCTGGATGGCCGCCGGCGTCTCGCGGGCCTTGCCCCTGCCGAAGCCGACCCGGCCCTCGCCGTCGCCGACCACCGCCAGCGCCGTGACGCCGCGCTGGCGGCCGCCCTTGACGACCTTGGCGACGTAGTTGATCTGAACGAGCTTTTCGATCAGCCCTTCTTCTTCGATCTGTTCGGAATATGCCATTAGAACTTCAGCCCGTTCTGCCGAGCCGCTTCGGCTAGCGCCTTGATGCGGCCGTGGTATTTGTAGCCCGAGCGGTCGAAGGCGACGGCGTCGATGCCCGCCGCGGTCGCCCGCTCGGCGATCAGGCGACCCACCGCGGTGGCGCCTTCGATGTTGCCGCTGTCGCCGCCGCGCAGCGCCTTGTCCAAGGTGGACGCCTGGGCGACGATGCGGTCCGCGGCGCCGTCTTCGTGGGCGATGACCTGCGCGTAGATGTGCCGCGGCGTGCGATGCACGGTCAGCCGCGGTGCGCCGCGTTCGCGGATCCGCATCCGCGTGCGCTTGGCGCGACGCAGACGGCCTGCCCTCTTGTCGATTCGCTTGTCCACGATCTTGGTCCTGGTTCGTTGTCCTGCTTACTGCGCCTGCGTCTCTCGGCGTCTGTCGCTACTTCTTCTTGCCTTCCTTGCGCCGCACGCGCTCGCCCTGGTAGCGCACGCCCTTGCCCTTGTACGGCTCCGGCGGCCGGAAGCCGCGGATCTCGGCGGCGACCTGGCCGACGAGCTGCTTGTCGATGCCCTGCACCAGCACTTCGGTCTGCGACGCCGTCTGCACCTCGATGCCGTCCGGCAGCGCGTAGTCGATGGGATGCGAGAAGCCGAGCTGCAGGTTCAGCGACTTGCCGCGTGCCTGGGCGCGATAGCCGACGCCCTGCAGCTCCAGCCGCTTCTCGAAGCCCTGCGAGACGCCGACCACCATGTTGCTCACCAGCGACCGCGCGGTGCCGGCCAGCGCCTTGGCCTGGCGGCTGCCGGAGCGCGCCGCGAAGCGCACCACGCCGCCGCCCTGCTGCACATCCACTTCGGCGGGGAACTCGCGCCGCAGCGTGCCCTTGGCGCCCTTGACGGTGACCACGGTGCCCGCCGCGGCGGCGGCGATCTGCACATCCACGCCGGTCGGCACGGCGACGGGGTTGTTGGCGATTCGGGACACGGCTTGCGACTCCTCGTTGCGCGCTAGAAGACCGTACAGAGCACTTCGCCGCCGACGCCGGCGCGCCGCGCCGCGCGCTCGGTCATGACGCCGCGGTCGGTGCTGACGATGGCGACGCCGAGGCCGCCGCGCACCGTGGGCAGGTCGCCGGCGGCCTTGTAGATGCGCAGGCCGGGGCGGCTGACGCGATCGAGTTCCTCAATGACCGGCGCCCCGTCGTCGTAGCGCAGGGCGACCGTGAGCAGCGGCTTCACGTCGCCGTCGACCTGGAAGCCGTCGATATAGCCCTCGCCCTTCAGCACTTCGCAGATCGCGGTCTTGAGCTTCGAGCTCGGCAGCGCCACGGAGTCATGTCCGGCGCGCTGCGCATTCCTGATCCGCGTCAGCAGATCGGCGATGGGATCCTGCATGCTCATTGCTATTCGCTCTTCGTTGATTCGCGGGCCTACCAGCTCGCCTTGACCAGTCCCGGCACGTCGCCGCGCATCGCCGCTTCGCGCAGCTTGGTGCGGCCGAGGCCGAACTTCCGATACACGCCGCGCGGGCGACCGGTTTCCCGGCAGCGATTGCGCAGGCGCACCGGCGAGGCGTTGCGCGGCAGCTGCTGCAACTGCTGCTGCGCCGCCCAGATTTCGTCCTCGGACGCGTTCCGGTCCGCGATGGTCTTCTTCAGCGCGGCGCGCTTGGCCGCGTACTTGGCGACGACCTTGCGGCGCTTCTTTTCGCGCTCGACGACAGAGATTTTAGCCATTGCGTGCGATTTCCTCTTTTCGGCTTGCTCGGCTTGCTCGACTTGCTGCCTTGCGGCCCTAGGTCCTGAACGGGAAGCTGAACGCCCGGAGCAGGGCGAGGCCCTCCTCGTCGGTGTTCGCCGTGGTGGTGACGGTGATGTCGAGGCCGCGGATCTTGTCCACCTTGTCGTAGTCGATCTCCGGGAAGTTGATCTGCTCGGAGATGCCCATCGAGAAGTTGCCGCGGCCGTCGAAGGAGCGCGGATTGAGGCCGCGGAAGTCCCGCATCCGGGGAATGGCGATGCCGATCAGCCGCTCGACGAAATCGTACATGCGCGTCCGGCGCAGGGTCACCTTGCAGCCGATCGGGAAGCCGTCGCGGATCTTGAAGCCGGCCTCGGATTTGCGCGCCTTGGTGATCACCGGGCGCTGGCCGGCGATCAGCGTCATGTCGGCGACCGCGCCGTCCATGATCTTGCGGTCGCCCACGGCCTCGCCGACGCCCATGTTGAGAGTCACCTTGGCGAGCCGCGGCGCGGCCATCAGCGACCGGTAGCCGAACTGCTCCACCAGCGCGGGGCGGATTTCATCGACATACTTCTGCCTGAGGTCGGACATGGTTCGCTTCCTCGCCTCAGTCCGCGTCCACGAGGTTGCCGGTGGACTTGAAGTAGCGCACCCGCTTGCCGTCCTCGGTGCGGATGCCCACCCGATCCGCTTTCTCGGTTTCCGGGTTGTACAGCGCGATATTGGAGATCGCGATGGGCGCCTCCTGATCCTTGATGCCGCCCGGCTCGTTGATCTGCGGATTCGCCCGGACATGCTTGCGCACCATGTTGATGCCGGATACCACCACGCGATCCTCCGAGACCCGGCGCACCACCGCGCCGCGCCGGCCCTTGTCGCGGCCGGCGATCACGATCACTTCGTCGTCTTGCTGGATCTTGCGCATGGCGTCCCCTAGAGCACTTCCGGGGCCAGCGAGATGATGCGCATGAAGCGCTCGGTGCGCAGTTCCCGGGTCACCGGGCCGAAGATGCGCGTGCCGACCGGCTGCATGCCGCCGGTGAGCAGCACCGCGGCGTTCTGGTCGAAGCGGATCAGCGAGCCGTCCGGGCGGCGCACGCCGCGCTTGGTGCGCACCACCACCGCATTCATCACCTGTCCCTTGCGCACGCGGCCGCGCGGGATGGCCTCCTTGACCGTCACCTTGACGACGTCGCCGATGTGGGCGTAGCGCCGCTTCGAGCCGCCGAGCACCTTGATGCACTGCACCCGGCGGGCGCCGCTGTTGTCGGCGATGTCGAGCATGGTTTCCGCTTGAATCATCGTTCTCTCTCCGTGCGGCTTCGCCTGGCTGCCGGCTAGCCGCTCGCCGCCGCGGCGCGTTCGACGATGCGGTGCAGCGCCCAGGACTTGGTCTTCGACACGGGCCGCGTTTGGCGGATCGCCACGGTGTCGCCGTCCCGGCATTCGTTGTGCTCGTCGTGGGCGGCGAGCTTCGTGGAGCGGCGCACGAACTTGCCGTACACCGGATGCTTGACGCGCCGCTCGACGCGCACGGAAATGGTCTTGTCGGCCTTGCTGGAGATGACCACGCCGGTCATGGTGCGCACGGTCCGGGTCGGCGCGGCGGGCTCGGCTTCCGGCGGGCTCTCGGCGACCGCCGGCTCCACTGCCGCGGCTTCCGCCGCCGCGCCTGCGGCATGCTCCGCCTCCGGTGCCGACTCGGGCGCCACGGATCCCTCGGACTGCGCCGCTTCATTCGAAGCCGCAGCTTCATCCGAAGCCGCAGCTTCCGCGGCGGTCGCGCTTGCGGTTTCGTTGTCAGACACCGGCCTTCTCCTGCATGAGCGTCTTGACGCGGGCGATGTCGCGGCGCGTCTCGGTGATCAGATGGGTTTGCCCCAGTTGTTCGCTGGCGCGCTGCATGCGCAGGTTGAACTGCTCCTTGCGCAGGCGGATGAGCTCCTCCTGCAGCTCGGCGGCGGACTTCTCGCGCATCTCGGCCAGCTCGGCTTTGTTCATCGCGTCTCTCGCCTCGTCCCGCTAGCCCAGGGTGCGCTTCACGAATACCGTCGGGAACGGCAGCTTGGCGGCGGCGAGGGCGAACGCCTCCCGGGCCACGTCTTCGGCAACGCCTTCCATCTCGTAGAGCACGCGGCCCGGCTGGATCAGCGCCACCCAGTACTCGACGCTGCCCTTACCCTTGCCTTGGCGGACTTCGAGCGGCTTCTTGGTGATCGGCTTGTCCGGAAAGACGCGGATCCAGATCTTGCCGCCGCGCCGCACATGGCGCGTCATCGCCCGCCGCCCGGCCTCGATCTGGCGGGCCGTCATGCGACCGCGGCCCACCGCCTTCAGGCCGTATTCGCCGAAGCTGACGCGGTTGCCGCGGCTCGCGAGGCCGCGGTTGCGGCTCTTCTGCAGCTTGCGGAACTTGGTTCGCTTGGGTTGCAGCATGTCAGGCGCTCGCCGCCGTCTGGGCGTCTTCGGCGTCGGCGCCGAGCACTTCGCCTTTGAACACCCAGACCTTGACGCCGATGATGCCGTAGGTCGTCTTCGCCTCGGCGGTGGCGTAGTCAATGTCGGCGCGCAGCGTATGCAGCGGGACGCGGCCTTCGGCGTAGGTCTCCGAGCGTGCGATCTCCGCGCCGTTCAGGCGCCCGGCGACGCGCACCTTGATGCCTTCCGCGCCGAGGCGCATGGCGTTCTGAATGACCCGCCGCATGGCCCGCTGGTGGCGCACGCGGCGTTCGAGCTGCTGGGCGACGTTCTGGGCGACCAGCAGGGCGTCGATCTCCGGTTTGCGGATCTCCTCGACGTTGATGTGGACCGGCACGCCCATGCGCTGCGTCAGTTCGGCGCGCAGGCGGTCCACGTCCTCGCCCTTCTTGCCGATGACGATGCCGGGGCGGGCCGTGTGGATGGTGATGCGCGCCGTCTGCGCCGGGCGCTCGATGTCGATGCGGCTGACCGACGCCTGCGACAGCGCCTTGGCGACGTGGCTGCGCACGGCCAGATCGCTCTGCAGATAGTCGGCGTAGTCCTTCTTGCCGGCGTACCAGACCGAGGTGTGGTCCTTGACGATCCCCAGGCGCAAGCCGGTCGGCGAAACTTTCTGGCCCATGTAGACTCCTCGGACTCCGTGCTATTGGCCGTCGGTCAAGGTGACCGTGATGTGGCAGGTGCGCTTGAAGATGCGGTCCGCCCGACCGCGGGCGCGCGGGCGGATGCGCTTGATGGTGATGCCGTCGCCGACGTAGATCTCCTTGATGCTGAGGTCGTCGACGTCGGCGCCCTCGTTCTCCTCGGCGTTGGCAATGGCCGAGTCGATCACCTTGCGGATCAGCGGCGCGCCCTTGCGCGTGCTGAAGGCGAGAACGTTCAAGGCGTCGTCCACGGCCTTGCCGCGCACCTGGTCCGCGACCAGCCGCACCTTGCGCGGCGAGATGCGGAGCCGTTTTGCGGTTGCGCTGACTTGCATGGCCGTCTCTCGAGTCCCGTTTCCCGTCCCGGACCTAGCGGCGCGCCTTGCGGTCCGCGTCGTGGCCGCGGTACGTGCGCGTCGGGGCGAACTCGCCGAGCTTGTGGCCGACCATGTCCTCGGAGACGAACACCGGCACATGGGCCCGGCCGTTGTGGACGGCGATGGTGAGTCCCACCATCTCCGGCAGGATCATCGAACGACGCGACCAGGTGCGGATCGGCCGCTTGTCGTTCCGGGCCGCGGCTTCGTTGACCTTGCGCTGCAGGTGCAGGTCCACGAACGGGCCTTTGCGTAGCGATCTCGGCATGGTCGGTGGTCCTCGTCCCTTGCTCTTTCCGATGAAAAGCGTCTAGCGCCGCCCGCCGCGGCGGCGCACGATGTACTTCTCCGTGCGCTTGTTCTTGCGCGTCTTGTAGCCCTTGGTGGGCAGGCCGGTGGGCGAGACCGGGTGGCGACCGCCGGAGGACTTGCCTTCGCCGCCGCCGTGTGGATGGTCCACCGGGTTCATGGCGACGCCGCGCACGGTGGGCCGGATGCCGCGCCAGCGCTTGGCGCCCGCCTTGCCGAGCGAGCGCAGGTTGTGCTCGCTGTTGCCGACTTCGCCCAGGGTGGCGCGACATTCCACGGCCACGCGGCGCATCTCTCCCGAGCGCAGCCGCAGGGTGGCGTGTACACCCTCGCGGGCGACGAGCTGGCACGACACACCGGCGCTGCGCGCAATCTGGGCGCCTTTGCCCGGCTTGAGTTCCACGCAGTGGATGACGCTGCCCACCGGCACGTTGCGCAGCGGCATGGCGTTGCCGGGCCGAATCGGCGACGTCGCGCCGGACATCAGCTCGTCGCCGGCGGCGACGCCTTCCGGGGCGACGATGTAACGGTACTCGCCGTCCGCGTACTTAAGCAGCGCGATGTTGGCGGAGCGGTTGGGGTCGTACTCCAGCCGGGCCACCGTGGCCTTGATGCCGTCCTTGTCGCGGCGAAAGTCGATGCGCCGGTAATGCTGCTTCTGGCCGCCGCCGCGGTGCCGGCTGGTGATGCGGCCGGCGTTGTTGCGGCCGCCCGTCCTGCTCTGCTTCTCGACCAGCGGCTTGTACGGCGTGCCCTTGTGCAGGTCGGGGTTCACCACCTTGACGACGAAGCGGCGGGCGGGCGAGGTGGGCTTGGCTTTGACGACCGGCATGGTGCTTCTCTTTCTTCTCCGGTTCCGTGCCCTAGCGGTCGGCGGTGGCCGTGTAGTCGATCATCTCGCCGTCGGCGACGCGCACGTAGGCTTTCTTCCAGCTCTTCATGCGCGACGTGACGCCACGGAAATTGCGCTTGACCTTGCCCTTGACGTTCAGCGTGGTGACGCCCTGCACGTTGACGGCGAACAGCGTCTCCACGGCTTCCTTGATCTCGGCCTTGGTGGCGTCCTTCGCCACCTTGAAGGCGTAGTGGTTGCTGGACTCGCCGAGATTGGTCGCCTTCTCGGTGATGTGCGGCTCGACGAGCACCGTGTACAGGCGTTCCGGGTTCATGCCGCCGCACCGTAGCGCTCGTCGAGGGTCTTCAGCGCGTCCGTCCCGATCAGCACCTTCTCGGCGCCGAGCAGGCTCACCGGATCCAGCGCATCGATGTCCCGCACATCCACATGCGGCAGGTTGCGGGCGGCCAGATACAGGTTGTCCTCGAGCTCCGCCACCACGATCAGCACGTCGCCGAGGCCGAGGGACTCGAGCTTGGCGGCGAGGAGCTTGGTCTTGGGGGCTTCGAGGGAGAGGTCGGCCGGAGGAATGGCTTGAAGACAGTTCGAGCGTGCGAGTTCGGAGAGGATGCAGCGCACCGCGCCGCGGTACATCTTGCGATTCAGCTTCACCGCATGGTTCTGCGGCCGAGCGGCGAAGTGGCGCCCGCCGCCGCGCCACAGCGGCGAGCGGATGGACCCCGCCCGGGCCCTGCCGCCGGCCTTCTGGCGCCACGGCTTGCGGCCGCCGCCACGCACCTCGGCGCGCGACTTCTGCGCTTTGGTGCCGGCCCGCGCCCCGGCCAGATAGGCCACCACGGCTTGATGCACGAGGGCTTCGTTGAACGCCGTGCCGAAGGCGGCGTCGGACACCTCGACCCGCTCCCCCGCCACCGAGGCGATGGGGACGCTCATGCGCCCTCTCCGGCCTTGGCCGCCGGCCGCACGCAGACGTCGGCGCCGGCCGGGCCGGGCACGGCGCCCTTGACGAGCAGCAGATTGCGTTCCGGGAAGATGTCGACGACGGTGAGGTTCTGAACGGTGACGCGGCGATTGCCCATGTGGCCGGACATCTTCTTGCCCTTGAAGACCTTGCCGGGGGTCTGGCACTGGCCGATGGAGCCGGGCACGCGGTGGGAGATGGAGTTGCCGTGGCTGGCGTCCTGGCTGCGGAAGTTCCAGCGCTTGATGGTGCCGGCGTAGCCCTTGCCCTTGGAGATGCCGGCGACGTCCACGGCCTGGCCACGGCTGAACTGCTCGACGCCGAGCTCCGTTCCCGGTTCGAGGTCCTCGTCGGCCGCTTCGTCCAGGCGAAACTCCCAGAGGCCGCGTCCCGCCTCGGTTCCCGCCTTGGCGAAGTGGCCGGCGAGCGGGCGCGACACGCGGTTCGGATTGGCGCTGCCGACCGTTACCTGGATAGCGTCGTAGCCATCGGCAGCCGTCGATTTGACCTGCGTGATGCGGTTCGGCTCGGCGACGATGACGGTGACGGGAATAGACTCGCCCGCCTCGGTGAATACCCGCGTCATGCCGCTCTTGGTGCCGATGACCCCGATGGCCATTTCTGCCTCTTCGCTGCTTCGCCCGGGCGCCGCCCCGGCGGTTCTCCTACCTAGCTCGCGTCTGGCCCCGCCAACCGCGACTGTCGCCTCCCGGCCCTCGCCGGCTCACCTTGCCAATGATCGTCCGGGTGGCTAGTTCAAGCTGATCTGCACATCCACGCCGGCCGCCAGGTCCAGCTTCATGAGCGCGTCCACCGTCTTCTCCGTGGGTTCGACGATGTCCAGGAGCCGCTTGTGCGTGCGGATCTCGTACTGGTCGCGCGCGTCCTTGTTGACGAACGGCGACGTCAGCACGGTATAGCGCTCCTTGCGCGTGGGCAGCGGGATCGGCCCATGCACCTGGGCGCCGGTGCGCTTCGCCGTGTCGACGATTTCCTCCGTCGATACGTCGATCAGGCGATGATCGAACGCCTTCAGGCGAATGCGGATGCGCTGGTTCTGTGCCATTGCCTCACTGCCAAGGAAGGCCCTAATGGGCCATCGGTTCCTAAGTTGTTGTTTTTCCTACGCCGTTACCCGATGCACGTTCGCCGCATCGGTGCGAGAAACGCCTGCCGCCAAAAGCGGACGGCGCACTATACGCACCGATCACTACCCTTGCAACGGAAAAATCACCTCGATTCGCCGCCTCACGACTTCTTGATGATGCCTTCGGCGATGTTGTTCGGCACCTCGGCGTAGCGGGCGAACTCCATCGTGAACGTCGCCCGGCCTTGGGTGGCCGAGCGCAGGTCCGTGGAGTAGCCGAACATCTCGGCGAGCGGCACCGAGGCGCGCACGATCTTGCCGGCCGGGTTCTCGTCCATGCCGTCGATCATGCCGCGGCGGCGGTTGAGGTCCCCCACCACATCGCCCATGTAGTCCTCCGGGGTGACCACTTCCACCGCCATCACCGGTTCGAGCAGCACGGGGTTTGCCCGCAGCGCACCCTCGCGCATCGCCATGGCGCCGGCGATCTTGAAGGCCATCTCCGAAGAGTCCACCTCGTGGAACGAGCCGTCGTGCAGCGTGGCGCGGACGTTGATGAGCGGATAGCCTGCCAGCACGCCGTTGTCCATCTGCTCTTCGAGGCCCTTGGCCACCGCCGGGATGTACTCGCGCGGCACCACCCCCCCGACGATGGCGTCGACGAACTCGAAGTTGGGCGCTTCCTCGTCGCCGTAGGTGGATTCCAGCTTCACCCAGACGTGGCCGTACTGGCCGCGCCCGCCGGTCTGGCGGATGTACTTGGCTTCCTGGTCGATCTCCTTGCGGATGGTCTCCCGGTACGCCACCTGCGGCTTGCCGATATTGGCCTCGACGCCGAACTCGCGGCGCATGCGCTCGACGAGGATGTCGAGGTGCAGTTCGCCCATGCCGGAGATGATGGTCTGGCCGGACTCTTCGTCGGTGGCGACGGCGAACGAGGGGTCTTCCTGGGCCAGCTTGCCGAGCGCCGTGGACATCTTTTCCTGGTCCGCGGTGGACTTGGGCTCCACGGCCACGGAGATCACGGGGTCCGGGAAGTCCATGCGCTCCAGGGTGATGATCTCCGAGCTGTCGCACAGCGTGTCGCCGGTGGTGGTGTCCTTGAGGCCGATGGCGGCGGCGATGTCGCCGGCGCGCACCTCCTTGATTTCGTTGCGTTCCTTGGAGTGCATCTGCACCATCCGCCCGATCCGCTCGCGGCGCTCCCGGGTGGCGTTGTAGATCTGATCGCCCGAGTTCAGCACCCCCGAGTAGACCCGGAAGAACGTCAGCGTGCCGACGTACGGGTCCGTGGCGATCTTGAAGGCCAGCGCCGAGAACGGCTCGCCGTCGTCCGAGTGGCGCGCCTCGTGGGTCTCGCCGTCCGGCAGCACGCCTTCGATGGACTTCACTTCCGGGGGCGACGGCAGGTAGTCGATCACCGCGTCCAGCATCGCCTGCACGCCCTTGTTCTTGAACGCCGAGCCGCACAGCGCCGGGACGATCTCGTTGCCGAGCGTGCGGCTGCGGATGCCTTCGCGGATCTCGTCCTCCGTGAGTTCGGCGTCTTCGAGGTACTTTTCCATCAGTTCCTCGTTGGCTTCCGCGGCGGCCTCCACGAGCTCCTCGCGCCAATGCTCGGCATCCGCCAGCAGTTCCTCCGGGATGTCCTCCAAGCGGTAGGTCAGGCCCTGATCGTCTTCGTTCCAGACGATGGCCTTCATGCGCACCAGGTCCACGACGCCCTTGAAGTCCTCCTCTGCGCCGATGGCGAGCTGCACCGGCACGGGCGTGGAGCCCAGGCGTTCCTTGATCTGCTCGACGACGCGCAGGAAATCCGCGCCGGCGCGGTCCATCTTGTTGACGAAGACGATGCGCGGCACCTCGTAGCGGTTGGCCTGGCGCCACACGGTCTCCGACTGCGGCTCGACCCCGGCGGTGCCGCAGAACACCACCACGGCACCGTCCAGCACGCGCAGCGAGCGCTCCACCTCGATGGTGAAGTCGACGTGGCCGGGGGTGTCGATGATGTTGACCCGATGCTGCGGGTACTGCTGGTTCATGCCCGCCCAGAAACAGGTGGTGGCGGCGGAGGTGATGGTGATGCCGCGCTCCTGCTCCTGTTCCATCCAGTCCATGATCGCGGCGCCGTCGTGGACCTCGCCGATCTTGTGCGACAGGCCGGTGTAGAACAGCACGCGCTCGGTAGTGGTCGTCTTGCCCGCGTCGACGTGGGCGACGATGCCGATGTTGCGGTAGCGGCCAATGGGGGTGCTGCGAGCCATCTCTGATGTCCTCGGTTGCGGCGGCTTCGCTCATGCGGCCGCCGGGCTTGGATGGGGAAGGGTTAGGGATGCGAGTCGAGTGCGTGCGCCGCCTCGGCTCAGAACCGGTAGTGGGAGAACGCCCGGTTCGCCTCGGCCATGCGATGGGTATCCTCGCGCTTGCGCACCGCAGCGCCGCGGCCTTCCGCGGCGTCGACCATCTCTCCGGCCAGCCGCGCCGCCATGGACTTCTCGCTGCGCGCCCGGGCGCTGTCCACCAGCCAGCGCATGGCGAGCGCCTGGCGGCGGCTCGGGCGCACCTCGACGGGCACCTGATAGGTGGCGCCGCCTACGCGCCGGGACTTCACCTCGACAAAGGGCGCGACGGCCTCCAAGGCTTTCTCGAAGGTCTGGATGGGATCCCGCCGCTCGCGCTCCTCGATATGCGTCAGGGCGCCGTAGACGATGCGCTCGGCGACGGACTTCTTGCCGCTCACCATGACGTGGTTCACGAACTTGGCGACGGTCTGGTTGCCGTACTTGGGGTCGGGAAGAATCTCCCGCTTGGCGACGACTCGGCGTCTTGGCATGGACGGTATCTCCGTGGTCGGGCTTCAGGCCCGCTTGGCGCGGCGCTCGGGCCGCCGCAGATCGAACGGTTGGGGCTCCCGATCGCCTACTTCGGCCTCTTGGTGCCGTACTTGGAGCGGCGCTGCTTGCGATCGGCAACGGCGGCGGTGTCGAGGGTGCCGCGCACGGTGTGGTAGCGCACGCCCGGCAGGTCCTTCACCCGCCCGCCGCGGATCAGCACCACGGAGTGCTCCTGCAGGTTGTGGCCTTCGCCGCCGATGTACGAGTTGACCTCGTAGCCGTTGGTGAGGCGCACCCGGCAGACCTTGCGCAGCGCCGAGTTGGGCTTCTTAGGGGTGGTGGTGTAGACGCGCATGCAGGTGCCCCGCTTCTGCGGACAGCCCTGCAGGGCCGGCACCATGTTCTTGGCGATCCGGCGCTTGCGCGGCTTGCGCACGAGCTGGCTGATCGTCGCCATCGAATCCTCCTCGGGTGGCCGAACCGGGGATTGCCGAACAAGCCCCGATTCGCGGTGGCGCGCGATTGTAGGCATCATCGGCATCGTATACAACCGCCAAATGAGGGAACGTTCCATGCAGCAAGCCGAGGATCTCAACGCCGAGGGCGAGGCGCTCTACGAACTGCTATGCACGCTCTCGGCCGACGACTGGCGGCGCAGCACGCCGTTCAAGGACTGGACGGTCCATGACGTGATCGCGCATCTGCACACCACGGACCGGGTGGCGATGCTGGCGCTCAAGGACCCGGATGCCTTCCGCGACATGGCGCGGCGGCGCGAACGGGCGATCTCCGGCAGCGGCGGCGCGAGCAGCCGCTACGAGCTGCCAGCCGGCCCCGCGCTCGGCGAACTGTGGCGCGAGTGCCTGGGCGAACTGTGCGACAAGCTCGGCGCCGTCGACGCCCGCGCCCGGGTGCCGTGGTTCGGGCCGGACATGAGCGCCCGGATGTTCGCCACCGCCCGGCAGATGGAGACCTGGGCGCACGGCCAGGACATCTACGACCTGCTGCGCCGCCCCCGCGAGAACACGGACCGCTTGCAGAACATCGCGGTGATCGGCGTGCGCACCTTCGGCTGGACCTTCGCCAACCGCGGCCTGCCGGTGCCGGACGATCCGCCCTACGTCCGCCTGACCGCCCCGTCCGGCGCGATCTGGGAGTGGAACGAGCCTAGCGACGAGAACCGCGTGGAAGGTTCAGCCGTGGAGTTCTGCCACGTCGTCACCCAAGGCCGCAACATCGCCGACACGGCGCTCGCAGTGACCGGCGACACCGCCACGCGCTGGATGGCCATCGCCCAGTGCTTCGCAGGTGGCCCCGAAGAACCGCCGCCACCGGGACAGCGACATTGGTAGGTCTGAGTTGGCGAGTCGGCAGACAGGCCGGGGGCGCATAACTCCCGCGCCCGGGCGCGGGCCCTTGCAGGCGCGACCTATGCCCGACGCACCACATTGCCACCAGATGCCGCTACCAGATGCGTTGGACGGGCGTATTGATCGAAGCCTCTGTCCGTGGGCACGATTGGCAGATTGCGTGCTTGCGCCTGAGCGATTAGGACGCAATCGCGTGGGTCCCCCTGCGGACCCGTCAAGCAACAGGCGCCCCTTCCCACACCTCCAGTTCTTCCTCTGGAAGCGCGTCGAAGAAAGCGTCTTCGACATGGATCCGGTCCTTCATTGCGCCGAACCTCCGCTTGGCGCCCGGCTTGCAGCGAACCAACCCACGACTGGTTCGCCCCTGCGGGCAATGACCACATCCTCGCCCGCCTCCGCCTGCGCAAGCAACTGCGACAGCCGAGTCTTGGCTTGATGCACGTTGAACTGGGCCATAGCGGTCCTCTGCCTGGTTGCCTCGCCCTTCAGCTGGCTAGAAGCTTCGCCGGACTTGCCTTGACCAGTCAACCCGGCCGGCGACCCGCCGCGGGCGCAGATGCCCGGACGGTGCCGCGCGAACCGGCGTGTCTTGCAGGTGCGCCAGCCTAGCCGCCAGTGCCCGACTCGGTGCGCCACTGCCGGGCAGGGCGTCCGTATCCGTCCGGGGCGAGGGCGTGGCGCGACGCCGGTCCCGCGGGGATACTTGCCGCATTCCGACGCAGGGGCGGCCCCATGGCGAACGCGGTCAGCCACGACCGAACTTCAAGAACCTGATTCTGGATTATCCGCGCGAGGCGCTCGCGTTCTTCGCGCCAACCGAGGCGCCAGCGCCGGACGACGACGTGGAAATCGTCCCGGCGCGGCAGGAGCAAGCGCGACCTGACGGTCGCGTTGGGAGTTTCGCTGGCGCGAAACTCCTACGGCGCAAGGCATGAGGTGACGCTCCTGGTCAACTGGCGCGACGGCCGTCGCGACGCGGTGCTGTTCGCCTTGGAGGAGGAGTCGGACCGCTACCGCTTCTCGCCGCACCGGCTGGCGCACTACTGCCTGGACCTCGCGGAGCTCTTCGGCACGGAGCGCGTTGTGCCGGTGGCCATCTTCTTGCGCACCGGCCCCGCGCAGGAGCCGCTCAGGCTCGGCACGGAGCGCCGCGCCTATCTGAAGTTCGACCACATCGAAGTACACGGAACTCATAGACATCTACGCCGGGCTCACGGACAATGAGTACCGGCGCTACGAGCGGGAGCATCCCGAGGAGAGCAGCACCATGGCGGGAGTCATCCAGAGGGCGCGCGAGGAAGCCCTGCAGCGGGGCATGCAGCAGGGGCGCGTGGATGGGGAGCGTGCGGTGCTTGAGCGGCAGCTCCGGCGGCGATTCGGCCACCTGCCGCCCGGCGCGGCCCAGCGGCTGGATCTGGCGTCGCAGGCCGACCTCGAGTCCTGGGCCGACAACGTGCTCGACGCCGGCAGCCTCGACGAGGTGTTCGGCTAGCCGCCCCTGATCCGGCGTCGCTTGCCAGAGCCATCGGCATCATGTGAGGGAGCAGATGGCCGTGCTCACGGAGCAAGAGTTGCTTGACGCATCCAGCGCGGCTTCGAGACGGCGCTCCAAACCACGGAGTCGATCCTTGACGCGAAGGACACCAATGCCGGACCCGGGCGGTTGTCCGCGAAGTTCGTGTACGAGGTCGGCAAGGCCATTCATGAGCGCCTTCTGTCGAATCACCTTCAGGAGGCGGGCTTGCCCTCGTCTGTGCCGGAGCTCTGCCTACGTGTCATATAAAGTGGCTCCGTTGAATTTCGTGTGGGTTAGGCGGCGTGGGGGTTGATGCGGGAGAAGTCGAGTTTGCCCGCGAGGAGGAAGAAGACGGTGCGGACGGTCTTGAAGGTGGCGTGGCCGCGGGCCTTGCGCTTGGCTGCCTAGAAGAGGCCGTTGAGCGCCTCGACGAAGCCGTTGGTGCGCCGGGTCCTCGCCCAAGTGGCCGATGTTCCCGTGGTACCGCCAATCGGACCCCCGCCGCGTAGGCCGGTCTTGGGATTGGCGAACCAACTGTCCGAGGGAGGTATGAACCCCTTCAGGAAAGGTAATCCTGCGCCGCCTCCAGAAAAGTAGACTGCGACTTGACCACCGTGGCGAGCCGGTACAACGTCCCGCAGAACACCATCGAACGTCCGCTTGAGCTCCGTGACGATCTGGCATCTCCGCGCCTTCTAGGAATTCGTGGAGATCCAGCCGGAAGGAGGCGCCACGCCAGTACCTTTCTGCGGTGCCTTCATTGAACAGTTCCTCCTTGATCTCGCGAGCTTCCCGCGCCAGCTGCGCCTCGATTTCTTCCGCATCCCGCCGACTGGCGATGTCGGAGCTTGTCAGCGCGTGCTCGACGAGCGCCTCGTCGATCGCATTCCCGGCGAAGGCACGCGGCTGCCTCATGAAGAGGCAGGTCCGTGAAGAGCTCGTTGCCGAATTCGCGACTGACGAACTCGGCCTGCGCAAGAAGCAGCATCAGCTCGGTTTTAGCCCACCCAGCCTTCTCGGGCTCAAACGCTGGCATCGTCGCGGCACGGGCAACCGAGCGATCTACTCGCCCTCGGGCAGAGAGTGCCACCAGCGCTGCTTGGGTGAGGAACGCCAGATAAAGGACGATCATGTCGCGGACGGACACCTGCGGGCTCGTGGGGTTGAACCGGCGCGGCAGCGGGCGATCAAGATCTCGCACATCGTTCGCCGCGGTAAGGGGGTCCTTGACAGCTCGGAACGCAGGGCGCCCGCCGTCGGATGCGTTGACGGCTCGGCTGCCGAAAGACACCCTCCCGCGCTCGGAGATGAGCACCGCCGTCTCCAGCATGTAGTCTTCGGTACTGGCGCCATCGGGGAGGCCGGTTCCTTGGCCGGCAGCGTCCGCGATGCGCAGCAACCTCGACCGCCGCCCGACTGCACACGCCGCCGCCTTGCAGAACGCCGTTCCGAAATCCAAGCAAAGCCGCGTGGCGACCCCTGATCCTCTTGCTTCCATTGGTCGCCGGGACGCAAGGCGCCCTTCAATCTCCCCTGTCAGCTCGAGCTGAGCGCCTCCGAGAGCGCCTGCTCGATCTCGTCGGCGGTGGCGCCTTGCTCCCTGGCGAGGCGGGCCTGGATCTCCTCCTCGCGGCGCTGGCGGCGTTCCTTGTGGTAGGCGAGGCCAGTGCCGGCGGGGATCAGGCGCCCGACCACGACGTTCTCCTTGAGGCCGCGCAGGTAGTCCTGCTTGCCGGTGACCGCGGCTTCGGTGAGCACCCGCGTCGTCTCCTGGAACGATGCCGCGGAGATGAACGACTCGGTGGCGAGCGACGCCTTGGTGATGCCGAGCAGGATGCGCTGGAATTCCACCTCGGCCTTGCCTCCCTCCGCCAGACGCTCGTTCTCGGCCAGCACGTTGACGTACTCGAGCTGTTCGCCGCGGATGTAGCTGGAGTCGCCGGGATCCACCACTTCGACCTTGCGCAGCATCTGCCGCATGATGGTTTCGATGTGCTTGTCGTTGATGGTCACGCCCTGCAGCCGGTACACCTCCTGGATCTCCGAGGTGATGTAGCGGGCCAGTTCCTCGATGGACTTCAGGCGCAGCACGTCGTGGGGGCTTTCCGGGCCCTCGGAGATGACCTCGCCGCGCTCCACATGCTCGCCCTCGAAGACGGAGAGCTGGCGGGTGTTGGCGATCATCATCTCTACCGGCTCGTCGTCCGGCGGGGTGATGATGAGCCGGCGCTTGGTCTTGGTCTCGTTGCCGAAGCTCACGACGCCGGAGGTCTCCGCCAGGATCGCGGCATTCTTCGGCGTGCGCGCCTCGAAGAGGTCCTGCACGCGCGGCAGGCCGCCCGTGATGTCGCGGGTCTTGGAGCCCTCCTGCGGGATGCGGGCGATGACATCGCCGACATCCATGTGGTCGCCGTCTTCGAGATTCAGGATGGCCTTCTCCGGCAGCGGCGGCACGTCGTCGCCGACCAGGTTGACCGCTTCGCCGTCTTCGTCCACCAGCTTGATGCCGGGGCGCAGGTCCTTGCCGGCGGCCGGCCGGTCGTTGACGTCGATCACGGTGATGCTGGACAGGCCCGTGATCTCGTCCATCTGGCGGTTGATGGACAGACCGTCCTCCATGTCCACGAACACCACCTTGCCCTCCACCTCGGTGATGATGGGGTGCGTGTGCGGGTCCCACAGCGCGATGACCTGGCCGGCCTCGACCGGGGAGTCGGGCCGCACCGAGATGACCGTGCCGTAGGGCAGCTTGTAGCGCTCGCGCTCGCGGCCGTGGTCGTCGACCACGGCGATCTCGCCGGAGCGGGACACCGCCACCAGGTCGCCGTTCTTGCGGGCCACGGTCTTGAGGTTGTGCATGCGCACCACGCCGCCGTGCTTGACTTGGATATTGTCGTCGCCGGTCGCCCGGGAAGCCGCGCCGCCGAAGTGGAACGTGCGCATGGTGAGCTGCGTGCCGGGTTCGCCGATCGACTGCGCGGCGATCACGCCGACCGCTTCGCCGACGTTCACCTTGTGGCCGCGCGCCAGGTCGCGCCCGTAGCACTCGGCGCAGACCCCGTGGCGGGTCTCGCAGGTGATCGGCGAGCGCACGGCGATCTCGTCCACGCCGAGATGCTCCAAGCGCTCCACCCAGACCTCGTCCAGCATGGTGCCGGCGGGGATCACGGCGTTGCCGTCGGCATCGCAGATGTCCTGGGCCACCACGCGGCCGAGCACGCGCGCCGCCAGCGGTTCGACCACCTCGCCGCCTTCGATGAGCGCCGCCATGACGAGGCCGCGCTCCGTGCCGCAGTCGAGTTCGGTCACCACCAGGTCCTGGGCGACATCCACCAGGCGCCGCGTCAGATAGCCGGAGTTGGCGGTCTTCAGCGCCGTGTCCGCGAGGCCCTTGCGGGCGCCGTGGGTGGAGATGAAGTACTCGTTCACCGACAGCCCCTCGCGGAAGTTCGCGACGATGGGCGTCTCGATGATGCTGCCGTCCGGGCGCGCCATCAGGCCGCGCATGCCGGCGAGCTGGCGGATCTGGGTGGGCGAGCCGCGGGCGCCGGAGTCCGAGTAGATGTAGACGGAGTTGAACGACTCCTGGTCGATCTTCTCGCCATTGCGGCCGATCACCGTCTCGCGCGAGATGCCGTCCATCATCGAGCGCGCCACCAGCCCCTCGGCGCGGCCCCAGATGTCCACCACCTTGTTGTACTTCTCGCCGGAGGTGACGAGGCCGGAAGCGTATTGCGACTCGATCTCGGCGACCTCGCCGCGCGCTTCGGCGATGATCGCCGCTTTCTCCTCGGGAATCGCGAAGTCCTCGATGCCGATGGAGGCGCCGGACGACGTGGAGTAGGCGAAGCCGGCGTACATGAGCTGGTCCGCGAACACCACGGTCTCCTTGAGGCCGAGGCTCGCGTTGCGGTAGCAGGCGTTGATCACGTCGGAGATGGCGCGCCGATCCATCGGCCGGTTGACCAGCTCGAACGGCATGCCCTGCGGCACGATCTCGTAGAGCAGCGCGCGGCCGACCGTGGTCTCGACCAGGCCGCGCGTGGTGTTGCCGGCCTCGTCCTGCTCGTCGAGGCGCACTTTGACCCGGGCGTGCAGCGACACGTCTCCGTCCGCGAAGGCGCGCGTCGCCTCCGCCACGTCCGCGAACACCAGACCCTCGCCGACCGCGCCGTGACGCTCACGGGTCATGTAGTAGAGGCCGAGCACCACGTCCTGCGACGGCACGATGATCGGCGCCCCGCTGGCCGGCGAGAGCACGTTGTTGGTGGACATCATGAGCGCTCGCGCTTCGAGCTGCGCCTCGATGGTGAGCGGCACATGGACGGACATGGTGTCGCCGTCGAAGTCGGCGTTGAACGCGGCGCAGACCAGCGGGTGGAGCTGGATCGCCTTGCCCTCGATGAGCAGCGGCTCGAACGCCTGGATGCCGAGCCGGTGCAGGGTCGGGGCGCGGTTCAGCAGCACCGGGTGCTCGCGGATCACCTCCGCCAGGATGTCCCACACCTCGGCGGTTTCGCGCTCCACCATCTTCTTCGCGGCCTTGATGGTCGGCGCCAAGCCGCGCGTTTCCAGCTTGCCGAAGATGAACGGCTTGAAGAGCTCCAGCGCCATCTTCTTCGGCAGGCCGCATTGGTGCAGCTTGAGGGTCGGGCCGACCACGATCACGGTGCGCCCGGAATAGTCCACGCGCTTGCCGAGCAGGTTCTGGCGGAAGCGCCCCTGCTTGCCCTTGATCATGTCCGCCAGCGACTTCAGCGGCCGGCGGTTGGTGCCGGTGATGGCGCGCCCGCGGCGGCCGTTGTCGAGCAGCGCGTCCACCGCCTCCTGCAGCATGCGCTTCTCGTTGCGGACGATGATGTCCGGAGCGTTGAGGTCCAGAAGCCGCTTCAGGCGGTTGTTGCGGTTGATGACGCGCCGGTAGAGGTCGTTCAGGTCCGAGGTGGCGAAGCGGCCGCCGTCGAGCGGCACCAGCGGGCGCAGGTCCGGCGGCAGCACCGGCAGCACGTTCATGATCATCCAGTCCGGCTTGTTGCCGGATTCCCGCAGACCGTCGATCAGCTTGAGGCGCTTGGACAGGCGCTTGAGCTTGGTTTCCGACTTGGTCTCGTCGAGCTGCTGCTTGAGGCTCTCGGCCTCGCGCTCGAGGTCGATGGCCTGCAAGAGTTCCAGCACGGCTTCGGCGCCCATCTTGGCGACGAACTCGTCCGGGCCATGCTCCTGCAGCGCGGCGACGTATTCCTCGTCGGTGAGAAGCTGGCCCACTTCGAGCTCGGTGAGGCCCGGGTCCACCACCACGAAGGACTCGAAGTAGAGCACGCGCTCGATGTCGCGCAGGGTCATGTCGAGCAAAAGACCGATGCGCGACGGCAGCGACTTCAGGAACCAGATGTGCGCCACCGGGCTCGCCAGCTCGATGTGGCCCATGCGCTCCCGGCGCACCTTGGACAGGGTCACCTCGACGCCGCACTTCTCGCACACGACGCCGCGATGCTTGAGGCGCTTGTACTTGCCGCACAGGCACTCGTAGTCCTTCGCCGGGCCGAAGATGCGGGCGCAGAACAGGCCGTCGCGTTCCGGCTTGAGCGTCCGGTAGTTGATCGTCTCCGGCTTCTTCACCTCGCCGAAGGACCAGGAGCGGATCATGTCCGGCGACGCCAGGCCGATGCGCAGGCTGTCGAACTCTTCCACCTGGCCCTGGGCCTGCCTAAACATGTTCAGTAGGTCTCGCATGTGCTTTCCCTCTTCTGTCTATACCCGCCGTGGACTTCGACCGTCCGCGTCAGCGGACGCGCCTATTCGGTTTCCAGCTCGATGTTGATGCCCAAGGAGCGGATCTCCTTGACCAGAACGTTGAACGACTCGGGCATGCCGGGCTCCATCCCCAGCTCGCCGTCGACGATGTTCTTGTACATCTTGGTTCGCCCGGAGACGTCGTCGGACTTCACCGTCAGCATCTCCTGCAAGGTGTAGGAGGCGCCGTAGGCCTCGAGCGCCCAGACCTCCATCTCGCCGAAGCGCTGGCCGCCGAACTGCGCCTTGCCGCCGAGCGGCTGCTGGGTGACCAGGCTGTACGAGCCGGTGGAGCGGCAATGCATCTTGTCGTCCACCAGGTGGTTGAGCTTGAGCATGTACATGTAGCCGACGGTGACCGACCGGTCGAACTTGTCGCCGGTGCGGCCGTCGTAGAGCGTGGTCTGGCCGCTGGTCGGCAGGCCGGCGAGCTTCAGCAGCCCCTTGATGTCGTCTTCGCTGGCGCCGTCGAAGACCGGCGTCGCGATCGGCACGCCGCGGCGCAGGTTCGCCGCGAGCTCCAGCACCTCGGCGTCGGTCAGCGAGTCGATCGCCACCGGCGTCCGCCCGGTGCCCAGCGCATCGCTGTTGTAGACCTCCTCCAGGAGGCTGCGCATGCGTTCGGCCTTCTCGCCAGCGTCGAGCAGCGCCCCGATGCGCTCGCCGATGCCCTTGGCGGCCCAGCCGAGATGCGCTTCGAGCACCTGGCCGACGTTCATCCGCGACGGCACGCCCAAGGGGTTCAGGACGATGTCCACCGGCTCGCCGTTCTCGTCGAAGGGCATGTCCTCGACCGGCTTGATGACCGAGATGACGCCCTTGTTGCCGTGCCGGCCGGCCATCTTGTCGCCCGGCTGGACGCGCCGCTTGATGGCGAGATAGACCTTGACGTACTTGAGCTCGCCGGGGCGCAGATCGTCGCCGTCCTCGATCTTCTGCTTCTTGTCGGCGTACTTGCGGTCCAGCTCGCGGCGCCGGGCGCGCAGCTGCTTGTCGGCCTTGTCGAGCTGGTCGTTCAGCGCCTCGTCCGCCATGCGCAGGCGGAACCACTGGTCCCGCGGCAGCTTCGCCAAGTATTCGTCGGTGATGGCGTCGCCGTGGTCGAGGTCCGGGGCGCTCGCGGCTGCCTTGCCGTTCAGCGCTTGGCGCAGGCGCTCGAAGGTGGCGCCTTCGACGATGCGGTACTCGTCGTCGAGGTCCTTCTTGATCTGCTCCAGCTCCATGCGCTCGATGGCGAGCGCCCGTTCGTCCTTCTCCAGGCCGTCGCGGGTGAAGACGCGGACGTCGATCACCGTGCCACGCACCCCGGTGGGCACGCGCAGCGAGGTGTCCTTCACGTCCGACGCCTTCTCGCCGAAGATGGCGCGCAGGAGCTTCTCCTCCGGCGTGAGCTGGGTTTCGCCCTTGGGCGTCACCTTGCCGACCAGAATGTCGCCGGCGGCGACTTCCGCGCCGACGAAGACGATGCCGGACTTGTCGAGCTTGTTCAGCGCCCCTTCGCCGACATTGGGGATGTCCTCGGTGATCTCCTCGGGGCCCAAGCGCGTGTCCCGTGCGCTGCAGGTGAGCTCCTGGATGTGGACGCTGGTGAAGCGGTCCTCCTGCACCACGCGCTCGGAGATGAGGATCGCGTCCTCGAAGTTGTAGCCGTTCCAGGGCATGAAGGCGATGCGCATGTTCTGGCCGAGGGCCAACTCGCCGGTGTCCACCGAGGGACCGTCGGCGAGGATGTCGCCGGCGGCGATGCGGTCGCCCTCCTTGACCAGCGGCCGCTGGTTGATGCAGGTGTTCTGGTTGGAGCGGGTGAACTTGACCAGGTTGTAGATGTCCACGCCGGCTTCGCCGAGGGTCATTTCCTCGTCATCCACGCGCACCACGATGCGCCCGGCGTCCACCGAGTCGACCACGCCGCCGCGCGTGGCGAGCACGCAGACGCCGGCGTCGCGGGCGACGTGGCGCTCCATGCCGGTGCCGACCAGCGGCGTCTCGGTGCGGATGGTGGGCACCGCCTGGCGCTGCATGTTGGCGCCCATGAGCGCCCGGTTGGCTTCGTCGTGCTCGAGGAACGGCACCAGCGCGGCGGCCACGGAGACCAGCTGCTTGGGCGAGACGTCCATGTAGTCGATGCTCGCCGGCGCCGCCTTGGTGAACTCGTTGAGGTGGCGCACGTCCACCGCGTCGCTGACAAAAGCGCCGTTCTCGTCGAGTTCGGAGTTCGCCTGGGCGATGACGTGCTGCGCCTCGTCGATGGCGGACAGGTAGGTGAACTCGTCGGTGACCTTGCCGTCCTCGACCTTGCGGTACGGCGTCTCCAGGAAACCGTACTGGTTGGTGCGGGCGTAGGTGGCCAGCGAGCTGATGAGGCCGATGTTCGGGCCTTCCGGGGTCTCGATGGGGCAGATGCGGCCGTAGTGGGTGGGATGGACGTCGCGCACCTCGAAACCGGCCCGCTCCCGGGTCATGCCGCCGGGGCCGAGCGCCGAGACGCGGCGCTTGTTGGTGACCTCGGAGAGGGGGTTCGTCTGGTCCATGAACTGCGACAGCTGGCTGGAGCCGAAGAACTCCTTGATCGCCGCCGCCACCGGCTTGGCGTTGATCATGTCGCCCGGCATCAGGCCTTCCGTCTCGGCCATGGACAGGCGCTCCTTGACGGCGCGCTCAACGCGGATGAGGCCGACGCGGAACTGATTCTCCGCCATCTCGCCGACGGACTTGACCCGCCGGTTGCCCAGATGGTCGATGTCGTCCGACGTGCCCTTGCCGTTGCGGATGCCGATGAGCGTTTTCAGCACGTCGATGATGTCGTCGTTGGCGAGCGTGCCGGGGCCGGTGATGCGGTCGCGGCCGAGGCGCCGGTTGAACTTCATGCGCCCGACCGCGGACAGGTCGTAGCGCTCCGGCGTGAAGAAGAGGTTGTTGAAGAGATTCTCGGCGGCGTCCTTGGTGGGCGGCTCGCCGGGACGCATCATGCGGTAGATCTCCACCAGCGCTTCCAGGCGGTTGCTGGTGACGTCCACGCGCAGGGTGTCGGAGATGTACGGGCCGCAGTCGAGATCGTTGGTGTAGATGGTGTCGATCTTCTTGACGCCGAGCGCGACGATGCTGTCGAGCACCTCGTCGGTGATGATGGTGTTGCAGGGGATGGCGATCTCGCCAGTCTCCTGGTCCACGATGTCGCGGGCGGTGATGCGCTCCAGGATGTAGTCCCGAGGGACGTTCAGGCGATTGCGCCCGGAACGCTCCATGAGCCGAACGTGGCGCGCGGTCACCCGGCGGCCGGTTTCCACCAGCACCTTGCCGGCGGCGTCCTTGATGTCGAACGTCGCCACCTCGCCGCGCAGCCGTTCCGGCGTCAGGTCCATCGAGAAGCCGTCCTTCTTGACGTGGAAGGCGTTCTTCTCGAAGAACATGTCGAGAATCTCTTCGGACGTGTAGCCGAGGGCCCGCAGCAGCACCGTGGCCGGCAGCTTGCGGCGCCGGTCGATGCGGGTGTAGACGGCGTCCTTGGGATCGAACTCGAAGTCGAGCCAAGAGCCGCGGTAGGGGATGACGCGGGCGTTGTAGAGCGTCTTCCCGGACGAGTGGGTCTTGCCCTTGTCGTTGTCGAAGATCACGCCGGGCGAGCGGTGCAGCTGCGAGACCACCACGCGCTCCGTGCCGTTGACGATGAAGGTGCCGTTCTCGGTCATGAGCGGAATCTCGCCCATGTAGACCTCCTGCTCCTTGACCTCCTTCATGGTCTTGTTGTTGGTTTCGCGGTCGTAGATGATGAGCCGCACGCGCACCCGCAGGGGCGCGGCGTAGGTGCGGCCGCGCACGACGCACTCGCGCACGTCGAAGGGCGCTTCGCCGAGCTTGTAGTCGACGTATTCGAGGGCCGCGTTGCCGGAGTAGCTGACGATCGGGAACACCGAGCGCAGCGCGGCGTTGAGGCCGATGTCCTTGAGCCGGCTCGGGCGCACGCCCTGCTGCAGGAACTTGGCATAGGATTCCACTTGGATGCCGAGCAGGTAGGGCACGTCCATCGCGTCCGGGAGCCTGCCGAAGTCCTTGCGGATGCGTTTCTTCTCGGTGAAGCTGTAAGCCATTCGAGTCCTGTCCCCTCTTGGGTGGTCTGGTTGGCCCGCCTAGCGGGCGCCGCTGCCTTGCACGGGTGCGACTCGCAGGCAAACCCCGCGCCCACGATCAGCCGTGGGCGCGGGGTCTGCCCCGTTCGCGCCGCGCCCGAGCGCCCTCTTCCGGGTGCCCGAGCGGATCCGCCAGCTGCGCCGCACGAACGCGGCGGCGCTGGCGGGAATCGAAAACCGAGCGCCGATGTCTACTTGACCTCGACGGTCGCGCCTGCTTCTTCCAACTGCTTCCTGATCTCCTCCGATTCGTCCTTGCTCACGCCTTCCTTGACGGGCGACGGCGCACCGTCCACCAGACCCTTGGCCTCCTTGAGGCCGAGGCCGGTGATGGCCCGCACCGCCTTGATGACGTTGACCTTCTTGTCGCCGATGGCGGCAAGGTTCACCGTGAACTCGGTCTGCTCCTCGGCGGCGGCGCCTGCGTCGTCGGCCGGGCCGGCAGTCGGCGCCACCGCCACGGGGGCCGCGGCGCTGACACCGAACTTCTCCTCCATGGAGCGCACGAGTTCCACCACTTCCATGACGCTCATGTCGGCGATCGCGTTCAAGATGTCGTCTTTGGACAAAGCCATGCTGTTGGTCTCCTAGTCTGCTGCTTTGTGCGTTTCGTCAGGCCGCGGGATCGTCCCGTTTGCCGTGCCCTGGGCCGCGCTATGCCGCCCTCGTGTTTCGATTCGTCAGTCCGCTGCGCGCTGCTCGCCAACCGCCGCCAGCGTGCGGACGAGCTGGCTCGGCACGTCGTTCAGGGCGACGGCGAGCTTGGTCGCCGGCGCCAGCAGCACCGACATCAGCATCGCCAACGCCCCGTCCTCGGTGGGCAGCGAAGCCACCCGGTCGAGATCCTCTGCCGGATAGATCTGGCCGCCGACGGAAAGCGCCTTAACATCCAGCGCGTCGAGTTCCGCCGCGGCATCCTTGAACAGCCGCGCCGCGGAGCCCGGTTCGTCGGTGGAGAAGGCGAGCAGCGTGGGGCCGCTGGCCGCGGCCTCGAGGCACTCGAAGTCGGTGCCCTTGACGGCGCGCTTCAAGAGCGTATTGCGCACCACGCGCAGCGTCACGCCGGAGTCCCGGGCGCGGGCGCGCAGCTCCGTCATCTCCTGCACCGTGAGGCCCCGGTAGTCCGCCAGCAGCGCGGAGGAGGCGCCGGCCGCGGCCGCATGGACGTCCGCGACGATCGCTTCCTTCTGTGCCAGTTGCAGCGCCATTCGTGTTTCTCTCTTTAGCTTCCGTCCGGTAAGACGGCCTAGACCGCCAGCGACGCTTCGTCGACCCGGATGCCCGGGCCCATGGTCGTCGAAAGGGTGATCTTCTTCAGGTACTGGCCCTTGGCGGACGCCGGCTTCGCCTTCTTCAGGTCGACCACCAGCGCCTCCAGGTTCTCTCTGATCTGGTTCGGCTCGAAGGCCACCGTGCCGACGCTGCCGTGGACGATGCCGCCGCGGTCGGCGCGGAACTGCACCTGGCCGGCCTTGGCGTTCTTCACCGCGGTTTCGACATCCGCCGTCACCGTGCCGGTCTTGGGGTTCGGCATCAGGCCGCGCGGGCCGAGCACGCGGCCGAGCGGACCGACCACGCGCATCGCGTCGGGGCTGGCGATCACCACGTCGAAGTCCAGTTCGCCGCCCTGGACGCGCTCGGCCAAGTCCTCGAGGCCCACGACGTCCGCGCCGGCGGCGCTCGCCTTGTCGGCGTTGTCGCCCTGCGCGAACACTGCCACGCGCACCTGCTTGCCGGCGCCGTGCGGCAGCGTGGTGGCGCCGCGCACCGCCTGGTCGCTCTTGCGCGGGTCCACGCCGAGGTTGATCGACACGTCCACCGACTCGGCGAACGCGGTGCGGGAGATTTTCGCCAGCAGCTGAGCGGCTTCCTCAATGGGGTACGCCTTGGCGCGGTCCACCTGCTGCTCCAGCGCCTGCATGCGCTTGCTCTTCCTGGCCATGTCTATGCGCCCTCCAATGCCTCGTCGGCCACTTCGATGCCCGCGCTGCGGGCGCTGCCGGCGATGGTGCGCACCGCGGCGTCGAGGTCCGCGGCATTCAGGTCTGGCATCTTCAGCTTGGCGATTTCTTCGAGCTGGGCGCGGGTGACCTTGCCCTTCTTGTCCGTATTCGGCGTGCCGGAGCCTTTCTCGATGCCCGCCGCCTTGCGCAGCAGCACCGCCGCCGGGGGCGTCTTGGTGATGAAGGTGAAGGAGCGGTCGGCGTAGACCGTGATCACCACCGGCACCGGCAGGCCCGGCTCCTGGCTCTGCGTCTGGGCGTTGAACGCCTTGCAGAACTCCATGATGTTGACGCCGTGCTGGCCGAGCGCGGGGCCCACCGGCGGGCTCGGGTTGGCCTGCCCGGCGGGAACCTGCAGCTTGACGTAGGCGGCGACTTTCTTGGCCATGATCTCTCCCTCCTACCCCTTCTCCACTTGCGAGAAGTCGAGGTCCACCGGCGTCGAGCGGCCGAAGATGGTCACGGCCACCACCATGCGGTTCTTCTCGTAGTTCACTTCCTCGACGACGCCGTTGAAGTCGTTGAACGGGCCATCCACCACGCGCACCAGCTCGCCGGGCTCGAATACGGTCTTCGGCGTCGCCTTCTCGCTGCCGGCGCGCACGCGGGCGAGGATGGTCTCGGCCTCGGCGTCGGTGAGCGGCGCCGGCGCGTCGGCCTTGCCGCCGATGAAGCCCATGACCTTGGGCGTGTCCTTCACCAGATGCCAGGTGTCGTCGTTCAGTTCCATGTTGACCAGCACGTAGCCGGGGAAGAACTTGCGCTCGCTGCGGCGCTTTTTGCCGGCGCGCATCTCGACGACTTCCTCGGTAGGCACGAGCACATCGCCGAAGTGGTCCTTCAGATCGGACAGGCCGATGCGCTCGCCGAGCGAGCGCGCCACGGCCTTCTCGAAGCCGGAATAGGCGTGAACCACGTACCAGTGCATGTCTCTAGCCAATCACTCCTTGCACGATCCAGCTCAGCAGCGAGTCGAGGCCCCACAGGATCAGCGAGAACACGAGGATCATGATCAGCACGATCACCGTGGTCTGCGTCGCCTCCTGCCGCGTCGGCCACACCACGCGGCGCATCTCCGCGCGCGCTTCCCGAGCCAGCGCCCAGACCCGCTGGCCGCGCTCGGTCTGCAGCGCCGTGAAGCCCGCCACCAGACCCACGGCCACGAGCGCGAGGGCGCGGATCAGCAGCGACTCGTCCTGGTAGTACCAGTTGCCGACCACCCCGCCGGCTACCAGCACCATCACAACGGCCCACTTCAGCCAATCGACGATCGTCTTCTGCTCCGTGTCGTTGCGGCGCTCCCGTGGCGCCCTTCGTTCGCTCGCCCCGGCCGCGCCGGGGTTGTTCCCGGCAGCGCCGGACTTGGCAGGCCAGGAGGGAATCGAACCCCCAACCTGCGGTTTTGGAGACCGCTGCTCTACCTATTGAGCTACTGGCCTTCTGAGCTACTGGCCCTCGGCTTCCTGCTGCACAAGCCCCGAGCCGCGCCCTACGCGCTGATCTTCGTGACGACGCCGGCGCCCACCGTGCGCCCGCCCTCGCGGATGGCGAAGCGCAGCCCCTCGTCCATGGCGATGGGGCTGATGAGCGAGACGTCCATGTTGATGTTGTCCCCCGGCATGACCATCTCGACATCGGCCGGCAGTTCCACCGTGCCGGTCACGTCCGTGGTGCGGAAGTAGAACTGCGGCCGGTAGCCCTTGAAAAACGGCGTGTGGCGCCCGCCCTCGTCCTTCGAGAGCACGTAGACCTCGGCCTCGAACTGGGTGTGCGGCGTGATGCTGCCCGGCACCGCGAGCACCTGGCCGCGCTCCACCTCCTCGCGCTTGGTGCCGCGCAGCAGGACGCCGATGTTCTCGCCGGCGCGGCCCTCGTCGAGCAGCTTGCGGAACATCTCGACGCCCGTGCAGGTGGTGCTCTGGGTGTCGCGAATGCCGATGATCTCGACCTCGTCGCCCACCTTGACGATGCCGCGGTCCACCCGGCCGGTGACCACCGTGCCGCGCCCCTGGATGGTGAAGACATCCTCGATGGGCATGAGGAACGGCTGGTCCACCGGCCGCTCCGGCTCCGGGATGTACTCGTCGAGCGTCTCGACGAGCTTCAGCACGCTGCCTTCGCCGACCTCCGACGTGTCGCCTTCGAGGGCCTGCAGGGCGCTGCCGACCACGATGGGGGTGTCTTCCGGGAAGTCGTACTGGGTGAGGATCTCCTGGATGTCCAGCGTGACGAGTTCGACGAACTCCTCGCGCTCGTCTTCGTCGAGCTGGTCCACCTTGTTCATGTAGACGACGATCTTCGGCACGCCCACCTGGCGCGCCAGCAGAACGTGCTCGCGGGTCTGCGGCATGGGGCCGTCCACCGCCGAGACCACCAGAATGGCGCCGTCCATCTGCGCCGCGCCGGTGATCATGTTCTTCACGTAGTCGGCGTGGCCGGGGCAGTCCACGTGGGCGTAGTGGCGGTTGGCGCTCTCGTACTCCACGTGGGTGGTGGCGATCGTGATGCCGCGCTCGCGCTCCTCCGGGGCGTTGTCGATCTCGTCGAACTCCTTGATCTCGCCGCCCTGGCGGGCCGCGCAGACCTTGGTCATCGCCGCGGTCAGCGTGGTCTTGCCGTGGTCCACGTGGCCGATGGTGCCGACGTTGATGTGCGGCTTGGTGCGCTCGAACTTTTGCTTGGCCATTTGCTTGCCGTCTCCTCTTGTGCTGGCCTTGTGCTGGCCCGCCTGCCATCCGCCGCCTCAAGCGGCGCCGGGAACTGGTGCTCACAATCGGACTTGAACCGATGGCCTCATCCTTACCAAGGATGCGCTCTACCGACTGAGCTATGTGAGCGTGCGGTTTTCTTAACTGGCGACCCTAGGCGACATGCCCGACGGCTGGAGCGGGTAGCGGGAATCGAACCCGCGCCATCAGCTTGGAAGGCTGAGGTTCTACCACTGAACAATACCCGCACGGACCCGCAATGGACCCGCGCCCAACCCGGTTCCTCGCACGTAAGCGCCTCCGTCGCCCGCATCCCGCCCGCCTTTGGTGGAGGGGGTAGGATTCGAACCTACGAAGGCTGAGCCGTCAGATTTACAGTCTGATCCCTTTGGCCGCTCGGGAACCCCTCCGGGACGCCGATGAAAAGGACGCGCAACTATGCAGACGCCCGCGGCGCATGTCAACGGCCAATTTGGGTTGATTTGAGGAGCGCCGCCGCGAGGCGCTGGTAGAATCAAATCAACGAGTTACGAGCAGTCTGGATCGATACGCATGACGCAATCCGCGCCGCCGAGCTTTCTCATCCCTATGGACGGACTGCACAACCTGCGAGCCGTGGAGGGCTATGCCGCCGCCGACGGCCGAAGGATGCGCCGCGGCCGGCTCTACCGCTCCGGCGCCTGGGAGCGGATGAGCGCCAAGGACCGCGAGTGGTTTGCCGAGCATGTGCGTACCGTCTTGGATCTGCGCCATCCGGACGAGGCAGCGGGCGCCACGGCGGCGAGCTTCGGGCAGCCGCCGGCGACGCTGATCCCGCACTCGATCTTCCGCCCGGACGTGTCGATGGCCGAGTTCATCGCCGAACTCAACGCTCAGCGCGGCACGGGCATCTCCTCCGAGCGCTATCTGGACTACCTGCGGGCAGGCGCCGCCGAGCGCTTCGCCCGGGCCATCGAACTGCTCGCCGATCCGGCCCGCTATCCCGTGCTGGTCAACTGCACGGCGGGCAAGGACCGCACCGGCATCCTGATCGCCATGGCGATGGACCTCATCGGCATCGACGACGAGACCATCGGCGCGGAATACGAGCGCAGCAACGCCGGCATCGACGGCCTGATCGCGTACCTCAGCGAGATCGGCCGTCGGCCCGAGGGATCATTGGAGGCGATGCGCGCCCGCATGGCGACCCCAGCGGACCGCGTTCTCGGCTTCCTTGCCGGCGTGCGCACGGAGTTCGGGTCAGTCGCCGAACTGCTCGCCCCGCACGGCGTCACCGAGCGGACGGTCGCCCAGCTGCGCGAGATCCTCCTCGAATAGGCGTCCTCACGCGGGCGTGCCAGCGCGAAAGCGCGAGGCTACCGCTACCCGACCTCGAAGCCGTGCTGCTTCACATGGTACGGGCCGTCCATGCGCTGCGTGGTCTTGTACAGCTCGTAGCGGCCGTCGCCGGCCACATGCTTGACGCTGGCCAGCAGTGACGCCTGCTCCGCCTCCGGCATGGGCGCGAAGGCGCGCGCCGTGGCGACGTTCTCGCGCAGCTCTGCCATCGAGGTGAGGCCGACGACGATGGAGGAGACCGGCTGGCTCAGCGCGTAGCGTATGCAGGTGGCGGCGTCGATGCCGGCCTGGCCGGTGATGACGCCGCCGCCGAGGGTCTTCATGCCGATGACGCCGGCGCCCCGCGCGACGCACTGCGGCACGATGTCGCCGAGGAAGCTGCGGAAGTGCGCGTCCATCATGTTGATGGGCATCTGCACCGTTTCCCAGGCGAAGGGCTTGTCCATCATCGTCTGGTGGATGCGCGGGTCGCGATGGCCAGTGAAGCCGATGTGGCGAATCTTGCCCGCCTCCTTCGCCTTGATGGCGGCGCGGATGCCGCCCTGTTCGAACACCCAGTCCGGGTCGTTGTCGTAGACGATCTCGTGGAACTGCCAGAGGTCCAGATAGTCCGTCTTGAGCCGCCGCAGACTGTCGTCGATGCAGCGCATGGCGCCTTGGTAGTCGCGATCGCAGCCCTTCGTCATGAGGAACACCTTGTCGCGCCGGGCGCTGCTTTCGAGCGCCTTGCCCATGACGATCTCGCTGCCGCCGTCGTGGTAGTCCCAAGCGTTGTCGAAGAACGTCAGACCCTCGTCGATGGCCGCATGCATGATGCGGATGGCTTCGGCTTCGTCCTGCGAGGCCGCATAGCCGATATGCCAGCCGCCGAGGCAGAGCACCGACACTTCCGCCCCGGTCCTGCCCAGGGCGCGCATCGGCAGGCCCGTCTCAGCGGCGCTCGCGCTCTGCGCCGCCAACGGTGCCAGCGCCAGCGCCGCGCCGCCCTTGAGCGCATCGCCCACGAAGTCCCGCCGGGTGATCTCATCGCTTGCCATGTCGTGCCCCCTGCCGTGCGTGGCCTAACGGGAGCATAGCGCGGCTAGAACCGGGCTAGATGCCTTGAGCAAGCTCAAGGTTTGCAGTTGAGTCAAGTTTCAAGCGGCGAGTGCCTGGCCCTCCCACAGGTGCGCGATCTGGTCGTCGAAGACGCCGATGGCGCGGTTGATGCGGGCATTCGCGGCGGACGCGTCGAAGACGACGGAGAGCGCGGGCCGCAGCACGCGGGCGTGCGTCCGGTGGCAGCGCATCGCGATGCGCAGGCCGTCGTCGGTGACGCGGTAGCGGCGGGTGCGCGGGATGCGCTCGATCAGTCCGCGCAGGCGCAGGCGTCGCAGGTCGTAGGTGGCGCGGCCGCGGTGGCAGTCGTCGGCGGACTGGCCGAGCAGCGGCGCCACGGTGTCGCGCAGGTCGCGGTTGGCGAAGCCGTCGGGCAGCGCGCGGAAGGCCAGCAGCGCTGCGAACAGGGCCTGCGCCCGGGGGTCGCCGAAGCGCAGCGCCGAGGCGCGCTGGCCGTCGACGAGGCGCGGCCGGTGGAGGTCCTCGAACCGTTCGGCTCCGATGGCGCAGTCGCGGCCGACTTGCTGGACGCGCAGCAGGCGTCGATTGGCGGCGAAGCCGACGGCCCTGAGGGCCTCTAGGTTCTTCAGCCGCTTGCGGACATCGAAGTCGTTGGTGTCGTTGACCACCGTCTCGGTGCGCAGGGCGCGCCCTTCCTTGTGAACGCGCCGCTCGCGGCGCGCCTGCTTCGATCCGCGAGTGCTTGTAGTCGACGTGCAGCGAGGGCGCGACGCCCTCGGTGATGACGCGGGTTCGGAACCGCGAGGGGGTGCGTCGGGTGACGCGCCGGTCGAAGATCAACTGCACGCGGTCGGGGCGGCCGAGGTCGAGGTTCTCGCGGATGACCTCCTCGAAGAAGACGCGCCCCTGGACGGGGCGGTCGAAGACCTGCGTCAGGGCGAACTCGACCTGCAGCATGGAGATGTCGTAGCGGATGCCCGCCGCCCGGTCGGCGGCCGTGAACGGGTGCGGCAGCCGCGCCAGCCACTTGCGCAGCAGGGCGTCGATCTCCGCAGCGTCCAGCCCGTCGGCGAGCCGCTGCATCAGCGCCGGGTCGGCGCAGCTCGCGATGCCGTTGTCCAGCGCCTCGAAGGCGACGCCGCGCTTGGCGAGCTGCCGCTTGAGGTACTCGTGGCCGTTGACGCACAGCTTCGCGTTGTACGGGAAGTACGAGCAGAACTTGAGGAAGAACGGCCCGAAGTCGTCGTCCACCGCGTACACGTAGTAGTGGTTGACCATCGCCGTGGACGAGACCAGCCACGGGTACGGCCCGCGCGCCGGATCCTCGCGCCGCTCCGTGCGCAGCACCCGCGCCTTCTCCTGCGCGACGCCGACGTAGAGCACGCCCTCGCCGCCGCCGGAGCGCCGCAGGTACTCCTTCGTCCGGTCGTCCTTGCGCTCGTGCCGCGCGAAGCGCGCGACATCGATGCCGCCGTCGGCGGCGAAGCGCTTCATGGCCGCCACGAACCGGTTCGTCATCGGCGCCATCAGCGCCGACGACGGCACCGGGTTGCCGCGCACCTTGCGGAAGAACCACGCCGTGCCCGCGCCCTCCTGCAGCACTGGCACGTACACGTTCAGGTACATCCGGTCGATGCACTCCAGTTCCAGCGTCGCATGCTCCGCCAGCACCTCGGCGGCGCTTCGTGCTACTTTCATCGCTCGGACTCCGGTCGATGGGCTCCCCGACGGCCACTATACGGCCACCATCGCCTGGCGCGATCAACGAGGCGGCTTCGCGCCGCGGAGCGGAGCAGCGGCCGGGGTCCGTCTCAACCGCCGGGAGAGCACAACACATGCTTCGTCGGTCTGAGGCGTAGCCTCGCTAGGTAGTTCTTGGGGTAGAGGCTCACATGCTGTTCTATCTCGCCACGCAGGGTGAATAGCTGCGGAGACTCGCTGAACTTGAACAGCCGGTAAAGCTGGTACGCGCTTGCGTGCTGCTCGCAGAACCGCAACTCGCCATCGCTGATGTAGAACGGTGTCCGCCTGCCGTAACGGGTGGTCTTCACTTCGATGAAGCGGTCCTTGCCGCTGGTCTCGTGCGAGCGTATGTCGTAGCCAGCGCGGTCGCCCCGGGTCACGGCGACGTGCTCCACGTCCGTTGCGAGACCATCCTTGCCCGCCGCGATGAGCCGTTCGCGTTCGTAGCGCAGGACCAGCAACTCGCCGGCCACGCCAAGCGAGCGATTGAGCGCCTCACGGAGCAGGTAGTTGGTTGCGCCCGGCAGCTCGGCCGGTAGTTCGTAATCGGCCCGCGTCTCGCCGAGCTCTGAAGCCGTGACCGTCGGCGGCTCAACAAGGATGTCGAGGACATCGGGTACCGAAACCTCGTTCTGAGGAGCGGCAACAGACCTTTCGACGAGCCGCTCGATGCTGGGCAACTGCTCGCGGACCACTTCCCGCAGTAGTTCCTGCGCGTTGTCCGCCGGTAGGTAGCCGTCGACGTAAGGGAAGCCCAGATCAAGCAGCGCGGCGCTTATGTTTCGGTGCTTGAACTCGACGGAAGTCCTAGAACGCCGGGTCAGAACCCCGCGCAACGCTCGATTGCGTGCCGCCTTGTTGAACGACTCGCCGCGCAGTTCGAGAGCCAGCATCTCGAGGTAGTCGCCCACGACCGCCTCGACCTCCTGCCGACTCCAAGGCTCTCCCGCCATGCCGCGCTATCGTACAGAACTGTGCAAGCAGCATGGTCGGCAGGCGAAGGGTTCAGCTCCCGAAGGCCCGCTCCACCGCTCGCCGCGCGGCGTCCTTCGCCCCGCTCGCCAAGAATGTGCCGTGGGCGCTCGCCAAGGCATCGAAATCCCACTCGAGCAGCCGCTCGAACTCGCTGCGCAGCGAGGTGCCCGGCGGCGTCATGGCCTTCAGCCAGATCGGCCCGACCAGCATGGTCTTGGGGAAGCCGATGAAGGGCATCGCCAGCCGCGCCATGGCGTTGTTGAACGAGTAGTCGCCGTAGTGCTGAATGGCGTCGCAGGTCAGCAGCACGTTCGGCGCACCGCGCACCAAGAGCGCCGCCTCCGGCTGCCGCGTACCGCGGAAGCAGAACAGCTCGGCGTCCGCCAACGGCAGCGCTGCGCCCTCTTCGAGCAAGGCATCGGCGGTCGGCTCCGGGTACGTCGTGCCACCCGGCTGGCACCAGAACTCGGCGCCGAAGCGCTCCTTGCAGTAGGCATCGTCGATGCCGTGCATGGCGCCCAGCCGTACCAGCCGTCGCACCGGGCCGAGCGCTTCGAGAGCTTGCTCCCCCGCGGCATCCAAGCGGATGGGGTTGACCAGCGTCAGTCCGTCGTCGTCTTGCAGCACCGCCACGTTACGGCTGATCCTGACGATGGGGTTCATGCGAAAGCTCCCGCGCACGATGTGCAGGCGCGGCGCGATGGTGTCGATGCCGCCGTGCGGCGCAGGCCGGGGGTGGGATTTCGTTGCAGCGCTCATCGGCCGGTTTCAGCGCCGCGCCGTGACCTCCACCTGGATCTTGATGCGCGGATCGACCTGCTCGCACAGCACGGTGGTGTTGACCGGCCGGATGTCGCGGAAGAACTCCGCGAATACCGGCATGGCGGCTTGGACCGTCTCGCGGTCCGCCGCGTAGGTCACCACCCGCACCATGTCTGCCAGTCGCGCACCCACTTGGCCGAGCGACCAAGCGACATTGACTAGCGCATGGCGCGCCTGCTCGGCGGCATCTTCCGGATACTCGCCGCTGGCGCCATCGAGGCCCCCGGTGCCGGATACGAACACCCAGTCGCCATCCACCAAGGCCCGCGAGTAGCCGGCCCGAGCTTCCTCGGGGATGGGGGAATTCGCATAGCGCCGCATCGGCTCCTCCTGCCGCTCGGTGGCGTTCGTACGTCGCGCACTGTGCATGGCCAGCGGGCGCGGCGTCAACATCGGCCCAGGCGGCAGCTGCTCCTCTGCTACGCTCCGCCGGAACTTGACAGCGTGGTCAGCAGGTGCGCGAAGTACATTCTGCCAACGGTACGGAGCCCGGCGCAGTCGGGCAGGGGACTCCTTTCTCGCGAGGGGTTCCCCCTCGCGCTCCCCGGCTGAGGGCTCCTTGCTTGCGAGGGGTTCCCCCTCGCGCTCCCCGGCTGAGGGCTCCTTGCTTGCGAGGGGTTCCCCCTCGCGCTCCCCGGCTGAGGGCTCTGTGCGCCGAGGTTGCCCGGTACTTGCCGGCGGCGCACCTCGGTGCGATCCCGGACGACCGCCGGACGCGGCGCCTCCCGATGGTCGATCCGGCCATGCGGGCCGCGGGCCAGGCGCGCGCAGCCCTCGAGTGCAGAGACGTGGCCAGTCGCAGTCGTCAATGGATTCGAGCGGGTGCCGCGCCGTTGGGCCAAGGATGGCGAATGGGTGGCGGAGGCGTTGCACAAGGCGAGTGGGCCGAGGTGGACGGGTGGTGCCTGGGGTCTCTCCCGCGTACGCCGCCGCCCTGCATCCGGCGTGGCAGTGCCGCTGCCGGCGAGCAACGTCGCGGATACCGGGCCAGGAGATCAGGCCGAGTACGCCCGCTTTGGGATGCGGATGGATTTGTCGCCGGGAGAGCGCGAAGGAGACAGCCAATCTTGCATCGTTGAAGGTAGAGCCGTGACGCGCAGGGGAGAAGAACGCGTCGTCCGTTCCGGCGGCGTGTGTGACGGATCGGTTGTCGATGTCAGCCAAATTGACAGGTGGGCTCAAATACTCGAGCTTCTTCGCACCCACGTTAGGTATACCGAATCGGGCCAGACTGAGGTTGCACCACCCGAGATAGCCGTCTCTCGACATGACGGTACCGCGTTCACGTTTGTCGCGCCGGTCGGTCAGTACACGTCACTTGCGCTGTCGTGGATAGATGACACATGCCGCCGACTACGAAGATCGGAAGGCCGAGTGTATGTACCGGGCCCCACCTACGGCGTTTGGTCTACAGGTTATTATGTATACGACGAGTTCCACGAGAAGGTGTTGCGGGCGAGCCCGGCAGCGCGGACAGATGTCGACGACAACAGGGTCATCATTGGCTGTAGCAGCACGGTCACAGTCGCCCATATGACAGACGAGTGTGTCGCCGGTATTTTGGCAAGGTCACAACCGACGCGTCCCACGGAGACTTGCAAGATCTATGCACGGATTGACGGACCCCCGCCGGTCGCGACAGAAGCGTGGTGTGACTCACTGCTGTGCTACGTCCGAGAGGACCACCGAAGCAGCGAGCAGATGGTCGCCGCCTTGCGTGCAGAGGAGCAGGCGGACCGCAGCTTCGGTTGGGGGGCTGATGCGAGGATTCGAGTATCCGGTGGCGCAAGTCGGCGCGACTTTGACTTGGCACTCTGGGGAGTTTCCAGCGCACATGACTGGGTGGTGTCGAAATGCGACGCGACACCGCGGCGGGTGGAGACTGAAGAGACTGACGTTCCTTGAGGGGTCTCCGTCTCGGCGTGTCGCAGCGTCGAACACGGGCATCGGTTGACTCTGGACTCCGTAGGACGGGAGGTGGTTGATGGTAGCGGTGGACGTGGGTGCTTTGCCAACGAACTTTCCGACTCACAGGCATGAACCGGCGTTCTGGGAGCGGCTTGGTCGCACGGTCGCGACGTTTGGGTTCTTGGAAGAGGTCCTTGGTAAGGCCATCTTCGCGTTCTCCGCTCGGAGACACGAGACGTCTGACGAGGCGTTTGAAGCATGGCTTCGCGAACCCCGTGGGCTGGAACGAGCGCTCACGGACCCGCTGGCAGGCCTAGTCGGACAACTGGAGCAAGTGGTCGTGGGGTACTCAGCCACGGGGGCTGCAGGGCTTGAGGACCTAGAGGACTTACTGGGCCTCCTTAGAGAGGCATCGAGAGTACGGAATGTGCTGTGCCATGGATCGTGGCGTCCCCCGGACGAAACCGGGGCGTCAAAGCCCCTCTTCGTTGAACGCAAGGGCGGCGTTTTCGAGACGGCCATTGACTGTGCGTATCTCGATCAGGTCCGTCAGCATGTAGTCGAACTCGCATGTGCGGTTATCGACTTGGTGACGAGCATGGGATGGCAGTTTCCGAGCTCGCGTGGACCCGGAGTGCCGGTGTTGGATCGATAGGTCCTCTTCATGTGTAGCGGCGAGGGCGCCAGCACCATGGACATCGGCCGCACCCAAATGCCGAACCGCGCCGCCCGCCACCGCCTGGACGCCGGCACCTACGGCACCGTGGGCGTCGGCCTCGGCTTCGCGGTCGCCGCGGCGGTGACCAATCCGGACAAGCCCATCGTCTCGGTGCAGGGCGACAGCGCCTTCGGCTTCACGGGCATGGAGCTGGAAACGATGGTGCGCTACAACCTCCCGGTGAAGCTCATCGTCCTGAACAACGGCGGCACCGGCGGCGGCGTGCATCCGCTGAAGGAAGGCCAGACCCTGCCCCCCGGCAACCTCACCTACGGCGCCCACTACGAGGGCATGCTGGAAGCCCTCGGCGGCAAGGGCTTCTACGTGGAGGACCCGAAGGACCTCCGCGCCGCGCTGGATGAAGCGATGGCCTTCGACGGCCCGACGCTCATCAACGTGCCGCTGAACCCGAGGGCGGGAAGGAAGCCGCAGCAATTCGGCTGGCTGACGACTTAAGGGGCACCCTGCGCGCCATCTCAGCCCGCCTCCGCCGGGGCGCCTTCCCCGCCCGGCGGCGCCCGCGGCACGCGCACGGTGAGCGTCGTGCCGCCGCCGCTCTCGTAGGCGAACGCGCCGCCCAGCGCCGCCACCCGCTCGCGGATGCCGCGCAGCCCGTTGCCCTCCCGGACGATGCCGCCCGCGCCGTCGTCCCACAGCGACAGCACCACCTCGCCGCCGTCCGCGCGGACGCTGCCGCGCACCCGCGTCGCCCGGGCGTGGCGGACGATGTTGGTCACCGCCTCGCGCAGCGCCAGCGCCACCACCGTCTCCGGCGCCCGCGGCAGCCCGTCCAGGCCCCGCGCGTCGATGCGGTGCTCGATCCCCGCCGACGTCAGCGCCAGCCGCGCCGTCGCCAGCTCGCCGGCCAGCCCGGCGTCCAGGTAGCCGCGCACCGCCTGCCGCACCTCCCCGAGCGCCTTGCGCGAGATGCCCTCCACCTCCCTGATCTCCCGCGCGGCCCGAACCGGATCGGCGGCCACCAGCTTCGAGGCCAGCTCGCTCTTGAGCGTCACCATCGACAGCGTGTGGCCGAGCAGGTCGTGCAGGTCCCGCCCGATCCGCTCCCGCTCCGCCACCGCCGCCAGCCGCTCCACCTCCCAGTGCGCCATCTGCAGGTGCGCGTTGCCGCGCCGACGCTCCGCGTCAAGGATGCGCATGGCGCCGACGAAGAGGATCAGGAGCAGGACCGGCGTCAGCCACGCGAGACGCGTCTCCGGCGCGAAGTCCAGCCCGAACGAAGTGCCGGCCGCAAGCAGCAGCGCTGCGCCGATCATCAGCCACGCCCCGGCGCCTCGGGCGCTGTCCGCCGCGCTGGCCGCGTAGATGTAGAACACCGCGCCGCCGCGGTTGATGTCGAAGGCCGTGCTGAGCGCGCCCAGCGCGCTCGCGACCGCGAACGCCGCCACGCCGGCGGACGCCCGATCCGCGTCCCGCGCCTTCACGAAGTGGACCGGCAGGTAGGCAAGCGCGAGCGCCGCCGCGTAGCCCCAGTACTCCGGCGCCCGCGCCGCCATGATCGGATCGAACAGCAGCCCCACGAGAAACAGCGCCGAGAGCCAGCGCTCCCTGTCGCGCCACGCGAACCACTCACCCGCCTTCCTCAAGCTCCGACGCCTCTTGCAGCGCACCGTCATCCCCGGCCGCCCGTTTGGCGAACGACACTAGCTCGCTTGGAGGGCGTCGCGCCCTGCGGTCAGGATCCCTTCCGACGGCGGCTCGCCAACAGAAAGCCCTTGGGCGTCGCGGCACGACGTTGGCTGAACGGCGGCACCCGGCCCATTGGCGGCGTCGCGCTCCACCTTGGGCGCTATGGGCGTAGTCGGCTGGATGCAAGTCGGAGCGTGGGCGGAGTACGGAAGCAGCGATAGCGTAGCTGAGGTAACAGAGCTGCTGGAAAGCGGTTTCGGGCATTCGTTCGTGGATCCCTTCGTGCGGGCGGCGCTCGAACTGGCCGCCATGAACGCAACAGCGATCACGGTCGACGAGGCGGCTAGGCGGACGGGTCAGGGCAAGAATCAGATCCTTGACCGGATCAAGCAACGCAGCCTCCTAGCCGTCCGCGGCAGGAATCCCGTCTTCCAGTTCGCCGAGGCGGGCAAGTTCGTCCCACATCTTGACGACGTACTTCCCGAACTGATCCCCAACGTCCATCCTATAGGCGTGCTGCACTGGTTCAGCGAGCCCAACCCGGACTTGAGCTGCGAGGCGACTGCCTACGATCCGGTCTCTCCACGGACTTGGCTGATGAGCGATCTTCCGGTTGCACCCGTCAAGGAACTGGCCCGGCATGTAATGCGCGAGTCGTGATCTCTTGGCATGGCCGAGAGGCTGAGCCCACCCCCAACGGGGTGTACGACAATTCTCTGGTAAGTGACCACTAACGGCCGGCGTTGGCTGTGGATGCGGAGTGGGGCCATCGCGGACGCTCTATTCTTGGGGTTTGCGACACAACCCAGGAACGGAGGAGCCCGCGATGGCGATAGGGACTGTCGCCGACGAGCGCATGGAACGCAAGCGCGAGTTGGACGAGGCGAAGGAGGAGCTGGCGACGGCGATGGGGAGGTACGCGGCGGCGGAGCTGGCCGCGTCGGCGGCGGGGGAGGCGCCGGAGTCGCATCCGGCGCTGCTGGATCTGCGCGTCCGGCGGGCGGCGCTGTCGGCGGCGCGGCTGGGGCTGGAGGCGGCGTACCGGGCGGACCGGTCGGACGGCGTCGCGCCGTCGTGCCCGAAGTGCGGGGAGCGGATGCGGCTGTCGGACCGGGAGAGGCCTCTGGTGGAGACGGCGCTGGGGCCGGTGCGGCTGCCGATGGCGCGGCACGCCTGCTGCGGGAAGACGGTGCGGCAGCGCGAGGCGGCGCTGGACATCGCGGGCTCGATGACGCCTGCGGCGCGGCGCATGGCGAGCCTGGCGGGGTCGTCGTGCTGCTACGCGGAGGCGGACCGGCTGCTGGTCGAGCTGGCGGGGCTGAACTTCGGCGCGAAGCGCATCGAGCGGACGACGCGGGCGGTGGGCGCGGACGCGGAGGCGCGGCGGGAGGCGGCGCTGTCGGGCGCGCTGTCGGTGGCCTCTGGCGGCGGGAAGGTTCCGACGCGCAAGCCCTTGAAGGAAGGGGAGATCCTGTGCCTGGCGGTGGACGGGACGGGGGTGCCGGCGCGGCCGTCGGAGACCGCCGGGCGCTCCGGGAAGGACGGCGCGGCGCGCACCCGGGAGGCGAAGGTGGGCGCCTTGTGGCTGCTGGAGCCGGACGGCGAGGGCGGGCGCCGCACCGTGGACGGCTCGGTGCGGTACTTCGCCGCCATCGAGAGCGCGGAGGACGACGCCGGCGGCGACTCGCCCGTTGCGCGGCGCCTGCTGCGCGAGCTGGCGGCGGCGGGCTACGGGCCGGAGGACGTCGGCGTCTGCATCGGCGACGGCGCCGAGTGGCTGCGGCGGCTGTTCGAGGAGTGGTTCCCGAACGCGGTGCCGATCGTCGACTGCTTCCACGCGGCGGAGTACGCGTGGGCGGCGGCGAACGCCCGCTACGGCCCCGGCACCGACCTCGCGAAACGCTGGGCGACGAGGCTGTGCCGGTGGCTCAAGACCGGCGACATCGACAGGACGCTGGCGGCGCTGCGCCGGGCCGGCGGCGAGGAGAGCGCCAGGGCGGCCCGGTACATCGCCGAGCGGCGCGGGCGGATGCGCTACGACGAGTACCTCGCGCGCGGGCTGCCCATCGGCTCGGGGCGCGTCGAGGCGGCCTGCAAGACGGTCGTCGGGCGGCGCCTGAAATGCACCGGCATGCGCTGGACCGTGGCCGGCGCGAACCCCGTCATCTGGGTGCGCTGCGCGCGGCTCAGCGGCTGGTTCGACGACTACTGGGAGGAACGCCTGCGCCTCGCCGCGTGAACGCGCGTGGAGGTCGTCTACCAGAGATTTGTCGTACACCCCCCCCAACGGGGGCGCTAGCCCCGCCGCTTGGCGATGTGTTCACCTTGCCCGCCGGACAGATCGTCTGGCGGCTGTACTTCCGAGAGCCCTACGGCACGACTTGGAACGCCTTCCGGAGCTATGGGCCGACGTCCAGTCGTTTCGATCATCACCCGCCGCCACCCGGCATATCGCCGGCCCAAGCGATCCTGTACGCCGCCGAGAGCTACCCGACCTGCCTCGCGGAGATGTTCCAGAGCACCAGGGTGGTGGACCGTTGGACGAGCGATCCGCACCTTGCAGCATTCGCATTCGCTAGCGCCATCCCGCTACTCGACGTCACTGGCTCTTGGCCCACGCGGGCAGGCGCATCAATGGCGATCAACTCCGGAGGCCGGGCGGCGGCGCGTCAGTGGTCGCGCCGAATCCACGCTGAGTTTCCCGAAGTCAGCAGCATCTTCTACGCCTCATCAATGGATGGAAACCAGCCCGCCTACGCGTTCTACGAACGCGCCGAGGCGCACATCGAGAAGACGCCGGTGCTGGATCTCCCGCTGGCACATGCAGCTCTTCGCCGGCAAGTCGTCGCAGCGGCCCGCCGCTTCGGTTAGCGGCTAGTCTGACCCGTTCGTACATCGGCACTCGGCGCACCACGAGCCGGTGTCCACGCGGCACGATCTCGAACCGGGTTCGCGGAATGGGTCACGTACCTCAGCGACGAGTGGCGCCGGACGCATGCGCCCTACAGCCAGCCCTTGTCGCGGGCGATGCGCGCGGCGTCGATGCGGTTGGCGGCGCCAAGCCTGCCGATGGCGGCGGAGAGGTAGTTGCGCACGGTGCCGACGGCGATGTGGTAGCGCCTGGCGATCTCGGCGGCGCTCTGCCCCTCGCCCGCCTCGCGCAGCACCTGGCGCTGGCGGTCCGTGAGCGGGTCGTCGCCCATCCAGGCTTCGAGCAGCAGCTCCGGGTCGATGACGCGGCCGCCGCCGTGGACCTCGCGTAGCGCGTCGGCGAGCTCCGCCGCCGGCGCGTCCTTGAGCAGGTAGCCCGACGCGCCGGCGTCGAGGGCCCGCCGCACGTAGCCGGGCCGGGCGAACGTCGTCACCATCACCACCCGCGTCGGCAGGCGCCGCGCCGCGACCCTGTGCGCCAGCTCGATCCCCGTCAGCCCCGGCATCTCGATGTCCGCCACCAGCAGGTCCGGGCGCAGCTCCCGCACCATGCCCAGCGCGGCCTCCCCGTCCGCCGCCTCGCCGACCACCTCGAAGCTGCCGTCGAGCTGCAGCAGCGCCGACAGCGCGCCGAGCACCAGCCGCTGGTCCTCGGCGATCACCGCCCGGATGCGCCCCGCCACCTCAGCCCGCCTCCGCCGGGGCGCCTTCCCCGCCCGGCGGCGCCCGCGGCACGCGCACGGTGAGCGTCGTGCCGCCGCCGCTCTCGTAGGCGAACGCGCCGCCCAGCGCCGCCACCCGCTCGCGGATGCCGCGCAGCCCGTTGCCCTCCCGGACGATGCCGCCCGCGCCGTCGTCCCACAGCGACAGCACCACCTCGCCGCCGTCCGCGCGGACGCTGCCGCGCACCCGCGTCGCCCGGGCGTGGCGGACGATGTTGGTCACCGCCTCGCGCAGCGCCAGCGCCACCACCGTCTCCGGCGCCCGCGGCAGCCCGTCCAGGCCCCGCGCGTCGATGCGGTGCTCGATCCCCGCCGACGTCAGCGCCAGCCGCGCCGTCGCCAGCTCGCCGGCCAGCCCGGCGTCCAGGTAGCCGCGCACCGCCTGCCGCACCTCCCCGAGCGCCTTGCGCGAGATGCCCTCCACCTCCCTGATCTCCCGCGCGGCCCGAACCGGATCGGCGGCCACCAGCTTCGAGGCCAGCTCGCTCTTGAGCGTCACCATCGACAGCGTGTGGCCGAGCAGGTCGTGCAGGTCCCGCCCGATCCGCTCCCGCTCCGCCACCGCCGCCAGCCGCTCCACCTCCCAGTGCGCCATCTGCAGGTGCGCGTTGCCGCGCCGACGCTCCGCGTCAAGGATGCGCATGGCGCCGACGAAGAGGATCAGGAGCAGGACCGGCGTCAGCCACGCGAGACGCGTCTCCGGCGCGAAGTCCAGCCCGAACGAAGTGCCGGCCGCAAGCAGCAGCGCTGCGCCGATCATCAGCCACGCCCCGGCGCCTCGGGCGCTGTCCGCCGCGCTGGCCGCGTAGATGTAGAACACCGCGCCGCCGCGGTTGATGTCGAAGGCCGTGCTGAGCGCGCCCAGCGCGCTCGCGACCGCGAACGCCGCCACGCCGGCGGACGCCCGATCCGCGTCCCGCGCCTTCACGAAGTGGACCGGCAGGTAGGCAAGCGCGAGCGCCGCCGCGTAGCCCCAGTACTCCGGCGCCCGCGCCGCCATGATCGGATCGAACAGCAGCCCCACGAGAAACAGCGCCGAGAGCCAGCGCTCCCTGTCGCGCCACGCGAACCACTCACCCGCCTTCCTCAAGCTCGGAGGCATGCCGCCCACCCATCTCCCAGAGGTACTGCGACAACGCTTCGGTCAGGAGCTCGCCCGGAGAACGGAAGCCGAGCACGGGAGCGCAACGGTCCAAAGGCTGCCCGTCGCCGAGCCCCAACCGACCTCGGCACCAGCGGTGAAACTCCCGCTCGTCAAGCCCGCAGTCCGCCAACGTCGGAGCACCGATGCTGCGCGACAGCAGGAACCGGCGCTTCTCCAATGCCTGGCGACGCAACGCCCCAAACCGGCCCGTTCTCTGCAGCTCAACCTTGAACGCCTCGTCCAGCGCACCGTCTTCACCATCTACCGTTTCCCGGATGACCTTAGCTCGCCAAGCGATGCCAGCGAAGTCATTTCGCGTCAGTTCGCGGCGCTCAAGCCACCCGTCGAGGGACGTCTTGCTTAGCAGCCCCTGATCACGGCGATACTCGTCAACCGCTGCCTGCAAGGCCTCGGTCGTGGGCGCTGCACCTCGCCGCGTCGATTCGCGCGCCGCCAGCACAGCGAGCTGGGCTCGGTCCATCAATGCCGGTCCGTCCGGGCAGGCCAGCATCGCGTGTCGTCGCAGTTCGTTCGCACCGACGGCATCGTCGCCCTCCTCGGCGCACCCGCCCGAGGCGGCGGAAACGAGACGATGCCAGAACACGGTTCGCTCAAGCGCAACTCGCACCCCGGCGCGTGGCCCGCTCTCCCGCTGAGCAGCGACCTTGCGCAGCAAGGCCACAGCATCGTCCCGCTTGACGTCGTGGCGGCGTTCGTGGGCCACCGCTAGCAGGCGATCAACCACTCGGCTTTCGACGCCAGCGGCGACGGCCGCTTCGCCGACCTGCATCCAGCTACGGTCGATGAAGTGGATGGCCTTGGCAGCCTCGGCGACAAGCTTGGCGACTTGCGGGCTGATCAGGCCATCGATGGTGGCGTTTTGCAGCGTCCGACGCACGTTAACCATGGGAACGGACAATGCGGGATATCCCAGCGTCGCCGGACCGTGTGCCAGCGCCACTTCATCGTCGTCTTCAAGCGTGCCGGATGCGAACCACTCGAACACGCATCCCACGCCTTCCATGCCGAACGCATGCAGTTCGCACGCCCGCAGCGCACCCATGCTGGCCGCGCCCAAGACCCGAATGCCTCGTTCAAGTGCGAAGAGGATCTCCTTGTGCCACACCGCCGGGACTTGGCCAAACACCCCGTCTATCAAGGCGATGAGTCTGCAATCCGGCTCTGACGCGATCCGGTAGATGTCACCCATCGCCGCCGGCGGATGGAAGGCGGCGTCGGGCAGCAGCCCCTGTGCCGCACCAAGCGGCATTGATGGCCCGAGAAACACATGTCTTTTCATGGCGCCGCCAGTTCCCGCCGGATGCGGTTCGATGCCGCGGCAGCGCGCCGCCCAAGCGCACAGTTCCGCTCTAAGGCGATCCCCTCGAGACCGGGCACGACGACCCTGACCACCGGGATGCCGATGTCTTCACGGCTGAAATCCACGACCACGACACGCTCCAGCCCCAAGCTCCGAACCGCCTGCAGCAAACGGTCCACGTCGCCTTCAAAGGTGGTGGCTGCAACATCATCGAGCACTGGCGGCGTACCTGTGTCCGCGGTCCGTGCGGCAGCCATGGCAGTCAGGTCGTCGATGCGACGGCAGTTTTCGTACTCGGCGGGCAGTAGGTCATCCCGGCTGCCAGCGATCATGCCGAGCCGGCTTTGGATCGCCTCGGTGAGGGCTCGCAGCAGCGCGATGGTCGGCGAAAGGTGGCAACCGTAGCCGGAGAACATGCCGAGCGGGCGCCGCATGTGCTGCGCCACGGCATCAAAGATGGTCGCGGCGAAGGTGGGAATACCCGCATCGGACGTGATGTCCCACAGCATCGCCTGCACACCGTGCGCCGCTAAGTGGTCGTCCAGCAACTCTCGAAGCGCGGGGTCCTCAAGCGCTGTTTCGTCCAGCCGCCCGCCGCCATCGCTGCCGGTCAGTACCCGCCGGGTCTGCCGCTGGATGTGCCAGAGGCTGAGCGCATCCCGTTCGATGACTTCGCACAACCCATGCGTGATGGCTTCGAGCAGGTGATTGCCGGATGCCAAGCCGTTCGAGCTCATGAAGAATGTCTGGACATGGTTTGGCGGCTGAACGAAGTTCGTGCTAGCAACCTCCCAAGGGACCCAGCACGGCTCATCGGAGAGGATGTCGTAGCCCTCCACAAGCAAAAGGGGCACATCCTCCCGCACTATAGCCCCGCGGCACCGCGGCAATCCACGGATGTCGCAGACCGCATACCCCGTCTCCTTCATCCTAGCAACGGATTCGTAAAGGACGGGGGCTTCGGCATGCTCAGCATGCCACGACTCGATCGCCTCCATCATCGCCGACGCCTTGGCCGCAGCCTTGGTCAGCCCTTTGCCCTGCGAGACTGCGAGGCCGCGCGAGTTGGGGCGGATGCCGCAGTAGACAGGTACGCCCAAGCGATCCAGCCCAGTGATGTTGGCAAGCCGCGTGATGCCGAACCGGGGCAACAGGTGCTCATATCTGGCGATGGTGTCTTCTGGAGCGCAGGCCCTGTGCGTACCGCTGACGTACCGTTTCGTGGCGTGCAGTTCGGCACCCCAGAAGCGGATCGGGGACGCAGTCACCGGCATACTCCATACTCCGCAGCGCCGTAGCTCGCCTGCAGCGCCGTTGCGTTCCGCAAGAGCGAGACCACCACCGCGAACGACGCGGCTGCGATGCTGATCCAGAAGATCTCCGTCCCGAATCGCAAGCCCGCCAGCAAGTGCCAAAGACCGACGGCGATGCCGGCGAAGGCCGCCGCGACGCTGGCCGTGGACAAGAGGCCGTACGCGAGCAGCACCCGAGACTCGGTCCTGCTCGGACGCGTCGACCAGGACCACCGAGGGCCGAGCATCGTCAGCAGACGGAAGAACGCCTTGGGGCGCAGGTTCGGGATACCCACCCAATCGGCGAGGACCCAGTATCCGTCCAGGCGCAACACAGGCAGCAAGTTCGCCACCAAGCGGACTCCGATCAGCAACATCACCACGAAAGCAAGCTGATTCGCGTTACCGTAGGGCGCGGTCGTCGCCCATGCGACCACGGTCGCGCACAACAGGAACGCCTCGCAGTAAACGCCACCGAGGGCCGCAACGAACCGATGGTTTCGCTTATCGAACAGCCAGGAAGCGCTGATGTCGGTGTACGCCATGGGCATGAACAGATAGACCATTACGCCCGCCTCCCTAACCGCGCCGCGGTAGCGGCGGCATGCAACGGCGTGCCCTGCCTCGTGGACCAGCGTCGCCAGAAAAAGGCACGCGTAGCCTGCAAGCCAGCCGTCGAGGCGGTCGAACGTCCGGAGCGAGGCTGCGAACTGCGCATGTCGATGCAGAATCAGGCCCGTGCAAAGGACGACACCCGCCGTGAGCACGGCAACGCCCCAGCGCGAGAAGAGCGGACGCAGCCAAGGTTCGACCACCGCGAGCAGGCGCGTCGGATCGAAGGTCCAGACCTTGAACAGCAGAGCGCGCGCCAGCAGCCCTACATCCGCCCGCGCAGCTTCCACACCCTCGAACAATCCGGCTCGCCGCGCCCGGTCCACCACCTTCTGGATTGCATCCGCCCGCGTCCCGGGCCCACCTTCATCCACCAGCTCGGCCACCGTCGTTCGCCCATCCAGGCGCCTCAGCACAGCGATGGCTGCGGGGCTCATTCGGTGATAGCGATCCGTCGACGGATTGCGCACCACGACCCACTTGCGCCCGGCCTCGTGCTGCACGGCGACTTCTAAGTCGCTGCGCAGGCGCGGATGGGCAGACTCGGCAGGTTGCGGCGAAACCGGAGCCACTGCGACCGACTCAGGAAAACGGGTGCGGCATTGGATTGAGGTCTTGCGGCGACCGCGTCTCGATGCCGAACCACTCCGGCGTCTCGTAGAGTCGACGGTGGCCAAGCCAAGGATAGCGATGGTCCGCGTTGAGCGGCACGGCGCACGGTGCGACCACCTTCACCACATGCACGCCCAGCTCCCGGAACTCGCGGGTGGCCAGGTCCACCGCAACCACGTCGGGAAGCCGATCCACTGACTGGTCGAGCGCAGCTCTCAGCAGGGCCTGGCCCTCTCCAGCCAGCGCGGGAAGTTCCTCGACCTCCTGTTCCTGCGGCGAAGCGCCTAGGAACTCCAGATGCGGCTGCATCGTCTCCTCCAAATACACTTGACTGTGCCATTCGAAGTCCACGACGTTCGCGAAGTCGGACGCGGCCATCCAGCCCGATGTCCTTGGGTCGCATTGCCGTTCGCGCAGCCGTTCGTACTCGGCTGCGGCTTCGAGCGCCGCCTTCCGGCAGGCTGCGCTGTATGCTGCACGCGCCGCCAAACCTAGCGTTACAACGGGCCGCCCACCGAGCTGGCGGCGGAGCACGGCCATGACGACGGGAACGCCCAAGTCGTTGGTCAGATTGACAAGCGTCAAGTCCGAGTCGCCCACTATCAGTCGCAGTTCGGCAGCTAATGCAGACCCCGGCCGTACCCGTAGGCGCGGTAGGCTGAGCCGGTTCATCCACATGATGGCGAACGCGTCGCGCTCGCACACCTCGAAGTAGCCGGCAATGCACGCTGCCACTCGGGACCATGACGCGGCCATGCCCGTCGAAGTTGACGGGCCGATTACCTCCGCCGGGGTCGACGGGGTGTACGGCAGGTACACCAGTGCCGCCGGCACCAGCGCCGGCGTGCCCGTGCGCAACGACTCGCCGCGCACCCAATAGACCTCGGATTGCGTGGTCATGGGCACAAATGGCCAGGCAGGCAGGCTGTACTGGAAGTCCGCGTAGAGCGGCAGGCGATCTTCGACCAGGAACTGAGGACCCGCTGCCCTCCCCCAAGCAAGCGCAGAGCGGTCCACGAACGCCGCGCAATAGCGCTCGATCGCCTCGAACACGGCCTTCGCAACCGCCCGGGAAAGGTCCGAATCATTCGCGCCTACGTCGGCAATGGTGCCTCCATCGGGCATCGCGCCGCAGTCGGCGACCATCGCGGCGCAGTAGTGCGCGCTACTGGCGACTTGTCCCGCGGACGCCGGGATGATGTGCAGGCCGTTGACGACCCCAGTGAGCGGCGATGTCACGATGCGGGCCAACGCGAGCGACTCGCCTGGTCGAGGTGCAGCAGTCCGGGCGGCAGCATGCACGGCCTAGTCCGCTGCCGCTTCAGTGCGCCGACCCAGCAGGAAGCAGATCACAGGCGCCTCGTTGACTCCGTCAACGCCGAGCAGGTCCGCGAGTTCGTCGTCGAAGAACCCGCCCAACGCGCAAGTGCCCAGTTCCAGCGCCGTGCCCGTTAGGTACAAGCTCTGCAGCAGCGCACCGACATCGTTCATGAGGAAACGATAGCCGCGATGCAGGTACTTGCTGAGCGTTCGCTCGAACACAGCCGTGACCACCAATGCAACAGCGCAACTCCCCGCGAGCTCGACGTAGGTAGTCGTCTCCAAGAACGCCTCCTTGACCGAGTCTAGGCGCACCGCCTCAAGCGAGTGATCGATGACACGGTAGTGGTAGATCCCCGGCGCGACCCCCTCGCAATCGAAGACGAGTGGGTAGATCTCCAGCGGGTACAGGCCACCTGCCGATGTCGTGGCGCGCAGCAGCTGGCTGTTCGGCAGACTCGGCGCCCTGATCTCGCGTGTCGGCCCGTAACTGAACGCCAACAAAGCGCCGAGTTCCGCGACAGCCACCGGTCCCGCGCCGAAGGCGCCGCCATCCGAACTCACCGAGCGACGCCGTAGCAATGCGTCCTCAACGGTCATCGCGCCGAGCGACGGCGCCGGCAACCCCACTGAGTCTGAACCCACATAGCTCTTCCAGCTCCTCGCCATCATGCCAACTAGCTTCGGGTCGCTTTGAATGGCCCCAACCCGGTCCGCCAGAGAGGCGAAGTTCTGCCGCGTCATCTTCGAAGACTCGTGGAACACCTCGCTCTCCTCGTGGTCACCGTCGAACACATCGACCAGGGAATAGGTCAACGGATCCATCGTCCTCATCGCCATCGATCCGGGCCTCCGTCACGGAAAGGGGTGGGGAGCCGGGTTGAACTCCCGGTGTACCGGTGTATTGAAGCCAAGTCTGCCTGGCACTTCGTAGAGCCGATCCGCGCCATAGGCGGGCATCCCATGGGCTGCAGTCAGTTGCACGGCACCGGGCAAGAAGATCTTGGGACAGTGCAGCCCGAGTTCAGCGATCTCCTCGCTGGTCGTATCGACAACCACGGCATCCAAGCCAACTCGCTCCACCGCGGCCAGGGCGCACCGGAGTTCTTCTTCAGTATCGGCGAATGTGGGTGCCGAGCGCGGGGCTTGCTGGTCCGTACCCCCAAGGATGAAGTCGAGATGGCATGCCATGTCCGGTTCTGCATAGAGGCGAACGTGATCCTCGAACTCGCGGACGTTCGCGTAGTCCTGCGCGGGTCGCCAATCCGGTCGCTTGGCAACCAGTTCGCGAGCCCAGACGATGCTCTGATAGCTCTCCTTCAGCGCCTTCGCGATAGCCTTTTGCTCCGACAGATCCGAAGCGGCGCCCACGGCCAAGATCGGGCCGCGAGCCGATGCGGTCCTTGCGACCCCAAGCACCGTCGGGATTGTGATGTCCAGCGTCAGATCGAATACGTCGAAGCGCAGATCGCTGCCGGCGAAGTGCCGCTCGTAGATCATCGCAAGCACAGGCGACTTCAGGAAGTCGATGCGCACCGGCGGCAAGCGGCGCACCCAGCGAATCATGAACGCGTCGCGTTCGACAACTTCGTAAAGTCCCGAGAGGATCGCGCGTGTTCGATCAGCCGCACACGCTTGGCCCGAGGAGACCGAGAGACCCACGAAGTCGTTTGGGCAGTCTGCTCGTCGCGGCCGATAGGGGATGTAGACAAGTGCCGCTGGAATATGGCGGCGGCGCCCCGTCAGCAGGGAAGTACCCGGGGTCCAGTAGATCGGCAGGTCGTGCCGCCACTGTGCGAAAGGAAACGCCGGGTGTTCGTATTGGGCCGACGAATAGAGCTGCATCTCGTCCTTGCCCGCGCCAGCCGTGCCGAGCTCCGTCTGGCTTGCATAGACCAGGTCCTCCCACGCATACGAAGCGCAGCAGTAACGCTCCACGCACTCGCCGACCGCAGCTGCGAAAGCCTCCTCCCATGAGAATCCAACCGCACCGGAGTGCCCTTCGATGCCTGCGCCCAGATAGGACTCGACATCAGCGGGAATGCAGCTCGCGCTGTAGATGCGGGGGTCCCCGGGCAAAGCAAGAATCTGCCGAACGTCCCGGATCAACGCGGTGCGACCGATCAGATGTGCTTCGGCCAACTCCAACGTCGCACGCGCCTGCAAGGCTCCTTCCGTGCTCATGTCTTCCGTGCTCATGTCTTCCGTCCTCACGTAGCAACGCGCCTGCTAGCCCCAGATGCGCGGCTTCGGCCGGTCCTTCATCCGGCTGCACGCCGGACAGCGCGGCAGCTTCAGGACCGGGTGCGCCGCCGTCGAGTAGTCTTGCGAGTTGAAGGTGAGCAGACACCCGCTGGTCTGCGGCGTTTCATCTGGATCCACCATGCGCACCACCTCCAATGCCGTCAGGCTAGCAGCGACATCTACCAGAGGAGGCAGACAGGCGTAGTCCTCTACATCAGTGGCATTGCGAACGAAGTCCTCGAACGCGCTGTAGGCCTCGAGGAAGGCGACATTACTCTTGAAGCGCATCTCAAAGCACTTGTAGCAGGCCGTCTCGCCTGGCGTGATCGTCGGACCGATGTGGATGCCGGTACCGTCCACAATGGCAGCGCTGGTCCACGGTAGCCGCATCTCCAGTGCCGCCAAGTTGAGCTCTTCCAGCCACGGATAGAAGAGGATAGGGCCTTGCACAAGCGCGACCGCAGCGTCCGCCAAGTCCAACGTCACCTGCCAGTCGTCCGCGTCCTTGGGAATCGTGGCATGCGATCGGATGGCGACGCCCAGCTTGCGCGTGCGGGAGTCTGGAAGTACAGGATCACCACCTATCACGCTGATGGTTCCGAATCCGAAGTTGGTTAGCGCGGAGACCAGCGCCGCTGACATCGGGCCGGCGCCGATGACGGCGACGTGCGCAGCTCGGGTCGCCGACAGTGCGGCGTAGCGCCCGCCGCGCCGCTCGAAACACTGAGCCAGCATCTCGTAGTGGTCTGCACTGCCTTCGGGAAACAGATCGCCGGGCGCCCCTTCTACCGGCACCACCAAGCCTCGCGCCTGCATTGCAGCGAGCGCCCTTGAAGCCCGCTCCGGATCGCACTTCGACCGCAGTTCCTCGACGATCTCGCTTCGGCACCTGCTGCCGTCCAGAAGCGGGATCAGGAAAGGGAGCACTTCCTTCACGACCAAGCCGCGCATTGCCACGGCCTTGTCTGGGCCGCGCAGCTGCACGCGGTCCCCAGGCAAGGGTACGACGAGAACTTCGCTGAGGCGGACGCGAGGCTCAGGACTTTCGGGGGTCATAGGGCTTCCTCTGTCGTCACTGCCCGAACTGCCCCCTGAACTGGGCGAGCACTGCGCTCGCAGGGAATCGCTCCGCCGCCGTCGCATAAAGGGCGGATGCAGCGGCCGGCCGGCCTTCGCGGCGGTAGTAGCTAAGCGCCAAGGCGATGGTGTCTTCTTCCCCCCAGGTGGGCCGAGCTGTCTCGCTCCTGCCCGCATCCGCGGCAGCGAACCCTGCCAACGCCTTCGACAGGAACTCCTCGATCCGTTCCCCGCCGCCCTGCTCCGCTGGGGTGCGGTAGTCCGCCATCGCGTTGGCGTAGTGGGCACGCGGATTGTTCGGATCCAGGCGCACCGCTTCCATCAGGCTCTCGATCACCGGTCCCAGCGCTGCAACCATCCGCTCCCGCGGCGTGAAGCCCAGCGCCATGCCGGCGGCAAGAGCGTGCAGCGCTCGACTCTCGGAATCGTGGGGCTCGATCGCCTCAAGCGCAGCGACGGCTTCGCGCAGGGCAACCTCGGCGGAAGCCAGTTCGCCTGCCGAGATCAACGCGTCCGCCAGCCGGTAGTGCGCCAGTCCCGACCAGTAGCGCTCGCCGCGGCTCGACGGCGAGCGGAGGGCCGTTGCGATGGCTTCCAAGCCGCCGAGGTCGCCGGTCAGCAAGGCACGCTCGAATGCTGCGGCTATCCGTGAGCCGATGTCGGATGGGTTGTGGTCCCGAGCGTCCAGCTGCAACCCCGCGGCGCTCAACGTGACGACCATCGCGGTCAACAGCGCCGCTCCCCAAGGCCGCAACACGGAACTCACCGCCGGTTCGCCGTCTGGCGTTCCAAAACAGCCCTTCAGGCGGCCCAAGCCATGCAACTCGTCGAGGTGCAGGTGCAGCTCGTGGAGCAGGCGCACCCGACCTCCGGCGCTTGGCGCTCTTCCAGGTCCTCGAAGATCAGCTCGTCCTGCCCGTCGACATCCTCGTAGCCCGCCTCCAGGGCGAGCGTGGGCAGTTCCAATTCGGTGTGTTTCAGCATTGTGGCCTCCCCGGACTTTGCTGGTCGTCGACGCCGCCCCATGCGGTGTCGACGAATCGCGCCGACCATCACTCCCTTTCGCACTTCGGCAACAGTGGGGAACATCACCAAGTGACCGTGACAAACGTCACAGCGTGACCATGACAGCCCTAATTTGGGAGCTAGTGCGCTTCGTCCCAGTTGTCGCCGACGCCGGCGTCCACGACCAGCTCCACGGCCAGATCCGCCGCATCGCGCATCCGTTCGCGGACGGCGCCCGCCAATTCCGCGACACTCGCCTCGTCCACTTCCAGCACCAGTTCGTCGTGGACCTGCATGATCATCCGCGCCGCGCCGTCGGACTCTTGGCAGTACGCGTCCACCGCCAGCATGGCGCGCTTGACGATGTCCGCGGCCGTGCCTTGCATCGGGGCATTGATGGCGGCGCGTTCCGCGGCCTGGCGGCGCATGGCGGCGCGGGCGGCGATCTCGGGCAGATAGAGACGGCGGCCGAAGACAGTCTCGACGAAGCCGTCGTTGCGGGCCTGGGAACGGATGCGTTCCATGTAGTCCCTTACGCCTGGATAACGCGCGAAGTAACGGTCGATGTAGCTCTGGGCGACGTAGCGGGTGACGCCGAGCTGCTGGCCTAAGCCGAAGGCCGACATGCCGTAGATGAGGCCGAAGTTGATCGCCTTGGCGTTGCGGCGCTGGTCGTCGCTCACCTCGCCCGGGCTCGCGCCGAACACTTCGGCTGCCGTGGCGCGATGCACATCGGCGCCGGCGGCGAAGGCGTCGCAGAGGCCGGCGTCGCCCGAGAGGTGCGCCATGATGCGCAGTTCGATCTGCGAGTAGTCGGCGGCGATCAGCTTCTTGCCGGGCGGGGCTACGAATGCCTGGCGGATGCGGCGACCTTCCGCCGTGCGGATGGGGATGTTCTGCAGGTTCGGGTCCGCGGAGGAAAGCCGGCCGGTGGCCGCCACCGCCTGGTTGTAGGAAGTGTGGATGCGGCCCGTGGCGCTGTTGATCTCCAGCGGCAGGCTGTCCGTGTAGGTGGACTTCAGCTTCGACACGGAGCGGTGGTCCAGGATGAGGCGCGGCAGTTCGTGGCCCAAGGCGGCAAGTTCGAGCAGCACGGGCTCCGCCGTCGAGCGTTGGCCCTTCTGCGTCTTCTTGAGGGCCGGCAGTTCGAGCTTGTCGTAGAGAATCTCCTGAAGCTGTTTCGGCGAGCCTAGGTTGAACCGCTCGCCGGCGGCCTCGAAGGCCGTCGCTTCGAGTTCGGCCATGCGCTCGGCGAGTTCCTCGCTCTGCCGATGGAGCAGATCCCTGTCCACCAAGGCGCCCGCGCACTCCATGCGCGAGAGGACGGCGACCAGCGGCAGGTCGATACCTTCGTAGACCGCCTTCAAGCGTCCGGTGGCTGCGAGCTTGGCGCCCAGCTTCTCGTGCAGACGGGCGGCGAGTGCCACGCAGTTGCCCGCATAGCCCGCCGCAGCGGCTACATCGACCGCATTCATGGTCAGCCGCTTCGCGCCTTTGCCGACGAGGGCCTCCTCCGACGGCGCGGCGACGTCTAGGTACTTCCCCACGACGTCTTCAAGGTGATGGCGGCGCGCGCCGACGCTGTCCAGCACGTAGGACTCCAGCATCGTGTCGCTGGCGGCGCCGGCGAGCGCTACGCCGTAGCGGGCGAGGAGATTCGTGATGGCCTTCAGGTCGTGGGCCACCTTGGCGATGGCGGGGTCTTCAAGGATCGGCTTGGCGATGGCAAGGAACTCGTTCCAGTGCAACTGGGCCGGCGCACCGACGTAGTCGTGGGCCACGGGCACGTAGGCCGCCACCGCGCCGATGCCGAGCGCGATGCCCACCGGCTGGCGAGCCATGAAGCGGTCGCCAACCGCCTCGATGCCGAGGGCCAAAGTACCCGCCTCTTTGGCTGCCGCCAGCAGAGCGCGCAAGGCGTCTGGGTCCGACACGGTCTCGACTTCCACGTCCGCAGGAAGGGGTTCCGGCGCGCCGCCGCCCAGCTCTTCGAGCCACGGCTTGAACTCGTAGCGCTCGAAGAACTCGCGCAGCTTGGCCTCGTCCGGCGGTTTCGCGACCAGGTCGGCCACGCCCACGCCGAGCTCGACATCGCAGCGGATGGTGGTCAGCTCCTTGGCCAGAGGAAGCTGCCCCAGCGAGGCGCGCAGGTTGTCGCCGATCTTGCCCTTCACCTCGCCGGCGCGAGCGATCACGTCGTCCAGCGAACCGTACAGGTTCAGCCACTTGGCGGCAGTCTTGGGGCCGACCTTGGGCACGCCGGGGATGTTGTCCACGCTGTCGCCCATGAGCGCCAGGTAGTCGACGATGCGCTCGGGGGGAACGCCGTACTTCGCCACCACGCCTTCGCGGTCCGTTTCGGCGTCGCTCATGGTGTTGACTAGGGTGACGTGCTCGGAGACAAGCTGCGCCATGTCCTTGTCGCCGGAGGAGATGATGGTCCGCCGCCGCTCTCTGGTGGCCTCCGCCGCCAGCGTGCCGATGACATCGTCCGCCTCGACGCCCTGCACCGTGAGCAGCGGCATCCCCATCGCCTCGACGATGTCCAGGATCGGCTGGATCTGCACCCGCAGATCGTCCGCCATGCGCGGCCTGTTGGCCTTGTACTCGGCGTAGAGCTCGTTGCGGAAGGTCGGGCCGCTGGCGTCGAAGACCACCGCCACCGGGCTGCCCTCGAAGTCGCTGGCGAGCTTGCGCAGCATCCCGATGACGCCGCGGATGGCGCCGGTAGGGAAGCCGTCCAGCGTGCGCAGGTCCGGCAGCGCGTGGAAGGCGCGAAAGAGGTAGGACGAACCGTCGACGAGCAGTAACGGCTTGTTGCGAGCCATGTTAGATTGCCTCCCCGATTCGACACTATCACAACCCTTCAAGACCGTGCCGCTCCGCTGCGCAACACACCAACCGAAGCCGCTCCGCTATGCAACGGCGGCGCTGCTGATGCTGTCCGCGATCTGGACCCATGCCGCCGAGAGCCGTGGCGAGGAAGCCGATGCGCCGCCAGCGGCGGAGCGCCCGACGACCACGCCAGCGACGCGCCAAGGCGGCGCGCCGGCGAGCGAAACGGCGCCGCCCGAGACCGAGCAGACGCTGCGCACCGAGACGCCGCTGGTGCAGACCCTCCCCGCCGAGCCCGCGGCGGAGTTCCGCGGCCCGGACGTGACCCTCATCGCCAGCGAGGAGCGAACGGTCTACGAGTACCGCCAGAACGGCCAGCTTCGCATGATCAAGGTCGTGCCGAGCTTCGGCCGCCCCTACTACCTGGTGCCCCGGGACCCGACCCAAGGCTTCGGCGACCTGGAGCAGGCCCGGACGCTCGTTCCCGAATGGGTGATCTGGGAGTTCTGAGGCATCCGCCGCGGCGGACCTCTCGGGCGCGACATCGGCGTACGCTCCGCTAGCGAGCCACAAGAACCACGAGATCCTCGACGAACTCCGGCGTCTCGAAGCGCCGGAAGCCAGCGTCGAGAAGCAGCCGCTGGTTGGTCTCGCAGGAGAGGCTTATGTCGTAGTTCCACTCGCCCATCTTGCCGCCAGGCAGCCTGCCAATCCAGTCATGGAACAGCTTGAGGGTCGATGCCTCGTCCCGGTTGGCTGTCAGACCCGCGCTCTGGTCGCCCTCGATGTACGCGCCTTGCGGCGCAAGCGCGGATCGGAAGCTGCGGTAGATGTCGCGCTTGGTATCGGGCGGGAAGTGGTGGACGCAGAGGATCGAGAGCACGTAGTCGAACCCCTCGATGCCGGGCGGCCAATCCACGCAGGACGCTTCGAGGAGGTCGATTTGACTCATCCGGTGCGCGTACTTCCGCTCGACTTCGGCAAGCATGCGCGGCGCTTGGTCCATCGCCGTGACGCGCGCGTTCGGCGCGCGTTCGAAGACGTACTCCAGCTCAAGCCCCGTGCCGCAGCCGACGTCCAGAATCCTGAGCGGCGCGTCGGTGGGCGGGATCTTCGCCGCCGTCGCCCGGTGCAGCGGTGCGCAGTCGGTGGCGAACTTGGCGTCCCACAAATGGGCCACGTTGTTGAAGAAGTCCGGCAGGCTCTCGACATCCATGCCGACACCGCCGGGGTCCTTTGCGACGCGGCCGGATGCCACCCGCAGGCGCTCGAATTCGGCGTCGAGCTCGCCTTGCACAATGCGTTCGTTGGACATGAGTCCTCCAAGACCGCGCTCGGAAGAGCGTGGCCTTATGGTTCGATGGAGGAACGACCCGCAACCGGGCCTTGAACGGCCGGAAGCGGGCTTAGGCGTTCCCGCTGCTTTGGTAGGTTGCGTTGTTCATTCGTGTTCTCCGCATCGGTGGACTCGTCATCGCACCATACCACGGCCACACAGCGACTCAACCGTCATCAGACATCCCCTGTGTCGGCGAAGCTGCCCCGCAACTGCCGCAAGGCACGCTCATAGAAGCGGCAGAGGCGAGCGTAGTCCACCACCGTTGCCGATGGACGACCGGTGAGGTGGCTCTCCAGCGCGTCGAGGAGCTCGTGCCAGCCGGCTGTCACATCCGGTACCCAAACCCTGATCGGCCCGCCGGCGAAGCTGTCGACCGCCGCAGGCGACATGTGATCAAGCACCGTAAACGTCACCTGCGCGTCGGTGGCCGCACCGGCCGGCAGAGTCGGGGCCGTTGCGCGGACTTCGAACCGCCATGACCCGCCCTCGTTGTCGCTGTCGAATCGGATCGCTTGGGGCGGCAGGTAGACGCCCACGACGCCGGTCATGGCCGGTCTCGTTCGGAACGCGTAGCGCGAGCCCTGCCGCGGCGCGAAATCCGCATCGAACAGCCAGCCGCCGAGTTCTTCCGGTTCGCTGACGGCACGCCATAGGCGCCCAGCAGACACATTGAACGCACGGCTGACCTCGAACGTGTAGGCATCGTTGAACCGTCCGAGCCGGGGAACGTAGTCCAGCAGCTTCGTCCAACTGCCGAATCCGTACTCCCGAGCGACAACCAGCTGGGCTTGTTGGATCCCGAGTTGCTCCGCGTCGGGGAAACAGGTCGCTACACGCGCCAGAGCATCCGCATCATCGGCGCGCCAAGCTCTTTGCAGGGACTTTGCCTGCTTGCGCAGGTTCTCGAGATTCGGCCCGTGGGCCTCGACATTCGACCCAGCGGGCGGCGTCGATGGCATGAGGTAACCCCCTTGGCAGCATCCGCGAGCCTGCCGAGTTCAGGAGGTTGCAATCAGGTGGACGGGCTGAGCCCTTCCCGCGGATCAGGTGCGCTCCACCAGCGCGAGTCGCCATCTTGGCCTACTCGCCGTCAATGTCAAATGTGTTTGCGGGAGACGATGTTGGGCATCTCCCCAAAGACCCGGCGCGTGCGTCACCAGGCGACCTGGCACTCCGAGAAGGCGCATCCGACAGACGCACTACCCCCTGTCGGACGGCAACGCGTCGTTAGGGTCGGGTGGCCGGCCACCGTCCCGTCTCAAGATGCGCAGCGCCGCGGGGACATCCGCCCCGTGTCGCCGCGACTCGAAGAACTCCGCGGTCTTCATGGCGGAGATCTTCTCGGCCACTGCCAAGGCTACGAACTGGTCGATGCTGACCCCTTCCTCGCGACTGATGTCCGACAGCGCCATCTTGAGCGAAGCGGGCAGGCGCAGCGCGTGCGTGCTGGTTTGCTTCATTGCCGAATCCTCATCAATGCGTCCCGCGGCGAAAGCAACGCCATGCCAAAACGGTGCGGTGCGACGCCGAAGTCGCGCCTGTTGAACGTGACCACCGCGTCGGCGTTGCCGTTGATTGCCGCCTCCAGCACCATCTCGTCCGCCGGATCTCGAAGTTGCGGCCGCCAGAGAAACCACGGCATGACCGGTTCGGCCACGCTGCAGATGGCGGACACCACCTCCGCGCCTCCTCATCGCTAAGACCCGAGACGACTCGCTGCCTCGGGTCACAACAGACCGCCTCGTACTCCAGCGCGAGCGGAACCGACAGCAGCGTCACAAACTGCCGACGCAACGCGCCATCAAGCAACGCCGCTGCCGCACCCGCAGGGCTCCGCAAGCCAGCAACGATGACGTTGGTGTCGAGCACGTAGCGCACATCTTCCGACAACAGGACCTCGGCATGACTCTACGCCCTCCTGCGAGGAGCGAGACATCCAGCCGCCGGAGGCTGAGCTGGCCCCTCCACCCCAGTGTCGTACACAGTCGTAACGCGCTCTGGTCGTGGCCTCAAGTCCGCCACCCCGTCGCTTCCCGATGCTGCACAGCGGTCTCGCCCGCAGCTGAGAGCCGCGTTGAGGGCACCGCCCACCGACACGCCATCGCGGCAGGAGCCATGCGTGACGCCGGCACGGCGACCAGCCTCGCTACTACACTTGGCACCGTCGCGACGCGCTCGTAGTAGCGGGGTTGTCCTCCGCCCGTGCCAGCGTCATACACCCTCGCTTACTCGCCGGTGGGTCTATCGAGCGACCAAAAGCAGCACCATGAAGTAGCGGTCTGGGTCCGTGTACAGCGCTCTGCAATCGAAGCCGGCGGCGTCCGCCTTGGCGACGAACTCGTCCGGGGCGTACTTGTAGGAGTTTTCGGTGTGCAACGCTTCGCCGCGGGCGAACACTACTTCGGTGCCGCCCGCCTGCACTACCTGATCGCGGGTGGCGTCGAGGTACATTTCGATGCGGCCCGCCTCCGCGTTGTATACGGCGCGGTGCTCGAAGCCGCCGGGGTCGAAGTTCGCGCCGACGGCGGCGTTGACATGGCGCAGCAGGTTCTCGTTGAAGCGGGCGGTGACGCCGGCGGCGTCGTTGTAGGCGCGGGCGAGCACGCCGGTGTCCTTCTTCGCGTCCACGCCGACAATCAGTCCGCCGCCCGGCCCCACAGCATTCGCAACCCCGGCGAGGAACCCATCCGCGTCGGCGGGTTCGAAGTTGCCGATGCTGGAGCCGGGGAAGAAGGCCAGCAGCGGCAAGTTCGTGGTCGGTGCCGGCAGTTCGAACGGGCGCGTGTAGTCGGCGCAGGTGGGATAGACGCCGAGGTGCGGAAAGTCTGCCCAGACGGCGCGGGCGGACGCGGCCAGATGTTCCTTCGAGATGTCCACCGGGACATATGCCGCCGGCTCGCACGCCTCGAGCAGGATGCGCACCTTCAAGCTGCTGCCGCTGCCGTACTCAACGAGGCAGGAGCCGGGCGGCACGCTGCGGCCGATGGCGGCGCGGTTGTCCTTGAGGATGCCGATCTCGGTGCGCGTCAGGTAGTACTCCGGCAGGCGCGTGATGGCGTTGAAGAGCTCGGAACCGGCGGCGTCGTAGAAGTACTTGGGCGAGATGCGCTTCTGCGGTTCCTGCAATCCGGCAAGGATCTCTGCGGCCATGTCCGGGCGCGGCGGCTTGCGGTCGAAGAACTCGAAGCGCCGGTGCTGCGGCCCGCCATCGCCGGCGCCATTGGCCTCTTCGCGCACGCTCAGCTCTTGGCCAAGCGGATGCCGGTGAACTGCCAGCGATCCTTCGGGTAGAAGAAGTTGCGGTAGGTTGGCCGAATGTGGCCCGGCGGCGTCGCGCAGGAGCCGCCGCGCAGCACTTGCTGACTGGACATGAACTTGCCGTTGTACTCGCCGAGCGTGCCGGCGAGAGGGCGGAAGCCGGGGTATGGCGCGTAGGCGCTCGATGTCCACTCCCAGCAGTCGCCGAACAGCTGGCGCAAGCCATCGCCGGCAGCCGGTGCCGGATGCAGTTCGCCATCGGCGAAGTTGCCTGCCACCGGAGCACCGGCGGCGGCGTGCTCCCACTCGGCTTCGGTGGGCAGCCGGGCGCCGGCCCAGCGGGCGAAGGCGTCGGCCTCGAAGTAGCTCACATGGGTCACTGGCGCACCGGCCTCGAGCGGGCCGTCGCCAGCCAGGCGGTATTCGAGCCACGCATCGCCGTCGCGCCGCCAATACATCGGGGCGCGTACAGCGTGCGCGCGTCGCCAAGCCCAGCCTTCGGAGAGCCACAGCGACGGATCGTCGTAGCCGCCGTCGTCGATGAACTCGGCGAATTCCGCGTTCGTTGCGAGGCGGTCGGCGACGGCGTAGTCGGCAAGCCACACCTTGTGCCGAGGCGACTCGTTGTCGAAACGAAAGCCGCTTCCGTCGGCGCCGATCTCCACGAGTCCCCCGGAAACCTCCTGGAAAGCGAGTGGCGTCGCGGCGCCATCGGTCCCAGTGCCGAGTTCTGAGCGATAAGCGGGGCGCAGTGGGTTCAGGCCCAGGTTCACCTTGAGGTCCGTGACCATCAGTTCCTGATGCTGCTGCTCGTGGTGCAGGCCGAGCTCGATTCTCGCCTGCACGTTCGGGTCTTCGCTGCCGAGCAGGCGTTGCATCGCGGCATCCACATACGCCCGGTAGTCCTGCACTTCCGGCACCGTGGGCCGCGACAGCGTGCCCCGCTTCGGCCTCGGGAACTGCGGCCCCACGCCCTCGTAGTACGAGTTGAAGAGCACCTCGAAGGCGTCGTTGAACGGCCGATAGCCGACCGCGAAGGGCCGCAGCAGGAAGGTCTCGAAGAACCAGGTGGTGTGCGCGAGATGCCATTTCGGCGGGCTGGCGTCGAGGATCGGCTGCACGCCGTAGTCGTCTACCGCCAGCGGCTGGCAGATGGCCAGACTCTGGGCGCGAATCTCCGGGTAGCGAGCGCCGCCGATGCTGCCGGGTTCCGACACGCTCCGCCCTAGCCGGTCTCGGCGCGCCAGCGCTCGTGCAGGTAGCGCGTCAGACTGGCGAGGCGGCGGGCCTCGAAGGGCGGACGGATGTAGCCGTAGTGGCGGCCTTGGGGGTCGATCACGGCGAGGTGGCTGGAATGGTCCATCAGGTAGCCGAGCGCGGAATCCTCCACCGGCACCTTGGCGAAGCCGGCGTGCAGACTCTTGGCGAAGCCTTGGATGCGGGCCGCGGGACCGGTGACGCCGACGAAGTTCGGCGAGAACGCGCCCAAGTAGGCGACCAGAGCGTCCGGCGTATCGCGCTCCGGGTCGACGCTCACCAGCACGCCTTGGAATGCCTCTTGCCCGGCAGCGAGCACCTGCCGCTCAGCGTCGCCGAGCACGGCCATGGTAGTCGGGCATATGTCCGGGCAGTTCGCGTAGCCGAAGAAGACGAACGACCAATGTCCCCGCAGCCGCTCCGGGGCGAAGCTGCCGCCGCGAGCATCGGCCAACTCGAAGGGCACTACGGCGGCAGGTTTCGGCAAGGCGACGAAGCCGAGCGATGCGAGCTCGTCGTCGGACGCCGTGGACTCGGGCGCGAGGTAAGCGAAGCCCACCCCGGCAGCGATCAGGGCGAGCGCGGCGCCGAACAGCACCAGCCCCGCCTTCACCGCTGCACCATGGCCCGTGCCGGCCGCTGCTTCGAGGTTCGCATGGCTCGCATTATGCCGCTACCGGCGTCGCGTCGTCGCGTAGCCGACGCCAACCAGCGCCAGCACGAGTGCCGCGGCGCCGGCGTTGTGCAGCACCGCGACGGCGAGTGGCAGCTCGAAGACCACGTTGGCAATGCCCAGCGCCAACTGCACGCCGAGCAAGCCGCCGACGATCCAACTGGCACCGTTGTTGCCGAGCTTCAGGGCCAACGCGCCCATTGCGAGCAAAACGGCGATGGCGCCGACGCGGTGGGCGAAGTGGATCGCCACCCGGGCATCGCTCGACAGCAAGCCGCCCAGATAGTTCGGGCCGATGGTCTGCGTCAGGTCGAAGCCCGTGGCGAAGTCCATCTCCGGCAGCCACTCGCCGCGGCAGGTGGGAAAGTCCGGGCACGCCAGCGCCGCGTAGTTCGCCGTCAGCCAGCCGCCGATGGCGACCTGCACGACGAGGACCGCGAGGGCGAAGGCGATCAGCGGCTTCAGGGTCGGGGCCGCATGCCACGCGGGGCGCCACAGCGTGAGCGCGTAGAGCCACAGCAGCGCCAGCGTAGCGAAGCCGCCCAGAAGGTGTGCCGTCACCACCTGCGGCCAGAGCTTCAGGGTGACGGTCCATGCACCGAACGCGCCTTGGGCGATGACCAGCGCGGTCAGCGCGGCGGGCAGCCGCCAGGGCAGGCGCTGTTTCAGCGCGATGCCGAGGCAGGCGAGGATGACGAGGCCCAGCGATGTCGCGGCATAGCGGTGGATCATCTCGACCCAAGCCTTGTCCGCCTCGACGGGAGCATCGGGATACGCCGCTTCGGCGCGGGCGATCTCGGCGGCGGTCTGCGGCACGCCGAGATGGCCGTAGCAGCCCGGCCAGTCCGGGCAGCCGAGGCCCGCGTCCACCAGCCGCGTGTAGGCGCCGAGGACGACGACCACAAGGGCCAGCGCGACGGCGCCGGCGACCAGAACGCGCGATGCGCGAGGGCCTTCAGCCATTCGCCCGCCCGCGGCGGCGGCCGATGACGACGTAGCCGCCCACGACGACGGCGCCGATCAGCAGCCACTGCGCGGTGTAGCTCCAGTGCGTTCCTGTGGAGTAGTCCCACGCCAGCGGCGCCGCTCGGAGGACACCCGCAGCGCCGTGCTCCAGGCGGACTTCGCGCGGTTCGGCGTCGAGGGCCGCGGCCATGCGTTCGATGTGCAGGCCGCGTACGCGCTTCGGCCATTCCTCCGGCCATTGCTCCCGCTCCGCCAAGGGCGTTGCCGGAACCACGGGCCACACGACCCCGACGACGCTGACGGCCTCCGAGGGCGGCGCCTCGACGGGTTCCACGGCCAAGCCGCGGTTGACCAGAAAGACGCCGTCCTCGTTGCGCAGCGCGGCGAAAACGGTTGCCGGCCCGCCCGGGCGATTCGTCACCAAGAACTGGCGATCGGGGTCGTAGCGGCCCGCCAAGCGGAGGCGAGTGAAGTCGCCGGTCTCGAAGGCGTAGGCAGCGGCTTCGATGGGCTCGCCCCGCAGGCGCTCGACGCGCAGGTCTTCAAGCGCGGACTTTTCCAGGGCGCGCGAAAACTGCCAAGCCGCCAGCACCAGCACGACGATCAGCGCCGCGCCAGCCTGCGCCGTAAGCGCCAAGCCGGGCCGGAACGCCGCCGCGCTCATGGCGAACCACCGGCGCGCAGCATCGCCACCATGTCCGCGGTGCCCGGCAGCACGCCGCGCCAGAGACGGAACGCTTCCGCGGCCTGCTCGACCAGCATGCCGAGGCCGTCGCTCGCCGCCTGGGCGCCGTGGCGGCAAGCGGCGCGGCAGAACGGCGTCGGCGCGGCCAAGTCGTAGACCAGGTCGTAGCAGCGGCTGCCCGCCAGCGCATGGGGCGCGACCAGGTCGCCCGTACCGATCAGGCCCGCGGAGGTACCGTTGACGACCAAGTCCCAGCCGCCGCCCACTTCCTCCAGCCGGCAAGCGCGCACGCCGAACCGCTCGGCCAAACGCTCGGCCCGCGCATGGGTGCGGTTGGCGATGGTGATGTCGCTGGCACCTGCGCCCTTGAGCGGCGCGACGATGCCCTGCACGGCCCCGCCGGCGCCGACGATCAGCGTCCGGGCGCCGTCCATTGGCCAGCCGAGGTTGCGCGTCAGGTCGCGCACCAAGCCTGCGCCGTCGGTGTTGCAGCCGCGCCGCGCCCCGTCTGCCATGTAGATCGTGTTGACCGCGCCGGCCTCTTGCGCGGCGCCGTCGTGTTCATCCGTCCATCGGTAGGCGTCGAGCTTGAAGGGTACGGTGACGTTCAGGCCCTTGCCGCCGGCGGCGAAGAAGGCCTCCGCGGCGGCGGCGAAGCCCTCCCGCGGCGCTTCGATCCGGTCGTAGCGGAGCCGCTCGCCGGTGGCCTGCGCGAAGGCGGCGTGGATGCGCGGCGAGAGGCTGTGGCCTATCGGATTGCCGACCACGGCGTAGCGGTCCGTCATCGGATGGTCTCGCCGGTCCGTGCGTCGTAGATGCGGCTGGGACCGGTGCGGCCGCCGATGCGCCCTGGCAGGACATAGTCCACCTCGTCGCCGAGCATTCTTCGGACGGCCTTGGCAGTCAGGCAGGGCGGCTGCCCCGTGCGGTTGGCCGAAGTGGACACCAGCGGCGCACCGAACGCCTGCGCCAAGGCGCGCGCCTGGGCGTGGCCGGGAACGCGAACCGCGACGCTGTCGCGACCGCCTGTGACGCGCTCGTCGAAGCGGACGTTGGGGAGAATCCAGGTGACCGCGCCCGGCCAGCTTTGCCGGACCCTGCCGGCGGTGTCGTCCGGCAAGGCGGCGAGCTCGGGGGCGAAGGCGTCCGCGGCGGCCCCGATGAGAATCAGGCCTTTCGCGGCATCGCGGCCCTTGATGGCGAGCACCGCGTCTACCGCCGCCTCGTTCAGCGGATCGCAGGCGAGGCCCCAAACGCCTTCGGTGGCGTGGGCGACCACGCCGCCTCGCTCGAGGGCTTGGGCCGCAGTGCGCAACTGCGCGGCTTCCACGCCGGCATCGCCTTGTGCGCGTTGGGTCAATCGGCGAGCGAGCGCTGCACGGAGGCATTCTGATCGGACACCCTGGCGGCGGCGGTCTCGCGTTCTGCGGCGACCCGGGCCGCAAGTTCCGCGTCCGCAACGCCCAAAATCTGTGCCGCCAGATAGCCCGCGTTCTTCGCCCCAGCCTTGCCCACCGCCACGGTGGCCACCGGTACGCCGCCGGGCATCATCACCGTGGAAAGCAGCGCATCGGCGCCATTCAAGGGGCCGCCATCCATCGGCACGCCGATCACCGGGCGCGTCGTGTGCGCGGCTACCGCGCCAGCCAAGTGCGCGGCCAGACCGGCGGCGCAGACGAAGACGGCGCAATCCCGCGCCACCGCATCCGCAACGTAGCTCGCCGTCGCCGCCGGGGTGCGATGCGCGGACGTGACGCGCACCTCGAAGCCGACGCCCAGCGCGTCCAGCGTTTCCGTGCAAGCCCGCATGGTGGGCCAGTCCGACTCGGAACCCATGAGCACTGCTACCCACGCCATCTTTGCTTCACCTCCGGCCAGCGAAAGCGGCGAAGTTTGCGGATTCGGCGGCAGCGGAGCAAGCCCGGAAGAAAGCGTTGGTCAGCCGGCGGCGCGCATGTAGCCGCCGCCATGGCTGCGGACTCGGCCGTCGATTTCGAGCTCCGCCAAGCGTTCTAGCACGGCCTCCATGGCCAGGCCGCTGCCGGCAACGATGCGCTCCAAGGGCGTGACATCCGCGTCCACCAGCGCGAACACCGGATCGTCTTGCGGCGCCGCTTCATCCGGGGCCGTGCGGGCTGGCTCGATTCCCAGCGCCTCGAGCACATGCTCCGCGCACTCGACCAGCGCCGCCCCGTCGCGGATCAGGCGGTGGCAGCCATGCGACAAGGGGCTTGCGACGGATGACGGCACGGCCATCACTTCGCGGCCTTGCTCCAAAGCCATCCTAGCCGTGATCAGGGAGCCGCTGCGATCCGATGCCTCGACGATGACGACTCCCAGGCACAGGCCGCTGACGATGCGGTTGCGGGCCGGGAAGTGGTGCTTGCGGGGCGCTGCGTCGGGCGGGTGCTCGGTCACCAGCGCACCGCCGGATGCGACGATCTGCGCGGCAAGGTCCTCGTTGCTCCTCGGATAGATGCGGCCCAGCCCGCCGCCGAGCACCGCGATGGTGGTGCCGGCGACCGCGAGGGCGCCGCGATGCGCCGCCGTGTCGATGCCGTAGGCCAGGCCGCTGACGATGGCCAGGCCCTGCACGGCCAGATCGCGACCCAGCGCGAACGCGATGTCCGCGCCCTGCCGCGTGCAGCGGCGGCTGCCGACGATGGCCACCGCAGGCGCCTCAAGCACGGCGACGCTGCCACGGCAATGCAGACGCGGCGGCGGATCCGGAATCATGCGAAGGGGAAGCGGAAGCTCATGCTGACGGATGGCTGCATCCATGTGGTCTTGGTCTCGAAGGTTCGCCGGATGGCTTGGGCCTTGGGGATAGTAGGGCGTTGCACCGCTGCCGACATTGCGACATCCGCCCGCCGCGGGCGCCGACATCCACGCCTCTTCTTGTCAGCGATCGCCCATCGCGGCTGTTGGAAGAAGCACACAGTCGCGCCAGCCTGTACGTTCTTACAGGTTTCAGGTTGACAACCGGCACGGAGGCCAATAGGTTCTGCGGGCGACTTCGCCGCGCCTTGGGCGACGCGCAGGAGAATCCGCTTGGCCAGCACGCAAACCGCCGCGAACCGAACCGGGTGCGCAACGAAGCGCCGCGGGAAGCCGCTCGCGCTGAGCCTCTTCGCCGGTGCCGGCGGCCTCGACGTAGGCGTGGACGCCGCCGGCTTCCGGACGATCTGCGCGGTGGAGCTGGACGCCCATTGCGTGTCGACGCTGCTCCACAATGCTCGGAGAAAAGCGGTGTGGCGAGTCGACGTCCGGGCATTGGACCCGTGCGCTGCGGCCGACGCGGTCGGCGTCCGCCCCGGCGAACTGGCGTTGCTCCATGGCGGACCGCCCTGTCAGCCATTCAGCCAGATCGGCAAGCAGACCGGCATCAAGGACCCGCGAGGCCAGCTCGCGTTTCAGATGGTGCGCTTCGCCGCGGCGACCCGGCCGGCCGCGGTGCTGATCGAGCAGGTGCCCAAGTTCCTGAGCGCCCCGGCCACCGACGACATGACCATGCTCGACGTGCTTAGGGAGGAGTTCTCGACCATCGGCTACGACGTTAGGGCGACGTTGATGGACGCCGCGGACTATGGCGTGCCCCAGCGCCGCAAGAGAGCCATCATCGTCGCCGTCTGCAAGGGGCAAGCGTTCGAGTTCCCTTTGGTCGGCGGAGGCCGTGCGGTGACCGTAGGGGATGCGATCGGGGACCTGCCCGCGGCCGTGCCGCCTGACCGCGACCCCCTCGTGCCGAATCACATTGACGTCACGCCGCCGAGGGACAGGCACCGCATCTCGTTCGTCGCCGAGGGCGAGTGGCTCTCCAAGACAAAGGGGGCGCCCGCGGACGTCGTGCAGCGACTGAAGCCGAAGGACTCGACGAAGTTCCGCCGGCTGCATCGCGCCCTGCCTTCGCTGACCCTGCGATGCGGCGAAGCGCTGTACCACCCCTTCGAAGACCGCTATCTGACGCCTCGAGAGTCCGCGAGAATCCAAGGCTTTCCGGACGCGCACGTCTTCGTCGGGCCGATCCGGCGCCGCACCGGCGTCGTTCGCGACCTCGACCAGCATCGCCAGGTGGCCAACGCGGTACCACCGCCGTTGGCGGAGTCCGTCGCCGCGAACGTCAAGTCCGCACTGTGTCTGTAGTCCACGAGCTCTTCGGCACGAGGATCACGGACAGCGGGGCCAACCTCGGGCAGTTTCGCCAAGCCCGCTGTCCCCACATGGGGGAGGCGCTGTGTGACGGGGGCGGAAACCGAGACATGATGCGCTGGCCTGCCGATCGGCAGCCGCTTGCGCCTTTCTTCGATAACGATGTCGGCACGCGGGGGCGAGGCTACATTCCCTGTGGCGTGTGTTCCGTGTCCATTGCCGACACGAACTGGGCGGTCTGCCCGCGGCGCTTGCTGTCGTTCGACGCACCACAGCCTTCGGAGGCACAGCGTCCGCTATGGGGCCGCGTACTGACGCTCGCCGGTTTCGGCACCGGGGACAAAGTCCGCGTTTGGTCCGAAGTGTCCCTTCGCGACAAAGCAGGCTTCAACTACCGCCTCGACTACGTGCTCAGGTCGGGCGAGCGCCCGCCGGTCATCGTCGAGGTCATGACTGGGTCAACGTCAGGCGGAAACAGAAGGAAGAGAACGGACATGCAGTCCGCGTTCTGCGACGCCGTGCTGTACGCCAACGGTGTTCTTCCCCTGCGCGGCGCGTCACCGGGCGTCAACGCCAGACAGGTGTGGGCGCGGATGGCATCCCAGCTGGTCGTGAAGTCCGAAGTCGCCAATCAGTGGGGCGGTCGCGCGATCTGGGTGGTTCAGGACGCGCTGATGGAGTACATCGGCCGACAGACTGGATTGCGGCTCGACGAGCTCCACTCCCCTGACTGGGAGGTCGGCGAAGTCAATGTGGTGTCGGCGAGCATCGATGATCCGAACGACATCCGCCTATACTCGGGGCCCATTGTCGCTGCGGCTGGCGAAGCGTGCTGGACCGAGCTGCTCAGTGCGCCATCCGTGCCCACGCTCCGATCTCTGTCGGATCGCCTGACGGACGACCGCATCGTTGCGACGATAGAGCTGCGGGGGTGATCCGAGATGTGTGTGGGGCGAGCGAACGGCGACCGTGAGTTGCGCACGGCGCCTTCTGGTGCGCCTTGCCCGGCCGCGGCGAGCGATGGACGGGCCGAGGTGCTTATCACCTGCCCACTAGGATCGCCGGGCGGCCGCTGCCAGTGCGCGTGGGCAAGGCCGGGTTCAAGTCCATCACCATCAGGATCTTCTCCGGGATTCTCACCCCTTCCGCCGGCACGCACCGCCGCCCCGATCAACCGGGACTACCAACCGCCCTTCGCATAGGCCGGCACGATCAGCGCGTGACGTTCGATCTCGCCCAGCGACCGACCGAACAGGACACGCGAGGACAGCGAACGGAAGCATCGGGCGGCAATGGCCGGCAATAGGTGCTTGCCTGCGGCCACAAATGACGGGAGCGTCAAAGGCGAGCCGTTAGCCACGAACATGCGTATAGTCCTGTCTTTGCATACACATCTTGGTGCGGCCAATGCGTACGAACATCGTCATTGACGAAGAACTGCTCAGCGGCGCGATGCGGGCAACGGGGGCGACGACCAAGCGGCAAGTCGTCGAGTTGGGGCTGGCATCGCTGATCAAGTTGAAGGAACAGGAGCGCATCCGCGGGCTCCGAGGGAAGCTGCGCTGGACCGGCGATCTTGACGCAATGCGTCGCGACCAATGATCTTGGTGGATTCCAGCGTTTGGATCGACTACTTCAACGGTACTCCCACAGGTGAAACCGACTTCCTCCACCAGCTGTTGGCCACCGACGTGGCGGCGACGGGCGACCTCATACTTGCCGAAGTCCTCCAGGGTTTCCGCGTCGACGCGCACTTCGCCGCGGCGAGACGTGCCCTGGCAGTGCTGCCGACATTCGACCTGCTTGGCCAAGCGCGCGCCTACCGAGCTGCTGGCCGCTATCGAGAACTCCGCAAGGCCGGCATCACGGTGCGGAGAACCGTGGACGTGATCATCGGCTCGTTCTGCATCGACGAAGGTTTGCCGTTGCTGTTCTCGGACAGGGACTTCCTGCCGATGGTGGACTTGCTGGGTTTGGAGCGTGCGTTGGACGAGCACTGACGGGCCGCGCGGATCCTAGGGCTGGTGCGAGCAACCTGGCGGCGCGGGTCGGGGTCCAGAGGCACACCGCTACGCCGGTGTGCGTCTTGGTCACCAAGCACGACTGGACCGTGTGGCCCTCGGTTCGCGGAGGCCAGTACAGTGATCCGCGCCGCGGTCCTGCCGACGGACAGGGTAAGTTGCGCCGTTGGCCGGGTTGGCGGAAGGCACTGTCCATCGTGTCGAAGTTCTGGGCCAAAGGCTGGGCAGCCTGCTCGATGACTTCGGCTATGGGCCACCTGTCTTGGACGGCCTGCGCGCGGCGGCAGCTTGGCGCGGCTGGTGCCGAGGAGAGGACTTGAACCTCCACGGGGTTGCCCCCACCAGCACCTGAAGCTGGCGTGTCTACCAATTTCACCACCTCGGCAGTGGCGAGGCCGCGCTTGCCGGCGCGGGGCGGCGCACTGTACATCAGGCGCAGACGTTGGACAATCGCAGGTTTAGGCGGCTTGAGGCAACCGACATGCCACGTTTCGGCAGGGCCGGGCGCGGGGGACGACGACAGGAGCGTGGCGGTCGCGGCGCGCGCTCAAAGTGCCGGACAGAGTCGCCGAAGCCGATGTCGCCGGGCGGCGGGACTTGCGCGATTTTCCCTTGGTGACCATCGACGGCGTCGATGCCCGCGACTTCGACGATGCGGTGTTCGCCGCGCCGCGGCCGCGCGGGGGCTGGCGGCTGCTGGTAGCGATCGCCGATGTGGCCCACTACGTGGCGCCGGGTTCGGGCTTGGACCGCGACGCCCGGCAGCGCGGCAACTCCGTCTACCTGCCGGATCGGGTGGTGCCGATGCTGCCGGAAGCGCTGTCCAACGGCGTCTGCTCGCTGCGCCCGGACGAGGACCGGCTGGCCGTCGCTTGCGAGCTGCGCATCTCCGCCGCTGGGCGCCTATCGGGCTACGAGTTCTTCGAGGCGGTGATCCGTTCCCACGCTCGGCTCACCTACGAGGCCGTGGGTCGCTTGTTCGCCGGCGAGACGTTCGGCGCGCCGACGCCCGTGCTGGCTTCGCTTCATGCGCTGCACGATGCCTACGCCGCCTTGCGCACCCGGCGGGAAGAGCGAGGGGCGCTGGACTTCGACGCCCGCGAGGCGAAGATCGAGCTGCGCAAGGGGCGTCCCGTCGCCGTCCGACCGGTGGGCCGCAACGACGCCCACCGGCTGATCGAAGAGGCCATGATCGCCGCCAACGTCGCTGCGGCGCGGCTGCTCGAGGCGCGTGGCGGCGATGCGCCGCCGATGTATCGCGTCCACGAGGCGCCCGACGGCGAGAAGCTCGATGCGCTGGGTGCGGCGCTCGCTCTGGTGGGCGAACGACTGCCGCGCGCTGCTGTTTCCCCGAAGGCGCTGGCGGAGGTTTGCGAGCGGGCGCTCGCCAAGTCGTCTTGGCCGCGCTGGGTGTGGGAGCTCATCGTGCTCCGCTCGCTGCCCCAGGCGCGCTACGAGCCGCGCCGCCTTGGTCACTTCGGGCTGGCGCTGCCGTCCTACCTGCATTTCACATCGCCCATCCGGCGCTACGCGGACCTGGTCGTGCATCGGGCCATCAAGGGCCAGACCCACGCCGAGGTATTGAAGGAGCCGATCGACTAGGTTCTCCAACGCTGGCCGCCTACTCGCCCGCACCGAAGCAGTGCAAAAAAGCCATAAGATTCACTGAAAGGACATTTAAGTTCTGTTGTAGAACGCTGACATTTCACAAACAATCGGATAGTGTGTCGCGCCGAAGTTTCCGGGCTGCCTGCTCACGGTGTAGCGGGCCGACTCGGCGTCGTCGCAGGCGCCTGCACCGACACAGGGAAGAGTGGAAGACCAACGGATGGTACTGACAACCGCGACTCGCACGGATGCGGCGATGGATCGGTCGCGTCGGCATCGCTCCGCTCGGCCGCGCCGTATCTCCTTCGCGAAAGCGCTCGCGCTGCTGATCGGCTTGTCGGTCGCCGCGGACCATGCCTTCGCGGACACGGTCCCGCAGATGGCCGCGCCGACCCTGACGGGTGGCGAGAGGCAAGTCAGCTTGACCTGGAGTCACCCGCAGGGGGTCACGGGCCTGCAGGCCTACCGCATTCGCTACAGGGAGAAGGGCCAGGGCACCTGGACCTTTGCGGATGCCAAGGCGGACGACGGCGAGCAGAACTTCGAGGGGCACGTAACCAGCGCCACCATCCCCGCCCACGAAACCTTCGCGATGAAGGACGGCACAACCTACGAGACGCAGATTCGCGCCGGGAAGTGGAACGCGGGCTACGACGGCTGGGGGGCGTGGTCCCCGATTGCGGAAGCGACCACGCTGACCTTCCCTACGCTGACGGCCAGCGAAGTGACCGAGACCACTGCCACGCTCACCATCGCCAACCACACCGGCAACTGGTACCACAAGGACGCATCGCCTTCCGCCGGAACCTGCTCTGGCCCAATCTCGCAAACGACGGCGGACCTCTCCGGACTGACGGGCGGCACGGACTACACGTGGAAGGCCTACAGCGACAGCAGCTGCTCCACCGAGATCGCCAGCGAGACGTTCTCTACAGTGGGGCTGACGGCCAGCGCGGTTCTTCAGACGACCGCGACTCTGACCATCGCCAACCACACCGCGGCCTGGTGGTACCAAGGCGAACAAGCGGGCGCCAACTGCACTTCGGTTCAAGCTGGCACCGCGAGCGTGAGTCTGGGCAGCCTGACGGCGTCGACCGACTACACCTATGCCGCGTACGACGCGGGCGATTGCGGCGCCAGCGACGAAATCGCGGACGTCGACTTCACTACGCTGGCGCCAGTGACGTTCTCGGCGGACCGGATCACCGAGTCCGGTGCAAGGCTGACGCTCGCGAACCATCCAAGCGCTTGGCATTACCAGCGAACCTCGCCCAGCGCCGGCACCTGCACCGAGGTGGCGAGCGGCACGACGGAGACTCTGGCCGACTTGACCGCAGGGCAGTCATACACGTACCAGGCCTTCAGCGACTCCGCCTGCACCACGGCCAACAAGATCGGGGAGGAGACCTTCACGACCATCGACTTCGCCTTCGTCAGCAAGACCAACACCACGGCGACCTTGCGCTTGAACCACTATCCGCAAGGGCAGCAATGGTGGCATGCGGAGACCGCTCGCTCAGCTGTGCCTTGCACGGCGACAACCGCGCAGCAGATCACCGTCACCGGACTCACCAAGAACACCGCCTACAGAGTCGAAGCGTACCGGGCCGCCGGCTGCGTTGGCGCCCACCAGATCGGCCTTGTGGATCTGAAGACCTTTCCGCCCTACGCGATCTTCGCCGACAGCGTCACGCAGACGACGGCGACGCTGCGGCTTGCCAACCTCCCCAGCATCCCTTGGTGGTACCAGCAAGTCACACCCGCCGGCAGTTGCAGCAGCCAGATTGCGGCGGAGACGACCACGGCGCCTCTCTCGGACCTGGCGCCAAGCACTTCGTACACCTACCGGGCGCACCGGGATGCATGCACGCAGAACGCCCGAATCGACGACATCGTCTTCTACACTTTGCCCGCGGCGCCGGGCAAACCAACCGCAACGGCGGCTAGCGCCACGTCGATCACGGTGTCCTGGACCCCGGACAGCACCGGCGGCAGCCGGATCGACAAGTGGCAGTACGTCAAGAAGGCGGGGAGCGGCGATTGGGAGACGACATGGACCGACATGTCCGGCAGCACCGCGACCACGACCTCCCACACGGTGTCCGGCCTGAACCCTTCGACTGCCTACAAGTTCAAGGTGCGAGCAAACAACGCCACCACGGACAGCTCCATCGACGGAGGCGGCGCTGGGGCGGCCTCGGCGGAATCCGACTCGGTGACCACGCCCGCCCACTCGCTCACCGCCGGTAGCGTCACCCACGACTCGGCGACGTTGACCATCAGCAACCACACCGGGAACTGGTACTACAAGTACACCGCCCCGATCGGCGGCGACTGCTCGGACAATGCAGTCGCAACCGCGAGCGTCGATCTCGCGAACCTGGCCGGCAACACCAGCTACACCTTCAAGGCGTACAGCGACAGCGCCTGCTCGAGCGCGAACCTGCTGGCCACGGCGACGGCGTTCCTGACCAAGCCGGCGAAGCCCGCCAAGCCCAACGCCACGCCGGGTGCCGGCAGCGGCAAGCTGACGCTGGCATCTTCCGTGGCAGGCGGAAGCAGGGCGCTGACCAAATGGCAGTACACCAAGGACGATGGCACGAACTGGATCGACATCTCCGAAACGAAGACGACGCTGAGCGAGGTCGTCTCCGGCCTCACCGACGGCACCGACTACTCCTTCAAGGTGCGCGCCGTGAACGACACCGGCACCGGTCCCGACTCGGACGCCTCGACTGCGGCGGCGCCCCTCGACGAAACGCTCACCGCAAGCAAGGTCGAGGCGACGACGGCGACCCTGACTGTTGGCAACTACTCGGGGAACTGGTACTACAAGCACACCTCGCCGAACGGCGGTTCTTGCTCCACAGAAGCGGTGACCGGTACGACCGAGGACCTGTCCGACTTGACGCCGGGTACCTCCTACACTTTCAAGGCCTACAGCAACAGCGACTGCAGCACGGAACTGGCGGCAGCATCCGCGTTCCTGACGAAGCCGGCCAAGACCACGGGCGTTACGGTCACGGCTTTGAGCGGCAAGCTTGGCGTGTCCTGGACCGCGGTGACGAGCGCGACCAGCTACAAAGTGCAATGGAAGTCGGGCAGTCAGGAGTACGACGACAGCGCCCGCGAGGCTTCGGTCACTTCCGCCAAGCACACGATCCCAAGTCTGACCAACGACACCGAGTACACGCTGCGAGTGGCCGCCGTCAACGCTACCGGCGACGGTGCCTGGGCGGACGAAGCCAAGGGCACGCCGGGTGCCGTGACGCTGACTGCAACCGAGATCACCCGGACATCCGCAACGCTGACGCTCGGCAACTACACCGGTGCCTGGTCGTACAAGAGCACGGCGGCGAGTTCCGCGTGCAACGCGGTCGCAGACGGCATCACCGAGGCGTCCCTCACAGACTTGACGGCCGGCACCGACTACTCCTACGTGGCCTTCAGCTCATCGACCTGCGGACCCACCACGACGGAGATTGCGCGCGAAACCTTCACCACCCCGGCGGCGGCAACCTTGACGGCGAGCGCCGCGGAGGCGAGCACGGCCACATTGACCATCGGCAATCACACCGGCAACTGGTACTACAAGCGCACGAAACCGACCGCAGGAAGCTGCTCCGGCGCGGTGAGCGAGACATCCGCGGATCTCACTGGGCTCGACTCGGGCGCCAGCCACACCTACAAGGCGTACAGCGACAGCAACTGCTCGAAGGAACTCGCGAGCGAGACGTTCCTGACCAAACCGGGCAAGGCCACGGGCGTCTCGCTCGAGCCCGCGAGCAGGGAAGTCAAGGCGTCATGGACGGCGACGACCGGCGCCGCGAGCTACAAGGTGCAGTGGAAGTCCGGCAACGAGAACTACGACACGAGCCGGCAGGCGACACCCAACGGCGCATCGCACACCATCACGGGGCTGACCAACGACACCGAGTACACCGTGCGGGTCGCGGCGGTGAACGCCACCGGCGACGGCGCCTGGTCGGACGACGCCAGCGCCACGCCCAGGGCGGTCACGCTGACGGCCACCAACATCGCACCGACGACGGCGACGCTCGAAATCGGCGGCCACACGCAGGGGTGGGCGTTCTCCCGCATAGGCAGCGCGGCTTGCACCGCCGTTCCCGCCAACACTGCGTCCAAGAAACTCACCGGGCTGACCGCGCGGACCGAATACACCTACCACGCGTTCGCCGGTGCGAGTTGCGTCACCTCCCTCAAGATCGCGGAGCACACCTTTACAACGTTGGACCCGGTGACGCTGACGGCGAGCAACATAGGGGCGACGACGGCGACGCTGACCATCACCAAGTTTGCGGCCGACTGGCATTACGAGCACACAACGCCTGCGAACGGCACCTGCTCGGTGGCGGTGAGCGGCGATTCGGCAACAGCGACGGGTCTGGCGGAGAACACCGCCTACACCTTCGCGGCCTACAGCGACTCGACCTGCTCGACACTGCTGGCAACCGCGGCGAGCTTCCCGACGCTGCCGCCGAAGCCCGGCAAGCCCACGGCAACGGCCGTGACGGGCGGCATGACCATTGCCGCGACCGTGACCGGAACAGCCGCTTTGGTCAGGTGGGAGTACAAGCAGAAGGAAGGCAGCAGCGGTTTCGACGCGAGCTGGACAGCTATTGGCAGCACCGGCGCGGCGCTCAGCCACACCATTGCCGGCTTGGCCGCGGGCACCGCCTACCAGTTCAAGGTGCGTGCCGTAAACGCATCCGGCCCGGGCGCGGAGTCGGACCCGTCCGACGCGACCCTCCCGGCGGCTCAGGCCGACGCGACGCTGACGGTGACCGGCATCGCGGAAACCGGAGCGACGCTGACGCTCGGCAACCACTCGGGCCCTTGGCACTTCCGCCATGGCCCGCCCAACGGCGGCGAGTGCTCCGGGGCGGTGATCGGTACCAGCGCCGCCGTGCCCGGCCTGGCGGCGAACACCTACTACACCTTCACTGCATACAGCGACGGGAACTGCGCAACGGCGCTCGCGACGGCGGCCCGCTTCGCCACGCTGCCGCCGCAACCGGCGAAACCGGCGGCGGCGCCGGGCGCAGGCAGCGGCAAGCTCACGTTGTCGTCCTCGGTAGCCGGCCCGGTCCCTCTGGTGGGCTGGGAGTACAGGAAGCGCGAGGGAGGTGCCTGGGATGGCGCATGGACCCGGGTGCCCGGTGCATCGACCTCGCTCCGCCACACCGTCGCGGGATTGACCAATGGCGCCCGCTACCAGTTCAGAGTGCGCGCCGTGAACGCGTCTGGCGCCGGCGCGGCGTCCGGCGCCTCAGACGCCGCGGCGCCGCTGGCCGAGGTGCTGAGCGTTCGCATGGCGGCTTCCGGGGCCACGCTGGTCATCGAGAACTACGTCGGCGTCTGGCACTACCGGCAAACGGCGCCGAGCGGCGGTCCGTGCCTGGTCGCCGAGAACGCAACGACCGCGAGTCTGGGGCGGCTCTCGGACGGCATGACCTACACGTACGCGGCATACAGCGACCGCGGCTGCACGGCGGCGCTCGCCAGCGTGACATTCACAACGGCCGGGCTGAACCTGTCGCAGACCGCGATTTCGCTGTCGGAAGGGGCGGCGGCGACGTATGCGGTGGCACTGGCCGCAAGGCCGAGCGGCGACGTGACCGTGACGATCGAGTGGACCGGCCACAGCGAGGTGACCGTGAACGCCGCCCCGCTAGGCATCGGCGGCCAGACGGCGCTGACCTTCACGCCGGCGAACTTCGCGACGGCGCAGGCAGTCTCGGTCGCCGCGCCGGAGGATGCGGACGGGGAGGACGACGCCGGCGAACTCGTTCACACAGCGTCCGGCGGCGGCTACGGGGGCGTCGCCGGGACGGTCGCCTTGGCGATCGCGGACAACGACCGCAAGGCGCTCCTGCTCTCGACCGCCAGCGTCGCGTTGGACGAGGGCGCCTCGGCAACCTATACCGTGGCGCTCGCCACCGAGCCGACGGCGCCAGTGACAGTGGCCATCTCGGTAGCGGGAGATGCGGATCTGACGGTGGACGCCGACCCGAACATCGCCGGTGCCAAGAGACGTTGACGTTCACCGCTGCCGACTACGGGGCGCGGACGGTGGCGGTGCATTCCGCAGAGGACGCCGACGGCGACAGCCACGCCGCCACATTGACGCACGCCGCGACCGGCGGCGGCTACGATGGGCTGACCGAGAGCGTCACGGCCACCGAAGACGACAACGACGTCAAGCGTCTGGTCCTCACGCCGAATGTCGTAGCGGTCGCGGAGGGGGCCACGGCAGCCTACGCGGTGCGTCTGGCCACCATGCCGTCGGACAGCGCTACCGTGCGCATTGCGAGGCGGCAGGGCGCCGATCAGGACCGAGACCTCACCGTGCTAAGCGGCGCATCGCTCACCTTCTCGGTGGCCGACTGGGATACGGACCAGACCGTGACCGTGCAGGCCGCGCAGGACGAGGACCGCGAAAACGGCATGGCGGAGTTCGAGCATGTCGCGAGCGGCGGCGGCTACGACGCGGTGACCGGTGTCGTGCAAGCCGTCGAGTCGGATGACGACACCGCGGCGCTCGCCGTCAGCGCGATCACCCGCGACGCGGCGACGCTCGCTATCAGCGGCCACTGGAGCGGTTGGCACCACAAGCGGATCGCCCCGTCGAGCGGCACCTGCTCCGCTGCCGCCGGTGCCGACGAGACCGTCCGGCTCACCGGCCTGCAGCCCGACACGGACTATGCCTATGGCGCGTACGAGGACGCCGACTGTGCGCAGGAGATAGCGCGGACGATGTTCGCGACGCTGCCGCCGGTGCCGCCTGACGCGCCGTCGAAACCCCAGGCGACGCCGGCCCATGCCGCGGTGACGCTCGTCTGGACGCCCGGCAGCGACGGCAGCGCTCCGATTCGCAAGTGGCAGTATCTCGTGCAGGCGGGCGACGAACCTTTCGCAAGCGTCTGGACGGACATGCCCGGCAGCGGTGCCGACACGAGCAAGCACACCGTCGCAGGCCTCGATCCAGACACGGCCTACCGGTTCAAGGTGCGGGCGGTGAACGCGGCCGGCAACGGCGCGGCCTCGGATGCCTCGGACAGCGTCGTCCCGCTGAATCTGGCGCCTGCCGCCGCGACGCCGTTAGCCGACGCGACGCTCGTTCTCGGCGGCGAGTCCCTGCAGGTCGACTTGGCTCTGCACTTCAGCGGCAACGACCTGGACTTCCGCGCGGATGCGCAGGATGCGGTGGCGGTAGATGTCGGTGTGGCAGGCACGCTGCTGACGCTGCAGCCCAAGGCGCTCGGCCAGACGACGGTGACCGTGACCGCGACCAACGGCTACGGCTCGGTGGCCCAGCAACTTATCGCCGAAGTACGCGACGATCCGCCGCGGGTTTCGCAGGAGCTTGCCGACACGGCGCTGCGGGCAGATGCCGGAGCGTTGCGCGTTGATCTCGCCGCCGCGTTCGCCGGCACATCGCTGCGCTACGACGCCGCGGTGGCCGATGCGACTGTCGCCGAGGTCGCCGTCGAGGGCCGGTCGGCAGTGCTGCGACCGCTGCGCGTCGGCAGTACGGAGGTCGCGGCGACGGCGTCCAACAGCGAGGGCGAAGCGACGCAGAGCTTCGAGCTGACCGTGAGCGACGCGCCGCCGACGGCGGCGCAGTCGCTGGCGGATGTCTCGCTGACGGTCGACGGAGCATCGGCGCAGGTTGGATCTGCAGCCCGCGTTCGGCGGCACGTCGCTGCGCTACGCCGCGGCGGCGGCGGACGCATCCGTCGTCGAGGTTTCCGCGCAGGGGGCGACGCTGGTGCTCCGGCCGCTGCGCGTCGGCCGCACGGAGGTCGCGGCGACGGCGTCCAACAGCGAGGGCGAAGCGACGCAGAGCTTCGAGCTGACCGTGAGCGACGCGCCGCCGACGGCGGCGCAGCCGCTGGCGGATGTCTCGCTGACGGTCGACGGAGCATCGGCGCAGGTGGATCTGCAGCCCGCGTTCGGCGGCACGTCGCTGCGCTACGCCGCGGCGGCGGCGGACGCATCCGTCGTCGAGGTTTCCGCGCAGGGGGCGACGCTGGTGCTCCGGCCGCTGCGCGTCGGCCGCACGGAGGTCGCGGCGACGGCGTCCAACAGCGAGGGCGAAGCGACGCAGAGCTTCGAGCTGACCGTGAGCGACGCGCCGCCGACGGCGGCGCAGCCGCTGGCGGATGTCTCGCTGACGGTCGACGGAGCATCGGCGCAGGTGGATCTGCAGCCCGCGTTCGGCGGCACGTCGCTGCGCTACGCCGCGGCGGCGGCGGACGCATCCGTCGTCGAGGTTTCCGCGCAGGGGGCGACGCTGGTGCTGCGGCCGCTGCGCGTCGGCCGCACGGAGGTCGCGGCGACGGCGTCCAACAGCGAGGGCGAAGCGACGCAGAGCTTCGAGCTGACCGTGAGCGACGCGCCGCCGACGGCGGCGCAGCCGCTGGCGGATGTCTCGCTGACGGTGGACGGAGCATCGGCGCAGGTGGATCTGCAGCCCGCGTTCGGCGGCACGTCGCTGCGCTACGCCGCGGCGGCGGCGGACGCATCCGTCGTCGAGGTTTCCGCGCAGGGGGCGACGCTGGTGCTCCGGCCGCTGCGCGTCGGCCGCACGGAGGTCGCGGCGACGGCGTCCAACAGTGAGGGCGAAGCGACGCAGAGCTTCGAGGTGACCGTGAGCGACGTGCCGCCGACGGCGACGCAGCCCCTGGCGGATGTGTTGCTGACGGTCGACGGGGCGCCGGCGCAGGTGGACCTGCGACCCGCGTTCGTCGGCACGTCGCTGGTCTTCGCCGCGTCCGCGTCCGACGCAGCCGTCGTCGCGGTGGCCGTGCGCGACGGCGCGACCCTCGGCATCGCCCCGCTTGCCGCAGGCCGGGCTACCGTCACGGTACGTGCTTCGAACAGCGCGGGCGAGGCGCTGCAACGGTTCGATGTCGCGGTTGCGGAGCAGGCGCCGGCAATCCGCGACTCGATGCCCGCGCTGGCGCTGCTGGTGGGCGGCCCGCCGCGCAGCGTCGACCTCGGCGCGGCGTTCAGCGGCACGAATCTGGTCTTCGAGGCGGTGCCCGAGGGCCCGGGTATCGTCCGAGTCTCGATATCTGCCGCGACCCTCTCGGTAGCGCCCTTGGAAGAAGGGCGGACCGAGGTCGTCGTCGCGGCATGGAACAGCGCCGGGCGGGCCGAGCAGCGCATTGCGGTGGACGTCGCCACATCGGCCGCGGAGACGGCAGTACTCGAGGATCTGTTGGCAGGCGCGGCGCGGGGCATGCTGGCGAATACGACATCGATGCTCGACTCCCGCTTCCAGGCGCAGCGCCAGTGCGCCGAGCTGAGGGTACTTGGCGGCGAGTTGTCGTTCCGCCGCGGTCGCGGGGCTGGCAGCCCGTGCGGGCGGTCGAATGCGGCACCGCCGGCTGTGCTGCACGCCGGATCGGCGCTCGGCCATGCCATGGCCCTCTCCGCCGAACGACCGTTCGCCGTCGGCGGCGCATTCGACACCGCGCTTGGCGCTCCCGGGCCGCACTCGGCGCTGGACCCCGACGCGGCAGGCATCGGCTACCCAGGCCGCGCACCGAGTGGTGGCATGGCAGATCGGCTGCTGTCCGGCCTCGCGTTCGAGATGCCGCTCGGCGCGGGCAGTGCGTCCGCGGCCACGAGCCAGGGGCGCGCGGGCAAGGCCTCGCTCTGGGGCCGGGGCGACACGCTGGAATTCGACGCCGTCCGCGGTGCCGGAAGCTCGTACCGCGGCAGGACGCGGAGCTTCCATGTCGGCATCGACGGCGGTATCGGCGAGCATTGGCTCGCAGGCCTCGCGCTCTCCGTCATCGACATCTACGCCGACTACGCATTCGCGTCGCGGGCAACGGATGGCGAAACGGCCAGCGGGGCGGGGGCCCTCGACGCCCACCTCGCGTCGCTGCTCCCGTACGCCCGCTACGATGCGGGCGCCGGTCGGGAGTTCTGGGCGGCGATCGGCATCGGGCAGGGCGATGCGACGCTCGCACGCCGGCTCGACGATGTGGACGCCGCAGGCCAACGGGGCGACATGTCCCTGCGGCAGGCGCTGCTTGGCGGGCGCTGGGCGCTGGCCCCGAACCGCAAGTCCGGCGTCGCCGTCTTCGGCGATGCGGGCGTCGCGCAGCTGCGCACGGACGGCGGCGATCGCGCCGTACACGGCCTTGCCGCGAACGTCTCGAAGCTGCGTTTCGGTCTCGAACTTTCGCGCGCGTTCGCGCTGGGCGAGGGTGCGATGACGCCGTTCGGCCAGGCGGCAGGGCGCTACGATGGCGGCGATGGTACGACCGGCGCGGGCCTGGAACTGGTCGGCGGTCTGCGCTACCGGAACGGCCCCGGACGCGTGCGGCTGGAAGGGCAGGCGCGGATGCTGGCACTGCACGGCGCGAGCGATTATGGCGAGACCGGCTACTCGCTGGCAGCCTCCATCGAGCCGCGCCAGGACGGCGCCGGCTTCTCCCTGACGCTCGCGCCGGCTTGGGGCGGCACGGCTGGCGGCGCGCTGCTCGGCCCCCGCGGAGCCGCGCTCGCGTCGCTTGGCCGCTTGAGCCTGCCCGTCGCGCGAAGCGAGGCGACGTCGTTGCATACGCGTGTCGGCTACGGTTTCAGGTTCGGGGAGAGCGGCGGACTGCTCGAGCCCTTCGGCGAGTACCGCTCGGGCCCGCACCAGAAGCCGGTCTCGCGCGCCGGCCTGCGACTCAGCTGGGCGTGGCCGCACGTCGACGTTCAGGCCGAGCTCGCCGCGGGGGCCGGCGCCAACGCCCGGGCGTCCCGGCTCGTGCCGCGCGGCGGGCATCCCTCGCCCGTCGATGCGAACGCCCCGCAAGGGAGTCTGCTGGTCACCGTACGCGGCGTGCTGCCGCAGCCTGCCACCAATGCCCCTGCCTTGCCCATGGCCACTGCGTCGACACTCGCGGCCGCGGGCTACATCTCCGAGTGCGCGAGCGATGGCAGCGGACGCCGGGGCTCGTCGGCGTTCTTGGCGGACTGTCGATAGCGAGCACCAGACGCGATTCGGGAACTCCTCGGTAGTCCAAGGGCGGGCGGGCCTCAAGGTCCGCGGCGGGCCTATCGCCGCCGTGCTCTACAAGTGGCTCAAGGGGGCCGAAAACCACCTAGCGGTGGAGGCCCGGACGGGATTCGAACCCGTATCCCCGGAGTTGCAGTCCGGTGCGTCGCCGTTCCGCCACCGGGCCCGCGCATTCAGGCGCTTGGTTCGAAGCCCAATCTCCTAGTAGCCGTGGATGGGCGGCACGCGGGCGTAGCTGCTGGCGAGCGCTCTGTTGCGTTCGCGCATGCGCTGCCGCTTCGCCAGCAGCAGGTATGCGCCGCCGCCCGCGGCGCCAGCGGCAGCCGCGCCGACGCCGAGCGCCAAAGGCCAGGAAACGGGCGCCGAGATGATGCCCAAGGCGACCAAGGCGGATTTGCCGTAGCCGCCAACGAGCGCTCCCGCTGCGCCAACCGTGGCGCCGAGCGGGATCGTGCCTGCAATGGCGGTCCCGCCGGCCGCGATCCCTACGCCTGCGCCAATCTTCGCGCCAATGGCGGTGCCTGCTGCCGCTCCGGCCAGTGCGCCGCGGCCTGAGAAGCCGACCGAAGCCACGCCCGCGCCGGTGGCGATCATGGCGGCGGTGGCGGCAATGCCGGTGCCGACACCGATGGCGGATGCGCCAGCCGCGAGCTTCGTCCCGTGTCATGGTGCGTTCCTGCGAGGCGTGCGGGGGAGTCTACAGGGTCAGCGCATAAGCCACCGGCCCGGCCGTCAGCTCCCGCCGCTGGTCGATTAGATGGGAGCAGGCGTAGGCGCGACGGCGGAGCGGACTTGCGTGGGCGAGGGCGGCCCCCATGACCCGCACGAGAGGCATTGCTTTGCTCGCTGGCCCAGTCGCGAAACGACGAACGGAACCCGTGCGGCACGGCGGCGATGCCGAGCTCGCTAATCAGCTTGCTCAGCGTCGCGTCCGACAGGGCGTTCCCGGTCAGCGAGGGGAACACGAGGGGTGCGCCGCGAAGGGAGCCCCGGGATAGGCATGCGCTTGGCCTGTTCGAGCGCGTCGAGCGCCGGCGCGGAGAGGGGACGCGGTCCTGCTCGGCCAGCTCCGCGAACGTGGGAGAGCCACGAGAGCCACGGCGCTCCTTGCGTTCGGCGATGGGGTCGCGGCCTTCCCAAGCGATGCGCTTGTTCTTCGCGGCGATCTCGCGCACTTCGCGGAGCGAGATCATAGGGTACGCACCTAGACCGAAAGTGCGCCGCCGACCGCGCACGGCGATGGACTGTACCCAGCTCTTGGTGCCGGGGGGGGGGGTGGAGGTTGAGAGCGAGGCCGGAGCCGTCGCCGCCGAAGATGCGTTGCGCACCGCGGGTGGAGCCGTCGTGACGGCGGCGGCGACGGTTTGGCGACCTTACCAGAGACGCTTACCTGAGATTTGTCGTACACCCCGGCATGGCCGCTCCGTTGTTGCGTTGGTTGTAACCTTGTACCACGGAAGGCGGGGAAGGGCAGAAACGGACAAGGAAATCAAGGGCTTGCTTTTGCTTTGTTTTCCGGTGCCGTGTGGGACGACTTGGGAAGGCTAGAAACAGGGCATTGGTGCCGAGGAGAGGACTTGAACCTCCACGGGGTTGCCCCCACCAGCACCTGAAGCTGGCGTGTCTACCAATTTCACCACCTCGGCAGTGGCGACCGCGCTCGCTGCGCGGGGCCGCGCCCTGTACATCAGGCGCAGACGTTGGACAATCGCGGTTTCGTAACGACTCAAAGGCAACCATGCCACGTTTCGACAGGTCTGGGCGCGGGCGACGGCAGGGGAGCAGACCCTTCGGCCGGGGTGCGCGAGGGGCGAACCCCCGCGGCCACGGCGCGCGCTACTCGCCGCAAGACGTGCGCGACGCGCTGATCCTGCTCGGCGATGCGTCCTGGTCCGATCTGATCGACCACCTGCGGCCTCGGCGCCACGAGTCGCGCGGCTTGCGGCAGGTGGTGGACGCGATGGTGGGCAGCGGCGAGGTGGTCGTGAGCCGGGGCGGCAGCTATCGGCTGGCTGATGGCGGCGAGCGGGTGGCGGGCGTCGTGGTTCGCGATGCGGGCGGGCTGCGGCTCCGAGACGATGCCGGGCGGGTCTGGGGCCTCGATGTGCGCGACGCGCTGCGGCCCGGCGACAGGCTGACCGGCGTGGCGGTCGGCGATACGGTGTCCGCCGTGTCCGCTGTGGAGCCGTCGCCCGAGCCGGTGGTGGGGCTGCTGCGCGTGCGGCCACGGGCGGCGTACATCGAATCGCTGGATCGCTACCTGTCTGGACGGATCGATCTGGTCGCCACGCCGCCGGGGCGCGAGGGCGATGTGGTCGAGGTCGAGCTCCTCGCCCAAGCGGACGGTGGTCTCGCAGGGCGGGTGGTGGGCTTGGTCGAAGCGGGCAACGAGGCCGAACGCGCAGGTGAAGCGATGCTGCGGGCGCATGGCATCCCGCGCCGCTGGTCGTTCGATCCGCTGGCGCTCAAAGTTCCGAGCACCGTGGCTGCCAGAGACATCGTCCGGCGGCGCGACCTGCGCGATGTGCCCCTCGTCACCATCGATGGCGCGGACGCCCGGGATTTCGACGACGCCGTGTTCGCCGCGCCCCGGGCGGGCGGCGGCTGGCGGCTGCTGGTGGCGATCGCCGATGTCGCGCACTACGTCGCGCCCGGTTCGGCGCTCGATCAGGATGCGCGGGAGCGCGGCAACTCCGTCTATCTGCCGGATCGCGTGGTGCCCATGCTGCCGGAGGCACTGTCCAATGGCATCTGCTCGCTGCGCCCGAGTGAAGACCGGCTGGCCGTCGCGTGCGACCTGCGCATCTCTGCGGCCGGGCGCCTGTCCGGCTACGGGTTCTTCGACGCGGTGATCCGCTCCCAGGCGCGGCTGACCTATGCGGACGTGGCCGGCTTCCTGGCTGGCGGACGGCTTGATGCACCGGACGCCGTGATCGACTCGCTGCGCGTCCTGCACGATGTCTACCGCGCACTGCGAGCGCGGCGGGAGGAACGCGGCGCACTGGACTTCGAGGCGCGTGAGGCCAGCATCGTCCTGCAGCGCGGGCGCCCGGTGGCGGTCAGGCCCGTGCTGCGGAGCGACGCCCATCGCCTGATCGAAGAGGCCATGATCGCCGCGAATGTGGCGGCGGCGCGGTTCCTGGAGGCGCGCGGCGGCGACGTGCCAACGGTGTATCGCGTCCACGAGTCGCCGAGCGGCGACAAGCTGGACGCCCTTGAAGCAGCGCTGCTTGTCGTCGGCGAGCGATTGCCGAGGGCGATGCTCGCACCGAAAGCGCTGGCCGAGGTGTGCGAGCGGGTGATCGGCAAGTCGTCCTGGCCGCGCTGGGTGTGGGAGATGATCCTGTTGCGGTCGCTGCCCCAAGCCCACTACGAGACGCGGCGGCTCGGCCACTTCGGGCTGGCGCTGCCGACGTACCTGCATTTCACTTCGCCCATCCGCCGCTATGCGGATCTGCTGGTGCATCGGGCGATCAAGGGCCATGCCGTCGCCGCGCAGACGGTCGACGCCGTCGCCGCGCACATCTCCGCCACCGAGCGCCGCGCCGAGGATGCAGAGCGCGCGGTAGACGCGTGGCTCAAGTGCGCTCTGCTCGAGGAACGAATCGGCGAGACTTTTCGGGGGATCGTCGCCGGGGTGACGGGGTTCGGCCTCTTCGTCGAGCTCGAGGGCATGTTCGTGCAGGGCTTGGTACATGTGTCGAAGCTCGGCCGCGACTACTACCGCTTTGCGCCGGAGACCATGAGCCTGGTCGCGGATCGCTCCGGCGCGCGTTTCACCTTGGCGGATCGGGTGGAAGTAGTTGTCGAGGACGTCTCCGTCGCGACCGGGCGTATCGATCTCGGCCTGGTACGCAGGCAGCGGCGGGCGGCAAAGACCGGTGCATGATTCCCACGCTGGCGCGGACTAGCACAAGCCCCGCCCCTACACCCCTACACCCGCGATGTGGGGAGTTGATGCTAAGGTAGCCCTGTTCGGTCGCCAGATGCAGCGATCAGTGCGGAACCGGAGGCAAGATGATGCGCGCGAGCCGCCTAACCATGTTCGGCACCTTGCTTTCCGTACTGGCGTGGCCTATTGCGCTGGCCGCCGATGCCAGCTTGGACGCCTACACGGTCGACGTCTACGATCCCGACCGGGATCCCAACGCGGACCTGCGGGCAACGGTTGCGCGGGCGACGGCGGAAGACAAGCGCATCCTGCTGGTGGTGGGCGGCGATTGGTGCGTCTGGTGCAAGATTCTGGAGAAGTTCATCGCGGACCACGAGGCGGTGGCCGAGGCGCTGGCGGCGCACTACCTCATCATGAAGGTGGACTACGCCGCGGATGGCCGCAATGGGGAGTTCCTTGCCGGCTATCCCGAAGCGGGCGGCTATCCGCACTTCTACGTGCTGGACAAGTCCGGGGCGCTCGTCCACTCGCAGAATACGGTGGAACTCGAGGAGGGCGAGTCCTATGACCTCGACACGTTCCTCGATTTCCTTGCGCGCTGGGCGTGACCGCTGCGAGCGAGACTGGCGCGCTGGACGACTGGGTGTTCGGCATCCACGGCGTGCGGGCGCTGCTCGCCGAAGCGCCGAACGACATCCGTCGCGTGGTGGTCGCCGAAGGTCGCCGGAGCAGGGCGGTGGAAGCGCTGGTCGATGCGGTGCGCGACGCCGGCCTGCGCGTCGAACGGCGTCCCCGGCAGGCGCTCAGCCGGATGGCGCAGAGCGGCAGCCACCAAGGCATCGCCGCCGAACGCAGCGCGTTCCTCCCCGCCACCGAACGCGACCTCGAGGAGCGTCTGCCAGGCTGGCGAGACCCGCTATTGGTGGTGCTCGATGGCATCGAGGACCCCCGCAACCTGGGCGCGTGCCTGCGCACCGCGGCGGCCGCCGGAGCGGATGCGGTGCTGGTGCCGAGACGCGGCTCTGCGCCGCTGTCGAGCACGGTCGCAAAGACCGCCAGCGGCGCGCTGGAGCACGTCTTCATCGTCGAAGTCGCCAATCTCGCCCGCCGTCTGCAGTGGCTGCGCGAGCAGGGCATCTGGCTCGTCGGCGGCGTCAGCGATGCTGATGCGCCGCCGCACTCCGAAGTGGATTACCGCGGGGCTGCCGCCATCGCAGTCGGCAGCGAGGGATCGGGCCTTAAGCGCCTCACGCGCGAGCGTTGCGATCATCTGGTGAGCATTCCGCTGGCCGGCGCCATGGCCAGCCTCAATGTCTCGGTGGCGCTCGGCGTGTTGCTGTTCGAGGCGCGCCGACAGCGGCTGGCAGCGGTCGGCTGATGGATCCGAAGGCAGCCTTCGCCCAGCAAGGTTTCGTCGTCCTCGGCCAAGTGCTCGATGCGGACGACGTGCGCCGTTTCCGAGACCTCTTCGACGAGGACCGCCGCCGCTTTCCCTACTTCTGGCACCCCTACGGCTACCACCAGGAGGCGAACTACGATGCGCTGGTGACCACGCCCGCGTTCGATGCGCTGGTCCGCCATCCGCGCATCCTGCCCGTGGTCGAGGCACTGATGGGCGGCCCGGTGTGCTTCGGCGAGATCGGCCTGCGCCGCATGGGGCCGTACGACGGCGAGCCGCACCAGCAATGGCATCGGGATCGCGCCCATTGGCCGGAGCATCCCCTGCGCATGGACTACATGCAACTCATGGTCTATCTCACGGACGTCGATGCCGGCACGCACTGCTTCTCCCTGTCGCCGGAGTCCGTCAGCCAGCCGGTTCTGCAGGACAACGCCGCCCAGCTGAGGCGCGGCATCTACGACCTGCACGGCCCGGCCGGCACCTGCGCTCTGTGCAATGCCGCCGTGCTGCACACCGCGACCACGCGGGCCACGAACAGCGAACGCAAGACCGTGCAGATCTACTACGGCCACCGGGACAGGGCACCGCTCGCCAACGACTCGGCCATCCCCGCCACCCTCTGGCGCGACCACGAAGACGCCGAGACGCGGGCCTTCTACGGCGTCTTGAACGACCGCACGCGGCTCCTCGCAGCCGCATTCGCGGAGTGAAGCGCCATGCCAGCCGTCCGCGATACCACCCGCCGCCCCGCGCTGCCGGGCCTCCCCAAGGCGCTGCGCGACGATGTGCGCCTGCTCGGCGACCTGCTCGGCCGGGTGATCGCGGACCATCGCGGCGAGGATTTCGTGCAGCGCATCGAGACCATCCGGGCGCTCGCCAAGCGCGCCCGCGCCGGCCGCTCGGCGGACTGGCAGAAGCTCAGCGCCTATCTCGCCGAACTCCCCGAAGACGCGCTGACCGACATCGCCCGCGCCTTCAACCAGTTCCTCAACCTCGCCAACATCGCCGACCAGCGCCAAGCCGCCCGCCAGACCACGTGGCCAGATGCGGTGACCGCTGCCGAGCTGCAGGATTTGCGCGTGGAACTCGTGCTCACCGCGCATCCCACCGAGATCCTGCGCCGCACGCTGATTCAGAAGTACGACGCCATCGCCGCGGAACTCGACCGGCGCGGCGCGGATGTCAAGGACCGCCTCGCCCGCCTGATCGCCGAGGCTTGGCACACCGACGAGATCCGCCACGAACGCCCCGCGCCGCAGGACGAGGCCCGGTGGGGCTTCGCGGTGATCGAGAACTCGCTCTGGCAGGCGGTGCCGAGCGCCATGCGCGAGCTGGACCGGCGCGCCGGCGAGACGCTGCCGGTGCGCATCATGCCGTTCAGCTTCGCGTCTTGGATGGGCGGCGATCGCGACGGCAACCCGAGCGTCACCGCGGCGGTGACCCGCGAGGTGCTGTGCATCGCCCGCTGGACGGCGGCGGACCTGTTCCTGCGGGACCTCGCGGTGCTGAACGCCTCGCTGTCGATGTCCGCCTGCACCGAGGCCTTGCGCGAAGCCGTGGGCGACGCCGCGGAGCCGTATCGAGCGTTATTGCGCGAACTACGGGAGCGGCTGCTGGCGACGCGCGGCTGGGCCCTGACGGGCGCACCGCCCACGGAGCGCGTGCTGCTGCGCGACGCCGAACTGCTGGAACCCTTGGAGCTCTGCTACGAGTCGCTGCGCGCCTGCGGCATGGGCCGCATCGCCGACGGTCCGCTGCTCGACACGCTGCGCCGGGTGCGCTGCTTCGGCGCGACGCTGGTGCGGCTGGACATCCGCCAGCACGCCGAGCGCCACACCGCGGTATTCGATGAACTGACGCGCTACCTCTACCCGGATGCCGCGGCAAGCTACGCGGCTTGGGACGAGGCCGAGCGCCGCCGCTGGCTGCTGGCGCAGCTCGAAGACCGCCGCCCGCTGTTCCCCGCGCAGTGGCCCGTCTCCACCGACAGTCGCGAGGTGCTGGACACCTGCGCCGCCATGGCCGAGTACGATGGCGCCGGCATCTCCGCCTACGTGATCTCCATGGCCGCGCAGCCGAGCGACGTGCTGGCGGTGGCCCTGCTGCTCAAGGAAGCCGGTTTCGGCTGGCGGCTGCCCATCGTGCCGCTGTTCGAGACCCTGGCAGACCTCGAGAGTGCCGCCGCTACGGTGGCGGAACTGCTGTCGGTCCCGTGGTATCGCGAGTACGTGGGGGATCGTGCGCAGGTGATGATCGGCTACTCGGACTCGGCCAAGGACGCGGGGCAGTTGGCCGCAGCCTGGGCGCAGTACCGCGCCCAGGAAGCGCTGACCGCGGTGGCCGCCGAGCACGGCGTGAAGCTGACGCTGTTCCACGGCCGCGGCGGCGCGGTCGGGCGCGGTGGCGGCCCCTCGGCGCAGGCGATCGAATCGCAGCCGCCGGGCGCGGTCGGGCGGGCGTTCCGGGTGACCGAACAAGGCGAGATGATCCGCTTCAAGCTCGGCACGCCGGCCATCGCCAAAGCCACCCTCAGCCACTACCTGACCGCGACTCTGAGCGCCGCCGCGACGCCGCCGCAGGCGCCGGACACGGCGATGCGCCAGCGCATGGGGGCGCTGGCCGATTCGTCGCTCAAGGCCTACCGCGCCTGTGTCCGCGGCGCGGACTTCGTGAGCTTCTTCCAGACGCTGACGCCGGAGGCGGAGCTCGCCGCGCTCGCGCTCGGCAGCCGCCCGGCGCGACGCACGCCGGCGAACGACTTGGACGGCCTGCGCGCGATTCCCTGGGTGTTCGCGTGGACGCAAGTGCGCCTGATGCTGCCGGCGTGGCTCGGCGCGGACCAGGCATTCGCGCAGTTGCTGGCGGATCCGGCGGCCTACGACGCGCTGCGCCGCTGGCCGTTCTTCGCCATGCAGGCGGACATGTTGGAGATGGTGCTCGCCAAGGCGGACTCGACGCTGGCCCGCTACTACGCCCGGCGTCTGGCCACGCCCGCCCAGCAAGCCGCAGCCGAGGCACTGTTCGCCCGATTGGACAAGCTGGCCAAGGATGTGCTGGCGCTGAACGACGCCGCTACCTTGCTCGCTGGTGCCCGGGAGGTGCGCGATTCGATCACCGTGCGCAATACCTACCTCGACCCCCTGCATCTGCTGCAAGCCGAGCTCTTGGCGAGGCGGCGCGGCGGCAACGACACGGAGGCCGTGGGCCAGGCGCTCAAGGTGACGATGGCCGGCATCGCCAGCGGCTTGCGCAACACGGGTTGAGAGCCCGTACGCACATCCTGGCGAGTGCGGCGCTCGCGCTGGGGTCGTCAGCCCAATCATCCCCAGCCGAAGACTGCGCGGCGCAGCGCTACGCCCTCGAAACGCTGCGCACGGCGGAGCTTGAGGAGCTGCAGGGCGCACCGCTGCCCGCCGCTGCGAGCTCAACCGTCGGGAGCATCGCCATCGTCCGCCAGGATGTCTTCGACCTCACCGATCCGCAGGAGAACAACGCCCTCGGCCGGCTCGCCAATGCGTGGCACGTCAACACGCGCGAGCACGTCATCCGCACGCTGCTGCTGTTCCGTGAGGGCGAGCCGATAACTGCCCAGGCGCTGGCGGAGAGCGAGCGACTGCTGCGCGCCCGGTCGTTTCTCTACGACGCCCGGGTGCTCGTCAATCGTCGCTGCGGGAAGGTGGCGGATGTGACCGTCGTGACGCGCGATGTTTGGTCCTTGCTGCCGAGCCTCGGCGCCACCCGGACGGGCGGCAAGCAGGAGTTGGAGATCGGCGTCTCGGACATCAACGTCGCCGGCAGCGGCGCGGCCCTCGACTTGGAGTTCTTCCGCAACCTGGACCGCGACGGCCTGAGCGTCGGCTTCAGCGACGACAACGTGGGCAGCAGCCGCATGGCGCTGCATCTGCGCTTCGAGGACACCGACGACGGCGAGAGCGTGACGGCGCGCATCGGCCAGCCGTTCTACGCCTTGGATGCCCGCCGCGCCTGGGGCTTGAGCGCGAGCGACTCCGCGCTGACCAGCCGCCGCTACCAGGCGGGCGAGGCGGTGGCGTCCTTGGCGGTGCGAGCACGCCGCTTGGATGCATGGGCCGGCTGGTCTTCGGGTCTGCAGGGCGGCTTCAGCACCCGCATCACTGCAGGCATCACCCTCGACGAACAGCGCTTCAGACCCATCGACGGCGCTTGGCGGGACTTGCGCGACCAGGCCTTCGCATACCCGTGGCTAGGCTTCGAGCGGATCGAGGACGAGTACGCCAAGACCCGCAACCTGGACCAGGTGCAAAGCACGGAGGACGTGTTCCTCGGCCAGCGCTTCACAGCGTCGCTCGGCTACTCGCCGCGCGGCGACGGCTACGCGGTGTGGAGCGCGACCTTCCGCAACGGCGCCCGGCTGGGCGCCGACGACATCCTGCTCTACGGCGCGGAGGCATCCGGCTACTGGAACACGCGCCGGGGCCACGGCGAGAATGCCACCGCTCGCGCCTGGGCCCGCTATCGCCGCCGCCACACGGAGCGCCTCGCCCTGCATCTGGACGCCGAGGCGATGCTCGCGGACCAGCTCACCGCCGAGCGGCAAGTCCTGCTTGGCGGCGACAGCGGGCTGCGCGGCTATCCCAACCGCTTCCAGGCTGGCACGCGGCGCTTCCGCATCGCCTTCGAGGAGCGCGTCCTCACGGACATCTACCTGCTGCGCATCCTGCGCGTGGCGGCAGCCGCGTTCTTCGACATCGGCCGCGCCTGGGGCGGGCCGAGCGCGACCGACGTGCTCGCCGACGCCGGCGTCGGCCTGCGCTTGGAGTCCACGCGCACCGACCGCAGCCTCGTCTACCACGTCGACCTCGCCTTCCCGCTGGTGGACGCGCCGGGGGTGCGCGGCGCCGAGTTGACGCTGACGGGCAAGCGCGCGTTCTGATGCCTGCCGCATATCGCGTACGAGGTGCGACGCATCCGTTGCTGGACGCAGTCGCGAACGCTGCGGGATGTGGTCGTCGCCGAACCAACGGCGCATGACGTGGGTGTTCCCGGCCTTCATGTGTCATATCGGATGGATGATGAACTGTACGTTGCCAGGCTTCGCTTCCGAGAGTACGTTTCAACGAATTGACCAAGCAGGAGGCGCCGGAATGAAGTTTTCCAATGCGCTTAAGGTGGTTGTTTTCGTGACGCCTTGGTGCCACGCACAGGAAACCTCGCTTGACGTCTTCGGCGTCGACATCGCCGGACTCGGCGACGAGGTGGCCGAGAAGTACGGAGATCCGACCGACGATCTGGACTTGGTGAGCATCCGCCAGCGCAACACAATACGGTACGTCGAGTTGGATGCGCTTTTCTCTGAGTTCCTCGCGGAGGCTGCCGGACTGGAGCCGGATGGACTTTGGCTTCTGCATCCAGACGTGCTGCAGTTTCGCTCGATCCTAGCGTCGGCCACGCTGAACGGGGAGCTTGGCTGCGAGGACAAGAGACGATGCGAGCTGATCCAATCGGGCCACCTGTCCCCCGCGACCTTGGCCGCCCAACCCGACTGTGGGCACATGCCGCTCATGTGCGAGGGCCAATACTCCGATACCGTGTCTAGCTGCAATGCGCTGCTCGACAACAAGTGCAAGCTAGTGTTTGAGCCGCTGTGCAAGATTATGCGCAAGACATCCTACAACGCTTGCAAAGCTGTGGCCGATTGCCAACTCGAGTGCTGCTCGGCTGGCTGTAGTGGGACTGGCTGCGCCAATTTGGCTCGCCCGCGGCAAGAAGGGCAGAAGTGCATCGCGTGCGGGGGCGGCCCTATGTAGCGGCCAAATGACACGATGGCCACATGGTCGTCCGGCCGAGATCCGACCGCGGCTGCTCGGCGGACCACAATACTGTGCGCGACCGGGTGGCGCGTCCGCGGGCCTCTCGTGCTGCCGAGGCCTGATGCGGCAGGCTTGCCGCTCCGGCCCAGCCCACCCATGGACGCTTGGCCCTGCGCGTCAAGGGGCTCAATCGCCGGGCCTGCGTGGCTCAGTGGCGCTTCCGCATTGGCGTGATCCCTTCTGGCGGACGACGACCACGCCCACGCAAGAACAGCTCACTCGCTTGAGCGAGTACGCGGCGTGGTTCAGCTGCGCGGGCGACGACCATGGGTCCACAACTTCCACGAGGCGACGCGCGGCTTGGGTTCGGTCACCATGGATGGATGGCCTGTCCGCTCTCCGACCGCCGCTTGCCAGCCCCCCGTTGGAACTGCCGGCCTCGTGTACGGCGTCGTGCCGCCGCCGGAGGCGAAGCTGCTCGACGGCAGATGCGTATTGCTCGACGCCCTGCGGTAAAGTTCGCCTTTCGCCCACGGATTCCGCCATGCGCATCGGCCTGATCTCGGATACCCACATCGCCAAGCGCGGCCAGCTCTGGCCGCAGGTATTCGATGCGTTCGACGGAGTGGATGCCATCCTCCATGCGGGCGATGTCTGGTCGCCGGCGCTGCTCGACGAGCTCGGCGAGATCGCGCCCGTGGAAGTGGTGCGCGGCAACGGCGACATGGGCAGCGAGCACAGCCACATCCACGAACGCTGCGTGGTCGCTTTCGACGGCGTGAGCGTCGGCATGCTGCACGAATTCCCGAGCCCGACCTGGCGCGACGCCGATTTCGTCCTGGGCCGCGCGCGGCAGCGATTCCCCGAGGCGTTGCCGGACGTGATTGTCTACGGGCATACGCACATCGAAGAGCTGCATCAAGTGGGCGAGGTGCTGTGCGTCAATCCGGGCTCGCCGACGCTGCCGCACAACAAGTCGCTGCGCCTCGGCACCATCGGCTGCTTGAGCATTGACGGCGACGCCGTGAGCGCCGAGCTCTGGCAGCTGACGGACGCGGGCTTCGAGGCCCAGGAGCGTCTGACGCTGGCCGGACCCTGAGCCGCGGGCGTGGCATACACTCCGTGCATCGCTGATCGAGGGAGGCACGCAGATGACCGCGCCGAGCGAACCCGCTGGTGGCATTCCCGCGCCGCGGCCCAAGGATCCCGAGTCCGCCTTCGGCACGTCCACGCCGCCCGCTTTGCGGCCGAAGCCTCTCACGCCGGACATGGACCCGCCCGGCTCTGGGGCTCTCGGGCTCAGCGCCGAGGAAACGGAGCAGTTCCGCAGCCAAGGCTATGTGGTCAAGCGCGGTCTGATCCCCAAGGGGGCTTTCGCGCCGTTCATCGACCTGTGGTGGCAGCAACCGCCGGTGCTGGCGGCGGGGCTCAAGCCGGACGATCCGCGTACCTGGGTGGCGCCCGGGCGTCATTGGCCGGAGGAGAACCGTTGGGGCCTCGCCCGCAACTGGATGGGCAGGGGCGACTGGCCGGGCCCGGAAGACGAACGCGCCGGGGCCGGCGTTGGCGAGCGCGTTGGGCGCCTCCCGTACAAGCTGACGCGGGACTTGAGCAACGATGTCTGGCGCTGGCACGGCATCGGCCACGATCCGGCGTTCGTCGCCGCCACGTCCGCGCATCCGAATGTGCTGCACATGGCACAGCTGCTGCTCGGCGGCCCGGTCAAGCGCCCGCGGCGCAATCGCGGCATCTACTCGATCTTCCCGCGCGACCCGGACGGGCCGGAATCCAGGCTCGGCCCGCACATGGATGCGAGCATGACGGAGATGTCGGTCGTCGCCTACTTGGACGACGTGCCGCCGAACTCCGGCGGCTTCACCATCTACCCGACCTCGCCGCAGCTCCTCTACCCCACGTCCGAGCAGGCGCTCAACTGGGTGGCGACGGAGGAGTCGAAGACGGCGATGGATCACATCAAGGCGAACGTCCAGCCGATCGAGTTCACCGGCCGGGCCGGCGACGTGATCTTCTGCCACGGCTGGATGGTCCACTCCGCCGGCATCCACGAAACCGACCGCATCCGCATGGCCGCGGTGCAGGACTTCAACAAGGTGCGCCGCCGCAGCCACATGCGCTGGACCGCGGCCGGCAAGCACGGCGGCGTGCGCATCAACTGCGACATGGACGGCGTGTTCACCATCGCCGGCGACACGGACGACGATCCCGCCGACGGCCAGCGCGAAGTCACCAATCAGTGGATCATGGACTGCAACGAATTCGCGCTCGATCGGCGCCCGCCGTTCGCGGACATGTTCGAGGAGTGGAATCTCGGCGAGCGGCCGGCGACCGGACAGGTGGTTGCGGAGCCCGCCTGGTGGGAGAAGTACGCTCTGCCGCTGCTGCCGACGGGCGGTGCGGCGCGCGGCGGCGGAGGCACGCCGGCGGTGCCGCTCTCGGAAGTGGCGGCGTACGAGGGCGACGGCCTGTGGCGGGTCGCTTCTCGGGCCAATGACTGGATGCTTGAGTAGCGACGCGGCTGGAAATCCTGGTCACGCCGCGGCGTGCTCGAACGCCACCACGTTGCGGGACTCGCTGCTGAACTCCACGCCGACCAGATGCACGCGCACGCCCGGTGCGCGGTACTTCTCCGCGTACCCCCGCTCCACGAGCTGCGCCATCGCCGCACCCTCGCCGGCCTGCTCGACGACCTTGAACTCGAAGATGTGTACCCGGTCGCCCAAGCGCACCGCCATGTCCAGCCGGCCGCGGTTCGTGCTTTCCTCCACTGCGACATCAAGGCCGAGCCCGGCGAAGTAGGAGTAGAAGACGCTCGCGTAGAAGCCTTCGTAGTCGGCGATGTCGTTGTTCGTGTACCACTGGTGCGGAATGCTCGCGTAGAAGGCGTGGAACAGAGCTCGCAGGCCGTCGAAGTCGGCCGCGTCGAGCAGGTCGTAGAGCCGTGTGCTGTGCGCGAAGCGGCGGGACGGGTCGCCGACCATGCCGTCGAGCAGGCTCCGGTTGAGTCCTTGGCGGACCTCGCGGTTCGGATAGCCAAGGCGGTAGGCTGTCTCGCCCGCGCGTCGCTCCTTGCCTCGGATCGTCAGGTAGCCGGTCTGGAACAGCAGGGCCTCGGTGGCGATCTGGTCGACATCGAAAGTCGACAGCAGGCCGTCGCTCGCCAGCATGCCGTCGAGGTCCACCGACCGCACCCGGCGCCGGAACAGCGTGTCCACGAGGAACCTCGGCGTGCCCGTCTCCAGCCAGTGCGCCTTGAACTCCCGGCTGTCGAGCAGCAGCAGGATGTCGAACGGGTTGTACATCCGTTCCTCGCCGAGCCACGAGTAGCCGTTGTACCACTCGCGGATCCGCTCCCGGTCCAGCCCCGGCAGCACCGGCGCGAACACCGCGTCGAGGTCCGCCTCCGTGTAGCCGCAGATGTCCGAGTAGCGGGCGTCCAGGGTGATGTCGGTCAGGTTGTTCAGCCCCGAGAAAAGGTTCACCTTCGAGAACTTGCTCACCCCCGTCGTGAAGCTGAACCGAATCTGGGCGTCGGCGGACTTTAGCGTCGAATACAGGCCGCGCAGATAGTTTCGGTTGGCCCGCGCGGTGTCCGCGTCCTCCAGCACGTCGAGGATCGGCTTGTCGTACTCGTCCACCAGCACCACCACGCGCTGCCCCGTGCGCCGGTGCAGTTCCCGGATCAGCTGCCGGAAGCGGATCGGCCCGGTGCGCCCGGCGAGCTCGATGCCGGCGTCGGCGCCGATCACGTCCAGCTGGTCCGCGACCTCCGCGTGCAGCTCCTCGACGCTCCCGAAGCTGCCAGAGGAGAAATCCAGGCGCACCACCGGATGCCGCGCCGACCAGTTCCAGCCGGCCACATGGATCGCGAGGCCCCGGAACAGTTCCTCGCTGCCCTCGAACAGCTCCTTGACGGTGTCCAGAAACAGGCTCTTGCCGAAGCGCCGCGGGCGCGACAGGAAGAAGTGCTTGCCGCCCTCAAGCAGTCGCTTGACGTGCTGCGTCTTGTCGACGTAGTAGCAGCCGTCCTCCCGCACCTCGCGGAAGGTCTGGATGCCGATGGGCAGCTTGGGCCGGTCCATGGCCGAATGCTAGCAGGACGACCGGCTCCTCGGCGAGGTTGACTGTGCCGAGAGGCCCGCCGGATACTTGCCCGCATCCGAGGGAGGCGCGTCCGCCGCAGGAGGTCCGCATGGAGATCGCACCAATACCAGGCAAGGCGTTCGGCGCCGTCGTCACCGGCGTCCATCTCGGCACGCTCGGCGACGATGCTTTCGCCACCGTCAAGGCCGCTTTCCTGAAGCACGGCTTCCTACTCTTCCCGGGGCAGTTCCTGACGGACGAGGAGAACATCGCCTTCGGCAAGCGCTTCGGCGAGCTCGAGTTCGGCGCCGCGGCCATGGCCAACCAGCGCAAGCGGCAGGACGGCAGCTTCGGCAACGTCTTCGATCTGGACACCCAGGTGATGCGCACCAACGTTGGCAACGAGGCGTGGCACACCGATTCCACCTACAAGCCGATCAGCAGCAAGTGCGCGATGCTGTCCGCAGTCACGGTGCCCGAAGATGGCGGCGGCACGGAGCTTGCGGACCTGCGCACCGCCTACGCCGCGCTCGACGACGCCACCAAGGAGCGCATCGGGAACCTCTGCGCCTACCACTCCACGCAGTACTCCCAGGCCAACGACGTCGGCGACTTCCCGCCGCAGAGCGCCGAGGGCATCTACCACGGCGAGGCGTACCTGCGGCCATTGGTGAAGGTGCATCCGGAGACGGGCGTGCCGAACATCTTCGTCGGCCGCCATGCGTTCGGCATCCCTGGCCTGTCCAGGGCCGAGAGCCGCAAGCTCATCAAGTCGCTGGTGGCCTTCGTGGTCTCCGACGAGCGCCGCGTCTACAGCCATCGCTGGCGACCGGGCGATACGCTGTTCTGGGACAACCGCGCCGTCATGCATCGGGCGATGCCCTACGACTACGCCGAGCCGCGGGTGCTGATCGGCACCCGGGTGGCGGGCGATCCCGCGACGGAGCTGGCGTACTACCCGGACGACCCCGCAGCGCAAGCGGGGCGCGACGCATTGCGCGAAGAACTGGCGCTGCTGCGCGAGGAGACCGGCGACCGGATGTTCGGCGGCACCACGGCGACTCGAGTCGCGTGATGGCGCATCGAGCAGGGCGGGCCGCGATGCGGATCGCGGTCGGCATCCTGGCGGCCGCGATCGCCGCGGTCGCGTGGGGCGAGGTCGCCAGAGGCAAAGGCGGCGCCGCGGCATCGCGCTCGCCGTTGGCGACCCAAGTCGGCATCGAGGTGCTCAAGGAAGGCGGCAACGCCGTGGACGCGGCGGTGGCGATGGGCTTCGCGCTCGCCGTCACGCACCCGTCCGCCGGCAATGTCGGCGGCGGCGGCTTCATGGTGATCCGGCTGGCGAACGGCGACGTGGTGGCCAACGACCATCGCGAGCGCGCCCCCGCCAAGGCGTCCCGGGACATGTACCTGGATGCGGAAGGCGAGGTCGTGGCTGGCCTCTCCACCGCCTCGCATCTGGCGGTCGGCGTGCCCGGCACGGTGGCCGGGCTGCTTGACGTGCTGGCCGCGCATGGCACGCTGTCCCGCGAAGCCGCGCTGGCGTCGGCCATCCGGCTTGCCGCGGAAGGGTTCGCGCTGCCCGCGGACATCGCCGCGCAGTTCGAGCGGATGCGCGAGCGGTTCGCGCACTATCCGGCGAGCCTCGCGCATTTCACCAAGGCCGACAGCACCTCCTACCGGGCCGGCGACGTATTCAAGCAGCCCGATCTCGCGGCGACACTCACGCGCATCGCCGAACAGGGGCGCGACGGCTTCTACGCCGGGCGCACAGCGGAGCTCATCGTCGCCGAGATGGAGCGCGGCGGCGGGCTCGTCAGCCACGCCGACCTGGAGGCATACGAAGCCGCTTGGCGGGCGCCGATCCGTAGCGCCTATAGCGCCTGCCCGCTGGATGCGGCGGATACGCCGGACACACCGTGCCAGGACTTCGAGATCGTCTCCATGCCACCGCCCTCGTCCGGCGGCGTGCTGCTGGTGCAGATGCTGAACATGCTGCAGCCGCATGATCTGGCGTCCCTCGGCGTCGGCCAGCCGGCCACCGTGCATCTGATGGTGGAAGCCGAGCGCCGCGCGTATGCCGACCGCGCCGAACACTTGGGCGACCCCGACTACTACGAAGTCCCCGTCGCCATGCTCACCGATCCCGCCTACGCCAACCGACGCTTCGCGGACTTCAGCCCGCGCCTCGCTTCGCCCTCGGCGATGATCGGCGCGGGCGAGATCTGGCCCGACGAAAGCCCGGAAACCACGCACGTCTCCGTCATCGACGCGGCCGGCAACGCCGTCGCCTACACCACCACCCTAAACCACGGCTACGGCGCCAAGATCGTCGTCCCCGGCGCCGGCTTCCTGCTCAACAACGAGATGGACGACTTCTCCGCCAAGGAGAACACCGCCAATTCGTTCGGCCTGCTCGGCCGCCAGGCCAACGCCATCGAACCGGGCAAGCGCATGCTGAGCTCCATGACTCCCACGGTGGTGCTGCAGGACGGCGAGCCGTTCCTGGTCACCGGCTCGCCCGGCGGCAGCACCATCATCACCACCGTGCTGCAAGTGGTGCTCAACGTGCTCGCGCACGGCATGTCGCTCGAAGACGCCGTGGCCGCGCCGCGAGTGCATCACCAATGGCAGCCGGACCGCATCGTCTACGAAGCGGGTGCGTTCTCCGAAGAGACCAAGGCCGCGCTCGAAGCCCAAGGCCACCGGGAACTCACCGAAGTCGGTTTCCGCATCGGCGACGCCAACTCGGTGATGCGCTTGGGCGACGAGCTGATCGGCGTCTCGGACCCCAGAAACGCCGGCGGCGCAGGCGCTTTCTGACGCTGCCACCATCCGAAATATCAGTTTTTTCGCTGCCCTTGGGGAGTTCTTTCTCGATTTCAAGGCCTTTGTTTTGGTTTCTTCGGCCGCATTAAGCGAGCAACGCTGAAATCACACGCCGAACCAAGGAGGCAGACATGAACATCATGCGTTGGACCCCCTTCCGGGAACTCGATCAGGTCTTCGACCGCTACGCGCTCCCGGTGCCGGGCCGCTTCGCCCCGAACGGCCACGACTGGCAGCCGCTGGTGGACATCCGCGAGACCCAGGACGCCTACCGGGTCGAACTGGAACTGCCGTCGGTGGATCCGAAGGACGTGAGCATCGCCCTCAAGGACGGCGTGCTGAACGTCTCCGGCGAGCGGCGCTGGGCCGAGGACGACACGGCCGGCCGCGTGCGCCGCAGCGAGCGGGCCTACGGCAAGTTCGTGCGCAGCTTCCGGCTGCCGGACGACGCCGACGCCGACGCCATCCGCGCCGCCGCCAAGGACGGCGTGGTCACCATCACGGTGGCCAAGAGCGCCAAGGCGCAGGCCAGGGCCATCGAGGTCGAAGTCGCCTAGCGCCCGAACGGCGAAAGGCATCCCGAAGAGCGGCATCCGGCGACCCCAGCGGTCGCCGGGTGCTCGCCCGGTGCGATGCGCCTCGGACGGCTCGACCACTCGCCTTGAGAGGAAGGCCCGTTGGCGCTATATTCGCCGTGGCCAGAACGGAGCAACAGGGAGAGTAACCAATGGCCGCGCGTTCCATGGCTTCCGGCACCATCTCGTTCGGTTTGGTGTCCATTCCGTGCAAGCTTTTCTCCACCGCCGACACCACCCGGGCGGTGCGCTTCAACTACCTCAGCAAGGACGGTTCTCGGCTGCGCCAGCAGTACATCCGCGCCTCGGACGGCGAGATCGTCGAGCGCGAGGACCGCGTGCAGGGCTACGAGTTCACGAAGGGCCAGTACGTCACCTTCACGGCCGAGGAGCTCAAGGCGCTGAACGTCGCCGCCACCAACGCCATCGATATCGACGAGTTCATCCCCCTCGCCGACGTCGAGCGCATCTACATCGAGCGCGTCTACTACCTCGGCCCTGACAAGGGCGCCGGGCGCTCATACCACCTGCTGCGCGCCGCCCTAGAGAAGACCGGCCGGGCGGCGCTGGCACGCTACGCCGCGCGCGGCAAGAACTATCTGGTGCTGATCCGACCGCTCGGCGAGGGGCTGGTGATGGAGCAGCTCAAGCACGAGGACGAGCTGCGCAAGTTCGACGAAGTGCCGCTCGACGTATGCGACGTAAACGACAGCGAGCTGGAGCTCGCCATCCAGATCATCGAGCAGCGCGCCAACGAGCAGTTCGAGCCGGCCAACTACAAGGACGAGGTGCGCGAGCAGACGCTGGCCCTCATCCAGCAGAAGATCGACGGCCAAGACATCGCCGTGCCGCCGGAAGAGAAGCCGGAAGCCAAGATCATCGACCTCATGGAGGCGCTCAAGGCGTCCGTCGGCGACCGCAAGCCGGCCGGGCGCGCCCCGGAAGCGCCGAAGGGCCGCGCGGCCAAGGCCAAGAAGCCGGCCGCGTCCGGGCGCACGCGCTCGCGTCGGCGCGCCGCCGAAGGCTGATCGGCCTTCGCCGTGGCCGACCTTGCTGCCGGCGCCCTCGGCGCAGAGGCCAATGCCGCGCCGGGCGGCTACCGCACCCAGGAAGTCGCCGAACTGATCGGCCTGACGCCGCGCCGCGTGCGCCATTTCGTGGACCGCGGCTTGATCGAGCCGGAGCGAGGCCAAGGCGGCGAGTACCGCTTCTCGTTCCGGGACATGGTGCTGCTGCGCACCGCCAAGCGCCTGTTCGACGCCAACGTCTCGTCGCGGCGCACGCTCGCCGCCCTCGCCAAGGTGAGGGCATCGTTCGCCGGCACCGACGAGACGCTGTCGGCCATGCGCATCGTCGCCGATGGCAACACGGTGCTCGTGCGCGACGCGGGCAAGCTCTGGGAGGTGGAGACCCGCCAGGGCCGGTTCCCCTTCAGCCTGCAGCCGCTCGCCGGCGAAGTGCATGAGCTCAAGCCCCGGCCGATGCCGGCGCCAGCTCAGGATGGCGACCCGCCCACCGAGGAGTTCAACAGCGACGACTGGTACAACACGGCCTTGGATCTCGAAGAGGCAGAGCCCCAGCGGGCGCCAGCCGCATACCGGCGGGCGCTCTCCCTCAACCCCAAGAACGCCGATGCCCATGTCAACCTGGGCCGGCTGTTCCAGGTGCAGGGCGACCTCAAGAGCGCCCAGCGCCACTACCGGGCGGCGCTGAAGGCCAAGCCGCAGCACCAGCTCGCCATCTACAACCTCGGCACGGTGTTCGACGAGCTCGACGAATACGGCGTCGCGCTGCGCTACTACGGGCAGGCGCCCAACATCCCCGACGCGCACTACAACCAGGCGCGCATCTTCGACCTGCTCGGCGACCAGGTGGCAAGCGCTCGGCACATGCGCCGATACAGGACGCTTGAGGATGTTGGCGAATGAGTTGCAGGCAAAGCCCTATGCGGCATCGTTTTGAGAATCATTTTCATTAGTCATTTCAAGAACTTAAGTCACAATTCTGCTTGCAATCGACGTCTCGACGGCGCACTCTAGGCGTTCGACAAGCCGCAGGAACCCCGCGCCATGAAGGCCCAAGACCCCAAGATCATCGACAACCTCAACCAGGTGCTGAAGAACGAGCTCACCGCCATCAACCAGTACTTCCTGCACGCCCGCATGTTCAAGGACTGGGGCCTCAAGGAACTCGGCGAGCACGAGTACCAGGAGTCCGTGGACGAGATGAAGCACGCGGACCGCCTCATCGAGCGCATCCTGTTCCTCGACGGCCTGCCCAATCTCCAGGACCTCGGCAAGCTGCGCATCGGCGAGGATGTCCACGAGATGCTGCGCTGCGACTTGGATCTGGAGATGGCGGCCATGCCGCTCCTGCGCGACTGCGTGGCGCACGCCGAGTCGGTGTCGGACTTCGTGAGCCGCGAGCTGTTCGAGGACATTCTCACCTCCGAGGAGGAGCATGTGGACTGGCTGGAGACGCAACTCGAACTGATCGACAAGACCGGCATCCAGAACTACATTCAGTCGCAGATGGACTGACAGGTCGCAGCTGGACTGAGCGTGCCCGCAGCGTACAAGCCGCTAGCCGATGCCGTCCGGGCAGGCGATGCCAAGGCCCTGGCCGCCGCCATCGACAATGATGGCGAGGCGGCGCTGCACTGGAAGCCGCTCATGGACGCGGCCTTCGCCGGGCGCGCCGACATGGTGCGGGCGCTGCTCGGCGCCGGCGCGGAGCCGAACATCGTCGCCGGCCACGGCGCCCGGCACACGCCGCTGACGCGCATCTCCCAGCACCACGCCACCATCCCGCGCCATGCCGGCCACGTCGAGACGATGCGCGCACTCCTGGCCGCAGGGGCCGATCCGAACCTGCGCGCCGGCCCGCTCGAGGTGGCGCCGCTGGTCTACGCGGCGACTGCGCCGAACGAAGAGTTCATGGAGCTGCTGCGCCCGCGCACCCGGATCGGCATCCATCTGGCGGCCGCGCTGCTCGACGAGGTGCGGCTGAAGCGCATGCTGCGCAATCCAGTGCGCGCTCGGGAGGCGGATTCGCGCGGCCGCGGGCCGCTCGACTACGTGGCGATGTCGGGCCTGTGGAAGACGCTCGGCAGCGACCGGGCCCTGCGCTGCGCCGAACTCCTGCTCGAGGCGGGCGCGGACTTGGCGCAGGGCGAGGAGATCGTCGAAGGCAGCGAGGTATTCGTCGCCGCGCCGCTGTGGCGCAGTCTGTCCGCGCAGCGCAACTACGCGCTCGCCGAGCTGTTGCTGGAACATGGCGCGGACCCGACCCCGGCGGTGTTCGCGGTCACCTACAGCGCCGAAACCGAGGGCTGCGAGTTGCTGGACCGCTTCGGCGCGAACTGGGAGCAGCGCTTCGAGGGCCGCACGCCCTTGATGGATCTCATGTACTTCCGCAAGCCGGCGGGGAGCATCTGGCTGATCGAGCGCGGGGTGGACGTGAACGCGACGGACCTGGAGGGCAAGACGGCGCTGCACCATGCCGCGGCCCAAGGCGTCCGCGCCGACTATGTGCAGCGGCTGATCGACGCCGGAGCGACTGTCGAGCCGCGGGACAATGCCGGCAAGACGCCGCTCGACTGCGCCAAGGAGAAGAAGCGCGCCAAGCTCATCGCCCTGCTCGGCGGCTGATCCGGCCGGTCAGTCAGTCGCGCTTCGCCCGGACGTACAGCACCAGCTCGTGGTGAACGAGTTCGTAGCCGTGCTGCGCCACCACCTCCCGCTGCAGCGCTTCGATGCGCTCGTTGACGAACTCGGTCACCTTGCCCGTCTCCACATCGACGATATGGTCGTGGTGCATCTCCGGCGCGAGCTCGTAGACCGCATGGCCGTCGTCGAAGTGATGCCGCTCGACGATGCCGGCGGACTCGAACTGCGTGAGCACGCGATAGATGGTGGTGATGCCGACGGACTCGTCGTCCTTGAGCAGCTCGCGGTAGACGGCTTCGGCGGACAGGTGGTGTGGCTCCGCCCGCTTGAGCACTTCGAGAACCTTCAAGCGCGGCAGCGTGACTTTCAGCCCGACCTTTTTTAGTTCCTTTTGCGGGGCGTCTTGTGGCACGGTTCGCTCCGACCGCAGGGGGATGAGCAACCGAACTTAGCCGCGAATGGCCAGCACGTCAACGAACATCGGCGACGCGGGCGCCGAGAGCGCGCTGCATCGCGTGCTGGCCGGACTCGCCGCCAGCCGGAACGCCCCGGTCCACGACTTGACCCCGGACCAGATCGCGGAACTGCGCTCGCTCGGCGTCGGCATCGACAGCGGCCGCGCCCGGCTCGATGCCGACATCGAGCTGCTCTCCACCGACGCGGTGCGCGCTGCCCTCAACGCGCCCACGGCGGCTTGGCTGCGCGCCTTCGAGTGCCGGGCCCAGATCCCCAGCACCAATACCGAGCTGCTCGCCCGTGCCGAGACGGCCAGCATCCACGGCCATGTGCTCGCCGCCGAGGTGCAGACCGCCGGCCGCGGGCGCCGCGGACGCACTTGGCTGAGTCCGTTCGGGCGCAATCTGGCGGTGTCGATCGGCGTGCGTCTGCAGCGCCCGGCGGCGGCAATCGGGGCGCTCAGCTTGGCCGTCGGCGTCGCCGCCCGCCGGGCGCTGGTCGAGTTCGGAGTGCGCGGCGTCGAGCTCAAGTGGCCGAACGACGTGCTTCTGGAAGGACGCAAGGTGGCGGGCATCCTCATCGAGCTGGCGCGGCCGATGCAGCCGGTGGAGGTCGTCATCGGCATCGGCATCAACGTCGGCTGCGCGGCTGCCGTGCGCGGCCAAGTGGAGCAAGCCATCGCGGATGTCGAAGAGCAGGTGCCGCGACCGTCGCGCAATCGGCTGCTGGCGCTGCTGCTGACTCACGTCGCGCGGGCCAGTGCCCGCTTCGACGCCGACGGCTTCGCCGCCTTTCGCGCCGAGTGGCAGCGCCATCATCGCTATCAGGGCGCCGCAGTAACCGTCTCTTCGCCGAGCCCGGCGGGGTCGACCGCGGTAACCGGCAAGGCGATCGGCGTCGGCGATACGGGCGCCCTGCGCGTTGCGACCGCGGGCGGCGTGCGCGAGTTCATCGGCGGCGAAGTCACCGTGCGCGAGGCCGGCTGAGCCACCGGCAATGGCGATCCTCGATATCGACATGGGCAATACCCGCACCAAGTGGCGCTGCGGCCACGCCGTGGGCGCGCTGCCCACGCCGCAATTGCCGACGCTGGCCGCGAAGCCGAACCGCGTGCGGGTGTCGACCGTGCTGCAAAACCGCGACGAGGTCGCCGCCGCGGTGACCGAGCGATTCGGCGTCGACGCCGAGTTCGCCCGCACGTCCGCCTCGCTCGGCGGCGTATACTGCGCCTACGCCGATCCGACCCGCCTCGGCGTGGACCGCTGGCTGGCGCTCGTGGCAGCGTGGAGTCGCACGCGCAAGGCCACCGCCGTGATCAGCCTCGGCACGGCGGCGACCGCGGACTTCGTTCTGGAAGATGGGCGCCACGAGGGCGGCTACATCGCCCCGGGCCTCGCTGCGCTCGGCGATGCGCTGCGCCGGGACACCGCCGCGGTGCGGCCAAGCCAGACGCCTGTCGCGCGCCTGCTGCCGGGCGCGGACACGGAATCGGCCGTCGCCGGCGGCACGTTCGTGATGCTGCTCGCTTTCGTCGAGGCCGCTCTCGACGGCTTCGCGGCCCGTGCCGGCGACATCGCGGTAGTGCTCACCGGCGGCGATGCCTGTCTGCTGCGACCGCATCTGACCCGCGACTCATGCGAAGCACCGCATCTGGTGCTCGACGGCTTGGCGGTGGCGCTGCCGTGAGCGCGCGCTTGCTGCTGCGCATCGGTCTTGCGCTGCTGATCGTTGCGAACATGGCGGTCGCCGCCGCTTGGCTAGCCCGCGACCGGCTCGTCGCGATGGGCTGGCTTGCGCCGCCTCCGCCGGCCCGGGTCGACTTTCCGCCCCAGCCGCTGCCGCCGATCATTGAGGCAGCCGCATCGTCCACTGCCGCGGCCCCCGCCCCGCAAGAGGAACCTGCCGGGGCGCAGCCCGCCCCTGAGCCCGCTGTCCCCGTCAGCGGCTGCCTGGCGATCGGCCCGTACGAAGACGGCGACGAGGCACGAGCCGTCCGCGCCCGCCTGACCGGCCTAGGCGTCGCCGCCCGCTTGGTCGAGAGCAGCGTGGCCGGCGAACCCGACTACGTGGTCTACGTGCAGCCCGCCGACTCCCGAGCCCTGGCGCACCGGACTTGGCGCGAACTCGTCAACCAGAGCGTGGACGCCTACGTCATCCCGGCAGGCGATCGCGAGAACGGGGTCTCCGTGGGCGTCTTCACCGTGCGGGAACTCGCCGAAGCGCAGCGCGAGCGGGTGAGCGGCCTCGGCTACACCGTGCTGATGCAGGCGGTGGGCCGCTCGCATCCGGTGTTCCGCGTGCTCGTCCAGGACCCGCCGACCAGCGCCCTGCGAGACCTCCCAGTCGCCCCTTGCGACGACCATGTGCAAACGCCCGAACCGACCGCGACGGTTGCCGAGCAACCGGCCATCCAATAGTATCCGCCGCTGCCGTCCTCCGGCCATGCGCTCACCGTCGCCGCCATAGCTCAACTTCTGGCAGAGCAGCTCATTTGTAATGAGACGGTTCGGGGTTCAACTCCTCGTGGCGGCACCAATCCCCCTTCCCTGCCCTCCCCAACTCTTTGCGCAAAGCGCCGGAAAACAAAGGGGTCCCGCCCTCGAGCGCATCGCTCGCCAGCGACGGGAGCCCTGTCGCCAACGTGCGAAGAAATCGACCAGGGGGGCGAAGTCCACTATAGGACCTTCAGGACGTACAGAGGCAGGGTTCAGGGCGCGAGCGTCCGGGCCACGCGGAAACCGTCATTGCCGTTGCGCTTGCCGGCGGTGTTCCTGAGGCGGAATGCGGCGCCGAGGGACCGCGCAAGACGCGCACGCCGCAGTCACCAACCAACCACGCCGCGCCATCTGTGGCGCCCCAGCGTAGATGCCATTCGCAGTCCTCGATCCACTCGAACACGTTGCCTTGCATGTCGTGCAGCCCGAAGCCGTTCGGCGCGAAACCGACGTGCGCGGTCCGCTTGCCACCCCGCCGCCTGCCGCTACCGTCGCAGTTCGCCCGGCTCGTGCCGATCTCGTCCCCCAAGCGTACTTCGTCCTCGTCCCGGCGTGCGCCGCTCCCACTCCACCTCGCGCTCCGAAGCGGAGTCAACCAGCGGCCGCCGTCCCGTGGGCAATCATGGCTGCACATCCAGCGTTGCCTCCGTTGGCGCCAGATCGATGTCGATGCCCCAGCTTTCCAAGACCGTGCCGAGCGTGCGGTCGTGGGACGTCACCGCGTTCAGGTAGCCGATCTTGGCGCGCAGCTCGCCCACCTGCGCGTTCAGGAGGTCCGTCTGGAACTCCGCGAGGCGGAAGTTGGAGGAAAGGCCGAGGCGCAGCTTGCCCCTCTCCAGTTCCAGCTTCTCTTCGGCGAGCGTCAAAGCGGATTGGGCGAGCTCCAGGCGGCGCACGCCGGTCTCCACGGCGCGAACGGCGTTGCGCACGGCGATTTCCATCTCGCGGCTGGCGCTGGCGAGCGAGTTCTCCGCCTGGCGCATGGACAGCTCGGCGCTCAGACGCTGGCGGCGCAGGCGTCGGGACTCCGCGCCGCTGATGGGGATCGACAGCGACAGCGACACGCGGTAGTCGCCGTCGGTGCGGCGGCCGAGATCCCGGAATGCGGCGCCCGCCTCGTCGCCGCTGCCCGTGTAGCTCGTGCTCGCATTCAGGGAGAGGTCCCACAGTCCCTGGTTGCGCGCCAGCATGAGATAGATCTCGTTGCGGCTCACGTTGAGCAGGGCTTGCAGATAGGCGGTGTGGTTCTGCCGGGCGGTTTCGCGGCTCAAATCGAGGTCCACCAAGACCGGCTCGACCGCGAGGGATTCGGTGGGCGCGACCTGCACGCCGCCGCCGATGTCCAGCAGCACGTTGAGGTCGCGGCGCGCGTCGTCCAGGCGAATCTGGCTTTCCACTACGCCGAGTTCGCGGTCCGCGATGTTGGCCTGCGTCTGCGTCATGTCCTGCCGCGCCATGCGCCCCGTCTGCACCAGCAGGCGATTCACCTCCAGCGTTTCCCGAGCCCGCTCCAGCGAACGCTCGTTGATGTCCACGGCCAGTTCCGCTTCGATCACGGCGCGGTAGGCGCGCACCACCGCGGTCACCACATCCATGATCGCGGCCTTGAAGCGCAGCAGGTTGCCCTCTTCCGCCAAGTGCGCGAGCCGCACGGGCGCCCGTCCGGCGCGAAGGCCGCCGCCGCGCAGCAGCGGCTGGGACACCGTGATCGTCACGCCCGCGCCGTCCTGCCAGGTATCGACGCCTTCGTCCACCGTCGCGGTCCAGCCCGGCACGACGCTGACCGAGCCGCCGGTCGGAAGGCGGAGATCGAGGCTCGGGCCGGCGGAGAGGTCCCAGCTCGCATCGCCGGTGACCGCATTGCGGTAGCGCTCGCCGCGCAGCCTGCCGAAGCTGAACTGCGGCAGGAACCATTGCCGCGCTTCGTCGAGGTCGTAGCGGTCGAGCACCCGGGCGAGCCGCGCATTCACCAGCGAAGGGTTGTCGCCCAGCGCCCGGGCGACGGCCTCGGACAGCGTCATCGGCAATCGCTCGGCGGCGATCGGCGAATCGGCGGCGGACTCGGCTCCCGCGCACCACAGCGGCGCGCAGACCGAGAGGGCCGCAATCCACCGAGCCGTTCGCCGTCGAGCCATCGCGCCTGCGCAAGCGCCAGAGAACATCGTGGCGGCACGGTAAACCCGAGTGGTTCGGCCATGCAAGCGATGCGAACGCGGAACCGCTTGCAGGTGGGCTATGATCGACAGCCTCTCAACAAGCGTCAGCAATGGGAATCCCATGAGCCACGACCTCGTGATTCGCGGCGGCACCGTCGTCGACGGTACCGGCGCCGAACCCTTCAGCGCGGATGTCGCCGTGGACGGCGACCGGATCGCCGCCATCGGCCAGGTGAAGACCAAAGGCAAGCGGGAGATCGACGCCGCCGGCCTCAACGTCTCGCCAGGCTTCATCGACCTGCACACCCACCTCGACGCCCAGATCGGCTGGGACCGGGACGTCACCTCGGTGAGCTGGCACGGCGTCACCACCGCCCTCTTCGGCAACTGCGGCGTCACTTTCGCGCCCTGCCGGCCCACGGACCGCGAATTCCTGGCCGGCATGATGGAGACCGTCGAGGACATCCCGAAGAAGGCCATCCTGCACGGCCTGCCGTGGAACTGGGAGGGCTACGGCGGTTATCTGGACGCCTTGTCGGCGCTGGGGCCGGCGATCAACATCTGCGGCCTGGTCGGCCACTGCGCGACGCGCTTCTACGTCATGGGCGAGCGGGCCGTGGAAGAACCGGCCACCGATGACGAGGTGCGCCAGATCGCCGAGCTCGCTGGCCAGTCGGTGAAGGAAGGCGCGGTGGGTTTCTCCACCAACCGCTTCCCGCCCCATCGCCTGCCGGACGGCCGCTCGATCCCCGGTACGTTCGCAGAACGCGATGAACTGCGCGCCGTGGCCAAGGAAGTGGGGCGGCACGGCGGCATCATGCAGACGGTTTCCGACTTCAGCGACTTCGACGCCGAGATGGACCTGATCGCCGACGAGGCCCGCATGGCGCGCGGGGCACTGTTCAGCTCCGCCGCCGAAGTCGGCACCGAGCGGCTCAACGAACGCGTCACGGCGATGCGCGACGAAGGCCTGAACGTCACCTCCGTCACCGTGCCGCGCAGCGGCGGCGGTGTCGGGGGGCTGTCCACGGACAACTTCTTCCGCACTCCCGCTTGGAACGAGCTGCGCAAGCGCGATCTCGCTGGTCGCGTGGCGGCCATCCGCAACGCGGAAACGCGCCGGCGCCTGATCGACGAAGTGAAGGCGCAAGGCGACGGCGTTGTCGAGACGATGAAGCGCTGGTTCTACATGGGCGATGCGGCGCGGCCCTGCTACACCCAGGATCTGTCGCAGAACCTCGCAACGCTGGCCCAGGCGCGCGGCGAGCATCCGGTGGAGACGTGGCTGCGCATCAGCGACGAGACCGACGGCAAGGCGCTCTTCCACATGCGCGGCTTCAACGTCAATCTCGATGCGCTGGCCGAACTCATCACCACGGACTGGGCGATGCCGGGCCTCGGCGATGCGGGCGCGCACGTCAGCCAGATGATCGACTCCGGCTGGTCCACGTTCATCCTCTCGCACTGGCATCGCGACACGGGCCTGTACTCGCTGGCCGAGGCGGTGCGCCGCGTCAGCTCGGTGCCTGCCGGTGTGCTGGGGCTTGATGATCGCGGCACGCTGTCGGTGGGCAAGCGGGCCGACATCAACGTCTTCGACATCGACCGGCTCGAGGAGCGGATGCCGGAAATCGTCCACGACTTCCCGTTCGGCGCACCGCGCTTCATCCAACGCGCCGCGGGCTACCACGCGACGGTGTGCAACGGCGCGGTCATCCTCCAAGAAGACGAGCTGACGGGGGAATACGGCGGTCGCGTGCTGCGCAATCCCGGCGCCTAGCCGGCGCCGTTCGGTCGGGGCCAGCGCCGGCCCCGGCCTAACCGAGACGGGAGCACCATGAGAACGGCGGCTTGGCTCGCGCTTGCCCTCGTCGCCTTGGCGGCCGGGAGCCTGCGCGCCCAGGACCCGCCGCGCTTCCACGACGTCCACTTCCACCTGACGAACTACATTCAGAACGGCGTGACCGCCCGCGAGTATCTCGACATGGTGGGCGATCGCGTCGGGCGCGTGGCCATGTTCGGCATCCCGTTGCAGCAGAAGTGGGACTACTTCGTCTCCGGCGAACGGGCACCGAACTACTACCTGCTCTCCGACGCCGCTCTGTACTACTACTCGTTCGTCGACGCGATGATCGCCGCCGAGTACCTTGCCTTGACCGAGCGCGATCAGGCCCGCATCGACCCGATGATCACGGGCTTCAACCCCACGGACATGTACGCCGCGGACCACATCCGCCGCGTCCTGCGCACCTTTCCGGGCGTGTTCACCGGCATCGGCGAGTTCAGCGTCCACAAGGAGTTCGTCTCCTCGAAGGTGGCCGGGCACACGGCGAGCCTGTTCAACCCGGCTCTGGACCGCATCTTCGAGACCGTGGCGGAGATCGGCCTCGTGGCGATCATCCACTGCGACGTGGACACGGTGCGCGCCGGCGAACGGCCGCGGCACTACGACGACCTCCTCGCCCTGATGGAGCGGCACCCGAAGGCTGCGGTGATCTGGGCGCATACGGGCCTCGGCCGCTTCGTGCGCCCCGGCAACGACCATGTTGAGCTGCTCGCCGCCATGCTGTCCGACCCGCGCTACGACCACGTGCTGCTCGACATTTCGTGGGACGAGGTGGCCCGGTACCTGGTGCGGCCCGGCCCCGTCGAAGCCTGGGCGGAACTGATCGAGACCCACCCGACCCGGTTCCTGTTCGGCACCGACGCCGTCGCGCCGCAGGACTGGGAGAGCTACGTGGCGACCTACGCCATGTACGAGCCGCTCTGGGAGAGGCTCGACGCCGGAACCCGCGCCCAAGTGGAACGCCTCAACTACGAGCGCGTCTTCGATGCGGCCGCGACTCGGGTTCGCGCATGGGAAGAACGCCAAGCGAGCCGTTGAATCCGAACTCTGAAGCAACGGGGTCGTTGTGGTGTTGACTACAGGCCGGAGCAATGAAGAAACGGGCACTGACTAAGCACCTGAATGCTCGCGGGTGCCACCTGCTCAGACAAGGCCGTAGCCACGAGTGGTGGGTCAATCAGGCCACAGGCGCGCGTTCTTCCGTGCCGCGGCATAGCGAGGTCAGAGACCTGCTCGCGAACAAGATCTGCCGCGACCTTGAGATCGATGAGGTCGCACCGCGATGAGATTTTGCGGCTCAGATGGCTACAGCGACCTGCTCGCAATCATCGTGGGCGAGAGCGACCGCATCGTCGCGGTTCATCGCCAAGGCTTCCTGCAGGAGTTCGGCGAGGGAGGCCAACAACATTTCCCGCGTGCGTTCCTGAGCATTGACGCCGGGCAGCTCGGCGATCCAGCCGACCCACCAGTCACCGTCCCGCGAGATGATTGCTGTCCATGGCGAGCGATCCACGGGTTCACCAAGTCAGTCCAGAAGGTGATGGGAGCATAGCATGTAGCCGGTCTGGCTGGTTCGCGGTCAATGCGCAGCTGTCAAGCGACATCAGGAACTGACCCCCTGGCGACACGCAAAACTGACCCCCCCTCATATCGTGGCACCGCCGGTGGCGGGGTTGTCCACGCCTTGTCCACGGCGCCGGTCCCCCCGAGCGGAAAAGGCGCGGTGGGCAAGGGGTGGACAACCCCACGACGACCCTCTCGGCGCGGACGCCGGTCACGGCGAAGGCGGCGCCAGCGGCGCCGCGCCCGGTGCGCCGAGCACGCCGGCGCGCCGCTTCTCGCGCAGCCGGCAGCTCTCGCCGGTGATGGTCAGCACGTGGCTGTGGTGCAGCAGCCGGTCGAGGATCGCGGTGGCGACCACGGCGTCGCCGAACACCTCGCCCCACTCGCCGACCGGGCGGTTCGACGTCAGCATCGTGCTGCCGCGCTCGCAGCGCCGCGACACGAGCTGGAAGAACAGGTGCGCGGCGTGGCGCTCGAACGGCAGGCAGCCGAGCTCGTCGACGATCAGCAGCTTCGGCTTGGCGTAGAACGCGATGCGGTCGTCGAGCGCGCGCCCTCGCGGTGCGCCTTGGCGAGCGACGCCATCACCGCCTGCGCGGTGGCGAACAGCACCGAGCAGCCCCGGCGGATGGCCTCGCGGCCGAGCGCGACGGCCAGGTGCGACTTGCCGACCCCGGCGGGCCGAGCAGCAGCGCGGCGTCGCCGTGCGCCACCCACCGCGACGCCGCAAGCTCGCGGACCTGGCGCTCGTCGACGCTCGGCTGCGCCTTGAAGTCGAAGTCGGCGAGCTCGCGCACGACCGGGAAATCGGCGATCCTCATCGCCATCTCCAGGCGCCGCTCGTTCCGCCGCGCCACCTCGCGGCCGACCAGGAACGCCACCGCCTCGCGCAGCGTCATGCCCTTCTCCGCCGCCTCGTCGAGCAGGCTGTCGAGCTGGTCGCGGATGCAGGTCAGCTTCAGCCGCGTGAGCTGCTCGGCGAGAACGTCGTGGTCCACCATCGGAAGCTCCCGCCGGCCACCGCCGCGTACTCGTCGAGCGGCCGCAGCAGCGCCGGCTCCGGCGGGTCCTCGGCTTCCGCCTCGGCGCGCGGGCCTCATCTACCGCGACGGCGTATCGCCGGCGCTCGCCCCGGCATACGATCTGCTGAGCACCATCGCGCATTTGCCCGACCAGACCATGGCACTCCGGCTAGGCCGCTCAAAGCTATGGCGCGACCTGACGCTAGATCAGCTTCGCTTCTTCGCCGCCCGCTTGGCTATCCCGGAAGGCTTGACCATTCGAGCCGCCCAGGAGACGGTGGCGAGGTTTCGGGAGCTATGGCCGGATCACGCCGAAGCGTTCGAGTTGCCGAGCGCTACCAAGAGGGTCATCGACCAGTACGTTGCCGCCCTGCCGATCGCCAACTAGACGCAGGCGGCGAAGTAGCTCTGCCAACCTCTCGCCTCACGCTCGGCGAGCGGCGGACGTCCCACGGCGGAAGCTCCATCCCGCACGTGTTGATGGGATCGCGGCCGGGGAGCTGCGACGCCATCGAAGTGGCATGCGCCACGTCCCGCGCCAGGCAGCCGCCCACGCCATCGTCCAGCGCGGCAACGCCGAGAACCCCGCCAAAGGGCGGACCGACCCTGCAGCGGGCTCCGCACGTCGGTTCGGTATCCGCCTCAGCACCGTTCGCAGCGTAGTTTGCTAGAATCGCGTCCGACGTCACCTTTGGCAGCCCGCTCCACGCCATCCAGAAATGCCATCCACGCGGCGAATCGACGAACCCAATCGCCGGCCAACGGCCGATCCGCTCGGGCCCATGGTCGCCGGATACAAGCATGTCGTATTACTCGACACCATCTTCCTCAACGCTTTGGACTCCTTTGGGGAACGCCACACTGCGGTGCTTGACGCGCGGGAGCGGCTAGCGGAGGAGTACTCTACGCTTCTGAAGCCCACGCACCGGTGTTCGCGCTCTGACTCGACGGGCGCGACCACAGAGCGCATCTGAAGAGCATCGCCCCAGTGCAGTTCGTCCGCAACGGGCCCGAAATACCCGAACGCCTGCTACAGGAGCACGAGGACGGGCGTGTCGTGTTCTTCTGCGGCGCAGGCATCTCCTACCCGGCTGGCCTGCCAGACTTCTCAGCTCTAGTCAAGAAGCTCTACGCAAAACTCGCGGTCTCACCCAACGCAACACAAGCGGCCGCGATTAGGGCTAAGCAGTTCGATACGGCCATTGGCTTGCTGGAAGCGGACATCATCGGTGGCCGTGAGACCGTGCGCCAAGCACTTGCGGGAATACTCTCCCCTAACTTCGATGCCCCGGAAGCAACTGCGACTCACGAGGCCTTGCTGATGCTTGGCAAGAGTCGCGAGGGAAGCACGCGACTCGTCACCACGAACTTCGATCGCGTCTTTGAGAAGGTGATCGCTACGAGAGCGCTGAACATTGGGCGCTTTCAAGCGCCGCTGCTACCGGTGCCAAAGAACCGCTGGAGCGGGTTGGTGTATCTGCATGGGCTGCTCGGTGTCGTACCTACGCCGACCGCTCTGGACCGACTAGTCGTCTCCAGCGGCGACTTTGGCCTAGCATATCTCTCGAACGGTGGGCAGCGCGCTTCGTCAGCGAGCTGTTTCGCAATTACACCGTGTGCTTCATCGGCTATAGCATCAACGACCCGGTGCTACGTTACATGATGGACGCACTGGCCGCCGACTGTCTACTCGGGGAGTCAGCACGCGAGATGTTTGCGTTCGGCAGCTTTCGCAAGGGCAAGGAAGAGGCACAAGCGAACGAGTGGCGGGCCAAGAACGTCACGCCCATACTCTACCGGGTGCGCAACCATCACGCATATCTGCACAAGACCTTGCGGGAATGGGCGAAGACGTACCGCGACGGCGTGCGCGGCAAGGAGCGCATAGTGGTGGAGTACGCCATGACGCACCCGCTCGAAAGCACCCGACAGGACGATTTCGTCGGCCGATTGCTATGGGCAATGAGCGATCCGAGCGGCCTGCCGGCGAAGCGTTTTGCGGAGATTGACCCGGTGCCGTCGCTGGATTGGCTGGAGCCTCTCGGCGAGGAGCGCCATCAACACGGCGACCTAGGACGTTTCGGCGTTTCGCCCAATGCAACCAAGGACGATGAGCTTGCATTCAGCCTGACCAGCCGCCCGCCACCTTACTCGCTGTCGCCATGGATGTGCATCGTCGACTCCGGAGTGCGCAACAGCCGCTGGGACGATGTCATGCGGCATTTGGCGCACTGGCTGGTTCGGCATCTCGACGATCCGAAGCTTCTCCTGTGGCTCGTCAAGCACGGCGGTCAGTTGCATGAAGACATGGTCCAGTTGGTCGAACGTCGCCAAGATGAGCTTGCGGAGCTGGAACGCCAAGGCAACACCGCGGAGCTAGTGCGCATTCGTGCGAACGCGCCTAGGGCGATCCCCGGGCCGCCAATGCGCACGTTGTGGCAGCTACTGCTGACTGGACGGGTAAGGTCCAGGCTACACAATCTCGACCTGTATCGCTGGCGTCAGCGCTTCAAGCGCGATGGTCTTACGGCTCCCCTGCGGTTGGAGTTGCGCGAGATGCTGACACCGCGCATATCGTTGCGCGAGCCGTTCCGGTGGCCGGCGAAGGAAGTCAAAAGCAGCGAACCTGAGCGCATCAATGATCTGGTCGAGTGGGAGATCGTGCTGTCGGCGGACGACGTTCATTCTGGTCTACGCCAGCTGTCCAAGGACGCACACTGGGTCACTGTGTTGCCGGAACTACTGTCCGACCTAAGCACCTTGTTGCGCGATACGCTCGACTTGATGGGTCAGCTGGGTGGCGCCGACGACAGAAGCGATCTGTCCTATATGCACCATCCCTCTATAGCCGAGCATCCACAGAACGCCAAGTTCCACGATTGGACAGCCTTGATCGACCTGACACGGGACGCTTGGCTAGCCACAGTGGCGCAGTCGCGGCCGGAAGCATCGCTCGTTGCCGAGTCTTGGTCGAACACCCCCTACCCGCTGTTCCGGCGCCTCGCTTTTTTCGCCGCGGCACGGGAGAATGTGCTCCCCCATCGACATGCACTCGACTGGCTGTTAGCCGATGCGCACTGGTGGCTGTGGTCGGTGGAAACCGAGCGGGAAGCCATACGCTTGCTGGTTTTCCTGGCACCGCGCATCGATGAGACGATGCTGCTGGAGTTGGAACAGGCCGTTCTGGCCGGTCCTCCCCGCGAGATGTTCAAGGACGACATGGAGCCCGAGCGTTGGACTCGGATCATGGACCACCAAGTCTGGCTGCGGCTGGCGAGGATGGCGGAGGCCGGCGCGGACTTAGGTTCAGCCGGCGAAGAACGGCTGACGCAGCTCTCGACCCAGAACCCAGAGTGGAAGCTGGCACGGGATCAGCGTGATGAGTTTCCGTACTGGATGGATGATGGCGACGAGTGGCGTAGGTTCGTCGCCTTACCGCGTCGTCGCCGCGAGCTGATCGAGTGGCTCAGGCAACGACCCGGGACAGATGATTGGCCTGAAGATGACTGGCGGCGGCGCTGCCGTGATAATTTCGCGACCACCGCTTGCGCCCTGTGCGCTTTGGCCACAGAGGGTGTCTGGCCGACGGGTCGCTGGCGAGAGGCGCTTCAGGAATGGTCAGAGGAAAAGCACCTGGGGCGCTCCTGGCGCTACATCGCGCCGGTGTTGGCCACCGTACCTGACGATACGCTGCGGCCTCTCGCCGACAGTGTCAGTTGGTGGCTTAGGGCAGTTGCTAGTTCATTCGAAGGAAACGAAGGACACTTCTTCAAGCTCACTTGGCGTATCCTGTCATCTGACCATCGGGACGGCGTCGATGCAGACGACCCGGTTCTAAGCGCGGTCAATCATCCCGTGGGTCGCGTCACGGACGCACTACTGCGCTGGTGGTATCGGCGCCCACTGGAGGATGGGCAAGGCTTGCCACAGGAGATCAAGACGACCTTCACCGAGATTTGCGAGAGCCGGGTTGACCACCTCCGGCATGGCCGCGTGTTGCTAGCTGCCCGTGCCATTCCGTTGTTCCGTGTAGATCGTGAGTGGACCATGCACAACCTGCTGCCGCTTTTCGACTGGCAACGTCCCGAGGGGGAGGCGGCCGCCGCTTGGGAGGGCTTTCTTTGGTCGCCGCGCATGTACCGTCCTTTGCTTGAAGCGCTCAAACCAACGTTTCTCGACACCGCCGCGCACTACGAGGAGTTGGGCAAATACGACCGGCAATATGCGTCGCTACTGACATTTGCTGCTCTTGACCCCGGTGACACGTTCACCAGGGCGGAGCTGGCGGCCGCTACCCGGTCACTGCCCCTGGACGGCTTGCGCGACGCAGCGCATGCCCTCTTTAGGGCACTCGAGGGCGCGGGCGACCAGCGTGCCGACTACTGGAGCAACCGGGTCGCCCCGTATTTGCAGGTCGTCTGGCCCAACACTCGAGCGGTCGTGTCACCCGCCATAGCTGAGAACCTCGGTCGCCTGTGCGTGGCGGCGCTGGATGCGTTCCCCAAAGCACTGGCGCAACTCCGGCCTTGGTTGCAGCCGCCGACCTATCCGGACCACTTGGTACACGTGCTCAAGAAGGCTGAGCTCTGTGGCAAGTTTCCGGAGGAGGCTCTGGACTTCCTGAGCTTGGTTATTGGCGAGGGGGCCCAATGGCCACCATCGGACCTCCCCGTCTGTCTGGAAGCGATTAGCGCCTCTGCGCCGGAACTCGCTACGGACCAGCGCTATGAGCGGCTTGTGAACTACCTGCGCCGACATGGATGATGCGCGAGGTAGAAGACACGGTGCGCTCATAGGTCTGAAGGGGTGGAATCCGGAAGTGGTTGGTGAAGTGGCGGAGCCGTACGGGGAGCCGTGCGAAACGCCTCCGAAGGCATGGGCGTAGTCGGTTGCGGTCTGCTTCTCTAACTAACTAACTAAGGCCAGCCGCTAGGCTGTCGGCGCAACCCATACGCGGCGCGTGGCGAACCAAAGTACCGCCACGCTCGGCACCCAGGGGAACACCCGCTCGAACGGATCGCCCGCCATGTGCGCCGCTTGCGAGAGCAGCGAGGAGCCCGCCGGCATCGTGCCAAGCGTATAGAACAGTACGGTGGTGGCGAAGCCCGCAGCCATTGCCCCGAACGCGGCGCCGGCACTTACCGAGCGGCCCGCCACGCGGAACAGCACGATCGGCCCGAACGCGGCGCCGAGCGCGGACCAAGCGAACAGCACGCGGTTGAAGATCGTGTCGGGTAGCGACAGCGCCAGCGCCACTGCCCCAGCCGCGACCAGCAGCATCGAAGCCCGCGACGCCATCGCCTCGCGGCCGGGGAAGCGCCGGTTCACCCCCATGTCGTGCGCCACCGCCGCGGAAGCGGCAAGCAGCAGCGAGTCCACCGTGGACATCACCGCCGACAGCACCGCGGCCGTCGCGATGCCGGCGACGATGGCTGGCAGGTAGTCCGTGGTGGCGCGGTAGAAGAGGGTCTCGGGCAGTTCCAGTTCCGGCATCAGCGCCCGGCCGGAGAGCCCCAGCGTCACCATGCCGGCGAACACCACGCAGCCCCAGCCGAAGGTGATCAGAAAGCCCTGCCGCCGCTCGACATCGCCGCGCACCGCCATCAGCCGACTCAAGAGGTGCGGCTGGCCGAAGGCGCCGAGCGACATGCCCACCAGGCCCACCACGAAGCCGACGAACGCAAGCCCCGCATGGCCGCTGCTGACCCGCAAGTACTCCCCCGGCATGTTCGCGGCCAGCGTAGCCCACACCTCGGCGGGCCCGCCCGCGGCGACCAGCGCCGCCACGGGGACGCCCACCGACACCACCATCATGATGGCGGCCTGCACCATGTCCGTGACCGAAACGGCCCAGAAGCCGCCGAGCAGCGAGTAGAAGACGACGATGACCGCGCCGAGGATGATTGCCGAAGACACCGACATGCCGAAGTTCTCTGACAGTGCGCTGCCGGCCGCATCGAGCTGCGCCGCGACGTAGAAGATGAAGCAGAAGAGCACCAGCACAGCCGCCAGCATGGTGGCCAGCCGTTTGAACTCCCCCGTGCCGTCCTGCACCATGAAGTCCGTCAGCGTCACCTGGCCCTCGCTGCGCGATTCCTCTCGCAGCCGCCGCCCGAAGTAGAGCCAGACCACCGCGTAGCCGGCGAGAATGCCCGGCACCATCCACAGTGCGCCCAGGCCCACGGCGTAGACGAAGCCGGAGAAGCCGAGGATCACCCACGCCGACGACGTGCTTGCCGCATAGGAGAGCCCGGCCACGAACGGCCCGAGGCCGCGCCCGCCGAGGAAAAAGTCCGTCTCGCTCTTGTTGCGCGACGCCGCCCAGAGGCCGACGCAGATCATCGCCACCTTGTAGGCGATGAGGGTGATGAGGATGACCGTGGCTTCGCTCACATCGATACTCCCTTACGAGGCGCGTTGGTGGAAGTAGTAGCAGAGGCCGTCCGGGGCCACCACGAAGAAGACCTCGAACTTCCCGTCTTCGCGCTCGTCCACGCGGCGATTGCCGGTGTTGACGCCCTTGCCCTGCAGTTCCGTCAACGCTCGTTCGATGTCGCTGACGAGAATGGCCGCGCCGTCGTTGCTAGCATCGCCGCCGTTGACCGCGAAACCGATCCGCACGCCGTCGCGCTCCATCAGCACCGTGGGCACCGGTTCGGCGTGCCGCTCCACCTCGGCCAAGCCGAAGTGCTTCGCGTACCACTCGGCCGCGACATCGATGTCCTCGACGGGCAGGGCGAGTACATCTTCCTGGTACGGGTATGCCGCCTCGAATAGCTTCTGCATCGGCCACCTCCTCTCGCGTACGGCCAAGCCGTCAACTTAGCACGCCGAGACAGCCGCGCAGTCAGTCTTCTTCGCGCGCCCTGTAGACCGTGCCGCAGCCGCGTCCCTGGCGGCCGCCAATTCTGCGCCACCACCCGCGCAAGGCTCGAACCACGCGGGGCTGCTGCCACTCTTTCGTCCAGCCGCGGTCCTGCTCCTCCACCCACGCGCGCATCCGTTCCACATCTTCAGGCCTCAGCATGCGCGGGCCCCTTCTCGAATGGAAACCCGGACCGGGAACAACGTCTGCGGGCTTCTCGACCACCGGTCGCAGAACGCTGCCGAAGTGGAACTGCTCCGTGCGCGGACCGACGGCGCGGGTTTCGAGATCCTCCGCTGCCAGAATAGCGGCGATCAGCTCCTCGCTGCCGCCGATGTAGGTCGCCTCCGAGTCGGTCCCGGTGGCGAGACACCAGGAGCGGTCGTCTGGCCAGACGAGATTCGCCGTCTGGTGATCGAAGTCCGGGTCGAACGAGCGGGGCAGATGCGCCAGCGGAGCCCGGAACAGTCGCCAGCGACGACCGGGCGAGTCAACGGCGGCCGTTCGCAGATCCTCCGGTTCGAGGCAGCAACAGCCTTCCCAGATGCCGAACCAGCAAGGCGCGGACTCCTCTGTCCACGGCCCCAGCAGCTTCGCCAGCGACTGCGCCTCCCGCAGCGGCAGCGAGCCCTCGGTCGGCCCGCTGATCCACGCATCCCCGGGCCGGATGAGCGGCACGATGTCCGAGCCGCCGGGGTCCAGCTCATCGACGATCCAACCGCCATCGACCAGCCGCCGGTACTGGGTAGGGTGCGATGTCGCCATGCCGAACTGCTCGGCGCTCCAATGCCCGTAGACGACAGGCAGGTCCGCCGTCGCAACTGCCGAACAGGCCATCGGCTGGCAGCTCTTGTCGTCGTCAACCGCGTGGCCGGAGCGAAAGGCAGCAACGTTGTTCGCCGTACAGTGGAACTGCGCCGCCGGATGCAGAACGGCGGCGTGTACGCGGGAAAGACCCCAGGCAATACGCCGGCCACCTCGGCCCATTCGCCTTCGCGCAACGCCTGTGCCACCCATTCGGCATCCTTGGCCCGACGGCGCGGCACCCGCTCGAATCCATCGACCACTACGACTGGCCTACGTTTTCCACTGCCGACCAGAGCATACTGTGTCCCAGCCATGCGCTGGCGTGGCGCAAACGGTCCACCCGTAGTACGGTAAAGCGCACTTGGATCAGGAGGGAGAGACCATGTTCCGAAGCATCGTGCGCAGCACCACCGCAGCTCTCGCCTTCTGTGCTTGCGTCGTCGGCATCGGAGCGCACGGCGCGTGGTCCGGCGGCAAGCTCATCGCCACCGACGACGCAGACCTGATGCGCTACCACATGGACCTGCACGGCGCCATGCTCTACGCCATCGTCGGCGCGGAGGGCGTTCAGGCCGTACACCTGGTGCCGAACGCGGGCCTCGGCAACAACCATTGGCTCTACTACCAGCAGGAAGCCTGCCGCTGGGATCGCCGCGCAGGGGAGTGGGCGGATGTTGTCATCGGCGAGCGCATGGCGATCAGCATTCCCAGCACGTCTTGGTCTGATGACGACGATGCTCTCGACGAGCAGCTCATCACGGTGGCTAGTTCGGCGCAGCTCCTCGCGCTGTTCGATGCCGATGCACAAGCCCGGTCCGCCTTCCTGCCTTCGCAGCAGAAGCTGAACGACGAGAGCGGGTTCTGCGCAACAGTGGCGGACGAAGGCGACAACGCCTCGGTGGGCAACGTCGTGCTGGTCGCCGCGGTGGACGAAGGCAGCCGAGCCTTCGATGTCTCCCACGCCGCCGCCATGCTCCACAGGATGGTCGCGCTGCATTCGATGTCCGGCATGACGGCCACCGCCGAGCTGATGGACGCGGGCGGTATGGCCATCGGCCAAGCGACCTTCGAGCAGACACCAACCGGCGTGCTGATGCATGTTGCCGTGAGCGGGCTCGAACCGGGCGCCCACGGCATCCATCTGCACCGCGTCGGCGCCTGCGAGCCGGATTTCAAGGCCGCATCGGGACACATCAACCCCCGCGGCGCGATGCACGGCCTGCGCCACCCGGACGGCCCGGATAACGGCGACCTGCCGCTGCTCTTCGTCGGCATGGACGGCAGCGCCGAGGCCGAGTTCTACACCACCCGCGTCTCGCTATCCGGCGACGCCATGGGCGACCCGCCCGGCCTCTTGGACGAAGACGGTTCCGCAGTGGTCATCCACTCCAACCCGGACGACCACATCACGCAGCCCATCGGCGGCGCGGGTGGACGGGTGGCTTGCGGAGTGATCGAGGGGATGGCGGCGACCCCCGAGATGTAGGTCTCGAAGCAGCGCTCGCGAGGGGACGCCGTGCAGGAGCTACCAGCCCTCCTCGAGCCGTCGCCTCCGGGCATCCGTTTTGAGCACCCGGGCGCACGACTCCCAGTCCACATGCTGGACCTCCCTGTAGCGCAGCTCGAACGGATGCTCCCGCGGCACGGCGTCGATGGTCTTCCGCGCTTCGTCGATCTGGCCGAGGGCTACGCGCACCCAGACATCCTCTAAGGTGTCCGGCAGTTGACCGAACAGGCGCGAGATGTCCTGCAGGCGGTCCGAGAGCAGCTCATGCACGCGGTCTTCCACCGAGCCCGCGTAGCGCATGTTGTAGATGTCCACCTCGGGCCGCACCTGCCCGATGCGCTGGATTCGGCCCTTGCGCTGTTCCAGTCGGGAGGGGTTCCAAGGGAGGTCCAGATTGATGAGCGTGCCCAGCCGTTGCAGGTTCAAGCCTTCGGACGCGGCATCGGTGCCCAGCACCAAGCGCAATGCGCCGCGACGCACCGCGTCCTTGATGGCCTCCCTGTCGCGCCGCTCGAAGACGCCGCCGCGCATCACCCCGGAACGATCCGCGCCCGCGTAGATGCCGATGGCTTCACCCGGCAGGTCTTCGCTGAGCTGCGCGGCGAGCCAGCGGATCGAGTCGTAGTACTGGCTGAAGACGATGCAGCCGTGGTGCATCCAGTCCTCGTCGATGAGCAGGCGCGATACGACGGCACGCTTGGGGTCCCGGTCATTGTTAGTCTCGAGCGCGTGGCCCAAGTCGGCAAGCAGCCGGCGTTCCGCGTCGGTCAGGGTGCGCAGGTCTTCGCTGGAATCATCGTCTTCCGCTTCGTCCGCCGCGGTCCAGCCGTCCAGAATGCGCGCCACCGTGAGCCGACCTGCCTCGATGGTGCTGCCCATGCGGCGCAGCAGCACGGTGCGGAAGAACCCGGCGTTGACGCGCTTTGCCAGCAACTCGCAGAACGCCTTCGCCTGGGCATAGGCGTCGCCCAAGTACCGCGGCATCGCGATCGCATCCTCCGGCGACTCGCCGTGCAGCCGCACGCCGACGGGTGCGAGATACGGTTCGCCAGTCTCCGGGTCGACGGTGCTCTCAAGCTGTTCGCGGGTACGCAGCACGATACGGCGGACATACGGGTTGTGCTGCGCGAAGAGGCGCTCAAAGCCATCGTTGATTCGCTGCCGATCAGGCGGGCGCAACTCCTCAACCGTGCTACCCCGTGCGAAGGCTTCATCCGCCGACAGCCCCATGGAGCGGCGCAGCAGTTCGAACGTCCTGTCTTCGGACGCATCGGGCAGAGGATTGCGCAGCCAGTCCCAACGGTCGTGGAAGTCCGTTGGCAACGACGCGCGACCGAGCAGCATGTCAAGCGACGCCTTCGGCTGGCGCCAGCGGCTGCCGGCGGAACCCAGGACGGCATCGGAGCCGCGGGCCAGCGTGTCGAGGAGGTCGAAGGCTTCGATGGGGTGCATCTGAACCGGAGTCGCCGTCGCGAGCAGCAGGCTCTTGGTGCGCACCGCAACACGCCGCAGAAACTCAAGCAGGTTGTTGCCCGGAGCGCCTGCGCCGAGCGTACGGTTGCTCCGCCGCCGCGCACGATGCGCTTCGTCCAGGATCACGCACTCGAAGCGCAGGTTGGCGAGCACTTCCGCGGCATCGGAGCCGCTGGTGATCAGACCCGTCGAGACGATGCCGACGCGACGCGGGCACCGTCGGATGGCGTCGAAACCAGCGCCCGGATGCGCGATGCCGCGTTCATCCATCCACTGGCCGTCGCTCCATACCGCCGAAGGCAGGCCCAGCATGGTGTGCATCTCGTCCTGCCACTGCCAGACCAGCGACTTCGGCGCCAGCACCAGCACCGGGCGTTCACCGACCAGCGCCATAAGTTGCGCGGCCATCGCCAGTTGCAGCGTCTTGCCGAGGCCGACCTGATCGGCGAGCACGAACCGGGCGCCGTGCGGCCCGCGATGGGCGTCGAATGCGAGCTTGACGAAGTGCTTCTGATGCTCCCAAAGCCCGACCGTCTCGCGATAGACCGGCGCCTCCACCACAGTCGAGGCGGGGTCGGGTTCGTCGCGCCAGTGGTCAAGGTCGTCGACCTCTGTACGTCGGGCCAGACGATCAAGGTCTTGCACCACGAAATCCGCCAACGCCACGGCGAACGGCGAGTTCCACAGGGCATCGAACTCCTCCTGAACCCAAGCTACCGCTTCTGGCGCATCATCCTCCCAGATCAGCTCGTAGTTGAGCTCGAACGCCGTTCTCGACTCGTTGGCGCTGCCGAGGAAGGATGTGGGGCGACCGTCGGGATAGCTGATGACGCCCGCCTTGCCATGGATCAGGCCGAAGACGTCGTCCGGCAGAACCCGGATCTCCATCTTCCCCGGGCGCAGAAGCTCGTAGAGCCGCCGGAACCGCGGCTTGGCCGCGTCGCCAAGGTTCTCAGGGCGCGAGTCGCACCACTCCCGGCGCATCGCCGCCTGCGCCGCCTTCGCGACCTCGACATCGGACCGCGACAGGCCCGAATTGCAGACAACACGCACGCTGCCTGCGACGCCATCCAATGCTTCCCCGGCGACTTCGAGGATGGAAGAGGAGAAGTAGCCCGCGATCCGGTCGTAGCTCGCGGCGCCTTCCAAGCGGGCGTTCAGGAAGCGGGAGGCGAGCCGCTGGCTGCGGGAAGAGTGGCGCCGGATCACGGCGGCGAGTCGTCGGGCTTCTGAGCCGTCAGCAACGCCCGGTCCGGTGCCGGGCGGTCTCTTCAAGGGCAATGGCCTCCGCTTCAGCCGGACATAGGTTGGCGGAGCGTCGGGCCTTGCGGACGATTTCTAGAGCGGACTCGCCGCCTCGGACTGCAGCCATCGAGCGTTCCCGCCGTGCGACTTCCTGCCTCTGCGCCGCACGCTCGCGATTCGCCAACCTCATGATGCGCCGCCCCATCAGCTTCGATCCTTGTCCCAGACAAGGCAGGGACAATAGCACCAACTCAGAACGTGCGTCGTGCGGACTCTCTGAAGATCAAGGCCCCGTGCGTGCTACACGAAGCTCAGGAAAGCATGGTGGAGCAAGATGGGCGCCAAGGTACCGGGCCTTGGGTGTCGGCTGCTTCGTGTCCAGGGTTCGTCAATGACCTTGCATGTGCCCAAGTGTTCGGGTTTGCGCCCGAAGTCGCGACAGGCGGCCGTTGATCAGGTCGACCACCGCCGCGACCGAACCAGCGAGCACGTAACCCGCCATGAAACCGGTCGCATGGCGACTGGCGTACTTGCCGGACCGGAAACGGTCGTCGATGCCATCGCGGACGTACAGGCGGCAGAGGTCAGCATCATCCGCTGCTACCCGCTTGCACTCGATGATCGCGTGCGGATCGTGTTCATTGAGCATTTCGCGAATGTCGGTGAACAGCACGGGTATGTCAGTCAAGCCATCCGGAACGAGAACGCCAGCCGACGACCGGGACTCCGTGCCGGGAAGAATGATCACTCTCAAGGCCCACTCCGCGTTCCACTCTCCCAATGCCTCTCGCATTCCGTCGCGGAGGCACTCGCTCAGCGGTACTTCCTTGGCGTCTGGTCGGACCTCTGGACGCGCCAATGCCCGCTTCCACCCCGCGGCCAGTATCTCGATGACGACTTCATGCCCCTCGTCGCCGATGTCAACGGGCGACCCGAGGTGACCTGGGGCGCTGGAAGCAGCGGCGTTCACTCTGCGCGCCTACCCGTGGCGCCCTGCCGCACTACCGCATCGGCGTCCTCAATGCCGCACACCGCCATCCAATTACGTCGTGCTGCGGGCTTGATTACGGAGACTTCGTCGCCCGCATGTACAAACAGTTGCCGATTGCCAACGAGGTGGCTTGTAACCGGTACCCTGGCACGTTCGCCGATCCTTGCCAACACAACACGCAATGCACCGCTAGGACGGACATGCTCAACGATGGAGGGCGGGGGGGTGTTTTCAATCACGAAGCGGACGACTCGCAGAGGCTCTTGCAGGGGCAGGTCGTATATCTCCGCTCGCATCCGGCGGCGACCTAACGCGCCAAACCAGGAGTCCATGATCTTCAGGAATGCCCCGGCGTAGCGCTCGAGGTCGTCCAAGCCAGCCGGAGCGACCGAATCGCGCCTTCCATGGACCCACTGCCAACTCGCTCGACGAAGGCCGTCCCGGACAATCATCCGCTCGGAATCGCGCAGGCCGTACACCAAGGCGATCCAGAAGGAGCAAGTCAGGCTTGCGCCCAAGGAAGCACGCCTTGAACAGCCCCGCGTTGCGCCGCCAACTGGCGACCGGCAACGTTGTCATGTTCATCGGCCCGATCTCGATGGTATGGCTCCGTTCCCCGGTGTGCGACCACGGCGCCTGTACAAGCGTCATCCAGTCGGGTCGCTGTTCCCGATGCCGGGCCAACAACGCGACTGCGGGCATCTTCGCCTTGGGAAACAACCAGTTAGAGAGGTCCGCCAGATTCACCAGAGTCGTCCGTCCAAGCTTCTCGATGGCATTCCTTGCGGCCTCAATGCCCGTCTTGCTGCGGCTGAAGAATGGCGTGGCGCTGAGGATCATGCCGAATCGCGTCTCATCGTGGGCGAAGTCCAACGCCCGATCAACGAAATCCAAGCTCTGGCCCCTAGGCTGTTGGGGGGCTTCAGCACTAGCGGCACGGCGGGAAGCCGTGCCCTGTCTGCCGCCGTAGCTCCAAGGCGGGTTGCCGACGATGACGTCGAACCGCCGCAGGCTATCCTTCGTCCTCAGGTGGGTCTGGCCAGCGGGCGTGTCTTCGATCCGGTGTGCGTCTCCTACCAGCAGCGACTGCCCGATCAACGGCTTGAACTTCAGCTCCGAGGGTGGGCGCGGATCGGGATCGAGTTCTAAGGCGGCCAAGTACAAGCTGAACGCGGCTACGTGTACGGCGGCATCGCTCTTGTCGACGCCAACGACCTGGTTGTAGAGGACATCTTGGATGCCCTTGCGGTTCGGCAGACCGTTGCACTTGATGTAGACCAGCCGCCGCAGCGCCTCGACGAGGAAGACCCCTGATCCACAGGTGAGATCGATGACGGTCTCGTCGCCCGTGGCGTCGTGCAGTACCTCGTCGAGTACTAGCGAGACGGCCGCCAACGGCGTGTAGTAGACACCCTCTTCCCTGGCCGATGCCCTGCTGCCCCGTGCCGTCGCATCGCTGTCGGCCGAGTGAACGAACTGCTCGTAGATGGCGCTGATGAGCTCCACCGGGATCACGTCGAACTGGTAGTAGGGGAACAGCGAGCGCTGGCCCGAGTCCAGATCATCCCCATCCAAGAAGCTTGCAACACGAGCCAAGTGGCGCTCGTCCGGAAGCGACATCGACGACGGGAAGGAGTCGCCATTGAAGGTGTCCCGCGACCAGTCAAAGAACCGCTCAGCGGCTCCACCGTCGCGCAGGATCGCGGGCAGGTCCGTGTGCCCACACATGTTGCGTAACCGTTCGGGTTCGACGATCCTCCGGTCAATCAGATACTTGGCGAAGATGCACCGGCCGATCAGGCCTTGTGCCTCATCGCGTCCCAAGTCCGCACTGACCAGAAGACGCTCCAAGCGGCTCAAATCCTGCAACAGGCGCTGATCGACGCCATTCTTCCGAGTCACCCGGCCTTGATGCCAGAACCGCCCGGTCTCCATCGCCAAGCGGCCAACGAGATCGTCGAGTCGGGCGAGCTCCGCTTGGACGAACTTGAACTTATCAATCCGATTCACGTACGCATCGGGATGCCCGGCGGGCACCTGCCCTTGCGGCGTGCCGAAGCCATCGTAGACGTCGATCCGTTCCGGGCAGACGACCCACAACAAGGGCGAGAAGCCTTGGTTCCAGATCTCCTGCTGCCACTGCGCAAGCGGCGCGGCCTCAGGGCGCTCGACATATTTGAAGTAGACGGACAGGTCGGTCGTGCTCGGCCCCCACGCTTGGGGCTCCGAATTGCTGCGCCAGACAGCGTCCGGCTCGAAGGACGGCGTCCAAACGCGAGGCGACTGCACCGAGGAGGCGATCTCCGCTTGGCCAAGCAACGTCACGCTCGGTGCCGCGGACGCCCCGTCCATTAGGTAGCCAGTGGCTTCGAGTGCGCGCTCCAAGGGTTCTGGGATCATCGCGGGCATCCTCCCTGACGCGATGGCTGCGGGCCGAGCATGCGAACCAGCGCGACGGCGTGCGGGCTATACATGGTCGTTCGCCACCGCACCGGCGACAAGATGCGCAGCGGTCGCGTCTTGACGCCAGTGGGCGACCTCCGTGGCGGAAAGATAGCGCAGAACGGCGACGAGGGCATCTCGTTGGTTCCAGTAGTCTGGCAGCTCGGTGCGCAGCCACGTCATGCTCTCCGTGACATCCTCCGTCTCCGCTGCTCGCCAGGCGGCGTAGAGGGCGTGGCGGACGAGGCTTGCGCCGAACTTCGAGTGGCCGAGTTCGGCGCGTCCAAGCTCCGATGCCGTCTTCAGGCGCGTCTCGTTCGCTTTCCCGGTCCGGAGCAGGGCGCGGTAGTCGCGCACGCCGAAGCCGCGGGCGAACTCCTGGTAGACGCCGGCGCGGTAGTCGCCGTGGGCTTCAACCTCCAGGCCCTTGAGATAGAGCTTCTCTTCCGGGCCGAGGCGGAGCCAGAGCCATGCGGCGTCGCGCAGGCCCGCAGGAACGAGGAAGTTGCTGGCGGTCCGCACGGCGTTGGCGATGATCGTCTCGATGGGGTTGGCCGTGTCGGCATCGCGCGCATCGGCGAGGTGGCGGGCGACGTCGATGTCCTCGATGGCGCGGTACTGCGTCAGTACGCGCAGGGCGGCGGCGTACGCGGCAAGCTGGTAGTCGGCGTCGGAGAAGTTCGGTTCCTCGGCGTCGTCAAGGGCGAGCATGGCGTCGAGTTGCCGTTCCACCTCGGCTTCGACCTCCGGGACGACCTCGTCGAGGAACGCGGTGGCGTCGGACATCTGCTTGCGGAGCACCATCAACACCGTGCCTTGGACGTAGTTGCCTTCCTTGATGCCGAAGGGTGTCTCCGTGCCGATGGTCCACGCCGCGGTGACGCGCAGGCCGGATGCCCAGAGAATCAGCGCGAGGTCCGCCCAGATCGCCGCGCTCTGGTGGGTGAACATGACGACCTGACGGCCGTTGTCCGGCATGTTCGCCGCTAGGTTGCGGTAGCTCGCCGCCATGGTGCGACGGAAATCGGCGCCGCTGCCCTGAACCGCAAGTGCCCGCTTGCTGTCGGCGTACCAATCGGGAAACAGCTGGGCGAGCCGCGTCTCGTACCAAGCGAGATAGAACTCCGAAAGCTCGTGGTAGTTGATCGCGTCGGCGTAAGGCGGGTCGGTGATCCACAGGTCTACGTTGCTGCGAAAAGAGCGCGCATCATCTGGCCGAGCGGCAGAACAGCTTGCTGGCGCCGAGTCCCGCTCGGTGAGAAACCAAGAGTCGTTGAGGGCCAGGAAGCCGCGGCTGCCGAAGGTGAACAGTGTGTTCAACGCTTGATTGCTGAAGGTCTGGACCACTTTCTCGTGTCCGCGATCGGTCCACCACCGTGCCAGTCGGCTATTCCAGTCCGCGATACGTCCGATTCCGAAAAGGCACGCCACGCTCACTTCGTGCGGCAGCGTTGCTGTGCCGCAGATTCCCGCCAACGCGCCGTGCGTCAGCAACTGCCGCGGCGTGAACAGGTGATGCCAATGCGTCCAACCGCGCGTGCGAATCGGCTCGCTGGTCTTGGCGCCGGGCACGATCCGCCGATTCGGGATGTAGCCCCGCGCCTGCCAGTCCTCGAATCGCTCTTGCAGCAACGCCAGCGCGTGCGCTTCCCGCTCAAGGTCCGCAGTGTCCGCGGCACGGTAAACGCTCTTCGGCAGACCCTTGGCGAGGGCGGCGATTTCTTGGTCACGCTCGGCGTCCCCCGCTTGCCCGCTACAAACTCTCGTCAGCCTCTGACGGTCTTCGTCGCCCAGCAGCTCCGCCAAGGCAGTGATCGCGGCAGCGCGGCGCATCCAGTCCGGCAGCGTCGAGTCCCCTGGGTCGATGACTTCGGACAGCGTCGGCAGTCGCCAGCGCACGCAGTAGAGGCGCTCTTGGAACACATCCTCCGGCCGCGGCACGAGATCGCCGTTTTCCCATTGCCGCAGCCCGAAGCCACGGCCGTCCTTCTCGCGCCTGTCGCCGCGGATCGCGGAGATCGCCGTGGACTCCCCGCAGTTGGGGCACTCGAGCCGCGACCCCTTCACCGTACCCGCTTGTCGAGCCGCGGCGAGCGCATCGCGATCGACGCCTGACTGGATAGCGATGTCGAAGGCATGGCACCCTTCATTGGCCACCAGTCGCGCCACTGTGCTGGTCTTCTCGCCGATCAACCAGCTTGGCGCCAGCGGCACGCGCCAGCCGCACTCCGGGCAGATCGTCTCCGTGCAGTAGAGATAGGCGTCCGCCCGCCAGCCGACGTCGTTGTGCTCGATGCGCCAGTCCGTGATCTGCTCATCCAGCGCCTCGAATGCTGCGGTCTGCGCTCTTCGCACCCGTGCGGCGACTTCCGCCCCCCCGCCGACGATGTTCAGCGCGCCCCAGGTGAGCAGCGCCGCGACGGGATTGAGATCCGCGCCGTACGCTTCGCAGCCGAGGCGAGCGGCCTCGAATGGAATGCTGCCGCCGCCGCAGAAGGCGTCGCCCACTCGCGGCGTGTGCCCGAAGCGCCGCTCGCCGAGCTGCTGCACCAGCTCGGGGAAACCGGCTGCGGTGGTGCCCAAGTGCTCGTTGATGGACTGCCACGCCTCCCCCGAAGGCCCGTCGATCTGCTCCGGCCGGTCGCACCATCTGAGTTTCTCGTCGTAGCTCAGGCGCTCGAAGACGATCCGTTGCAGGCGTCGCCGGGCGGCGGCCTTCAAGCCCCGCTTCAGCTTCGGCCGGTTCGACTCGTCGTCGCCATCCTGGAACCAGACGCCGCGCTCTTCCGACGAGAGGCGCGCAAAGACTTCCCGCAGCGGGATGTTCTTGGTCTTGCGCCGTAGCAGCCCCTCGGCGTCCATCGTCATCAGCGCCAGGAATGCCTCAAGGTCCCGCCGCGGGTTCTCGGAAGCAGGCATCAGCAGGCCAAGTATCACCGCGCGCACCATGACGAGCGGCTTGCGCCCCCACCACTTGCCGAGGCCGGTCAGCGTCTGGCTGTAGTTGGCCTTGCGTTCCTTGTAGCTTTCCTTGGACAGCTTCGAGACCGGGAACTGGGTCTCGATGAAGCTCAGCGCATCCGAATCCGCGCCGCCCGTTGCGACTGGATTTGCGGTGGTGCTTGGCGCGGCCATGCCGTCAGACCCCCGCCGACGCTGCGCCGTTCCCGCTCCCGGTTGCGTACGTGCCGCGCTCGTCCCCGGCCAGTCGGAAGAACTCCCGTTGACGCACGCGGCCTTCGCTGCTGACCGGATTCTCAGTCAGCGCATAGCGCACCGCCTTGCGCCAGCCGCGATCCCGGCCGTGCAAGGCGTGACCGGTGGCGGCGTTGGTCATGGTGAACAGCCACCACCTTTCCTCCGGCGCGAGGCCCAGCCAGTTCTTGATGGCAGCCGGGATCAGCGCCGGATCGGCATCTTCCACCGCCCACGCGAGCAGCGTCAGTTCCTTGCCCAGCAGCCGGGCGACCGGGTTGTCGCCGCGCTTCCACCGGCCGACCGGCTCGCCGAGTTTCTTGAGGCGCCGGTTGAACTCCACCCGCACGTCGTCGGCGATCGCCTCCCACTTCGGATGGGCAAGCAGAACGCGCACGCGAGCGTCTTCGGCGCCGACGCCGAGGGTTGGTTGCGCCGAGCCCGGGTCGAAGCGCAGATGCTCCGTGATCAGAACGTCCTTGCGGTTGCCGCGCGGAATCGTCGCCACGAAGTGGTGTTCGGACTCCTCGGGCCGAAAGCCGAATCCTCGGGTGTTGGCGCGCGGCGTGCTCACGGCGCCACCTCGTCGCGGTTGAACGTGCCGCGGACCTCGGCGATGTAGTCGAGGAAGCCTTGGCCGCTATCGAAGCGGATGGCGCGCGCCTCGATGACGACTTCGCCCTCGGCCACGATGCGCCGCAAGCCCTCGACCAGCTCTTCGATGGCGTCACCGTCCAAGGTGATGTCGTTGGAGAGATTCAGTTCGCCCCAGGTGTTGTCCGTCTGCTGCACGGCGATGCGCAGACCGCCGCCGGCCGCACCGCCGTGCTTTTTGAGCCGGGCGAGGAAGCCGTAGGCGGTGCGCTTCTCCTTGAACTCCAAGATGCCGGAGGGCATCCAAGTGGCGGGCGCTGCCTTGTTGATCGGCTTCTCCTCCGGACGCTCGGCGATCTCGCGCTGGTGCGTCTCCGAGACGACGCCGTCCTTCTCCGCGTAGGCGAGGACGATGCGCGTGCCGTCGGGTATCGCGAACGGTTCGTCGTACGCGCCGCCGGCCACCTTCGGATCGGAGCCGTCGGTGGTGTAGCGGATCGGCGCGGGCGGCGCTGCCCGGAGTTCCACCATGCGCCGCTCCTCCGCTAGGTACTCCCGCGACTTCAGCGTGATGCGGCCCGTCCACTCGTGCGGATCTCCGGTGTCGTGCTCGGCGGTAGAGTCCGTGGCCAGAAAGGAGACGCGCAGTTCCGTGGTCTCGTACTCTCTGCCCTCGAGCTGCTCCGACGCGATCGTTGCGTCGCTGCCGACGTCTGCGTAGAGGGTATCGCCGTGGACCGGGGTCAGCCGCAAGGTGGTGGCGCCCGTGTTGTCATCCCGGCTGAGCTCCTGAATGCGCACGGCCGTCTCCGGCTTCGGGAACGGACCCTTGCTGACGTAGGCGCCCTCTTCGCGCCAGATGTCCTTGTGAATGCAGTCCGCCTTGATCTTGTCGAGGGCATCCGGGCGATGCCACTGCCAGATGGGGGAAGTCGCGGCGCGGCGCGTGATTTCGGACCACTGCATCGACTGCTGGGTGAAGAGGCGTTGCTCCACCTTCTTGCGGAACGTCTCGCTGGCGACATCCTCGGTGTGCTTCTGCTTGCCGGCCAGCGCCTGGCGCACCTGCTCCTCGCCATCGTAGCGGTTCTCGCGAAACTCCATCAGGAAGTCCACCTTCGAGAGTCGGTCGCGCGTGGGGTAGTAGAGCGTCGTGAACGTCTCCCGAATGGCGCTGTGGAACTGCGCTAGGAATCGCGGCAGAAGCGTCTCGCGGGCTTGCTGCATCTGCGGGTCGTTGTCGGCGATGCCCTCTTGGTTCAGTTCGCCGATCACCTGATTGATGGCCTTGAGCTCCCTGGCGCGATCAAGCAGCGAGTCGAAGGCCCGCTGGCCGGTGAGGAAGCAAATACGATTGCGGTAGGTGTGCTGGTCGTAGAGCGTGACCAGATCGGGATGCAGGCCAGCAGGGTGCGGTTCGGCGACGATGAGGCTCACCCGGCTCGGGTCGATGTCGATCTCGTCCACCGCGGGGAGCGCTTGCAGGCGCTGATAGCAGTCGCTCTCCAGCGGCTCGAAGATCTCTGCCAGCCGGTCCTTGAGTTCCGTGCTTGCCTGATCGCGCAGATACGCGCCGGCGGTGGTGGTCACCCGAGCGACGAGATTCTGCACGTTGCGCAGATGCAGGCGGCCGTCGTTCGTGGAGTGCAGGTACCACGCCGCGGTCGCTAGGCGAGCAATCACATCGTGCTGCAACCCCGCGACATCGCGGTCCGGTGCGCAGAGATTGGCAATGATCTCCGGCACGGCGAGGCCCTTGATCGCGTTCGGCACATTGGCGAGGGAAGCGACCAGCAGCAGACGCATGACGTCTTGGGCGTCCCGGCCGTTCTCGCCGGCGCGGTTCGAGTCGAGTATCTCGGCTACCGCTTGGCCGCCGGAGGCGATGTCGTGGGCGATGGCGTTGCCGAAGGTGTTGTTGATCTGGTTGATCTCGGACAGCGTCTCTTGGCTGAGGAGATCGAGGTCGTGCGCTGCGATGAGGTAGGGGTCCTGGTCGGTCGTCCAGATGCGGGAGACGACGATCCGCATGAGCCGGATCAGGCCTCTGGTCTGCTGGAAGCCTTGGTTTTCCCGGAAACGGGCGTAGAGGTCCCGGATGGCGGGATGGAACGGGTACGACTCCGCCACGTGCGCGGCGAACTGCTCGGGCGATGCGTTCGTCACGTCCATCTGCTTCGCATCGCGGATTGCCTGCGCGTAGCCCTGAGCCACTTCAGCGACATCGGCCTCGTCGGGCAGCTTCTCGAAAATGCGCTTGCGGAGGATGTGGTAGAACTCATCGGTATTCATGCGCACGGGTTCCACATCCATCGCGCTGCGCTCGGTTTCCTTCTCGAAGTCATCGAGGGCCGAGGTGATGCGGGCTTCGCCGCCGAGGTAGGCGCCGCGCAGGTCGGAGATGACCAGGCAGACGTTGTGCAGTTCGTCGCGGCCGACGGCGACCAGCAGGTTCGCCAGCGCGGTGGTGGTGACGGCGGCCAGGTCGGAGTTGCCGATGCTCTTCGACGCGGCATTGACGAAGTACGGCGGCAGCTCGTCGAGCACGATAAGGAGCGGCTCGCCCTTCAGCAGGTTCACCCAGGCCGTCTGGCCGGGTGCGGCGAGCGGGGCGTAGTAGTCCGCGAACTGCTCCTGCTTGCCGAGCTGGGCGGCGATGGAACCCCAGATGCCGAGCGGCGCGTCGCTCTCGCGCCCGGAGAAGGCGACTACGCGGACGGGGCCGAGATCGCCGCTCGGCGCGTAGAAGTCGCCCATGACATGGGTGCGGTACTCGGGGTGGCGAGCGAGCAGGCCCAAGGCGAGGAGGTTGTGGGTCTTGCCGCCGCCCATCGCCTGGGTGAGCTTGAAGACACCTTGGGAAGACACGCCCTCCAGACGGCGGAAGCCCTCCGCGAGGAGCGTCTTCATGCCCTCCGTGATGTAGTTCTCGGCGAAGAACTCCTGCGGGTCGAGGCGCCCTTCGACCAGATCGCCCAAATCGAGCACGGTGTCGCGGCGGGCCGGGTCGAAGGTGCCGGGCCGGGGCTGGCACGCCTGTTTGATGGTCAGCATGTGGGGCTCTCGGCGGTCAGCGGGAATCGTAACACCGCAGGCGTTGGGAATGGTCGAGCACATGGGACGCGGCGCAGCTGAGTGCCGAACGTGCCAGAGGCCAGCGCGGCGCTCAAGGCATCCTGAGCCTCACTCCCCGTTGCTCCGCCATCGCCTCCGTGTCGAAGGCGTTGCAGGCGTCCAAGCGTTCAGTTGTTTGCTCCAGCGCACCCCAGTCCACTGCCGCCGTCCAGCGCCAGGCGAAGTCCAACATGCGCAACATGGGTACCGCGGAGTTACCCACGGAGAGTGCGCGCTGCGCCGCGATGTAGTTCTCGCGGTACACAGTCGGGATCACTATGCGCTCCTCGTTCCCAGAGATGAGCTCGGCGTTCATCATGATCCGTGCGAGGCGTCCGTTGCCGTCCGGGAAGGGGTGGACTTCCGAGACCAGGAAGTGGATGAAGGCTGCGCGGTGGAACGGCGAGACCAGACCGCGGTAGATGTCGAAGCCCCTCTCCAACGTGCCGAGAACGGCATCCGGTGCAACGAATGTCACTGCGCCGACGCGATTCGGCATCGTCTTGAATGCGCCCGGTGTTGCTTCCGGGCGCCCGCCGAGCGCCGTGGCGTGGCGGCTGCGGAGCAGGTCGATCAACTCGTCGGCGGTGTGCGGAACGAGGCGCATTTCGGCCTGATCGGAGACGACGCGCCAGACGCCCAGAATGTCGTGCGCGTCCGCTGGCCGTTCCCGCGGAATGCGCCCCTCGAAGACGATTTCGGCCGCTTCTTCCACCTCGAACTCCGTGCCTTCTATGTAGTTCGAGAAATACGCATCGAAGAACGCCAAGGTCGCATTGCCGATGCCATCGCGCGGCTGCGGACGACGAGATGGGGCGGGGTTTGCCCGCAAAGTGCCGAACAGCTCCTCGAACAGAGCGACCCTCGCGCTGTCGTATGGCCGTCCGCGCGCCCGATACTGCGCGGAGCGAGCCGTTAGTCGGGCATCGCCGGTCCCAGCCAGCGCACTGATGATCTGAGCGAGTTCGACGCGCTGCGCTGATCGGCCGATGTCGCCCGCGATTCGACGGGCGTCGTCGCGCAAACGGTTGCAGGCATCGATGCCAGCGGAGGCGATCAGCCGCTCCAGACGTTCCTCAATGTCGGCCCGGGAGAGGGTGCGCGGCAGTCTTCCGCGGCGGGATCGCGAGTGGTGAAGGTTGTCCAGATAGGCGCGAGCGGGCGAACTCAGGAACAGCATCTGGCCCATGAACGGTTGGTCGTCCGCCTGCGGCGGAGCGCCGCGACGCGGGCGCAGAACGACGCCAGGCAGTTCGACTTCGGCGCCGCGGGCAGAGACCACGCACACCGATCCATCCTGCGCCGGGGCAAGCTCAAGCGCCGTCCGGTCCGCGACCAGCGCGTTCGGGAAGTAGCCCGCGACGATCGCCCACAGGTTGCGCCTGACGATGTCGCTCGCGTCATCGACGGGGTTGCGTGTGTAGAGCCGCGTGGCGAGCTTACGCAGCCGCCCGTCGGCGACACGGCGCGACACCTCGCTGCTGATCCGGGCGTTGGACACGAACGCCTCGGGCATCGCGTCCACGGCACGCGCCGGGGAGTTTTCGGAAGTAAGCGGCACATGATGCCCAAGAACGACGGTAAACCGACAATAGCACGCTATTGTTGGTGTTATTGCTCAATTAAGGCGCAGAACCCGATTGGGTGACGCCTCGGTTCTTGGCCGCCCTTCGGCGGAGAGCCCCGCGCACCGACGCTCGCCGGTGCGCGGTGCTCCTCTACGTAGTCAGCCAGCCGAATTGCTGCGGCTTCCTTCCCGCCCTCGGGTTCAGCGGCACGTTGATGAGCGTCGGGCCGTCGAAGGCCATCGCTTCATCCAGCGCGGCGCGGAGGTCCTTCGGGTCCTCCACGTAGAAGCCCTTGCCGCCGAGGGCTTCCAGCATGCCCTCGTAGTGGGCGCCGTAGGTGAGGTTGCCGGGGGGCAGGGTCTGGCCTTCCTTCAGCGGATGCACGCCGCCGCCGATGCCGCCGTTGTTCAGGACGATGAGCTTCACCGGCAGGTTGTAGCGCACCATCGTCTCCAGCTCCATGCCCGTGAAGCCGAAGGCGCTGTCGCCCTGCACCGAGACGATGGGCTTGTCCGGATTGGTCACCGCGGCGGCGACCGCGAAGCCGAGGCCGACGCCCATGGTGCCGTAGGTGCCGGCGTCCAGGCGGTGGCGGGCGGCGCGGTTCGGCATCTGCGTGCGGCCGATGTCCATGGTGTTGGCGCCCTCGCCGATGATGATGGCGTCGTGCGGCAGCCAGTCCACGATGTCCTTGAAGGCGCGGTAGTAGTTGGTGGGCGCCGAATCGTCGTCGATCATCGGCTGCACCGCTTCGAGGTTCGCTTGCGCCTTCTCCTGCAAGACCGCCCGCCACGGCGTCTCGGAGGGGTAGGCCCAGTTGGTGTTGTCGAGCGCCCGGTTGAGCTGCCCCACCACCGCCTTGCCGTCGCCCACGAGCGCGACTTCGGCCGGCACGTTGGCGCCGATCTCTTCCGGCGAGATGTCGAGCTGGATGATGCGCACGTCCTTGTTGAACCTGGGCGGCAGGCCGAAGTGCATGATCCAGTTCAGCCGCGCACCCATGAGGAACACCACGTCCGCCTCGCGCAGCGCCGTGCTGCGGGCGGCGCCGACGGACAGCGCGTCGTCGTCCGGCATGGTGCCCTTGCCCATGGGCGAGTTCAGGAACGGAAGCTGCGTGCGCTCGACGAATTCGCGCACTTCGTCCTCGGCGCGGGACCAGGCCATGCCTTTGCCCACCACCACCAGCGGCCGCTCGGCGGATTCGAGTACCGAGAGCGCGGCTTCCACGGCAGCCGGGTCCGCCTGGGAGCGCGGCGGTTCGGGCACGGCGGCCGCTTCGATGACCTCGTCTTCCTCCACCTCGCCGCGGATGATGTCGTCCGGGAAGTCGAGATACGTCGGGCCGGGGCGCCCGTAGATCGAATGGCGGACGGCCTGGTTGACGTAGTACGGAATGCGATGGACATGCTCGATGGCGTGCGCGTACTTGCAGTACGGCGCTGCGAGTTCCACCTGGCGCTCCTCTTGGAAGCCGCCCATGCCGTTCTGGTAGACCGGGGACGCGCCGCCGATCAGGATCATCGGCCAGCAGTTCTGCTTGGCGTTGGCGAGGCCGGCGAAGGCGTGGATGACGCCGGGGCCCGAGACCGTCAGGCACGCCTGCGGCCGACCCGTGAGATAGCCGGCGGCGTGCGCGGCGTAGCTGGCGGCCTGCTCGTTGCGCATCCCGATGTAGGTGATGCCGGCCTTCTGCGCCTCCGCGGCCACGCCCTGAACGGGAAAGCCGACGATGCCGAACATGTAGTCGACGCCCTGCTGCTTGAGACTCCGCGCCATCAGTTGGGCGCCGTTGATCGTTCCCATGGATCCTCCCCTACGGAACAGGTCTTGTGTGCTGTGCAGCCGCGTAACGTATCGCGCCGGAGTGCCAAGACTCAAGTGCTATATTCGCCCGATGCTCTGGGCGGAGGTGGAACGGCGCATCGCCGCCGGCGAAGGCGCGGCGACGGAGTTCAAGCGGGCGCTGGAGTTTCGGCGCGTGGGACGTGCCATCTGCGGCTTCGCCAACAGCGGCGGCGGGGTGCTGGTGCTGGGGGTCGCGGACGATGGCGGCATCGTCGGGCTGCCGGGGGATCCGCAGAGCATTCAAGAGCGGCTGGCGAACTTCATGCATAACGGCTGCAACGCGCCGTTGCGCGGTGGCTGCGGCTGCCAAGAGACGCCGCAAGGGTGGGTGCATTGGGTAGAGGTCCCCGGCCACCGAGGCTTCGAGCCGATGCGCTTCGACGGCCGAGTCTGGGTGCGGCGCGGACGAACCAGCGTCGAGCCCTCGCCGATGGAACTGCAGGATCTCTACAACGCCTTCGGCTACATCCTCACCGAGGAGCAGACGGTCATCGCCGCAGGGATCGGAGACCTGGACATCGAGACGTTCCGCCGGCACATGGTCCGCCAAGGCCTCGATCTTGACGACCCGCAACCGGCGCTGGAGGATGATCTGCGCAACCTCGGCGCGGTCGCCGAGTTCGACGGTGCGCTGCACCCGACGCTGTTCGGCCTCTTGGCCTTCGGCAAGCAGCCCCAGACGTTCCCGCAGACGGGCAGCTTCTGGGTCGACTGCGTTGCCTACGCGGGCGGGGACCAAGCTGCCGACATGGTGCGCACGGCGCGGGCCGCCGGGCGCTTGGCGGAGCAGGTGGACAGCGCCCTTGGCTTCGCGCGCGGCTTCGGCCAGCGCGAGCGCGTTGAAGATGGGCGGCGTAGGGACGAGCCGCTGCTGCCCGTCGATGCCATTCGCGAAGCGGTGGTGAACGCCGTGGTGCATCGGGACTATGCGATTCTGGGCTCCAAAGTGCTGCTCGAAGTGTTCGAGGACCGCGTCTGCATCACCAGCCCGGGCAGCCTGCCGAACCACCTGAGCGTCGCCGCCGTGCTGCGTGGCGGCCGCACCCGCTCGCGCAACGAGATGATGGCGAACCACATGCTGGACCACGGCTTCATGGAGAAGCGCGGCCGGGGCTTCATGGTGATGCGCGAGGCCATGCGGCAGTTCAACGGCTTGCCGCCGCTGCTCGAGGAGGACGCCGAGAGCCGCTTCGTCACGGTGACGCTGCCACTTCTGGCGGCTTGAGCCGGGCGTCGTGGGTCGTGTTCGCTACTTCGCCTATGGCTCGAACATGTCCAGCGAGCGCCTGAAGGCCCGCACGCCGTCGGCCCGCGCCGTCGGCAGGGCGTGCCTCGCCGGACACGCGCTGCGTTGGCACAAGCTGGGCCGCGACGGCACCGGCAAGTGCGATGCGGCACACACCGGCGAGCCTTCGGACATCGTCTGGGGCGTGCTGTTAGAGATCGACTGCGCCGAGAAGGCAGTGCTCGACCGGATCGAAGGCCTGGGTATCGGCTACGACGAAGCGGAAGTCCGCGTCGCGCTGGGCAGCGAATCCTGCACGGCCTACACGTACCGAGCGAAGCCGGAGCGGATCGACCCCAGCTTGCGGCCGCAGCAGTGGTACAAGGATCATGTCCTGCGCGGGGCACGGGAGCACGGCCTGCCGGACGCTTACGTCCGGGAACTCGAAAGCCAGCCGGTGCGCTCCTGCGTCAGGGGGGGCTCACGTCGACGACCCGGACGGCGATGAAGCGTCGTTCCTGATCCGTCAGCGTATCTTCAAGCTGCCGCCTCAAGCCTTCCGGGTCTGCCGGTCGCCTACCCTTGGGCGGCAACTGCGTGTGCTCGCGGCCGAACCAGAGGACGAGGTAGATGCCGTAGCCAGCGGCGCCCGGATCGATCGCGTACTTGGCCATTAGCTGCTCCCGAGCCGCACGCCAGAGCTCCCGGTGGCTGTTCCGCTTCACCTCGATTGGAATCCGCCAGTCCCTGTACGAGACGCCGATGTCGGCCCGTGCGTCCCGGGCGTAGTGCGCCTCCGGCTCGGCGCGGACTCCAGCTGGCAGCGCGGGGCGGAGCTTGTCCAGCAGGGCATTGGTGCCAGACTCCTCTCGCTTGGGGCAGGTTGGCTCGCCGTACGAATCCTCGTTCCAGAACGCCTTCCAGCCGTCTGTGTTCGCGTGGCGAATCTGCGCCTGGATGTCGTCGAGGCGATCCACGACGAGGGCCGCAAGGTCCGCTGGTCCGGCCGGCGCCCCATTGTCCAGCGCTTCCACGACCTCTTCGAAAGTCGGGTGGCGGTATTCGTCCTCGCGACGAATCACCCGCTGGTCGTCGGCAGCGCGAACTAGGTGGAAGCGCCAACGCGCGAGTTGAGAGTCCGCCATGAGTGCCTCCAATGCGGCAGTGGCACCGGCGTCGGGGGTGGCACCGAGCATGCGGATGCACTCGGCCACAAGCTCCCCTGCCTCCATGGCCCTTGTGACGTAGTCTTCGCTTGGTTCTTCGGGTGCCAGCACCCGACCGATGATGCGAACCAGCAGCGTTAGCAGGTCGACCCGGGCATGCTGCACTAGGGACACTGTTCGTTGGCCGGGGCAGAATAAGCGGGCAAAGTGGAGAGTGCGTTCCTGGCGACGCCCATTGGCCAAGAAGTCCATGGCAGCAGTCGCGAACTCGGCCGGCGCCATCGCGCAGCCAGCCGCAAGCCAACGGCCCCGCTGCCGAGGCGGAAGGGCCTTGAGAGAGAGCTTGGCAGCGATTAGTTCAACGAACTCGTCTGCGGCGGCGTGCTGAGACGCGGCGAGGAGGAGATAGTCGAGGGTGTCCAGCCGATCCTTTGCCGCCGCCGATGGAAAGGCACGGAGCAACGGCAGAGATGCGTGCGCCGCAACCCCCGCATGGGCAGGATCGAAGGCAAGACGCCAGAAGTTGGCGCCCCCCCCGCTCACCTTGGCCCGAAAGGTAGCCACGCCAAGGCGGACCTGGACTTCGGCCACGGTTGCTGGACGCTCTGCCACCAGGCGTTCGTACCACATCGGGTTGTAATCTCCGTGCGGGTACGCCAAATAGACCAAGAGGGCGTTGCGGATGCGCTGATCCGTCCACCAGGACCACTCGAACGCGCCCGTCCGGTCTGCTTCGGCCAAGCCTGCGAGATACGGCCGACAGAGATAGTGCATTCTTGACCTGAGAAACTGCTGCAAGATGGCCTCGGGTTCGGGGAAATCATCTCGCACCACCGATTGGCGCAAGCCTTCAAGCGCGGCCTGAAGCAGTTCCTCATCCGCGCCGACGTACTCCTGGAGGCGTGCCACCCCGAGATCGGGCTTGAAACCCATTAGCCGGTCAAAGTAGACCCCGGCCAGCCGGTTCAGGATGCGGGGCGGCGCCCGATTCTCTCGCAATGCGTCCGCGTTGGCCTTCAACTCATCCAGCCTGCGCCGGCGGCGTTCGTCCGCCCGGACCTCTTGCTGCTCTCGCCGTGCGTCAGCACGCGGTGGCGCTGTCTCAAGCGTGTCGAGGAAGGCGGTCAGTTGCGGGTCTGCCGCAGCGAGACGTCGGACATCCTCCACATCCATCGCACCCGACCCGATAGCGAAGCGCACCAGCGACTCGGCGCCAGTTGGGTTTCCGCTGGCCATCGCCTTCGCTGCGATGACGCATTCCGTGGCGACAGAGTCGGCCAGCGTGGCCCCGAAAAGCCGCTCAATGCCTTCGTAGGGAGCGTACCAATACTCGTCGTCTGCTCGCCGGACCGCTTCAACGAGGACGGCTGCCTGAAGACGAGGGCGTTCCTCGAACCAATCCCGGATGGCGCGGGCCTCGGCCGGCGAAGGAACTCCCGTAGCGTGGAGACTGACCCCGGCATCGAGCCAGTCGTAGAGCCTTTCGACGGAGAGGGCGTCGCCATGCGCCGTCAGCCCGCGAAGCAGAAGGCGATCGATGCAAGACTCCAAAGTGGGCGTGCTCTCTTCTACGAGCCTCTCTTGGTTTGCCACGCAGCAATCAAGGAGTTCGGCAATCTCGGCGTCGGACGATTTCGACTCCAGCTCCGATACCCAGAACAACGCGTAGTCGCCGAGGAATGCCTCGTTGTCCTCTCTGAAGTAGCCCCAGATGGCTCTCGGCGGTATCTGCCAGGGATAGAGCGCCGACAGCAGCTTGCCCAAAAACTGATTGTTCGGATCCGCTAGGCGCTGTTCTTGGACATCGCCGAGGAGTGCTAGGAGTTCCGAGTATTCTCGATAGTGGATCAAGACACGCAGAGCAAGATCTCTGACTCGCGGCCACCGGCGTCCATCCTGGACGGTTTCGAGCAGGGCCGACGAAAGGCCGGGCAGCGGCGGCGCTTCGCACAGAACGCGGAGCACGAAGTCAACGACCAACTCGCCATCTTCGACATCCGGCGGTTCTGTGATGGTGTCCCTCAGTACGTCAAGCATCGGCGGGCACGCGAGTGCCGCGAAGGCCGGTGCCGTGGCACGGGTCGGCTCCAGATCGCGCGGCCGTCCCACTAGGGCGCGGAACAAGGCGCGCTGCTCGTCGGCGGAAAAGGCTTGGATGTCCCCGTACAGGGCCAACCCGGTTGGGTCGCGGTCGATCAAGCCGGGCCTAGCGACCGTTGAGAGCGCAGCCAGCCATGCGGACAGGCCGCGCAGTGCCGACACGATGGCCCCATCGTGCCCGACCATCAACGCCAGCACGCGCTGCGCGGGCAAGCCCCGCGCGATGAGCCCCCCGATGTGGCGGGCAGCGATGAACTCCGCGATGTGGCGATGAACAGGAACGGCCCGGCCTTCGGACACATGCCGGAACAGCCCCGATGCAGTCGCAGTACGACACGCTTCATCGTCGCTCCCGGACTCTGCCATGTGGGGGTAATTCTCGTCTGCCCACGAGTGGGCGGCTGCGCACCCAGGCAAGCCCGACAACAGGAGCGCCGCGCAGAGCCGCCCGGCAGTGTCGAGCGTCTGTCCAGAGTCGCGCCGCGGAAGGACGCTCAGGTGTTCGTCATTTCGCTCCCCAGCCATCGCGAGGCACGCTTTCTCGAAGGTCTCGGTTCGGCTGCCTGGCCACTCGCCGGCGTGGACCGCTTGCACGAGCAGGCCCAGCGACTGAGGGATGGCCAGCAAGCCGTCCAGCCCCCGCTCCTCGGCCTCTTTAACGAAGCTGGCGGCATCCGGGACCCTGCCTTCCAGCGCCTGAGCAGTGCCGTCCTCGTCTAGGGGGTCGAGTCGCAGTACGGCCACCTTGCCCGATGAAGACACGGCGGCGAGGCTCCGTTGGTCCGTGGTCAGCCAGTCCGCGTGGCGGCAGGAGAGTCGAAAGTGCGGCTTGCCCAAGCTGTCGAGCTTGGCTCTGATCCGATCGAGCGGCACGCGCTGATCGCCTGCGCCGGCCCGAATCTCGTCGAGCCCGTCGATCAGCAGCGTCTTGCCCCGCCACTCGGGGTGATCCTCTGCGTCAAAGGTGATGAAGTCACGAGCGGTTAGCAGCAAGCCGTTGTCGCCGAGCGCACCGCTCTCCTTCGCCAACTCGGTGGTCTTCCCGGCGCCCGGATCGCCAAGTAGAACATATGCGGGGCGATCACGGAAGCTCGCCAGCGGCTGCGCCGCCGATTCACCATCCTGCAAGAGCTCCGTGCAGGTTCTCGGGACGATGTTCATGGCGCCTCGAACCAGCGGTCGGCAGGCTCCGTCAGAAACTCCTCCAGCGGCGTGCCCCCTTCGCCGACCAGCATGGCGCGATGCGGCTTGAACCGCTTCGCGAATGCATCGAGTCCCGGTGGCCGCCTAGATTGCGAACCACTCTTCACCTCCAAGGCGACGACCTGGCGTCCGCGAGAGAGAACGAAATCCACCTCCATCACGCGTTCCCGCCAGTAGTGCATCCGCGTGTCTCTGGCCGCCGTGTTGAGCAAGTGCGCACCGACCGCGTTCTCCACGAGCCGCCCCCAGAACGACCGGTCCGCCTGGGCCTGCGCGAAGGTGTAGCCGCTCCCAGCGGTCATCAGCGCGGTGTTGAGGACGTTGAGCTTGGGGCTGGACGCGCGCACCCGGCGTTGCGACGGGGCGTACTTGGGCAGGCCAGCGAGGAGGCCGGCGGTGCCTAGGAGGTCCAGATACCGCGCCAGCGTCGTCGCATTCCCGGCGTCTTGGAGTTGGCCCAGCATCTTCGAGTACGGCAGGATCTGGCCCGAGTAGGCCGCACCAAGTTCGAAGAGCTGCTTCAGCAGGGCGGGCTTATCCACCCGCGTCATGGCAAGGATGTCCTTCTCGATGTTCGGCATGACCAGCGCGCCGATGACGTAATCCCGCCAGCGCTGCTCTTCGCGGATGAGGGCAGCTCCGCCTGGGTAGCCACCAAAGTAGATGTACTCCGCCAAGTCGAAGTCGAACGCATCAGCCATCTCGTCGAAGGACCAGTGCGTCACGCGAATCGGCTCGAAGCGCCCGGCAAGGCTCTCGGTCAGGCCGGCCTGCATGAGGAGTGGCGCGGAACCCAGGATGACCACATGCATCTGCCGGTTCGCGGCCCGGTCCGCGTCCCAAAGACCTTTGATCGTCGAGGACCAATCGGGCAGCGACTGCACTTCGTCCAGTGCGAGCACCAGCCCGCGCGGATGGCGGTCCGCATCCTCCCGAGCGCGATGCCACGCCTGAACCAGCCACTCGGTATCCGGCTTGCGCGGCAACCGCAACGTCGTCTCGGCCTCGGCGAACGGCGCGGCCTCGGCGTCCACCGCGTCCAAGCTGAGGTAGCGAGTGGGCCGTTCCGCGCGCCGCAAAGCTTGGCGCACGAGCGTCGTCTTGCCAGTCTGGCGCGGCCCGAACACGGCAATGATGCGTTGCGGCGATTCGGCGAGCCTGCGGACCAGCGTGGCGACTTGCGCACGGTGGAAGGCTTCCATGGAGACCGAAATTACTCTACTGAATAAATCTATTCAATAGTGGAATCCAGTGTGCCGGGTGTACGATCAATCGCTGGTAGCCAGCGCCGCACATGACTCCGGCACGCGCGGGGCTTGCCGATCCCCATGAGCGCGATGACCGCGGCGGCGGCGAGCGACCTCATGGATCCGTCAACCCTTTCCCGCCCATGCGGCCTCTCAGCCTCTGCGCACCGCCTCGGCCCGCGCCCGGACCTTCTCCGCCTGCTCCGCGTAGCGCTCCCACGCCATGCGGCCGTCGTGGTGGAAATAGTCGTACTGCGGCCGCAGGGTCGCGCGGCCCGTGGCTGGTTCGGTGTCGAACAGGCTGCAGTACTTTGATGCCGGCTGGTCGTGGCCAGTGCCCGGCGGGGCGCTCTGCTGGCGTTCGTCCATGATGCGGTCGTTCTTGCCGAACGGGAAAGGGCCGTAGACGTCCATGAGCCCGGCGAAGCGCACGGGATTGCGGTCGAGCGCTTCTTGGGTGACGGTCTCTCGAAACGGCTCTTGGGGCTGGAAGCGCGGGCGCATGTACTCGCATTGCAGCGTCATGCGCAGGCCCGGCGTCGTCTTCGGAAACGAACCGTGCCAGGTGTGGTTGCCCCAGACCACCATGGACCCCGCCCGGGCTTCGACGGCGTGGGCGCGATCCGCCCAGTACTTGCTCTCCGGCGGCGTTGCCTGGCGTCGCCAGCGGTGGCTGCCCGGCAGGAACGAGATGGCGCCGTCGTCCTTCGTGTAGTCCGTGAGCATCAGGTGGACGTTGGCGTTGACGTTGATGGGCGGCAGTGCGTCTCGGGTAGGGTCCAGATAGTCGCCGTGGATGCCGGTGCGCTTCTCGCCCGGCCCCTTCACCCAGCCGTTGACGAGGCTCAGGATGCAGTTGGTGCCGAGCAGGTACTGGGCCAGGCCGAGGCCCGCGGGGTTGTAGGTGGCCTGCTCGAAGATCGGGTCCTCCCAGATGAGGAACCGAAGCTGGTCGTTGACGTCGTCCCAGCGTTCGACGGCCGGGCCGAAGCGCTTGGCCACCACCCGCTCCAGCGCTTCGCGGACTCCCTCGTGGAACGAGGCGGGCCCGACTTTCTCCGGTGGCACCACGGTGAAGCCGAAAGCCTCCAGCTCCGCGACGTTCGTCTCCAGCCCCAGCTCCTTGAGTTCGCGATAGAGCAGCGGCAAGGCGCCGGCGCATTCCCAATCCTCGATCTCCATGCCGTTCCCTCTGCGTGACCACGCCGAATCAGCCGGCGACCGCTGCCCCGAACCGGTGCTTCGCGCGCCAAAGGGCGACCGTCGGGATCAGGAAGATCGCCCCGGAGATCGCCGCCGTTACCGCGTTGCCGCGGTCGTCGAGCAGGTTCCAGACCGCCATCGCCAGCGCCACCTGGCCGACGTAGACCGCCGCCCAGGGCCACATCCAGCGGCTCATCTTCCAGAAGCCGTAGGCGCCCGCGCCGTAGACGATCCAGTGCGCGACGCCGCCCGCTTTGGCGGCCCAGCCATGCAGCATGAAGCCGAACCAGACCTCCTGGTCCGCGGCCAGCGGCTTGAAGAACACGTCCCACGGCACGTAGATGAACGTCATATAAAGGCAGAACGCCCACATCAGGTTCATCCACCAAGGCCGCGGCGCCAGCACCGGCCTCACCACCACCCATACATCCGCCGCAAAGGCCATTCACTTCTGCCTTGTCTCGCAAGAGCGGCGCACGGTAGCACGCCGCAGCCCACGGTCGCAGCGGAGTCGGCGTATGCTGAGGTCCCGCCTGCCGGACAGCCGAGAACATGCGCCAAGCGATACTCGCGCTAGCACTCGCCGCCGCCTCGACCAGCCAATACGTCGCGGCGAACTGGGCCCACTACGGCGCTTCGCCTCGCCCTCCGCCATCACGCCGGAGCGTCAAGCGGCTTTCGCCGGCGTGGGTGTACCGCACGGGCGACGCCACCGACGGGCGCGGCTACGGCGGCAACCGGTCGAGGTTCCTAGCGACGCCGATTCTGGTGGACGGCAAGCTGTTCGTGTCGACGCCCTTCAACCGCGTGATCGCGGTGGATGCGGGCACGGGCGCCGAGGTCTGGCGGTTCGATCCCGAGGTGGACTTCTCCGAGCGCTACAGCGAGATGTTCGCCTCGCGGGGCGTCTCGGCTTGGCGTGGACCGGTGTCCGCAGGAGGCCCGTGCGGAGCGCGCATTCTGCTCGGCACCCTTGATGCCAGACTGATCGCCCTCGATGCCGACACGGGCACCCCGTGCGAGAGGTTTCGGCGATGCCGGAACGGCGAACCTGGCCACCGGGATCCGCCCCTATTACGACCGCGACTACTCCGTGACCTCACCGCCCGCGGTGGTTGGCGACCGCATCATCGTCGGCGCCGCGGTCGGCGACAACGGCTCGGTGAACGGCGGACCGGGCGTGGTGCGCGGCTTCGATACGCGCGATGGCTCGCTGGTCTGGTCGTGGGATCCGATTCCGCGCTCGGATGCCGCTCCCGGCGCCGACACTTGGCGGGACGGAAGCAACCAGCGCACCGGCGGCGCGAACGTGTGGACCGCGATGGCGGCAGACGCGGAGCGCGATCTCGTATTCCTGCCGACGACTTCGCCCGCCCCGGACTTCTACGGCGGCAAGCGCTTGGGCGACAACGCCTTCGGCAACTCGGTGGTGGCGCTCAAGGCGTCGAGCGGCGAGTTCGTCTGGGGCTACCAGACCATCCGCCACGATCTGTGGGACTACGACATCGCCGCGCAGCCGCTGCTGTTCGACCACACTTCCGCGGACGGCAAGACGCGGCCCGCCATCGCCCAAGCCTCCAAGACCGGCTTCGTATTCGTGCTGGACCGCGAGACCGGCGAGCCGCTGCATCCGGTCGAGGAGCGGGAAGTGCCGCCGAGCGACGTGCCCGGCGAGCAGGCCGCGGCGACGCAGCGCTTCCCCAAACTCCGCTTGCACGATACCGACGCCCGACCGCTGCGGCTGTCGAAGTTCACCGATGAGCATGCCGCGGCCTGCGAGCGGCTCATGGCCGGCGCCCGCTACGAGGGCATCTTCACGCCGCCGAGCCTCGGCGGCACGCTGCTCTATCCCGGCAACGTCGGCGGCACCAACTGGGGCTCGATGGCCTACGACCGCGGGGCGCGCATCGGCTACCTGGTCGTCAACCGCTGGCCGACGATGGTGCGGCTGATTCCGCGCAGCGAGTTCCGGGAGGCCAGACGCAAGGGCACCTTCAACGGCGCGCGGGCGGAGCACACCGCGCAGGACGGCACGCCCTACGGCATGGCCCGCTTCGAGTTGGAATACAACGGCCGGCCGTGCCTCGAAGGCCCGTGGTCGACGCTGGCGGCGGTGGATCTCAACGCCGGCGAGGTCTTGTGGGAAAAGCCCGTCGGCTACATCGTGATCGGCGGGCCGCTGGTCACCGAGGGGGGCGTCGTCTTCCTCGCCATGAACAACGACAAGACGCTGCGCGCCTTCAGCGGCGCGGACGGGCGCGAGCTGTGGACGGGCCGGCTACCGGCCGGCGTTCACGCAACGCCCATGAGCTACCGCCATGGCGGCGTGGACTACGTCGTGGTCGCCGCGGGAGGAGACCTCGCCGCTGGCAGGGGGAGAGGCGATCACCTGGTCGCGTTCCGCCTACCCGCGGATACGCCGACCAACTGAAGCCCAGCCGACGCGACCAGCCACCGCGCCAGCCCCAGACCGCGCCAGCCCCAGACACTGTCAAGGTCAATTCGCGACGAAAAACCACGATAAGAACCTTGACGCAGCTCAATGATGTCAGTAATCGTTCCTTCAGTCTGAATCGGCGCTATGTGGTCGTGTCTTTATGGGGTTCTATGCGTATGCGTCGCGGATCGCGGCCGCTGCCTTGGTCGCGTTCGGCGCGACCGCGTCCTGGGCGGCAGAGCACGCCATACCGTACTTCCCGTCCGCATCGGACCCCTTGGGGCGCCAAGGGTTCGCGCGCATCATCAACCACTCCGCCGAGACGGCCGACGTGCGCATCGTCGCTTTCGACGATGCGGGCGGCGAATACGGCCCGCTGACGCTCTCCTTGGCCGCCGGTGCCGCGCAGCACTTCAACTCCAACGACCTGGAGCGAGGCAATCCGAACAAGGGCCTGACGGGCAGCTCCGGGCCGGGCTCGGGTGCATGGCGTCTGGAACTCGAAAGCGCCCAAGACATCGAGGTGCTCGCCTACCTCCGCACCCGGGACGGCTTCGTCACGGCGATGCACGACATTGCGCCGCAGTCGGGCGATCGCCACGAGCTGCTGTTCTTCAACCCGGGCAGCAATACCAACCAGCAGAGCCTGCTGCGGCTCGTCAACCCAGGCGCTGCCGCGGCGCAGGCGACGATCCAAGCCATCGACACGCGCGGGGTTCCGAGCCCGGCGGCGACGGCGACGATCCCGCCGCGAGCGTCCCGAACCTACACGACGGCCGAATTGGAGTCGGGCGGCGCACCTGATCTCGAAGGCAGCATCCGCGTCGGCGTCGGCAAGTTGCGGCTTACGATCACGACCGATAAGCCGCTCATCGCCATGGGCCTGCTGTCGAGTCCAACGGGCCACCTTACGAATCTGTCGACGACACCGGATCCCGTGCTCGTCATGCAAACCGCCCCGCCGGGGCATGACTTCGGGCCGAACTCCGATCACTTCGTGCCGCTGTTTCCTTCCGCTTCGGATCCGCAAGGACGACAGGGGTTCGTGCGGGTGATCAACCGTTCGAACGCCGCCGCCGGGGTGCAAATCTCTGCTACCGACGAAACCAACTTCCCGTACTTCCCGACCGTGACGTTCGTTCTCGGCCCGCGCCAATCGCAGAGCTTCAACTCGGACGATCTGGAAGACGGCAACGACGCGAAATTCTCAGCTGGCGTCACTCGCGCCACCGGGCCGGGACAGGGCGACTGGCGACTCACGCTGTCGAGCACGCTCGACCTCGAGGTGCTCGCCTACATCCGCACGGAGCGCGGCTTCGTGACGTCGATGCACGACATCGCGCCGCGGTCCGTGCGCCGGCACCGCGTGCCGATCTTCAATCCCGGCAGCAACACCAAGCAGCGCAGCCTGCTGCGCTTGATCAATCGGAGCGAGGAAAACGCCGTGGTAGCCATCGTCGGCATCGACGGCGCGGGGCGGTCGCCGGGCCCCGGCGTGCGTGTCACCGTTCCCGCCACCGGTACGCGCACGCTGTCTGCACAGGCTTTGGAGCGCGGCGGCCTGGGCTTTCAAGGGATGCTCGGCGATGGCGTCAGCAAGTGGCGGCTGACGGTGACCGCGAACAGGCCGATCATCGTCATGAATCTGCTGGAAAGCCCCGGCGGCTTCCTCACGAACCTGTCCACTGCCCCGGTGCGCGGCGCCGGCCCGCCGGAGACCGCCGCGGAGGCGCTCGAAGGGCTGGTCTCGCCGGTGGTGCAGTCGAAATGCGTCGGCTGCCACGCCGAAGGCGGCGAAGCGGGCGGCACCGCGCTGGTCTTCGTGGATCGGGAGGACCCCGACCACATCGTCAAGAACATCGATGCCTTCAAGGAGTATCTGGCGACCGTCGAGGACGGCGCCACACGGCTTCTTGGGATGATCGACGGCGATTTGGAGCATCCCGGCGACGTGCTCGTGCCCGCCGACAGCGGCGAGTACGCCGGCTTCGAGCAGCTCTTGGGCCTGCTCCGACGCGGCGACGTCACCATTCTCGGCACGGCTTTCGAAGACGGCGCAAGCAGCTTTCCGCTGGCCGGCGCCGAATGCGAGTTCGCTGCGGCGGGAGAATCGCGGCTGGAACCCGGTGATCGATTGGCCGTCGCCACGGCAGACGACGCGGGCGCATTCCGCATGGTCGTGCCGTCCGACACGGACGGCTACCTGGTCTGCAGGCCGCCAGGACTGACGACCGTTCGGCTGATGGCCTTCGCGGGCACCGGCAAGCCCGACTCGACGCAGGAGGTGGCCGTATCGCCGCTCTCCACCGTTGCCGTCATGGCGCTGATCGCGGAGGCGGCGCGTATCCCTGACGCGGATCAGCGCTACGTCTGGGCGTTGCTCGAGAGCTCTATGGACGGCAACGCCGAGTGGAAGCTGCTCGCGGACGCCGCTGCCCAGGCGCTCGCCGTCCTGCGCCAGCGAAACGAGGACGTGCCATTCGTCGAACTGCTCGTGGACGCCTTCGGCAACGGCCGGATCGACGACCCGATGCTCGCCCCGGAGCTGGCCGAAGCGCTGGACAGCGTCCTGGCGGTTGTCGAGCAGCTCGCTGGCCGGCGCATCTCCCGGGCCGCCACTAGCACCTTCAGCGACTTCCTCGCCCTAGCGGACGAGAAAGGCGTGGACGAGCCCGCGCCGCGCCCGCCCTTAGCCGCGGATGACGAGACGCTTGCGACTCTCGCGGACGGCTTCCGCACGACGGAGTTCGCCAACAACCCGTCGCTCTACTTCATGAACGCGCATTGGGCCTACGCCCGGGGCCTCACCGGCGCCGGCGAGAGCACCGCGATCACCGACATCGGGATCTATGCCGCGCACGAGGAGTTCGCGGGTCGCCTCCACGACGAGACCATCTACACGGTGCTCGTCGACGGCGCTGCATACCCTGAGTACCACAAGGTTAGCGACCGGGATCCTGCCACGGCGTACCCCGGCGCGGCCCCCGACGACTCGCAGTGCGAAGGCAACGAGTGCAAGTTCTATTCCTACGAGCACGGCAGCCTGATGGCGTCGGTGGCAGCCGGCGCGCGCAACCGCGCCGCAGCCCACGGCGTGGCCTTCGGCAACAAGCTGCTGTTCCGGCCGACGCGCCAGCACGGCACCAACTTGGGCGCCTGCTATTACCACCTGCCCGACCGAGTCCATCTGGAAATCACAAGCTGGCACCAGATCGTCAGGCAGGTGGGCGACCTCGCGCCAGTGGTGTCGAATAGCTGGCTCACAGGCACGTCCGAGTTCTACGCCCCGGGATCGAGCAACGCGGAAGGCTGCTGGAACTCGGGCCCGCTGCCGTTCCACACCGTGCTGACGCCGCGCTACGCCCGCTACCAGCAGGCCCGGCACGCGACGCACCAGGCGCTCATGCTCTGGTCCGCCGGCAACCGGCCCGAACCCCGGCGGGCCGATCGTCGATGGCGCGGCGGTTCCGGGAGTTGGCGAGCGCCAACTGCGCGCCTTGAGTGACGGCGAGCGGGGCCTCGCCGATCTGCTGCTGACGCACGAAGAGCGCTTCGGGCTGTCGGAGGCCGAGGCGCTGAAGCGCGCCGAACGTATTCTCGCGGCTCTGAAGAAGCGCTGGCTCGCCGTCGTTGCGGTTGGCGACTACACGGAGCCCGGCATCACCTACCAGGCGCTGATGGCGAAGTACGCCGAGCACAGCGCTTGCGCGGCGTCCGAATCGCCAGGCGACTGCGGCTTGAACTACACCATGGGCGCTTCGGCGCGCTGCGGCTTCGCCTCGGACTGGTGCGTGGCGGCGGGGCCGACGTGGGGCGGCGTGTCGCTGGACATCAAGCAGCCGCCGCACCCAACCGGATCCTTCTCCCGGGACGCGTACCGCACCTCGGAGGCCGCGGCTGCAGCGGGCGGTGCGCTGGCGGTCCTGCTGCAGGGGTATCGCGACGCCGACGGCGACCTGAGCGTCGGCACCAACAGCGTCCTCAAGCGGCTCAAAGCCACCGCCAGACGCGATGTCTTCGATCCCGAAGTCCGTGTCGACTGGGACTCCAGCAACGTCCTGCTGCGCGAGGAAGAGCTGATCCGGTCGCTGATCCGCTTTGCCGGCGCCAGCGACGACGACTTGCGCGAACTCATGGATGTGGCGCGGCGCGAGCTCGGCGGCGAGGACACCGACGGCGATGGGATTGCCGGCACCACCAGCGACGACCGGTTGCGGATGCTGAGCCGCTTGATCCCGTACTACACGGTCATTCAGGAAGACCAGATCAAGCAGATGCTCGATGCCGCCGCGGGGAACTCGGCTCGCGCCGCGGGCGTCCTCGCGGAGCTGATCCGCCAAGTGGAGTGGATCGACGAGCAACTCCACAGGCTCGGGCGAACGGGGGGCACAGCCTCGGACGCCGACGTCCGGCACATCGCGATTACCTCGCTCATCGGCCACGGCATGATCGATCTCAAGGCGGCGACGGACCCGGCGCGGTAGGGTGGGACGCCGGCGTCGTCGACGCCGTTCGCGGTTGGAAACGGCAGCGAATCGGCGCATCATTGCCGCCAAGACCAACAAGCATCGCTCTTCAGCCGCGGCTCGTCCGCGGCTTACGCACACTTGGGAGGACACCACATGGCACACGATCTCGTAATCAGGGGCGGCAGCGTCGTCGACGGCACCGGGGAGGTCGCTTTCGACGCGGATGTCGCCATCGACGGCGACTCGATCTCCGCGGTCGGCAAGGTCGCCGCCGCCGGCAAGCGAGAGATCGACGCCGGCGGACACGCCGTGACGCCCGGCTTCGTCGACCTGCACACCCACTTCGACGCCCAGGCGGGCTGGGACCCGCTGCTGACGCCGGTTTCCTGGCACGGCGTGACGACGGCCCTGTTCGGCAACTGCGGCGTCACCTTCGCACCCTGCAAGCCGGCGGACCGCGAGTTCCTGGCCGGCATGATGGAGACCGTCGAGGACATCCCGAAGAACGCCATCCTCACCGGCCTGCCGTGGGACTGGGAGTCCTACGGCCAGTACCTCGACTCCATCGAGAAGCTGGATCCGGCCATCAACATCACCGGCCTCGTCGGCCACTGCGCGTCGCGCTTCTACGTCATGGGCGAACGGGCCATCGAGGAAGACGCCAGCGAAGACGAGATCCGCCAGATCGCCGCCTTGGTCGGCCAGTCCGTGAAGGAAGGCGCCATCGGCTTCTCCACCAACCGCCTGCCCGGCCACGTGCTGCCGGACGGCCGCTCCATCCCCGGCACCTTCGCCAAAGAGGAGGAGCTGGTGGCCATCTCCGAGCAGGTGGGCCGCAACGGCGGCATCCTGCAGAGCGTGCTGAACTACGGCAAGCTCGGCGAAGAGATGGCGCTGCTCACCAAGCAGGGCCGCGCCGGCCGCACCCGCCTCTTGTTCAGCGCCCCGTACCATCCCGGCGCGACCGGCGATGGCACCGGCTACGACGACGCCATCAATGCCATGAAGGACGAAGGCATCGACGTGAGCGGCCTCACCCTGCCGCGCAGCGGCGGCTTCCTCTCCGGCCTCAAGACCGACATCCTGTTCGCCCCCGGCGCGGCGCTGCGGCCGCGCACGACGAGCGCCTGGGGCAGCCTCGTCAAGCTCGACTTCAATGCCCGGCTGGCGGCGATCCGCGATGCGAACACGCGCACCAAGCTGATCGAGGAAGCGAAGGCCGATCCCACCACCTCGCAGCGCGCCGCCGCCTACTTCTGGCTGGGCGACGGCGATCAGCCGCAGTACGTCAAGCCGAGCGACCAGAGCCTGAAGAGCCTCGCCGAGGCCGCCGGCGTGCATCCGGTGGAGGTCTGGCTCGACAAGATGCTGGAGACGGACGGCCAGGCGATGTTCCACGTCCGCTTCTTCAACACGGACCTCGAGTCCCTGCCGAGCTTCCTGAAGGAAGACTGGATACTGCCGGGCATCGGCGACGCCGGCGCCCACGTCAGCCAGATCATGGACTCCGGCTGGACCTCGTTCCTGCTCTCCCACTGGGTGCGCGACAAGGCCGAGTTCAGCATCGAGGAGGCCGTGCGCCGCATGACCAGCGCCTCCGCGCGCGTGCTCGGCTTCGCGGACCGCGGCGTCCTGCGCGAGGGCATGAAGGCGGACGTCAACGTCATCGACCTTGGCCGCGTGGCCGAACGCCAGCCGAAGCTGGTCCACGACTTCCCCGGCGGCGCCCCGCGCCTGATCCAGAAGGCCGTCGGCTACAAGGCGACCGTCTGCAATGGCAGCGTGATCCTGGAAGACGACGAGCACACCGGAGACCGTTCCGGCAAGGTGCTGCGCAACCCGGCAGCAGGCTGACACCGGCACGACTGCGACCCGGCGATTCTCGCCGGGTCGTACGAGTGCTCCGACCTATCAACGCAGCCATGCAATCTCGCGATCCAGTGCATTGCCGGCGTCCCGGCGCCGGGCCACGCTGGGAAGCCGGATTCCCGCACCTGATGGCCTGCCTGCGCCGCCTCCGGCCGGCGTGGTAGGCTCTGCCGCCTTCGATTCGCGTCAGTTGCGAGGAGTTCGCCCATGGGATTCGCTCTGTCGACCATGCAGCTCACCAGTCCCGCCTTCGAGACCGGCGGCGCCATTCCCGCCAAGCACACGGGCGAGGCGGAGGACGTATCCCCCGCCTTGGCGTGGAGCGACGCGCCGGATGGCACGCGCTCCTTCGCGGTGATCTGCCATGACCCGGACGCGCCGCTGGTGACGCCAGGCCGTTACGGCTACGTGCATTGGGTGCTCTACAACATCCCGGCGAGCGCCACCGGCCTTGCGGAAGGCAGCGGCGAGCATACCCAGGGCGTCAGCGACTTCGGCAGCCCCGGCTACGGCGGGCCGATGCCGCCGGAAGGCCACGGCGTCCACAACTACTTCTTCTGGCTGCTGGCGCTCGACGCGGAGCCGAACCTCGAACCGGGTCTGGGCATGTGGGATCTGCTCGAACGCATCGAGCCGAACGTCATCGGCATGAACCGCCTAGTGGGCACCTACCAGCGCGGCTGAGCCGCCGGCACGCGAACTCGTCAATCCGCCCCGGTGGCACAGCTGGATAGCGCGGCCGCCTCCTAAGCGGCAGGTCCCAGGTTCGAATCCTGGCCGGGGCGCCAATGCCAGGACGGGCGGGCGAATCCCGCCTCGACGAAGCCTCGTACCGCTGCCGAACGCCGAGCGATGCCGAACCGACCGCACATCATCATCTTCAACCCCGACCAGTGGCGCGGGGACGCGCTGGGACACGTCGGCCATCCGGCGGTGCAGACGCCGAATCTGGACCGGCTCGTCGCGACCGATGCGGTCTCGTTCAGCCGCGCCTTCGTGCAGGCCACCGTTTGCACGCCTAGTCGCTGCTCCTTCATGACCGGCTGGTATCCGCATGTGCGCGGCCATCGCACCATGCACCACATGCTGAGCGACGAACTCGGCGAGACCAACCTGCTGAAGGTTCTTCGCGACAACGGCTACTTCGTCTGGTGGGGCGGCAAGAACGACCTGGTGCCCGGCCAGCTCGGCTTCGAGAGGCACTGCGACATCTATTTTCGACCGCAGGCCGAGGACTACCGCCGCTGGGGCGCGACGCCGCGGCCGGGTTCCCACGGCGGGGACCTCGCCTGGCGCGGCGACCCGACGGGCGACAACTACTACAGCTTCTTCAAGGGACGACTCGAGGCGCCGCCCGGCGAGCGTTGGTTCGACGGCGACTGGGCGATGCTCAACGGCGCAATCGATTTCCTCGCCAGCTACGACGGCGACCAGCCGCTGTGCATCTTCCTGCCGCTCGGCTATCCGCATCCGCCTTACTGCGTGGAAGAGCCGTGGTACTCGCTGACCGACCGCGACGCCATCCCGCCGCGCCACATCTACGGGACCTGGGACGACAAGCCGAGCCTCCTGGCCGGCATCCGCGACGGCCAAGGGCTCACTGGCTGGGACGAGGCGCGCTGGCGCGAGCTGCGAGCGACCTACTACGGCATGTGCAGCCGGGTCGACCACCAGTTCGGCCTGCTGACGAATGCCCTGCACGCGGCTGGCCTCTATGATGACAGCGCCATCTTCGTGTTCTCCGACCACGGCGACTTCACCGGCGACTACGGCTTGGTGGAAAAGACGCAGAACACGTTCCAGGACTGTCTGAGCCGGGTGCCGTTCATCGTCAAGCCGCCGGCGGACATGGCAACCGTCAGCGGCGTACGCGAACAGCTCGTCGAACTGGTGGACTTCCCGGCCACGGTGTACGACTTCTCCGGCATCGACTGCGGCTACTGGCACTTCGGCCGCAGCCTCGCGCCGCTGCTCGGCAACCCGGACCTCGTGCATCGGGACGCGGTATTCGCCGAAGGCGGTCGGCTGCGCGAGGAAGTCCAGGCGAGCGAACGCGAGAGCCTGTCGGCCGGTTCCGCACTCGGCCTCTACTCGCCGCGCATCAATCTGCAAGTCCAAGAGGGCGAGACGCTCTACCACACCAAGGCGGCGATGTGCCGCGCGGAGGGCTTCAAGTACGTGCGCCGCGCATTCGAGAAGGACGAGCTTTACGACCTGTCGGCGGACCCCGGCGAGACGCGCAATCTCATCGACGACCCCGCCTATCGGGACCAGGCGTTGGCGCTGAAGGAACGCATGCTTGGCTGGTACATGGAGACCTGCGATGCGGTGCCCCTCGCCACCGATCAACGCAACTTCAACCGACGGGACTGAAGCCGATGCATACCACCCTGATCGCTGCCCACGAGCTCGCCGCCCTCGATGGCGAGGAGCTGTGCATCGTCGACTGCCGCTTCGATCTCGCGGATCCGGATGCCGGTCGCCGCGAGTTCGAGCAGGGCCACATCCCCGGCGCCATTTACGCGCATCTGGACGACGACCTCTCCGGCCCCGTCCTGCGGGGCCGAACGGGTCGCCATCCGCTGCCAGCGCAGGGCGATTTCCCGTCCTTCCTCGGCCGGCATCGCATCGCGCCCTTCCATCAGGTCGTCGCCTACGACGATGCCGGCGGCGTCTTCGCCGCGCGTCTGTGGTGGATGATGCGCTGGGTGGGCCACTACGGCGTCGCCGTGCTGGACGGCGGTTACGATGCGTGGCTCGACCGCATGGGGGCGGACCCGCGTCCCACCCCGCCAGCCGACGGCGTGCGCCCTGTGCTGACGGTGTCGATGGAGGAAGTCCGCGGCGGCGGGCTGCACCTCCTCGACGCCCGCGCCAACGACCGCTTCCACGGCAGGAACGAAGCCATCGACCCCAAGGCCGGCCACATCCCCGGCGCCATCAACGCCCCGTTCGAGGACAACTTGGGCAGCGACGGCAGGTTCCTGGATCAGGCAACCCTGCGGCAACGCTTCGAGCGCCTCATTGGCGACGACGATCGACCAGTGGCCTGCTACTGCGGCTCCGGCGTCAGCGCCGCGCACAGCATTCTGGCGATGGTCCACGCGGGGCTGCCGGAACCAGCGCTCTACGGCGGGAGCTGGAGCGAGTGGATCACGGACCCGGGGAATCCGATCGAGACCTAGGGGCGACTTCGTTCGAGCGAACCTTCGGCGGACCTTCCGCACCTTGATTGGCGAGGAGCCCACGCACCGAGCCGTCATGCAACACGGTCCCGCACAACCGGATGCCGCACTCGTCGAGGCCAGTCTCGCGGGCGACCAGCGGGCGTTCGCCACGCTGGTCCAGCGCTACGCGCAACCGCTGACGGCGCTGATCCGCTACCGCGTCGCGGACGCTGCCCACGCCGAGGACGTCTGGCAGGAGACGCTGCTGGCCGCTTGGCGGAGCTTGGCGCAACTGCGCGATGCGGGTCGCGCGCGGGCATGGCTTATGGGCGTGGCGCGCAACCAATGCCGACTGCACCATCGCTCCGCGCAGCGGCGCGACGTGCCGATGCCGGACGACGAGATCGCCGGCTTGCTGAACCGCTTCGGCCCAGCCGATGCAAGCCGGCGCGCGGCGATCGGAGCCGCGATGGAAGCTGTCGCTGCGGCCAGGCCCGCGGACCGGGAGGTCCTGCGCGCGTTCTACATCGACGGCTTCACGATCAGCGAGATCGCAGCCCGTCGGGACATTCCAGTCGGCACCGCCAAGCGGCGCCTGCACACCGCGCGGCAGAAGCTCCGCGAAACCATGGGCACGGCGCCCGCAACCAGGAGAACGAGCATGACTGCGATGACCCAAGCCGACGATCGCGCGGCGTTTCCCGCCAAGCGCCCCGCAATCGAGATCCGGGCGCTGGCCGAGTCGCCGCCGCAGGTGGACTGCCGCGAACTGCGCTGGTGGTACATCGTGCCGACGCTTGGCGAGGCGGCGTCCTTCGCGGCCTACGAAGCGCCCGACTGGACCCTGGGGACGATCGCCACGCTCTCTGCCGCGGCGAGCGCCAAGGTGCATGACGCCACCGGCGTGCGCATCGATGTTGCGGAATGCCGCAGCGGCGAACCCGTCCAGGACGGGATTCGGACCATGTTCGGTCGCCTGTCTGAGCGGGAAGCGGAGTGGCTCGCAACCATCGAGCGCGACGATGGCGACGAGCGACTGCGCACCTATCTCGATCCGCACTGGGCCGAGGACTGGGGCGCCGTGCCGCGGCGACTCGGCGACGCAGGCGCGTTCCAAGAGCGCTCCTCGGGAGTCTTGGAGACGCCAGGCGACGATACGCTGTGCGGCGTCCGCGGCGTGTTCGACGTGCGCATAGGCGGACGCCGGCTGCGCTGCGTGCGCGTGTTAGACCTCGATCTTCTCGGCCGACCAGCCCGAGACGAGGCTGGCCTCTTGATCGAAGCGTACCTGTCATTCGACGGGCGCACCGTGCTCTGCCGACGCTACAACGCGCGCCGCTGGCGCGGCGAGGACGTGCCTTGGGACCAGCGCCTGCCAGCGAGCGCGAGCCTCGTGATCGATGGGGCGACCTACGTCCACTGGTACGACCACGTCGTGTCGCAGACCCGTCCCAGGGTCGCCGTCCCTTAAGTCCGCTCATCGCAGACCGCCATGACCCCGAGACTTCGCCACGGCCTTTCAGCCTGTCAAGAGCCGGTCCAACAGGCCTGAGGCCGCGCGCCGTCTTGCGGGCGATGGCGGCGCAGTCGCCGCGGGTGGTGACCTTCTTGCGGGCGCGGGTGACCGCGGTGTAGAGCAGCTCGCGGGTGTTGACGCGCGATTCTGCGGGACCGGGGATGAAGCCGACTCCTCGTACTCGGAACCTTGGGCGCGGTGGACCGCGAGGGCGAAGAAGCTTTCGGTCCGGCAGCCGGGCCAGGGAGACCAGATAGGGCTCGCCATGCGACAGGTCCGGGAACCACACCTGGCGAAGGCCATCTTCGCCTTCGATGACGACGCCGGTGTCGCCGTTGGAGAGGCCGGTGGGGGGGTGCATGACCAGAGGTCTGTCCTGCACCCACACCACCCACACCTTGCACCGCTCGTTGTCGGAGCCGACTTGGAGTACGATTGGGCTGGGCGCAACAGACGTCCGCCCAGCGGGGGAGGCAATGGCCGGTTACCTTGAGTTCGAGGTGTCGTTGCAGGAAATCAAGCCGCGGATCTGGCGGCGATTCCAGATCGCCGACAGTGCCAGCTTCGGCGATCTGCACCGGGCCATAGGGACCAGCTTCGGCTGGGACGGCGGCCACCTCTGGGAGTTCGTGGACAGCCGTCGAGATGTCCTCGCCGGCTTTGTGGCCGACTTCATCGAGCATTTCGACGAACCGCCGCCGGACGCCGAAAAGGTGAAGCTCCTGAGCTATTTCCCCCGCGCCCGGTCCTGCGTCTACCACTACGACTTCGGCGATGGCTGGATGCACGCCGTGAAGCTGAGGGAGCGCGGGAAATCGCCTGGGCGGTTCCACCGGCGGCTGCTCGCGGGCGAAAGGGCCTGCCCGCCCGAAGACTGCGGCGGCGTGCCAGGCTACTACCGCTTCGTGTCGGTCATCGAGACAGGCGTGGACCCGTGGGATGATGACGTCGAGGATCTGAAGGAGTGGCTCGGCAAGTGGGATCCGGCCGCCTTCGACATCGAGGAGCAGAAGCGCGTCTTCGACTCAAGCAAGCGTGCGCGTCCCTGGTACTGAGACCGGAGGGTCGCAAGAAGGAGCTCTCAGCCACTCGGCGTGGCGTTTTCCCATGCAAGCCCCAAACGCGCCAAATCGCGCCAGATAGCGTGGCGCGATTCTCCTAATCGCGCCAATGTCCTCGTGAGCAGTCCATGGCAACCGACACGATGGCGATGCTTGAGAGCATAGAAGCCGCATCCCGGCCGCTGGCGCTGGCCGACTTGCTCGCCCTCCATCCAGACATGCCGCGCCGGACGGCCCAACGCCGGCTCGCTCGGCTACTTCAGGAGGGCGCGATCCAAGCGATTGGAGAAGGTCGCGGCAGGCAGTACTCTGGGCGGAAGGTCTCCGCCGCGGCGTCGGTCACCGAGCGAATCCGAGGCGGCGGGCCGGCTCCGGGGCGCTCATTCCCCGCGGGCATTCCGATCACCGAAGACGGTCAGGAGATACTGGCCTACGTCGACCGGCCCTTGGAAGTCCGCACTCCCGTGGGCTACGACCGAGACTTCCTGATGGGGTATCGGCCGGGCGAGACCTGGTATCTGACGCAGGCGCAGCGGACCCAGTTGCGTCGCATGGGCGAGCCGGCAATGGCCGATGCCCGCACGACAGAAGAGCTTGCCCGCGAGCGGCGGCCGACTAGCCCGACTGGGGCCAGAACTTCGAGCAGAGCCACCAAGCTGAACGCGACCGCTGACAGACCCGTATAGGTTCCTCTGGTTGCGCTGTGGCTGGCCTTCTCCACTTCCGCCTGAGTGGCCATGTGGGGCATCGCGCCGTCGATCCGCGCCACCGTTGCGGCGACGGTCGACAGCGTGTCGGTGATCCGCTCCGTTTCCTTCCCAAGGCGAGACATCTCGGCCTTGAGATAGTTGACATCCATCTGCATCGAGCGCATGTCGGAGTCGATTGCGCCCAGTCGCCTCTCGAGCGCGGTGGTTTCCTCGCTCATACCTCAAGCTCCCTTACCTCGCCTTCAAGGTCGCTTGGGATCTCCTCGACCCCATGCCGTAGCATCCATGCGACAGCCTCGCCGTCCGTGAGAAACGACCGCGTCACGTCGTCGTCAAGGCCGAACACCTCGTACTCCACGCATTCGAGAACGAACGCCCCATGCTTCGTGCGCCAGAGCTTCTGCCTCTCGTATCGACTGGCGCCGGTTGGCCGCTCGCTGTGGCCCAGTGTTGCGCGGCATCAGCGTCGAACCAGCTGCCGTTGTCTAGGACAATGCGCCTCAAGAGTAGCCCCCGCACATGCCGTCCCCGCCCATCGGAGACACCACCGGAATCAAACCTTAGCTCGACGCTTCAGCGCGTCAAGAGCCGGTCGAACAAGCCCGAAGCCCGTGCCGTCTGGCGGGCGATGGCGGCGCGGATGGCGAGGCGGCCGCCGTGGATGGTCACCTTTTCGCGGGCGCGGGTGACCGCGGTGTAGAGCAGCTCGCGGGTGTTGACTCGGGAGTCCGCGGGACCGGGGATGAAGCCCACTTCGTCGTACTCCGAGCCTTGGGCGCGGTGGACGGTGAGGGCGAAGAAGCTCTCGTGTTCGGGCAGCCGCGCGGGCGAGACCAGATAGCGCTCGCCATGCGACAGGTCGGGGAACCACACTTGGCGCTGGCCGTCTTCGCCTTCGATCACGACGCCGGTGTCGCCGTTCGAGAGGCCGGTGGGGCGGTGGTTGCGCAGGACGATGATCGGGCGGCCGACGAAGAACTCGTCGCCGTCCGGGATCAGGTTCCGCTCCCGGAGATGCCGCTCCACTAGCCGGTTGAAGCGCGCCACGCCGAACGGGCCGGAGCGGTGCGCGCAGAGGATGCGACGCTTGGGGAAGGCGACTTCCTCGCCGCGGCGCACGGCCTCGAGCACGGGGATGCAGTCCGTGCGGGCATAGTCCTCGGCGAAGGCGTCGAACTCCGCTTCGCCCAGCGGCGCGTGGCCGGTGGCCGGGTCTTGGCGATCCTCAATGCAGGCAAGCGCAGCCCCGGTGTCGCCGCGGGTGATCGCCGCGGCGAAGCGGCCGATGCCGCTGCCCTGGGCGAAGCGGTAGTTGGTGGTCAGCCTCACCAGCGCGGCGCCGAGGGCGGATGACGGGGCGTCGCCCGCGCCGCATAGGTCGCTGAACACGGAACCGGGGGCCACCGACGAAAGCTGCTCGGCATCGCCCAGCAGGATCAACCGTGTGCCTTCCGCCAGGGAGGCGAGGAGATCTGACATTAGGCGGAGGTCCACCATGGAGCATTCGTCCACAACGAGAGCATCAAGCCGGCCGAGGCGGTCGCCGCCGAGCAGTCGATGCACCGTGCTCGCGACCGGCGCGAACTCGGCCAGAGCCGGCACCGTCGCCTGCAGTTCGGACATCTGGGATGCGACGGATTCCTGCAGCCGGGCCGCGGCCTTGCCCGTGGGCGTCGCCATGGCGATGCGCCTCGGCTCGGCCAGTCCCAGTTCCACCAGCAGCGCGATGAGCTGCGCCGCCATGGTCGTCTTGCCGGTGCCCGGACCGCCGGTGATCATGCACAGCCGGCCGCTGCTGGCCGCCCGCGCCGCGGCGCACAGCTCGGGGCTGGCGTCGTCTCCGAAGAGGCGTTGCAGAGCGGCCTCGACGAGCGCCTTCGGCGCCTGCTCCGCGCCGCTCGCCGTGACGCGCAGGCGATGCGCCACCGCCCACTCCGCCTCGAACATGCGCAGGAGGTAGAGGCGGTCCCCATCCAGCACCACCGGCGGGCGCTCTCCGCCGCTGGCGAGCGGCGGCGGGCTGCTTGTTTCCACCACGTCGCTGGCCTCGAGCTCCGCGCGCAAGGCAGCGTGCCCGGGCAGCTGGATGTCGGCGACTTGGCGCGTGGCTTCGTCGCCCATGGGCGTGCCGGTGCCCGCGAGCCAGTCCGCGATGCGGATGATCGGCTGCCCGGCGCAGTCGGCGAGCTGGACGCAGGTATGGCCGACCCGATGCCGGGCGCTCGCGATCGCGGCGACGAGCGCCACGTCCGGCGTCGCGCCGAACTCGGCGAGGAGGCGGGCGAAGTGGCGGTCGATGTCCGCCAAGAGGCCCGCGTCGCGCAGCCTGTCGAGATCGATCAGGGTCACGCCTCCTCCCCCCGGAAGCAGGCGTCAATGGCCTCGATGCACTCGCGCGACGGGCGATCATGGAAGACGCCGTGCCCCGGCAGGCCGGGCCGCATCGCGCGCAGGAAAAGGTAGCAGGCGCCGCCGACGTGGCGGTCGTAGTCGTAGTCCGGCAGCCGCAAGGCGAGCATCCGGTGCAACGCGGTGAGATAGAGCAGGTACTGGAGGTGGTAGCCGTGGTGCTCCATCGCCATCCGAAGAGCATCCTGCGAGTAGTCGGAGAGGCCGTCGCCCAGCCAGTTCGACTTGTAGTCGAGGACGTACCAGCGCCCGTCGTGGCGGGCAACGAGGTCGATGAAGCCTTGCAGAAAGCCGTCCACCTTGGGCATATGCCCTTCGCCGAACGGATGCGGATAGCCGTGCGCCTGCAAGCACGCGCCTAGCCGACGGCGGTCGAGGCCCTCGGCGGGCAGGCGGAACTCCATCTCCGGGATCGGCCGCGACAGATCGGCGAGGCGGAAGGCGCAGTCGCCGGAGCCCGCCAAGGGCGTCATGCGGGCGTTAACGGCAATCTGCTCCGCCACCTCGGCCCATTCTTCGCCGATACGCCAGCGGCGGAGCGCCTGGCCGGCGAGCTCGGCGAGGTCCGCGCTGGCGGCGAAGGATTCTTCCAGGATTCCGTGCAGGCAGTCGCCGGCCCGCGGCCCTCTGGGGAAGGTGAATACTTCGGCATCCTTGTCGAGCGCTTCGGGCGTCGCCGCCTGCTCGGACTCTTCTTCCCGATCATGGTCCGCCGCTTCCACAGCGTCATGCTCCGCGGCCGAAATCGCCGCGCCCGCCTCCGCGGCCAGCGCGGAGTAGCTCGTCATCTGCCGAACCCGGGCGAGCTTGCGATCAAGTCGGCGGGCCGCAAGCGCGGGCGCGTCTTCCCCTGCGTTGGCGGGGGCTTCGACCAGTTCGGCTACCTGGGTGACGGCGATGTCGTCATGGGCATCCGCCAATGCCTGAACTTCCTCCCGCCACTGGCCTTCGCTGAGCTTGTTGACGCGTCTGCCGGAGGTCTTGTACGCCTTCTCCGGCGGCTCATGCTCGGCGTCGCCGCCGTGTACGAGCCAGGCGAGCGGCGCGTAGTTGGAGTCGCGCAAGGGCGCCCAGGTGGCCACGCAGCGGTACTGCGCACGCGTGACCGCCACGTAGAAGAGGCGCAGTTCGTCGGACTGATCCTCAACGCCCTCGGCCAGCTTGGCATCGTCCGACGGGTCGAGGTCCAGCACGGGCGGGAAGCCTTCGCGCTCGCGGTCATGGTATTCGGCGGACGGCTCGTCGCGGCGGCGCGGCTGCGTGCGGTACCACGCGAAGGGCAGGAACACGATGGGGAACTCCAGGCCCTTGCTGCGGTGCATGGTGATAACGCGCACGAGGCCCTCGTCGCTCTCGAGGCGCAGCTGCGTCGCCTCGTCGCCGCGCTGCTCGGGATCCTGGCGGGCGAACCACTCCACCAAGCCCGCCGGCGCGAGTCGTTCCCGGGACTCCGCCTGGCGCAGCAGGTCGGCGAGGTGCAGGACGTTGGTGAGGCGCCGCAGGCCGTCCTTGGCGCGGAGCAGATGCCGGGCGCAGTCGGTCTCGGCGTCGAACAGGAGGTGGCGAATCAGCGCCGCGATGCCGCTGCGACTCCAGATCCTGCGCCACGACGCGGCGCGGTTGTGCCACAGCGCCCAGGCACCATCATCTTCCGGCAGCGCCGCGATGCCTTGCAGCCGCAGGCCGAACAGGTCTGCGGCGAGTGCGCCCTTGAGGCTCGCTGCGGCTGCAAAAGCGAACGGACCACCGTTCCCCGCGTCGTCGGCCAACGCGCTCAGCAGCCGGCGCAGGTCCGCCGCTTCCACCGTGTTGAAGACGCTGGTGTCGTCCATCTCCACGCACTGCACGCCCACCGCCCGCAAAGCGCTCGCCATGGCCTGGCCTTGCCGAGCGGTGCGCACCAGCACGGCGATGTCGGCGCCGACCAGCGGGCGTCCGTGCATGGCTGCCTCCCCGCCGAGCAGGCTCGCTATCTCGCTCGCCGCGTAGGCCGCTGCCACCTCAACGGCTTCGTCCTTGCGCGGCTTTTCCTTGAAAGGGGGAAGCACGCGAATCTGGAACGCCGCCGGGTCCATGCCCTCTGGAAGCGCTAGGGCAGCGGTGCGGTCCGTGGCGGCCTGCACGCCCTCGTAGTCGATCTGCGGCAGCAGGAACGGCCGCTGGCGGGCGAACACGGCGTTGACGGCCCGCACCAGGCCCGGCGTCGAGCGGTAGTTCCGGTCCAACTGCAGCGTCCGACCATGCAGTTCCTCGGCGGCTCGGATGTAGGCGAAGACGTCCGCGCCGCGGAACCGGTAGATGGACTGCTTCGGATCGCCCACCACCGTGAGGCTCCCGGTCGGCGCATCGACGGGATAGATGCGGGAGAAGATGCGCGCCTGAAGCCGGTCGGTGTCTTGGAACTCGTCGATCAGCGCCCGCGGATAGCGCTCGCGGATGCGCGCCGCGAGGACCTCGCCGCGATCGCCCTCCAGGGCGCTGTGCAACTCGGCCAAGAGATCGTTGAAGCTGAGCCGCCGTTCTTCCCAGGCGCGGCGGGCGAGGCGCTCGCGGGTCTCTTCGAGTACGCGGCGACGCTGGGCGCGCAGCCAGACGGTGCTGAGCTCATGGACTTCTTGTGCCGCCGCGCCGAGCGCCTCGAACCCATCGAAGAGCGGGTTGCCCGGGGGAAACTCCTGCGGCGGGCGCTGCTTGAGCAGGATTCCGCCAAGGTTGGACGGGGCCAGATACATCGCCGTCGAAAGCGGCAATGCGTCGGCCGTGCCGCCCTCAAAGACGGCGCGCGCCTCACCGCAGGATTTGGCGATCTTCGGGATGCTGGTTTTCCGCCAGCGCATGTCGGCGAGCGTCTGTACGAACTCCGCGCCGTGCCTCGGCCAGAGCTCGCCGACGGCGTTCGTTTGCCGCATCCATACCGCAAAGGCAACGCGGAACCGTTCCTCGAAGTCTGCTCCCGGATCCGGCGCCCCGCGCACTTCGGCGTCGGGATTGGCAAGCTGTCGCCGGGTCCAGTCGGCAAGTTCCCCCGGCGTGAAGCCGCTGTCGCGGGCGATTTCCAAGAGCGGCGCCTGCGCGTCCGCCATGTGGACGCGCCAGTAGTCGCGCACCGCGGCGGCCACATCCAGCGTGTCGTCGCCGCCGAGCTCGAAGCCGAACGGCAGCGCACTGTCGAAGGCGAACTCGGTCAGCGCCCGCTGGCAGAAGGCGTGGATGGTGGCGACGTTGGCCCGGTCGAAACCCTGCAGCGCATGGGCGACGCTGGCCGCGGCATCGGCGCGGTCGATGCCCATGCCTTCCCAGCGCGCGACCAGATCGGCGGCCTGGTCCTTGGCTGCGCCATGGTCCGCTGCGCGCAGTCGAGCCAGCGTCTGCGCCAGCGTGCGCCGGAGGCGATCGCGCAACTCGCCCGTTGCCGCGTTGGTGAAGGTGACCACCAGAAGTTCGTCGATAGCGTTCCCCGCCTCCACCAGAAGCCGGGCGACGAGGGTGGTGAGCGCGTAGGTCTTGCCGGTGCCAGCGCTGGCCTGGATCAGCAGGTGGCCATCGAGAGCGATGTCGAGCGGACGCTCGTTCATTCCCCTCGACCCTGTTCGACCAGCGGGCCCAGCAAGGCCCCGGCGAGCCTTTCGAAGCCGTCCGAGTACGGCCCATCGGGACACAGCAGCCGGTTGTATACATCCTGGCTCTCGGACCACTGGCCGTCGTGCCAAGCCTTTTCCGCCTTCCAGCTGTCCTGGGTCTCTGCCCAGGCAAGCGACGTCTTGGGAAAGAAAGGCAGCGGCTCGCTGGCCGCCCGCTGCCAGGCCTCCAGCCAGCGTCCGAGCATCTCGCGCACCGCTTCCGGATTCGGCGCGCGCAGGACATCGCGCTGCGCAGCGTTGGTTACCCCGACCAGCTGCGCGGATACGGGCGCATCCATCGCCGAGGAGAGCGCCAGCAGGCGCAGCCACGCCTCAATGCGGTCCTTCTCCCGGATGCGGCCGACGCGCCACCAAAGAAACGTCCCGGCTTCGGGCACGAACCCCTCCACCCTGCCGGTGAGACGGATGCCCCCGACATCCACATCCACAGGCGTCGGCGGCGCGTCCAGATGCTCGGCGTAGGGGTCCAGCGCCTGGCGCAAGGTCGCCACCTGAATCGCTCCGCGCTGATGTTCGTTCGCGCCGAGATTGCCGGGCGGCAGCAGGCCGCGGGCGCGAGTGAGCCGTTCGGTGGTCTCGTCGGTCAGTTCGCGCCGCGTCAGGCCGAGGATCTGATCCTTGAGCTGCCACTGCTCGAGGTAGTTCAGCTCAAGGGGCTCCTCATCGGTAGCCGGGTCCTCGTCCTCGATTTCGAGCCGCAGGCCGAGCCTGTTGCGGGCGAAGTGGCGGACCGGATGCGCGGCGAAGCGGACCAGCTCCGCCAACTCCACCTCCGCATCCAAGCGATCCGGCTGCGCCAGGGTGCCGGCCAGACGATGCGGCGCAGCGCTTCGGCGCGGCGTGTTCCGAACGGCCATCGCCGCCTGGGCCATGGTCTCGGAGTAGCTGAAGAGCGCTTGGCCGCCGGTCGACCGATCGTCTGCCTCGAAGTAGCGGCGGTTGAACGGTTGCAGCGGATGCTCCACGGCGAAGGCTTCCTCGTCCGGGAAGCGCTGCCCCAGGTAGTCCAGCAGTTCGCTCACCACCACCGAGGGCGGAATCGCCGCATCCTCGCGCAGGTCCCGTCCGGTGTAGGTGACGACGAACGCGCGCCGGGCGCCCAGCAGCGCCTCCAGAAAGGCCAGCCGGTCCTCGTCGCGCGGATCCCGATCGCCGGCGCGGCGCGAGTCCGCGCCCACCACGTCGAACGAAGCCGGTGCCCGGTGGCGCGGAAACGCCCGGTCGTTCATGCCGACGGCGCAGACCACCTTGGCGGGAAACACCTGGCCGGCGGCGAGCGGGGCGACGGTGACGCCATCCGCCAGCCGTGCCACGGCGCGCGAGCTGGCGGCGCCCAGTTCGCCGAGCACATCGCGCACAACCGCGAAGGGAATCGCGCCGTCGGTACCCGCGACGCGCCACTCCGCCTCCAGCTCCTCGATCAGACGCGACACCAGATCGGCTTCCCGCGCCACTTCGGCGAGCGGATGCGCCGCGGCGAAGAACGGCGCCAGCACTCTTTCCCGCAGGCAAGCCGCCCATTCGGCCGCCGGCAACGCCTCATCCGCAAGTTCTTCAAGCGCGAAGGCCAGTTCGCAGTAGCGGGCGAAGCGGCCGAGGCGCTCGTAGCGGTCCGGGCCGTCGCTGCCGAAGCGGTCCAGCGCCGAGGATGCGACGCCCGCGAACCAATCCGCCGAACCCTCGATGGCGTAGCCGAGCAGCAGGCGGCGCAATCCTTCGTGCCAAGTGTGCCGCGCCGATGCCGGCACGTCGGATGCGGAAGACCGCTGTCCGCCAGGTTCGCCGATGCCCCAGTGGATCCCGGCGCTGCCGATCCAAGTGCGGATGTCCGGGAGGTCCGCATCGACTAGGCGGAACTGCGCGGCCACGGAGGCGGCCCGCAGCGGCGCCAGGACTGCGCTCACGGGATAGCGGGAACCGGGCAGCGCCAAGAGATCAAGGAACGCCCGCACCGCCGCGCTGTCGCGCCTTCGCAGGCGGGCGATGTTGAAAGGAATCTCGCCAAAGGAGTCGAATACCGCTTCGATGGCTGGCGCGTACTCGTCCATGTCCGGGGTGAGGATCAGCACGTCCGCCGGCTGGATGTCCTCGTGGGCATCGAACAGGCCGAGCAGGCGGTCGTGCAGCACCTCCGCCTCGCGCGTCGCCGAGTGGCAGACGTGGATTTGAATGGAGTCGTCTGGCGGCACGCCGGTCTCGCTCGCCTCGGTGCTGAGGCGAAGGTCCAGGATGTCGCTCTGCACCCGCCCAAGACGTGTCGGCGCATCGGGTGCCCGATACGCTTCATGGGGATCGCCCAGCCCCAGATCGTCCGCCAAGAGGGCCTGCATGTCTCGGGCCGCGCGCCCCCAGGCGGCGAGCAGTTCGTTGCCTTCGGTGAACCCAGCGCCCTGCCGAGCCACGGGAGGCAGCTCGCGGCGCGAGCGCGTGTCCGCCCAGAACTCGCGGCAGGGACTCAACTGGAAGAGATGCACGTCCTTTTCGCTGCCCGCGGCGCGCAGCATCGACAGGTAGGAGGGCGACAGCGAAGGCACGGCGAAGAAACTCACCCTGTCGATTTCCCCGTCGCTCGACGCCCTCGACGCCGGCGCAGGCTCGAAGAGGTCCAGCTGTTCCGAGCCTTGCCGCGCCCCGCCGCGCGTCGCCCGCTGAAACGCATCCACCGCCTCGACCCAATGCCGAACGGGCCCTGGCGGCGCCAGCTCCCGCCAAACCCTAGCCTGCCAATGCGGCGTCTCGCCCCCCTGCCAAGCGCGGATCCATTGCGGCCGATACAGCAGGCAGCGGTCGTACACATGCGCCAGACGATCCGCGACGGCGAAGCGCTTGCGCGGGTCCGCATCGGCGAGATAACGGGTCAGGTCGTCATCCTGCTCCCAATCCTCCAACACGTCGAAGATGCGCCAGCGCAGCGCACCCGCCGCGAACGGCTGTTCCCTAGGGAGCACGATCGCCGTGCGCATCAGCGACCAGGCGAACTCCGCCGGCAGCTCCAGCTTCAGATGCGCGGCGATGCCGAGCCGCGATGCGAGTTCCAGCGCCAGCCAGCGGCCGAGCCCCGGATGCGGCACGACGATGCGCTCCGCGGCCAGCGGATCCCCGGGCCGCGCGCGCATCTCCTCGGCGAGCGCCGCCGCCAGCTCTTCGAGCCGGTTGGAAACGTGCAGACGGAACGAAGGCGCGGTTGGAGCGGTCACGGCCCCCGCATTGTCGCACGGCCAAGTGCGAGCTGGCGCGCCTCAGCCGACGAACTCCGTCTCCTGCACGCGCTTGCGGATGCCCTTCGTCAGCGAGCGTTGCAGCAGGGCGCAGACGGCGACGAACAGGGCCGCGGCGACCGCGAACGGGGCCAGCCCGCTGGTCGCGAAAGCGATGAGCCAAGGCAGGACGCCCATGCCAACCACGGCGGCCAGAATCGAGAAGCCGAACAGCCGCCCGCCGGCCGTCTTCGGCGGCGGTTCCGAGAAGGGGATCCACGGGGAGACGCGCAGCGCCAGCTGCATGGCCGCGTAAGCCCCCACGCCCAAGAGCAACGTGTGGCCGATGCCGCGCACGATGTCACCGAGGAGCCAGCAGAGCGCACCGCCCACCATGAGGACGTACGGCAGCAGGAAGAACAGGCCGGCGAACTTGGCGGCGCTCACGGTCAGCTTGGGAAGATCGGCTGGTGTACAGAAGAACACCCAGGTCGCCCGGTACGATTCGCTGCTGCGCATGGCTTCGAGCAGGGTCACCGGCAGCAGGATGGTCATCACGTTCGGGATGCCGAGGACGAGGAACGAGTCCCCTTCCCCGTCGCCGCCGAGCCTGTAGAGGAACGGCAGGGCCAGCATGACGAGCCCCATCGGAAAGACGCCGAGAATGGCCAGCCGAAACCGCATCTCGTGGCGAAGCTGAGCGCGGATGAGCAGCGCCATCACGCGCAGTTCGGCCGACGCCCATCGCCACCGGATCGGTCGGGACCGCCGCGGTCGCGCGACGGGCGACGCTTGGAGCGAGCGGATGCTGTCGGTGAAGGCAAGGGAGAGTTTGCCGCGCGCCAGAACCGCCAGCCCGGCCAGGCTGCCAAGGGCGGCGGCGCTCAGGCCGAGGTCCAGCGACGTGAACGAACCCGTGGCCAGTCGAGGCAGGCCCGCGAACCAAGCGGGCGGGTACAGCAAGAGGGCCGGCGTCGGCTCGGTGCCGAAGTTCTCGAAGAAGTCGAATTGCCGGAGCAGCATCGGCACGATGAAAAAGCCCGTGGCCAGGGTGGAGAGGACCAATTGGATGTAGCCGAGACCGCGGCGCAGGCGATCCGCCGGAACGAGGCGCACGATCGCGGTGTAGCTCGTTGCGGCCAGCAGCCCGACCCAGGCGACCGCCAGACTCGCCGCAGCCAGCCAACCGAGCGCGGCGAAGAAGCCGAATCGAACGAGCATCGCGATGATGGCCGGCACGGCCAGCATCGCGCCCATCGCGTAGCCGTAGACCAAGAGATTCGCGAGTCTTGCGAGGAATACGGTCCGGGACGAGACGGGCTGGTAGCCGAGCACGTCCAGGTCCATCCGGGACGTCAGGACGGTTTGGAAGTCGGTCAGCAGGGCGGCGGCCAGCACCAGCATGACCAGCGTCAGCGCGGCCGTCGCGGCCATGAACACGCCCGGCACCACGGCGGCGAGCGCGGCAACGCCCAAGCCGAACAAGCCGTACATCAGCACGAACATCCCGCCATAGCCTTCGCGCTGGCGGTGCTCGCCGAGCTGCATGGCCGGCGCGGTGCGCCAGTTCACCGTCAGCATGACTTTCGCCAAGGTGCGCCACTGGCGGTAGTCGGCGCCGAGTGCGCGGATGCAAAGCTCAAGCACGGCTAGCGGAGCGCCGCCAATACGTCGCGGGTCACGTCGGCCGTGGCGCGGACGCCGGTCAGCTCTGCGAAAGCCTCCTCCAGACTGGCTGCGCCCGCTCCGGCGGTGATCTCCGTCGGCGTGCCCTCGGCCACGCGGCAACCATTCGCGATGATCAGGATGCGGTCGCAGATGCTCTCGACGACTTCGAGGACATGCGAGCAGAAGAGGATCGTGCGGCCGTCGGCGGCGAGTTCCCGCAGCAGGTGCTTGACCACCGCCGCGGCATTGGCGTCGAGACCGTTCAGCGGTTCGTCGAAGAACAGAACTTCGGGGTTGCCGAGCAGCGCCGCGCTCAGCAGCACCTTCTGCTTCATGCCCTTGGAGTACTCGGCGAGTCGCGTATTCGCCGCTTGGCCGATCTCGAAGAGGTCCAGCAGTTCGTCGATCCGCGAACTCGATGCCTCCTCGGGCAGCCCCTTGAGCGCCGCCACCATGGCGAGGTACTCGCTGCCGGTCAGCACCTCGAAGAGGGCGCCCGCCTCGGGCACATAGCCGAAGCGCCTCTTCACCTCGAGCGGCTCGGCCACCACGTCGAAACCCGCCACCCGCGCCTCCCCCGCGCTCGGCTTGAGCATGCCGGTCAGCACCTTGACGGTGGTGGACTTGCCGGCGCCGTTGGGCCCGAGAAAGCCGAGTATCTCGCCCGGCGCGACGGTCATGTCGAGCCCGGACACGGCAACCTTGCCGCCGTAGTTCTTGGTGAGGTCGCGGGTTTCGATCATGCGTATCGGTTCCGGATCGCGGCATCCGCCGGTGGCGGGTGCGCAGGGCTCTACTCGCTGAGACGCCAAGGCAACCAAGAACGCTCGTCCACCACCGCGTTCGACCCTCGAACCCGGGTCGAGCCCAGATACTGATAATCCGCCTTCACGCCCCGAATGCCTCGATGTGCGCCAGCGTCTCGCGCAGCACGTCGGCCTCGGCCTCCTGGATCAGCCAATGTCCGACATCGAGTTCCAGCAACCGGTACGGCCCGTCCATCAGCCGCGTCGATCGTCCGACTCGCTTACTCGCAATTTCCCTCCTGCTGTGTCCGGGGTCGGCCATGTGGCAGGCAGCGTAGCGATGCAGCGAGCGCGAGACAACCTCGGTTCCCAGGCACCGGGCCCCCAGGCACCGGGGCCGAGTAGCCATGGGAGGTCGCCCTCCCGCGGCTCCCACAGATCCGGACGTGCCCAACTAAGACACCCGGCTCCTCGGGCTGCGGCACGGCTGCGCTGCGGCAGATGCTGTGCGCCCGACCGTTGCCGGTGATGCCTAAATGGGCGTAGTGGCCTTCAGCTTGAATAGGCGTAGTGGCCTTCAGCTTGCGGTCGAGGACCGCGCGCTGCGCCGCCGCCGGCCAGTGGCGATGCTCCCTGCACCAGTCGTCGATGGCCCGCAGAGCGCGGCGAACCGATCCGCCGCCGTCTTGCGTTCCACTATCCCGCGCCCCTTGCGGGAACGCCCCAGTGGTGGGTGAACCCCAGTAGCGCTCGGCGCCGAACGCCCCCGGCCTTCGCCGCGACGGCCAGCGGAAGTCCACCAGCCGGGTCTTCTCCGGGTGCAGCCGCAGCCCGTACTTCGCGAACCGCTTGTGCAGCGCAATACCCTCGACCCTTTGTCCGCCAGGGATGGTCCGCCAAGGACAGACGGCCCTCGAGGCACCCTCAACCGGGTATCAAGGCAAGTTAGCGCGTATGGGGCTTGTCCCCCCGTGCCGAGGTCATGTACGGCTCCAGATTGCGCCATCGGAGTTCTGCCCTAAGCCGTTAGCCGCCACCGGCGATCGATCAAGGCTATCCGTCCATGCCGCTTCAGATACTGCTGGGCGTTGCGAACGTCGTGCTTCCAGCGCTTGCCGAACCTTACGCCGTTGATCACGCGGTCCTCATCGTCGTCGCACAGGTCGGGTTGCATGTCCTTGACCATTGCGTGGATGTCGCTGGTGGTCATCGGCCCGCCGCGCAACGCATGGACGACCGTTCGTGCGAAGATCGCAGTGCGTGCTTCGCCATCGTTGCCGCGCAGACGTCGAACTTCATCGTCGAATGCGCTCTTGGCCCTCTCCGTCTCGGCGTCTGGCTGGCCATCGCTGTCGCCGACGCCAGAGAACTCGGAAGCCAATTCACTTAGACGAAGCACGGACTTTCGCGAAGCGGCTGATCCCAGTGCGGCGTAGTCGGCCATGTCGGATCTGATCGCCCGTACGGTCGTTTGGTCGCGGATTCCGATGCCGTACTCGTTGTTGTGCGAAAGCGACGCTGTAGTCAGGTTGCCGGATGTCACGATGGCCGCCGATTCGTCCGCGACGTAAATCTTCGCGTGAAGCCTCGGAATGTGCGCAACGCAGAGGCGAGGCAGACTCTCGTACGCCCAGAGGAACGCGCCGATGTCCAACGATCCACTGGTCACAGACTGGGAGGAGAACGTAGTGCCCAGAAAGACAAACATCTCATCGGGGCGCCGAATCTCTTTGACGAAGGCCTCCATCCCCTCGTGAGTCACGTATGGCGCCATGGCGGCGAAACTTCGTCGCGCTGATCGCACCAAACGCACCAGTTCAACCCGCCACGGCGAACGGACCCGAACCAGCGGCGGCATGACGGTGGTCTCTTCGGTGTTTGGAGCGGTTGCCAAGTCTCGACCGCCTGTGTCAGTGCTCGGCGTCGATCAGCAATGCCATCGTCTCCAGCGCCGCCATCGTGCGCTCTTCCGTCTGCGGCATCAAGACGATCAGACGATGCACGCCGAGTTCCGCGAACTGCGCCACGGTCTCCTCCGTCAGCCGGGCCGCGGGCGTAACGCTGATCTCCAGTTCGTCGAATCTGTCGCCGCCAAGCGCTCGCAGCCGCTCGAGCACCGCGGCCGCCTGTTCGACCCCGAGCGCGAAGCCGTACCAGCCTTGGGCGTAGGCGATGGTGCGCTTGAGCGCGGCGTCGCTGGCGCCGCCGATGATGATCGGCGGGCCGCCCTCCTGCACCGGGCGGGGCATCGCTTGGATGTCCTTGAAGCGGTAGAAGCGGCCGTCGAATGACGGCTTCTCCTCGTTCCACAGCGCCCGCATGATGCCGACGTACTCGTCCGTGCGGGCGCCGCGTTCCCGGAAGTTCGCCCCAAGAGCGTCGAACTCCTGGTGCAGGTAGCCGGCGCCGATGCCGAGCAGCAGCCGGCCGCCGGAGACCACGTCCAGGCTCGCCATCTCCTTGGCCAGCACCAGCGGGTTCCGCTGCGCGATCAAGGTGATGCCGGTGCCGAGCATGACGCGCTCCGTGACACCAGCAAGGAACGCCAAGGCCGTGGACGGATGCAGCATCGGGAAGTCCGGGGCCGCGGGCGACGGCGGCTGGCGCGGCTCCGGCAGGACGACATGCTCGCCGGTCCACAGCGAGTCGAAGCCGAGGCTCTCGGCCCGCTGGGCGATGCGTTTGGCGACGTTCGGGTCGGCGCAATGGCCGGAGCCGATGCCGAAGAGGCCGAGCTTCATGGCTTGCTCCTTAAGTCGGGTTTGGAGGCAGGCTGGGGCGTCGTATTGAGCAAGGCCCGCAGCCGGTCGATCACGGAAAGCAGCGTCGAGGCGACGATGGCGAGGCCGGCCCAGTAGACCACCGCATCCGGCAGCCAGTCGAGATCGAACGCCCAGCGGAACAGCACGGCCCCCGCGAGCACGAAGTAGGCGATGCCGTTCGCCCGCCCAAGGGCGCTGGTGCGCAGCGGTTGGCCGGCCAAGGCCCGCGAATCCAGCACGTACTGCAGGAAGGCGACGGCGATGAAGAGCGGCAGGATGCCTGGCACGAGATCCAAGCCGTGCTGCGTCTCGACGTAGCCGATCGCCCACAGCGTGCAGGCGACGTAGAGGGCGTCGGCAGTGTGGTCGAGCACGCCGCCGACGCGCGAGGCGGTGTGCGTGCGGCGGGCCACGAAGCCGTCGGCGAAGTCGCTTGCCACCGCGGCGGCGAAGAGCGCGGCGGCGAACAGCCATTGCTCGGCCAGCACCAGGGCGATCGACGCCGGCGCCGCCGCCAAGCGCAGCGTCGAGATGGCGTTCGCGAGGGTGAGCCACCGCTTCCCGTCGTTCGTCGCCTCTTGTGCCGATGGGTCTTCCACCGTGCTCCTTCAAGTCGCCGTTGCGTACATCCGCAACACAATGCTACGCGATGCGCAGGGGCGGCTACCGTGCCGAGAGCCGGAACATGGCGGCGACCTGCTCCTCCGCGGGGTCCACGTCGTACTTCGCCACGTAGGCCGCCACTACGGCGTCGATTTCCGCGGTGTCGGTGACCAAGGCGGCGGACAGCGGATAGATGCGCCCCGCGACGCGCAGGCGCACGAGCGGATCTTCCTCCATGGCCCGCGTCCACTTCGGCGCCGAAGACGATCCCAAGTAGAAGTGCCGCCCGACGCCCACGCCCCAGACGTTGACGGAATAGGGGTCCGCAGGACGCACCTCGAGCTGCACGACCTGCTCTGCTTCGGCGAAGGTCCAGTCGTCCGGTGCGGGATGTTCCGTGCCGGAGAGCTCGCCGCCGGGCAGGATGTAGAGCGGCTCGCAGGCCGTCGCCAGGAAGGCAGCAGCAGCAACCAGCGCCGCCACCAGCAGGGCTTCGCGTGGTCGTCCGTGCATGGCGTGCTCCCAATGCTCCCCTCAGCCATTATGCTAAGCCAATCCCAGCCTGCCCGGAGCAAGCACCGTGCGCGTAGCAGACCTCGAACAGCCGCCCTACAACACGTCGATGCTCGGCGTCGTCAAGGGCGCACTCGATCATTTCGGCATCGGCTGCAGTCGCGAGGAGGCGTTCGTCCACTCCGGCCATGCCTTCGTCATCAACGTCCACAACGAGCTGTGCCCGTCCGGGCCGTACGTCTGGAACTACGACGGTTTCCTGCGCCTGATCGGGAATCTCGGACTCGATGTCGAGTCGCTCGGCACGTCCCACGCCCAAGGGGAGCAGGCGGAAAAGACGGCGCTGGAATCCGCCGTGCGCGCGGCGCTCGATGGCGGCGCGGTTTGCTCGCTGCTGAATCTGGAAAATCAACTGGTGCTCGGCTACCACGACGATGGCCTGCTGGCGGCGCAGCCGTGGGGCGAGATGGAGAGCACGCCGGATCGCGTTCAATACGGCACCTGGGAGGCGTTCCGCAACGGCCCGCCGATGACGTTCTTCCGTTTCGAGCGCGGCGCGAGCGCTGCCAGGCAGCCGCTGTTCGATGCGCTCGACTTCGCAGTGGACGTCTGGCAGCACGGCGAGCGCCATACCGACGCGCCCTACGGCATGGGCCGCGCGGCCTACGCGAACTGGCTGCAGGCCATCGACGACGGCCACGGCATCGAGCACGGCAACTGGTGGAACGCCGTGGTGTGGGCCGAGTGCCGGGAATGCGCCGGCGACTACTTCCAGCGCCTCGCGGCGTCCGAGTTTCCGGGGCCGATTCCCGCCGAGCCTGCACGGAGGTTGGCGATCGACTATCGAGCCCTGTCGCGACTCCTCTACCGCGCCTCGGACAAGACCGCCGCCGACGCCGACAAGCGCGACTGGGTGACCGCGGCCCGCGATCTCGAAGAGCGCTGCGTCGAACGGATCGCCGAACTGCGCCGCGCGTGAAGCGACTGCTCGTCACGGGCGCCAACGGGCATCTGGGGCGCCGCCTGCTTGGGGCCATCGGCTCGGAATGGACGACGCGAGCGGTGGTGCGTTCGCAGCGCGCTGCCGCCACGCTTGGCGACCGTGCGGACGTGCGCATCGTGGATTACGCAGACGCGGACGGCCTCGCGACGGCGTGCGCCGACTGTGCAGCGGCGGTGCATCTGGTCGGCATCATCAAGGAAGGGCGCGGCGCCACTTACCGCGCGGCACATGTCGATGCGACCGCGGCGCTGATCGAAGCCGCAGGGCGGTCGGACGTCCAGCGCATCGTCTACCTCTCGATCATCGGCGCGGATGCTGGTTCTCGCAATGGGTGCCTCAAGTCCAAGGCTGCGGCTGAGCAGCTCTTGGCCGAGTCGGCGGTGCCGAGCCTGGTGCTGCGAGTGCCTATGGTGCTCGGCGAAGACGACGTGGCGAGCGCAGCGTTGCTGGGCAGCGCCGGCGGGCGGTTCGCCTTCAGTTTCCGCGCCGCGAGCTTGGAGCAGCCCATCTACGCGGGCGACGTGGTCGCTGCCGTCATCGCCGGTTTGGAACCGGAGGCCCCAACGGGCGTGCTGGAGCTCGCCGGCCCGCGCAGCCTGCCGCGGCGCGCCCTGATCGCCGCGGCTAGCACTCGCGGCACGCGCACGGTTTCGCTGCCCTTGGCGTTGGGCCACGGCATCGCTTGGCTATTGGCGAAAGTGAGAGCTAACCCACCGGTGACGGTGGACATGCTGGGCGTGCTGGACCACGACGACGCCATCGACCCTTCCGCCGCTACCGACGCGCTAGGCATCCGGCTCACGAGCCTCGAAGACACCATCGCTCGGGTTCGGGGCTAGCTGGCCGTTCGTAGAGCAGAGGCCATGCATCCGAAGTACCCCCGCACTCCCTACTGGCCGCACTCACCGACCCAAGGCCGGCTAGCGGAGCGCCATGACTGCCCGCAGCGTTTCGTCGGCCCGGAAGTGTTAGTGACCGAGAAGCTGGACGGCGGCAACACGATGATCCACCGCGGCGAAGTCTTCGCACGCAGCGTCACGGAGCCGTCCCGCGACAAGTGGATGGCGATGGTGCGCAAGCACACGGCGTGGAAGGTGCAGGAACCGGACCTGTACCTCTACGGCGAGGACATCTACGCCGTCCACACCATCGAGTACGAGCCGGTGCCGGAGGACTGCACGTTCCACGCCTTCGCGATCCGGCGCGGCGACGAGTTCGCATCTTTCAGCGCGGTCGAAGCCTTCGCCGCCGAGCGGGACATTCCGATGGTTCCGGTGCTCTACGCGGCCGCTTCGCCTCCGTCGCCGCCATCGAGTCGTTCTTCGAGCATGCCCATGCGGCGCCCTCCGTCCTTGACGGCGAGCGCGAAGGCGTCGTACTGCGCCTCGCCGACGGCTTCCCGGCCACCGAGTTCGCCCGAAACGCCTGCAAGAGCGTCCGGCCAAACCATGTCCAGACAGCGCCCGATTGGCGCCGCCGCTGGCGTCCGATCCCAACGCTCCCGCCGACAGCCACAGCAGGCGGGTATGCTGCTCCCGCCGTCCATTGAGGGCCGACCATGCTGCTGCGCTTCGGCATCGAGAACTTCAAGGGCTCGCCGCGTGCCGCTGTTCGAGGTGGCCGGGGCAAGTGGCGGTTGCAGGTGGACAGCGAGTAGCCCGTCTTCCTGGTGAACCTGCTCGCCAGCCCTACCGGGCATCTGACCAACCTGTCGACCAGCCCGAGTCGGTAGTGCCGTACGTACGGCTAGCCCTCGCGGCTGCGGGGACCAGGGGCGATGTGCGCGAACGCCCAGCCGCCTACGGCCCCGGCCGCGGCCTGCAGTGCGATGCCGAGACCGGAGCGCGTCGCTGGCAGCGGGTGCATGCCCATCACCGCGGCCATCAGCGCGTGCAGCGTAAACAGCGCCGCGGCGCCGGCGACGGCGTATGCAAGGACGCGCGGCACGGGTACGAAGCGCAGCGCAAGAGCGGTGGCGGGAAAGGCGACGAGCAGCGCGACGGTGATGATGGGCAGATAGGTGGGCGCCAGCCCGGCCAGATCGTGCAGCGTCGCCTCGCCTCGCACTGACAAGCCCACGGCCAAGCCGAACGACGAGACCGTGTTCAGAATCGTCTGCGTTGATGCGAACGACGCGAGCACGTAGGTGGCCAGCACCGCGCACGCGAAGGCCAGGATGCGTCGGGTCATGTAATCTGCGCCGCCATGTCCGGCAGGCAATATAACCGGAGCGCTGTGGCAACCGAAGAGGCCATCCCGCCGATGGGCAGGCTCGGAAGAGCCATTGGTGTCGCGCTGGGCGCCATCGCGCTGGCGCTCGCCTTCGTGGCCGAAGGGGTGGAATACCGCTTGGAACGCATAGCAGAAGGGTTGGACTTCCCTTGGTGCGTGGCGTTCCTCCCGGACGGAGACATGCTCGTGACGGAACTTGGAGGCACGCTCCGGCGCGTGTCCCGAACGGGCGAAGTGGGCGACCCCATCGGCGGCGTGCCACCGGTCTACCGCCGCGGCCAGGGCGGCCTGTTCGACGTGCTCCTGCACCCGGACTTCGCCCGTAACCGCACGCTGTTTATTTCCTATGCGGCGCTGCCAATGGACGCCAATGCAACCGAAGTGCTGCGCGCCCGACTGGGAGACGGCACTCTCGTGGACGCCGAGGTGATCTTCTCCGTGGCCCCGAAGAAACCGACCCCGGTTCACTACGGCGGCCGCATGGCGTTCCTGCCGGACGGCACGCTGCTGCTCACCACCGGCGACGGCTTCGACTTCCGGGAAGCCGCGCAGCACCTCGGCAGCCTGCTCGGCAAGACCGTGCGCATCCACCCGGACGGCCGCATCCCGGACGACAATCCGTTCGTGGGGCGAGAGGACGCGCGCCCGGAGATCTACACCTACGGCCACCGCAATCCGCAGGGGCTGGTCGTTGCATCGGATGGCACGGTGTACCTGCACGAGCATGGTGCGCGGGGAGGGGACGAAACCAACCGGCTAGTGCCCGGCGCCAACTACGGCTGGCCCGCGGTGACCCACGGCATCGACTACAACGGCGCCTACATCTCCCCTTTCAAGGAAGGCCCAGGCATCACCGCGCCGCTGCACCACTGGACGCCGTCCATCGCCCCCTCCGGCCTCGCGATCTACGAAGGGGATCGGTTTCCGGCTTGGCGCGGCGACCTCTTCGTGGGCGCGCTGGTGGACCGCGAAGTGCGGCGGCTCAAGCTGGCGGATGGGGCGGTCGTGGCCAAGGAGGCCCTGTTCGCCGAGTTGGGACGACGAGTCCGCGACGTGCGGGTCCACGATGGATACCTGTATGTGGTCGAGGACGGTGCGAACGCGGGCATCGTGCGGGTCATTCCACAGATGGTGATCCGAGAGGCTCGGCGGTAGCTGACTGACGGCGGCGGATATACGACAGACCTCCGGTAGCCCGCGCGGGAGTCAAGAACCGCGCCAGGCCGTATGATGGGCTTCGTCGAACGAAGCGTTAGGAGCAACCATGCGCATCGCCTGCCTCATGCTCGCAGTGGTCGCGCTCGGTGCGGCCGCGGAAGACTGGTACCCCTCGGAGCACGGCGAAGGGGATACGCTCGGCGCCGTGAACCATCTGTCCGCCGAGCAGGTGGTGCAGGCGGCGAGGCTGGTGCAGACCGGCAAGGCCTATGCGCTCGGCGTGGTCACGGGCTGGGAGACGCCGGCGTACCCGCCGCGCCACTACGCCATCACCATCATGCAGCCCGGCCAGGACAACGGCCCGACCATGGGCGCGAATCTGGCGACCGGCAACGACGATCTGCTCTACACCTGGATGGGCATCGGCAGCCAGCTCGACGGTCTCGGCCACATGGGCATCAACCACGTCTACTACAACGGCTTCCAGGCGAAGGACTTCGTCACTACCAGAGGTCTAACGAAACTCTCCATCGACCAGATACCGCCCATCGTCACGCGCGGCGTGCTGCTCGACATGACGGCGCACTTCGGCGAGAACCCGCTGCCTCCGGGCCGGGTGTTCAACGAAGCCGAGATCAAGGCCCAGGCCGAAGCGCAGGGCGTCGCCATCGGCAAGGGCGACGTAGTGCTGTTCCACACCGGCTGGCTGGCGGCCGCGGGCGATGATCGCGAGGCGTTCATGGCGGGCGAGCCGGGCATCGGCGTGGGCGGCGCGAAGTATCTGGCGAGCCTCGATGTGGTGGCGGTCGGTTCGGACACTTGGGGCCTTGAAGCCGTGCCGGGCGAAGACCCGGACCTCGCCTTCCCCGTCCACCCGGAGTTGCTCGCGAAGAACGGCATCTACATCCTGGAGAACATGAACGTCGGCGCATTGGCGGCGGACGAGGGCTGGGAGTTCCTGTTCGTGCTCGGCCAGCCGCGCTTCGAGGGCGCGGTGCAGGCGGTGATCAACCCGGTCGCGATCCGCTGAAGGCGGAGCCCTAACCTAACGCACTTCGGCCTGACGGCGGGGGCGCCTTGAAGCGCCGCACCGCATATGGCCCGGCATGGCATATCTCCTACACTGGCGATGGGCGAAATCAGCGGCTACTTTGAGCGAAAACTGACAAGAAATTCAGAGATTTGCCAATTACACGGCGTCTTGCGGTCGCTACGGTGGCCGCATGGACTCCACCTACAAGACCCTGTTCTCGTTCCGGCGCATGGTTGCGGACCTGCTGCGCATGGTCCTCGGCGCAGAGCTGCTCGAAGAAGCGGACCTCGAGACGCTCGAAAAGCTCCCCGCCGAATACGTGAGCGACTCGGGGCTGCAGCGCCGCGGCGACACGGTTTGGCGCGTTCGCTTCCGCGGCGGCTGGCTGCTGGTGCTGTTGGAGTTCCAGTCGACCAAGGAGAACGACATGCCGCTGCGCAACTGGGTGTATTCCGGCCTGCTGTATCAGGATGTCCACCGGCGCGGCGGGCTCGGCGAAGTCGGCGATTGGCCGCCCATGCTCTGCGTAGTGGTGTACAGCGGCGACACGCCCTGGGGCGAAACGCTCGAACTGCGGGACCTCTTCGCCGCGCCGCGCGACGACCTCTTCGTGCCGTCCCAGCGCACGCAGGTAGTTGACGCGGGGCAGGCGGTGGTAGACGATCTGCCCGTCGGCAATCTGATGCGCGCGCTGGTCGGCTTCGAGCAGGCGCGGTCGCTCGCCGGCCTGGTCCACGCGGCCCGGGATCTAAGGCGCTCGCTGCGCCTGCCGGACGATGCGCAGTTGGCCCGCGTGTTCGCGGAGTGGATGCGGGAAATGGCCGTCCGGATCGCGCCCGGCCACGCGCCACCTGAGCTTGGCAAGACCTTGGAGGATTCGATGAGCTTGCTTGATCGCATCGCCGAGTGGCCCGAGCAGTGGCGCCAGGAAGGCGTCGCCGCCGGGCGCCGGGAAGGCGTCGCCGCTGGGCGCCGGGAAGGCGTCGCCGCCGCACGCCGGGAGGGCGTCGCCCGCCAGCGCGCGTTGGTGCAGCGTCTGGTCGAGGCGCGCTTCGGGCGTTCGGCCGGTGCCGAGGTCGGAACGCTGCTTGCCGCCACGGACGACTGGGACCGGCTGTCGGATGTCGCCGAGTTGATTCTCGGGGCGAGCAGCGGCGAGGAACTGACCGCTCGTGTGGCAGACGTCCTGCGCCGACGAACTGACGGCCGCCCGCCGGCGTAGCCGATGTCCGAGCGCATCGGGAGTCGCGCGCTCGCCGTACTGCCTGACGAAGCGCAACCGGCCCGCCCGTTCGCGAAGTGGATGCGGGAGCCGGCCGCCCCGCATGGCGTCGGGCCATGCGGCAGCGGAGGATTCGATGACCGGCCGAAGGCGGCATGAAGCTCACCAACAATACCGCGCTGATCGCCGTCGTGGCGGCGTTCCTGGTCGGCCTGCTTGCCAGCTTGGCGCTGCGGCCGCCGGGCGAGCGGACGGCGGCTCTGCAGAGCGAGGCGGGCGACGTCGCGGTGACCGTGCGCTGGCGGGTGCCGGTGGCGTTCGCGACCACGCTGGCGGTGCTGGGCGACAACATCCTGTGGGTGAGCGATGCCGTGCGGCGGGCCTCCGGCGGCGCGATGCTGCTCGAACCGTTCGAGCCGGGCGAAATCGTGCCCGCCTTCAACATCGTCGATGCCGTGCGCGAAGGGCCGCGCGGCAAGGTGCCGGCGGGCTACACCTGGCTCGGCTACGACCAAGGCAAGATACCCGCCTCGCCGTTGATCGGCGCCGTGCCGTTCGGCATGGAGCCGTGGGAGTACACGGCGTGGTGGTACGAGGCCGGCGGGCGCGAACTCGGCGAGGCGCTGTATGCGAAGTACGGCGTGCATCCGGTGCTATGCGGTCTGATCGGGCCGGAAACCGCCGGCTGGTTCCGCGAGCCGATCGAGCAATTGAGCGATGTGGAGGGTCTCAAGATCCGCTTCGCCGGTCTCGGCGGCAAGGTCATAGAACGGCTCGGCGCGTCGGTCACCATGCTGCCGGGCGGCGAGATCTTCCAAGCGTTGGAGAAGGGCGCCATCGACGCCACCGAGTTCTCGCTGCCGAACGTGGACGAGGCGCTCGGCTTCGATCGCATCGCGAAGCTCAACTACTACCCCGGCTGGCATCAGACGTATACCGCGGCCCACCTCGTCGTGAACGCCGCGGTTTGGCAAGAGCTCGCCGAGGCCGAGCGCGCCATCATCGACACCGCCTGCACCGCCGGAGTCACGCGGAACCTCGCGAACTCCGAGGCGAGCCAGGGGCCGGTGTTGGCGGGATTCCCGGCCAAGGGCGTCACGGCCATCCGCCTGCCGGAACCGATCCTGCGCGAACTCAACAAAGTCACCGACGAGGTGATGGCGGAAGAGGCGGCGCGAGACGAGGACTTCCGCATCATCCACGAGTCGCAGCTCGCATTCCGCGCGCAATACGCCGAGTGGAAGCAGCTCGCCTACCTGCCGCGGGATTTCTGAAGCCGTTGGCCGCGCTCGCGCTTCCCGACACGTCTTTCTCGCGAGCCGTGGATCCGCTCTTAGTGTGGGTGGGCAACGCGGTCTCCTGGGTTTGGGTGGTGCTCTTGGGCGTGATCGTCTGCAACGTCCTGCTGCGCTACGTGGCCGGCGAAGGTCGCATCGAGTTCGAGGAGGTCCAGTGGCACCTCTACTCGGTCGGCTTCATGCTCGGCTTGAGCTACGCCATGCAGGCGGATGTACACATTCGCGTCGACGTGCTGCATGAACGCTTCAAACCAACCACGCAAGCGTGGATCGATCTCTACGGCCTGATCCTGTTCGTGCTGCCGTTCATCGCTCTGATGCTGATCTACGGCGCGCGTTTCGTGGCGGACAGCTTCGTCACTGGCGAAGTTTCGAGTTCGCCGGGCGGGCTGCCGTTTCGTTGGATCATCAAGGGCGTTCTGCTGCTCGGCTTCGGCCTGCTGGGATTGGCGGCCCTGTCGCGACTGACGCGGCTGTGGAAGTACCTGTTCTTTATGCGCGAATAGCGCCGATGCCGGTAAACGAGATCCTCGCCCTCGCCATGTTCCTGGCCTTCATCGGCCTCGTGTTCACGGGCTTTCCCATCGCCTGGATCCTTGCAGGGCTCGCGATTCTCTTCACCGCGCTAGCCATCGCCTTCGAGGTGGACTTCGGCATCGCCATCGGCGTGGACTGGGGCTATGCGTCCATCAGCGTCGAGCGCATCTGGAACGTCATGGAAAACTGGGTGATGGTGGCGCTGCCCATGTTCGTCTTCATGGGTCTGATGCTGGACCGCTCCGGCATCGCGGGCCGGCTGATGACCAGCTTCGCGCGGCTTTTCGGGCGCGTCGGCGGCGGTCTTGCCATCACCATCACGCTGATCGGCGTGCTGCTCGCGGCCACCACCGGCATCATCGGCGCCTCGGTGGTGCTGCTGGCGCTGCTCGGGCTGCCGGTGATGCTGCGCCAAGGCTACGACCGAACGCTGGCTGCCGGGACGGTGTGCGCCGTGGGCACGCTCGGCATCCTCATCCCGCCGAGCATCATGCTGGTGCTGATGGCAGACCGCATGGCGATGCCGGTGGGCGATCTGTTCCTCGGCGCGGTGTTTCCAGGGCTGCTGCTGTCCGGCCTCTACGTCGCGTATCTCTTCGGCTACGGGCTGCTTAAGCCGAGCGGCGCGCCGCCGCTCGAGGATGTCGAACCCTTGGATTTCGCTGCGCTGCGCGAGCTCGCGTTCGCCATCGTGCCGCCGGCGGGGCTGATCCTCCTGGTGCTCGGCAGCATCTTCTTCGGCTTGGCGACGCCCACGGAGGCGGCCGGGGTCGGTGCCGCCGGGGCGCTGCTGCTCGCTTGGGCGAACAAGGCTCTGGATCGGCGCGTGTTCACCGAGGTGGTGCGCGAGACCACGAAGACGACCGCGTTCATCTTCGGCATCCTGATCGGCGCGACGGCCTATTCGCTGGTGCTGCGCGGCCTCGGCGGCGACGAGCTGATCGAGGGCATGCTGCTGGGCCTGCCGTTCGGCGCCACCGGCATCATCATCACCATCCTCTTGGCGACCTTCATCCTCGGCTTCTTTCTCGACTGGATAGAACTGACGCTCATCATCCTGCCGCTGGTGGCGCCGGTGGTGGCGCAGCTCGGCTTCGATCCGGTGTGGTTCACCGTGCTGTTCGCCGTCTGCCTGCAAACCAGCTTCCTGACCCCGCCGGTGGGCTTCGCCATCTTCTATCTCAAGGGCGTCGCGCCGCCGGGCGTGGACGCGGCGACGATCTACAAGGGCGTGGTGCCGTTCATCGCGCTGCAACTGGTAGGTTTGGTGCTGATCTTCAACTGGCACGCGCTGGTGACCTGGCTGCCGGCGCAGGCCTATTGAGCCGAGGGGCCCGATGTCTGCCACGAAACCGCGACTGGGCGTCGCCGCCGGCATCGCCAGCGTCTCGCTGGCGACGGTGGCCACCTTGGTCTTGTGGGCACCGCTGACCCAAGCCGTGGTGCTCCTGCCGCCGGCGCTGCTCTGCGCCTTGGTGGCCTTCGCGCACCGGGCTTGGCGCTTGGCGGCTACCGGCCTTTGCTTGTGTCTGTCAGTGGGCGCAGCCATTGCGTCGCTGGTCAACGATTTCCTGCCGTGGCGGGATGTCCTGATATTCGCACCGATGGCCGTTTCGCTGGGGCTGGCCGTCTGGCTAGGCGTCGACTACGGGCGGAAGCGGGATACCGAGGACGTGCATCGTCTGCCGGCATGGCTGGAAGCCGTTCGCGGCAGCCTCGGCATCGTGGTGGGCGCAGCGAGCCTGACGATGGCGTTGGGATCGCTGGCTTCCGCCGCCTGGCCCATGGTGATGGTGGCCGAGTTGCTCTCCCGACCGGATGCGACGACAACCGGCGCTGCGACGGTCTTTCTCAGCGGCACTTCCTCGATCGCAGCCGCCAGCGTTCTCCTCGCTCCGCTCGCCCTGCTCGGCGCGCTGACTGCATGGGCCTGCGGCGCATGGCGACTCGCGGTCATGGCGGCCTTCCTCTCGCTCGTGACGCTCCTGATTTTCGCGCCGGGCGGTTTCGCCATGTCGCCCGTGTACGATCTGCTGCAGCGGCTGGCGGGTCCGCTGGTCGGCGCTGTGGTGCTGGCCGCGTGGCTGATCGGAAGCTATCGCCGTTCGAGGAACAACAGGGGAGCGAACCATGGCTGAGACGACCGAGACGCCGCGCGCAGGGGCGGATGAAGGGCGCCTGCGCACGTCAACCGCACGCAACTTCTCCGCCGACGCAGAGAACCGCATCCACAGCGACGATGTTGCCGAGCGATTCGGCTTCGAAGGCGCTTTGGTGGCGGGCGCGGCGGTGTTCGGCCATATGGCCTACCCGCTGGTGCAGGCGCTCGGCACCACCTGGATGGAGAGCTATCGGGCGGACGTCCGCCTCATCAAGCCGGCCTACCACGGCGATCTGCTCAGCATCCGCCACACGCCCGGCGAGACCCATACGGTGCGCTGCTACGCCCGCGGCGGCGTACTGCTGGCGGAACTGCGCACGGCGCCGGACGCTTCCACGGAGACGCTTGGCACGATGCCGCAAGGGGATCCGAAACCCGCCGAGCGCGAGCCGATCGACTGGGGCAACGTCTTCGTCGGCGAGCCGTTCCCCGTCTGGACTTGGCGGCCCGATGCCATCCACAACGCGGAACTCGCTGCCCAAGTCGAGGACGACCTGCCCTGCTTCGCCGCCGGCGTGGTGCATCCGAACGCCATCCTCGGCGCGGCCAACCAGGCCTTCATGCACCGCTACCAGCTGCCGGCGTGGATGCACGTCGGCTCCGCGATTCGCTTCCGCCGCCTGCTCCGCGTCGGCGACGAGATCGAAGTGCGTACCGTGCCGACGCGCAAGTGGCGGCGCAAGGGGCACGAGTTCGTGGACCTCTACATCATCTTCCGCGTGGCGGGCGAAGTCGCCACCGAGATCGTCCACACGTCCATCTTCAAGATCTTCGAGCGGCCAGCGGCATGAACGGTCGCTACTCGTAGCGCAGCGCGTCGATGGGGTCCAGGTCCGCCGCCTTCGCGGCCGGCAGGATGCCGAATGCCACGCCGACGCCGGCCGAGAAGCCGACGGCGAGGATGATCGCCCACAGCGGCACCACCACGCTCGGCAGATTGGGAATCAACGCCGCGATGCCGCTGGCGAGGCCGTAGCCGCCGACGAGGCCCAGCGCGCCGCCCATCACCGACAGCGCCAGCGCCTCGGTGAGGAACTGCAGCAGTATCTGCCGCCGCGTCGCGCCGAGCGCCTTGCAGATGCCGATCTCCCGAGTCCGCTCGGTGACCGATACCAGCATGATGTTCATGATGCCGATGCCGCCCACCAAGAGCGACACGCCGACGATGCCGCCCACCACCGCGGTGACCGTGCCGCCGATGGCCGCGAACGCCGCCGCGATCTGGTCCGGCGTCTGGATGTGGAAGTCGTCCGGGTCTCCCGGCTTCAGGCCATGGGCGCGGCGCAGCACGCGGCGGATGCTGTGCTGCACCGCATCGCGGTCGGCATCCGCGGCGACAGCGAGCTGGATGGCGATGTCGGCGTCCGCGCCGGGGCCGTGGAGGCTGCGCATGGTGCGGTAGGGCACCAGCACGTAGTCGTCCTGGCTGATGCCGAACAGTTCGCCGCGCGGCTCCATGACGCCCACCACCTTGAGCCACTCGCCGGCGAGTTCGACGTACTCGCCCACCGGATTGTCGGGAAGCCCGAGGTTCTGCCGCGTCTTGTCGCCGAGCACGCAGACGCGGCGCCGGCGGCGGTCGTCGGCCACTGACAGGAAGCGCCCGGTGGCGGGGTAGGCGTTGTAGACATCCTGGTAGCTGTGCGTCGTGCCCTGCACCGGCGCGAAGGCCGTGCGCGAGCCGTAGCGGATGCCGCCGCCGGCGCCGAGCGGCGAATGCAGAAGCGGGGTGATGGAGGCGATGCCGTCCACGCGGCTGGCGATGAGGTCGAGGTCCTCGGGGCTCAGCCGGGCGAAGCGGCCCTTCATCGCCTCCTCCACCGGCGTGAACGAGGCGATTGAGAGGCTGTTGCCGCCCAGGCCTTGGAACTGTTCGGCAATGGCCGCCTGCATCCCCTGCACGAGGGCGATGACGACGACCACGGCGGCGACGCCGATGGCGATGCCGAGGGTCGTGAGGAAGCTGCGCAGGCTGTGCGCCGCGATGGACTCGAAGGCGGAGCGGCAGTTCTCAGCGAGCATTGATTTGGTCCTTGACGATGCGGCCGTCGGCGAGCTCCACGGTGCGCCCACAGTGCGCCGCGATGTCGGCTTCGTGGGTGACCACCACGACCGTCTGCCCGGACCAGTGCATCTCGTCGAACAGGGCCATGATCTGGCGGGTGGCGGCGGCATCCAGATTGCCGGTGGGCTCGTCGGCCAGCACCAGCGATGGACGCGTCACCAGGGCGCGGGCGACGGCCACTCGCTGGCGCTGGCCGCCGGAGAGCTGGTTCGGCAGGTGGTGCAGACGGTCCGCGAGGCCGACGCGCGCCAGCGCTTCGCTGGCCGCCTCAACCCTGCGGTGCCGCGCCATGCCGCGGTAGGCGAGGGGCTGCATGACATTGCGCAGCGCGGTGGCGCGGGCGAGCAGGTTGAAGCTCTGGAAGACGAAGCCCACTTGCCGGTTGCGGATGCCGGCGAGCTCCGCCTCGTCGAGGCTGGCGACATCCTGCCCGCCCAGCCGGTACTCACCGGCCGTGGGCCGGTCCAGGCAGCCGAGGATGTTCATCAGCGTCGACTTCCCCGACCCGGACGAGCCGACGATGGCGACGTATTCGTTGCTGTGTACCGCAAGGTCCACATCACGCAGAACGGCGAGTTCGCCGTCGCCCATCCGGTACGTCTTGCAGACCTTGCGCATTTCGATCAGGTTCATGGCGGGGCATGTTGACGGTCCTTCCGGGCCGAGCGTGAGGACAGATCCCCCGTCGACCTGTAGGAAATCGGCGCTCCGTGCGCGCCATTTTGGTGCGTTCGGGGCGCGCTCCGTTCCTGCGCTTGCCAACGCGCCGCCGCTTCGGTTCAATGCCGCGATGCAAGACCGACTCAATAGGTTCTGGCGCGACTGGCGAGGTCTTTTTCTGTTCCTCGCCGTCATGCTGGTTTTTCGCTCCGTGGTGGCCGACTGGAACCAGGTGCCGTCCGGCAGCATGAAGCCGGGCATCTTGGACGGCGACCGGATCGTCGTGGACAAGCTCGCCTGGGATCTGCGCGTGCCGTTCACGGATACCCGTCTCGTGCAGTGGTCGGATCCGGCGCGCGGCGACGTGGTGACGTTCGAGAACCCGGCGGACTGCGACGACCTGCTCGGCTGCCGGCTGTTCGTCAAGCGGGTGGTGGCGGTGCCGGGCGATCGCTTGGAGATGCGTCTGAAGCGCCTGATCGTGAACGGCGAACGGGCCGACTACACGCCGCTAGGGTCCGCCGAGATCGGCGCCCTGCCCATCGACAACGCCCGCCGCTATCGCTTCTACACAGAGCGCGTGCTGGGCGCGAGCCGGCTGGTCATGCTGCACACCGAACTCGGCCGCCGTGATCCCCGCGATCTGCGCGCCGCGCGCGGCTCGCATTTGGCCCACGACTGCCCCCAGTTCGAGGCCGTAGCCGAAGCCGCGGGGCGGACGCTCGCGAGCGCCGTCTGCCGCTGCGCGAACACCGGCAGCTGCTCGACGCTGCCGCTGTTCACCGTGCCGCCGGGGAAGTACTGGATGATGGGCGACTATCGCGACAACTCCAGCGACTCGCGGGTGATGGGCTTCGTCGATCGCCGGCACATCTACGGCCGCGCCCATGCCATCGCCTTCTCCATGGACCGCGGCAACTACTACAAGCCGCGCTTCGAGCGATTCTTCACGGACTTGACGCCGGCGCTCGGCGGTCTCCCGTAGCGCCGACCGCGCAGCCAGCCGAGCGCCAGCGCCGCGAGCGCGGCCAACGCGATGAAGCCGACGACGAAGAGCACGCTGGCAAGGACGAAGCCGAGCAGCCGCGAGGCGTCGACGTCGTAGGCGCGTCCGAGCCACCAGATGGCGAGCCCGGCAGCGGCGGCGCCGAGCAGAACGGTGACCGCGAGCCTCGGCAACGAACGGTCGCCGGGCGCTCAGGGCGCCACGATGTCCAGCAGTTCCACCTCGAAGATCAGCGTCTCGTTCGGTCCCACCGGCCCCATGCCGCGCTCGCCGTAGGCGAGCTCCGGCGGCACGTAGACCTTCCACTTGTCGCCCACCTTCATCATCTGCAGCGCTTCGGTCCAGCCGCGGATCACCCTGTCCACCGGGAACTGGGCTGGCGCGCCTCTCTGCACCGAGCTGTCGAATATCCGGCCGTTCACGAAAGTCCCGTGGTAGTGGGTGAGCACCGTGGCGGTGGGCCCCGGCGTGTCGCCCTCGCCGGCGACGACGACTTCGTACTGCAAGCCGGACGGGGTGGTGACGACGCCGGAGCGCATCGCGTTCTCGGCCAGGAAGGCGCGGCCCGCCTCCAATGCCGACAGCGTCGGGTCGGGCAACGCGGGCGCTTGCGGAGCCGCATCGGGACTTGGCGTTTCCTGCGCCGGCTGCTCTGGCGCGGCTGGCTGATCCGGCGAGCAGCCGGCGCCGAGCGCTGCGATGGCGACGCATCCCAAGACGCGGAAGAGGTGCCGAGTGGGTTTCATGCTGTCTCCTTGATCTACGCGGTCGGCGGGTGCGGCGCGCATTCTACGCTCCGCGACCGGCGGTTCCGGCTTGGGCTTGGTGGCTTGACTGCGGAAGATGCTCGCAAGGATACTCCGCCGCCCTCGCCGGACACCCCCATGTGATGGCAACGAGCGATGGCAACGAATAGTGTCGCGCGGGCGCTGCCGTGGCTCGCCGCCGCCTGCGCCGGCCTCATTGCCCATGCCGAAGTCGGCGACCGGCCGACCGGCAGCGCCGTGCGGCTCGATGCGCCGCCGACGGTCGACGGCGACGTTGCTGGCGACCCGGCATGGCAAGGGCTCGCGCCGCTGACCGGGTTTCGCCAGCTGCAACCGGACAATGGCGAACCCGCCACCGAGCGCACCGAGGCGTTCATCGGCTACACGGACCATGCGCTCTACATCGGCGTCATCTGCTACGAGGACGATCCGGCGCAGATCACGCTGGCCAGCGACGGCTTCGGCTCGGATTCGTTCATCGCCGTCTTCGATCCCTTCCGCACCGGCCAGCGCGGCTTCGCATTCGGCACCAACCCGGTGGCAGCGGAATACGACGGGCAGGTGGCGCAGGGCTTCGTCGATTGGAACTGGAGCACGGTCTGGGAGGTGCGAGCGACGATCAACGAAGACAGTTGGAGCGCGGAACTCGCCATCCCGTTCGGTTCGCTGCGCTACGGCGGCGAGGAGGTGCAGAGCTGGGGCATGAACCTCGCGCGCACCATCCGCCGCAACAACGAGGTCTCCTACTGGGCGCCCATGCCGCGCCAGCTCAGCATGTTTCGGCTGGATCTGGCCGGGACGCTGCAGGGCCTGCGCGTGCCGCCGCAGCGGCCGCGCAATCTGAAGCTCATGCCGTACCTGCTCGGCAGCATGGAGCGGCGGCCGCGCGCCGGGGCGCAGGGAGACCGGCGCATCGAGGGCGAAGAGTTCGGCTTCGACCTGAAGTACTCGATCACCCCGAGCCTGACGCTGGACCTCACCTACAACACCGACTTCGCGCAAGTGGAAGCGGACCAGCAGCAAGTGAACTTCGGCCGCTTCAGCCTGTTCTTCCCGGAGACGCGGCCGTTCTTTCTGGAGAACGCCGATGCGTTCGACTTCGGCGTGCCGGGCATCCTGCAGCCGTTCTTCAGCCGTCGCATCGGCATCGGCCAGGACGGACGCCGACTGCCCATCATCGGCGGCGCACGGCTGTCCGGCAAGCTCGGCCGCGCCACCAACATCGGCTTCCTGCACATGCGCGCCGAGGCCGGCGCACCCGGCGAGGGCCGACATGCTCTGCACAACGACTACACCGTGCTGCGCATGAGCCAGGACCTGCGCAACCGCTCGTCGCTCGGCTTCATAGCCACCAACCGGGACGACGGCGAAACGGACGGCCAGACCTACGGCGTCGATGGCACGCTCGGCATCGGCCAGTACGGTCTGATCGCGGCCTTCGCCGCCCGCACTGCGGCGCCGGGATCCCATGCGGACGACCACACCGCCTCGATCTTCGCCGGCTACGACTCTCCTACTTGGTCCTACAACGCCGCCTACACGGAGACCGGCGCGGGCTTCGACCCGCAGGTCGGCTTCGTCGGACGCACGGGCTACCGGCGCCTCGGCACCTTCGTGCAGCGCACCTACGCAGTGCAGGACTTCCTCGGCCTCAACGAATGGAAGCCGCACGCGAGCTACACCGGTTTCTGGGACTTCGACGGCTACTACGAGAGCGGCTATCTGCACATCGACAACTGGATGGTGTGGAAGAACGGCGCGGATCTTTGGACGGCGGCGAATTTCCAGTACGAGGGCGTGAGAGCGCCGTTTCCGGTAGCGGGAAACATCATTCCAGCGGGCGAATACGACACCAGCGAGTTCCACATGGGCGTCTCCTCGCCGCAAACGGGCAGTTGGAGCGGCGGCACCATGATCCTGGTCGGCGGCTTCTACAACGGCGACCGGCGCGCCGTATCTCCCTTCGTGAACTACCGCCGCGACGAACGCCTGAGCGCTTGGGCGGGCTGGGACCACAACGTCATCGAACTTCCCGGCAGCCCGGCGTTCGACGTGAATCTCGCCCGCGTCGGCTTCTCCTGGGCCTTCACGCCGAAGGTGCGCCTGCAAACGCTCGTGCAGTACAACGACGCCGACCATATCCTAGCCGGCAACCTGCGCTTCTCTTGGCTGCGCTCGGCCAACGCCGGGCTGTACTTGGTGTACAACGAAGTGGACGATCGCCGCCACGCTCCCGGCCAGTCGCGCCGCGAGGTGGTGCTGAAGTACAGCCACATCTTCGACGTGTTCTGACTGCGACCGCAGCGCACGCATGATACCCAGTGCTACGGTGGCGGGGGCATAGACGCCGCTTTCAAGGCGATACGCTGGTATGGATGCCGGGAGGCGACGTTGCCCGTGCCCGAGTCGCGAAGGGCGTCCGACGCTCTAGGAATTGCCGGTGTCCGTGTCTTTCAGAGCCGACCGCCGCTGGCGCTCGTATTCCTCATAGGAAGCGGGCGGCAGCTGCGCCTTGCAGCGGTCGCGCTCGTTCTGCGTGACTAGGCGGTCGCATTCGCTGGCGTTGCTGTTGCGAATCTGCTGGTAGCGGTCCTGGACCGTGCAAGCGCCCAGGCTGGCGACAAGCGCCGCATGGGTTCCCACCGACATAGCCCTTCTCCAGCCGCGCGCGAAATGATGCATGAGCAGCCTCCGTCGTCCTTCCGCCGAGTCTACGCCGCCGGGAAGATCCACTCCTTGCAGACGATCACCAGCCGACGCTCGCCGCGGCTGACGACGAGCCTCTGCGGCAGCCGCCGGCCGCCTTGCTTCCCCCAGGCGGAGACAGCGATGGTCCAGCCGAACTGCTCGAACCCGGAAGCGTCGTCCTCACGGTCGCCGAGCGGCGATGCGGGCGCCGCCGGGTGGCGCTTGCCCCTCATCCAATAGGGCAGCGCCCCCGCCGGCGCGGCCCAGCCGAGTTCGCGCTGCATCAACAGCTCCGCATCCAGCCCGCGTGTGGTTCTGCCCCGCGAATCCGTGATTTCGAGTTCGCGCTCGTTCCCGCCTAGGCGCACGCGACCCTGGCCCATGGCGCCCCAGAGGTCGATCTCGAAACGCCTGCCGGCTTGGCGCCAGTCGAAGGTGGCGGCGAATGGCGACTCCACCCCGCGCACCGCGATCTTGCCGCGCACGCGGAAGTCGAAATCCGCGATGCCGGGCGCGGGGCCGATCGCCCCGCAGCCGGCGATGGCGATCGCCCCTAGGAGCGCATGCGCAATCCGCGTCCAGGGCTTCGGCACAGTGTCGTTTACTCCCTCAAAAACGCCTTGGCGAACAACGGCTTCGGGCACCTACGAGCTGTCCCGCAGCTCGCCTACGGGCTGTCCCTCAGCCCGCGTTTGCTATGCTCTCGTGCATGGCCATCCTAGCCTACGGCTTGAACCACCGCACTGCGGCGGTGGATATCCGCGAGCGCCTCGCGTTCGCGGCCGAGGGCAGCGCCCAGGCGCTGGAGTCGCTGTGCGCGCGAACGGGCGCCGCGGAGGCCGTGATCCTCTCCACCTGCAACCGCACCGAGGTCTATTGCGCGGCGGACGAGCTCCAAGCCGACGCGGTCGCCGGGTGGCTCGCGGCGCTGCGGGGGATCGACGAGCGCATCCTGCAGCGCTGCTGCTACTCCCACAGCGACCAGGGCGCGGTCGGCCACGGGATGCGCGTGGCCGCTGGCCTCGATTCGCAAGTGCTCGGCGAACCGCAGATCGCCGGCCAGTTCAAGGCGGCCTTCGAGATCGCCCGCGAGCACGGCCATGTAGGTGCGGAACTCGGCCTGCTCGGCAGGATGAGCCTTTCCACCGCCAAGCGCGTGCGCAACGAGACGGGTATCGGCCGCAATCCCGTTTCCGTCGCCTACGCGGCTGTCACTCTCGCCGGCCGGGTGTTCCCGGACTTGGCGGATGCGCCGGCCCTGCTCATCGGCGCCGGGGAGAACATCGACCTGCTCGCCAGCCACTTGCTGAAGGCTGGCGTGCGGCGGATCGACGTGGCGAACCGCACGCTTGCCCGGGCCGAAGCGCTGGCCGCGCGCCTGCCGGGCGAGGCCTTCGCGCTAGACGAACTGGACCAGCGGCTCGCCCGCTACGATCTCGTCATCAGTTCCACGGGCAGCCCGGACACCGTGCTGGGCAAGGATGCCGTGCAGCGGGCGCTCGAACAGCGCGGGCACCGGCCCCTGTTCATGGTGGACATCGCCGTGCCGCGCGACATCGAGCCGGATGTGGGCGCCTTGCACGCCGTGCAGCTCTATTCCATCGACGCGCTCACCGAGATCATCGACGAGAATCTTGCCGGGCGCCGGACGGAAGCGGCCAAGGCGGAAGAGATCGTGCGCCTAGGCGTCGCCGAGTTCGAGAAGCACCGACGCCTGTACAACAGCCGCGCCCTGCTGCAAGCGTTCCGCCAGCATGGCGAGAAGGCGCGCTCGGCAGCACTGACCGTGGCGCAGAAGCGATTGGACGCCGGCGGCGAGCCGGCACAGGTGATCGAACGTCTGGCCTGGGACCTCGCCAACAAGCTCATGCACAAGCCGACCGTGGCCATTCGCGAGGCGAGCGCGCAAGGCGACGAAGCCATGATCGCCGCCGTGCGCCGCTTGTACGAAGCCGACGACGACTAGAATTGCGCCCATGGCGCTCTCGGAATCCATCGCAGCGAAACTCACCGACTTGGCCGAAAGGCACGAGGAGTTGGCCGTGCTCCTCTCGGACCCGGACACCGTGGCGAACCGCGACCGATTCGCCGCCTTGTCTAGGGAGTATGCGGAGCTTGAACCGGTGATAGCGGCGTACCGGGAGCACGCCAAGGCAGGGGCCGATCTGGCGGAGGCGAGGCAACTCGAAGCGGATGAAGACGAGACGATCCGCGAACTGGCGCACGAGGAAGCGGCGGAATTGACGGCTGAGATCGAACGCCTTGAGCGGGACATCCAGAAGTTGCTCATCCCCCGGGACCCGAACGACGAACGCAACGTCTTCCTCGAAATTCGCGCCGGCACGGGAGGCGACGAAGCGGCCCTGTTCGCGGGCGATCTGTACCGCATGTACGCCCGCTACGCCGAGACCGAAGGCTGGAGCATGGACGTGCTGAACGACCGCGTCGGCGAGCACGGCGGCTACAAGGAAGTGGTCACGCGCATCGTCGGCAAGCGCGTCTACAGCCGCCTCAAGTTCGAGTCCGGCGCCCACCGGGTGCAGCGCGTGCCGGAGACCGAGTCCCAAGGCCGCATCCACACCTCCGCCTGCACCGTCGCCGTGCTGCCGGAGCAGGACGCCATTGACGATGTGGAACTGGACCGCGCCGACATCCGCGTCGATACGTTCCGCGCCTCCGGCGCCGGCGGCCAGCACGTCAACAAGACCGACTCCGCTGTGCGCCTGACGCACATTCCGAGCGGCATCGTGGTGGAGTGCCAGGACGAGCGCTCGCAGCTCAAGAACCGCGCCCGCGCCATGCAGCTTCTGCACGCCAAGCTCTTGGACGACGCGCAATCGAAGCAGCAGGCGGAGCAATCCGAGGCGCGCCGCTCGCTGGTGGGCAGCGGCGACCGCTCGGAACGCATCCGCACCTACAACTTCCCCCAAGGCCGGGTGACGGACCACCGCATCGGCCTGACGCTCTACAAGCTCGACGAGGTGATCGCGGGCCGGCTGGACCATGTGCTCGGGCCGTTGGCGCAGGAGCATCAGGCGGATCAGCTCAAGCAGATGGCTGACGAGCAGGCAGCGAGTGTCGGCTGACAACGCCGCCCAAGCACGGCAAGCCAGCATCGGCGACTGCCTATGCGCCGCTCGGGTCCGCTTGCCGCGCCGCGAAGCCGAGCTGCTCGTGAGCCATGCGCTCGAGGTTCCGCGCAGCGCGCTGTACGCCTTCCGGGAACGCCCCGTAGCGCCCCAAGCAGCAATGCGCTGTGCCGCTTGGGTGGACCGCCGGACGCGGGGCGAGCCTGTGGCCTACATCTTGGGGAGGCGCGAGTTCTGGGGCATGGACCTCGAGGTCTCGCCCGCCGTGCTGATCCCGCGCCCGGACACCGAGACGCTGGTCGCCGCGGCGCTGCCGCATATCGACGATGGAACGGAAGTGCTGGACCTCGGCACCGGCTGCGGTGCGGTCGCCTTGGCCATCGCCGCGGAACGTCCCGCGGCGCGGATCACCGCAACGGACATCGACTCGCATTGCGTTGCACTCTGCCGCCGCAACGCCGCACGTTTGGGGCTGCCGGTGCAGACCGCTGTTGCGGACGGCTTGGAGCGGTTCCCCGGCGGCTTGGACGCGATCGTCAGCAACCCGCCGTATGTCGCGCAAGACGATCCGCACCTGCGCGTCGGCGATCTGCGCTACGAGCCGCGCCACGCCTTGGTCGGCGGGCCGAGCGGTATCGAGTTCATCGAGCGCTTGGTGCGAGAGGCGCCCGATCATCTGCGGCCCGGCGGCTGGCTGTGCATCGAGCATGGATGGGATCAGTCGGCGGTCGTCCGGGCGCTCTACCTCGCCGCCGGGTTCCGCCGTGTACGCGGTCACCGGGACCTCGAAGATCGCCCCCGAGTCATGGTCGGCCAACGCCCAAGCGAGGGAAGGCAGCAGTGAACGACGAGCAGCTCCTTCGCTACAGCCGCCAGATCATGCTGCCGGAGTTCGATGTCGCCGGCCAGGAAGCGCTGCTCGGCGCCACCGCGCTGGTGGTCGGTTTGGGCGGTTTGGGATCGCCCGCGGCGCTTTACCTGGCGGCAGCGGGCATCGGATCGCTGACCCTCGTGGATCACGACACCGTGGAAATCTCCAACCTCCAACGCCAGATCATCCACGACCAAGAGTCCCTAGGGCGCACCAAGGTCTCTTCCGCAGCACACCGCATCGGCACCATCAACCCGGACACCGAAGTGCGCGCCATCCCGGCCAAGCTGGAGGGCGACGCCTTGGCACGCGCCGTGGCGGAGGCGGACGTGGTGCTAGACGGCACCGACAACTTCGCCGTCCGCTATGCCATCAACGCCGCCTGCCTCGCCGAGCGCAAGCCCCTGGTTTCCGGTGCCGCGATCCGCATGGAGGGCCAGGTCGCCGTTTTCGACGCCCGCAAAGACGACTCGCCCTGCTACCAATGCCTCTACAGCGACGCCTCCGACATGGCTCTCAACTGCGCGGAAAACGGCGTCGCCGCCCCCCTGGTCGGCATCGTCGGCAGCGTCCAGGCGATGGAAGCCATGAAGCTCTTGGCAGGCGTCGGCGACACGCTAACGGGCTACGTGCTTTATCTCGACGCGAAACGCATGGAATGGCGCAAGCTCAGGCTGCCGAAGAACCCGCGCTGCCCGGCGTGCGGCTGAGTCGCGCTCCGCCCCGAAAGGCGGAGAAATCAATGCTGCGCTCCACGATGGCCCGTGCGAACGCCTCGCCCGATGAGTGACGATGATCTACCCCGCGCTCGCGAACCAAGCCACCTAGGCGTGCGCGTGTCCGGGAAGCGGTCGAAGTCCCGGGCGTTCCGGGAGGTGAGCATTGGTCAGCGCTCCATCAGCTCCCGGTGCAGCCCCAGGCCTTCCCGGATGCGTTCGGTGATTTCGCGGGCTTCCTCGTAGTCCACCACCACGTAGGGCACCACCATCACCACCAGCTCCGTGCGATCCTGGCTCATGGTGTCGCGGCGGAACAGCCGGCCGAGCAGCGGTACCTTGCCGACCCCCGGCACGCCCTGCTCGCCCGAGCTCTGGTTGTTCGAGGTGAGGCCGCCCATCAGCACGGAGACGCCGTCGCGCAGCGTGAGCACGGTCTGCAGGCTGCGGTTCAGGATCGCCGGGCTGCCGCTCAGGCTGGTGGCCGCGGTGGGCCGCGCCTCGCTCAACTCCTGGCTGATGGTCAGGTCCACCAGACCGTTGGCCTGCACCACCGGCTCCACCGAGATGATCACGCCCGTGTTGCGGTAGGAGACGCTCTGCGCGAAGGACGTGGTGCCGCCGCTCTGCACATCCACGGGGGCGCTGGCGACGATGGTGGGGATCTGGCTGCCGGCGTTGAACGTCGCGCTCTCGCCGCTCTTCACCGTCAGGTACTGGTTTGCGCGGATGACCACCCGGCTCTGCTCGTAGAAGGCGGCGAGCACGGCGCGCGTCTGGCCGGCGCTGTCCAGGGCGAGCGACAGGCCCCCGGACTTGAGGCCGAACGCGCCCAGCGTGCCGCCGGATAGCCCCTGGCCGCCACCGAGGCCGGCGCTGGCGATGAACTCGACGCCGGATTCGTCCTTGTCCGTGAGCGTGACTTCGGCGATGAGCACTTCGACGGTCACCGACGGCACAGGCCTGTCGAGCTCGGCGATGATGCCGAGTATCTCGGTCCACTCGCGGCCGGCGCCGCGGAACAGCAGGACGTTGCGGTTCTTGTCCACCACGAAGCGGGTACCGGCGAAGCTGCGCTCTCCTTCCGGCTGCAGCGGCTGGGCGACGAATGGCTCGTCGACGGCAGCCATGCGTGCGCCGCCACCTTCGGCGAAGAGCTGCTCGAGGGTCTGGACGAGTTGCTCGCCCTGCACATGCTGGATCTGGTAGGAAAACCAGCCTTCCTCGATGGCGGCTTCCTGACGGGCGTCGAGGGTGCGGGCCCACGCTTCGATGTGGTCCAGGGTGTCTTGGTCCCGGGCGAAGACGATCAGCCGGCCGCCGAGCGGCAGCAGTACGACGCTCACGCCGGCGCCGCTGCCGCCGGTGCGGACGCCGACGGAGTAGCCTTCGGTTTCGAGCACGGCGCTCAGCGAGTCTGCTAGCTCCTGGGCCTTGAGGAAGACCGGGTCCACCACCACGGCGCGCTGGCCCTGCATCAGCGGGCGATCAAGCGCTTCGATCATGGTGATGACACGGGCAACCTTGTCCGGGGTGCCGCGCACGACGATGGTGTTGCTGAGAGCGCCGGGCTGGATGACTGGCTCGGCCGGGAATATCTGCCGCAGCGTGGTGGTGATTCGGTCCGCGCGGCCCACCTTGAGGGGCCAGATGTGGAACACGGTACGGTGTTCCGGGGGACGTTCCGGGCGGGCGGCGCCGCTGATGAACAGCGGAGTGTCCTGATCCGCCACTTCCTGGCTGGCGACAAACGTGAGGACATCGCCTTGCTGGACGATGTCCACGCCGTAGCTGCGCAGCACCTGGCGGGCGCTGGCGAAGAGCTGGCGCGGCGGCACGGCCTCGGCGAGGACGAAGGTGACGAGGTCCGCGCGGCCCTGCAGGTTCGGGGCGATGTGGAAGGAGAGGCCCAGGCGCTCGGCGAAGATCTCGTTGATGAAGAGGAGCAGCGGCGCATCCCTGAACCTCGCTTCGATAGACGGGCCCTGAAGGTCCTGGCCCAAAGTGTCCGCCGCGCCTTCGACGATGGCGGGGGGAAACTCGCGGCCGGGCGCCGGCGTGACCGTGAGGGAGGGGAGCGCGGCCGGCTGTTCGGCTTCGGGCTGGCCGGGGGCCGGCGCCGTCGTCGGCTCAGCGGCGGGCTTGGGTTCGCGGATGGGCTCCGAGAAGGGCGGCACCGTGAGGGTGGAACACGCGGCCAGCACGAGGACGGCGGCGAGCGCCAGTGCGTGGCCGAATCGGCGGGCGTTCATCTCGTTCCTCCATGTGCGAGCGGCAGTCCTTGCGGCCAGCGCTCCCCGGTCGCGGCGGCAGCGGCCCTCGTGGGCACATTTATATACCTATGCGGGGCTGATTTGGGCGCGGGTGTACGACAAATCTCTGCCAGCAGCAAATGGCTCCGGCACGGGCGCGCTTGGCGGAGACGGCCCCGCCGCATCCAGCCGCAGCGCCGTCGGGCGCGGCCCGCGCGGACGCACGCTCCTCCCGACTCGGCGGCGCGACGACCGGCCAGGTTCGCCCTGGAAATGCTCCAGCGGCGTCTGCAGCGGCGTGGTTCGGGCATCGGCCCCTACGTCGATTCGCGTCGAAGTCTGGACTACAGCACCATAGCACACCGCCGCCGGTCCGGCGCGGAGGCATCGCCTGCGAGCGGACCCGCAGCCGACCTGCGGCTGCGGCAAGGCGCAAGCGTTGGCCGAAGAACCTGTCCGGGGCTTAGGCGACAAAGCGCTGCAGCACCGCGTCGAGCTGGCGATAGCCCGTGGCGGTGAGAGCCAGACGGTCCGAACGCATCAGGCCCCACTCGACGAGGCGGTCCACCGTCGGCTGGATACTGGTCAGAGGCAGCCCGGTGCGCACCTCGAACAGTTCCCTATTCACGCCATCGACCAAGCGCAGCGCGTTCATCATGAACTCCAGCGGTAGTTCGGCCTGGGGCACGGCACTCGCCGTGCCTTCCTCGCCCTCCAGATAGCGGCGCGGCTGGCTGGGCTTGGTCGTGCGCAGCACGCCGGCTGGCGAGGTCAGCTTGCCGTGGGCGCCGGCACCAACGCCGATGTAGTCGCCGAACCGCCAGTAGTTGACGTTGTGGGCCGAGCAGTGTTCGTCGCGGGCGAACGCGGAGACTTCGTAGCGCCGGTAGCCGTGGCGGGCGAGCAAGTCGACCCCGGCGGCTTCGATGTCCGCCGCGAGATCGCCGTCCGGCAGGCCCTGAGGCGGTCGCCGCGCGAACTCGGTCTTGGGTTCCAGAGTGAGCTGATACCAGGAAAGGTGCGGCGGCTCGAGACGGATCGCTTGGCGCAGGTCTTCCAGCGCGTCTTCCACCGACTGCCCCGGCAGCCCGTACATGAGATCGATGTTGAAGCTATCGAAGCCGGCCGCCGCCACCGCGCGCGCCGCGCTGCGGGTTTCCTCGGCGCCGTGAATGCGGCCGAGGCGGGCGAGCTGCGCGGCGTCGAACGACTGGGCGCCGAGCGAGATGCGCGTCACGCCGGCGGCGCACGCGGCGCGGAAGTCGCCGTGCTCCGTGGTGCCGGGGTTGGCTTCCATCGTCACTTCCAGAGCGTCCGGCGCCGCGCCGCGCAGGGCGCGGAAGGTGAGTGCCGCGAACAGGCTTGGCGTGCCGCCGCCGAAATACACCGTTTCGATGCGGCGATCACCGAAGCGTTCGCGTTCCTGGGCGAGGTCGCGAAGCAGGGCCGCGAGGTAGTCGGCCTCCGGCAGGCCGCCGCGCAGCGGGTGCGAGTTGAAGTCGCAGTACGGACACTTGCGCACGCACCACGGAAAGTGGACGTAGAGGCCGAGCGGCGGCGGCGTCATCGCTCGAGCATTGCCGCCAGCGCCCGGCTCGCCTTGCCGCGGTGCGAATGCCGGTTCTTCTCCGCCGCCGGCAACTCGGCGGCAGTCTTGCCGAGACGGGGAATCAGAAAGTGCGGGTCGTAGCCGAAGCCGCTGTCGCCGCGCGGATGGTCAATGATCCAGCCGCTCCAATGCCCGGTCGCGACCAGCGGCGTGGGATCGTCCGGCTTCTGGATGCTGACGAGAACGCAATAGAAGAAGGCCCCGCGTTCGCGGATCCAATCCAGCTTCGCCACGAGCTTGGCGTTGTTGGCGGCATCGTCCTGCGGCTCGCCCGCGTAGCGCGCCGAACGGACTCCCGGCGCGCCGCCGAGCACCGGCACCACCAGCCCCGAGTCGTCCGCGATGGCTGGCAGCCCCGTCTCGCGCGCCGCATGGCGGGCTTTGACGAGGGCATTCTCGACGAAGGTGACGGCGGGCTCCGGCGTGGGCTGGACGCCGAGTTCGCTCTGCGGCACCAGTTCCCAATCGAGTCCGGCCAGCGTCTCCTGCAACTCGCGCAGCTTGCCGCGATTGCCGGTCGCGACCACCACTCGGCGCTTCATCGGTCCGGAAAGTAGAGCGCCTGCTGGAACGCCAAGGTCGCTGCGCCGTGGCCCGGCAGTTCCAGACTGACCTCGAAGCGCAGCGCCTCGGCGTGGTCGAAGTCGAAGGCGGCGAGGTAGTAGACGGTGCCTTGATCGTCGATCTCGCGGAAGTCGAGCCCCACCGTCTGGCCGAGCAGGTTCACGAAGCGACCGCTCACTTCGACGCGTTCGCCGCGGCCGGACGGGCCGATGGCGCTGATGTTGAGCAGCCCCTTGTTGCGCCCGCGCACCAGCTCGTAGCGTTCGGCGATCTCGGCGGACAGCGTCGCGGTGTTGAAGGCAATGTAATGCACCTGCCAGGCGCCGAACTGCTTGAACTGCTCCGCCAAGGCGGCGCAGGCCAGCAGAGCACACGCCAGCAGGGCGAGCCGGAGCGCGCGCCTCATCGCGAGCCCGGCCGCCCCAGGCGGTAGAAGGCCGTGGTACCGAACAGGTTCGGGAAGCGGTTGATGTGGACCTGGCGCTCGTGGTGGCCGTTCACAACGAAGCGCTGAATGATGGGCATGCGCTTCGCGGTCACCAGGCGCTCGAAGTCGCGGAAGGTACACAGGTGGATGTTCGGCGTGTCGTACCAGCTGTGCGGCAGGTGTCGCGCTACGGGCATCCGCCCGCGCGTCGCCAGTTGCAGGCGGCACAGCCAGTGGCCGAAGTTGGGGAAGGTGACGATGCACTCCTCGCCGATGCGCAGCATCTCGTCGAGCAGCGCGGACGGGGCGCCGACCGCCTGCAGCGTCTCCGTCATCACCACCATGTCGAAGCTGGAATCGGGGAACCGCGCGAGACCGTCGTCCAAGTCGTGCTCGACGACGTTCACGCCGGCACGGATGCAGGCGCTGATCTCGGCAGCGTCCTTTTCGATGCCGTAGCCGTTGACTCCCTTGCGCTCGGCGAGATGGCGCAGCAGGTCGCCGCTGCCGCAGCCGAGGTCCAGCACCCGAGCGCCGGGGTTGACCAGCCGGGCGATGATTTCGAGGTCTTTGCGCATCGTCACGCGGCTTGGTCGGCGAGCGTGCTCAGATAGCCGCCGAGCACGTCGAAGTAGCGCTCGCCGGGCAGCAGGAACGAGTCGTGGCCATGCGGGGCGTCGATCACCGCGCTCACCACATCCTTGCGGGCGGCGATCAGCGCATCGACGATCTCCGCCGAGCGCGCCGGCGAGAAACGCCAATCGGACGAGAACGAGAGCACCAGAAAGCGCGACTTCGTGCCCTCAAATGCCCGCACCAGATCGCCGCCGAAGTCCAGAGCGGGATCGAAGTAGTCCAGCGCCCGCGTCATGAGGATGTAGGTATTGGCGTCGAACTTCTCCGAGAACGACGTGCCCTGGTAGTGCAGATAGCTCTCCACCTGGAACTGCACGTCCTGCCCGGAGCCGATGTCGCCGGACTTCAGCTCGCGCCCGAAGCGCACGCCCATGCCGTCGTCGGAAAGGTAGGTGACGTGCCCGATCATGCGCGCCAGCATCAGCCCGCGGCGCGGCCCTGAAGCCTCCGGGGCGTAGCGGCCCCCGTCGAAGTCGGGATCCGTCTGAATGGCATGGCGGGCGATCTCGTTGAAGGCGATGTTCTGCGCCGAGAGCTTCGGCGCGGCGGCGATTACCACCGCCGCGGCGACTCGGTCCGGATAGTCGATGGCCCATTGCAGCGCCTGCATCCCGCCGAGGCTGCCGCCGATCACCGCCGCGAAGCGGTCGATGCCCAAAGCGTCCGCGAGCATGGCCTGGGTCTTCACCCAATCCTTCACCGTGACGGTGGGGAACGCCGCGCCCCAGGCCTGGCCCGTCTTGGCGTCGACGCTGCGCGGCCCGGTGCTGCCGTCGCAGCCGCCGAGGTTGTTCAGGGAGACGACGAAAAAGCGCCGCGTATCGATGGGCTTGCCCGGGCCGATGCAGGCGTCCCACCAGCCGGGCTTGGCATCGGCGGGCGCATGGTAGCCGGCGGCGTGGTGGTTGCCGGAAAGCGCGTGGCACACCAGCACCGCATTCGAGCGCGCCGCATTCAGCTCGCCGTAGGTCTCGTAGACGAGCTCGAAGCCGGGCAGCGTCTGCCGGCACTGCAACGCCAGCGGCGCCGCGAAGCGAGCGACCTGCGGCTTGACCAGTCCTGCCGAATCCGCCGCCTCGAAACGCTCCCTCAACCCGGCCATACCCGATAGGGCAGCAGCGAGGCGAGCACGAACGACTGAATCAGGAACAGCACCAGGATCGTGATCATCGGCGACAGGTCCAAACCGCCGAGCGGCGGCAGGATGCGCCGCGCCGGGGCCAGCACGGGCTCGGCGATGTCGCGGGCGATGATGGCGGCGGGCGAGTACACATTGGGCGCGACCCAGCTCATGATGATGGAGACGAAGATCGCCACCAGAAAGATGCCGATCACCAGACTCAAGGTCGCCCGCAGGGAGTCGTTCAGGATGACTAGGAGGTCCAGCGGCTCGCCCAGCGAGAACGCGTAGATGGCGGCGACGACCATGTGCAGCAACCAAGCGACGGCGAAGGAGGCGAAGTCAAGGTTGCGATGCGGCCGCAGGAACTGCCGCACCGGGTTCAGCACGGGATCCGTCATGCGCACGATGCCTTCCGAGAACGGGTTGTAGAAGCTCGCCCGCACCACGCCGAGGATGAAGCGGAACAGGAACAGCAGGGCCGCAACGCGCAGCGCGAACGTCGCGATGAAGGTGAGGGGATCGCTCATGGGTTCCGGGCGCCTCCGCTACGCCGCCGTCGCCGTTGGCGGGTCCGGGTGTGAGCCGCGATGAAGGTGAGGTGATCGCTCATGGTCAGCCGGCTTCCTCCGCGAGTTCCCGGGACCGTTCGCAGGCGCCGGCGACGGCGGCGGCGAATGCCTCGGATAGGGAATGCTCGGCAAGTATAGATAGCGCCCGCTCCGTGGTTCCACCCGGCGATGTCACCCGGCGACGGAGTTCCGCCGGATCGTCGCCCGCGGCCATCGCCGCCGCGCCGGCCGCGGTGGCGACGGTAAGACGCCGAGCGACCTCGCCGTCGAGGCCGAGCTTGCGCCCGGCGTCGATGAGCGCCTCGATGACGAAGAAGAAGTACGCGGGGCCGCTGCCGGACAGCGCAGTGACCGCATCCAGATCGCGCTCCTCGTCGAACCAGACGGCCTCGCCGACCGCCTGCATGATTCCCTCGGCCACCTGCCGATGCGCGGCGCTGGCGGCACTGTTGGCGACCAGTCCGGTGATGCCGGCGCCAACCAAGGCGGGGGTGTTGGGCATGCAGCGCACCAGCGCGGTGGCCGCGCCAAGCCAGCCTTCCAGGGCCGGGATCGGTACGCCGGCAGCAATGGAGATGACGAGATTGCCATCGCCGAGCGCGGGCGCGATCTCCCGCGCTACCGGGCCGACTACCTGCGGCTTCACGGCCAGCACCACGATGTCCGCGGCGGCAGCGGCGGCGGCGTTGTCGGCGGTTGCCCGGATGGGCGCTTCGAACCGGGCCCGCTGCTCCGCCACCGGTTCGGCCACCGTGATCGTCCCGGACCACGTCTTGGCAAGGCCACTCGCCAGCGCGAAGGCCATATTGCCGCCGCCGATGAACGCGATGCGATTGCTCATGCTGATTCCTTGCGCGGGCGGCGGGCGGAGCGGAAACGGGACTGTGCTTGGCAGTATAGCCGGGCCGCACGCGGCCGCCCGCTTCGGTCGCCGTCAAGTCGAGCGCGGGCCGAAGATCGCCGTGCCGATGCGAACGATGGTCGCGCCTTCGTCGATGGCGGCGCAGAAATCCTCGGACATGCCCATCGACAGCGTGTCCCAATACGCGCCGGCGGCCTCGGCGACGCTCTCGAACAACTCGCGCGCACGGCGGAAGCTCGGCCGCGTGTCGCCGGGCTTGGGGATCACCATCAAGCCCCGCAGCCGGATATTCGGCAGCGCCGCAACCTCGGCGACCAGCGCCGGCAACGCCTCGGCGGCCACCCCGGCCTTCCGCGGCTCGGCATCCACGTTCACCTGGATGCAGACGTTGAGCGGCCGCGCCGCGGCGGCATCGAGGCGCGTCGCGATCCGCAGCCTGTCCACGGTATGCACCCAGTGGAAGTGCCGCGCGATGTCGCGGGTCTTGTTGGACTGGATGGCGCCAATGAAATGCCAGACGAGGTCCGGATCGGCCAGCGCCTCGATCTTGGGTGCGCTCTCCTGAAGGTAGTTCTCGCCGAAGTCGCGCAGCCCCGCGGCCCCCGCGTCGCGCACCATGGCCGCCGGTTTGGTCTTGGAGACGGCGAGCAGCCGCACGCTGCCGGGCGTCCGACCGGCGGCGCGTTCAGCGTCCTCGATCTGGCTGCGAACCGCGTGGATGCGCTCGGCAAGGTTCATGCGCGGGCTTATAGCGCGGCTGCGTACATGGAGCAACGTCCGTGCCGATTGCGGTTGTTCCGCCGCCGCGGCTACCCTCCATCGCGGCTGGAGGAAGGAGTACGACATGGATCTCGGACTGGCAGGCAAGAACGCCGTCGTCACCGGCGGCAGCCGCGGCATCGGCAAGGCGATTGCCATCGAGCTGGCCCGGGAAGGCGTCGACTTGGCGCTCGTCGCCCGGGACCCGGATCGTCTGGCGTCCGCCGCTGAGGAAATCGCTGCGGATACGGGGCGTCGCGTGCTGCCGTTCTCCTGCGACGTGCGGGATCGTGCCCGCGTCGAGGCGACCATCGACCAGGCGACCGCCGACCTCGGCGGACTGCAGATTCTCGTCAACAGCGGCTCCGCGCCCGGCGGTTCGCGCACCGCGGTGGGGCGCATCGAGACCATCGTCGACGAGGACTTCCTCGACGACTTCAACGTCAAGTACATGGGCGCCCTGCGTTGCGCCCGGGCCGCGATCCCCCATCTGCAAGCATCCGGCTGGGGCCGGATCGTCAACATCAGCGGCCTGAACGCCCGCATCGCCGGCAATATGAGCGGTGGGGCGCGCAACGGTTCGCTGGTGCATCTGACCCGCACGCTCGCCATGCAGCTGGGCCCGGCCGGCATCACGGTCAACTGCATCCATCCCGGCGCCACGCGCACCGAGCGCACAGGTCCGGCCCTGCAGGCGCGGGCCGAGCGGGCCGGGTTGACCGCCGCGGAGGTGGAAGCGCGCGACTATGCCGACGACAGCCCGCGCGCCAACTCCATCCGCCGCATGGTGGATGCCGCGGAGATCGGCCACCTGGCCGTGTTCCTGTGCTCGGACAAGTCTTGGGCCGTCAACGGAGAAGTGATCGCCGCCGACGGTGCCGGCAGCAGTGCCGTGTACTACTGACGAGCGGCCGCTGACGCCGCTCGTGCTCGGTCAAGGCAATGCGGCTTGGGTTTTCAGCCGGCGGGCTGCGCCTTGAGGGGCATCGTGTAGGACTTCAGCTCGCGAACGAAGTCGCGCAGCGCCTGAATGCCGGTGTCTTCGGCGGCGACGCACCAGTCCTTGAACGCCCGCAGCAGGTCCTCGCGGTTGCCGCCGCGTTTGGCCCAGACGGCGATCAGTTCGAGGCGTTTCTCGTAGATCGTGCGCAAGAGGGCGCTCGACTCGACGATCACGTCGATGTCGCGGCGGTCCTGCTCGCAGACCTGGCTGCCGTCGCGGCACAGGACGCGGCGGGCGCGCCGCAGCAGCGTTCTGGCGGAACCTTGGGCGCGGCGCACCTCCTGCTTGGCGAGCGGCGCGACGACCTGCTCGGCGTAGCGCGACATCACCCGGAAGCGGTCGTTCAGTACTGCCCACACCGTATCCATGTCGATCTGCGCCTTGCCCTGCACATGCGCCACCACGGGTCCCGTGGAGCGCACCTTGGCGAGCCGCAGGCCCTCGAACAGGCGGATCCAGAACCAGCCTATGTCGAACTCCCAAGGCTTCACCGACAGCTTGGCGGAGTTCGGGTAGGTGTGGTGGTTGTTGTGCAGTTCTTCGCCGCCGATCAGGATGCCCCACGGGACGATGTTGGCGGCGGCATCCGGGGTCTCGAAGTTGCGGTAGCCGGTGTGGTGGCAGACGCCGTTGATGACGCCGGCGGCGAGGATCGGGATCCACAGCATCTGCACCGCCCAGACGATGATGCCGATGCTGCCGAAGAGGGCGATGTCCACCGCCGCCATGATGCCGATGCCGAGATACGGATGCGCCACCGCGACCTTGCGCTCGAACCAATCGTCCGGCGTGCCCTTGCCGTATTTCTCCATGGTTTCCGGCGTGCTGCCCGCCCGGTAGTACTCCGTGCCCTTCCAGAAGATCTCGCGCAGGCCGTGGACTTGCGGGCTGTGCGGATCGGCTTCCGTCTCCGTGGTGGCGTGGTGCTTGCGATGCACCGCGGTCCATTCCTTGGTGAGCATCCCGGTGGTGAGCCATAGCCAGACGCGGAAGAACATGGCGAGCGCCGGGTGCAGGTCCAGCGAGCGATGCGCCGAGTGCCGGTGCAGGTAGACGGTGACCGCCACGATGGTGGCGTGGGTGACGGCGAGCGTGTAGAGCAGCGTGGTCCACAGGGAAAGCCCCACGAAGCCGTACCACCAGTCGACGATGTTCAAAGTCCGAACCTCCCGCCGCTTGGGTAGCGGCATTGGCTGTATTGTCCGCCTCGGCCCCGCGAAAGCAAGGCGCGGAGCGGGCGGGCAACCATAGCGCCGGAACGTTGCTTGTGGAAGGGCAGAACACGCCGATTTTGGAGGCCGCCGAAGTGGACTTCGACGGCGGCCGGCCGGTGTCGCGCCGGTTCGGCGACATCTACTACGACGCCGCCGGCGCCGACGAGGTCGCCCGCGTCTTCCTCGCACCAGCCGCCATCGCCGAGCGGACGCAAGCGGCCGATGCGACGTTCATGATCGCTGAGCTCGGCTTCGGCACGGGTCTCAGCTTCGCTGTCGCCGCTGCGGCCTGCCGCTGCCGGCTGCACTTCGTCTCCTTCGAGCGCTATCCGCTGCGTGCCACGGACCTTGCCTACGCCCTCATGCCTTGGGGAATGCGGTTCCCGTTGGCGTCGAGACTCATGGCGGGAGCGTATCCGCCGCCGCGCAGGGGCTGGCATCGGCGCACCTTCGACGATGGCAGGGTGCAGCTCTCCGTGTACTTCGGCGAGGTGGGCGATGGCCTGGCGGACTTCGCCGCGCAGCAGCGGCGCGGAGTCGATGCGTGGTTCCTGGACGGCTTCGCACCCGCCAAGAACCCCGACATGTGGCGCCCCGAGCTGTTCGCCGCCATGGCCGCGCTGTCGGCGCCGGGCGCGACGGTCACCAGCTTCAGCGCCGCCGGCCATGTGCGCCGGAATCTGGCCGCGCAGGGCTTCGAGGTGCGCCGGGTGCAGCAGGCCGCGCGCAAGCGGCACAGCACTGCCGCCGTCTATCGCGGTCCCGGGCGAAGCCACCAAGCGCCGCGCCGCGTCCGCGTGGTCGGCGCGGGGCTGGCAGGCGCGGCGACCGCCCGGGCACTGGCGGAGAAGGGCATCGCCGCGACGCTCTGCGACGGCGGTCGCGGAATTGCTCGCGATGCATCGGCGATCCCGGCGGCGCTGCTGCACATGCGCCTCTTGCCGGGCGACTCGCCGCTGGCGCGGTTTCGGGCGCTTGCCTACGACTACTCATCGTGCCGCGCATACGACCTGCCCGGCACTGAAGCCAACGGCGCGCTGCAACTGCCCGGCGAGCGCAGCGGCGCAGAGCGGCTGATGGAGACGGCGCAGGCGATCCCCGAGGGAGTCGCCGTGTTGGTCGATCGACGCGACGCGACTGCGCTCGTCGGTCTGCCGCTGGACTTGCCGGGCCTGCTGTTCGAGGATGCGCTGACCATCGATGGCGCGACCTTCGCGAAGGCTCTTGCGGAGCATCTGCTGATCGAGGTGGTGAACGAAGCCAAGTGCGCCCCGGGCGTCCCCTCGGTCTACGCGACCGGCGCCGACACGGCCGGCTTCGACTTCCTCGAAGTCGCCCCGCTCGCTGGCCAGATCGACCGCTTCGCCTGCGCCGAGCCGCCCCGGCTCCCCGTCGCCGGGCGGGGCGTCTTTCTGCCCGCAAGACGGAGCGTCTGGGCCGGCGCCACCTACGAGCATCGACCGTGGCAGGCGGCCGATGCGACGAAGGCAAATGCCGAACGCTGGGAACGCCTCGCCGCCCACCCCGCCGGGAGATGGATCGAGCGCTTCCGCGGCGTCCGCGCCGTCACCTCGGACAGGCTGCCGGTGATCGGCAGCGATGGCGCAGCCTGGTTCAACTTGGGCCACGGCTCCCACGGCACGGTGACGGCGCTGCTAGGCGCCGAGATCGTGGCCAGCACCTTGAACGGAGAGGTCGCGCCGGTCGATCGCGAAGTCTTGGACCTGCTTGCGCCGGGACGCTTTCGGGCGCGCCAGGAGAGGCGTCCGAACCCGTTTCTGCGGGGCAGGAGGTCGCGGTAGGCACTGCCCCTTGCGCGGAGCACTCGATCTCATCGTCGCGCGGCCTGATTCGTCCCCGCGGTAGCGTTACCGAGCTGAGCTAGCTGTCGGTACTCGCCAGCAGCTTGTCGCGAAGGACGATGGCCAGCACCTGAAGTACCTGCTCGCGGTCGATGCCGTTCTCGTAGGCGCAACTGTTGATCTTGGCATCCTGCTCGGCGTCGAAGTCGCAGCCAGCGGTGTAGTTCACGCAGAACTCCTGCAACTCGTAAGGCGCCTTGCCCTCAACCTCGGGCAACACCGCCGGTGCGACTCGGTCGGCCCAAGCAACCGCACCCAGTTCATCCGAGATCGACTGCCCAAGCTCCGTGAGCCGCAATGGGCTTCCACCGGAGACGGCAGCAGGAGGGAGCCGGTCGAGCAGCTTCTTGATGTCTTCCCGGATTTCCTTCAGGTGCGCAGCAGTGGCGGACTTGAACTCGTTCATTCCCCCCACCCACTTGCCGACGAAGAAGATCAGCGACACCAGCGCCGCGATGCCGCCGAGCACCATCCACGGGTTTGCCGTCACTTCAATCATCTGGTCTCATCCGCTGCCGACTGCGTGCGTCTGACATGCCTCTCGTCGGTCCGCCCGAGTGCTGAACGCCACCGCCCGCTTGGGTTCGCCGACAGCCAGCCTCGTCATCCAATGCTCGTACTGCGTATGCCGCACAGGTCCGTCGCAAATGTCAAGGTCAAGCCGGTTGCGGCATAGGCGCAGCGCCCGGCAGTCGACAGGAACCTTCGTTCAACATCCTCTGTCGATGACGCGCTAGCATCCACGCCATGAGCGATCTCAAGACCAAGCCCACGGACGCCAGCGTCGATGCCTTCATCGACGCGATCGACGATCCGCCCAAACGCGACGACGCGCGCGCCACGGCGCGGATGCTGGCCGAGGTCACCGGGGCGCCGGGGCGCATGTGGGGTTCGTCCATCGTCGGCTTCGGCACGTACCGCTACCGCTACGCCAGCGGCCGTGAGGGCGAATTCTTCGAGGCCGGCTTCGCGCCCCGCAAGCGGGCGCTGACGCTCTACGTCATGGCCGGCTTCGAGGGCAGCGACGAGCTGCTCGCGGGGCTCGGCAAGTTCACCACCGGCAAGTCGTGCCTGTACGTCAAGCGGCTGGCCGATGTGGATGCGGACGTGCTGCGGGAACTCGTCGCGAAGTCCGTCGCAGACATCCGCGAGCGGCATCCCGATTGAGCGACGGCCCTCGCATCAGCGACGACGCCCTGCGGTTCCTGCGCCGCCGCATCGCCGACATGCTCGGCACGGCGACGGTGACCGGCAAGCTCATCGCGGAGAACATCGCCTTCGGCGCGGCGGTGCTCGGCGCCGGGCACATCGAGCTGGTGGATCGCGACGGCTGGTGGTTCGTCGCCAGCGAGTTCAACTGGCTCAACGCATCCAAGGCCCATGCCGAGACCATCGAGCTGTTCGAGGGGATGCTGCCGTTCCCGGAGCAGTCGCCCACCGGCCACCGGGCGGAGATCTACGTCGCGGCGTTCGCCGAGCAGGCGTACTTCCGCATCGGCGAAGCGGTCACTTGGCTGCGCGGCGAGCCGACCGGCGAGCCGCTGCCGGATGCGGGCGTCACGCCGCCCTGGTGCGACCATGTGGTCGCGTTTCGGCTGCCGTCGCCGAGGCGCTGAGAGAGCGCGGCTAAACGTTGAACCGGAAATGCACCACGTCGCCGTCCTTGACGGCGTAGTCCTTGCCCTCGAGCCGCCGCTTGCCTGCTTCCTTGGCGCCGTTCTCGCCGCCGGAGGCGATGAAGTCGGCGTAGGCGATCACCTCGGCGCGGATGAAGCCGCGCTCGAAGTCCGTGTGGATGACGCCGGCGGCCTGCGGCGCGAGCGTGCCGACCGGGATGGTCCAAGCGCGCGCCTCCTTCGGCCCGGCGGTGAAGTAGTGGTGCAGGCCGAGCAGCTCGTAGCCGGCCCGCACCACGCGATCGAGGCCCGGTTCTTCTAGGCCGAGGTCCGCGAGGAACTCGTCTCGGTCCGCATCGTCGAGCTCGCTCAGCTCGGCTTCGATCTTCGCGCAAACCGGCACCACCACGGCGCCTTCGGCTGTGGCTGCGGCCGTTACCTGATCGAGCAGGGGGTTGTTCTCGAAGCCGTCCTCGTCGACGTTGGCGATGTACATGACCGGCTTGGCGGTGATGAAGTGGCACTCCTGCAAGGCCTCGATCTCATGCGCTTCGAGACCGAGGGCGCGTACCGGGCGACCGGCCCCCAGCCCTTCGCGGACGCGCTCCAGGATCTCCACCAGCCGCCGCGCTTCCTTGTCGCCGGCGTTGGCGATGCGCCGGTTGCGGTCGTGGACCCGCTCGGCGGTATCGAGATCCGCAAGCGCGAGTTCCAGATTGATAACGTCCATGTCGTCTTCGGGGGACACGGCCCGGCCGACATGCACCACGTTCTCGTCCTCGAAGCAGCGCACCACGTGGGCGATGGCGTCGGTCTCGCGGATGTGGGCGAGGAACCGGTTGCCCAGCCCTTCGCCCTTGGACGCCCCCGCCACCAGCCCGGCGATATCGACGAACTCCATCGCGCTCGGCACGACGCGGGCCGGCCGCACGATGGCGGCGATGCGCTCCAGGCGCGGATCCGGCACCGGCACCACGCCGGTGTTCGGCTCGATGGTGCAGAACGGGAAGTTCTCCGCGGCGATGGCGGCTCGCGTCAGGGCGTTGAACAGGGTCGACTTGCCGACATTCGGCAGGCCGACGATGCCGCAGTTGAAGCCCATCAGGCGGCTGGCCCGGGCGCCGGGGCGTGGAAGACGTTCATCGCCTGCTCCATGCGCCCTTCGAGCACGAGGCCGAGCACCTCGTCGGCCAGCGTCGCCGAGCGCTCGACGTCCGCCGCCTCGGCGGCCGGCATCGCCTGGCCCGTGAGGTACGCCACCATGTCCTCGGGGCTGCCGGGATGGCCGACGCCGATGCGCAGCCGGGCGAAGCCGCGCTCGTTGCCAAGGCCGGCGATCACGCTCTTCAGGCCGTTGTGCCCGTTGTGGCCACCGCCTTGCTTCAGGCGGCTGATGCCCGGCGGAAACGCCACTTCGTCGTAGGCGACGAGCAGGTCCTCCACCACTACGCGGTAATAGCGCGCCGCGGGGCCGAGGGCTTCGCCGGAGAGGTTCACGTAGGTGGTGGGGAACAGCAGCCGCACGTCGTGGCCGAGCAGTTCGCCGCGCCCGACCAGCGCCTTGAACCGGCGCGCGGGCTTGAGTTCGATGCCGAAGCGCTGCGCGAGGGCATCAAGCCACGCCGCGCCGACGTTGTGGCGCGTGCGGGCGTAGCGCGGGCCGGGGTTGCCCAGCCCGGCGATCAGGCGAATGGCCACGGTGCTGAAGCAAAGCTGTCGGCGGCTATTGGCCGCTCGGCTCTTCCTCTCCGGCGTCCGCGTCGGGGTCGTCGCGCGCATCGCCGCCGCCGCGCCGCGCCATGACGCTCGCCACTGGCACGTCGTGGTCCGCGCCGAGCGCCAGCACCACCAGTTGCACGCCTTCCGGCAGCGCGAGGTCCGAAAGGTGCAGGGCATGGCCCACCTCCAACTGCTCCACGTCCACCTCGATGAACTCCGGCAGATGCTTGGGCAGGCAGCTCACCTCCACCTCGATGAGGTTGTGCGCCAGCCGCCCGCCGCCGAGCTTGACGCCCACGCAGCGGTCCTCGTTGACGTAATGCAGCGGCACGTTCATGTGGACCGGCAGGTCGTCGCGGATGCGCAGGAAGTCCACATGCTGGACCCGGTCCGTGGCCGGATGCCGCTGCACGTCGCGCAGCACGCAGGCTTGCGTCGCCTCGCCGACTTCGAGGTTCAGGATCTGCGAGAAGAACGTCTCCTCCTGCATGGCTTTGGTCAGTTCGCGATAGGCGATGGACAGCGGCACGGCATCGCGCCCGCCGCCGTAGAGAATGCCGGGCACCTTGTCCGCAAGCCTGCGCAGGCGGCGGCTCGCACCCTTCCCTACGTGCTCGCGGAACTCGGCCCGGAGGACGATCTGCTCTGGCATGTTGCCTCCTTGGCTTGTTGGTCGGCTGCCGACCCGGTCGCGACCAACCGAGTCGGCGGCACGGCGAAATTGCTTGGCTGGGGCGGCAGGATTCGAACCTGCGAATGCCGGGATCAAAACCCGGTGCCTTACCGCTTGGCGACGCCCCAATCGGCGGCTTCTTCTCAGGTCGCCGGAAGGCCGCGCATTCTGATTGCGGCGCGGTGGATTGTCAAACCGCAGGTGCAGCTTGGGTGTACGACAAATCTGGTAGCCAGCGCTGCACAAGCCTCCGGCACGGCGCGTTGCCAGAGATATGTCCTACACCCATGCTGCTTGAGGCATGGGAAATGCCCGCACAGGCTGTCGTTGCTTCCGCGCACTCATCCTTGGGGCAGCGCCTCATGCGCCGATAGGCCAATGGTCCGCCAACACTTCGCGCATGGGGAAGTCGTCGACGTTGGCCGTCGCGAGCGCTGCGCCGACGCCCTTGGCTGCGGCCGCGATCAGGCAATCTCCCTGATGCAGCGTTACGCCACGTTCCGCGAATAGACGGCGCCAGATTCCCGCTTGGGCGGCTTGCGCGACGCCAAGTGGCGCCAAGCGCAACGGGTTGAACAGGCGGCGGGCGGCGACCTCTTCACCCGGCCCGCAGGCCGCGCCATATCTCCTCGACCGACACCGCGCAGACCCATGGCTCGACGCCGTCCCGCCGCAGCCTGGAGACGCGCGATGCGGCCGGGCGTCCCCTAAGTGCGTCGATCAGCACTGTCGAGTCGAGCAACAGCCGCGCCATGCTTCAACCCGAGCGACGACCATCGCCGCGGCGCTGCCGCCGGACCCACTCGGCAGGGTCGTCGTCCCACTCGTGTCCGGTATCGCTTATGCCACCCAGTGCCGCTTCGATCTCGTCCCACCGCCGTTCGTCGTCGAGGCCGCGGCGAACAAGCTCGCAGACGAAGGCGCTGCGCCGCCGGGTGCCGGCACGCCGGTCCAACTCGGCGACGAGGTGATCGGGCATCGCGATGTGCAGTCTCATGGGCCCAACTTAGCACAGGAACTAGCGCTAGGTCGTCGCTGCGCCAGACTCATCTGCCGCGCCATTCCCATGAGGCGCCGTTCAGGGCGGAGCGCATGGCCGTGGCGGCGTCCTCGCTGGCCATGCAGCGGCGGAACAGGGCCTGTTCCAGCAGCAAGCCGTTCTCAAGGCTGTCGTCCATGCCGCGGTAGATCGCCTCTTTGGCGGCGGCGAGGCCGACGGGGGAGCGGGAAGCCAGATCGCGGGCGAATTCGAGTGTCCGGGCCTGGAATCCTTGCTCGGCCACGAGCTCGGTGACGAGACCGAGATCGAGGGCCTCGGGCGGGGTCAGCAGGCGACCGTGGAGGATCAGGTCCAGCGCCTTGGCCATGCCGAGCAGGCGGGTCAGGCGCTGGGTGCCGCCGGCGCCCGGGATGATGCCGACGCCGGTTTCCGGCAGGCCGACGCGGTAGTCGCCGTCCGCCAGCAGGCGGAAGTCGCAGCCGAGGGCGAACTCGAAGCCGCCGCCGGCGGCGTTGCCGTTCATGGCGGCGATGGTGACGAAGGGGCTGCGCTGCATGTCGAGCGTCAGGCGATTGAAGCGGTGCAGCTCGGCGGGCGCGCCTCGGCTCGCCGTCTCTCCCGCCCGGCGCGCCGCCACCGAGCGCTCGCTGGAGTCCGCCAGTTCGCCCACTTCGTAGTGGCGGATGAACACGCCCTCGCCGCCGCCCGTGAAGACCACTGCGCGCACGTCGTCGCGCTGGCGCATGGCAGTCACGAAGTCGTCGATCTCGGCCAGTTCCGGCGCTACCAGCGTATGCGTCGGCGGGTTGCTCATGATGCAACGCACCACGCCGGGCGCGGGCTCGTCGATGTCGAGGTGACGATAGGGCATGGCGGCTGCCTCCCTCAGAGCACGGGGTCGATGGGCGTGGGGCAGTCGCAGGCCGCCTCGATGATCCCGGCCGCATGCAGGCACAGGTCCTCGCGGTAGAGATCGGCGTATACCTGGATGCCGGTGGGCAAGCCGTCGGCGATGCCGGTCGGCAAAGCGACCGCGGGAATGCCCAGCACGTTGCCCGGGGCGATGAAGCGCAGCGCGCCGAGGAAAGTTTCGACGCCGGTCTTCGGGTGCAGGTCGGCGTCGCAGGCGAACGGCAGGCAGCACCAAGTCGGGCCCACCGCCACCGAGTATTCGCCGAACAAGGCGGACCAGCGCGCCCGCAGACGCGCGCGCTCGGTATGCACCACGGCGTTCGGCATCTTCGTCGGATCGAAGTGGTCGCGCAGGCGCATCAGATAGTCGTAGGTGACAGAGCGCACCAGCGCCTTCATTTCCGCCATGCCGACCTCCATGTCGATGATGATGATCGTGCCCCAGATCTCGACCACCCGATCGAGTTCCGGGACTTCGGTCTCTTCCACCTCCCAGCCGTGGTCGGCGAGCGCCTGTCCGGCGCGGCGGATCTCCGCCACCGTCGCCGTCGGCAGCTCGCTGCCCGGAATCTCGGTCACCAAGGCGGCCCGAGGCCGCTGCGGCAGCGGCCCTTCCAGCGGCGCATCGATGGACTGCGGATCGACGGGGTCCCGCCCCGCCATGATGCCAAGTACCAAGCGCAGATCCGCGACCGAGCGCGCCATCGGGCCGTCGGTCAGCAGCGCCATGGACATGCCGCCGTAGAGGCCGGAGTTCACCGCCGCGAGCGGGATGCGCCCCACCGTCGGCTTGAGCGAGGCGATGCCGCAGCAGTAGGCGGGGTTGCGCAGCGAGCCGCCGATGTCGTTGCCGATGCCCATGGGCGTCATGCCGGTGGCGAGGGCGGCCGCTTCACCGCCACTGGAGCCGCCGGGGGTCAGGGCGGGATTCCAGGGGTTGCGGGTGCGACCGCGCAGCGGATTGTCGGTGTCGATGCGCATGCCCATCTCCGGCAGATTGGTGCGGGCGAGCGGGATCGCCCCAGCGGCCTTCATGCGCGCCACCACCGCCGCATCGCGCTCCGGCAGGTAGTCCGCGAGCGCCGGTACGCCCTGGGTGGTGGGCGAGCCCACGCAGTCGACGTTCTCCTTGATCGTGAAGGGCACGCCGTGGAGCGGGCCGCTGCGGCCATCTCCCGTGGCGGCATCGGCGGCATCGGCAGCCGCCAGGGCGGTGTCCGCGAGCGAGACCGTGACGGCATTGACGGCACTGTTCGCCTCGCCGATGCGCGCCAGGTGCGCCTCGACCACCTCACGGCTCGAAACATCCCCAGCCGCGATCATTCCCGCCAGCTCGCTGGCGCTGCGTTTGCAGAGTTCGTTCATGGCACTGCAGTTTCCGGCTTCGATTGGACGATGGTAGCCCGTGCGGTCGCGTTCCGATCAAGACCGTCTTACACTGACCCGATTCGGCGCGCAGCCGGAGGGGAGCAGCGATGGAAGAGCTGGCGAGGGGCTACGGCCTCATCGAGGGCCCCGTGTGGGTGCCGGGGAGGGGCCTGCTGTTCAGCGATGTCCACGGCGGCGGCGTGTTCTGCCTCGGCGGCGACGGGGGCGTGAGCACGGTATTTCCGCATCGCCGCGGCATCGGCGGGATGGCGCTGCACGAGCAGGGCGGCATGGTCGTGGGCGGTCGCAACATCGCCTTCAAGTCCTTCGCCGGCGGCGACACGAAAGTGTTTCTGGACCGGGATGCGGAGCACGGCAACGTCGGCTACAACGACCTGACCACAGACGCCGCCGGCCGCATCTACGCAGGGTCCCTCGGCAGCCCGGTGTTCGATGGCCAGGAGCAGGTCGCCGGCGACCTCTACTTGATCGACCTCGATGGCAGCGCCCGGGTGGTCGCCCGCGACATCCTGCTCACCAACGGCCTCGGCTTCTCGCCGGACGGCGGGACGCTCTACCACTCGGACTCCAGACGTCAGACGGTCTACCGCTACGCCGTCGCGGCGAACGGCGATCTCGGCCCCAAAGAGCCCTTCGCCCGCACGGAGAGCGGCGCCCCAGACGGCCTTGCGGTTTCGGTAGACGGCGCCGTCTGGGTCGCTGTAGCCGGCGGCAGCGGCGTCGCCGTTTTCGAGCCGGACGGCGCGTTGCGGGAGCACATCGGCATCCCGCTGCCCATGTGTACCAGCGTCTGCTTCGGCGGCGAGGACCTCAAGGACCTCTACATCGTCACCGGCTCCGACGGCGCGACCGGGGAGCGGGCCGGCACCGTCTATCGGACCCGCGTCGCGGTCGCCGGCCTGCCGGTGCCGCTCGCCCGCGTGCGGCTCAGCTAGGGAGAACCCTATGGCACTCAACATCTACCTTACCTTCGACGGCAACTGCGCCAAGGCGTTCGAGTTCTACAAGAGCGTCTTCGGGGGCGAGTTCCTGGCCTACTCCACCTTCGCCGATGCGCCGCCCGACATGGCCGTGGCCGACGACCAGAAAGGCCACCTGATGCACGTCTCGCTGCCCGTCGGCGACAGCGTGCTGATGGGCTCCGACACCAGCGCCTTCGCGCCGCCGCTCAGCGTCGGCAACAACTTTTCCATCTCCATCGTCGGCGAGAGCCGCGCCCACTGCGACGAAATGTTCGCCAAGCTGTCGGCAGGCGGCAGCGTGACCATGGCGCTGCAGGAGACCTTCTGGGGCTCCTACTACGGCATGTGGACGGACCGCTTCGGCATCAACTGGATGGTCAACTACGACTTGGCGCAGGAGTCGGCTTGAAGATCGACGCCATCGAGACGTTCTGCTTCCACGACGAAGCGCGCCGCAAGTTCTTCATCGTCAAGGTCACCACCGACGATGGCATTTCCGGCCTCGGCGAAGTAGGCATCGGCCACTGGGGCGGGGCGATTGACCAGGCGGTGCGCCATCTCGCCGAGCGGCTGGTGGGGGAAGATCCGCTAGCCACCGAGCGCCACTGGCAGCAGATGTTCCGCGGCGCGTTCTTTCCGGCGGACAAGGTATATGGCTGCGCCATCAGCGGCATCGACATCGCCCTCTGGGACATCAAGGGCAAGGCGCTGGGATTGCCCGTCTACAAGCTCCTCGGCGGGCCGGTGCGCGACAAGGTGGTCTGCTATCCGCATGTCCAGGGGCGGGATGCCCAGGAGCTGGTCGCCAACTGCGAGGCGACCGTGGCCGATGGCTGGAAATTCCTGCGCTGGCACGTAACCGGCCAGGACGGCGCTCCGGCCGAGCTCTTCGATCCCGATGCGGCGGTCGCGACCGCAGTGGACCACGTCATCAAGGTTCGGCGCGCGGTGGGCGACGAGGCGCGGCTATGCCTCGACGTACACACCCGTCTCGACACAGCCCACGCCGTCGACCTCTGCCGGCGGCTCGAGCCCTACCACCCGTTCTTCGTCGAAGACCCGCTGCGCAGCGAGAACCCGACCAGCTACCACACCCTGGCCCGCCACGTCGCCGTGCCGCTCGCCGCCGGCGAGCAATGGGCGTCGAAGTGGGCCTTCCGCGAAGTGATCGAACAGGAACTCATCCGCTACGCCCGCATCGACCTTTGCATCGTCGGCGGCCTCACCGAAGCCCTCAAGATCGCGCACTGGTGCGAGACCCACTACATCGACATCGTGCCGCACAACCCGCTCGGCCCGGTGAGCGCCGCGGCCGGCGTCGCCCTGTGTACGGCCACCACCAACGTCGGCGTGCAGGAGATGCCGCGCGCCCCTGGCACGTTCGCGACGGATCTCTTCCCGAAGCAGATCGGCTGGCAGGACGGCTACGCCTTCTGCCGCGACGTGCCGGGCCTCGGCGTCGAACTGAACGAGGCGCTGGCGAGGGAGCGGGCCGCGCCCTTGAACGGCTGGCCGCCGCAGCTGCGCCGCCCGGACGGCGCGTTCACCAACTGGTAGGGCGCGCGCGGCCGTGGAAGTGCTGCTCTACAACGGCTTGGATCCGGCGCGGATCCCCAACTTCGGCAAGGTGAAGGCGCAACTGGCCGCTGGCGACTTCCAAGCCGCCCAAGCCAAGAAGGTGGCAGACAACCTGTACCGCGCCCGGCTCGACCGCACGAACCGCCTGCTGTTCTCGTTCGCACGCTATCGCGGCCGCAGCTACGTGCTGGTGGTGGAACTGATCCGCAACCACGCCTACGAGAAGTCCCGCTTCCTGGCCCGCGGCGTCACGGTGGACGAAGCGAAGCTGCCGGATCTGGCGGGGGACGTCGAGGAGGCCGTAGACGGAGGCACGGAGCTCGCCTATCTGCATCCGAGCCGAGCGTCGTTCAATGTCCTTGACAAGATCATCTCCTTCGACGATGCGCAGCAAGAGGTCTATGCCCTACCGCCGCCGCTGATCGTCATCGGCTCGGCGGGAAGCGGCAAGACGGTGCTGACGCTGGAGAAGATGAAGGAGGCGCAGGGCGAGGTGCTGTACGTCACCCGCTCGCCGTATCTGGCGGAGCGCTCGCGGGAGACCTACTACGGCCTGAACTACGAAAGCGAGGACCAGGACGTGACGTTCCTATCCTACGCGGACTTTCTCGCCAGCATCCGCGTGCCGCCGAGCCGCGAGGTCGCCTTCCGCGACTTCGCGCAGTGGTTCGCGCGGCATCGCGTGCCGGCGGCGCTGCGCGACCCGTACCGGCTCTTCGAAGAGTTCAACGGCGTCGTCACAGGGTACTCGCCTGACGCTGCCTACCTCTCGCGGGAGGATTACCTAGGTCTCGGCATCCGCCAGTCCATCTTCAGCGCTGAGGATCGGAGCGCCGTCTACGACCTGTTCGTGAAGTATCTGGACTTCCTGCAGGGCGCTGGCCGGCACGACGTGAATATCCTCAGCCACGAGTACCAAGCGCTCGCGGAACCGGCCTGGGACTTCGCGGTGATCGACGAGGTGCAGGACTGCACGAACGTGCAGACGGACCTCGTGCTGCGCACGCTGCGGGGTACCAAGGACTTCATCCTCTGCGGAGACTCGAACCAGATCGTGCATCCGAATTTCTTCTCCTGGTCCGGGCTCAAGCGCCACTTCCACGGCCAGCGACGTGCGCCCGGGGAGCACGAAGCGCCGGCGGAGGTGATGCGCATCCTCACCACCAACTACCGCAACTCGCGCCTGGTGACCGAGGTGGCGAACCGCATTCTGCGCCTCAAGCACGCCCGCTTCCGCTCTGTCGACAAGGAGAGCAACCACCTGGTGCAGAGCAACGCCACGGTGGAGGGTACCGTGCTGCTCTTGGCCGACGAACCGGCGCTGGTGCGGGAACTCGACAAGCGCACGCGCAAGTCCACGCGCTTCGCCGTGATCGTGATGCACGAGCATCAGAAGGCCCAGGCGCGGCAGCGGTTCGGCACGCCGCTGACCTTCTCCATTCAGGAGGCCAAGGGGCTGGAATACGAGAGCGTGATCCTCTACGACTTCGCCAGCGGCGACGCGGAGCGCTTTCGAGAGATCACCCGGGATGTCGACGCCGAGCAGGTGCAGCAGGGCGAACTGCGCTACGGACGCAGCCGCGACAAGTCCGACAAGTCCTTGGAAATCTACAAGTTCCACATCAACGCGCTGTACGTCGCTACGACCCGGGCGGTGAGCAACGTCTACATCGTCGAGTCGCAGCCGCGCCAGCGGCTGTTCGACCTGCTGGGGCTAACGGTCTTCGACGGCGCGCTCGAAGTGGACGCGCAGGCCTCCAGCCTTGCCGACTGGCAGCGCGAGGCGCAGCGCCTGCAGCAGCAGGGCAAGGAGGAGCAGGCGGCGGACATCCGCAGCCGCATCCTGGGTATTCGGGAGACCCCTTGGACCCCCATCGACCGCGACCGCGTGGACGAGCTGCACGCCGCCGTACTGGGCAGGGATGCCAAGGGCGGCAGCAAGAAAGCTTCCTTGGAACTGTTCGAATGGGCGCTGTTGCACGCCGACGCCGGGCGCCTCTCGAAACTGCGCGACGCCGGCTTCCGGCCCGCCAGGCAGACGCAGGATGCCGCGCTCAAGGCGCTGGCGCGCAAGCATTTCAGTGCCTATACGTTCAAGCATGCGAACGCCGTGCGCGGACTGGTCGAGAAGTACGGCGTGGACCATCGCGACCGCTTCAACTGGACGCCGCTGATGCTCGCCGCGCGCTTCGGCCACGAGGGCGCGGTGGCTCTGCTGGGCGAGCTGGGCGCCGACGCCGCGCCGGTGAACAATGCCGGACTGACGGCGTTCCAGGTCATGTTGCAGGAGGCGTTTCGCGACGAACGCTTCGCGCAGCGCACCGTGCCGAACATCTATCGTCGCTTGCAGCCGCCGAGCATGACGCTCACCGTCGGCGAGAGGCTGCTCAAGCTCGACAGCCACCAGGCCCCGTTCCTTTTCTGCAACCTGCTGATGGCGCTCTTCCACACGCGCATGGCGGAGAACGTAATGTCCAACGAGCTTGGGCTTAGCGCGGCCGACATCGAAGCGGCGCTGGCGCCGCTGCCGGAGTCTCTGGTGCCCGCGTACCGCAAGCGCCGTGCCTACATCTCCGGCGTTCTGGCGACGCACGAGGCGGACCGCGACGCCGCGTACAACCGACGCGTGTTCAAGCGCACGACGCGCGGCTACTACGTGCTGAATCCGCACATGCGCATTCGCACGGGCGAGGCTTGGGTGCGGGTTTACGAGCTGCTGGACCCGTTGGCCCTGGACACGATGCCGCGCGTGCCAGTAGACCTCAGGCGCTTCATCCGGGAGTTCAGAACGCGGTATTTCAACTGGGTGGTCGCGGTGCTCGCCGGCGAAGATGCCGGGCCGCCGCCGTAGCCGCGGCAAGATCGGTCGCTATGCGCGCAGCCGCGCTCCAAGAACGCCGCCCGGTGCTGGACGTGGCGCATCTGACGACCGAGTTCTACACCCCGGACGGCATCGGCCGCGCAGTGGACGACGTCTCCTTCGGGGTCCGCGCCGGGGAGACTCTGGGCATCGTCGGCGAATCCGGCTGCGGCAAGAGCGTCACTGCGCTATCCATCCTCGGCCTGGTGCCGAGTCCGCCGGGGCGCGTCGTCGCCGGCAGCGCGCTGCTCGGCGACCGCGACTTGGTGCGGATGCCGGACCGCGAGCTCGCCGACGTGCGCGGCAACGAGATCGCGATGGTGTTCCAGGAGCCCATGACGTCCCTCAATCCCGTGCTCACCATCGGCTATCAGGTGGGCGAAGCGCTGCGTCGCCACGAGGGTCTATCCCGGCGCGCGGCGCGTCGCCGAGCCGCCGAGATGCTGGACCTCGTGCGCATCCCGGAACCGGGCCGCCGCATCCACGAGTACCCGCATCAGCTCTCTGGCGGGATGCGGCAGCGGGCGATGATCGCCATGGCGCTGGCCTGCCGCCCCAAGGTGCTGATCGCCGACGAGCCGACCACGGCGCTGGACGTGACCATCCAGGCCCAGGTGCTGGACCTCATCCGCGACCTGCAAGCCGAACTCGGCACCGCGGTGATCCTCATCACCCACGATCTCGGCGTCATCGCCGAAACCGCGCAGCGGGTGATCGTGATGTACGCCGGCCGAACGGTCGAGGAGGCCGATGTGGGGCAGCTCTTCGCGGCGCCCATGCACCCGTACACGCGGGGCCTGCTGGCGTCGGTGCCGCAGCTCGACAGCGGCTTGGCGCGCCTCGCCGAGATTCCGGGCGTCGTGCCGGCGCTGGCCGCCATGCCCTCGGGCTGCGCCTTCGCGCCGCGCTGCCCCAACGCCGACGACCGCTGTCGCGCCGAAGCGCCGTCCTTCGAGACCCACGCCGCCGGGCACCGCGTCGCCTGCTGGCATCCAGGCGAAGCTGCGGCATGACCGAGTCGGCGGTCCTAGAAGTCGCGGATCTGCACAAGCGCTTCCCCGTGCGCAAGGGCGTCTTCGGGCGCGTCACGGGCCACGTCCACGCGGTGGACGGCGTCAGCTTCGCCATCGGCCGGGGCGAGACGCTCGGCCTCGTCGGCGAGAGCGGCTGCGGCAAGACCACGGTCGGGCGCACGGCGCTGCGCCTGCTGAAACCGACCAGCGGCACGATCCGCCTGGGCGGCAGCGACATCACTGCCCTCGGCAACAAGGCGCTACGCCCGTTCCGCCGCCGCATGCAGATCATCTTCCAGGACCCCTTCTCGTCGCTGGACCCGCGCATGGCGGCGCGCGACATCGTAGGCGAACTGCTCGGCGTGCATGGCCTCGCCAAGGGCGCCGAGCGCGAGGAGCGGGTGGCCAGCCTGTTCGAACGGGTAGGCCTGCGCCGGGATCAGCTCGGCAACTACCCGCACGAGTTCTCCGGTGGCCAGCGGCAGCGGCTCGGCATCGCAAGAGCGCTTTCCGTGCAGCCGGAGCTCATCGTCTGCGACGAGCCGGTGTCGGCGCTGGACGTGTCGATTCAGGCGCAGGTGATCAACCTGCTGCTGGATCTGCAGGCCGAGTTCCGCCTGTCGTACCTCTTCATCGCCCACGATCTCGCCGTGGTGGAGCACATCAGCGACCGCGTGGCGGTGATGTACCTCGGCCGCATCGTCGAGTTCGCGGACAAGCGGTCGCTGTTCGCCGATCCGCAGCATCCGTACACCGAGAGCCTGCTCGCCGCGGTGCCAGTGCCGGACCCGACGCGGGCGAGACCGACGCGCCGCTTGCAGGGCGATGTGCCGAGCCCGGTGGATCAACCGAGCGGCTGCCACTTCCACACCCGCTGCCCGTACGCGACGCACCGCTGCCGCAGCGAGGAGCCGGTCTTGAAGGACGTTGCGGACGGCCACCAAGTCGCCTGCCACCTGCGCTGATGGGTAAGCGGATGGCATTGCCGTTGGCGGCGCTCGGCATCGCCCTCGGCGTCGCGGCCTGCTCCCGGTCCGACGCTCCGGTTGCCGATGTCGCCGCCGAGCCGGCCCGAGCCGCGCGCTCCGAACCCGTCTACGGCGGCCATCTGCGCGTCGGCTACAACCTGGAACCCACCTCGCTCGACGCGGTGCTCGGCCGTTCCGGCGGCGACGCCTACTACTGGCGGCAGATCTTCGATCAGCTGGTGGATGCGGACCCGGACCTCAATCCACGCCCCGGCACGTCGCTCGCCACGTCATGGCAAATCCATCGCGATCCCGATGCGATCACCTTCCACCTGCGCCCGAACGTGACGTTCCACGACGGCACGCCATTCGACGCCGAGGCCGTGAAGTTCAACATCGAGCGCATCCTAGACCCCGCCAGCAAGGCGACGCCGCGCGCCTCCATGACGGTGATCGAGTCCGTGGATGCGCTGGACACGCACACCGTGCGCTTCAATCTGCATCGTCCGTGGGGCGCGGGTCTGAACATGCTGGCCGATCGCGGCGGCGTGATGAGTTCGCCATCCGCCATCGCCGCGCTGGGCGCCGACTACGGCTGGCAGCCGGCGGCCACCGGCCCGTTCAAGGTGCAGAAGGTCATCACCGGCACGATGGTGCATCTGGTGCGCAACGAAGCCTATTGGGGCACGGATGCCGAGGGCCGTCCGCTGCCCTATCTCGACGAGGTGACCATTCGCGTCATCCGCGATCAGACCGTGCTCGCCTCGGCGCTGCGCACGGGCGAGATCGACGTCGCCTACCTGCCGCACAAGGACATCGCCGCGTTCCGTCGCGACAGCCGCTTCCGGATCGTCACCATGGACGGCGGCAGCATCGCTCTCCTGCTGGCGTTCAATATGGGCATCCCGCCCATGGACGACGTGAATCTGCGCCTCGCCGTGGCGCACGCCGTGGATCCCACGGTGATCAACAAGGCGATCTACTTCGACAAGGTGCTGCTCGCCGACTCCGGCATGTGGCCGGTGGGCGCCTGGGCGCACGACCCGGACGTGCCGCGCCCGTCCTACGATCCCGCCAAAGCCCGCGAATACCTCGTCCGCGCCGGCCGGCCCGATGGGTTCGAGTTCACCGCCGTAACGAGCACCAGCCCCTTGAGCGTGCCCACCGCGGAGATCGTCCGCGCCATGCTGAAGAAGATCGGCGTGACCATGAACATCGAAGTATTCAGCGTCGGCGTCGCCACGGAGAACTTCTTCCACGGCCGCCAGTACCCCCTCTACCTCACCGGCTGGAGCCGCTACCCCGAACCGGATTGGATCGCTTCGCTGGCATTCAAGAGCGACGGCTACTACAACCCCGCCAACCTGCAGCGCCCGAATGTGGATGCGCTGGTGGAACGGGGCGCGTCGTTCTACGATCTCGCAGACCGGCAGCGCGTCTACCGCGAACTCAACGCCCTGATCCTGCGCGAAGCCTGGTTCGTGCCGCTCTTGTACGGCGTCAACTATGCCGCCGCGCCGCGCCGCGTGCGCAACCTGGACCGCCTGATGGGCTGGGACGGCAAGATGAACCTGCGCGAGATCTGGTTGGACGAATAGGCCCCCGGGCAGCGCGGTCAACGCCAGCGACGGGTGCCTCCCGGAGCAGATCCGGCTGGACGAATGGTTGGCTTGCACCCGCCGCAATAGCCAAGCCTTCGCCGACTAAGCGACAGGGGGAGCACCTCCGGGGCGAGGCCGGCCAGCCGCCGCGCCGGGCCGCGAATCATCGAACCGGGAGAAGGGCGCATGCTGGTGCGCTCCACCGCGACCGCGGCGACCGGCGCGCCGGCCGCCACTACATCTCCTAGGCTGGAATACCGGGTACGGGGAAGCCGAAACAAGCCTCCTCGACCTCCGCGCGAAGCCGCGCCAGCACGCCGTCGTCCTCGTGATGGCGCAGCGCATCGAGCATCCAGCCTGCCAGGCGCCGCATCTCGGGTTCGCCCATGCCGCGCGTGGTTGCCGCGGGCGTTCCGAGGCGGATGCCGCTCGGTCTGAGCGGCGGATTCGGATCATCGGGCACGACCTGCTTGTTGGTGGTGATGGAGACCTGGTCCAGCGTCTCCTCGGCGACCCGACCGTCAATGCCGAAGCTGGCGACGCAATCGAGCACCATCATGTGATTGTCGGTGCCGCCGGTCACCAGCTCCGCGCCACCCTCGAGCAGCGCCTCGGCCAACGTCTTCGCATTGGCGAGCACGCTGCGGGCGTAGTCCTTGAAGGCCGGCTGCGCTGCCTTGCCGAGGGCGATGGCGACGCCAGCGATCTGGTTCATGTGCGGCCCGCCTTGCAGGCCCGGAAACACCGAGCGGTCGATGTCGCGGCGGAACTCGCGGCGGCAGAGGATCATGCCGCCGCGCGGCCCGCGCAGCGACTTGTGGGTGGTGGTGGTGACGAAGTCGAAGTCGTGATCGCAGGGATTGCGCATCACGCCGCCGGCGATCAGGCCGCCGATGTGGGAGATGTCCGCCATGGTCATCGCGCCCACCTCGTCGGCGATGGCTTTGAACTCGGCGTAGTCGTAGTCGCGGGGATAGGAGGAGTAGCCGCAGACGATGAGCTTCGGGCGATGCCGACGGGCGAGGTCGCGGAGTTCGTCGAAGTCGATACGCCCGGCATTGTCGGGTTGGGACTTGTAGCGAATCCAGTTGTAGAGAGCGCCCATGTGCGAAACGGGCGCACCGTGCGTGAGATGGCCGCCGTGCGAGAGGTCCATGCCGAGCACGGTATCGCCCGGATCGAGCATGCCGAGGTACACGGCGGCGTTCATGGGCGCACCCGAGAGCGGCTGCACGTTGGCATGTTCCGCGCCGAAGAGCGCGCGCGCTCGGTTCCGGGCCAGACGCTCGATCTGGTCCGTGTAGGCCTGGCCACCGTAATAGCGCCGCCCGGGATAGCCCTCAGAGTACTTGTTGGTGAACACCGAGCCAAGCGCCAGCAGCACCTCCGGGTAGGTGTAGTTCTCCGACGGGATGAGCTCGATGCCAGCGCGCTGGCGGGCCTCTTCGCCGACCAGGGCAGCGTGGATGTCGGGATCGCTCTGCTCGAGCAGCGAGCGGCCGAGCGCTTGGTCGGACGATGCGTGCATGGTGCCCCCGCTATCTGCGAAGTTCGCTGCCGTGCGGCTCAAGGCGCACATTATGCGCCGCAAGGTCGGCCACCGCCTGACGGCTGTTCATGGCGTGGATGAGACGGCGCAGCCATGTCTGTCGGAACCTGCGAATTCGAGCCCCGAAGGCCGCCCCGTCTCCTTGCCCGCGGTCGTCTGCCCATGCAAGCCGCCGGGCCATCCTGATACGCTCTCCCCATGGCCCCCCGCGCACAGGTCTGGCCGCAACCCACCCGCGGCGCGCTCGAACCGTGAACCGCCGCGACCTCATCGTTGGCAGCGGCGCAGTGCCCTTCGCCCCCGCGGCGCTGGCCGCGAGGCCGAGACGAATGAAGCCGCAGCCCGGTGACATGCTGGTACACGCCTTCGGCGACCGCGCCGGTAGCGTGATCATCGCCGCGGATGTCGTCGCCGAACCGGTCCACGCGTTTCCCATGGACCCGGCCGGCCTAGTACGCGACGGTTCCCTGCACAACCAGCTTGCCTTGGTGCGCGTGGCCGCCGAGTCCCTCTCCGAGAAAGCGGAGCGCTACGCGGTGAGCGCCGATGGTGGTTCGTTCATCGCCTACTCTGCGGCTTGCACCCACACCGGCTGCGAAGTGAACGGCTGGCAGAGCGAGCACCGCCGCCTAGTGTGCCCTTGCCACGGCTCGGAATTCGACGTCGCCGATGCCGCCAAGGTGGTGGGCGGCCCGGCGCCCAAGCCACTGGCCATGCTGCAGATCGAAGTGATGCACGGCGCGTTCCGCGTCGCGGGCGGATTCTCGCGCCGCGTCGGACCGGCACCGCCGTAGGGAACGCAAGCTTTACGGACGGCGGCCTTGGCGGCGGCCGCCGCGTAGGGAAGCTGGCGCCGGCCTCGCTTCGAGAGCGGAAGCTGCCGCGCACGATGCGCAGGCGCGGCGCGATGGCGTCGATGCCGCCGCGCGGCGCAGGTGGCGTGCGCCTTGGGAGGAGTCCATCGGGCGACTCAGCGCCGCGCCGTGACCTCCACCTGGATCTTGATGCGCGGGTCGACCTGCTCGCACAGCACGGTGGTGTTGACCGGCCGGATATCGCGGAAGAACTCCGCGAACACCGGCATGGCGGCTTGGACCGTCTCGCGGTCCGCCGCGTAGGTCACCACCCGCACTACGTCTGCCAGTCGCGCACCCACTTGGCCGAGCGACCACGCAACATTGACGAGCGCGTGGCGGGCCTGCTCGGCGACCCCGTCCGGAAACTCGCCGCTGGCGCCGTCGAGGCCCGCCGTCCCGGACACGAACACCCACTCGCCGTCCGCCACTGCGCGCGAGTAGCCAGCCCGAGCCTCTTCGGGGATAGGGGAATTCGCGTAGCGTCGCATTGCTTCTCCTGCCGATCTCGGTGACCGTCCGCACATTCGCACATCATGCACTGTGCATGGTCGGCGGGCGCGGCGTCAACATCGGCCCCAACCCTGCGCGCTACTCTGCTACGCTCCCCAGCAGCTCAAGAGCGTGTCAAATACGTGCGCGAAGTAAGTTCCGCCAACGGTGCGGCGCCAGACCCAGCCCGGCAGACCGATCTCTGTCTCTGCGCCGAGGTCGCCCGGTACTTGCCGGCCGCGCACTTAGGCTCGGTCCCGGAAGACCGCCGGACGCCGCGCCTGCCGACGATCGATCCAGCGCTGCGAGCCGCGGGCCAGGCGCGAGCGGCACTCGCGACGCGGATCTGGTGCGCCGGCGCCACGGATGCGGAACGGCGCGAGATCTTGGCATCGTGCGAAGGGGACGCCGCCGTCCTTGATGCCGTGCGCCGGAACTTGGACCGGCACCTGCGCCGTCCGGCGAACCGCTTGCCGCCGAACCGGATCGAGGCCGCTTGCCGCGAACTGGGCATCGAAGACGCGGACAACGCGCTGCTCAGCGCCGCCGAACGCAAAGCGCTCGACGAGGACGGCTACGTCAACCTGGGCCCGCTGCTCAGTGCCGCGCAGCTCGACGCGATGCGCACCCGCGTCGGCGATGCCGTGGCGCGCGAAGGCGCAGCCGCCGGCCACGAGGTGTCGCAGACGCGCGGCATCGCCCGGCTCTCCGGCACGGTCATCAAGGCGATGAACCGGGACGGACTGCTCGACCCGTTCGCCTTCCACCCGAGGCTCTTGGCCGCAGTACGGCACGTCCTCGGCCCGCGCTTTCGCTACTCCAGCAGCAACTTCCACTGCCCGCTGCCCGGCTACGGCCATCAGGCGATCCACGCCGACTGGGGCTGGGGCGTGCGCGACCCGGAGGTGGTGAACGCCATCTGGCTGCTCGACGACTTCACCACCGAGAACGGGCCGACGCGCGTCGTCCCGGGCTCGCACCGCTGGGGCGAGCATCCAATGGGATCGACGGTGGACGGGAAGCCCAGGGACCTTGCCGCGCCGGTTGCCGGCGAAGTTCGATTGACCGGGGTGGCGGGAAGCTGCATCGCATACAACGCCCATCTATGGCATAGCGGCACGCAGAACTTCTCGCCGGATCTGCGGCGCGCGCAACATGCCTTCTTCACGCGCACCCTACGGCCCACGCAGACCGACGTGCCGGCGCTCCTCGACAAGCAGGTATTCGAGCGGCTGAACCCTGTCGCCAGGGCGGTGCTCGACGTGGGCTGCTAGCCGGACCCCGCCACGCCGTCCGGCACGGCGCCTTCAACGGCACTTCGACGCCCGGCGCCACCGCCACCGAACATCAGCAAGAACGCAATCATCCCGCCGAGCGAAAGCGCGCCCGTGCCCGCCGCGTAGGCGAGGTAGTCGGTGTGCGGCTTGCCGCAGATGGTGTACCACCGGGCGCCGTGCCCCGGCGGTTCCGCGCAGTCGAACGTGAAGTCCTCCTCGTAGTCCTCGACGCAGAGGAAGCTCTGGCGCGAAGCCCCGGTGATGTCCGTGTCCCGGGCGTCGCAAGGCCCCGTTTGCTGGTGAACGCCTGTGCTGACGTGGGTCTCGGGCGCGAACAAAGCCATGCAGATCCCAAGCATCAGCAGGAACGACGCCACCGCGCCCAGACCGAGCCAGTCGACAGGGCGCAGGTCCGTTCCCCGGCCCCGTCCGAGAAGGGCGACCGTGGCGTACAGGCCGACGCCGACGCCGAGCGCAAGGTAGCCCGGGACGCCGCCGTCGAGCAGCTGCAGGGCGGTCATCTGCAGCGCCATCACCGGCGTTGCGAGACAGCCCGTGACGACAAGCCCGATCGCGAACCCCCTCCAGGAGACCTTCCGGTCGCGCAACACCAGATCGGTCAGCAGCGCGAACGCCCCGGTGAACGTCAGCACCACGCCGCGACTGCCGCTCTACCGTCCGGGAGTCTACAGTGTCGCTCCTCACGGGCTTGCCCAGACCATCGCCCGCAGGACCCGACCATACACCCCTTCGCATCTGCGTATCTCGCCCTGTCTCGAACTGCGGCACAATGTGCCCGACGCGCGATGCACGCGACGCGCTCGGTCGCCGTGGCTACCGTAGCGCCCCGTGAGATGTCCGCAGGCGCAAGGGAGCGATCAGTGAGCTACAAGCATCCATCCGGAGAGCGATTCGAAGGGCAGATCGGGCGGACGGTCTACGAGTCCGAACCGTGGTGGCCGGAGCCCCCGATAGCCACCGGCAAGCCCGATGTCGTGCTCGTCGTGCTCGACGACACCGGCTTCGCGCACTTCGGCTGCTACGGCTCCAGCATCGAGACCCCGAACATCGACGCCTTGGCCGGCAACGGCCTGCGCTACGTCAACTTCCACACCACCGCGCTCTGCTCGCCGACCCGGGCGTGCCTGTTGACCGGGCGCAATCACCACGCGGTGGGGATGCGTGGCGTGTCCAACATGGATACGGGATACCCGAACATGCGCGGCTATCTGCCGCGATCCGCGGCGACGGTGGCGGATGTGCTGCGCGGCGCAGGCTACGGAACCTACGCCGCCGGCAAGTGGCACCTGACGCCGATGGCGGAGTGCTCCGCGGCCGGACCGTTCCACAACTGGCCGCTGCAGCGCGGCTTCGATCGCTTCTACGGCTTCATGCAGGGCGAGACGGACCAGTTCTACCCGGAGCTCACCAGCGACAACCACCACATCGAGGCCCCCGCGCTGCCGGAGGCCGGCTACCACGTCTCGGAAGACGTGGTGGATCGCTCCATCGCCATGTTGCGCGACCAGATCTCGCTGGTGCCGGAGCGTCCGTTCTTTCTCTACGTCGCGTTCGGCGCCACCCACTCGCCCCACCAGTCGCCGCAGGCGTACCGCGACAAGTACCGCGGCGCATTCGACGCCGGCTGGGACGCCATCCGCGCCGAGTGGTTCGAGCGGCAGAAGCAGCTCGGCATCATCCCGGATAGCACGGGGCTCGCGCCGCTGAATCCCGGCGTCAGGCCGTGGCAGGAACTCTCGGCGAACGAACGCGCGTTCGCCGCCCGCCTCAACGAAGCGTTCGCTGCGCAGCTCGACCACACGGACGCGCAGATCGGTCGGCTGGTCGCCTTCCTAAAGGAAGTCGGCCGGTTCGACGACACGCTCTTCATCGTCATGTCGGACAACGGCGCGAGCCAGGAAGGCGGGCCGACCGGCGTCTTCGACGAAATGCGCTGGTTCAACGGCATGATGGAGGATGTCGACGAAGCGGCGAAGCGACTCGACGACATCGGCGGCCCCGAGAGTCACTCCAACATCCCGTGGGGCTGGTCCCAGGTCGGCAACACGCCGCTCAAGTGGTACAAGCAGAACACCCACGCTGGCGGTGTGCGAGACCCGCTGGTGGTGCATTGGCCAGCAAGGCGCCTGAGCGGGGGTTCCATCCGCCGTTCCTTCTGCCACGCCATCGACATCATGCCGACGATCCTCGAGCTCACCGGCACCGAGGCGCCAGGCGAATTCAACGGCGTAGCGCAGATGCCCTTGCACGGCGCGTCCCTCGCCCCGACGCTGGCTTCGGCCGATGCAGCCCCCGCGCGGTCCGTCCAGTACTTCGAGATGCTCGGCCATCGCGGCATCTGGCAGGACGGCTGGAAGGCCGTGGTGCGGCATGTGCCGGGCACTTCCTGGGACGATGACGACCAGTGGGAGCTCTACCACTTGGGCGAGGACTTCTCCGAGACCCGCGATCTGGCCGAAGAGCACCCGGAGCGCCTCCGGGCGATGATCGACCTGTGGTGGCAGGAAGCCGAAAAGCACGGCGTCCTGCCGCTGGACGACCGCCCCGCGGCGCGGACGTTCCGTGCCGCCCGCCGGCCGGGTCTGCCGACGGCGCGCGACCTATTCGTGTACTACCCGCCCGTCTCCCACATCGTGGCCGATGCCTGCCCCTCGGCAGCGCGCGGCTGGACCACGCAGGTCGAGCTGGTGCATCCAGCGTCGGGCGGCGACGGCGCGCTGGTCAACCGGGGCACGATCAACTCGGGCTTCGCTTTCTACATCCTGGGCGGCAAGCTGCACTTCGACTACAACTGCTTCCATGCGCACACAAAGGTGGTGGCACCGGATGCGCTGGCGAGCGGCACCCGCGTCGTTGCCGTGCAGGTGGAACGCCTGCCGGAGCGCCGCGCCGCCGTGCGCCTGCTGATCGATGGCGACATCGTGGCGGAAGACGAGATCCCGCTGCTGCTCGGCATGCTGTCCAGCACCGGCATGGACGTGGGCCGCGCCATCGCCCCGATCAACCGGGACTACCAGCCGCCGTTCGCGTACCCCGGCACGATCAGCCGCGTGACGTTCGAGCTCGCCCAGCGACCCACGGAACGGGACAGGCGCGAGGACAGCGAACGGCAAGCTCGGGCCGCGTTGGCTCGGCAATAGGCGCCTGTCAAGGGGGTCGCCGGGACTCCGGGACTCACGCGGGCTGGCAAACCAGGGGCCGTTGTGACACGATGCCGGTTCCCGAAACCGCCACGCGGTCGCTTGCCCGTAGATGGCCCAACTGCCCATTCTCTGCTATCCCGACCCCCGGCTGCGCAAGCGGGCGGCACCCGTTGCGCGCGTGGACAGCGGCGTCGTGCGCCTCATCGACGATCTGCTGGAAACCATGTACGCGGCGCCCGGCATCGGCCTCGCGGCGAGCCAGGTCAACATCCACAAGCGGGTCATCGTGGTCGACGTTTCCGAAGGCCGCGATGAGCCGCACGTCTTCGTCAATCCGGTGATCGAAATGGCGCACGGCAGTCAGCAGGCGGACGAGGGATGCCTCTCGGTGCCGGGGTTCTTCGAGCCGGTGGAGCGTGCCGAGCAGATTCACGTGCGGGCGCTGGGTCGCGATGGCGAGCCGTTCGAACTCGATGCCGACGGGCTGCTGGCGGTGTGCATACAGCACGAGTGCGACCATCTTGAGGGGAAGCTCTTCGTCGACTACCTGTCCGGCCTCAAGCGCCAACGCATCAAGACCAGGCTGCGCAAGCAATCCCGCGCCAACGGCCACCGCTAGCCAACGCACGGTGGGCTGGGAGCTGGGCTTCGCGGGGACGCCCGCTTTCGCTGCCATGGTCCTCGGCGGGCTCTTGGGTTCGTGCCACGAAGTGCGCGTCGTCTACACGCAGCCCGACCGGCCAGCCGGACGCGGGCGCAAGCCGCAGCCCTGCGCGGCCCGTCAAGCGGCCGAGGCGCATGGCATCGAAGTGCGCACGCCGGGCCACTTCCGCGACGAAGCGGCGGCGCTGAGGGACCTCGACTGCCTAGTGGTCGCGGCCTACGGGCTGCTTCTGCCGCCAACGGTGCTGGGCGCCCCGAGGCTCGGCTGCATCAACGTCCACGCCTCCCTGCTGCCGCGCTGGCGGGGCGCCGCGCCGGTGGAACGCGCCATCATGGCGGGCGACCGAGAGACCGGCGTCAGCATCATGCAGATGGACGCCGGCTTGGACACCGGGCCGGTCTATCGAGCTCGAACGTTGCGCTTGGCGGGTGATGCGACCGGCGCCGCGGTGACCGCAGAACTCGCGACGCTCGGCACCGAGGCGCTGCTCGAAGTGCTCGAAGCGCTGCCGGAGATGCACCCGACAGCGCAGGACGATGCCGCCGCCACCTACGCCGCCAAACTGGCGGATGCGGATCGAAGAATCGATTGGCGCAGGGATGCGGCAGAGATCGAGCGCCAAGTGAGAGCGCTGAGCGGGCGGCTCGCGGCCTACACCACCGCACCCGGCGGCGTGCGCGTGCAAGTACACGATGCGCGGCGCGCCGCCCGCACCGACCGCGCCGCCTCTCCCCTTGCGCCAGGCACTTTGACTCGCGCCCCGCGACCGGCGGTGGCCTGCGGCACGGATGTTCTGGAACTGGTCACCGTGCGGCTTAACCGCGGCAAGGGCAGGCCGATGGACATCGCTAGCGCCGTGAACGGCTACGGCGCGGTGTTCGCCGAAGGCGCCCGGTTCGGCGATTTCTAGTCCCCGCAACGGCCGTCACGCCGAACGCTCTGGCGTCGCGGCGAATCTGCGCGAATCCTGCTTGCGCCAAGCGCCGCATCACGCCCCGCGTCACCCTGGCCGCGGCGCCGCTGGCGGGGTCGCCCACATAGTGGAACAGTCGCCCACCCGGCTTCAGCAGGCGCCGCAGCTCGGCATAGAACGCGCTTCCGTACAAGTCGCCGCCAAGCTGCAAAGTGGGCGGATCGTGCAGCACGACGCTGAACGCCGAGTCTTCGAAGCCGGCCACCGCCTGCGCGGCATCGCCTTCCAGCCGGCGAATGTTGCCGGCCTCGAACAGCGACCGCGACCATGGATTGCGCCGCGCCAACTCGATCGCGGCCGGGTCGATTTCGACGGTAACCACTTCCGTGCAGGTCTTCGCAAGCTCTATGGCGGTGTAGCCGAGGCCGGTTGCGGTATCGAGTGCCCGGCCGCGCGGTCGCCCGAGGGCACGAATCTTGGCCTGCGTATCGGCGACCGGGGTCGTGCCGCTAGTCCGGTGCATCGCGAACCCGGCGACCAGCGTGGTCGGCGCGTCGGCGGTCGGCACCAGAGTGCGCACCCAGCCCGTGGCGGCCGATTGCACCCGGATAGGCCGCGGCTCGCCGCCGACGATCTCGAAGCAGCGACCCTCGTCTTCTGCGATGCGGCGCAGCGTCGCCGCGCCGAGCTTCACGCCGCCCGGCACGGCTGCATCGCCATCGATGGCGACTCGGCTCGTCGAGAGGCCCAGATCCAAGCTCACCGTGGCGACATCCTCGCCCGCCGCCAACGCCGCGAGCAGACGTGCCGCGACAGTACTGGTGAGAATGGGCGCCTGCATCGCCGCGAGCTTAGCCCATGGGCGAGTGGCGACCCCGGCGGGCGGCTAGAATAGGCCGCATGAACATCCTCATCCTCGGCGCCGGTCAAACGGGCGGCACGCTGGCCGAGCATCTGGCCGCCGAGGATGTGGACATCACCCTGGTGGACCAGGACGCCGACCGGCTGAAGGAACTCAAGGACCGGCTGGACATCCAGACCATCCACGGGCACGCCTCGCGACCCGATACGCTGCTCGCCGCCGGCGCGGACGATGCGGATCTCCTGATCGCGGTCACCAACAGCGACGAAGTGAACATGGTGGCCTGCCAGGTCTGCTACTCGCTGTTCAAGACGCCGCGCAAGATCGCCCGCGTGCGCTCGTCCGAGTACGTCGCGGGTTCCGACGACGACGCCGATATGGAGTTCTTCAGCGGCGACCACATGCCGATCGACGTGCTCATCAACCCCGAGCGCGTCGTCATGGAACACATCCGCGAACTGCTCGCGCACCCCGGCGCCCTGCAGGTGCTCGACTTCGCCGACGGACGCGTCAAGCTCGTCGCCGTGCGCGCCTTGCAGGGCGGCATGCTGGTCGGCCAAGAGCTCGGCTCGCTGCGCGAACACATCCCGAATGTGGACACCAAGGTCGTGGCGATCTTCCGCCAGGGCCGGCCGCTCATCCCTACCGCGGAGACGGTACTCGAGCCGTTCGACGAAGTGTTCTTCATCGTCCCGACCGAACATGTCGAGGCCGTGATGTCCGAATTGCGCGAGGCCGAGCGCCCGGTCAAGCAGGTGATGATCGCCGGCGGCGGCAACATCGGCTTCCTGCTCGCTCGCTCGATCGAGCACGGCGTACGGGTCAAGGTCATCGAATTCAGCCCCACCCGGGCGGACACGGTGGCCGAACGATTGCGCAACAGCCTCGTCATCCAAGGCGACGCCACCGATCAGGATCTGCTCATCGAGGAGAACATCGAAGCCATCGACGCCTTCTGCGCGGTGACCAACGACGACGAGGTGAACATCCTCTCGGCGCTGCTAGCAAAGCGGCTCGGCGTGCGGCGGGTGCTGTGCCTCATCACCAAGCCGGCCTATGTGGATCTGGTGCAGGGCAGCGAGATCGACATCGCGATTTCGCCGCAGATGGCGACCACCAGCTCCATTCTCTCCTACGTCCGGCGCGGCGATGTCGCCAAGGTACACCGCCTGCGCCGCGGCGCCGCGGAAGCGATGGAGACCATCGTCCACGGCGACGCCCGCAACAGCCGCGTCGTGGACCGGCGCATCGGCGAGATCGCGCTGCCCAAGGGCGTGACCATCGGTGCCGTGGTACGCGGCGACGAGGCCATGGTCGCCAGCGACGAGCTGGTCATCCGCAGCGACGACCACGTCATCGTGTTCGTCACGGACAAGTCGCGGATTCGCACGGTAGAGAAGCTGTTCCAAGTGGGCTTCAGTTTTTTCTAAGTGATTTCATGCGGTTAACTCCCGTTCTTCGGATCACTGGCGGGCTGCTGATGCTGTTCAGCACGGCCCAGCTCGCGCCGGTGATCGTCGCGGTCATCTACGACGAGGCGACTGTCGCCGTGTTCGCAATCGCCTTCCTCGTCAGCGCCGGCGCTGGCAGCCTGCTCTGGTTCCTGGGGCGGGGAGACATGGAACTGCGCAGCCGCGACGGGTTTCTCATCACCGTGCTGTTCTATCTGGGCCTCGGCCTGACCGGCGCCGTCCCCATCTATCTGGCCCCCGACATCGCCGCCTCGTTCACGGACGCCGCCTTCGAATCGCTGTCCGGGCTCACCACCACCGGCGCCACTGTGCTCACGGGCCTCGACGACATGCCGCGTTCCGTGCTGTTCTACCGCCAGCTGCTGCAATGGCTCGGCGGCATGGGCATCATCGTGCTGGCGGTGGCGGTGCTGCCCATGCTCGGCGTCGGCGGGATGCAGCTCTACCGCGCCGAGTCTCCGGGGCCGGTGAAGGACGCCAAGCTGACGCCGCGCATCGCGCAGACGGCCAAGGCGCTGTGGTTCCTCTATCTGGGCCTCACCGTCGCCTGCGCGGTGTCCTACTGGCTGGTGGGCATGGGCGTTTTCGATGCCATCTGCCACTCTTTCTCGACCGTTGCCATCGGCGGCTTCTCCACGCACGACGCGAGCCTCGGCTTCTTCGACAACGCCGGCGTCGAGACCGTGGCCATCGTCTTCATGGTGCTCGCCGGGATGAGCTTCGCGCTGCATTTCGCCGCCGTTGTCGGGCGGCGGTTTTCGATCTACAGGCGGGACCACGAGCTGCGGCTGTATCTGGGCGCACTGGCGCTGGTGGCGGCGGTGGTGGTCGCCGCCCTGGTGCTGCACCCGGCCGCCTCGTCCGAGCCATTCCGCGAGGGGGTGTTCCAGGCTGTGTCCTTCGCCACGACCACCGGCTTCACCACCGCGGACCACAGCGCTTGGCCGCCGCTGGCTTCCGTGCTGATGGTGTTCGCCGCCTTCGCCGGCGGCTGCGCCGGGTCGACCGCGGGCGGCCTCAAGATGTACCGCGTGCTGCTGATCTTCCGGCAAGGCATGCGCGAGGTGCGGCGGCTGATCCATCCGAACGGCGTCTTCCACATCAAGTTCGGCGGTCGACTGGTGCCGGACCGCGCGGTGGACGCGGTATGGGGCTTCTTTTCCGTCTACCTGATCTGTTTCGTGGCGATGGTGGCCGTGCTGTTCGCATTCTCGGAACTGGACTTCCTGTCCGCCTTCTCCGCAGTCGCTGCGAATCTGAACAATCTGGGCCCGGGTCTCGGCGAGGTGTCGCTCAACTACCAGAGCCTGCCGGACGCCACCAAGTGGGTGCTGATGCTGGCCATGCTGCTTGGCCGACTGGAGATATTCACGCTGCTGGTGGTGCTGACGCCGGAGTACTGGCGGGCGTGATGCGCACCGCGGCACTCGCGCTCAGAGCGGTCGCGTTCTACGTCGGCTACGTGTCCTTCACGGCGGTTTGGGCGATCCTGTCCGTGCTCCTCACCTGGCCGCTGACGTTGAAGCGGCGCTACGACTTCATCATCGGCGGCTGGACGCGGGCCGCGCTCTGGTGGCTGCGGGCAACCTGCGGCATCCACGTCCGCGTCTCGGGTCTCGAGCGGATCCCGGCCGAGCCATGCATCTTCCTCGTCAAGCATCAGAGCACTTGGGAGACGCTGTGGACCCAGACCCTCGTCAGCCCGCAAGCGACCCTCATCAAGCGCGAACTGCTGCGCATCCCGCTGTGGGGCTGGGCGTTCGCCATGACCCGGCCCATCGCCATCGACCGCGGCAATCCGCGCCTGGCGCTCAGGCAGTTCATCGCCGAGGGCAAGGACCGTCTGGGGCGCGGCATGTACATCACCCTGTTCCCGGAAGGCACCCGCCTCGATCCCGGCGAGGAGCGGGAAGGCCGCTTCTACCGCGGCGGCGCGGCGCTGGCAGCGGCGACGGGCGCACCCGTGGTGGTGATCGCGCACAATGCCGGTCGCCATTGGCCAGCGCGGCGGTTCCTGAAGACGCCGGGCGAGATTCGCGTCGAGGTCTCCGAGCCGTTCGCCACAGAAGGCAAGAAGTCCAGCGAAATCAATCTTCTATGTGAAGATTGGATGCGTGCCGCGATGCAGCGCCTGGAAGCCTAGAGGCACCCCTAGACGTCCAGGTTGACGACGGCCAGCGCGTTGTTCTCGATGAACTCACGGCGCGGCTCCACTCGTTCGCCCATCAGCGTGGTGAACATCTGGTCGGCGGCGATGGCGTCGTCCACGGTAACGCGGGCCATGCGCCGCACGTCCGGGTCCATGGTCGTTTCCCAGAGCTGTCCCGGGTTCATCTCGCCGAGGCCCTTGTAGTGCTGCAGGTCCACGCCGCGCCGGGCTTCGTTCAGCATCCAATCCAATGCTTCGGGAAACGAGGCGACCGGCTGCTCCCGGTCCCCGCGCTCGACATAGGCGCCTTCCTGAAGGAGCTCGGTCAGGGTGTCGGCGACCTCGCGGAGCCTCTCGTAATCCGGCGAGGCGAAGAAGTCGTGGCCTAAGACGGCGGACTGGGCGATGCCATGCGCCTGCCAGACGATGCGCGGTCGGAAGATATGGCGTTCCCGGTCGTGCTCCAGCTCGACCGCGTACTCCGGCTCTTCCGGCAGCGCCTTGCGGTACTCCGTCAACCATTCGGCCATCCGTTCCCGGTCCGCGAGCTGCTCGGCCGTCACCGCTGGCGCATCGAGCAAAGCGCGGGTGAGCGGTACCGGATAGACCCGCTCCAAAGCCTCCAGCCGATCGATCAGGCCGAGATAGTCCCTAGCCAGCTTCTCCAAGTACGCATCGTCGATACCGGGCGCGTCCGCGTTGACGTAGAGCTTGGAGCCTTCCAAGGCCGACTGCAGGAAATAGGCGTCCAGTTCCTCATCGTCCTTGACGTAGCGCTCCTGGCGCCCCTTCTTGACCTTGTACAGCGGCGCCTGCGCGATGTAGAGATGGTTCGCTTCGATGAGCTCGGCCATGTGCCGGAAGAAGAACGTCAGGAGCAGGGTGCGGATATGGGAGCCGTCGACATCGGCATCGGTCATGATGATGACGCGGTGGTAGCGGAGCTTCGCCAGATCCATTTCCGTGCGACCGATGCCGCAGCCGAGCGCCGTGACCAGGGTGCCGACGGTCTCGGACGAGAGCATCTTGTCGAAGCGCGCCTTCTCGACGTTGAGGATCTTGCCCCTGAGGGGAAGAATGGCCTGGGTGCGGCGGTCCCGGCCCTGCTTGGCCGAACCGCCCGCCGAATCCCCCTCCACCAGGAATACCTCGGACAGCGCGGGGTCCTTCTCCTGACAGTCCGACAGCTTGCCCGGCAGTCCCGCTAGGTCTAGGGCGCCTTTGCGGCGCGTCATCTCTCGCGCCTTGCGCGCCGCCTCCCTGGCCCGGGCGGCATCGATCATCTTGCCAACGACCTGCTTGGCGTCCTGCGGCCGCTCGTCGAGATAGGCCGTGAACTGCCGGGCCAGCTCCTGCTCGACCGCCGGCTTGACCTCGCTCGATACCAGCTTGTCCTTGGTCTGCGAAGAGAACTTGGGATCCGGCACCTTCACCGAGACCACCGCGGTGAGACCCTCGCGGGCATCGTCCCCCGTGGTGGCCACCTGCGCTTTCTTGGCCAGACCCTCGCGTTCGATGTAGCTGTTCAAGGTGCGCGTCAGCGCCGAGCGGAACCCGGCCATGTGCGTGCCGCCATCGGACTGCGGGATGTTGTTTGTGTAGGCGAAGACCTGCTCTTGGAAGCCGTCGTTCCACTGCATGGCGACTTCCACCGTGATGCCGTCCTCCCGCCTCTGCTCGAAGTGGAAGATCTCGTTCAAGGTGCTCTTGTTGTGGTTGAGGTAGTCGACGAACGCGCGCAGGCCGCCCTCGTAGCGGAACCGCTCTTCCTTGCCCGTGCGCTCATCGCGCAGCAGGATGGCGACGCCAGCGTTCAGGAACGCCAGCTCGCGCAGCTTCTTGGCGAGCAGGTCGTACTGGAACTGGATGTGGGAAAACGTCCTGTCCGAAGGCTTGAAGAAGCACTCCGTCCCGCGCCGCTCGGTCTCGCCGATGACGGCCAGCTCGGCCTGCGGCTCCCCATGCGCATAGGTCTGCTCGTAGACCTTGCCGTCGCGGCGCACAGTGAGGCGGAAGGTCTCCGACAGCGCGTTCACCACCGATGCGCCGACACCGTGCAGGCCACCAGAGACCTTGTACGAGCTGCTGTCGAACTTGCCGCCGCTGTGCAAGGTGGTGAGGATGACCTCCGCGGCCGGCTTGCCCTCCTCCGGGTGAGTGTCCACGGGCATGCCGCGGCCGTTGTCGCGCACCGTGACCGACTCGCCGGGGTGGATAATGACGTCGATCTGGTCGCAAAACCCGCCGAGCGCCTCGTCGATGGCATTGTCCACCAGTTCCTGCACCATGTGGTGGAGCCCGGTGCCGTCATCGGTATCGCCGATGTACATCCCCGGCCGCTTCCGCACGGCGTCCAAGCCGCGCAGGATCTTGATGCTTCGAGAGTCGTAGGTATCTGCGTCGTCTGCCATGGCGATGTTCCTGGTCTACAGCTCCTTGTGCCCCGCATGGTCCGCCGAGGCGTCCTATGCGGCTTCGAACGTCCCTTGTTTCACGTGAAACAAGCGTCCCTTGCGGGGACCATCCAGCATCCCGCTCGCTTCCGCTTGCGTGGACGTGGCCACGATCTGGCCGCCCATCTCGTCCAGAAGCGCAAAGAAGCGCTCATTGTGGGCGCGATCAAGTTCCGCACCGACATCGTCGATCAGAAACAGCGTCGGCTTGCCGGACCCCGCCAACTCCATGGCTTGCGCCAAGCGCAACGCGCTCGCGACCGCCTTCCCTTGCCCGCGCGACAGCACATGGACCGCCTCGACCGAGCCGCAGGAAATGCCCACCTCGGCACGGTGGGGGCCCGCATTGGTCACCCCGGATTTTACATCCCGATCGCGCTCTCGGCCTAGTGCTTCGGCAAGGCTCTCCCCCTTCCAGCCGGGATATAGCTCCAGCGACAGCGACAAGCCCGGACTCAGGGCGTCTACCGCCGACAAGACGCCTGCCTGAACCCGCCGCAGATAGCTCTGCCGCGCCTCGGCTACCACTTCGCCCAGTTCCGCCAACTGACCAGTCCAAGCGGGGAGGGTCTCCAGTTCGCCAGAGCGAAGCAGTGCATTGCGATGCCTGAGCACTCGCAGAAAGTCCCGCAACGCTGCCGCGTGATCCGGTTTCACGTGAAACGCGCCCCAGTCCAGCCACCGTCGTCGCTCGCCAGGGCCGCCGAAGACGAGCTCCGCCACATCCGGCAGCAAGACCTGGATCGGCAACAGTTGCGCCGCGGCCGAAGACTGGCGCAGCAGCACCCCGTCCCGACGCCACTCGGCGCGGCTTTGCTCCCGAACGTAGGACAAGCGGAGCTGGCCTTGCTCCGGGTGCCGGCAGCGAACGCCCACAGCGAGCCGCGACTGTCCGTGGCGCACGATGCCCTCGGTACGCGAAGTGCGGAACGAGCGCCCGCGGAACAGCAGGTGCAGCGACTCGAGGACGGCGGTCTTGCCGGCACCGTTGGCGCCAGCGAGCACGTTGATTCCGGGGTCGAACTCCAGCCGGCCGGCCGTGATGTTGCGGACGTTCTCGACGTCGAGCCGCTCGACGATCACCCTCCGCCGCGCTCGATCCCTTTGCAGGCGGGCTCGAACCTACAGGCGGATCGGCATCACGATGTAGAGCGCGTCCTCCGCGCCGGGCCCTTCGATCAAGGCGATCGTATTGCCTTCGGGCATGGACATGCGCACCGACTCCGTATCCAACGCACCGAATACGTCCTGCAGGTAGCGTGCGTCAAAACCGATCTCCATGGGACGGCCATCGTAGTCCACCGCAACATGTTCCTCCGCCTCTTCCTGCTCCGGGTTGCTGGCCTTGATCACCATCTGCTCGCCATCGATGTGCAGTCGCACCTCCGGCACCTTCTCGTTGGACAGGATCGCCGCTCGCCGCAGAGCGAGCGAAAACGTCTCCCGGTCTGCGGTTACGGAATGGTCGGTGTTGCGAGGGATCAGCCGATCAACGTCGGGGAAGTCGCCGTCCACGAGTTTGGTCGTCAGCGTGTACTCGCCTTGGGATGCGCGCAGATACGTCGCGCCGACGGACAGTACCACATCGGCGTCGCTGTCTCCGATCAGGCGCTCCAAGTCCTGAACGCTCTTGCGCGGCACGATCACGCGGCGCAGCTCGATGTCCGGGGCACCGCCGCTCAGCGTACACAGCGCCATGCGGTGCCCATCCGAAGCCGCCGCTCGCAACTGCGCATCGCTCACTTCAAGCAGCATGCCGTTCAGGAAGTAGCGCACATCGCTGACCGCCATCGCGAACTTGGTGCGGTCCATCAGCCGCCGCATGTCCGAATGCGGCAGCGTGATCTCGATCTCCGCCCCTGTTTCCGCCGCGGCCGCAGCAGCCTCGCCTTCGGCGCCGGCCACAGCCGTTCCCATCAGATCGCTGTGCGCCCGCTCCTTCGGGAATTCCGATGGGGCGATCGTTGCCAGCGCGAAACGGCTTCGTCCGGCGCGAACGACCGCTCGATCATCCTCGAGTCCGACGCTGACCAATGCTTCGTCCGGCAGAGAGTTCCAGATCTCCGTCAGCTTGTGCGCCGGAATGGTGGATGCGCCGGGCCGTTCGACTTCGACGCCCTCGGTGACTCGGGCGATGATCTCGACTTCAAGGTCCGTTCCCCGCAGCGTCAAGCCGTTCTCGTCCGCCTCCACTAGCAGGTTGGTGAGGACCGGCAACGTTTGCCGGCGCTCGACGACGCCGGTGACGACACGCAATGGTCGCAGCAGCGCATCTCGGCTGGTTCGGAACTTCATGGTTGTCGTTTCCTTCGTCGGCTTAGGGATGGGTGGAAAAAGGTCGTTCCCTTAGGGAAGTTATATGTTATTCAACGGCTTAGCTTTCGAGAGAGGTTCCTGTAGTCCTCTTCGACATCCCGGTCGCTGGCCCTCAGCTGAGCGATCCGGCGACATGCATAGAGCACCGTCGTGTGATCCCGACCGCCGAAGTGATCGCCGATCTCAGGCAGCGAGTGGTTGGTCAGTTCCTTGGCGAGCGCCATCGCCAGCTGCCGCGGGCGGGCAACGGCCCGGGTTCGCTTGCCGGAGAGCATCTCCGAGAGCTTGATGTTGCAGTACTCCGCTACCGTGCGCTGGATCTTGTCGATCGTCACGCGACGACCCTGAATGGCGAACAAGCCGCTCAGCGCCTCGCGCATGAGCCCCATCGTGACAGCCGTCTTGCGGTGCTGCGCCGCCGCGATCACTCTGCCGAGCGCCCCTTCCAACTCGCGGATGTTGGAGCGGATGTGCTCGGCGATCTCGAAGGCCACGTCCTTCGGAATATGAACCCCGGCCGCGTCGCCCTTGTTCTGGAGAATGGCGACCCTGGTCTCCAGTTCCGGCGGCACGACCTCCTGGGTCAAGCCACCGACGAAGCGAGACTGCAGACGTTCCTCCAGTCCCTCGATCTCGCTCGGATAGCGATCGCTGGTTAGGACGATCGGTCGCCGCCGCTCAAGCACGGCGTTGAAAACGTGGAAGAAGTTCTCTTGCGAGGCGAGCTTCTTCGCGAAGAAGTGGATGTCGTCGATGAGCAGCACGTCCACCGATCGATAGCGCTGCATGACCTCTTGCACGGTGCCGGTCTTCAACCCGGCGACCATGTCGCTGGTGAAGCCTTCGGAGTGCAGGTAGACGACTCTGGCACTGGGCGAGCGGGCCCGGATCGCATTCCCGACGGCCTGCATCAGGTGCGTCTTGCCGAGACCCACGCCGCCGTAGAGCAGCAGCGGGTTGTAGGACTGGCCGGGCTTCTCGGCCACTTGCATGGCGGTCGCCTTGGCCACGTCGTTGGAATTCCCTTCAATGAAGGTCTCGAAGACGTAGGCCGGATTCAGGCGATGCGACTCGGCACCGCTGGCGGGATCCGCTTGGCCGACCGGGTGCCGCGGCGCGGCCAAGGGCTTGCCCGGCGTCGATCCCACCTCGCCGACCTGAACATCGACCATCTCCGCGTCCACACGCGGGTCCAAGGCGGCGACCAGTTCATGGATGCGGGGTAGATACTCGCTAACCACCCGTTCGTGGACGTACCGATTCGGCGCCAGGACCACCCAACCCCGCTGCTCGCGGCGGGCCTGCAATGGCCGAATCCAGGTGTTGAAGCTCTCCGAAGACAGTTCCGCCTCCAGCCGAACCAAGCACTGCGACCAAACCGAGTCGCCTGCCGGCCGCTGAGCACCATCGCGATCCTCGCGCCCGCCGCCCGCTGCGCGTCCGCGTGCTTCCTCTGCCACTACTCCCCCCTCAGACGAGCGCCCCGGCAATGCTTGGCCGGGGATGTTCTCGTTCTTCTGCATCGCCCCGGCACGCCACGACGCAAATGTGGCGTAAACCATAACGACACCGCCAGCCCAATGGCAACGCATTTTCGAGCTTGATAGGGCTTTTTTTGAGATTTCTCGCCAATTCAAAAACTTAGCCCAGCGAACGTCTTGGCGGAACCGCAGCGGCGCAGTGGCGACGTAAGTAACCTGTGGATAATCAAGGGAAAATGGCATACGCGCTGAGAGCAACCGACAGGCGCGGCGATGGCTTGCCACGGACCCCAATTTGTCCACCGGATACTAACAACTACCCTTGTAGGAAATCTGCCATAGCGTCCGTAGGTTATCGCCCTACTCCACAGTCGGACAGCACACCTACTACGACTAGTGGTACGTCTCTAAATCCTTCATTCGTATTTGGAAACATCCCCATGTCGCCATCTGCACGCCCCGGACCCAGGGTTTGGCGGGCACCAAGCACATCAGCTGGTGTTCATGCACAGCGTTCCGGCCACCAACATCCACTAGGGCCTCGCCCGGAGTACGCCCGAGTGCGTCGGTCTCGTTGACAGCTGGCGCACGTGGCTCCTACAATCTCGCGTCTTCCCACTACCTGCCGGGAGGCCCGCATCCGCTGTCAGCGGCCTGTCATCGCCTATGAAGAGGACTTATCAACCAAGCGTCGTCAAGCGCAAGCGCAAGCACGGCTTTCGGTCCCGCATGGCCACTCGGAACGGGCGCAAAGTGCTGAGTGCGCGCCGTGCCAAAGGCCGCAAGCGCTTGACCGTTTGAGCCTTGGGTGAACATCGCACGAGAGCCGTCGCGGTCCGCGCCACGTTCAAGCGCCCTAGGCGGCTGCCGGACAAGGCGGCGTTCGACGCGATTCTGCGCCGGCCAGCTGTCCGGGTCGCCTCCGGGCCACTGTGGCTGTCGGCGGTTCCGGGTTCAACCCCGACCGCGCGGCTGGGTCTCGCTGTCGCGAAGCGCGTTCTGAGACGGGCGACCATGCGCAACCGCGCCAAGCGGATCATCCGCGAGACGTTTCGTCGGCAGACGGACCTTCCGGCTTGGGACATCGTGGTCGGGATCGCTCGCGGGCAGCCGGAGATCACCATGGCCGACGTGCATCGCCTGTTCCGTATTGCACGCGACCGGTTTGCCGCCGAATCGGCAAGCAAAGCTCCGGGGAGGGCGGATGACTCCTGATGGCGCACCGCTTGCGGAGCCGGATCGCGGCACCATCGCGGCCCGGCTATCGGAGGCCGTGATCGCCTTGTATCGTCGCTGGATCAGTCCGCTGCTTGGGCGCCACTGCCGCTTCTATCCCAGTTGCTCGGCCTACGCGGCGCAGGCGATTCGCCGCTACGGTGCGTTGCGTGGAGGAGCTTTGGCGGCTCGCCGGCTCTTGCGCTGCCACCCCTTGCATCCCGGCGGCGTGGATCCCGTACCGGACAGCCCCGGCCATGCTAAGCACTGAAGTACAGCGCATCGTCCTGCTCGTCGCCCTCGGTGTCGTGGGCTATCTGCTGTTGCAGGCTTGGAGCCGGGACTATGGCCAGCCCGCAGTGGAACCGGTGTCCCGTGCGCCTCAGACCCTGCCCGGCGATGCGGTACCGGCGACGACCCCGGAGACGCCAGCGGTGAGCGACCTGCCAAGCGGGGAGGTGGTCGAGGCCGGCGTCGTCCAGGAAACCCCGAGCGCGGTGGACGAGGGGCGCCTGCTGCATGTGACTACGCCGGTGCAGGAAGTTTGGATAGATCGGCTTGGGGGCGACATCGTCGGGCTGCATCTGCCGCGCCACCTGCAACGCATCGATGAAGACGTCGGCGTGCGCCTTCTGGACCTTCAATCCGACCGCGTCTATGTGGCACAGAGCGGCTTGATCGGCCGAGACGGCATGGACCAGCCGGGTTCGAGGCCGCTGTACCGGGCCGACCGCCGCGAGTACCAGCTAGATAGCGGGACCCTAACTGTGGCCCTCGCCTACCGCTTGGGGGACGTGACGGTCGAGAAGCGTTTCGTGTTCCAAGCAGACGACTATCTCGTCGGCGTAGAGTACGAGATCGACAACGGCAGCGCGGCGGATTACCGGGCGCAGCTATTCGCCCAGTTGAAGCGCGATGACGTGCGCCCGCAGACGGATGGCGGGTTCGGCATGGGCCCGCGGCCCTATCTCGGGGCTGCCTTCACGACGCCGGATTCGCGTTACGAGAAGCTGGACTTCGAGGACCTGGCGGACGATGCGTTCCGCGCCAATGTGCAGGGCGGGTGGGCAGCGATCCTCCAGCACTATTTCCTTGTCGCTTGGGTGGGCGTTGCGGAGCAGGTGAATGCCTACTACGGCCGCTCGTTGAGCGACGGCAACTACGCAGTCGGTTTCGTGGCACCGGAGACGGTGGTGGCCCCGGGGGATAGCGCGGTGGTGCGCACCGAGCTTTACGCGGGGCCGAAGGTCCAGGACCGCCTTGCCGAGATCGCGCCGAATCTGGAGCTCACGGTGGACTACGGCATCCTCTGGTGGCTCTCCGTGCCCTTGTTCTACGTGCTGGATGCCATGCACTCTGCCACCGGGAACTGGGGCGTTGCCATCATTCTGCTTACTCTCGCGGTCAAGATCCTGCTGTATCCACTGGCCTCGGTCGGTTTCAAGTCGATGGCCAAAATGAAGCAGGTGATGCCCCAGGTCAAACGCCTGCAGGAACGCTACGCGGGCGACCGGCAGAAGCTCACCCAGGAGACGATGGCGCTGTACCGCAAGGAGGGGGCCAATCCGTTCAGCGGCTGCCTGCCGCTGCTCATGCAGATGCCGGTGTTCTTCGCCCTCTACTGGGTGCTGTTCGAGAGCGTGGAGCTCCGCCACGCGCCCTTCGCTCTGTGGATCCAGGATCTGGCGGCGCCGGATCCGTGGTTCGTGCTGCCGATCCTCTATGCCGTCTCGCTGTACGGCATGCAGCTTCTGAGCCCGCCGACCGATCCCATGCAGGCGAAGATCATGAAGATGATGCCGATCATCTTCGGCGTGCTGTTCTTCTTCTTCCCGGCGGGCCTCGTGCTCTACTGGCTTGTGAACAACATCCTCTCGCTCGCCCAGCAGTGGTACATCACGCGCAAGATCGAGAGGCAGGCGCAGGCAAGCTAGGGGGCCTCGGGCCGCGGGCCGATGGAAGTGGGTCAAGACACCATCGCCGCCATCGCGACGCCGCCCGGCAGAGGCGGCATCGGCATCGTTCGGGTGTCGGGGACCTTGGCCCGCGACATCGCGCTGGCTGTGGTGGGCGCTCTGCCGCGTCCGCGCCATGCGACCAAGGCTCGGTTCAAGGATGCCGATGGCAGCGTCATCGACGAGGGGCTGGCGCTGTACTTCCCGGCGCCGCGCTCGTTCACGGGCGAAGACGTGCTGGAACTGCACGGCCACGGCGGCGTCGTGGTCATGGATCGGCTGCTGGCGCGCGTCTGCGCCGCTGGCGCCCGCATCGCCCGCCCCGGCGAGTTCACCGAGCGGGCCTTCCTGAACGACAGGATGGACTTGGCGCAGGCCGAGGCCGTGGCGGATCTCATCGATGCCGGCTCGCGGCGCGCGGCGCGGGCGGCGATGCGCTCTCTCTCCGGGGAGTTTTCGGCACGGGTGGCGGAGCTCGACCAAGCTGTGCTCGATCTGCGCGTCTACATTGAGGCTGCGATCGACTTCGCGGAAGAGGAGCTCGACTTTCTGGCCGATGGCGAAATCCGCGCGTGCGTTGCGGCCATCGCCGAGAGCATCGACTCGCTGCTGGCCGATTGCCGCCAGGGCGCGGTGCTGCGCGATGGCTTCGACGTCGTTATCGCCGGACCGCCGAACGTGGGCAAGTCCAGCTTGATGAACCGCCTTCTGGCAGAGAACCGCGCCATCGTCACGGACATTCCCGGCACCACGCGCGACCTGCTGTTCGCCGATGTCGAAGTCGGCGGGGTGCCGGTGCGCTTGACCGACACCGCGGGCCTGCGCAGCGATGTCGGCACCGTAGAGGCGATCGGCATCGAGCGCGCCCGCGCCGCGGCTGCCCAGGCGGATCTCGTGCTGGCCGTGTCCGATGACAGGTCGCGAGGCCGCGGCGACGAATCGCTTGGCGGCATCGCCGCGGACCGCGTGCTGCCTGTCGCAAACAAGGTGGACTTGAGCGGCGGCGAACCAGGCCGCGGGGCCGATGGCGCGGTACGCATTTCCGCGTTGACCGGCGCTGGCCTTCAATCGCTGCGGAATGCCATCGTCGAGCGAGCGGGCGTTCTGCCTGGCGAAGGCGCCTACTTGGCGCGGCAGCGCCATCTGGATGCGCTAGCGGTCGCGGCCAAACATGTGGCCGAGGCGGAGAGACAGGTTTCTGCCGGCTTTGGCGACCTTGCCGCTGAGGAGCTGCGCGAGGCGCAAGCGCGGCTCGGCGACATCACGGGCCCCACTAGCGTGGACGACCTGCTCGGCGAGATTTTCGCGAGCTTCTGTATCGGCAAGTAGGGGGTGCCGAAGCCGGGGCAGGCCGCGGTCCCGCCGACTCAGCAGCCGATGCGCTGCATTCGCTCCAGCGTGGTGCGTCCGTCCGGGTAGTAGCCGACCCGCAACGCCCGCGCCAGTGCGCGAATCCGCGGCAAGGCGACGGGACGGTAGTCGAGCTGCTCTACGCTGACGTTGATATGCCGCGACGCGCGGGGCGCTTCGCCGTGGGTATGGCCATGCACGTTGACGCAATCCGCTGGCACGTCGGCCAGCGGCATGTGCGTGAACAGCAACGGCGGATCGCCGTCCATGCTCAGCACCGAACAGACGTCGTCGAACCCGTCGACCCGCAGGGTGCCGTTGCCGGTCAGGTCGTGGTTGCCGAACACGAGCAGCTTAGTACGCCCCGCAGAGCTGCGGATGCGCTCCCAGGTGTGTTCGGCCACGGCCTTGCGCATGGCGATGTCGCCGACGAACAGCAGCGTATCGTCCGGGCCCACCGTGGTCGCCCAGTTCTCGTAGAGCGTGGCATCCATGCTCTCGGCGTCGGCGAACGGTCGATCAGCGTAGCGAATGATGTTGCCGTGGCCGAGGTGCAGATCGGACCATACCCAGATGCGGCCGTCGTCCTTGAGGCCCTTGGCAGGCAGCGCTTGCGCGGCCCGCAGCATGCCGCGGAACTCGCGGCGACTGTGGCGGCCATCGCCGGCGCCCGGACCGCATGCCGCTTCGATCTGCGCTTCGTACTGGCGCTTCAGGTCGACAGCTTTCATAGTCAGGCCGGGCCTAGAAGTGGTCTGGGCAGTGCGGCGCATGGCGGGTGCGGAAGACGGCATCGGCTCGCGCGACCGCCTCGGTGGAGCCTTCGAGGAGGCCCCAGTTCGCAAGCTCCCGGGCAGTTCGGAAGCCCGTGAGAAGAGAGGCCAGGCTCTTGACCGGGAGCCGTATGTCCGCGGCGGCATTGGTGGCTTCGGCATGGGCGCCGTCGCTGCCCGTTTGCAGTCGCCAGATGCCGTCGTTCCACGGCGTCAGGGGATCGGCGGCGATCTCGATGCTGAGTTCGCCATCGCCTTCGTAGCCCCGTCCGGCGAGCGCCGCGGCAGCGTCGATGACGCGGAACCACGCACCCTCGCGGTCCTCGGCGCCCAGCAGACGCGGTTCCATGAACAGCTCCGGCGCCGGATCGTCGAGCGGCGCGTTGCCCCACGTCACGCGGCCGACCAAGTCGTGGCTGGCGATGAAGCGCCACAGCGAGCGGTAGGCGTGCGGATGCAGCCACGCCAGGTCCCTGATCGCCAGGCCTTGGCCGCGAGCGGGGTGGTCGACCTTGCCAGCGCGGAGCGTGTAGACGACGTAGCCCTGCGGCTGATTCTGGTCGTCGTAGCACACGGCCACCCAGATCGGGCCGTCGGCTGCCACGGGCTCAAGCGCGTTCTGCAGCCAAAGCGCCTTGGCGCGGTGCAGGTAGCACGAGCGCTCGGCGATGTAATCGATGTAGATGCCCTTGAGAACGTCGTAGGCGCTGTCCAGCTCGATGCGCCGCACGGGCCATGAGCCGGCGTCGCCATCGTGGAAGCGGATGTCCACGGCGTCGATCGCATAGCGGCGATTGACGGTCGTCATCGCGTAGCCGTAGCGCTGGTAGATGGCGGCTTGGGAAGCCCACAGCGCGGCCATGGGCTGGCCGGCGTCGCGCATGTCTTGGAATGCCTGGGTGTGGATGCGGCGCACCAGCCCTTGGCGGCGGTACTCGGGCTGCGTGCCGATGGTCGAGACGCCGGCCAGCTTCATGGCTCGACCGTTGGCGCGCATGGTGAAGGGGATGTTGCTGAACGACGATGCCAGCTGGCCATCGTCGAACGCGCACAGCGTCCACTCGGCGCGGTTGGCGGTGGCGATGACGTTGTTCGGCCCATCGCCGAAGCTGCCGCCGTAGACATAGCCGCCCAGGATGCCGAGGTCCGCCATTTCCTCGGCAGTGGCTTGGCGGATTTCGATGGCCATTCGTCGTCCCTCGTTGTCGCGACCGGGCGGCATTCTAATGGGCGCGCGCCACGCCTGCGCCGGAACCGTGCCGGGCCGCTGCGCCGGGGGGAACGACCGGCGTCGCCAGCCACGGCATGGACTGCGTGCCGGAAACCGACGATTTTCAGTGAACGCCAAGCATCGAAACGTAACGGGCGAACGGCGTCCGTCCCGACGTCGAGTACACGGTGCCGATCAGCACGCCGCGCTCGAACTGCGGCAGCCTGTCGACCACGTTGCCGCGCTCGTCGACGATCATCGTCACGCCGTTGTTGGTGGCGCGGAGCAAGTAGCGGCCGTTTTCCAGCGCTCGCATCCGTGCCATCTGCGCGTGTTGCAGCGGGCCGATGGAAGCGCCGAACCAGGTGTCGTTGCTGACCGTGACCAGCAGGTCGGCCCGCGCCGCGTCCCGGGCCACCAGACTCGGGTAGGCGATCTCGTAGCAGATGGCCATGGCGAGGCGCAGGTCGCCCGCCCGCAGCAGCGGCTGCTGTTCGGCGCCGCGGCGGGTGCGCGGCATGGCGAGATCGAAGAAGCCGACGACGCCGCGCAGCGCATCGCCGAAAGGCAGGTAGTCGCCGAACGGCACCAGGCGGCGCTTCCGGTACAGCCCGCCGCCGGTGGATGCGGCGCCGTTGTAGATGTCGTAGCCACCGTCGGCAGAGCGCTCGGCGAGCAGCGTTCCCTGCACGAGGTCGCCGCTGTCCGCTGGCTTGATGGCATCGACGAATAGAGCGCTGCGGCGGTAGTAGTCCGGCACGGCCGCTTCGGGCCAGACTACGATGTCGTGATCCCATGCCCGGGCCGAGAGCGCGGCGTAGCGGTCGCGCCACTCCCCCAAGCGCGCGGGGTCCCACTTCGATTCCTGCGGCACATCGCCCTGCACGAGAGCGACGGAACGCGCCGCGCCGCGCTCCGTCCAGGACACTTGCGCCAGCGCCAAAGCGAGCAGCCAGAAGCCGACGGCGATGCCGAGTGCGCTGGCTGCGGGCCAGCGCCGCGCCCGGACGACATCCGCCAATGCAGCGCCGCTCAGCACGGCGGCGCACGAGACCAGCAGCACGCCGCCGACTGGTGCGAGCCCGTGCGCCAAGGGCGTATCGAGAAACGCATAGCCGACATACAGCCAGGGGAAGCCGGTCAGGAACCAGCTGAGCAGCCACTCCATGGTGGTCCAAAGGCCGGCGAAGATGACGGCCCCGAGCAGCGCCGAGGCGCCCGCCGAACGCGGTCGCGCAGCGAGCGCGGCCCATGCCGCCACGCCCAGCAATGCTTGGAAGAGGGCCATGCCGGCGACGAACAGCAGCACCATCCCGGCGGCGACGGGCGCCGAGGTGTTGCCGTAGGTGTGAATGCTGACGTATATCCACGAGGCGCCGACGCCGTATTTGCCGACGCCGTAGAGCCAGCCGAGCAGAAGCGCGCGCCGCCCGGTGGCTGCGTCGCCGAGCAGCCAGTACAGCGCCCCGACCGAGAGCAGCGCCAGCGGCCAGATGTCGAACGGCGCCAGCGCCAGCGGCAGCACCGCTCCCGCCGCCAGCGCCGTCGCGCAGGCCGCCGCGAGGTGCCGGCCGCGCAGCGCCGTCAAGCGGCCGTGCGGGTCACATGCAGCAGCCGGATGCGCCGGCTGTCGGCGTTCAGGACGCGAAATCGAAAGCCGTCTACCGTCGCCACTTCCTCGCGCTTGGGCATGTAGCCGAACTCGCGCAGTACAAGGCCGCCGATGGTGGCGAACTCGTCGTCGTCGAAATCCGCCTTGAAGTACTCGTTGAAGTCCTTGACCGGCGTCATCGCCTTGACGGTGAAGCTGCGCCGGTCGAACTCCTTGATGAAGCTGTCGTCGTCGACGTCGTGCTCGTCTTCGATGTCGCCGACGATCTGCTCCAAGACATCCTCGATGGTCACCACGCCGGCCGTGTTGCCGTACTCGTCGATCACCACGGCCATGTGGTTGCGGGTCTCGCGGAACTCCTGCAGCAGGTCGTTCAGGCGTTTGCTTTCCGGCACGACGATGGTCGGGCGGATGTAGTCCTTGATGTCGAAGTCGTCCCAGCTGTCCTGGAGCAGCAGCGGCAGCATGTCCTTGGCGTGCAGGATGCCGCGCACGTCGTCCATGTCGTCGCCTACCACGGGGAAGCGCGAGTGTCTGGACTCGACGACGGTGGGGATGAACTCCTCGACGCGACCGTCCACGGCGACGGTGACCACCTGCGAGCGGGGGATCATGACGTCCCGCGTGTGCATGTCGGAGACGGCGAACGCGCCGTAGATGATGTCGAGCGCCTCGTTATTGAAGATCTGGCGCTGGCCGGCGTCCTCGATCATCGCCAGCAGCTCGCGCCGATCCGCGGGCTCGCTGGCGAAGATGTCGCCGAGCCACTCGCGCCAGGTCTTGCGCGTCTCGTCGCGCACCGTGAGCGGGCCGTTCATGCCGCGGCTTCCTGTTCCAGATAGGGGTTGCGCACCCCGCAGCGGGCGAGCACGGCGATCTCGCGCGTCTCCATGGCCGCGGCCTCAGCGTCCGTGCCGTGGTCGAAACCCATGAGATGCAGCACGCCGTGGACCACCAGGTGCGCGAGGTGATCCGCAAGGCGCTTGCCCTGCGCCCGGGCTTCCCGGGCGGCGAGCGGCGCGCAGACGGCGATATCGCCCAACAGATCGGGCGGCTCGGCGGGGAATGCGAGCACGTTGGTGGCGCCCGTGCCGGCGCGGTAGCGGATGTTGAGTTCGGCGGCCTCCGCTTCGCCCACTACGCGGATGCAGACGTCGCGCCCGTCCTCGCCGAGCGCTCCGCGCGCCCAGGCCTTGATGGTTGGTGGGGACGCTATGCAATCCTCGCTGGCCACTTGCACTTCGACGCTCACGATGGCTGCTCCCCGGTGATCGGCTTGGGCGCTGCCAACGCATCCCGTTCACTCCTCGCGTAGGCTTCGACGATGCGCTGCACGAGCGGGTGCCGGACCACATCCCTCGCGCCGAAGCGCGTGAAGCTGAGTCCGTCGACCCCGTCGAGCACGCCCAGTACATGCACCAAGCCGGAGCGGCTGCCGCCCGGCAGGTCGATCTGCGTGATGTCGCCGGTGACGACGGCGGTGGAACCGAAGCCGAGCCGCGTCAGGAACATCTTCATCTGTTCGACGGTGGTGTTCTGCCCCTCGTCCAGAATGATGAACGAGTTGTTCAGCGTGCGGCCGCGCATGAACGCCAGTGGCGCCACCTCGATGACGTTGCGCTCGATGTACTTGCCGACCCGCTCCATGCCGAGCATCTCGTAGAGGCCGTCGTACAGCGGTCGCAGGTACGGATCGATCTTCTGCGCGAGGTCTCCCGGCAGGAAGCCGAGCTTCTCCCCCGCCTCGACGGCGGGACGCACCAGCAGCACGCGGCCGACTTTGTTCTCTTCCAGCGCCTCGACGGCGCAGGCCACCGCCAGATAGGTCTTGCCGGTGCCCGCCGGGCCGATGCCGAAGTTCAGGTCGTGCTCGCGGATGGCCTGCACGTAGCGTCTCTGGTTGGCGCCGTGCGCGGCGATGGTCTTGCGTCGGGTGCGCACCCGGACGGCGCCCTCGGCCGCCGCCGACTGTTCTTCTCGGGCAAGCACGTCGTCGACGCCCGCTTCCTGCAGGAACAGATGCACCGTGTCGCCAGTGAGCGTCTCCCGGTCCAAGGTCTCGACGTAGAGCTGGGCAAGGATCGCGCCGCCGGCGTGGACCCGCTGCGCCGGCCCGGAGAGTCGGAACGCGTGGCCGCGGTTGCTTATCCGAATGCCCAGCCGGCGTTCGATGTGCCTCAGGTTCTGGTCGAACGGGCCGCACAGGATGGCAAGCCGGCGGGAGTCGTTTGGTTCCAAGTTGACGGTCGTGGTGAACGGCACGACCCGCGACGAATCTTCTGTCAATTCGCGTCTAGAAGGGGTGTCCTCAAGGGCGTGCAGCATAGCACTGATTGCAGCGGTGCCAACACCGCATCGCTTCCCCAAAACGGCGCGATCTGCCGCCGAGCCACTGCTGGCGGGCGCAGCCTGGCAGTAACGCTCGATCTCAGCCCGCTAGGCGGCCGCGCAGCGAGTTCGGCAGGGCCTCGGTTATCTCCACTTGGGCGAAGCCGCCGATCAAGTCCTCGTCGGCGGGAAAGTTCACCACGCGGTTGTTCTCGATGCGTCCGGCCAGTTCGCCCGCGCCGCGCTTGGCCGGGCCGGTGACCAGCACGCGCTGCTCGGTACCGACCATCGCCTCGGCGTGGGCCGCGGCTTGACGGCGAAGCTGTGCCTGCAACGCGGCCAAGCGTTCCTTCTTGACAGGGAGCGGCGTTTCGTCGGGCAGCGCGGCGGCGGGCGTGCCGGGGCGCGGGCTGTAGATGAAGCTGAACGACGTGTCGTAGTCCAGTTCGCGGACGAGGGCCAGCGTGGCGTCGAAATCGCCCGCCGTCTCGCCGGGGAAGCCGACGATGAAGTCCGAGGAAAGGCTGATGTTGGGCCGCACCCGGCGCAGGGCGCGGATCTTCGCCTTGTACTCGAGCACCGTGTGGCCGCGCTTCATCATCGCCAGCACGCGGTCCGAACCCGACTGCACCGGCAGGTGGAGGTGGTCCACCAGCTCCGGAACGTCGCGGTAGGCGTCGACAAGCGTTGCTGAGAACTCCACCGGGTGCGACGTGGTGAAGCGGATGCGGTCGATGCCCCCCACCGCGGCGGCGTAGTGGATGAGCTCGGCGAGGTCCGCTTCGCCGCCGTCGAAGGCGCCGCGGTAGGCGTTGACGTTCTGTCCCAGGAAGTTGATCTCGCGCACCCCTTGGGCCGCGAGCCGCACCACCTCGCGCATGACGCTCGGCACGGGCCGCGAGACTTCCTCGCCGCGGGTATACGGCACCACGCAGAACGAGCAGTACTTCGAGCAGCCCTCCATCACCGAGACGAAGGCGCTCGGCCCCTCGGCGCGGGGCGCCGGCAGGCGGTCGAACTTCTCGATCTCCGGGAAGCTCACGTCCACCACCGGCGCACATCGGCGGCGGGCGTCGTCGAGCATCTGCGGCAGCCGATGCAGGGTCTGCGGCCCGAACACCATGTCCACGTGCGGCGCCCGGCGGGCGATGGCCTCGCCTTCCTGGCTCGCCACGCAGCCGCCGACGCCGATCACCACGGCGGCGTTCCTGCGCTTGAACTCCTTCCAGCGGCCGAGTTCGCTGAACACCTTCTCGGCGGCCTTCTCGCGGATCGAGCAGGTATTGAGCACCAGCACGTCGGCGTCCGCCGGCTGCTCCACCAGCGTCGCGCCATGGCTTTCCCGCAGCGCGTCGGCCATGCGCGACGAGTCGTACTCGTTCATCTGGCAGCCATGGGTCTTGACGTAGAGCTTCACGGGACGGTGGCCGGGCGTGGCGTGCGGGCCGGAAATTATAGCCGCGGGCGCGGTAGAATCCGCCGACCGTTCCGGCAGATCGCGATTCCAATGGCCGACGACAAGTCCCACATCTACCGCATCTACTTCCACAGTCGCGGGCAGATCTACGAGGTCTACGCGCACTCGATCTATCAGAGCGACATGTACGGCTTCGTGGAGATCGAGGACTACATCTTCGGCGAGAAGTCGCAGCTGGTGGTCGACCCCGCCGAGGACAAGCTGCGCACCGAGTTCGAGAGCGTGCAGCGCAGCTTCGTGCCGATGCACGCCATCATCCGCATCGACGAGGTGGAGAAAGAGGGCACGGCCAAGGTCACCGACGGCGCCGGCGGCAACGTGACGCCGTTCCCCATGCCGATGCCCGGCAAGAAGGGCTGACGGCGCAGTGGCCATCGTCATCGTCGGCGGCGGCCAGGCCGCCGGGCAGGCGGCGGCGAGCCTGCGCCAGGACGGCTACGAGGGCGAAGTCACCGTGCTTGCCGAGGAGCCGCACATCCCCTACCAGCGGCCGCCGCTCTCCAAGCAGTATCTGGCCGGCGAGTACGGCCTGCCGCGGGTGCATCTGCGGCCGCAGAAGTTCTACGACGACCGCGCGGTCACCGTGCGCACCGGTGCACGGGCGGTCGGCATCGACCGCCAATCCCGAACCGTGGCCTGCGCCGACGGGACGTCCGTCGCCTACGACAAGCTCCTGCTGGCAACGGGCGCTCGCGTACGCCGCCTCGAAGCGCCGGGCGCCGATCTGGCAGGCATCCACTACCTGCGCACCATCGCCGACGCCGACGCGCTCGGCGCCGAGCTCGCGCCGGGCAAGCGCATCGCCATCATCGGCGGCGGCTACATCGGCCTCGAAGTGGCCGCGGTGGCGATCGAGAAGGGGCTCGAGGTGACGGTGCTGGAGATGGAGGAGCGCATTCTGCAGCGCGTCGCCACGGCCGAGATGTCCGCCTTCTACCACGACCTGCACAGCGCCAAGGGGGTGGCGATCCGCACCGGCATGCGCGCCGAGTCGTTCCGCGGCGAAGCAGGCCGCTTGACCGGCGTCGCCTGCGCCGGCGGCGAAACCGTGGCCGCGGACGTGGCCGTGGTGGGCATCGGCATCGCGCCGAACGTGGAGTTGGCTGAAGCCGCCGGCCTCGACTGCGGCGACGGCATCGTCGTGGACGAGCGCACCCGCACCAGCGATCCGCACATCCACGCGGTAGGCGATTGCTGCAACCATCCGAACCCGATCCTTGGTCGCCGGCTGCGCTTGGAGTCCGTGCCGAATGCCATGGAGCAGGCGCGGGTCGCGGCAGCCAACATGGCCGGCGGCGACAAGACCTACGCCGCGGTGCCGTGGTTCTGGTCCGACCAGTACGATCTCAAGCTGCAGATGGTCGGCTTCGCGGCCGACGGCGACCGCCAGGTGCAGCGCGGCGACGCGGGCGCGCAGCGTTTCGCCGTCTTCCACCTGCGCGACGACACGGTGGTGGCCGCGGACGCGGTCAACAGTCCGCGCGAGTTCATGGCAGCCCGCCAGCTCGTCGGCAAGCGGGTCGATGCGACGCGGCTGGCGGACCCGGGCGTCGATCTGCGCGAACTTCTGGCGGCCGGTTGAGGCCGTTTCTCGGCCGCCCGCAGTTGCGTATTGCGCCCCGCGCCGAGTTGTTAGATCGTTCGCCTGTGTACGTTCCGAGCTGGCCGGAGGTCGCCATGAGCAGCGCTGGGGAAGGCACCACGGTCCTCGACAGACAGTCGCTGGACCCCAAACTCAAGGAGTTCATCAAGGAGGACGCGCCGCCCAAGGAGGGTTTCGTTTTCTGCGCTTCGTGCTCGCATGTGATCGGCCACGTCCAGGATCGCATCGAGGTGAACGGCTCGTTCCAGCACACCTGCACCAATCCCTACGGCTTCGTGCATCACTTCGGCTGCCACAGCGATGCCCACGGCTGCGCGATCGCCGGCAAGGCGCACTCGGCGGAGTCCTGGTTCCAAGGCTACAGCTGGCGCCTCGCCAACTGCGGCAACTGCGATGCCCACATGGGCTGGCTGTTCGAGCGCGCCGATGAGCACTTCTACGGGCTCATCTTCGACCGCATCCAAGTCGGCTGAGAGAGCCCCGGGGGATTGAGAGCGTGGCCGACACCAAACGCGAGCTCGCTGCCAGAGACTACGACACGCTCTCTTTCGACTGCTACGGCACGCTGATCGACTGGGGCGCGGGCATCATCCGCTACCTGCAGCCGGTGCTGCTCGAACGCGACGCCCACGTCATCGACGACTTCCTGCTGGAGTTCTTCGCCGAGGCCGAACCCGTCGCGCAGCGGCCCGGCGTTCGCTATGCGGACGTGCTGCGCGACGTTCTGCGCCGGCTCGGCAGCCGGCTGGGCTTCACGCCGAGCGCGGAAGTGCTCGACGGTTTCGCCGCGAGCGCGGGCGCCTGGCCGCCGTTCCCGGACACCGTAGAGGCGTTGCGGCGGCTCGCCGAGCGCTTTCATCTGGCCGTGGTGTCGAACGTCGACAACGCCATCTTCGCAAGCACCGCCCGGCAGTTCGAGGGCGTCTCCTTCGCCCACGTGGTGTCCGCGGAAGACGTGGGCGCCTACAAGCCGGACAGGCGCATGTTCGCCGCGGCCCGCAGCGCCATCGGCGAGGACAAGCGGATCCTGCACGTCGCGCAGAGCGTCTTCCACGACATCGAACCGGCCGCCGCGTTTGGCCTCGACACGGTTCACATCGTCCGCGAGCGCAACGCGGCGCGAGCGGCGGATGCCGAAGCCACATGGGAGTTCGACTCGCTGGCGGCCTTCGCGGACGCGATCCTGGCCGACGGCCCATGACAGGCGCGCGGCGGGCGCGCATCGAGATCGCCAAGGAGGACATGCACTTCTCGGCGGCGCACTTCACGATCTTCTCCGCCACCGAGCGGGAGAACCTGCACGGCCACAACTTCTTCGTCGAAGCGGTCGCTGAAGGGCCGGTGGACGCGAACGGCCTGTGCTTCGACTACAACGCGCTCAAGACCCGCTTGCGGGCGCTGTGCGACGAACTCGACGAGACGGTGCTGCTGCCCGCGGCGTCGCCGCATCTGACGATCGGCGACGAGGGGTCGGGCTACGTGACGGCCCGCTTCGGCAGCGAACGGCTGCCGTTCCTGGCCCGGGACGTGAAGCTCTTGGCGGTTCGCAACGTAACGGTGGAAGAACTCGCGCATTGGCTGCTGCGGGAACTGACGGGCGATCCGGCGTTCGCCGAATTGCCCCTCGACGAGCTGGAGCTCAAGGTCTCGTCGGGCCCGGGGCAGTGGGCCCGCGTCCTATACTCCGGTCGATGACCGGAAAGCTCGCCATCGTCACCGGCGCCAGCGCCGGCATCGGCCTTGCCACGGCAGCGCGCTTTCTCGAAGCGGGCTACCAAGTGGTCAACCTGTCGCGCCGGCCGTGCCCGCTCGAGGCGGCGACGCACCTGCGCTGCGACCTTGCGGACCCCGGCGCGCTCGACGGCGTCCGGCAGGAAATCGAGGCCGCCTTGGACGGTGCCGAGGAGGTGGCGCTGATCCACAATGCGTCGCGCCTCGTTGGCGATACGGCCGCCGAGGCGGATGTCGCTGCCCTGCGCAGCGTGCTCGAAGTCAACGTCGTTGCCGTCCACGCCCTGAATCGACTCGCGATTCCCCGCATGGGCGGCGGCTCGTGCGTCCTCTTCGTCGGCTCCACGCTGGCCGAGAAAGCAGTGCCCGGCAGCTTCTCCTACGTAGTCAGCAAGCACGCGCTGATCGGCATGATGCGAGCCTGCTGCCAGGATCTCGCCGGCACCGGCATCCACACCGCCTGCATCTGCCCCGGCTTCACCGACACCGAGATGCTGCGCGAGCATGTGCCGGACGACGCCATGGACGGCGTGCGCGGCATGTCCGCGTTCGGCCGCCTGATCGAGCCCGCGGAGATCGCCGAGGCGCTGTTCTGGGCGGCGTCTTCGCCGGTCATCAACGGCAGCGTCATCCACGCCAACCTCGGCCAGATCGAGCGGTAGCCGCCGATGCCGGACTTCAAGCGGCGCCGCCAGCGCGTGTTTCTGGTGCTTGCGGGCGTCTTTCTTGGCACGCTGTCGCTGCTGAACATCCTCGGCATCAGCCGCTTCATCGACCTGTCGATCAACGTCTTCGGGCTGGATATCCCGATGGTGGTGGCGGTGGGCGTGCTCCCCTACCCGGTGACCTTCATCTGCACTGACCTCATCAGCGAACTCTACGGTCGCAAGCGAGCCACCGAGGTCGTTTGGGTGGGGCTCCTGCTTAACGTCTGGGTGGTCTTCCTGCTCTGGATCGGCGGCGAACTGCCGGGCTTCGAGGCGGTGGACCCGGCGACCGGCGAACTGGTGCCGGACGAGGCTGGCCGGCTGCCGGTGTTCTACGAGGTGCGCACCTTGGCGTTCGGCGCCGTCACCGCGTCGATGATTGCGTACTTGGTCGCGCAATGGTGCGATGTGCAGCTATTCCATTTCTGGAAGTGGCTGACGCGCGGCAAGCACCTTTGGCTGCGCAACAACGCTTCGACTTTGGTCAGCCAGCTAGTGGACACCGTGGCCGTCATCCTGATCACCCACTTCTGGGCCAAGGCGCTGCCCATCGACGCGCAGGGCGAACTGTGGCCGCAGCTCATCACCTTCATCGTCTCCGGCTACGCCTTCAAGATGATCGTGGCGATGGTGGATACGCTGCCCATCTACCTGCTGGTGGGCGTGCTGCGGCCATTCCTCGGCATCGTCAAGGGCGAGGAGATCGGCGTCGGCGACGAGTCGGTGGGTGGCGTCGGCTAGGCCAGCAGTTCCGCGGCCAGGCGCACGGAGCGTTCGAGCGCGTCCTCGTCCAAGCGGCCGATGCGAAGGCGGGTGACGACCAGATGCGTCATGCCGAGTTCCTCTGCGTAGCGGGCCACCAGCTCCTTGACCTCGTTCGGCTCGCCGACGATCGCCCAATCCTCGGCGGTGGACAGCGGCCGGCGCGGGTTCGCCTGCTGCATCTGGCGAGCCGTCTGCGTCAACTGCTCGCGAACTTGGCCGAGCAGGCGGCGGTCCTCGGCGATGAAGACGGTGCGCATGATCATCACCTCGTTCGGCGCCTCGACCCCGGCCTCGGCGCTGGCCTCGGCATGGCGCCGGTAGTTTTCGCGCAGGCGCGGCACTGGTTCCATGGGCGAGGCGAGGTACGGCAGGCCGAGGCGCCCCGCCTGCGCGAGCGCCTTGGGGCCGAAGGCAGCGACGCAGATCGGCGGATGCGGCTGCTGCACGGGCAGCGGCGACAGCGTCACCGTACCGTCGCCGGCCTTGATCGGCTCGCCGCGCCAGGCGCGAATCATCTCGGCGAGGCACCACTCGAAGATGCGGCGCTTGTCCTTGCGGGAAACGGAGAACGCGTCGAACATGGCCTCCTGGTAGCCGCGTCCGACGCCAAGCGTCACCCGCCCGCCGGACAGTCGGTCCAGCACGGCGACCTGCTCCGCCGCCTGCAATGGATGGCGCAGGGGCAGCAGGTAGGACGTGGTGGCGAGCCGAATGCGCTGCGTGCCGGCGGCCACCGCGGCGAGCAGCATGAGCGGATCGGGGATGGCGCCGCCGCCGGTGAAGTGGTTCTCCGGCAACCAGAAGGACCGGTAGCCCCAGGATTCGGCCAAGGCGCCCTGGCGGGCGAGGTCCGCCCCTTGGACATGGCCGGAGATTAGCCAGGGCGTCAGGCCGAGATGCAGGGCCCCGCTCACTCGGCGGTGCGGCCCGGGTCGGCGGCAACCAGCGACCGGTCCGCCACCGTGCGGACGTGCTCCACGGACATGGCGATGGCCGCCATGGTCGCTTTCACCGCATCGAGATGGCGCCCCAAGGCGTACTCGGCGTAGATGGGGTCGTTGTGCAGCAGCACGCAGCGGCGGCTCTCGTCGGCGGTGCAGCGGAAACGCACCTCGCGTCCGAAGCTGTTGCCGGCATCGCCGTAGCGGCCGAACTCATCGAGATCGTTGTCGAGCTCCCAGAACGCCTCCCAATCCGACGGCATGCCGCGCATCGGCGTGGTGATGGACTCGATGGTGCGCTCGGCGGTATCCACCAGCAGCTTCTCGAACGTGCCGTCGGCGGCGCGCACGGCGGTGCAGTCATCGCCGAGGGCGACGCCCAACGCTTCGCTGTCCACCGGGAACGCATTGAAGCGGTCCACGTTGCTGAACCGCCACCAGCGGGCAGTGTACACAGGTGCCACCGTCGCTGGCGTGGTGACATCCTGGATGTGGTTCACCAGCCGGCCGAGGTTGGTGAACCGGCGGCTGAGATCCCGCGCCGCCTTGAATCGCGCCAGGCTCTCGCGGTAGCTGTCGTGCATCCGGGTCTCCAGCACCCACAGGATGCGTCCGGCGGACTGGCTGCTGCGGTCGTAGTAGTTCCAGCGGAACATCCGCTGCCACCAAGGCTGCTCGGCCTGGTTGGCATTGGCCATCGCCACGTACCGGACTTGAAGGGAAGTCAGCCGCGCCAGATGGGTCTCCTCGACGCACTGGTTGTACTGCCGGGCGGCGAAGAACGTGAGCTGCTGGTGGATCGCGCCTTCGTAGGCGGACGCGGACATCTGGAGCCATGCAGCGGCCAAGGCGGCGGCGAGCGCGAGTTTTCTTCCGAGCATCGACTCCGCATCCGGCCTGCAAGTGCGACCGTGCGCGGCCAGCCCACGCACGAAACGAACGCGAACCGTAAACCACCAGACCACCAAGCGCAAGGCTCTGGTGTAGGACGAATCTCTGCCCAAGCAGCATTTGCGGCCCCGATCATGTCCCCACGCCGAGGATAGGGCGTTCGTGATGCCCCCACTCCCGCAACCCGCCTGGGAACGGCGGGCCCGCGACGGCCACAGGGCTGTCGCCGAAAGGCGCACGGCCTGCCCCATCGGCTCCGCCGGCAGACGTGCGGTTGACGTAGCTGGCCCGTCTTGCAGTGCCATCTCGCCCGCGCTGCAGCAGTGCGCGTGTCCTCCGGCGCTCTTCAATGACAGTTGCACATGTGTCTTGGCGGGCGCGTCAGGGTGGCCGTACACGATGCCCCAAGTGGCACGACCATTTGCCGAACCCGCAGCCGAACCCGCAGCTCATTCGTCCTTTTCTTGCTGTTGCTTCTTGGGTGCATCCTGCATCGGTGCATCGCTGTCCGCTTCCGTCGCCGCCTTCGCCATTCGTTGTGCAGTTGCCATCACTCCCTGCAACTTGCCTCGCAACCCGTCTTGCGCCCCGCCTGCCATTCCTCCGACCCCAAAGGCCCCGATCAGGGCAAGGCTGCCGCCTGCGATCGTCAGTACGGCCAAGAGCGCGAATCCTGAGCCACCGAACGCTCCCAAAATGCCGCAGGCGATGAGCGCAACGCCGCAAGACCTGCGCCTGACGCCCGAGATTAGCAACGCGCTGAGGATCACGGTCGCGTAGGCGAATATCAGACCCCAGACGAAACCGGGCCCCTCGATCGGGTGCCCAACGTCCCTCATCCCAAAGAGACTGCCGATGTCACCGGCAACCCTGCTGACGTTGGAGATGCTCCCAGTGACCTGCTTAGCGACCGCCAACGCCAGCGCGACGAGCGTCTGCAGGGCGCCGGCAACCAATCCGACGACTCCGCCGGCCCTCCTTAAATCCGCTTCTACCATCTTGCTTGTCTCCCGAATTTTGATTTCCTGTGGTCTCCCTATCCCCGAACCCGAACGGCGGTCCGTGGACTTACGCGTCCGGGACGGCTCCCTAGGACGACCTTGCCGTCGCAACTCCTAATCCACCTTTCCGGATGCGCCGGACGGGTCGCTCGCGCCCGGCTTCTTGGCCGCTTCCGCTATTCGCTTCAGCGTTGCCGTCATGCCTCCAAAGACAGTCTTGTGGTCGAACAGCGCGACAGTACCTCCGATCAGGCCGAGTGAGGCACTCAAGAAGAGAACGGTTCCGCCGACGAAGGCGCACAGAAGTGCGCTGACGATCAGCACGATGCACAAGGTCTTGGACTTGGCACCCGAGATCAGAAAAGCGCCGACGATCACGCTCACCACGCCAGCAGCGATCAAGCCGACCCCTACTTCAAGGTCGCCATGAAGCACTTGCGCGAACGTCGTCATCAGTGCTCCGAACAACGTTTGCAGCAGGCCTCCGCCAAAGGCGAGAACTCCGCCTGCCATCCCCAAGTTGACCTTTCCTGCCATGCTTCTCTCCTAGTGTGTTGCCTCTGGTTGATCGGCTCTCCAGCTCAGCGTGTTAGCTCGTCCACCAACTCGGCGAGCACCAGGGTTGCTTCCGAGCGCTGGCCGCCGAGGCTGCCGGTCGCGAGGTCGAGCGTCTCGCCATTGAGAACCCACTCACGGTCCGCGAACTCGAGCCGAGCCGTGTAGTCGTCGCCGTGTTCCTCGAACACGCCACCCCGCACCATTTCGTGCATGTTCTCGTCAATCGCCGCGGCCACCAGATCACCGGCGCCAAGGTTGCGCATGATGTGGCCCGGCAGCTCGCGGTGGAAGGCCAGACCGAGGTTCGCACTGATCGGCAGACTTAGGAGCCCCCTGGTCATCCTTGCGAAGTTCTCGATGTTGACATCGCCCGGCAGGTCACCCCCGCGGTATTCGAATGCCAGCGTAGCTGACGCCGACCTGCCCTCGTGGGCCAAAGTGAGGCTGTGGACATCGAAACTCAGACGTTCCCGGACTAATGCATCGGCCGTGAGGAGCATTGGCAAAACGCCCGCGAGACCCTGAAGGGAGCCGAAGTCCTGCATCAGACGAGCTACGGCATCCGTCCCGCACTCCAAGCCAACGTCCGCGGCCAAGTCCAAGCGCAGCGGAAATCCGGCCGAGGGAAAGTAGAAGTCGGACACCTCGCCGTCCAACCGGACAACGAGCCTGTCCTCGATGACTCTGGCGTCGACGTACAGGCTAGATGGCCCGATTTCACCAGTGTCTTCCGCGTCAAAGCCGGCAACATCGGTGCGCATGCTGCCCATCCACATCAACGGCAAGCGCGAGTCCCGGTACAAACTAGCCGCCAAAGAGACTGGCCCGATCTCGACCCCGTCGGTGCCATCTCTCGCGAGAAGGCCGCGGAAATCTCCATTGAAGTCGATCGCGTCGTCGGCCATGTCCGCGACCGCTTTGATTCCTCCGAAGTGGAATCCTCCGTCGTGCGCGAACTCCGGGATGTTCAGGCCAATGGCGATGGCGTCGCCGAATCCGAGCAGCAGGCCTACATGGGCAGCGGCGTCTACGTCGAAGAACTCGCGCAACTCACGGAGAAACGGATGTCCGGCCCCATCGAGCACCAACTCGACACTGGCTAGGCCGAGTCCCGAGGGAGTGCCTGAGATTACGGGTCCGTGGCGGAGGGTCGCCACGAACGGCGTCTCGGAGGCGAGCATACTGATGCCGCCGAACGCCACGTTCAGCTTCAAAGCCGCGGTACTCGAGAACCAACCTGCGTCCCAGTCGTCGAACGACACACGCAACTCCGCATCGGTGCCGAACGCATCGAGGCCGACGCCTTCGTCTAAGTCATCGAGGGCGGAGCGTGCAAGGTTTCCGAAGATGGGAGGCAAGATCACCACGGCAACCACCGCGAGCGTCGCCGCGACCGTCGCTCCTAGAATCGCTATCCGCTTGGTGATGTCGTCCATCCTTTACCTCCTCAAGTGCCGCTAGGCAGACTAGGGCTGAGTCGCCGCCCGTCCGCATCGGCTAGAGGTCGCGGCGTTCGCCGCTCTTTTTCTGTTCAGGGTGGGGCTGGCCTGGCGAGGTCCCGAGTAGCTAGCTCGGCGACTCAGCGGCAGGCGCTTCATGCACCTCGTCCGATACGCGCTTAAGACCTTACGCCGTTGCGCGACGAAACGCAAGCGACATCAGCTAGGAATGTTAGATGAGCGTATGCAGCGTGAACAAAAGGTGTCAGAGGAGGGGTGGTGTACCGGATTCGCCCCGAGCGCATGAACGCTCTGGGGCGGGAACTGGGTGCCGAACTGCGCACCGCCGAGGCCGAGTTCGTTGCCGACGACGACGCCTGGATCGGCATCTACACCGGCGCCGGCGACCGGGCGTTCTGCGCCGGGCGCGATCTGAAGGAAGCGGCCGAGGAGGAAGCCGGCAGCGACAAGCCGCCGACTAGCTCGGTGCCGCCGAGCCCTATCACCCGTTTCGAGCGCATCGCCGCCGACCACGGCAAGCCCACCATCGCCGCCATCAACGGCGCGGCCTACGGCGGCGGCTTGGAGAAGGCGCTCACCTGCGACATCCGCATCTGCTCGGACAACGCCCGCCTGGCCTTGGCCGAGGTGAAGGTCGGCCTGTGTCCGCCCGGCGGCTCGTTCAACCTGCCGCGTCTGGTCGGCCTCTCGAACGCCATGTGGCTGCTGCTCTCCGGCGAGCCGGTGGACGCCGAGGAAGCGCTGCGCATGGGCCTCGTCAGCCGCGTGGTGCCGTATCCGGAGCTGCTCGACACGGCGGTGCAAATGGCCGAGACCATCGCCGCCAACGCACCCTTGGCCGTGCGAGCGACGCGCAAGCTGGCGCATCTGGGCATCGAGGTGCCCTTGGACTACGCCCGCCGCATGGGCGCCATGCTGATCGAATCCGTGTGGTCCTCGGAGGATGCGGTGGAGGGTGCCCGGGCGTTTGCGGAGAAGCGCCCGCCGGAGTGGCGCCAGCGGTAGCTCTCTGCGGGGATCGCCCGATTGGAGCGGGCGATGGGAGTCGAACCCACGTCACCAGCTTGGGAAGCTGGGGTAATGACCGTTATACGACGCCCGCGTCGGGAGCCGATTATTGCCGCTCCGCGCCATCCAGACAACACGATGTGCGGACTCAGCACATATTAGACTGAGGGCTCAGGCAGCCATGTCGGCAACGTACTCCAAGGGGGTGGCCATGTCCAGGCGGCGGTGGGGCCGGACGCCGTTGTAGAAGCGCAGGTATTCGACGAGCGGCCCGGCGGCTTCCGCGACGGCGAGTTCGGCGTCGTACTGGGACCAGAACTCGGCGCGCGAGGTGTCGTTGGCGAACCGACTTCAGTCGGCCTCGACCGCAGCCGTTCCACTGGGGCCGGCGCGGGGGCAGGACCTTGAGGGGCACGGCGGCCTTCTCGCAGGCGTCCTCGAAGTCGGCCATGAACTCGCTGCCGCCCTCGACGCGCACTGCGGGCAGTGCGTCGGGCGGAGGACACGGCGAACGGCATGTCGGCGAGGACGGCGCGGAGGAAGCGGGCGGCGTTCCCGGCGGGTGTCGGCGCGCCCTTCGGGCGCGGGAGTAGACGCGGGCGACCATGTGCTTGGAGATCGGGCAGTACCGCCGGCGAACCTCCGGTTCGCGAACTCCTTGAGGGTCCTGCCGTCGCGGGAGACGCTCATGTGGGTCGATGCGCGCTGAAGCGCGTTGCACCAGCTCGCCGGGGCGCTCGGCGCGCTCGCCGTACCGCCAGCGCCGCGCCCACGAGTCGGCGAAGTCGCGGCGGCGCTTCGGCCGCGGCAGAACGCGCAGGGCCGCACGCGGCCGAGCCGCGCGCCCTTGGCGAGGATGCGCCCGACCGTCGAGGCGCCCAGCGTCCTGCCCTCGCGGGCGAGCAGGACGCGGATCGGCTTACCGGCCCATGAAGGGGTGCCGCCGGCGCATGTCCCACACGGCCTCCTCGTCCTCGCGCGTCCACCGCGCCGAGCGCGCGCGGCGCGGCGCCCGCGACTTCGCCGCCAGGCCGCGCAGGCCGTTCTTCCGGTGGCGCGCCTTCCAGCGGAAGTACGTCGGCCGCGACCAGCCGACCGCGCGCAGCGCGGCGGCCTCCGAGCAGCCCTCGGCGCGCAGCTCGTCGCAGGTCTCCAGCCGGCGCAGGCGTTCCAGCGCCTCGGGCGGGGTCGCCTCGTCCACCGCGAAGCTGCGGTAGGATTTGGCGCGCATGGACTCGATGTTCATGGTTCGGGCTCCTTGGTCGTTGCAGCAGCAAGGCTGCCCCGAACCCGCGCGCCGGGCACGCGCGGCGCAACCGCCCCGGCCCGCCGGCGAACCGCGTCCGCCGAACGCTGCGGGGCCTGCCGCGTCAAGCCGCTGGCGCGGCTCCTCCGCTTCGCTCCGGCCCTTCGGGTGACCCGGCAGGCCCCCCGCAGCGAAGAGGTGGGCGATGACCGTAGGCAAGCTTCCGGTCATCGCTGACCCGGCGGTCTCACATGTATCTGGTTCCCGACAGCCCGGGGTGTCAACGCAAGCAGAATCCAAGCTCTCTGCCCCCGCATCTCTGCACCCCCGCGAGGATGCACCCCGGCCCTAGCGCAACACGCAGGTGCGAGGCTGGTCAGTTCTCCAGCGCCGCCATTCCCGCCGCCACGCGAGCGGCTTTCCTCTCGTCCCACCACCAGGCGTCCACATACGGCACATGCGACAGTCCGTCGCTGCCGACTTCGCCGAAGCGGTCCCAGTAGGCGAGGCGCAGGCCCGGGGCCGAGGGGCCGGGGATGAAGTAGAAGTTCCACAGCAGCACCCTGTCCAATGCTCTGGTGGCGGCGTAGAGCTCCTCCGCCGTTCTCGCCCGGTTCACCGCTTCGATCAGCGCGTCCACGACCGGGTTCTCGATGCCCGGCCAGTTCTGCCCGTAGTCGACGTGGGCGCTGGCGCTGCCGAAGCGGTTGCGCAGCTGCAAGCCCGGCATCGGGCTCGGGTCGTAGTTCTGGCCGTTGCCGTCGAACGAGCCGGTGCGGCTGCGGTAGAGCCAGTTGGAGACCTCCGGGGCGCGCGCCGTGGTGGCGATGCCCAAGCGGTTGAGCTGCGCCATGAACGGCATGTTCGAGCGGATGCCGAAGGGCGAGACGAACACGAAGTCGATGGTGAACGCCTCGCCGGTTTCCTCGCTGACCATGACGCCGTCTTCCACCCGCCAGCCGGCGGCGGCGAACAGTTCCAGCGCCCGGCGGATGCGGTGGCGGCCGAAGCCGTAGCCGTCGCTCGGCGGCTGCCGGAACGGCTCGCTGAAGACGCGCTCCGGCACCATCCCGCGCCAAGGTTCCAAGAGCGCCAGCTCCCCGGCCGAGGGCTTGTCGCTGTGCGCCATCGACGAGTTCTGGAAGAAGCTCACGCCGTGGTCGTAGAAGCCGTAGAAGTAGACGCGGTTGATGTAGTCGAAGTCGCGCAGCAGCCAGAGCGCCTCGCGCACGCGGATGTCGCGGAAGCGCTCGTGATCGAGGTTCCAGAACACCGGCCACCACAGCCCCCAGATGCGGGTCACGGAGCGCAGCTCGGCCTTGAAGAGGCCGCGGCGAACGGCGGGGAAGTCGTACTGCGTGGCCCAGTTCTTGGAGATCGACTCTTCGCGCACGTCCACCACGTCGCCCTTCTGCGCTTCCAGCATCACGTTCTCGTCGCGGAAGTAGTCGAACTTCACCGCGTCGAAGTTGTAGCGGCCCTTGTTCACCGGCAGGTCGGCGCCCCAGTAGTCCCGGACCCTCTCGAACACTAGGCTGCGCCCGAAATCGGCGCGGCGCAGGCGGTACGGGCCGCTGCCCGGCGGCGCATCGGTGGTGGTCTTGGAGATGTCCCGCGTCGTCCAGTAGTGCTCGGGCAGGATGGCGATGCGCCCGTAGATGAACGGCAGGATGGGATTCGGCTCGGCGCCGGCGCGGGTGACGAAGCAGAGCTCGCGCTCGCCGAAGGCGAATACGCGGTCGAGGTCCGCCAGCGCCGTGCGCAACGCCACCGAGCCGTGCTCCCTGATGGCGGCGAACGTGAACAGAACATCCTGCCGGGTGATTGGCTGGCCATCGTGCCAGCGAGCGCCGCCGCGCAGTCGGAAGGCGGTCCAGCGGAAGTCCCGCTCCACCGCCACCCCTTCCGCCAGACGCGCGTAGGCGCTGGCCGGCTCGTCGATGCTGTCTTCGAGCAGGCGGTCGTAGACCAGGCTGCCCATCGCGCCGTAGCCGGCAGCGATGCGGCCCACTTCGACGATGGCGTTGTAGCTGTCGAAGGTGCCCATCTGCGCGAGACGGATGGTGCCACCCTTCGGCGCGTCCGGGTTGGCGTAGTCGAAGTGCCGGAACTCGGCGCCGTAGCGCAGGGGCAGAACGTAGGAGATGCCGTGGCGGTAGTCGGGATTCGCACACGGCGCATCGTCGGCGCTTGCCGCGACGGTCGCCGCCAAGGCCACGCCCGCGAGCAACGCCGCCCGCACGGCGAAACCGATCATCCGCCGAACAGCTTTTCGGCTTGGGCTCGAAGCTCGACCTTGCGGATCTTGCCGGATGCGGTCATGGGGAAGGCATCGATGAAGACCACTTGGCGCGGGATCTTGAAACTCGCCACCTTGCCCCGGCACGACGCGATCACCTCGGCCGCATCCACGGTCGCCCCCGGCTTGCGCTCCACGAAGGCGACCGGCACTTCCGCCAAGCGAGCGTCCGGCAGCCCTACCACGGCCACCTGCTGCACCGCCGGGTGCTGAAGCAGCAACCCCTCCGCCTCCATCGGATCGACATTCTCGCCACCGACCTTGAGCATGTCCTTGAAGCGGCCGAGGAAGCGGATGTGGCCATCGGCGTGACGCTCGGCCATGTCGCCGGTCTTGAACCAGCCGTCCTCGTCGTAGGACTCGGCGGTCTCCTTCGGCTTCTTGTAGTAGCCGAGCATCAGGCAATAGCCGCGCACGCGCAGTTCGCCGGGCACGCCGTCCGGCTGCGTTGCGCCGGTGTCCGGGTCCACCACTTTCACCTCGTAGCCGGGCGCAGGGTAGCCGGACCGCTCGAGCCGATGCACGGCGTCATCGTCCAGTGCAGATAGGCATGCGCCCACCCACACCTCGGTCATGCCGAACGCAGACAGCGCCTTGAGAGGCTTCAGAACGCGCGCGCCGCGGCGGGCGACCGGCGTCGCGCTGTGCATGCCAGCCGCGAACAGGCCCGTGCGCAGGCTCGATACATCGCGGGGCTTCGCTTCCTGGGCATCGCAAAGGCCCTGCAAGTGCGCCTCGAAGCCATGCACGATGGTGCCGCGCTCGCGTTCCACCAAGTCCAGCGACTCGTGCGGATCGAAGGTCTCCGTGAGCACCTGTTTCGCGCCCGTCACCATGGACATCAGCGCCGCTTCCGAATAGCCGAAGGCATGGAACAGCGGCAGGTAGTTGACGATGGTGTCGTTCTCGGTGATGGCCATGCGGAAGGCGCGTTCCTCCACATTGCGGATCAGGTTGTGGCAGTGCAGCACGCCTTTCGGGAAGCCGGTGGTGCCGGACGTGTACATCATGAAGACGGGCGCGTCCGGGTCCACGGCCTCGGCGCGCGCGGCCAGCTCGGCATCGGCGACGCCTTCCGCCATCGCCAGGGCGCGAGCCCAGGATGTCGTGCCCGAGTACGCGCCGTTGCCAATGATGACGACGCGTCGCAGTGCCGGGAAGCGGGCATCCGCCACCGTGTCGCCGGCGGCGGGAAGGTCGACCACCTCCCGCACCATCGCCAGATAGTCGATCGGCCCGGACACGTCGTGGGTGATGAGCGTGGCGCTGTCGGACTGGCGCACCACGTACTCCAAGTCGTTGGTGCGGAAACGCGTGTTCACCGGCACCTGCACCGCGCCGACCTTGGCGAGCGCGAACATGAGGTAGAGCCACTCGGCGCGATTGTTGAGCCACAGCGAGACGTGATCGCCGGCCTGCACGCCGAGCGCCATCAGCGCTTTGGCGGCGCGGTCGATCTCGGCCTCGAGTTCGAGGAAGGTCAGGCGCTGCTCCTCGAAGACCAGCGCCTCGCGACCGGGAAAGCGGCGCGCCATCTCGTCCGGCAGGTCGCCGAAGCGACGCTTGGGGTACCACTCGCTCATGGCGAGGAATCGTGGCGATGGCGACGGCACGCGTCAAGCGAGCGGAATGGCGATGCGATCAGATGCGGCGATGCCGTTGCGCGACTCCGGCTACTTGTAGATGATCCGCCTATCGCCAGCCATCGCGAGGTCAGGGATGGCCGCAGCCCCGCTGCCACAGCTCACCGTCAAGGCCATCGTCCTCGGCATCGTCCTGTCCATCGTGCTCGCCGGGGCGAATGCCTATCTCGGTCTGTTCGCAGGGCTGACGGTGTCCGCATCGATTCCCGCGGCGGTCATCTCCATGGCCGTGCTGAGCCTGTTCCGCCGCTCGAACATCCTCGAGAACAACATCGTGCAGACCGCGGCTTCCGCGGGCGAGTCGCTTGCCGCGGGTGTCATCTTCACCATCCCGGCACTAGTGCTGCTCGGCTATTGGGATGTCTTCGACAACCTCTGGGTCGCGGCCATCGCCGGCCTCGGCGGCCTGCTCGGAGTGCTGTTTACGATTCCGCTGCGCCGCTCGCTGATCGTCGAGGAGAAGCTCGCATACCCCGAAGGGACGGCAACCGCCGAGGTGCTGCGCGTGGGCGAGCGGCAACGGGAAGGAAGCGGCTCGTCCTGCATCGCGTACCTCGCCTGGGCCGCCGTGCTCGGCGCGGCCGCGAAACTCGCGGAGACCGGCTTGCAGCTATGGGAGGGCATCGCGCAGACGGCCACGTACCTCGGCAAGAGCACCATCGCCTACGCCGGCGCGAACCTGTCGCCGGCGCTGCTCAGCGTCGGCTACATCGTGGGGCTCAACATCGCCGTGCTCGTGTTGGCTGGGGGCGTCATCTCCTGGTACGTCGCGATCCCCATCTACAGCACGTTCTTCCTCGCCGGCGATCCGAATCTGGCGGCGAGTGCGGACGCCGGCGCAGTGGATCTCGCGTTCGCGATCTGGACCTTGAAGATCCGCTATCTCGGCGTCGGCGCGATGCTGGTCGGCGGCATCTGGGCGCTCGTATCCATGCGCTCGTCGATCCTGTCGGGGGTGAAGAGCGGACTCGCCCACTACCGCGCGGGTGCCACTGCCACCTCTGTCGAACACACGGAGCGCGACACGCCGATGCCCTTCGTGCTCGGCGGCGTCGCGCTCTTCGTGGTGCCGATCTTCGCGCTCTATGCGCTGATAGTCGATTCGCTGGGCGTTGCGCTGGCGATGACGCTGGTGATGGTGGTGGCCGGATTCCTGTTCTCGGCGGTGGCCGGGTACATGTCCGGCCTGGTCGGTTCCTCGAACAACCCCGTCTCCGGCATCACCATCGCGACGATCCTGTTCGCCGCCCTGCTGTTGCTCTGGCTGCTCGGCGCGAGCGCGGAGACGGGCCCGGTGGCAGCGATCATGGTCGGCGCCGTCATCTGCTGCGCCGCGGCCATCGCCGGCGACAACATGCAGGACCTCAAGGCTGGCTACATCGTCGGCGCGACGCCGTGGCGGCAGCAGGTGATGCAGGGCATCGGCGTCCTCTCGGCGGTGCTCTTGATGGCGCCGATCCTGAACCTCTTGCTCAGGGCCTACGGCATCGGCGTGCCGACGGAGGCGCATCCGAACCCCTTGCCGGCACCCCAAGCGACGCTCATGGCCTCCGTCGCGCAAGGGGTCTTCGGTGGTGGCCTGCCGTGGCCGATGGTGGCCATCGGCGCCGGCATCGGCGCGACGATCATCGCCATCGACGAATGGCTGAAACGCAGCGGCAGCACCTGGCGGGCACCCGTCCTCGCCGTGGCGGTCGGCATCTATCTGCCGCTGGAATTGGCCGTGCCCATCGCCATCGGTGGCGTGCTCGCGCACTTCACCGGCGGCGGCAAAAGCATCGCCGAACGCGGTCGCACGGGCATGCTGTTCGCCGCCGGCTTGATCACGGGCGAGGCGCTGATAGGCATTCTCATGGCCATCCCGATCGTGCTGACCAGCAAGCCCGACGTGCTGGCTCTGCCGTTCGCGCTCCCGGTGCCACTGGCGACGCTGCTCGGCATCGCTGTCTTCCTAGCGCTCGCAATAGCGCTTTATCGAACCGGCCGCAAGGGCTAGGCGCGTCGCTGCGCGACGCGATCGCGCCACGTCTTGCCGCGGACAACGGCGGCGCGCCGTTTTAACAAGTCTCCGGTATCCGCTTTGCGCTAGCTGCGTGTTAGTCTTGATGGGCGGCTCGCGAATCACGCGGAGACGGAGCAACGGTTGGATGGCCGCACGAGGCCAATCAGCTTGCCGAGACGACCGCAGGCACCACCTGCGGTGCAAACGCCTACTGCATCCTCAAGCGCAACAAGCGGAACCACGCAGGGCATTCCACGAGTGCCCGACGGGCGCCTATTCGCGTGCGATGTCGAGGCGGTTGCTGCCGATGGCTGCGAGGCTCGCCCGGAGCCGAACACCATTTGAAGACACGAGGACATCATGAAACAGGTGATCAGACTTGCCGTAGCGGCGCTGCTGTTGGTGGGGCTGTCGGCCGCAGCCGACGTTCGCGAGCAGCTGCTCGAAGCCGCCGAACTCGCAAGCGGGATTGACTCCAGCGCGCGAAGCATGATGGAGGTGATCCCGCGCACGTGCCGAGTCCTGCGCCGCGCCGCAAAGGAAGCGCGGGGAACGGCGGAAGCGGAACCGATCAACAAAGCTCTCGCCCATTGCCGCCGTGCTATGGACGCTTTGAACAACGGCAACCCGCGACACGCGCAGAACCGCATGGAACGAGTGATCGCCGCCATTACGGACGCGACATCGGAAGAATAGGCCTAGTTGGGCCGGCAAGCGCGGTACCTCGACGCGCCGGCAGGCGCGGCGACAGTACACGAGGCGACCTCGCAGCGGGTCAACTGCCGCAGGTATTCGACCTGCCAGCGGCTATCTCGCGATCATTCCGCGGTTTACAGCGCATGGCGGACAACCGGGTCGCGGCCGCTGGTCTTGGAGGCGGAGCCGCACCTAGGGCATGCGCTCGTCAGGCCCTTCGCGGCGTCCGTGCTGCCGATCCGGCCTCGCTCGATGCCGATGCGTCGGCGTTCTCTATGGCGTCGATGACGCTGCTCGGTATCGCCGTGTTCCTAGCTCTCGCCGCGGCACTCTACAGAATCCGCCGGTAGGCGTCGGGCGTCGTCGCGCAGCGTCTTCTCGTTGCATTGCAGGAAATCGGCGGCAATCGTCCAAGTCCGATACTGGCTCTTCGCCCAATGCGCCAAGCGCGCTTTGAACCAGTCGATCCGTTCTTCGCGGGTGCCGGCACCGAAGCCGGCCTCCGGGTCGGCGAGAGCGCGCTGAGCCAGCCACTCCTTGAGCGCGCGGGAGATGGCCCGATCCGGTTGGGTCGCCCGCCAAGCCATGAGCAGAACCGCGAGGTGCTGCAAGTCGCGCAGGTTGCCCGGCAACCTGTCGTGCGCCAGCGCCCTGCCGAGCTCGTCGTTCCATGGCGCTTGCGTGGGGAAGCGCTCATCGCGGCGGACCTCGCGCCACACGCGCTGCCAGTCGGCCTCGATGTCCTCCCGGCAGTCGCGCAGCGCTGGAATGGTGACGACGAGATGGCTCAACCGGTCGTATAGGTCCGGATCGAGGCGTTCCGCGAGCTTCTCGGCGGGGAGATTGGACGCGCACACCAACTCTGCGTCGGCGGATTCCTCCTGGTCGCTGCCCAATGGCCGGAAGCGCCGACGATGGTCTTGGAACACACGCACCAACCGGCGCTGCGCCACTTTCGGCAGGTCTTGGACTTCATCAAGGAAGAGTATTCCGCCGTCGGCCTCGGCCAAGAGGCCAGCGCGGGAGGTCGCCGCCCCCGTGAACGCCCCCTTCTGGTGGCCAAACAGCAGACTGTCCGCCAGCGCGGAGTCCAAACCGCCGCAGGCGAGCGTTACTACTCGGCGCCGGTCCTTCAGCGTGGCAACCAGTGTTTCCACCGTCCGCGTCTTGCCGGTGCCTCGTTCGCCGAGCAGGAGCAGCGGCGCACCCGGCACTTGCGCGTAACGGGCGAGACGTTCCAAGGCGGCGAGCCGGACGGGCGAGCGCGAATTCGGCTCGTACACCGCGAGCTCCGGGTCGCGATGCTGCAGCGCGCGCACTTCGCCGAGATAGGTAGTGATCGGGAATGCTACGGGGTCGATGCGATGGCGCCTGGTGTCCGGGTTGAACTGGGACGACCACAACCTGGTTCCGGGCGGCAAAGCGCCGCCAGCATGCAGGACGATCCACACCGAATGCATGGCTGGCGTCCCCGGCGACGTATTCACATGCAGCCCCTCAATGCCCTTGAGGCGCGGCACCACGCCGTCGCGCACGGCCCGGTAGAGTTCGTCGTGACACGTCGGATCCGCGAACTCAAGCGGCAGCATCTCCACCGCAAGGCCCATATCCAACGGCAAGGTCGGCTCATGGCCCGCACGCACAACATAGATGACCATGCCGATCTCGACGTGGCGTCTCGCCAGCGACTTGAGGGCATGGCCGAGCACATCAAAGCCAGCGCGCTCGGAGTGCCAGCAGACCAAGGTGTCGCTGCTGGCGCGGTCCATCACTTGGTACCGCGCCGATCGACGACGATGGCCGCGGCACCGGCCTCCTGCGCCGTCTGCTTCGCTTCGCCGAGTTCCGCGGGCGATCGAATCGCGACCACCAAGCGACCACCGGGTTCCTTGAAGAGCGGCGGCCGGAAGCTCTCCGGCTTCGCGCCCCTCTCGCGCCGGGCATCCGCCGGCCGCAGCACCTCCTTGGCCCTGCGGTGGAGAGTTGGCGCGCGCACCTGCCAATGGCAGGCCAACTCGTGGGCCGGATGCTTGAAGCCATCCGCTTTCGGAAGGTCGGGCGTCAAGGCAAGGTCGTCGGCCGACTTCGCGTTTCGGGTGCGCAAGTCGATGCGCGCCAGCGGCTCGACGTTCAGGTCGACGAACTGCCCCGATTCCCAGACCCTGGTTTCGCCGTGCAGCTTGCCCAAGATCGGACGAGGCAGCAGTTCGAATCGGGCATGGGCCGCCCATTGCAGCAGCCGCGTACGTACTTCCCCGGCGCCAGGACTGCCTAGGGGGACGCCAAGCTCGAACCCTTGGTCCAGCCCATGGGATTCCAAGTTAGCGGACATGACGAGCGCCTTCCCGGAGTCCGCCCACAGCGCTTTGGCGTGTAGCCACTTGAAGCCCAGGACCTCCGCCCCCGCTTCGGCAAGGGCGAGCAGCGCGGGCATCGCCCGAGGCCGCATCCGGGCCAGAACCACCGCCTTCAGGCCGTCGCGCACGCGCTTGCACAGGTACTCCACTACCGGATGCTCCGGCGCCCAACCGAAGCTGGCAACGAGGATTTCCTGCCGCGCACTTTCGATCAGGTCCCGCGCCGCATCCGCCAACTGGGCTGCCTGGCCCGTGGTCGCGGGGAGGCGCGGCACGGGGTCCGGATGGGCAACGCAATCGAGCGGCGCCGCCCTGCGGAACATCTGGCCATCGAGCATCTCGTGCTCGGCTTCCTCCCACATGGCCCACCGGCTGAGCTCAGCCGCGGCGCGGACTTGCTCGGCGTCGAGCTGCACGGCCAGTTCCTCGTTGCGCTCCAGGGCCTCGCGGGTGAGATTCGCCGTCAGCAGCACGCCGGCAGGTGCATCGAACGGATCGACCAGCACGTACTTGGCATGGAAGTGCGGCGCGGAACGGATGAGGATCCTCCCCGCCAGACGTCGCAGCAGAGCTTTGTGCTCGGCATGAACGCGCTGGTCGAACTCGCCATCGCCCGGCTCTTCGCCGAGGCGCGCTTCCGAGGCCAACAGGAGATAGACGCGAACGCCGCGCTGCGCGGCTTCGAGCATGGCCCGCTCGATGTCGTCGTCGGCGAGCAGGAAGCTGCTCACCACCGCCATGCGGTTGGCGCTGCCGATCAGGTCGGCGAGGCGCCGGGCGACGGCTCGGCCGCGCCCGGACCGGTGGACGCGGTCGCCGAGTTCCGGGTCCGGCGGCGCGGCGACCGGCGTCCGGCTGGCCCAGGCGGGCGGCATCTCGAAATCGCGCTGGTCGATGCAGTGCGAGTGCTCGGCAATCCAGTGGTTGGGAACGGCGTCCATCACAGTCTCCAGTCTTCAGCGGCACGCAGGTGCCAAGGGTTGATGCTTCGCGGCAGGTCATCTCCGGCCAGCGCTTCGCAAAGCGCGGCACGGCTCGGAAGCTGCACGTCGAACTCGTCGAAGGGCGCCGCGGCTTGCTCGCGCCAAGTCTCGAAGCGGTCCCCGGTGGCGTACCGGTCGACGCTCGCGGCGAGTCGCCAGCGGGCCCAAAGAGCCGCGTCCTCGACGGAGGCTGGCAGCAGGGGCACGGCCTTGACCTCGGTCCGTTCGAACCGGCCGCAGTCGGGGACGCCGGGTGCCACGAGGGCCAGATCGCGAGCCATGGCGCGCCGTTCCAGGTCTCGCGTGTCCGCGTAGGCGGTGCGCAACGCTTGCCTGTCGCGGTCCCAGCGTCGCCACAAGCCTTCGCCTTCGAGGAGCGCGCGCCAGACGTCATCCCCGCTGATCGGAGGCGGATCGAGGTCTGCATCGACGCGCTTGCCGTTCAGGCGTCCGGTCAGTCCCAGCGTCGCCTCGGTGACATTCCAGCGTAGGCGCAACTGGTCGCCTTCGTCGTGAGCGGGCGCCACCTTCTTCTCAAGCCGATCAATGCGAACGTCGGAACCAGTTGCGGCTGCGAGCTTCGGCTTGCGATCCGCGCTGAGAAAACCAGGTAGCGTCGCGAACTCTCGGCCCGGCTTCTTCTCCCCATTCTTGCGGACTTCCTCGAATGCCGAGCCGTCCTGCCAGGGGTCGATCCGCAGGATCGGCGATGGCAGAACCGGATCGCTCGTGGCCCAGATGGTCCAAGCGCCGTCGCGGGGGACGAACACGCGCTCGCTCCGCGCTGCGATCTGGCCGGCTTCGGTGAGCACGTATTCGGCGCTCCTCCGCTCCATGAGGTCCAACCGCTCCGCGATCACGAGCAGTCGCTCCGCGAGACGCTTGCGTCCGTCGCGGCTGAAGAAGAGATGCTCCGCCACGTCCTCGGCGCTCGTCGAGCCTTCGTCCCCAGCGCGCAGAAGCACCGGGAGCAGATCCTCCCGGTGGCAGGCGGTGGCCACCGTGCCGACGACTCGGCCGGTCCAGATCTTCAACTCTCTCTCCAGAATCAAGGCATTCATCATTGCGTCTCCTCGATGGTCGCATCCCAAGGTTCGTCCTCGGCAAGTGCCCGCAGCAGCCCACGGCCGCGCTTCAGGCCATGCCGGTCGCCGACGATCACGCGCAGGTAGCGGGCGCGGGTGAGGGCGACGTTGAGGCGGTTCGGGCATTCCAGGAATGGCGTCGGGTGGGGCTTGGCGAAGGTGATCAGCACGATGTCCGCTTCGTGCCCCTGGAAGCCATCCACCGTGCAGAGCTCGATCACCAGCTGGCGGCGTCGGAAGTGGCGCGTGGCGTTCCGCTGCTTCGTCCAGGCGCGCAGCCGTTTTCGCATCTCCAACTCCTGGCCGCGGTAGAAGGACAGCACGGCGGCCTCCCAAGGCCCGCCATCGGACCGCGGATGCGCCGCCGCCCAGTCTGCGAACCTCTTCAACTCGGCGACGACCGCTTGAGCTTCCGACGCGTTGCTGTTGGTACGGCCATCGGCGCGCGCTTTGACATGCCGCCAAAGCGCGTGGTGATCCGAGTATTCCCAATGCCGCTGCTTCACCATTTCCGACGGTGAACGCAGTGCTTCGCCGCCATAGATCTGACGGTGGGAGAAGTCGGCGATCGCCGGATGCATCCGGTGCTGGGTGCTGAGCAGCACTCTTCTGAGCGCGAGTGCGGGCGCCGGCAGGCCGTCGGTCAGAGCGGTGCCGTTGTGCTGCCGGGGGCCACGCTCGAATCCGCAGCGCAGGGATTCAAGGATGGAAGGCAGCGCGACCCGCCGCACGTTGTCGATCTGCCGGCGGACGTCTTCTGCGTTCTCGGCCGGCATCAGCGCCTCGATTTCCCGGCTCAGCCGTGCGGCCGCCCCGCCGGCAATCACCGGCCCATGGCCGTTTCGGCTGGACTCGTCGGACGCATGCGATGCCGCAAGCCGCAGGTCGAATGCGCTCGCAAGACGCCAACCGAGTTCGGTTCCCCAGTCCGGCTGGTCTCCTTGGCGTTCGCTCAGCCGCAGCCAAGCAGCAGCCTGTCGATGCACGGCATCGAGTTCGGCGCCTGCGCGCACCGTGCCGATGTCCAGCGGCAAGCGCGACGCGTTCCCGGCAAGCGTCCGGCCGGTGCCGATGACGACTTCGGCGGTAGCAAGGTCCGCATCCGCGGCGGCCTCGGCCAAAGACACGCCACGGGCCTCGCACTGGACACGATACGCCCGCCCAGCCGCGGCGTCGGATACGACAACCACGGCCGAACGGCGTTGGCGTGGGCGCACATGGCCAGCCATGAACGCGTCGATGCAGGCGTTTCTGGCGCTTTCTTCCGGCAAGCAGGCACCGACGTTGGCCGCCATGGCCTCGTCATCGACGTATGGCGAGAGCTGCTTCGGGTCCCCGACGATCACCCAGCGCTTGGCCAGCAGCGCAGGCACGAGAAACTCCTGGAACGTGGTTTTGGACGCCTCGTCCAGGATCAGCATGTCGAACATCGGCCGGACGCCCGCGTCATGGCGCTTGATGTCCGGGTGCTGGAGGATGCCGATGGTGGTGCCGCACACCAGATTGGCGGTTTCGAGAAAAACGCGCTCGACCATGGACCCGCCACTCTTGAGCGACTCGAACAAACTCTGCTGCGCTGGTGTGAGCGTGCGCCGCTTCCGGTACTCGCTGAGCAACCGCTTGCGTTCGGTTCGGACAAGACGACCCAGCACATGGTCGCGAGCACGCTCCGAGACGCGCTGCTCATCGCCGACGCGCACGGGCGTGACCAGTTCTCGATGTGGGCAGGTGTCCGCCGTCAGCCTTTCCAACACGTTGTCCACGGCGACATGCGTCGACGCGCACAGCAACACCCGTTTGCCGCGCTTGGCCATCTGCAGGGCCAGTTCGCAGATCGCGGTGGTCTTGCCGGATCCGGGCGGGCCTTCGAGCAGAGCGAAGTCCGGCGTCGCCAGTGCCGCGGCGACGAAGCGGCGCTGCTCGTCGTGCGTGCCCGGGCGCGACGCATCGCTCAAGAGCAGCCAGTCTGCCTCGGCCATCGGCGGTGGGGAAAAGTCCGGCCAGTCCGCATGGCCGCTGCCCTCGAAGAGTTTGAGGAGCGGCCGATGCGCTTCCGAAGGGGCATCCTGAAGGCGGCGAATGGACCTAATCTGGCAGGCCAGCGGCCAGGTATTGGGCCGGATGGCCAGTTCCAGCCGCTCTGGTTCGCGCTCGAGCTGCAGCAGATTGCGTTCGGCGTCTCTGTCCAGCACCGCTATGCGCCGCGCCCCATCGAATCTTAGCCCGCCCCCGTTGCCTCCACTCCGGCGGACCGAACCGTTCCTGGGCGCCGACCCGGCATCCGGGGCATCCAATTCGTAGACGTATCGCGTGCTCTCGTCCAGGAAGGCGCGAAAGGTGGATGCCGGCTCCAGTGGTCGGTCCGGCGGCGCCTTCAGCAGAACCCGTTCGCCGGACGAGTCCGGCTGCGGTTCCCAAGCGAGCCGCAGCACGGCCTCCTCCCCTTCGAGATAGTCCTTCGTCCGCTTGAGGAACCCATAGAAGATTTTGAGTCCGTGGAACACCAGCCCCATCAGGACGTCCGGGCGGTGGTCAGTCAGGTTGGCGTAGTGAAGTTGCGCCATCAGCAATGTCTCCTTGTTGCGTCGTTGCGTCGCCGTCGCCAGGGCCATCGCGGCGACCGTCGACGCTCGGTGTTGCCCATGCCTTGCGACTTCCGTGCCAAAGTGGCCTTGACAGACGCAACCCACTGCAAGAACTGGCCTTTTCGCGAATCCTCTTGTCCCTTTGGCGGGCGTTGCCGCCCGGTTTCGGGTCGAAGCACCCGGCCGTTCCGCCGAGTCGGCGCAAACCTAGCCACGGAACCTGAACCAGAACTGAACGGAACGACCGCCGTGCCCCGGCCCATCAAGTCGCCCGCCATCCGCGGCGCGGTGCGCGGCCTTTGCATGTCTAGTCCGTGTCGGTTTAGAGTTCAATTTGCATCCTGACCGGGGGGAGGTGCGTGGAAGTCCTGCAGAGAACGAACGTGTGCCAGAAGCGTGGCGCATGGCGAAGGGGAGACGCCGGCGGCGTGGTGCGACGGCTCAATGGGCGATCCTTCCTGCCGGCTCTGGCTGGATTGGCACTGATCGCCGGCATGGCCTTCGGCGGCGTTGCGGCCCTCGCCCAGTCGGACCAGACGCCGCCCAAGGTGACGCTGAAGGGCGAAGCCAGCATGCGTCTCGTGGTCGGCCAAGCGTTCGTCGATCCCGGCGCGGCGGCGGTCGACGACGTGGACGGCACGGTGACTGTCGAAGTGGAAGGCACGGTCGATACGAGTCGCGTCGGCAGCTATGCGCTGACCTACTCGGCGACCGATGCGGCGGGGAACAAGGGCACCGCGACCCGCACGGTCAACGTCGTCGCAGCGCGCTTCACGCTGGTCATCGAGACCTTCGGCGAGGGCGTGGTCACCATCGTCGGCCACGAGTCGGCGCTCACCTGCTCTGCCGCCAATAGATGCCGAGCTACGTTCGATCAGGGCAGCAAGCTGACTCTGCGCGCCCGTGGCGAGTCGGGCTGGCGCTTGGGCGACTGGTTCGGCTGCAAGCCCGCCGCCGATGCGCCGGAGTGCGAGGCGACGGTGGATGCGGACCAGACGGTCACCGCCGCCTTCATCTCCACCGACCAGCTTGCTCTGGAGGACGATGTCGTCGTGCTCACCGCGGCGCAGCGCGACGCCGTGATCTCGTACAACGCCGAGAGCGGCACCCTGCTGCTGGCGAACGGTACCGCCGCATCGAACATCCGCGCCGGCGTCGTGCTGGTGCCCACCGCGGACCCGCAGGCGAGTGTGCGCAATCCCATCATCGTTCGCGTCACCGGCGTCTCGACGCCGAGCGACGGACCGGTGCGCATCCTGGGCACGCCGGCCACGCTCGATGATGTCGTCAAGACCGGCACGATCGACATATCGAAACGGGTCGGGAACCCGCCGCCGCTCCCGCCCGGCATCGCGCCGCCGCCAGCCGCCACGTGCCTCGGCAACAAGGCGTTCCTGCAGAAGGGCTTCTCCCATGCGTGGGCGGACAAGAGCACCACCAACGGCACCATCTGCGCCAACGGCGCCGTCAACGCTAGGCTCCGCTACGACGGCACGCTGTCCGAGATCTTCATCCAGACGGTGGTCGAGGCCGGCGTGGCGTCGAACAACAGCATCGCGGGCGCGAAGAGCGGCGACACGCTCGGCGCCGCATCCGCGTCGCTGGGGCAGCTGGCGGTCGGCTGGGGGATCCTGCTGGAACCTGTGCTCTCGGTCGCTTTCGAGCCGCGCGCGCAGACGGCGGGCGGACTCGAGTTCCGCCTTCGGCACGAGCAGCGCATGATCGTCACCCTCCGCTACGACCGCGGGCGCGGCTTCTCGTTCGAGGAGACCTTCGAGGCGATCGAATCCGAGTTCCATGTCGCGACCAGCACGGCGATGGCGACGCACAGCGCCGGCGTCGTGATCAGCCCGCAAGTGCGATTCGCCCGAACCACGCTGTCCAGCCCGGACTCCAGCTTCGGGATGACGCTGACCGCCGGGATGACGTACGGCGCCGATGTCGCGCCAGTGCAGGACGTGACCGGCTGCCAGTGGAACGTGTCGTCGCAGTGGGGCTATGCGGGCGTCGTGGACGCCGCGTTGGCGCTGACCTCGTCGCTGACGCGCAACCCGTCGCATACGATCGCACGGAAAACGAACGCCCTGCGCCCGGTCGTCTGCCGGAAGGCGCCCGACGCAACCGATCCGGCCCTGCCGGCACCGCCGACGCTCGCCGTCGAGCAGCCGACCGAGTTCGGCAAGTTGAAACTCACCTGGAATGTCGCCACCGGCGCATCGTACGAAGTGCATCGCGACGGCACGTATGTCAGCACCGTCCGCGGCGCGGAGTTCATCGACGGTTCGCTGGGCGACGACGCGGCGCACTGCTACCGGCTGCGGGCGGTGCTCGGCAACGCCGAAGCGTGGAGCAACGAGGCCTGCGGGCGCACCCGCGCTCGGGCGCAAGCGCCGGCGGCGCCTACCACCCTGACCATCGCCGTGCCGATCTCCGCCTGGGCGATCCCCGTCGCGTGGAAGGCTGCAGCCGACGCCACCGCCGACACGACCTACCTCGTCACCTACGGACCATCGGACTGGCAGTGGACCGGCGTCGTGCAGGCCGGTCGCGACACCCTTGCGACGGTGACCGGCTTGCAGCCGAACACCCGCTATTGCATGTACGTGCAGGCGGTGAAAGACGGGCTGCTGTCCGCCGAGACGGCCCAAGTCTGCGCGTCCACCAACAACCAGGACCTCGTCGGCGACGATTACCCGAACGCCCGCGACAAGGCGAAGATGCTGGCCTTCGAGGACAACGTCGCCGCCGTGCGGTCGGGACGCATGGAGTGGGCGGAGGACGTGGACTGGTTCGCCGTGCGGCCACCCGGCAACGGCACGCTCGACATCGACTTCAACGCCCGCGATCTGGACCGGCTGGCGCTGACGGTCTACGCCGGCGACGAGACGACGCCAGCGGCTTCCGCCGATGCCCTCCAAGGATCCGAAACCCGCACAATCGATGCGGTGCGCGACCAAGCGGTGTACGGCCAAGTGGCCCATCTGGACTCTACCGGCAACTCGCGGCTCGACCGGTATTCCGTCGAGTTCGCGTTCACGGCGGCAGTCAACAGCGCACCGACGGCGGACGCCGGTTTCGACCGGATCGTGTTTTCCGGCACCGACGTGGTGCTCTCGGGGGGCGCATCCATGGACCCGGACGGCAGCATCGCGAGCTACGCCTGGACCCAGACCGCGGGGCCGACGGTGACGCTGCAAGGCGCCGCCTCCGCTTCGCCGAGCTTCACGGCGCCCACCGTGACCCAGGACGCCGTCCTCAGCTTCCGCCTGACGGTCGCCGACGATCAGAACGCGACCGGCAGCGATGTCGTAGATGTGACCGTGCGGCCGCTCGCCGACAACCAGCCGCCGGTAGCGAGTGCCGGCGCGGACCAAACCGCCACCGCGGGCGATGAGGTGCTGCTCTCCGGCATCGGCTCTTCGGACTCGGACGGCGTGATCTCGACGTACGCATGGGCGCAGACCTCCGGGCCGTCCGTAGCGCTCAGCGGCGCGGGCACTGCGAATGCGACCTTCACCGCCCCAGCCGTCGCCAAGGACACCGTGTTGACCTTCCGCCTTAGGGTCACCGACGACGCTGGCGCCGCGGACGACGATGCGGTGGCCGTGACTGTGCGGCCGCGCAACAACCAGCAGCCGGTCGCTGACGCGGGCGACGACCAGAGCGTGACATCCGGCGACGAAGTGCTGCTGTTCGGGGCCAACTCGTGGGATCCCGATGGCCTGATCGGCGGCTATTCATGGACCCAGACGGCAGGGCCAGCAGCGACGCTGAACTACGCCGACACCGCGCACGCCAGCTTCACGGCGCCGAGCGTTGCGGAGGATTCGACGCTGACGATCCGCCTGACCGTCGAAGACGACGACGGCGCCACCGGCACTGATACCGTGCGCATTCTCGTGCGTGCCCCCGACCCGAACCAAGCCCCGCAGGCCGACGCCGGACCAAGCCTGTCGGTGAACTCGGGCGACCGGGTGGAACTCTCCGGAACGGCATCGACGGACCCCGACGGCACCATCGCCAACTATGCGTGGGTCCAGACCGTCGGCCCAAGGTTGGCGTTGAAGGGGGCGGACCAGGCGACCGCAACCTTCACCGCGCCGACCGTGACGCGGGAGACGCGGCTTTGGTTCCGGCTGACCGTCACCGACGACGATGGCGCAACGGACGACGACATCATGCGCGTGACCGTCGATCCGCCAGCGCCGAACCAGCCGCCCGTCGCCGACGCCGGTTTCGACATGAACGTCTTCTCGGGCGACGACGTAGCGCTCTCCGGGGCGTCCTCGGCGGACATCGATGGATCGATCGCGAGATACGCCTGGACCCAGACCGCTGGACCCTCGGTGCAGCTGACCGGTGCGGCCACCGCGTCGGCGAGCTTCACGGCGCCCGCGGTGACCGAGGACACGGCGCTCGCCTTCCGCTTGACCGTGACGGACGACGACGGCGAGTCCGCCAGCGACGACGTGACCGTGACGGTGGCGCCGGCGCCGCCGAACCAAGCACCGGTAGCGGATGCCGGAGACGATCAGACCGTTACGGCTGGCGACTCGGTGACCCTCGACGGGACGCAGTCGTCGGATGCGGACGGCGTGATTTCGAGCTACGCGTGGTCGCAGCGCTCCGGGCCCACGGTAGCCCTGGCCAACGCCGACGCCGCCTACGCGAGCTTCACGGCGCCGGCGGTGACCCAGAACACGGTGCTGACCTTCCGCCTGCAAGTCACCGACAACCGCGGCGGCACCGCCACGGACATCGTTCTGGTCACGGTGCGCCCGGCCGATGCCGAGAACCAGGCCCCGACCGCCGACGCTGGCTTGGACCAGACCGCGACCGTCGGCGACCAGGTGACTCTGCTCGGGCAGAACTCGTCGGATGCCGATGGCACCATCGCCAGCTACGCATGGGCCCAGAGCAGCGGCCCGACCGTGTCGCTTAGCGGCGCGAACACGGCGACCGCGATGTTCACGGCGCCGGCGGTGACGCAGGCCACGGTACTGGCATTCCGCCTGACGGTGACCGACGACGACGGTGCCACGGACGACGACATCGTGCGGGTGACTGTCGAGCCAGCACCGGCGAATCAAGCCCCGACGGCCGATGCCGGCGCGGACCAGACGGTGTTCTCGGGCGACGCGGTGGCGTTGTCCGGCGCCTCGTCGGCGGACATCGACGGTTCCATCGCGAGCTACGCCTGGGCGCAGACCGCGGGGCCGACCGTGACGGTGACCGGAGCGGCTACCGAGTCGGCGAGCTTCACCGCGCCGACGGTGACCCAAGACACAGTGCTGACCTTCCGACTGACCGTCACCGACGATGACGACGCGTCAGCCACGGACGACGTGAGCATCACGGTGGCGCCGGCGCCCCCCAAAATGCCGCCGGTGGCGGATGCCAGCGAGGACCAAGAAGTGACTTCCGGCGAGACGGTGACGCTGATCGGCGCCGGATCCACGGACCCCGACGGGCAGATCGCCCGCTACGCCTGGACCCAGACCGCGGGCACGCGGGTGGCCCTGGCCGACGCGACCTCCGTGAACGCGACTTTCACCGCGCCGGACGTGGACGCCAGCACGGCGCTTAGTTTCCGCCTGACCGTCACCGACGACGACGGCGCATCGGATGCCGACGACGTGGTCATCACGGTGGTGCCGGGCGCCGACAACCAGCCGCCGATGGCCGATGCCGGCGACGATCAGACGGTGACGGCGGGCGACACGGTGTTTCTCGATGGGACCGGTTCGTCCGACCCGGACGGGACGATCTCCGGCTACGCATGGTCGCAGCGATCCGGGCCGACCGTCGCGCTGGCGGCCGACATCGCGCAGCCGACCTTCACCGCGCCGACGGTGGCGCAGAACACGGTGCTGACGTTCCGTCTAACCGTGACCGACAACCGCGCCGCAACCGCCACCGACGTCGTCCTGGTCACTGTTCGACCGGCCAGCAGCGACAACCAGGCGCCTGTAGCCGACGCCGGCACGGACCTGTCGGTGACCGCCGGGGACTCCGTCATCCTGTCCGGCGTGAGCTCGTCCGATGCCGACGGCACGATCTCCGGCTACGCGTGGACCCAGATCGGCGGGCCGACGGTGACCCTGACCGGCGCTGCTACGGCCACGGCCAGTTTCACGGCGCCCGCGGTAACCAAGGAGACCGTACTGACCTTCCGCCTGACCGTCACCGACGACGATGGCGTCAAGGACGACGACACCGTGCGCGTAACCGTCGATCCTGCGCCGGCGAACCAAGCCCCGGATGCCGATGCCGGCGCGAACCAGACGGTGATGTCTGGCGCCGCGGTGACGCTGTCGGGCAGCAACTCGTCGGATGCCGACGGCACCATCGCGAGCTACGCTTGGAGCCAGACGGTCGGGCCGACGGTGACCCTGACCGGCGCCGCCACCGCTACTGCGACCTTCACCGCGCCGACGGTGACCCGGCAGACCTTGCTGTGGTTCCGCCTGACGGTTAGCGACGACGACGGCGCGACGGACCAAGACCTCATCCGCGTGACGGTCGACACGGCGGCGTCGAACCAAGCGCCCACCGCCAATGCCGGGTTGGACCAGACGGTGCTCTCTGGAGAAGCTGTTGCGCTCTCCGGCGCGTCGTCGTTCGATGCGGACGGCACCATCGCGAGCTACGCTTGGACGCAGACCGCGGGCACTACGGTCACGCTGACCGGCGCCAAGACCGTCTCCGCCAGCTTCACAGCACCCGCGGTCACCAAGGACACCGTGCTGACCTTCCGCCTCACCGTCACGGACGACGACGGCGCGACCGGCACGGATGACGTCAGCATCACGGTGGCGCCGGCGCCGGTCAACAAGCCGCCCGTGGCCGACCCGGGAGACGACGAGAACGTCACATCCGGCGACTCGGTGTCGCTGATCGGCAACGCCTCTTCGGACCCGGACGGCCTGATCGCCGCCTATGCATGGAGGCAGACGGCCGGCACCACGGTCGTGCTGTCGGGCGCAAGCTCGGCGACCGCGACTTTCACCGCACCGACGGTGCAGGCGAAAACCGTGCTCACGTTCCGCCTCACCGTCACGGATGACGACAACGCGACCGATACGGACGACGTCAGCATCACGGTGTCGCCCGCGCCAGCCAACAAGGCGCCGACCGCGGATGCCGGAGTGGATCAGACGGTGACATCCGGCGACACCGTGTACTTGATGGGCACCGGCTCATCCGACTCCGACGGCGTCATCTCGACCTACGCTTGGAGCCAGCAGTCCGGGCCCACCGTGTCGCTGACCGACGCCGATACCGTGCACGCGAGCTTCACCGCGCCGACGGTGACCCAGCTGACGCAGCTCCAGTTCCGGCTGATGGTCACGGACGACGACGCCGCGACAGACACCGACAGCGTAGTCGTCTCCGTGCGCCCCGGAACAGGCGGCAACGACGCGCCCACCGCAGACGCCGGCACGGACCAAACGGTGACCGCCGGCGACTCGGTGACGCTGTGGGGCATCAACTCGTCGGACTCAGACGGCACGATCTCCAGCTACGCCTGGACCCAGACGGGCGGCACGACGGTGACGCTCAACGGCGCGGAGACCGGCACGGCCAGCTTCACCGCGCCCGACGTAGCCCAGGACACCGTGCTGACGTTCAAGCTGACCGTGACCGACGACGACGGGGCGACGGACGACGACTCGGTGCGCATCACGGTCGAGCCCCCGCCGGCGAATCTGGCGCCGGTAGCCGACGCCGGCGAGGACCACACGGTGTACTCGGGAGACGAAGTCGTGCTTTCGGGCGCGGGGTCCGGGGACATCGACGGCACGATCAGCAAGTACGCTTGGACGCAGACCGCGGGAACCACGGTCACACTGACCGGCGTGAGCTCGGAGTCCGCCAGCTTCACTGCGCCCGCCGTGACGCAGGACACCACGCTCACCTTCCAGCTGACCGTGACCGACGACGATGGCGCATCGGCCAGCGACGATGTGGACGTGGACGTTGTGCCGGCCCCGGCGAGCTAGCCGGCGGCGCGATCGCCGACTCGCCCGTCAGGCGGCGGCGTCCGCGCTCTCGATGGCGTCGATGACGATCCCCGGCAGCAGCACCTGCGGCAGCACGGTCGCCGTTTCCAGCGACGCGCCGCGCGGGAAGTAGAGGTACAGCGGCACGCCGGCGCGGTCGTACTTGGCGAGCCAGTCGGTGATCACCGGGTCCTCCGTCGTCCAATCCGCCTCGACCACCTTGATGCCGCGCTCGTTGAACGCCTCCGCCACGGCGTCCGTGGCCAGCGCCACGCGCTCGTTCACCTTGCAGCTGATGCACCAGTCGGCGGTGAAGTAGACGAACACCGGCTGCTCGGCGGCGATGTAGCCTAGGACGCGCTCGGGCGTGAACGGCTCCAAGGCGAGGGCCCCGTCATCGCTCGCATCGGGCGCACGCGCCACCTGCGAACCTGTCGCCAGACACGCCAGCAGACCGCCCAGCGCCGCAACGCGCCAGCGCGCGGAGGCGCCCTGCCCGTAGGCCCACAGCGCGAACGCCAGCAGCAGCGCCGCGAGGATCGCCAAGCCCATCGCCGTGGCGCCGAGCTGGCGACCGAGCACCCAGAACAGCCACAGCGCGGTGGCCAGCATCGGAAACGCCAGCACGCGGCGGAAGGTCTGCATCCACCCGCCCGGCTTCGGCAGCCCGCGCGCCAAGGCCGGAATGAACGTGACGGCCAGATACGGCAGCGCCAAGCCGAGGCCGAGCGCCAGGAACACCGCCAGCGCCACGACCACGGGCTGCACCAGCGCGAAGCCGAGCGCACCGGCCATGAACGGGGCCGTACACGGCGTCGCGACAACCACGGCCAGCGCACCGGTAAGCAGCGACTGCTGGCGTTCACCGGTCGCCGTCAGCCCCTGGCCGAGGCCCATCGCCCGGGTGCCGATCTCGAACGTGCCGAACAGGTTCAGGCCGATGGCGACCATGCCGAGGCCCAGCACGAAGACCACCCACGGCGACTGCAGTTGAAACCCCCATCCCACCGCTTCCCCCGCGGCCCGAAGGGCTATCAGCAGCACGGCGATCGCGAGGAATGTCGCCAGCACGCCGATGGTGTAGAAGACGCCGCTCGCGCGCGCCGTGCGCCTGTCGGTGCGCGAGAGCTCCACGACGCCCAGCGCCTTCATGCTGAGGATCGGGAACACGCACGGCATCAGGTTCAGCAGCACGCCGCCGACCAGGCCGAACACGAGCGCCTTGGCGACATCGAGGAAACCAGCCGCGGACCCCGCCCCAGCGACCGACGGCGCGGCCACCGGCGGTGCGGCGGCGACAGCCCCCGGCGCGAAGCGCAGCAAGGCGCCCCGGCTCTCGGCCGAGTTCGCATCCCGATAGCGCAGCACGGCGTCGATGTGCTCCGCCCCATCGGCGCGACGGCCCTTCGGCATGGCGAACTGCCAGCCCGACGCAGTGCGCTGGCGCGTCTGTTCGCTGTACTCGACCACCCGCTTGGGCGCCACGAAAAGGTACTCCGCTTCCAAGTCGCGATCGCCGACGTCCAACGCGAAGCGCACTGCGCCTTCAGCCACCTCGAATCGCCCCGGCCACGCCACGGCTTCGGGCAGCTTGCGGCGCGCGGCGGCGAACGCATCGGCCTGGGCCGCTTCCGCGCTGCCATCGCCCACCGGCAGGACCAGAGTCAGCCGCGCCTGCTCGGGCACGCAAAGCTCATCGTCGCAGACCACCCAGCGGGCGTCGCCGCCGAGCTCCACGGAGCCGCCCGGCGCGAGGCCCGCGGGCACCGCCAGATCGGCCAGCAGCAGCACCGGTTCCTTGAAGCCGTAGGTATTGAACTCGCCGAACGGAATGAGCGTCGGCGTCGGGAAGCGCAGCTCCGAGGCAGCGAACCCTTCCGGCAGTGCCCAGCCGATGGACGCTTCCTTGCCGGCATCCCCCGGATTGCGCCAATAGGCATGCCAGCCCGGGTCCGGCTCGAGCTGCAGGCCGAGCGTCACCGTGCCGCCCTCCGCCGGCAGGCTCTGCTGCTCCGCGAGCAGGGCGACGCTGGAGTGCGCCGTCTTCTGCGAATCGGCCGCGGCGGCGCAGCAAGCCCAAAGCAGCGCCAACAGCGCGGCCGATGCAGGCCGGACGGGAGACGAGACGCGGACGCAGCGCATGCCGCCGATTGTCGCCGCCGCCACGGCCAAGAGCAACCGCGGTCGCGCGCGCTGTATGCTGCGAGCCCTACCCAGTCGAGGGAGCAAGAGCGTGTTGCGGGGGATCGCGTTGGCGAGCGTCGCAGCCTTGGTCGGCTGCGGCCAAACGGCACCTCCGGCCGCACCGGCGCCGCTGGATGCCGCGGGCATTCGCTCCGCTGCCGCCGGCATCGACGGCGCCCGGATCGCCGCGGCGTACGGCGACGCCGACAACTGGCTGGCGCACGGGCGCACTTACGACGAACAGCGGCACAGCCCGCTGGCGCACGTCAATGCGGACAACGCAGGCGACCTCGGCCTTGCTTGGCATTGGGATACCGGCGATCGACGTGGCTTGGAGGCGACGCCGATCGTTGTCGACGGCGTGATGTTCACCAGCGGCTCCTGGAGCCGCGTCTACGCCAACGATGCCCGCACCGGCGAGCCGTTCTGGCAGTACGACCCAATCGTGCCGAGGCAATGGGGCAAGTACGCCTGCTGCGACGTCGTCAACCGCGGCGTGGCGGTGTGGAAAGGGCGCGTCTTCGTCGGCACCTTGGACGGCCGCCTCGTTGCCCTCGATGCCGGAACCGGCGAACCGATTTGGGAGACGCTCACCATCGATCCGGAGCGCCCCTATACGATCACCGGCGCACCGCGCGTGCTCAAGGACATGGTGCTGATCGGCAACGGCGGCGCCGAATACGGGGTGCGAGGCTACGTCACGGCCTACGACTGGGAAACGGGCGAGGAGCGGTGGCGTTTCTGGACCGTGCCTGGCGATCCTGCTCAACCACCGGAGAGCCGCGCCATGGAACTCGCGGCGCCGACTTGGCTCGGCGGGCGCTGGTGGGAGGCGGGCGGCGGCGGCACCGTGTGGGACTCCATGGCGTACGATCCCGAGCTCGATCTGCTCTACATCGGCGTCGGCAACGGCACGCCCTGGAACCGCGACGTGCGCAGTCCCGGCGGCGGCGACAACCTCTACCTCGCATCCATCGTCGCCCTGGACCCGGACGACGGCAGCATGGCGTGGCACTACCAGACCACCCCCGGCGAGACCTGGGACTACACCGCCACGCAGCACATGATCCTCGCGGATCTTCAGATCGAGGGCGCGGTGCGCAAGGTGCTCATGCAGGCGCCGAAGAACGGCTTCTTCTACGTGCTGGACCGCGCCGACGGGCAACTCATCTCCGCAGAGCCGTATGTCAACGTTACCTGGGCGGAACGGATCGACCTGGAAACCGGCCGGCCGGTCGAGGCCCCGGGCGCCCGCTACCGGGACGCGACGGCGCTCGTCTTCCCCTCCGCGCACGGCGGCCACAACTGGCACCCCATGGCCTACAACCCGACGACGGAGCTGGTCTACATCCCGGCCATGGACATGGGCTTCCCCTACGCGCAGCCCGCCGACTACGAGTACCGGCCGGGCGAGTTCAACACCGGCATCGGCATCGATCCGCTGCTGCCGGTGAGGAGTGCGGACGAACGCATCGCCATGCTGCAATCCATGAAAGGGCACCTCGCGGCATGGGACCCCGTGCGGCAGCGCGAAGCGTGGCGCGTGGATCATGCCGGGGCGTGGAACGGCGGCGTGCTGTCCACCGCCGGCAATCTGGTCTTCCAAGGCCGAGCGGACGGCGCCTTCGCCGCCTATGCTGCGGACACCGGAGCGCTCAAGTGGGAGATGCCGGTGCATGTCGGCATCGTCGCCGCGCCGGTGAGCTACGCCGTGGACGGCGAGCAGTACATCGCCGTGGTGGCCGGCTGGGGCGGCTCGTTCACTTTGTTCTCCGGCGTGCCCCGGCATCGCGGCAACGTGCTGAACGACGGCCGCATCCTCGCCTTCAAGCTAGGCGGCGAGGCTGCGCTGCCGGAGCCGGACGTCACCTACGTCAACATTCCCGAGCCGCCGGAGATCCAAGCGACGCCCGAAGAAATCGCCAGGGGCGAGCGGCTCTACCACCTGCGCTGCAACGCCTGCCACGGCGCTGGCGTCCACGCAAGCGGCACACTGCCCGACCTCAAGTATCTGTCGCCCGCCAGCCACGCAAGGTGGGATCTGATCGTCCGCCAAGGCGTCTACGAGACGGTGGGCATGCCGGGCTTTGCGAACGTGCTGAGCGAAGCCGACTCGAAGGCGATCCAAGCCTACGTTGCGAACGCGGCAGCCGAGGCCATCGCGTTCTGCGAATCCGACTATCCGCAGCGGTATCCAGAACTCTTGGCTACGGCCTGCACGAAGCCGGTCGTGGAATGGCGCGATTGAGAGGTCCCCAGCCTCGACCGGGCCGCGACGCGGCTCGATGGCTAGGCGCGTCGCTGGCGTGCGATTGAGAACGCTTAGCTTAGCGTTCTCCCGCCTGCGTCAGTTCGCAACCTGCGTGTGAACATCCAGCGATCTCGAGGCATCTAGCGGGCCAGGCCTCCGTTGCCGCTTCGCCGCACGATCTCGCCGACTCCCCGGAGCAGATCGTCGGGGCCCGCGGCTCGCACGATGCACGCGCCCACCTGCCGCAGCCCCTCCTGCCCCGGAAGTTCCGCGAGCAGCGCCGATAGACGGGCCGCCGCCGGTTCGCCGAACCGAACCACGGCCTGGCTGCGAAGCAAGGCGAGCTGGCCCGCGATGCCCCGCGCCGTGCCTTCGGCCAACCCCTCCGCCAAGCCCTCGGCGCGGGCATTGGCGCGCGCCTCCGCCACCTCGGCGTCCAGCGTTTCCTCCAGCCGCGAGGTGACTTCGCTCCTCTCGCCGAGATCCATCATTTCCTCCAACTCCGCTTCCATCCCATGTCGCCGGGCGACATGGCGGATCCACATCGACACCGTGCGCCGCAGCGGCATCTGAAGGGCACGCCACGTTTGCGCCACCGGCCCCTCGGCGAACAGCTTCGGCAGAGCGTGCCGATCCGCGTACTCGATCGCTGCCATCAGCGAGACGATGCTGCCCGGAATCGGCGGCTCGCAGCGAAGCCGCGCCAAGTCCAGCACATAGTAGCCCCACGGGTAGAACGCCGCCAAGCCCCGCGCCTGCGGGCATTCGGCGATGATTGCCGATGGCACCGGCGCGAGGTCCGCCGCCCGCAGCGGCGCGGTCCAGGGCGTTCGGCCGTTGTGGACCACGACGCACAGGATCGGGCAGCCGTCGCCCTCGGCCACGATCCCCGACGCCACCAGCTCTCGGCCGAACTCGCCGTCGTAGTCCAAGAATCGCAACGCCATCACCCGATCCGGCGCGGACTGATGCTCCAAGTGCAGGAACAGGTGGCGCGGATAGCCCTGGCGCCTCGCCGACTCGCGGAAGCTCACGCAGACCGCGAAGTCGCCGCGCCGCGACCGGAATGCGTCGGTGATCCACTCCGCCGGCAGCCGCCGCACCGTGCGCAGATCGAGCGCCGCCAGCGTCGCCGCCGGCAGCGGCCCGCACGGCTCGACGAGATGGCCGCGGAGCATGTCGCGGATGGTCGCCGGATGACGGAACATCGCCTTGTATATCTGGTCGAAGGGCGATCGCTCCGCCGCCCGCGCCGTGTTCGGATCAAGTGCCATCGCGGCACCATAGCCCGCCTCCGGCGGTGCAGGGCGACATCCGAGCGATCTCCCCAAAGCGATGTCGACATGACATCTAGGCAAATCGCTGGCGAGACGCCCTCCGTGGCCGCGAGCGCCGCTGCCGAGGCTGACATCCTTCCTCAATCGCGCTACTTTCCCGGAACGGCTAGCGCCATTGGAGGGGAGACCATGCGTAACGACCGTCTTGTTCCGGGTCCCGGAACGCGCCGTCACGCCGGAACGCGCCGACTCAGCCGCCGGCGATGCCTCATCTGGAGCGCGATGGCGACTGCCTGTGCCGCCCTGGGGATTCTCGCGCAAGAACAGCCGGCTACCGCCCGGCCGGACATCTCGGCCTTCGTCGCGCCGAGCTTCGATGCGCCGGCGCTGTCGCCGAACGGCGAGCACGTCGCCGTGCGCCGGGTGGCGCAGGACCGGCCCTACGTCGAGGTCTACAAGATCGCTACCAGCGAGTCCGTCAGTGCCTTCATCCTGGAAGAGGGGATGGGCATGGCCCGCCACCACTGGGGCGACGACCGCACGCTCATCGTCCAAGTGCGCCACGGCGACGAGTTCTGGACGGACGGCAACAACGCCGGCGGCTGGACGACGTTCGATACCGAAACTCGCAAGACCGAGAAGCTCTTCTTCCAGACCCCGCGCCGACCGCTATCGCGGCGCGGGCTGATCGGCAAGCTGCGCGTCTACGACTTCTCCGACCGCTTCGTGCCCAATGCCTTCGGCGACGATCCGAACGACGTGCGCGTGCTGTTCCCGGACCCGCGCAAGTCCTGGGTGAACCGCTACGACACCCGCCGCGACCGCTACGAGCGCCTCGCGGACGTGCCGGGCGAGATCTTCGACGCCCACGCGGACCGCGACGGCAACGTGCTCGCCACCCTCGGCCATCCGCGCGCCGCGTCCACCACGTTCAAGGACCAGGTGCAGCTTCTCTACCGGCGCCCGGGCGAGGAAGAGTTCAAGGTCGCGATGACCGGACACCTAGACGACTTCGATGTGGACATCGTGGCGGACGGCCCGCGCGAGGACACCGTCTACATCCTCGAGAACACCACCGGCGACACCCTGGGCCTGAGCGTTCTCGACCTCGCCGACGGTTCGATCACGCCGGTCTTCCGCCCGGCCCGCACCGACATCCTGAAGACCTACCTCGACGCCGAACGCAAGCTCTACGCGGTGCGCTACGACGACCACTTCCCGCAGTTCCACTACCCGGACCCCAAGCACCCCGCCGCCGAACTGCACCGCTTCGCCAGCGCAGGCTTCAAGAACATGGTGGTGGAGATCGTCAGCATCGCCCGCGACGCGCCGCGGGCGATCATCAGCGTCGGCGCCGACGCCGAACCGGGCATGTACTACCTGGGCGAACTCGGCGGCAAGCAGTTCACGGGCCTTTTCCGCCGCGCTCCGGACGCCAGCGCGGCGAGTCTCGGCGCCCGCCATCCGGTCGAGTTCCCCGGCCCGGACGGCAGCCGCCTCACGGGCTACATCACGCTCCCGAAGGACCACGAGCAGGGCAAGCGCATCGGCTTCGTCGTGCTGCCGCGCAGCGAACTGTTCCCGCTGCCCGCGACCTGGGGCTACGACCGTGAATCGCAGATGTTCGCGAGCCTGGGGCTGGGCGTGCTGGAGGTGAACGCCCGTGGCTCGATGGGTTTCGGTCGCGAGTTCCACCAGGCGGGCGTCGGCAGCGTGGCGTCCGCGGTGCGCCGCGACATCGCCGCGGGATTGGAATACGCCGTCGACAGCGGCAACGCGGACCCGGACCGCGTCTGCATCGTCGGCAGGCGCTTCGGCGCCTATTGGGCCCTCCTGGCATCCATGCGCCGACCGGCGAAGTACGCCTGCGTGGTGGCGATCAACGGCATCTACGACGTGGCCGGCATCCGCAAGGCGCTGCCGATCGGCGGCGCCCGCGAACGCTTCGCCAGCCAGATCGCCTACGCCGACGCCGACGACGCGGCCTTCCGCGACATCTCCCCGCGCTACATCGCGGCCAGGATGAACACCCCGCTGTTGATCGTCGAAGCGCGCCAGTTCTCCGAGAACCTGCCCGGCCAGGCGCGGGAGATGATCCGGGCGTTCAAGCTCGCCAAGATCCCGCACGAAGTGCATGAGGAATCCACCAGCCGGGCGAACAACCTGCTGACCCTCGCGGCCCGGCGCGGCGCGTATACCGGGATCGCCGCATTCGTGCAGTCGCACACGAAGTAAGGCTGCGGGGAACCAGCAGCCAAAGGGGGAGTTGGTAGCTGCGGTTGGACTTGAACCAACGACCCCAGCATTATGAATGCTGTGCTCTAACCAACTGAGCTACGCAGCCGCCGCCCAAAAGGGGACGGCGCGGATTCTTCGCGCGGACGCAGCCGATGTCAAGGAGTCAACGCGCGGCGCGTGTAGACGAATCTCCGGTAGCCCGTGCTGGAGTCGTGTACGGCGCGTTTACCAGATATCTGTCCTGCGCCCGGCGCGGCTCAGACCCGGAGCAGGCGAAGGGGCAGCGGACACACCTTGATGCCGTCGATCTCGCCCGGTTGCCGGCTTTTGCTCCAGACCTCGCCGTTGCCGTAGCGGGCGATCTGCTTCAGCGTCTTGGGGCGAAGCTGGTTCGTCCACTTGACCTCCACCGGCCAGAACCGGCCGTCACGCACGTAGGCGACATCCACCTCCGCCTGGGCCTTGATGTAGAACGTTGGGAAGACTCGGCGGCAATGCGCGGCTACGCACGCCTCGACGATCTGCGACGACCACACGGGATCTTCCGCTGCCGGGCGAATCTGGGTGCCGAACGGGTCGGCCTGGGGCTGCAACCAGGCGCGCACGGCGTGGAGGATGAACGGATCGCTGAACATGAGCTTACGCGCCTTTTTCGGCGCTGGCGCCAGCTTGTCCTCGATCAAGGCTGGCAGGACGCACACGACATCCATGCGTTCGAGCAGGGCGATGTAGTCGGCGACGGTCTTGGGGTGGTCGATGGACAGATCTTGGGCCAAGGCATTCCAAGTGACTTGGCTGGTGTGACGCTTGACCACGGCGGACAGCACTTCGCGCAGGTAGGTCTCCTGCTTGCCGCGCTTGAGGACGTCGCCCCGTATCCAGTCCGAGTACGTGGCCAGCGTGCTTGCGCGGATCTCGCCGTGGCTCTCGAGGTCGTTGATGGCCGTGAGGTAGCCGCCGTGGAGCAGGTAGCGGTCGAATGCCGCGTATACCTCATCGACCACGCCGTCTGGCAGCGCGGCAGGCTCGCCATCCTGGGCCACATCCGCGGCAATGCCCATGAGCGCCGCATACTCTGCGAACGAGAGCGGATGCAAGTGGAAGTCCACCACCGAGGCCGTGCCGCGTCGGCCGGGAAACCGCATTCTGGCTTCCTCCATGACGACCAGGTCCGAGCCGGTCACCACCAGCACCGTTTCTTCGAGCAGGCCGGCGTCGGCGGCGAACTTGACCGTCTTGTCCCAGTCCCGGATGTAGGTGACTTCGTCGACGACGAGGTAGTTCAGCGCACCGCCCGGCGCATCTTCGAGGTGCGTGTTGAGGTGCATCAAGAGACCGTGCTGGTCGTCGATCAGCTCGCCGGTCAGATACGTGATCGCATCGGGCGGCACGCCCCCGTCGAGCAGCTCGGCGATCCACTGCTTGAGCAGCGTCGACTTGCCGGCCTGGCGACCGCCGCCCAAGCTGTAGATTCCGGGCACGGAGACCGGCAGCCGATCAAGCAGCGCGGAGCGGTGGCGGACCGGACACATGGCCAGATGGCGCAACTGCGGATCCCGCTGCCGGAATCCTCGCGGGGCGTCCCGGTGGCTGTTGTGCGGCAGGAACCTCGGGTCCATGCGTTCGGAGTGTTGTTCAACTTTGAGCAGCGGTCAATGACTAAGTTTAGTCATTGACCGCTGCGAACATGTACCCTTGCAGCTTGGCCCGCTAGGGACTATATAGGCGGCTCACGCTACTTCATCGGATCGGAGAGGATCGACACCAATGGCCACTCCCAGAGCTTGGACCGCGGCGCAGCCGTCGGCCATCGAAATCAACAAGGTGCTGCGCAGCACCTACGCGCTGCTCGCCATGACGCTGCTGTGGAGCGCGGTTACGGCGTCCGTGGCGGTGAGCATGAATGCGCCGCCTCTCGGCTTCATCACGCTGATCGGCTTCATCGGCCTGCTCTACGCGGTCCACAAGACGGCCAACAGCGGCTGGGGGCTGGTGTGGACCTTCGCCCTGACCGGCTTCATGGGATTCTCGCTGGCGCCGCTCATCGGCGCCGTGCTGAGCCTTGCCAATGGCGGGACGCTGGTGGCGCAATCGCTGGGCATCACCGCGGTGGCCTTCTTCGGGCTGTCGCTCTACGTCATCACCACCAAGCGGGACTTCAGCTTCCTGCGCGGCTTCCTGATCGTGGGCGCGATCGTGATCGTCGCGTCGTGGATCGTCTCCATCTTCTACTGGACCACGCTGATGTCGCAGGTGATGGCCGGCATCTGCATCATGTTCGGCGTCGCGCTGATCCTGTGGGAGACCAGTGCCGTGGTGCGCGGCGAGGAGACCAACTACATCCGTGCCACCGTTGGCATCTACGTGGCGCTGTACAACATCTTCAGCTCGGTGCTGCTGCTGTTCGGCTTGGGCGGCGACGACTGAACGCGCGTCATATCCGCGTGAGCTGCCGGTACGCCTTCTGCAGGGCGTCCGGCAGCTCGGCGGTTTCCTCGATCACCATGTAGCGGTCGTCCGGGCACATCCGGCGCAGGTAGTCGTGGCCGGAGCGGTCCACGGTGACGCAGAAGGTCTCGATGCCCAGCGCCTCGGCTTCGCGCAGCGCTTTCGCAGTGTCCTGGACGCCGTACTCGTGCTCGCCGCGCTCCGGCCCGTAGTCGTGGTCCTGGGGGAAGCCGTCACTGACGATCATCAGCACCTTGAGCGCTGAGCCGCTCGCTTCGAGCTTAGCCGCGGCGTGGCGCACTGCCGGGCCCATGCGCGTCGAGCGCTTCGGCTTCATGGCGGCGATGGCGGCCAGCGCATCGTCGTCGAGCCGGTCGTCGAACTCCTTGGCGACGTAGAACTCCACGCAGTCGCGACCGTAGCCGGAGAAACCGTAGACGCCGTAGCGATCGCCTAGGCCCTCGAGCGCGGTCGCCATCAGCAGCGCCGCCTCGCGCAAAATGTCGATGATGCGCCGCTTGGCGGCTTCGGCGGCCATGCGGGCGGCGAAGTCGTAGTCCTCGTCCTCGTCGAAGAACGGGTCGCGGATGTCCTGCGCGGGGGCATCGGCCGGGCGGGCAGCTTCGCGTTCCTCCGGCAGGAGGTCGTCCGTGGACGCGGAGAGGTCCACGAGGAAAGCCGCGGCCACGTCCCGCCGCAGCCGCTCGCGGCGGCTGTAGACGCGCTCGTCAGGGGAGACGCCCGCGCGGATGTCGGCCCGAGTCTGGATGATGGCATCGAGGTCCAGCTCGTCGCCTTCGGGCGTCTTCTTGACGCGCTGGTAGCCGCCCGGCCGCACCTGCTCGAACTGGCGACGCACGGCGCGCGCGAAGGGGCGCACGGCATCCACCAGTTCCCGCGACTGCGCATCGTCCGTCGCCAAGCGATCCTCGAACAGCCGGCACCAGCCGCGCCGATACGCGCCGCGGTGGTAGTCCCACTCGTCGTAGCGGAAGCTGGTGGCACTCTTGCGTTCCTCGCCGAGTGCGCGGCGCACTGCGGAGCGCTCCATCTCGATGCGGCGCTTGAGCCGATCGCGCTCCTCGGTGACCAGATCCCTGCCCACTTCCCGCAGCGAGCCGCCATCTTCCTCCCCGCCTTCGCCGACACGGATTTCGTCTCCCGCCTGGGACTCGGCAAACTCCAGCGCGGCGACTTCGCCGTCGAGTTCGGCGAGCTGCTCGTCCCAGTCGTCGAGCCGCGCTTCGCGCTGCAGCCACTCCATGGCCGGGCCAGACGCTTCCGCAGCCTCAAGCGTGGCGCTCGCCGCCCCCAGACGCATCGCGGCCACGCAGGCAAGCGTCGCCGCCGCCGACGCGTAGACGTCGGCATCGGGCGCGAGCACGTCGATGGCCAGCGGGAGGAGTTCGGAATCGGCGGGAATCCCGTCCAGCCCCGCCGCAAGCACCGCCAGCTCCCCATGGACCGCCTCGCCTGGCCGCGGCTCGGCTGCGCGATGCCGACGCAGGGCTTCCCGGTAGCGCAGCGTTCCGGGGTAGCGGCGCCCCACCGCAGCCCGAACGCGGGCCGTCTCGACGACGCGGAACACCGCCCGGGCCACGTCCGGGTGCGGGAAGGCGGCAAAGAACATGCTGAGGTCCGACTCCCGCTCGCCGAGCACCGCACCGCCGACGGGCAGCTGCGGCAGCCGCCGACGGGCCTCGGCGATGTCGAAGGCGTAGGTGCCGAACTCGCGAAAGCCGAGCTGGTCGAGCACCAGCAGCCGATACATCGCCGCGTTCAGCCGCTCGTCCGGGAAGTCGGCGATCGTTTCCGGGAGGTACACGCTCTGCCGGTCGTGGCGCGCTTCGCCGAAACCGGCCTCCTCGCCCCTGAACTCGGCGCTGGACTTGATGTGGTAGGGGCGCCCGGCGATGCCCTCGGCGAACAGCGCGAGGACCCGGTCCACATCCACCAGCGCCGTCAGGGCCAGACGACGTCGACGATGCCGGCGACGGCCTCCTGCACGTTGGCATCGTCCGAGACGGCCTGCACGATGGCGAGGTCCGCAGCCCGGCGCGGGTCGATGCCTTGCCCGATGAGCGCGCCCGCGTAGATCAGCAGGCGGGTGCTGACGCCCTCGCGGAAACCGTGTTCTCTTAAGTTCCGGACCTTGACGCCGATCACCGCCAGCCGCTCGGCTATAGCTGCATCGACGCCGCTTTCGTGGCTGATGATCTCGGCTTCGCGCTCCTCAGTCGGATAGTCGAATGTGAGGCTCACGAAGCGCTGTCGGGTGCTCGCCTTGAGGTCCTTGAGCAGGCTCTGGTAGCCGGGGTTGTAGGAAATCACCAGCAGGAACTCGTCGTGGGCGCGGAGCAGCTCGCCGGTCTTGTCGATTGGCAGCACGCGCCGGTGGTCGGTCAGCGAGTGGATGAGCACCGTGGTGTCCTTGCGCGCCTCGACGATCTCGTCCAGATAGCAGATCGAGCCTTCCCGCACGGCGCGCGTCAGCGGCCCGTCCTGCCACACCGTCTCGTCGCCCTTGAGCAGGTAGCGGCCAACGAGATCCGTGCCGGTGAGGTCCTCGTGGCAGGACACGGTCACTAGCCTGTCGCCGAGATCCGCCCCGTTCGCAAGGCGGTGGATGCGCCAGACCATGTGCTCGACGAAGCGCGTCTTGCCGCAGCCGGTGGGGCCTTTCAGAAGCACCGGCAGGCGGCTGGCGAAGGCGGCCTCGAACGCCGCCACCTCGTCGGCGACAGGCAGGTAGTAGGGCCCGTCCACGGGCGCGTGGTCGGCTTCCGGCATGGGCGGGCTACGGCACGAAAGCGTCGCGGCCCTGGGTGTAGTTCATGAACGACTGCGCCGGATTGCGGTTCACCAGGAAGCGCTTGAACATCGGATGCTTGAGGCTGCGCACCTCGTGTTCGATCTCCGTGAGCGGCTCGCCGCTGTCCGGATCGACGATGGCCTGGAAGCGGTATTGGTGCTGATCGGATTCCTCGGTGATGAGATCGTGCTCGAGAAGCGCGGCGTGGGGCTTCGAGAAGTTCGCCACGTAGATGGCCACGTGATGGCCGTCGTAGTCGGCGATGTCGGCATGGGTCTCCTGGAAGATCAGCCGCTGGCTGCCGCCCATGCTCACCTCGGCCCGCGGCGCGCCGTTCTCGGCGGTCCGCGCCGGCGTATCGAGCACCTCCCGGTAGAAGCGGGCGATGCCGTCCGCGGTGCCGGGACCCACATCTACCTGCGCGAAGGGGATGCCGAGGCTCATGCCGAAGCCCGGCCCGTAGGCGCGGATGTCGTTGCCCCACGGGCAGGTGAGCCGGATGTGGTCACCGCGCTCATCGCGGCTGAACTCGGTGCCCTGCATGGGCCGGTCGATGAAGTCCAAACGACGCTTGAGGCCGTCGAGGTCCGGCACCACCACGCCGATATGGCCGCGGAACTTCTGCGCGTCGCGCTTGGGCAGGTGGAACTGCTGCTCGCCGACGTTGATCCACATGTTGAAGGTGCCGAAGTCGATGTACGGATCCCGCGTGAAGCCGAGGCCGGTGACGTAGAACAGCGCCGCGACCTGCTGGTCCGGCACCGTCAGGTTGATGTGTTCCATGTTGAGGATGTTGCCGAAGTCCTCTTCGGCGCGGTCGAATGCTCGCTTGGCCATGGTTGGGCTGGTCCTCCGATTCAGCGCCGGGCCAGATGTTCGGCCCGCGCGCGGTAGAAGTCTTCGATGGGGCCGAAGCCGTCGGCAGCGGCGAACCTGGCCTCGGTGTCGGCATGCACTTCGGCCTCGCTCTTGGCTGGATCCCAGGCGCCGCCCTGGGGCTGGGCGACGTGCCAAGGCGTATCGCAGAACACCTCGATGCCGTTGCCTTCGGGGTCCTTGAAGTAGACCGACCAGGCGTTGCCGTGGGTGACCGGGGCGACGCTAGGGACGCGATCATCCGCCTGCAGACGTTCGTGCAGCGCCTTGACGTCGCCGAGCGAGGCGACGCGGAAGGCGAAGTGGCCGACGCGGTTCGGCAGCGCGGCGGCTCTCCCAGCGGCCTCAGCACCCCCTGCAGCCTCGGCCGCGGGCCGTTCGAGGAACGCGAACTGGTGGTGATCGGTTTCCACCTGGCTCATGAACGTCACCGGGGCGCCGCCGACCTCGCCGGTGTCCGTGACCTCGAAGCCGAGCACATCGGTGTAGAAGCCGACCATCGCGTCCATGTCCTGGACATGGACGAAGGCATGGGACCAGCGCAGCTGCATCCGGGCGGGCCTCGGCCCCTAGCTCTCGGCCGCCTGCTTGAAGGCGGCGAGCTGCTCGGCGCTGGCGTCGCCCTGATAGCGCTGCTTCCACTCGCTGTACGGCATCCCGTAGACGCGCTCGCGGGCGGCTTCGTAGTCCACCTCCAGGCCGCGCTCGGATGCCGCAGCGACGTACCACTTCGACAGGCAGTTGCGACAGAAGCCGGCAAGGTTCATGAGGTCGATGTTCTGCACGTTCTTGTTGTCGTCCAAGTGCTCCACCAGACGGCGGAACACGGCGGCTTCGATGGCTTCGGCGGAATCGTTGGCTGGCACGGCGGCGATCGGCTCCCGGGTCTTGATGGACCTCGCGATCATACGCCGGTTCAACGAGTAAAGTACGCCGCTGTTGATGCCAAGACGCGGTCGCCGAGGGGGACGAGACGATGTGGGAAGCGCTGGCGAGCCCCGAAATCTGGATCGCATTCCTCACCCTCGCGGCCTTGGAGATCGTCCTCGGCATCGACAACATCATCTTCATCAGCGTCCTCACCGGGCGCCTCCCGGCGCATCAGCAGGCTCGCGCCCGATTCATCGGCCTGACGCTCGCCATGGTCATGCGCATCGGCCTGCTGCTGTCCCTGTCCTGGGTGATGGGCCTGACCGGCGAACTCTTCACCGTGCTCGGCAAGGGCATCTCCGGACGCGACCTCATCCTGCTCTTCGGCGGCGCATTCCTGATCGCCAAGGCGACGCGCGAAGTCCACAACTCGCTCGAGGTCGAGGAGCACGGTCACGGCGCGGCCTGGGCAAGCAGCTTCGCGGCGGTGCTGGTGCAGATCGCGGTGATCGACGTCGTGTTCTCGCTGGACTCCGTCATCACCGCGGTGGGATTGGTCGATGAGGTGCCGGTGATGGTGGCCGCCATCGTCGCCGCGGTGCTGGTGATGATGGTCGCCGCCGGCCCGGTGAGCAGCTTCGTGGAAGGCAACCCGACGATCAAGATGCTGGCGCTGGCCTTCCTGGTCCTGATCGGCTTCGCGCTGGTGACGGAAGGCTGGGGCATCCACGTCCCCAAGGGCTACATCTACTTCGCCATGGTCTTCGCCTTCGGCGTCGAACTGCTCAACATCCGCGCCAGCAAGCGGCGCTCCGTGAAGCTGCGCAAGGCCCAGCTGGGGGACCTGATCCAGATCGACGCGCCCGCGTCGGCGGCACAACGCTGAGCGCTGGCGGACTGTTCAACTATCGGCGGGGAGGAGCTTTCCGAGGATCTGTCCTGCACCCGGAGTAATCTCCCACCGCCCGTCGCGCCCTATACTCCGGTCGCTTCGGCGGTCGTCGTCGCTCGCATCCGGAGAAGCCATTGCCAAACGCTCGATTTCTTGCCCCTTCGGCCGAGACCGTGGGGATCGACGAGGAGGCGCTTCAAGGCGTTGTCGAACGCGTGCGGCGCGAGGTCGACGAGGGCCTTCTGCCGTCCGCGCAGATCGCTGTTGCGCGTCACGGCCAGCTGGCGCTGTTCGAGACCTTCGGGGACGCCAGCAACGACACGCTCTATCCGGTGTTCTCATCGACCAAGGCGATCACCTCGGCAGCGGCGTGGCTCTTGATCGAAGCCGGCGAGCTCTCGGTGGACGAGCGGGCGGCAGCCATCGTCCCGGAGTTCGCCACGAACGGCAAGGACGTGGTCACCGTCGAGCAGCTCTTCCTGCACAGCGCCGGCTTCCCGCAGGCGCCGTTCCGGCCCACGGACTGGTTCGACAGGGAGCAGCGCCTGCGTCGCTTCGCCACCTGGCGGCTGAACTGGACGCCCGGCTCGCGATTCGAGTACCACCCGACATCCAGCATGTGGGTGATCGCGGAGATCATCGAGCGGCGCACCGGGCGGGCGTTCGACGAGTTCGTGCGCGCCGAGATCGCCGAGCCGCTGGGGCTTGGCGACCTGTACGTCGGCCTGCCGGCGGCTCAGAACGGCCGGGTGGCGCAGCTGACGCATTGCGGCGAACCGATGACGAGCGCGGACTACGCGCGCCTCGGCATTCCCGAGCCGCCGGTCACCGAAGTCACCGAAGAGGCGATCCTCGGCTTCAACCGCCCGGAAGTGCGCGCCGTGCCGGTGCCGGGCGGCGGCGGCATCATGACCGCCGCCGAGCTCGCGCTCTTCTATCAGGGTCTGCTGCACGGCGGCAGCCTCGGCCGCAGCAAGGTATGGAAGGACGAGACCCTCGCCATGGCCCGCCGCGTGCGCTCGGGAGACTTGCGCGACCCGCTCTCCGGGGTGCCGGTCAATCGCGGCCTCGGCATCGTGGTCGCCGGCGACGAGCAGCGCAACCTGCGCGGCTTCGGCCACGCCAACTCGCCGCTGGCGTTCGGCCACGGCGGCGCCGGCGGCCAGATCGCCTGGGGCGATCCCGAGACCGGGATTTCCATCGGCTACTGCACCAATGGCCATGATCGCAATCCGCTGCGCCAAGGGCGGCGCAGCGTCAGCATCTCCAATCGCGTGGCCGCCCTGGCGGAGGCCGAATGAACGCGCCCATGCGCAGGGTGCTGCGCCTCGGCGGCTGGCTCGTCCTCGCCTCGCTGCCGGCATCCGGCGCGGACATCGCCGCGCTGGTGGAGGCGCGGCGCGAACAGGCAATCAGCGTCGCGGGCGACATCTTCGACTACGCCGAACTCGGCTACCAGGAGACCCGCAGCGCGGCCCGCCTCGTCGGCTTCCTCGAAGACAACGGCTTCAGCATCGAGTCCGGGCTGGCAGACATCCCGACGGCCTTCCTCGCCGAGCGCGGCCAGGGCGCGCCCGTCATCGGCATTCTCGCCGAGTACGACGCCCTGCCCGGCCTCTCCCAAGCGCCGGTGCCGCGTCGCCTGCCCGTCGCCGCGGGCGCATCCGGCCATGCCTGCGGCCATCACCTGTTCGGCGCCGCATCGGCGGTCGCCGCCGCCGCGCTCGGCGACTGGCTGGCGGCGACGGCCACGCCCGGCACCATCCGCGTCTACGGCACGCCGGCCGAGGAGGGCGGTTCCGGCAAGGTCTATCTGGCGCGCGCTGGAGTTTTCGACGATGTGGACATCGTGCTGCATTGGCATCCTTCGGACCGCAACGTCGCGGCGCCGGAGAGCAGCACGGCCAACATGTCGGCGCGATTCCGCTTTCATGGCAGGGCAGCCCATGCCGCCTCCGCGCCGCACCGCGGGCGTTCGGCCCTCGACGGCGTCGAGGCCATGAACATGATGACGAACCTGCTGCGCGAGCACATCCCCGCCGATGCCCGGATGCACTATGTGATCACCCGCGGCGGCGAGGCGCCGAACATCGTCCCCGAACTCGCCGAGGTGTACTACTACGTGCGCCACCCGGACCGCCGCGTGCTGCGCGGCCTCTTCGAGCGCGTCGCTAAGGCCGCCGAAGGCGCCGCGCTCGGCACCGGCACGCGCATGGAGTACGAGGTGATGCACGGCAACTTCCCGCTGCTGCGCAACGACACCCTGGCCCGGCTGCTGCACGAACAGCTCAAGGAACAGCTGCGGGCGCACGGCATCGACTACGACGAGGCCGAAGTGGCGTTCGCCGATGCGCTTCGGCAGACGCTTCCCGCCGGGCGCACAGGGGGCCTCCGGGCGCTGTCCTCGGCCCGCGAGATGCAGCCCTTCGAGTTTCGCCAGAAGATGGGCTCCACGGACGTCGGCGACGTGAGCTGGAACGTGCCCACGGCCGGCTTCGGCACCGCTACCTGGGTGCCCGGCACGCCGGGCCATAGCTGGCAGGCCACCGCCGCCGGCGGCATGAGCATCGGCCACAAGGGCATGATGCTCGCCGCGCGCACGCTGGCCGCCAGCGGCCGGGCGCTATTCCTGCAGCCGAAGCTGATCGCCGACGCCACGGCCGAGTTCGAGGAGCGGCGCGGCCCGATTTCGCCTACCGGCCGCTGCTCGGCGACCGGGCGCCGCCCTTCGACTACCGAAGATGAACGTCCTGCTGCTGCATCCCGGCGCCATGGGGGCGTCCATCGGCGCGGCGCTGGTCGGCAACGGCCACCACACCGCCTGGATACCGGACGGACGCAGCGCAGCCACGCGGATGCGGGCCGCGCAAGCCGGGCTGCAATCGACCGCGAGCCTTGCGGACGGGGTGGCGCAAGCTCAAGGGGTCATCTCGGTTTGCCCGCCCGAGGCCGCTCTGGAAGTCGCTCGGGGCGTATCCGAAGCAGGTTTCGGCGGCATCTACGTGGACGGCAATGCCATCGCCCCCGCCACCGCGGAACAGATCGAGAAGCTGTTCGGCGCACGCTACGTGGACGGCGGCATCATCGGCCCGCCCGCATGGCGGGAAGGGGCGACGCGGTTCTATCTCTCCGGTGCGCGCGCCGACGAGATCGCCGCGCTGTTTCTCGGCTCGCTGGTGGACGCCCGCCCGCTGCGCGCCGAACCGGCGGCCGCGAATACCGCGGCGTCCGCGCTGAAGATGGCCTACGCCGCCTTCACCAAGGGCTCCTCCGCGCTGTTGCTCGGCGTACGGGCGCTGGCCGACCGCCACGGTCTGACCGACGAGCTGCTCGCCGAATGGGACACGTCGCAACCCGGCCTGCGCCAGCGCAGCGCTGGCACGGCCCGTTCCACCAGCCAGAAGGCATGGCGCTTCGCTGGCGAGATGCGCGAAATCGCGAGCGCTTTCGACGCGGCCGGTCTGCCCGGTGGCTTCCACGCTGCGGCGGCAGAGATCTACGAGCGGATGGCGCCGTTGAGGGATGTCGCTGGCGGTGCCGACATCGACCGAGTGCTGCGGACGATTCAGGGCCGGGATGGGTGCTGACCGGCGTCCGCCACCGGCGCACAGCTCGCTGCCAGCCGCACCCGACCGCCCAGCAGATCCTGCAATGCGCCCTGCTTGATGGTGCGCACCTTGCGCCGCTGCGCTTCGAGCTTCGCCAGTTCGCCATCCATGTCGGCGAGGATCGCGGCAATGGCGGCCTGCTCTTCCGGCGGCGGCAGAGCGACTTCAACGCGCTCCAGCGTGCGCGGCCCGATGTGCGCCACCACATCCCCTTGGCCCATGCGCGACTTCTGCGCGACCACCAGCGGATGGTTCATCAGATAGCCTAGGAACCGCGCCGAGCCGGTCGCGCCCCGCAGCACGAGGATGTCGCTGCCGGCAAAAGCCGGTTCGCTCCCCATGTAGGCGGCGCAGTGGCCGATCTCGTGCGCGGTCTCGCCGGAACAGGCGAACAGCAGGTCGCCGCGCTCGATGGGCAAGGCGCGGCTGGCCGCAGCCGCCGAGATGCGCGACTCGGCGACCTCGATGCAGTCCTCGTAGCGCGTGTAGATCTCGCCGTAGCGCACGCACGGCAGGCCCGCATCGGAGAGGTCCTGGCGGCGGATGCCGTAGCCGGTGTGGAAACGGCCGAGTTCGCCGAGCCTGCGCTTGCGCCACGGCGCGGCGAACCCCGGCAGCCTGGTCTCGCCGCCGGCGAGTGCGCGCACCGCCGCCCGACGCATCACGCGCTTCTTGGCGATTAGCTGCTCCAGCGCCACGAGCAGCGCATCGATGTCGGCCAGCGCCGCGGCGATGGCGCGCTGTTCCGCGAGCGGCGGCAGATCGAAATGAAAGTCGCGCAGGATGGCCCAGTCGGCGCGCGGCATGTGCGTGCCGTGGATGATGCCCGCTGCCTCGGCGAACGGTTCGCTCTGCACGAGCGCGAACAGAAAGCGGCTGTCGAGGACTCCCGGCAGGGCCGCCAGCGACCACATCTCGCGGCTGCAGATGCCGTCCTGATCGGCAAGCCAGTACTTGCGCAGGTAGGGCCGAAGACGCCCGAAGAGCACATCGCCGGCGCAGAATGGCGACTTCGCGGATGTCGCTTGCCGCGCCGTCGCGCGGGTGGCCAACTGGCCGTTGCCTTGGCCGATGTGCCGCATTTCCACGCACAGAAGCTCGGCATCGACGTTGGCGGGGAAGACCTTGCCGCCGCGGATGGCGACCACGTCGCCGAATCGCACCCGCCGCCAAGGCTTGCCGAGACCCATCCCCAACTCGGCAACCTCCGTGCTGTGGCCGTTCTGATGCACCAAGCTCACAGGACGAGTCCCATGCGCTTCAAGTGTCCTGCCACCTTGCGCTGATAGGCCTCGACATCCCTTGCCAGTTCCCGCAGCGGCCGCGCATAGCGCTCGCCGAGTTCCCGGACGCGCACGGCGAGCCGCAGCGTGAGCCGCTCCGCCTCCTCGAGGATGCCCTCGCGCAGGCACGCGAACCACTTGCCGTCGACCACCAGCGAGACGATGTCGGCTTCCTGAAGCGTCGCGTAGCGATCCAGGATGCGCCGATCCAAAGTGGTCTTCGCCGCTTTCAATGCCTTGGCCGCGCGCGCCTCCGATTCCATGAGCGCCAGCGCCTCATCGAGCGCGCACCGCTCCTCGTCCGCGTCTGGATCATCCGCGAGCGCCAGCAGGCGTTCCCGTATCCCGCTCGCGGACACGCGACCGTGGCCGTTCACCGCCGCCTCGAGCAACCCGGCGCCGCCGCGATCATCACCTGAGGAATCGGCGACGCGGTCCGCGACCTGGTCGGCGATCGCCTGCCAGCGCAACTCCAGTGCTTCGACCTCCGCCTGTTCCGCGGCGAAATACCGCCGTGCGATCAGTTCCGGCGGGATGAGGTCCATCTTGTACTTGCACCGGTCCACGACCAGGTCCGGCGTTTCCTTGAACCTGGACGCGCCCTCTCCCTCCAAGCGGCGCGGCGTCGCGGCCGCAACCCACCCCGCGTTGACGACCAGGTAGGCGTCGTCGTGCATGGTCTCGTCCCAGTAATCCATCAGGCGCTGATAGACGTCGTAGCGGCTAAGCAGCGGCACGGCGGCGAAACGGGTCAGCAGATCCTCGGCCAGTGCGGCGACGAGCAGCTTCGGGTCCGCATCCGCGGACAGATCGCCGAGGCGCGGCCGATGCACCGCGCACCAGGAATCGAAGGTCTCGGCGACATTCTGCTGAAAGCGACGGAACTCTTCGTGGTTGACGATGGCGGCCTTCACGTCCGCGGCGGGGCCGCGCAGGCTGCTGTAGCCCGGACGGCCGGCAGCGCCGTGGAACAGCGCTTGGCGCAAGGCGGGGAAGATGCGCCAATAGGCATCGAGCGCGTCGATGTCCCGGTTCGGAATGCCGCCGCTGAGATGCGCACCGAGATCATGCACATCCTCGGTCTCGTCGATGCGGACGTAGCGGGGGATGTTCAGGTTGTAGTCGTTGGCGCCGCTCGCGATTTCCGCAACCGGCACCATGCGCGAGTAGCGCGGCACCTCGATCTGGTTGTTGAAGACATCGACGATGCGGTGGATGTCCTGCGCCCGCAGCCGATTCTTGGGGCCGTCCTTGATGTACCCGCGGCTCGCATCGATCATGAAGATGCCTTGGCGCTCGCATGCATGCTCCTTGTCGATCACCAGGATGCAGGCTGGGATGCCGGTGCCGAAGAACAGATTGGTCGGCAGGCCGATGATCCCCTTGATGAAGCCGTGCAGCACCAGATTCCTGCGAATCTCCGCCTCTTTCTTGCCCCGGAACAGCACCCCGTGGGGCAGGATGATCGCGCCCTTGCCGGTGCTGTTGAGAGATGCCAGCAGGTGCAGCAGGAAGGCGTAGTCGCCGTTCTTGGTGGGCGGGATGCCGTGGACGAAGCGCTGGTAGGGGTCGTTGCCCGGATTGATGCCGCTGGACCACGCCTTGGTGGAGAAGTGCGGATTGGCGACTGCGAAGTCGAACGTCTTGAGGCCGGTTCGCTTGGTCCCGAACGCCGGCGCGGCGAGCGTATTGCCACGCCGCAGCACGGCCCCGCCGCAGTCGTGCAGGAACATGTTCATGCGCGCCAAAGCGAACGTGGCGTTGTCCATCTCCTGGCCGTAGACCTGCACGCCGCAAGCGCCGGCTTCGGTTCGCGGCGCCTCGGAAGCGGCCTTCAGGAGCAGGGAACCGGAGCCGCAGGTGGGGTCGTAGATGGTCTGATCCGGTCGCGTGTGGCTGCCGATGCCGATCACCTTGGCCATGACCCGAGAGACCTCCGCGGGCGTGTAGAACTGCCCCTTGCTCTTGCCCGACTCCGTGGCGAAGTGGCGCATCAGGTACTCGTAGGCGTCGCCTAGGAGGTCGTCGCCGTCGGCGCCGTTGGCGCCGAAGTCGAGGCGCTCGAAGATGCCGACGAGCTTCGAAAGCCGGTCCTGCCGCTCCTTGCCCGTGCCGAGCTTGCTCTCGTCGTTGAAGTCGGCCTGGTCGATGACGCCCTTCAAGTCGTTCACGCGCGCCAAGCGGCCGATGATGGCATTGATCTTCTCGCCGATGCGGGCGTCGCCCTTGAGCCTCACCATGCCCGCGAAGCCACCGCCGTCCGGTACGACGATCACCGCCTCCCCCGGCCGATGCGCCTTGTCCGACACGTATTTCATGAACAGCAGCGTCAGGACATAGTCCTTGTACTGCGAAGCGTCCATGCCGCCGCGCAGCTCGTCGCAGCTTTGCCAGAGCGAGGAATAGAGTTGCGATTTCTTGAGCGCCAAGGGCGGCGGCTCCGACAAGGCCAAGCGGCGATTATCACACCTTCCGTACACGGGTGTACGAGGCGCGGCGCCCGCCGCAGCACGTCGGGCGGATTTCCTACAAGCGCTTGGGGCGATTTGCCCTATCGAAGAGCCGGCGGGCCGCGCTACGGTGCCGCCCGTCGGCAATCAACCGGAGCTTTTCCCATGAACACCGAACTGCTGCTCGGCCTCTGCATCGAACGCGGGGCGTCGGATCTCCACCTCTCCGCCGGACTGCCGCCGATGCTGCGCATCGACGGCGAGATCGAGACCCTGGACATGCCCGCGCTGGCGGCGGCGCCGCTGGCCGCGGCCATCAACGAACTGACCGGCTCGGACGGCGGCGCGCTCGCCGCCGGCGATTTCTGCATCGAAACCGCTGCCGGCGAGCGCTTTCGCGTCAACGCCTTCGAGCAGGAGCGGGGTCCGGGCGCCGCCTTCCGCGCCGTGCCAGGCCGCGTGCCGACACTGGCCGCGCTCGGCATGGGCGAGGTTTTCGAGCGCATCGTCGGCGTCCCGAACGGCTTGGTGCTGGTCACCGGGGCCACCGGCTCTGGCAAGAGCACCACGCTTGCCGCCATGGTGGACCACCTGAACGCCAGCCGCCGTCAGCACATCTTGACCATCGAGGATCCCATCGAGTTCATCCACCAGCCGCGTCGCTGCCTCGTCAACCAGCGCGAAGTGGGGCGCCACGCCCCGGACTTCCAGAGTGCGCTGCGCGCCGCGCTGCGCGAAGACCCGGATGTCATCCTGATCGGCGAGATGCGCGACCCGGAGACCATCCGACTGGCGCTGACCGCCGCCGAGACCGGGCACCTGGTGCTGGCGACGCTGCATACGCCCTCGGCGCCGAACGCCGTCACGCGCATCGTCGACGTCTTCCCCGGCAGCGAGAAGGACGCCATTCGACTGCTGCTCGCGGACTCGTTGCAGGCGGTCGTCGCGCAAACGCTGCTGAAGCGCACGGGCGGCGGTCGCGTCGCCGCGCACGAGATCCTGATCGCAACGCCAGCGATCCGCAACCTGATCCGGGAGCAGAAGATCGCTCAGATCGCTTCCGCCATGCAGACCGGCGGCGCGGTCGGGATGCAGACGCTGGACATGAGCTTGCAGGCGCTCGTCGCCGAGGGCCTCGTCGATCGGGCGACGGCGCGATCGAAGGCGCGCTCCCCGGAGATGATCGGCGGCGCGGTCGCACCGACCGCCGCCGTCAACGGCGAGGCTGGTCGGCGAGCCAGGTTTCGGCGATGACTTCGGCGGCTAGCGCATGCGCGTCGCCGGCATCTGCGCCCCGGGCGCGGGCCTCGAAAGTGGACAGGCGTTCGTCGGCGAAGCTCACCGGCAGGCCGTAGCGCGCTTCGAGAGCCTTACCGAAGCCCTTGGCGCGGACGGCCATGTCGCTCGGCGTGCCGTCCATGTTGAGCGGCTCGCCGACCACCAAGCGCGTCGGTCGCCACTCGGCGACGAGGGCGTCGATCCTCTGCCAGCGCGGCCGGCCCTGTTCCGCCGCCGCGGTGGCGAGCGGGCGGGCGATGCCGGGGCCCGCCAAGGCCAAGGCGATGCCGATATGCCGCAGACCGAAGTCGAAGACGAGCGCGGCCCCCGAATCAGGCGATGCCGGCATCCGCCCCCAGGAGCCGCCGGTCGATGCCGAGCACGCCCAGCACCTCGTCCAGGCGCTTGTCGAACGGCGTCTCGAACAAGGTGTCGTGGGAGCCCGGCGCGGTCAGCCAAGTCGCCTCGTCGAGTTCGTACTCCAACTGACCCGGCCCCCAACCGGCGAAGCCGAGCGCGACCAGGAATCTCGAAGGCCCGCGATGGGCCGCGATCAGATCCAGGATTTCTCGGCTGTGGGTCAGGACGAGGCGGTCGCCCGCTGCCTCGCTCGACTCGATGCGCACATCGTCGCTGTGCAGGATGAACCCCCGCTGCGGCTCCACCGGGCCGCCAGCGGCGACCGGGGTGTCGAAACCGCCCCGGGACGGGATGTCGAGCTGGTCCAGCAGCTGCGCGAGGCTGAGTTCGCAGGCGTGGTTCACGACCAGGCCCTGGGCGCCCCGTTCGTCGTGCAGCCAAAGGTAGATGACGGCGTCTTCGAACACGGTGCCGTGCAGCCTCGGCATGCTGACGAGAAACTGGCCGACCATGGACTGTGCGGCGCGCGGCGACTCCTCGGGCATATGTATAGGCTACCTACGACGAATAGCGATTGTTGAGGAAGCGCCAAGTGCGTTCGATCTCGATTGCGTCCACCGCCTCGGCCATGCGCGGCGAGAACGGCGCGAACGGGGCGGCGAGTTCGACGATCCGCACCGCGGCGTCATCGAGCACGGCCTTGCCGCTCGACTCCAGCACGGCCACCCTGGTCAGGGTGCCATCCGCGCCGATCACCACCAACAGCCGCAAACTGCCGCTGAGGCCCTCGGCCCGCGCCTGGGCCGGGTAGTTGAGGTTGCCGATGCGCTCGACCTTGCGCCGCCACGCTTCGAGATAGTACGCGAACTCCGGGCTGGCGCGGCTGGCGAAATCGAGCCTCGCGACGCGCTCGGCCGAGCGCGGCGTCCGCGGCTGCCGGGCGTGCAGCGCAGCCACTTCTTCCGCCAAGGCCAGAGCGCTACGGCCCGCCAAGGTCGGCGGCTCGGACGCCGCTGCCGGCGGTTCGGGCTCGGCAACGACTGGGCGGGCAGCGGCTTCGGCTGCCGCCACGTTGGCGGGAGCGGGCGGCGTCTCGACAGGCGGCGCTTCGGGAACCTGCGCGGGCGCCGCCATCGGTGCCGCTTGCAGCAGGATGTCGATGCCGCGACTTGGCGCACGCGCCGTCGGCTGCGGCCAATCGAAGCCCGCAACGATGGCGACGTGCAGCACGGCGGCAAGCAGCAGGCAGATCGCCAGCGGGCCATGCCCCTGTCGCGACGCGACGTTCACGGCCGCGCCGCCAGCCGGTCGAGCAGGTCTCCGGCGATGTCGAGGTCGAACTGCCGGTCCAACTCGCGGATGCAGGTGGGGCAGGTGACGTTGATCTCCGTGAGGTAGTCGCCGATCACGTCGATGCCGACGAAGCGCAGGCCGCGCGCCCGCGCCTCGTCCGCCACAGCGCCGGCGATGAAGCGGTCCCGGTCGGACAGCGGCTGCCCGATGCCCTGGCCGCCCGCGGCGAGATTGCCCCGCGTTTCCCCCTGCATCGGAATCCGCGCCAGCGCATAGGGCACGGGCTCGCCGTCGATCAGCAGGATGCGCTTGTCCCCATCGCGGATCTCCGGAATGAACTTCTGCGCCATGATCGGCCACCGGCCGTTGGCGGTGAGCGTCTCGATCACCACGCGCAGGTTGGGGTCGTCCTCGCGGACCCGGAAGATGCTCATGCCGCCCATGCCGTCGAGCTTCTTGAAGATGACGTCGCGGTGTTCGACATGGAAATCGAGCAGGAGGTCCTCCCGCGACGCGACGATCAGTGGCGGCGTGCAACTCGGGAAGCGCGTTGCGAAGAACTTCTCGTTGCAGTCGCGCAGGCTGCCCGGCGCGTTTACGACCACAGCGCCGGCGTCGGCGGCCCGCTCCAGAAGGTAGGTGGCGTAGACGTACTCCATGTCGAAGGGCGGGTCCTTGCGCATCATCACGAAGTCCATCTCGGCAAGCGGCAGCCGAATCTCCGGACCCAAGCGGTAGTAGCCCGGCCCGTCGATCTCGTCGAGGCTGGCCATCGCCTGCGCGCCGAGCACGAGGTCCCGTGACCATGCCATCACTTGGCCATGCTGCAGCGCGAGGTCCCCCGCTTCCAGCACGCTGATGCGCCAGCCGCGCTGCTGCGCGGCACGGATCATGGCCAAGGTGGAGTCCTTCTTGACGTTGAAGGTCGCGATGGGATCCATCACGAACGCGACATGGGTCATTCGTACAGCTTGAACCCTCGAACGGGTAGTGGGAACTTAACCGGACGGGCTGGCGCGGGGCAAGACCGGCGAAGCGCGGGTGCCAACGCAAAGCGTAAACGTCCCTTGGGGCCGGGTCGTGATCGCCGGCCAACGGCTCGTGCCGCACCCATGCACGGCGAAAGGCCGGGCGTTACACTGCCAGCCGATCGGTTGCGCAGGTGCGCCGCCGATGCTGCCAGCCAAGAGGGAGTAGCCGTCATGAAAGCCGCCGTCCTGCGCGAAGTGAACCAGCCCCTGTCCATCGAGGATGTCCAAACCGCCGACCCCGGCCCCCGCGAAGTGCTTGTGCGCACGGCCGCGGCGGGCGTGTGCCACTCGGACCTGCACTTCCAGAACGGCGCCTACCCGTATCCCCTGCCCGCCGTGCTTGGCCACGAGTCCGCCGGGGTGGTGGAGGCCGTGGGTTCGGACGTGCATTACGTGCAGCCCGGGGACCACGTCATCACCTGCCTGTCGGCCTTCTGCGGCCACTGCGAATACTGCCTGACCGGACGCATGGTGCTCTGCAACGAACCGGAACTGTTCCGGCGCCCGGACGAACCGCCGCGCCTCTCGGCGGGGGGCGAAGCCATCAACCAGTTCCTGAACCTGTCCTCGTTCGCCGAGACCATGCTGGTGCATGAACACGCGGTGGCGAAGATCCGCCCGGACATGCCGCTGGATCGCGCCGCGCTGATCGGCTGCGGCGTCACCACCGGCGTCGGCGCCGTCATCCACACCGCGGCCATCGAGCCCGGCTCGACGGTCGCCGTGATCGGCTGCGGCGGCGTGGGTCTCTCGTGCGTCAATGGTGCCGAGATCGCCGGCGCCTCGCGCATCATCGCCATCGACACCGTCCCCTCGAAGCTGGAGCTCGCCCGCAAGTTCGGCGCCACGGATACCGTCAACGCTGCCGAGACGGACCCTATCGAGGCCGTGCGCGAGATGACCGGCGGCGGCGTCCACTACTCGTTCGAGGCGATCGGCCTCAAGGTCACCACCGAGCAGGCCTTCAAGATGATCAGGAACGGCGGCACGGCGACGGTGATCGGCATGATCCCGGTGGGCACCATGGTGGAGATCCACGGCCCGGAGTTCCTGCGCGAGAAGACGCTGCAAGGCAGCAGCATGGGCTCGAACCGCTTTCGCGTGGACATGCCGCGCTTCGTGGACTTCTACCTTTCCGGCAAGCTGCACCTCGACGACATGATCTCCGGGCGCATCGGCCTCGGCGACGTGAACGACGCGATGGCGGCGCTGGAGACGGGCGAGGTGGCGCGCAACGTGATCGTCTTCGACTGAGGAACTCGCCATGGCCTACGTGAACTACGAGAAGCGCGGCCACGTCGCCATCATCACCTTGAACCGGCCGGAGCGCATGAACGCCCTCGGTCGCGAACTCGGCGCCGAACTGCGCGCCGCCGAGGCGGAGTTCGTAGCCGACGACGATGCCTGGATCGGCATCTACACCGGCGCCGGTGATCGGGCGTTCTGCGCCGGGCGCGATCTGAAGGAAGCGGCCGAGGAGGAAGCCGGCAGCGACAAGCCGCCGACGAGCTCGGCGCCGCCGAGCCCTATCACCCGCTTCGAGCGCATCGCCGCCGACCACGGCAAGCCCACCATCGCCGCCATCAACGGCGCGGCCTACGGCGGCGGCTTGGAGAAGGCGCTCACCTGCGACATCCGCATCTGCTCGGAGAACGCCCGCATGGCGTTGGCCGAGGTGAAGGTCGGCCTCTGTCCGCCCGGCGGCTCGTTCAACCTGCCGCGTCTGGTCGGCCTCTCGAACGCTATGTGGCTGCTGCTCTCCGGCGAGCCGGTGAATGCGGAGGAAGCGCTGCGGATGGGCCTCGTCAGCCGCGTGGTGCCGTACCCGGAGCTGCTCGACACGGCGGTGCAGATGGCCGCGACCATCGCCGCCAACGCGCCCTTGGCCGTGCGAGCGACGCGCAAGCTCGCCCATCTCGGCATCGAGGTGCCCTTGGACTATGCCCGCCGCATGGGCGCCATGCTGATCGAGTCGGTGTGGTCCTCGGAGGATGCCGTCGAGGGCGCCCGGGCGTTCGCCCAGAAGCGTCCGCCGGAGTGGCACCAGCGCTGAGCACTCGCCGCATTGGAGCGGGCGATGGGAGTCGAACCCACGTCACCAGCTTGGGAAGCTGGGGTAATGACCGTTATACGACGCCCGCGTCGAGACCCGATTATTGCCGCTCCGCGCCACCCAGACAACACGAATCCCGCGTCGCCTGTGGTAGGTTTCGGGAGTATTCGGCGGGAGCGGGAAGCATGTCGCTCGGCATCAGGCCATACGACCGTGGACTGCACGATCTCGGCAATGGCGGCTATGCGTGGCTGCAGCCGGATGGCGGCTGGGGCTGGAGCAATGCAGGGCTGATCGTCTCGGCCGGCGAAGCTCTCCTGGTCGATACTCTCTTCGACGTCAAGCTGACAGCCGAGATGCTCGCCGCCATGCGCGCCGCGAATCCGGCGGCCCGCGACATCGGCACGCTGGTGAACACCCATGCCAACGGCGACCACTGCAACGGCAACGAGCTGGTGGTGGACGCCGAGATCATCGCCTCCCGGGCCACCGCGGAAGAGCTCGCGAACGACTCCCCGGAACGCTTGGCGGCGATGATGCGGGCCGCGCCCCAGCTCGGCGAGACGGGGGAGTTCCTTCAATACTGCTTCCGGGACTTCGACTTCGAGAACATCCGCCAGACCCTGCCCACGCGGACGTTCGAGCATGAACTGCAACTGCGCTGCGGCGACAAGGATGTGCTGCTGACGCAGGTCGGGCCGTGCCACACCCAGGGCGACATCCTAGTGCATGTGCCCGCGGACCGGCTGATGTTCACCGGCGACATCCTGTTCGTGGAAGGCCATCCCATCCTCTGGGTGGGGCCGGTGGGCAACTGGATCGCCGCCTGCGATCGGATGCTGGCCTTGGACCTCGAGACCATCGTCCCCGGCCACGGGCCGATCACCGACAAGCGCGGCGTACGGGCGGTCCGCGACTATCTGGTCTACGTGCATGGCGAGGCCCGCAAGCGCTTCGACGCCGGGCTCTCGGTGTACGACACGGCCATGGACATCTCGCTCGCGGACTACGACTCCTGGGGCGACGGCGAGCGCATCGTCGTCAACGTCGCCACGCTCTACCGCGAGTTCGGGGCTAGCGGAGAGAACGCCTCGCCAGCGGATCTGTTCGCCCTGATGGCGAAGATCCACAAGCAGCGTCGCTAGGGCGGGCGACCGGGGCGATACGCCGCGGTGCGCCGCCGCCGGGCTTCGTAGTATGGTCCGCAACAGCAATCGGCCCACCGCCGCGAACGGGATGAATCCATGGTTCAGTCGCCGGCCCAGACAGCCATGCGGATCGAGTCGGAAGCACCGGCGGATCCGTCGCAGCGCATCGAAGCCGGAAGCCGACGGGAGCGCGACGAATTGCAGGCACGTTTCGAGGACCGGCTGCGGACTCGGCATGACCTCAACCGCCGCCTCGTCTCCTACCAGGCCAACAAAGCGCAGCCCGGCCTGCGCTGGTTCAAGTACAAGGAAGGGTTCTCCGCCGTGCTTGCCCGGCAAGGGCTTGCCGTCGGCGACGGGCCCGTGCTGGACCCCTTCGCGGGCCTTGGAACGACCGTGCTGGTCGCGGCCGGTGCCGGCCGGTCCGCGACCGGCATCGAGATCATGCCTGTGGGCGTCCGGGCGGCGCAGGCTATCGCCGCCGTCGGCGCCGGGAAGGGCTTGGACGCCTTCGGGGAAACCGCAACGGCGCTGCTCGATGCGGTGAGGGTTTCCAGAGACCCCGATGCCGTTCATCGCTTCCCGCATGTGCCGATTACCAAACAGGCATTCTCGGTCGCCACGGAAGACGCCATCGCGCGCGCCAGGGCGTTCTTGGCCGACATGGACGACCCGGTCGCCCGGTTGATCCTCGACGTCGCCTGCATGAGCGTGCTGGAGGAAGTCAGCTACACGCGCAAGGATGGCCAGTACCTGCGCTGGGACTCGCGCTCGGGCCGGCCGCTGCGTGGCGCAATGCACAAAGGCCCTATCCCTTCTTTCGCCGATGCGCTCGGCAATCGCCTTCACGAGATTCGCCAGGACGCGGACGCCGTCCGAGCATGCTTCGGCGAGCGCCCGCCGCGCATCGTCCAAGGTTCGGTGCTGCGCGAGCTGCCGCGGCTGCCCGCCAACTCCGTGGGCCTGACGGTGACCTCTCCTCCTTACGCGAACCGCTACGACTACACGCGCACCTATGCGCTGGAGCTCGCCTGGCTCGGCTACGACCGAGCCGCGTTCGGCGACTTGCGCCAAGCGCTCATCAGCGCGACCGTCGAAAACAGACCGAAGGATAAGCTGTTCGTTGGCAGCTACTGCGGTTCGGAGTCATTGAGCCGCGCCGCCGCCGCCATCGCGTCCCAGGCAGCGCTTTCCGAGGTCCTCGACGCGCTGGAATCGCGCCGCGCGGAACTCAGCAATCCCCACGTGATCAGATTGGTGAGGAACTACTTCGCGGAGATGGCAGTGATCATCGCCGAACTCGCCCGCGTGACGAAGCCCGGCGGGCGCGTCGTGATGGTGAACGACAACGTGCAATACCACGGCGAGGAGGTCCCCGTGGACCTGATCCTCTCGGACATCGCCGAACGCTGCGGCTTCGTCTGCGAAGAGATCGGCGTGCTGCCCCGGGGCAAAGGCAATGCCAGCCAGCAGATGGGCCGCTTCGGACGCCGCGAGATACGCAAGTGCGTCTACCGCTGGCGCCGCGGCGAGCAGACGATTGCCTGACGACCCTAAGCGCGTCGACGACGCCGTCGACCGCGCGGTGAGAATCGCGCGCCGAATCGCGGCGCGTCGGGACTTGGAGGTCCGCCGCCGGATCGAGGCGTTCGACGGCGACCTCGGCGACGGCAAGGCAAGTGACTACGGCATCCACCCGGAAGCCCTACAGCGGGTGCGGGACGCCGGCATCAGACCGGTACGGTTGGTTTTCGCCCATCCCGACGTGCTCAGGGCAATCCCGGAAGCATCGCTTCACTACCGCGGCATCGCCCTGCTGTCGCGCAAGCGCGTGCAGGAGATCGTGGGTGGCGTCGACTCGTGGGAACGTTCGCCCGCCTAGGCTCGCGTGACGCATGAAAAAGCGCTGCGGGTCTGCCAGCTCTACAACACGGTCATCAGCTCCATCATCTTGGACCGCACGGATTGGACCTTGGAGAACGGCTACAGGAACATCCTCGCGAACATCGGCATCGCCGAAGATGGTGCCATGAGAAACATCATCGGCCAGGAAGCAGAGTCGGCTATCAAGGACAAGATGCTCGACTGGGCGCGATCCCAGGGACTCGTGCGGTCGGAGCAGACCGAGCCCGGGCAGGGATGGGCTCTCGCTGGCAGCGCACTGATGCGCTTCGGCAGCGAGCCGGACATCGCTTTCGAGAAGGGCGGCGCGTTGGCCGTGCTCATCGAAGTGAAAGGCGGCAAGGACCCCGCCGGCGCACTCGAAAGACTCGGCGCAGTGAAGAAGACATTCGACGAGACCCCGAGCAGTTGCCGCAACTTTCTGGTGGCGGGCGTGGTCACGCCCACGATGCGCGAGCGGCTCGACGAAATGCGCATGGAGAGAGACTTCAACATCGACGATCTCCTGGACGACGAGGCCGTGTGGCTGGAGTTCATGAACGAGATCTTCCACCACAGCCTGAGAATCGTCCCTGAGGTGCGCATGTCCTGATCCGCGGACGGACCTGCCCCGAAGACTTGATACTCACTTGACGTCATGTGTGGGCTTTGTCCTGCATACAACGCCACTTCATCCGTGCATAGTGGTAGCGTTCGCAGTCTCGGAAGAAAACGAAATGCACGCCACCGTGATCGACACGCTCCGCTACGCAGACTTGCTCAAGGAGGCTGGCGTTGACGCCCGGCAGGCCGGAGCCATGGCCCGGGCGCTCAATGCCGAACTCACCGAAGGGCTGGTGACGAAGGCGGACCTAGACAAGGCCACTCAGCGCTTGGAGAAGAAGGTCGACTTGGGCTTCGCGAGGTCGGATGCCAAGTTCGAGGCCATGGACACCAGGTTCGAGGCCATGGACACCAAGTTCGAAGCTCTGGCCAGCCAATTCAAGACGCAAAGCCGCCATGTCTTCCTGATCTTGGCGGTCATCGCCGCGTTGGGCTTGTACAACGCCGTGCGGCCGCACATCGCGAGCGGGCCGGAACATGTGGCGGCGCGGACGGCACCGGCGGAGGCGACGGGCGGGACGGCACCGGCACCGAGGCAGGGCGTCGCGGTCGCGCCCGTTTGCGGTCGAGACCTCGTCGCAGGATCAGGCTCCGCCTAGCCCAGAGTGAGCGGCTAGCGTCAGCGCGTGTCGTCCGCGGATCCAACGAACGCGCAAAGCGAACGGGTCTGCTTCAGGCCCGATTCGTGAGCTTCAGTTCCCGTGCTGCCCGCACCTCGTCGAGGCGCGTCACCGGCAGCGTGTGCGGCGCGGATTGCACCAGCTTCGGATCGCGTTCGGCCTCGGCCTTGATGCGTACCATGGCATCGACGAACGCGTCGAGTTCCTCTTTGGTTTCGGTCTCCGTCGGCTCGATCAGGAAGCACTCGGGCACCAGCAGCGGGAAGTAGGTCGTGGGAGCGTGGCAGCCGTAATCGAGCAGGCGCTTGGCGACATCCATGGCGGTGATGCCCAGCGCCTTCGCTTCGCCCCGGAACGTGACGAGGAACTCGTGGCTGGCGCGGCGTTCGGGATAGGCCAGCTCGAAGCCCGCCGCGGCCAGCCGCACCATCAGGTAGTTGGCATTCAAGGTGGCGTATTCGCCGACCCGGCGCATCCCCTCGCGACCTAGCATACGGGCGTAGGCGAGAGCCCGCAGCAGGATGCCGGCATTGCCCATGAAGGCGGACAGGCGACCGATGGAAGCCGGACAGTCGCGCTCGTCGGCCCAGCGGTATCCGCCGCCCGCGGCATCGCGCAGCACGAACGGCATCGGCAGATGCGCCAGCAGGCGTTCCCCCACCGCGACCGGTCCCGCGCCCGGGCCGCCGCCGCCGTGCGGGGTGGCGAAGGTCTTGTGCAGATTCAGATGCGCCACGTCGAAGCCCATGTCGCCGGGGCGCGCCTTGCCGAGGATGGCGTTGAGATTCGCGCCGTCGTAGTAGAGCAGGCCGCCGGCTTCGTGAACGCGGTCCGCGATCTCCAGGATGCGCCGCTCGAAGACGCCGCAAGTGGACGGGTTGGTGAGCATGATGCCGGCCGTCTGCGGCCCAAGCGCCTGCTTGAGTTCGGCGATGTCGACGTCCCCTTCGGCGCCAACGGCGACTTCTCGGGCGCGGTAGCCGCACATCGTCGCGGTGGCGGGATTGGTGCCGTGGGCGGCGCTCGGCACGATGATCTCGCGGCGCTCGGCGTCGCCGCGGGCGTCGTGGTAGGCGCGGATCATGGCGACGCCGGCGAACTCGCCCTGGGCCCCGGCCATCGGCGCCAGGGATACCCCCGCCATCCCCGTCACCGTCTTCAAGGTCTCCTGCAACTCGTAGAGGCAGGACAGGAAGCCTTGGCTCAGCGCGTCCGGCGCCAGCGGATGCCGGTTCAGGAAACCAGGCAGCCCGGCGGCTCGATGGGCACCGCGCGGGTTGTACTTCATCGTGCAGGAGCCGAGCGGATAGAAGCGGTTGTCGATAGCGAAGTTCTTGGCGGAGAGGTTCGTGTAGTGGCGCACGGCTTGCAGCTCGGAGACTTCGGGCAGGGCTGGCGGCGCGCCTCGCAGGTGGCCTCGGGGCAGGTCGCCCAAGTCGCCCCTCGCCGGGTGCTGCGCCGCGGCGCGGCGACCCGGCCGGCCCAAGTCGAAGATCGTGCGCTCGCTCATCGCAACGCCTCGCTCATGGCCGCGGCGAAGGCGTCGATGTCGGCTGCGGTGCGCTTCTCGGTGGCGCAGACCAAGAGGCAGTTCGCAAGCTCCGGATCGAATCGGCCGAGCGGCAGTCCGCCGACAATGCCCCTGCGCGCCAGCGCAGCGGCCACTGCGTCGGCTGGCTGGCCGATGTCGAGCACGCATTCGTGGAAGAACGGCGCGGCGAACCGTTGCCGAACGCCGTCGACAGCGGCGAGGGCGGCCACCAGCTCGCGGGTGCGGGCATGGCACGCGGAAGCCGTGCGGCGGAGGCCCTCGCCGCCCATGAGCGCGAGGTAGATCGTCGCCGCGGTGACCAAGAGGCCCTGATTCGTGCAGATGTTCGAGGTGGCCTTGGCGCGCCGGATGTGCTGTTCCCTGGCCTGCAGCGTGAGCGTGTAGCCGGTGCGTCCGGCGCGATCCACCGTGCGCCCGACGATCCGCCCCGGCAGCTGGCGGACAAAGCGCTCCCGGGTACACAGAAAGCCGAACGACGGACCTCCGGAGGCCATGGGGATGCCGAGCGGCTGGCCGTCGCCGCAGACGATGTCGGCACCGTCATCGCCCCAGTCGCCGGGCGGCTTGAGGACGCCGAGCGCCATGGGGTTGACCACGGCGATGAGCAATGCGCCAGCTTGCGCGGCCCAGCGGGCGATCTCGTCGACCGGTTCCAGCGCGCCGTAGAAGTTCGGTTGCTGGACGATGACCGCCGCCGCGGGGCCGGCGGCCGCGAGGGCGTCAAGATCCGCGGTGCCGTCCGCGCCAACGCAGGGCGCGTCGATGGCGATGCCCTGATTGCGAGTGATGGTGCTTGCGGCAGCGAGATAGTGCGGATGGCACGCCCCCGCCACGGCGACGCGGCGCGCTGGGGCTCGGCGGCGGGCGCGCACCGCCATCAGCACGGCTTCGCCGAGACCGGAGCCACCATCGTAGACCGAAGCGTTGCTCACCTCGGTGCCGGTCAGCGCGGTCATCATGGACTGGTACTCGTAGATGAGCTGCAACGTGCCTTGACTGGCCTCGGCCTGGTAGGGCGTGTAGGCGGTGAGGAACTCGCCGCGCCCGGCGATGTCCCAGACCGCGGCCGGGATGTGGTGGTCGTAGCAGCCGGCGCCGAGGAAACAGGGGCCGGTCTCGTCGCGGCGGGCGCGCTCGGCCATGTCCGCCAGCATGGTCATCTCGTCGACGCCTTTGGGAATCGCGCTCAAGTCCGGGTCTTTCAGCGCCGGGTCGATCTCGTCGAAGAGGGCGTCCAAGGACGGGGCGCCGATGGCGGCCAGCATCGCTTCGGTATCTTCCGGGGTGTGGGGGATGAACGGCACGGCGGCGCTCTTCGCGTGCTCTAGGCTTCACCCTCGGACTCGCATTGCGCGTCGTACGCCTCGGCGCTCAGCAAGTCGTCGAGCTGTCCGGGATCGAGCGGCTCGATCTTGAAGAACCAGCCGCGGCCGTAGGGGTCCGCGTTGACCGTTTCGGGCGCGTCCTCGAGGTCGGCGTTCACCGCCACCACGGTGCCGGCCACGGGCGCGTAGATGTCCGATGCGGCCTTCACCGATTCCACCACCGCGATCTCCTCGCCGGCCACGAACGCGGCTTCCGGCTCCGGCAGTTCGACGTAGACGACATCCCCCAGCGCGTCCTGGGCGAAGTCGCTTATCCCCACCGTGACGATGCCGTCCTCGCCCAGCTGTGCCCACTCGTGGCTGGCGGCGTAGCGGAGTTCCGCAGGCGTATCGCTCATCTGACTCGGTCCCTCACTTGAAGACGCGCCGCCCGCGGCGCACGAACGGCGGCCGGACGATGCGCGCTGGCGCTTCCCGGCCGCGAATATCCACCGTGCAGCGGTCGGCGGCGCGGCGCGGCAGCCGCGCCAAGGCGATACTGTACCCCAAGGTCGGCGAGTAGATGCCGCTCGTCACAATGCCTTCGCCCGAATCCGTGGCGATGCGCTGGCCGCGACGCATCACGCCCTTGCCTTCGAGGACCACGCCTTTGAGCGCCTGCTCGGCGCCGGCAGCGCGTTGCTTGGCGAGCGCGGCGCGCCCGATGAACTGCCGCTCGGAGGGTTCCCAGGCCACCGTCCAGGCGAGATTCGCTTCGAGCGGCGTGGTCGTCTCGTCCATGTCCTGGCCGTACAGATTGAGGCCGGCTTCCAAGCGCAGAGTGTCCCGGGCCGCCAAGCCCGCCGGGGCGACCCCGACCCCTTGCAGGCGCCTCCAAAGCGCCGCGGCGTCGCCGCTTGGGAGCAGCACTTCCACGCCGTCTTCGCCGGTGTAGCCGGTGCGGGCGACCATCGTCGGGCCGTCTTCCAACGTCCCGAACGGCGCTAGCTCGGCGGTGCCGAGGTCGCCCATGACTTCGCTGAAGAGCGAAATGGCGCCGGGACCCTGCACGGCGACCATCGCGAGGTCGCGGCGCTCCCGTAGCGTACAGGCCAAGCGCTCGGCATGGCTGCGGAGCCAGCCCAGCACCCTCGCTCCCGTCGCCGCGTTGACGATAGCGCGGTAGCCGGCAGCGCGCCCGTAGACGATCAGGTCGTCCAGTATGCCGGCGTCCTCGTTCAGCAGCGCGCCGTAGACCGCGCCGCCAGGCACGGCCTTGGCCGCGTCGCCCGCGAACGTGCGGTGCAAGAGGTCGAGCGCCTGCGGGCCGGCGATGTCGATGACCATCATGTGCGACACGTCGAACATGCCGGCGCGTTCGCGCACGGCTTGGTGTTCGCGGATCTGCGAGCCGTAGTGCAGCGGCATCGACCAGCCGCCGAAGTCGGTCATGCGAGCGCCCATCGCAGCGTGGACGTCGAACAGCGGGGTGCGTTTCGCAGGCACTGTCCGCTCAACTCGCCAGCGGCCCGAGGCCCATCGCCTCGCGTACCAATTGCGCCTTGATGCCGTTCGAGGCGTCGATCCAGCGCACGACGCTGTTGCGCGCCAGGCGCAGCCACGCACCGCCCGCTCGCGGTCCGCAATAGGCATCGAGCAGAGCCCGCATCAGCACCAGCATCTGCTTGGAACGCCGCCGCCGTGCATCCGCGAACGTCCGCCAGCGGCCCGGTGCCCCCAGATCGTCGCCGCTTGCGGCAAGCGCGGCCAAGGCGCGTACATCCTCCAGCCCGACGTTCACCCCCTGCCCCGCGAGCGGATGCAGCGTCCGCGCGGCGTCGCCGACGATCAGCAGTCGCGGCGCCGGGTTCAGGTGCGCGGTCAGCGTCTGCCGCAGCGGAAAGCCGAAGCGTGCATCGACCGTCTCCACGCCGCCGCCCACGGCTTCCGTTTCCGCTTCCAGGGCGGCTCGAAAGGCCTCGTCGTCCAGCTCCTCCAAGCGGCGCGATCGCATCTCGGACCCGCTCCAGATAACGGCCACGGTCGACTCCTCGGCCAGCGGCAGCAGCGCCGCCGGGCCGCTGGCGCCGAACCGCTGCCAGGCGCGATTGGCGTGCGGTTCGCGCAGCCGGGCGATGCTGGCGACGGCGCGCTGCTCGCCGCGCCAAGGCGGTCGTTCGGTGCGTATCGCTACGCCAGCGCAATCGCGCAGGGGGCTTCGCCCGCCGTCCGCCGCAACCACGAGACGGGCTCGAACGGCGTCCGGTACGGTTGACCCGGCAACCCGCGCAAGCGCAACCGTCGCGCAGCCCGCTTCCTGCTCCAGACCGCCGATGGTCGCCGGCGCCAGCAGCTCGACGCGCCCTTGCGCGGCCTGCCAGAGCGCCAGCGCGATGGCACTGTGCTCCGCTACCCAGGCAAGCGATCCGTTCTGCGCGGCGCCGCTGAAGTTGAGCCGCGCCGCGCCATCGCGTTCCCAAACATGCATGGCGTCGATGGGGCAGAACGGCACTGCGTCGATGTCCGCCAGCCCGCCGAGGAATTGCATCGACGCTGGCGAGAGAGCGACAGTGCGGGCGTCGAAGCCGAGCTTGCCGCGCGACCGGCGTGGCGGCTGGCGCTCGATCAGGGCCACGCGCCGGCCGGCGTCGGCCAAGGCGAGCGCACTGGAGATGCCGACGATGCCGCCGCCCGCGACCACAGCATCGAAAACGCCTGCATCAGCCATAGCGGGCAGTCTGTCAGCAACGCCGGGCCGCCGCAAATGCACGCGGTGCGCGTCCGAGCGGGCGATCGAATGCCCGCGGAACGCCGCCAAGCGATGCTTTCAATCGGCGCACATCGCGGGCACACTAGCACCCAAGAGAGCGCCGAAGTGCTCGCAGTGGCGAGCGGGGTCGAGCGGAACAGGCGGAGGGAATTGCCGTGGAAGAGATGGATTTCAATGCCCTGGAGGCGAAAGTCGACGACCTGATCGCGCTCTGCGAGAGGCTCGCTCGGGAGAACAAGGACCTGCGCGAGCAGCAAGCCGAGTGGGAGGCGCAGCGGGCGAAGCTGGTCGAGCGCAACGAGCTGGCCAAGGCCAAGATCGACGCCATGATCGGTCGCTTGCGCAGTCTGGACGAAATCCAGATGCGCGCCGCGCCTGCCGAGGCCGAGTCGTGAGCCAAACGGTGACCACCATCGACGTGCGCATCCTCGACACCGACTACCGGGTGAGCTGCCCGGAAACCGAGGTCGCCGCGCTTCGAGAGTCCGCCCGGGAACTGGATGATCGAATGCGCGGCGTGCGCTCGAGCGGCAAGGTGCGGGGCCTCGACCGCATTGCGGTGATGACCGCGCTCAACATGGCGCACGACAATCTGCGCCTGCGCGACCGCATTGATGCGGCGGGCCGCGACGCGGCGAAGCTCGTCGAACGCGTCGAACGCGCACTCCATGCATATCCTTCCGTACATGGCTAGCGCCCTGTGCGCGGATAGCCGCCGCCGAGCAGAGACGTTCCCATGCGCAGCTATTGCAGCTATTGACAGCGGCTAGCCGCGTCTGCCCATACTTGCCGGGTCTCCTGGGATGTTTGCCAGCCAGCGTCATCCTTGAGCCGTTAGAGAAACCCTAGGAGGTTTGGCGACGGGGACGGTGTGCATACCCACGGCGGCGGCGGAAACGGCCGCTGGCCACGGGGAGCCTGAAGGCCCCGCACGAACCTCCGCCTTGAACCACAACGGTTCAGGGTTACCAGGCAGCGGCATCGCCGGGAGACAAGCCCATGCCCGTCGGCGGAGGAGCGGCCATGGCCGTCGCGGAAAAGCAGCGACTGCGCCGGGCGTTCCGCGCCAGACGCGGGCGATTGAGCAAGGCGCAGCAGGATTGCCATGCGGCACTCGTGCGCGACGCCATCGAACCGCGCCTCGCCGCCCAGGACACCGTCGCCGCGTACCTCGCCCGAGATGGAGAGTTGGATCTGGCCCCGCTCGTCGATGCGTGCTGGCGTCGCGGCATCGTGATCGCCGTCCCGGTTCTCGGCCGTCGGCGCATGCGTTTCGCCGCCTACCGTCCCGGCGAGACCATGGCGGCCAATCGCTTCGGCATCCCCGAACCCGCGACGCCCTGCTACGTGGCGCCGAGCGTCGTGCTGACGCCCTTGGTGGCGTTCGACGACGCGGGGCGCCGGCTCGGCATGGGCGGCGGCTACTACGACCGCTACTTCGCCGCCGCCCCGTCGCTGCCGCGCATCGGCATCGCCCACGAGTGCCAGCGCGCCGTCGCGCTGCCCGCCGATCGGACCGACATGCCGCTCAATGCGGTGGTCACCGAACGCGGCTGGCAGCCGTTCGGCGGTTTCGCGGATACTTGCTGACATGGCCGTCCGAAAGATCATCCGCATGGGCCACCCGGCGCTGCGCCGCCGGGCGCGGGAGGTGCCCGAGGCGGACATCGGCAGCGCCGCGATGCACCGCTTGGTGGCGGACATGATCGACACCCTGCACGACTACGGCGGCATTGGTCTGGCCGCGCCGCAGATCAACGAAGGCATTCGCCTCGCGATCATCGAGATCGGCGGCGAGACCCGCTACGGCAGCCTGCCGCCACGGCCGCTGACGGTCTGCGTCAACCCCGAAATCGAGGTGCTCGGCGAGGACGCCGCCGGCTTCTGGGAGGGCTGCCTGTCGGTGCCCGGTCTGCGCGGTTTCGTAGAGCGGCCGCAGCGCATTCGGGTCGTCTTCTCGGACCTGCGCCGCGAGCGGCACGAGATCGTCGCCGAGGGCTTCGAGGCCACGGTGTTCCAGCACGAGTTCGACCATCTCGATGGCACGCTGTATGTGGACCACATCCGGGATCCGCGTCTGCTGGCCTTCGAGGAGGAGTACCTGCGCTATCTCGTTCCCGGCGCGCAAGTGGCGAGGCCCGGGGACGCCACTTGAACGCGGCGAAGGAGTGGCGCAAGCGGCAGGCGGCCGAAGCGGCGCTCGCCGAAGTGGAACCGCTGCTCGGTCCGGAATGCATCGTTGGCGTCGGCACCGGCAGCACGAGCAACTATTTCATCGACGCCCTGGGCGCGCTGCGGAGCGCGTTTCGGGGCGCGGTGTCGAGCAGCGAAGCGAGCACTGCCCGGCTGCAGGGGCTCGGCATCGAAGTGCTGGAGCTGAGCGCGGATGCCATTCCGATCTATGTCGACGGTGCCGACGAAGTGGATCCCGAGCGGGCTCTCATCAAGGGCGGCGGAGGGGCGCTCACCCGCGAAAAGGTCGTCGCGACCGCCGCCGAGAGATTCGTCTGCATCGTCGACGACGGCAAGCAGGCGGCCACGCTCGGCCGCTTCCCGCTGCCGGTGGAGGTGATCCCCATGGCCCGCCGGCAGGTGGAACGCAGGCTGCGGGCGTTCGGCGGCGAATGCGTGCATCGGGCCGGTTTCGTCACCGACAACGGCAACGACATCGTCGACGTGAGCGGCCTCTCGATCACTGAACCGGGTGCTTTGGAGGCGGCCATCAACAACATCCCCGGGGTCGTCGAGAACGGCCTCTTCGCCATCGCAACCCGCCCGGATGTCGTGCTGATCGGCACCGACCAGGGCGTGCGTCGGCTGCCGTAGCGCGCCGCGCCTGCGCGAATGACCGACTAGGCGCGTCGCTGGCGCGACGCGATCAAGAACGCTGCGCGTTCTCCGACCAGCGTCAGTTTGCGACCTGCGTGTAAACATCCCACGGTCTCAAGGCATCTAGGACCCGGATGAGCGCCCGCCACCGTCGGCCGAGCCGCTCGCCAGCTGCCGCACCGCTGCGACCTCAATCCTGCGCGGTGCGCCCGGGATCTGCTAGCCCGTAGCGCGCCGCGAGTTCGTCCGTCGCCTTCCAGAACGCCGGCACGGCGTCCCACTTCCGGGCTCGCTGCGCCGTCAAGTGCGCCAGCGCGTAGTTCCTCGGCGCGGACGCCAGATAGAAGCGTTCGTACAGCTCCACCCGGCCGCCGAGCGCCGAGCCGATCAGATCCCACGCCGTGCGGAACAGCCGCGCCCGTTCCTCGGCGCCCGCTTCGTCCGCACCGCGCAGATAGCGGCGCAGCACGCCTTCCAGCTGCGGGTCCGCAAGGTCCGCCTGCGTCGGCGTTGCCAGCAGGTTGTGCGAGCCGATGGTCTTGAGGATGTCGTTCACGCGCACCATCCAGCCGGGCATGGTGGGGCGCAGCGCGTAGAACGGCCGCTCGTCGCAGATCCAGGTGCCGTCGCCGTAGTCGAAGGCACCGTCCTCGGCGGCCTTGATGGCGCTGCGCGTCAGTTCCGCGTAGGTCCAGAGTTCGCCCAGCATCTGGTTGACTTCGCTGCGCTTGTTCTGCCCCGTCACATCCGCCATTCGCGTGGCGAGTTCGTAGGCGAACTCCAGCTTCACCAGAGCGCGAATCGCGGTCTGCTGCATTATGTTGCCGGTCCAGCCGCGGCGCATCACGCTGTTGAAGACCTCCGGGTTGCTGTCGCAGAAGACTCGCGACCGGGGCACCTCGACGTGATCGAAGACGATGAAGGCGTCCTGCTCGTCGAAGCGGCTGGAGAACGGCGCATCGAACGGATTGCGGTCCACGCCGTAGTGGTCCCGGCACAGGATGCTGAGGCCCGGCGTGGCCATGGGGATGGAGAAGGACATGGCGATCTCGGGCTGATCGACGGGCACGGGATGCGCCGGGTAGACCGCGATCTCGTCCGCGAACGGGCCGAGCGTCGCCAGAATCCGGGCGCCGTGGACCACGATGGCGTCCGTCGTCTCGTCCACCTTGCGCAGCGCCAGTTGGCCGTTGACGCCCTCGTAGTCGGGCACGCGCTTGTCGACCACCGGGTGGACGATGGTATGGGTCAGCGACAGATCCCGCTCCGCGAGCGCGCGCTGGAAGGCGATGAGGTTGTCGTGGCCGCGCTCGTTGCCGGCGATCCGCCACAGGCTCGGCTGCCCCGCGAAGCCGGCGAAGGTCACGTTCAGGTAGTCCGGCGTACGGCCGAGCATGCCCACGCTGTAGCGCGCGGTTTGCTCGAGACCCGTGTGCCGAAGGGCCAGGTCCTCCCGGCTGCGCGGGATCAGGTGGCTGACATGGCTGATGCGGCCGGCGCTCTCGACTAGGCAGGCATCGGCATGGTGGTGCTGCCAGTCGAAGTAGCCGGCCATGCCGGCGAGCGAGCCCTTGAACGGCGCGTGGCGCGTTACGTCGGCCACCGCTCGGCCGCCCTCGCGCACGGCGCGAGCGTCCTTGAGGCCCGCCAGGTATTCCGCGCCCGTGCGTGCAGCCACGTCTCGCCCGTTCTGTTCGAGGCAATGCGGCCAGCTTAGGTGGGAGTCCGGCGGCGATCAAGGCAGAGTCGGAACTCGCTCGGCATTCGGATTGGCCGGTGCGGTAAGGTTCAGGTGGATGCGGTACCGGGAGGCGGGCGGCTGACGACGATTCCGGAGAATGCGATGCGGATGGCGAGCGCGATCTTCGGCGGCTTGATCTGGCCAGCGGTGCGCATTGCGGCGCTCGTGGCCCTTGTCGTCGTGCCCTTCGGCTACGCGATCACCGCCTTGCACGCCGATGTCGCGATGGGCACCGGGTGCGGCATTGCCATGGGCGTCGGCGTCGGCCTGCGCGGCGGTGCGGGAGGCGGTCCATGGACCGGGGTCCTGGTCGGCGTGATCGTCGGGGTGGCCACGGCGCTGATCGCCGGGCTGGTGCCGGGCGAGAGATTCGGTCTCCTCCTGCCGCCGATTCTCGGCTTGGCGGTCGGGCTGATCGCCGGCCTGCGCGGCGCGTCGGTGTCCGGGTACTGGGACCTCGCCCGCGAGGCGTTCATCGTCGCCGGGCTGCTCGTCGTCGGCCTGCTGCCGACGTGGATCGCGCAGGACCGCTTCGCGGCGGGCCTGCTGTCGCTCGGCACGGTGCTGCTCGCGACCACCGTCATGCTGTCGTTCTGGACCGCGCTGCTCGCCGGCCTCCTCAGCCACCGCCGCGAGGGATGGCGCGACGCCCGTCCGCCGCTGCTGCTGGCGCTGCCGGCAGTCGCGGTGCCGGTCGCCTTGGCGGTCGGGGTGGCAACCGGACAGCTCGATGAAGGCCGCGGTCTGCCGGGCTTGTACCTGGCCGTTGCCATCGCCGCCACCGTTGCCACTTCGGCGATCCTCCCGGCAGCCGCGTTTGTGCTCGGCCGCGCCGCCATCGACTGGCTTGAACCGCGGCTTCGCGTCTACGGCCACATGGCCGACTACCTGCGCGTCATGTGGGTGCCCATCGGCGCCTTCGCGGTTGGCTACCTGACGATCATCGTCCTGTTCGCCGGGTTCTACGGCATGCTGGAGCGCTTCCAGCCCGGCGCCTTCGCGGACGCCGGCGACGGGATCGGCGCGTGGCTCTCCTTCGCGTTCTTCACCGCCCTCGGCCAGGAGTTCGCGAGCGCGGCGCCGGTTTCGGCCAGCGCCCGCCTGCTGGTGGGTGTCCACCTGATCCTGTCGGCGGGCTGGGCGGTGGTGCTGTTCGCGGCGGTGATGTCGTCCATCGGGCCCAAGCTCGACCAGATCGCCCGCCGCGACGGCGAGGGTCCCGAAGGGGAAGGCGTCAGGTGAGCAGCTTGCCCGGGTTCATCACCCCGTTCGGGTCGAGGGCGTTCTTCACCGCCCGCATGATGTCGATCTCGGCGGCGCTTCGGGAATAGCCGAGGAAGTCGCGCTTCAAGAGGCCCACGCCATGTTCGGCGGAGATGCTGCCGCCGCGCGCCTGGACGAGCTCGAAGAGCTTCGGGCTGATGGCGTGGCAGCGGGCGTAGAAGGCGTCCAGAGACAGCGCTGCGGGTTTGAGGATGTTGAGGTGCAGGTTGCCGTCGCCGATGTGGCCGAACCAGCAGATCTCGAAGTCGGGATAGTGCTCGGCCACCGCCCGATCGACGTCTTCGAGGAACGCGGGCACATCGGAGATGCGCACGGCCAGGTCGTTCTTGTAGGGCGTGTAAGGCGCGATGCTCTCCGTGATGCCCTCGCGCAGCGCCCATAGGGATTGCGCCTGCGTCTGGGACCGGCTGGCTACGCCATCGGCCACCCAGCCCTCGTCGAGGCACTCCTCGAACGCGGCCAAGGCATCGTCTTCGGCGGCGGCGTCGAATTCGAGCAGCGCGTAGAACGGCCGCGGCGTCGCCAGCGGTCGAGCAAGCGAGCGATGCGCCAGCACCTTGCCGAGGGCCAGTTCGGAGAAGAACTCGAACGCGGAAAGCGCAAGGCGGGCCTGGAATCGGGGCAGCACCTTCAGCACGTCGGCGAAGCGGTCCAGGCCCAGCACCATGACCTGGCTTGGCGCCGGCGGCTCGGTAAGCCGGACGTCCACCTCGACGATGGCGCCCAACGTGCCCTCGGAGCCGATGAAGAGATGCCGCAGGTCGTAGCCCGTGGCGTTCTTGACGAGGCCGCGGTTCAACTCCAGCACCTCGCCCTTGCCGGTCACCACGGTCAGCCCGGCTACCCAGTCGCGGGTGAGGCCGTAGCGGATTACTTTGATGCCGCCGGCGTTGGTGGCCACGTTGCCGCCGATCTGGCTGGAGCCGGAGGAGGCGAAGTCCACCGGATAGCACAGGCCTTGGTCGGCGGCGAAGGCTTGTAGCGCCGCGGTGACCACCCCGGCTTGGCAGCGCACCACGCGGTCCGCGGCGTCGAAGCCGAGGATGCGGTTCATGCGATCGAAGGAGACCACGATCTCGCCGTTGCTCGCCACCGCGCCGCCGGATAGGCCCGTGCGCCCGCCCGACGGTACCAGCGCGAGCCCCTGCTCGTTCGCCAGCCGCGTCAGCGCCACGACTTCGTCCGTGGTCTCCGGGAATATCACGGCGCTGGGCGCGACCGGATAGTTTCGGGTCCAGTCCCGGCCCCAAGCCGCAAGCGTGTCCGGCTCGGTGCTGATGCGCGCCGGGGGGAGGATGTCCTGGAGGGCGGTCGGCACTACGCGCCCGGGCCCGCCGCGGCCCGCGCCTGCAAGGCGGCGACGGCCGGCAGCGTCTTGCCTTCGACGTATTCGAGGAACGCGCCGCCGCCGGTGGAAAGGTAGGAGATGTCCGCGGCCGAGACGTACTTGTCCACGGCTGCCAGCGTGTCGCCGCCGCCAGCGATGGAGAACGCGGCGGAGGCCGCCACCGCCTCGGCGAGCAGTCGCGTTCCCTCGCCGAATTGGTCGATCTCGAAGATGCCGAGCGGCCCGTTCCAGAGAATCGTCCCGGCCTCGGCGAGCACCGGTTGCAGACGCCGCATCGTCTCCGGGCCGAGGTCCACGATCATCTCGTCTGGCGGGATCTCGCCGCGCGGGCGCAGCCTTGCAGGCAGGGCTGCGTCGATCGCGGCGGCGGTCATGAGATCAACCGGCAGCGGCACGTCCACCCGCGCCATGATGCGCTGCGCCGTGTCGGCGAGGTCCGGTTCGGCGAGGGAGCGGCCGATGCCGTGGCCGGTGGCCAGCAAGAAGGTGTTGGCGATGCCGCCACCGACGATCAGCCGGTCCGCCTTGCCCGCCAGCGACTCCAGCACCGCCAGCTTGCTCGACACCTTCGCGCCGCCGACGATGGCCACCAGCGGTCGTGCCGGCGCGGTCAATGCCTGGCCGAGAGCGCGCAGTTCGGCCTCGAGCAGCGGTCCGGCGCAGGCGCTGGGCGCGAATCGGACCACGCCGCAGGTGGAGGCATGCGCCCGGTGTGCGGTGCCGAAGGCGTCCATAACGAAAACGTCGCAGAGCGCAGCCAACTCGCGTGCCAGAGCATCGTCGTTGCGCTCCTCGCCATCCTCGAAGCGGACATTCTCCAGCAGCGCCACCTCGCCTGGCGCCACACTCGCGCCGCGCCAAGGATCGAGCAGTCGCACGGAGCGACCGAGACGCGCCGCCAGCTCCGCCGCGACGGGCTTCAGGGACAGTGCCGGGTCCGGGATGCCGGGCTTGGGGCGTCCTAGGTGCGAAACCACCAGCACCGCGGCGCCGGCCTGAAGGCAGCACTCGATGGTCGGCAGCGCAGCTTCGATGCGCAGCGGGCTTGCCACGCGGCCGTTCTCCACGGGCACGTTCAGGTCTTCCCGAATCAGCACGCGCTTGCCGGCCAGTTCGATTGCGGCGAGCGTGGCCAGGGGCGCGGCGGGCGGCGATTGGCGGGCCATGGCGGGACCGTACCACTTGCGTTTGGCCCTGGGCGGGTTGCGCGCCACGCCGTGGCTTACAATGCGCCGCCTTTGCTTGGCAGCGGGTTACAGGGGTACAGGAAGCGCGATGGCGGATTACTCGGTTTTCACGTCGGAGTCGGTGTCGGCCGGCCATCCGGACAAGATGGCGGATCAGATCTCCGACGCCGTACTCGACGCCATGCTCGGCCAGGACCCCGAATCCCATGTCGCCTGCGAAGCGCTGCTGAAGGACTCGCTGGTGGTGGTCGCCGGCGAGGTCAGATCGAAGGCCGAAGTGGACATCGACGCCTTGGTGCGGCGCGTCATCGACGACATCGGCTACGGTCGCGCGGACAGTGGCTACGACTTGGCGCGCGTTGAAGTCGTCAACGCGCTCGGCCAGCAGTCGCCGGAGATCGCCGCCGGCGTCGACCAGACGGCGGACCACGAACAGGGCGCCGGCGATCAGGGCATGATGTTCGGCTACGCCACCGCGGAGACCGATGCGCTCATGCCGGCGCCCATCCACTACGCGCATCGGCTGATGGAGCGCCATGCCGAAGTCCGCCCGCGGCTGGCCTTCCTGCGCCCGGACGCCAAGAGCCAGCTCACATTCCGGTACGACTCCGCCGGCGCGCCCGCGGCGGTCGACGCGGTGGTGCTGTCCACCCAGCACACCCCGGAAGTGGACAATGCCACCCTGCACGAAGCGATGCGAGAGGAGGTCATCAAGCCCGTCATTCCCGGCAACTGGCTCACCGCCGAGACCAAGGTCTTCATCAACCCGGCTGGCCGTTTCGAGGTCGGCGGGCCGGTGGCGGACTGCGGCCTCACGGGGCGCAAGATCATCGTCGACACCTACGGCGGCATGGCCCGCCACGGCGGCGGCGCGTTCTCCGGCAAGGACCCGTCCAAGGTGGATCGCTCGGCGGCCTACGCCGCCCGCTACGTGGCGAAGAACATCGTCGCCGCGGGCCTCGCGGCGCGCTGCGAGATCCAGGTGAGCTACGCCATCGGCCGCGCCGAACCCACGTCGATCAGTGCCAACAGCTTCGGCACGGGGACGGTGCCGGATGCGCGGATCGTGCAGCTAATCCGCGAGTTCTTCGACCTAAAGCCGCACGGCCTCATCGACATGCTGGACCTCAAGCGGCCGATCTACCGCTCCACGGCGGCCTACGGCCACTTCGGGCGTCAGGAGGCGGCGTTCACTTGGGAGCGAACGGACAAGGCCGAGGAGCTCTCCGCCGCGGGCGCCTGAATCCCCGGCTGCGCGCCCATGCCGCCGCCCATCAGCTTCGAGTTCTTCCCGCCGCAGACCGCCCGCGGCCGCGCCGCGCTGACGCGGACTGCGGCGCGCCTCGAAGTCTTCGCGCCGGAGTTCTATTCCGTCACCTACGGCGCTGGCGGTTCGACGCGGGATCGCACCTTCGCTACGGTGGAAGGGCTGCGCGACGCCGGTTTCGACGCCGTGCCGCACCTGTCTTGGGGCAGCGACCGACGGGAGCAAGTGCTTGCCTTGGTGGATGCCTATGTGCAGCTCGGCGTCGGGCGGCTGGTCGTACTGCGCGGCGACATCCCGTCCGGCATCGGCGCTCGCAGCGAGGTGCGCCATGCGGTGGAGCTGGTGCGCCTGATCCGGGCCAAGGTCGAGGCGCCGCTGCTGCTCGAAGTCGCCGCCTACCCGGAAGTGCATCCCGAGGCGCCGTCCGCAGCGGCGGACATCGACTTCCTCAAGCGCAAGGTCGATGCGGGCGCCGACGGCTGCATCACCCAGTACTTCTACAACGCCGATGCGTACTTCCGCTTCCGAGACCGCTGCGCCGCGCACGGCATCGCCGTGCCCATCGTGCCCGGGGTCATGCCCATCGCCAACTACCCGAATCTGGTGCGCTTCTCGGCCAAGGCGGGCGCGGAGATGCCGCGCTGGCTGACGTGGCGCCTCGACGAACTGCAGCACGACGACGCGGCGCTGCAGGCCTTCGGCGTGGAAGTAGTCACCGGTCTCTGCGAGCGCCTGTTGGCCAACGGCGCGCCCGGACTGCATTTCTACACGCTCAACCGGGCCTTGCCAACGGCGGTCATCGCCGCGAATCTGGCCAGCATGTAGCACCGCGGCCGACTCGTTAGTCGTCCAGCAGCGCGGCGCTCGCTGCCATCCAGTCCGCCAGCGCCATGCGCAGCTGTTCGAGTTCGGCGATGCTGGCGGCCATCGCGTCTGCCGTCTCCTGCGTTCTGGCGTCGCCGCCGGGCTGGCGCAGGGCGGCCATCTGGTCGCGGAATGCGGCGACCACCGAATCGAGTCCCTGGATGATCGCCGCGACGGACGGCGGCGGCGCCGGGTTCGCAGCCGCCTCTTGGCCGAAGTCGCCGGGCGCCACGGGCGAGCCGTCTTCGCGCTCGGTGAGCAGCGGCGGCTCGTCGCGGGCTGGAGGCAAAGCAATGGGCGCGAGGTCGGCGGACAGCCCGGATGCCAGCGCATCGGCCTGTTCGGCCCACGCGGCGACCTGTTCCGCGCCGGCCCCGGCGCCCCGTGCGCCGATGTCGGCGGCGAGTTCCCCTGCCGCGGCGGCGGAAGCAACCGTGCCGTCGCGCAATTGCTGAAGCAGGTTCGCCAAGGCGCGGCCGAGTTCGCGGCCGGCCGCGGAGTTCGTCGCGAGGATGTCGTCGAGGCACGCCTCGAGGTCGCTGATCGCCCGCATGTCCATGGCCGACAGGCTACACTTCCCCGCCGGCCTCGCTGCTGCGTTGACAACGCCTGCTCGCGGCGGCATATTGCGCCGCCTTTCGCGGCGCCCCTGCAAGGAGATCCATTGGCCAACAGTCCGCAAGCACGCAAGCGCGCCCGGCAGGCGGAGCGGCATCGACTCCGCAATGCCAGCCACCGGTCCAGGGTTCGCACCTACATCAAGAAGGTGGTCGCCGCCATTGAGGCGGGCGACAAGGACGCTGCCGAGGCCGCTTACCTCGAGGCGCAGCCGGTGATCGACAAGATGGCTGGCAAGGGCGTGATGCACAAGAACAAAGCGGCGCGGCACAAGTCGCGGCTGCAGGCCCGAATCGGCGCGATGGGGGCTGCCGGGGCGTAGGTCCGCTGCGGCGCCGAACCACACACCCATGAACGTGCGCCAGCCCATCGCCCTGCGCGGCGCGCCCGGCTCGCCGTATACCCGCAAGATGCTTGCCGTGCTGCGCTATCGGCGCATCCCCTACCGCTTTCTGGTCGGCGGATTGTGGGGCGAAGGCGAGCATCTGCCGCGCGCCAAGGTCGAACTGCTCCCCACGTTCTACTTCGAGTCGGACGATGCCGAGGGCGGCGTCGAAGCCGTGGTGGACTCCACCCCCATCATCCGTCGGCTCGAAGAAGAAGCGCTTGGCCGCTCCGTGATCCCGCCCGATCCGGCGCTGGCGTTCATCAACTACCTGCTCGAAGACTACGCCGACGAGTGGCTGACCAAGCCCATGTTCCACTACCGCTGGCACTACGAGGACGACATCGCCTTGGCCGGCGAGATCCTGCCCCGCTGGCGCGATCTCACCGCCAGCGCGGCGGAGATCGAACCGCGCTCGCAGTTCGTCCGCGAGCGCCAGATCGGCAGGCTCTACGTGGTCGGCAGCAACGAGACCACCGCGCCCGTGATCGAACTCAGCTACCGCCGATTCCTTGGACGGCTCGATGAGCACATCGGCCACGGGCCGTTCCTGTTCGGCGCCCGCCCGGCGTCGGCGGACTTCGGCATGTACGGCCAGCTGACCCAACTCGCCGCCTTCGATCCCACGCCGTCGCGCCTGACCGAGCGCTTTGCGCCCGGGTGTACGACAAATCTCTGGTAGACGACCTCCACGCGCGTTCACGCGGCGAGGCGCAGGCGTTCCTCCCAGTAGTCGTCGAACCAGCCGCTGAGCCGCGCGCAGCGCACCCAGATGACGGGGTTCGCGCCGGCCACGGTCCAGCGCATGCCGGTGCATTTCAGGCGCCGCCCGACGACCGTCTTGCAGGCCGCCTCGACGCGCCCCGAGCCGATGGGCAGCCCGCGCGCGAGGTACTCGTCGTAGCGCATCCGCCCGCGCCGCTCGGCGATGTACCGGGCCGCCCTGGCGCTCTCCTCGCCGCCGGCCCGGCGCAGCGCCGCCAGCGTCCTGTCGATGTCGCCGGTCTTGAGCCACCGGCACAGCCTCGTCGCCCAGCGTTTCGCGAGGTCGGTGCCGGGGCCGTAGCGGGCGTTCGCCGCCGCCCACGCGTACTCCGCCGCGTGGAAGCAGTCGACGATCGGCACCGCGTTCGGGAACCACTCCTCGAACAGCCGCCGCAGCCACTCGGCGCCGTCGCCGATGCAGACGCCGACGTCCTCCGGCCCGTAGCCCGCCGCCGCCAGCTCGCGCAGCAGGCGCCGCGCAACGGGCGAGTCGCCGCCGGCGTCGTCCTCCGCGCTCTCGATGGCGGCGAAGTACCGCACCGAGCCGTCCACGGTGCGGCGCCCGCCCTCGCCGTCCGGCTCCAGCAGCCACAAGGCGCCCACCTTCGCCTCCCGGGTGCGCGCCGCGCCGTCCTTCCCGGAGCGCCCGGCGGTCTCCGACGGCCGCGCCGGCACCCCCGTCCCGTCCACCGCCAGGCACAGGATCTCCCCTTCCTTCAAGGGCTTGCGCGTCGGAACCTTCCCGCCGCCAGAGGCCACCGACAGCGCGCCCGACAGCGCCGCCTCCCGCCGCGCCTCCGCGTCCGCGCCCACCGCCCGCGTCGTCCGCTCGATGCGCTTCGCGCCGAAGTTCAGCCCCGCCAGCTCGACCAGCAGCCGGTCCGCCTCCGCGTAGCAGCACGACGACCCCGCCAGGCTCGCCATGCGCCGCGCCGCAGGCGTCATCGAGCCCGCGATGTCCAGCGCCGCCTCGCGCTGCCGCACCGTCTTCCCGCAGCAGGCGTGCCGCGCCATCGGCAGCCGCACCGGCCCCAGCGCCGTCTCCACCAGAGGCCTCTCCCGGTCCGACAGCCGCATCCGCTCCCCGCACTTCGGGCACGACGGCGCGACGCCGTCCGACCGGTCCGCCCGGTACGCCGCCTCCAGCCCCAGCCGCGCCGCCGACAGCGCCGCCCGCCGGACGCGCAGATCCAGCAGCGCCGGATGCGACTCCGGCGCCTCCCCCGCCGCCGACGCGGCCAGCTCCGCCGCCGCGTACCTCCCCATCGCCGTCGCCAGCTCCTCCTTCGCCTCGTCCAACTCGCGCTTGCGTTCCATGCGCTCGTCGGCGACAGTCCCTATCGCCATCGCGGGCTCCTCCGTTCCTGGGTTGTGTCGCAAACCCCAAGAATAGAGCGTCCGCGATGGCCCCACTCCGCATCCACAGCCAACGCCGGCCGTTAGTGGTCACTTACCAGAGAATTGTCGTACACCCTTTGCGCCCCGGGTGCTCGCCTGGGTGCAGTTCGTCGACGATCTGTCGGGCCTCGAGCCCGGTGAAGAACAGTGGACGGCGCTGGACGAGGCGCCGCCGACCCTCAAGGCGCTGCTAGCGGAGGCGGGCCAGACCTACGCGCCGGCGTTGCTGGCGAATGCCCATGCGATCGACAGCGGCGCAGAACAGGTGGAAGCGGAGATTCTGGGCCAGCGATGGGTACAGCCGCCCTTCCCCTACCAGGCCAAGTGCCTGCAATGGGTGCGTCAGGAGTACGCTCGCCTGGTCGGTGCGGACCGCGCCGCGGTGGACGAGATTCTCAGCGATACGGGCTGCGAGACGCTGTTCTGAATGCCCCGCAGCGCCCTTGAGGCGCCAGCTTGTCGGGAAGAGTCCCAGGACGCAGGTCGGTGCTCTGAATCCCGACACATCCACGCCAACTTTGTCGGGATTTGGCCTTGAGTCGAGCAGAAGCGGGAGAATCCCGACAGTTTGGGGCGGTCTTGTGTCGGGATTCCGTCCGGGATCGCGCCGAGGCTGGCTTCCTTGGCCCGGTGGCGGCAAGTCATCGCTGCGGCCGGTCGACCACTAGATTGTCCCGATGCACGACCTCCTCGTCGTCCACGTAGCCGAGCACGGCCTCGATCTCGGCGGACTTGCGCCCCATCAGGCGGCGCGTCTCGGCCATGTCGTAGTTGGCGAGGCCCTTGGCGATTTCGGCATCGCCTTCGTCGAGCACGCGCACCAGATCGCCGCGCCGAAAGCCGCCGTCGGCCGCTACCACCCCGGCGGGGAGAATGCTCACGCCGCGTTGCAGGATCGCCCTGGCGGCGCCGGCATCCACCTTGATCGCGCCCTTGGCGCGAAGCTGGCCGGCGATCCAGCGCTTGCGCGCGTCGAGCGGCGCGACATCGGCGGCGAGCAGCGTGCCGACGCGCTCGTCCCGATGCAGGCGCAGCAGCACGTCCGGGGTACGGCCGCTCGCGATCACGGTGTGTGCGCCGGACTGGGCCGCGGCGCGGGCCGCGGCCAGCTTCGTCACCATGCCGCCGCGCCCCAGATTCCCAGCGCCGCGCCCTGCCATGGCGTCGAGGCGCGGATCGGCGGCGTGCGCGGTTTCGACCATCGGCGCGTCCGGTTGCAGCCTGGGATCGGCCTCGAACAGTCCTTCCTGGTCCGTGAGCAGCACCAGCACATCCGCGGCCAGCAGGCTTGCCACCCTGGCCGCGAGCGTGTCGTTGTCGCCGAGCTTGATCTCCTCGGTGGCTACCGAGTCGTTCTCGTTGATGATCGGCACGATGCCGAGATCGATGAGCGTCGCCAGCGTCGTGCGGGCGTTCAGGTAGCGCTCGCGGTCGGCCAGGTCGTCGTGGGTGAGCAGCACGAGAGCGGTATGGAGGCCGTGGCGCTTGAAGGCCTGCTCGTAGGCTTCGACGAGGCCCGACTGGCCGACGGCGGCTGCGGCCTGCAGCTCGTGTACGGTTGCCGGGCGCGCTGCGAAGCCCAGGCGGCGGCAGCCCTCGGCCACGGCGCCGCTGGAGACCAGCACGACGCGGCAATCCTGCGCCAGCGCGGCCACCTGCCGGCACCAGTCGCCCAGCATTCCGCTTTGAATGCCGCCGTCGCCGGTGAGCAGCGCGCTGCCGACCTTCACCACCCAGACCTCTGCATCCGCAAGCGACGGGCGATGCGAGTGCTCACTCACGTCTGTACTCCACTTCCACCTCGTCCGGCGCGCCGCGTCGCGGCCTGGCGCGGACGTGCTCGAATGTCCGATCCAGCACATCGGCCCCGATTCGCTCGGCGAAGCTCTCCTCGGCGGCCGCGAATGCCGTGTCTTCCACTAAGCGCTGCCGGTAGGTGGCAATGTGCTCCATGGCCGCGCCGACCAGCCGGTCGACGCCGAGACCCGTGACGGCGGAAATGCCGAAGCAGGGCCGGTGCGGATGGCTGGCGCGCAATGCGCCGAGGGCGGACTCTGCACCAGGGAGGTCCATCTTCGTCCCCACCAGCCAGATGTCCCGGCCCCTGAATGCATCGCTGTAGGCGAACAGTTCCGCCAAGGTGGCGCGGCAATTCGCCGCGGGGTCCGACCCGTCGGCGGGCTGAAGGTCGACCAGATGCAGCAGCAGCAGCGTGCGCGAAAGGTGCTTGAGGAACCGATAGCCCAGCCCCGCCCCTTGCGATGCGCCAGCGATCAGTCCCGGCACATCCGCCATCACGAAGCTCGCGTCCTGATCGACGCGCACGACGCCCAGATTCGGAATCAAGGTGGTGAAGGGGTAGTCGGCCACCTTGGGGCGAGAGGCGGACACTCGGGAGATGAGGGTGGACTTGCCGGCATTCGGCATGCCGAGCAGGCCCACATCGGCGATGACCTTGAGCGCGAGGCGCAGACGCCGGTGCTCGCCCGGCTTGCCCGGCGTCGTCTGGCGCGGGGCGCGATTGGTGCTGGACTTGAAATGCGCGTTGCCGAGGCCGCGCTGGCCACCGCGAGCCACCAGCACGATTTCGTTCTCTTGCGACACGTCGCCGATGGGCGTGCGGGTTTCCTCGTCGATGATCGTCGTGCCGAGCGGCACCCGCACGCGCCGCGCCGGTCCGTTGGCGCCCGTCTTCTCCTGCCCGGCGCCCGCCCCGCCGTTGGCGGCGCGATACAGGGGGGAGAAGCGGAAATCGACCAGGGTGTTCAAGGCCGCGTCGCCGACGAACTCGATGCTGCCGCCGTTGCCGCCGTTACCGCCGTCCGGGCCGCCCTTGGGCAGGTTGCGGCCGCGGCGGAAGCTCAGCGCGCCGTCGCCGCCCTTGCCGGCCTGGACCTCGACGACGGCTTCATCGACGAATTGCATGGCTCTTCGCGCACCGGTCGCCGGCCTTGGATGGGCTTGCGGGATGCCGGAGGGGCGGGGCTACGACTCCGCCACGACGCTCACGGTCTTGCGCTGCCGCGCGCCGCGCACCTCGAAGCGGACCACGCCGTCGGCGGTGGCGAACAGCGTATGGTCGCGCCCGCAGCCGACGTTCAGCCCGGGATGGAACTTGGTGCCGCGCTGGCGGACGATGATGTTGCCGGCGCGCACCTGTTCGCCACCGAACTTCTTGACGCCGAGGCGCTTGGATTCGGAGTCGCGGCCGTTGCGGGTGCTGCCGCCTGCCTTCTTGTGTGCCATGGTGGGATCCTCCGTGGGCGTTGGGGGGGTACTAGCCGCTGATCGCCGTGATGCGAACGTCCGTGTAATGCTGGCGGTGGCCTTTCTTGCGCAGGTAGTTCTTGCGGCGCTTGAACTTGATGACGCGCACCTTCTTGGCGCGCGCCTGGGTGACCACCTCGCCGGCGACCTGGCCGCCCTCGACGAGCGGCGTGCCGACCCGGATGTCGTCGCCCTGCGCGATCATCAGCACCTTGTCGAAGACGATGCGCTCGCCCGGCTCGCCATCCAGACGCTCGAGGCGCACGACTTCGCCCTCGACCACCCGGTGTTGCTTGCCGCCGCTCTCGAATACCGCAAACATGGCCCGGCTCCTTAAGCAAGGTGTATTACAATCCGCGTCCGCCGGGCCGCGCGCCCGTGGTCGCCTCGAAAGGGCGCGACATTCTACGGATCGCGCCAGCCGATTACAACGCGGCCTTGGGGCCCGACCACATAACCGAGACGCACCCGCCGCATGGCCTCGATTTCCGCCGTCCCAACCGCCGCGCCCGACTGCCCCAAGCCTGCCTTGGAGGGCATCTTCGATCTGGTGCGCGAGGACTTCGCCCGGGTCAACCGCCTCATCCCCCGCCAGCTGTCTTCCGGCATCGCCCTGGTGCGGGAGATCGGCCGCCACATCGTCGATGCCGGCGGCAAGCGCCTGCGTCCCCTCATCGTGCTCTTGACGGCGCACGCGCTCGGCTGCCGCGGCGACGACCACATCCGCCTCGCCACCATCATCGAGTTCCTGCACACCGCCACGCTGCTGCACGACGACGTGGTGGACAGCAGCGCCCGGCGCCGCGGCCGAGCCACCGCCAACGCGCTCTGGGGCAACCCGGCGAGCGTGCTGGTGGGCGACTTCCTCTACTCGCGCGGCTTCCAGCTCATGGTGGAACTCGACAGCATGGACATCATGGCCATCATCAGCGACGCCACCAACGTCATCGCCGAGGGCGAGGTGATGCAGCTCTCGTGCATCGGCAAGCTCGGCATGACGGAAGCGGAGTACCGCGAAGTGGTGCGCCGCAAAACGGCCATGCTGTTCCAGGCGGCCGGCCACACCGGCGCGGTGCTCTGCACGGATGACCCGGACACCATCGATGCGCTGCGTCGCTACGGGTTGCACTTCGGCATGGCCTATCAGCTCGTGGACGACTGGCTCGACTACGCCGGGGACGGGGCGGTGATGGGCAAGGACCCGGGGGACGACTTGGCGGAGGGCAAGGTGACGCTGCCGCTCATCCACACGATGGCGCATGGCAGCCCGGCGGACGCGGCCTTGGTGCGACAGGCGATCGAGACGCGATCCGCGGACAACTTCCCCGCCGTGGCCCGCGCCGTTCAAGGCAGCGGCGGCTTGGGCTACACGCGGGCGCGGGCGGAGGAGGAGGCGGACGCGGCGACGGCGGAGGCAATGGCGCTGCCGCCAAGCCGCTATCGGGACGCGCTGGAATCCCTGGCAGCGTTCGCGGTATCCCGCATGGGCTGAACTCCGCGTCGGCAGTCGTACACGGGCAAGGCAGTTTGCCGTTCGCTTTGCGCAGGATCAGGGCACTGCGCGGACAGCGTGTCGGCGTCGGCTTGGAGATTCCATGAGGGTCGGACGCAAGGACTCCACCCCGCCCGCTTGCGCGTCGAGGCGCGGTGGCCGGGGGCGCGACGATGGCTGCAGCCACCCGCGCTTCGCACAGGCTTCTCTTTCGCGCCGAGCAACGCTCTACACTCCGCAGCTTGCTCGACCCCAGGGTTCCATCGGCGTGTCCGTTTCCACGAGAGTTCGCGGCCTCCGAGCTAGGACGCCCGGATTGGTGCTAGCCGAGTTTCGGACACTCGGGGCGCTGGCAGCGCCCATCATCGTCACGCAGCTCTCGCAGATGGGGATGGGCGTCGCCGATGCGATCATGGCCGGGCGGGTGAGCCCCACGGACCTCGCCGGCGTGACGCTCGGCGGCAATCTCTATTGGCCGCTGATGCTGCTCATGCAGGGCATCGTCCTGGCGGTCACGCCGTCCGTCTCGCAACTGCACGGCGCGGGGCAGGTGGGGCGCTCCGGCGCGGTGGTGCGCCAAGCGCTGTGGATCGCCGTCGCCGGCGGCGTGCTGCTCACCTTGCTGCTCTACAACGTGGAAGGCGTCTACCGAGCGCTCGGAGTGGACGAGCGGGCCATTCCGGTGGCTACCGCCTACCTGCGCGGCGCCAGCCTGGGGCTCACCCCGTGGCTCGCCTACATCGCCCTGCGCTGCCTATGCGAGGGAACGTCTTGGACGCTGCCCGCGATGGTGATCGGCCTCGCGGCGCTCGCCATCAAGTTGCCGCTGAACTTCGCCTTCGTCTACGGCGCGCCGAGCCTCGGCATCCCCGCCATGGGCGGCGTGGGTTGCGGCTGGGCATCCGCCATCGTGATGTTCTTCGCTCTAGCCGCCATGCTGGGCGTGGTTGGGTTCTCGCGCGTGCGCGCCGCCCGGGTCTTCGCCGCCTTCTCTTGGCCGGAGCGCACCGAGATCGGGCGCCTGCTGCGCCTCGGCGTACCCATCGGCTTGGCGCTGTTCGTGGAAGTGGCGTTCTTCTCCTTCGCGACGCTCCTGATCGGTCGCCTTGGGGTGGACGTGGTGGCTTCGCACCAAGCGGCGTTCAACATCATCGGCGTATCGTTCATGGTGCCGCTGGCGCTCGGCATGGCGGCCACAATTCGCGTCGGCTTCAACGTCGGCGCTGGGGATCCGGTAGCTGCGAGGCGATCCGCATGGGTGGCGGTGGCGACCACCGTGGTCTGGGGCTTCGCGATAGCCACCGCGATGCTGCTGCTGCGCCACCACCTCGCCGGCCTGTATTCCACCGATGCCGCGGTGGTGCAGCTGGCGGCGAGCCTGCTGGTGATCGGCGCCCTGTTCCAGGTTTTCGATGCGAGCCAAGTGACGATCATGGGCGCTCTGCGCGGCTACAAGGACACTCGCGGGCCCATGTGGATCGCCATCGGCGCGTACTGGGCACTCGGCCTCCCCGTCGGCGCCACGCTCTGCTTCGGCCTGCTCGGCAACGCGCCGGGCGGCGTGCAGGGCATCTGGTGGGGGTTGGTGGTGGGACTGGCCGCGGCGGCGATCGCGCTGGTTGCGCGACTCATGCGCGTGTCGAACGAGCCGCGATGCATCGGGATGCTGCGGTTGGGGTGACGGTGGCGGGAACCCCGGGCTGCTGGAACGCGCCTACTCGCGACGCGGGCCGGAGACCAGTCAGAGGGCATCGTGTGTCGGGACGACGACTCGATAGCGGGCCGAGATGGCCGTCGACTTTCGGGCCGCCGCCAGAGCATATGCGCGCCCTTGGTCCCGCCGCTATCGAGGGTCCAATACGAAGAAGGGGCTGTCGGGGCGTCATTACCCGGCCCGATGTCGCCGTCGGCCACCGATGGCCTCGCAAGAGGGCAGTGCGGCTCACCATATCAGCGGGGTTCGCTCGAACGACCGCTTTCGGCGCGGGCCGTTACAATCCGCCTCGCGGTAACACGGCGGACGGGCCATGGCAGTAGAGGCAATTCAGCATGGCGGCTGGGCCGAGGTCGTGCTCAATCGGCCCGAACGCCGGAACGCCATCAACGGCCCCCTGGGCGAGGGCTTGGCGGATGCCTTTCGGGCGGCGAGCTTGGCGGCGGACGTGCAGGTCGTGCTGCTGCGGGGGGCCGATGGGGCGTTCTGCTCTGGGCTGGACCTCAAGGCGTTCAATGCCGAGCCGCCGCCGGAGTGGCTGCCGCGCTTCAATACCATCTGGCGCCGGGCGCATAGGGCCATGTTCGAGTGTCGCAAGCCCGTTGTCGTTGCCTTGGAGCGCTATGCGATCAACGGCGGCGCAGCGCTTGCGCTGGCCGCGGACCTCCTCGTCGTCGGCGAGGGGGCTTTCCTGCAGGTGGGCGAGGTGAGGATGGGCTTGGCTGCGCCTTACAACATGGCATGGCTGCGTCTGCGACATAGCGAAAACGTCACAGCCAAGCTCACCGTCACCGGAAGGCGCTTCCCGGGAACAGAGCTGGCCGATCTCGGCGTCGCCTACGAGGCAGTGCCGGATGCCAGCGTGCTGGCGCGGGCGCAGGACCTCACCACCGAACTTGCGTCCTACCCCGCCGGGGCCTTGGAGCGCATCAAGGCCACGATGCGCGCCTACAACGACGCGCCGGCGGACGCTTGGTTCGACCGAGCGACTCGGCTCGCCGGACCGGGCAGGTCCAGGCTGCCTAGGCAGGATGCATAGGTCGCTGTCTGAGCATGCAACGCGCTGGCTAGGTCAGATCATGCGCGAATCCAGCTCACGACTCCATGCTTGCACGCCACGGAAGTCAAACCTTGCGTCTGGTACGGCGCCAAGGACCTCCCGGTAGCGGTGCTTGACTTTCCCTTGCGTGGCTTCGTCGTCGGACCCGGCCAAACTTACGACCTGCACGTCGTCCGGCGGGAAATCCTTCAGGGCTTCCGAGAACAACGTCTCTGCCGCTATATCCGTGCGCGGCAGCGAGTAGCCGAGGAACGCCACCCTATCCGCCCGGCTGAGGGCCTTGTACGCCTGCTCCCACACGAGGCGCAGAGCCGGTTGCCGGGTCAGGCTGGATTTCATCAGCACAGGGGGGACGATCAACGGCTCAGGCTAGAGGTGTTCTCTGGACCTCCGTAGGCGGTCCGCGCTGTCCGCCGAGACCCCAATGTCAAGCCAGTCCTCGCAATGGACGATGGCGTCGAGTACGTGCGGCTCCCGATGGCCGCGGCGCGGCATCCAGTTCACGGAGCCGTGGAGCTTCAGGAGCAAGGATGTCGGCTGTGGCGGGTCCCAATATGTGGTTCCCAGCACCGTCGGGAACCGACGGCAATAGAAGCCGTAGCCAGTGTCTGGGTTCCAGCCATGACCCGCTGGCCCATCTGGAGTCGTCGTCCGGTACAGCGCCTCGTCAAGCACATCGTCGTAGTTGAACGTTATGCAAGTCGCCTGATGGGACAGGCAGCAACGTGCGAACGACTCAAGCTCCGCTCGATGCAAGTGGGAATCCTCTCTTGCTTCCTGTAGCCGTCGCAGAAAGCAGCGCTTGAGTTCGGTACGCAACAATGTCAGTTCCTCGGCCGCGCCCTGACCTTCGTCGTATGGCATCAGGCTATCCAAGCGAGTCAGGAGGCGTTCGATGTCGATGCCGAAGTCCTGCCGATTGCGCTCATCGTTCAACGCCCGACTGGCATGGGCCAACCCGCGGATTCTCTCCGCAAGGTCCGCTTCGCCGAAGTCGTCCACCAAGAGCGGGGACTGAGGGAGGAACGCCTTCGTGAATCCGGCGCCTAGCGCGAATACGGTGTTGTCCATTGGCTGAGAAGCCCACTCTGTAGAGTTCGGGTTCCGGCCTACACCTTGGTCCGTGCCGAAGCGGTCAGGCAGACCGTCGGCCCGCCATGTCGAGCGCCGCAGTGCGTGTCATCGGCACTCGGTTGAGCTGCTCCAACGTGCAGTTCGGCCAGCGCACGCGGTGCTCTCGCTGACTGCGCTCCATGTCATTCGTCACACCGACGTACACGCGCCTCCCCGCCACATGGACGAGATAGACGAACGAATCGTCGACGTGCGCCACTGCAAGATCCGATTGGCAAGCTGGTGAACTCGGATTGTGAGAGCTTGCAGACGGTTCGTCAAACGAAACGAACGTCCCTACGGGGTTGCATGACGTGTACGGCATACTCCCGGTAGCGGACGTGACTCCGGCGCGGGCGGAGACAAGCCCCGCTCCTGCGACGGCTCGGCGTTCGGCGGCGTCGGTGCGCCTAGCCCACCTGCACCGACGGGATCTCGTTCTTCACCAGCGGGCGCTGGCGGCGGCGTTCGTACTTGCGGGCCGGGGTGTTGACTACCGCCGCGAGGTCCTCCGCGGCCAGCCCTCGGCTGGCCGTTTCCGGGGCCACGTCCTCGTAGAGCGTGGTGCGCTGGCGGGGCCGGCGATCGGCGGCTTCGATCATCGCGACCATGCGCTCCGGGGAGGTTTCTTGGCCGTGGCCGGCGCCGGCGGCGCGGGTGATGCTCTCGTTCATCAGGGTGCCGCCCAGGTCGTTGCAGCCGGCGTTCAGGGCCGCGACCACGCCTTCGTGGCCGAGCTTCACCCAGCTTGCTTGGATATTGGCGATGTGGGGGTGCAGGGCGAGGCGCGCCACGGCGTGGACCAGGATCGCTTCGCGGAACGTCGGTCCGCGCCGCGCCCGGCCCTTGAGGTAGAGCGGCGCTTCCATGTGGACGAACGGCAGCGGCACGAACTCGGTGAAGCCGCCGGTGCGCTTCTGCAGGTCGCGCACGCGCAGCAGGTGGCGGGCCCAGTGCTGCGGCTGGTCGACATGGCCGTACATGATGGTCGCCGTGGTGCGGAAACCCGTCTGATGCGCGGCTTCCATCACCTCCAGCCACTGCGCGGTGTTGATCTTGTCCGGGCAGATGACGGCGCGCACTTCGTCGTCGAGGATTTCCGCGGCCGTGCCGGGCAGGGTGCCTAGGCCAGCTTCCTTGAGCTTGGCCAGGTATTCCCGTAGGGGCAGATTCGAGGTGGCCGCGCCCTGCCAGACTTCGAGCGGCGAGAAGGCGTGGATGTGCATCTGCGGCACGGCTTCGCTCACTGCCCGGAGGATGCCGGCGTAGGTGTCGCCGGTGTACTCCGGGTGGATGCCGCCCTGCATGCACACTTCCGTCGCGCCGCGCTCCCAAGCCTCCGTGGTGCGGCGCTGGATTTCTTCATGGCTGAGGTCGTAGGGGCGGCCGCGCAGGTTCTCGGCTAGCTTGCCCTTGGAGAAGGCGCAGAACTGGCATTTGAAGTAGCAGATGTTGGTGTAGTTGATGTTGCGGTTGACGACGAAGGAGACCGTGTCGCCGCAGCGCTCCCGGCGCAGAGTATCCGCAGCTTGGACGACCGCGGTGAAGTCGTCGCCGCGGGCGCGGATCAGGCGCACGATGTCGGCTTCGGAAAGGTCCTCCTCCTCTGCGGCGGCCCGCTCGAGGATGCGCTGCACGTCGCCGGACACCGCCTGCGGCTTGGCGCGAATGCCGTCGAGCACTGCAGCCGGCGGCGCGGATTCGTCGCCGGGGCACCAATCGTCGGTGCGCGGCAGGCCCTCGCCATCGACCTTGTCGAGCACGGCGGAGCGCAGGGCCGGGTCCACCCAGGTACCCGTGTCGCGGGCGAAGCGGGGGTAGATCGTCAGCCGTTCGTGCAGCACCTTGCCGGCGGCGGCGGTCTCCCGGGCGAGTTCTTCGAGATGCGGCCACGGCGCTTCGGGGTTGACGAAGTCCGGCGTCAAGGGCGAGACGCCGCCCCAGTCGTCGATGCCGGCGGCGACGATCTGCGGCAGCACGCCGGGGCTCAGGTTCGGCGGTGCTTGGATGCTCATCTCGGAACCGAAGATCAGCCGGGCGACGGCGATGGTCCACAGCAGCTCCTCGAGGTCAGGCTCCGGCGCGGAGCGCATCTTCGTGCCGGGCTTGGCGCGGAAGTTCTGCACGATGATCTCTTGGATGTGGCCGTATTCGGCATGGACGCGGCGGATGGCGAGCAGCGACTCGATGCGCTCGGCGCGCGTCTCGCCGATGCCGATGAGGATGCCGGTGGTGAAGGGAATCTTCGCCGCGCCCGCATCGGCCAGCGTCTGGAGGCGCACCGCCGGCACCTTGTCCGGCGAGCCGTAGTGTGGCATCCCCTTCTCGGTGAGCCGCTCCGAGGCGGACTCGAGCATGATGCCCATGGACGGCGACACCGGGCGCAGGGCCTCGATCTCCGCCGGCGTCATGTTGCCGGGGTTCAGATGCGGCAGCAGCCCGGTCTGCTCGAACACGGCTTCGGCGGCGGCGCGGAGGTACTCGAGCGTCGTCTGGTAGCCATGCTCGGCGAGCCATTCGCGGGCGGCGCGATAGCGCAGTTCGGGCTTCTCGCCGAGGGTGAAGAGGGCCTCCTTGCAGCCGAGCTCTGCGCCCTGGCGGGCGACATCGAGCACGGCGTCCAAGCTCATGAACGGCATGTCGAGCTTGGACGGCGTCTGCGCGAAGGTGCAGTAGTGGCAGACGTCCCGGCACAGATGCGTCAGCGGGATGAAGACCTTCTTCGAGTACGTCACCAGATTGAGGAAGCCGCGATCGCGGATCTGACCGGCAACGGCGGCGAGGGCCGCGGTGTCTCGAACGCCCGCGAGCGCGAGCGCCTCGGCATCACTGGGGGCTTGATCGAGGTATGCGCACAAGTTCAGGGTCATGTTTGCCTCATGCGGTGAAGAAGGCGACGCCGGTCCAGCAAACGGCCGCCGCGACGGCCGCCACGGTCGCCTGCGGGATCTGCGTGCGAACGTGGTCCATCAGATCGCAGCCGGTGCAGACGGAGCTCAGCACCGTGGTGTCCGAGATCGGCGAGCACTGATCGCCGTAGACGCTGCCGTCCATCACGGCGGCGAAGCATAGCGTCATGAAGAGCTCCGGGTGCGAAAGGCCCTGGCCCGTCGCCACCGCCCAGGCGAGCGGCATGGCGAGCGGAAACGCCACGGCGTAGGTGCCCCAGCTCGTGCCGGTGGAGAACGCGATCACCATGGTCAGGAGCTGCAGCAGCACCGGCAGCAGGAAGTACGGGATCGCCGTGCCCAGCTTCTCGACCAGGAAGATGCCGCCGCCGGTCTGCTGGCTCACGCCGCCGATGGTGATTGCCAGCAGCAGGATGACGGAGCCGAGCACCACGCCCTTGATGCCGTCGTGGAACCCGGAGAGCAGGTCCTTCAGCGACATGCCCTTGCCAAGCGCCATGCCGGCCGCCAGCAGGAGCGCCGCGCCGAACGCCCAATGCACATCCGGCGACCCGTAGATCCGAAACGTGCCGATGGCGATCGCGATCAGAGCGCCGAGCGGCAGGAAGAACTCCCAGACGCTCGCCTTGTAGCCCGCCGGCACGTCGCTGCCCTGCAGTTCGCCCACCGCCAGCGGCGCGGCATCCGGCGCGTCGAGTTCCCCCGTGCTGCGCGAGCGTTCGATGGCGGCTTTCAACTGCTTGCCGAGGAACGGCGGCTTCTCGACGCTGAGCAGGAAGGTGCCGGCCACGGCGAAGATGGCGTAGAAGCAGAACGGCACGCTCTGGAAGAAGAAGCTGATGCGATCCGCTTCTGTGGCGAGAAAGCTGACCCCGCCGACGAAGATGAACGCCTGAACGTAGCCCGGCCAGGCGTTGAAGGCGAGCTGCGAGGCGATGGGCGAGGCGGTGGAGTCCACCACGTAGGCGAGTTCCTCGTGGCTGACGCGCTCCTTGTCGGCGATGGGCTTCACCGTGGTGCCCACCAGCACCGTGCTCACCGTGCCGCCTTGGAAGAAGATCACGCCCAGCATCCATGCCACCAGCTTGGCGGTGCGCGGGCCACGCACGACCTTCACGGTCATGTATTCGGCGAACGCCTGGGCCGCGCCTGTCCGGGACCAAACGCCCATGAGACCGCCGAGCAGCCACAGATAGAGCACGACGATGCCGGCGGATTCGGTGGTGGCGATGGCTGGAATCAGCACGTCCCCGGTGATGTCGTAGGCGCCGAGGATCAGCGCTCCGGAGACCACGCCGCCGAGCAGCGCTGTGACCGGTTCCTTGGTCAGCCAGCAGAGCAGCACCGCGACCAGCGGCGGCAGCAGCGACCACCAGCCCCAGTGCCTCTTGGCATCGAGCCGGAAGTACTCGCCTTCGGCGGTAGCGGCGTACTCCTCGGTGACCGGCGGGCCCTGCCGCGTGCCATCGACGCGTTCCGGTTGCAGCTGCGCTTGGTCCCAGGGTACCGGGTCGATGTAGCGGCGTTCTTCCTCGAACACGTAGTAGAGGCGCTCGCCCTCGGCCAGTACGTCCAGCGACGTGCGTTCGACCGTCCAGGTAGGCGGCACGAGGACGCCGACGCCAGCGGAGATGGCGAGCGCGACCAAGAACAGGGCAAAGGTGCGGAGGCGGGCGAGAATGGGATGTACCGGCATGATGTGGCGAACGGGCGATTATGCGACCGGCGCGGCCTTGCGTCGACCGCGCAGTCGCGCCGCCACGCCGCTGGCCGAGAGGAAGTCGCCGGTCTGCGTGCCCTCGGCCCGTTCCAGCACGGCCCGCAGTTCCGCCACCGTGTCCACATCCAAGCCGAACGCGGGTCGCCGCACCACCCGCGCCGCGATCCCTCCCCGCGCCGCGGAGGCGATATGCGGCTTGAAGCTCTTGCCGTCGAACAGGTACTCGAAGGCATTGGGCGGCGACGAGGCGGCGGCGTTGGTGCCGACATCGTTGGCATCCGGCACCAAGGTGACGCGCTCGTGGCCGTCCAGAATGGCGGCGATGTCGGCTGGCTCGATCAGCGGCACGTCGCCGGGGACGAACAGCGTGCCGGACGCGCCCGCGTTCGCCCGCACATGCTCGCCGGCTTCGACGACCGCGCCGGAAAGATCGCTCGCCGAGTCGGCGAAGACGTCCACATCGAACTGCCGCGCCAGCTGTGCGCCGACGGCATCGGCGGAAACGACCAGCACCCCGGCCAGTCCGGGACTGCGGCTGAGCGCATTGAGGACATCGCGCATCATGGCCAGCACCAAACCCTCGCGCTCGGCCTCGCCCAGCACCGGTTCGAGGCGGCGCTTGGCACCCTTCGCGCCCTTGAACGGCACGAGCGCCCAGATGCCGCTCACGGCGAGCAGTCCAGCACGGTGCGGGCCAAGTCGATGCGGTCGGCGAGGCTGCGCATCACGGTCTGGGCGACGGTGGTCGCCATGCCGAGCGCGCGAACCGCTGGCTCCGCCCCGGCATCCACCGCGTCGATGACGAAGTGGGTGGCAAGACCTCGGTAGTGCCGCGCCACCTGCTCGGTGGTCGCCGGCACGCCGAGTTCGCGCATCATCTTCGCCGTCGGCCCCTTGAGCGCCTGGCCGCCGACGATGGGGGAGACGGCGACGATCGGCACGTCCGCCTTGCGCATGGCGTCCTTCATGCCGCGTACGGCGAGGATGGGATCGACGGAGACGAAGGGGTTGGATGGACAGATGACGATGCGGTCAAGGCCGTCGAAAAGGATGCGGGGATTCAGCCGAGCGGCGGCGGCGCCGTCGAACTCGAAGCCGGTCGCCGTCGGCGCGCAGCGGTCGCGTACGAAATAGTGCTGGAAGGCGAGCGGCCCGTCTGGCGTCAGCACCTTGGTGCGCACGGGATCGTCGGACATCGGCAGGATGCGGTGCTTGACGCCGAGCGCCCGGACGATCTCGGCGGTGGCCTCGGTGAGCGTCAGGCCCTCGTCCAGCAGTGTGCGGCGGCGCAGGTGCAGCGCGAGGTCCTTGTCGCCCAAGCGGAACCACGTCTCGCCGCCCAGCTTCCCTAGGCTCTCCATGAAGCCCCAGGACTCGCCCTCGCGGCCCCAGCCCGTCTCCGGGTTCGCCAGATCGGCCAGCGTGTAGGCGAGCGTGTCCATGTCCGGGGAGATGTGCAGGCCAAGGTGCTCGAAGTCGTCGCCGGTGTTCACCACGAAGACGACTTCCTCTGGCCCCAGCACGTGGGCGAGCCCGAGCGCCAGCTTGGCGCCGCCGACGCCGCCGGTGAGCGCCAGCACGGTCATCGGAAGAGGTCCTCGTCGAGCGGCCTGACGACCATCTTCGCCGTGTGGTCGGTCGCGTTCGCCGGCGGCAGGCCGCGCACCAGCGCCGCCGGCGTGCGCTCCGTAGTCTCGCCCATGGCCAGCGTCGCCGCCGCGGCGATGCTGTCGGCGCGATTGATGAGCGTCACCTTGAGTTCGCGGCCGTAGAGATCCGTGCCGCCGCGCCGGTCGTCGAGCACATCGAGCCCCGCCGCGCCGATGGCGATGCCCACCGTGCCCAGCCGCCACGGGCGGTTGGCGCTGTCGGTGATGAGCACGCCGATCTCGCAGCCGGTTCGGGCGAGGAGTTCCGCGCGCAGCCGGGCGGCGCTGGCGTCCGGGTCGACCGGCAGCAGCAGCGCGGCGTCGTCGCCTTCGCCGTGGTCGATGTTCGACTGGTCGACGCCGGCATGGGCGCCGACGAGGCCGAGCCGATGGCGGACGATCAGCACGCCCGGCTTCCTGCGCACCACCTCCGTGGACTCGTCCAGGATGAGCTGCACCAGGCGCGGGTCCTTGTCCGTCTGGGCCGCGAGCGCCCGGGCTTCCTCGGACGCCGTGACGCTGTCGAGATCGACTTGTCGCCCTTCCGCCTTGGAGACGATCTTCTGCGCCACGGCCAGCATGTCGCCGCGCCGCAGTTCGAGGCCGGCCTCGGCGAGAGCGTCGAGCAGCAGGCTCGCCAGATCGTCGCCGGGCGCGACGAGGCCGATGCCCGGAATGGGCGCGATGGAAAAGCCGCCGAGCAATTCGCTAATGGTCGTCTTGGCCGACGATCTTGATGCCGGAGTGGGAGATGTCGTGGCGACGGTTGATCTGGATCAGGATGCTGGTCAGCGCCTCCGCCGCCGCCGAGTTGTCGATGGGGCCGGCATGCCACGCCGTCATGCCGGCCTCCTCGGCGAGTTCGATCACCTTGTCGCGGGCGGCGCGCTTGTTGCCTGCTACCAGCACATCGCATTCGATGGCGACATCTTCCTTCAGCAGGTGCGCGGCGACGTTCTGGAAGGCGGTCACCACCATCACCTCGTCCCCAAGGTGGTCCTGGGCCCGCTTGCCGGCGCTGCCCTCCCCCGGCAGCTGCACCGTGCCGACCCGCGGCGGCACCAGCGGCACGGTGACATCTATCAGGATCTTGCCGGCGAGACCCGGGCGCACGGTATCGAGCGTGGAGATCTGGTGCGCGGCGGGAACCGTGAGCACGACGATGTCCCCGGCGGCCGCGGCATCGGCGTTCTCCATGGCATCGGCCGGCGTTTCGGGGCTGATCGCGTGCAGATTCGCCACCGCGTTCTGCGCCTTCTCAAGGGTGCGCGAGCCGATGATGATTCGATGGCCAGCCTTGGACCAGCGAATCGCGAGTCCAGTCCCCAGATCCCCGGTGCCGCCGAGAATGGCAATGGATTCCTTGTCCGCCACGCGCCCTCCGTCCCGTCTACGTTGCGCTCAAAGTGCGACCGCGACGCTAGCGCCGCCCGACCGCCGAAGGCGCCGCATTATCCGCGCATGGCGCAGCGGGGGCTAGGGCCGTTGACTTCCGCCTGAGGGTGGCCGTAGTCTGCCCGTGCGTGGACATGCACCAAGACCCGCACCGGACTTGCGCCAACCAGTCATCATCGTGCGAGGGCGGCAGATGAGGACATTGCCACACCCGATCCCGTACCAAGGCAGCAAGCGCAAGCTCGCGCCGATCATCGGCCGCTACATGCCACGCACGATCCGCACCTTCCACGAACCGTTCGCCGGTTCGGCGGCGATGAGCGTCTACGCGGCCCACCATCGCCGGGCCGCCAGCTTCGTGATCGCGGACAGCCTCGCGCCGCTGGTTGCGCTGCTGCGTTCGATCACCCTGTCGCCTGAAGCCACCGTGGCTCGCTACCGGGAAGTCTGGGAAGGCCAGTTCGGCGGCGGCGCGGATTACTTCAACGTGGTGCGCGACCGCTACAACGAGAGCTGCGACCCCATCGACCTGCTCTATCTGACCTGCCGCTGCGTGAAAAACGCAGTGCGCTTCAATCGCGGTGGGCGCTTTACGCAATCCGTGGACAAGCGGCGACTCGGCATGCATCCGGACAAGATGGAGTCGGCGGTACTGGGCGTCTCATCGATCCTGCGCGGCGTGGCCGAGTTCCGGGTTGGCGACTGGCGCGAGACGTCGGCCGATGCCGGACCGTTCGATTTCGTTTACATGGACCCGCCCTACCTCGGCACCTCCATCGGCCGCGACCGGCGGTATCACCAGCAACTCGCGCCCGAAGAGTTGCTGGCGGGCCTTGAGGAATTGCGCCGGCGAAGAGTGCCGTTCGCGTTGTCCTACGACGGCACGACCGGCGGTCGCGAATACGGCCCCCCACTGCCCAAGGAGCTCGGCTTGACCCGCCTGCTCCTGCACGCGGGCACGTCCTCCCAGGCGACCCTCTCCGGTCGCCACGAACAGACGGTCGAGAGCCTGTACGTGACGCCCGAACTCGCGGAACCAGTCGCCAGCGTCATCCGCGCCAACGGCGAACAGCTCAAGCTCGCCGTCTAGATGCCTTGAGGGCGCCGGATGTTCACACGCGGGTCGCGAACCGCCGCAGGTGGGAAAACGCGGAGCGTTCGCGATCGCGTCGCGCCAGCGACGCGCCTAGGCGAGGCTCCGAGCCGCAAGCAGCTTCAACAGAGCGGCTACGGTCGTGTCTTCACGCTCGGCGCGTGCTTGGAGTCGGTCGAATACGGCCACCTCGACGCCGCGCCACTCAACATCAACGCGTCTCACCTCTTCCCCTGCGACGTGCGTATAGCTCTCGGGATGCGCCCAGAAGCAGGAGCGGCAGGTCTCCGGGTCTCGATCCTGCCGCCAGTTCGGACACTGTTCGCAAGACCACGACTTCGCCCGCTGGCTCGATGCGTCTAGGAGCATGTAGTCGTCCGGTCTCCGCTCGTCGTGAGAGCTCTCTCCGGCGATCTCATAGGGGATGCGATGGTCGATCTGAAGGTAACGCGGGTCGATCTGCTCGCCAGTGATTCCGTCGCGGGAGTCGTAGTGTTCGATCAGGGCCTCTCGAAACGCCTTCGAGAAGGCGCGGCGTCCCGAAATCCTCCCACGTCTGATCCTGTCCGGGTCGCCGAAGCGGTAGGCAGCGACGCGTCGTCCCGTCTGCTCGCTTCTGGTCCATACGGTGTCGAGCGGGATGCCCGCCTCTCGGACATCGCGAGCCGCTCGTGGCGGGTGGTCGTAGCCGTAGAGATCGCGCAGCTCCTCCGTGGTGACTTGCCCGTGCGCCATGATGTGATCGATGAGCGTCCGCGGCCGCTTGGCGGAGACTTGTTCGCAGAGGGCGAGAATCCGAGGATCGACGTTCGCCATGGGTGGCAACTTGCCACATCGGAGCGCGCCAAAGCCAGCCCCCGCCGCTATGGGGGCTAGCGGGTCACGGGATGGGTTCCGGGCCCGCGGCGCACTCGGGAAGTGTCTCCGCGCCCGACGCGAGCCACAGCGCGAACCCTTGCTCTGCGCCGAACTCGCACGATGGGCGGGCGGGCTCTTTGCCCTGCCAGGTATCGCGGTCGCCGCCACGGTCGACGAACAGGGCGAAGTTCGGCTGCTCGGCGTAGCGCGCTGCGGGGCGGTCCGCCCCGGCGTAGCGGTCGTTGCCGGCGAGATCCAGGAACCAGGCGACTGCGCCGTGGGCAGCGGCACCGAGGCTGAATGCGCCGAGGCGGTAGTGGTCGTCGCCGGCGTCGTCTCGGAACATGGCCAGGCTGTAGTCCCAGGCGAGGCCGGCGGCGACGACGTGGCGGGTGGAGTAGCGATCATCGCCGGCCGCGTTGGCGAACAGGCCGACGCCGCCGTGGGCGCCCCAGCCGGCGTTGTAGCGGCTGCCGTTCAGGACATCGTTGCCGGCGCCTCGGTCCAGCAGCAGGCCGACCGCCTGATAGTAGGCACCGCCCTGGGAAAAGCTGCCGGCGTCGTAGCGATCATCGCCCGCGTGATCGGCCAGCACGCCGATGCCGCCGGGGGCGATGCCGCGGGCGCCGCGGCCGACGCCTTGGCTCCATGTGTCGGCCAGACCGGGGGTGCCGTAGTTGGTCTGGCCGGTGCCGGTGGCGACATAGCTGTCGTTGCCGCCGAGGTCGAGCAGCGCACCCAGGCCGTGGGTGAGGCCCATGCCCTGGCCCATGGCGCGTACGCGGTAGCGATCATCGCCCCTCGCGTCAAGGAGCAAGCCGGCGCCGAACGTGGCCGCGCCTTGGGCATGGCTGTCCGCCGCGTAGCGGTCGTTTCCGCCCAAGTCGATCAGCGCCCCGACGCCCAGCACCGCCGAGCCCTGGGCGTGAGCCGCGGCCCGGTAGATGTCGTCGCCCGCGAAGTCCACCAGCAGCGCCGTGCGCCCCACGCCACCCGCGTAGCCGCCAGGGAGGGCGGAGGCGTACTCGTCTTCGCCCGCGAAGTCGACGATGAACTGCGGCTTGCCGGCGAAGTCCGCTGGTGCCTCCAGGCCGTAGAAGTCGTCGCCCGCGAGATCCGCGTGGAACAGCACGTTGGCGGAGCGCATTCTCGCGTCCGCGCGCCCGCCGACGGTGATGTCGCCGAAGGGTGTCTGGGCGCGGAGCACGATGTCGGCATCCGCATCCGGGTGCGCGGCGATAAGTTCGCGCAGGCGGGAGAGCCAGTTGGCGTCGGTCAGCCGCGTCCACGCCATCGCGCTGCACAGTACGGCGCCGGCGTCCGCCGCGGCCAGCCGGCCGAGGAAGCGGCGCAAGCGCCGCCGCTCGCGCCAACCCAGGGCGACGACCACGCGGTCCCGCAGGATGTTCCCCGCCTCGGCGTAATCCGCAGCCAGCCGCTGCCGCGCTCTCTTGCCTAGGGCGCGGCCATAGGGTTGCGCTGCGGCCTCGGCGAGCGCCCGCACTTGCGCCACGGCGTGGTCGAGGTCCCGCGCCGGGCCGAGCGAGCCGCGGTCGCAGTCGCCTTCGACATCGTACTGGCCAGCCCACTGCCGCAGCGCGAGCGCAAGGCGCTCCTGCCAAGGCATCGGCGCCGCGCCGACGAACCGCTTGGCGAAGGCTCCCAAGGGCGCGGCGAACGCCAAGGGCTCGGCCATCGCCGCGTCGAACAGTCGGGCGTTGCGGCCGACTTCGTGGGTTTCGAGGCGGGCGTCGATCCACTCCGCCAACTCGCTCTCTCGCGCTTCGAGGCCATGGCGCACCACCAGCTCGCGCATCCACGCGGCCGGGTCCGCCGGCGGCTCGGCCGACAGTGCGCCGGCGGCAAGGCAGGCGAGCAGGCAGGCACACCGCCGTGGCTGGGATAGCATCGCGCCATGGTAACGGCTCGCCCAGGCGCCGCCGGGCCGCGCATCCGATTGCGGCTGCGCACGGTGCTGATCGTGGTCAGCCTGTTGGTGCTGGTGCTGCCGGCGGCGAGCCTGCAAGTGCTGCGCATCTACGAGGGCGTGCTGCTCCGGCAGACCGAGGCTTCGCTGCAGGCGCAAGGCGCTTGGGCGGCGGCGGCCTATGCGGCCGTCTTGGCGCGGCTGCTCGGCAACGAAGCAAGCGACTACGGCCGAGAAGTCCGGCCGACACAGCAGGCCGCGCCACGGAACTTGGCCGAGTCCGCGCCGCTGCCGTTGCCGCCCGAACCGCGCCCCGGCGGCACCCCGGCGCCGTGGCCGCAGGCCGCCGCGGCACAGTTCCGGGACGTGCTGCGCACCGCCAAGGCTGGCACCGGCGCGAACATCCGGGTTCTGGATGCCAACGGCACGGTGGTGGCGAGCACCGAGGACGACGCGGGACTCACGCTCGCGCACTGGGAGGAAGTCGCAGCGGCGCTGTCCGGTTCTGCGGCCAGCCGCTTGCGGCGCACCCAGGAGAAGCCGCCCATCGCTGCCATCAGCCGCAACACGGCGTTGCGGGTGCTGGTCGCTCGACCCGTGCTGGTGGAGGGCCGCGTCGCCGGGGCCGTGCTGCTGTCGCGGTCGCCGGGAACCATTCTGGCGACGCTCGCCGGCAAGCAGGCCTTGCTGCTGCAGGCGGCGGGACTGGTGGTGGCGGTCGTGGTGGGTATCGCGCTGATCGCCGCGCGCACGCTGGTGCTGCCCATTCAGCGTCTCGGCCGTGCCGCCCGGCGGCTGTCCCGAGGCGAGACGGACACGTTCGAAGGCGGGCGCCCGTATCGTGTCATCGAGTTGGCGGAACTCGCCGACAGCGTCGAAGCGATGACCGATACGTTGCAGCAGCGCGCCGGCTATGTGCGCGACTTCGCGAGGCACGTCAATCACGAGTTCAAGACGCCGATCGCGGCGATGCGCGGTGCCATCGAACTGCTGCGGGAACACGCGGACGACATGACGCCAGCGGAGCACGAGCGCTTTGTCGCCAACCTGGCGGCTGACGTGCAGCGCCTCGAACGCCTCACCATGGACCTGCTCGAACTCGCCTACGCGGACATGACGGATGTCACGGACGAGACGGCCGACGTGGTGGAGGTGGCTCGGCAGGTAGACAGCGAAGCGCTGCGCGTGTCCGACGCGGCGGGCCGCTTCGAGGCTCGAATCGCGGCATCCTCCCTGCAGGCGGTGCTGGAGCATCTGGTGGCCAATGCCGTCGAGTGCGGCGCGGCGACGGTCGATGCCCTTCCCCGACGCCAAGGCGATGAAGTGGTGCTCGACGTTGCGGACGATGGCCCCGGCATCTCGCCGGGCAACCGAGATCGGGTCTTCGAGGCCTTCTTCACCACCCGTCGGGACAGCGGCGGCACCGGACTCGGGCTCGCGATCAGCCAGTCGCTCATCCGCCATGCCGGCGGCACGCTCACCCTGCTGCCGACGAGGCGCGGGGCGACCTTCAGGATCAGGCTGCCGGCCGCCTGACCCGGCGCCGCAGCAACCGTCGCAGCGCCTTCCACGAGCAGAGCGCGATCAGCTTCAGATCCAGCAGCGGCGTCATGGTCTGGATGTAGAGCCTGTCGTAGCGTAGCTTGTCGCGCGGATGCGAATGGTAGCTGCCGCGCGCCTGCGCGAGGCCAGCGACGCCTGGTCGGACATCGAAGCGCGACGCGAAGCCCGGCACGTCGAGCTTGATCTTCTCGATCAGCTCCGGCCGCTCCGGACGCGGCCCGACCAGGCTCATGTCGCCCTTGAGGATATTCAGCACCTGCGGCAGTTCGTCGAGATGGAAGCGTCGCAGCACGCGCCCGACCCGCGTCGTGCGGCTGTCCTCCGCGCTGGCCAGCACCGGGCCGGTGAGCCGCTCGGCATCCTCTACCATCGTGCGGAACTTGATGATGTCGAACGCGCGCCCATGACGGCCGACGCGGCGCTGCACGTAGAGCACCCGACCGCCGTCCTCCAATCGGATCGCGAGCGGGACCAATATCCAGACCGCCAACCAGACGGGCGCCAGCGCGACGCCGATGACCGCAACACAGGCTAGGTCGAACGGCCGCTTGTAGCCATCCCGAGGCACCGAGCCGGCGGCTTCCGTTCTCCTTTTCGCATCACATGGAGGCAAACCGCTGGCTCGGCGCGACTGACGGACGAATCGGATTCTATGCAACCCCCACAGACCGGACAACGGCAGCGCCAGCCAAGCGCAGAGGGCTGCCGCACCGTACATGATTCAGCATGGGCGTTGGCGCGCCCGATGGGCGCGTTACCCCGCTTCTGCGACCGTTGCCGCCTTACTGCCGCAATTCGCGTAGGTTGCCGGTCAGTTCACCGTTCCACGCTGGTCTCGTAGCGCACGCCGCGCGGCACCGGCACCGCCTGGCGGACGGTGACGCCGAAGTCGCCCGCGGTGGCCAGCGACGAGTCCACGGCGACGAACGACGTGTAGGCGGACGCAAGCTGGTGCTTGAGCGCGGTGTCGAGGATGGCCTGGCCGAGTGCGCCGACGGGGTCGCCGGCGACGCTCTGGCGGTCGGCGAGATCGGCGATGCGCAGCCGCGCCCAGACCTTGGCCAGCGCCTGCTCGGCGGGAGCGGCTTCGCCGAGCGCGATGGCGCGCTCCTCGCCCGCGGCGCGGCCGACGATGCGCACGGCGTCCGGGCTTCCGGTGAAGCGGCCCGCCACCAGCAGCGGACGGCCGACGAAGAGGTCCGGCAGGGCCTCGGCTGCCGGATAGGTGTCATGCACCTGCATCGCGCCCCAGTCGATGGTCACATCGGTCAGCGCCGGATGGCTGATGCGGTCGAAGAAGGCATTCATGACATCGCGTCCGGAGTCGCCGAGTCCGAGGTAGGCGGCGGCGCCGCGGCCGAGCCTGGCCATGCGCTCCATCAGGTAGCGGTTGACGGAGTCGCCGACGCCGAAGCTGAAGATGCGCGCCGCGCCGATCCGCTGGCCGACCGCGGCCAGCACCTCCGCCTCGTTGCCGATATAGCCGTCGGTGAGGAAAGACACGAACCGCAGCCGCGACGGCGAGTGCGGGAAGTCCAGCGCCGCGGCGACGCCACGCAGCATCATGGTGCCGCCGCCCGTGCGCAGCGCATCGAGGTAGCGGTGCGCCGAGGCGATATTGTCGGCCGACGCCAGCACCGGCGCAGGGCCGAACTGGCTGGCCGCGTCGGAGAAGCGGATGATCTGGAAGGTGTCGTTCGGCTGCAGCCTGTCGAGGGCGGCGCGCACCGCGCTCTTGGCCTGCTGCAGAGGGTGCCCGTCCATGGACCCGGAGCAGTCCAGCACGAACAGCAGTTCCAGCGGTTGGCGCGCGAGGGCGTCGCTGCTGCGCGGCGGGATCGCCATCAGCGTGAAGTAGCCCTCGCCGGTGTCCGGGTCCCGGTAGGTCAGCAGGTTCGACGCGATGGCCTCCCCGGCGACGCGGAAGTCGAGCACGAAGTCGCGATCCGGAACCGTCGTTCCCGCGGCCAGTTCCACCACGGCGCTGTCGCTGCCGTCGCGGTCGACGTCGACCGCGTGCGTGGACTTGAGCTCCTCGATCGCAACGCCGGCGTTGACCGCGACGCGGATGCTGAGGTCGTGCTCCGAGTGCTCGCCCGGCGCGAGGTAGGGAACGCCCGCGCCCGCTCCGGCGTCAGCCTGAGCGGCCATGCGCGGCGTAGAGGGAAGCGGGTCCGCGGTGCCCGGCGGGTTGAAGCGCGGCCCCACCACCGTCGGGAAGACGAACGAGTACCAGCCGTCGTTGTAGGCCAGGGTGTGGAAGTACTTGATGTCGATGTCGATGGCGTTGCCGGGCTCGATGTTGGCCACCTTCTGCTCGAAGACGTTGGGCCGCCGCTGCATCAGGAGGCTCGCCCGGTAGCCCTGGCGACGGGCTTCCCTGTAGATCGCTTCGGCTTCCTCCCGCTCGCGCAGGATGCCGCGGATGGTGCGTTCGCCGATGGTCATCAGGAATTCGCTGACCGCCGCCTTCTCTGGCAACGGAAACACGTACACCGCCTCGATCTTGGTGTCGAACGGATTGGCGAAGCGCTGCTTGACGGCCACCGTGCCGATGTAGCCGTGGATTGCCGCATCGACGGCGGTGTGTTCGAGCGGCAGCGGCACATGCTGATCCGGCCACGGCGGCGCGACGGGGAAGCCGAGCAGAACGCCGGCCCCGGGCGGTTCGCCATGCCAATACGGGTCCGGGCGCGGCGGCGCGGCCGGTGCGCGTCTAGCGCGGGGCGCGGCGGTCTCGATCGGTTCGGTTTGGATGCTGTCCAACGGCGTCGGCAGGTCGAAGTTGCGGCGTCGGATGTACGAACCGCGGACAGTCATCGTCTCCATGGCCGGCTGAACGTCTGCCTCTTGGGCGATGACCCAGATTTCAGGCGCATCGGCGGGCGCTGCGTCCATCATCCGAGCCTGCGGCGGGGCCGGCTGCGGTGCGCCGACAGCCGGTTCCGGCGTCCGTGCCGTGCAGGAGACGATCGCGGTGGCCAGCAGTACCGCGCTGGCAGCGAGGGTCGTTCGTTTCATCATGGTTTCCTTGTCGCGTTACTCGCGTTACTCGCGTTGCTCGGTTGCTCGATGCGGATCGACGCGCCGATGGGCTTGCCGTCGGCGCCGGTGGCGGTCACCAGCGCGACGTCGAGGTCCACCTCGCCGTCCGCCATCAGGTGCAGCGTGGCGAGACGGATGCGGCCCGCCGGCAGACGGTTCTCGTCGGCGACCGAGTAGTCGGCCACCACGATCCGCTTGGCCGCGCCGCGGGCGACGGCGTCGCGGTCGTAGTACGGGGCGAGGCGGAAGACATCGCTGTCGCCGCCTTCCACGCCGACCACGGTCATGGCACCGCGCCGATCCGCGAGCTCGAACTGCCAGGCGGCCACCGCGGCGGCGCTGTCCAAATGGATGTCGACCGGGAAGAAGCGCGGCTCTGCGGCGCCAGACAGCGCCCCGGCAACCGCGAAGAGCAGGGCGACCGTCATCTTCATCGGGCGTTCTCCGGGCCGAGCGCCACCACGCGCATGGCGAAGGCATCCAAGTCGGCCTGCGACGGCGCCTCGGACCGCCGCGCCAAGGCGAGCACATCCGCGATGTCGATGCGTCCGGAGCCGTCCACGTCGCGGTAGGTTCCCGGTTCGTCCGGTCGCGGCGCCAGCAGCAGCGCCACGGCCAGTACCGCACAGGCCGCTGCCGCCCACGCGCCGGGTGCGCGCCAGCGCCTCGCGCCGAACTGCACCTCGGCGCCACGGGCGATGGCGCGATCCACCGCCGCGGTGATCGTCGGCGGCGCGCGGTCGGCGGCGCGCAGCGCGTCGCGCAGGGCTTGCGGCAGGTCGTCGTCTTGGCGGTCGGTCATGGCGTCTCCTGGCCCATGTGGCGTCGCAGCAGCGGGAAAGGTTCACCCCAAGGGGAAAATAGTCACTCGCCAAGCAAGAACTGCGCGGCGGGCGAGGCTCGCAGGCTGCGGATGCCGAGGTGCAGCCGGGACTTCACCGTGCCGAGCGGGATGTCGAGGACCTCGGCGATGTCGCCGAGCGGCAGGTCGTCCACGAAGCGCAGCAGCAGCACCTCGCGCTGGCCCGGCGGCAGGCCATCGAGCACCCGCCGCAGGTCCCCGTCGTCCGCAGCGGGAGGGGCGGCCAGATCGTCGGGCGCTTGTTCCGCTTGCGGGAACCGGCCCGCGCGGCGCAACGCGCTGATGGCGTTGTTCTTGGCCACCGGGTAGAGCAGCGTGGTCAGCTTGGCGCGCAGCGTCAGGCCCTCGCCGACGGGTGGGAACTGCCGCAGCAGGTAGAGGAACGTCTCCTGAAGCACGTCGAGCGCCGTATCGGTGTCCGGCACGAAGCGCAGCGCCACGCGCAGCACGTAGTCCTTGTGGCGGCGGTAGAGCGCGTCGAACGCGCCGGCCGCCGCCGGGCCGCCGCCGTTGCAGATGGCGATCAGCGCCGCGTCGCTGCGCGGATCGGTGGCTTTTCGTTGCGCCACGCGGTACCCCATGGGCGGTACGGCATTGCGGCGCAGCATACTTCGGCGCGCTCGATCCGACGGAACCGGCGCTATGCTCTTTCGACCATGGTGATCGGCAACCACAGCGGCCTGCGGGGCTGGCGCTACGCGCTGCTGCTGGGAATCTGGGCCGGCGTCGCGCTGCTGTGCCTGACGCCCTTCGTGGTCACGCAGAGCACGGGCTTTCCGTTCGTGGTCGGCAAGGCGCTGTACTCCCGCGCCCTCATCGAGATCATCTGCGCCCTGTGGGCGGTGCTCGCGCTCTACGCGCCCGGCTACCGGCCGCGCTGGTCCTGGGTCCTGGCGCTGCTTGGCGCGGGTCTGGCGGCGTCGCTGCTCTCTGCGGCTTTCGGGGTGAGTTTCGGGCGCAGCATCTGGTCCACCTACGAGCGCATGCAGGGCGTTTTGGACCAGGCGCACTGGGTGGCGCTGGCCGTGGTGCTGGTGTCGGTGCTGCGCACGCCGGAAAGCTGGCGGGCGCTGTTCACCGTGCATCTGGCGGCGAGCGTCGGCATCGCCGCGCTGGCGACGCTGCGCTACTTCGAGCTTGATGCTTTCTCGCACATCAGCAACGTGCCCGAGCGAAGCTGGCGCATGGAGGCGTCGTTCGGCAACTCCGCCTTCCTCGGCGCCTATGCGCTGGTCAGTTCGATCCTCGCGCTCGGCCTGGCCAGCTGGTCCTTCGCCACTTGTTGGGGGGCATCCGCAGGACGGCGCTGGGCCGGGCGGACGTTCTGGGTCTTCGCCGCCATGGCGAATCTCTGGACGCTGACGCTGAGCGGCGCCTTGGCGAGCTTCCTGGGCCTGCTCGCCGGGGTGGGCTTCGTGGCGCTGCTGTACCTGCTGTTCGGGCGGGCGCGCCGGGGGCGCTACGCGGCGGGCGGCGTGGTCGGGCTGCTGGCCGTCGCCGGCATCGGCCTCGGCTGGCTGTTCTTCTTCGGCAGCGCGTCGTTGCCGGACTCGAGCCCCTTGCTGACGCGACTGAACGCCGCCAGTGTGAGCGGCTTCACCACGCGCTCGCGGCTGGCGGCCTGGGAGACCGGCTACCAGGGCTTCCTCGACCGGCCGCTGCTCGGCTGGGGGCCAGAGAACTTCATCGTGCCGTTCGGCCGCTACGGAACGGGGCTCGGCGCGACGATGGTGATCCACGACAACGCGCACAACGACCTGATCGAGCAGGCCGCGACCAAGGGCATCGTGGGCCTCGCCGTGTATGTCGTCTTCTGGCTGGTGGCCTTCCTCATGGTGATTCGCGCGGCGCGGGCCGCCGAAGCAGACGAGCAGCTTCTGGTGTTGTTCCTCGCCGCCGCGCTGATGGCCGAACTGGTGCTGCGGCAGGCGCTGTTCTCGACGACGGTGGGATGGCTGCTGCACGTCATGGTGATCGGCTGCATCGCGCATCTGGAGGCGAGCGCGAACGCCCGGCGACCAGCGATCGCGCGGCGGCTTGCGGCGGCCGCTGCCGCGGCGGTCGGTCGCGCAGGTGTGCGGCCAGTCCTAGCCGGGATCGCTCTGGCGCTCGGCGCCGGGGGGATCTGGATGAACCATGCCGTCTATTCGGGCGCGCAGGCGTTCTTCCGAGTGGCGGTCTACGGCAGCGCGCAGGCCGTGGTCGAGTCCGTGAATGTCTTCGCGCCGCTGGCGAACTATCCCCGCCGGGTGTTTTTCTTCAATCTTGAGGGCCGCTGGGAAGAGGGCCGTCGCCGCGACCCGCGGGGCGCCAGGAACGTGCTTGCGTACGTCGACCGGCAAGCGGCGTTGGCGATGGCTTGGGAGCCGGAGAACTGGTACCTCGTCGTGGCCTTGGCGAGGATGTATGCCGTGATCGCCGCAACCGAACCGAACTACGCGGCGGCGGCGGCGCACTACCGGGCCCGGGCGTTGGAACTTGCGCCGGAGCGCGCGGCGTACGAGTTGACCGCCGAGTAGCCCGCCTAGGCGGCGCTTTGGCCCAGGCGCGAGACCACCGCCTCTGGCCGCAGCTTCTCGATCTCGTCCTTGCCGCGCTGCCTCAGTTCGACGATGCCGTCGCGCAGGCCGCGCTCGCCGACCGTGACGCGCTGCGGGATGCCGAGCAGATCCGCGTCCGCGAACTTCACCCCCGGACGTTCGTCCCGATCATCGAACAGCACACCGAGGCCGGCGCCCTGCAGATCGTCGTGCAGCCGCTCGGCGGTCGCCCGCACCGCGTCCGACTTGCGCGTGTTGAGAGCGACGATATGGACGTCGAACGGCGCGACGGGCGCTGGCCAGACGATGCCCGCCTCGTCGTGGCACTGCTCGACGATGGCGGCGACGATGCGCGACACGCCGAAGCCGTAGCAGCCCATGATCGGCGTGCAGTCGCCGCCCTCGGCGTCCTGCACGGTGACGTTCAGCGCCTGCGTGTACTTGGTGCCGAGCTTGAAGATGTGGCCGACTTCGATGCCGCGCATGAAGGCGAGCGGGCCGCTGCCGTCCGCCGCGAGATCCCCCTCCACCACATCGCGGAGATCCGCCTCATGCACTTGCGCGGCCACGTCGCGCTGCCAGTTCGCGCCGGTGAGATGCGCATCGTCTTCGTTGGCGCCGCAGACGAAGCTCGCCATCCGGGCGGCGGTGGCGTCCGCATAAACCGGGATGTTGAGGCCGACCGGGCCGATGGAGCCGAGGCCGACGCCGAGCGCGGCGGCGATTTCGGCGTCGCTTGCGAACTCGAGCGGGCGGGCGATGCCGGGCAGCCGCGCCGCCTTGGCTTCGTTCAACTGGTGGTCGCCGCGCAGCACCAGGGCGGCAAGACCCGAGCCCTCGCCCGATGCGCTGCGCACGATGAGGGTCTTGATGCAGCGGCGCTCTTCGACGCCGAGCAGCCGCGCCACGTCCGCGATGGTCTTGGCGCCGGGCGTCGGCACGCGGGCGAGTTGCTCCGCCGCCGCGTCGTCTGCCAAGGCCGGCGCCGCGGCCTTCTCGACGTTGGCCGCGTAGCCGCTCGCCGGACTGAACGCCAGACGATCTTCGCCGGCTTCGGCGAGCACATGGAACTCGTGCGAGTCGCCGTCGCCCATCGCCCCGGGGTCCGCCTCCACGGCACGGTATTGCAGGCCGATGCGGTCAAGGATCCGCGAGTAGCAGTCGTGCATGGCGGCGTAGGTGGTCTCGAAGGAGGCCTCGTCCATGTGGAACGAGTAGCCGTCCTTCATGATGAACTCCCGCGCCCGCATGAGGCCGAAGCGGGGCCGCACCTCGTCGCGGAACTTGGTCTGGATGTGGTAGAGGTTGCAGGGCAATTGCCGATAGCTCTGCACGGTGCGCCCGAAAAGGTCCGTGACCACTTCCTCCTGGGTCGGGCTGACGCAGTACTCGCGGTCGTGCCTGTCCTTGAGGCGCAGCAGCTCCGGCCCCATCACGTCCCAGCGGCCGGTTTCGCGCCACAGTTCCGCCGGCTGCACCACCGGCATCAGAATCTCCTGGGCGCCGGCGCGGCCCAGTTCCTCGCGGACGATCCGTTCGACGTTCTTCAGCACGCGCAGGCCGAGGGGCAGCCAGTTGTAGGAACCCGAAGCCAGCCGCCGGATGTAGCCGCCGCGCACCAGCAGGATGTGGCTCGCGATCTCGGCATCCGCCGGCGCCTCGCGCAGAGTCGGGATGAGCAGTTCGCTGAATCTCATGGTGCGCGGTCTCCGGACGGCGGCGCAGCATAGACGCCCGCCGCGCCAGCCCGCTCGGCAGTGGGCTATGGAAGCCGAGGGGTGCGGCTAGAGGACCATCTCCTTGAGCTTCTTGAGGCTGGTGATGCGCACCCGCGTGGTGGCTGGCTTCGCGGCCACCTCGACGGCCTCGCCGGTCGCCGGATTCCGGCCCATCCGCTTCTTGGTCGCCGGGCGCTTCACGGAGCGGATCTTCAGCAGCCCCGGCAGCGTGAACTCGCCGACGGCGCGCTTCTTGATGTGCCGGAAGATCAGCAACTCGAGCGACGACAGGACGGCCTCGACCTGCACCCGGGTGAGGCCCGTTTCCGCCGCGATGTGCGTCAGGATGCGCGTCTTGGTCATCTTGTCGCGGATCGCGGTCGCCTTGGGCGCCGGGTTCGCGGCCTGCCTGCCGACCTTGGCCTTGCGTCTTGCCATGGTGTCCTTTCCTTTTGCTAGGCGACTGTAACGCCGCAATGGACCGCGTTTATAGCCCTTTACCGGCCGAATGCCAAGTGATCGGCTATGTCAGCGGATACGGGTTCCCCATAGGGAACACTACGGGTAGTATGGTCACCGTGAAGACGACGATAGACATTCACGACGGACTCCTGCTGCGTGCCAAGCAGGCCGCACGGGAAACCCGTCGACCGCTGCGCGCGGTCGTGGAGGAAGGACTCCGCTTGGTATTGGATCGCCCGAGACCAGTCGGCGGGTATGTGCTGCCCGACCTGAGGCAGGGCGACCCGGAACGCGAGGATCCTCTCGAACGGTACTCGTGGCCCGAACTGCGAGAGCTGATATACGGCGATCCCGGCACGCGATGATCGCCGTAGACACCAACGTCCTGATCTACGCGCACCGGCGAGAGGCAGCCGTCGGCGAAGCCGCGTACCGCATACTTGCCGACCTTGCGGAAGGCGAGCTGCCATGGGCGATCCCCTGGCCGTGCTGCTACGAGTTCCTGAGCGTGGTCACAAACCGTCGCATATGGAAGGACGACGCCACCACAGCGGAGGATGCTTGGCAGCAGTTCCAAGCATGGGCGGAGTCTCCGTCGTGCCGCATGCTCGGCGAGACCGACGGCTTTGGTGCGATCCTCCGCCCGTTCGTCCAGCGTCCGCATGTGGTTGGCGGCGTGGTCCACGACGCTCGCATCGCGGCGCTCTGCGTCGCGCACGGGGTCGACGAGTTGCTGACGCGCGACCGCGACTTCGCTCTTTTTCCCGAGCTGCGCCTCCGCGACCCGTTTCGCTAGGCGACCCGAGGGGCACCGCCTCGGCCGTCTTGCGCCCCTTTGCGTCCGAGAAGGGGCCGAGCATGCCGAGGATCAAGCGCGCGTGTATTTCGCCAGCGATTTCATTATGCTTCGCCGCCGTCCACGCGCCACCACGCCACGGAGGAGGATCCGATGCCCATCTACGAGTACGCCTGCGGCTCGTGCGAGCATCGCTTCGAGACGATTCACAAGGCGAGCGAGGCGCCGCTGCGCGACTGCCCGGAGTGCGGCGATTCGGCGCTCAAGAAGCTGATCTCCGCGCCCGTCTTCCGGCTCAAGGGCAGCGGCTGGTACGAAACGGATTTCAAGTCCAAGGACCGCAAGAACGTCGCCGGCGACGGCGCGGACGGGGGCAAGGACGGCGAGGCCGGCAAATCCGCCGAGACCGGCAACGGCGAAAAGTCCGAATCGAGCAAGAACGGCAAGGCCGAGTCCGCCAAGGGCAGCGAATCCAAAACCAAGGACGGCGGTGGCAAGTCGACGTCCGGCGGCGATGGCGGCAGCAAGACGGCCGCGTCCAAGAGCGACTAGCGCCTCGGGCGTCCAATGCGAACCCACTACTGCGGCGAGCTGACCGCCCGGCACATCGGCGAGACCGTCGAGCTGACCGGCTGGGTGCATCGGCGCCGCGATCACGGCGGCGTCATCTTCCTGGACGTTCGCGACCGCGCCGGCATCGCCCAAGTGGTCTACGACCCGGACGTCGAGGAGAGCTTCGCGGCCGCGGACCGGGTGCGCAACGAATACGTGCTGCGCGTCTCCGGGCGGGTTCGACCGCGGCCGGAAGGCACGGTCAACCCCGACATGGCCACCGGCGAGGTGGAAGTGCTCGGCGCGACGCTCGAAGTGCTGAACGAATCCGCGACGCCGCCCATTCAGCTCGACGAGTATTCCGATGCCGGCGAAGACGTGCGCTTGAGGTACCGCTTTCTGGACCTGCGCCGGCCGGAAATGCAGGAGCGGCTGCGCCTGCGCGCTCGGGCGACGGCCGCCGTGCGCCGCTTTCTCGAAGAGCGGGGGTTCTGGGATGTCGAAACCCCGACGCTGACCAAGACCACCCCCGAGGGCGCCCGGGACTATCTGGTGCCGAGCCGCACGCATCCCGGGGAGTTCTTCGCGCTGCCGCAGTCGCCGCAGATCTTCAAGCAGCTCTTGATGATGGCGTCGGTGGACAAGTACTACCAGATCGCCCGCTGCTACCGGGACGAGGACCTGCGCGCGGACCGCCAGCCGGAGTTCACGCAGATCGACATCGAGCAGTCCTTCGTGACGGAGGGCGATGTCATGGCCTTGGGCGAAGATCTCGTCAAGACGGTGTTCCGGGAGGCCATCGGCGTCGAACTGCCGGACTTCCCGGTGATCTCCTACGCCGACGCCATGCGCCGCTTCGGTTCCGATGCGCCGGACCTGCGCAACCCGCTGGAACTGGTTGACATCGCCGATTTGGTCAAGGACTGCGGCTTCAAGGTGTTCAGCGGCCCGGCCAATGCCGCCGGCGGGCGCGTGGTGGCCCTCAGGGGGCCGGGCGCGAACGAGAAGCTGTCGCGCCGGGAACTCGACGACTACGTGACGTTCGTCGCCCGCTACGGCGCCAAGGGCCTCGCCTACATCAAGGTCAACGATCGCGCCGCCGGCATGGACGGCCTGCAGTCGCCGATCCTGAAGTTCCTGGATGCGGACACCGTGGCCGCGGTGCTCGATCGACTAGGCGCCGAGACCGGCGACATCGTCTTCTTCGGCGCCGACACGGCCAAGGTGGTGGCCGACGCCATGGGGGCTTTCCGGGACGAACTCGGCAGGGTCCTCGGCTTGATCGAGGAACGCTGGGCGCCGCTTTGGGTGACGGACTTTCCCATGTTCGAGGAGGGCCGCGAGACCCTCACCCCTGCGCACCATCCGTTCACCCAGCCGGCGTGCTCGGCGGCGGAGCTCAGAGCCGACCCGCGCGCCGCGCTGTCCCGCGCCTACGACTTCGTGCTGAACGGCAGCGAGGTCGGCGGCGGTTCCATCCGCGTCCACACGCCTGCCATGCAGCAGGCGATCTTCGACGTGCTGGACATGGGCCAGGAAGCGCAGGTGAAGTTCGGCTTCCTGATCGATGCGCTGAAGCTCGGCTGCCCGCCGCACGGCGGCATCGCCTTCGGCTTCGACCGGCTGATGATGTTCCTCGCCGGCACGGACAATATCCGCGACGTGGTCGCTTTCCCCAAGACCCAGTCCGCCAGCTGCCTGCTCACCGCCGCGCCGAGCGCCGTGGACGAGCATCAGCTGCGCGAACTGCATATCCGCGTTCGGTAGGTCGGGTAGGGGGAGGAAACCGTGGCCGGCCACTCCAAATGGGCGAACATCAAGCACCGCAAGGCGCGCCAGGACGCCAAGCGCGCCAAGGTGTGGACCAAGGTGATCCGCGAACTCACCGTCGCCGCCCGCCTCGGCGGCGGCGAGGTGGCCGACAACCCGCGCCTGCGCGTGGCGATGGACAATGCGCTGTCCGCGAACATGCCCAAGGACACCATCGACCGCGCCATCGCCCGCGGTGCCGGCGGCCTCGAAGGCGGCGATGTCGAGGAGCTGGTCTACGAAGGCTATGCGCCGGGCGGCGTCGCGGTGCTGGTCGAGGCGATGACCGACAACCGCAACCGCACGGTGGCGGAAGTGCGCCATGCGTTCAGCAAGCACGGCGGCAATCTCGGCACCGACGGCTCCGTGGCGTACCTCTTCAGCAAGCAGGGCGTGGTGGCCCTCGCCCCCGGCGCGGACGAGGAAGCAGTGATGGACCTCGCGCTCGATGCCGGCGCCGAAGACATCGAGGACGACGGCGACGCCATCACGGTGACCACGCCCCCGGAGCAGCTCTCGGCGGTGGTCGACGCCCTCAAGGGCGGCGGCATCGAACCGGAACACTCCGAAGTCGCCATGGTTCCGTCCACCACCAGCCCCTGCGACGAAGACACCGCCGCCAAGGTGCTGCGCCTGATCGACGCCTTGGACGACCTCGACGACGTGCAGAACGTCTACTCCAACGCCGAGTTCCCAGCCGGCGCGCTAGACGCGCCGTGAGCGGCGCGAGGCGCGACAGAGAGTGCCCTCGACTGAGCCTCGGCGCCGCATCCTCGGCATCGACCCGGGCTCCCGCATCACCGGCTACGGCCTGATCGACATCCATCGGGACCGCCTGCGCTACGTGGCGAGCGGCTGCATCGAAACCGGCCGCGGCGCCTTCACGGAGCGCTTGGCCAGCATCTACAGCGGCGTCACCGCGGTGATCGCCGAGCACGGCCCCCAGGAGCTCGCCATCGAGGAGGTGTTCTTCGCCCGCAATCCGCAATCGGCGCTGAAGCTCGGCCAGGCGCGCGGCGTCGCCATCGCCGCCGCCGTGGGTGCGCAGCTGCCGGTGCATGAGTACGCCGCCCGCTCCATCAAGCAGGCGGTGGTCGGCAGCGGCCGGGCCACGAAGACGCAGGTGCAGTTCATGGTGCGCACCTTGCTCGGCCTCGATGCCGAACCGTCGCCGGATGCCGCCGATGCGCTTGCAGCCGCCCTATGCCACGTTCAATACTCTGGTGGGCAGAAGGATGTTGCGAAAGGGAGCTTGAAGCCGTGATCGGACGACTGCGCGGCAGCCTCCTCGAACTCGACGACGCGGTCGCCGTGGTCGACGTGGGCGGCGTCGGCTACGAGGTGGAAGTGACCAGCGGCGCCGCCGCCAAGCTCACCGCCGCTCCCGGCAATGTCGAAGTATTCACCCACTTCGTTGCCCGCGAGGATGCCCAGGCGCTGTACGGTTTCGCCGATGCCGCGGAGCGCGACCTTTTCCGCTCGCTCATCAAGGTGTCAGGCGTCGGGCCGAAACTGGCGCTGAATCTGTTGTCCACGGTCTCCCCGGACGAGTTCGCTGCCGCCATCGCCGGCGGCAACGTCGCCGCCATCACGCGCGTGCCGGGCATCGGCAAGAAGACCGCGAGCCGCTTGGTGGTGGACCTGCGCGACAAAGTCGCCGCCAGCGCCTTCGCCGTGGCGACGCCGAACGGGGCAAGCGAGGCGGTGCGCGAAGCCGCGCTGGCTCTCGTCGCCCTCGGCTATCGCGAGCAGACCGCGGCGCGCATGGCGGGCGAGGCCGCCGAGGAACTCGGTGCCGATGCGGCGGTTGAAGAGCTCATCCGCATCGCCCTCAGGCGGGCGGCCGAGTGAGCGTCCGCCCGGACCGGCTAACCTCCGGCAACGGCGGCGGCGAAGATACGCCCTTCGACCGCGCCCTGCGTCCGCAGCGGCTGGCCGAGTACATCGGCCAGAGCGCCGTGAAAGAGCAGATGGCGCTCTTCATTGAAGCCGCCTCGCGGCGCGGCGACTCCCTCGACCACACGCTGATCTTCGGCCCGCCCGGCCTCGGCAAGACGACGCTGGCGCATATCGTCGCCAACGAGATGGGCGTCGCCCTCAAGCAGACGTCCGGCCCGGTGCTCGAACGGCAGGGAGACCTCGCGGCGCAGCTCACGAATCTGGATGAAGGGGACGTGCTCTTCATCGACGAGATCCACCGCCTGTCGCCGGTGGTGGAAGAGATTCTCTACCCGGCGATGGAGGACGGCAAGCTCGACATCCTGATCGGCGACGGCCCCGCGGCCCGCTCGATCAAGCTGGAACTCAAGCGTTTCACTTTGGTGGGGGCGACGACGCGCGCCGGTCTGCTCACCTCGCCGCTAAGGGATCGCTTCGGCATCGTCCAGCGCCTGGAGTTCTACAACGCCGAGGAACTCGCCGAGATCGCCACCGTCTCCGCCGGCAAGCTCGGCATCCCCATCGCCGAGGCCGGCGCCAAGGAACTCGCCCGGCGCTCGCGCGGCACGCCCCGGGTCGCCAACCGGCTATTGCGCCGCGTGCGCGACTTCGCGGAAGTGCGCGCCGACGGCCGCGTCACCGAGGCGACGGCAGCGGCGGCGCTGGAACTCCTGGAAGTGGATCAGCGCGGCCTCGACGCCATGGACCGCCGCGTGCTCGATGCCGTGGTGCGCAAGTTCAGCGGCGGCCCCGTCGGCATCGATTCGCTGGCCGCCGCCATCAGCGAAGAACGCGACACCGTGGAAGACGTGATCGAGCCGTACCTCATCCAGGAAGGCTTCGTGATGCGCACCCCGCGCGGCCGCGTCGCCACGGAGACCGCGTACCGCCACCTCGGGCTCATGCCGACCGGCCCGGACAAGCAGACCCTCTTGGACCTCGACGCTACGGACTCCTCCGAATGACCGAACCCCTCTCCATCCTCGACCTGATACGCGGCGCGAGCCCCTTGGTGCAGTTCGTGATGCTGCTGCTGGCGGTGGCCTCCGTGGCTTCCTGGGCATTGATCTTCCAGCGCTGGTTCGCGCTCAACCGGGTGCAGCGGGAGATCGACGACTTCGAGGACGAGTTCTGGAGCGGCATCGACCTGCATGAACTGAAGGGCGAGCTGGACGAGCAGGAGGAGAGCCTCACCGGCATCGAGTCGGTGTTCGCCGCTGGCTTCGGCGAGTACCAACGCCTGACCGGGCAGGCGGAGGCGGACCCGGATGCGGTCATGCAGAACGTCCAGCGCGCCATGCGCGTGGCCGTGAGTCGGGAGGAAGATCGCCTCGGCCGCCATCTGCCGTTCCTTGCGACCGTCGGCTCCACGAGCCCCTATGTCGGCCTCTTCGGCACCGTCTGGGGGATCATGAACTCGTTCCGCAGCCTCGCCAACATGACCCAGGCGACGCTGGCCGCCGTCGCGCCGGGCATCTCCGAAGCGCTGGTGGCAACGGCCATGGGCCTGTTCGCGGCGATTCCGGCGGTGATCGGCTACAACCGCTTCGCGGCGCGGGTAGAGGGGCTGATGAAGCGCTACGAAGCCTTCGCCGACGAGCTCACCTCCATCCTGCATCGCGTAGCCCACGCGGCGCCGGCGGCGCCAGCGGCCGAGGCCGCGGCGGCGGGAGACTGACATGGCCGCGCGCCGCCGACCGATGTCGGAAATCAACGTCGTGCCCTATATCGACGTGATGCTCGTGCTGCTGGTGATCTTCATGGTCACCGCGCCGCTGATGATGCAGGGCGTCGAGATCGATCTACCGAACACGGACTCCAAGGCGCTGTCCAACGACGAGGACGACCCGCTGGTCATCAGCATCGACGAGGAAGGCCACATCTTCGTGAACACGGGCATGCCGAGCGTCGGCGACGCGAGCGACAAGGGCACCCGAGCGACGATCTACTCGCTCGAAGATCAAGCGACGAAGATCATCTCCGCCCGCCCGGACATCCCCGTCTACATCCGCGCCGACGAAGCCATCCCCTATGGCGACGCCATCGCCGTGATGAGCGTGCTGCAGAAAGCGGGAGCGCGGAGCGTTGGCCTGATCACCGATCCGGTGGACGAGATCTAGACGCCCATGCGCGAATACGCGCTGCCGCTGATCCTCGCCGTGCTGCTGCATTGCGGCGTGGCGGCAGCCCTGATGGGCACCTGGGACGGCGATGCCGACGACAAGGTGCCGCGGCTGGCGCAGCCCATCATCGAAGCCAAGCTGCTGGTGCTGGAACGGCCGCGTGCGAAGCCGACGCAGCGCGCGAGGCAAGCGCCGCAGCCCGCGGCGCCGAAGCCGCCGAGCGAACCCAAGCCGAAACCAGAGCCCAAGCCGAAGGAACCCGCACCCGAGCCCGCCGAGCCGCCGCCCGACCCGGAGGCCGAGCGGCGAGCCCGCGAGGAAGCCGAACGCGCTAAGCGCCTGCGCGAACTGGCCGAGCAGTCCACGGCGCTCGCTCTGGAGGACGAGCTTGCGGACCTCGAAGAGGCGTCCGCCGAACAGCAGGCGATGAGCTACATGGATGCGATCAACCGCGCCATCGCCGCGCAGTGGTCCCGGCCGCCGAGCGCCCGCCTCGGCATGACCGCCCGGTTCCGCGTCGATCTGGTGCCGTCGGGCGAGCTGCTCGGCGCCGAGCTCATGGAGTCGAGCGGCAACGATGCCTTCGATCGCTCCGCAGCCATCGCCATCCGCAAGGCGAGCCCGTTCGAGGTGCCGCCGGAGAACGCCCTCTTCGAGGAGCACTTCCGGCAGTTCACGCTGCTCTTCGATCCGCAGGACCTGCTGCAGTGAGGCAGCTTGCCGGTGAACAGCCGGTGAGAAGCCGGTGAAGCCGTGAAGACCGCTCGTTGAAGCCGCCGGCGCCTTCACGCTACACTCGACTTCGCTGGGACAACGCAATGAATGGACTCTTGAACGCTTTGATCTCGCGCCTCGGCATCGCCGTGCTGATTGCCGGCGTCGCGCTCGGCCTCGCCGCGCCAGCGCCGGCCATCGAGATCGTCATCACCGAGGGCCGCGACAGCCCCACCAGAATCGCCGTCGTGCCCTTCGGTGGGCCACCGCTGCGCGACCGCCTCGGCCCGGTCGCGCCGCTGGAGGTCGCGGACATCATCGCCTTCGATCTGATGCGCAGCGGCCAATTCGACGCCCTGCCCACGGAGAACATGATCTCCTATCCCGCCACGCCCGAGGAGGTCTACTTCCGGGACTGGCGGCTGCTCGGCATGGACTACGTCGTCATCGGCAACAACGTAGTGCGCGACGACGACCGCGTGGCCATCACCTACCATCTCTTCGACGCCAACAACGATCGCGAGATCGAGACCACCACTTGGTTCGCGGCGCCCGAGCAGCTCCGCGACGTGGCGCATTGGATCGCCGACGAGGTCTACGAGCGCATCACCGGCGTGCGCGGCGCGTTCGCCACCAAGATCCTGTACGTGCTGGTGCGCAATCCGGGCACCAGCAGCGCGGTCTACCAGCTCATCGTGGCGGACGCCGACGGCGAGCGGGAGCGCGTGCTGTTCGAGTCTCCGGAGCCGTTGCTGTCGCCGAGCTGGGCGCCCGACGGTCGCCGGGTCGCCTACGTCTCCTTCGAGACCGGCCGCTCCACCATCGTCGTGCAGGAAGTCGAATCCGGCGTGCGCACCCGGGTCGCTGCCTACCCCGGCATCAACGGGGCGCCGGTGTTCTCCCCGGACGGGCGGAAGCTGGCCATGTCGCTGTCGCGCGACGGCAACCCGGAGATCTACGTCAAGGATCTCGTCACGGAGGAACTCGAACGCATCACCCGCCGCCGCAACGCCATCGACACCGAGCCGAGCTGGGGCGAGGACGGCAAGAGCCTGATCTTCACTTCCGATCGCGGCGGCCGACCGCAGATCTACATCAAGGACCTCGACACGGGGCTGGCCGACCGCCTCACCTTCGAGGGCGACTACAACGCCCGCGCCCATCTGCTGCCGGGCGGGCGGCACTTGGTGTACGTGCATCGCTACAACGGCGTCTACCACATCGCCTGGCAGGACCTGGAACGCGATGTGGTGCATCGCCTGACGGAAACATCGCTCGACGAATCGCCGACGCTCGCGCCCAACGGCACCATGGCCATGTACGCCACGCAGCAAAACGGTAGGGGTATACTCGCCGTGGTCTCGGTCGACAGTCGGGTGAGGTACAACCTGTCGTCAGCGGTGGGGGATGTGCGGGAGCCGGCCTGGTCGCCGTTCTTGGCGACCGATGCGCAGCTTCTGATCTCACGGGCGCAGCGGGCGCCATAGGGCTGCTTCGGCGAGACGATTTTTCGGGGGTCAACGGGAGACATACCAAATGCGCAGAGCGTTCCACGCCTTGGGCCTAGCCATCCTTGCCGGCGTCGTCATCGCCGGTTGCCAAAGCACCAAGCCGGAGACCGCAGAGGCGGCAGTGGTCGTGGAGGCGCCGAAGAGGGCGCAGCCGCCGGCGACCACCCGGATCGACCCGCCGACCCGCGTCGGGCCGGACAACGAACCCCTCAACCCGAGCGATGGCACCCCCTTGGGGCGCACGTTCTACTTCGAGTTCGACCGTTCGCGGATCGCCGAAGCGGACCTGCGCGTGCTGGCCATGCATGCGGACTTCCTGCGCGACTTCCGCAACCGCAGCGTGGTCATCGAAGGCCATTGCGACGAGCGCGGCACCCGCGAGTACAACCTCGCCCTCGGCGAGCGCCGGGCGCAGGCCGTGCTGCAGTTCCTCACCTCCAGCGGCGTTCGCCCGTCGCAGGTGGAGATGGTGAGCTTCGGCGAGGAACGGCCGGAAGACGCCGGCCACGACGAGCGCGCCTGGGCGAAGAACCGGCGCGCCGTGCTGGTCTACCGCTAGCCCGGCAGCGGCCAAGGCAAGGCCAATGGCCTTGGGTCGCCTTTCCGCACGCGCCGTGGCGAGCAGCGCCGGCGCGCTCGTCTTGGCGTGGTGCGGCGCCACCTGGGCCCAAGTGCCGGTCGAGGACGCCGGCGTAGGCCGCCCGGCCGAGCAGAACGACGATGCGGACGGCGGCGGTCTCGCCACCCTGTTCTACCAGTTGCAGACCCTGCAAGAGGAAGTTCGCCGCCTGCAGGGCCTCGTCGAGGAGCAGAACCACCGCATCGAGCGCATGGAGCGCGAGCAGCGCGAACGCTACATCGACGTCGATCAACGCCTGCTGGGCCTGCGCGGCGGCGCCGCGGCGGATGCCGGGAATGCACCCGGCGTCGAAGGAACGCCCGACGCTGCGCAGCTCGCGGCAACTCCAGCGGCCGCCACCGAGGCCGATGCCTACGACCGCGCCTTCCAGATCATCCAGGATGCTCGCGGCCTCGTGCCGTCCGAACGCAGCGCTGAGTACGAGCGCGCCATCGCCGGCTTCGCTGCCCTGATCGCCGACTACCCGGACGGCGCGTTCGCGCCCAATGCGTTCTACTGGACCGGCGAGTTGCAGCTTTCCAACAATGAACTCGAGCTGGCCCGGCAGGCATTCGTGCAGGTCGTCACGCTCTACCCGGACCATCCCAAGACGCCGGATGCGCTCTACAAGCTGGGCGTCACCTACCACCGCCTGGAAGACGCGGCGCGGGCGCTGGAATACCTGCGCCGCGTGATCGACGAGTTCCCCAACCACACCGCCGCTGGCCTCGCCACCAAGTACGCCGCGGACCTGCGCTGAGGGCGCGTCAGAATCGGACGCGACGGACGGTGCTTCGGATTACCGAGATATTCCTTTCCCTGCAGGGCGAGGCGCGCAACGTCGGGCGCCCGACCACCTTCGTGCGCCTCACCGGCTGCCCGTTGCGCTGCGGCTACTGCGATACGGCCTATTCATTCTCCGGCGGCACGCTGCTCGCCGTGGATGACATCGTCGCCCAGGTGCAGGCCAGGGGCGCTCGCTGGGTCACCGTGACCGGCGGCGAGCCGCTGGCGCAGCCCGAGGTGCATGGGCTGCTGACGGCGCTCTGCGACGAGGGCTTCGCCGTATCGCTGGAGACGAGCGGCGCGCTGGACATCGGCGCGGTGGACTCGCGCGTCTGCAAAGTCGTCGATCTCAAGACGCCGGGCTCCGGGGAGTCCGCCCGCAACCGTTTCGAGAACATCCGCCATCTCGGCAGGGACGATCAGGTGAAGTTCGTCATCTGCGACCGCTCGGACTACGAGTGGGCGAAGATGCGCTGCGACGAGTTCCGCTTGGCGGAGCGGGTGGACGATGTGCTGTTCTCGCCGTCGCATGGCCAACTGGAGCCGCGCGCGCTGGCCGACTGGATACTGGCGGACGGCCTCGATGTGCGCTTCCAGATCCAGCTCCACAAGCTGCTTTGGGGCGATGAGGCCGGTCGGTGACGGTCGGGGCGATGAACGCCCAGGGGCGACGGGCGGTAGTGCTGGTGTCCGGCGGTCTGGACTCCGCCACGGCGCTCGCCATCGCCCGGCAGGATGGCTTCGCCTGCCACGCGCTGTCGGTGGACTACGGCCAGCGGCATGCGGCCGAGCTCGACGCCGCCAAGCGGACAGCTGCTGGCGCGGTGGAGCATCGCGTGGTGCAGGTCGATCTGGCGGCATTCGGCGGCTCGGCGCTCACGGACCGAGACATCGCCGTGCCGGAGGCGCAGACCGTCGGTATCCCGATCACCTACGTTCCAGCGCGCAACACGGTGTTCCTCGCCCTCGCGCTTGCCTGGGCGGAAACGCTGGCCGCGCACGACATCTACATCGGCGTCAACGCCGTGGATTACTCGGGCTACCCGGATTGCCGCCCCGCCTTCGTCGAAGCCTTCGAGCGGGTCGCCAATCTCGCCACCCGCAGCGGCGTGGAGGGCGAGCGCATCGCCATCCACACGCCGCTGATCGACCTGACGAAGGCCGACATCATCCGCCGCGGCACCGCCCTCGGCATCGACTACGCGGCAACAGTCTCCTGCTACCAGCCGACCGCCGACGGCGCCGCCTGCGGCCGCTGCGATAGCTGCCGCATCCGTCGCGCCGGCTTCGAGGCCGCGGGGATCCCGGACCCGACCCGGTACGCGGTGCGCTGAAACTCAGCCGCCAGCGCGGGTTGCTAGCGCTAGCGCCCGACGAAATTCCCCGGCCGCCGCTCCGCCACGGCGCGCACGCCTTCCTTGTGATCCTCGGTGCGGCTGAGGCGCGCCTGCTCCGCGTTCTCATGGTCCGTCGCCGCCTTGACCGCCGCGGCGATGCCCTCGTGCATCGTGGCGCGGACGGACTTCAGGGCCAGCGGCGCGTTCTCGGCGATTTCGGCAGCCAGCGCCGCGGCTTCGTCGCGCAGGCTGTCGCGGCTCGTGAAGATGTCCGCCAAGCCCCAGTCGCGGGCCGTCTCGCCGTTGATGCGCCGCCCGGTGAGGAACATCAGATTCGCTCGCTGCGCCCCGACGATGCGCGGCAGCGTGTAGGTGAGGCCGAAACCGGGGTGGAAGCCGAGCTTGACGAAGTTCGCCGTGAAGCGCGCCTCGGCGCAGACCACGCGGAAGTCCGCCATCACCGCGAGGCCGAAGCCGCCGCCTACCGCCGCCCCTTGGATCGCGGCAATCACCGGCTTCTGGGCGTTGAAGAGGCGCACCGCGGCGGAATAGAGCGGGTTGTCGCCGCTGGCGCGGGCGGCGTTTTCCGCCGGCGGGCGGTCCCCGCCGCGGCTGCGCGGCTTGCCGAAATTGTTGCCGGCGCAGAAATGCTTGCCCGCGGAACACAGCACCAGGGCTCGGCAGTCGTCGTCCCGGTCCAGCTCCTCGAACGCCGTTGCCAGGTCCGTGATGAGTTCCACGTCGAAGAAGTTGTTCGGCGGGCGCTGGATCTCCAGCGTGGCGACATGGCCGTCGCGGCTGATGTCGATGTCCGTGTAGCCCATCGCGTTCTCCTTGGGCGAGCGTGAGAGGCACGGTTATAGTGCGTGGCCAAGCAAAAGCAAGCGCTGATCGAGGAAGCCGCCATGGCCGGAGAACCCCTGCGCTGGCGCATCGGCGACGTGAGCGTGACGCGCGTCGTCGAACTCACCTCGGCAAGCATCGGCAACTACATCCTGCCCCAAGCCAGCGCCGAGCGCATCGCTGCGGTGCCGTGGCTGGGGCCGTTCGTGAACGGGGACGGCCGACTGGTGATGTCCTTCCACAGTCTGGTTATCGAATCGTCGGGGCAGACCATCGTCGTGGATACCTGCATCGGCAACGACAAGGTGCGCGGCTACCCGCGCTGGAATCGGCTGCAGTCTCGCTTCATGGACGACTTCGCCGATGCCGGCTTCGACCCGGCGCGGGTGGACACAGTACTGTGTACGCACATGCATGTGGACCATGTGGGCTGGAACACCCGCCTGGTGGATGGCTGCTGGCAGCCGACGTTCGGCGCGGCGCGCTATCTGTACGCGGAGGACGAATGGGAGCACTGGCGTCGCGAGCCGGCGGACGACACCGGGCCTGTGATCGAAGACTCGGTTCAGCCGATCTTCGATGCGGGGCTGGCCGATCTGGTGGCGGGCGATGCGGCGGTGAACGAGGAGGTGCGGCTGGAACCGACGCCCGGCCATACGCCGGGGCATGTCAGCGTGCATATCGAATCGAAAGGCGAGGAAGCCGTGATCACCGGCGACATGGTTCACCACCCCTGCCAGATCGCCCATCCGCACTGGTCCACCACGGCGGACGCGGACCAAGCGTGGGCCGCAGCGACTCGGCAGGCGTTTCTGGAACGCTACGCGGATCGTCCCGTGCTCATCATCGGCACGCACTTCGCCGGGCCCACCGCCGGACGGCTGGTGCGGGACGGCGCCAGCTTCCGCCTCGACGTCTGACGCCGTGCCGGCCGCCGGGCCGACCCTGCTGGTCGCTGCCGACGACCGCACGGGAGCGCTTGAGGCCGGCGGCGCATGCGCGGACCTCGGCTTTCGCACGCGCTTCGTGCGGCAGCCGGGCCCGGAGGACGACTGCGCCGTGCTTGATCTGGCGAGCCGCCACGTGCCGGCCGCCGAAGCGCGGCGGCGGACCATGCTGGCGCATCGCCATCGGGCGCGCCATCGCTGCCACAAGATGGACTCCGTACTGCGCGGCAACTGGCCGCACGAAGTAGCCGCGCTGCTGGCGGGCGGTCGCCGCGTCGGCGTGCTGGCGAGCTTTCCCGATGCAGGCCGCCGCTGCGACGGAGGCGTGGTTTTCGTCCACGACGTGCCCGTGGCGGAAGGGCCGTTCGGCAAGGACCCGCGCAATCCGTTGCTGTCGAGCCGGCCCGCGGAGCACCTGGTCGCTGCTGGCTGCCAAGGGGCGTTGGTGCGCGGCGACGTAGTCGTCCTCGACGCCAACGACAACACCGAGCTGGCCGCCGCGGCGCGCCGCTGTCGGGACGAAGACCGAACGCTGGTCGGCACCACGGGCGCCGCGGCCGCGTTCGCCGCGAACTTGCGAAGCGGACCGCCAGAGCCCGGCGATCTGGCGCTGCCGCGTCCCGCGCTCATCGTCTGCGGCAGCCTGCATCCGCTGAGTCGCGATCAGATCGCGGCCCTCGAACTGCCCGTGCTCGCGCTGGATGCGGCTTCGGATGCTGTCGCGCGGCTCCGGCGAGGCTGCGACGCGGTGCTCGCGACACCGGCGGCTGCCGGCATCGACGATCGGGCGGCGCGGAACATGGCCGAGCGCATCGCCGCGCTCGCGTGGCAGGTGCTCGACGCCTCGTCCGCACCGACGCTGGTCATTGTCGGCGGCGACACCGCCGAGGCGGTCCTCGGCACGCGGACGCTTCGCGTGCATGGCAGCGTCGACACCGCCGTGCCGCTTTGCGAAACTGCCGACGGGCTCAGAATCGTCACCAAGGGCGGCGGCATCGGCGACCCGCGCACGCTCGCCCGGCTGCTGCGACGGCCCCGACGCAGCCAAGAGGGAGGAACCACCGCATGAGCGATCTCTTCGACCTGACCGGCAAGGTGGCCCTCGTCACCGGCGGCAGCCGCGGCCTGGGCCGCGCCATGGTGCTCGCGTTCGCCGAACGCGGCGCGGACGTGGTCATCACCAGCCGCAAAGCCGGCAACTGCGAAGCGGTCGCCGAGGAAGCGCGGGCGATGGGCGTCCGCGCCCTGCCGCACGGCTGCCACGTCGGCCACTGGGACGAACTCGAGCCGCTCGCCGACGCCGCGTATGCGGAATTCGGCAAGGTGGACATTCTGGTCAACAACGCCGGCATGTCGCCCTTGTACCCCAAGCTCTCCGCCGTCTCCGAGGAGCTGTTCGACAAGGTGGTGGGCGTGAATCTCAAGGGCCCGTACCGCCTCTCGGCACTCGTCGGCGAGCGCATGGTCGCCGGCAACGGCGGCAGCATCATCAACGTGAGCAGCAATGCCGCCGTAGAGGCTACGCCGGGCTCGGAGCCCTATGGCGCCGCGAAGGCAGGGATCAACTCCCTGACGCTCTCGCTCGCCCGCGCCTGGGCGCCGAAGGTGCGCGCCAACTGCATCCAGGCCGGCCCCTTCCTAACCGACATCTCGAAGGCCTGGGACATGGAAGCGTTCGAGCGCAACGCCAAGACGGGGATCGCCCTGCAACGCGGCGGCCAGCCGGAGGAGGTGGTCGGCGCCGCCCTGTACCTGGCGAGCGACGCGGGGAGCTTCACCACGGGCGCCATCATCCGCGTCGACGGCGGTTCCTTCTAGCAGCCGTGCGCCGCGAAGCGGGCGGCTACTCCGGCGGGCGGTAGCCCCACGCCTCGACTGCGAATCCCCACTCGCGATCGACGATCTCGATGGTCTCTGGATCGATCCGATAGGTGTTCTTGCGGTAGCCGGACAGAGACCCTAGGTACTCCCGCATCCTCTCGCGTGCGGTAACCCATCCCGGCAGCGCGAGTTCCGTGTAGAGGCGTTCCATTTCCGCCATGGGTGCGCGTTCGAGGTCCTCGAAGCGCACCTCGGCCAGATTCCCGCTGGGGATGGACTCGCGATCCTCCAGATACTGCCGCAGCATGGTCGCGTACGACTCGCGCATAGCGGCGTCGACGGCGTCGAAGTCGACATCATGCAGTTGGCAGACGGGGATCATGCGCCGGTACAGATGCGTCATGGACTGATGCACCACGTAGGGATTGCGGACGATGTGGATGAACTTGGCATCGGGGAACAGGCGCAGGAGCACCTTCGTGCGGCCGAGATTGGTCGGGCTCTTGAGCACCAGCCGGCGACCGCCCGAGGCCAGCGTGGCCTTGCGCAGGACATCCAGATAGGTGCGCTCCCAGCGCACCAGTTCCGCATCGGAAAGCTGCATGGCGGCGTACTTGCCGATGTACTCCCGTGCCCGGTGCGGGAACGACAGGTGGTGCATCCAAGACAGGTGCGACGTATTGGCGAGCGCGACCTCCTCCTCCTGGGGCAGGTCCATGGACACCGCCATGTTGTCCATGGGTCGCGTCGCCGGCATGGCGCGTTCGATCAGGCGCTCGAGCCGGCCGCGGCCGATCAGGAACAGCGACGCCGCGACGGCTTGGAAGGTCGAGACGAAGCCGAAGGCCGGATCCTGCGCCAGCAGGTTGTGCAGATGCGTGGTGCCGGAACGCCCGAAGCCGTGGATGTAGAGCGGCGGGTGGTCGATCGAGACTCGCGCCATTCGCGCCGGGCCGTAGCCCAATCGCTCGGCCACCCGCAACGGCGCCGTCAGGGCGCTGATCGCGAGGATCCCGGCCAGCTTTCCCCAGTACCGGCGCGGCACGCCGCCGTTGCCGGCGATCAGACGCAGCCAGACGCCGAGCGGCGCCATCGAGCACACATGCCGACTTGCCATCGGCATGCAGTATCGCCTCTCGGCGCGACGCTCGCTAGTATGGCGGCGTGTGTTCCGACGCCGGCGGCGAGCTATGCAGGCAAAGCGAGCAGTGAGGGTTCTCGGCTATACCGCAGCGACGCTTGCCGTCGTCGTGCTGGGGCTGTACTTCGCGTTCTTCTTCAACCCGCAATCCGAAGAACAGGAGGCGATGAACGCCGCCTGGGCCCGGTTCGGGGCGGACGTTGCCGGGCTCGGCGAAGTCATCGCGAGCGCGCCGTTCAACCAGGACGAGCAGACCGCGGCCGCCGGCTATCGCCACATCGCCCGCTTCCTCTCCACGTTCATGGCGGACTTCATAGACCTGCGCGACCCGGACTACCCGCAGTTCTCGCGCTTCCCGAACAGCGTCGCCCGCGTCGGCTGGGACAACCCGGACAATCCGTACCTCGCCTTCCCGGTGCGCGGCGACCACGCCTACCGACTGCGGGGGAACGCGCGCAACTTCGACCTCATCACCATCAACGTCTACAGCGGCATGCTCGGCCACCAGTCGATCACGGACATCCGCACGATCTCCAGCATCGTCTCCGACGACCTCGACATCGACGACAACGGCGACTTCGTGCTGACGCTGAGCGCCGAGCGCGCAGCCGGCGATTGGCTGAAGCTCGAGCCGGACGCCTACATCGTCCTCGTCCGGCGCCTGATCTCGGACTGGCAGCAGACCGACGAGGGCCTGTGGGAAGTGCTCAATCTCACCACCCTGGGCCAGGGCGCTCCCCTTCCGACGCCCGAGAAGGTGGCCCGCCAGCTCGACGATGCCGTCACCCAGGCCCGCGGGCTGCGCGAGCTGCTCAGCATCGCCCACCGGATCACGTTCCAGCTTGCGCTCAGCCCCAACGAGGTGTCGGAACCGGCAGAGACGGACCCCAACATCCCCATGGCCGATCCCTTCCAAGCGGCCTCCCGCGGCTACTTCCAACTCGCCGAGGACGAAGCGCTGATCGTGGAGGCGCCGCTAGCCGACTGCCGCTACACCAACATCCAGCTCGCCAATCCGTGGATGGAATCGCTCGACTACGCCAGCCACCAGTCGAGCCTGAACCATCGCACCACGCGCGTGGACGCCGACGGCCGTGTGCGCTACGTCATCAGTCGCCGCGACCCTGGGGTGCAGAACTGGCTCGACACGGCCGGCTGGTCGGAAGGTTCCTTCTGCGCCCGGTGGACGCTCTGCACGGCGTACCCAAGCGGCATTTCCGCCCGGCTCGTCAAGCTGAGCGAACTCGGCGACCACTTGCCTGCCGACACGCCGCGCGTCGATGCCGAACAGCGCCAGCAGGCCATCGCGCTGCGTCAGGCCGCCATCAGCCGGCGCTACGCGGGCGGCTCATGACGCGGCGGTTTCGACAAGCCCGCGGCCGGAGCGGCATCCCGCGCGCGCCAACGCACGCGCGACATCCGCAGAGCGATCAACGCCGCTGACCTTCTCGAACGTCGCGAGCCAGCCGGGATTGGCCACGTTGATCTCCAGAACCGTGCCTGCCCTGACGTCCACGCTGGCGAAGCGCGCTCCCACGCCCTGCAAGTGCGCTGCCAAGCGGGCGAGCGTGGCGCGCTCGTTGCCGTCGAGCGCCGTGGGCAGAGCGACCGCACCGGCGTCGAGATTGCCGCGGTGGTCCAGCGGGCGCTTGCGGTAGGCGCCGATCAGCTCGCCGCCGGCGATCAGGGCGCGCTTCTCGCTCCCCTCAGGCGCCGCCACGTACGCCTGCAGCAGGGCGTATCGGCCGCCCTCGGTGAGGTGTTCCAGGATGGGATGCAGGTTGGTGTCGCCGGCGGATACGCGGTACACGTCGCGGCCGAAGCTGGACGCCGGCGGCTTGACGACCCAGTCGCCGCCGCGCTCGACGTGCGTTGCGAGGCGCCGGGGATCGTTGTCGAGATAGGTAGTCGGCTGCGGGACGCCCGGACAGGCGAGGTAGAGCGATGCCTTGCCGTGCTGGTAGACCAAGGCGTCCACCGCGTTGACGAACCGGGTCTGATCGAGGCTGCGCAGCAGCTGCATCCGGTCGAGGAACGACGCCTGGGCGCCGAAACCGAGCGGGAAGTAGCGGTCGAACCCGGCAAGCGGCATTGACTCGCCGGTCACGGCGTCCGCCACCAGGCAGCGTCCTTCGATTCTGATCGACTCGCGGTCCAGCCGCGCCACGTCCCAGCCGAGTTCCTCGAATGCCCGCGGCAGGCGCACCGCGTTGTCGTTGGAACCCTGCACCGCCGCGCCGCCCGACACAGCGTCGACGGCGACCAGGAAGGCGACTCGGGGGGGCTGCGGCATGGGCGACAGGGGGAGCGTGTATGATCGAGGCATGTTACGCGATTACAGCCTGCAGCCTGCCGCCGTCCCGGTGCATGCGCCGGCGTTTCTGCCGGACGCGCGCCGCGAGGAGCTCAAGGCGCGGATCAAGCGTCTATTGAAGGAGCGGGACGCCGTGCTGGTCGCGCACTACTACGTGGACGGGGACCTGCAGGACCTTGCCGACGAGACCGGCGGCTGCGTAGCGGATTCGCTGGAAATGGCGCGCTTCGGGCGGGACCATCCCGCCGAGACGCTGATCGTCGCCGGCGTGCGTTTCATGGGCGAGACGGCGAAGATCCTCTCCCCGGAGAAGCGCGTCTTCATGCCGACCCTGGAAGCGGAATGCTCGCTGGACCTCGGCTGCCCTCCCGACGAGTTCCGCGCCTTCTGCGATGCGAACCCGGATCGCACCGTGGTGGTCTACGCCAACACCTCGGTGGCGGTGAAGGCGCTGGCCGATTGGGTGGTAACGTCCAGCGTGGGCCTGGCCATCGTCGAGCATCTAGCGGCCAAGAGGGAGAAGATCCTCTGGGCGCCGGACAAGCACCTCGGCGCCTACATCCGCGCCAAGACGGGGGCGGACATGCTGCTCTGGAGCGGCGCCTGCGTGGTCCACGAGGAGTTCAAGTTCAAGGCGCTCGAAGACATCAAGCAGGTCTACCCCGATGCCGGCGTGCTCGTTCACCCCGAGTCTCCTGCCGCCGTCATCGACATCGCCGACTGCGTGGGTTCCACCAGCCAGATCATCCGCGCCGCGCAGGAACTGCCGCACGACACTTTCGTCGTCGCCACGGACCGCGGCATCTTCCACAAGCTGCGCAAGTCCGCGCCGGGCAAGCGCTTCATCGAGGCGCCCACCGCTGGCGATGGCGCGACCTGCCGCAGCTGCGCCCACTGTCCGTGGATGGCCATGAACGAGCTCGAAGCCTTGGCCGAGAGCCTGGACAACGGCAGCAACGAGATCATCGTGGACCCGCAAGTGGGCGAACGGGCCCTCAAGCCTTTGCAGCGGATGCTGGCCTTCCAAGCCGCCTAGTACCCGACCAGGTCGGCGATGAAGCGCCCGGGCGCGAGGGCGAACGCGCCGGCGATCAGCGCGCCGGCAATCGTGCCGATCATGAACCCGGCGTGAATCCTGGCCTGACCTCTGCGGATGGCGACAATCGCGATGAGCATGCTGGCGAGAGTCCAGGCCGTAAGCCCGTGGAGCCAGCTGAACGCGCCGGGGTTCAGGTCTCGGATCCAGAACGAGGACAAGGCCACGCACAGCATCAGCGCGATCCAAGCCCAGCCGACGATCCGGTGGCGCGGCGTTCCCTTGGCGAGAGCCAAGTTCGAGAGCCCGAGCGCCAGCGCCGCCACCGCGCTCAGCGAGTGCAGCCAGATCGGCATGCGTCGCGCTCCTAAGCGCGCATCGCCTTCATCGCCCCGTCCACCGCTGTGAGGGTGCTGTCGATGTCCGCCTCGGTGTGCGCCAAGGACAGGAACATGTTGTGCCACGGATGGAAGTACACGCCGCGCTTGATGAGCGCCGAGCAGAAGGCGAAGCCGCGGGCGCACTTTGGATCGTCCTCGAACATGATGGTGGGCATCTGCGGCGGGCCGGTCTGGCGGATGCGCTCGTTGTGCAGCCGGGCGATGTCGTCGATGCCGTCGCGCAGCCGGGTGCCGAGGGCTGCGAGCGCGGTCGGCGCATCGCGTTCGGCGAGGATGTCCAAGGTCTCCAAGGCGGCCGCCATGGGCGCGGCCTGGTACCAGAACGAGCCGGTGACGAAGACCGACTGCATGGCCTCGCGGAAGCGCTCGCTGCCGAGCGTCGCGGCGATGGGCTCGCCGTTGCCGAGCGCCTTGCCCCAGGCGGACAGATCCGGCTCGATGCCGTGCTCGGACCACGACGCATCGAGGCTGAGGCGGAAGCCGGCGCGCACGTCGTCGAGGATCAGCGCCGCGTCCTCCTGATCGCAAAGCCGCCGCACCGCGCGCGCGAAGTCGGGATCGACCAGTTCCTGGTGGAAACCGGCATCGTGGCGGTACGCCGAGACCATGATCCCGGCGAGGTCCGGCGACGCCTGCCGGACGGCATCCTCCAAGCTCGCGCTGTCGTTGAACGTGTAGGTGGGGAAGGCGTCGTGCTCGTTCGCAGGCGTGCCCGGGGCGCGGCGATTGGCCCACGGCTGCGAGCCGTGGTAGGCGCCATCGGCCACCAGCACCTTGGTCTTGCCCCGATAGGCGCGCGCGGCCATGACGCAGGTGGTCGTGGCGTCGTTGCCGTTCTTCGAGAACACCGCCCAGTCCGCGTGGCCGATCATGCCGACCAGCCGCTCGGCGAGTTCGACGATGGTCTCCGTCGGCCCGTCGCCGATGTCGTAGGCGAGCCGCTGCGCCTGGGCGCGGTCGCTCACCCGGCGGTTGCCGTAGCCGACGATCATCGGCCCGTAGGCGCACAGATAGTCGATGTACTCGTTGCCGTCCGCATCCCACAGCCGGGCGCCGTCGGCGTGGCTGAAGAACTGCGGATACCCGGCCGGCATGCGCGGCCCGATGGCCATGTGCCCGTACATGCCGCCCGGGATGACCCGCCGGGCGCGCTGGCGCAGTGCCAGATCTTTGCTTGACCCATTCAACGCTCGGCCCTCCTGTGGTAGCCCGCGAGAGTGTCGCGACCGACGCGCCACTGTGCAAGTGCGTGCAAGCGCAACTGGACGCGCCTAGTTGCCTTGAGAGCGTGGGATGTTTGCACGCAGGTCGCAACTGGCGCTGGTGGGAGAACGCGTAGCGTTCTCGATCGCGTCGCGCTAGCGACGCGCCGTCGCGCCAGCGACGCGCCGTCGCGCCAGCGACGCGCCTAGTCGGTGCGGACTCTTGCCGCGATACGTTCGTAGCGTTCCCTTACGCCCCACTCGTCGAGCCACTTGCCGAGATAGGCCTCATCCAAGGCGGGTTCGGTGCGCAGGATGTCATGCACATCCGCCTCGTCCTTGTAGCGGTCGGCGATCAGCTTGTGGATGAGCACATCCTCCACCGCCAGCGCGCGCAGCGGGATGTCGCCGAACATCGTCACCTTGGCTCGGGCCAAAGCCGCCTGCTGGTAGTCCGTCTCCGACGCAATCACATCCAGCGAGCCATGGTGGGGGTGGGCGACCCGCAGCAGCCAACCGCCCTCCGGCATGGAACGCACGGCCCAGCCTTGGTGCGCGAGGAACTCGCTGACGTCCTGCATGGTCCGCCGATCCAGCGAAATCAGGACATCCGTGTCCACGGTGGCGCGGGCGTCCCTGCGATAGAGGTTCGCGGCGTTGCCGCCGACCACGGCCCAATCCATGCCGTCGCCGAAGAGCGCCTGCAACTGCGCCGCAAGGCTCTCGTCGATCACCGGCTGTTCGCGTTGCGTCTATCCGATCGCCGCGCCTCGAGCCGCAGCAGCCGTTCACGGAAGTCCGTCAGGCGCATGACGGCAGCGGCGTCGTCGCCGTGGCTCGGCGCTGGCGAGAGGCCGCGCTGTATCCGCACCATGACCTCGTATACCTGATCGAACGTCCGTGGCGGCGGGGGCGAGTCGGCGGGCAGGCTCGCCTTCCACTCGCCGATCTTGCGGAAATAGCTCCGGTCTCGCTCGGAAACCGCCATTGGCCGACCCATGCGCAGCAGCACGTTCCGATCATACCCGGCTCTGAACGATGCCTACCGACGCCGTTGCGCACTCGACAGGAGAGGGCACCGCAGTTCGTACAAACATGCTGGTTGCACTCGCGTGCGGCGCAATCTACGGTTCGGAGCTGATCCCAAGCGACTGAGGGCCGCGCCATGGGCGAGATCGTCGTTGACCTCGGGGTGGAGAACGTCCTGGACCGAGGCCTTTTCGAAGCGGGGCATCGCAAGGAAGCCGACATTCGGCAGTTTACGGTGAAGGCGGTGGTGGACACGGGCGCGGCGATGCTGGTGCTGCCGGAGGACCTGGTCGCTAGACTCGGCCTGAGCATGCATCGTGCGGTGACGGTGTCGTATGCGGACAACCGGCGCGAGGAACGCCCCGTGGCAGAGACCGTTCGAGTTCGCATCGGGGACCGCACGATGACTACGGACTGCATCGTCGGACCGCCGGCGAGCGAACCTCTGATCGGGCAGATCGTGCTCGAACGCCTGGATCTGATCGCCGACTGTGCGACGCAGACGCTGGCTACGCGACCCGAGTCGCCGGATCGGCCGCTACTGAAAATCTTGTAGCCGGTGCCGCCGATACGGCGCTCCGGGGTCTGCTCCCGACGCTCCGGACGCCGTGTCTTGCCTTTGGCGATTCCGGCAATACACTCCCCCGCCCTCAAGAACCAATCGGAGACCCAGATGGGGATGTTGGACGGCAAGGTCGCGCTGGTCACGGGCGCCGGCGGCGGCTTGGGACGCACGCATGCGCTGCTGCTGGCCGAGGAGGGCGCGGCGGTGGTCGTGAACGATCTCGGCGGCGCTCGGGACGGCACTGGGGCTGGCACGTCGATGGCGGACGGCGTGGTGCAGGAGATTCGCGACGCTGGCGGCCAGGCGGTGGCGGACTACGGCTCGGTCACCAGCAAGGACCACGCCCAGGGCATGGTGCAGGCCGCGGTGGACAACTTCGGCAAGCTCGACATCTGCATCTGCAACGCCGGCATCCTGCGCGACAAGTCGTTCAAGAACATGACCGACGACATGTGGGAAGTGGTCAACGACGTGCATCTGCGCGGCACCTATTTCTCCGCCAAGGCGGCCTACGACCAGATGCTCGCCCAAGGCGAGGGCGGACGCATCATCGTCACCAGCTCCACCTCGGGCCTGCTCGGCAACTTCGGGCAGACCAATTACGGCGCCGCCAAGGCCGGCATCGCCGGCTTCGCCCGCTGCCTGTACCTCGAAGGCGCGCGCTACGGCGTCACGGTGAACATCCTCGCGCCCACGGCGCTGTCGCGGCTGACGGACGACATCCTGCCCGAGCAAGCGAAGGACGCTGTGCCCCCGGAGAAGGTCTCGCCCACGGTGGTGTGGCTCTGCACGGACGAGGCCAAGGACGTCACCGGGCGCACTTGGCTGCTGACCGGCAACCGCGTCTCCATGCTGTCGTGGCAGCTGACGACGATCGCCCACAAGGACGAAGCCGAAGGGCCGTGGGACGTCGAGGATGTCGGCGAGGCGATCCTGGCGACGAAGGAGTCTTGGCCGCCGATCAACCCGATGCGCGGCGGCTAGCCCACCCATCGAGTCGGCAACGAGACGGCGTGGACTTCGGCTTCTCCGAGGAACAGAACCTGCTCCGCGAGCAGGTTCTGCGCTTCATGGCCGAGGCCTGTCCGCTGGCGACGGTGCGCGCCCTCGCGCAAGGCGACGAGGAGCGTCGCGCCGCGCTTTGGCAGCAGATCGCTGAACTCGGCTGGCTGGCGCTGATCGTCCCGGAAGACGAGGGTGGCGTCGGCCTGAAGTGGATCGACTTGGCGGTGGTGCTCGAAGAGATCGGCCGCGGCCTGCTGCCCCTGCCCGTGCTCTCCCAAGCGCTGGCGGCGACGGCCATCGGCCGCTGCGGGGATGCGCAGCAGCGCAAGGAGTGGCTGCCGAAGATCGCCGCCGGCGAAGCGGTGTTCGGCATCGGCCTCTACGACGACCCCACCTGGATCGGTCCGGACGCGATCACCTTCTCTGGCGGCGGAACCCTCTCCGGCGCCAAGCCGTTCGTACAGGACGGCACCAGCGCCACGCACCTCCTGATCGCCACCCGACAGGGCGACGAACTCGGTCTCGTCATCGCCGCAGCAGCCGATGCGGAAGTCAAGGCGCAGCCCGGCATCGACGCGACCAAGCCGACCGCCACCGCCACCTTCCGCGAGGCGCAGCCCCTTGCCGCGCTGCCGATGAGCGCTGCAGACCTCGGCTACCTGACCGACTGCGGCGCCGTCGCCGCGAGCCTCGAAGCCGTCGGCGCCGCTGAAGCGGTGATGCGGATCACCACCGAGTACGCCAAGACGCGCATCCAGTTCGACAACCCCATCGGCAGGTACCAGGGCGTCAAGCATCGGCTGGCGGACATGTTCGTGGACATCGAGTCGTTCAAGTCGCTCGCCTACTACGCCGCCTGGGCGATCGACGATGCGGCAGAGGAACTGCCGCGGGCAGCGTCGCTCGCCAAGGCCTACGCCTCGGACGCCTTCGCCCGCATCGGCATCGACGGGGTGGGCCTGCACGGCGCCATCGGCTTCACCGCCGAGTACGACGTGCAGCTCTACCTCAAGCGCTCCAAGTGGGTGCGCTCCGCGTTCGGCGATGCGGATTTCCACTATCGCCGCGTCGCGATGTCGGGTATGGTCTAGCTGTTCTGCGAAGGGCATCCCATGGATTTCGACTTCACCACCGAGGAGCAGTCTTTCCGCACAGAGGTGCGGGAGTTCCTCGCGGCCAACCTGCCGCCTCCAAAGGAACGCGGCCGCGGCTTCCTGAACGACTGGCTGGCGAAAGTGCGCGCCAAGGGCTGGGTAGGCTTCTCTTGGCCCAAGGAGTTCGGCGGCGGCGAAGGCAGCCTCATCGAGCAGGCGATCCTGAAGGAAGAGATGGCGCTGCATCGCGCTCCGCCGCTGGGCACCTCCTTCATGGGCCTGGCCTGGGTCGGCCCGGGCATCATCGAGTACGGCACCGAAGAGCAGAAGCGCCGCTTCATCCCGGACATCCTGGACAGCAAGGCCAACTGGTGTACCGGCTACTCGGAGCCCAACCACGGCAGCGACCTGGCCGCCATCCAAACCAAAGCCGAGCGCGTCGGCGACCACTACGTCGTCAACGGCCAGAAGATCTGGACCACCGGCGCCCCTTGGGCGGACTGGATCATCCTGCTGACGCGCACCGAAACCGAGGTGGAGCGCAAGCACGATGGCATCACCTGCCTGCTGGTGCCCATGGACTCGCCCGGCATCGAGGTGCGCCCCATCGAGAATATGGCGGGCGAGCGCAACTTCGCCGAGGTGTTCTTCACGGATGTCGAGGTGCCGGTCGGCAACCGCCTGGGCGAGGAGGGCAAGGGCTGGGCGGTCACCATCTCGGCGCTCGCCAACGAGCGCTCCAGCATCGGCGAGGTGACGCAGATGTTCGCCCGCCTCGAGGCGCTCAAGGACCTGGTCCGCAGCACCCGCCGCCAAGGTCGGCCGGCGGCCAAGGACCCGGCCGTGCAGCGCCGCATCGGCGAGTTCGAGGCGCGCATCGCGGCGATGAAATACAACGGCCTGCGCTATCTGACCAAGCAGCTGCGCGGCGAACCGCTCTCCAGCGAGACGTCCGTGAACAAGCTGCATCGCGCCAGCCTCGAGATCGACATGGCGGACTTCGCCGTCGAACTCGCAGGGCTTGCGGGCGTGCAGCTGCCCGGCGGCGACGAGGCCGCCGACGGCGGCAGCTGGGCGCGATCTTCGCTGGGCTGGCCGAGTGTCGTCATCGGCGGCGGCACGCCCAACATCCAGCGCAACATCATCGCCGAGCGCATTCTCGGCTTGCCTAAGGACTGAACGGCAGTCAGACTTAGGTCCAGCAAATCGCAACCGCGACCAGGAGGAACACACAACATGGCAAACGGCAATACACATCGGGCGTTGGGCAACGGAGAGCCCATGAGCGCCATCATGCGGCTCATGCCCGAGGAGTTCTGCAAGTCCGTCGTTCAGAAGGCCCTGCAGCAGCGCCCAAAAACCCCGCAGACCCTGCGCCGGTCGTTCGACGCCGCCCTGCGCCGCTACATACAGCTAAACGGCTTCCGGGATTCGAGCAGAGCCCAGGTGCAGCAACTGCTGCCGGCGGTGCTCTGGGAAGTGGACAACGGCAACGACCACCTCGCCAGCCTCGTCCTGCAAGCCTGGGATCGCTCCAACAAGGGCACCCGCGAACACGTCGCCAGATACCTCGGCACCAAGAACGTCGCCGTCGAAGCTCCCGACTACAAGGGCCGCTGCTTCAAGGCGCAATGGACCGAGGAAGAGTGGCAGGAGCATCAGGACGCCTACAAGGCCGAACACGGCGATGCGGACGGCGACGAGGTCGCGCTGATGCTCTGCCTGGTCTCCGGGCGGATGCCCGATGTCCGCGACGGCAGCAACATCGAGTCCGTGCTGTTCCGCGGCATGCTGGGCACCATCGAAGACACGTCCTGCGAGGCGCCCGACTGGCTGGACGCCTACGCCTTCGCCGATGCCGTGAAGCGGATCGCCAACGACAAGGGCGCGGAGCTGGTCGACACGCAAACGGGCGCGCTCGAGAGCCAGCTAGGGGATGTAAGCGGCAAGTTCGACGACGAACTGAAGTACCTCGGCATCAAGGTGGACGGCTGGTTCGCGCAGGTCGAGGACCGCATGGACACTCTGCTCGACGCGCGCCACGTCATCGCCAACTTGCAGGAACGCTTGGAAAAGTACCAGCCGCTGCGCCCGCAGGCACCGTCCCGGGACGAAGAGCGCATGCGCGCCAAGCAGCGTGTGAAGGCCGAGGACGAAGTGATCGAGGCGGCCGACGCCTGGCAGCAGCTCATGAAGCGTCCGCGCCCCGAAGAGCTCGCCGAGGAGCGCGCCGAGTACGAGGTGGAGCCCCCGGACGACACGGTGGCGAAAGAGGACTACGACAAGGTCGTCGCCGAACGCGACGAGCTGCACAAGGAGGTGGGGACGCTTCGCGAAGACAGCGCGCGGCTGACCAAGAAGGCCGACGACGCGGCCGACGCCCGCAACCACATGAGCGAAGAGAACAGCGAACTCAAGCGCCAGTTGGCGGAGAGCCAGGAGAACGAGCAGTACTGGCGCCACCAGTTCATCGACCTCAAGGGCCACGCGCCGGCCGCGGACGACGAGCCGCTGCCGCCGCTCGCCAAGGTCTCCGAAGCGATCGATCGCGCCCAGCAGCAGTTCCCCGACGAGCTCCTGATCTCCCTCAACTCGAAGTCGCGCAAGAACAGCACCTTCGAGAAGGCCGACGAGGTCTTCGAGGCGCTCGCCTGGCTCGCCACCGAGTTCCGCCGCATGAGGCCCAACCCCGGCGCCAGCCCGGACTTCAACAAGATGATCAAGGAGGCCTGCCCCGGCTGGTTCTACAAGCCGAACCAGACGGAGACCACCATGGGCCAGTTCAGCGAGTGGTACCGCACGACGGTCGAAGGCAAGGTCTACGAACTCGCCAACCACATCGGCAAGGGCAACAGCTTCAACCCCAAGAGCACCATCCGCATCGCCTTCGCCTGGGATGGCGAGCTGAACAAGGTGGTCGTGGGGTTCCTAGGGCTGCATCAGAAGAACCGGCAGTCGTAGGGGTCGTAGAGAGAGCAGCCCGCTAGCGGAGCTTCCAAGGCGGGATGGCGTCCCAGTCGAAGGGTTCGATGCCATCGTCGGTGATGAGCCAGACGGACGCTTGTGCCTTGCCATCGTCCAGATCCAGGAAGCCGATGGTGCCGTACTGCGTATCGTAGTTGTGCGGATAGGTGGGCGAGCCAGGGTTGACGTATAGCACGCCGTCCACTTCGGCGATCAGTTCCGTATGGCTGTCGCCTGAGACGATCACGTCCGGGCGCTTGTCCGGCCAGTTGTTCGCCACGAACTTGTCGAGACTCAGGCCGGGCGGCGCGTCCGTCACCGGCACGTAGTGGGTGAGGCCGATGGTGAGCGACTCCACATCCATGGTCCAGAAGTACTTCACGCGCGGGTCTTCCGGCTGGATGGGCCGCCCGCCGGAACCGTCCTCGCCGTTGCCGCGTGCGCAGTAGACGGGCGCGACCTTCTCCAACTCGTTCAGCAGCGACAGGTCGTGGACATCGCCGCCGTGCAGGATGCGTTCGACCCCGTCGAATGCCTCGTAGACCTGCGGCCAGAGCGTAGCCCTCGCTTCGGGGATGTGGGTGTCGGCGACGAGGCCGATGCGCGTTGCCATGTCGTGGAAGTCTGCCGTAGGCGCCGCAAGCGGGCGAATCGGCTACCCTAACCGAAACGCGCCGAGGTCGGGGAGCAAATGCCGGAGTTCGCAAGCACGGAGTACTGGTCGGCCGTTCAGAGCCGCGCCAACGACGATGGCGAGTTCCGCCGCCACGCGAAGTTCTGGACGGCCACGGTGCGTTTCGGCATAGGCGCGAAGCGCTATCGACTGCGGGTCGACAACGGCGCTGTGGCCGGCATCGAGCGCTGGCCCGGCGGCTTCGCGGTAGACCTCGCCATCGACGCGCCGGAAGCGGACTGGCAGGCGCTCCTCGCGCAAACGCCGCAGCCGTTCTACCAGGACCTCTACCCCGCGACCATCCACCATGGCTTCGACGTGGCGGGCGATGCGGTGGACTACTGCGCCTACTACCCGGCGCTGCGCCGGCTCATCGAGATCATGCGCGCCTGCAACGGCGCCGCCGAGGGCGAAACGGCAACCGTCGCGGTAGCTGAGCGCGCGAACGCCCCGCGGTTCGATACCGCGGTCGGGCGCTACGTTCGCCTTGCCATCGACGGCACCGAACACCGCATCTACTTTGAGGAAGCCGGTCACGGAAACATCGGCCTCCTCTTGCAGCACACCGCCGGCGCCGACGGGCGGCAATGGCGGCATGTGCTCGAAGACGAGACTCTGCAATCCGCGTTCCGCATGGTCGCCTACGACCTGCCCTACCACGGCAAGTCGGTTCCGCCGACCGATGCTCGGTGGTGGCAGGAGGAATACCGCCTGACGCGCGACTTCCTGATGGCGGTTCCGCGCGCCTTGGGCGATGCCTTGGACCTCGAGCGTCCTGTCTACATGGGCAGTTCCATCGGCGGCCACCTGGCGGTGGACCTGGCGCTGCACTTCCCGCAATCCTTCCGCGCCGTGGTGGGCCTGGAGGCTTCGGCCTACACCCCCGGCGGCTTCGTCGACGAGTTCCACCACCCGCGCATCGGCAACGACTTCAAGGCCCACGTCATGTACGGCATGATGGCGCCGAGCAGCCCCGAGGCGTTCCGCCACGAAACCGCCTGGGTATACAGCCAGGGCGCGCCCGCCGTGTTCAAGGGCGACCTCTACTACTACTCGGTGGACCACGATGTGCGCAACACCGCCGCCGCCATCGACACCGGCATCTGCTCCGTGGACATCCTGAACGGCGAGTACGACTGGAGCGGCACGCCAACGGCTGGGGCGGAGCTTGCGGCGATGATCCCCGGAGCGCGGTATCGGACAATGGTTGGGCTCGGGCACTTCCCGATGAGTGAGCATCCGGAGAAATTCCTGGCGGAGATCCGGCCGGTGCTGGCCCGCGCGGCCAAGCAGTAGCGGCGCTGCGTGTCCCGCCCTTGGGCGCAAGTACGGCGCATAGCCGCACCTGCAGCGAGTGCCGTCGAGCCTCTGGTGCTCCAAGCGGTCCGTGCTGGTGTCGGCCAAGGAGGTGCCGAGGGACCTCGACGTGCGAACGCCCAGATGCGGCACTCCCGGGATGCATGGCTAGTCCGTCATTCGCACCTGTGCCTAGTCCTGCAGCCGCACCAGCGTCTTGCCGAAGTTGCCGCCGCGCATCAGGCGGCAGAAGGTCTCGGCGGCGTTTTCGAGGCCGTGGGTCGCGTCCTCCTTGTAGGCGAGCTCGCCGCGCCGGATGCGCGCGCCGAGTTCCGCCTCCATGCGCGGGCGCAGGTCTTCGTGGTCGTACACCACGAGGCCGCGCACGGTGGCCCGGGCGCGGATGACGAGCGCCGGATTCGGCCCAGGCGCCGGGGTCGAGTCGTTGTACTGCGCCATCAGGCCGCACAGCGCGACGCGGGCGCCAACGCGCAGCCGCTCCATGGCGGCTACCAGCGTGTCGCCGCCGACGTTGTCGAAGTAGAGGTCGATGCCTTGCGGACAGGCCTCGTCCAGCGCCGGGCGCAGCGCTTGGCGACGGTAGTTGATCGCCGCGTCGAAGCCCGCCTGTTCGGTGAGCCACGCGCACTTCTCCTCGCTGCCGGCGATCCCCACGGCGCGCGCCCCCGCCAATCGACCAAGCTGCCCGACCGTGGCCCCGACGGGGCCGGAAGCGGCGGACACCACCAGCGTCTCGCCGGGGCGCGGCTGAAGCAGCCGTTCGATGCCGGCGAAGGCGGTGAGGCCCGGCATGCCGAGCACGCCGAGAGCGAGCGAGGCCGGCTCGATCTGCGGATCGATGCGCGTCAGGCTGTCGGCCGGCAGGTCCGCCCGCCGCTGCCAGGGGGCGAAGGCGCGCACCAGCTGGCCGGCCTTGAAGCCGTGCGCATCCGCCTGCACGCGGAGCACGGCTTCGCTGGACATCGCCTCGCCCGGCGCAATGGCGCCGCTCAGGTGGCGCCCGCTCAGCCGGGCACGGAGATACGGATCGACGGAGATGCAGAGGGTCTCGCAGGGCACGCCCTCGCCCTGCGGCTCGGGCGCCGCCAGCAACGCGAAGTCGTCCGCCACGGGCACGCCCGACGGCTGTCGGCGGAGCACCACGCACTCGTTCGCCATGCTCGCTCCTCCTCGGCGTTCTACGGCTTGCCGAGCCGCTCGCCGACCTCCCCGGAGGTCGGTTCATCGGGCCGAGCGAGCGCCTCGCGCTCCTGCTGGACGATACGCAGGATGCGGGCCAGATAGGCTTCGCTCCAGCGCCCGCGCGCCGCTTGCTGCTCCGGGCTCGGCTCGAAGGCGTCGATGTCGGCCTTGGTGATGCTGCCGCGCGCGGCGAGCAGCTCCTCGACGGTGTCGAGGCGCGCCCGCAGCACCGCGACTTCGCCGGCCACGGCCATGGTGATCGCGAGCACCCGCTCCACGTCGGGGTCATCGAAGAAGTACGGGCGCTTGCCCTTGGCCTTGGCGCTCGCCAGAGCGTGGTTGAAGGGCTTGGCGTCCATCGCTTCAGCCGCGCACCCGGGCACCGGTGATCTCCCAGGCCGCCTTGCGCCCGAAGTCCTCCGCTTCGTCGCTCGCCGCGTCGGGAAACAGCGCGCCATCCGCCGGCGGCGCGCCGTCAGGCGGCGGCGCGCCGTCACGCGGCGCGGCGACGCCGCCGTGGATCAGCTCGTCGCGGGCGAACCCGGCGTCGACCATCAGCGCATCCAGATCCACTTCGTGCAGCTTGGTCCAGAACGGCTCGTTGTTGTTGAACGCATCCCAATCCCGCATCGCCTGCTCGAAGAGCGGCATGTCGTCGGCATAGCGGGGCTGCTCGATGTGGATCACGAAGCCGCCGGGGCGGATCAGGCGACGGCACTCGGCCATGATGCGGCGCAGCGCCGCGTAGGATGTCTCGTGCAGGAACATGGTGCTCTGGATCCAATCGAAGCCAGCGTCGGCGAAGGCGGCGAGGTGCGCGGCGTCGGCCTGCACGAAGCTGACGTTGCGGACCCCCAGGCTCGCCGCCCGGGCCGCGCCGTAGCGCAGCATGGGGGCGGCCACGTCCACGGCAACGACATCGGCGTCCGGGTACGCGGCGGCAATGGGCAGCACGTTGTGGCCAAGGCCGCAGCCGACGTCCAGCACCCGACGCGGCGCGAAATCGGGGTAGTGGGCGCGCATGTAGTCCACCATGCCGCGTCCGCCGCCGTCGGTGAAGCGGCCGAGCATGCCGCCGGTGGTGGCGAACATCCCGGAGTCGTAGTTCGCCGCCGCGCTCACGTCGCCCGGCGCGCGTTCGGTGTAGTAGCTGCCGGGCATGCAATGGTGGTCCACGGCGGTCAGATACGCGGGGGTCGCCACGCTGTCGTCGAGCGTCAGCCGTACCCCGGACGCCCCTGCCTCGGCTTCCCGATTGAGCCCTTCTAGCTGGCGGAGCACCACCGACAGGCCGGCCTGCTGACGCATCTCCATGCTGCCCCGGCGCAGCGCGCTCCAGGTCTGATAGGCGCTGTCCGCTTGGAGCGCCCGCCGCACTTCGCCGCGGCCAGCGAAGCCGCGGCCGTTGGCGGCGCGGAACGCGGGTTCGACGCGGGCGCTGAAGGCTTCCGCGACGCCGGGCAGCACGGCGCTGGCCAGATGCCGGTTGAGGTGGGCGAGAAAGTTGTAGCGCTCGGTCTCGTCGTGGCTGGTGGCCGGAAAGACGGCGTGGCGCCCCACGGCGCGGTAGTCGGGAGGGCCATCGTAATCCGCTGCCATATCCTTCCCTTGCGCTCTCTTCCTGCGTTTGCACAGCGCACCATAAGCGGCCGAGGCCTTCGACCGCAAGGCATGTTGGCCCACAATAGCATATTGTCATATCATTAAGTCATTAGGCGCTCGCCGCAGCGCAGCAGGCACGCAGGTGCTCGGATGAACGACTTGCCGACGGACTTCACGTGGCCGAACGGGGCGCGCCTCGCGCTGTCGATCGTCGTCAACGTCGAGGAAGGCGCGGAAATGCGCGTCGAAGACGGCGATCGGTATCCCGAACGGCTCGACGAGATCGGTGCCGTGCCGAGCCGGCCCGTGCGCGTTCACGGCAACGAGTCGAACTACCGCTACGGCATCGATGCCGGTGCGCCGCGCGTGCTGCGGCTGCTCGCGGCGCACGGCTGGCAGGTCACGGCCACGGCCGCGGCGCTGGCCTTGGAGCGGGCCCCGGCGCTGGCCGAGGCGCTGGTCGCCGCCGGCCACGAGGTGGCGGCGCATGGCTATCGCTGGGTGCATCAGTACCGCATGGCCGAAGACGAGGAGCGGTCCTTCATCCGCGCCGCCCGCGACAGCATCGAGACCACCACCGGCACGGCGCCGGTCGGCTGGCTGTCGCGGCTGCTGCATACCGACGATACGCGCCGCCTGCTCGCCGAGGAGGGTTTCGGCTACCACATGGACGACTACTCCGGCGACCTGCCGTTCTGGGAACGGGTGGAATGCCGCGACGGGGTGCGGCCGATGCTGGTCATGCCCTACGCGGTGGACTCCAACGACATCAAGATGTGGACCGCGCCGTCGCTGACGCCCCGGGACTGGGCGCAGTACGCCATCGACAGCTTCGACTGGCTCGCCGAAGAGGCCCGCGAGGCGCCGCGCCTGATGTCGCTCGGCGTGCATCTGAGGATCATCGGCCGACCGGGGCGCATCGGGGCATTGCAGCGGGTGCTGGACCATGTGGCGGCATGCGGCGACGTCTGGGTCGCCACCAGGCGCGACATCGCCGCCGCCTACGGCGCCGCGGTGCCGCCGCCTTGAGCAATTAGACTGCGCGGTTTCGGGCAACCCGGGTGAGCTGATGGAAAGCGGTCGGAGGAGCGTGGCATGAGAACGGTCAAGGAGGTGGCACCGCAGCGCTATCGGGAGACGTTCGGGCGCTACTACGAAGACTTTGAGGCGGGCGATGTCTACGAGCATCGGCCCGGCAAGACCGTGACGCAGTACGAGAACCACATGTTCACGCTGCTCACCCTCAACACCCACCCGCTGCACTTCGACGCCGAGTTCGGCAAGGCCACGGAGTTCGGCCGCAATCTCGTGGTCAGCACCTACACCCTGTCGCTCCTGATCGGCATGAGCGTCACCGACGTGAGCCAGAAGGCCGTCGCCAACCTCGGCATGGACGAGGTGCGCTTCTCCGCGCCGGTCTTCGAGGGCGATACGCTCTACGCCGAGTCCGAGGTGGTCGCCAAGCGCGAGTCCAAATCGCGGCCGGGCCAGGGCATCGTCACCGTGTACACGGTCGGCCGCAACCAGGACGGCGCCGAGGTGTGCAGCTTTCTGCGCAACATCCTGGTGCCGGGCCGGGGCAATGCGGTCGAGGATCGGGTGGCGCACTACTAGCCCAGCCGCACGGAACAAGCGGAGCGAACATGAGCCAAGCGCAGCGCGCCTACAGCGATACCGACGAGCAGGTCATCCTGGACAGCATCGCCAAGTGGGTGGAGAAGGAGGTTCGGCCGGTGGCCATGGACCTCGAACGCCAGGACGCCTATCCGCACCGACTGGTCGAGCAGATGCGGGAACTCGGCCTGTTCGGCGCCACCGTATCGCCCGAGCACGGCGGGCTGGGGCTCACCGCCGGCACCTATTCCAAGCTCGTGGCGCTGATCTCGGAGGAGTGGATGTCGCTGTCCGGCATCTTCAACTCGCACCTGATGATGGCGCGCATCGTCGAGCAGCACGGCACGGACTTCCAGAAGGAATACTGGCTGCCGAAGTTCGTCAGCGGCGAGATCCGCGGCGGCCTGGCGCTTACCGAGCCGAGCGCCGGCACCGACTTGCAGGGCATCCGGGCGCGCGCCGAGAAGCGCGGCGACCACTTCGTCATCAACGGCACCAAGACCTGGATCAGCAACGGCATCGAGGGCGGCGCGGTGGCGCTGCTGGTGAAGACGGACCCGGACGCCGTGCCGCCGCGGCGCGGCATGTCGATGTTCATCGCGCCGAAGACGGATCCCGACACGGGCGCGCCGCGGCCAGGATTCCGCACCGGGCGGCGGCTGGAGAAGCTCGGCTACAAGGGCATCGACTCGGCGGAGCTGATCTTCGAGGACTACGCCTTGGACGCCCGCCGCCATCTGGTGGGCGAGCAGGCCGGACGCGGCTTCTACATGGCGGTCGGCGGCTTGGAGCTCGGCCGCATCAACGTCGCGGCGCGCTCCGTTGGCATCGCCCGGCGCGCACTCAAGGAAGCCACGGCCTACGCCCAGACGCGGCACACCTTCGGCCAGCCCATCGCCCAGCACCAGGCGATCCAGTTGAAGCTCGGCGAGATGGCCACCCGCGCCCGCGCCGCGGAGCTTCTCACCGAGGATGCCGCCCGCGCCTACGACGCCGGCGAGCGTTGCGACATGGAGGCCGGCATGGCGAAGTACTTCGCCTCGGAGAGCGCTGTGGAAAACGCCATGGAGGCCATGCGCATCCACGGCGGCTACGGCTATTCCAAGGAGTTCCCAGTGGAGCGCCTGTACCGGGATGCGCCGCTCCTGTGCATCGGCGAAGGCACCAACGAGATGCAGCGCATCATCATCGCCCGCCAGCTCATCGAAAGGAATCCGGTCTGATGGACCTGCTGCAAGGACTTCGGGTGCTCACCTTGGAGCACTTCGGCGCGGCGCCGTACGGCACGCAGCTGCTTGCGGATCTCGGCGCCGAGGTGGTGAAGGTCGAGCACGGCGGCGCCGGCGGCGACGCTTCCAGGTCCGTCGGCCCCTACTACCTCGGCGACAGCGACAGCCAGTACTTCCAGTCGTTCAGCCGCGGCAAGAAGAGCGTCGACATCGACCTCAAGACCGCGGCCGGACGCGCCCGCTTCGAGCGGCTGGCGAGCGGTGCCGACGCGCTGGTACACAACCTGCGCGGCGATCAGCCGGCCAAGCTGCGCCTGCGCCATGCGGACCTCGAAGCGGTCAATCCGGCGCTGGTGTGCGCCCACATCTCGGCCTACGGGCGCGACAACGAGCGCGCCGCCTGGCCCGGCTTCGACTACCTGATGCAGGCCGAGTGCGGCTTCCTCAGCCTCACGGGAGAACCCGGCACCCCACCGGCCAGGTTCGGGCTGTCGATGGTGGACTTCATGACCGGCGCCATCATGTCGACGACGCTGCTCGCCGCGGTGATGAAGTCGCGCCGCACCGGCAAGGGCGCGGACGTCGACTGCTGCCTGTACGACACCGCGCTGCACCAGCTCTCCTATCCGGCCACCTGGTATCTCAACGAGGGCCTGGTGACGAAGCGCCTGAACCGCTCCTCGCACCCGAGCGCCGTGCCCAGCCAGCTCCTGAAGAGCGCCGATGGCTGGCTGTTCGTGATGTGCCAGACGGACAAGTTCTGGGCGCTCTTCTGCGACATCATCGAGCGGCCCGAGTTGCTCGCCGACCCGCGCTTCGCCGACATGGCCTCGCGGCTCGCCAATGTCCAGGCGCTGCAGGACGAGGTGGAGGCGACGCTGACCAAGGCGCCGAGTGCGCACTGGGTGGCGAAGCTCGCCGGTTCGGTGCCGGTGGCGCCGGTCTACGACATCGCCGAGGCGCTCGACAATCCGTTCGCTGCGGCCGTGGGAATGCTCAACACGGTGGCGCATCCGGACCGCGAACAGGGCCTGCGCATGCTGTCTAGCCCGTTCAAGGTGAACGGCGAGCGGGCGGCGGATCGCCGAGCGCCGAAGCTCGGCGAACACGACGCGGAGTTCCCGTGAAACTCGACGGCCTGCGCGTGCTCGATCTGTCGGCCTTCCTGCCGGGGCCGCATATGACCATGATGCTCGCGGACCACGGCGCCGACGTGGTGATGGTGGAACCGGCGAACGGCGTCGGCGAACCGACCCGCGTGGTGGGCTATCGGGATGCCGACGGCGTCTCGGTCTGGTTCCGCAACATCGCGCGCGGCAAGCGCAGCCTCAAGATCGACCTCAAGGATGCCGACGGCCTGCGCCTCTTCCATGCCTTGGCGGCCACCGCGGACGTGCTGGTGGAGGCGTTCCGGCCCGGCGTGGTGGCGCGGCTCGGCATCGACCATGCGACTCTGCGCGAGCTCAATCCGCGGCTCGTGTACTGCTCCATCTCCGCGTTCGGCCAGGACGGGCCGCTCAAGAACAAGCCGGCGCACGATCTGACCGTGCAGGCGCTCGCCGGCGTCGCGGCCCTGAATCGGGGCCTCGAAGACGACAAGCCAGCGGCACCGAATGTGCCGGCGGCGGACGTCGTCTCGTCGCTGATGGCGATGTCGGCGGTGCTGATGGCGCTGTATCGCCGGGAACGCACCGGGCGCGGCGACTACATCGACTTGGCGATGTACGACGCGCTGCTCGCCTGGACGCCGAACGTCACCGGCCCGGTATTCGGCGCCGATCAGCATCCCGAGCCCAAGACCATGCGCTCCTTCGGCGGCGCGGCGATGTACCACATCTACGAGACCAGCGACGCCGAGTTCATCGTCCTCGGCGGCTCCGAGTCGAAGTTCGCCCGCAACCTGCTCACCGCCTTCGATCGGCTGGACCTCTTGCCCTGCGCGGAGACGGAGCCCGGCCCCGCCCAGGAACCCCTGCGCGCCTTCTTCCGCGCCCGCTTCCGTGCCGAGCCGCGCGCCTATTGGGAGGACTTCCTCGCGCCGGTGGACTGCTGCTGGGCGGCGGTGCGGTCCTTGAAGGACGCCTTCGAGGACGCCCACACCCTGCAGCGGAAGATGCTGCTCGAGGACGAGCGCGGCAATCGCCACATCGGCGTGCCCATCAAGTACGCCGACGAACCGGCAGAGCCCAATCTCGCCATCCCGGCCTACGGCGAACACTCGCTGGCCATCGGCGAGTCGCTCGGCTTCGCCGCGGGCGAGCTTGCCGAGATGCGGCGCCGGGGCGCCATCTAGCCCGGGCGCGCCGTGCTGCTCGATGCGTTGACCGGCTTAGGGGCGCGCACTGCTGCCGCGGACCTGCCGGCCGAAGCCCTGCAAGCGGCGCGCCAGTTCATTCTCGACGGCTTGGCGGTGGGCGTCGCCGGCCGCCGCGGGCCGTACCGGGAAGCGGTCTTCGAGCTGGCGGCCGCCTGGGGCGGCGACGGACCCGCGCAGGTGCTCGGCGACGATCGCCGTCTGCCGCCGGCCGCCGCGGCATTCGTCAACGCCTATCAGATGCACTGCCTGGAGTTCGACTGCGTCCACGAAGGCGCGGTGGCGCATGCGTTGACAGCGCCGCTGGCGGCGGCGCTTGCGGAAGCGGACCGAACGCCCGTTGCCGGCGATCGGTTCATCGCCGCCATCGTGCTCGGCGTCGAGACCGGCGCGGTGCTCGGGCTCGCCGCCAGAGCGCCGCTCAGCTTCTTCCGCCCGGCCACCACGGGCGTCTTCGGCGCCGCGATGGCTGTCGGCGCGATGCGCGGCTACGACGCCGAACGCCTGCGCTGCGCGTTCGGCCACGCGCTGTCGTTCGCCTCCGGCACCATGCAGGCGCACGACGAGGGCATGCCGACGCTGCCGGTGCAACTCGGCAACGCCGCCCGCAACGGCTTGCTGGCCGCGGACCTGGCCGCTGCGGGGATGCCGGCGCCGCGCGATTCGCTGGAAGGGCGCTACGGCTATCTGCGCCTCTTCGAGACCGCCGCCGACGCCACGGGCCTCGCCGATTCGCTCGGTGCGCCGTTGCGGATCGGCGAACTCAGCCACAAGCCGTTCCCCAGCGGCCGCGCCACCCACGGCGGCATTCAGGCGGTGCTGGCGCTGCGCGAGCAGGGCGTTGCGGCGGACGATGTGGCGGCCATCCGGCTGGCCGCGCCGAGTCTCATCCACCAGCTCGTGATCCGTCCGGTGCAGCGGCGCATGGATGCCAACTACGCGCGTCTCTGCTTCGCCTACGTCGGCGCCGTGGCGCTGATGCACGGCGCGGTGGGCCTCGAACACTTCGCGCCGAGGCGCCTCGACGATGCGACGTTCGACCTCGCGCAGCGGATCTCCGCCGAGGCATGCGGCGGCGACGATCCGGCGGCCTTCACGCCGCAGCGGCTGACCGCCGAGTTGCGCGACGGCGGGCGCTGCGGCGTGACCATCGACAGCCTGCTCGGCTCGCCGCGCCAGCCCCTCGATCCGGCGCAGCGCGCAGCCAAGGTCGCCGCCTGCCTCGCGAGCGTCTATGCCGAAGGGGACCGCTGCCGCCGCTTGGCGGACGCCGTAGACGGCCTGATCGCGGCCGAAGACGCGAGCGCGGTGCTGGCCGCGGCGGTGGGCGCGCCGCCATGAGGACCTACTTCGACTGCATGGATCCGCGTGCGCTGCAGGCCGAGCATCCGATCGGCGCCGCCTTCGAGGCGTTCGCCGCCGGCATCAGCCGGGACGAGCTGCGCACCCGCCAGGAGCGGCTGTTCCGCCGCTGCCTAACGCGCGCCTGGCAGACCGGCTTCTACCGCCGCCTGTGGGGCGCGGCCGGCATCGAGCCCGGCGACATCAAGGGCTTGGACGACATCGCCGCACTGCCCGTTTTCGACAAGAGCGACATCATGGCGAGCGTGCGCGCCTGCCCGCCGTTCGGCGACTTCGGCGGCGAGGACTTCGGTGCCGACGACCACGCGCCGGTGGTCTTCCACACCACCAGCGGCACCACCGGCGATCCGCAGCCGCTGCTATTCGGCGTGAAGTCCCGGGAGGTGCAGAACCTGCTGCTCGGCCGGCTGTTCCGCTGGCAGGGCGTCGGCGCAACCGATGTGGCGCACTCGGTGTACGGCCACGGCACGATCAACGGCGGCCACTACATCCGCGAAGCCGTATTGCATTGGACGAGCGCCGTCTTCGTCTCCGCCGGCACCGGCATCGAGACCCGCTCGGCGCGCCAGGTTGCGCTGATGCGCGACTTCGGCGCGACCGTGCTGCTCGGCTTCGCCGACTATCTGAAGCGGCTCGCGGAGGTCGCGGATGAGGAGGGCCTGGGTCGGGAGCTGCGCATCCGACTCATCAGCGGCCAGATGGGGCGCGAGGACAAAGCCGCCATCGCCGCCCTTTGGGGCGGCGCGGAGTGCTTCGACTGGTATGGCGTCGGCGACACCGGCATCGTCGCCGGCGAAGGCCCGGACCACGATGGGCTGTACGTCATGGAGGATGCCCACTACGTCGAGCTGCTCGGCGTCGACGACGGCGCGCCGGTGGCGGCGGGCGAAGCTGGCGACCTGGTCTGCACCTGCCTCTTCAAGGACGACGTCTATCCGATCATCCGCTTCAACACCCACGATGTGAGCGCCGAGCGTCCCGGCGGCGCAGCCTTCAACCTGCGCCGCATCGAGGGCTTTCTGGGCCGCAGCGACAACATGGTCAAGGTGAAGGGCATCAACGTCTTTCCCCAGGCCATCGGCCCGCTGCTCGCCGAGGTGGACGAGTTCCTGGGCGAATACGTCTGCCGCGTCGACCGCGCGGGGGCATTCAGCGTGGTGGCGGAAGTCGCCCGGGGCGATGCGAACCTCGGCGCCCGGATGCGCACCCTGCTCAAACAGAAGCTCGGCATCGATGTGGCCGTGGAGCTGGTCGGCGGCGGCGACACGGCGGACCTCACCGAGCTGCATCGGCGGCAGAAACCGATCCGGCTGATCGACGAGCGCTCGTGAACGCCGACCTTCACGCCATGGACGCCGGCGAACTCGGCGCCGCCTTCGCCGCCGGAACCGCGGCGCCGACCGACGCCGTCGAAGCCTGCCTCGAGCGCATCGCTGAAGTCGATGCCACGCTCGGCATCTGCACGGCGGTGGAATCCCGCGCGGCGCTGCTCGAGGCGGGCGCCGCGGCCGGTGCGCGCTGGCGGCGCGGCGAGCCGCTTTCGGCCTTGGACGGCGTGCCGTTCGGCGTGAAGGCGAACATCGCCGTGGCCGGGCTGGCCTGGCACGGCGGCATCGCTGCGTTCCGTCGGCGGCGCGCCCGGGCCGATGCCGCGGTGGTGGCGCGGCTGCGGGCCGCGGGGATGATCCCCGCGGTCATCTGCAACATGCACGAGGCTGCACTCGGCCAGACGTCGCAGAACCCGGCCTACCGGGCCACTCGCAATCCGCATGCTCCGGAGCGCATTCCGGGCGGTTCGTCCGGCGGCAGCGCCGCGGCGGTGGCGGCGGGCATCGTGCCGGTGGCGCTCGGCACCGACGATTTGGGTTCCGTGCGCCTGCCGTCCGCGTTCTGCGGAGTGGTCGGCTTGAAGCCCGCCTACGGCGAATTGCCGACGGCTGGCGTGATGCCGCTGTCGCCGTCTCTGGATCATGTCGGCATCCATGCGCGGAGCGTTGCCGACACCGCTGCGGTGCTGGGCCTGTTCCGCGAATCGGCACCGGCCGCGCCGCAGCCGCGCCTCGGCGAGTGGCGCGTGGACATCGAGTACGCGCCGCCCGTGGCGCTCGCATTCGAGACGGTGCGCGAGCATCTCGACGGCGCTGCTGCGTCCGCATGGGCCGATGCGGACCTCTCCGCGCTGCGCCGCGCCGGATTGCTGCGCTGCGAGCGCGACGCCGGCAAGCACTTCGCGGCGGCGCTCGACACCTGCGCGGAAGGGTTCAGCGCCGCGTTCTGCGAAATGGTGGCGTGGGCGGCGGCACAGCCGGAAACGAAGCTGCGCCGTGCCGCAGCGCTGCTCGGCGCCGCCAGCGGGCGTCTGCGCGCCGATCTGCGTACGCGTCTGCTGGTCAGCCCGACCACGCCCCATCTGCCGCCGACGGACGCCGCTGTGCCGCCGACGCTGGCCGACCTCACGGCCCCCGCCGCCATCGCCGGCGTCGCGGCGATCAGCGTGCCGATGGGCTTCGCCGATGGGCTGCCGATGGGCGTTCAGATCATGGGCGCGGAAACGGCGCAGGTGCTCGATGCCGCATCGGGCTTGTTCCCAGGCAAGGCCGCGCTGGCGGCAGGAGGAGTTGGCTGATGGACATCGACGCGCTGCCGCCCATCGCGAGTCGGGATTTCCTCGGCGGCAAGGTGCAGGCGGTTGCCGACGACGGGCGCTTCGCCGAGGTGCGCTTCGAGCCGCCGCCCGGCGCCACCAACCCGCACGGCGGCGTGCAGGGCGGCATCGCCGCGGCGATGGTGGACGATGTGGTGAGTCTCGCCACCTGGTTCGCCGGCGGCGAGCGCACCTTCGTCACCGTCAGCCTCAGCTGCATCTATCTGCGTCCGGTGCCGGCCGGGGTGCCGCTGTCGGTATCGTGCGAGCTGATCCGGGTGGGCAAGCGGCAGGCGGTCTTCGATGCCGCGGTGCGGGCCGAAGGCAGCGAGGAAGTGCTCGTCAAGGCCACCCAGATCCAGCAGTTCCTGTAGGCGTGGGGATGAGTTTGCCGAGCAACCGCGGCCGAAGCCTCTTGGCGTCTATGGCGTTCGCGCTGTTGCCGCTTGGCGCCGCCGCGGGCGCCGATCCGCTGTACGGGCGGGTGGTCGCCTTCGCGCAGCCCAACTCGGTCTGGGATCTGCAGTGGCAGGACGTCAAGGCGCGGCTCGGCGCCTCGGGCGTGGTGCGCCTCGACTACTTCACCCGCGGCGAACGCGGCAGCGAGGAGCAGATGCTGCACGACATCCGCCGCGGCCGCGCCCATCTCGGCGGCATGTCGCTGCAGGGCCTGGCGTCGGTGGTCGAAGAACTGAACATCGCCATGGCGCCGTTCGTCTTCGACTCCGCAGAAGAGGTGGACTTCATCTACGACGAAGTGCTCGCCGAGGCGTTCGCGCCGTTGTTCGCGGCGAAGAATCTGGTGCTGCTGCAATGGGTGGACGTGGGCTGGAACGGCATCTATTCGCAGACCCCCATCCGCGTCCCGGACGATGCCAAGGGCTTGCGCCTGCGCGGTTCGCCGAACCCGGCGACGCAGCTCTTTCTCGCCGCCATCGGCGCCGACTCCATCCCCCTCGGCAGCGCCGATCTGGTGCCGTCGCTGCAGACCGGCCTGATCGAGGGCGGCGTCGGCTCGGTGATCTTCCACTTCTTCGTCACCCGCCGCTACGCGACGCATCTGACCCTGTCGCAGCATTCCTACGACACCGGCGCCGTGGTCGCCAACAAGGCCTGGTTCGACGCCGCCACGGCCGCGCAGCAGACGGCGCTGCGCGGCGCTTGGGGCGAGGTCTCGGCGGCGCGCGCCGCGGTGCGCGAAGTCACCGCCGGGGCCGTCATGCGGATGCGCGAAGAAGGCATCGCCGTGCAGGACCTCAGCGCCTCGGAAGTGCAGGCTTGGCGCGCGGCGACGGGCGACATTGTGCCGCAGCTGGTGGCCCGCATCGGCGGCCAAGCGCCGGCCATCGCCGCCGCCATCGCCGCCGGCAAGGCCCGCTTCCGGGAGCGGCAGGGGGCGGCCCCATGACGCTGCTGCGCTGGATCGGCCGGATCGAGGCGACGTGCTGCGTGCTCGGCATCGCCACCATGGCGGTGGCGCTGATGCTCGATGTCGGCGCCCGGCTGATCGTCGGCCACGGCATCGTCGGGGCGCCGCAGCTTGGACTCGTCGGCATGCTGGCGACGGCCATGTTCGGCGTCGGCCTTGCCGCCGACAGCGGCGAACACTTCCGCGTACGAGTGCTGGACGGACTGCGGCCGGCCGCTTGGGATGCGGGCCTGGTGCGTCTCGGCCACGGCCTCACCGCGGTTTTCTTCGCCGTGCTGGCCTGGTTCGCCGTGGAAGTGGCGGCGGAGTCCTACCGGCTGCGGGACCTCACCAGCCTGCTGCGCTGGCCGGTGTGGCTGCTGCAGGGCGTCTTCGTGCTGGCGTTCGGTCTGAACGTCGCGCGCTATGCGCTGTTCGCCGCGTTCGGCGAGCCGGCCGGCGACGCGACGCGGGCCGAGGCTGCCGCCAGCGGAGTCGAGTGATGGGCTGGCTGCTGGTCATCGCTCTGGTGGTGCTGGTCTGGCTGCGCCAGCCGGTGCTGGTGCTGCTCGGTTCGGCGGCACTCTTCATCTACGCCGTGTTCGACGACGGGCGCCCGGCCTACGTCCTGTACGACATCTGGGAAGCCTTCAACAAGGAAGTGCTGCTGGCCATCCCGCTGTTCCTGTTCGCCGGCGCGGTGATGTCGCGCGGCAGCATCGCCCGGCGCCTGATCGACTTCGCGGTGGCGGTGACCAGGGGCATGCCGGGCGGCCTCGCCATCGCCACGGTATTCGCCGCGGCCGGGTTCGCCGCCATCTCCGGCTCCGCGACCGTCACGCTGCTGGCCGTGGGCGCGATCATGTACCAGGCGCTGGTCGAGAACGGCTACCGCAAGACCTTCGCCATCGGCCTCATCTGCGCGAGCGGCGTGCTCGGCATCATCATCCCGCCGTCGATTCCGCTGATCCTGTACGGCGTGATGACCGAGACGTCGATCGCCGACCTCTTCATCGCCGGTCTCGGCCCGGCGCTGGTGATGATCGCCATCCTGGTCGGCTACACGCTGATCCGTTACGGCCGCGGTGCCGCTGGCGCCGGGGCGAAGTCCTGGGACGCCGGGGAAGTGCGACGCACGGGGAAGCGGGCGCTGTCGGCGATGCCGGTGCCGATCATCGTGCTCGGCGGCATCTACGGCGGCATCTTCACCCCCACCGAGGCGGCGGCGGTGGCCGTGGCGCTGGCGGTCGGCATCGAGACGCTGCTGCATCGAGACCTCGGCGCCGCGGCTTTGTGGGACGTAGCGCTGGAAACGAGCCGCCTGCTCGGCAGCCTGTTCCTGGTGCTCGCCTTCGCCATCTCCATCAACGTCTTCCTCACCTACCAGCAGGTGCCGCAGCAGACCGTGGCGGCGCTATCGACGATGATCGACACGCCCGCGGCCTTCATGGTGCTCGGCAACCTGCTCCTGCTCGGCGTCGGCATGGTCATCGACATCGGCTCGGCGGTGCTGCTGCTCGGCCCCATGCTGGCGCCGGTGGCGGCCTCGGTGGGCATCGATCCGGTGCATCTCGGCATCCTGATGATCGCCAATCTCGGCATCGGCTACCTGACGCCGCCCATGGGCCTCAACCTGATCGTCGCCATGGGTGCCTTCAAGGAGGATTTCGGCACGGTCGCCAAGGCCGTGCTGCCGTTCATCGGCCTGCTGCTGCTAGCGCTCGCGATCATCGCCGTGCTGCCGGCCATCAGCCTGTTCCTGCTGTAGCCGGGCTCTACGCAGCCGCGGCAGGGCAGCGGCGGTTCAGTTCATCATTAGGCGGTAGGCGTCCTGGGCATCGAGCAGGCGCAGCATCATGCGGCCGAGCCGGGCAGGATCGGGCGGCGGCATGTCGCGCTTGAGATACTGCGCCCGCAGCCAGTGCCAGGCGCGCCATAGGTGGCCGCCGCCGGCATCCGGCTCGAGCGGCGGCAGGGGGCCGCGCCAACCGGGGTACGGCAATGCCTGAACGGCGCTGCCGGGCTGCCGAGCCGCGACGCCCTGGGCGATGGCATGGGCGGTGTCGACGACGTGGATCGGCGCGCCCTCGAGGCCGAGTTCGGCCATCACGCCGCATACGCCGTCGACGCATTCGGCGAGCAGGCAGCGCCGCGCCTCGTCCGCGGCTGCCTGAGAATCGACCTCGCTGGCCGGCGCCGAGCCGCCGTGGCCAGGCAGGTCCACGCGCACGGCACCCGGCATCGGATCGAGAAGCTCGCCGGCGCCGCCGAAGCCGTGGATGGCGATGCTGTCGGGCACGCCGGCGGGCGGCATTCGATACCGGACGCCGCCCGCCGCGTAGCGGATCTGCCCGGTGTCGAGGACCAGCGAATCGGCTTGGCGAGGAGCATCGCCGGCGAGGATGCGCGGCAGGTGGGCTTCGAGGCACGGCCAACGATCCTCCTGGCTAGGGCCGCTGAAGGCCATGGTCACGTTATCGCCCCAGGCGAGGCGGTCCAAGTGGTCGGTCCAGCGCTTCAGGATGCTGCCTTGCCAGCGCAGGATCACCAGCGGCGCTTCGATCGGCTGCACGCGCTCGCCGCGCTCATTGCGGAACGCCGCGCGATACGCCTTCTGATAGTCCGGCCCGGCTTCCAGATACGCCCGCGCCGCGGCGTCCATCGCCGCCGGCGGACCGAGGTCGGGCGCGATGCGATGCGCGGCTGCGGGCTGCTGCCAGGGGAAGAACAGCGTGCCGTCGTGTACTGCCTGCCAGGCGGCCGCCAAGTGGCGTCCGTCGGCGCGGGGCTTGAGGTCCGGGAAGTAGCCGCGGGTGATGTGCGCCCGCTCGGCATCGGTGAAGGTGGCTGCGTTGTCGAGCATCACGCCCGTTACGGCATCGGCGTCGGCCTTCGCCCACTCGACGGCGATCTGGGCGCCGGTGGCGGAGCCGTAGACGGCGATGCGGTCCAGACCCAAGGCGCGGCGCAGGGCGACCATCGCCTCGACGTAGGGCGACAGATCGTCCACCTCGCCGGGCAGCGGATCGGAAGCCCCGAAGCCCAGGGTGTCCGGCGCGATCAGGCAAGCCCTGTCCGCCAGCCGCGCCATCAGCGGCGCCATGAAGGCGGAACTGAACGGCGACGGATGCAGCAGGAAGAGACACGGTCCGGTGCCGGCGAGCCGGTAGTGGAGCGTCAGCGGCGTACCCCGCACGACGATGCGGGCGCTCGATTGCAGGATGTCCGGCATCGTCCGCTACAACCCCAGTACGCCGGGGTTCATGCGATCATCCGGGTCGAGGAGCTTCTTCAGCCCCGTCACCAGTGCTGCGGCGCTGTCGCCGAGGCTGGCTCGGTACGGATACAGCCGGCCGACCTGCAAATGCGCCGCGCCGAATTCCCGGAACACATCGATGATCGCCTGGCGCAGGCGCATCACTTCGCCGCGCGCGGCCTGGTCGGCCGGATAGCTCGGCACGCGGCGCAGCACATCCTCTTCGACGGCGTGCCGATGCAGGGCGTTCAAGGCATCGCGCCAGTAGAACACCGGCTCGACAACGAAGCAGTTCGTGCCGGCGTAGGTGAGCAGCGTGCCGTGGACGATGCCGTGCCGAGCGAGCGTTCGCGCCTCGCGCTCGAAGAGCGCCTCGACGGCCTCGTATGCCGCCTGCGCCTTGGAATGCGGCAGCAGGCCGTGGACCGGCAGCCAGCGTTCGCCGGCCGGCCCGACCATGGAATTGAGCGGCCCGAACGGATGCGCGCGCGCCACCTTGGGCACCGTGTTCTCCACCTCGCTGCCGCCGGCTTCGGCGCAGAGCGCCCGGATGCGCTCGGCGGCATCGTTCGCCGCGGCCTCGGTGCGCTCTTCGACCATGAAATGCACGGCGAACGCCGCAGTGTCCACGAAGCGGCGCCCGGCAACTGCCATCCGAGCGCCTTCCCGAACGCCCTTGAGCAGGCTCTGCTGGGCGCCCACCACATGCTTCAGCGCCGAGATGTCGGCGGCGAGGGACTCGCGCTTCATGCGCTGCGCCTGCATGGCGGGGTCGAAGCCGAAGCAGGCGTCTGCCAAGCCTTGCCTGGCCACCGCCGACATGGCCTCGATCAGCGGCCCATGGCGCTCGAACTGGAAGCTCAGCCAAGCCTGCCCCGTGGCCGCCGGGATCAGTCTGAGCGTCACCGCCGCCTTGACGCCGAGCGCCCCGGCGTCGCTGGTGAAGAGGCCGGTGAGATCGGGGCCGTAGTGGCGGAAGAACGGCGGCCTGTCCGGCGCCGCCGACGCGCCCGTGTATAGCACCTCGCCGCTCGCCAGCACCACTTGCAGGCCGAGCACCGAATCCGCCGCCGAACCGTGCTGGCCGCTGCCCCAGAACAGGCTGTTCTGCGAGACGCTGCCGCCGACGGTGGCCATGAGTCCGGACAGCGTGCCCCAATACGGCGTGCGCACGCCGAGGGGCGCCAGCGCCTCGTGCAGCGCCTGCCAGGTGCAGCCCGCCTCGACGGTGACGTGCATGTCCTCGGTATTGATGTCCAGCACGCGGTTCATGGCGCCCATGTCCAGGCACAGTGCGCCTTCCCGGTCGCAGACGTAGCCGCCGCTGTAGGACATGCCGCCGCCGCGCGGCAGAATGCTGAGGCCGTGGTCGCGAGCGAATTCGACAACGCGGACGATGTCCGCCACGCTGGTGGGCCGAATGACCGCGAGCGGCTGCGCCGCGGCGCCGGACACATCCTGGCCGAACAGCGCGCGGCTCTCGGCATCCGTCCGCACGGCGTCGGAGGCGAGGCCGAGGGCATCAAGCGGCGGCGGCAGAATCTCGGCGGCGGCACCCATGGCGGCCCCCCTGAAGTCGTCGTTGCATAATGATATATCAATAGGCTTTAATGGCCATGAGCGCAAGCGCGGAGTGACGCCGATGCCTGTCATGCAAACGTCCGATCTCACGCCGCGGCAGTACTGGCGAGAGGTGAAGTCCAACCCGAACCGGGCGCGGTTCGGTTTCGGCGACAAGGCCGCGCTCATCAACATCGATCTGCAGCGCGCCTATACGGACATCGACGCCTTCGCCACCGCCTATCGGACCGACCCGCGCCAGATCGAGTACATCAACGCGCTTACCGCCCTGGCGCGCGCCAAGAACATGCCGGTGATCTGGACCTTCGTCGCCTACATGGCGAGCGCCGACGATGCCGGCGTCTGGGGCACGCGCACCAACACCGCCGACTCCCTGCAGAACATCAAGGAGCAGAGCGCACGCGCCGATCTGGACCCGCGCCTCGACATCGATCGCGGGCGCGATGCCGTGGTCAACAAGCGCATGGCGAGCGTGTTCCACGATAGCCTGATCCCGTCGCTGCTGGTCTGGCACAAGGTGGACACGGTGATCCTCACCGGCGGCAGCACGTCCGGCTGCGTGCGCGCCTCCGCCGTGGCCTCGCTGTCCCACGGCTACCGCACCATCGTCCCGGAGGAATGCGTGGCCGACAAGCACGAGATCCCGCACTTCGCCAATCTGTGCGACATCATGCTGAAGTACGCCGACGTGGAGCCCTACAAGACCGTCGCCGAGTGGCTGCGGAGCCACCCGGGCTGCGAACCCATCCGTCAAGCACGGGGCGCGGGGTTCTGACATGCAAGAGTCGCTCGACCTGTACGACTATCGGGCGTGGGACGAACGGGCGCCCATCCGCTGGCCGGGCGATGCCAAGGTGGCCTTCTGGGTGGCCCCCAATACCGAGTTCTACGAGCTGGAGCCACCGCGCAATCCGCACCGCGCCGCATGGCCCCGCCCGCTCCCGGACGTGCAGGGCTACGCCACTCGGGACTACGGCAACCGCGTCGGCCACCAGCGCATGATGGAAGTGCTGGACAAGCACGGCGTGCGCGGCTCGGTGAGCCTGTCGGTGGCGGTCTGCCAGCACCACCCGGAGATCATCGAACTCGGCTTGGAGCGCGGCTGGGAGTTCTTCAGCCACGGCGTCTACAACACCCGCTACGTCTACGGCATGGACGAGGCCCAGGAGGCGCAGATGATCCAGGATTCCGTGGACACCATCGCCGAATGCACCGGCCAGCGCTGCGCCGGCTATCTGGCGCCCGCCCTCACCCACACCGAGCGCACCCTGGATCTGTTCAGCGAGGCGGGCGGCAGCTACACCTGCGACCTGTTCCACGACGACCAGCCGACTCCCGTGCGGGTGCGCTCGGGCAAGCCGTTCGTCTCCGTGCCCTACTCGCTGGAACTCAACGACACCATCGTCTACGTCGTCAACAAGATCGAGCCGCGCCGCTACGGCGACATGCTGAAGGCGGCTTTCGACCGGCTCTACCAGGAAGGCGAGCGCGGCGGCACCGTCATGTGCATCCCGCTGCACGCCTACCAGGTGGCGCATCCGCATCGGCTGGCCGCCTTCGAGGACGCGCTGCGCTACATCACGAACCACCGCGACGTGTGGCTCGCGACGGGGCGGGAGATCGCCGCGCACTACCTCGAGCACTACTACGCCGCCGCAACGGCGACGAGCGACGAGGGCACCTGAGCATGGCCTTGGACTCCGCCCATCTGCGCTATCCGCAGCGTCGGCACGGCATGGACCACGACCGCTACGACTTCTCCATGCTGTCCAGCCGCCGCCCGGTGGTCTGGCCGGACGGTGCGCGGCTCGCGGTGTGGGTGAACATCGCCGTGCAGTTCTTCCCGCTGAATCAGAGCGGCAAGCCGTTCGCGCCGCCGGGCGGCATGAGCACGGCGTACCCGGACCTGCGCCACTACACGCTGCGCGACTACGGCAATCGGGTGGGCATCTTCCGCTGCCTGGACGCGGTCGATGCGGCCGGCCTCAAGCCGACGTTCTCCGTGAACGCGGCGCTGGCCGAGCGAGTGCCTCCCCTGCTCGCCCGGCTCGCCGGGCGCGGCGACGAGATCATCGCCTCCTCCTGGCATATGGACACGCTGCACCACGGCGACCTGGGCGAAGCCGACGAGGCGGCGCTCATCGACCGCTCCCTCGGGGCGCTGCGCGATGCCGCGGGCCAGCCCGTGAGCGGCTGGATCAGTCCTGCCGGTTCGCAGAGCGGCAATACGCCGGACCTGCTCGCCGAGCGCGGGGTGGCGTACATGGGCGATTGGATCAACGACGACCTGCCCTACGCCTTCCGCACCCGTAGCGGCGAACTGGTCGCTCTGCCGCTGTCGTTGGAGCTCGACGACCAGTTCATCATCGGCAACAACCTGCATTCGGAACAGGAATACGCCACGCAGGTGATCGACGCCTGCGACTTTCTGCTCAGGGAGTCTGCCAAGACCGGCCACGGTCGCCTGCTGGCGCTTTCCATCCACCCGTGGCTGATGGGCCAGCCGCACCGCATCGCTGCCCTGGAAAGGGCGCTGCAACACGTCGGCGCGCAGCGTGGCGTGTGGTCGGCCCACGCTGGCGACATCGTAGGCGCATGGCGGGCCGCGCAAGACTGACCGTCGCGGCCGCGCTGCTCGCCTTCAGCGCCACGGGAGCGGCGGCAGGCGACGTCGCTGCGCTGCGCGAGCTGCTGCTCGGCGAGTACAACAACAACGAGCAGGCTTGGAAGGCTGGCGTGGACGGCGTCGCACCGGTGCCGCGCCAGCACTGGCGCATCGCGGCGGCCGAGAACGGCAGCGTGACGGTGGCCATGGCCGCTGGCCAGTCGGCGGCTGAACCGGCCTGGACGTTGTCGTTCGACGGCGACGAAACGCCGGTGCGGCGGTTCGCACAAGGGCTGGACGAAGTCTGCCGCTATGTCTGGCGGGCCCAGACCGCGTCCGCCGGGGAGGAGGCGTCATTCGTGGGCGCGGCCCGGGACTGTCCGGCCGAACTGCCGCACGGCTGGCACATCAGCGATACGCATCTGACTTGGACGATGGCGGGCAGCGCGACGTACAGCGCCCGGCGCGCAGGCCGCTACCGCGGTTGGGTGGCGCTGGCGCGGCGGCACCTCGATCCCAAAGCTGGCGAGGACGACTACGTCTTCATGGCCGATCTGCGCTGGCACGACGAGGGTTTCGTGCAGCCGATTCTGGATGCCGGCGAGCCCACCGGCTATGCGGTGGAGCTTGCCCGCCTCACCTACCAGAACACCGCAGTTCCCGTGCTCAAGCTCGGCATCATCGACCAGGCCAGCGGCGAAACCTTGAGCTACGCCTGGGGGGCGCCCGGCGCGGCGCGGATTGGCATCAACCTGCGCTGGGTGCAGACCGGCCTGACCCGCGAGTAGGCCGCTCGCGGCGGGTCAGCGCTGCGGCGGCGTCTCCGTGCCTTCCCGCACTCGCTGGTAGTACATCCAGCTGGTCACGTTGCGCCGCGCATCGTCCAGCGGCGGCGGCCCGGCGTAGATCGGGTAGCGCTCGGCGATCTCCGCCTTCAAGCGCTCCGGCAGCGCGTCCCAGGAGGATAGGCGCAGACCCGCGGTGTGCATGTACATGACCCCTTCGCGGCCGCCCATCTTCATCCACGGCAGCCAGTCCGAGATGCGCGCCCAGCCTACGTGGCTCTGCGCGAACGGCTTGTCCGCATCGAGCAGTTCGGCCGCATCGCCGAGGAAGTTGAACATCTCGGTGGCGTGGTAGGTGCCGCCCACTTCGGGCTGGAAGGCGCCGCCCAAGGGGTTCGGATAGAAGAGCGGCACGGTGATGTTCCAGCGCCAGCTGCTTTCCGTCACCAAGCCGCCCCAGCGGAACGGCGCCCCGGTGCGGTCCTTCTCGAAGTTGCTGCTGTTCACCGGGTCGTTGGCGACGTGCAGCACCTCCACGGTCTCGCCGGTCCACGGATTGTCCCAGGTCGCGAGCGGCTCGCCGCTGGCCGGGTCTTGGTAGAAGAGCAGCTCCCGGGACACCATCTTGTAGCCGCTGCCGCGCTCGGCATCCTCGGCGGCCGTGCAGGTGCGCACGTTCATGCCTTCCACGTTGAAGAGCAGCCGATCAGCCTCGCCCTGGCGCCGGGAGTACGCCGCGCCATGCCACCAGAACGTGGTCGGTTCGCCGTCCGCCGTGGAGCAGAGCACCTTGCGGGCGATGCGCAGCGCGTCCTGCGGATCGTTCGGATCTAGCGGCTCCGCTGCCGCCGCGACGGTTGCCGCGGCGAGGGCCAGGACGCTGAGGGATGCGATTTTCATGGCTCCTGTCTCCTCCGAAGTCGGGCCCCGGTCGCCTAGGCTACCAGTTGGCGCTCACCGTCAAGCCGTAGTGCGCGTCGCGCCGCGCGCCGATGGCGAAGTTGCGGCGGAACGCCTCCGGCTCGGCGTAGCGCAGCACGGCGGCCGGCGTGTCTTCGCCGGTGACGTTGCGCGCCCAGAGGCGGATGGCGTACTTGTCGCCGACGAAGCCCAGGCGCAGATTCAGCAAGGCCGTATCGCCGGTCTCCGCATGGTTGTGTACCTGCGCGAACTTGCTCGACTCGTAGGCGTAGTTGCCGCCCGCGTACCACGCCCAGCCGTTCGCCATCGGACGGCGCAGCTCGGCGTCCGCGAACACCTGGTGGGTGGCCGTGCGCGGCACCAGCTTGCCGGCCAGCGGGCCGAACTTGGAGTTCCCGGTGCAGCTCTCCACCGCCGGGAACTGCTTGCCGGTGGAGCAGTTCACCAGCCCGTCGTCGGCGGCGTCGAGCAGCAGGCCTTCGTTCTGATCCGCGCCTTCGGAGAACTCGGGGTCCACCCAGGCGTAGTTCAGCGTCAGCGTGACGCCGGGCATGGCCTCCGGCCGGGCGGCGATCTCGACCTCCAAGCCGGTGATGTCCGCATCGCCAGCGTTGACCGTGGCGGATGTGGCGTTGGCGCCGGACTGCACGTTCTGCGTCAGCTGATAGCCCTCTACGGCGTTGCGGAACAATGCCAAGTTGGCGACCATCTGGCCCTCGGCGAACGTGCTCTTGATGCCGAGTTCCAGCGTCGTCGCGGTCTCTTCGTCGTAGGTGGGGATGCCGGCTTCGATCGCCACCGTGCTGTTGAAGCCGCCGGGCTTCGTCCCTTTGGCGAGCGCCGCGTATATCAGGCGGTCGTCCGACACCTGCCAATCGAGCGTGATGCGGGGCAGAAAGGCGCTGAACTCGGCTTCCGTGGACACCTCGGCCTCGATGTCCTCGCCGAGGTTCTGGATGATGGCGTGCTGGGAGATCTCCTCGGACTGGTAGCGGCCTTCAAGGGTCAGCCCCAAGGCCTCGCCAAGGTCGAAATCGACCAATGCGAACAGCGCCTTGTTGCTGATGCTCAGCGTGTTCACGTCGCGCGGGACATCGACGCCGGGGCCGAAGAACGGCGACATGGACGCGCACACGGGATTCGCCGCGCAGACCCCCTGCATGCGGGCGAGTTCGGCGCCGAAGTTCGCCGCCGCCAGGCCGCGCTGCGCATCGCTCACGTTGCGGATGTCGCGCGAGGTCTCGTCCTGGGAGAAGTAGTAGTAGCCGAGCAGGCCGTTCACGCGCTCGCCCGTGAAGGACAACTGCAACTCCTGGGAGAAGTTGTCCACCACCCGCTCGCTGGCGAACGTGAAGTCCGTCATGCTGCCGACGTAGGCGTAGAGGAACGGCGGCACCGGGAAGCCGGCGAACGGAAAACCATTCGGCGTGAAGTTGCTCACCTGGAAGGACGTCGGCAGGTAGTCGCCGTCGATCACGAAGACCTCCTCGCGGTCGTTCATGCCGGTGATCGAGGTGAGCGACACCGCATCCGAGAGCCGGTAGTCCACGGTGAGGCTGTACTGGCGGTTGTCGTCCGTGTCCCGGGCCTCGGGTGCCTGCACGGTCCAGTCGGTGTTGATGTCGCGCGGGGCCACGACGCCGCAGTAGTAGCGCCCCGCGCCGCCGTACAGGCTGCCGTTGTCCGTGTAGCAGTTGTTGTCGTGATAGCGGGTCGCCACCACCGGCGGCTGGCCGTCGTCCCGGTCGCCGACATAGGCGCGAGCGCGGATGCTCAGGGCGTCGGTCGGCGTCATGTCCAGCACCCCGGAGAAGGACCGCGACTGCTGCACGCCGATCTTCGAGCCGTCGTAGCTGTTGGTGAACGGCTCGCGCAGGTCGAACTGGCGCACAGTGACCTGCGCGCCCACGGTCTCGCCGAGCGGCCCGCCGATGCTGGCGCTGAGCATGCTCTGGCCGTCCGACGCCGCCTCGGCGTTGACTCGGGCGCCGAACTCCTCGCCCGGCGAGCGGGTGATGATATTGATGGCCCCGGCATAGGTATTGCGCCCGTAGAGCGCGCTCTGAGGGCCTTTGATGACCTCGACCCTCTGCACGTCGTTCAGGTCGTAGTCGTCGATGGAGCCGTAGACGTAGACGCCGTCGATGAAGTACGAGACCCCGGAGTCGCCGAGAATGTTCGCCTGGCCGCGGATCACCGGCCGGTTCGCCCCGCGCGAGAACTCCGAGTCGAAGATCAGGCCGGCGGTCATCTTCGCGACATCCGCAAGGCCCAAGAGGCCCAGCTCCGCGATCTGCTCCGCACTGATGGCGGTGACCGCCACCGGCGTGTCCTGGATGCTCTCCTCGACCTTGCGGGCGGTGACCAGCACCTCTTCGATCGCGCCGCCGGCAGCCCCTTCGGCGGGTGCCTGGGCGTTCGCCGCCACGGGCCAGACCAGCCCGATCGCCAGCACCCAGAGCGGCAGTTTGCGTTGCTTGCACACCATGACTCTCTCCCGTTGCCGGTTGCCAAATCAACCCGTGCCCGCCCGGCGCGAGGGCAGCCCCACGCATGAGAGCCCCACTCGAGTGCCTGTGCCGGACACATTTGTTATATTGATACATCATTAAGTCATTTGCAAGCGCCACGGCCTTGCGACGATGCCTGCCGCCAAGCAGACTGTCGCAGGCGAAGAGGCGCGAGCGCACCGGGGGCAGCATGGCGAACGAAACGAGCATCAAGACGGGCATGCCGCTGTTGGCGCGGCACGAGGGGGAATGGCAGGGCGAGTACGTCCACGTGGCCCCCGATGGGACGGTACTGGACCGGCACGCATCGCACCTGATCTGCGCGTTCCCGGGGGCGGGGGAGTACGACTACTTCCAGACCAACATCTACACTTGGGCCGACGGGCGCCGCGAGGAGCTCAAGTTCCCGGCGAAGTACCGGGATGGGCGCATCTGGTGGGACACGGAGCGCATCGTCGGCTCCGCATGGGAGATCGACGAGCGCACCATCGTGCTGACCTGGTCCCGCAAGGACCTGCCGGGCAGCTACCTGTACGAGATGATCCAGCTCAACGGCGACGCCGACAGGCGCGCCCGCACTTGGCACTGGTTCATCGACGACGAGCTGGACCGGCGCACCTGCATCAAGGAACAGCGCACTGGCTAGCGGACTGCGGTCCTTTACATGGCGCCGCGTTTCGTCGCACTCTCCGGGCTGCGGAAGGAACCTGTGGGGGAGAGCCATGCGCCACTTCGCAACGGCGCTGCTGGCCTCGGCGCTCGGCCTTGGGGCTGCGGCCCAAGAGGTCTCGCGCGCCGAATTCGACGCCTGGATGGAGGACATCTCCAACTGGGGCCGCTGGGGCGAGGCCGACGAGCTCGGCACGCTGAACCTCATCACGCCGGCCAAGCGCAAGGCCGCGGCCGCCTTGGTGCGCGACGGCGTCTCGGTTTCCATGGCGCACGATCTGAACACCGCCCCGGACCTTTTCAACGCCAACCCGTTCCGGCACACGGTCACCACCGGCGAGTTCAGCGGCCACCAAGTGGCGGGCGACGAGTACAGCGTGCAGTACCACGGCTTCGCCCATTCGCATGTGGACGGCCTGCCGCACTTCGCCCACAAGGGCAAGCTCTACAACGGCTTCGGCTTCGACACCATCAAGCCGGACGGCGCGACCAAGCTCGGCATCCACCATGCCAAGGACGGCATCGTCACGCGCGGCGTGCTGGTGGACATGGCCTGGTTCAAGGGCGTGGACTACCTCGAACCGGGCACCGCCATCACGATCGACGACTTGGAAGCTTGGGAGAAGAAGACCGGCGTCACCGTGGCCAGCGGCGACGTGCTGCTGGTGCGCACCGGCCGCTGGGAACGCGTGCGGCAGAAGGGCGTGTGGAACTTCGTCATAGCCGCGGCCGGGATGCACGCCTCGGTTGCGAAGTGGCTGAAGGCGAGGGATGTCGCGCTGATCGGCTGCGACGGCGTGAGCGATGTGATGCCGTCCGGCGTCGAGGGCCTCGCCAATCCGCTGCACGAGCTGGTGCTGGTGGGATTGGGGATGCGGATACTGGACAATCTGAATCTGGACGACGTGGCGGCAGCGGCCATCGAGCGGGAGCGCTGGACGTTCCTGTTCGTAGGCGCCCCGCTGCGCGTGGTCGGCGGCACGGGCTCGCCGCTCAACCCGCTGGCCGTTTTCTGACAGATCGAACAAGCAAGAGGAGCAGACCACCATGAGATTGGGAGTTTTGGCGGGCGCCGGCGGCAACTGGCGCGAATCGCTTGAGAAGGTGCAGATCGCCGAGTCGCTCGGCTACGAGCTGGTGGCCACCGGCGAAGCGTGGGGGCCGTCGTCCATCCCGTGGATGACGCTGCTCGCGGCAAACACCGAGCGCATCGCCATCGGCACGTCCATCCTGAACATCTACTCGCGCTCCCCGGGCGCCATCGCCCAGGAGTTCGCCGCGCTGGAGACCATCTCCGGAGGGCGCATGGTGTGCGGCTTGGGTTCCTCCGGCCACCGCGTCATCGAGCACTTCCACGGCGTGCCGTTCAAGACGCCGCTAAGGCGCCTGCGCGAATACACGGAGGTCATCAACCTGCTCATCAGCGGCGAGAAGCTCGAATACGAAGGCGACATCTTCTCGCTGCAGCGCGGCTTCCGGCTGGACTACGAGCGCCCGCGCGACCATGTGCCCATCTACATCGCCGCCATCACGCCGAAGTCGATCCGCCAGACCGGCGAGATCGCTGACGGCATCTTCCCCATACACTGGCCGAAGGAGCGCTTCGCCGCGCTGCGCGGCAACCTGAGCGCGGCGTCCACCGGCGCCGGACGCCCGGCCGAGTCGGTGACCATCGCCCCGTTCACCAACGTCTACGTCTTGGACGGCAAGAACGACGAGGCGCTGGGCCAGGCCGCCCGCGCGCCGCTCTTCCACTACATCAACCGCATGGGCGACTTCTACTGGAACATGCTGGCCGACAACGGCTTCGAGGCGGAAGTCCATGCCTCGCGCGAAGCGTGGCGAAACCGCGACCGCGACGGCGCGATGGCGGCGATTTCGAGCGCGATGGTGGAGTCCATCCAGGTGGTCGGCCCGCTTGAGTCGGTTGCGGAGCAACTGGCCGAACGCGAGGCCCTGGGGGCCGAGCTGCAGCTCGTGCAGATGCCGGGCGGCACCGCCACGGAGGCTGGACAACGGCTGGAGGCGCTGCTGGGTAGCTGAGGCCGGTCTACCGGTGTACGAGTCGCAGGATCCACCGCCGGAGGCTGTCCGCGGCGAGGATTCCAGACCCGACGGTGATGGGGAGCGTCAGGGGCAGCGTGTACGCAAGAAGCACGAGCGGCGTCTGGCCGTGATTGCTGGGGTCGGGATCCACGTTCAGGCTCGAAGCCGCAAGTGCTGGCAACGCACCGATCAGCCCACCGCACATTTGGGGAAGCCGGGACGGCATAGCGGCCGTGAAGAGGCCAAGCGCCGCGATCGGCACCGCGGGCACAAAGCCGTGGTGCAGCAACTCCCACCGAGCGATCCCCGGCTCGGACGAAGCCTCGGCCGTCGCCTCCAACACGATCTGGCCAGCGACCAGCACGCGCCCAAACCGATGACCAGCGCCAACACCCGCATCGCCAGTCGTATGCCCGCACTGGAGCCACTCCCCGCTGCGCCCCGCGTCTCGATGCGAGCGGCCGCCCAAGCGCCCAGCATCATGTCGAATGGCAGGATGAACGGAACCACAAGACCAACCAAACCGCGGCCGATATCGGCACCCGCATCGAGCGGATGCCGGGCATCGCTAAGCAGTAGGTAGTACGCTGGCGCCGAGAGCGCACCCACCGCCGCACCGACGACGCTCGTCAGTTGCTCGGGGCGTTTCGTTGCCCAGATGCCTACTACCACGAACGCCGCGCCTGGAACGACCCCGGTGACGAGTACCCACAGCGGGTTCAGATCCTCAATGGCGGCAACAACAGGGAGCGCGACACCGAACACGAACGCAGCACCGGCGACGCTGCGAGCGCACCGATCTCGGCGCATGTCGTTGAGCCAAGCCATGCTCATCAGTCTCGCCCCAATCCGGCGAGTACGCCCGCGTCCCGCGCCGGCACGGGCGGGCCGCCCCGCCCATGCCGCGGGTTCGGGCGCATTGAGACGCTCAACCGGCTTCGGTCACCTTGCGTTCTCCCGCCGCCTTTCCCAGGCGCGTTCGATGAGCTCCATCTTGGCCAAGCGCAGTCCGCTCTTGGCCGAGAGGTCCTCGCCGAACTCCATGTAGGCCTCGTTGTCCTCGGTGTAGGCAGGCCATTCGGGGAGGCCTTCGCCGTTCGGGTTTCCGGTGCGGGCGAACTGGGTCCAGATCGTCGCCATCTGGTCGGAAAGGGCGCGATCAGCTTCGGCCGGGCTCGCGTCGAAGAGGTCCAGATTGCCGAAGACGTAGCCGATTTCCGCGGCGTGGAAAGCGCCATAGCGTTCGCGCTCTGCGATGGGCGGCGCCCAAGTGAACCAGTAAAGGTAGGCATCGCTCGGCACCGTCGCCATGGCGCGGGCCCAGGCCCGCATCGGATAGGTGAAGAGTGCATCGCCGTAGAGGTCCATCCATGAGGCGGTGGCCTGCTCATCGTCCCCTGCGGGATAGTGCTGGGCGATTTCGTCCTGCACTTCCGCGAAACTGGCCTGGACATAGGCCTCGAATCCCGCGGTGCCCTCGCCGAAGACAGCCCCAGTGTAAGGCAGCAGGGCCGTTCCCTCGTCGGCGTTGGAACCGATCAGCACCGGTACGTCGGCCTGCTCGCCCGCCTCGAAGACTGCCGCGACCTCATCCTCGAGCACCTCGCCGTCGACAATGGCCAGCGCGCCGAAGTCCGCGGGATTGGCAAGATAGGTGGCGAGGACGTGTTCCGCCGAAAGCGCCCGCAGCGCCTCGATCGACGTCTCGCCGCCCTCGCCAGCCAGTGCGGCCGCGAAATCCGCGCCGAACGCTTCCGCCGAGGCGCCGTTCGGCGATGGCTGGTCGCGGAACGTCATGGGCCCGAAGGAGCCGCCGCTCTGGCCGATGACGCGGTGGAACAGCCCTCTCGCGAGCGGGCTGGCTTGCAGCAGCGAGACGCTCATGGAGCCCGCGGACTCGCCGAAGATGGTGACGTTGTCGGGGTCGCCGCCGAAGCTTGCGACGTTGTCGCGCACCCATTGAAGTGCGGCGATCTGGTCGCGCAGGCCCTGGTTGCCCGAGGCGCCGCTTGCGCTCTCTGCGGTCAGCTCCGGGAGCGCGAGAAAGCCGAAGGGCCCCAGGCGATAGTTGATCGTCACGAGCACGACTCCCTTGGCGGTGAGGAGTTCGCCCGGGTAGGCATCCCCGGTGCCGACCGTCAAGCCGCCGCCGTGGATCCACATCATCACGGGCCGCCCTTCGCCGACATGCTGCGCCCGCGTCCAGACGCTGAGCGTCAGGCAGTCCTCGTCCATCGACTCGACCGCCGTGGCCGCATCGTAGAAGCCGCCTTGTGCGCCCTGTTGCACGCAAGCCGGTCCGGGCGCCGCGGCGTCTCGGACGCCGGCCCAGGGCTCAACGTCAGCCGGGGGCGCCCAGCGACGCTCGCCAACGGGCGGCGCGGCAAAGGGAATGCGATGGTATTGCTTGAGGCCGTCATCGCCAGCGACGCCCCGCACGCTGCCGCCCGTGACGGCGACCTCGGTGCCAATGGCTGCGGGCGTCCGGGGTTCGGCATTTTCGCTGGGCCCGCAGCCCGCCGCAGCGAGCGCGAGCGCCGCCAGTGCCGATGGAGTTCGCGTCTTCATGGGCAAGCTCCTTCCTAGTGACGCGACGAATCCTAGACGATTGAGGCCAAGCAGCCGTCAGCAGGATTTGACAGGGATTTGATTCCGGCGCTGATTTGGCGGTAGAACGATGACGTTAGTCTAGGTAACCTATATATTTCAACAACTTAGAGCTACAGGCAACATTTGATGGAGATTTGACCGCGCTGTGGCGCAGCCGTCCTGCTGTGGCAAGCTTACACACTGAACGCACCTGTGGACTATGCGGAGCATGACCAACGCGCGCTTCCTCGCCCAAGTGGATGACCTGCGCCGCCTGCCGGCCGAGACACCGTGGGCCGAGTTCAAGGAGAACAACACCGATCCCCGGATGATCGGCGAGTTGATCTCGGCCATCGCCAACTCCGCCCGGCTCGAGGATAGGGACTTCGGCTACGTTCTCTGGGGCGTGCGCGACGGCGACCACGCTGTCATCGGGACGAACTTCGAGCCCGCTACCGCCAAGCGGCAGAACCAGCCCTTGGACATGTGGCTCGCTCAAATGCTGGCACCCAACGTAGCCTTCTCCTTCCACACGCTGGCGCACCCGGAAGGCCGCGTGGTGCTCTTGGAGATTTCGGCCGCGGTCAACGCGCCGGTCGAATTCGCCCGCACCGCGTACTTCCGCATCGGCAGCGCGACCACGCAGCTATCGCGATTTCCGGACTGGCAGCGGGCGCTTTGGGACAAACTGCGCCCGCATGCTTGGGAGCGTGGCGTGGCCCGGCAGTTCGTCGATGCGGGCGAAGTGCTCGATCTGCTGGACTGGGCGAGCTATTTCGCGCTCACGGGGATGCCGACGCCGAGCACTCCGGAGGGCATCCTCGCGGGCCTCGCGAGTGACCGGCTGGTCTCCACCGATGTCGGGGGCAAGTGGAACATCCACAATCTGGGTGCGATCCTCCTTGCCAAGAAACTGCACCGCTTCGCCTCCGGCCTCGCCCGCAAGGCAGTGCGCTTCGTCGCCTACGATGGCGACGGACGTACCGCGACGGTGACGCACCGAGAAGATTTCGCTCTCGGGTACGCCAATGGCTTCGAGACGCTGAATGCCCACCTCAACCTGCTCGTCCCGGCACCGGAGGACCGCGAAGCGCCCATTCGCAGCGGCACGCCGCTCTTCCCGCCGGTGGCGGTTCGCGAATTGGCGGCCAACGCCTTGATCCACCAGGATATGACGATCACCGGCGCAGGCCCCACCATCGAGCTGTTCAGGAACCGCTTGGAGATCACCAACCCGGGAGCGCCGCTGGTCGAAGCCGAACGCTTCATCGACTCCCCGCCGCGGTCCCGCAACGAGGCGCTCGCTGACCTGATGCGGCGCATGGGACTGTGCGAGGAGCAGGGTACCGGCATCGACAAGGTGGTGCAGGCCGCAGAGGAGGCGCAACTTCCGCCACCCGAGTTCCGCGCCGAGGCGGGCGCGACCCGCGCGATCCTGTTCGGCCCGCGTCGATTCGCCGAGATGACCACCGAAGAGCGCTCGCGCGCCTGCTATCAGCACGCCGTGCTGCGGCACCTGAGCGGCCAGCGCATGCGCAACCAGACCCTTCGCGAGCGGTTGGGCGTCGAGAGCCGCAACACCGCGCAGGTGTCCAAGGTGATCCGCCAAGCGTTGGACGAGCAGCTGGTGCGGCCCGCGGACCCGGCGCGACCGAGATCAGGTTACGTGCCGTTCTGGGCATGAGGGTGACGAACATTTGATCGGGTTCTGTATTCTGCCCCGAAACGGTCCACCGTTAGCGGAATAAGATAATATATATCAGTATCTTACGTTCTATATTGGACATTTGACCGGGTTTTGACGCACGGGCTATTGCCGGTGCGCGGCAACATTTGATCGGTCATTGCTCCCAAGTGTCGAAACCTGCCTCCTTGGTGCCCTTGGTTCGCCTAAAGTGACATTAAATCAAGTGCTTGCATGAGTAGGTCAACATTTGACCGCGTTTTGATCGGCGCCTCTCCAGCGGGCATGATGGGCGGCCGCAACCATGCGGGAGTGTCCATGACCGTACTTGCAGGAGACTGGGATCGGGCGACGGGAGTCGGCTGCCTCGTTGTGGCCGGGGTCGCTGGCAGCGGGCGTTGGCCGCGGAAAGAGGCCGCGCTGACGCCGGAGTTCCGAGCCGACATCGAGCGTCCTTGTGAAGGAAGTGATCCCTCTCTATGCGAAGCACTTCTCGCACGAGGACATTCGCCAGATGATCGTCTTCCATGAGACGCCGCTTGGCAGGAAGTCCATCGAGGTCATGCCGCGCCTGATGGCGGAGAGCATGCAGGTCGGACAGCGCTGGGCGGCGAAGACGCTGCCGCGCATCCGCGAAGAAGGTGGCGAAGCAAATGCGCGACGAGGATTGATCGAGTAGCCCTCGACGCTTTGAGCTTGCACGGCCAAGATTCCCGGCCGGGAATATTGGGCGCGAAGTCACGGTGGATAGCGGCGTATTTTCCCGTACGGGATTTTTCGGCTTGATTGCCTTGCGTTTGACGGCTATTGTTCCCGTTCGGGAACACGGCGGACATCGGCGGCGAAACCATGCGAGCATCGGCGCAAACCATTGGCGATACGGTCCGAGATGTGCGCCGGACCCTCGGCGTGACGCAGCGCCAGTTGGCGATGACCGCAGGTACGGGGCTGCGCTTCATCGTCGAACTGGAAAAGGGCAAGCCGACCTGCCAACTCGACAAGACCCTCGCCGTGCTGCACGCATTGGGCGTAGAGGTCGTTCTCACTCCCCCGATCACGGCGTAGGCGCGCCAGATGCGGGTGCTTGATGTCTACCTCCATGCCGACCTTGCCGGCCAGCTCATCCTGCGCGACAGCGGGCGGATGGCGTTCGAGTACGCCGATGCCTGGCTTGAGAGTGCGACCGCCGTGCCGCTCTCCCACTCCCTGCCGCTGCAAGCGACGCGGTTCCCACAGGGCGCCTGCGAACCATTCTTCGGCGGCTTGCTCCCTGAGGAAGACAGCCGCCGAGTGATTTCGCGCCTGCTCCGAATCAGCGAGAGCAACGACTTCGCGCTGCTCGAACGCATCGGCGGCGAGTGCGCTGGCGCGGTCTCGCTGGTCCCCGCCGGGGCGCCGTTGGACCAGAGCGAACGCTTGCGGGAACTGACCGAGGGGGAACTCGCCGAAGCGCTCGCCGAACTTCCGCAACGGCCGCTCCTCGTCGCGACGGAGGGTTTGCGGCTGTCTTTGGCAGGTGCCCAAGACAAGCTCGCCGTGCGGATCGAAGGCGACCGCTTCCATCTGCCGCTCGGTGCCGCCGCGAGCACGCACATCATCAAGCCGGCCATCGCCGGCTACGAAGGCGTGGTGGCCAACGAGGCGTTCTGCTTGATGCTGGCCGCGGCGTTGGGGCTGCCGGCCGCGAGGTGCGGCATCGGCCGTGCAGGCGGCATCGACTACCTGCTGGTGGAGCGGTTCGACCGCAAGAGGATGGACGATGGCGGCGTCCGGCGCATCCATCAGGAGGACTTCTGCCAAGCCTTGGGCATTCGCGCGGACATGAAGTACCAGAGCCAAGGCGGACCGAGTCTCAAGCGATGCTTCGCACTGCTGCGCGAGGCTTCGAGCACTCCCGTGCTGGACATTCCCGCCCTGCTTGATGCTGTCGTCTTCAATCTGATCGTCGGCAACCACGATGCCCATGGCAAGAACTTCGCCTTCTTGCGAGAGCCGCACGGCGTTCGGCTTGCCCCCCTCTACGACCTGATCTGCACTGCCATGTTTCCGAATCTGAGCACGCGCATGGCCATGCGAGTCGGTCGCCGCGATGACTCGATCGGCGTGACGGTGGGGGATCTGGTGCGCCTAGCGAAGGATGCGGGCCTGACACGACCTTTGGTCATTGAGCGAGCGCGGGAACTCGTGCGGGCTGTTCGAGAGCATTCTGGCTTGGTCGCACAGGAGGATGTCCGCCTCTCACGGGTCGCAGGCCATGTGCATCGTCGGGCGGAGCGCTTCGCTCGGGCGTTCGGCGCCGGGTGACGGCTCGACAGGCGATCAGACCAGACGGTAGACGGTCGCGGGGTTGGAAGGCGAACTCATCCACTATAGTGGCTGCAGACGTAGAACGAGCGGAGCGATCCAATGTCCCGGTTCCTGCGATGGCGCAGCCCGCGCTTCTGGCTCTGGTTCGGACCGATCCTCGGCTGGCTGATTTTCTGTTTCTGGTACACGAACACGGCCGGCCCGTTCTCAGCGGCGGAGATCGACGCGCTAGCCGCGCGGATGGAGGGCAGCGGCGGCGAAGGCGCCGACTCGCTGCGCCGCTTCATGGCGGAAGACGACGGCGGGCAGTTCCTGATGGTGAACCTGCTTGAGAGCGCCCCGTCGCCCGAAGCCCAGACGCATATGGACCGCTACATGGCGCACATGCTGCCAGAGATGCTCAGGCGCGCCAGCCACCCCATGCTGTTCGGCGACGTGGTGTTTCGCGCTATGGATCTGGTCGGCATCGAAGGGGCGGAGAGCTGGACCACGGTAGGTGTCGTTCGCTACCGCAGCCGCCGCGACCTGCTGGAAATCGCTCTCGCCCCGCGCTTCGGCAGCCAGCACGACTTCAAGGTCGCCGCCCTCGCCAAGACCATCGCCGTTCCGGTGCGGCCCGCGCTCCATCTGGCCGATCTGCGGCTGCTGCTTCTGCTCGTGCTCCTCTCGGTCGTCGGCGTGGTCGACGCCGTTCGGAGACGGTGAGACGCGCCCTCCCCCCGCCGTCACGAGCACCAGCAACGCGCCGAGCGCGGCGCTGACGAGCTTCAGAACAGCGTCGGTTTCTTTTCCAGCAGTGGCGCCGCCTCGGCCTGGCGCACCAGTTCCGGGTTCGGGCGCGACAGGTCCGTGGCGAGTTCCGACAGCGCTTCTGGCCCACATGGCGCGACTCGATAATTCCGATTGGGTTCCGCCGACGACAGAGCTCTTCAAGACCCCCCCCGACGGCGAAGCCGAGACGTTTCTTGGCGTACATCCGGGGCTTGGAGCGCTTAGCCTATGGGCTGTTCATCTTGCGGCAGAACGTGAATGGTCGAATAGCTCGGTTTGGCGGCGTGGTTGCGGGAATCCAGAGCAAGGACCATGACGAGATCAAGCGTGCTTTGAAACTCACGAAGGAGGAGAAGGAGGAGATCGTCCGTCGGCTAGATGGCCCGGTGTACGAGATGACGCGGGTGCGCATGCCCCTGCTGCTGCGCTTGGACGGCTTGGTAACTGCCGAGGGTGCGACCTATGATCGGCGGACGACCACGATTGAGCATGTACTCCCGAGGAATCCTGCCGCTGACTCCCATTGGGTGCAGTGGTTCCCGGACGAGGAAGGGCGGGAACGCTGGACACACAGGCTGGCTAATCTGGTCCTCTTATCTCGCAGGAAAACAGTCAAGCATCGAATCTCGAGTTCGAGAGAAAGAAGAATGAGTACTTTCACCGCGAGGGATTCGCGCCATATGCGCTGACGGGCCAAGTCTTGGCGTTGGAGGATTGGACGCCGGAGGTACTGGCTGGTCGGCAGAAGGAGCTACTGCGAAGGCTGACGGACGAGTGGCGGTTGAAGTAGGACACAAGGGGGTATGGGATACCCCCAAGTCCGTCCGAGCTTCTCTCCCTAGGCCCTGGGCTAGCTGCTCGGTGTTGGTTCTGCGAGCAGTAGCTGAATTTCGCGGCTCACCAGCCACAATCTATCCTGTCCCCAGACGCCTAGTTGCATTGCACCTGAGGCGTCCAGCAGCCGGAAGCTGGGCACGCCCCACAGGCCGAAGCCGTACATGGCTTGGCGGTTCGCCTCGATTTCTTCTTCCCAGTCGTCGTTGTCCACGATGCCTCGGGCTTCCTCCCAGGAGAGGCCGGCGGCTTCCACGACATGGGCCAGGCCGGCGTCGCGGCCCGTGTTGATGCCCTCGCGGAAGGCGGCGTGCATGAACGTGCTCAGGAACTCCACGCCCCGGCCTTGAGATCGGGCCCAGGGCCAAAGCGAGTAGCAGCGGCGGACGGGGTTGCCGATGGGGTCGTACACCTTTCCCCAAGGAAGGTCCTTCGAGAGCGGCACCGTGGCGCGGGCCTCGCGGCTGGCATCGGAGAAGATGTAGACGCCCTTCTCGCGGGTCACCGGGGCGCCGCGCATCACCATCGGCAGCACCGGGCGAACCTTGCAGGCGACGCCGGTCTCGGCGGCGAGGGCGATGGCTTGGTCGAAGGCGATGGCGGTATAGGGGCTGCGAACCGACGGGTAGATCTCCAGCGTCAGGGCGCCGTCGTCGCGCAGCGGGCCGGTTTCGATGGCAGGGCGCTGGGCGAGCAATTGGCTGCCCTCGTTGCGCTGTGCGCCGAGGTCGCGCAGGCGGTTCTCCAAGTGGTAGAGACGGTCCACGCCCCAATACCACTCCTTGGCGTAGTGGAACATCGCCGGGGAATAGTGGCCTAACGCTTTGCGTCGCGCCGCACCTGCGACAACCGTGCTCGAGGCGGTGGTGGCATCAGTGGGCGAATGCCGTTCGGCGAGCGTCTCAAGAGAGTCCATGGAACCGGACCAGAGCGCATCGCCCACCAGCGGCGCCACGTCCGCGAAGGCTGCGCCAGCACCGGCCAGGATGCGCGTCGCCAGCTCGACCAGCGCCGCGTCGGGCGCACCGCGTTCTGCCGGGAAGTGCAGCCCGTAGTGGGGGGCGATTTTGGCGGCGTCGTAGCGCGAGAGATCCAGCAGCAATTCCGGCTCCGGCGCATTCTTGCCGAGCGGCCCCGGCACCAGATGGCACACCAGCTCGATGTCGTAGGCGTCGGCCAGGGGACGCAGCAGTTGGGCGGCGAGATGGCTGTAGCCGTCGTCCACTTGGTGGAAATACTCCACCACATGCGGCTGCCGCTGCCGCCGCCGGGCGCGTTCGAGTTTGGCGCGGCGCTTGTCGACGCGCTCTTGCGAACTGAACCGACGCAGCACCATGGACGTCGCCCAGCGCACCGGCGGCGACGGGCTCCTGGTCGCGAAGCCGCCTTGATCCTCGAACTGCGGCGCCATGCGCCGGCCCGCCCCGTGCTCAATCGAACGCGGAGAAGACCTCCTCGTCGAGTTCCTGATACGTCTCCGGCAACTGCGGCCTGATCTGCGGGATGAACTCGGTGACGCCGAGGGCCACGTAGTCCGCGATGCGGTCGATGACGTACTGCGGCGAACCGATCATCGCCCAGTCGTTGGCGCCGCGCGCTTGGCTCGCCTTCTGCTCGTCGCGGATGATGCGGATCGGGCAGTGGACCGTGGTGGCGATCTCGGCGGGGTCCCTGCCCACCGCTTCGCAATGGCGTTCGAGCACGCCGCGCAGGTGCTTGACGCGCTCGGGGCTCGCAATTACGTTCATGATGTCGCCGTACATGGCGAGCGTCTTGAGGGTGCGCCGCTCGCCGGTGCCGCCGACCATGATGGGAATGGGATGATCGCCACCCTGGCGCGGCGCGAAAGCGGCTTGCTTCAGCTTGTAGTACTCGCCGTCGTAGTCCACCCGGCCGTCGGCGTGGAACAGCGCCCGGATGAGTTCGCAAGCCTCTTCCAGCCGATCCGAGCGCTCGCGCATGGACGGGAACTCCCAACCGTAGGCCTCGTGCTCGCGAACGTTCCAGCCGGCGCCGATGCCGAGGATCACCCGGCCGTGGGAGACGACATCGATGGTCGCGGCCATCTTCGCCATCAGCGCCGGGTTCCTGTAGGTGTTGCCGGAAACCAGGATGCCGAGCTTGAGGCTCGAAGTCACCGCTGCCACCGAGGCCAGCAGCGACCAGCCTTCCAAGGTGTTCAGCAGCTCGTGTTCCTTCACTTCCGCGGTGTGGTGCCACGGCGGAATGAAGTGGTCGTAGGCCCAGACGCTGGTCCAGCGCCCGGCCTCCATGACCTCGACGACGGCCTTGATCTCTTCCCACGTGGCCTGCTCGTTGACGAGCTGCGATCCGAACATCGGCTTCCTCAAACAGAAACAAGGGGCGCGGATTATAGGGGCGTTGCCGTCAGCGCAGTTCCGCGGGCCACCACCAGGGCGAGTCCGTCGCAAACGGCCGCGCTGGCAATTCCCCGGCGTCGAGCGCTGCGTACAGCATGGCGGCGCCCGGGTGCTCCCCTTCGGCGCGGATCAAGGCGAGGGCGTCGTTTTCGTCGCCGAGCGCCAGGTGCGCGAGGGCCAGCGTCAGGCGCGTGTCGGCATCGTCCTTGGCCGTACGCAGGGCGGCGGCCCGCTGCTGCGCCGCGGCGCGCTGCTCGGCGTCGCCGCAGAGCGCATCGGCGCGGGCGAGCACCATGTGGGCCTGGCCCCATTGGGGCTGTAGGCGAAGAGCGGCCAGCAGCGCCGGACGGGCTGCGCGGCATGATTCGGCGCCGAGCCGCGCCATGGCGAGCCAGTAGTGGTAGTACGCGCTGTCCGGGCGCTTCTCGGCCATTGTTTCGTACTCCCGTGCCGCGTCGCCGAACGCGCCGCCGCGCATCATCAGAGCGGCCAGCAGGGCGCGCGTCGTCTCGTCGTCGGCGAGGCTCAAGGACCTCTCCGCGGCTTCTCGTGCCGGGGCCGTGTCCGGCATGACGCGCAGCAGATGCGCGAGCAGATACCAGGCGCGGGCGGAGCTGTCGTCCAAGGCCAGCACGCGGCGCACCTCGCCGAGTGCCGCTTCGCTGTTGCCGAGAGTACCGAGCGCGTGCGCGAGCACCAGACCCGCGTCCACATCGTCCGGGGCCAGCTCTACTGCGCGTCGCCACGCGGCCAGCGCCTCCTCGCGGTCGCCGCGCTCCCACGCGCGTTCGCCAGCCTTCGTGAAGAACTTGGAACTCAGGCTGAGCGCAGCCACTTCCAGCAGCAGTGGATCGACTAGGGGTGCGGCGACGGCGTTGCGCTTCGCGAGCCAAGCCCCAGCCTGCTCCATGTCGCCGAGCTGGCGGAAGACCATGCCGAGCTTGTAGGCGATGCGACCGGCGCCGGGTTCGAGTGCGGCCGCCCGTTCCAACAGGGCGCGGGCTTGCTGCCACTCGCCAGCGGCGACTGCCGCATCGCCGAGGGCGGCCAGCACCGCGGCGGACTCCGGCGCATCGGCCTCGGCTTCGCGCAGCGCCTCTACGGCCGCGACATGGTCGCCCTTGAGCAACAGCGCGACGCCGAGCCGGTACGAGGCGAGCATGTGGCCGTCCGGCGCCAATGCCAGCGCCCGACGGTACTCGGCGATCGCGCCGTCGATTTCGCCCTGGTCGCGCAGCACCGTGCCGAGAAGGTAGTGCCAGTGCAGCGCTGGCGATTCGTCGAGGGCCGCGCGGTAGGCAGCCTCGGCGTCGTCCAGCAGATCCTGAGCGTGGAAGAGCATGCCGAGACCGCCGCGAGCATCGGCGCGTTCGGCTGGCTGGGTAAGCGTTTCGAGTTGGCGATGCATCTCGTCCCGCGCTGCCGCCAGCGTCTCTGCCAGCGCCGGAGGCCAAGTGTCGGCGGCGGTCGGCGTGGACTCGGAATACGCCGCCGCCGGCCAGCCGAATGCCAGCAGGGCGATCGCAAGGCAGCGGCCCATTACGGCGCGGGTGCCCGTTGGCGCAGGCGGTGGTAGCGATTGACCGCCAGCGGCCCGAAGCGTTGCACCGTGCCGTCGGGCCAGCGCGCGGTCACCGCTTGCGGCGCATTCGTATCCGCTAGGCCGAAGATGACCCGCTGATCGTGGGCCGAGGCGTAGCTGCCATCGGTGCGCACCCGCCTTGTGTCGTTCGGCACTTCATCGCGCCAGACCACGGCCCCCACGCTGCCCAAGGCCAGCCCCAGCCAGTTGCGAGGCGGCGAGTCGTTGCGGTAGATGCGGGCCGGGCCGTGGTTGTTGGCGACGACGATGTCGATGTCGCCGTCGTTGTCCAAGTCGCCGAAGGCGGTGCCGCGGCTCACCTCCTCATGCAGCGAGAGTTCGCCGCCGCCATGCAACCGGTAGCGGCCGCCGTCGTTCAGCCAAAGCTGGTTGCGCTGCCGCAGGGGCGGGACGATGCCGGCCGTCACCTGGCGTTCCATCATGCGCACGGCGCCGTTGGCGACGAAGAGGTCCAAGTCGCCATCGTTGTCGGCATCGAACCAGCCCGTGCCGAAGCCGGTGTGCGCCATGCTGTCCGCCGCCAAGCCGGCAGCGCTGGTGCGGTCCTCGAACCAGCCGCGGCCGTCGCCCACGAACAGCGTATTGCTCTCCTGGGTGTCGTGGGTGAGGAACAGGTCCGTGTCGCCGTCCCGGTCGAAGTCCGCTGCGGCCACGCCCATGCTGGCTTCCGCGACCCCAGCGCCGTTCACCGCCGCCCCGGCCAGCAGCGCTTCGTCGCGGAAGCGGCCAGCGCCTTGGTTCAGCCACAGGAAGTTCTCGTCCGCGTCGTTGGCGACGTAGAAGTCCACTGCGCCGTCGCCGTCGAAGTCGTCGGCGATGACGCCCATGCCGGCGCCCAGGGTGCGCCCGATGCCGGCCCGCGCGCTCACATCCTCGAAGCGACCGCCGCCGAGATTGCGGTAGAGCTGGTCCGGCACGCGGGCGAAGTTCCGCGGCGAGCAGTAGCCGGGCCGCGACGAGTAGCCGCGGCAGGGCTCGTAGTCGTCGATGCTGAACCTGAGATAGTTCGCAACGTAGAGGTCCTGCAGCCCGTCGCCGTCGATGTCGGCGAAGCTCGCGCTGATGGACCACGCATCGCCTCGGATGCCGGACGCTGCCGTTCGATCCTCGAAGCGCCCATCGCCCAAGTTCATGTAAAGCCGGTTGGGGCCGAAGTTGGTCAGAAAGACGTCGCTGTCGCCGTCGTTGTCCACGTCGCCGGTAGCGATGCCCATGCCGTAGTCGAGAGCCTGCACGCCGCTCTCTTCGGTGCAGTCGCGAAAGGCGAGAGCGCCGTCCTGGGTCGCATTGCAGAAAAGCTGATCGCCGGGCCGCGGCGCGCTTGCTCGATCCGCCAACGGCCCGCCTTGCACGAACCAGAGGTCCAGCCTGCCGTCGCCGTCGAAATCCAGGGCCGCAACGCCCGCCCCGGTGATCTCCACGGTCAGCAGCTTCCCCGCCCGACCGCTGTCATGGACGAAGTCCACGCCGGCCTCTTCCGTCACGTCCGTGAAATGCACCTCGCCCCAGGCCTGGCAGGCGCAGACGGCGGCGATCGGCAGGCACCGCGAGGCTGTGCGCCGGCGCAATCGCTAGTCGCCGCCCGGTGCGCCGGCGATGCCCGGCACCTCGAAAGCCGTGACTTCGGACATCACCTCGCCGGTCTGGGTGTATAGATGCTCGTCCATGAAGCGGCAGGTGAGCTTGCGGATGAAGGTGCCCGCCTTGTGGCTGAGATCGCAGGCGACGCGGTTTGCCTGGGAACCGTACTTGTCCTCGAACTCGTCGATGACGGCTTCCAAGCCGGGCCGATACTCCTCCGGGATCTTCCGCCATAGATCGTTGAAATGGTTGCGGATCTCCGGCATGGTCTCGCCGCGCGCCGCCACCCCCAGCCAGCCGATGGCCGCTTCCGGGTCCTGCTCGGTGCCGATCCCCTGCTGGTAGAGGAAGCCGACTCGCGCCTGGGCGAACTTGAAGCCCCGCTTGGCGGCCACCAGCAGGTACGGGAAGGCTTCGGCGTAGCGGCCGCGCTTGTAGAGGTCCGCGCCCCGCCGGCGCGCATCGTAGACCTCGATCACATACTCCAGAGCAGGCGTGCGGCCCTTGCGCGGCGCCGGCGCGGTGACCAGCACCTCCTCGATGTCCTCCGGGCCAACGCCTTCGAAGCGCGCCTCGGCTGGCTCTTCCCCGGCAGCATGGGCGGCGCACAGCACCGCACCTGCCAACAGAGCGATGGCCGATCGCGTAAAGCCAGCTGCCAATGAAACGCGCATCCGATTGCCTGCCGATCTGCCACGCAGCCTTCGCGACCAAAGATCATACCAGCGCCAACCGCTCCGCAAGCACTTGGGCGCAACGCCGGTTTTCCGGCTGGAACGCCGGGCCGGGGCCCTTGAGCCGGTAGCCATCCGGGCTGAACCCGACTTGGCCCGCGCTGCGCAGCGCTTCGATGCCGCGCTGGTGCTTGTTGTCGCGCTCCGGGCGCTTGAGGTCCAAAGCGATGACGCCGACATGCGCACCCGCCGACAGCGCTTCGTAGAGCATGGATGCGCTGTCCGCCGTCACCCAGACGTAGCTGGCGACCGCCATGGCGCGTTGCAGGAAGTCGCTCGGCGTGTCCTTCCAGTGGCGGTAGATCAGGTTGTCCCGCGCCGGCATGGACCGTTGCAGCGCGGCCGGCGTGCGCGGCGAGTCGCAGACCTGCCAGCGGATGTCTGGCGCGGCTCTGGTGACGGCGGCGACGGCGGCGGCGATGCGCGTCACGGGCCACTCGAAATGGCGGTTGCTGCCGCCGAGCAGGATCAGCCCCTCGCGCGGTTCCTTGCGGGCCTCTTCCGTGGGGCAGATGACGCCGCGGGTCTCGACCAGATTGGCCTTTGGGCGGTAGCGGTCGTGCAGGGGCACGAAGATCAGATCGAACCAGCGGTGCGGCAGCGTCGGCTTCATCAGCACGACGGTACTGCCGCCGCAGGCCGCTCGGGCGACCAGCATCGGAACATGCGTGCGATGGCCGACGCCGAGCAGCACGTTCGGCGCGGGAAGATCCGGTTCCGGCGCGGGCGTCTGGCGCCGCTGCATCGCATAGGCGCGCACCTGCCGCCAGAGCATCGCCGGAAAGCGCATGTCGAACTCGTGGACCTCCAGCGGCAGCAGCGCTTCGAGACCTTGCAGCAAGCCTGCCGACTGCTTCTCATGCCCCGGCTTGCCGTCCACGAACCGCCAAACGACGCACGGCGCGGGCGCGCTCAAGGTCACCGAAGGCTGTGGTCCATGCCGAAGGCCGGCGACTCCTCGCTAGGCGTGCCGACGAGTTTCGCGGGTACGCCGGCCACGGTGACATGCGGCGGCACGTCCTCCAGCACCACGCTGCCGGCGCCTACCTTCGCGCCCGCACCGATCTCGATGTTGCCGATCACCTTGCACCCAGCGCCGAGCAGCACGCCGTGGCGCACCTTCGGGTGCCGATCGCCCGTCTCCTTGCCGGAACCGCCGAGCGTCACCGAGTGCAGGATGGAGACGTCGTCCTCCACCACCGCGGTCTCGCCGATGACGATGCCGGTGGCGTGGTCCATGAGGATGCCGCGCCCGAGGCGCGCCGCAGGGTGGATGTCAACACCGAGACCGACGCTGATCTGGCTTTGGAAGAAGAGCGCCAGCGTGTGCCTGCCTTGTTGCCAAAGCCAATGCGCGACGCGATGCGCCTGCACGGCGTGGAAGCCCTTGAAGAACAGGAACGGGGTGGAGAGGTCCTCGCAGGCCGGATCGCGCTCGTGGATGGCCACGACATCGACGAGGGCGCTGGCCAGAATGCCGGAGTCGTCCGCCATGGCCTGCTCGATCACGTCGCGGATCAGCATGGTGGGCAGCATCGGATTGTCGAGCTTGCTCGCCAAGCGAAAGGAGAGCGCGGCGCGGAGCGTGTCGTGGTTCAGGATGGTGGCGTGGAAGTAGCTGCCGAGGATGGGCTCCTCGGCCGCCTTCGCTTCGGCCTCGCCGCGCATGGTCTCCCAAACGGCGGCGGCGTCCGCCGCACCGGGCGTCTCGGGTCCTTCGACCAAGGTCGGCGGCTGGGCGACGGCATTGCGCATGGCGTTTCCCCGCAACGGGCATCGTCCTTGGAAGGGTACGCCGCCGCGCCCGGTGCTGCAATTCGGCGATACTACCGGCACGACCGAGGGAGCATGCATGGCGGAAATCACGCGCTTGGCGGCGAGCGAGCCGACCGCGTCGGCCGTTGCCGACGCCATTCGCAATGGCGATACGCGGCGCTTGGCGGGACTGCTCGCGGAGCATCCCCGGCTGGCGACCGCGGCGCTTGTGGACGACAAGGGCGCCGGGCGCACGCTGCTGCACATCGCCACCGATTGGCCGGGCCACTTTCCGAACGTCGCCGCCACCATCGCTCTCTTGGCCGATGCGGGGGCGGATCCCAACATCGGCTTGATCGACTCGCCTGTGGACGCTTGCGAAACTCCACTGCACTGGGCGGCATCGTCCAATGATGTCGCGGCGATCCATGCCCTCTTGGACAGCGGCGCGGACATCGAAGCGCCGGGCGCGATCTTCACTGCGGGAACTGCGATGTCCGACGCGGTGGTGTTCGCCCAGTGGGATGCGGCGCGGGCTCTGCTCGCGCGGGGCGCGTCGGCCGCCCCTTGGCAAGCCGCCGCGCTCGGTCTCCTCGATCAGGTGCAGGCGGCGTTCGGGCAGAGCGAGGGCGGGGAGGAGGTGACGGCGGCTCTGTGGCACGCCTGCCACGCCGGACAGCAGGAGGTCGCGGAGTACCTGGTGGATCGCGGCGGCGACATCGACTGGGTGGGTTTCAACGATTGGACGCCCCTCAAGGCGGCTGAGGAAGGCGGGCACAAGGCTCTTGCGAAGCGTCTGCGCGCCCGCGCCCGTGGCTGAGTTTCGCCGCGTCGCCGTCGTCGGCAGGCCCGGCAGCCCGCACGTAGCCGATTCGTTGCGCACCGTCCTCGCGACCCTCGAAGCCAGCGAAGTCGCCGTGGTGCTGGACCAAGCAACGGCCGAGATGCTGAAGCGGTCCGGCGGTTTGGCGCGGGAACGGCTGGGCGAACGGGCCGACTTGGTGGTGGTGGTCGGCGGCGACGGAAGCATCCTTGGGGTGGCCCGAGACGTCGCTCATGCGGGGGTGCCGGTGCTGGGCGTCAACCGCGGTGGCCTCGGCTTCCTGGCGGATGTCGCGCCGGAGCAGATCGAAGCCAAGCTGTGCGCCGTGCTGGCCGGCGAGAACACCGTGGAAGACCGCTTCCTCCTCGAAGCCCGCATCCAGCGCCACGACGGCGCTCTTGAGGACGACGTCGCTGTGGCGCTGAACGACGTGGTCGTCCACGCCGGCAGCATGTCCCGCATGATGGACATGCGCCTCTACATCGACGACGAGTTCGTCTACGACCAGCGCTCCGATGGCCTCATCGTCTCCACCCCGACCGGCTCCACCGCCTACGCCCTCTCCGCCGGCGGCCCCATCATGAGCCCCAAGCTCGACGCCGTCGTGGTGGTGCCGATGTTCCCGCACACCTTGACCTCGCGTCCCCTAGTGGTGCATGGCGAGTCGCGCATCCGCATCGCCATCGGCGAAGGCGCGGCAACGCCCAAGGTGAGCTGCGACTCTCAAGTGGACCGCGAACTGCGCCCCGGCGACGAGGTGCGCATCGGCAAGCACCCGCACCCGCTCAAGCTCGCCTTCCCGCTGGGCCATAGCTTCTACGAAAGCTGCCGCAGCAAGCTCGACTGGGCCACGCGGCTGAGCGGCCGTTAGCGACCTTGCGAGGAAGAAGAAGGTGAAGCACGGCGACCTCAACTGGATTGCCAACTACATCTGGGGCATCGCGGACGATGTGCTGCGTGACCTCTACGTGCGCGGCAAGTACCGCGACGCGATCCTGCCGATGGCCGTGCTGCGGCGGCTCGACGCGGTGCTGGAGGATGGCAAGCAAGCCGTGCTCGACATGAAGGAGCGCTTGGACCAAGCGGGCATCGTGGAACAAGACGCCATGCTGCGCGAAGCGGCCGGCCAAGCGTTCTACAACACGTCCCGATTCACTCTGAGCGACCTCCGCTCCCGCGCCAATGCGCAAAGGCTGGAGGCCGACTTCCGCGATTATCTCGACGGCTTCTCCCCGAACGTTCAGGACATCCTCGCCTGCTTCGAGTTCCACAACCAGATCCCGCGGCTCTCCCAGGCCGATGCGCTGGGCACCCTGATCGAGAGGCTCACCTCGCCCGACGTGAACCTGAGCCCCGCCCCGGTCAAGGATGCGGATGGCGCGATCAAGCAGCCGGGACTGGACAACCACGGCATGGGTTCGATCTTCGAGGAGCTGGTGCGCCGCTTCAACGAAGAGAACAACGAGGAAGCCGGCGAGCACTGGACGCCGCGGGACGCCGTGAAGCTGATGGCGAGGCTGGTCTTCCTGCCGGTGGCCGACCAGATCGAGTCCGGCACCTACCTGCTCTACGACGGCGCCTGCGGCACCGGCGGGATGCTCACCGTGGCGGAGGAGACGCTGCGCGAACTGGCGCAGGAACACGGCAAGGAGGTGTCCACCCACCTCTACGGCCAAGAGATCAATGCGGAGACCTACGCCATCTGCAAGGCGGACCTGCTGCTCAAGGGAGAGGGCGACGCCGCGGACAACATCGTCGGCGGCTCGGCGCACTCGACCTTGGCAAATGACGCGTTCCCGTCGCGGGAGTTCGACTTCATGCTCTCCAATCCGCCCTACGGCAAGAGCTGGAAGACGGACCTCGAACGCATGGGCGGCAAGAAGGGCATGCGCGACCCGCGGTTCCTGATCGACCACGCGGACGACCCCGAGTACTCGCTCGTCACCCGGTCGAGCGACGGCCAGATGCTGTTCCTGGCCAACAAGCTCGCCAAGATGAAGCAGGACACGCGGCTCGGCAGCCGCATCGCACAAGTCCACAACGGCAGCTCCCTCTTCACCGGCGACGCTGGCCAAGGCGAGAGCAACATCCGCCGCTGGATCATCGAGAACGACTGGCTGGAAGCCATCGTCGCGCTGCCGCTCAACCTGTTCTACAACACCGGGATAGCCACCTACGTCTGGCTGCTGAGCAACCGCAAGCCCGAGCACCGCCGCGGCAAGGTGCAGTTGATCGACGCCACCGGCTGGTTCGAGCCGTTGCGCAAGAACCTCGGCAAGAAGAACTGCGAACTCGGCGAGCAGGACATCGCCCGCATCTGCGACACCTTCCTCGCGTTCGAGGAGACGGAGCAAAGCAGAATCTTCGACAACGCGGCCTTCGGCTACTTCAAGGTGACGGTGGAACGGCCGCTGCGCATCGTCGAGGCGGACCCGAACAGGGCCTACAGCGCTGCCGAAATCCGGGAGCTCAAGGAGCACGGCACCCGGAGCGAGGACGCCCCGCCGATCATCAGGCGGGTCCACAAGCGTGGAACTGAAGCCGATCCACTGCGCGGTCTCTTTGAGGTCATGCTGAACGGCAAGCCTGCAGTGGTGGAGTACGAGCCCGATCCCGACCTGCGGGACACCGAGCAGGTTCCGCTGCAGGAGCCGGGCGGCATCGAAGCCTTCCTGCGGCGGGAGGTACTGCCGTACGCCAGCGATGCGTGGTACCGGCCGGCTGCCGTTAAGGTCGGCTACGAGATCAGCTTCAACCGCTACTTCTACAAGCCTGAGCCGATGCGCCCTCTTGCGGAGATTGGGACCGAGATCCTGGCCCTGGAAGAGGAGATCGGGAGCTTGCTGGAGGAGCTCCTTGCGCCAGCATCAGCCACCGTATAGCGCATGGTCGCAGGTGGTCTGTCGCGCATACGGGCTTACAATGCGGCGAACCGGGCTGGCATCCGCAAGCTAGCAGGAGTCAGGCGACCGAAGGCGCTTGGCAGACGGAGTCGACGTCATGTTCCGCGAGCTTAGGCCACATGCCGAATACAAGGACTCGTGCGTCGAGTGGCTCGGGGATGTGCCTACGCACTGGCAGCTGCTACGACTGCGCAATTTAGCTCACATGCGCGTGAGCAACGTGGACAAGCATGTGCGCGATGGCGAGCAAGCGGTCCGCCTGTGCAACTATGTGGATGTGTACAAGCACGAGCGCATCGGTCGCGGGATCGACTTCATGGCTGCAACCGCGACGGCCGACGAGATTGACCGCTTCAAGCTGGAAGCTGGCGATGTGCTGATCACGAAGGACTCGGAAGACTGGACCGACATCGGCGTCCCCGCCGTCGTTGAGGAGGCACCCGATGACGTCCTATGCGGCTACCACCTGGCTCTGCTTCGACCCCGGGTTGACCGCGTGCGGGGCGACTTCCTCTTTCGCGCGCTTCAGGCAAGTGCGGTCGCCTCGCAGTTCCGCACTCGAGCAAACGGGGTCACCCGCTACGGACTGTCTGCCGGCGCGATCAAGTCAGTTTGGCTAGCGGTCCCACCGCTCGCCGAACAATCCGCCATCGCCCGTTTCCTCGATCACGCAACCAGTCGCATCGACCGCTACATCCGCAGCAAGGAGAAGCTGTTGGGTGCGGCACGGGTGCCCGGTGGTGGCCTCTTGGACGAGTACCGCGCCCGCCTGATCGCCGATGTAGTGACCGGCAAGCTCGATGTCCGCGGCGTGGCAGCAGCTGCTCTTCGGCGACCTTGATTTAGCGACGCGCGCGAGACGGCTCTACTCGCGGACGCCGGGGCATCGACCTTGCAGGCCGACGCCGCCCGGGTCCGACGCGCTGTGTCCAACGCCGACTTGCCTATCGTCCGGTGCCGATCTATGCTGTGTGGCACAGAAACTGTGAGACTGCGCCATGAAGAACATCACCGTGTCTGTCGACGAGGACACCCACCGGCTCGCCCGGATTCGCGCCGCAGAATTGGACACGTCGGTCTCGGCCTTGGTGCGCGACTACCTGGAAGGGCTCGTGTCAAACGGTGCCAGCGCCCGGGCGGCCGTCGATGCGCAATTCGCGGCGCTGCACAAGCGCAGGTACAAGAGGTTGCTCGATGTCATTGAGGACATTCGCGTCGAGTCTCCCGACTTCCGAGTTGCCGACAACCTGCCCCGTGAGGAGTTGTATGACCGTGCGCGAGCCCGAGCGGAGGCCCAGGCAGCCTCCAGCTCCGGGAAGCGCGAAGGCGGCTGAACGGCGTGCGCTTCGTCGACACGAACGTGCTGCTCTACGCGGCGAGCCCGGCGCCGAATGAAGGGCGCAAGCGGGCCGCGGCGCTGGACTTGCTGAAGGCACCGGATATCGCGCTCTCGGTACAGGTGCTCCAAGAGTTCTATCACCAGGCGACGCGAACTACGCGGCAAGGATCGATCACGCGAGCCAAGGCACTCGAGTTCATCGAGACGATCAACCACTTACCGGTGCAGGAAGTCTCCCTCGACGTGTTCCGCGCGGCCGTGGCACTCAGCCAACGCTTCCAGTTGTCCTACTGGGACGGTGCCATCCTCGCCGCAGCGCACACGTTGGGCTGCGATGTCGTATGCACGGAGGATCTCAGCCACGGGCAACTCTATGCGGGCATGCGGGTTGTGAACCCGTTCCTCCAAGACGCCCAGTCTGAATGACGACCGACACCACCGAACGCGGCCTCGAAGCCCTGATCTGCACCGCGCTGGCAGGCCATCCCTGCGAGCCGCCGTCGGCGGACGGCGCCAGCGAGTCCAAGCTCGCGCCCGGCGTAGGCTGGGACGGTGGGAGCTGGCGCGACTACAACCGCGAGTACTGCGTCGATCTCGTCCAATTGACCGCTTTCCTCCGCGAGTCGCAGCCCGAAGCAGCGGACCAGCTGGCGCTGGACGAAGACGGCCCGACGCGGCGCAGCTTCCTCTCGCGTCTGCAGGGCGAGGTGAGCAGGCGCGGCACCATCGACGTGCTGCGCCGCGGCATCAAGCACCGCAGTCACGACCTGCTGCTGTTCCACGGCAGCCCTTCGCCGGGCAACGAGTCCGCCCGGGCGCGCTTCGAGCAGAACCGCTTCACGGTGACGCGGCAGCTTCGCTACAGCCAGCGCGACGCGCAGCGCTCGCTCGACATCGCGCTCTTCATCAACGGCCTGCCCGTGTTCACCTTCGAGTTGAAGAACAGCCTCACCAAGCAGACCGTCGGCGATGCAGTGCGGCAGTACCAGTTGGACCGCGACCCGAGGGAGAGGCTGTTCGAGTTCGGCCGCTGCGTCGCGCACTTCGCCGTGGACGAGAGCGAGGTGCGGTTCTGCACCCACCTCACCGGCAAGGACTCGTGGTTCCTGCCCTTCAACCAGGGCTGGAACGACGGCGCTGGCAATCCGCCGAACCCGGACGGCATCAAGACGGACTACCTCTGGCGGGAGACTCTTGGACGGGAGAGCGTGACCGAGATACTTGAGAACTACGCGCAGGTGGTAGAGACGAAGGACGAACGGACCGGCAGGAAGCGCAAGGTCCAGATCTGGCCGCGCTACCACCAGCTCGATGTCGTGCGCCGGCTGCTTGCCGATGCGCAGGCGCATGGCGTCGGCCGCAAGTACCTGATCCAGCACTCGGCGGGCAGCGGCAAGAGCAACTCCATCGCCTGGCTGGCGCACCAGTTGATCGGCCTTGAGAGGGGCGGCGCAGCAGTATTCGACTCGATCGTGGTGGTGACGGATCGCAGGGTTCTGGACCGCCAGATCGGCGACACCATCCGGCAGTACGCGCAGGTTCGGGCCACTGTCGGAAAGGCCAATCGGGCCGGCGATCTGCGGCGCTTCATCGAGTCCGGCAAGAAAATCATCATCTCCACCGTGCAGAAGTTCCCGTTCGTCCTGAAAGAGATCGGCGAGGGCCAGCGGAACCGGCGCTTCGCGATCATCATCGACGAGGCGCACTCCAGCCAGGGCGGCAAGACCTCAGCGGCCATGTCGAGGGTTCTGTCGGCTGTGGGAGACGCCGAGGCCGAAGACACCTACGAAGATCGCATCAACCGCATCGTGGAGTCGCGGCGCATGCTGCCCAACGCCAGCTACTTCGCGTTCACCGCCACGCCGAAGAACAAGACGCTGGAACTCTTCGGAGAAGCGGACGCCCAGGCCGACGGCACGGTGAAGCACCGCGCATTCCACAGCTACACCATGAAGCAGGCGATCGACGAGGGCTTCATCATCGATGTCGTGCGCCACTACACGCCAGTCGCGAGCTACTACCGCCTCGCCAAGACCGTCGAGGACGATCCGGAGTTCGATGCCCGCAAGGCACAGCGCAAGCTGCGCCGGTTCGTCGAGGGCCACGATCACGCCATCCGTCTCAAGGCGGAGATCATGGTAGACCACTTCCACGAGCAGGTACTGTCGCATAGCCGGATCGGCGGAGAGGCGCGCGCCATGGTCGTCACCGACGGCATCCGGCGCGCCATCCAGTACTTCAATGCGATCAGCGACTACCTGCGCGAGCGCAAGAGCCGCCACCGCGCCATCGTGGCGTTCTCCGGCGAGCACGAGTTCGGTGGCACAAAGATGACGGAGGCGTCGCTGAACGGCTTCGCATCCCGCGACATCACGGAGCGCATCAGGGAAGATCCCTACCGGTTCCTCATCTGCGCCGACAAGTTCCAGACCGGATACGACGAACCGCTGCTGCACACGATGTACGTCGACAAGACGCTGTCCGGCATCAAGGCGGTGCAGACCCTCTCGCGCCTCAACCGGGCGCATCCCAAGAAGCACGACGCCTTCGTGCTGGACTTCCGCGCCGACGTGGGCACGATTCGCGACGCTTTCGCGGACTACTACCGGGCGACCGTACTGGCCGAGGAGACGGACCCGGACAAGCTGCACGACCTGCAGACGGAACTCGACGACGCGCAGGTGTACACGCCAAGCGAGGTGACCGATCTTGCCCGTCGCTTCGTCATGGGCGAGGAGCGGGGTCGGCTCGATCCGATTCTCGACGCGAGCGTTGCGAACTACGGAGAGCTAGACGAGGACGGCCAAGTCGCGTTCAAGGGCAGTGCCAAGGCGTTCGTGCGCACCTACGGCTTCCTATCGAGCGTGCTGTCGTTTGCCAGACCGGCGTGGGAGGAACTCTCGATCTTCCTGAACTTCCTCATCCCGAAGCTGCCCGCGCCGCGAGAGGACGACTTGTCGCGCGGCATTCTCGAAGCCATCGACATGGACAGCTACCGCGTCGAGGCTCAAGCAATGCGGGACATCCAACTTGCCGACGAGGAAGCGGAGATAGGCCCGGTACCGACGGCAAGCGGCGGCGCACGACCGGAGCCTGAGATCGATCGGCTGTCGAACATCCTGCGGGTCTTCAACGAGCTCTTCGGCGACATCGCTTGGGACGACGCGGACCGCGTCCGGGAAATGATCACGGAGACCATCCCGTCGCGAGTCGCCGAAGACCGGGCGTTCAGCAACGCCCGTCAGAACTCGGATGCGCAGAACGCCCGCATCGAACACGACCGGGCGCTCAGCCGCGTCATGACATCGGTGATGCGGGACGACGCGGAGCTATTCAAGCAGTTCATGGACAACGATGGCTTCAAGCGCTGGCTGACGGACACGGTGTTCACGCTGGCCTACGACCGGCCAGCGGCGGAGTGAGTGGCTGGCGAACGTCCCGCCTCGTCCTGCTGCGGTAATGCCTAGTCCAGCGGGTTGGGCAAGAGCGTGTGCGTAAGGCTCGCCGCTGCGGGGAAATCGTCGGCGGTCCTACGTACACCTTCATCCGCGGGAAACGCCATCATCGTGTGCAGTTCCCAGTATGCGGCACGTCCTGCCTCGGAGATGTTCATTTCGCGCATCTCATCCAATCGAGCGACGGGACCGGGACCGTGCCGTGGCGGTCCGGTGTGCAGGCGGCTGCCGTCTTAGGTGAGCGGACTAACCATAGGTGGCGTGCCAATGCGATGCGGCTTCAACCTGACCGTAGAGGTAGGTGCGGCTATGAGGATCCGGCAAGCCAGATATCGCGGCGCTCCTGCGGCAGTCTCGCCAACGCGGCGGGTCGTTCTCCGGCTAGCCGGACGCGGCGCCGTTGCCGCTTCCGCGCGCGACATCCGCGACGCGGCGCAGCAGTTCATCGGGACTGTCGCAGCCGACGGCCCACTCGCCCACCTGCCGCAGCGCGGCCAGCGAATCGACGCTCTCGAGCAATGCCGCCAGCCGCGCCGCCGTCGGCTCGCCGAAGCGCAGCGCCGTCTGGCTGCGCAGCAGCCCACGCTGGCCCTGGATCATGCCTTCGGCGACGCCCTTCTCCATGCCTTCGGCGACGCCCTTCTCCATGCCTTCGGCGACGCCCTTCTCCCGCGCCTCTGCGAGCTCAATGTCCAAGGTCTCCTCCAGCAGCGACGTCACTTTGCCGATCTCTTCCAACCGCATCAGATCCTCCATCTCCGCTTCGATCCCATGGTGCCGCGCGAGCCGCCAGATCCACGCCGCCACTGTGCGCTGCAGCGACTCGTCCAGGCCGCGCCATATCCGCGGCAACGGCCCCGCCGAGAACGCCTCCGCTAGGCCCCGCGGGCCAGCGTGCTCGATGCCCGCCATCAGCGACACCACGCCGTCCGGCTTGGTCGCGTCCGCGCCCAGCCGCGCCAAGTCGATCAGATGGTAGCCCCGCGGGTACAACACCGCCAGCCCCTCCGGCAGCGGCGCCTCGCGGCCGAACGCCGCGGGCGCGCGGGCGAGGTCGCCCGTCTGCGTCGGGGCGGTCCACCGCCCGCGGCCGTTGTACACCAGTACGCAAACGATGGGACAGTCGCCATCCCGGCCCGGCGCCCCGCTCCGGCGCAGTTCGCGCGAGAGCTCGCCGCCGTACTCGAGGAAGCGGTGCATCATGTCCCTGTCGCCCGTCGACTGGTGCTCCATGTGCAGGAACAGGCATTCCGGAAAGCCCGCGCCGCGCGCCTCTTCCCTGAACTCGACGCAGGCGACCAGATCGCCCCGCCGCGTGCGGAAATCGGCGGTCACCCACTCGCTCGGCAGCATTCGGACGGTGTCCATGTCGAGCGCGGCCACGACCTCGGCGGGCAGCGGCCCGCGCGGCTCGGCGAGGTGGTTCGCGAGCATGTCGCGCACGGTCGCCGGGTGGCCGCACATCGCCTTGTAGATCTGGTCGAAGGGGAACCGCTCGGCCGCGTCCCGACCGCTGTTCTCGGATGCCATCAGGGCACCCTAGCGGGCCCGGAGCGGTTTGTCCGGGCGGCGGGCGAAAGGCTGACAAAGAAAGAGCCATCGCCCCGATATGATGTCACGGCGATGCCATGGCATACACGGGCTGGTCGGTGCCACTCAGCCGTTCGGGATCGGGTGGTCGATGTCTTCGAGCACTCCGGGAACCGCTATGTCGACGAACCAGACGTCACTGGCGGCGACGATCTCGCGGGCGCCTCCTTGGTCGCCCCCTTACGCGCTCGAGAGCTTCATAGATGGATGGGGGATTGCCGGCACCGGCGTCATGGCGCGGACGGACGATGCGTCCCGATTGCGCCTGCATGGCATGGACAGTAACGGTCAGCCCGCATTTTTGGGGTCAGGGAACCTTAGTAGGCGTACCGCGCTAGCGATCAGAGGAACCTGTCGAACAGCGGCCCGAACAGCCGCGAACGGTCGCCAGCCAGTTCCTTGCGATCCGCCAAACGGCCGAGGGCGAAGGCGGACTTCGCGCCCAGCCAACGGAACGGCTCCACAGGCCACTTGCCCGGCACATCGTCCACCCACGCCAGGCGCGTCAGCGGCGTGTCGCGGTCCAGCACCAGGTCCGCGAGGATGCGCGCGGCTAGGTTCGATGCGCCGACGCCTTCGCCGGTGTAGCCGCCCGCCGCGCCGAGACGGGTCTCCCGATCAAAGGTCACATACGGGCGTCCGTGGCGCGGGATGCCGAGGATGCCGCCCCAGCGGTGGGTGACGCGGGCATCGCCGAGTGCCGGCAGCAGGGCGCGCATGGATGCCTCAACATCCGCCAGAGCCGGATCGTCCGGTTCCACCCGCGGCCGCAGACCGGAGCCGAACCGATAGCCCACCCGACCACCGAAAGCGAGTCGATCGTCCAGCGTGCGCTGGCCGTAGATGGTGATGCGGCGGCCATCGTCGAAGGTCTCGCGCCGGGCCAAGCCGAGTTCGTCCCACGTCGCGGCCGGCAGCGGTTCGGTGGCGACCATCATCGTGTACACCGGCAGCATCCGCCGCGCGTGGCCCGCGATGGTGCCGGTGTAGCCCTCCGTGGCGCGCACGACGACGTTCGCGGCGACATCGCCGTGCGCAGTCCGCACGCCACCGGGCGCGAGGCTCAGAACCGGCGTCTTCTCGTAGATGGCGACCCCCTTGCGGCGCAGCACGTCGCCGAGGCCGCGCACCAGCCGCGCTGGGTGGATCGCCGCGCAATGCGAGGTGTAGGCCGCGCCGAAGTTGGGCCGGACGCCGATGCGGCGAGCGGACTCTTCGGCATCGAGCCAGGTGAAGTCCTGGTCGCCAAAGCCGAGCGCCTGCATCCGGACCACCCGTTGGCGCGTCTTATCCGCATGGTCCGCCGTGGTCGCGACGCTCAGCGTGCCGCCCTTGGCGAAGTGGCAGTCGACGTTCTCGGCCTGGCAGACGCGGCCGACCTCATCCACGGTGTCCTGCATCGCCCGCAGCAGCATCAGCCCCGCCTCCCGCTCCGGCCCGTGCAGGCGCTCGTGGATGCCCTCCGCCATGCCCATGCACCAGCCGCCGTTGCGCCCGCTGGCGCCGAAGCCCACGGTCTCGGCCTCGAATACGGCGATGCCAAGATCGGGCTGTTGCCGATTCAAGTAGTAGGCCGTCCACAGGCCGGTGTAGCCGCCGCCGATGATCGCGATGTCCACGCGCTCCGGCAGCGAGGCGGGCGGCTCGGGCTCCGGTGCCGCGTCGAGCGAGTGGAACCAGAAGCTGCCGTTGTGGTGCGCGGGAAGATCCGAGGAGGAAGCCGCGGATGGGGTGGAGAGAGGTGCCATGTGGGACGCCCGGTCGCGATGCCTGTCCTGATCGTAGCTCACGGTTGCCATGCCGCGAAGCTGCTGACATGCTGAGCGACATGCACGGCGCATCTGAATAGGAACGGAGCGGAACCGTGGAAGCGCTTTTCCTGGCCGCCTTCCTCCTGTACATCGGGGCTTGCGTCTGGGCGTTGCTTCCCCGCGACCTTGCGGACGAAGACCAAGGCAGCGCACGAGCTCGGACCGTTCTGCTGAGACTCCTGTTCGGATCGGTGCTGCTCACGGGGATCGCCGCTGCGGTGCGGTGGTTGGCGAGATGCGCACGGTCGCGCAAAAACGATGCCCGCCGATACCGGCAACCCGACCGCCCACACCTCGCCGACCGGATCGCCGCGCAGAGCCGGACCAGCGGATGGCAGTCGGCGGGACCGGACGCACCGAAAGAGCCCGATGCTTGAGCGACGACCAGCTGCTGAAGCCAATGCCGCCTGCCGCGACACACGCCTGAGCGGGTGCCTTCTGGTATGGTGCATCGCCCCGGCTCGGAGGTCCGATGACGATCCATATGCCACTGCTCCATTCGCAGAGCCGCTCCGCCGACCCTGCCGTGGCCGCAGTGGCCGACAACTGCCGGTTCGACGAGCGTGCGGGAGACGAACGTTGGCGCCAATACGACGCCATCGTCTCAGACGTACAGGGCGACCCGAACGCTGTGACTTGGGCAGATTGGGCGGAAGCCCACGAGCTCCATCTGAACCGGCACTACAACGTGCTCAGTTACAGCACGCCGGACGCCTTCCTGCCCATCAACATAGACGCATGGCTTGAGGATCTCTCCGAGAACCAGACCTTGGTCCGTCTTGAGGCCATCACTCATCCTCTGGTGGCCGCCGCTATGTCTTCGGACCGCCTTCGGGACGCGCATGATCGCGCTAACGAAGGCGACGCGGACGCCCGCTCTGTGGTCGCCGCCTTCTGCGAGACTTGGAACCAACTGCGGGACGGACGCCCGATGTTCGCGGCGTTCTACGACGAAGTGAAGTCGGAAGTTGAAGACGACGACTGGGCCATCGCGCTGCGAGATCGTCTCGGATTAGGCCACTATGGGGCCGACGGGCCTTCGGAAGTCGCGTTAATGAGCTACCCCACATCCTATGTGCTTTCTCGCCGCGTCGCTGCCGGGAGCACGGCCTGTGCGCTGCCGACGGTTTTGGACAACGGCATGCACGAGTTCTTCTTTCCTGCGCCGAGGCAGCACCCCTATGGGGCGACGTTGCACTTGGTACCTGACCTAGCGGATAGCTTGACGGCAGAAGTCCTCCACCACCGGATCGACTACCGCGCCGAGCACATTCTGCGATTGGGCCGCATCGACTGTAGCCACAGACTTGCAGGCCAGTCGCTCGTGGATGCACGCGACCTGCATTTGGTGAGCTTGCAGGAAGCGTGCGATCGCGAGGACTTTGGCGAGTTGCTGGAGGAGCGAGTGTGAGTGCGGACTGGCTTGCATCGTTTCGCCACGACCCCGATCAGGCGATCGCCGACCTGTTCAGCGGCCGTGCGGGACTCGGCTCCAGCTTTCGCTTGGACTTGCCGGAGTTCCTACATCGAGCGTTTCCTGCGGACCTGGTCGCTGAGCGGCAGCAGCTTGATGGCGTCCTGCTGAGCTGGTTGCTCACCATGCGTGGCGACCAACCGGAGCAGGTACGTCGGCTTGGTATGTCGACATATGCGAAGCGTCTGGTCGATGCCCTTGTCGCGTTGCAGCTCGTCGACTTGCCGAACTCGAGGAACCGCATCCGGTCCGACCTGGATGCTTGGCTCCGTTGGCTCACGCCCTTGCGATTGGCGCCGGAACGGGATCCAGCGTTGGAATGCTGGCGATTGATCAGCCAGGACCAGCCGAGTGAAAGTAACGCCGCCGCGTGGCTGCGCTTGGCAGCCGATCCGCGCCCGGAGTACTTCAATGTCGCATGGGTCGGGCTGAAGCTCCTGCCAAACGAACGCGATGCGCAAAGGAACCAGCTTCTGATGGCGCACGCTGCGCTTCGCCATGCCGTGGTGATCTCGCATGGCGATCTAGGCACGGCACGAAGGTCGTGGAACCGGCGGATTGCCGTGCTGCGCGGCCTGTTCCCGCGCAGTCCGGGTCACTGGCATCGTGTGCTTGACGAGGTCACCGAGGCCATCGTTACCAAGGAGACGGGCTTCACCCGCAACTTGGCCTTGGAATTGCGTCCGGCGCCGACCAAAGGGCAGTCGAGGAGATCACCACGCCCGGAACAACCCAATACAAGGGTGCAGTTTGATCGTCTTGAGGAAGACATGCGGGACGACCCATCGAGTGACCGTCTCCCTCGGCGTCTACTCGATCTCTCACGGCGAAATCTGCACTTCGCGGAGAAGACAGGGGATAGCTACTACTTCGTTCGGACGCTGCACAACCTAGGATCGCAGCTCCTCCGGTTGGCCAAGTGGGAGGAGAGGGAACTGATCGAACTCGGCGCCTTGGTCGAGAACGCCCTCGTTTGGGAGCCAGCCAATGCGTATACGTGGGGCCTCTGGGCGGATTGGTTTGCGGTGTGCGACAACTTACCCGCAAGGGAGTGGACGCTGCGCGAAATGGCTCGACTATTTCCAAGCAACGAATACTGTCGGGTGGAGCTTGCACGACTGTTGATGGAACGCGATGCGCAGGACTGGGACGAGCCGGTGCATTGGCTGCGCCAAGCGGTGGAGTGGAATCCGGACCGGGTGCATTCACATGTCGAGCTAGCGCGTGTCTTGGGTGTTCTTGGCGACCGGACGGAGGCCATCGGGCTGCTGAAAGGAGTGCTTGGCAGGGATCCCTCGAACGAGATTGCCAAGGCCGTGCTCGAACACCTTGGCCTTGAGGCACCGGACCAAACCGCTGACGCCGCCACATGGAGCCCAGTGCCGGTACCTTGCCATTCCTCCCTTGTCCGGGAACTCGAACGTCGCGGCAGATTGGCCGGAGAGTTCATCGCGGCCAACGTGGCGGGCGACCTTCGGGGGCCGACAGCGTTGATTCACGAAGAGGCCATCAAGGGGGACAGTCTTGCGGGCTTCTACGCGCAATGGCTTGGGCTGGAGTGCGCCTCGCAGCGACCGCCGCATGCCTGGGCTTGGACCGCCTGCCAGCATTGGCAAGAGCGGTCGGCCGACGAGGAGTGGGAGCAACTTGCGGCTGTTTATCCCGAAGCGGCGACGGAGACTAGGTTTCTGCGTCTACTGGCGGCGAATGGGGGCGGGGGTGGGTTGGACGGACATTCCGCGAGCCGCAGGTTCTTCTCCAACGGCACGGTGCCGGCCCTCCCGGCTGCCAGCTTCATGCGCGACTCCGCGGAACAGATCGAGACCATGGACAGCGAACAACGGGAGGAAGCCGCTCTCGCAGTCCTCGCCAGTGGAGCGGTCGGATCGCTCGAGTTCGTGGGTTCGGTTGGATCTCTCGCCTGACTGGACCCCTAAACCGAAGCGCTCTTTCGCGACACCCGCTTGAGCGGATGCAGCGCACCGCGTTCGCCGATGATGTAGTCCGGGAACTCGACATCCCCATTGCCGAGGCCGCTCGGCTGGGCATCCACAGGGGTGCCGTTCACCCCGCCGAGGGTGCCGTAGGTGCGCAGGCCGAGGCGGGCGCGCAGTTTGGGGCTCGCCTCATCCAGCACTTCCTGCAGGCAGGAGACGCCCCAGTTCTCCTGCTGGCGCATCCACGGCAGGCAGAAGTAGGTGGTGATGCTGCGCCGCGGCTGGCCGTTCGTGTTGACGCCGAGGCCGTGCCAGATGCGCCCCTCCCAGGCGAAGACGCTGCCCGCCGGCGCCTCCACCTGCACGGACATCTCGCGCGGCGGCGGCTTGATCTGGTACTCCGGGCGCCAGCGGTGGCTGCCGGGCACAACGTGCGTGCTGCCGCTCTCCGGAGTGAAGTCGTCGAGCAGCCAGAACAGGTTGCAGGCGGCGGGGAACTGCGCCATCGCCGGCACGTAGCCCTGATCCCGATGCAGCGGCTGCGGCTCGGTGGTGGGCCTGTGGAACATGCCGCCGGTGATGCTGGAGACGAGGAAGGTGCGGCCGAGCATGAAGCCGGCCAGTTCGTCGGTCTCCCTGCGTTCCACGAGATCAAGGAACGCGCGGCCCTTGTTGACCATGTTGGAGATGCTCTGCTTGGCGCCCAACGCGCCGGGCGGCGCCATGTCGCCGAGAGCGCGCTCGGCTGCCCCTTGGCGGTCCAACGCCTCCCGCAGGCGATCTATTTCGTCCGCCTCGAGCATGTCGTGCATGAAGCACAGGCCGTACTCGGACAGATGCCGCTTCGCCTCCTCGAAGTCTTGCGCCGGCGGCGGCAGGCCGAGCGCGTCCGGCGGGTCGATCACGGGCGACGGCACGTAGCCGGTCTGGCGATGCTCGGCAGGTTGGGCACGCAATGGCATGGTGACGGCCTCGTCGGCGCGGTGAGGATGCGGGAACATACCACGCGCCATCTACACCGCCATCTGCCGTCCGGCGAGGGGGTGTACGACACATCTCTGGTAAGTGACCACTAACGGGCCGGCGTTGGCTGTGGATGCGGAGTGGGGCCATCGCGGACGCTCTATTCTTGGGGTTTGCGACACAACCCAGGAACGGAGGAGCCCGCGATGGCGATAGGGACTGTCGCCGACGAGCGCATGGAACGCAAGCGCGAGTTGGACGAGGCGAAGGAGGAGCTGGCGACGGCGATGGGGAGGTACGCGGCGGCGGAGCTGGCGGCGGCGGGGGAGTCGCCGGAGTCGCATCGGGCGCTGCTGGATCTGCGCGTCCGGCGGGCGGCGCTGTCGGCGGCGCGGCTGGGGCTGGAGGCGGCGTACCGGGAGGACCGCTCGGACGGCGCGGCGCCGTCGTGCCCGAAGTGCGGGGCGCGGATGCGGCACTCGGACCGGGAGGAGCCGCTGGTGGAGACGGCGCTGGGGCCGGTGCGGGTGCCGATGGCGCGGCACGCCTGCTGCGGAAAGACGGTGCGGCAGCGCGAGCGGGCGCTGGACATCGTCCGCTCGATGACGCCGTCGGCGCGGCGGATGGCGAGCCTGGCGGGGTCGTCGTGCTGCTACGCGGAGGCGGACCGGCTGCTCGTCGAGCTCGCGGGGCTGAACTTCGGGGCGAAGCGGGTGGAGCGGACGACGCGGGCGGTGGGCGCGGACGCGGAGGTGCGCCGCGAGGCGGCGCTGTCGGTCGCGCTGTCGGTGGCCTCGGCCGGCGGCGGCGCGGGGTTGCCGGCGCGCAAGCCCTTGAAGGATGGGGAGATTCTGTGTCTGGCGATGGACGGCACGGGTGTGCCGGCGCGGCCGTCGGAGACCGCCGGGCGTTCCGGGAAGGACGGCGCGGCGCGCACCCGGGAGGCGAAGGTGGGCGCCTTGTGGCTGCTGGAGCCGGACGGCGAGGGCGGGCGCCGCACCGTGGACGGCTCGGTGCGCACGCGTCGCTTGCGACGCGCCTTCGCCCGCCATCGAGAGCGCGGAGGACGACGCGGAGGGCGACTCGCCGGTGGCGCGGCGCCTGCTGCGCGAGCTGGCGGCGGCGGGCTACGGGCCGGAGGATGTCGGCGTCTGCATCGGCGACGGCGCCGAATGGCTGCGGCGGCTGTTCGAGGAGTGGTTCCCGAACGCGGTGCCGATCGTCGACTACTTCCACGCGGCGGAGTACGCGTGGGCGGCGGCGAACGCCCGCTACGGCCCCGGCACGGACCTCGCGAAGCGCTGGGCGACGAGCCTGTGCCGCTGGCTCAAGGCCGGCGACATCGACAGGGTGCTGGCGGCGCTGCGCCGGGCCGGCGGCGAGGAGAGCGCCAGGGCGGCCCGGTACATCGCCGAGCGGCGCGGGCGGATGCGCTACGACGAGTACCTCGCGCGCGGGCTTCCCATCGGCTCGGGGCGCGTCGAGGCGGCGTGCAAGACGGTCGTCGGGCGGCGCCTGAAATGCACCGGCATGCGCTGGACCGTCGATGGCGCGAACCCCGTGATCTGGGTGCGCTGCGCGCGGCTCAGCGGCTGGTTCGAGGACTACTGGGAGCAACGCCTGCGCCTCGCCGCGTGAACGCGTGGAGATCGTCTACCAGAGATGTGTCGTACACCCCCGGCGAGGCGGCTGTAGAGGCCGCCGCGGGCGAGCAGCTCGTCGTGGCTGCCGGCTTCCATTGTGCGGCCGGCGTCGAGCACGACGATCCGGTCGGCGTTGCGCACCGTGGAGAGCCGGTGGGCGATCACGATGGTCGTGCGGTCGGCCATCAGCTCTTCGAGCGCGTGGCGCACGGCCTGTTCGTTCACGGCGTCCAGATGCGAGGTCGCTTCGTCGAGGATGAGCACCTGCGCATCCTTCAGGAACGCCCGGGCGATGGCGACGCGCTGGCGCTGGCCGCCAGAGAGCCGGACGCCGCGCTCGCCGACGCGGGTCTCCAAGCCGTCCGGCAGGGCTTCCACGAACGCGCCTAGGGACGCCCGGCGCACGGCCTCGCCCAGTTCGTCGGCAGTCGCATCTGGCTTGGCGATGAGGATGTTGGCGCGCAGCGTCTCGTTGAACAGGTACGTGTCCTGGGTGACCAGCGCCACCCGGTCGCGCAGTTCGTCGAGCCGGTAGTCGCGGATGTCTCGGCCATCGAAGCGGATGCCGCCCGAGTCCGGGTCCCAGAACCGCATCAACAGGTGCGCGACGGTGGTCTTGCCGGCGCCCGAGGGGCCGACCAAGGCCAGCGTCTTGCCCGCCGGGACGCTGAAGCTCGCCCCGTCGAGCGCTAGGCGACTGTTGCCGAGGTAGGAGAAGCGCGCATCGTGGACCTCGATGGCAGCTCCGCCGGGATGCGACGGCGCACCCGCGCCAGGTCCATCCGCCACCGCCTCGACCTCGTTGTGTACCGCGTACAGCCGCCGCGTCGCGCCGAGGGTGTCGGCGAGCTGTCTGCCGATGTGGGCGATCTCGGACACGGGCAGGAACGCCGCCATGGCCAGTAGCGTCAGCATCGGCAGGATCGCCGAGTCCAGCGCGCCGGTGCCGACCAGATGCGCGCCCGTCGCCACTACCACGAGGCCGCCGAGGCCGGTGACGGCCTCCAAGATCGCCGTCTGCCTCGTGAGGTCCGCGTAGAACGGCAGCCGCAGCTTCGTATGCCGTTCGATGCGCGTGACGAACTCCGCGCCGCGAGCCTTCGCGCGTTGGAACGCGAGTATCTCCGGCAGCCCCTGGATCGTATCCACCGCGTGGGCGTTCATGTCGCCGAATGCCTCCCGCGCTCGCGAGCCCAGCACGTCGATGCGTCGCCGGGCCAGCACCGGGCTGATCGCCACCACGGCCAGGAACGGCGCGAGCGCCAGCGCCAACGGCCAGCCGAACCACGCGAGCGTGCCGACCACGGTCGCCGGCACCAGCACGGCGACCAGGAACGGTGCAACGGTGTGCGCGAAGAAGTACTCCACGAGTTCGACATCGTGCGTCGCCATGCCCACCAGGTCGCCCGTTCGCCGCCGGACGAGGTACGCCGGCGCCAGCCGCTCGAGCTTGTTGTACAAGGCGATGCGCATCTCCGCGAGCATGCGAAACGCCATGTCGTGCGCGAACCACGACTCCAGCCAATGCAGCACGCCGCTCAAGGGCGCGATGACCGCGAGGACAGCCAGGTACGGCGTGAAGGGCTCGCCGCGCTTCACCGCGGCGACGGCGAGGGCGCTGGCCGCGCCGACGCCGATCAGCGACGCCACTCTGGCAATCCCCAAGGCTAGGACGATCGAGAACTTCGCCTTCCACGGCACGACGTGGCGCAGCAGTTCGCGGAAGACGCCGGTCCAGCCCATGCCCTCGGCGCGCAGGATCGCATCGGTGGGTTCGCTGTGGGCGCGGGCGTCGTCCACCAGCACATCCTCCAGCGGGACCTCCCGCGCCGTCCCGCGACCATCGGCCGAAACCACAGACGGACCGACCTCCCTGCCCTCGTCGGCCTGGGCTTCCATGAGCCGGTAGTACGCGCCGCGCGCCCGCATCAGCGAGGCGTGGTCGCCGGCCTCGACGATGGCGCCCTGCTCCAGCACCAGAATGCGGTCCGCGCCGATCACGCTCGACAGCCGGTGCGCGAAGATCAGCGTCGTGCGGCCCTGCATGAGCCGGTCCAGCGCAGACTGGATCACCGCCTCGTTCTCCGCGTCCACTGAAGAGAGCGCCTCGTCGAGGATCAGGATCGGCGCGTCGCGCAGCAGGGCGCGGGCGATGGCGAGGCGCTGGCGCTGGCCGCCGGAGAGCTTGATGCCGCGCTCGCCGATGACCGTGGCGTAGCCCTGCGGCAGGCGGGCGATGAACTCGTGGGCGTTGGCGGCGCGGGCGGCGGCCTCGATTTCCTCGGCGGTCGCATCGGGCTTGCCGAAATGCAGGTTCTCCAAGACGGTGCCGTGGAAAAGGTAGGTGTCCTGATTCACCACCGCGACGTTGGGATAGACGTCGTCGGCGCCGAGGTCGCGCAAATCGTGCCCGCCGATGCGAACGACGCCGCCGTCGGGGTCGTAGAAGCGCAGCAGCAGGCGCACGATGGTGGACTTCCCGGCGCCGCTCTCGCCGACGAAGCCTACCCGCTCCCCGGCGTCGACGCGGAACGAGAGGCCGCGGTGCGCGGGGCGCCGTCCGCCGGGATATGCGAACGAGACCTCCTCGAACTCAACGACCGGCGTGATCGGGCCGTCCGTGGCGACCGGCGTCGACGGCGGCTCGACCCTCGGCCGCGCATCGAGCAGCGCGAAGATGTCGTCCGCCGCAGCCCGGCTCATCATGCCGTTGTGCAGCAGCGCCCGAAGGTCGCGCTGCGGCCGGAACACCTCGATGCCCATCATCAGCACGACGAGCAGCAGCTCGATGCTCATCTGCCCGTCGGCGACCCGCCAGGCGCCTAGCGCAAGCACGGCCGCCGTGCCCACCGCGACGCCCAAGTCGGTGATGCCGCGGTTGGCCGCGTTCGTCGCGAGCACCCACATCGTGCTTCTGAACACCTCGTGCGCCCGTTCCGCCAGCAGCCGCCCGCGCGCAGCGCTCTGGCCGAAGGCCTTGAGCGTCGCAAGGCCCTGGATCGCGTCGAGGAACTCCGCGGCGAAGGCGCGGTAGGCACGGGAACGCCGCATGCTGCTCTTCGCCTCGACGCGCTGGAACGAAACCGGCGCGAACAGAGTGAATATCGCGAAGCCGAACATCAGCGCAGCTACCGGCAGGTCGTAGAACGCCAGCAGCGCGAAGACGACGAGCGGCGTGATCGCGGCGATCAGCAGTTGCGGCAGGTACTGGCCGAAGTAGGTCTCGAGCTGCTCGACCCCGTCGATCATCGAGATCATCACGGCCCCGGTCCGCTCCAGGCCGAAATGCGCCGGGCCGAGCGCCACCACCTTGGCGTAAAGCCGCTTGCGCAGCGCCAACTGCACGCGGATGGCGGTGCGGTGCGCGACCATCGCCCGGGTGTGCTCGATCCAGCCGCGCAGCACCATCACCGCCGCCACCGCGGCCAGCGGGACGATCAGGTCCGCGAACGTCGCGCCGGCGAAGACGCGCGCGAGAAGCCAGCCGAGCAGCCCCAGCCGGCCGATCCCGACGAGGGACGAGACGATGCCCAACGCCACGGTCGCCGCGATGCGCAGGCGTACGCCGCGCGTGAACTGCCAAAGGCGGGTGTCGAAGAGCATGCCGCGGCGCGCGACCCTCGGCGCATAGGTACCGCAGGCGATGGTAGCGGCTTGGACCCCGGAATGAGTGCGGCTTGTGCCACACCGCGGGCCAGAGTCGGTGATTCGACCGCAACGACTCCGACCGTGGCGCATCCACCTGCTGATCCTCCGGTGACGCTGCCCCGCTGAATCCGACGCCGTTCAACGACGCGCGTCAGCTTCACTGCCCAGGGGATTTGTCCTCGACCGACCTGGTGACCGCAACGTGCGTGTCGGGGTTCCGGTCCTGATTGGGGTCGACCAAGCGACCGGCCGGAAAGCTGACCAATACCGCCGGCGCGGGCGTGTCGAGGCAAAGAAGGTGGTTGTTGTCCCGGTCTCCCAGGTCCGCGAGCGCGGTCGGAACGATCTCGTCACGCGAGCCGTCCGTGCGCTCCACCGTTACGCGATAGAGCGTGCGCTCCGCGTCGCCAGCATCGTCGCCGTCAGGCGGTCGCACTCCACCGGCCCAGGTCGCCCGGACCACCTGCTGAGTGCCGGTCGGACAGCCAGACCGCCCGGCATCGGGTAAGGCTTCCGCCAGCACGAGAGAGGGCCCCGCATCCAGCGGCGTGACATGGCTCCACGTGCCACGAAAGTTCACCCGCTCCCCCGTCGCCCCATCCGAGAACAGGTCGCCCGCAACGAGCACTTTCACCGGCGGATCGTCCGCGGCGTCGCCGAACGTACCGATGAGGAGCACGGTCCTGAGTTCGCCTGCGTCGCGGGCCGGTCTGAGCGTTGCGCAGATGGGCGTGCGTTCAATCCCAGACCGCGTGACGACCCGGAAGTCCTCCGGCTGCAGGGATTCCGGGTCCACCGTATGCGACAGCACGACCGGCATGCCGTCCTTCCCGGATGCGCCCAGGCAGAGGCGATTCGCCCGTAACGGCAAGGCGTTGTCCAACCCGAAAAAGGCGGACAGCGGACGCGCATCCCGGTCGTTCGCAGCGTGCGCGACAGGTGCTGGCGCCAGGCAAATCGCTGCCAAGCCCGCTGCGACAAGGCCGACAACGTAGCGGCGCGCCTTCATCTTGTCAGGCTCTCCCGAACATCCCGGTTGCATGTTCGCATGGTGCGCTGGCGCCTCAGTGCTCCATCACCGCGCCGCCGTCCTGGTTGATGGACTGGCCGTGAATCCAAGATGCGGCTTCGGTACACAGATAGGCGATGAACTCGCCCACTTCGTCGTCGCTGCCCCAGCGGCTCACCGGGTCGCCCGGACGCTCGCGCCGCGGCCGGTCGTCGGGCCGCACGTCGTCCATCCGCGAGGTGTCCACGGCGCCTGGGCAGACGCAGTTGACGTTCACTCCGTGCGGGCCGAACTCCCGCGCCATGGACTGCGTCATGCCGATCATGGCGAAGTTGGCGGCGTTGTAGGCGAGCGTATTGGCGCTGCCGCGCTTGCCGGCCACCGACGCGACGTTGACGATCTTGCCGCCCTCGCCCTGCGCGTAGATGCGGCGGATGACGGCCTGCGTGCAGAGGAACGTGCCGCGCACCTTTACATCCACCACGCGCTGGAACAGCTCCGCATCGAGATCCGGCACCGGCACCCGATCCGCGCCCCGCGCCACCGCGGCGTTGTTGATCAGAATGTCGATGCGGCCGAGCTCGGCGACGATGCGATCCACCGCCGCCTCCGTGGCCGTGCGGTCCGCAACGTCGAAGCGAAGCGGCAGCGCCCGCCGGCCTTCCGCGCGAATCTGCTCGGCCACGCTGTCCACGTCCTTCCAGCCGACCGCCTTCTCGTCGTCCGGGAAGGTCGCGGGATCGCGCCCCGTGCCACTTACCGCCACATCGGCCCCCAGTCGCGCCAGCGCCACCGCCGCCGCCCGGCCAATGCCGCGCAGGCGTCCGGCCCCCGTGACCAACGCGACCCGTCCCGTCAGTTCTGCCATTGCGTCGTCTCCTCCATGCCAAAGCGATCAACCGGGCCTGGTAATACAGGCGTGTCGGATGTTACTCCGCAACGGAGCCTGCCCTGCACCCGTGACGATGGATGCCTAGCCCAGAACGAACCGCGCCCGCTCTCGCCTCAGCATTTCGTATGTGGACATGCACCGTAGGCCGAGTTCGAGGCAGGCATTCGGGATCTTGATCTTCTTGACTGTATCGGCAGCTACTTCGTGCGTCACGACAGTGCAGTCGTGAGCGAGCGCGTGCGCGACAAGCCAGTAGTCCGCGATCTGCAGGAAGACGGAGACGGCGGCCGGGTCGAAGTTCCCGGCACCCGCCCAAGCACTGACTTGCGCTAGGGCATCGGCGACCCTGCTGTCCGCAGCTAGGAAGAACCTGTCGCCGCGTTGCCTAACCCATCCGGTCAACTCGTCGTCTCCCGCCAGCAGCTCGTCGGCGACCTGCTGGATACTGGCCACAGTCCCGGCTTCGTTGCTTGCAGCCAGCCAATCCCAGAAAGCAGGGCAGAAGTCGAAGCCGTAGTGGAGGTTCTTTGCCTGGATGAAGACGTTGGCATCCAGCAGATAACGCGTCATGGCAGCACCCCCAGCTCTCGTCCGAGGCGCATGAAGCTCTCCGTCCTCCGCATGCCTAGCATGCGGAAGGCGTCCCGGTACAGCGTGTTCCCTTCCACAGTGCTGACCACGAGCGCTCGAGCGAATCGGCGACCCACTCGTACGGCGGATGTGCGGTAGAAGCTCCCGCCGTCGCCGCTACGCGCAGCGAGTGTGCGGAGGCGAGCGTTTTCCGCCGCCCACGCCGCTTCGAAAGCGGCTCGCTGCAGCCACTCGGCATCCAGCAGCCGTCGCAGCATGACCAGCGTGCTCACCTTGAAGATGCGGGTCAGCCGCTTGAGCGCATCCGCAAGGTCCTCGCTTGGGTCCAGTTCGCTGCGCAGCTCTGCCAGGGGAACCAAGAACTCGGCGGCAGTGGCATTGCACCAAGCTTCCTCGCGCCGAATGCGGGGCGCCGGCGCAGCCTCGCAGTCCGAGAGCGCGGTAGCCCCCAGCCACAGGTGTGCCAGTTCGTGCGCCAGCGTGAACATCTGCGCCGACTTCGTATCCGCGCCATTGATGAACACGAGCGGCGCAAGCCGGTCGCTCAGGGCGAATCCCCTGAACTCTTCCGGCTTCAGCCGGCGATGGGTATTGCTCGCGACGATCCCGCTGACCATGACTAGCACGCCCGCAGCCTCCGCATTGCGGATGTACTGTCGCAACGCATCTCCCCACGTAGGGCGCGACCGGGCCGTAGTGCCGAGCGCCTCCCGCATCTGCAAGGCCGCGGTCTCCGGCGGCGTCGCGATGGTGGCACCGCCCACGAAGCTGCACTCATCCGCTCCCTCGACTCTGGCGTGGTAGCGGTACCAGCTCTGCCGCTCTTGACACATGCGGATGGTGTCGAGGAGGTCTGGGCTCGGATGGGCGACCGGGCGACCGGCGATGGTGCGGAAGTCCGGGATCGGGATGGACTCGACCGGCGGCTCGCGCATGAAGAGGTAGCCGACCGGAACGTGCAGCGCCGTCGCAACCATCTCGACCTGCTTCAGCGTGGGTTGCAGCTCGCCCGCTTCCCACTCGGGCAGCTTCGCAAATCGCTTGCGGAGTTCCTCGTGTGTCCGACCGGCGCGCTCGCGCGCCCAACGCAACAGCACCGGATTGACGGGAGCGCGGGGCATCTGGCGTGGTTATTCCTCAAGGTCGGGACCGGCAACATACCACCGACGCGATCGGCAGCGCGCGCTTCTATACTGGTGCCGCCTGCATCGCGTGGTCGAGATGCACAAGAACGGACCCACTTTTGGACGCTTCCTGCCTTGCACACCGCCTCACGGACGCCGAACGGCAAGCGTTCGAGCGCGATGGCTACCTTCTCCTGCCAGACGCTCTCTCGGCGGGCGAGGTGGCGGCGCTCACGGCGCTGGTGGATGACCTTGGCCGCGAGCGGGCGGGCCAGGCGGAGGCGAACGGGCGCCTGCATCTGCGCGACTTCCTGCGCGTCGATCCCATGTTCATGGACCTGATGGACTGGCCCACCACCTTCCCCAAGGTGTTCGGCATTCTGGGCTGGCACATCCAGCTTTATCTTTCGCATGTCGACATCACGCCGCCGCTCGCGCCCGAAATGACCGTGCCGGAGCGGCTCGGCTGGCATCAGGACAGCGGCCGCGTGAACGTGGAGATGGAGACCGATCCGCGCCCGCGGCTGTCGGTGAAGGTGGGCTATTTCCTGAGCGACGTCTCCGTACCCGGCCGCGGCAACTTCTGCGTCGTCCCCGGCAGCCACCTGCAGAACCGCCTGCCGCTGCCGGAGTCCGGGAACCCGCCGGAGGCCATGCCCATCTGCGCCGAACCGGGCACGGCCGTGCTCTTCGACCGGCGCCTCTGGCACGCGCCGAGCCCGAACACTTCCGACATCACCCGCAAGGCGATCTTCTACGGCTACAGCTACCGCTGGCTGCGCCCGCGCGACAACCTCCGGATCGAGGACTACCCGGACTGCGAGGACCCGATCCGCCGCCAACTCCTCGGCGCCAGCCGCGACGGCCACGGCTACTCGTCCCCGGAGCCTGAGGATGTGCCGCTGCGGTATTGGCTGGAGGAGCACAACGCGTGACCAGCGCGGGGCCTTTACCCAAGCGTGCTTCCCTCGTCTTAGGAGATCGGATGGCCACGTCGCAGTTGCACATGCAGACGCTGTTTCGGTTCGACGACGAGGGCCGGATCGCCGGCACCCGGGAACCCGATGGCGAGCGCGGTCCCGTGTTCTGGCTGGCGCGAGGCATTGACGTCTGTGCATGGGCAGTGCGCCGCGGAACGCCCGAGCCGCTGGCACGCGAACTGGCGAAACTGCGGATATTCGACGACCGTCTCATCGAGTTGGCCCTCGCCCGTCTGGCGACATGTTGAGAGCGCGCCGTCTAGCGAGTCCGCCCTAGGCGCCAGTCGCGCCACATGTCGCCGGTTGCCGGGGCGTCGTCGCGCAGGAGTTCCGTGTCCTTGAACCACTCGTACTGGCCGAGTTCGCGGTGCTCGTCCGGGGTGAGGGTCGGCGCGTCCAAGGTGAAGTCGCCGAACACCGCCCAGCGGATGCGCTCGCCGGTGTGGATGCCGGCCGAATGCACCGTGCGGCCGTGCCAGAAGATGACGTCGCCTGCGGCACCCGGCAGTTCCAGCGGCACGATGTCGCGCACCACGCTGCGCACGGCGTCGCGGAAGCTCGGCAGCGGCGACCAGTTGGCGGCGCAGCGATGTGCCCGGAACATCGTCTTGTGGCTGCCGGGGTAGAGCGTGAAGCCGCCGTTGCGCGGCGGGACGTCGTCCAGATAGGCGCAGACGTTGAGCTGCTGGCAGACCCGGTCGGTGTGCGGGCCGAGGGCCGTGGCGCGGCGACGGGCCTGCCCATCGGCACCGGGAGGCACGGTAGTCGGGAACAGCGCGTAGACGCCGCGCGTGCGTGTGCTTGGGCGCAGGTCGTCGCCGAGCAGCAGTTTCGCCACTTCGCGCACCTTCGGGTTGTTTGGCACCAGGTCCACCACGAAGTCCGCGCTGCCGAGGTCGTGCAGCTTCACCGTGTCGCGGGCGTGGACGTTGCGCTGGCGACCCTCGTAGAAGCCGACCGTATCGGCGGCAGGCATCTTCGCCCAGCCCGGATCGCGCCAGCTGGCCGGGTCCGCCTGCGTCGGCGGATCGAAGCCATCTGCCATCGGCACGTTGTCCGCGAGATACGCCCAGACGCGCTTCATCGCCGGGCCGAGATCCTCGCGCCGCAACATCCCGCGCTTGACGAGGAAGCCGTTGGCGACGAAGAAGTCGATCTCCCGGGCGGAGAGCGGCTCGCCGGGCAGCGCGAGGTCCGGCATCTCGAACGCCACGCTCGGGCGTCGGTAGTCGGCCACCGCGTCAGTCGTCCAAAGCGCCGTGTTCGAGACCCGTCGGCAGCGGCGCCGGACGCTCCGGCCGGCTCTCGATCAGCACATGCCGACCTGCCGCCGAGGACTCTCCGAACGCCGCCATCACCTCCAGCACATGCTGCGCCAGCTCGCCGTTGCAGCGATGCGCACGGCCGGTGCGGATGCCGACGCACATGTCGGCGAGGCCGATGCTGCGCATGTTCTTCGTGTAGCCGTGGGTCAGTTCGCGCTCCTCCCACTCGCGCTTGGCCGAGACGCGCACCTTGCCGCCGAAGCCGTTGGGATCCGGGGCCGAGAGGCTCGCATCCGTGCCGTGGATCTCGATGAAGCGGTTGGAGTGCAGGCGCACATCGAAGCTCATGACCACGGTCACCACGCAGCCGGTGTGGAACTCCAAGGTGCCGGCGGCGTGGGTGTCCACGTTGACTTCGATGGTCTGGCCCTTGAACGGCTTGGAGCCGATCAAGCGCGTGGCGCGGCCCTTGGTGGTGATGGCGGCGACGCGGCGCACGGGGCCGAGCGCATGAACCAAGGCGGTCAGGTAGTAAGGCCCCATGTCGAACAGTGGCCCGCCGCCCGGCTGGTAGTAGAAGTCCGGGTTCGGGTGCCAGGCTTCCACGCCGGGGCTCATCATGAACGCGGTGCCCGCTACCGGGGTGCCCACCGCGCCATCGTCGATCAGGCCGCGCACGGTCTGATGGCCGCCGCCGAGGAAGGTGTCCGGGGCGCAGCCGACACGCAGCCCGGCGGCCTCGGCGGCGGCGAGTACGCGCTGGCCTTCGGCCACGTCGAGGCCGAACGGCTTCTCGCAGTAGGTGTGCTTGCCGGCTTCGATGGCGGCCAGATTCACCTTCCCATGGGCCTTGGGGATGGTGAGGTTGAGGATCACCTCCACGTCGTCGCTCGCGAGCAGCTCGTCCACCGACATGGCCGGCACGTCGAACTTCGCCTCGGTCTTCTTGGCGGCTTCCGGGTTGAGGTCCGCGCAGCCGGCGAACTCAAGGATGTCGAAGGTGGCGGCGGCGCGCAGGTACGCCGGGCTGATCGTGCCGCAGCCGATCAGGCCGATGCGAACGGGGTCCATGGTGTCTGACGTTCTCCTTGGCTTGCTTGTCTCGGAAAGGCGCGGCTTAAGCAATGGCGGCGACGGGCCTCTGCCGCCGCTCGAACCGGGCGCGGCGCTTGGCGGCTTCCTGGTCCCGATTCTTCGGCGCAGCGTTGGTGGTGAGGCCATCGAGCAAGCTGCGCGAAGCGGCGGCGATGCTGGCGACGGCTTCCTCGAAGGCGGCTTGGTTGGCGGCGGAGGGCTTGGGGTAGCCCGAGATCTTGCGCACGAACTGCAGCGCCGCCTCATGCACCTCGTCGTCGGATGCGGGCGGCTCGAAGTTGAACAAGGGCTTGATGTTGCGACACATGCGACGCGCTCCTCAGGGGTGTTCGTGCAGCACAACGCGGTCGTAGATGGCCGTGACCTGCTCGAAGTTCAGCAGCAGCGAGTGCGAGAGGTGCTTCGCGGGATCATGCAGGTGGTACTTGAACCGCGTTTGCTTGCCGCCCTGCAGGAAGGCGTCGTAGTCCTTGGTGAGTTCGCGCACATCGCTGACGATCTCCGTGCTCCAAGTCGCTCGGAACGGGCCGAGCACTGCGCCGCCGGCCAGCGCGATGGTGATCTCGTGATTCGTGAGGCCTCTGTCGTCACTCATTCGGCTACCTCCCGCCACGGCACCAGGCGCCGCGTTTCCCTTCGCCCGGCGCGTACCATATCATCGTGCGCCTTCGACTTAGGGAGCTTGGCTGCTCCCGCTACCTAAGCCCATCGAACAAAGGAGAGAGGCACAATGGCATTGTCCGCATTCGATCATCTCGTGGTGCGCGTCGGCGACATCGACCAAGGCATCGCCACCTACAGCGCGCTCGGCTTGACCCTTGATCGCACCGACGAGAGCGACGCCCTCGGCATCAAGCAGGCGTTCTTCAACCTGCCCGGCGGCGGCTTCATCGAGGTGGTGGCGCCCACCGACCCCAACTCCGCCGTCGGCCAAGCGCTGGACAAGCGCGGCGAGGGCATCCACACCGTCGCCTTCGCGGTGGAGAGTCTGGCCGACGCCTGCGAAACCTTGAAGGCTGGCGGCGCCCGGCTGATCGGCGAGGGCGGGCCGCAGGTGTTCGTACACCCGAAGTCCACCCACGGCGTGCTGCTGCAACTCTCGGAGAAGTAGGCGATCGCTTGCTTGGCGCGGTGGCGGCCGACTATCGGTCGGCTGTTGCGCGGGCCAGACGATGGGGTTCAGGCGGGTCGCCGCGAGGGCACCGGGCGGTAGGTCTCCCAGCCATGCCCTGCTGGCGCTCGACGGCAGGTAGAGAATGCGCTAGCGCTCGGCGCGTTCCTGCTTCGCAACGGCCGCGAAGAACGCGTGCGCCGCGGGCAGGCAGAGCAGCACCAGCGCGATCAGCGCGAAACCCTTGGCGAGCAGCTCCCCAGGTGGCATGGGGGTGAGCATCCCGGCCAGCGACGGCCCGTTGATCGCCCCCCAGATAGAGACCCCGAACACCGCCACGATGGCGACGCGCACCCAGCCGCCGCCCCGGTAGGCGGCCCAGCCGAAATAGCCCCACAGCATCACGAAGAAGACGCGCGCCCCGTTGCTCTCCACGGCGTCGATGCCGAGCGCCCAGGTAGCGAGCAGCGCCAGCGCGCTGCCGACCAGCAGCGCGCTGCCGACGACGACGAGCGTCGGTCTTTCGAGTGTGGTTTCCGCCATCTGTGGCTGTACGACCGGGAACGAGCGGGGCGCGAATCTTAGGCGAAATAGGCGCGACAGTCTCGTAGTGGCGGGGGGCTACGGGTGTGCGACAGATCTCCTGTAGCGTGCGCCTTGCCGGATCCACGCACCGCACCTTCGCTCAGCGCCGCGGCGGCGCGACCATCAACGCATCGATCAGCTCCACGTAGTAGGGCGTCGCCTTCGTGGGTTCGATGTACGTCCGCCAGCCTTCGCGGAGCTGCCAGACGTAGTCGTTCGGCAGGCTGCCTTCGCCGTCGGTGACTACGTTGAAGTCGGCAGCGGCACCGCGCACCGCATAGAGGACCGCGATCTGGTCCCAGCTTGAGCGACCGCGATAGCGGCCGCTGAACCAGCGGAAGTAGGCTTCGCGGACCGGATTCCCGGCGGGGGTTTCGGCCAACGGGATGCCGGTATGCACGCTGCCGCCGAAGTCCGAGACGACCACCGGCGTCGGCCAGTGCTCCAAGACGAACTGCGTCTCGTCCACCAAGCCGTGGCGAACGAAGTTGAAGCCGTCCCTGTTGCGGCCGCCCATAAGCACCAGCTCGCGCACCTTGCGTTCGACCAAGTCGCGGTCGGCGCGGAGCAGGTCCGCCAGATTGTTGAGGAAACCGACGCTGGCGATGGTGACCGCGCCGTCCGCCTCGGCGCCAAGCACGGTGCGGTACACGTCCAGAGCGCTCGGCGGTTCCCCGCGCTGGACGTGCGGAAACTGCGCCACATGGGGCAGATACCGGGATGCGTCGGGGCTCTTGAGGTCGCCCTTGTAGACGCCGATGGGCACGCTGCGACCGTACCAGGCGTTGATCGCGGCGATGGCCGCGGCACCGCTTGGGTGGACCTCGTTGAAGGAGACGGCCAGCAGCTCGGCCTCGCCTTGGTCTGCCAAGGCGTGCAGCACGGCCAGTGCACCGACGTCGTCGACGTCGAACGTCATGTCCGTCTCGTAGATGATTCTGGCCGGCGTTGCCGCCCCAGCCGCAGCGCCGAGGGTCATCCCGAGAGCCAAAGCAACGCTCCCACCAAGCCAGCGCCTTCGAATTCCCATAGCCGTCCATCTTACGCTAGGACTGCGTCTATACTCCCTCGCGAACGGCTATTCGCGGAGCTTCCCATGGACCGTCTCACGCTCTATCACAACCCTGGCTGAGGCCAATCCCGCGGCGCGCTGGCCATCCTGCGCGAGCGAGACGTCGAGTTCGATGTCATTCAATACCTCAAGACCCCCTTGGACGAGGACGGGCTCCGAGAGATCGTCGCCATGGTCGATGTGCCGCCCGCCAACCTCGTCCGCAAGGACAAGCATTTCAAGGACTTGGGCCTGAACCCGGCGGACTTCACCACGCCCGACGCCGTGGTGAAGCTGCTCGTCGAGCATCCGCGCCTGATGCAGCGCCCCATCGCCGTGTGCGGCGGCCGGGCAGTCCTCGGCCGGCCGTCCCAGAAGGTGGTGGAGCTGCTGTAGGAACGCGCCGACCTGTCGCCTTGTACTGACGTCGAGCTTGGATGGCGGCACGGTGCCGCTGACGATCATGTGGTTCCGCCAGGACCTGCGGCGGCGGCGCATTGGCCATAGAGGATGCAGCCAGCTGCTTTGAGGGCGAAGCGCTGTGCGCTGACTTCGTCGCTATACGTGTATTCTTCGCGCCAATGCTGCCACTGGCGCCGGGCGGGCCTCAGCAATGCACCCGGTCGCTCAGTTCTCGGCGTCCTCCGCCCCGCGAATGCAATACCCCATCCCCGTGACCGTGCGGACCATCCCCGTTCCGAACGGCCGGTCCACCGCGCGGCGCAGGTTGTAGAGGTGGCTGCGCAGGGCATCGCTGTCCGGCGGATCGTCGCCCCAGAGTTCGCGTTCCAGTTCCCGCCGCGACACCACGCGGGGCGATTCGCGCATCAGGAGCGCCAGGATGGTGAAGGCGGACTTCGAGAGCGCCACGGGCTGCCCGGCCCGCGTTACCCGCATGGCCTCCGCGTCCAGCGCGAGCTCGCCGATTTGGTAGCGCGCCGCGCCGCCGTGGCCGCGGCGCGCCAGCGCTTCCACCCTTGCCACCAGTTCCGGCAGGTCGAAGGGCTTGACGAGGTAGTCGTCCGCGCCGGCGTCGAAGCCGGCGAGCTTGTCTTCGAGTTGGTCCCGCGCGGTCAGCATGATGATCGGCGTCGCCAGCCGCGCGTCGCGCCGCAGCCGCTGGCAGACCTCCATGCCGTCCGGCCCCGGCAGCATGACGTCCAGCACCATGACGTCGTATTCGTTGGCGACCGCCAGATGCAGCGCCACCAGGCCGCTCGCCGCGTAGTCCACTTCGTGGCCGCAGGACTCTAGGTACGCGCCCGTGGTCTCCGCCAGTTCGCGGTGGTCCTCCACCAGCAATACGCGCAAGCCCGCCATGGCGGGGCACGTTAACACCGCGGGGCGATGCCGATGTCCGCCGCGTCGACATACCGGCTGACCGATGGCTGGCGCAGCACGTAGCCAAGTTCGCGGGCGGCGTTCTTGAGGACGGTCATCATGCTGCGGTCGGCTGGCGGCCGATGGAATGCAGGCGGCGATCGCGTTGGCTAACGGGCCGCGAAGTTCCACTCCGACCAGTGGTCGCACATCCGTTCCACCGAGGTCTTGAACGGGTCGTACCCCGCCGGGTAGTCCAGAAACTCGCAGTCGAGCGCTCGGTCCGGATGGTCCGAGACACCCCAGCCGACGATCTCGTCGCCCTCGTAGGGGTTCTCGGGGCGGGCGCGACGGATGCGGAAGAAGACGTTCATGCGCGGGTCGTCGCTGAGGTTCGGCGTCGCCGTATGCGGCAGGGCGTGCAGTGCGATGGCGGCGTCGCCCTCTTCCATGAGCACGGGCGTCAGTTCCGGCCACGGCCAGCGTTCGTGCTCGAAGCGGGTATCCGGGTAGCTCGCCACCATCTTCGGCGGCATGATGCCGGCGAAGGCGCGGTCCTCGCCCATCGCCTGCAGGCGCGGCCAGTTCGGGCCGCCGCCGCCGATCGGGTCGCCCTGGTCGCGCTGCATTCGGAAGAAGGCTTCGACCGCGTCGTGGGCGCCCCGCCGCACGGAGAATTGCCCCTTGCCAGGCTCTCGCTGGTCGTTCAGGCACACGGCGACCAGCGCCGTGTAGCTGCCGATCGCCACCGTGCGCTCGCGGTCCTGCCAAAGCGGCGCGCCGCCGGCAGGCCCCTTCCACTTCGGGTCCTCGTGCCAACCCCACGTCTCAAGCGTCTCGCCCCGGGCGAGAATCTCGCTGCGCTTGAGCGGGCAGAGCCCGGCCCAGCCGCCGTCCACATGCGCCCCCGGCGCGGCCCCGGAGGTCGCCTTGCCGCGCACCACCGCGTCCGATTGGTTCGGCAGCGTGACGGCGACTTGGGCGTTCACCGGGGCGGTGTGCGGCCCCATTTCCGTCAGCATCAGTTCGCGCAGCACCGATTCGGTGTAGAGGCCGTTGATGGCGGGGTTGTTGCCGTAGACGATCCGCGTCGGGTCCTGATCGATCAGCGCCTTGGCGCGCGCCGTCGCCTGTCGCGGCACGGCCTGCTTGAGGACGACGAAGCCGTCGCGCTTGAGGATGCGCTGCTCGGCGGCGGATAGCGATGCGGGGTGGAGTTCGGGCATGGATACGTCTGACGGCGGCTAGGTTCGGCGCGGGAGCATAGCAACCTGCAATCAGGACGCGCCTAGGGCCGGCGGCCCGCAGTGCGCGGCTTTCACGATTGCCCGGGCGATGTTCGGATTGGCAGGATTGACGGTGAGCGCCTGCGTTGCCGGAGACACCACCACATCCATGTCCTCCATCGGCACGGCGCCGAGCAGCACTTCGTCGCCGAGCACGAGTGCGCCGGTCACGCAGCCTCGGTTCTCGAACTCGACGGTTACCGGGCCGACGTAGGGAACGAGCCGCGTGCTGCCGTCCGCGAGCGTCACTTCGCGCCTGAACAGCTCCGCGAGCCCTAGCTGGACGGCAACATGCTGCGGGATGCACAGATTCAGAGCGCCCGTGTCCACCAAGGCACTGGCTTGCACCGGCTGGATGTCCCGAGCCGGATTCGAGAGCTTCAGATCGGCCCTGATGAGTCGCATGGATGCTCCGATTGCGACATTCTGCGGCGCCCGCAAGCGCACAACGCCGAGCATACCGGACTTGCGGCATTGCGGTTGCGGTAGGGTTCGCCGTTTCCGCATCGAGAGTCCGCCATGCGCCTCGCCTCTGAAGATCTGGTCGCCGCGCTGCCCGATGTCGAATCGACGGTTCGCGCTGCCGGCTTGCGGCAGGCGGTGGAGATCGTCCGCGATCAGTGGGGCATTCCGCATATTCGCGCCGGGAACCTGCACGATGCGTTCTTCGCGCAGGGCTTCGCGACCGCGCAGGATCGGCTGTGGCACATGGACTACGACCGGCATCGGGCGCTCGGTCGCTGGGCGGAGTTCGTCGGCGAGGCGGGCGTCGGCCAGGATCGCCTGATGCGTACCTTCGGCGTCGAGCGGGCGGCGCGGGCGGACCTCGACGTCTCGAGCGCTGCGGCGCGGGAGATGCTCGAAGCCTATGCGGCCGGTGTCAATGCGTTCATCGCCACCAGCGCGACGCTGCCAGTCGAGTACCGCCTTGTCGAAGCTCGGCCCGAGCCGTGGGAAGCGTGGCACTGCATCGCCGTCTACAAGGTGCGCAACATGCTGATGGGCACCTTCGAGATGAAGCTGTGGCGGGCGCGGCTCGCCTTGGCGCTCGGCCCGGAGCGCGCGGCGCCTCTGTTCCGCGGCTATCCCGATGCCGGCCTCGTATCCGTGCCGCCGGGCGAGACCTACGGCGGCACGGACTTGGACTGCCTCGATGAACTGGCCGCCGCCGTGGCAGAGCTCCACTGGCTCGGCGAAGGCGATGGCGGCAGCAACGCCTGGGCGATCTCCGGGATGCGCACCGCATCCGGTCTGCCGCTGGTCGCCGGCGACTCGCATCGCGCCCTCGATACGCCCAACGTCTACTACCAGACGCACATCACCTGTCCGGAATTCCGCTGCAGCGGCTATGCGCTGCCGGGCGTGCCGGGGATGCCGCATTTCAGCCACAACGACCATGTCGCTTGGGGCATGACGCACGGTTTCGGCGACTACCAGGACCTCTACATCGAACGCCTCCGCACCGCTGACGGGCGCCTCGAGTACGCTGCAGGCGACGAATGGCGCCCGGCGGAAGTCGCCAACGAGCAGCTCCGCGTTCGCGGCGGCGAATCGCAGGCGCTGCGCGTGGTGCGCACTCGGCACGGCCCGATCATCGCCGGCGAGCCGGAGGCCGGCCGCGGCATCGCCTTCAGCCACACGGGCACCAGCAGCGGCACGGCCTGGCCAAACACGCTGTTCGAGTTGCTGCTAGCGAAGTCCGCAGACCAGGCGGAGGAAGCGCTCCGCGAGTGGACGGAGCCGGTCAACAACTTCGTCTACGCCGACGTCCACGGCGCGTTCGGCTACCGCTACCGGGGCCGCATCCCCATCCGTTCCATGGCCAACGCCTGGGCGCCCGTGCCGGGGTGGGAGGACGAGCACGAGTGGCAGGGGAAGATTCCGTTCGAGGAGATGCCCCAGGCGCGGAGTCCGGCGGCCGGTTTCGTCGTCACCTGCAACAACGCCCCGACCACCGCCGACTACCCGCACTACATCAACACCTTCTTCGCCCCGGACTCGCGGGCGCGGCGGATCACCGCCCGGCTGGCGGAGATTCCGGCGGGAACGGCCACGGTGGCGGATATGGCGTCGATCCATGCGGATCGGGAGTCGATTCCGGCGGGCGTTCTGGTGCGTCGATTGGCGGAGCTCGCGCCCAAGGACGGGGCGGTTCGGGAGGCCCGCGACATGCTGCTGGCGTGGGACTGCCGGATGGATCGGGCCTCGCCGGCGGCAGCGATCTACAGCGCGGTCCGGCACCGCTTGTTCGCAACGATCATCGAGGCGGCGCTGGGACCCATGGCGAAGCATGTGCTGGCACCCGTCGGCGAAATCGCCCGCGGCGCTGGCGGGCACGGCGGCATGATCTATGCCCGCGCGGTGGAGGCGATGGCGGCGGATGATGCCGCTTGCCTTGGGCCGGGGCAGACGTGGCCGGCGGTGATCGAGGCCGCGCTCGCGCAAGCGGTCGCCGACCTTCGCGAGCGGCTCGGCGACGACATGCGCCGATGGACCTGGGGCGCCGTTCACGGCACGGGGCCGCGGCATCCGCTCTCGGGCGCGTTCCCGGACAGCGCCGCGCTCCTCGATCCGCCGCCGATGGCCACGCACGGCGACGGCGATACGCCGCTGGCGGGTGCGTACTCCGTCGTCGCTCCCTTCACCGCCACGGTGATGTCCGTCAACCGCTACATCCACGATCCATCCGACTGGCGCAACTCGCGCTGGATCGTGCCGCTCGGCGCATCGGGACACCCCGGCAGCCCGCACTATGCGGATCAAGCCAAGCTGTGGGCGGATGTGGAAACAGTGCCGCAGCTTTGGGATTGGCGGGACATCGACGCTGCGGCCGAGACGCGCCAAGCTCTGCTACGCTTGGAGCAATGAGACCGACGAGGCCGGAAGCATGGCGTTAGATGCTGAAGAACACTTGGCCAGCGTCGAGCGCTCGGTGGCGGTGCTCGAACGCGACGGCCAGGCCGCTCGCGCGGTGACGCTGTCGCGGCGCTATTCGACGACCATCGAGGACCTGTGGGACGCCATCACCAACGGCGAGCGTATTCCGCGCTGGTTCGCGCCGGTCAGCGGCGATCTGGAACTTGGCGGCCGCTACCAGGTGGAAGGCAACGCCGGCGGCACCGTCACTGCCTGCCGGCCGCCGGAGCATTTCGCCGTCACTTGGGAGTTCGCCGGCGACGTGAGCTGGGTCGAGATGCTGATCTCGGAGGATGCATCCGGGCCGCTGCGGCTCGAGCTGACGCACACGAGCCTGCTATCGCCGCATTGGGACGAGTACGGACCGGGCGCGACGGGCGTCGGTTGGGAAATGGGCTTCCTGGGCCTCGCCCTCTATCTCGCCGCGCCGAACGAGCCGAAGCTGGACGAAGCGGCTTTCGCCGCATCCCCGGATGGCCGGGCATTGCTCAAGGGGAGCAGCGAGGCGTGGGGAGACGCGGCCATCGCGAGCGGCGAGGATGCGGACGCGGCCCGCGCAGCCGCTGCCCGCACCACTGCTTTCTACACTGGCGAGTCTTAAGGCCCCAAGGCCGAACCGGCTACTGCGCCTGCTTCTCCATTCGCTCGCGCAATGCGGGGTCGATGGCCGGATAGGTGTGGGGATTCCACTTGGACTTGATGCCGAGATCATTGCCGTCCCGCTGCCAGTTGTCCTCCCCGGGCCGAGTCTGGACGAGACCCCAGGCGAGCAGCGAATCCGCATTGTCGCGGATCGCCGCCTCGGCGCTATGCGGCTCCAGGCCGAGCTGGGCGACGGCCTTCTCAAGCACTGCGATGGGGCCGCGGCGAGTCGGCCCCGGCCGATAGCTGCCGGCGATTCCGACCCCCGGGTAGAGCCGCCGCAGAATCGCCGCCACCTCCTCCTGCGGGATCAGCCCCGACTCGTCCGTGGCGACCAGGTTGTAGCGCTCGCCGCTGGCGTTGTCCGGGCACTCGGCGATCAGCCGCTGCGCTTCGGCAACGTCCCGAACGTCGACGATGTTCCAGAACATGCGCGGGTGGCCGTAGCCTTCGAGCATGTCGCCGATGCGGGTCTGCCACGCCCATGGGCGCTGGTGCGTCGCCGACAGCAGCGGGCCGATGACATGGCAGGGACACACGCCGAAGGCCTCGAAGCCGTGTTCGGCGGCCTCCGCGTAGAGATGGCGCTCGGTGTCCACCTTGGTCATTGCATAGGCCACTTCGCGACTGTGCGGCACGGTCGCCATGCTCCACGTCGATCCCTCGCGGCGCTGCTCCCGGTTCATGTCCGCCCAGGAGTCCTCCGTGTAGACATGGCCTTCGGGCGCCGGGTGGCCGACCGCGGCGAACGAGCTGGTGTACACCAGCCGCTTGACCGTGCCGGCCTTCATCAGCGAGTCGAGCAGCAGCCGCGTGGCCGTCAGTCCGCCGTCGTAGACCTTCTGCGGGGTCGAGCCGGCGAGGTTCCCCATCTCGGCCGCTGCGTGGAAGACCCCCGCGCAGTCCCGGAACGCCTCGTCGTAGGCGCCAGGCTGGGTGAGGTCGCAGGTGTAGAGATCGACCGACCCGGGGCCGATGTGGTTCATCGCCGTCAGGTGCGCGGTATTGGCGAGATTCGCGGCATCGCGGACGCAGGCCCGCACGGCGTAGCCGTGGCGGACCAGGTTCAGCACGATGTGCGAGCCGATGTAGCCGGCGCTGCCGGTGACTGCGACGGGGCCGTCGGCTGGGCCGATGGGATTGGCCATGGGACTCCTCAAGAGTGGGTGCGGATACGCGAGTTTGCGCGATGGTGCATGGGAATCAAGCCCAAAGCCGTCTGTGGGTGTACGACGAATTTCTCTGGTAAGTGACCACTAACGGGCCGGCGCTGGCTGCGGGTGCGGAGTGGAGCCATCGCGGACGCTCTATTCTTGGCGCTTGACACACAACCCGGAACGCAGGAGCCCGCGATGGCGATAGGGACTGTCGCCGACGAGCGCAGGGAACGCAAGCGCGAGCTGGACGAGGCGAAGGAGGAGCTGGCGGCGGCGATGGGGAGGTACGCGGCGGCGGAGTTGGCTGCGGCGGCGGGGAAGGCGCCGGAGTCGCATCCGGCGCTGCTGGATCTGCGCGTCCGGCGGGCGGCGCTGTCGGCGGCGCGGCTGGGGCTGGGCGCGGCGTGCCGGGAGGACCGCTCGGACGGCGCGGCGCCGTCGTGCCCGAAGTGCGGGGAGCGGATGCGGCAGTCGGACTGGGAGAGGCCCCTGGTGGAGACGGCGCTGGGCCCGGTGCGGCTGCCGATGACGCCGTCGGCGCGGCGGATGGCGAGCCTGGCGGGGTCGTCGTGTAGGACGCCAGCAGAGGCTCGGCTGGTGGCATGGCGGTCTGCTTGGGCAGCGCGCCGACCATTGCGCCGGACGTTAGCACAGCCCCGCCACGCCCCACGGGCGCATCGGGGCGAATCGGCGGCGCGAACGGGCTCGGCAGGCGGAACATCCCGCCACCGTGCCACGGGTGTTTCGGGATGTATGTAATCCAGCGTCGCCACGTCGGTTGAGACATTGCGGTTTCGTTTTGTGAGACATCGTCGATCCGGCTTGTAGGCGTTCTCCCAACGGCCCGCCGAGCTGTGCCGCGTCGCCGCCGCTATGGCCGTGGGCTACTATGCGGCTTCGCTGGATCAGCGTGAGGGACGCGATGTGAATCCAGACGCCAGTCCTTTCACGCCGGGCCGAATCGCGCCCGTGAAGTCCTTCGTGGGGCGTGCCGAGGAACTCGAACGCCTGCACGCGATGGTCCGTGCGAGCCTGCTCGGACGGTTCAAGATCGGCTTCGTCACCGGCGAACGCGGCATCGGCAAGAGCTCCGCTGCGGCAATCGTGCGGATGCTCTCCGAACGGGAAGATCGAGTGGCAGCCTGCCATGCGCTGCTCGGCGGTGTGACGAGCATCGAAGGCTTCGTCCGCCGCACGTTCGAGTCGCTCCTGAACGACAGCATCGACCGCCCGTGGCACCAGCGCATGATGAGGATGTTCGGAGACCGTGTACGGCGGGTTGGTCTGTTCGGCTTGACGCTGGAACTGAATCTCTCCAGCCGCGACCTCTCAGACAGCCCTGCCGACTTCATCGCCTCCATCCGCGCCTTGCTGGCAGAAGTCGAGGACCAGCGCGCCATCCTGCTCATACTGGATGACATCAACGGCTTGGCGGCGGTCGAGTCCTTCGCGCACTGGCTCAAGAGCTTGGTCGACGAGATTGGCCTGCGCCAGCAGCCCATGCGGCTCTGTATGCTGTTCGTGTGCCTTGAGGAGCGCCGTCGGGAGATGGTCGCCCGGCAGCCACCGCTCGCTCGAGTGTTCGAGCTCATCGACTTGGCGCCGTGGTCCGATGCCGAAGTCCACGAGTTCTACGACCGCTCGTTCCGATCCCGGAACGCGACCGTGCCGGACGAGATGCTTGACCTTCTAGCCAGCTTCACGGGCGGGGTCCCCGTCCTTGCCCACGAGATCGGCGACGCGGTCTGGCGCTTGGCGCCCGACCCCGAAATCGACCGTCGGACGGTCACCCAAGGCATCTACTCGGCGGCCGACGTGGTGGGCTCGAAGCTCTTGGACCCGCAGCTCTTCAACGCCCTGCGCAGCGGCCGCTACCGCTCGATCCTCCGCACCATCGCCAAGGGGCCAACCATGCGCTTTCGTCCGGCTACCGTCGCCGAGCGGCTACCCGCCAAGGAGCGCGGCGCATTGGACAACTTCCTGCGCCGCATGCGCCAACTCGGCGCACTGGATACGGACCCGGAACAGCGCGGCGGCTACCGATTCCCCACCCGGCTGCACGCGCTCTACTTCCATATGGAGTCGCGGCGGGCGTAAGGTCCAAGGGTGGGCGCTGATCAGCCGTCGGCGATGTCATCACCCAATGCTGCCCGCGAGGTGCCGATGCCGGGCCTCTCTCTCGCTTCGGATGAACTCAACGATGTCTAGGTCTGCGCACTGCGGCCCGTGGCGAACGAGAGTGCCGTCCTTACGGACGAGCGCCTGTGATGCGGCGGGCTTGCGCAGCGTCATGCTGTCGCCGCTCACCGAGATCTCCAGCGTACTGCCGGGCGTGAGATCCAACCGCTCGCGAAGGGCCGAAGGGATGACCAAGCGGCCAGCGTCGTCAACTTTGGCTTCCATGGTGTCGACCGTATGTGCGGCGTAAGTACTTAGTCAAGCGACGACTGCGGCGTGCCCCGCGGCGACCTTGGCCGCACGGCGTGACGAAGTCCAGCCCTTGCGCCTAGGCGTGCGTCGGGCTTGCAGCGCCCTCGTCGTCCACACACCCGGTGGCTGTCGGGCTCACGTTTTGGCGCCATCGTCTATGGCCGGCTGCCCTTGGCGAGCATAGAAGGCCGAGAACCGGGACACTATGTCCTTGATGAAGCTCGGGGCGATGCGAGGCCCGAGACACTCGTACTCCTGCTCGCATGCATGCAGGGCAACGGTCTCAAGGTGCCCGAAATCCAAGAAGCCAGCATCCAACGATCTCGACTGGGGCATCCAGTGATAGCGGCTGGCGTCGTTGTTCTGTCTGAGGCGTCTCTGCCGCCCCAAGTTCGCCTTCAACGACGTATACAGGTCGGCCTCTGGCACGACGGTAGCGAGCACGATCGAGTCTGCCTTCCTTCGCCCATCACCGCGCACCACAAGGTCGCAGGCCGGCGTCATCACTACGCGGCACCACTCAGCATCCGATGCCTGCTTCCCCTCAGCGCCCTGCTTCTTCCTCAGCAAACTTCCCGTCGTAAGCGACGCATTGAGCGGCGGATCGAGGTAGAACTCTTCTGGGTAGCAGGGCGTTTCGTCCCCTTCCAAGTCGGCCACAAGGTGGCCGAGCGCATAGCGGAGCAACGCCCTCTCCGTCCTTCCCGGGTCTTTGGCCGCGTAGCCGATCCACACGTCGATCGTCGGCACCAGGTTGTTCAGGAACACCTTGTTCAAGCGCTCCTCCAGCAGCCCCCTACCGCCCATGATCTTCGTCAGTCCCACTTCGTGAACCGCCCACAGGCGGTCGAGAACATCGTCGAAACCGTGCTCGCCTTTCGTGAATACGCCAACCACGGGCGGCTGGTCGTCGGCATCTCCCGGCGTACCGGTCAAGATGGCGACGGGGACACGGAAGTGGGCTTTCAGCTCGTCAATGACCTCGCCGCCGTCCGTCGTGTCCTTACCTAGGTTCAAGTCCACCACGGCGGCATCGACCGCTCCACCGAGGCTTCGCTTCGCTCCCTCGATGGACTTCTCCACGCGCATCTCTACCGGCCGATCTCGGTCCGTAACGTAGGCTTGGACAACGTCCTCGTACTGCTCGATGTAGGCGTCCTGGTCCTCCACTAGGAGGAGCTGGAGCTTAGTCATCCCTCATCCCCTTCGCCTCGTCCGCTTCGCTGTCTGTGGGTTCCAGCAGAAATCGTGCCCCATCCTCGTATTCGACAGCCGTCAGGTCCAATCCGTTCCGAGTCGCGGCCTCGCCGGCAATCGCTAACCCGAGTCCCGTACCGTCTGGCTTTGTCGAGAATTGTGGATCGAAGATCACGGCGCTGGCAATGTGCTGAGGATCCACCCCTGGGCCACTGTCCCTGTAATCCACACACAAGAGCCGTCCTTCGTTGCTTCGGATCCTGATGTCGATGCTCTTTTGCCTGGCCTTCACCGTCCCCAACCAGTAAAGGCTGTTGTCGATCAGGTTCGTGAAGATTGCCTGAATATCCTGACGCCAGCAGTGGACCGAGAGCTTCTCGTCGCCGCAGATGTTGCAGCTCACTCCCATTTCGCCCATCTGGCCGCTGAACGTCTGCCTCGCTCGGTCGATGATTGCCGCCAGTTTCTCGTCGCTCCTACGCGAACGCCGCTGGGCCGCTAGCGGATCGAGCCTGCTGAACAATGCCACAAAGTCCGCTGCGTTGTCGGCAATACCCTCCGCCAGGTCGACGATCTTGGGGAGCAAGGCGGCCTCGCCCGCGTCGGAGAACTCCCTTGCGCGGGTCCGCAAGATCGGGAACTGGTTGCGGAAGTAACTGAGCGGCCGCCGCCCTTCGTGGAGCACGACGTTGATGATCTTGCCAAGTGTTGCCTGTCCTTGGTACACGGCTATTTCATCGCGCAGCCGGCCGATCAAATGGCCACGCTTCTTCTCCTCGCTCTCGATCAAAGCCATCACGCCGGATGTCGTGGCTTCATCCACGCTTGCACGGCCTAGTCTAGCTCGAACGCCTCGCTTCAGTGTGTCGAGAGAGTAGAGGCGCTCCAACTCCCGCTCCACCTTCAGCGTCTGACGGCTAAGGCCAGCCCGCTGGCGGTACAGATAGCGCTTCTCCTCCAGATTGCCGATCACCGTCTTGGTGATCTCCCTGAGCCTTTCAAACGCGTCATTCTCGATCAGACCATCCCTCGCGCTCTTCTCGATTAGATGCGACTGCTCCTCCGACTGGATTTGTACGTAACCGATCACCTGGTTATTACCGATTCGTCGCGCCGGGGCTTGGATACGCTGCTCATTGAGCTTCAGCCAGTCGAACTCCGGGTCGCCTAGCGGCCGAAGCCTGAACCCGTTGCGGTACACGCCGATCCCGTTGTAGTCGTTTAGGAGCCTCCTTGCCTGGAGCTTCCCCAAGAAGTTGCCGGACTCGTCGACCAGCCCGCGATGGATGAGCTGGTCCAGCGACACGGAATCCCTGTCGTAGACTCGAATGTCTATTTCTAGCTCTCCGCATCGCGATGGCCCATCGAGGTCAACGCGAATCAACTCATCGGGTGCATCCCGGGACTTCTGCTGCGAGTAGGTGAGTTCGGCGTGCCCATCTGCACCTATCCTACCTTCTATCCTATAGTCGAAATGCTCCACCAGAGGATACGGTTCGATCTTCGTGGCCATGTCTTCCACATCCGGTATCCCCGAGACTCGAAGCATCACATCGAACGCCTGCTCGGTTGCCATGGCCGCAAAAGGCGGCATCAGCTTTCTCAACTCGAACTGTAGCTTACGGAGTTGCGACTGCCGCCATGCCGCGATGCGCGCTTCCTGGACAGCGATCTCTAGGGTCGTTCCCATGGGGCCGTTCGACGGCTCGGTCTCGATGAGGATCTCCACGTCGCTCAGGTACTTCGCCTCCTCGAAGTCCCCCCAATGGAGGTAGAGCGTGGTCTTGTCCCCATCCGCCGTGATGGTTTCCAAGAGCAGGTCCGTACCCAGGATCGAGGCCGCGTACCGTCCAATGCCTTTCCGCCCCTGCATCGTCCTCCCGCCAGGGCTCTTGCCATCGCGGTCCTCTTTGTCGGACGTCGACGGCACCATCCACTTGTTGATCACCGTGTCCCGGGTCATCCCGTGTCCGTGGTCGGCAACGGTGATCCGGTACTCACCCGCATCCGTACGGTCGAATACGATGCTCACGTCCGGCGAGTCTGCGTCGTAGGCGTTCTTCACAAGCTCGATCACCGCCGCGTGGGGGTCCTGAACCAGGTCCCGGCCGATGGTCAGCAGGTGGCGACCCGCCGGCCTGATCCTGTAGCTTCCCGACTCAGGCATCCCACTGCTCCCTGAGCTTCGCGGCAACTCCGCGAGCAAGCAGCACGGGTACCGCGTTTCCGATCTGGCGGAATGAGTGGGTCCTCGACGGGCGTCCGTTGGCGCCCTCGAAGTAGTAGTCATCCGGGAAGGTCTGCAATCGGGCCGCCTCTCTCGGCGTGATCGACCGGTTTTGCTCGATGTCTGGGTGGATGTAATGATGCCCGTCCTTGCAGATGTGCGCGACCACCGTGTGAGCGAAAGGCAGATCTCCTGCGACCACCTTGAACCGGTCCGTGAAGGACACCCTATTGCGGTGCGTCTTGAGCCGGGAGGGTAGGGCGCCGTATCGGAGCCTCTGGTGCCCGTCATTCCACCGTCTGACGGCGATCCGGTAGATCTCCAAGTCCCGCTCAGCATGAGGCCTGGCTTGGTGCCAAGTCACGGGCAATGTGCTCCGCACACCTGCGCGGACCTGCCAGGCACTGCACTTACCGGCCAACCGGCATGGCCCAACCCCGCCTTCTCCCGCAGCCAAAGGCGGCAGATCGTTGAAGACCTCGTTCACGGTCACACCTGGGCGCCACTTGTCCGGCTCCGGGTATTGGTGCTGTTCTTCTCGTCGATGCCCGACGAGGATCACGCGCTTGCGGTTCTGCAGTACACCGTAGTCGTTCGCGCGCAGCACCGACAGCGCGGTTTCGTAGCCATGGCGACGGAACAGTCGCGTCATTCCCTCCAAGTACGAATCGCCGCACCTGTCCGTAGCCGACAGCAGCCCCATCACGTTCTCGAACACGAAACGCTTGGGCTGATACCGCGCCAAGACCCCCCCGTAGCACTTGTAGAGGTAGTTCCGCATGTCGTCGACCATTCCATCGGGGTCCCGCGAGCGGCCAACGACCGAGTAGGCTTGGCAGGGTGGCCCGCCAACTAGGACATCGAGTTCCCGCCCTCCCAGCAGCGAGTCCACTCTGCGGTACATCGTGCGCATCGTCCCCGGCCTGATCTCGTGGTTCAGCACCGACGCCGTTACGCTTGGTGGAACAGACGCGTATAGCTGCTCCCGCGTCAGCCCCCCGTGCAGGTAATCCCCGTACACATCGAGACGCCCGTCCGCCGAGAGCTTGTGGAACACCATCCGAGTGCGCAGCGTGTTGCAGGCCGCAACATCGGCCTCCACATGTGCGACCGGCTCGAATCCTTCTTGGATAAATCCCTCGGAGAGCCCGCCGCCGCCCGCAAAAAGATCAATAAAAGTCAAGGGGTTAGGCATCATCCGTCTACCAGTAAGACTCGTGCGTCGACTCCAATCCGCTTGCGGCAAGTCTACACGGGAAGCAGGCACTCGGCCTGAGTGATCGCGGCAACCCGTCCCACGTTCTGTTCTCAAGTAGCCGCCCGCTGGCCTTCTTGCCGAATCTGGCCATCGGCGTGGAGCAGGTCTCCCACAGGACATCCCGCGGCTCAGGAAGCGAGCCAAGCGGAGCCCAGTCGCCCCACTGCTTGAAGTGGAAGGGCGTGCGGTGGGCAATGCAGCCGTCCCGCAGTGCGTAGAACCAGAGCGGGTCGCTGGGTCGGGCGCCGGGGCCGCTCTCGCCGCCGGCGATCACCCAATGCACGGCCTTGCGTTCCAGCCAGTGGCTGAGGTCGATGCCTTCGAGCAAGGGTTCGCACGATAGGAAGCGGACGCGGGCCGCGCAATCCGCAAGGTGGGGGAGGCGCTTGTCGGCTAGGCGCTGGGTTTCGATGGTGGTGCCTAGCCAGACATTGTGGGGCCAGTCGTTGTCCCAAGGCGCAAGACGGCGGACTAGGTGGGGCCGCTTCGTCAGCAGCAGCCAGTCGAGGTGCGGCGTGGCCTCGATCAGGCGCCATAGCCGTTGGCGCACTTCGGAGAGGCCTTTCTTCCACTCGAATACGTCCGCCATCGACGCACAGAACACGCGCTCGCGGCGGCCGGCCTTTTCGGCGGCGCTGTCCCAGCGAAGGGGCTGCTGCCAGTAGGCGTCGCTGAGCGTGCGGCGGGGTGCGCCTGCGCCCCAGATGTCTTGGCCGAGTCGCCGGGCCCATGCCTCGGCGTAGCAATGGTCGCAAGCCGGGGAGACCTTGGTGCAGCCCCACCAAGGGTTGAAGGTGTGATCGGTCCACTCGATCCTCGAGTCACGGGCCATGGCTCCCTCCGTTGGCTAACCGATGTACACAGCTATGCAACCCAGAATACTGTCACTATATACAGCATTGCTACCCTTCGTCACCCCGCCTTAAGGCTCCGTCTCAACCCCCATCCAGCACACCAGCTCGATGTCCTCTTCCATGATCGGTGGCCGCGGTTCCGGCGTCGCGGCGGGCTCCAGCCCAGTCTCCAGCACCTGCTCGACGACGAACTTCGCCGCCGCGGCCCCCGTCCGCTCTTCCGATTCGAACCACCGCCGCAGCATGACTTCCTCCCGTCTAGGCCAAGGGGATTCGAGGATGTCGAGGGCTCGCTCAACCTGCGCCTGCTGCATCGCCGGCGGTGGGTTGTCGCGGACGAACTCGGCGACGCGGAGGTTGAGGGGGCGGACGCGGGGTTGGACGTTGGCGGGGTCCGTCTCCAGCATCCAGTCGTCCAGGATGTCCTGGCGGGCAGCGTCCCAGAAGTCGTAGATGCGGTCTTCGAGCCAGTCGGGGAACCAGCGTGGCGTGGTCTCCTCGCATTCGACGAGCCGCAGGCACGTTCCGTCTTCGCGTACAACCGGCTCGTCGGCTATGCGCCAATCCGCGTCCGCGGGCACGAACCTGAGGAACGTGCGCTCGCCTACCGCGGCGCAGAAGAACGCGCCTCGGCGCGTGCCCTTCACCATCCCGGCGCCGATCTTCCGGGGCAGGCCGACGATGCCTTCGCGGTTCTGGGCCAATGCCTTGCGCAGCGTCTGCCGATACTCCTCACCCGTTTGCGCGGAGGATGCGGTGGCGCCCCGCTCGTAGAGCGTCGCGTCCTGGTGGAGCAGCTTCTCGATCTCGTCGCGGGTTTCGGTGAACACCTGGCCGCCGCCGCGTGCGCCCTGCACGGGGGCGACCACGCCGACGCTGGCGGCGGCGAGGGCCAGCTTGTCCATGATGCGCTGCTGAAGGTCCAGCAGGTTATCCAAGCGGTCGGCGGGGAACACGGTGCGCAGGTACACCTCGTCGTGGGTGCTGCCGATCCTGTCGATGCGACCGTGGCGCTGGACGAGGCGCATCGGGTTCCACGGCACGTCGAAGTTGATGATGTTGCGGCACTGCTGGAGGTTGACGCCCTCCGCCAGAACGTCCGTCGCCAAGAGCAAGTCGTAGGTGTCGCGGCCACCGGGTGCCTCCATGGACACCGGCGCGAAGCCGGAGACGGCCTCTTGGCGGGAGACCTCCGCCAACTCGCCGGACCCCGAAACCGCCACCAGCCGGTTCTCGTACGCCGCCAGTTCCGGCCGAGTGCGCACCTCGTCCGCCAGGAAGTCCCGTATCCAAGCAACCGTGTCCTCGAAGAACGAGAAGATCAGCACTTTGCGCCTCTGCCGTTCATCCTCGTGGCTGACGGCCTCGCCAGCGGCCTGATTCGCGATGGCGACGAGCTCGTCGGACAGGGCGCGCAGCTTCGGGTCTCGGCTTGGCGGAATGTCGATGGCCTCGTTCGCCAGTCGCCGAAGGATGTCGCGGTCGCGGCTCACGGCCTCTCGCAATGCATCGACGTTGAATAGCTCGGCATCCATCCGATACGCGCTCTCGCTCAGGAGTTCCTCGAACACCGCCTCGTCGTCTGCGGAGAGCTCCTTCAGGAACTCGGTAGTCACCACGAAGCCCTGGTCGAGAGCCTCGAGAAAGGCGTCGTGCTCCGCCACCATCTTGCTCGTGGTCTTGCCGAATGCCCGCGCCGATGATTCGAAGCGCTTGAGCAGCCCGGAGCGCAGCAGCCCGGCCGATGCTTCGCCGCGACGGACTTCCTCCGAGTCGTCTGGCTTGATCTGGTAGCGGCCCGGCATGTAGCGGGCGAAGGTCAATGCAGTCGGGCTGTCCGGATCGAGCGCCGCTTCCACGCGATCGAAGAAGCCCGGCTGCAGTTGGTCGAGGTTGTAGCGCATGGTGATGGCGTTCGGCCGGGGAAAGACGATCTGCCACGGTTCGCCGTTCGGGCCGACGATGGTGTCGCCGGCGTAGTGCTTCTTCACGAACTCCCGCGTGCGCTTGACGGTGGTGGCGTCGATGATCGGAAACAGCACGTCCGGGCTGAGGCTCGACGGGTCCTCGCTCATGGCGCGGTCGAAGCGCTCGCGGATCGAGAGAATGCCAAGGTTGGCGAAGTGGGCGTCCTGCCTGACGAAGAACCGGATCAGGTTGTAGAGGTCCCAGAGCGAGTTGTTGACGGGGGTCGCCGTCAGCAGCAGCAAGTCGCGCCGCGTACCGAACAGCAGGCGCCGGAGGGCGGCAGCGCGTGTCGGCGCATCGGGGTTGCGGTAGTTGTGCGCCTCGTCGACCACTACGAGCTGGTACTCGTCGATTCGCTGCTTGAGTATCTGGCTGCTGGCGTTCGGACGGCGGTCGTCGCGGAGCTGGATGTCGGCGGCCAGTTGCTCGAAGGAGATGCACTCGATGTAGAACTCGAACCGATCAATGAATGAACGCCAAACCGTGTCGCGCACGCTTGCCGGGCAGATCAGCAGCGCGCGCTGTCGCCGCTTGCGGTACACGCTCAGAATCTCGCCGGCGATGAAGGTCTTGCCGAGACCCACCTCGTCCGCCACGATGGCGCCGCCGGTGTCGCGAATCAGCCGCAGCGCTCGGGCGACGCCGTGCCGCTGGAAACTGGTGAGCGGCAGGCCGTCGTCCTCGGCGGCGTCCTCTTCCACTTCGTCGCCGTAGCGCTGCCAAAGCACGCGCATGAAGATGTCCCAAGGGGTGTATGCCCGGAACGCCTCCTCGAATACCGCCGCAAGGTCGAACGGTTCCGCATCGGCCCAGAGGTCGTCGAACCACTGCCGCGCCTTGGCTGCGACCGGGCCGTCGTAGCGGCCGAGGTTGACTTCCAGGTTGCGGGTCAGTCCGGCGGAGGTCAGGTTGGATGAACCGGCGATGACGCCGTCCGGCTGGTCGCCGCCGCTGCTGTCTGAGCCGAAGATGTAGGCCTTGGCGTGCAGGAATCCGGCCTCGAAGCGGCGGACGGCCATGTTGCCGGCGGTCAGGGCCGCCACCAGCTTGCGCAAGGCCGTGCGGCTCGTGCGGGAGAACGGTAGCCGGTCCCGCTCGAGGCGCAAGCCGCCCTCTACGCGGTCCAGACCGGCGCGGAGTCGCCGACGTTCGTACGCGGGCGGCGTCTCGCCGAGTCGTCTTGCCGGAGCGGTGGCCCCCGCGTCGAAGTCCGCGCCGAGCATCAGTCGAACGTCTGGGATATCGCCCAGGCGCTCCGCGATGTACGCGAATCCGCTGGGACTGAAGAAAGCGGTGGCGATTCGAAGCTCCGATTGCCCTTCGGCAGTGTCGAGAACGTCCGTCAACGCTTGGGCCAGCGTGTTGCCTTCCCTATTGTCGATGAACGCCGGCTTGTCCACTGTCACACCCGCCCTGCCCAGGCGCCATAGTGGTTCAGAACGCCTGCAAGCCGTTCTGCGTAGTCCCAGCCTTCATGGAACGTCTCGAAGACGTGGGCGAGTTGGCGTTCTTCGAGTCCGTAAAGGTGAGCCACGACGGCGTCGAGCTCATGCACCATGTCGTCCTTCTCGTCCTGAAGGATCGGGCCGCATTCCACGCCGACAGCCTCCGCCCACGGTGCGAAACGGTCATCGGGACAGGCGAGCCGACCAGCGAGTTGGACGACGCGCTGCCAACCCACCGTCCGGCGCTCAGGCCGGGGCACCGGGAACGGGTTGATGACGTAGAAGTTGAGGCTGATCTCTACGAATCGGCGTGCGTACCAGTCGAGTGGGATGGACGAAAGAACCCCGAGAAGGAATGCTTGTTCCCGCTTTTCGCCACTGGGCCAGAGGAAGTAAGGACCCTTGTTGGTGAGGAAGACTTGGGGTGGAATGAGGGCCGCTCGAACAGTGCGAGTGTCCGTCGCCCTCGTCACATCCCTGAACGCGATCCGCGGAGCGAAGCAGGGAAGCGTGCTGCGATCCCGCAGGTGCCGCAATGCGAACTCACCGTGGGCGCTGTCTCTGCGTTGCTTCGCCGATCTCAGCCGCTTGGATTGAAGGTAATCCTGCACGGGCTTCGGATCGGCCCACGCATAGTAGATGCCGGTGTCGGGGTTCCAGATGTCGAACGACTCGCCCTTGTAGACGGGCCAGTAGCCATCGGGGCGGGTCTCGCTCGTTAGGTCCATCAGCGATTTCTGGTTGGTCGCATCCAGTTCGCGATCCGGCCTTGCCCGCCACTCACCCTCGACCTTGGTGTCCAGCCGTGGTGCCTTCCGAATCTGCAAGAACACATCGACCGAGTGCTCCGAGGGCAGCAGCGGCAACGAAGCGGCGTCGTTCCAGCCGAGCACTTCGGCAGGATTGAGCGCAGCGGGCTGCTGCCCGATCCTGCCCTCGAAGTCCTCGTGCGATGCGTACGGACCGCGAAGGTGCAACCCATCCCCGCCGGCCTGACCACGGGTGAGACACAACAGCCCAATGGTGTACTGCGGATGTACCTCGGGAAACACCCAGCGGCGGTTGTTCAACAGCATCGTCACGTCCACCCGCGACGACATGCCGAACATCGTCTCGCGGAATCGCGTCGAACCCTTCGCCGCCAGCGCACTGCGCGGCAGCACGACGCCAATCCGGCCGCGGTCCGCGGCGGTCAGGTGCCAGAAGCGCCAGCAGAACGCCTTGTAGAGGTCCGGGTCGCCGGTCCCCATGCCAGGGAAGCCGTCGACAACCAGAGCATCGCGGATGCGGCTCGTCTCCGAGAGTTCCGCCTCGTAAAGCTGCACAAGATCAGTTCGGGTTTCGCGCAGGCGCTCCTTCTCCGCTTCCTGCTGCCACTGCGGAAGCGAACGGAGCCCAGGGAAGTGGCGAGCCCAGAAAGCATGTTCCTCGATGGTCGCTTCCTGCCAAGGCGGGTTGCCCAGCACCACATCGAACCCCGGTCGGTCCCGCAGGAACACTTCCGGGAAGACGATAGGGAAGTGCAGCGCGGCGAGACCATCCAACTCCCGCCGGGCGGATGCCGCCGGCGCACCGCCCCAGAGTTCGCGTTCCCGCCATTCCTCGAAGGGGAACCCGATCACCTTCTCGTCAGCGGATAGCGGGACGGCGGCGATCAGGTCGCAAAGCGCTTCCGTATTGCGCACGGCGTCCCGCGCCTGCCGCATGGCGTCGCGCGCCGTCGCGATGTCGGCAAGGGTCGCATCGTTGACATTCGCCAGCCGCCCGAGCGGCGCCGCTGCTGCTCCCAATAGTTCGTCGGCATCCGTGGCGAACAGCGGATGCGAGTGGTCGACATCCGCGAACTTGCCGCGTATCTCCTCGACGGTGCCAACGCCCACCAGCGCATTGCCGCGCACGAGAGTGTGGTCGAGCACTGAGAGCGGCAGGCCCGGCACGAACGTGTGTATCCACACCGAGACGCGAGCAAGCTGCACCGAGAGCGCGTTGAGGTCCACGCCGTAGGTGCAGCGACGGGCGATCATGCGGCGCAGCAACTGCCCGTCCTCGATGCTGGCAGCGTCGGCCAGCGGACCCAAGGACTTGGCTGCCGCGCTTCGCAGGCTTGCGAGCTGGTTTCGCACGCCGGGCAGACTGCGCCCGGCCAAGTAGTCCGCCATGCGTCGTTCGATGCGGTCGATCGCGGCGATCAGGAAATGGCCGGAACCCATCGCGATGTCGACCACGCGGAAGTCGAAGAACGCCTTGGAAGCATCGGTTTCGTCCATGGCGTCGAGACGCGAGAAATGGTCCTTGAGCGCGGGCTCCAATGCGCCGTCGAGGAGGTATTCCACCGCGAAGCGCTTGGTGTAGTAGCTGCCGGACGATTTGCGGGCGCCCGAGCGGTTGTGCAGGTAGACCTCGCCGGCGGCGACGACGACGGCGTCCTTGGGCTTGGCGGGCAGGTAGGTTCCGCGCTTGTCGAGCGCCAAGTCCGTATCGGCCACGGCGAGTTCGGATTCGAGGAGGCCCTCGTAGATCGTTCCGAACTCGCGCACGCCAAGCGAGCGGAAGTCCACCGGGCCGGGCACGTCCTCGGTGGTGTCGATGAGCAAGAGGGCCCGCAGCGCCGTCTCGAAGTCCTCGTTCGCCAGCGAGATCGCCGAGAGGTCTGCGCCGATGCGCGACACTGCGGGATCGTCGGAGAACAGGCCGCCGTTGTACGCCGGCACCGCCCACTCGCCATTGCCGTCGGCCACGGCTCGCCAGAGCAGGCCGACTTCATGCCAGTGCGAGTCGCCGTCGGCGATGGGCGTGTCGGCGCGGATATGCTCGGCGAGTTCCTGCGCTTTCTGCTTCAAAGACCTTCGCCGATAGGCTTCATTGAAGCGGAAAGGCAGCAGGTCCCGGTCTTCGGCGTAGGCGATGAACAGCAGCCGGAACAGCACGGTGAGCGCCATCTCGTAGGTGTGGTCGAGCTCCGGCTTCGGGCATGGCTGCGGAAGGGTCCGTGCCTTGGCGATGCCATGCGCCAGCGCCGGCACGACATCCTCGTAGACCCGCTCGCGAAGCCGCTCCGCCAGATCCCCGGCGAAGCGGTGCGAGCCATCGAGAATCGCTTCGAGGCTGCCGTTCTGCGCGAGCGCTTCGGCGGAGTAGAGGAGCCACAGGTAGGCGAGGTCCGCCTCGGCCAGCAACGCGGGCTGGCACTCGATGTACGTCTCCGTGCGGCCGCGCCGGCCCACGCCCGCGCCGAGGTCCGTGGAGTAGAGGCGCAGGCGGTTGCCTTGGACGACGATGACCCAGGCGAGGTTCTCGTCATCCGCCTTCGCCAGCGCGTAGCTGATCGGCGAGAGGCTGTTGAACCGCTCCGCGCCGGCCTCCGGCGACTCGTCCTCGCGCAGCAGTACCGCGAGCGCCGACCGCCGACTGCCGCCTCGAAGCAGGAACGTCAGGTTGTCGAGCTGCTCCATCTGGAAGCCCAGCGCCTCGACCAGTGCGCGATCGCGCTGGCCCAGCACCGCCGCCGCCTTGCGCTTGGCAGCGGACCAGTCGTCGCGCTGCCGAGCGCCATGCTGCAACTCGTGGAGCGCCACCAATCCCTCGTTGCTGATGCCGGGCAAAGCGGACTCAAGCGAGGGCAAGGCTTGACCCAGGAACCGGAGCGCAGCGTGCCGATCCGGCTGCGCCAGCACCTCCCCGGCCAGCCGCTCGGCCTGTTCCCTATCCACCTTCGGATACACGGGCGGGCTCTCGCCGGTGGCGCCGCAAACGCTCGCACCGGCGGGGTGAAGCACGATCAGCAGAACGGGCGCCGCCCGGCCGCCGCGCCGGGCCTTCCACGCATCCAGCATGACGCCGCGGCCAGGTGCTCTGCCGGACGACGCCACCGCCACCTCGATCGCGCTTGCGCCGTTGCCGAGATAAAGGCCCACGGGCGCAAGCGGATGCCTGCCCGCGGGCTGCCACGGGCGAGGGGCGAGGTCGGGGAGGAAGACGCGTTCGGCGGTCACGACGGCCAGTTGGCAGCATCCCGGGGAGGCGGTACGCGAGTGCTTTGCGGGGGCGTGTTGGCTATGGGCAAGATGGATGCGCGGCTCATGTGTGTACGCCGCGTATCGTACACAAGGTGTGCGCGGCAGGTGCGGCTCAGGCTGTACCTGGGTGGATCGGTCCTTTCGCTTTGTCGGCACTGTCGGCGCGTGTGTAGAATCGCGCCATCTTCATTGCTGCATTTGAAGACGGCTAGCGCAGGGGGGCCGAATGAACGTTACGGTACGCGTGGATATCGAACAGGGTGTCAGGGACGAGGCCGCCCGGCAGCTCGCTGAGCAGGGCCTCACCATCGACGAGACCATGCGCATCGTTCTCGAACAGGCTGCGGCAGGCTGCGGACCCGATTTCGGGGCGCTAGTGCCCAACGCCACCACCGTGGACGCCATCGAGGCTGCGCGGTGCGGTGAAGTAGTCGAACTGGGCAGCCCCGCAGACGCCATCGCGGAACTAAACGGGGACGACTGATCGCGCGATCGCGTCAGTGGCGACAGCAGTTGCGAACAGTCAAGCGCACCGCTCAGTTCCGGCGCGACTTCAGGCGTGCGAGGCGAGGCGTGCATGCCGGGCATCTCGACGCGACTCTGCTCGAAGCGCTGGAACTGCTCGCCGCCGATGTGCCGCTGCCTCCGCGATACGTGGATCATCCCATGAAGGGCCAATACAGCGACTGCCGCGACTGCCATCTGCGGCCCGATCTTGTGCTGGTGTATCGCAAACGCGGCTCGGACTCGCTCGAACTGATCCGGCTAGGCACGCACGCACACCTTGCCATCTGAGCGCCCCAAAGCCGGTCCGCCTTCAATCCCTTGCTTCCTCCCCCGCCCGAATGCCGTGTCACCACGCGGGGCGACTCGCGCATCAAGAGCGCTAGGATGGTGAAGGCGGACTTGGAGAGCGCCACGGGCTGCGGACCAATGTGACCATGCACACTCATGGCGACTGCGGGCGCATCGACGACCATGCGGCTAGCACTTCCGCCACGGTCGCGTTCAGACCGGCTTGCCGCAGCGCTTCGAGGTGGTCCTCGTTCGAGAGCGGCGGGTTGCGTAGGCGGGCTCGGACCCGCTCTATCGCTTCAAGGAACGGTCCAGGCGCTTCGCGGCAGAGGTCAGCCAGGAAGGTGTCGGGATGCCTTGCGACAAGCCCTTGGGGAGTGAGTTCGGACGCTGGGATTGAGGTTGGCGGTGAGAATGATGTTCGCTCCGCCGCGTATCGCGGCTGCGACCATGTGGCGGTCGTCGGGGTCGGGCAGCCGTATCCTGGAAATGAGGTCCTCAAAGCCGGCGACCAGCGCGTCCCGGACGTGCGCGTCCATAAGCCGCCGAGTGCGTTCGAGGCGGGCCGCGGCAATGTCTGGCCGGCTGCGCAGCAGTGCGCGGATCCACTCGTCGTGAACTGCATCGGACCACTTCGCTCCGTAGAAGTCCGATAGCGCGAGCTCAAGCAGAAGATCGCGAAGCGGCGCCGGGTAAAGGACAGACGCATCCAGGAACGCGACGGTGACCGACTGGAGTCTGCTGGCATCGAGGGATCCCGTGAACCAGCGCCCGAAGCGGCTGCCTGCCGAACGACTGAAGGCGCTGGCGGACTCGGCAACCGTGTGCGTGAGGTCAAGTCAGGGGCGTCGCGATCCTCCTTCAGTCGTCGACGTCCAGATAGTCGTGCCAGGCGGGTCGCGGCCGATATTCAAGATCACGGGCTTCTTGGGCTTGCCATGCGCGCCCCATAGCCTTCTGGATCTTTCGGTGCCTTTCGGTGTCCTGGCAAATCTTGCGGAGGCTGCCGACAATGAGCCCAATCAAGCCACCAAGCGTGACGTACAGAAATAGCATGACCACAGAGGCGGTCTGCTGGCCCACGGTGAACCCTGTCGCCTCCAGAAGAGTATTGGCCGGGGCTGCTACCACCTGCTGCACGCGAGATGCGACATCGTCCCAAAATATCGCCGAAACGATGGTGATCCACACCAAATTCAGGAGCCTCCAGAACCACGGCTCGATTATCCGCCGGACCATTGATCGTCTCTTCACTATTGTGTTGCCACCAGAACGATAATCCTCCGTTTCGGCATAGTACCTGTCTGCCAATAACGATTTGCCGCCAGCCCAGCCCCACAGGGCAAAAGCGAGGATGACGATAAGCGGGAGAGAATACGAAAGTACCGCCGACCCTCCGAGGAGAACCAAGAGAAACCCGACGAGAAGCCCGCGGATGCAACCGCGCGATCTATTTTTCCAAGGCACCATCGGTCTCCCGCAAGTCCGTTCTGCATCTTCCTGAACGTCAGGAAACTGCCGCATGATACGGCATATCTCGCAAGCCGCGCTACCGTTTTCTCGTTCCCGAAGTCAATCGTTGGGGACAAGCTTCAGCAGAACTTCGCGCGTTTCGGCGACTGCCCCGAGCGAAGGCGGGGCCTGATTGAGGAACCGCAGCGCCGCGTGCCGATCCGGCTGCGCCAGCACATCGCCTGCCAACCTCTCGGCCTGTTCCTTGTCCACCTTCGGATAGACGGGCGGGCTCTCGCCGGTGGCGGGCAGCCCGGTTTCCGATCGACGGGCTGCTCCTAGCGGTTGCTCTTGCCCATGCAGAACCCAACCAGGCCGCCGACCGCGACGTGCAGAAGGAGGAAGGCTTTGTGGCTGCTTTCGGGCATCACCAGCGCGAGGGCGATGGATGGTGCTACCACCAACTCACCCACGAGGTTTGCGCCGCGGTCCCATATCCAAACCAAACCGTAGCTGATCGCGAAGTACCAGAGGCCGACCCAGAAGCACGTCGCAAATACGCGATGAACTGGCCCCCTTGTCTGTCGCATCGTTTCCCCGTGGCCAATCGACGCTTCGTACGTTGCGGCCACCAACAACGGCTTGCCTCGGGCCAAGCGCCACGTCGCCCAGCCTAGCAGGAGCACACGCACGGCCACAAACGCGGCGTCACTGGACTCGAGCGCTGCGAGCACTTGGTCCCCGGAACTGAAGTTAGCTCCGGCGAAGTCAGCCAGGACAAACCCGAAGACCAGCCCGCCGGCGCAGCCGAACAGTCTCCATCTCATCGACTCTTCCTATCTCTGGCGATGCTGTCCGCAGCCTTTTTGACCGCCCAGAGTGGGTTCTCGCTAGGTACGACGTACGTTGCGTCAGAACTTGCCCCGCTTCGGCTTCTCCCACGCGCCTGCGAACTCGATGCCCGGCGGCGGCGCGGTGGAAATCACCTTGTCGCCGCGGCTCGGCGTTCCGCTCAGCGAAATCGCGTCGGCGACGCTGAACCTTTCCTGCACCATCGCGACGCGCGCGCTGCCGAGCGGCGTGTCGATGCTGCCGAGACTCAGTCCCGTGTCCGGATCGATCAGCTCCTCGCCCTTGGCGACAACGCGCAGCTCGTCCCCGACCGCGACCACCCCTTGGCCGAGGTTGACCCAAACGCGGCCACCCTCGGCACGGATCACGCTGCCCGATGCGGGCTGCGTGCCGATCTGCTTGATCAGCTCGTAAACCCCTTTGTTGGCGCCGGCGATGACCGCCTGGCCGATGGGCGTGCGGGTGAAGCTGGAGAAGAAGCCGCCGAGAACGCCCGCGCCGGGGACGGTAAGGCCGCCGAACGTCAAGCCGCGCTCGCGAATGATCGACTCGATCTGGCGCGTGTAGACGACTTCGCTGGTCTCGGCATCGATGAGGCGGAAGTTCATTCCCACCCGCCCCTGGCCGGACTTGACGCCGACCGCGCCGACGACCGCCGGCAGGCGGTTGGAGACCAGGGCGCCGAGGCCGCCGCCCTTCTTCTCGGACACGTTCGCCTCGTAGTCCGTGACGACGACCTGCACGAGGTACTGCGCGCCGAGCACGTTGCCCGTCTTCGCGCCGGACGGCTTGGCGACGCGCTCGGATGCGGCCAGATCCTGCTCCTGCAGGATCGAATCGAGCACTTGGCGCTCTACCAGCCTGAAGCGGCCGGTGCGATTCATCACGTCCGTGATGATCGCCTCGATCCCGTTGACCGGCACCATGTCGGCGTGTTCCGTTCCCCAGGTCACGGTCTGGCCTCCCGGCCCGACCATCTGGAAGCTGGACGCGGAGCTGTTGTTGTCCACCGGCAGGACGGCCACGCGGGCCCGCCCGCCGTCGTAGTCGCCCCACTCGACGTTGACGAGGTAGCGCGACTCGATCGCGTCGATCGACTGCGGCAGCGGCAGCTTCGACTTCTCGCCCACCGCGTAGGCAAGGTAGTCTCCGTGGGCTTCGCCGCACAGCCACAGGCCGGCGCAGAGCGTGAGTGCCGTCGTTAGCGTCTTGTTCATTGCATTCTCCTTCGGTCGTTATGCGTGTTCCGGTCTTGGGCTGAGGCCGGCCGATGCCATGGGAGCCCATGGCATGGCACGCCTCGCGCCCGCGATGCAGGTCATGGGACGAAGACCGCCGCGCCGCTTCTTGGCCGCGGTTGCGCCTCCGGGCCCACCGCGAAGATCCTGGGCGTCCGGTCTGCTGCTGGCGTCTGCCCGGGACGATCGAAGTGGACGAACGCATTGCATCCCTCGTTGGTCGTCACGGGCGTCGTCGGAACATCCACCCCTTCGCGCGTCGAAAGCTCCAGCGCGAATGTGTCTACACGCACGTCCTCGCGACCCTCGTTGATCACCAGGGTGCCGGACACCGTCTCGCCTGCTGATCGCCAGTTCGAGCATCCATCGCCATCCGCGGATGTGCATCTGAGCTCGTACCTGAAGTCGATCTGCTCGCCGTCGTAATCCTCAAGCTGCTCGCCTAGGCTTCCCGCGCCGCTGTCGCTGACGTCGAATCTCGCTTCGATGGGATATGACTCCTGCCCCTCGCACCGTGCGCGGAACCGCCACTCGGCCCCTTCGATGGGCAACGTGGTGACTGAGACTGTTGCGGCGTCGGAGTAGTTGCTGCTGAGGTCGTATGATCGCACTCTGAACTGATATGCCGTCTCCGGCTGAAGAAACCCTATTGATGCAAAAAAAGAGGCGACGGATGTTGATGTTCAGGCTAGCGCGGCGAGGTAGGAGGACATCTCCGCTTCCACTTCGGCGTTTGCATTCATCGACAGGACGGGTTTGCGCTGCGGGCGGAGGAACCGTCCGGCCCGGACGACGAGGCGGCGGCGCATCGTGTGCATCTGCTCGAACGCCCAGAGCGCCGTGCGCTTCGGGGTCGTGCCGCGCTGCGGCGGCCGGGACGCCATCTGCAGCTCCCGGGTCAGGTTGTGCGCCAGGATGGCGGCGAGGGTGTACAGCCGGTTGCCGGCGAGCTTGCGCGTCGGGACGTACTCCATGCGGCACTGCGACTTCAGTTCCGCGAACACGGCCTCCTGCGAGCCGCGCCCGTCGTGGAACGCGACGACGCTTTTCGCCCGCACGCGGCGGTTGGTCGCCACGACCTTGAACTCGAAGCCGTGGACGTGGGGCGCGAACAGGTCCAGCTGCACCGGTCCCTTGCGCTGCCGGCGGGTTCGCGTCCGGACCACGACCAGGCGCCGCCGGCGGCCCCAGCTCTTCGGCTTCCAGGCGGGCTCGAAGAAGTCCCTCGCCCCGTCCATGCGGCGCCAGCGGCGGCGGCCCTCGACGAGCGACTTCAGTTCCGCGAACCGCTCGAACGGCACCGTCGCCGTGTACTCGACGCCCAGCGCGTCGAGCCGGCCGAGGACGGCCTCGCCGAAGAACGCGCTGTCCATGCGCGACTCCAGCCGCGCACCCGGCAGCGCGGCGCGGACGTCCGCCAGGCAGCGCTGCATGAAGGCTTCCGCGCCGTTGGAGTCGTGCACGTTGCCCGGGCGGTGGCGCAGGTCGAACACCTGCCCGGTCTGCGCCACCGTCGCGAACAGCGGATAGTAGCTGCGCTGTCCCTTCCTGCGCTTGTTGAAGCCGACGGCCGTGCCTTCCGCGAAGCGCTTCGTGCCGAGCACCGAGCCGTCGAAGTCGAGCGTCATCCGCGCCGGGCCGAGCGCCGCGGCGCGGTCCAGCACCAGCCGCCGGTTCAGGGCGCGCACGTTGTCCGCGCTGCGCCCGTCGGCCCTGGCCAGCATGCGGCCCATCGTGGAGGCGTCCGGCAGGTGCCGCAGGCCCAGCGTCCGCCTGACCATTTCGTCGTCCCGGTAGTACCGCGCGTCGCGCAGCTCCCGGAAGCCCATGACCAGATGCACGACCAGCAGCAGCGCCACCGCGTGCGGCGCGTAGACCGGACTGCCCGGCAGGTGGCGGAAGCAGCCGCGCAAGCGCTCCTTCAGCCCGAGCCGCGCGAACAGCCTCTGGTAGAGCACCAGGCCCGCGTGCGCCGTCAGCCGCTGGTCCTCGAACCGGATCTCGATGCGATCCGTCGCTTTACCCCGCACGCTCGCCTTGCTACGCTTCATGGCGGCGGCCTCCTTCCGATGAGTTTTTCGACGAACCGCATCGTAACAGAAGGGGGTCGCCGTCCAACCCCGCTCCTTGCGATTCGACGAACTATCGAAGCGCAAAGACGCCGTGCCCCGCGAAACCGCGCTCCGCTTGACAACACCTACGGTGTGTCAAACCGGCAACCCGACTACAGCGCGAAACGCACGAAAAACCTGCAATACGACGAATACTCGCGCCTCAGTATGCCCTTAAGGGGGAAAGCCGATCAAGTGCTCCGACTCCTCGGAGCCCCATACCCTCACCGCCTCCTCCTGCCATGCACCGTCCGGCGTGGCGAGATGTTCGGACACCTCGTACCTGACCTTGCCTGCTCTGTCGTCCACTACCGCCGGCCAAGAGAGTTCGACCGTCGTACTCTTCGCATGGGCGCGGACCCTGGGTCTGTCAGGCGCGACCTCGTCCGGCTGAGGCGTGATTCGCACCTCCTCGCTGCTCCAATCCGAGCACGAGCTCGCGTCGTCCCACCCGGAGTGCCAGCGCCAGCATGCCTTGACTCGGTAGGTATGGGTCCTGCCGAAGAACAGGAGGCTGTCATCCTCGAACGTCGTCCTGTCCGAGTTTCTGTAGCTCTCGGCTTCGCCCTTCCAGGCGAGCGTCGGGTCGGACACCGATCTATGGATCCGGTACATCAGGTCGGCAGCGGAGAATCTTCCGTCGATCTGGCCGGGCTCCCACCGCAGGACGGCGAGGCCGCTGTAATCGTCGAAGTCGATGCTCAAGGATGCGGGGCTGCCGGGTGGGGAGACATCCTCGCCGCGCAGGCAGTCGAGGTTGAAGTTGCCGATCGGCCAGCGCCAGCCTTTGTTGACCCTAAGCAGCTCGCGGCCGAAGACCTCGACCTTGCCACCGATGTTCGCGTCCAACCCGACCTGTACGTCGTAGTCGAAGTTGCACCCCGAGCCTGCCCAGGGAGCACGGAACTGGGCGCGAGCATAGGGTCCGAAGTCGACATACGGTCCCGCTACGCCATTGAGTAGGAACTCGAACGACGGACCGATTGTGAGGCCCACCGATCCGCCCTGCGGTACGCCAACGCTCGCGGATGCTATGGTTTCCAGGCGACGGGCGTTCGCATTGGGCATGGACGAATGCTTGCTTTGCATTCTTGCGATCTCCGACGCCAGAACGCCCTCGCTGCTGTCCGGGTTCAGGCTGAGGCGGTAGTCCATCGACTTGCCCTTCTGATAGTCCACTTGCACGAGCGCGCCTTGACTGAGGATGAGCCTGACGCCAAGCTCTGCCGTGGCGGTTGGATCCATGCTCGCTTCGAGCGTGACGGCCAATGCCACTTCCGGCTCGATCCATACGCCGGTCGCAATTGGAATCTTGCCGAAGACTACCGATATGTGCCTTGGCGGTTCGATCTTGACGGTCTTCTTGACGCCGATGTCGCCGATCGACTCGCTCCACGTAATGCTCGGCAGCACCGCGGCGCGCAGCTCGACCTCGCCGTAGAATCTCTTGAGCCTCACAACCCACTCGCGCTGAATGTAGCCTGCGATCCCTCCGCAGATGATGAGCGGCCCGCTGGCGGATATGACGCTGAAGTCCAAGCTAGCCTCGAAGTCGATGCATTTCGCAAGCTCGGTCGCGCCTTCCGGGGCGACGAGGCGGTCGAGCGCCGGATGCGCCCGGTCGTCGATGGTCGGGGTGGCCGCTTCCACGCGGTAGAGGCGCCTGCCATCCGCGCGTTCTACTGGTGGCCCGAAGCGGCCTCGCGCATTCAGCATGGGACCGGGCTCGATGCCGGGCGGGAGGATCAGGCCGACCACGTTCTCAGGGGTCAGCTCGCGCTCCAGGAGCACCGTTCCAGACGCCATGATGTCGGAGAGGCTCGCGAGCGCGATACGCAGGTACGTCGGCGCTCCCGGCCGAACCGCGACCTGTTCGACGCGCAGGGCGAAGCTGCTCGAGAACGGCTTGCTCTCATCCTCCACCCCCGAGACGATGACCGTGCCTGGCTCGATGTCGGAGACGTCGGCTTGGCTGGACAGCCTCATCAGCCCCGTGTCGATATTCCAGTCTTCGATCATGTCCACCCGCGGTGCGTCGAACGTCACGACATGATCGAAGAGCTGCACTGGCTCGGTGGATAGGAAATAGGCGCGTACCGAGCGGCTCGCGTCGACCGTCACCGTGCATTGGTCGCCAGCGGCGCTGTCGCAGCCGGTCCATTTGCGGAACTCGGCGGTCGCATCCGGGAGCGCTCGTAGAACGACCTGCGTGCCGAGCTGGGCGTAGGTCTCGCACTGCCCGGCGCTCGCGCAGTCGAGCATGCCGCCATCGGCCAGTTCGACGCGGCCGTCGCCGAGCACGCGAACGGCGACTTGGGCGGTCTCGTACACGTCCTCCGCAGGCGGATCGACGATTGCGTCGAAGCCGACCACGCCGTCGACGCTGCCGTCCGCGGCGTCGAGCCGGGCGAGGGTCTCGGCGGTCACCAGGAAGGCGCCCCCGTCCGCGCCCCGGGCGGTGCCGATCATCACGTCCGGCACGCCGTCGCCGTCCACGTCTCCGGCGGAGATCAAGCTGAGGCCGCTGCCGAAGTACTGCCCTGTGCCGACAAGCTTCCACGATTTCGGCTGCGCGGCGACGTTGCCGATGTCGATCACGCCGTCGGCCGCGCCGTCGGCGGCATCGGCGGCGGGAAGGTCGACCGCCGAGATGAGGTAGGTTGCGTTCGCGTCGGTGCCGATCAGCAGGTCCGCGAGGCCGTCGCCGTCGGCATCCCCGGCCGAGGCGAGCATCACGCCGGCTTCGTCCGAGGGGTCGTCGCCCACGAACTTCCAGGAGCCGGTCTGGGCAGCGACGTTGGCCAGCGAGATGGCGCCGTTCGTGCGGGAGTCGGCCGCGTCCGCCGCGCCGAGGCTTGCCGCGGCGACGAGGTAGGCTGCGCCGCCTGCGATTTCGCCTTGGTAGGCGTGCTTCGGCGCGCCGACGATCAAGTCGGCCAGACCGTCGCCGTCCACGTCCCCTGCGGCGGCGACCCGTTCGCCGGCCAGGTCGAACGAGCGTTCGCCGGCGAGACTCCAGGAGTTCGGGCGCCCTACCAGATCGGCCACATCGATCACACCGTCGCTGTCGGAGTCCGCGGCGGCGAGATCAGCGCCCGCAGCCAGGTAGGCGGCGCCGCTGGCCGTACGACCCTCGAACGCGGCGTGCGGTGCGCCGAGCAGGATGTCCGCTCGGCCATCGCCGTCGACATCGCCCGCCGCCGCGACGCCGCGACCGGCGTCGCCGCCAAGGCCGGTGCCGACGAACTCCCACGAGCCCGTCTGCGCCGCGGCCCGGCCGATGCCGATGATGCCGTCCGAGGTGCCGTCTGCGGAGTCGGCTGTGGCGAGGTCCGCGAGCGACAGCAGGTAGGCGGCACCGACACTGGCGCCGCCGTCGGGCCGCGCGTGCAGGAGCAGGTTGCCGCTGCCATCGCCGCCGACATCGCCGGCGTCGATCACGGCGGTGCCGATCTGCGCACCGGCCTCGCCGAGCACCTTCCACGATGCGGCCAGCTTGGCTGCCTCGCCGAGGTCGATCACGCCATCGGCGCTGCCGTCGGCGGCATCGGCTGCGGCGAAGTCGGCGCTGGCGAGGAGGTACACCGCGCCGGCGTCGCCGCCGCCTGCGGCGCTTCGCGGCGCACCGATGGCCAGATCCGTTGCGCCGTCGGCGTCGAGGTCCGTGATCGGCGCGATGCCCCAGCCGGCCGAGTCGCCGGCGGCTTCGCCGACGAACTTCCAGGAGTTGGGCTGCGCGGCCACGTTCCGCAGCAGCAGCGTGCCGTCCTCGCTGCCGTCGGCGGCGTCGGCGCGCACCATGTCCGTTGCCGCGATCAGGTACGCCGCGCCGGCGCCGTCCCGGTCCGCGCCGGGCGTGTGGAAGGGCGCGCCGATCAAGAGGTGGCTTCGGCCGCCGCCGGGGGCGCTGATCGCCGCCAGACTCCAGCCGGCGCCGTCGTCGGCCTGCTCGCCGACGAAGCGGTAGCTGCGCGAGATGGGCACGGCTTCGACCGGCACCGATGCCACTCCGTCGCCAAGAGCGTTGGTCGCATGGACGGTGACCGCATGAACGACGCCCGGCGCCAGACCGTCGATGGTGCAGCCGAGCGTCTCGGCATCCGTACTGCAGGCGCCGATGCTCTTGCCGTCCGCGCTGGCCGTCGAAGCGCCGTAGCCGGTGATCGGCGAGCCGCCGTCGTCCGCCTCTGCCACCGCAGCCCAGGCCACGGTCAGCCGGGTGACGCCCGGCGTCGCTTGGACATCCGCGGGAGCGGCGGTGGGCGGAGTCGGCGGCAAGGTGGCGGTGTCGAGCGGCGTCGAGGCGGCGCCCGTGCCCACCGCGTTGACGGCGCTCGCCGTGACCGCGTAGGCCGTGCCGGGCGCGAGACCTTCGATGGTGCAGCCGACGCCGTCGGCATCCGCGGTGCAGGTCGCGCCGTCTCCTTCGTCGGGCACCGCGGCGGCGACGTAGCCGGTGATCGGCGAGCCGCCGTCGTCGGCTTCCGCCACGGGATCCCAGCTCACGGCGAGGTGCCGCAGGCTGGGCACCGCGGCGACGTTCTCCGGCGCCGCGGGCACGGTCGGCGTCGTCGCCTCGACCGGCGGACTGGAGGCGGGACCGGCACCCACTGCGTTGTCGGCGCGCACGGTCACGCTGAACGTGGTGCCAGCGGCAAGGCCGGTCAAGGCGCAGGTGGTTTCGGTTGCCGCGGCCGAGCATTGCGCGCTTGCGCCGTCGTCGGGCGGTGTCGCCACCGCCGTGTAGCCGGTGATCGGCGAGCCGCCGTCGTCCGCTTCGGCGACGGCGTCCCAGCTCGCCGTCAACGTCCCGGCGCCCGCCGTCACTTGGACGTTGTCGGGCGCAGCCGTGGGCGCTGTTGGCGTCGTCGCGGATACGGCTTCGGATGCCGGCCCGGCACCGGCCTCGTTCTCCGCGGCCACCGTGACGCTGTACGTGGTGCCGGCGGGCAGGCCGTCGATGGTGCAGGCGGTTGCCGCGGCGTCGGAGCGGCACTCGGAACTCGCGCCGCCGGCCGCGGGCTCGGCGGTCGCCACGTAGCCGGTGATCGCCGAGCTTCCCGCGTCGGAATCGGAGATGGCATCCCAGCTCACTGTCAGCGCCCCGGCGCCGACGCCGACCTGGACGTTGCCGGGCGCAGCCGTGGGCGCACTGGCCGCAGTGACGGTGAACGTGTAGTCCCCCGTGGTCGACGAGGAGAAGCCGCGCACGCGCACGAAGTAGGTGCCGGCGGTCGCGTCCCGTTCGATGCGGAAGTTGCTTCGCGAACCGCTGTCGTCGTCGCTCTCGATCTCCCCGCCGCCTGCGTCCAGCAGCGTGCCGCGGGTGTCCGTCCGGCCTTCGGTTTGCACGGTAACGGTGCTCGCTTCGGCCAGATCGAAGCGGAAGTAGTCCTCGTCGCCTCGGGTGAGCGTGCCGGCGGTGGACGAGCCGACCTCCACCGCCGTCGCCGTGTCCGTGCTGTCGCCGTGGTCGTCCTGGGCGTAGACGAACGGTGCAACGAGGGCGACAGCGATGGCGGCTGGCGTCAGGCTGGTGCGGCGCTTGATGGGTTGCTGGATCGAGTGTTTCAATGGGGCCTCCGGGTGGATCGGCGCATTCTGGTTGCGTGCCCGAATTGGTGTCATCGCTCAACGGCCGGACAGCGGGTAGGCGTAGACTCTGGCGTCGAAGTAATCGACCACGTAGAGCGTGCCGTCTTGGGCGGTGATTCGACGAGCATAGCTATTTCTCGGGTAGAGGTCGAAGTCCAGGTCGGGACGCCGCGCCCCGCCCGCGGCGTAGGCGTAGACCTTGTCGGACCCGCGGTCGGCCACGTAGAACGCGCCGTCCGCGTGCGCGATGCCCGTGGGGTCCCCGCTGTCCCCGTCGAGTACGAAGTCGAGGTCGGCGCGCCGCGCCCCGTCGAAGCCGTAGGCGTAGACCTTCTCGTCGTACTCGTCGGCCACGTAGAACGCGCCGTCCGCGTGCGCGATGCCCGTGGGGTCCCCGTTGTCCCCGTCGAGTACGAAGTCGAGGTCGGCGCGCCGCGCCCCGTCGAAGCCGTAGGCGTATACCTTGTCGTACTGGTCGTCGGCCACGTAGAACGCGCCGTCCGCGTGCGCGATGCCCGCGGGGTCCCCGTTGTCCCCGTCGAGTACGAAGTCGAGGTCGGTGCGCCGCGCCCCGTCGGCGGCGTAGGCGTAGACCTTGTCGTCGTACCGGTCGGCCACGTAGAACGCGGCGTCCGCGTGCGCGATGCCATCGGGGTGCCCGTTTTCCCCGTCGAGGTCGAAGTCGCCTCGAACCGTTGCGAACGCGCCGTAGGCGTAGACCTTGTCGTCGTACTCGTCGGCCACGTAGAACGCGCCGTCCGCATGCGCGATGCCCGCGGGGGAGTTGTCCCCGTCGAGGTCGAAGTCGAGGTCGGTGCGCCGCGCCCCGTCGAAGCCGTATGCGTAGACCTTCTCGTTGTACCAGTCGGCTACGTAGAGCGCGCCGTCCGCGTGCGCGATGCCCCTGGGGTACAAGTTGTCCCCGTCGAGGTCGAAGTCGAGGTCGCCGCGCCGCGCCCCGTCGGCGGCGTAGGCGAAGACCTTATAGAAGTACCAGTCGGCCACGTAGAACGCGCCGTCCGCGTGCGCGATGCCCGCGGGGGCCCCGTTGTACCCGTCGAGGTCGAAGTCGAGGTCGGCGCGCCGCGCCCCGTCGAAGCCGTATGCGTAGACCTTGTCGTACTGGTCGTCGGCGGTGCCGTCCTTGGGGCGGGCGAAGATGATGCCGCCGCCGCCGTCGGCCACGTAGAACGCGCCGTCTGCGTGCGCGATGCCCGCGGGGTACCCGTTGTCCCCGTCGAGGTCGAAGTCGAGGTCGGCGCGCCGCGCCCCGTCGAAGCCGTAGGCGTAGACCTTGTCGTCGTACTCGTCGGCCACGTAGAACGCGCCGTCCGCGTGCGCGATGCCCGTGGGGTCCCCGTTGTCCCCGTCGAGTACGAAGTCGAGGTCGGCGCGCCGCGCCCCGTCGAAGCCGTAGGCGTAGACCTTCTCGTCGTACTCGTCGGCCACGTAGAACGCGCCGTCCGCGTGCGCGATGCCCGCGGGGTACCCGTTGTCCCCGTCGAGTACGAAGTCGAGGTCGGCGCGCCGCGCCCCGTCGAAGCCGTAGGCGTAGACCTTGTCGTCGTACTCGTCGGCCACGTAGAACGCGGCGTCCGCGTGCGCGATGCCCGCGGGGGAGTTGTCCCCGTCGAGGTCGAAGTCGAGGTCGGCGCGCCGCGCCCCGTCGAAGCCGTAGGCGTAGACCTTGTCGTCGTACTCGTCGGCCACGTAGAACGCGGCGTCCGCGTGCGCGATGCCCGTGGGGTCCCCGTTGCCCCCGTCGAGGTCGAAGTCGAGGTCGGCGCGCCGCGCCCCGTCGGCGGCGTAGGCGTAGACCTTGACGTCGGACCAGTCGGCCACGTAGAACGCGCCGTCCGCGTGCGCGATGCCCGTGGGGTCCTCGTTGTCCCCGTCGAGTACGAAGTCGAGGTCGGCGAGCCGGGCACCGTCCGCGCCGTAGACCTCGACCTTGCCACCGTCCCAGTTGTGGATGGGGCCACTACGGATAGCGTAGAGGCTGTTTCCCCAATACGCTATGCCAGAGTACCGTCCCCCCGAGGCTAGGCGAAATCCACTGGTCGCACCGGCTGCGCCGACCGGTTCGGGCACGGTGACGGCAACGCCAGCCGCGCAGTTGTTCGTGCCGTCGGCGTCTCGCCCGACCGACACCGCCACGCAGGCGCCGTAGTAGTGGGTGCTGGCGCTCGAAGGTGCCGTCACTTTGATCGTCTCATCCACCGCCGCGCCGCTGGCGAGCGGCCCCACCGTTGCCGACCCCAGCCGGGCGTCGAACAGCCCGATGGCATCGTCGGGCGACGAGAGGAAGACCAGATTCGCGCTCGGCGACCGGTCGGCGCCGTCATTGCGCACCGTGGCGGTCAGCTCGAAGGGCTCGCCGGGCGCCGCCTCGCCGGCCGCCACGGTCACCGCGAGGTCCGGCGCGCCCATGGCGACGAAGACGCCGACAGAGCAGTTGTTCGTCGTGTCGAGTTCGCCTGCGACGGCTGCCACGCAGGCGCCGTAGTAGGCGCCCGAGTCCGGGTTCTGGAAGTCCGACTCGTACCATTCGCCATCGAAGTCGACGTCGTCGACCACCGTCGTGCCGACGACTGGGTCTGAGGTCGAGATTTCGTCATCGTCCTCCGAGCGGTGGAAGCTCAGCGTCGGTTCCTCGCCGACGGGATCCGCCACGTTGCGGACCCTGACCCTCATCCTGAACTGGCGACCGGCGAAGCTGGTGCGCACGACCGTCGGGTCCGCCACCCGCAGATCGGGGCCGGTCTCGTCCAACGGGCGGTAGCCCCGTCGCCGCGGCACCCCTGGAACAGGGCCCGGCAGGTAGGCGGCCGCTGGGCGCCGCGCCGCCGGCCCGGCGTGGCGCGGCGGCTCGGTAGCCGGCGCCGCGGCTTGCGAAGCGCCGCCGCGGGCGAAGATGAGCACGCCCGATGCCGGCGTGGCGACGTAGACGTGGCGACTGTCGGGACTGGTCGCCACGGCCACGGGCGAGCTGAATGCTGGCAGTTCGGCGACAGCGTCCGCGGTCCAGATCTCGGCCTCCGCGCCGCGCGGCCAGTGCGCGCCGAACGCCGCGCGGCGGCAGAACACGTGGACGACGTCCGCGCTGGCGATGGCCGCGGCGAATCGGCAGCCGCCCCCGCGCGGAGCGGTCGGGAACGGCGCGCCGGCGCGGCGCGGCCGCAAGGGGTCGGCCAGGTCGAACATGCCGACGCCGTTCGCCTCGACGACGTACGCGCGACCATCGGCCGCGACCGCCAGCGCCGTCGCCGGCGCGTCGAGGGGGACGGGATCGCCGCTCGCCGCCAGGAGGCCCGTGGCCGCATCTCGCTCGAAGACCAGCAGCCCGTCGTCCGCGAGCGCGTAGAGCCGGTCGCCGTTGAGCGCAGCGCTGGACAGCCCGGGCGCTTCCAAGGTCTGCGCGAACCGCGGTGCGCCCGCCGGCCCTGCCGCCAACTCGAAGACGTCCACGCGACCGGGGCCAATCCGGTACGCGAAGGCGCCGTCCGCCTGCGAGAGCAGCGCGTCGCCGCAGGTGTACGGATCGTCCTCGGCGACCAGGTCGATGCCGCCGGCAAGGCGGCCGTCGTCGGCGCCGTCTCGCAGCGGCCGGAACTCCCGCCAAGCGCCGCAGTCGTCCGCGAGCACCCGGCCGCGGGCGGCATCCCACGCCAGCGCGGCGCGGCTCAGGTCGATGCCCTGGGCAGCGGACTGCACGCGGTCGAGGCGGCCGGTCTCGGCGTCCCTTGCGAACACCTCCAAGCCGAGTTCGGTGGCCAGGTACAGCGTCCGGCCGCCGTCGGCCATCGCCAAGTCGGCGCTGCCGCGAACGGCCACCGGTTCGCCTCGCGAGTCCAGGTCGCCGTCGGCCACCCGCCCGACGTAGGCCAGTCGGCCATCGGCAGCATCGCCGCCCGCTGGGACGGCGGCATCCGCGCGGTTAGCGTCGGAGGACCCGAAACCGGCCAGAGCCGCGGCGACGCACAGCGCGATGGTCGCCGCGGCCCAGCGGCCCAGCGGCCCGGCGGCCGGAAGCGCCCGTGTTCGCGGTGCAGGTTCAAGCCATCAATCCTCCATGCCAACTGCGTTCGCGCATCGGCGTGAGGATCTGCGGCGCTCGTCCGCCTTGTTCGTCTTTCGGGCGAAGCGGTGCGCCCCTGTCTGTCCCGAGTAGCTTGCCTCGTTGATTCAGCGGCGACCCGCTTCGCGGGCCTCGTTTCGATGCGCACTTGAACCATACGCCATGCCGACAGGAAGCGCAAGTTCATGACGGCAATGCATGAATATCTAGTGAGTTGCAGAGGGGAGAATGCCGCCTAAAGTGAGCAACCGTGGCGTGGGGCGCGATCGGCGACCGTGCGCCGACGGCTCCGACACTCCTGCGTGGCTGACGCGCCCCGGCGGCGCTACCGACCGGGACCTTGCCGGGTGCCCCGTTCGTCCTGGCCCCAGGCGAAAGGGGGCCGCAAGCGCGATGGCGATGGCAGGCAGAACCAGACTGGCGTGGCTGGTCGGGATCGTCTGGTCGGGTGGTTCATGGGATCTCCGGGTGCCGGTCCGTGTAGCGGTTAAGTGTGTGGCCGAAGGCTTGGGCTAACCGTCGGGCGGGGGGTGGTAGACGTAAACCTTGTTGTCATTCTGATCGGCCACGTAGAACCTGCCCTCCGCATATGCAATGTCACGTGGCGAACCGTTCGCCAAGTAGACGTGGAAGTCGTCCGCGGAGCGCCGCACGCCGTCGGTGCCGTAGGCGTAGACCGTTTCGTCGCTGTCAACTAGGTAGAGCGTGCCGTCGGCATGGGCAATGCCCATGGAAACGTCCCAAGGGAGTTTGTTGATCTCGTCAAGGTCGAAATCCTCCGCCGAACGCCGCGCCCCGTCGGTGCCGTAGGCGTAGACCATTTGGTCGTCCCAGTCGACCACATAGAGCGTGCCGTCGGCGTGCGCTATGCCGCCAGGGTGGCCATTGTCCGGGTCGAGGACGAAGTCCTCGGCGGGGCGCCGGGCGCCGTCGGTGCCGTAGGCGTAGACCCTTCCGTTCCAATCTGGCACATAGAGCGTGCCGTCGGCATGGGCCAGGCCCGAGGGGATGTGGTCATCGTCGAGGTCGAAATCCTCCGTGGAACGTCGCGTCCCGTCCGTGCCGTAGGCAAAGACCTTTTCGTCATCCACCACGTAGAGCGTGCCGTCCGCGTGCGCCATGCCGGACGGACGGCGGTTGTCGTCGTCTAGGTCGAAGCTCGCGCCGGACCGCCGCGCCCTGTCGTCCGGGCCGTAGGTGTACATCATGCGGCGGGGACTTCTCCCATCGGCGTCATAGACCAGTCCGGGCGCGGCCACATAGAGCGTGCCGTCGGCGTGCGCCACTCCCGTCGGAGATTCGTGCATGCGGTAGAGGTAGAAGTCTTCGCTGAACCGCCGTGCCCCGTCAGTGCCGTAGGCGTAGACCTTTTCGTCGACCTGGTCCACCACGTAGAGCGTGCCGTGGACGTGAATGATGCCGGAGGGGCTGATGTGCTCGTCGAGCCCGAAGTCCTTCTCGGGCCGTCGCGCCCCGTCCGTGCCGTAGGCGTGGACATTGAGGAATCGCACAACGTAGAGCGTGCCGTCGGCATGCGCGATGCCACGCGGACCGCCGGATGCCGGTTCGAGGTCGAAGTCCTTCTCGGGCCGTCGCGCCCCGTCCGTGCCGTAGGCGTAGACCTTCTGGGTGTAGTCGTCAGCCAAGTAGAGAGTACCGTCTGCGCGCGCCATACCCCACGGGGAGTGGTTGTCGTCGTCGAGGTCGAAGTCCTTCTCGGGCCGTCGCGCCCCGTCCGTGCCGTAGGCGTAGACCTTTTGGGCGTAGTCGTCAGCCACGTACAGAGTACCGTCGGCGTGCGCGATGCCAGTGGGGCTGTCGTTGAACCTGCGGATGTCGAAGTCCTCCGCGGGTCGCCGCGTCCCGTCCGTGCCGTAGGCGTGGACCTTGCCGCGCCTGCCCATGACGTGGAGCGTGCCGTCGGCGTGCGCCATGCCCGACGGGTGGTGGTTGTCGTCGAGGTCGAAGTCCTCTTCGGGTCGCCGCGCGCCGTCCGTGCCGTAGGCGTCGACCCAGGCGCGATACCCCAGAAGGGGTTCCTGCGCCACGTAGAGCGTGCCGTCGGCGTAGGCCACGCCCGCGGGGACGCTAATGAAGCTGACATCGAGGTCGAAGTCCTTTTCGGGTCTGCGCGCGCCGTCCGTGCCGTAGGCGTAGACGCTGTAGCCAAGAGCCCAGAGCCTGTATTCCACGACGTAGAGCGTGCCGTCGGCGTGGGCCATGCCCAAGGGGAAGCCACTCTCCATGTGTAGGTCGAAGTCGTCCGAGGATCGCCGCGCTCCGTCCGTGCCGTAGGCGTAAACCTTTTTGTCGGCAAAGTCCGCCACGTAGAGCGTGCCGCTCGCGTGCGCAATGCCAGCAGGGAAGCCGTTTCCCTCGTCGAGATCGAAGTCCTGCGCCGGTCTGCGTGTTCCATCCGTGCCGAAGGCGTAGACCCCGCTGCCGAGCTGCGTCGAACGAATCGTGTAGAGGGTGTCGGCCGCATGAGCCATGCCGACGAACCCGCCCGCATCCAAGTGGAAGCCCTGCGCGTCATAGGCGCTCCGCGCCCGCTCGCGGTAGACGTAGACCTTCCGGTCTGCCCGGTCGAGCACGAAGAACCCATCGGCGTAGACGATCCCCGAGGCGTCTTCGTTGTCCGGATGCAGCGCGAGGTCCCACCCCGGCACGCGCTGTCCGTCCGGACGGTACGCGAAGGCGCTGCCGTCGCCGAGAACGAAGAACAGGCCGCCAGCGCGGGCGATGCCCGTGGGCTCGGTCGGAGCGCCCGCCGCCAGCGCGAAGTCCGCGGCGGCGTCGCGGGCGCCGTCGGTGCCGTAGGCGTATACCTTCCGATCTGCATAGTCGACGACGTGGAGGCGGCCGTCGGCGTGGGCGATGCCCGAGGCGTCCAGGTTGCTGTCCGAGTCCGTGGAGCCGCCCTTCGCCAAGTCGAAATCCCGCGCGGGGTTCCGGGTGCCGTCCGCCGAGTACGCGTAGACCTTGTCGTCGGCGGAGTCCAGCAGCAGGAACCCGCCGTCGGCGTAGGCCATGCCGTTGGAGTTGGCGTTGCCGCCCTGCAGGGCAAAGCCCTGGGCCGCGTTGCGCGTGCCGCTGCGGTCGTAGGCATGTACCTGGTCCGCGTCGTTGTCGACCACGTAGAGTCTGCCGTCGTGGTGGGCGATGCCGTAGGCGTCGCCGATGCCGCCGAGGTCGATGGTCTCCGCCGTCGCGGTCGGTTCGGATGGGTCGGTCGGGTCGGTCGGGTCGGTCGGATCAGCCGTGCTTGCTGTTACTCCCGGCGAGCAGTTGTTCGTGTGGTCGGCGTCGCGCCCCTCCTGCACCTTCGCGCAGGCGCCGTAGTAGCGCGTGTCAGTGCTCGAAGGTGCCGTCACCTGGATCACCTCTTCCACCGACGCGCCGCTGTCGAGCGGTCCTAGAACGAGCGATTCCAGCCTGGTGTCGAACAAGCCGATGACGTCGTCCGGCGACGAAAAGAAGAGCAGATCCGCGTTCGGCGACCGGTCCGCGCCGTCGTTGCGCACCGTCGCGGTCAGCTCGAACGGCTCGCCGGGCTGCGCCTCGCTAGCCGCCACGGTCACCGCGAGGTCCGGCACGCCCATCGCGACGAACACGCCTACCGAGCAGTTGTTGGTCGTGTCGAGTTCGCCGGCGACGGCTGCCACGCAGGCGCCGTAGTAGGCGCCGGAGTCCGGATTCTGCACGTCCGACCGGTACCAGACGCCGTCGAAGTCGACATCGTCCACCACCGTCGTGGCGACGACCGGGTCGGAGGTCGAGATTTGGTGATCGTCCTCCGAGCGATGGAAGCTCAGCGTCGGTTCCTCCCCGACGGGATCCGCCACGTTGCGGACCCTGACCCTAATCCTGAACTGGCGACCGGCGAAGCTGGTGCGCACGACCGTCGGGTCCGCCACCCGCAGATCGGGGCCGGTCTCGTCCAGCGGGCGGTACCCCCGTCGCCGCGGCACGCCTGGAACAGGGCCCGGCAGGTAGGCGGCCGCGGGGCGCTGCGCCTCCGGACCGGCGTGGCGCCGCTGCTCGATAGCCGGCGCCGCGGCTTGCGAAGCTCCACGGCGGGCGAAGACGAGCAGGCCCGAGGCGGGCGTGGCGACGTAGACGTGGCGTCCGTCGGGGCTGGCCGCGACGGCCACGAGCGGGCCGAACGTCGGCAGTTCGGCCGCAACGTCCGCGGTCCAGGTCGCGCCGTCTGACGCGTCGCGCGGCCAGCGCGCGCCGAACGCCGCGTGGCGGCAGAACACGTCGACGGCGTCCGCGCCGCGTACGGCCGCGGCGAACCGGCAGCCGCCGCCATCCGGTGCGTCCGGGAACGGTGCAGCGGCACGGCGCGGCGGATTCAATGGGTCGGACAGATCGAACATGCCCACGCCGCGCGCCTCGACGACGTACGCGCGGGCGTCCGCGACCGCCAGCGCCGTCGCCGGCGCGTCGAGGGGGATGGGATCGCCGGTCATCGCCAGAAGGCCCGTGACCGCATCTCGCTGGTAGGCCAGCAAGCCGTCGTCCGCCAGCGCGTAGAGGCGGTCGCCGTCGAGCGCAGCGCCGGACAGTCCGGGCGCTTCCAAGGTCTGCGCGAACCGCGGCGCGCCCGCCGGCCCTGCCGCCAACTCGAAGACGTCCACGCGGCCCGCGCCAGCCCGGTACGCGAAGGCGCCGTCCGCCTGCAGGAGCAGCGCGTCGCCGCAGGTGTACGGATCGTCCTCCGCCGCCAGCTCGACGCCCGCGGCCAGTCGGCCGCTGGCGCCCGCGTCGTCGCGGAGCAGCGGAAACGCCCGCCAGGCGCCGCAGTCGTCCGCGAGCACCCGGCCGCGGGCTGCATCCCACGCCAGCGCGGCGCGGCTCAGGTCGACGCCCTGGGCAGCGGACTGCACGCGGTCGAGGCGGCCGGTCTCGGCGTCCCTTGCGAACACCTCCAAGCCGAGTTCGGTGGCCAGGTACAGCGCCCGGCCGCCGTCGCCCATCGCCAAGTCGGCGCTGCCGCGAACCGCCACCGGCTCGCCTCGCGAGTCCAAGTCGCCGTCGGCCACCCGCCCGACGTAGGCCAGTCGGCCATCGGCAGCATCGCCGCCCGCCGGGACGGCGGCATCCGCGCGGTTAGCGTCGGAGGACCCGAAACCGGCCACAGCCGCGGCGACGCACAGCGCGATGGCCGCCGCGGTCGAGCGCATCAACCACCGGGAACGCGGCCGCTCGTGTTGCCTTTCCGCCGCGCAGCTCAACCGATCCTCTCCTCCATGCCAAGTGCATTCGCGCATCGGCCAGAGGGTCGCGGCGTTCGGCCGCTTGTTGATTGTCGGGCGAAGCCTGCCTGCCCAGTTCCCCCCGAGTGGCTAGCCCAGTGAATCAGAGGCGGGCGCTTCATGTACCTCATCTGACGCGCACTGCAAACCTACACGGGTACGACATATCCTGCAAGCCACGCCCGAGACTATGGGTTTCATTGAGTGACTGTTCCGGGTGATGTTCTGGTTTATTCGTGCAACCCCAGCGCCGATCCGCTATTGGGCGTGACGGCACTGGAATCGGTTGGGATCGAGGTGGATCCCGTGAAGGAGCGGCTCTAAGGGCTGCCTGCGGTGCGACTGAAGGCGCTGGCGGGTCGTGGATGATTGGCCCGCCGATGCTCACTTGACCGCTACGACTGAGCACCGCAGCTGGGCGCTCAGCCCTCGGCGTCCTCCGCCCCGCGAATGCAATATGTTGCCAACCCGTTCGCGGACGGAATCCCCGGCTCCGTTGCCCCGTCAGGTCAAAATGAGGACTGCTGCAGTGCTTGCGGTCGTCTTGGCGCTTCGAGCCGCCGTTGCTATGCTCCGCGCAGCGTAGGTCGAGGCGCAGTCGTTGCGCATCCTTTTCTTCTCCCACTACTTCCCGCCCGAAGGCGGCGCCGCGGCGGCGCGGACGTTCGCCCACTGCAGCCGTTGGGTGGCGGCGGGGCATGAGGTTACGGTGGTGACGTGCATACCGAACTACCCTCGGGGGGTACGCTTCGACGGCTATCGGACTCGCCTTCGACAGGTCGAGTTCCGGGCGGGTGTTCGTGTCGTGCGAGTGCTGACCTACTTCGCGGCCAATGCCGGAACTTGGCGACGCTCGGCTAGCTATGTCTCCTTCCTCGTCTCGGCGATGTTCTTCGGCCTCTTCGAGCGGCGCCCGGATGTGGTCATCGCGACGTCGCCGCAGTTGCTATGCGGCTGCGTAGGCCTTGCTCTCGCCAAGCTCCGGCGGCTGCCGTTCCTGCTTGAAGTACGTGACCTCTGGCCGGAGTCCATCGTCGCGGTCGACGCGATGCGGTCGCGGCTGCTGCTTGGCTTGCTAGGCCGGGTCGAGGCCATGATGTACGCGGGCGCACGGCGGATTGTCACAGTGGGCGACGGCTATCGGCAGGGACTGATCGAGCGGGGGGCCGACGCGTCGCGCATCTCGGTCGTCATGAACGGCGTGGACCGGGAGCTGTTCGTCCCCCGGGACAAGGACGCGGAACTGGCTCGAAGGCTCGGCGTTGAGGATTGCTTCGTAGTGGTCTACTGCGGAGCCGTGGGGATGGCGCACGGGCTTGAGGTCGTCATAGGCGCGGCGTCACAGCTGGCTGAGGGATGCCGCGAGGATGTGGCCTTCCTGATCGTCGGGGATGGGGCGCGGCTAGGCGCACTCCGCGTGGCTGCGAAACAGCGCGGTCTGCGACGAGTCATTTTCACGGGAGAGGTGGCTAAGGCCGACATCCCGAAGATGCTTGGCTTGGCGGATGCTTGTCTCGTTCACTTGCGGGACTCCTCGACTTTCGCGAGCGTCATGCCGTCCAAGATCTTTGAGGCGACGGCGATGGCCAAACCCGTCATTCTGGGCGTCCGAGGCTTCGCGAAGGAGTTTGTCGAAGAGACCGGGTGTGGCGTCTGCATCAAGCCCGAGGACTCGGGGGAACTCGCGGCCGCGGCGTTGCGCTTGGCCTCAGAACCCGAAGAGTGTCGGCGGCTAGGCGAGGCTGGCCACCGGAATGTGGCGCAGCGTTTCGACCGCGACCGGCTCGCTGCCGAGTACTTGGAAGTCATCGAACGGACCGCTACCCCCTAGGCATTGCCATGGAGCGAGTGGTTGTGATCGGTGGCAGCGGCTTCTTGGGGTCCCGCTTGTCCAGATGGCTAGAGCGCGACGGACGGTCGTTCTCGATCATCTCCGGCCGTTCGAGCCGCGTCTCTGGCGAACGCGCTGTCGTCGCGGACGTGACTTCCGCCATGGCCTTGGCAGCCGCATTTCCTAAACGGGCAACGGTCGTGAATCTTGCTGCGCAGCATCACGATGCCGTATCCGCATCCCGCTATGCCGAGGTCAACGTCGGCGGCGCCGAAGCGGTTTGCGAGGCGGCGTCGCAGCGCGGCGTCGCGAAGCTGCTGTTCGTCAGTTCGGTGGCGGTATACGGCGATGCGCCGCGCAACACCGGCGAGTCGGGTGCCGTGCGGCCGACCACGCCCTATGGGGCGAGCAAGGCGGCGGCCGAGGAGGTGTATCGCACCTGGCAGGCGGAGGACCCCGCCCGACGAACGCTGCTGATCGTTCGGCCCACCGCCATCTTCGGCGAAGGCGGGCGCGGCAATGCCAATCTGCTGCTGCGCCAGCTCGCCGGTTCGCGGTTCGTCATGGTCGGCGACGGACGGCATGTGAAGTCGCTGGCCTACGTGGAGAATGTCGCCGCGTTTCTGGCCCATGTGCTGGCCATCGACGGCGGCGTCCACGTCTACAACTACGTGGACAAGCCCGATCTCAGCATGATGGAACTGGTGCGCCTCGTTCGGCAGCGGCTGGGGCGGCGCTCCGCGACAGGCATCCGCGTGCCGTACACGTTCGCCCTGGGCGCGGGCGCGCTGGCCGATGCCGCGAGCGCACTCGCCGGACGCCGCCTGCCGATCAGCGCGGCGCGGGTGCGCAAGTTCTGCACGCATACGCAGTTCGACTCGGTCGCCGCGCAGACCGGGTTCACGGCCCCGGTCTCGCTGCTCGAGGGTCTGCACGCCACGCTCGATCACATCATCCAGGAGAGTGAGCAGCATGGCTGACGCGCGTCGCCCCCTGCGCATCCTGAACGTCGTCGGGGCGCGGCCGAACTTCATGAAGATCGCGCCGCTGATGGCGGCCTATCGCGCCGCGGACGGCATCGACGCGACCCTCGTGCATACCGGCCAGCACTACGACGAGACGATGAACCGGGTGTTTTTCCGGGATCTCGGCATTCCCCGACCCGATGCCAACCTCGGCGTCGGCTCGGCAAGCCACGCGGTGCAGACGGCGGAAGTCATGAAGGCGTTCGAGCCGGTGCTGCAAGCGGAGAAGCCGGACCGCGTGGTGGTGGTGGGCGATGTGAACAGCACTATCGCCTGCGCCCTGGTCGCCGTGAAGCTCGGCATCCCGGTTGCCCACGTTGAAGCCGGGCTACGCAGCGGCGACCGAACGATGCCCGAGGAGATCAACCGCCTCCTCACGGACGCCATCAGCGACCAGCTTTTCTGCACGGAACAGGCGGGGGTGGACAACCTCGCGGCACAGGGCGTTCGCGCCGGGGTGCATCTGGTCGGCAACGTCATGGTGGACACGCTGCTCGCCCACCGCCGCCGCGCCGCCGCGTCCACTGTTCTGGACGAGCTTGGCTTGGCGCCCGGCAGCTACGCCCTGCTGACGCTGCACCGTCCATCCAACGTGGACCGGCGCGAGGTGCTGACCGGCCTGCTCGATGCCATCGACGCCATCGGGCGCGAACTGCCGCTGGTGGCGCCGCTGCATCCCCGCCTGCGCGCGGCGCTTGCCGAGCACGGCCTGGCAGACCGCCTCGCCGCCTCGCCGCGCCTCAGGGCGCTGCCGCCGCAGGGCTATTTGGACTTCCTGAAGCTGATGAGCGAGGCGCGTGTGGTGCTCACCGACTCCGGCGGCATTCAGGAGGAAACCACTATCCTTGGAGTTCCGTGCCTCACTCTGCGCCATAACACCGAGCGCCCGGTAACCGTGGAGCTCGGCACGAACCGGCTGGTGGGCACGCAGCCAGAACGCATCGTCGCCGCTTTCCATGACGCCTTAGCGAAGCCGCCGACGGGCCGAACGCCGCCGCTATGGGATGGCAAGGCCGCCGAGCGGATCGTGGCCATTCTCGCCGCTGCGCGCTGACGAGCTCAGCACACTCGTCGCAGCACTCGGCAAGCGGCAAGCGATCAGGGAGCATCGTGCGCGAAGCGTGCGCCTCATGGCGCATGCGGTAGAGCTCATCCGCCAAGCGGCGACGATCTCGGCTGCTGAAGCGCTTCCGATAGGCCGTGACCTTGTCAAACGTCACTCCCATCGAGATACTGGAAACAAGCCTCGATGTTCCTGCGCGGAACAATGATGATTGCCCGATCATCCCGCGTGCGCAGAGCGCGACGGTGCGGACGCGCACTCCCAACCCCTCGCGACGATCTCGGACGTAGGCAATCCGCCGGGGCTGGCTGCCGGTCCTCCGGTGATCCGAGCCGGGCCGCTGCCGTCCCGGGAAAACCACACACCGTAGGCACCGGCCATGTAGTCGACGGTAATCGGGTGGTGCGAGACCACCACGAGCTGCTCGATCGACTCGCCGCAGGATTGCAGCGCCTCCGCCAGCCACGGCTGCACTTCGGAGAGCGCAAGATAGTTGTCCGGTTCGTCGACGAATATCGATGGGCGTCTGTCGGACAAGAGGTGAAGCAAGCTGTAGAGCACGATGAGTGCGCACTGGCCATCGGAGAGTTGCCCTAAACCGCACTGCACCCGAGTCGCTGACGGTGTCGTAAGGAGCACCTTGAGGGCACGCGAGTTCTCTCCCGGCTCGGTCAGGTTGATGGAGGAGAATCCGGGGATGGCATCTCTCAGCGCTTCGAAAAGCGGACTGATCGCTGCCATATTCTCCTGGGCAGCACGGCGGTACCAGCCGACGAAGTTCCGCATCAGCGGATCAAGGAACTCGTCCTCGCTTCTGCTTTCGGGCTCCATCACCGGTGGGCACACGCTCGCGATAACCCAGTTGCCGAGAGCCTGCTTGAAGCGGCTCACCTTCTGGTTGTCCGGCCGAGCCGTAAGGAAGCCTACACCGGACTGACTCCAGTCGAACGGGACAACGGGGCCTTCCGCATAGTCATCCCGATATAGTTGGGCTAGGCCATCGTCGAACTCGAAAAGGGCGCGTTCGTTGTGTCTCAGGGCCTCGCGGGCGATTCTCATCTTCCTGATGTCAGGGTTGTGTTCGACTACGAGCTCGTAGGCATAGTGGTCGTCGTCAGTTTGCACCTCGAGCTCGAAACGCTGTTCGTTTCTCAGTTGGTTGTAGGACCTGTCCTGAGCCGGGAACACTTGGTCTACCTTAAGGCCCCGTACGATCAGGTCCCGCAGCCTCCTCAGCACATCTAGCACGGAGGTCTTGCCCGTGCCGTTACGGCCGAGGAGCACGTTGGCCTCGCCGAAGCGGACCTCAAAGTTCTCGAAGCAGCGGAAATTGTCCGCGTACAGTCTCTTGAGCATCGTTCGGCTGCGGGCGGAACTCACCCGATCACTCTACCCCTTAAGGGCATACTGAGGCGCGAGTATTCGTCGTATTGCAGGTTTTTCGTGCGTTTCGCGCTGTAGTCGGGTTGCCGGTTTGACACACCGTAGGTGTTGTCAAGCGGAGCGCGGTTTCGCGGGGCACGGCGTCTTTGCGCTTCGATAGTTCGTCGAATCGCAAGGAGCGGGGTTGGACGGCGACCCCCTTCTGTTACGATGCGGTTCGTCGAAAAACTCATCGGAAGGAGGCCGCCGCCATGAAGCGTAGCAAGGCGAGCGTGCGGGGTAAAGCGACGGATCGCATCGAGATCCGGTTCGAGGACCAGCGGCTGACGGCGCACGCGGGCCTGGTGCTCTACCAGAGGCTGTTCGCGCGGCTCGGGCTGAAGGAGCGCTTGCGCGGCTGCTTCCGCCACCTGCCGGGCAGTCCGGTCTACGCGCCGCACGCGGTGGCGCTGCTGCTGGTCGTGCATCTGGTCATGGGCTTCCGGGAGCTGCGCGACGCGCGGTACTACCGGGACGACGAAATGGTCAGGCGGACGCTGGGCCTGCGGCACCTGCCGGACGCCTCCACGATGGGCCGCATGCTGGCCAGGGCCGACGGGCGCAGCGCGGACAACGTGCGCGCCCTGAACCGGCGGCTGGTGCTGGACCGCGCCGCGGCGCTCGGCCCGGCGCGGATGACGCTCGACTTCGACGGCTCGGTGCTCGGCACGAAGCGCTTCGCGGAAGGCACGGCCGTCGGCTTCAACAAGCGCAGGAAGGGACAGCGCAGCTACTATCCGCTGTTCGCGACGGTGGCGCAGACCGGGCAGGTGTTCGACCTGCGCCACCGCCCGGGCAACGTGCACGACTCCAACGGCGCGGAAGCCTTCATGCAGCGCTGCCTGGCGGACGTCCGCGCCGCGCTGCCGGGTGCGCGGCTGGAGTCGCGCATGGACAGCGCGTTCTTCGGCGAGGCCGTCCTCGGCCGGCTCGACGCGCTGGGCGTCGAGTACACGGCGACGGTGCCGTTCGAGCGGTTCGCGGAACTGAAGTCGCTCGTCGAGGGCCGCCGCCGCTGGCGCCGCATGGACGGGGCGAGGGACTTCTTCGAGCCCGCCTGGAAGCCGAAGAGCTGGGGCCGCCGGCGGCGCCTGGTCGTGGTCCGGACGCGAACCCGCCGGCAGCGCAAGGGACCGGTGCAGCTGGACCTGTTCGCGCCCCACGTCCACGGCTTCGAGTTCAAGGTCGTGGCGACCAACCGCCGCGTGCGGGCGAAAAGCGTCGTCGCGTTCCACGACGGGCGCGGCTCGCAGGAGGCCGTGTTCGCGGAACTGAAGTCGCAGTGCCGCATGGAGTACGTCCCGACGCGCAAGCTCGCCGGCAACCGGCTGTACACCCTCGCCGCCATCCTGGCGCACAACCTGACCCGGGAGCTGCAGATGGCGTCCCGGCCGCCGCAGCGCGGCACGACCCCGAAGCGCACGGCGCTCTGGGCGTTCGAGCAGATGCACACGATGCGCCGCCGCCTCGTCGTCCGGGCCGGACGGTTCCTCCGCCCGCAGCGCAAACCCGTCCTGTCGATGAATGCAAACGCCGAAGTGGAAGCGGAGATGTCCTCCTACCTCGCCGCGCTAGCCTGAACATCAACATCCGTCGCCTCTTTTTTTACATCAATAGGGTCTATCCAAGCACCAGTGTAGGGTGGCCCATCGTCCTGTCAACGGGCCTGTGCTGGTTCGGCAGCCCCCGTCACCTAGGCTGCTGAGTCACCCAAGCTTGCCGGCCACCTCCCGCAGCGCGTCCACGAAGGCGAGCGGCTGGTCCAGGAACACATGGTGCTGCGCGTCCGCCACCTCCACCACCGGCACGTCGCCGGGCAGCACGGACAGCATGTGTTCCAGCGTGCGGCGGCTGAACGAGGCGCTGCGCTCGCCGTAGATGATACCGACCGGGAGCGACAGGGCGCTGTAGTCCTCCGGCGTCCGCTCGCCACCTTTGAGGATGAGCGGCAGCTCCTCGTCGAACTTCCAGGCCCAGTTGCCGCCGTCGAGGCGCATCAGCGACTGCTTGGCGATGTACTTCAGGATGTAGTCGTTCTCGCAGGGCTGCGGTGGGAACAGGCGGAAGCGCGCCTCGGCCGTGTCGCGGTCCGGGTACGCCTTGGCGCGGCCGCCGCCCATCGGCGGGTAGTCCGGCACCGGCTCGTCGGGATGGCGCAGGCCCGAGTCCACCAGCACGAGGCCGCCGAAGCGCTCCGGGAAGAGATTCGCGGCCTTGGTGGCCATCACGCCGCCGAAGCTGTGCGCGACGACGAGCACGTCGCTGCCGAAGCCGGCGGCGTCGCAGACGCCGACGATCTCCTGGGCGTAGGTCTCGGCGTCGTAGGCGTAGCGGTAGTCGGAGTCGCCCATGCCGGTGAGGTCCATGGCCGCGATGCGGTAGGCGTCCGCGAGCTGCGGGGCGATGAAGTCCCACCAGCGGCTGTGGGCGTTCATGCCGTGGATGAGCAGCAGCGGCGGCAGTCCTGCGTCGCCCCAGGTTTGGTAGAAGACGTCGCACTCCTCCACCTCGACGAAGTGCTTCTCGGACTCGGTCTCCACCGCCGCCCAGAACCAGTCCGGCACGGGCGACTCGCCGCCCCGATCCCAACGCGCCATGCACACTCCCAAACCGCTCGCCTGCGCAAGCTTCACAGAGTAGCAGCAGGCCGGGGTTCGGCAAAACCGCCGTTGCGTTGCGCGGCCCTGTGGTCGCACAATGCGCCCACGCCGGGCATGGGCGCGGCGGATCCTGTGCAGAGGTTGTGGGGATAGTCGGAGAGAGTCTTGGGGCCATGTTTCGCAACCTGCTCGACCTGCTCAAACGCAAACCGCGCCTCGACGCGGGCGATCCCGAACAGCGCATCCAAGCGTTGACGGCGCTGCCGGCGGGCGCCCAGGACGAATTCGCCCGCCTGTACCGAGAAGACGCTGACGAAAATGTGCGCGCCGCCGCGCTCGACCGTCTGACGAGCACCGAACTGCTCGCCGGGCTGCTCGACCTGCCGGCGCGGGCCGAGCAGGCGGCGGCGCGCCTGCTCGCGCTGATCGACGACGACACGCCCGAAGCGGTGCGCAGCGACCCGCGCCTGCTGCGGGCAGCGCTGCACGGTGCCGAGCAGGCCGAGGATGCGGTGCGCGCCGCAGCGCGGATCGCGGACCTGCCGACCCGGGCGATGGCCGTCGCCCGGCATCCCAAGGCGACCATGCGGCTGGCCGTGGTGGACGCGACTTGGGCGCCAGCGGCGCTGGCGGAGTTCGAGAAGGCGGCGCGTGATCGCGACAAGAACATGGTGCGCGCCGCGAAGGATCGTCTCGCCCAGTTCCGCACCGCGTCGACCAAGCGCGAAGCTGAGGATGCCGAAACCGACAAGCTGCTGGCAGCGGCCGCCAAGCTGCGCGACGAAGACCCTCACTACGACGCTCGACGCGACGCGCTGGAGCGCGATTGGAGGGCACACATCGAGGCGGTTGCGGCAACGGATGCCACGCTCGCCCCGTTCGGCGTCGTCGCCCGCGATATCGAAGCGCTGCGCCGACGCTTTCCGGCCCGGCGGCAGCCGCCGAAGCCGGTGGAGCGGGACACCGAGGCGGACTTCGCGCCGCTGCTCGCGGAGGCCCAAGGGCTGTGCGAGGCCGTGGCAAAGCTCATCGCAGACCCGCCGGCCCAGACCGAGGCCGCGCTCGCGGCCCTCAAAGCGGCAGGCGAAGCGCTGGCCGGCAAGTGGAGCGAAACCGCCGACCGCAAGCCCCCGGACGAGGACATGAGCGCCGACTTCCGGGCCGCGATGGCGACCCTCGCCGAGCATGCGGATTGCGCGGCCAACGCCGCGTCGGTCGCCGATGCCGCCGCCGAACTGCTCGCCCAGGGCGTGCCCGGCGACGACATGCCGGCAGACGCGCAGCGGCGCGCCATCGAGCGCCAATCCAAGGCCGTGCGCCGCCTGCGCGAACGCTACCGGTGGCCCGAATCCCTGCCGCGTCCCGCCGCCATGGAGCGGCTCGCCGAGCGCGAGCAGGACCTGGCGGCGGCCGCAACCGGTTGCGAGGCCCGCATCGAGTCGCTCGCCGAGCAGGTGGCCGCCGCGCTGGCCGCGGTGCGCGAGAGCGTCGATGAGGGCGCGGCCCATGAGGCCGTGGAGCGCGACAGACGGCTGCGCGATCTCGTCAAGGATCTGCCGAAAGCTGCGCTCCAGCCTTTGTCCGCGGACCTTGCCGAACTCGGCGCCCGCGTGCGCGAACTGCGCGACTGGCGCGCCTACGCCGAAACGCCGCGCCGCCAAGCGCTGTGCGACGAGATCGAGAAGCTCGCCGAGACGCCGCTCGAAGTCCACGAGCAGGCGGAGGCCGTCAAAGCGCTGCGCGCCGAGTGGAACGGCCTCGGCGTTCCCGACACGCGCAAGGACCGCGAACTCAAGCGCCAGTTCGACCGCGCCGCCGAACGCGCCTTCGAGCCGTGCCGGAGCTACTTCAAGGAACAGGCCAAGCAGCGCACCTACAACCTCGAACAGCGCCAGGCCATCGTCGCCGCCCTCGAGGACTTCCTCGAGCACAACGACTGGCAGCACGCCGATTGGCGCGGCGTGGACAAGGTGCTGCGCCAGGCGCGCTCGGAATGGCGCCAGTTCCACCCCGTGGACCGCAGGGCCGGACGCGAGACGACGGTGCGCTTCGAAGATCTCGCGGAGCGCATCCACGGTCTCTTGAAGGAGGAGTGGGACCGCAATCTCGCGCACAAGACGCAGATCGTCGAAGAAGCCGGCGGCGTGCGCGAGTCGGGCGCCCCCGCCACCGACAAAGCCGAATCCATCAAGGCGCTGCAACGCCGCTGGAAAGCCGTCGGCCCGGTGCCGCGCCGCGCCGACCAGCGGCTGTGGAAGCAGTTCCGCGCCGAGTGCGATGCGGTCTTCGACGCCCGCAACGAAGTCCGCGACCGCCACCAGCAGCGCCGCCGAACGGTGGACGACGCCCAGGCGCTGATCGCCGAACTCGAACGCCGGGTGGACATCGACCCCGGTTTGGACCGCTACACCATCGCCGACTACCAGCGCCGCTTCGACGAGCTGGGGGAACTGCCGAAGGACATCCAGCGGCAGACCGACGAGGCGCTGCGGGAGGCGGATCGGGTGGCCGTGCAACGGCAGAGCGGCAGCGGGTAGGCGACCGCAGGCGGCTGTCGGTGCGCCACGGGTCGCCTGTTCGCACCGCGCTCAAGAACGGGCGCTGCCGAGCTCCCGCACATGCTGCGCCACGCGCAGGCCGTTGCCGTCCAGAAACTCGCAATACGACTGCGCCAGCAGCCGCCGGTTGCGGTCGAAGCCATCGGCATCGAAGCGGGCCTCGAACGCGCCGCGCAGATCGCCTCGGCCGAGGGCCGCGTAGTCCCGCGCGCGGATGTGCGGTACCGCCATGGTCTCGCAGAGTTCCCTGGTGCGCGAGTCGAACGCGACGCAGATGCCGGGCACGCCGGCCTGCAAGCCCAGCGCGACGCCGTGGATGCGCGTGCCGATCACGAAGTCGAAGCGACGCAGATACTCCAGCCACGCCGGCACATGCACGAAGGCGATGGCGTGGTTCAGCGCCCAGGTCTTGAACTCCGCCGCGTCCGGCGCATCGTCGCCGAACAGGTACGAGCGGCACGCGGCGACTTCGTCGGCGGCGAGGTCCTCCACCTCGCCGCGGCCGAGACGCAGCATCGGCAGCGGCCCTTGGCAGATGTAGGCGCCGTGGGTCTCGGTGACCAGTCGCGCGAGCGAACGTTCGATGCGCGCCAGGTGCCGCCACTGCGGATGTCCAGCCACCGCGGCGACGCGCCGCATCGGCTGCGTCGCCCGCTCAGCGATGCTTCGGCCAAGGGTCATGGACGGATTCAGGAACAGGCTCGGGCAGCCGACCACCTGCGTGTCCCGGAATCCGTAGTCGTAGAGCACGCCGCGGGTGAAGCGCCCGCGCACGGCGATGTTCGGCGCCGCCGACCCCGCCCGGTCGGCGATGGCGCGCAGCCAGCGCACGGTGCCGTTCGGCACCTGCGGCAGCAGGTAGTCCATATGCGACTGGGCGCCGAGGCCGATGGCCGCCAGCGGCACGTCGATCCGCTCGAGCAGCGCGGCGACGCTGCCGAGGTCCTGATGGCGGCCGAAGTTGTTGGCGCAGGGGATGATGCCGATGCTGCCGGCGGCGTGGATCTCGCTCGGCGTCGAGCGCCAAGGCACGCTCACCGGGTCGCCGAAGCCGAGAATCTGGTGGCGGATGGCGTGGAAGAAGGCGAGGTTCCCGACGTTGCTGCCCACCAGGCCCTGCAACGCCTCGCTGTCGAGGAATGGACTGTCCTGCAGCCCGTCCGCGAGCAGACCGCCGAAGATGAACGGGCGGCCGGCGCCGGGGCAGTCGCTCACCGGCCATCCCACTCGGGTGCGCGGTGCGGAAACGCCGCGCGCGCGTAGGCGGCCAGCGCTTCCAGCGACTCGGCGACGGTCTGCTCGGCGGTGTCGACCACCAGCTCGGCGGCTTCCGGCGCTTCGTAGACATCGTCGATGGCGGTGAAATCCGCCAGCTCTCCCCGCCGCGCGCGCCGGTAGAGGCCTTTCGGGTCGCGTCTCTCGCAAGTGGCCAGATCCGCGCGGATGTAGACCTCGCGGAACGCCGCGCCGGCGGCGGCCCTCGCCGCGGCGCGATCGAGCCGGTAGGGCGAGATGAACGCGGCGATGCAGATCAGCCCCGCATTCGCGAACAGCGCCGCCACCTCGCCGGCGCGGCGGATGTTCTCGGTGCGATCCGCGGGCGAGAAGCCAAGGTCGCCGTTCAGGCCGTGGCGCAGGTTGTCCCCGTCCAGCACGAAGACCTGGTAGCCGTCCCGGAACAGCCGCTCCTCCAGCGCGAAGGCGAGGGTGGACTTGCCGGCGCCGGACAGCCCGGTGAACCACAGCACGCCGCCACGGTGGCCGTTGCGCGCGTCGCGTTCGGCGGCGGCGACCCGGTGTTCGATGCGCTCGATATCGGGGGCTGACGCCATCGCCTGCTAGGACGGCCTCATCTCCCCGTCCAGATCGTGGTCGTCGCAGAAGTAGAAGAAGCTGTCGCGCAGCTCGACGATGCGCACTTCCGGCGGCACTTCTACCTCCATCACCAGCGAGAAGATCGGCGTGCCGGTGTGCGGCGCGGGTTCCGTGACGGTATCGAGGTTGTAGATGTTGATGCCTTGCGAGGAGAAGAAGTCCGCCACCAGGTGGACGATGCCGGGGTGGTCCATGGAAGTGACGCTGATGGTGTAGGGCACGCGGCCTTCGACGTTGTCCCGGTTCTGGGTGCGGCGGAACAGGATGGCGAGGTCCATCTGCTCGGCGGCCTTGCGCAGCTTGGTCTCCAGACGCTGCAAGGGCAGGTCGCCGCCGGCGACGGACATGAGGACGGCGAACTCGCCGCCGAGCACGGTCATGCGGCTGTCTTCGATGGACAGGTTGAGGTCGTGGACCACCTCGGAAATCCGGCTGACGATGCCCGGCCGGTCCTCGCCGATGGTGGCGATCACCGCGCGCGTCATCGGGACTCGCCCTGCATGTCCCGCACATGCTCGCCGAGCCGATCTGCATGAAGGCGCTGCTGCTGCATCGTGTCGCGATTCCGAACCGTGACCGTGTGGTCCTCGAGGGTCTGGAAGTCTACTGTCATGCACACGGGCGTTCCGACTTCATCGTGGCGGCGATAGCCCTTGCCGATGTTGCCGGTGTTCTCGAACTCGATGCGGCCGAGCCCCAAGCGCATGAGATCCTTCCTGATGCGCCGCGCGAAGGCCACGATCTCTGCGTTGTTGCGCTTGAGCGGCAGCACCGCGGCCTTGATCGGCGCCAGATGCGGCTTCAGCGACAGCACCGTGCGCTGGCTGCCGTTCTCCAGGGTCTCCACGCGGTAGGCCTCGTTGATGACGGCGAGAAACCCGCGATCCACGCCCGCGGAGGGCTCGATCACGTACGGCACGGTCCAGCCGCTGCCCGGCGGCTCCTGCACGGCGAGGCGGGCGTTGGAGTCGGCATTCGGGTAGACGGCGGCGTCGATGGCGAGGTCCGCCTGGTTCTTGGTGTGCGAACCCAAGTCGAAGTCCGTGCGGTTGGCGATGCCTTCGAGTTCCTCGACGCCGTGCGGGAAGCGGTACATCACGTCCACGGTCGCCTTGGAGTAGTGCGCGAGCTCCTCTTCCGGCACGCGAAGCAGCTCCAAGCTGTTGCCGTTGATGCCCTGCTCCTGCCACCAGCGCAGCCGCTCCTGCACCCAGCGCTCGTGCCAGTCTTCGTCCGTCCCCGGTTCGACGAAGAACTCCAGCTCCATCTGCTCGAACTCGCGCACGCGGAAGACGAAGTTGCGCGGCGTGATCTCGTTGCGGAACGCCTTGCCGATCTGCGCGATCCCGAACGGCATTCTGGCCGACGTGGAATCGAGCACGTTCTTGAAGTTGGTGAAGATGGACTGCGCCGTCTCCGGGCGCAGATACGCGAACGACGCCGCGTCCTCCACCGGCCCGACGCCGGTCTTGAACATCAGGTTGAAGGGCCGCGGTTCGGTCAGGTCGTTCGCGCCGCAGTGCGGGCAGCGGCCGTCGTTCAGGTGGTCGGCCCGGCAGCGCGTCTTGCACACGCGGCAGTCCACCAGCGGGTCGGAGAAGGTGTCTTCGTGGCCGGAGTAGCGCAGCACCTTGGGATTGGTGAGGATGGCGGAATCCAGTCCCTCGACGTCGTCGCGCTCGTAGACCATCGCCCGCCACCACGCGGCCTTGAGGTTGTTCTTGAGTTCCACGCCGAGCGGCCCGTAGTCGTAGATGCCCTGCAAGCCGCCGTATATCTCGCTGGCTTGGAACACGAAGCCGCGCCGCTTGCACAGCGCGACGAGCTCATCCATGGATCGAGCGGGCATCGGGGCGCCTCTTGGACGGGTTCTGCGCGGGACCAGGCGGGGCGGCGCACTATACGCGGCCTTGCGGGGAACGACAAATCCTGAGCGGTCGGCGGCGCCCGTGGCTTCACGCGAACCGTTCGCGCAACCTGGCGTAGATGCCGCCGAAAGCGCCGTTGCTCATCAGCACGACGTGGCAGGGGCGCCCGTCGTCCTGGGCGGCGATCACGTCGATCAGGCGGTCGATGTCGGTTTCGATGGTCGCGGGCACGGGACTTGCGCGGGCCACCTCGCCGACGTCCCAGCGGATGTTCTCGCCGCGGAACCAGACCGCCTGGTCTGCTTCCGCGCAGCAGGTGGCGAGTTCGCTCCGCAGCGTGCCGAGGGACATCGTGTGCGTTCGTGGCTCGATCACCGCGACGATGCGCTCGCCGCGGACATGCGCGCGCAGGCCAGCGAGAGTTACCCGAATCGCCGTGGGGTGGTGCGCGAAGTCGTCGTAGACGCGCAAGCCCCCGCGCCGAGCGATGAGTTCCATGCGCCGCTTCGGGGCCTTGAACGTGGCGAGGGCGCGGCTGGCTGTGGCGGGCGCCACGCCGGCATGCCGGGAAGCGGCGACTGCGGCCAGCCCGTTGGCGACGTTGTGCATGCCGAGCAGCGGCCAGCGGACCGTGCCAACGGTCTCGTCGTTCAAGAGCAACGTGAAGGCGCTGCCGTCGGCCGGGACATCGACTGCCTGCCAGCGGTCGCCGCGGCCGGGCGCTTCGGCATCGACCGCAAAGCGTGCGGTCGGGGTCCAGCAGCCCATGTCTAGCACCTCGTCCACGCGGGGATCGGCTGCGGGCGCGATGACGAGACCGCCACCAGGCACCGTGCGCAGCAGATGGTGGAACTGCGTCTGGATCTGGCCGATGTCGGCGAAGACATCGGCGTGGTCGTGCTCCAAGTTGCCGATGACCAGAGTGCGCGGCCGGTAGTGGACAAACTTCGAGCGCCGGTCGAAATAGGACGTGTCGTACTCGTCGGCTTCCACCACGAAGTGCGGGCCGCTGCCCATGCGCGCGGAGACGCCGAAGTTGCCGGGCACGCCGCCGATGAGGAAGCCGGGATCGAGGCCGGCGGAGTCTAGAATGTGGGCGATCATGCTGGCGGTGGTGGTTTTGCCGTGGGTGCCGGCGGCGGCGATGGTCCAGCGGCCGCGCAGCACGGCGTCGCCCAGCCACTCCGCCCCGGACGTATACGGGATGCCGCTGTCCAGCACTGCTTCCACCGCTGGATGCCCGCGCGGCAGTTGCGCGTTGCCGATCACGGCGCGGTCCGGCGGCGGATTCAACTGGCTTGGCTCGAAGCCCTCGAAGACCTCGATGCCGGCATCGACCAGGAGTTCGCTCATGGGCGGGTATAGAGCGCGGTCGAAGCCGCTCACGGCGCAGCCCATCTCCTTGGCGAGCAGCGCGAGGCTGCCCATGAGCGTGCCGCCTATGCCGAGGAAGTACAGGCGCCCTGCGCTCAACCCGTTGTTCCGCCGGTTGCTGCGGCGATGGCCCGGCCTAGCGTCGCGGCATTGATCACCCAGCCGATCGCGGTGCTCGCCGCGGAGATCAGGAGGCCGAGCCAGAGCGGGCAGGCGAGCGCACGCTGCAGGATCGCGCCGACCACCACCACGCTCCACAACAGTAGCGCATAGGAGATGCTCTGCAACAGGAAGTCGCTGGCCACGGCGTAGGCGATCACCATAAGGGCGCCGATCAGCGCCTTGGCGCCGACGATGGCGCCCAGGGTGGCGGGGAAGCGGCCCTCGAACTGGCGCACATGCAGCGCGAACCAGACGATCCCGGCGGTGGCGGCCAGACCGATGAGGGCGATGTTGAGCGCCAGCATCGCCGCCATCGCCGGATAGGCCACCAGCAGGCCCAGAACGCTCACCATGAGCCACGCCGCCACGAGCGCGCCGATGAACCACGACTGCGTGGGCACCAGCTCCGGTCCGGCGCGCAGCAGGCAGATGTTCCAGAACAGCTTGATGACGAGAAGGCCCATGCGCGGGATTGTACGCGACGGACACTTGCGCGCGACGCCGCAGCGCGGCGGGGGGGCCTAGCGCCCGGTGTGGAGCGTTCGCCCGCGCCGACGCCACTTGTACTACGCCGTCGCGCGTTTCCGTAGGACGCTTTGGCGTGTGTCCCCGTTTCGGGAGGGCTACGGGCTCCGGAGGAGCGCCGTGTGGACCCGGCCCGCGATGAAGGCTTCGCTGGACAGGGTGCTTTGGAGAAGCGCGCGGTTGGTTTCGATGCCGGTGATGGCGAAGGCCTTGACGCCGATCAGGGTGCGACCGATGGCCTGTTCACGGGTGCTGCCGGTGCCGATCACCTTGGCGATCAGGGGGTCGTAGTAGGGGGTGACCCATTGGCCTTCGGCGTAGCCCGCTTCGATGCGCACGCCGTGCAGAGTCGGCGGGCGGTAGACCACGAGACGGCCGGTGGAGGGCATCATGCGGGCGGAGTCCTCGGCGTAGATGCGGGCCTCCACGGCGTAGCCGGCGGGTTCGACCGGGCCGGGGACGATGTCCGACAGACGCTCACCGCGGGCGATGCGAATCTGCGCGGCGACCAGATCGATGCCGGTGATTTCCTCCGTAACGCCATGCTCTACCTGCAAGCGAGTGTTCACTTCCAGGAAGCCGAAGGCACCGTCGGCGTAGAGCGTCTCCACCGTGCCGAGGCTGTCGTAGCCCGCGAGGGCCGCGGTGGCCTGCGCCTCGATCGCGGCGAGGGCGGCCCGATCGATGCCCTGCGCCGGCGCCTCCTCGATGACCTTCTGGTGGCGGCGCTGCACCGAGCAATCCCGCTCCAGCAAACCCAAGGCCGTCGTGCCGTCGCCGATCACTTGGAACTCGATGTGGCGCGGCTCGGCGAGCCATGCTTCGAGATAGAGGGAACCGTCGCCGAAGGCGCGTTCCGCCTGGGCTCTGGCGACCGGGAACGCCGCCGCGAGATCCGCCTCGGTCTGCACCCGCACCATGCCGATGCCGCCGCCGCCCGCTGCCGGCTTCAGCAGCAGCGGGAATCCCATCGCCCGGGCCGCTGCCTGAGCCGCGTCGGCATCGGCGAGCGTCGCACTCCCGGTGCGCACCGGGAAGCCCGCGTCCGCGAATGCCTGCCGCGCCCGGGTCTTCTCGCCGAAGGTTTCGATCCAATGCGGCTGCGGGCCGATGAAGCGCAGGCCAGCGTCGGCCGCGGCGCGGGCGAAGCGGGCGTTCTCGGCCAAGAACCCGTAGCCCGGGTGCAGCGCGTCGGCGCCGCTTTCCTTGGCGGCCTGGATCAGCCGCTCGATGTTCAAGTAGGTCTCGGCGGGCGCATAGCCCGGCAGGCGGGCGGTGGCGGTGGCTTCCCCGAGGTGCGGCGCATCGCCGTCGATGTCCGCGTAGGCGGCGACGGACTCGATCCCGAGGGCCGCGCAGGCGCGCACGATCCGGCGCGCCACCGTCGCCCGGTTGGCGATGAAGACGCGACTAACCACCGCGCAGCGCGTCCCGAATCTCGCGCCAGGCCGCAACGAAGCCGCCAAGCGGGCGCCCTTGGCTGGTCGTCGCCCCGCTTGCCGCGGCAGCGCTCACCGCGGCCAGCACGGCATCGGCATGGTCGAAGCGGACCGCAAACATGTCCGTGGCCGCGCCGCCCTTGTGGTCCTTGGGCTTCGGCAGCGGCTGCCCTGTCATGGCTTCTTCGAGCGGGCCGCGCAGGTGTTCCGGCAGGAGCGCGGCGGTCTCGCTAAGCATCCACCGCGACATCACCAGCGGTTGATCGCAGAGCGCCTTGTAGTCGGCCCAGTCCACCTAGTGGTGGAACAGCCGCAGCCCGGTGAGCGCCATGGCGATGCCGTGCTCCCGGCACGCCGCGATCACCTCGTCGTCTCGGGCCGAGCCGCCGGGCTGGGCGATGGCGCGGACGCCGTGCCGGCTGGCATGGTCCACGTTGTCGCGGAAGGGAATGAAGCCGTCGCTCACCAGCGCCACGCCGGTCAGCTTCGCCCGCCATCGTGCGCGGTCCTCGTCGTCGAGTGGCGCTACCGGCGCCCGAAGCGCCTCCGCGAACGCCGCTTGTTCGCTTGCCGTCATGTCCCCCTCGATGTAGCGGATGCGCCAGTTGATGCGTTCCTGGCGCCTGACGCCGGGCCGAAAGGCCAGATCCAGCACCTTCGGATGCCGCCCCAGATGCCACACTGCGGCCTTGGCGCCGGCGAGCTTGGTGCAATCCACCCGCGACTGCTGTCCGGCGCCTATGCCGATCATCTGCCCGCCAAGGGCGTAGCCAACCGAATTGGACTGAGTGTACTTGAGCGCGACCAGGCCGAGCACGAGGTCCCGCCGGGCGTCGTCGTCGAGCGCGCCGCAGACCACATTGCCGAGGTCCGCGGCGCTCACGCGATGGTGGTTGCGGTCCTGGGTGAGTCGAACGCCGAACACTTCCCGCGTCTCGCGCGCCGGCGGCCGATACTCCGCATCGGCTTCGAGGACGATGAACGAGCCGCCTTTCTTGGCGGCGAGCATCTCGCGCGCCTCGGCCGCGTAGCCGGGCGCGATCACGCCGTCGCTGACGACGCCCCGGAGATAGCGGGCCGTCGCCGCATCCACCGGTGCCGAAAGCGCCACGAAGTCGCCGAACGAGGACTTCGGATCGGCCCCGCGGGCCCGCGCGTAGGCCGTGGCAAGCGGCGTCAGCTCGGCATCGCCGACCTCGTAGGCGCGGCGCAGTTCGGCGGTGAGCGGCATAGCCACCGCCGCGCCCGCCGGAGAGACATGCTTGAAGGATGCCGCCGCCGGCAGGCCCAGCGCATCCTGCAACTCCGCCACCAGCTGCCAGCCGTTCAGCGCGTCCAGCATGTTGATCATGCTCGGCCGCCCGGCGCGCAGCTTTACCGGGCCGTCCTCGCCGAGCTCGGCGACGGCGTGCGGCTGGTGCGGATTGCAGCCGTACTTCAGCGGCAGCGACATGCGAATGACGCCCGAATCAGTCGGGGAACTCGAGCTCGGCGCCGGTCAGCCGTCGATAGGCTTCGAGGTAGCGATCCATCGTATTGGCCAGCACATCGTCCGGCAGCGCGGGTCCCGGCGGCGTCTTGTCCCACTCGCCCGCCGCGACCACCGTCTCCAAGTGGTTGCGCACGTACTGCTTGTCGAAGCTCGGCTGTTCGCCGCCCGGCCGCCATTGGTCGGCGGGCCAGAAGCGGGAGCTGTCCGGGGTGAAAATCTCGTCGATGAGGACGGGTTCGTCGCTCCCGTCGAGCATGCCGAACTCGAACTTCGTGTCGGCCAGCACGATGCCGCGCTCGAAGGCGTAGTCGCGCGCGAGGCCGTACAGGCGGAGCGTCGCTTCGCCGAGCCAGCGCATGGTGTCTTCGCCGACGATGGCGGCGCCCTGCTCGAAGCTGATGTTCTCGTCGTGGCCGCTGTCGGCCTTGGTGGATGGCGTGAAGAGCGGCTCGTCGAGCTTGTCGCCATTGGCAAGGCCGGCGGGTAGCTTGATGCCGCATACCTCGCCGCTCGCCTGATAGTCCTTCCAGCCGCTGCCGGCCAGGTACCCGCGGGCGATGCACTCCACCGGCAGCACCCGCACGGCGCGGCACAGCATGATGCGGCCGGCGAGCTGCGCCCGTTCGCCGGGGCCGATGCCGGGGATGTCGGCGGGGTCGGTGGAAACCAGGTGATGGGGCACTTCGTCAGCGAAGTGCTCGAACCAGAACTTCGAGATCTGGGTGAGCACCACGCCCTTGCCGGCGAGGCCGTTTTCGAGCACCACATCGAAGGCGCTGACGCGGTCCGTGGCGACGATCAGGAGCCCCGGGGCGCCGTCCGGCAGTTCCACGTCGTAAAGGTCGCGAATCTTGCCCTGACGCCGGTTCGGCAGGTCGAGGCGGGTCTCCATGACCAGAGCGGGCATTGTCTCCTCCGTCTTTGCTAGCTCGCGCGGCCCGTGCCGCAGAGCAGGAACTCTAGCAGCGCCTTCTGCGAATGCAGGCGGTTGCCAGCCTCCGTCCAGGCGACCGAGCGCGGGTCGTCGAGCAGATCTTCGCTGATCTCCTCGCCGCGGTGGGCCGGCAGGCAGTGCATGAATAGGACATCGTCCGCGGCCAGGTCCAGCAGCGCGGGGGTCACCTGGAAGCCGTCGAAGGCGGCGCGCCGATCGGCTTCCTCGCCCTCGTGGCCCATCGAAGACCACACGTCCGTCACCACCAGATCGGCGTCTGCCACGGCGTCTTCGGGCGAGCCCACGAGCTGCACGTTGTTCGACCGCTCGACGAGCGCAGGGTCGGGGCCGTGGCAGGCTGGCGTCGCCACCTTCAGATCGAAGCCGAACAAGGCCGCCGCTTCGATGTAGGAGTGGCACATGTTGTAGCCGTCGCCGACGAATGCCACGCTTGCGCCGAGGATGTCGCCACGGCACTCGCGGAAGGTCTGCACGTCCGCCAGCATTTGGCAGGGGTGGGAGCGGCTCGTCATACCGTTGATGACCGGCACCGAAGATGCCGCCGCGAAGCGCTCCACCGTATCGTGCTTGAGCGTGCGGATCATCACCGCATCGACCATCTCGGCCAGCACCCTGGCGGTGTCTTCCACCGGCTCGCCGCGGCCGAGCTGCGAATCGCTGCTGCCGATGAAGAGCGCATGGCCGCCGAGCTCGTGCATGCCGACCTCGAACGCCACTCGCGTTCGCGTCGACTTGAGATCGAAGATCATCGCCAGAGTGCGCCCGACGAGCGGCCGGTACGGCTCGCCGCCGCAGCGCATCGCCTTGAGTTCGGCGGCGCGGGAGACTACGCCTCGGAGCTCTTCCGGGGAGAAGTCCGAGAGGCTAAGGAAGTGGCGGGCCATGTGGCTGAGTCCGAACTCGTCAATCCAGCCCTTCGATCAGGCCGACGACTTTCTCAACTACCAGATCCGCCTCTTCGTCCGACATGTTGAGCGGCGGCAGCAGGCGCACGACGCTGTCCGCGGCGACGTTGATGAGCAAGCCCTGATCGAGCGCCTCGGCGATGAGCTGCGTGCAGGGCTCCACCAGCTCGATCGCCAGCATCAGCCCGGCACCGCGAATCTCCTGCACGCGGTTGTTGCCGCGCAGGCGGTCTCGGAATTGCGCCAGCATTCGCTCGCCGAGTTCGGCGGCGCGGTCGATCACGCCGCCTTCGAGTTCGTCGATGACGGCATTGGCGGCGGCGCAGGCAAGGAAGTTGCCGCCGAAGGTCGAGCCGTGGGTGCCGGGAACGAGCATCTCGGCAGCGACCCCGCGCGCCATGCAGGCGCCGATGGGCACGCCGTTGCCAAGGCCCTTGGCGGTGGTCAGCACGTCCGGGACGATGCCGGTGTGCTGGAAGGCGAAGTAGCGGCCCGTGCGGCCGTTGCCGGTCTGCACTTCGTCGAGCATCAGGAGCCAGTCGTTGGCGTCGCACACCCGGCGCAGCCCTTCCAGATAGTCGGCGTCCGGGATGCGGATGCCGGCCTCGCCGAGGATGGGTTCGACCAGCATGGCGACCACGTTGCGGTTGTTGGCGGCGATCTTCTCGACGGCGGCCACGTCGTCGTAGGGCGCGCGCACGAAGCCGCCGAGCAGCGGCTCGAAGCCAGCCTGCACCTTGCGATTGCCGGTGGCAGTGAGGGTCGCCATGGTGCGGCCGTGGAAGCTCATGTCCACCGCCACCACGTCCGGCGCGTCGATGTTGCGGCTGTGGCCGTACAGGCGGGCGATCTTGATGGCGGCCTCGTTGGCTTCGGCGCCGGAGTTGCAGAAGAAGACGTTGTCCATTCCGGCGATCTCGGTCAGGCGCGTGGCGAGGCGCTCCTGTCCGGGAATGCGATAGAGGTTCGAGGTGTGCAGCAGCGTCGAGGCCTGCTCGGCGATGGCGCTGGCGACATTGGGGTTGGAGTGGCCCAAGCCGCACACGGCGATGCCGGTGAGCGCATCGAGGTAGGCCTTGCCGTCCTCGTCGTAGACGTAGCTCCCCTGGCCGCGCGCAAACGACACGGGCAGGCGACCGTAGGTCGGCATCACTGCGGCGGGAATCTCGGACCCCATGGGCTACCTCCTTGGCCGCAGCGGCGCCGGGCGCCCCACGGACTGCGGACAGGCGGTCCTGCCCGAAAAAAAGCGCCAAAGCATAGCGGAACTCAAGGGCGCGTCAACGCGTTTTTCGACCCGCCGGCCGTGCGTTGAGTCCGCATGCTTGCACACACCTGTGCGAATAGGTCGGACCCGGGTCTGCGGCGCACTTGACTTGGTCGCTGGAACCATGCAGCGTCGCCCTCGAAGCCCGTCCGTGGCAACAGATCCGAGGGAACGCAGATGATGTCTTTCCGCAGCAACCAGCCGAAAAGACGAGCCGGATGGCCGTCCCGGGTGAGTACATCGCCGCCGGCGAAGAGGGTCGCGACGGAGCACACCGTCTCGAAGGATCGTCCGAATCCGTATGACCCGACGCCGCGTTTGCCGAACGAGCGTCCCGACGACGCAACCAATGGCGAGAAGCGCAGTAGACGACCAACTTCAGGAGGTACCCGCCGTGACTAACGAGCTCTACTTCAAGGTGCAATCCCTGCTGTTCGACACGCGGCGCTCGTGGCGATACCACGAGTGGCGCGTCAAGTTCTTTCGGCGGTTCTCGAACTGGCGGCTGGTGCTCGCATCGCTGTCCACGTCGGCCACGTTCGCGATGCTGCTCAAACTCGGCGCGGCAGACGTATGGGTTACGGTCTTCGCCGGCGTCTCCGCCGTGCTGGTCGCGATGGACTTGGCGATCAGGTTCGCGGACCGCGAGCGGCAGCACGAGAGCCTCTTGCGGCACTACAAGGCTCTGGAGCGGGACATCGTCATCAAGGGCGCGGGCCTCGCGGAACCCGACTACGACGCGTTCCAGGGCAGGTATCTGGAGATCGAAATGGAGGAACCGCCGATCCTCCATACGCTGAACGACCTCTGCCACAACGCGGAGATCCGGGCGCGCTTTCCGCGCAGCGAGTGGGGCAAGCACTTGGTCGACGTGGGATGGCTGCAGCGACTGATGGCATCGGCGTACGATCTGATGCCTCACACGCATGCCTCCTACGCCTCCTGCCGGCCTCGGCCGTCCGGAGTCTCGTAGGAGCGGCCTCAAGACTGCGTGCCCGCCCGGTCGCCTTGCTCGCACGCGGGCGGCCGGGCTGGCGAGTTCTGCTACACTGGCGACCTCGCCGACCCCACCCAACCGACCGAGGTAGCTATGAGCGACGCCGTTCTGGACACGATCCGGGAGCAGATTTCCACCAACCCCATCATCCTCTACATGAAGGGGTCGCCGCAGGCGCCGCAGTGCGGCTTCTCAGCGCAGACGGTGCAGTGCCTGATGGCGTGCGGCGAACGCTTCGCCTATGTGGACGTGCTCTCCAATCCGGCCATCCGCTCCACGCTGCCGAGCTACGCGGACTGGCCCACCTTTCCGCAGCTCTACGTCGACGGCGAACTGGTCGGCGGCTGCGACATCGTGACCGAGATGTACCAGTCGGGCGAACTCGAACCGCTCGTCAAGGAAGCCGCCAAGGCCGCTGCCGACGCTTGAAGCCCGTGCTCGGCGATCCGTTGCGAACTCTCACGGGCCGCTACTGCCGAAAGGCGTTGACCACAGCGCAGAACAACCGCGCCGTTACTTCCGCATCGTAGGCCGCCGAGTGCGCCTGCGCGGCGTCGTAGACGATGCCGGCGCGCAGGCACGCTTCGCTCAGCACGGTGTGGCCGTAGGCGACGCCCGCGAGGCTCACGGTATCCATCACCGAGAACGGATGGAACGGACTGCGCTTGATGGCGTTGCGCTGCGCCGCGGCATGGATGAAGCCGTGGTCGAAGTGGGCATTGTGCGCGACGACGATTGCGCGCTGGCAGCCATGCCGCCTTACCTCGGCGCGCACCACGCGAAACAGCTCCCGGACCGCCGTCTCTTCGTCAACGGCGCCGCGCGCCGGATCGTCGAGATCGATGCCGGTCAGCTTTAGGGAAGCGTCCTCCACCGCGGTGTCCGGGTGCGGTCGCACGGCCCAGCGATGCCGGTTGTCTATAGCCAGCCGCTCACCGTCGAAGTCCAGCGTCACCGCGGCGATCTCCAGCACGGCGTGCGTGTCGCTGCGGAAACCGCCGGTCTCCAAGTCCACCACCACCGGCAGGAAGCCGCGGAAGCGCGCTCGCATCTCCATTGCCTAGCATGTCCCTTCGCGTAGGCGGCGTACGCTACAGGTCGCCGAGCGGCTTGCCTACAGGCAACTGTGACCGCCGCGAAGTCTGCGCCCGCGGGCGGTTAAACTGCGCCGCCCGCCAGCCGTTGAATCGCAAAGGACCGCCGGATGCCCGCCTCGCCAAAGAAGGTCGCGCTCGCCTACTCGGGCGGGCTCGACACCTCCGTGATGTGCCGCTGGCTGCAAGAGACCTATGGCGCCGAGGTGGTCACCTTCACCGCGGATATCGGCCAAGGCGAGGAGGTGGAACCGGCGCGCGCCAAGGCACGAGCGCTCGGGGTGCGCGAGATCTTCATCGAGGACCTCACCGAGACCTTCGTTCGGGACTATGTCTTCCCGATGTTCCACGCCAACGCCATCTACGAGGGGGAATATCTGCTCGGCACCAGCATCGCCCGACCGCTGATCGCCAAGCGTTTGGTCGAAGTGGCCGCCGAGACCGGGGCGGATGCCATCGCCCACGGCGCAACCGGCAAGGGCAATGACCAGGTGCGCTTCGAACTCTCTGCCTACGCGCTCAATCCGGACATCCGGGTGATTGCGCCGTGGCGTTCGCCGGACTGGGATCTGCATTCCCGGGAGGCGTGCATGGCCTACGCGGAGCAGCACCAGATTCCCGTCGAGTACCAGCGCGGCCACCGATCGCCCTATTCGATGGATGCCAACCTGCTGCACATCTCCTACGAAGGCGGCGGCCTCGAAGATCCGGGCAGCGCCGCGGACGAGACCATGTGGCGCTGGACCGTTGCGCCCGAAGATGCGCCGGACGAGGCGCGGGAAGTGGACCTGCGCTACGAGGCGGGCAACGTCGTGGCCTTGGACGGCGTGGCGATGACGCCAGCGGCCGTGCTGCGCCGGCTGAACGAACTCGGCGGCGAGCACGGCGTCGGCCGCAGCGACATCGTCGAGAACCGCTACGTCGGCATGAAGTCGCGCGGCTGCTACGAGACGCCGGGGGGCACGATTCTGCTCAAGGGCCACCGGGCCATGGAGTCGATCACCCTGGATCGCGAAGTCATGCACCTCAAGGACGAGCTGATGCCGCGCTACGCGTCGCTCATCTACAACGGCTACTGGTTCTCGCCCGAGCGCCGCGCCATTCAGGCGCTGCTGACGGAGACGCAGCAGGCGGTACGCGGCAGCGCGCGGCTGAAGCTCTACAAGGGCAGCGTGTCGGTGGTGGCCCGGGAGTCGGCCACCGACAGCCTCTACGACGAGGACATCGTCACCTTCGAGGAGGACGGCGGCGCCTACGATCAGGCCGATGCCACCGGCTTCATCCGCCTGAACGCGCTGCGCCTGCGGATGGGCGCCCGGCGCGGGCGCCCGGTGGAGTGAGAGGGGGGTGTTCGATGCCCTGGAAGCGGTGGTTGCCGCGCAGGCAGATCGCACGCTGGCGCCAGTGGTAGAACTTGAGGCGCTCAGCCCGCGAGCGCCCGGTCGAAGTCCTCCAGCAAATCCTCCGCGTCCTCGATACCCGTCGAGATGCGAATCAGCGAATCGGCGATGCCCATGCTGGCGCGCCGCTCCGGCCCCATCTCGTAGTAGATGGTTTGCGCTACCGGAATCGCCAGCGTGCGGTTGTCGCCGAGATTGCTGGACTTGATCACCACGTTGAGCCGGTTCATGAACGCGAATGGTTCGACCCCGTCGGCCAGTTCGAAGCTGAAGATCGCGCCCGGATGCCGGAACAGCGCCTTGGCGCGTTCATGCTCGGGATGGTCCGGCAGCCCCGGGTGGTAGACCCGGCTCACCTTCGGATGGCCCGCTAGGAAGTCCGTGAGCGCCTGCGCATTGGCGCACTGACGCTCCATGCGCAGCGCCAGCGTCTCTGCGCCGATGCCGAGATGATGCGCCGCCTCCGGCCCGAGAGCGGCGCCGAAGTCGCGCAGGCCCTTCTTGCGGATCTGCGTGATCGCCCACTTCTCGGGATCGCCGCCGCGGTAGGTGTCGTAGATGTTGTCGAACGTCTGCCAGTCGAACAGCCCCGTCTCCGTCACCGCGCCGCCGAGCGCGTTGCCGTGGCCGCCGATGTACTTGGTGAGGCTGTTGACGATCAGCGAGGCGTCCACATCCACTGGCTGGAAGAGGTACGGCGAGGTCATGGTGTTGTCCACCACGTACACCAGGCCGCGCTCGCGGCACAGCGCGCCGAGGCCATCGAGGGCACTCACTTGCGTACGCGGGTTGGCGATGGTTTCCACGAAGACGAGCTTGGTGTTGGGGCGGATGGCCTCCTCTACCGCCGAGACTTGGGTGGCGTCGACGAACGTCACATCCACGCCATGCGCCTCGAAGCTGCGGAACAGGCTGTTGGTGTTGCCGAACAGGAACGCGCTCGACACGAAGTGGTCGCCGCGCCGCAGGAGCGCGAACAGCAGCGTGCCGATGGCGGCCATGCCGGTGCCGAAGCACACCGTCGCGATGCCGCGCTCCATGCGGTCGATCTTGGTCTCCAGCGCCGTGATGGTGGGGTTCACCTGCCGCCCGTACGAGTACCCCTTGCCCTTGCCCTGGAATACGGCAGCCAGGTCCGCCACATCCTCGTAGCCGTAGGCGACAGTGGCGTGGATGGGCTTTTGCAGCGAGCCGTGCTCGATGGGGCTCTGGCGGTCCGAGTGGACGATGGAAGTGGTGAAACCGCGCATTCTCCGGTGCTCGGTTGCGGTTGGTGGCGCGGACTATAGCGCCTCGGCATCAGGGCTGGATGCGTTGCGCGCCCAGGCGCACCACTCGGCGACATTGCGGCGATGTCACTTCGTGGACGCTGCGGCGTGTGTCCGCCAGTTGGCGCGCCGGGTGGCGCCGGAGCCAGCAGCTGGAAAGTTGTGGAAGCCTGCGATCAGGGGAACAGCGGGAACACCCGGCTCAGCGCGGACAGCGCGAGCACATGCCGCAGGCGGCCATCGCGCATGGCGGCGCGGAGGCCGTCCTCGTCGAGGAATTCGAGGCCAATGGCTTCGCCGGGGCCGGGCTGCGGCTCGCGGAGTCGCTGCACGCCTTCGGCGAGGAAGTGGTGGCAGAGGTGCGGGTGGATCGCGGGATTCGGTTCCACAGCGCCGAGCGAGCGCCAGTTGCCGCCGCCGTAGCCCGTCTCTTCGAGCAGCTCGCGCTGCGCGGCTTCGAGCGGCGTCTCGCCGGGGTCGACCATGCCGCCGGGCGTCTCCAGCGTGCGCGCGCCGATGCCGAAGCGGTACTGGTCGACCATGATGGAGAGGCCATCCTCGGTGAGCGCGACGATGTTGATCCAGTCCACGGACTCCAGCACCAGGCGCTTCAGCACCCGCTCGCCGCTCGGGTGTCGCATCCAGTCGAAGCGCACGTCCAGGATGCCGAGTTCGGGCCCGCGCTCCGAGCGCACACGCTGCCAGTCGAGATCGCTCATGCGTCAATACCCCGTGAGTTCCATGTAGCCGTCGCCGATGCGCTGCCCGGCGCTGTCCTGGACATGCACCACGCCTTCCCAGTAGCGCACGGAAGTGTCCATGACCTGATCCTCGAAGGCAGCGCGGATGCGCAGGCGCTCGGCGCCCGCGCCTTCGCCGAGGGTCAGATCCCAGGTGATCGGCCAGCCGCGCCAGCGGTCCGTGGCGGCAAGGGCGATGCCTTGGGCGCTGTAGTCGTCCGGTCGGCCGTCGTTGCGGCGCAGGCGGAACAGCATGAGGTCACGGCCGTCGGCCAGATGCAGGCCGAACCAGTCCCAGCCATCGTACTCCGGCGCGAGCAGGCTGGTGCTCCACTCGCGGTCCAGCCAGGCCTGCCCGCGCACGGCATGTCGCTGCCCCTTGACCGCCAGTTGCCCGTGTACGTCGATGCGCGGGATCGAGTAGTAGTAGGACGCGTTCCCCTCGCCTTTGTGGGAGAGGCCTTGATCGCCTTGCAGCACGGGTGTGCGGCCACCGGACAGCGTCAAGGAAATCTCGAAGTCGCTTGTGGCCACGGCGAGCTGCGCCGGAAGCAGCGTCTCGGCTGCTCGAGCAGCAAGTCTCCAGCCCTCCAGATGCGCCTCGAACGGCGCCGCTCGCACGCCCGCCAGGGCCGGATGGCCGCGCACCAGGCGTTCGGCCTCGTAGTGGCGGCGCTCGGCCACATCGGACACCGCGGCATGGGCCATGTAGACCTGGCCAGTGCGCCAGCCGGCAGCGCCTTCGACATCCCCATCAACGGCCGAGACCGGTTCGATGCCGAGCCGGAACAGCGTGAACTGGATGCCGAACTCGCGCCCGGCCGCGTCGGCCAGCACCGCCGTGAGGTACCACCACTCGGTGCGGAAATCGAGGTGCGGCCCGTGGTCCCGGGGGAAGGCGAAGTCGACCGGCGCATCGGCCTTGCGGAAGCCGGCATCCTCGGCGGCGGCTATCGTGCCCGGGCCGAGGAAAGACCGCAGCGCGGCGCTTCGTTCCGGCGCCGACTCGCCACATCCAAAAAGCGCCAAGGCGCAAATGGACAGCGACGCGGCGGGTCTCAAAGCCCGGCCAGCGCCTGCTCGATCGGCATTTCCCCATCGAGCAGACTGAAGGTCTTGCCGATGGTGTTGCCAAGGTCCAGGCAGAGCGCCAGCGCGTGCGCCAGATTCTCTCGCGAGGTGAGGCCGCGGCCGTGCAGCGAAGGGCTGACGGTCGCCGTGCCGGTACACGGCGCATCGGTGAGGCCGCCGGGGCAGACGATGGTGTAGTCGAGGTCGGTCTCGCGCAGGTGGTTGTCGGCGTGCGCCTTGGCCTTGTGATAGTGGGCGATGGGCGACGTGCTGTTGATGTCGTTGTTGATGGAACTCAGCATGATGTAGCGGCGGGCGCCGGCCGTTTGCGCCGCCACCATGGAGCGGATGGCACCCAAGTGGTCCACCAGCACCGTCTTGTCCTTGCCAGTGTGGCCGCCGGAGCCGGCGGCGAAGATCACGGCGTCCATGCCGGCCACGGCGTAGTCGATGGGGTATTCGAGATCGGCCAGCACGGTGGCCACGCCTAGGGCGTCGAACTTCGGGCGCTGCCCCGGATCGCGAATCATCGCCACCGGATCGTGCGCACCCGCCGCGAGACGACGAACGAGGCGCGTGGCCGTATTGCCGTTCGCGCCGATCACGAGAACTCTCATCAAGCCTCCTCCAGCCGACTCAGGGCACCGGCTGGTAGCCGCCCGGAACGCCTTTGGCGAACACGCTCACCGCGTCGTGCGCGTGCAGGCTCTCATGGTGTTCGACGCGGACATGGTAGTCCTCGACGTACGCCTTGGCATCCAGCATCGCCTTCAGGCGCCGACCGGCGTCTTCGCAGAACATGAGGTTGGCGGCGTTCAGGCGCGCGAACTCCTGCTCGTCTTCGCGCTTGACGGCCGTCTGCACCGGCGTCGCCAAGGCGCCCTCGGCATCGTCCACCAAGGCCGTCAGCGGGAAGGCAGGCAGCGTGTCGTCGAGCTGCAGGCGAAGCTGCGCCAGGCTGCGCTGGCTGTGCGGCGTGCCGGCGATGGCGTCTTCCGTGCCTAGCCAATCGCGCACCTCGGTGGCGCCGACCGTGCCGCTGCCGCCGAAGTCGCGCTCGAAGCGCTGCTGGATGAGCTGCCGGGCGAGCGCCGCCGAGGCCGGGCAGGTGCTCGAGTACCAGACGCCGAGAAACAGCTCGATGCGGGGCTCGCCGTCAATCACCGTGCCGCGGATCTTCACCGGGTAGCTGTTCCAGCCGGCGTGCTCGGTGATGAGCGAACGGCGGCGCAGGTAGTAGTCGAAGGCGAACTCGATGAGCGCGCGGCCGGAGAGATCCCGATGCGATTGCAGGAGCGAGGCGAGCAGCACCTTGAGGCCAGCGCAGGTCAGCGGCCGCGTCGTCGCGTGCTCGTCGAGGATCAGATACAGACGCGACATGTGGATGCCCTTCGCCTGCGCGTCCTCGAGATTGACGTAGACCTGCACGCGGGCGTCCACGGCGCGCGCCGATTCGCCGTCGCGAATCTCGATGGGCTGGCGGACGTCGCCCATGCCCACCCAGTCCAGCGTGCCTTCGGCGTGCTGCACCTCTCGGCTGGCGACATCCGGCATCTGCGTTCTCAAAGCCTTTCCTCCGCCTGGTCTTGCGCTTGCTCTGCTCTCTTCACGCCGACGAGGGACCGGCACTCATCGTCGCTCAGCTCTCTCGCCTCCCCTTTCAGCATCACGGGGATGCCGTCGCGCACCGGATACGCCAAGCCGCTGGCCGCGCACCAGAGCTCGCCGGTCGGGCCGTTCATGGTCAGCGGCGCCTTGCTGACCGGGCAGACCAGAATGGCCAGCAACTGGGGGTCGATCAAAAGATGTCCTCCAGGATGATCGTCTCGTCGCGGTCCGGCCCGGTCGAGATCACCGCCACCGGCACTCCCACGGCCCGTTCGATGCGCTCGATGTAGCGCCGGGCGTTGCTCGGCAGGGCACCCAGGGAACGCGCCCCGGCAGTGGACTCGCTCCAGCCCGGCAGGTCCTCGTACACCGGGCAGATGGCGGAATAGTGCTCGCTGCCGAAGCGGGCCGTCACCGGCGCCCCGGCGGCATCCTGGTAGCCGACGCAGATGCGGATCGTGTCCAGCCCGTCGAGCACGTCCAGCTTGGCGAGACACAGGCCCGACAGGCTATTGATCTGCACGGCCTGGCGCAGCGCCACCGCGTCGAACCAGCCGCAGCGGCGCGCCCGCCCGGTGGTGGCGCCGAATTCGTCGCCGACCTTCGCCAGATGCCGCCCCACGTCGTCGTCGAGCAGTTCCGTCGGAAACGGCCCCGAGCCGACGCGGGTGGCATAGGCCTTGGTGGTGCCGAGGATGTAGTCGAGATAGCGCGGCCCGAAGCCGGTGCCGAAGGCAGCGCCGCCGGCGGTGGTATTGGAAGACGTGACGAACGGATAGGTGCCGAGGTCCACGTCGAGGAGCGAGCCCTGTGCGCCCTCGAAAAGGATGTTCTTGCCGGCGCCGCGCAGCTCGTGCAGCAGCGGGCCGATGTCGGCGACGAGGGGCTTCAGCTCCGCCGCCACCTCGCGCATGTTCGCGAGCGTCGCGTCGAAGTCCACCGGCACCGCGTCGTAGTAATTGGTCAGCAGGAAGTTGTGGTACGCCACCACCTCGGCTAGCTTGGCGGCGAACTGCTGCCAGTAGAAAAGATCCCCAAGGCGCACGCCGCGCCGCGCCGCCTTGTCCTCGTAGGCGGGGCCGATGCCGCGCCCCGTGGTGCCGATCTTCTGATCGCCCAGCGAGTCTTCCCGCGCTTGGTCGATGGCGACGTGGGACGGCAGGATGAGCGGGCAGGCTGGCGAGATGCGCAGCCGGTCCCGCACCGGGACGCCCTTGGCTTCGAGATTGCGGATCTCCTTGAGAAGCGCGTTCGGCGCCAGCACCACGCCGTTGCCGATCAGACATTGAACGTCCGGTCGCAATATCCCGGACGGGATCAGGTGCAGCACCGTCTTCACGCCATCGATCACCAGCGTGTGGCCGGCATTGTGGCCGCCCTGGAAGCGCACCACCGCGTCGGCGCGCTCGGTCAGGAGGTCCACGACCTTGCCCTTGCCTTCGTCGCCCCACTGGGTGCCGACCACCACCACGTTGCGCCCGCTCATGGCGTATTCCCCGATGCGCTCGAGTCGCTCTCTTTGCAGCTACGAATCGGCGCGGGCGCTAGCGTTCGCCGGACTTGAGGTACTTGAAGAAGCTGCCCTCTGGATCCAGCACGAATTGGTCGTTCTTGTCGCTGAACACCAGCGGGTAGGCCGTCACGCGCCGGTAGAAGGCGTAGAACTCGGCGTCCTGGTTGAACGCCTCCGCATAGATGTTGGCCGCCTGGGCATCGCCGGCGCCGCGCAGCTCCTCCGCGCGGCGGTAGGCCTCGGCATTGATGACGGTCACCTGCCGATCTGCGTCGGCGCGGATGCCGATGGCCTTCTCTTCGCCGGACGCACGGTACTGCCGCGCCTCGATCTCGCGCGCCGAGTTCATGCGCTGGAAGACGGACTCCTCCACATCCTGCGGCAGGTCGATGCGCTTGACGCGCACGTCGATCACCTCCACGCCGATCTCCTGGGTCATGGTCTCGTTGAGCGCCGTGGTCAGCTCGGCCATGAGCTGATCCCGCTCGCCGGAGATCACCTCGTGCATGTCGCGGCGGCTGATCTGGTTGCGCAGGCCCTCGTTGACCCGCTCCTGAAGCAGGTTGCGGGCGCGCGTTTCGTCGCCGGAGGTGCGCGTGTAGTAGCGGTCCACGTCGCCGATGCGCCACTTGGCGAAGGCGTCCACCCGCAGCGGCTTCTGCTCCAGGGTGAAATAGCGTTCCACCGGGGCGTCGACGGTGAGCACGCGGCCGTCGAACTTCTTCACCTCCTCGGCGAACGGGAACTTCCAGTGCAGGCCCGGCTGGACGTCGGACTCCGTGACCGCGCCGAAGCGCAGCACGATGGCGCGCTCGGTCTCGTGGACGACGAACAGGAAGTTCGTGGCCAGCAGCACGACGATGAGGCCGACGACGGCGATGATGACGGTCTTCAGGTTCACGTTGCTTCTCCTCGCCCTGCGTCAGCGGCTCTGGCGCGGCTGGGCATTGCCGCGGTCTCTGGTGACGGCGCTGGCCAGCGTCCCGCTGTCGAGCGCCTCCGCCGCCTGGCGCTCGGGGCGGCCGAGCGGCAGCACCATGATGTTGTCGTCGCCGACATCGACGATGGTCTTCGAACTCTGGCTCAGCATCGCCTCCATGGAGTCCACGAACAGCCGATCCCGGGTGACCTCCGGCGCGAGCTGGTACTCGGCGAGCAGCGCCTTGAAGCGCTCGGCTTCGCCCTTGGCCCGGGCGATCACCTGATCCCGGTACGCCTCGGCTTCCTGCACCGCCTTCTCGGCATCGCCGCGCGCCTGCGGGATGACGCTCTCGGCGTAGGCATTGGCCTCGTTGACTTCGCGGACTTCGTCCTCCTTGGCCTTCTGGACGTCGTCGAAGGCGTCCTGCACTTGGCTCGGCGGCGCGCTCTTGTCGATGTTGACCTTCACCACGTCGATGCCGGTGCGGTAGGAGTCGAGATAGCGCTGGATGCGCTCCTCTACCTCGATGCCGAGGGCGGCACGGCCCTCGGTGATGACCGAGTCCATGGTCGTGCTGCCGACGACGTGGCGCAGGGCGCTGGACGTGGCGTGCTCGAGGCTCATCAGCGGCTCGCGCACCTCCACCACGTTGGCGATGGGATCGTCCACCTTGTACTGCACCACCAGACTGATGTCGACGATGTTCTCGTCCTCGGTGAGCATCAGGGCGGCGTGCTTGTGGGAGTCGACGCGGGTGATGTTGACCTTCCTCACGCTGTCGATGATCGGCGGGTTCCAGCGGATGCCCGGCAGCTTCACCGTGTCCTGCACGTGCCCGAAGCGGAACACCACGCCGCGTTCCTGCTCGTCGAGCTGGTAGACGCCGAGCAGGAAGTAGCCGATCACCACCACCAGAGCGCCGACCGAGACCACCTTCCAGTTGAGGAAGCCGCCCTTGCCGGTGCCGCCGCCGCTGCCACCGCCGCCGAATATGCCGGTAACCTTGTTCTGGAACTTGCGGAACGCCTCGTCGAGGTCCGGCGGGCCCTGCTGGCTGCCGCGGGCCCAGGGGTCGTCATCGCGACCGGGCGGATCGTTCCAAGCCATGTGTGGTCCTCGCTTTGTCGGGTACGCGTCGTCGGGGGGCGATTCTAGCGCTTGCCGCGCCGTGGTGCTTGGCGTCGGGCGATCGTCCAGCTACGGCGCGTGCAGGAGATTCCGGGCGTCGAGTTCGCCGAGCATGCTGCGGTTCAGGCGCACCTGCACCGTCATGAGGCCCTCCGCATCCACCGTCTCGCCTTGCACCGCGCCGTGCCGATAGAGCCACGAGCGCATCCGGCCGGCACTCGGCGGCAGGCGGACTTCGGTAGTGACGGCGTCCAGGCCGAGCCTCGCGCAGACCGCTTCGCGCAGCGCGCCCAGGCCCTCGCCGGTGCGGGCGCTCACGACGATCCGCTCGCCCGCCGCCCCGCCGGGCACGCCATCGGCGCCGCCGGGTACGAGGTCCACCTTGTTCATCACCTCGATGATCGGCACGCCCGGCAGGGCGCCGATCTCCTTCAGCACCGTCTCCACCTGTTCGCGCAGGTCTTCGGCGTCGGGGGCGGCGGCGTCGATGACGTGCAGCACGAGGTCCGCTTCCACCACCTCCTCCAAAGTCGCTTTGAAGGCTTCCACGAGGGTTACCGGCAGGTCGCGGATGAAGCCCACGGTGTCCGCCAGAATCACGTCGGCGCCCGCGCCCTCCATGCGCCGCATGGTGGGATCCAGGGTCGCGAACAGGCGGTCTTCGGCCTGCACGCGGCTACCGGTCAGGGCGTTGAACAGGGTGGACTTGCCGGCGTTGGTGTAGCCCGCCAGCGCCACGGTGGGAATGCGCGCCCGGCTGCGCCGCCGCCGGCTTTGGGCGCGGCGCTGCTGCACGGCGTCCAGGCGGCGGCGCACTTGGCCGACGCGCACGCGCAGCATGCGCTGGTCCAGTTCGAGCTGGGTCTCGCCCGTACCGCGCTGCGCCGCACCGCCGGCGCCGCCGGCGCTCTGCCGGTCCAGGTGCGTCCAGCCGCGGATCAGCCGCGTCTGCGCATGGCGTAGCTGCGCCAGTTCCACCTGCAGGGTGCCTTCGTGGGTGCGCGCCCGGTCCGCGAAGATATGCAGGATGAGTTCCGTGCGCGTCATCACCCGGCACTGGAGGCGTTCTTCCAGATTGCGCTGCTGGGCCGGCGCCAGCTCGTGGTTGAAGATGGCGAGCGTGGCATCGCTGGCGGCGATGGTCGCCGCCAGTTCGTCCACCTTGCCGGTGCCGATGAACCAGCGCGGGTGCGGCCTGTCGCGCGTGCCACAGATCGCCGCCGCCGGCACCAGCGCCGCCGAGCGCACCAGTTCCTCAAACTCGTCCCGATGCGCGTCGCCGTCGTCCAGACCGTGCGCGCGAAAGCGCACGGAGACCAGCGCGGCGCGGTTGCCCGGCGCGGGACGCTCGAACAGCAGCGCCTGCTCGTTGATGGTCAGTCCTCCGCGGTCTCGAACGTCGGCAGCGGCATCTCCCGCGCCGGCACCACCGTCGAGATGGCGTGCTTGTAGATCATCTGGCTGACGGAGTTGCTAAGGAAGACGACGAACTGGTCGAACGCCTCGATCTGGCCTTGCAGCTTGATGCCGTTGACCAGGAAGATGGACACATGCACGCGCTCCTTGCGCAGCGTGTTCAGAAAGCGATCCTGCAAGGATTGTTGTGGCTTCGCCATGTTGTTGCCTCCGGTGGCCTTTTCTCGCTCGCCTCGTGCCTCGGTGCGCCGCATCGCGCCCGGCGCCGTCGCGACCGATGCACACGGCCTACTATGGTGCTGGCCGGGCGCGTTTGCAATACGCGCAGACGCCGGTCTGGCGACCCGAATGCCGGTTTGCCGCCGACGAGTGCCGCCGCGGCTCAGCTGGCGTCGAGTTGCAGTGCGCGGCGGGCATGCGCGACCGCGTCGGCGCCGGTCTCCGCCGCCAGCAGCCCGGGCCAGCGGCGCAGCCAGGTGAGTTGCCGTTTTGCGACCTGCCGCGTCGCCGCGGCGATGCGTTCCACCATCGCGGCGTACTCGTACTCGCCGTCGAGGTGCCGCCAGGCCTGCGCGTACCCGACCGAACGCATCGACGGCAGTGCGGGGTGCAGCCCCGGCTCGGCGCGCAACCGCCGCACCTCGCCCAGGAAGCCGGCGCGCAGCATGCCGTCGAGCCGCGCCTCGATGCGCCGGTGCAGCGCCTCCCGTTGCGGCGGCAGGATGGCGATCTGGACGAGCTGGCAGCGGTGCCGCTGCGCGGCCGGCGTCGCCCCTTCCTGCCACCACGCGGTGATCGACCGGCCGCTCAGACGCAGCACTTCGAGGGCTCGCTGGATGCGCTGGCCGTTGTGCGGGTCGATTCCCGCCGCGGCCTTGGGATCGTCCCGCGCCAGTGACGCGTGCAGCGCCGGCCAGCCGTCGGCTGCGGCCTGCTCCGCGAGTTCGGCGCGCAGCTTAGGGTCGGCCGCCGGAAGATCGCCCAAACCGTCGCGGAAGGCGCGGAAGTAGAGCATCGTGCCGCCGACCAGAAGCGGCGTACGGCCGGCGCCGAGGGCGGCTTCGACGGCGGCATCGGCATCGCGCACGAAGCGGGCGGCCGAGTAGGCCTCCTGGGGTTCGACGATGTCCACCAGCGCGTGCGGGTAGCGCCCGAGGGTCGCGGTATCCGGCTTCGCCGTGCCGATGTCCATGCGGCGGTAGACCATCGCCGAGTCGACGCTGACGAGCTGCACTGCGGCGGCATCGGCGATGCAGAGCGCAGCGTCGGTCTTGCCGGACGCCGTCGGACCCATGAGCGTGACCACGACGCGCCGCACGGCCCCGCCGCCTACTGGCCGCGCAGAAACAGCCGGTCCAGCGACGCCATGGACTGCACCACGAAGGTAGGCCGGCCGTGGTTGCACTGGCCAGCGTTCTCGGTGGTCTCCATGGTGCGCAGCAGGGCGTTCATCTCGTCGATGGTGAGGCGCCGATTGGCGCGCACCGAGGCGTGGCAGGCAGCGCCCGCGAGCAGCCGCTCGCGGCGTTCGGCGATCGCCTCCGAAGCGCCGAAGTCCACCATGTCGGCGATCAGGTCCTGCGCTAGGGCGCGAATGTCGGCCTTGCCGAGCAGCGCCGGCACTTCGCGCACGGCGAGGCTTGCCGGGCCGGTGCGTTCGACGATCAGGCCCAGCGCCTCGAACTCCTCGGCGCGGGCTTCGACGAAGTCCGCCTCGGCGCTCGGCACGTCGAGCGCCACCGGCACCAGCAGGCGCTGGCGCTCGATGGCGCCGCCGAGGAACTGCGCCTTCATGCGTTCGTAGGTGATGCGCTCGTGGGCGGCGTGCATGTCGACGATGACGAGGCCCGCAGCGTTCTGCGCCAGCACGTAGACCCCGTGCAGCTGCGCCACCGCGTAGCCCAGCGGCGGTACGCTGGCACCGTCGGCGGGCTCCTCCGGCAGGGCGTAGGCGGCGTGCTGATCGGCGACTTCGCGGACGTCGGCGGCGTCGAACAGCTTGGCCAGATTGCCGGGTGCGGACGCCGTGTTCGCCAGCGGCAGTGGCCGCTGGCTGCTTGGTGGCGACTGGCTCGATGCCTCGGGCGCCGGCGTCGAAACCGGCCCTGCCCCGTCCGGGCGCACGTCGCGCAGCACCCGCGCAAGCTTGCCGAAAATGAAGTCGTGGACGTCCCTCGACCGGCGGAAGCGCACCTCGTCCTTGGTCGGATGCACATTCACGTCCACCAGTCCGGGCGCGAGTTCGAAGAACAGCGCGAATGCCGGGTGGCGACCATGGAACAGCACGTCTCGATACGCTTGGCGCACCGCGTGGCCAGCCAGGCGATCGCGGATCGGGCGCCCGTTGACGTAGAAGTGCTGGCGCCGGGCGCGGGCGTCCGAATGCGTCGGCAGGCCCACCCAGCCCCACAGGCGCATCCCGCCACTGGCTGGCGCCGACGCCTCGTCGATGGCGATGGACTCGCCCACGAAGTCGTCGCCGAGCAGCGCCCGCACCCGCTCCTGCATCGTCGACCCGCCCGGCAGGCCGGTGAGCGAACGGGATCCGGCCGCCAGCTCGAAGCCGGTGTGCGGATGCACCAGCGCGACGCTGCGCACGGCCTCCTGGATGTGCAGCAGTTCGGTGCGCTCGGTCTTCAGGAACTTGCGCCGCGCCGGCGTGTTGTAGAAGAGATCGCGCACTTCCACCGTGGTGCCGGGCGGATGCGCCGCCGGACGGAAGGCGCGTTCCCGGCTGCCTTCGACATCGAGCCGCCAGGCGCTGTCCGCCTGTGCATGGCGCGAGGTGATGGTGAGGCGCGCCACCGAAGCGGCGCTGGCCAACGCCTCGCCGCGGAAGCCCAGCGTCGCCACCCCGGCGAGGTCTTCGGCGCTGGCGATCTTGCTGGTCGCATGGCGGGCCACCGCCAGACGCAAGTCGCCCGGCAGGATGCCGGCGCCGTCGTCGCGCACGCGGATGCTGTGGATGCCGGCCTGCTCGATGTCGATGCGGATGCTGCGGGCGCGGGCATCGAGGCTGTTCTCCAGCAGTTCCTTGACGATGGAGGCGGGCCGCTCGACGACCTCCCCGGCGGCGATCTGGTTGGCGACGAACTCGCTGAGCAGGCGGATGCGCCCGCCCGATAGTCGGCCCGGCGCTTCGCTAGGGCTGCGCGCGGGGTTCGCCCCCGGCCCAGCCGCACCCCCCTTCCGTGGAGCAATCTCCGCTGGTCGCTGCTCTCCCTCCGGCGCTTGCTCCATCGAAGTCAACTGCCGCCCCTGCGCGAGAACGGGATCAGCAGAATCTGGCCGGCCCGGATGCGGTCGCCGCCCATGCCGTTGAGCGCCTTGATCTCCGCCAGCGTCACCCGGTTGCGGGCTGCGATCTGCGCCAACGTGTCGCCGCGCTTGATGACGTAGCGCACCACGCCCTCGTGGCCCATGCTGGCGAGCTGCGAGTCCGGCGGCGGATTGCGCAGCAGGTAGTCGCGGATGCCGCCGGCGATGGCCTGGGCGATGCGGCGCTGGTGGCTGGGGGTGGCAAGGCGCCTCGCTTCCGCCGGATTGGAGAGGAAGCCGGTCTCCACCAGGATGGCGGGCACGTCCGGCGCCTTCAGCACCGCGAAACCGGCCAGCTCGACGCGCTTCTTGTGCAGCCGGGTGGCTTCGCCGAGCGACGCCAGCACGGCTTCGCCGAACTCGATGCTGGTGGCGCGCTTGTGGCCCATGGAGATGTCCATCAGCACCTGCGCCACGGTGTTGTCCTTGTCGTCGAGCGACACCGAGCCGCCGACGCCGCCGATCAGGTCCGAGCGGTTCTCCGACGCCGCCAGCCAGCGCGCCATCTCGCTCGATGCGCCGCGTTCGGAGAGGGCGTAGACCGAGGCGCCGCGCACCCGGCTGTTGCGGAACGCATCGGCGTGGATGGAGACGAAGAAATCCGCCCGCACGCCGTCTCGCCGGGCGAGTTCCGTGCGCTTGCGCAGCGACACGTAGTAGTCGCCGCTGCGGATCAGCACGCCGCGCAGGCCGGGCATGGCATCGAGGTTCTGCTTGACGCCCTTCGCGATGGCGAGCACGACGCGCTTCTCGTAGATGCGGCCGACGCCGATGGCGCCCGGGTCCTCGCCGCCGTGGCCGGCGTCCACGGCGATCACCACGTCGCGCTTGCCGGGCGGCTGCGGCACGCGCACCGGTTCCGGCCGCGCTGGCTGCACGAGGCCGCCCTTGGGGTACAGGTCGATGACCAGCCGGTGGCCGTAGGGGCGCACCGGCTGCAGCGAGAATACCTTGGTGTCCACGGCGTCGCGCAGGTCCAGAACGACGCGGTAGTTGGTGCGCTGCCGGTAGGACGAGCGGATCGCCTTCACCACGCGGCTGTCCGCCTTGGGGGCTCTGAAGCCTCTGCCCACCCGAGCGCTTTTGAGGTCGATGACCAGGCGATCCGGCCCGTCCAAAGCGAACACCTTGTAGTCCGCCTTGCCGCGCGTGTCGAGCACCACGCGGGTGGAATCCGGCGCATCGTGCAGGCGGATGCCGTTCAACTGGTTGGTGGTGGCTGCGGCCGGCGCCGCGGCCAGCGCCGCGGCGATCGCCAAGGCGGCGAGCCGTGCGCTAGCGATGGTCGGCGATCGAAGCATGGCGTCCCTTCCCGGCGACTTCGAGTCGCACTTCCATGTCCGCGGCCGGCAGGCGGTTGCCAGCCCTGCTCGGCCATTCCACCAGCTTCACTGCCGGCGTGTCCATCAGCTCGTCGATGCCCATGTAGCCGAGTTCCCTCGGGTCATCGATGCGGTAGAAATCGAAATGGTAGATGCGCTGGTAGGCAAGCTCGTAGCTCTCGAGCAGCGTGTACGTGGGGCTCTTCACCGCGCCGTCGTAGCCGAGGGCGCGCAGGTAGCCGCGCACCAGCGTGGTCTTGCCGGCGCCGAGGTCGCCGTGCAGGAAGATCAGTTCGCGCGTTAGGCCGAGCGCGGCGAAACGGGCGCCCAAAGCGAGCGTCGCGGTCTCGTCCGGGAGTGCCGCTTCGCAGTTCACGGCGCCAGCCGAAGCGCTGCAATGAAGTCGCCGGCGATTGGCGACGCCCCGCACTCGGCGGCGGCTTCCTCGCCCGCTCGGGCGTGCAGCCAGACGCCGAGTTCGGCCGCATCGGCAGGTGCCAGACCGCGCGCCAGCAGGCCGCCGATCAGGCCGGTGAGGACATCCCCGCTGCCGGCCGTGCCGAGCGCCGGAGTGCCGTCCACGCAGATGGCGCGCAGCTTCCCGGCCTCGGCGATCAGCGTGCCGGCGCCCTTCAGAACCACAACCGCGCCTGGCCGCGACAGCTTCGCGGCGGCCTCGGGACGGTTCGACTGCACCCACACCGAATCGCTTCGCAGCAGCCGGCCTGCCTCGCCGGGATGCGGCGTGATGACCGTCCCCGGCGGCAGTTCGAGACCCGTCTCGGCGACGATGTTCAGGGCATCCGCATCGACCACCATCGGCTTGCCCGCGGCAACGGCGCTGCGGAGCAGGCTGCTGCCCCAGCCTGCCTTGCCGAGGCCCGGGCCGATGGCGATGGCATCGGCGCGCTGCGCGAGGTCCGCGATGTCGGCGGGCTCTTCGCACGCGCGCACCATGAGTTCCGGGCGCCGGGCGAGGATCGCAGCGCGGTTGACGCCCCGCGTGGCGATGCTGACCAGGCCCGCGCCGATGCGCAGGGCTGCTTCTCCGGCGAGCGCCACTGCGCCGCCCATGTCCGCTTCGCCGCCGATCACCAGCAGGCGGCCGGAGTCGCCTTTGTGGGCGCCGGGGCGACGGCGGAGCCTGTCGAGGCCGGCGCCGTCCAGGATGGGTATGCCGGGGCGGTCGTACACGGCTTCGGGAAGGCCCAGTTCGTCTACCTCGACATCGCCAGTGAAGTCCACCCCGTGGCCGGTGAGCAGGCCGAGCTTGGCGGCGACGAAGGTGATGGTCGCAGTCGCGCGCACCGGTTCCTCGCACAGCGCCGCGCCGCGGTCGGCGTCGATGCCGCTCGGCAGGTCCAGCGCCAGCACCGGCTTGCCGGCCGCATTGATGCGCGCGATGGCGGCGGCGTACGGCTCGCGCACAGCGCCGCGTGCCCCCGTGCCGAGCAGCGCGTCCACGACCACGTCGGCTTCAACGGCCGCGTCGGGGTGGCGTTCGATGGTGGCGCCGAGGCGCCCTTCGGCAAAGCGGCGGGCAGCGAGCGCATCGCCCTTCAGCTTGGCCGGATCGCCGATCTGCACGAGGCCGGGGTCGAGGCCGGCGTCCTTGGCGAGGCCCGCCACCACGTAGCCGTCGCCGGCGTTGTTGCCGGCGCCGCAGACGATGCCGATGCGCCGGGCTTCCGGCCAGCGCCGACGCAGGCTGGCGAAGGCGGCGCGGCCCGCGCGGTGCATCAGCTGAATGCCGGGGATGCCGAACTCGCAGATGGCGCGGCGGTCCAAGGCGCGGGTCTCGGACCCGGTATAGACTCGCGCAACATTCCGTGTTAGGCGCCCCATGGCGCTTGAGTATACGCTTTCTCAAAGACGCCCGATGGCGCGTGCCACGCGCGTGCGTGGGGGCTTGGGCTGACGCGCCCATCGGGTCGCCAACGCCCGTCTCGGGGTCATGTATGGAAAGACGGAGCGCGATGCCCGAACCCATCGACTACGCTGCGCTGGCGCGTCGCATCACTGGCTGGGCGCGGGAACTCGGCTTCCAGCAGATCGGCATCGCGGATACGGACCTCTCCGCGTACTCGGATGGCTTTCGCCAATGGCTCGCCGAACGCCTGCACGGCGAGATGGGCTACCTGGAACGCAATGTCGCCAAGCGGTTGGACCCCGGCGAACTCGAACCCGGCACGATCCGCGTCCTCAGCGCCCGCATGGACTACCTCGGCGTCGAACCGCCGCCGCCGCAGGCACTGCCGGCCAACGACGGCTCCGCCTACATCGCCCGCTACGCGCTCGGTCGCGACTACCACAAGACGCTGCGCCGCCGACTGGCGCGCCTGGCCGAGCGCATCCGCGATGCGGCGGATGCGACGGACTGGCAGGGCCGAGCTTTCGTGGACTCCGCCCCCGTGCTGGAAAAGCCCCTCGCCGAGAAGGCCGGCCTCGGCTGGATCGGCAAGAACACGCTGCTCCTGAATCGCGACGCCGGGTCTTGGTTCTTCCTCGGCGAGATCTACACCAACCTGCCGCTTCCCGTGACGCCCCCGGAACCGCAGCCCGGCTGCGGCAGCTGCCGAGCGTGCATGACCGTCTGCCCGACCGGCGCCATCGTCGGCCCCGGCAAGCTCGACGCCACGCGCTGCATCGCGTACCTCACCATCGAGCACAAGAGCGCGATCCCGGAGCACCTGCGCGAGGCCATCGGCAGCCGCGCATTCGGCTGCGACGACTGCCAGATCGTCTGCCCGTGGAACCGCTTCGCGCGGCGCTCCGCGGAAGCCGACTTCGCGCCGCGCCACGGCCTCGACGCGGCTTCAATCGCCGAACTGCTCGATTGGAACGAGGCGACTTTCGACGCCAAGACGGCCGGCATGGCGCTGCGCCGCGTGAGCTACGAGCAATGGGTTCGCAACCTCGCGGTCGCGGCTGGCAACGCGCCGCCGGACCAGGCTATCGTCGCAGCCCTAAAGCGTCGCCGGATTGCCGCCAGCCCGATGGTCCGAGAACACATCGACTGGGCGCTGGCGCGGCAGGAACGAAAGGAGGATCCGTAGATGGACTCCGCAATCGGCTGGTGCGCGACGGAGCGGGGCCCAGAGATCTGTCCTCCCAACCGAGCGACCGTGGGAGCGGTGCCGCCCTTTTGGTGTGGCCTCATCGTGGCGCAAGGCGAATCGGCCTCACCGCAGTCAGGCGCTGCCTGGGCGGAAGAAGGACTCCCGGTAGCGGCGCAGTTCTGCGATGGACTCGCGGATGTCGTCGAGCGCTCGGTGGGTGCCGCGCTTGTCGATGCTGGCGAGCAGGGCGGGGTGCCAGAGGCGGGCTAGCTCCTTGACCGTGGATACGTCGATGATGCGGTAGTGCAGGTAGTCCTCCAGCACCGGCATGTGGCGCATGAGGAAGCGGCGGTCCTGCCACACCGTATTGCCGCACAGGGGCGACGCTTGCCGGGCGCAGTGCTGCTCGACGAAGGCTAGCGTCACGGCTTCGGCTTCCACCGTGCTCACCTCGGAGCTGCGCACCCGGTCTAGCAGGCCGGATGCGGTGTGGTGCGTGACGTTCCAGTCGTCCATGCCGGCCAGCGCTTCCTGCTCGTGGTGGATGGCGAGCACCGGCCCTTCGGCGACCACGTTCAGGTTCGAGTCGGTGACCAGCGTCGCGATCTCCAGGATCACGTCCATGTCCGGGTCGAGGCCGGTCATCTCCAAGTCCATCCAGACCAAGCCCCCGCTGGCACTGGGGTCGTCCATCGCCTGCCCTTTCTTCGACGTTCACTGAGCGACGGGCAGTGTAAGCGAAGGAGTCTGCGCAGGGCGTATCATGCGCCGCATGGAACGCATTTCGGATGCGGCGCGACCGGCCTTGATGGCGCCAACGGAGCTCGCCGAACTCATGCCGTTTTCCGCCGCGACGCCGCTGGTGGTGCAGGTGACCAGCGCCGAGATCTATGCGCAGGCGCACATTCCCGGCGCCGTGCATGTGGATCCGCGTGAGCTTGTGGACGGCTCTCCGCCGGCACCGGGGCGCTTGCCGCCCGTGGCGCAGCTCACGGCACTGTTGCGCCGGATCGGCTACGAGCACGGCCGCGAGGTCGTCACCCTGGACGACGAGGGGGGCGGCTGGGCGGGGCGCTTCGCGTGGACGCTCGACGTGGTAGGCAACGCGAACTGGCGCTATCAGGACGGCGGGCTCCATGCGTGGCACGGCGCGGGGCTGCCGCTTACCGCCGAGCCGACGAGCGTCTCGCCGTCGGCGGTGGACGTCGACATCGACCGCGCCCCCATCGCCGAGGCCGAGGACATCCTGGCGGCGCTCGACGATCCGCAGTTGCTCGTCTGGGACTGCCGCTCGGCGGACGAATACGCCGGGCGGCGGGTGCAGGCGGCGCGCGGCGGGCACATCCCCGGCGCGGTGAATCTCGACTGGCTGGATCTGATGGATCGCGGTCGGGACCTCTGCATTGCGCTGGATGTCCGCGAGCGGCTGGCGGCGCGCGGGATCGAGCCGGCGCGGGATGTCGTAACGCACTGCCAGACGCACCACCGTTCCGGCTTCACCTACATGCTGGCGCGGCTGCTCGGCTTCCCGCGCATTCGCGCCTACCACGGCTCTTGGTCCGAATGGGGCAATCGGATGGATACGCCGGTGCAGACCGGCACGGATTAAGAGTACCCGTGCATCCGTTCGCGACGTTGCAGCGCCTGCTGCCCCAGCATGGGCTGTCGCGCTTGACCGGCGCCTTCGCGCGTTCCCGCCAGCCGCTCGTGAAGCGCGCCCTGATTGAGACCTTCAAGTCGGCGTACCGCGTCGACATGAGCGAATTCGACGGCGACGGCGCGGCGGACTACGCGAGCTTCAACGACTTCTTCACCCGCCGCCTGCTGCCCGGTGCCAGGCCGCTGCCCGCCGACGCCGAAGCGCTCGCCTGTCCCGCGGACGGCACCATCAGCCAAGCCGGCCAGATTCGGGACGGGCGGCTGCTGCAAGCGAAAGGCCGCCGCTACGCCGTGGCGGACCTGCTCGGCGGCGATGAGGACTTCGCCGCGAACTTGGACGGCGGCTGCTTCGCGACGATCTATCTGGCGCCGCACAACTACCACCGCGTGCATGCGCCGTGCGACGCGCGGCTGGTGCAGAGCGCGGCGGTGCCCGGCCGGCTGTTCTCGGTGAACGCCGTCACGGAGCGACACGTCGGCAATCTCTTCGCCCGCAACGAGCGCCTCTTGATGCGCTTCGAGGCGCGGTTCGGCTCTTTCGCGCTGGCGATGGTGGGCGCCATGATCGTCGCCAGCATCGACGCGAACTGGTCCGGCGCGCCGTCGTCGCCCTACCGCGGCGTTGTCAAGCGGCAGCCGGAGGATGTGGCGTTTCGGCGCGGCGACGAACTCGGCGCGTTTCTGCTTGGATCTACAGTCGTAATGCTGCTGCCGCCCGCCGCCGTGGAGTTGAACCCGGCGCTCGGGCCCGGGACCCGCGTGCAGATGGGTGCGGTGATCGGCCGCATCTGGTAGCCCGAATGACATGCTTGGAACAACGCCGATCGGGCCAATGCGCCGGCCCGGCGGGCGTTCCACAACCGTGGCTTCTTGCCGCAACATACTGAATTACCTTAAAATTGCGCGAGGATCAAGTCGCCCGTTCACATTCCGACACCGTGAGGTTCCATCGGACAAGTGCGCGTCAGGCGGCTCGCCAGCCTTGGATGAGACCCCGTCCCTACCTGACGATCCGTTGTGTGGGTTGTGTTCTGACCGGACTGCTGCCAAGCTCCCAGTTTGACTTGGAAGGGTTAAGGTGAGGCACCGTAGTCCCGTACGCAGTACGTTGGCGGCTGGTGGCGTGTTCGTTACGCACGTTTGCGCGGACCCGAACTCCCCGTGCGGGAGACCCGGTCTTTTGGGGGGAAGCATGTAGTACGCTATTGTGCAGGAGCCGACAGGGTGAAAGCCAAGCGGATGGACGCACTGGCGATGTCGCTAGGGAAGTAAGGGGGGCTCGGATGGCGACGAGTGAAGCGCTGCTGGAAGACGGAACGCTGAGTTTCTCCGTCGAGACGCGCGTGCTTCGGGAACTCGGCGAGCGTCTTGTCAAGCAGCCCGACGTAGCCCTTGTGGAGCTGATAAAGAACGCGTACGACGCGGATGCGGACGAGTGCGCGGTCGAGTACAGCATGGGCACAATCGTCGTCCGAGACAATGGTACCGGCATGACCCTAGACCGGTTTACGAACGCATGGATGCGAATCGGCACCGCCTCCAAAGAGGGGACGCCATTGAGTAGGCGTTACGGGCGTGCGATCACCGGCGAGAAGGGAATCGGTCGTTTCGCGGTGAGATTCCTCGGCAAGGCGTTGCATCTCGAGACGGTAGCGGACGACGATTCGCGGGAACTCAGAACGCGACTCACGGCGGATTTCGACTGGCCGCGATTCGACCGCAATGAAGACTTGGGCGATGTCCAGGTCCCGTATCGCCTCGTGGAGGCGACGCCGGGAGCCAGGACCGGCACGCAGCTGGTCATCACGAAGCTCCGCGTACAGTCTCTTGACCTGAACTTGGATCGCGTGCGTACCGGGTCGATTGGGATGCTCACCCCGTTGCGCTCGCTGTTCCAGCAGACGACTGGTAACGTTCGCGGGACGCAGGGCGAAGAGGATCCAGGGTTTGAGCTGAAGCTCAAGAGCGGGCACTCCGCTAAGGCGATGGATGTAGCCAGTCGAATCTTGGCCACCTTCGTACTCCGAGCAAGGATGACAGTGACGGACAACGAGCTGGACCTCAAGGTCTATCGGAAGGGAGCCAGACAGCCGGAGCTTCGAATCACTGACACCTATGTCAACCAGATCGGCGGGGCGGAGGCAGATATCCGGTTCTTTCCTCGTCGAAAAGGTGCGTTTGCCGGGCTGCCCGTCGATGGACGGTATGCGCAGACCTGGATAAGAGAAAACCATGGGGTCGCCGTCTTCGACCGGATGTTCCGAGTACCCCCGTACGGCACCCCAGACGACGACTGGCTGCGCCTCCAAGCGGACGCGGCAAGCAATCGCCGGGACCCTCGGTCGAGTTTGGCCAAGCGCCACCTCTCGATGCCCGAAGGTGTCAAGTCGGACACAAGGCTGAACTGGATGCTAAGGCTCCCCCAGTCGATGCAACTCGTGGGCCTCGTCTGTGTAAACGGAAGGCGTACGGCCGAAGCAGAGGGCGGTGAAGGCCTCATCGCCTCGGCCGACCGCGAAGGGTTCTTGGCCAATGATGCGTTCAAGCAGCTAAGGGATGTCGTTCGTGGTGCGGTCGAGGCCATGGCCTACGTAGACCGGGAACTGCAGCAGAAGGAGGAGGCCAAGGAGCGCACCAAACAGCTGGCGGCGGCAGAGGCGGAGACGCGGGAGGCGATCCGGGACATCGAGCGCAATCCAGACATCGCGCGCGACGACAGGCAGCGCATTGTTGCTGCACTGGTACGGACTCAGCGGCTGGCGGAGGAGCAAGGGGGCGAGTACCAGGAACGGGAGCAACGACTCGAGATGATGAGCCTGCTCGGGGTTGTCGCGGGATTCATGACGCATGAGTTCGGAGTGGCGCTGGCCGGCTTGGAGAGCGCCCACCGCTCCCTCGAGCGCTTGGCGGAGCGCCAGCGAAGTTATAGGAAGCCTGCGGACCAGTTGGCGGAACGCATCGAACACCTGAAGGAATACGTCGGCTACACATCGTTGTACATTGAAGGGGCGCGCGATGCTCCGAAGAAGGTGTACGCCGCAATGCCACGAATCCGCCGCGTGAAGCGCATCTACGGACCCTACGCGGCAGAACGTGACATCGCGGTGGAGCTCACCGGTATCTCCCCCACCCTTGAAGCGCCCCTCGTTCCCGTCGCCCTTTACGATGGGTTAGCGCTGAACCTGTTCACGAACGCTCTCAAAGCAGTGACAGCGAAGGTTAGGGAGGACCGTGCTCGGGTGGCTTTTCGGGCGTGGAACGACAGACGGTGGCACTGTCTCGAGGTCTCCGACACGGGGATAGGGATTCCGGCGGCATTACGAGACCGAGTGTTCGACCCCTTGTTCACCACTACCGCTTCCCGAAACGACCCGCTAGGCTCAGGACTGGGACTGGGGCTGACTTTGGTCCGGCGCTGCGCCGAGGCCTTCGGCGGTCGTGCCGCTGTGGTCAGGCCGCGCGATGGATTCGCGACGACCGTACGAGTTAGGCTTCCGTTACGAGAAAGGAGGGAGGAATGAAGGAGGGCAGTGCATCTATCCTGCTCGTGGACGACAAGAAGGAGAATCTCGACAAGCTGAAGGAGCACGTACGACGGGCCTTGGAACTCCCGGAGGATGTCGTCTGTGGCTGGGACCTAAGGGACCCCCTTAAGGGCATACTGAGGCGCGAGTATTCGTCGTATTGCAGGTTTTTCGTGCGTTTCGCGCTGTAGTCGGGTTGCCGGTTTGACACACCGTAGGTGTTGTCAAGCGGAGCGCGGTTTCGCGGGGCACGGCGTCTTTGCGCTTCGATAGTTCGTCGAATCGCAAGGAGCGGGGTTGGACGGCGACCCCCTTCTGTTACGATGCGGTTCGTCGAAAAACTCATCGGAAGGAGGCCGCCGCCATGAAGCGTAGCAAGGCGAGCGTGCGGGGTAAAGCGACGGATCGCATCGAGATCCGGTTCGAGGACCAGCGGCTGACGGCGCACGCGGGCCTGGTGCTCTACCAGAGGCTGTTCGCGCGGCTCGGGCTGAAGGAGCGCTTGCGCGGCTGCTTCCGCCACCTGCCGGGCAGTCCGGTCTACGCGCCGCACGCGGTGGCGCTGCTGCTGGTCGTGCATCTGGTCATGGGCTTCCGGGAGCTGCGCGACGCGCGGTACTACCGGGACGACGAAATGGTCAGGCGGACGCTGGGCCTGCGGCACCTGCCGGACGCCTCCACGATGGGCCGCATGCTGGCCAGGGCCGACGGGCGCAGCGCGGACAACGTGCGCGCCCTGAACCGGCGGCTGGTGCTGGACCGCGCCGCGGCGCTCGGCCCGGCGCGGATGACGCTCGACTTCGACGGCTCGGTGCTCGGCACGAAGCGCTTCGCGGAAGGCACGGCCGTCGGCTTCAACAAGCGCAGGAAGGGACAGCGCAGCTACTATCCGCTGTTCGCGACGGTGGCGCAGACCGGGCAGGTGTTCGACCTGCGCCACCGCCCGGGCAACGTGCACGACTCCAACGGCGCGGAAGCCTTCATGCAGCGCTGCCTGGCGGACGTCCGCGCCGCGCTGCCGGGTGCGCGGCTGGAGTCGCGCATGGACAGCGCGTTCTTCGGCGAGGCCGTCCTCGGCCGGCTCGACGCGCTGGGCGTCGAGTACACGGCGACGGTGCCGTTCGAGCGGTTCGCGGAACTGAAGTCGCTCGTCGAGGGCCGCCGCCGCTGGCGCCGCATGGACGGGGCGAGGGACTTCTTCGAGCCCGCCTGGAAGCCGAAGAGCTGGGGCCGCCGGCGGCGCCTGGTCGTGGTCCGGACGCGAACCCGCCGGCAGCGCAAGGGACCGGTGCAGCTGGACCTGTTCGCGCCCCACGTCCACGGCTTCGAGTTCAAGGTCGTGGCGACCAACCGCCGCGTGCGGGCGAAAAGCGTCGTCGCGTTCCACGACGGGCGCGGCTCGCAGGAGGCCGTGTTCGCGGAACTGAAGTCGCAGTGCCGCATGGAGTACGTCCCGACGCGCAAGCTCGCCGGCAACCGGCTGTACACCCTCGCCGCCATCCTGGCGCACAACCTGACCCGGGAGCTGCAGATGGCGTCCCGGCCGCCGCAGCGCGGCACGACCCCGAAGCGCACGGCGCTCTGGGCGTTCGAGCAGATGCACACGATGCGCCGCCGCCTCGTCGTCCGGGCCGGACGGTTCCTCCGCCCGCAGCGCAAACCCGTCCTGTCGATGAATGCAAACGCCGAAGTGGAAGCGGAGATGTCCTCCTACCTCGCCGCGCTAGCCTGAACATCAACATCCGTCGCCTCTTTTTTTGCATCAATAGGGGGACCTCAGTGGTGATCCGGAGGACGCATTTGCCCGGAGGATTTCCGAGGAGACGGTCATTGTCGTCACCGATCTGGACTTGACCCCCGCCGTGGCGGGACTGTTCGGGCATAGCATTGTTGCCTGGTGTCGGAAGCGGTTCATCCCTGTCGGTGAGTTCTCTACCAAGCTCCACGCGTTGCCGCAAGAGGCAGATCTGTTCGAGTTGCGGGTTCCACGTGATGAAGGAAGGGCAGTGGCCTTTATCGGCAGGATGTATAGGGGGTTTCGGGATATGAGAGACGCCATAGCTCGACTGGACGTGCCCTTGGGCGAGATGGAGAACCCCAGTCAGCTATTGGCAACACTACTGGGGCGTCGTGAGATGGAGGCCGAGCTGTCCCCGTACATGACGAGACCCGGCATGTTCAACGCATCCCTGCTCGACACTCTGTCGGAGCTAGATGCAGGCGACATGGAGCGAAAGGCAACGAAAATGGCGGATTTGCTCACCTATGTCCTTGGGCACGTCTTTGCCAATGCCGTACTGAGGTATCCTGGACCGCTGTTGCCCGAAGGACCTTGCTGCGCCTATCTGGCGATGTCGGAGGGAGACGCGGACGCGGTCGTGGAGGTGTTCCAAGACGCGCGGTTCAATGGTCCTTTCGCGGAAGGAGAAAAATTGTTCTGGCGCGACAAGATCGACCTCGCTGTCGAGCGGCTTGCCATGGAAAACGGCGTCTCAGACCTAGAGTTCGACTCGTCGGGTGACTACCATCGTGCCGTTATGGAGAGCGTGCTGAATAGAATGGGCCGGGGTGCCAAAAAACACGGCTGTACGCGCGATGGCTGTGCGGGCAGCAAGGGGGGGTTCTGGTGCCCATTTACGAAGCGGGCGGTATGCGAGCGCGAAGATTGCTCGAGTACCGCGAGTAGCTGGGTGCCATCGGGTGCGTACGCGTGTCGGGTGGAAAAGGTGTACTTCGATGAACGTGCGCCGATTCTGGGCTTCTGAAAGATGGGGCTCAAGAGCAACGCCCTGCGCCGGCTGCGAGAGGCATGGACGAGCAACGTCCGGCAAATGAAGCGTATGCATCAGGCTACGGCCGTTGAACCGCGGTCTGCTTCTGACGTTTTCCGGGTGGCTGGACAAGGAGCCGACGGGACGCTCCGGGTGGAATGCGGGCCAGCTGCGTTCAAGCTGTGCGAAAAGGCAGGCGGAGTGCCGAATCTCTTCGTCGGCGTCGAAGGTTGGATCTCCGTCCGGGGCAGCGGCCGGGAAGACGCTCCGCTATGCACCATCGACTTCGGAACGCGAGTAGCGTACTTTCGCTCCAAGGATGATGGGCTTGCTCATGTCTATGGGGTGCATTATGACATGGATGAAAAGAGTGCCGGGCATCCTGTATTTCACAGCCAGTTCCGCACGATGACGGAGCTTTCCGAGCCAGTTCGTCGGCACTTTGGGATACGTGGACACGTCGAAGATCACGTAGGGAAGGTACTTCGCAACGTGAGAACGCCGACGGCGCAGATGGATTTCTTCGGGGTGTTCACACAGCTATGCGCAGATCATCTGATGACTGCCAAGCAGCCAAGAGGAGATGTGTTGGGCGCGTTTACCCCTTAAGGGCATACTGAGGCGCGAGTATTCGTCGTATTGCAGGTTTTTCGTGCGTTTCGCGCTGTAGTCGGGTTGCCGGTTTGACACACCGTAGGTGTTGTCAAGCGGAGCGCGGTTTCGCGGGGCACGGCGTCTTTGCGCTTCGATAGTTCGTCGAATCGCAAGGAGCGGGGTTGGACGGCGACCCCCTTCTGTTACGATGCGGTTCGTCGAAAAACTCATCGGAAGGAGGCCGCCGCCATGAAGCGTAGCAAGGCGAGCGTGCGGGGTAAAGCGACGGATCGCATCGAGATCCGGTTCGAGGACCAGCGGCTGACGGCGCACGCGGGCCTGGTGCTCTACCAGAGGCTGTTCGCGCGGCTCGGGCTGAAGGAGCGCTTGCGCGGCTGCTTCCGCCACCTGCCGGGCAGTCCGGTCTACGCGCCGCACGCGGTGGCGCTGCTGCTGGTCGTGCATCTGGTCATGGGCTTCCGGGAGCTGCGCGACGCGCGGTACTACCGGGACGACGAAATGGTCAGGCGGACGCTGGGCCTGCGGCACCTGCCGGACGCCTCCACGATGGGCCGCATGCTGGCCAGGGCCGACGGGCGCAGCGCGGACAACGTGCGCGCCCTGAACCGGCGGCTGGTGCTGGACCGCGCCGCGGCGCTCGGCCCGGCGCGGATGACGCTCGACTTCGACGGCTCGGTGCTCGGCACGAAGCGCTTCGCGGAAGGCACGGCCGTCGGCTTCAACAAGCGCAGGAAGGGACAGCGCAGCTACTATCCGCTGTTCGCGACGGTGGCGCAGACCGGGCAGGTGTTCGACCTGCGCCACCGCCCGGGCAACGTGCACGACTCCAACGGCGCGGAAGCCTTCATGCAGCGCTGCCTGGCGGACGTCCGCGCCGCGCTGCCGGGTGCGCGGCTGGAGTCGCGCATGGACAGCGCGTTCTTCGGCGAGGCCGTCCTCGGCCGGCTCGACGCGCTGGGCGTCGAGTACACGGCGACGGTGCCGTTCGAGCGGTTCGCGGAACTGAAGTCGCTCGTCGAGGGCCGCCGCCGCTGGCGCCGCATGGACGGGGCGAGGGACTTCTTCGAGCCCGCCTGGAAGCCGAAGAGCTGGGGCCGCCGGCGGCGCCTGGTCGTGGTCCGGACGCGAACCCGCCGGCAGCGCAAGGGACCGGTGCAGCTGGACCTGTTCGCGCCCCACGTCCACGGCTTCGAGTTCAAGGTCGTGGCGACCAACCGCCGCGTGCGGGCGAAAAGCGTCGTCGCGTTCCACGACGGGCGCGGCTCGCAGGAGGCCGTGTTCGCGGAACTGAAGTCGCAGTGCCGCATGGAGTACGTCCCGACGCGCAAGCTCGCCGGCAACCGGCTGTACACCCTCGCCGCCATCCTGGCGCACAACCTGACCCGGGAGCTGCAGATGGCGTCCCGGCCGCCGCAGCGCGGCACGACCCCGAAGCGCACGGCGCTCTGGGCGTTCGAGCAGATGCACACGATGCGCCGCCGCCTCGTCGTCCGGGCCGGACGGTTCCTCCGCCCGCAGCGCAAACCCGTCCTGTCGATGAATGCAAACGCCGAAGTGGAAGCGGAGATGTCCTCCTACCTCGCCGCGCTAGCCTGAACATCAACATCCGTCGCCTCTTTTTTTGCATCAATAGGGTTTAGGCACGTTGCATCGGCATGTGACTTTATGGTTGGGACGGCCCATCGTCTACCCCGGCTAAAGGCGCCGCGGGCGAGCGAATGCTACCGGTCGACTCACTGGTACGGCTGAGTTCGGAGTTGTCCACATTAACGGCGCGGCCCAGCGGCTTACTTGTGGTGGGCGCTCCTTGCAAAGCACGCGCGTTACCGCGCCGCGTTCTGGGCACAGAGAGTGGCCCGCGGCTGTTGGTCGCGGGGTGGAGCTCGATCTGAGGAAGGGTGTCAGCAGGCCTGCGGTAGCACCTGGTAGGTCAGGCTCTACGCCAGTCGAAGGCGAGGACTTCGCCCAACGAAGCGGCACCAAGCTTGAGGGCTAGCAGCCTATCGAATCCCACGGCGACCCCAGCACAATCCGGCAGGCCGTGCCGATGCGCGGCGATGAGGGCGGCATCCGGCTTGATCGTATCGAGCCCACGGGCCCTGCGCTTGCTGTTGTCGCGATCCATGCGGCGGGCGAGTTCATCGGCATCCAGCAACTCGTGGTAGCCGTTGGCGACCTCAACGCCGCGCACCACCAGCTCGAAGCGCGCCGCCCGCCCGTCCGGGCCGAACCGTGCCAGCGCGGCCTGGGAGGCGGGGAAGCCGGTGACGAAGACGCGCTCCGAATCGAGCGCAGCCAGCGCATCGGCGAGCAGGAGATCGGCAGCGGCATTTGCGTCGTCCGTGTCGAGGCCGCGCTGGCGGGCGGCTTCGAGCAGCGCCGCATCGCCCTGCGGCACGGTTAGGCCGAACCTGCCGCCAAGGAGTTCGTCGTAGGAGCGCCGCTCGTAGATGCCGCCACCGAGCAGGACGTCCACCAGCGCTGCGACTTCGCGCATCAACTCCGCCGCGTCGAAGCCGAGCCGATACCACTCGAGCATCGTGAACTCCGGGTTGTGCCAGCGCCCCGCCTCGCCGCGCCTGAACACCGGGCCGAGCTGGTAGATCGACGGTGCGCCGGCGGCGAGCAGGCGCTTCATGTGGTACTCCGGGGATGTCTGCAGATAACGCTTCGGGTCCGCTGCAGCGATGCTCTCGATGGCGGGGTCAGCGACGGTGGCTCGGCCGAGCACCGGCGTCTGCACTTCGAGCACCTGCCGCTCGGCGAAGAAGCACCGCACCGCGGCCAGCGCCTCGGCGCGCGCGGCCAGCATGTCCGTGGCGCAGGACGGTCGCCAGTCGGGGGTCGTGCTCAGGCCTTCACCCGGCTGACGTACTCGCCGGTGCGGGTGTCCACTCGCAGAACGTCGCCGATCTCGATGAACAGCGGCACGCGCACCGTGGCGCCGGTGACCAGGGTGGCTGGCTTCACGCCGCCTTGGGCGGTATCGCCACGCAGGCCCGGATCGGTCTGCGTCACCTCCAGCTCGACGAAGTTCGGCGGCACCACCGAGAGCGGGTCGTCGTTCCACAGCGTGATGCGGCAGGCGGCCTGCTCCTTGAGCCAGCCTTTGGCCTCCGCCACCGCGGTCTCGGCGGCCGCCACCTGCTCGTAGCTGCCGTCGGTCTTCATGAAGTGCCAGAACTCGCCGTCGGTGTAGAGGTACTCCATCTCCGTCTCCACCACGTCGGCGGCTTCGAGCGAGTCGCCGCTGCGGAACGTGCGATCCCAGACGCGGCCCGTCTTGAGGTTGCGCAGCTTCACCCGGGTGAACGCCTGGCCCTTGCCGGGCTTGACGAACTCGCTGTCGAGGATGGAGCAGGGATCGCCCTCCAGAAGCACCTTGAGGCCGGATCTGAACTCGTTGGTGGAAAAGCTCGCCACGCTGGGCTACCGGGTCGCCGATGGCGTCGAGGTTCTGTTGCTAGAATGGCTGGCCACGCCGTCGATCTTCCTTCTGTTCCGTGCGCGCTTGATAGCGCGGGAGGAGCCGCAAGCGCCGCATGATACCCGCCGCTGTCCCGTCCTCAAAGCGCATCGCCCTTGCCCGGCACGCGGAACCGGCCGACGACTGGCGCTCGGAACTGCGCCGCGCGGTGACCGACGTGGACGAACTGCTCGCCCTGGTCGGCCTCACGCGGCAGGCTGCGGCGGTTGGGGACGGTGCGGGCTTCGCGCTCAAGGTGCCGCGCCCGTACATCGACCGCATGGTTCCCGGCGACGCCGAGGACCCGCTGCTGCGCCAGGTGCTGCCGCTCGCCGCGGAAGGCGTCGCCGCGGCTGGCTTCAATGCAGACCCCTTGGCGGAAGCGAGCGCGATGATCGGCGCCGGGGCCATGCAGAAGTACGCCGGCCGCGCGCTGGTCATCGTCGCCGGCGCCTGCGCCGTCAACTGCCGCTACTGCTTCCGCCGCCACTTTCCCTACGAGCAGCACCGCCAAGGCGGCGATTTCCCCGCCTTGGCCGCGCTGCGCCGGGATGTCGGCATCCGCGAGGTGATTCTGTCCGGCGGCGATCCGCTGCTGCTCACCGACGGCCATCTGCGCCGCTGGATCGAGCAGATCGGTGCCATCGAGCACATCGAACGCATCCGGCTGCATACGCGGCTGCCAGTGGCGATTCCGGCGCGGGTCACGCCGGCTTTGGTCGACACGCTCGGCAGCGCCCGCCAGCGCGTGGTGGTCGTGCTGCACTTCAACCACCCGAACGAGATCGACGCGGCCGCCGTCGCGGCCATGCGACGCCTTCGCGAGTTCACGCTGCTGAACCAAAGCGTGCTTCTGCGCGGCGTCAACGACGACGCCGATGCGCTGGCCGCGCTCTCCGAACGCCTGTTCGACGCGGGCGCGCTGCCGTACTACCTGCACATGCCGGACGCGGTGGCCGGCACCGCCCACTTCGACGTGCCGCCGGCGCGCGCCAAGGCCCTGCACCGCGCCCTGGCGGCGCGCCTGTCCGGCTATCTGGTGCCGCGCCTGGTGCGCGAGGTGGCGGGCGACGCGGCAAAGCGGCTCGTCGTCGGCTGAGCGGTCGCACCGAATGGCCAGTCGCGAATCCAGCATCGTGCTCGCCGCCGGCTTGGGCTACGTCGCCGCCGTCGCGGCGACGCTCGTCGCTTGGCACTTCGTCGATGCGAGGCGCAGCGCCGCGGCGATGGCTGAGTTCGGCGAGGCCACCGCCGAGGAACTGGCGCAGGCGGCCGTGGAGCCGTTGCTGCGCGAGGATCGCATACGGTTGGGCCTGCTCGCCAATCGCCTGGCGGCACGCGCCGAGGTGCAGGGCATCGCCATCTACACGGTGGACGACGAGCCCTTCGTGGTGGTCGGGAATCTGCCTCCTGCGGCGGTCGTCTACGTCGCGCAAGCGGCGATTCAGGGCACGGTGGCCGGTTACGTTCGCGTCGCCCTGGAGGCGGAGCGCTTCAGCCTGCCGGTAGTGCGGCTGCTCGCGGACATATGGTACTTCCACGGCGCCGGCCTGCTGCTGACGCTGGGGGTAGCCTTCGCCGCTCGTCTGCGCTCCGCGCGACCGAAGCAGCATACGGAACAGGCGGACGCCGACCCGCGCAGTGCGCCTCGCGCCGAAGCCGGGTCCGCCTATGTTCTGGTGGCCAATCTCTTCCGCCGCGTTGCCGACGCCGACCGCGGCGCCGCCTTGGAAGCAGGCCTCGCGGTCGCGCAACGCGTCGCGAACCTCTACGCTGGCCACGCGGCCGCGCTGCCCGGTGCCGGATTCCTGCTCGCGCTGCCGGCGCGGACATCGGCGGATCGAGGCTTCGAGGTGGTCTGCGCGGCGCTGCTCGTGCGCGAGCTCTGCGGCGGCACCGGCGTCGCGGCTGACGACGCCGCCGAGCCGCCTCCCTGCGCCTTCCGCTACAGTCTCGACCTCGTGGAGGAGGCGCTGCCGCTCGCAGCGCCGGAGCGCGCCCCTGCCGTACGCCCCGTGGCGGTGTTGGCGTCGCTCGCTGCGGATGGCCAGCTAGTGCTCGGCGAAGCGGCGTACGCGACCGTGGAGCGGCCCGAGAGGCTGCGCATGGCGCCGTTCGAGAACCCTGCGCTCGGCGCCCTGTCCACTGCGGTCGCGCAGCCGCGCGGAATCGTCGAGGGCACCACCGAGGAGCATGCCGCCCTGCTCGCCCGGCAGGCGGAGCTGATCGGCGCGCCGAGCGCGTGACGCGACGCGGAGCAACCACGGAACCGCGATGACGGACAAGGGCAAGCACTTCATCCAGAACTAAGACCTTTCGCGGATGGCGGCGTACAGCAACTATCCGCCGCCATTGCTCGATGCCGTGCCATGCGCGTGACCAGCAGCGAACCCTGCGCCGGCGACGCACTTAGTCCGTTTCCAAGCCGTCCACTCGCTGGAAGCCGCGCGGCAGGCGGCGACCGCGATGGGCGCGTTCGCCGCGATAGGCGCGGAGGTCCTTGCCGCGCAGGTTCAGGTGGCGGGCACCGGCGCGCACGATCAGCCGCTCCCGTTCGCGGAGTACCGTGATCGAGACCGCCCGCTCGCCGTCCTTGAACGCCTTGGGCGGGATGCCGATGAGCTTCTGGCCCTTGCCGCGGCCGAGTTCCGGCACATCGGCCAGCGGGATGACGAGCAGGTAGCCGCGGTTCGTCGCCACGGCGACGGACTCCGCGTCGTCGTACGTCTCCGGGCCTAACGGCGTCGCGTCCCTGCCGACGTTGAGCACCGCCTTGCCGGCGCGGTTCTTGGTCAGGGTCTCCGCCAAAGTGGTGACGAAGCCGTAGCCGGCGTCGGAGGCCAGCAGCAGCCGCTGCGCGCCTTCGCCGATGGCAAGGCCCACGAAGTGCGCCCCGTCGGGCACCTTCAGGCGCCCGGTGAGCGGCTCGCCCTGGCCGCGGGCTGAGGGCAGCGTATGCGGAGGGACGGCGTAGGCGCGGCCCGTGGAGTCCAGGAAGACGCAGGCATCGCTGGTCTTGCCGCGCCCGGCCGCGCCGAAGGCATCGCCGGTGCGATAGGAGAGTTCCGCCGGATCGATGTCGTGGCCCTTGGCGGCGCGCACCCAGCCCTTCTCGGAGAGGATCACCGTGATCGGCTCGGAGGACAGCAGGTCGCGCTCGGTGAAGGCGCGCGCCTCGTCGGCGGCGGCGATCCGGGTGCGGCGGGCGTCGCCGTAGGTTTCGGCATCGGCGGCGATCTCGTCCTTGACCAGCGCCTTCAGCCGCGCCCCGGAGGCGAGGGTGCGCTGCAGATCGTCCGCTTCGGCGGTCAGTTCGGCCTTCTCTTCGTTCAGCTTGGCCTCTTCGAGCTTGGCAAGCTGGCGCAGGCGCAGGTCGAGGATCGCCGTCGCCTGCTCGTCGCTGAGCTCGAACGCAGCCATCAGCTCCTGCTTCGGCGAGTCCTCCTCGCGGATGATGCGGATGACCTCGTCCAGATTGACGTAGGCGACCAGCAGCCCGTCGACGACGTGCAGCCGCCGGCGAATGCGCTCCAGGCGGAACTCGATGCGCCGCCGCACGGTCGCCAGGCGAAACTCCAGCCACTCGCCGAGCATGGCGGCCAGACCCATGACGCGGGGCCGGCGATCGGTGCCGATGACGTTCAGGTTGACGCGGTAGCTGCGTTCCAGGTCCGTGGTGGCGAACAGGTGGCTCATCAGCCGCTCGACGTCGACGCGGTTGGAGCGCGGCGTCAGCACCAGCCGGGTGGGGTTCTCGTGGTCGGACTCGTCGCGGATGTCGGTGAGCATGGGCAGCTTGCGCGCCTGCATCTGCGCCGCGATCTGCTCCAGCACCTTGGCTGGCGAGACCTGGTAGGGCAGCCCGGTGACGACGATGTCCGTGCTGCCGGGCCCCGCCTTCTCGCGCACGTACTGGGCCCGGGCGCGGATGCTGCCGCGGCCGGTCTCGTAGGCGCGGCGGATCTCCTCCGACGGCGTGATGATGGTGGCGTCGGCGGGGAAATCCGGCCCGGGGATGTGCTCCATCAGCTCTTCGGTGCTCGCCGCCGGCTGATCGAGCAGGCGGATGCACGCCGTCGCCACCTCGCGGGCGTTGTGCGGCGGGATGTCCGTCGCCATGCCCACGGCGATGCCCGTGCAGCCGTTCAGCAGCACCATCGGCAGTCGCGCCGGCAGCAGTTCCGGCTCGGTAAGCGCGCCGTCGAAGTTCGGCACGAAGTCCACCGTGCCCTGGCGGACCTCGCCGAGCAGCACCTCGGCCACCTTGGCGAGGCGCGCCTCGGTGTAGCGCATGGCGGCGAACGACTTGGGATCGTCCGGGGCGCCCCAGTTCCCTTGGCCGTGGATCAGCGGGTAGCGGTAGGAGAACGGCTGCGCCATCAGCACCATGGCTTCGTAGCAGGCGGAGTCGCCGTGCGGATGGAACTTGCCGAGCACGTCGCCGATGGTGCGGGCGGACTTCACGGGCTTCGCGCCGGCGCCGAGCCCGAGTTCGGACATGGCGTAGACGATGCGCCGCTGCACGGGCTTGAGGCCATCGCCGATATGCGGCAGGGCGCGATCGTTGATGACGTACATGGAGTAGTCCAGGTACGCCTTGCGCGTGTATTCGTGCAGCGGCAGCCGCTCCGGCCCTTCGCCGGGCGGGATCGGGTGGCCGTTCGTTTCGGTGTCCATGGGCCGTTCCTTGGGCGCGGTGGGGTGACTCGGAGGCGGGGTTCCTTAGGCGACGTCGGCGAGGTCTCCGTTGCGTTCCAGCCAGGCGCGGCGGTCCGCGGCGCGCTTCTTGGCGAGCATCATGTCCATCACCCGCGCGGTCTCGGGCGGCGAGTCGAGGCCGAGCTGCACCAGGCGCCGCGTGTCGGGGGCCATGGTCGTTTCGCGAAGCTGCAGCGGGTCCATCTCGCCGAGGCCCTTGAAGCGCTGCACGGACGGCGTGCCGCGCTTCTTCTCGGCGGCGATGGCATGCAAGCGGCCGTCCTTCTCCGCCTCGTCGAGGGCGTAGTAGACGTCCTTGCCGATGTCGATGCGGTACAGCGGCGGCATGGCCACGTAGATGCGGCCCGCCGCCACCAGCGGCTCGAAGTGCTTGAGGAACAGGGCGCAGAGCAGCGTCGCGATGTGGGCGCCGTCGGAGTCGGCGTCGGCGAGGATGCAGACCTTGCCATAGCGCAGCCCTTCGAGATTCGCCGAGCCGGGATCCACGCCCACGGCGACGGCGATGTCATGGACCTCCTGCGAGCCGAGCACTTGGCCGGGCGCCACTTCCCAGGTGTTGAGAATCTTGCCGCGCAGCGGCATCACCGCCTGGAACTCGCGGTCCCGCGCCGCCTTGGCGGAGCCGCCGGCGGAGTCGCCCTCGACGAGGAAGAGCTCCGAACGCTCCGGGTCCTGGCTCGCGCAGTCCACCAGCTTGCCGGGCAGCGCCGGGCCGGAGGTGACTTTCTTGCGCGCCACCTTCTTGCTGGCCGCGGCGCGGTGCTGGGCATTGGCGATCGCCAGTTCGGCGAGCCGGTCGCCTTCCGACGGGTGCTCGTTCAGCCACAGGCTGAAGGCGTCCTTGACGACGCTGGCGACGAATACGCCCGACTGCCGGGACGACAGGCGCTCCTTGGTCTGGCCGCTGAAACGGGGCTCGGCGAGCCTGGCGGAGAGCACGTAGGCGCATTGCTCGAAGATGTCCTCGCCGCTGATCCTGAGGCCGCGCGGCAAGAGGTCTCGGAACTCGCAGAACTCGCGCAGGGCGTCGATCAGCCCGGCGCGCAGGCCCGTGACGTGGGTGCCGCCGAGCGGCGTCGGGATCAGATTGACGTAGCTTTCGGCGATCGGCGCTTGGCCCTCGGCCGGCCACTGCAGGGCGCATTCGACGCCTTCCGCATCGCCGTCCGCCTGATGGTGGAACGGGGCGGCCAACAGATGCTCGCCATCACCGAGCGCCTCGGCCAGGTAGCCCGCGATGCCCGCCTCGAAGCACCAGCTCTCGCTGCTCGGCTCGCCTTCCTGTTCGATGGTCAGCGAGGTGGTCAGGCCGGCGCAGAGCACGGCCTTGGCGCGCAGCAAGTGCCTCAGCTTGCCGACGGCGATGCGCGGGCTGTCGAAGTAGGCGGGGTCCGCGAGGAAGCGCACGCGGGTGCCGGTGTTGCGCTTGCCCACGGCGCCGACCGCGTGAAGCTCCGAGACCGGCTCGCCGCCCTCGAAGCGCTGCTCGTGGACCACGCCGTCCTGCTTGATCTCGGCTTCGAGCCAAGTGGACAGGGCGTTGACCACCGAGACGCCGACGCCGTGCAGGCCGCCGGCGAAGCGGTAGCTCTCGTGGTCGAACTTGCCGCCGGCGTGCAGCTTGGTGAGGATCAGCTCGACGCCGGTGAGGCCGTGCTCCGGGTGGACGTCCACCGGCATCCCGCGGCCGTCGTCGGCCACCTCGATGGAACCGTCCTCGAAGAGCGTCACGTCGATGCGGCTGCCGAAGCCGTTCAGCACCTCGTCGACGCTGTTGTCCACCACCTCCTGGACCAGGTGGTTGGGGCGCGACGTGTCCGTGTACATGCCCGGTCGGCGGCGCACGGGCTCCAGACCAGAAAGTACCTGGATGGACTCGGCGGTATAGGACTTGCTCATCGGTTCCCTCGATCCTTGAGGTCTATGTTCAGCGCGAAGCCGTCGACGCGGCCGACGCGGGTGTCCAAGGTGCCGTCCGTGTGCAGTTCCAGCCAGCGGTAGCCCGGCTTGGCGTCGTCGATGGCGAAGGTCGCGCTGCCGGGCGCGAACTGGAAGCACGTCGCCGGCGTTCCCATCAGGCGCGTGCCAGCTTGCCGATCCACCGCATGGTGGATGTGCCCGAAAGCGTACCCCCTGACCCATTCGGCGTCCAGCGCGGCGAGCAGCGCCTCGCCGCCATCGATGCGGTGCGCATCGAGCCAGTGGCAGCCGAGTTCCACCGGACAGTGGTGGCCGACCACCAGCGTCGGCGCACCGTCCCGCAGCGCATCCGCCAGGCGTTCGAGTTCCGCTTCGCCGATTCGACCGCCCACCTCGCCGTCGACGTGGGTGTCGATGCCGACGATGCGCCAGCCGCCCAGAGCGAGGTGCTCGGTGGGCAGGCTGGCGGCGAAGGTGGCGCCGTGGTCGTGGTTGCCGGGCACGCAGAGCAGCGGCGCGGCGCAGTGCCTGGCGACGGTGTCGAGGAAAAGGGCGTAGGTGGCGGGCGACGGCCGCTCGGCGATGTCGCCGGTGGCGAGGACGGCATCCGGCGACCGTTCCGCGCACGCGGCATCCAGCACCGCGTCCAGACTGGCGGCGGTGTCGACGCCGAGCAAGGTCGTTGCCGGGCGCTCGAACAGGTGGCAGTCGGTGACCTGCAGGACGTGCAGCGGGGCGGCTACGCGATCGGGCATCGAATCGGCAGCGCGGCTTGCCGGCATCGGCGCGGCTACGAGCCCATCATGGCGGCTGGCTGCTCGGCGATGCCGTGGCGCAGGCAGGCGTTCAGGAAGTCCGCGAGGAATCGGTTCACCTGGGCTTTTTCGTCCGGCTGGCGCATCTTGGGATTGGGGTAGGCGTAGACCGGCTCGAAGCGGCGCTGGCCCTGGAACTCGACCACCTCGGCGCTCTGCGTATCGTGGTACAGGCGCACCTTCATGGACAGCGCGGCGATGCCATGGCCGCCGGGCATGGTGAGCGTCGCGAGGGAGGTGTAGCGGCTGCGATCCTCCACTTCCACCTGCACTGCCGACGAACGGTCGCCGAACAGCATGCGGAACAGCCGGGTCGCGCCGTCGCCGTGTTTGGCCGCGCTGCCGCGGCGCGAGAGTTCCGGCATCAGCCTGGTGAGGCGCAGATAGTTGCCATCGCACTGGGCGAGGTGCCTGCCGAGGTCGATGTTGTAGCGCCGGTCTCGCATTCGTTGCTGCTGCCGCTGCGGGCCGCGCACCGTGGCGCGAACCTTGAAGCGCCGGATTCTAACCGCCGCTGCGTAAGGATAGGAAGCTCTGCGCCGTGAGGTCTTTGTTAGACTCCGCCGCCTCCGGCGCTGCTCGCGAACGAGCCAGACGTAAGGACCCTCTATGAACAATCTCTCGAATCCGCCGATCCGCCCGCGTCGCCCGCTCGGCAAAGCGCTGGCGATGGCGGGATGCGCACTCGCCGCGCTGGCGACGGCTGGCAGCGCCGCCGCCGCGAGCCTGAGCGAGGTCTATGCCCGCGCCCTAGAGAACGACCCCGTGCTGGCGGCGGCTCGCGCCCAGCACGCGTCGCGCAAGGAGACGGTGGTGCAGTCGCGGGCGGCGCTGCTGCCCAACATCGCCGCCAACGCGGGCACGACGCAATCCACCGTCTTGGTGGACGGCATCAACCCGCAGGACGGCCTGCCGTATCCGGAGCGCGACGTCACCCGCCGAAACTGGGGCGCCGGCGTCAGCCAGGCGGTGGTGGACGTGCCGAGCTGGTTCAACTACATGGGTGCCAAGGCGCAGGCCAGAGCTGCGGACTGGGACTTGGAGACGGCCGCCCAGGCGCTCATCACCCGGGTTGCCGCTGCCTACCTGAACGTGCTCCGCGGGCAGGCCGCGCTGGAGTCCGCGCTGGCCTCCGAAGAAGCCGTGCGCCGCCAGTTGGAGCAGGTCCAGCAGCGCTTCGACGTGGGTCTGGTCGCCATCACCGACGTGCTCGATGCGAAGGCGGAATACGACAACACCGTGGTCTCCCGCATCCAAGCGGAGGGCAACCAGGCGATCTTCTTCGAGGGCCTGCGCACGCTCACCAAGACCCCCTACAGCGAGGTGGATCGCATTGCCGACAGCCTGCCCATCGTCGATCCGGTGCCGGGCGACGAAGAGGAATGGGTCGCCGCGGCGCTGACCGGCAACTACGCCATCCGCGCCGCGCAGGAGGCGCTCGCCGGCGCCAAGCGGGATCTCGACGCGCGCCTGGCGCGCCATCTGCCGACGGTCACCGCATCGGCCAACTACGGCGCCACCAGCGGCAGCCAGGCGTTCGGCGGCTTCGTGATCCCGGACCAGTCGTCCGCCTCGGTGAGCTACTCGCTGAACCTCAACGTGCCGATCTTCCAGGGCCTCGCCAACCACTCCGGCGTCCGCCAGGCCCGCCACGGTCTGGAGCAGGCCCGCCAGCAGCTCATCCAGCAGGAACTCAACGTCGCCGAGAACACCCGCAACCTGTACCGCACTGTGGCGACGGAAGTGGCCCGCGTGCAGGCCCGCGGCGAGGCCATCAAGTCGTCCGAAGCGGCCCTCGAGGCCACCCAAACCGGCTACGAGGTGGGCACCCGCAACATCGTCGAAGTGCTGCTCGCGCAGCGCCGCCTGTACCAGTCGCAGTTCGACTACGCGAGCTCCCGCTACGACTACGTGATCAACCTGCTGCGCCTGAAAGAGGCCGCGGGCGCGCTCGACGAGCGCGACGTGGAGGAACTGAACGCCTTCATGGACGCCCAGAACCCGGTACGGCGGCTGGCGGGTACGACGGGACGGTAGCTTCAGCTAGCGCAGCCAGGCGCAAAGCTGCTCGACGAGGGCGTCGGTAGCGCCCCGACCCTCGGCCACTACCCGGCGCGCCGCCTCGCCTTCCCGACTGCGCCGCTCGTCGTCGGCGAGCAGTTCGGCGACGCCGCGCCCCAAGCCGGCGGCATCCGAGACCTCGTGCAGGCAGCCGGCGGCGGCGAACCGCCCGGCGATGTCCTCGATCTTGAAACGCGCCGGGCCCATCAGCATGGGCAGGCCATGCGCTGCCGCTTCGATGGGATTGTGGCCGCCGGTGCGATCGAGCGTGCCACCGACGAAGGCGACTTGCGCGCGGCCGTAGAGGTGGGCGAGCGTGCCCATTACATCCCCTAGCAGCACCTGGTTGCGGAGCTGCCTTTCGGAGAGCTGGCCATAGGTCAGACCGCGCTCTTCCACAAGCCTCGCCACGGCTTGGACCCTGGCGGGGTGGCGGGGCACCAAGATCAGGCGCAGCGTCGGCCAACGCTCCAGTAGCCGGATATGGGCATCCAGCACGATGGTCTCCTCGCCGTCGTGCGTGCTGCCGGCGATCCATGTCGGCGCGTCGTCGAAGTCCAGCCCTTGGACCCCGAATGCGTCCGGCGGCAGTGCGGCATCGAACTTGACGCTGCCGGTGACGGTCACCGCGCTTGCCCCCAGCGCGCGGAACCGGGCCGCGGCGTCCTCGTCCTGACAAGCGATACCGCCGAGGCGACGGAGCATGGTCCTGGTGAGCGAGCCGACGCGTCGATAGCCGCGATAGGAGCGTTCCGACAGCCGCGCGTTGACCAGATAGACCCCAGCGCCCGTGTCGGCCGTCTGGCGGATCAGGTTCGGCCAGAGCTCGGTTTCCATCAGCACCAGCGCCCGGGGCTGGACGCGGCGCAGGAAGCGCTTGACGGCCCACGGATAGTCGTAGGGCGCGTAGCAGTGCGTGGCGATGTCGGCGAGCAGCGCTTCCACGCGCGCCGCGCCCGTAGGCGTCATCGTGGTGACGAGGAGAGGGGCGTCGGGCAGTCGCTCATGCAGCCGCCGGATGACGGGCGCGGCGGCGTTCGTCTCGCCCGCAGAGACCGTGTGGAACCAGATCGGCCGCTGCGGAAGCTGCGCGGGAAGCCGGCCGAAGCGCTCGCCGATGCGCTCCCCGTAGGCCGGCTCGGAACGCGCCTTCCAGTGCAGCCTAGCCCAGACCCAGGGCAGCGCCAGCGCGAGCAGCGCATCGTAGAGGAGCCGCAGCATGGGCAAGCTCGTGAGCCAAAGGCGCTATGCTAAACGCCAAGCCGACTCCCGCCCGAAGCCATGCCGTCCGCCTCGCCGCGCATCGATGTCGATGTCGCCGTCATCGGGGCGGGCGTTGCCGGACTGTGGCTCGCCAACCTGCTTCAGGCGCGCGGCCTTGCGGTGGCGGTGTGCGCGAGAACGCCCATCGGCGGCGAACAGACGCTGGCCAGCCAAGGCATCATCCACAGTGGCCTGAAGTACGGCCTGGGTCGGCGCTCGGCCTCGACGGACAGTGGCCTCGCAGCCATGCCGGAACGCTGGCGGGCCTGCCTGCGGGGCGCAGGAGAGCTGGATCTGCGCGGCGTGCGCGTCATCGCCGAGCGCTTGCATCTGCACGCCGGGCCTGCGTCCGCTCAGCCGCGCGCGGTTGCCGCCGCGCGTCTGTTCGCGAGTCGCTGCCGCCGCGCGGACCCGGCTGCCGTGCCGCCGTTCGACCGCGGCGTTCTGTTCGAGATCGACGAGTTCGCCGTTGACGTGCCGTGTCTTGTGCGGCGGCTGGCTGAGTCGCTCCAGGGCAGGTTCGTGGCAGGAATGGTCGCGGCCGATGCGCTGCTCCCCGCCGCCGAGGGATTGCGCGGCATTGCGACCGCTCGCGGTACGCTGCGGGCCGCGGCCTACGTCCTCGCGGTGGGTGCCGGCACGGCTGGCATCGCAGCTTCCGCCGGGTTCGGCGACATTCCGCTGCGACGCCTGCCGCTGCGGCAAACGTGCATCGCCCTGCGCGAACCACCCGCGGTCTTCGCGCACTGCCTGACGCGGGCGACCGGCACCGAACCGGATCTGACGATCACGAGTCACGGCAACGCGCTTTACGTCGGTGGCCGCATCGCTGGCGAAGGTGCGGAGCGCGACGCCGGCGCGCATGCCGACGCCGTGCGCCGGGTCCTCGGCCGCGCCCTGCCGGCGATCGACCTGCGCGGTGCCGAGTTCGACTCGTTCCTCGTCGATCGAGCGGAACCCGCGCAGCCCGGCGCGCGCCGTGCCGACAGGCCGTTCGTCGCCCGCCGCGGCAACTGCCTCCTGTGTCTGCCCGTCAAGCTGAGCCTGGTGCCGCTGCTCGGCGATCTGGCGATGGACATGCTTCGCGATCTGGTTCCACGGCCCTCGCCCTGGCCGGGCGATCGAACGGCCGCCGCCGAAATCGCATCGCCACCGTACCGGAGAACGCGGTGCTGACCCGACCGCTCGGCCGCACCGGCATCGAGGTGCCGCTGCTCGGCCTCGGCACCGTCAAGTTCGGTCGCCGCCATGGCCTCAAGTACCGGCGCCCCTTCGAGCTGCCCACGGACGCGCAGATCGCCGACCTGCTCGCCCGCGCCCAGTCGCTCGGCGTCAACCTGCTGGACACTGCGCCGGCCTACGGCAGCAGTGAAGAGCGCCTGGGCGAAGCCATCGCCGGCAAGCGCAGCGACTGGCTGCTCTGCACCAAGGCCGGCGAGTCCTTCGACGGCAGCGTTTCGCGCTACGACTTCCGCGAGACCACGGTGATGTCGAGCGTCGAGCGCTCCCTGCGCCGCCTGCGCACCGACAGGCTCGACATCGCGCTGCTGCACAGCGACGGCCGCGACGTGCCGCAGATCGAAGCTGCGGGCGCGTTTCGCGCGCTTCGCCGATTGCAGCGGGAAGGCGTCGTGGGCGCGGTCGGCTTCTCAGGCAAGGGCGCTGGCGACAGCGCCGCCGCCCTGCCCATCAGCGACGCGCTCATGTGCAGCGTAAACGCCCGCTGCCGGGAGGCCGTACCCGTGGTCGCCGAAGCCCAGGAGCGAGGCGTCGGCGTGCTGGTGAAGAAGCCGTTGGCCAGCGGCTTCGAGCCGGTCTCGACGCTTGCCGCCACGGCGCGGCTGGCAGGCGTCTCCTCGGTCATCTTGGGCACCTTGAACGCAGACCACTTGGCCGCCGCCGCGGCGGCGGTAGGGTGTAGTCGTGCAAGGCATGCGCTACCGGATGATCGAGGCAACCGCGACGCTTAGATCGGGGAGCAGCGCCGACGTGGCGTTTTCCGAGCGGTGGAAGACGCCATGCTCGACGTACTTGGCGTTTCGCAGTGCCAGAACCGTGACTCGCCCCGCCGCGGGGTCCACGATCCAATACTCTGAAATGCGCGCCGCGGCGTAGTCCGCCCGTTTGGCCACGTAGTCTCGGTCGGGGTCGTCGGGGCTGACGACCTCGACCACCAAGTCGGCGCCACTCCAGTAGCGCTCGCCGCGACGCGCATCTTGCGCGTTCCTCAGGACGAGGAGATCGGGCTCCCGGAACTTCCCCTCGCCGATCCGCAGGCGCAGGGCGAATCGGACGACGCCGCCGAGCAGCCCGCCGACATGGGCGTCGAACAGCCGGAAGAGCCTCGCCAGGACGGTTTGGTGCATGTCGGTGGGGATGGGGAGTTCCTCGAGCCGGCCAGCCGCGAACTCCACGCGGCGGGCGCCGCGGTCCGCGAGCCACAGGTAGTCGCGCTCGCGCCACATCCCTTGTGCTGGGCGACTGTCCAGCAGCAGGGCGTCGGCTTGTGCTTGGGTTGTCACCGCGGCCATCCGCTGATCGTAGCAAGACGCCCCGCAGGCGCCGCCGGGCTACACTGTGGAGCCATGCATGGGAGTCGGCGCGGCCGAGCGGCGGAGTCAGGCGGAGCGATATGGCGAGGGAGGCGATGGGGATTTGGCCAGTGCCGTCCTACTCGCGCAGTCGGGTGACCGCGGCGGGCAACGCGCTGATCGCGCGCTCCGCTACGCTGGATGACCGGCGCGCCGCTCGGTTGATCGTCAACGACTGGCGCGCGGCGCACAGCCTGCCGCTGGAGCGCGTGCGGGCGGAGCTTGAGGAACGGGTCGGCGAGAACGCCTTGGTGGCGCAGCGACTGAAGCGCCTGTCCTCGATCGACGCCAAGCTGCGGCGACTGCGCAACATGCAGCTGGCGCGCATGCAGGACATCGGCGGCTGCCGGGCCGTGCTGCCATCGGCCGTCGCGGTGCGGCGAACGGCGGCCGACTACGCCACCCGCGCGCCGCGGCATCCGGTGGCGCATGAGGACGACTACATCGCCCGACCGAGGTCGAGCGGCTATCGCGGCATCCATCTCATCACCCGCTTCCGCGCCGGCCGTGAAGACGAAGCTCCGTACGAAGGTATGCGCATCGAGATCCAGCTGCGTTCGCGCCTTCAGCATGTTTGGGCGACGACGGTGGAGGCGGTGGGGATCTTCTCGGGTGAAGCGCTGAAGTCCAGCATAGGCAATGCACAATGGCTGCGGCTGTTCGCGTTGATGGGGACGGAAATCGCTGTCGCGGAGGGGCTGCCGCCAGTGCCTGGAACGCCCGCCGGGGAGGCGCTGCGCGAAGAGTTGAAGGCGCTCGTCCGGGCGCTAGATGCGCCGGCGCGGCTGCGACGCTACCGCGAGACGCTGCGGGTTTTGGAAGGCCATGTCCGCAACGGGCGCGCCGAGTACTTCCACATCGTCGTCGAGTCGCTCCCCGACGGCACCGCGCGCGTGCGCTGGAACGAGTACGCTGCCGACGAACGGGAAGAGGCCGTTTGCGCCTTCGAGGAGGTCGAGGCCGCCATAGGCCACTTCCCAGGCGCCGACACTGTGCTCGTGCGGGTCGAGTCGGTCGACGCCCTGCGCGACGCCTATCCGGGCTACTTCGCGGATACCCGGCTCTTCGTCGACCGGCTCACGGCGGTCGTGAGCTGAGTAGCCGGCGCCAGCGGGCCTTGACGGCGCGTCAGGCTGCGGGTGAACGCGCCTCTTGCTTGGCCGGCGCGAGCACGTTCGCGGCGGACCGCTGCGGTTCCGAGAAGGGTGCGGTCCGCGTCTACCACATCCAAATCCACCGGCTACCGGGTGCAGTCGGTGTGGGAAGACGCCTCGACAGTCCTGTATGGAGCCGTGGTTCGACGCCGTAGGCGCGGGCCGCATTCCACACGGTCATCGGCGTTGGTGCCGCACAGAACGTGCTTCACGCCTCCCGGAGTCGATCCACTATGGCCGTGCTTGAGCAGTCGTCGACAAGCCCCACGACGCGCACATCGCCGCCATGGCTGCGCACCAGGTCCGCGCCCACGACCTCGGCCAGGGCGTAGTCTCCGCCCTTCACCAGCACGTCGGGCCGGACCTCGTCGAGCAGGGCTTCCGGGGTGTCCTCGGAGAACGGCACTACCCAGTCCACGGCTTGCAAGCCCTCCAGCACGCGCATCCGTTCCCGCAAGCCGTTTACTGGGCGTCGGTCGCCCTTTAGGCGGCGCACCGAGTCGTCGTCGTTGACGGCGACTAGCAGCCGGTCGCCGAGCTCCCGCGCCTCGTTCAGATAGGCGACGTGGCCGGCGTGGAGGATGTCGAAGCAGCCGTTCGTGAAGACGATGCGTTCGCCGCGCAGCCGGGCCTCGGCGATGGCTTCGGCGAGCTGGTGGCGGTGCGCGCGGGAAGCGGCGCCGTTGCCTCGCTGCGCCGGGTGCGGCGGTCTTGCGGTCGCGCTCGGCACGGCCTTGGCCGGCTCCGGTGGAACGCCGGTTGCTTCGGCCGCGCCGCCAGCCCGGTTCAATTCCTCCAAGGTCACGGGCGCCGTGCCGAACTTGCCGCATACCAGGCCGCCGGCGAGGTTGGCGATCCGTACGGCCTCCGCTTTGGGCCAAGCGAGCGCAGTGCAGACGCCGAGCGTGGCGGCCACGGTGTCGCCGGCGCCGGTCTCGTCGTAGACATCCACGCTGACGGCGGGGATGTGCTCGCTGTCGCCCTTGGCATTGAACAGCGTCATGCCGTCGCCGCCGCGGGTCAGAGCGATGGCTTCCACGCCGCTGTCCCTGGCGAGCCGGCAGCCGGCTTCGACCAGGCGATCGGCATCGGGCCAGTAGCCGAGGGCGGCCTCGAACTCCGGGCGGTTGGGTTTGAGGATGGCAACGCCGCGATAGGCGGCGAAGGGCTTGTACTTCGGGTCGGCGATGGTCGGCACGCCATGCGCTCTGGCGGCGCCGACCAGGTCCTTCGGATTGGCGATGGCGCCCTTGTCGTAGTCCTCGATCACCAGGGCGTCGGCGCCAGCCATGCGCTTAACCGCCCGGGTCGCCACCTCGATGGCAGCGGCCGGCGGCAAGGGCGATTCGAAATCCATGCGCACCAGCTGCTGCTGCATGCTCACCAGCCGCTGCTTGAGGGTGGTGCGCGAGTCGTCGGCGATCACGAGGTCGGCGTCGATGCCGGCTTCGGCGAGCAGCCTCGCGACGATGCGGCCGCTGTCATCGTCGGCGACGGCGCCCACCAGCGTGCAGCGGGCGCCGAGGGAGACGACATTCAGGGCGACGTTGGCGGCACCGCCCAAGCGGTCATCGCTGCCCTCGACCAGCACGACGGGAACCGGCGCCTCGCGGGAGACGCGCTCCGTGCGGCCGTGGATGTAGCGGTCCAGCATGACATCGCCGACAACCAGTACGCGGGCGTCGGCGACCGAGGGCGGCAGGGCAGTCATCGGGCGAAGCGTAGCACAGGGGTTGGGCGCAATGCGGATGCGCCGGTACGCGTCAAGGCAGCGATGCGGACGCCGCAGGGCGCGACTCGTGCCAGGCGCGGCGCAGCACTCGCGTTGCCGAACGCAGAAAGATCGCCAGCAGGACGACGGCGACCAGCAGGTCCGGCCACGGCGAGTCCAGCAGCCAGACCGCGGCGGCCGCGCCGATCACTGCCACACCCTCGATCACGTCGTTCCGCGAGCACTCCCATGAGGAGGCCATGTTGATGTCGCCATCGCGGTAGGGAGCAAGCAGCCTCAGGCAGGCGACATTCGCAGCCAGATTGAGCACGGCCGCAGCGGACATCGTGGATGCGACGGGGGCCGCGAGGTCCGTCAGTCGCCAGCCGATCTGCGCCGCCACCGCAAGAGCCGCGCCGAGGATCAGCAGGCCCTTGACCAGGGCGACGCGCGCCTTGGCTTGCGCCGACGCGCCGACGACGGCGAAGCTCAGGGCGTAGGTGAGCGCGTCGCCGAGGTTGTCGAGGGCGCCGGACAGGAGCGCCGACGAGCCGCTCAGGAGCGACCCCGCGACCATCATCGAGAACGTCGCCAGATTGATGCCGAGCACCCAGGCGAGCACGCGGCGCTGCCGCCCGTGCAGGCTGGCGACGTCGATGGCGTTGCAGCATGGGTCCGACATATGCGCCCATTGTTCCACGGAACAGGTGCTGGCGGGAGCGGCGGCGCGGAGAGGTCGCCGCCCCGCGGCTCACTCCAGCAGCTCCTTGTAGCGGTCGGCCAGGGCCGAAGCGGAGAACGCGGTCTCGACGCGGTGCACCATGCGCTCGCGCGTCGCTGCCGGCGCGTTCGCGCGCACAGTTGCCAAGGCTTCGAGCAGCTCGTCGTCGGTCTCGAAGTACTGCCCGCAGTCGCCGAGCACGAAGCGCGGCCCCGGCTGGTCGGTAGAGATCACCGGAACGCCGGCGGCCATCGCTTCGAGAATGGCGAAGCCGAATGCCTCGTGCTCGGTCGAACAGGAGAGCAGCACGTCGAATGCGGATAGCAGGCGCCGGGCTTCGGCTCGGAAACCGGCGAAGACCACCTGCGATCCCGCATCGCGTTCGAGCTGCGAGCGCAATGGCCCGTCGCCGACGAATACCAGGCGTGCCGCGCGTTCTGTCGGCGCGAAGCGGCGAAAGGCCGCCAGCGCCCGGCGCGGGGCCTTCTTCGGATGCAGGCGACCGAGCACGCCGATCGCCAGAGCGTCCGGGGGCAGGCCCAGCGCCCGCCGCGCCTCGCTGCGGGGCAGCAGGCGTGTGCGCAGGGCATCCGCGTCGATGGGGTTCGGCAGCAGCGCGGGATCGGCGGCCCCGGTCACCGCGAGGTCGTCGGCGACGGCCGGCGAAACTCCCGCGAAGCGGCTGCCGCGGTCCGCGAGTCGCCTTCGCAAGCGGCGCCGGTAACGGCCGAACATCCCGAACTCGTGCGCGATGGCGACGTGCCGCGCCACCACCCCGCGCCGAGCGAGGCAGACGCCCGCCCGGTAGGCGCGATAGCGATGCGTGACCAGCAGCTCGATGCCGGTCTCGCCCAGTGCTTCTGGCACCTCGGCGACCGGCACGAACTCGCCGATTCCCGCCCCCCGCGCCTCGAAGAACAGCGTGCGGACCTCGAAGCCAAGCTGCGCCAGCGCCGCAGTATGGCCGGCGCAGATGTCCGCGAACGGCGCACTGTCGTTCGGGCAGAGCTGCAGCGCCCGCCTAGGCATCAGCCTTGGTCACCAGCAAGTCCTCCATGGCCAGATAGCGCAGCGCCGAGTCTTCGAATATGTCCAGCGCATCGTCCGGCGTCGCCGCGATGGGCTCGCCGCGGCGGTTGAGGGAGGTGTTGAGCACCACCGGCGCGCCGGTGAGCTCGCCGAGCCGTTCGAGCAGCGCGTAGTAGCGCGGCTGGGTGGTGCGGGCGACGACTTGCGGCCGGGTCGTGCCATCCACATGCACGACTTCGGGGATGCGCGCCCGCCACGACTCGGCCACGTCGAAGGTGATGGTCATGTACGGCGCCGGGTGGTCGCTGCCCAGCACCTGCGGCGCGATGGCGTCCGTCATCGAGGGACAGAAGGGGCGCCAGCGCTCGCGGTACTTGATCTCGGCGTTGATGCGCTCGGCGATGCCGGGAGCACTGGGGCAGCCGAGAATGCTGCGTCCGCCCAGCGCCCGCGGGCCGAACTCCATGCGCCCCTGGAACCATGCCACGGGATGCCCGGCCGCGAGGATTTCGGCGATGCGGCCCGGCACATCGCCGAGCGTCTCGGCTCGCAGCCCGCGGCGCTGCGCGGCGGCGCGGCGGCAGGCTTCGCTGGTGAACGCTGGCCCCAGGAAAGCGTCGCGCATCGGCGCGATGGCGTCGCCGGCGGCATTGGCGGCGAACGTCGCTGCACCCAGCGCGGTGCCGGCATCCCCGGCCGCCGGCTGGACGAACAGCTCGCGCACATCGCCGCGCGCTAGGATGCGCTGGTTGAGCTTCACGTTGAGTGCGCCGCCGCCGGCGAAGGCGAGCCGGCCCGTCTGCGCTAGCAACGGACCGAGGTGGTGGTCGATGAGCGCGAGGCAGGCGTCCTCGTACGCCTTCTGCATGGCCGCGGCATGGTGGATGTACGGCTCGTCGGCGCCATCGCCGGTCCGTGGCGCACCCAGCCGCGCCACCAGGGGCGGGCCGAAGTAGCGGCCGCGGTCGGCGTCCCTGTAGCGACGCAGGCCGACGGTATTCACCTGCCGCGTATCCACCTTGACGCGCCCGCCGCGGCAGCCGAGCAGCGGCGCGAAGTCGAAGCGTTCGGCGTCCCCGTAGGCCGCCATGCCCATCACCTTGTACTCGCCGTCGAGCATCTCGAAGCCGAGGTACTCGGTCACGGCGCCGTAGACGCCGGCGAGGGAATCCGGATCGTAGAGTTCCGCGATGCGCTCGATGCGCCCGTTCTCGCCGCGGCCGAAAAAGGTCGTCGCGTACTCGCCCTTGCCGTCGACGCCGAGAATCGCCGCCGGGCCGTCGAAGCCCGCCAGGTGGTAGGCGCTCGAAGCGTGCGCCAAGTGGTGCTGCACGGGGACGAAGCGCGTACGCGCCCAGTCGATGCCGAGCGTCCTGCCCGCCGCCAGAACCCGCCGCCGATGGCGGCGGAACCGGCGATTGCCGTTGAAGATCGCGTCCAGGGCGCGATCCGGGGCGTACCAGTGGCGGCGGGCGTAGTGCCAGCGCGCCGCGCCGAAGATGGAAACCGGCGCGAACGGGAATGCCACCACGTCCACCTGCCGCGCCTCGACGCCCGCCTCGGCGAGGCAGTAGCGGGCGGCGTCCAGCGGCAGGCGGTTCTTCGCGTGCTTGTCGCGGATGAAGCGCTCCTCTTCCGCGGCGGCCACCACTTCGCCGTCCGCCAGCAAGGCGGCGGACGGGTCGTGGCCGAGCGCGCCGGAAAGGCCGAGCACGATCATGGGTCTTGCAGCAGCGCGCGCAGCGCCTGCCGCTGCTCCTCCGGCCAGTCGCGCAGGAAGCGCGCCAGGTCCCGGCGGTGGCGGCGCAGGAAGGTTTCCCGGCTGCGATGCACTCGCGCCGCATCGAGGTCGACGATGCGCACGGTGCCCCCGTCGACGACGAAGTTGCTCGGCTTCATGTCGCCGTGGCCGATCTGGCCGGCGCGCAGGGCGCGGAAGAGCGCCCGCAGCCCCTGCCGCAGCGGTTCGGTCAAGCCTTCGGCGGCGATGGCGTCGGCGAGCGGCACGCCCGGGGCGCAATCCATCGCCAGATACGCGACTGCGCCGCCGACCGGCGCGTCCCGGCACTCGATCAGCGCCCGCGGCCGGACTGTTGGGATGCCGAGGAGCGCGAGGCCGTGCCCTGCCCGCCAAGCGCGTCTGGCGCGCGTCGAGCGCAGCTTCAGCCGCCAGCGGTGGCGGGAATCCTTGACGCTATAGCGCTTGACGACCAAGTCGCCGCAGCGGGCCACCGTCGCCGTTCGGCCGCGCTTGAGCGCCGCGCCGCGCGCCATGGCGGCTTCGGGATCCGCGATGAACTCGCGCAATGCGGCGTCATCGTCTTCGCGCGCGACCGCCACCAAACCCAGCGCCGTCCGGCGCACGGCGAAGGGCGTACAGTCGCGCACCGTCTTCGCCATCCACGCCGCCGCCCGTCGCCGCCGCGCTCTGGCCAGCATCGAGGCAAGCCGGGCGGCGTCCGCCGAATTCGTCGGCCAGCCCCGTGCGGCGGCGTACTCGGCCGCGGCTTGGGCGACGCAGTCAGCGTCGCCCGGCATCGAGGCCAAGAGGCGCGCCGCATCGCGCCAGCAGGACCGGCGCCGGCAAAGCGCCCGCCGCACGCCGCCGCCGTCGATGGCGAAGACGCGCCCGCCCTGCACTAGGAAGTTCCCGACGTGCAGGTCGCGCTGGCGGACGCCGCGCTCATGCAGTCTGGCAAGGATGCCCATGAGCGCCGGGAGGTCCTCCCGGCCCGGTGCGCGGGCATCGGCCAGATACTGGAATGCCAGCAGGCGCCCACCAGCCCCGGCACCGCAGCGCAACAGCTCGGGCGTCGCCACGCCGCTGGCCGCGATCGCCGCGATGCCGCGTCGTTCGCGATTCAGATCCCGGCGCGTGCGGCGGCCGTAGAAGGCTTTGAGCGCCAGCAACTCGCCGTTGTGAAGCGTCGCCCGGGCCACGAACCGGCGACCCGGCTGGATGCGCATGAGCTGCGTGCAAACCACCCGCACCCCGCCATCGCCGAAGTCCGCATCGAAACGGAATGGCAGCGGCGGCACGCGCCCAAGGGCGCTGAGCGAAGAGACGCTTGCTGCGCCGTCCGCACCGTGGGTCAGCGCTGCGTCTCCGCTTGCCAAGCCCTTCGCCGCGGCGCGCCTCCGCAGCCGCTCGCTGCGCTGCTGGGCGGCGCGCCAGAAGTGCCCGCCCCGGCGCAGTTCGCCGGCCGGGCGCGCCTCGGCGTACGCGGCGACGAAGCGCAGCAGGTCGGTTCGCGACAGTGGCGCCGCGGCGGCGGAGTGGAGCAGAGCGCCAAGGTCCCGACTGCGCTGGCGAGCCGTCGTTCGCTCTCGAACGCAGGCCCGGTGCAGATCGATCAGCGCCAGTTCCGCGTCACCGCGGCCGAGCGCCGCGGCATCGGCAAACAGATGGCAAAGGTAGAAATCGCGGTGCTGAACCCCCGCATCGTGCATGCGCCGAGCCAGTTCGCCGGCGGCGGCGATCAGCCGGCGCTTGACCGCAAGGGACAGCGGCGCTGGCGGGCAGCCGTCGGCAATGGACTCCATATCCGCGTAGCCGTCCAGGGCGTCGCAGACCAGGAACGACTCCCGGCGGGCCGGGTTGCGGCCCCGTTCACCGAACGCGGCCACGGCCGGCACCCGCACGCCGTTCGCCGCCAGGCGCCGGCAGGCTTCGAACTCGTTGCCGGCGCCGAGCACCGGACGCTTGCCGACGAGCACGTTCTTGACGATCTCCCCCCAGCCGACCCCGCCATGCAGCTTGGCGAAGTAGGCCTTGCCGGCAGCGACGAAACGCAGCGTGCGGCGTCGCTCGGCAAGCCGGAACACCTGCCCGGAGACGCCGTAGAGAAGCTCGAACGCACCCTGCCGGGGATCGCCGATGGCGCCTGCGGCTAGCGCCGCCTGCAGATCGTCACGCAGATAGAGCGACATCGCGGTGCATGGCCCGGGTGCCGTCCGCGCCGCGTTCGCTGCAACGTCGGCGGATCTGGTCGGCGAGGATGGCCGCCGCCCCGTGACGGCTGACATCGGCGCCGAATCGGGCGCCGTTGCCGGCGAGGCGTTGGCGCAGGGCGGCCTGCTCGATGAGCTGGCCGACGGCACGCGTGCAGTCGGCTTGGCGGAACGGCGCGGCGAGGACGACGCCAGCATCCGCATCGCGTACGAGCGCGGATTCGGCGACCGCCGCGCAGGTCAGCACCGCGCGTCCGGCGGCCAAGGCGTCGAACAGCCAGCCGTTCGAGCGGGGCCGATAGGCGAGATCCACGAACACCTCGGCGACCGCGATGGCATCGGCGAACGTCACGCTGGTCTCGCTCACGCGCACCTGTGCACGCAGGCCTAGGGCGCGCGCAATCGCGTGGAAGCGCCTGTCCAGGCGACCCAGGGCAAGCACCCGGCCGCGCGCCCGGACCGGTTCCGGCAGGCGACCGAGCGCGACCAGCAGACGCTCGAAACCGGCTGCGACCAGATCGCCCGCGGCCAGCACGAAGACCACATCCTGATCCCCGTAGCCGAGCGCCCGCCGCGTCGCATCTCGCCCGGGCAGGCGCAGCGGCGCCGCCTGCACGCCCGGCCGCGCTGGCAACTGATCGCGGAGGCACAGGTCCGCCGCCGGCATGGCGTCGATGGCCACCGCGAAGGCCGCCCGGACGCGGCGCAGGTCCGCCGCCACCCAAGCCTGCCAGCGCTGCCGGCGCGCCGCTTCGGTGGTGCCAGCGACCGGGACGCGCACTAGTTCCATGTCCGTCGGCGGCGCATCCTGCCAAGCGTAGGCGTAGATGCGCACCGCCATGCCGCGCTCGCGACACGCGGCGGCCGTCGGCAGCAGCGCCCGGCACGCCGGATCAATGGGCGAGAAGCGAAACACGCAGAACGCGACCAGCGGCGGCGCCAAACCTGCGCCGAGTTCCTCCAGCACGGCCACCGCGCGGCCGGCCATGGCGTAGATCGACTGGTCCGCCGCCAGCGCCCGGCCGTTGCGGGCCCACGCGCCTCGCTGCGGCGAGCAGAGCAGACGGGCGAGATCCGCATCGAACCGGGCCTGCTCGAAAGGCACCGGGGTGACGATGCCGGCCTCGGCGCGTTCGATGTAGGGCGCGTAGCCGCAGTTCGCGGTCGCTAGCGTCGGCACGCCGGCGATGGCGCTCTCGAGCAGCGCCGTACCGGTGTTCTCGTCGTAGGCGGGCAGGGCGCTGGCATCGGCAGCGGCGAGCAGCGCCGGCACGTCGTCGCGGCCGCCCAGGAAGCGCGCACGGTCGGCGACGCCGAGACGCTTGGCGAGGCGCTCGAAGCGGTGCGCCTTGTCGTTGCCGACCACCAGCAGGCGGACGCTTTCGGCGACCTCGGCGGGCAGCGCCGCAAGTCCCCGCAGAACGCGATCGAGGCCCTTCTTGACGAACCCGGAGCCGAGGAACAGCAGCACCTGATCGTGTTCTCCAACGCCCAAGGCGGTACGCATCGTCTTGCGGATGCTGGCGCTTGGCGACGCTCGGTCCCGTTCGATGCCCGGCGGCAGGGGATGGAAGCGATGCGCCGGGGTGCCGTAGATGGCTTGGTAGCGCGCCGTCTGCGGCGGCGAGATGGCAAGGATGCGCGCCCTCGCGGCGGCGCTGAAGACCGCATCCTCGAAACGTGCGTAGTGGCGGTAGCGCGGCGTCAGCCGGTAGGCCCAAGGGCGCTGCGAGCGGGCCTTGTCCTCGAAGCACGAGTCGCCGGCGTAGTAGACATCGAGGCCCGGCATCTTGTTCATGCCGACCACGAGATCCACCGGCGCCGCCTCGAGGTGCGCAGCGACGCGCCTGGCGAAGCGCCGCTGCCGGACGTGGCTGCGCAGGCCGCGGCTCGGCAGCAGCACCACTTCCGCGCCTGGCGGCCGCTCGCCAGACCAGCTCATGGCGTAGATGCGCACGGCGTGGCCGCGCTCCAGGCTGCGGGCGGCGATCTTGTTCAGGTCCCGCGCCACGCCGCCGTGCGGGAAGTACTTGAAGATGACGAAGCCGATGCGCATCGAAGGCTGCCGTCAGCGTTCCGGAACGGCGTCGGCCGCGCGCCGCATCTGGCCGTCGAGCGCGTCCCAGACCCGATTCGGCGACAGAGCCGCAAGGCAGGCCGCGGCATCGGTCGCCGCGGCATTGTGCGGCATGGCGCTCGGCAGTCGGCAGCGGCGGGACTCGCACGGCGCGCAGGCGATGCAGGAACCGAGGTTCTGCGCAAACGGGCCGCGACAGCCGGTGCGATGCGGGTCGGTGGGTCCGAACAGCATCACCGTGGGGCGACCGAATGCCGCGCCGAGGTGGGCGATGCCGCTGTCCACGCCGACGATGCCCCGGGCACCGGCGACGAGGCGCACCACGGCGTCCATGTCCATCGCGCTGCACAGGCGCGCCCCCGGCACGGCGGCGACGATGCGCTCGGCGCGCGCCTTTTCGCCGTCCAGCCAAGGCAGCAGCGGTTCCAGCCCGGCGGCGGCGGCGCGGCGGCCGATATCGATCCAGAATGCCTCCGGCCAGTGCTTGGTGCGCCATGCCGTGCCGTGCGCCAGCACGACGCCGTTGCCGATCGGCTCCCCGTTTGCCAGACCGAAGGCGGGTTCCGACCGCGGCGGCGAGTAGCCGAGGGCGCCGGCGAACAGCCGTCGGCAGCGGGTGATGGCGTGCTCCGCGGCCGGGATGCGCAGCCGCCGGTCCAGTGCCAGCGCCGCCGCCCGCTCGCGAGCGCTCGCGAAATCGAAGCCGACGCGCAGCGGCGCCCGCGCCCAGCGACCGACCAGGGCGCTCTTGATGAGGCCCTGGGCATCCAGCACCAAGTCGTATTGGCGGCGGCGGAGGCGCCTATGGAAGTGCTTGAGCTCTTGCAGGTGGGCGAGCGGGGCGCGCCGCCAGCGACGCAGGGCGATGGGCAGGACGTCGTCCACGCCAGCCGCGGCGGCCGGCACCGCGGCGAAGGCTTCCTCCACCACCCAGTCGAAGCGCGCCCCGTGCCGCGCCGCGTCTTCCACCGCCGGCAGCGCATGCACGACGTCGCCGAGCGACGACATCTTCACCAGCAGGACGTTCATGGGCCGGATGGTGGTTGACGCGCACTCGCTTGGCAACGGTGCGCAGCGCCGAGACCGAAGGCCATCACCGCGTCGAAGACGGCCTCCGGCTCGATGCCGCGCAGGCAGTCGTAGTGCCCGTAGCGGCAGGTGCGGGCGAAGCAGGGCCGGCAGGGCAGCTCTCTGGCCAGGATCGCGGCGCACGGGGAGAGCGGCGGCGTGAAGTCCGCGGATGAGGCGCCGTAGACCGCCGCCACCGGCACGTCGAGCGCTGCCGCGACATGCATCAGGCCGGAGTCGTTGGCGACCGCCGCAGCCGCGGCCGAGAGCAGGTCCACCGCCTCGCCGAGGGTGGTGCGGCCGGTGAGGTCCCGCGCTCCCGACTCCGCCAGCATCGCGCCCGCCTCGGCGTCGGCGCCGCTGCCTAGCACCCAGACCGCGCACCCGGCATCGCCCAAGCGCCGGGCGAGGGTCGCGAAGTGTACCGTTGGCCAACGCTTGGCTGGACCGTATTCGGCGCCCGGGCAGAGCGCCACGACGGATCGGCCGTCGGCGAGCCGGTGCTGTTCGAGCAGCCGCTCCGTCTCGGCTCGGTCGGCGGCGAGGCGCGGTCGTGCAGGGGCCGCTTGGGCGAGCGCGGCGAGCCGTTCCACCATGCGCGGCAGGCGCGCACGGTCGAGGCGGCGGATGTCGTTCAGCAGGCCGTAGCGCTGCTCGCCGAGAAAACCCGTGCGCCGGGCGATGCCGGCGAAGAACGGCGCCAGCGCGGACTTCAGCGAGTTCGGCAGCACGATGGCCTGGTCGAAACGATGCCGCCGCAGCCGCCGCCCCACGGCCCAGCGCTCGGCGAGGTCCAGCCTGCCGTGCCGCGTGCGGATCGCGTGGACTGCTTGCACCCCGGGCATCCGCGCTGCCAGCGGCGCGGTGCCGACCGGGGCGAGGAAATGCACTTCGTCGCCACGCTCGACCAGCGGCGGCACCAGGCAGTGGGCCATCACCATGTCGCCCACCCAGGCGGGCGCGGCGACCAGCACTCTCACTGCGGCAACCCCCGCATCGCCTCAGCCGCCGGCCAGCGTGTGCCACTCCGGGTGCGCGTCGCGGCGCCCGCGCACCTGATCGAAGTACAGCGTCTGCAGCTGCTCGGTGATCGGCCCGCGCTTGCCGTCCGCGATCATGCGCCCGTCGAGTTCGCGAATGGGCAGCACCTCGGCCGCGGTGCCGGTGAAGAACGCCTCGTCGGCGATGTAGACCTCGTCCCGCGTGATGCGCCGCTCGACGATCGGGATGCCCTGCTCCCGGGCGAAGACCAGGATCGTGTCCCGCGTGATGCCGGGCAGGCAGGAGGTGAGTTCCGGCGTATGGATGACGCCGTTCTTGACGACGAAGATGTTCTCGCCCGTGCCCTCGGCGACGTAGCCCTCATTGTCGAGCAGCAGCGCCTCGTCGCAGCCGGCGTCCTGGGCCTCGCGCAGGGCGAGCACGGAGTTGATGTAGTTGCCGTTCGCCTTCGCCTTGCACATGGTGATGTTGACGTGGTGGCGCGTGTAGGAGGACGTGCGCACGGTGATGCCGCGCTCCCGGGACTCCGGGTCCATGTAGTCCGGCCACGGCCAGCAGGCGATGGCGGCGTTGACGCTCAGATCCTTGGCGCGCAGCCCCATGGCTTCCGAGCCGAGATAGATCACCGGGCGCAGGTAGCCTTCGCGCAAGTCGTTGGCGACGAACACCTGCCGCTGCGCCTCGATCAGTTCCGCCCGCGAAAACGGCACCTCGATCTGCAGGATGCGCGCCGAGTCGAAGAGGCGCGTGGTGTGGTCTTCGAGGCGGAAGATGCACGCGCCCTGCGGCGTATCGTAGGCGCGCACGCCCTCGAACACGCCGACGCCGTAGTGCAGCGTATAGGTGAGCACGTGGACGCGGGCTTCCCGCCAGTCGACGAGCTCGCCGTTCAGCCAGATCCACCCGTCGCGATCGGCCAACGTGGCCGTCATCGTCCGTCCCTCAAGCGCATGTTCTTGTCGAACTCCATTCAAGATGCCGCGGCGCCGGCCCAAGGCCGCCGCGAGCGGGCAAGAGTGCGAAGATTAGTCGCTGCCGCCCTTGCCATAAAGACGCCATTCGCCGCCATGTCCGCCCTCACGCCGTTCCATCCGCACATCCGGCGCTGGTTCGAGGCCGCGTTCGCCGCGCCGACCGACGTGCAGAGCCGCAGCTGGCCGCGCATCGCCAGCGGCGAGCATGTCCTCATCACGGCCCCCACGGGCAGCGGCAAGACGCTCACCGCCTTCCTCTGGGCCATCAACGCCTTCGCCACCGGCGCATCCGAGTCCGGCGCCACCCGCGTGCTCTACATCTCGCCCCTGAAGGCGCTGAACAACGACATCCGGGCGAACCTGGTCGAGCCGATCGGTGCGCTGCGCGAGCGCTTCGCCGCGGCGGGCGAGACGTTTCCGAGCCTGCGCGTGCAGGTGCGCAGCGGCGACACCGAGCAGAGCGAGCGGCAGCGCATGCTGCGCCGCCCGCCGGAACTGCTCATCACGACGCCGGAGAGCCTGAACCTGCTGCTCACCACGGTGCGCGGGCGCCTCGCGCTGTCAACCGTCGAAACCGTGATCCTCGACGAGATCCACTCGGTGGTGGAGAACCGGCGCGGCGTCACGCTGATGGCGGCTCTCGAACGCCTGGTCGAAGTGGCCGGCGAGTTCCAGCGCGTCGCGCTGTCGGCCACTGTGCGGCCGCTGGAGACGGTTGCGGAGTACGTCGGCGGGCGCGATGCGGAGTACCAGCCGCGCCCGGTGGGCATCGTCGAGTCGCCCGCCGCCAAGGCCATCGACCTGCGCATCCGCTTCCCGGAAGCGGCGCAGGACGCGGCGGACCGGGGCGAGAAGGTCTGGGTGCCGATGGCCGACGCCTTCAAGGAGATCATCGACGCCAACCAGGCGACCCTGTTCTTCGCCAACAGCCGCCGCATGGCGGAGAAGATCACCCTGCGCCTCAACGACGAGGACGCGCTGCACTCCGCCCGCCCCACCCCCGCCCACCCGGGGCCGCTCGCCTACGCCCACCACGGTTCGCTATCCCGGGAGATTCGCAGCGAAGTGGAGCAGCGCCTGAAGCGCGGCGAGCTGAAGGCCATCGTCGCCACCAGCTCTCTGGAGATGGGCATCGACATCGGCCATCTGGACGAAGTGGTGCTGATCCAGTCGCCGCCGTCCATCGCCGCCGCCCTGCAGCGCATCGGCCGCGCCGGGCATCGGGTGGGGGAGGTGAGCCGCGGCTCCCTGTTCCCCAGCTACGCGCAGGATTTCGTCACCGCCGCGGTGCTCGCCAAGGCCGTGCAGGAGCGCGACATCGAGCCGCTGCGGCCGCTCGCCAATCCGCTCGATGTGCTGGCGCAGATCCTCGTCTCCTGCGCCGCCACCGAGGAGTGGCAGACGGACGCCCTCTACAGCGTGATCCGGCGCGCGACGCCCTATGCCACGCTGCCCAGGGAGCAGTTCGATCTGGTGGTGGAGATGCTGGCCGGGCGCTACGCCGGCACCCGCGTGCGGGACTTGCGGCCCCGCCTCGCCTACGACCGGGTGGCGCAGACCGTGGTGGCGCGCAAGGGCGCGGCGCTCGCGCTCTACGCCTCAGGCGGCACGATTCCGGACCGCGGCTACTTCACCCTGCGCCATGCGGACACCGGCGCGGCCATCGGCGAGCTCGACGAGGAGTTCGTCTGGGAGAGCAGTGTCGGCGCGACCTTCACCCTCGGCACGCAGAACTGGCGCGTGGAGCGCATCACGCCGAGCGATGTGCTGGTGAGGCTGGCGCCGCCGAATGCGGGCGGGGCGCCGTTCTGGCGGGCTGAGAGCTACCGCCGCGGCGCGTACTACTCGCAGCGCATCGCCGAGTTTCTCACCGAAGCGAACGCGCTCTTGAAGACCAAGCGGCGCGATGCGCTGGCCGCCGAACTCGCCCGGCGCGGGTTCGACGAGGTGGCCGCCGACGAACTGGTCGGCTTCCTCGAACGCCAGCGGGAAGCCACCGAATGCGACCTCCCTCATGCGGAGCACGTTCTGGTCGAGCATGTGCTGGCCGGTCCCGGCGGCTTCCAAGGCCCGGATCGGCAGCAGCAGATCGTACTGCACACGCTGTGGGGCGGCGCGGTCAACCAGCCGATCGCCTTGGCGCTGGAGGCCGCTTGGAACGACCGCTTCGGGGGCGTCGCGGAGATGCACGCGGACAACGACACCATCGTCGTGCAGGTGAAGGAGGAGGTCGATCCGGCGCTGGTGCTGAGCCTGGTGACGCCGGCCAACTTCGAACCGCTGCTGCGCCGTTCGCTCGAGGATTCCGCCTTCTTCGGCGCCCGCTTCCGCGAGTGCGCGGGCCGCGCGCTGCTGCTCACCAAACGCCGCTTCAACCAGCGCATGCCGCTGTGGATGACCCGCTTGCAGGCGAAGAAGCTGATGACCGCCACCAAGCCGCTGACGGACTTCCCGGTGATGCTGGAGACGTGGCGCACATCCTTGCGGGACGAGTTCGACCTGCCGGCGGCGTTTTCGGTACTCGAACGGCTCGCTTCCGGGGAGATCGGCTGGTCGCTGGCCACGGTCTCGGTGCCGAGTCCGTTCGCGGCCAACGTCGCCTTTCAGCAGATCAACCGCTACATGTACGCGGACGATGCGCCGGAACAGACCGGCCGCTCGGCGCTGTCTGACGATCTCATCCGCCAAGCCGTGTTCGATCAATCGCTGCGCCCGGCCATTTCGGCTGAGGTGATCCTGGACTTCGAGTCGAGAGCCCAGCGCCGCCGCGCGGGGTACGCCCCGGAAGGGGACGTGGAACTCGGCGAGTGGGTGAAGGAGCGCGTCGCGATTCCGCTTGCCGAGTGGTTCGAGGAGACGCCCGTGCCGCCTGGGGTGGAGCGCCGCTCGGTGGCCGGTCGCGAGTTTCTCGTCCACCGCGAGGTGGCGCTCGGCGAAGACCCGGTGCGCGAAGCGGGCGAGATGCTGCAGTTCTACGGCCCGCGCACGCCGGCGGAACTCGCCGAGCTGCTGCCGTTCCTCCCATCGCCCGCGTTCCCGGACTTGGCCGCCGTGCTGGCGGAACTTGAGGACGCCCGCACTTTGGTGCGCGGTCCGCTGGTGGCCGGACTCGATGCCGAGACCGTCTGCGATGCCGACAATCTGGAAACCCTGATCCGCTTCCAGCGCGCCGCCGCTCGCCCGGCATTCGAGCCGCGCCCGGCCGCGGCGATGACGCCGTTCCTTGCCGGCTGGCATGAATTCGGTGCAACGCGCTCGCCGGAGCGTCTGCTCGAAGCCGCCGACCGCTTGCGCGGCTACCGTGCGCCAGTGCCCTTCTGGCTGGAAGAGGCGTTCGCCCCAAGGCAGCAGGGCGCTGCGGGCCATGCCTTGGAGAGCGCCGCTGCAGACGGTCTGGCGTGGCGCGGCTGCAGCCCCGGTTCGGCGCGGATCGGTTTCGGCGAGGACTTCGACCTGCTCGGCCCGGCTGAGGACGAGGAAGGGGAGTCGGTTGTCCGGCTTTTCAAGGATCCAGCAGCGCGCTATACCTTCAACCAGCTGCTCGATGAATCGGGCCAGGACAGCGAGGCGTTCAACGCCGCCTTCTGGCAGGCGGTGTGGGACGGCCGCATCGCCGCCGACGGCTTCGCGCCCCTTGCCGCTGGCCACGCCCGGCGCTATCGGCTGCACGACGCTCCGGCATTGGGCGAGGGCCGCGCGGGATCGCGGGCAGCACGCTGGCGCGCACGTTCAAGGGCGCGCGGCGCTTCCCTCGGCTGGCCCGGCACCTGGTACCGCGTGTCGCCGGCAACGCCGCCCAGCGATGCGCTCGAACGCTTGGAGGAAACCAAGGAGCGCTGCCGAATGCTCTTGGACCGCTACGGCATTCTCACCCGGGAACACGCCAACCGGGAAGGCGGTCCGCTCCGCTGGGCGGCCGTGTTTCCGGCGCTGCGCGTCATGGAACTCTCCGGCGAAGTGGTGGCGGGGCTCTTCTTCGAGTCGTTCTCCGGCCCGCAATTCGCGCTGCCGCAGGCGCTGCGCCAGCTTGAACTGCGCGCGGCAGGGGAAGGCGGGACCTTCTGGATCAACGCCCTGGACCCGGTCTCGCCCTGCGGCCTCGGCACGGCGCTGCCGGACGTTCCGCAGCGCCGTCTGACCAACCACTTGGGCTACTGCGGCGGGCGCCTCGCCGTCGTCTCCGAGAACCACGCCCGCCGCCTGACGATCCTCTTGGACCCCGACGACGCCGATCTCGACGCACTCCTCATCCATCTGGTGCCCATCTGCCGCGCCCGCCGCCGCCTGCTGGTGGAAGCCATCAACGACCAGCCCGTCTCGACCAGCCCCTACCTCCCCGCCCTCTCCCGCCACCTGAAGGCAGTGACGGACCACAAGGGCGTGTACTTCGAGGCGCCGGCGTAGGGGTGCATTGCCGAATACTCGCCACTCGACGATGTGGAAGGCCCGCCCTGTGCGGGTCAGACGCGGCGTGGGACGCTTCTCGAAGAATCCTCGTACGCCCTGTGTGTACGACAGATGCCTGGGCCCCGTGCCCGAGTCATGCACCTTGTCGCACGCTCATCACGGCTGATAGCGCCGGACCTCAAGTTCCGACAAGAAGCGGTAGTGGCGGACGTTCGCAGTGAACAGCGCTCCACCCGCCTCCACTGCCGTTGCCGCGATCAGCGCGTCGGCAAGGCGTAGGCCGTGCGCAAGGGCGTGACGTTCGACGTACAGCACGGCCCGGTGACTGATGCCTTCGGAGATGGGGATCACGCGCCATCCGTTGTCGCTGATCGCACGCCGGAGCTCAAGCAGTTCGCTCTTGTCGCGCGCACCCTGTACCAGTTCCATGTACGACACGGCCGAGAGTCGCACGGTCGAGCACTCGTCTACAGCGACCCGCGCCGACTCCCTGCCGCGGAAAAACCAAACGAGAACATCGGTGTCAAGCAACATCGCGCGGTCGGCGCAGGTCCTGCACGAAGCCGTCTACATCCGCGAGGTCCGCCCGGTCCTTCCACATGCCGAAGCCAGCCGTACTCTTGTGCGCCGCAGTGGCCACCGCCGGCTCTATCGCCACCAGCCTCGCCCTCGGCTTGCCTCGGTACGTGACAACCACCGTTTCGCCGCGGTCGACGCAATCGAGCACCTCGCCGACTCGGGTCCTTAGGCCCTTGGCCGTTACTTCCACGTTGGTTCCTCGTTCAGGTACCACTCAAGAGTGTACTCTCGCGGCTCGGACAGTCGCAACTAGGCACGGGGCGTACGACGAATCTGTGGAAAACACATGTCAAGGCGCGTGACCAGATTGGGTGGGCGTCAGGTCGGCGACTCGCTCGCGCTGGGTTGGCGTCGGCTCGACCGACGATCCTCCTGGACGCGGACGACGCGGACCTCGATGCCCTGCTCATCCACTTGGTGCCCATCTGCCGCGCCCGCCGCCGCCTGCTGGTGGAAGCCATCAGCGACGCCCATGGCGTCGGGTCGTGCGTAGACCACACAGGCTGGTGGAATCCCCGGCTATTCGTCCGGCGGCTCCGGTAGCTACTCCGTCGCCGTTGGTCGGGCTGTTCTATTCACCGGGCAACCCGACTCGCGGGTGCGCCCGTGTTGTCTACGCATGGCGGATGCTGCACGAGGCCGGGAAGTGAAGTCAAGCGGAAGGCTTGCGCCTGCCGTGCGGCAAGCTGCCGCTACGGACCTGGCTCGCGCTGCCGACGACAGTGGATGAGATCAGAAAACCACGGATCGGCAGCCTAGCCCGAGCCGCCGCGCATGGGGGGTGCTTGTCTCAGGGCGCTCGCCGCCGGCGAATCCCGCTTCCGCCACTGTGCGGCGGGCTTCGCGGTCGGGTGGCAGACCACGCCGTCGTGGAGTACGTCGATGGGGTCGCGGCCGTCTACGCCCAGGCCGAAGAGGGCGGGGCTTGGTCCCGCCCGTATGCGGGTCATGCACGGCGCGGGAGGCGTCTGCTGCGCCCCTCGTCCAGCACGGTCAATGGGTGCGGTCGCGGATGTCGCGGAGTAGGCGCTCGATCACCGTGCTGACGTTGCGTTGGCGGAGTAGGCGCTGGTCCGAGTCGGGGAGGTCCTCGCGTTCGAACGCGGCGACGGCCGTCGGTCCGTCTTTCCTGAAGCCATCGACACCTGGGTCGGTCGCGAAGCGTCGCCTGAGGATGTCGAGGGCCCGGCGAATCGTGTCCCCTTGGGGCGTCTGCTTGATCGCGTCTTGGAAAGCGCGGGCGACCGCGGTGACTCCATCTGGAGCGTTTTCGATGCAATACAGGAGGTCGTAGGCGTCCTTGTCTTCCATTCGGTCGTTGAAGGCAGATGCCTTCAGGCAGATGAAGCTGACGATGTTGGCATGGCGGATGCGTTCGCGGACGATCCCGCGGCTGTCGAGTAGCTCGGCCTGGATTTCGACCTCGTCGTAAAGGTCCCGGACCATCGAGACGTGGGGGATGTGCATGGCGGACACTCTGCGCTGAGTGGGAAGCGCGGCCGCCCGTTGGACTTTGCCGCTGGGGTCGTCGCTTAGGAGTTCGACAACGACCAACGTGTGCGCATCTGTGCGGCGTTCCCAACGCCAAGACGGGCGTCTGCCCTCGTCGCTCCTAGCGCGTTCCAGGCCTAGGTCCTTGAAGTTCCGCTCGAGGGTTCGGTAGGCCTCGATTTCCACTAGGAGCGGAAGGTCGACCACCAAGTCAACGTCCCGCGTGCCGGCATGCGGCCGAACGTCCGGTGGCGGGTCTGGCACAAGGTAGCGTGGGGTGAGGCCGCCCACGAGGTATACGCAATGCTTCCACGGGCCGAGTCCCCGGAGCAGCGTGACGAGGACCCGCTCGCAGGCTTGCGTGGCGTGGTCGTCGTAGTCGCCGTAGTGGGTGGGCATAGCGGTCAATAGCCGAGGCGTTCGCGCCGGAGGTGGCGTGCCATGTCGGGCGCCCGCCCACCGGCACGAAGGAGATCAAGATAGACGATGATGGGGCTGGCGAGCCAGATGCCATCAACGCGCTGACGCGATGCAAGGGCGCCAGGGAACGGAGCCCGCACGACCGAAAGGTTGGCCCCTTGGTCGACGCGCTTTGCGTCGAGGTCGCGAAGCACGGTGTCTATACGGCCGTCGCCGGCAGCGACCAGGCAGGCGATGCGCGAGACGTGCGACAGGAACGGCGCATAGCGCTGGGCGGCCGACTCGCCGGTGATGGCGTAGTCGGCACCGTGGGTCTCGAAGGCACGATGGAGTTCGAGCGCGAGCGATGGTTCGGGGACGACGGGTACGTAGTAGTCCCTAGCGGAGAACAGGCGGATGCGTTCGCTGTTTCGGACCCACGCGTCGAGCAAGCGCCCTGCATCGGCAACGCGCCGTTGCTTGGTCGGTCCGCGGCCGCGCGTCTGGACCCATTGGTGCTGTTCGAGGTTGCGCAGGACCACGGAGGCGGTGCCCGGAGAGACGCCTGCGCACTGCGCGAGACGAGTCGCGCCGAACCAAGTGCGCGGTGCGAGTAGCAGGCAATGGACGACTTGGGCCCGGCTGCCCCGAAACAAGCTCAGTTCGCGGCTCGCCACGGGGCGCGGCGCTGGCCGGTCTATGTGGACGTAAACGGGTTCGGTACACAGGAAGAGGCTGCCGCCAGCGTCGTAGTAGGCGACTCGGCTGGCGCGGAGCAGCTCCTTCGCGGAGGTCGAGATGGCGTCAGCCACCAGCATGGGGATGGCGTCTGGGTGGTTGGCATTGAGGGCGCCCACCCGCCAGATGAAATCGCGGGCGTCGCGGGGATAGATGTTCGTCCGGGTGCGCAATGCGAGCTCGACCGGGCGTCCCGCCCACGTGCAGTGGACGATAGCGTCGGCCGGCGTCTGCATGGGGAATCTGTCAGCAGTCGGCGTGCCGATGCGCAGGGCCTCGCAGAACGGCAACGCGGTCAGAGCGGCCATCAGGTCGGCGACTCGCTCGCGCTCGGTTGGCGTCGGCTGGACAGCCATTTCGCACCTTTAGCCGTTATTTGCTGCACAGCGAATGATGCATGCACATAGCATATGTGTCAAATCAGCATTATTCGCTGCACAGAGAACATCGCATTTGCGGGAATATGGCACCCTGGCTAGGTGGGCGTGGCGCCGATGCCGGAAGACGCCCGGTCGCGGCAAGCAGCTCCGGCGAGTGCCGGCACGCTGGCCGACACCCACAGCGCGATGGCGTGCTTGCATAATCTCGGGTGCCGCCTACATGTGCGGATGCACCGGTGGGGAGGAAGCCAAGCACCATGCCCGACGCTCAGGAGTCCCGATTGCTGCTCGGCAGCCTGCTCTCGTACGCCTTGGTCGCGTGTACCGTGGAGTTCGACAACGAGTTCGAGCGGCGCTTGATCGAGCCCACCGGGGAGACGTTCGAGACGTGGAAGCGCGAGGTGTTCCTGGTCTCGCTCGCCATGTGGGCGAACTACCTGCGCTTCCTCGCAGACGGCGAGAAGTCGGTCGCCGAGCTCGGACGCTTGGCGCTCCGCGACGACGCGGCGATCAGGTCCGCCTTGAACGGGCTGACGCGCTGGCGCTACGTCACGGTGGAACCGCCGCCGCAATCGAACGGCCGAAAGCCGCCGTTCCGCGACTGGCTGATACGCCCGACGCCCGCCGGCGAACGCTGCCTGCGCATCTGGCAGCCGCTGCCCGCGGTGATCGAGGAGCGCTGGTGCAAGCGCTTCGGCGCTTCCGAGATCCGCCGCCTCAAACGCCGACTGGCGCATGTCCTCGGCCAGCGGGGTGCGCCGGCGCCGAATTACCTGCCTCTGGTGAGCTCGCGACGCGAGATGTACTCCGAGGTCGCGCATGGCTCGCAAGGGTCCGTCGCCACCGATGACGCGCCGCTCTACGTGCTGCTCGCGCAAACGCTGCTGGCCTTCACGCTGGACTTCGAGGCGGACTCGCCCTTGGCGCTGCCGCCGTGCGCCAACGCGCTGCGCATCCTCGGCGAAGCGGGCATCCCGGTACGGGAGTTGCCGGACCGTTCGGGCGTGTCCAAGGAGGCCATCGCGCAGGCGCTCAACCTGCTCGGCCGCCACGGACTCGTCGCCGTCGAGCCGATGGCCACCGAGCGCGGCAAGCAGGCTCGCCTTACGGACTCCGGGTTGGCAAGCCAGGTCGCCTACGCCGAGCGCCTGCGCCTGATCGAACAACGCTGGCACGCCGAGTTCGGCGCGGACGCGATTGGCGCGTTGCGGCAGTCCCTCGACGCGATCGTCGTCACCCGACAGGCGGCGCAATCGCCGCTCGCAAAGGGATTGGTGCCGCATCCCTGCACCTGGCGGGCAACGCGCGCCGCGCCTGAGGTGTTGCCGGACCATCCCATCGTGCTCGGCCGAGGCGGCTGGCCGGATGGGAGTTGACGGCCGGGCTCGGGCACGGTTGCGGCGGTGATGCCCCTGCATTGCATCGACAGGTCAGTCTGCGTCGCAGGCGGATCGCGATTAGGGACTCAGGTCGACGCGTTCATGATCGACGCTGGAGCGAGATCGAATCCTGCGTTTCTCAGCCGGTCGACTAGCTTGGGAACGGTTTCCTTGACATGCTCGTTGTAAGGGATGTAGATGATGCCTTGAGCGTCCGACGGCAATTCGAGATGCCCCTTCTTCAGGATGGCCACCCTAGGTCGACCGATAGCCGAGATCAGCATTCCCACTTCCAGCACCACATTTTGCCGAGCGCGAGGCTGGGCTGACGTTGCGCTGCTAGTTTTCTCGTATCCCATGTCGTCGGGGGTCAGCAGTACGATACCGAAAGTCGTCTTTTCTTTGGCGGGGTCGATCTGGTCCTCCAGTGCCTCGATGATCGTCATCCCGCCTCCGCTGGTGTTCGCAAGAACAAACGGATTGAGCTGCAGCTTGTGAAGCACCAGCTCAAGCTGCTCTTTCGATGTGTCGTCATGTCCGTGAACGACGAAGATCCGGCTGTCTTCCACTTGGTGTGAGGGTGAGTCCGTTACCGGTCGCCTATCTTCATCAACGGATGGCAGATGCTCTCCGGCCTGCGAATGCGCGTCCCATTTCGCCTCGAAGCGATCCTTGGCGGACTTATTCCCTTGGACCTGTACCGTCCCGGTGTTCGGGTACCAAGTGATACTGACACCCTCTGCCATACGCAACTGCTGCCCGTGTTCTCGCTTAACCCTATTGATGTAAAAAAAGAGGCGACGGATGTTGATGTTCAGGCTAGCGCGGCGAGGTAGGAGGACATCTCCGCTTCCACTTCGGCGTTTGCATTCATCGACAGGACGGGTTTGCGCTGCGGGCGGAGGAACCGTCCGGCCCGGACGACGAGGCGGCGGCGCATCGTGTGCATCTGCTCGAACGCCCAGAGCGCCGTGCGCTTCGGGGTCGTGCCGCGCTGCGGCGGCCGGGACGCCATCTGCAGCTCCCGGGTCAGGTTGTGCGCCAGGATGGCGGCGAGGGTGTACAGCCGGTTGCCGGCGAGCTTGCGCGTCGGGACGTACTCCATGCGGCACTGCGACTTCAGTTCCGCGAACACGGCCTCCTGCGAGCCGCGCCCGTCGTGGAACGCGACGACGCTTTTCGCCCGCACGCGGCGGTTGGTCGCCACGACCTTGAACTCGAAGCCGTGGACGTGGGGCGCGAACAGGTCCAGCTGCACCGGTCCCTTGCGCTGCCGGCGGGTTCGCGTCCGGACCACGACCAGGCGCCGCCGGCGGCCCCAGCTCTTCGGCTTCCAGGCGGGCTCGAAGAAGTCCCTCGCCCCGTCCATGCGGCGCCAGCGGCGGCGGCCCTCGACGAGCGACTTCAGTTCCGCGAACCGCTCGAACGGCACCGTCGCCGTGTACTCGACGCCCAGCGCGTCGAGCCGGCCGAGGACGGCCTCGCCGAAGAACGCGCTGTCCATGCGCGACTCCAGCCGCGCACCCGGCAGCGCGGCGCGGACGTCCGCCAGGCAGCGCTGCATGAAGGCTTCCGCGCCGTTGGAGTCGTGCACGTTGCCCGGGCGGTGGCGCAGGTCGAACACCTGCCCGGTCTGCGCCACCGTCGCGAACAGCGGATAGTAGCTGCGCTGTCCCTTCCTGCGCTTGTTGAAGCCGACGGCCGTGCCTTCCGCGAAGCGCTTCGTGCCGAGCACCGAGCCGTCGAAGTCGAGCGTCATCCGCGCCGGGCCGAGCGCCGCGGCGCGGTCCAGCACCAGCCGCCGGTTCAGGGCGCGCACGTTGTCCGCGCTGCGCCCGTCGGCCCTGGCCAGCATGCGGCCCATCGTGGAGGCGTCCGGCAGGTGCCGCAGGCCCAGCGTCCGCCTGACCATTTCGTCGTCCCGGTAGTACCGCGCGTCGCGCAGCTCCCGGAAGCCCATGACCAGATGCACGACCAGCAGCAGCGCCACCGCGTGCGGCGCGTAGACCGGACTGCCCGGCAGGTGGCGGAAGCAGCCGCGCAAGCGCTCCTTCAGCCCGAGCCGCGCGAACAGCCTCTGGTAGAGCACCAGGCCCGCGTGCGCCGTCAGCCGCTGGTCCTCGAACCGGATCTCGATGCGATCCGTCGCTTTACCCCGCACGCTCGCCTTGCTACGCTTCATGGCGGCGGCCTCCTTCCGATGAGTTTTTCGACGAACCGCATCGTAACAGAAGGGGGTCGCCGTCCAACCCCGCTCCTTGCGATTCGACGAACTATCGAAGCGCAAAGACGCCGTGCCCCGCGAAACCGCGCTCCGCTTGACAACACCTACGGTGTGTCAAACCGGCAACCCGACTACAGCGCGAAACGCACGAAAAACCTGCAATACGACGAATACTCGCGCCTCAGTATGCCCTTAAGGGGTTAACGACTTCGTCGATCTGGAATCCGAGATGGGATATGGTGGCCTGGAGTTCGTCGAGGGTCCCGTCGTGTTTCAGTGGCATGGTGGTTTCCTTGAGTTCCTGAGTATGTGTACTGCGTCTCGCGGGCGGATGGTGCCGCGATCTCGATTTCGCTGGCCTCAGGCACAGCTTGTGTGACTTAAGTCCGGCGGAGCTGAGTGGATCGAATGGCATGACCGCCTGTCGCGCTCGCCGGCACGTCCCGCTTCCGCCACTCCGCAGCCGGCTTCGCGGTCGGGTGGCAGACCACGCCGTCGTGGAGCACGTCGATGGGGTCGCGGCCGTCTACGCCGAGGCCGAAGCGGTGGTAGCCGAGCAGGCGCAGGAGCTTCTCCGGGAGCTGCCGGGCCACCTCTCGGGGCACTGACACCAGCTGGATTTCCTGCGGGCGCAGGTAGGCGACGTTGTGGCTCATGAAGAAGCCGAGCCGTTCGCGGTTCTTCGACGTGTTCGCCCCGCCGCCGTGCCAGAGGCCGCCTTCCCACATCAGCATGGTGCCGGAGCGCATCACCACGCGCATGGTCTCGATGCGCTGATCCACCGGGCGGTCGTGCCACTTGTGGCTGTACGGGACGATGTGGGTCGCGCCGTTCTCCAAGTCGTAGTCGTCGAGGGCGATCAGCGCGTTGCAGACGAAGTGCGGATGCGGCCTGGGGATCGGCCAGAGGCCGTCGTCCTGGTGCAGGAACTGCCGGGTCTCGCCGGGCAGCACGTTGAAGAGAGTGGTGACGTTCACTTGCGTGCGTTCGCCGAGCACGCCTTCCACCAGCGCCCGAATGCGAGCGTCCAGGAAGAGGTAGTCCACGGCGCGGGTCTTGGCGAGCAGGTTGTGGGCCCGCCAAGTCTTGCCGGTCTTGGTGCCGATGGCGCGCATCTCGGTGATCGGCACCTCGGTGTCGAAGGCGTGGCGGATGCGGGCGACTTCCTCGGCGCTGATGAAGTCTTCGATGATCGTGAAGCCCTGGTCCTCGATCTCGGCAACGCGCTCGGTGACATTCAGGCCATCGATGACGAGCGGCTCGTCTGCCTGTGCTGCGCTCATGCAGCTTTCTGCTCTTCGCGTTCGCGCGCCGCCTTCATGCGCGCCGCCCGTTCGGCGTTGCGCTCGGAGGTCATCTTGCCGTCGTGGTGCATGTAGTCGTATTCGGGCCGCAGGGTCGTGCGCCCGTTCGCCGGTTCGGTGTCGAACAGCGAGCGGTATTCGTTGATGCCTTGGCCGTTCTTGGCGCCGGGTTCGGCGGCCGCCATGCGCTCGATGTCCCAGTCGCTCTTGCCGAACGGAAACAGGCTGTAGACGTCCATGAGACCGGCGAAGCGCACCGGGTTGCGGTCGAGCGCCTCTTGCGTCACGGTCTCTCGATACGCCTCCTCGGTCTGCCGACGGCGGCGCATGTACTCGCATTGCAGCGTCATGCGCAGGCCCGGCGTTTTCTTGGGATAGGAGCCGTGCCAGGTGTGGTTGCCCCAGATCACCATGGAGCCGGCCGGCGCTTCCACTGCGGTCGCCCGGTCCGCCCAGTAGCGGCTGTCGTCCGGCGTCACTTGGCGGCGCCACTTGTGGCTGCCGGGCACGAAGGAGATGGAACCGTCCTCCTTGGTGTAGTCCGTCAGCATGTAGTGCATGTTGCAGTTGTTGGCGGGTTCCGGCTGCGCGGTGAGGGCGGGGTCGAGGTAGTCGCCGTGGATGCCGGTGCGGATCTCGCCGGGGCCTTTCACCCAGGCGGCGCACAGGCTCAGCACGCAGTCCGTGCCGAGCAGCCATTCGGCGAGGCCCAATCCCGCCGGGTTGTAGCTGAGCTTCTCGAAGATCGGATCCTCCCAGAGCATGAAGCGCTGGATGTCGTTGACGTTGGCCCAGCGCTCTTCCGAAAGGCCGTCCGGGCCGTAGCGGCGCAGCATGGTGCGCTCAAGGGCCTCGCGCACTTCCCGGCAGAACGGCGGCGGCGCGACCTTCTCCGGCGGCACGACGGTGAAGCCGAACGCTTCGAGTTCCGCGATGTTGGATTCCAAGCCGATCTGGCGCAGTTCCCGGAACAGCGGCGCGACCGCGCCGGCGGACTTCCAGTTGCCGATTTCCATTGCGAGAGATCTCCTTCGGCGCCGTTCAGCCCTCGGCGGGTCGCGGCATCCGGTAGCCGATGCCGCGCTCGTTGAGGATGTAGGTCGGATTCGCCGGGCTGTCGCCCAGCTTTTGGCGGAGCTTCTTGATGAACGTGCGCACCAGCGCCGGCTCGCCGTGTTCGCGGTCGCCCCATACGCGACGCTGGATGGCTTCGTAGGTGGCGACTCGCCCGGCGTTGGCGGAAAGCACGCGGAGCAGTTCGTACTCCGTTGCGGTAAGCACGAGCCGTTCGCCGCCGAGGGTGACGCGGCGTTCATCGTAGTCGATGGCCAGTTCCGCCAAGCGGAACGGCTCCGGCGCGTGGTGCTGCCGCAGCGCCGCACGGATGCGCGCGATCAGCTCGGTCGGCGAGAACGGCTTGACGATGTAGTCCGCGGCGCCCGCCTCGAATGCGCGGGCGATGGTCTCGTCGCGGCCGTATGCGGAGACGAAAATCACCGGCAGGTCGCCGAGCTCCGGCACTTCGCCCATCAGTTCGACGCCGTCGGCATCCGGGAGCAGCAGGTCGAGAAGCACAAGATGCACGCCTTCCGCGCGGACGAGATCGCCGACCTCTCTGGGCTCGCTGGTGACCACCGTGGCATAGCCTGCTTCGTTCAGCGCGTTGCGCGCGAAGCGAAGCGCTTGCGGATCGTCGTCGACGATCAGAATGCGGCCGCCCTCTCGGTTCGGATCGGCGGCCGTGGCTCTGGCTCGGCTGGCCGCGCCATCCACCGCAGGGAGGGTGAACGTCACCCGCATGCCGTGTCCCAGGCCCTCGCTGTCGGCCTGGATGCGCCCGCCGTGGGCCTCGACGAGGCCCTTGCAGATGGAGAGGCCCAGCCCGGCGCCGAGGCGCCTGGCACCGCCGCTGGCCGCGGACTCCTTGCGGAACAGGTACGGTAGCTGCTCCGGCGACACGCCGGCGCCGTCGTCGGAAACCGAGATCGAAACGTGGGTGCGGCTGCCGATGGCATCGACGCGGATGGGTGCGCCGGTCGGAGAGTGCCGGGCGGCGTTCGCGAACAGATTGTTGAGCACCTGGACGATGCGCTGCCGGTCCGCCATGACCGGCGGCAGGTTCGCCGGCAGATCGATGTGCAGGGGGTAGTCCGCGCCGCCGCTGGCGAAGGTCTTTCGCGCCCGTTCGACGAGGGCCGCCACTTGGGTGTGCTCCGGCGTCACCGACAGCGTGCCGGCTTCGATACGCCCCGTATCGAGCAGATCGCCGATCAGGGTGCGCATGTGGTCCGCCTGTTCGTCGATGATGCGGAAGAACTCGCGCGTCTCCACCGGGTCGAGGTCTGTCGGCGAGCCGAGCACGGTGACCGCCGAACCCTTGATCGCGGACAGCGGGGCGCGCAGCTCGTGGCTGACGAGGCCTAGAAACTCCGCACGCTGGCGCTCCATTTCGCGCAGCGGCGCGAGGTCCTGCAGCGTCGCCACCACCGAGGTGACCGCGCCGTCCTCGCCGCGGATCGGCGTCGCATTGAGCAGCGCTTCGACCCTGCGGCCATCCGGAACCGAGAGCGTGATCTCCTCGGCACGGACCGTCTCCGCCGTGCTCAGCGCCACAGTCAGCGGAAACGTGTCCATCGCCATCTCGCTGCCGTCTGCGCGGCGCATCGTTACTTCGCTCGGCAGCGTCGCCAGCGACCGACCGGGCGTTTGCAGCGGCTTGGCCATGCGCCTCGCCTCGCCGTTCAGGGACAGCGGCAGCCCGGTGTTGGCGTCGAACACGACGACGCCGACCGGCGATGTCTCCACCAGCGCCTCCATATCCGCCCGGGTTCGCTGCTCCTCTCGATGGGCTCGGGCGTTGGCGACCGCGGCGGCGGCCTGGGCGGCGAACAGGATCAGCACTTCCTCGTCGTCATCGGTGAACTCCGATGCGTCTTCCTTCTCTGCTAGGAAGAGGCTGCCCACCAGCTTGCCGCGGTGGCGCATCGGCACGGCCTGCAAGGTCTGCGAACGCATGAGCGCATCCGAGAGGCCGAGCGAGCGAACGTAGGCCGGCAGGTCGTTCAGGCGCAGGGGTCGAGACTGGCCGCCAAGGCGCTCGAGCAGCACAGCGCCCTCTTCCCACTCGGTGAGCTGGCGCTCCTCCTCGGCGGTCAATCCGGACGTGACGATGTCCAGCGCCTTCCCGGTATCGTCGATCGTGATGATGACCCCGTAGCGGGCATCGACAAGGGTGCGCGCGCTGTGGCCGATCTCCTTCAGAACGGTCGCCACTTCAAGGGTGGTGCTGACGCGCAGAATGGCGCCGCTGAGCGCCGTGATGCGTTTGCGGAGCGCCGCATTCTCCTCAGCAAGCTGGTTGGCATCGGGCATGGGACCCTCCGTCTCTTGGCCCGTCATCGGGCGGAGCGAGACAGCCAATAGTAAACGACTTCACACGGGACATACACGGTTGCGGCATGATGGGTTGCTGGCTTTCCGCGCAGACATGGAACGTACACGCCTACTGAGCGACCCGAATGATGCGCGTGCCGACGTTGCCGCCCGCCAGCATGTCGATGAAAGCTCTGGGCGCTTCGGCCAGCCCTTGGAACTCGTCCTGGAGCGGCTTGAGGTCACCGCCTTCCACCCAGCCCCTCATGCGATCTCGGCCCTCGTCGTAGCGGTCCGCGTAGTCGAACACCAGAAAGCCCTCCATGCGCACCCGGTTGTTCACCAGCAGGCCCGGAATGCCGCGCGGCCCCGGCGCCGGGCTGCCGGTGTCGTACTGCGAGACCACGCCGCAGCAGACGATGCGGCCGTGCGGCTTCATGCGCCGCAGCGCCCCGCCGAGAATCTCGCCGCCGGTGTTGTCGAAGTAGATGTCGATGCCGTCGCCGCAGGCCTCGCGAAAGTGGCCGCGGAAATCCGGGTCGCGATAATTCACTGCGGCGTCGAAACCGAGTTCATCCGTGAGCAGGGCGCATTTGGCGTCGCTGCCGGCCACGCCGAGCGTCCGGCAGCCGGCGATCTTCGCCATCTGCCCGACCAGATGGCCGACGGAACCGGCGGCGGCGGAGACCACCAGCGTCTTGCCGGGCGCCGGCTCGCCCAAGTCGAACAGGCCGAAGTAGGCGGTGAGGCCGTTCGTGCCGTAGACGCCCAGGTGGTGCGCGGGGTCGCCATCGCCATCCACGACGCGAACGGCGCTGGCGTCGTGAACCGAGTAGTCCTGCCAGCCGGCAGGGCAGGTAACCACGGCACCGACCGGCACGGCGTCGGCGTTGGAAGCTTCCACGCGGCCGACGGCACTGCCGCCCATCACCACGCCGGTGCGCGGAGCCCCGGCGTAGCTGGCGCTGCCCTGCAGTCCGGCGCGCTGTCCCGCGCCCACGGTGAGCGCCAGGGTGCGGCACAGCACTTCGCCGTCGCCCGGTTCCGGGGCCGGCTCGGTGCGCAGCGCGAAATGGCTCGGTTCGAGCTTGTCGCTCGGCAGGGCTTCGATGACGATCTGGCGGTTGTCCATGGCGATCCTCTGTTGCTGTTTGTGCGCAGGTCAGGTGCCGGTGTAGGTCGGCTTGCGTTTCTCGATGAATGCGGCGGCGGATTCCTTGCGGTCGTTGACCGCCCGGTTGCCGAACGACAGGCTGGTGAGCTCGAAGCGCAGCGCCGTCGGCAGGTCGCGTTCCACGTTGTGCTGCAGCACGCGCTTGGACATGCGCAGCGCCAGCGGTGGCCAAGCGGTCATCTGCGCGGCGAGTTCTAGGGCGGAATCGAGCAGCTCCTCGGCGGGCACGATGCGGTCCAGAAGGCCGATGCGGTGCGCTTCTTCCGCATCCACCGCTCGGCTCGTGTAGATCAGGTCGGCGGCCCGGGAGTAGCCGACGATGCGCGGCAGGAAGAAGCTCATGCCGGAGTCCGGGGACAGATTGCGCTCGATGAAGACCGTCTTGAAGCGCGACGCCGGACAGCCGATGCGCACATCGCAGGCGAGCGCGAGACTCATGCCCGCGCCGGCGGCAACGCCGTTCACGGCGCCGATCACCGGCTTGTTGAGACCGTAGACGGCGAGCGCCTGGCGCCCCACCCAGCCGAGATCGTCGAGATGCTCGTTCTGCGTCGGCGGCGGCGGCGCGTCGCCGCCCCTTGCGGTGAGGTCCGCCCCCGAGCAGAAGCCGCGTCCCGCGCCGGTGAACACCACGGCGCGCACGTCGTCGTCGGCCTGCGCGTCGGCGCAGGCGGCGAGCATGGCATCGCGCAGCTCGCCGTTCAGCGCGTTCAGCTTCTCCGGCCGGTTCAGCGTCAGCACGGCGACATGGTCGGCCTTCGCCACATCGAGCACCGAGTCCGTCATGTATTCTCCCCCCTTGAGATCTCTTGGCGAACAGGCGGGCATTCTATATGGCGATCGACTTCACGTTCCCCGACGAAGTGGAGGACGCGCGGCTCCTAGTCAAGCGCTTCATGGGCGATGTGGCGCGCCCTCGCATGGCGGAGCTCAGTGGCCGGCGGGCGGCCGGCGACGAGTGGCGCGAAGCGATCCGCGAACTGCGCCGCGCGGCCCGCGACCAGGGCCTGTGGGCGCCGCATATGCCGGAGGAGTGGGGCGGCATGGGCCTCGGCGTGACGGCGGTTGCGGCGATGTCCGCGGAAGCCGTGAAGACCAACATGGGGCCGTACCTCATCAACTGCCAGGCGCCCGACGAGGGCAACATGCACACGCTGCTGCACTTCGGCACGGACGAGCAGAAGGAGCGCTGGCTGAAGCCCCTGTGCGAAGGCACGATGCGCTCGTGCTTCTCCATGACGGAGCCGGAGGTCGCGGGCTCCGATCCCACGCAGATCCGCACCCGCGCCGTGCGCGACGGCGACGAGTGGGTCATCAACGGCCACAAGTGGTTCACCTCGGGCGCGCACGGCGCGGACTTCGCTATCGTCATCGCCAAGACGGACCCGGATGCCCAGATCGCCCAGGCGCGGAACAGCGCCTTCATCGTCCCGACCAATACGCCTGGCTTCGACATCGTGCGCGATGTCTCCACCATGGGCGGAGGCGGCGGGCACCCGGAGATCCGCTACAACGACGTGCGCGTGCCGCACGCCAACATGCTCGGCGAGCAGGGCGGCGGCCACAAGCTCGGCCAAGTGCGCTTGGGTCCGGCGCGCCTCGCGCACTGCATGAGGTGGCTCGGCACCATCGAGCAGGCGCTGGAGATGCTCGTCGATCGCGCCCAGAAGCGCTACGCGCACGGCTCGCTGCTGTCCGAGAAACAGGGCATCCAGTGGATGATGGCGGAGAGCGCGCTGGAACTCTATTCGTCGAAGCTCATGGTGCTGCACGCGGCCTACAAGATCGAAAACGGCATGGACTTCCGCGCCGAAGTGTCGATGGCGAAGCACCATGTGGCGAACACGCTGTGGAAGACGGTCGATCGGGCGCTGCAGGTACACGGCGCGCTCGGCTACTCCAATGATTCGCCCTTGGCGCAGATGCTGATCCAAGCGCGCTGGTCGCGCATCGCCGACGGCTCCGACGAGGTGCATCTGATGCGCATCGCCGAGATGGTGATGCGTTCCTACAACGAGACCGGCAGCGTGGGCCACGCGGTGGGCGACCTGCCGCTCTGAAGCCAACGGTCGTAGGCCAGTCGACCCGCGGCGCTACCGCGAGACCTTCCCAAGCTCGCCAATTCAAGGAAAGCCCATGCTCAACATCTCGAATGAAGGCCGCGTCCGCACCATCGCCCTCAACCGCCCGGAGGCGTTGAACGCCTTCAACGGCGCCCAATACGATGCGGTAGCGGACGCACTGCTTGCGGCCCAGGAAGCCGCGGACTGCCGCGTGGTCGTGCTCACCGGCACCGGGCGCGCGTTCAGCGCCGGCGCGGACCTCTCGGAGATGGCCGTCGGCGGCACCCCGGCGACGCACGGCTTTCGCGGGATGCTGGAAACCATCCTGGGCTTTCCCAAGCCGTTCGTGCTCGCCGTCAACGGCTTGGGCGTCGGCATCGGCGCGACGCTCGCCGGCCTTGCGGACTTCGTCTTCATGTCCGCCAGCGCCCGCCTGCGCTGCCCGTTCTCGGAACTCGGCCTGGTCGCCGAGGCCGGCAGCACGCGCACTTTCCCGGCCCTGCTCGGCCGCCAGCGCGCCATGTGGTTCCTGATGGCATCCGAGTGGATGAGCGCCGCGCAGTGCAAAGAAGCAGGCCTCGTCCTCGACGTTTTCCCCGACGACGACTTCCGCGCCGCCGTCCAGGCTAAGGCGGCGAAGCTGGCAGCATTGCCGCCGGAGTCGCTCGCCGAGGCCAAAGCGCTGATCGCACACCGCGATCGAGATGCCCTCAAAGCTGCCATCGATGCGGAGAACGCTGCGTTGGCCCGGCTCAGCGGTGGCCCCGCCAACCGGGAAGCGGTGGCCGCGTTTCGCGAAAAGCGCCAGCCGGACTTCTCATCGCTCTAGGCGCCTTGCAACCCCGGTGCAGACCATGGCCGAGTACGACACGATTGCCCGGCAGTACCGGGAGTCGAAACGGCTTGCCTTTCGGGAGCACATCGAGCGCTACACGCTGTTCGAGTTGCTCGGCGACCTGCATGGCAAGACCGTGCTGGACCTCGCCTGCGGGGACGGGTTCTACGCGCGGCGGATCAAGCAGGCGGGTGCCCTGGAGGTGACTGGGGTGGACATCTCGGCGGCAATGATCGAACTCGCCGAAACGGAGGAGCGGCGGCGGCCTCTGGGCTTGACCTACGTGCAGGCGGATGCCGCCACGCTCCAGCCGGGCGAGCCCGCGGACCTCGTCGTGGCGGTCTACCTGCTCAACTACGCGAGGACGCCGGAACAGCTTCTGCGCTTCTGCCAAGTCTGCCGCGATGCGCTGCGGTCGGGCGGGCGGCTGATCGGCTGCAACAACAACGTGCGCAACCTCTCTGCCGGACCTGCGGGACCTGCCGGACCTGCGGGACCTGCCGGACCCACCGGACCCGCCGGATCAAAGTCGTTGCGCAAGTACGGTCTTGAGCGCGCATGGCAAACGCCGCTCGCGGAAGGAGACGCCATCCGCTACACGACGTTCGATGCCGACGGGCGCACGTTCGGGTTCGACAACTACTACCTCAAACCGCAGACCCACGCCGCGGCGTTCGATCAGGCAGGGTTCCGCGATTTCCGCTGGGTGGATGTCGCGCTGCACCCTTCCCAAGCGGGCAATCCGTTCTGGGACGAGTTCATGGCCGAGCCGCCGATCACGGCTTTCGCGGCGGAACGCTGAACGGACGTTTGCCGGCGCGCCGTGCATGACTCCGGCGCGGCGCGTTCGTCCTTCTACGCAGCCACTGCCGCTGCGCTGTTGCGCTGATCGGCGCTCGCCGGGCCGAATGGCCGGTCTCCCTTCACGGTGACCCGAAAGCCGCTGCGCGTCTCCGGGTGGTAGTCCCACACGGCCATGTGCTGCACGCAGCGGTTGTCCCACATCGCGAGCGAGTACGGCGCCCATTGGAAGCGGCACTGGAAGGTGGGGTTCTTCACATGCTCGAACAGGAAGCCGAGCAGGGCGTCGCTCTCGGCACGGCTGATTCCCTCGATGGCACGGGTGAACCCGGCGTTCACGAACAGCGCCTTGCGCCCCGTCATCGGATGCGTGCGCACGACCGGGTGCGAGGCGCGCGGGAACTCCCGCTGCGGCTTGTGGTCGCCGTACTGGCCGGTGTAGTCCGAGACGTGCCTCGCCGTGAGGCCCTCGAGCAGCGACCGCATCGGCGCACTCAGCGCCTCGTAGGCGGCGTACATGTTGGCGAACAGCGTATCGCCGCCGTGGGACGGCACGCGGTGGATGTGCAGGATGCTGCCGAGCGGTGGCTCTTCGTCGGCGGAGACGTCCGAGTGCCAGCCGCTGCCGTTGTTGCGGTGCGAGTCCTTGTCCGTGTGGATCACCATCAGCGCCTGATCGCCATGCGCGTAGGGCGCCGCCGGGTGGATATGCAGTTCGCCGAAGCGGCGCCCGAAGGCAAGGTGCTGCTCCGGGGTCATATGCTGGCTGCGCATGAACAGCACCAGATGGCGCATCCAGGCCGCGTGGATCTCATCGAACGCGGCGTCCGAGAGCGGCTGGCCCAAGTCGATGCCGCTCACCGTGGCGCCGATGCCGGGCGTCAGCGGTGCCACTTCGATGTGCTGGTAGGTCGGGGTCATGCGCCTCTCGCTGCGAGGAGTCCGCATTGAATGTACTCCGCGACACCAAGCGCCGCAAATCGGCGCGCCGCCGCAATCGGGGTACCGGGAATCGGCGCACCGGCACGGATACGGTGATACGCTCCAAGCGATGTCGCCTGCCAAGAAGCTCCGGTTGCTGACGCCCGCGGTCGGTTTCGCGGCGGCAGTCGCGTTCGCCGGCGACGAGCCATGCACCGATTTCGAGTACAGCCACGGCATCTCCTACGTGCTGCCGCTCAAGTACGGGCCGGACTTCGAGCATTTCGGCTACGTCAACCCGAACGCGCCCAAGGGCGGCCTGCTGCGGCGGGCGGAGATGGGCACGTTCGACAACTACAACGTCATCCTGGAGAAGGGCCGCAACGCATGGGGCTACGACCGGGGTGGCGGCATGGTCTACGACACGCTGCTCACCGGCGCGAACGACGAGCCGGTGAGCGCCTACGGGCGCTTGGCGGAGGGCGTCGCGCGCGGTCCGAATCTCGCTTGGATCGCCTTCAAGCTTCGCGAAGACGCCTATTGGCACGACGGCGAACCCATCACCATCGAGGACGTGCTGTACTCGTTCGACGCTTTCGAAGAACACGGCTCGGTGGCGATGCGCACGGTGCTCTCGGACCTCGAGCGCTGGTTCGTCTTCGGCGAGCGCGAGATCTGCTTCGTGCGCAAAGAGGGCGTCGAAGCCAATCCCATTCTGCCGTTCGCGATCGGCGGCTGGGCCATCCTGCCCAAGCACTTTTGGGACGCGGGCGACCGCGACATCTCGAAGACGACGATCGAGCCGGCGCTCGGCAGCGGCCCGTATCGGGTGAAGTACGCGGAACTCGGACGCATGCTGGAGTACGAGCGCGTCCCGGACTACTGGGGCCGCGACCTGCCCGTGCACAGGGGGCGCTACAACTTCGAGCAGATCAACGTGGACTACTTCGCCGACGAGGGTGTGATGGTGGAAGCCCACAAGGGTCACGTGCTCGACGTGCGCCAGGAGGGCGTGTCCAAGAACTGGGCCACGCAGTACGACTTCGCCGCCGTGCGCGAAGGGCTGTTCAAGCGCGAGCTGCGGCCGCTCGGCCGCGTCGAAGGGCTGTGGTGGCCCATCTTCTGGAACACGGACCGCCCGTTTCTATCGGACATCCGGGTGCGCGAGGCGCTGTGGCTGCTGTTCGATTTCCACTGGACGAACCGCGTGCTCTTCTACGACTTCTACAACCTCGGCCTCAGCTTCTTCCAGAACTCGCCGATGGCCCATCAGGGACTGCCGAGCGAGAAGGAACTGGAGCTTCTGGAACCGTGGCGCGACCAGGTGCCGCCACGCGTCTTCACCGAGGAGTTCAAGCATCCGCCGAGCACCGGCTTCGGGGTCCAGCGGCACAACATCAAACGCGCCTTGGAACTCTTCGAGGAAGCTGGACTGGTCGTGCAGGACGGCAAGATGCGCGACGCCAAGACGGGCGAGCAGTTCAAGCTGGAGTTCATCGGCGTCTCCTACTACTCCATCCGCCAGAACCTGTCGCTGATGGACAATTTGAAGCGTGTCGGCATCGAAGCGACCGGTCGGTTCCCGGAAGTATCGCACTGGCTGTACCGCAGCCGCACCGGCAAGTTCGACGGCAACTCCGTGCGGCTCGGCCCCGGCCACATGCCCGGACTGCAACTGCGCAACTGGTTCGGCAGCGCCGCCGCGGACCAGGACTACGGCCAGAACTGGGCCCGGGTGCGCAGCCCGGTGGTGGACAGCCTGATCGAGACGATCATCGGCGCGGAAACGCCGGAAGTCCTGTACGCGGCGACGCGCGCCTTGGACCGGGTGCTGCTGTGGAACTTCTACTTCATTCCGCTGGGCTCTGAACCGGGCTTTCGGCTCGTCTATTGGGACAAGTTCGGCCAGTTGCCGAGCGATGGCTTGAACGGCGTGCCGATTACGGACGCTTGGTGGTGGGACGCGGAGAAGGCGACCCGCGTAGAGCAGGGACTGGCCGAACTCGGCGAGTAGTCCGGCTAGCGCCATACGTGACCTCAGCACGGGCGCGATGCCGCGACCGTACACCGCATGCCAATGTCACGAAACGCCGCGAGTCTGTCGATTTCTCAGCCCGTTCGGGCTACTCAATCTCGATCTCGCCTTGCAGCGCGGCAAGGGCGCTCGAGAGCGCCAAGCAACGGTTCGGTCGCTCCACGCCGAATTCCGGGCAGTACACGGTCTCCTCCAGCGCAGCGTGTTCCCAGCCGCGCCAAGAGACGGAAGCTTCGCGGTCGCCGAACCGGAGCCTGCATCGACCGTGCTCCAGCGCCGCCTCGACATCCGGGTGGAAGTGCAGGCGCGCTGCCGAGTCCACCGGGCCCTCGGCATCCACCCGGTCTGTGATCGCTAAGCGGCCGGTCTGCTGCCATTGGAGGCGGCGGAAATGCACCGGCGCATGGCGTAGGTGGCGGTAGCCGTGGTGCTCAGCGGAGAGCGTGAAGCCCGAGTCCGACGGCCGCCACTCCACCCCATGCGGCCGGCAGCGCCGCCCCACGCGGAATGCGCCCCATAGTTCGGCTTGATCCCGGCCTGCCACCGTCACCGTGTTGTGGGCGCGGGTGGATCGGCAGTAGTCGCGCATCGCCCCCGCCTCGTAGGTTGAGACGCCGCTGTCTACGATCACCCGCGAGCCGGCCAGCGACAGCTCGAACGAAAAAAGGTCGGCATGGCCGTGGCCGGGCTGGTAATCCGGGCCGAGGGGCGCCGCGTCGCAGATCACGTAGTCGCCGTGGCCGTTGCGCGCACCGTAGTAGCCCGTCTCCGGCAGCGCGAACGCGCCTTCGGGCGGCGCGTGGCAGTCGAGTTCGCCCGGCGTTGGGTAGATGCCCAGCGCGCTGTCGTTCAACAATGCGATGTCGCCGTCCGGGTGCGTCATCAGCGCCAACGCTTGGGCCAGCGCCGCGGAGTACGGCGCGACCAAGGCGCGGAGCGTCGCATCGCCGCTGGCATCGAGCAGCCTGAGCGCGTACAGCACGCGGCATTGGTACATGGGCGAACGCTCGAAGTGGCCGCCGTCGGGAAGCACCTGCTCCGCCAGTTCGGCTTCCAGCAGCGCCCGGCCCTTGCGCCGCCAGCGCACCGCCTCCGGATGGTCGAAGCAGCACCCCGCCAGCGCCAATGCGATGGCGTTCTCCAACAGATGATTCGCCGTCAGATGCCATTCGAGATTCCGTTCCAGATGGTTCGCCTGATCGCGGACGCTGGCCCAGAGCGCTTGCCGAAAGCCAGGGTCCGCGGCGGTCTCCCGAGCACGGCGGCCGAAGAACAGCGCGCACCAGTTGCCGAGCCGGAGCGACAGCGGATAGGGCGCCCAGCCGACTTGGCCAGCGCCCGGACGATGGTGCGCGATCCAATCCAGCGCCACATCACGCGCTTCCGTGAAAGGCAGCGACCAGAGAAACTCGTGGTAGTGCAGGTTGTAGCGCCACAGCAGCGGCAGGTCGTCTCGGTCCCACACTGGCGGGTAGCCGACCTCCTCGCGGCGATTCAGGAAGCACAAGCTGCCGCCTAGAATGTCGGCCCTATCGGGGACCGAAGCAACGGCCGGGGTGGGGAAAGGCGCCGGGCGCCAGCGCACCGGGGGCGCTGCTTCGTTCGGGTCGCCTAGGACGAAGCGCACGGGGAGTCGCCTGAGGAGCTGATGGCCAAGCTGCCGTCCGCGCAGATGCCGAACGGTGTGCAGCAGCCGCAGCGGCGCAAAGCTCAAGCCGCACCATCCCCCAAGGCGATCGCGCGCTTGCCGGCGAGGCCCCGCAGGCCCGCGAAGCAGACGCGGCCCGCGGCGCTGCCGCTTGCCGTCATCTCCGCAACCGCGCCACGAGCGGAGCAAGCGCCTTGGACTCGGAGCATTCGGCCGCGCACATTCTCGCCTCCGCGTTGTCGGAAGTAAGCGTCACCTTCTCAACGTAGCTCGCCGACGCCACGCCTAGGACGATACCTTGCCCCGCCCCGCAGCGCGACCGGCGAGCGAAGCGTGGCATCGCCGGTGGAGCAGTTTGAGCGCACGCAGCATGTGGCACTGGCACGGGGTGCGCTCGAAAAGTGGCAGCCGCCGGGAGCACCTGTTCAACGCTCGGCCCGTCCGTCGCCAACGAGCTCCCGCCGGATGGCCGAAGCAGCAGCACCACCGGCACCTGCTTCGAGCGCTCGACGATGTCCGTCTGGAACGAAGGCAGGCTCGGGACCGCTGGCGTCATGCGCAAGAACGTTCTGGCGCTGTCACCGATTTGAACGCTGAGCGGGCGATCGGGTACGCTTGCGGCCTCCGTTCGGGGGTCGGCGATGTACGAAGGCAAGCTCGTTTCTCGCAGGTGACGGACCATCTTCCGCTCCATGCATTCCGCAAAAGCGTTCGGCGATACGACGGCAACCGCTGCGTCAAGTCGTTCCCGTGCCTGAGCCAGTTCCCGTGCATGGCCTTCGCCCAGCTCGCGCACAGGGAGAGCCTGCGCGACATCGGGCGCGTTGGCAGCGTAGCTGAGGCTCAGCTACGGCCAATTGCGGCCAATTGCGGCCAATCCAAGAAGAGCAGCAAGTAAATCGACATCTTCTCAATACCTTACACGTTCTCTCGATGGTTTGGCCCTGCAAGGCCCGCATCTCATCGGATGGCCGATTCCACAGCGCACGGCCTCTGCGAACAGCGGGTCTGCTGAGCGCCTGCACATCGATCATCCCCTACAATCCAGCGAACACCATGCCGTCCGCGTCCAGCCAGCCCTCCGCCCCCACCCCCGGCGCCCGGGTCTTGGTCCGCGATGCCGAGTGGATCGTTCGCCGGGCGGATCACGCGCCCGGCGGCTACCAAGTGGTCTGCCACGGCGTCTCCGAGCTCGTTCGCGGACGTGAGGCGGTGTTTCTCACCATGCTGGACGACATCCAGCCCCTCGATCCGGCCGAGACCAAGCTCGTTGCCGACACCTCGTCGCGCTTCGTGGACAGCCGCCTCTACATGGAGAGCCTGCTGCGGCAGGCCGTGCCCAACGACGGCGCCATCCACGTCGGGCACGAAGGCGCGATGAACCCGACGCCGTATCAGCTGGAACCCGCCCGCCTTGCCCTCGGCCGTCCGCGCCAGCGCATCCTGATCGCCGACGCAGTGGGCCTCGGCAAGACGCTGGAAGCCGGCATCCTCGTGAGCGAACTGATCGCCCGGGGCCGCGGCCGTCGCATCCTGGTCCTCGCCGTCAAGAGCATGCTCACGCAGTTCCAGAAAGAGTTCTGGAACCGCTTCGCCATTCCGCTCACGCGCCTGGACTCCATCGGCATCCAGCGCGTGCGCAGCCGCATTCCCACCAACCACAACCCGTTCTTCTACTACGACAAGACGATCATCTCGATCGACACGCTGAAGTCCGATGCCGAGTACCGCACCTACTTGGAACAGGCGTCCTGGGACATCATCGTGATCGACGAAGCGCACAACGTGGCGGACCGCGGCACGCAGTCCCTCCGCAGCCGCCTCGCCAAGCTGCTCGCCAGGCGCTCCGACTCGCTCATCATGCTCTCCGCAACGCCCCATGACGGTCGGGCCAAGAGCTTCGCCAGCCTCGTCAACATGCTGGACGCCACGGCCATCGCGGACCCGGAGGACTACACCGCTGAAGACCTTCGCCCGGGCCTCGTCATCCGCCGCTTCAAGAAGGACATCCAAAACGAGGTGCGGGAAACGTTCCAGGACAGGAAGGTGCTGAAGCGCACGTTCCCAGCATCGGCCGCCGAGGAAGCCGCGTTCGATGCGCTGCTGGCGGTGCAGGGCGCCACGGCAAGGCGCTCGCAGGGGCGGGATCTGTTCATCGTCACCTTGGAGAAAGCGCTTTTCTCCAGCCCCGCGGCCTGCATCGAGACGACCAACGAGCGCATCAGGCGGCGCGAGCGCGAGGGTGCGGAGGCAACCGCGCTTGAGAATCTCCGAGGCACGCTCGAACGCATCGAGCCCGCGGGCTTCTCCAAGTACCAAGCCCTCCTCCGTGCCATCCAAGGCGGCGAGCCATTCCACTGGCGGGCCAACGACGCCGAAGACCGCTTGGTGATCTTCACCGAACGCATCGCCACCCTCGACTGGCTCAAGGAACGCCTCGCGGCAGACCTCAAGCTTCGCCGCGGCCAGATCGAGACGCTGCACGGCGGCATGAGCGATGTCGAGCAGCAACGCACAGTCGAGGATTTCGGCAACAGCATCAAGCCCGTGCGCCTTCTGATCTGCTCCGATGTGGCGTCGGAAGGCATCAACCTGCACTACAAGTGCCACCGCCTGATCCATTTCGACATCCCGTGGTCCCTGATGGTGTTCCAGCAGCGCAACGGGCGCGTGGACCGTTATGGACAGACCCGGACGCCGCAGATCGTCTACCTCGTCACCGAGAGCGCGAACCCCACCATCCGCGGCGATACCCGCATCCTCGAAGTGCTGATGGAGAAGGATGAACAGGCATACCGCAACATCGGCGATCCGTCCGTGTTCATGGATGTCCACGACGTGGAGGAAGAAGAGGCAATCACCAAGCGCGCGGTCGCGAGCGGAGAGTCCGAAGCAGACTTCGACAGCCGCCTGACGCCGGCGAGCAACGAAGGCGATGACTTCCTGGCGATGTTCTTGCAGACCGCCCCGCGCACCGACCACACCCCAGCGCCAGCGGAGCCGAGATCGCCGTTCTCCCTGTTCGACGACGAGCTCGACTACTGCGAGGCAGCGCTCTTTCACCTGACCAACTTGCAGAAGGACGAAGCGGGCTCGAGGGCGCTGCTCTTCGAGGTCGACATGGCCCGCGAGACCCTCACCTTGGACGCCCCGGAAGACCTCGTTGCCCGCTACGGCCGTCTGGCGACGGAAGTGCTTCCGACCAGCCGCCGCCTGCATCTGACCATCAGCCGCGCCCGCATGGCGGACGCCATCGACGAAAGCCGCCGCTCCGAATCCACCTGGCCTTCCCTCCAATACCTCTGGCGCTTGAGCCCAGTCGTGGACTGGGTGAACGACCGGATGCTGGCCGCCTTCGGCCGCTTCGAGGCGCCGGTGCTGTCCGGCATGGCCGGCTTGGCGGAAGACGAGGCCGTGTTCGTCTGCTCGGGCCTGGTGCCGAACCGCAAGAGCCATCCCTTGGTCTACGAGTGGATCGCCGTGAGCTTCCGTGCTGCCAAGTTCGCGGAACTGACAGACTTCAAGGCGCTGGCGAAGCGTACCGGCCTCGTCGGATCCCGGCTGGTCAACCGCGAGCAACCCGCAGACATCGAGGCCCTCTCGCGCCTCCTGCCCGAAGCGGTGCAACGTGCCCGCGGCCATTTCATCAAGCGCCGCCGCGCCTTCGAGGACATCATCAACGCCCAGCTCGACAAGGAAGTAGACGCCCTCGACGCCTTCCGGGCGCGGCGCTTGGCACAGCTCGACGCCTGGCGGGCCGCCTCAGGCCAAGCCGAGCAATTGAAGCGCGGCCGTGCCGAGCAGGAGCGCGAGCAGGTGCAGGCCATCCACGACGAGTATCTGGAGTGGATCCAAGACACCATGACCACGGAGCCGCACCCGTCCATCAAGGTGGTCTGCGCCATGACTCCGCAGGCATGACCCACGCAACAGGCCCTGACGTCTTGCGGGCGGGGTGTATGCTTGGCCGTCAACAGCTAGAGGTCGGCGTCATGCCTGTACAGATCACGATCACCGGTGTACCGGAAGATGTGCGCAACGAGTTGGCGACCCGTGCGGCCGTGCAACGCCTTTCTATGCAGCAGTATCTGCGCAACGAACTCCAGCGGATCGCGTCCAAGCCAACCCTCACCAGTTGGTTGCAGGACCTAAGGAAGCGGAAGGCAGAGAGCGGCAACCGTGTCCCCGCGGCTGAGATTCTGCGCGCACGGGATGCGGACCGAAGATGACGACGGTATTCGACGGTTCCGCCTTGGTCGCAGCCTTGGCGGATACGGGCCCCGATGGCCAGTGGGCAGACTCCCTGCTTGCTACCGATGTGCTGGTTGCTCCAGAACTCCTGCTGGCGGAGACCACAAACATCCTGCGACGCCTCGAACGGGCGGGCGCACTGTCGGCCCTTGACGCCAGCGCGGCGCAGCAAGACATCCTCCGGCTGGATATCGAGCTGTTTCCGTTCGCTCCGTTCGCGGACCGTGTTTGGGCGTTGCGTCACAACCTGACTGCCTACGACGCCTGGTACGTCGCCATTGCCGAGGAGGTCGATGGCCGCTTGGCAACCTTGGATCGCCGGCTGAGTCGCGCTAACGGCCCGCGGTGCCAGGTCGTCGTGCCACCAGCCACCTCGCCGGACGGAGTCACATGAAGAGTCGGCCTGGCCCGGCGAACAGAGTCCGTCGAACCGCATCGCCCATCAAGGTGGTCTGCGCCATGACGCCCAGAGCCACGGGATGACCGTCGAAGGCGCGGCGTGTTAGTGTCTCGCGCCACTGCGGCCACTGCCTTGCACCTTGGACGTCTACGCCGGCATCGTCGATCAGCGCCTGACGGGCATCATGGAGTCCCACCCGGATTGGTTCCCATGGGCGGACGAGCACAAGCGCCGGTCGGCCGCTTTCGTGGTGCTCTGCATGTCCACCTCCCTCGACCTGCCGCTTCACGAGTGCGCCGAGCTCTTGACAGAAGGTGGCAACGATGCCGGCGTGGACGGCCTGCACCTCGGCGATGTCGGCGACGGGGATTTCCTCGTGACCTTGTTCCAAGGCAAGTACAAGACCGATCTGGGCGGCGAGGCCAACTTCCCGGAGAACGGCGTGAAGGCCGCCATCCAGACCGCCGAGGTGCTCTTCGACCCGCACCGGGACGTGCCACTGAACCCACGGATCGCCCCCCGCATCGAGGAAGTCCGCTCGCTCATCGGCGACGGCTACATCCCCACCGTGCGCTTCGTCCTGTGCAACAACGGAGCGAAGTGGAGCGACCAGGCCGACATCCGGGTGCGCGAGGCCGCGCTTGCGTCCCGAGGACAGCTGCAACTCGTCCACTACAACCACCACGGCATCGTCAAGGCCATGACCAGGGGACCGCACGTCGACGCGGTTCTGACGCTAAGCGGCAGCATGGTCACCGAAGACCTGAACTTCACGCGGGTCATGGTGGGCAGAGTAGCCGTCCACGAGCTGAGTCGGCTGTTCGAGGAGCACGGCGACCAACTGCTGGAGAGGAACATACGCCGTCTACCTGGGAGGGTCCAATCGCGTCAATGCCCAGTCCGGGGGACGCTCTTGGACGAAAAGCAAGCCAAGAACTTCTACCTCTACAACAACGGCATAACCGTTGCCTGCGACCGCTTCGACTACAACGCCTTGCAGAAGGCCGACCACCAAGTGCAGGTGAAAGGCATGCAGGTCATCAACGGCGGGCAGACCTGCAAGACGATCCATGAGACGCTCCGCGACCATCCCGAAGCCGCACGAGAGGCGTCCGTATCCATTCGCCTGCACCAATTGCCGGAGGAGTCGGGCGAGATCGTGCGCGACATAACGCGGGCCACGAACAGCCAGAGCCCGGTGGACCTCCGGGATCTGCACTCCAATGACGACATGCAAAAGGCACTCGCGGCCGGCTGCGAAGAGCTGGGCTACGCCTATTGGCGTCACGACCAGCAGGGCCGACCCGATGACCCGGGTTTCACGAATACGACCATCGCGGAAGCGGTGCTAGCGGTCTGGCGGGAGCGCCCCCAGCAAGCGAAATGTCGCAGGGGGGAGCACTTCGGCAAGCTCTACGAGCTGATCTTCGACGGTCTCAACGCCGCACAGGCGCTCACTGCGGCTTTGATCTTCCGGGAAGTCGAAGCGAGACGCCGTGGGGCCTGCGACGATCAGGAAGTCGCGCCGGCGTTCACCCCCTACGCCTCGCATCTTCTCGCCATGCTGATTGGCCGTGCCATCCGCGCCGACTTCGGCATCGCCGTGCCCGGCATCACGCACCGCAATTTCGATGACCTGCGCACCGCATTCACGCAAGACAGCAACCGCTACTACGCCCTCGCCCAAGAATCCATCGCCGCGGCCCTGCGCACCTGCTACGGCGACCGCGACATCTCCCTCCAGCAGCTCGCCGCGACCTTCCGCCGCGGCGACCTTCTGGAGTTGCTCCACGAAGCCGCCTGAACCAGGACGCCGCGCCACTATGCCCAGCACCTTCACCGGCATCCAGAACGAGAACGAGTTCTACAGCCACCACTATCTGACGGAAGTCTTCACCGGCGACATCAAGGAGACCATCGCCCGCTGGCGCAAGGCCGCCGCCGAGGACAAAGCGGCACAGACGCCCGACCGCGCCCTGCGCACCCTCGCACGGCCGTATCGCGCCTTTCGCCAGCTCTTCTCCCGCGAGCGCCGCAATGCGGGGCGGATCCGGGCGCAACGCGACTGGTTCCGGCAACTGCTCGCAGCGCTCGGCTACGCCTTCGAGCCCGCCAACCACGCGCCCGTCGGCATCCACACCGACGAGATCCCCGTCCTGCACATCGGCTTCGCGAACCAGACCACGCCGCAGCTGGTCATCCTGGGCGCCTACGACCCCACGGGCGAGGACGAAGACCCGCTCGCCCTACGCCCGCACCCGGAGCAGTACCACGGCGAGGTGCCGCCCCCGGACGCCGTGCTCAAGGAGTCCTGGGAGGACATCATCACCCGGCGCCTCTTCGGCAGCGACAATCCGCCGCGCTGGGTGCTGCTGCTCTCACCCAGCCAAGTCCTCTTGATCGAGCGCGGCAAGTGGACCCACAAGCGCCTGCTGCGCTTCGTCCTCGAAGACATCCTCGGTCGCCGCGAAGACGCCACCTTGCAGGCTGCCGCCGCGCTGCTGCACCGCGACTGCCTGCTGCCCGCCGAGGGCATGAGCCTGCACGACAATCTGGACGACAACAGCCACAAGCACGCCTTCGCCGTAACGGGCGACCTTAAGTACGCCCTGCGCGAGAGCATCGAGCTGATCGGCAACGAGGCCATCTGGTACCTGCGCGAAGTGCGCAAGGAGCGCGTGTACGACCGGCCCGACGAGAAGGTCGCCCACGGCTTGGGCCTCGAAGCGTTGCGCTACATGTATCGCCTGCTGTTCCTCTTCTACATCGAGGCCCGCCCCGAACTCGGCTATGCGCCGCTGCGTTCCGAGGCTTACCGCAAGGGCTATAGCCTCGAACACTTGCGCGATCTGGAACTCACGCGCATCGCCGGCCAAGACGCGCTGAACGGCTACTACATCCACGAGAGCATCCAAACGCTGTTCCGCCTCATCCGCGATGGCTTCGACGGCGGCCAGGGGGCAGTCTTGGATGCGGGGCTGCACAACACCTTCCAAGTGCGCCCGCTCGACAGCGCCCTCTTCCGCAAGGGATCGACGCCGCTCTTGGACAGCGTGAAGCTGCGCGACGAGACATTGCAGAAGGTGATCCGCCTGATGTCCCTCACCCGCCCTGCGAAAGGCCGAAACAAGCGCCGCGGCCGCATCTCCTACGCCCAGCTTGGCATCAACCAGCTAGGCGCGGTGTACGAAGCGCTGCTCTCCTATCGCGGCTTCTTCGCGGACGAGGACCTCTACGAGGTGAAACGGGCGAACGAAGACCCCGATGACTTGGCGCAAGCATGGTTCGTCCCCTTGAGCGAACTGGGCAAGTACAGCGAAGACGAGCGCGTGTTCGAGGCGGACACGGTACCGAGGAAGCTGAAGGTCCACCGCCAAGGCCGCTTCATATACCGCCTAGCCGGCCGCGACCGGGAGAAGACGGCGAGCTACTACACCCCGGAGAGCCTGACCAAGTGCGTCGTGAAGTACGCCCTGAAGGAACTGATCGACGAGAACATGCGGGCGTCGCGCATCCTGGATCTCACCATCTGCGAGCCGGCCATGGGCAGCGCCGCCTTCCTGAACGAGGCCGTGAACCAGTTGGCGGAGAAGTACCTGGACCGCCGCCAGCGCGAGCGCGACAAGCGCATCCCGCAAGCGGACTACGCCGACGAACTGCAGAAGGTGAAGCACTACATCGCGGATCGCAACGTCTTCGGCGTGGACCTGAACCCGGTGGCCAAAGAGCTTGCCGAGGTGTCTTTGTGGCTGAACTGCATCCACGAGAACGGCCATGTGCCGTGGTTCGGCTACCAACTCATGACCGGCAACTCGCTGATCGGCGCCCGATGCCAGGTGTACCCGCCCGAGCGTCTGACCAAGCAGAAGCGGGCGACGCTGTGGTTCAACGAAGCCCCGAAGCGCGTCTTGCCCGGCACGCGACCGGACGAGGCCGTGTACCACTTCCTACTGCCGGACACCGGCATGGCCAACTACCGCAACAAGGCGGTGAAGCAGTACGAAGGCGAGAACATCAAGCGCATCGCGGACTGGCGCAAGGCGTTCTGCCAACCGTTCTCCGCCGAAGAGGTAGCCGAACTGCAAGCGCTCTCGGCTCGCGTCGACGAGCTTTGGGCATTGCACACCGAGCAGCTCGCCCAGGACCGACGCGAGACCGAGGACGCGCTGCCGGTGTGGGGACGGTCTCTCGTGGAACGGCAGCGCCCGAACGAATGGAAGGACCAGATTCGGGAGCAAGGCGTATTCAGCGAAGGCACCCGCACGGTAAGCCCGTACCGGCGGCTCAAGCTGGTGATGGACTACTGGTGCGCCCTCTGGTTCTGGCCCATCGCCGAGGCCGAGAGCCTGCCGACGCGAGACCAGTTCTTGAACGAGGTGAGCCTGGTGCTCAGAAGCTCCGTGTACCAGCGCGACATCGGGCCCGGGCAGACCGCCGACCTCTTCGGAGAGGAGTACGCCGAACATGCCCCCGACATGGCGAGGCGCATCACCAACGAGGCCGGGATGCTGGACTTCGGGGAACTCTTCAAGGCGTTCCCGCGCCTCAAGTTCGTGGAGAAGCTGGGCGTGAAGAGACGCTTCCACCACTGGGAGCTCACCTTCGCGGACATCTTCTACGGCAAGCGCGCGGACGGCAGCAAACGCGGCGGCTTCGATCTCGTGCTGGGGAACCCGCCGTGGATCAAGGTGGAGTGGAAGGAAGCTGGCGTGCTTGGCGACTACGATCCGTCGCTGGTGCTACGCAAGCACTCGGCGGTCGAGTTGACCCAAGTGAGGGACGAGGCGTTCGAGCGGCACCGGGGGTTGCGGGCCGCATGGATCGCGGAGGTCGAGGATGCCGAGACAGTGCAGGCGTTCCTGAACGGTCTCCAGAACTACCCCGCGTTGGCGGGCCAGAAGACGAACCTCTACAAGTGCTTCCTGCCCCAAGCTTGGAGCATGGTATGCGAACGGGGAGTCTCTGGCTTCCTACATCCCGACGGGATATACGACGATCCCAAGGGCGGTCCGTTCCGACGCGACGTGTATGCGCGGCTACGGATGCACTTCCAGTTCGCGAACGAACTGAAGCTCTTCATGGAAGTTCACCACCACACCGCGTTCAGCGTGAACGTCTACGGGCGTCGCCTCCCAGCGCCTCGCTTCGATCACATCGCCAATCTCTACACCCCGGCGACGGTGGATGCTTCCTTCGGGCACGGAGGAGACGGGGAAGTTCCGGGCATCAAGGACCGCAACGGTCGTTGGAGCACCCAAGGCCACCGGTCGCGCATCCTGAGCCTGAACACGGATGCCTTAGCCGCATTCGCCGCGCTCTATGACGGCCCCGAAACCGACGCGAACGAAGGCCGCCTTCCCGCACTCCACTCCCAAGAACTGCTGGGCACCATCCGCAAGCTCGCCGCCTACCCATCGCGCCTTGCCGACTTGGCGGACTCGGTCTACATCACCCAACACTGGAACGAGACCATCGGCCAGCGTAACGGCACCATCCGCCGTGAGACCCGTTTCCCTACTGGGCCTCAAGAGCTGGTTCTATCTGGGCCGCACTTCGGTGTCGGAAACCCATGGAGCAAGACGCCCCGAGAACGGTGCGCCAAGAGCAGCGACTATGACTGCCTTGACCTCACAACCCTGCCAGACGACTACCTGCCAAGGACGAACTATGTGCCGGCCTGTGATACGGCCGAGTACGCCTTGCGTACACCTCGGGTGCCATGGGTCGAGCAGACCGAGTTCGCGCCGAAGCACGTCACGGAGTTCGTCCGCCTGATCAGCCGCGAGATGGTCGGCCCCACCGCAGAGCGCACCTACATCTCGGCCCTGATCCCGAAGGGGGTCGCTACGATTCACACCAACGTGACCATAGCTTTCCGAGACATCGGAGCCGCCCTAGACTTCGCCGCTCTGTCCCAATCCATCGTCCTCGACTTTTTCCTGAAGACCACTGGGACCGCCCATGTGAATGTCTCCTGGCTCAATCGCCTCCCGACCCTCACCGCCGACTGCGACCCGACGATCCGCAGTGCCCTCCGCGTCCGAGTCCTTGCCCTGTCATGCCTAACCACACATTTCGCGGAACTGTGGGAGGAACTCTGCGACACCCCGCTCCCCGAAGACCCCACACAGTGCCACATCCACGCGTTCAACCGAGACGCCTGGACGAGCCCAGATCCGCGCCTTCCCCGCACATTCTTCCGCGACCTGACCTGTCGCTGGAGCCGAGACGTCGCCGTGCGCACCGACTACGCTCGCCGCCAAGCCCTCGTCGAGATCGACGTCCTGGCCGCCAAAGCCCTCCGGCTGACCTTGGACGAACTCCTCACCATCTACCGCGTCCAGTTCCCAGTCATGCGCCAATACGAAGCCGACACCTACTACGACGCGGCGGGTCGCATCGTTTTCACCAGTTCTAAGGGCCTACCCGGCATAGGCCTCCCCGTAAGCTCTTCAACGGCGACAACTCCTACCCCATCACTACCACGTCCAGACGCCAGGGTGGCGCGGTCCTAGACTGGGACGATATTTGCACCCTCGACAGCGGCATCATCCACCACAGCGTCACTGATCGGACGCTCCCCGAAGGGCCCGCCCACCGCCAGATCGTATACACGGCCCCCTTTGCCGCCCGCAGTCGGGAGCAAGATTACATCGCGGCTTGGACCCTCGTATCAGCCTAGGGACACCATGCTCTATACATGTGCATGGGCGCCGCGTTACATGTAGTACGCATATCGAACCTGTGGCCGGTCAGCATCGTCTAGGTACTTCAGGATCTCACCGACCTTCCGCGCGCACCCAAGCGTCACCGGATACTTTCCGTCGAACTGCGTGTTGTTCCAGTTCAGCTTCGTGTACGCCAGCACCTCCCTAGCGATAGCCCTAGGGGAAAGCTCCGCCCTATGTACACGTATCTCGATCGGCCTCGGCACATACATACCCGGATAGGTCTGGTAGTACCACACCGATCCCCGTGTATACAACACCGAGCGGATGTCATCAATATCCCAGAATGTCCCCCGATACGGTGGATACCCTCCCGCTCTATACAGCGCCAAATCGGAATCCATGACCGTGACGAAATCCGCACATTCGATCCCGCACTCCTTGATTGCCGCCTCGCAGCCATCTACCTCGTCGTCTGCAAAGGTAGAAGACTTGTGGACCACAACCCGCGCAGGATAGGTACGCATCGCGATGCGATACTCCCGAAGCGCCGCGGATATGAGGTCATGGCATTGGTGCGCCGTAAGGTGGGGTCGCCGGTCTTCCTTCCCAAGTTCGACTTGGGTCCCTCGCAGGATCAGACCATGTCCTAGCTCGTCAAATACCTGAGCTAGACTCGTTCCTAGCGACCGGTAGTCTCGACTGCGGTAAAAGGCTATCCCGATGGCGCAGCTAGTCACCGCGTGTGGATCCCGCACTAGCTTCCAAGGCACGGTCGGGCCCGACTTGTAGTACAGCGCAGTACAAAAATTCCAAGCCTTTGTGGCGTCGTCCTGCTGCTCAGCCGCGGAGGCTCCCAGCGTGACCTCTCGGACCAGCTGTATCGGGCAACCCAAGTGCATCGATCGCGCCTTCAGCTCTCGCCGAAAGTTAACCTCCACGTTCGGCGTTGGATCTGCGTCCGCCTCCACGTCGTCCTCGTTGACGGACACCATTTGCCCATGGAGATCCTCCGACACTACACAGACAATCACATCAACGTGCCGGTTCTGCGCTAGGAACTTCACCTCCTCATAGTATAGCTCGACAGCCGCCTCAACACGCGCCTGCCGTGCATCTAAGCCCAGGGCGTGGTCCAAATCCCGCTTGCGTAGCTCTCTCGTGCATCCGGTCTGGAGCGAGAGCTGAGCGAAAAAACCCCGTTCCTTGGTCATTCCGGGGAAATCCGTAAAGAGATTGGGTTGTGGCGTATCGGCCACGCTGCCGATCCGTCCGGCGCAGCGTCCCAGCCAATTGCTCAGCGCCTCGACATCCGCCGACGTCCCGACGCAGCCGACGTTGATCGTGTCCCGGCGGCCTGCTGCCCCTCGGTCATAGACCCCGTAGGCTGCAATCCCACGGCGCGGGTCGATGTGCTCGCCACCGCCGAAGGCCAAGCGCGGCTCATCGATGTACCCAACGCTCCGCATCATCTCCACTCCAAGTCCAAAGTCGCCTGTCGCTCCTCTCCGGAGTCCTGGTCGAAGCCGGTCACCGGCCCCCAGAGGTCATCATTCAACCACCGACCGCCGGCTACCTCCAGTTGTTCTCTGATCGCGAGCCTTGGTCCTGGCCGACTGCCTTCGGCAAAGAGATCGTCGTCCTCCATGTGTGCAAGCCACCAACACCAGAAGCGTAGACGATTTCGCACGGACGCTTCGTGTTCGAGGCGCTTCAGCCCCGCGAGGAGATCCGGCCCGTAAGGCGATGCATCGTAGTTGGGCCCGGAGCTGAAGTACCAGTCTGGCCGTATGGCCAAGTACCAGCGCCCAAACATCCGGACAAATCGAGGGGCAAAGGACAAATGCCGGACGGACAACACCTTGCTTGGATCATTCCGGTTCATTTTCCGCTGGAACACGGTGACCGTAGAGCGACGCTTCCCAATCCAAGTCTCCTTGCGGTCATTGTCTCCTTCCCGCAGAGGGTAGAATACGAACAAGCTTGGTTCGTGCTTCCATACGACACGCCGCTGATACAACCGCTGTTGAAGCAGAAATCGGAGAATCGACTTGAAAACGCGCTCAGCGTCGTCGTCGAGATCGTAATACTCTTGGGGCTCGAGCTCAGTCACCGTCCCAGGATCGATGATGGGCCAGAAAGGGCCATGCTGGTCCCTCAGGTCGTGGAACGTGTATATCTGACCACCGTTCGCAACGTAGTCCGAGGGAGCGGTTCGGCACTTTGCGCGTAGCGCGTCACGGACACCAGCGCGCGCGTCCGCGGTACGACGGGCTCGTCGTGCGGACGATTGGAGGTCGGCAACGAAAAGTGTGCTGGGGAAATAGACTTCGAGCAAGTTCGTGGTCAACGTCTCACATGGTGAGCTCGGCGGGTCGAAGTCCGTGTCGTCCAAGCCTACAGGTACACCGCGCCGATACGCTTTCAGTTCGGAAACTGCTTGGGCCACTGCCGCAGGAGTGGCCAACTGTGCCTTTTGCGCTAGGGACGAGAAATCCAAAATGTCGTTCTTAGGATCGAACCTAAGCCTTCCCCTTACCACTTTCTCTATCGCGGCGACGCTATAGCTTCTCTGCCGCTTCGTGAGCATGTACAAGACTAGCCTGTCGTAGCACTGATCGAGGTCGTGGTCTAGGAAGGTCGTCAAGGTGTCCCTGACCTTGTCGAGGCTAGGCGTGGCGGTGACTTGGACGGCAATGCGTCGTCGTTCGTCGGCGAGGTCGATCGAGGGAAAGTTCGGGTTGTCAGCGGTGTTGAGGTTTCGGAGGTCATCCCATCCATAGATCGCACGCAGCAATCCAATGACCAGCCCCTCGCAGATTTTGGGGAGGTCGTAGTGTCCCGCGGCGACAGAGGCCTCAACCTCGCGCGAGATCAAGGCGAGTTGCTCGTTGAGCTCTATGAGCTGTCGTTGGTGTTCCATGACAAGAGGAGGCGCGTCCTGCGTTGCCCCGGCGTCGAAGTCGGCCGTGGGCGTAAGCCCCCGCGATCAGCTTTGGTCAGCGATGTGATGGTGGGAGCATAGCATGCCTAGGGTGCGTTATGCGCCGGAATGTCATGTCTCGTGTGCCGAATCCATGGGGGCTTGCGCCGCGCCGGGCGGTGGGGCACCGGCGCAGCCCGCGCCAGCAGGTGGTGTCGCGCTGGGCCGTGCGCTCGCGGGCCCTCTCGGTTCCGAAGTTTCCAAGCGTCGTGTCTTTCGGCTCAGCGGGCCACCAGCGCGACGCCATGGTGGCCCCCGGCACGGCCGAGCGGATGCAGACGCTGCCGCCGATGCGGTCGAGAAGGTGGCCGGCACGCTTTCGGGGCACCGACGCCGACGCTACGAGGCGTTCCCCGATGCGTTCCACTGCCTTCAGCAGATGCTGCAGGCGGGCGTGATCGCCTATGCGGGCAACACCACGGCGTCGCCGCTCTCCGTACCGATCCCGTCACTGGCGGCGCATGTCGCTGGCCTCGTTTCGGCCGAGCAGCGGGCGGATGTCCGCCGTACGCTCGGTCTGGCACCAGCGCCCAGCCCCCAACCGCATTGAGGATGGATGTCGCCCGGAAATGGACTACCTACGGTACATTTGTGGCGACCGAGCATGCCGCAGGTGCCACCCATGGAAGTCCCCGTGTCCGAGGCCAAGGGGACGTTTACGCAGCTGGTCCGGTGCGCCGAGGCGGGCGATGAGGTAGTCCTCACGCGTCACGGCAGGCCCGTCGTCGCCTTGGTGCCGGTCCGACCGCGGCCCAACGCGGACGTTCGCCGGACCTTGATCGCAGCCGTGCGTTCTGCGGCGGCGAGGAAAGACGTCTCCGGTGCTAGCGCCGCACGGAGTCAAGACTTTCTGTACGGCGACTCCGGACTGCCCGAGTGATTGTCGTTGACACCTCCGCGTTGATGGCCGTGCTGCTGAACGAGCCTGCTGCCGAGCACTGCGCCCGTACGGATGTGAGGGCCGTAGGGTGAACGCGCCCGGTACTGAGCTACCGGCACCAGGGCCCTGCTGCGCGGCTGAGCAGCGTGCCCCAGCTCGGCCCGGACGAGGAGATGCTGAAAGCGGACATCGAGCACATCGCCGAGTGCCTGTCGGAGTTCTACTCGAACCCACGGACGGTCCGTGCATGGCTTGATTCACCGCACAGTTACTTTGGCGGCTGCCGGCCGGCGGACCTCATCCAAGAAGGCCGTATCGAGGAGGTACTGGGGGCCATCGCAACCATGGCAAGTCCCACATACACCTGAAGAAGCAAGCGTGCCGCACAAGGGCGCCGGGCAAGCCTCTGGTAAATGCGCCAAGGGCCGTACATGACCCAGGTACGGGACAAGCCCATCCCTACGGCAGCTTCGCCGTGTCCCCGTCCGGCGGCCTTGTCGTCTCACGGCATCCGCAAACGCCGTCCTTCCTCCTCCGCCTCCTCGGCTCGAAGGAACGCATTGCACGCGTCAAGCTGGGCGGCGGTGACCTCCACATCCTCCCAATCCACGGCCAACGTCCAGCGCTGGGCGAAGTCGAGCATTCGGATCAGCGGCTCGGTCGCGCCGTTGTGCGTCAAGGCTCGCAAGGCGGAGAGGTAGCTGCCGCGGTAGGCGGTCGGGATGACGATCCGTTCCTCGCCGCCTCTGGCGAGTTCCGCGTTCATCATGATGCGGGCGACGCGGCCGTTGCCGTCGGCGAACGGGTGGACTTCGCTGACCAGGAATAGCATGTAGGCGGCGCGCTGGAAAGCGGTCTCAAGGCTCTCGCGCAGCCCGAATCCATGCTCCAGCGTTCCCGGCACATCCTCCGGCAGCACGAACAGCGTTGCGCCAGCCTGGTTCGGCACGCTCTTGAACTCGCCGGGACGCATGTCCGGGCGGCCCGCAAGGATGCGCCGGTGCCGCACGCGCAGGATGTCCATGAACTCGTCCGGCGTGCTGGGCACGCGGCAGAGCTCCGCCTCGTCGGAGACGATGCGCCAGACGCCCATGATGTCGTGCGCGTCGCGGGGCCGCTCGGCAGGGATGTGGCCGTCGAATACGATGCGCGCCGCTTCATCCACCGCGAATTCCGTGCCCTCGATGAAGTTGGAGAAGTAGGCATCGTAGAAACTGAGCGTCTCGGTCTGGCGGCGGTCGCGGCACGGTGCAGAGCGAGGAAGCGGGGGCACGTCTCTCAAGGCAGCATGGAGCGTTTGGAAGAGCAGCAACCGGGCCCGGTCCACGGGTGCGCCTGCCTGCCGCGCACGAGCGCCCGCTGAAGCCAGCGGAGTCTGGCGCGTTCCCGCCAGTGCGCCGATCAACGCATCGAGCGTCCCGCTCTCGCGTTGGCGGGCCAGCATCGGCGCGATGTCTCTCGCTTCGTCGCGCAGTCGGTTCGCGCCGTCTTGGCCAGCCCGCCGGAACAGGTCGTCCAGCCGTTCTTCGATGTCGCGCCGGGAGATCGTGCGCGGCAGCAACCCACCGCGGCCGCGGCTCGCTCCGAGGTTGTCAAGATAGGCCCGCGCCGTGGAGCTCAGGAACAGGCCGTTCAGGAATGGCCGGTCGCTGGGCAGCAGCGGTCCACGGCGCGGCCGCAGCCTCGCGCCCGGCAGGACGATGTCGCCGCCGCGTTCCGTTACCAAGCAAACGCTGCCGTCCGCGGCTGGCCCGATCTCGAACGCCGTCCGGTCCGCAAGCACCGCCCCGGGGAAGTAGCCGGCCACGATGTCCCAAAGGTTGCGCCGCACGATTGCCTCCGGCGGGGATTGAAGGTCGCTGGTGTACAGCCGCGACGCCAGCTTGCGCAGCCGGCCGGCCTTCACGCGCCGCGACACCTCGCGACTGATCGCCCGGGTGGACACGAACGCCTCCGGCATGGCATCGACGGCGCGGGCGGGGGAACTTTCGGAGGTTTGCACGGGCCTTTCCCTGCCTCTTGCGAACTTCGTGCCCCTTAAGGGACTCCCAATGCGAACAATAGCGCGTTAAGGCCGTGCGGCATAGGGCAACTGATGCCAACGGACCGCGAGGCGACACCCGCGCTACACTCCGCCGCCATGATCCCGTCCACGCTGGCCGCCGAGGTCACTCGCGCTCTCCAAGACTTCCTCGCCACGGGCTTCGGGCCATCGAACGCGGCGCTGAGTTCCGTGATGGAAGACTTCCTCGATGCCCCGGACAACCTGGTGAAGGGGCCGTATCTGGCCATCGATCTGCCGTTTCAGCGGGCGGCGGGTGGGGAAGAGCCGTTCCCCAGGCTGCCGCTTGGGTTCACGCCTTGGCGGCATCAACGCGTTGCCTTCGACCGTGTCAAGGCAGGCAAATCCACGGTGGTCGCCACGGGTACGGGTTCCGGCAAGACGGAGTGCTTCCTCTACCCGATTCTCGATCACTGCCTTGCCCAGGCGGGGAGTCCCGGGGTGAAAGCCATTCTGATCTACCCGATGAATGCCCTGGCATCCGATCAGGCCGCGCGGATCGCGAAGCTCATCCAGCGCACGCCAGCGCTGCGGGGCAAGGTGAGTGCCGGGCTTTACGTCGGGGAGACGGGGGCATCGCCGCGGGATCGGATGACCGGCGAGCACCTGATCGAGAACCGGGAGAAGCTGCGCGAGTGGCCGCCGGACATCCTGCTCACCAACTACAAGATGCTCGATCTGCTGCTCACGCGGCCCATCGACTTTCCGCTCTGGCGCCACAACGGGGCGGGGACGCTGCGCTTCCTGGTGGTGGATGAACTGCACACGTTCGATGGCGCCCAGGGGACGGACCTTGCCTGTCTCGTGCGGCGGCTTCGGACCAGATTGCAGGCGGAACAGGACCTCGTCTGCGTTGGGACGTCGGCGACCATCGGCAGCGAGGGGAATCGGGACGAGATCATCGGCTACGTATCCTCGCTTTTCCATCAGCCGTTCGAGCTCGACGCCATTGTGGGGGAGACGCGGCAGAGCATCGACGAATTTCTCGCAGACGCCATCATCAGCGATCACTTGCTGCCGGCGCCGGACTTGGCGGAGCGCGTGGATCCGGAGCGCTATGCATCCGCCCAGGACTATGTGCGCGCACAATACGAGGTGTTCTTCGGCCAGCCGCCGCCGGACGATTTCGACACTCCCGCGGGTCGCATGGCCTTGGGCGAACGGCTGCGCGAACACGCCTCCTTCGTGAATCTGCTGCGCGTGCTGGACGGCGTGCATCCGACGCCGGTGGCCACCGTGCTGGACCGGCTGCAGCGGAGCCTGCGAGTAAGCAGCAAGGACGATGCGGCGAACGTCCTGAACGCACTCTGCGCCTTGATCTGCGTGGCCCGTGGGAAGGACGACAGCGTGGAAGATTCACTGCCGCCGTTCCTCACCGTGAAGCTGCACCTATGGGTGCGGGAACTGCGGCGCATGGTGTGCAGCGTGCGGGATGAGGCCGTGCCCTCAGGTCCGAACGAGCGCGACCGTCCGAGCCCGCATCGCCTGCGCTTCTCGGACGACCTGAACCCGAATGAATCGCCGGTGCACCTGCCCCTCGTGCAATGCCGCGAGTGCCACACCACTGGCTGGGCTTGCGTGAAGTCGTCGGCGGATAGCAAGGTCGGACAGGACCTGCGCGTGTTCTACAACCGCTTCTTCATGCGCGACCCGGACGTGCAGTATCTGTTTCCGCTTGCCGAAGGCGAAGAACCGCCGCAGCGAGTGCGCGGCGACCAAACCACCATCTGCGGCGCTTGCGGGCACATCGGCAGCGCGGGGACGTGTACCGCGTGCGGGAGTGGCCATCTGGTGGATGTCTTCCGCCCCCATGCCGTAGCGCCCGCCCCACGCGACTCGAAGCGCACCGTGCAGCTCAGCCGCGACTGCCCCTACTGCCATGCGCGGGAGGCGCTCATCATCCTTGGCGCGAGGGCGTCGAGCCTGCTCAGCACGGCGCTCGCGCAGCTGTTCGCGTCTGGGCACAACGATGATCGCAAAGTCATCGCCTTCTCGGACAACGTGCAGGATGCGGCCCACCGCGGCTCGTTCTTCGCGGCGCGCACTTGGCGGAACAGCGTGCGAACGGCCATCGCGCAAGTGGTGCCGGAGCAGGGCTCGATCACCTTCGCCGATCTGCTGGAGCGTGTAGTGGATTGGTGGAGCGATGCAGAGCAGAACCCGGCAGCGTTCGACGAGCAGCGCTTCATCAGCGAGTTCATCGCTCCGGACCGGATGTGGCTGCGGGACTTCGAGGCACTGCGCCAAGACGGCCAACTGCCGGGCGGTTCGAACCTGCCCGAGCTGGTGAAGCGACGGCTACGCTGGGACACGTTCGCGGAGTTCACGTTCGCCGGCACAATCGGGCGCACGTTGGAGCGTACGCGAACGGCGGCTGTCGGGTTCGACCAAGAGGCCGTGGAAGCCGCCTGCGAGACCGTGCTGGTCCGCATCCAAGAGAACTTCGGCGAACTGCGCGACATCGAGGAAATCCATGCCCGGAGCCTCGTGCTGGGCGTTCTGCGCCGCATGAGGGAGCGCGGGGCGGTCGAGAATCCGGTACTGCAAGGTTACCTCCGCAGCGGCGGCAACCCATTCGCGATGCGAAACGACCCCGCCATGCAGCGATTCGGACCGCGCTCGGCGCTGCCGGTGTTTCCAGCGCCGATCAGCGAGGAGCAAGGCATCGAGGCGCTCGCCGGACCATCCTGGTACCGGGACTGGACGATGAAGGTGCTCGGCGAGGTCAACCCGTTGCTCCAGCGTCAGGATACGGCAGATGTCCTGCTTGCCGTGATGGGTGCGCTGTTGGATGCCGGCCTCATCGCCAAACTCGCCGCACGCAAGACGGAGGTCTGGGCGCTGGCCCCGAAGCGATTGCGCGTCACCCGGGACGTCGCGGTGATGAGAGCAGGCAACCATTCGCGACCGCTGATCCTGCCCGCCAGCGAGGCCGCGCTCTGGCAGGATGTGCCGAGCCTGGATTTCGCATCGAGTGATCGCTACACGGTTGGCGAACCCGGCAAGACCACCTGGGCAGGGCGCTTCTACAGCGAGGCGGACATCCACCGCATCGTCTCCGCCGAACACACGGCGCTGATCTCGCGCGAGGAGCGGGACCGGTTGCAGGCGCGCTTCGCAGCGCCCGACCCGAAACCTTGGGAGCCGAACCTGCTCTCCGCCACGCCCACGCTGGAACTCGGCGTGGACATCGGCGATCTGTCCACCGTCGTTCTTTGCTCCGTGCCGCCGGCAACGGTGAACTACCAGCAGCGCACCGGGCGCGCCGGACGGCGCGATGGCAACGCCTGCAATTTGACGGTGGCCACTGCCCAGCCGCACGACCTGTACTACTACGCGGAGCCGCTGGAAATGCTTGCCAGCGCGGTCGATCCTCCCGGCATCTTCTTGAACGCGCCGGCCGTGCTGGAACGGCAACTCGCCGCGTTCTGCTTCGATCGATGGGTGGCGAGCGATGTCGGCCAAGGGGCGGTGCCGGATAGCGTCGGCACGGTGCTGAACGCGGTGGAGCGGGGCGCAGAGGGTCGCTTTCCCTACCCGCTGCTTGAGTTCGTCAATGCCAACGCGGACGACTTGCTGGCTCGGTTCATCGCCGCTTTCGAGAAGCGCGCAGCCAGCGACCAGGACCTCAGCGAGAGCTCCCGCGAGTACTTGCGCGACTATCTGCTCGGCGGGGAGGGCAAGAAGTCGCTGCGCGTCACCATCCTCGATTGCCTCATGCAAGCGTCGAAGGACCGGCTGTCGCTGCGCAATGACGCGGAGATGCTCACTCGACGCATCCGGGCCCTGCAAAGGAGCGCCCAAGACGAAGCGACGAAGAAGAGCATCGCCGAGTTGGACAGGGAACGGCGCGAGTGGCGGGGGCTGGTGCGCAAGATCAACCAGCGCGAGACGTTCGGCTTTCTCACCGACGAGGGGCTCCTGCCGAACTACGCCTTCCCGCAAGCCGGCGTGACGCTGCGCTCCGTGGTCTTCAAGGAACGGCCAGAGGAGGATGAAGACGACGACGCGGTAGTCTACGAATACGTGCGTCCGGCGGTAGCCGCACTCGGGGAGTTCGCGCCGGAGAACGAGTTCTATGCTGGCGGAAGGCGGGTGGCGATCCGCCGCGTAGACACGCGCGTCTCCCCGATCGAGGAGTGGCGCCTGTGCCCCATGTGCGACTACTGCGAGAAGATCGACGGCGGCGACAATCACGCCGTCTGCCCGGCCTGCGGCGACCCCGGCTGGGCGGACTCGGGGCAGCGCCGGCAAATGCTGCGGCTGTCGCTGGTGCATGCAGCCACGACGGACGAACGCAGCCGCATCATGGATGAGCGCGATGATCGCGAACCGCTGTTCTACACGCGCCAACTCACCGTGGCGTGCAAGAAAGGCGGCGTTGACGGGGCGTTCGCAGCGGCCGCTTCGGCCCAGGTGAAGCAGCCTTTCGGATTCGAGTACGTGTCATCCGCAACGTTCCGCGAGATGAACTTCGGCCGCGCCGACGAGCAGCAGGCGCCCACGTCCTTCGCCGGCCGTTCGATGCCGCGCAAGGGCTTCGCCGTGTGCAAACGTTGCGGCGGAGTGCAGTTTGGCGGGGCCGTGCGGCATACGTCCACCTGCAATAGCACCGACGACAGCGAAGTGCTGGACTGCCTGTATCTGTATCGGGAGTTCGAGTCCGAAGCCGTGCGGATGCTGCTGCCGGCAGTCGGAAGCCTGAACGAAGAGCAGCGGCTCACCTCCGTGATTGCCGCGCTGGAATTGGGTCTGCGCAAGCGCTTCGCCGGCGCCGTGGATCATCTGCGAGCCACCACCACGCAGGCACTCGCATCGGACACGTACCTCAAGTTCGTCGTGCTCTACGACACGGTGCCGGGCGGCACCGGCTACTTGAAGCAGATCATGAACGAACCGGAGGACATGCTGGCGATCTTCCGCAGCGCCCGCGACGCGTTGATCGGCTGCGAATGCAACGCCGATCCCGCGAAGGATGGCTGCTACCGCTGTCTCTACGCCTATCGGCGCAGCTTCGAGATGGCCGACATCTCCCGCGAAGCCGCGGTCGAAGTGCTGAACGCCGTTCTCGATCACGCCGAGAGCTTGGAGAAGGTGGCGGGGCTTGAAACGGTGAAGGTGAATCCGATCCTCGAGAGCGAGTTGGAAGCGCGGTTCGTCGCCGCGCTGGGAGGCTGCGAGGTCGACGGCGAGGCAGTGCGCGTGCGCGACGATGTGGTGGCGGGCAAGCCGGGCTTCATCCTCGCCATCGGCGAGAGAACCTACGCGATGGAAGCGCAGGCTTCCTGCGGCGAGGCAGAGGGCGTTGCCATTGCCAGCCGGCCGGACTTCCTGATTCGTTCCATGCGCGAATCCGACGAGCTGCCGCCCATCGCGGTGTTCACGGACGGTTACGAGTTCCACCGCGACAAGGTGGACGAAGATGCCGCCAAGCGCATGGCGCTGGTGCGCGCGGGGTATCTGGTCTGGTCGCTGACGTGGCACGACCTCGAAGGCGAAGCGGCCGATCTGCTCGGCGCAGACGATGGCGGCATGGCGCAATTGCAGCGCGGGCTAGACGGCAAGTGGGGTACGGGCGCGCTGCGTGCGTCGTTCGGCGAATCGTCGCTGGCGCTACTCGCGCGCTATCTGGCCAGTCCCGACCCGCTGGCGTGGAAACGGGCGGCATTCACGGAACTGCTGCGGCAATTCGAGCCAGCGAAGATGCAGGGCGATGCGCTCAAGAGTGAAGTCGCGACGTCGGTTGAGGAGTTGCCGGATGCGCTGCGAGACGCTTTCGCCGATCTGCCGGCGGACGCCGCCCTAGCTCGGTCTGGCGCATGGCGGGACGCGCCGTCGGACATCGGCGCACTCCTGCTTGGGCTGCCGCTGGCTGCCATCCGCGATCCGGACCCGGACGGACTCGCGATGTCGCTGCACTTGAACGACGCGGTATTCGCTCGCGATGGCAGCCGCCGCGCATGGAACGGGGCGCTGCGGCTGTACAACATGATGCAATTCCTGCCCGGTGCCTGGTGGACTACCGCATCGGGCGCCGAGCGCGGCTACTACGCCGCGTTCGGGATGCCCGGCCCCGCCGCGGACGAGGCGCTCGATACCGCATGGTCGGAGGCGGTTTCGTTCGCGACTCCGGGATTGCACGGCACGATGCGCGCGTTGGCAGCCGGTGGCGCCCCGGCACCGGAAGTAGGGTTCGAACTCGCGGATTCGGGCGGTCGGGTGAGCGCCGAAGCCGAACTCGCTTGGCCGGACGAACAGGTGGCCGTTGTCATCGCCCGGGAATCCGCCGCACCGTTCACCGCGGCGGGTTGGCGCGTACATCCGGCCGACGCCAACGATCTGGCTGCTACTCTTGCCGCAGAACTCACTTCCAATTCGCCCAAGAAGGACGGCGCATGAACAACGCGCAAATGGCGATCTCGGCCGATTTCCTTGCCGCCTTCGCAAAACTGCCGTCGCAGCAGCAACGCGGCATCCGCTCGATGATCTCCCGCTTCGAGCGGGAATCCACGGCATCCGGCCTCAACTACGAGCGCATCAGCAACGCCAAGGACCCGAACATGCGCTCGCTGCGCATCGACGGGGGCTACCGCGCCATCGTCCTCAAGCCCGCCAAGGGCAACGTCCACATCATCCTTTGGGCGGCCAAGCACGACGACGCCTACGACTGGGCGACGCGCCATGCGTGCAGCATCAACGCGGAAACGGGCGCCTTGCAGGTGTACCAGCCGCTGACGCGGACCGCGCAGACGGACGCCAAGGTGACGGAGAAAAAGCCCGGTCTCTTCGCCGCCTTGCGGCGACGGGAACTGCTGCGCCTGGGCGTCCCTGAAGCGATGCTCGATGAAGTGCGGGCGACCGGCTCCGAGGAAGCCTTAGAGGCCATGGCCGGGCGACTGCCGGCAGAAGCCTACGACGGGCTGTTCCTCTACATGGCGGGCGACAGCTAGAAGACATCCTTCGCGACCGCGAAGCCCCCGCCGGGCCCGTGGACACCGCCGACTTCGCCGCCGCCCTTGGCCGCGACGACTCCCGCGCCCGTTTCGTGACGATCAAGGACGACTTGGAACTGGAGGCGATGTTCAACGCGCCCCTGGAACGCTGGCGCGTATTCCTGCACTCCTCCCAGCGCCGCATGGTGGAGCGCCACTGGAACGGTCCGGTGCGCGTGCTCGGCGGCGCCGGCACAGGCAAAACCGTGGTTGCCATGCATCGCGCCCGCTGGCTGGCGGGGCAGCTCGGCGACGGCGAACGCATCCTCTTCACCACCTTCACGCGCAATCTCGCGGCGGACATCGAGAACAACCTGCGCAGGATTTGCACGCCGGAGGAGATGCAGCGAATCGAAGTGACGAACCTGGACCGCTGGGTGCAAGGCTTCCTGCGCGCCAAGGGCTTGCGCTTCCGCCCGGTGTTCGACCGCGATGCGGAGGCGTGGGAGGCCGCGATGGAAAAGCACCCGAGTGCGCCGGACCTGCCGGGCCGCTTCTACGAAGACGAATGGGAGCGCGTGATCCAGGAGACCGGCGTAGCGAACCGGGACGAGTACCTCCGCGTGCCGCGAACCGGGCGCGGCGTGCGCCTGAACCGGGCCATGCGCGCCGCGGTCTGGCCAGTGTTCGAGGAGTATCGCGCCGGACTTGCCGAGCGGAACGCGATGGAACTGCCGGATTGCTACCGCGCCGCGGCCGCGCTGCTCGGTCAAGCGGAAGCGGGTCCGCCGTACCGCTGCGTGATCGTCGACGAAGCGCAGGACTTCGGCGCCCCCGCCTGGCGGCTGATTCGCGCGATGTCCGCACACGGCCAGGACGACCTCTTCATCGTTGGCGATGCGCACCAGCGCATCTTCTCGAACCAGCCGGTAGCGCTCAGGCGCTGCGGCATCGAGATCCGCGGCAGGGCGCGAAAACTGCGCCTCAACTACCGCACCACGGAGCAAACCCGCCGCTGGGCCGCGAACCTGCTCGCTGGCCACGCCGTCGACGACTTGGACGGCGGCGCGGACGACGAGCGGGCCGTGCGGTCGATAGCTGATGGCCCGGAGCCGATGGTGGAGCACTTCGAGAGCCGCGAAGAGCAGGCGGCGTGGCTGGTCGCCTACCTAGCGGCGCTGCAAGAGGCTGGCGAGTCGACGCGCGGCGTTTGCGTAGTGGTTCGCACCGGAACCGAGCGCAACGCCCTTGCGCAAGAACTGCGCGCCGCGGACGTAGAGGCGGAGGTCCTCGAAGCCAATGCCCCCGACGATTCCTCCACCGGCGTCCGCCTCGCCACGATGCACCGCGTGAAGGGCCTGGAGTTCGACCGCATGGTCATCGCCAGCGCGAACCGCAACATGGTGCCACTGCCGGCGGCGATCAAGCCCCTAGAGGGTCCCGAACGAGCCGCCGCCGAGACGGGCGAACGCGCCTTGCTCTACGTGGCGGCGACCCGCGCCAAGAAGGAACTCGCAATCCTCAGCTTCGGCGAGCGGAGCCGATTTCTGTCAAGGGAAAGGCTGTAACGCTATGGCTCTATTGGACATGAAAGAGGGGCTCAACTGATGAACGGGTTCTCGATGGTCAGGGACTCGAGCCGCTGGCCGTGTTGGAGGTCCTCGCTGTAGAGACGGACACAGCCAGCCTCTACGGCACCGGCGACAATCATCGAGTCGTAGAGGCTAAACCCATACCTGCCGTGCAACTCCAACCCGCGCTCGTAGAGCTCCCTGCTCGGATTGACGAGCCAGAGCGGCTCAAGCACGTCCGCCAGCAACGTACGCGCCTCGCCAGCCGAAAAGCCTAGCCGCCTCGTCACCGCGTTCAAGGTCTCTTGGACGACCTGATAGCTGATGCAGGCTGTACCTGCCTCGATGCCCCGCCTCACCAAGTGCTCGGCACGCAAGCGCTTGGCATCGTCTGTCGTGTCCAGCATGTACACGATGACGTTGGTGTCCAGAAAGTTCTCAACGCTCATTCATCTCATCCCTGGTGAACTTGACCCCGTCGGTCGTGTACCTGCCCTGCAGTTTCCGCACCGTACTGATCGCACGGGTAGCCTGGTAGCGGCGAGCATAAGCCGCCAACCACTCCCGAAACTCCGCGTTGAGGGTCGTCTTTTCGGCGGCGGCCCGTAGCCGCGCCGTGTCGATCGTGCGTTCGTCCGCACTGAGCGTGATGTTCCGCATTGCCACTTCGCCCCAAAGGCCGTGAGACCTCACCGTCACCGTGCGCGAAGGATCGCACGAGGATTGCTACACTGCAAGACGGCAGTGTTGTACGCCAACCCACCATGCCGGGCTACCCATCCTTGATCGGGTGAGCCGAAGGTTGGTGATCACTGCCCGGCTGCCAAGGGACCGGGGCTAGACTGTGGCCCACGGTGCGCAGAGCGCAAGCGGCTACCGCCGGAGCTTCCGGAGCTCCTCCAGCGTTCTCTGCTGCGCCGTCGCGGCGGCTAGCTGGGCTTCCACCCTTCCGTAATCCATCTCCGCGGCCGCTTCCGAGAGTGCCCGTTCCGCCTCCTGCCGCGCTTCGATCGCGGCGGCTTCGTCGATGTCGTCCGCCCGCAGCGCGGTGTCTGCCAGCACGGTCACGATGCCGGGCTGCACCTCCAGGAAGCCGCCGGAGGCGTAGAAGACGTCCTCGTCGCCGTGCTCGTCGCGCAGTTTCACCGGGCCGGGTCGGATGCCGGTCAGGAGCGGCGCGTGGCCCGGCAGGATGCCGAGTTCGCCGACGGTGCCGGTGGCGGAGACCATGGCGACGCGGCCCGAGAAGATCTCGTGCTCCGCGCTCACGATGTGGCATTGCATGGTGGCGGGCATGGCGGTTTTCCCCCTTGGCAAACGCCCTCTAGGTGAGCGTCTCGGCCTTCTTGCGGGCGTCGTCGATGTTGCCCACCATGTAGAACGCCTGTTCCGGCAGGTCGTCGGCTTCGCCGTCGAGAATCGCCTTGAAGCTGCGCACCGTCTCTTCGCGGCTGACGTAGTCGCCGGGCTGGCCGGTGAACTGTTCGGCGACGAACATGGCCTGGGAGAAGAACTGCTGCATCTTGCGGGCGCGGTAGACGAGCGCCTTGTCCTCTTCGGAGAGTTCGTCCATGCCGAGGATGGCGATGATGTCCTTGAGTTCCTGGTAACGCTGCAATACCTGCTGGCAGCCGCGGGCGACGCTGTAGTGGTCGTGGCCGACGATGTTCGGGTCGAGCTGGCGGCTGGTGGAGTCCAAGGGGTCAACGGCCGGATAGATGCCGAGGTCGGTGATGGCGCGGTTCAGCGTGATGGTGGAGTCGAGGTGCGCGAAGGTGGTGGCCGGCGAGGGGTCGGTGAGGTCGTCGGCGGGTACGTAGATGGCCTGCACCGAAGTGATCGAGCCGGTCTTCGTGGTGGTGATCCGTTCCTGCAGGATGCCCATCTCCTCGGCGAGGGTCGGCTGGTAGCCCACTGCGGACGGCATCCGGCCCAAGAGTGCGGATACCTCCGTGCCGGCCAGCGTGTAGCGGTAGATGTTGTCCACGAAGAGCAGCACGTCGCGGCCTTCGTCGCGGAACTTCTCGGCCAGCGTCAGGCCCGTTAGGCCGACGCGCAGGCGGTTGCCGGGCGGTTCGTTCATCTGGCCGAAGACCAGCGAGAGCTTGTCGAGCACGCCCGCCTCCTGCATCTCGTAGTAGAAGTCGTTGCCTTCGCGGGTGCGTTCGCCGACGCCCGCGAATACCGAGAGGCCGGAATGCTCGATGGCGATGTTGCGGATGAGTTCCAGCATGGTCACCGTCTTGCCGACGCCGGCGCCGCCGAACAGGCCCACCTTGCCGCCGCGCGCGAAGGGGCACATCAGGTCGATCACCTTGACGCCGGTCTCGAGCAGTTCGTTGCCGCCCTTCTGGTCCTCGTAGGAAGGCGCCTTGCGGTGGATGGGCAGCTTCTCGCGGGCGTTGATGGGGCCTTTCTCGTCGATGGCGTCGCCGAGCACGTCCATGATGCGGCCGAGGGTTTCTTCGCCCACCGGGACGGAAATCGGCCCGCCGGTGTTGGAGACGGCGAGGCCGCGCGAGAGCCCTTCCGAGGAACCCATGGCGATGCAGCGCACCACGCCGTCGCCGAGCTGCTGCTGCACCTCCAGCGTCAGGCCGGTTTGGGTGACCCTGAGCGCGTCGTATACGTTCGGCACCGCCTCGCGGTCGAACTCCACGTCGATGACGGCGCCGATCACTTGAACGACTTCGCCGCCGGTTGCAATGCTGGTCTCTGCCACGGCTATTCCTCTGTCTCGTGTCTTGGTTGCTCGATGCGCGTCACACGGCCGCCGCACCGCCGACGATCTCCGCGATTTCCTGGGTGATCGCTGCCTGGCGGACGTTGTTGTACAAGAGCGTCAGCTCGTTGATGATTTCCTCGGCGTTGTCCGTCGCGTTCTTCATGGCGATCATCCGCGCCGCCTGTTCGCAAGCGGTGTTCTCCACTACCGCCTGGTAGACCTGGGATTCGATGTAGCGCTGCACCAGGCCCTCGATCAGATCGCGAGCGTCCGGTTCGTAGATGTAGTCCCAGCGGTGCTTGAAATCCGCGCTCTCGTCGGGGTCCAGCGGCAGGAGCTGCTTCATCACCGGGCGCTGCGTCATGGTGTTGACGAATTGGTTGCTGATGATGTCCAAACGATCGATGCGGCCCTCTTCGAACGCATCGAACATCACCTTGACGCCGCCGATCAGGTCCGCCACCTCCGGCGTCTCACCCACATCGGCGATGGAGGCGCTGACGTTGCCGCCTACGGAGCGGAAGAACTGCAGGGCCTTGTTGCCGATCAGCGCGAGGTCCACTTCCGCGCCCTTGCCTTCCCAATCCTGCATGTCGCGCACGAGCTGCCGGAACAGGTTGACGTTGAGGCCGCCGCACAGGCCCCTGTCCGTCGAGACCACGATGAAGCCGATGCGCTTCACTTCGCGGTATTCCATGAACGTGTGGCGGTACTCCGGGCGGGCATTCGCTAGGTGGCCGATCATCTCGGCGATGCGCTGCGAATAGGGCCGGCCCTCGGCCATGCGCTCCTGCGTGCGTCGCATCCGGCTCGCGGCCACCATCTGCATCGCGCGCGTGCTCTTCTGCGTCGTCTGCACGCTGCCGATCTTCTTCTTGAGTTCCTGGCCCGCCGCCACGATTTGGCCCCCGTTCCTTCCGCTGCCTTCTCAGTTGTAGCTGTGGGTCGACTTGAACGAGTCGAGCGCGCCCTTCATGTAGTCCACGATCTCGTCGTCGTAGGCGCCAGTGCGGGTGATTTCGTCCATCCACTCGCCGTGCTCGGCGGCCATCCAGGCGAGCAGATCGCGCTCGAAGTCGCCCACCTGCTCCACCGGCACGTCTTCCAGATAGCCTTCCGATGCAGCGAACAGCACGAGGCCCATCTGCGCGACGGACATCGGTGCGTACTGGTTCTGCTTCATCAGCTCTTCGACGCGAGCGCCGTGGTCGAGCTGGCGGCGGGTGGCCTCGTCGAGGTCCGAGGCGAACTGCGAGAAGGCCGCGAGTTCCCGGTATTGGGCGAGGGCGAGCTTGATGCCGCCGGAGATCTTCTTCATGAACGGCACCTGCGCGGAACCGCCGACGCGGGAAACCGAGATGCCGGGACTCATCGCCGGGCGGATGCCGGAGTTGAAGCGGTCGAGTTCCAGGTATATCTGCCCGTCGGTGATCGAGATCACGTTGGTGGGCACGAAGGCGGACATGTCGCCGGCTTGGGTTTCGATGATGGGCAGCGCGGTGAGCGAGCCGGTCCGGCCCTTCACTTCGCCGTTCGTCTCCCGCTCCACGTATTCCGCGTTGACGCGCGAGGCGCGTTCGAGCAGGCGCGAGTGCAGGTAGAAGACGTCGCCCGGATAGGCTTCCCGGCCCGGCGGGCGGCGCAGCAGCAGCGAGATCTGCCGGTACGCCCAAGCCTGCTTGGTGAGGTCGTCGTAGATGATGAGGGCGTCTTCGCCATGGTCGCGGAAGAACTCGCCCATGGCGCAGCCGGAATACGGCGAGATGTACTGCATCGGCGCCGGTTCCGAGGCGGAGGCGGCGACCACGATGGTGTGTTCCATGGCGCCGCTCTCCTCGAACGTGCGCACGATGTTGGCGATGGTGGACATCTTCTGGCCGACGGCCACGTAGATGCACTTGATGCCGGTGCCCTTCTGGTTGATCACGGCGTCCACGGCGATGGCGGTCTTGCCGATCTGCCGGTCGCCGATGATGAGTTCGCGCTGGCCGCGCCCGATCGGCACCATGGCGTCGATGCACTTGATGCCCATCTGCACCGGCTGATCGACGGATTGCCGGGCGATGACGCCGGGCGCCACCTTCTCGATGGGCGAGGAGCCGGAAGCGTTGAGCGGGCCCTTGCCGTCGATGGGTTCGCCAAGCGCGTTCACCACCCGGCCGAGCAGTTCGTGGCCCACCGGCACTTCGAGGATGCGCTTGGTGCAGCGCGCGGTCATGCCTTCCGAGAGACCTTCGTAATCGCCGAGAACGACGCAGCCCACGGAGTCGCGTTCAAGGTTCAAGGCCATGCCGAACAGGCCGCCACCGGCGGCACCGCCGCCGGCGAACTCGATCATCTCGCCGTATTGCGCCTCGGCGAGGCCGTGGACGCGGACGATGCCGTCGGAGACGCTGACGATGGTGCCTTCGTTGGCGGCTTGGGCGGAGACGTCGAGGCGTTCGATGCGACCCTTGATGATGTCGCTGATTTCCGCCGGATTCAGTTGCTGCATGGGATTGCCTTCCGTTCGTTTCGTGCAGTCGTAGCGTGCTAGTTCAGATGCTCTGGCGCGTGGGTTCAGGCGCGCTGCAGCGCGTCGATGAGCCGCGTGAGGCGACCGCGCACGGAGCCGTCGATCACCGTATCGCCGGCGCGGATCACGGCGCCGCCCAAGAGGCTCTCGTCCACCGTCGCGGTGACGCTCACCTCCTGCTCGAAGCGCTTCGCCAGCGCCTCGGCGTAGGTCTCGCGCTGCGCGGCGGAAAGCGCCACGGCCGCGGCGATCTCCACGTCCAGCACCTTCTCCGCCGCCGCCTTGAGTGCCTCGAACTGCGCCGCGATTTCGGGCATCAGGCCGAGGCGCTTGTTGGCGCCGAGCACCAGCACGAAGCTGCGCCCGTCGGCATCGAGTTCATCGCGCAGCACATCGTTCAGGCGATGCGCCTTGGCCTCGTCCGGCAGCGTCGGCGAGCCGATCAGCGCCCGGGCTTCGTCCGTCGCCGCGGTGGCGGCGAGCAGGTTCAGCATCCGCGACCACTTCGCCAACCGATCGTTCGACTTCGCTATGTCGAACGCCGCGTTGGCGTAGGGCCGGGCGAGGGTTGCGATCTCTGCCATGCGCTACAGCTCCGCGGCAACGCGGTTCAAGAGCGCTTCGTGGCGGTCGCGATCGATGGACGCTTCGAGGATCTTCTCGGCCCCGGCCACTGCGAGTTCGGCGACCTGGCCGCGCAGCGTTTCCTTGGCGCGGTTCATCTCCTGGGCGACGTCCGATTGCGCGGCGGCCAGAATGCGGGCCCGTTCGCTCTCCGCATCGACCTTCGCGGCCTCGATCATTTGCGCCGCCTGGGCGCGGGCGTCGTCGATGATCCCGCGCGCTTCGGAACGGGCTTCGCGCACCGCCTCCTCGGCCCGAGCCTCGGCGTGCTCGAGATCGCGCGCCGCCTTGGCCGCGTTCTCCAGCCCCTCGGCCATGGTCTTCTGCCGTTCGCGCATGGCATTCGTGAGGAAAGGCCAGATGAACTTCCAGCAGAACACCACGAAGATGAAGAACGCGATGCTCTGGCCGATGAGGGTTGCCGTGATGTTCATGCGCTGATCTCCCGAAGTGGCGTCGTGCGGTGCCGCCCTAGCCCGCGACCACGAACATCACGTAGAGGGCAACGCCCACGCCGATGATCGGCACCGCGTCGACCAGGCCCAGAATGATGAAGAGCTGCGTGCGCAGGGTGGGCAGCAGCTCCGGCTGGCGGGCGACGCCTTCCATGAACTTGCCGCCGAGCAGGCCGACGCCGATGGCCGCGCCCACGGCGCCGAGGCCGATCATGAGGCCTGCGCCCAGGTACAAGAGAACTTGCATCTCCATTGGGTTTCTATCTCCTTTGAGGTTCGGGTTTAGTGGTCTTCCACATCGTGCGCCTGGGCGAGGTACACCACCGTCAGCACGGCGAAGATGAAGGCCTGCAGGGTGATGATGAGGACGTGGAACACCGCCCACGCCCATTGCAGGAACGCGCCGAAGACGCCGATGAGAAGGCCGCCGTACATCAGCGCGATGAGGATGAAGATCATCTCGCCGGCGTAGAGGTTGCCGAAGAGCCTGAGGCCCAGCGACACGGGCTTGGCAATCAGCGTGACGCCTTCGAGGATAAGGTTGACGGGGGCGAGGATGATCGTAAGCAGCCAGCGCACCGCCGGATTGCCTTCCTTCGGCGCCTCGAAGGGGTGGCAGAGCAGTTCCTTCAGGAAGCCGCCGATGCCCTTGCGGGCGATGCTGTAGTAGATGACCAGCAGGAAAACGGCGAGCGCCATGCCGAGCGTGACGTTCGGGTCCGTGGACGGCACGATCTTCATGTACGGCACGCCGAGCGCCATGGCGAGTTCCGGTATCCAGTCCACTGGCACCAAGTCCATCAGGTTCATCAGGAACACCCAGACGAAAATGGTGAGCGCCATGGGGGCGATGAGGTCGTTCTTGTGCTGGAAGATGCTCGATGTGGTCTCGTCGATGAACTCGACGATCATCTCTATGCCGTTCTGCAAGCCGCCGGGGACGCTGGCGGTGGCGCGCCGGGCGCCCAGCCAGAAGATGAGGCAGAAGACGATGCCGAGGCCTACCGACCAGCCGAGCGTGTCGACATTGACGGACCAGAAGCCCATGGCCGCGGCTTCTTCGGCGCTGGTGGCGAAACCCCACGTGCCATCGGGCTGCTGCCCGAAGGTGAGGTTCGTGAGGTGATGCTTGATGTACTCGCCGCTGCTCTCGGCCATGCGATGTTCTTTGCCTGCGGCCCTTAGCCAGCCGCGCCTGCCTCCCTACTCGCCGCCCACCAGGGGCGACGCCAATGGCGCCAACAGCGCCGCGCCGAGTCCGGCGAAGAACGCCATGCCGCCCGCGTCCAACCAGACGATGGCGGCAACCAAGAACGCGACGGTTAGCGCGATCTTCGCCACCCAGCGGCCGAGAAACCTGCCAGCCGCCAGCAGCGCTTCGCTCTCGCTCGCGTCCGCTGCGGACGGCCCCGTCGGCCGCTTCGCTCCCCACGCGAAAAACGCGTTCGGCACCACGATGGCAAGGCCGCCAAGCAGCGCATCCCTGCCGGATTCCAAGCCCCAGAACAGGGCAGCCAGCGCTGCCGCGAAAGCGACGATCGCCTGCAAACCGACGACGCGCAGGGCCTCGGTCCCGCCACCCACGCCGCGTCTCGCCCATGCAGGACCGCGTCGGTCGGCAGCCGCGTTCAGAGGTACTCCGGGTCGCGAAGGGCGCGGATTATAAGAGCCGATCCGGGCATTTCAACGCCTAATTCACAACTTCGCCACCGCCCCGTTCGGCGGCTGCAGGCCGGTGCGGCCCTGTAGGAGATTTGCTCGACTTTTCTAAGACATTCGCCCGACATGCAGACATGCGCCTAGCGACCCGCTAGGTTGGCGCCTTCGGCACTGCGGCCGGCCCAAGCGCGGCGGCTCATTGGATGGAGGTTGCCAGATGGCGCGACGCAAGCGGGACGAAGCCGCCAAGCTGCTGTTCACCGGCGCCGTGGTCGCCGACGCGCTGCGCGCGGGCGCGGCGGAGCTGGCGACCATGCTGGACCTGGACAGCATCGATCCCCGGCCCACCGAGTACATCGCCGAGGACCGCAGCAAGCGTTTCGGCGATGCCGTGTTCCGGGTCAAGTTTCGCAAGGGCCGCTTTCCCCGCGCGGCGGACGGTGGCCGACGACCGCGGCGGCTCTACCTGCTGCTGGCGGCGGAGTTCCAGGACCGCAACGAGGCCAAGATGCTGGCACGGGTGCGCGACTACGCAATGCGGATGGACGCGCACTACCGCCACCAAGGCATCGTGCGCGCCGGCGAGCACCCGGCCATCCTAGCGCTGGTGATCCATACCGGTCCGGGGCGGTGGTCCGCCGACGACGGCGGCGAAGCGCTGCGACTGCTGCCAGCCGACGCGGCGCGGCTCTTGGCGGCCCATCAGCCGCTGGCGTATATTCCGCTCGACGCGGGCGGGCATACGACGCTGGCCCTGCAGGAACGCAGCCGACTGAAGATCGCCGCGGCGTTGGCCGGCAGCGCCACTGTCGAGGACCTGGCCGCGCATCTGCACGCCGGCTGGGCGTTATTCGACGGGGCGGCCGACGAGCCGCTGCGCCGCGGCATGCTGGCATGGGCGGAGGAGACCGCCGCGGGGCTTCGGGACTCGACGCTGCAACTGCCGAGCTACGAGGATCTGGAAGGACTGGAGGTTGAAGAGATGGCCTACCTGCTGAAGGACAAGATCAAGCGCTGGGAAGACGACTGGGAGAGCAAGGTCGAGCGGGGCCGCGAGCAAGGGCTGGAGCGCGGTCGCGCGGAGGGCATCGACAAGGGCCGGCGAGAGATTCTCGAGGACCTCGCCCGCCGCCGCTTCGGCGCGGCCGCGTCGCGACTGCTTTCGGCAAAGCTGAACGGCTCGCCCAGCCGACAGAGATTCGCCGAGCTCGGCGACATCGTCCTGCGCTGCGACACCGCGGAGGAGTTCGCCGCACAGCTTGACGGCTGAGTCGGCAGGCCGGGCCGGATAGCTACGGCGAGTGTGAATGGCCACGCCGCAGGCCTAGCTGAAGCAGGCCGGCGGCGACCATGGCGGAAGCCAAGGACCCGATCAGAATGCCGAGCCGGTCGCCCGCGAAATAGTCGCCGCTGCCATGCTCGAACGCCAGCCCGGCGATGAACAGGCTCATGGTGAAGCCGATTCCGCAGGCGAAGCCCACGGCGAGGATCTGCGTCCAGGTGATCCCTGCCGGGAGCTTCGCCAAGCGCAGCAGCACGGCAAGTGCCACGAAAGCGGTGATGCCGAGCGGCTTACCGACGAACAGACCGAGTCCGACGCCTAGCGCCACCGGATCCAGCAGATCGTCGATCCGCAGTCCGCCGAGCGAGAGGCCCGCGTTGCAGAAAGCGAAAATCGGCAGGATGGCGAATGCAACCGGCGCGTGCAGGTCCCGCTCCAATGCGCGCAACGGCGATCTCTCGGCGCTCTTGGCAGCGGGTACGCACAGGGCAATGAGGACGCCGGCCAGCGTCGCATGCACGCCCGATTTCAGCACCGCGAGCCAGCACGCGACGCCGATCAGCACGTAGGCCGAAACGCGGGCCACGCCGAGCCGGTTGAGCGCCACGCCGACGCCCAGCAGCCCGGCTGCGGTCAGCAAGGCGCCCGCCGAGAGGTCGTCGGAGTAGAACACCGCGATGATGGCGATGGCGGCAAGGTCGTCGAAAATCGCCAAAGTCAGCAGAAAGACCTTGAGCGCCAACGGCACCCGCCGCCCGAACGCCGTCAGGAGCGCCAATGCGAACGCGATGTCCGTGGCAACCGGAATGCCCCAGCCATCGAGCGCCACGGGGTCGTGCCAGTTCAGGGCCGCGTAGATGGCGGCGGGCACGACCATGCCGCCGAGTGCGCCGACCGCGGGCAGGGCGATGCGCGCCGGCGACGACAGCTCGCCTTCGATGAATTCGCGCTTGATCTCCAGGCCAATGAGGAAGAAGAACACCGCCATTAGTCCGTCGTTCACCCACAGCAGCAAGGGCTTCGTGACGGCGAGCGCGCCCACCTGCACGGCAACGGTGGTGTCGAGCAATGCCGCGTAGAGCGTCGCCAGCGGGGTGTTGGCCGCGAGCATCGCCAGCGCGACAGAGCCGAGCAGCAGGATCCCGCCCGCCGACTCGAGGCGGATGAAGTCGCGCAAGGCGCTGGCGACTCGGCCCGTGGCCGCCGAGAGATCGCCGCCGCCATTTGCCCCGGTCATTGGTTGCGCGCGGCCTTCAGCGAACGGCCTGCATGAGCGCCCGGATGTAGCCGAACGTGTAGGCCTCCTCGATTCGCCCCTCGCCCGGCACGTGGTCCGGCACCACCATGCCGTCGAAGCCGACTTCGCGCAGCGCGCGCATGATCGCCACGAGGTCCACGTAGCCGTTGTCCGGGAACGTTTCGTGGAAGCCGCCTGCCGCGGCGCCCGTGGCCGCATCCCGGCGTAGCGGGCCGGAGATGTTGCGAAAGTGGATCTGATGGATATGGCCTGACGCGCCGAACTCGCGGATCGCCGCGCCGATGTCCTCGCCCTCGCCGTCCGCGCCGGGCATCTCGGACCAGGTGCCGACGCAGAACAGGATGCCGGCGTGCGTGTCGCCGCCGGCCAGCCCGATCGCCGTGCGGAACGCATCCGTGCTGCGGAAGATGCGGGCGACGCCCTGATGGTCCATCGGCGGGTCGTTGGGATGCAGTTGCAGGCGCACCCCGGCATCCCGCGCGACCGGCAGCACACGTTCCAGGAAGTGGCGGTAGTTGCGCCACATGTCCTCATCGGTGTACGTGCGGTCGTAGGCATCGGGCAGGCGAGCCGCGTCCTCGGCGCGGAACAGCCGCGTGGTGGCGCCCCGCGACTCGGTGGTGCCGGTCTGGTAGGCGCCGCCGGTGTGCCAGGCGTAGGTGGTGTGGCGGATGCCCAAGCGGCCCAAATCCTCGACGAACCCGGCGAAACGCTCGATGGCGGCATCCCGTTCGGGCGTCGCCAGCGTCAACGCCGGGCTGGAATAGAGGTCGTCGAGCATCACCTCGTGCAGATCGAAGCCGGCCGCGGCGACCCGGCGCTGGATGTCGCGCAGCGTCTCGAGAGTGGCCTCGTCGCTCAGGAGGCGCACTTCCATCGCCTCCACGCCCATGGTGCGCAGATAGCGAAACCGATCATCAACGAGGTCGGACGGGCGCTGATGACTGACGCCAAGCTTCATCGCGCCGCCTCCTCGCGAACCGCGCGTCGCGGCGCACGGGCGCCCGGCGGCGTGTCCCCGGATTTCGGCACCGGATCCCAGCGCGCCGCCATCAGATAGTGCAGCGCCGCGCGCGTGGCCTGCTGCGTGCCGAGGCGTTGCAACGCCTCGATCGCCCAGCCGCGCACATGGTGGTGCCAGAAGTAGAGATTGTCCGCGAGATCGGACACCAGCGTGTCCGGCTCGATCAGGTCCGGCGCGAGGCGCGCCGCGGCCGTCGCTGCGTTGCGGCGCACCAGGGCGTCTTCGTCGCGCAGCGCCGACAGCAGCTTGGCGGCGTCGAGCGGCTGTCCCTGGCTCAGCGTGCCGAGGGCTTCCACGGCGTAGCGGCGCACATTGGGATCGTCGTGGCGCATAGCACCGCAGACGGTCGGCAGCGCTGCCCTCGCCAGCGGGCCGATGTCGCCGATGACGTCCAGCGCCCGCACGGCCAGCTGCGCATCAGCGTCGTCGATCAACGCATCGAGACGTGACGCGGCGGGCTCCCCGGCGGCGACGAGACCGTACGCGGCGATGTTCCTCAGCCCCGTGTCCGCGCTGAGGAATGCATCGAGCAGCGTGTCCAACCCCGCGCCGCCGGCGGCAGCGGACATGCCGAGCGCGTACGCGGCACCGAGCGCCACCCGATCATCCTCGCTCTCCAACTCGCGCGCCGCGTGGCCGACGACCACCGGGCCGGGTGCCGCGCCCCTATGCCAGTCCCACATCGAACGCCAGAGCGGCGCCAGCGGCCCGTCGTCGTCCTGCGGCCAAGGCGAGCCGCCATGCCGCCAAGACGCGCCGGCCGGGTCCCGATCCCGCGTGAACAGGAACTTCACCATGTGCCGCGGCACGTCGGTGACATTCGCGCTGTGGCGTCCGTGGACGATGTCGAAATGCACGATGGTCGCGGTGCCGATGTCGCCGAGCAGCGGAATCTTGGCCTCTTCCCAGGGCTCGTCGAGCCGCTCTAGGGCCGCGAACGTCTCCGGGTTCTCCTTGCGGAACTGTTCCAGCCGCTCGCGATGCCAGCGGCGCGCCTCGTCGCTGCGGATCAGGTCGCCGCCGAACTTGGCGGCCGCCTCCTTGCGGGCCCGCTGATTGAACTCGTTGAGTTTCGCGCGTCCCGCCTCCACGGCGCGGCGCGGCACGTATTGGCTGCCCGGCACGATGCCGGTGGGCCCTTTCTCGAGCGGCGTGTCCTGGGGGTAGTAGAAGAGCATCGCGTAGCGCGTGCGGTGCATCCGCCGCAGGCCGTCCACGGCGTAGTGCGAGTGGTTGTCGCCGTCCTTGTGCAGCGGCTGCGCGGCGTTCAGGAAGCTGAAGTGGTCGTGGCGATGGAAGTGCAGGTAGTAGCGTGGCCCGAGGATGGACGTCAGGGCGCCGCGGATCGCCGGCTCGTCGAGCATTCGGGTGAGCTCCGGCACGCACGGTAATAGGTTGTTGTGGCCGCGCGGGCCGCCTTCGTCGAGCTCGTCGAGCGCCTCGAACATGCGCTCGTGGAACTCGCGCGGCAGTTGCGAGCGCAGGCTGAGGTAGCCGTCGCGAATGAAGCCCTGCATCGCGGCATCGTCCAACAGGCCATCGTCGCGGCTCAAGGCGGTCTCGCGACCGTTCGTGTCTCGGTGCGCTTTCGTCACTCCTGCGTTCTCCGTGGTCGAGCACCGGAAACTGTAGCGCACCGCGGCGCGGCGGGTAAGATGCGGCTAGAGCGCGGGAGACTGGCGTGAAGCGCGAACGAGGCATCCACGAAATCTACTCCGGGGATCCGGAGCGAGCGGATCGGCAGCTCTGGGGCAGGTGCGCCGTGCCGGGTACGCGACGCGGCTTCCTGTCCGGCCTCGGCGCGATGTCCGCGGTGCTCGGCGCGAAGATCGTCCATGCCCAGCACATGCCGCCCGGGCTGATCCCCGCGCCGCTCGCGGAAGGCGGACGAACGTTTCGCATCGAAGGCAAGGACGGCCTCGTCGTGCTGAGCGAGCGGCCGCTCAACGCCGAGACGCCGCCGCATCTCTTGAACGACGACGTGACGCCTACCGAACGGCTGTTCATCCGCAACAACGGCCACGCGCCAGAAGCCTTCATCGCCATCCCGTGGACCGTGACCGTCGATGGCGAATCGGTCATCCGCCCGCAGAGCTATGCCATACACGACCTCAAGCGGCGGTTCGACAACATCAGCCGCCAGCTCGTATTGGAATGCGCTGGCAACGGTCGCGCTAGCTACCTGCCGCCCGTGCCGGGCAATCAATGGACCCTCGGCGCCGTCGGCTGCCCGAGTTGGGACGGCGTGCTGCTGCGCGATGTGCTCGAAGACTGCGGCGTTGCCAAGGACGCCGTGTACGTCGCGTATTGGGGCGCCGACTGGGACGACGCCGGGAATCCGCCGATCTCGCGCGGCGTGCCGGTGCAGAAGGCCCTGCAGGACGATGCCATGATCGCCTGGGGCATGAACGGCCGACCGCTGCACACGATGAACGGCTTCCCGCTGCGTCTGGTCTTCGGCGGCTGGCCGGGCGCGACTTCCGGCAAGTGGCTGCGCCGCATCTCGATCCGCAACGTCGTCCACGACGGTCCGAAGATGGGCGGCCAGTCCTACCGGGTGCCCTGCGAGCCGGTAGCCCCCGGTTCGGAGGTGCCGGACGAGAACATGTGCATCATCGGCGCCATGCCGGTGAAGTCGCTCATCACCCATCCGCAAACGGGCATCCGCCATCCGCTGCGGCAAAGCCTGAACCTGCACGGCCACGCCTGGGCCGGCGACACCACCGTGGACCGCGTGCGCATCTCCACGGACTTCGGCCGCTCTTGGCGCCGCGCCAGACTCGGCCCGCCCGCCAACGTCGGCGCCTGGCAGAACTGGGACTACCGCCTGCGCTTCCGCCAGCGCGGCTACTACGAAGTGTGGGCGTCGGCCGTGGACGCCGAGCGCCGGGCGCAGCCCATGGTCGCCCCCGGCTGGAACCCCAAGGGCTACCAGAACAACGCCTGCCACCGGATCGCGGTGTACGTGGTGTGAGGAACTGGCGCGGGGACCACGCCGCCGCTACGCGAGCGTGCAGGTTCTCTGTTGGGTGGCGTGGCATCCTGCGCCTCCCGCGTGCTACGCTCTGTCGTGTCGTACCCGTAAGACTCGGAAGATGAGCGAGACCAAGGGAAGGGTCATCCACATCAATGACTTCGGCCTGTGCCAAGTCACCACCAACGAACACCGGCGCGTCGCGTTCACGCTCGACAAGCTGTCGGGCTATGCGGGGCAGCCGCTCCGCGACGTCGGCCTGAAGATCGGCACGGAGGTGCTCCTTCAGAGCGATGGAAATGGCCGGGTGGCCTCCGCCCGGGTTGCCAATGCCGCAGCAGCAGGTTCTTGATCCCGCTGACGTAGCGTCGGCGCGCTGCCCCAGCAAATCCCAACCGCACACTCTCCCGGCGACAGTACGCCAGTTCGGCTACGTTCCGGACTTCGACGACTGGCTACCCGGGGACCTACTGCTGTTCGCTACATCGCGCCCGACACGGCTTCAGCGGCAGATCGCGACCACGCAAAGCAAGCTGAACTACGCCGAGGAAGATGCACGCTGGCACCATGCTGCGGTCTACATCGGGGACCGGTATCTGTGCGAAGCGCGGCCGGGAGGCGTGCGCTACCACCCTGCCGTCGAGACCATAGATCACACACGCGACTGCGCGTTCGGCGAGACAGCGCTCTCGACGACTCTCGACGTTTCCGGCTCGCGATCAGAGCGTTGATGCGCCTCTCGCAGCCATACTCCTACGGTTCAATACTCCGTACGTTCCTCCGTCCATTGAATGCCAGACGCTTTGTGCTCTCTCGCTGCGCCCCACGGAACGCGCAGTGATCTGCTCCCAACTCTTCCACGAGGCGTACATGGAGGCCACCGGTTCCACCCTCGTCGAGCGCTCCGACATCGCTGTAGTCCCAGCCAAGTTGAGCGCAATCGACGGCTTGGAAGACGTCAAGACTCACTGGGTCCGGCTGCGCTAGATGCCTTGAGAGCGTCTGGTGGGAGAACGCCAGCGCTTTTGATCGAGTCGCCGCAAGGAACTCGCCTAGACCTCTAGACCAAGCCGTTCCAGCAGGCCGTCGAGTTCGTCCAGGTTCGCGTAGCGGATGGTGATGCGGCCTGCCCCGCCTTTCGCGCTTGCGACCGAGGTGGGGGCGCCGAAGCGCTCACTGAGAGCGCGCTCCAAGCGCCGCGTGTCGGCATCCGGCGGCCGGGGCGGGGCGGGCTGCTCGCCTTCGAGCGTCCGCTTGACGAGCGCTTCCGTTTGGCGCACGGACAGTCCGCCGGCGACCACGCGCTGGGCGATGATCTGCTGATCGCCTTCCGGCAGCGGCAGGAGCGCGCGGGCGTGGCCCATTTCCAGTTCGCCGGCGTCCAGCAGTTCGCGCACCGGTGGCGCGAGATTGAGCAGCCGCAGCAGGTTCGTCACCGCGGTGCGGGACTTACCGACCGCGGTCGCCAGCGCTTCGTGGGTGAAAGCGAACTCCTCCAGCAGCCGCTTGAGCGCTTGGGCTTCCTCCAGCGGGCCCAGGTCTTCGCGCTGGACGTTCTCGATGAGGGCGATGGCTAGCGCCTCTCTGTCGTTCGCGTCGCGCACCACCGCCGGCACTTCGTCGAGCTCGGCGCGCTGCGCGGCGCGCCAGCGGCGTTCGCCGGCGATGATTTCGTACCCTCCCGCGGCCCGCGGCCGGACGACGATCGGCTCGATCACGCCCTGGGAACGGATGGAGTCCGCGAGTTCGTCGATGCCTTCCTCGCGGATGCTGCGGCGCGGCTGGAACGGGCTGCGGAACAGGAGGTCGATGGGGATGCTGGACGGGCCGCGCGTTTGCTGCGCTGGCGCCGGCTCGTCGTCCGGGAGCAGCGCGTCGAGGCCCTTGCCGAGGCCGCTGCGGCGCTTGCTCATCGGGCCGCGCCGTTGGCCTTCGCGGCGCGCCTCGCGACCTCGGCGGCAAGCGCCCGATACGCCTTGGCGCCGCTGCACTGCGGGTCGTAGAGCAGCGCCGGCAGGCCGTGGCTCGGCGCTTCCGCGAGCTTGACGTTGCGCGGGATGACGGTGCGGTAGACCTGCTCGCCGAAGTGCTTCAAGAGCTGCCGGGAGACATCGCGCGTCAGGCGGTTGCGCGGGTCGTACATGGTGCGCACGATGCCCTCTATGGCGAGCGCCGGGTTGCCGCGCTGGCGCACGCCGCGGATGGTGAGCAGCAGGGCGGAGATGCCTTCGAGCGGGTAGTACTCGCACTGCATGGGGATCAGCACGCCATGCGCGGCCATGAGGGCGTTCAACGTCAGCACGTTGAGGGACGGCGGGCAGTCGATCAGCGTGAAGTCGAACGCGCCGTCCGCCTCGTCGAGGCGCCGGCGCAGGCGCCTGGAGCGGTTGCTCGCCGACAGCAGTGCCACTTCCGCGGCGGTGAGGTCGCCGTTGGCGGGAACGAGGGTGAAGCCGCCGGCGCCCTCGACGGCAACCGCATCGAACGGCGCGCCTTCGGCCAGCCATTCCTGGGCGCTGCCATCGAGCGCGTTCTTGTCCACCCCGGCGCCCATGGTGGCATTGCCCTGCGGATCGAGGTCCACCAAGAGCGTCTTGGCCCCGGCGGCGGCCAATCCGGCGGCGAGGTTGACGCTGGTGGTGGTCTTGCCCACGCCGCCTTTCTGGTTCGCTATCGCTATCCGTCGCGCCATCAACGGGTCGTCCGCGCAAGTTCCCGTTGGCGCGGCATCATACGCGCAAAGCGCCGGGCTTTCGGTATATGGTCTTGGCGCGACGGGGAGTTAAGCGGCGGGAGGGCCGAACATGAGCGAATTCCTACAGCGGCGCGAGTTGGGGCGCACGGGGCTGAAGTCGAGCCGGCTCGGCATCGGCTCCACCTTCGATGCGCCGACGGAGGCGATCGAGGACGCCTTCCATCGCGGCATCAACTACCTCTACTGGGGCACGGTGCGGCAGCCGTCCTTCGCCCGCGCCATCGTCAACTTGGCCAAGCAGCACCGCGACGACCTGATCCTCACCATCCAGTCGTACTCCAACGATCCGAGCACCATCGAGGGCGAGGTGGAAGAGGCGCTCAAGAGCGGCGGCATCGACGACGTGGACTTCCTCCTGCTCGGCAACCGGGCGAGCGACCCCGGGGATGCCTACGTGGAGGTCTTCGAGCGGCTGAAGGAACGGGGCTTGGTGCGCTTCATGTCGCTCTCCAGCCACAACCGGCCGTTCCTGCCGGAACTGCTGGCCAAGTATCAGGAAGGCAAGTGCCCCTACGAGCTCTTGATGCTGCGCTACAACGGCGTGCATCGGGGCGCGGAGAAGGACGTCTTTCCGTTTGTCCCGCACAGCCTGCGCCCAGCCATCTGCACGTACACGGCGACGCGCTGGGGGCACCTCGTGGACCCGGAGAAGATGCCGCCGGGCGAAGAACCGGTGAGCGCCCGGGATTGCTACCGCTACTCGCTCTCGCACAGCGCCGTGGACATGGTGCTATGCGGCCCGGCGAGCGCCGCGCAGATGGACGAGGCCATCGCCGCCATGGAGCGCGGGCCGCTGGAGGACGACGAGCGCGAGCGCATCGAGCGGATCGGCGCCTACCTGTACGCGCAGTACGCACCGGCCTACCCGGACGCCGGCGATGCGGAGGACGTGTCCGCGGGACGCGCTGCGCAGTAGACCTGCCTGGTCGTCGCACCACGCGAGACGCAGCCATCAGTCGGCTTCGGGCGGCGGCACGTAGCCTTCGATGGGGCCGCTCCACCAGTCGCTGGGGCGGCCGTCCGCATAGCGCGTCGGAATCTGGGCCTTGAAGCGGGCAACTCGGCCGGGCTTGTCCGTCTCCTTGCCGTAGATCGCCTGCATCCGCACTTCGATGGTGTACCGCATGGGCGCGTCCGGCGGCGTGCCGGGGTCCGCCACCGCGGTGTGGAACACCGTGCGCAGGTTGAGCGCCTCTTGGCGCGTGTCGTACTGACGGAAAAGGAGCACTTCGTCCGCCGTCATGTCCGGGAAGTAGTACCAGCGCTGGTGCGGGCCGTGGATCAGGCGCTGGTCCACGACCTTGGTGTACTGCTTGATGTTGCCGGTGTTCTGGCCGTCGCCGAAGACGATGTCGGACGGCTTCACGGAGCGCATGTCGCACACCGCCAGCGGCATCATGCGCACCGTTTCCGGTTTCGCGCTGCGCCAGATGTTGATGCTCTCGAAGTGCCTTTGGTCCGGCACGATGCGCTCGAAGCGATCCTCGACGGCTGCGCACATGTCCGAGTGGATGCCCTGCGCGTAAGCGCCGCCGCTGCCGTTCGGCGTCGGCTTGACGCCCTCGGCGCCGGTTCTGCCGCCGAAGCCGTTGCGGTATTCGTGGCCGCCGCCGCGCACGTCGAAGCAACCGGTGACGCGGCGCAGGAGCTCCCGGCATTCCTCGAAGAAGGGGCCGCGCACGATGTCCGTGTCGAAGAGATCCAGGGCGGTCGGCCACGACGCGAGCTGGAAGCCGTGGCTGTCCAGCGTCGGCGCGGGATCCAGGAGGCGGGCGTTGCGGACGAGAATGCGTTCGCTGGTGCCGAGCGTCTCGAGGTCTTCCGGGCTTGCGGCGGAGTAGCGGTTCGGCACGCGAAAGCCGCGGTGGCGGGAATGGGCGAAGTTGGCCGTGGTCTCGATGCCAGGGCCGGCGGCGACCCCGACCCGCGGCGGAAGCGAAGCGTCGGGCCTACTCTGGGGCGCGTGCAGGCGGTTGGTCACGCGGCAGTTACCGTCGTGGTGCCGTGGTCACGCCGCAGGAGGGTCGACGAGCGTCCAAGTCACGCCGCATATGTCGATCATCTCGAACTTCTTCGCTGTGCCCGGCGCGGCCCATAGATCGACACCCACGACGCCCGTCCTGCCGCCGGGTCGTGGTTCGACGAAGCGCATCGTCTGGCCTCCGGCCAAGTGCAGCGTTGCGGGCGCCTGCGAGTCGATGGAACAGTCGGCGCCGAGGCCGCGCATCCAGCGTCGGCACATCTCCTCCGGTTCGACGCCTCGCGGCGCGATTTCCACCGCGGCGAAGCCGGTGGTGACGCCGCCGTGGGGGCGGGCGTCGACGCCGTTCTGCCAAGTGTTCCCGGCGGGAAAGTACGCGCCCTTGTTGCGCGGGAAGTCGCCGTGGCCAGGCCAATTCTCCTGGATCTCCGCCAGCGTGCCGAAGTCCTTGGGGTGGAACTGCACGTTCACGCCGGACACCGTGCCTGGTTTCTTGGGGAGCGATTCGCCGAGCACGTAGCGCCCGGCCTCGACGCCCGCGAGGCCCGAGCCCGGCTCGCCCGGACAGACATTCCAATCCCCTGAGACGATCCCGATGCCATCGCCCTGCGCGGCCATGGAGCGCGACGCCACGGCGATGTCCGGCACCTGCACGATGGCCATGTAGCCGCAATCGCCGTTGCGTTCGAGCAGCCGGGTTTGCGTGGTCGAGCGCTGCCAGGCGAGGTCCGTGGGGCAGACGGTCTCCAGGAACGAATCGCCTAGGCGGATGTGCGTATTGGTGAGATTCCCGCCCGCGGCCATGCGCGGATCCCGGAACACCACCGGGGCGTCGAACGCGGCGCTGAGCACGCTGGAAGTCCACTCGAGGTCCTTGGCCACCAGGCAGATCTGGCGCAGTCGCAATACGGGGTCGGCAGTCACGGCGGCGTTCCGTTCGTCAGATTGCCGCAAAGTTCCGGCAACGCTGCGGGCTTGTCAAGGCGTCGGCCAGTGCGTTGGGCCTTTTGGCCCGTCTTGCCCCGCTCTGCGTGGTGTTGGATCATGGCGGCGTTGCACCGGCGGGGCCCGCACATGGCCGAGTCCGAGATTCTGCCGCGTTCCGTCGTGGTCTTGGGCGATGCACTGCGCCCCGTCTCGCGCAGGCTGGCCGCTCGCTTGGCAGACGCGCCGATGCGATCAACGCATTGCCCGGACGCCGTCCTGTTCGTTCAAGACCAGCTGGACCGGGTGCAGAGGGACTTGCGGGCGTTGACCGACGAGGTAAACGGGGAGGTCGCGCGCGTGGCTGCTCCCGATGCAGCCGACGCGGACGTCTGGCGCGCCGTCTCCCGGCTCGAAGTCCACATCGAGCGCATCCTGGACGGTTACGATCGCCTGCGCCGCACGAGAGCGGAAGCCGGAGACGGTGCGGGCGTGCTGCTGCTCGGCGATGTCTATCGCCGATTGCTGCGGCAGGTGGAGACTTGGCTCAACGACATCATCGCCTTTGTCGATGACCCGATCGCGGCGGCGAAGAAGCGAGGCCTCGTCGCCGAGGGGCGGGTCGAGTTCTCCATCCGGCTGGTGCCGGATGCCACGGCCCAACTGACGAGCGTCTTGGACTGGTTGGACGAGCGGGACGAGCAGCAGCGCCGAGAAGTCGACAAGGAGGAGCGGGCGGCCAAGCGGGGGCTGCTCTGGCTGGTGCTGAGCTTCTTCGGACTGGGCTGGATCCTCGGCGCATGACCGCGATGGCTGCACCGATCACAGAGGCCGCGGGAGACGCGGTTCCTCCCGCCATTCGCACGGAGATCATGGCTCGCCTATCGGCGATCGAGACCGAGCAGGACGTTACGGTCCTGTACGCCTGCGAGTCCGGCAGCCGGGCGTGGGGATTCGCGTCGCCGGATTCGGACTACGACGTTCGCTTCATCTACGCGCGTCCCGTCGACTGGTACCTGACGTTCGACATCGAGCGGCGGCGCGACGTGATCGAAAAGCCCATCGTCGATGACATCGACCTCAGCGGCTGGGACGTCCGCAAGGCGCTCTACCTTTTCACCCGCACCAACGGTGCGCTGATCGAGTGGCTGAACAGCCCGCTGCGCTACATCGAGCGCGACGACTTCGCCGCCGACATGCGCGAGCTGGTGCGCGAGCACTTCAACGCCAAGGCGCTCTGCTACCACTACAGCCACATGGCCCGCCGCAATGTCCGGGATTATCTGCTCGGCGGGCAGGTGCGGCTGAAGAAATACCTCTACGTGCTGCGCCCGCTGCTGGCGATTCGGCACATCGAACAAGGGCTGGGCGTCCCCCCGGTTGAGTTCGAGCGTCTCGTGGCTGCCGTAGCGCCGACGGACGTCAAACCGGGCATCGACCGACTGCTGGCGGCCAAGCGTGCGACAACAGAGCTCGGCACAGGCGAACCGATCCCGGAACTCACCCGCTTCATCGAGACGGAGATCGACCGCCACGGCGATGCCTTCTCCGGCCTAGGGCGCCCCGACTTGCTCCGATCGGAAGAACTGCGGCGTCGGCTCAACCGGGTGTTCCGCAAGGCGCTGGGCGCGGCCGCATCCGACACAGCTGCGACGTGCTGAGCCGTCCGGGGAACTTCCAGGGTTTGCGATCGTGAGGACTTTGGCACTGCTTTCGGTGGCGGCATGTCTGGGGACGCCGACTCAGGCCCATGAGGAATACTCCTCTGGCGAATTGCGTACGTTCGAGACGCAGCATCCGGGGTGGCAAGACCGGCTGAGCACCGATGCGCTGGAACGGTGGGAAGAACAGGGCTGCCTGGCCACGCATCCGCTGATGATGTACGACGTTCTGGGCGTGCGCTACGAGCCGGTGTACGATCTGCCTCTCAGTACGTTCCACGAGGTACTGACAGCGAAGAGCGCACAACGAGCAGAGGCAGGAGGCATCATTCGCGCTTCCGAGTCCGGCATCGACCACTACGCGAACGCCGACGATGTCCTCATGCAAAAGTTCAACATCCAGCTCATCTCGCATCCGTACGAGATCCGCTACCCGCCGACCGCGACCCTCTTTGTCGACATGTCCAAGCGCGGCGCCAACGTGCTCTTGCAGTTGCCCATGGACCTGCGCGAAGGCAACACCTACTACCTCTCCGACCCGAATTCGGCCACGCGGCAGATCCGCAAGGCAACGGAGACGCTGGGCCAGTTCCCGACGATGGCTCTATCGAGGCTCGCCGGGTTCGAGTTCAACGAGAGCACCATCGAGAACACGAAGCCCCTCGGCGTGTCGCTGACCTACAACATCCGCTTCGGAACCGTGCGGGTGGACACCGGTTTCCAGTGGGCCGGCAGACCAAACAGCATTCCCTTCCGCGGCAGGGAGTTCCTCAAGTAGGCAAGCAGGCAAGCAGAGATGCCCATCCAAGAAAACGCGCTCAACGCCGCCTTGGCCGAGGCGTTGGCGGCGCACCCGGACCTGACCGCGACGCCGGAAGAGACCCGCGCTCGCACCGGTGCCAAGCGCTGCGACATTCAGGTTCGCAGCCGCGGCGCGGGTGGCTACTATACGGCGGTCGAGTGCAAGATCGGCCACGACGAGAGACAGCAACGTGCCGCGGTTCAGGACGCTCAGCGATGGCTGGACCAGCCCGACTGTTGGGGCGCGGTCGCGGTCTGCTACCCGCGGGAGTTGGCGGATTCCGCGCCCCAGTCGCCCCTTCAGAGAATGCAAGCCACGCAAGACTTGCACATGGTCCAGGTAGACCGCAGCGGCCCGACATCGCCTTGGATCATCGGCGGCGCCAAGGACCTCGCACGGCTCGCGAGCGATGCCCAAGCGAGCGACACCGGCGCCATTACGCGAACGCTCGGCGACGCCATCGTCGCCGCCAGCGACCACATCGACGAAACCACCGGCGAAGAACTCGCCGAGACTCTGCAATTGCCTTGGGAGCCAAGGGGCAATCAGCCGATGGATCCGCGTCCGGCGCGCATTGCCTGCCTGCTGATAGCGAACATGGCGCTGCTGCAGCACCGGCTGCGCCGCGAAAGACTCGTCCCAGGGCTGGAGTCGCTCATAGACATCCTGCAAGCGGCCTCCAGCAAGCAGCTTGCGCTGCTCGACAACTGGAAGCGCATCCGCGCCGTGGACTACGCTCCCGTGGTGGATCCGGCGCTTGCCGTGCTGGACAACCTGGCAACCGAGCATCGCACTGAAGAAGGCGTGCTCCGGCCCCTTTTGACCGCGGTCTTGGAATGCGCCGGCCGGATGCGGGGCTTGCAGCTCGACCACGCCGGACCGCTCTACCATCGCCTACTGGACACCGCGCGGTACGATGGCTCCTTCTACACCAGTACCGCGGCGTCGGTACTGCTGGCGGAACTGGCCATGCCGACGCATTGGCTTGACGATTGGTCCGACGCCAGCCGCCTCACGGACCTCAAGATCTGCGATCCGGCCTGCGGCACCGGCACCTTGCTGATGGCCGCGGCGCGCACGCTCGAAGCCCGCTATCGCGGCGCTCGAACCGACCTGGAGGCGCTGCACCTCGGTCTGGTCGAGGATGTTCTGCATGGTTTCGACATCAACCGCCATGCAATACATCTCGCGGCCTCGATGCTGACGCTGAGTGCCCCGCGCATCGACTACAACCGCATGAACCTCTACAACATGAAGCACGGGGTCGATGCTGATCGAAAAGTCCGCGCTGGCTCGCTGGACATCCTGGTCAACGAAGCCGTCTACATGCCCACCATGACGCCGGAGACGAGCCAGCGGCGGGCCACGTCAACCGGCTACGCGACCGAAACGCCCGATCTCCTTGGCCGCTGCGACCTCGTCATCATGAACCCGCCGTTCACCCGGAACGACATCCGCAATCGTTCTCTGGCGCCCGAACACCGGCGTCTCGTGCAACGCCACGAAGTGGAATTGGCGAGCAATGTCCGGGACCATGGGCGCCGCGCAGCCATCGATCAGACATCGGTGCGCACCTTCTTTGCGCCGATCGCCGACTTGCTGCTGGGCACGGAAGGCACGCTCGCGCTGGTGGAACCATTCACTGCTTGCACCAGCGCAAGCGGCAAAGGCGAGCGGGATCTGCTCACGGACCCGGCCAGATTCAACCTCGAGCTTGTGGTGACGAGCCACGACAACCGGCGCATCTACTTCTCCGAGAACACCAACATCCACGAATCGCTGATCGTCGCCCGGCGGCCGAGCGGGGACGCCGAGGCAGGGCCAACGACGTTCGTTTCACTGGCCGACAACCCCGCCACCGCTAGCGGCGCGCGCGTGCTGGCCGAGGCGATTCAGAGCGCCATGGCCGGCGACCTCACGGGGCTTAGCAACTACGGCAACTTGGCGACGCGGACGCTTGACCAACTGCGAGGAAAACCGTGGAACGCCGCCTGCTTCTACGACCAAAGCCTCGCCGACGCCTACGACATGCTCACCGACCTAGCCGCGGTAGCGCAGCTTGGAACGCTTGCCGCAGTAGAACCGGGTGGCCAGCGCGTGCGCGATGCCTTCAAGCAGGCGAAGCAGCGGCAGTCGCCAGACATGCGAGCGCTGTGGCGGAACCAAAGCGAACGCCAGACCACCATGCGCACGACGGCCGACACGTTCCTGGTGCCGAAGCCCGGGCGCCAGGACTATGCGGCCATGCTCTGGGCCAAGCGGGGCCACCTGCTGCTCGCCAACCGACTCCGCTTGAATCTGACCCGTACGCCAGCGGTATACGCCGATGAACCCGCTCTCGGCTCGGCCTTCATCCCTGTCGTGCCCCAGTCTCGGCACCGGAAGCAGGCATGCAAGGCGTGGTGTGCTTGGCTCAATGCCACGCCCGGAATCGTGGCCTATCTGAACATCCGGCAGAAGCAGCTCACCTACCCGAACTTCAGCCTCGATGGCTTGCGCTCGTTGCCGGTACCGACCGATGCGTGCGATCTGGCCTCTCTGGCGACCGCGTTCGACGAGCTGGCGGGCCACCGTCTCGCGCCGTTGCCCCAGATGGCCGAAGACCCGATCCGCCAGCGTCTCGACGATGCCGTCGCCGCCGCCGTGCCGGGCTTGGATGCAGAGACCTTGGCAGACTGGCGAGGGAAGATCCCTCTTGAACCGAGCGTCAACAACGAGCGAGAGCCGTTTCGCTTGCCCTGACCTGCACGAAGATCAACGGGCCGAAGGAGACGCTGCGGCTCCACCGGGAGCGTGGTAGGCTTCGCCCGTCCCCACCCCGTCCCACTTGCCACCGTGGTGGCTGGCGATGCTGCGGAGTACCGACAAGCGGGCCGCAGCAAGGCCGGGCCGTCGCCCTTGGAGGATCCTTGGAATGACCGCTGAGGTCGCCGTGCTGAACAAGACCGCCGTCGCGCTGGCGGCGGACAGCGCAGCAACGCTGGGGCCTGGCAAGACATACCCGGCCCACAAGCTGTTCGCGCTCAGCAAGCATCACCCGGTCGGGCTCATGGTCTACAACAACGCCGAGTTCATGGGCGTGCCATGGGAGACGGTGGTCAAGATGTTCCGCCGGTCGTGCGGCTCAAGATCGTACGCAACTGTTCGCGAGTACCTGACCGCTTTCATCGAATTCGTGGGCAAGCCGCCGTTCTACACGGCTGAGCAGGAAGCCTTCAACGTTGGGCGGATCGTGAGCGCTGCGTTCGAGAAGGTCATCCGCCGTGGCGTGGCCACGGCGGATGCGACGCGACTCAAGGTCGCCATAGAGCAAGAGATGGCGGCATTCAGAGCAGCGGGCCCGTCCGAAGCACTCAAGGGAGTCAACCTTAAGCGGCTGCGAAAAGCGTACGAGCCGATGGTGGACTCCTGCATCGACGGTGCTTTCCCTCCCAATGTAGCCGTTGCAGCCAAGGCCGAGCTCCACGCATTGGCGGCGGAGGCGGTGCAGAGTGCGAGTCTCTCCGAAGGACACTCCGGCGTAGTAGTCGCGGGATTCGGCGAAGACGAGGTTTTCCCATCGCTAGTTGAGATTGTCACCGACGGCTGTGTCGGTGGTCGCGTGAAGTACTCCTCCGGTCGCAGCGTAGACATCGGCCGTCCTGGGCCGCACGCGATGATCATCCCGTTCGCACAAGGGGACATGGTGGCTCGCTTCATGGAAGGGGTGGATCCAGCATTCCTAGACTACGTTCGGTCGGCCGTGGCGGCCGCGTCGTTTGACCTCGCGATGGAGTTGCTCAAAGCGAGTGGTGCGAGCGCCGTGGCAGAAAAGGAGGACACGCTGCGCAGAGTCGCGCTGGTCCAAGCGGAGCAATACTTGACCGGTGCGTTCGATGAGCGTATACGGGACTTCATTGAGCCGGTGATGGAGGCGGTCCGCCATCTCCCGAAGGAGGAACTCGCGGAACTTGCGGAGGCACTCGTGAACCTGACGGCGTTGAAGCGAAGGGTCTCGTTGCAGTCCGAGACCGTCGCCGGGCCCGTCGATGTGGCGGTCATCTCCAAGGGGGATGGCCTTATCTGGATCAAGCGCAAGCGTTACTTCGATCCAGCGCTGAACCACCGCTAGTCCGTTGCCCGCAAGGAGGATTCATGCCACCACCTGCCCAGGAAAACTCCCAGTCGCATTTTCCGTGGCGGTCCCGGTTTCGGGACTTGGACCCGGAGGTGGTCGCCGTTCGCGAAAGGATGAGAGAACTGGCTAGGCAGGATGTCGCCAAGTCCAGAGATGCCGTCCGCCAGACGCTCCGAGAGCTGCTCGGCACGGAGGACTCGGCAGGAACGGCACCGACGGATCCGCCTGCCTAGGGTCTCCTACCCCAACAGTTCCAGCGCCCGGTCGATCAGCGGGGGCATGGAGAGCGCCGTCATCTCCCAGCTTGGGTCGATTCGCTTGCCGCGTCGGTGCAGGCTCAGGTTGAAGCCGGTGATGATGGCGAACTTGTAGGCCGCCAAGGCACGGAACCAGTTGAGGTCCGGCAGCGCTTCGCCGTACGCCTCGACGTAGAGCGCCATCAGCGTCTGTGGATCCAGGAACATCGGCCGCTCGCTGGCCCCGGCTGACGGCTTGGCCCACGCTTCGCGGTCGCTGAACGTGCAGATCCAGCCCACGTCGTTCAGCGTCGCGCCGATGCCGGTGAGCTCCCAGTCGATCACCGCAAGCAGCTTGGGCGTCGGCGCGGCACCCGCGTCGAAGAACAGGTTCGAGGTTTGGAAGTCGCCGTGGAAGATGCCCACCGGCGCATCCTCCGGCAGCGTCTCCAGCAGTCGGCGGCGGCACTGCGGCGCGCGCTTCAAGCCGTCGGGATCCGCGGCCCGATCAAGGAAGCGGTCCCAGCGTTCCACATCCTCGTTGAATGGCACGGGTTCGCCCAGATAGGGCGCCTTGTCGGGATCGACCTTGTGGATGCTGGCCAGCGCAGTCATCACTTGGCGTCCCATGTCCTGGTATTGATCGTCCGGAAGGTCGCCCGCCCACTCGCCGGGGCCGACGCGCAATACGTCGCCGCCCAGCTTCGGAACCACGAAGTAGGGGCAGCCGAACCACTTGAGGTCGGCACCCGACCAGCGTACGCGACAGTGCGGCACGGCCGTCCCATCCAAAGCGCCGAGCGCGGCGACTTGGCGCAGCACGTCGGCCGTGCCTCGCCAGTTGACGTTGGGCGGCGGCAGGCGGATGAACCACGACTCGATGCGCCTCTCCGCCTCGCCCCCCGCCTCGACGCTGAAGCCGTAGGAAAAGCCCGCGTGCCCCGGCATCGCATGCACGTCGAAGACGCGCACCGGGCCACCGTACTTCGCGGCGCAGAACGGCCCCAGGCGGCGTTCCAGCTCGGCGAGTTCCATCGAGTGCGCTAGACCGGCGCCGGCCCCGGAAACTGCTCGCGCAGGACGCGCTTCAGGATCTTCCCGCTGGGGTTGCGCGGCAGGAGGTCCACGAACGCCACCCCCTTCGGCTGCTTGTAGCCGGCCAGCTTGTCGCGGCAGAAGTCCAGCACGTCGGCTTCCGTCACGGCCTCCTCCGCCCTCACCACCACCGCGAAGGGGGATTCGCCCCAGCGCTCGCTCGGCTGGCCGATCACGCCGGCTTCGCGAATGCCGGGATGCTCTTGCAGCACCTTCTCGATCTCCGCCGGATAGACGTTTTCGCCGCCGGAGATCACCATGTCCTTGATGCGGTCCTCGATGTAGATGAAGCCGTCTTCGTCCATGCGCGCCACGTCGCCGGTGTGCAGCCAGCCGTCCACCAGGGTCTCGGCCGTCGCTTCCGGCCGGTTCCAGTATTCGCGCATGATGTGCGGGCCGGCCACCAGCACCTCGCCGGGGACATTCGGCGGGCAGTCGCTGCCGTCCGGCGCGGCGATGCGCACGTCGGTGTGGAAGAACGCCTTGCCGGTGGAACCGATGCGCTTCAGGGCGTTCTCGGCATCGATCAGCGCCGCCGGCCCGCACGATTCGGTGAGGCCGTAGATCTGATGGACTTCGATGCCGATCTCGGCGCAGGCTTCGATCAGCGCCTCCGGCACCGGCGCCGCGCCGGAAAGGCACCAGCGCCACTGCGAAATGTCGAAGCGTTCCAGGTTCGGCACTTGCAGCATGAAGTTCAACATGGCGGGAACGGCGAGGCCGATGGTCACCTTCTCCGAGTCCACCAGTTCCCAGGCGCGCACGGGATCGAAGCTGCGCATGACGATGCTGGTGACGCCGCGATAGACGTTCAGGGTAAGCGGCGTCAGGGCCCCGACGTGGAACATCGGCAAGGGCGAGAGGAAGCGGTCGCGGTCTTGGAAATAGGTGGTGGCGGCGATGGTGATGCAGCCCCAAATGCAGGTGTCGTGGGTATGCACCACGCCTTTCGGCAGGCCCGTCGTGCCGGAGGTGTACATGATGTAGAGCATGTCGTCGGAGGCCGTGCGGATGGTCGGTTCGACGTCGTTCGCCGCGTCGCGGAAGGCGCGGTAGTCCGCGGCAAAAGCGCGGGTACGGCCCGCGTCCGCCGCGTCGCCGCCCACATGCAGCCAGTGCTCGACGTCGGTCTTGTCGCCGCGGCCGTGCAGCTCGGCCACCGTGTCGGCGAAGTCGTCGTCGAAGACGAGGCGCGTCGCGCCGCTATCTTTCAAGATGAACTCCAGCTCGTCCGCCACCAGCCGCCAGTTGAGGGGCACGACGACGGCGCCGATCTTGGCCAGCGCGAAGAACGCCTCGACGAACTCGGAACTGTTCATGAGCAGCAGCGCCACCCGGTCGCCCTTGCCCACCCCGGCTGCGGCGAAGGCATTGGCGACCCGGTTGCAGGAAGCATTGAGCTCGGCGAAGGTCAGCCGCTCGCGACCGTCGCCATCCACGTAGGCTTCCCGGTCAGGGGTGAGAAACGCGCGCTTGGTGAGCCAAGCGCCGATATTGTCTTGCATCCGAAGGCTCCGGTTCGAGTCGGCGCGAAGCATGAAGCAAGAGGCGGGCAGCGGCAATCCACAGATGGCCGCGCCAGCCGCCAAGGGGAAGGGCTGCGATCTCCGTCTCCGCTGCGGCACCGTATAGGCGCGTCACACTTCGGGCGGCGGCACAAGCGCTGGCCACATGTCTTCAAGGGCTTCGATGCGCCGTACCATGCCGTTGAATGCGGCTTCGGCTGGTGCCCGCTGCCGCGCCCAATCCAGTGCCACTCGGGTGAAGCCGTAGGCGTCCTGGTATTCATGGGCGTTCGTGGTTTGGCCGTCGACGACGCTGATGGGCCGCGGATGGGTGGGGTGCTCGAGGCATCGCGGGCATCGCAAATCGCATTGCCGACCAAAGGTGACCCCGCATCAAAGCAGAGGTGCAGCAGATAGTTCGCTTGGTCGAGCGTCGCTTGCGGGCGAACATCCTCAACGGGCGGTGCCAGTGCGTCCCCCGCTGGGCGCGCAGCCGACAGGCACCAGCGCACCGGCGAGGCAAAGCGCTGCCGAACGGCGCATCATCGCCATCCGGCCCGGTCGAAGACCATCACCGCCAGCGCTTGGTTCGCACCAAGCACAGCGGAGTTCACTTCATCCTCCTTGAACGCGCCGAGTTCGGCGATGGGGCCGGTGGTGGGGCCCACGACCGGATATTCGTTGTTGCCTTCGGCGAACAGTCGCTGCGCGAACTCACCGGTCAGGTATTCCAGGAAGGCGATGGCGTTGGCGCGGTTCGGCGCGTGGCGGGTGACGCCGGCGCCGCTGACGTTGACGTGCGCCCCGCGATCATCCTGATTCGGGAAAAGGACGCCGAGCGCCGCGACGACGGCCCGGTCCGCTTCGTCCTCTGCGCCGAGCAGGCGGCCGATGTAGTAGGTGTTGGCGATGCTGACTCCGCACTCGCCGGCCGCCACCGCCCGAAGCTGCGCCGTGTCGTTGCCCTGGGGGTCGCGATGGAAGTTCGCCACCACGCCTTTGGCCCACGCCTCGGCCGCGCCTTCGCCGTGGTGCTCGATCAAGGATGCGAGCAGCGAAAGGTTGTAGATGTTGCCGGAGGAACGCATGCAGACCTTGCCGCGCAGGCTCTCAGCGGCCAGGTCCTCGTAGCGGGCGATGCCGCCCGGCAATCCCGCCGCCTTGTTGTAGACGATGATGCGCGCCCGCTTGGAGAGGCCGAACCAGTGCCCGCCCGGGTCGCGCAGGTGGGCCGGGATGCGCTCGCTCAGCACCTCGGATTCGATGGGCTGGAAGACGCCCTGCTCCTTGGCCCGCCAGAGGCGCCCGGCATCCACGGTGATGAGCAGGTCCGCCGGGCTGAACTCGGCTTCGTTCCTGATGCGCTCCATCAGCCCATCGCTGCCGCCCTGGATGCGGTTGACCTTGATGCCGGTCTGCTCGGTGAAGCGGTCGTAGAGCGCGAGGTCCGTGTCGTAGTGCCGGGCCGTGTAGACGTTCACCACCTCTTCGGCGGCGGCGACGCCGCACAGAAGAGCGAGGGGCAGGAGGAGGAATCGGCGCATGAAGAGTCCAGTTGCGAATGGATGTCATTTGCGAGTGTATACGAATGTCCCGCTGCGGTGGAAACTGGCTTCGACGCGGCCGCCCATGCGCAGGTCGCCCAAGTCCTGGGCTGCCACATGCAGCAGATCGCCATCCGCTTCTGCCAGCACTAGGTAGCCGTCGCCGAGGAAGCGAATATCCTGCACGCGGGCGCCGGACTCGGCAGGTTCGAGCCTTACCGCGGCCGGACGGATCACCACGTCAACCGCCTGGCCGGAGACCAAGCCCGTCTCGTCGTCCAGGCGAACCGTGCCGAAGGCGGTCGCGACGCCGCCACGTTCCACCGTCCCCTTGATGCTCTGCGCTTGGCCGAACAGTTCCGCGACGGCCCGATCCGCGGGCCGGCGCCAGATCCCTTCAGGCGTGTCGGCTTGCACGACGCGCCCGCCGTCCAGCACGGCGATGCGGTCCGCGAGCGCCAGCGCTTCATCGGGATCGTGCGTCACCACCAGCGCGATGCTGCCGGCGTCGCGCAGGGCGCGACGGGCGTCTTCGCGCAGCGACCGGCGCAATGTCGCATCGACGTTGGCGAACGGCTCGTCGAGCAGCATCACGCGCGGTGCCGGGGCGAGGGCGCGCGCCAAGGCGACGCGCTGCTGCTGGCCGCCGGACAGCGTGTCGGGGTAACGATCGGCGAAATCGGCCAGTCCGACCGCTTCGAGATGCGCTGCGGCAACGGACTTGCGGTCGCGGGCCGGCAACTCGCGCAGCCCGTATTCGACGTTCTGCCGCACCGTGCGATGCGGAAACAGCACATGATCCTGGAAGACCAAGCCCACCGGGCGCGCCTCCGGCGGCGGCTCTCGGCCCGGCTGCGCCAGCAGGTCGCCGTCGAGCAGGATGCTGCCGGTCTGCAAGCGTTCGAGGCCGGCGGCCAAGCGCAGCAGCGTGCTCTTGCCGCTGCCGGACGGGCCGAGCAGACAGGTGATCTCCCCGGCGCGCGCCTCCAGGTACACCTCTCGGAGCACCGGCTCGGCGTCCCGACGGGAACCGTAGCGATGGCTAACCTGCTGATATTCAAGGCTCATCGTGGGGCAGTATAGGGGACGCCTCACCCTGCATAGATTTTCAGGGCCGGTCTGCGACGGATGCGCGCAACGCCGCCTTGAGTTCCAGCGTCGCCAGCGTGTCTCTGGCGCAATAGGCGCGCAGATCGTCGAATACCTGTTGCCGCTCCGACGTGCTGCCGAGTCCGAGCGCCGTGGCGTAGCGAACCGCTGCCAGTTGGCCGTCGGTGATCGCCAAGTCTTCGTAGGACTTGCCGGTCAGCGCAGGAAGCACGGCCTTGAGCGAGTACGAACCGCGGAAGAGCGGGTGATAGACGTGCCTTCTGACGATGGCCAGCAGGTCGACGAGCCGCTCGATGATCGGTCGCAGCGCCGCGCCATGTTCCGGCACTGTCTCGATCAGTCCTTGGATGACGCGGCGCTCGAAGCGGGAATAGACGCAGATGGAACCGTGCTTGCCCAAGGCTTCGGTCAATCGCTCGGCGAGCATCGGGCGCGGGTCGTCGTCACCCTCGTGCAGATAGTCCTCGTGCCGCGGCTTGCGGCCGGGGCGCTCGGCGTGGACGGAGAACAGGAACGGGATGCCTTGGTAGGGCTTCGTGCCGACGAAGCGCGGAATCGCCGGCGCGAAGGTCTCGAAGTCGAGGTGGCGCACCGGCTGCTCGATGGCGCCCAGCGTAGCGGCGAGGTCGCCGCGGATGATCCGTGCGTTGGCCGTTACGGCCCGCCGCACCAGATGCTGCCGGAAGGACATGGGGAAACTCGGCGGAACATCGCGCACTTCGATGATGCCGCGCTTTTCGAGTTCGTCGCGTTTGGCCGCGGAAAGCCTCGGCAGTTCGTGAAGCCCGTGATCCGGTTGCGGGGCGTTGCGGGAGCAATGGGCGAAGTACGGGCACTGATACGGCTGGTGGCAGTGTTCGCCGGTCTCGATCATCGGCGGGGCGTCCGCGCTCAGCATGGCGACCATGGTTCGGACATCCTGATCGACCTCCTCCAGCATGGCCTCGGCGTCGTCGAGAACGGTGTGCAGCCGGAACAGCGCGTTCGGGTCGGGCGGTTCGGCGGTTCGCACGAAGCGGTTGTCGAGGGTGAGCACGCAGGCGTCCCGGACGTCGACGCCGGCCCCGCGCAGCACCCAGAGCTGGATGGCGACGTCCAGCAGGAAGACCTCCTTGACGCGCGTTGTCGATTTCACCTCGATCATGCGCCAGCCACCATCGGGAAGCCGCTCCAGCACATCGGCGCGGGCAACCACGCCGCGGTGCTCGAATGCGGCCTCGAACAAGGCCGGGACTTGGTCCGCGTCGAGGAGGCGCCGGGTTTCGGCGATGGCTTCGTCGAAGTGGCGGAAGTCCTGTTCGATCAGGTGGCCACCGGGGTAACGCTGGCAGGCCAACTCGCCGACTTCGTGGCCGGTATCGAAGACGAACTGCCCGACGTCGTCAACAGGTGGCGCGAGGTCGCGATTGTGGGTGTCGTACCAGAGCCGCAGATGGCACTGGGCGCCGCTTAGGAAGCGGGACTTGGAAAGGCCGACGTAGGGCGTTCGTGGGGACACCGCAGCAGCCGAAGTCTCGCGATCAGTCAGGGTCGCTCTTGAGCCAAGGGCTCATCACACCGGGATCGCTTTGCCACCGATGCAAGTAGTGCGCGAATGAGTCCGGGAGCTCTATGCTCCATTCGCTTTCTCTTGAAGCACGGAGGAACAGACACCGCGTCGACCTTGTGCAACTGCCAGAGTAGATGTGCGTACTTCTTGGCTTGGGGACTCGGAGCATTTGCGATGGTACGGACGCCGTCGATGAAGTCGCCGAAAGGACGCCTTCTTATCTTGATCATATTCGATAGCTGCTCAGGGTCGATGGAACGCATGTCCGTCTTCAGTTCAACGAGGAACACCTGGCCGCTCTTGTGCCAGACGGAGAAGTCCACGTTGAAGGACAGGTTCGGCTTGCCCTTCAACCCCAGAGTGCCTTTTCGGATAGAAACTCGGGTACGACGTGGAGATGGTCCGCCAGCATGCCGTAACGCGACGAGAGCACCAGCGGCAGCGTCAAGCCGAACAGGACATCTACATGCTGCTCGAGTCGGTACGCGGGCAGGTGGCGGCACTGGTCGAGCTGTTCGAGGACGGTCTGGAGCGAGTCGGGCATTCGTGTGTCAAGTCGGCGTGGAACGGTCAGCGTGCCCTTGGCCGACAGCCCCGTCAAGCGCCATAATGGCCGTCTTCCCACCTCAGCGAGGACCGCATGACCTACTCCCCACTGCCCGTCGGCGATCCGGCCGACCTCGGTTTCGATCCCCAACGCCTAGCCCGCATCGGCCCCGCCATGCAAGCCTTCGTGGACGATGGCCGGGTGCCCAACCTCGTCACCCTGGTCGCGCGGCGCGGCCGGCTCGTTCATCACCATGCCTGCGGCGTGCTCGATTTTGATGAGGACGCGCCGGCCGGGATGGGCACGCTGTTCCGCATGTGGTCCAACACCAAGCCCATCGCCGGGGTCGCGACGCTCATCCTGTACGAACGCGGGCTGCTGACCCCGGACGATCCGGTGTCCAAGTTCTTGCCGGAGTACGCCGAGCAGCGCGTTCGCCACGCGCGCGAGCCGATGCTGACGATTCCCGCGAAGCGCGGCATCACCGTCCGCGACTGCCTGACCAACACCACCGGCCTGCAGGACCCGACGACCATGCCGAACTTCTATCGCCAGCAGTACCGCGAGGCGCTGGAGACGCTCGGCTGGGTGCAGCGCGACGCCAACATGCTCACCGTGCCGGAAAACAGCAACCGCGAGCGCGTCCGGGCCCAGGCAGAGCTTCCGCTGGTGGCGCATCCCGGCGAGCGCTTCGGCTACCACCTGGGCTATCGGCTGCTGAGCGCGGTGCTCGAAGAGGCCAGCGGCCAGCGTCTGGACGCGCTCTTCCGCGAGGCCATCTTCGAGCCGCTCGGCATGGACGATACGGCCTTCTACCTGAAGGAGGGAGCGCTTGATCGGTTCGGCGCGAGCTACGTTCCCCGCGCAGTGGATGGCGAGATGCGCTTGGCGGCCATCGACAAGGCCGCGACCAGCGAGAAGACCGTCGGGCCGCAGCGCGAGTTCGCCGCCGGCGGCGACATGGGCGGGGTGCTCTCCACCGCTGGGGACTACGCCCGTTTCGGCCAGATGCTGCTGAACGGCGGCGAACTCGACGGCGTTCGTCTCCTCGGCCGCAAGACGGTGGACCTGATGATCGGCAACCATACGGGCGACATGGTGATTCCGATGACCGGCCCTGGGTTCCACTGGGGCCTCGGGGTCGCGCAATACCATGGCCGAGATCGGTTCCCCTTGATCCGTTCAGTCGGCACCTACGGCTGGGGCGGCGCGGCGGGTACGACGTACTTCGGGGACCCCGCCGAGGAACTGCTAGGCGTGTGCCTCACACAGGTGATGTCGCACGGCACGATGCCGAACAATACCTATCAGGAAGACTTCCAGCGGCTGGTGTATCAAGCGCTGGTTTGAGGAAAGCACAGCTCGATGTCGCCCTACTCCGAGGCCGAACTGGCCGCGATGATGGTCGCCCCGGAGTCCGACCTGATAGAGCGGGAGGCGACCTTCGTAGGCGAGGCACCGGACGCGGTGCGGCAGGCTATCTGCGCGTTCTCGAACGACCTGCCGGGGCACGCCCGCCCGGGCGTGGTGTTCGTCGGCGTGCGCGACGACGGCTCGGCGAGCGGCCTCGAGATCAACGACGCGTTGCTGCTGAAGCTGGCCCAATGCCGCTCCGACGGCAACATCCTCCCCCCGCCGACCATGACCGTGGCGAAGCACACCCTGCACGGTCAGGACGTTGCCGTGGTCACGGTAACCCCTGCGGATTCGCCGCCGGTTCGGCATCGCGGTCGAATCTGGATTCGCGTGGGTCCGTCCCGGGCGTTGGCCACGGCGCAGGACGAACGCATCCTCAACGAGAAGCGGCGCTACCATGACGAGCCGTTCGATGCCCAGCCGATGCGCGGCGCCGCGCTCGACGACTTGGACTTGGCGCGCTTCCAGTTCCTCTACTTGCCGCGCGCGTTCGATCCAGAGGCGCTTGCCGCGAATGACCGCACCGTCGAAGAGCGCCTTGCGGCGACCAAGATGATCGCGAGCGCAGACGATCCTGTGCCGACCGTTCTCGGCATCCTCGTCTTGAGCCGGAAACCGACGGATTTCCTAGCCGGCGCCTATGTCCAGTTCATCCGTTTCCAAGGTGAAGAACGCGACTCCCATGTTCTGGACGCGCACCGTTTCGATGCGCCGCTGGCCGATGCGGTCCGCGATCTCGACTCCGTGCTGAGCGCCTACATCCGCACTTCGGTGGAAATCGGTGCCGGCAGCACCGAGACGCGCCGTCCTACGTATCCGCTTCGGGCGCTGCAGGAGCTGGTGCGCAACGGCATCATGCACCGTGCATACGAAGGCACGCACGCTCCGATCCACGTCAGTTGGTTCGCAGATCGCCTGGAGATCATCAGTCCCGGGGGGCCCTACGGGGAGGTATCAGAGGCCAACTTCGGCCAGCCCGGGCTGGCGGACTACCGCAACCCGAACCTCGCGGACGCCATGCGCGTCAGCGGCTTGGTGCAACGCTACGGCGTCGGCATCCCCCTGGCGCGCAGAGAGCTGCGCGACAACAATCAGCCGGAACCTGCCTTCGAGGTAGACCAGCACCATGTCCGCTGCACGGTCCGCATCCGGCCCGATTGGCAGGTGCGCGGGACCTGAGGCGTCAGACCGCAGGATCGCCTTGGCCCGTCCGCCTCAACACTCGCCTTGCGCGGGTAATCGGGATCTTGTCCGCCTTGAAGGTGTTGCGGTCTTCGATATCGATGCAGTTCAAGGCTCGGTAGGCGTTGATGAGGCCGATCTTGCTTTTCGCGGTGTAGTTGGAATTCGCACGGTGCATCAGGCACGGGTGGAAGATGAGCACGTCGCCGGGGTGGAACCGGGGAGTGACGACGCGCGGTTCGTACTTCTCGAAGCCCACGATGATGCGCTTCTTCACCGGCCAGCCTGGCACTTCGATGTAGCCGCGCTCGAACAGTCCGTCGCGGTGGCTGCCGGGGACCAGCGATGTGCCGCCAGTGTCCGGCCCCATTTCGCCGAGGCCGAGATAGGTCAGCGCGGACGAGAGCTTGTAGTTCGACAGCGGCGTGTAGTCGGGCGCGTCCTGGTGCCACCCCTGGAAGTCGAAGTTCATCATGGCGGGCTTGACGACGGTCGCGGATTGATAGGCGTCGATGTCGTTGTCGTAGAGTTCGCAGAAAACCGTGGCAAGGCGCGGGTCTCGCATGTGCGAATCGAGTCGCGAGTGGGCGAGGAAGAGATCGTTGTAGTAGTAGACGCGGTTCGGATTCAACGCATCGCCGGGTTGGGTGGTCCAGGGGTCGAAGCCGACGCCCTTCATGCCCCGCTTCGCCCCGCGCAGCACGTCGGCGGTTGCGCTTCGCAGCTCGGCCACTTCCGCTGTGTCGAAGAACTCGCGCAGGATCAGGTAGCCGTCGCGGTCGAAGCTGTGAATCTGGTCTCGGCCAAGCAGCGCCACGTCAGCTTGGGATGCGCGAGATGCCTGCGACTTTCCAGCCGTCCTCTTGCTTGCCGAGGATCAAGGCCGCGCTGCCGCCCTCTCGGGCCGTCGCGACAACGGCGCCGGAATGGCCTACTTGCACGGCGCGGATGTCGGTCGCGGCCGCCAAGTGCGCGGTCTCCTTCAAGTGCGCCGTCAGTTCTGGGGCGGTCGCTATGCGCTGCACTGCGCCAACGCCGACGACGATCAGCGGCAAGCGCACCAGTTCGGCACACGTCGCGAAATCGCCAGCGACATGCGCATCCGCGAGCCGCCGCACGGTGGCAGTGGCGGCCGCAGCCGCCTCGGGGTCGTCATCGCCGAACGAGTCGACGCCGAAGCGCGCTTGGATTCCCCACGAGTCGCCAGGCTTGGTGAGAATGTAGGTGACGCGATTGGAGAGGATGGGTTGATCCGCGGCATTGAAGCGCGTCCAGCCGCCGACGAGATGCACCTTCCACGGCGGCCCGGCGGATTCGTGCAGGCGCTGCGGTTCGACGCCTTCCGAGCGAACCCAACCGGTAGCGATGCGGGCCGTCCAATCGGCCCTGGCGGCGTAGTCCTCGGCGGTGTCGTACCACGGCGTTCGTCCGGCAGCGGAGACGCGCACATGCGGATAGCACATCACCGCGGCCCACGCTGGGGCATTCTGCGCACTGTCGGCCCGGAAGAAGCCGCGGTAGGCGGCCTCGGGCGTATCGAAGCGGGTCGGGAAATCGCTCACGGCAGCATCCTCGCGTAGACGCGGAACAGCATAGCCGAACCAGCCCGATGTCTACTCGCGCATGTCGGCGATGGCGTCGTAGACGATCCGCTTGCCCAGAACTCTGGCCTTGCGGCCGACGGGGAAGCCGAAGTTCTGGATCATGCCGATGGCGAAAAGATCCTGAACCGGATTGACGCCGAACCAGGTGCCGGCGATGCCGTACCACCAGTACTCGCCCTTGGCGAGTGCGTGATCGGTCTCGCCATCCGGCTGTTCGACGATGGCGAAGTCGATTCCGAACGTATTGCCGGGGGCGCCGATCATCGGGTCGATGGCGGGGATGTTGTCCGGTAGCTGGTTCGCGTGCATGAGCTCCACGGTTTCGGCTTCAAGGATGCGGGCGCCGTCCAACTCGCCGCCGTTCAACAGCATCTGACAGAACCGGGCGTAGTCCGTGGCCGTGGAGACGAGTCCGCCGCCGCCGGAAAGAAGCTTCGGCTTGCTCAGGTATTCGCCGAACGGCCGCTGGACGAGGCCGCCCGCGGGTGCCGAGTCGTAGAGCGCGGCGAAACGCGGCGCCTTCGCCTCCTCCACCCAGAACGCGGTGTCGACCATGCGCAAGGGGCTGAAGATGCGCTCTTCAAGCACTGCGTCGAACGGCTTCCCGGCGAGCACCTCGACCAGGTAGCCCTGCACGTCCACGGCGATGCTGTAGTGCCACTGGCTGCCGGGCTGCTGGCGCAGCGGAATCGCGCCGAGCTTGCCCACCATCTCCTTGAGCGTGGAATCCCGGGCGAGAACATCCGCCTGAACGTAGAGCGTGTCCACTTGCGAGCGCGAGAAGAAGCCGTAGGTCAGCCCGCCGGTGTGGCTGACGAGTTCTCGGATCGTCATCTCGTGATCGGCAGCAGCGACCTGCGGCTGGCCATCGGCACCATCCGCCACCGCCACCTTGAGGCCCTTGAACTCCGGGATGAACTTGGAGACCGCGTCGTCGAGTTCGAACCGCCCCTCGTCGAAGAACGTCATCAGCGCGACGCCCGCGACGGGTTTGGTCATGGAGTAGATGCGAAAGATCGTGTCTGTCGCCATGGGAACATCCGCTTGGATGTCCTGCCTGCCGACAGCTTCGAAGTGGACGACCTTGCCGTGCCGCGCGACGAGCGTGACCGCGCCGGCGATCTCGCCCGCATCGACCATCTGCTGCATCGCGCCGTTCAGCTTGCCGAGCTCGTCGGCGTCCATGCCGACCTCGGCGGGAGTCGCCGTCGGCAGGGCCTCGGCGAGCGCGCCAACAGGGGCGAGGGCGAGGGCCAACAGGGCCAGCAACGGTGCGGTACGGTGCCGAATGGACTTCAAGATCATCGGGTTTCGCTCCTCAGAATGGCTCGATCCTAACTCACTGGGCGTCGCGGACACGGTGACACGGTAGGGCTGGCTACCGAGCGCTCGCATTGCCCAGGCGAAAGATGAATCCCGCACTGAGTGACAGTCCGCCCAGATCATCCGTGGCGATGCGGTACGCGACGGGTTCGCTGCCGTCCGGGCGCAGATTCGACGAGTGGCTGCGCAGCGCGTCGTAGCTGTCGCTGGCGGTGAACGTCCGCAGGTGCCGGTAGCGGGCCTCCAAGACGAAGGACAGGCGATCGCTGATCGGCCGCTCGAAGCCGGCGAGGGCCTGGACGCCGAAGACCGTGTCGCTCAGGGTGGCAGCGTCCCGCGTGACCGTGCCGGCGAGGTTGCGGCGCACTTCCGGCTCGTTCGGCAGGCCTGTCGCGGACGCCATGAGCGCCGGATCCGTGGCGCGGGCCCAGCGCACGTTGTAGTCGATGCTCATGCGGGCGACGCCGAGGCCGATCCCCACGTAGGGCGTCAGCGTGGCGCGGCTGTCCAGGCGCAGCCGGACGTTGGCGAAGGCGGCGTCCATGGCCGCGTCGCCGATGCGTTCTTCGGCAGTAGGCAGCTCGGCGCCGAAGATGTCGGTGAAGGGTACGCCGGAGGGGTCTTCGATGAGCGACGTCTGGTCGTAACCCGTGCTGGCGCGGGCGTACTCGAGCTCCAAGGTCCAGCGCTCCCGGAAGCCCATGCCGAGCCCGAGCTGCGCGTCCATGCCCAGAGCGCGATCGAAGCTGTTCTGCCAGTCGTCCACCGCGCCGGCGCCGCGGTCCGGGTCCGTGCAACCGGGCAGCAGCGCGTACTGCGGGTTCACGAATCCGTCGCAGCGGCTCGGCCGGTCGTTGTCGCCGGAGAGGAAGTGGGGCCCCGGCGCGGCCAGAGCGCCGATCGAAGCGCGCAAGGTGATGCCGTTCGCCGCGGTCGCGCAGCCGAAGAGCACTGCCAGGGCGGCGATCCACAGCTTCGCGTTCAATGCACGCACCCCCTTGCCGGGGCCTTGAGCACCGCCTCCACCACGCCGTCGCGCACGCCGACGTAGCGATCCCAGCGGTTCATGGTGACGTCCTGCTGGTGGGTCAGCAGGAAGAACGGCTCGCCGATGCCAAGCTCGAAGTCGTCCTCGCTCGCCAGAACCACGCCGTAGTGGTCGATCGCGGCGACAGCGACGCCGGGCATGCCTTCAAGGGTGGGCGCGCCGTTCGGTGCGCCGATGGCCTCGATGTGTACGTCGCCGACGGCGGTGCGGGCGTCCGGGCGGGCCACCACGCGGCCCATCACGCGCACCGCGAAGGCGAACTCGTCCATGTAGGCGTAGGGTACTTCCATGACGATGTAGCTGCCGCCCTCGATCTCGGTCACCTCTGGGACCGTCGCCGCCACATCATAGGTCCAGGTCTCGCCCGTGGAGACGACTTCCACCGGGAATCCCGCCGCTTCCAGCGCGGCCTTCGCTTCGACGACGCGGCCGATGAAACGGCGTCCTTCCACGAAGCGCTGGGCGCGGCTTGGCGGCCGGGCCAGAGGCACCTGATGGCTCATCACGCCGCGCAGGCGCAGTCCCGGCGCCGCGGCGACGTGCCGAGCCAGCGCCAGCGCCTGGCGCACGGTGCGAATGCCGCCGCGTCCCATCATGGTGTCCACTTCGATGACCACGCCGAGCGTCGCGCCGACGGCCGCGGCGCCGAGCACCAGCCGGTCCACCTGCGCCGGATCGTCCACCGCGACCATCACATCGGCGCGCTGCGCGAGCCGCGCCAGGCGCTCGATCTTGGCCTCGTCCACCACCTGGTTGGCGACTAGCACGTTCTTCACGGTCCCAGCGCCCTCGTCCACGAACGCCTCGGCTTCCGACACCTTCGCCGCGCAGACGCCATGGACGGTGCCTCCGGCCGCGATCTGCATCGCGAGAATCTGCGGCGACTTGTGGTTCTTGCCGTGCGGGCGCAGGCGGATGGTCTTGCCGCGGTAGTGGTTCGCGATGGTCGCGATGTTGTGCTCCAAGGCATCGAGGTCGATGACGAGGACGGGCGTCTCCAGCGCCTGCAGCGGCATTCCGACCCTCGCTTGCGCCATCAGAACGCGCCCCGGGCGGACACCGGCCAGACGGCTTCCAAGACCCCGTCGCGAATGCCGTAGGCGAAGTCGTGCAGCGCGAAGACCGTCGCCGCGTCGGCGGGCCGCAGCTGCAGCCAATCGCCGATGGCGAACGGCCGCTCGGTTCGGGGGTAGAGCACCATGCCGTGCTCGGCGCTGCCCGCGGAAGCCCGGAAGCGCTCGCCGCCCACGACCTCGGGATCGCCGAAATCGCGGCCCACGGCTTTCTGCCCCGCATCGTGGATGGCGCGGCCGGGTTCGGGAACGCTGCCGATGCGCGCCGAGACGGTGACCGCGCCGTCGAGCGCATCGGCACCGACCAGAGGCACGCCGTCGTCCTCCAGGAGAACGCCGAGCGCATCTGCCCGCTGCCGCGAGTACGCCGTCACCAAGGGCCGCAGGACGCGGATGTCCGCGAACCCGGCGGCGGCGAAGACCTCCGCCTCGGCGATGCTGCGCACCGCGATGCCGACGACGCCGGGCCGCGCAAGCTGCCTCTGCGCGATGGCCGGCGTCTTGTGGACCCAGGCCTCGATCCTGGCCGGCCCTTCGCACGCGGCGATGTTCGCGTCCAAGCGATCTACATCCACAAGCAGTGCCGGCGTGTCCAAGGCTTCCACGGGGCTGCCGGTCGGTACGTCGATGGGGCGTTGCATTGCCGTAGCGTACCGGACTCGCCTAAGCTTGCGGTGCAGGCGAACGGGACCGAATGTCTGATCGCGCACCGTGACCGGGTGCTGGAACGGTTCGCGACGCCGCGCCGAGGATTCCTTCACTCCTTCACACATGCGTTGCATGTAGTCCGTGTTATACGTTGAGTTGGTCGAATGATCCGCATCGTCTTCGCGTGGAAGGACGGCGGCGCCGAGCGTGTACAGATCGTCGACTATCGTCGGTGAGCCTGAATGCTGCCTGAAAAGAGAACGTCCACACATGCTGGCGAGGTGTTGCAGAAGGAGTTTCTCGAGCCTGCGGGCATCACCCAGACGGAGCTGGCGAACCATCTGGGCGTGCCGGTGCAAAGAATCAACGAGTTGGTTCGCGGCAAACGTGGCGTCACCCCTGGGACGGCCTGGTTGCTGGGAGAGGCCTTCGGAACGGGACCGGAGTTCTGGATGAACCTGCAGGCGGCGTTCGACTTGACCTCTGTTGAGCGCCCGAGGCATGTGAGTCGCTTGGTGGCTTGAAGCCGCGGGGCCGGGCGCAAGGGGCGCACGACAGGCCCCGGGCCAGTCGGAGATCTGCCGTACACCCGGAGCGCCCCGCCCGTGCCGGAGCCTTGTGTCGCTCCCGGCGCGTTCACCAGACATCTGTCGTACACCGCTCAGCTTGCGGCAAGTTGAATCGGCCCCCGTGGCCGGTGTCTAATGCGTCCCTCGATGTCGAGGAGCCGACTGTGGAGTCGAACGCGCCGCTGACGCTGTACACCAATCCCATGTCCCGCGGGCGCATCGCCCGGTGGATGATCGAGGAAGTGGGGGTGGAGTACGAAACCGTGATCCTCGATCTCGGCAGCAAGATCGTCGATCCGGCGTATCTCTCGCTCAACCCCATGGGCAAGGTGCCGACCTTGGTCCATGGCGACGCCGTGGTCACGGAAGCGGCCGCCATTTGCGCGTATTTGGCGGACGCCTTCCCCGAAGCGCGGCTGGCGCCGCCCGTGGCCGAACGGGCCGCCTATTATCGCTGGCTGTTCTTCGGCGCCGGGTGTCTGGACCCCGGCGCGATCAACCATGCCCTAGGGGTCGCCAGCACGCCGGAACAGGAAGGCATGCTCGGCTACCGGAGCCTCGCGGCGACGTTCGATGCATTGGAGTGGCGGCTGGGCCAGTCGCGCTATCTCGCCGGCGACGCCTTCACCGCCGCCGACGTCTACGTCGGCCAGCAGCTCAACTGGGGAATCCAGATGCAGATCGTGAAGGACCGCCCGATCCTGGAGGACTACGTGGGGAATCTGCGGCAACGGCCAGCGAACCAGCGCGCCGCGCAGCTGGACGACGACCTGATCGCCGCCGCCAGCCACAAGGGCTGAGCGGCGCGACGCCGATCCCGGCAAGCCACCATGGCACTCGACACGCAGCCGCTGGTCGCCCACTTGGCCGCCTTGCGCGCGCTCGCGATGGAGAAGTTCGAAGCCGCGCCTTTGCCGGCGGGCGATGCGGCGCGGGCGACGCTGGCGCGCGAACTCGAAGCGCTGGATCTCAAGCCGCACGTGGCGGAGCTCGAGACCGACGGCTACACCGTGCTGCCGCCGGGCAAGGCCGCGCCGCTCGCCTTCTTCGACGAGCTGCGCGAAACCCTCCTGACCCTGCGCGAAGACGACGCTTCGCGCGATCTCGGCCCGCAATCCGGCCTCGGCAAGACGCTCTTCCATTTGCTGCCGCGGGCGCGGATCGTCGAAGACGCTCTGCTCGCTCCCGCGCCGCTAGCGCTGGTGACCTATCTGCTCGGCTACCGCGCCAAGCTCAGCCAGTCCACCGGCCTCATCAAGAACTCGGATGCGGGGCCGCTCGCCATCCATGCCGATCACAGCGGCAAGATCCCCGCGCCGTGGCCGAGCGTCGCGCAATACTGCAACGTCACCTGGGTGACGACGGACTACACGCGGGCCGGCGGCGCGGTCTGCGTCTGGCCCGGCAGCCATCGCTTCTGCCGACCCGTGCCGGCGGATCTGACGATGGCGCACGACCACCCCGAAGTGCGCGTGCTGGAACTGCCCAAGGGTTCGGTGATCGTCTGGCACGGCAGCCTCTGGCACGGCGCGGTGCCGCGAACGGACGATGGCGAACGGGTCACGCTGGTGCTGCCGCATGTGCGCGACCACATGCAGGCCCAGGAACTCTACTGGGCCACCACCACGCCGGCGATGATCGCCCGCCACGGCAGCCGCTTCTGCGCCCTCATGGGCCTTTATTCGGCCTACCCGTGGCTCGACGACGGGCCGCCCGATACCCTGGCTCTCACCCCCCGCAGCGGATCGCAGTTCGAATGATCGACGTCTACTGGCAACCCGGTTGAACCAGCTGCCTCCGGGTGAAGGAGTTTCTGTCGATCCGTGAGATCGACTACGCATCGAGGGATGTCGCAAACGACGCCGAGGCGCGCTCTCGTTTCGAGAAGCTGGAAGCGGGCGCGGTGCCCACGGTGGCGGTCGGCGGCCGCTGGGTGCCCGGGGTGGACCTCGCCCAAGTGGCACGACTGGTGGGCATCGACTACATGCCGCAGGAGCCTCTGCCGGCCGCGGTGCTGATCGAACGGTTGCGCGGGGCGCTGGATGCCGCGATGCGTCTCATCGGGCAGTTCCCAGCCGAACGCCTGGGCGACAAGCTGCCGAATCGGGACCGCACGTGCATCGCGCTCGGCAACCACATCGTGGAGATCGCTGCGGTGTATCTCTCGGTGGCTGCGGGCGGCGATTTCGACCGAGTTGCATCGGCGGCGATTCCGGCCAAGGAACGCGGTCGCGGCGCGCTTGCGGCGAGGGCCAGGAGGATTGACGCGGAACTCGCGGAAACGCCCGTCGACTCGCCGGCCCGGCCCGTGGGGTCCTTCTTCGGCGAGACCACGCTGCATGCCGTGCTGGAACGCAGCGCTTGGCACGCCGCCCAGCACGCGCGGCAACTGGCCATGCTGCTCGAACGGCTGGGGATTCGCCCCGAAGGCGCGCTGACGCCCGGCGACCTCGAAGGGCTGCCGCTGCCCGCCGAGGTCTGGGACGCCTGACGCTAAGCCCTAAGTCAAGCGGGCTTCTCGCGCCGCACCCAGCGGCTGGCGCGGCTCGTGTCTTCAATGGCTTCGCCAGCCTTCTGCCACCCCGTGAAGCCGGGCTCCAGATGCGCGACGTTGGTGAAGCCCATCTCGTCGAGCGCCTTCGTCGCCAGCGCCGAGCGACCGCCGCCGGCGCAGAACAGCACGATGCGCTTGTCCGCGGCGTCGAACCAGTCCCGGTAGTAGGGGCTCGAAGGGTCCGCCCAGAACTCCAGCATCCCGCGCGGGACGTGCTTGGCGCCCGGAATCGTGCCGAGATCGACCCATTCCTGGATCTCGCGGATATCGGCGAGCAGCAGATTCGGATCGTCGAGTTCGGCCTTGAGATCGTCAATGGAAAGGTTCTCGATGTCCTTCTTCACCTCTTCGACGACCGCGAAGATCTCCTTGATGGGCATGGTTCCTCCAAGTCCGGGACGTAGGCGCACAGGATCATGGCCGCGCGCCGCACCGCTGGCAAGCCCGCATCGGCTACACTCGCAAGCTTTGCTCTTGAGCGGTAACAGCCTTGCCCGCAGCCCTGACCAAAGCGCAGAAGCAAGCCTTCTACCGGGACGGCTTCGTGGTGCTGCGCGGCGTCGTTCCCGCGCCGATGGTGGCTGCGGCGCGACGGCGCATTTTCGCGGGGTTTGGCGGCGCGCCGATGCGCTGGGACGCCGACGTATTCGCGGACCTCTTCAACGCTACGGATCTCTTCGCCATCGTCAGCGAAGCCCTCGGCGCCATCGAACCGGCGCGCGGCGCACAGATCGCCACGCGCTTCCCGGCCGATCCGTCCGAGCGCGTCAACGAGGCGGGCTACCCCGATCGCGACACGCCGTTCCATGGCTGGCACGGGCACTTGGACGGCCTGTGGAACGGCGCCGCGCCCGTGCATCAGGACGTCAAGACACCGATGACGGCGGAGGAACTCGCCGCCTGGAACGAAGAGCCGTCGCGCAACGGCTGCCGCCTGACTTACCCGGAACTGAACGCCAACATCCGCAACTTCGCCGCGCTGGTGGGGGTCTCGCTTTCGGACCAGACCGATGAGGGCAGTGGCAACGTCGGCCTGCTGAAGGGCGCGCATCACCGCATGGAGCGGTTCTTCCGAGAGCAGCGCGCCGCCGGTGGACCGCTGGGGCCGGACGGGCCGGGCTGGGAGCGAATCGATGGGCAAGCGCCGAACGGCCAGGGTCTGCGGCACTATCCCGAAGCGGTACGCGAAGCCTTCGCGCACGACGCCGCCCGCACCGCCGACGGCCGCCTATGGCCGAAGCCGACGCTGTTGCGCATGGCGCCCGGCGACGCCGCCCTCGTCCTGCACGCCGTGCCGCACAGCGCGACCCGCGTCGAGTGTACGGAGCCGCGCCTGATGGCGTACTTCCGCATCACGCCGAAGTCGCGTCCCGAAGCGCACCGCGCCGTCCATCCCGACGCGCTCTGCGACATCTGGCGCGAGTGGCCGGGCATGGCCGAAGTGGTCGCCGAAGCGCGCGGCTGAAACTCAACCCAAGGGCCAAGGGCCAAGGGAAAAGGGGAAACCTATGCGAATCATCGTCAACGGCCAGCAGGCATTCGGCCAAGCGGTGCTCGACGCACTGCTCGAACGCGGCGAGGAAGTGGTCGGCGTCTTCACCGCGCCGGATGCGCCCGGCGGCCGCCCGGACCCGCTGAAAACCGCCGCCGAGGAACGCGGCCTGCCGCTGTTCCAGCCGAAGTCGTTTCGTCGGCAAAGGGTTTGGGATCAGCTCCGCGAGCTCGAGCCGGATCTCGGCGTGATGGCCTACGTGACGCTCTTCGTGCCGGAGGAGGCGCTGAACATCCCCACCCTCGGCACCATCCAGTACCACCCGTCGCTGCTGCCCATGCACAAAGGACCGAGTTCCATCAACTGGCCGATCATCTTCGGCGAGGACAAGACCGGCCTCAGCATCTTCTGGCCCGACAACGGCCTCGATACCGGCCCCATCCTGCTGCAGAAAGAGACGCCCATCACCCCCGACGACACCCTCGGCAGCGTCTATTTCGACCGCCTCTTCCCGATGGGCGTGGACGCGATGATCGAGGCTGTGGATCTGGTGCGCGACGGCAAAGCGCCGAAGATCGAGCAGGACCCGGACGCGGGCAGCTACGAAGGCTGGTGCCGGGCGGAGAACGTGGAGATCGATTGGACGCAGCCGGCGGCAACCGTCTACAACCTCATCCGCGGCTCGAACCCGCAACCCGGAGCTTGGACGACCCACGAAGGGGCGCAGTTGCAGTTGTTCGACAGCGCCCTGGCGGCCGATGCCGCCAGGGCCGTTCCGGGCGCGGTGACGCAAATCAACGAAAGCGGGTTCCGAGTTGCTGCCGCGGACGGCGCAATCGACGTGAAGCGCGTCCGGCCGGCGGGCAGCGGCAAGGTCCCGGCGGCGGAGTTCGCGGCGGACACGGGGCTGAAGGTGGGGAGTACCTTGGGGGGGACGTAGAGGCACTCCACGCCTAGACGCATTGCCATCGCCGTGGTCAGCGCGCGGGGCGACCCGGCTCCGCTAGCGCGAGGGGCTTCCAGGCAACGTTGTTCGTGATGCTGGGCAGCTGTTGCGGGAAAACGCACGATCCGGTTACCGCGTGCGCGACCCATGTGCCCCGAACCGCGTGGCGCAGCAGGATCTCGTCGCGGCGGTCGTTGTCGAAGTCGCCCGAGGCGACGTAGCGCAGCGCCGGGTCTCGCGTCACGTTCGTGCGGTGCAGGGCGACCCGCGGGCCATCGAACGCATAGTAGATCCACTCGCCGGTCTGCGCGTGGCGCAGCAGCAGGTCGTCCCGGCCGTCGCCGTCGAAGTCGCCGATGCCCGCCATGCGGAACGCCGCGTTGGCGGTGACTCTGATGCGGCGCAACTCGGCATCGGAACCGCTGATCGAGTAGTAGATCCACGAGCCGCGCGTTGCGTGGCGCAGCAGCACGTCGTCTCGCCCGTCGCCGTCCAGGTCCGCGATGCCGCGGGCGCGGTAGTCCGGGTTCCGGGTCAACGCTACGCGGTGGAGGGTGGCGCGAGGTTCGTCGAGGGCATACCAGATCCACGAGCCGCGAGTCGTGTGGCGCAGGAGCACATCGTCCCGGTTGTCGCCGTCGAAGTCGCCAACAGCGATGGTGCGGAAGTCCGGGTTGCGCGTCAGCGCAAGCGACGGCCGCTCGCGCTTCTCGCTGTCGAGCCGAAGATAGGAAAACTCGCCAGTCTGCGTCCGACGCAGCAGTACGTCGTCCTCGCCGTCGCCATCGAAGTCGCCGACACCGAGAAACACTTCATTCGGGTCCCGCGTGGCTTCGAAGCGCTGTCGCATCGCATGGGCGCTGTTGATCGAGTAGCGCAGCCAGTGGCCGGTTCCGGCATGTCGCAGCACGAGGTCGTCGCCCGGGCCATGTGTCGACGGTGCAGGTGGCTGCGTAGCATCCACCAACGCGCGGCAGGCGAACAGGTGCGTGCGCGCCGCCGCATCCGAGTACGCAGCAACGAAGCGCGGGTGCATCTCGAAGTGGTTCGCCAGCAAACCGAACGACTCCGGGTACCGGCTGTGCAGCATCGCGTCGAGGTAGATGGCACCGACGGCCGCCGCGTTCCCCCACCGCTCCAGCGCCTCGGCAGAAATGCCCTGAGTCGCCAATGCGGCAAGTGGAAGGCTCTGGCGCTTGGCCGCCGTCGGCACTTTGTGGCCATCGGCGGCGACCAGGGTATGCGCAGGAAGGGACGCGGCTGCCGCCACCGCCTGCTCCTCGGCCGATTCGCCGACCACGGGCAGCTGCGGCCAGCGCGGCGGACTGCCGAGCGCAGCAGCGGTCGCCCCGACGACTGCAAGCCCGACCAGGCAGCCCACCGTGCCCTGCATCTTCGGCATCAGCGAGCGCTCCGCCATGATCGAGACCACCCAAAGGCAGAGGCCCGCCGCGAACGCAAGGGCAAGGAAAGCGTACTCGCTCGTGTCGAAATACATGTAGACCGTCAACGCCCCAAGGATCGCCGCGGCTAGGATGCGTTCCCGAAACTCCTCCCGTCTGGCGACGATGGCCTGGACGCCGAACGCCGCGAGTATGGTCAACGCAAGGAAGGCGAATCGGGCATAGCGCCCGCTCCAGAACGTGGCGAAGTAGCTCGCCAGATGCAGATGCCAGACGGCCAGAACGACGAGCAGCCAGCGCTGGCGCGCACTCCACACGAACGCCACGCCTCGGACTGCCAGCAGAAGGAAGCCGATGGCGAGCACGCCGCCCAATGCAGCGTAGGCTTTGCCCGGCACCTGAAGGACATTGCGGCCAACTCGCTCCAGAAATGCGGCGGGATTCGAGATGATGGCATTGACGACGGACGCTTCGTTCTCCCCGGCGGAACCGAACAGCGACCGGACATCTTCGTATCCCTCGACCATGACATTGCCCGCGTACTGGTCGCGAAACACCACGCCGTGGCCCTGTTCGAACGCGGTATAGGTCCGGGCCATGCTGCCCATCTCATAGGTCCCGGTCGCATGGCCGTAGAACAGCAGGTAGCCGCCGACCATGGCGACCGCGGGCAGTGCCGCAACGCACAGCGTCTTCGCCCAGTCGATCGGAAGCAACTGCTTGACCGGCTTGCGGTGCCGGAGCGGTGCCAATGCCAAGAACGAGACGAACAGGATCAGCCCGTCGTTTCGCGCCAACGCGGCGAGACCGACAAAGACCGATCCGAGAGCCAGGTCCTTCAGCGGACCGTTGCCGCGCCCAAGCAACCGAGCAAGGGCCATCCACGATAGCCCCATGAACAGGAAGTCGCTGGAATTCCATGGCAGGAAGAAGGTCGCCACGAGGAGCCAGGCGCTGCCGACAACCCATGCGATGCCGGCGTCGAGCGTGGGCGACAGCGAGCGCACGCAGGCGATGCCGCCGATGCAGAAGACGCCGAAGATGACGAGTCTGCCGGCCATCGCGCAATGCGCGAACCAATGCGGCGAGTCCGCCAGCACAAGATAGGCGAGGCCGTAGATGAATGACAGCAGCGGCCCCCAGGCGATCTCGGCAAGAAGCCCCTCCTCGATCAGCCGAAAGCCGGAGCGGATGTAGGCGGAGTCGTCGAAGTAGTCGAGTCCTGCGAAAGTCGGCGCCAATACGTCCCAGGCGCAAAGCGCGGTCAGCGGCAGCAGAGCGACGCTCGCCAGCCGCGCCGCGAACGCCGCGTCGAGGTTCAAAGGGAAAGCCGCTTGAAGACCCGTTCCGGGATCGCGCGGACGATCGCCATGATGAGCCGCCAACGCCCGCGCACGTAGATCACGTCCCGCCGGCGTCGGATGGCCGAGCACACCGCTTCGGCGACGTCTTCCGGTTCCGCGGTGAGCGCGCCGGGCAGTTCCATGCCGTCGGTCATGCGCGTGCGCACGAAGCCGGGCTTGACCGTGACGACATGTACGCCGGCGCCAGCGAGACGGTTGCGCAGCCCTGAGAGAAACGCGGTGAGGCCTGCTTTGGCCGAGCCGTAGACGTAATTCGATTTGCGGCCGCGGTCGCCAGCGACGGAGCTGATGCCGACCAGAACACCCGCGCCGCGCTCGGCGAAGCGCTCCGCCAGCGCGCCGAGGAGCATGGCGGGCGCCACGTAGTTCGTTCGCATCGCGGCTTCGGCCGTCTGCGCGCTGCGTTCGGCCTCCCGCTGGTCGTCCATCCGCCCGATCACGCAAACCGCGATGTCCGGGAGTGGGTCGAGCGAGTCCAGCATCGACAATCCGCCATCCGATTCCAGGACATCGCAGCGATGCATCGTCACTTCCACGCTGCCGCGGATGCGAACGTCCTGTGCCTCGCGCTCGAGACCTGCGGCATCCCGGCCGGCGAGCTGCACGACCTCGACCTCCGCGGCAAGCTTTCGGGCGATGGCACGACCGATGTCCGACGTGGCGCCAAGCACCAGTGCCGCGGTGCCGAAGCGGGCCGCGCGCTTCATATGCCGAGCCCCTCGGAGAGTGCGGCGGCGAACCCGGGCACGCCGCCCGCGAGCGTTTGCAGGACGCTCTGACGGTTCGCAAACCGCGGGCAGGCGCACTTCGCCCGATGCGCGGCCCCACCACCGTCATGGGCGATCTCGAGCGCGTCCATCAGTTCCGCCACCGATCTCGCGGGAATGTCGAGTGCCAGCGTGCAGTCATCCATCGGGATGGCGCTGCCGCGATTGCTGCCCGTGGCAGAAGTGCATAGCCGACTTCAGAGAAGGTGCAAGTGTCACGGACTATCGCCGACTATGGCCAGCCCTTCGGCGCGAGCAGCTCGTGCGAGATCGAGATCCAGCGTTGCCAAGGGGGCGACTGTGCGGACTGCCAGGTCGAGGTAGGCGGTGTCGTAGGCTGTAAGTCGGTGCCTGCGAGCCAGTGACAGGAAACCGTCACTTGGCGAATCGGTGCGAACTTGGATCGGCAAGCGATCCAGATCGGCCAGAAACCGGTCTGCATCCGCGAGTCGGATTCGTCCCCGTCGTTCGTTCACCAGCAGGATGTTGCGGACTTCGAGCTGCCAGAGTGCGGGTGCCAAGGCGCTCCCTTCCCGCAGGAGATTCATCGCGAGATCGGCGACGGGCGAGTGTTCGTCCGCAAAGCACCACGACGCCGCGATGGAGGCATCAACGACGAATGGCATCACCGGCGACCCTCGTCCCGTGCCGCAAGCAGCTCCGCCAAGGGCACCGATGGCCTTCTGGCCCGGGCATGCTTCATACGGGCAATGACTGCGGCGGTGTCGTCGCTCGACGCCTCATGCATGCCCAGAATGCGGGCCACGGGCACGCCATTGCGCGTGACCGTGAAGCTCTCGCCTCCCTCCACTGCGCGCAGCAGCTCTGAGAGTCTCGTCTTGGCTTCATACGCTCCGACAAACTGCATGGCGACCCGCCCGCCAACTCGACTAGTCGACCAGCCTAATGGCTGGAAGCGGGATGTCAAGCAATCGCCGGACGGGGCGGCGAGGCGCATGCGTCGATCGCCAAGCCGGAGTCGCACGGGGATGTCGAGGGGTGAGCTTGCAGCCCTTCATAGGCACACATCATGCCCCTCGCCGTGCGTGCCGAGCGCCTCCAGAACGCGTGGCACACAGAGAGCGTCGGGCAAGAGACGACCTTCGCCTCTCGCCGACAAGGCTGCATGATTCAGGGCACGACTGCGGGGGCCGACTTGGTGGCGCGAGGCCGACAGTGCCAGCCACCGAACGCCGCCGCGCGGCTCAAAGGCCCAACCGCTCGGAAAGTGCGGAAGCGAATCGGGGCTCGTGGCCCGCAAGCGTTCCCCGGGCGCTTTGAAACTCCGTGAGCCGCGCGTAGCCGGCCCTCAGCCCCGCCGCCGAGGTGCAGGCGTCCTTCGCCAGGTACACGCGCCCGCCGTGCTCATGGGTGATCTCGTCGAGCGCGTCCATCAGTTCTGCCAAGCCGGGTCGTACGGGGATGTCGAGGGCGAGCGTGTAGCCCTCCATGGGGAACGACATCATGCCCTCGCCTTCCTCGCCGAGCAACTTCAGCACGGCTAGGAACGAGCCCCGGCGCACGGCGGCGAGGCGAGCTAGCAGCCTCTTCAATCCGCTTGCGCTCTCGCTCTTCGGCAGTACGCATTGGTACTGAACGAAGCCGGGGCGACCGTAGAGCCGGTTCCACTCGGCCAAACGATCGAGCGGAAAGAAGAACGACCCGTAACCCACGAGCTTGGTTCCGCTGCGCGCCCGGCCCCAACCGTAGTAGAGCGCGTTGAAGCTTCGGGCGGACATGCCGAGCAACGACCCGGGCATGACATCGGGAACCTCGAGCGCGATGCGTCGCCCTGCACCGAACGGTTCGTCAGCGAGTCGAGGCGGCAATGCCGAGAGATCCGCAAATGCGGCCCGAGACAGCACCGAGCGTCCGGCCTTGCCGCTCCCCGCCAGACAGTCGATCCAGGCGACGCTGTAGGGCCAATCCCTAGAGTCCTCGAACAAAGACATGGTCGCGTCTAGGTCCGCGGTGGCGAAACTCTCCGAGCGCAGATAGCCGGTCTCCACGCGCTTCATGCGGAAGCTCGCCGAGATGATCACGCCAGTCAGCCCCATCCCGCCGACCGTGGCGAAGAAAGCGGTGGAGTTCTCCGCACGATTGCAGTGCCGCACCTCGCCATCGCCCGCGAGCAGCTCCAGGGACTCCACATGGCGCCCGAAAGAGCCGTCGCGATGATGGTTCTTGCCATGCACGTCCGCCGCGATCATGCCGCCGACCGTTACCGATGCGGTGCCCGGGACCACCGGCGGCATCCACCCCCTCGGCAGGAACGTCGCCAGAATGTCGCAGAGCAGCACACCCGCCTCGCACGTCAACACGCCAGTCTCGGCGTCGAACGCCAGCATCCGGTCCATCGCCAGCATGGACAGCGTCCTGTCCTGGTTCAGCGCCGCATCGCCGTAGGAGCGGCCGTTGCCGCGCGCGATCAGCGTGCGCTCGGTGCGCACCAAGTCCGCCAGACGATCCCACCGGCGCAGATGCTCGACCTCGCAATCGAGCACCGGATAGCGGCCCCAGCCGGAGAGCTTCACTGCGTATCCAGGAACACGAAGCGCTTGTCCAGCTGGTACTTGAGCGTGTAGCCGATGGCCAGCCCGACCGCGGCACCCGCATAGCGCAGCCAGAGGGCATCTCCCATCGCTGCGAAGCCGATCTCGGTCGCCCAGAAGACGCCCGTGGTGAGGACGCCGGTGAGCGAGTAGAGGCTGAATCTGGCGGTGTGCCCGCGCAGCGTCCGCGTCCGGTCGTGGAATATCCAGCGGCGATCCAGAACGTATTTGACCAGCAAGCCGACCAGCGTGCCGTTGACGAGAGCGACATAGAACTCCAAGCGCCCGGCGTAGACCATCGAACTGAGCCACTGCGCCGCGATGTTCGCGACCGACGCGAGCACGGCGAAGGCGATATACCGCGCGGCCAGGCCCGCGGCATCCGCTGCATGGTTCGATGGCATGTCAGATCGCCACCAGCACCGCGCAGGCAGCGCCACCCGCGACCACCCAGCTTGCTCGGTCTCGCAGCGCGAAGACCACCGGATCGTCGTCCACGATGCCCCGATTGGCGAGCAGCAGCAGCCGCCCCAGCCAATAGACCAAGAGCGGGCAGACGAGGCCGAGCATCTCCGGCCGGTCGTACCGAGCCGCTACGTCCGGGCTCTGGATATAGAGCGCGAGCACCACCACGGATGCGAATGCCGCCGCTGCGCCGAGCGCCAGAAGCACGACGCTGTCTTCGGTTCGGTAGCCTCTGCCGCCGACGCTCGACGAGTCTGCGCCGCGCACGATCTCCGTCTGCCGCTTCACCACGGCCAAGGCGAGGAACAGGAACAGGGCGAACGCCAGCAGCCACGGCGACACCACCGCCGCCTCGGTGGCGCCCATGCCGATTCGCAGGACATAGAGCAGCGCCAGCACCACGACATCGACCACGATCAAGCGCTTCAGCCAAAGCGAATAGCCGAACGTCGCGCCGACGTAGGCGAGCAAGCCGCTGCCGGCGATGGGAGACAGCCAGAACGCCACCGCAAGCCCTGCTGCCATCAGCACCACGCCGAGCATCGCGGCCGGCAGGAGCGGCACCTTGCCTGCGGCCAGCGGTCGGCTGCGCTTGCTGCCGTGCCGGCGGTCATGCGGCAGATCGAAGAGATCGTTGAAGATGTACGTCCCGGACGCGCAGCAGCAGACCGCGAGGAATACGCCGCCCATCTGCAGATAGGCCTCCAACCGGTCGACGTGGGCACCGAGGATCGGCACGAATACGAGCACGTTCTTGGACCATTGATGCGGCCGCAAGGCGCTCACCCAGTCGCGCCAGTCGCCCGCCGCGCCGGGCAGCAGCGGGGCGTCCGGCTGCACCTTCCTCAGCGCTGCGGCGGTTCGACCGGATAGGCCGACGCCGATCGCGCGCCGTGCCCGCTGCCAGACCGGGAGATCGTCCGCATCGTTGCCGATGTAGTCGAAACCGAAAGCGCCGAAGCGTTCGACCAACTTGTGCGCCTTCGCCTCGCCGATCAGATTGGTCGTGCCATCCGACGCGAAGTAGCCATCGGCGCCGATGGCCTCGGCAAGCGGCCCAACCACCAGTTCGTCGCCGCCGGAGGCCAGCCACACGGGTCGACCGGCCGCCTTCGCCGCCTCGATCTCGGCCACTATGACAGGATTCAGGACGAGCGTTGCCGGATCGAGCGGTGCAGCTTCCGCGACCCAACGCTTCAGCCCGGCACGGCCGCGCCCCAGCAGAAGAAACAGCGCCAGAAACGCCTTGAACGGCGACGCCGACAGCAGCCGGAACAGGCCCTCCACCAGAAGATCGCCCGCCAGCAGCGTGTCGTCTACGTCGACGACGAGGGGCAGAGCTTCACGGTCGCCAGAGGATGCCGAATCCGTGGTCGTCACCTTGGCGGGGCTACTCCATGTGGCGCAGGTACTCTACGCGTCCAGAGCGCTGGTTTCCGCGGCGAGAACGCGCGCTTGTTCGGCCTTGGCGAGTTGGAGGCGAACCCGGACGTCTTCGTACAGCTTCTTCGTGGTTTCGAGGAATATCCTCTCCACATACGGCGTTGAGGAACGGGCAAGGGCCGCCTCGTCCTCCCGAACCATGCCCCTGACGCGTGCCAGCTGTGCCTCCAAAGCGGGTATGTCACGGGGGTAGTACATCAGGCCGGCTCTAGGACGCCTGAGGGATTAGGCTGTAGCGGACCCCGCTGCTGATCACGCGGCGCCGTGGCGCAGCAATCGTCCTGGGGTTTGGCCCGTACAGGCGCCGTCCTCGAAGGTCGGCACGCCGTTCACGAGGATCATCCGGTAGCCCTTCGCTCGCTGGACGCGGCGCCATTCGTTCGCGGGGAAGTCGTGGGCCACTTCGCCGACCCAACGGGGGGTCACCTCCAGGGCGTCCAAGTCGTAGACCACGACGTCCGCCGGGGCCCCTTCGCGCAGGAAGCCGCGGTCGCGGAAGCCGGCGGCGAAGGCGGGCAGGTAGCTCAGGCGGTAGTGGGCTTCCTCCAGCGAGAGCTTCCGCTCGTCGCGCACCATCCAGGCGAGGAAGTCGGTGGTGTAGGCGCCGCCGGTGAAGAACTTGGTGTGGGCGCCGCCGTCGGAAACGCCGGGGATGGAGTACGGCGCGGTGATCATCTCCGCCATGTAGTCCGCGTTCTGGCCGCGGTCCCGGCCGAGGAACTCCACCTTGAGGCCGCCCTCCACGGCGATGTCCAGCATGGCGTCGATGGGATGCTTGCCGGCGTCGTCGGCGATCTGCTGCACGGACTTGCCGACGTAGTGCTGCAGCGCGTCGGCGTTGGGGCAGTCGTCCACCGATTGCACCAAGAGCTCCTCGATCGGCCCGCCGAGCGCTTGGGTCTTGCCGAGCTTCTCGATGGCGGCGTCGGTCTCGGCGCGGATGGCGGCGCGCACCTCTTCGTCCTGGAACTTGGCGAGCTTCTCCTCGAACGTGCCGGTGGTGGCGCGGTTCCAAGCGGGGCTGGAGTCGTACAGGTTCCAATGCTCCAAGGTGAACGCGAAGCCGGAACGCACCGTCGCGCCCTGGCCGAAGATGCGCAGGCCCTTGGCGTTGGCGCCGTCCAGCCATTCGAGGCGGTTGCGGTGGATTTCCGGCTTCTGCGGGCTCACGGCCACGATGTTGTGCAGGATCGGCCGTCCGCTCACCTCGGCGAGGCGCTCCTGGAAGGCGAGGTCGCGATCGAGGTCGCCGGTGAACTGGGTGATCTGGATGAAGCCCTCGTCGCGCTCGGCGAGCACTTCGCCGAGGGCGAGGACATCCTCGTCGCACATGGTGTCGGTGACCATCGGCGTGCCGTCGAAGTCCGCCTGCACGGAGTGCTCGCCGAGGCGCTGCACGGAGAAGCCGCAGGCGCCGGCGTCCATCGCCTGATGCAGCAGGTGCCTCATCTCGGCCTGCTCCTGGCGCGTGGCCGGCCGGCTCTTCGCGGCTTCGAGGCCCATCACCCAGGTCATCAGCGGCGCGACGGGCATGTAGGTGAGGCAGTTGACGCCCTTGGGGATGCGTTCGAGAGTGGCGAGCCACTCGGGGAACGTCACCCAGTCCCAGATCATGCCGGCCTTCATGGAGTCGAAGGGGATGGCCTCGGTGCGCGACATGGTTAGCATGGCGCGGTCCCGGCCTTCGGGGGCCACCGGCGCGAAGCCGAAGCCGCAGTTGCCGAGCACCACCGAGGTGACGCCGTGCCAGCCGGAGATGGTGCAGTACGGGTCCCATTGGATCTGCGCGTCGTAGTGCGTGTGCAGGTCCACGAAGCCCGGCGCCACGATCAGGCCGTCGGCATCCACCTCGCGCGCCGCGCTGCCGGGCGCTCGGCCGCCGATCTGCGCGATGCGACCGTCCTTCAGCCACACGTCGGCCTTGTAGCGCGGCACCCGCGTGCCGTCCACCACCGTGCCGCCTTTGATTCGGATGTCGTAGTCCGCCATCGCTCCCTCCGCCGATGCCGTTGCAGCAAGGGCGATGCTGCGCCTGTTGCGCTTGCGTTGTCAAAGCGGATTCCCGGGTTCTGTTGCGCTTGCAGGGCGTGCGGGCCGGGGCGCTCCGCGACGGGCCTTTCCTCGCGGTCCAGGAAACGCGAACCGTGTCCCTAGGCGCCGGAAAGCGTCCCTGCCGCGAGAGCATCCCAAGGCCCATCGATGGCGAACGTGATGCCGGGCGTCTGGATGTTGACGAAGAGCGTTCTGCCGTCAGGCGAGAACGTCGCGCCGGCCCACTCGGAGCCGCGGTAGTCGCCAGGCTCGATTCCCGGTCTGCCGGGAAGGGGCGCATCGAAGGTGATGTTGTTCTCGCCGACTTCGACGGTCTTGCCGCCGCTGCCGAGGGCCAACAATCGGGTTCCGCGAACGAGTTCGCCGGCGGCGGTGTGCAGGCCGCCACCGTCCTCGCAGGCGAGCACGAGGCCGTTTTCGTGGACGGTGATGTTGTCCGGCGCATCGGCGACCGCTTCGCTTGGCGAGACGTAGAGGGCGCGGAGCACTGATTGCGCCGGTTCGTAGACCCAAACGGCGCCGGCGCCGGCCGCGCCGGCTGCCGTGTCCACCCAATAGATGGAGCCGCCACGCTCCCACGCGCCTTCGCCGCGGGCGAACCTTGCCCCGCCAGCCGCCTCGCCTTGCAGATACGGGCCCGACTTGCCGATGCCGACCACGTCGCCGCCGAGCTGCTCCGGCGCGAACCCTTCGGGGTCCCTGTCGGGCTCTGGAACCGGCACCCAGTCCACGTCGTGCTCATCCCCCAGAGCCGGGCTGCGCAAGTCCGCGTTCGGCGTGCCGCGCACCCGGAGCATCTCCAATCTGCCGCCTTCCTCCAAGGCGCCAAGCTTCGGGGCCCGATTGCGCGGCAGAAACCGGTAGAAGCCCGATTGCGCGCCGTTGTCCTCGGTGAGATAGACGATGCCCGTACCGGGGTCGAGGGCCGCCGCCTCATGTCGAAACAAGCCCATGTCGATGATCGGCCGGCCGCTTGCGCCGCCGCCGCCCGGGACCTCGAAGACGTAGCCGTGATCCTTGCCGCCGACGCGGCTCGTGCGCAGCAGGGTCTCCTCGCAGGTCAGCCACGATCCCCATGCGGTGGGTCCGCCCGCGCAGTTCACCGCGGTGCCGGACAGGAGCGGAACCGTCGCCGGCGCGCGGCCCGGCGCGTAGGTAACTCCGGTGACGCCGCCGCTGAAGCCGGGAAATCCGTCCGGCGCACCCTCGGTTCCCGGCGGAATGTGGAGCGCGTCGTACATTGGCGTCTCGGCGCCACTGATCGGCGCGCCGACGCCGCCTTCGTGGTTGCGCACCAGCGTGACGCCCCCGCCCGGGGCCGCAAAGGCGGCCATGCCGTCATGTCTGGCCGGCGTCGTCCCGCCGCCCGCCATGGCGTCCCCGGTCCAGGAGAAGGATCGGTACGAGAATCCTTCCGGCAACCTCAGAAGCTCCAACCCCGTCGTCTCGTCGGCAACGGGCCGAATCGCGCCCGGCGCGGCGGGCTCGCGCGCCCACAGTGCCCGCAGCGACGGCAACGCGATCACCCCGGCACCGGCGCCCAGCACCAATCTTCGGCTCACCCCAGCCATGCGGTCTCCTCGGTATCCACAGTTTCTCGACGGTGCCGAGCATAGCAGCCGGCGATGGCCGACAGTTAGCCCGCATCGCGTTCGGCCAGCGCCGCCTGGGCCGCGGCGAGACGTGCTACCGGAACCCTAGGCGGGGAGCAGCTCACATAGTCCAGCCCGGCCTGCTGGCAGAAGCGGATCGACGCCGGGTCGCCGCCGTGCTCGCCGCAGATGCCGAGCTTGAGGTTCGCGCGCACCGAGCGGCCGCGCTTCACCGCCTCGGCGATGAGCCGCCCGACGCCGGCTTCGTCGATGCTGGCGAAGGGGTTGGCGGCGTAGATCTCGCGTTCCACGTAGCGGTCGTAGAACTCGCTCATGTCGTCGCGGGAGATGCCGAGCGTCATCTGCGTAAGGTCGTTGGTGCCGAAGCTGAAGAACTCGGCATCGGCGGCGATCTCGTCGGCGGTCAGCGCGGCGCGTGGCACTTCGATCATCGTGCCCACGTCGAAGTCGATCTCGACGCCTGCCTCGGCCATCACCTCCCCGGCCACGCGGCGCACGATGGCGGCTTGATCGGCGAGCTCTTCCCGATAGCCAACCAGCGGCACCATGATCTCCGGTCGCACGCGCATCGGGTCGCCGCCGGTGGTCGCCGCCACCGCCGCCTCGAAGATCGCTCGGCTCTGCATCTCGGTGATCTCCGGGTAGAGGATGCCGAGCCGGCAGCCGCGGCAGCCGAGCATGGGGTTCACTTCGTGCAGTTGCCGCACGCGCGCCTCCAACGCCTCGGCCGAGACATCGAGCCGCGCCGCAAGGGCGCGCCGGGCGGCCGGGTCGCCGGGCAGGAACTCGTGCAGCGGCGGGTCCAGCAGGCGAATGGTCACCGGGCGGCCGGCCATGGTGCGGAACAGGGTGAGGAAGTCGTCGCGCTGGTGCGGCAGGAGCTTGGCGAGCGCGGCGCGGCGTTCGTCCTCGTCGGCGGCAAGGATCATGCGCCGCATTTCGTCGATGCGGCCGGCCTCGAAGAACATGTGCTCGGTGCGGCACAGGCCGATGCCCTCGGCACCGAAGCGGATCGCCTCGGCGGCCAGCGTCGGCGTCTCGGCGTTGGCGCGCACCCTGAGCGAGCGGACGGCGTCGGCCCAGGCCATCACGGTGCGGTAGAGGCCGTACCAGGCGCTGTCTTCGGCGGCCAGCTCTCCATCGAGCACGCGCCGCACCTCCGACGGCGACGTGGCGATCTCCCCCGCGTAGACGGTGCCGCCGAAGCCATCGAGCGAGATCGCGTCGCCTTCGCGCAGGGTGTGCTCGCCGACGGTGAGCGTACCGCTCGCGTAGTCGATCGAGACTTCCGTCGCGCCGCATATGCAGACCTTGCCGAGCTGCCGGGCCACCAGCGCGGCGTGGGAGGAGACGCCGCCGCGCGTGGTGAGGATGCCGTCCGCCGCCAGCATGCCTTTGAGATCTTCCGGGCTGGTCTCGACGCGGCAGAGGATGGCGGCGCGTCCTTCGCTGGCCTCGGCCACAGCGCGCTCCGACGTGAAGGCGATGCGGCCGCTGGCGGCGCCGGGGCCGGCGCGCAGCCCGTGGGCGATGGGCAATGCCCGTTCGAGGTGCGCGGCGTCGAACAGCGGCGCGAGCAGGTCGTCCACCGAGTCCGCCGGGATCTTGCGCAGCGCGGCGTCCCGGTCCAGCAATCCCTCCTCGTGCATCGCCACCGCGACGCGCACCGCCGCGAGCCCCGTGCGCTTGGCATTGCGCGTTTGCAGCATGTAGAGGTGGCCGTCCTCGATGGTGAACTCGAAGTCCTGCATGTCGCGGAAGTGCTGCTCGAGGCGCTCCTGCACGGAAAGCAGCTGCGCATGCATGTCCGGCATGTCCGCAGCCAGGGCGCTGATCGGCTTCGGCGTTCGCACCCCGGCCACTACGTCCTCGCCTTGGGCGTTGATGAGGTACTCGCCGTAGAGCGTCTTCTCGCCGCTCGCCGGGTCCCGGGTGAAGGCGACGCCGGTGGCGCTGTTCGAGCCCCGGTTGCCGAATACCATCGCCTGCACGTTGACGGCCGTGCCCCAACCACGCGGAATGCCGTAGCGCTGCCGATAGAGCACGGCGCGCTCGTTCAGCCAGGAGCCGAAAACCGCGCCGATGGCTCCCCAAAGCTGATCGTGGACGTCTTGCGGGAATGGCTGACCTGTGCGCCCCCGCACCAGCTCTTGGTAGCGCAGGACGAGGCTGCGCAACGCCGCCGGCTTGAGGGCCGTGTCCTGGTCGACGCCCGCCTCGCGCTTGGCCGCATCGAGCAGCGCCTCGAACGGGCTCGGTTCGGACTCGCTCGGCGCCTGGACGCCGAGCACCACCTCCGCATACATCTGGATGAAGCGCCGGTAGCAGTCGTAGGCGAAGCGCTCGTCGCCAGTGAGGCGGGCGAGACCGGCCACGGTGGCGTCGTTGAGGCCGAGGTTCAGGATGGTGTCCATCATCCCCGGCATGGACTCGCGCGCTCCCGAACGCACGGAGACCAGAAGCGGATCCGCGGCGTCGCCGAAGCGCTTGCCCTGTTGCGCCTCCAGCGCCGCCATGTGCGTTGCGACGGAGTCCTTCAGCGGCGGCGGATAGCGCTCGCCATGCTCGTAGAAGTAAGTACACACTTGCGTCGCAATGGTGAAGCCAGGCGGAACCGGAAGCCCGATGCGGGCCATCTCGGCGAGATTCGCGCCCTTGCCGCCGAGCAGTTCGCGCAGCGTCGCATCGCCGTCGGTACGTTCGCCGAACGCGAACAGGTATTGAGGACCTTCGCCCCCCGCCATGCCATGACTTCCGCCTAGTGGACGCAGCTAACCGTACCATGACCGGCAGGGCGCTCCCCGCCTCTCAACGCACGGCGCGGCGACTCAAGCCGCCAAGGCGATGATTCGCCGCGCCGCATCCTCCGACGATTCCACCCGGGAGACATGCACCGACCGCCGCTTGGCTTCGTAGTCGAGTTCCTCGATGGCGTCGCGCACGCGCGGACTCTCATCGCGAACGCCGGCGAGCAACTCGAGCCGACGCGGCTTGATCAGGAGGTCCGGCGCATCGGCAACCATGCTCAAGTTCCACAGGTGCGCGCGGGCTTCGCGCATGGACAGAGCCATCCGCTGCGAACTCAGAACCACGACGTTGGCAGCTAGCGACGAGCCCAGGAAGGTGAAGGTGATCGGGTGCGCCGTAGTCATGCGCAGCTCGGCGTTCAAGTGGTTCGACAGTTGCGGCTTGAGCCCTTTGACCACCTCGGCGACCGGACTGCTCCAGCGCTGCGCTTCGGGGTTGGCGAAGGAAGGGGTGTCGGCGTAACCGATTCCGAACGCGGAGCACTGCTCGGCCGCGGATGCGAAGGCATCCCTGAACTCGACTACGTAAGTTGCGGCCGTGTCGCCAAGCTCGACGCCTTCGAACGGGCTCTTCCAGCTTTGGAACAGATTTGCGCCCAGTGCCTTCCCCGTCGGCGCCAACGCCTTGAAGTGGTTCTCCAGGCTCTCGACGCTGACATCCAACACGGCGCCGAGGGCGGGGAACCCATCCCCGAACATCGCCTTCAGCCGCCGCCCGTCCACCAGCCGCCAGCAAGCCGCCTCGCCCGTCTCCGTGGCGGCCGCAATGGCCCCGACAAAGCACTCCGGGCCGTCCATGATCGGATGCACCAGAAGGGGTGCCCAATGCACGATCATTCCGTCGGGGAAGTTGTTAGGGAAGGCACTGCTAGTCACGGACTGACTCCTCCTTGGGTTGCATGGCGAGGCTTCGCTGTCGGCTGCCGAATCGTTCCGCGATCAGATCGTCCAGATGGGGCAACCGGTCGGTCAGCCACCGACAGCATTCGCGAAGCATGTCGAGAGGGCTCCAAAGTTCGGCACGGGATGCATCTACTATGCCCGCCATGTCGATCTCGTGGAATCTGCCAGCCGCGCTCCTTACTCGTTGCACGGCGGCGTGCTTTTCGTCGCGACTGACATCGGCGAATGCGAGCCGGGCGAGGAGATTGGCAGTGGACGCGCTTTGGGGCGGCGTGTTGGCCGGTATTGCCTCGCCATGGTCGATCAGGACGAACTCGCCCGCACCGCGAAAAAGGAGATTGCCTACGGTACGGTCGCTGTTGCCGATCCACTCGTCGAAAGCGATAGCGAGCGCTAAGTGCGGCCACTGCGCCAAGTGTCGTCTGAGCACAACATCATCGCGCATGCGCGGCAACGGGCGCACATCCAATGCTCGCGTCGCGAACGCGAACCGCTCTCGGGTTTGGAACAGACTGCCGTCGAGGGGGACGACGCCGGGTCGAAGCACGGGCAGGCCAGCTTCTTCGGCGATCAATGCGCAGAGGACCTCGCGGACAACTTGGTACGCCGGCACTGGCTTGACGAACGCATTGACAAACTTGGCGCCAAGTTCGACTCTGCATCGCCACACGCTGCCGTCCCGAATCGGGCCGGCGCCGTGGCGCAGGGTCATCAGCAGCGGTGGCTCAGGCATGGTGGTTCACCGATTTGGCGCGGCGGCTAGACGCCGTACAGCGCGCGCACGTTGTCCCGGGTGATCTTCGCCCGGTGCTCCGCGTCGATCCCCTCGAACAGCTCGTCCAGCACCTCGTTCGAGCAGGGCCAGGTGGAGTCGGTGTGCGGGTAGTCCGAGCCCCACATCAGGTTGTCCACGCCGATGAACTCGCGCGTCGCCAGCGCCGGACGGTCGTCTTCGATGGTGGCGTAGAACTGGCGGCGCCAGACTTCGTGGGGCGGCGTGCCGGTGAACGGCTCGTCCATGTTGCGGCGTTCGCGCTGCAAGCCTTGGTCCACGCGGTCCAGCCAGTGGGCGATCCAGCCGGCATTGAACTCGGCGACGACGATCTTCAGCTGCGGATGCCGTTCGCAGACGCCGCGGCACATGAACTCGACGATGGTGCGCTGCACGGCGCTCTGCGTCGCGGCGTAGTCGGCGATGGCGTCGGGCCGGAACGGGCGACCGCGCCGCTCGCGGGGTACGTAGGCGCTGCAGCCGACATGCATGGAGAGCGGGAAGCCCGCTTCCTCGGCGCGCGCCCACAGCGGCTCGTAGACATCGTCGTAGTAGGGGTGCTCGTGCGGCGACGTGCAGGGGATGCAGCCGCCCTTGAAGCCGAGCTTGATGAGGCGGTCCAGCTCTGCCGCCGCCGCTTCCGGGTCCTGCACGGGAATCGCCGGCAGGCCGAACAGGCGGCCGTTCGACGCCGTGGTGTAGTCGTGCAGCCAGTCGTTGTAGTTCTTCTGCAGGGCTACCAGAAGCTCGACGTTGGCGAGGCTGAACATGCCGAAGAAGCCGGGGTAGAGGAACTCCGCGGCGAGGCCGTCGGCGTCCTGGTCCTCGTAGCGATGGGCGCCGTCCACCAGGCCGCGACGCATCCCCGCGTAGCCCTTGCTGAAGAGGGCCACCAGTTCGGGATCCTTCATATACGCCACGTCCGGCTTGTGGCCGGGCTTGCGGCGCAGCGGTTCGTTGCGGGCGAGGCGCGTCGCGGCCATGCCCATGCGGGCGACGCTGACGCCGTGCATGCCGCGCGCCGGGATGACGATCGCGTCGACCTGGTCGCCGACGTCCATGATCCTCGGCGCCTGATCGCCGAACCGGTCGGCGAGGCCGGTGAACACGTCGCGCCCTTCGACGACATGGGAGTCCGCTGAGATCGGTTTCATGCATCTTCTCCTGGCCGAGGTACGCGACCGCCGCGTCGCTGCCGCTAGTGCATTTGATCCTAGCCGCCTAGCGGGGCGCAAGCCATGCCCATGCCGCGGCGATCCGTCAGGATTCCTCCGGCAGCGGCGGGAATAGCGGCATGGTCTCGTCGCCTTCCGCGCCGCGCAGGGTGACCGTGTTCGTGCCCACGCTGGCCAGCGTGCGTCCGTCCGGCAGCGCGTCGCCCTCGGCAAGGCGCAGCGAGTTGCCGTCGGGGAACACCAGCAGCACGGTACGGTCGCCGACCTCCGCGGTCTGGCCGACGAAACGAGCGCTCGCCTGCGCAGGGTCCGGCGCTTCGGTCGTCTCGGACTGGCCCTGCTCGGCTGCCTGCACGTCCAGCAGGGACCTGCCCCAGCGGCGGCTGGCTCTGAAGGCGCTGAGGTCCTCCGCGCCGGCGACGGCCGGCAGCGGCGCCGGCAGGCCGCCGCGCTCCGTGATGCCGCCCGAAGGCATCGACATCGGCAGCAGCAGGGCGGCAAGCGCCGCGGCCAGACAGCATCCCGCCACCGGCGCCAGCGGCCAGCGATAGCGCAGTGCGCGGCGCAGGCGGCGGCCGACGCTGGCGTCTCCGGCTTTCGCTTCCGCCATGTCCTGCTCCGACTACCCGTCCGTGCCGTCGTCGATGCCGACGAAGTGCGCGGCGACGATCAGCACCATGCGCGAGCGCCTGCCCGGCGCGATGTCGACTTGCCGGACGGCGAGCTTCTTGGGATGCGTGGCGATGGCGTCGAGAGCCTTGAGTTCCGCGCCCTGCGCATAGACGAAGCTGAACTGCGCCTGCACCTCCCAGACGCCCGGCGCATCGGGAACGGCTTGGCTGACGCCGGATTGGATGCGCGCATCGCCGAGGCCGAGACGGGCGATCATGCGCGTCACCGCGGCGCGCAGCTGCGCCTGCGCCTGGGCCTGGGTCTCGGCCTGCCAGAGCCGCTCCGCGAGAACGCTGTCTCGGGCGAGGGCCTCGGCGCGCAGCTCGGCCCAGTTCTCGCGCTCCAGCATGGCCTGCGCGCTGTCCAGCCGCTGCCGGGCGTCCACGTAGTCCGCATGCGCGACATCCACCGCGGTCATGCGCACCAGCAGCCAGTAGAGCAGCAGCAGGCCGGCCACGACCCAGGCCGCGGCGCGCAGCCGCGCATTGCCGGCGAGTTCCGTGCGGATGCGCTCCCACGCCGCCGCGAGGGCGCTCATGCCTCCACCTGCAGGCTGATTTCGATGGTATTCGGCTGCTGCGACGCGCCGACGCTCACCGAGCGGAAGCGGCTCTCCAGCGCATCGACGTAGGCTACCGGGTCCAACCGCGGGTCTTCCACCAGAATGCGCAACTCGCCCTGCTGGTAGCGCCAGCGACGCAGCCTGGCCGACGCCGGCAGCGCCTCGTCGACCAGCCCCATGAGGCGTGCCTGCGAGGGCTGGTTGAGAATGCGGATCAGCGCTCGGTCGCGGGTGCTGAGGCGGATGATCTCGTTGCGGGCATCGATGATGGGCGACAGGTCGGTCGCGAGCTGCTGGTAGCCGGTCTCGGCGCCAGCGAGCAGGGATTCGATCTTCCACAGCCGCGCCTCGTGCCAGATCGCCAGCGCAGCGAGCAGCGTCAGGCAACCGAGGCCCACGGCGCGCTCATTGGCGACGAGCCACTGCGCCGGAGTCTGCGGGCTGGCCCAGGGGACGGCGGCCATGCGCGCCGGCACGGCTTCCTCCACGGCGCCAGATTCGCCTTCGAAGCGGCTGGCGAACCAGTCGAGGCGGGCCCGGTCGGGCGCCTCTTCCTGCCAATACCCGTCCTCCAGAACGTCGCCCCGCCAGTACTGCAGCTCGTAGCCGTGCTGGCACTGCTGGACATGCACGCCGTCGGCCTTGCGCGGCTGGAAAACGGCCTCCGGCACCACGCGCGGCGTCGTCTCGGCGTCTGCCGGCACCCGCACTTCGTCCTCGTCCCAGAGCCACACCATCGCCGTGGCGTCGACCCAGACGCAGTGGTAGCCGGTGCGCGCGAAAGGACTCCACACGGGGATCTTGAGCGCCATCGCGGCCTGGCGGCGATTGCGCGGCACATGGTCGAAGCGCTCGCAGCGGTACATGCACAAGTCCCGCCCGACCATCCAGTAGGCGTGGACGGAGGCGACGTCCAAGGGGACGACGCCCGAGCGCGTCTGCACCGCGCTACGATGGCTGGAAAAGCGCTGTCGGAGCTTTGCGAGGAGCTGCCGAAGCGCGGGCGATGGGTTCCGAATAGCGATACTCCTTCCGCCACGGGGCGAATTCGGCCCCCGGCGTCATCAAGATGCCGAGCACCGAGCGCTGGCCGCTGCCCGGCCGCCAGGTTGCGATCTTAAGCGACGGCGACGGATGCCATGCAAGCAGCAGCGGATCGATGTCCGGGTAGACGCCCGCCAGCTGCGCGACTTCATGCAGCGAAGTGAGCGGTCGGGCCTCCCGCGCGGCGAGCAGCGCATCGAGCGAGCGGCGCTCGACGCCCAGCACCGCGGCCAAGACGTCCGGGTGCATGGTGTTGAAGTTGTAGGCGAACGGATAGCGCGCCGTCAGCAGCGGCCGCAGGGTGCGCCACTGGGTCTCGGTCAGCACCTCGTCCATGCCGTGTACGCGGCGCAGTTCCAGCGGGCTCACCATCGGCCAATCGGCCGGCGGCGGCAGGCGGCGGCGCGCGTAGTCGAATCGCTCGGCGCCGCCGAGCTGCTGCTCGCTGTCGAGGTCCACGTAGTCGGCGATGCGCGGCACCAGGCGGCGCACGTTCAGCGGCGAGACGCCGACGCTGCGCAGAACGTCCGGCAGCATGCCGCTGCGCGGCGCGTTCACGGATGCCAGCGAACCTTCGTCGAAGACCGCGAAGCGGGTGCGGCCGAGGCCGCCGTAGGCGACGCCGGTGTAGCGGATCTCGACGCCGTCCTGCGGTGCGCCGGCGGCAAGCTCTAGCCCGCGATGGCTCGATCGCCGCGTCGCCATCAGGTACAGCAGCGTGGCTTCCGTGCTGCGGGCGTCGAGCTCGTCTTGCAGGAGGCGCCGGTCCGCCTGGGCGCGGGCCGTCTCCGCCGCCACCGCGCTGTGGATGTAGCCGGCGAGCACCGCCAGTGCCGCCAACGCCCACAGCGTGGCGGCGAGGATGAAGCCCCGGTGCGTCGTCTTCACGGGCGGGGCCATTGCGCACGGCTCATTCGAGCGCCGCCCGGGTGAAGAGCGGCCGCACGGAGGCTTCCGCGCGCCCGACCATGACGACGCGCACCTGGCCACCAGGGCCGGAACCGGAACGGGCGAGCCTGCCCAGACGGATGCTGCTCGGCAGCCATTCGTCGGGCGCACTCGCCACCGGCCAGCGCGAATGCCAGCGACCGGCGGCATCGGCGTACTCGAAGGCGAGCTCTTCGTCCAAAGCCAGAATCTTCCATTCGCCGCCTGGCAGCGGGCTGCTCTCGGCGTATCGGAGCGTGCTTTCGGAAGCGCCGTTGGCGATGCTCCAGCGAACCACGGCGGGGGTGCCGGATTCGGCGCGCAGCGGCTGCAAGGTGGTGCCGACGAAGCCGGTCGGCGCACCGCTGAAGCGCCGCGTGTCGTCGCCGACAGGGATGAGGCCGCGTACGGTGCCCGCGAACCACAGGCTGTGCAGCGCCGCCTCCGAGGTGTCGCGGTTGACGCGCCTGACGGTCTCGTAGCGGGCGAGGAAGAAACTCACGCTCTGGATGACGAGCGTCGCCAGTAGCGAGACCAGCACCAGAGCGACCATCAGTTCCAGCAGAGACATGCCGCCGAGGCGGCGTCTGGCGCGCATTGGCGATCGCGGGCGCATGGCTCGTCAGCCCATCGGCGGAATCGGCGGCCGCACGAGGTCGAAACCCACCAGCCGCAGATGCCATCGGCCGAGCGGCCTGCCTGGCCGGGCGGCGTCGACGATGTCGAACTGCACGTCGAAGAGGCCGACGTCGAAAGCGCCGAGTTCCCCGAAGCTCGTCATGCCGTTGCGCGGCGGCTCGACGGGCTGCGCGGACCACACCACTTCGAGATCGTCGATGCTGAATCGCCCTTGCTGCTCGTGCCACGGGTTGACGCCGGACAGCCGTTCGACCGCCTGGCGCACGGCGGCTACCTGGCGCTGGCTCTCGTCGATGCGGGTCAGGGCGAAGAGGTTGTTGCTGAACAGCGCGTAGAGCGCGATGCCGGCGGCGGCGAAGATGGCGAGCGAGACAACCGCCTCGAGCAGCGTGAAGCCGCGGGCGCTGCGGCAGGGCGCTTCAAACATCGGCCGGCACCCGGCAGTACGGCGCCTCGAGCCGCAGCGCCACGGGCCTGGCATCGGCATGGACGAGTTCCACCTCGCCGCCGAGACAGACCCCGTTCGGACGCACCAGAATCGGCGTCGGGATGCGCACCTGCCAGCCTTGGTCCACCTGGAGGGGGAAGCGCTCGTAGCCGACCGCGGCGGGAATGGGCGCATCGGCATCCACGGTGCCCACCACGACATAGCCGCGCCCGCGCAGCATCGCTTCGCGGCCGAGGGCGGCGAACTGGTCCAGCACGCCGTCCCGGGCCGCGCTGCGCGTCGCGCTCGCCTGCAGGCGTTCCATGTTCGGCAAGGCGATGGCGGCGAGCAGGCCGATCAGCGCCAGCACGACGGCGAGCTCCAGCAGGCTGAAACCCGCCTGCCCGGCGCCTCGCCGAGACGCCGGTACAGTGCTGTCGAAGGATCGAGTGTCCAAGCGCGTCTCTTGTGCCGACAGTCCGCAGCCAGTGCGGATTATCGCCTACCGACGCGCCGTGTCACGCTCGCCCGGCATAGCCGGGGCGTGCTTTTCCTCGCAGCTACAGGTCGCTCAGCAGGATCTGTTCAAGGTCGCTCGCGAGTTCGCCGTAGGCCGGGCGCACCACGACCACCATCATGGTGCGGTCCGCGATGTCGCCCTGGGCTTCGATGCCGATGACGCCGCCGCTGTTGTTGCCGCTGATGGCGCCGTAGGCCGGCTCGCCGCTCGGCGCAGTGCCGCCGCCCTCCTCGCCGGCCGCGGCGCCGTTCAGCATCTCGATCCAGCCGGCGGAGGTGTACTTGGCATCGGCCGCCGCCGCCGTGACGGTGCCGAGCGCCAGCTCCATCTGCACCTTGCGCAGTTCGCTGCGCACGAACCGCACGGCTTGGCGATAGTGGGCGTCCACCTTGGCCATGTTGGCGTTGGCGACGTAGCTGCGGTAGGCCGGCACCGCGGCGGCGGTCAGCACGCCGATGATGGCCACGGCGATCATCAGCTCGATCAGCGTGAAGCCGTGTTGGATGTTGCTTCGCATCGTTTGCTCCTTGGTTTCGGGCATGTGTTGGGAGCGCGAAAGCGTGGGCGGAGAGGACCGCGGTCCGCTAGATGAGAATGCTCACCCCGGGCATGGTCGATGTCTGACAAGGAAAACGCCGCAGCTGTTGCTGTGGAATGCGTCGCCGCGTCGCGTCCGTTTCCGGCGTCGAGCCCGAGCGGTGGGATAATTGGACCTTCGTCAACCCCCGCGCCGAGTACCCATGCCGACGATCTGGCTGCTTGCCGGCCTGCCCCGCTCCGGCACGTCTCTCTGCTGCCGGCTCGCCGACGCCCTGCCGGACACGGTGGCGCTGATCCAGCCGCTGGCCAGCCGCTTCGCCGGGCTCGCGCCGCCCAAGGCCGCGAGCGAAGTGCAGCGCGACCTCGCCGCGCTGCGCCAGCGTCTCCTGGGGGAGCGGCGCGCGGCAACGGTGCTGGTGCAAGGCGCCATCGGCGACAACGTCGTCGGCGAGACCAAGGACGGCAGCGGCCTGCGCCCCAGGCTCGGCGAACGCAAGGCGGTCGACGTGACGCGAACGCTGTCGCCCGACTGCACCCTGTTCGTCAAGCACAACGCCCTTTTCGCAGCCCTCGCACCGTGGCTCAAGCTCGCACGGGAAGGTACGGATTCCGCGGACTTGGCGTACCGCTGCGTGGGCCTCGTGCGCAATCCGCTGGCCGTCCTCGCGTCCTGGCAGACCGTCGCGCTGCCGATTCAGGAAGGCCGCCTGCCGGGGGGCGAACCGTTCGCCGCCGACTTGCGCCGAGCGTTGGCGAGCGCCCCGGATGTGCGTCGCCGCCAGCTCGCGATCGTCAACTGGTTCTTCGCCCAGTACGCCGCCCATTTCCGGGCCGAGGACGTGCTGCGCTACGAGACCCTCATCGAGACCAACGGCGCGGCCTTGGCCAACCTGCTCGGCCGCCCGCCGTCGGGCCAGCCGCTCACGAGCCGCAACGACAACGCCGCCTACGCCGATGTCCCGGTGGCTGAACTCGCGGACCTGCTGATCCGCGAAGGCGGGGCATGGACGCAGTTCTACAGCGCCGCGGACGTGGAGGCCGCGGCGCGAGCTCTGGATGCATGTGCCTAGCCGCCCGCTCCAACGGGCTTCGGCCTGGGGGTCGCAAGGGCCTTGAACCCTGTGCGCGAGTACCACTAAGGTCGTTGAGAGCCATGAGCGAGTGACCATGGGATGGCAACGGTGAGACGATGTTCGGCGAACTCTTGGGAAATCCACCTGGGGAGTACGGCGAAGTCGGCGGTGACGGTAGAGGTTCACATGAGCCAAGAAACGGCAGACAAACTAGCTGAGATGGAACGATCCAGGCTCGCGTGCCTAAACCCGGACCGACCTGATTTGCCGACGGTGGATCCCGGGGTTGCGATCCTCAATGTGCTAGGGGTGTACGCTGCCAACGGACGTGTCTAGCATGGCCAGCATGCCCCTTGACGAGATCTACGAATACCTGGCTGACGACGGCAGCGTCAGCGATGAGTGTTGCCCCGGCAGGGCGGCATTCCGCGCGAGGAGCTGGGGCGACGAGCCGAGCCTTTGGGTGGCACCCAGCAAGGAGCCGAATGCCACCACGCTGGCTGCCATGCAGGAGTTGGGGGACGGTCGCGGCCAAAGGTACGACAGCACCAAGGCGCTGTTCGACGATCTGGGGATCTGAAGTTGCGCTACCCGGTTCCGTCGCGCCAATTCAAGCGGGACGTTCAGTTGGCAGTTAGGTTAGACGAAGACTTCCCATGGCCAGGCTCACGGCGCTGATCGATGCGCTGGCTGCGGGCGAGCGACTGGATCCCGCGTACCGCGACCACCCGCTCAAGGGCACATGGCGAGGCTATCGCGAGGCCCACATCGCTCCCGACTGGCTTCTGATCTACCAGCTTGTCAATGACGAGTTGAGGTTGGTCAGGACCGGTCGCCATGCGACCTGTTCTGAAGGCGAGGGCTGTAGTTGACTGCGACCCGCCCACGCCCGGGTGCCATCGGTCGCAGATCGAGCGGCATTGCCGCTTACCCGGCGTCCGGCAGGTAGCCGATGTCTTCGTCGTCGCCTTCGCCGCCGGGGCTCGAATCCGCGCCCAGGGAATAGAGCGCGAAGCCCTGCGGCGTGTTGGCGGGGAACTGGTACTGGTACGGCGCCCGCCACGGGTCGGCGGGGAGTTCGTCGCGCAGGTACGGGCCGTTCCAGTATTCCGCGACCTCGGGCGGCGCTGCGGTGAGCGCCCCCAGGCCTTGTGCGGTGCTGGGGTACTGGCCGATGTCCAGCTTGTAGGTGTCGAGGGCGGCGCGCAGCTGCTTCACCTGCACTTCGGCGGTGCTGCGCTGGCCGCTGGCCAAGCGCTGCATGGCCGCCGGGCCCACGATGCCGAGGATGAGGCCGATGATGACCAGCGCGACCATCAGCTCGAGGAGATTCCAGCCGCCGGCGCGGTGCCGCTGCAGGGCGGCCTGCCGCCGCGGCGGTTGCCCGCAGAGCTTAGCTTGCCAGTTCATTGATGCTCGTGATCCCAAGAATCAGCCCCACCATGATGGTGCCGATCGCGCCGCCGATCAATAGGATGGCGAGCGGCTCGATGAGCGACAGCAGGCGCGCCGTGCGCCGCCGGGTGCTGTCCTCGTAAAGGTTGGCGACGGCGCGCAGCGTCTCGGCGAGGCGACCGGCCTGCTCGCCGACCCGCACCAGGTTGTAGCCCGCGGCGGTGAGCGCGCCCTGCTTCTCCAGCGCATCGGACAGCGAACTGCCGCCCTTCACATCCGAATGGGCGCGTTCCAGAAGCGTCCGGCGGCTGGTGATGCGCACGCCCTTCGCGGCGAGGCCGAGGGCGTCCATCAGTTCGACCCGGCTCGCCAGCATCGCCGCCATCACCGATGCCCACTTGGCGGCGTCCACTTCCGAGAACCATGCGCCGAGCACCGGCAGCCGTGCCGCCGCGTCCGTCAGCCGGGCGCGGAATCCGGCGTTGCTGAGCAGCCCGGCGATGAGGACGGCGGCGCCGACGGCGATGCCGATGGCCAGCCCGACGTTGTCGTTGAACCAGATGCCGGCGCCGATCACCATCCGCGACAGCAGCGGCAGGTCTTCGGCGTCGCGCAGCAGGGCCGCGAACTTCGGCACTACGAAGACGAATACGAGCAGCACCGCGGCGATGCCGGAGACCACCAGCACGGCCGGATAGGTGAGTGCGCCGCGCACGTCGGCGGCGATCCGGTCGTCGTACTCGAGCTGCGTCACGGCCTCGCGCAGCGATGCCGCCAAGCGGCCGCTCATCTCGCCGGCCTCGATGAGCTGGTAGACGTACTCCGGCAGCGGCAGGCCGCAGGTGCGCACGGCTTCGAGGAAGCTGGTGCCGCGCAGCAGTTCCCGGTGCATGGCCTCGAACGCCGCGGTCAGCGCCGGGTGATGGCTGCCGCGGGTCTCCGAGGCGACGGCGTCGCTCAAGGCAACGCCGGATTCGAGCAGCGTCGCCAGTTCATGGATGGCGACCACGACATCCCCGCTGCGCAGCCGGCGGCGCAAGGCCGGTCTGGTCGAGGCGCGGTGTTCGCTCACCTCCACCACGGTCTGGCCGTCCCGGCTCAGTTGCCGAACGACATCCGCCGCCGAGTCCGCCGCTAGGCGGCCCTTGACGGCCCGGCCGCTCAGGTCGATGACTTCGTAGTCGTAGTCCATGGCGCAGTCAGGCGAGCCCGCCCTCGCCGTCGCTCAGCGTCAGGCGCATCACCTCCGCTACCGTGGTGCGACCCTGGGAAGCTTTGATAAGGCCGTCCTGTAACAGCGTCCGGTGGCCTTCGTGGCGATGCGCGAAGCGCTTGAGGTCGTTCAGGTTGTCGCCGGCGACGATCATGTTCTGCAGTTCGTCGCCCATGGGCACCAGCTCGTAGATGCCCATGCGGCCGCGAAAGCCCGTGTGCTGGCAGGCATCGCAGCCCTTGGCCTGCACCCACTGGTCGCCGAGCAGATGGCTCGGCACGCCGGCGAGGAGGTCTTCCGCCATCCCCGGCGCCGGTGCCGGCTCGGCGCAGCGGGCGCAGACCTTGCGCACCAGCCGCTGCGCCTGCACGCCGCGCACGGGCGCCGCCACCAGGAACGGCTCGACGCCCATGTCCGTGAGCCGGGTGAAACTGGAGACGGCGTCGTTGGTATGCACGGTGGAGAGCACGACGTGCCCGGTAAGGGCGGCGCGGATGGCGATCTCGGCGGTTTCCAGATCCCGAATCTCGCCCACCATGATGACGTCCGGGTCCTGGCGGACGATGTGGCGCAGCGCCCGGGCGAAGGTGTAGCCGATCTCGGCATGGACTTGGATCTGGGTGATGCGCGGCATCTGGTACTCCACCGGGTCTTCCACGGTGATGATCTTCTTGACGCCGTCGTCCATCTCTTCGAGCGCCCCGGCGAGGGTGGTGGACTTGCCGGAGCCGGTGGGGCCGGTCACCAGCACGATGCCGTTGCTGGCGCTCAGCCAGCCGCGGAACATGGCGAGGTGGTCCGGCTCCATGCCGAGGTTCTTGAGCGCCATGTCGCCGCGCTCCTGGGCGAGCAGGCGCAGGACGATGGACTCGCCGCCGGCGCAGGGCACGGTGGAGACGCGGATGTCCATGTCCTTGCCGGCGATTCGATCCGTGATGCGCCCGTCCTGGGGCAGGCGCCGTTCGGCGATGTCGATGCCGCTGATGAGCTTGATGCGGGACGCCACCGCGGCGAAGCGCTCGATGGGCTGCGTCAGGCGGGTGTGCAGCACGCCGTCCACCCTCATGCGCACGGTGAACTGCTCTTCGGCGGGCTCGACGTGGATGTCCGATGCTTCGAGGTCCACCGCCTGCGCCAGCAGGTTGCCGACGAGGGCGATGATGGGCGCTTCCTCGGCGAGTTCCCGCAGCTGCCGGGCGTCGTCGCCGGCGAACAGGCTCTCCATGGCCCGTTCCTTGCGGACGGCCTCCAGCAGGCGGTCGAGGTGGTGGGCAGGAGCAAGGCAGAAGGTGATCGTCTCGCCGCGGAAGAAATAGCCGAGCGTCTCGAGCAGGGTGCGCTCCTCGACGTCCCGGGCGATGCAGCAAAGCCGCTGCCCGTCGCGCCAGAGCACGGCGTGGTTGTTCAGGAACCAGTCCAGCCGCTCCGGCGACTCGGCCATGAGCGCATACGCGGCGAGGTGGTCCGGCAGCTCGTCGCTGTCGCGCAGGTAGGCGATGCCAAGGCGCTCCGCCTGGGTTTCGAGCAGCACGTCTTCGGAGACGGCGCCGATGCGCACCAGCAGGGCGCCGAGATTGCCGCCCGCGGTTTGCTGGATCTGCCGCGCCTTGTCCAGATCCGCGCTCCCGATCGCCCCGCGCGCAATCAGCATGTCGCCCAGACTTCGCATCGGCGGAATCATACTCTCACGGCGAACCTGCGGCGTCGCTATGGCAGAATCGCCGCCTTCGCATAGTCGGCAAGCGGACCAGTCGATTGCCCCTGCAGAGCAAGCTGCCGAAGGTCGGCACCACGATCTTCACGATCATGTCCAAGCTCGCTGCCGACGAGGGGGCGATCAACCTCTCCCAGGGCTATCCCGATTTCGACGGCCCGCCGGCGCTGCTGGAGCGCGTCGCCTACTACCTGACGCACGGCTACAACCAGTATCCGCCGATGGCCGGCATCGAACCGCTGCGGGAAGCCATCGCCGCCAAGGTACGCTCGCTCTACGGTGCCGTCGTGGACCCGGCCACGGAGGTGACGGTGACCTCCGGGGCGACCGAGGCGCTGTTCTGCGCCGTGCAGGCCGTCGTGCGGTCGGGCGACGAGGCGATCGTCTTCGATCCGTGCTACGACTCCTACGAACCGGCGGTGACGCTGGCGGGCGGCGCCTGTCGGCACATCCCCATGCGCGCCGACTACCGCATCGACTGGGATCGGGTGCGCGATGCGTTAGGGCCGAAGACGCGCCTCATCATGGTCAATACGCCGCACAACCCGAGCGGCGCGGTGTGGGACGAGGACGACATCGACGGCCTGCGGCGCGCCATCGACGGGCGCGACATCTACGTGGGTGGGCGACGAGGTGTACGAGCACATCGTCTTCGACGGGCGGCCGCACCTCAGCCTCGCCCGCTATCCGGACCTCTTCGAGCGCAGCTTCGTGGTGTCCTCGTTCGGCAAGACCTACCACACCACGGGCTGGAAGGTGGCCTACTGCGTGGCGCCGGCGGCCCTCTCGGCGGAGTTCCGGCGGGTGCATCAGTTCGTCACCTTCACCACCGCGACCCCGTTGCAGCACGGCATCGCCGACTTCCTGCGCGACTGCCCGGAGCATCACGAGAACCTGGCCGTGTTCTACCAAGCCAAGCGCGACCTCTTCTGCGGGCTGCTCGATGGGTCGCGCTTCAAGCTCAAGCCGTCCGCGGGCACCTTCTTCCAGCTCCTCGACTACAGTGCCATCAGCAACGAACCCGATACCGAACTGGCGCGGCGCTGGACCCGGCAGGCGCAGGTGAAGGTGGCGTCCATCCCGATGTCCGTGTTCTACGAAGCGCCGCCGAAGCACCAGACGCTGCGCTTCTGCTTCGCCAAGGAGGACGCCACCCTCAAGCGGGCGGCGGAGATTCTGTGCCAGCTCTGACCAAGCTCGCTGTCGCCTTGGTGCAGGCGGCGCCCGCGTGGCACGACGCGGCGGCGAACCGGGCGCTGTTCGATCGCGCCCTCGAGCCGCTGGCCGCCAAGGCGGACCTCGTGGTGCTGCCGGAGATGCTGAGCACGGGGTTCACCATGCGCTCCCGGCAGGTGGCGGAAACCATGGACGGCCCCACCGTCGCGTGGCTGCGCGAGAAGGCGCGCGGCCTCGGCGCCGCGGTCACCGGCAGCGTCGTGATCGAAGACGCCGGGCGCGTTTACAACCGCCAGCTCTGGGTCGATGGCGACGGGGAGGTGCTCGCCTACGACAAGCGGCATCTCTTCCGCGTGGCGGGCGAGCATGAGCATTACGCGGCCGGGGACGAGCGCGTGGTCGCCAGACTCGGCGAATGGCGCATCCTGCTCTGCGTCTGCTACGACCTGCGCTTCCCGGTCTGGCTGCGCTGCCAGGGCGACTACGACGCCCTGCTCTGCGTCGCCAACTGGCCGGCGGCGCGGCAGATGGCGTGGAACACGCTGCTGCGGGCAAGGGCCATCGAGAACCTGTGCTACGCGGTCGCCGTGAACCGCGTCGGCGTGGACGGCAACGACGTGGCCTACCGCGGCGGCAGCGCGGTGTACGACCCGCAGGGGCAGGCGCTCGTCGAGGTATTCGACGAGGCGATGGTGGCGATGGCGACGCTGGACCTCGATGCCGTGCGCGAGCAGCGGCGGGCGTTCCCGGCATGGCAGGACGCGGACCGCTTCGAGGTGCAGACATGAAGCTGCGAATCCCGTCCCGCTGCGGCGCGCTGGTGCTCGCTGCGACCCTCGGCGGCTGCGGCGAAGCGCCGACCGAGAACGTCCATCCCGGCAAAGACATCTACCAGCGCCACTGCTTCGCCTGCCATCAGGCGGGCATCGCCGGGGCGCCGCGGTTCGGCGACAACGAAGCTTGGGCGCCGCGCCTAGCCGCCGGCCGGGAGGCGATGATCGACAACGTCAAGCGCGGCATGGTGCCGGGAATGCCGCCGCGCGGTGCCTGCGCGAGCTGCGACGACCAGGCGCTCGCCGACGCGGTGGACTTCATGCTGCTCTATCTCAAGTGAGATCGAATGAGGCGCATGGCGCCAAGCCTTGGCGAACCGCGCCGAGCGACCTTCGCGCCACGCCCGTAAGCAACGGATTCTATTGACTTTGCGATTGGCAGGCACGAACCTTGCCGGGCCTCAAGCAAGCAACCGGAGGCGACGACATGGCCGAGATCCTGCCCGGCGATATCCTCTGGCGGCGCAAGGGCGTGCTGATCCACAAAGGCATCGCGCTGCCCGGCGACCGCGTCTTCCACAACACGCCTTTCGCCGGCGAGCACGTCAGCGCCACGAGCGAATTCGCGCGCGGCCACCGTGTCCACGCCCGGCGGCTCGAAGCAGAGGACCGGCGGCGCGCGCTCCGTGCGGCACGGCTGGATGCGGTGCGCCGCTACAACCTGTTCACCAACAACTGCGAGCACACCGTCTCCCGCGCCCGCGATGGCGCGGCAAGCAGCCCGCAGCTCGATGCCTGGCTGGTCGGCTTGAGCGTCGGCGCCGTGGCCTTCGCCTTGACCCGCCGGCCGAGCTTGGCAGTGGCCGGGTTCAGCCTCGGCGCGAGCGTCGGCCACCGGGCGCTGGAGGTGCTGCGCCAGCGGCGATGGCTCCGCAACCAGCGCTGAACGTCACACCGTCTCAAGCAGGTCGTAGAAACCCGGCGGCGGCGCACATTTGAAGGTGCCGAATCCCGGCACCACCAGCCGATGCGCATGCAGCGCCAGACGCGGTCCGGCCTGCTCCGCCGACTTCGGGGCACCGTAGAGCGTATCGCCGACCATGGCGTGGCCGATCCAGGAGAGATGCACGCGAATCTGATGCGAGCGGCCGGTCAGCGGCTGGACGGCCAGCAGCGAACGCCGCGCGGCGCGCCGCAGCACGCGGACGCGGGTGACCGATTCGAGACCAGGCCCGTGGCCGCCGTCGCTCGCCGGGTCCAGCCGCCATCCCTCCCGCACCGGGCGGATTTCCTCGCGCAGCCCGGCGACCCGGTAGCGGCTCTTGCGCCCGCGCTTGAGCGGCAGGGCGATGCTGAGGCTCGTGCCGGAAGCGATATGCCCGGTCACCACCGCCACATAGTGCTTGCGCACGGCGCGCTGGCTGAAAGCGCGGGCGATGTCGCTCTGGGCGCGCCGCGACAGTGCGACGAGCAACAGCCCGCTGGTTCCTTTGTCGATGCGATGCACTAGCCGCGCTCCCGGAAAGCGCGCCTTCACGGCGTCCCAGAGGCACGGCGCGCCGGTGCGATCCGCCAGCACGGAGACGCCGCTCGCCTTGTTCAGCACCAGCACATCGTCGTCGCTGTGGACGACGTCGAACAGCTCCTCAGTCGTCGGCGTCGGCTTCTGCAAGGTGCGCCCCGACCTCCAGCATCGCCTCGGTCAAGCGGGCAGTGCGGGCCACGTCCACCGTGTCCGGCCAGCGGTCGTCCGGGTGGTGGAACCAGGCATTTGAGCCGAGCAGGGAGACATAGCTGCCGCCTAGGTCGTGGATGTTGCGGGCCTCGCCGCCCGGGCGCTGGCCTTGCGGTGTGAGGTCGTCCGGCGGCGCGTCGGCTGCCGCCAGCGTTCGCTTCGCCAGTCCCTGCAAGTGCGGGTCGGATGCCTGCAATCGAATGCGCCCGCCCCGACTCGCGAAGTTCGCCCCGAGGTGGATCCATGCCTTCGCTTCCCGCCCGAGCGTCGGATCCGCCGCCAAGCAGCTATCGAGACCGAGATGGCCGAGCTCGTGGCCGCTGGTGGCGAGGAACAGCATGTCCCGCGCCGGTCGCGATCCTGCGAAGCGGCGCAGCAGCGCGAGCCAGACGGCGATGCCGCCGCCGCGCTCCGCGGTGGATACCCACCAGGAGCTTTTCGGCGTCATCACCACCAGCGGCCGCAGGGCCGGGTCCCGGCCGGCGATGCGCACCCGCACATTGCTGCCCAGCGCGTCCTCGAAGTCCACATGCGCTGTCACTTTCGCGAGCGCGCCGGCGGCAGCGGCTTCGCCAAGCCAGGCTTCGTGTTCGGTCGCCACCTGCAAGGTCGGCGGGGTCCTCGGCTGCTGCGCGAAGCGGTCCGCGTTCTGCAGTGCGAGGCCGGGGACCGTGCTGTTCATCTTCGAGACCGCCACCAGCGCTGGACGCTCGGCCGCTTGCCGGGCGTGGCTGAGAGCCGCGTTCGCGGCCGCGCCGGCATCGTTGCCGAACGCGCCGATACCGATGCCGGGTACGTCGCTCGGCAGGGCGACGAGCGGCGCTTCGACGCCGTTCGCATCGGTGCTGCCGCCGTCGAACAGCGGCACGCCCGCCGCCGTGGTGCCGTCAGCTTCGACGCAGCAGTGCCGCAATGCCCAGCGGCGCAGCGGAAAGCGGTCGATCACCGGCGCGGCCCCGGCGTCGCGCGCCAGGTCCGCCAGCCACTGCGCCGTTCGCAAGTCCCCCGCCGTGCCCGTGCGGTGGTCTTCGATGGCGTCCCAGCCCTCGATGTCCGCGGCGATGGCCGCGCCGAGTTCTGCGCTCATCGCAGGCCCAGTCGCTGGTACTGCGATGGCGGCGCATCCGCCTTGGCCATGGTCTCGCGCAGCAGTTCCACGTAGCGCTGCTCGGCGAGCGTGCCGACTAGGTTCCGCATCTGCCCGGGATCGCTCGCGATGTCGTAGAGCCGCGTTTCCCGCAGCCTTTCGGGACGCGGGATGTCCGCCCTGGCGCGCACCACCGGCATTTCGGTGTACGGCAGGAAGCGGCCGAACTCGGCATCGCGGTAGATGCCCGCGCCGGGCAGGCTGTGGTAGCTGTAGGTGGTGGGCATCTGGTAGTGGAGGTAGAGCGGCGCGTTTTCTGCCGTCGCCGCTGCTCGCAGGTACGTGTGGCGACCGTCGGTGACGTTCACCTGCATCCCGAACCAGCCGAAGAGCGCGGCGTCGCGGCGCACGGGGGCGTTGTTCTCCAACACATCGCGCAGCGACTCGCCGTGGATGGCGTGCTCCGCCGACTGGCCGAAGTAGGCCAGCAGGGTCGGCATGACATCGACGTTCTGCGTGAGCTGGCTGCGCCGCTCGCCGGCGTGGCGGTTGCCCGGCAGCTTGACGACGAACGGCAGATTGGCGAGTTCGTTCCAGACCGGCCAGCGGTTCTTGCCGGTGCTGCCGTGCTCGCCGATCAAGTGGCCGTGGTCCGTGGTGAGGATGATGAGCGTGTCGTCGAAGATGCCCTGGCGCCCCAGTTCGTCGAGCAGCCGGCCGAGGTAGTCGTCCGCCATGCTGAGCGTCGCGGCGTATTGGCGGCGCAGATGCGCGAGCGCCTCAGGGCCGCCCTCGACGGGACCGTAGCCGCTCCACTGGTTGAGCGGGCCGCGCCAGTCGTCGCCGCCGTAGCGGTCCAAGTACTCCGGCGGACAGTCGAACGGCTCGTGCGGATCGAAGCCTTCCACCCACAGCAGGAAGTCGTCCGCGCCCTCGTTGCGGCGCAGCCAGTCGATGGCGCCGCGGAACGTCTTGGGCGTCGGGAACTCGTCCGCGGAGGTGAATGTGCTGGCGTTCAGCGCGTATTGGGCGCTCCACTGGCCGAGATGTTCGGGCTCCTGGGGCGGATGGGCGCTCGACAGCCAGCAGTCCCGCTCCTGGCCCCTGTGGAAACGCCAGGTGTCGAACTGGGTGTGGTAGTTCTCGCCGCCGACGTGGAAGTAGTGGTAGTGGTCCGTCTCGATGTGCGTGCGCACGCCAGCGCGGTGCAGGATGCGCGTCAGCGGCACGTCGAACGGTTCGATCGGCCCCCAGTTGCGCTCCAGGAAGTTGAGCCGCCCGGTGAGGATGTCGCGGCGGGCCGGCATGCAGGGCGCGGAGCCCAGCCAATGGTTGTCGTGGACCACCCCATGCCGAGCCAAGCGGGTGATGTTCGGCGCCTGCACCCAGTCGTTGCCGTAGATCGGCAGGTAGTTCCGGTTCAGGCTATCGAGCAGGACGAAGACGGCTTTCATGGTGCGAGATCCTCGGCGAGCGATGCGATGGTCTGTGCGGGCAGGGCGCACTCGCAGCGCAGTTCGTCATGGTCGATGCCGATGCTCACCGCGGCGCCCCCCCGCACCGCGGCGATCTGCTCGGCGTCGAGTTCGAAGCGCAGGAAGTGGACGGCGGCGGTCTTGCCGCGCTCGGTGCGCTCCAAGTCGTCGTTGGCGAAGGCGCGGCTGCGCGGCAGATCGGCGACGCCTAGCCAGACTTGATGCTCGACGCCTGGCATGCGGGCCAGCGCCGCCGCCCGCTCGGCCACGTCCTCGTACTCGATGAGGAACGTCGCCTTCCAGTTCGCGCCGTCCGGGATCAGCGGGTTGTAGGCCGCCAGCTCCTCGTCGATGGCATCGGGCTCGAAGATGCGTTCAACGCGCAGCATCTCCTGCACCTGGTACTTGATCGTGAGGAAGTCCTCGAACAGGAGCGTCGCGTGCGGGCCGAGATGCACGCGCCGGGCCTTCTTGTGGGCGATGACCTTGCTGCGGAACGCGGCGCGCTCGACGGCATAGCGTTCCAGCGGCCACAGCGTTTCGCGGCTGAGCTTGGCCGCCGCCATCAGATGCCGTAGGCGCGGCGCAGCATGGAGATGGGGTGCGTGGCGGTGCTGCCGTCGTCCAGGCCGTGTTCGATCAGCCGCCCCGCCATCGGGCAGTCCGAGCCGTAGGCGTCCGGCTTCGCCTCGCGCACCTGGCGCACCACCGGACGGGCGATCTTCATGGCGAGATCGTAGGTCTCCTTCTTCACGGCGTAGGTGCCATCGTGGCCGGAGCAGCGTTCGATCATCCGCACCTCGGTATCCGGCACCAGGGAGAGGAACTCGCGGGTGCGCTGGCCGATGGGCTGCACGCGCTGGTGGCAGGCGGCGTGGTAGGCGACCTTGCCGAGGGAGTTGGGGAAGTCGACGTTGGCAAGGCCGTCCCGGTTGCGGGCGACCAGGTACTCGAAGGGATCGAAGAAGCCCGCCGCCACGCGGGCGACATCCGCGTCGTCGGGGAACAGCAGCGGCAGTTCCTGCCTGTACATCAGGGTGCAGGAGGGAACGATGGACATGAGATCGCAGCCGGCGTCGATGGCCTCGAGGAAGCGCGGCAGGTTGCGGTCCTTGTTCTTGGCGACGGCGTCCAAATCTCCCAGTTCGAACTTCGGCATGCCGCAGCAGGCGGTGTCGGCCAGCAGCTTCACCGCGATGCCGTTGTGCTCAAGCACGCGCACCAGATCCTCCGCCACGTCCGGTTCGTTGTGCTCGCCGTAGCAGGTGACATAGAGGGCGACCTTCCCGGTGGTGCCGGTGCCCGGCTGCGGGGTCTTGTCCGCGTCGTCCGTAGCGATGCGTTTGCTGGCGCGGCGGCTATGGAAAGTCGGCAGGGGCGCGTCCCGGTGAACGCCGCCGAGGCGCTCGCCGATCTTGCGCAGCGGTTTGACCTTCGCCGCGGCGTTGGCCGTCTGGCTGATGCCGGGCACGGACAGCGCTTTGAACATCGGCCCCGTGCTGGTGATGAGCCGGTCCCGCCACGGGGGCCTTCGCTCCTTGAACCGGGCGGCCTTGGCGCGCAGCATCAGATGCGGGAAGTCCACCGCCCACTCGTGCGGCGGCAGGTAGGGGCACTTGGTCTCGGCGCAGAGATCGCATAGGAAGCACTGCTCCACGACCTTGCCGTAGTCTTCCTTGGCGACGCCGTCCACCTCGAAGGTGTCCGACTCGTCCACCAGATCGAACAGCGTCGGGAACGCCTGGCAGAGATTGACGCAACGGCGGCAGCCGTGGCAGATGTCGAAGACGCGCTCGAGTTCGGCATCCACGGCCTCGCGGTCATGGAAGTCCGGCCCGCGCCAGTCGATGGGCGCCCGCTTGGGCGCTTCGAGGCTGCCTTCTCTGGTGGCCATGGGCGTCGATGGATCGAGCGTTCGGAAGGCTCCCGCGACCCTGCCGCGGGAGCCTTTCGTGCTCGGCTGGGGAGCTCCCCGGCGCTAGTCCATCGCGTCCAAGGCGCGCTGGAAGCGGTTGGCGTGCGAGCGCTCGGCCTTGGCCAGGGTCTCGAACCAGTCCGCGATCTCCTCGAAGCCCTCGTCGCGCGCCGTCTTCGCCATGCCCGGGTACATGTCGGTGTACTCGTGGGTCTCGCCGGCGATGGCGGCCTTGAGGTTGATCGACGTGGTGCCGATGGGCAGGCCGGTGGCGGGGTCGCCCACCGACTCCATGTACTCCAGATGGCCGTGGGCGTGGCCGGTCTCGCCCTCCGCGGTGGAGCGGAACACGGCCGCCACGTCGTTCTCCCCTTCGACGTCCGCCTTGGCCGCGAAGTAGAGATAGCGGCGGTTGGCCTGCGACTCGCCCGCGAAGGCGTCCTTCAGATTCTGCAAGGTCTTGCTGTCCGTCAATTCCACGCTCGTTCCTCCCTTGGGCGTGATTCATGTTCGTGCGAAGGCGAGTATACAAACGTCGGCGCGGATGCGGCTAGCCGCGGATAGCGCCCGCCGCGGCGACGCAGTCCGTCTCGGCGTAGAACCGCGTCCACTCGCCGCCGGCTTCGAGCAGCGCAGCGAGCAGGCGGTCCATGCCGGCGCGGTCGTAGACGGCGTTGTCGTTGCGGCTGCGCAACGGCTCGGCAGGGGCGTCGGGGTGGCCAAGCGCACGGTAAAGCGACCGCCCGCCGCTCGAGACGATGTCCTCGTAGCGCAGGATGCGCGTCGCCGGCAGGTGGGCATCGTATTGGCGGAAGAACCAGTTCAGCACGATCAGCTGGCGCTTGAGCACATCCGGCTCGTCCGCTAGGCGCCCTCTGAGCCGCGCATCGAACTGCTCGCCGGCTGGCACGCGGCCGTTCGCGATGGGGAAGGGCACCGTTTGCCAGGAAGCCAGCACGGCCACGGGATTGCGGATGACGGCGAGGCAGGGGTAGAGCGGCACCAGCCGTTCGAGCAGCGCGGCGAACGGCGCGTTGTGCTTGATGAGCAGCGTGAAGTCGGGCCCGAGCGGGCCCTTGATCGCGATGTCGCCACGCTCGCCGAGGATGTCGCGCTGCGCCCCTTCCGTCCCGTCAGTCGCCAGATGGTCGCCGACTTCGCCGTCGACGTGGATGCTGGTCGCCCGCCGCTCTCCGAGCGCTCGCCGTCGCGCCTCGGCGGCGAACTGCTCGAGCCCGTCGATTGCCGCCTCGGCGCTGGCAGCCGCGCCCAGCCGCTCCGGTTCGATGGGCTCGGACAGCGCCAGAAAGTTCGGCAGCTTGCCAGCAAGCTGGCAGCACAGGGACGTGCCGCCGCGCGGAACGCCGGTCAGCAGCCACGTCTCGGGAACCGGGGACGTTTGCCGAGGCACTCGACCTCCCATGCCGTTTGCATTCGCAGACCAAAGGACGTATGAAACGCGCCTCCCGCATCTAGCGTAGCGGCACCACATGGGACGCGCAAACGAACCGGGCGCCGGGCGGCGTCGCTTGACGACCGGAGCACATCGGCTGGTCGCCGCCTTGCTCGGCTGCAGCCTACTCGGCGCCGCGCCAGCGTCGACGGACGAGGTCGAAGTCGAGCTGTACACCGGACCCAAAGCCGACGAATTAGTGCATCCCGCCTATCCGCGGATGGCCAGCCGGAACCTTCATGAGGGATGGGTCCGAGTGCATTTCATGGTCAGCGCGGAAGGCCGTCCTTACGAGGTCAACGTAACGGACGCGATGGGCAACAGCACGTTCCAGCGCGCCGCATTGCAGGCGCTCGAGAAAAGCTCGTTCGTGCCAGCTCGGCGCAACGGCACCCCGCTGGACGCAGGCTACGCCCAGAAGTACATCTTCAGTTTCGATGGCAACGTGGGTGCGCGACCCCAGTTCCTCGCGACCTTCCGTGCGGCTCGCAAGGCGATCGCAGCAGACGATCAGGAACGGGCCACCGCGATGATCGACCGCCTCGAGGCCCGCAATCTCTACGAAGACGCGATACAGCATCTGGCCAAGTTCTACTACCTGCGCAAATGGGGCGAGCCCGAAGAGCAGCTTGCCGCGCTCGATCGGGCCATCGCCCACGAGACCACCGCCGAGTACCTGCCCGAAGCCGCGTTCGTCTCCGCGCTGGTCGCCCAATTCGGCCTGCTGACCCACACGCGGGACTTCGTCCGGGCCTTGGAGACCTTCGAGACGCTTCAGGGGTTCGATCTCGACGCGGAGACGCTCGCTGCCCTGCAAGCCGATGCCGAAGCGGTCCGAGCGCTCAAGGACGATGGCCGCGCCTACGACGTCGCCGGCCAGATCGACGACAGCGCCAACTGGTACTTCGACCTCTACAAGGACGACTTCGCGGTCCACGACGTGGACGGCAAGATCGCCGAAGTGAAGCTCCGCTGCGCGCGCGGCTACGTCTTCTGGCGCTTCGATCCCGATCTCGTCTACCACCTGGGCGACGACTACGGGGACTGCCACCTGACGCTGGTGGGCGATCCCGGTACGACGTTCCGCCTGCGGCAGATGTAGGCAGATGTAGAAGGGCCAGGGGCCCACTCGGCCGAATCGCTACTCGCGCAGCGAGACCGGCCGGGGCGGCGGGCCCTTGGCTACCAGTTCGGCCACCAGCGTCGGCAACGCCCGCGGCGCGAACTGGTCTCGGGCGCCGGCCTTCAGCGCAGCCACCGACCACCAGCGGAACTGGTCGAAGATCCCCACCTCGCTGAGCTCCGGGTTGTTGCTCGCCGTCGGCTCGAACCGATCGGCCCGCACCAGGTAGATGTCCTCGCGCTGTTCGGTGATTACATGGCACTCGGCGCGACCGCGCCCGAACCGATGCACGCGCCGCCAGATCAGGCGCGGCTGCCCGGCCACCGCCAAGCCCGTCTCTTCCCACACCTCCCGGCAGAGCGCCGCCACGCGGTCCTCGCCGGGCTTGACGCCGCCTCCCGGCAGCAGCCAGAAATGGCCCGGGCGGTCCGGGCGCTGCATGCGCAGCAGCAGAACGCTGGCCTGCGCTTCGCACAGGATCACGGCGCGAACGGCTTGTCGGCGCTGCACTCGGTTTTCCCAAGGGGTTGGACGCATAGCATGCCACCTGCGTCGCAGCCGGCTTCGGCACTGCCGCGGTGCGGTTCGAGTGCCGCCCCGGTGGCGCTGCCGTGCTCTAGGCGCGGACTAGCACCTTGAGCGTCGGCTTTAGGTTCCACAGGTAGCGGACATCCTCGAACCCGGCGCGGCGCAGCAGCGCCGTGGTCGCCTTGCGGCCGAGGTACAGCAAGTGCTCGGGCGGCCGAATCGCGTCGCTGGCGATCAGTTCCTCTGCCTGGCGCGGCAGGGACCGGTGGCGCATGTTCGGCGTGGTGAGGAAGGCGACGCCGGCGGGGGCCAGGATGCGCCTCAGATGTGCGAGAAACAGGGCGGGTTCGCGCAGGTGTTCGACGACTTCGCTGCTGTAGACGATGTCGAACGCGCCCTCCACTTCCGCGACATCGCACCGCTCGAACCGGCAGTTCGGGAACAGTCGTCGCGCCTCGCCGATCGCCGCAGCGTCGATGTCCACGCCCACGGCATCCAAGCCGCACTCGCGTGCCGCCGCCACCGCGAACCCCGCGTTGCAGCCCACGTCGATGAAACTACGCCCCTTGGTGCGCCGCTTCAGCCTGCGAATCCGCCGCCGCGCCCGCCGCACCTTGGAGTCCAGCTTCGCGGTGTACTGCCGCGTCTTGTGGTAGCGGTCGTAGAATGCGGCCAAGACCTCCGTCGACGGCATGGGATCGACGAAGAGTGCCTCGCAACGTGCGCAGGCGCGTAGGCAGTAGCCGTCCTTGGTGCCGAAAGCTGCGTGGTCGGGAGTGCCGCAGGCGGGGCAGTCGGTCACTTCGGCGGTTCACGCCAGCCGCAGCGGCAGTTCCCTCGCGCGCTGGCCGGTGGCGGCATAGACGGCGTTCGCGACGGCCGGCGCCAGCGGCGGCGTGCCTGGTTCGCCGGCGCCGCCCATTGCTTCGCCGCTGTTGACGATCACCGTCTCGATCTGGGGCATTTCGTCGATGCGCAGCACGGGGTAGTCGTGGAAGTTGCTCTGCTTGACGCGGCCTTCCTCGATGGTGATGGCGCCGTGCAGGACGGCGCTCAGGGCGTAGACGATGCCGCTCTCCATCTGCGCGGCGAAGCCGTCCGGATTGACGGCGAGTCCGGCGTCGGCGGCGCAGACCACGCGGTCCACGCGCACCTTGGCGTCCGCCACGGTCACTTCGGCCACTTGGGCGACGATGCTGCCGAAGGATTCGTGGACCGCGATGCCGCGACCGCGGTTCTCGCCAAGCGGCGTTCCCCAGCCAGCCCGTTCGGCGGCGGCTTCCAGCACCTTGCGATGCCGAGGAGCTGCGCCCAGCAGGTTGCGGCGGAACGTGTAGCCGTCCTGGCCGGCGGCTGCGGCGAGCTCGTCGATGAACGACTCGGTGAAGAAGGCGTGCTGGGAGTGGTCGACGCTGCGCCAGACGCCGAACGGCACATGGGTCGGGCTCGACACCGCCTCGATGCGCTGATTGGCGATGGCGTACGGGAGCAGCGGCGCCTCGGCGGGTTCGTGCTTCTCGACGTAGATGTTCTGCCAGGCGACTGGGCGGCCTTCGGCGTCGAGGCCGCCGCGGAAGCGGCTCGTCACGGCTGGGCGATAGCGGTCCTGGGCGATGTCCTCTTCCCGGGACCAGATGAGCTTCACCGGCGCGTTCGCCGCCTTGGCGACGCGGGCCGCCTGCACGGCGTAGTCGTTCACGGAGCGGCGCCCGAATGCGCCACCGAGATAGGCGTTGTGGACGGTGACGTTGGCCGGTTCGATCTCCAGCGCACCCGCCACCGCGCCGCGCACGCCGAGCGGATTCTGCGTCCCCGTCCATACGTCGCAGACGCCGTCGCGCAGCCACACCGTGCAGTTCAGCGGCTCCATGGCCGCGTGGGCCAGGAACGGCACGCGGTATTCCGCCTCGATGCGCGTCGCGGCGCTTGCCAGCGCGGCGTCGAGGTCGCCCTCTTCCACGTCCATGGAGGTCTCGGCATCGGGCGCCTCGGCGCGATCCAGGTCCTTCTCGAACTGGGCGAAGATGCTCTGCTGATCGACGCCGCCGTGGGCGTCGCAATCCCACTGCACGTCGAGCGCCTTGAGGCCTTGCGAGGCGTGCCAGTAGCCGTCCGCCACCACCGCCACCGCATCGCCAAGATTGACCACCTGCTCGACCCCGGGCAGCGCTAGTGCCCGGGCATCGTCTACCGCGCCGACGGTACCCTCGAACACCGGGCAGGCCTGCACCGTTGCGACCTTGAGGCCCGGGACGTTCCTTGCGAGGGGTTCCCCCTCGCGCTGCCCCGCCGAGAGTTCCGCGTCGATGCCGAACATCGCCTGGCCGTTGACCTTCGGCGGGATGTCCAGCCGGGGCACGGACGCGCCGATCAGGCGGTACTCGGACGGATCCTTGAGGCTCGGCTTCGACGAGGGCGCGATCTGCGCGGCCAGCGGCGCGATCTCGCCGTAGGTGGCTTCGCGGCCGCTCGATTCGTGCCTGATGCGGCTGTCGCGCAGATCGAGATCGTCCGCGGAGACGTCCCAAGCGGCGGCTGCGGCCTTGGCAAGCACTTCCCGCGCCGCGGCCCCGGCGATGCGCATCCCATGCTGGCCCGTGGTGCGAATGCTGAAGCTGCCGCCGGTGATCTGCAGGTCCAGCGCCTGAGTGATCTTCAGGAAGGCCCCGTCGATGGTGCCGACCAGGGCGCGCGGCACGTCGGCATCGCCGAACAGGAAGCCCTTGGCGAGGTGGTAGTTGGCGTATTCCTCGTGCGCCGGCGCCTCCTCGACCTGCACGCTGTCCCAGTCCGCGTCCAACTCCTCGGCCAGCATCTGCGCCAGCGTGGAATGCACGCCCTGGCCCATCTCGGCGTGGGGGACAATGGCCGTGACGGTGTTGTCGGGCGCGATCTTCACCCAGATGTTGACGAGCGCCTCGTCCTCGCCCGCCACCAGATCGCGCACCTTCGGCGCGCGGTGGCCCGGGCGGATGGCAACGCCGACGACCAATGCGCCGCCGGCCACGACGCCGGCGGCGATCAGGCTGCGTCTGGTCCACTTGCCCATCGCGCTAACCCTCCTCGCTTTGCGGCTGTGCGGTCTGCTGCGCGGCACGGCCGATGGCGCGGCGGATGCGCCCGTACATGCCGCAGCGGCAGATGTTGCCGCGCATTGCGGTGTTGATGTCGGCATCGGTGGGCGCCGAGTTGCTGGCGAGCAGCGCGGCGGCGGACATGATCTGTCCGGATTGGCAGTAGCCGCACTGCGGCACCTGCTCGTCGATCCACGCCTGCTGCACGGGGTGCATCTCGCCGTCCTGCGCGAGGCCCTCGATGGTGGTCACCGCGCGTCCGGCGACGGCGGCGAGGGGCATGGTGCAGGAACGGACGGCGACGCCGTCGACGTGTACCGTGCAGGCGCCGCACTGGGCGATGCCGCAGCCGAACTTGGTGCCGGTGAGGCCCAAGTGCTCGCGCAGCGCCCACAGCAGCGGCATCGCGCCCTCGGCATCGACGCGCCGCGGCTCGCCGTTCACATTGAACTCGATCATCGATTCGTCTCCAGCATCGGACCTTGGAGGCCGGCTTCGCGGCTGGGCAACGTCGGCATCCGTGGCCATCCGCCTACCTTCGACTCCCCGCGCTTCTTCCCACGAATCTTACCGCGCCTGCGAACGCGGTGACCGGCAGACAGCGCCCGTGCAACGTGGTCATGTAGGGTTCGGGCGGCGTGCCGTAGGACGCCGGCAAGTCTTCCGGTACGCCGGCTAGGGGCTTCAGGAGCGCCCCAAGGCCATCCAGCGTGATCGTGCCTCTGCCGCGCGTTGCCTCGAAATAGTTGTGGCTCTGGCGGTCGTCGGCGCCGACGAGGCTGAAGTCGCGGGCGTGGTCGCTCAGCAGGTCGAGCTGGGCGGTGCTCGGCGGCCGCTCGTCGTCTGTGAGGAGGATCACCGCGGCCCGCTGATGCCACTGGGCGTCCGCCATGGTCGGGATTCGCTCGCCATGCTCGGCGATGATGTCGTCGATCGAGTAGCTGCGTACATCGGCCGCGGTGAACACGGCGTGGCCGGTCTGCGTGTACACGTAGCTATCGCCGTCCTTGAGCCACTCGCCGTCTGCCGCGACCCAAAGCTCCGGTACTTCTTCGGGTGGCAGAAGCCCGGCGAAGTAGAGCTCGATGGGGCTGTAAGGCGGGTTGTTCCCGCCGTTGGCGAACGTGCCGAAGCTGCCAGCCGCGTATTGCTGATCGCCGAGCTCGAACAGATTCGCGATGTCGAAGCCACCGAGCTGGCCGTCCGCGCTGCTGAACCCCCAATGCGCGCCAACCGTGGTGGGCAGTGCGTAGTTGGACCAGGCATGCTGGAGCTCGTGCAACGACGGTCCGAACGCTAGGGCTTCGTTGTACGGAAAGTGGATCACGCCGCGCAGCTTGCCGGCGGAGCCGTAGTCGGCGTCGAAGTACTCCGCTTGACCGAGGCCTTCGGTGTCGTTCATCACCGATAGGTAGATGCCGTAGTAGGGGCTGCCTTCGTGGTGCCGAATGGAGTTCAGGTTGGAGAAGAACAGCAGGTGGTCGAAGGCATCCTGGAAATGAGCGTAAACGTCCGTCGCATACCTGCGCATCGGCAGGCCATCGTCGAAGACGGTCGCTGCGGCAATGTCTTCATCGACCTGCATCACCAGCACGTTGTCGTTGTGGATGAATGCCAGTCGGGACTCCGGGAAGTCGTCGGCAAAGACGAAAATGGAGTACGCAACCACCACGCCGCGGCCCTGCAAGTCCGAGACATGCGTCTCGACCGAGTCCTCGCTGATGGGATTGCCGGTGAGGTCGACTTCGTCGCCTTCGCCAAGCCCGAGATTGGCCGCTAGCGGCGAGATGTCTGTGATCCTGTTGTTGGAGAGGTCCAGGATGGCAAGTTCGGTGAGTCGCTGCAGGGGCGCGATGTCGGAAATGGCATTCAGGGCAAGGTCGAGTTCCGTCAGGGACTTCAGTTCGCCGAGCGGCGACAGGTCCTCGATGGCATTGTCCGACAGCCACAGGGCACGCAGTTCAACCAGCCCGCGCAGCGGATCGATGACCTCGATCTGGTTCTCGTCAAGGTGCAGCCATAGCAGGCTGGTGAGCTCGGCCAGGGGCGCGAGGTCCGTGATCCGGTTGCCGCCAAGATGCAGCCACTGCAAGCGGCTGAGCCCGGCCAGCACAGAGATGTCGGCCACGTTCGTGCGGCGGAGGCCCAGCCTCGTCAGGCCAGTCAGACTGGCGAGCGGCGAGAGGTCCGGGATGCGGTTCCAGCCAAGGTCTAGGTTCGACAAGCCGGTGAGCTCTGCCAGCAGCGAAATGTCCGTGATGTAGTTGCTGCGAAGGTCCAGGTCCGTCAGGCCGGTCAGGTTGGTGAGCGGCGACAGGTCCGCGATCCGGTTCCAACCGAGGCCCAGTTCCTTCAAGCGGGTCATCCCGGCCAGCGGCGAGATGTCTGCGACCTCATTGCCGTTCATCAAGAGCGACTCCAAGCGGGCGAGGCCTGCCAGCGGCGAAAGGTCCGCGACCTGGTTGTCGTAGAGGGACAGTTCCCGAAGCCTCGCGAGCCCGGCCAGCGGCGAGATGTCGGCGATTGTGTTTTGCGTCAGCCGCAAGCGCTCGAGGCCGGTTGCGAACTCGATGCCGGTCAAGTCGGCAACGCCCTTCGACCAAGCGCCGAGTTCGGTCAGCGTCGCCATTTCGGCTTGCGTGATCGTCGCGCCGGGGTCCTTGCCCAGGGCCGACTCGATCGCCGCGCGGAGGCCGGCGTCCGGTATGCGCACGGGCAGAGCCGTCTCGCTCGGCAGCGACCAAGCGAGGTCGGCGGGGATGCTGGCGCGACCGCGCCCCTCGATGTCGCTGCGGCGTCCGCGCATGGGGTAGTAGAACCAGCCGCCGTCCTTGCCGCGCAGCAGCACCTCGGCCGCGTAGCCGTCGCCGTCGAAGTCGCCGATGGCGGCGAAGCGGCGTGCCGGGTCGTTGCTGAGATAGGCGATGCCACGCTCGGCCGCGATGTGGCTACGGCCGTCCATGGGCAGGTACTGCCAGCGGCCGTCGGCGTGGCGCAGCAGGAGGTCGTCCTTGCCGTCGCTGTTCAAGTCGCCGACGCCGGCGAGCTGCCAAGCAGGATCGCGCGGCACGCTGGCCGGACCGTGCGCTTCGAAGTCGCTGCTCCCGCCCGGCATGGCGTAGTAGAACCAGCGCCCGTCGTCTTCGTCGCGCAGCAGGACATCGTCCCGGTAGCCATCGCCGTCGAAGTCGCCGATGGCGGCGAAGCGGCGCGCCGGGTCGTTGCTGAGGTTGCTGGGATGGGCCATGCCGCGCTCGGCGGCGATGGGGCCGCGGCCGTCCATGGGCACGAACCGCCAGCGGCCGTCGGCGTGGCGCAGCAGGAGGTCGTCCTTGCCGTCGTTGTTCAAGTCGCCCACGCCCGCGAGCCGCCAGACAGGATCTCGCGGCACGCCGGCGAGGCCGCGCCTCTCGGGGTCGCTGTAGCGACCGTGCATGGGGTAGTAGAACCAATGGCCCGCTTCATCCCGCAGCAGCACCTCGTTGCGGCGGCCGTCGCCGTCGAAATCGCCGACCGCGGCGAAGCGGCGCCGCAAGTCGTCGCTGAGATAGGCGATGCCACGCTCGGCGGCGATATGGCCGCGCCCAGCCATGGGCAGGAGCTGCCAGCGGCCGTCGGCGTGGCGCAGCAGAAGGTCGTCCATGCCGTCGCCGTTGTAGTCTCCGAGACCGGCTGCGCCAAGGGGTAGGGCCAGCAACGCGCCGAACAGCCCGGCCGCGGCGCCGCGCGCAGCAGCCCTTGAACACCGCACTGATTCCTCTGCCGCCATTGAGCTCATCCACGCAGCACGAGAGCAAGCATAGCGCCGTGCATCCGGCCATGCGGTGCGGTGCAAATGAGCATCGCCACCGACCGCACCGGGCGGCGATTTGGCCAATCTGCGGCGAAAGTCGCCATATCTGAACCGACAAGGGCCGGATCGCAGAGACTATATATCAGCATATCAATAGCTTATGGATCACTGACGGAACTTTGGCACGGGTCTTGAAACAAAGGACACGCAACCCTATGGAGTGGGAACCATGACCAGAATCTCCCGATTCAGAACGCGCCGCGCCAACATCGTCGCCCTCGCCCTGCTGGTGGTGGCGATGCTCGGCTTCGCGGCCATGCCGGCGGACCCGGGCACCATCGATGCGATGGTGCTGGAACCCGCAGCGGCCCTCAACGCCGCGCAGATCTGCCACTCGGCAGCCGATGAGGACGAGGGCGAGAACGATGGCGCGGCTTAGGGGGCTCGGCGCGGTGGGCGAGGGATTCGGTCGCCGCTTCGATCGGCGGGAAGGCTGGCTCGGCGGCATCTGCGCCGGCATCGGCCGCTACTTCAACATCGATGCCATCTACGTGCGCATCGCCGCGGTGGTCGCCGCGGTGTTCTTCCCGAAGGTCGTGATCGCCGCCTACATCATCGCCTGGATGCTGCTCTACAAGCGCGACCAGGATTAGACAATCTCGAAATAGCGGCCGAGCTGCCAGTCGTTGACGTGGCGTTCGGCCTCGCGCGATTCCCACAGGCGCGTGCCCACATAGTGATCCACGAAGGCATCGCCGAACAACCGCCGCGCCGCGGCGGACGCCGCGAGCCTTCCCGCCGCTTCCCGCAGGGTCGGCGCGAAGCGCCACTCCGGCGGTACGCCGTCTTCCGCGTCGTAGGCGTTGCCGGCCACGGGTTCCGGCGGCTCGATGCGCTCTTCGATGCCGAGCAGCGCCGCGCCCAGCGTTGCCGCCGCCGCCAGATAGGGATTGCCGTCGGCGCCGCCGACGCGGCATTCGATGTGCTGGCCGCTGGCGTCGCCCGGGATGAACCGGAACGCCGCCGTGCGGTTGTCGATCCCCCAAGTCGATGCGGTCGGCGCCCAGGCGCCCTTCACCAGCCGCGTGAAGCTGTTTACCGTCGGTGCCAGCATGGGCAGGAACTGCGGCACGTAGGTAAGCAGGCCGCCAATGGCCCAGCGGGCGCGGTCCGGCACTCCGTCTCCGGCGAACGCGCTAGCGCCGCCTTCTTCGAGCAGCGAGAAGTGGTAGTGGCCGCTTTGCCCCGGATAGTCCATGGACCACTTCGCCATGAAGGTGGCCAGGGCGTCCCGCTCCGTGAAGTAGGCTTTGGTGAAGGTTTTGAAGAGCGTCGCCCGATCAGCAGACTCCAAACCGTCGGCGATGGCCAGAGCGCCTTCCCACACGCCCGGCCCCGTTTCGCAGTGCAGCCCTTCAAGGGGCATGCGGAAGTCGGCGCAGTAGTCCATGAAGGCCGAGAACAGATCCGCATTGGCGGCGGCGCGCTGCACGGAGTAGCCGAAATTGCCCGGCGTCAGCGAAATCAGATTGCGGTAGCCCTTGTCGCGGACGCTGTGCGGCGTCTCGTCGAAAACGAAGAACTCGTACTCGAAGCCGGCCTTGGCGACCAGCCCCGCGCCCGCCAGCCGGGCCAGCACGCGACGCAGCAGCGTGCGCGGGCAGACCGGATAGTCGCCGCCGTCGGCAGCGGCGAACTCGCCGACGAAGTAGGGAATGCCGGTGTCCGGCAAGGCCCGCTCGCTGGCGGCGATCAGGCGATAGCGGGCATCGGGAAAGCCGCTGTGCCAGCCCGTGACGGGCGTGCCGCGGAACGGCGCCCCGTCGTACAGCGCATCCATCATGTCCCAGCCGAATACGCAGTCGCAGAAGCCGCCGCCCTTCTTGAAGAGGCCGCCGAGCTTTTCCAGGCTCGCGAACTTGCCGCGCAGCACGCCGTCGATGTCCGCGAGACCCAGCATCGCCTGGCGAACGCCGCGCTCGGCGTAGTCGGCGAGCTTCGCAGCCGGTTCCTCGGCTGCTTCCTTCTCTTCGCTCAAAGTCGATCTCCTTGCCTGGCGGGCGGGTCGCGGCTAGCCGCGCAGCACGTTGCCGGCGACGTACACGGGCCGGAACAGCGTCTGCCGCATGGCGGGCATCTGCTCCAGCAGCTGCGGATGCGGATCCCAGTTGTGCCACTTGCTGCCGATGGTGTTGTAGCTGTTGAAGATGGCGACGCGCGGCGTCCGCTGGCGCCAGATGTCGGAACTGTGCGTCACCGCCTCGGTGAAGAACAGCACCGAGCCCGCCGGGCACTCGTAGCTCTCCCAGAAGGGCGAGTCGCGCTCGCCGAGCGACGCCGGCGCGGTAAAGGCGGACTTGTGGCTGCCGCTCACGAACAGGGTGCCGCCGCCGCCCGGCTCGACGGCACCGAGTTCCCAGAGGGCGCGTGTGAGGCAGGTGTGCGCTTGGCCGGGGAAGGCGTGGTAGGTGTGGTGGTCGCCGGGCACGCGCATCATGCCGTTGCCGTTGTGCGGGGCGAAGTGGCCGTCGCCGGTCTCGCGCACCTGCGAGAAGCTGAACTCCATGCGGAAGCCGTAGCACTGCTGGTTGCCGAGCGGCGGCGTCTTCAAGCCGTCCGTGAACGGGTGGTAGACGAACTCGTTCATGAAGGCGACGACCACTGGGTGGTCGATGAGGTGCTGGCACGGGCCGGCGAGCGGCGACCGTTCGTGCTCGGCAAGCGTCTCCGGGTCCTCGTGCAAGCGCACGATGTACTCCCGCGCCGCCTCGACCTCGGCTTGATCCAGAACGCCCGGCACCAGCAGCCAGCCGCGCAGGTCGAAGGCATAGCGCTGCTCGTCGGTCAGTTGCGGCACCGGCCTGCCTTCGGAATCCCGGCGCGCGAAGGCGTCCTTGCCGGGGAGCTGCGGACGCCCCAGGTCCTTGTCGAAGACGAAGTACGGCTGCCTGTCGGCGTCTCTGTCTGCGAATCTCGATGCTGCGGCCACGACGACCCTCTCGAACGATGGCGGGCTAGTATGGATTGGCGGGCATGATTTTCCATGCATCAAGGCGCCCGACCCGGGCAGCCCCGCCGCGCGCGAAGAGCTTGACGCCCGTACTGTCCGGGCGCCCGGGATAGATGCGGCGGGCGACGGCTTGGCGTCCGCCCGCGAAGACCTCGACGACGGAGTTGTCGACGAACACCCGCAGCCGCAGCGGCTCGCCGTCGGCCAGCGCGAAGGGAGCTGCCTCGATGCGTGCGAGTTCGTCGCCGGTGCTCGATCTGGTCGTGTCCACGTTCAGCGTGCCGGCGGCGGCGTCGTGGTAGATCAGCGTCTCCTCCGCGGCGTTCGACGAGCAGCAGACCTTGACGCCGAACTGCGCGGCCTGGCAGTCGGCGGTCTCGATGGCGAGTTCCAAGCTGCGGCCGGCGATGTCGTCCAAGGCGACTTCGCTATCCGCCGGAACCGAGATGGCCTGCCGCGAGCGGGCGTCGTAGCGCAGTGCCTCGATCTCAGTGGGCACGTCCATGCGCAGCCGACCGTCGTTGCCCATGGCGAGCACCCGCGGCAGGCTCATCGTGCCGGACCAAGCGGCGCCTTGGCGGGTCTTGAAGCCATCGCCGTCCAAGAGCCAAGCCCACATGATTCGGCGGCCACCGTCGTCCACCAGGCTCTCCGGCGCGAAGAACGCGTTGTCCACCCAGCTCATGCGTTCGTGGCGTTCGGGGTGGAACTGCTCGCCGCGCCAGTCGCCGACGTAGTAGCGGCAGCCCAGGCTGTGGCTGATGCACAGCAGGACGTGCTTGCCGCCGAGCCGGAACAGTTCCGCGCAGGAGACATCCTCATCGAGCGGCACCCCTTCCACCCCGTGCGCGAAGAGGTCTCCGGCGTACTGCCACGGCCCGGTCAAGTCCGCAGCCTTGGCGATGGCCGGTCGCTTGCCGCCGAAGATCGCGTAGTACGTCTCGCCTTCCAGCCAGGCGAACGGGTCCCACGAGCGATAGCGCCCGTGGAACGCATCGCCCGGCTGCGTGTGCGGGGTGATGTCGCCGAGCTTCTGCCAAGCGTCCAGCCCGTCGTCGAGCGCCTTTGCGATGCTGTTGCCCTGTCCCACCTGGTGGTAGCACATGCACGGCGTGCCGTCTTTGGCGACGAAACAGTTGCCGCTGAACATGCCCGACACCAGGCCCGTCGGGTGATGGCGCCAGTGGAACAGGTCCGTGCTGGAGACATGCCCCCAGTGATGGTCGCGGGCCGGCTCGACGCCGGTCTGGTAGATGTAGAACAAGTGGTAGCGGCCTTTCCAGTAGATGGCGCCGTTGGGATCGAAGGGCGTCGCCTTGCCTTCGGGAATCGTGAAGTGGTAGCCCGGCCGATGCGGGTCGCGCAGAAGCTCCTCGCGGTGGGCGCGGACTTCGGCGGCCCGCTCGGCGGCCCGCTCGGCGGCCCGCGCCCGCGACTTCGCGTCGGTCGTCTGCACTCGAAACCTCGCTTCCCGCGCTTGTCGCAGCGTGTCAGCGTACATCACTTCGGGCGCAAGCGTCCGCATCCGCTTCAACGACAAAATAATAGGCAATATATAACCTTGTAAAGGCGTATTTCGTATCTAATAGGCCGTATATTGCCTATTGTAGTTAGATTGTCTTAGAGGTAAGATTTGGCCTCTAAAGCGCAAACAAGGCGTATTGAAGGTCATATATGGCCGATAGTGTATTCCAAATGGCGACTCCGCACGGCGCACGGCGGGAAGTGGGTCGCCGGCTGGCGAAGCTGCGGCTCGCGAGGAACGTGACCCAGGACGCGCTGGCGAACGAGGCCGGCATCGCGGTGCGTACGCTGCGCCGGCTGGAAGCGGGCCAGCCGAGCAGTCTGGACAGCTTCCTGCGCGTCGCCATCGCCCTCGGCTTGGGCGACGAGCTCCTCGCCGCCTTGCCAGCGAGCGATATCCGTCCCATCGAACGGATGGACATGCGGGGCCGCGAACGTCGGCGGGCGCGTCCGCCGGAAACGGCGGCGACGGCGCCTTGGTCTTGGGGCGAAGAGACGCGTGACTGACGCCGATGTCAAGCTGTGGGGCCGCCGCATCGGCGCGGTGTCGTGGGACTCTGCCCGCGCCGTCGGGGTCTTCCAGTACGACCCGGACTTCGCCGGCGCCGGCATCGAGCTGTCGCCCGTGACGATGCCCGTGCGCGAGGCGCCGTATGCGTTTCCCGCGCTCGGCCGCGAGACCTTCAAGGGCCTGCCGGGAATGTTGGCGGACGCCCTCCCGGATGCCTTCGGCAACACCCTGATCGACGCTTGGCTGGCCGAGACGGACCGCGACCACGAGACGTTCAGCCCGGTGGACCGCCTGTGCTACGTCGGCACGCGCGGCATCGGCGCCCTGGAGTTCGAACCGGCGATCCGCACCGGATTCCCACGCGGGGGGATCGAGGTCGCCGAACTGGTCGATCTGGCCAATCGCGTTCTCGCCAGCCGCAGCCGATTAGCCGGTCGCCTCGATGGCGACGACGACACGGCGGCGCTTGAGGAGATTCTCAGTGTGGGCACATCCGCTGGCGGGGCGCGCGCCAAGGCCGTGCTCGCCTGGAACCCGACAACGGGCGAGTTCCGCTCCGGGCAGGTGGATGCGGACGCGGGCTTCGAACACTGGCTGCTCAAGTTCGACGGCATCCAGCACGCCGGCGACCGGGAACTCGCCGCGCCGTTGGGCTACGGTCGGATCGAGTACGCGTACTCGCTGATGGCGCGCCAAGCGGGAATCGAGATGTCGCCCTGCCGGCTGCACCACGAAGGCGGCCGCAGCCACTTCATGACGCGGCGCTTCGACCGTGAAGCCCACGGGCGCAAGCTGCACATGCAGTCCCTCGGCGCACTGCGGCACTTCGACTACAACGTCGCCGGCGCCTACGCCTACGAGCAGGCCATGCAGACGATCACCGGCCTTGGCCTGGGTCTGCCGACGATCGAGCAGCAGTTCCGGCGCACGGCATTCAACATCGTGGCGCGCAATCAGGACGACCATGTGAAGAACATCTCGTTTCTCATGGACCGCAGCGGCGCTTGGCGCCTGTCGCCGGCGTACGATGTCGCCTACGCCTACAACCCCGCCGGTCGCTGGACCGGCCAGCACCAGATGAGCGTTGCCGGCAAGCGTCGCGGATTCGAGCGGGCGGATCTCTTGCGGTTCGCAGAGACGTCAGGCCTCAGCGGGCGAGTCGCGAGCCGACTGCTCGACGAGGTCGTCGCGGCGGTGCAGCGCTGGCCGGAGTTCGCCGCCGCGGCGGCGGTACCGGACGAGGATGCGCGGCGCATCGGCAACACGCACCGCCTCTTGTGAAACAACGGCTAGCGAGCGTAGCGACGGTCGGCGCTCGCTAGGTCCCCGGCGAATCGCTTAACCCGACAACGACTCAAGCGGTTCCCCAATCCTTCCACCGCTGCGGGTCCGCCCAGCGCTGGCCGATGTCGAGGAAGCCGCGCGGGCCGCGGCGGCCGTACTCGAACGGATCGCCGGTGGCCTCCATCCAGCGGTGCAGGCGGGATTCCATCTCCTCCAGCGCCGGCCGCGCCTCTGCGGCGGCGGCGATGTTGCGGGTCTCCAGCGGGTCCTCCTGCCTGTCGAACAGCCAAGGACCGCGTTCGTGGTCGAACCAGCGCGCGTAGGTGTAGCGCTCCGTGCGCACGCCGCGCCAGCGGCCGACCCAGGCGAACCGATCCGGCCAGCCGTTGCCCATGTTCATCAGGTAGACGGAGTCGGCGGCGCCCGGCAGCGGTTCGGTGTCCTGCGGCATCCGCTCGCCGCGCCAAACGGCGGAGACGTCCCTGCCCTGCAGCCCAGCGGGCAGCGGCACGCCGCAGGCGCCGAGCAGACTCGGAACCATGTCGATGGCCCCCATGTAGGCGCTCGTGCGGGAACCCGGCGGTGCGGCCCCGGGCCAGCGAATCAGGAACGGGATGTGAGCCGACTCGTCGTAGGCGGTCGCCTTTGAGGCGCGCATCGAAGGATGCATCCACGAGTCCATGGGCTTGCCGTAGCCGTGGCTGGAAAGGTGGTCGCCGTGGTCGGACGTGTAGCAGACGATGGTGTCGTCCGCCAGGTCCAGTTCCCGGAGCGCGTCCAGCAGGCGCCCCATCTGGGCGTCGAGCCCGGTGCAGCAGCCGTAGTAGTCCGCGATCTCGCGGCGGGCGAAGTCCGCCATCTGCCGCGGCACGTTGCCCGGCAGGTCGACGTCCGCCGGATCGTAGCCGCCGTACTCGTCCGGGTACTGCGGGTACGGCCAGTGCGGCGGCCGCCAGGACACGAACAGGGCGAACGGATCGTCCGGCCGCTCGGCCTTGTGGCGGGCCATGAAGGCGATGGCCAGATCCGTTTCGACCACGGGCGACCAGCCTTCACGCCGAGTCGGCCCCGCTTCGTTCTCGAAATAGCGCTGGTCGTAGTAGTTGCCGCCGACGCCCTCGACGGCGGCCAGATAGTCGAGCCCGAAGCGGTCCTCGGCGGGGTACGGGCCGACGCCGAGATGCCAGACGCCGATGTGGCCCGTGCGGTAGCCGGCCGCGCGCAGCGCGCCGGGCAGAGTCGGAATGTCCCGGAACGGCTCGTACTCGTTGTCGATCACGCCGTTCCGCCAGCCGTAGCGGCCGGTGAGCAGGATCGCCCGGAACGGCGAACACAGGGGATGGTTGGAGAACATGCGATCGCAGACCATGCCTTCGGTGGCCATGCGGTCCAGGTTCGGCGTCCTCACGACGCCGTTTCCGTTCGCCCCCAGGGCGCTGTAGCGCTGCTGATCGGAGAAGACGAAGAGCAGGTTCATCGGCGGCAATCTCCGTAAGTGCCGCGGTCAGGCATTGCCGTTCGCCGCGGCGCCGGGCACCGTCGGCAGGTAGCGGTAGCTCGGATCGGCCAGGAATCGCTTTCGCAGATCCAGCATCTCGCGCCAAGTGGCCCGCAGGCCGTGGGGCGCGGGCGGCAGGTCGTGTTCGATGGCGCGGCGCAGTTTCGGCAGGTTGTAGAACGGCACCGCGGGGTACATGTGGTGCTCCAAGTGGTACTGCATGTTCCAGTAGTAGAAGGCCGGCAGCCACGAACAGGTGAAGGTGCGCGTGTTCATGCGGAAATCCGGGATGTTCGAGTTCAGCCCGTAGTGCTGCGGCACGCCGCAGAGGAAGCCGAGCCAGCCGCAGTACTGCGTGCCGAGCGTGAAGACGACGATCAAGAACCAGTGGCCACTGGCGATGAAGGCCAGCGCCAGCGCCGCGTGGCCGACCAGCAGCGTGCGCGCCCAGTTGCGATGCCGCCGGCGCAGCGCCGGGTCGGACGCCGGCAGGACGTGCTCGTACCAGTCGCCGGCGATGCGCCCCCCCGCATGGCGCCAGACGCCCTTGAGCTTCTGCCAAGAGGTGTTCGGGCTCCATGCTAGGAGGCCCAGCCACACCCGCCAGCGGCGCAGGCTGAAGCGGATGGGCAGGCGCACCTCGCCATCGTAGTCCGCATGGCAGGTGGCCTGGTGGTGGACGGTGTGGCTCGCCTGATACCAGATGTAGTCCGACCAGCTGATGAAGGCGTAGACCTGCTCGAAGAAGGCGTTGAGCGAGCGGGACTTGAACACCGTGCGGTGCTGCAGCTCGTGGATGGCGATGAGGCCCATGAACGGGCCGATGGTGCCGTGGACGAAGAGCGCGGCTACCAACAGCGGCACGGACCAGTACCAGTTGCCGGCATCCACGTTCAGGCAGATGAGGAAGGCAGCGTAGGCCAAGGCCCCGGTGACGAAGAAGAGGCCGAGGTGGCAGACCGTCTGCAGCCAGCCGCGCCAGTCCTTGCGCCGCATCAGCTCTTGCAGCAGCGCACGGTCGATGGGGCTGCGATACCAGTCGATCTTGAAGTCGGTGGCGAATGGCGGCGCGTCTTGGGTGGCTTGGCTCATGTCGGGTTTCGTTCGCATTTCCGGCCCCGGGCGATGATGCCGTTCGGGCGCCGCCGAAGGCAAATGCGGCCACAGTGCTATGATTCCCCGCCTGGCTGGATGGCAGAGTGGTCATGCAGCGGACTGCAACTCCGCGTACGCCGGTTCGATTCCGACTCCAGCCTCCAACCTCACTCCCGCACCGAGTCGTCCACCGCACGCCAACGGATCGCGTCCGCCACCACGACGCGGCCGTTCGTGCGGCTGGAAACGGTCAGCGTCGCCTCGCCGGCCGGCAGCACGAATTCGCCCAAGTCGTTCCAGCCCACCGTCGCCGAGGAAGCGTCGAACTCCACTTCCGGGTGCGCCTCGCCGGCGATCAGCTCGAGATCGTAAGTGCCGAGGCCCTCGTTGGTAGCGCCACGGCGGCCACCGAACCCGAACGGATTGTCCGCACCGCGCATGTCCGGCAGGTGGTAGGCCAGCCGCCAGCGCCCGCTCGTCGGCAGCTCGGCGGTGAAGACACCGGTGGCGTTGCCGTCGCCAGCAGGGATGCGGGCCATGGTGCGGCGGTACTTGCCCCAGGTCCCGGGCAGCGCATGGCGGGTCCAGACGGGGCTTTGAAAGGTCAATATGCCGTACACCGGCAGACCTTGGTCGATGTCCACGCCGTCCGGCAGCCGGCTCGTGCCAGCGAGTCGGACGCCATCGCTTGATCGCGTCAGGCGCGTGAGGGAGGTCGCGAAGCCGGGCGAGAGATCGTCCACGACGATGCCCCGTTCCGGCGGCGGCGCCCAGGTGCTCGCTCGGGTACCGATCAGCGGCTCTTCGGCTACGGTTTCGCTCTGATCCGCATCGGGCAGGGCGAGGCGGATGCGGTCTCGATTGAGCGCCAGTGCAGGCACGATCCACGCTTCCGCGGGCGGTTCCGGGAGCACCATGCCGAACTCTACCGCCGACTCGGCGGCGACCGGCGTCGGCCTGCCGTTCACGGTGAGTTCGCCATGCTGCACGCGCAGATGGGCGACGCCCGGCGCCGGCTCGTCGTTGCGCACATGGACGCGGATCTGATAGCGCGGCCGGCCTTGCTCGTCGTCCTCTAGGCGGTACACCTCGGGCGCCGCCACGAGCAAGCCGGGAAGCGCGGCATCGTGCAGCCAGTCGCCGACCACGGCAGCCAGATCGACGCCGGTATCGGCGGCGACGGCCGCGAAATCCTGGGCGGTGAAGCGGCGTCCGGCGTAGCGGCGGCGGAGTTCCGCCAGCAGTGTCGCCACGGCTTCCCGACCGAGAGCCCTGACCAAGGACTCTGCGATCACCGGCGCCTTGAGCCAGAGGACGTTCAGCGCAAGCTCCGGGTCGGGCGCGGGGTCGAGGCCGGCCAGCGGCGTGCCCAAAGCGGAGTCCCACACCGAGGGGCGGTTGGTCGCCACGTTCATCGCGTCCTGCGCCAGCGACGCGGCGCCGCCGCCGAACATCCGCGCGAAGCTCTCGCCCATCATGCCTTGGAAGCCCGTGCCGACGAAAGAGTGCGCCGAGAAGAATCCGCCCCCGGCGTCGGTCAAGAGCCGCAGCGCGAGTTCGTGGACGACGGCGTCCAAGGCGATCGCGCCTTCGCCTTCGGCCCCGGTCTGATAGCCGAGGAAGCTCTGGGCCCCGCCGTACAGGGGGTTGCCGCCGCTCAGGTCGTTGCCGAAGAACTGCAGCAGAACCCTGGCCATGGCGCGGCGGGCGCGTTCGCTGTCGCCGTCCGGGATGTCCCGCATCCGCGTCGCCAGATCGAATCTGGCGGTGGGGAACGCGCTTTCGCGCAGCATCGCCATGCCGGGCGCCGTCTGCGCGGCGGCCATGCGCCAGCCGCCGCCGTAGCCGCGCAGCCGGGCGGGCACTTCCACCAGGCTGAAAGCGCCGTACGGATAGGCCAGTCCCATGTCTTCGGCTGCGGCGAATCGCTCTTCGAGGTATTCGGCGATGGACTCCGCCGAGTCCTCGAAGAACAGGACATTGCGCAGATGCTTGGGCGAGATCAGCAGCTCGAGTTCCACGCCCGCCGCCGGCAACGTCCGTCGCTCGAAGCTGGACGCAAGCAGCGCCACCTCCGGCACCGGGGCCCGCGGTCGGAAGCGAAAGCGGCCGTCCTCGCCCTCGCGCAGCCCGGGCCCCGCGACCAGCCAGTCCTGGGGAACGCTCACTTCCAGGTCCACGGAGAAGTAGTCGCGGCCGTAGCGAGCGGGCGACTCGCGGCCGAAGTCCGCGCCGGCTGTGGGCAGCCACGCGGCGCCGGGCATCAGCGCAACGTAGCGTTCGTCGAAGACGCTGGACTCGCTGCCGTAGATCTGCAAGACGGTGGCAGTGGCGCGCTGGCGGCGGATGTCTACGGCGCTGTCGAGATAGCCGAACAGGGGATCGGGCACGCCGCTCGCGGCGATCGACACGGCGGCGCTAGCGCCACCGGCCAAGCGCACCGGCAGCGGAATGTCGAGCAGCCCGTTCTCGTGGGTGAACGCGGCATCCTGGCCGTCGACGGTCAGGCTGGCGATGCTCATGCCTGGGTTGAGGGTGAAGACGAGCCGCTGGAGGCCGGCAGGCGGCGCCGCCAGCCGGTATTCGAGATCGACCCGCAGGGCATCGCCCGGGGCGATCCGCACCTGGCCGCGCACCTCTTCGACATCCGCTCGCGCCTCGCCCTGGGCCGCTTCGTGTGCCGCCGCCCAGGCATCCTGGCGCTGCATCTGACCGATGGCGTGCCACGCCACGCCGCCGATCAGCGCCGCACCGCCCGCGCCGAGGACGATGCTGACCAAGAGTTGGCGGGCCACGGGCTGGTCCCGGCGCGGATGCACGGCCGCCGCGCAGACCAACAGCGCCGCGGCGAGCAGTAGCACGCCGAGGCGCTGGACGAGATCGGCGGGCTCGGCGAAGTCGGGCGCCAGGTCCGAGGGCGTGCCGGTGAATGCCGTGAATCCCGCGAACGGCCGGAACAGGTAGAAGGGCAGCAGGCCGTAGATCAGCCACATGTAGAGACCGAGCAGCCCCAGCGCCGCCACGGCCACCACCAGCCGGTTGCGCAGCGTGACTGCGAGCAGCACCACGAGGGCACCCCAGAACAGCAGCGTCGGCGGCGCATCGATCAGCAGCAGCGCGGCTAGGGACCAAGGCTCGATCAAATCTCCGAACGGCAGCTCCATTGCCCGCGCCAGAAGGCCGAAGCCCTGCAACAGCAGCATCACCACGGCCATGGTGAGCCATAGCGCCAGCACCAGCCCGGCGAGCCTCCCGGCGAGCACCGCGACGTTCCCCACCGAGCGCGCGTCCAGCACTTCCGCCATGCGGTCGCGCTGATCTCGGGCGCGGATGTCGAACGCCAGGAACACCAGGGCGATCAAGAAACCGATGACCGCGTTGTAGCCCACCGACGCGGCCATGAACCGCGGGTTCAAGAAGGGGAAGGAGGGCGAGAACTGGGAGACCAGACTGTGCATGACGGTCAACGCGCCGAACGAGAAGAGCGAGATGCCGAGGCTGAGCAGGATGAACAGCCAAGTGCGCACCAGGCGGCGCGCGGAACGGATTTCGGCGCTGGCGGAAGCCAGAAAGCCGCGCACTTGGTTCATGGCGACGTTCTCGTGCCGCTAAGCGGTCTCATCTTCTTCCTGCCGCGCAGCCTCCGAGCGCCCGCGCGCGGCCATGAAGGCCAGGTACGCCTCTTCCAAGGTAGGCGCATCCACCGCCGCCGCGCCGTCCGGCATGCCGTTGCCGGTCACGCCGCGCAGCGTCACGCCGGCGCCGCTGGCAGCGCGCGAGACGATTTCGTACTCCGCCTCCAGCCGCTCGGCCTGCGCACCGTCGCCGGTGAACTCGAAGACGCGCCCGGCCGCCTGCTCCAGCAGCGCCGCAGGAGCGCCTTGGAAGACGATACGTCCAGCATCGAGCAGCGCCATCTCCCGGCAGCCGCCGCCGAGGTCGGCGACGATGTGCGTGGACAGCAGGATGGTGCGATCCTGGCCCAGACGAGCCATCACCTGCCGGAAGCGCATCCGCTCTTCGGGATCGAGGCCGACGGTGGGTTCGTCGACGATCAGCACGGGCGGCTCGTGGACCAGCGCCTGCGCCACGCCCAAGCGCCGCACCATGCCGCCGGAGAGCTTGCGCACCTTGCGGTCCGCCACCTCGGCGAGACCCACCATCTCAAGCGTCTCGGCCACGCGCTGGCGCCGATGGCGCTTGTCGGAAAGGCCCGATAGCCGCGCCAGCGTGTCGAGCACCTCTTCCGTCCGATGGCTGCGCCAGGCGCCGAATTCCTGCGGCAGGTAGCCGAGCATCTCGCGCACCGCGCGACGGTTCTGCGTGACATCGTGGCCGCCCACCGTCACGGTGCCGCGGCTCGGCACCAGCAGCGTGCAGATGATGCGCATCAGCGTGCTCTTGCCGGCGCCGTTCGGGCCGAGCAGGCCGAACAGGCCGGTGCCAAGCTTGAGGTCCACGTCGGCCAGGGCCGTGTGGCCGCCCTTGTACGTATGGCCGAGCCCCTTGGCTTCGATCACGGGTGCATCCATTGGCTGCGTCCTCGAATGAGCGCGGCGCAATATAGCAGCGTTGCGCGCTACCGAGCGATGTGCGAAAAGGTCCCGGGCTGCGAGTTCGAGGAGGAAGACCGTGGGCGACCCCGTACTGCTGGTGGACAAGCGCGACGGCATCGCGACGCTGACGCTGAACCGCCCGGAGAAGATGAATGCGCTCTCCTACGAACTGCGCCGGGCGCTGGCCGACGCGCTCGCGGCGCTCGAGAACGAAGAGGACATCGGCGCGGTGATCCTCACCGGCGCCGGCCGGGCCTTCTGCGCCGGCCTCGATCTCGGCGAGATGGCGAACCCGGATTCCGGCGGCCCGCTGCTGGACCCGCCGGCCCAGCTCCGGGCCCTGCCGCAGCCGGTGATCGGCGCCATCAACGGCGTCGCGGTGACGGGCGGCTTCGAACTCGCCACCTCCTGCGACATCCTCATCGGCAGCCCGCAGGCAAGGTTCGCCGACACCCACGCCCGCCTCGGCCTGATCGCCGGCTGGGGCCTGTCGCAGCGCCTGCCGCGCCTGATCGGCATCAACCGCGCCAAGGAGCTGGCCTTCACCGGCAACTACCTCGATGCCGAACGCGCCTACGCGTGGGGCCTCCTGAACCGCGTAGTGCCGGCCGAGGACCTGCTGCCGACCTGCCTCGCCCTCGCCCAGGACATCCGCTCCTGCATCCCGCAGACGGTGCGCGCCTGCAAGCGCCTTATCGAAGATGGCTTCGCGCTGGCGCTGGGCGACGGCATGGCCCTCGAAGCCGAGACGAACGGGGAACATGAGCGAGCGCCGCCGGAAACGATCGCCGAGCGGCGGGCGAGCGTCCAGCAGCGGGGCAGGAACCAAGTCGGCTGAGGTGCGGCATGGGTGACATCGTGCGCAACGCGGCCGATCAGCGTCGATCCGGCTATTGCCTATTGTGCGGCGCACCGGAAGGGCGTATGGTCCGCACCGCTGGTCGGATGCGTCGGCCCGCACCCACAGTCCCCTTCGTCTAGTGGCCTAGGACTCCGGGTTTTCATCCCGGCAACAGGGGTTCGACTCCCCTAGGGGACGCCAACGCACGCTATTCGGTGAACACATTCGAGGAGGGCGCTGCGGGACGGCATCGCGGCGAGCCGACATCTCCCTAGCCACTCCGACTGCCTGCGGGCTTGCTCATGCATACATCAAGCGCTCGCCCTTGGGCTGGGGTATGGCGTCCCCGAACTCCTGTGCGGTGTCGATCCACAGCCGCATGGCCTCGTTGACGTTCTTCAAGGCGGCTGCCTGGCTGCCGCCGTGCGCCATGCAGCCGGCCAGTTCCGGCACTTCGGCGATGAAAACGGCGTCCTCGTTGCTCCAATAAAAGATGATCTCGTATTTATACATCAGTTCCCCTCTCCCAGTCGGTATCTCAGTGCCAACGCCTGTGTGGGAGTCATGTAAGGCGCGGGTTGCCAGACATCTTGTACTACACCCCGGACTTCGCAGCGCCTGATTCCGTGCGGTAGCGTCGCCAGCCGCCGAAGGCGGTGATGTCTCGTGCGCCGGTGCTGGCATGGGCGTCGCCGACGAAGCCATGCACCCAACTGCCGTCCGCCAACTCCACCGAGCCTAGCGCCAGCGGCGGCGCGACCGTGGCGAGTAGAGAGCCGATCTCGCGGCTCGGCATTGCCCACACCTCCAATTCGATGCCCGTCCCGCCCGCCTCGGTGCGCGCGAGGGCGGGGCGTTTGCCGTCCGGCAGGGTGTAGAGGCGATAGTTCGGTGCGGTGCTGGTCGCGGCCACGCGGTAGCCGCGGCGCGCGGTGAGCTCGTCGTTCAGTGGCTGGCCGGCCATGTGGGCGCCGCAGACGGCGAGGTGCATTTCGCCCGGCAGGGGTGCGGTGCGGCCGCTGCGCCGTTCGCCCTTGAGCTCGGCCGCGAATCGCAGCAGTGCGTGGTCGGCGCCGGCCTCGGCGACCAAGGAGACGCCGAACGGGAGGCCCTCAGGCGTCGTCCCGGCAGGCAGCGCCAGCGCGCAGAGTTGCAGCAGGTTGACGCCGTTGGTGAAGGTGCCGAGGCGGGCGTTGGTGCCTACCGGGTCCGCCTCGACTTCATCCACGGTGTAGTGCGTCGGCGTCGTCGGCATGGCCAGAACGTCGATGTCGCGGAACACCGACTGCACGTCGCGGCGAAGCTCGGCGAGGCGATAGCGCGCCTCGAAATAGCTTGCCGCGCTCTGCCGCCAGCCGCCGCCGATGATCTTGCGGGTGACCGGCAGGACGGCGTTCGGATGGGCGTCGATGAATGCGCCCACCGCTGCGTACCGCTCCGCCAGCCACGGCCCTTCGTAGAGCAGGCGTCCGGCATCCAGGAGCAGCGCCGGATCGATCGAGCGAGGGTTGCCGGGGAGGTCCGCGACGAAGTGCTCGTAGAGTGCCCGGTACTCCGTGTTGCCGAAGAAGGGCAACTGCTCCGGTGCCACATAGCCGACGCGCGCTGTGGCCGCCGGGAAGCCCACCCAGTCCATGGGCCGCGCGAACGCGTCCTCGGCATCGAAGCCTCCCGCCACGGCGGCTACCGCACCCGCATCCGCCACCGTGCGCGTGAATGCGGACACGCAGTCGAGGGTACGGCAGGCGGGAACGACGCCGCGCGTGGACCACCAGCCGGGGGTGGGCTTGAAGCCGACGATGCCGTTGAAGGCCGCCGGCACTCGACCGGAACCCGCGGTGTCCGTGCCGAGGGCGAAGGCGACCTGGCCGAGCTTCACCGCCACTGCCGAGCCGCTGCTGCTGCCGCCGGCGATCCAGGCCGGATCGGCCGGATTGCGCACGACGCCGTAGGGCGAACGCGTGCCGACCAATCCGGTGGCGAACTGGTCTAGGTTCGTCTTGCCGAGCGGTATCGCCCCGGCGGCAAGGAGCCGTTCCACCACCGCCGCGGAACGCTCCGCCAAGTAGCCGAACGCCGGACACCCGGCGGTCGTCGGCGTGCCTTCAAGGTCCACGTTGTCCTTGATCGCGAACGGCACGCCCCACAGCGGCGCGGCATTGAAGTCGAGCGACTCGAGGCGTTCGAGGTGGGTGTCCAGGGCCGCTCGGTCCAAGCGGTGGATCCAGATCGCGCCGTTGCATTCGGCCGCGCGTTCGAGTGCCTCTCGGCATACGTCGCGGGCGTTGCTGCGGCCGCTGGCATAGGCTTCGCGGAGCCCGGCGATGGTGAGCACGACGCCGCCAGCCCCTATGCGGCCAACGCCAGCGGCTGGCCGGCGGCAACGGTCTGGCCCTTGACGACCAGCACCTCGCCGACCGTGCCGGCGGTCGGCGCGACCACCTCGAACTCCGCCTTCATCGACTCGACGACGAACAGGAGGTCGCCCGCCGCTACCCGCTGCCCCGTGCGAACATGGACCGCCCAGATGGCCCCGGCGAGGGGACTCGCAACGAATGCCCCGGCACCGTCCGGTGCGGTGGCCTCTGCGCCATCGGCCTCTTGCACCTGCTCGAAGCTCAGCACCCCGCGCGCCTTCCAGTCGTCCAGTTCGGCGGCGAAGGCGGCACGACGGCGTGCCGAGAAGGCATCGATCTCCTGCGCGTTCGCGGCGAGGAAGGCGCGGTGCGCGTCATGCTCGAACAAGCCTTCCTCGACGTCGATCTCGTGCGCCCCGCGCCCAAAGGCCTCGCGCATGTCGAGCAGCTCCTTGGCATCCACTTCGTGGAAGCGAATGCGGTCGAAGGGCCGCAGCAGCCAGTGCTTGTCGAATGCGGCACCGCGGCGGTGGGTGTCCCAGACCTGCAGCGTGCGGCCCACGAACTGGTATCCCCCCGGCCCCTCCATGCCGTAGATGCACAGGTACGCGCCGCCGATGCCCACCGAGTTCTCGGCGGTCCAGGTTCGCGCCGGGTTGTACTTGGTGGTGACGAGGCGGTGGCGCGGGTCCACGGGCGTTGCCACCGGCGCGCCGAGGTACACGTCCCCCAAACCCATCACCAGATATTCCGCGCCGAAGACGATGCGCTTGACCGCTTGGCGATCATCCAAGCCGTTGATGCGGCGGATGAACTCCACGTTGTCCGGGCACCAGGGGGCATCCGGGCGCACGCTTTGGACGTAGCGGTCGATGGCTTCCCGGCACGCGGGATCGTCCCAGGAGAGCGGCAGATGGACGATGCGCGAAGGCACGCGGCGCGCTGCGGCCGCGGTTGCCTGTTCCAAGTGCGGCGTCAGCCAATCCGTCAGCGCGGCGGCGGACCAGCGTCCGGAGTCGAAGCGGATCAGCAGCGAGCGGATGCCGGCCGTGGTCTCCAGCACGCCGCGCATGCGCTCGGCGGCGATGGCGGCTTCGAGAGCATGTACGCGCAGCCGCAGCGCGATGTCGAGGACGTTCGGCCCGAACTCGACGAGCAGCGTGTCGGCGGCGGCGCGGCGCACGGTGATGTCGCCGACTCTGGCGACGATGGCGTCTTCCGCCCGGCCCTTGTGGAAGACACGGGCTCTGCGGTGCGCGACGAACGGCACCGTCGAGGCGGCCTGAATCGACGCATCCTGCTCGCGCCCGATCTGCCGGGCCTGGACCTCGCCGACCGCTTGCAGGCGAACACTTTCGCCGGCGCCGAGCTGTCCGAGCTTCCAGCGGTCCGCGGGAATCACCGCCGCCGGGCAGACGAAACCGCCGAGGCTCGGCCCATCGGGGCCGAGTACCACGGGCATGTCGCCGGTGAAGTCGATAGCCCCGAAGGCATAGGCGTTGTCGTGGACGTTGGAGGGGTGCAGGCCGGCATCGCCGCCGTCGGGCCGGGCCCACTCCGGGCGCGGTCCGATCAGGCGCACGCCGGTACGGCTGGAGTGATAGTGGACGCGCCACTCGGCGGCGAGAACGGCGCGCATGTCGGCAGCGGTGAGGAAGTCCTCCGTGCAGTGCGGCCCCAAAGTCACGCGCAGGACATGGCGGGCGTCGAGAGACGGCGGCGGGACGGCGGCGCACCGACCTTTCGGATTCTTTTCGGCCGGCGCGATGCGCAGTACATCGCCCGTGGCCAAGGCGCGGCCGTTGATGCCGCCCATGCGGCCCAAGGCGAACGTCGCCGCGCTGCCCATCACTTCGGGCACGTCAAGACCGCCCGCAACGAGCAGATAGGCGCGAACGCCGTCCACGACTTCGCCGATGGCCAGCGTCTCGCCGCGGCGCACCGGGAACGGTCGCCACGGCTCGACGGGCACGGCGTCTACCGCGGTGCGGGCCGCGCCTGCCACGAGTGCGGTGGCGTCGCAGTTGAAGCGCAGCGTCGGCCCTCGCACCGCAATCTCGATGCCCGGCGCGCCTTGGTCGTTGCCGAGCACCCGGTTGCCGAGCCGGAACGACACATCGTCCATCGGTCCCGACGGCGGCACACCAACTGACCAATAGCCGGTGCGTCCCGGCCAGGCCTGGACGGTCGTCTGGGCGCCCGGGGCAATCACGTCGAACGTGGGTGGCCGATACTCGAGGCGCCCCAGCGATCCCGTATCGTGGACGGCGCCCGCGAAGTCGGGAGAGTCCAGCGTCTGTCGCAGGTATTCGCGGTTCGTTTCGACGCCGTGCAGAACGCTCGCCGCGAGGGCGTCGCGCAGGCCGAGTCGGGCGGCTTCGCGGTCGCTGCCATGCACCATCGCCTTGGCGATCAGGGAGTCGTAGAGGGCCGGCACTTCGGTGCCGGAGCGCAGCCAGGTGTCCACGCGTAGACCGGCCTGCCGCGGAAAGTCCACGACGGATAGCAGCCCCGGCGTCGGGCGGAAGTCGTGGTTGGGATCCTCGGCGCACAGCCGCGCTTCGATGGCGGTACCGGAGGGCATGAGGTCGTCCGTCAGCGCGTCGAGCGGGGACAGCTCCCCCGCCGCCAGTTCGATCATCCAGCGCACCAGGTCGATGCCGTAGACCAGCTCCGTGACGCCGTGCTCCACTTGGAGGCGCGTGTTGACCTCCAGGAAGGCGGCCTCCTCGCGGACGGAGTCGTAGAGGAACTCCACCGTCCCGGCGCTGCGATACGCGACGCTCGCTAGCAGCGCCCGCGCGTCCGCGTGCATCCGCTCCCGCACCGCGGGCGGCAGATTGGGCGCCGGGCATTCCTCCACCAGCTTCTGGTGGCGGCGCTGCAGGGAGCAGTCGCGATCGCCGAGGATGGCGATGCCGCCGTCGCCGTCGCCGAATGCCTGCACTTCGACGTGCCGCGGCGCCGTCACGCAGCGCTCGACGAACAGCCGCGCGTCGCCGAACTGCGTGCCGGCCAGATGCTCGACGGCGGCGAAGCGGCGGCCGAGTTCCTGAGCGTCGTCGCAGCGCTGCATGCCGATGCCGCCGCCGCCAGCGGAGCTCTTCAGCATCACCGGATAGCCGATCGCCTCGGCGGCCTCCAGCGCTTCGTCGACATTGCCGAGAACGCCGCTGCCCGGCTGCAGCGCGACGCCCGCCGCCTCGGCCAGGCGGCGAGCCTCGTGTTTCAGCCCGAACGAGGCGAGGTGCTCCGGGCGCGGGCCGATGAAGGCGACGCTGCGCCGCTCCAGCGCGGCAGCGAACGGCGCGCTCTCGCTCAGGAACCCATAGCCCGGGTGGACGGCATCGGCCCCCGACCGTTCCACCGCGGCGAGCAGGCAGTCGACGCTGGCATAGGTGTCCGCCACGCCGCCGTCGCCCAGCGCATGCGCCTCCTTCGCGGCCTGCACGTGCAGCGAGTCCCGGTCCGCATGGGCGAATACCGCTACGCTGGGAATGTCCATGGCATCGAGCGTGCGGCAGATGCGCACCGCGATCTCGCCTCGGTTGGCGACCAGCACCTTGCGGAACACGTTTGCTCTCCGTCGACGCGCGTCGGGCTTCAGCCCGTCTGCCGCCACACCGCCAGCTCGATGGGCGTCGGGTTGTAGCCGTTGCAGGGATTGTTGAGCTGCGGGCAGTTGGAGATGAGCACCAGCGTGTCCATCCGCGCCAAGAGTTCCACGTACTTGCCGGGCGCGCTGATGCCGTCCTCGAAGGTCAGCCCGCCCTCCGGCGTCACCGGCACGTTCATGAAGAAGTTGATGTTGTGGGCGAGGTCGCGCTTGCCAAGGCCCCACTCCTCGTGGGTATTGACGGCCAGCAGCCAGCTGTCGCGGCACGAATGCATGGCCTTCTTGTCGAGCGCATAGCGCACGGTATTGCTCTCGCCGGCGCAGGCGCCGCCGAGGGTGTCGTGGCGGCCGCAGGTGTCGGCGGTGATGGTCAGCAGCGGGTTGCCTTCGTCCGAGAGCAGCGTGGTGCCCGCCGTCAGGTAGAGATTGCCCTGCTCGCGGATCGTGTCCATGGCGCTGTAGCGCTCGTGCGGGCGGCGCGCGTTGAAGAACAGCGTGTCCACCGCCTGGTTGCCCTTGAGGTCCGTGATGCGCAGGGTGTCGCCGGCATCGATCTTGCCGATGAAGTACTCGCCGGCGGGCACGGTCTCGCGCCAGTTGGCGGCATCGACGTCGAGTTGGCTTTCTCTCAGCATGGGGTGCTCCTCCTCGCTAGCGGCCAAGGGCGTACAGGGTGTTGTTCATGAAGCCGCGCTGGTTCTCCGGGCGGGAGTTGCGGCAGGCGTCGTCTTCCGCAACCGGCTCGGCGAGGCTCAGCCGGTAGCCGATGGCGCGGCGCGGGTAGGTCGGCGCCGGGTCCAGCGGATGGGGACAGGTGTGCAGCACCACCAGCGTCGGCATCTCGAAGCGCAGGGTCACCGTCGCGCTGGGCCTGGAGTGGCCCGGAACGAAGCTCATCGCGCCGTCCGCCGCCGCATCCACGCGCGAGAACCAGTTGACGTTGGCGGCGAAGTCCCGGCGCCCGAGGCCGTACTTGCCGAGTTCCACGAGGAAGCAGTCGCGGCCGTTGCGATGGCAGTCGTTGCGCGCCTCCTGGTAAGGCAGTTCGCCCCATTTGCGACGCACCATGGCCGCATTGCAGGTGCCGCTCGCGGCGTCGTGCCAGCCCACGTCGTCGGCGACGATGGAGCAGAAGATTCGGCCCATGTCGGAGTAGAGGCAGTGCCCGCGCGTCAGGCGGAACGTGTGCTGGCACTTCAGGGTGTCGGGGAGGTTCAGCCGTTCGAGGGGATTGCCGGGGTTGTAGGCCAGCATCGCCGCGTTGCCGCCGCCATCGATGTCCACCAACTGCAGCTGCACGCCGGGATTGGCCACGAACGACCAGTGGCTGGCCGGCGGCAGCACGTCCTCGTAGATCGGCGTCTGGCTGCGGCTCGCGTCTTGGGCTGCGTTCTCCATGTCGCCTCCTCTACTCGGGCTTGACGTTGATGCTGATCGAGTCCCGGGCGGGGCGCTCGCCGACCGGCAGATCGAAGGTGATGGTCGCGCCGTACAGGTCCGGCTCGTGCGGGTCCACGCGCGGCTTGTCGAAGACCAGCAGACGCGAACCGAGCGCGAAGCCCTCGGCGATGTCGTGGGTGATCATGAATACCGTCAGATCGAGATCCCGGTGCAACTGGCCCACCAGTTCGTGCATGTCGGCGCGAATGCCCGGATCCAGCGCCCCGAACGGCTCGTCGAGCAGCAAGATGCGCGGCGCCGTGATGAGCGTCTGCGCGAGCGCGAGGCGCTGCTGCATGCCGCCGGAGAGCTGCGCCGGGTAGTTGTGCGCGGCACTGCCGAGGCCCACGCGCTCCAGCATCTCCCGCGCCCGCGCCGCGTTGCGCTCGCGCTGCCGGCCGAGGGCGCGGCCGAGCAGCCTCGACGCCGCGAAGTCTAGGCCGAGCAGCACGTTGCCGAGCACGGTCAGGTGCGGGAACACCGAATAGCGCTGGAACACCACGCCGCGGTCCGCGCGCGGCTCGGCCACCAGCGGCCGGCCGTCGATCTCGATGACCCCTTCGCACGGCACCACCTCGCCGAGCAGCATGCGCAGGAACGTCGTCTTGCCGCAACCGGACGCGCCGACGATGGTGACGAACTCGCGGCTGTGCACCGTGAGGCGCAGGTTCTCCAGCACGGTCTTGCCGGGATAGCGCTTCCAGACGTTGCGGACCTCGATCAGGCTCATCGCTCAAGCGCCGTACCAGGGGAAGCAGCGTCGGTTGAGTTTCTTCAACGCGAAATCCAGCAGGAAGGCGAGGAAGGTGATCCAGGCGACATAGGGCAGGATCACGTCCATCGCCAGATAGCGGCGCACGAGGAAGATGCGGTAGCCGAGGCCGTCCGTGGAGGCGATGGCCTCGGCGGCGATGAGGAACAGCCAGGCGCTGCCGAGGCTCAGGCGGACGCCGTCGATCAGCCGCGGGAGGATCTGCGGCAGCACCACGCGCACGGCGATCTGCCAACTGCTCGCATCCAGCGTCTGCGCCTTGACGAGCTGCTCGCGCGGCAACTCGCGCACCCGCTGCTCGACATCGCGCATCAGGAACGGCGCCGTGCCGAGCACGATCAGCATCACCTTGGCGAGCTCGCCGACGCCGAAGGCGATGAACAGGATCGGCAGTATCGCCAACGGCGGGATCATCGACAGCGCCCTTGTCGCCGGCGACCAGACGGCGCCGAACCACGGCACGAGGCCGTTCGGCACGCCGACGACGAGGCCCACGGCGGCGCCGATGAGGACGCCGGTGGCGAGCCGCGCCAGACTCGCGCCTGTGTCGGTCCAGAAGATGTAGTCGCCGGTGCGCCGATCCGGCTCGAACGCGACCCGCTCGATGGCGGTGCCGATGCTGCCCAAGTCCGGCAGCAGTTTGTCGTCCGGGTTCTCGGCGAGCCGCGCGCCGGATGCCGCGACGTAGACGAGGAGCGCGAGCGCGAACGGCGCCGCGGCGCCGGCGAGGACGCCGATGCGGCTGGGGTGGCGGTTGATCAGGCGCACAGCGGCGACCGGTCGGTGCTGCGAGGCGCCTACAGTTCGCCGTCCGCCGCCATCTGCATGTACGTATCGTCGAAGCGCAGCTTGACGTTGCTGTCCTTGCCTAGGACTTCGCCGCCGGGCAGCGCGATGCCGATGAAGCCGGCATCCGGCGCACCCTCGCCGAGCAGGCCGTGCTCGAAGGAGAACGCCGCGACGTTGGACATCGTCTCCGCCAGCGCTGCCGAGCGCACGAACTCCACCGCCGGCGCCGGCTGGTAGAACATCTGCGTAGCGGCGAGCTGCTCGTTGTAGCCCGCGAGGTCCGTGCCCGAGGCCTCCGCCATCTGCGTCTTGGCCGCATCCGCCGCATCGCCGGCGCCGGACATCACCGCCATGGTCTCGTACCACGCGCCCGCTAGCGCCTTGCCGAGGCGCGGGTCTTGCAGCGCTTCGGTGTTGACCACCAGCATGTCGATGATCTCGCCGGGGATCATCGACGAGTCGAACACGGGGCTGACTTCCGGCATGGCCTGGATCTCGGCCAGCAGCGGGTTCCACGTCACCACCGAGGTGACATCGTCCGTAGCGAACGCGGCGACGATGTCCGCGTCCGAGGTGTTGACCACGGTAAGGTCGCGCTCGGTCATGTCCGCGCTCGCCAGCGCCTGCGCCAGCAGGTAGTGCGAGACGGAGAGTTCGACCAGATTGACGTTCTGGCCCTTGATGTCCGCGAGCGCCTTGTCCGCGCCCTTGAGCACGATGCCGTCGTTGCCGTTCGAGAAGTCGCCGACGATCAGCGCCGTCGAGTCGACGCCGCCGGCGGCGGGGATGGTGAGCGCGTCCATGTTGGTCATCGTGCAGCCGTCGAACGCGCCGACGGTGTACTGGTTGATGGACTCGATGTAGTCGTTGAACTGCACCACCTCGATGGTGATGCCGTACTTCTCCGCCCACTTGTCGACGATGCCGGCGCGCGCCGCGTAGTCCCACGGCATCCAGCCGACGTAGATGCTCCAGGCGATGCGGTAGTCGTCCTTGGCGAACGACGATACGGACAGCAGGGAGCAGAGAGCGAGCGCTGCGGCGAGAGCCAAGCGTTTCGGAAGTCTTGCCATGATGGCCTCCTGGCGGTTGGTGACACGGGGAGGCTCGCTGCTCTCCCGGGCTTTTGTCCCTCCGTGTAACCCTTGGCGCCAGGCGCGGCAGGTCGAAAGCTCTCGGACCAGTCGCCCCGCCAGCGGGGCCGGAACCCTAGCTTTCCATTTCGTCACCGGTTCGAGCGCTTGCCTCTCCCCTTCGCGGGCCGTGCAGCAAGGGCCGTGCCAAGGACCGTCTAGACGGGGCATAGGTCCGCTGACGCCCGCTTGGAACGCTGCGCTTGCACCGAGTCGGCGCGCGTTCCGCCCCAATGCGGTGCCTGTACCGCGAGAAGTAGCAGCAGATTCGCTTTTGCATGGCATCGTGAGACTCCGTAGACTTGACCACATCTCAGGATATTCACGAACGCGAGGTGGACAGTCATGTTTGCGATGCCGATCTCTTGGGTGCCGCTCGATGCGGCCGATGTCGCGGAGCTGCCGCCCCGCCTGAAGGATCGCCTGGCGCCCCCGGTCGCGCCCGTGGCCGAGAGCGAGTGGGTGCTGGCCCATGCGGTTGGATGGGGCCTCGGCGATATGGTTGCGCGCGTGAACCGTCTGGTGGCCCTGCAGGAAGACGCCGGGGTGTCCCTCGACCGCCAGCTGGACCGCGCCCTCGAATGGCTGGTGGGCACCGGTTCCAGCGTCGAGGCGGAAATCGCCTTGGACAACCTCGAGCTGCGCCGCGACTATCTGGCTGAGACCCCGACGCTGACCGCGGCGCAGATCCACCGCCTGTCCGGGCTTAAGTCGCGCAACACCAGCGAGCCGGCATCGCGCTGGAAGGCCGAGGGCAAGACCTTCGCCGTACGCGTCGGAAGGCGCGACCAATACCCCGCATTCCAGTTTCAGGACGGCGCGCCGCGGCCGGCGATCAAGACCGTTCTCGCGGCGCTTCCGCAGACGATGACGGCGTGGCAGAAGGCGCTGTGGTTCGCATCCGCCAACGGCTGGCTTGATGGCGACGAACCGCAGGCGCGACTGGACGACAGCGAGCTCGTCGCAGACGCGGCACGGCAGCTGCGGGAGGTAGCCGTTGGCTAGGCAGACCGGACGTTCGATGCCACCGCCGCCGGACGCTCTGGAACGCCCGAACGTGGTCGAGCTGCCGCGCCGAGAGGTGCTGCACCGGGTGCATGGGCGAGCATTCGCGGGCAACGCCTTCAATCCCTGCAGAGGCGGGCGTACCCGGTTCGCGCCGATCCACGACGGCAACGGGCGCTGCGTCCCATCGCTCTATGCGGCGCGAACGCTGGCGGCGGCGCTCTACGAGACCGTATTCCACGATGTGCCGCTGGCCGGAACAGGCAACGCCGCGGCGCCGAGGACAGTGCCTCGGCAGGCGGTGGAGGGCCGCAAGCACAGCGTGCTCTTGGCGCAACGGCCGCTGCGGCTTGTGAACTTGCGGGCACCGGATCTGACGAAATGGGGAGTGAGCCGGGAGGATCTCATCGGCGGCCCGCCCACGCAGTTCCGTATCACGGCGCAGTGGGCGCAGGCGATCCATCGCCAGTTCGACTATGTGGACGGACTGATCTGGACATCGAAGCGGAGCGACCCGGATGCCGCGCTGCTGTTCTTCGGCGACCGCGTGGCCGCGGACGACATCCTGATCGCCGCGGTGCGCGATGGCGGCGACCGGTCGTTTCTCGCCGATGTCCACGCCGCAGCCAAGCGCAGCGGAATCCGCATCACGCTGTGATGGCGAGCCCTGCAGTCATGGCGCGTCGCCTGCCGCCAGCAGCCTCGCGCCCACGGCCTGCTTGGCGAAGTGGTACGCGGTGCGGCCGCTGCGCACGCCGCGGCCGAGCGCCCAGCGCAGAGCCGCCTTGCGCACCTCCTCGTCCCAAGCCGCCGCGAGGCCGTGCTCCGCGCTCAGGCGTTCCAGCCAGTGGCGGGCGACATGCAGGTAGTCGTCTTGGCGGAACGGATAGAACGAGAGCCAGAGCCCGAAGCGGTCCGACAGCGAGATCTTCTCTTCGACCGCCTCGCTCTCGTGGAGCTCGCCGCCGACATGGCGGGCGGCGGCGTTGTCGGCCATGGTCTCGGGCAGCAGGTGGCGGCGGTTCGAGGTGGCATAGATGAGGATGTTCGCGGATTGCGCGAACACCGAGCCTTCCAAGGCGCTCTTGAGGGCCTTATAGGAAGCGTCGTCGGCCTCGAAGGAGAGGTCGTCGCAGACCAGCAGGAAGCGGTACGGCTCGCCGTCCAGATGCGCGGCGATCGCGGCGACGTCGGCGAGCGATCGCTTGTCCACCTCAACCAGACGCAGGCCGCACGCGGCGAAGCGGTTCAGCAGCGCGTGGATGAGCGACGACTTGCCCGTGCCCCGCGCGCCCCAAAGAAGCGCGTTGTTCGCCGGGTGGCCCTGCACGAACTGCGCCGTATTGGCGACCAGCCGCGCCTTCTGATCGTCGATCTGAAGCAGGTCGGTAAGGTCGATGGCGTGCAAGTGGTCCAACGGCGCGAGTTCACCGCGGAGCGGCCCGCTGCGCCAGCGCGCGGCATGGTGCCGCGACCAGTCCACGGCACGGTCGCCGGGCAGAATGGCGAGCAGGCGGCGGGCGACTTCGCGGGCGAGGTCCTTCAGGTCGAGCGGTTGGGCGCGGTCCACGCCGTCGATTGTGCCAGTAAACTCAAGGGCGATGATGGCGGCGGGGTTCATAGGCTATCTGCTGGTGATCGCCGCCATCGGCGCCTATGCGCTCAAGTCGACGCGCTCGGTGGGCGATTACGTGATCGGCGGTCGCCGGCTCTCGGCGCCGGTGGCGGCGCTTTCCGCCGGCGCATCGGACATGAGCGGCTGGCTGCTCCTCGGCCTGCCGGGCGCCGTCTTCGTCCTCGGCCTCGGCGAAGCGTGGATCGTCGTCGGCCTGGTGGCGGGCGCATGGACTTGCTGGCGCACCGTCGCGCCGCGCCTGCGCACGTTCACCGAAGCGCTCGACGGTGCAGTGACGCTGCCGCAATTCTTCGCCCGCCGCGTGGCTGCCCGGACGCGCTTGCCGAGCATCGTCGCGACGCTGCTCGTGCTCGGCTTCTTCGCCGTCTACACTGCGGCGAGCTTCGTCGCTGGCGCCAAGCTATTCGAGGAGACCTTGGGCCTCGACTACGCGCTGGCGCTGTGGATCGGCGTCGCCGTCGTGCTGGCCTATACCGTGCTCGGCGGCTTTCTGGCCGTGAGCTGGACGGACTTCTTCCAGGCGCTCTTGATGATGACGGCGCTCGTGGTGGTGGCCGCGCTCGCGTTCGCCAGCTTGCCGGCCGCCGCGGATGGCATGGAGGCGCGGTCCATCGGCGTTCTGACCCTGATCGGTGCCTTGGCTTGGGGCCTCGGCTACTTCGGCCAGCCGCATGTGCTGGCGCGCTTCATGGCCATCGAGAGCGCCGCCGCGGCGCCCCGCGCCCGGCGCATCAACCTCGCCTGGATGTCCATCGCCGGCGCTGCGGCGGTGGCCGTGGGCCTCGGCGGCAGCCGCTATTTCGGCGGCGAGCTGGCCGATCCGGAGACGGTCTTCATCGCCTTGGCCGGCGAACTGCTGCCGACCTGGATCGCCGGCGTGGTCGTCGCCGGAATCCTGGCGGCGGTGATGAGCACGGTGGATTCGCAGCTCCTCGTCGCCGCCACGGCGCTGGTGGAAGACGTGGCGCGGCCACTCGTTCCGGCGTTGACCGAGCGTCGCGCTTTGGCGCTCAGCCGGGCCACTGTGGCGCTGATCGCGGTGGCTGCGGGCACCTTGGCGATGGACCCGGAGAGCCAGGTGCTCGGACTCGTTGCCTACGCCTGGGCGGGGCTGGGCGCGAGCTTCGGGCCGGCGGTGCTGGCCTGCCTCTTCTGGCCGCGCACGACGGAGACGGGCCTGGTCTGCGGGATGCTCGCGGGGGCCCTGGTCACCGTGGTCTGGCGGCAACTCGATGGCGGCATCTTCGACCTCTACGAGATCGTACCCGCGTTCCTCGCGGCGGGTCTCGTCATCCTCGCGCTCGGTCGTCGCGGCGCGCCGGGCGAAGCCGTCTTCAAGCGCTTGGCGGGGGACGACTGACCGCCCCGTCCGCCCGCCTCGCGCGGATGCCGGTCGCGCCGCCCCTCGGGCAGTCGGCCGCCGACGAGCACGCGGCAGCGCTCGAAGATGCCGTCGAGCATGCTCGGCGTCAGGTGGCCGCAGTCGAGATTGCGGGGCGTTGGCCGCAAGCAGCCGAGCACCCGCAGGTGGTGCAGCGGCTCGGATTCGACGCCGTGCTCGAATGGCGGCAAGCGGACGCCGATAGCCCGGGCCACGGACGCATAGGCGAGCTTGCCGAGCGCCACGACGCAGCGGGTGCGCCTCATGCCGGGGGCGTAGAGCATGGCGAGGTCGTGCTTCAGATATCCGCGGCAACTGCGCATTTCGTCGACGGTGGGGCCGCCGGCCGGCGTCGGGCAGCGCACCGCATGGGTGATCCGGGCGACGAGCAGTCGGCTGCGGCCTGCGGCGCGGCTCGCGAACCCGGCGGCGACGAGGGCGTCGATCAGCAGCTCCTCCGCCGAGCCGAGCGAGCAGTGTTCGGCGCCGGCGTCCGGCGGGGCCAGGTCGACGATCAGCAGGCGCGCTTCGCGCGGGCCGCGCACCGATGCGGGCGGCAGCGGCAGTCCGTCCTGGCTGAGGTCCCTGCGGTGGTCGTAGAGCCGTTGGCAGACCGCGCAGGCGGGATCGAACGACTTGGCCAGCAGCATCGCGCGCCCCTAGTTGCCGAGCAGCGGGTTCACCATGCCGTGCTTGACCGCCAGCATGGCGAGTTCGACGTCGCTCGATACGTTCAGCTTGTCGAAGATCCGGTACCGGTAGGCGTTGACGGTCTTCGGCGAGAGGTGCAGGTTGGACGAGATGTCGTTGATGCGCTGGCAGTTCACCACCATCAGCGAGATCTGCATCTCGCGGCTGGAGAGCTGGTTGAACGGCGACTGCACCTCTTCGTCGAAGGTCTGGAAGGCCATGCGCTGGGCGACATCCGCGCTCACGAAGCGCTTGCCCGCATACGCCTGCTTGATCGCCCGGGCCAGTTCCATGGGCGCCGAGCGCTTGGTGACGAAGCCGCAGGCCCCGGCGCGCAGCGCCTGCGCCGGGTACGGCGCCTCCCACGCGGCGGTGACGACGACGACGCGCGTCCCGGCCTCGGACTTGAGGATGCGCCGCGTGGCTTCGAGCCCGCCCATGCCCGGCATGAGGATCTCCAGCATCACCACGTGCGGGTTCAGCTTGCGCACGAGGTCCACGGCTTCCTCGCCGTTGTCGGCCTCGGCGATGACGTCGATCGCCTTCACATCGTCCAGCAGGCTGATGACGCCGGCCCGGAACAGGTAGTGGTTGTCGGCGATGATGGTCCGAATCATCTGGTCTTGTCCTTCCGAAGGCGCGGCAAACATAAGAAGCGCGTTCGCTCTAGGCAAGACGAATGGCAATATTCTTAACGATTCATAGCCCGTTCCCCGATGCGATGTCACCTTGGCATTACGCGATGGGCGAGCACGCGCCGCCTCGGCGAGCGGCTGGATCCGCCGCTGCGCGGAGTGTTGACGCTTGAGTCATGCTTCACCGGCGTCGGTGGGAGAACGCGGAGCGTTCTCCATCGCGTCGCGCCAGCGACGCGCCTAGGCGCTGCGGAGCAACTCCACCAGCAGCTTGTTGATGCGCTGCACGTAGGTGCCGGGTTCGGCCACCGTGTTGCCTTCGGCGAGCGAGGCTTGGTCGAAGAGAATGGAGACCAGTTCGCCGAAGCGGTCTTCGTCCGCCTCCTCGTTCAGGTGCAGCACCAAGGGGTGGTCGAGATTCACCTCCATGTGCGGCTTGCTGTCCGGCGCTTCCTGGCCGCTCGCCTCCAGGATGCGGCGCATCTGCAGGCCCATATCGTGCTCGCCGAGCACGAGGCAGGCGGGGGAGTCCGTCAGGCGCTTGGAGCGGCGCACGCTCTCGACCTTCTCGCCGAGCACGTCGCCCATGCGGTCGAGCAGTGCCTTGCTGTCGTCTTCCTTCGCATCGTCCTTCTTGGCGTCCTTGTCGTCGTCCTCGTCGTCGCCGAGATCCAGCTCGCCACGCGCCACGTCTTGCAGCTTCTTGCCGTCGAACTCGTCCGCGAACGACATCCACCACTCGTCGATGCGGTCCGTCAGCAGCAGCACCTCGATGCCGCGCTTCCGGAACGCCTCCAGATGCGGGCTCTGCCGGGCGGCCGCGTCCGAGTCCGCGATCAGGTAGTAGACCTTGTCCTGGCCGTCCTTCATGCGGCCCACGTAATCCTTGAGCGACGCGCGCTGGGCGGGCTCGGCGTTCTCCGTGGTGGCGAAGCGCAGTAGGCCGAGGATCGCGTCCTTGTTGGCGAAGTCCTCGCCGACGCCCTCCTTCAGCACTTGCCCGAACTCGTCCCAGAGGGGCGCGTAGTCCTCTTCGGGCATCTTGGCCAGCATGTCCAGCACGCGCTTGGCGAGGGCGTTCTTGATGGAGCGGGTGCGGTCGTCCTGCTGCAGGATCTCCCGGGAGACGTTGAGCGGCAGGTCGCTGGAGTCGACGATGCCGCGCACGAAGCGCAGGTACAGCGGCAGGAACTGGTCCGCCTCGTCCATGATGAAGACGCGCTGGACGTACAGCTTGAGGCCTTTCGGGCGCTCGCGGTTCCACAGGTCGAAGGGGGCGCGCCTCGGGACGTACAGCAGGCTGGTGTACTCCAGCTTGCCCTCAACCTTGTTGTGGCTCCACGCGGCGGGGTCTTCGAAGTCGTGCGAGACGTGCTTGTAGAACTCCTTGTACTCGTCCTCGGCGATGTCGTTGCGCGGCCGCGTCCAGAGCGCCTTGGCGGCGTTGACGGTCTCGAGTTCATCTTCCCCGCCCTCGGACTCTTCGTCCTCGCCCGCGCCGCCGGCTTCCTTGGCCATCATTACCGGGACCGCGACGTGGTCCGAGTACTGGCGCACCACCGAGCGCAGCCGGAAGCCGTCGGCGAACTCGGTCGCGTCCGGGCGCAGCGTCAGCCTCACCTTGGTGCCGCGCGGCACATCGGCAGCGTCCTCCACCGTGAACTCCTCCTCGCCCGCAGACGCCCAGCGCGTCCCCGTCGCCTCGCCGGCGCGGCGGGTCAGCACCTCCACCTCCTTGGCGACGATGAAGGAACTGTAGAAGCCCACCCCGAACTGGCCGATTAAGGCGCTGTCTTTGCGCTGGTCCCCGGTCAGGCGGTCGAAGAACTCCTCGGTGCCGGATTTGGCGATGGTGCCGAGGTTCTCGACCGCCTCCTCGCGGCTCATGCCGATGCCGTTGTCCTGAATGCTCACCGTGCCGCCCTTCTTGTCGAACTCGATGACGATGCGGAACTCCGGGTCGTCGGCGATCAGCGTATCGTCGCTGACCGCCTCGAAACGCAGCCGGTCGATGGCGTCGGAGGCGTTGGAGATCAGTTCGCGCAGGAAGATCTCGCGGTTCGAGTACAGCGAGTTGATCATCAGCTTGAGCAGCTTGCGGGCTTCGGTCTGGAAGCCGCGGGTCTCGGTGGCGGTCTCGGGCATGGATGGGGCTCGCGCTTGGGTTCGCGGCAATATGGCGCCGATCGGGCGGTTTTCAAGGCGGCGGCGCCGAACCGCTGGCCCGCAAAGACCTCATCTTGCGTAGAATCGCGGCGAGCAGGCCAAAGACCAACGCATGGACAGATTCGACCTGATCGTCATCGGCGCGGGGCCGGCGGGCTACGCCGCCGCGATCCGCGCCGCCCAGCTCGGCATGAACGCCGCATGCATCGACAAGTCGCTGGATGGGAGTGGCCAGCCGACCCTCGGCGGCACCTGCCTCAACTGGGGCTGCATTCCCTCCAAGGCGCTGCTCGACGCGTCCCACAAGTACGCAGAGGCACAGCACAAGCTCGCCGAGGTGGGGGTGGAAACCGGCGAAGTGCGCTTGGATCTGGGCCGCATGATGGCCCACAAGAACACCGTCGTCGCCAAGCTGACGGGCGGCATCGGCGGCCTCTTCCAAGGCAACGGCGTGACGGCGCTCGCCGGCCGCGGCAAGCTGCTCGGCGGCCCGCCCGGACCGCGCCAGGTTGAGTTCGCGCCGCATGAGGGCGAGCCACGGGTGCTGGAAGCGGAGCATGTCGTGCTGGCATCCGGCTCGGTGCCGGTGGACATCGGCGCGGCGCCTGTGACCGGCGACCTGATCGTCGATTCGTCGGGCGCGCTGGAGTTCGATGCCGTGCCGGAGCGCCTTGGCGTCATCGGCGCGGGCGTGATCGGCTTGGAGCTCGGCAGCGTCTGGGGACGCCTCGGCGCGGACGTGGTGCTGCTCGAAGCCTTGGACGACTTCCTGCCGATGGCGGATCGGCGCATCGCCCGGGACGCGCTGCGCGAGTTCGGCCGCCAAGGCCTCGACATCCGCCTCGGCACCCGCGTGATGTCCGCGGCGGCAGAGGGCGGGAGCGTCGATGTCGCCTATCAGGACAAGAGCGGCGACCACGAACTGACGGTGGACAAGCTCATCGTCGCGGTTGGCCGCAGGCCCTACACCGAAGACTTGCTCGCCGCCGACAGCGGCGTCAATCTGGACGAGCGCGGCTTCCTCTACGTCAACGACCTGTGCGCCACGGACGTGCCGAACGTCTACGCCGTGGGCGACGTGGTGCGCGGGCCGATGCTCGCCCACAAGGGCATGGAAGAAGGGGTGATGGTGGTGGAGCGCATCCACGGCAGCAAGCCGCTGGTGAACTACGACTGCGTCCCTTCCGTGGTCTACACCCATCCCGAGATCGCCTGGGCGGGGCGAACGGAGGAAGAGCTCAAGGCCACCGGAGAGAACTACAACGTGGGCGCGTTCTCGTTCGCCGCCACCGGCCGGGCGCTCGCCGCCAACGACAGCGCCGGCCTCGTGCGCGTCATCGCGGACGCGGAAACGGATCGCATCCTCGGCGTTCACATTCTGGGGCCGCAAGCGAGCGAGCTGATCGCCCAGGCCGTCATCGCCATGGAGTTCGACGCCAGCGCCGAAGACCTCGCGCTCACCATGTTCGCCCATCCGACGCTCTCCGAAGCGGTCCACGAGGCGGCGCTGGGTGTCGCCGGCAACGCCATCCACATGCTCAACCGGAAGAAGAAGCAATGAATCTGCACGAATACCAAGCCAAGGAACTGTTCCGCCAATACGGTCTGCCGGTGTCCGCCGGCATCGCCGTCGATACGGCCGACGAGGCCGTGGATGCTGCCCGCCAGCTCGCCGGCGAGCGCTGGGTGTGCAAGGTGCAGGTGCATGCCGGCGGCCGCGGCAAGGCCGGCGGCGTGAAGCTGGTGGACAGCCTGGACGCCGTGCGGGCGTTCGCGGCGAACTGGGTCGGCAAGCGCCTCGCCACCGTGCAGACGGATGCCGAAGGGCAGCCCGTCAGCAAGATCTTCGTCGAGGAAGCAGCCTCCATCGACCGCGAGCTCTATCTCGGCGCGGTGGTCGATCGCGCCAGCCGCCGGGTGGTGGTGATGGCCTCTACCGAGGGCGGCGTGGAGATCGAGCAGGTGGCCGCCGAGACGCCGGAGAAGATCCTCCGCGCCGCCGTCGATCCGGCGACCGGCGCGCAGCCGTTCCAAGGCCGGGCGATGGCCTTCGCCTTGGGTCTCGAAGGCAAGCAGATCGCGCAGTTCACAGACATCTTCCTGAATCTCGCGCACCTCTTCCACGAACTCGACTGCTCGCTGGTGGAGGTGAATCCGCTGGTGGTGACGGGCGACGGCGATGTCCACTGCCTAGACGCCAAGGTCAACGTCGACAACAACGCCCTCTACCGCCAGCCGGCGCTGACGGCGCTGCGCGATCCTTCCCAGGAGGACGAGCGCGAAGCGGAGGCCGATCAGTTTGGCCTCAACTACGTGGCGCTCGACGGCAACATCGGCTGCATGGTGAACGGCGCCGGACTCGCCATGGGCACCATGGACCTGGTGAAGCTGCACGGTGGCAATCCGGCCAACTTCCTCGATGTGGGCGGCGGGGCGACCACGGAGGCGGTGTCGGCGGCGTTCAAGATCATCCTCTCGGACGCTGCGGTGAAGGCCGTGCTCATCAACATCTTCGGCGGCATCGTGTCCTGCAAGATCATCGCCGAGGGCATCATCGCCGCGGTGACGCAGGTGGGCGTGGACGTGCCGGTGATCGTGCGCTTCGAGGGCAACAACGCCGCCGCGGGGCTGGCGGCGCTCGCCGAGAGCGGCCTCGCCATCGACACCGCGGCATCGCTGGAAGACGCGGCGCGCAAGGCGGTGGCCGCGGCAGGAGGTGCGCGATGAGCATCCTGGTCGACAGCAGCACGACGGTCATCTGCCAAGGCTTCACCGGCTCGCAGGGCACGCTGCACAGCGAACAGGCCATCGCCTACGGCACGCGCCTGGCGGGCGGCGTGACGCCCGGCAAGGGCGGCACCGAGCACTTGGGTCGGCCGGTATTCGATACCGTGGCCGAGGCGGTGGCCCAGACCGGCGCCACGGCGAGCGTCATCTACGTCCCGGCCCGCTTCTGCAAGGACTCGATCCTGGAAGCAGCGGATGCGGGCATCGAACTCATCGTCTGCATAACCGAAGGCATTCCGACGCTGGACATGCTTGCCGTCAAGGATCGCCTGGACACCCGCGGCGTCCGCCTGATCGGCCCCAACTGCCCCGGCGTCATCACCCCCGGCGAGTGCAAGATCGGCATCATGCCGGGCGACATCCACCTGCCGGGCAAGGTGGGCGTGGTGTCGCGCTCCGGCACCCTCACCTACGAGGCAGTCAAGCAGACGACGGACAAGGGCTACGGCCAGTCCACCTGCGTCGGCATCGGCGGCGACCCCATCCCCGGCACCCACTTCCGCGACGTGCTCGGCCTATTCGAGGACGACCCCGCCACCGAGGCCATCGTCATGGTCGGCGAGATCGGCGGCGCCGCGGAGGAAGAGGCGGCCGCGTTCATCGCCGAGCGGGTGACCAAGCCGGTGGTCGCCTACATCGCCGGCGTCACCGCGCCGCCCGGCAAGCGCATGGGCCATGCCGGGGCGATCATCGCCGGCGGCAAGGGCACGGCGGACGAGAAGTACGCGGCACTGGAAGCGGCCGGCGTGCGGACGGTGAGGAGCCTGGCCGAGATCGGCGACGCGCTGGGCGAGGTCACGGGCTGGGGGTAGGCGCGACGGGACGAGTCAGCGGATGCGTCCGGCGTCGGCGCCGGTGCTATACACTTCCGCGCCGTTCATCGACGCCCAGACGGTCGAAGGAAGATGATCAGAGCACTGGCAAGCAGCTTGGCGCGGCGCGTGATCGCCAGCGTCGGCGACGCGACGCCGTTGCCTTTTCGCGCGGTGTTCCCGAACGGCGCGGAGGTGGTCGGCGGGCAAGGCGAACCGGCCGTGACGGTGCGCTTCAACAGCGCCCGGGCGGCTTGGCGCACCGCGCTGTTCGGCCATGTGGGCTTCCTCGAGTCCTACTTCGACGGCGGCATCGACCTCGAAGGCGACCTGCGCAAGCTCATCGCCATCGGCTTCGACTCCGGCTTCGATCTCTCCGCCGGGCTGCTGGTCGGCATCCGCAATCGCTGGCACGGCCTGCGCTTCAACAACCGCACCGGCGCGAGCCCGAAGGAGAACGCCCGCTTCCACTACGGCCTAGGCGCCGAGTTCTACTCGAAGATGCTGGACGATCCGTATCTCATGTACACCTGCGCCTACTACGAGAATGCGCAGCAGAGCGTGCTCGAAGCGCAGATGGCGAAGATGGAGCACGTCGCCCGCAAGGTGCGCCTCAAGCCCGGCGAGCGGGTGGTGGACATGGGCTGCGGCTTCGGCGGCTTCATGTTCTACGCCGCCGAACGCCACGGCGTCCATGTGACCGGTGTCAACACCACCACGGAGCAGGCCGACTGGGTGAAGGCGAAGATCGCCGCGCGCGGCCTTACGGAGCAGCTCACCATGCACGAGGCCGACGTGCGCACCGGCTTCGGCGAGTACGACAAGGTGGTCTCCGTCGGCGTCCTCGAACACGCCGGTCGGCATCAATTGAAGGAGGTGATCCGCGCCCACGCCCGGGCGCTCAAGCCCGGCGGCCTCGGCATCATCCACTTCATCGGCCACGTCGGCGATCGCGAAACGGACTTCTTCATCCGCAAGTACATCTTCCCCGGTGGCTGGATTCCGTCGCTCTCCAAGGCGCTCGATGCGATGGAGGCGGAGGGGCTCGAGATCCTGGACGTCGAGAACCTGCGCCGCCACTATGCGCTGACCCTGGACCACTGGACGGAGAAGTTCGACGCCAACTGGGAGGCCATCCGGGCCATGGACCCGGAGCGCTTCGACGACCGCTTCCTGCGCATCTGGCGCACCTACCTGATCGGCTGCGCGGAGATGTTCCGTTCCCCCAAGAGCCAGACCAACCTCTTCCAGATCGTCTTCAGCAAGGGCAACGTGGATGTGGAGAGCTATCCCATGACGCGCGCCCACCTCTACGAAGAGCCCAGTTCGCCGAGTCCCGATCTGACCGCCAAAGCCGCGGGATGAGCAGCCGAGCCGAGCACGACGCCCGGGCCCGGGCGTTCGCCGATGCCTTGGCGCGCGCCTGCGCCGGCACCGGCGGCGTGGCAGCGCTCGACAAGCCGCTGTCCAACCTGTTCCGCGACCGGGAGGTGAAGCGCGAGGGCTTGCCGGCGGCCGATCTGACCCACGTTCTGGATGTCGACGCGACGGCGGGAACGGTGGACGTGGAGGGCATGGTGCCCTACGACGCCTTGCTCGACGCGACGCTCGCCAGCGACGCGGCCCCGCGCGTAGTGCCGCAGCTCAAGTCCATCACCGTGGGCGGCGCCGTGGCCGGCATCGGCATCGAGGCGACATCGTTCCGCCACGGCCTGGTCCACGAGACGGTGCGCGAAATGGACGTCGCCCTGCCGGACGGCAGCATCGTCACCTGCGCGCCGGACAACGACCACGCGGATCTCTTCGCCGGGATGCCGAACAGCTACGGCACGCTCGGCTACGCCACGCGGCTGCGCATCGAGACCATGCCGGCGGGGCCCTTCGTCGAGGTCTCGCACCGCCGCTTTCGGGACACGGATGCGCTGTTCGCCGCCATCGCCGCCGCCTTCGAGGACCCGGACGCGGACTTCGTCGATGGCGTGGCCTTCGCCGAGGACGACTTCGTGCTTAGCACGGCGCGCTTCGTCGACGAGCCGGGGCCGACCAGCGACTACACCTTCGAGCGCATCTACTACCAGTCGCTGCGCGAGCGGGAGACGGACCGACTCACCGCCCGCGGCTACTTCTGGCGATGGGATACGGACTGGTTCTGGTGCTCCAAGAACCTCTACGCCCAGCACCCGCTGGTGCGGCGGGCGCTCGGCCGGGAACGGCTGAACTCGCGCTTCTACCAGCGCGTGATGCGCTGGAACAGCCGCTGGCGCCTGCTGGAGATGGCCGAGCGGCTGGCCGGCTACCGGCGCGAATCCATTATCCAGGATGTGGACCTGCCGCTCGCCACCGCCAGCGAGTTCCTCGGCTTCTTCCTGCGCGAGATCGGCATCCGGCCCGTGTGGATCTGCCCGGTGCAGGATCGCGGCGCCGGCGTCTCGCCGCTCTTCCCCGCCCCCGCGGAGCGCTACGTCAACTTCGGCTTCTGGGACACGCTGCGCTTCGCCACCGGCTATCCGAACGGCCACTTCAATCGCAAGGTGGAACGTGCGGTGGAGCGCCTGGGGGGCATCAAGTCCCTGTACTCGTCCTCGTTCTACCCGAAGGACGAGTTCGAGCGCATCTACGGCGGCGAGACCTACCGCGACCTGAAGCGCCGCTACGACCCGCAGGGTCGACTGGGCCAGCTCTACGCCAAGTGCGTGCGCGAGCGTTGATACAATCGCCTATTACGCCTGCCTTCGCTGCCGAGGATCATCCATGGACGCCGCCCCGAACGTATTCGAAGTCGAGCTGCCTTCGTTCCAGACCGACGTTATCGAACGCTCCAAGCAGGTGCCGGTGGTGCTGCTGTTCTGGACGGACCAAGTGGCGCCGGCGGTGGAGACCAAGGCCGTGCTCGAGCGCCTGGCAGCGCAATACGGCGGCAAGTTCGCGCTGGCGCTATCCGACATCGCCAAGGAGCAGAGCCTCGCGCAGCAGCTGCGCGTGCAGGGCATTCCGAGCATCCGCGTCATCCACGGCGGCCAGCTCGTGGATCAGATGGAGGGCCCGCAGGGCGAGAACGTGCTGCGCTCCCTCATCGACGGCCTCACCCAATCGCCCGCCGATCGGCTGAAGGCGGAACTCGCTCAATTCCTCGCCGCCGGCGACTACGACGGTGCGCTGAACGTGCTGCAGCAGGCGATCAACGCGGAGCCGAACAACGTCGGCTTCAAGGTGGAGTGGGCCGATCTGCTGCTGCTGAAGGGCGATCTGGAAGGTGGCCGGACGGTGCTTGCCACGATTCCCGAAGACGCCGACGAGCGCGACCGCCCCGCCAACCGCTTGGAACTGCTCGAAGAGGCGGCGGGCATGGGCACGCTGCGCGATGCGGTCAGGGATGCGGCGGCGGACGAAGCCGATCTGCAGGCGCGCTATCGCGCCGCCGTGCTGCTGGCCGGCGAGCAGCGCTACGAGGAAGCCCTCGACCACGCCATGGCGATCCTGCAGCGCGACCGCAGCTTCGGCGACGACGCCGGCCGCTTGACGATGATCCGCATCATGGCGCTGATGGGGAAGGGCTCGGACATCGCCAAGGGCTACCGGCGGCGCATGTTCAACTTCCTGCACTGACGCCCCGGCTCCGCGCCCCCCCGGTCGCGCCCGTCAACTTGTTCTTCACATGCTAAGCGCGAAGTTGGCACCATGCGTGTGGGTGGGGCTCATGCCGCGCATCGCGTCAAGAAGCCGTTCAAGTAAATGAAAATACAGGGGAATACTCCCCAACGCAGTGAAACATGCGAAGCATCCCTGCGGTGGTACCCTTCCTCCGAACAGCTGTTGAACGAGTTATCCCAAGATTTATCCACAGGCATCGAGCGGCGGCTCGTCAGTCGTGGCGCAGTGCCTCGATGGGGTCCAGCTGCGCGGCCCGGCGGGCCGGCCAGATGCCGAAGAAGAGGCCGACGCCGACGCTGAAGGCGACGGCTAGGAGCACCGCGTCGGGCGAGATGAAGACGTTCCAGTTGGCGAACTCGGTCAGCGCCCATGCGCCTCCGGCGCCGAGCGCGATGCCCAGCAGGCCGCCGAGGGCGCCGATGCTGAGCGCTTCGATGACGAACTGCATCAGGATGTTGAACTTGGTCGCGCCGAGCGCCTTGCGCACGCCGATCTCGCGGGTTCGCTCGGTGACGGAAACCAGCATGATGTTCATGATGCCGATGCCGCCGACGAGCAGGCTGACGCCGGCGATCGAGGCCAGCAGGAAGGCGAAGATCTCGGTCGAAGCCTGCGCCATCTCCATGAACTGGCGCCGGTTCATGATCATGAAGTCGTTGTCCTCGCCGGGGCGGATCTTGTGCTCGCGGCGCAGCACGCGCTCGATGTCCACCATGCCCATCTCCAGCGACACGCCGTCCGCCACCTGCGCCGACAGGCTGCGCAGCCGGTCTTGGCCGAACACGCGCAGCTCGGCCGTCGTCAGCGGAATGAACACGTCGTCGTCAGGATTCGGCCCGAAGCGCACGCCGACCTCTTCGAAGACGCCGATGATCTCGAACGGCACCCGGTTGATGCTCATGGTGCGCCCGATCAGATTCTCGGCCTCCATTTCGAGGTTCTGGGGAATCTCGTTGCCGAGCACGACCACCCGGCGCCGCGTTGCCAGATCGCCGGCGGTGAACATGGTGCCGGCGAGGATGTCGATGCCATGCACGGCGGGGTAGTTCTCGGTCGTGCCGACCACGTTGTGGAACAGGTTCTTGTTGCCGTACTTGATCTGCCGGCCGCCGCCGAGTTCCGGCACGACTTCGGCGAGCATCGGCGCGTCGCGCACCAGCGCCTCGTAGTCGTCGACCGTCAGCGACACCCGGTTGGCCGATGCCACGCCGCGGAAGAACGACTGGCCGGCCATCACCGAGAGGACGCGAGCGCCGAGCTGCTCGATCTGCTCGTCCACCGCGCGCTGCGCGCCCGTGCCGAGCGCCACCATGGTGATCACCGCTGCCACGCCGATGATGATGCCGAGCATGGTCAGGCTCGACCGCAGCAGGTTGGCGATGATCGACGCCAGAGCGACCCGGATGGTCTCGATGATGGACATCCGGCTGGCTGTCAGCGTCCGCCGCGACTGCCGCCGCGATTGCCCTGCTGGCTTAAGCCCGGTATGCCCATTCGGCCGCTCATGCGCTGCTGGAAGCTCTCCTGGGCGCGCACGAGGGACGCGCTCGGCAGGATCAGGACGTGGTCGTCGTCCTCGAGCCCGGCGACCACCTCGGCATAGTCGAGATCGGTGACGCCGGTGCGGATGCGCAAGGCGGTTGGCGCGCCGCCGCGCAGCGCGAAGACCATGTAGTCGCCGCCGAGCTGGGCCGTCGCCGCCGAACTGCGGCGGCGCGGTCCTTCCCCGCCCGGGCGACCCGCGCCGGGCGGGCCCCCGCGACCGCCCATCTGCTGGCGCATCTGCGCCATCAGCTTCTCTTCTTCCTCGGTGAGCTCCTCGCCATTGCGCCGCTTCATGAAGATCGCCCGCAGGCGTTCGCGGTCGAACGCTGGCGCACCTTCCGGCGCAGCCGCCGGCCGCCGACGTTCGCCGCCGAGGTCCGGCGCTGCCGCAAGCATCCGGTCTACCGCTTCGCGATCGAGGCCGAGCACGCTCCCGGCGACATGGACGTCCTGCGGCGTGCGCAGCGCGGCATTGGGAATGGCCATCACGTTCTCGCGCCGCGCCATCACCACCTCGACCTCGGCGTTCATACCCGGCTTCAGGAGCCCTTCCCGGTTCTCCAAGTCGATCAGCACCGGGAACATGGTCACGTTCTGTTCGGCGACGGCCTGCGGCTCCACCTTGACGACCTCGCCGCGGAACGGCCGGTTGGGGTACGCCGCGACGCTGACCTGGGCGATGGTGCCCGGCTGCACCTTGCCGATGTCGATCTCGTCCACCAGCATCCGCACCTGCACATGCGATAGGTCCGCCATCTTCATGAGCAGCGTGCCGCCGCCGACATCGCCCATCGGCGACGAGATGACCTGGCCTTGCTCGACCAGGCGTTCGATGACGGTGCCGGTGATCGGCGAGTTCACGTCTGCATCCTCGAGCTGGATCGTCGCGTTCTCCACTTGGATCTCGCCGCGCACCACCTCCGATCGGGCGGTGGCGTGTTCGAGCAGCGACTGCTCGTAGTCCACCTTCGAGAGGGACTCCTGCTCGTAGAGCCGGCTGATCCGAGCGAGTTGCGAGCCCGTGTTGGTCTCACGCGCTTTGGCCACTTCGAGGCTCGCCTTGGCCTGCTGCAGCGAGTTGTTGAGCACCCGGCGGTCGATGCGCGCCAGCAAAGTCCCGGACGCCACGTAATCCCCGGTGTCGACCGGCAGTTCGAGGATCTCCCCGGACGCTTTGGACTTCACCTCCACCGTGGTCACCGGCTCGATGATGCCGGCGGCCTCGACGGCGACGGTGATGTTGCGGCGCTCGGTGGGCACGGACTGGTAGAGCGCGACCTGCTCGGTTTCCACGGCCTCGTCGCCGAGGAACCGATCGATCTGGTCGCAGCCCGCGAGGGGTGCCAGCACAGCGACCAGTGTCGCTACGGTTCTGAGTCTCATGCGTTCTGCTCCTTGGCGACGGGCTCGCCGGTCAGGTAGTCCTCGGTGATGACGCCGTCCTTCAAGTGGACGTGCCGCCGGGCGCGGGCCGCGATGTCCGGTTCGTGGGTGACGACGATGATGGTCTGGCCCGCCTCGTGCAGGTTGCCGAACAGATCCATGATGTCGTTGCCGGTGCGACTGTCCAGATTGCCGGTGGGCTCGTCGGCCAGCAGGATGTCCGGCCAGTTGACCAGGGCCCGCGCAACGGCGACCCGCTGCCGCTGGCCGCCGGACAGTTCGTTGGGCCTATGCGTCATGCGGTCCGCGAGGCCCACCCGTTCGAGCGCGCCCCGGGCCCGGGCTCGGCGCTCGCGCCGCCCGACGCCGCCGTAGAGCAGCGGAATCTCCACGTTCTGCACCGCATTGGCCCGAGGCAGCAGGTTGAACGTCTGGAAGACGAAGCCGATGCGCTCGTTGCGCACCCGGGCGAGCGCCCGGTCGCCGAGCTGGGAGACGTTCTCGCCGGACAGCCAGTAGTCGCCCGTGGAGGGCCGATCGAGGCAGCCGATGATGTTCATTAGCGTCGACTTGCCGGAGCCGGACGGCCCCATGACCGCGACGTACTCGTTCTCGCGGATCGTGCATTCGACGCCGTTCAGCGCGTGGATGGTCTCGCTGCCCATGCGGTAGTTCTTGCGCAGGCCGCTCAGCCGAATCACGGCATCGGCGCGAGACCCTTCGCTGTGCTGTTCGGAGAGGTCGTTGGGCATCCCAAGCTCGTGGCGAGAGCGGACCGTCGGTTAGTGTATACGCAGCGGCGTACCGCATCCGTCGAAAGCGCCACGGTCAGGCGCGGTCACCAGATCGAGCGTTCAGGGCGCTGGCATTGTGCGGCTCAAAGCCAGAGGTGCCAGACAGTGATCGAGCCGGGATGCCTCGGCACCTCGATCTCGCCACCGTAGACGAAGTGCCGCGCATGCTTCGTACGCGCCAAGTCGGCTGCCGAGGAGCTGACTGCTTCCGGCAACGCCTCGACCGCGTACCGGTCCGGCGTCGATGTCATGGCCTTCGCCAGGAACTCTGTCAGCGTCTGCCTGATCGACGAGCCGTCCCGAACGTACCCGATCATGATCGCCTCCCGGTTCCCCCATGCGTACTGACCATCAACGAAACGGCGAAGCCCGTCCTGACAGTACCGGTGTACGGTCTTGCGCGTCCGGACGTCGAGCACCTTCGCTTCGGCCACCAGAGGAAAGCGCACCTCGGCGCCAGACAAGATGATCGAAAGGTCCGGTCGCTTCTCTAGGTGCGAGCCGTCGAAACTGACGCTCTCAACTCCCCGGCCGACGTACAGCACGAGCTGGCCCCACAGCGCATCCTCTCCAATCAGCCTGTTTAGCCGCGCCACCAACAACGCAGTCACCTCAGGTTCGCTGCCGCTGGCCACCGTAGTCGGCCACCCTGCGCGAATCGCCTGGAAGGCATGCCGCAGGCGTTCAGCGACGATCTCAAGGTGCGCTACTGGCACTGCGGCTACTGGCAAACGCACCCCGCGAGTCAACTCCGCCACCTGATCGGCCCGGTGCCGAAGCGATCCAACCGTCATCTTTGAGGAAGCCCTCTCAGCACGTCCAAGTGCGACCAAGCAATCCTCTGCGCCAGCAGCCGCGCTTGCGTGCCGCTCCAATAGCGCCGTTGGGCAAGCCGTCCGATCAGCAATCCTCCTGATCCTTCACGCAGTACGACCTCCGTTGCCGCCGCTTCATCGGCTGCGCGCAGCAGCCCCTGCCAGTCGACGTCCGAATCTCCCGCTGGCACCGCCCCGTGCCTCTGGCGCTTCGGCCGCACCGAGACCCCTTGCCACGGCGACATCGCGAGCAGTGGCAGCGGCGCTACGGCGAGCGCCGTCCCGAACCGATCACACCAGGGTTCCAGTTCCGTTGCGAGCACTTCGCAGAACCGGGCTCTGTCGGCGTCGTTCGGTGGCGTCTGTGCGCTGCGCGTATTCGCCGCGAATGGCAGGTTGAACTCCAGCGTATCCGCGATGACATCGAGGTCGCGCTGGCCAAGCCGGTAGAGCTCCGCAACCCACCTGTCCACGTCTTCCCACGTCACCCTCCCCGCGGCAAGTCCAGTCGTCAGCGTCTCGACCTCCGAACGCCGGCCTTCGTCCAGCGCATCGAAGTCCGGCAGCGGGAGCCGGTCGAGAGTTGCTTTCTCCACCACATCGCGCTCGAACCCGAACTCGCCGCTGGTCACCAGAGCCAACCACATTGCGAGCTTGCTCCCGAACACCAGCGCGAGATAGCGAACCAGCAACCCCGCCGCATCGTGCGGCCCCGGGCTGTATCCATAGTAGGTCTCGTTGAACACCGCGCCGTCTTCGCATATGGCAACCCGAAGGCGCCCCTTTGCCGCCGCAGGCGACTTGTGTACTACTGCCAGCGGCCCCGCGAACACATCCGGCACGCGCACATGATGAACCCTGTTGTGCGCGAACCGTTCGAGCGCTTGCGTGTCAACGAACATGCTGCGAAGGGATGCGGGCGTGATTTCCGGTAGCCCGCGCAGGCTGCTCGCGTCGTACCCCGGCAGGCCATCTCCCCGGGCGCGGATCCTACTGCTCGGCCTGAGTTTCTGATACCCGGTGCCGCTTCCGCGCATGTGCCCTCGCGCCGTGGCGCCGATCCGGTCAAGCCAGAACGCCTCTAGGGAGGGATGCTCCTCCGCCCGGATGCGTTCAAGGATCCCGAGGTCGGCCTTCGATCCCCGAAACAACGTCTTGAGGATGTCCGGCGTGTCCGAAAGCTGGCGAGGACTGACCACCTCGGCATTCAACGCGTCGATGCGTATGGTCCCGGAACTGTTCAACGACTTTTCGATCCGTGGGCTGACGAAGCGGAACCCGGCATCGGCACCCGGCCGCGCGTTGGTTGCGAAGACGATGCAGAATGGTGCCGAGATTTCAGGCCACACGTTTGTCTGCCGCAGTTCGGCGCCGTTCACTACGGCGGTGACGTTCATCGCCTCGAACAACGCGCGACGCGCCACCGGCATTCCATCGCCCTGCTGGAAAAGGAGCCGCGCATGCAGTGCGAAGGCGATCTGCCCGTCGGGCTTTGCCCATTCCATCGCCCGCCACACGAAGGGCAGGTCGAGGCCTTCGTTCGGCAAGGCAACGGCCATGTCGGCTTCGACGCGACTCCGGGCGACATGCTCCACCCGCTCGCGAACGCTTGGCCACCCAGGCAACTGCGTTCCGCTTGCCCAAGGGGGGTTGCCTATCACAAGGTCGTACCGCCCTGCGTGCTCGTCACCCACCAGCGGTCCTAGGCTGCCGAGCTCCGTGCCCCGTTGTTCGCCTGTCCTTGTCACCCTGTGGAGCACTCTTCCGCGTAGGTTGTCGAACCGCAGCTTGTCCACTGGACGAGGGTCCGGGTCTAGCTCGATCGACAGAAGGTACAAGCCGAGAGCAGCAAATCGCAGGGCGGCCTCGTTGATGTCGAAACCCACTAGCTGGCCGTAGAGGATGTCCCGCAAGGCGTCCGTGTCCGGTCTCTTGCCCTCCGACCGCCAATGCGCCGCTACCAGTTCGCGAAAGGCCGCCAGCAGGAACATCCCGCCGCCAACGGCGGGATCCAGTACGTGCGCCTGCTTGCCTTGGTCACGCCGTTCGAGACCCCGAAATGACGCCCTCACTATCAACTCGGCGATCGGTCGCGGGGTGAAGTAGCCGCCTTCGCGACGCTGTCGTGCCGGAGCGTGGTCCCGCAAGTAGAGTTCGTACGCTTGACTCAGGACGCCGACTGGAATGTGCGCGAAGTCCAAGTTTCCCCATTTCTCTTCCCAGCCTAGGGACAGCTGGCCGTCCGGAGCACGCCGCAGTACATCGCCCAACGCGCCGCCGCGCACGGGAAGCTGGTCGAACGCACGGCGCGACAGTGGCAGGAAGTCCCCGTTGAAGGTCCTGTCCAGCCAGTCCGACGTTTCCTTCGCAGCGTCGCGACTGTCGAACAGACCGGCGGCCTCAGCCGCCAGGCTGTTCGGCAGCAGCCCGCGATCGGCCAAGAACCGAGTGAACAAGGCGCGGCCTACCAAGGAGATCGCATCTTCATCTGAGATTCCGCCCTCGATCAGTCGGGTCGTGGAGCCAGTCAACAGCCTCAGCACGACATTGGAGACCCAAGCACGATTGCCGATCGCCGCCGCGGGACGTTCGTTGCTGAGGCGAGCGAACGTCGCGGCCTTCGAGCCTTCTTCATCGCCGCAGTCCACTCGCGCCCGCGGCAGAGACTCGCGATCCAGAGCGATGCGATAGACATCCAAGCGCCCCGGTGCGACGACGCCGAGGTAGGGTGCGTCGCCGCGCATCGCCAGCAGGCGCCGGGTCTCTCGCAGCTGAGACTCGCCTTCCACCGAGTCTGCGTCCACGAGATACGCGAGCGGAGCGTCCTGCCACTCGTAGACTGCCTCGACCATGCGAATCGGCGCGGCAGCGTCTCGTCGCCCGGCCAGTAGCGTCGCGTACGGCAGAAGCTCCGGACCGTCCTCGTCGAGAAAGCGCAGGGCCTGCGGGTCCGCTCCGAAGTCCTCGACCACCCCACCGATGTCAGCCATCCTCCGGCCTCCTGGTCGTGTGCCGCTGCTCACGACACTTCGCGCGAGCTCCCGTATGGTACTCATGGCTTGCGGCGGTCGTTGCGCCATGCCGCATGCCCTTGATGGAGCGTCGTTGGCGGCGACCGCCCCGTCAGGCCGTCAGCGGCTGGCGCAAGAGCTCGAGCAGTTCGTCCGCGTCGAGGCGGCCGGCGGCATCGGTGCCTTCGAGCAGCTGGTCCGCGAGGTAGCGCTTGCGGTGGTGGAGATCGACGATCTGCTCTTCGATCGTGCCTTCCGAGACCAGTCGGTAGATGGTTACCGGGCGCGTCTGGCCGATGCGGTGGGCGCGATCGGACGCCTGGTCCTCCACCGCCGGGTTCCACCACGGATCCATGTGGATCACGTAGTCGGCGGCGGTGAGATTGAGGCCGACGCCGCCGGCCTTGAGAGAGATCAGGAACACGTCGCCCTCGCCGGCCTGGAACGCGGCGATGCGCTCGGCGCGGGCCTTGGCGGGCGTCGAGCCGTCGAGGTACTGGTAGCTGACGGCGGCGCCCTTGAGGTACTCCTCGATCAGCTTGAGATGCATCACGAACTGCGAGAACACCAGCACCTTGTGGCGGTTCTCCAGGAGATCGCCCAGCGTCCGGGCGAAGGTCTTGAGCTTCGAGCTCGCCGGCGCGCCCTGTTCCAGCACCAGGCGCGGATTGCAGCAGGCGAGGCGCAGCTTGGTGAGCTGGGCGAGCACCTGCACCCGGCGCGCACCCTCGCCGACCTCCGTGCCGCGCTGCCGAGCGCTTTCGAGTTCCTCCACCGCGCGCTGCCGCAGCGCCTCGTAGAGTGCCGATTCCTCTTCCGACATCTCCACGTGCAGGGTGATCTCGGTGCGCTCCGGCAGGTCTTTGAGGACATCGGTCTTGAGGCGGCGCAGCACGAACGGCGCGATCAGGCGCTGCAACCGGGCCTGGGCGACCGGGTCCGCGTCGCGCTCGATGGGCACGCCGAACTCGCTGCGGAAGCGCTGCACGGAACCGAGCAGGCCGGGGTTCAGGAAGCCGAACAGCGAGTGCAGGTCCATCAGGTTGTTCTGCACGGGCGTGCCGGTGGTGACGATGCGGAAGTCGCCCTGCAGGCGCCGCGCGGCGCGGCTGCGCTTGGCATTCGGGTTCTTGATCGCCTGCGCCTCGTCGAGCACCACGCTGTGCCAGGCGATCTGTGCCAGCCGGTCGATGTCGTTCTGCAGGAGGCCGTAGGTCGTGACCACCAGGTCGAACGCCGCCGGGGCTTCGAGCAGCGCGGCGCGCGAGGCCACCATGCCCGTGTACACCGTGACGTTGAGGGTCGGCGCGAAGCGGTGCGCCTCGTCCACCCAGTTCGCCACCACCGACGTCGGCGCGACCACCAGCGCTGGCCCGTTCGGCGCCCGGCGCAGCAGCACGGCGAGGGTCTGGATGGTCTTGCCGAGGCCCATGTCGTCGGCGAGGCAGGCGCCGGCGTTCCACTCGGCGAGGCGGGCAAGCCACTGGAAGCCCTCGATCTGATAGGGCCGCAGTTCGCCCTGCAAGGTGCTCGGCAGTTCCGGCTCTACGGCCTGCGCGGCTTCGAGGCGCTTGCGCCAGTCGCGCCAGGTGCGGTCCGTCTCCAGCGCGGCATCCGCCATCAGGTCGTCCAGCGCCAGCGCCGCCAGCGGGTGCAGCCGCATCGCGCCCTCCGCTGCCGCAGAGCTGAAGCTCGCGAAGTCGTCCAACTGGCGGCGGAAGGTGCCGCTCAGGGCCAGGAACTCGCCGCTTTCGAGTTCCAGGAAGCGCGAGCCGGGGCGCGCGTCGAGCAGCGCGAACAGGCGCTTCAAGTCCAGCACGCGCTCCTCGTCCACGGTGAGCTTGCCGGATGCCTGCATCCACTCGGCAGCCGACTTCACGGTGAGCTGCAGCGACGGCGCGGAGGCCTGCGCGACGATGCGCAGCGGCTCGCCCTTCGGCCACTTGCAGCGCGCCTCGGCCTGGCGCAGCGCATCGAGGAACTCCAGGCAGTCGAGCGGTTCGGGAAGCGTCAGCGGCGCGCGCTCCGTGGGCCGCATGGCGAGCTGCGGGCAGCGTTGGACGAGGCGGTTCGCCGCCTGCTGCTCGGCGTCGAGGTCCCGCTTCGCCTGGACGTTCTCGCCCTGCACGTTGGCGAACACCACGGCGCCGCCGCGGCCGGGCTCGAAGCAGATGTCCGAGTCGGCGATGGGTTCGACGACCAGCGCCACGGCGAGCCCGGCCTCGAACGGCTCCATGCGCACCCAGGGCTCGGCGTCTGCGGCCACCGCCCTCGCGTTCTCCGCGCCGTCCGCGGTGGCGCTCTGGACGCGGATGTTGCCGGCCAGCCCGGCCACCGCGCTGAGCAGCCGGGGCTTCGCCGCGGCCGGCATGTTGAGGCCCTCCGCCGGGACCGCGTCGAACAGGCGATGGTGTTCGGCGCTGAAGCGCGTCACCTCGCAGCGGCGGTCGCCGGCCATCGCCGCGTGGTAGTCGCCGTCGTCGTCCGAATAGGGTTCGATGCGCACCACCGCATTGCCGGCGGCGTCCTCGTCGATGACGAGTTCCGGTTCGCGGCGCACGATGTCCACCGCCTCGCCGCGCGCGTTGAAGACGTTGGGATGCCCGGCCAGGGCATAGACGCCAGCCATGCCGAGCCGGTATTCGACGCCGGACCAGCCGCGGTAGGACTTGATCGCGCTGATGGCTTCGCGGTCCTGCGGCAGCAGGAAGTCCATGTTCACCGCTTCCGACACCAGCCGCCGCAGGGCCACGCGGCGGCCCTTGGTCCAAGAGCCGTTCTTGTTCTGCCGCTGTTCGCGGGCGTCGAGGGCGGCGTAGTGCGTCAGTTCCAGTTCCCATGCCAGACGCCGCTTGGCCGGGGCATTGCCCTTCGCCTTGCCCGGCGCGTGCTGATTCGCCCGGTGGGCGATCTGCTCCAGCGCCTTGAGCGACGACTCCCACTCCGGCGGCGGCACGGCGAGGTCGATGAGGGAGCGCGTGCCGAGCGCTTCGTGGCCGACCGCCGCGGGGGCCGGACCGCGCTCGCCGTGGAGCTGCTCGAAGCAGCCGAGCACCATATCGCACTCGGCCACGATCCACGCGTAGCTGCTCTGCAGGGCTCTCGCCCGGTACCGCCGCAGCGCTTCCCAGCGCGCCACGGGCGCCGGATGGAAGTCGCGCAGCCAACAGCTCAGCAAGCCGTCGTAGAGCGCATCGAGCCAGGGTTCCGGCGGCAGCCGGCCGTACACGCCGCGACCGCTGCGCGAATCCGCCGCCATCGTCACCAAGTCGAGCTCGGCCGGGTGGGTCATGCGCGTGCGTTCGGCGGCGCGAACGATCTGCTGCAATTGCTCGGTGGAGTCGGGCGAGTCGATGCGCACCAGGGCGAGCAGCGACAGCGTGAACTGGAAGGTGTCGGAGAACACCAGCCGCTTGCGCGTGCCGGCCCGTTCCAGGGCGAGCGTCTCGTCGATGCGGCGCCGCGCCTCGGCATCGTCGCCTTGCAGGAACGCGATCAGCGCCAGCGTGGCGGCCCGGCCCGCGACCGCTGCTCGGCTCGCCGCGGCCTCCTCCGGCAGCGCGTCGAATACCGCCGCCGCGTCGTCGAAGCGCCCCTGCAGGACGCGCGCGAATGAGACCATCGCGGCATGCCGCTCCGGCTCCGGGCTCAGCGCGCCGCAGGAGTCGATGATCGGCTCCGGGTCGGCGCCGGTGACGATGACGTGTTCCAGGCAATCCGAGAGCGCGTTCGCCAGGTGCCTCTTCGGCAGACCGGGAATGATGTACTGGGCCTCGCGGTCCGCCAGGATGGTCCAGTTGAAGCGTTCGTTGTGCAGTAGCAGATCGTCCACTTCCTGCCATGCGCCGGCGATCAGACTGCAGCGGAGCCGGATCTCGTCGTCGTGCGGATCGTAGTGGTAGCGCGGCTGGGTTTGCCGGTAGCTGTCGCAGATGGCGGCCAGGCGACCGCCCTCGTGGGCGAGACGCGCGAGGCCGAAGGCATGGGCCGGCGCCGCCCGCATGCCTTCGTTCGAGTGGTGCCCGGCGAGGCCAGCCTTGGCGATGGCCTTGTTCGCTTGGCGGATGTGCGACTCGCCGATGCGCTTGCCGCCCACGGAGACATCGGCCTTGGCGAGGATGCGCTGCAGCCGCGTGATGCCGAAGGCGTTCGGAGCGAGCGCGCCATAGGCTTCGGCCACTCGCTGCGCTGCTGGCGTTAGCCCGGCATAGGCCTCCGCGACGTATGCGGCGGCGGGGGAGTCCGCCATCAGCGGCCGGTGAACTGCGGCTTGCGGCGCTCCAGAAACGCCCGCACGCCCTCCTGGAAATCGTCGCTTGCGAACATGCCGTTGAGATGCACCATCAGGTGGTCCACGGCCGTGTCGTAGGACTCTTCGAGGCCCATGCGCATCATCCGCTTGGTGGTCTGCACGGCCATGGGCGCGTTGTCGGCGATCTCTTCGGCCCACTGCATGGCGGTAGGCATCAGTTCGGCGTCCGGCACCACGGTGTTGACGATGCCGATGTCGAGGCACTCCTTCGCGTCGATGGTGCGGGCGCGGTAGTAGAGCTCGGCGGCCTTGGCCCAGCCGATGAGGCGCGGCAGGAGCCAGGTGCCGCCGCTCTCCGGCACGACGTTGCGCTTCGCCGTCACCGCCGCCATCTTCGCCGACTCGCCGGCGATGCGGATGTCCGCGAGCAGCGTGAGGTCCATGCCGTAGCCGGCGGCGGCGCCGTTCACGGCGCAGATCACCGGCGTGTCGATGTTCCACATGACGTTGATGGGTGCATCGCGCAGGTCGAAGAGCGCCCGCGGGCGGTTGTCGCCCTGCCGCTCCGAGCGGCTGCCGATGCCGCCTTGGCCCACGGCCACCAAGTCGAGGCCGGCGCAGAAGCCCCGGCCGGCGCCGGTAAGGACGACGCAGCGGGTGTCCGGGTCCTTGTTCGCCTCCACCAGCTTGGCGGACAGCTCGCTCAGCATGGCGCCGCTGATGGCGTTCAGACGTTCCGGACGGTTGAGGGTGAGCACGGCGATGCGGTCGCGCTGCTCGGCAATGAGTTCTTCGGTGCTAGATGGGCTGATCGCCACGAGGTGGTTCTCCTTGCTTGTGCGGCCGCTTGCCGGGCCGGGGTGGCAGTCGAATGATGGGCCTAGGACTGCTGCTTCAGTATGCCGCTAGGTGGCGATGGGGAACAAGACGGAATGGGTCGTCGGTTGCGGAGCGACTCTCGCTGTCGCTTCGGTCAGGGCAGCCTCGCGATGCGGCGCAGCGCGATGGGGTGCTGCCAGTCGAAGAGCGGCGGCGCACCTGCGTCGATGAACGCGTAGTGCTCGGCTAGCAGTTCGCCGAGTTCGACATGGCTGAAGTTCATGTCCTCGTGCTTTTGGCGGACGATCCGGCCCGGCAACGTCCCGTCTTCGACCAAGCGCCGCACTCGATCGCTGTCCGTCATCCACAGCAGGGCATGGTCTTCGGACTTGGCGAGCATGCCGACGAGTTGGTACGGTTTCCGCCCATCCGCCCTGATGTTCACGAAAGTCGTCTCCCCGCCGGTGCGGATGTGCGCCCGGTTCGCATCCAGCGTGAAGGTGCCATCGGCAGCCCGCTCCAGCCAAGCCAGTTCCAGTTCGCCACGCGCCGCGTCGATGGTGCGAGCGAACAATACGATCCGCTCGTCGCCGTCGTCGTCGGGGTGTTCGGCGACCCACACCCCTTCCCACTCCGCCGCCTGGAGCAGCACGGGGTCCGATCCGACCGGCTTTTCGCTCCATACGTCCGAGCAGGCGCCGAGCAGACTCAGGGCGAGGCCGATGGCCGCCAGCTTCCCCGAAGCGTTTCCCATGGCTTGGACCTCGAACCCCAGCGCGCCGCCGAGTCTACGCCCACCGGGCACCCTTTGGCGGATTGTCGGGGTGCGCAAGGGCATGGCTATACTTGCCGTGCCGTTCACACCCCCTTCCCGTCCATGCATCCCATCCACCGCCGCTACTACGCCGAGGACCTGGTGCGCCTGCGTCGCGCCAGCGAGCGCTGGCGGCAGGTGGCTTCGCAGCGGCGCGGGCGGGTGGATCCGAATCCGCATCAGATCGATGCGGTGACGTTTGCGCTGAGGCGCATTCCGCAGGGCGGCTGCATCCTCGCGGACGAGGTGGGCCTCGGCAAGACCATTGAGGCGGGGCTGGTGATCGCGCAGCTGATGGCGGAGGGCAAGCAGCGGGTGCTGATCGTGGTGCCGCGGCCGCTGCTCGGCCAGTGGCAGAGCGAACTCAGCGAACTGTTCGCCATCGACGCCAAGGAGGCGGTGGGCGATGGCGTGGATGTCGCCGCGCCCGGCGTCTTCATCGCCGGACGCGAATACGCGGCCGGCCCCAGCGGCTTCGAGCGGCTGCGCAGCGGACCGCCGTTCGACCTGTGCCTGATCGACGAAGCGCACGAGGTGTTCGCCGGCATCCACCGGCGCTTCGACCGCGACGGCGTCTACGAAGAGACCAGCCGCCAGGCGCAGACCGCGCATCGGGTGAGGGAGATCATCGGCCTCTCGCCCGTGCTGCTGCTTACGGCGACGCCCATCCAGAACTCGCTGATGGAGCTTTGGGGCCTGGTGCAGTACGTGGACCCCACCGGCACGCTGCTGGGCGACAAGCCCACCTTCCAGAAGGTGTTCTGCACCGGCGACGGCCGCTCGCTCGCCACCGAGCAGGCCGGCGAACTGAAGCGGCGCCTCGGCTCCGTGGTGCAGCGGGCGCTCCGCCGCCAAGCGCAGCCGTTTCTGGAACGCCCGTTCGTGGGTCGTCGCGCCCAAATCTTCTACTACCGCATGAGCGAGGCCGAACGCGCCCTGTACGACGACGTGACGGCATACCTGCTGTCACCGACGATCCAGGCCTTCCAAGGCCGCTCGCGGCAGCTTCTGCTGCTCGGCTTCCATCGCCGAATGGCGTCCTCGCTCGCCGCGCTGGCGCAGAGCCTCGAGCGCGTGGCCGAGCGGCTGCGCTCGATGCTGACGGGCACCGTGCCGAGCGAAGACCGGACGTTCGCCGACGATCTCGAAGACGAGGACGAGCAGGAGAGCAACGGCCATGCGGTCGCTGCCGACGCCGCGCCCGGCGAGGAGGAAGCTCCCGTGCTGGACCAAGCCGCGGTGCGCGAAGAGCTCGCGCTGGTGGAGGGCTTCGCCCGCCGCGCCCGCGCCCTGCCGCACGACAGCAAGGCCGCGAGCCTCGTCCAAGCCGTGCGCGCCGCCCTGGACCGGCCCGCCGACCAGCGCCGCGTGGTGATCTTCACCGAGTCCCTCACCACCCAGGACTACCTGCGCGGCCTCTTGGTCGAGCAGACGGAACTGCGCGATGAGGACATTACCCTGTTCCGCGGCATCAACGATTCGCCGCGCGCCCAGCAGGCGCTCAAGGCTTGGCGCGAGGAGGTGGAGCCGAACCTCGGCCCCGATCAGCGCATGAGCCCGTCGGCCGCGGTTCGGGAGGCGCTGAAGCACGAGTTCCGCACCCGCTCCAGCGTCCTGATCGCCTCGGAAGCCGGTGCCAAGGGCCTGAACCTGCAGTTCTGCGACACCATCGTCAACTACGACCTGCCGTGGAACCCGCAGCGCATCGAGCAGCGCATCGGCCGCTGCCACCGCTACGGGCAGAAGCGCGATGTCACCGTCATCAACTTTCTCGCCAAGGACAACGAAGCGCAGCAGCTCACGTTCGACATCCTGAGCACGAAGCTGGACCTCTTCGGCAAGGTGCTCGATATGTCCGACGTGGTACTGCAAACGCCGCGTTCCGAAGCTTCCGAGACGCTCGCTTGCGCGCTCGGCCCCGAGTTCGAGAACCAGCTCCGGCGCATCTGGGAGCGAGCGCGTTCGATACGCGAAGTGGAAGCGGAGCTGCGACGCCTGCGCGACAGCCTTGAAGAGCGCCGCCAAGAATTGGAGCGCGTGCAGAAGCGAACCGTCGGCCTGATCCAATCCGGCCTCGACGCCGGCGTGCGCGAAGTCTTCCAGAGCATCCAGAGCGACATGCCGAAGGCGCTCGCCGCCTTCGACGCGGATCTCGCACGGGTGCTCACGGCATACCTCGACGCGGCCCGCATCCCCTGGCGCGAAGGTCAGCGCGCTGGGCGGCGCATGTTCCACATCGGCGCCGCCCAGCGCCTGCCCGCGCCGTACCAAGGCGGCGTGTCCGTCATTCTGGGTCGCGGCGCGGTCGGCGAGGCGAACTCGCTGCACCTCGCCCATCCGCTCATCCAGGCGGCCGTCGCGGATGCCCGCAAGAGCGGCAGCGGCGACTTCCGCGTGCGCTTCGAGCTCGGCCCCGATGCGCCGCCGACGTTGCAGCGCCGGCGCGGCAGCCGCGGGCGCCTCGCCCTCACCCGCGTCGCCCACGAGGGCTTCGAGAGCGAGCAGCGGCTGCGCGTCACCGCGGTATTCGAGGATGCCGAGGTGCTGCGCCCCGCCGAAGCAGCCTTGGAACTGCTGCGCCAGCCCTGCACCGACCTGCCGGCAGAGGGCCGGCCGCTAGGCGTCGGCCGGGACGAGCTCGACGAAGTGGTGGACGAGGAACTCTTCTTCGAGCACGGCGCCATCGGCGAGACCGAGCAAGGCAATTTCGAGGCGACCATGGTGCAGCTGGATCAATACCTTGCGGATCGCTCCCTCGTGCTGCGCCGCAATCGGGAGACGGCGCGCAGGCGCCTGCTCGTCGCCGAACACCAGCGCTACGTGGCCTCCGGCGCGGCCCAGCGCGGCCAGGCCGAGAGCCGGGTGCGGCAGCTGGAGGCGGACATCGAACGGCTCGACAGAGCGATCGAAGAACTCGCCAAGCGCAACGATCCGGTGTACATCCGCTGGAAGGACCACGCCCACAAGCGCCGCTACCACGCGCCGGCAACCGAGACGCTGCTGACCGCCGAGTTCGTCATCGCATGAACGGCAAGCGCGGCTATCATGCGCCTGCAACGGAGTCGCCGCTCACCGCGGGGTTGGCCGCCGAGTGAACGGCACGGGGCGCAAAGAGGAAGAGATGGCGCTGACGGTGCTGCACACCGCGGACTGGCACTTGGGCCGGCGCTTCCCCGCCTTCGAGCACGAGCAGGAGCTGCGCCTCACCCGAGCCCGCCTCGAAGCCGTCGGCCGCATCCTGGACCTCGCCGCCAGCCGCAACGTCGACGCCGTGCTGTGCGCCGGCGACCTCTTCGACGCCCCGGCGCCGCCGGCGGACTGGTGGCGCGGCGCGTTGGAGGAGTTCACGCGCCGCGATTGGCAGCGCCCGGTGGTGCTGCTGCCCGGCAACCACGATCCGCTGACGCCGCGCTCCGTGTACGACGTAAGCCACCCTTTCCGCGCCGGCCTGCCGAGCTACGTGCATGTGGTGGATCGCCCCGGCTGGCAACTCGAACTCGGCGACAACGCCATCGTCTTCGGCAATCCCTGCCTATCCCACGCCGGCCAGACCGGCCTCGCCGAGGGCATCCCGGCGCGCGAGGCGGGCGACGAGCGCATCCGCATTGGCCTGATCCACGGCCAGACCTTCGACATCGACGGCCACCAGACCAACTTCCCCATCGCCGAAGGCAGCGCCGCGGCGCGCGGCCTCGACTATCTGGCCATCGGCGACACCCACGCCTTCCGCGATGTCGAACCGGATGCGCCGGCGCCCACCGTCTATCCGAGCGCACCGGAAGCCACCAACTTCGGCGAGCGCGACACCGGCAACGTGGCGCTCGCGTTCTTCCCGCTGGACCGCCGCCGCCGAACCATCGTCCAGCCGGAGCGGGTCGGCACCTGGATCTGGCGCGATGCCGTCTGCCACTCGCTCGCCGAACTCCGCGCCCTGCGGGCGGAACCGGACCTGCGCCGCACCGTGCTGCGCCTGAAGCTCGACATGGACCTGCCGATGGCGGACTACGACGAAGCGGAGAAGCTGCTCGCGGAACTCGCCGGCTCCGCCGCCGCCACGCCGCAGGTGGGCGTGCTGAGCGTCGACCGCGACGGCCTGCGCCTTGCCGCCGATGCGCCCATCGACTTCGACGCCAAGCTGCCGGACGTGCTCAAGGTTGCCGCCGAACGCCTGCGCATCCGCGCTGCCGAGGAACCCGCCATCGCTGGCCGGGCGCTCCACCATCTGTACCGGCTGACGCGCAAGGCTGCGGTCTGACGCCGATGCGGATCCGTCGCCTAGAGGTCTCCGACTGCGCCGGCATCGCGAACGCGACGGTGGACTTCGAGCCGGGGCTGAACGTCCTGCACGGCCCCAACGAACTCGGCAAGTCGAGCCTCGTTGCCGCCATGCGCGCCGCGTTGCTGCTGCAGCCGACCTCCAGCGCCGCCGAGCCGCTGCGCGACTGGCATGCAGATGCGCCCGCCGAGGTCTCGCTGACGTTCGAGCAGGAAGCCGAGCGCATCTGGCGGATACGCAAGCGCTTCGGTTCGCCGGGTGGCCACGCCTTCCTCGAGTTCTCCCGCGATGGCGCCGACTTCAGCCAAGACAGCCGCGGCCGCGAAGTGGAAGCCGCGCTGCAGGGCATCCTGCGCTGGGGCATCGAAGCGCCCGGCGGGCAGCGTCGCCCGCGCGGTCTGCCGTCGTCGCTGATCGCCACCGCCTTGCTCGGCAGGCAGGACCAGGTGGAGGCCATTCTGGCCGCGGATCTCGCCAGCGACCCTAGCACCACTGGCCGCGACCACCTCACTGAAGCGTTGCAGGCCCTGGCCGAGGACCCGCGCTTCAAGCAGGTGCTGAACGACGTGCAGGGCAAGGTGGACGAGGCGTTCACCAACACCGGACGGCGGCGCGGCGGCAAGGGCTCGCCGTGGACGCAACTGCGCGAGCAGCGCGAGCAGGCCGAAGTTCGCCGCCGCGATCTGGCGAACCAGCTGGCCGAGAGCCAGCGCGCCCAGGCCGCGGCCGGGGACCTGCGCACCAAGCTGATCGATGCCCAGCAGCGCGCCGAAGCCATGCGCGAGATGGTTGAACGGCGCCGCGCCCGCGAGCGCGCCGAGCAGCAGGTGCGGGAGGCGGAGGCGGAGCGGAGGCGCATCGGCGCGATCTTCGAGCGGCTCGAAGCGAACGAGTCCGCCAAGAAGGAGGCGCAAGCGGCTGTGGCGCGAGCGGACGCGCTGCAGAACGAACACGCGAAGCGCCGCGACGCACTGGCGCCCAAGCTCGCAGCCGCCGAGGCCCAAGTGACCGAGCTTGAGTCCGGCGCGAGCGAGCAGGGGCGGCGGCTGCGCGAGCAGGAAGCGGAGAACCGCCTGCTGACGCTGCGCCAGGCTCTCGCCCAATTTGACGAGCGCATCGCAGCCCTGAAGGAAGCGGCGGAGCTGGCCGAACGAATCGCCGCGCGCCAGGCATCGGTCGCCGAGAAGCAGAATCTCCTCGAGCAGGCGCGAACGACCACGGAGGACCAGCGGGCGCAGGCGGAGGAGCTGGATCTCGAGCGCGAAGTGGCGCGTTTCAGAGCCGCGACCCGCGCCGCGCAGCGGGCGACCGAAGAACGCGACGAGGCTCTTGCCCAAGCCGTGCAGGCCACCGAGTTCGAGGCCGAGGCGCAAGCGCGACGTATCGAAGCCGAGGACCTCCAAGCACCGGACGCCGCCACCATCAATCGGCTACGCGAGGCCGAGACGGCGCTCACCATCGCCCGCGAGAAGCTCTCCGTGGGAATCGTCATGGAAGTGACCCTCGCGAGCGGCCAGATCGCGGAGGTCGTTGCCGACCGACAGGCGCGCACCATCGAAGGCGGCCGGAAGGAGGAGTTCGAGGCCGAGCAGGAACTGCGCCTCGACATCCCCGAAGTCGCCGACATCCGCGTACGCGGCGGCGGTCGCGACCTGCTTCGCCAAGCCGAAGAGGCCGAAGCGCGCTGGCAGGCCACCTCGCAAGCCGTATTCGCCCGAGCCGGAAGCACCTCCATCGGCGAACTCGTGGCTTTGCGCGAGCAGGCCGACAAACTGGGGACGGCGGCCGCCGATGCGGACCGCGGGGCCGCCGAGGCACGGGTGCGGGCGGAAGGGCTCGACGCGCTGGAGCGGCGCACAGTCGCTGCCGACGCTGCGCTGGCGCAAGCGCACGGTGGCGTCAGCGAGTTCCTGGAGGAAGGCGAGTCCGTCGCCGACCTGGTCGCCGGCCTCGGCGACACCGACTCGGAAGAGACGATTGCGGAGAAACTCGAGGAATTGCAGGAGGGCATCCGCAACCGGCGAACGCTCGTGGAGCGGATGCAGAACGAACTGGCCTCCGACAAGCGCGAGGTGGAGCACCTGCAATCGCGGCTGCGCGAACGGCGGGCGCAACTCGGCGATGCGGCGGACGACGACTCTTGGCAGGAGCGCCGGTCGAGCGCCGAGGCGGACCGCGAGCAGACGGCACGGGACATCGAGTCCGTAGACAGGGAGCTCAGCGCCATCCGCGAGGAGGCGAGCCAGGAAGTGGAAGCCGCTCGCCAAGCGGCAGGCGAGCTGGCCGCCAAGCACGAGGCAGCCCAGGCCAGCCTCGACGCCGCGGCGAAGGAGCTGCAGGCGGCCCAAGAACGGCTGACGCGCCTCGACGGCGAGACGGGGCCCCTTCGGCAGAGCGCGGAGAACGAGGACTTGAACGCTGCGACCGCCGACCTCGAAGCGGCGCGGCGAAGCGCAGATGCCTTGCCGCCTTCGGACGACGAGGAAAGCGAAGTCGATCTCGACACGCTGGAGCGCGACGCCCTTGCCGCCGAGCGCGAAGCGGACCTCTGCCGCTCCGAACTCGACAAGGCCGAGGGCGCCTTGGAACAGGTCGGCGGCCAGTACCTTCAGGAGCAGGCCGAGCAGGCTGACGAGGCGGTCGCCGCGCTCGACGGGCGCGGACGGGACCTCGAGGTGGACTACGGCGCTTGGCGAATGCTCCGCGAGGTGCTCAAGGAGGCGGAGCAGGAGGACGCGGTGCATCTGGGCCGCGCCCTCGTGAAGCCGGTGAGCGAACGCATCGGCGCCCTCACCGGCGGCCGCTACGGCGAGGTCGGCATCGGCCCGCAACTCGACCCCAGCGGCATAGAAGTCGCCGGTTCGGAGCGCGACTTCGATGCCCTCTCGGTAGGCACGAGGGAGCAGATCGCCCTGCTGCTGCGGCTCTCCATCGCCGAGGCCCTCGGCTCGTTCATGGTGCTCGACGATCAGCTAACGCAGTCCGACAGCGGGCGCCTAGGCTGGATGCGGGACATGCTCGGCCAGGCCGCCGAGCGCATTCAGATCGTCGTGCTCACCTGCCACCCCGACGACTACGCCACGAGCGGCCCGTGCAACGTGGTCGACCTGACCCAATGCATCGAGCGCAGCGGACCAGCCGCGAAGTCGACGCCAGTAGTTGAACCGGCAGAGGAGGCCGCCACACGCCGCCCGCGCCGACGACGGCGACGCGAGGCCGAGGAACAGTCCGAACTCGATCTTTCGACCGCGCTCAAGGACTCGCTCCGCTAGAGAGCTACCCGCGTTGCGTGGCGAGCGGCGGTTGCGCTACTGTGGTGTGCAACCCAACGAGTCGGAACAAGCCCATGACCGGCAAAGTCCTCGCCATCGCCCGCCGCGCCAAGCACCGGGCACCCATGGAACTGATCGACGCCGCCACCGTGAGCGTGGAGGCCGGCGTCGAAGGCGACGCCCGCGGCAGCTTGCGCGGTCGCCAAGTCACCGTTCTAACCAAAGAGAGCTGGGACGCGGCCTGCACCGACCTCGGCCGCGAACTGCCGTGGACCACGCGCCGCGCCAACATCCTCGTTGAAGGCGTGGATGTGGCCCACACCACCGGCCGCACGCTCCGCATCGGCGACCTCGAACTCGCCATCACCGACGAGACGGACCCCTGCCAGCGCATGGAGGAGCAGGCCGCGGGCCTGCAAGCCGCTCTAGCCCCCGACTGGCGCGGCGGCGTTACCTGCGTCGTAGGACAAGGCGGCGCAATTCGGGTCGGGGACGCGGTGGAACTCCGCTGACGCGAAAGCAGCCACATATGACATCGCTGGATGGTCCGCCGCGCCTACTCCACAGTCACGGACGAGGACCAGAGCAGGAACTGGCTCCCGTGGGCATGGTCGGGATGGCTGCACGCCATGTAGCTGCGGGTGGGTTGCTGCGGGCGAACAGCCCAAGAGTGCGCCACCGGCCAGCTCGGCTCGATCCCTCCGGCGGACGCGGTCGTAACGTGCTCCCTGGCCTAGCAGGCGCCACAGCACGCACGACCGCCGCATTTTGGAGGCGGATTGCGCCTTCCCCCAAGCTCTGGCTGCCGCCTTCCATGATCTCCTGGCCCTTCTCCGGCAAGCGGTCGGCGATCAGCCGTTCCTTGGCAGCTACGATGTCATCCGCCTGCACCGTTCTTGACCGTCCCGCCCGTGCTCGCCGCGGAAGCAGCCGATGTCTGCGCATTGTCCCTCAGAGATTGCCGTTAGCCCGACGCACAACACGACACCGCGGTCCGGCAACACGCCCTCGCCACGCTGCATCAGTCAGCACCTCCACGGCCGTCGCCCTGAATGACCGGGCTCGGCCACGCCGAAATTCGTCCGCCTTCAACTAGACCGCGCAGCATCCCGCAATGTACTGCTTGCTTCGCCCCCGACCTGTCCACGGAAGCAGGACCGCTCAGCAGTCGGGCAAGCCAAGCTGGTCCAGGTCGTTGTTGGGCACGTCCGCCAGGCCCGCGGGAATGCAGCCCGAGAACTGGTTGCCGCTGAGATACAGCGATTGAAGCCTGCTGAGATTGGCCAGTGCCGCCGGAATCTCCCCGCTTAGCTGGTTGCGGGCGAGGTCCAGGTACCCGAGCGAGTGGAGATTGCCCAGTTCCGCCGGAATCTCCCCGCTTAGCTGGTTGCCCTCAAGCGACAGCGTGTAGAGGGAGCCGAGACTGCCCAGTGCCGCCGGAATCTCCCCGCTTAGCTGGTTGCCCTCAAGCGACAGCGTGTAGAGGGAGCCGAGACTGCCCAGTGCCGCCGGAATCCCGCCGCCCAGCTGGTTGCGGGCGAGGTTCAAGGTCCGCAGCAAAGCGAGATTTCCCAGTTCCGTCGGGATCCCACCGCTCAGCTGGTTGTCCTCAAGCGACAGCGTGTAGAGGGAGCCGAGACTGCCCAGTGCCGCCGGAATCCCGCCGCCCAGCTGGTTGCGGGCGAGGTCCAGGTACCCGAGCGAGTGGAGATTGCCCAGTTCCGCCGGAATCTCCCCGCTTAGCTGGTTGCCCTCAAGCGACAGCGTGTAGAGGGAGCCGAGACTGCCCAGTGCCGCCGGAATCCCGCCGCCCAGCTGGTTGCGGGCGAGGTTCAAGGTCCGCAGCAAAGCGAGATTTCCCAGTTCCGTCGGGATCCCCCCGCTCAGCTGGTTGTCCTCAAGCGACAGCGTTTCGAGCGAGCCGAGACTGCCCAGTGCCGCAGGAATCTCCCCGCTCAGCTGGTTGTCCCCAAGCGACAGCGCGCGAAGGGAAGCGAGATTGGCGAGTTCCGCTGGGAGTTGGCCGCTCAGACCGTTGGCCCCCAGGGTCAGCCCCGTAACGCGGTTTTGACCGCTCGCATAGACCCCATGCCATCGCCGGATGGGCGCGTCGGTCAGCCATCCCGTGTTGTACAGCCAGTTCGCGCCGCCGGTCGCGTCGTACAACAGTACCAACGTGTCGTGGTCGACGGACTTGCCCTCGGCGGGAGCGTCCTCGAACTCCACGACGGCGAGGGCGCGGCGGCTGACCGTTACTTCCCGACCGTCAACGGTCAGGGTTGCCGTCTCATCCGCCGAAAGATCCGCCGTAGCGGCGATTATCTCATCCATGCAGGAGAAGTCGGCGACGCCGAATCCGCCCGAAGTGGCGAGCAGTCCATGCGGACCGTCAATCCCCTCTCCCGTCTTCTTCGCGCAGGCCCGCGCCAGCTTGGCGAGGTCCTGATGCTCGGTGTCGGGGAAGATGCTGAGGATGGAGGCGAGGGACGCGGCGATGTTGGGTGCGGAATAGCTGGTTCCCATCACAGCCCAAGGCCAACGGTAATCCAAGAAGTGGAACCATGTCCAAATACATCCGTAATCCACATCCCTGCAACTGCTGGAGCTGGGATGACGGATGTAATCACCGATCGCATCGCGATCCATCCCGGCGACAAACAGCAGCTTGTTCGCTGCAATTGCCCCGGTGTACCGATCTTTATTCTTATCGGAAAGCTCCAAAAACCACGAATGGTTGCTCCCATCGTTCCCCGCGCTTTGAATTCGGAGGCGAGATTTGTTGGTATCAATGAGGAATGCAAACTTGCCGTGCCGTAGGGAGGCATTGAGAATACGCAAATCTTGCATGGCATCAATCTGCTCAGATATCCAGGCGCTACGATTGCTTCCGCCCACCAACAGAATCTGCGTGAACGGTGTCAACCCGCTCCGAGTTTCCTCATCATCCCCAAGTCGGATTCTACCCGCGCGGTTCTCGTGATGTTCGCACCCCTCGGATGCGGTTACATACGATTCACACACCGTTATACCGACTCCCTGCGCATGTCCCAGGTTGCCCTCAAGAATCGCAAAGTGTCGCTGCACCTCCTCATTGATGAGCCGCACCCGATCAAGCGGAAGCCGATCAATCCCCGGAACCATATAGACGGCATTGCCCCGCTCACAGGAGAGCGGATTGTCCGATGCCGGAGCACCGTTCGGGCAGACGACCGTCTTCGGCAGTGAACAGGCGGCGGGTTGACCGTCGTATAGTCCGTCGCAGTTCCACAGGTGTTCGCTGTCGCTGTCGTCAATGTCGTCCAGATCTCCCGTCAGACATTGGTTCACTTCCTCTTCGCCGCATTCCCCGTCAACCGGTTTCGGCAGCGAGCACATGGCGGGCCGACCGCCGTGGAGGCCGTCGCAGTCCCAGAGAAAGTCGACATCGCTGTCGTCAATGTCGTGCAGGGTTCCCGCCAGACACTGGTTCGCCTCCTCGCCGCAGTTGCCGTCGACCGGCTTGGGAACGGAGCACATCGCGGGCTGGCCGCCGTGCCGTCCGTCGCAGTTCCACAGGTATTCGTCGTCGCTGTCGTCGATGTCGTCGAGGTCGCCCGCCAGGCACTGGTTCACCTCGGCGCCGCAGCCGCCGTCGATGGGCTTGGGGATGGAGCACATGGCGGGCTGGCCGCCGTGGAGGCCGTCGCAGTTCCAGAGGTACTCGTCGTCGCTGTCGTCGATGTCGTCGAGGTCGCCCGCCAGGCACTGGTTCACCTCGGCGCCGCAGCCGCCGTCGATGGGCTTTGGGATGGCGCACATGGCGGTGGCGCCGCCGCCCGAGCCCCGGCAGTTCCAGCGGTGCTCGGCGTCGGTGTCGCCGGTATCGACGAACGTCCCCGCACTGCACTGGTTCAGCGTAGCGGAACAGGATCCGTTCACCACCGTGGGCGCCGGCGGGGACGAACTGCCGCCGCCGCCGCCGCCGCAGCCGAGCAGGAACAGCATCGCCCCGAACAGGGGGCCGGTCAGGCACAATCGCATCATTTGCAGTCTCCGTCGCTTGCAGTTGATGTGGCCGCGGCGGCTTCTGGGGAGCTCAACCATTCGACGGGCCACAATGCTAATGCCGCGCGGCATGAAAGAAAGGTGTATTCGGGGACGACTTTGGTGTACGCAACGTGGATTGCCGCTCGCTTGCGCCGGCTCTACCGAGTGCTACCGAAGAGGCTCCGTACATACTTGGGCAGGGCCACGGAGAGCGAATGCGAGACGCGGACCGGCTCCTCGAGCGCTCACATGCCCCAAACATCCACCGTTGTACCGTCTCTCGCCCTTCGGCGCTCCTGAAAGACCTTCTGCGCCCACGACCGTTCCGTGCGGCGGTCGAAGATCACGAGGTGGGCGCCTTGGGCTGCGCAGCGTCCGGCGTAGGCGGCGGTCTGTTCCACGCCCTCTGCGATGACGCTCTCCAAGCGGTCATGCTCGCCCACGACTTTGCACCCCACCAGGAATTCCTGGGTGCCGGCGGCGAATGGCCAGACGAGAAGGAGGTCCACACGTCCCCGGCCCAGCCCGTATTCGCGCTCGATGCGGCCGCCGCCGTTGACGACGCGGTGCAGGAACGCTTGGAGGAGGAGTTGCGGCCAGGCCTCCTGATAGCGAAACCCCTGCCGCCAGTGTTCCGAGTTGCGGCCGAAGAACGCTTGGAACGCGCGCATCAGCGCGGGCATGTCGAGCCCGCCGTTCGCGTCAAGATACCAAGTAGCTTCCGCGACGATTCCCTTTTGCGCGGCCGAAGCGAGTTCGCGGGGAATCACTTCGGCGTAGATTGGATTGGCGATCCGCAGCGGATCATCCCCGGCAATCAGGCCTATGTCCTGCGCATACTCGATGTCGGCGTCGGCGAACGCAGGCTGGTCGCTCCCTGTCAGCAAGGGCTCGATTACGCGCCGGATGCGCTCCTCGCTCAAACGTTCGGCCAAGGATCGCAGGTGAGTCACGCGATCGGCTATCAGCCGCTCCTTGGCTGCCGCGATTTCTTCTGCCTGTACGCTCCTAGACCAATCCCGTCCGCCTTCCCCCCGGAAGCAGGCGAAGTCTGCGAGCGCGTTGACGAGCCATGGCTGGCCGCGGGTCTGCTCCCAGACCATGTCGAGCGCTCGCGGCGAGAATCTCTGGCCGGTCTCCTCGGTGTGCTGCGCGAGCAATGCCCGGACTTCGTTCTCGGAGAAATCACCGAGGCGCAGGGACGCGGCGGCGATGTTGAACGGGCTGGCTGTGGAGTCGATCTGGTAGTCGCGCAAGTCGCGCATCCCGCAGAGCACGACGCTCTGCGGGAACCGGGCGGGGCGCGAAGGGTAGCCGGAGCGAAGCTGCTGCAGCACGGCCAAGAGGGCGTCGCCTTGCAGCGTGTCCACTTCGTCGATCAGCAGCACGAGCGGCTTCTCGGCGGCTGTCGCCCATCGGGACAGGCATTCGACGAGGGCGGAGTCAGGTCCGACCTGTGCGAGTGCCCCGGGCCAAACCTCGGCGAGGAAGATGTCGCCCGCGGCGCGTGCCGCCGAAGCCAGGCTGGCCAGCACGACCTTGATGGCGCGCTCAACGTCCTTTCGGGCCGTTCGGGCATTCTCGACGGTTGCGTAAACGCACAGATACCCCTGGCGGTTCAGCACGTCTGCAAGCGCCAGCAGCGCGGTGGTCTTGCCGGTCTGACGCGGTGCGTGGAGGGCGAAGTACTTCTCGCCATCGACAAGCTCTCGCACAGCGGGCAGATCCAGCCGCTCGAGCGGCGGGATGCAGTAGTGCTGGTCGGGCTTCATGGGCCCAGTGGTGTTGAACGTGCGCATGGTCGGTCCGCCCGCGACTCCGCCATTGTAGTGCGGCAAGGGTGCGCGGTGACTGCGCTCCGCCGCGACCTGAAGCCCGGTCAGTCTCGCGCCACGGCGCAGGTGCCGCACAACCCCTTGATTTCCACAACCGCATTGTCCGGCTGGAAGCCGCGCTCGCCTGCGATCTGCGCCAGCAGCGTCTCTAGCCCGGTGGACTCCACCTCGTCCACGCTGCCGCACGAGGAACAGAGCAGGAACTGGCTCTCGTGGGCGTGGTCGGGATGGCTGCACGGCATGTAGCTGTGGGTGGATTGCAGCCGGTGAACGAGGCCGGTGCGCATGAGAAAGTCGAGCTGGCGGTACACCGTCAGCGGCGCGATCTTGCGTTCCTGCCGCTGCTCGAGCAGCGCAATGAGTTCGTAGGCTGAGAGCGGCCGACCGCAAGCGAGCATTTCCGCGTATGCCGCCAACCGGGCTGGCGTCAGCCGTTCGCCCTTCTCGGCACAGCGCCCTTCCGCAAGCCTTCGCCATTTCGCCGCAAGCGGTGCTGCCTTTGCCGGTCCCTTAGCCAATTCGTGTGCCCTTGAGTCCGCTGATCCACTGCCGGCACCGACGATCAAGGATCATCGGGTTCGATGGCCGTCGCCACCCGTACCGCATCTACGCAACCAGTGCCATAGATGCGCCGAGCCCAGGAGCACGCCGCCGGCAACGGTGACCGGCTGCTCGTACGCCGACAACGCTTCCAAGAACGCGCCCAAGAGTAGCAGCCCCAGGCCAACGGATGCCGCGCCGATGAACAGGGCGTTGCCGGCTGCCGAGCGCACCTTCCAGATCACCCGGAGGCTGATGGGAACCGCGAGGATCACCAGGACCTTATGCACAAGCTCGCTTTGTGCGGCTTGGGCAACCATCGGCATCAGCGCTACGAGCAGGGGCAGCGCGATGCAGTGGATCACGCACAGGGTCGAGAGCCCGACCGCGTACAGATCGAAACGCGCCACCGAACCCCACCGGGCACCCTTGTCGTCGGACGGGATCATCGGCGCATCCGCATAAACCGAGGGCTTCGACTCCAACACCACATGCCTTACTGCCGCAGAGGAAGATACGTTATAACGTTAGCGGCTGGTGATGGCAACAGCGGCTGCACTACCACCGCGCTCGCCGGGTCCCCGGTTGTCGTCAGTTGCAGACCCTTCCTAGCCGCGTCCGCGGGGCTCTCGACCGCGCCCAGTCGGGCGAGTCGAGCGTCTCACGACGATCTCGCCTCGGCTCACCAGCTCGTCGAGCCGCTGCTGGAAGCGCTTCTCGAACTCCTCCTCTTTGCGCGCCTCCTCTTCTTCCCTCTTGTGGGCTCGCCGTGATATCTGCCAAGCGCCTAGCCCGAACGCATTCGCGACGAGAGGAAGCAGTACCAGCATGATGATGGGTACGGGCAGTCCGACGGCGGGGGCAAACCAAGGCACCCAGGACGGAGGGATGCCGCGAAGGAGCGCGAGATAGGCCGACGCTGCGGAAACGACGGCGATGGCACGCGTCCCCATCCAGGTCCAACGCAGGACCCAATCCCGCTTCCGGAGCAATGGTAGTGCGTCGGTGTGAACGTCGCCCTTGCCCAGATAGACCTTAGCGACGAAGTCGAAGACCGCCTTCCACTGCGCCAGCAGGTTGACACCTACGGCGACCTCCAAGAAGGCGCCGACATCCGGGCACACGAGGCTACGCCGCTAGCCGGACTCCCCCTTTGGCCCGGATGATTCGTGGATCGGGATAGGCTTGCACTGCTCGGATCTGGTCATCCAGTCGAAAAGTTGCGCCAAGCGAGAAGCGAGTTCCGGGTTCCCGAAGTTCGCAATGGCCGTTGCCTTCTGCTCGTCGATCTCGGCACGGTAGGCAGATTCGTCCATTACGGCAAAGTCACCGAGCTCTCGATCGCCCTCGTGCTTGTAGACGTGCAGGCGGGAGCCCTCAGCCGGGGAGCGCGAGGGGGTACCTCTTCCATGGAACGAGCCCGCGGCCAAGAGGCCGGCGATCAAGGGGTGGTCCTCCGCTGCCATCCCTTTGTCGAGGTCCAGGTCGTCCTGCACGATGATGCTGATCTGGGACGCAGGCTTGTCGAGCAGCGCCTTGGCTGCCTCGATGAGGTCCGGGCTGGCATAGACCGGCTCCCGGCCTACCTTCCGCGCAAGTTGCGTGGTGTAGATGCGCACATGGTCTTCAGCCCCCCGGAAGAACGTCTCCAAGAGGTATGCGGCATGGCGCGGGTCCTTGTTGTTGATGGTCTTGGGCTCGCCGGGCTGGGCCGCCGCCTGGTCGACGATTCCGCGGTAGAGTTCGTCCGCCGTCTCGACGGCGTTGGGATCCCGGAGATCCACGGGCAGTAGCATGGACATGTCCCTGTTCAGTGGCGTGGCACGTCGACCTGACCATTCGCGGCTAACGAGCGACGCCTGCAGGCGGACATAAGGCACCATAAGACCACCGGAGTGATGCCCCGTCAAGGCCGTTCGCGTCACTGGTGCGTCAGCACCCCGTTGCATGCCCAGGTAGGGCGGGAAGGAACTATGCTTCGTGCGCCGGGCAATGTGCCCAAGAAGGAATCAGAGAATGACGAAACCCTCGGACGGCGGCGGAGTCGCCCTGATCGTTGGCGGCGGGCCGGGCATCAGCGCGAGCTGCGCGCGCCTGTTCTGCGCCAACGGCATGCGCGTGGCCATCGCGGCTCGCAATCCCGACAAGCCCGCGCTGACCGCGCTCGCAGCCGAGCTGGGCGTGCGGAACTACGGCTGCGACGCCGCCGAACCCGATGCGGTCGAGAGCCTCTTCAAGTCCGTCGAGGCGGACCTCGGCAGTCCGACGCTGGTGGTCCACAACATCGACGGGCGGATGCGCGACATCTTCCGCAAGGGGCTCGCGGAGGTCGATCCGGCCTTGGTGCAGGAGGTGCTGCTGAACTCCGCCTACAGCGCGTTCCTCGTCGCGCAACAAGCGGTCCAGCGCATGCTGGCAGGGCCGGCCGATGCCGCCGGCGACGGCCATCGGGGCACCATCATCTTCACCAACGCCAGCGCCGCGGTGAAGGGCTACGCCAGGAGCGGCGCGTTCGCCATGGCCTGCCACGCCAAGTCGGGCCTCGCGCAGAGCATGGCGCGGGAGCTGATGCCGCAGGGCATCCACATCGCCCATGTGCCCATCGACGCCGCCATCGGCTGGACGCAGCCGGACGGCAGCCGGGCGCATCGCATGGCGGGCACGTCGGTGGACGACAACATGGCCGACCCGGACCGCATCGCCGATACCTACTGGCACCTGCACACGCAGCACCGCTCGACCTGGGGCTTCGAGGTGATTCTGCGGCCCTGGGTGGAGAACTGGTAGCGAGCGGTCTGGCTCATAAGGTTCGCCGCCCCCGGCGGCTGACGACCGCGCCAACAGTCGCAGGCGCACGACCGCATTGCAGTCGAACCGGACGCTGAGCCGCGCGGTCCATCCGCATAGCAGTTCGGCGCCCTTGAGTCGAGCGAGGTGTACGGCAATCCCCGGTGAGGGTGTACGACAAATCTCTGGTAGACGACCTCCACGCGCGTTCACGCGGCGAGGCGCAGGCGTTCCTCCCAGTAGTCGTCGAACCAGCCGCTGAGCCGCGCGCAGCGCACCCAGATGACGGGGTTCGCGCCGGCCACGGTCCAGCGCATGCCGGTGCATTTCAGGCGCCGCCCGACGACCGTCTTGCAGGCCGCCTCGACGCGCCCCGAGCCGATGGGCAGCCCGCGCGCGAGGTACTCGTCGTAGCGCATCCGCCCGCGCCGCTCGGCGATGTACCGGGCCGCCCTGGCGCTCTCCTCGCCGCCGGCCCGGCGCAGCGCCGCCAGCGTCCTGTCGATGTCGCCGGTCTTGAGCCACCGGCACAGCCTCGTCGCCCAGCGTTTCGCGAGGTCGGTGCCGGGGCCGTAGCGGGCGTTCGCCGCCGCCCACGCGTACTCCGCCGCGTGGAAGCAGTCGACGATCGGCACCGCGTTCGGGAACCACTCCTCGAACAGCCGCCGCAGCCACTCGGCGCCGTCGCCGATGCAGACGCCGACGTCCTCCGGCCCGTAGCCCGCCGCCGCCAGCTCGCGCAGCAGGCGCCGCGCAACGGGCGAGTCGCCGCCGGCGTCGTCCTCCGCGCTCTCGATGGCGGCGAAGTACCGCACCGAGCCGTCCACGGTGCGGCGCCCGCCCTCGCCGTCCGGCTCCAGCAGCCACAAGGCGCCCACCTTCGCCTCCCGGGTGCGCGCCGCGCCGTCCTTCCCGGAGCGCCCGGCGGTCTCCGACGGCCGCGCCGGCACCCCCGTCCCGTCCACCGCCAGGCACAGGATCTCCCCTTCCTTCAAGGGCTTGCGCGTCGGAACCTTCCCGCCGCCAGAGGCCACCGACAGCGCGCCCGACAGCGCCGCCTCCCGCCGCGCCTCCGCGTCCGCGCCCACCGCCCGCGTCGTCCGCTCGATGCGCTTCGCGCCGAAGTTCAGCCCCGCCAGCTCGACCAGCAGCCGGTCCGCCTCCGCGTAGCAGCACGACGACCCCGCCAGGCTCGCCATGCGCCGCGCCGCAGGCGTCATCGAGCCCGCGATGTCCAGCGCCGCCTCGCGCTGCCGCACCGTCTTCCCGCAGCAGGCGTGCCGCGCCATCGGCAGCCGCACCGGCCCCAGCGCCGTCTCCACCAGAGGCCTCTCCCGGTCCGACAGCCGCATCCGCTCCCCGCACTTCGGGCACGACGGCGCGACGCCGTCCGACCGGTCCGCCCGGTACGCCGCCTCCAGCCCCAGCCGCGCCGCCGACAGCGCCGCCCGCCGGACGCGCAGATCCAGCAGCGCCGGATGCGACTCCGGCGCCTCCCCCGCCGCCGACGCGGCCAGCTCCGCCGCCGCGTACCTCCCCATCGCCGTCGCCAGCTCCTCCTTCGCCTCGTCCAACTCGCGCTTGCGTTCCATGCGCTCGTCGGCGACAGTCCCTATCGCCATCGCGGGCTCCTCCGTTCCTGGGTTGTGTCGCAAACCCCAAGAATAGAGCGTCCGCGATGGCCCCACTCCGCATCCACAGCCAACGCCGGCCGTTAGTGGTCACTTACCAGAGAATTGTCGTACACCCCCCCGGTGAAGAGCGCTGGCGTCGAGCGAAGAACGGCAATACAATGCGCCGCCTTCGCCGACGGGCATCGGAGTGTAGCTCAGTCTGGTAGAGCACCGTCTTCGGGAGGCGGGGGCCGCCGGTTCAAGTCCGGCCACTCCGACCAGCCGTTTCGCCGCGATCGAGGCGGCGTCGCGCGCTTGGTTCACTCTTCCTTCGCTGGCTTCCGTCCTGTGCAGGGCGCTCTTGGCCAGTGCCGAGGTCTCCTCCGCTGCCAAGCGGCCTGCGGTCGTCGAACCCGGCACTGGCCCGGCGGTCAGATGGTGCGCAGCCGCCGCCGGGGCCGCGGCGGGCGGTTGTGGGGTTTGCGCGGCCTGCGGGTCTTGCCGGCCCGGCGCGGCTGGCGCGGGAAGTCGAACGGATCCAGTCCCGGCTTGCCGCCGGTGCGGCCGCGGCTCAGTCGCGGCCAGGCGAGGTGTCGGTGCAACATGCTCTGGGTCTCGTGTTGGTGGAAGACGCGGCGATGTTGGACGCTCGACCCGCGGCTCGGATATGGGCAATCTCTCGACTTTTCCTAAGCATTGGCTTACAAATCCGCCCGCACTGGGGGAAATCTCCTACGTTAGGCGTGCGGCGTGCCGCTTTGGCGTCCGGCAGCCCAGCGGCAGACTATGATCCGCTGCTGCCATCAGGGAGATCCTCATGTCCGAACTGCCGAGAGACCTGCCCGGCGAGCGCCTCAAGGCGTGGCTCGCCCGGACGCCCGAACAAGCTCTGGATCCCGAGCAGCCCATCATCGACCCGCACCACCACCTCTGGGACCGTCGCCCGCGGCCGCCGACGCCGGACGACGCGCGCATCCATCTGCGCTACCTCGCGGACGATCTGCTGGCAGACATCCGCGGCGCCGGCCACAACGTCGTGGACACGGTGTTCGTCGAGTGCCGCGCCATGTACCGCGAGGGCGATGCGCCGGATCGCGTGGTCGGCGAGACCCAATTCGTTCAGGGCGTCGCGGCGATGGCGGCGTCCGGCCTCTACGGCGAGGGCGTGCGCTGCTGCGGCGGCATCGTCGGCTTCGTCGATCTCACCCAGGACGCGGGCGTCGTAGAGGAAGTGCTGCGCGCCCACATGGCCGCGAGCCGCAACTTCCGCGGCATCCGCCATGCCCACGGCTGGCACGCATCGCCGGACATGCCGCCGTCCCATCATCCGACACGCGGCACCGCGGGACTGCTCGGTAGCCGCGCCTTTCGCGACGGCTTCGCGGCGCTCGATCGCCTCGGCCTCAGCTTCGACTGCTGGGGCTACCACGGCCAACTCGACGAGGTGGCATCGCTCGCGGACGCATTCCCCGGCACCACCATCATCCTGAACCACATCGGCGGCCCCATCGCGATGGGCCCCTACGCCGGCCAGCGTACCGGTGCGCTGTTCGACGAGTGGCGCGCCGGCATGACGACTGTGGCGCGACGGCCCAACGTCGTCGTCAAGACCGGCGGCTGCGGCATGGTCACCTACGGCTACGGTTTCGAGGAGCGAGAGGAGCCGCCGGACTCCGCAGCCTTGGCAGATGCTTGGGCGCCGTATCTGGGCTTCGTCATCGACACATTCGGTCCGTCGCGCTGCATGTTCGAGTCCAACTTCCCCGTGGACAAGCTGTCCTGCTCCTACGGCAACCTCTGGAACGCCTTCAAGCGCATCGCTGCGGGCCGCGGCCTGTCGGCGGACGAACGCAACGACCTGTTCTACGGCACCGCCGCTCGCGTCTATTCCATCGACATGAGCGACGGCCTAAAGGCGGGCCTGAGCGCGTAGAATCGGCCCGCTGCGGCGGCGAAACACCGGGGAGGGTGGATGCCAGGCAAGCTCTTGGAAGTGCGTGATCTGAAGGTGAGCTTCGGCGACAACCCGGCCGTGCGCGGCGTCTCGTTCCACATCGACGCCGGCGAGACGGTTGCCCTGGTGGGGGAGTCCGGCTCTGGCAAGTCCGTCACCGCCCTGTCCGTGCTGCAACTGCTGCCCTATCCGCAGGCGCATCACCCCGGCGGCAGCGTGCTGGTGAACGGCGAAGAGATGCTCGGCGCGGACAAGGCGCGGCTGCTCGATGTGCGCGGCGGCGTGGTGAGCATGATCTTCCAGGAACCCATGACTTCCCTCAACCCGCTGCACACCATCGCCAAGCAGGTGGGCGAGGCGCTGGTGGTACACAAGAAACTGTCGCCGAAGATGGCGCGCGACCGGGTTTTGGAACTGTTGGAGCTGGTGGGCCTGCAGGATGCCGAGAACCGCCTGAAGTCCTATCCGCACGAACTCTCCGGGGGCCAGCGCCAGCGGGTGATGATCGCCATGGCGCTCGCCAACGAGCCGCAACTGCTGATCGCGGACGAACCCACGACGGCCTTGGATGTCACCATCCAAGCGCAGATCCTGAAGCTCCTCAAGGATCTGCAGGGCCAGATGAACATGGCGATGCTGCTCATCACCCACGACCTCGGCATCGTCCGCAACATGGCCAGCCGCGTCTGCGTGATGACGGGTGGCGAGATCGTGGAGGCCGGCTCCAACAGGCAGATCTTCACCGACCCGCAGCACGACTACACCAAGAAGCTGCTCGCCGCAGAACCCTCCGGCGACCCGCCGCCGGCCGACAGCGGCGCTCCCATCGTCGCCGCCGCCGATACGCTCACCGTCAAGTACGCCATCGGCAAGGGCTGGTTCGGCGGACGCAAGTACTTCACCGCGGTGGACACGGTGGATGTCGAAGTGCGCGCCGGACAGACCGTCGGCGTGGTCGGCGAATCCGGCTCCGGCAAGACCACCCTGGGCCTCGCCATGCTGCGCCTGCTCGACAGCGAAGGCGCGATTCGCTTCGACGGCCGCGACATCAGCGACGTGCGCCGCAAGGGCCTGATCCCGCTGCGCAAGGATATGCAGGTGGTCTTCCAGGACCCCTACGGCAGCCTGTCGCCGCGCCTTTCCGTGCTGCAGATCGTCGAAGAGGGCCTGCGCATCCACGAACCGGACGTCTCAAAAGACGAGCGCCGCCGCCGCGTGGCCGAGGTGCTCGACGAGGTGGGACTGGAACCGGAACACATGGACCGCTACCCCCACGAGTTCTCCGGCGGCCAGCGCCAGCGCATCTCCATCGCCCGGGCGATGGTGCTGCGGCCACGCTTCGTGGTGCTGGACGAACCCACTTCGGCCCTCGACATGTCCGTCCAGGCGCAGATCGTGGACCTCTTGCGAGACCTGCAGAAGGCCCACAACCTGGGCTACCTGTTCGTCAGCCACGACCTCAAAGTGGTGCGCGCCTTGGCCAACTGGCTGATCGTCATGCGCGACGGCGTGATCGTCGAGCAAGGCCCGGCGACGCACGTCTTCAACAACCCGCAGAGCGACTACACGAAGGCGCTGTTCCTCGCGGCGCTAGACCTTGAAGCGGACGAGGAGGTGGTCCGGCAGTAAGCGCTACGACGGTCGTCTTGGTCGGAGCTTTCGGCCGCTGCGTCGCGTGGGCGGCGATGCTTTCGCGGGCGCCGCGGACTTGTCGTAATAGCGGATTTCAATCGGCTGGTTGTCGAAGAACTCATTGATGCGCTCTTTCGCCTTCGCGAGCGGTGCATCGAGTGATTTCCTGTAGTAGAACATCGTCCAGACGACCATGGACGTGTCGAATCCCACTCGATGTTCCGTCAGATAGTAGACCGCAGTGAAGTGCTTCGCCAGCCAACGCTGCATTTTCTGCACTCCTGCCTTGGAGTGACAGCAACTTAGGCAGAGGACCCGTCGCTGCTGCGCCCGCAGCGGAGACACGTACCGAGTCAGGAGCTTAGCCAGTTCTTTCCAAGTTGCTTTCCCGCCGAGCAAATCGATTCCATCGTCGCCAGCGTGGCAGGCCAAATGCACATAGCGGACATGGTCATACGGTTTCCGCGGTGCGCAATCGAACAAAGCACCTAACTTCGTCGCGCGCACATGCTTGACCTTGGATCTCAGCCTAGCGCCTTTGTTTGTTAGGATGCCACGAATCGTGTCGCACTCGGTAGACAACGCCCATTCGACTTCGTGGTCCGAAGGGAGGTCGATGAGAAGGTAGGCGATGGTCATGGTGCTTTCTATTCCTATGTCCGAGGGTGGTGCGCTATGCTGCTTGGCTTCGGTGCGGCAGGAAGCGTCTGTTCACACGGTCATTGAGTGTACGCAGCGCCGGGCTCATGCCGTCGGATAGCGTGGGCACGAAGCTCAGCAACTTGCCATCGCCCGCTGCCCGCGAAGCGTCACGGATTTGCAGCAGCAGATGGCTCCCCAACCGTTCCGCGAACAGCGGCGGCACCGCGTTGCCGATCAGCTGCGCTCGGTCGCGGCGGGAGCCGCGGAAGGCGAAAATGTCGGGGAATGTCTGCAGCCGTGCGCACTCGCGGATCGTCAGGCGGCGGTCTTGCGCGGGGTGCAAGAACTCGCTGATGGCGCCCGCGGTGATGGCTTTTGATGGCTCTGAGCCATCGAGTCGTCTCAACCCTGTTGGTGGCCCGCCGCGGCGCTCGCTTGGAGTGCCATCTATCACCCGGCGGAATGCTCGGCGGCGGTAGGTCTCATGCCAGAGGTCTTCCGGTAGGTCCTTCATGCATTGACCTGGCCCCAGCAGCCGGGCGCGCTATGCGTCGGCGGCGTTCAGCGGAGTGAAGCCGTGGTCGTCGGAGGCGTTCGTTTGCTCGACGGCGGCGGGCAAGTCGGCCAGCGCATCGTTGACTACGGGGGCGAGAGGCAATGCCGCATGCGTGCCGAGCAGAGCTCCTGGTGCGCCGAAGGCTCGGTGCGTCGGCTGCGGGAACCCAGGATCCCAACCAAGTCCGCCTACCGCGATCACCCGTTTCCTATGCTGCGGGACGCCGAAGGTCGCGGCGTTCACTTTGCGCACGTGAACCCAGTACCCCGCCTCGATCAGCGGTTCCAGCAGGTCGAACACGAATGCACCGCCGCCAGCAGTGAGGAACCCCTCTACGTTCTCGAACAGGAATGCCAACGGCCGGTGTCGGGCAACCAAGGAGCTGAACGTCCGCACGAGGCTGTTCCGGCCATCCCCTTCGCGGCGCAGCCCCGCCGAAGAAAAGCCCTGGCATGGCGGTCCGCCCACCATGAGGTCTGCTGCTGGCAGTTCCAGGTCGGGCGTGATGGCCACTTGCGCAGCGTCGTGCGCGAAATTCGCCCGGTGCGTCGCAGCGGCTGATGCCCACTGATCGTAGCCGCGAAGGACTTGGAAACCGGCCCGCGTCAGGCCGAGCGACAGACCGCCTGCGCCGCAGAACAGGTCGACCGCTGTGGGAGGCGTACGCTTTTGCATTGTCGGCGCCACGGTTGTGCTCGTTCAGCCGGGATTGACGGCTGGCCATTCGACCACGCAGCCTTCTCGCAAGCAAGTGGCAGCAACCGCACAAGGGCTATGATTGGCACTCGAAACTGAGGAGAGCCCACATGGCCGATTCCTTCCAGGGCGGCTGCCGGTGCGGGGCGGTGCGGTACGAGTGCGGGGCGGCGCCGGTGTTCGTCGGCCACTGCCACTGCCGGGACTGCCAGTACGCGTCGGGCGGTGCGTACTCGACCATCGTCGGCGTGCCGGCGGATGCGCTCGATCTCAGCGGCGCGCTCGCCGGCTACACGGTGGATGCGGAGAGCGGGAATCAGGTGACGCGCAAGTTCTGCCCCACCTGCGGCTCGCCGATCCTCTCGGAGCTGTCGGCCAATGCCGCCATGCTGGTGCTCAAGGCCGCAACGCTCGACGATCCGAGCTGGCTCAAGCCTGCGGTACACATCTGGACCGCCAGCGGCCAGCCGTGGGCGGAGACTTCGGCGGCGATCCCGAAGTTCGAACGCAGTCCCGGCTGAACTCAGGCGGCTCAGCGCAGGCAGGCGAGGTCGAACATCGCGTAGACCCGCGTGCTGCTGAGCCGCCCGCGGTTGTCGCGCCGGTGTGCCCGGTGTACGGCTTCCAGCTCGAAACCGAGGCGTTCCGCTACGGCCCAGCTGCGCGCGTTGCGGTCATCCATCATGATTTCCAAGCGCTGCGCATTGAGTTCCTCGAATGCGTACTTCGTCATCGCCCGCGCCGCTTCCGAGCAGTAGCCATGGCCCACATGATCGGAGTGGAGCCAATAGCCGATCTCGGCCTTCGGCACGGCCCGGTCGATTTCGATCAGTCCCATGCTGCCGAGAAGGCACCCATCGCCCCGGCGCAGCAGTAGCACCGGATACTCGCGCCCTGCGGCCATGGCCTCTTGGGCGTCGTTGCAGAACGCCTGGGCGTCGGCCAGGCCGTACGGTTCGCGCGCCCATTCCATCCACTCGTGCAGTTGCGGGTAGGACGCGGCGACCGCATCCGCGATGGCGCCGGCATCGGCGAGCGTCGGCGGGCGAAGGATCAGCCTAGAGGTTTCGATTTCGGGCGGGAAAGGGGAAGGAGACATGCGGGTCGTCGTAGCGCTGTTCTAGCAAGCCCCAGTTTAGGTGTCCGCGCTCGCCGCCGCATCCGTTTCCACCGTGAAGGACGCGACGTTGCGGGTCTCGCTGCTGAACTCGATGGCGATCAGGTGAACAGCAACTCCGTCGCGCCGGAACTTGCTCGCGTAATCGCGCTCCTTCAGTTGGGTCATGGCCGCGCCGGTTCCTGCTCGCTCGACCACCTTGAACTCGAAAAGCCAGATGTGCGAGCCTGCTTGCGCGACCAGGTCGAGCCGCCCACGGCTCGTGGCTTCCTCCGCTCGCACGTCCATGCCGGTCGCCGCCAGATAGGAATAGAACACGCTCGCGTAGTAGCCCTCGTAATGGGCGATGCCATTGCGTACATGCCAGTTGTAGGGAATGCTGTCGAACAGTCGGCGCACAAGCGCTTCCACGCTTGAGAAATCACGCGCCCGCAGTCTGCCGGCCAAGTCACCTGCATCCACCACGCGGTGCGCAGCCTCTGGCGTCAACGCCCGTAGCAGGCGGTCATTCAGGCTCTCGCGCACCTCGCGGTTCGGATAGGCGAGGCGAAAGCGCGGCCGGCCGCCCCGCATCGTCGTAGCGGCAATGGTCAGATAGCCGCCCTGGAACAGCAGCGCCTCCAAGGACATTTCTTCGACGTCGAAAGACGACAGCAGGTCGCTAGCGGCCACCATGGCGTCAAGCGAGGGCGTCGGCACGCCTCGGTCCAGCAGTGCGCGGATCAGAAACGACGGCGAGCCGGTTTCGAACCAGTGCGCGTCGAACTCCCGGTCGTCGAACAGCCGCAGCACATCGTACGGGTTGTAAACTGTCTCGCCGCGCCAGCTATAGCCGTTGTACCACTCGCGCACGGCATCGCGGTCCAGCCCCTTGAGTTCGGCGGCGAAGACCGCGTCGAGATCTTGGTCCGTGTAGCCGCAGATGGCCGAGTAGGCGGGCTTCAATGTCAGGTCGGTGAGATTGTTCAGATCGGAGAACAGGCTGACTTTGGAGAACTTGCTGACGCCGGTAAGCAAGGCGAACTTGATGTCCGCATCGCGCGTCTTGATCACGGAATACAGGGTCCGCAGCCCATCGCGATTGCTTGCCGCCAGATGCGAGTCTGCCAAGGCTTCCAAGATAGGCTTGTCGTACTCGTCCACCAACACCACGACGCGCTGACCAGCGCTCTCGTGCAAGGCTTCGATCAGATAGTCGAGGCGCTCCGGGGCGGCATCGTACGGGGAGGTCAGCCCATGCCGACGTTCCACCCGATCGAGCTGTGCGCGGATGCTCCTAGCGAGCCCCTCGGCCTCGGCGAAGCTGCCGGTGCCGAAGTCGAGATGCACGACGGGGTGCCTTTCCGTCCAATCCCAGCCATCGTGTATCGCGAGGCCGCGGAACAGTTCCTCGCTGCCCTCGAACAGCTCCTTGATGGTGTCCAGCAGCAGGCTCTTGCCGAACCGCCGCGGGCGCGACAGGAAGTAGCGGCTGCCCTCGTCCACCAGCTTGCGGATGTAGGTCGTCTTGTCGACGTAGTAGCAGCCCTCATCGCGGATCGTGCGGAAGGTCTGGATGCCAAGCGGCAGCTTGCGTCTCGTGGCGGACATTGCAGCGCTTAGGTTCCGAGTGCGTGCGCATCGGCACAATACCCCGCGCACTGGTCCCGCTCAAGGGTTACGCTGATGGTGTCGCGAACCGATAGGCGATTCGAGTCGATGGCTCCCGCTCTGCATCCGGTCCCGCGCTCGGCCGGCTCGCTCCCATGAAGCGCGTCTGCGTCCTTTGCGGCTCCAGCGTGGGTCGTCGCGCGGCGTATGCGCGAGCTGCGCGAACGCTCGGCAAGACGCTGGCGGAGCGAAGCATCGGCTTGGTCTACGGCGGCGCCGGCGTCGGTCTGATGGGCGCCGTTGCCGATGCCGCAGCTGCTGCGGGCGGCGAAGTGATCGGCGTCATCACGCCGGATTTGGCGGACATCGTCGGTCACGGCGGCGTGCGTCTCGAGCGCGTCGCCGGGATGCATCAGCGCAAGGCGCGCTTCTCGGAGCTGGCGGACGGCTACATCGCCCTGCCCGGCGGCTTCGGCACTGCGGACGAGCTGTTCGAGGCACTCACTTGGAACCAGCTGCGCCTGCACGATAAGCCGACGGGGCTGCTGAACGTGGACGGCTACTTCGATCATCTGCTCGACTTCCTCCGCCACGCCGAGGCCGAGCGCTTCATTCGCCCGGAGCATCGGCAGTCGCTCTTGGTGGAGGCCGATCCGGCGGCGCTGCTGGACGCCATGGCGGTCTATCGGCGCCGCCATGTGGACAAGTGGTGGGAGGGCGAAGCCGAGGACGATTAGCCGCTTGACGATGGGCGTCTACAGGCGCCGATAGCTGTACGCATCCTTGATCTCGAAGTTGTGGAACCGGCCCTTGGAGTCCGCCGCCATGAAGTCCTCGTAGACGGACTCCGGCACGTCTTCGTAGAGGTAGGTTCTCGAACCGACGAACCGCACGTAGAGGCGCCGGGTCTTGGCGTCGTAGCCGATGGCGTCGATGCTGGAAGATTCGACTCGCTGGATTCGCGGCAGGCGGTCAGCCACCGCCCAATACCGCGCCGTCGAATGCATCCACCGTGGCGAAGGCGGTCACCGGCCTGCGGCGCAGCCGCGTCAGTTGCTTCACGGGCTTGCCCATCGGCAGCATGGCCGCAAGGGCATGGCTGTCGGGTATGCTGAACAGAGCCTTCGCTTGCGGCTCCTTGGCGGCAAGGAAAGTCGTGAGGGTGCCGCCGTAGCCTTCGTTCCGGGCGGCAAGCAGGATGTTCCACACGAACGGGTAGATCGATGCGCCCGGCACCACGCCGATGCGCGGCAGGTACTGGTCCATGGCGGCCACCACGCTGAGGTCGACCGTCACCAGCAGCAGCAACGGCGCGTGGATCAGTCGTTCGATGAAGCCCGGCGGGATACGCACCGCGTCGAGGGCGGCCTGATCGACGTGCGCCGGTTCGATGGTGTTCCAAGGATTGGCGCCGGCTGCAACTTCCGCCAGATAGCGTCGGCAGGCCGGTTCGATCAGCGGCCCGAGCGCCCGCCGCTTCGCCTGGTCGCGCACCACGATCACATGCCAGCCCTGCCGATTGCCGCCGCTCGGCGCGAATCGGGCGTGGTCCAGAATGCGATGGAGCATGTCGTCCGGCACCGGTTCCGGCGCGAACTCCCGCGCCGCGAAGGTGGTGCGCATCGCTTCGGAAAGATCCATCGCCTCAGTCCTGCAGCGCGAACGTGACCACGACATCGCTCAGAATCGCCGCCTCGAACTGCGCCTGGTAGGCATCGCTGCCGCGCTTCGCCGTGATGCCGTGGTACGGCGCATCGCCGGGAAACCGTTCCAGAGCTCTCCGCAAGGCCGGCTCGGTGCGCTGCGAGTCGTCCGCGAACGCCAGCGCCGTCGCCGGCCTGCGCCGTCCGGCCACCTGCACCTCCACTTGCGTGGGGCTGATGAAATTCGGCCACCAGCCGGTGGACTTCGAGGTCAGCGCAGTGAGCGTCCCATCGTCTTCGCGCAGATAGCGCACTGGCGTCCACAGCTGCCGCCGGCTGCGCCGCCCGGTGTAGTGGATCGTCATCAGGCTGCCGCTTGCCAGGGCGTGCAGGGGCGATGCCAGAAGCACCAGCATCAGCCGATTGATGAGCGGAAAAAACGCCTCGGGAATCCGCATCGGCTACCCCTTCAGACTTGCGATCAACTCCGAAATCGACGCCTTCGCATCGCCGAACAGCATCCGCGTGTTGTCGCCGAAGAACAGCGGATTGTCCACCCCCGCGAAGCCCGACGCCATCGACCGCTTCAGCACGAAGACGGTGCGCGCATGGTCCACGTTGATGATCGGCATTCCGTAGATGGGGCTCGTCTCGTCGCCCCGCGCCGACGGATTCACGACATCGTTCGCGCCGATCACCACCGCCACGTCGATGGCGCCCATGCGCGGGTTGATGTCCTCCATCTCCACAAGCTGATCGTAGGGCACGTTCGCTTCGGCAAGCAGCACGTTCATATGCCCCGGCATGCGTCCGGCCACCGGATGGATGGCGTAGGTCACCTCGCAGCCGTTCTCCTCCAAGAGTTCGCCGAGCTCCTGCACCACATGCTGCGCCTGCGCCACCGCCATGCCGTAGCCGGGTACGAAGGTCACTGCGCTGGCAGCTTCGAGGATCAGGCTTGCGTCCTCCGGGTTGATCGGCTTCACCTCGCCTTCCACCTTGGCGCCGGACTTCACGGCCCCGAAGCCGCTGAACAGCACGTTGGCGAGCGAGCGGTTCATCGCCTTGCACATGATGTTGGTGAGGATGATGCCGGCGGCGCCCACCAGAGAGCCGGAAACGATCAGCACGTTGTTGTTGATGGCGAACCCGGCGGCGCAGGCGGCGAGGCCCGAGTAGCTGTTCAGCAGCGAGATCACCACGGGCATGTCCGCGCCGCCGATGGGCACCACGGCCATGACGCCGAGCACGAAGGCCAGCGCCAGCACGGCGATGAAGAACGGCGAGTCCGGCGCCGGATCCAGCACGAAGAGCACGCCGCAAGCCACTAGGGCGATCAAGAGCGCCGCGTTGATGAAGCGCTGGCCCGCGAACAGCAGGGCGCCGCTCGGCATCACTTCGGCGAGCTTGCCCCAAGCGATCAGGCTGCCGGAGAACGTCACGCCGCCGATCAGCACCGAGATGGCAACCGTTGCCGCGGTGAACGCGCCCACCATGCCGCCCGCTTCCGGGAACAGCGCCGCCCAGCCCACCAACAGGCTCGCGATGCCGCCCGAACCGTTGAACAGCGCCACCATCTCCGGCATGGCGGTCATGGCGACGAGGCGCGCCGCCGACGCGCCCACCAGCGTCCCCGCGAGCACGGCGATGGCGATCCAATGCCACTCGACGATGCCCCGGGAGAGCAGCGTCGCGACGATGGCGATCAGCATGCCAAGCGCCGAGAGCGCGTTGCCGCGCCGCGCCGTGGCCGGCGAGCCGAGCATCTTCAGGCCGAAGACGAACAGCACCGCAGCGGCGATGTAGGCGAGGTTGACGGCGACGCTGCTCATCGCTTGGCCGCGCCCTCGCCTTCGCCGCGCTTCTTGAACATGCCGAGCATGCGGTCCGTCACCAGATAGCCGCCCACGACGTTGACGGTGGCGAAGAACACCGCGGCCGCGCCGAGCAGCGACGCCAGCCAGTCCGGCCCGCCGGCGCCGGCGGCGAGCAGGGCGCCGACGATGGTGATGCCGGAAATCGCATTGGCGCCGGACATCAGCGGCGTGTGCAAGGTCGCGGGCACCTTCGAGATCAGCTCGAAGCCGAGGAAGATGGCCAGCACCAGAATGAAAGCCAGATAAACGGGGACGAGTTCCATGGGCGTTGTCGGATAGGGCTCGCTACTTGAAGAGTTCGTGGACCGTCTCGCCGCCGCGGGTCAGCACGCAGCCGGCGGCGATCTCATCGGCGGGGTCGAGGTTGAAGGCGCCGGCATCGGCATCCCAGAACTCCTCGAGAAAGTGCGTGACGTTCGCGGAGTACATGGCGCTGGCGTTGCTGGCCACTTCCGACGGCAGGTTGCCGAGGCCGATCAGCTTCACGCCGCCGGTTTCCACCACCTCATCGAGCTTCGAGCCTTCCACATTGCCGCCGGACTCCACCGCCATGTCCACGACGACGCTGCCGGGCGCCATCGCCGCCACCATGTCGGCGCTGACGATGCGCGGCGCCGGGCGGCCGAAGACCTGCGCGGTGGTGATGACCACATCGGACCGAGCGATCACCTGCTTCATGCCCTCGCGCTGCATCGCCATCTGCTCGGCGGTGAGCTCCCTTGCATAGCCTTGCTCGGTCTGTCCCACTTCGCCGATGTCGATTTCCACGAACTTCGCGCCGAGCGACTGCACCTGCTCCGCCACCACCGGTCGGGTGTCGAAGGCGTTGACCCTTGCGCCGAGCCGCTTGGCGGTGGCGATGGCCTGCAAGCCGGCAACGCCGGCGCCGATGACGAACACCCGCGCCGGGGCGATGGTGCCCGCTGGCGTCATCATCATCGGGAAGATGCGCGGGCAGTGCGCGGCGGCGAGAATCACCGTAACGTAGCCCGCCAGATTGGCCTGCGAGGAGAGCGCGTCCATCTTCTGCGCCCGGGTGGTGCGCGGCACCATGTCCATGGCCACCGCGGTGACGCCGCGCGCCGCGAGGCGGCCGACGAGGGGCTTTTCGTTGAAGGGATCCAGGAAGCTGATATGCAGAGCGTTCTCCGCCAGAAGCTCGACATCGCGCGGCGCCGGTTTGCGCACGCGCAGCACGACGTCGGAGGCGACGATGGCGGAGTCGATGTCGCTCACCACGTCCGCACCGGCGCTCTCGTACTCGCCGTCGGGCAGGCCCGCAACCGCGCCCAAGCCGGTTTCGACCATCACGTCGAAGCCGAGCGCGGCAAGCTTCTTCACGCTCTGGGGGACCAGCGCGGCACGCAACTCGCCGGGCCGCGTCTCCCTCGGCACGGCGATACGCATCCTTAGGAAAGCACCGTTCCATGACGGATGGTGAAGCATAATGCAACGCGAGCGCCGATTGCACGGCTGGCGTTGCGCACCGGCGCAAACGAACATTCGCGAGAAGTCGCCGAGTCACGTGCGGTTCGGACCACGCCCGCCCGGTTCGCTGTCGGCGCCGCCATGACCCAAGCCGCTGCCACGAAGTTCGCAGGACTGCGCTGGCCGCTGCCCTGCTCGCCATCGCCCTCTTCGGCTGCGAAGGCGGCGCGAGCGGCGCAGCCCCAGGGAATGCCGGGGCCACGACGCGCGGCACCGGTCTACGCGCCTTCCTCGCGGTAGGCGTCGAGCGGCGCGGCGGCGCCGGTCTGCACGAGCAGCGCCTGCCGGCGCAGGAAGCGCAGCAGGCCGCTGTCGCCCATGCGCGAACGGCCGACGCCCGACACGCCGAATGACTCCTTCTCCACATCCGAGACGCCGGCGGTGAGGCCGCCGTCGTTGACGCTAACCGCGCCGACGTTCAAGCGCCGCGCCACGCGGCAGGCATGGCGCTCGTCGCCGAGCACGGCCGCGGAGAGGCCGAATGCCGAATCGTTGGCGAGGGCGACCGCTTCGTCGTCGTCTCGGAACGGCATCACCGGCAGCACCGGGCCGAAGGTCTCTTCCTTGTAGAGCAGCATGTCGTGGCTGAGGCCGGTAAGCACCACGGGGCGACACCACGCCGCGCCGCCCCGGCGGACGATGCCGCCGCAGCGGCGCACCGCGCCGGCGGCTTCGGCCTGGGCGATCTGCGCTTCCACCTTGCCGGCCTGGCGCGGGTCGATGAACGGCCCCAGATGGCCGCAGTCGATGCGCTCGGTATTCAGCGTCACGGCACGGGCGGCTTCGATCAGGCGGTCGACGAAGGCATCCATGAGCGCTTCGTGAACGTAGATGCGCTCGATTGACTGGCAGGCCTGGCCGGTGGCGACCACGGCCGTGCGCAAGGTCACCTCCACCGCGGCGTCCAGCTCCGCGTCTTGCAGGACGATGAGCGGGTCCTTGCCGCCGAGCTCCAGAAAGGCGGGAATGAGGCGCGAGCCGGCATGGGCGCCGACCCGGGCGCCGGTGGCGACGCTGCCCGTAAAGCAGATGGCGTCCACTTGGGCGACCAGCGCCGTGCCGACATCGGCGCCGCCGCGGGCGAAGCGCAGCACTGCGTCCAGCTCCGGCACCGCAGCCAAGGTTGACTCGAGCGGCGCGATGAAACGCGGCGTTACTTCGCTCGGCTTGGCCAGCACGCTGCAGCCGGCCGCCAGCGCCGGCATGGCGTCGATCAGCGTCAGCAGCAGCGGGAAGTTCCACGGCCCGACCACGCCCACCAAACCGAGCGGTCGCAGACAGTGCTCGTAGCGGACGCTCGGCATGGCGGCGGAGTAGCCCGGCTCGGCCACTGCCCGCGCCATCAGCCCCGGCGCCCGCTCGGCCCAGTGCAGGATGCGCTGCACGGCGCCGTCGAACTCGGCGTAGGCGAGCCGCACGCGCCCGGTGTCTTCCGCCAAAGCGTCGATGATCGATGCCCGGGCGGCGCACAGGGCTTCGTGCCACTGCTTGAGTACCGCGGCACGGTGCGCGGCCCCGGAGTCCGCCCAGGCGCTCTGCGCGGTCTTGAGCTCCGCGGCTCGCGCCGCCACCCAGGCCGGCGTCGCCGACTCGAAGGACGCTGCCGGACCGCCCCGGGGATTTGCCGCAGAAAGGTACTTTGTCATAATGATGTATCATTATAGCAAATGGTTCCTACAGCACTCCGCATGGGACGGATCGCCAATCGGGTGCCCGGTGGTCGGCAGCGACCCGCCGGCAGCGACCGCGAAGCGGTCCTGTCGAGCACGCTGTTCGACAAGCTCTGGGACAGCCACTGCATCGAATCCGACGAGCACGGCGAGGACCTGCTCTACATCGACCGCCTCTGCCTGCATGAGCGCACCGGCGGCATCGCCCTCAACGCGCTGCTCGAAGCCGGCCGTCCGGTGCGCCGGGCCGAGCACGCCTTCTGCATGATGGACCACATCCTGGACACCCGTCCCGGACGCACGGATCGCACCCTGGTGCCGGGCGGCGAGCAGTTCATCGCCCGCAGTCGCAGCGGCGCGGCGGCCCTTGGCGTCCGCGTATTCGACGTGAACGACCCGCAGCAAGGCATCAGCCACGCCGTGAGCGCCGAGCAGGGCATCGCGCTGCCGGGCCTCAGCATCGTCTGCCCCGACTCCCATACCTGCACCCTCGGCGCACTCGGCGCGCTGGCCTTCGGCATCGGCACCAGCGAGACCGAGCACGTGCTCGCGACATCGACGCTGCGCATGGCGAGGCCGCCGAACATGCGCGTCACGGTGCAGGGCGCGCTGCCTGAATACGTGACCGCGAAGGACTTGGCGCTCTATCTCATCGCCGAGCACGGCGCCGCGGGCGGCAGCGGCGCGGCAGTGGAGTTCGACGGCGAAGCGATCGCCGCGCTCGACATCGAAGGCCGCATGACGCTGTGCAACATGGCGGTGGAGTTCGCGGCCGCAACGGCGGTGATCGCGCCCGACCAGGCGGTTCTCGACTACGTAGCCGGCCGCCCATTCGCGCCGTTCCCGCTGCCGAGCGCGGAGTGGCAGGCGCTGAAGTCCGATCCCAACGCGCGCTTCGACAGGAACTTGGACATCGATGCGCGCCAGGTCTCGCACCGGGTGACCTGGGGCACGTCGCCCGAGCAGGGCGTGGAGCTTCAGGGCCGCGTCCCGGAACCCAAGGATCGCAACGAACGCCAGGCGCTGGCCTATGCCGATCTGGCGCCCGGCACGCCGATGACGGACATCTCCATCGATGCCGCGTTCATCGGCTCCTGCACCAATGCCCGGCTCGGCGACCTGCGCGCCGCCGCCAAGGTGCTCGAGGGGCGCCGGGTGGCGCCTGGCGTCGCGGCGGTCTGCGCACCCGCCTCGACGCCCATCAAGCGGGCCGCGGAGGCCGAGGGCCTGGACGCCGTGTTTCGTGCCGCCGGCTTCGAATGGCGGGAGTCCGGCTGCTCGATGTGCTTCTACGCGGGCGGCGAGACCTTCGGTCCGGGGCGGCGCGTCATCAGCACCACCAACCGCAACTTCGAGGGTCGCCAGGGACCCGGCACGCGCACCCATCTGGCGAGCCCGGCGGTGGTCGCCGCGTCCGCCCTGCGCGGCCGCATCAGTGCCCCCGAGCCACGCTGACCGTGCAGCCGTTCCGCACCCACGTCGGCGTCGCGGCGGCACTGCTGCAGGCCAACGTGGACACGGACGCGATCATTCCCTCCCGAGAGATGCGCCACGTGTCGCGCCGCGGTTTGGCCGCCGGGTTGTTCGCCAACTGGCGCTACGTCGATGCGGCAGGCCGCGAGCCGCAGCCGGATTTCATCCTCAACCGGCCGCGATACGCGGGCGCGAGCATCCTCTTATGCGGCGCCAATTTCGGCTGCGGCTCGTCCCGGGAGCACGCCGTCTGGGCGCTCGCCGAGTTCGGCATTCGCGTCCTGGTCGCACCGAGCTTCGGCCTGATCTTCCGCAAGAACTGCATCGCCAACGGCGTTCTCGCCGCCGAGCTCTCGGCACCCCGGATCGCCGCTCTGGCGGCCTGGGCGGACGCGGATCCGCAAGTCAACCGGGTGCGGGTGGACCTGCAGCGCCGCGCCATCACCGGCGGCGGGGTCGCTGCCTCGTTCGCCATCGACGATGCCGCGAGGATGCGGCTGATCGAGGGTCTGGACGCCATCGCCTTCACCCTCGCCCACGCCGAACGCATCGATGCCTTCGAGCGCGAGCGCTTCGCCCGCCACCCGTGGGTACGCCTGCCGCGGAGCGGCTGAGGCGGCGCGGGGTCAGCCGGCGAGGCCGTCGTCCAAGGCGCGCCGGTACAGGCGCAGCGTCAGCGGCAGCAGCGCCAGCACCGGGATGCCGAAGACGGCCGGCAGGATGGCGACGCTGTAGCGCACCCCGTCGGCGCCGAACAGGAAGTCGTTGAGGGCCCCCACCAGGGTCGGGCCGAGCATCAGCCCAGCCAGGCTGATGGCCATGTAGTAGAGGGCGACGGTCTGGGCGCGGATGCGTTCCGGGACGATGTTCAAGAGCGCCGTGACGCCCGTCGCCGAGACGAACGCCAGGCCGACGTTGGACAGCGTCAGCAGGCCGAAGGCCATCCAGGCGTTGTCGAGCAGCGTCGCGACCACCGCCGGCGGCACGCCGATGACGAGGCCCAGCGCGGCGATCCGCAAAGGCGCATCGCGCTGGCCGCGCGCCGTACCCCGATCCGACAGCCAGCCGGCGAAGTTCACCGCCAGCGGCCCGACGATCAGCAGCGCGATGCCGTTCGCCGTGGCGTAGTACTCCACCGGCCAGCCGTAGGTGCGATCGAAGGTCACGGCCAGCCAGCCGTGGCTGTAGGCGATGACCGTCATGCAGCAGAAGATCGACACGAAGCAGGCGTACGTGCCCAGGTGGCGCCCCACATGCGCGAACATGTGGCCGAGATGCGCCCGCGCCTGGCTGGGGTCGGCGACGATGCGCGTCGGTTCCCGCACGCCGAGGAAGAGCACGGCCAGCAGCAGCCCCGGCAGCCCGACGACGATGAAGGCGAGCTGCCAGGGCGCCAGCGTCCCCAGCACCGGCAGCACGATCCGATCCGTGGCCTTCGCCCAGGTGAGGACGCCGGCGCCAAGCAGCGCGGCTAGACTGGACCCCACGGAGATGGCGCTGGAGTAGAGGGCGATGGGCTTGCCGCGCCGCTCCTCCGGAAACGAATCCGAAATCAAGGACATGGCGCACGGACTCAGCGTCGCTTCGCCGACCCCCACCGACATGCGCGCCACGAAGAGCTGCGCGAAATTGCGCGCCAGGCCCGACAGCGCCGTCGCCGCGGACCACAGGGCGATGCCGGCGGCGACGATCCAAGTGCGGCGGCGGCGGTCCGCCAGATAGCCGAGGGGCAGCCCCATCGTCGCGTAGAAGATCGCGAACGCCGGCCCCAAGAGCATGCCGAGCTGGAAGTCCGTGAGGCCGAGGTCCGCCTTGATGGGGTCGATCAAGAGGCCCAGGATGTTGCGGTCCACGAACGACACCACGTAGGCGATGGTGAGCAGCACCACCATGTACCAGGCTTTGGCCGGCGCCGGGTAGGCCACCGGCGGCCCTGCGGTCCCCGCCGAAGTCGTCTCCGCCACCGGCCTACTCCGCCGCGTCCGGGTGCTGCACGATGCAGTAGATCACCGCCACATTCCCGTCCGCATCGACGATGCCTGCCTCGCGGCCGATGCGCCCGTCGTGGGTCACGAGCCGTTCTTCGTCGTAGACCTCGAAGCCGTGCCGCCGGGCCTTGGCGATGACGCCGTCGAAGTCCTCCACGTCGAGCACGATGGTCGCCCGGCGCGGCGGCGGCTGGCGCTTGAGACCGGGGACCTCGGTGAGCGCCATCACCCGCGGCTGGCTCGGCGTGCTGAGGCCGGCGAAGCCGATCGGCGGGTCGCCGTCGATCTCGAAGATCTCGTGCGAATAGCTCTCCCGGCGCGGCGCCTTCTCGAAAGCGACCTCGAAACCGAGCACGTCGCAGTAGAAGGCGCGGGCTCGGGCCATGTCCGAGACGAGGAAGTTGGCTCTTTGGAATCTGACGCTCATCGCACCCTCCCGTGGGCTAGGGGCTCGCCGGCTCGATGCGAACCACTTGATTGCACTCGAAGAAGTGGCCGTCCGGGTCGAATACCGAGACGCCGATCAGATGCCTCGTCTCGCCGCCGGCGCCGCGCACCGACCAGGCATGGGGCTCGGCATGGATGCGGCTGCCGAGGCGCCGGGCGCGCTGGGCCAACGCCGCGGCGTCGTCCGTCTCCACCACGAAGACCGGCTGGCCGTACTGCACGCGATCCGGCAGCGGCGGTGCCGGCCACGGCGGATCGATCCATTGCAGGAGGCCGATCATGCCCACCTTGGGGTCGCTGCCGCGCATGATGACGAGGTGCGTCCTGTCGCCCGCGCCGCCGGCGGCGAGGCCCTGGCCGCTCAGCACGAAGTCGGTGTCCATCCAGACCACGAGGCCGAGCACCTCTTCGTACCAGCGCCGGCTCGCGGCGATGTCGCGGACGATGAGCGTCGTGCGCTTGACGATGCTGGGCGGGATCGCCCGCGACGGCGTCTTCGGCACGGTGCGCGTCAGCCCTCGATCAGCAGCACTTGGCAGTCCGCGAGGCCGGCTCGGGCCGTGCGCAGACGCGCGTACTCCGCGGAGTTCCAGAAGCGCCTCGCGGCGGCCGCGTCCGGCCACTTGGAGATCACCAGCGAGCCACCGGGATGCTGCCCTTCGAGGATCTCGATGCCGGGGGCGCGCACCAGGTACTCGCCGCCATGCGCCGCGGTGAGCGCTGCGGCGCCTTGCGCGTATTCCTGCAGAAAGCGCTCCCGGTCATGGATCTGCGCCGTTACCACCAGATAGGCCGTCATGCCTTCGCCTCCCGAATCCTCAAGCGTCCGGCGCCTCGGCGATGATGCCGTCGGCGACCAGGTCGGCGATCGCCGCATCGTCGTGGCCGGCCTGGCGCGCCGCGAACCGCGAGTCGCGGCCGGCCGGCGGCAGGTCCAAGCGCACGTCGAAGCGCTTGCCGTCCATCTCCAGCGGCAGTTTCGGCAGCCGGGCGATCTCGCCGGCGCGCTCGCCCTCGGTGACGTGAACGGCTGCGAGGCCGCCTCGGCCCAGATGGGCGTCGTGAAACAGATCCGCGGGCTTGTTGATCTCCGCGAAGGGCAGTCCGGCGCGCTCCAGCCGGGCGCTGGCCTCGGCGCGGGTCAGCGATGCGAACAGCCGGGCGAGCGCCGGCACGAGACGTTCCCGGTTGGCCACGCGTCCGGCATTGCTGGCGAGCGCCTCGTCGGCGGCCAGTTCGCCGAGGGCGAAGTGCGCGCACAGCTGCCGCCACTGCGTGTCGCTGACCACGGCCACGAAGATGCGCTCGGCGCCTCGGCACTCGAAGAGATCGTAGATGCCCCATGCCGAGCGCCGCACCGACATCGGCGGCGGTTCTTCGCCGAGCACGGCCTGCTGCGCCATGTGCTGGCCGACCAGGAATGCGGTGGTCTCGAACAGCGCGCTGGTGACCAGCTGCCCTTTGCCGGTACGCCGGCGTTCGTTGAGCGCCGCAAGGATGCCGATCACGCCGAACATGCCGCCGGTGATGTCCACCACGGACGATCCGGCGCGCATCGGCCGGTTCGGCAGGCCCGTCATGTACGCGAGGCCGCCCATCATCTGCGTCACCTCGTCCAGCGCCGCACGCTCCTCGTAGGGGCCGCTGAGAAAACCCTTTAGACTGCAGTAGACGAGCCCCGGATTGCCCTCGGCCAGCTCCTCGTAGCCAAGGCCGAGCTTGGCCATCGCACCGGGCCGGAAGTTCTCGATCACCACGTCGGCGGCGGCGATCAGATCTCGCGCCAAGGCCAGGCCGCGCGGGTGCTTGAGATCCGCGCACAGACTGCGCTTGTTGCGGTTGTACATGGCGAAGTAGCCGCCGCCAGAGCCCTTGAGGCGGCGGGTGTTGTCGCCGCCGATGGGTTCCACCTTGACGACGTCGGCGCCGAGGTCCGCGAGGACGACGCCGCACGACGGCCCCATCACCATGTGGGAGAACTCGACGACGCGAATGTCCGCCAGTGGCAGCGAGCCGGCCATGGAACCTCCGCGCCTCGCCAAATGACTCTATGATATATCATTAAGTCATTTGGGGCACCGGGCACTGCGGCAAGAGAGCGAGGCGAAGGCGCATGGCCGACATCGAGATCAGCGAAGTGGGCACCCGGGACGGGTTGCAGAGCATCGATACGATCATGCCCACCGCGGCCAAGAAGGCGTGGATCGCCGCGGAGGCGGCGGCCGGCGTGCCGGAGATCGAAGTGGGTTCTTTCGTCCCGGCGAAGCTGCTGCCGCAGTTGGCGGATACTGCCGAGCTGGTGGCCTTCGCCCTCGGCATCGAAGGTCTTCAGGTGGCCGTTCTGGTGCCGAATCTGCGCGGCGCCCGGGCGGCGATCGACAGCGGCGCACACAAGATGGCGCTGCCGTTCTCGGCCAGCGAGACCCACAGCCTCGCCAACCTGCGCAAGACCCACGCGCAGATGTTCGACGAGGTCGCCGCCATCGTCGGCACCCTCCGAGAACTGCCGACCGGGGCGCGACCGCGCTTCGAGGTTGGCCTATCGACGGCCTTCGGCTGCACCCTTGAAGGCCCCGTGGCAGAGGACCGGGTGGTGGACATCGCCGAGCGCGTCATCGCCTTGGGCGCCGACGAGGTGGGCCTGTCCGACACCACGGGCTACGCCAACCCGGCCCAGGTGCGCCGCATGGCCAACCGCATCCGAGCCGCGGTGGGCGAAGACCGGCTGACCGGCATCCACCTGCACAATACCCGCGGCCAGGGCCTCGCCAACGTGATGGCGGCGCTGGAAGTCGGCCTGACCACCATCGACAGTTCGCTGGGCGGTATCGGCGGCTGCCCGTTCGCGCCGGGCGCTTCCGGCAATATCGTGACCGAGGATCTGGTCTTCCTGCTCGAAGCCATGGGCCTCGACACGGGCATCGACGTCGAACGCCTGCTCGATGTGCGCCGCCAAGTGCAGGCCGCCCTCCCCAACGAGGCCATGTACGGCTTCCTCCCAGACGCAGGGCTGCCCAAGGGCTTCGCCTACGCCCGGCCGCGTTAGATTCGTCTCAGCGAGGAGAGGGCCTTGAAGAGCTACGCCGCATTGGCAATGCAGCTCACCGTGCGGGCGGTCAACGACTGCGCGGACGACGCGGCCGCCCGCGACCGCATCGCGGAATCGCTCGACCGAGTCGCGGCGCAAGTCGCCGCCAGCCGGCAATTCATCGGCCCGGCGCTGAAGCTGGTGGTGCTGCCGGAGTATTTCCTGACTGGCTTTCCCTTGGGCGAGCGTGCGGCCGCTTGGCGGCGCCGGGCAGCTATCGAACCGGGCGGCGCGGAATACGAACGCATCGGCCGCATGGCGGCGGACAGCGGGGTCTTCGTGGCGGGCAACGTCTACGAGACGGACCCGCACTTCCCCGCGCTCTACTTCCAGACCAGCTTCATCGCGGACGACACCGGCGACATCGTGCTGCGCTACCGGCGGCTGATCTCGCTGTTCGGCCCAACGCCCTACGATGTGCTCGACCGCTATCTCGACATCTACGGCGCGGACAGCCTGTTTCCGGTTGCCCATACCGCCCTCGGCCGGCTTGCGGCCGTCGCCTCCGAGGAGATCCTGTTCCCCGAGATCAGCCGCGCGCTCGCGCTCGGCGGCGCGGAGCTGATCTGCCACTCGTCGTCCGAAGTGGCGAGCCCCGGCATGACGCCGAAGCACGCCGCGAAGATCGCCCGGGCCTGCGAGAACCACGTCTACGTCGTCTCGGCCAATACCGCCGGCATCGTCGGCATCGCCATCCCGAACCAGTCCGTGGACGGACACTCGAAGGTGATCGACTACGAAGGCCGGGTTCTCGCGGAAGCCGCTGGCGGCGAGTCCATGGCCGCCTTCGCCGACATCCACCTCGGCGCGCTGCGCGACTACCGGCAGCGACCGGGCCTCTTCAACCTGTTTCCGCGCCAGCGCCTGGCGCTGTTCCGCGACACCTACCGGCGCGACGACTTCGATCCGCCGAACAGCCTGCTCGCCGCCGACGGCACGGTGGCGGAGCCTCCCCGCGGCCACTTCCTCGCCGCCCAGGCGGCGGTGATCCGCGCCCTCGTAGAGAAGGGCGTCATGGCGTCGGACTAACCTCCCCCGCATAGTCCTCCATGCTGAGGTTCATGCGGTAGTGGAAGCGCTCCGGGTGGTACTGGCAGTGCAGCCGATCGACGATATCGCCGTTCTCGTCGAAGGAGTGGCGCACCAGCGTCAGCACCGGGTCGCCCGGCACGAGTTGCAGCTCGTCGGCCACCAGCGGCGTCGCCGCGGCGGCGCTCAGGTATTGCTCGACGCGGGTGATGCGGTGGCCGTTCTCGGCCATGATGGCGAACCGCTGGCGGCTCTCGATCTCGGCCGCCTCGAAGCCCTTGACGATGCCCCGCGTCCAGCTCTCGTAGTACGCGAATGCGGTCTCGTCCTCGGCGAAGCGCACCCGGGTGACGTAGTGTACCGGCTCGTCGACGGGCATTCGCATGGCCTCCGCAACGCCCGGCGGCGCCGCACACCTCTCGATGTGCAGCACGCGCACCCGGGTGCTGCGCGACATGTCCGCGAGGCGCGCCAGCATGCCGACGAGCGGCGCGTCCAGATCCGACACCGACGTCTGGTACACCACATGGCTGCCGCGCCCGCGCTGGCGCTTGATGAAGCCGTCCGCGACCAAGAGGTCCATCACCCGCTTGGCGGTGACCCTGGAGACGCTGAATGCTTCGGCTAGCTGATTCTCGGTGGGCAGCTTGACGCCGAACTGCAGGGCGCCGGAGAGGATCTGCCGCTTTAGAAGCTGGTAGAGCTGATGATAGAGCGGAATCGGCCCGTCCGGGCGCAGGGACGCCCGTTCCATCGGCGTGAAGAGCTGATCGATGCTGCTCATGCGCGTCGGTTCCCGATCTCTTCAGCCGCATTCGACCAGTTCGAAGAGCGTGCCGTCCGGTCCGGCCGCGGTGGCGCTGCGCTGGCCTTGGTACAGCTTGCTGTCGTGGTGTTCCGGAGGCTCGATGAAAGGCGCCGTGACCGCGTCGAGATTCGGCACCCTGAAGGTGGTGATCGCGACCCCCGGCGGCAGCAGGGATCGGCGGCGCGGCCGCATTGTGGCGGCGGCCGGCATCTGGTCCACCTCCAGGAATACGTCGGTCTCGTGGACCATGGTGGAGATCGTGTAGAGCTCGTCCAGCGGCGTGCCGAACGCCTTGGCCAGCATGGTGTAGACGATCTCCATGGACTCCCGGCCGATGCCGAAGCCGAGGTGGCGCACCATCCACCGCTGCGCGGCGCGCATGTCGCTGGCCGCCAGCACGTTGATGAAGAGATGATCGATGAAGCACTGTGCCCGGGGCAGCCTGAAGCCGGGCAGGTCGCTGTTGATCTGGGTGAAATAGCAGATCTCCCCGTCGAGACCCCGCACCTGCATCGGGAAGATGGCGTCCAGCCCTTCGATTCGGCGCGGCGGGCCGATGATCTCGAACGGCGAATCCACGATGCGCTCGTTGACCGCCAGCACATCCTGCACGCAGAACTCCAGCGCGGCCCAGCCATAGGTGACGAGCGGCACGAACTCGGCTACCCGCGGGCTTTCGATCAGCCGCAGATGGATGTCCGTCCCCGATGCCGGCCGCAGGACAGCGTAGGCGGCGCCGGCCGTGCCGGGCGCGGCCCAGCTGACGGCTAGGGAGGCCGGGATCTCGCCCTGTTCGATAGTCTCGTAATGCAGCCACCGTTCGTACGTTCGGCGGCTGCGCGCCAAGTCGGCGACCGAGACCGTGCCAGCGCGAAGCAGATGCATCGTCGCCCCTCCTTGCTTCAGCGAACCTTCAGCGACCTTCAGCGACCTTCAGCGACCTTCAGCGACCTTCCGCGACCTTCCGCGAGCCCCAGCGAGCGTCGGCACTATACTCGCTTGGCGTGGGATTGCATACTGAACCAGCCGCCACAAGGCGGTCGCTGGGCCGCTGGTCTCTCCCCGAAGCAAGAGGAGCCTAGGCTGATGTCACTCGCCGCCGACCGCGCCTACGGACGAATCCGCACCGCCATACTCGACGGCGAGTTCGCTCCGGCCAGCCGCCTCAAGGAAGAAGAACTCGTCCGCCTCTGCGGCGTCAGCCGAACGCCCATCCGCGAAGCCTTGGGGCGCCTCGCCGCCGAGGACTACGTGATCGCGGTGCCCAATCAGGGCGCCCAGGTGAAGACCTGGAGCGATGCGGACATGGTTGATCTGTTCGACCTGCGGGCGCTCCTCGAAGGCCATGCGGCAGCGCGCGCGGCGCGTCTCATCGACCGCGATGGCATTCGCCTCCTGCAAGACAATATCGCGCAGATGGAAGCGGTTTTCGCAAGTGCGCTGGACGACGAGCGGAAGACGGAGACGTTCCTGCGTCTCAACGGGGAACTGCACGAATCCATCTGGAAGGCGACCGGCAGCGCGCGGCTCGAGAGCCTGCTCGGCCGTCTCGTCGAGCAGGCGCTGGTGGTGCGCACGGCGCACCAGTACACGATGGCGCGGATCCTGCAATCGCATCAGCACCACTGCGATCTGGTCGAAGCGCTGACGCACGGCGATCCGCTGTGGGCGGAAGCGGCGATGCGCGGCCACATCCGGGCGGCGCTGGTGTTCGTGCGCGAGCATGCCGGCTACAAGGCGGAGCCGAAGCAGGGCGCCGGCTAGCGATCGATCCGCTTCTCCTTCTCCGCCGGTTGCCCCGACACGCTGATTGTATACAATCAGCGGCCTGATCGGCCCTCGGCGTGCTCACGAAGATGCCCGCGCTTGCAGCCAACAAACCGCTCGACGGCACCCGGCTTCTGGACCTCACGCACATGCTGTCGGGGCCCTATGCGGGGATGATCCTCGCGGACCTCGGCTGCGACGCCGTGAAGGTGGAGCCGCCGGGGCGGGGCGAGGGCACGCGGCGGCTGCTCGAGGACGACCCCCGCTACGCCATCAAGGGGATGGGCGCCTATTACTTCACCCTGAACCGCAACAAGCGTTCCGTCGCCATCGATCTGAAGGCGTCGGCCGGGCTCGCCTTCTTCTACGAGCTGGTACGCCATGCCGACGTGGTGCTCGACAACTTCTCCGCCGGCGTCACCAAGCGCCTGAAGATCGATCACGAGACCCTCGCCGGGCACAATCCGGCGATCATCACCTGCACCGTCACCGGCTTCGGCGAGGACGGCCCGGACTACCAGCGCCCGGCGTTCGATCAGATCGTCCAGGGCCTTGGCGGCGGCATGTCGATCACCGGCAAGCACAGCGGCGAACCGGTGCGCGCCGGCATCCCCATCGGCGACCTCGGCGGCGGCATGTTCGCGGTGATGGGCATTCAGGCGGCTCTGCTCGCCAGGCACAGAACCGGCATCGGCCAGCATGTGGATGTTTCCATGCTCGATGTGCAAGTGAGCCTGCTGAACTACATGGCGACCATGTACGCCATGTCCGGCGAGATCCCGGAACCCGTTGGCAACGGGCACTTCGTCCACACGCCCTACAACACCTTCCAGACCCAGGACGACATCATCGTCATCGCCGTGATCGGCGACGCCTTCTGGCCGCCGCTGCTCGATGTCCTTGAGATCGAAGAACTTCGCGAGCCGCGCTTCGACACCGCGCCGGCACGGCTCGAAGAGAAGCCGTTCATCGAAGGGCTGATCGCCGAGCGCCTCGAGACCCGGCCCGCCGCCGCGTGGCTCGATGCGCTCGAAGCGGCGCGCATCCCTTGCGCCCGGGTGAACAACTTCGCCCAGGCTCTCGGCGATCCGCAGGTTCTGCACCGCAACATGTTCGTGGAACTGCGCCACCCGCTCGGCGGCAAGACGCGGGTGCCGGGCAATCCGATCAAGCTCTCCGTGGACAGCGCCGAAACCATGACGCCGCCGCCCCTGCTCGGCGCGCATACGCGCGAGGTGCTTGCCGAATGGGCTTCGCTGCCGGCGGAGCGAATCGCGTCCGGCGTCGCCGACGGCGTGCTGCAGCAGGGCGAGTGCCCGAGGGGCTGACATGGAAAGCGCGACCATCAACGACGTGTCGCCCCGGGACGGCTTGCAGAACGACCCGGTCGCCCTCGCGCCAGGCGAACGCGCGGGTTTGATCGACGCCCTGGTGGATGCCGGGCTGCGTTCGGTGGAGGTGGCGAGCTTCGTGAGCCCGAAAGCCGTGCCGAAGATGGCGGGCGCCGCGGACGTGGTGGCGGCGCTGGACCTCGAGCGGGCGGATTTCCATGCCCTGACGCCGAACCGCAAGGGCTACGAGCTGGCGCGCGATGCGGGCATTCGCTCCGTCGGCGTGGTGCTCTCGGCGACCGAGACGATGAACCGCGAGAACATCAACATGGGCCTCGATGCCGCGACCGGCGTTTGCGCGGAGGTGCTGCAGCAGGCGAGAACCGATGGGCTGTTCGCTCGTGCCTACGTCGCGGTGGCGTTCGAGTGCCCCTTCGAGGGCGAGGTGGCGGATGAGACCGTGGAACGCCTAGGCGCCGAGATGTTCGCCGCCGGCGCGGACGAAGTCATCGTCGCGGACACCATCGGCGCGGGCAATCCCCGGCGCGCGAAGGCATTGTTCGCCCGGATGGTCGCCGCGTTCGGGGCGTCCCGGCTCGCCGCGCATCTGCACGACACCCGCGCCCTCGCGCTGGCCAACGCCTGGCAGGCCCTCGAATGCGGCGTTCGCAAATTCGATGCATCGGCCGGCGGCCTCGGCGGCTGCCCATTCGCGCCCGGCGCCGCCGGCAATCTGGCGACGGAAGATCTGGTGAGCCTGCTGCACCAGACCGGCGTCGAGACGGGCATCGATCTGGCCGCGCTGCTGAACGTGGTGCGCGATCTCGAGCGCCGCCTCGGCCGCGCGATCGGCGGGCGGGCGCTGCCGTGGCTGCGGCGCGACATGGCGGCCTGAGGTACGCACCCGTGAACGAATCCATGTGGCGCACCGAGCTCTTTCCCACGCAACTCGTCGGCAGCTGGGTGAAGCCGCAGTGGCTGGCGGACCACGACCGGGTATACGGCAAGGAGGGCACTTGGTGGCGGGTCTCGCAAGAGCATCTGCCGAGCGCCCTCGACGACGCGGCGCGCCTTGCCATCGAGGACCAGAACCGCGCCGGACTGACCTACGCCACGGACGGCGAAGCGCGCCGCCAGACCTTCAGCGGCCACTTCTATCGACTCGGCGGAATCGACTGCGACAACCCGGCGGAGTTCACCAATTCCCAGAACGACATCACCCCCTATCTGACCATGCGGCGGCGACCTTCGAACGTCGGCGCGGCCCCCGACAAGACGGCTGCGTCGGCATCGATGAAGATCATGTTTCCCGCCGTGCGGCGGAAGGTCCATTGGTCGGGGCCGCTGGTGGTGGACGAACTGCGCTTCCTCAAGCGATATGCCCGCGCGCGCTGCAAGGTGACGGTCGTCGGGCCGGTCACGCTGTCCTATCGTGTCGTCGATGCCGGCATATACGGCGATCATCAGGCGCTCTGCTTCGCTATCGCAGACGCGCTCAATCGAGAGCTGCAGGCGCTGTCCGAAGCGGGCGCGGAGCTGATTCAGATCGACGAGCCGGAAGTGCATTTCCGCTACAGCCAATGCCGCGACTTCGCCGTCGAAGCGATCGACCGAACGGTGCGCGGCGTCCCGGCGCTGACCCAGGTGCATGTCTGCTACGGCTACTCCCGGAACATCGCCTTCAAGGCGGCGAGTCCGGTCTATCCGCAAGCGGTGGAGCTGATCGCGCAGTCGGCCGCCGACGCTATTCACGCCGAGTACGCGGAGCCCGGTCACACGCCCGACTTTCTGCGTGCGGCTGGGAGCAAGCCCGTCGTGGTCGGCGTGCTGAATCTCGATCCCGAGAGCGAGGTCGAGCGCGTGGACGCGATCGGCCGGCGAATCGAGGACGCCATGCAGGTGCTCCCCAAGGAGCGCATCAGCCTGGCCCCGGATTGCGGGATGTGGTTTCTCGATCGGGCGTTCGCTTGCGCGAAGCTCGACGCGATGGCGCTCGCCGCACAGCGCCTGCGCGAGCGTTTCGGGTGAGTGCAGCGATGCGGCGGCAGCTCGCCGGAAAGCGGCCGAATCGGCGCACGGCCGATTCGGGCTGTTTCGAGATACAACGCGGCGAAACACGACGCGGAATGAGGGAATCACCATGAGGACTTACAGATCGTTGCTGGGAATCCTGCCGTTGGCCGGGTTGTTCCTGGGACTGGCGCCGCCGGCGGTCGCCCAGGGCGACGGGGCCAATGCGATCGAGGAGATCATCGTCACGGCCCGCAAGCGGGAAGACACGCTTCAGGAAGTGCCGCTGTCCGTGACCGCCTTCACCGCCGACCAACTCGGACAGCGCAGCTTCCGAGACTTGCAGGACATCTCCCAGGAGACGTCCGGTCTGGTCTACGAGAACTTCGCCACCGCCGGCCTGTCGACGGCCGCGGTCATCCGCAGCATGGGCCAGACGTTCACCACCGCCCGCATCCAGAACACCGCGGTCTTCCTGGACGGCGTCTACCTGCAGCGGCAGTCGATGGTCAACCCCGGCCTGATGGACCTCGAACGGGTCGAGGTCGTCAAGGGACCGCAGAATTCGCAGTTCGGGCGCAACGCCTTCTCGGGCGTCGTACACTACGTCACCAAGCGCGCCGATGCGGAGTTCTCGGGCGACTTCCGCGCCACCTACGGCAGCGGGGACCGGATGGACGTCCAAGGCAGCGTTTCCGTGCCGATGGCGAGCGACGCGTTGCGCTTGCGCCTCGCCGCAGGCATTTCGGAGTTCGACGGCCATACCGACAACGACCACCCGTTCGCCAGCATGGGACCGAGCGACAACACCAATGCTCTGCTCGGCGGCTGGGACGATCAGTTCCTCTCCGGTTCCCTGTGGTGGACGCCGGACGACGACTGGGACATCGAACTCGCCTACTACCAGACCGACTCCGTTCGGGAACCGCAGGCCTTCTACAACCTCAACGGCGCCCGCTACGCCTACGACACCGCGGAGTTCGCCGGGCCGCCGAGCTTCGCCTTCCTGGCGCCGCTTGCCGCGAACTGCAACGAGACGATCACGTTCAGCAGCCGGGCGCCTTTCCCGGCGCAGGGGCCGCACGCCTACTGCGGCGAGTTTCCCAGTTCGCCGCCGGACCTGAACGACCCGAAACTGCAAGCAGCCGGGTTCGGCGCCACCTCGGGGCAGATAGTGATCGATCCGCGATCGCTTGCCGTCGATTCGTCATCCAGGATCACCCGGCTCAAGATCGATCACGCCCCCACCGAGGACTTCAGCATCAGCTACCAATTCGGCCGCGTCGAGCACGAAGCCAATGGCTTTGGCACCGCCGAAGGGCGCGCCAGCCTGGTCGGCTCCTCCGTGGGATACGCGCCGGTGCAGCAGACGCCGTTTCCGCCGTTCCTGACGCAGCTCGGCCCGCCCGGATCGTTCGGCGCCATCGCCCACGCGGCCACCTTCAATGCCACCCCGTCCGAGACGCTCGACGCGAACAGCCACGAACTGCGCTTCACCCGACGAATGGACGACACGACGCTGCGCGTCGGCCTCTACCAATCCCACGCCGAGGACGAGGACGGCGGCACCTTCTTCTTCCTGCCGCCCTGCGACGGCGCGGCGAATTGCGGCGTGCGCGTCGCCGACGGATCGACCCCGCTCGACGGCCGCTACATCACCGTCGTGCAGATCGTCCCCGGCAGGGTGCATGTCGGCATTCCCCATGTGTACGACACCGGCCACGGCATGTTCGGCAATCACGTCACTTACCAGGACAAGGTGGCGGCGCTGTTCGGCGATGTGGAATGGCGCATCGCCGATGAGTTCACGCTCGCCGTCGAAGCGCGCTACACCATCGAACGCAAGTCCTTCGAGCAGATGTCCACGACGTTCGGGGCCGCGATGCCGGACAACGTCGCAGCGAAGGGCAAGAAGGAGTTCACCTTCTTCACGCCGCGCGTGATTCTTCAGCGAACAGACGCCAACGACAACATGCTCTACGGTCTTGTCGCCCTGGGCGTGAAGACGGGCGGCTTCAATGCCGTGGATCCCGCGGCGAATCCGCAGCAGGCCGCCTACCGCGAAGAGCAGAACACCACGTTCGAAGTCGGTTCCAAGAACCGTTTCCTCGATGATCGGCTCACCTTGAACGCCGCCCTCTACTACATCGACTGGTCGGACGTGCAGGGCACCGAAGCGGCAGCCAGCGCCGATGCCTGGACCAACGACGTGGTTGGCAATATCGGCGATGCCAGCGTCACCGGGCTCGAAATCGACGGTCTTTGGCGGCTGAACGACAGCGTGAGTGTCGACTACCACATGGCCTACAGCGACGCCCAATACGAAGACGCCATCTACCTCAGTGCGGTCGCCGGGCCCACCTCGTCCTGGGGCTGCAACGGCACGGTTTGCCCCGCCGACGGCCGCGTCGATGGCAACCAAGTGGAGCGAACGGCGAAGTGGCAGTACGGCGCCGGCTTGAACTTCAATCGAGAGCTCGGCGGAGCTTGGCGACTCGGCGCCCGCATCGACTTCAACTACCGCAGCAAGATGTACGCGACGCCCTTGAATCTGGCGCACAACGGCAGCCGGGTGCTGTCGAACGGCAATCTAGCCCTGCGCAACGGCGACTGGAACGTGACGCTGTGGGGGCGGAACCTGCTCGACACCGAGTACGTCGCCAACAGCTTCGTGCTGCCGTCGTTCACGCGCTACATCGTCGGTCTCGGCAGCCGCCGCATGATCGGCTTGACGGTGCAATACAGCCGGTAGGCGCGAGCCGGGGAAGCCGAGGCGTGGCCGATCGGCCGCGCCTTGGCTACGGCGACCGACGCAGCAGGAATCGCTCCGTCGAATAAAGACAGAGCATGAAGGCGATCTCCATGGCGTTGCCGACCAGATAGCCCCAGCTCTGGCCGCCGGTGGCGCCGTTCGCCAGCAGGATCAGGAGCGCCCCAGCGAGCAGCAGCGGCCAACGTGCGCTCCGCCAGAGCATGAAGGCCAGGGCGATCAGCACGAGGTTCACCCCGATGGTGCCCAGGGGAGGCAGAGCCGCAGTGCTTGAGAGCCTGAAGTGGCCGAACACCTCCGCCGCTGCCAGTTCGAGCTTCAGCACGTCCTGCCAGAAGCCGTAGCACCAGGCGGCGACGGCCACCAGGGCGCACAAGGCGACGAAGCCGCGCCGCTTGGCGATCGGCGCGCCGGAGACCCGCAGCGCGGACAGCGCATAGGGGATGAGCAGCGGCAGCAGTGCCGCATGGAGGACGAAGCGCCCGGTACTGGCCGCGGCATACCACGAACTGCCGACGCCGACGTTGCCGAGCGTCAGCACCACGTTGTCGTAGACCATCCCCGCGGACAGCAGGCGCAATAGCCAAAGGCGCAGTGCCGGCCCGGACGGAAACGCGAAAGACCAGCCGATCAGGGCGAGGTGGACGACGGCGCATGAGGCCAAGGCGGCAACGATCAGTTCAGAATCTCCATTCGCCGGGTGCCTTGCGCCGCTACCGATCGACCAGCGCAGGTATTCCTAGAACTCTTCGAGCAGCCGACCCTTGCCGGTGATGCAGTCGTCGATGCCGCAAGCTCGAAGGGCGTGCCAGATGGTCGCCACGTTGATGGGGATCATAGGCTTTCCGAGCCACAGTTCGAGCGTCGGGAAGATGTCGATCGTGGAAAGGTTGGTGCCGCACTGGACGATGGCATCGACATCGTCGCCGTCCACTTCCCGCACGGCGTCCATCACGGCTTGGATCGACGTCTCGGCGATGGCCGTGGCCGATGGCCTCGACAGACCGGAGACCTTCTTGACGGTGAAGCCGATCTCGCCGAAATAGCGATGCACGTTGGCGTCGCCGATGGGCGGATAGGGCGTGATCACCGAGATGGCCTTGACGCCGAAGGCGCCGAGCGACTCGCGCGTAGCGGCGGCGCCGGTGCTGAGGCCGAGATCGCCGATGCGGTCCCGGATGCCTTGCTCGAATTCCGCGTTGCCGGCGATGCCGCCCCAGAATGTCTCCGCCGACATGCCGAGCATCAGGTGGGTGATGTCGGCGCTCAGCACGCTGTCGATGGCGCCCGGCAATTCCTTGCGCATCAGCTCGAGGAAGCGCTCAAAGACGCTGTCGATGCCCTCGCCGGTCTTGGCATCCTCGTCCGCCCAGTTGCGCAGCTCGATCCAGAAGCGCGACGGGTGCCAGGTGACGCCGTCCAAGGCGAATTTCTGCAGATCGTATTCGACGCCGGTATTGGTCGAGGGGATCAGGACGCCGATGCGCGCCCGGCGGCCGATCTGAAAGTTGTCCATCCCGATCGCCTCGCTGCCCTATATTCCCAAGGGGCCGAAGAGATCCCGCTTGCGGAAGCGGGCGGAGAGGAAGCGCCAAGCGGCTTTGCGGTTCGTCAGCCACGCCACCTTGGCGCCATCCTTGGTCGCCTTCAGCACGCCTTCGGCCAGATACGGCGTCACGGTTTCCACGGTGTCGCCGAGAATGTTGAACAGCCGCTTGGCGCGCTGCCAATCCTCGGAGTCGGTGTCGTAGTCGCCGACCAGCAGGTCCGTTGCCACGATGCCGGGGCTCAGCGTGCAGATCTGCACCCCGGTTCCGGCGGCATCCTTGCGCAGCGCCTTGCCGAGGTAGTTGACCGCGCGCTTGGTCGCGCCGTATGCCGCGAGGCCAGCCTGCGTCATGCCGTTGCTGCCGAAGCCTTCCATGTTCCAGATCTGGCCGCCGCCCTGCTCCGCCATGCCGGCCATGACGATCCGATTCGCCAGCAGCACGCCGGTCAGGTTGGTATTCGCGATCGCCGCGAGATCCGCATCGCTCTGCTCCCACAGCGGTGCCCGGGCGATGCTGATGCCGGCATTGTTGATCCACACATCGACCTGCTCGAACTTCTGCCGGGCGAAGTCCCATAGGGCCCGAAGCGCCTCGGCGTCGGTGATGTCGCAGGCTCGACCCGCCACCCGATCGGCGTCGAAGGCGCTGCCGAGCCGAGCGACCGCGTCGTCCACGGCCGGCTGGCCGCGACCGCTGACCACCACGCGGCAGCCGCGCTTCAGGAAGTTCTCCGCCAGACCCAGGCCGATGCCGCGGGTGCTGCCGGTAACGACGACGGTCTTCACGTCGGAAGCCTGCACTCGCGCACGGCAACGGCCGGCCTGGCCGAGCCGCCGTTCACGACGCCTCGGCGACCGCCGCTGGCGCCTCGGCGGACCGGGCCGTCGGTGCCAGCAGCGGCACCGTTTCCATGACCCACTTGATGTCCGGGTGCAGGCGGCGCTGCGGGGATGGGATGGCCATGACTTTCTGCCCACGGGATTGCGCCAGGCGCACGGTGTCGATGCGCCACCCCTTCTGCTCGATGAGTTTGCGGCGCGCGGCGCGGAAGCTGCCCATGAAGCGATCGTCCTTGACGGAAAGCTCATTGCCGAGGTCCGCGGCCAGTTCCGTCGGCGCGACGCGCTCGACGATGGCGGTGTCCTCGGCGAAGATCTTCAGCAGCCGCTTGCGGGATCCACGATCGAAGAAGTCGTGCTTGAAGAAGTTGCGCAACTGCGTCGCGAAGGTGCGCGTATTGTGCTCGTCGATGGGGGTATTGGCATCGAACATGATGATCGCCATGCGGTCGTTGATGTCGATGCGGATGCGGGCGATCAGGCCGTTCAGAAACCACTCCGGCGTGGTCACGGTGGGCTGCCGCTCCCGGCGCATGCGCTTGCGCAGCCAGTTTTCCTTGAACTGGGGCGGGTACTGGACGTTCTCCGACTTGCCCCAGTGTTCGTTCCGCTCCATGGCGACGATCTGGTTCTCCTGGGCGGTGGCTTCCATGCCGAAGGACGGGTGGACGAACGAGGAGTGGGCGATGTCGATGCCGTTCTCCACCACCCGGGCCGCATCGGCCTGCCATTGCCAGTTGCCGGTGAGCCGCTTCCAAGCCGGATCGTCGTACTCCGGGAACTCCGGCAGGGGGAAGCGCTCCTCTTCCGGCGCATCGCCCAGGAACACCCAGATCATGCCGTAGCGCTCGGCGGTCGGGTAGGAGTCGATGCGCGCCCGGGGCGGCGGCTTGAACTCGCCGCCTTCGGACGGCACAAGCCTCACGCGGCCTTCGCCATCGTAGCGCCAGCCGTGGTACGGGCAGGCGATGCAGTCGCCCCTGGTCCAGCCCCCGGCCAGCGAGCCGCCGCGATGCAGGCAGACGTCGTGCAGGCAATGCACTTTGCCGGAGGTGTCGCGGAAGAGCACGAAATCCTGCCCCAGCATCCGCACCCGAACGGGCTTGTCGCGGACCGCTTCAGACCACTCGGCGACGTACCAGAGGTTGATCAACATGCGTATTGCATCCCGGCGACTTCTGCTTAAAGATATATCATTAGACAACGCTCGGATCAACCGCCATGGCCCAGTCGACCCGCTCGCTGATCGACCGCATCGCCGCCCGGCCCAAGGTCGACAACCAAGCCACCTTCGATGCGCTTTGGGGCATCCTGAGCGGCCACTTCGAGAAGGTCTCGGCGCGCTTCGAGATCGAGCCCGATGCGTCCACGGCCGAGCTTCAGCCCTACGAAGCGATCGACGGCAGCGGCGCCGGCGGCTATCTCAGCACGTTCGCGGGCCCGGAGATCGACTGGCTGGTCTATTCCTGGGTGGGCAATCCCAAGGCCAGCTTCAGCAACATGCACCTGACGGTCAGCCTGTCCGCCAAGTACGATGCGCCGAATCTGGGCCTGGCCTTCGGCACCGCGCCGGACATCTTCATGTATATGGATTTCATCCCGCGCAAGGACCTGGCGGCCAACCCGGAGTACATGGACAAGTACTACGCCGAACTGAACGAGGAGCACTTGCGTCTCGAAGAGGATGCGGGACTGACCGGCTTCACCAGCCGCAGCCTCTACATGCGCGTCACCCAGACCGCGGCCAGCCTTTGCTTCACCGCGCCCGACAATGAGAAGAACATGCAGACGGTGCGCGACGTATCGACCAGGCTGGTGGATCAATGGCTCGCGAACGTCGACAAATCGGCCATCCTCGGCGAGGACGAGCGGCCGGCGCAGGCCGCGCGGGACGAATACATCCGCCGCCAGATCGCCGTGCGCGACCCCATGAACGCGCTGGTCGAACGGATGTACGGCAAGGAACTGACCGCCAAGCTGGTCGACGCCCTGTGGGGCGGCGGACGTGCGCTGCCAAGGCCCGCGTAGCAGGCTGTGGCCCGCATTCCGGTCAGAGCCCTATATCGCGCGGTGGCCGTCCCGGGACGGGAGGCGCCGTACGGCAATCTGACTATCAAGGCCTACTATCCCTGCCGCTTCGGGAACAGTTTCGAGGAGCGCGATACGGGCTTCGTCCCGCCGGACGATTCGCGCGCGCCCTTTCCGGTCGCGATCATCATGCCTGGCGTGAACATCGCCCAGGAGGCCTACGGCTGGATCGCGCAGGAACTGGCCAAGGCTGGCTTCCTGGCGGTCACCTACACTTGGGTGACGGTGGAAATGGACCGCGTCGGCGCAAGTCCCGGCGTCGCGGTCGAGCATCTGCATCGGCACCGCTATGGCGAGCAGCCGTCCTGCCCGGCGTTGCCGGCAATTCTCGGCGAGTTGGAGCGCCTGCAGGAAGACGGCCTGCTCGCCGGACGACTCGACCTCGAACGCGTGGTGCTCGGCGGGCATTCCGCGGGCGGCACCATGGCGCTGCTCAATGCCAACGCCCACTGGTATCCGGCGGTGCGAGGCGCATTCGCCTACGGTGCGCACACCGCCGGCAACGTGCGCCTCGGCTGGCCGGACGACAGCATCATGCCGCTGGCCGGCAACATGCCGCTGCTCGTCGTCGGCGGCAGCCGGGACGGCGTCATCGCCGCAAGCAGCCATCGCTACCGAGCCGCGGGCGAAGCGGATCCGAACGATCGCATCGAGCGCACGTTTCGTGAAGGCATCGGCGGGGACGGCGGCGGCAGGCACCTGGTCATCGTCGCTGGTGCCAATCACTTCTCCTTCGTCTGGCCGCGCGATGCGACCACGGGGAGGGCGTACCTGGAAGGCAAGGCCGTCGGGGGCGGCAAGCGTCTGCGCGCCTACCTCGCGGCGCTGGTCGTTCACTTCTGCCGACAGATCTGCAATGGCGATGCGGCATCGGCCGCGGCCTTGCAGGCCCTTTGCAGTCCGGACCACCCGCTGGCAGCGCTTGCGGAGACGAAGTAGGCGCACATGAGAATCACCTTTGACCCGACGAATGTGAGGCGGTAGCGACAATGCCCGACAAGCAACCGAGCAACTGGCAGCAACTCATCGCCGGCGAATGGCACGGCGCCCCGTCCGTCTACGAGCCGGACGGCACCTACGTCGGCTACAACAACGTCTCGCGCGCCAGCGAGCACGAGGGCGGCAAGACGCGCTACTGGATGGAGACCGACCTCGACGCCGTCGGTGCGCTGCGCAATCGCTTCGAGATCGGCCGCTTCGATTTCGGCGTGATCGACTCCGACCAGGACCGCATCTACACCGGCCCCGATCTGATCGGCTCCGGCAGGCCGTACGGCACGCTGGTGGACTCCGAGTATTTCTCGCCGGCCTGGAACAGCCACTTGCGCACGGTGAACCACGTCGTGCCGGAACTGGCGATGCAGGTCTATTCTTCGCTGCTCTACGAAGGCGCGACCCTGATCGCGACCTTCAACGGCCTCTACATCGTTACCCAGGACTATCCCGACAACCCCGCGACACGCCAGCGGGTCGCCGATTGGCTGGCACGGGAGAGGACCGAGGGCAAGCGCCCCTTCGTGCTGCCGCCCAAGCACGAAGGCATCTGGAGCGGCGAACTGGAGGTCTACGACGAGGATCAGACGCGCGTCGGCAGCAACAGCGTGACCATGGACTACCGGCCCATCAACCTGACCCGCGCCGAGGTGCGCCTGCGCACCAGCGGCGTGATCGAAGGCGACTGCACGTTCGTGCGCACCCGGGACCACAACCACCACCAATACCACGGGCCGGATCTGTTCGGCAACGGCATCGCCTACGGCCGCTATCTCTACAGCGTGCTGCACGCCGACGGCCAGGCCATGCGCATCGAGACCCGGGACACCCTCGTCGACCGCGATGCCACGCTGGTGGTCAACTGGAACTATTTCTACTCGCAGCGGCGCAGGTACACGACGCACGGCGTGCTCAGCTGGCAGCAGGGCGAGGAGATCCTCAAGCCGCGCTTTCTTTGAGCGGCGAGGCGTCGGAACCAGTCACCAGGCAGCGCCGCCGATCCACGTCCCGGCAGCGGGACGAAAGGCACGGAACTCCACGGTCGCGTAGAGGCCCGCCTTGTAGTATGGGTCGTCGCGGAGCAGCGTCTCGGCAGCGGCGCGGTCGTCCGTGTGGTAGACGAAGCAACTGCTCGTCAGATTGCCGCCCGCGGTCGCGGACAGCGGGCCGGCCACGGCGACCTGATCCATCACCGACTCGATGTAGGCGAGATGGCGGTTGAGATGCTGCCGGCGCAGGTCGCCGGAATCGGCGATGTCGCGGCACAGAACCAGCCAAGCCACGGCAGCTTCAGACGGCGGCAGCGATCTGCCGCACGGGTCCGGGCGATGCGCTTTGCGGAACCATGCGTGCCGTTTCCCCGCAGGTCGTAGGGGCGGAATTATCGCACGCCCTCTGGCCCCGACGGCATCGTGGGCGATCTGGCGTTGCCAGCGTCGCCGTGGCAATCTCGAACCTCTTGCAATGTGGGGCGCGGGTCATGCTGGGAAAGATCGGAATCGTCGCGCTCGGCCTGCTCGGCGCCTGCGCAGACGCCGCGGCCGAGCGTCCGGATACCGGGATCAGCGGTGTATACGAGGTCATGGTCGGCGTACCCGACGCTGCGCCGGCGGTCGAGTATTTCGCGCAGTTCGGATTCGCCGTGACGGCATCGGCGGCGATCTCGGCGGAGCGGGCCAGGGCGCTCTACGGCGTCGATTCCGCCCTGCAGAGCTTTCGGCTGCAAAACGGCGAAGTCGACGCCCACGGCCTGATTCGGCTGCTCGAATGGGCGGCGCCAGTCGGCCGCGGCGTGGGGCTCGCTCCTCCTGAGACCGTGGGAACGCGCATGGCCGTCATGCGCACGCGGGACATCTACCGTCTGGCCGATGTCTTCGGCGACCTTCGCGACGGTGCGGGGCAGGTCTGGCTGCTCGCCGGCCCCGTCTACGACGACCTCTACAACGCCACCGAAGGTACGCCGAGCATCGTCAACCGGCGCGTCGGCGTGCGCGAGATGGCCGTCTACGGCACCTGGTTCAACCATGTCTTCTTTCAGCGCTACGGCTACACCATCCCCGGCTACGGGGTGATCGGCGACCACTCGCCGCTCGGCACCAGCGAGTTCACGCACCACGACTTCGTCGTGGCGGGGGATCTGAGCGAGGTCACCGACTACTACGAAACCGTGTTCGGCTTCGTGCCGGAGAACGATCCGGTCATCGACGGCGCTTGGCAGGCCGGTCCGCAGGCGATCTTTCTGATGGCGCCGGGGCGCTCCCACTGGTACCGGGGCTTCGTTTCGCCGAACGACATCAGCGGCAAGCTCAAGTTCTTCTCGCTCGAAGGCCTGCACACCGCCGACGATCGCTCCGCACGGCAGCGGCCCGGGGAACTCGGCATCACGCTGCACTCGTTGTGGACCCCGCGCCTCGAGCAGGTGCGCCGCCTCGCCGCGGCGGCCGGACTGGATCCGAGCGTCGCGCAGCGCAACGAGTTCGGCGAAGAGAGCTTTGTCGTGCGCGGGCCGGACGGTGCGAGCTGGCAGATCATCCAACGCGAGCAGTCGGTCTGGGCGCCGGTGACGGAATTCCAACTGGTGGAAGTGAACAACTGACGGGGCGGGCATCCATAGAGCCCGATTCCGGTATTCTCGCGCGAGGTGTGGAGAGCCGCATGACCGCAGACAACGCCGCCGACTACTACGGCTACCGCAGGAAATTCGCGGTGCTGGTGCCCACCACCAATACCGCGGTCGAAGTCGAGTACGCGATGATGAAGCCCGCCGGTGTCGTCCTTGCCACGCGCGGCTGCCTGATTCCGCCGTTCAAGGTGCAGACCGAAGCCGACTTCGTAGGCATGGTCAAGGCGATCGGCGGCGCCACCGAACAGGGCCTGCGCGACGCGCTGACCTGCAAGCCCGATCATGTGATCTTCGGCTATTCGGCGGAGACCTTCTGGGACGGCAAGGAGCGTTCCGACCGGGAGTTCAGAAAGTACGACGACATCGCCCGGCAGGTGGGCGGCTGCGGCATCACCTTCGGCGCCCAAGCCATTCAGGACGCTCTCGCCTGCTACCCGGGCGTGAAGAGAATCGCGGCCGTCACGCCCTACATGCCGGTCGGCGATGCGATGGTGGTGAAATTCATGGGCGACATCGGCTACGAGGTGGTGCGCATCAAGGGCCACTGTTCGCCGGGGCCGGTGGAAATCGCCTGGGAGCCGTTCGCGAAGACGCGCCAACTGGTGCGCGAGGTGGACGGCGACGATGTCGACCTCATCCTGCAGGCGGGCACCAATCTGTATTTCGTGGAGCTGGCCGCGCAGCTCGAACGCGAACTCGGCAAGCCGGTGCTGGCGATCAACGCGGTGACCTTCTGGCACGCGCTGCGCAACAACGGCATCCCGGATCGGCTGCGCGGTTTCGGCTCATTGCTGGCGGAACACTGACCGCCGCCTATCCGGCAGCGGCAGTCCGCGAGGATCGGGCGAGGTCAGTCCTCAGCGCCCGCCGCCGGCATTCGCGCGCGCACGACGCCCGCCCACAGCAGCACCAGCACCGCCAAAGCCGCGAAGATGATGAACGGCGCGGCCTCGCGCCAACCGTCGAACAGCATGCCGCCGAGCTTCGCCGCGACCATGATGCCGAACGCCCCGGCCAGGTTGAAGAAACCGATCACCGATCCGCGGATGCGCTCCGGCGACTCCTGGGCGATGACCACGCCGCTGGTGACGATGCAGGCGACTTCGCCGATGCCGATCACCGCCGCGCAGATGAGCATGGCGCTGCCGAGCGGATTGTCGATCAGCCAAGTGCTGCCGTAGCCCACCGCCGCGAAGGCGAGGGCGATCATCAGCGCCGTGACGTAGTTGATGCGGTCGGTCAGCACGCCGAAAATCGGCGCCGCGATCAGCACGGCGAGATTGGTGACGCCGAGCACGAGGCCGGCCCGGGCCATGGCGTCGGCCCGCGTCATGTCCATCTCGAAGGTGCCGTAGTTGGCCAGCCACAGGGACATGAACGTACCGACGATCGCCAAGTTGCCGCGGGCGACGAAGGCGGCACCGTAGGCGAGCGCGATCGGCGGATGCTTGGCCGCCGCGAGACCCTCCCGTAGCAGCGTCAGAAACCCCGGCGTTGACTCCTGCGGCGGACGTTCGCTGGACTTGAGGCCCAGCCACATGCACAGCCCGGTAACCACGACTACGGCGCAGACGATGTTGTAGCTGTTGATGCCCGCTTCCATGGAGTCCATGCCCGCGCCTTGCAGCATGGCCGGCAGGCGCAGCAGCAGGAATACCGTCAGCAGCGCGCCGAGCGCATTCATCAGGCTGTGCAGGCCGGTGGCCTTGCCGCGGGAATCCTCCTGGGCGTAGTCGGCGATGAGCGTGATGGCCATGCAACTGTAGGCGGCGATGCCGACTGCGAAGACGATGCGCGCCAGCAGCAGTCCCGCGTAGCTCTCCATGCGCGGGTACATCAGGAGGCTCACGGCGGACAGCACGAATGCCGCCGTCATTACGGGCCGTCTGCCGATCTTGTCCGAGAGCGGGCCCCAGAACAGCACGGCAACGACGATCGCGACCTCGCCCCAGAGGCTCAGGCTGCCGCTGATCGCGCCGTGCTCCGCCTGCGGCAGGCCGAGCGCCTCGGTCAAGAGATACGGCTGCATCTGCGGAATGAAGGTCGTCAGCATGATGCCGATGAAGCACGCCAGATAGAACGTGCTCATGTGCAGCGCCCGCACCCCCGCGGCGAGGTTGATCATCAAGTAGCGCCCGGTTCCGCCGGTGGTTTCAGTTGCGTTCATTGGCTTGCCTCCTCATTCCCTTGCCTTTCCGTCCGCGCATGGTCCTCAGACCCGGCGGTAGTCCCCGATCCACTCATCCCATTTTGCATCCACGCGCTCGAAGAGATCCGGAAGCGCCTCCCGCAACAGTTCGCGGTTGAGCGGCGGCCAGTTCGCCGGGCCGCCTTCCTCCGGCAGTTGCCGCGTCGCGTCGATGATGATCTTCGAGGTCACGAATTTGCCGCCCCCGGAAGGATCCAGAGGCTGGGATTGCGTCTGCGGGATGACCAGGCTGGCGGGATGCGGCTGCCAGCGCGCGCCGAGCGCCGCGATGACCTGGCGCTGGTTGCGGATGGGGACATCCTTGTCGACGAAGATCAGCACCTTGGCGATGCTCAGCATGCCGCTGATGATCTGCCCCGCGGCCATGGCCTGGCCCGGCCTGGTCTTGTCGATGGAGACGATCACCACGCCCAGGGCATCGTTCGGAATGTGGACATCGAGGATCCCCGGCACCGTCATGCGGAAGCGGGCGATGGCCGACGCTTCGAGAGGCGCCGTGTAGAAACCCCGGGTGATGCCGCAATAGCAGTTCGGCACCCAAGGGTCCGGGCGATGCGTGACGGTCTGGACGTTCATGTAGAAGTTCCTTTCCTTGCGCGCGCCCATGAACCCGTAGAGTTCGCCGTAGGGGCCTTCGGGTTCCATGTCGTCGAGCGGAATCTCTCCCTCGATCACCATCTCGGCATGGGCCGGCACCAGAATATCGCTGTCCTGCGCCTTCACCACTTCGACAGGCTTGCCGCGCAGGCAGCCGGCGTAGCCGAGTTCGTCCTGGCCCTGCATCGGCGCGAACTTCGACGAACTCATGGCGAACGTGATCGGGTCCGTGCCGACCGCGATCGCCGCGAACGCGCTCTTCTCGCCGCGCCGCTTCAGGGCCATGAGATAGTTCCAGCCGTGCTGTCCCATCTCCGGGTTCACGCCCAAGCGGCGTTCGGCCTTGACCTGGAAGCGGTAGGTGCCGACGTTGCGGCCGAGTTCGGCGTCTTCCGTGATCAGCGACCCCATGCTGATGTACTGACCGGCGTCGGCGGGATTGTTCTGCACCCAGGGAAAGTCGAACAGATCGATCTCGTCGCCGCGTTTGACGATCTGCTTCACCGGCGCGGCCGCGGACTCGATCTCCCGGGGCGGTATCGGTTGCCATCCGCGCGGGCCGCCCTTGGCCATGACCGCGGCAATGGCTGCCTCGTACATTGCATCGTGGTCGTCGCTAAGCGTCTCCACGCCGAGTCCCATGGCCTCCGAGATCAGCGGCCCGTAGACATTGCCGATGACCGGCGTCTCGTAGCGTCGGCCGCGCATGGTGATGTTCTCGATGAGAAAGGCCGGCGCGTAGTTGAAGCCGATCAGATCCATCAGCCGATACGCGAATCCGGTCGATTCGTAGGCGTCCTGGTCCATCTCGGCGATGCGCAGCAAATGGCCGTTACGCTCGAGCGCGTCGGCGTATTCGCGCATGGAATCGAACGGTCCGGTGATCTTGGCGGCTTGTTCACGCGTGCTCATTGGTTGCTCCCTGTTCGGCGGCCGGCCACAGGCCCAGGGCGCCGGGATTCATCCGGCAGCCGGGGTCCAGAATCCGCTTGATACCGGCCACGGTGTTGGCCGCGGCGCGGCCGAGTTTGTCGAAGTAGTGGTATTCCTTGCCGAGCTGCAGGTGCGAGACGCCGAGGTCGGCGTAGCGGCAGGCGAGCTCGGAACGCAGCTCCGCCACCAGCGAGCGAACCGCCGGGTTCGCAGGGAAGCCGCGTTGCCGCGCCAGGGCCGCTTCGCCCACCGTGGCGCGGTGCAATTCGTTTAGGCTGTCGGGCCAGAAGAACAGCGGCTCGATGAAGAAGCAGTTGCTGGACACCGTGGTGGTCAGAAACCCGGTCACCACGCCGCCCGCGGCGAGCTCGTCGGCGTGTTGCCGGAACAAGCCCGCGGCCGCTTCGACGCAGGCGACGGCCTTCGAATGCGGCGCCAAGGCGTGGATCGGCACCCAGCGCTCGCCGTCCGGGCCGACCATGTTGGTCAGCGGATTGAAGGGGCTGGCATGCAGCATCTGCGGCACGGTGCTGGCGATCTTCTCGCCGCCGTGGCCGCGGCAGATGCCTTCCGCCTCGCGGATGCACCAATCCGCGGCGGCATCGCTCGGCTCTTCGACGTTGGCATGCACGGGATAGCGCACGTCGCCGATCGCCCGGCGTCCGGCCGCGGCCGCCCGGGCGCCCTCCGTCACGGCCTCGAGCAGCGATCGCTTGGACCGCACCAGTCGGCCGAGCGCCTTGACGTCCTGCAATACGCTTTCGCGCCTTGCCCGGACCCGCGCCAGATTCGGATCCGTGCCGAACATCTGCGCCGCTAGGCCGGCCCGGGCGATGTCGCTCATGGCGGCCATCTGCTGCCGATAGCCTGCGAAGTCGAAGGACAGGTGGCGCACGGCGGGACGTTCGGCGACCAGGCGCAACGTGACGGCCGACTTGATGCCGAGAGCGCCGCTGTCGCAGGTGAACAGGCCTGTCAGATCCGGGCCGAAATGCCGAAAGAACGGCGTACCGAAGGCTTGGGACGCGGCGCCGGTATTCAGCACGCGACCGTCGGCGAGCACCACTTCGATGGAGACGACGGAGTCCGCGGATGCGCCGAAGAGACCCGCGCCCCAGTAGACGCTGTTCTGGGAAACGCTGCCGCCCACCGTGGCGCGGAGGCCGGAGAGCGGGCCGCGAAAAGGCGTTCGCAGCCCGGTTCCGCGCAACGCTTCGGCGAGGCCGGCCCAGGTGCAGCCGGCTTCGGCGGTGACATACATGTCCTCGCGGTTGACTTCCAGAACCCGGTTCATCGCCGAGGTATCGACGATGACGCTGTCCGGTTCCACGGGAACGAAGCCGGACGTATAGGACATGCCGCCGCCGCGGCCGATCACCGCCAGCCCGGCGGCGGTAATCGCCGCCACCGCCCGGCTCAACTGGCGCGCATCCCGGGGCCGAATCACCGCGCCGGCGGGCAGCGACCGGGTGAACACATCCTGCGCGTAGAAGACGCGGGATTCGTCGTCCATGAGCAAGTCGGCAGGATCGAGCAGCCGTTCCAGACGCGCGACCAATGCCGAGGGCAGGCTCACAGCAGGCGAACGCCGAGCGCGGCGTTGACGAACAGGCCGAGCCAGATGCCGGCGACGTAGGGCCGGCAGCGGCGCACGGACTCCTCCACCGCATCGTTGCACGCATCGTCCGGCCCATTGGCGACCAGCGAAGCGAAGGCGGGGACGAACGGCTTCAGATGCAATCGGATCATGACGCCGCAGCCCATCAGCACGGCGAATACGAGGATCTTCCAGCCGATCCGATCATCCGCCAGATAGCCTGCGCCGAGCAGGCCGTAGCCGGCGGCGGCGATCAACAGCGCGATGACGACCAGGCGAAAGCGGAAGTCCACCGCCGCCAGACGCCGCGCGAACGGCCTGCCCTCGTAGCGATGCAGGATCAGCACGTTGGCGAACCAGGCGAGGCCCACCACCCACACCGCCGCGGTCAGCCAAGCGGGCGACACCAGCAGGCTAAGCGCCACGGCCATCTGATAGCCCACCACGAAGGTCACCGGCATCGCCAATCTCGGACCCTGGTCGCAGGCCATCATGATCTTCAAGGCGATGCGCCGCGCTTCGATGCCGATGTTTCGATCGACGACGTAGCGACTCGCGAGGAAGGTGCCGAGATCGCCGCCGAGCCAATAGACGAAGGCGACGATGTGTACGTACTTCAGGAGCAGGAAATAGTCCATGGCCGCGCCCCCTCGAGGTCATTCCAGGCGGTTGGAACCGTGCTCGACGCGGGCCGGCTCGCCCCAGCGTCGGTACAGGCTGTGGGCGATGCCGAGCAGATCGAAGACCTTGCCCACCGTATGGTCGACCAGATCGTCGATGGATTTCGGCTTGTGGTAGAAGGCGGGCACCGGCGGCAGAATGCTGGCGCCGCTGTCCGCGGCCCGCATCATCAGCTCCAGATGGCCCCGATGCAGCGGCGTCTCGCGCACCACCAGCACCAGCGGTCGCCGCTCCTTGAGCATGACGTCCGCGGCGCGCGTCAGCAGGTTGTCCGCGTAGGCGTTGGCGATCCCGGAAAGCGACTTGATGCTGCACGGGATCACCATCATGGCATCCATGGGGTGCGAGCCGCTGGCGATGCTGGCCGCCAGGTTGTCGTTGCGATGAACGACGTCCGCAAGCTTCGCCACCTGCCGCGCATCGCAATCCGTTTCCACCGCGATGTTGGTTCTGGCGCCGTCCGACAGCACGAGGTGGGTCTCCATGCCGTCCATTTGCCGCAAGCATTGCAGGGCGCGGATTCCGTAGATCACCCCCGAAGCGCCGCTGATGCCGACGACCACTCTCACTGGCGTACTCTCACTGGCGCTATCCCATCACTGCGTCGTCTCATTCTCTTCGAGCGGCTTGACCTTGCCGCGCACCGAAAGCCCCCAGATCAGGACGACCAGGGCGAACAGGCCGAACAGGATGAAGGGCGCCGCCTCGCGCCAGCCGTCGAACAGGATGCCGCCCACCTTGCTAGCCACCATGATGCCGACCGCGCCGCTCAAGTTGAACATGCCGATCACTGCGCCGCGCACGCGCTCCGGCGACTGCTGCGCGATCAGCACCGAACTGGTGATGATGCAGCCCACCTCCGACATGCCGATCAGTACCGCGCAGAGGATCATGCCGATGCCGAACGGATCGGTTACCAGCCAAGTGCCGCCGTAGCCGAGGAAGGCGAGCAGCAAGGTGATGTTCAAGGCGGTGACGCGATTGATCTTGTCCGTGAGAATCCCGAACAGCGGAGCGCTGAAAAGCGCCGCCGACTGCGCGATGGCGATGACGATGCCGGCTCTCGCCATCGCATCGGCGCGACTGATGCCCATCTCCATCGTGCCGTAGTTGGCGAGCCACAGGGTGAAGAAAGTGCCGACGATCGCGAGGTTGCCGCGCGCCACGAAGGAAGCGCCGTAGGCCAGCGCGATGCCGTGGTCGCGTGCCGCCAGCAGGCCCTCCCGGGCCTGCTGCAGCAACGGCTTCTGCTTCTCCTGCGGCTGCATCTCCCTGGCGCGCAGCCCGAACCACATCAGGACGGCGGTGAAGAGCGTCAGCCCGCCGATGATCCAGTAGGTGGAGAAGCCGGCGTCGATGGGCGTCTGCCCCGAGTCTTGGAATATCTTCGGCAGGCGCAGCACGAGCATGACGGTGATCAGGGCGCCGAGCCCGTTGAAGACCCCCATGTACCCCGTCGCCCGACCGCGGCTGTCGTCGCTTACGTAGTCGGCGATCAGGGTCACCAGCATGACGCTGTACGCCGCGGCGCCGGCGGCGAATGCCAGCCTCACGAGCAGCAGGCCTTCGTAGGTGGTGGCGTGCGGAAATCCGAGCACCCCGCCCGACATGATGAGGTAGCCGAGCGCCATTACCGGGCGCCGCCCGATGCGATCGGACAGCGTGCCCCAGACGCCGACCATGGCGATGATGACCACTTCGCCCCAGAACGACAGGTTGCCGCTCACCACGCCCTGTTCGCCTTCCGGGATGCGCAGGAACTCGGTCAAGAGATACGGCTGCATCTGCGGCACGAAGGTCTGCAGCAGGATCCCGGTCAGGGACGCCCAGTAGAAGGTGACCATGTTGAAGGGGCGGGTATGCCCCGACAGCTTGAGGCCGAGGAATTTGCGTTCGTCTGCGTTCATGGCATCAGGCCGTTTGGTTTGTGAAGGATGCATCGGCAAGTCCCGCGGAGCGACCCGTGTCGGTGCGCGCCTTTCGCCTGCCGACGCCGAATGAGCGCAATCGCCACACGGCCACGGCGAAGCTGCCGGTGGCGAGCAGGTTGATGCTCTCAGCGAGCCATTGCAGCGGCAGCGAGCCGGCCGCGAAGCGCGCCAGCCAACTCAAGGACAGGGTGAGCAGCATGCTCAGCAGGAAGATGGACGCGGTGAGCCGCTGTTGCCATCCCCAGCTCAGTCGTATCAGCAGCACGCTCATGGCGACATTGGCGAGCGCCGAGGCGTACAGCAGCAAAAACAACCAGGCCCTTCCCTCCGGTCGAACAACCGCCAGCACGATGGCGGCAGCCATCACAGGGACGATGATGAACAGACTGGCCTGGCTCGGATTCAGCGCCCTCGCGCCGCCGCGCCAAAGCGCGCCTGCCACCGCGGTATGCATCGCCAGCAGCACCATGCCGGGCGCCATGCAGATGAAGAGCAGCGAGTCGAGAACGACCAGGTCGACTTCGGCGAGCACCCAGATCAGCTTCCACGTCGCCTTGCAGAGGCCGCCGACCGCGACCAGCGCGAAGCCGAACAGCAGCAGCGCCCGGGCATCCGGCAGCGCCGTCGCCAGAAAGTTCGCGAGCATGTACAGGCCGACCACGGAAAGCAGCACCGGCAGGTAGTCGAAGAGGGCCAAGCCCAAGCCGTAGTCTTCCATGGCGCATCCCCCGGACGCCACGTTTGATCTAAAGATACAACAATAGTACTTTTGGGCAAACGTTCGTGCAGAGGACAGCTCGGTGGGTCAAGGGTCGGCAATCCGGGCCGCACGACTGCCCAACAGGCGCCCCGATGCCACGGGCGCCTGTTGCGCCTGCCCGGGCCGAGGTCTTTGATGCGAGTCGCGGTCGCGCAGTTCGGTGTCGGCCCGGCTGTCGAGGACAACCTTGGGACGTGCCTGGGCATGCTCGATCGAGCAGCGGCGGCGCAGCCGGACCTCGTCGTGCTGCCGGAGTTCTGCAACCACCCGTCCTGGTACGAAAACGGCGAGCACTGCTTCGAGGTGGCCGTGGAACTGGACGGCGACTTTCTGCGCCGCATCGCGGCCAAGGCCCGGGCCATGCGCGCCTGGGTGGTCGTCAACTGCACGCTGCGCCGCGACGATTCGCGCTGCACGGGCACCAGCATTCTCTACGACGCCGAGGGCCGGCTCAGCGCCGCCAACGACAAGCAGGTGCTGATGGGCCACGAGAACGACCACCTCAGCGCGGCTCGGCAGCCCGGCCCGGTGGTCGACACGCCGTTCGGCCGCGTCGGCCTCTATGCTTGCATGGACGGGGTAATCAACGAGACGCCGCGCTGCCTCGCCCTGCGCGGCGCCCAGCTCCTGTGCAACAGCCTCAATTCCTTTGCGCTGGACGAGGGCGCACTGCATGTGCCGGTTCGAGCAGCCGAGAACAAGGTATTCGTCGCCGCCGCCAACAAGGTGGGACCGCTCATCCCGCGAGCCAAGCTGGCTGCGGTTGCCGCGGCGACGGGCATTCCGCAGCGGTTCCTGATGGGTGCCGGCGAGAGTCAGATCGTGGCACCGGATGGAACCGTGCTCGCCAAGGCGTCCGCCGACGGGGAGGACGTGGTCCATGCGGACATCGATCTGGTCGCCGCCGACCGCAAACGGCGACCGGACGGCAGCGACATCTTCGCCTGGCGCCGACCCCGTCTATATGCGTCGCTGGGGAAGGATCCGGTCGGGCAGAAGGTTCCTTGCGGGGGCGCCGAGGCCCTCTGCGCTGCGCTGATCCAACTGCCCCGGACGGGGCCCGAAGCGGTGGCGACGGCGCTCGACCAAGTCGCTCGCGCCTTCGACGCCGGTGCGCAGCTCGTCGCCCTGCCGCCATTGTTCATGCTGGCGGACCAGCAAGTGCTCGATCCCGCCGCTGCGGCCCGGCAGTGCCTGCCGCTGATCGACCGACTCGCGCTCGCCTGCACGGGCGGCGGCTACGTGGCGACGACCCTGGCACATGGCGCGCCGGCGCAGATCTGCGGCGCGCTGATCGGCGCGGACGGGCTGGTGCTGCGCCAAGGACTATTGCACGAGAGCGCGCGCTATGCATGGTCGGCGCTGGACGATGCCGTAGCCATCGCGGACCTCGGCTTCGCCCGGGTCGCCGTGCTGAACTCGGACGATGCCTGCATCCCGGAGTCGTTCCGCCTGGCGGCCTTGGCGGGGGCGGACACGGTGGTGGTGCCGGCCTTGCCGCTGGAATGCTGGGAGATGCAGACCGGGCTGCTCGAGCGCTCGGCGGAAAACCGCATCAACCTGCTGGTGGCCGCTCAGCCGGGCGACTTCGGGACGAGTTTCGCGACTTCGCTGCCCAAGGATTTCACGCTGCGCACGCGCTGGGAAGAGCGCCCGTTCGACGGTTGGCTGTCGCAGCCGCCCAAGACCGCGGCGCCGGCGCGGCCCGGCATCACGCACGTGGTCGTCCATCCGCGTTGGGCGGAGAACAAGGTGGTGTCGCTCGGCACGGATCTGCTGGCCGGACGCCCTTGGCGACTGCTCGATCCCATTTGCCGAGAGAGGACTGCTGCATGAGTGAGACCGAGACGTCCCTGCCGCACGCGCTTTGGGAGAGAACGCTCGACCGAATCGTCGACCGGTTCGCACTGGCCGAAGTCGCCGGCGAAGACGGCGGACCTTGGCTGCCGCTGCAAAGCCAAGCGCCTTTCCATCGGGGCGGCGTCGGCCAGATGCGCGTCTTCCGCGGCGCCCCGCTGTTCCAAGTGGTGACGTCGAATATCGTCGTGCCGCCCATCCAACTCGACTCGCACATGCTGTTCGCCTTCGCGCCGCCTGCTAGCGCGGTGCCGCATTTCACCTTGGATTCCGTGCGCGCCGGCGATCACTACGCTTTCCATCTGGACCTGATTCCCCGCGTCGACCTCGGCGCGCGGCTGGCCTATATGGACCTGTGCTTCGCGCCGCTGACCGAGGCCTATGAGCGCGGCGAGGCCATGGAAGGATTCACGAGGGCGCATCTGAGCCCGCGCCAGTACGCGATCATGTCGCCTTGGATGCTGGCCAAGCGAGCGACGCGGGAGGCCTTCGCCGGCATCGACGGGTTGGTGGAGCACTATCTCGGGCACTGGTTTCGATTGCTCGACGAAGGCGTCCCGGACGATGCTCTCGAAGGCATCGACCAAGCCGCGCTGATCGACCGGGACCGGCGCAACAAGGCGATCATCTTCAACCGGGAAGTGGACAAGGTCTGGGACCAGATCACGCCGCTGGTGGGCCGGGATGCCGCCGAGAAGCAGATCGCGATGCTGCGCACCGTCGACGATTCATGAGGAAGCTGGAGGGGTACGGTGGATAGGCTGACGGCGGAATACCTGATCGAGAATCCCAGCGCGGCTGAGCGAGCGATCCTGGAGCGCGTCGAGGCGGTGCTTCCAGCGCTCGCCGAGCGCTCCGCCGACATGGATGCGGAGAGCTACTTGGCGACCGAGAACGTGCGCATCCTCGGCGCGGCGGGCCTGCTCGGTTTGGTCGTGCCCAAGGAATACGGCGGCCTCGGCGGCGGGCTCAGAGAGTGGGCGGGCGCCAGCTTCGCCATCGGCACGGTCTGTCCGTCTACGGCGCTGGCCTACTTCTTCCACCTGACGTCCGCCTCGCGCGGCAACCTGTCGCTTCAGGCCATCGACGCCGGGCTCTACAGCGACGAAGAAGCGCCGATCGTGCGGGCCTTCGCCGACAAGGTCCTCTACACGATGGGCCGGGACGGCAAGTGGCTCGCCAATTTCGCGAGCGAGTCCGTGAAATCCGAAGCCGCCGCCATCACCATCACCACCCGGGCGTCCCGGGTCGATGGCGGCTGGGAGCTGAACGGCGTCAAATCTTTCGGCTGCGCCACGGGCATCGCGGACAAGTACCTCGTGACGGCGAGCCTGGCCGGCATCGACGATGCCAGCGGCCTGTGTACGTTCATGGTGGACCGGGGGGCGCCCGGCACGCGCGGCCGCATCGACTGGAACGCTCTCGGCATGAGGGGAACCGCCACCGAAGGGCTGGTGCTCGACAGCGTCTTCGTCGCCGACCAGGACGCCCTTGCCCTGCCCGGTTCGTTCGTGAAGATGTGCTCGCAGAGCCGCACCGGCTTCGTCGGCAATCAGGTCGCCGCTTCGTGCATCTATCTGGGCGGCGCCTTTGCGGTCTATCGCACCGCGTTGCGCAACATGCGGGAACGCAAGTTCCAGGACACCGGACGTCCGCTCGGCACCGGCCCCTATCAGCGACAGCTCATCGGCGACATGTACGCGGATTTCAACACCGCGCTGCTGTGGGCGCGGCGCATGATCGACATCGAAACCGCCGAGCCGCCCATCGTTGCGCAAGAGGAAGTGATGCCGTTCTGGCGCACCTGCAAGGGCCAGGTGGCGGAACACAGTTTCAAGGTGACCCAGCACGCGCTGAAGCTCGCTGGCACGGCGGGCACCCTGTTCGGGACGCCGTTCTCGCGGGCGCTGCGCGATGTCGCCATGGGGTTGGTGCAGGCGTTCCCCGCCGAACGCGGCCGCTTGGAAACCGCGCAGTTGCTCGTCGAAGGCTCCGCGCAGACCTCGTTCGACGCGCTGCGGCAGTAGGCGGAAGTTGCTGCCGTGGATCTGCAACGCAAGCGGCTGGGATTGGGGCAGCGTCCGGCACTGGTTCTCGTGGATCTCATCAACGGCTTTACCGATCCGGCCTGCGCCCTCGGGACGCATTGCCCGACGGTGATCGCTGCCAACGCCGAACTGCTCGACGCTTTCCGCGAGCGCGGCCTGCCCATCTTCTTCACCACGGTGGTGTACCGCCGCGCGGCCCAGGCGCGGGTATTCCGCCGCCGCATCGAAGCCCTGAACCTGCTCGAGCCGGGCTCGCGCTGGGTTGAGGTCGATCCCGCGCTCGCGCCCCGCGCTGGCGAACCGGTGCTCGAAAAGCAGGGGGCGAGCGGCTTCTTCGGCACCGATCTGGCCGAGCGGCTGGCCGCGGCGAAAGCGGACTCGCTGGTGGTCACGGGCCTCACCACCAGCGGCTGCGTGCGCGCCACGGTGGTGGACGGCTTGCAGCACGACTATCGGGTGGCGGTGCCGCGCGAGGCGGTGGGTGACCGAAACCCCGACGCGCACAACGCGAACCTGTTCGATATCGATGCCAAATACGGCGACGTGCTGTCGCTGCGGGAAGTGCAAGGTCTGCTGCCGCGGATCGCAGCCTGATCGGCATGGACGGGCCCCCGGTGATCGTCGCTGGCTGCGGCCCCACCGGCGCCGTTCTGGCGTTGCAGCTCGCCCGCCAAAACATTCCCGTCGTCGTCTTGGAGCGGGAGGCATCCCTGCCCATGGACCTGCGCGCATCCACCTTCCATCCGCCGACTTTGGAGATGCTGAACGAACTCGGCGTCGCGGCCCCGATGATCGCCAAGGGACTGATCGTGGATCGCTATCAGTACCGCGATCGGCGTACCGGCGAGGTGGCGGAGTTCGACATGTCGCTGATCGGCGACGAGACGCTGTTTCCGTACCGGCTGCAGCTCGAACAGTACGAGCTGACGCGGCTGATCGCCCGCGTGCTGCAAGGCCTTCCCCATGCCGAGCTGCGCTACCAGCACGAGGTCGTCGGGTTTCGCCAGGATGGGGATGGCGTGACGGCCGCGGTCGCCGTGCCCGGCGGCACCGATGAGATTCGCGGCAGCTATCTGATCGGCGCGGACGGCGCCTCGAGCAATGTGCGCAAGGCGGCGGGGATCGACTTCGCCGGGTTCACCTACGATGAGAAGTTCGTCGTCGCATCGACGCCGTTCCCGCTCGACGATGTCCTGGACGATCTTTCCTACGTGAACTACATCGCCGATCCCGAAGAGTGGTGCGTGGTGCTGCGCACGGACAAGCTGTGGCGGGTGCTGTGGCCCACCAACCCCGACGAGCCGGATGCATCGATCTACCTCGGCGATGCGTGGCTGCAGGAGCGGCTGCATCGGCTGCACGACAAGCAGGGGGACTACGAGATCCGCCATCGCTCCATCTACGACGTGCATCAGCGCGTAGCGCAGACCTACTACAAGGGCCGCGTAGCGCTGATCGGCGATGCCTGCCACATCAACAATCCGCTCGGCGGCATGGGCATGAACGGCGGCATCCACGATGCCTGCAATCTCGGCGCCAAGCTGGTGGCCGTGCTGCGCGGCAGGGCCGACGCCGAGCAGAGTCTTGGGCGCTACGATCGCGAACGGCGCACGCTCGCGGTGCGCTTCATCCAAGAGCACACCATCAGCAACAAAGCGCTGATGGAGTCCACCGATCCCGATGTCCAGCGCCGCCGCCAGCGCGACTTCATGGACAAGGCGGCCGATCCCGTCAAGGCCAGAGCCTTCATCATGGAGCGGGCCATGTTCGACTGCTTGCAGGAGGGCCGTGCCGCGCCTTCGCCGACAGGCGCCCGCGATTCGGCAACAGCACTACCGGAGGACCCAACGCCATGAGACCTGTCGACTCCACTCGAGCGAGCCTGCTCCCTTGCCTGCTGATCTGGGGCCTGTGCGCGGCGATCGCCGGCTGCGCGGAAACCGCCTCGACCGACGCGGCAGCGGCGGGCGATCCGGACGCCGAAGCGTCCATGGGCACGCAGCCCGCCGCCGAACCCGAGCCGCTGACGCTGCGCCGCCAGACGTTGATCGTCCGCGACATCGAAAGATCCCTCATGCTCTACCGGGATGCGATCGGCATGGAGATCATCTACGACAACATCATCCGCAGGCCGCACCGCAGCGAAGACCGCGAGCAGGAAATCCGCCTGGTCTTCCTCAAGGCGACGGACGACTTCATCGGCGTTCTGGGGCTGGTCGACTACGAGCATGGCGAACCGCAGCATCCGGTCCACGCCAAGCCGGTGCGCAAGGAGGGCTTCACCCCTGGCAACTCCGTGCTGCTTTTCAACACCACCGAGTTGGACGAGCGCTGGCCCAAGATCGAGGCAGTCGAGGGCGTCGAGGTGATAAGCGGGCCCACCTACACCGAGTATCCCTCCTACGACGGCACCAGCACGATCCGGGTCAACGTCACCCGGTTCTACGACGCCGACGGCTTCCTCGTTGAGTTCAACCAGCCCCTCGACCCCATCCATTAGCCGCGCGGCCAAGGAGGCGCGTCGGCCCACCTCGCAAGTGCGCCGCCGGCCCGGCGCGGCTCGCTCAGTGCGAGAGCACAGTGGTCGTATACCCACGGCCCGAGGCGAATTGCTATGCTGGCACGATGACGAGCGCCAACCCCAGAGACCGCCTGGTGCCGTTCTCGAGCAAGCTGGCGTTCGGCGTCGGCCAGTTCGCGGAGGGCCTCAAGAACACCGGCTTCGGGTTCTTCATCCTCTTCTACTACAACCAGGTGCTGGGACTGCCGGGCACGCTGGCCGGGCTCGCGCTCTTCATCGCGCTGATGTTCGATGCCGTCACCGACCCCTTGGCCGGCTCGCTGTCGGACAACTGGAAGTCGCGGCTCGGGCGGCGGCATCCCTTCATGTACGCCTCGGCGCTGCCCCTGGCGCTCGCCTTCCTCGGCCTCTTCTCGCCGCCTGCGGGCCTCGGCGAGTGGGGCCTTTTCGCGTGGCTGACCGTATTCGCCATCCTGACGCGCGGCGCGATGACGCTCTACCATGTGCCGCATCTCGCACTCGGCGCGGAACTCACCGAGAACTTCGACGAGCGCACCCGGGTGGTGGCGTATCGGCAGTTCTTCGGCACGCTGGGCACTGCCGGGGTCTACCTGCTCGGCCTCGGCTACTTCTTCGCCGACGACCGGGGCGGGCGGCTCGCCATCGAGAACTACACGCCGTTCGCCCTGACCGCCGGGGTGTTGATGCTGGTAACCATCTGGTATTCCGCCTTCGGCACGCAGAAAGAGGTGCCGTTCCTCTCCGAACCGGCCCCGAAGCCGAAACGCAACCCGCTCACCCAGCTCTTCCTGGACCTCAAGGAGGGGTTCACGAACCGGTCGTTCACATGGCTGTTCTCCGGCGTGCTGATCGTTTTCATCATGGCCGGCGTCAACGGCGCACTCGACCTGTACATGTTCGAGTATTTCTGGGAGCTCACCAGCGCGCAGATGCTGGGTCTCGTGATGGCGTCCGTGGCGGGGCTGCTGGTCGGCGTCTTCCTCACTACGCCGCTCCTGCGCCGTACCAGCAAGGTGTTCGGCGTCATCCTCGGCACCGCGGTTTGGGCGATCTGCCAAGTGATCCCCGTGGTGCTGCGCCTTGGCGACACGTTCCCTGAGAACGGTACCGACGCGCTCTTCTATACGCTGCTGGGGTTCCGCTTCATCCAGGGCGTGATCCTGCAGCAGGCCTTCATCGCCTTCGGCTCCATGATGGCGGATGTCGCCGACGAGCACGAGTACGAGTCGGGCGTGCGCCAGGAAGGCATCTTCTTCGGCGCCATCGCGTTTTCCAGCAAGGCGACGGCCGGCTTCGGGAACTTCATCGGCGGCTTCGGCCTCGACATCATCTCCTGGCCGCGCGGCCCGGAGATCCAGAGCGCCGCGGATGTCCCCGCCCAGACGCTCTTCAACCTCGGTCTTCTCTACGGCCCCATCGTCGCCGGCTTCTCGATCATCGCCCTGTGGTGCTATACGCGCTACGACCTTACCAAGGAGCGCCACGCCGCGATCATCGAAAAGCTGAATCAGCGCCGCCAAGACGACGCACCGCAGCGGCGCCGAATGCCGCCAGGTCAGCTCGCCTAGGCTCTCCAACACCAGCAAACCTGTTTCGGAAAACACCACCATGAACGGACCTTTGAACGGCTTGACCGTGCTCGATCTCACCATCGCCCGCGCCGGCCCCACCGCCGTGCGCCTGCTGGCGGACTGGGGCGCCGACGTGATCAAGATCGAAGCCCCGCCGGCGGTGGGCGGCGCGATGACGGGCGCCCGGCGCGGCCCGGACGAGCAGAACCTGCACCGCAACAAGCGCAGCCTCTGCATCGACCTCAAGAACGAGGAAGGCCATGCGCTGTTCATGGACCTCGCCGCCAAGGCGGACATCATCGTGGAGAACTTCCGCGCCGACGTGAAGCACCGCCTGAAGGTGGACTACGAGAGCGTGCGCGCCGTCAACGAATCGATCATCTACGCGAGCATTTCAGGGTTCGGCCAAGAAGGGCCCTACAGCGCCCGGCCCGGCGTCGATCAAATCGTGCAGGGAATGTGCGGACTTATGTCGATCACCGGTGAACCGGGGCGCGGGCCCATGCGCGTCGGCATCGCCATCAGCGACACCGCCGCCGGCATGTTCCTCGGCCAAGGCATCCTGCTCGCCCTGCTGCATCGCGAGAAGACGGGCGAAGGGCAGTGGGTGCATACCTCGCTCCTGGAAGCCATGCTGAACAAGCTGGACTTCCAAGGTGCTCGCTACACCATGCTCGGCGACGTGCCGGGCCAGCAGGGCAACGACCACCCGACCTCCACGCCGATGGGCACCTTCCGCTGCCGGAACGGGCGGGTGAACCTCGCCGCCGCCTCCGACCGCATGTGGCGCGGCTTCTGCACGGCAGTGGGCGCCGACGCGCTATTGGCGGACGAGCGCTACGACTCCGCAAGGAAGCGCCGGCAATGCAAGGAAGAACTGAACGCCGAGATCGAGAAGGCGATCGCCCATCTGCCGGTGGACGAGGTGGTGGAGAAGCTGAACGCCGCCGGCGTGCCCTGCGGCCCGGTGAACGATGTGCGCGCCGGCTACGAGAACCCCCAGGCGCGCTTCCTCGGCATGGCGAAACCCGCCGCGCACAAGGAACTCGGCGATCTCAACCTGATCCGCTCGCCCATCAACCTGTCCCGCTTCCCGCACCCGGAACGCTTCGACCACGCGGCGCCGGACCCGGGGCAGGACAGCGACGGGATTCTTGCGGGGTTGGGACTCGCGGCGGAGACGACGGAGCGGCTGCGCACGGCTGGTGCGATCCGCTAGGCTCGAACCCGCTTGGTGCCCCGCGCCGCCCTGGTGCGGAGGCGCCGCGCACTCAGTCGGTGCGGCGCTCCCGCGCGAGGTGCAATCGCAGATCGTCGACCACGGAAGCCACGTACACATCGCGGGACGGCTCTCCATATCCGGACTGCGACACGCGGACGTTGTATTGGCCTTCCGGCAAGCCATCCAAGCGAAAGGCGCCCGCGCTGTCGGCGTGCGCGATCGCCCGGAATCGTCCGCGATCTAGCGAGGTCGATGTCACCACTACCCTGACATCGCGCAGCGGGCCGTCGGCTTCGACCGTGCCGCGCAGGCTGAACGGACCGAGGGCGATGTCGACGACGGCTTGTCCGACCAACGTCAGGTCGAATACCTGCCCTCGCGTGCGTACGGTGTATTCGCCCTCATCGAGGCCACCGAGTTCGTATCGGCCGTTGGCGTCGGTCATGGTCCATGCCGACACCGCATTCGCATCATGTGGCTGAGCGAAGATCTCCACGCCGCTGACGGCTCGTCCGCCAGACGTGACGGTGCCGTGCAGCGTTGCGCCCCCGGAAAACTCGAAGTCGACGACGCGGTCCTGGGAGCCGCCCGCATCGAGAGCCCTATGGAGCTGGCGCCCCGAGGAGGTCAATGCCCTCAATCTCACGCGCCCATCCGGCACGCCGGAAATCTCGAACTCGCCATTCCCGAAGCGTGGCCCGCCGGACAGGCCGAGGCCCGCGACTGGCGCATCGCCTTCGGCGACCACAGAGATCGCAGCGATCTCGGCTGGGGCAAGTCCGGTGATCCGACCCGCAACCCGCCCGGAAATCGGGACGACCAGCTCGATGCCCTCGATGTGCTGGTCATCGCCGAGGCGCACCTCTCGAGGGGTCGCCATTCCTTGGGCGCTTCCGGCGCGGAGCTGATAACGCCCCGGTGCCACGTTCGTCAGCGTGAACGTCCCATCCGCTTCGAACGGCTGTCCGAGCCCGGTCTGGTTGTCCAAGTCCCACACCCAAAGCCGACCATCCCGCACATCATCCACCGGCACTCCCTCGACCACCAGGCGGCCGCTGATCGTCGAACCGCGCCCCATCCCGATGTCGGCAACGTTCCAATCGCTTGGCACCAGAACTTTCTTCGCTCGATAGCCCCCGGCGTTTACGAGAAGTTCGACCTCGCCCCCAGCAAGCCCATCCAACTCGAAGACACCATCCGAGCCAGCCTCTGCGACGTTCGCATGCAGGCCCATTCGCGCTGCCATCTTGCCCGTGTTGTTCTTGATCGCTACGCGAGCGCCGACAATCGGTGCGCCCGTCTCGGAGTCGAAGACCCTGCCGGACACCGCGCGGCCAAATCCGATCTCGATCACGCCTAGGTCGAGCCGATCCTCCTCGGTATCGACGGACGTCATCCAGATGGCGTAGCCTGCTCCCGATACCCGCAGACCGCCAACGTCGTTTTCAATGTCGAGGACGAAATGCCCGTCCGGCCCTGTCGTCGAGACCTCTTTCCAACCGGTTACGTCTCCCGCTGCTACCGCGAAATCCGCAAGTGGAAGCCCGGAATGCTCATCGACGACCAATCCCATCACGGTGATCGTCGCTGCCGGCCGCTCTTGCGCATCTGCGAGCAGCGCCACGGCAGCGACCATTGCCGCGCACATGATTGACCACCGTGCCTTCATGACCCCAACTACCTGCCTTCCGCTTGCCCGTCAGCGACTCGCGAGGTTCGTCACCAAGTTATACACGAACCAGCCGTCGCCGGTGCGAAACGTCTGCGGCCGCGCCGTTTGCGCATCGCGCATGATGCCGATGCCGTCGTCGTAGGGATCGAAGGAGACGATGCGGTCGTAGCGCACGCGGAAGCGCTTGCGGCGACCGTGGAAGTAGACGTGCTTGGTGGTGATCCCGAGCAGGCCCGTGTCCTCATGCACGGTCTCCTCCCACTCGATGGGCCGGCTGCGGAACATGCCGGGGCGGTAGTAGACGCCCTTCGCGACGCGGATGCTGAGGCCGTGCGACGTGCCGCGCCGTTCGCGCCGAATCCTCACTTCCAGATAGTCGACATCGGCGATCACCCAGACGAGCTGCTCGGACTTCATCAGATTGAACGGCACGCGCACCTCGCCAAGACGGTCCGGCACGATGCCCTCGGCGGCCTCGCGAATCACCGCGCCTTGAACCAGCATGTGGTGGGCGCGATTGGCGTCGACGTCCCGCGCATCGAGTTCGAAGCGGTGCAGGTAGCGCACCAACGCTTGTTCCTCGTCGAGGGAGAGGCAGCCATCCTCAAGGGAGGATTCCACGGCGGATTCCCAAGCGCCGATCAAGAGCTTGCGCCGAGCGCTCGGCGCGATCGCGGATCCGTCGAGCGCAGCAGCGAAGGCGTCGAGCTTGGTTCCATCGTCGACGGCGAGAGCGGCCGTGCGGGCCTCAATGCCGAGTCTTGCCGCGGCGGCTTCATCCAAGGCGCTGCCCATGGACCCGGACTCCGCCATGCCGAGCGCCATCCGATCGCGGAACGCTCGCAGGCGCGCTTCCTCGTCCTTGCCGAGCACGCCGTCGCTGAGACTCTCCTTGACGGCCTCACGCCAACCGGCGGCGATGGCGGCGCGAAGGTCGAGCTCGCTCATAAAGGAGCGGCTCGCGATCTCCCGCGCGTCGCTCAGCAATGCGGACTCCCGGAAGGCATCCCGTCGCGCCGCTCGTGCCGCCAAGTCGCGAATGCCGGCCTTGCCTTGTCGGAACGCCTCCGCGCACGCCCGGTGCTGACGACGCAGGAACCCCGCGCCTTCTCCGCAGTAGCGGCAATCGCCCATCGTCGCCCCTCCCTGTGATTCGGCCAGTGCATTCTAGTAGCGATGCGCCGGCACGCTGGCGGGGTGTGGTACGGTCGCCCGATGCGGCCACTCACATCCGAACAGATCGCCTTCTTCAAAGACGTGGGCTTTCTGCTACTGAAGGACATGCTCGACCCGGGACTCTGTGAGCGCGCGGTTGACAGGCTTTGGCGGGCGCTGCCGGCGGACAGCGGAATGCGGCGGGATGATCCGCGCACCCATGTCGGCCCGTTCCCGAAGGAGGAGGAAAGCCGCGATCCGCTGCACATTCGCGCTGGCTACCTGTGGCAGCTGCGCGAATGCGGCACCGAGCCGCTTTTGGTCGAACTGGCCTTCAACTCCAAGGTTCGCGCCGCCGCGGAGCAGCTTCTCGGCGAAGGCATGTTGGCCGAACCGGCGATGCATGGCACGCCGATGGGCAGCGCCGGTGCCGCTTGGCCGGGCGGGCCGACGGACCCTGCCATCACCGACGGCATTCGCGGCATCTATTGCACGCGGCCCTTCGAGACCGTCGTTCGCGGGCAGCCGCGCAAGCCGGATCGCGGCCATACCGATGGCCATCCGTTCCACTTGGGCGTCGTCGGGCTGCTTGCCGACGTGCCGCCGGACGGCGGTGCCTTCAAGGTATGGCCGCGGTCGCATCGGCGACTGTATCCGACGTTCCAGATGCAGTACGACCAGCCCCGAATCCCCTTCTACGAACACCTGCCGAGCCACAAGGGCATCGTCCACAGCCCGGCGTACCTTGAGGAACTTGAGCGCGTGATGGCGGACACCGCGCCGGTGGATTGCTGGGGCGAACGCGGCGACATCGTGTTCTGGCACCACCGGCTGGCGCACATGGCGGGGCGGAACTACTCGACGGTGATGCGCCAGGCCGTGCTGTACGATTTCTCGCGCACGGACTTGGACCGCTGCCGCATGGATCCTCCCCAAGAGAACATGTGGCGGGATTGGTCGGCGGAAGTGCAGGAGACCACCTGCGGCTACTCGGCCGAACTCGCCCGCGCCATGCGCGTCAGCTGAAGGCCCGCCATGTCCAATAGTCAGCGCATCCCTTCGGAGAGCTACGGCGAAGTGCTAACCCGAGCGGACGGGCACGTCATCGTCCGCTTCGAACGCCCGCTGCGCCACGCCGTCAGCCGCGTCTGGGGCGCGATCACGGAACCCGCTCAGCGCGCCGTGTGGGTGCCGGGCCTGCGCTTCGAACCGTCGCCCGAGGCACCCTTCGACATCTGGTTCGGCGACGAGTGCGAAGGCCCCGCGCATGTGTCGGGCAGGCTGAGCGCATTCGACCCGCCGACTACGATCGAGATCGGCTCGATCCGCATGGAACTCGCTGCCGAGGGCGAGGGCTGCCTTCTCGTCTTCTCCGACGTTCTGTGGTTCGACGAGAAGCGCACGCGAGCGGCCTTCGCCAACGCCGTTCTGGCCGGCTGGCACCGGTTCCTCGACACCCTCGAAATCTGGCTCGACGAAGGTGTTTCGGCGCTCGACTTGCCGGAGCCCGACTACGCCGCCGTGGACGTGCCTGGCCGGGATGGTTTGTGAGCGGCTAGTGGGCTAGTCTCGGCGCGATTCGCCCTGAGAGGTCCGTCGCCATGAACAGAACGCTCAAGATCATCGTCATCGTCTTGCTGGTCTATGCCGGCATCGTCACCGTGTTCGAGTCCCTGCTCGGCTATTTCCAGCCCGAGGCGCCGGGGACGGTGGTCATCACGACGACGGATGGCGACGGCGAGAAGCACGACCGCGTCCTGTCGGGGCTGACCAGCGACGGCAAGTTCTACGTCGCCGTGAATCACTGGCCTCGGGCCTGGTACCGGCGAGCGCTTGCCAACCCCGAAGTGCAGGTGACGCGCGAAGGCGCGGCCGCGGAGTACACCGCGGTTCCCGTGGCGGGTGCCGAACGCGATCAGGTGGCGGCGGACAATCCAACGGGCTTCGTATTCCGCCTGCTCACCGGGTTCCCGCCGCGGCACTTCCTGCGTTTGGATCCGCGCTAGAGCCCGAATCCAGCCTTGACACGCGCCCAAGGCTGGGCAAGCATTGGCTACGGCGAGCTTCGCGCCAAGCCTTGATCGGCCTCCCCAGCGGGCCGGTACAGCGGGCGAAGGGGGATCGGTTCCTCGAAGCGAGGTCTTACGGTCAAACACCTCGGGTGGTGATCGCTGGGGGATCGAACCCGCGGCGGAGACCGATGACTGCGCGGAAACGATTCAAGCGGCTCGTTCGGGCCCATGCCAAGCGAAACGGCGAATCCTATACCGCTGCCCTCGCGCGTCTCCTCCGCTCGAGCGGAGAAACCGACATGTCGCAATCGCCCCAATCGCCCCAGTCCGAGTCGTCCTTCCTGGGCGTCGCCGAGAAAACCCAGCCGGATGCGCTGACCGCAGCCATGGTCGCCGCGGCGCTGCACGCCATCGGCCACCCGGCCGAGGTCGCGGCCTGCGCGTCCGTGCGCGAGTCGTCGTACAACCACAACTATCGCATCGAGATGGACGGCGAGCCGGCCGAACTGCGCGTCTGGTACGACGCGTCGCCGGCCGGCGCCGCCGCCGAGATGGCCCTGCACCGGCGCCTCGCATGGAACAAGCGCCAAAGGGAAGCGCAGCGACCGGCGGCGCATGCTCCATGGGAGGTCGGCGTGGCTGGGCCGGAGACGGTGCCGGGGCCGAGCGGACGCGAGGCGCGGGGCCGGCTCTGGGGCGCTCGCGTCGTCCGGCCTGCCGGTGCCGCGCGTCATCGTCCCGAAAGCCGATGAGCGGTTCGTCATCGACGGGCGCCCGGCGTGCATGCTGACGCAGCTCGCCGGCGAAGAGGGCCCGAACTACCTGCCGGCCACGCTCAAGGAGTCCTACGCCGAAACCGCGGCGGACATGGCCGGGCTGATCGCCAAGGTGCATGTCTGCGCGATCGGCCTGCAGGATCTCGAGTACCGCGAGCCGGCATGGCTGTCCAACCTGCAATCCTGGAAGCCGATGCTGGACATTGCCAAGATGGGCGGCGAGGGCGACCGCGCCAGTGCCATCGTCCAGAGCATCGACGCCGCCGCGGCGCGGCTCAGAACGCTCTGCGACGCGGCGCGCCTGCCGGTCGGCGTGGTGCATGGCTGCCCGGCGCCGTTCTGCGTTCTGACCGACGCGAACGGTCGAATCAGCGCCTTGCTGGACTTCGACTCCGCGCACCGCGACTACCTCGTATTCGACATCGCCCATCTGATGTCGCAATGGGGCGTAGTAGCAGATACGCGATCCGGCAAGGGTGGCCACCACCCGACCCTGGTCAGACGCATCCTCGGCGCCTACCACGCCGTGCGGCCGCTGTCCGTCGAAGAACGCGAAGCGCTGGCGCTCGCCATCCCGCTGCGCCACAGCATCGACTGGCTGCGCATCTGGAACTCGGTGGGCGACACCAAACGGGTGCCGTTCTCGGTGGTCGAGTATCTGGATGCGTTCAAGGTCGGCCTCTTCGACGACGCGGACTGGAAGGCGCTGATCGCACAGAGCTGACCCGCGCTGGCAAGTCTTGGTGCGCGGCGCAGCCTAGTCCGGCTACGCCGCGCGCCGCGCCAGCATCGCGCCCACTAGCCAGCACGCCGCCACCGGCATCGCCATCGCCAGCCAGGGCTCGATCCCGAACACCACACTGACAGGCCCGAACAGGTCCATCAGGTACTTGAAGGCGACGCCCACGGCGATGCCGACGGCCAGGCGCGCACCGAGCCCGGCTTCGCGCAGCGGGCCGACGACGAAGCCCAGAGCCAGCAGCACGAGGCCGAGCACGGCGACGGGCTGCAGCGCCTTGCTCCAGAAAGCGATCTGATAGCGCGCCGCGTCAAGGCCCTCGCGGGTCAGGTAGCCGATCTGGAAGCGCAGATCCGCGAACGACAGCTTGGCGGGGTCGAACAGCACTTTGGCGCTCAGCAGCGTGGGGTCGGCATCGCTTTGCCACGCGAGGCTCGGCATCGCGCGCACCACGGCACCTTCCTCGGCGAACCGCGTCTCCTTGACGTCCTCGAGCAGCCAGTGCCCTGCCGCGTCGTCGTAGATCGCCCGCTCGGCGCGGCGGCTCGCGAGCAGGCGCTGGCCGTCCACGTGGAATTGCTGGATGCCGATCAGTTCGCCATCCGCGCCGTAGCCGTCGATGCTGGTGATGAGATCGTCCTCCCGGTACCAGTAGGCGGAGTCGATATAGCCGTCCTGGCCGCGCTGCACCACCAGTTTCAGCGTGCTGGCGGCCGCTTCGCCGCCGGGCGCCGCGAACTCCGCCACGGCAAGGTTGACGCCGAGCAGCGCTAGCGCCGGCGCCGCAGCGCTGGCGAAGAGGCGAGCGACCGAGACGCCGGCGGCGCGCAGGATGGTGAGTTCGCTGGAACTCGCCAGCACGCCGAGGCCGATGAGCGCTCCCACGAACACCCCGTAGGGCATGAGCTCCGTGAGTCGTCGCGGGCTGCTGTAGAGCATGTAGAGGAGGGCGTGACGGGTGGTGTAGCCGGGGGTGATGTCGCGCAGCTCGTCGAGCACGGTGAACAGGGTCACCACGGTCATCAGGCAGATGAGCACCGCGGCGATGGCCTTCAGCACATGCGCCGCGATGTACCGGTCCATGCGTCCGCCGACCATCTCTCGGACGCCTCCGCGGCGCGGCTAGCGGGCTTGGGGAGCGTCGATGTAGGTCGGCACGCCTTCGGCGGCGAAGATGTCGTCGATGGCCTGGCGCTGGCTGTCGTCGAGCCGCCAGTCGGCGGCGGCGACATTCTCCTCGAGTTCGGCCTCGTTGCGCATCCCGACGAGCCCCACCGTCACCGCCGGATTGCCGAGCAGCCAGGCGATGGCGAGCTGGGCGACGGATTTGCCGTGGTCGGCAGCGAACGCCTTGAGCTTCTCCACCACGCGCAGTTCCGCTTGGAAGTGTTCGCCCTGAAACAGCGGCAGGCCGAACGCCTTGCCGCCGCTGCGCCAATCCCAATCGACGAAGGTCGTCTCGGGCGTGAACGCGCCGGTGAGCAGGCCGAAGCCGAGGCTGCCGTAGGCCATGTAGCCGATGCCGGCCTCCTGGCAGTAGGGCAGCACCTCCGCCTCCATGCGGCGGTCGAAGAGGTGATAGCCCACCTGGTTGGCCGTCAGGTGCCCGTGCCGTTCGCACTCGCGCATCATGGCAACGTCGTAGTTGGAGACGCCGTAGTGGCGGATCTTGCCCGCGGCCCTGAGGTCTTCGAGGGCGCCGATCGTCTCCTCATGCGGCGTCTCGTGGTCCGGCCAGTGGATCAGCAGCAGATCGACGTAGTCCGTCTGCAGCCGCCGCAGACAGTCCTCGGCATGGGCCGTGATGTGCGCGGCGCCGGCGTTCCGTCCCGCCACCGCGGCCGGGCCGCGCGCATTGGGATCGTCCCGGTACTCGAAGCCCACCTTGGTGACCACCACGACTTCCTGCCGCCGCGCCCCCAGACCCTTGGCGAGCAGCTCCTCCGAAGTGAACGGCCCGTACACCTCGGCGGTGTCGAACAGCGTGATGCCGTGGTCGATGGCCATCTGCACGGCGCGCACGGCGTCGCCCGTGTCGATTTCGCCGTACTGCGTGGTGCCCATCTCCCAGGTGCCGAAGCCGACGGCCGAGCAGGAGAGGTCCGTATTGCCGAATTGCCGGTGTTCCATGCCGCGCCCGCCCTAAGCCGTCGCCAGCGCGGATTCGTTGGACGTCGTCGGGTTGAAGGCCTCGGCGCGCGGGTCGCGGAAGGTCGGCGCCAGTTCCGTCTCCGGCTCGCCGGCGATTCTCGAGGCCCGCAACATGCGCGGATGGCGCGTGTCGTAGGGCCGGGCGCGGTGCATCAGGCAGCGGTTGTCCCACACCACCAGATCGCCGACTTCCCAGCGATGCAGGTAGGTGCGCGGCGGCTGGCAGGCGTCGGCCATCAGCTTGTCGAGCAGCGCTTCGGACTCCGCGGCGTCCATGCCTTGGATGCGGTAGGCGTGGCGCCCGGTGTAGATGGATTTGCGCCCGGTCTCCGGGTGCGTCTTGATGACGGGCCGCAGGGGCGCGCCCTTGTCGTGGAAGCCGTAGCGGTGGTCGGTCCTGTGCGTGAAGCCCGCCTTGGCTTGCGAGTGGTACAGGGAGTGGTATGCGGACAGGCCCTCCAAATGCTCCTGTGTCTCGCGGTCCAGCGCGTCGTAGGCGGCGCGCATGTCCGCGAACTCGGTCTCGCCGCCGCTCGGCGGTACGACCAGCGCCATCAGCATGGCGGCCTTCGCGGCCAGCGGCATGTAGGTGCTGTCGGTGTGCCAGCCTTCGTTGCCCTTAAGCAGGCGGAACCCCTCCTCGGTCGGCTGCACCAGGCTGCCGTCCGGCTTCTGATTGCTGAACCTCACGGTGGGCGTGTTCTGCTTTGGCGAGAGCTTCTCGATGTTGCCGAAGCGCAGCGCGAACGCGCCCTGGGCTTCCTCGGAGGGGCCCTGGCCGGGGAAGATCAGCAGCCCGTGTTCCAGGAACGCGGCATGGACCTCCCGCCAAGCGGCGTCGTCCAAAGCCTCGAGATCCACATCGGTGACTACTGCGCCCAGAGTAGCGTCGGTCGGCGTTACCGTGATGGCCATGTTTCATGCCTTCAGTTGCGTGCGTGACAAGCGAGCATACGCCGATGGCAGTCGGGCCGCATTGCGGTCGCCTCGGCCTCCTGCCCTATGCCGCCAACTCGCCGACAGTCCTGGCGCGGCGGTACCTCGGCAGCCGTGCGTACGTCGCAGGTCGCGCACGAGGCTCCACCGAGGCTATCGTGCATCCGTCGCCTGCAGCCAGGCCGCCACGCGTCCCGCCTTCTCTTCGTCCCACCACCACGCGTCGATGGCCGGTACGCGAGAAAGCGGTCCCCCGTCCACCTCGCCGAACTTGTCCCAATGCACCAGGCGGTAGCCGGGCTGGGCCATGCCGGGGATGAAGTAGAAGTTCCACAGCAGCACGCGGTCGATGGCGCGGGTGGCGGCGTAGAGTTCCCGCGCCGTGCGGGCGGCGATGGCCTTCTCGATCAGGGTGTCCAGCACGGGGTCGCGCACCCGCGCCCAGTTCTGGCTATAGGGTTGATCGGCGGCGGCGCTGCCGAAGCGGTTGCGCAAGGCGAGGCCGGGCGTGTTGTCTGGGATGTAGAGGTATGCGCCGCCGTCGAACGAGCCGGTCCTCATGCGATGCTGCCAGTGGGAAATCTCCGGCGCCCGAGCGGTGGTCTCGATGCCGATGCGTTCGAGGCGCTCGATGTACGGCATCATGGCGCGACGCAGCGTGGCGGCGACGAAGACGAAGTCCGCGCGGAAGCGCTCGCCGGTTTCGGCGTGGATCAAGCGGCCATCGCGCAGCACCCAGCCCGCCTCCTCGAACAGTTTGAGCGCCCGATCGAAACGCTCCCGCTCGAAACCGAAACCACTCGACGCCGGCGTCTGGTACGGCTCGGTGAAGACGCGATCCGGGAGCTGCTCGCGGAATGGTTCCAAGAGCGCGAGTTCGTCCTCGCTCGGCAGGCCGCTCTGGGCCATCGGCGAGTTGTGGAAGAACGACGCGCCGTGGTCGTAGAAGCCGAACAGGATCACCCGGTTGATGTAGGGGAAGTCGTACAGCAGCCACAGTGCTTCGCGCACGCGGATGTCCTGGAAGCGCTCGCGGTCCAGGTTCCAGAACACCGGCCACCACAGGCCCCAGACACGGGTGATGTAGCGCAGCTCCGCTTTGAACATGCCCGCTTGGACCGCGGGGAAGTCGTACTGCGTGGTCCAGTTCTTGGAGACCGTCTCTTCGCGCAGGTCGAAGACATCGCCCTTGTGCGCCTCCAGCATCACGTTCTCGTCGCGGAAGTAGTCGAACTTCACGGTGTCGAAGTTGTAGCGGCCGCGGTTCACGGGGATGTCCGCGCCCCAGTAGTCCGGCACGCGTTCGTAGACGAGCCGGCGCCCGAAGTCCACCTCGCGCAACCGGTAGGGGCCGGCGCCGAGGGACGGTTCGGTGGTGGTCTTGGAGATGTCCCGCGTCGCCCAGTAGTGCTTCGCCTGGATGGCCATGCCGCCGTAGGCGAACGGCAGGATGGGGTTGGTGTCAGCCCCGGTGCGCGTGACGAAGCAGACTTCGCGCTCGGCGATCACTTCGACGCGGTCCAAATCCGTCAAACCGGTCTTGAGCGCCACCGAGCCGTGTTCCTTGAACGCCTCGAAGGAGAACACCACATCCTCCACAGTCACTGGCGCGCCATCGTGCCAGCGGGCACCTTCGCGCAGTTTGAACGCCACCCAGCGGACGTCCTGGTCCACCGCCACGCCCTCGGCCAGCCGACCGTAGGCGCTGGCCGGCTCGTCCGCAGTGGGCTCCAAGAGCCGCTCGAAGAGCAGATTGCTGGCGCCGAGGAAGTCCACGCCGGCCGCCACGCGGCCCTTCTCCAGCATGTTGTTGAAGCTGTCGAAGGTGCCCATCACCGGCAGCCGCAGACGCCCGGCCTTGGGCGCGTCGGGGTTGGCGTAGGCGAAGTTCTGGAAGTCCGGGCCGTACTTGAGCGGCAGGACATAGGAGATGCCGTGCCGGTAGTCGGGGTCTTGGCACGGCGCATCGGTCGCGGAGGCGGGCAGGGGCGCCAACAGGGCGACAAGCAGAGGGCCGGCCACCGAACGCCGCAGCTCTTTCGTCATCTGGCCTCCTGCCCTCGCTGCTGCCGACGGTCAGTGCGAGTTTACCGACCACCCGCAGCCGGCCACAGCGCGTCAGCCAATCCCGTCGCGCCATCCCCAGCGGCCAACGTCCGGACAGGGACGACGCGGACGCGATCATGGAGCGCATAGGGTTTGGTGCCGGGGTACACAATAGCGACCGCATCCAAGTCGAGGTCCGCCAGCGCCATGTGGATGGACCGCGTCATGCCCGGCGCGTCCGCGCGCTTGACTTCAACGCCGAAGCGACGCCCGCCGGTCTCCACCACCAAGTCGATCTCGGCGCCTTGGTGCGTGGCCCAGAAACCCGCGCTCGCAGGCCGCAGCGCGGCGAGCAGCTGCTCGATGACGAACCCTTCCCAAGAAGCGCCCACTGCAGGGTGGCTGACGAGCGCGTTCTCGTCATCGATGCCGAGCAGGCGATGCAGCAGGCCGGAGTCGCGGATGAACACCTTGGGCGCTCTGACCTGCCGCTTGCCGACATTCGCCAGGTGCGGAGTCAGCTGGCGAACCATGTAGGCGTCGGTCAGCAGATCCAGATACCGGCGCGTGGTCGTGGGGTCGACGGCCAGCGAACGCGCCAAGGCGGCAGCATTCCAAGTACGCCCGTGGTAGTGGCCGAGCATCGTCCAGAAGCGACGCAGTGCGGTCGCCGACACGCGCACGCCCCATTGCGGGAAGTCACGTTCGAGAAGAGTTTGGATGAAGTTCTCGCGCCACGCGACGCTGTCGGCCTCGGCAACGGCCGTGAAGGATCGCGGCAAACCGCCCCGCAGCCATAGTGCGCTGGCGGCATCGGCACCGACCTCGGTAAGGGCGAAGCCCCCAAGTTCGACGCGTTCAACGCGACCGGCAAGGCTCTCCGAGGTCTGGCGCAGGAGTTCGCCGGATGCGCTGCCAAGAATGAGGAATCGCGCCGGGCTGTCCTCCCGGTCTGCCAGCACGCGCAGCACCGGGAACAGATCCGGGCGGCGCTGCACTTCGTCGATGACTACCAGCCCCCGCAATGGCGCGAGAGCCGTCATCGGCTCTTCGAGGCGGAGCAGGTCGACGGGGTTCTCCAGATCGAAGTAGCTGGGCGCGTCGGGGGCAAGCATCTGGCGGGCGAGTGTCGTCTTGCCGCACTGCCGCGGCCCGGCGAGGAGCACGGCAGCGCTACGGGCTAGCGCCATGTCGATACGATGGAGCTGGCGAGGCCGCGGGATCATCCAACCATGAAAATCTAGAGAGCGAATGCCGCATTTTCATGGTTCTTCGGCGGTTCGGCAAGGGCGAGTCGACTGTTTCTGCTCGGCAGCGCGGGTTAGTCTGGGCTTCCGCAGGCCGATGCGAGGCAGGATCGAAAATGGAACTGAGCGGCGATTGGGTGAACCAAAACGGCTCCGTGCTGTGCATCGGGCCGGTGGACGAGGGCGGGTTCAGCGGCACCTTCATGTCGGCCAAAGGACGGGCGGCACGGGGCAAGCGTTACCCGGTGAGCGGCGTCGTCAACGGCAAACTCGTGGCGTTCGCGGTCGACTTCCGCACCGGGGACGAGGACTTAAGCTCCATCTCCAACTTCACCGGCCGGGTGGAAGGCGAGGTGATGCACACGCTCTGGGTACTGGCGCGGCAGTTCGAAGACGCGGCCCGCACCAAGCCGACGCAGCCGTGGAACACGTTCCTGGTGAACGCGGATCGGTTCGAGCGGCAGGAGTAGAAAGCTGGCCGACGACGCCTGACCTAGCCGGCGAGGCGGCTGCGCACGGTCGCCAAGACCGCGGCGCTGCCGAGCCCGCTCACGGCGGAGAACAGCACCGCCTCGCCGTTCGGCGGCATCGCGGCGCGCACCGTCGCCAGCGCCTTCGCCTGAGCCCCGCGCTTGAGCTTGTCCGCCTTGTTGAGGAGCGCGAGGAGTGGCATCGTGCGGCCCTCGCACCAGACGATCATGTCGCGATCGAATGGCTGCAGCGGGTGGCGCGCGTCCATCACCAGCACGATGGCGGCGAGGTTTTGGCGTTCGTGCAGATAGCTGTCGATGGCGCGGCCCCAGGCTTCGCGGCGGGCCTTCGAGGCGCGGGCGTAGCCGTAGCCGGGCAGGTCCACCAAGCGGCCGCCGTCCGCCACGTCGAAGAAGTTGATGAGCTGCGTGCGACCGGGCGTCTTGCTTACCCTGGCGAGGCCCTTGCGCCCGGCCAGGCGGTTCAGCGTGCTCGACTTGCCGGCGTTCGAGCGGCCGACGAAGGCCACCTCCGGCACGTCGTCCGGCGGGCAGGCGGCGAGGCTGTCGGCGCTCCCCAGAAACGTGCAGGCGAGCGGCTTGAAGGAGTCCGCGCTGGCCGTTCCATCATGCCGCACCGTACTCTATACTCCCGCGCCGCCGCCCAAATCGGCACCGTAGCCGAGCATAGCGGAACGCACGACAAGACACTCCAAGCAACCAGGAAACGACAGCATCGTGGCCATGCGAACCACCATCGCCATCGCCGCTCTGTGCCTCGGCACCGTCTCGGCGCAGGAGGACGCCGCCGGACCGGACGTCGAGACCGGCCGCGCCCTCGCCGCGCCGTGCGTCGCCTGCCATGGCGAAGACGGCAACGCTACCGCGCCCATCAACCCGAGCCTCGCCGGGCAGAACGTCCGCTACCTCGTGCGGCAGATGCAGCTCATTCGCGACGGCGGTCGGGCCGCGCCGCTCATGGCGGGACAGCTCGACCGGAGCACGGACGAAGAGATCGAGCACATGGCGGCGTTCTACGCCAGCCAGACGCCGAAAGTACACCAAGCGCCCGCCTCCGCGGCCGGCCTCGGCCAGAGCATCTACCGCGGCGGCATTCTCGACAAGCAGGTAGCTGCCTGCACTGCCTGCCACGCGCCGGACGGCAGCGGCAATGCGCCCGCCGGATTCCCTGCCTTGTCGGGCCAACCGGTGGACTACGTGGTGGCGCAGCTCACGGCCTATCGCGAGGGCCTGCGTACCACGGATGAGGAATACGGCGGCATGATGCGCCAAACGGCCGCCCGCATGACGGACGGCGAAATCCGCGCCGTGGCGGACTACGTGCTGGGGCTGCATTGAACATGCGCCGTCGGGCGCTCGCCCTGCTTTTCGGCGCGTCCGCGCTGATCGCATGCATGGTCGGGGCCAATGCCGCCGAGTTCCAGGAAGGCGTCCACTACACCAAACTGCCCGTTCCCGTGGAAACGCGGGACCCCGCCAAGATCGAAGTCGTGGAGGTGTTCTCCTACGGCTGCATCCACTGCTATCAGCTAGAGCCCGCTCTCGCGCAGTGGCTGCAGACGGTGGACGACGATGTGGACTTCCACCGCCTGCCGCTGGTGACGCAATACCTGCTGCCATTCGCCAACGCCTTCTACGCGGCGGAGACGCTCGGCGTTCTGGAGCGCGTCCACCTGCCCATCTTCGCCGCCATCCACGAATACCAGATCGACATGTCGCGCCCGGAGCACGTGCGGCGGCTGTTCGCCCGGGAAGCGGAAGTGGACGAGGAGGAGTTCCTGCGCGTCTACCAGTCGTTCGGCGTGCGCAGCCGCATCCGCCAGGCCGAGGCGCAAGGCCGCATGTACCGCATCCGGGCGACGCCCAGTATCGTGGTCAACGGCCGCTACTTGACGGAAGCGGGGCAGGCCGGCAGCACGCAGGGGATGCTGCTGCTGGTGAACCATTTGATCGACAAGGAACGCCAGGCGGCCAAGTCCCCGTAGCTGCCCTTGCCGCGGGCGCTGGGATTCCGCGACACTTGGGGCAGCGACACGAAAGCGGCGAGCGCATGTATCTCGGCATCGATCTCGGCACCTCTTCGGTGAAGGCCGTCGTCATCGGCGACGGGGGCGACCTCGTTGCCGAGGCCAGCGCTCCCTTGGCCATCTCCAGACCCGGGCCGCGCATGAGCGAGCAGAGCCCGGAGGATTGGTGGCAGGCGACTTGCCAGGCGGTGGCGGAACTCGAAGAGCATGCCGCGGGCGTCGAGGCCATCGGCCTGTCCGGGCAGATGCATGGCGCGGTGCTCTTGGACCAGCGCGGCGACGTGCTCCGCAACGCCATCCTCTGGAATGACGGGCGTTCGGAAGCCGAGTGCCGCGCGTTGGAAGAGGCCGTGGACGTGGCGGGCCTCACCGGCAACCGCGCCATGCCTGGCTTCACGGCCCCGAAGCTGCTCTGGGTGCGCGAGCATGAGCCGGACATCTTCGCCCGCACCGCTAAAGTGCTGCTGCCGAAGGACTACCTCCGCTATCGCATGACCGGCGAGTTCGCGAGCGACATGTCCGACGCTTCCGGCACCCTGTGGCTGGATGTCGGCGCCCGGCGCTGGTGCGATGCGATGCTGGACGCGACGGGTCTTCAGGAGTCCCACATGCCGCGCTTGGTGGAGGGCAGCGAGCCGTGCGCCCGGCTGCATCCCGAGGTGGCCGCGGATTGGGGCATGGCATCCGTGCCGGTGGTGGGCGGCGCGGGGGATCAAGCCGCGGGGGCGGTCGGCGCCGGTGCCGTGGCGTCGGGCTGCAGCTTCGTCTCGCTCGGCACTTCCGGCGTCTACTTCGTGCCCGATGCCGCCTATCGGCCGAACCCGGCTGGCGGGGTGCATGCGTTCTGCCACGCGCTGCCGGGGCTGTGGCATCAGATGTCCGTGATCCTCTCCGCGGCGAGCGCGCTGAGTTGGGTCGCCGAACTCCTCGGCGCGGAATCCGAAGCCGCGCTGATCGCCGAGGTCGAACAGGCCGATGCCGAGCCGGGCAGCGTCTACTTCCTCCCCTATCTTTCCGGCGAACGCACGCCGCACAACGACGCCAATGCGCTGGGCGCTTTCGTCGGTTTGCATCACGACGCCGGGCGGGTGGCGATGGCGCGCGCGGTGCTTGAGGGCGTCGCCTTCGCGTTGGCAGACGGGCAGCGCGTCCTGGCCGAAGCGAACGCTCACTTCGGAGAGGTGAGCGTCATCGGTGGCGGCGCCCGCAGTCTCTTCTGGGGCCGCATCCTCGCCGCGGCGCTCGGCCGTCCCCTGGTCTACCGCGAGGACGCTGCGGTTGGGCCAGCCCTCGGCGCGGCGCGACTGGCCATGCTCGGCCATGCAGGCGGCGCGCCTCAGGATGTCTGTCCGCCGGCGCCCGTGATCGAAGAGGTCGCCGCCAGCGCTGAAGAGACCGAACGCGCCGCGGCGCGATTTGCGGTGTATCGCGGTCTGTACGACGATCTGCGCCATCGCTTCCCCAGCCTGCACGAAACCTGATTCCAAGCGAGGCACGCCATGAGCTTCTTCTCCGACGTGGAACCCATCGTCTATCGCGGCCCGGACTCGACGGACCCCCTGTCCTTCCGCTGCTACGACGCGGACGCCGCAGTTCTCGGCAAGAGCATGGCCGAGCACTTGCGCTTCGCCGTGTGCTACTGGCACTCCTTCGACGCGCCGGGCTCGGACGTGTTCGGCGATGGAACGTGGGACCGGCCCTGGGCCAATGGCCACGCCGAGCCGATGGCAGCGGCGCGGGAGAAGCTCGCCGCGGCTTTCGAGTTCATCGAGAAGCTCGGCGCGCCTTACTTCTGCTTCCATGATCGGGATGTCGCCCCGGAAGGCGCCACCTTCGCCGAATCCGAGAAGAACCTCTTGGCCATCGGCGAGGACCTTGCCGACGCCATGCAGCTCACCGGCATCAAGCTGCTCTGGGGCACCGCCAACCTGTTCGGCCACCCGCGCTACGCGGCCGGGGCCGCCACCAATCCGAACCCGGAGGTCTTCGCCCATGCCGCGGCGCAGGTGAAGACGGTGCTCGAACTGACGCACCAGCTCGGCGGCGAGAACTACGTGCTGTGGGGCGGCCGGGAGGGCTACGACACGCTGCTCAACACGGACCTCAAGCGCGAGTCCGACCAGCTCGGCCGCTTCATGCATCTGGTGGCCGAGCACAAGCACAAGATCGGCTTCCAAGGCACGCTCCTGATCGAGCCCAAGCCCTGCGAGCCGACCAAGCACCAGTACGACTACGACAGCGCCGCCTGCTACGCCTTTCTGCAGAAGTACGGCCTGACCGACGAATTCAAGCTCAACATCGAGTGCAACCATGCGACGCTCGCTGGGCATACCTTCCAGCACGAGGTGGCCTACGCCATCGCGCACGGCATCTTCGGCAGCGTCGACGCCAACCGCGGCGACGCGCAGAACGGCTGGGATACGGACCAGTACCCCACCAACACCGAGGAGGCGACGCTGGTGCTCTACGAGATCCTGAAAGGCGGCGGTCTCGGCACCGGCGGCTTCAATTTCGACGCCAAGCTGCGCCGCCAGAGCGTGGCGCGGGAGGACCTCTTCCACGGCCACATCGGCGGCATGGACACCCTCGCGCGGGGGTTGCTGAACGCCGCCGCGCTGCTCGAAGCCGAGGCGCTGTCGGCGCCCGTCGCCGAGCGCTACCGCGGCTGGGACGGGGCCTTTGGCGAACGCATCCTGGCCGGAGAGGAGAACCTGGAGACGCTCGCCTCGCACATCCGCGCGACGAATCCGGACCTCGCGCCGAGAAGCGGTCGCCAGGAGATGCTCGAGAACGTCGTCTCCCGCTTCGCCAGGTAGCCGCCGATGCCCCGCCGCCGATCCCGCCTCGCCCGCATCCTCCTGAGCGACGGCGTGATCGCCACGGTGGTGGTCGTCGGCATCATCGCCCTGGCCCTGTTCGGCACCCTCGTGCTGACGTGGCTGGTATTCCGCGACCGCTACGGCGTAGGCTTCGGCGAGTACCTGCGGCTGTTCGTGCTGTAGCCACATGCAACGTCACCCGCTTCAATCGCATCGCTGACGCGATCACCGCGATGCGCTACGATGGGCATCTCAAACGAGGAGCGCAAGCCATGGGAAAGTTCGACCCGCCGGACGGGCAGCTTCGGGAACGGCAAATCTACCTGGGTCCAAAAGGCCACCGATACGTCAAGGCGGAGGAGCTGCTAAGGGACCCGACTACCCTCAAGCGTCTGGAGAGCGCTGATCGCCTTGCCCATCGGCTCGGACTCACGGGACACCAGAACGGTCGGCGAGATCGTTCCTAGTGGCCCTAGGAGACATCGTCGCACTCGCTCTGGGCGGCTATCTTTTCCTTACTCTGTTCCAGCCGACCGGGGACCGTCTAGAGCGCCTAGACGGGTATCAGGCATTGTTCGCATGTGGCGTAGCCGGGGCGGTCTTGCTGGGTGCCACGGCACCCTTGGCGTTCCTCCTGCAACGAGTCTCCGGCTGGGCATGGCTCAACAGTATCCCGGTTCAGTCAGTCGCCGCTGCGCTGGGCATACCCCTAGCTGCCGTGGTCGCTACCCTTCTGAACAGATCGAGACACACCACCGCCTGGAGACGGAGACTGCTACGCAGATCGGCCGAGCTAAACGCCGATCTGACCGAAGTCCTGTTCGACGATGCCATCCAAGGTGCCTGGTTCGTCGAACTCACGCTTGCCACCGGCAAATCTTACGTCGGAATGCCGACCAGAACCGTCTACGTTGCCGCTTCGGAAGGAGCCGACGTCGAGTTGATCCCACTGTTCAGTGGTTACCGAACACCGAAGACGCACGAGCTTCGCCTAACCCGCTACTACGGGGATGACATTGCAGCCCTCACGCGGAGTCACGGCAGTGGCCAACGCGCGTTGGTCCCGAGGGACTTCCGCGTGGTAGTGCCTCTCCGCGAAGTGGTCACCGCGAGGCTTTTCGACCCTGAGGTGTTCGTGGTTCTTAACGCTTGATGGCGCGCGGCGGCGCTCAGGCGGGACTTCATTCGCAACCCAGGAATCTTCGGGAGACCACCATGCCCAAGTTCAGCTATGACGGCACCATCGTCCTGTCCTCCAACGTCAAGGACCTCGACGCGTCCGTCGCTTGGTTCCAGGAGAAGCTCGGCTTCGAGGTGACGTTCAAGGTGCCGGAAGCGGGCTGGGCGGAGCTGCCCACGCCGACGCCGGGCGTGACCATCGGCCTTGCCGTGAGCGACGAGCCGCCGACGCGGGGCGGCATCGTGCCGGTGTTCGGCGTCGAGGACATCGAGGCCGCCCGCGCCGAGCTCGAAGGCAATGGCGTGCGGTTCGAGGGCGATACCATCGAGTTGCCCGGGATGGTGAGGCTCGCTACGTTCGCCGACCCGGACGGCAACGCCTACATGCTGGCGCAGTCGTTGGCGCGCGGATGAGTCGCATGGGCCGCGGGGCCTTGCCGACGGCAGCGCTGCTGTCGCTTGCCCTGCCTGCAGCCGCCGCCGAAGTCGAGTATTCGCACGGCACGTCGTATCTCGAACCGCTCAAGTACGCGGCGGACTTCACGCACTTCGACTACGCCGACCCGAACGCGCCCAAGGGCGGCCGGCTGCGTGCCGCCGAGATGGGCACCTTCGACAGCTTCAACGGCATCCTCGACAAGGGCCGCGTGGCACGCGGCGTGGAACGCCTCGGCGCACTCGTCTACGACCGGCTGCTGGAGAAGTCCGCCGATGAACCGGCGAGCTACTACGGCCAGCTTGCAGCCGGTGTGTGGGTGGCGGACGACTACCGCCAGTTCGCCTTCAAGATTCGCCCCGGCGCCTACTGGCACGACGGTACGCCGCTCACTGCGGAGGACGTGGTGTTCACCTTCGAGACCTTGCAGGAACATGCCGCGGTGGGCGTGCGGGCGGCGTTGATGGAACTCGGTTCCATCGAGCTGATCGACGATGACGAAGTGCTGTTCACCATCAAGGAGGAGGCCATCGCCAACCCGGACCTGCTGTTCGCCGTCGGCGCCTACTCGATTCTGCCGAAGCACTACTGGACGACTCGGGACATCACCAAGACGACGGTGTATCCGCCCCTTGGCAGCGGCCCCTATCGCGTCGGCGAAGTGCAGTTCGGGCGGCGCGTCGAACTTCAGCGCGTGGACGACTATTGGGGCGCCGATCTGCCCGTCAACCGGGGTCGCTACAACTTCGACCGCATTCTGTTCGACTACTATCGCGACGAGTCCGTGATGCTGGAATCGCAAAAGGGCGATGTGATCGACGTGCGCACGGAAACCGTCTCCAAGAACTGGATGACGGGCTACGACTTCCCCGCTCGTCACGCCGGCTATTTCAAGCGCGAGCTCGTGCATCTTACGCGGCCTTGGGGTCTGTGGGCGCCGGTGATGTGGAATCTCGACAGCCCGAAGTTTCAGGACATCCGCGTTCGGGAAGCGCTGTGGCTGCTGTCTGAATTCCGGTTCACCAATCGGGCCTTGATGTACGGCTTCTACAACTACGCGAAGAGCTACTTCTACAATTCGCCGATGGCGTCGACCGGCTTGCCTTCCGAGCGCGAGCTGCAGTTGCTGGAGCCGTGGCGCGGCCAGATACCGGAGCGTGTTTTCACGGAGGCATTCGACGGCAACGAGACCACCGGCTACGGCTTCGACCGCGGCAACGTGAAACGCGCTTTGGAGCTGTTCGAGGCGGCGGGCTACGAAATTCGCGGCGCTGCGATGGTAGACGTCGAAACCGGGCGTCCGCTGACCATCGACTTCGTCTTCGGCTCCCCCTTCGGCCTGCGCCAGGAGACGCCTTTCATGAACATGCTCAACAAGGTGGGCATCGCCACCACCGCCCGCGCCGTGGAGACCTCCAACTGGCTCTACCGAATGCGCAACGGCAAGTTCGAGGGCGGGCAGATGTCCTTCGTGCCCGGCAACACCCCGGGCGTGATGCTCCGCAACCGCCTCGGCACGGCATCCGCGGACTCGCCCGGTGGCCAGAACTGGGGCCGCATCCGCAATCCCGCCGTGGACGCCATGATCGACCATGTAATGGCAGCCCGCACCCCGGAGGATTTCTACGCGGCCACCCACGCGCTGGACCGCATCCTGCTGTGGAGCTTCTACTACATCCCCGGCCTCGGCGCCCCCGGCTACCGCCTGGTGTATTGGGACCGCTTCGGCCAGCCCGCCGACCAGCCGGACTTGGAACGCGCCGCCTGGCTCGACACCTGGTGGTGGGACGAAGCGAAGGCAGCGCGCGTCGAGCGTGGCATCAGCGAACTCGGCGACGGCTGAGGGGCGGCGCCCAGATGACGGTTTGGCTATCGCCTTCAGACTGAGCAGTGCGACGGGGCCTCGCCGTCGTGTAAGGTGCGCTCGTTGATCGGTCGCTCGTCGAGGGGTCCGTGGGCTATTCCGTCGCCTCCTTTTTTTCCGGGATCGGGGGGTTCGACCTCGGCTTCGAGCGGGCGGGGTTCGCGATCCGGTTCCACTGCGAGGTCAAGCCATTCTGCCGGGACGTTCTCGGCCGGCACTGGCCGGACGTGCCCATCCGCGAAGATATAAGGAAGCTCGATGAAGCAGATGTCCCTGATACCGATGTTTGGACGGCAGGATTCCCCTGCCAAGACCTCTCAGTGGCGCGAATGGGGCCGCGATCTGGGCTTCGAGGGCGCCAATCTGGACTCTTTCACGAGTTTGTGCGCCTCGTTCGAGGACGCCGCCCAAGAGCCGTTGTCCTCGAAAACGTGCATGGCCTTCTCTCTAGCCACGGAGGACGAGACTTCGCCATCGTACTCAAGGCGCTGGACGAACTCGGGTACGGTGTCGGATGGCGTGTGCTTAACAGCAAGGACTTCGGAATCCCCCAGCAACGCCGTCGCGTCTACGTTGTTGCCATGCATCGAGACGGGGGAGGTGCCGGAGAAGTACTTCTTGAGCCCGAATGCGGCGACTGGAATCCTAAGGCGCGTCGATCAGATGCGAAGAAATCTCCCTCGCTCTTTCAGACGATCATTGGAGATGCTGTCCAAGGGCCGCTTGTAAAGAGCCTCGCGCATTGCATCTACGCCGAATCCGCCCGCCACACCGGCACGGACTGGTCCCGCAACTACGTGTGGTATCCCGACGGTCGGGTGCGGCGGTTCACGCCCAACGAGGTCGAGCGGGTGCAGGGCTTCCCGGACGACTGGACCCTGCCTGCCGACATCCACGGCCAGTCCGCCGAGAGGATCGACAGCCTGCGCTACCACGCGGTCGGCAACGCGGTGAGCCCGCCCGTCGCCGAGTGGGTCGGCAGGAGGCTCGCCGCCGCATTGGCCCGCAGCGACGCGCAGTCCGCGGACGCGGCGCAACACCCATTGGCTGCGTCGGCCTAGCGGCGCAAGCATCGGTGCCCGGCGTAGGCACTCGACGACGCCGGGGTGTGCGTTGACGGTTCATCTGCGCGTTGTAGGATGGCGCGATGCCAGAGCGAGAACATCGCGGTCCGCGGCCCACCGGCTTCGACACCCTGTCGCTGCACGCCGGGCAGCGGCCGGACAGCGCGACCGGAGCGCGGGCGACGCCCATCTACCAGTCCGCGTCGTTCGTCTTTCCCGATACGGACTTCGCCGTCGGCCTGTTCAACATCGAGCGCGCCGGGCACGTCTATTCGCGGCTGTCGAACCCCACCAACGCGGTGCTCGAAGAGCGGATCAGCGCCCTGGAAGGCGGTGTCGGCGCAATCGCAACCGCTAGCGGCCAGGCGGCGATGCATCTCGCCGTGGCGACGCTCGCCGGTAGCGGCGACCACATCGTCGCCTCGCGCTCGCTCTACGGCGGCACGCACAATCTTCTCGAATACACGCTGCCGCGCTTCGGGATCGAGACCACGTTCGTCGATCCGCGTTCGCCGGAGGCGTTCCGGGATGCCGTTCGGGACAACACCAAGCTGCTGTTCGGCGAGATTCTGGGCAATCCCGGTCTCGAGGTGCTGGACGTCCCGCGCATCTCGCAGATCGCCCACGAGGCGGGGCTGCCGCTGGCTGTCGATGCGACGTTCGCGACGCCGTGGCTCTGCAAACCGCTCGAGCATGGCGCGGACATCGTCATCCATTCGGCCACCAAGTTCCTGAGTGGCCACGGCATCGTGATCGGCGGGCTGGTGGTGGACGGCGGCACGTTCGATTGGGAGAGCGACGCCGCAGCGACGCGCTTCCCCACCCTCACCGCGCCCTACGGAGGATTCCACGATCTGGTCTTCGCCGAAGAGTTCGGCCCGCAGGCGTTCCTCATGCGGATGCGCCGCGAGGGGATGCGCGACTTCGGGGCCTGCATGGCGCCGACGACGGCGTTCCACATCCTGCAAGGGCTGGAGACGCTGCCGCTGCGCATGGCCAAGCATGTCGACAACGCGCGGCAGATCGTCGCCTTCCTGGACGAGCACGAAGCCGTCGAGTCGGTGGGATACCCGGAACTTCCCGGTCACCCGGACCGCGAGCTGGCATCGCAACTGCTGCCGCGCGGCGCCGGGGCGGTGTTCAGCTTCGAACTCAAGGGCGGGCGCGAGGCGGGACGGCGGTTCATCGAGAGCCTGGCGCTGTTCTCGCACCTCGCCAACGTCGGCGATGCCAAATCGCTGGTGATCCATCCGGCGAGCACCACGCATCACCGCATGGACGCCCAGGCGCTGGCCGCTGCGGGCATCGGCGAAGGGCTGGTGCGGCTCTCCATCGGCCTCGAAGACGCGCGGGATCTGATCGACGATCTGGGCCGGGCGCTGCGGCGGGCGGCGCGGTCATGAGCGGGCAGCGCATCGAAGTCGACGGCACGGTTGCCTACGTGGGTTCCGGCACCGGCGCCCCCGACGCCGACGCGCCCTGCGTGGTCTTCGTCCACGGTGCAGGCATGGACCACACGGTCTGGGCCCTCCCGGCGCGCCACTTCGCGCGCAAGGGGCTGCGCGTAGCGGCGCCCGATCTTCCGGGACATGGCCGCAGCGCCGGCGCACCGCTCGCTAGCATCGTTGCGATGAGCGAGTGGCTGGGGCGACTGCTCGATGCGCTCGAGATCGCCGAGGCCGTGGTGGTCGGGCACAGCATGGGGTCGCTGGTGGCTTGGCGGTTCGCCATGGACAACGCCGAACGCTGCCGCTCGCTCGCCTTGCTCGGCACGTCGATGCCCATGCCGGTGACGAATCTGCTGCTCGACGCGGCGGCGGACAATCACCACGCCGCCATCGACATGGCGAACGCCTGGACCCACAGTCCGGGCGGCGCGCTGGGTGCGAATGCGAACCCCGGCGTGTGGATGCTCGGTGCCGGGGAGCGGCTCTTGGAGCGATCAGGGGCCGGAGTCTTCCACGCAGATCTCGCGGCCTGCAACGGCTTCAATGCGAGTGCTTCGCACGGCCGCGTCGCCTGTCCCGCACTAGTGATCGCCGGCGACGACGACCGCATGACGCCCGCCAAGGCCGGCCTCGATGTCGCCTCGCATCTGCCGAACGCCCGCATTGTCCGCCTGCCGGGCTGCGGCCATGCGATGCTGAACGAACGCCCGAACGAGGTGCTCGACGCGCTGATCGACATCGTGGAAGCGCCGTGAAACGCCTGCGCATCCCGCGCTGCGACGCGCCGTTCGAGATCTGCTGGGACGATCTCGGCATCCCGCACGTTTTCGCATCCACCGTGGCCGATGCGTTTCGCGGCATGGGCTACGCCGAAGGCTACGAACGCCTTTGGCAGATACACCTTTCCTGCCTCTACGCCAACGGCAACGCCGCCGCGGTGTTCGGCGAGCGCTTCGTGCGCCAGGACGCGCTGCATCGCGCCTTCGACGTGCCTGCCGAGCGCCTTGGCGTGCCCGACAGTCCCGGCGACTGGATCGTCGATGCCTACCTCGATGGCCTGAACGCCTACGTCGCCTCGCTCGACGCGCCGCCGCCGGAGTTCGCCGGCATCGCCGCCGAGCCGCGCCCCTTCACGCGCACGGACATCGCCTCGCGCTACCGCTTCACGAGCTGGTTCCAGGCGCGCAGTTGGCCGGAGAAGATGTATCTCGGCCGGATCATGGCGCGGCACGGCATCGAGCGCTTCGAGGGCCATGCGCCGGCGTTCTCGGCCCAGGACGCCGAGCTGGTGCGCCTGCTCGAAGAACCGCTGCGGGATCTGGACCTCAAGCCCATCACGCTCATCAACCCGGCGGCGAAGTTCAGCGGCAGCAACAACTGGGCGGTGACCGGCGCTCGCACGGCATCGGGCAAGCCGATGCTGGCGACGGACCCGCACCAGCCCCACTCCATCCCCAACACGTTCTTCTACATCCATCTGCACGCGCCGGGCTGGGACGTGTTCGGGGCGTCCTTCCCCGGCGTGCCGTATTTCATGATGGGCTACACCCGCGACGTGGCCTGGGGCCTCACCACGGGGATGATCGACAACTACGATGTCTACATCGAAGAGATCGACGGCGATCGCATCCGCGCGCCGTCCGGCTGGCAGCCCCTCGAACGCCGCACCGAGACCATCGCCGTGCGCGGCGAGGCGCCGCGGCAGATCGAGATCGCGAGCGGCCCGCACGGGCCGCTGCTGGAGCCGCTGACGCACCAGCTCGACATGCGCGAAGCGCCGAGCGGGAAGTACCGCACGGCCGTGCGCTGGGCGCTCGGCCACAACGCCACGTCGGCGGGAACGCTGGCCCGATTGCCGCTGGCGAAGACTGCCGAGGAGTTCGGCGAGACGCTGTTCGAGAACGACGTGACGCCGCTGGTGAACAACATCATCGCCGTGGACCGGCACGACTCGCTGCGCCGCTTCATCGTCGCCACGCTGCCGAAGCGGCGCGGGGTCACCGGGGTGGTGCCGCTGCCGGGCTGGGACGCGCGCTGCGACTTCGAGCAGAGCAAGGCCGCGGAACTCACCGTGGAAGTCGATCCGCCGAGCGGCTCCGCGGTGACGGCGAACAACGACACGCTCGGCGCCGACGCGCCGTATCCGATCCACACCTTTGCCGTGGCGAGCGCCCGGGCGGACCGCGTCGGGGAACTCTTGGCGGATCGCAAGGGCTTCGTGGCCGCGGATTTCGAGGCGATGCAGCTAGACCGCAAGGACTTGCGCGCACAGAGCTTGCTCGCCGAACTGCTGCCGTTCATCCAAGGCACCGGGGATGCCAAGCTCGATGCGCTGCATGGTCTGCTCAAGTTCTGGAACCACGATGCGGATGTGGACTCGGCGGCAGCCGCGGTCTACTACACGTTCCTGGACCGCATGTGGCACTGCCGCTTCCTCGCCCGCGCCATCGGCGGCGACCTGGGCTCGCAACCGGCGGCGGCGCCGTCGCTGAATCGCGTCGAGCCGCGCTTCTATCCCGCGCCGCTATGGGACCAGGAAGAGATTGCGGAGACCATCCGCGGCGTCTTCCGCGGGGTCTCCGACGACCTGGAGCGCGAACTCGGCCGGCCGTCGCAGTGGTCCTTCGGCGCATTGCAGCAGATCCACTTCTGGCACACGCTCGCGAAGCGTGCGCCGTGGCAGGCCATGCAGGTCGGCCCTGCGCCCATCGGCGGCAGCGCTACGACGCTGGCGATGGCGATGCACATGGGTGCGGGACCGGGACGGGATGCGGGCGCGGACAAAGTGCCGCAGCGGGTCTTCCACGGGCCTGCGTTCCGGCTGGTGGTGGACCTCGCCGACCCCCACCACTGCCGCTTCGTGATCGCCTCGGGCAACAGCGGCCGCCCGGACAGCAAGCATGTCACCGATCACTTCGAGACGTGGCTGCGCGGCGAGTTCCACACCGTGAGCCTGGTGCGCGAGGAACTGAACATCGAGCAGATCTGGCGGGCCGATGCGGAGGCGGACGAATGAGCGAACCGGTATTCGGGGCTGCAACGATGGCTTTCTTGGGCGAACTCGAAGCCAACAACCGCCGCGAGTGGTTCCAAGCCAACAAGCACCGCTACGACGCCTGCGTGCTGGAACCGGCCTTCGCCTTCATCAGCGCTGTGGGCGAGCATCTGCCGGCGATCTCCAAGCACCTCGTCGCCGTGCCGAAGCGCACCGGCGGCTCCCTGATGCGCGTCTACCGCGACACCCGCTTCTCGAAGGACAAGACGCCGTACAAGACCAACATCGGCATCCAGTTTCGCCACGCCCAGGGCAAGGACGTCCACGCGCCCGGCCTGTATTTCCATCTCGACAAGAACGAGTGCTTCCTCGCGGTAGGAATGTGGCACCCGGACCGGGATGCCTTGGCGGCGATCCGCGACGCCATCGCGGATAGGCCCGCCAACTGGCGTCGGGTCCGCAACGACCGGGGATTCGGGGAGGTCTTTGCCCTAGGCGGCACGAGCTTGAAGCGGCCGCCGCAAGGGTACGCGGCGGATCATCCCTGCATCGAAGACCTCAAGCGCAAGGATTTCATCGGCGTCAATTCCCTGCCGCCGACCTTCGCCGCGCAAGCGGACGTGGCCGATCAGGTGGTGACGATGTTCGCGGCCGGCAAGCCGCTGATGCGCTTCCTCTGCAAGGCGCTGGAACTGCCGTTCTGAAGGCCGTCGTGCCGCTACTCAATCTTGCGTCGGCCGTGGCGTCGGCTTGATCCCGCGTTCATCGCGCCAGGTCTGCCAGCGCTCGTAGGCACCCCCCATCTCCTCGAAGCGGGCGTCGCTGATGGCTTTGAATTCCGGGTGCGTGAAAATGTAGAACTCGTCCTCGCGGATGGCGTGCAGCACCATGTCGCCGACGACGGCTGGGTCGAGGGCGCCGTCGCGGATCAGTCGCATCCGTTCTTCGCGCTGGGCGTCGGTGGCGGTTTCGGGAAGGTCCCGTCCGCCGGCGTTGAGCTTGGACTCCCCCGGCAGCGACTCGGGGCGATTGCGCTCCGAGGTGAAGATGTTGGTGTTGACGACGCCTGGGCAGAGCACGGAGACGCCGATGCCGAGCGGTTCGAGATCGATGCGCATGGTCTCGGAGATGCCGACGACGGCGTACTTGGTCATGGCGTAGATGCCGAGGCCCGGCACGGGAAGATGGCCCGCCATCGACGCGGTATTGACGAAATGCCCTCCTTCGCCGTGCCGCTTGATGCGCTCGACGAAGATCTGGATGCCATTGACGACGCCGTCGATGTTCACGCCGGTCACCCAGTCCCAGTCCTCCCAGGTGTTCTGATCCACCGTGCCGCCGACGGCGACCCCGGCGTTGTTGCAGACCACATGCACCTTGCCGAAACGCGCCTCGGCGGCGTCGGCGGCTGCCGTCAGGGACGCGCGGTCGGTGACGTCGGCCTTGAGCGTCAGGAACTCCGCATTGCTGGCCTCGAACTCCCGGCGTACTGCGGCGAGCGCCGCTTCCTCGATGTCCGCGATCACGACCTTCATGCCGGCGCCGGAGAACGACCGCGCCATCGCCAGCCCCATGCCGCTGGCACCCCCGGTGATGAACGCGACCTTGCCGTTGACTTGCTCCATCTTCCCTCCGACTCCCCAGGAGGCTACCGGCCGCCGCGCATTGAAGCGAAGAACTGCTCGTTGGTCTTGGTGTCCTTGAGCTTGTCCACCATGAACTCGATGGCGTTGATGTCGTCCATGTCGTGCAGCAGCTTGCGCAGAATCCAGACGCGCTGCAGCTCGTCTTCCGGCAGCAGGCGCTCTTCGCGGCGAGTGCCGGAGCGGCGGATGTTGATGGCGGGCCAGACGCGCTTCTCGGCGATCTTGCGCTCTAGGTGGATTTCCAGGTTGCCGCGCCCCTTGAACTCCTCGTAGATCACCTCGTCCATCTTGGAGCCGGTGTCGATCAGGGCGGTGGCGATGATCGTGAGGCTGCCGCCCTCGATGAAGTTGCGCGCCGCGCCGTAGAAGCGCTTGGGGCGCTCCAGGGCATTGGCGTCCACGCCGCCGGTGAGCACCTTGCCGGAGGACGGCACGATGGTGTTGTAGGCGCGCGCCAGGCGGGTGATGGAGTCGAGCAGGATCACCACGTCCTTCTTGTGCTCCACCAGGCGCTTGGCCTTCTCGATGACCATCTCGGCCACCTGCACGTGCCGCGAGGGCGGCTCGTCGAAGGTGGAGGCGACGACTTCGCCGCGCACCATGCGGCGCATGTCGGTCACTTCCTCGGGCCGCTCGTCGATGAGCAGCACGATCAGCATGACGTCCTTGTTGTTGGCGGCGATGGAGTCCGCGATGTTCTGCAGCATCAGCGTCTTGCCGGCCTTCGGCGGAGAGACGATGAGCGCTCGCTGGCCCTTGCCGATCGGCGCGACCAGATCGACGATGCGCGAGGACAGGTCCTGTGTGGTGCCGTTGCCGCGTTCGAGGATGAAGCGCTCGTCGGGGAAGTCCGGGGTGAGGTTCTCGAAGAGGATCTTCTGCTTCTTGGAGGTCGGCTCGCTGAAGTTCACCTCGTCGATCTTGAGCAGCGCGAAGTAGCGCTCGCCGCCGCCCTTGGGGGGCCTGATCTTGCCGGCGATGCTGTCGCCGGTGCGCAGGTTGAAGCGCCGGATCTGATTCTGCGAGACGTAGATGTCGTCCGGCCCGGCGAGGTAGGAGCCGTCCGCGGAGCGCAGGAAGCCGTAGCCGTCGGGCAGGATTTCCAGCGTGCCTTCGCCGTAGACATCGTCGCCGTTGGTCGCCTGCTTGCGGAGGATGGCGGCGACCACCTCGTTCTTGCGCGAGCGGGCGAGGTTGTCGAGGCCCATTTCGCGGGCCATCTCGACGAGTTCGCCAACGGGCTTGCGTTTCAAATCGGAAAGGTTCATGGGTTGATCTTCAGTGGTTGCGGTGGGTTGCAGAAAGGCTTGTGGGGGGACTCGGTGGGAAGGCGAGGCGGCGCCTCAAGCGCATTTCCTTCGACTGGATTCCTTAAGGGGGATGCGCGGGGCGTCGACGCGGGAGCGACTCTAGCACCGCCCCGCGATGGCGTCTAGGGCCAAGTTTCGGCGGTTTCTGGAGTGCGCCTTGGGCCTTCTGCTGCCCAAGGCGCGAACGATGACGGCGGCGTTGCGCGGCACGCCCGTCAGATGTTGCTGTCGAGGAACGTCGCGAGCTGTGACTTGGACAGCGCCCCGACCTTGGTGGCCTCGACCTGGCCGTCGCGGAACAGCATCAGCGTCGGGATGCCGCGGATGCCGTATTTGGGCGGCGTCTGGGCATTGGCGTCGATGTCCAGCTTGCACACCTGCACGCGGCCGGCGTACTCCTCGGCGATCTCTTCGAGGATGGGCGCGATCATCTTGCACGGCCCGCACCACTCGGCCCAGTAGTCCACCAGGACAGGGCGGTCGGCGCCAAGCACCTTCTCGCTCCAATCGGCGTCGCTGACGTGTTGAATGTGCTCCGACATGGGCGGCTCCTTCGGTTCTCTTTGGGGGTCTCGGATTCCCTGACGCTAGGGAGATTCTGCGGCGCGATTCTACACGGCGCTCGGTGCCGCGCAATGCGCCCTCTTGGGGCGGATCATAGCGCAGCCGCCACGCGCTTGGCGAAGTAGCTCAGGATGCCGTCCGCGCCGGCGCGCTTCATGCCGAGGAGCGCCTCGACGATCACGCGCTCGTCCAGCCAGCCGTTGCCGATGGCGGCCATCAGCATGGCGTACTCGCCGCTCACCTGGTAGACGAAGGTTGGTGCGCCGAAGGCGTCCTTGACGCGAGCGACGATGTCCAGATACGGCATCCCCGGCTTCACCATCACCATGTCGGCGCCCTCTTCGAGGTCCAGCTCGATCTCGCGCAGCGCTTCGTCGCTGTTGCCGGGGTCCATCTGGTAGGTCAGCTTGTCGCCCTTGCCGAGCGTGGCGGCGGAACCCACGGCGTCGCGGAACGGACCGTAGTAGGCGGAGGCGTACTTCGCCGAGTAGGCCATGATCTGCGTATTGACGAGGCCAGCATCTTCAAGGGCATCGCGGATGGCGCCGACGCGGCCGTCCATCATGTCCGACGGGGCGATGACATCGGCGCCCGCTTCGGCGCAAACCAGCGCCTGGCGGACGAGGACATCGACGCTGGCATCGTTCATGACGTAGTCGTTCTCGTCGAGCACGCCGTCGTGGCCGTGGGTCGTGTAGGGATCGAGGGCCGCATCGGTGATGACGCCAAGATCGGGGCAGGCCCGCTTCACGGCGGCGACGGCGCGCGGGACGACGCCGTCCGGGTTGAATGCCTCGGCGCCGTCCGGGGTCTTGAGCGCCTGCTCGACGTTCGGAAACAGGGCCACCGCCGGGATGCCGAGATCGAAGGCCTCGCGGGCTTCCTCCGTCAACAGATCGATGCTCAGCCGCTCGGTGCCGGGCATGGAAGCAACGGCTTCGCGCTGCCCGGCGCCTTCGATCGCGAACATCGGATAGATGAGGTCGTCCGCCGTGAGCCGATGCTCCCGCACCAGGCGGCGCGAGAAATCCTTGGCGCGGTTGCGCCTCATGCGGGTGGCGGGGAAGGACATGCGGCCAGTCTAGCAGCCTGCCGACGCAGACCGCTCAGTGTTCCCCGCCGGCCATCGACTGCGCCCACGCCGGCAGCACGCCGGGTTCGATGCCGAACACGACGAGGCCGACCGTGTAGACCGAAGTCGCGATGACGAACGCGCCGATGAGGTTCAGGATGATGCCCGCTCGCGCCATCTCGGCGATGGTCAGGCGATTGCTGCCGAACACCACGGCGTTCGGCGGCGTGGCGACCGGCATCATGAAGGCGCACGACGCGGACATCGTGGCCGGAATCATGAGCAGCAGCGGGTTCGTGCCCGTGACCACCGCCACGGACGCGAGAATCGGCAGGATCATCTCCGTCGTCGCGGTATTGCTGGTGAGTTCGGTGAGGAAGGTGAGCGCGAGGCACGTCAGCAGGATCAGCACGAACACCGGCAATGCGCCAGCCGCCTCGAACTGGCCGCCGATGAACTGCGCGAGGCCGGTCTGCTGGAATGCCGCGGCCAGGGCGAAGCCGCCGCCGATCAGCAGCACCACGTTCCACGGCAGCCGGGGGATCACTTCGGTGCCCATCAGCTGCGTCCGCTCGCCATCGGGGTTGCGGCCGGGGATGAAGAACAGCGTCGACGCCATCGTGATGGCCACCGTGCCGTCATCCACCAGCGACGGCCACGGCAAGAGCCGCGACCAGCCGGGCAGCACGAGGGCGCCCAGGTTGAGGTCCACGCGGAACACCCACAAGAGCGCCGTCGCCGCGAACACCGCCAGCACGGCGCGCTCCTCGAACGAGATCGGCCCCAGCCGGGCGAGTTCCCCGGCCACGACATCGCGATCCACGGCGACGCTCGGCGGCACCCGGTAGAGCAGTTTGGTGATGACCAGCCAAGCGGTACACAGCATCACCACGCCGACCGGGAAGGCGACGATCAGCCACTGCCCGAAGGCGATGGCCGGCGCCTCGGGGAACAGTATCTCGAAGATGCGCACCAGCGACAGGTTCGGCGGCGTCCCCACCAGCGTCGTCATGCCGCCCACCGAGCAGCCGTAGGCGATGCCGAGCATCAAGCCGACCGCGAAGCGATGCGCGTCGCGGCTGCCGGCGGCCATGCGCTCCTCGACCTGCAGGACGATGGCCAGCCCCATCGGCACCACGGTGACCGCCGTTGCCGTATTCGAGATCCACATCGACAGGAACGCCGCGGCGATCATGAAGCCGAGCACGATGCGCGCCGGACTGCCGCCGACCAGCTTGATGATGTTGAGCGCGATCCGCCGATGCAGGTTCCAGCGCTGCATCGTCAGGGCGATCATGAAGCCGCCGATGAACAGGATGATCGTGCTGTTGATGTAGGCTGGCGCCGCGGCCTTGCCCGACATGATGCCGAGCAGCGGAAACAGCACCAGCGGCAGCAGCGCGGTAGCGAACAGCGGAATCGCCTCCGTCATCCACCAGATGGCCATGAGCGCGGCCACCGCCGCAAGGCGGCTGGCCGGCTCGTTGCCAGGTACCAGCGGGAACACGGTCAGCAGGACGAACGCCACGAGACCGAGCGCGAGGCCGATGGTGCGGGTCCTGTCGGACGTATTCGGCGTCGGCGACGCCGCTGACTGCTGTTCCACTTTGCTCCCCTTGCCGCAAGCCGGACGACCCGTTCCCGTCGGATGGTAGCGCCCGCCAGCGAGCATTCCCTTGGCGCCGCCAATCAGCTGCGGAGCTCGTTTCTGACCTGGCAGGCTCGCCCGCCGCCATCAGAGCGAGCAGGCCGTCACGGCGACTTCTCGGTGCGCACTGCGGACGGCTTCTGCAACCCAAGCAGCAAGGTTGCTCGCGCCATCGTCCTCGATCCAATCGTACAGGGCGTGGCCGGCCAGCATCGGCAGCCGTGGCCCGCCAGTGTGTCGGCCGTCCTGCGCACCGCTGGCAATGCCCAGAAGTCCCTTGCGCAGTACCTTGGTGCGCCGAATCTTGTACCTCACCCAGTTGCTGGCGGCGGTGTGGGGACCCAACAGCACGATGGTCGCCGCGGCCGTTGCCAACTGGCGGTCGATCCAGCGCCGGACAGCGATGTCGCTGTTGCCCTGTGCCGACTCCAGCGTCGCCGTGCCGCCCTGGGCGACCCAGATGGCACGCACCGCCTTCGCCCAAGCGGCATCGTGTCGGTATTCGTAGCTCAGGAAGATTCTCTGCATGGTGGCTTCAGTCTAGGACAAGCAGCGCGGCCATGCCGGACGAGCCGGCCAGCAGCAGGTAGAACCATGTGAGCGTCGCTGAAAACATCGTGCCCAAGAACGACCCCGATGCTGGGTCACGTCCAGCGCGAAATCGACGGCACAAGGCGCGTTCGGCAACTGCCGCGCCCAAGCCGGCCCAAGGCATTGGCGGCTCCGGCGTGGAAAAGCGGTCCGCCATCCACTAGGCTTGTGCGGCATGTGAGGCCTATGGAAGGACGCGGGCGCGGATGAGGAAGTGGCAGTGCATCGTCTGCGGATGGATCTACGACGAGGCCGAAGGCTGCGAGTACGACGGGATCGCCCCCGGCACAGCCTGGGAGGACGTGCCGGAGGACTTTGTTTGCCCGGAGTGCGGGGTCGGCAAGGAAGATTTCGAGATGATCGAGATCGGCTGAGCCGCGCCGGGGCTTGGTGAGGGGAGATAGACCATGAACGATTCGCAAGACCGCAGCGCGGGCCGCATCTTCGGCCTGGCGCTGCATTGGCAGATCGCCATCGCGCTCGTGCTGGCCGGGCTGGTCGCGCTGGTGGCGGACGAGAGCTCGAGCCTGTTCGGCGTCGTGCTGGTGGACGTGCTGGATTTCTTCGGGGACCTGTTCCTGAACGCACTGAAGATGGTGGTGGTGCCGCTGATCGTCTCGTCGGTGATCGTCGGCGTGCGCAACATGGCGACGCAGGATTCCTTCGGGCGGGTCGGCGGCAAGACCGTCGGACTGTACCTCGTCACCGGCTTCGTCGCGGTGGCTACCGGCTTGATCCTCGTCAACATCATCGGGCCGGGCAGCACGCCCTCGGCGCAGGCGCTCACCGCAGCGCTGCCGGATGCGTCGCAAGTGATCGCCAAGGTGGAAGGCCGCGGCACGGGCGACCTGATCCAGGTGATCTCCCGCGCCGTCCCCGCCAATGTCTTCGAGGCGGCGGTCAACACGGAACTCCTGGCGCTGATCTTCGTCAGCGTCGTGTTCGGCTACTTCATGTCGCGCCTCAAGGGCGCCGCCAGCGACACGCTGCAGAGCTTCTGGGGCGCGGTCCACGACGTGATGATCGCCATCACCATGTGGATCATGCGCTTCGCGCCCATCGGCGTATTCGCGCTGGTGGGCAAGACCTTCATCCTCGCCGGCTTCGCGGCCCTAGAGTCGCTCGGCTGGTTCTTCCTGACGGTGCTCTTGGCGCTCGCCTGCCACTTCTTCATCACGCTGCCGCTGCTGCTGCGCTTCGTGGGCGGCATCAGCCCGTACACCTATTACGCCCGCATCGTCCCGGCGCAGCTGACGGCGTTCTCCACCTCGTCGTCCTCGGCGACGCTGCCGGTGACGCTCAACTGCGCGGAGAAAGCGGGCATCTCCAACCGCACGACGAGCTTCGTGCTGCCGCTCGGCGCCACCGTGAACATGGACGGCACCGCCCTCTACGAGTGCGTGGTGGTGCTGTTCATCGCCCAGGTGTACGGCATCGATCTCGGTTTCGCGGGGCAGGTGACGGTGGTGACGCTGGCGCTGCTCACGTCGATCGGCGTCGCCGGGATCCCGTCCGCGAGCCTGGTGGCGATCGCGCTGATCCTTCCCGCGGTGGGCCTGCCGGTGGAGGCCATCGCCCTGGTGCTGGTGGTGGACCGCGTGCTGGACATGTGCCGCACGTCGGTGAACGTCACGAGCGACCTCTCGGTGACCGCGATGGTCGCCAATACGGAGGGCGAGGAGCTGCCGGACCTGCGCCGCGCTCGGCCCGCCGCCGAGTCCAGCTAGGGTTTGGCGCATGTGAAACGTCCCGCCATCGGGCGCAAGGCGCGGGCGCTTGCCGCGCTGATGCGCGTCGATCGCCCGGTGGGAACGCTGCTGCTGCTCTGGCCGACGCTCGCCGCGCTGTGGCTGGCGGCAGGGGGGCTGCCGCCGCTCGGCGTGCTGGTCGCGTTCGTCGTCGGCACGTTCTTGGCGCGGTCGGCGGGCTGCGTCATCAACGACATCGCTGATCGGCGGTTCGATCCGCACGTCGAGCGCACGCGCCAGCGGCCGCTTGCCACAGGCGAGGTCTCCGTGGCCGAGGCGGCGGGCCTGCTCGCGGCGCTCGGCGCGGCTTGCGTGGCGGTGGTGCTGACTTTGAATCCGCTCGCGCAGCTGCTGGCGCTTGCGGGGGCGCTGATTGCCGCGGTCTATCCATTCCTCAAGCGCTGGACGCACCTGCCCCAGGCCGGCCTCGGGGTGGCGTTCAGCTGGGGCATTCCCATGGCCTTCGCCGCGGTGACCGGGGAGGTCGCCGGCGTCGCGTGGCTGCTGTTCGCCGCGAGCTGGGCGTGGATCGTCGGCTACGACACGATCTACGCGATGGTCGATCGGGGCGACGACGTGCGCATCGGCGTCAAGTCCACGGCGGTACTGCTCGGCCGCGCGGACCGCGCCGTGGTGGGTACGCTGCAGGCCGCCTTCCTCGCCATGCTGGTGGCGGTTGGCTGGATGCTGGGGATAGGGGTCGCCTTCTACGTCGGGCTGGTGGCGGCGGCGGCGCTGTTCGTTCGCCAACAGGTGCTGATTCGGCACCGCGAACGTAGCGCTTGCATGGCTGCCTTCGGCAGCAACGTCTGGGTAGGGTTCGCGCTCTTTGCCGGCACGGCAGTCACCTATCTGGCGCCGCCGCGATGATCGATCGGGTCATCGACGCGGTGGGCCGCGGCGTCGCATGGCTGAATCTCGGCATGACGGGCGCCACCTGCATCGTCGTGCTGCTTCGCTACGCCTTCGACACCGGCGCGATTCCGCTGCAGGAAAGCGTCGTCTACATGCACGGCGCGGCCTTCCTGTTCGGGCTGTCCTACGCCTTGCAGCATGACTCCCATGTGCGCGTGGACCTGGTCTACTCCCGGATGCAGCCGCGCACCTGGCACCTGGTCAACCTACTTGGCCATGTGCTGCTGCTGATGCCCTTGTGCGTCGCCATCATCGTCGTCTGCCTGCCCTATGCGGCGGAATCCTGGGCCGTGCTCGAAGGCTCGCAGGAGGTGGGCGGCATTCCGGCGGTGTTCCTGCTCAAGACGCTGATCCCTGTCTCCGCCGCGGCGCTCTTCCTGCAGGCGGCGACCCTGGCGCTGCGCGAGCTGCGCCTGGCGCGTGAGGCCGGGCGTGGTTGAGTTCCTCCCGCTGCTGCTCTTCGCAGCCGTCTTCGCGGCCCTGCTGGCGGGCTACGCGGTGGCGCCGACTCTGGCCGGCGTCGCGCTGCTGTTCGCCATCGGCGGCGCGGCCTTCGGCGTCTTCGACCTGCGCGATCTCGGCTTCCTGCCGGGGCGGCTGTACGGCATCGTCACCAACCAGACCCTCGTCGCCGTGCCGCTGTTCGTCTTGATGGGCGTCACCTTGGAACGCACGCGCATCGCCGAGACGCTGCTCGACAGCCTCTCCGAACTGATGGGCAGCGTGCGCGGCGGGCTTGGCATGGCGGTGACCGTTGTCGGCATGCTGCTGGCCGCGAGCACGGGCATCGTCGGCGCCACGGTGGTGACCATGGGCCTGCTGGCCCTGCCCGCCATGCTGCGCCACGGCTACGACCCGAAGCTCGCCACCGGCGCCATCTGCGCCACGGGCACGCTGGGCCAGATCATCCCGCCGTCCATCGCCCTGGTGCTGCTCGGCGACGTGCTGTCGAGCGCCTACCAGCGGGCGCAGCTCAGCCAAGGCGTGTTCTCGCCGAAGACGGTGTCCGTAGGAGACCTGTTCGCCGGCGCCTTGCTGCCCGGCTTGGCGCTCGTTGGTCTGTACCTGCTCTACATCGTCGTGACCGGCCTGCTGCGACCGGAACGCGCGCCCGGGCGGCCGAGCGGCGCTTTGCCGGCGACGGCCGTCTTCGGCCGCTTGGCGCGCGGCCTGGCACCGCCGCTGCTGCTCATCGTCGCCGTGCTCGGCTCCATCTTGGGCGGCTACGCGACCCCGACCGAAGCGGCGGGCGTCGGCGCCCTCGGCGCGCTGCTGCTGGCTGCCGCCTACCGTTCCCTGAATGCCAGCGTGCTGGCGGACATCTGCCGATCGACGCTCAAGACCACGGCCATGGTGTTCTTCATCCTGATCGGCGCATCGGTGTTCTCGCTGGTGTTCCGCGGCTACGGCGGCGACGAACTGGTGCAGGGCCTGTTCAAGGACATGCCCGGCGGCGTCTGGGGCGCGACGCTCATCGTCATGCTCGCCATCTTCGTCCTCGGCTTCATCCTCGACTTCATCGAGATCACCTACGTGGTGGTGCCCATCGTCGCGCCGGTGCTGCTGGCGATGGGACTGGATCCGGTCTGGCTGGGCGTCCTCATCGCCGTGAACCTGCAGACGTCGTTCCTGACGCCGCCATTCGGCTTCGCGCTGTTCTACCTGCGCGGCGTCGCGCCGCCGGCAGTGGCGACGCTGGACATCTACCGCGGCGTGGTGCCTTTCGTGGCGCTGCAGATCGTGCTGATGGCGGCCCTGGTGGCGGTGCCGGAACTGGCGACTTGGCTGCCGGGGGCGCTGTATTGACACCGGGAAGCCGGCAAACAACCCAGCGCTTGAGCCGCCGGATTCGTGTGCTGGCTAAGCCTGAGACGCCAAATCAGACGATGCCACCTGGGCGGTGAGCTTGCCACCGGGCTTGTCGTAGGTCACGCGCCATCGATCAATGATGTCCCTTCCTAGGAGCGACGGCACATAGTCCGCGTATTCCGTGGATCGGAGAATCTCAAGCTCGACCTCATAGCCGTAGAGCCACGAGCCGTTGCTGTCAGCGAACACCAATCGTGCCGGTTCAAGAAACGACGCCGCAAAGCCCCCGATGCCCAAGGACTCTGAAGGGTTTTCCAGTAGACTGAAGTCAACGCCGAGATTCGTGGCGTCGGACGGCATCAGGACTGAACTGTCCGCGCCGGTATCGAATACGAACGACACGTTACCAGCGAGACCAAGCCGAGGGATCAAAACCCTTGCGGCGATGTACGGTCGCCCCGATGTCTTGCCGAACCTACCTTGAAGCATAGCTACAGGATCAGCGTCCGCTGCTCTCGTTCGATGAAGCGTACAACCGTGTCTCCGCGGGGCACGCCCAAACTATCGAGTTCGCGGAGCAATGAGTCCAAGTCGTCCCGTGCTGCCTTGACTTCGCCGTCACACACCCCAACCCACTTCTGCTCGTACTCGTCCACCAATCGAGGATCGTCGGACAGCAACTCAGCCGAGCGAGCAAAGTTGAGGAGCCCTCGGGCAATGTCCTTCGCAGGCGCATCCAGCCAGTCTTCCATGCCTGTGCTCAAGCAGTTTCGACGTTGCCGCGCACCATACCAGCGGCTCTCTAAGGTTGCCACTTCTTCTTGCAGGTGATCGCAGGTGATCCAGCGCGACTTCGCGCCACCGCACTTCTCAACTGTGCCAACCCCGCGCGGGGCGGTCGGAGTCACGCCGCAGCGCTGCCTCCGACAGGGCAGCGCCGAGACCGCGCCCCACCGGCAGCGCCATGCAACCCTCGACGACGGCCGCCCAAGGCGCGTCCACGAGGGTGTCGAACAGCGGGCTTTCGTCGAACTGCATCTCCAGCATGTCGAAGGCGTCGAGCGCCATCGAAACCTGCAAGCTGGCGGCATGGCAGATCGGGCCGCTCGGGTTGTGCGGGGAGACCTGGACCCCGTGCGCCTTGCAGCCGGCGGCGGCGCGCAATATCTCGTTGATGCCGCCCATGTATTTCACGTCCGGCATCACCACGTCGTAGGCGCCGGCCTCGACGTACGGGCGCATCGCATCCCAGCCGATGCTCGTTTCGAGTCCAGCTTGGCGCATGCCCAGCTCATTGCACTGGCGGCGCAGGCGGGCGAGGCCGGGGATGCCCGCTTCGGTCTCCGGGATGGGCGTTTCGATCCAATGCACGGCGAGTTTGGCGGCGGCTTCGTTCAGTGCCCTCGCCGTTGCCTCGTCGAAGCGCCAGTGGCAGTCCACCATGAGGCGGGATTGCTGGCCGATCACCTCGCGCACCGCGGCGATGCGCTCAAGCCCCGCGCCCATCGCCCGGGCGCCGTCGCCTTGGGCGCACACATGCGGAGTCACCTCATCGAAAGGCGCAAGCTTGAAGGCCATATGCCCGGCAGCCAGCGCCTTCTCCGCGCTGGATGCGAATCCTGCGGGGCTGCGGTCGCGGGTGCGGCGGTTGATGTTGGCGTAGACGGGCACCCGTTCGCGAAGCGCGCCGAGTACCTGCGTCAAGGACTGCCCACGCGCCTGGGCGTGGAGGCTCCAAAGCGCCTGATCGAGGGCGCTCACGATGCTCGCTTCCTGAATGTCGCTGGGCCGGTGTCGCTCCGCGAACGCTCCCGGCTCGGCGACCGCGGCCTCGCGCAGCGCCGCCGGCACGAGGCGCTCGGCCGCGGCGCGCAGGCCGTGCTCGCGGCCTTGCAGCGTCGCTTCGCCTTCGCCGATGCGGCCGTCTGCCGAGTGGATGCGCAGGAAGGTCCAGCAGGTGCGGTCCGTCACCCGCACAACGTGCAAGGAAGCGCGCTGCAGCGTCGCTTCGTCCATGGACCCCTCGCAGTCGTACTCAGGCGCCGATAGTACGTCGTCCCTCAGAGAGGCAGAGAGCTTGCCCGTCGGCACCGCCCGTCGCGACAGTAAACTGCATCGGCGCACCAGACCACGAGGCAACAGCATGGAGTCGACCACATCACCGCCAGCCGGGGCCAATGGGCCGGTCGCCCCGGCGCCCGCTCCCACGCCGCGAGTCGTCGCGCTGTGCCAGCGAATCGTCGCGTCGGTGTGGTTCGGACGCGGCATCATCGCCGCCATCCTGGCCAACGCAGTGGTCATCGGATTGGATACTTGGCCGGCCGCCGTGGACGGCTGGCCGGGCGCGTTCGGCATCGCCAACCGCGTGTTTCTCGGCATCTTCATCGTCGAGGCGCTCATCAAGATCGCCGCGCATTGGCCGCGCATGCACGGCTACTTCAAGGACGGCTGGAACGTCTTCGACTTCACCATCATCGTCGTCAGCCTGCTGCCCGCGACCGGCGAGCTGGCGACTGTCGCTCGGCTCGCCCGGCTGATGCGGGTGCTGCGCCTGATCTCGGCCCTGCCCGAACTGCGCCTGATCGTGGCGACGCTGATGCGCTCGATTCCCGGCATGTTCAACGTCATCGCGCTGATGTCCATCATCTTCTACATCTACGCCGTCGCGGGCTACCATTTCTTCCATGAGGCGGACCCCACGCATTGGCGCAACCTCGGCATCGCGCTGCTGTCGCTGTTCCGCATCGTCACGCTGGAGGACTGGACGGACATCATGTACGCGGCGATGGCGGCGCACTGGTGGGCGTGGATGTACTTCGTGAGCTTCGTGGTGGTCGGCACGTTCGTGGTGATCAACCTGTTCATCGCGGTGGTGCTGAACAATCTGGACGAGGCCAAGCAGGAACGCCTGCGAGAGATGCAGGTCGCGCCGACCAGAGACGAACTGCTGGCGGAGCTGGATCGAACCCAGGAAGCGTTGGGCCGACTGCGGGACCGCTTGGACGCCGCTTGACCCGGCAGGGGGAAGTCGGCGAAGGTGGCGCCTCAAACTGTTGAGGAGCGGAGCATGAAGCTCATGCGCACGGTCGCAGCCGCACTGGCGGCAATTCTGGCATTCGGCATCGGCGCGGCGGACCTCGCCGAGCGGCCGGCCGCGGAGGCGGGGATGTCTTCGGAACGCCTCGACCGGATCACCGCGCTGTCGCAGCGCTACGTGGACGAGGGCAAGCTCGCCGGCGTCGTCAGCCTGGTCGCCCGGCGCGGCGCCATCGTCCACTTCGAGGCGGTGGGCCAGCGCGGGGCGGAGGACGAGCGGCCGCTCACCAAGGATGCTCTGTTCCGCATCTTCTCCATGACCAAGCCGATCACCGCGGTGGCGGCGATGGTGCTCTACGAGGAAGGCAAGTTCCATCTGAACGACCCGGTGGAGAAGTTCGTGCCCGAGCTCGCAGGTCTGAACGTGCTGGGCGAGGACGGCGAGATGCGGCCCGCCGAGCGGACGATGAACATGCAGCAGCTTCTCACCCACACCACCGGGCTCTCCTACGGCTTCAACCCGGAGGACCCGGTGGACAAGCTCTACGGCGAGTCCGGCATCTGGCAGTCCGAGGACCTCGACGCGTTCGCAGCAAAGGTCGGCGAACTGCCGCTCGCATTCGAGCCCGGCGAACGCTGGCACTACAGCATCGCCGTGGACATCACCGGGCTGGTGGTGGAACGCATCTCCGGGCAGAGCTTCGACGTGTTCCTGAAGGAGCGCATCTTCGAGCCGCTGGGCATGGCCGACACGTTCTTCAACGTGCCGGCCGAGAAGACGGATCGCTTCCTGCCGAACCACGGCTGGGACCCGGAAGAGGGCAAGCTGGTGCAGATGGAAGACGACGGCGAGTTCGTCGCCTACGCCGACGAGACGCTGTTTTCGGGCGGCGGCGGACTGGTGTCGACGGCGATGGACTACCTGCGCTTCTGCGAGATGATGCGCCGCGGCGGGGAACTCGACGGCGTGCGTCTGCTGAGTCCCAAGACGGTGCAGTACATCGCCACGAACCACCTTCCCGGCGCCCTGACGGCGAGCGTCGCCGGCGAGAACCCGACCGCCATCATGGGCGGCGCAGGCCTTGGCTTCGGCCTCGGCTTCGCCGTGGTAGGAGATCCGGTGGCGACCGGCGTCGTGAGCTCGGTGGGCGAGTACTTCTGGGGCGGCGCCGCAGGCACGCTGTTCTGGATCGACCCGGTCGAGGAACTCATCGTCATCGGGATGATCCAGCTCATGGGCTCGCCATGGCCGCTGCGCGACGAGATGAAGGTGCTGACCTACCAGGCGCTGACCGACGCCGATTGAAGGCATAGCGCGGCAAGTCGGGCACACGGCCCCGCTGCAGTCCCAGGCGGGACCGCGTCGATGCGTGCCGATCGCGCGGCGGCGCGAGAGCCGCCGCGCTCCCCTTCCCTGGCTAACCCGGCGCGGCGCGGCTGCACCGCGTCAGCGCTGCTAGTCTGCAGTCAGCCGGTTCCAGGCCCTGAGCACCACCACCGTTACGGCGCCGCTCAGCAGCAGCACGGCGATCTGGTCGACGATCCCGTCCAGATAGCCGCCGATGGCGGGAATGTGGCCGAGCACGTTCCCCGCGCCGGCGGCGGCGACGGCAATGGCGGTGGCGAGATATGCGACTGGATCCTCCGCATCGACGCCAACGGCGCCGTAGGCGAGCCCCGCCAGCACCAGCAGGAGCGGCAGGATGCCCATCGGCACGACATTCGGCGCCAAGCCCTCGACGATCGCGATGATCAGACCCGCGGCGATCAAGATCTTGTTCAGCATATTCGGCATATATCGTGCCTCCCGTAAGTTGCCTCTCCGGCCCGCGTCCGACAAGCAGGCAACGGACCGGCGCGAATTCCTGTTGCCTTATCACTTCCAACCACCCTGCGCAACGGCCAACATGTCACAGGTTGTTACGGTTCGCCGTCTCCCGGCGGCCGCCGTGCCCGCTTCACCTCCGCTCGGCGACGCTTCTGTTCGCGGCGCCTTGCCTGCTGTGCCCGGGTCGGGGCTGTGGCGATGCGCTGCTTCGGCTTGCGGCGGGCGGCGGCGATGAGGGTGGCCAAGCGAGCCAGCGCGTCGGCGCGGTTGCGGCCCTGGCTGCGATGCGTGTCGGCGAACAGCACCAGCTCATCGCGGCTGTTGAGGCGGCTGCCGGCCAATGCCGCCAAACGCCAGCGCACATCCTCCGGGAGACCGGCGCGGCCCAGGTGCAGGCGGCATTCCGCCGCCGTGGAAACCTTGTTGACGTTCTGGCCACCCGGGCCCGACGCCTTCACGAAGCGCCAAGTGAGCGCTGTTTCGGGAATCGAGAAGCCACCGAGTTCCAAAGTCATCGTAAGCGCTCCACCTTGCCGACCGCCGCGTTGGACTCGCGGCATCTATGCGCCAGCGTGCAGCGGGCATTCAGCGTTCGGAAACGTGGATCATACGTCAGTCCGGTCGCGACGGCGGCGGCGACTGCGTTCGAGGCGTTGCCGGCGCCCATCGCGTTCGGACAGCGAGCGGGCGTGGCGACGCTGTTCGCGAGCGAGCTCCCGGTAGCCGTCCAGGCGCGCCGCGGCCAGACGGCCCGTTTCCACCGCGGCCTGCACGGCGCAGCCCGGTTCCGTTGCATGGGCGCAGTCCGGGAACCGGCAGTCGCGCGCCAGCGCTGCCACGTCTTCATACGCATCGGCCACATCTTCCGCCAATGCCATGCCCAACTCGCGCACCCCAGGGCCGTCGAGTACCAGCGCGCCGCAGGGGAGGATGTTCAGGGATCGATGGGTGGTGGTGTGGCGACCCTTGGCGTCATCCTCGCGGATGGGCCGGGTGAACTGCAACTCGCGCCCGGCGAGGGTGTTCAGAAGCGTGGACTTGCCGACCCCGGACGAGCCGAGTAGGGCGATGGTCTCGCCGGCGAGCAGGGCCGCGCGCACGCCGCGGAGCGTCGTCGCATCGAGAGCGTTGACCAGTTCGATGGGCGTGTCCGGCGCCACTTCCGCGGCGCGCGCCAAAAAGCGCGCCGGGTGGCTGGCAAGGTCCGCCTTGGTGAGGACGATCCGCACCCCGATGCCGGCCGCCGCCGCCATGGCCAGATAGCGCTGCGTTCGCGCCGCGCTGAATTCCGGGTTGCACGACGTGACCACCAGCACCACGTCGACGTTGGCGCCGATCAGTTGCACGTCGGCCTTTGTGCCCGCGGCCATGCGCTGCAGAACGCTCTGCCGGGCAAGGCAGCGCTCGATGCGGTCCCGCCGCTCGCCGACCAGCACCCAGTCGCCGACCGTGGGGCGCTGTTCCGCCGGGCGCCGGAACCAATGCCGGCCGAGACGCACCTGATAGTCGCCGCTGCCCTCCGAGAGGATGTGTCCGCTGCGGTGGATGGCGACCACCCGCGCCGGCAGCAGGGCGCTTTCCTGCGCTTGCAGTTGCCGGGCGAAGAACGCCCGCCAGCCGAGCGCGGCGAGGTCCAAGGGATCGGCTAGGCAGCCGTCCTGGCGGCGCAGCAGGGGCGCTCGGTCGGGCGCGGAGCTCGTTCCATGGACGGGGTTCCCCGTCGCGCTGCGCCGCCGAGGGCTTCCGGCATGTCGTCAGTGACGTGGTATATCTCCCAGCGCAGGCCAGCGGGGTCCCGCGCCCATACTTTGTCTTGGCGGGCGTGGCAGCAGACCACGCCGTCCTCGACCTCGGTGTCCATGTCCGAGGCCTGGAGGCGCTCGATTTCCTCCGCCACGACGGCGCTGGAACGCACTTCGACGCCGAGGTGGTTCAGCCGCTCGGCCTGCTGGTTCTCGAACAGCACGAGCTTCAGCGGCGGCTCGGCCACCTCGAAATTCGCATAGCCCTCGCGCAGCTTGTGCGGCTGCACGTCGAACAGCTGGCTGTAGAAGCGAATCGCCTCGCCCAAGTCCGGTACGTTGAGGGCCAGCTGCACTCTCGCGCCATCTGCCATCGCTGCGTCTCCAATCGTCGAGTACCCACATGGTTGGTTGCTGCGGCGCGTTTTTCAAGCTCTCCCTGTCTCGGCCGCGGCGTGGGGAGGCTGCTTGCCCGCTACAATGCGCACCACAGCAAGCGAAGGGAACATGTGCCGTGCTAACGGCCAAGCAGATAGACCAATACCAGGCGGACGGCTACGTGATCCCGGGCTTTCGCCTGGATGACGACGTGCTCGACGACATCAAGGGCGCCCATGACCGGCTCCTGGCCAAGCATCCGGAGTTCTCGGACTACTGTCCGGCAGTGCTGGCCTTCGACACGGGCTTCCTCAACGTCGGCCGCCTGCCGTCGATCCTCGACATGGTGGAGCAGCTCATCGGTCCGGACTTCGCCCTGTGGAACTCCAGTTTCTTCGCCAAGCCCGCCCGCGTCGGCACCAAGACGCCTTGGCATCAGGACGGCGAGTACTGGCCCATCCGCCCGCTCGCTACCTGCTCGGTGTGGATCGCTGTGGATGCCGCGACGCCGGAGAACGGCTGCCTGCGGGTGATTCCCGGCTCGCACCGGCGGCGCGCGCTCGGCAAGCACGACTTCAATGCCGCGGACGGTCTGAGCCTTCCCTTGGAGATCCGCGCCGACGAGTTCGACGCCGCCAGCGCGCGCGACATCGTGCTGGAAGAGGGTCAGGTCTCGCTGCACGACATCTACCTGATCCACGGCTCGGAACCGAATCGTTCGGCCAAGCCGCGGCGCGGCATGACGCTGCGCTACATGCCAACGACGTCCGTCTACCGGCGCGATCTGGCGGACCAGCACCGCCGTCCGCTCGCCATGTCCGAGCGGACGCTGTATCTGATGCGCGGCGCAGACCGGAGCGGCGAGAACGACTTCCGTATTCGGCGCTAAGGGCACCCGGCTCGTTCCATGCGAGCGCCCCTGCCGCTGCCCTGCCGAGGGCGCTACAGCCAGCCCTTCTCGCGGGCGATGCGGGCGGCGTCGATGCGGTTGGCAGCGCCGAGCTTGCCGATGGCGGCCGAGAGGTAGTTGCGCACCGTGCCCACGGCGATGTGCCGCCGCCTGGCGATTTCCGCGGCGCTCAGGCCGTCGCCCGCCTCGCGCAGCACCTGGCGCTGGCGGTCCGTGAGCGGGTCGTCGCCCATCCACGCTTCGAGGAGCAGCTCCGGGTCGATGACGCGGCCGCCGCCGTGGACCTCGCGCAGCGCGTCGGCGAGCTCCGCCGCCGGCGCGTCCTTGAGCAGATAGCCCGCCGCGCCGGCGTCCAGCGCCCGCCGCACGTAGCCGGGGCGGGCGAACGTCGTCACCATGACGACGCGCGTCGGCAGCCGCCGCGCCGCGACCTTCTGCGCGAGCTCGATGCCGGTGAGGCCCGGCATCTCGATGTCCGCGACTAGGAGGTCCGGGCGCTGCTCCCTGACCATGCCCAGGGCGGCCCCGCCGTCGGTCGCCTCGCCGACGACCTCGAAACCGCCGTCAAGCCGCAGCAGCGCCGACAGCGCGCCGAGCACCAGCCGCTGGTCCTCGGCGATCACGACGCGGATGCGCTGCGCCATCAGCCGAACTCCGCCGAGAGGGGACGCTCGCCGCTCCGCCATGCGAACCGCCCGCTCGCCATCCTCTGAAGTTTCGTCGAGCGCACAGCCCGCCTGCCCTACTGCCTAGCTGTTCGGGCGAGTGACATTAGCTCGCATGGACGAAGGGCGGGTATGCCCTCGGCGGCACGGGGCACGGCGGCGGCGCTCGCAGGCAAGCGCCGCCAGAGTCGCCCCGCGCAGACCATGCGGCCACGCGCCGGTGCTGGCTTCGGCGGGCCGTTACACTAGCGTTCCCTGTTGCGCTGGAAAACACATGCCCTTGCAGGAACAGCCCGCCGTTCAAGGCGAGAGTTGGGACCTGGCGACCGAATACGCCGCCGCCGATGCGCCGGAGGTGGATGCGGACCTCGCTCGGCTCGATGCGCTGCTCGGCGATATCGAGGCGCGCAACGGGGTACTTGCCGCGCTGCTCGACGAGGCCGCGCAGCTGTCTTTGGCGGATGCCTCCGAAGCCGTTGCGGCGGCGCAAGCCATCCACGTCCTAACCGAAGAAGCCTCGCGCCTGCTGCAGGACCCCGGCACCTTTGCCGAGTGCAGCCTGAGCGTGGATAGCCAGGACGAGAAGGCGCAGGCGCTGCTCGGCCGCTTGCAGTCGATCGAGAAGCGCTTCGCCGCCGCCACGGAGCCGCTCGATCAGTTCCTGAATCTCGCCCCGGATGCCGTGGTCGAGGCGTTTCTCGACGATCCCGCCACCGAACCGGCCCGCTTCGCCGTCGAGCACGCCCGCAAGCGTCGTCACGAGCAGCTTCCGCTCGATCAGGAAACCCTCGTCGCCAGCCTCTCTCAGGACGGCATCCACGCCTGGGGCCGACTCTACGATCAGCTCTCCGGGACGCTCGCCTGCGCAGTGCCGGACGGCAACGAGACCCGCACCATGGGCCTCGCCGCGGCGAGCGGCATCCTGCTCGAAGCGGATGATCGTCGCCGCGAGGGCGCGTGGCGGGCGATCAACGCGGCTTGGGACGAACACTCCGAGTCCTGCGCCGCGGCCATCAACGCCATCGCCGGCTGGCGCTTGGAGATGTGCCGCCAGCGCGGCAACGGCGCCCCGGTGCATTTCCTGGACGCGCCGGCGCATATGAACCGCATCAGCCGCCAGACGCTGGACACGCTGCTCGGCGTCGCCGAGGAGAGCGTGCCGCTGGCTCGGCGCGCCGCGAAGCTGCAGGCTCGGGCCTACGGCAAGGAGCGCTACGGGCCGTGGGATCAGCGCGCCCCGGCGCCGGTGGCAGCGAATGGAGAGGATGCGCCGATTCCGTATGCGGAGGCGGTGGAACTGATCGCCGCGTCGTACGGCAGCGTCGATCCGCGCATGGGCGACTTCGTGCGCATGATGGCGGAGAACCATTGGATCGAGGGCACGGTCGGCCCGCGCAAGCGGCCGGGCGCCTACTGCACGGGCTTTCGCAAGTCGCGCACGCCGCGCGTCTACATGACCTATACCGGCGGCGCCAGCGACGTCATCACCCTCGCCCACGAGCTCGGCCATGCCTTCCATTCCTGGGCTATGCGGGACCTGCCGGACAGCCAGCGCAGCTACGGCATGTCCATCGCCGAGACCGCCAGCACGTTCGGCGAGGCCATCGTCCGCGACGCGCTCCTGCAGCGCGCCCAGGAAGCCGGCAACAAGGCGGGCGAACTCGACATCGTCTGGGAGGAGGCCGGTGCGCTCGTGGCCTTCGTACTGAACATTCCCACCCGCTTCGAGTTCGAGCGCCGCTTCTACGAGGCGCGGGCCGAGCGCCCGCAGCGCCCGGCGGAACTCAAGGCGATGATGAGCGCGGCGTGGGAGAAATGGTACGGCGAGGCGTTGAGCGAGCCGGACCCGCTGTTCTGGGCGAACAAGCTGCACTTCTACATATCGGGCCTCAGCTTCTACAACTTCCCCTACCTCTTCGGGTATCTCTTCAGCCTCGGCGTCTACGCCCGGCGGCAGACCTTCGGCGACGAGTTCTTCCCGCGCTACGAGGCGCTGCTGCGCGACACGGGGCGGATGACGGCGGAAGGCCTCGCGGCGAAGCATCTGGGAGTGGACCTCCAGCAGCCCGACTTCTGGCGCGGCACCGTCGCGGCGCTCGAAGCGCGCGTGGACGCCTTCGAGGAACTGGTGGCGGAGCGAACGGGATGAACGGGGTGCGCCGAGCGGCGCTCGCCGTCGCATTGCTGTGCTGCGCGTCCGGCGCAGCCCAGGACTATCTGCCGCCGGAACTCCGCGCCCAGGTGGAGGCGCTGAAGGCGGACGTGGCGGCGACGCCGAGCAATGCCGCAAACGCCGCGGCCCGCGCCCGAACCTTGTGGCAGTGGGTCAATGCCTATTCGCTCACCGGCCGCTACGTGCCGGTGAACGCGACGCAGGTGGTATCCGGCGTGCTGTCCTATCCCGGCGGTCTCGGTCGCATCGCCGCGCTGGACCCGACCATCGCCGAACTCGCGCTGCACGAGGAGTACTTGGATGCCCTGGGCACCCTCACCGCGGACGCGGGGCCGTTCCGGGCGCGCAGCTTCGCCACCATACGCCAGACCTACACCGTGGGCGCCAAGGCCATCGAGCCTGGCGGCGGCTTCATCGTCGCCCGCCAGTTCATGACAGGTTTCGGGCGCTTTCAGACCGACGACGCGGCCGCCGACAACTACATCACCATCGCCTCCGCCAATCCGAACGTGCGCTTCTCCAAGTCGACGCTGCCCATGCGCGGCATGCACGGCGGCTTCCGGACCAGCGCGGACACGCTGGTGTTCCGCGTCACCTCGGGCCGGCTTGCGGCAGGCGACACGGTGACCATCACCTATGGCGACACCGCCGGCGGCAGTCGCGGCCTGCTGATGCCGAGCTTCTCCAGCGACCGGATGCCGCTGCCCCTGTACGTGGACTTCGACGGCAGCGACCTGCCGATCAGTCTGCCCATCCAGCCCATCGTGGTCACCGGCGGCGCGGTGGCCGGCGTGCATGGCTTCGCGCCTTCCGTGGTGGCCACGGGCGAGCCGTTCGCGCTCTCGGTGCGCGCCGAGGACGTCGACTACAACCGCGCCACGGGGCGGATTCCGGCTTGGGAGGTGTCGGCCAACGGCGTCACCTTCCGCACCATCGCCGCGCCGGAATCGCGCACGCGGCGCCTCGCCGAAGGCGGCGACCCGGCCATCGCGGTGCTGGAAGGCATCCGCTTCACCGAGCCCGGCGTGTATCGCATCGGCATCCGCGCCAGCGATGGCTCGATCACCGGAGTGGCCAATCCAGTGCTAGTGGAGGACGCCCCCAAGCGGCGCATCTACTGGGGCGACACGCACGGCCATTCCGGCTTCGCCGAGGGGGTCGGCACGCCGGACCGCTTCATGACGTGGGCGCGGGACGATGCCCGGCTCGACTTCGTGACCCATTCCGAGCACGACATCTGGATGGACGACTTCGAGTGGAGCGCGCTCAAGGACAACGTGCGCCGATTCTCCGCGGAGGGCCGCTTCGTCGCCTTCCTCGGCTACGAGTGGACGATCCAGAACTTCCAAGGCGGGCATCACAATGTCCTGTTCCGCACCGCGGAAGGGCGACGCCGCATCCCCGCGCAGGAGTTCAGCACGCTCTCGGCCCTCTACCAGGGCCTGCGGGCTCATCACGACCCGAACGACGTGGTGGTCATCCCGCACGCGCACCAGGCGGGCGACTACCGGCTGAACGACCCGCTGCTCGAGCCCTTGGTGGAGATCATGTCGCAGCACGGCACGTTCGAGTGGTTCGCCCGGCAATACCTGAAGCACGGCCATCAGGTGGGCTTCACGGCGGCCAGCGACAACCACCTGAGCCAGCCGGGCTACACCGCGCCGAAGCCCGGCGGGCTGTCCCAGGGCGGCGGTCTCGGCGCACTGCGCGCCACGGCGCTGACGCGCGATGCGCTGTTCGACGCGATGAAGAACCTCGCCGCCTACGCCACCACCGGCGAGCGCATGATCCTCGACGTGACCCTCAACGACGCGGAAATGGGCACGCGCACCGCTTTCGCCGAAGAGCGCCGCATCGAAGGCCGCGTGATCGGCACGGCGCCCATCTCCAGCATCGCCGTGCTGAAGAACGACGAGGTGATCTGGCGCGAGGACTACGCTACCGATCGCGGCGCGCGAAACCTCGCCGGGGGCGACTTCCTGCTCACCTTCGCGTCCCCCTCGACGCCCTACCACCCGGGCGACAACCCGCGCGGCTGGCGCTGGTGGCGCGGCACGGTCGAAGCGGAAGGCGCGACCATCGCCGCGGCTCGGGACATGAATTTCCGCAACGTCGGCTCGCAGTCTCTGGATCTGACGGACGGCACCGCGCTGGCATTCAGCACCCACACGCGCGGCGGCACGAGTTCCCTGCGCCTGACCCTTGCGGATGTCCGGCGCGGCGCGAAACTCACGGTGAAGCTCCTCGAAGGTCGCGAATTCGGCGGCGGCCCGCCGCGCTTCCGCCCGCACGCCGTGGTGCCGGCGGGCACCGCCACGCTGGAATTGCGAGCGATGCAGGACGGCATCGTCACGGTGGAGTTGCCATTCGACGAATACGTGGACACCGTGACGCTGCGGCGCATCGTGGTGCGCGGCGAGACGGATGTTTCGTTCACGGTCACGGACACCGGCCCGCGTCAAGGCGACTACTACTACGTGCGGGTCCGGCAAACCAACGACGCGATGGCGTGGTCCAGCCCGATCTGGGTGGGCGGCTACCCGAAACGCTGAAGACGGAGGCAGCGTGGCATTCGAACTGCATCCCAAGCTGGCTGCGGACTGCGAGCGCCTCGGCGACCTGCCGCTCTGCACCGTGCTGCTGATGCGCGACGAGCGCTTCCCGTGGACCATCCTCGTGCCGCGCATCGAGCGCCTGCGCGACTTCCACGATCTGCCCCGCGAAGAGGCGCTGGCGCTCTTCGACGAGGTGGACGCTGTATCGAGCGCACTCATCGACGCCTTCGCCGCCGAGAAGATCAACGTCGCCGCGCTCGGCAACCAAGTGCCGCAGCTGCACATCCACGTCATCGCCCGCTACGCCAGCGACATCGCCTGGCCGGGGCCGGTGTGGAATGCGGGGCCGGCAGCGGGAGCGGATTCGCAGATCGCCACCGAACGCGCGGCCGCGCTGGCCGAGCGGCTGGAACTGGGCTCGCCCGACATCTCGGAGCCGCTCTGACGTAATGAGAGGCGCCCGCTGAGGCCGTCGGCGTGGGTGCGCCGCGCTGGCTTCCATTGGCTCAGTTTCGTGTCTGTTGTCTCTGGGTCCAGTGTGTACGCCGTGTCTGGTCGCTGCTATGGTCGGCCCGGAATCTGTTGCGGAAGGGCGCGAGACATGCGAGCCATCCGTGCCACGGCGCTGAGCATGGCGCTCGCTCTCGGCGCCCTGGCCGCGCCCGCGTGGGGTACGACGGCAGAGGCTGCGACGGCAACGATCGTGCCGCTGTTCCCGGCGGCGTCGCACCCGTTTCTCGAGGGCTTCGCTCGCGTCATCAACCACTCCGGGGAACCGGGCGTGGTCACCATCCGGCGGTCGACGACGGCGGCTACCGGCCGCCGGCCGTCGCGCTGTCGCTCGGCGCGCGGCAGCCCCGGCAGTTCAACGCCAAGGATCTCGAGAACGGCGCACCGGGCAAGGGGCTGTCGGCGGGCGTTGGGCCTGGCCTCGAAGGGCATTGGCGTCTGGAGCTGAGCAGCGACGTCGACATCGAGGTGCTGGCCTACGCGCGTTCGGCGGACGGCTTCCTGGCGGCGATGGACGACCCGGTGCCGCGGCTCGGACGGCGGCACCGGGTGGCTATATTCAACCCGGCCAGCAACACCCGGCAGTTGAGTCTGCTGCGCCTCGTCAACCTGGAGGACGGGCCGGCGTCGGTGTCCATCGAGGGGGTCGATGCCGCCGGGGAGTCGCCCGGGACGGCGGTGACCGTCGCGCTGCCGGCGGGGTCGGCGAGGACGCTGTCGGCGCAGCAGCTTGAGGCGGGCGGTGCGGGGATGGATGGCGGGCTGGGCGATGGTCGCGGCAAGTGGCGGCTGACGGTCAGGGCGGATCGCCGAATCCTGGCGATGAGCCTGCTGTCCAGCCCGACGGGGCACCTGTCGAACCTGTCGCTGGCGTCGGCGCGGGGCGCGGGGCCACCCGAGACGGCGCAAGACGCGTTCGACGCCCTGGTCTCGCCGGTGGTGCAGTCGAAGTGCGTGGCTTGCCATGTGCAGGACGGCGACGCCGGCCGCACGCGGCTGGTGTTCGAGGCGGATGGGGGCACCGGGCTGGCCTTGAACCAGCAGGCACTCGAGGGCGAACGACTCGATGGACTTGGTGAAGATGCCGAACGAGGCGATGCTGCAGGGCCTCGTCGCGAATAAACGCCGCGCGTTCATCGACCCAAGGACGGAGTGGCGCTCGGCTGGTACCGAAGCACGTTGTTGCGGCTGTGCGGAAATGTTGCGCGACGATGGGTTGGACTTGGCACCTATCCGTATGATTTACTTCGGATAATCCGCGTTATCCGCAGACCCTACCACCGCCTATTCGGCCAGCGCAACACTTTTTTTCGACTTTTTTCGCGTGCCGTAGCGGAGCCGTGCCACCGCTCCCAGTTCCGCCAGGAGCCCGCGGGCGTACTGCGCCGGCATGGACGCCGACGACCAGCGGCCGGCAAGCTGCATCTCCACCTGCGACGCGCCGCCCGCGGCAAGGGATTGCGCCGCGCCGACCCGTAGCGAGTGGCCGGTCACGCGGCCCTCGATCCCCACTCCCGTGGCGCGGCACCTGATCACGGCGCACACCGAGCTCGGCCCCAGACGGTCGGCGGACGCCTGCCCGGACGCTATCGGTCGGAACAGAGCCCCCGATCGAATGTCAGCCGCGTCCATCATTGCCGGATGCGGCCAGCCGTCGGCGCGCCGAGGTAGAGTTCGGCGCCGCGGCCCGCCTGATCAGTCTTGCTCCGGCGGATGCGCAGCCGCGCCGAACCGTCGTCCATGAAAGTCACGTCGTCGGCATCCAGAGCCGAGGCTTCGGAGACGCGCAGCAGGCCGTCGGAGGCGGCGCCGACGAGCGCCGCGTCCCGCACGCCGCGCGGTCCGCCGTCTGATTCGGCGGCTTCGCACATCCTGTCGGCGTCCTCCCAGCCGATGCCCTCGGCCTGCTTCGGCGTTCGCCCGGCGGCGTCGCGGCGGTACCGATCGAGCCGTCGCCGGGTTGCCGGGCCGACAGGGCATGCGACGCATCGACCGTTGTCGCGCACCTCTCGCGCACTGCGCTTCAATGCGGCGGCGATCTGGTTCGCACTGTTGTAGGACTTCCCCGCTTCGTATAGCGCGCCCAGGTACTCCGCCAACAGGTCGTCCGACATCTTCCTGCCGTCGAGCCAGCGGCCGAACCGGTGCAGCGCGCCCGCGTAGCTCTTCCGGGTTGCCTCCGCGATCGCCGCTTCCCCGATCGCCGCGATGGCGTCGGCCAGGTCGAGACCGTTGGGCGTCGTGCCGCCCCCGTTCTCGATCCAGTGAAGCGGCCGCCGCACCGCAGCAGCGGCGACCTGCCGCAGCAGGGCGCTGAGCGGAGCGCTGATGTCGAGCCATGCGGGTTCGGCGGCGGGGTACGTGGTCGCAGTCATGTCCTTTCCTCTCTCGTGGGTGCGGATAACGCGGATTAGCCGAAGGCGGCACGGCGGCGCAAGAGGCGAGAGCCGACGCAAGTCGCCAATGCAGGTTGGCCCGCGGGAAGGCCGGCGGCAACGCCGGGAACACAGCGAGCGTCCGTTACCCGTGTAAGAGATGCGGGACCAAGACGCAATGAATCGGGTAGTGCGCTGTTGGCGTCTGCTCGACCAAAAAAGGAGACACTTGATGAAACACCTGAAGGACTGGATGGCGGTCGCCTGCATCGTCTTGGCGCTCGGCGGCGTTGTGGTCCCGGCGCAGTTCGTCCCGGTGGAAGTACTCGGAGGGGGCGCGCACGCGCAACCGGCGCCCCCGAATTCCGGCCTTGACAGCGGCGGTGACGAAGACTGGTCTGGCAAGGGGTGCTCAATGACCTACTGGGGCTGTGACGCCGATGGGGATGAACAGCTTCGCCGACTATGAAATGAGCTACCAATACCAGCGGCGCAGTCCTAAGGAGTCTGGCCTAAATAACCTATTTATTTGGAGCGTTTCTTTTTCGGCGAGATGACATAGTTCCAGTCGCCGTGGAACTTGTCCCTGGACAGCGACAGGGCGTCCATCTGCTCGTCGCTCACCTTCACTCCCGTGGGATACTCGCCGTCGTCCAGCTCGGAGCGGATCTCCAGGCCCTTCTTCGTCGTCGTGGCCGCGATCAGGCTCACCACCGCCTCCCTGCTGACGAGCGGCCTGCCGCGCCAGTTCTCCGTGATCCGGCTGAACATGCGGTGCTCGATCTTGTTCCACTTGCTCGTGCCCGGCGGGAAGTGGCACACCGACACCTTCAGCCCCGTCTCGTCCGCAAAGCGCTGCAGCTCGACCTTCCACAGCCGGCTGCGGCTGCCGTTCGAGCCGCCCGCGTCCGCGGCCGCCAGCAGACGCCGCGCCGCCGGGTACCTCGCGCTCCCCATCCGCAGCCACCAGCGCCGCAGCGTCTCCGCCGCGAACGACGCCGTGTCGTGGTCCGCGCCCACGCTCACCCAGCCCGCGTCCGCCGCCACGTCGTACACCCCGTACGGGATCGCCTTGCCCAGCTCCGCGTCCTTGAAGTCGTGGACGCGCACCTTCTCCGGCTCCCCCGCCGGGCGCCATTCCCGCCCGCCGTTGCGGAAGTCCCCCACCAGCTCCTTCTTCTTCGTGTCCACCGACACCACCGGGGTGCCGCCGCGCATGAACGCCTTCGCCCGGCGGTTGATGTGGTTGAACTGCGCGTCCCGGTCCGGGTGCTGGCGACCCTCCAAGGTCTTGCGGTTCGACTGCAAGCTGTAGCCCATGTCGTGCAGCAGCCGGTTCACCGTCCGCTCGCTCACCGGGTGCCCTGCCGCGTCCAGCGCCTCCGCCAGCTTCGCCGCGCTCAGACTCGTCCAGCGCAGCGGCCCCGACGGATCGCCCCGCGTCGCCGGATCCACCAGCCGCTCCAGCGCCGGCACCAGCCCCGGGTCCCTGTCCTCCGCCCGCTTCCGGCCGCCGCCGGGCGAGCGCTGCCGATCCGACGCCTCGACGCCCGACTCCAGCTCCCGCAGGCCCTTCGCGATCGTGACCCGCGACATGCCCGTCGCCTCCCACACCCGCTCGATGCCCCCGCGACCGACCGCGCGCGCCTCGGTCGCAGCCCAGAGCCTCTTGGCGCGCTCGTCGAGCACCGGTTCCAGATCCAGAAACTTCGCAAGTATCGTCCGCGTCGCAGCGTCGTCCATGACCCTGGCCTCTCGGCAAAAGTGCGCTCAACAATACAGGATGTTCCTGCGAGAGTACTAACCACCCGTTCTACAGTGCGACCGCGCACATCTACGAAGGAGTCACGGCGCAGAACTCGGATGGGTCGATGATGAGTTGCGGTGACCTTGCCACCGCATTGAGCCTGAGTGGTGCCCTGCTGACCGGGGCGGGGGGGGTGATCGCATCGGCCGCCCAGAGGAACCGGGCGACTTCGCGAGGGACGATCATGGTGCCACACAACGTCTACTACGACAGCCACGGCACCGTATACTATGGCTTCCGAACGAGCGAGGGCAGCAACCCTGGGGCGAACGACGCCGTCGGTCTCGCCTTGATGGCGTCGGGCTTGGTGGTCACCGTGGTGGCAGCGGGTGTCTGGATCAGCTGCGATTCAGACGACTAGCTGACGACCTGTGTAGCAGGAGAATCAGTCTATGGGGCTATCGGACTATCTGACTCTGGCATCCTTGCTGGGTTGGCTTGTGGTGTCTTGTGTGCTGCTCCATGTGTTCTACGGGGAGCGGCTCGCTAGGATTCGCCGGTGGGCCAAGCGGCGGGGAAGCTCGGCGCCGCTATCTCGGCAAGCCGCGGTACCGGAGCCACCAAGGCGCGACGTGCGGATCACGGCGGCGATGGGGACTGCGGTGATCGGGACGACTAGGAGCATAGTTCGTCGGACCGCGGTGGCCGTTGTCGTGTCCTTCTTGGCCGGGATTGGCGCCGGCATGGTGTTGGGCGGCTTGCTGGCGGCGCTGGACTTCTCTAAGGCGACGTTCGGAACCGCTGCATACAAGGCGGTCACGTTCGCCGTGGGAGCGGTAGCCGTCATCGTGCCATTCGTAGTGTTCCCGTTCCTACGCAGGCACTTCGTGCTGCGTGGCGGCGCACTTGGCAGATCTACCGAGTAAAGGTGCGCCTCCGGAACGCTCCATAGCCGGCCTGGCAGGGCTCTCGTAGCGCGGCTCCTTCGCTTGACGCCTCAGACCGCCCATGCCGAATCATGCGCCGCGCCCGGCAGTTTCGGCCTCCTTGAGGACGACCTAGCCATAAAAGGTCCACGCGGACACACGCCGCAGCGTCCACGAGATGACATCACGTTGATGTCGCGTCCGCGCAGATGCTCGACAGCCACCGTGCTCTGAGCGCATGCAGGACACGGATGTCGGCGCCGGTTGGCCGCGCCGGGATCGGCGAGCGGTCGGTCAGCCCCGATGGTGTGCCGGCACCAGCTTCGAGTAGGCGGCCACCAGCACTTCGATTCTGAGGCCGACGCCCAGTTCTGACGGCCAGTACAGTCCGCGCGCCTCGAACAGCAGCTTCTGCAGCAGGCTGGCGGCGCGGTGCCAGGCGGCGACCACGCCTACGCAGTGCGTCCCAACGCCGCCGGGTTGGGCGATCTGCTCGGCGGTTGTCTCTTGCAGTTGCTCCGGCACGCCTGCCGTGTCGGCTACCCGGTCGGTGATGCGGATCTCGGTGAGCGGACCGTTGTAGTTCGGAACATCCCGCCGGGCGCGGGCGTTGCCGCTGGCGTCCGCTACCTCTATACGGGTCGAGCCGCCGTCGGCGGATAGCTCGACCAAGCGCTCCGGTTCGAGCTTGGCGATGCGGCCGTGCGCCGCGACTCCCGCGTCCGCGTTGCGGAACCGGAACTCGCCGCCTTCTTCGAGTTCCCACTGCACGCCGAACAGCCACTGCGCCGCCTTCTCCGGCTGCGCAATGCTGGCCCACGCCTCTTCGGGCGTTCCCGGCACGCGGCGCACGAACTCAAGCGTGTGGCGGTCCGGCAGCGAGGCGGCGCCCTGGCAGAAGGCGCGCATCCCCGCGTCGTCCGGCAGGCCGTGGCGGCGGGCGATCTGGTCCGGCGTCTCGTAGTGCTTGCGCTGGGCGTCGAACCAGTTGAGGTTGGCGATGGCGCCGCGGAGCGGGACGACGGCGTCCGTGCTCATTGGTTGAACTTCGGCGGCCGCTTGGCGAGGAACGCCGCCACTGCCTCGGCGTGGTCCGGCAGGCGGCGGGCGATCTGGTCGCGCAGGCCCTCGCGCTCCATCACTGCGGCCAAATCGTCCTCCATCGGATTCTTGCGCAGCAGCTCCTTGATCATCATCACGGCACGGGTCGGGTTGTTGGCGATCTCGTCGGCCTTGGCGATGGCGGTGGCCAGCAGATCTTCCGGTTCGGTGACTTCGGTGACGAGCCCCATGCGGTGCGCCTCAGCCGCCGGCACCATGCGCCCGGTCAGACACATGTCGGTGGCGTTGCCGAGGCCGATGAGCTGCGCCAAGAGGTGCGTGGAGCCGAGTTCGGGCATCAGGCCCATCTTGATGAAGCGGATGCTGAGCTGCGCCGCCGTCGAGGCGATGCGCACGTCGCAAGGCAGGATCATGGTGAGGCCGACGCCCACCGCGTAGCCGTTGATGGCGGCCACGGTCGGCTTCGACTCGCGGATCAGGCTCGTCATGTTGTAGCCGCCGCGGGCCAGCTGCTCGCCCTGCCCCTCGCGGTTGGTCTCCACGCGCTTGGCGAAGTTGCCGATGTCGGCGCCGGCGCAGAACGCGCGGCCCTCGCCGGTGAGGACGATGGCGCCGATGCCGTCGTCGTCGTTCCACGCCCGCATCTGATCGACGATCTCGCCGGACATGGTGTCGGTCCACGCGTTCAGCTTGCGCGGGCGGTTGAGGCGGATGATGCCGACCCGCCCTTGGGTCTCGGTCAGGATCTCTTCGTAGGCCATGTGGTCTCCTCCCTTGGATTCGATGCTCGTCAGATGGCGCCCGCTTCCCGCAGCGCCGCGATCTGTGTTTCGCCGAAGCCCGCCTCGGCCAGCACTTCGTCCGTGTGCTCGCCGAGTCCGGGCGCCGCGGCGCCGGGTTCGAGCGGCGTCGCGCTCATGCGGATGGGCGTTCCCACGGTGCGCGTGCCGGCGTCGTCGTGGGCCGCGAAGTAGCCGTTCTGCCAAGCGCCCGGATCGGCGGCCACGGCTGCGTAGTCGCGCACCGGGGCGTAGCGCACGCCGGCTTCGCCGAGCGCTTCGCACCAGGCCGCGGTGGTGCGCGTCTTGAAAGCCGCGGTCAGTTCGCCGCGGAACCAGGCGAGCGTCTCAGGATCGATGGCGATGCCTTGCAGCCGCTCGTCGAGGGCGAGATCCGGCCGCTCCAAGGCGACGAAGAAGGCGTCGCGGGCGTTCGGCGGCACGCCGATGATGCCGAGCCAGCCGTCGGCGGTCTCGAAGATGCCGTAGACGCCTCGAATCAGCGGGTGGCCGAGGTTGGCGCGCCCCGGCACTTCGTCCGTCATCAGGTAGTGGGTGAACTCGGTGGCCTGGGCCCAGATCTGGCCGCCGAACAGCGATACGTCGATGCTCTGGCCCTTGCCGGTGGTGGCGCGTACATGCAAGGCCGCGAGGATGCCGGCCACCATGTTGAGCGAGCCGATGTGGTCGGCGACGAACGCGCCGACCGGCGTTGGCGGGTCGCCGTCGCGCCCGGTGGTGCTGATTAGGCCGCCGCTCGCTTGGCCGGCAAGATCGGCGCCCTCGCGTTCGGCATCGGGGCCGACCGGGCCGAACGTGCTGCCGTGGGCGCAGATGATGCCGGGGTTGATCGCCGCGAGGTCCTCGAAGCCGAGGCCCCAGCCTTCAAGGGTGCCCGGCTTGAAATTGGTTACGACGATGTCCGCATCTCGAACCAGCCGCTTGAAGACGCTCGCGCCTTCCTCGTGGCGCAGGTCCAGCGTGATGCCGCGCTTGCCTCGGTTGCAGCCGTTGTACACGGCGCTGCGCGGATCGCCGGGCGCGACGGTGATGTGGCGGCTGTGGTCGCCGATGCCAGGCAGCTCGATTTTCACCACGTCCGCGCCCATGTCGGCCAGCAGCGCGGCGGCCTGCGGGCCTTGGATGAGCAGCCCCGCTTCAAGGACGCGCACGCCTTCGAGAGGACCCGGCATCGCTACAGCCGGTAGACCCGCGCCGCGGTGCCGTAGAACATGGCGTGCTTCTCGTCCTCGGAGAAATCCCGGACGATCTTCTTCATGCCGTTCCACATGACGTGGTAGGCGATGGAGAGCCTGTCCACCGGGAAGTTGCTCTCGAACATGCAGCGTTCGGGGCCGAAGCAGTCGATGGTGTGCAGGTAGTAGCGCTTCTGGGCGGCGACGAACTCGTCCGAAGTGGGCGGCATGTCGCGCTGGTCCCAGCCGAAGCCGTTGTCCGGCATGGCGAGGCCGCCGAGCTTGGCCACGACGTTGGGGCATTCGGCGATGGTGGCGATGTCGTCCTTCCACTGCGCGAAGATCTCCTCTTGCTTCCCGGTGTAGGCGCCGACGCCGAGCGGGGTGCCGAAGTGGTCCAGGATCATGGTCGTCTCGGGCACCGCCTGGGCGAGCGCGAGATAGTCCCGGTTCTGATGGAAGAAGTGCCAAGTGTCGTAGGTGTAGCCGAGGCGGCCGAGGGTGCGCACGCCGGTGCGGAAGCTCTCTTCGCCGTACGGGCAGGGGCGACCGCGGCCAGCGTTGGTGAGGGTGCCGGTGGTGTCGTGCGGGCCGGCGTGGCGGATGCCGCGGAAGAGGCCGTTGCCGGCTGCTTCGTGGGCTTCGAGCACCTCTTGCGCGCCCTCGCCGAGCAGCATGTTGGCGTGGCTGACGATGCCGGCGATGGTCGCCGCGCCGTCCCGCTTGGCGCTCTCGGCGGCGATGCCGGCGATGAACTCGGTCTCGCCCACCGGGCGCAGGTGTTCCGGGCCGTCCGTGCGATAGCCGGAGTGGCAGTCGACGAACACGGTCTTCTCGATGTTGTGGCCGGACTCGGTATCCGCCCACAGATCTTGAAGCAGGTACGTGCCCCACATGGAAGGCGACGCCCACAGATGGTGGTGCGGATCGACGATGGGCCGCTCCGGCTCGATGATCTCTTCGCCCACGGCGGCGTACCACTCGTCGGTGCGTGGCGTTGGCATTCGGTGCATCTCCCCCGTGGCTGCGCGGCCCATTGTAGACTGCGCCGCGGGCATCGGCGTTCAAGGAGTTCAAGGCGTGCGCGTGACGCGCTTCCACACCACGGCGGACGGCGGTTCGGCCTTCGATGAGCTGAACATCCCCGTGGCCACCGGTGCCGCAGATCCCTGGGGCAATGCCCTCGGCACCAGCGAGGCCTTCGAGTCGCCCGCGGTGCGCATCTTCGAGGCGCCCGCCGGCGCCTTCCAGGACTGGCACAACGCGCCGCGCCGACAGCTCTGCGTGATGATGCAGGGCATCTGGGAGATCGGCACGACGGACGGGCAGAAGCGTCGCTGGGGCCCGGGCGAGCCGTTCCTGCCCGACGACGTGACGGGCAAGGGGCATACCAGCGAGGTCATCGAGGGGCCGGTGCGGATGGTCTTCATCCCGCTGCCCGCGTCGCTCGACATCGAGCGCTGGCGCTGTTCTTGAGGCGATCATGTTCGATCCGATCCGAACCCGCATCGACATGGCGCTGGCGGCCATGGCGAGCGATCCGCCCGCCGATACGCCGGAACTGGATGCGCTCTTCGACCGCCTGCGCGAACCGACCAGCACCGAGACGCGCCGAGCCACGGAGCGGCGCATCTGGTCCATCTGGTGCTCGCACGACGATGCCGAGGCCACGGCCGCCATGCGCCAAGTGATCCAATCCTTCGAGATGGGCGACCTCGCCACCACCGGCGAGACCCTCGATCAGCTGATCGACCGCTGGCCCGGCTGGGCCGAGCCGTGGAACAAGCGCGCCACGCTGCACTTCGTGCAGGACCGGGACGCCGCCAGCCTGGAGGACATCGCCCGCACATTGGAGCGCGAGCCGCGCCACTTCGGCGCGCTCAGCGGGTTCGGCGAAATCTGCCTGCGCGCCGGGGAGATCACGCCGGCGCTGTTCGCCTTCGAGCGGGTGCTGGCGCTGGATCCCAGCCTCAAAGACGTGGGCAAGGCCGTACACCTGCTGCGCGAGAGGGCATCGGACGAGATCCACTGACGGCGGGTACACTCGCCGAAGTCAACAGCGCGGCAGCGGGGGGAGCATGGCGGGCGCGGATCTCATCAAGACCATCGACGACTTCGAGGCGGAATACCGCAAGGGCATCGGCACGGTGCTGCCGCATCGGCCGTCCAAGCAGGCGAACCTCGACAACGTGCGGCGCTTCGGCGATGGCGTCGGCGACTACAACCCGCTGTGGCGGGACGAGGCCCACGCCGCGGCCAGCCGCTTCGGCATGATCACCGCGCCGCCGCCGTTCCTCTACAGCGTGACGCTCGGCGTCGTGGCCGGCGAGACCGGCGCCATCGACCGGCGGCGCGTGTCCACCGAGTACCTGCCGGTGAACTACGCGGGAGCGGAGATCGAGTTCGTCCGCCCCATCTGGCAGGGCGACACGATCACCGCCCAAGAGGAGGTGGGCGAGACCATGCGCAAGACCAGCCGCCGCATCGGGCCGATCAACTTCAACACCGGCCTCGTGACCTTCACCAACCAGCGCAAGGAAGTGGTCGCCACCATCAAGACGCTGATGGCGCGCTACCAGAACATGGGCCACACGCTGGAGTACGACCGCACGCCCAAGGGCGGCGATGGCGGCGCTCCGGAGGCGGTGATCGAACCGGCGGATCCCTTGGTCTGGGAGCGCGAGCGGCGCGGCGCGCAGACGCGGTACTGGGAAGACGTGGCCGAGGGCGATGCGCTGCCGACGCTGCAGAAGGGCACGTATTCCGTCACCGAGCTGTTCCTGTTCACCCACGGCGTGCTCGGCACCGGACGCAGTTCCCGCACGGCGCTCGAAGCCGAGGGCTCGGCGGACCTGGGCGGCGGCGGGCGTTTCGACGCCGAGCACGCCGCCAAGCGCCGCAACATGCCGGGCCAGTTCGACTTCGGCCCGCAGCGCGTCTGCTGGCTGAGCCAGATCGTCACCGACTGGATGGGCGACGACGGGACGCTGAAGACGCTGAACGCCTCCATCCGGCATCCGAACGTGGTGGGCGACACCAATACCGTCTACGGCGAGGTCACGGGCAAGCGCGAAGCCGGCGGCGAGCATCTGGTGGACGTGCAGGTGCGCAACGAGAACCAATCGGGGCTGGCGACGGCGCTCGGCACGGCGACGGTGGCGCTGCCTTCGCGCACGGCAGCAGGCTGAGCAGCGAGACGCGCCAGCCGCAGTCCGGGAGAGCGCCGATGGCGCGCCGCCTTTCGGTATCCACCATGCTGGCGTTCGGCTGCGGCGAGGCGGCCGGCGCCTTCAAGAACATGGCCTGGGGCGTGCTGCTGCTCTTCTACTACCAGCAGATCGTCGGGGTCGAGGCCTACCTCGTGGGCCTTGGCATCGCCATCGCCGTGTTCTTCGATGCGGTGAGCGATCCGCTGATCGGCCTGTGGTCGGATCGCATCCGCAGCCGCTGGGGCCGCCGCCATCCCATGCTGATCGCCTCCGCGCTGCCGCTGGCGGCGAGCTTCGTGCTGCTCTTCAATCCGCCGGCGGGCCTTGCGGACTGGCAGGCGTTCCTCTGGCTCACGGTATTCGGCATCCTCGTGCGCGCCTTCTTCACTTTCTACAACATCCCGCATCTGGCGCTCGGCGCCGAGATGGCCGGCGACTACAACCAGCGCTCCACCCTGTTCGCCTATGCGGCGTTCGTGGGCGCCATGTCCGTTGCCATCGCCTACGGCCTCATCATGCGCTACTACTTCGCCCCGACCCCGGAGTACGACCCCGGGATGCTGAACGAACCGCGCTACGTGGAGATGAGCTGGACGTTCGCGGCGGTGATGGTGGTGGCGATCCTGCTCTGCGCGCTCGGCACGGCGCGGGAGATTCCGCACCTGCGGGAGACGCAGGACCGCGAACGCTTCGACCTACTGACCGTGTTTCGCGAACTGCGGGCGGTGTTCGGCAACCCATCGTTCCGGGCGATCTTCTTCGGCTTGGTGCTCGGCTCCGTGGTCGGCGGCGTGGAGTCGGCCTTCGTGCCGTTCATGGGCTTCCACTTCTGGGATTTCACCACCGAAGACCTGTCTTGGCTGGCCCTCTTGGGCCTGATCGCCTTCCCGATCTCGTTCGCGCTGATTCCGGCCCTGACCCGGCTGCTCGACAAGCGCCTCGCGGTGGTCGTGCCGCTTGCCTGCTGGATCATCGCGGTCAACACGCCCATCTGCCTGCGGCTGCTCGAGGTGCCCTGGTTTCCGAGCAACGACTCGCCCTGGGTGCTGGCGATCTTCCTCGGCGCTTCGGCAGTAGGTGCGCTGGCCGCCCCGGTGATCGGCGCGACAGCGAACTCGATGCTCGCGGATGTCGCGGACGAGCATGAACTGGATACCGGCGTCCGCCGCGAGGGTGTCCTCTACTCTGCGCGCGCCTTCAGCGCCAAGGCGACGGCCGCCTTCGGCACGCTGTTCGGCGGCGCACTGCTGTCGCTGATCGAGTTCCCGGAGAATGCCGAACGCGGCACCGTGCCCGCCGAGACGGTGTGGCAACTCGGCTTCGTCGCCGGCCCGGCAACGTCGATCTTCTCGCTATTGGCACTCGGCTTCTACCTTCGCTACCGAATCGATCGGCGTCGCCACGCCGAGATACGGCAGGCGCTGGAAGCTCGCGGCGCTGCCTAGGCAGCGACCTCCTCCTTGGCCGCAGTCGCCTCGCGCTCGAAGAAGCGGCCCGACAGCATCCGCTGGTTCTCGTAGATCGACCCCTGGTACTTGGCGACCGGCAGCGGCATCCGCACGGGCACGTCTTCCATGCGCGGCTGCAGCGTCGGCTCGCCATGCACCATGCGGCCGTTGAAGTCGTCGAGGTTCGAGAGGTGCTCGATGCCGGCGAGCGGCCAGGCGTCCGCAGCGGCGTATTCGTAGAACAGCACGCGGCGCTGCCGGTTGGAGCGGTTCATCGCCGAGCCGTGGATCAAGCGCGCATGGTGGACGGTGATGTCGCCGGCGCGGGCGTGCAGTTCGCGGGGTGCCGAGACATCCAGGCCGCATTTGTCCACATCGATGGCGCCGCAGAACGCGCCGTAGCTGTGGTGGTCGTAGACCGGTCCCTTGTGCGACCCGGGGAGCACCTGCAGAGGGCCGTTCTCCGCGTCCATGTCGTCGAGGAGGATGCCGACCGCGAGCACATCCTGGTTGGTGTGCGGGTAGAACGCCCAGTCCTGATGCCATTCCACGGGCGAGCCGTATTCCGCTGACTTCATGTTCACCTTGCCGCCGGCGCGCAGGCGGATGTTCGTACCGATCAGCGGTTCTAACGCTGCCATGATGCGCGGGTACGCCGCGAGTTCGCGGTAGAACGGATGCGCCAGATGCGGCTGCTTGATGCGGCGGACGCGCGGCTGCTCCGGCGTGTGCGACGCTTCGAGATCGAGTACGGCGTTGTGCTCGGTGAGCCCGGCAGCGCTCGCCACGACCTCTGCAGTGACCGCCTGCAACTCCGCCAGCGTCTCCGCCAGCAGCGCCCCCTCGACCACGACGTAGCCGTCCGTCTCGTACTGCGCGATCTGGGCTTCGGTCAGCATGGCGTCCCCTCGACCGGGCGAACCTATAGACTTTGCAGCGCTCAAGCTTACATCAAGGGACACCTATGACGCGCTGGGGAATCCTCGCCACGGGCCGGATCGCCCGCAAGCTGGCCGATGCGGTGGTCGAGTCGGAGACCTCCGAGCTGGCAGCCGTCGGCAGCCGCACGCAGGCTGCCGCCGACGCCTTCGCCCAAGACTACGGCGGCATCACGGCCCACGGCACCTACGACGCGCTGCTCGCCGACCCGGACGTAGACGCGGTGTACGTCTCCACGCCACATCCGCAGCACGCGGAATGGACCATCAAGGCGCTGGAGGCCGGCAAGGCGGTGCTCTGCGAAAAGCCCATGGGCGTCAACCACCCGGAAGTGATGGCGATGGTGGAGACCGCGGCTTTCCATGAAAGGTTCCTGATGGAAGCCTTCATGTACCGCACGCATCCGCAAACGGCCAAGCTCGTCGAGCTGATCCGCGACGGCGCCATCGGCGAGGTGCGGCAGATCAACGCCAGCCACGGTTTCGCATCGCCGTTCAATCCCGAAAGCCGCCTGCACAGCAACGACTTGGCGGGCGGCGGCATCATGGACGTCGGCTGCTATCCAGTGTCGATGGCGCGGCTCGTCGCCGGCGAGGAACCGGTGGACGTGGCCGGCTTCGCTACGCTCGGCGAGACCGGGGTGGACCGCTGGGCATCGGCGCTCCTCAAGTTCCCGAGCGGCCTGATCGCGCGGGTTTCCACCGCCGTTTCGCTGTCGCTGGACAACGCCGTCGAGGTATTCGGTTCCGAAGGTTCCATCCGCGTCGCCGTGCCCTGGTTCGGCGCCCGCCCGGAAGGCGGCTGGCGCTTCGACATGGTTCGCCGCGGCAAGCGCGAGACGGTCGCCGGGGATGCGAAGCCGATCTACGTACACGAAGTGGACGAGGTGGCGAGCGCCTTGGCTGCTGGCCGAACCGAGTCGCCCACGATGTCGTGGCAGGACAGCCTTGGCAACGCCAAGGCGCTGGACCGCTGGCGCGCCGAGGCGGGCGTCAGGTTCGATATGGAGAAGCCGGCGCGTCTCACCGTTCCGGTCCACGGGCGCCCGCTGAGCGTGCGCCGCCAGACGGTGAAGCGGGCTGAGCTTGTCGGCCTGTCGAAGCCCGTCTCGCGCCTCGTCATGGGCTGCGACAACCAGCCAACCGCTGCGCACGCCGCGGTGATGTTCGACAACTACTACGAATACGGCGGCAACACCTTCGACACCGCGCACATCTACGGCGGCGGGCGCATGGAGCAGCTGCTAGGCGGCTGGGTGGCGAACCGCGGCGTGCGCGAGGACGTGGTGGTGATCGGCAAGGGCGCGCACACGCCGGCCAACTTCCCGGACCGCGTGGGGCCGCAGCTCGACATCTCATTGGAACGCCTCGGCACGGACTACGTGGACCTCTACTTCCTGCACCGCGACAACGCGGACGTGCCGGTGGACGAATGGCTGGACGTGCTGAACGCCGAGCGCGATGCCGGCCGCATCCGCGTCTTCGGCGCCTCCAACTGGTCGCTCGCCCGCGTGCAGGAGGCCAATGCGCGGGCTGCGCAGCGAGGCATCGCCGGCTTCGGTGCCGTCTCCAACAACTTCAGCCTAGCGCGGATGGTGGAACCCGTCTGGGCCGGTTGCATCGCCGCCTCGGATGCCGATTGGCGGGCTTGGCTGACGGCCGAGCAGATGCCGCTCTTCCCCTGGTCCAGCCAGGCGCGCGGCTTCTTCACGCCGCGCTTCGACGCCGTGCAGGCGGCACAAGATTCAGGCGTGGATGCCGGCTTCGGCAACCAGCCGAGCGACCAGGAAATGCGCCGCTGCTGGTTCGCCGACGACAACTTCGAGCGCCGCCGCCGCGCCGTGGAGTTGGCCGAGCGACGCGGGGTGGAACCCATCAACATCGCCTTGGCGTATGTGCTCGGCCAGCCGTTCCCCTGCTTCGCGCTGTTCGGCCCGCGCACGCTCGCGGAAACGCGAAGCTCCTTGGCTGCGCTTGCCGTGGATCTCAGCGACGAGGAGCGCCGCTGGCTGAATCTGGAAGACGCCGACTAGCGGGCGGCCTTCGGTGTTGGACTGTCGAGCAGCAGCTTGTTGATGAACTCGATGGACGAAGCGTCGTCCCAACTCGCGGCGCCGACGTGCGAGAAAACCATGCGTCGGGCATCGTCAAAGATGAAGGTGGACGGGATGCCGCTGGTTTGGAACGCTGGCGGCCGTTTCTTGGTAACGTAGATCGGCAGCGCCCAGCCCGCCTCTTCGACATAGGGCTTCACGGTCTCGAGCGGTTCGGACGAGACGACGACGAAGGCGACTGCATCGTCTTGGAAGCGTTCGGCCAAGGCCTGGATGGTGGGCATTTCGCGCACGCACGGACCGCACCACGTCGCCCAGTTGTTGATGAAGACGACGCTCTCTTCGATCTCGGCGAGGTCGATGTCTTCACCCTCCAGGGTTTGCATCGGCCATGCCATGTCCGGCGCGACCTCGGCGGGGAACTGCGGTGCCCGGAAGTCCGCCGGGGGGCGTGCGCCTCTGACGAGGTCGCTGCCCATGATCGCTGCGAAAATGGCCCCCGCGCCCACAGTCAGCGCGACTGTCAGCATCATTCCGGCCAGCACGCCGACGAAGAAGAAGCGGTTGAGGAATCGCATATGCGCGGGCTCGGACGTCGATGATGACTACCAACCTAGCCTAACGTACACGCGCCGGTGACGGTTGCCGCTCTGGGCCTTGATGGCGCCTGGGTCGCGCCGGATACTGGACACGCTCCTTTCCAAGCGCGCCAGAGGAGAGGCACGATGCCGACGTCCATGAGGTTCCTGTTCCTGTTTGCTGGCTTGGTGATGGCAGGCTGCGACGGCGGTCAGGGGCCGGCCATTTCGGCTCGCTTTCTGTCGGCCGTGGAGTTGAAGGCCACGTTGACCGACGACACGGTCAAGGAACGCATCCTTCGACCCTGTGACAGGATGGGCTTCTTCCCGCTTGGACCGGGCTGGCGTCAGCTTCCGCGAACGGTGCTGGTGGAGAGCATTGTCGTCTCGCGTGGCGGAGAGACGATTCACGAATACGACCGGGAGACCATCGAGGGCGTCGCCGAAGGCCATCTGGACTACTCTCGCGACATCATTCTGGACGAGTCGGGCTACCGAGTCCCGTCGCGTCTGGCTTGGCGCTGCGCCACCCTCGTCAGCGTCCTCGACACTCCCGTGCGGGCCGAGTTCCACTACGGCGGTGGCGAAACCTGGACCGCCGTGTGGGAACCTTGCGAAGTCAATCTGTGGGAGTCGGTCCTGGGCCGCACGGGAGTCGAACTTCCGAGCATGGAAGCGCAGAGGCTCGTGGTCACCCAGGGCGGCGAAGTCGTCCACGACTTCGACCGCAAAGCGATCAAGACCGTGTTTTGGGACTATCTCCATCCTCGGTTCTTCACGGTGCTTTATGTCGTGGACAAAGACGGGTTCCGGGCATTGGAGTACCCCAAGGAGTCGACCGGACACCCCGTTCCGCAATGCGAGACCGCATAAGGCAAGCGAACAACTCCGACGCGTTGCCGCCACCCCCGGTGCGCCGTAGCGGATCGCGGCTTACTTCTCCGTGCCTTCGATCGGCGCCACCGTCTCCGTTGACGCCAGCAGGTCCTTCGCCCCCCGGCCGATCAGCGCGGTGGCCGGCGGCGCTTGGAAGAAGCTCCATCCGGCTCGGCTGCGCCATTGCAGCGGCCCGCCGAGGGCCAGTCCGGCGCCGAGCGTGGTTTCCCGGATGCGGCCCACCATCTCCTCGTACTCCGGCGAGCCTTGCGCATGGCCGGAGAAGCTGAAGAGGTCCGTGGCCGCGGTGAATACCACGTCCACGCCGGCGACGGCTGCGATGGCCGCGGCGTTGTCCGCTCCCGCGGGCGACTCGATCATGCCCACCACCATGACGTTGTCGTTCGCCGTCGCCCGGTAGTCGCGCCCATACAATTCGCCGTACTGCCCGCCGCCGAGGCTCCGCGCCCCCGTCGGCGGATACTTGGCGAAACGCACGGCGTTCGCGACCTTCTCGGGCTCCACCACCATCGGCACGATGATGCCCAGCGCCCCGATGTCCGTCGCCTTCTGCACGTCGCCCTCGGTGGCGTCCGGCACGCGGATGAACGGCACCGCTGGCAGGTCCCGCCCAGCCCAGATCATCCGCGCCACCTCCTGGTAGGTGAGCGGGCTGTGCTGCATCTCGATCCACAGAAAGTCGAACCCGGCCCGCGCCATCGCCCGGTAGACGTCCGGGTCCGGCGTGTCGATCGTTCCCCCGATCACCTGCTCGCCCCGCGCGAGCTTCTCCTTGACGGTGTTGTACATGCTCCCCCTCGTCAGGTCTCGGCGACGGTCGTCCGCCGCAAGGGGTGAGAGTCTGCGTGCGCGGCGCAGCGGCTTCAAGTGCCTGAGTGCGGCCGGGTGCGGATGGAACTCTGGTACCGGCGGCGTGCATGAAGTGGCTGGACGATGTGCTCGCGTGGGCGCGCGAGGCCGGTGACCGATGCCGAAGGGCTAGTGCGCCAGCCGGCGTGTCAACGCCGCCCAGCCCGCGTAGAGGACGCCGAACGCCAGCGGCGCGAGCAGGATCGGGAGGTGCCGCGGCGAATGGGCGGCGACGAAGGGAAGTACGCACAGGGCACAGACCCAGTAGGCCGCGCCGAGTAGTTCGAGGCATCGGGCGGCGACGCGGAACCGGCGCAGGGTTCGCGGAGACGCAAGGGGCGGGGGGGCATCATCCCCGGTCGGCGCGATGAGCCATAGGAGCACCGGCGCGAGGATGAGGAGGGCGACTCCGGGCCCAGAGGTCACGATTACTCCCGGCGAGCCGAACACGGCGACAGTGAAGTAGAGAAGGCACACGCCTTCGAGGAATCGGCGGATGAGCGACTTTCTTTTCGGCATCACCATCGGGGCACCATCGCGGGGTCTTTCCGCGCCATCGTCGGCTCGACGGAACGGCGCATCCACCAGCCCGGCGCGCGTCGGTGCGCACTATGGAAGGCCGCACGGCGTGCGTCAAGGGCGCGGGCGATAGGGCCTCCGGCACGGTGGTTGGCGCGCCGATGGGCGCGTCATCCCTGCCTTACGGGAAGTGCAGCAGGAAGGGGACAGCAGTCGTAGTGGCGGACTTGCCCCGCGCGTGCCGGAATCATGTACGCCCCCGTTCGTCCCACACCCAGTTACTGCGCTTACACTCGCGACTGCACCATCCGGAGTGCCGCGTGTGCGGGATCCAGAGCACAGCCTGACGCGGGTGACGCTCAGGAACTACAAGAGCATCGCCGCGTCCGATCTTGAGGTCGGCCCCCTCGCGATCCTCGTAGGCCCGAACGGTGCGGGCAAGAGCAACTTCCTAGACGCTCTGCGGCTCGTCGCCGAGGCCCTGCGCGGCTCGCTCGCCGGGGTCGTTCAGGAACGGGGTGGTTTCCGCCAAATCCGCTATGGCGGCACGACCGTTGCGCGCAAGGTGAGGGTGCTACTGAAGTTCCGCCTGTCCATAGGCGACGGCTTCTACGGCTTCGTGCTGGAACGACGCGGCGACGGCTACGTCGTCGCAAGGGAGGTGTGCGAGATCGAAACCGAAGGCGAGGCGTGGGAGTTCTCAGTGGCGGAGGGGGAGGTGGACATCGGGCCTCCGGCCAGGCCGCCGGCGGACGCTTCGGAGCTCTACCTCGCCCGAATGGGCCGTATCGCACCGTTCGATGCAGTCTTCGAACACCTCTCAGGCATGGCGTTCTGCAACCCCGTTGCGGATCGCATCCGCGGCCTGCAAGCACCGGACGACGGGCGACTGCTGGACAGAGATGGCAGCAACTTGGCCAGCGTCCTGCGACGACTCGACGCCGCGGCCCCACAAATGAAGGAGGCGGTGGATGGCTACCTCCATGCCATGGTGCCGCAACTGGTCAGCGTAGAGCCGCGCCAGCTAGGGCCGATGCTGACACTGCAGTTCCAGCAAGTCGCGCCTGCTGGACATGGCGATCGAAACCGGAAGCCACGCCGGTTCTTCGCCCAGAGCATGTCGGACGGCACGCTCCGGGGCCTCGCCGTTCTGCTAGCGTTGCTGCAATCCGCCGGCGATGGTCGGGCGAGTCTGGTAGGCATTGAGGAACCGGAGCTTGTGCTGCACCCACGCGCTCTCGCCGCGGTGATGGATGCCATCGTCGAAGCCAGCGCGTCCACGCAGACGTTCGTTACCACCCACAGCGTGGAACTGCTGGACCACGACGAGCTGCCGCACCGTTCCGTCTTCCCGGTAGAACTCATTGGGGGAGAGTCCCGGATCGACTCGCTGGACGATGCGTGCGTCGCGGCCATCGAGGCCGGCGATTTCACAGTCGGCGAGCTGCTCAAGATGGGCCAGGCAGCGCCTCGGCTGTCCAGCCCGAAGCGCCGCGTGGTGTTTCCGCCGCGTCCACGGGCTGCATGACCGCGCCCGCACCCATGGCCGGCAAGATGCTCACCTGCACTTGGGCACCGACGGTGTTCGCAGGTCCGCAAGTCGTGTCGACCAACACCAAGGGGCGCTTCCCGGACGGCGGTGCGCTTCGCACCGCGGTGCTGCCGGCTCTGCGGCGTATCGAGGAACTCGGCCTGTCGCATCTGCTCATCGCCCAGCGCTGGTGGGGCAGCGGCGCGGAGATGGAAGGCTCGTCGCTCGACTGCCTCGCCATGACCGCACTGTTCGCGGCGCATACCGAGCGCATCCGGCTGGTGACCGCCATCCACCCCGGCTTCTTCCACCCCGCCGCCATCGCCAAGTGGGGCGCGACCATGGATTGGATCAGCGGCGGGCGCTGGGACATCAACGTCACCAGCGGCTGGAACCTGCGCGAGTTCGACATGTACGGCATCGACACGCTCGACCACGGCGAGCGCTACGCGCGTTCGGCGGAGTTCATCGACGTGCTGCGCGGCGCGTGGAACCAAGAGCGCTTCACCTACTCCGGGCGGTTCTACCGAACGGACGACCTGCAGCTCGAACCCCGGCCGCGGGCGCCGCTGACGGTCTTCCAAGGTGGCCAGTCGGACGACGCGGTAGCCTTGGCTGCGGCACGCTCGGACTGGATGTTCCTGAACGGCGGCTCGCTCGAGCGCATCGAAGGGGTGGTCGGCCGCGTGCGCAAGGCCTGCCGCGCCACGGGCCGCACGGTGCGCTTCGCCGTCTACGCCGCGCCGCTGGTGCGGCGAACGGATGCCGAGGCATGGGCGGAGATTGAGGCGCGCATCGCCGCCATCGACCGCGACCTCGCGGCGCGTCGCCGGCGCGCCACGGGCGGCGCACAAGGCATGTGGGCAAGCGAGGAAGACTTGAGCCTCCTCGACACCAACGAAGGCTACGCGGCGCGGCTGATCGGCAGCCCGGACACCGTCTACCAACGGCTCGAAGCGCTGCGGGCTCTCGGCGTTGAAATGCTGCACTTCGACACGCGTGACCAACTCTTCAACGAGACGATCCTCCCGGAACTCGTCGCCTGAGGCCCGCCGCACCCGCCAAGTGAGCTATGCTTGGGCACCAGTGCCACGGATGGCCGTCCCCATGCGTCGCAAGACCAAGATCATCTGCACCATCGGCCCCGCCACCTGCTCCTACCAGGCGATCGAGCGCCTCTACGAAGCCGGCATGTCGGTGGTGCGCCTCAACATGTCCCACGCCACGCACGCCGAGGCCCAGAGCGTCATCCACTGGGTGAAGACGCTCAACCGCAAGGTGCGCTACCCGGTGCCCGTCATGCTCGATACGCAGGGCCCGGAGATCCGCACCGGGCCGCTCGACGAACCCATCGAGCTGTACGCCGGCCAGACGGTGTTCCTCGAAGCGGCGCCAGATGCTGCCGCCGCGGATACGAAAGTCACCACCATCCCGGTGAACTACCCGGACCTGCCGCGCAGCGTCGGCCCCGGCGACCGGGTGCGCATCGACAACGGCCTGCTCACCGTCGACGTGGTGGCGACGCGCGGCCAGCGCTTGGAGTGCCGCGTCCAGGACGGCGGCCTGCTCGGCAGCCGCAAGCACATCAACCTGCCCGGCATCGCCGTCAACCTGCCTTCCATCACGGCGAAGGACCGCGAGGACCTTGCCCTCGGCGTCGATCAAGAAGTGGACTTCGTCGCCCTTTCGTTCGTGCGCTCAGCGGAAGACATCGCCGAGTTGCGCGGCCTGCTGGGCGCCAAGAGCGGCAGGACCGTGAAGGTCATCGCCAAGATCGAGAACCGCGAAGGGGTGAGCAACGCGGAGTCCATCGCCGCTGCCGCCGACGGCGTGATGGTGGCGCGCGGCGATCTCGGCATCGAGACGGACATCGCCGCCCTGCCGAGCGTGCAGCGCGAACTGGTGGCCACCTGCGCCCGCCTCGGCAAGCGCTGCGTGGTGGCGACGCACCTGATGGAGTCCATGATCGACAATCCGATGCCCACCCGCGCCGAAGTCATCGACGTGGCGAACGCGGTGTACGAGGGCGTAGACGCAATCATGCTGTCCGGCGAGACCAGCGTCGGCCGCTACCCGGTGCGCGTCGTAGAGCAGCTCGCCAACATCGCCGAAGCGAGCGAACGGCAGCAGGGCTTCGCGCTCCACGAAGCCCTCGCCATCCAGACGGACAAGCAGCATCTGGCGGCATCCGCGGCGCAGCTCGCCGACGCCATCGGCGCCGCCGGCATCGTCGTCATCACCCGGCGCGGCGTCACTGCGGACACGGTCACCAACTGCCGCCCGGACCGGGTGCCGATCTTCGCCTTCACCAACTCCAGCCAGACCCGCCGCCGCCTGATGCTGAACCGCGGCGTCTACGCCCACCGCACGGCCTTCAGCAGCGATCCGGAGAAGACCATCCGCACGGCATTGCGCGTGCTCCGCGAACGGGAGGGCGTCGGCGCGGAGGAGCGCGTGGTGGTGATTTCGGACGTGCTGGCCCAGACGCCAGTGGAGGCGATCCAGCTGAGGACGGTTGGGGCGGAGTAGCGTCGATCACACCCTCGCCCGTAGCGCCCCCCGTCTGATCTTTGGATGCCTTGAGAGTGCTGAGTGTTGACACTTGGGTCATGTTTGCACCGGCGCCGGCGGGAGAACGCGGAGCGTTCTCGATCACGTCCCGCCAGCGACGCGCCTAGGCTTAGGCTCGGCCAGTTTTCGTTGTCCATGTAGGGTATCGATGGACCTCGTGGCGTCCTAAACAGCGTCGTCAGTTTGGTTGATCTCCACCCTCGCGTTTCATTGCCACGACATGCAGTGGCAGGCCACGTTTGCTCGTCCATTTCACAGGGAGGGATTGGGATTCGGCGACTTCTCGCAGCGCTTCCCCGATCGCGCACGGCACTTTCACCTGGGCACCCGCCGCCCGCCCCGCAACGGGAGAGACTAGCCAAGCCTGCCCGACAGAATCGGGCCAGTTGACTCTCCGAAAGATCCTCGCATACGAAGTCGAAGCCGCTAGTAGGCCGACTACCGTCGTCGCCTCAATGGCCTCCGCGTAAGCGGCCAGACATCGGGCCACAAGATCATCTGGCCACATCCGCTCGTCAAGCCTCTGCGAGTAGCAACCTATTGACCCTATTGATGCAAAAAAAGAGGCGACGGATGTTGATGTTCAGGCTAGCGCGGCGAGGTAGGAGGACATCTCCGCTTCCACTTCGGCGTTTGCATTCATCGACAGGACGGGTTTGCGCTGCGGGCGGAGGAACCGTCCGGCCCGGACGACGAGGCGGCGGCGCATCGTGTGCATCTGCTCGAACGCCCAGAGCGCCGTGCGCTTCGGGGTCGTGCCGCGCTGCGGCGGCCGGGACGCCATCTGCAGCTCCCGGGTCAGGTTGTGCGCCAGGATGGCGGCGAGGGTGTACAGCCGGTTGCCGGCGAGCTTGCGCGTCGGGACGTACTCCATGCGGCACTGCGACTTCAGTTCCGCGAACACGGCCTCCTGCGAGCCGCGCCCGTCGTGGAACGCGACGACGCTTTTCGCCCGCACGCGGCGGTTGGTCGCCACGACCTTGAACTCGAAGCCGTGGACGTGGGGCGCGAACAGGTCCAGCTGCACCGGTCCCTTGCGCTGCCGGCGGGTTCGCGTCCGGACCACGACCAGGCGCCGCCGGCGGCCCCAGCTCTTCGGCTTCCAGGCGGGCTCGAAGAAGTCCCTCGCCCCGTCCATGCGGCGCCAGCGGCGGCGGCCCTCGACGAGCGACTTCAGTTCCGCGAACCGCTCGAACGGCACCGTCGCCGTGTACTCGACGCCCAGCGCGTCGAGCCGGCCGAGGACGGCCTCGCCGAAGAACGCGCTGTCCATGCGCGACTCCAGCCGCGCACCCGGCAGCGCGGCGCGGACGTCCGCCAGGCAGCGCTGCATGAAGGCTTCCGCGCCGTTGGAGTCGTGCACGTTGCCCGGGCGGTGGCGCAGGTCGAACACCTGCCCGGTCTGCGCCACCGTCGCGAACAGCGGATAGTAGCTGCGCTGTCCCTTCCTGCGCTTGTTGAAGCCGACGGCCGTGCCTTCCGCGAAGCGCTTCGTGCCGAGCACCGAGCCGTCGAAGTCGAGCGTCATCCGCGCCGGGCCGAGCGCCGCGGCGCGGTCCAGCACCAGCCGCCGGTTCAGGGCGCGCACGTTGTCCGCGCTGCGCCCGTCGGCCCTGGCCAGCATGCGGCCCATCGTGGAGGCGTCCGGCAGGTGCCGCAGGCCCAGCGTCCGCCTGACCATTTCGTCGTCCCGGTAGTACCGCGCGTCGCGCAGCTCCCGGAAGCCCATGACCAGATGCACGACCAGCAGCAGCGCCACCGCGTGCGGCGCGTAGACCGGACTGCCCGGCAGGTGGCGGAAGCAGCCGCGCAAGCGCTCCTTCAGCCCGAGCCGCGCGAACAGCCTCTGGTAGAGCACCAGGCCCGCGTGCGCCGTCAGCCGCTGGTCCTCGAACCGGATCTCGATGCGATCCGTCGCTTTACCCCGCACGCTCGCCTTGCTACGCTTCATGGCGGCGGCCTCCTTCCGATGAGTTTTTCGACGAACCGCATCGTAACAGAAGGGGGTCGCCGTCCAACCCCGCTCCTTGCGATTCGACGAACTATCGAAGCGCAAAGACGCCGTGCCCCGCGAAACCGCGCTCCGCTTGACAACACCTACGGTGTGTCAAACCGGCAACCCGACTACAGCGCGAAACGCACGAAAAACCTGCAATACGACGAATACTCGCGCCTCAGTATGCCCTTAAGGGGTTGACTCACCGGCAAGAACAACGCCGTAGCCGCCAGTCATGATCGCCAATCGCGCACCTGCCTGCTGGATGCTCTGCAACGCTCCGCCGGCAGTCTTGTACGAGTGGCCGACATAGCGCTTGACCGCTGGCATCTGCTGCGACTCATCAAGCCGAATAGACAGGGCATTGGCTTGCCTCGCTGCGAGCAGTTCCTGCGCTAGTCTAGGCGGCAACCAGTCGACCATGCACGCGCCCTTGGCGACGCTAGTTCCACCCCGCTGCTTGGCAGCGGAACACGGGATCACGATCAGCGCGTTCGCAAGGTCCATGTCGGTCAGTGATCGCAGGGATGTCCTCGAGACTTGCGGCGTCCGTCGCCGGTTCGCCGCAAGTTTGCGCAAGGCGTCGGTCATGGTCGCGACTTTCGTGGCTTCGTCAGGGCTCAGTAAGCGGCCCACCTCCCTCTGCGAGACGCCAAGGTCGTCGGCTAGGTCGCGCTGCGAACAGCCGGTCTCACGGACCGCCTCGTAGAGCGCTGCCTTGAGCGCAATCGGAACCGGGGCGGTAATCAGTGGCTGTGCGCCGATCGCGCGCGAGGGCACTGGCAGGTCCCCCTCTTCGCGCATCGTGGTCGTGATCAGCTCCCGAAGCAGGTCTTGGGCCTCCGCGAGCGCTTCGTCCCGAGTTGCGCCGTCCGTTGCGCCCCAGCCGAAATCCGGGAACGTAACGACATACCGGTCGTCCTCGTCCCACTCGATCTCGGCGCGATAGCAGTGGGCGTCAAACATCGGTTTACCTTCCTCCTGACCCGGGCAACCTCCTCCTAGAAGTCGCCCTTCTCAATCCCTAGGTCGGCGAGCATCTTCCCTAGCAGCCCTTTGCCGATCTCCTTCCTGCGGTCCTTCACGGTTGTCTTGCGGTCGCCAACATAGAGCGTTCCATGCGAACCCGGTCCTTTGGACGCCTCGCAAGGGACTTCATGGCCCCGGGCTCTCGCCCACTTGCGTACCCTCTCCATGAACTGCCGACCAGTCATTCTGCCATCGCCCCGGTCGGCACCAACGGCCGCATAGCATAGTTGTGCAGACGCATGTGTGCCAAGTGGTGCGGCCACCGATGCCACAGGCGTCCTCCTGCCACTCTCGATCTGCCACGCCTAGCACGCGCAGCCAGTCACCAGGTGCTACCGGCTACGGGATGGTCGCGCAGGAATGTCGGGGTTGACGGAGCGCCTGGCCGCTAGTCACAGCCCGGTAGTCGCCCGGCCCGGGTGCTGCCAAACGGCCCCCGGCTAGGCCAGCGGGATCGGTTGGCCGATCGCCGCGTGGCACTGGGGCCCCTTGTTGCGGACGTTGTTGACGTAGGCAGAGACCGGGACCGCCTCCATCTCTGCCGGCAAAGCGGGCCGGAACAGCGCATGGAGCGTGGCTGGCGACGAAGTGCGATCCAGCCACTGCTCGGCGCCCTCGTTCGTGAGCATCACCGGCTGGCGGTCGTGGACGAAGCGCATCCCCTCGCAAGCCGCGGTGGTGACGATGGCGAAGCTCTCGATCACCGTGTCGTCGGTGCGGCTGCGCCACCGATCCCAGATGCCCGCGAACAGCAGCGGCTCGGGCGACCGCAGGAAGTAGGCCTGCCGCGTGCCGCGCTGCTTGCGCCATTCGTAGAAGCCGCTCGCCGGCACCAGACAGCGGCGGCGGGCGAACGGTTCGCGGAAGGTGCGGGAGCTGGACAGCGTTTCGGACTTGGCGTTGAAGGTGGCGTACTTCGGGGCGGGAACCTTCGACCAATACGGCGTCAGCCACCACTTGGCGCAGGCGGCCTCACGGTCGTCGCTGCCGCGAACGTTGCGGATGATCCAGGCGGGTTCCGTGGGTGCCGTGTTGAAGTTGTCCTCGCCAGGGAAGGGCATGCCGACCAACGCCACGAAGCGCCGGTGCAGGCGCTCCTGATCGGCGTTGAAGCGGCCGCACATCGGCCGATCAGGCTTCCGCCCTCTGCAGACAGGCCTCCACGGCGCGCATCTCTTCTGCGTCGAGGCGCATGGTGGACGCTGCCACGTTGGACCGGACCTGCTCTGGCGAAGTGGCGCCGGCGATCACGGACGACACGCAAGGGAACGAGAGGAGCCAGCCGAATGCCAGTTCCAGCAGGCTGCGGCCGCGCTCTTCCGCGAACGCCTTGAGCGCTTCGACGCGATCGAAGTTCCTCTCGCTCAGGCTGCGGGCGGCGCGCGGCGCAGAGAGCCTGGTACCCGCCGGTGCGCTCTCCCCGCGCCGGTACTTGCCGGTCAGCAGGCCGCTCGCCAGCGGGAAGTACGGCAACTGGCCGAGGCCGAAGTGCTCGCACGCCGGGATCACCTCGCGCAGCACGTCGCGTTCGAGCAGGTTCATGTGGTTCTGCGCGGAGACGAACGGATTGAGCCCATTTCGCGTCGCGGTCCAATGCGCGTCGGCGATCTGCCAGCCAGGGAAGTTGGAGCAGCCGACGTAGCGCGCCTTGCCGGCGCGAACGCAGTCGTCGAGGGCGCGCAGCGTCTCGTCGATGGGGGTGTGCGGGTCCGGAAAGTGGATCTGGTAGAGGTCGACGTAGTCCGTGCCGAGCCGCTGCAAGCTCGCGTCGAGAGCCTGCAGGATGTAGCGCCGGGACGCGCCGCGATTGTGCGGCCCTTCGCCCGTGGCCATGCCGCACTTGGTGGCGACGATGGCATTGTGGCGACGGCTGCCGAGCGCCTTGCCGAGATAGACCTCGGAAAGCTGTCCGCCGTAGACGTCCGCAGTGTCGAAGAGGCTGATCCCCGCATCGAGCGCGGCGTCGACCACCGCCGTCGTGCCTGCCTGGTCGACCCGCCCGCCGAAGTTGTTGCAGCCGAGGCCGACTTCGGAGACGAACAATCCGCTGGCGCCGAGTTTCCGTTGTTCCACAGTACGTTCCCGTCGTTGCTGTGCTTGTGTGGCGAAGAGCCTAGCATTGTCGTGCGCCTGATCGGTCGCCTCGTGTCGCGCTGTGTTTGCACTCGCGCCGAGTGACGCGCATACTAGCGTCATCTGGCGACTGCGCCGCATCTCGTGACGGCAGCGAATGAACCCACTGGAAGCGTACTCGGATCCGACGGTGATTGCCTTGGGTGGCCCGGCCCGCGTTGCGAAACTCTTGTCGTTGAACCCCGATGACCAGTTCGACGATCTGGCAATGGCTCGGAGCATCTCGCAGGGCTTGCCGGTTACGGTTGTCGGCTCGTTCGCCGAGGCAATCGGTCGGGCACGAGTTGTTGGCCCAGTGGTGCCTGAAGCAACCCTTAGGCGGCTTGCGCGACGCGGGCTGCCGTTGCCGAGAGACCACAGCGAACGGATCTATGAACTGGGCAAGGTGATCGATGCCGTGGGATGCGCGTACCGCGGCGACATCGGGAAGATGCACGATTTCCTTTACCGCCCGCATCCGCTGCTTGAGGGGGCAACGCCGTTCGAGATGGCTCGGTCGTCATCCGCTGGCGCCGATGCGGTCCTGAACCTCATCCAGCGCGCCGCGGCGGGCGTCGTCGTGTGACGAGAAAGCTCCACCGACCCCTGACGGCATACCGCATAGGCGACCCGAACGGGGAATACCCTATCTTCAGCCATGAGGGCGCCAGCCGGCTGCAAGGACGCTGGCACGAGCTTGGCGACCGCGTGATCTACGCTTCCGAGCACTACGCCACCGCGATGCTCGAGGTGCTGGTGCGTTGGAACGCCGTGGTGCCTGCCGACCAGCACTTCATCCGAATCGTCATCCCGGCCGGCGTTTCCTACGAAGTGGCGAGCCCAGCGCACCTGCCGAACTGGCACTTGCCAGACGGAAACGAGTCGCGGAGGTTCGGCCACGGCTCGTACGTCGAGGGCCGAAGCGCCGTGCTGCTCGTACCGTCCGTCGTCGCGCGGATGGAACGCAACGTCGTGCTGAATGCATCGCATCCGGAGTTCTCAAGCGTGGAACACGACCTCGAGCGGCGGGTCTGGTGGGATGAGCGTCTATTTCGACCGGTCTAGGTGGTTCAGGGCGTCGAGCGAGCAATCCGCGGCTCTTCGGTCCCCTTCGGTTGAGTTTTGCCCGCGCATCGTTGATCCTTCGTCGCGGATCGCTTGGGAGGAGACGGATGGCGACGCTTGAAGACTTCCGCGCCGAGACGCGGGACTGGTTGGACGAGTTCTGTCCGGCCGGGGTGCGCGCCGGCGGCAACGGCAGCCGGGACGACCACGGGCTGTGGCGCGAGCGGCTGATCGAGAAGGGCTGGTCCGCGCCGACGTGGCCGACCGAGTACGGCGGCGGCGGGCTGGACAACGAGCAGTACATGGTGCTGATCCAGGAGCTGCGCCGGGTGCGCGCCGGGGTGCCGTTCGGCGGCATGGGCCTGTCGCTGATCGGGCCGACGCTCTTGGAGCTCGGCACGGAGGACCAGAAGCAGCGCCACATCCCGCGCATCGTGCGCGGCGAGGTCAACTGGTGCCAGGGCTACAGCGAGCCGAGCTCCGGCTCGGACCTCGCGAGCCTGCGCACCCGCGCCGTGGACAACGGCGACCACTTCGTCATCAACGGCCAGAAGATCTGGACCTCCGGCGCCCAGTTCGCGGACTGGATGTTCGCCCTGGTGCGCACGGACCCGGACGTGCCGAAGCACGAGGGCATCAGCTTCGTGCTGCTCACCATGGACCAGCCCGGCGTCACGGTGAAGCCCATTCGCCTCATCAGCGGCAGTTCGCCGTTCTGCGAGACCTTCTTTGACGATGCCATCGCGCAGAAGGAGGACCTAGTGGGCGAACTCAACAAAGGCTGGACCATCGGCAAGCGCCTGCTGCAATTCGAGCGCGGCAGCATGGCGACGCTGGTCGGCGGCGCGGCGGTGCGCGAGGCCGGCCCGACCCTCGAAGGCGAGGCGAAGAAGTACGGCGGCGAAGACGATGGGCGCATCGCGGACGATGCCCTGCGCGAACGCATCCTCACCCACAACATCAACGACCGCTCCTACCGTCTGACCCAGCGCCGCACCATGGAGGAAGCGAAGGACGGGCGCACGCCCGGCGCCACGACGTCCATCTTCAAGATGTACGGCACCGAGCTGCAGCAGGACAAGTCGTCGCTGTTCGTCGAAATGCGCGGCACCCAGGGCCTCGGCTGGGAGGGCGATGGCTTCTCCCGCCGCGAGATGGAGGATGCGCGCACGTTCCTGGCGAACCGGGCGGCATCCATCTACAGCGGCAGCAACGAGATCCAGCGCAACATCATCGCCAAGCGCGTCCTCGGCCTGCCCGATTGACGCGCGGCGTCGCTCTCGCGGGCGGCCTGTCGGCGGCCGTCATCCTTGGCGGCTGCGAGGGTGCGTCGCCCGTGGCTAGCGCCTTGCCCGAGCCGCCCGTGGCGGACGTTCGGCCGGCGTCCGTCACCCATCACGGCATCACCATCGAAGACCCGTACCGGTGGCTGAAGGACGACAGCTACCCGACGGTGGACGACGAGGATGTGCTCGCCTACCTCGAGGCCGAGAACGCCTACTTCGAAGCGGTGATGGCGCCGCACAAGGAACGCACCGACGCTATTTTCGAGGAGATCAAGGCCCGCCAGGAACCGGAAGACGCCAACGTGCCGGTGAAGGACGGCGACTACTACTACCAGTGGCGTTTCGAGGAAGGTGGGCAGTACCGCATCTGGTCGCGCTGGCCGGCGGACGGCGACAGCGCAGCAGAGGGCCCGACGGCGGCTGCGGAAGTGATCCTGAACGAACCGGCGCTCGCCAAGGAGACCGATTACTTCCGCCTGGGCGCACTGTCCGTTTCCCACGGCGCGACGCTGCTTGCGTACAGCACGGATACCACTGGCGGCGAGCGATTCCTTTTGTGTATCAAGGATTTGCGTTCCGGAACCTTGCACACCGAGGTGATCGAGAACACCACCGGCGAGCCGGTCTGGGCGGCGGACGACAAGTCGTTCTTCTACGCCGTGGTGGACGACCAGTGGCGTCCGTACCAGGTGCGCCGCCATGTGCTCGGCGAAGCGCCCGAAGACGATGCCATCGTGTTCGAAGAGTCGGACCCCGGCTTTTTCGTCGGCGTCTCTCTCACGGCGTCGAAGGACTACGTGGTGATCTCCACGGGCGACCACATCACCACAGAGGCGCATCTCATCCCCACCGCGGATCCCGAGCGAGCCCCGCGCGTCGTGGCGCCCCGCCGCACGGCCCACGAGTACTACATCGACCATCAGGGCGACCGCTTCGTCATCCGCACCAACGACACGCACAAGAACTCGCGACTCGCCACGGCGCCGGAGGACGACCCCTCCGAGGGCGCCTGGCAGGAGCTGGTCGCGGGTACCGACACGCACTACATCCGCAGCTTCGACGCCTTCAAGGACTTCATCGCGGTGGAGGAGCGCGTCGACGGGCTGGATCAGATCCGCTTGATCGACCGCGACGGCAACAGCAGCTACATCGAGTTCCCAGAAGCCGCCTACACCGTGGGCACCGGCGCCAACGCCGAGTTCGACACTCGCACCCTGCGCCTCGGCTACACGTCGATGGTCACGCCCAGCACGGTCTTCGACTACGACTTAGACGCGAAGGTTCTCCGCACCCGCAAGGTGCAGCGCATCCCGAGCGGCTACGACCCCTCGGCCTACGCCACCGAACGCGCCTTCGCCGAAGGCCGGGACGGCGCCCGCGTCCCGGTCTCGATCGTCTACAGGAAGGGAACGCCGAGAGACGGCACCGCGCCGCTCTACCTCTACGGCTACGGCGCCTACGGCAGCGCCATGATGCCGCGCTTCTCGACGACGCGGCTGTCGCTGCTGGACCGCGGCTTCATCTACGCCATCGCCCACATCCGCGGTGGCGACGAGCTCGGCTACCACTGGTACGAGGCCGGCAAGCTCGACCGCCGCACCAATACCTTCAACGACTTCGTCGACGTGGCGCGGCATCTGATCGCCGAGCGCTTCACTTCGGCGGGGCACATCGCCATCGCCGGCGGCAGCGCGGGCGGCGAGCTAATGGGCGCCGTGGTGAACCAGGCGCCGGAGCTGTGGGGCGCAGTCGCCGCCCACGTGCCGTTCGTGGACGTGCTCAACACGATGCTCGACACCTCGCTGCCGCTGACGCCCATCGAATGGCCGGAGTGGGGCAATCCCATCGAGGACAAGGCCGCCTTCGAGCTGATCCGCTCCTACTCGCCCTACGACCAGCTGAAGCCCGGCCGCTACCCGCCGATGCTGGTCACCGCGGGCCTCAACGACCCGCGCGTCACCTACTGGGAGCCCGCCAAGTACGTCGCCAAGCTCCGCACCCTCAAGCAGGGCGACAGCCTGCTGGTGCTGAAGACCAACATGGGCGCCGGCCACGGCGGCAAGTCCGGCCGCTTCGACTCCCTCTACGAGGTGGCCGAGGAGTACGCCTTCATCCTCGCGGCACTCGAACTGTAGTTTCGCTCGGACACGGTCGGCGTTCGGCAAATCACCTGGGATTCGTCCTGCACCGAGCCCACGGGCGCGGTTGACCGGGCCAAGCGTTGCGAACAGACTAGGGCGGCTGGCGCCGTTCAAGCGTGCGGTGCCAGATCATCATCCGAACGGAGGGAAGGACAATGAGCGATGCTGCGAACGCCGTCACCGGCGACTACATCCAGATGGACGAAGTGGACTGGGTGCCGTTCCCGCAAGGCCTCTGCGCCGGGGACATCAAGTGGAAGCTCCTGCATGTGGCGCCCGAGTCCGGCGCCTGGACGGCGATCTTCGACTGCGCGGCCGGGTCCTCGTTCTCGAAGCACATCCACATGGGGCCGGGGGAGTACTTCCTCACGAAGGGCCGGATGCATGTGCGCGGCGGCAGCGCGGGGGGCGGCGCCACCGCGGTCGCGCCCGGCTACGGCTACGAGGCCTGCAACGCGCAGCACGACCACACCGAGTTCCCGGAGGACAGCGAGTTCTACATGACGTTCCTAGGCCCGCTGAACTTCCTCGACGACGACGGCAACACGATCGCCCTCGTCGGGTGCAAGCAGGTGCTGGAAGCCTGGGAGGCGTCCGCCGGCTGAGTCGCGCCGGAGCGGCAGCCAGGCACTTTCGCAGGCTGCCGCCGCACGTGCGGCCTTCGGGCCGCGATCCCCCGCGTCCTCGCCCCAAAGCGGGGCGAGCGTGCCGCCCTGCGGCCGGATGCAGTCCCTCAGAACGTGTAGCTCACGCTGGCGGTGACGGTCATCGGCCTGCCCAGCGTGCCGATGACGATGTTGTCCCCGCCGTCCAGCAGATAGAAGTTGGGGAAGCGCTGCACGTCGGTGTAGTACGACTTGTCCGCCAAGTTCTCTACGTTCACCGTCGCCTCCCAGCGGTCGCTGGCCACGCCAACATAGCCTTCGACCAGTCTGTAGGCGGGATTGCGAACCGGATCCCAAGCCTGCAGGCCCTCGTACTCGCCGTTGTGGCTGACGTGGATGCCGGCCAGCACCTCGAGGCCCCGGCCGCCGACCGCCCGCTGGAAGTCGGCGCCCAGATTCCAAGAGAGCTCCGGCACCACCGGCGGCTTGGTGCCGCCCAAGTCCACGTCGGCGACAACCGTGCCGGATTCCCATTCCGCATTCACCGTGCCGATCGCGAACGATAGCCGCAGCGCATCGCTCGCTCGGTATTCGGCTGTGGCCTCGACGCCGGTCTGCTCCGAGTCGCCGACGTTGACGATGCCCTCGATCACCGCGCCGTCGGCGTCCGTTGCCTGGTATTCGACCTGCCGGCTGCGGTAGCTGATCGAGAAAGCGGCCAGCGACGCCGACATGCGCCCGTCGGCGAAACGGCCCTTCCAGCCGAGTTCGACGCTGGTCGCTTCCTCCGGATCGAACCCGAGGAGCTCGCTCTCGCCGGCGAAGTTGGTCAGGTTGAAACCGCCCGGCTCGTAGCCGCGCGAGGCGCTGGCGTAGACGATGGAGCCTTCGCCTAGGCGCCGGGTCACGGACAGCCGCGGCAGCACTTCGACGCCGGACTGATCGCCGGTGATGCCGGTATCGAAGTTCTCGCTCTCGTTGTTCCAGCGATCGACGCGCAGGCCGCCGCCGAACTCCCAGTCGCCGCTGTTGTAGGTGGCGTTGGCGAACGCCGCTAGGTGGCTCTTGTCGCGGTAGCGCTTCTCGAACGGCGTGCGCACCGTGTTCTGCTCCTCGCTGGCCGTCGGCGGATTGCCTGCCCAGACGCCTGAACAGGTGGGCAGCTCCGCAGCGCAGCCGAGCGGCCCGGTGAAGCCGTCGCCGACTGCCAGGGTGTCGAACCAGATCAGGTCGGAGTCCATCTCTTCGTTGAAGCGCGAGTAGTACCCGCCGGCAAGCCACTGCAGCGGCCCGGCGTCGGTGGAGATGATCCGCACTTCCTGGGTGAACACCTCCATGATCTCGGGACGGATGAGATCGAGCAGGTATTCCTGGCGGATGTCGAGGTCCGTGTAGCGCTCGCTGTCGGTGTCCGTATAGGAGGTCACCGAGACAATGTCGAACCCTTCCCGCTCCCAGGTGATTTCGCCCATGGCGGCCACAGTGGTGCGCTCGTGGCGCGGGTTGGTCGTGGTGTCGACCACGTTCGGGTGCTCGAGCCGGTCGTCGAGTTCGCGGATCCAAGTGTTGTTCGGGCCGTCGTAGCCGTTGACGCGGATGGAACCGTAGGCGGACACGCCCTCGCCGAGCGGCCCGCTCAAGGAGACGCGCAGCCCGTATTCCTCCGATGCGCCCACATCGGAGTCGTTGCTGTTGCGCAGGCCGTTGGCGCGAGTGCTGTTGGGGTTGGTCAGGTAGCCATCGTCGGAGATGCTGAAGCCGAACAGCCTAACCGCCCAGCCGTTGTCGCCGAGCGGCGCATTCAGGCTCCCCTCCCCATCCACGATGCCGTCGCCGGCGCGCAGCTTCACTCGTCCGAACTGTTCTTCGGAGTCCGGCCGAGCGCTCACGAACTTCACTGCTCCGCCGATATTGCTGCCGCCGTAGAGTGTGCCCTGCGGGCCCTTGAGGACCTCGATCCGCTCAAGGTCGCCGAAGCGGGACGATGCGTCGGAGAACACCTGCACATCGTCCAGATAGAAGCCCACGCCCTGGGTGTTGCCGAACGACCCGACCCCGCGGATCGAGACGTTCGGAAAGCCGTCCAGCCGGGTGGACAGGTTGAGGCTCGGGACCTGGAAGCCGATGTCCTCCAAGCCGAGCAGGTTCCGGCGATCGATGGCCGCGCCGGGCAGCGCGACCACGGACTCCGGGATGTCGGAGAGGCTCTCTTCCCGTTTGCGCGCAGTGACGATGACCTCTTCAATGGCGTTGTCCGTCGCGGCGGCATCGCCCCCCATAGCCGGCGGCGCAAGTGCCGCGAAGGCTGCCCCGAGCACTGCCCCGGCGACCGTATTGATGGATCCCCTCATCGCTTGCTCCCTCCGTATTCGACCAGCCCCAATGATGGGCGAATCCCATGCTGCGGGCAAGGCAATGCCGCCGGCCACGGCCGTGGACTCCGGGCGACTACCGGGATACGCTGCACGTCCGCCGTCGATAGAGCAGGAGGAGAGCGTATGGCGAAGGCGATACACACCATGATCCGGGTGCTGGACCTGGATCGTTCCATGGATTTCTACCAGCGTGCGTTCGGCCTCGAGGTGGCCGACCGCTACGACTTCGACGACTTCACGCTGGTGTACCTGCGCAACGCCGAGAACGACTTCGAAATGGAACTGACGTGGAATCACGATCAGGACGAGGCCTACACCCACGGCACCGGTTACGGCCATGTCGCCATGTGCGTCGACGACTGCGCCGCCGAGCATGCCCGGTTCGCCGCCGAGGGCCTGGACCCCGCCGACGTGAAGGAGTTCCATCGGGAAGGCTCGCTGATGGCGCGGTTCTTCTTCGTTGAGGACCCGGACGGCTACAAGATCGAGGTGCTCGAGCGCCACGGACGCTATCAATAGCGGGCCGATCGGCTTTGATCTGCCGCTGACCCGGCGTCGCGAGGCGTTCCGCGCTCAGCAAGCGAGCTGCCCGCCGCTCCTAGTACCCGACGCTGATCGCTCGCACATGCGGGCCACGGCGCCAGTCGTCTCCCGGCGCGCGGCAGCGAGCCGCTGCGTAGTGCGCCGAGATGGCCCGGCGGAAGCCCCGGCTGCGGTTGCGTCCGGAGCCGTGAACCAGAAGCGGGTGGAAGAAGAGCGTATCGCCGGGCGCCATCTCCACATGCATGCGCGCGCTGCCGAGTTGCTCATCCACGCCGTAGAAGGCGAAGTTCACATGTTCCCAGTCCGGCGTGTCGTGCTCGCGCAGCCCGCCCCGCTGGGAGCCTGGTACCACCGCCAGACAGCCATTGCCGCGGGTACAAGCGTCGATCGCCGTCCAAGCGGCGACGATCCCTTCCGCCGGGCGCAGGTGGAAGTAGCGCAGGTCCTGATGCAGGGGATGACGCCCATCGACATCGGGCGGCTTGTTGAAGACATTGGTGGTGAGAACGTGCAACGGCTCGCCCTCGGCCGCATCCACGAGCTGCCGGGCGATCGCCTGGATGCCCGGCTCCTGCGCATAGCCGAAGAGCACCGGGTCCATCTCGAAGTGCATGATCTTGTTGATGCCGTGCAGCGGCGACTCGGGCTGCACGGCGCCCTTGACCACCATCACGTCGCGCATCGCCGTCATCCCGTGCGGCAGCGGCGCGCAGCCTTCGGCGAGTTCCCGGAAACGCTGGTCGTAGCGCTCGAGCGAAGCCGTCTCGATCAGTCCGTGTACCAGCACATAGCCATCGTCCCGGAAAGCCCGGCGCTGCGCCGCACTCAGCATGCGGCGGCCAGATCCAGAAAGCGCCGCGCCAGTTTCGGGCCAGTGCCCGCGTCCTCGTGCTTGAAGAAAGCGAAACCGCGGCCTGCATCCGCCGTCTCGGCGCGGCGGAGCCACTCGGCCAGGGCGTGGTCTTCATAGCCGGGCTTGCGGAGCCGGAAGTAGACCCAGCTCGTCGTGCCGAAGAACTCCGGCAGCGTCAGCTTGCCGTCTTCGGAGATGCAGATCGCCGCATCGTGGCGGGCGAGCGTGGCGGCCGTCTCGGCGTCGAACCAGGATGCGTTGCGGAACTCCACCGCCGCTGGAAACGCCTTCGGCCAGTGGCCGAGGAAGGCGTCCAGGAGGGCATCGTTCTTGCGCAGGTACGGCGGCAGTTGGAAGAGGACGCAGCCGAGCTTGTCGCCCAAAACCTCCAAGCGTTGGGCCAGGTAGTTCGTCGCGTCCTCGCAGTCCGCCAGCTTGGCGCGGTGGGTGATCTGCCGGGACGCCTTGATCGTGAAGCGGAAGTCGTCGGGCACGGTGTCGCGCCACGTCGTGAGGACGCTGCTGCGGGGCATCCGGTAGAAAGTGTTGTTGATCTCCACCGCCGGGAGCTTGCCGGCGTAGTAGGCCAGCATTGCATTGGCGGCGAGATCCTCGGGGTAGAAGGCTCCCTTCCACTCCTTGTAGCTGTAGCCGCTGGTGCCGGCGAGCCACTCCATGCCGCGTCCTCGTCGTTCAGCCAGGCGGCGGTTCGCCGACCGGCGGCGCCAGGACGAGCAGCAGCAGCAAGACCAGCGCGATGATCATCGGCACATGCACGTTGGGCCCACCGCGCTCGGCGAGGGCCGTGCGCTGCCGCTCGCGGTCGAAGGCGAACTCCTTGCGCACCGCCTCGATGCGCTCCACTACCCAGCGGTAGTAGATGCCGTTGGCATGCAAGGCCAGGTAGACGAATACGCCGGTCACCAGAAGGAGCTGCGCGGCGGTCGCCAGGGCGGGGTATCCGGCCAGCGCGATCTGCCCGGTGACGATGCTGATCAGGAAGATCCCCAGCACCAGCATCGCCGCCCAGCGGTACAGCCGCCGATACAGCAGCCAGAACACGCCGAACAGGAACGTCGCCCAGTTCCACGACAGAGGCGCGTACCCGCGAGCGTCGGCGCGCTCGAAGTACGGCACGTAGAACGCCGCCCGCCGCCCGACGACAGCGGCGTAGAGATCGGCGGTGGAGGGATCGGCCATGGGGGAAGTCTAACCGCCCCGACTCGCAGCGTCCCCGCCGTGGACCGCACGGGCCACCTGAACCTGATCGTCACCACGCTCGTTCCAGCACCGCACGTCGCTTGTATCGTTCCGCTGCTGACGGCCAGTTCACCGAGGGCGAGTTTTCGTAAGGCAGTCCGCCGCCAAGAGGGAGGACCTGTCCCTGGCCTCCGCCGATACGCTGGTGGTGAGGCTGCGGTCTCCGACCACCGCATCGACCTCATCGATCAGTGCTTGCTGGGATCAGAATCTAGGACGTCGTGAGCAGGCTGCGGGAAGGTCGATGACTGGGGGACCTCGCCTCGTCTCGCCAGCACTGTGGACCAAGCCGGTGTTGCAGCCTCGCCGAGTCCTTGCTGAAATGCTGCACCGGTACAACCGCTTGACACCAACACGCTCTGGAGGCCCGCCTATGCGACGGCTCTTCTATCCGCTGGCGCTCGCGATGGTCTGCGGGCCCGTTCTCGCCCAAGCCGACATGCAGGCGGACGTTCTGACGCTGTCGCGCTCCGGCTACCACGAGCAGCTGCAAGGCTTCTGGCTCGGCCAGTGCATCGCCAACTGGACGGGCATCGTCACCGAGATGGACAAGATCGGCGGCGAGGGGGCGACCGGCGTCTTCTACACCCGGGAGGACTGGGGGAAGAAGGACCAGCCGAATGCCTGGGGGATGAATGCATCGGATCTCTCCGAGAACATCGACTGGGTGCGCCGGGGGCCGGAGGAGATCTGGGGCGCGGACGACGATACGGACATCGAGTACCTGTACCAGCACCTGCTCTCGCACAGCGACACGACGCGGCTCACCGGCGAGCAGATCCGGGACGGCTGGACGACGCACATCCGCGACGAGAAGGACGGCGAGAACTTCCTCTGGGTGTCCAACCAGAACGCCCACAACCTGATGCTCAAGGGCATGGTGCCGCCGGCGACCAGCGAGCCGGAGAACAACGAGTTCTACGACATGATCGACGCGCAGCTCACCACCGAGATCTTCGGCCTGTTCGCGCCGGGGCGTCCGGATGTCGCGCTGGACCTGGCGAGGCTGCCGATCCGCGCGACGGCAAGCGGCGAAGCGGAACTCGCCTCGCAGTTCTACGTGGTGATGTACGCGCTGGCGGCGGCTGCCGATCCGGCGCTGTCCAGAAAGGAGCAAGTGCAGTCGATGGCATCGGCAGCACGGGCGCGGCTGCCGGACGACTCCACCACCGCGAAGATGTACGACTTCGTGAAGCGCCGCTTTGAGGCGGACGTGCCTTGGGAGCAGGCGCGCGACGAGGTACACATCCGCTATCAGGTCGAACAGCAGGACGGCTACGACATGACCTCGCGCGGCATCTTCTGCAATGGCTGCTTCGCGTCCGGAATCAACTTCGCCGCCAGCATCGTCAGCCTGCTCTACGGCGAAGGGAACTACCAGGAGACGGTGAAGATCGCCGTGCTGGCGGGCTGGGACTCCGACAATCCCGCCGCCACCTGGGGCGGCCTGCTCGGCTTCATGGACGGCAAGGGCGGCATCGAAGAAGCGTTCGGGCAGAAGTTCTCGGACCGCTACAACATCCACCGCACGCGCATGGGATTCCCGGCGCCCGAGGGCGTCGACAACTTCCCGGACATGGCAGCGGCCGGCGTCGCGATCGTGGACCGCGTGGTCGCCGAACTCGGCGGCGAGGTCAAGGGCGACGAGTGGGTGATCCCGCTGGCCGGTCAATAGCTCTCGGAGGAAGCACATGCTACGGACGTATCGCTACCTGACCGGATGCCTTGGGGCCGCGGCGCTGGCGCTTTGCGCGCTCGCCGTCGTCGGCTGCGGCCCGGCGGGCGTTGCCGAAGACGATGCCGCAGACGAGAAGCCGACCGTCGCGCTCATCATGAAGTCGCTCGCCAACGAGTTCTTCGTGAAGATGGCGGCGGCGGCAGAGGCCCATCAGGCCGAGCAGCAGAACTACGACCTGATCGTCAACGGCATCAAGAACGAGAGCGACCTCGCGCAGCAGGTGGCGCTGGTGGACCAGATGATCGCCCTCGGCGTCGATGCCATCGTCATCGCCCCGGCGGACTCGAAGGCGCTGGTCCCCGCCCTTGCACGAGCCAGCGGCGGCGGCATCCACGTCGTCAACATCGACAACCAGCTCGATGCCGAGGTGCTGGCCGAGTACGACTTGGCGATCCCCTTCATCGGCCCCGACAACCGCAAAGGCGCCCGGGAAGCGGCGGCTCTGGCGCTCGCGCAGTACCCGGACGTCGCCAAGGTCGTGATCCTCGAGGGCGTCACCAGCGCCCACAACGCCATCGAGCGGCGAATCGGGTTCGAGGAGGCCATCGCGGCCAGCGGGGCAGAGCTGGTCACGAAGCAGAGCGCCGCATGGGATCAGACCAAGGCGGCCGAAGTGACGGCAGCAATCCTAGTGCGGCATCCCGAAACGCAGCTGATCCTCGCCGCCAACGACAACATGGCATTGGGCGCAGCCTCCGCGGTGTCGTTCGCCGAACTCGATCACGATGTGGCGATCGTGGGGTTCGACAATATCTCCGCGGTCCATCCGCTGCTCTGGGACGGCCGGATCGATGCAACCGTCGAGCAATACGGCGACCGGTTCGCCGTATTCGGCATCGAACTGGCTTTGGAGATGATCGGCGGCAATGCGCAGGCAGCGGACCGCGAGACGCCGATCGTCGTCATCACCGCCGCGGATCTTGCAGCCGAGGAACAACCGCAAGAGACCTGATGAGGATCGTCGCCGAGGGCATCTGCAAGTCGTTCTCGAACCAGGTACTGCACGAAGTCGATCTCGCGATACCCGCCGGGAGCATTCACGGGCTAGTGGGCGAGAACGGTGCCGGCAAGTCGACGCTGGCGAAGATCATCGCCGGCCTCATGCAGGCGGACGCCGGCACGCTGCATCTGGACGACGCGCCGTATTCGCCGCCGAGCGCAGCCGAAGCGCTGCGGGCGGGGGTGGCGATCTGCACGCAGGAACTCAGTCTGGTCGACGATCTGTCGGTCTCCGACAACATCCTGCTCGCCACGTCGACCGTAAAGCTCGCTCGCATAGACCGCCGGGCGGCAGATGCCCGGGCATCGACGCTGCTGGACCTCGTGGGGCTGCGGGACGTGGCGCCGCGAACGCGCGTACGCAGCCTGAGCCTCGCCGAGAAGCAGCTTGTCGAGATCGCCAAAGTGCTGGCGACCGACGCCAAGCTCTTGATCCTCGACGAACCCACATCCGCCCTCACCGGGCCGCAGGCGGATCGACTGCACGCCATCCTGCGCGACCGAGCGATCGCCGGCGCTTGTGTCATCTACATCTCCCACCGTCTCAGCGACGTGCTGGACATCTGCGACGAGGTGACGGTGCTGCGCGACGGCCGGGTGCGGCTGGCGCTCCCAAGCGAGCGCTTGGACGAGAAGACGCTGATCCGCGAAATGGCGGGCGCCGATGCGGACTTCAACGCCCGTCGGCGCACGAGCAAACAGCTCGCCGACGCGCGCCTGACGGTCGAAAATCTGCGCACTGCCGCGCTTTCCCATCCCATCAGCTTCGCCTGCAAGCGCGGCGAGATACTTGGGATTGCGGGGCTGGCGGGCGCTGGCAGGAGCGAACTCCTGCGGACGGTGTTCGGTTTGGATCGGCGCATCGGCGGCTCGGTGAGGATCGACGCGGATGGGATTGCCACCGAGGTTCGCACGCCCCGGCAGGCCATCCGCTGCGGCGCCGGGTTCGTCGCCGAGGACCGCGCGGGTGACGGCGTTTTCCCAGCGCAGGCGCTCAAGTTCAACATCACGGTCGCCGGCCTCGGCCGGATCGCCGACCGCGCCGGCCGGCTGGTTCGTTCGCAAGAGCGAAGCGCGGTGCTGAAGCTGCTCAAGGACCTCAGGGTGAAGAGCGACGGCGTGGATCAGAAGATGCGCGAACTCAGCGGCGGCAACCAGCAGAAGTCGTTGCTGGCCCGCTGGCTGCACTGCGAGTCGCGGCTATTGCTGCTCGACGAACCGACCCGCGGCATCGACGTGGCCGCCAAGCTCGCCGTCCACGAAGAGCTGGTGCGCCTGCGCGATGCCGGGATGTCCATCGTCGCCGTCTCCAGCGAGGTCGAGGAGCTGCAGAGCCTTTGCGACCGGATACTGGTGCTTTCCAAGGGCAAGCTGGTGGCGGAGTTCCAGCCAGGGAACTGGAGCCAAGAGGCAATCCTCGCCGCGGCCTTCAGCGAGTACGTGCAGGAACCGCAGGGACTCAAGCAGGCGCATGGCAGCGCGTAGCATCGGCGCTCGCGCCATGGGCGCACTCGGCGAGCACGTCGTGCTGCTCTCGCTGGTAGCGATCATCGTCTTCTTCGGCCTGATTTCCGAGAGCTTCTTTTCGCTGACGACGGTCTCGACGCTGGTCAACCAGCTGCCGGCGCTCACCGTCGTCGCTATCGGCATGACGCTGGTGCTGATCAGCGGCGCCATCGACCTTTCCGTCGGTTCCGTGCTGGCGCTCTCCGCGGGCGTGATCGGCGCGTGCATCGCCGTGTTCGGCCTGCCGCTCCCGCTCGCCGCCTTGGTGGGCATCGTGGCGGGGGGCCTCGCGGGCTTCACCAACGGAGCCCTCGGCGCCTACCTGCGCCTGCCCATCTTCATCGTCACGCTGGGGATGCTGGAAGTGGCGCGGGGCCTTGCGTATCTCGCCACCGATTCGCAGACGGTCTATCTCGGCGCGAGCATCCAAGGCTTCGCCCTGCCGATCGGCAGCACCGGCATCTCGGCCGCGTTCGCAACGGCACTGCTCTTGGTCATCGCCTTCGACTTCATCCTCAAGTCGACCATCTTCGGCAGGCAGATCGTCGCCGTCGGCAGCAACGAGAGCGCCGCCGAGGTCTCCGGCATTGACCCGCGGCAGGTCAGATGCACGGTATTGGTCATTTCGGGACTGCTGGCGGGGCTCGCCGGCTTGATGAACGCCTCGTACCTCGGCTCGGCCGATCCCAACGCCGGCGTCGGCTTGGAACTCTCCGCCATCGCCGCCGCGGTGATCGGCGGCACCAGCCTGATGGGCGGCAGAGGCTCGGTCTCCGGCGCGTTCCTAGGCGTCCTGATCGTCTCCGTGCTGCAAATAGGCCTCGCGCAGATCGGCGTAACGGAGCCGATGAAGCGCGTGATCACGGGCGCCGTAATCATCATGGCGGTGATACTGGACCGCTGGCGGGCACCGTAAGTCTAGACCCTATGCGACATGGCCGATGCGGTTAATCTACGCGAGACGAGGGCGGTCTTCCGGGACACGTTGAGGACGGCAAGTGACACCCTACACGGACGGTGAACTGTCGACACTGGTTGCCGATCTTGGGTCCGACCTTGTGGAGCGCAAGGAGTCCGCGGCGGACGGACGCGAGATTCGCCGCAACATCTGCGCGTTCGCCAACGACCTGCCCGGGCACGGCAAGCCCGGCGTCATCGTGGTTGGCGTTCCCGACGACGGCTCCTGCGTCTCTCTGCCGATCAACGACGAGCTGCTGACCCGTCTTGCGAACATCCACGGCGAGGGCGAAATCCTCCCACTGCCGTCCATGACGGTGCAGAAGCGAAAGCTCGGCGACTGCGAGGTGGCGGTGGTGACCGTAGAACCCGCGCGAGACACCCCCGTCCGGTATCGCGGCCGCGTCTGGGTGCGGGTCGGGCCGACGGTGCAGGAGGGCTCCGTCGAGGACGAACGCATGCTCGCCGAGCGCCGGCGGGCGTCCGATGCACCGTTCGACATGAGGCCGAGCGTGGGCGCAACGCCCGCCGACCTTGACCTCGACTTCATCCGCGAACAGTACCTGCCCGCGTCCCTAGCCCACGACGTGATCGAGCGTAACGCAAGGCCACTCGAACTTCAGCTACGCTCTCTTAGACTCGTCCAAGGGGAACAGCCGACTTGGGGCGCATTGCTCGCATTCGGGCGCGATCCTCAGGCACTCCTACCGGGCGCGTACATTCAGTTCCTGCGAGTCGACGGTACCACCATTACCGCGCCCATTGTCGGGCGCCGAGAGATCACAGGCCGACTGCCCGATGTGATCAGGCAACTCGATGAGGCGATCGCTCTCAACATCGGGGTGAGCACGGAGGTCGCCGGCAGGCAGCGCGAGCTACGCCGCTCGGACTATCCGATGGATGCGATCCGGCAACTCGCCTACAACGCGGTCATGCACCGCAGCTACCAGGGCACCAACACGCCGATCCGGGTGCATTGGTTCGCGGACCGAATCGAGGTGGCGAGTCCCGGCGGATTGTACGGGCGCATGACGCCTGAGAATTTCGGCACTGGCGACACCGATTATCGAAACCCGCTCCTAGCCGAGATCATGGCCAACCTCGGGTTCGCCCAGCGCTTCGGACTTGGGTTGCCTCTGGCGCGTGAGGCCATGGAATCGAATGGCAATCCGCCACCCGAATTCTCCTTCGATCCGTCGCTAGTGGTCGTCGTTCTCAGGACCGCTCAATGAAGTCGGTCGCCTTCTTCAACACCGGCGGTGCCGACAAGGCGTCCGTGGTCTACCACCTCGCCTGGATGTTGGCGGACCTCGATTGCGACGTCTTGGTCGCGGACTTCGACTCCCGAGCTCGGCTCACGGAGCTGTTTCTGACGTACTCCGAGATAGAGGACCTGCTAGCGACGGACCGCGCGGGACGCACCGTGTACGAGGCGTTGGCGCCGCTCCTGTTCAAAGGTCAGCCAGCGGCAACGCCGTATGTCGTGCAACCGACGACGGGGCTTTCGTTCTTGGCTGGCGACGTACTGCTTTCCTCGGCCGAGGACGTGTTCTCGGCAGCGTGGCGCGAAGGCAAGGCTGGGAATGTACGAGGGCTTGAGGTGTCATCGGCGATCTGGAGGCTCCTTCGCGATGCTGCCGAGGCGGCGTCCGCTGAAGTGATCCTCATGGATGTCGACGCGGGATTCGGACCGCTAAGCCGGGCGTGCCTACTCGCCGCGGATCATGTGGTTATGCCTCTCGGCCCCAGCCCCTACGCATTCCCGGGCACGCGCGAGACGGGGGTCGCGCTGCGGCTCTGGCGACATGACTGGCATGGCATGCGTGCCGCGGCGGCAGACATTCCGGTGGGCGACATGCACGCCCTTGGCTACGTCGCGCTGCCGCCACCGGTGCGGCTCGACCGCCCGCTATACGCCCATGCCCGGTGGCTTGATCGGCTACCGAGCGAGTACGGGCGCCACACCTTCCTCAAGCCGCACAACGCGGCATCCGTCGATGCGGATCCGCACTGCCTTGCGATCCTTCGTCACTTCGTCGCGCTGCAGTCGCTTGCGCACGACGCGCGCAAGCCCATATTCGCGCTGAAGCCTGGGGACGGCATCGTCGGCCGCCACGTCGACGCGGTACGGGGCTGCTATCGCGACTTCCGCGGGCTGGCAACCCGGCTCGCCGCCGCCTGCGAGATCGATCTAGCCTAGCCTAGCCTAAGCCTAGCCTTAGCCTAAGCCTCCAACCTCGGCGAGCCCGCCCGACGAAGGTGTGCGGTGCTGCCGTCGCTGCGTCCAGCTATTTGAGCCGCACCCTTGGCAGCCGCTTCAGGCGTTGGTTCACCGGGTCAACTTCGATGCCAACAGATTCGAGGGCCGTCACGCCCAGCAGTGGTTCGGCATCGTCCGATCCCATGATGATCGTCCCACCGACGATCTCGCCCATGAACTCAAGCTCGCCGACCGTCACGTCGAGCACGAGCTCGCTGCCGTCCGCCAGCTCGTATACGCGACGCCCTCTTGGCTCGAGCCCGATGGCCTCCAGATGCGACCTGGGCACAAGCGAATCGGTCGCTCCGGTGTCGACGAGGAAGAGTTCCTCCCAGGTCCGCGCCGGTGCCGCGGGATTGCGTACGGTCACGGTCACATGCGTAGCGCCCATGTATCACTCCTCCTGCCATGCCCAAGCGTCAGGCACCAACCGCCCAGCGCTCACCCGCGAAAGGTCCATCCGCGTCGTCTCGGATCGTACCCCAGCGGAGAACCGGCGCGAGAAGCCTGCGTGCCTGACAGGTCTATGGTAGACGCGCAGGCGTCGTACATCGCCTCGGCAGGGGCGGCTCGTGGCCCGTTTACCACAGACTGTCTTGCGCCCTTGCGGGGCGGGCGGCATCGGGATTAAATCGGGATGCGCGTGCCGGCCCTGCATCGGCCGCGCGGGGGACAAGGGAGACGAGAATGGGACGCTACATCCTGCGCCGATTGCTGCTGATCGTGCCGACGCTGCTCGGCATCCTGCTGCTGACGTTCACGCTGGCGCAGTTCGCACCGGGCGGGCCGATCGAGCAGATCATCGCCAGGGCGACGATGGGGCAGCTCTCCACCACGTCCAACATCAGCGGCTCGAGCGATGCGGGCATGACGTCGCAGGCGATGGAGCAGGCGTCGAGCGGCCAGAATCCCGGCACCTACGGGCTGGACCCGGAGCTGATCGCGGACCTCGAGAAGCAGTTCGGCTTCGACAAGCCGGTGCATGTGCGCTTCTTCACGATGGTGTGGAACTATCTGCAGTTCGACTTCGGCGACAGCTTCTTCCAGGACCGGCCCGTGCTGGAGCTGGTGGTGGAGCGGATGCCGGTGTCGCTGTCGCTCGGCGGCTGGTCGCTGCTCATCATCTACGGCATATCCATCCCGCTCGGCGTCGCCAAGGCGGTGCGCGACGGCAACCGCTTCGACTTCTGGACCAGCACGGTGATTTTCGTCGGCTACGCCATCCCCGGCTTCATCCTCGCCATCCTGCTGATCGTCGTGCTGGCCGGCGGCAACTACTTCGACGTCTTCCCCCTGCGCGGCCTCACATCGGAGAACTGGCACGAGCTGCCGTGGTACGGCAAGGTGACGGACTACCTCTGGCACATGGTGCTGCCGCTCACCGCGCTCACCGTCGGCGGCTTCGCGACGCTCACCATGCTGACCAAGAACTCGTTCTTGGAGGAGATCAGCAAGCAGTTCGTGCTCACCGCCAAGGCCAAGGGGCTGACGGAGAAGCGCGTGCTCTACGGGCACGTCTTCAGGAACGCCATGCTGATCGTCATCGCCGGCTTCCCGTCGGCCTTCGTCGGCATCCTGTTCTTCGGCAACCTGTTGATCGAGGTGATCTTTTCGCTCGACGGCATGGGCCTGCTCTCCTACGAGGCGCTCATCAAGCGCGACTTCCCGATCCTCTTCGGGACGCTCTTCGTGTTCGGGCTGATCGGCCTCGTCATGCACCTGATCGGCGATCTCACCTACGTGCTGGTCGATCCGCGCATCGACTTCGAGACGCGCTGAGGAGGCCGGGAACATGACGCCACTCGCCCGCCGCCGGCTCAGCAACTTCAAGGCCAACAAGCGCGGCTACTACTCGATGTGGGTCTTCCTGGCCCTGTTCGGCGTCTCGCTGTTCGCCGAGTTTCTCGCCAACGACAAGCCCATCGTCCTCTACTTGAATGGCGAACTGCACTTCCCGGTGCTGGAACTCGTCACGGAGACCGAGCTCGGCGGCGAACTGCCCATCGAGGCGGACTACTCGGACCCCTACGTGCAGAACCTGATCGCAGTGGGCGGCGGGTGGGCGATCAATCCGCCCATCCCGTACAGCTACGACACCATCGACCTGTACATCGAGAGCGCCGCCCCGGCGTCGCCTTCGGCGAAGCACTGGCTCGGCACGGACGACGGTGCCAAGGACACTCTGGCGCGGCTGATCTACGGCTTCCGGCTGTCGGTGGCGTTCGGCATCACGCTCACCATCATCAGCTCCTGCATCGGCGTCGCGCTCGGCGCATTGCAGGGCTACTTCGGCGGCCTCGTGGACCTCATCGGCCAGCGCCTGGTGGAGATCTGGGCGTCGCTGCCAGCGCTCCTGGTGCTCATCATCCTGTCGAGCATTCTGGAGCCGAGCGTCTACTGGCTGCTCGTCATCCTGGTGTTCTTCAGTTGGATGGCGCTGGTCTCGCCGGTGCGAGCGGAGTTCCTGCGGGCGCGCAACTTCGACTACGTGCGGGCGGCGCGCTCGCTCGGCGTATCCAACGCCACGATCATGCGCCGCCACGTGCTGCCGAACGCGATGGTGGCGACGCTCACTTTCGTGCCCTTCATCCTGAGCGGTGCGGTGACGACGCTCACGGCGCTGGACTTCCTCGGCTTCGGCCTGCCGGCGGGCTCGCCGTCGCTCGGCGAACTGATGGCGCAGGGCAAGAACAACCTGCACGCGCCGTGGCTCGGCCTCACCGGATTCTTCACCCTCGCCATCCTGCTGACGCTGCTGATCTTCGTCGGCGAGGCGGCGCGCGATGCGCTGGACCCGCGGCGGACGATGAAGGACCCGCTGATGAACGGCTGACGCGGGCTGCCGCCCGCGCCGGCCAGGGCCGCGGCGCGCGGTCGCTCCTGGGACCGAGCTATTCCCGCGGCAGGCAGCGGCGCGCCCACGCCTCCAGGGCGGTCATCTGCGGCGGCGTGTCGAAGAAGGCCTTGATCCGCAGCCGCACGACGCCGGGGACGATCGGCGTGCCCTGCCTCTCCAAGGCGCCGATGGGGTCGTTCAGCGCCTCGATCAGACCGCGCAGCCAGCTCTGAACTTCGCCGAGCAGGTGGCGGTAGATGGCGACCAGAATGTCGCGACCCTCCGCGCCGAGGTGCTCCGCGCGCCAGCCGCGGATGGCGCGGTGCATGTCCAGAACGTCATCGACGTGCGACTCGATGCGGGCCATCGCCCCGGGAATGTCGCGCTCCTCCGGCGCCATGCCGTACATCACGTAGTTCAGGTCGTTGATGTCGTAGGAGAGCTCGTTGACGTGGCCGAGATAGACCTGCAGCAGCTCCGCGGAGAGCCACAGCACCTCCTCGGTCGCCTTGCGCCGCGAGCGCCGCCGCACCGGCTTCTCGACGCGCCGCTCCACCTTGGCGAGCAGTTTCTCGGCGGCATTGAGCACTTCGGTCAGGCCCTCCGGCCGGTCGCTCAGGATGAGTTCTTCGCGCAGCATTTCTTCGCCCTCGGGTTGCCTCCGCCACGCGCGCATTGAAATCCGTCCGATCGCCTCGCCGCAATACGATGGGCGAATGTCTTACAAGTCGACGGGGCGATTTCCTACAAATCCGGTCTATTCGGCGAGTTCTCCCACGACACCTCCCGCTGTTTCCCCAGGAGTTTGCGCAGCGATGGAGGCGGATCGAGCGGATTTGGCGCAACGAATCGCGCCGCGCATAATGCCCGGCACCGATTTCGGGGCAGGTTCTCAGGAGCACTCGTGCAGGACGTCTTCAGCATCAAGGGCAAGGTGGCGCTGGTCACCGGCGGTTCGCGCGGCATCGGCGAGATGATCGCCGCCGGGTTCCTCGCCAGCGGCGCCAAGGTCTACATCAGCTCGCGCAAGGCGGACGTCTGCGACGCCACTGCCGAGCGCCTGGTTCGGACCCACGGCGGCGAGTGCATTTCCGCGCCGGCGGACTTGTCCCGGCTCGACGGCATCGACGCGGTGGCGGCGCGCATCGCCGAGGACGAGTCGCGGCTCGACATCCTGGTGAACAACGCCGGCGCCACCTGGGGCGCCCCGCTCGGCGAGTTCCCGGAGGTCGGCTGGGACAAGGTGATGGACACCAACGTCAAGGGCATCTTCTTCCTCACCCAGAAGCTCTTGCCGCTCCTCGAAGCCGCGGCCAGCGCCGAACATCCGGCCAGCGTCATCAACATCGGCTCGGTGGACGGCATCAAGACGCCCGGCTTCGACAACTTCTCCTACGGCGCGTCGAAGGCCGCGGTGCATCATCTGACGCGCGTGCTGGCTGCGCATCTGGTGCGCCGCCACGTGCTGGTCAACGCCATCGCGCCGGGGCCGTTCCCTTCCTGGATGCTTTCCGCCGGCGTCGGCTTCGGCGGCAAGGTGGAAGGCGAGGGCGTGGACTGGGACCGCGTCGGCCGCGGCAATCCTCGCGGCCGCGTCGGCACGATGGAGGACATCGCCGGCCTGTGCATCTTCCTCGCCTCCCGCGCCGGCGCCTACGTAGTCGGCCAGACCATCGCCTGCGACGGCGGCGCAGTGGCCTGCTCGTAGATCCAGCCCTAACAGGGATGCGCCCCTGGGGCACGCTGCGCCTAGCATCGCAACAACCCCGCCAGCGGACCGTCGAAGGCCAACCGGTTGCCGCCGCAGGCGCCGATTTTGCCGGTTAGGCCGCGTGTCGCGACGCCACGGTCACTTGGGCTCGGAGACCGTCATAGATAACAGCAACCTGCAACGTTGGACCGAAGAGCAGCAGCGAGTCTCGGTCCGCCTTCCCCGTTTCCGGATCGTCAAAGCCGGCGCTAGCGAGCGGCATGGACGGGTCTGTATGCGACGGATGCGGGCATTCGCATACTGTCAGCGCTCCCGACCTGGCGAATCAGGTACGGCCCCCTGCCGAATCTCCCGATGGCGTCTCTTGCGGCCGCGTCGAACGTGTCGAAAGCGTCCACCAAGCGCCCACCCTGAAAGATGACCCACTTCGCATGGTGGTGCTCCGCGAGAAGTTCTGCGCTCTCCTCAAAAGCCGCAATGTTCCGTTGCAGCGCCTCATGCTCTGCAGCACGCTGGCGCGATAGATCGCCTTGGGCCACGGTCGCGTGTACCTCCGACCACGATCTTTACCAAACCGCCAGCCGACTGCAACACGTTGGGTCTGGCCCGAACGTCAGGTCAACGTGGCCGGCGGAGCGGACGTAACACCTCGGGCCCGCGGAGAGCCTGTCGCAATGCGCCAGCCCACCGAGAGGGCACCCGACGCGGCCTCGGGTGTACACCCCGCGGCCTCCTGCCATTTGACGGCAACGGACGCAGCCGCTTTAATGCGCAGCCCCGCGAGAGGCCAGGTAGCTCAGTCGGTAGAGCAGGGGACTGAAAATCCTCGTGTCGGCAGTTCAACTCTGCCCCTGGCCACCAGTTTCCGTGTCCCGCTCAACGCTCGGCGCAGCTAAGCCGCCCTCGTGTTCGCGGCGCCCATGGACCGGAACCAAGTGACGTAGCCCCATACGGCCATCGGGATGTAGACGGCGTACAGCGCCGCGTAGAGCGGGATGTCCTGGGCGAAGTACACGGCCACGGAAGCCACGTTCACCACCAGCCAGACCACCCAGTTCTCGATCTCTTTGCGCGCCGTGAGCCACATCGCCGCCAAGCTCATGGCGAAGATGGCGTTGTCCCAGTACGGGAAGGCGGCATCGGTGCGCGTCTCGAAGTACCAGCCAAGGACGAGTGCCACGACGATGCAAAGACCGGCGAGGACGCCGAGGGCGGCGGTGCTGGCGCGGGTCACCGGCAGGTCGTCGCGGCGTTCGCCGCCAAACAGCCAGTGGTACCAGCCGTACAGGTTGAGCGGCAGGAAGCCGACGAGATGCAGCGCCAGGTTGGCGTACAGGCGCGCCTCGATCAGCACGGTGATGGACACCAGCACGTAGGCGACGCCCAGCGGCCACGCCATGAGCTTCTCGCGCACCAGGCAGACGACCACCAAGAGGCCGAGCGCTGCGCCCAGCGGCTCGTCCACCCAGAGCCAGAAGGCGGCGATTTCGGAGAGCAGTCCCATGCGCCGCAGTTTAGCGTCCGGCGGCCGAGGTGTTCGGGCCGCTGCGTTAGGATGCGCCGATCAAACGCTTGGAGCCGCCGAGCCATGGCCGAGTCGCTCTTGCCGGTGATTCTCGCCGGCGGTGCCGGGACGCGCCTGTGGCCGCTGTCGCGGGAACTGCATCCCAAGCAGTTCCTCAAGCTCGTCGGCGAGACGACCATGCTGCAGCAGACGCTGGCGCGGCTCGACGCCGTCCCGCATGAGGCGCCGGTGGTCGTCTGCCATCACGAGCATCGCTTCGTCGCCGCCGAGCAATGCCGCCAGGCAGGCGTTGAACCGGGCGCCATCGTGCTGGAGCCGGCAGGTCGGAACACGGCGCCGGCGACCGCTCTGGCGGCGTTGCGCGCCCAGGCGGCGGGCGCCGACCCGCTGCTGCTGGTTCTGGCGGCGGATGCCCATGTGGGTGCTGCGGCGGGCTTCGCCGACGCCGTCCAGCGCGCGACGCCGTTCGCCGCGCAAGGGCATCTGCTGACCTTCGGCGTGCCGGCAACGCGGGCCGAGACGGGCTACGGCTACATCCGGCGCGGTACGCCGATGACGGCGGACCCGGCGGTGGCAGAAGTCGCCGCGTTCGTCGAGAAGCCAGCCCTCTATGCCGCGCAGCGCTATCTGGCGGCCGGCGGCTACCTCTGGAACAGCGGCATGTTCCTGTTCCGGGCGAGCGTCTATCTCGAGGAACTGAAGCGCTTCAGGCCCGACGTCCATGCCCGCTGCGCGGCGGCTGTGGCGGACGAGGGCCGCGATCTGGACTTCATCCGGCCGGGCGCCGCGTTCGAGGACTGCCCCTCGGTGTCGATCGACTACGCCGTGATGGAGCGGACCCGGCGAGCGCTGGTGGTGGATGCGGCGATGGCGTGGAGCGATGTCGGTTCGTGGGACGCGCTCGGCGCTCTGCTGCCTCGGGATGATGCGGGCAATGCGGTGCGCGGCGATGTCGTCGTGGTGGACACCGGCGACTCCGTGCTCGTTGGCAGCGAACGGCTGATCGCCGCGGTCGGTGTCGACAGCATCGTGGTGGTGGAGACTTCCGACGCCGTTCTAGTCGCCGACAAAGGCAGCCTGCAGCAAGTGAGGCAGGTCGTTGCGCGGCTGCGGCAGGGTGGTCGCCCCGAGCATCGCAGCCATCCCGTCGTCCACCGTCCATGGGGCCATGCCGAGACGATCGAAGAAGGTCCCGGTTTCCTCATCAAGCACATCACCGTGCAGCCCGGCCAGTCGCTGTCCTTGCAGTCGCATGAACACCGCGCCGAGCACTGGGTGGTGGTGCGCGGCACGGCCCAGGTGCAGCGCGGCGACCAGCGCATCGTCCTCGGCAAGGACGAGTCCACCTATATTCCCGTGGGCGCGCGGCATCGGCTGGCCAACGACGCCGATGCGCCGCTCGAACTGATCGAAGTGCAGGTGGGCGACTACCTCTCCGAAGACGACATCGTGCGCTACGAAGACCGCTACGGCAGGCATTGAAGCGCCCGGTCGGCAAGCGTCCCAAGACAGTCCGCCGGGCTTGCTTCAGGCGTCGCGCTGCCGTGGAACAGGCGCGTCGTAGGTGGGCCGCGCGCCGAGCAGCGTGGCGGCGATGCGCACCGCGGCGAGATCGCGGCGGGCTTCGCGCCACGGCCGATCGAGGAGGCAGAGGTCCGCATCAGCGCCGGTCTCGACTCGCCGGGGAGTGCCGCCGGGCGCTGCGAGCGGCGTCGTGAACAGCGCCAGCGCCTGTTCCGGAGTGAGCGTCTCGCGAGCGCCGAGCACGTGCCCGGTCGCCGTTCGCCGATCCACCGCCGCAGCCATGGCCAGCCACGGATCGGGGAGGCCGAAGGGGGCGTCCGTGCCAGCGCCGAGGGGGATGCCGGCGTCGAGGAACGCTCGGCAGCGGTAGAGCTGATCGTGCTGCGCGGCTGGCAGGTCCGCTTCGTACTGCGCGCCGCGCTCGGCGACGAAGTTGGGCTGGGTGACGACCGTCAGATCAGGCAGATCGCGAATCAGGCGCAGACTGGCGGCATCCGTTACCGCCGCGTGCTCGATGCGATCTCCCGACAACGTTCCGACTTCGCCCAATGCGGCCAGCGTGAAGACGAGCTCCGTGCGCGTCACGCAATGCACCGCCACCGGGCGCCCCCTGGCGTGGGCGTCGCGGATGCGGTCGGCGAAGTCCTCGTACGGCGGCAGCGCGGCGTCGTCGAGCATGATCTTCAGATGCCCGCGACGCAGCGACTCGTCGCCCATCAGATTGACGCGCTGGCAGAGCGAGAAGCGGCGATACAGAGCGAGCGTCTCCGCGCTGTTGGCGGGCGTCGCGTCGGTGATGCCCGTGACGCCGTAGCTGGCGAGCCGGCCCGACGTCTGCTCCACGGCCGCCGCCAGATCGGCATCGCCGGCGAGCCGTTCGCGCAGCAGTTCGTCCTGGCGGAAGAGCTGCCCGTCTTCGGTTTCGATGCCGAGCGCTCGTTCGGCCAGCGAGTTCAGGAACCACATCTTGCCGGAGCGATGCTGGATGCGCAGCGGGCGATCCGGGCACAGGTCGTCGAGCTGCCGCCGATCGAGCAGGCCCGCCACGGACTCGTGATAGCCGACGCCGCGAATCCAGCCGCGGCCAGGCGCGTCGCGCAACGCCGAGCGCAATGCGCCGCGGTTCAAGACGGCCGGCGGTCCGCAGGGGATGGAACGCGCCGTCGCGGCCAGCGAGAAGAGGTGGATGTGGTGGTCGTGCAGGCCCGGGATCAGCGCCCCGCCACGGCCGTCCAGCACGGGCTCGTCGCGCCGCGGCAGGCCGCGCCCGATCTCGGCGATTCGTCCGTCCCGGCAGCGGACATCGACCACGGCGACACCCGCGACCTCCGCATTGGTGACCAGCAGGTCGCCTAGGCCTGGGACCACGGCTCGCGCTAGAGCAGTTGGACGCCTAGGGCGATGCCGTCGTCCGGCAGGTCGAAGGCGGCGGCATCGAACGCTGGTCGGGAGAGCTTCGGCACGAGGTTGTTGCTGAAGGCGTAGGGCTCCTTGGGCAGGCGCAGCAGTCTGTAGTCCATCTTGCCGTTGCCGTTCACGTCGTGGTGCACGGCGAAGGCGTAGCGCCCCGGCGGCAGGTCGAAGGCCACGGCGATGGCGTCGCCGGCATCCTCCGGCACCGCAACGCGCCGGGTCGCCCGGTGCGTGTCCGCGGACAGCCACGTCTCCGGGCTGTCGTAGATGGTGACGTAGACATCGCCGCGGGCGTCTTGCAGATTGCCGACCTCGATGGTGAGCGGCGCGGCCGATGCGCCGCAGCAGAAGACGATCGCTGCGGCCAGCGCCGGCAGACGGAGCGCGGGGTTGGGCATCGACGGTCCTTGGGTCGTTCTTCCGGTCGGCCAATCCTACATGGAGCGGCAGGCGCTATGATCCCAAGCGGAGAACGAGGGAGCACGATGCCCGGTACCGCGAGCGACCCCCTGCCGCTGTCCGAACTGGTGGCGCAGCTACGATCGCCAGCCCGCACCGAGGCGCTGTCGCCGGTTGCCGGAACCCCTTGCATCGTGATCCGCATCGACACCGATGCTCCGGTGGCGTCGCAGCAGCCGAACTGCCCCGTGATCGCCATCAGCGAGCGCCCGTCGGCGCCGGATGTGGTGGACGTTCTGGCGGAGACCGAAACGGCCGCGGCGCGCGCCGCCGATGCCGTGTGTCGCAACCCCATCGCCGCGATGACTTTGACCCGGCTGCTGCGCCACAACGAGCGCGTGGATGCCGCGGGCGGCCTGTTCGCCGAGTCCCTCGCCTACTCCACTTTGCAGCACGGCGCGGAGTTCCAGCGTTGGCTGGCGGACCGTGAGCCGCGTCCGCCGAAGCCCGATCCGGACGAACCGCTGGTGCTGCTTGCGCGCCAGGACGACACGCTGCGCATCACCCTCAACCGTGCGCACAAGCGCAATGCGTACTCCAGCGGCCTGCGCGACGCTCTCTGCGAAGCGCTTGGGTTCGCGGTTGACGACGACTCGCTGCGCCGGGTGGTGCTCGACGGCGCCGGAGCTTGCTTCAGCGCCGGCGGGGACCTCGATGAATTCGGCGAAGCGACCGACGCCGGCATCGCCCATGCCTCGCGCATGACGCGCAGCGCCGGCATGCTGATCCACCGCTTGCGCGAACGTTGCGAAGCGCGCCTGCACGGCGCCTGCATCGGCGCGGGCATCGAACTGCCAGCCTTTGCCGGGCGCGTGGCAGCCCGTGCCGATGCGTTCTTCCAACTGCCGGAAGTGGGCATGGGGCTGATTCCGGGCGCCGGCGGCACCGCGAGCATCCTGCCCCGCATCGGACGCCAGCGGCTGGCCTTAATGGCGCTCACCGGCGAACGCATCGACGCCGCCACGGCGCTGGACTGGGGGCTGGTCGACGCCATCGAAGGCTGACGATCCAGGCGGCGGGCGTGCTTCCTACGTCGCCACCGGGTTCTCGAAGCAGATCGAACGACCGTCCGGGTCGCGCAGGATGAGCTGCTTCATGCCGTAGAAGGCGACTTCGGGAGCGGGCACATCGAGGCCGCGGCCTTGGAACTCGGTGCAGAGGTCGTCCACGTTCTCGCACAGGAAGTAGAGCATCACGTCGCTGCGCTCCTGCCTGAGATGGGCGACATCCGCCGCCTCGGCCCGCTGCAGCATGATCGATGCGCCTTCCTTCACGAGCCGGCACCAGTTCAGGGCGCCGTCCGCGTCCCAGCGGTCGGCGAGCGTGAAGCCGAGCTTGTCGCAGTAGAAGGCCCGCGAGCGCTCGATATCCGCCACGTAGAGCAGCGGCAGGGCCGCGCGCACGTTGCGCGCTGGCGCGAGCAGCCTCTCCTTGACGACGCGGCGCAGCAGCTTGCCGGTCTCGTTGTACGGCAGTTCCGGCCAGAACTCCAAGCGCTCCGGCACCCGGGACGAGCGCATATGGTCCTTCACCCAGGCCTGCAGCTCCTCGATCAGCGCGGCGTTCGCGGGCGCATCGCCCTTCGCCACCACCACGCCGGCCACCGCTTCGCCCCACTCCTCGCTGGGCACGCCGACGATAGCCGCGTCGGCGACCGCATCGTGCGTCAGCAGCACATCCTCGATCTCGCCGGGCGACATGTTTTCGCCGCCGCGCACGATCACGTCGTCGGCGCGGCCGTCCAGGAACAGGTAGCCGTCATCGTCCTGAAAGCCGGCGTCGCGGGTGGGGAACCAGCCTTCCGTGTCCACCATGCTGCCGCGGTCTTCGTACTCGCCGGAGACCTGCTCGCCGCGCACGTAGATCTCGCCGCGTTCGCCAGTGGGCAGCAAGCGGCCTTCATCGTCGCGAATCTCGATCTCGATGCCCGGCAGCGGCACGCCCACGGAAACCAGGCGGCGGCGCACCGCATCGTCCTCGGAAGCGACGGCGGCGCGATGCTCGTCAGGGCCGAGCACGGTGATGGTGGAACTCGTCTCGGTGAGGCCGTAGGCGTTGGTGAAGTCCGTGTCCGGGAACAGCGCCATGGCCTTCTCGATCACCGCCAGCGGCATCTTGCCGCCGCCGTAGGAGAGCGACTGCAGATAGGGCATCCCGGCGGTCCGCTCGCCTTCGAGAGCATCGACGATGCGCGCCAGCATGGTGGGCACGACGAAGGCCGTGGTGATCCCCTCGTGGCGCGCGGTCTCGATCCAGCCGTCGGCGCTGAAGTTCGCCAGCTGCACCACGCGGCGCCCGGCGTAGACCGAGCTCAGGGTCGCGGCGATGCCGGCGATGTGGTACGGCGGCACGCACACCAGCGCCGCTTCGTCTTCCGCCGCGGACATGAACTCCACGGAGCTCACGATGTAGGAAACCAAGTGCCTGTGGCGCAGCACTGCGGCCTTGGGCACGCCGGTCGTGCCGCTGGTGAACAGCAGCACGCCGACATCGTCGGGATCCATGGAGCGCTGTTCATCGGGGTCCGCGCTTGCGCTAGCGGTCTCCAGGAACTCCTGTCGGGAGCGCGCATCGACGCCGGCCCTGCCGTTGAAGTGGCCGAGTCGGTCCGCGTCGGTGACGAGGTACGCGGGGGTGACGCGGTCCAGCAGGGCGTCGATCTCATCGCCTGTGAGACGGTAGTTGATGGGCACGTAGGGGACGCCGGCCCAGCCCGCGGCGAACAGCGCCACCGGCACGGCGAGATTGCTGACGTCGAGCATGGCCACCCGGCTGGCGCCGGACGCGCGGATGTCGTGCGCCGCGGCGCCGGCCGCGTCGTAGAGTTCCTGGTAGGTGATGGAGCGGTTCGCGACGGGATCGGTGAATGCCAGCCGTTCGCCGAAGCCGGAGGTCGCCATCTCCAGCAGCATCATGGTGTTCATGGCTCTTGCCCGGTGCGCGCCGCGCGGCTAATCCGTCTTGGGGAGCTTCTTGGCGTCCTTCACCGTCAGCGCCGATTCCCCGACGCTGAGGGAGCCCTCGCCGGCCTTGACGCAGAGCACTTCCAGCGAGCCGTCCTCGTTCACGTAGCGTTTGCCGATGGCCGTGCCGTCCGCATGCGTCGCGTCCACGCTCGCGCCGTTGCCGCCTTCGGCGGTCATCGCCGCGCCGCCGCAGCACAGGTCCACATCGCCGTCGGGCGCCGCGATCACCATGATCTCCGTCGCGCAGACGGCGCTCTTCAGTCGCTTGCCGGCTGACAAGGCTGCCATACTTCTCTCCCCTCCGTTTGCCACTGCGGTCCACAGGAAAGCGGCGGATTGTAACCAAATCGACTCAAGGGAAGGGCACTGCTGCCGCCAGCCGGGCGGGCGACCGATCTCTTGTCATGCGCGGCTCGTCGCGCGTCTACAGAGTCTTGCAGCCGCACGGCGCAGGAGTCGCGCGGCGCACTGGCGAGTGTGTATATTGCGCCGCCATGACTCCCCCGCCAGTACGCTACATGGAACGCACCCGGCGCTACTACGAGGCGCAGGGGTTCGACAAGCCCTATGTGTGGGCGCATTTCGACGATGTGCCGTTCGCGCCGCTGCCGCAGCCCCTCGAGCAGTGTCGGCTGGCGCTGGTCACCACCTCCGCGCTGTACGACCGAGAAGCGACGGACCCGCGCTACGTCGACTCCGGCTCCATGCGCGAACCGCCCGAGCGCCTCTTCGCCAACGACCTGGCGTGGGACAAGAACGCCACGCATATGGAGGACCGGCGCAGCTACTTCCCCGTCGAACGCATTCATGAACTCGCGGCGATGGGCGTTATTGGGCGCGTGGCGTCGCGCTTCCACTGCGCACCGACGGAATACAGCATCCGCAGAACGCTGACCAAGGACGCGCCGGAGCTCCTCGCCCGCTGCCGCCAGGACAACGCGGACATCGCCCTCTTGGTTCCGCTCTGACCGGTCTGCCATCAGACCGTGAGTCTGATCGCCCGCCACTTCGAGGAGAACGGCTTGCCGACGGTCATCCTCGGCTCCGCGCTCGACGTGGTGGAGCACTGCGGCGTGCCGCGCTTCGTATTCGCGGACTTCCCGCTCGGCAATCCCTGCGGCCCGCCGTGGAATCGGGACGTGCAGGCGGAGATCGTCTGGTGGGCCGTGCGCTTCTTCGAGTGGGCCAAGGGGCCGCGCGCTACGGAGCGTCTGCCCTATCGCTGGGCCCATGACGAGTGGCGCGAACGCTATCTGCAAGTTCGCGACGAGGACCGCGCCGCGCTGCTGCAGAAGGGCGAGGAGCGGCGCGTCTTGCGCCAGCAACTGCGGGACCAAGGCCGAGTGCGGGATGGCTGACGCACGCGGCCACCAAGAGGGCCGTAGTCGCATGCTCCGCGACGCTTGGGCGCGCACGGCGGATGCAGCCGAGCGGCCCATAGGCCATGTCGGACACCCGCATCCGCACCTTACCGCACCTTCAGTTTGCTGTACATGCAGGGCGCTGAGGTTAGGATAGGCACCCCAAGCAGCATTGGTGGCTCGACATGCAACTCCTTTCCGTTGCCGAGGCCCAGCAAAGGCTGGATTCCGTGATCGATCGCGTTGCTGTCGATGCCGATGTGGCGATCATTATGCGCCAGGGTGCCGAAGATGCCGTCGTCATGTCGCTTGACCATTACTCGAGCCTGATCGAAACGGTCCACCTGCTGGAGGCACCGGCAAACGCCGCGCACCTGGCGGAGTCGATCAGGCAATATGAGGAAGGCAAGGTCCTTGAACGCGGCCTCTTGGACTCTGAAAGCCCTTAGGCCTTCGCCCGCGAGAACAGTTGGACGCCATGCATCGGGAAACTACGGTAGCCCTAGCCTGGACCGAAGCGGCTTGGCAGGACTACCTGCGCTGGCTAGCCGGAGCCGCTGCGTGCCAATCTGGGCGGCCTGTGGTCAGGCGTATAGACGAAACCCATCGCCTCGTGTACGCCGTTGATGAAGGAGTACTCACCGCGGTCTCTTGCCGATACCACTACGAGCTGTAGGTTCTGGCGGTGACTTACGCCTGCGGCCCGGACATCCTCAAGTACGACCACGAACGCGACTGGGAGGCGGTCAAGCGCATCCACTTCGAGGTGGGATGGCTGGAAGACGAAGACGACGCCAAGGCGTTCGAGTTGCTCGCCCCTGCGCTCGACGGCGTGGTGTTCCCGCTCTCGGGAGAGGCCGAGTGCGCCGTGTTCACCGCGCCGGGGGCGATGCGCTACCTCGAAGACGACATCGACATGACCGCGGTGCTGGCCGTAACCACCAGCCGCGTGGCGCGCAAGCTCGGCGCGGCGCAGCGGCTCACCGCCCATGCCGTCGCGGACCAGGCCGAGGCGGGCAGCGAGGTGGCGAGTCTCGGCATGTTCGACCAGGGCTTCTACGACCGTCTCGGCTTCGGCACCGGCGCCTACGCGCACCGCATCGCCTTCGACCCGGCGACGCTCAAGGTCGAGCGCCGGTTTCGCGTGCCGCAGCGCATCGGCAAGGGACGCTGGCGCGAGGTACACGCGGCGATGAGCGACCGCCTGCGCGGCCACGGCGGCTGCGTGCTGCAGCATCCGGAGATCCTGCGCATGGAGCTCGAATCCGTGGACAAGAGCATCGGCCTCGGCTACTGCGATGGCCCGGACGGCGCGCTATCGCACTTCTTCTTCGGCGAGACCAAGGGCGAGAACGGCCCCTACCACATCTACGCCTACGCCTATCGGACCACCGATCAGCTCTTCGAGCTCCTGGCGCTCATCAAGTCTCTCGGCGACCAGGTCGCGCTCTTCACGATGGAGGAACCGCCAGAGATCCAGATGCAGGACCTCATTGAAGCGCCGTTCCGCCAGCACCGCAGAACCGAGGGCGGCACCTTCGCGGCGCGCCACTCGACGCGAGCGTATTGGCAGGCGCGCATCCTGAACCTCTCGAAGTGCCTCGCCAAGACGCATCTCGACGCCGAGGAAGTGCGCTTCAACCTGCACCTGACCGACCCCATCGCCGAGCACCTCGAAGGGCGACAGTGGCAGGGCGTCGCGGGCGACTACGCGGTCACCCTCGGTGCGCAATCGAGCGCCCGGCGCGGAGAGCTACCCGATGCGCCGACGCTGACCGCGTCCGTTGGCGCATTCACGCGGCTGTGGCTCGGCGTGCGGAACGCATCGAGCCTGACGCTGACCGACGACCTGCGAGGCGAGCCCGCGCTGCTGGCGGCGCTCGATCGGGCGCTGCGGCTGCCAACGCCGCACTTCGGCTGGGACTTCTAGCCTCTTCCCACCGGCTAGGCGTCAGTCCGGCAGCGCAAAGGCGAAGTACTCCGAACCGGACGGCGGCCCCATGCGCCCGCCGCCGGCGGCGATGGCGACGTACTGCTTTCCGCCGACGCTGTACACCGCCGGCGTCGAGAATCCCGCCGCCGTGAGGTCCGTTTCCCAAAGCACCGAGCCGTCGCGCGTGTCGTGGGCGCGGAACTTCATGTCCGGCGTTGCGGCGATGAAGATGAGGCCGGTCTTGGTCACCGCCGGGCCGCCGTAGTTCACCGCGCCGAAGCCGAGGTCCGGATGCGTCGGGTAGTTGCCGAACGGCACCTGCCAGACGATCTCGCCGCTCGCCAAGTCGATGGAGTTCAGCGTGCCCCACGGCGGCGTGTTGCCCGGCAGGTCTTCGTGGTCGCGCAGGTACACGTAGCAGCAGTGCGCGTAGGTGATTTCCGTGGTGGGTTCGTCGATCACCGGTTCCGGCGCCAGAGTGTGCCGGATGATGCCATTGCGCTCATCCTCGCTGAGGTGGGCGAAGCTCGGCATCCGGCCTTTGCCGTCACGGACCACCTCCACGATGCCGCGATAGCCGATCCGGTCCATGGCGCCGATGAGTGACGGGCCGGCATCCGTGCCCTTGAAGTCCGCCCCGTGGCAGCTCCCGCAATGTCGCGCATAGCTGCCCGCCTTGCTGAAGCCCACGGGGATCTCGCGCAGCGTCAGGGCGCCGGCGACATCGTTGGCGTTCAGGATCAGGCGGTTGTCCGCGGGGTCGAAGGCTGAGCCGCCCCATTCTGCGCCGCCGTCGTACCAAGGGTGGATCAGGATGGTGCCGACCCGCGGCGGCGCCCAGGGGCGCAGGTCGTAGTCCTTGATCTTCTCGAGCACGGCCTCACGGGCCTCTTCGGTGCGGTTCGTCACCTCGAACTTCTGCCTGCTGAAGGCGATGCTGGAGACAGGCTGCTTGGCGGCTGGCACTTCGCCCGGCATGGTGCTCTCCATGGCGCTGTCCACCTCGTGGATGGGATGCATGGGCTCGCCGGTGTCGCGATCGAAGACGTACAGATGTCCGGACTTGGTGGTGAGCGCTACGGCGTCGATGGTGCGCCCGTCGCGCTCGAACTGCACCAGCGTCGGCGGCGCGGGATTGTCCCGGTCCCAAAGGTCGTGGCGCATCACTTGGTAGTGCCATTTCAGCTCGCCCGTACGGGCGTCGAGCGCCACCAGGCTGTTGGCGAACAGGTTGTCGCCGAGGCGCGGCGCGCCCACGAAGTCCGGCGTCGCCGAGCCGGTTGGCGCGAACAGGATGCCGCGTTCGTCGTCGAGCGCCATGCCGGTCCAGACGTTGGCGCCGCCCGCCTTCTGCAGCGAACCCTCCGCCCAGGTCTCGGAACCCGGAGCGCCGGGGGCGGGGATGGTGTCGAACTGCCAGACCAGCGAGCCGTCGATGGCGCTGAAGGCGCGGACGGAACCGGGGAACGAGTCGGCCCATTCCGAGGTGGAGAAGCCCATGATGAGCTTGTCCTCGAACACCACGCCCGGCGCGGTGACGCCGAAGTGGCCGCCGCGGTCGTTCTCCTTGGGCCGCATGTCGAGGCGACCGTTCTCGCCGAACGCAGCCACCGGCGTGCCGTCCGCGGGGTTGAGGGCGATCAGTTCCCTCCCGGCGGCGAAGAACAATCGCTTGTCGTCGCCGTGCTCCCACCACATGAGGCCGCGCTGCGCGGCGCCCGGCAGTTCGAGGTCCGCGCGCCAGATTTCCTCCCCCGTGGCGGCATTCAGCGCGAAGGCGACGAGCTGCGGCGAGAGACCGTAGAACACGCCCTCCACCACCAGCGGGCTGGTGTACATCGTGCCGCTCGGCTCGCCGGAGTTGTACACCCAGGCGAGCTCCAGATTCGCCACATTGTCGCGGTCGATCTGCTCGAGCGGCGAGTAGTGCAGCCGCCCGTTGTCGCCCATGTAGACGGGCCAGTCCACGTCGCCGGGCGGTTCGGGTGGTGCGCAGGCCGCCAGAACCAAGGCGACGGATAGCGACAGAGCAGCGCGATGCATGGCGATGGGCCTCAAGCGGCAAGTTCAGCGGAAAGTAGCACGGTTGGCGCAGCCGCCGCTCCATGCCAGTACGATACGCGCCCATGGCCGAACGCACCGCCCGCGTCCCTTGGCGGACCAAGATCGCCTTCTCCGCCGGCGCCCTCGAAGAGGCCGCGATCAGCGCCGCCGGCGTCGCGACGATGCTGTTCTACAACCAGGTGCTGGGCCTCAGCGCCTACCTGTGCGGCGTGGTGTTCCTCGTGGCCAGCATCGTCGATGCGGTCTCGGATCCCCTGATCGGCTCGCTGTCCGACAACTACCGGTCGCGCTGGGGACGGCGCCATCCGTTCATGCTGGCGGCGCTGCTGCCGCTCGGCCTCGGCTTCTATCTCATGTACGCGCCGCCCGGCGGCATGTCCGAGACGTTCTACTTCTGGTGGTTCATGGGCACGATGGTGCTGCTGCGCATCGGCAAGACGTTCTACGTGGTGCCGCACGACGCCCTGGGCGCGGAGATGACCGACGACTATCACGAGCGCACGCAGATCTTCGGCATCAACTCGGTGGTGCAGATGGCGGCCAGCGCCCTGCTCGGCGTCTTCGTGCTGGTGGTGCTGTTCCCGTCCACGGAGGGCTTCGAGAACGGTCTGTTGAATCCGGACGGCTATCCGCCCATGGCATCGCTCGGCGCCGCGTTCATCTGCATCACCTTGGTGATCTGCGTGGCCGGCACGCGGGATCAGATTCCGCGCCTGCACAACGTCGACCGGCAACGGGTCCGCCTGCGCGACAATCTGGGCGACCTCTTGGCGCTCTTGCGCAGCCGCTCGTACCTCTCGGTGTGCGTCGCGTGGCTGGTGATGCTGGTCTCCGGCGGCATTCTCGGCGTGGTCGCGACGTACACGTTCGTCTACGGCTTCGATCTTTCCACCGAGGAACTCAGCATCCAGCGCTTCGTCACGCTGCCCGGCATGCTGGTGGCGCTGCCCTTGGCCGCTTGGTTTACCCGCAAGCTCGACAAGAAGCTCACGGTCATCTACACCTGCATCGTCTGCGCCACCTTGGTGGGCTTGCCGCATACGCTCAAGATGATCGGGCTGTTCCCGGCGAACGAGTCGATCTGGCTGCTGCCGAGTCTGTTCGGCTGCCTGTTCCTCGGCTACCTCATCCTGCCGGTGGTGCCCATCGTCATCGACTCGCAGCTCGCCGATGTGGCGGACGAACTGGAGTACCGCACCGGTCGGCGCGCCGAGGGCATCGTCTTCTCCATCCGCACCTTCGCGCTCAAGGCCACGGCAGGCATCGGCGGCATGCTCGGCGGCTTCGGCCTGGAGCTGATCGACTTCCCGGAAAACGCGACGAAAGAGACGATTACCGCGGAAATGCTGAACGGTCTGTTCTTCATGTGCGGCCCGCTCTACTGGCTGATCGTCGGCGCCGGCATGTTGTTCATGGGCATGTACGCCCTCGACAAGCGCACCCACGACGCCATGATGGCGGAATTGCGCGTGCGGCGGGGAGAGGCGCAGGCGTCGTAGCGAAGAAGTCGGAGCTCAAGCCTCCGTTTGCACCAACTCGATGCTCACCGAGTCTGGGCCCTCGATGAAGGCGATCCTGCCGCCCCGGGGCCTCCGCAGGAACTCGGCGCCCTTGGCTTCGAGGTCGGCGATGGCGGCCGGTAGATCGTCCACGGCGATGCCGATGTGGTCCAGGCCGAGGCGGCTATGCGGGCCCGATGACGTCTGCGTGACCTCGGCGGCCACCGTGGAGATCAGGATGATCTGGCCGCCCAGCTTCAGGTTGGCGCGCGGCAAGCCGTTGGCGCCCTTGGATGCGACTAACTCGGCATCGAACATGCGCTCGTAGAATGCGCCAGCCGCCATGGCATCGTGGCTCATCAGGTGGATGTGGTGCGGTCGGTATCCGGGCATGGCAGTGCTCACGTCTCGTTGCGGCGCGGCAGTTCCGCGGCCAGGCGATGGATGATGCGCGCCAGATCGTCCTTGAGGTCCTCGCGCCGCAAGGCGTAGTGGAACAGCGCTTCCAGGTAGTTCACCGGATCGCCCGTCGTCAGCCAGCGGCCATCCTGCACGGGGCACGCGAACACCGGGCCGCCGCGCTGGCGGTATGTCTCCACGGCGTCCATCAGCCACAATTCGTCGTCCTTGCCCGCTGGCGTGTGGGCCAGGATGGCGAGGATCTCCGGCGGCAGGATGTAGCGGCCGAAGCCGACGAGATCCGAGGTGACCGCCTCCGGCACCGGCTTCTCGACGATGCGCGTCACGCGCTGCGCGGCATCGGTTTCGATCATGCCGTAGTTCGGCACCTCGGAACGCGGCACCCGCTGCGCGCCGAGGATCACACCGGGCGTGCGGCGGTACTGCTCGATGAGCTGCAGCGAGAAGGGCGTGGCCGCACTCACCAAGTCGTCGGCGAACGCGTAGACGAACGGCGCATCGCCCACCAGCGGCGCGGCGTTCAGCGCCGGCGTGCCGTTCCCGTACGGGCCGCGCTGGCGGATGTAGGCGGCGTTGACCAGTTCGCCGGCGCGCCGCGTCTCATCGAGAAAGCCGTGCTTGCCGCTCGCCGCCAAGCTGTCTTCCAGCGTCGGATGCTGATCGAAGTGGTCCTCCAGCACCTTCTTGTCCCAGCGCGTGACGAACACCACATCCCGAATCCCGCTCGTCGCCAGTTCCTCCACCACGTACTGCACGATGGGGCGGTCGATCAGCGGGATCATCTCCTTGGGGATCGCCTTCGTGGCGGGCAGGAACCGCGTTCCGCTGCCCGCCGCGGCGACCACGGCCTTGGTGATGGGAGCGTCAGGAGCGGGCGGCGCCAGCGTCACGGGGCGGCACCGTCCGCGTCGATGGACGCTCCCGCGCCATCGGATGCCACTTCCTCGTCGATGCGATCGAGCAGCCGGATGAGCTCGCCGGCGCTTCGGCTGGCATCGAGGTAGTCCTTGTACGCCAGTTCTGCGCCTTCGATCAACTGCTGGTAGGTCACCACGCGGATGTCTTTGCCAGCCAGCGTTGCGCGGGATTCCCGCCTCCCGATTTCGTCGCGCCAGTCCCGCAGCGGGCGCCCGACCACGCAGATCGTCTCGATGTCCTGGTCCGGTTTTCCTACGGACGCGAGGCAGTCTCGCAGCGCCTGTCGATAGCGATCCACCTGCGTCATGAGCTCGAGGGTTTCCGTGCGAACGCTGGCTCGCTTAAGCTCGACGATGACGTGCTTGCCGCCCGTCGTTCGATACTTGATGTCCACCCGGCCCCGACGGACGTCTTCCGGCAGACTGAGGTCGACCTTGCCGAACTCCGTCGTCACTCGCTGTTCCATGTACTCGGTGGAAGTCGCGCGCTCCCACGACGGATCGAGCAGCCACAGGTTCTGGAACAGGTGCTCTTGGATTAGCCTCTCCAGAGCATCGTCCCCTACCTTGTCGGCCAGCATGCGGATCACCTTCAGTCGGCCTTGGACGATCTGGTAGTACGAAGTCGCTTCCAGGTCGTTCTGCTCTCGGAAGATGCGCCCGAGCTCCACCGTGTTCTCGGCGCTGACCCGTTCGAGTTCGTCCAGGTTCTTCTTCACGCTCATGTACTGGAACGCAAGGACGCCGTACTTGAAGAGCACGGCGCGCTCTTCCGGGCGGTCCACGGTCATCTCGTTGACCTTGCCGAACAGGCGTTTCGCGCGCCGTTTCTCGTCCGGACCGAGTCGTCCGAACCACTCCTTGATGGCTTCGCTCTCGAGAGCCGCCTTAGTGCCGCCCTCATTGCGGTACGTCGTCCAGCGGTCGCGGATGTACCTCAATTCGTCCGCTACCTCGTGCTTGAGGACTTTGAAGCGCGAGTCATCCTCGATCAGCGCTTGACGGCTGGTCGTGGCGATGTCGGCCTGGCGATCGTCGTCAAGCGCGTCGGCCCGCACTTCGCCGATGATGTATTTCGTGTATATCCCTGCTTCCTCGACCGTCGCGAGGATGTCCTCCTGCACCAGCTTGCCGCGCGCCATGACGAGAATCTTGTTGAGACTCTCGCCATCGTCGTCCTTCAATTGCCCGGCAACCCTAACGGTACCGATCCAGCCCTCGAACGAGTGCGCATCGCGCTTCTCCCTCCGGTCCGCACTGCTGCAAAGACGCGCACACGCCTCGCCCGAGGCGCCGTAGTGCCAGACGTATTGCAGCATCGGATAGTAGTGCCGGTCCTCAACGCCGATCTCCTGCCCGTCCACGAAAACGCGGAACTCATGGCTCGCGCCGATGATGCTGAACCGCCTGGCGAGGCGGCGGCGCAGATGGACGGCGGTGCTCGTCAGCTGTTTTCGCAGGTCCCGCAGCTCGATGCGCGTGCCTTGCATGGCGACGAGCTTCTCCTCGGCCAGCGGTTCGGGAAAGTACGTGCCGCCGCCCGGCTTTCCCCTGATCTGCGCCTCGATCGCTGGCCGGGACATCGTGAAGCCGACCCGCTCGCCATCCTTGGCGGATTGCACTTCGATGGTGTCGGCGATGGAGAACAGCGACAGCTTGCCGATCCCCTTGCGGCCCATGACTGGTCGCCCGAGCAGCGGCGTTCGCGGCTCGTCATCGCGCCGCCGCCGGCCAACGCGCAGAAACTTGCTGTTGATGTCGCTCTCGGTCATTCCATGGCCGTCGTCGGCGATCACGACCGTGCCGGCCGTCTTGTCGATGTCGATGCGCACCGTCCGAGCATCAGCGTCCCAGGCGTTGGCTACCGCTTCCGCCAACACTGCGGGATTGTTGCTGTACAGGTTGATGCCGAGGTGATTGAGGACGTTCAGGTCCAGGGTCATCTCGTATGGATGGCGCGCGTTCTGGGCGCTGGCGGTTGCCTGCCCGACGTTGGTGTCGCGGGCATTCATTCGCTTGCTCCTCGAATAGCCGTTGCTACGCTCTTGGCGATCGCTCGGGCAAGGGCTACGGGCACCGCATTGCCAATGGCGCGCGCCGTGGCGGTGAGCGTCCAAGGCTGCGCGGCGGGGAAGAACTCGTAGCCCGGCGGGAAGGTTTGCAGCAGCGCGGCCTCGCGCAGCGAGATGGCGCGGTTCTGCTCCGGGTGGCCGAAGCGGCCGTTGCCGAAGCCGCAGCACTGCGTGGTGATGGTCGGGGCCGTCTCGTCCCAGGCCATGCGCCCGTAGACGCTGCCGTACCAGCGGCCGGAGTGCTTGCGGTGGCATTCGGCGACCAGCTCCGGCGCCCAGTCGCGCCAGGAGCCGCCGGGCTTCGATGCCTTGATCCGCGCGAGGTTGGTGGGGGAGAGTCTGCTGGCTCGGTGCAGCGGATCGTCCGGGTGGGTCTCGCCCGCAGCGATGCGGGGCAGGCCGCTGATGGCGTCACGCACGGTGACGAAACTCGTTTGGTGGGTGGGCGCAGGCAAGTGGATCGGGCCGATGCGGGAGGCCAGCACTACGAGGCGATCTCGGTGCTGCGGCACGCCGTAGGCGGCGCACTGCACGACGCCATGCCAGACCGCATAGTCCGCATCTTGGAGCATCTGCAGGAAGTCCGCGAACAAGCGACCGCCCTGGAAGGTGGCCAGGCGCGGCACGTTCTCCATGGACACGATGTCGGGTTCCGCTTCCGCTACCAGGCGGGCGAACTCCGGCAGCAAGCGCCACTTGCCGTCGGCGCGGCTGCGGCTGTACGTCGAGAACGGCTGGCACGGGGCGCAGCCGACGAGCACCCTCGGCAGCTCGGGATCGAAGAGTGCGCGGATGTCGGTGCCGCGCAAGTCGGCGACATCGCGCTCGACGAAGGCGGCGCCGTTGTTGTGCTCGTAGGCGTGGCGGCAGGACGAGTCGACGTCGATGCCGGCGGCAACGTCGAATCCCTCCAAGACGAAACCGTGGCTGAGGCCACCGGCGCCGCAGAACACGTCCACCACGCTGCCCGGCGGCGTGGTGCCGACGCTACCGTGCGGCTTGGGCGCCGTCGCCGGCATGGCGGCAGAAGTGGCTTGGTTCGATTCCAGCGGCATGGTTTTTGGCGATTCCGGCGCGTTCGGGAGGCCGATTCACCTTACAAGCGCATCCGCTGCCGAGCAACCGGCATGGGTGTACGAGGGCCGCAGGCCGGGCCGTGCCCTATAATGGCCATCGCAGGCCGCTAGGAGCTTACGATGGCGTTGGAAGTGGTGGTGCTCGCCGCAGGCGCGGGGACGCGGATGCGCTCGCGGCTGCCCAAGGTGCTGCATCCCCTCGCTGGTCGGCCGCTGCTCGCGCATGTGCTCGATGCCGCCGCGGAGCTTGACCCGGAACGCATCCACGTCGTGGTCGGCGAGCAGGCGGAAGCCGTGCAGGCCGCCTTCGCTGATGCCGACGTTCGCTGGGTGCGCCAGGAACCGCGCCTCGGCACGGGACACGCGGTGGCGCAGGCCATGCCGGGCATCGCGGACGACGCCACGGTGCTGGTGCTGCTCGGCGACGTGCCGCTGATCCGCGTCGAGACGGCCTTGGACTGCGCGCGGCTCGGCAAGGACGGCGTGGCATTGGTCACCGTCGAACTGCCCGACCCTGCGGGCTTCGGGCGCATCGTGCGCGATGGCGAGGGGGTTGTCGGCATCGTCGAGGATCGCGATGCCTCGCCTGCCGAGCGCGCCATCCGGGAAGTGAATACCGGCATTCTGGCGGCACCGAAGACGCTGCTCGGCGAGCTGCTCGGTGGCCTGGACCAGGACAACCGCCAAGGCGAGTTCTACCTGACGGACATCGTGGCCGCGGCTCGCGCCCAGGGCGCCGGCGTCGCGGCCATCCGTGCCGAGACGCCCGAAGAGGTGACGGGCGTCAACGATCGATGCCAGCTCGCGCACCTGGAACGCTTCGCCCAGCGCAGGCGCGTCGAGACGCTGATGCGCGACGGCGTGACGTGCATGGATCCAACTCGCGTGGACGTGCGCGGCGCTCTCGCCGCCGGCCGCGACTGCGTGATCGACGTAGGCGTCGTCTTCGAGGGCGACGTGGCGCTCGGCGAGGGCGTGCGCGTCGGGGCGAACTGCGTGATCCGCGACGCCGTCCTAGGCGACGGCGTGGAAGTCGCGCCCATGAGCATGATCGACGGCGCGGTGGTGGCCGCTGGCTGCCGCATCGGTCCGTTCGCCCGCCTGCGGCCCGGCACTGAACTCGCCGAGGATGTCCACATCGGCAACTTCGTGGAAACCAAGAAGGCGCGCCTCGGTGCTGCCAGCAAGGCCAACCACCTCGCCTACATCGGCGATGCCTCGGTCGGCGATGGCTGCAATATCGGCGCCGGCGCCGTCACCTGCAACTACGACGGCGTGGACAAGCACCGCACCGAGATCGGCGACGGCGTCTTCGTCGGCACCAACAGCACGCTGGTGGCGCCGCTGCGCATCGACGACGAGGCCTACGTCGGCGCCGGCTCCACCATCACCCGGCGGGTCGGGCGCGAGGACCTCGCCATCGGCCGCGGCCGGCAGCGCAACATCCAAGGCTGGACGCCGCCGGCCAAGCGGCAGAAGTCCTAAAGGAGCCGGTCAGCGGTGTGCGGAATCGTCGGCGCCGTCGCTTCCCGGGATGTCCCCGCGATCCTGCTCGAAGGCTTGCAGCGCCTCGAATACCGCGGCTACGACTCGGCCGGCATCGCCGTCATGGGCAATGGCAGCGCCGCCATCGAGCGGCGGCGGACGCTTGGCGGCGTCAAGGAACTGGTGCAGAGCGTGGCCGAAGCGCCCATTCGCGGCACCACCGGCATCGCCCACACGCGCTGGGCGACGCACGGCCCGCCGGCCATCGTCAATGCCCATCCGCACATGTCGCGCGGGCGCGTCTGCCTGGTCCACAACGGCATCATCGAGAACTACGAGGAGCTGCGGACCGAACTCTTGGACGCCGGCTACGAATTGGAGTCGAAGACGGACTCGGAAGTCATCGCCCACCTGATCGAACAGTGCCTCGCCGAAGAGGGCGACCTGCTGGAGGCAGTCGGCAAGGCCACGCGTCGCCTCGACGGTGCATATGCCCTCGGGGTCATGGCACGCGACGATCCGGGACGCCTGGTGGCGGCCCGGGCCGGCAGCCCGCTGGCGGTGGGCGTCGGCATCGGCGAGAACTTCATCGCCTCGGACGCGCTGGCGCTGCGCCCGGTGACGGATCGCTTCATCTATCTGGAGCAGGGCGATCTGGTGGACTTGAGAGCCAACGCCTACGCCGTCTGGAACGCCGCCAACCGCGCCGTCGTGCGCACCACCGTGCGCGTCGAGCACGACGGCGACGCCGCGGACAAGGGCAACTACCACCACTACATGGCCAAGGAGATCCACGAGCAGCCGCGCGCCCTGCGCAATACGGTGGAGCCCCGGCTCGGTCGCACGCGCGTGCTGGAACAGGCATTCGGCATAGAAACGGCACAGGTGCTGGACGACACGCGCGCCGTGACCATCGCCGCCTGCGGCACGTCCTACTACGCCGGCTGCGTGGCGCGCTATTGGATCGAAGAGCTTGCCGGGCTGCCCTGCAACGTCGAGATCGCCTCGGAGTTCCGCTACCGCAAGTTCGTCGTGCCGCCCGGCAGCCTGTTCGCGACGATCTCGCAGTCCGGCGAGTCCGCCGACACGCTGGCCGCGCACCGCGTGGCGCAGGAGACAGGCTTCGCGCACACGCTGACGGTGTGCAACGTCCCGACGAGCAGCCAGGTGCGGGAGGCGGACCTGGCGCTGATGACAGAAGCCGGGCCCGAGATTTGCGTGGCCTCCACCAAGGCCTTCACGACCCAGCTATCCGTGCTGATGATGCTCGCGATCCTGCTCGCTCGCCGCGCAGGCCTAGCCGCCGAGAAGGAACGCGAACTGGTCGAAGCGCTGCGCAACCTGCCGGAAGTCGTTGAAGAGACGCTGCAGCTCGAGAGCCGCATCCGCCGCCTCGCGGTGGACTTTGCGCCCTGCCACCACGCGCTGTTCCTCGGCCGTGGCGCCCACTATCCCGTCGCTTTGGAGGGCGCTCTCAAGCTCAAGGAGATCTCCTACATCCACGCCGAGGGCTATCCGGCCGGCGAGCTCAAGCATGGGCCGCTGGCGCTGGTGGACGACGACATGCCCGTTGTGGCCGTGGCGCCCGGCAACGAGCTGGTGCGCAAGGTGCGCTCGAACCTGGAGGAAGTCCGTGCCCGCGGCGGCCGCCTCACCGTCTTCGCGGACGCCGACGCCGGTATCGAGGAGGGCGAAGGCGTCACCGTCATCGAAGTGCCGAAGGCCCACGATCTGCTGGCCCCGATCGTCTATACCGTGCCGCTGCAGCTTCTCGCCTATCACACCGCAGTGATGAAGGGCACGGACGTCGACCAGCCGCGCAACCTCGCCAAGTCCGTCACCGTCGAATAGCGAGCGAATGCGTCGATTCCGGCTGGCCAAATGGTCGCCATGCAGGTAGGCTAACTGTTCAGTTATCCAGTAAGCAGGGCAGCGTCTTGCCGAACGACGCTCTGGCAGTCGAACAGCAGTTCCCCCCTCCGCCGCCCCTGAGCGACGACGGCGGGCCATCGGGCGATGTCACGCACATCTTGGACGGCCTAAACGACCGCCAGCTCGAAGCCGTCACCGCGCCCGTCGGCAACATGCTGGTCGTCGCCGGGGCCGGCAGCGGCAAGACGCGGGTGCTCGTTCATCGCATCGCCTGGCTGGTGGAGGCCGAAGGAATCTCGCCCGGCGGCGTGCTCGCGGTCACCTTCACCAACAAGGCGGCGGCGGAGATGCGCGGCCGCGTCGAACGACTGCTGGAGCGGCCGACCGCCGGCGTGTTCGCGGCCCCTGCCCGAGCCATGTGGGTGGGCACCTTCCACGGCATCGCCCACCGCCTGCTGCGCATGCACTGGCAGGAAGCCCAGCTGCCGCAGAACTTCCAGATCCTTGATGCCGACGATCAGCTTCGCCTAGTCAGGCGCGTCATGCGCAGCCAGAACGTGGACGAGCAGAGGTGGCCCGTGCGCCAAGCGACGTGGTTCATCAACGCGCAGAAGGACGCCGGACGCCGGGCCAAGGCCGTGCCGAATCCGGACCGCGATGTCTTCATGCGCACGCATGTCGAGATCTACGCCGCCTACGAAGCTCTCTGCCGGCAGGGCGGCCTGGTCGACTTCGCCGAACTCCTGCTGCGCAGCTACGAGATCTGGCACGAGCAGACCGCGCTCCTGGAGCACTACCAGCGCCGCTTCCGGCATCTCTTGGTGGACGAGTTCCAGGACACCAACGGCATCCAGTACGCGTGGCTGCGGGCGCTCGCCGGGCGCAGCGCCAAGGTCTGGGCGGTGGGCGACGACGATCAGTCCATCTACGGCTGGCGCGGCGCCAAGATCGAGAACATCCTGAGCTTCCAGCGCGACTTCCCCGGCGTGCGGGCGGTGCGCTTGGAGCAGAACTACCGCTCCACCGGCACCATCCTGCGCGCCGCCAACGCGCTGATCGACAACAACGCCGAACGGCTCGGCAAGAAGCTCTGGACGGACGCGGGCGCCGGGAGCCCGATCCTCGTCTACTCCGCCTACAACGATCTCGACGAGGCCCGCTTCATCGCCGAGCGCACCCAGCGCTGGATCGACGACGGCGGCAGCGCCACGGACATCGCCGTGCTGTACCGTTCGAACGCCCAGAGCCGGGTGATCGAAGAGGCCTTCCTGCGCCTCGACATCCCGTACCGCATCTACGGCGGCCTGCGCTTCTTCGAGCGCGCCGAGGTGCGCAACGCCTTGGCCTACATGCGCTTGGTCGGCGAGCGCCACTCGGACATCGCCTTCGAGCGGGTGGTCAACACGCCGGCGCGGGGCATCGGCGGCAAGACGCTCGATGCGATTCGCAGCATCGCCCGGTCGAGGGAGGTGTCGATGTGGCAGGCCGCGAAGGAAGGCATAGCGGAGGGACTCTTCAGCGGCCGGGCGCAATCCGCGGTGGGAGCGTTTGTGAAGCTCATCGACACCTTGGCGGCGGAGACGGCGAACTGCGCCCTGCACGAGATCGCCGAGCACTGCATCGAGGCCAGCGGCTTGCTGGCGCACCACGCCAAGGAGCCCGGCGAGCAGGGCGTGGCCCGGCGCGAGAACCTGGAAGAGCTGGTGACCGCCTGCCGGCAGTTCGGCGGCGAAATGGTGTTGCCGCTGACGCCGACGGGCGAGGAGGCCGAGCAGGTCTCCGAGCTCACGGAGTTCCTGGACCAGGCGGCGCTCGACAGCGGCGACTATCAGAGCGGCGGACCGGCGGCGCAGATGATGACGCTGCACTCCGCGAAGGGTCTCGAGTTCCCGCTCGTGTTCATGGCCGGCATGGAAGAGGGCCTGTTCCCGGACCGGCGCACGGAGCAGGAACCGGGGCGCTTGGAGGAAGAGCGGCGGCTCGCCTACGTCGGCATCACCCGGGCGATGCAGCAGCTCTACTTCACCCACGCCGAGTCGCGCCGCCTGCGCGGCGTGCAGACGGTTAGCTGGCCGAGCCGCTTCCTGCAGGAAGTGCCGCCGGAGTGCATGGAGGAAATCCGCATGGGCGGTGCCGTCGCCCGCCAGTTCCGCGCCCGCAGCGGCGGGCTCGCCGATGAGGACGCGGACGAGTCGAGCCTGCGCATCGGCCAGACGGTGCGCCACGCCAAGTTCGGCGAAGGCGTGGTGATCCAGGCCGACGGCCAAGGCTCGCGCACCCGGGTGCAGGTCAATTTCGCTGCGGTCGGCGCCAAGTGGCTGATGCTCGCCTATGCGAATCTGGAGCCGGTGAGATGAACGAGGAGACGCGAATGAAGACGAAGCCGGCAACGGCCCTTGCCGCCGCGCTGCTGATGGGCCTGCTGGCCTCCTGCTCGCCATCGGCATCCGACGCCGAACCTGCGCCCGCGGCGGCACCGGCCGAGACCTTCGAGTGGAAACTCATCACCACCTGGCCGAAGAACCTGCCTGCCCTCGGCACCGCGCCGGAGCGTCTCGCCGAGCGGCTGCGCGCCATGTCCAGCGGCCGCCTCGACATCAAGGTGTACGCGGCGGGCGAACTGGTGCCGGCCTTCGAGGTGTTCGACGCCGTCGCCCAGGGCACGGCGGAGATGGGCCACGGCGCGTCCTACTACTGGCGCGGCAAGATGCCGATCGCCGCCATGTTCGCCGCGGTGCCGTTCGGCATGACGGCCCAGGAGATGAACGCCTGGCTGCACTTCGGCGGCGGCCTTGAACTGTGGCGCGAGCTCTACGCCCGCTTCGGCGTGGTGCCGATGGCGTCCGGCAACTCCGGCGTGCAGATGGCGGGCTGGTTCAACAAGGAAATCAACTCGCTGGATGACATCCAGGGCATGAAAATGCGCATCCCCGGCTTCGGCGGCGAGATCTTCCAGCGCGCCGGCGGGGTCGCGGTGGCCATGCCCGGCAGCGAGATGTTCACCGCCCTGCAAACCGGCGTGATCGACGCAACGGAATGGGTCGGCCCCTACAACGACCTCGCCTTCGGCCTGCAATCCATCGCCCGCTACTACTACTACCCCGGCTGGCACGAACCGAGCGCGAACCTGGAGGCGGTCGTCAACGCCGAGGCGCTGGCCGCGCTGCCCGAAGATCTCAAGCTGATGCTCGAAGCCGCCACGCGCGCCGTGAACCAGGAGGTGCTCGACGAGTTCACCGCCCGCAACGCGGCAGCGCTCAGGACCTTGGTGGAGGAACACGGCGTGGAAGTGCGCCGCCTGCCGGACGACGTGCTCAAGCGCTTCGCCGAACTCGCCGGCGAGGTGGTGGCGGAAGCCGCCGCAGACGACGAACTCGCGGGCCGCATCCTCGCCTCCTACCAGTCGTTCCTAGCGGAGGTGCGCGACTACCACGCCATCTCGGAGCAGGCGTACATCAATGCGCGGGGCATCGCACGCTGAGCAGCCGCCGCGGCGCCCACACGCCTGGGCCGCACAGAGATCGGCATGCGGGGTCGAGCTGTAGCGCAGTGGCGCCGAGACCTAAGGACGACGCTCTCCACGCGCGAGATGTGTCGGAAATGGCCATCAAATGTCAGCACCGCCGCGCCGACGCTCGCAGCCGTGGCGGCGATCCAGACATCGTTGGTCGGCAGTGGACGGCCGACAGACCGCAGGTCGTCCATGATCTCGCCGTAGATGCGTGCGATGCCTTCGTCCACGGCTATCACATCAACAACGGGTGTACTGACGAAGTCTTGGAGTTCGCGGGCGTTCGCCGCGGGTCGGCTGCCGCGAAGGAAGCCCGCCCAAAGCTCGCCGATGACGGGCACTGGCACACCGATCCGAGTGGCGGTGCGCATGAGTTCGACAGCGTGGCTGGCCGCGCCGAAAGTTGCTGTACGCCGAGGTATCCAGACAGAAACGGGTCATTTCCAAAGACCTTCATCGATCACATTGAACGGCGCTTGGGCATCCTCGAACTCCCGGAACTGATCCTCGCTCCAAGTGCCCGCGAAACGCGCCAAGCCATTGTCCTGACGGTCGCACGGCAGGCCGAGGGCTTCGCGCATCAGCGTCACCGCGGTTCGGTTCAGCGACAGCCCCCGTCGCAGCTTTTCTGCGTGCAGCGCTGCGGCGAGATCATCTGGTATGTTGCGTACCGTCTTTGCCTTCATGGCAGTTCACCGTCGAGTGCCAATGCGGTTTCATTCTATTCCGGCCCGAACTCCGTGCAAACGAATGCAGCCGACCTTGGTGGGGGCGTCTGCGGGTCGACGACGGCGGCGCGCTTAGGCAATGCCACTGTTGAGGGCGGGCCAGGGCGGGCAATCGTTGGCGCATTCGCCGGTGATCTGTGCTAAACATCGTTGCGTCCGAGTGATGTGAGGGAGACGAAGATGAAGCGCGTACTGGGCACTGCATTGCCGCTGGCCGTCGCCGCGATAGCCGTGGTCGCCCATGCCGGGCCGGAGGAGTTTCCGCGCACGGCGTCCGGCAAGCCGGACTTCTCCGGCACCTACGACATCGCCACGCTCACGCCCTACATCCGTGATCGGAAGCTCGGCGAGCAGATGCATCTCGATGCGGAGGCGGCGGCGGAGGTGGAGGCCGGGGCCGCCAAGCGCATGGACGACGCCTACCAGCCGAGCGACCCCAACCGCAGCGCCCCGGAGAAGGGCGCCAACGTCGATGCGCGCAGCTACGACTGGTTTTGGATGGACCCCGGCACGACGATGTTCAAGATCGACGGCCAGTACCGCAGCTCCATCATCGTCGATCCGCCCAACGGCCAGATCCCGGCGGTCTCCGAAGCGGGCAAGGCACGGCGCGCGGGTCTCAGGCAGCGCCGCTTCGGGTGGAAGAACGACGGCACGGCGTGGTGGCTGGAGACCGGCGAAGGGCCGTACGACGACCCGGAAGGCCAGTCGCTGCAGGATCGCTGCCTGTACCTCGGCCACGTCAGCGTCCCGGCACGGCCCGTGGTCTACAACAATTTCAAGGAGATCGTGCAGACCGAGAACCATGTGCTCATCACCATCGAGTGGATGCATTGGCCGCGCATCGTGCGCCTGAACAGCGAGCACCTGCCGGATGACATGCGCTCGCTCGGCGGCGATTCCATCGGCTGGTGGGAGGAGGACACGCTGGTGGTGGAGACCACCAACTTCCTCGCCAACCCGGATGAGCCGCGCGACGGCCTGCGTGTGGTCGAACGGTTCTCGCCGCTCGATGCGAACCGGCTGCTGTACCGATTCACGGTCCACGACGACGATCTCGTCGCCCCCTATACCGGCGAGATGCCGTGGCCGAAGTCGGACTCGCCGCTCTAAGAGTACGCCTGCCACGAAGGCAACTACTCCATGGGCAATACGCTGCGCGGGGCGCGGCATCTGGAGAAGGTCTGGATCGAAGAGCACGGCGAGCCCGGCCAAGGCGACTAAAGCCACCGGCGGCGCTTGCCGTCGGCGCCATGCCGGAGGCGGCGCTCATCACCCGGTGCAGCAGCGAGGCTGAACTCGGGGCCCTCGCCCGCAGCATCGTTGCCACGGACGGCGCTTCGTGCCCGACGTTGGGGGATGCCATGCTCGGCGGCGAGGATCCTCTAGGCGACGCCTTCTGCCGTCTGCGCCGACCGGAGTTGCGGCGCAAGGCAGGTGCCGTCTATACGCCATCCGCGCTGGTGGAGGCGATGGTCGAGTGGGCAAGGGCGAACGGCGATCCGGTACGCGTCGTGGACCCCGGCGCGGGCTCCGGGCGCTTTCTGCTGGCCGCGGCGCGCGCCTTCTCGGCGGCGGAACTGGTGGCGGTCGAAACCGATCCGCTGGCCGTTCTGCTGCTCCGTGCCAACGCTGCGGCCGTCGGCTTGAAGCGACTGCGCATCGTCACCGGCGACTACCTGAAACTGCAGCTGCCAACCGTCGATGGCGCGACGCTGTACTTGGGCAATCCTCCCTATGTGCGCCATCACGACATCGCCGATGCCTTGAAGCAGTGGCTTGCGGATGCCGCGGCAAGCCTCGGCCACCGAGCGAGCCGATTGGCGGGCCTGCATGTCCACTTTCTGCTCAAGACCGCCACCCTCGCCCGCCCCGGCGACTACGGCGCATTCGTCACCTCGGCGCAGTGGCTCGATGCAAACTACGGCACCCTCGCCCGCAAGCTGTTGCTTGAGGATCTAGGCGGCGTTGCGCTTGATGTCGTCGCAGCCTCGGCACGGCCGTTCGCCGACGCTGCCACCACCGCCGCCGTGCTCTGCTTCCGCTCCGGCGCGTGGCCCCCGGCGATACGTCTGCGCCAAGTGCGGACGTTGCAGGCTCTGGCCCCCCTCGGCAGCGGTCGACCCATGCCGCGCCGCCGACTCGAACGCGCATCGCGCTGGTCGCCCCTGCTGCGGCCGGTGTCTCGGCGACCAAGCGGTCATGTCGAACTCGGCGAGATCTGCCGCGTGCATCGGGGCCAGGTCACCGGCTGCAACGGCGTCTGGATTCGCGGGGCCTACCCCCACGACCTGCCGGAAAGCGTCCTAGCGCGAACGGTCACGCGAGCGGCGGAGTTGCTCAGGGCGGGGTGCGCCCTGCGTTCTGGCCACGCCCTGCGCCAGGTTGTCGACCTGCCGCAAGACCTCGACGCCTTGAGTATCGAGGAACGCGCCGCGGTGGAACGATTCCTCGTCTGGGCGCGGGGCCAAGGTGCGCAGCACGGCTACGTGGCGCGCCATCGGCGCGCTTGGTGGGCCGTCGGGCTGAAGCCCCCCGCGCCCATCCTCTGCAGCTACATGGCGCGGCGCCCGCCGGCCTTCGTGCGCAATCTGTGCGCGGCCCGGCACATCAACATCGCGCACGGCCTCTACCCCAGGGAGCCGATGCCCGCCACTCGCCTAGATGCGTTGCGCGACTACCTGCAAGGGAGCGTCGGAACAGCCGATGGCCGCAGCTACGCCGGCGACCTCGCGAAGTTCGAGCCGAAGGACCTCGAACGGGTACTCGTGCCGTCGCCGACGGCGCTCGACGCCGCCGCATGAGCGACGCCATGGAGGCCCCCGCAGGGCAGGATGTGGCCAAGAAGGGCGGCGTGGTGGCCGCCATGACCGCGCTGTCGCGAGTGTCCGGGCTGCTGCGCGACATCGTTTTCGCCAACGTCCTCGGCGCGAGCGGCACGGCCGACACCTTCTACCTCGCTTTCCGCGTGCCCAACTTCTTCCGCCGCCTGTTCGCCGAGGGCGCTTTCGCGCAAGCCTTCGTGCCGGTGCTGGCGCAGTTCCGGCAACGCCAGGACCCCGCCGAGTCGCAGCGCTTCGTGGCGGCGATGGCGGGCAACCTCGGCGCCGTGCTGCTGCTGGTGACCGTGCTCGGCGTCGTCGGCGCCGCGGGCTTGGCGGCGCTTTTCATGCCCGGTTTCCTGGGCGAACCGGCCAAGTTCGCGATGGCAACGGACCTCACGCGCATCATGTTCCCGTACCTCGCCCTGATCTCGCTGGTGGCGATGGCGGGGGCGGTGCTGAACAGTGCCGGTCGCTACGCCGTCCCGGCGGCAACCCCGGTGCTGCTCAACGTGTCGCTGATTCTCGCTGCGCTTTGGGCCGCATCCACCGTCTCGCCGGGACTCGGCGATGCCGCCCATGCACTTGCCTGGGGCGTGGTCGCGGGCGGCGTCGCGCAGTTGCTGGTGCAGCTGCCCGCGCTCAGGCGTGCCGGCTATCTGGTGCTGCCGCGCCCCGACTGGCGCCATCCCGGGGCGCGGCAGGTAGGACGCCTGCTCGTCCCAGCGGCCTTCGCGGCCTCCGCCGGCCAGGTGAACGCGCTGATCGGCAGCGTGCTGGCGTCCGTCATCGAGCCGGGCAGCGCATCGTGGCTCTACTACGCCGACCGGCTCATGGAACTGCCGATCGGCATTGTCGCGATCGCCCTCGGCACCGTGCTGCTGCCGAACCTGTCGCGGTTGCACGAAGCCGGCGACGCCAAGCGCTTCGACGCCACCCTCGATTGGGGCATCCGCATGGGGCTGCTGCTCGGCGTCCCGGCCGCCGCTGCCCTCGCCGTGCTCGCTTATCCGCTGGTGGCGACCATCTTCCTGCACGGCGAGATGCAGCCCCGCGACGCGACCATGACCGTGCAGGCGCTCATCGCCTTCGCCATCGGCCTAGTGCCGCTGGTGCTGGTGAAGATCGCCGCGCCCGGCTACTTCGCGCAGCAAGATACGCGCACGCCATTCCGCTTCGCGGTCGCTGCCGTGGCGGTGAACGTGATCCTCAGCCTCGCCACCTTCCGCTGGCTGGGCCATGTGGGTCTCGCCCTGGCGACCAGCGCCGCCGCGTTCGTCAACGCCGGGCTGCTGCTCGGCGGCCTGATCGCGTCCGGACACTATCGCCCGGGGCGCCCGCTGGTGCGCATGAGCTTGGTGGTGGCCGTCGCGACGGCTGCAATGGCGTTGATTCTGGCCCTGCTCGTGCCGGGCGAGTCGTATTGGCTGGAGGCGCCCTTGCCGACGCGGATCGGCACGCTGGCGGTAGCGGTGCTCGGCGGACTTGCCCTCTACGCGGCGGCCATCGTGGCACTGGGCGTTCGACCGCGGGAACTGCGCCACAGGGCGTAGGCTCGCCCGGTGTTACTCTTCGCGCGCGCCCCGCGAGGAACGGACCGCTCGACATGGAGATCATCCGCGGCCTGCACAACATCCGGCCCCGCCATGCGGGCTGCGTGGCCACCATCGGCACCTTCGACGGCGTGCATCACGGGCATCAGATGCTGCTCGCGCATCTGAAGGCGAAGAGCGAGGAGTTGGATGCGCCGAGCGTGCTGGTGACGTTCGAGCCGCAGCCGCGCGAGTACTTCCAGCGCACGCCGGTGCCGGCGCGTCTGACCCGGTTTCGGGAGAAGGTCCACATCCTGCGCGCCACCGGCATCGACCGCGTACTGTGCATCCCGTTCAACGAGCGCACGCGGCTGATCCCTGCCAGCGAGGTCATCGAGCGCTTCCTAGTGGAGATGCTCGGCGTGCGCTATCTGGTGGTCGGCGACGACTTCCAGTTCGGCAAGGACAGGGAAGGCAACTATGCGACGCTGAAGAGAGCCGGGGACCGCTTCGGCTTCGGCGTCAGCCACATGGGCACCCTCACGTTCGACCATGAGAGGGTCAGCAGCACGCGCATTCGGGAAGCGCTCGCGGGCGGCGACTTCGCGCTGGCCGAGAAGCTGCTCGGCCGTCCGTACTTCATGATGGGCCGCGTCATCTACGGGCGCCAGCTCGGTCGCACCATCGGGATTCCGACGGTGAATATCCGCTTGCAGCGCTACAAGGCGGCGCTCGGCGGGGTCTTCGCGGCGACGGTCGACGGTCTCGGACCCACCCGCCGCGGTGCCGCCAACATCGGCGTCCGGCCCACCGTGGAGGCGGACGGCAGCCCGGAGCCGCTGCTCGAAGTCCACATCCTGGATTTCGACGAGGAGGTTTACGGGCGGCTGCTGACGGTGACGCTGAAGTGGAAGATTCGCGACGAACGCTGGTTCGACTCCATCGACGCGATGAAGGTCGAGATTGATCGCGACATCGACAAGACCCGGCGCTTCTTCGACCGGCACCCGCCGCTCGCCGCGTGATCCGCTACTACGCTCTCGCCGCTGGCATCCTGGGCCTCGATCAGGCGACTAAGCACCTGGCCCTGTCGACGCTGCAACCGGGGTACTCGGTCGACGTGCTGCCGTTCCTCTCGTGGACGCTCGCCTTCAACACCGGCGCCGCGTTCAGCATGTTCCAAGGCGCCGGCGGCGCGATCGCCGTGATCGCCGTTTGCGTCTCCGGCTACCTCGCCTACGCAATCTGGAAGCTGCGCGAGACCTGGTTCGAGGGCGTCTGCTACGCCTTCGTACTGGCCGGCGCGCTCGGCAATCTGGCGGATCGGGCGCAGCATGGGCATGTGGTGGACTTCGTCCACGTCCACTACGGCTGGTTCAACTTCCCGGTGTTCAATGTGGCGGACAGCGCGATCACGCTCGGCGCTGCGGGCTGGATCTGGCTGCTGCTGGTGGACATGCGCCGCCGCCGCGCAACGCCCGAGTCGTGAGCGCCGTCATCGCCCGCGAGGGCGCGAACGCCATTGGCCCCGGCAGCCGCGTGACGCTGCACTTCGCCATCGGGCTCGCGAGCGGCGAGGAGGTGGACACCACGCGGCGCTCCCGTCCGGCGACGTTAACCATCGGCGACGGCAACCTGCCGCCCGGCTTCGAGAAGGCGCTCTTCGGTCTGCGCCCGGGCGACGACGAGCGCATCCGGATCGCCCCGGAAGACGGCTTCGGCCCGCGCCGTTCTGAGAACGTCCGCACCATGCGGCGCACGGACTTCCCGGAAGCCGAAACCTTGGAACCTGGCGCGATGATCGCCTTCGACGGACCAGGCGGCGAACTGCCCGGAGTGGTCGTTGCCGTCTCAGAGGGGGCCGTCGAGGTGGACTTCAACCATCCGCTGGCGGGCCGCGAGCTGATCTTCGACGTGACGATCCTGCGCGTCGCGCCCGGCGATTGACGACGCCCGGCGAGTGCCCCACCATTCGCACCATGCTGCTGCAAACGCCCCATAGCCATCCCGGTGCCTCGCGTTCGCTCGGCCCCGGGCCCGCCTCCGGCCCAGCCCTGCCGACCTCGCATGCAATCGGCGCCGCCGGTCGCTTCGCTCCTCTTGGCGCCTGATTCCATGCAAGGCTGGGATCGCAAGGAGCTGTGGAATCTGGCGGCCGTCGCTTGGGCGGCGCTGCTCGGCTGCGGCGCACTGATCCTGGAGCATGGCTTCGGCCAGATGCCCTGCGCGCTGTGCATCAATCAGCGCGCGTGGGCCCTGCTGGCCGGGCTGTTCGTGCTCGCCGGCTTCGCGCACGGCCCGCGCCTCGGCATCTATCCGCTGCTGGCCGTGCTGGCATCCGCCATCGGCGGCGCGTTCTCGATCCGCCACCTGTATCTCATCTGGCGCCCGGAGACGGTCGAAGGCTGCGGCGTGGACTTCGAGTACATGGTGGACGTCTTCCCGCTGCTCGAAGTCCTGCAGCACATGACGGTTGGCACCGGCGATTGCGCCGAGCAGGACATCGCCATCCCCGCGATGGCCTTGGTCGGCTTCGCCGGGATGATCGCCCTATGTGTGATCTATTGGCGGCAGCGCTAGCCCGGCGGCTCCGAGACGTTGAAACATGGCACGCGGGTGAGGAACGGTCAGGTGCTCGCCGACGTGATGATGCCGCCGCCAAGACAAGCCCCCATGGTGCGCTGCTTGGTGCGAGACAACGTACCGCATTTGAGAGCGTACCTGGGTCGTGTCGACTGGAGCGGTCCTATCCACCTCTGACCGGCAGAGGTTCCTGCGGTCCGCCAGGCCGTTTGGGGTGCGTCTCGGCGCGAGAGCGTTCGTTGGCCTAGTCGCAACTAGAGCGTTCCGCGCAACCATGCGGATTAGGGATCTAGCTCCTCTTGCACCATCAAGCCAGGATGGCGACGCAGTACCTCGGCATAGATGGGGTTGGCCATGCGCAAAGCGGCGTCTCGACTCGCCAAGCCTAGGCCCCGCACGTAGTCGATGTCGCCATCTTCGGACCGCCACCGTCCTTCGTCTCGGCTGAGCGGCCCGATTGCCTCTCGGGCACGGCCGAGACTGTCAGCCACCTGACGATGCAGCGCGGCTCGTTGCGTCGCGATGACCCGCTCTTTGGCCTTCTGGATCGTCGCTTCGTTCACGATGCCATCCGAGACCTGCCCGCTTACGCCCCGGAAGCACGCTTCGTGCGCCAGCGCGTTCACAAGCCAAGGCTGGCCTTGCGTTAGTGCCCAGATGAGCCGTAACGCAGCCGTTGAGAACGCCTGATCTGTCTCACGAGTATGTTGCGCAAGCAGTTTCACCACTTGAGCCTCCGAGAAGTCGTCGAGATACAACGACTCCGAGACGAAGTTGAACGGGGTTCCGGTAGCGACCGAGTGCATGCTGACATCACGCATCCCGCACAGGACGATGCTATGGGGGAATCTATCGGGTCTGCGAACGTGGCCTGCGCGCAATTGCCACATGATGGACTGCAGGCTGCGGCTGGGAAGGGCATCCAGATCATCGAGGATTAGCACCAAAGGTTCGGGATCCGCTTCAGCCCAGCGCACCAGTACTTCGCCGAACGCGCTCGCGCCGAACTCGGCAAAGAGCTGCGGCCACGCGCTTGGCAGGAAGGGGTCGCGGAGCGTCTCCCGAGCCCAGGAGGCCAGCTGAGCGAGAATCGCCCGCGTCGCCTCTTGGATGTCGTCTCCCGCTGCCTGCGCGGCTTCCACGCTCGCATAGACGCAGCGGTAGTCGCCACCGTTCAGGAGGTCCCGCAAAGCCAGCAGGGTCGAAGTCTTGCCGGTCTGCCGCGGCGCGTGCAGGACGAAGTACTTCTGCTCCCGCACGAGGTCCAGGACCTCGTCGAGATCCAGGCGATCAAGCGGCGCAATGCAGTAGTGCCGCGAAGGGACGACCGGGCCCGCGGTGTTGAAGGAGCGCATCGACGTGTCTGCGCCTAGCTCGGCAACGAAAGGCGATCATACGCGCATGGCCCGACGCGAACCCGGTGGCCGCGCCGGGCAGGCCTGGCTATGACGACGCCCCACTAGAGCGCCTCTTTCTCTGCCTCCGTCTCGATTTCCACCTCTACTTCATCCGCGTCGTCGTCGCCGAGGACCAGCACCCTGCTGCGAATCGGGCCGCCAGCCTCGATCGACATGAGTGAATGCTCTCGGCGGGCCACCGCCACCGTGACGGTGCGGTTCTTGCGGCGCACCTCCACCGCGGCGTCTTCCGCGTCGTCTTCCGTCGGGCGGCGCAGCAGGCGGTAGGCCTCCTCGGCTGAGGCGACGTCCGCGCCGTCGATGCGCCGCACGATGTCGCCGGGCCTCAGTTCGCTGTTCGGGGGCGCATCGAGCACCAGCACGCCCGCATCCACGCCGAAATAGGCGCCTAGATCCGCGCCCGCGTCGACTAGCTTCAAGTCTTCGTCGTGGCGCCCGATGCGCAGAACGTGGGGCGGGCCATCGGCCCAGCGCTCGGCGAACGGTTGCCAAAGCTGGCCGATGCGCTCGGCCCAGTCGCCGATGTCCGCCGCGTAGGTGGACGTGGTCACGGTAAGCGGGCGGACCTCGCCATCGCGCAGGATGCGTACTTCCACATCCGCGCCCGGCGAGACCTCGTCCAGCACGCTCTGCAGCTTCACGGGGGCGTCATCGAGACCCGCGAGCGCCACGCCGTCGATGGCGACGATGATGTCCTCGGCAACGATGCCCGCCTCGTCGGCGCCACTGTGCGGGGTCACGCCGCCGACATGGACCCCGGCTTGGTCGTGCTCCGCGATCATCACGCCGAGGAAGGCGCGGTCCGGGTCAATGCGCCAGCGGTCCGCGTAGACGGCGATCTCCTTCGCCGCGTCGGCCATGCGGCCCCGGGCCTCGGCCATCCGCTCGCGCACCGTTTCCATCCGCTCGCGCATCTCCTCCTCGTCGTGCGCGAGGGCGCTGGCGGCGACGGTCAGGGCGGCCGCGGTTACCAGCAGAACGATCAGTTTCTTCATGGCATGTCTCCGTTATGTGTCTCTCAAGAACAATCCGTTAGAAAACCACCTGGTGGACGAGCTCGCGCTGCCGATAGCTTTCGACATGCTCGAGGCTCTCCAGCAGCTCGATGCGTTCCACCAAGAGGGCCTGCCGCGCCTCGGCATCCGCGCCTTCGCGGATGTGGCGGTTGAGCGAGGCGTCGATGCCGCCGATGTGGGCTTGCAGGACGCGCTCCACATCGCTCGGCACGAATAGCACCGGCATCTGGCGGCGGCGCGCCTCGATGGCGCGCGACTCGGCGAGGAGCGCGGCGATGTCCGGCTCGGCCGCGGCCACCGCGGGCGCTTCCGGGCGCGGCGCGAAGAGGATCAAGATGGTCGCCGCGGTGGCAGCGAACAGGCTCGCGGCGACCGCGAATGGCACGTAGCGGCGGCGCAGCGGCCGTCGGGCGCCGTCGATACGCGCCTCGATGCGCTGCCAAACGCGTGGCGGCGGGCTGAGTTCGGGCAGGCTGCGCAGTTCGGCGGCAAGCGCCTCTACCTCGGCCTCGCTCGGCTGGTCGACGGCTCGGTTCGTTTGGTCGTTCATCGCATCGCACTCCCGATGGCTTGAGCGTCCGCCCCACAGAGCTTTGCCTGATCGCGCTGCGCGGCGAGATGTCGCCAGGCCCGCGCCAGGCAGGACTTGGAGAAGCTCTTCGAGCGCCCGAAGGCGCGGCCGATCTCCTCGTGGGTGTAGCCCTCGACGCAGTACATCCAGACCACCATGCGCGCTTGGCCCGGGAGTCTCGCCAAGGACCTGTCGACGTCCAGCGCCCGGTCCGTTTCCGCCGGCGCGCTGCGTTCGTCGCCAACGAGCGCCTCGCGGCGCTGGTGCCACGGCGAGCGCAGCCGCATGAGGCACTGGTTCGCGGCGATGGTGCGAATCCACGGCCCGAGGGCCTGGGCGCGTTCGAGTTTGGCTGCGCCGCGCATCACGTCGAGGAACGTGTCCTGCGTCGCCTCCTCGGCCAGGCCTTCGTCGCGCAGGATGCGCACCGCCATGGTGTACACGGCGCTCGCGTAGGCGCGGTAGACGGTCTCCTGCGCATCGCGCTCCCCCGCCGCCAAGCGGCGCACCACGGCCGGGTGGACATTGACGCTGCTGAACCGGGACATGCTCCTTTAGATGCCCCGGCTCCGCAAAAGGTCGCTAGCGTCTCGGGCGCGGCGCTCGCGGCTGCCGGGGGTGCGCACCCGACATGTCCATCAGCTGGTCGATGTGCGGCAGCAGGTCCTCGTAGGTGGCGCCGGCGCCGAGCTCGACCGGGTCGTTGACCCAGATGGCGCTGCGGCTGTAGTTGCCGCCGGAGGCGTGGATCACAGCGCCGTTGGGGGCTTCCTCGCTGCACATGTAGAGCACCGCTGGGCTCACCAGAGCGGGGTGGCGATTGGGGTCCGGGGCGTCCAGATTCTCGTCGCGGCCCGGCACGGTATTGGTCATGCGGGTGGCGGCGCCCGGGCCGAGGCAGTTCACGCGCACGTTGCGGTTCGCGCCCTCGAGGGCCAGCACGTTGGCAAGGCCCAGCATGCCCATCTTGGCCGCGCCGTAGTTGGACTGGCCGAAGTTGCCGAAGATGCCGGAGCCGGAACTGGTGAAGACGATGCGCCCGTAGCGCTGCTCGTACATGTGCGGCCAGGCAGCGTGGGTGACGTAGGCGGTGCCGGTGAGATGCACGTCCATGACCAGATCGAATTCGTCCAGGGTCATGTTCTTGAACGTGCGGTCGCGCAGGATGCCGGCGTTGTTGACCAGGATGTCGATGCGCCCGAAGGCGCTCACGGCATCGTCGACGATGCTCTTCGCGCCGTCGCGGTCCGACACCGACGCCTTGTTGGCAATGGCGGTGCCGCCGAACGCCTCGATCTCGGCGACGACAGCGTCCGCGGCATCGCCGGCGCCGGTGCCGTCGACGCTGCCGCCCAAGTCGTTGACCACCACCTTGGCGCCCCGCTTGGCGAACTCGATGGCGTGGCAGCGGCCGATGCCGCCACCGGCGCCGGTGACCGCCGCTACCTTGCCTTGGAACTCGCTGTTCTCGAACTCGCTCATCGTCTCCCCTCGTCTTTAAGGAAACCGGCTGATCTGTTCCGCTATGCTCTGCGAGCCATGGGCGCCATCACCCCGGAACACATCAGCCAGTACAAGGAGGCGGGTTATACCACCGTTCCCGGCTTCTTCGCAGCGCACGAGACGGCGGCGCTGCAAGGCGAGGTGGAACGCTGGGTGGCCGATGGCCTGCCGCGGGACGTCTCGATCCCCACGGCGAAGCGCAATCTGCAGCTCATTCCGCTGTGGCCGCACAGTCGCCTGTTCCGGGCGCTGCCGTTTCATCCGAAGGTAGTGGCGGCGGTCTCGGCGCTGCTCGGCGATCCGGTAGTGAAGATCCTCGATCAGATGTTCTACAAGCCGCCGGGCGACGGCATGGGGACGAGCTGGCACACCGACAACGCCTACTTCAAGATCGACGAACCCTTGCGCGGCTGCGCCATGTGGGTTGCCATCCACGACGCGAATGCCGACAACGGCGGCCTGAAGGTGGTGCCGAGCGTGTTCGACCGTTCGCTGCTGCACGAGCGGGACCCGGACAGCGACCATCACATCCGAACGTACTTGGACGAGAGCCGTGCGCAGCAGTGCGACCTTGCCGCGGGCGGGGTGGTGTTCTTCTGCTTCGGCACGCCGCACGCCACCGGCCCCAATCCGACCCCCAAGGGCCGCGCCGGAGTGGGCATTCACTTCGTGAATCTGGACTACGGCAATGCCGCCATGCGCGGCCGGCGCGGGCGCTGGCAGCACGTCTTCCTCACCGGCGAGGAGGCAACGGCCGGCGAGCGCGAGTACGGCGAGCGCATCTCCTTCGCCGCCGAACTCGCCGCGGCGGCGAACTGATCCGTGGACGCTCGCCTCGCGCCAGTAATCGAGAGAGCCGATGCAGCCTTCGGCGAAGCCGTCCGCCAAGTGGGGGAGTTCGTGGACTACGCCGCCGTCTCCTACGGCGGCGCCGAGGGCGCTCATGCGGGCCGCGTCAGAGAGCTGGCGGCTGCGGTCGTGCGGCACCTCGGCAACTTGCCCGCAGCGCAGCGGCCCAGCCGCTGCCTGCTGCACGAACTGCCGGATGCGCTGCCGCTGGTCACCGCCGAGTGGGATGCGGGCGGGGCTCTGCCGACGCTGCTCGTCTACGGCCATGGGGACGTGCAGCCAGCGAATGCCGAAGAGTGGCACTCGCCGCCCTTCGAGGCCGTGGTGCGCCGAGACGACAGCGGCAGCGAACGCCTATACGGGCGCGGCACCAGCGACGACATCGGCGGCTGGTACAGCCATGTCGCCGCCATTAGGGCTTGGCTGGCAAGCCGCGGCAGGCTGCCCCTGAACGTGCGTCTGATGATCGAGTTCGAGGAGGAGATCGGCTCCCCCAACCTGATGCGCTACGTGGACCATCTGGGCGACTTCGTAGAGGTGGACGCGATGGTGCTGACGGACTGCGAAAACCCGTCCGTGGATGTGCCGGGCCTCACCGTCTCCCTGCGCGGACTCGCGGAGGCCGATCTGGTCTGCCGAACCGGGCACGGCGATGGCCACTCCGGCCTCTTCGGCGGGGTCTGGAGCGATCCGAGCCTGGCGCTCGTCCGCATAGCGAACCGGCTGCTCGATGCGGACGGTCGCGCCGCGTTCGCCCGCCAGGAACTTGGCAGGGACGAGCGGCGCGCCCTCGCCTCTGTCGATCCCGAGCTCGACTTCGATCCCGCCGCCGCGCTGCCGGACCGCGGCCGCGCCAAGGCCGAGTGGGTCTGGCGCCAGCCGGCCATCACGATCACTGGTACCTCGCTGCCGGATGTCGCGTCGGAGAACAACGAGTCGAAGCCCACCAACTCGGTGCGCGGCGAGGCGCGACTGCGGCTGTCCATCCGCGTGCCGCCGGGTGCGACCGCGGATGCGGTGCTCGACGAAGTGGAAGCCATCGTCGCGGATTCGCCGCCTCCTGGCATTCAAGTCTCGCTGGAACGCCGCCACGCCGGCGATGGCGGCGCATGGCGCTACGACGTGCCCGACTGCATCGCCTTCGAGGCGGCGAACCGAGCCTACGCCACGGTCTGGGGCACGCCGCCGCTGCGGGTCGGCGTCGGCGGCAGCATCCCCTTCGTGCAGCAGTTCGCGGCTCGCTTCGGCGCCACCACGCCGCTCATCCTGAACGGCGTGCTGGACCCCGCCTCCGCGCTTCATGCCCCCAACGAATCGCTGCACCTCGGCGTCTTCCGCAAGGCGATCCACACCAACATCCACCTGCTGGACGAGTTCGGCAAGCTCGCGCGCGGGCGCTTCATGGACCCGCCAAGCGGTTAGTATCGGCGCCACTCGCCCACCTCCAAAGGAGCATCACCTTGGCTATGCGCACGATGCATTTCTGCTTCGCGACCGCGACTGTCGCATTGCTGGCCGGCTGCGGGCCCACCGAGACGGCCGCGCCGCCGCCGATGCCGCTAGGCGCCGAAGTGCAGGTCACCGGCGGCACGGTGCGCGGCGTGGTCGGCGAAGACGGCCTCAAGCAGTACCACGGCATCCCTTACGCCGCCGCCCCCATCGGCGCACTGCGCTGGGCACCGCCAGCGCCGGCGGTGCCGTGGCAGGACGTGAAGGATGCCAGCGCGGCCGGGCCAGCCTGCATGCAGCCGCAAGGCGAGGGCGGCTCGTTCTACGGGCAGACGGGCTTCGAGATGAGCGAAGACTGCCTGACGCTGAACGTCTGGACGCGGGCCGAGCATGTGGACGAGACGCTGCCGGTGATGGTGTGGATCCACGGCGGCGCATTGGTGACCGGAGCGGGGTCTCTCTACCCCGGGGAGCTCCTGACGTCCAAGGGCGTCGTGCTGGTCACGGCCAACTACCGCCTCGGCCGGTTCGGCTTCCATGCCCATCCTGAGCTCTCCGCTGAGAGCGCCCGGGGCGTCTCCGGCAACCAGGGTCTGCGCGACCAGATCGCCGCCCTGCAATGGGTGCGCGACAACGTCGCCCGCTTCGGCGGCGACCCCGGCAACGTGACGATCTTCGGCGAGTCCGCCGGGGCCTTGAGCATGTCGCTCTTGCAGGCGAGTCCCTTGGCGCGGGGCCTCTTCCATCGGGTAATCGCGCAGAGCGGCGGCGCGTTCCAGCCAATGTGGTTCCGAGACCGGGCCACCACCTACGGCGAGAGCGGCGAGTCCATCGGCGAGGCGTTCGCAGCAGCCGTTGCCGGGGAGGACGGCGATGCGTCGCTGGCAGCCCTGCGGACGGTTTCTGCCGAGCGCGTGCTGGAAGCGCAGGCCGCCTTCACGAACTACGACTCGCTGGCGCTGGTGGACGGCGAATCGATCCCGGACGAAGTGGCGACGATCTTCGCCGCAGGTCGCCAAGCGGATGTGCCGGTGCTGATCGGCTCCAACGCGGACGAGAGCACGCCGTTCGTGGAGGTTTTCTTCAGGCCGACCTTCGGCACCGGCTTGGAGGGCCTCGCCACCTTTATCGACGGCACCCTCCCCGAAGCCAAAGACGAAGTCGCCGCCATGTACCCCGCGGCCGACGACGCGCAGGCGGAGCGGGCCTGGGTGGACCTCTTCGGCGATACCGTGTTCACCGTGCCGATGCGGGCGTGGGCGCGCAGCATGGAGAGCGTTCCGAGCAACGCCTACCTGTACTGGTTCACTTGGGCCCCCACGATCCCGGAGCAGGACTACGGCGCCTTCCACGCCGCCGAGATCGCCTACATCTTCGGCGAATTGGACCTCTTCGGCGCCGTGCCGACGGACGCCGACCGCGCCTTCTCCAACACTATGGCCGACATCTGGACCCAGTTCGCCAAGACCGGCGACCCCAACGGCGAAGGATTGCCCCAGTGGCCAGCGTTCACGTCCGAGAACGAGGCGTACTTGGAATTGGGCGCGGAAACGGCTGCCAAGACGCATCTGCGGATGGACCAGGTGGCGCTTGTGGAACGCGCCTGGGCGGCGCGGCGAGCGGCGCAAGCGACTCAGTAGCTGCCTCGCGCATTCGCAACTCCAGGGACAAGCTCGCGCTGGCCCAGCCGCCACGGCAACGGCCTGGTTAGCGAGCGCGGCTTCGACCTAGGAGCTTGAGTGCGTTTGATGCTTACGATTGAGTCAAGTTCTGTGACGCCGGTGGGAGACCGCGCAGCGTTCTCGATCGCGTCGCGCCAGCGACGCGCCTAGTCCTCCACCTCAAAGTCGCCGAAGTCGTCCTCCCGCACATGGGGCAGGACCAAATGGCATCAACGACCTCTACGAAGAACGGGCCGACCGCAGGGCCGCCGAGCACCGCGCACCAGCGCAGCGGCGGGGATCGAGGGTAGTCAGCGGCGGCAGTCAGCCGCCGCGCGGCAGCGCCTTCTGTCGCCGGCGTATAATCCGCGCCCCCGCGGGCGGCCCCCATGCCAAGGCGTCGCGATGATTCACCCACAGCGCTTCGATGTCATCGTCATCGGTGGCGGCCATGCCGGCGCCGAGGCGGCGCTCGCCTCCGCTCGGATTGGCGCTGCGACGCTGCTGCTCACGCAGAGCCTCGAGACGGTTGGACAGATGTCCTGCAACCCCGCCATCGGCGGCATCGGCAAGTCCCATCTGGTGCGCGAAATCGACGCTCTGGGGGGGGCGATGGCGCTTGCCGCGGACCGCGCCGGCATCCACTTCCGCACGCTGAACGTCAGCAAGGGGCCGGCGGTTAGGGCCACCCGAGCGCAAGCGGACCGGGTGCTCTACAAGAACGCCATGCGCGCCATGGTGGAGAATCAGGCGAACCTGACGACGTTCCAGCAGTCCGTGGTGGACCTCTACATCGAGAACGACGCGGTGCGCGGCGTGGATACGCAGATGGGTCTGCGCTTCCTTGCCGACAGAGTGGTGCTCACCACCGGCACCTTCCTTGGCGGTCGCATCCACATCGGCTTGGAGAACCAGCCGGGGGGACGCGCCGGGGACGCGCCAGCCAACGCGCTGGCGGGGCGCCTGCGGAAACTGCCGCTGCGCGTGGATCGGCTGAAGACCGGCACGCCGCCGCGTCTCGACGGGCGCAGCGTGGACGTCGGCGCCATGGAGACCCAGCCTGGCGACGAGCCCCGGCCGGTGATGTCGTTTCTGTCTACGGCGGATGCGCATCCGCGCCAGACGGTGTGCCGCATCACCCATACCAACGCGGCTACGCACGACATCATCCGCGCCGCGCTGGACCGTTCGCCAATGTACGCCGGGGTGATTCAAGGCGCAGGGCCCCGCTACTGCCCGTCCATCGAGGACAAGGTGGTGCGCTTCGCCGATCGCTCGCAGCATCAGATCTTCGTGGAACCGGAGGGTCTCGATACCCACGAGCTGTACCCGAACGGCATCTCCACAAGCCTGCCGTTCGACGTGCAGCTCGCGGCCGTGCAGAGCGTTCGCGGCTTCGAGAACGCGCACATCACGCGGCCGGGCTACGCCATCGAGTACGACTTCTTCGATCCGCGCGATCTCAAGCCGACGCTTGAGACGCGCTGCATCGCCGGCCTCTATTTCGCCGGCCAGATCAACGGCACCACGGGCTACGAAGAAGCCGCCGCCCAGGGCCTGCTGGCTGGGGCGAATGCCGCATTGGTCGCCGCCGGCAAAGCCGAGTGGTGCCCGGCGCGCTACGACGGCTACCTCGGCGTGCTGGTGGACGACCTCGTCAACTTCGGCGTCACCGAGCCGTACCGGATGTTCACCAGCCGCGCCGAGTACCGCCTGCGGCTGCGCCAGGACAACGCCGATCAGCGGCTGACGCCCAAGGGCCGCGAGCTCGGCCTGGTGGATGACATGCGCTGGCGCGCGTTCAGGGGCAAGCGGCAGGCGTTTGACGACGCCCGGGACCGTCTGGCGGCAACCAAGGTTGCGCCGGGCGGAGACCTCGCCGCGGCCGTAGAAGCCGTCACCGGCGAGACCGTGGGCCAGTCGACCTCTGTTCTGGATCTCTTGAAGCGTCCGGCGGTAGATGCCGAGGGCATTGCGGCTGCGTTGGCGCGCGTCGGTGCGCCGCCGATCAGCGCGGCGGCGCTGGAACAGGTAGCGATCGACGCCCGCTATGCCGGCTACATGCAGCGTCAGGACGACGAGATCGAGCGCGTGAAGGCCGGCGAGGCCGTGGCGCTTGCTGCCGACTTCGACTACGCGCGCATCTCCGGCCTCTCGAACGAGTTGAAGGAGAAGCTCCGCGCCCGGCAGCCGCGCACCATCGCAGAGGCGACGCGCGTGCCCGGCGTCACGCCGGCGGCGCTGTCGATCTTGCTGGTGCATGCCAAGCGCGCTGCCGGTGAACGCGCCCCGGGAGTGCGCGAACGGCGCACCGCTTGACGGCCCTCGGCGCCCAGGCCGCCGAGCGGCTCGCCGCGTTCGAGGCACTCGTGCGGCGCTGGAACCGGCGCGTCAATCTGGTTTCGCGCCACGACATCCATCGCCTGCGCGAGCGCCACACTGGCGACAGCTTGGCCTTGCTGCCTCTCTGCCGCGGTCGTCTGGCCGATGTGGGCAGCGGCGCCGGGTTCCCTGGCGTGCCGCTTGCCATCGCCCGCCCGGGCATGGCGGTGGTGCTGATCGAACGGAGCCTGCGCAAGAGCCGGTTCCTCCGCCACGCCGCGATGGAACTGGACCTCGGCAACGTGGAAGTCGTGCTGGCCGATGCCGCGGACTACGCCCCGGACGCTCTGTTCGACACGGTGACCGTGCGCGCCGTGGCGCCGCCGACGCGCGCTTGGACGCTGGTGCGCCACCTCCTCGCGCAAGGCGGCGCGGCGCTGCTGCAATCCCGCGAGCCGCCAGCCGCGGCGACCTTCGAGCGCGGCAGGATCCGATACTTGGCGGAGTACGCGGCAGGGGCGGTCGCAACCGTCGTCGAACCGTCGTTTGCGAGCCCCGGGGCCTGACTACGCCGTGCCCGCGTAGTACGGCGTCCGCCGCGCCTGGTCGTAGTCGAGGATCGTCAGGCGCTCCATCAGCCGGCGGTGGGGCCAGAAGTCGCCGCTGGCGGTGTGCAGCACGGCGCGGTTGTCCCACATGGCGATGGAACCGGCTTCCCAGCGGAATCGGCAGGTGTATTCGGGCCGGCCCTCTTGCAGCTTCATGCGCCACAGCAGGTCTCGCTCCTCGTCTTCCGGGATGCCGTGCTGCGGAGCGAAGCGCTTCACGAAGCCCTGCTGGACGTAGAGCGTGGTGCGGCCGGTCTCGGGATGCGTACGGGCGACAGGATGTACGGCGACGGGCGTCTTGCCGTCCATCTGGTGGCCGACCGAGCCGATGTGTACTGCGGAAAGATGTTCGACCCGTTCCTTGACGGCCGCCGGCAGACCCTCCCACATGCCGTAACAGTCGCAGAAGCAGGTGTCGCCGCCGACGGGCGGAGCTTCCCGGCACATGAGGATGGAACCCATCGGCGGCCGCGCCTGCCAAGTGGCGTCGGCGTGCCAGCCGGCGGCGGCGTTGGGCACGGCTTCGTCCGACGGCAGCACCAGCATGTCGGGGATGTCCGGCACCTTGATCTGCTGGTTCAGGTCGTGCGGCGAGTTCGGCATGTGCTCGCGTTCGCCGAACGGGGCGCCCACTTCGCCGAAGCGCTCGGCGAAGGCGACCATTCCCGCCCGACTGAGGTGGCCCTGGTCGCGGAACATGATGACGCGGCGCTCAAGCCAGAGTTCGCGCAGGAAGGCGACCATGGCGGGGTCCTCGAGGTGCTGCGCCAGGTCGATGCCGTGGACGACGCTGCCGATGCTCGGCTGCACGGGTTCGAGCTTGAGTGCGATGCCGCAAACGGTGACCGGCTTGTAGTAGACGGTGCCGAAGCTGCCCGCCACGAGTTGGTCCTGGGCCAGGATGTCGGCGACCTTGTCGCGCCGGCTGCGCGTCGCCGGGGAGCGCACTTCGGCGACGGCGCCGAGCGGCGTGGCCCGGGACGGCGGCTTGTCGGCTTCGGCGCGGGCGCGGCGGCGGACGTACAGGGGATTGTCGGCAAGCTGCGGATCCTGCACGGCGGCCACGTTAGTCGCTCCCCTGCGCGGCCAGATGCTCAGCGAAGAAAGCCACCATCTCGCGGCGGGCGCGCTCGCCGTTCTCGCCGCGAAAGCCGTGCGCCGCGCCCTCGATCACCACCAGCTCGCTGACCACGCCCGCCTCGCCGAGCGCCTTCGCCATCCGCTCGCTGTGGCTGATCGGCACTAGCCGATCCTGGTCGCCGTGGATGAGCAGGACAGGCGGATCCTCGGCGCTGACGAAACCGATGGGCGAGACATCGGCGGCCAGCGCCGGATCGAAATCCAGCGCCGGGAAGCGTTCGCTGGGACCGACCGACTCGCTCAAGTCCACGGGCGGGAAGTAGGCGACGACCGCCTGCACGCCATTGCCGACGCGCAGCACGGGGTCTTCGGAATCCGCGCTCCCGCTGTCGCTGGCGAGACCGAGCATCAGCGACAAATGCCCGCCAGCGCTGCCGCCGGTCACGCCAAGGCGATCCGGGTCGATGCCGAAGCGCGCCGCGTTGGCGCGCACATGGCGAACGGCGCGGCGCACGTCCGCCACCGCGTCCGGCACCTTGTAGCGCGGCGCGCTGCCGTGGTAGACGGTGAACACCGTGAAGCCGGCATCGAGCAGGTGCGCGATGCGGCCGGCCCGCCGTTCCGGCGGCTGCCAGCGCGAGAACCAGCCGCCGCTCATCATCATCAGCACCGCGGCGCCGTTCGGCTCCTCCATCTGGAAGACATCGTAGACCAGCGCCATGCCGTCCTTGTGGCCGTAGACCACATCGGGCGTGATGGTCGGGCCGGCGCTGGCCAGCATCGCCAGCGTCAGAGCGCCGCAGGCGATCGCGCGGCGGCAAGTGGCTTCGAGGTCGTTCATGGCGTCTCCTTCGCGCTGCCTGGCGACGATCATAGCGCCGCCCGCCGGGCGAAGCGTAGGAAGCGTAGAATGTCGCGCCACTGCGACCGAGCATCCGTCCAATGCCCGCCTCCGACACCGGCGCCGACCTAGCGATCACCTTTGGCATCGAAGAGGAGTTCTTTCTGGTCGACCCGGCGACGGGCGACCTGCTTGCCGATCCGGACCCCGCCATCTTCGAGGCCTGCGAGCGCGCTGCCGGGCCGCACAAGGTGGTGCGCGAGTTCCTGCGCTCGCAGATCGAGACCAATACGCGGGTATGCAGCTCGATCGCGGATCTGCGCAGCGCCGTCCTCGACACCCGCCGCCTGGTGATCGAAGCCGCGAAGCCGTACCGGGCCGTGCCGATGGCCGCCTCGACGCACCCCTTCGCGGACTGGCGGGAGCAGACGCCCACGCCGCGCGAGCGCTACGAGCGCTTCGCCGTCATCTACCAGGAGACCGTGCGGCGCTTTCTGGTGGGCGGGATGCACATCCATGCGGGTTTCGGCGACGCCGACTCGCGGGTGCGGGTGATGACTGCCCTGCGCCGCCATCTGCCGGCGCTGCACGCGCTGTCCGGCTCGTCGCCCTTCAACGCCGGCACCAACACCGGCTTCAAGTCCTTCCGTCTGAACCTCATCGGCGCGCTGCCGCGCACCAGCCTGCCGCCGCCGATGCACTCCAACGCGGACTACCAGAATCTCGTCGAGGACTACCGCTATCTCGATTTCATCCAGAACGGCAGCGAACTGTGGTGGGACATCCGGCCGTCGTCGCACCTGCCCACCGTGGAGATGCGCATCTGCGACGTCTGCACCCGCATCGACGACGCCATGGCCGTCGCCGCCCTCTATGCGACGCTGCTCCGCAAGCTGCTCCGCGATTACCACGCCGGCACGCTGCCTGCGGAACCGCCCACCGAACTCATCGTCGAGAATCGCTGGCTGGCGGCCCGCTACGGCGTGTTCGCGTTCCTGGGCGACCTGTCCGGCGGCGGTCGCGTGGACATCGACGACCATCTGCAGGGCCTCGTGGCCGACCTCGCCGAGGATGCCGCGGCGCTCGATTGCGAGGAGGAACTCGCGCATGTGCTCGCGATCGTCCGCGAGGGCACCGGCGCGGACCGGCAGATCGACCATTACCGCCTGCGCCGCATGGAAGGCGACAGCGAAGGCGAAGCCCTGCGCTCCGTAGCGCGTCGGATCATCGACGAAACTCGGCAGGGCGTGGCGGATGCCTAGCGCATCGACGGCCTTCGCGGCCGCGGCGCTGCTCGGCCTTGGCGCGACGTTCGCCTGGGCCGCGGAGTACGACGCCGAAGTGCGCCGCACCACCTACGGCATCGTCCATGTGAAGGCGGACGACTGGGGCAGCCTAGGCTACGGCTACGGCTACGCCTACGCCCAGGACAACTTCTGCGTCGCCATGCGCGGCATCGTCGGCGCCACCGGCCGCAGCGCCGAGTTCTTCGGCGAGGAGGGGGGCGACCTGCGGGCGGATTTCGTGCTGCGCTTCCTGTTCGGCGACAAGCAGGCGTTCCGCGAGAGCTTTCTGCCGGACTCCAGCCGCCCGGCCGCGCAGCTGTTCGACGGCTTCGCGGCGGGCATGAACCGCTACCTGCGCGACAAGTCAGCCAGGCTGCCAGCGGACTGCCGTGGCGCGGAGTGGGTGCGCGAAATCGACGCCGTGGACATCGGCATGCTGCTGGCCCGCGTCGCCTTGCAGGGCAGTTCCGATCAGAGCACCGTGCGCAACGCCATCTACAACGCATCGACGCCGGGCGCGGGCTCGCCGCCGGCACCGCCCGCCGCGGTGAGCGGGCCACCGGCGCGCATCGGCCCCGCCCAGCTCGAACGGGCGAAGGGCGCCCTGCGGGACTGGGCGCGGGAGCTTGGCGATACCGACCGAGGCAGCAATGCGCTGGCCATCGGTCGGGATTTCAGCCGCACCGGGAAGGGCTTGCTGCTCGGCAATCCGCATCAGCCGTGGCACGGCACAGGCAGCTTCTACCAAGTACACCTGACGATCCCGGGCGAGCTGGACGTTGCCGGCGCATCGCTGCACGCCATGCCGTTCGTCGGCATCGGCTTCAACCGCGACATCGCCTGGACCCACACGGTCGCTTTCTCGACCCGGTTCACGGTCTACCAGATGCCGCGCAACGCCGCCGACCCCCGGCAGTACGGCTACGACGGGGGTTTCCGCGATCTGGCTTCCGAGACCATCACGGTGCAAGTGCGGCGGGAAGACGGGACGCTGGAGAGTCGCTCGCGCACGTTCCACCGGAGCCACCACGGGCCTCTCGGCAGCCTGATCGACGTCGATCCGCTGCTGCACATCCTCACCGCCGGCACCTATCTGGCCATTCGCGACGTCAACGCGGGCCGCTACGCCGAGATGGTCGAGCAATATCTGTCCATGGCCCAGGCGGATGGCATGGACGCCTTCACTGCGGCGCTCGCGGGCATCGGCATTCCCGTCTTCCACACGCTCGCCGCGGACCGCGACGGCAACGCCTTCTACGGCGAAGTAGCCGCCGTCCCGGCACTGACCGCGACGCACTTCTCCAGCCAGTGCATCAACGGCCCGCTGCCGCTTCTCGCGCGCATCGTCACCAATGACGCGGTGCTGGTTCTCGACGGCGAAAAATCGGCCTGCGAGTGGGGCCAGGAGGTGGACAGCCCGGTGGGCAGCAACGTCGCGGGCTACCGGTCGCGGCCGAAGCTCCTCACCACGGACTACGTGGGTAACAGCAACGACAGTGGCTGGCTCAGCAATCCGGATCAGCCGCTGACCGGCTTCCCCAGTACCTTCGGCTGGCTCGGCCGGGAGGACGCGCCGCAGCTTCTGCGCACGCGCTTGGGGCACCTGATGGTGGCGGAACGGCGCGCCGCTGCCGATGGCTTGGCGCACTACTCCGGCTTCAATCTGGGGCTCTTGAAGCGCTTCATGTACCGCAACCGCGTCTACGCCGCGGAGCTGGTGCTCGACGACGTGCTCACCGTCTGCGGGGATATTCCGCGCAACGCGCTGGCGACCAGCCCCAACGGCCGGGCGCGCCGCGCCTGCGACGTGCTGCGCGACTGGGACCGGCATGTCAACGTGGACAGCCGCGGCGCCCAGGTGTTCACCGCCTTCTGGCGCGAGGTCTGGGCCCGGCTTGCGAGCTTGTACACGAACGCGATCTCGGACCGGTACTTCTGGCGCGTAGAGTTCGACCCGGGGAAGCCGCTGACGACGCCCCACGGAATCGACCTGTCGCGCACCGAGAATCGCGAATTGGTGCTGCATGAACTGAGCGATGCGGTACTGAGCCTGGACGCGGCGGGCGTGGCGCTCGATGCGCCGTGGGGCGAAGTGCAGTACTTCGTGCGGCGCGGACGGCGCATCGCCGTTCACGGCGGCGACGGCAACATGGGCGTCTACGGCGCCATCTCCGCGGGTCTCGTCGACGGCGGCTATACCGAAATCGGCTCTGGCAATTCCTACCTGCAGGCCGTGACGTGGGACGACAGCGCCTGCCCCATCGCCGACACCATGCTGGTTTCCGGCCAGTCGGACAATCCCAAGTCCTACCGCTACCGCGACCAGGCCATCCGCTATGCCAAGAAGCTCTGGGTGCGCTTCCCCTTCTGCGAGTCGGACATCAAGAGGCGGCAGCTCGGCGAGACGCTGCACTTGCAGGAGTAGGGATGGCAAGGACTGCGACAGGTTAGCTGAAGGAGGCGCCGTGTCGAAGGAACGCTGCGAAGAGGTGATGCGCCGCTACCTCACCGAGGTGGTCGCGCAAGGCAGGCTGGAACTGATCCCGGAGCTCGCCGCCGAGGATATGACGGACCACACCCAGTCCATCCCGGGTCGCGCTGGCCTCGTGGCCCATGTGAAGGGGTTTCGCGCGCGCAACCAGGACCTCGAACTCAAGGTGGAACGGATCATCGCCTCGGACGACGAAGTAGTGGGCATTTGGACCTGGCGCGCCACCCACAGTACGGACATGTACGGAGTTCCGGCAACGGGCAAGCCACTCGAAGTTCGGGTGGCCAGCCTGTTCCGCCTGCGCGACGGCAAGCTGGTGGACTACCAAGTCATCAGCGACACCCTGACCGGCTTTCGGCGCATGGGCGCGGATATACGGGTCGGTTCAACGTCGGCGGGTGCCGCCAAGGCGTGATCGTGGCGGAGTCGCCGCTTCGCGTTCGCGGGGTCGAAGCAAGTTGCGGATCGAACATGGCGGTGCGACGCTCGGGGCGACGGTCACGGGCGCACCAATGCGTTGGACGACGGGCGCGGCGCGGCCCCGGACGACGCCCTAGGACCGTTCATCGAGGGCAACCGCGGCAGCGGAAGCGAGCTCGCCGCTGCGATCTCTGCCATTGGCCCATGATGACAAGGCGCTGGAAGCGCTATAGCCGCTCTCCCGGCGCTATCGAATAGCTGCGTCTATCACCCGGTCCACCACCGCGTTCGGTTCCCTTGCCCAGCGCGTCACCACCACCAGATTGCGCTCCGGGACCACGCAAACCACGTTGCCTCCAGCGCCGATGGCGGCGAAGGCGTCTGCCGATGCCCGCCGCCAAGTCTCGCGCGCCGGGTTCAGCCACCACATGAACCCGTAGCGCGGGTTGATGTCGCTGGGCGTGAGCGCAGCATCCACCCATTCCTCGGTGAGCAGGCGCTGTTCGCCCCAGCGGCCGCGGGCCAGCATCAGCAGTCCGAACCGGGCGTGGTCCAACGTGCTGATGAAGAGGCCGCCGCCCCAGTGGCCGCCGCCGGGGACGGACGGCATGGGCTTGTCGTCGATGGTCAATATGGCGTTGCGGTAGTGGTGCCATGCCCACGATGGCGATGCGCCGATCGGGTCCATGATTTCGCGCCGCAGCACCTCGGCCAGCGGTTCGCGCCAGACCTGCAGGGCCGCGACGCCGAGGGCATTTACGCGCACGTCGTTGTACTCCCAGAAGGTGCCGGGAGCTTTCAGTTGCCGGCGTTCGCCCTTCGGGGCGGCGCTGGGGCCAGTCAGCGAGCGGTTGTGATCCACGGTGTCGGGGATGCCGAACAGTTCGCCGCGCCATTCGCTGGTCTGCTGCAGCAGGTGCTTCCATGTCACCGCCGCATTGTGCTCGCCCGCAAACATGTCGCCGGGCACATAGTCCTTGACCCGGTCGTCGGCGCTGCGGATGAGGCCGCGATCCAAAGCCAGGCCCACGCAGGTGGCGAGGTAGCTCTTCGTAGCGCTGAACGTCATGTCGACCCGGTTCGGGTCGCCCCACTCGGCGGCGATGACGCCGTCCTTCACCACCACGCCGGTGGCGGGGCCGCGCGGCGCAGTCGGGCCGATGATGCGGTTGTGCGGTGGCGGGTCGTCGCGGGCCACCATGCCGCCTACGTCGACGGGCCAGTCGATCTCCGAAGCGACGGCGTATTCGCAGGCGGCTTCGAGATCGGCCGGGCGGAAGCCGAGGCTTGCCGGTTCGCCATGCCGCCAATCGCTGGGCGGCGGAAACTCGATCTGCGTCATCCCGCGCGCCTACAGGAACTCCGCCACCTTCGCCCCCACCGTGTACAGCGCGAAGCTGATGTACGTCGCCGCGCCGATGGAGACCATCAGGATGTTCACGGGCTTGGGGCGCACTTCCGCAGGCAGGTGGCGCAGGTTCATGTACAGCACCGTGGGCACGTAGGCGGCCATGGCGAAGCCGCTCAGCATGGCGCTGATGAAGAAGAAGTCGAGAGCGCTCACATCGAACGCTTCGAAGAACCAGGTCGCCAGCACGCCGAGGGCCGAGAGGCCGATGGCGAGGCCGAGGTAAAGCTTGTTGGCAGCGAACCGATGCGCGGCCTTGAAGTTCGTGTGCAGCAGGTCCACCCAGATGCGCACGCCGCCGTCGAGGCCAGCCAGAACGCTGCTGAAGAGGGCCGCAATGCCGATGATGAGGAACAGGTGCCGTCCGCCCACGCCCATCGTGCCTTCGAGGACGATGGCGAGGTCCCACACGAGCTGGCTTTCCTGCGGCACGATGCCGGCCGGGTGCAGCACCACCAGTGCGCCGAACATGAACAGGAACATCGTGAAGGTATTGGCGATCCAAAAGAAGATCGTGCTGTCCTGCACCACGAAGCGGAACCAGTCGCGGAAGCGGCGCAGATTCTCCGCGGTCGCCGGGAAACGGTAGCCGATCTCGCTGGCGCCGGATTGCGCCTCGCGCAAGGGGTTCAGCAGCATGGGGATGCGGGCGCCCATGCCGATGCCCTTGTCGCGCAGGTAGTAGGCGTAGAACAGGTTGCCTAGGCCACCGGCGCCGGCGAAGACGAACGCGCCGAAGAAGCGGTGGAAGGTGAACTCGTCGTCCAGGCTGATCCGGCCGAAGTTGAGCATGCCGCCGAGCATGTTCTTCACGTCGCCGAGGGTGCCGACGCTGAAGGCGACGACCAGGAGGCCGATCACGATCACCGCCACCATGAAGATGATCGAGCGCTCCACCGAGGCGTAGATGCGCTTCGGCCCGAAAACGATGGCGAGGGCGATCGCGAACACCACGGCGGTCCAGAACCAATCCGCCCCGGGACCGTCCGTGCCGAAGAAGAGGATCTTGATCGACGTGCCGGTGGCTCGCCCCCAGCCCGGCAGGAATGCGCCGACGAAAAGCAGCGTCAGGAAGAAATACACCCACCACTTGGAGAGCCGGGCGAAACCGGTGAGCGGACTTTCGCCCGTGGCCACCGCCCAGCGGCCGATCTCGATGTTGATCCAGAGCTGAAGAAAGACGCCGAGCGCCGCCGCCCACATCATCTCCGTGCCGAACTTGGCGGTGATCCACGGCCACAGGATGAGCTCCCCGGAGCCGATGGCCATGCCGATCATCACGGCGCCGGGACCGGTCATCTTCCAGAAGCTCTTCTCGCGCTCCGGCAGATCGGCGGTGCGCAGGTCAGGGATGTCTAGGGTTTTCATTGCCCGAATAGCTCCTTGTTGGCGCGCGGCAGGAAAAGCACGCCGATGGCGGCGTTGAAGAGCACGAAGAACGTATGCATGACGAAGCTGAACGCGGCGACCTCCGGGTAGTCCGGGAAGAGCACGGTCCAGAGCAGCAGCGCCCCGGCGTGGAACGGCAGCGGCAGCGCGGCGGCGAGGAAGATCACCGGCAGGAAAGCGAGCATCTGGCCGACGCTCACGTCTACCTGGAAGAGTTCCAGAGCGAAGGTGTAGACGATCACCGCGCCGATCAGATTCGGGGCCTTGAAGAGCACCGTGAGCAGGTAGTGGATCGGGCGCGCTTGGCGGAATGCAGTCAGCACGTTGACGTCTCTAAGGCCGCCGCTGCCGGTTCGGAAGTACAGGATGTGCAGCGGCAGGTAGAGGGCCGCGACAGTCATCACTGTCGGCAGGATGACCGTCAGCGGCAGCAGCGTGGACGCCTCGCGCACCAGGTCGAAGTCCGCCACCACGCCGATGGCGGAGAAGATCAGCAGTTGGTATATCTCGATCAGGCCGAGGAAGATCATGCTCGACAGCGCCCGCCAGCCCGGCACCTGGTAGGTGCGCAGGAGATAAAGCGACATAGCGCCCTTGCCCACCTGCTCGTTCACCAGCGACAGGATGTAGGCACTCGCCCGGATCGGCAGCACGTTGCGAAGCTTCAGTTCCGGCGCGTTGAACCAGCGCACCACGCGCCAAGTGGCATGGCTGTCCACCAGGAAGAAGAACACCGAGTACGGGATCATCAACAGCAGCCAGAAGCCCCAATCGGCACCGGCGAAGAAAGCAACCAGGTATTCGACCACCGTCTGGCCGTCTCGCGCCGCGGCCACTTCCATGCGGGTGTAGACGAGGTAGAAGCAGCCCGCCGCCAAGAGCCACGTGCCGATGCGGAAGGCGATGCCCCAAGGGGACTTGCGCTTCGGCGCAGCGTCCGGCGTCTCGGTTCCCGCGTCGCTCATAGCCGTACCAGAATCGACATGCCGATTTCCTTGCGCTTGACGAAGCCGACTTTCTCGTATGCGCGGCTTGCTTGGCGCTCGGACGGGCTGCCGATCCGCACATGCAGAAAGGGCACGCAGCCCCGCCGCTGCTGGCGCAGAACGACCTCGCGCACCAGCGCCTGGGCATAGCCGCGGCCCGCGTACGCGGGATCCGTACACACCGCGCTCACCTCGCGATAGCCGGGCAGGCAGATGCGCTCGCCGGCCATCGACACCAGCTTGCCGCGGTCCAGCACGCCGACGTAGTCGCCGAGCTCCTGCGTGCGGCGCTCGAACGGCCCGGGATCGGTCTCTTTCACGAGGCGGTACATATCGGGGCCGAGTTCGTCGCCGAGATCCTGCCATTCGACGGCGGACTCTTCCGCCACAACCGGCGCCGGGCAGACCCACTGGCTGAGCGGCACCACGGTCGCCAGCCGCCACAGCTTGGGCGGCGGTTCGCCTGGCGAGATGATGGCGACGAACTGACGCGGCTCGACGAATCCGGCGAGTTCCTCAAGCGCCTCCTGGCTTTGGTCCGCGACGGCAGCGATGGGCGAGACGTCCGGCTGGTAGCGCGCCGCGCGCTCGCCTACCAGCCCGAAGGCCCGCTGTTCGCCGCGTAACGCCAGCCAAGCCGGATTGTCGAGTTCCTCCACGCCGAGGTTCGCTTCAGCCGGAAGACGCGCCGATGGCCTGGGCGTGAGCTTTCAGCTCGGGCGTACCGGGACTGATGCGCACGCCCGCGGCCCGCTTCTCTGCGAGGTCCTCTACCGTGCAGCCATCCAGAAAGGCGATACCCGCCGCCTTGCAGGCATCGAACACGCGCTGCCTTGCCGCCTGCAACTCGTCGCTCGCGATGTCCGCCCGTGTGCCGCGCAGGCCATGCGACATGGACATGTCCGCCGGCCCCCATTCCGCGAACGCGACCCCCTGCACGCGGGTGGTGAGTTCCGCGTTATCGAGCGCTCGGCGGTTCTCGATCTTGAGGCCGATCAGCAGTTCGCCGTCCGGGTTCAGCGGCCACGGATCGGCGCATTCGAGATAGTCGTCCGACGAAATCCCCCAGATGCCGCACGCCGCGCCCTGGCCGCCCGAACCGCGCGTTCCGCCGCGGAAGGTGTAGCGGGACGCTTCCACCACCGCGGCGACGGCGTTCGGGCTTTCCGCGTGGCAGACAAGGAATCCGTGGACGCCGAGCGTCAGGAGCTGGCGGACGATCCACGCATTGCTGCGCACGACGTCCACGCTGCGCCCCTCGAACGGCAATTCCACCAGCACCGGCACGGTCGGCGTTCGCACCGAGGCAAGGCCCTGCATGAAGCGGCCGAGTCCCGCCAGATCGAGCGGGCCATGTTCCATGCCGACGTTGATGTAGTCCGCCCAGGTGTCCGCCATCGCCGCCCCGGCCTCGAAGGTGAGTTCGGCGCCGGCGTGGCCGCCCGTATAGAAGACCATCTCGTCCGCAGCGAGCTTGGCGATGGCTTTGTTGACTTTCCCGACCACTAGACCAGCGCCTGATACACCAGCGTCTTAAGTTCGCGCCGGATGGGATAGCTGGACGATGGCAGGAGCTGGGTGACGAAGACCACGATGACTTCCTCCACGGGGTCGATCCAGAAATAGGTGCTGGCCGCGCCGCCCCAGGCGAATTCGCCCGGCGAATCGAGCACGTTCGCAGCCGCCGGATCCACCACGACGGAGAAGCCGAGCCCGAAGCCGATGCCCTCGTAGCGCGTCTCGCTGAACACCGGCTGGCCCATCGCCGCCAGATCGCAGTTTCCCGGCAGGTGGTTGGTGGCCATGTACTCCACGGTCTTGCGGCCGAGCAGCCGCTCGCCGCCGAGTTCGCCTTTGCCGAGCAGCATCCGGGCGAAGGTGTGGTATTCGTCGATGGTGCCGACCATGCCGCCGCCCCCGGAAAGGAATGCAGGGCGACGGTGGTAGCGGGACTTCTCCGGATCGTCCTGCAAGCGGTACGACTCCGGCTTGACGAACTGATAGCAGGCGGCGAACCGTTCCGCGCCGCCTGGCTGCACTTGGAACCCGGAGTCCTTCATGCCGAGCGGCCCGGTGATGCGCTCTGCCACGAACTCGTCCAGCGCGACACCCGAAAAGTGCTCCACGAGATGCCCGCAGACGTCCGTCGAGACGCTGTAGTTCCACTGCGTGCCCGGCGAGAACTTGAGCGGCAGCTTGGCGAGTTTCGCCACCATGTCCTGCAGCGTACCGTTACCGGTCACCTGCGCGTCTCGGTACATGGCGTCGACCGGATGGTCGCCCGCGAAGCCGTAGGTGAGGCCGGACGTGTGGCTCAGCAGGTGCTTGATGGTCATGGGCGCTGCGGGCGCCGCCGTGGCGTAGTGCTCCCGCGTGCCGCGGTCGAACACTTCGAGGTCCGCCCATTCCGGGACGTACTTGGCGACCGGATCGTCGAGCTGAAAGCGGCCTTCCTCGTAGAGCATCATCAGCGCCGTGCTGGCGATCGGCTTGGTCATCGAATAGAAGCGCACCACCGCATCGCGCTGCATCGCCCGCTCGCGCTCCACATCGGCAAGCCCCGTGGCGTGGAAGAACGCCTCGTCGCCGCCGCGCGAGACCAGGCACAGCGCGCCGGGGTAGCGGCCGCTCTGAACGTAGCCGTCGATATGCCGGGCGATGCGCCCAAGCCGGTCGTCGTGAAAGCCGTTCGCCATCGCTCGGTTCCTGTCGATTGCGGCGAGCATAACCAATGGCCTATGGTTCGGCCATGTCCGTTCGATCCGATCTGCGCGAGGCCATTGCCAGCGGCGATGTCGTCTTCGCGCCGCTGGCTCTCGATGCCTTGACGGCGCGCATCGCGGAGCAGGCGGGATTCGGCGCCGTTTATCTGAGCGGCGGTGCGCTGGGCTATGCGCACGCGGTGAGCGAGGCGCTCTTGACTCTGACCGAGCTGACGGATGCGGCGCGCCACATCGTAGGGCGCTCGGCGGCGGCGGTGATCGTCGATGGCGGCGTGGGTTTCGGCGATGCGGTTCACGTCGCCCGCACCATCGCCGAAGTGGAGGCGACGGGTGCCGCGGCCATCGAGATCGAGGATCAAGTAGCGCCGAAGCGCGTCAGCCACCACCGGGGAATCGAACACCTGGTCGCCCCGGAAGAGATGGCGGCGAAGGTGGAGGTCGCGGTGCGAGCGCGCACGGACCCCGACTTCCTCATCATCGCCCGCACCGGCGCGGTGAGGAACGAGTCGTTCGATGCCGCGGTGAAGCGCGCCAACCTGTACCGCGAAGCCGGTGCCGATCTCTCGATGCTGATGCCCGGGAGTGAAGCGGAGTGGGCTGGTGCGCCCAAGCGCATCGGTGGGCCGCTGGCGGCCATCGCGTCGCTGGATGCCCGACGGCCGGTAGAGTGGCGCGCCCTCGGCTGGAGCCTGGTGGTCGATCCGTTCACCGCGCAAGTGCTCGCTGTGGACGCGATCAAGAGCGCCTACGACGCCTTCATCGCCAGCGGCAGCACGGGCACGGACCGCGCCCGCATCCAGGCCAGCTACCGAACGTTAGCCGATCTTGCCGGTCTGGGCCCGCTCTACGCCATCGAGGACGAGACCACGGAGAAACGCGAGGGAGAGTGACGATGCCCGCAACGACCAAGGCCGCCCGCTGGGACGACGACCGCGCCATCGAGATCGCCGACAAGCCCCTCGCCCCGCCCGGCCCCGGCGAAGTGCAACTCGCGGTCGGCAGCGCCGGCATCTGCGGCTCGGACCTGCACTTCTATCGCGGCGAGTTCCGCGCTCGCCCCGGCATCACCCCCGGCCACGAGTTCGCCGGTACCGTCGCGGCCACCGGCAGCGGCGTCAAGCACGTGCGCGAAGGCGACCTCGTGGGCATCGAACCCCTGCTCCGCTGCGGCCTGTGCCCGTTCTGCGTCTCCGGCGACTACCACGTCTGCGGCGAGCGCGGCCTCGTCGGGGAGGGCGCCGATGGCGGCATGAGCGAGTTCGCCACCGTGCCTGCGGAGACGGTATTCAAGGCCCCGATGGGTCTCGACGCGGAAGCCGCCGCCCTCGCCGAGCCGCTCGCCTGCTCCGTCCACGGCTTCGACAAGGTGAAGCTGCGCGGCCACGAGACGGTGCTCATCGTCGGCGCCGGCACCATCGGCCTCACCGCGGTGCTCGCCGCCAGAGCCTGCGGCGCCAAGGCCATCGTCGTCGCCCGCCACCCGCACCAGCAGGAAGCGGCGCGGCGTCTCGGCGCAGTGGAAGTGATCGGCGACGACGATGCCGGCAACGCCCGCATCGACGAGCTGGCGCGATTGCAGGCTGTGGATGTGGCGGTGGAAACCGTCGGCGGCAGCGGCGACACGCTGCTCACCGCCCAGCGCGCCGTTCGGCCGAAGGGCCGGATCGTGCTGCTCGGCGTCTTCACCAGCGGGGCCGCCACCATCAACCCGCTGCATTTTGCCGTCCGCGAGGTGGAACTGATCGGCTCCATGACCTACGCCGCAAGCAACGGCCGCGCCGACTACGCCATCGCCTTGGACGTGGTGGCCGACTACGCGGACCTCGCCCGCTCCATCATCACCCACCGCTTCGACCTCGACCACACGCAGCAGGCATTCGAGACCGCGGCGGACAAGTCGACGCGTTCGATCAAGGTGCATATCCAGCCGGGCAGCGGCTAAGCCATCGCGACAGGCCATGGTTGGACCCTGGGCTTTGGGCATCTATAGTCGTGCGATGCAACGATTCCGCAGCCAGGGACGAGTCCATGCCGTATCAGATCTCCGAGGCTAGGCGCGAGTGGTACCGCCAGGTAGCGGCGCGGTCCCGACGCCGCAAGGCAGCGGCGTGCGGCGGCCTGCTGGCCACCGAATCGGTGGCGGCGAACACGCCCGCACTGATGCCCGAGGCGTTGATGCCGCAGGAAGCCCCGTCCGGGCTGACGGCACTGTCCTTGTTCTCGGGTGGGGGTGGCCTCGACCTGGGCTTCGAACGTGCCGGCTTCGAGCACGTTGCCAGCTTCGACGTGCTGGACATCTGCGGTGCCACGCTACGGCGAAATCGCCCCCAATGGCGCGTGTTCGGCGGCATTCAAGGCGATGTCGCGGATGTGGACTGGCAGCCGTTGGCGGGCAAGGTCGATGTCGTCCACGGCGGCCCCCCGTGCCAGCCGTTCTCGATCGCTGGTTTTCGGCAAGGAGAGCGCGACGATCGAGACATGTGGCCCCAGTTCAAGCGTGCGGTTCTGGAGCTTCGGCCCGCGGCATTCGTTGCAGAGAACGTGCCCGGTCTGCTGGGCCCGCGATTCCTTAGCTACGTGGAAGAGACGATCATGGGCCCGTTGCGCGGCGAATACGACGTTCGCAGCTTCTCTCTCACGGCCACGGACTTCGGCGTACCCCAAGCGCGCAAGCGCGTGTTTTTCGTCGGTTTCGCGTCGGCAGACGGGGCCGGGCGGTTCCAACCACCGTTGCCGACGCACCGGATGCAAAGCGACGTTTTCTCGGCCGCGAACCCGACCATGGGGGCGCGCTCCGCACTCGGCTTGCCCGACGTGGGCTTCGACTGTGCCGCGCCGACACTCCGCTCCGGCTTTACGGGACCGCGGAAGACGACCAGCGTCCTCAACAGCAAGGCAAGCCAGTCAACGTGGGCCAAACTGCAGATTTGGCCGAACGGCGTACAGCAGGACCGCAGCATGGCCGCCGCCTTCCCGCCGGAGAACGGGCATTTCAGACTCTCCGTGCAGGACTGCGCAGTGCTTCAGGGGTTCCCCGACGATTGGCTCTTCGAAGGTGCCGTCTACCAGATCCTCGGCCAGATCGGGAATTCCGTCTGCCCGCCGGTCGGCTACGCGGTAGCACGCAGCATCTCCCACGCTCTGGCTGCATGAATGGCGGTACAGAACGACGACAGAGAGCAGGAGCTGATTCGTCTGGCCGGCCTGCGGGCTGGATCAAGCCGGTCAGGAATAGACGCCTTCTTGGATTTCTCCGCCAACGGAACGCGGTACGCCGCGCCTATCGAACTGAAGTCGTCGACGAGTCGGTCCGTTTCGACGGCGCGGGACGTCGGACCGCAGCACATTGAGAAGTGGCGTCAGCGCATATGGGTCTTCGCGTTCTACGATCCTTCCGGCAGCCGGCTGGAGAGCACCTTGGTACTCGGCCCGAAGGACATGGAGCCTTGGATTGGACGGGTCGAGAGTTACATCGCGCCAGACATCGCGATCGGCGAACGCGTGGCGGAGAGGCTATCCGTGGAAGACCTGCATGTGATCTGCGGCCAGAAGGTCATCTACAGATTGGCGGACGCCCAAGCGCTGCACAAGCGGCAGTGGACCAACAGGCGTTACGTCGACGAGATGGACCTTGATGACGGCTATAGCCCCGACAAGATGCTTGAGATACTGAAGGCTAGAGCCAAGTACCTGAACGCACGAGGAGCGACGTTGAACAATCCACACATACCAGCCGCCTATTGGTCTACGTTCGAGCAGCGGCTCCAGCTCAAGGAGATTGGCGACACGAGACTGAGAGCTGCGGTCCGAGCCTCGATTCGTCAACTCGCATTGGAGGATGGCGCCGTGCGCGCCCTCGCAAGGGCCTTGGCAACGCGTTGACCAGGCCGCGCCCAGGGTCTGGCCGCCGCATGGATGCCGAGGACGACACAAGCTGGTATGGTCGCAGGCGAGCCGCTAGGAGCCGCTGCCATGACCGTTGCCACCGTCGCTGAACGTGCCCCCACCGCCTCGCAGCACGCTGCCGCCTTGGCCGATTACATGCGCGAGGGGGAAGAGCGCGGGCGGGCGCTGGGCAATCGCGGGCCGGTGCGCTTGAAGCGCGGGGCGACGCTGGCGGACGACATTCTGGAAGCGTATTGGCAGCACGGCTTCTACGTCTTCAAGGATGTCATCGGCGAGGGCGAGCTTGCGGAACTCCGCGCCGACATGGCGGAGCTGCTGGACCGCGCGCCTGTCGGCCGGGATGCGGAGGTGGATGGGCATGGCCGTCCCGCGCTTGGCGGCGAGTTCAAGCGGCCCACGTTCAGCTTCGTGCGGCCGCTCAGCGATCCGGTCGGCGGCACGGATCGCAACGGCGGGCGGCATCCGGCGAAGATGGTGGAGCCGGTGGCCGATGCCGGGGCGCCGAAAGAGGTCGTCTACCTGATCGCCGGCATGTGCCAGACCATCGAGTCGGGCCTGCGCCTGTACGGCCATCCGCACCTGCTCGCCATCGCGGAGAACATCAACGGCGCGGACTTCACGCCCTTCAACGACGCCATCTTCGTCAAGCCGCCGGGGCTCGGCGGCTCCGTCGCCTGGCATCAGGATGGCCTCACCCACTGGGACAACCCGAGTTGGAACGAAGGCATCCACGGCTTCAACTTCCAGGTCCAGCTCTATCCGACCACGCCCGGCAACTGCCTGTGGGTCATGCCGGGAACGCACAAGAAGGGCCGGCTCGACATCAAGGCGATGGTGAAGGAGAACGGCGGTTCCGAAGCGCTGCCGGGCGCCGTGCCGCTGATCTGCCAGCCGGGCGACGTGACGATGGTGAACCGGCAGACGCTGCATTGCTCGTTCGCCAACACCTCGCCGGACCTGCGCATCTCGCTCACCTTCGGCTTCCACCGCCGGGCATCCGTGCTCGGTGCGCGCGGCAAGCTCGGCTCGAACGCGGGCGACGTCTACGACGAGCAGCGCATCTTCGACCGCTCGGCGGTGATCGCAGTGGCCATCGACGCCCGCCGCCAGCACTTCCCGGAAGAGCGCCCCTACGCCTACCAGCCCTTCCAAGGCCTCGAGGACGAGTACCGCTGGAACCCGGCCACCTACGAGAAGGTGGTTCGGGACTACAACCTGAAGGACCTCGGCATCTAGCAGCGCTAAGCCAAGCCGAGCCGCGGCGCACCGTGTTAATGTGCGCCGCCGTTCGACCAGCCCCCGCACGTCAGGACATTCGATGAGCGAACGCTACGACCCGCAGGCCGTGGAGACAAAGTGGCAGGCCCAGTGGGAGCGGCGCGGCACCAACTCGTGGACCGAAGCCGCGCTCCGCAACGCCAAGGACCCGTACTACAACCTGATGATGTTCCCCTATCCGTCGGCGGAGGGGCTGCACATCGGCAACCTCTACGCCTACACCGGCGCGGACGTGAACGGGCGCTACTGGCGGCTGATGGGCAAGGACGTCTTCGAGCCCATCGGCTTCGACGCCTTCGGCATCCACTCGGAGAACTACGCCCTCAAGGTGGACAAGAATCCGAACGACCTGATCCCCGCCAACATCGCCAACTTCACCCGCGTGCTGAAGCGCTTCGGCGGCATGTACGACTGGAACCACACGGTCAACTCCACCAGCCCGGACTACTACCGGTGGACGCAGTGGATCTTCCTCAAGCTCATGCAAGCGGGCCTGGTGGAACGCCGGGAAGCGCCGGTGAACTGGTGCCCGTCGTGCAAGACGGTGCTGGCGAACGAGCAGGTGATCGCCGGCCTCTGCGAGCGCTGCGAGTCGCCGGTGGAACAGCGCGAACTGCCGCAATGGTTCTTCAGGATCACGGACTACGCCCCGCGTCTGCTCGCGAATCTGGACCACATCGACTGGTCCGATGTAACCAAGAAGGCGCAAGCGAACTGGATCGGGCGCAGCGACGGCGCGGAGGTGGACTTCGCGGTCAAGGGCCGCGAAGAGACCATCCGCATCTTCACCACCCGCCCCGACACGCTGTTCGGCGCCACCTATATGGTGCTCGCGCCGGAGCATCCGCTCGTCGAAACGCTGGCGACGCCAGAGCAGCGCGATGCCGTGGGTTCCTATCGCGAGAGCGTGGCGAAGCAGGACCTCGTCGAACGCCAGAAGGTGGACAAGAACAAGACCGGCGTCCTCACCGGCAGCTATTGCGTGAACCCGGTGAATGGCGCCGAGATCCCCGTGTGGATCGCCGACTACGTGCTGATGGGCTACGGCACCGGCGCCATCATGGCGGTGCCCGGCCACGACAGCCGCGACTTCGAGTTCGCGAGCGCCTTCGACCTGCCCATCCTCCGCGTCATCGCCGCCCCGGGCGAAGAGGCCGACACTCCCCTCGCCGAGGCCTTCGTCGGCGACGGCACGCTCGTCAACTCAGGCGAGTTCGACGGTCTGACGGTCGCCGACGGCAAGCGCGCCATCGTCGAGTCGCTGGCTGCGCGCGGGGTCGCCGAAGCGCAGGTCAACTACCGCCTGCACGACTGGTGCGTTTCCCGGCAGCGCTATTGGGGGCCGCCGATTCCGGTCATCCACTGCCAGCGCTGCGGGCCGGTTCCCGTGCCGGAAGAAGACCTGCCCGTGGAGCACCCGCATCTCGACGACTTCCGCCCCGACGACTCCGGCGTCAGCCCGCTGGCGCGCGCCAAGGATTGGTACGAGACGCCATGCCCGCGCTGCGACGGCCCCGCGCACCGCGATGCGGACGTGACCGATAACTTCCTGTGCAGCGGCTGGTACTTCCTGCGCTACCCGAGCACGGATCGAGAAGACATGGCCCTCGATCCGCAGCTCACCCGCAAGTGGCTGCCGGTGGACTGCTACATCGGTGGCAACGAACATGCCGTGCTGCATCTGATGTACGCCCGCTTCCTGACGATGGCGCTCAGCGACATGGGCGAGATCGAATTCGACGAACCGTTCACCCGCTTCCGCGCCAACGGCCTGCTCATCCGCGACGGTCGCAAGATGTCCAAGAGCCGCGGCAACGTCATCGTCCCGGACAGCATAATCGACCGATATGGCGCCGACACCATGCGCCTGTACCTGCTCTTCCTCGGCCCCTACGAGCAGGTGGCGGATTACCAGAGCCGCGGCATCCAAGGCCCGCACGGGTTCCTGAACCGGCTCTGGCAGTGCGCGGTCGAGGCTGTCGCCGGCGACCCGGATCCAACCGTCGAGCGAGCCCTGCATCGCACCATCAAGCAGGTGAGCGAGCAGGTGCCGACGCTGCAGTTCAACACCGCCATCGCCGCCATGATGGAGTACCTGAACGTCGCCCGCGCCGGTGGCCGCAAAGCTCGCAAAGCCGAGGTGGAGCCGCTGCTGGTGATGCTGGCACCGTTCGCGCCGCACATCGCCGAGGAGCTCTACTCCCGCCTCGGCAACGACGGGGGCCTTTTCGAGACGGCCCGCTGGCCACGCTACGACGAGGCCAAGACCGCGGCGGATACTGCCGAGATGGCGGTGCAGGTGAACGGCAAGGTGCGCGGCCGGATCACCGTCGCCGTGGACCTTGCCGAGGCCGACGTGATCGCCGCCGCCAAAGCGAACGAGAACGTGGCGCGCCATCTCGATGGCAAGCAGCTGCGCAAGACCATCGTCGTCCCGGGCCGGCTGGTGAATCTGGTGGTTGGATGACGCGCCGCGGGGCGCTGGCCGGAGCCCTCGCCCTCGCCGTCGGCGGCTGCGGCTTCCGGCTGCGCCGCTGGGAACTGTCAGCCGCTTTTGCCAGCGTGAAGATCGATGCCGAACGCGGCGTCGACCTCGATCGCGAACTGCGGCGTGCGCTTCGATCCGCCGACGTGCATGTGGCCGAAGACGGCGATGCGGATGTGGTGATCCGCCTTGCCGAGCAGCATGAAGACCGTCGCCCCGTCGCGGTGACTGCGGGCGGCAGGACGGCGGAGTACGAACTCTCGATCCGCGTGCAGCTCTCGGCCCACGATGGCGCGGGCAACGAACTCGTGCCGGAGAGGGAACTCCTGATCGAGCGCGTGGCGCGTCTCGATCGCGAGAACCTTGCCGGCAGCCGCGAAGAGGAGGCGCTCTTGATGGCGGAGATGCGCAGCGACTTGGCGGGCCGCATGATCCGCGCCCTAGATGCCGTCTCGGCGGCAGCCGCGGAGTAGCCCATGCAGATGCGCGAAAACCAGCTCGCTAGGCACTTGCAGGGGGGAGACTTCCAGCCCGTCTATCTGGTCACCGGCGACGAGCAACTATTGGTGGACGAGGCCTGCGATGCGATCATCGCCGCCGCCAAGGCCCAGGGCTTCGACGAGCGCACCGTGTTCGAGGCCGTCCCCCGCGCCGATTGGCGGGAACTCTTCGCCAAGGCCGCCAACCTGTCGCTGTTCGCGACCAAGCGCCTGCTCGACGTGCGCCTCCTCGGGCGCGGCGTGGATCGCGCCGGCTCCGACGCTCTGCGCCGGTACCTGGGCGCGCCGCTCGACGACACGCTGCTGCTCTGCCGGGCCGTAGGCTTCGAATGGCGCCAGCGGAGCAGCGCTTGGTACAAGGCCATCGACAAGGCCGGCGTGGTCCTCGCCACCCGCCCCGTGACCAGCCGCGACCTGCCGCGCTGGCTGGAGGGACGCTGCCGCGCCGCCGGCGTGCAGCTCGAACCCGATGCCGTGGATGCCTTGGCGGAGCGCGTGGAAGGCAACCTGCTCGCCGCCAAGCAGGAGATCGACAAGCTGAAGCTCTTGAACGCAGCCGCGCCGATCAGCGCCAAGGACGTGGCCGACGCCGTGGGCGATTCGGCCCACTTCGGCACCTTCGAGATGATCGACGCGGCACTCGCGGGGCAAGCCGCCCGCACCCGCCGCATGGCGCGCACCCTGCGCGATGAGGGCGTCGCGGTGTTCATGATCCTGGGCGCCCTCGCCAACAACCTGCGGCGCCTGCGCGAACTCGGCGCCGGCGGCCGCCCGCGCATGCCGCGCAGCCGCGTGCAGATCGCCGACCAAGCGGTGCGGCGGCTAGGCGCAGGCGGCATCGACGCGCTGCTCCAGGAATGCGCCCTGCTCGACTTGCAGGCCAAGGGAATGCTGCGCGGCGACGCTTGGCAGTCCCTGGAGCGCATCCTGCTGAGCCTCGCCGGCCGCCTGCAGCCGTCGGGGCTGACCGATGAAGCGGAGGCGCTCCGCGTCCAGGCAACCTAAGCGCCGCTTTGCGATCGGCGATCTGCGCCGATCAGGCGTCCTCGACCACCACCGCGGTGCCGACCACCAGCAGTTCCGCGACGCCGCCCGCCAGCACCGAGGTGGTGAAGCGCACGGCAACCACCGCATTGGCGCCCAAGCTCTCGGCTTCCGCCACCATGCGGTCCAAGGCCTGCTCGCGGGACTCGGCGATCAGCTTCGCATACTCGTGGATCTCGCCACCCACAACGCTGCGCAGCCCGGCCATGATGTCCTTGCCGATGTGGCGCGCCCGCACCGTGTTGCCGCGTACGAGCCCTAGGCTCTGCGTGATGCGCTTGCCGCCGATGGTTTCCGAAGTGACTACCAGCATGGCTGCCTCCTATATCTCCACGTCCTTGTAGCGATCCGTCTTGCGGGCGATCAGCCGCTGCCGGAGCACGACCAGCAGCAGCGCGCCGAGCCCAGCGTAGATCGCCACCACGCCCCATTTGATGATCGGCTCTTCGGCGTCCATCGCGAGGAACTCGTAGCCGGCGTACCCCAGCACCGCGATGACGCCGCCGATCAGCAGCAGCCAGCCGACGCCGCGCGTGGCACGCATTCCCGTGTCTTCCATCGCTCCCTCCGCTACAGTGGACGACCGCACGGAATGTAGCCCCTCGCCGATGCCGAAACAACTGCCGCGAGACGCCGACACCAACATCATGCATTACTTGGCAACGGCGCTTCTCAACACCAGCCGAGCCGGGGTGCCGGACACCCTGGCCCGCATCCGGGCGTTCCACCCGGCCTACGCCGATGCGGCCGACGACGCCATCGCTGGAGAGGCCTTCTCGCCGGACGATGCCCGACTCACCATCGCCCGCGAGCACGGCTTCGCCACTTGGCGCCAGCTCGAGGCCTATCTGGACCACCCGGGAGAGATGGCGGACTTCCAGCAGCTCGCCTGCCTCGCCTACTTCCAAACCGACCGCCCAGCCAACCGCGAGCGGGCCCTGGAGATGCTTGCTGCGCAGCCCGGGCTAGGCAGCAGCGACATCTGGTCCGCCGCCTGCATCGGCGATGCCCAGGCGGTCGCCTCCTTCCTGGACGCCGACCCCGGCCTCCTGAATCAGCGCGGCGGCTATTTCGACTGGGAGCCGCTGCTCTACGCCTGCTACTCGCGCCTGACCGTGCCGGGCAAGTCCACCCTCGCTGTGGCCCGCTGTCTGATCGAACGCGGCGCCGACCCCAACGCTTTCTATATGTGGGGCGGCCAGTACCGCTTCACCGCCCTCACCGGCGCCTTCGGCGAAGGCGAGATGGGGCCGGTGAACCAGCCGCCGCATCCAGAATGCGATGCCCTCGCGCGCCTGCTGCTGGACGCCGGCGCCTATCCGAACGACAGCCAGGCGCTTTACAACACCATGTTCACGCCCGGCAGCGAATGCCTGGAACTGCTTCTTGAATACGGCCTGTCCGACATGGACCGCAACAACTGGCTGCAGCAGCACGGGGAGGACGAACTGATCGAGCATCCGCAGAAGACACTGGCCTATCAGCTGGGCTGGGCGGTACGCAACCACCATGAGGAGCGCGCCAAACTGCTGATCGACCACGGCGCCGATGTCGATGCCGAGGGCGCCGACGGCCTCACGCACTATGAAGCCGCGATGGTTGCCGGCCATCCGGAGCTTGCCGAATATCTGGTGGACCACGGCGCGGAAGCGGTGAAACTCACCAGGGAGCAGCGCTTCGCGTCGGCCTGCATGGCCGCGGATGCCCGCAAGGCCCGCGCAATGCTCAAGAAGCGCCCGGCGCTGGTGGTGCGGACCCGAAGAGCGGACCCGGAACTGCTGGCGAATGCCGCGAGCGGCGACCGCCGAGACGCCATGCGGGTGATGATCGAAGTGGGCTTCGACCTCAATGACCCTAACGCGCCGCCGCTGCACCAAGCCGCTTTCCACGACCATGTGCAGATGGCCGAACTGCTGCTCGAAGGCGGCGCATCCGTCCACCTGCGCGAAAACCGCTTCGCAGCAACGCCCTTCCAGTGGGCCGTCACCGCCGGCAGCGAGGCGGTCCGCGAGCTGCTCGCCAAGCAGGAGCTCGGCCTCTTCGACAGCGTGCTGTGCGAAAACCTGCCCCGCATCGACGCCCTGCTCGACGCCCGCCCGGAACTCTTGGAAACGACGATCGGCGCGGAACGAGACCCGGCGAAACCGCACAACGAAGACTGGCAGACGCCCCTCGCCTTCGCGGTCCTGCGCAACCGCCCCGCCGCCGTCGAACGCTTGATCGCCCGCGGCGCCGACATCGACGTTCTGAATGGCGAAGGCGACAGCCTGCTGGACCTCGCGTACGAGCGCTCGACGGACGACATCGTCGCGCTGCTGGAAGGAGACTCGGGCCCGGCTCAGTAGTCCCCCCACGCGCCGATTCAGCGGTCGATCAAGATCGGCGCGGTCACGGTCACGGCATGTACGGCGTCGGGCTCGGCCCCAGTTGCGTCTGGAGCATCGGTTGGGCCATCTGCACGAACTCGGCCACCATGGGGCGGGTTTCTCGGGGATCGATGATGTCCTCGATGTTGAACGCCTCGGCGGTGCGGAACGGGGATGCCAGCGCTTCGAGCCTGTTTTCGATCTCCTGGCGCTTGGCCTCCGGGTCGTCCGACTCCGCGATGATGCGCCGGTAGGCGGCGGAGACGCCGCCGGCGATGTGCATCGAACCCCAGTGGCCGGAGGGCCAGGCGACGCGCTTGAACATGCCGCTCGGCCGGTCGTGGCACTGGCCGGCGACGCCGTAGAGCTGGCGGATGATGATGGAGATCCACGGCATCCGCGTGCGCAGCGTGGCGCAGAGCATCTTCGCGCCGGCGCGGACGATGCCCCGGCGCTGCTCGTCGGGGCCGACCATGAAGCCCGGCTCGTCGGCGAAGTAGACCATCGGCAGGTGGAAGGTGTCGCAGAGCTGCAGGAAGCGGATCACCTTGGTGCCGGCGGCGACGTCCATGGAGCCGCCGAGCCGGTTCGGATTGTTGATCATCACGCCCACGGGGTAGCCGTCCACGCGGGCGAGGCCGACGATGCGCGAGCGGCCGTAGTGGGGGGTGATCTCGAAGAACGAGTCCTTGTCCAGCACGGCGTTCAGGATGCGGCGGGCATTGTAGGTGCGGCGCTTCTCCCGCGGCACCGCTTTGATGAGGTACTCGTCGCGACGCTCCGGATCGTCGCCCGACTCGACCCTTGGCGGCATCTGCCAGACGCTGTTCGGCAGGTAGCTCAGGAACTGCTTGACCATGTCGAACGCCTCTTCCTCGGTCTCGGCGAGGTTGTCGATGACGCCGGACTCGTACACCTGGCTGCGTTCGTCGCCGAGGTCTTCCTTGCTGATGTCGATGCCGAGGGCGGCCTTCACCACCGGCGGGCCGCCGGGGAAGACCTGGCTGGTGCCCTTCACCATGACGTTGAAGTGCGCGAGGCAGGCATCCACCGCCGGCAGACCAGCCACGGAGCCGAGCACCGCCGCCACCACCGGCACGCGGCACAGTAAGTCCTGCACGCCGGGAGTGACGGGGTTCGTGGGGATGTACGTGCGGCCGATCTGCTCGAAAGTCCTCACGCTGCCGCCGGTGGCGTCGAGCAGGCGGATGTAGGGCAGGCGCCAGTCCAGCGCCATCTTCTGCGAGTGGCCACCCTTGTTGCCGATGGAACCGTCGGCGGAGCCGCCGCGCACGGTGAAATCGCCGGCGGTCAGCACGGCTTTGCGCCCGTTCAGATCGGCGAGGCCGATGACCATGTTGGACGGGCGGACGTGCGTGAGCTCGTTGCCTTCGTAGGTGGCGGCGCCGGCGAGGCCGCCGATCTCCTGGAACGAGCCCGGATCGGCCAACAGGTCGATGCGCTCGCGCACGGTGAGCTTGCCGCGCCGCCGCTGCTCGGCAATGCCGGCTTCGCCGCCCATCTGCGCGGCGAACTCGCGGCGCCGCTTGAGTTCTTCGATTTCGGGTTGCCAGACCATGTGGTTCTCCTTCAGACGGGCTAGCCGGCCAGCAAGGCGGCACGGCGATCCAAGAGCGGCAGCAGCGTATCGGCATCCGCGGACGGCAGCGCCAGCAGCGCCCGGTCGATGCCGGCAGCGCGGTAGTCGTCCAGCGCCGCGGCATCCGCGGGTGCGCCGAAGACGCTGATCGACAGGGTCGCCATGTCGCGCTCGGCCTCGTCCGCGACGGCCTTCAGGCGGGCGACGTTGGCGGCGGCGTCGAAACCGCCCCGGGCGCGCGGCAGCCAGCCGTCGCCGAACTCCACCACGCGCCTAAGCGTATGCACGGACTCGCCGCCGATGAGGATGGGCGGGTTCGGCCGCTGCACGGGCTTGGGATAGGACCACACCGGGTCGAAATCCACGAACTCGCCGTGGAACTCCGGCTCCTCCTCGCGCCAGAGGGTCTTGATGGCCTTGGCGCGCTCGCTCATCACCCGGAAGCGCGTTGCGAACGCGGTGCCGTGGTTCTCCATCTCCTCGGCGTTCCAGCCGGCGCCGATGCCGACTTCCACGCGCCCGTTCGAGAGCAGGTCGACGCTCGCGATCTCCTTGGCGGCGACCAGCGGATCGTGCTCCGTCAACAGGCAGATGCCGGTGCCGACGCGCAGCGTGGTGGTGGCGGCGGCCGCGGCCATCAGCGAAACGAACGGGTCCAGCGTGTGCCAGTACTCCTTGGGCAGCTCCGCGCCGCCGGGCCAGGCGCTGTCCCGGCTCGCCGGGATGTGCGTGTGCTCCGGCACGAAAAGGGACTCGAAGCCCCGGGCCTCCACCTCCTTGGCCAGCGCGTCGATGCGCATGGCGTAGTCGGTGGCGAAGATGAAAACGCCGATCTTCACTCGCGTCTCCGGTGTCGGGTGGGCAAACGGGCACGTTAGCATTGTCGCCGCGTTGATTGCACCGCGAGGAGGCGCTGTGGAACTGCGACTGGCATTGTGGGCGGCAGCCGTACTCGCCGCGGGGGTCGCGGCTGCGCAGGACGCTGGCGAGGCCGCGCGGTCCATCGAAGTGCTGGTGGTGACGCCGCTCGGCGGCGATGCGGAGTCGGCGCATGGCCAGAGCGTAAGCGCCGATGCGCTGGGCGAGGGGCGCGCGCTCGACCTTGCGGCGCACATGAAGCGCAATCTGGCGAGCGTCTTCGTCAACGAGGCGCAGAGCAATCCGCTGCAGCCGGATGTGCAGTACCGGGGCTTCGTCGGTTCGCCCCTGCTCGGCCTGCCGCAAGGCATCGCCGTGTATCAGAACGGCGTGCGCATCAACGAGCCGTTCGGGGATACGGTGAACTGGGCGCTGATCCCCGAAGTCGCCATCGCCGGCGCGCAGCTGCTGCCGGCCGGCGCCAGTCCGCTGTTCGGGCTGAATGCCTTGGGCGGCGCGGTTTCCGTCGCCACGAAAACCGGCTTCACGCATCCGGGCACGGCCATCGAGGGCTTCGGCGGCTCGTTCGGGCGCATGGGGCTGAGCGCCGAGACCGGCAGGCGGTCCGGCCGGTTCGCCTACTACGCTGCTGGCGCCACGCTGCGCGAGGACGGCTGGCGCGACTACTCGCCCACCGAGTCCGGCCAGGCCTTCGCGAGCCTCGGCTGGCAGGGGGCGTCGGCCAGCGTGAATCTCGACGCGACGCTGGCGAGCACGGACCTGATCGGCAACGGCGCGCTGCCGGTGCAGCTCTGGGCCGAGCAGCCGACAGCGATCTACACGCGCCCGGATCAGACGGAGAACGACCTCAAGCAGTTCAACATCACGGCCGAGCGGGGCTTCTCGGCCAACCTGTCGTGGACGGGCAACCTGTACGCCCGGCTGAGCGACATCGCCACCTACAACGGCGACGACGCGGACGACGACGATGAGGGGCAAGGGGAGGACGAGGCGGAGGAGGAAGACGACGATGGGGAGGACAAGGGCGAGCCGCTGCCCGCGACCATCAACCGAACGAGCACCCGGCAGGACGGCTACGGCTTCGCCATGCAGTTGGACCGCACGGACATGCTCGGCGTCGGCCGCAATCGGCTCGTGGCCGGCATCGCTTACGACGCCGCTGGCATCGATTTCGACTCCAGCACCGAGGCGGGGATTCTCGACCAGACCCGGCTGGCGGTTCCGAACGGCACCTTCGACCCGGACGCGTTCACCGAAGTCGGCGCCGACATCGCGAACTTCGCCGTCTTCCTATCCGACACCGTCGAGTTCGGCGAACGGCTCGCCGCCACCGCCGCGGCGCGCTACAACCGCACCAGCGTGGAGCTGAACGACCGCCTCGGCACGGCGCTCGACGGCAGCCACCGCTTCAGCCGCCTGAATCCGGCGCTCGCCATTCGCTACCGGCTGCGCCCGGGCATGGCGCTCTACGCCAGCTTGGCGGAGTCCAGCCGCGCCCCTTCGCCGGTGGAACTCACCTGCGCCGACGAAGACGCGCCGTGCCGCCTGCCGAACAGCTTCCTGGCCGATCCGCCCCTCGACCAGGTGGTCGCGCGAACGCTGGAACTCGGCGTCGAGGCCGCCGCGTCGCGCATCGCCTGGCGGCTCGGCTGGTTCCGGGCGAGCAATGAGGACGACATCCTCTTCATCAGCGCCGGCGCGTTCACCAACGAGGGCTACTTCGACAACGTCGGCCGCACCGAGCGCCGCGGCTGGGAGTTCAGCGTCACCAGCGGCGAAGACAGCCGGGCCTCGTGGTTCCTCCACTACACGCTGCTAGACGCCACGTTCCGCGAGACGTTCACCGTGCCGAGCGCCAACCACCCGCGAGCCCAGGGCGGCGAACTGCGCGTGCAGCCGGGCGCCCGCCTCCCCTTGGTGCCGAAACGCCTGCTGAAGGCGGGCGTGGAACTGAGCGTCACCGACCGCCTCGGCTTTGGCGCGGACCTCCAGCACGTCTCCGGCCAGCACTACCGCGGCGACGAAGCCAACCTAGTGGACCGCCTGGACGGCTACGCGGTGGCCAACATCCGCGCCGACTTCCGCCTTGGCGACTGGGCATCCGTATACGCGACGCTGGAGAACGTCTTGGACGAGCGCTACGCCACCTTCGGCGTCTTCGGCGAGGCCGACGAAGTGCTCGGCGACGACTACGACGACAGCCGCTTCGTCTCCCCCGGCGCCCCCCGCGCCGGCTGGCTGGGCCTGCAGGCGCGGTTCTGACCGCGCCTCTGCAGGAGCGGGGCTTGTCCCCGCCCGCGTCGGAGTCATGCAAGCGCAGGCCGCTAGAGATCCGTCCTACGCCCGGTTTGCCTTATCGCATTTGCAAACCATTATCATTTCCTATAGGTTCTGGCCGCTGAGAACTCTGCGGAGCGAAGCGCAACATGCGTACGCCCAAGGCGCGGTGCCAGCACGGCACCGCTATCGCGTCCCCTTGGCGGGCACTGCTCGGCGCGTCGGTCGCCGCGGCATCCCTTTCGATCAGCGCCCAGCCGGACGCGGATGTCGACACCGTCGATGCGGACCGCATCGAGGAAATCGTCGTCATCGGTTCGCGGCAGGATGCCAGCACCGTCGCCGGCTCCGGCACGGTGGTGGATGCCGACGCGCTGGAACAGTTCGACTACGTGGACCTCAACAAGGTGCTGTCCGCGGTGCCCGGCGTCTACGTCCGCGAGGAAGACGGCTTCGGCTTGCGACCCAACATCGGCATCCGCGGCGCGTCGGCGGAGCGCAGCCAGAAGGTCGCGATCATGGAGGACGGCGTGCTGATCACGCCCGCCCCGTACTCGGCGCCGGCCGCGTATTTCGTACCGAACGTCAGCCGCATCCACGCCGTCGAAGTGCTCAAGGGGCCCGCCGCCATCCGCCACGGGCCGCACACGGTCGGCGGCGCGGTCAACTTCGTTACCCGCCCCTTGCCGGACGGACGGCTGCGCGAGATCGACCTCGGCGCCGGCAACCACGGCTTCCACAAGGTGCATGGGGCCTATGGCAACGTCCACGGCAGGACGGGCTATCTGCTCGAAGCCCTGCGCTACGGCAGCAGCGGCTTCAAGGAGCTCGACGGCGGCGGCGACACCGGCTTCGCGCGCAATGCGCTGGACGCCAAGTGGCGCTGGGAACCCGGCGGCGACCGCGATCAGGTGCTTACCCTGAAGCTCGGCTACGCGGACGAGGATGCGGACGAGACGTACCTCGGCCTGACCGACCGCGACTTCGACCGCGACCCGGTGCGCCGCTACCGCGCATCGAGGCTAGCCCGGTTCCAGTCTTCCCACTCGCTGGCGCATCTCAACTACGGTATCGCTTTCAGTTCGCGACTGAGCGTCAACGCCAAGGCCTACTGGAATCGCTTCGACCGGCAGTGGAACAAGGTGGACGGCTTCATCGCCGGCCCCGCACTGCAGTCCATCCTGACGCGACCGGGCAACTACGTCCGCCAGAACCAGCTGCTGCGCGGCGAGATCGATTCGACGCCGACGGACGCCGACATCCTGGACGTGACCAACAACCACCGCTGGTTCGACGTCAAGGGTGCGCAGGCGACCGCCACCCTCACCGCATCCACCGGCGGCGCGCAGCACCTGATGACCGCCGGCGTGCGCCTGCACCGCGACGAGGTGGAGCGCGACCACCGCCAGCGCGGCTACCTGATGACCGGCGGCGAACTCGCGTGGGACGGGACGGAGCGCGGCTCGAAGACCATCAACCGGGCGGACACCGATGCCTTGGCCGTTTTCGTCGCCGACGAGATCGTCTATGGGGATTGGCGCCTGACCGTAGGCGCGCGCTACGAGAACATCGCCGGCGGTTTCGACGACCTGCGCTTCGGGGTCAGCAGGGGCAGCGAGCAGTCCGTGGTCTCGCCGGGCGTCGGCGTGCATTGGCAGGCGACGCCGCGCATCAGCCTGCTGGCCGGCGCCTACCGGGGCTTCTCCCCGGCGGGCCCCGGATCCCGCGACGTGGAACCGGAGCAGAGCCTGAATCTCGAATACGGCGTGCGCTTCGGCACCGACGCGCTGCGTCTGGAGGCGGTGGGCTTCCTCAGCGACTACGAGAACCTGCTCGGCCGCTGCCGGGTGAGCGACAGCGGCTGCGTCGCCGGCGAGGAGTTCAATGGCGGGCGGGTGGAGATCGCCGGCGTGGAGATCGTCGGCTGGGGCGCGTTCTCCCTCGGTCCGTCCGTGGCTGTTGAGCTCGGCTTCAACTACACCTACACCGAGTCCGCCTTCCAGACGGGATTCCTGTCGCAGTTCGCGCAGTGGGGCCTGGTAGCCGAGGGCGACGAGCTCCCCTACCTTCCCCAACACATCGGCCGGGCGTCCGCCAAGCTCTTGGCCGGCCCCTGGGAGCTTTCGGCGGCGGTGCGCGGCCAGGTACAGGTGCGTGAGCAGCCCGGCCAAGGCGCAATCGACGCCGGCCTGCACTCCGACGGCTACGCGCTGCTGGACCTCGCCCTTGGCCGGCGCCTCCGCGACGCGACGCTGGTGCAACTCCTGATCGGCAACGCCACCAACGAGGCGGCGATCGTCTCCCACCGTCCCTTCGGCGCCCGGCCCAACCGGCCGCGTTCCTTCTCGGTGCGGCTGAAATACGCCTTCTGACAGGACCGGCGCTGCGGTCGGCGCTGTGACTTGCCACGGGCTTGCCCCCGCGGGCTGTCGGAGATGCGAGGTTCCGCGGCGGGTCGGGCTACAGATTCTCGCGGTAGTCCCGATCAATGGCGGCGTCGATGGCAGCCGCGGTCGCCAGCGGCGCATTTTTCGTCTTGACGTACATCTCGCCGAACGAGACGCGGTGCCGCTCCGGCCAAGTGTCCGGCTGCCATAGCTTGGCGCGCAGGAACGCCTTGGCGCAGTGGAAGAAGACCTCCTCCACATCGACGTCGATCGCGAGCACGGCGGGCCGGCCGCGCGCTTCGAGCCGTTGCACGAGGTACGCATCGGCGGTCAGAGACGCATGGCCGTTGACGCGCAGCGTCTCCGGCGTGCCCGGACCATGAACAGGACGCCGACGCGCGACAACGCCATCATGGCGCTGAATGAAACTCACGTGCGCCGACAAAGACGCGCCATGCTGCCTGCCCGAACAGCTCCCTGGCCAACCCGCGGCTGACCAGGTGATCGGAACTCGGCGTCGAGGCCGCCGCGCCGGCTCGCCTGGCGGCTCGGCTGGTTCCGGGCGAGCAACGAGGACGGCATCGAAGCCAGATTCTGACCAGCGACTGCGCAACTCAGCGTGTATGCTTGGCCTTCCTCACCGCTCAGCGCGATGCGCTGAGGCACGGATAGCTGGCTGATCCAGGACGCGACGGCAGTCTGACACCATGGCATTGTCGAGCATAGATCGTGCGCTGCTTCAGATACGTGGAGGACGGAGAGTGGGCGGACATCGCAACGTGCGGTTCGCTCAGGCCGGGGGCCAACAGCTGTGGGTCGGGGAAGTGGTTCGCTGGCTCGGAAGCGGACGCCTGGGCATGGGGCAAGTGCCTCGACGCCCGGTTCCCGGGTCGAGTCATCTGCGTCAGGTTGGACGGCGACATCGCCGAGGTGGCTCTTGCGCGGCCCAATCTTGACGGGATCGGTCCCGCGCTGTATGTCGATGGTCCGAACTTGATGGCCATCGAGATCGTCGGGGTGGAGGAGTGGAGATGAGACGAACCGGATTCCATGCAATTCAAGCCGACTTCCGTCCCGTGAGCAGCCGGACGCGAGATGTTCTGGAGCGCGGCGAGCCCATCAGCAGCATGGTCGTGTTTCCGGAGGACTGCCCCGGCGACCCCCAACCCGCGAGTCTGCTGCTTGAGGCCTGCTCGCCCGACGCATTCGACGGCCAGGTAAGGGCGGAGCTGCTTGTCCGACCCCACGACACCTGTCGTTTGCCGCGAGGGATCGAGTTCAAGCTCGTAGCTGGCCGCGAGATCTTGGGCCACGGCCGCATCCGCGAGGGATTCAGCGTGTTTCGGACGCTCCGCCGTGTGACCAGTCGACAGGAGGCGTTTCATTCGCATTATCTGTGTGACGCGTTGCGGCAGAGCCTTGAAGGCGACAGGTCGCTATTCGACCATGTCTGGAGGCGTGTAGCACCTAGCGGATGGGCGGTTCCGGAGGTGGTGGAGGTCATGACGGAAGGGCAGCTCCGTCACCAGCGGCGCATTGACATCCTGATCCGAGACCCGGCAAGTGAGAGGGTCGTTGGCCTTGAGCTCAAGACAGTCGACGCATCTGCCAGGACCGGCCAGTTGGAACAATACTGGCAGGACCTATGTTGCTGCTACGGCGGGCCGGCTTCAGTCGGCCTCGCCTTCCTTACGCCGTTCAACGAGGTCATGCTTGCCTCCGAGCCGCACATGCCGAAGACAGTTGAGGTGTTTCGGGAGTTCCAGGGTTGGGTTCGCGCCGAACACGGCCCGGAGTTGGCCTGTACGCACGTTCGGCACGTTAGCTGGCTCGATCTCGCATCTATCCCATGGGCTGGCAACGCCGTCTGGGAACAGCATAGGGAGTACGTCTATCAGCACATGTGTGGGCCCGGGGCGCGAGCGGTCAGCACGTTAGTCGGTGGCCGGACATTCGAGCACTTCTTCGGGAAGCGTGCGGCCGATGCGTTCTGGCATGCACTAGAGGGTGTTGGCGTCGAAGGCAATAGGAACGGCGTGGCTCTTCAAGTCAGCCGCTTCAACGGCCGTAATCTAGCGGATGCGATCACGGAGGCTGTTGGAGCGCTCACGGAGATGAGCGAAGCTGTCTCACGCGACGCGGACAATGACGACAGGTTCGCCGGTAAGGACATGTTTCTGAACTCCCAGAACGCGCATTTGCACGCCGCTATCTTCAAGTTGGCAAGTCGTTCCGGTTGCCTTTGGCTACAGGGGAAGAAAAATTACGGACTTCGCGTCGCCCACGAGAACCACCCCAAAGGCGTTAGCTTGGTGACTAGCCGGGGCTTCGATCACCTCGACATCGGACGGCCGCGATAGCGGCGAAGAGTCCCCGGCCCGGACTCGGCGATCCCATCTGAGGTCAACCGCCGCCGATCACCCCCGCTTCGGCTAGTTCGTCAAGCCGCGCTTCCGGCAGGCCGAGGTCCGCTGCCACTACCTCCCGCGTGTGCTCGCCGAGAAGCGGCGCGGCCTGGATCGGCACGCGGCTCTCGGACATCTTCGCCGGCCAGCCGAGCAGCTTCACCGGCCCGACTTCGGCGTGCTCCACCTCGTGGACGAAGCCACGTTCTACCAGGTGCGGGTTGCGGTACAGGTCGCTGGTGTCCAGCACGGCGCTGGCGGGCACGCCGCCCTCGGCGAGGATCCGCATGGCCTCGTACTTGTCGCGGGCCAGCGTCCACTGCTCGATCTCGGCCTTTACCTCCGTGCGCCGGGCGTAGCGCTCGCGCGGCTCCGCGTAGCGCGGGTCGCTCAGCAGGTCCTCGCGGTCGATGGCGCGGCAGAGGGCTTCCCACATGCGCGGCGTCACGGCCATGATGTAGACGTAGTCGTTGGCGCCGTCGCCCCGGCAGCGGTAGAGGGACATGTTCGGCGTGCCGCCGTTGCCGGAGCGGCGGGCGGCGCGTTCGCCGTAGTTGCCGCCGGAAGTCGCGGTGCGCAGGTAGTAGGTCATCGCCTCCTGCATGGACAGTTCGATGAGCTGGCCCTTGCCGGTGTTGAGCTTCTGCACGTAGGCGGCGGCGATGGCGAGCGCCATCTGCACGCCGGTGCCGGCATCGCCGGTGGTCGGGCCGGGGCGCATCGGCGGGCCGTCCGGTTCGCCGGTGATCGAGAACGCTCCGGCCGCGGACTGCGCCACCATGTCGTAGCACTTGTAGTCGGACCACGGGCCGGAGGTGCCGAAGCCCTTGATGCGACCGTAGATGATGTCCGCCTTCACGGTCTTCATCGAGTCGTAGTCGAGCTTGAGCTTCTCCATCACGCCGGGGCCGTAGTTCTCAACGAAGACATCGTACTTCGGCAGCATGTCGAGCAGCAGCGCCCGTCCCTCCGGGTTCGCCAGATCCACGGCCACGCTGCGCTTGTTGGAGTTCCACACCACGAAGTACTCGGCGCTGCCGGAGGGGCCGCGGCCCGGGTCGCCGCGCTCCGGGCGTTCGACCTTCACCACGTCCGCGCCGAGCCAGGCGAGCGCCTGGGTGCAGGACGTGCCCGCCTCGTACTGGGTCATGTCCAGAATGCGCATGCCGTCGAGCGCGGCCATAGGTACCTCCGTCAAACGTGGTTGGGGATGTCGGCGGCGATCTCCTCCGGCTTCACGCCGGGTTCGTAGCGGGCGACCATTTCGCCATCGCCGTTGATGAGGAACTTGGTGAAGTTCCAGGCGATGTCGCCCTCGCCGCCCGGCTGGGACTTCAGGTGGTCGTAGAGTTCGCAGGCGCCGCTGCCGTTCACGTCCACTTTCTCGAAGAGCTGGAAGTTGCAGCCGTAGCGGGAGGTGGCGAAGTCCAGGATTTCCGCGCTGGTGCCGGGCTCCTGGGCGCCGAACTGATTGCACGGGAAGCCGAGCACGGTCACCGCGCCGCTGTCCTGCAGCTGCTTCAGCCCCTCGTACTGCGGCGTCAGCCCGCAGCGGCTGGCGACGTTCACCACGAGGCAGGCCTCGCCCTTGTACTTGCCGAAGTCGAGCGGCTCGCCGGTGATGGCGTTCATGGTGAGGTCGTGGAATCGCGTCATGTCTTGGTGCCGTGGCGGAGGAGCGTTCGATCATCCGCCAAAGCGGGCGGCATTGGCAACCGCGGCGACAGCACGCGCCGCGCTGGAAACGGGCACACTCCTTGGGTCTCGCAGCGCCCCGAGGATGCTGTTCGATGCGCCACGCCATGCCGGACCTCGCAGAACGCCGTCGTGCCGCACGGCTGGCGCACTCCGCGCCGGAACGGCAGGTCGTGGACGCGCTGGCGCGAAGCGCACAGCGGCATCTCGGCGCGGAGCAGCGGCGTGTACTCGTGGACCGAGCGCGGGCGCTGGTGGCGAGCTGCCGCGGCATGGCGCACGAGGCCGGCACGCTGGAGGCATTCTTGCACGAGTTCGGTCTGCAAAGCCGGGAAGGCGTCGCGCTGATGTGCCTGGCGGAGACGCTGCTGCGGGTGCCGGACGACGCGACCGCGGACCGCGTCATCGCCGAGAACCTCGCCGCCGGCAACTGGACGGCGCACCTCGGCCACTCGCCGTCCCTGTTCGTCAACGCTTCCGTGTGGGGGCTGATGCTCACCGGGCGGCTGGTGACTGCGCCCGGCGGCACGGGCGCCGATCCGCATGCCTGGCTTGGCCGGCTGGTCGGCCGCATCGGCGAACCGCTCGTGCGCGCGGCGATCATGCAGGCCATGCGCATCCTGAGCGGCCAATTCGTGCTCGGTCGCAGCATCGAGGAAGCGCTTGCGCGGGCGGGGGCGGAACATGCGCCCGGCACGCGCTTCTCCTTCGACATGCTCGGCGAGGGTGCGCGAACGGCAGGGGATGCGAAGCGCTATCTCGCGGCCTACCGGCACGCCATCGACGCCTTGGGCAAAGGTGCAGCGACCGATAGCGCCGACGCGCCGGGAATCTCGGTGAAGCTCTCGGCCCTGCACCCGCGCTACGAGTTCGCGCAGAGAGAGCGCGTGGTCGGCGAGTTGCTGCCGACGGCGATCGAGCTGGCGACCCGAGCGAAGGCGCGCGGCATCGGCTTCAACATCGATGCCGAAGAGAGCCGTCGGCTGGACTTGTCCATGGACCTCTTCGAGGCGCTCGCCCAGGAACCGCGGCTCGACGATTGGGACGGACTCGGCTTCGTGCTGCAGGCCTACCAGAAGCGAGCGCCCGCCGTGGCCCGCTGGCTGGTGGCCCTCGCTGGCGGCACGGGGCGCCGGCTCGCCGTGCGGCTGGTGAAGGGCGCATATTGGGACGCAGAGATCAAGCGCGCCCAGGAACTCGGCCTCCCCGACTATCCGGTGTTCACGCGCAAGGCCAATACGGACCTCTGCTACGAGGTCTGCGCCGCGACGCTGCTGGCCGCGGGGGACGCCATCCATCCGCAGTTCGCCACCCACAACGCGCACACCATCTGCAGCGTGCTGGCGCTGGCGGACGAGACCGCCGAGTTCGAATTCCAGCGCCTGCACGGCATGGGTGCGCTGATCTACGAGCGGCTGCGCGAAGCGGCCGCTCGCGCCGTGCCCGTGCGGGTGTATGCACCGGTGGGCGCGCATCGGGACCTGCTGCCCTATCTGGTGCGGCGGCTATTGGAGAACGGCGCCAACAGCTCCTTCGTGAACCGCTTTCTGGATGCCGATACGCCCGTCGAGACGCTGGTGCAGGACGCTATGGAGGCGGTGCGCAGCGAACCCTCGCGCCGGCATCCGGGCATTCCGCGGCCGGCAGGAATCCTGCGCACCGCGGGCGAAGAGCGAACGCCTGCCGCGGGTTTGGACCTTGAGGATCCGCTCGCTGCCGAGGCTCTGCTCGCGGCGGTGCGCGAGGCCGCGGCAACTGCGCAGTCCCTCGCCGGGCCGATCATCGGTGGCCAGGAGCTGGCACGGTCCCGCGAGCCGGTCAGAAGCCCGGCCGATCACCGGCGCATCGTCGGCCACGCGGCGGCGGCGACGACACAGGATGTCGAAGCCGCGCTCGCTTTGGCCACCGCCGCCCAGCCGGACTGGGACGCGCGCGCCGGCGCGTTCCGGGCCAAGGTGCTGGAAAGGGCTGCGGATGCCATAGAGTCGGATCGCCCCGGTCTCATGGCGCTGATCGCCATAGAAGCCGGCCGCACGATGCCGGATGCCCTGTCCGAAGCGCGCGAGGCGGTGGACTTCTGCCGCTACTACGCTGCCCAGGCGCGAGAGCGTTTCGCGTCGCCCGCGCAACTGCCCGGCCCCACCGGCGAGCGCAACGAGCTCGGACTGCGCGGTCGCGGCGCGGTCGCCTGCATCAGCCCGTGGAACTTCCCGCTGGCCATCTTCGTCGGCCAAGTGGCGGCGGCGCTTGCGGCCGGCAATGCGGTCTTGGCGAAGCCGGCGGAACAGACGCCGCTCATCGCGGCGCGCGCCGTTCGACTCATGCATGCGGCGGGCGTGCCAGCCGACGCGCTGCACCTGCTGCCCGGCGCCGGGGCGACCGTCGGCACGGCGCTCGTAACGGACCTGCGCACCGCCGCAGTCGCCTTCACCGGCTCGACGGCAACCGCCCAGCGCATCAACCAGGCTCTGGCCGCACGGCCCGGCCCCATCGTCCCCTTCATCGCCGAGACCGGCGGCCAGAACGTCATGCTGGTCGACTCCACAGCGCTGCCGGAGCAAGTGGTGGACGACGCCGTTCGCTCGGCCTTCGGCAGCGCCGGCCAGCGCTGCTCGGCGCTGCGCGTGCTCTTCCTGCAAGAGGACATCGCCGACTCGGTGGGCGAGATGCTCGCTGGGGCCATCGCGGAACTGGCCGTCGGGGACCCGGCGGAGCTGGCAACGGACGTCGGCCCGGTGATCGACGCTGCCGCCCGCCGCAAGCTCCTCGCGCACACCGCCGCGCTCGAACGCAGCGCCCGACTGATCGCCCGCGCTTCCCTCGGCCCCGAGGGCGAGCATGGCTCGTTCGTCGCCCCATGCGCCTTCGAGATCGCTTCGCTCGACGTTCTCGACGGCGAGGTCTTCGGCCCCATCCTGCACGTCGTTCGCTACCGCGCCGCGGACGTGGACCGCGTGATCGACGCCATCAACGCCACCGGCTACGGCCTGACGCTCGGCATCCACAGCCGCCTGGACGCCTTCGCCGAGCACGTCTGCGCCCGCGCCAAGGTCGGCAACGTCTACGTCAACCGCAACATGATCGGCGCGGTGGTGGGGATGCAGCCGTTCGGCGGCGAAGGCCTCTCCGGCACCGGCCCCAAGGCCGGCGGCCCGAACTACCTCCCGCGCTTCGCCGTCGAACGCACCCGCACGACGAACCTGACCGCGAAAGGAGGGGATGTGGCGCTGTTCGGGCTTTCCCCGTGATTTGGTTAAGAGTTGGCCGGGCTATAGCGGCGTCGCAGCGGGTCGCAGTCGGTCATCGAGTTCGCGGACGCTTATGCCCAGAAGCTCCGCGGCACGCGATTCGCCGATGGCATCTTCCGCCAGCGCCCGGCGGCAAAGGCGCTCGAAGCGCTTGGGTCTTTCGGGAGCGAGCACCGAGCTGCTGTTGCCGCTCTGCGCGCAAGGCGCTTCGGCTGGCGTCAGGAACGAATCAGCGAAGCGGTGGGCCGCGGCCTCCTCGTCCACGCCGTTGGCTACATCCATGACCAGGCGACCTAGCTGGCGGGCGACCGCCAAGCGTTGACGCTCGCCGGCGTGGCTCGGACTGACCAGTACGACGGGAGCCAAAGGACGCCCGGCTCGGCTCGCTTGCACGACGATGCAATCGATGCCGTCGATGTCCGCAGCCAGAACCTTGATGCCACGCCCCTCCAATAGCTCGACCACGCTCGGGATCGGGTCCATTCCCAAGCCCCAAGCATTGCGCAGACGGTGCGCGGCTCGATCCGCCTCAGCCGGATTCCCGCCTACCGGGTACGGCGCTCCGTGCGGGCGATCCCAGTCGCCACTCGGTAGTCCTAGCAGGCTCTCTACCGTCAAGTAGCGGCCCAACTGTCGCTGTACCGTGAGCTCCGCCCGCGCCTTGGTCTGGCGTCCTATGGTCTTGCGCTCGAAATCGATGCACTCCAGGACCCAGTCCTCGTCGGCCAGCAGGTAGTCGACCGGAACATCCAAGGCCCTGGCCAGCGCGATCAATGCCCTCGAGCCCGGCATGGCTTCCCCGCGCTCGTACTCGCCGATCGCCTGTGCCGTAACGGTCCGACCGGTCTTCGTCTCGAGTTCGTGAAGCGACATGCCCGACGCAATCCTCGCTGCTTTGAGCTTTCCAGCAACCATTGTTCGACTCCCCGCCGCAGACGCGCCTCGCCAGCCCGCCAAGTGTCCGCCGCGGTCCCCGAAGCTACAATCCCCCCGTGCCACACCCGAGCCCCCACACCCAGTGACCCCAGGTGAGTTCATCGCCAAGTGGCGGGCGTCCGAGCTCAAGGAGCGCTCGGCGTCGCAGGAGCACTTCATCGACCTGTGCCGGGTGCTGGGCGAGCCGACGCCGGCCGAGGCCGATCCGACCGGCGAGGCCTACTGCTTCGAGCGCGGCGCACGCAAGGACTCCGGCCGGCAGGGGTGGGCGGATGTGTGGCGGCGCGGCTGCTTCGCGTGGGAGTTCAAGGGGCACCGGGCCGATCTGGACGCGGCCTTCGTGCAGTTGCGGCAGTACGCGCTGGCGCTGGAGAACCCACCGCTCCTGATCGTCTCGGACATGGAGCGGTTCCGCATCCGCACCAACTGGACGAACAGCGTCAGCCGGGAGTACGCGTTCGCCATCGACGATCTCGTCGAGCCCGAGAAGCGCAACTGGCTCAAGTGGGCCATGAGCGACCCGGAGAGGCTCAAGCCGGACCAGACGCGCCAGTCGCTGACGGCCGAGGTCGCCGCGGCATTCGCCGAGCTTGCCCACTCTCTCCGCGCCGATGACCACGAGCCGGAGACCGTCGCCCACTTCGTCAACCGGCTGGTGTTCTGCATGTTCGCCGAGGACGCCGGTTTGCTCGCGGACGGCCTCTTCACCAGGCTGCTCGAACTGGCGCGCCGCAAGCCCGGCGACTTCGAGGACATGGCCGGCGAACTCTTCGCGGCGATGGCGACCGGCGGGCGCCTCGGCCTCGACAGCGTGCTGCACTTCAACGGCGGCCTGTTCGACGATGGCGCGGCGCTGTCCATGAGCCGCGAGCAGATCGACATCGCCTACCGCGCCGCCAAGCTCGACTGGTCCGAGATCGACCCGTCCATCATGGGCACGCTGTTCGAGCGCGGCTTGGACCCCAGCAAGCGGGCCCAGCTCGGCGCCCACTACACGGACCGCGACAAGATCATGCGCATCGTCGAACCCGTCGTCGAACGGCCGCTGCTCGCCGAGTGGGAGACGGTCAAGGGACGCATCGGGGAAGCTTTGGCGCAAGCGGACGCGGCGAGATCCGCCGGGGCTGCCACGCTGCGCCGCCGCCGTGCCGACGAGCTCTATGTCGCGTTCCTCGAACGCCTGCGCGGCTTCGTCGTGCTCGATCCGGCCTGCGGCTCGGGCAACTTCCTCTACATGGCGCTGCTGACGCTCAAGGACTTGGAACTCCGGGTGATCCTCGAAGCCGAGGCGATGGGGCTTCAGCGACAGTTGCCCGGCGTCGGGCCGGCCAGCGTGCGCGGCATCGAGATCAACCCCTACGCCGCCGAACTCGCTCGGGTCTCGGTGTGGATCGGCCAGACGCAGTGGATGCTGAACCACGGCTTCGGCACCAGCGAGCCGGTGCTGGAGCCCTTGCAGACCATCGCCTGCCAAGACGCGGTCCTTGCGCCGGACGGCACGTCGCCGGAATGGCCGGAGGCAGACGCGGTGATCGGCAATCCGCCGTTCCTCGGCGGCAAGCTGCTGGTGCGCGTGCTGGGGGAGGACTACGTTGCCCGTCTGTTCGAGGCCTACCAGGGCCACGTTCCCCGCGAGGCGGATCTGGTCGCCTACTGGTTCGCGAAGGCGGGGCGGCAGCTCGGCGATGGCAGCACCGCAAGCGTCGGCCTCGTGGCGACGAACTCGATCCGCGGCGGGGCGAACCGTCGTGCCCTAGCTTCGGCCACCGCCGGCAGTCGGATCTTCGATGCCTGGTCCGACGAGCCTTGGGTGATCGATGGGGCCGCGGTGCGCGTCTCGCTCGTGTGCTTCGCAGGCTTTGGCTCGCCGAGCACGCAAGGGCCGATGCTCGACGGCGAGCGCGTCGACGCGATCCATGCCGACCTCACGGCGCGACGGGGCGGAACGGGAGCGGACCTAACCGTCGCCAAGCGGCTGGACCGGAACGCGGCCGTGGCCTTCATGGGCGATACCAAGGGCGGCGCGTTCGACGTTCCCGGCGAACTCGCCGCCGAGTGGCTGCGGCTGCCGGCGAACCCGAACGGCCGGCCCAACGCCGATGTGCTCAAGCCCTGGGCGAACGGCATGGACTTGACGCGCCGCCCGGCCTGCAAGTGGATCGTGGACTTCGGCTGGGAGCTGGCGGAGGGCGACGCCGCGCTCTACGAGGAACCCTTCCGCCACATCCTGGAGAACGTGCTGCCCAAGCGCCGCAACAACCGCCGCGAGCTGTACCGCAAGCATTGGTGGCGGCACGTCGAACCGCGGCAGGGGATGTGGCGGGCACTTGAGGGCCTCACGCGCTACATCGCCACGCCGACGGTGGCCAAGCACAGGCTGTTCGCGTGGCTCGACGCGGGCGTCTGCCCCGACCACCAGCTGATCGTCGTGGCCCGCGACGACGATACGACCTTCGGCATCCTGCACAGCCGCTTCCACGAAGCGTGGGCATTGCGCCAAGGCACGAGCCTGACGGATCGGCCGCGCTACACCCCAACGACGACCTTCGAGACGTTCCCCTTCCCGCGGGGCCTCTCGCCGGACATCCCCGCCGCCGACTACGCCGGCGCGCCGCACGCCGCAGCGATCGCAGACGCTGCCCGCCGCCTGGTCGCCCTCCGCGACCGCTGGCTGCACCCCGAGGAATGGGTAGCGTGGGTCGACGAACCCGTGCCGGGCTACCCGAAGCGCCCCGAACCCAGAGACGACGAAGCCGCCACGGCGCTCAAGGCCCGCACCCTCACCAAGCTCTACAACGCCCGCCCGCGCTGGCTCGCCGACGCCCACGCCCACCTGGACGCCGCAGTCGCCGCAGCCTACGGCTGGGACGCGGACATCCCGGAGGAAGACGCGCTGGCGGAACTGCTGAGGCTCAACCGGGAGAGGTCATCGGGGTGACAAGGTTGAAGACGGCGTCGCGGCACCATCTACTATGGTCGGCTCGCGGCAAGTTGGCAGCCGAGCGACACGCGAGGAGTACGAAATGGGTGCAACGCATGTCACCGTCACGATCCGCAACCCTGCAGAACCATCGAGGACGTGGGAGGGGCTGTTCTTGGTCGACACCGGCACCGCCGACACCTTGGTGCCGCGGCACCGGCTCGAGGCTATCGGGCTGTTGCCCAAGGCTCAGCGCGTGTACGAGACGGCAGATGGCCGGGAAGTCAAAATGGACGTCACGACCGGCGACATCGAGTTCATGGGGGATCTGACCGCTGGCCTCCTCATCTTCGGCGACGCGGATGCCGAGCCGCTACTCGGAGTCACGGCCTTGGAGTCGGTTGGCGTGGAGGTAGACCCCGTCAACCAGCGCCTGAAGCGACTGCCCGCTGTGCGGCTCAAGGGCTTGGCGACGGCCTCCGGCTAGTTGCAGGACTACCGTGAAACATCGCCACTTGAGCCATCGGGGCTACACCGCCGCCGCCATCGACGACATCATCTCGCGCGGTCTCTGGCAGGACTGGGCAGACTTGCGCCGGGCGGCGATCGATGACCCGGCTGTGCTCGATCGGATCGAGCGCGTGTGTGCGCAGCATGTGCCAGATCCCTACGCCCAGCGACATCACTTCTGGATGAACCATGTCCGGTTCCGGCGAGCCGCTGCCTGACTGGGAACTGGTGCTTTCCGCGGCCGCACGACAGCAATCCGTCGTGCCCGTTGCCAGCGCAACCGCGCTGCCGGAACTCGAGTCCGTAGCCGGCTGGCGGACCAATCGCGTACGCAAGCCGGTGCTGATTCTCGGCAGCTTGGATGGCATCGAGACGGGCGTGCGCCAGCTGATTCGCGCTCGTCCCTTGGAGACCGAGACCGTCGAGCACCGGGGCGAGCGGCTCGTCGTCCCCACCATGGCGGAGATGCTGCGCGTCAAGGCCGTGCTGATCCTGCGGCGCAACGCCACCCGGGACTACCTGGACTTCGTCGCGCTCGCTGATGCGCTGGGCGACGCGGCCACGGGGCGAGCGCTTGTGCCGTTCGACGATCTCTATCCCCAGGAGAGCGGGGAGTCGTCCCTGCAGCAGCTACACGCGCAACTGGCCAACGCGCTTCCTTACGACCTCGACTCTGCCGCCCTGGCCGAGTACCGGTACCTGGCCCCCCGCTGGCACGACTGGGACGTCGTCAAGCGCGCCTGCGCACGGGTCGCGAACGCGACGTTCGAACACGTCTGCGAGCAATCGCGCGGGCAGAGCACCTAGCCCGGCCTGCCCGCCTGCGTCGGTGCCTCGGAACGGCGTACACTCCGAGCAATCCGCGACTCTGGGAAAGCACTATGAAGCGAAGCCTCGCCGCCTGTCTCGGTTTGGTGGCCATCCTCGCCTGGCCCGTGGCTGCGCAGTCGAAGGCCGCGCTGTTCGGCGATCTGCACGTCCACACGCGCTACTCCTTCGACGCTTTCCTGTTCGGCACGCTGACGACGCCCGATCACGCCTACCGATTCGCGAAGGGCGAGGCCGTCGAGCATGCCGGCGGATTCGACATCCAGCTCGACAGGCCGCTCGACTTCTTCGCCATCACGGACCATGCCTTCTACCTCGGCATGTTCTCGGCGTGGGCGGACCCGGCGCATCCCGACGCGGAGCGCCCGGAGGTGAAGGCCTGCACCGAGGCGCGCACCAACGCCGAGCGCGGCGCGGCGTTCCGCGGCTGCTTCGCGGCGCTCGCCGACATCGGCCGCCGGGAGGATTCGCTCACCGCTTGGAAGGCGATCCAGGAAGCCGCCGAGCGGCACAACGCACCCGGCGAGTTCACCACCTTCATCGCCTACGAGTACACGTCCTCCCGCGACGGCAATCTGCATCGCAACGTCTTCTACCGCGGCAGCGAGGTGCCGGAGCTGCCGTTCAGCCGCTTGGACTCCCTGAACCCCGAGGATCTCTGGGCGTGGATGGACAAGCACCGCGAGGAGCAGGGCATCGACGCCATCGCCGTGCCGCACAACGCCAACGGCTCCAACGGCAACATGTTCCAACTCACTAAGTTCGCCGGCGAGCCGCTGACCGCCGCGTATGCCGAACAGCGCATGCGCAACGAGCCGCTGGTGGAGATCACGCAGGTCAAGGGCACGTCGGATACGCACCCGTTCCTGTCGCCGAACGACGAGTGGGCGGATTTCGAGATTTTCCCCTACCAGATCGCGAGCTGGAACAAGAGCCGGCCGCAGGGCAGCTACGTGCGCGAGGCGTGGATGAACGGCCTCGCGCTGGAGGCCACCGAGGGCCTCAACCCGTACCGCTTCGGCATCGTCGGGGCGAGCGATACGCACAACGTCGGCGAGCGCTTCGACGAGGACAAGTACCTCAGCAAGGTGGGCGTGCTGGCCGACGAGGCGCCCGAGCGCGGTTCGGTGCCGGTGGCCGAAGCGAGCGGCTTCACGGAAACCTACCAGCGCTTCTTCAGCGCCTCCGGCCTCGCCGGCGCGTGGGCGGCGGAGAACACCCGCGACGCGGTCTTCGAGGCCTTCCGCCGCAAGGAGACCTTCGCCACCTCCGGCCCGCGCATGAAGGTACGCTTCGCGGCGAGCTACGACTTCGGTGATCTGACGGTGGACGCCGCGGACCTTCTCGCACACGCGGAGGCGGGCGTCGTCCAAGGCGGCGACCTGGCTGCCGAGGCCGAAGGCGCCCCGGTGTTCCTGGCCTGGGCCATGGCGGACCCGGTCGGCACGCGGCTGCAACGGCTGCAGATCATCAAGGGCTGGGAACGGGACGGCCGCGCCGAGGAGCGCGTCTACGACGTGGCCTGCTCCGATGGCCTCGAGGTGGACGCCGCGACCGGCCGCTGCCCAGACAACGGCGCCGAGGTCGATCTGGAGGATTGCAGCATCACCGAGGGCGTCGGCGCGGCGGATCTCCGCGCCCTGTGGCAGGACCCGGACTTCGATCCGCAGCAGCGCGCCTTCTACTACGTGCGCGCGCTGGAGAACCCCACCTGCCGCTGGTCGACCTGGGACGCCATCCGGGCGGGCACGGCGCCGCGTCTGGACCTGCAAAGGACGATCCAGGAGCGCGCCTGGACGTCGCCGATCTGGATCAGACCCGCGTAGGACCTGCCAGCCCGCGCGCACTGCGGACAGTCCCCTTCAACGCGCGGCGCACCAGCGCCGCGGCCGACCATACGGACGAACAACGACAGGCTCAATTCGCTGTTGCAAACCGTTCTCATTAGCATTATGTTTTGGTCTTCCTCTTGGATCGGGAAACTCCGAAACATGACCAACCCCCAACACCGCCAAGCCGTGGCGCCCGCGATGTGCGCTGCGGCTCTGGGCGCCGCGCTGGCGCTGCCGGCCGTCGCCGACGGCCATGACGACCATGGCGACGGGCCGCGCACGGCGACCGTGCTTTCCCTCGGCGCACCGATGCCGGGCATGCTCGGTGCGGACGATGTCGATGTCTTCCGCTTCGATCTCGGCGGCGCGGGCCGGGTCGAAATCCGCACCACCGGCCCCAGCGACACCACCGGCGCACTCAGCGACAGCGCCGGCGCGAGTCTGGCGACGGACGACGACGGCAGCGGCAACTTCCTCATTCGTTCGACGCTTCAACGCGGCATCTACTACGTCAGCGTCTCCGGCAGCGGCGAGTACGCGATCGACGTGCGCGTCACCGGCGTGGAAGACATCCACGGCGACACGCTCGAGTCCTCGACGCTCATCGGGCTGCGCTTGGATGCGGAGGTCGATTCCGTCTGGCGCGCCTACCAGCTCGGCACGCCGGCGCGCCTCTATCCTGCCGAGGATGTGGACGTGTTCCGCCTCGATGTGCCGCATCGCAGCGGTGTGCGGCTGCGTTCGTTCGGCGCCGCCAGCCTCGACGGGGCGCTGGTGGACAGCGACGACATGGAGCTCGCGACCGGCGGCGGCGACGGCAACTTCGACATCGACGCGACGCTGGACGCCGGCATCTACTACCTCAAGGTGAGCGCCAGCGCGCCGGGCTGGTACCGGGTGATGGCGCAGCACTCGGGCGACCCCGCGGACGCCATCATGGACCTGGACGGCGACGGCATCCCGGACGATGAGGACATGGACCGGGACGGCGACAGCGTCGCCAACGACTTGGACGCATTCCCGGACGACCCCATGGAGAGCGCCGACAGCGATGGCGACGGCGTGGGCGACAACGCCGATCCGATCACCCTCACCTACGCCTACGCCGGCACCTACAGCGAAGGCTCGTCGGTCAGCTACACGGGCCAGACCGCCCGGCACCTCCTGATCCTTGGCATGGTGCGCGAGGTCCTCGCACTTGAAGAAGATGTCGGAATGCAGGACGAAGTCCGCAACCGGCTGCGCTTCTACATGACCGGCGAGGGCGCCGACAGCGTGCCGCACGGCTTCACCGTCGCCGGCGGCGAGGCGGTCATCCCCGGCCCCAACTACGGCGACATCAGCACCGGCAAGAATCTCACCGGCAAGATCGCCGGCGGCGATGGCCAGGGCGGCGGCGAGACGACGCGCCTGATCGGCAACGATTTCTTCGGCTGGGCCGATCTCGACGGCTCGCTGCCCGTCGACCTGGTGTGGCAGTTCATCGACAATGTGTCGATGGAAGCCACCGACGGCAACGTGCCGCAGATCGCCACCGTCGATGGCACCGTCAGCCTCGACACCGTGTACGTCGATGCCCACGGCCTCGACTACCGGCAGCTCTTGCAGAAGTTCCTCGGCGGCGCGGTGGCGTTCTCCCAGGGCACCAACGACTACTTCCAGACCGATTGGGCCAATACGCTGACGCAAGAGGGAGACAAGAACTTCACCGCCGCCGAGCACGACTTCGACGAGGCGTTCGGCTACTACGGCGCGGCGCGCGACATGAACGAGTACACCGACGACGAAGCCGCCGCCAAGGGCGGCCGCGATGGCTGGATGTACGGCTACCACGACACCAACGCCGACGGCAGCATCGACGTGCGCTCGGAAGTGGTGCTGGGCCATGCGCAGAACTGCGCGAAGCGGGACCGCGGCGCCGGCGGCATGACGGACTACTCGAAGGAGGCCATGGATGCGTTCCTCGCCGGTCGCCAAGTCCTCGGCGAGGCGGCACTGGCCGGCATGATCAGCGATGGCCAGTTGGCGGCGCTTCACGGCCACATCGAGACCGCGGCGAAGACGTGGGAGAAGTGCGTCGCCGCCACCGTGGTGCATTACATCAACGATGTGGTGGGCGACATGGGCAGCTTCGCGCCGCCCAACTTCGCCGATCTCGCCAACTTCAAGAACCTCGCCAAGCACTGGGGCGAGATGAAGGGCTTCGCGCTCGCTCTGCAATTCAGCCCGTACTCGCCGTTCCGCGACGGTTCCGTGGCCGGCATCGGCTTGGACGATCTCAAGCAGGTGCTGAGCCTGATGGGCGACGCGCCGGTGCTGGCGGACGGCTCGCAAGGCGGCGTGGCCGCGGAGATCGACCCGCAGACGACGATCAGCAACTACATCGCCGATCTGATGCAGGCGCGCGACATCCTCGAGATGGCCTATGAGTTCGACGCCACCGTGGTGGAGAACTGGTAGCCGTGGGCCGCTCGACGACGGCCGCCCGGACCTGCCGGGTGGCCGTTTTCTGCCTCGCTTTCGGCCTTTGGCTGGGCGGCTGCGTGGACGCCTCGCGGCCAGCCGAACAGCCGCCCACGACCCCGTCCACCGGCGACGGGCAAGGCGGTTCGGGAGACGATGGCGGCGACGGGCAGCCGCGCGAGTTCGATACGCAGGAGATGCTCGCCAACCTCGCGGATGCGGTGATCCTCCCGAACTATCGGGCGCTCGCCGAGCAGACCGCCGCTTTCGCCGCGCAAGACGGCCCGCTTGCCGGCTACTGCGCGGCGATCGGCAGCGATGCGGAGGATGCGGCGACTGCCACCGTGCAGGATGCTTGGCGCGAAGCCATGGCCGCCGTCCAAGCGACGGAACTGCATGTCTTCGGCCCCGCGGCGGACAACAGCGAAGCGCTGCGCAAGCGCGTTCTGTCCTACAGCGATGCCCCCTTGAGCAGCTGCGGCGTGGATGTCGCGGCAGTGCGCGCCGGCCAGGACGGCTTCAGCATCGCGGCTCGGGCACTGAACCAGCGCGGCTACGGCGCCCTGGAATACCTGCTGTTCAACGACGATCTCGCCCATACGTGCGCGCCCCAAGTGCCCGACACCGCGGCCTGGAACGAGCGTCCTGAGGTCGAGCGCCGCGGGGCGCGGTGCGAACTGGCGCGGCTGATCGCCGAGGATGCGGCCGCCGCTGCCGCCACGCTCGCCGAACGCTGGGACGCCGAGGGGGGCGACTATCGAGCGACTTTTCTCGACCCCGACGCCACCGGCGAGGCGCTGCAGCACCTCACCGACGGCATCTTCGCCATGGATCTTCTGGTGAAGGACCGCAAGCTCGGTATCCCCACCGGCATCCACGACGATTGTTCCGCCACGGCCTGTCCGGCGCTGGTGGAGTCGCCGTACGCACGGCACTCGTTCGCGAACATCCGCGCCAACGCCGTAGCCTTCAAGACGCTGTTCGAGGGCGGAGAGGACTTCGGCTTCGACGACTTCATCGTGAACGAGAACTTCCCCGAGGTTGCGGACCGGTTCCGGGACAACACGCAGGCCGTGATCGACTACATCGACGGCATCGACACCGCGCTCTACGAGCAGGTGCTGGCCATCGAGGAAGGTGAGCGGCGCACCGAGTGCATGAACGCGTTCAGCGGGCCGGATACCCAGGCGGAACTGTCCGCGTGCGCACTGACCGGACTCGTCAAGCGCGTCACCGACGACCTCAAGATCGACTTCGTGACCATCGTCGGCGTCTCCATTCCCGGCGGCGCGCAGACGGACAACGACTAGGCCCCTAGCACGATGTGGGAAGCGCTGCTCGCGCCGCTGACGGCACCCTTGGACCCGTCGAAACGCCTGTTCTGGGCCTGCATCCTGAGCTCGCTGCTGCTGGCCTCCCTCGCCGTCAGCCTCCACGCTCGGCGCTTCGACCTTCGCGCCCAGCTCGCGAGCCTGTTGGACCGGCGCTACTGGCTCACCGCGTCTACCGCGACGGATGTGGGCCTGCTTTTCCTGAACAACGCCATCCGCGTGCTGGTGGTGGTGCCGATCATCGGCAGCCATCTCGCCATGACGCTAATCGTCGGCCGCTTCCTGCAGGCGCAGCTTGGCGATGCGCCGACGCTGGACCTGCCGTGGTTCGCCATCGCCACGATCTATGCGCTGTGCTTCTTCGTCGCGGAGGACGCCAGCCGCTTCGGCCTGCACGTCGCCATGCACCGCTGCCCGTGGCTGTGGCGCTTCCACCGGCTGCATCACAGCGCCCGCACGCTGACGCCGCTGACCCTGTTCCGCCAGCATCCGGTGGAGCAGCTTCTCTACACGCTGCGCGGGATGCTGGTTTTCGGGATCGTCAGCGGCACGTTCGTCTGGCTCTTCGGCAGGCGCCTGTCCACGTTCGACATCCTCGGCGTGGACCTGCTCGGCTTCCTGTTCAACATGCTCGGCGCGAACCTGCGCCACTCGCATGTCTGGCTGTCGTTCGGGGCGCTCGAGCGGTGGTTCGTAAGCCCGGTGCAGCACCAGCTGCATCACAGCCGGGACCACGGCAACGTCAATCTCGGTTCGTATCTCGCGATCTGGGACCGCTGCTTTGGCACCTGGGCGCCGGCGGGGGCGCGGCGGCGTCTGCGGTTTGGGCTGCCGGGCGTTCCGGCAGCGGCTTGAAGCGGCCCCTCACGGGCAAGGCGACAGGCCAGCGTAGTACGCCGCGAGGTCCTCGATGTCCTGATCGGAGAGGTCCTGCACGAACGGCTGCATCGTCGGTTCGACGCGCGCGCCGTCGCGGTAGTCCCGGATCTGCTTGGCGAGATAGGCCTCCTGCTGCCCGGCGAGGCTCGGCCACAGCGGGTTCACGGAGATGCCGTTCGGGCCGTGGCAGGCGGCGCACAGAGCGGCCTTGGTCTTGCCCGCCGCGGCGTCGCCCGCGGCCAGCGCCTGCAGCGCGCCGATCAAGCCCAGCCCCAGCGCCATGACCAGCATCGAAATGCGCTTGCCCGTGTTTTTCATGCCGTCTCCTTCGCCATCCTTCGATGCGCCTCGCCCACCGCCTTCATCGGCCGCGTCTCGTCCGCGCCGATGCGCAGGAAGTCTACGAGCAGCAGCACCAGGCCGGCGGTCATCACGACGCCGAACCACATCCGCCACCACATTGACTGCACGAACCACGGCTGCGTCTGCCCTTGGAAGTACGCTGCCCAGGTGCTGCCGCCCTGCGCCCGCTCGACGAACGACTGCTCGTAGCCGGCGATCAGCAGCGCGATCGACATGCCGACCATGCCGATGTGCAGCAGCGCCATCGCCCACTTCCAGCGCCAGCCGCCCGACAGGTCCGCGGACATCCACACGTCGCCCCGCACCTTCTGGATGACGAGATAGACGAAGGCGATGACGATAGTGGTGTAGGCGCCGAAGAACGCCAGATGCCCGTGCGACGAGGACCACTGCGTGCCGTGCGTATACAGGTTGATCTGCGGCAGCGTCTGCATGAAGCCCCACACGCCCGCGCCGAGGAAGTTGCCGAAGGCGTGGGCGATGAGCCACGCCAGCGCCGGGTGGTTGTTGGAGCGGAACTCGTGCCGCCCCGCATCGTAGACGGCATGAACCACCATCGCCACTAATGGCACCGGTTCCAGCGCCGAGAAGAAGCCGCCTATGCCGAGCCAGTACTCCGGTGTGCCGATCCAGAAGTAGTGGTGGCCGAGCCCCAAGATGCCGGAACCGAACATCAGCGCCACTTCGATGTAGAGCCAAGTGGTGACGATGCGCCGCCGGGCGCCGAGGGTCTTGATGAGGCCCCACGCCATGATGCAGCCCACCAGCACTTCCCAGGTCGCCTCCACCCACAGGTGGATCACCCACCACCACCAATACTGGTCCACCGGCAGGTTCGTGGTGAAGAACATGCCGGCAAGGTACAGCCCCGCCAGCGCGATCAGATCCAGTACCAAGACGCCGGCGATGCCGCTCCAGCGCCCGGCCACGAACGTCCCGGCAACGTTGTAGAAGATCACCACCATGCACAGCACGATGCCGATGTCCGCCCAGCGCGGCGCTTCGATGTACTCGCGGCCCTCGTTGATGAGCCACAGCGTCCAGGCATCGCCCGGCCCCGTCTGCACCACCAGATAGACCACCACCACGATGGCTACGGCGACGGTCAGCACCCAGAAGGCGATGTTGGCGAGCCGGATGCCCACCAGCGGCACGCCTGCCTCGTCCTCCACCAGCCAATAGATGGAGGCGATGAAGCCGTACAGCATCCACACCACCATGGCGTTGATATGCACCATGCGGTTGACGTTGAAATCGAGGATGCCGAACAGGAACTCCGGCTGCAGGAACTGCCACGCGGCGAGCAGGCCGAACAAGAGCTGCGCGAGGAACAGCGCCATCGCCACCACGAAGTACTTCACGGCGAGCCGCTGGGCGGCGGTGAGCGAGTCCATGTGCCAGGTCATCGGAGGTCGCCCTGCGGCAGCGGCGTGAAGCCGGAGGGGAAGCCGTTGGTGTCGATGGCGGACATCCACTTGAGGTACGCGATCACGGCCCGCACCTCCGCATCCGTCAGGTCTTGGTTCGGCATGCGCCGATTGGTGCCGAACGTGCGCGCGTTGGCGACGGGGTCCTTGAGGAACATGGTCATCAGCAGCTCGCGGCCCGCCTCGTTGCCCCAGCCGGGATCCAGCCACGCCTTGGTGAGATCGGGCGCGTAGTAGGCGCCGTTGCCGAGGATGGTGTGGCAGTTCATGCAGTTGCGCGCCTGCACGGTGAGCTTGCCGTGGGTGATGAGCGCCTTCGCGTCCGCCTCGCTCATCTGCTCGCCGAAGAGCGGCGCCAGCGGGCCGATCACCGGCACCAGCATGTTGCGCTCGTCGTCGAACTCGTAGCCGATGCGGTGGTTGATGACGGCATAGGCGGGCACGCGCCCGGAGTCCGCGCCGGCGGCGATCACGGTGAGGGTGTGGAAGGTGAGCAGCACGAGCACCAGCGCCATGCCGGCGGTGATGAAGATGGCGCACTTGCGCCAGAACGACTCGCTCGCCCACCACTCGATCGTCTCGACCGTCGACTCGTCAGCCATCGCCAGCCTCGCCCTCGTCCCGATGCACGGCCTCGGAAAGCCGCCAGATGAATCGTGGGGCCAGAAAATAGCAAATCAACAGCAGGGCGACCAGAATCAGCCACCAGCCGCCGAGGTTCAGCAGAACGGTAAGGCCGACCACGCAACCGGCCAGCGCCGCGTAGCAGCCGAGCGAGACGACGACGAAGATGCCCCGCCGCGCCGCCGAGAGGCCCGCCAGAGCGTGGAAGATCGCATAGCCCGCCCCCCACAGCACGATGCCGCCGCCAAGCATGGCAGCGCCCGCGATCTGATGAATGGCGACCGGATCGACCACGACTTACGCCAGATTTGACTTACGTCAGGGCCGACGTAATAGGAGACGCGCACCGCTGGTCCGCGCCGCGACCGTGCAAGTATTCCGAGAACGACGGGATGGGCGGGCGGAGCAGGCCGTCCTCGCCGGCCTCGATCAATCCGGCGTGCAGCATTCGGTCAAGGCATGCCCCGGTGTCGCCGCCGAACGTCCTGTCCTGATCGCGGCGCGCGTACGGCGGCAAGTCGATCGACAGCGCACCGATCTGGATCAGCGCGTCCGCGCCGAGCCTCGAAACGCCCAGCTCGTGCAGACGACCGCGCGTGGGCGCCAATCCTGCGCAGACGAGAAGGATCGGGAAAGCCTCCTGCGTGTGCAGTCTGAGCAGCAGCCCGCCGCCGCTGAACGTGCGCGCTTCGTCTACCAGCAGCAGGGTCGGCTTGGCGCTCCCCGCCTTGGCAGCGAAGTGGGCTGCGAAGTCGCGCCAATGCTCCATCGGCGGCGGCTCGACGCTTCTCTTGAAGGTGCCCTTACCCCGGATGAAGCCCAGGACGCCGCCGCCCACGCTGGTCTCGTGGCTGCGTGCCGCGCGGAGCTCGGCCGGTGCCACGTCGAACAACGCGCTGCCGAGTTCGGCCAGCACGCTCCGCTGTTCCGCCTCCTCCCAAGGCGCCTCAAAGCGCAGGGCGCGGCCGTTGCCAGACGCCTCGAACCGTGCCGCGACCTCGCGCAGCAACGCGGTCTTGCCGGCCCCAGGAGCGCCTTGCACCACCAGCGTGCGCCCAGCGGTACCGGGCGCCCAACTCGACAGGCGACTGAGGATGCGGGCGATTTCGGTGCTTCGCCCCGCGAAGCTGATCGGGCGCTCCCGATCATCGCCAGCCAGCAGATGCGTGTTGATATAGGTTCGCGTGTCCATACTGGGGTGCCGCCATGAGCGCAACGAAGCGCTGCGCCGGAGTGTACCCGCGTCACGGTTACTGAATGCGCCTTGTAGCGCCGCCGCCGCCGCATCATCATTCGCATTGCGTCCACCGCCAAGCAAGGAATCCCATGAGCGATCTCAACGGAAAAGTCGCCGTCGTCTCGGGTGCCAGCCGCGGCATCGGCGAGGCCAGCGCCCGGGCGCTTGACGCGGCCGGGGCGCGGGTGGTGCTGAGCGGTCGCACGGCGGAGGACCTTGAAAGGGTGGCGGCGGAACTCGCCAACGATCCGGTGGTGATCCCGGCCGACCTCGCGCCCGCCAGAGCCGGCACGGCACTCGCGGAGCGGGTTCTGGAAACCGTGGATGGCGTGGACATCCTGGTCAACAACGCCGGCATCCCCATGCGCCGCCGTCCGGAGGAACTGACCGAGGAGGACTTCGACCTCGTCTTCTCCATCAACGTGCGGTCGCTCCTGATGCTCACTCTGGGCCTCGCGCCGTCCATGATGGCGCGCGGCGGCGGCTCGGTGATCAACATCTCCTCCATCGCCAGCCTGCGCGGGCCGCTGGGGCGGGTCGCCTATGCCGGCACCAAGGGCGCGGTGGATGCCATGACCCGGGCTCTCGCCGCCGACTGGGGCGCCGAGGGCATCCGCGTCAACGCCATCTGCCCCGGCCTCATCGCCACGGCCATCTGGGAAGGCGACCGGCAGAACATCCCCGGCCTGATCGAGCGCTTGGAAGACGGCATCGCCCTCAAGTGCTGGGGCTACGGCGACGATGTGGCGGATGTGGTGCTGTTCTTCGCCAGCGACGCCTCGCGCTACGTCACCGGCGAGGTGGTGGCGGTCGATGGCGGCATGGCGCGCGTCGGCGCGGCGCCGCGGCCGCGCAAGTAACAGCCGCTGGCAACATGACGGGTGCCGCCTACCGCGACGACTTTCCGCTCCTCGAGCGGCGCGATGATGTCGTCTATCTCGACAGCGCCGCCACCACGCAGAAGCCCCGCGTCGTGCTCGACGCCCTCATGCGCTACTACGAAACCGAAAACGCCAACGTGCATCGCGCCGCGCACCGGTTGTCGGACGAGGCGACCCGCGCCTTCGAGGCGGCCCGCGAGACGGTGGCGCGACGGATCAACGCCCATTCCCCCAACGAGGTCATCTGGACGCGGGGAACCACCGAAGCCATCAACCTGGTCGCCGGGGCCTACGCGCCGCTGGTGCTGAGCGAGGGCACGGAGGTGCTCATCACGCAGATGGAGCACCACTCGAACATCGTCCCGTGGCAGATCGCCTGCGCGAGATTCGGCGCGACGCTGCGCGCCGTCGCCGTGCTGCCGGACGGCGAACTCGACTGGGACGACTTCGACGCCAAGCTCACAGGCAAGACGCGCATCGTCGCCATGGGCCATGTCTCGAACGCGCTCGGCACGATCAACGACGTGGAACGCGCGGTGGCGGCCGCCAAGTCCGTCGGCGCAGCGACGGTGATCGACGGCGCCCAGGCGACGGCCCACCTCGAACTCGACATGCAGGCCCTGGACTGCGATTTCTACGCCTTCTCCGGCCACAAGATGTACGGCCCGACCGGCATCGGCGCGCTGTACGGTCGGGAAGCGCTGCTCGAAGCCATGCCGCCGTGGCAGACCGGCGGCGAGATGATCGAACGGGTGCGGATCGAGGCCACCACCTACGCGCCGCTGCCCTTCAAGTTCGAGGCCGGCACGCCACATATCGCCGGCGCCGTGGGCTTTGCCGCCGCGGTGGACTACCTGAGCGGCTTGGATTTCGCCGCGGTCCGCCGCCACGAGAGGGACGTGCTGGAATACGCGACCTCGTCGCTGAAACAGATCGAGGGCCTCTCGGTGGTGGGGACGGCGGCGCGCAAGGGCCCGGTGCTCTCCTTCAAGTTGGCAGACGCCCATCCACATGATGTCGGTGCGCTGCTGGACCAGCAGGGCGTCGCCGTTCGCACCGGACACCACTGCGCCATGCCGCTGATGGACGCCCTCGGCATTCCGGGCACGGTGCGGGCGTCCTTCGGGCTCTACAACACGCGGGCGGATGTGGACGCGTTGACCCGCGCCGTGGGCAAAGCGCGTTCCATGCTTTGACGGACTCGATGCAGGACGGCGTTTGCACGACGCGCTGAACGCCGGCTCGCAGATGTTTCAGAACTGCAGACAGTCTGCATGATCGCGAGTGCTCCCGGTTGCACCCCTCACCGTGGCGCTACTAGCTGAGTCAATGGCGGACACCCGAGAACCGCCGGGATGCTGCACGGCTAAGCTGGACGAGCCGGAGCGCGGGCCATAGGCCCATGCACCCGTGGCTGACCGCGACGTCCGACCACATCAGCGAGCTTGCCTGGCGCTGCTCGTCCAAACGCCGGTCGCCGCGAGCTCAGGGCAAGGACGCCATTGAACGTGCCCGTCGCGCTGAACTGTGCCCATCGCCATCGCCGTCCACACACCGCTGCCTAGCATGTGCTACTATGCGCCTTGTGCTTCGATCAACTTGCCACATGACCGCCGCGACCGGAATATACGACACAGGTGTCGTAACCCAACTTTATATACTTGATTCATCTAGGATGGCCCTGTACGGTTTGAGCCATGAAGCCCGGACGCCCGAATAGCAGCACCCGTTGGTCGGTGGCCGACAAGTGGGGAGCCGATGTCGTCGCTGCACGCCACCATGGATTCGTGCAGCTGCCCGATGCGCTGATCCGATATCAGGCCGAACTCCAGCTCTCGCCGATGGAGCTGTGCGTTCTCCTGCATGTCTTGCGGTTCTGGTGGCGTGCGGACGAGTACCCGCACCCGCCCATTTCGTTGCTGGCGCGTGAGATCGGTGTGAGCCGGCGGACGGTTGAACGCGCCGTCGTGAGCTTGGAGCGCAAAGGGTTAGTGGTGCGAGGCCCGTCCGAGCAGAAGGGGATGGGCGGGCCGACGGTACGACGCTTCCAGTTCGATGGCTTGCGGGAACGCCTGCGGCGGCTGGTCTCGACCAAGGAGGGTATCGGAGGGACTGCCTCTATGCGCAACGCGTCGGATGACGGGCTTTTCGACCAAGTGTCGGCCGAGGGCGTGATCGATGAGTTCGATGCGGTGCCGGCAGAAATGGACAAGGTTGAGGGGGTGCTGCGGGCTTAAGCAAGTGGAAGTTGCCTCGTCCAACGGAGAGGACACCTAGGTTCGAGTGCTACGATCGCCAGCGAGGTATGGGCGATCATAGCACGCCTAGGAGATGCCGGTTCGAGTCCGGCCATGCAACTGGATCCACGGTCCGCAGCACCTCCACCATCCCCTGCAAACGCCGCAAGCACGGGCTTCGTTCGGTCGATAAGGGCGTTGCGCGTCCTGGTCGAGGCGCCGGGCATCTCGCGCTAGCAGATTGAGCGCTTGGCGCGGCGGTGGCACGAGACCGGGGTGATCCGCGACCGGTGCATCGACGGGCTCGGTGGCTTGGATCCCGTTACACGGTCGCCGACATGCGACCTGCTCGCAGAGGAGCTCTTCGGGTGCGCTTCGGCACCCGCATCGAGACCTGTGCATCTCGCACCCAAAGCGGTGCTTCGACCTCGGCCTGTACAGCTGGCGCGGGCTGCCGCGTTCTGGGCTTGGCACATTCGCCGGCCGCACAACCGGCTCCAGCTAGGCCGCCGTCAGGGACTCCGTCCGGCGCCCCCAGGGCGCGATCACCCCAGCCGGGCTTTCCGTGATCCGTCCTCGCGACGGTCGGCGGAACGGTGGGGCCGGCCTAGGAAGCCGTCGGGACCCCGCCAACACCCTTCGCAGCACGTTCCAACGCCTTCATCCTGCGGAAAACCCGCGCCTACTCATGCGGCCGGGGACGCCGACTTGCGGGAAGGAGGCGACTAGTCAAGGCTCGCTCGTCAGGCTCCGGATATCCTCCTCCAGCCCTGTGACGCGTGCTACGATGGCATCGAACTCACTGCGGGGGATTTCGTAGCGAACGATGTCATCCTCTATCCCCGGTATTCTGAGCTTCCTGATGTCTCGCTCATTGGCAAGATCGAGGAAGCTGTCCACGGTGAGGAAGTCGCTCCAATAGGTGGCAGAGTATGAGTCGGGCCAAGGATCGTCGTCAGCATCCGTGTCCGCCCCGTGAAAGAAGGCGCGGACGCGAACGTACGAGCGTTCAGCGCTATGGAGGGAGATTCGGCCGACTATCCCATGATGGTACGCGCCTCCACAGGGACGCCGCTCAGCAACGGGTGTCGAAGCATCGCCGACCTCGACCCCTTCCATGTCATGGGCAGTGACCATCCCTAGGTCCGTCCGCTTGGTCAGCAGCAATCGGAGCTTCTTGTACTTTCCGTGCCCGTACACGCGGATGTTCGCTGGACTGCCCGGAACATCGGGGTAGTACGACTCCCCTTTTCGGACCTCCGGGTACCCGGGGTAGCCGGTGTGGAACCGGATGCAAACGGTCCCGTATCGCCAGTCCCAAGACTGAACCTCCATCTCCCAAGCGGTTGGCGGCTCAATGCCTTCATCCGTGAAGAAGAGCTCCGCCCAAGTCCAGCCCGTCTTCGGATCGACCCAAGCTCGCACTCCATGCCACACCGGCGGCTCGCCGACGACGTCCAATTGGTAGTACGGCTCGGGATGATGCACATCATCAGCCCCAATGTCCGTCGCACTGATGAAGCTGATGACGGTTAGGAGTCTGGCCTAAATAACCTATTTATTTGGAGCGTTTCTTTTTCGGCGAGATGACATAGTTCCAGTCGCCGTGGAACTTGTCCCTGGACAGCGACAGGGCGTCCATCTGCTCGTCGCTCACCTTCACTCCCGTGGGATACTCGCCGTCGTCCAGCTCGGAGCGGATCTCCAGGCCCTTCTTCGTCGTCGTGGCCGCGATCAGGCTCACCACCGCCTCCCTGCTGACGAGCGGCCTGCCGCGCCAGTTCTCCGTGATCCGGCTGAACATGCGGTGCTCGATCTTGTTCCACTTGCTCGTGCCCGGCGGGAAGTGGCACACCGACACCTTCAGCCCCGTCTCGTCCGCAAAGCGCTGCAGCTCGACCTTCCACAGCCGGCTGCGGCTGCCGTTCGAGCCGCCCGCGTCCGCGGCCGCCAGCAGACGCCGCGCCGCCGGGTACCTCGCGCTCCCCATCCGCAGCCACCAGCGCCGCAGCGTCTCCGCCGCGAACGACGCCGTGTCGTGGTCCGCGCCCACGCTCACCCAGCCCGCGTCCGCCGCCACGTCGTACACCCCGTACGGGATCGCCTTGCCCAGCTCCGCGTCCTTGAAGTCGTGGACGCGCACCTTCTCCGGCTCCCCCGCCGGGCGCCATTCCCGCCCGCCGTTGCGGAAGTCCCCCACCAGCTCCTTCTTCTTCGTGTCCACCGACACCACCGGGGTGCCGCCGCGCATGAACGCCTTCGCCCGGCGGTTGATGTGGTTGAACTGCGCGTCCCGGTCCGGGTGCTGGCGACCCTCCAAGGTCTTGCGGTTCGACTGCAAGCTGTAGCCCATGTCGTGCAGCAGCCGGTTCACCGTCCGCTCGCTCACCGGGTGCCCTGCCGCGTCCAGCGCCTCCGCCAGCTTCGCCGCGCTCAGACTCGTCCAGCGCAGCGGCCCCGACGGATCGCCCCGCGTCGCCGGATCCACCAGCCGCTCCAGCGCCGGCACCAGCCCCGGGTCCCTGTCCTCCGCCCGCTTCCGGCCGCCGCCGGGCGAGCGCTGCCGATCCGACGCCTCGACGCCCGACTCCAGCTCCCGCAGGCCCTTCGCGATCGTGACCCGCGACATGCCCGTCGCCTCCCACACCCGCTCGATGCCCCCGCGACCGACCGCGCGCGCCTCGGTCGCAGCCCAGAGCCTCTTGGCGCGCTCGTCGAGCACCGGTTCCAGATCCAGAAACTTCGCAAGTATCGTCCGCGTCGCAGCGTCGTCCATGACCCTGGCCTCTCGGCAAAAGTGCGCTCAACAATACAGGATGTTCCTGCGAGAGTACTTAGCGCGATGTGAATGAAGAGCTTCATGTGGTTCCCTCCTGTGGTAGACCGGGACATGCCACGATACACGATGGCGCTCGTCGGCCTGCGCTAACCGGTGCCTCCCTTCGCCGTAGCTCCCAAGTTGCAGAGCGTCGAGCGTGTTCGGGCCACCGCCGAGCACCACGACCAGCGCCCTGTCCGCTGGTTGGCGATCGCCACTCCAGCCAAGCTAAGCTAGTCGATGGGACGATGGTCGCGGCAGCGCTTGCGGACATCGCTGAGCCAGGTCTCCATCGAGGGGATCGGGACACCGTAGCGTCGCCCAGCCGCCTGGGGCGACAGCAGGCCTCTATCGAGCATCTGTCCGACGAAGTCGCGCAGCGCAATGTCGAAGTCGGGGTCCTTGTCGGGCTTCAACCGTTCGATTTCGCCCCGGCAGACCTTCCACAAGCCCGGTTCTTCAAGCACCTCTCGGCGCATGACGTCCAGGCCTACCGCCGCCGCCAGAACCGGCCACCGCTTCAGGTCGCCGTGCCCAAGCCGTTCCTGGTAGTAGTCAGTCCGGCGACCACTGGATGCCCGCCGCACTGCGCCGAGATCCACTTCGGGCATGACCCCTTTGGCGTCCCTGAGTGCCCTTGTCGCTTCCTGCTGGGCGCAATGCAGGTGCTGCGGCCAGCCAAGTGCATCCTCGACGACGGTGTCGACCAATGCTGCTCTGGCGCCGGACTCGGGGGTCGCGCCCAACCGGTCCAGCATCTCGTTGGTAGAGGCAGCGCACTCGGCCTCTGTCATGCGCCCCATGGTCATGGTGACGTTGTCGCCCAGGCGCGATAGGCCATCGAGGCTCGATATGCGCTCTTTGGTGTGGGCCAACCCGGTCTATACGCAGACCGCGGGCAGCTCAAGACCGCCCGTTATGCAACCAGCGCAGCGTCTTTGCCTCCGCCGGCCCCAGTACTTGGGCTTCGTCCATGTGAATCGCTAGCTGCGTGTGTTCGAGCAGTTCATTCGCGGTGATCGCTGCCAACGCATCCCCGGCCGACTCGCGGCGAAGCAGCGCCGCAAGCACGCCGGTTGCCTCGAGCGTCCGTTTGGTACGCGGGTTGCCCCGAACCACGCGCCGATGGATGGCGTTCAGCAAGTGGCGCGGGCTTGCGAGGTCGTCTTCGTAGACCTGCACGAGTGCCAGTGCATCCGCGCTGCGCTGGCGCAGGCGTCCGGCGAGCGAAGTCTTGCCGCAGCCGGGCGCACCCTGGTAGATGCGGAACTCCACGGACGGCTCGCCCCTCGGAGCTTCGCGCACCGCGGTATCGAAGGCGTCGATCTCAGCCTGCCGCCCCGCGAAGAAGAGGGCGGAGTCTCGGTCCTTCTGGTCGAGGATGTGCTCGGCGAGGTCGTAGTCGAAGGCCATGCGAAGAGTGTACGTCGTTCTGGACCCCCACCGGCCACCGCTGGCGACATGCCGCTGATGGCCGCGCGGCGCCAGCGTGCCAGCGGATGCACGGCGGTGTAGTATTCCCTTACCGGTGCGACGCGCCCAAAGGTGCCCCGCCGGTGCGATCCGTGAGACCTTGAGGGACGTGCCCATGGCCGCCGAAATCTTCGACCCCGCCGAAGCGCCCTTGGCCGAGAGCATCTCGCTGACGCCGCGCGCTCGGGCCCATGTGTCCCGCCAGCTTCTCCGCGAAGGGGCCGAGGGATTGCTGCTCGGCGTTGCCGAGAGCGGCTGCAACGGCTACAAGTACGCCCTCTCCTTCGTCGACAGCGAGCCGCAGGCCGCGCGCACGTTCGAGTTCGACGGCGTGGTCGTATTCGTCGAACACGCCAACTGGCCGCTGGTGAGGGGAACGCAGATCGACTACGTGACGGAAGGACTGAACTCGGCGCTCGCCTTCAACAATCCCAACGCCGCCGCCGAATGCGGCTGCGGCGAGAGCTTCTCCGTCGACACCTGACTCCCGCGCCGCCATGAAGCGCACTGTCATTCCCCTTCGGCGCGCCGTCGATGCGCGGCTGGTGCCCACCGGTGCCCCGCTCGCCATCCCGGACGGCGCCTTCGTCACGCTCACGCAATCCCTGGGCGGCGCCTACACCGTGGTCTACAACGGCAACATGGCCCGCATCGATGGCGAGGACGCCGACGCCCTCGGCTTCGAGCCGGAGGTGCTCGAATTCGAGCCGAGCGGCGAGGGCATCTCCGAAGACCACGTCTGGCAGGCCCTGCGCACCGTCCACGACCCGGAAATCCCGGTGAATATCGTGGACTTGGGTCTAGTCTACGGCTGCGACATCGACGCCGGCAGCGTGCGCATTGCATTGACGCTCACCGCTCCCGGCTGCGGCATGGGGCCGGTCTTGGTGCAGGATGTGGAACGGCGCATCGCCAAGGTGCCGCATGTGCGCGAGGTGGACGTGGAGCTGGTCTTCGACCCGCCCTGGGAGCGTTCCATGATGACGGAGGAAGCCCAACTCGAACTGGGCCTGTACTGATGGCCGTGCCGGCGCTCGACGATGTGCGGTCGAGCTTCGCCTTCTTCGACTCCTGGGAAGACAAGTACCGCTTCCTCATCGACGTGGGCAAGGCGCTAGAGGATCTGCCCGCGGAGCATCGCATCGAAGACAACCTCGTGCGCGGCTGCCAGAGCCAAGTCTGGCTGGTGCCGGCATTCGATTCCGAGGCGAACCGCCTGCATCTCGCCATCGACAGCGACGCGCACATCGTGCGCGGCCTCATCGCCATCGTCCTCGCCGCCTACGACGGCAAATCGCCCGCAGACATCGTCGCGTTCCCTATCGAGGGCCTGTTCGACGAGCTGGAGCTGGTCGCCCACCTCAGCCCCACCCGCGGCAACGGCCTGCGCGCCATGGTGGAGAGGATTCGCCGCCTGGCGGTGGAGTGCGCCTGATGTGTAGGAGCGGAGGCTTGTCCCCGCCCGTGCCGAGGCAACGCACGCTGCCATGGCCACATCCTGCGACCGCAAAAGATATGTTATAACGTACTCCACATCTGATCGCAGCGGCGCTTTGCGCTTGATTCACCAGTGACCGCATCCATGCACGGCCGGAAGGCTGAACACGACATCGCCGATCGCACCGTCGGCAGCCGCCGCCGGTCGGCGGCGCACGTATGGGCGCTCTTGGCCGCACTGGCGTTGTGCGTCGGCCAGACGGTTGGCGACACGCATGTGCATCTCGATGAACACGAAGAGGATGCCTGCACGGTCTGTGCCATCTGCGATCCGGGACACGTTCCGCAAACCGGCCCGGCGGACGCCCAGCTGCCTGAGTGGCGCAGGTCGGGCAGCCTGCCGGTCTACTCGGCTGCTGCCTCGCCCAGCCTTTATCAGGCCGCCAAACCCCGCGCTCCCCCCTTCTCCGTCTCCTGACACAACCCAAGCATTTCGTGCGCGGCCGGTACGCCGCGTCGCGCAGCTTTCCGCACCTCACCCCACACCGTCTATTCGGAGATGGACAATGAAACTCAGACTATTACTTTTGCCGACCGCGGCAGCATCGCTGGCCTCAGCCGCACTCGCGGAAGAAGCTCCCGCAGAGCAGGAACCGGAGGCCATCGAGGAGGTCGTCGTCCTCGCGCACCCGCTCGGCAACGAAGGACTCGCGCAGGCCAGCGACGTGCTGGACGCCGACGAACTCGAACGCAAGGCGGTGGACAACATCGGCGCCACCGTGGGCAATGAGCCCGGCATCCACAACAGTTCCTTCGGCACGGGCGCGGGGCGCCCGGTCATCCACGGCCTCGGCGGCGCGCGCGTGCGCATCATGGAGGACCGGATCGACACGCTTGACGTTTCCGTCAGCAGCGGCGATCACGCCGTCACGGTGGACCCTTTCGTGGCCGAGCGCGTGGAAGTCCTGAAAGGTTCGTCGACGCTGCTCTACGGCTCCGGTGCCATCGGCGGCGTGGTCGATGTGCAGACGGGACGCATCCTGGACGAAGTGCCGGAGCGCGTCCACGGCGCTTTCCACCTGCAAGGCTCGGACAACGGCAACGGCCGGAACGGGGCGCTGCGCCTTGACGGCGGCGGCGGCAACGTGGCTTGGCACATCGACGCCTTCGCCCGCGAGGCGGATGACTACGACATTCCCGGGTTCGCCGAGTCCGCCGCCCAACGCGCCCGGGAGGAAGAAGAAGAGCACCACGACGAGCACGGCGACGAACACGCCGAGGACCACGACGACGACCACGACGACCACGGAGACGAGCACGACGAGGAGGAAGTCCACGGGCATCTGCCCGGCAGCGGCGTCGACGTCCGCGGCGGTTCGGCCGGCTTCTCCTTCGTGGGCGAGCGCGGTTTCCTCGGCATCGCCGTCAGCCGCCTCGACTCCGAGTACGGCATCCCCGGCCACAGCCACGCCCACGGGCACCACGACGACGAGCACGATGAGCACGGCGACGACCATGACGACGGGCATGCCGACGACCACGACGAACACGACGCCGACCACGATGAACACGGCGACGAGCACAGCGACGAGGGCACGCCGGTGGTCATCCTCGATCAGACGCGCATCGACTTGGAGGCTGTCCTGGACGACCCGTTCGGCGGCTTTGAGAGCCTCGACCTTCGCCTCGGCATCAACGATTACGAGCATGTGGAGAACGAAGCCGGCGAGGCGGGAACTGCCTTCGCGAACTCGGCCTGGGAAGCGCGCGCGGAACTGACGCACGGTCCGGCGGCGGGCTGGAGCGGCGCCCTGGGCGCCCAGTTCGGCAACCGCGAGTTCTCCGTGGTCGGCGAAGAGGCCTTCACGCCCCCCGTCGACACGTCGTCCTTCGGCCTCTTCTGGGTCGGCGAACGCTCCCTTGGCGAGGTCGGTCTCGAGGCGGGCGTGCGCCTGGATAGAGTCGAGCACACCCCCGCGAACGGTAGCAGCCGCGACTTCACCAGCAGCAGCGCTTCGGTCGGCCTGATCGTGCCGCTCGGCGAGGGCTGGGAGTGTACGCTGCTGGCCGACTACTCGTCCCGCGCGCCGGTGGGCGAGGAGCTCTTCTCCGACAGCCCCCACCCCGGCACGGGCGCCTACGAGATCGGCGATCCCGGCCTCGACCGGGAGCAGGCCCGCAACTTGGCGGCGACGCTCACCGGCGGCGGCAGCGGACGGTCCGTGCGTGGAACCTTCTATTTCACGAGCTTTGCGGACTTCATCTACCAGGCCGCGACGGGCGAAGAAAGGGATGGCTTCGACGTGCGCCGCTACGCGCAAGCCGACGCGACGTTCACGGGCTTCGAGGTGGAAGGCCGCGTCACCGTCGCCGAGTGGAGCGCCGGTTCGCTCGACCTCGGCGCTTTCTTCGACACGGTGTCGCCGAAGCTCGACGTCCCCGGCAACGACAACCTGCCGCTCATTCCGCCCAATCGGGTTGGCGTGTCCCTCGACTTCACCGGTGGCCGCCTGCGCGCCAGCGTCGACTACGTGCGGGCCTTCGAGCAGGACGACATCGCGGACTTCGAGCTGCCGTCGGACTCCTACGACGACCTGCGCGCGCGAGTCGCCTGGCGCCTTACCCAGGGCGACAGGACGGTCGACGTGTTCCTCGCCGGACGCAACCTCACCGACGACGAGCAGCGGCTGCACACCTCCGTGGTCAAGGACCTGGCGCCGCAGCCCGGACGCACTGTTGAAGCGGGACTGCGCATGCGCTTCTGACCCTGCACGCGATCTCCCGCACGGTCGAGACGTTTCTGAAGGTAAGCCTGTCCACGCCTGCGAAGCGTCGCCTGGTCGAGTTACGCGACGGCCGCCTGCCGGGAAGGCACATCGATGTCCGCGCCGACGCTGGCAAGGCGTCCGGGCACGTTCACGTAGCCGCGTTCGATGAAACGCGTGCCGAAGATCGTGCTCTCGCCGTCGGCGATGAGCGCCGCAAGCAGGTAGGCAAACCCGGCCCGCAGGTCGGGAATCCCGATCTGCCGTCCCGCCAGTGGGGTCGGGCCCTGGACGATGGCGCTGTGCGGGAAGTTGCGGTCGGTGAAGCGGCACTCCTTGCCGCCGAGGCAATCCTTGGTCAGCGTGATGTTGGCGCCCATCTCGTTCAGCGTGCTGGTGTAGCCGAAGCGCTTTTCGTAGACCGTCTCGTGGACGACCGAGACACCCTCCGCCTGGGTCAGGAGCGTCACCATCGGCTGCTGCCAGTCCGTCATGAAGCCGGGATGCACGTCCGTCTCGATGTGGATGGGGTCCAGCCGGTCGCGGGCCCGGAAGAAAGTGATGGCCTCGGCGTCCACCTCGAACCCGCCGCCGATCTTTCGCAGGGTGTTGAGGAACGTGATCATGGCGGCCTGGTCCGCGCCTTCGATGCGGATGCGGCCGCCGGTCGCGACGGCCGCCATGGCGAAGGACGCCACTTCGATACGGTCGCGAACGGGATCGTGGCTCGCGCCGGAAAGCCGTTCCACGCCCTCGATGACGATCTTTCGGTCGGTGTCGATCTGAATGAGGGCGCCCATCTTCTGCAGGAAGAGCACGGTATCGACGATCTCCGGTTCCACCGCGGCGTTATCGATCACCGTGGTCCCTTCCGCCAGGCACGCTGCGAAGATCGCGTTCTCCGTGGCGCCGACACTGGGGTAGGGGAGCGCCAGCACGGTGCCTCGAAGCCGGTCCGCCCTGGCGGTGTAGCCCTCATCGTCCTCGTCGATCTCGGCGCCCATCTTCCGCAGCAGGTCGATGTGGAAGTCGATGGGCCGCTCGCCGATGTTGCAGCCGCCAACCACGGGTACCCGGGCCACGCCTGCCCGGTGGAGCAGCGGAGCGATCAGGAGCACGGGAATCCGGTTGACCCCCGAGTAGCGCTCGCCGACTGCGGTAGACGTGATCTCGGGGGTTGCCAGGTCGACGGCGCCGTCTTCGCGGCGGTCGTACGCCGTCCCGATTTCCGCCAGCATGTCGAGGACGACGTCGATTTCCGTAATGTCCGGCACATCGTGCAACCGGCAGGGTTCCTTGGTGAGAAGGGAGCCGACCAGTTGCTTGGTTACCGCGTTCTTCGCGGTCTGGGCGCGAATGCTGCCTCGCAGGGGACGATGTCCGCGTATTCGATATGCGTTAAGACTGGCGTCGGGCACCACTTCGGGGTCGGTCGGGAACGTCGGGAACAAGTGCGTGATTTAAATGGAAAGCCAGGGTGAATGGAAGTGGGAAAAGGGAGATCTCAGGGCGTGCCGGCTACAGGCCGGATGTGGCGGGTGGCGCATCATCGCCGCCACCATGCCCAGCGGACGCCGGCGATCCGCACGAGGCGGGGTGCGCCTTCTGGTGGTCGCACATGGGCTGGTTTCCTGTGCAAGGCCGGCTTCGACACCCGGCTCGGCCGCGTGCGCGATCTGGCGCGATTCCCGGAACTGCGCTGGCTATACCGCTTCGATTGGCTGCCGCCGACGCTGTTCGCCGCCGGCCTCTTCGCGCTCGGCGAGGCGTTGCCAGGCACCGACGGCTGGCAGCTTCTGGTGTGGGTTACGTGATGGCCACCGTGGCGCTGCTGCACGCGACCTTTCTGGTGAACGCCCTGGGCCATCGCCAGGGCCGGCACGACTTCGACACCACGGACGCCAGCCGCAACAGCGCGTGGCTGGCGCTCATCACCCTTGGCGAGGGCTGGCACAACAATCCCCGTCAACATCGTGGACCTGGGGCTGGTCTAGGGCTGCGATGTCGACGCGGGCCGCGTGCGCGTGGAGTTGACGCTCACGGCACCCGGCTGCGGCACGGGGCCGGTGCTGGTGCAGGATGTCGAACGGCGCGTGGCAAGGGTGCCGCACATGCGGGAGGTGGATGTGGAGCTGGTCTTCGATCCGCCCTGGGAACGCTCCATGATGACCGAGGAGGCCCAACTCGAACTGGGCCTGTACTGATGGCGGTGCCAGCGCTCGACGACGTGCGGTCGAGCTTCGAGTTCTTCGATTCGTGGCAGGACAAGTACCGCTTCCTCATCGACATGGGCAAGGCGCTGGACGACCTGCCCGTCGAGCATCGCATAGAAGAAAACCTCGTGCGCGGCTGCCAGAGCCAGGTCTGGCTGGTGCCGAGGTTCGATGCCGCGGCGAACCGCCTGCATCTGGCCATCGACAGCGACGCGCATATCGTTCGCGGCCTCATCGCCATCGTCCTCGCCGCCTACGACGGCAAGTCTCTGGCGGAGGTCCTCGCCTTCCCCATCGAGGGCCTGTTCGACGAGCTGGAGCTGGTGGCGCATCTGAGCCCGACCCGCGGCAACGGCCTACGGGCGATGGTGGAGCAGATCCGCCGACTGGCGGCCGACCGCGCCTGAAGCGCGCCGATCAACCCTCGGCGGGGGCCGTCTGGCAGTCGTAGTCGCTGTAGTCCACACGGAGGTCGATCTCGACCATCTCGTCGGTGATCTGCATCCTGAAGCGGCCGGCGGCTTCCATCGAACGCACCACGACGCCGGCGGCGGGATCCTCGGCAAAGGTCAAGAGGCGGCGAACCTCGTAGGCCTCGACGGTCGGCATCATCACGAACCGCGCCGTGTTCTCGATCGCGAGGCGCAGCGGCAGCAGATCGGCCTTCCGTACGCGTAGCGAGCCGCGCAGCTTGCCTGCGACCTCGCGCTCCTCGTCGGAGTCCGCCGGTTCGCCGAGGGCCTCCTCGGCGGGCTGGAAGGCGAACGTCACGGTGTCGGCGTCCTCGCTGGCGATGCTGGACGTTTCGGAGTCGATGAACTCCCGCCATGGCTCGCTCGGCAGGTGTGCCGAGTCCCGCATGGGTATCCCCAGCGCGTAGTCCTGCAGCGCTTCCGCCGACGGCGGCTGGCCATGATCGGAGAGCAGTTCCCAGCGGTCCGGCGGCGTGAAGCGCTCCACTCGGGCCAAGGCTTGGTCGCCAAGACTCACCGCGACGGTAACGGCGCACGCCACATCCGGGCGCACCGGATGGGCCGCGAGCACGTCCTCGATGCGCGGCTCGTTGGCGAGCCCGGCGTACCCCATCCAGGCGACTGCGAGGATGGCCGCGAGTTTGGTTCGTCGATCAAGCATGTGGCTTCCCAACGGTGCGCGTCAGTCCGCGTCCGGCGCCCGAGCATGGCAGCCATAGTCGCCGAAATCTTGGCGCAGGTCGAGTGACGCCACCGTCTCTTCCTCTCCAGGCTCTCCCGAGTCTCCCGGCAGCAGCTTGAAATCCCCGGCGCGCGCCATCGAGCGCATGACGACGCCTGCAACGGGTTCCCGCATCAAGGTCAGCGTAAGCCGGACGTTCCCCGCCTCGATGGTGGGGCCGACCAAGAGGGGCGCCATGCTCTCGATAATGAGCTGTAAGGGAAGCAGGTCTCGCTCCCGTACGCTGAGCGACCCGCGCAGCTCGTCGCCGATCCTGCTCTCGCCGTTGATCCCGACGAACTCGGCGAAGAAGCCCCCAGGCCGAAAGGTGAAGGTCAGCGTGTCGGCGTCCGCGCTTGCGAGGATGGCCGTACCGGGCTCGAGCCGGTTCGATGGCACCTTGCCCAACTGTGCCCACCAAGCTGGCGGCTCAGCCCTCGTCCGGCGCCGCCACGGCGCAGTCGTAGTCGCTTAACTCGATCCGCGTCTCGCTCTGCATCTTCTTGATCACCAGCATCTTGCCGCGCATGGCCATATCCATGGAACGCAGCAACACGGCGCCGGTGGCGGCGTCCCGGGCGTAGGTGGTGCGCAGGTGGAACTCCTGCAGCTTGACGGTGGGCGCTGGCGAGATCGGTTCGGTGTTCTCCATGGCGAACTCCAGCGGCAGCAGGCCATCTTTCCGAACGGTCAGCGTGCCGCGTACCTTGTCGGCCATCTTCTCGGGGCGCATCTTCGTCTCGAAGGCGAACGTCACGGTTTCTGCATCCTCGTTCGCGATCGCTGCGGTCTCGGTCTTGATGAGTTCGCTCAAGCCGATGTCCCCCGGTGCGCCGCGTTGCCCGCGCCGCTGCTCCGCTTCGCCCGCGTAGTCTGCAAGCGCCTCGGCGGAGGGCGCCTCGCCATTCACCGTGAGGAGTTCCCAGCCGTCCGGCGGCGTGAACCGCTCGACGCGCACTTCGCCCGGGTAGTCGTCCGACGAGGTGGAGGTGGTGGCATAGCTGCATTCGATGTCCGGCCGCGGCGGGTTGGCGGCGATGACGTCTTCGATGTTCGGCGCAGCCGCGGCTTCGATGCAGATGGCTGCCGCCGCGAAGGCCCAGATTCGTCTCATACCGAAGCTCCGTTGACTGACGCTGATAGACTGCCCGGCATGAGCCGAGTTCAAGACCTCCTCGCCGCCAGCGACCGCACGGCGATCTGTGCACCATCGCGACCGGGCCTATCCTACGCCGACCTCATCTCGCAATCCGCGACCGTCGGCGGGCAGCTTCGAGCCTACGGCATCGGCGCGGAGGATCGCGTCGCCATCGTGCTGCCGAACGGCCCCGCCATGGCCAGCGCCTTCGTCTGCCTGGCCCCGTGGTGCGCGACCGCGCCGCTGAACCCTGCCTACAAGGCGGACGAGTTCGACTTCTACCTCGGCGACTTGGAGGCCCGCGCCCTGCTGGTCGAAAAGGATTCCGCATCACCGGCTGTCGACGTGGCGCAGCGGCGAGGCATTAGCGTGCTGACGCTGGTGGAAGGCGAACGGGCGGGCGCACTGCGCCTGCACGAGCGGCAGCCCTGCGACCGCTCCGCGCCGCTCGGCGAGACCCCCGTCGAAGCGCGTTCCAGCGACGCGACGGCGCTCATCCTGCACACCTCCGGCACCACCGCGAAGCCGAAGATGGTGCCGCTCAGCCAAGCCAATCTCGTCGCCTCCGCCCGCAACATCCGCGAGACGCTCGCACTTACGCCCGAAGACCGCTGCCTGAACGTGATGCCGCTGTTCCACATCCACGGCCTGATGGCGCCGGTGCTGGCGACGCTGGCGGCGGGCGCGGAGGTGGTCTGCACGCCGGGCTTCGACGCGCTGCGCTTCTTCGGCTGGCTCGACCAGGCGAAGCCCACTTGGTACAGCGCCGTGCCGACCATGCATCAAGCGATCCTCGCCCGCGCCAAGCGCAACGAGGAAGCCGTCGCGGGCAGCGACCTGCGCTTCATCCGTTCCTCGTCCGCATCGCTGCCGCCGCAGGTGATGGCCGCGCTGGAGGCCACCTTCGATGCGCCGGTGATCGAGGCCTACGCGATGACCGAGGCGGCGCATCAGATGTGCTCGAATCCGCTGCCGCCACGGGCGCGCAAGCCCGGCTTCGTGGGCCCGGCGGCAGGCCCGGAGGTGGCGATCATGGACGCGGGCGGCAACATCCTCGATTCTGGCGCAGAGGGCGAGATCGTCATCCGCGGCCCGAACGTCACCAGCGGCTACATCAACCGCCCGGAGGCCAATGCCACCGCCTTCCACGGCGACTGGTTCCGCACCGGCGACCAAGGCTTCATGGACGCCGACGGCTACGTAAAGATCACCGGGCGCTTGAAGGAGATCATCAACCGCGGCGGCGAGAAGGTGGCGCCCGTGGAAGTCGACGAGGTGCTCCTCGACCACGACGCCGTGCAGCAGGTCTGCACCTTCGCCATGCCGCACGACAAGCTCGGCGAGGAAGTGGCCGCGGCGGTGGTGCTCGCTCCCGACGCGGAAGTATCGGACAGAGAACTGCGCCGCTTCGCCGCCGAGCGGCTGGCGGACTTCAAGACGCCGCGCCGCATCGTCTTCGTCGACGAGATTCCCAAGGGCCCCACCGGCAAGATCCAGCGCATCGGCTTGGCGGACGCTCTGGGCCTGAACCCGTGAGAGTCTGCGTCTACGGCGCTGGGGCCGTAGGCGGCTATCTCGCCGCGCGCTTGGTCGAGGCCGGCGCCGATGTCTGCGCGGTAGCGCGCGGGCCGCATCTGGACGCGATTCAGCGGCAGGGCCTGACGCTGCTCGCCGGGCCGGAGCACACCACCGTGGACCTTCCCGCCACGGACAGCCCAAGAGAACTCGGCAAGCAGGACATCGTGATCGTCACCCTGAAGGCGCACTCGATTCCGGGCGCCGTACCCGGCATCGCGTCGCTCCTGCACCGCGACACCGCCGTGGTGAGCGCCGTCAACGGCATCCCGTGGTGGTACTTCCACGGCCTCGACTCAAAGTTCGGCGAGCGCCACGTGGAGAGCGTGGACCCCGGCGGCGTCATCTGGCACGGCATCGGCCCCGAGCGCGCCATCGGCTGCGTTGTCTATCCCTCTGCGGAAGTGGTGGAACCGGGCGTGGTGCGGCATCTCTCCGACAACCGCATGATCGTCGGCGAACCGCACGGCGACCGCAGCGAGCGCGTGATCGGCCTGGCATCTCTGCTCATGGCGGCGGGCCTGCGCGCTCCCGTCCGGCCGCGGCTGCGCAACGACATCTGGATGAAGCTGTGGGGCAATCTCGCCTTCAATCCGCTGTCCGCGCTCACCTGCGCGACGCTCGACGTATTGGCGACGGACCCCGGTACGCGCAGCATCGCCAAGCGCATGATGCAGGAGGGCCAGGCGATCGGCGAACGTCTCGGCATCCGCTTCGGCGTGGACGTGGAGAAGCGCATCGACGGCGCGGCGGCTGTCGGCGCGCATCGCACCTCGATGCTTCAGGATCTGGAACTCGGCCGGCCTCTGGAGACGGACGCCATGGTGCGCGCCGTGCAGGAACTCGGCGTCCTCACGGACGTGCCGACGCCGACCATCGATCTGGTGCATGACCTGCTCAAAGCGCGGGACGCCGCCCGATAGGAACGCGCAATGAGCGCATCGGAGACCTCGCAGTTCGGCCTGCTCGCCACGCGGCGCCTGGGGCCGCTCTTCGTCACGCAGTTCTTCGGCGCGTTCAACGACAACGTGATGAAGCAGGCGCTGGCGCTGATGTTCGTCTTCGGCGGCCTGCTCGCCCAGGAAGAGAATGTCGGCATCTACGTCAATCTGGCGGCGGGTCTCCTGATCCTGCCGTTCTTCCTATTCTCCGCCACGGCGGGCGCTCTCGCGGACCGCTTCGAGAAGTCGCGCCTCATCCGCTGGGTGAAGGTCGGCGAGATCGGCGTCGCCGTGCTGGCTGGCGCGGCGCTGTACTTCCAGAACGTGGTCGCGCTCTTGGCCGTGGTGTTCCTGCTCGGCACCCAGTCCGCCTTCTTCGGGCCGCTCAAGTACGCGGTGCTGCCTCAGCATCTGACCGCCGAAGAACTGGTCGGCGGCAACGCCATGGTGCAGATGGGCACGTTCGCGGCCATCCTGCTCGGCACCCTGCTGGGCGGCGTGCTGGGGGCGCGATTGGATGCCACGGGGTGGGTCTTCGTACTGGTCGCAGGCGTGGCCGTGGTGGGGTGGCTCGCGAGCTGGGGGATACCCAAGGCGCCTTCCGTAGAGACCGCTCCGGCGCGTTGGAATCCCGTCACCGAGACTTGGGCGCTCATCCGCCTCGCCCGCGAACGCAAAGCCGTGTTCCAGTCCATCCTCGGTGTCTCCTGGTTCTGGCTGCTCGGCTCGGTGCTGCTCGCGCAGATGGCAACGCTGGTGCCGGATCATCTCGCGGGAGGACCCAGCGTGGTGACGCTGCTGCTGGTCTTCTTCACCGTCGCCATCGCCCTCGGCTCGATCTTCTGCGAGCGGCTCTCAAGGCGACGGGTGGAGATCGGCCTGGTGCCGCTCGGCGCGCTGGGCGTCAGCATCTTCGGCATCGATGCCTACTTCGCGATCCAAGGCGTTCAGGGCGAGGGGCTGCGCACAGCCGCCGAGTTCCTGCGCGGGGAAGGGACGACGCGGCTGCTCGTGGACCTGGGCCTGATGGGCATCTTCTCCGGCCTCTTCGTAGTGCCGCTGCAGGCCAACATCCAAGTACGAACGCCCACCGACCGCCGGGCGCGAGTGATCGCAGCGAACAACGTGCTGAACGCGGTATTCATGGTGGCGGGGGCGGTCTTCGCCATCGCTTGGCTGAGCCTCGATGGCACGGTGCCCGCGCTCTTGCTGACGCTCGCCGTGGTGAACGCCGGCGTCTCCGCCTACATCTTCCGCCAGGTGCCGGAGTTCGCCATGCGTTTCCTGGTCTGGTTGATCTCCCACACCATCTACCGCGTTCATCACGAGGGTTTGGAGCACGTTCCCGAGCGCGGCGCGGCGCTCATCGCCTGCAACCACGTGAGCTACGTGGACGCGCCGCTACTGGCGGGTGCAGTACGCCGCCCCATCCGCTTCGTGATGCATCAGGACATCTACCGCATTCCGGTGCTGAACTTCATCTTCCGCACCAGCCGCGCCATCCCCATCGCCGCCCAGAACGACAAGCCGGACGTCTACCGCGCCGCGTTCAAGGCGATTCGCGAAGGCTTGGAAGCCGGCGAACTGCTGTGCATCTTCCCGGAGGGCAAGCTCACCCGCGACGGCGAGATGGACATCTTCCGCCGCGGCATCGAGCGCGTGCTGGAAGAGACGCCCGTGCCCGTGGTGCCGATGGCCCTGCGCGGCCTCTGGGGCAGCTTCTACAGCCACCAGGGTCGCGGCGCGTTCCGCTCCCGGCGGGACCTCGGCGACAGGAAAATCTGGCTGTCGCGCCGCGTAGACGTGGCCGCCGAGGCACCCGTGGCACCGGACGACATCACCGCCGACAGCCTGCGCGAGCGCGTCCTGGCCTTGCGCGGCGAGCGGCGCTGATCCTCTCGGTCATCCGCCCCGCCCAAAAACGAGCGCCCGCCATCTATCGTTTGATAGCTTGCCGCCGTTGCCATGAATCCCCTCTCGGTGTACGGTGCCCCGCATGTCTCAATCCTTGAATGTCCGCGCCCTCCGCACGCGCATGGGGCTGACGCAGGAGCAGTTCGCGGCGCAGGTGCATGTGACGCCGCTCACGGTCCTGCGCTGGGAGTCCGGGCAGTCCACCCCGCGACCCCTCGCGCTGGCTCGGCTGCGCGAAGTGGAGGCGGAGGCGACCGCAACCGCGCCTAGCGACACCGTTCCGCGCCCGGGCGCGTCCGCGGTTCCCGCCTTGGACTTCGCCAGTGACCCGGATGCCGTCTCCGCCGTTGCCGAGGCCTACCGTCTCGCCTACGGCCACCAGTTCAACCCCGCCTTCGCGAGCGAGATCTCCCGCATCGACGCCTTGCCCCACCAGCGCATCGCGGTCTACGAGCACATGCTGCCGCAGGACCCTCTGCGCTTCCTGCTGGCAGACGACGCCGGCGCCGGCAAGACCATCATGGCCGGTCTCCTGATCCGCGAGATGCTCTCCCGCGGTCGAATCGGGCGCGTGCTCGTGGTGCCGCCAGCAGGTCTGGTCGGCAACTGGGAACGCGAGCTGCGCACGCTCTTCGGCCTGACGCTGCGCATCGTGCGCGGCGCCGACGCCCGTGCCGAGAATCCGTTCGAGGGCAAGGGCAGCGATCTCGCCGTGATCTCGCTGGACACGTTGGCAGGCGGCACCGCCTTCAAGCGGCTGTGCGTCGCCGAGCCCTACGATCTGGTGATCTTTGACGAGGCGCACAAGCTGAGTGCCAGTACGCAAGGCGGCCGCACGCGCAAGAGCCTGCGCTACCGACTGGCGGAGGCCATCGCCGGATGCGCGGCGACGGAGGACGAGTTCACCGGGCTGCCATGGTCCGCTCGCCACCTTCTATTGCTCACCGCGACGCCGCATATGGGCAAGGACTCGCCCTACTACCACCTTTGGCGCCTGCTCGATCCCCATGCATTCGCCACTGCCGAAGCGTGTAGGCGACTCACCACTGCTGTGCGCAGCCGCCACTTCATCCGCCGCACCAAGGAGGAAATGGTGACCCTCGCTGGCGACCCGCTATACCGCCAGCGCACCTGCGCCACGTTCGACTACGCGCTCACCCCCGACGAACAGGCGCTCTACGAAGACACCACCAAGTATCTGGACCATACCTACGACCAAGCCTTGGAAAACCGCGGCGCGGCGAAACTCGCCTGCGGCGTCTTCCAGCGCCGGATGGCGAGTTCCACTTGGGCACTGCTGCGCTCCTTCGAGCGGCGCATCGAGAAGCTGCAAAGCATCGCCGCGGAACTCGCAAGCGGGAGCCTCGGCATCGCCGACCTGCGCGGCCGCAGCCTGGACCGCCGCTACGGCGCGGACTATTTCGACTCCCACAGCGCCGACGAGGACGGCGAAGAGGACGGTCGCGAGTCCAGCGAGCACTTCGAGGATGCCATGCTGGGCGCAGTCGTCGCGGTGACCATCGAGGACCTCAAGAGCGAGGTTGAAGAACTCGAAGGCCTCCGCGCCCGAGCCCGCGCCATCCTCGACTCGGGCCGCGAGTCCAAGTTCGAGAAGCTGCGCGAAGTGCTCGAGGACCCTCTGCACGCCGACGAAAAGTGGCTCGTCTTCACCGAGCACCGGGACACGATGGAGTACCTCGTGCGCCGCCTGGAGGGACTGGGTCATGCCGGCCGGATAGCTCATATCCACGGCGGCATGGACTGGCCGGAGAGGGACGCGCAGGTGGAGCACTTCCGCGACCCCGACGGTGCTCGCTACCTCATCGCCACGGACGCGGCCGGCGAGGGCATCAACCTGCAGTTCTGCGCCTTCATGGCCAACTACGACATCCCGTGGAATCCGGCGCGGCTGGAACAGCGCATGGGCCGCATCCACCGCTACGGCCAAGCTCGCAACGTGCGTATCGCCAACCTGGTCTCCGGCGCCACTCGCGAGGGACGCGTGCTGCAAGTGCTGCTTGAGAAGCTCGACGCCATTCGCGAAGAGCTCCGTTCGGACAAGGTATTCGACGTGATCGGACGCCTCTTCGAAGGCGTTTCGCTGCGTGACTACATGGCGGAAGCGCTCACCGCACAAGGCGAGCAACGCGCCCTGGCGCGCTTGGGCGAGGCGTTGACCACGCAGCGCATGAGCAGCCTGCGAGCGGACGAGGACGCCGTACTCGGCCTCGCCGGCGATGTGGCCGGGCGGCTCAGCGGCATCCGAGCGGACTTGGCGCACGAACGCTATCTGCAACTCCTGCCCGGCTACGTGTGGCGCTTCGTGGAGAAGAGCGCCAAGCTCCTGGAACTGGGAATCAGCGGCGACCTGGCCACAGGATTCACCTTGCTCCCTCTCCGGCCAGGCGCACTCGACCCGCTACTCCCGGCCCTGCAAAGCTATCCGCCCGCTGCCCGGGACCGTCTGTGCGTCCGTCGTCCCGCCCAAGCCGCCGACGCCATCTGGCTGCATCCGGGAGAACCGGTTTTCGATGCGCTGTCGAAGGAGATCATCGACCGGTTCGGCGCCGATGCGCTTCGCGGAACCATATTCGTCGATCCCCAAGCCGATGCCCCCTATCTGTGCCATCTCGCGATCGCCTCCGTCGAACTCGCGGCCGCCGGGCAGCCCGATGCGCGGTCCCAGCTTCTCGAACACCGCCTCGCAGCCGTTCGCCAACATGCAGACGCCGCGCCCGCCCTCTGCGACGTGGAGCCGCTGCTGCTTCTGCACGGCAACCGCACCATTCCGCCGGGCGCCGTACCTTTGGCCAGCCGCGGCATCGCCATGCGCGCCGAAGCGGCCAGCTACCTGCAAGGCTGGGCTCGGCAACACCTTGCCGGGGAGCGTCGAGCCACCATCGAGCGGGAGTTGCCGGACCGCCTTCAGCGTTTGGGCGCCGGATTCGACTTGCGCGAATCCGAACTGGCGGGTCGCCGCGCCAAGCTGGCGCGGGATGCAGCACGCAGCGAAGCTGCGCACGAGGAGTTCCAAGCCGTGAAGCAAGCGCAGCGCGCTCTGTCCGCCGAGCGAGAAGCGGCAGCGGCGGCAGTCAGGATGGACCCCGAGCGCATCGCGGCGGGGCCGATCAAGTTCCTCCTGCATGCCCTCGCCGTCCCGGCGAGCGAAGACGACGACGCCGAACGCCACGACGAGCAGGTCGAACAGATCGCCGTCCGCATCGCCACGGCCTGGGAGACCGACCGCGGCGCACGGGTCGTGGATGTCTCCAAGCCGGACTTGGCTCGCGCATCCGGCCTCACGGACTGGCCCGGTTTCGACCTCTTGGCAACGCAGCCGGACGACGAAAGGCGTAGCATAGAAGTGAAGGGCCGGCGGGGCCGAGGCGAGATTCAACTGGAGCCCAACGAATGGCGGCAGGCGTGCAATCTGGGCGACCGGTACTGGCTCTACGTGGTCTTCGACTGCGCAACGCCGACGCCGCTGCTGGTCCGCATCCAAGACCCGTTCACGGGCCTGCTGGCCGGCAAGCGGGAGTCGTTCGCGTTCAGGATTTCCGCCAAGTCCGTGCTCGAGGCCGGCTCGGTACATCCGGCGCACGGAGCGGGGCCTGCCGGTCCATAGGAGACGCCATGGGCGCAATACATGTAGCCACCACCATCCGCAACCCCGCCGCACTGGCAAGTAGCTGGCAGGGCATGTTCCTAGTGGACACCGGCGTCACGGACTCGCTAGTGCCCAGGCCGGAGCTAGAAGCCATCGGCCTCGCCCCGGAGGGGAAGCGGGTCTACGAACTGGCGGACGGCAGCGAGTTGGAACTCGACATCGCCGTGGCCCGAATCGAGTTCATGGATGCCTTCACCGGCGGCGTCATCATCTTCGGCGACGCTGACGCGGAGCCGATCCTAGGCGTGACGGCGTTGGAATCCGTCGGCGTGGAGATCGACCCGGTGAACCAACGATTGACGCGGATGCCGTCGGTGCGGCTCAAAGGCGTCGGACGCCAGACGGAAGGCACGGACTGAGGCAAGGCAATGACTGTCGAATACTCCATGCGCATCTCGCGGCTGACCGTCGACAAGCTCGGCGTGAAGCTCTACGACCGGGTCTCCGCCGTCATCGCCGAGCTGATCGCCAACGCCTACGACGCCGACGCCGAGCACGTCACCGTTGAAGCGCCCATGGGCCAAGCACTTGCCTCGCGCGCTGGCGGCGAGCTCACGGACAAGGGCTTCGAGATCAAGGTCGTTGATGACGGCATCGGCATGACGCCGCAGGAGATGCAGGATTTCTACCTGGTGGTTGGAGGGGAACGACGCGAGGACCCGAGACGCGGGCCCACCTCTGGCAGGTCCGGCTCCCGCCAGCACCAGCGCAAGGTGATGGGCCGCAAGGGCGTCGGCAAGCTCGCCCCGTTCGGGATCTGCAAGGTGATCGAGGTCCGCAGCGCTGGTGGAGAACTCGTCATGCGGGAGGATCGCGGCCGCTCGGAGCAGGGCTACCTGACCTCGCACATCGTCATGAACTACAAGGACATCCTCGCAGTCGACGACGAGCCCGACACGAGGTATCTGCCAGGCCGCGGAGAAGACGACGAGTCGCTGAGCCCGGCGACGGGCACGACGATCACCTTGCTGGATTTCAACTTCCGGCGCGTGCCCGCCGTGGACGTCCTCTCCCGGCAGATCGCACAGCGCTTCGGCATCCAATCCCCGAGCTGGCAGATCGACTTGGCCGACAACACCCAGGCCAACGCTCCGCCGGTGACCGTTGGCCGGTTTGACGTGCAGGTCATGCCGAATACGAGGTTGAACTTCCGCGAGGATGGAACTGTGCTCGGGCCGGACGGTAACGACTACGCCGATGCACAGGCCGGATTCGAGCACGAGGGCACCCTCCATCCCGTCACAGGCTGGATGGCGTACTCCCGGCAGCCGTACCGCGACGACCTCATGGCGGGCGTCCGCATCTACTGCCGCGGCAAGATCGCAGCGCAGACGTCCGTCTTCAACCGCAAGGCCGGCTTCACCGGCGAGCACAACGTCCGCTCCTACCTGATTGGGGAACTGCACGCCGACTGGCTGGACGAGGAAGAGGACCTGATTCAGACGGACCGCCGCGACATCCTCTGGTCCGACGATCTGGCAAGCGCCTTCCAAGACTGGGGCCAAGACATCGTCCGCCGCATCGGCACCTTGTCTCGGGACCCCATGCGCAAAGCCACTCTCGATCTGTTCCTAGAGACAGGCAACGTAGAACAGCGCGTGAGGGACAGCTTCCCAACCGAGGAGCAGCAGGGCATCCGCGCCCATGCCCTCGACATCGCCAAGACCTTCGGACGCACGATCAGCCGCCCGGAAGCCGAGGAGGAGGGGGTGGTGGATGCCTTAGTGGATCTCAGCATCACGCTCGCCCCGCACATCACCCTTGACGAGATGATGCGCAGCGCGGTCGAGAGCGCCGATACGCCCATCACCGCCCTAGGAGAGTTCCTGCGCACAGCGCGCATCGCTGAACTCTCGTCCTTCGGACGCATCGCCGAAGACCGTCTGAAGGTAATCGAGCGGCTGGACGTACTGAAGGACGGCGACCACACCGACGAAGCCAGCCTCCAGCGCCTCATTGAGGAGGCACCTTGGCTCATCAACCCCGAGTGGGCGCCAGTGACCGCCAATCAGTCCCTCAGCACATTGCGCAGAGAGTTCGAGACGTACTACGAGGAGCAGACGGGGCAGCCCATTCAGCTCTTGAACTTCCAAGACCCAGCGCGGCGGCCAGACTTCGTGCTCTCCAGCCAAGAGGGCTTGCTCCAGATCCTTGAGATCAAGCGTCCCGGCCACAGGTTGTCGAACGACGAGATGGCCCGGATTCGCACCTACCACGAGTGCATGGACGCCTTCCTCAACGATCCAAGCCACGAACTGTTCCGCCAGTGGTTCCGGGGCTTCCACATCACCTTGGTTTGCGACCACCTCGCTGTCGAGGGCCCGCTGCATGACACGTTGGAGCTCTACCTAGCCAACGGTCGGATGTCCCACATCGACTGGGCCGTCTTCTTGGCCAGGACCCAGGAAGTTCACCAAGACTTCCTGGACGAGGCTGAACGACAACGCACGAACACTGTGCGCACGGAGGCGAACGGGCCATGAGCCTCACCGCCATCGACGTGTTCGCTGGCGGCGGCGGGCTGACGGTCGGGCTGGAGCGCGCCGGGTTCAAGGTCCTCGCTGCCGTCGAGATCGAGCAGCACGCCTATGCGACGTACAAGGCCAACCACCCGGAGGTGCGCTGCCTGAAGCAAGACATCCAGAGGGTCTCCGGGGCGGACCTGCTGAGCGCTGCCGGCACGAAGGAGATCGATCTGCTGGCCGGCTGCCCGCCGTGCCAAGGCTTCACCAGCCTGACCGCCAAGTACCGCCGCGACGATCCGCGCAATGCGCTGATCTTCGAGATGTCCCGCCTCGCAGAGGAGATTCGGCCCCGCGCGATCATGATGGAGAACGTCCCCGGGCTGACGCAGAAGGGAGCCGGCCGGTACGCAGACCTCAAGGCTCAGCTCGAAGGGCTGGGCTACAAGCTAACGGACGGCGTGCTGGAAGTCGCCGACTACGGCGTACCCCAGTTCCGACGGCGCTTGGTGCTGCTTGGCGGCCGCGGGTTCAAGATCGACCTCCCGCCCCCGACACACGCCAAGAATGGCAGCGACGGTCGTTCGGCATGGCGCACGGTGCGCGACGCCATCGGCCACACCGACGAACCGGTCGAACTGACCGCAGCCAAGAAGCGCGGTCCCCTCGAACGCACGGATTGGCACATCGTGCGCACCCTGTCGCCGACCAACCGAAAGCGCATCGAAGCCGCGGAGGCTGGCAAGACTTGGCCGTCGATCCCTGCCGAACTTCGCCCAGCCTGCCACCAGGGTGACTACCGAGGCTTCACAAACGTCTACGGCCGCATGAGCTGGGACAGCCCAGCGCCGACCATCACTGCTGGCTGCACCACGTTCAGCAAGGGGCGCTTCGGACACCCGGAGGCCGCCCGGACGATCTCCGTGCGAGAGGCGGCCTTGCTGCAGACGTTCCCATCCGGCTACAAGTTCGACGTCCCCTACATGGAGCATGTCTGCAATGTCGTGGGGAACGCGCTCCCCTGCGACTTCGCGGAAGCGGTATCAACGCGATGCTACGAGGAACTCCTCCGCCAATCGCCAGCGCACATGCGCTCGAGGAGCTAGAAGCACATGGCCTCGATTGACCTGGTGGGCCTTTCCAAGCCCGCGACCGCACTGATCAACAAGATTTCCGACGCCATCGGTGTCGTGTACGAGCCTCACCATGTACGAAGGCTCGCCAAGGCGAAGGCAGACGCCGCCGTCGTTGCCGCTGAGGCTGAGGTCCGCATCACCGATGTACACCGAAGGGCAGTCCGACGTTGGATAGACGAAGAGGCCCAGAAGCAGCTGAACATCGAAAGCCTCACCGAGAAAGCGATAGCGCGGCTCGCGGAGGATGCCGACCCTGGCTCGATGGGCCGAGACTGGATCGCGAATTTCTTTGACAAATCTCGTCTTGTCACCGACGAGGACATGCAGGACGTCTGGTCCAGCATCTTGGCCAGAGAAGCGAGCAAGCCCGGTACGTTCTCACGGAAAACCCTGAATGTTGTCGGGGACTTGGACAGGACCGACGCTGAACTCTTCACAACGCTATGTGGCTTCTGCTGGACGGATGTCACTGAAATCGACTTCTTTCCACTTGTGTTGGATGAGCGAGACGACATCTACGCACGCCATGGGATTTCGTTCACGAGCTTGAGCTCTCTTGAAAGCCTCGGGCTGCTTTCCTATCAGGCGTCTGGCTATCGGTATTCTCAACTAAACAACGACATGCTGTACCTAGGCTACTTCGGCGATTACCGCGCTGTGGATCTCGGCCGTAAGGGGAATCACCAGCTTGACATTGGTCGTATCCTCCTTACGAAAGCGGAAAAGGAGCTGCTACCCATTTGCGGCCGTGTGCCTATCGAGGGACTCCTCAAGTACATCGAGGAGAAGTGGAGCGAATACGGCATGGAGCCGATCCAAGTTGCGAGAGGTACGCTCGTCATTCCATGAGCGACCGCCGCCTCATCGAAGCGGACTTCCCGCTCAAGCAGGCGTCTCTGGATGCCGTGCATGAGAAGAACGTCCGGCATGGGCACATTTCCACGTTGCACATCTGGCCGGCGCGGCGGCCGTTGGCGGCGAGTCGGGCGGCGCTCTTGGCGACCTTGCTGCCGGACCCCGGCAACACCCGGGCGCGGCGGGAGCTGGGTGCGACGGATCGGCGGCGAGGTGGTGGAGGTCCGCACGGACGACGGGCGGCTGAAGGAGGAAACCCGCGGCGGCATCCTGCACTGGGGTCGCGAGAGCAACCAGACCGCCGAGAGCGGGCTCGGGTTCTTCCGGGAGGAGATCCGGCGGGCGTTCGGCGGACGTGCGCCGCGGGTGCTCGATCCGTTTGCGGGCGGCGGGGCGATTCCGCTGGAAGCGATGCGGCTCGGCTGCGAAGTGGTGGCGTCGGACATCAACCCGGTGGCCTGGTTCATCCTGCGCTGCACGCTGCACTACCCGCACCTGCTCGCGGGGCAAACGCGACCGCTGCCGGCATTCGCGCTGCAAGATCGCGAGTTGATGACGGCGTATGTGAAGGCGAAGGGCGCCAAGACGCCGGGGGCTGTGCGGGCAGGACTGGCAGCATTCGGGTTTTCCCCCGATGGCGAACAGGCAGACGGGGGCGGGCAGGGCCTGATGGAGCTGAGGCCGAGCGTGGACGCGCCTTTCGCTTGGCACTTCCGCGCCTGGGGCCGGGAAGTGCTGCGTCGCGCACAGCGTTCTCTGGCGCATAGGTATCCCACTTACGCCGAGTTCGAGCCCGTGCTCGGCAAGGGGCGAGGGTCACCCTCGAACGAACTGCAGGCCGACATCCCCGCAAGGCAGGCTCAACTGCTGGAGCCGGATGCCGATGGCGTGGTGGCCACAGACGAACTCAACCGCGAGTTCGGGGCGGCGTATCTCAAGGACAAGCGCAACCCGCGCTGGGTGGCCAAGCCGACGGTCGCCTATCTGTGGGCTCGGACCGTCGCCTGCCCGGGGTGCCGCAAGGAAATCCCGCTTCTCAAGACGCGGTGGCTGTGCCGCAAGGGAAGCAAACGGGTTAGGCTCGTGATCGTGCCCGCGGAGGACCGCGTGGACTTCGAGATCGAAGCCGGGCTGCCAAAGGACGCGGATGCATCGGGCACGATGTCCGGCAGCGGCGCCACCTGCCCATCCTGCGGCCTCACGGCGACGATGGCCGACCTACGGGCGGCTGGGCGTGCCGGCCGGCTCGGTAGCCGGATGACAGCGGTGGTGGTGGACGGGCAATCCGGCAAGGAGTACCGACTGCCTACCGAGGCCGAAATACAAGCCGCACGAGTTGACGATGAAGCGCTGGCGGCAGCATTCGCGGACATACCTTTTGGCTTGCCAAACGAACCAACGCCGAGCGAGCAGAGCCTGGGAATGCGCATCCCGCGCTACGGCTTCGACACCTGGCGCAAGCTCTTCACGAACCGACAACTGCTCGCTCTCGCTACTTTCGCGAATGAGGCTCGTGCTTGTGAGCACCAGATCGACGCCCGGGGCGGTGCATCGCGTGAAGCCATTTCCTCCTATCTCGCGTGCGCGATTAGCAAGCTCGCGGATTACAGCAGCGCAATCTGCTCGTGGCACAACGGAGGAGAGAAGCTCCGGGACACGTTTGCCCGTTTCGCGCTGCCGATGGTGTGGGACTACTGTGAGGTTAATCCGATGTCCCGAACATCGGGCGGCTTCGCGGCGATGCTCGACTGGGTTGCACGCTACCTAGACCACGCACAACGAATCGGCCCTGCGCCCAGCCCCACTATCAAGGTGCAGAGCGCGGTGGGTCCTCTAGCGAGGGACATCGACCTGATCTGCACGGATCCCCCCTACTACGACGCTATCCCCTACTCCGACCTGATGGACTTCTTCTACGTCTGGCTGCGCCGCGTCCTGCACGGCCTCTCGCCGGAGACGGATGCGGTGTTCGCCCCCTCCCTAGGCCCGAAGTGGGACAGCGAAGAAGGCGATGGCGAACTGATCGACGATGCCGCCCGGTTCGGCGGCGACAGCCAAGCATCCAAGCGCAACTACGAAGACGGCATGGCGCGGGCGTTCTCGCGCTTCCACGATGCCCTGCGCGACGACGGCCGTTTGGTGATCGTCTTCGCCAACAAGTCGCCGGACGCTTGGGAGACGCTGGTCTCAGCCCTCATCCGCGCCGGCTTCGTGGTCGATGCCTCATGGCCCATCCAGACCGAGATGCAGAACCGCCAGCGTTCCCTCGGCTCGGCGGCGCTCGCCTCGTCCATCTGGCTGGTCTGCAAGAAGCGCCCGAGGACGGCACGGCCCGGCTGGGACAACCGCGTGCTCGCCGACATGCAGGCCAACATCACCCAGCAGCTCCGCGACTTCTGGGACGCCGGCATCCGCGGCCCGGACTTCGTGTGGGCCGCCACCGGCCCCGCCCTCGAAGCGTTCAGCCGCCACCCAGTCGTCAAACGCAGCGACGCCCCCGGCGAACAGCTCACCGTAGCCAACTTCCTCCGCCAAGTGCGCCGCATGGTCGCCGCCTTCGTGGTCAAGCGCCTCTTCGGCGACGAGGACAACGACTCCACCGAACTGGACGACCCCACCACCTACTACCTACTGCACCGCAACGACTTCGGCCTCGGCCCCGCCCCCGCTGGCGCGTGCATCCTCTACGCCGTCTCCTGCAACCTAGCCGACAGCGACCTCGCCGGCCGCCTCGATCTCCTCATTCGGGGTGGCAAGTCCACCCAGCCCGCCGATGACGATGCCCCGCCAGAGCCCGAGACCAAGGGCAGCGAAGTCCGCCTCAAGCCCTGGGACCGCCGCCGCGCCAAGGACCTCGGCGACCCTACCTCGGACGGCCAACCCCCACCCCTCATCGACCGCGTCCACCGCCTCATGCGCCTCTGGAAGTCCGGCCAACTCAGCCGCGTAGACGCCTACCTCGAGAATCAGGCCCTATGGAGCCAAGACCTCTTCGCCCGCGTGATCCAAGCCGTCATCGAGCTCGCCGAGGGCGACGAACGCGCCACCTTGGAGTACATCCAAAACCACCTAGCCGCCCACGCCGGCCCGCGGGCCCGCCAGACGGGACGTCTGGTATAGACTCTGCCGATGCTTCGCCGGATCCAAGCCAAGAATTTCCGCTGCCTACGCGACGTCGATGTCGAACTCGACGGCGAGTTCCACCTCCTGATCGGCCCTAACGGCGCCGGCAAAACGGCCTTCATGGATGTCTTGGCGTTCCTCAGCGACTTCGTGTCAGACGGTCTTGTTTACGCCATTACCAAGCGGACGAAGAACTTCCAAGACCTCATCTGGGGTCGCCCTAGGTCCGACCTGGCATTCGAGCTCGCTGTGGAGTTCGAGTTGCCGTTGGCTGTCCTTGGACGCACGGCTGCTGCTGGTCAGCGTTACCGCTACGAGTTGGTGGTCGGCGAGGGTGAACGGGGCGTGAAGGTCGAACGCGAGCAGGGGTTGTTGACGTCTGCTACCAAGGATGCGCGATCAAGTGCGTCGGTTCCGCGCCCACAGAGTACATTGGTCACGCCGAGAGACGCGGATCAAATGATCTTCTCGCGGTACGGGTCCGACACGACCTGCTTCCAGTTCGAAGGGTCTCTGTCCGAGAATCTGCCATTCGAGGAATGGCCACGCATCGGCTACAGTGAGAGCAAGTCCATGATGCACAACCTGCCGTGGCCACAGGAGACCGCTTTTCCGGCGAGTACCCATGTCAAGAAGACGCTCAGCGACGTCACCTCCGTCCAGCTAGTCGGGCATCAACTCCGCGAGCCCTCGCCACCGCGCCTGCGGGGCGATGTCCGGGAGGAAGGCGGCGCCAGCCTGCCTTGGATGGTCGAACTACTGCAGAAGGCGGACAACGCGCTCTTCGAGGCTTGGCTGTCCCATTTGCGTATTGGCCTGCGAGCGTTCGACGGCGTGCGGGTCGTCGAGCGACCAGAAGATCGCCACGCCTACCTACTGGTCCGCTTCCGCAATGGAGTGGAGGTGCCTTCCTGGGCGGTTTCCGAAGGTACTTTGCGCCTGCTCGCCTTGACATTGATCGCATACCTGCCCGAGGCCCCAGCCACTTGCCTGCTGGAAGAGCCTGAGAATGGCATCCATCCCCTCGCGGTCGAGACGGCATACCAATCGCTGAGCTCGGTGTACGATGCCAACGTGTTCGTGGCCACGCATTCCCCGGCGCTGCTTCGCTGCGCGGAGCTGAACGAAATCCTGTGCTTCTCTGCCACGCCTCGCGGCACCGAGGTCACACCGGGCGAGGACGCGCTGGAGCTGGCCTCTTGGCGCAGCGCCATCGGCCCGGAGCTTCTCCTTGCGTCCGGCGTGCGGGACTGACCGCCGATACTCGATGCGCGATCTCGTCGTTCTGGTCGCCGACAACGACATCGCCGAGACGATGCGCGCCTTGCTGCAGTCGCGCCAGACGAGCCTCGGCATCCGCCCCGTCGAGTTCGACATCCTGCCGGTCCGGCCCCGCGATGGGCGTTGCCGAGCCCACGCGGTCGAATACCTGCGCCGAGAGGCGTCCGCCTACCGACACGCCATCGTCGTGTTCGACAGGCATGGATGCGGGCGCGAGACCGAGTCCCGGACCGCCATCGAAGACCAAGTGGAACGAGACCTCTCGCGCAACGGCTGGGAAGGCACAGCCAAGGCGGTGGTCATAGACCCCGAAATCGAGCAGTGGGTGTGGAGCGGCTCGACCGAGGTGGCGAGAGTCTTGCACGCGCAGGGCGACTACGCTGCGTTGCAGCGGAGCCTTCGCAGCGCTGGCCTGTGGCCGCAGGGCGCCCCGAAGCCGCCTGATCCGAAGCAGGCCATGAAGCAGGTGCTGCGGCAAACAAGAACTCCTCCATCGCCGGTCATGTTCCGCCGGCTCGCCGAGAAGGTGTCATTGCGCAGGTGCCAGTGCCCTGCGTTCGGAAAGTTCAAGGACACTCTCGCAAGTTGGTTCCCAGCCACGTGAGCGTCCGGCTCCCATGCCTGAGCGTCCGCCATGGTGCCGCCTGACCGTGCGTATCGCTCGGGTGCTGTTCCCCGCGTCATCGACGTACTGAGACCTTCGGTTGCTGCTGAAGCCAACCAACCTCCCCACCCTTCGCATACCGCCATGACTGAGGCACGACGAAGTCTCCGAACTGCGCTCTCAATGCCGCCAGGTTCCTCGGCGACTCGAACTGCCACACATCCGTGATCTTCAGCGCGTAGGCGACATCCTTCCCTCTGTAGTAGGCATCGAACTCCCCCTTGGCAACTCCCGCTATGTCTTTCACCTTCTGCCACAGGTCTGCCGGTGCCCCCTTCCAGACCCGCTCGACGCGAAAGCCGCCGCGTAGCTCGCGCACCGGACTGGTCACGTAGACGAAGACGTCGAAGTCCTCGGCGCCCTCCACGAAGCGGCGACGGAGTTCCGCGCGCTTAGAACCGTCGAAGATGAGGTCCGCAAAGGCAGGGCGCAGCGAAAGCACCAGCGAGTCAACACTCATTGTGTGCCCCGCCGAGTCCGGCGTCGAAAATGCTGCCGTACAAGCTGGCGCAGATCTTCCTGGGCGACTGGGGTGCAACGTGTGGCCGCCCCTCCATAGCCCGGAGTTGCTCAAGAGTGACCGGTTCTGGGAAGGGAAACGTCTGCGAGAATCGTAGGCACATGATCTCCTTGGAAGGGTCCTTCTTGCACATCTCGAAGACGTCCGGCCAGTCCAACACACCGAGCTTTCGGTATTGCCTGAAGAGGTCCTTCGGCGTGCCGATGTCCACCTCATCAAGGTGGGAAACGCCCATGATCTCGCTCCTTGGTGAGCTTGCATACCACAGGACGCGCCCTGGGGCTTGGATCATCCTCTGGGCGGTACGGGCACGATAGTAGACGTTCTCGGAGCGCATCAGGGTCTGCTGCGCAACGCCGAAGAGGTCGTCGCCGGAGCTGGCAACGTCGAATAGCTGCATCGCGTACTGGGGGCGGATGGGTACGACATACAGGTTCTCGGTGTCGCCTAGCATCCGGGTCGGAAAGCAATGCCGCACCAGGACCGCCGGCGAGAGGGGAGCCAACTGACCAGCGGCGTAGGGGATCAACGCGCCGGCGAGGCTTACGATCTCTTCCTTGGTGGTGGCCCGGGGAACGCAAAGCCTGCCGAGCATCCGGTTCTCGCCCAAGACGAAGCCAGCCTTCAGGAACGAGGAGACCAGCTCGGGCGCCAGCTGACGCTCGCGAGCTTCAACGAGTCGCAGGCGTCCAAACACAGCGCGTCTGATCGTGTCGGCGGCCACGAAGTCCGCATAGAACGTCTGGCCCTGGGTGCGGGCCAACCGCGCAAGGGCAACGGACAGCCGGTCTGAAGACTGTTCCAAGACTCGCAGCGCGTGCATCCCACCTTGGGACCTCAGCAGCTGAGCGTTGTAGCGCTCCGGTTGGGCGATGAGAGGGTTGAGCGTTTCGCGGAATCGACCAACGGTCTCGCCGTGGGTCGCGAAGCGCTCGCAGACCTCCGCTACGTCGTCTGCCCCTAGTCGTTCCCATCTGACGTCCACGCCCGAGACCCGGGATTGGACGTACGCCTCAGGCTCAGCGGAAGCATGGAGCTCAACGATGAGGGCAGTCGGGTCGAGGACCCGCACTCCGGAAACGGCTCGAATCTCTTCAGCGTGCCTGAGCAGGCGGCGATCCTCAGTGACGAAAACGCTGGCCACCGACGCCGCTGTGTTGGCGATGTGCGCGATGTCGGACCGGTCAGAGACTGTCCGGTTGGACAGGACAGCGCTCAGCGCCATGCGATGACGATCAGCTTCATCAGGGTTGCTGGTCAGCCGATGCATCCTATGGGCGCTGGCTCGGGAGGCTGCCCGAACAGCGTCGTCGGAGCTCCTGTCGATCTCCTGGAAGTGCTCATCGGTGACGCAGAGGCGGATCGTGCCAACCAGGAAATCCGACAAGAGTTGGTGGGCGGGCGCCGTCTTGTTGTCTACCGGCGCACCCAAGTGAAAGAGAATGTGAGCGTCGATCACCACGTCGAGCGAGTCGCTTGCCTCGTCGACGAAGATATCCAGCTGGTCGGGGTCCCGGAGCCGATGCTTCCAAATCGTCAAGATGCTCCCGCTCTCTGCCCGCCCGCGTTTCTCGCCGATGGGGACGAACCCCAGCTTGGGCCAAAGGTGGCGAGCGGGGTAGTCTCGCCGGCAGTTGAGCCGGATCTCATGCTGCGTGGTGGTCGCCCCCCGTAGCGTCTCGAAGAGGCGCTCGGCGATTCTCCTGCGGCGGAGCCGTTCATCCACGCACAGATGCACTATTCGGATGTACTTGGGGTAGCTCGCGTAGAGCAGATAGGCGCCGAGTGCGCCGTCAGAAGTCGTCGCCCCGATCACAGTGCCCTTGTTCAGGTGCTCGAGAAGCGCTGGACGGGCGAGGAAGCCGAGCGTCTTGGCGTTGCGCTTCATCAGCGTGTCCACGCCCGCGAGGTCTCGAGCTGTCAAGGGTTGGATGTCGACTTCCATGTGCGGGCCTTCTTGCTGGGCGGTTGGCGGTCCCGCAACGCACGACGCCAGGACGCACTTCGGATTGTGCCACAGCGAGACGAAAGTCGTCCCGGTGGGCACGAGGGCCAATGCAGTCGTGGCGAAGATGCGCGCGTGAGCGACTCGCAGCGAGCTGACGCCCATTGATCGCGCGAACTTCGGCATACTCTCGCCGGTACGTTCCACGTCGCGCGGCACATGACCACCATCAAGCCCTGGCACCACTTCGTCCGCCTCAAGGACGAGCTCAGGAGCGGCGAACTGACGCTCGCGGAGTTCGCCGCGGACCTCCACGAGGTGACCCTCGCTCGCGGCAAGCGGCTCGTCTACGAGGACCCGGCGCAGTTCTTCGCGCTCACGTTCCCCACCCTGGCGCAGCGCGAGCTGGTCAAGGATGTCGCCACTCGGCTGGCGGGGCGGAGCGATAAGGCGGTCCGGCAGCTGGAACTCACCTACGGCGGGGGCAAGACGCATACGCTCATCGCCCTGTACCACCTGTTCAAGGACCCGTCAGCCCTCCCAGCCGTACCAGCTGTGCGCGAGTTTCGCGAGCATGTGGGCGCGGATCTCCCCGCGGCCCGCATTGCGACGCTGTGCTTCGACAAGATCGACGTCGAGAAGGGCATCGAGGATGTGCGTGCCCCGACCGGCCAGCTTCGCACGCTGCGCCACCCTTGGAGCGTGCTGGCCTACCAGCTCGCTGGCGAGGAAGGCCTCTCGGCGATCCATGCCGATGGCAAGCCCGAGGAGCGCGACACGCCGCCGGCAGAACCGCTCCTCACCAAGCTCCTCGAAGCGCCCGGGCAGGAAGGCTTGGCGACACTGGTGCTCATCGACGAGGTTCTGATGTACGCCCGCGAGAAGGCGGGCCTCGACGACGTTTGGCGCGAGCGCATCGTGGACTTCTTCCAGTACCTCACCCAAGCCGTCGCCAAGGTGGACAGCGCCGCCATCGTCGCCTCGCTACTCGCGACGGACCCCGCCAAGCAGCAAGGCGACCTTGGCGGCCGGCTGGTGCAGCAACTCTCCGCCGTGTTCCACCGGCAAAGCGAACAAGGCGTGCAGCCGGTGCAGAGGGAAGATGTCGCGGAAGTGCTTCGGCGGCGCTTCTTCATGCCGGATGGCCTCGGCGATGAGAGTGCCTACCGATCACACGTCATCGGCGCAGTGCGCGGCCTTGCCAAGCTCGACGAGACCACCGCCAAGGAACGTGCCGCAACGGAGCAGCGGTTCCTCGCGAGCTTCCCCTTCCATCCCGACCTCACGGAGGTGTTCTACAGCCGTTGGACGCAGTTGGACGGGTTTCAACGCACGCGGGGCATCCTGCGCACGCTCGCGATCGCGCTGCGGGAAGCGGAGGGTTGGGACGGCAATCCGCTGATCGGGCCGGCCGCCTTGCTGGCGGCGCCGGGCGAGACCAACGTGTCCGATGCGGTGACCGAGCTCGCCCGCATCGCGGATGCTGCAGACACGGGCCACTCATCGAACTGGTCCCGGCTGCTGGAAGCGGAACTGGCGAGGGCCCACGATGTGCAGAATGAACATGCCGCGCTGGCGCCGTGCCGCGAGGTGGAACAGGCTGTCCTCGCCGTCTTCCTGCACTCGCAGCCCATCGGCGGCAAGGCCAATACGCCGGAACTGCTGCGTCTTGCCGGCAGCGCCGCGCCCGACCCCATCGAAATGGAGAAGGGTCTCAAGCGCTGGCGCGATGTTTCGTGGTTCCTTGACGACGAAGATGGCGGCACCGGGGACATGCAGGAGCTGCCGAAGTCCTGGCGGCTCGGCAACCGCCCGAATCTGCGGCAGATGCACGACGAGGCCTGCCGCGAGCGCGTTTCCGGCCCGGACGTAGAAGGGCGACTGCTAGAGGGCATCCGCAGCGTCCGCAGTGCTCTCGATGGCGGCGCGTCGGCAGCCGGCGCCAAGCTGCACCTCCTGCCAGCGTCGCCGCGGGACGTGGCCGACGATGGGGACTTCCACTACGTGATCCTGGGGCCGGATTCGGTGTCGGATTCCGGCAAACCGAGCCGCCTGGCCAAGCGCTTCATCGAGGAAGCGAGCAGCCCGGATCGGCCGCGCGTGAACCGCAACGCATTGGTGCTGGCCGTACCGTCTCGCGATGGCCTGGAGGTGATGCAGACCGCGGTGCGGTCGCTGCTTGGCTGGGAGGATGTCGAACGGCAACTCCGGCAGCAGGATGTGGACCCGCTGCGAAGCGAGCGCCTGCGCCGCAATCTGCAAGAGGCCCGCCAGCGATTGCCGGACATCATCCGGCAGGGCTACTGCATCGTGGTCACCGTCGGCGAAACGAGCGATGTGCAAGCGTTCAAGCTGCGGGCGAGTGCGGGGCCGCTGTTCCCGGAGGTGAAGAACGATGACCGGTCGCGCATCAAGGAGACCGCCATCGACGCCGAGGCGCTGCTGCCGGGCGGGCCCTACGAGGTATGGCGGGAGGACGAAGATGCGCGGCGCGTGACGGATCTCGCTGTGGCGTTCGCCCGCAATCCAAGGCTGCCGAAGCTGCTGCATCCGAGAATCCTCCGCGACACCGTGCTGCAAGGCGTCGAGCGCGGCTTGTTCGTCGCCCGTCGCTCGCGGCCCGATGGCTCGGCCCAGACGTGGTGGCACGAACCCGTCGCGAGCGAAGCCCAAGGGGACGACCTTCTCGAAGTCGTTCTGCCGCAGTGCGCCGAGCTCGAAGCAGTGCCAGAGACTCTGATTGCACCGGGTGTTCTGCCGTCGCTCTGGCATGAGGGACGCCTACCCGTCGCCAAGCTGCTCGGGTACTTCTCTGGCGACCACACGGTCTCTATCGACCGCGGCGGCTACGAAGACCATCAGCCCGTTCCGCGTTGCGAGGAAGCTGCGTTGTTCCGTGCGGTTGCCCGGGCCGTGGAGATGGGCATCGTTTGGGTCACCAATGGGCCGGCCTCTTGCTGGCTGGAAGAGCCGGGCATCGGCGTGATCGACAAGGACGCGGAACTGCGGGTGCCGCCCGAGCTGATTCCGCCGCAGGAACTGATGCCGGAACAGTTGCCCAATGCATGGAAGGCGGAACAGGCCAACGGAGCGACGTTCGTGGTGGCGCTTTCCGAAGTGCGGCAAGCGCCGGTTCCTTGGGGGCTGGTACGCAGGAGCATCGAGGCAGCGATAGCGAGCCGCTGGTTGGACCGAGTCGCGGAGGGTTCCGAAGAGGGCGGAGGCGATATCCCCATGCAGTTTGCGCAAGCCGGCAGCTTGCGCGTCAGGCTCCCCAAAGCCAGGCCCGCCAAAGCGGAAGCCGCCGCGGCCCCGACGGTCGAGCTCGAAGCGTCGCGGTTGCAGGATCTTGCCGAGGCCGTGCCAGACCTGCTTGCAGCCAGCGCCGGGCACGACTTGCGCTTCCACCTGCGCGTCTCGCTGGATGCGGGGGCGCCGGACGCCGTTCGAGCCAAGGTTGATGCGCTGCTTGGCGACGTCGATCCGAAGCTGCGGAGCAACAGCGGCGACTGAACAGGCCCGAGCCATGAAGGGCAATCCGCTGACGATCCCGCGAAGACACAATGGCGAACTGAGCTGATGGCGTTCAGCTACCGCGATGTCACGGTCTATCCGCCGTTCCCCGGCGAAGTGCCGGAGGACCTCGTGGGCGAGGGCGCGGCCCTTGCCGATGTGCGCATCGCCAAGACGGCCGACGGCGAGGTGGCGGGCGCCTATCGGCTCGCCAAAGTCGATGCCTGCCGATTCGTGATCGAGGCGCTGGCCGTGTACCCGAGCTTTCGCGGCTGCGGTGTCGGCCGCTGGCTGCTCGGCCATGCCATCGGCATCGCCGAGTCGCGCGGCGGGCGCGTGGTCGATGCGCCGGATGCGGGACGCGAGTTCTTCCTGAAGGCCGGTTTCGCGCCCGAATGCGGGCGGCTGCGGCTGCGCCTAACGCCGGAGTAGCGCCCGCCAGCCACGGGCCCCGTAGTCGTCCGCGCCGCCGAACCATGCGGGCAGCCATGTGCTACGCTCGAAGGCAGGGCGCGGAACCTGGGTGAGGAGCGATGGCGGAATCGACCGAGCAAACGTCTCGCGGCTGGGCCGGCTGGGCGCAGATCGGCGTATTGGCGGCGGCGGTGGTCCTGGGCGTCTACTTCGCCCGCGCCCCGAGTTTGCCGCCGCTGGACGAGGAGACGTTGCGCAGCGACGCCGCACCGGCGGTGCGGGTGTCGATGCCGTCGCCGGGCACCCATTCGCTGACCGTTTCGCTTACCGGCGAAGTGAATGCGCGCAACCCGGTCGCGCTGGTGCCGCGCGCGGCGGGCGAGGTGGTGGCGGTGTCGCCGTCGCTGCGCCCCGGCGGGACGTTCAGCGCCGGCGAGACGCTGGTGGCGATCGACTCCGAAGAGGCGGAGATCTGGCTGGAACGAACGCGGGCGATGCTCGCGGCGGAGCGCGGACAACTGCGCTGGCAGAGGGATCGGGGTGCGCTGAACGCCGAGGAGTACCGAAGTCGGAATCCCGGCGCGGACGTACCGGCGGCGGTGCAGCGGCTTGGCAGGATCGAGCACTTCGAGGCGCAAGTGCGAGCGGCCGAGGCGGACGTGAAAATGGCGGAGCGGCAGTTGGAGGCAACCCGCGTGTCGGTGCCTTTCGACGGCAGAGTGATCGACACGGCTGTTTCGGTGGGTCAGGTGCTCGCCGCGGCGGGGGGCGGGATGGAGACTGGTCTGGCCACGGTGTTCGACGGGCGCTTGGAAGTGTCGGCGCCGATCTCGGTGGCGGACCTCGCCTACCTCGGCGACCCGCGCGGGCTGGCGGCGACGGTCATGACCGCCGAAGGGTCTTTCGCCGCAACGGTGAAGCAGGTCTCCGCCGTGCTGGCGCCGCAGACACGGCTGTCCACGCTGGTGCTGGACTTCACCGAGGCCGACGCGTCGCTGCCGATGCCCGGCGCCTTTGCCGCGGTGATCGTGCGCGGGCCAGCGTACGACGGCGCCTACCTGCTGCCGGACGAGGCGCATCGCGCCGGAGACAGCTTGTGGGTCGTGGACGACGGGCGCTTGCGACGGCAGACGCCGCGCACGCTCGGCCACACGGACCAGGGCTGGATCGTGGCGGCGTTCGACGTGCGCGACGGCGTGGTTCTGGGCGCGGTGCCGGGAGAGCGCGACGGCCTTGCGGTGACGGCGGTCGCTGATAGCGGCGAGGGATGACCTTGGCGGACGATTCGGACACCGGCCAGGGTTCGCGCGCCATGGGCGCGGTGGTGCGCGCATTCGTGCGCAGCCGGGTGGCCGGCAACCTGCTCATGCTGCTCGCACTGGCGGGCGGCCTCCTGGCCGCAACCAGAATCGAAGTGGAACTGATGCCGGCCATCGACACGAGGTTCGTCGAGGTCACGGTGCCGTTTCCGGGGGCGAGTCCGAGCGAGGTGGAGGAAAGCGTCACGCGGCGGATCGAGGAACGCTTGATCGGTCTCCCGGGCGTCAGCCGAGTGTCTTCGCAAGCCTCCGCGGGGTTTGGCTCCGTGGCCGTGTACCTGAAGGCCTTCGCCAACACCGCGGAGGTGGAGAACGATATCCGCACCGCGGTCGCCCGCATCGGGGGCTTCCCGCCGCTGGGCGCGGAGCAGCCCGCGGTCGGCACGACGTTCGTCAACACGCCGGCGATCACGCTGGCGGTCGCCTCGTCGGAACTGTCGCCGGATGCACTGCGGCTGGCTGCCGAGCGGGTCCGGGAAGACATGCTGAAGCTGCCGTCGGTGACCAATGTGACTCTGGATTTCGCGGCCGCCCGCGAGATCGCCATCGAGGTGGACGAGGAGGCGTTGCGCGAGCACGGGCTGACGATCGGCGAGGTCGCGGAGACGCTGGGCGGATCGTCCGTGGAACTGACCTCCGGGCGGCTCTTCACCCGCGCCGGCGGTCTGGTCATGCGGGTCAACGACCGGCGCCTTACGGCGGCGGAGTTCGAGGACGTGGTGCTGCTCGGAACGCCCGGCGGCGCGCTGGTCACGGTGGCCGACGTCGCCGAGGTCCGCGAAGGCTTCGGGGACGCCGCCGGCGACAGCGAGCTCGATGGCGTGCCGGCCGTGTTCGTGACGGCCCTGGCGACGGTCGATGGCGACTCGGAGGTGGATATCGCGCAGCAGGTGCTCGCCATGCTGGTCGGGTACAACCCGCCGCCAGGGGCGGAGATTTCCGTTTGGGAGGACAGTTCGCGACAGGCGACGTCGCGTCTCGACGCGGTCATCAGCACCGGTGCGCTGGGCCTCATGCTGGTGTTCGTGATTCTGGCCCTGGTGTTCGACTTCCGGCTGGCCACGTGGGTGGCCGTGGGCCTTCCGGTGGCGTTCATGGGCGCGATCGTGCTGTTCCCGGCATTCGACCTGACGTTCAACTTCGTGACGATCTACGGACTCATCATGATGATCGGCATCGTCGTGGACGATGCGGTGGTGGTCGGGGAGAGCATCGCCACCGAGCGCGAGCGCGGCTTGGCGGCGCCGGACGCCGCAGTGGTCGGCGCTCGGCGCGTGTTCTGGCCGGTGGCGGTGGGCGTTGCGACCACGTTCCTGGCCTTTGCGCCGCTGATGTTCACCTACGGCGTGGTAGGCCAAGTCCTGAACTCCCTGCCGATCGTTGCCGGCTTGGTGCTGGCGGTTTCGCTGCTTGAGGCGTTCCTGATCCTGCCGTCCCATCTCTCCCACGGCGGCACCTGGAGCCGCTGGCCGCTGGCGGCGATACAGGCCCGTGTCCGGCGTGCCATCGACCGGATGCGCGACGAGTGGACCGTGCCCGCGGTTGCCGTGGCGACCCGTCGTCCCGCCGCAACGCTGGTGATCGCAGTCCTCGTGGTAGTCGCCGCTGTTGCCCTGTTCGCGGGCAACGTCGTGCGCTTCGGCGCAATAGAACAGTTCCCCACTGGGCGGGTCGAGGCCCATCTGACCTACCCGGTGGGCACGCCGCTCGAAGCCACGCGCGTCGGCGCGCGACAGCTCGAGGCGGCCGCCAAGCTCACCAACGAGCAGCTCGGCGCCCCGATCAACGGCATCGCCACGGTCGTCGGGCACCATGCGGACCGCGGCCTCGTCCCGGACAGCGGCGGTCGGTCCACCCATGTCGCTACGGTGACCTTGCGCCTGCGCGACGAGTCCAAACGCTCCGTCAGCAGCGACGAAGTGATCCGCGCCTGGCGACGCAACGTCGGCGACGTCGTCGGCGTGGAGCGATTGCGCTACTCCGCCGCGTTCGCCAATGAGGCCGGCAGCGCCGACTTCGGCATCGCCCTTGTCCACCCGGACGCCGAAGCGCTGGCGCAGGCTGCCGCGGAACTGATCGCGCTGATCAAGGCGTCGCCGGGCGTTCTCGACGCCTACGACTCGCTGGTGCCGGGTCGGCGCCACTTGGACTTGGAACTGACGCCAGCCGGGCAGGCCGCCGGACTGACCGCCGCGGAACTCGCCGCCCAGATCCATGGGCGCTTCTTCGGCACCGAGGTGCAGCGCATCCAGCGCGGCCGGGATGAGGTCAAGGTCATGGTGCGCTATCCCGAAGACCGCCGGGGCAGGTTGGCCGAACTGGCGGACGAGCGCATCGAACTGCCCATGGGCGGCGACATCCCGCTGGCGGTGGCGGTGCGCGTCGTCGAGACCCAGGACTGGGAGACGCTATCCCGCATCGACGGCCTGCCGGCGGTGGAAATCAGCTGTTCCCTCGACACGAGGGCGATTACCGCTCGCGAGCTCCAAGCGCAGGTCGACGAATGGCTGCCGGAGCTTGCGCACCGCTATCCGGAGCTAGCCGCTGCCTGGAGCGTCGCAGGCGCCGAGGACGACGAACAGACCACCGGCCCGCTCGCCTATACGCTGCCGGTCGCGCTGCTCATCATGTACATGCTGATGGCAGTGCAGTTCCGCAGCTACGTGCAGCCGCTGGTGATTCTCACGGCGATGCCGCTCGCCGCCGCAGGCGCCGTGCTGGCGCACTTCCTGCTGGGCTACGACGTGACCCTGGCGTCGGTGTTCGGCTTGATCGCCGTGCTCGGAGTCGTCATCAACGACACGCTGCTGTTGATGGACCGCAGCAACAGTCTGCGCGCGAAATCCTCGCTGCCGGCGATCGCCGCCATCGGCGGCGCCGTTCGCGAACGCTTCCGGCCGATCTTCCTGACGACGCTGACCACGGTCGTCGGGCTGCTCCCCGTGCTTTACATGAAGTCGGAAGCGATGGCGAACTATGCGCCGCTGGTGGTCAGCATCGTCGGCGGCCTCATAGCCGGCAGCGCCGGCATCCTGTTCGTCGTACCGGCCATGCTGCTGATCGGCGAGGGCGCGCGCGAGCGGTTCGAGAGCTACCGCGCCGCAGCACGCCAGACGGCACACTGACTCGCCCGCAGCCGTTGCGCGCGAATGCGGGCGGCTGCGCCTGCGCCTGACGCGGGAGTAAACCCATGCAGCAAGCCATCGACATCGCCGCGCTGCCGCAGCTCGAAGGCGGGGCGCATGTCGCCATCCTGTGCTCGAAGTGGTACGCGGACGTGGTCGGATCGCTGCGCGCCAAGTGCGAATCGGTGCTGGAAGCCAAGGGCGTGGATCGCATCGATGTCCACACGCTGCCCGGCTCCTTCGAGTTCCCCTATGCGGCGGGCCAGCTCGTGCAGCACGACGATGCGCCGGACGCCATCGTCTGCCTCGGCGTGGTGCTCAAGGGGGACACCTACCACTTCGAGATGATCGTGGACGAGTGCGTGCGCGGGCTCGGCGAGGTGTCCCGTGCTGCTGGCGTGCCGATTCTCAACGAAGTGCTGCCGGTGACGGACATCGCCCAGGCCGAGGCGCGCGCCGCGGACGACGAGTTCAACAAGGGCATCGAGGCGGCGGCCGCGGCGATCGAGATCATCCACTGGCGCCGCAGCCTGTGACGGCGCTGCTGCCGTGGCCTCGGGCCATCGTGCCGGGGCCGGAGCGGCAGTTCGCGGCCGGCCCGAACCAGATTCTCGGCGATTGCTCGCAACGGCTGCGGCAAGCGGTCGAATGGCTGCCGGCATGGGGACTGCGGCTGCGCTTCGCCGTTGCCGAGCCCGCCAAAGCCCACCCGGCACTCGACGATTCCTACGCCTACCGCCTCGCCATCGGGGAGACCACGCACATCAGCGCGGATACGGAATGGGGAGCCTTGGCGGCGCTGGCGACATTGGCGCAGCTTGGCCAGAAGCCGTTCGAGGTCGCCGAGATCCGCGACGAGCCGCACTATCCGTGGCGCGGCGTGATGATCGACACCGTGCGCCACTTCATCTCGCTGGCGACGCTGCGGCGCACGCTCGACGCCATGTGGTTCTACAAGCTGAACGTGCTGCACATTCATCTGACCGACGATCAGGGCTTTCGCTTTCGTTCGACGGCTTTCCCGGAACTTGCCAGCGCGGCTGCCTATTCGGCCGCCGAGCTTCGAGAGCTGGTGGGGTACGCCGCGGATCGCGGTATTCGCGTGGTGCCGGAGCTCGATGTGCCGGGCCATGCGACCAGCTGGCTGGCGGCGCACCCGGAGTGGGCTTGGCCAGACGCTGTACCGCCGACTGGGCCGAGCACGCGCTTCGCCGTCCACGATGGTTGCCTGGACCCGGACAATCCAGCCGTGTTCGCCGCCGTGCGCAGCTTGTTCGCCGAGCTTGCGGCCGTGTTCCCGGATGAGTTCCTGCACTTCGGGGGCGACGAGGCGGTCGCGGTGCGGCACGGTGCCCAGGCGCGTTTCCACATGCTCGTGGTGCGCATGGTGGAATCCCTTGGCAGACGCGCCATCGGCTGGGACGAGGCGCTGAGCGCGACGCTGCCGCGCGGCTGCGCGATCCAAGCCTGGCGCGGCGCGAATGCGCGCGATGCGGCGCTCGACGCCGGCTTCGACTGCGTGCTCTCCGCGCCCTACTACCTGGACCTCTTCTATCCCGCGGACGTGCATTGCGCGTTCGAGCCGTCCGGCGACTTGGCGGCGGCCGAGCGGGCGATGACGGAACATCCGCGACTCGGCCATGTGCGCGACGGCCTGCGCTGGATGCAAGGTTTCGCGAGCTTCCCGGAAATGCCCCGCGCCGCAACGCGAGGCAGGCTGCTCGGCGCCGAAGCGTGCCTGTGGAGCGAGCTGGTCGCGGACGAGCTGGTGGACACGCGCCTGTGGAGCCGCATGCCAGCGCTGGCGGAGCGCTTCTGGGGAGCGCCCGCGCGCGACGATCTCTACGACCGCATGGCCGCCAGCCGCCGGGCGCTGGCAGAGATCGACATCGTCGCGGAGGACCGCGCCGCCATCGAGCGCTACCCGGCGCTGGCCCCTCTCATCGAGATGCTGGAGCCGGTGAAGTGGTATCGGCGGCTGCTCGGCGAGGCGGCTTACGTGGGGCGGGTGTCCGGCATCGGTCGCGGCAGCGACGCGCGGCCCTACGACACGGGCGCGCCCTTGAACCGCATCGTCGATCTGATTCCGCCCGAGAGCCTGGCATCCAGACAAGCGGAGGCGGACCTCGCCGCCGGCGCGCCGATGCAGGACTGGATCGCCGGCTGGCGAGCCCAGCGAGACGCTTTGGCGGCGCATCCCGAGCTGCTGGCGGAGCTCGGCCCGGCATCCGAGGCGCTCGCGACCATCGCCGAGGTGGTTGCGGGCCAAGAGCACGCGGCGCCCGCCGCGCTCGCCGGACCCTTCGGCGAATACCTCCTGCCCATCGCCTATGCTCTCGAAGGCTGAACGGGCGCTCGCGGCGTGGCCAGAAGCGCGCGGCCCGCTCACAGCGCACGACGCCGGGCGCATCAACGACACCTGGATGACGGCCAACGGCTTCGTGCTGCAGCGCATCAACGGCGCGGTCTTCCCCGATCCCGGCGCGGTGATGCGCAATCTGCAAGCGGCCATCGCCCACGACGGCCGGTACTTGGTCGCGCCGCTTCCAACCGCCGCCGGGGAGCCGTTCCTCAAGGGCGACAGCGGCGATGCGTGGCGCCTCTTCCCGCGATTGGAGGCCCGCAACTACGAAGCGCTCCCGGATGCCCTGGTGGCCGCGGCCGGTACCGCCTTCGGCGGTTTTCTGCAGCGCTTCCGGGACTTCTCTGGCGCGCTGGACCCAGTGATCGACGGCTTCCACGATCTGCCGCGCTACCTCGCGCAGTTCGACGCCGCGCCGCCGCTCCCGGACGCTGACGCGGCGCGGCGCAACGTGGATGCGCTGCGCGGCTGCTTCGGGCCGAGCCATGCGCGGCGCGTGATCCACGGCGACTGCAAGGTGAACAACCTGCTGTTCCACCCGACGCGCGCGGCCATGGTGGCCATCATCGATCTCGACACCCTCATGCTGGGCGACCCGGCGTGGGACTTCGGCGATCTCGCGCGCTCGGTCTGCGCCGGCACGGAGGAAGGGGGCGCTGCGGCCCCGCTGTCCCTGGCGCGCCTCCAAGAGCTGTGCCGCGGATTCCTCAGCGGCTACGGTCCTGTCGACGATGCGGAGCGCTTCGCTGCCGCGCCGGCCCATATGAGCTTCATGCTCGGCGTGCGCTTCCTGACCGACCACCTGCGCGGCGACGTCTACTTCAAGACCGCGCGCCGCGGCGCCAACCTGCGCCGCGCCGAGGGCCAGCTGGCCCTCGCAGAACACCTGCTCGGCGCACGGCCCAGGCTCACGGCGCTGCTGGAGCAATAGTCCTCGACGGGGCGCGGCGCCCGGACGTGCCGCGCCCCGCGCCCTACAGGCTCCCGGCCCGCTCGAAGACTCGCACGGCGTTGAAGTCCGATGCGTAGATGTGCCGCCCGTCGGGACTCGCCGCAATGCCCTCGCCCAAGGCCAGCGCTGGGATGTGGCGCCCGAAGCGGTCCACGCCCCCGTTCTGGAAGTGATCCTCGGCGCGCAGCGCGCCCCGATCAGCCAGGACGCGGATGCTGAATGCCGCGTCGTTGCAGAACACGTCCACCGTCGGCGTCCGTTCCCGCACCGTTGCGAGATGGCAGCCGCTGGTTCCGCCGCCGAAGCCTGGGAACAGCAACTCGCCGAAAGCGGGGAAGTCCGCGAACATCTCAGGGGCCGCCGGGTCGGCCAGACTGAACGCGGTCGTAGCCCGGTCCGCGGTGATGCCGAACAGATAGCGGCCGCGCTGGTCGGTAGCCAGCAGGTCGAAGATCGGATCATCGCCGTAGCCGCCGTTGCCGAAGCCGCCGTTGCCGTCGTCGATGCCGTCCTCGGAAACCCCGTAGGCCCCCGTTTCGCCGCCGACCTGTTCCAGCGCCCCGGTCGCGGCATCGTGGGCGAAGACCACGATGCCGTTGCCCGTCGCCGCGTAGAGGTAGGCCTCGTCGCTGCCGAGCACGGCGGCATTGAGCGCCTCGATCGGCACGATGCCGAGCTGCTCCAAGGCGTCCTCGCCGTCGAAGCGGTAGGTTTCGATGCCGATCTGCGTCAGCGCCAGGTGGATGATTCCGCCCTGCGCCGCGGTGAATGCCTTGCTGCCGGGCAGCGGCACGCCGAAGTACGAGGCGCATGGCGCCGCGCCCAGTAGCGGCGTGTCGTACTCGAGACCACCGCCCTCCACGGCCGCGTACTTGTGCCAGCCCGAGCAGTCGCCGGCAAGCAGCGCATCGTGTACCTCGCTCCACAGCAGCATGGCCCCGTGATACACGCCGTCGAGCATCTGGCTGTGCATGAGCGCCCCGCTGCGTTCGTCGCGGGAGAACACCTGCAGCCCGTAGGCGGTGGCGACGTAGAGTTCGCTGCCATCGGTGTTGAAGGCCAGATGTGCGGGCTCGACGAGTTCCAGCAGGTTGCCATCGGCATCGACGTCGGCATCCCGATAGCTGCCGAGATAGCCGAGCCAGCTCGGCCGCCCATTCGCCTCCCAGCGCAGCTCGAAGGGGAATCGGAAGCCGACGTAGCTGGTGCCGGCGCGGATGGCGTAGCGGACGCCGGCCTCGGCGCGGAACACCGCGGCCTCTTCCTGCAGCCACCGGCTGGTCGCCACCAGCTCGAGGTTGTGCAAGCCGTCGCCGTGCATCCGGTAGACGGCGACCTTGGCGATGTCGTCCGCCGCGAAGCGGTACCAGCCGCCCTGATCGGTCTGCCAAGTCCACCACAGCGACGAGTCGCCCAGCGAGCCGCCGATTTCGCCTGCTTCCATGGTGGCGTAGGTGTTGTCGGCGAAGACCGCGCCGCTGGCCCCGTCCAGCTGCTCCGCATGGGCGAGATCGTCGTTGCTCGGCGACGGGCCCCACTCGAAGACGACGAGGCCGAAGAAGCTCGGCATCAGAGAGTCGATGGGCGGCGCACCGGCGGAGATCGCGTACTGGCGCCCGGCGGTAGCCGGGAAGGAGAAGCCGATCGCCTGCCTGCCGGGCGTGCTCCCCGCCAGGGGCATCAGACCGCCTGCATCGTCCATCTCGAACACCGCCACCTGCACGGCGTCGCCAACGGCGTCGGCGCGCCAGGTATAGCGCCCGGTGAACGGCGCCTGCCACGTCCACCAACGCGTGCGAACGCCGCTCTCCACCGGCTCGCCCGGCTCGACGGTGGCATCGTTCAGCGAGGCGAGGGCAAAGTGGAGAGATGCTGGGACGCCGAACACCGGCTCGGCGCCGGCGAGATCGTCGTTGCCGGCGTCCATGCGTTCGCCCGGACCCCAGGAGAGCGTGTATTCCGTGCCAGAGAGGTCCGTGCCGGCGGCGACGGCAATGCGGTACTCCATGCCTTCCTGCACCGGGAAGGTCGCCTGCTGAGCTGGCAGGCCGGACACCAAGCGCATGTCGTCCACCGCCTCGCCGGTGAACGCCGCTACGTTCAGGTAGCGGCGGTCCACCGCGAAGGTCCAGTCGCCGGCGCTGCCCGGCGGCGCGGTCCAGCGATGCCAGACCGTTCCCGAGAGGGGCGTCAGCGGTTCGTCGCGCTGCAAGGTCGCGCCCTGGTTGCTGGCTTCCAGCGTCCCGCTCATGCCGTCCAGTTCGGCGGCCAGCGCGAAGTCGTCGTGCGGCGGCTGCGACGCCCGGCTCCAATGCAGAGCCAGCGGCGTCACCAGCAGGCGATGCACCTTGGGCGGGCCTTGCAGCCCCGTGTGGTGGTCCAGCGGTCGGGGCCCGCTGTTCACGGGACCGAATACCAGATCGCTCGGCGGCTGGCCGTAGAGATAGAGCCGCTCCGGCACGATGCTCGCCCGGATGACGTAGGCCTGGCGCCGGGTGGCGGCGAACACCATGCCGCCGCCGCTGTTCGCTGCCGTGCTCTCGATGGCCACCAGAGCGTCCGTGGCACGGTCCAGCGCGAAGAGATCGAGCTGCACATCGTCGGCGATGTCGTCGTGGGAAGTCTTGGCGACGGTGAAGCGGTAGGTGTCGGTCGCGGGCGCCGTCCAGCGGTACCAGACCGAGCGCGGCCGGCGGCTGCTCGCAAGGCCGCCGAAGTCATTCAGGAGACCCGGAGCGAACGCCGGCTCGCCCGGTTCCGGGGTGGCCAGCAGCAAGTCGAACTCGGCATCGCCGCTGGTGCCGGTGAGCCGCTCGGCGCTGGCGAAGTTGTCGTTGCCGGGCCTGGCCGCACCCGGCGGGGCGCCGGCGTCGGGTTCGCCGACGGTGATGTCCACGGCGGCGGATGCGCCGTCCGCATTCCACGCCGAAGCGGTGAGGAAGAGGCGGAAGCGGGTCGGCGCGGGCTGCTTGTTGAACAGCAGGCGCAGCGTCTGTTCTTCGCCGGCGGCGACTTCGCCGAGCACGATGCCGTCCATGGAGTCGAACCGCAGCGTCCGCTCGAGGCCGTCCTCGCGGCCGGCGTCGCTGGCGCGCAGCGCGATCATGTCGACGCCGTTGCAGGCCGTTCCGCCCGGCGCGCCGGGACGCGTGATCGCGGGCGCTGCCGAATCCGCATCGGCGCGGCAGTCCAGGCGCAGCACCGTGCCGGCGGCCACATAGCCATCGACGCTCACCGTCGCCTGCACCTCGAACGGCCGGCCGGGTTCCGCGGTCACGGCGCTGTCCGCGCTGACCGCGAGCTGCGGCGTCGACGGGCCGCGAATGACCGTCCACGCCAAAGCGGCGCGCGGCGCATCGACGTGGGCGAACCTCGGAATCACCTTCAGGCGGTAGGTTCCCGGCGCCGGGTCGCGCAGGATCAGCCACTCCACGTTGTCGCTCGACGAGCGCGAGGCGCCCTCGCCGCAGGCGCCGCCGCAGTCCGCGCCGTGATCCACCCACAGGTCCAGATCGTTCAGCAGCGTGCCCGCGAAGGCATCCGCGGGGCGTTCGTCCCAGGTCATCACGATGTCCAGGCGGCTCGCCCCTTCCGGCACTTCGACGTCCTGATAGCCGTAGTAGCCGTCTTCCATGTCCAGCACCGCGCTGCCGCTCACCCAGCCGTCATCCTGATCGCGATCGAGGACGCTGGTGCGGGCGGACACCTTGCCGAGACCGTAGCGGTGCTGCAGCGTGCCGGGGCCGTTGCCGTTGTGGGTAGGGAAGCGGCGGGCGTCGTCGAGGAAGGCATCCGGGCGAATGGCGCTGGCCATCAGCCTCGCGCGCACCGCGGCAGGCTGGCCGTGCAGATCGGGCACCGCGCCCATCACCAGCGCCGCAACCCCGGCAACGGCCGGCGAGGCCATGCTGGTACCGCTTTGGATGATGTAGCCCGTATACGAGCCGTCGCCAGCGGCGGAGACGATGTCGACGCCCGGCGCGACCAGATGCGGCAGCAGCCGCCCGTCGCCGCTCGGCCCGTGGCTGCTGAACTCGGCGAGGTCGCCGCGGTTGTGCGATGCGCCGACTGCCAGGGAGTTCTTCGCCGCGGCGAAGTTGCCGAAAGCGGAGAACGCGCTGTTCGCCTGGGCCACGACGTAAAGCTGCCGCGCGTTCCAGATCACCGAGTCCAGCTTGCGTTCGGCGGCGGTGCGGCCATCCCACTCCACGCCGTCCAGACCCAGGCTGGCATTGACGACCAGCGGCTTCAGCGGCTCGCCGTGGCCGCAGGCCGTCGCTTGGCCGAGGTAGTCCATGCCGCGCCAGATGTTGAACTCGGTGGCGAGGCCGTCGGCGGCGATCACCTTGCCGATGCGGACATCCTCCACCAGCGGCGCGACGCCGGCGAAGCGTGGCAACACGCTGCCGTTGCCGAACATCGTGCCGGCGACGTGGCTGCCATGCGCGATCACGTCGACCCACAGGTCCTCATCGGAGAGGTCCGCGCTGCCGCCGAACAGGAGCCCGCCGGCGAAGTTGCCGCCGCAGATGCTGCGCCGATGCGTCGCGAGGTCCCGGTGGTTGATGTTGAAGCCGGTGTCGAGCACGCCCACCGGCACGCCGGTGCCGCCGATGCCGGAGAACGTCCGCGAGCTCGCGTCGAACATCCGCACCGCATCCGCGCCGACCGCCGGCATCGCAGTGGCATGGGTCGCCTTGACGCGACGGATGCCTTCCACGGCGAGCACGAAGTCCGCGCTGGCGATGCGCCGCAGGGCGTTGTAGGGGATGTTGGCGGCGTAGACGCGAATGCTGCGGTCGTACAGACCGACGGTGGCGCCCATGGCTTCGAGGGCCCGGCGCCAGCGGCCATCGGCGTCATCCGCCATCAGGGTGACGAACGCCGGCAGGCGATCCTGTGGCGAACCGGCCGCCAGTTCGGCGAACAGCGCGGGCGGCACCTTCAGGTCCTGGGGCGTAGCGGCGAGGCCGGCCACGCCGTCCAGTTCCGCGATGCGCTGCAGGCGCGCGGCGTCGGCGGGCAGGCGCATGCGCACGAGGCCGCCGGCGCGATCGAGCACCGTGGCGCCGAGGCTGTCGAGCTGTGCGGTCAGGGCGCCGATGTCGGCTTCCGGCGCAACGCCAAGCCAGCCGAAGGTCCAATCCCTGCCTGCTCCCTTCGCCTGTTCCGCCAGCGCCTCGACGCCGCCATGGCCTGCGAGCCAAGCGTGGGTCTCGACAGCGCTTTGCCGCGCCTCGGCAGCGGCGGCTTCCAGCGGCGCCGTTCGCATCTCGCCGTGCGAGTCGGCAATGGAGAAGCCGTCCGGCGCCACGGGCTGCGCGCGTTCCGCGGTGGCGGCAGGCGACCAGCCCGGCGGGGCTTCGGCGCGCGTCGCATCGGGCTCGTCGACCGCCGCGCTCTCGGCATCGATCAGCGCCACTGCGGCGGCTTTGGCGGCCCGATCGAGTTCCTCTTCGCGCACCGCGTCCTGCTGCGTTCGGGCGTCGACGACCGCATCGCCTGCCGAGTCCGGCATCGCGTCGCGCCACTGGGTCAGCGCCAGCCAGCCGATCGCGCCAATGGCCAGCAAGGGGAGGATGAGGAGCATGGCTCGCTTATGCATCGTTATTCACCTCTAGTGATCGTCCGGTCCAGCGTTTGCAAACACGTCCGCTACGATGTTCTCACAGATCGCCAACGGTTCGGCGCGATCTGGCCTACACTGCCGGGCCACGGCGATGGTCATGGGGAAGAAACCAGGTGAGCACGCAGGAACTCTTCGAGCCGCGCGGTCTCAATCGGCCGCGCGGCGAAAAGCCGCGCACGGACGGCTGGGTCGGCGGCCGGGCGGACACCTGGGCCGGCCACTACCGGGAGAATCCGGCCAGCCGAGCCGGTGCCGATGCGCGGCGGCTCGCGAAGGATGGCGAGTACGCGGCGGAAGTGGCGGAGGCGCTGCGCAGCCAGGACGCCGCGGCCGGCGACGGCAACGGCGCCTCTGCGGCGGCGGAACTCCTGATCGAGCCGCTGTCGCCCAGCATCGGGGCGGTGATCCGCAACGTCGATCTGGCGAGTCCGACGGCTGCCCAAGTGGCCGGCATCTGGCGGACGCTCATGGAGCGCAAGGTCGTCTTCTTCCGCGACCAGGGCCACATCACCGGCGAGGAGCACATGGCCTTCGGGCGGCGCTTCGCGGACCTCGGCATGGCCTACGGCCGGCAGCGGGCGCTGTCCGTCAACACCTCCTACGCGGGACATCCCGAGATCCTCAAGCTCTACGCGGACGAGGCGCGCCCGTTCGCGGCGGCGAACTGGCATTCGGACGTCACCTGGTCGGATCGCCCGCCGCTCGGTTCCATCCTGCTGTCGCGCAAGTCGCCGCCGGTGGGCGGGGACACGGTGTTCGCGGACTGCTACGCGCTGTGGGACAGCCTGGACCCGGCGCTCAAGACGTTCCTGCGCGGGCGCTTCGCCACCCACGGGCGGGCGGGACGGGACGAAGCCAAGCACCCGATCTGCCGCACGCACCCGGTCACGGGCAAGACCGCGCTGTACGTCAATCCCACGTTCACCAACGCGATCTGCGGCATGGCGGCCCAGGATTCGGCGAAGCTCCTCGGCCAGCTCTACGCGAAGATGTACTCGACGCCGGAACACACCTGCCGCTTCCGCTGGCGCGACGGCTCCGTCGCCATGTGGGACAACCGCAGCGCCCAGCACTACGCCGTAGCGGACTTCTGGCCCTACGAGCGGCGCATGGAGCGGGTGACGCTGGTGGATCCCAATCCCGAGGACGAAGTGCCGTTCTGGCAGGACGAGGACGGCACGCGGCACTACGGCGAGCGGGTCGCATCGAGGGAAGCCATCGACACGCCCATCGGCTACCGCTAGCCGAGACGCGCGCTTGACCCCGTCTCGCGCCGCCGCCGCCGCCAGTTTCGGCACCTACACGGCCGTCGCCATCGTGATCTCCAACATGGTCGGCACCGGCATCTTCACCAGCCTCGGCTTCCAGTTGCTGGACATCCAGTCGCCGTTCGTCGTCCTCATGCTGTGGCTGGTCGGCGGCGCCATGGCGCTCTGCGGGGCGCTGACCTACGCCGAACTCGGCACCGCCCTGCCGCGCTCCGGCGGCGAGTACAACTTCCTCGCCGAGATCTACCACCCGGCGGCCGGTTTCGTCTCCGGTTGGACGACCGCCACCATCGGCTTCGCCGCCCCGACGGCCTTGGCGGCGATCACCTCCGGGACGTATCTCGCCTCGGTCTTCCCCGCGCTGTCGCCGCGCTGGATTGCCATCCTCTTGATCGCGGCGCTCGCCGCCGTCCATGCGACGACGCGGCGCAGCAGCGGCGGCACCCAGCGGGCGCTCACCTTCGCCACCGTACTGCTGATCGCCGTGTTCTGCGTGCTCGGCTGGACCGTCACCGAGTCGCCGCAGGACATCAGCCTGCTGCCCGCCGAGGGCGACGGACCGCTGCTCGCCTCGGCGGCGTTCGCGGTGGCGCTGATCTACGTCAACTACGCCTACAGCGGCTGGAACGCGGCGACGTACGTCACAGGCGAACTCGACCGTCCGCGCCAGACGCTGACCCGCGTGCTGCTGATCGGCACCGGCATCGTCATGGTGCTTTACATGATGCTGAACTACACCTTTCTCTATGCGGCGCCCATGGCTGCGATGGCGGGGAAGATCGAGATCGGCTACGTGGCCGCGGGGTTCATCTTCGGCGAGACGGGCGGCGCGATCATGGGCACGATGCTCGCCCTGCTGCTCGTCGCCACGGTCAGCGCGATGACCTTGGCCGGGCCGCGGGCGCTCTTGGTGATCGGCGAGGACTTCCGGGCGCTCGGCTTCCTCGCCCGCACCAATGCCCACGGTGTTCCCGTGGTCGCGATCGGGTTCCAGTCCGTGCTGGCGATCGGCTTCGTGCTGACCGGGACCTTCGAGTCCATTCTGGTGCTCACCGGCTTCACGCTGGGCCTGTCCATGCTGCTGGTCGTGCTCGGCGTCTTCGTCCTGCGCTGGCGCCGCCCGGACCTGGAACGCCCCTACAGGGTGCCGCTATACCCCCTGCCGCCGCTGGTCTTCGTGAGCCTCATGGGCTGGACGCTGACCTACATCCTGCTCGAGCGTCCGGCAGAGGGCCTGGTGGGCGCGGGGATCGTGGCGGCCGGGGCAGCGTTCTACGCGGGTACGCGCCGACTGTCGCGACCGGCGGCCTAGACCCGGCGCCAGGCGCCGGCGTCTTGGCCGAACTGCGTCGAAACCGCCCGTCGGCAACGGGGTGTGCCAGAATACCCCGTGGGTGCCGCCTTCCCCGAACCCCATGGGACGCAAGTGGATTCGCAAATATCTGCCTTCGCCGGCGGCACTTCGTGGCCAAGCCGCGCTCGGCCCGATTCGCCACCTCCTGTCCGAACCGGAGCTCTGGCATCTGCATCGGCGCGCGATCAGCGGCGCCTGCTTCATCGGCCTGTTCGTGGCGTTCCTGCCCCTGCCGGTCGGGCAGATGGTCGTCGCCGCTCTGCTGGCCATCGTCGCACGCTGCAATCTACCCATCGCCGTGAGCCTGGTGTGGATCACCAACCCGATCACCGTCGGCCCGATGTTCTTCTTCGCCTACAAGCTCGGCTGCTGGCTGCTCGATGTGCAGGTGCAGAACACCGGCTGGGAGCTCTCCTGGGAGTGGCTGCTCACGAAGTTCGCGGCGGTGTGGAAGCCGCTGCTGGTCGGCAGCCTGGTCTGCGGCTGGGTGAGCGGGCTGAGCGCGGCGGTGGTCTCAAGGGTGCTCTGGCGCCTGCACGTCGTGCGCCGCTGGCAGGCGCGTCGCGAGCGGCGCCGGCTCAGGTCAAGAGCACGCCAAGGCGAGCCAGCGCCCCCTCCAGGTCCGGTTCCAGCGTCAGGACGGAGGCCATCGGGTCGCCCATCCGCTTGAGGCGCGGGACGGCGTTCTTCAGGTGGTAGTTGGCGTTCTTGAGGCGCCCGTTCAACTCGGACCATTTCACCGGCATGGAAACGGATGCGGCCGGTTCCGCGCGCGCGGAGAGGGGCGCCACCAGCAGCTGGCCGTGGCCGTTCTGCAAGTAGTCGATGTAGACCTTGTCGTCGCGGCGGCGTACCGAGCGGGTGATGGTGCAGATGTCGTGGCGGCGGCTGACGACGACGCGCGCCAGCAGTTCGCCGAGCGTCGTTGACTGCCGGTGGGTGAGCTTGCGGGCCAGCGGCAGGAGGATGTGCAGGCCGCTGGCGCCGCTGGTCTTGAGGAAGCCGGGCAACTCGATCTCGTCGAGCAGCGCCTTGATCTCCTTGGCGACCTCGATCACGTCGGCGAACGGCGCGGCCTTCGGATCCAGGTCCAGCACGCACCAGTCGGGATGCTCCAGATCGGTGATGCGGCTGTGCCAGGCGTGGATGGGAATGGCGGCCATGTTCGCCAAGTACACCAGCGACTCCACGTTCTGGACGATGAAGTAGTGGACTTCGCGCTCGGCGCTGTCGCTCCACAGGATGCGCCGCGTCAGCCAGTCGGGCACGAACGCCGGCGCGTCGCGCTGATAGAAGGACTTGCCGTGGATGCCGTCGGGGAAGCGCGTCAGCACCAGCGGCCGGTCGGCCAGGTAGGGAAGCATCCAAGGCGCGACGGCCTCGTAGTAGTCGAGCAGGTCGCCCTTGGTCAGGTTCTTCTCCGGGTAGAACACCTTGTCGCGATTGCTGATGGCGACCTCTCGAACCGGCGCCGGCTCCTCGGCGGGCGGGGGAGGCTCGTAGTAAGCGCTTACACACTCGCTCGGCGGCTTGTCGTCCCGCAGGCGGCGGAAGATCGGGAAACGCAGGTGGCCGTCCAGCGAGTACTCCCGGTACTCCACCTCGCACACCAGCTTGGGTTCCAGCCAGCGGTGGGCCTTGTCGTCGACGTTGTTGGGCAGACGCGGGCCGGGCCGCAGTTCGGCGATCAGCGCCTGCAGCTCGCGCCGCTCGGCGGTGCCGAGGCCGGAGCCGACGCGCCCGCAGAAGGCCAGTTCCTCGCCGCGGTACTCCGCCAGCACCAGCGCCCCGAGGTCGTCGGGGTTCGACTTCTGCGGCACCCAGCCGACGATAACGAAGTCGCCGGTGCGATTGGCGCGCACCTTCAGCCAGCTATCGTGGCGGCCGCTGCGGTACGGCGAGTCCGCCTTCTTGCCGACGATTCCCTCAAGGCCCAAGCCGGTCATCCTCTCGAACGTCTCGATGCCATTCCCCTCGATGTGGGCGGAGTAGCGAATCGGACCCGCGGCAGGCAGCAGAGCTTCGAGCAGGCGCTTGCGTTCGAGCAGCGGCTGCGCCTTGAGGTCGTAGCCGGCGGCGTGGGGCAGGTCGAAGGCGTAGCAGGTCACCGGGTTGTGGCGCGCCGCGAGGTTCGTCGCCCGGTCGCCGCGCACCGCGGCCCGCTCCTGCAGCAGCGGGAAGCTCGGCACGCCGCGCCGGTCATGCACCACCACCTCGCTGTCGATGAGAAACTCGCTGCAAGGCAGCCGCCGCGCCGCCTTGACGACTTCCGGGAAGCGCGAAGTGAGATCGATGCCGGTGCGCGAATGCAGCGTCACGTCTTCGCCCCGCCGTTCGATCAGCAGCCGATAGCCGTCGTACTTGATCTCGTACACCCAGCCGTCGCGGTGGAACGGCTCCGATGCTTTCGCCAGCATCGGCTTCTCCGCCAGCGACGCGCTCGGCGGCGGCTTCAGCGCTTCGACTTCCTCCTCGAACGCCGCGGCCGCCGCGCCGGGGTCCTCCATCTCCTTGATGGTGAGGCCGGAGAACACCGATTCCTCGTTGTCCGGTTCGCGCCCCGCCCACTCGTCGCGCTCCTTGATGAGCAGCCAGTCCTTGCCCGTGCTGTGCCGACTCTTGAGCTCGATCAGCGTGAAGCGACCCTTGAGCTTGTGCCCATCCAGATGGAACAGCAGCTTGCCCTGCGCGAAGCCGGCATCGAAATCCTCCAGTTCCGTGTAGGTGCCCTGGTCCCAGACGATGACGTAGCCGGCGCCGTAGTTGCCGTCCGGGATGCGCCCCTCGAAATCCGCGTATTCCACCGGGTGGTCTTCCACCAGCGCCGCGAAGCGCTTGTTCTCCGGGTTCATGGACGGCCCCTTAGGCACGGCCCAGGAACGCAGCGCATCCCCCACTTCCAGCCGAAAGTCCCAATGCAGCCGCCGCGCCGCGTGCTGCTGCACCACGAACAGACGACGCCCGCTGGGCGAGCCCGCCTGCCGCGCACCGAACGGCTCGGGCGTCGCCGACGCCGAGCGCTTGTCCCGGTAGCTGCGCAGGCTGTCGCTGGGCATTCGTCTTCTGGGCCCTTGCGTGGGTTAGGCGGCGAGTATCCCGCAAACGCGGGTACTCGTCCGCTGAGCGCGACAGAAGCGTCGGACCTGACTCCGAACCCGGCGGTCCACCGTGTAGGAAATCCGCCCGGCGCTTGTAAGACGCCTGCCGTAGCGCGACGCCGTGGGAGTTGCCCACCATTGCACAGCCCGAACGCAATCCTGCGGACAGCTCGATGGCGCCCACGCGCACGGCGACAACCGATTCCCGATCAGCCGCTGCCGGCGGGCCGGCGGTGTGCTACGGTGGCTGCTGTCTGGACATCCGCCGCAATCCAGCCGAGGAGGATGCGCATGTCGGAATCCGCGCCGCGAGTCAGACCTCCGGGCGAAGCCGATGCTTCGCCCCAGGGCACGAATCCGTTGCCGGCCCGGGCCGGGCGATCGCGAAGCAGCGAGCAGCAGACCCGGGACGCGCTCGCAGCCGAGGTCGCCGCGAATGGGGCACCTGGCCCGCGCATCCGTGCGCCGACCGACTCCGCCTTGCGTACGTATACCGAGCACGATCTGCCGCACTCGGACGGAGAGCCCATGCCCGATAGCGGCGAACAGGCGCGCGCCATCGGCGGCACCTTCTACGGTCTTTGCTCGCGCTACCTGCACCGCAGGGACGTGACGATCGAGGAGGACATGTTCATGTACTACGAGGCGGAGGATGAGCGCGGCCCGCTGCCCGTCAGGGACGGCCATCGGCTCAAGGACGGGCGCCAGGCACCGAGGGTGGCGCCGGACGTGCTCGTGGCGTTCGGCGTGCCGGCGCGTCGCGAGCGCCTGTCCTATGTAATCTGGCGCGAGGGCAAGGTGCCCGACTTCATTCTGGAGGTCGCATCTTCGGGAACCTGGCAGAACGACTACGGCTGGAAGCGCGAGCTGTACGAACGGCTGGGGGTCCAGGAGTACTTCATCTTCGACTCGCGGCTAGCGCCCGGCCGGCCGCGGTTGACGGCCTTCCGGCTGAAGGGCGGCAAGTACGAAGAACTGGGTCCCGCAATGCACGAAGGAGTCGGCACCGGCATTCGCAGCGACCTGCTGGGACTGATCGCGCACGCGGATGGCAGGGACCTGCGGTGGTGGAATCCGCTGCTGAAGGAGGACATGCGCTATCCCACCGAATCCGAGAGCGAACGTTTGCGCGAACGGGAAGGGCGTCTGCGCGAACGGGAAGGGCGTCTGCGCGAGCGGGAAGGGCGCCTGCGCGAACGCCGCAAGCGCGAGGAACTGGAGCGGCGGGCGGACGAACTGGCCGCCAAAGTCGCCGCCTTGCAGGCCGAGATCGACCCGCGCTGAGTCGTTCGACGTACATTCGTGTGCGACCGGCGTGTGCAGGCGCGGGCTCGGCTGGGACATCCCTGGTGACCGCGCTGTGGCTCTGAATGCCGCTCGGCGGTATGCTCGCCGCCATGTCCGCCAATTCCCGCAGCGTCGAAACCTTGCTCGCCGCGCTCGCCGGCGAGGACCACCGCGCCCGCTGCGAGGCGCTGCGCTAGCTCTGCCCGTGCCGCAACAACCGCATGCGCGACCTCGAAGTCTGGCGCGACGTCTTCGCCCGCGCTCTGCACGGCGGGATGCGCGAGCGCGATCAGGCCGCGCACGCCATCGGCACGCTCACCATGAAGGCCAAGCAAAACGCCGAGTGGCGCGACCTGCTGCGCGCCTTGAAGGGCGACTTGGACGCGCTCATGCAAGATCCCCGCGCCGCTAGCCGCATCCTCGGCCAGATGAAGAAGCACGGCCACGCGCACCGGGGCGCCGCCATGCAGAACTACCGTCGCCGCCGCCGAGCGCTGGACCTAGGGACGGCCGAGGAACTGGCGGACTGGATCAACGCGCACCGTGCTTTGCCTGCCCGGCACTGCGTCACGGCTGCCGATCCCGGCGTGCAGCGCCTGTGGCGCTGGCTGCGCCATCGCGTGCGGTTTCAGCCCACGCGCAAGACCCGGGAGCGCGAACTCGTGGAACGGGCGCGGCGCTACCTGCCGCATCTGTTCGAGGGCGCCGCGGCTTAGGCCAAGGCGATTCGCAGCCCATGGCCCTTCGGCCGAGCGCTCAGGATCACAGCTATGGAAAGGCAGGAACTTGAGGAACTCTTGCGCAATGGCGAGAGCTCGGGCGTTGAGTACAAGCGGGACGCCATTCATCCAGGACAGCTCGCACGGGTGATGGCTGGGCTCCTCAATCTGCAGGGCGGGCGCGTGCTTCTCGGCGTCGAGGACGACGGGACGGTGTCTGGCCTCACCCGGTCCCGGGCCGCTGCGGAAGAGTGGGTGATGGAAGCGGCCCGGCTGCAGGTGCGACCGCCGACGCTGCCGTATTGGGAGACCGTCCGTTGGGACGAGGACAGATGCGTCGGCGTAGTCACGCTGCCGAACGACGCACCGGATAGGCCGTACAAATCCCGGCGCGGCAATGCGTGGGTCACTGCGGTGAGGGCCGGGACCTCGACGCGCGATGCGTCCGAAGAAGAGGAAGCCCGTTTGTGCATGGCGTCGCGGCGGGTCCAATACGGCGTCAAGCCCGTCCCACGGGCTACGCTCGCCGATCTCGACGAGCGGCGCCTGCGAGACTATTTCGGCAGGGTGCTGGGCGGCCCCGTGCCCGCCGACGGCGATGCCGAGGAGTGGGAGCTGCTCCTTGTCAATCTGAATCTGGCGACCACTGCCGCTGGGCAGCTCGTGCCTACCATCGACGCGTTTCTGCCTGTTCGGACGCAATCCAACCAAGTACCTGCCGCAATCCGGCGTCCGCGCTGTCTGCTACGCCGGCACAGAGCCGGACTATGCGGTGCGGGCCCGTCACGCCAGCAGGCATGAAGCTCGGCGCGCGCCATGCCCGCATCAGGGCCTGGTCAACGTGATGCGGGATTACGGCTACGTCGAAGGACGCGGCATGGGCGTGCGGCGCACCATGATCCCCGGCATGCAAGCTCACAACGGCACGCAGCCCGATCTCATCGAGGAGGAGCATCGCTTCACCGTCCGCCTGTGGAAGACCGCGGAAGATCCTAGCGACGGGTGGTCGCGGCGGCAGCTGTCGAGCCGGGTGTAGAATGCGCGCCCCCTCGAAACCGGACGCCCGGCGACCCGCATGAGCCTCGACAGCTTCGGATCCAAGAGCACCCTGACCGTCGGCGATGCCGAGTACGATTACTTCAGCCTACCGCAAGCCGCCGCGGCCGGTGCCGGAGACATCGCCCGGCTGCCGATGTCGCTGAAGATCCTCTTGGAGAACCTGCTGCGCGCCGAAGACGGCAGCACCGTCACCGAAGAGGACATCCGCACCCTCGCCGGCTGGGCCGCAGATCCGCAAGCCAAGGAGATCGCCTTCCGCCCCGCGCGGGTGCTGATGCAGGACTTCACCGGCGTGCCCGGCGTTGCCGACCTCGCCGCCATGCGTGGTGCAGTCGTGGGGGCCGGCAAGGATCCGTCCGTCGTCAACCCGCTGTCGCCGGTAGACCTCGTGATCGATCACTCCGTCATGGTGGATCGCTTCGGCAACGGCGAAGCCTTCGAGCAGAACGTCGCCATGGAGATGGAGCGCAACCGCGAGCGCTACCGGTTCCTGCGCTGGGGCCAGCAGGCGTTCGACAACTTCCGCGTGGTGCCGCCGGGCACCGGCATCTGCCATCAGGTGAATCTCGAATACCTGTCCCGCACCGTGTGGACCAAGACCGAAGACGGGCGCACGGTGGCCTACCCGGATACGCTCGTGGGCACCGACAGCCACACCACGATGGTCAACGGCCTCGGCGTGCTGGGCTGGGGCGTGGGCGGCATCGAGGCGGAGGCAGCCATGCTCGGCCAGCCCTGTTCGATGCTGATCCCCGAAGTGGTCGGCTTCGAGCTCACCGGCAGCTTGAGCGAGGGCATCACCGCCACGGACCTCGTGCTGCGCGTCGTGCAGATGCTGCGCGAACACGGCGTCGTGTCGAAGTTCGTCGAGTTCACCGGCGAGGGCTTGGGCCACCTGCCGCTCGCCGACCGCGCCACCATCGCCAACATGGCCCCGGAATACGGCGCCACCTGCGGTTTCTTCCCGGTGGATGCGGAGACGATCCGCTACCTCGAACTTTCGGGCCGTCCGGCAGAGGCCGTGGCGCTGGTGGAGGCCTACGCGAAGGCGCAGGGCCTGTGGCGGGACGGCGCGACGGAGGCCGTCTACTCATCCAAGCTGCATCTCGATCTCTCGAGCGTGCGCCCGTCGCTGGCCGGGCCGAAACGGCCGCAGGACCGGGTGGACATCGCGGACATGCGCCGGGCGTTCGACGATGCCTTGCAACTGTCCGGCCGCGGCGAACGAGACCGCGTCCCGGTAGGCGGCGCGGACTACGACCTTGGCCACGGCGATGTGGTGATCGCAGCCATCACGTCCTGCACCAATACGTCGAATCCGGCAGTGATGCTCGGCGCGGGTCTCGTGGCCAAGAAAGCCGTGGAACGCGGCCTGGCGGTCAAGCCTTGGGTGAAGACTTCGCTCGCGCCGGGCTCCAAAGTCGTCACGGAATACCTCGCCGCCACGGGGTTGCAGGAGCACTTGGACGCCATCGGCTTCAATCTGGTCGGCTACGGCTGCACCACCTGCATCGGCAACTCGGGGCCGCTGCCGGAGGCCATTTCCGAGGCCATCGCCGCCGGCGATCTGGTCGTCTCCTCGGTGCTCTCCGGCAACCGCAACTTCGAGGGCCGCGTGCATCAGGAAGTGCGCACCAACTGGCTGGCCTCGCCGCCGCTGGTCGTCGCCTACGCCCTCGCCGGCACTACGCGCATCGATCTCGAAAGCGAACCCCTCGGCCAAGACGCGGACGGCAAAGACGTCTACCTGCGCGACATCTGGCCGCGCAATGCGGAGATCCAAGAGGCGGTGGCGCAGGTCTCCGCAGCCATGTTCGATCGCCAGTACCACGATGTCTTCACCGGCCCGGACGCCTGGCGGGCCATCGAAGTGAGCCCGGGGGCTGCCTACGCCTGGGAGAACTCCACCTACATCAAGGAGCCGCCGTTCTTCTCTGTGGGCGGCAGCCTGGACCAGACCGTGGAAGTCGAGGGCGCCCGCATCCTCGCCCTGCTCGGCGATTCGGTGACCACGGACCACATCTCCCCCGCCGGCGCCATCCAGCCGGCCAGCCCCGCCGGCGAGTATCTTCAGCAATACGGCGTGGACGTCGTGGACTTCAACTCCTACGGCGCCCGGCGCGGCAACCACGAAGTGATGATGCGCGGCACATTCGCCAACATCCGCATCCAGAACGCCATGACGCCGGATCGCGAAGGCGGCTACACCCGCCACATCCCGACCGGCGACGAACTGTCGATCTACGACGCGGCGATGCGCTACCAAGGCACCAACACGCCGCTCGTGGTGTTCGCAGGCAAGGAGTACGGAACGGGGTCCAGCCGCGACTGGGCGGCGAAAGGCACGCGCCTGCTGGGCGTCAAGGCGGTGGTGGCGGAGAGCTTCGAGCGCATCCATCGCGGCAACCTGATCGGCATGGGCGTGCTGCCGCTGGAGTTCGCGCCCGGCGAATCGCGTGCAAGCCTGGGGCTTACCGGCAACGAGACGGTGGACATCGCGTTCCCCGCAGGCGAGACCGAGATCGCCGCCCGGCAGACGCTCACCCTCACGATCCATCGCCCCGACGGCACCGCCGCCACCACCGAAGTGTGCTCCCGAATCGACACCGGGAGCGAGATCGACTACTTCGTGAGCGGCGGCATCCTGCAGTTCGTGCTGAACAATCTGGTGGAGGCCGCGTGACGCCGATGGCCGAGGGAGGAGCGCCCGCGGCACTCGTTTTCGACATGGACGGCCTGCTGCTCGACACCGAGCGGCTGGCCTTGGACGGATTCCTGCACGCTTGCCGGGTATCCGGAGTGACGCCGAACGTCGCCGCCTACCGTCGCACCATCGGCACGCGCATGCGGGACTCGCGCCGCATCTTGGTCGATGGCCACGGCCGCGGCTTCCCGTTCGACGCCGTCTACACGGCATGGGGCGAGTACGCTAACGACTTCCGCCGCGAGCCCATGGCGGTGAAGCCGGGAGCGCGGGAGATTCTGGCGACGGCGCAGCAAGCGGGCCTGCCGTGCGGCTTGGCGACATCAACGCGGGAACCGTTCGCCACCGAGAAGCTCGCCGCGGCGGGACTGGACGGATTCTTCGCGGTGAAAGTAACGGGCGACCGCGTCGAGCGCGGCAAGCCGCACCCCGAACCCTACGCCCGCGCGGCTTCGGAACTCGGCGTCGATGCCCCTCGCTCCTGGGCTTTCGAGGACTCCGGCCATGGCGTGCGATCCGCTACCGCCGCCGGCTGCCGGGTGTTCCAAGTGCCGGACTTGTTGCCGCCCGACGACGCCGTGCGAGCCATCGGCCACGTCATCCTCGACTCGCTGCACGACGCGGACGCGCTGCTCCGGAATGTGCTCGGCGGACAGTGAACGACCGCGTCGAAGCGGTCTTCAACGTCGACCGGCCGCAACATCAGGTTTGGGAAGCGTGTCGACTGCCGAGCGACGCAGAACACCCGTTGTGCCGCCTGCCGGCGTTCCCTTCATTGGACGGCAAGACCGGCTGCGCGGCGACCGTTCTGGAGATGCGACCCCAGCAGTTCCTGCGCCTCTACAAGGACGACGAGCCGTGCAAGGGCACCGAAATCGGCATCCAAGTTGACCCGGCCACCGCCGCCGGCTGGCCGACGCGGGTGACCCTTTGGCAGAGCGGCTTCGGCCCCTGGTTCGAGGCGGCACGGGACGTGTTCGAGACGCACTGGCGCCAGATCGCGGCGAATTTCGAGCTTTACGTCAGCCGCGGCATCACGGTCCCCGGCACGATCTTCGGAGACTTCGGCGCCACGGTGAGCGCAACACCGACGGGCCTCGAACTGGCCGCCATCGATGCCGGAGGGTTCGCCGCGCGTTGCGGCATGGCCACAGGCGACCTCCTGCTGACGGTTGGCCCGATCCGTATCCACAGCATCGAACAGCTGTGGACAGCCATGGCGCTGCTGCCTAGCGACGCCGAGATCCCCGCCACCTGGGCGCGAGGAACGGTGCGCATGGCAGGACATTCAGCGTTCTAAGGGACTGCGCTGAGTAAACGCTTGGCCCTTCCCGGGCGTCTAACTGGCCATCATGAAGGCAACGCTCGCTGACGCCGCACAGTGCAGGACGACATCGGGGAACTGGCGGCCGAAGCCAAGCGCGGCGGCCATTCGGCGGTGGAGAAACTCGTCGAAGCCGCAGCGCCGATGGTGCGGCGCTGGGCGCTGGTGCAGACCGGCGAGGCGGCGGCTGCGGACGATGTGGCGCAGGAGGTATTGATCCGCATGGTGGTTCAACTCGACAGGTTGCGCAAGCCGGAGCGCATCGGCGCTTGGCTGTATGCCGCGACCCGCCATGCGGCGGCGGACCTCTTCAGGCGTCGCCGCCGGGACCCGAGCACGGATGCGGTGGACAGCGCACGACTGGTGTCGTCGGAACCCGGGCCGCAGGAGCAGCGCGCCAGCCACGAACTGCGCGTGCTGATGGCGCGGCTCTTCCGGACTCTGCCGCGGCGACAGCGCGAGGTGCTGGACCTGGTGGAACTGCAAGGCATGACCGCGCCGGAGGCCGGCGCGTTGCTCGGCATCCGTGCCGGCACCGTGCGCGCCAATCTGTTCAAGGCGCGGGCGAACCTGCGCAAGCGGCTGATCGAAGAGGGCTACGGGGAGGCGCTGCGATGAGCGCCTGCGCCGAACGCGCGCAAGCCCTGCTTGCAGCCGACGTGGAGGAACTGGACGGACGCAGGGCTAGCGATCTGAGCCGCCATGTCCGCGAATGCGTGGGATGTGGCACGTTCGCACGGCAGGTACTTGCCGGACGCGAGGCGCTCGATGAGGCACTCGATGGCACCGTTGAAGTCGATGCGCGACGCTTGGTCTCGCTGGCGAGGGCCCGCGTGCGCAAAGCGCCCAAGCGCGTTACGCAACGGCGTCTCACCATGCCGGCGGCCGGCTGGCTGGCCACGGCTACCGGAGTCGGTGCGCTCGCCATCGCCGTGTCCCTCGGCATTCCCCGAGGGCCAGCGCCGGAGGCACTCGTCCCCGCACCGCTTGCACAAGACGCGCCGGTGGTCAGCGCCGAGCGCGACTTCGCCGTGATTCGCACGGACAACCCGAACATCACCATCCTCTTGGTCTTCGATGGGCAAGAGCAGCCGAAGGAGAAGCAATATGACTAGCAGCGCCATGGGAGAAGGGACGTGCGAGGCAGCCGGGTCGCAAGCGTTGCGCCGGTCCGCGCTCGCATTGGCGGCGGTGCTCGCGCTCGCCGCGGGGGGCCACCAGCCGGGCAGTGAAGGCGTCTCGCTGGAGACCCGCACGTTCGTGCTCAAGCACTTGCGGTCCGAGCATGCTGCCACGCTGATCGGGCCCTATGTCTACGCGGACCGCATCGAAGCGCCCGGCGACATCCAAACCTTGGTTACGGGGCGAGCGCTCGGCACGGCGCCTGGGGCGATCACCGTGCGCGAGACGCCGGACAACTTGGACAAGATCGCCCGCGTTCTCGAGGAGTTGGACGTGGTCGACGAGTCGTCGTCCTACAGATTGCACTTCCAGGTCCTCGCCGCGAACGGCGCGGGACCGGTCGATCCGCGACTGGCCGAGGTAGTGACCGAGCTGCGCAAGGTCTTCCGATTCGACGGGTACACATTGCAGGGCGAAGCCTACCTGGCGATTTCCGCCGCGGGCGGCGGCGCGTTCACGCTGGCCATCGAGACGGCGGACTGGTCCCTGCGCGAGAAAACGGGCGCAAGTTACCGGTTGACAGGTGCCATGGTCTTCCAAGACCAACTTGAGGTGGATGTCAGGGCAACCACGTACCAGAGCACCTCCAGTCTCGCAACCCGCTTCGGCTTCCACCTAGGCCAGACGGTGGTGCTGGGGACGATGCCACTCAGCGGCGAGACGATCTTCATCGTCGTCCACATCGACCAGGCGCCGCCAGCAACCTGATTTCGGGCGAAGTCCGCTTTGACTTGCCGCGAGGGCCTTGCTACTGTATAGGCATCCACTACAGAGCGGCAGCCATGGACCGCAAGCAGGTGCTGAAGGGTCGCGGTGCGGTATCCAACCCCGCTGGGCGATTCGAGAAGACGTCGAGCGTCGAAGAGAGCGACGGCTGGGAGCGGGAAGACGACGATGCCTTCCCGCCCTCGGACCCGCGCACCACCTTCCTGCCCGACCAGACGCGCAACCTCATCGCCACCAACCAGTCGCCGGACATCCCTTTCGACCAATCAATCAACCCCTACAAGGGCTGCGAGCACGGCTGCGTCTACTGCTACGCACGGCCCACCCACGCCTTCCTGGACCTCTCCCCCGGCCTCGACTTCGAGACCAAGATCTTCTACAAGACCGAGCCCGCCGAGCGCCTGCGCGAAGCCCTCGACAAGCCCGGCTACCAGTGCCGGACGCTGGCGATGGGCACCAATACCGATCCCTACCAGCCCGGCGAGACCCAGTACCGCGTAACCAGGCGCGTACTGGAGACGCTCTTGGCGTATCGGCATCCGGTGAGCATCGTCACCAAGGGCGCGTTGATCCTGCGGGACCTGGACATCCTCCAAGAACTCGCCAGCCACGGCCTAGTCAGCACCAACATCAGCATCACGACGCTCGACAACGCCCTCAAGACCAAGCTGGAGCCGCGCACGGCCTCGCCCTCGGCGCGCCTGCGAACAGTGCGCGCGCTGGCCGATGCCGGCGTGCCGGTGGGCGTCATGGTCGCGCCCGTCATTCCCTTCATCAACGACCACGAGATCGAAGCGATCGTCGAGAAGTCCGCCGCCGCCGGCGTGAACGGCGCCGGCTACGTGATGCTGCGCCTGCCGTTCGAGGTGAAGGACCTGTTCGAAGAATGGCTCGCCGAGCACTACCCGCTGAAGGCCGAACATGTCATGGCCCGCGTACGCGACCTGCGCGGCGGCAAGGAATACGAGGCGCAATGGAGCGTGCGGATGCGCGGTCAGGGCGTCTACGCGGACCTCGTCGCCAGGCGCTTCGAGGTGGCCGTGCGCAAGCACGGCATCGACCACCCGCCGCGCATCAAGCTGCGCACGGACCTGTTCAAACCGAGGCAGGCGGCGCTGTTCTGACCCGCGCATCCACGGATGGAGACAACCATGATGGAGTTTCTGCTGATCGTGTTCATCCTGGCCACCGCCGCGCTGGCGTGGCTCCTGTTTCGCCAGCACCGCCAGTTGGCGCAGTTGCGGAACATCTCGTCGGCAGCCATCGACGCGGCCCGCGAGGAAGGCCGGGCCGACAGTCGCCGCCGCAGCCGGTCAACGAGCCTAGGCCAAGCCATCGAGCACTTCGTCCCGTTCATGGCCGACTTCCCCTTCGATCCCAAGGACGCGAAGTTCCTCGGCAACCCGGTGGACTACGTGGTGTTCGCCGGCCTCAGGGAGGAAGACCGCGTCGACGAGGTGGTGTTCGTCGAGGTCAAGTCCGGCAAGAGCGCACTCACCAAGCGCGAACGCTCGCTCAAAGAAGCAATCGAGGTAGGCCGAGTCAAGTATTGGGTGCAGACGGTGCCGACCTGACTTACTGCTCTGCCGCCGCTTCGCGCTCCGCCTGTATCCGCTGGCGGTCGACATCGTCGATCACGCCGAGGTTGCCCAAGTGACGCAAAGTAGCCTCGAATCCCGTCTGCAGCCCTCTCGCGACGAATGCGACGCTCTGTTCGGACGCCATCGGCTGTTCCGACATGGCTGCGGCCCTTTGGACAAGGCTGGCCGGCATCAGGAGCATCGCTGCAAAGGCATTCGCTCGCTGTTCCACACCCACTGGCGCCCAAGGCCCGCTGGCCATCGAGAGGCGGCGCCCTGCACCGTGGTCGAACAAGATGTGGCAGAGTTCATGCGCGAGGGTGAAGCGACGTCCGGGCGGAGTCCAGTTCATCGGACTGAGTCGATTCCATGCGATGCCGGGACGGTGGTCCGGCCCGACCATGGCGACACCTCTGATGCTGGTGTCCGTCAACTCGATCTCGGAAAGATCGACCGCTAGCTGACCCAACAGTGCTTCTACGTCAACGTGTTCCCCCGTCAGAAAATGCCCGTCGAGGTCCTCGTGAAGCGAGTCGGCCAAATGGTAGCCCTGCCACCATGGCGCATGATCGGCGACGACCGGTTCGGAGCGAGCCAGCGTTCGCCACAGCCCTTGCTCAGAGCGAGCCGACGAGAGGCCGATCGCCATGTTGCAGAGAGCAACGACGTCGTCACGGTATACCGTGGGCGCAAGGGTTCCGAACATGAGAGCGGCGTGGCAGGAGCCTTCCACTACCAGCCGGGAAGTACCCTGTCGCTCAAAGAGCTTTGCACTCTCCTCTAGCGGGAGAGAGGAGGAGATGTACTTCCTGACACGATCCCATTCGCGTCGCATGGTCTTCTCTTCCGCTCCCAGCCCCGCGAGCCACATCAGTTGCTCTTGGGCCCGCGGTCGCCGCAGCGCCCGGACTGTGCGCAGGAGTTCCTTCAGGCGAGCGGACTGAACGGTATCGGCTAGGTATTTGCTCGCCCCTTCGATGATCTCGTAGAGGGGATTCGCGACCTCGGCAGGGTGCAGAGCCGCCGCCCCAGGCTGAGAAACGTCGAACGACACATGATCGGGTGTCTCGTGGAGTTCGCCGTTGCCCCACGAGACTTCAACGCTGTCGCGCAGCCGACGAAACACGACATCCGGGAATATCCCACCTTCCCGGCATGCAGTTAGCGCGTGACGGGACCACCAAGCATGCCACTCGGCGTAGCGCCTGTCCTCCTCTTCTTCGTCTATCTCGAACGGTGCCAAGGGAGCGTAACGCAGCGCATGCCATCCCGTCGCATCCCTGCTGCGACACGGCAGGCGCTCTTCGTGGAGAAGCGGATCCCAACACGCGACGAACCACTCCAGCATCGGCAGCAGGTACCAATAGGCGAACTCGACCCGTTCGCCTTCCTCGCGATGAGCGCACAGATTGGTATTGTGTACCCAGATCTGGAACCCTCCCCACGAGGAGTACCGATCCGCGTCCGCTGCGTCCCCGCCATCCGGATCGTCAATGAACGACAGTCGGATGGCGAAACGGCTCGTGTCGCCAGCCAGTCGTTCCCACCGGGTTGCCATGATCGATCCTCAGCGGCGGCTGCGTCGCCTGGCGCGCCGCACGACGCGCCGCAAAGCAATGTCCTTGCTCGTCCATGCCTGGACGACATCCGGGGGCACTTCCCTCCAGGCGACGGGATAGCCGTGCCATACGTCGGCAACGGATTGCTGCGCGCAGTACGCCTTCCCACCATGGGTGGCGTAGCGCTTCGAGCCGTGCAACACGCTTTGCGCAAGCAAGTCCGCCGCAAGCGGTTTGACTTCCTTCGGACAGAGGCTGCCTCGCCGACCGCGTTGCCACGGTTCCGAGTGCTTGGCATTGCTCTCGTACTTCAAGGTTTCCTCCGGTCGAAACAGGCAGGCGCCCGTCGGGCGGTGACCTCACGCAAGCTGCGGTTCGATGATGCCCAGTTCGATGGAGCTCTCCACCACGTCGCGGATGGTCTCTTCCACCGGACGGATGGTCGCGCCGAGTACGGACTTCGCCTTCTTGCAGTCGTTCAACGCATTGGCGGCGATGGTGATGGGTTCGCCGCGGCTGGTCACGGTCGCCGGTTCGCCGAGCTTGAAGGTGGGGAAGTGCTCGCGAATCACCGCCGCGACTTCGGTGCCGAAGCGCAGCGCGGAGCGGCCGCCGCTGCCGTGCATGACGTAGCGCGGGCCGCCGACGGTCGCTCGGTGGTCGACGCTCGACTCCGCCGCCAGGCGATGCGCCTTCACCAGATCGCGCACGTCGATGATGTTGTAGTACATGTCGTACTTGGACGGCCAGCTCGGTTCCAGGCCGCCCGCTAGCCGCCCGATCTGTTCGATCCACTGGCCCACCTGCGCCTTGAACAGGATGGGGCCGCAGATCATCGCCGGATTCATGGTGATGGCGTCCCAGGCGCCGTCGCTGGCATCGGCGGCGGCGTTGATGAAGCGCTCGGTATCCACCTTGCTTCTGGCGTAGGAGTTGCGCGGATGCTGCCAGCGTTCCTCTTCCACGCCGTCCGAAGCCCAGTCCGTCTCCGTCCACTCGTAGCCTTTCGGCACCGTCGCCCCGCGAGCGCCGGACACCGCCGCCATCGAGCTGGTGTAGACCAGGCGCTTCACCGAGCCGCTCCCGCCCACGGCGTCGATCACGTTGCGCGTCCCCACCATGCCGCCGTCGTAGACGTCCTGCGAAACGTCGCCGCTGCCGAGCGGCTGCGACTTGCCGTCCGCCGAGTTGCCGAGCACCGCGGCGACGTGGAAGACGGCGCTGCAGCCCTTGAAGGCGGCGTCGTAGGAACCCGGCGTGAAGAGGTCGCAGCCACCCACGATCGTGACGTTCGGCAGCCCGGACAGGTAATGCACGCAGTCCTCGCCGCGCCAGCTGGTCGCATCCCTGATGCAGGCGCGCACCCTGTAGCCGTGCAGGACGAGTTCGCGGACCATGTGGCCGCCGGTGAAGCCGGAGCAGCCGGTGACGGCGACGGGGCCGTCTTGCGGGGAGATGGCGGGCATTCGCTATTTCCTTAACTTGCAGGTTGCGGTGTGTTCGGGTCGGGCCAGCCTCAAGCGGCAGCGGCCTTGGCGCGCTCCTCGGCGACGACCTCGCGCATCCCGTCCCATTCGTTCCACATGTCGATCATCGACTGCTTGGAGCGCTCCCACGGATCGTTGCCTTCCTCGAATTCCAGCCAGCCGCCGTCGAAGGCGCGGTCCGGGTGGTCCGTGAGGCCGCAGTTGTCGGCGACGATGCCGGGCTGGCGCTTCTTGTGGCGGATGCGGAAGATGATGTTCTTGCGCGACTCGGCGCCGCGCTCGTTGCGCGTCGCCGAATGCGGGATGTGGTACATGGTGATGCAGGCGTCGCCCGCCTCCATCAGCACCTGCGTCGGGCGCGGCCAGCGGCGGCCGTCCGGCGTGCTTTCGCACGTTTCGTCGACGAACGCGTGCCACACCTCGTCCGGCAGGTAGTTCATGCCGCAGCGGTTCGGCACGTCGTGGTTCAGTCGCGGCCAGCCCGGCCCTTCCGGCCCCAGGCAGCCGTTGGTCTCGTACTGCCAGCGGAAGAACTTCTCCGTCAGGTGATGGGCGCCGGGAAGCACGGCGGTCTGGCCGCAGCCTTCCTCGGTCTGGTCGTTCAAGGCGATGAAGGCGAAGGCGGTGAAGGAACCGAGGCTCAGGGTCATCTCCGGGTCTTGGAACAGCACGCCCATGTTGTGGCCGACGACATCCGCGCTGCGTCCCAAGTCGCCCTTGCGGCCGGTGGCGAAGTGGCGCAGGTAGATCTCCTCCGGCGTTCCTTCCTGCGGCTCCTGCGCCGCCGCCATGGTGATGTTGCCGTCCATGTGGATGCCGGCGCCGAAGTAGGGGATGTCGCGGTCCCGATAGCCGAGCGGCGTGAAGCCATCGCCCGGCTGGCGCACCGGATTGACGGCCACCTGGCAGTTCACCGCCGGATCGAACGGCCCCATGGCATCAAGGATGATCGGCGTCAGGCCGGAGGCGTTCAGCAGGTCCGTCATCTCCTTGCGCGCCCCGACGTATTCGCCTTGCTTGGCTTCCTTGATGCAGCGCTTGGCGGCATCGAGCATCTCGTTGCCGACGACGTTCTTGAGGACGATGAAGCCGTCCCGGTAGAACTGCCGCTTCTGTTCGAGCGTCATGCAGGGCGCATCGCTTGCGGTCACCGGAACCCTCCCGGCCCATTCGGTTGCTGGCGAAGCGGGCAAGCGTCCGGTTTTGGCATTGCCTTGTCAACCGGCGGCGCGACCGTGCTCGTATAGTCCCCAGCGCTGCTCGACGAGGACCGCACATGCGGTTGACCTACGACTACATCATCGTCGGTGCCGGTTCGGCGGGCTGCGTGCTGGCGAATCGGCTGTCGGCGGCGGCAGCGAACCGCGTGCTGCTGATCGAGGCCGGAGGTCGGGACGCGAGCCTCGCCATCCGGATGCCAGCCGCCTTCGCCTACGCGATGAACCGCAAGCGCTTCAACTGGGGGTTCGCTTCGGAACCCGAGCCAGGGCTCGATGGCCGGCGTCTCGACTGCCCGCGCGGCCGCGTCCTCGGCGGCTCCTCGTCCATCAACGGCATGGTGTACGTGCGCGGCCATCCGCGCGACTTCGACGAATGGGAGGCGCTTGGCGCAAGCGGCTGGAACTATCGGAAATGCCTGCCCTACTTCCGCCGCTCGGAGAGGTGGCAGCACGGCGCCGATGCCTTCCGCGGCGGCGATGGGCCCGTCGCCACCTGCTTCGGCCCCGACGCAGGCCGCAACCCGCTCAGCGCCGCCTTCGTCGAAGCAGGGCAGCAGGCAGGCTACGCGCATACCAGCGACTGCAACGGGTGCGAGCAGGAAGGCTTCGGCGCATTCCAGATGACGGTGGACGCCGGCGTTCGGGCATCCACGGCCCGCGCCTATCTGGCGCCGGTGCGCCGCCGAGCGAATCTGACGGTGGTCACTGGCGCGCTGGTGGACAAGGTCGTGCTCGATGGCCGCAGAGCCGCCGGCATCATGCTGCGTCGCGGCGGCAGCGCCATCGAAGTCGAAGCCGAGAGGGAAGTGATCCTCGCCGCCGGCGCCATCGGTTCGCCGACCATCCTGCAGCGCTCGGGAGTCGGCCCGCCGGGAGTGCTCCGGGGTGCGGGTGTGCCTCTCAAGCACGAGCTTCCCGCTGTCGGCGAGAACCTCTCAGACCACCTTGAAGTGCTCTGCCAGTACCGGTGCCGGGCGCCCGTCACGCTCAACGGGGAACTCACCGTTCTGGGCAGGGCGCTGATCGGACTGCGCTGGCTGCTCTGCCGCGACGGCATCGGTGCCACCAACCAGTTTGAAGCAGGCGCCTTCCTGCGCTCCTCGGCGGCGCGCGAGTGGCCGGATCTGCAGCTTCACTTCCTGCCGGCGGCAGTGCGCTACGGCGGCGGCGAGGCGCTGAACGGGCACGGCTTCCAAGTCCACTTGGGAGCGAACAAGCCCTTCAGCCGCGGCCATGTGCGCATCGTCTCCGCCAGCCCTGACCATGCGCCGCGCATTCGCTTCAACTATCTGGCCGACGCGCGCGATGTCCCAGTCTGGCGCACTGGGCTGCGCCTAGTGCGCGAGGTCATGGCGCAACCGGCCTTGGCGCCCTATCGAGGCGCGGAGATGCAGCCCGGTGCCGACGTGGTGGGCCAAGAGCAGATCGACCGCTGGGTGCGCCGGGGCGCCGAGAGCGCCTATCACCCGGCGTGTACGTGCCGGATGGGCGATGCCGCCGACGCCGGCGCGGTGGTGGACCCGCAGTGCCGGGTGCGCGGCCTCACCGCGCTCAGGGTGGTCGATGCCTCCGTATTCCCGAGCATTCCCAACGGCAACCTCAATGCGCCGACCATCATGGTCGCCGAGCGCGCCGCGGACATGATCCTCGGTCGCCCGCTGCTCGCTGCCAACGCCGCTGCCGAGTTCCTCCCCGCACACGGCGAGAGCTGAGCGTTCATGCGCCGCTACCTGCAACTGGCCGTGATCACCGTGGCCGCCGGCGCGATCTACCCGCTGCTCTACCTGCGGCAGAACTTCGAGGTCTCGATGCTGGAGACCTTCGACATCACGGCTTCGCAACTCGGCCAATGCAACGCCATCCTCGGCGTGCTGTTCGTGGCCACCTATCTGCCGAGCGGCTGGCTGGCCGATCGGGCGCAGCCGCGCTACCTGATGTCCTTGTCGCTTCTGCTCGCGGGCCTGATCGGCGTCTGGTTCGCCGCCAGCCCGTCGTTCGCACAGCTGCTGCTGATCTACGCGGGCTGGGGAATCGCCACGGGGCTGACCTTCTGGTCCGCGCACATCAAGGCCGTGGCGGTGCTCGCCGAGAAGACGGAGCAGGGACGCTTCTTCGGCATCCTCGACGGCGGTCGCGGGCTCTTCGAGGCGCTGCTCGCCACCATCGCCATCGCCGCGTTCGCCTATTGGCTGGGCGCGGGAAGTTCGACGGCAATGGCACTGCGCGGGGTGATCTGGCTCTATGTCGGCACGATGCTGGCGTTGGCACCCATCGTGCTGTTCGTGGTCGCCGATGGCCGATCAGCGGATGCCCCTCCGGCGCGCGCTTCCGGCGCCGCAATGCGGGCAGACTTCAAGCTCGTCTTCGCCAAGCCCGAAGTCTGGCTTGCCGCCACCTGCATCCTGGCGGGCTACCAGCTGTTCTTCGCGACCTATGCGTTCTCCTCCTACATGCAGCAGAACTTCGGCCTAGCCGCCGTGACGGTCGGCATGATCACCGTCGCCAAGCTGTGGATGCGGCCCATCGGCGCGGTCGGCGCCGGATTCATCGGCGACTACCTGAACCGCGAGAAAGTGCTGGCAGCGCTGCTCGTGCTCGGCGCATTGGCGCTGGGGAGCCTGGCGTTTCTGCCGCCGGGCAGCGCCGTGCCGGTGCTGCTGGCCATCGTGCTGATCGTCGGCCTCGTCACCTACGCGGTGCGCGGCATCTACTGGGCGACCCTCGAAAGCTGCCGCGTGCCGAATCGGGTGAAGGGCCTCGCCGTAGGCGGAATCTCGCTCATCGGCTACGCGCCGGACATCTATCTGCCCCTCGTCCGTGCCACGCTCGCGGAGCGCATTCCCGGCCACTGGGGCTACGGCGTCTACTTCCTGGCCATCGCCGCCTTCGGCGTGGTCGGCGCCGCCGCAGCCTGGCGCCTGCACGCACTGGCCCGGGCTCGAAGGTGATGGGAAGCCCGCGCGGCTCACCACTCTGTCCGCACGCGATCGGCGTTACCCTGCCCGCCACGCCAGCGCCGGGTGGCCATGTGAAGCCCATGTGAAAACGAAAGAGCGTTTCGCTCACGCCGCCTTCACATGCTCCGCGCTACGTTGAGCGGCAACTTGCGGTAGGCGGATGCGAAGCCGGTGGATGCGGTACTGCGGTGGTTCGATGGCGAGCGGGGCGCGGGGTCCGGGGAGGAGTCCGTGGACTGGCTGCGCATCGCGCCGTTCGTGGCGCTGCACGCGGGCTGCCTTGCCGTACTTCTGGTGGGCTGGAGCCCGACCGCGCTTGGCGTTGCGCTCGCCTCCTATCTCCTGCGCACGTTCGCGATCAGCGGCTTCTTCCACCGGGGCTTCGCGCACCGGGCGTTCCGCATGGGGCGCATCGTGCAGTTCGCGTTCGCCTTCCTCGGCACCACCGCCACCCAGCGCGGGCCGCTGTGGTGGGTCGCGCATCATCGCCGCCACCATGCCCATGCGGACACCGCGGACGATCCGCACGAGGCCGGACGCGGCTTCTGGTGGTCGCACATGGGCTGGTTCCTGTGCAAGGCCGGCTTCGGCACCCAGCAGGGCCGGGTTCAGGATCTGGCGCGATTCCCGGAACTGCGCTGGCTGAACCGCTTCGACTGGCTGCCGCCGACGCTGTTCGCCGCGGGCCTGTTCGCGCTCGGCGAGGCGCTGCCGGGTACGGACGGCTGGCAGCTCCTGGTGTGGGGCTACGTGGTGGCTACCGTCGCGCTGCTGCATGCGACGTTCCTGGTGAACTCCATGGGCCATCGCCAGGGCCGGCGCGATTTCGAGACCCGCGACACCAGCCGCAACAGCGCGTGGCTGGCGCTCATCACGCTCGGCGAGGGCTGGCACAACAACCACCATCGCTACGCCGCCTCGGCTCGCCTCGGCCTCAGGTGGTGGCAGTTCGATCCCACGTATCTGTGCCTGCGCGCCTTGGCCGCAGTCGGCTTGATCCATGGCCTCAAGCACGGCCCGCGGGAGATCGAACCGTGCGCATAGCCGTGGTCGGCGGCGGCATCTCCGGCATGGCCGCAACGTACGCCCTGCAGTCCTTCGCGGACGTGACGCTGTTCGAGGCGAACCAGCGTCTCGGCGGGCACACGGATACGCACAACATCCTGGTCGGCACCCGCACCTACGCCGTGGATTCCGGCTTCATCGTCTTCAACCGCGCCAACTACCCGCTCTTCTCGGCATGGCTCGACGAGCTGGGCGTCGCCTCGAAGCCGAGCGACATGTCCTTCTCCGTGCGCGTGGCGGGGACGGAATACGGCACCTCGAGCCTCGGCGCCCTCTTCTGCGACCGCCGCAATGCCGTGCGCCCGCGGTTCCTCAGCATGCTGCGCGGCATACGCCGGTTCTACCGGGAAGCACACAGCGTTGCGGAGACGGACCAGCGCACCCTTGGCGAGTTCCTGGCCGAGGAACGCTACCCTGCCGCGTTCCTAGCCGATCACCTGCTGCCCATGTGCGCCGCCCTCTGGTCAGCGCCGCTCGGCGAGGCCAAGGAGCTCTCCATCGCCCACGTCGCGGCCTTCATGGCCAACCACGGCCTGCTGCAACTTCGCGACCGGCCGCAGTGGCGGGTGGTCGAAGGCGGGTCCAGCGCCTATGTCGAGGCGTTCCGGTCCGGCTGTCGCGCCAACCTTCGGCTCGGCCAACCCGTGCGACGCGTGCTGCGCGATGCCGGCGGCGTGGGCATAGCCACCGCTACAGGCGCGGAGCGGTTCGACCAAGTGGTGCTCGCCGTGCATTCGGACCAGGCGTTGGCGCTGATCCAGCCGACGCCCGCCGAACGCGCCGTGCTGGGCGCCTTGGGGTACCGCAGCAATCGCGCCGTGGTGCATTCCGATGCCACGGCGATGCCCCGCCGCCACGCCGCGTGGTCGAGCTGGAATGTCGCGGCGGATGCCGGCGCCGGCTGCCAGATCACCTACTGGATGAACCGCCTGCAGGGCCTTGCCGCCGGCTCGCGCCCTGATCGGGGCGAGGAGTTCTTCGTCTCGCTGAACCCGGAGCGGCCGCTCGACCGGGTGTGGGTCACACGCGAGTATGCGCATCCGGTGTGTACGCCCGCAGCCCGTGCCGCGCAGCGTCGGCGAGACGAGATCAACGGCACGCATCGCACCCACTACTGCGGCGCGTACTGGGGCTGGGGCTTCCACGAGGACGGCTTCCGCAGCGCCATCGAAGCAGCCGATTCCCTGCGCAGCGAGGTGCGCCGTGCCGCCTGAGTGGCCCGGCGAGCGCAGCTGCCGCGGCTGGCTGACGCACACTCGCACCGCGCCGGTGCGGCACAGCTTCCGCTACCCGGTGTGGATGCTGCTCTGCGACTTGGAGCGGCTCGCCGACGCTCCGCTGCCCCGCTGGCTGCCTGTATCCGTGGACCGCGGCCACCTGCTCGAACCGGCCGCGGCCCGCCAGCGTCTCGTCGATGCCCACATCGACCTCGAGCCGGAGCGCATCCTCGCCCTGACCCAGCCGCGCACGCTCTCGCCCTCCTTCAACCCGGTGAATTTCTACTTCTGCTTCGTCGACGCTGCGTGCGCGGCGATCCTATGCGATGTCCATAGCACGCCGTGGAACGAGCGGCACTGCTACGCCCTCGACGCCCGTGACGGCAAGCAGAGCCACAGCCCCGCCAAGCGGCTGCACGTATCCCCCTTCCTGCCCATGCAGGGCCGCTACCGATGGCGGTTCGACGTGAGCGCCCGGCGGATCCGCATCCTCATGCGGTTCGACGCAGGTTCCAGCCACGCCTTCCAGGCCTGCCTGTCGCTGGCCGCCGAGGCGCTCACTCCGCAAGCCGTGCGGCGCGGACTGCTGCGCCACCCGGCGCAGAACGCCGCCACGCTGCTGCGCATCTACTGGCAGGCCGGGCGGCTGTTCCTGAAGCGCGCGCCGTTCCACGCCCATCCCGGCGAGGCCGCGTGATGGCCGCCGCCGAGCGTCTTCTGGCGCGCGCCTTGGATGGCCTCGAAGCAGGTTCCGTCACCATCGCGGACGGGACGGGCGAAACGCGCCACGGCCAAGGCGCATCGGTGGCCCGCATCGTCGTCAACCGGCCGAGCTTCTACCGGCGCGTCGTATTCGGCGGCAGTGTGGGCGCCGGCGAGAGCTATATGGACGGCGACTGGGACTGCGACGAACTCGTCGAGCTGGTGCGCCTGCTCGCCCAGGAGCGAAGCGTGCAGGACGCCGTTGAAGGCCGCCGCGGCGCCTTCGCCACCCTCGCAGACAAGCTTCGCCTCGTCCGCCGCGCCAACCGCCGCCGCACGGCCCGGCGCAACATCGAGGCGCACTACGATCTCGGCAACGACTTCTTCCGCCTGTTTCTGGACACGCGGATGATGTACTCGGCGGCGGTCTTCGACCCCGGCTGCACTTCCCTTGAGGCGGCCAGCGTCGCCAAACTGGAGCGCCTCTGCTGCAAGCTGCAACTGCGCCCCGGCGACGAAGTAGCGGAGATCGGCGGCGGCTGGGGCGGCTTCGCCGTCTACGCCGCCGAGCGCTACGACTGCCGCGTCACCAGCATCTCGCTCTCGCCCGCGCAGGTGGACTATGCCCGAGCACTCGTGCGGGAACGCGGCCTCGAGGATCGAGTGCAGGTGCTGCTCAAGGACTACCGCGACATGGCGGACATGGCCGGCCGATTCGACAAGGTGGTCTCGGTCGAGATGGTGGAAGCCGTCGGCCACCGCTACCTGCCGGGCTACTTCCGCGCCTGCGGGCGGCTGCTGAATCGCGAGGGCCTGTTCGTCCTGCAAGCCATCACCATCCGCGACCAGCGCTACCGCCAGGCGCTCGGCGAGGTGGACTTCATCAAAAAGCACATCTTCCCCGGCGGCTTCATCCCCAGCATCTCCGTGCTCGCCAGCGCCGCGGCGCGGAACACGAATTGCGTGCTGATCGACCTCGAGGACCTCGGCGAGGACTACGCCCAGACGCTCCGCCAGTGGCGCACCCGCTTGGATGCCCGCCGGGACGAAGCACTCGCGCTCGGCTACGACGAGCGCCTGCTGCGCCGCTTCCGCTTCTACTTCGCCTACTGCGAAGGCGGCTTCCGCGAACGCGCTCTGAGCGACGTGCAGATGGTGTTCGCCATGCCCGGCTACCGCGGCCCCACCCGGCGCCTGCGCGAGGAGCCGGCGTGAGCCTCGGCGATGCGCTGATCGACCTGGCCGAGTCCGGGCGGGTGCCGGATGCGCTGATCCGGGTCGGCATCCGGCATCTGGTGCGGCAACGGCTGCGCGAGGAGCGCCGGCATCCCTCGGCGCAGGCTGTGCTCGAGACGTTGCGCGCCGGGCCGATCGCGCCGAGCCCGGGACAGGCGAACACCCAGCACTACGAGGTGCCGACGGCGTTCTTCCGGGCCGTGCTCGGCCCGCGGCTGAAGTACAGCGCCTGCTACTGGCCGCCGGGCGCGGACCTCGCCGCGGCGGAGACCGCGACCCTCGAAATGTACGCCGAGCGCGCCGGCATCGAAGATGGCATGCGCATCCTGGATCTCGGCTGCGGCTGGGGCGCGTTCGCGCTCTGGGCGGCGCAGCGCTTGCCGTCGAGTTCGGTGCTGGCTGTTTCCAACTCGGCCACCCAGCGCGAGTACATCTGCAGCGAGGCGCAGCGGCTCGGCCTCGGCAACCTCGCCGCGCAGACGATCAACGTGGACGATTGGCAGCCCGAAGGCCGCTTCGACCGCATCGTCTCCGTGGAGATGTTCGAGCACCTGCGCAACTACGAAGCCCTGCTGCGGCGCATCGCCGGCTGGCTCGACAGCGACGGCCGGCTGTTTGTCCACATCTTCTGCCATGGCGATCTGCTGTACGCGTTCCACAGCCACGGCGCGAACAACTGGATGGGGCGCGAGTTCTTCGCCGATGGCCTGATGCCGGCCAAGGACACGCTGGCCGGATTCCAGAACGACCTGCGCCTGGTTCGGCAGTGGACGCTTGGCGGCGAGCACTACCAGTACACGGCGCGCGCCTGGCTGGACAGACTCGACGCCGAGCCGGACGCGGCGCGACGGGCATTGCTGGCGTCCGCGGGCGCAGGCAGGCAGGATGCGGACAGGCAGATTCAGCGCTGGCGCATGTTCTTCATGGCGTGCGAGGAACTCTTCGGATTCCGCGGCGGGCGGGAGTGGCATCTCGGCCACTATCTGTTCGCGCCCAAGGGCGGGCCGTAACGTGACCCGGCGCGGACTGCGGGCGCGGTTGGGCCGGGTCTTCGCGGCCCAGGTGCTGGTCATCGGCGTGGCGACGGTGATCGGGGTGTGGATCACGCAGCTGGTGGTGGAGGACCTCCTCACCCGCCGCGCGCTGGCGCTGGAGGCCGAACACGTTTGGGCGCTCTTGGCAGCCGACCCCGCGCAGCCGCTGCCCGATACCGCCAACATGCGCGGCTATCTCGCCCGCCCCGGCGAACCGCCGCCGACGGGGTTGGCGGGATTGCGGCCCGGCTTCGGGCGCCACATGGTCGATGGCCGCAACCGCCTGGTCCACGTCTCCGAGCGGCGCGAGGAGCGGCTCTATCTGGTTTTCGACGAGGCGCGCGTGTCCGATCTCGCCTTCTATTTCGGCCTGCTGCCGCTGTCCATCGTCCTGCTGCTGATGTACGTGCTCTTGTTCGTCGCCTACCGCTGGTCCCACCGCGCCGTATCGCCCATCGTGCGCCTCGCCCGCCAGCTCGAAGCGGCGGACTTCGAGGCCGCCGGCCATGTGCGGCTCGATCTCGAACCGCTGCGCGACACGCCGGACGCGGAGGTGGCGGCGATGATCGACGCCTTGGATCAGCTCGCCGCCAAGGTGGACGCCGCGTTCGAGCGCGAGCGCGTCTTCACCCGCGACGCCGGCCACGAACTGCGCACGCCGGTGGCGGTGTTCAAGGGTTCGCTGGACCTGCTCGAACGCCAAGGTGCCGCGGATGCCGAGACGCTGGCGAGGATGCGCCGCACCGTCGCCGACATGGAGGCGCTCTTGGAGACCCTGCTGCTGCTCGCCCGCGGGGAAGCGACCGGTGCGGACGGCGAGGACACCATCGTCAACGAAGTGGTCGCCCGCGAAGTGGAGACGCTGGCGCCCCGGGCGCTACGCGACGGCAACGCGCTGGCGCTGCACGACCACGCGGAACTTCGCGTACGGGCACCGCCCAGGGTGGTGCAGATCGTCCTCGGCAACCTGCTGCGCAATGCCCTGACGTACACCAAGGGCGGCCAGGTGGACGTGACCGTGGAAGCCGACAGCCTGAAGGTGGAGGACACCGGCCGCGGCATGTCCGAACCGGAACTCGCCAGCGCCTTCGAACCGTTCTACCGCGCCGACGACAGCCGCGGCGAGGGCGGACACGGGCTGGGGCTGTCGATCGTGCGGAGGCTGTGCCGGCAGTTCGGCTGGCAGGTCTCGGCGCGCAGCCAGCCGGGGCGGGGGACGGCGATGGAGATACGCTTCGGGTGACTCGCAAGGCGGGCAAGCCGGAGGCGGCGACCGGCCGACCGCGCTCGGATGTCCGCCGGACCCACCCAGCGATCGGCTCAAGATCGAGATTTTCTGACAAGTCGAAGACCGAGAGGAAGGGCGTGTTCAGAGTGAGTGGGAACGCAAGAGAGTAGCGGAACTTAAGCTGTTGAAGGTGGCGAGCGAGCTCTGTCCGGATACGGACACCGGCAAAGGTGGCGACTGCTACATCGTCTTGCGCGCCGACGGGTACGAGGAGCTGAAGGCCCCGGTCGGACAGTGGCTGATTGCCAGCGCAGAGATGCCGGACATCTTCACGTTCCAACGATCGGCGACATCCTGGGGCCCCAAGGGGCGATCTGGCAAAGGCGTGTGTTGCGCCTCGGTACGGGGCTGCCGGACGCTGGCGTGTCACGCCCGACTCCTGAAGCGCTGGTGGGTGTTATGTACGGCTCTTGGCGCGTTTGTCTGAAATTCGTCCCGCGCCACCAGCGGCGAAGGCTTGCCCGCGTCGCACGCAGCGGACACAATGCCCGCATGTCGCAGTGCGAAGAACGCAATCCCTTTCAGCGCGGCACGGGCAGCTATCCGCGACCTGCATTCTCAAACACCCTCGTTGAGATCGCTGTGGCCGCGGTCGCGATAGGTCGAGTGCTGAAGAGATCGGATTGCGCCGCTCTTGTGCTGGCGTCGCTGGCGGCGATCGTCAGCTTCCGGCCTGGCTTTGCCGTGGAGCGGAACCTGCCGGAGTCCGACGGCCTGCTGGAGACCGTCGTCACCAGCGCCACCAAGAAGAGCGAGGCCGAGGTCGCCCAGGAAGTTCCTGCGGCCTTGAGCATCCTGAGCGCGGACGATCTGGCGACGCGCCATGTGACGGATGTCGAGGATCTCAGCTACGCCATGCCGAACGTCGCGCTCGACGGCATCGGCACGGGCAAGGGCATCGCCAACTTCGCCATCCGCGGCCTTGGCGTCGCCGGCTCGATCCCGTCCATCGATCCCACCGTCGGCGTCTTCGTCGATGGGGTCTATCTGGGCGTGAACTACGGCGTCATCATGGACCTTCTGGACATCGAAGCCGTGGAAACGCTGCGCGGACCCCAGGGCCTGCTGTTCGGCCGCAACGTCACCGGCGGCGCACTGCTGCTGCGCTCCAGGCGACCGACGGGGGAAGCCTCCGCGGAGGCGGCCGTACGAACGGAGACCGGCCCGGACCGGCGCCTGGCATTCGGCGTGGAACGGCCCCTCGGCCAGACGCTGGATATGCGCTTCGCGGCCAGCTACCGGGACGACGCCGGCTGGTTCGAGAACCGCGCCCCGGGCGGCGGCGCGGTTGGTGCGGAGTCGACTTACGTGCTGCGCCCGGTGGTGACATGGACGCCATCCGACCGGCTTTCTGTCACCGCGATCTACGAACGCGGGGACATGGACGGCGACGGCCCGGCGACGCAGAACCGGCACCGCTTCAACGGCTTCGACTTCGCCATCGACGAACCGGGCTTTTCCCGAGTCGGCTGGCAGCACGCGATCGTCGAGGCGAGCCGGCGCGTGGCGTTCGGCGAAGGGCGCATCACCAACGTCTTCGGCTGGCGCGAGGTGCAGCACGAGTCGCTGGCGGACATCGATTCGACGCCGCAGCCGATCTTCCACCTCCTCGCCCGTACCGCGCAGGATCAGATCAGCAACGAATTGCGCTACTCCGGGTGGCTGCGCGGCGGCTGGGAAACGACGCTTGGCGCGTATTTCTTCGCTCAGGACATCCACTACCGCGAGCGTCGCGTCATCCGCAGCGCATGGGGCGCACCGTTCGGCGGCGAGCAGGACCATATGACCGGCGGCATCTTCATGAACAACGATCTCGAGCTCGGCGCCGCTTGGGTACTCACCCTCGGCGCCCGCTACACGTTCGAGAAGAAGGACGTCTCGGTGGCGACGCCCGGCAACTCTGTCTGCGAGCCCGATACGCACCGCTGCCAGTACGACTTCCTGGAAGGGCGCTCGTGGCGGAACGTCACGCCGAAGATCGGCTTGCAGCGCTGGCTCGGCCGGCGAACTCAGCTCTACGGCCACTACACCAAGGGCTTCCGCAGCGGCGGCTACAACGTCCGCAACACGTCGCCCGTGGCCCGCCCTGGACCATTCGACGAAGAAGAGCAGGACTCTTTCGAGGCAGGTATCAAGTGGGAGTTCGCCGAGCGCCGGGCGCGTCTCAACATCGCCGTCTTCCACAACCAGATCTACGGCATGCAACGCCAGATCACCCGCGCCGACGTGGTATCGGGCGGAATCCAAGTCACCGCGAACACCGCCGACGCCACCATCAAGGGCATCGAAGCGGACCTCGTTGCCGCCCTCGGAGACGCCACGACGTTCACCGCCTTTCTCGGCTACACGGACGGCGCCTACGACCGCGTGCGCTACGACCTGAACGGCGACGGCTCGACCCTCGGCGACGACAAGCTGCGCCTGCCCCGACTCGCCGAACTCACCTACGGCGCGGAACTGAGACACGCACGGCAGCTCGGCACGCTCGGCCGCTTGGCCGTGCGCGTCGGCCTCGCCCACCGCGACGACAGCGAGATCGCCGACGACAACAGAGGCGTACTCGACGCCGGCGATCTGCTCGGCGCCAGCGTCTCGTTCTCGCCGACCGAGGCACTCACTTTCACGCTCTACGGCAGGAACCTGCTCGGCGAAGTGCTGCGCCGCAGCGACTTGGACCTAACCGGCCTCGTGGACTCCACCTACTCCCCGCTGAAGGAAGGCAGAGTCCTCGGCATTGAAGTGCGCGGCAGCCTTTGACCGTCACAGCGACTCCAGGCCATGGTGCCGTTCCACGAAAGCGTCCGCTTCCAGTTCGTCGATGAGTTGGTTGAGCTTGAGCGGATCGACGGCAGGCACGAAACCCCGGGCCGCGGCAAGTACTCGGAACGGTTCCCGCCTGATTGCTGGCTTGTCCCCAATCGACAGGCCACGACGGATGGCGTCGTTGACCACAGCCTTGAATGACATGCCGCTGCGATGCATCGAGGACTTCAACGCCTCCGCGAGGTCGTCATCAATGGTCAGAGTCGTTCGCATTGGGCATCACGATGACAGTGTGACGGCGCATCAGCATGCCACACTGCTGCTAGCTGCTCCCGTGTTTGGGCGTAGATGCGTAGATGCCGCCGTTGCGAGGCGCCGGCGCATGGCCGCGGCGGGAGGTCGGGTTGCCGACAGCCCGGTGGGCGGACACAATGCGCCCATGGCCCCGGATGAAGCCAACCCTTTCCAGCGCGGCACGGGCAGCTACCCGCCCGTGCTTGCCGGTCGTCGAGCCGAGCTGTCGGCCTTGCGCAGGCTCCTGAGCGGCTTGGCCAACGGCACGCTGGAGCAGACTATCCACTTGCTGCAGGCGCCAAGGGGCTTGGGCAAGACCGTGCTCCTGCAGGCCCTCGAACGGGATGCGTCGGTGCGAGTTGATGCCGTGGATGTATTACGGACCTCTGCCGGGGCCTCGCCGAGTTTGGACGACATCGCGCAGCTGATCGAGCCCGCTCGGCAATCGCGACGTCTTCTGGATTGTTTCTCTGGCGCGAGCGCCCTTGGAATCCGCATTCAGCGGCCGACCGATGCCGAGACGGCGCCGCGGCGCTTGGGGCGGGCATTGGAGCGGCGCTCGAGCGAGCCGCTGCTTCTCGCGATCGACGAGGCGCACATGCTGGCACCAGACATTTGCCGGGTCCTGCTCAGCGCTTTCCAGGATGCTTCCGGCCGCAGCCTGTCCGCTCTGCTGCTCGTAGGCACGCCCGCTCTGACAACCTTGGTCCTGTCGCCGGAAGTCGGTGCCTCGTTCGCCGAGCGCGCTCCAATGATCGAACCTGGGCTGCTGTCGCGAGAGGAGTCCCTAGACGCGCTTCACGTTCCGCAGTGGCAGCGGTGGACGGTGGATGAGTCGGTGCTGCATGAAGTGGCTGCCGACAGCTTGGGCTATCCCTTCTTCCTCCAGCTTTGGGGAGAGCAGCTTTGGGAAGCAGGGCTGGATCGGCGAACGGTGGACGCCCACACGCTGGAAGCCGCCCGAGAAGGCGTGCAAGCGGTGCGCTCCCGGTTCTATGCCGCCCGCTTCAACGAGTTCGAGAGATTCGCGTTGGAGAACGAGATCGATCGCCATGCGGTCATGGAAGCCCTGCAGCGAGTCGCCTCGCAAGTGAGCGACCATGGCGCCGTACTCCCTACCGGCAGGCTCACCGATGCGGTGGAGAACGCCGGTCTCAATCCGGCACAAGCTGCATCGGCTATGCGATTTTTCGTCGAGAGCGGTTTCCTCACTCCCATGGGTGACGGCTGGCGAGCCGCGATTCCGTCGTTGGCTACCTACATCTGCAATCACCCGCGGTGAGGCCGAGCGTCCGCGCGGGACTCGTCGACGCGCGTCGAGAAGCTGCAGCCAACGGGTCTTCAAGCAGCGAAGAGCCCGGAGCCTCGGAGCACTGCGACGCCGCATCGGGAAGGCATCAAGAAGCTGCGCAGTCAATGGATATTCAAGCTTTGAGCCGACCGGTTTTTCGATAAACGGACAGCCGTGGCACCGCCTGGGTCGCTAGCTCGAAGTACTCGTCGTCCTTTTCCAAGCCGATGCTGTGGTAGTCAATGGCGTTGGTCGCCGCCAACGTCAAGCCGGCGCCGCAGAACGGGTCCAGCACCACGCCTTCGCCTAGCGGCAGCACGCCGCGCACCACTTGGCGGAGGAACTCCTGCGGCTTCAGAGAGGGGTGCGGCGCCAGCGCTCGTTCCTCTTTCCGTGTGGGTGCCGAGCGGATGACATCCCCGAATGGGCTCTCCGCCGAGGGCCTGCGGAAGCCGCCCGTGCGCCACCTGCGCAGGTTGTCCTGCACGCGGCCATCGAGCGGCTTGCGGAACACCAGCGACGGCTCCCACACTGAGCGCGGCATCACGCTCACTTCGGCGAACTCCTCATGAGCGCCGCTGGGGCGGTCGCCGCCGCGCATCGTCGTCACCAGGCGGACGACCTCGCCGCGCCGCTCCAACCCGGCATCTGCAAGCGCTCCGGCGACGATGTACGAGAGCAGCGGATTCGAGGCCACCACGAACGTTGGCGCCTGGCACCAGTACCGGTGCGAGCAGCTTTGCCCACGCTTCGAAGAACGCCGCCAAGTCCTGCCGGTCCGCCCGCGAAGCACGGTGAAGCGCGGCAGCCGCGAGCGCTCTGCGCCGTCGAACGATGGCGCCACACGCCGCCCTTCCCCCTGCGCAGCTTCGATTGCTCCTTCGCGGAATACTCGACCAGACCGTACGGCGGATCCGTCACCACGGCGTGGATCGAGTGCGGTGCGCATTCGCGCAGCCACACCAGGCAGACGACGTGAACGATGATCGCCTTGCCGTGCGCGGCGGTCGGGAAGCTGGCGCTAACCCCGCTGGCCAAGGCTTGCCCGGCGGGCGGCGATCGCGACATCCGCCATCTGGTCATGCCGTCGCTCCAGCGCAACTTGGGCAGAGACCCGATGCTGTCCCCGCCCCGCAACGTATTCGAGCGCATCGAGGAAACCCCGCCGGCCTGCCCGGAGCGCATCTACCGCGACGGAACGCTGTGGCTCGATTGGTCAGGCTGGCGGTAGGGGTCGCCGACAGCGGAAGGCAGCCGGGCCCCGCCGCTCGGCGAGGCCATCGGCGCGGTTCGCCCCATTTGCCGCAAGCAGCTAGGCGCCGTCGCATTCGACGGGACTACGGGTTGCCGACAGCCTGCCGGGCGGACACAATGCGCCCATGGCCCCGGATGAAGCCAACCCCTTCCAGCGCGGTACGGGCAGCTACCCGCCCGTGCTTGCTGGTCGTCGGGCCGAGCTCTCGGCTTTGAACAGGCTCCTCAACGGCTTAGCCAACGGCACGCTGGAGCAGACGATCCACTTGCTGCAGGCACCGCGCGGCTTGGGCAAGACCGTTCTGCTTCAGGCGCTCGAACGGGATGCAACCGTAAGCGTCGATACGGTGGATGTACTGCGTATCTCCGCGGGCGACTTGCCGAGTTTCGATCATCTCGCGCAGCTCATCGAACCCGCCCGGGCGTTGCCACGCCGCATCTTGGATTGGTTCGCTGGCGCGAGCGCCTTTGGCGTTCGCCTTCAGCGGCCGAATACCGCCGGGCCTCCGCGGAGCGTTGCGCTGGCGTTGGAGCGGCGTTCGCACCGAGCATTGCTGCTTTCGGTTGATGAGGCGCATGTGCTGCCGCCGGATGCCTGCCGGATGTTGCTCAACGCCTTCCAGAATGTGGCTGGGAAGGGGCGCTGCGCGTTGTTGCTGGCGGGCACTCCCGCTCTCAGACCCTTGCTGCTGTCGCAGGAAGTCAATGCTTCATTCGCAGAGCGCGCACCTGCCATCCAGCCTGGCCTGCTCTCGCTAGAGGAGTCCGTCGAAGCACTTCGCGTCCCGCAATGGGAGGACTGGGAGGTGGACAACGCGGTGTTGGAGGAGGTCGCAGCCGACTGCCTAGGCTACCCGTTCTTCCTGCAGCTTTGGGGGGAGCATCTCTGGGAGGCTGGCCGGCCCCAACGGGTCGTGGACCGGCAGGCCATTGACGCAGCCCGAGGCGGCGTCGACGCGGTGCGCGCCGATTTCTACGCCGCGCGGTTCGACGAGTTCGAGAGATTCGGCAGGGAACAGGGGGTTGATCGCGTCGCGCTCTTGGCTGCCGTGCAGCGAATCGCCCCGCAAGTTAGCGCTAGGAATGCCGTGATTACTACGCGCAGCCTGAACCACGCTATGGAGGAGTCGGGTCTGAGCGAGATCCAAGCGGCGGCAGCCAGAATGTGCTTCATTGACAACGGCTTTCTCACCCGGAGCGGTGACGATTGGCGAGCCGCGATTCCCTCGCTGGCGACCTACATCCGCGAGCATCCCCGTTGAGCTTGGGGGGCATTGCGCCCGGCGAGACCCATCGGACATGACGCTAGCGTTGCCTGGGTGTAAAGTCTGGCGAATGGGTGCTGAGGCATAGAACGCTGGCTGACGGACTCCTACAGCGATTCCATAAGCTCAACGTCTGGAAGAAGCGTGATCGACGCGCGCCGAACAAGCCGTTGCTTGCGCTCTGGGCCATCGGCCGGTGTCTTCGCGGGGAGCCGAGGCTCGCAACCTACGAGCTGGTGGACCGAGAGCTCACGGATCTCTTGGATCGATTTGGCCCCCGCCGGTCGCAGGTTCGGCCCGACTATCCGTTCTGGCGCATGCGCAACGATGACGTCTGGGAGGTTGATCGGCCTCACCTCGTCCACACGACCCCGCAGGGCGATGCGCATGTGAAGGACCTCAAGCGCCACGCCATCAAGGGCGGCTTCACGCCAGGCGTGTACCGGGCACTTCGCCACGACCCGGCACTGGCTGGCCGCATTGCCGAATCTCTCGTTGCGGAGCACTTTCCGACCACGCGCCAAGACGCCGTACTTGAAGCCGTGGGAGTCGAGGAAATCCTCGCGTCCGAGGAGGTGGAGTTCATCTCCACTCGCCGCCGGCGCAGAGACCCGATGTTCCGCCACCGGATCCTTCAAGCCTATGGTGCGCGTTGCGCGGTCTGTGCATTCGCTGGCCACCTTGGCGACGCACCGCTTGCCCTTGAAGCCGCTCATATCAAGTGGCACCAAGCCGAGGGCCCAGCCGTTGTCGACAACGGCCTCGCACTGTGCGCCCTCCATCACGAGCTGTTCGATGCAGGTGCGTTCACCGTGCTGCCGGAACTCAAGGTCGTCGTCGCCAGTGTCGTGGCCGGACGGGGCATCGAGGAAGCGCTGCGCCGCTACCACGGCGATCTACTGCGGGCACCGCCCTTGGTCGGCTTCCCAAAGCCCGCACCTCGATTCCTAGCGTGGCATCAGAGCGAGGTGTTCAAGGGGGGTGCACGGGCTCGCATAGTGTGGGCCGCTATTCGCACTGCGGCGATGAGGCGTCCTGGGACTGCGGGGTCGCCTTGGGCAGGCGACCCGTTAGCGTAGACTCTTGTGCGATGCCGCATAGCCGCAATACCGTCTCCCAACAGGGGTTCAACCCCGATGCCGCTCTTCCTTACGGGCTTCGGCTGCTCGACTTCCAGGTTGCGATGCAGGATGTCTACGACCTCTTCTACGACATCAACGGGTTGCTCCTTGAGCGCGGCTTGCAGCGGCTCGACGAGATGCTTCGTCCCGCCGCCATGTCCGGCATGGTTTCCGACCTGCTCACAGCAAGTCTCGCAACGCATGCCCGGAGTCTCACAGCCAACCGCTATTTCAACGGACACCCAGACTTAGTCGTGGCTGGCGTCTATCCGAACGACGCGGTTCAAGCCGGTGCCGAAGGTGTCGAGATCAAGTCCACGCGCAAAGCCGGCGGGGCCGTGGATACTCATGGTGCGCGGGATCAGTGGATGTGCGTCTTCGTGTATCGGGTCGACAACGTCACGGAACCGGCACGGGACCGTGCGCCGATGACTTTCACCGAGGTTTACTTGGGGCACGTGACCGTGGCGGATTTCCGTAGGAATCCTCGGGGAACCTTGGGTACGCGCACTGCTACGCTGCATCGGGAAGGCATCAAGAAGCTGCGCAGCCAATGGATCTTCAAGCTCTGAGCTTCCCGGATCTCCGATAGACAGACAGTCGCGGTACCGCCTGGGTAGCCAGCTCGAAATACTCCTCGTCCTTTTCCAAGCCGATGCTGTGGTAGTCAACGGCGTTGGCCGCAGCCAACGTGGAGCCGGCGCCGCAGAACGGGTCCAGCACCACGCCTTCGCCGAGCGGCAGTACGCCGCGCACCACTTGCCGGAGGAACTCTTGCGGTTTCAGAGAAGGGTGCGGCGCTAACGCGCGTTCCTCCTTGCGGGTTGGCGCCGAGCGGATGACATCGCCGAATGGACTCTCCGCCGAGGGCCTGCGGAAGCCGCCCGTGCGCCACCTGCGCAGGTTGTCCTGCACGCGGCCATCGAGCGGCTTGCGGAACACCAGCCACGGCTCCCACATGGAGCGCGGCATCACGCTCACTTCGGCGAACTCCTCATGAGCGCCCTTGGGGCGGTCGCCGCCGCGCATCGTCGTCACCAAGCGGACGATCTCGCCGCGCCGCTCAAGCCCCGCCGCGGCAAGCGCTCCGGCGACGACGTAGGAGAGCAGCGGATTCGAGGCCGCCACGACGTTGGCGCCCGGCACCAGTACCGGTGCGAGCAGCTTCGCCCACGCCTCGAAGAACGTCGCCAAGTCCGCCAAGTCCGCCCGCGAGAGCACGGTGAAGCGCGGCAGCGGCGAGCGCTCGGCGCCGTCGAACGATGGCGGCAGGCGCCAGACGCCGCCCTTGCCCCTGCGCAGCTTCGCTTGCTCCTTCGCGGAATACTCGACCAGGCCGTACGGCGGGTCCGTCACCACGGCGTGGATCGAGTGCGGGGCGCGTTCGCGCAGCCACTCTAGGCAGTCGGCATGAACGATGGTCGCCTTGCCGTGAGTCGCGGTTCGGAAGCCGCCGCTACCCCCGCTGGCCAAGACGGGTTGATCCCCGTGCGACCGCGGCAGAAGATCGAGCGTACACACCTTCAGGCATCTCCAGCCGCCGAATCCCTTGCCACGAAGTCCCATTCCGACCAGTGGTCGCAGAGCTTGTCCACGGACGTCTTCCACGGATCGTACGTCTCCGGATAGTCCAGGAACTGCCCGTAGTACCCCCGGTCCGGATGATCGCTGACGCCATGGCCGACGCGCCGCGTACCTTCGTTGGGGTTCCCTTCCCGCAGCCGGCGGATGCGGTAGTACACGTTCATCCTTGGCTCGGGGCCGAGATTCGGCGTCGCCGTATGCGGGCAGGCGTGCAGCGCGATCACCGCATCGCCGGCGCGGAGCAGGACCGGGGTTACCTCCGGCCACGGCCATCCCTTGATGGGAGCAGCGTCCTTCCCTGCGGCGGCGGCCTTGGCGCGTACCGAGTCCGGCAGGCCGTTGAGGAACGGCCGACCGCCTGCACCGATCTTGATGCGCGGCCAGCCGGGGCCTTCCGGGCCGATCACGCCGCCGCTGTCGCGCTGCATCCGAAACGCGGCTTCCACTTCCTCGTGCATCCCCTTCAGCACGCCGAACTGGCCGTTGCCCGGCGTCAGCTGGTCGTTCAGCGCCACGCCGACCAGCGCCGTGTAGCTGCCAAGCGAGATGGTTTGATCCGGGTCTTGCCAGAGCTGGCCGTCGTTCGTGCCGCGCAGGTCGTCGTTTTCGCCGAAGTAGCGCGCCGCGTCGATGGGGCGGCCGCGGATCGGTTCGATCTCCTCGGCGCGGGTGGGAATCGCCCCGCTCCAACTGCCGTCGACATGCGGGAAAGGCCTGCCGCCGAGCTCGTCGCGCGGCGGCGTCACCGCGATCTGACAACTCACCACCTCGGGAAACCGGCCCATGTCGTAGCGCATGAGGTCTTCCAGCACCGTGGCGTTGAAGAGGCCGACCACGTCCGGATGCGTCGCGAGTTCCGCGGGCGCGAGCAGGCGGCGTTCGCTCTTCGGCAGCCCGGCGCGGATGAGGTCCCGCGCCGCCAGCACCATCGGCAGCGGCACGATGTTCCTGACCACGACGAAACCGTCGCGGCGAAGGTCGCGCTTCTGCTCGGAGGTCAGGCCGATCGGCTTCATGGCCGCGGTCAGATGCCGATCGCGCGCTGCTGGTAGTTGTGCAGCACTTCGCGGCGGGTCTTGTCATTGAAGCGCAGCGGCGGCGCGTCGGCGAATGGCCCGTAGACATAGGGCGTCTCGTCCGGGAAGCGCTGGCGACGGGCGTCGATGGCCAGCGGGATGATGCGGCTGCTAGAGCGGATGTACTCGTCGTCGTAGGGCTCCGGTGCCCAGCCCTTGACGCCCTCTACCGAAGTGCGGCGGTGGAAGCCGAGCACGTACGTGGCGCGGGGCGTGTCGGACGTATTCGGGAACGAGCCGTGTACCGCCTGCCGGTTGCAGATGGCCACGTCGCCGGGCTCGCAGAGCATGGGCACTGCGCCGGGGAAGCGATCGGTGCCGGCGTCGGCCATCATCGCCTTGAGATCCGCCTTGCCGCCGGTGTGCGAGCCGGGCACCACCCAGAGCGCGTTGCCGGGGGTGGTGGGGTAGAGATTCACCATGTAGTTGAAGCCGTGCGTGCCGGCGTTGAGATCGGGGCTCTGCCAGTGCGTGGTGCCGTCCTGGTGCCAGGAGACGGCAGCGCCGAACCGTGCCTGCTTGATCCAGATCACCTCGGTGAAGGGCGTGAAGTCCGGCCCGTTGACGGCTTCCGCCAAGGCGAGCAGCTTGGGATGTCCGTAGACGCAGAGGGCCGAGTCCATGAACTGCAGGATGCCGCCGATCTGCAACAGCACTTCGGCAGGCGCGTCCGCCGGACGTTCCGGCTCGCGCATCCTGACCTGGTAGCGGCCGTTCGAGGTTTCGGTTGCGCCGTAGGGATCGGTGAGCGGCTTCACGAAGCGGAACAGGTGGCGCTGGTCTGCATCGCCCGCGGCAGGGCGGCCTTGGGAATCGACATCGGCGCCGCGGCTGGCCGGGGCGCGGGCTTGGAGCTCGGCGAACTCGCGGCGCAGGCCGGCCATCTCGTCAGCAGCCAAGGCGTTCTCGAAGATGTAGAAGCCGGTGCGCCAGTAGGCGTCGAGGATGTCCGGGGCGACCTGCCCGTCCGCGTCCACGTTGAGCGGGCCGCGATTGCCGAGGGCGTAGGCGTCGCGCCCGGCCTGCTCGAAATCAACCATCTCGTCTGCTCCCTCCTGGTTCGGGCTGGTTCAGGCTTCGGCCACGCTGACGACGCCGTCCTGCACCAGTTGGCCCAAGCGGTCTTCGTCGTAGCCGAGCTCGGCGAGCACTTCGGCCGTATGTTCGCCCAAGTGCGGTGCGCCGTAGCGGATCTCCGGCACGGTCGCCTCGAAGCGGGCCGCGTTGCGCGCTTGGCGCAGGCGTCCGGCATGGGGATGCTCGGTCTCGATGACGATGCCGGTGGACTGCACCTGTTCGTGGCGCACCATCTCGGCGCGGTTGAGCACCGGGGCGCAGGGCACGCCGGCCTCTTCCAAGAGCCTCAGCCATTCGGCCGCCGGCTTCTCGAGCAGCGCCTGCTGCGTCATTTCCAGGCGTTCGTCGGCGTAGCGGTCGCGGCCGCCGGGCGTCTTGAAGCGCTCGTCGTCCAGCCACTCGGGGTGGCCGACGGCGTGGCACAGGCCATGCCATTGGTCGTTGCTCATCACGGACACGCTGATGTAGCCGTCTTGGGTCTCGTAGATGAGGTCGATGAAGGTGGCGGCGCGGGCGATGTCCACCTCCTTGCCGACGAACGTCTGGCTGCCCATGTCCGAAGACCACAGGAAGGCGACCACAGCGTCCAGCATGGAAAGGCGGACGTGCTGCCCTTCGCCGGTGCGCTCGCGGGCGAAGAGGGCCGCGGAGACGGCTTGCGCGGCGGTGATGCCGGTCAGCTTGTCCGGCAGGATGGTGCGGATCAGGCGCGGCCGGGCGTTGTCCGAACCCGCCTGCACGCTGGCAAGGCCGGACAGCGCCTGGATGATCGGGTCGTACACCGGCTTGTGGGCGAAGGGCCCGTTCTCGCCCCAGCCGCTCATGGAAACGTAGACGAGGCGCGGGTTCACCGCCTTCAGGTCATCGTAGTCGAGCTTCAGGCGCGCCATCACGCCGGGGCGGAAGTTCTGCACGAAGACGTCCGCCGTGCGGGCGAGATCCAGCACCACTTGGCGCCCCGCCGGGGCCTTGGCATCCACGGAGACGGAGCGCTTGTTGCGGTTGTTGTTCACGAACGCGGCGGAGAAGTGCCGCTGCCCGTAGCCGGCGCGGCGCACATGGTCGCTGCGCAGCGGGGCTTCCACCTTGATGATGTCCGCGCCTTGGTCGCCGAGGATCATGGTGCCGTAGGGGCCGGCGATCATGGTGGTGAAGTCGATGACTCTGACGCCGTCGAGAGGGCCGGGCATGGGGGTTCCTTGTGTGGGCTGTCGGGCTGGGGCGATTGAGTATGCCGAGCGGCGCGGTTCGGCGCCCTTCAAGGGCACCGTGCCGCTTGGCCGGTTGCGCGGTTTCCTACATGGTCGCGCACTGCTGGAGCCGCGAGTCGCAGCAGAAGCCCTTGCCGCCCAAGTCGTAGCACTTGAGGCCGCTCAGCATGGAGACGGGCTTTGGATGCGCTTCCTGGGTGTAGTAGGGCGAGACGCAGTAGAAGTCCCGAGAGCGCGGCCGCATGGCCTTGGACTCCGGCGCGATGACGCCCTTCACGTCCATCCAGTTGCGGCGGATCTTGTCCACCACATCCCGGCAGTTGCCGCCGACGCCAACCCCCCACGTGAAGCCGCCGCCGCCCGGCGAGTTGCCGATGGTCACGGCCCCGGAGGACATCGGCCCGGTGCAGAGCACGATGAGAAACACGATCGAGGCTTGAGCGATTTTCATGGGACGCCTCCCGTTGGTCGTCCGAAGAATGCGAACGCGCAGCTAAGCATCCGCCAAGCCGCTGCCCATGAGATAACCATGTAGTCGCCGCAAGATGCAAGCGCGGCGAAGCGGCGGTGCGCCGAGCGGACGGTGCCGTCCCCGCTACCAAGCGATCTCGGCTGGGAAGTACCTGCCGATCAGCTCCTCGTAGAAGGGACGCAACGCGGCGACGTCCGGCGGCGAGTCGTGCTTGGTGTAGAGGTCGTATCGGTTGAACCGGCGCACCCAGTCCAGCCGCTGCGCGTCGCCGGGGCCGAGCAGGTCGCGGTAGGCATCCGTGGAGTGGCCCGGATAGAAGCTGTGGTAGCGGATCATCGCGAGCGCGGGTTCCGGCAGGTAGTCCTTGGCCACCAGGTACATGTACTCGTCGTGGCCCCAGGACAGGGTGACTTTGTCCAGGCCGCAGCCGGGTTCGTAGATTCCGAGGGGCGTGTTGTAGCGGGGGTCGGCGGCGTCGGGGTTGGCGGCGAAGTACTCGGGGTAGACGATGGCGTCCCGGAACGCGCAGCCAACGACGAACGTGTCGCCGGTCACGGCCCACTGCGGCTCGCCGAACGCGCACAGGATCTTGCCGAGGTCGTGTACCAGCCCCGCCAGGACGAACCAGTCGGGGTGACCGTCCCGGCGGATGCCCTCGGCGGTCTGCACGCAGTGTTCGATTTGGGACAGCTGCGTATCGGGGTCGCTCTCGTCGACCAGATCGTCGAGCGCTTGGCAGGCCTCCCACACTCCCATCCGGGTGTTGTTCAGACCGCCGTAGCGCGCTCGTTTCGCCTGCGCGAAGTCGAGCGTCTGGCGTTCGTGGTTCAGCCGGTAGAACCGGCGGACATCCGCGTCCGCGTTGGCATAGTCTCGATACATGTCGACCACCGCGTCGTGGCTGGTTGCGCACCGTCACATTACGCCTTTGCGGCGCGGGCAGCTAGGCGCATCGCCTGACGGCGACGCGAACCGCCGCGAAAAGGCGTGCTTGACAGCCTCTTCGCCGCGCTTACGGTCACAGATGCTCGTGATCGGGTCGCCGCCAAGTCGATGATGCACGCGTTTGCCGCCATCGCCGCCGCCGAGTTCCGCTCGCTGCGGCGCGCGCCGCAGACGTGGGCGGTGCTGGCCGTCGCCGTCGCGGCCGGCCTCGCGCCGTTCCTCTACTACTCCGCCGCCCACGGCATCCGCTCCGGCTACGGAGCCACCGCGGGCTCCGTCGCGCCGCGCTTCCTCATTCACGGGTTCGGTGACCTGACGCTGCTGGCCATCATGGCCGGCGTCGTGCTGCTGGCGATGGATGCGTTCGCGAGAGACCGTCGCGATGGAATCGCCGATGTCTTTGCAGCCCGGCCGACGTCCAATCTCTCCCTGCTGGCCGGCCGGAGCGCGGCTTTGGCGCTCGCTGCATGGCTGGCACCGGCGCTGCTGGCGGTGGCGACCATCGTGCTGGGCGGTGCCGCGAAGGCCGCTGGATTCTGGACCGGCGACTTCGTCGAGCCGTGGTCGCTGGCGGCGTTCCTTCTTCTCGACGCGCCGGTGGCGCTTGCCATTTGGACGGCGCTGGTCGTGCTCCTCCGCGCCGCGCTCGATAGCCCTTGGGCGGCGGCTGCCGTCGCCTTCGCCCTGCTGGCGCTGCAAGTTTGGGCGCTGTTCGCGCTGCCCGCATGGCTGCTGCCCGTGGTCTCGCTGCTGCCGAGGTTCGGCGAGATCGCCTCGGACGTGCTGCCGGAGTTCGCCGATGCCGACGCTGTCGCCCAGCGGCTTTCGCTGCTGCTGCTCGCTGGCGGTGCGCTGTGTCTTGCGGCCGCGGTGCCCGCCCGCCGCACCCGCCGCGACGACCGTGCGCCGCCGCTCGCGGCGACCGGAGCGGTTCTCGCGTCGCTTGGGACGGTCGCCTTGGCGCTCCTGCTGACCGAGGCCGCGCAAGAGCGTTCCGAGCGCGCCGATTGGATCGCTGCCCGTCAAGAGCGGCAGGGCTCGGCCGGCTTCGACATCGAGCGGGTGGACGCCCGGATCGCCATCGACCCGGGACGTCAGCTGCGCCTCGAAGCGACCCTGCGCTTGCGGGCCGGGGTGCGGAAGGACGCCTTGCTGTTCCGCTTCAACCCGAGCATGGAGGTTGCGCATGTCCACGCTGAAGGTGAGACGCTGGCCCATCGCCACAGGAACGGCTTGCTCGATGTGCGGCTGGCGCGACCGCTGGCGGCGGGAGAGGCAATGGAGCTGTCGCTATTGGCCGCCGGCGTCCCCGACCCGCGCTTCGCCTATCTCGACGAGGCGCTGGATCCGTCGGCCCTGGCGCTGGCCGACAGTCTGCTGCGCACGCTCGGCACGGAGGCGTCGATCTTCGAGCGTCACTATGCGGCGCTGCTGCCGGGCGTCGCGTGGCTGCCCGCGGCGGCGTCCCAGTTCGAGGCCGGCCCGGACTTCTTCGATCTCTCGCTGGACCTGGACGTGCCGCCGGGCTGGCTGGCGGCCGGGCCTGGGGTTCGGACGGAGTCGCCGGCGCCGGACGGCGGCAGTCGCTTCAGCTTCCGCCCACCGGCACCCGTGGCGGAGGTTGCCGTCCTCGCATCTGACCGTTTCGAGCGGCGGGCGGTATCGGTGGCGGGCGTGGCTGTCGAGCTGCTCCTGCACCGGCAGCACATGCGCAACGTCGGCTTCTTCGCGGAGATCGCCGAGTCGATGCGCGAGCAGCTCGAGTGGCGGCTTGCGGCCGCGGCGGACAACGGCATCCCCTATCCGTACGGCGACCTCAGTTTCGTCGAAGTGCCAGCGCACCTGCGCGGGTTCGGCGGCGGCCGGCGCATGGGCTCTGCGCTCGCCGCACCAGGCATCGTCATGGTTCGCGAACATGGTTTTCCTACCGCCCGGTTCGACTACTTCGCGAGCTGGACTGCCCGCTACATACCCGCAGAGCAGCGGAGCGATGAAGACTCGGCGGCAATGGTCCTCGTTCCAACGCTAATGAACTACCTCCGCGACGACTACGGCGGCGGCGACCTGGACGCCCGCATGGCGCGCAACTTTCTCTTGGCCAGGACCCGAGCGCAGGGACCGGCCGGATCCCGGTTGGATCTGTTGCTTGAGGCGCTGGCGAATAGCCTCGCCGCAGACTCGAGGTCCTACTTCTCAGCCCATGTATTCGTCGGCCCGATGCCGCGCGGCATCGGCGCACGGCTAATCGGGCGGACGATGGCGGACACCGCGCCGGTACACAACGCTCTAGTGGATCGACAGTTTCGCGCCGCCGTCAGGAAGGCCGGCGGCATGTTCCCGGACGGTTCTTCCGCGCCGGTCGTCACGGACGCCGCGTCCGACGCCGGCTATCGCCGGGCGGCGGCGATGGCGGAACTCATCGATGTCGGGCTTGGCGAGGAGAAGACCGGCACCTTGCTGGCCGACCTGCTGCAGCGCTTCGACGGCCGAACGTTCGCTATCGGGGACTTTCTAGCGGCCGTGCGGCGGGTGGACGTGCCGCTGGCGGAGATTCTGAGCGGACAGCTGGGCAGCCCGACGCTGCCCGGCTTCGTGCATTCGCCGCTGGAGGTGGTTCGAATTGCCGACGACGAACGCGGGCTGCCGCGCTACTTGTCGCGCGTGCAGGTCCGCAACGCCGAGCCTGCGCCCGGTGTCGTCCGCTTGGTGCTGTTCGTCATGGGCGAACCCATGCTCGCGGGTCACGCCAGCGACCTGGTCCACCTTGCCGGCGACCAAGCAGTCGAGATCCAACTCGCGACGCCGAGCCCACCACTAGTCGCGAGACTGGACACATTCCTCTCGCGCAATCGAAGTCAGGTCGCGCTCGGGACGCCGACGCCGGACGCGATCCCGCAGACCGACGACGAACCTGCCGGCATCCGCCAGAGCACTTGGCGCCCACCCGTGCTGGACGGTGTGGTGGTCGACGATCTGGACGACGGATTCGCCGTGCGGCGAGCGAGCGGAAGCGGCGGGGCGGGCTCGCTTCTCGGTGCGCCCGCGCCACGGGCGGCTGCTGCGTTCGATGGGGCCGAGTCACTCGCCGAGACATGGTGGAACGCCCCCGCGGGCAGTTGGGGCCGGCGGCCGGTAGAGCGGGGCTGGGGGAAGTACGGCGCCACGGTTGTCGCTGCGGCGCGCGGGGATGGCGCGGAAGAGGCGGTCTTCGCCGCCATGCTGCCGACCGCTGGCCGCTGGCGGCTGCACTACCATGTGCCGAGCGACCGCGCCGCAGGCGTGGACTGGACCTATGGATCCATTCGATGGGCTGGCCTGCGGCAACAGATCGCATTCGACACGGGCTTCCGACTTGACCGAACCGGCACGTACCGAATGCGCCTCTTGGCAGGTGCCGACGAATTCGACATCACCTTCGACGCTGGCAATGCCGGGTACGGCTGGCATGTGCTCGGCGACTACGACCTCAAGGCCGGCACGGCGGCGCTGGCGGTCTCCAGCCGCAGCGACGGCGGCACCTACGTGGTCGCCGACGCCGTCTGGTGGGCGCCACGCCAGCCGGCAGACGCGGCAGCGCACCGGTCCGCTGACCAGGGCTAAGGAGATTGGCAATGACCGAGACCTACGCCGTCGCCGTCGCCGAGTTCCGCTCGCTGCTGCGGGCGGTGCAGACGTGGGTGGTGCTGGCCGTCGCAGTCGCGGCCGGCCTCGCGCCGTTCCTCTACTACTCCGCCGCCCACGGCATCCGCTCCGGCTACGGGCCCACCGCGGGCTCGGCCGCGCCGCGCTTCCTCATTCACGGGTTCGGTGACCTGACGCTGCTGGCCATCATGGCCGGCGTCGTGCTGCTGGCGATGGATGCGTTCGCGAGAGACCGTCGCGATGGAATCGCCGATGTCGCCTTCGCCAAGCCGTCATCCAATCTGTCCCTGCTGGTTGGCCGAACTGCGGCCTTGGCGCTCGCGGGTTGGCTGGCCCCGGTGCTGCTGGCGCTGGCGACCTTCGCCGTGGGCGGCGCAGCGCGGGCGACAGGATTCTGGACCGGCGACTTCGTGGAGCCGTGGTCTCTGGCGGGGTTCCTCCTCCTCGACGCGCCGGCAGCGCTGGTTTCGTGGACCGCGCTGGTCGTGCTGCTCCGCGTGGCTATGGGCCCTTGGCCCGCAGCGGCCGCGGCATTCGCGCTGCTTGTGGTGCAAGCTTGGGCGCTGTTCGCGCTGCCCGCGTGGCTGCAGCCGGTGGTCTCGCTGCTGCCGAGGTTCGGCGAGATCGCCTCGGACGTGCTGCCGCAGTTCGCCACCATTGACGCGATCGCCCAGCGGTTCGCGCTGGCGCTGCTGGCCGGTGGCGCACTGTGCCTCGCGGCCGCGGTGCTCGCCCGCCGCAGACGCCGCGACGACCGTGCTCCGGCGCGTGCGGCAGCAGGGGCGGTCCTCGCATCGCTGGGTGCCATCCTCTTGGGGCTCCTGCTGGCCGAGGCGGTGCAAGCTCGGTCCGAGCGCACCGGGTGGATCGCCGTCCATCAAGAGCGGCAGGGCGCCGCGAGCTTCCACATCGAGCGGATTGAAGCGCGGATCGCCATCGACCCCGGTCGCGAGCTTCGCCTCGACGCGACGATGCGCGTGCGGGCCCAGGCGCAGAAGGACGCCCTGCTGTTCCGCTTCAACCCGGGCATGGAGATCGCGCACATCCGCGCCGGGGGCGAGACGCTGGATCACCGCCACGAAAGCGGCCTGCTCGACGTGCGGCTGTCGCGGCCGCTCGCGGCAGGAGAGGCGGCGGAGCTTTCCTTGGCGGCGGCCGGCGTTCCGGACCCGCGTTTCGCGTATCTCGACGAAGCGCTGGATCCGTCGGCCCTCGCGCTGGCCGACAGCCTGCTCCACACGCTTGGTACGCGGGCATCGATCTTCGAGCGTCACTACGCGGCGCTGCTGCCCGGCGCTGCTTGGCTGCCCGCGGCCGGGTCCGGGTTCGGGGCGGATCAGGACTTCTTCGAGCTCTCGCTGGACGTGGACTTGCCGCAGGGCTGGCTGGTGGCGGGTCCCGGCGTTCGGACAGAGTCGCCGGCGCCGGGCGGCGGCACGCGCTTCGGCTTTCGTCCGCCAGCGCCGGTAACCGAGGTCGCCGTACTCGCCTCGAGTCGTTTCGAGCGGCGGGCTGCATCCGTGGCCGGCGTCGATGCCGAACTGCTCCTGCATCGGCAGCACATGCGCAACATCGCCTTCTTCGGGGACATCGCCGAACAGCTGCGCGAGCAGCTCCAGTACTTGCTTGAGTACGACGCGGGTCGGGGCCTGCCCGACCCGTACGGGAGCCTTAGTTTCGTAGAGGTGCCCGCGCATCTGCGCGGGTTCGGCGGTGGCGAGCGCATGGGCGCCGCACTGGCGGCCCCCGGCATCGTGATGATCCGCGAACTCGGTTCCCCCACTGCCCGCTTCGACTTCGTCGCCGGGACCCCGCGCTTCGTGCGGATCCGTGCGGACGCAGAGGACCGCGGGGACTTCGACTCCAGCCTCCTCCTGATCCTCGCCGGGCACCTCGAGAGCGCCCGCAGCGGTGTCGATCTCCGCGCCGGTCTGGCACGCGATCGCCTTCGCTTCCGAACCGGCGTACGCGGCACGGATGCAGCGCGGCTCGATCTGCTGCTCGATGCCTTGGCGTACCGCATGCAGCCGTTCTCGGCCCTCGCGTTCGCCGGTGCGGGCCGGCAGAGTCTCGGTGTGCGCCTAGTGAGCCGAACCATGGCGGACACCACCCCGGTACACAACGCTCTCGTGGACAGACACATTCGTGCGGCCTCGCCCGGCGGCGGCTCTGCCCTTGATGCCGCGTACCGCCAAGCAGCGGCGCTCGCGAAGCTGATCGAGGACTGGCTGGGCGCTGAGAGAATCAGCGCCCTGTTGGCCGATCTGCTCCATCGCTTCGACGGGCGGACATTCGCCATGGGAGACTTCTTGGCCGCCGTGGGGCGCCTTGACGCTGCGCTGGCAAGCATCTTGGAAGAGCGGCTCCGCAGCGGGGCGCCGCCCGGGTTCCTGCATTCGTCCCTAGAGGTGGTTCGGATGGCCGACGACGAGCGCGGCCGGCCGCGCTACCTGTCGCGGCTGCGCGTGCGAAACGACGAGCCTGCGCCCGGTGTGGTGCGGCTGGTGCTCGCCATCTTGACGCCGGACTACGCGATTCCCCACCCCAGCGAGCCTATCCGGATCGGCGGCGGCGAGGCGGTCGAGATCGAGCAGGTCACGCCAAGCCAGCCCATCCTGCCGCGACTGCACACGTACGAGTCGCTCAATCGTGATGTCATCGTGTTGGATGCGCCCGAACGTGGCGATCCGATCCCGCAGGTCGACGATGAACCGAGCGGCGTTCGGCCCACTACCTGGCGCCCTGCGGCACTGGCCGGGGTTGTGGTCGACGACCTAGGGGCCGGTTTCGCCGTGCGGGGCATCGATGCACCAGCGCACCTTGTCGATGCGCTGGCGACGGACGAAGGGAGCACGCTGGCGGAACTCTGGTGGGATGCTCCGCAAGGCCGGTGGGGGCGCCAGCCAGTGGAGTGGGGTTGGGGGAAATACCGCGCCACGGTCGTTGCCGTGGCGCATGGAGATGGCACCGAGGAGGCCGTCTTTGCCGCCGAACTGCCGACGGCTGGGCGCTGGCGGCTGCACTATCACGTGCCGAGCGACCGGCCACTCGCATTCGATGGCCCGGAAGAAACGCGCCGGTGGCAGGGCCCGCAGGAGGTAACTGCGCTCTATCCGGGTTTCTGGGGCCACGACGCCGGCACCTATCGCTTGCGCCTCTCGGCCGGGGCCGACGAGTTCGACATTGCATTCGACGCGGACAAGGCCGAATACGGCTGGAACCTGCTCGGAGAGTTCACCCTCGACGCCGGCCCGGCGTCGCTGGCGGTTTCCAGCCAAAGCGATGGCGGTACCTACGTGGTCGCAGACGCCGTCTGGTGGGAGCCGCGGGCTACAGGCGACAGGGCGGCGCAGTAACGTTGCGCTTGCCATTCAGCCTAGCCGGTCACACAATCGCGTCATGGCTGAAGCACCGATGACGTCCCAAGCCGAACTGGACGCCCTAGCTTGTGCGGCACTGCCACGGCAGGGGCACTGGAGCGACGAGGCCTATTTGCGCCTGACGGACCAATGTGTCCGGCTCGTGGAGTTCACGGACGGCTACGTCGAGGAGTTGCCGATGCCGACATCGTCGCACCAAGCCATCCTGCTATTCCTCTACCGCCTGTTCCACGAGCATCTGAAGCTGATCGGCGGCGTAGTGATGGTTTCGCCCTTGCGGATGCGCATCCGCGATGGCAAGTACCGGGAACCGGACATTCTCGTCCTGCGCGACCGGTCTGACGAGCGCTACCAGGACCGCTATTGGCTCGGCGCAGACATCGTGGTCGAAGTGGTGAGTCCGGACAATCCGTCGAGAGATTGGATCGAGAAGCGCGACGACTACGCGGAGGCTGGCATTCCCGAGTACTGGATCGCCGACCCGCGGCTCGAAACCATCACCGTCCTCGCCCTGTGCGACGGGAGTTACGCAGAACACGGTGTCTTCGGGCGGGGCGAACGCGCCGCTTCGTCGCTGCTGGGCGGCCTGCGCGTTGATGTCGCCGCCGCGCTCGACGCTACGGACGGCTGAGTCGCTGTTCGCCGTGCGATGGATGCCGGCGCCGACGAGTTCGACCTAGGCCGCCGTGCGGGCGAGGTCCAGCACCACTTGGCGCCCCGCCGGGGCCTTGGCATCCACGGAGATGGAGCGCTTGTTGCGGTTGTTGTTCACGAAGGCGGCGGAGAAGTGCCGCTGCCCGTAGCCGGCGCGGCGCACATGGTCGCTGCGCAGCGGGGCTTCCACCTTGATGATGTCCGCGCCCTGATTGCCGAGGATCATGGTGCTGCAGGGGCCGGCGATCATGGTGGTGAAGTCGATGACTCTGACGCCGTCGAGAGGGCCGGGCATGGGGGTTCCTTTGTTCTGTCCTTCGGCTTGGGCGCAAGAACTACGATGACCTTCGGGAGCAGCGGGCGATACCCCTGATTCTGGTTGTTGTCGAGCTCCCGGAACTGGACTCCGAGTGGATGGACTGCGGCGACGCGGAGCTCGTCCTCCGCCGCAGGGCGTGGTGGGCTTCGCTCCGTGGCGCCGAGCCGATCACCACGAAGACCAGAACGGTCGTCGTGCGCCACCGACTGGACGTGAATGTACTGATCGATCTGATGGTGCAGGTGAGGGAGGGTAAGCTGTGAAGAACGTCAGCGGAGAAGACTTGGTCCGGGTGGTCCCAGCGTCCCTGCGCACGTATCTCGAGCGAGGTGGCTGGTCCGTGGCAGGAGAGCTGGCCAACGGCGAAGGCGTGCTTTACGAGCTGGTCGGCTGTCCCGACGCGGTTCTTGTGCCTCGTTCCAACGATCTTGGGGACTACGCCATTCGGATGGCGGAGAACGTCGCCCTGCTGGCCGATCACGAGAACAGGGATCCCGAGACGGTGCTGCATGACCTGATGGCCACTCACGAGGATGTACTTCGCGTCCACGATAGTGCTACTAAGCCTAGCGGCTCGTCCCGTTGATAAACGGGGCCGCACTGGTACACGGACTTCATCACGCCGCGCTTCGGCGTCGGCGCCTTGGCCGCCGCCCTGCTGCACCGCCGTCGGACCGGCGAGGGCCAGTACATCGACCTGCCGCAGATCGAATGCGGCATCCGCTTCCTGGAGCCCCTGGTGCTGGACTGCGCCGCCACGGGCCGGGAGGCGACGCACCTCGGCCAAGGCTCGCCGATGCAGGCGCCGCACGGCACGTTCGCCTGCCACGGCAGCCATCGGTACTTGGCTTTGGGCGTTGAGACCGAGGCCGAACGCGCTGCTCTGGCGAACGTACTCGGCGGTGTGCCGCTGGCCGATTGGTGCGCCAGCCGCGATGCCTTCGATGCCGTCGCAGAACTGCGCGCGGCTGGGGTAGCGGCGCACGTCGTGCTGCGCGCCAGCGACCTCTACGAGGATGCCCAGTTCGCCCACCGTGGGTTCTTCGTGACCCTCGATCATCCGGTGATGGGCCCGACGCCCTACGACGGACCAGCGACGATCTACTCGCGGACGCCGCAGCGCCTGCGCTCGCCAGCCCCATGCCTAGGCCAGCACAACGCGGCGGTGGTGCGCGATCTGCTCGGGCCGGGCCAAGCGGCCGTCGACCGCCTGCAGGCGCGCGGAGCGTTCGGTTGAGCTATGCCTGCCGTCACATCTCCCAGACCGCGACGGGCATGTTGCCGAGCGCGGCCATCGCCACCGCGGCCGCCATCGCGCCGATCTTGGATCAAACCGTCGGCGGCGGCTATGCGCGAAACGCGGGCGCTGTCGGAAAGCGGCACGACGCCAAGCGCCACCTGCGCCGGCCGCAAGGCAAGGGCCGCGAGCAACCCGGCTGTCGCCGGTCGGTCAGCCGCTCGCTGGCGCTCGGCAACTGGGTGCCGGGTACAGTAGCTGACCGCGTGCGCAATGCCATCCAGTTCCTCGAACATCACGCCGGGCTTGGCGTGCCGCTCGGTGCCGTCTAGGCCGCGCAGGCGCTCGTAGGGCACGGATATGCGTCGTGGTTAGCGCCGGATGCACGCCGCCATCGGTACGGTCTCCTCAACGGCGAACATGCACGGGCAGTGGTAGTTCAGGGCCGGCGGCACCGGCGGTTGGTATGGTCGGCCCCGTCTGTCCGCTTGGAAGCACTTGATCTCGAAGGCAAAAGACGTCGAACATGCCCTTGTAGCACCGGGTTCAGGAAGCACCCAAGTGAAACCAGTCGAAGGGGGGGCGCCCTGCCGCTGCCGCACCGCAGCGTATTGGCGGCGTCCGGCAGGCCGTTGCCGGCCGCGCTGGTAGGCATTGGGCCGGGCGCGAGCGCTTACTCACCTCGATCCGCCGTTGCACACCCCAAGGAGTTGTTATACGGTTTTTTGGGGTGATTCGCTGGTCTGCCCGGCGGGAGGTTACGGCTTTGAGGAACGCGAGAGATGTGATCGGTCAGACGCCCCCGGAGGCCGACGTGCGCTACTACCAGATGGTGGACCGCGCGTTCGAGCGGAAGGAGGACCGGTCCATTGGCAACGGCAAGGCGGAGCATGCGGCGTACATCGTCCACAAGCTGCTGGCGAACGCCGAGGAATCGGTGATGATCTACAGCGGTCACCTGAAGCAGGACCACGACAAGTGCTCGTCTACGGCAGCCCGTCGATCATCGACGCTGCGCGGCACCTGCTGCGCAAGCCGGGGGCAAAACTCTCCGTCGTTGTTGAAGATGCGTTGGATCTGGACGAGGGCCAAGAGGCAGCGGATCACCCGCTGATCGCCGCCATCCAGATGGAGGCGGATCGCGGTTGGATGCGCGGGGAGTTCGAAGTCAAGGTACTGGAGGCGAACGATCCGTTCGAGAGCCATTTCATCGTCATGGACCATCAGGCGTACAGGATCGAGACGGACGACGACCAGGCCAGAGCCGTCGTGAACTTCGGGAACTCCGAGACCGCAGAGCTGGCGGCAAAGGTCTTCGAGTCGCTGAGCGAGAACAGCAGGCAGATCATCGCCCTTGCGGCGTAGGGTACGAAAGGGCAAGGATGGACCCTAGCGGTGCAACGGCGTTCGGCGTGCTTTTGCCGGCGATTTCCCTCGGGCTCATCTTCGCCTACGTCTTGTGGCAATACACACCCGGTACTCCGGAAAACAGACACTTCAGTCGCGGCAAGGACATTGTTGCGAGCGTCGACGCGGGGGAAAGCACGGCAGATGTGGAACGCCTTAATGTGCATTTGGGACGATTCGAACGGTGGAGAGGAATGATCGCGACCGGAACTCGGCGGGTGGGCGGGCTCGTCGTCGGAACCATGGTAGCTGCGATGTTGATCGTGGACCACGAGTTCCGCATACCCAATGGCTACGCGGCGACTGGCGTCCTCCTTGTGCTCTTGGTGCCTCCCGTGCTTTACGCCGTGAACCGGGCGTACGAAGCGGCCCACGGGCGCATACTCGCTCGGGTCATCAAGGATACGGAGGCGGGGACCCAACACCAGCCTGAGGCCCGCACGTTTCAGTCCTATCTGGAGATCAGGTGGCCTTTACGACCTCGAAGATGCGATGGCTTGCGCTGAGTGCCGTTTGGGCATCGTCGCGCCCGAACTCCGCACTGATCCGGTAGTCTGCCCGTTCACGGAGTTCGCGGCATTGATCAAGCAGGTAACCCGCGCTTCTTGAAGCTACCGGCGCCGCCGCTTGCGTCAGTCTGCGTGCGATCTCGCGATGTCCGGGTTCGGCAGACGCGGTTCCATACGCAAAGGGGATGCAGGCATGGTACGCGGCGTAATAGGCGCGGCTAGCCCCGTTTCGCCAATCAGACTCGCGGGAACCTCGGGCAAGCTCCTCTGCCGTGCGGAGAAGCTCGTCAGGTGTGATCGCCATTGCCGAACATCCCGATGAACATCGGCTTGAATCGCAACCCGGGATCCGCCATGAGCACTGGTGACTCCGCCCAGCGACTGGCCAACTCGCAGTTCAAGTCCGCAGCACGAGAGGACGATGCAATCACGTACACCGTCATCAGGAACGAGCTTGCCTCGTGATAGGACTCCGAAATCGAAATGCGGTGGCCCCGAACGTGCGAGGAAGCCAGAGTAGCCGCGGCCACACGAAGGATGCCACGCACGCCGCTTTCGCTGAAGAGGCCCTGGTCCAAGGCCACCCTGAGGGATTCGATGTGCTCGGCGTGGGGCGCATCCTCCTTCGGCGATAGCTTGCGCCAACGGCTCACGTAGCGTTGGGCATCGCGCAATCGGCCACTGAGCAAGGCCACATCGATCAATAGTCGTAGCACGAGCAGGTCATCGGGCGCACATTCGAAGGCTCCGAGTGCCACGTCATACGCTTCGTCGATCAGGCCGACCAGCGCGAGCGAGTTGGCGAAGTCGATACGGCTCAGGCCCGGATCGCCCAAGGGCACCGCGAGCCGGTGTCGCCGCTTCATTTCGTCGATGTCCCATCGCAACGCGGCCACCCGGCCGAGTAGCGCGTGTCCCATCGCCGGATCCGCGCCCATGAGCTTATTGGTCTCTGCAACGATCCGACGCAGCGCGACCTCGTCGACGGGGTCCGCGGCGCTGACCAGCGTCAGTCGCTCTGCAAGCTCAGCGCCTCTTGGCTTCGGCGTCGGCGGCACGGTGCATCCGGTGTTGCGTGTGGAGGAGCATATACCGTAGCAGAAAAGAGCGGCATCCGAGCCGCCTAAAGGTGTCGACCCGCTACCGGTGTCAGACCGTCGGGTGAAGAGGACGGTCGAGCTTGTCCTTGCCACCAGCTCATCTCCGACCGGCTGCCGAAGCTCCGTGTGCAAGGCAGCCTGCTGCGGCGACGAGCAGCGCGGCTCACGTCGTCATGTCATTCAGGGATCGTGGCGACCTAGACCAGCCGGCCACGAAACCCGGCGATCTTCCCCTTTGGCCCACCGTAGCGCGGCGCCGAGCTGCCGTTGCACGCGCAGGAAGGCGTACCGCCTAGCGCGGGGGACCCTGGCGCAACCTGCCGAAGACCGGCTGCATGACGAAGCCTGAGGGTCGGCAACCACGCCCACGGCCTGGACGGCGAGCAGGTAGGCGAAGCCGCAAATGCCCGCCTCGGCGGCCAGCCTTCGGAAGAAGGTCGCCTTGACGATCCATCTCGCCAGTTGCGGGGCGATCAGCGATGCCGCCCCGCCGCCGAGCGCGGCCATGGCTACCAAGGTCACCGCAGCGCCGATCCGCATCAAGCCGTCGACGGCGGCAACGCACACGAACCGGAGGCGCAGCCGAAGTTTGGAGTGCGGCACGATCCCGGGGGGCCACCAGCGCCGGGCGCGAGGTGAGCGCGACCGGCAAGCCGCCCAGCCAGATGGCCGCGTACTTGTCGCCCCCCGAGGACCCGCGCCAAAGCGCGCACGCCGAGGTTGTCGTCGCCGGTGAGCAAGCGCGGGGGCCACCCGATGCAGCACGCCTCGTCAAGCACGGCGTGCGTCCGGCCCGACGTTCGACTTGACCAGTGAGTGCTGCCGTCCTATGGTCAGCCGAGAGAGGCACACGCTCCCCATCGGTCGGCGGACTAGCTCGTGTGGCCCGGTCACGACTGCCAGGAGAGCGAGACGTGAAGATCGATGCCCGGTGGAAGGCGATGGCGGCTCTTTCCGATGCTCAGCGCAAAGAGAGGCTGTCAGTCTCGTGGCTGGCGGCCATGGCCTCCGTGGCGGGACTTGCGTGCGACGAGCCGAAGTCCGACACTGACAGCATCGACTTGATAGACACCGCCACGCGCGGCGCAACTCCAACAAGCCAGTCGATCCAGTTCGACCAGCACCTTGTGCCGGAATGCGTGGATGCCAAGCATGCCGCAGATTCGCGTGAGCGGCGGGAAGACGCACAGGCTCCGCCGAACAACCGAGAACCGGGCCCGTTGCACCAGCGCATCCATGTAGCCGAGCGGAATCCTTCTCTCGCGTTTGGTTGCGTCCGGTCTCGGCCTGCGCCAATCGCCCATGGAGGTCATCGGCTCCCGCCCGAGCACATGCCCGCCCGTTGCCAGCACGCGCCACATCTCGGACACGACGAAGGTCACGTTGGCGATGTGGTGCAGCGTGCCGAGGCAAGTGATCAGATCGAAGGTCCCATCGGCGAAAAGGAACACGCCGCTGCTCACGGGCTTCACATACTCGCACGGCACACCGGCGATGGTCTCCTGTGCGAATGCGTAACGGATGGCTCCAGTACCGTGATCCGTTCGATGCGATCAAGTATCGGTATCAAGTCCGAGCCATGCGCCCCCAACGCCGAGGACGTGCCGAAAGTCGCCGCTCGGCAGGTGCGGTATCCGTGCCTCCTGTTGAGCGCATGGTAGGGATACGCATGCGGATTCTGTTCATCCGCCCCGTGCGCCGTGAACATGCCAGCGTAGGCCTCCATCTCGTCGTCGAACCAGGCCTCGACCTCATCGGTGTCGAAGTCATCGCCCCACAGGAGTTCGCCGGAGAAATACGGCTCGATCCCTTCGTTCATGTCGTGTGGCCTCATCCAGTGGCTTCGCCGACTTGCAGCAGGTGGGTGCAGGAACGCGCCTCCTCTTCCATCCCTACTGCCGACGGTGCCGGGAGCGCAGGCGGATCGCCAAGCGCGTTCTCATGCTCGCCGGCGACGACGCCCTTCCGACTCTGGCCGCGGCCCACCGCAGCGCGTCAGCGGCAGGCTGCCTGAGTTCCCGATGCAAGGCCACCTGCAGCGCCAGGGCGGCGGCGAACAGCGCCGGCCCGACCACCAACAGCGCGATCAGATGCCCCGTCGCGCCATAGCCGTCCAGCCGTCGCACAAGGGCGTAGCCGGGCGCGAACACGAGCAGGCACGCGCCCCACGGTGCGCCGAATACGCGGAACGCCGCGCCCAGGGCCCTGCGCCAGCTTCGCACGCACAGGCCGATCACCACCGCGGCGCTGATCGCCCAAGCCCCGGCGGCCGCCAGCGCCGCGCCCAGGGCCCCCGCCCGCGAAACGGCGACATAGAGCACAGCCGCCGAGACCGCTAGCTGGACCGTCTGCCACGCGAACAGCGTCGCGAAGCACCGCTGCGCCCGAAGGCAGGCCATGCCGACGCTGATCGCGAAGTAGAACGCGTACATCACGCTCAGCGCCTGGAAGACGCTCACCGCGGGCGCCCACTTGGTCGCCAGAGCCAGTGCGAGGAACGGCTCCGCCAGAACCAGTTGCAGCAGCGCCGGCGGCACGCACACGGCGCCGAGCAATCGCTGCACCCGCAGGAAGGCATCCGCCTAGCGCAGAGGGTCTCGTTCAACCTGCCGAAGATCGGCTGCATGACGAAGCCGAGGCGCCCGGCGACCACGCCCACGGCTTGGGCGGGGAACATGTAGGCGAAGCCGTAGATGCCCGCCTCGGCGTCGCCGGCGACGAAGCCCACCACGCCGACCGGGAGGAACAGGTCGCCCCATGCGCGTAATGCCCCGCAGCACCCCGGGTACTCAACGTAGGCGCTGAGCAGGAGCGCCACCGCGAGCGGCATGGGCACCGCATTGACCCGCTGTCGGGGAGGCTACTAGGCCGCAACCGCGGGGTCAGCTCCGATATGGGCGGGCCCCCAAAGCTGCCGTCGCCGCCAGCGTTGACGTGCATGCCAAGCACCGTGGCATGGCTGAGACCACCAGCGCGGAACACCAGCGCTCCGCGGATTCCCAAGTCCAAACCGCAGCCTAGCGACCAAGCCAAGCGGCCAGCCACCCATGGCGCATTCCGGCCTGCCGGCCTCATGACATCTCCGAGCCGTCGCAAGGGGCATACCGGACGCCGGCACTCGGAGGGCGCATTTCTCCTGCGCGTCCGGCTAACTTGCCGGTGGCCTCCGTTCGGGTGGCCCGCTGTTCTACGGCGTATGGACTGGCGGTGCCTACCCTCTAACGGCGCGAGGGTCGCTCTTGCACACGGCCGGACAGTTCGCCTTGACCAGTGGACGCCGCCGCCCTATGGTCAATCAACAGAGGCACACGCTCCCCATCGGTCGGCGGACTAGCTCGTGTGGCCCGGTCACGACTGCTAGGAGAGCGAGACTTGGAGATCGATGCCCGGTGGACGGCGATGGCGGCTCTTTCCGACGCTCAGCGCAAAGAGAGACTGTCAGTCTCATGGCTGGCGGCCATGGCCTCCGTGGCTGGGCTCGCGTGGTACGAGCCGCAGCCCGACGTCGACAGCATCGACTTGACGCTCTCGGCCAAAGGGCCGCTGCGGCCTAAGCTCGACGTTCAGATGAAGGCCACCGCCAACGCCGACATTCGCGATGGCGTTCTGTCCTTTCGGCTTGGGCGCAAGAACTACGATGACCTTCGGGAGCAGCGGGCGATACCCCTGATTCTGGTTGTTGTCGAGCTCCCGGAACTGGACTCCGAGTGGATGGACTTCGGGGACGCGGAGCTCCTCCTCCGCCGCCGGGCGTGGTGGGCTTCGCTCCGTGGCGCCGAGCCGATCACCACGAAGACCAGAACGGTCGTCGTCCGCCACCGACTGGACGTGAATGTACTGATCGATCTGATGGTGCAGGTGAGCGGGGTAAGCTGTGAAGAACGTCAGCGGAGAAGACTTGGTCCGGGTGGTCCCAGCGTCCCTGCGCACGTATCTCGAGCGAGGTGGCTGGTCCGTGGCAGGAGAGCTGGCCAACGGCGAAGGCGTGCTTTACGAGCTGCCCGGCTGCCCCAACGCGGTTCTTGTGCCTCGTTCCAACGATCTTGGGGACTACGCCATTCGAATGGCGGAGAACGTCGCCCTGCTGGCCGATCACGAGAACAGGGGTCCCGATACGGTGCTGCATGACCTGGTGGCCACTCACGAGGATGTACTTCGCATCCACGTTAGTGCCACCGAGCCTAGCGGCTCGATCCCGTTGATCAACGGGGCACCACTCGTAGAAAAGACGAGAGCACTTCTGCGCACCGCTGCTCGTGCTGCGAAGCGCGACATGAGCAGCCCGGCATTAGGAGGGATTCGGCAGTACATGGACTCTCTGCGCATCGGTCCTGCCGAACGCGGCAGTCTCGTCTTGCCGATCTACTCGCCAGTCTTCGTCGAGCCGATGAGTAACGAAGGAGACGCAACCGACCACCTGCCCCGCCGGGCAATGACGACCCTGGTGGCAGCGCTAGACGATGCGATGGAGATTGCAAAGAACGGGCTCAAGCGGCCTTCGGAGTGGGCAAATGACCAGGGATCAGTCCCACTGGTAACGACCGAAGAAATCTGTGCTCCTGTCACTGGTCTGATAGAAGTCGGAGGCAGAGTGACATTCTCCGTCGATTGGGCGCTTGCACTCGACCAGCCCTGCGCTCGCTACAGAAAGAACGTTCGAGCAAAGGCATGCTGAACGGCTGAAGGAAGCGATGAAGTCGGGCGATTCGGAGGGCCGAGTCGTGGAGGTCGCTGGTCCGGTACTGAGTCCGACGAGGAAGCCGCATGCCGAATTGGGCGGCGCGGTAGTAGGCGCGTCCATCGGAAAGTCTCGATCTGTCGCATTGGACGGTCTTTCGCCAGAAGACTACTCACGAGCGCTGCTCGCACACAGGGACCAGCGGGATGTGGCGGCGTACGGCCGATTGCAGCGACGCGGTAGGAGCTGGTGCCTCGACGGGGCGCATGTGTCCCTTCGCTAGAAGCCGCTAAGCGCCCCTGCCCGAAGGCAGGCCATGCCGACGCTGATCACGAAGTAGAACCGTACATCACGCTCAGCGCCTGGAAGACGCTTACCGCAGGCGCCCACTTGGTCGCCAGAGCCAATGCGAAGAACGGCCCCGCCAGAACCAGCTGCAGCAATGCCACCGGGCGCGCACACCGCGCCGAGCAGTCGCTGCACGCACGGTGCCACCAGGGATGCCGCCCTGCCGCCCAGCGCCGCCATTGCCACCGAGGTCACCGTCGCCCCCATCTTGGATCAAGCAGTCGGCGCGGCGATGCGCACGAAGCGCAGGCGCAGGCGCAGTCCCGAGAGCGGCACGATGGCGAACGCCACCAGTGCCGCGCGCAAGGCGCGCGCGGTCAGCAAGCCGCCAAGCCAGACCGCCGGGTCCTCGTCGTAGGCGGCGAGCAGCAAGCGAAATCGCAAGCAGCATGACGAGGGCAATTCACCCCGGCAGCCGCGACGGCCAGGCGTTCGGCGACCGGCGCGACTCGCGCCATGGGCTGACCCGATGCCAGCAGCACATCGCCGAAGACCTCGGTCGGCAGGATGCGCAGGAAGGCGGCGACCGCCAAGGCCGTAGCCGCCACGCCGTAATCGCTCGGCGAGAGGAAGTAGGAGATCGCCAGCACGCCCGCGAGCGCCGCAACCTTGTTGAGCGCCTCTGGCCGACATTCAAGCGGCGCCGGTGGCGGACGACTTGTAAGCGACACCCGGGTCCACAGGTCGCCGCCTTGATCCGCCGCGTCCGTGCGCTTGGCAGTCGAGTCGACCATGGAACCGCCTGCTCTTCGGCTTCACCGCCATCGCAGACGCGCCCAGGGCCGATCACACCGCCGGTGGTGGCACCAGAGAGGGTGCGCCCGACCGTGGAGACGCTGAGCTTGAAGCATTTGGGCCGGCCCATGTGCTTCGCCGCCCACTGCCCACGTACCGATCACGGCGAGCGGCGACATGCGTCAAGAGTCTGCGGTACACCCCCCGCTCTAGTGCGCCTCCGCCATCCTCGCCGCGGAACCTTGCGGCGCCGGTCAGGTCGCCTGGGCGGCGAGCGCAGGCCGATCTTCCGGAACAGATCCGCCCGGGCGCGGTTCACCTCGCGCATCGCGTGCGGTCGCTCGCCGCGTGCGCCGCGCGGTCCAGCGCCGTGAACGTGACGCCCGGCTTGAGGTGCCGCTCGGCGCCGTCGAGGCCGCGCAGGCGCTCGTGGGGCGTGGACACCTGGTCGTGCAGGCAGTGCCACCGCACGCAGCCGTCGTCGCCGGTCTCCTCGACGGCGAGCATGCACGGGCGGTGGTAGTTGACGGCCGGCGACAGCACATGCCGCGTGAACGCCGACCGCAGGCGGTCGGTCTCCACCCGCGCCGCGAACCGCCTGGGGATGTGCGCCGTTGTTCAGCCATCCGCTTGGTCCTAATCGGGCAAGAAAGCCATACGGCTGACGTGCTCTTCGGCACCATCGGTATAGGCGACCTGACCGATGACCGTCCGGGGAACTGGACGTCCGGGGCCGACATCCGGTGGCATTACGAGCTTTTCTCCATGGAGCGTCCAGAGCAGGGCGAGTCTCTTCTGGCGAAGTCTTGCGTTAAGGGCATTGGCGTCAGCCCAGAGTGACGACGGACCGGCTCCTCGGTACGATGGGTCCGTGTAAGCAAGGTCGCCGGCCTGTTCACTGAAGCCGCCGGATCCGTCCCACCGGAGCGCAGAGTCTAGCAACGCTTCGGCTGGGACCATCACTGAGGCGTTGTCCCGGGATGCGTCGTACTCCCACTCGCCGATGACCTCGTTCCAAGCGGGCACGAGGTTTTCGTCTTCGACCTCGACAGCATCGAAGGCGGGACCCCAAGGGTATTCCGCGGCGAAGCCATGGAGGAAGTGGGGCGCACTTGGTAGCCAGTGGTCGCGTAGGTTACGGGTTCGCAGGTCGTTGTAGGTTGCCTTGACGTGGGCCACCGGAACCAGGAAGCTCTGCAAACTCAGCCATAGCTGCCTGTACGCCGGTGGCGGCTCAGAGTCCTTCTCGGCGCCGTCCCACCGGAAATACGCCACCATCCGTCGCAGCCAGTCGTCGCCGCGGCGCCTCGGGCGCATGAGTTCCTTGAGCGTAGGCACGTTCCCGTGAGCAATCCATCCACCGTACTCGGTGTGCCTCCCGTCTCCAAGTTCTACCGGCGGACGGAACGACCAGAACGCTTCGTGCCCGTCTCCATCATCAGGCTTGGGCGGCAGCGTTGGATCGAGTTGTCTCCCGCGGGGCAGAATCAGGGGGCATTCACCGCGCTGCTCCTCCCACGACTCGATGCGAGGCACCACATGGTCGTGTAGTCGAGCTGCGAGCTGGTACATGGCGATCCAGGCATATTTCTTCGCGATGCGCTCGGCCCAGACCGGCTTGGCTCGCCCGCCACCGTGGCGGCCGAGCATTACAGCGTCGTAGTCCTCGCAACCCGAACCGATGTAACCGAGGTCAATGGCGACTCGCTTGGCGATCCACTTGCCCATGTCGGCTTTGGGTACTTCGTAGGTCCAACAGGACAAGCATCCCATTGCGTACTTGAAGAAGTCGCTGAAAAACTCGTCTGGCGTGAACCGAATCGGGTCTGCCCAGGCTTCGATGTCCTCGTCGTTAGGGAATTCGAGAGGCCAATTCGATGCGCCGGTGGTGGCTACGTCCTCGTGCGATGGTTGTGCGGACGGCTTGCGCGAGAGTTGCCGGTTGAGCTGACAGATGCACCTGATGTGGTCCCTAATGACTGCGTTCTGGAAGTCGTCGGGAGTGCGCATGTAGCGTTCGTGAAGGCTGATGGCGGTCTCCCGCGCCGCGGCGACATCCATTGACAAGAGCAGAGCGCCGTAGCTGGACAGGAGCACGCGTTCACGTACGCTGTCGTCGTTGATGTCGGTGAATGCTTCGCACGTCGCTCGTATGATCGCGGGGCAGGCAGCCATGAGGGACGTGGCAGCGCGCGTGGCGGTATCCCTTACGCGACGGTCCGCCGCAGCGGTGAACCACAGCACGGCGATGGCCCATCGGCTGGCAATCTGCGGTTCGATGGCGTCTAGCGCGAGCTCGTGGGCGGCCGTTATCAGGGCACGGACGACCAAGCCGGGCTCGAAGCGCTCATGGAGGTAGCGGCACCAGAAGGCGTCGCGGCGCGCCATCGGGATGCTCGAGAGGAACTTGTGGAACCAAAGCGCGTCGATTGGTGATGCCCGCCAGACGGAGCTAAGGACGGCGTCCACTGCACGGAGAGCTAGTTCGGGCGAACCGAAGGCCCCGCGAATGAGCTCGGCGGTGGCGGTCGTCAACGAGCCCTGGCTTCTGAACGGGATTGCCTTGAACGCGACCTCCATTAGCTCCCTGCGACACTCCGGATCCGTCGCAAGGTCGGGAAGCTCTGTGCCTGGTTGGCGCTCGGGCAAGATCGCAGAGAGTTCGCCGAGAATGCCTCTGTACTTTCGAATCGAGGCGGTGTCCTTGAGCCATGGACTCAGGAGCTTGAGCAGTCGGTTCCGGTCGGCGAGGTCCTCAGAAGCTATGCGGCTCAACAGCTCCGTGGCGACAAGGAAGTCTCCGAGGCGCTCAAAGGCTGGTCGAAGGACGCTCCCCTGGTCCCAAGGTACAAGGCCCGTGGCGTCCTGTATCAGGAGCGCCTCGCGGACAAGCCACGTCAACGCGGCGTCGGGATTCGCCACGTCGCTCGCGATGACCGAGCGTGCCACTGACCAGGAAAGTGACGTAGCGTGAGTCGCGGCGATTTCCTGCACGATCCTCATGAGGCATGTCGTCGACACGCCGACCTGTGCCGTATCGAAGTCCGACGCGAACCGCGACGCCTTGTAGGCGAGGAACTGTCTGACGATATCCGTTCCGCCGCCGCTCCAGCCGGGAGGTAGCCGATCAGTCCCTTGGGAACGCAGGGTTTCGCAGACCAAACGGAGGTAAAGGGGATTCGACAGCTCCGGCTGGAGAATGGGGGCGATGGGCGACCGGAGGCCAAAATGGCCGAAGTATGCCCTGCACGCCTCTCGTTCGATGCCCGCGAACCCTCGATGCTCGACGACCGGGAAGTTGCGACGATCTGGTAGGCAGTGAGTGAGGAAAGTGGTCTTGCAGACGACGCAGAGCCGCAGGTATGGTCGTGAACGAACTTTCTCCGCCACGCTGGCGAGATTGTCTCGCCAGTAGGTTGGAGGCGCTGTTTCGTTGAGTGCGTCGATGCAGAACAGGAGCGGGTGGCCGGTAGCTTCGCCGGCGGCGTTCAGACAGTCTAACAATGGGTCCGCCCCGAGTGATCCTGACATCCCTAGGGACTCGGCGATGCGCACCCACGGACTTGGCTCACCGGCGAACTGGTGTCCGAAGACGAGGCAGGATCGCATGCCTGCGTCGTGCCGGGCGGCGGCTGCATCGCACATACCATGCGTCTTGCCGGTACCGGGGTCGCCAGCGAGTACGAAGGCGTGCCTGAATGCGAGCATGCACTCCGGTGATTGAAGCCAGTCGGCATAGGACTCGACCGCGGCGGCGAGCGCTGCAACGCTATCCAGATGCTCTGCCGGAAAGGAGGCCTGGTATTCGGCCATCCACTGGCGCCATGCGGGCGAGTCCGCGCTTCCCGGCCCGTGCTTCGCATCGACGTCACGTCGGAGGGCCACCTCCAAAGTGCGCAACTCTCCCGCCGACGCCGACAGCCGGTGCGTGGCCACCTCGTGGTCGCTAGGCGTGACAGATCGCGCCGGTTTGAGAGAATCAAGTGTGTGTTCGACCCGCTCGACAGCCAAGATGGCCTGGTCGAGGGTCTCTTCGGGCCAAATCGCGCCGGTCTTGCCCCGCCGGTCCCGAAGCACGAGGCTGACTCGTCGTAGCGCTTCGTGGACCGGCGCAGATTTCGACAGAGTAGCCTCGGCCCAGCTCGGCTCGCGGCCGAATGCGGCCACCCACTTTCGCAGGTCCGTGTCCACGTTGAGTTCGGGCATGTATCTTGGTCCTGCTGTGGCGAATGCGCCCCGGAGGTGGTCTGCGAACCACTCGTCGGACAGCCAAGTGCTGCCGAAGAAGAACAGCCTCATTCCGCCTGACGGATCGTCCTGCAGAAGCAGGTCACGCAACTTCGCCGCTGGCCACAGTTCGATGGTCAGTCGGCGACCCCTGCGATGAGCGCCCCGCTCCCTTTCCCTGACCCAAGTGGCCAGCTTGTCTACCCCGCTCCGCCCACGGCGGCCGGTGGGACCGGTCAGGTCGAACGGGAAGCAGAGCACGAAGCAGGTGAGCGTTGGGTGGATGCGCAAGGCCTCGTCCAAGGACTTGCTGGCCTGCGCCATCAGGCTGCGGACATTGAAGACGTACTTTGCCTGCCAGCCGACGCGGCCTTCGTGGCTGTCGAGGAAGCACTCGATACCGCCATCTCCCCCGGCGCCATGCAGTCTCTGGACGCCGCTGCTGGTGCGACGTGCGAGTTGGCAGCACAGCTCTTCGAACGCATTGGTGGTGCTGCCGAGCCGGGGAACGATCCTGGCGAAATCTATGTCCGGGCCGGACCCAGTCACTGTTTGCTGTCCCCTTGCCCTGAGCACGTTTGGGCGTACCCCTTGCTCGACCATCGGTACCGCCCTAGAACGAACTCCTGCGATCCCACTGGAGACCTCTCGCCAGTCGGCAAGGGGTGACCGCAGGCAAGTCGCAGCCCGGATTCCCGATCCCGCGGCTCGGCATGGGCAGCGATGCCAGTCTCGGCGTGCCAATGAGAAGCCGGCGACGGAAAGAATAGCCCGTCACAGCCTACGGGTTCGACATCTTTGCTCATTGCCGTGTGGCCTTCCCCCATTGGGCTTCCCGGGACTCCCGGACTACAGCAACTGCGTGTCGGCGCGGACCCTCCCATAGCCGCACTGTCGACGCTGGCCGGAGTATACGGGAACCGCTTTGGCGCATTCTCATGCCGACGACGACGGCACCCTTCGATTCTGGCCGCGACCAACCGCAGCGCGTCAGCGGCCGGCTGCCTGAGTTCGCGGTGCAAGGCCACCTGCAGGGCCAGCGCAGCGAGGAAAAGCATCGGCCCAACCAGGAGCGCGATCACCTGCCAGTCGCGCCGTAGCTGTGCAGCCATCGCACGAAGGCGTAGCCGGGCCCCGAAGACCAGCAGGCACGCGCCCCACGGAGCGCCGGACACGCGGAACGCCGCACCTAGGGCCCGGCGCCAGCTTCGCACGCATAGGCCGATCACCACGACAGCGCTGATCGCCCAGGTCCCGGCGGTCGCCAGCGCCGCGCCTAGGGCGCCCGCCGGGGAAACCGCGACATAGCACACAGCCGCCGAGACCACCAGTTGGACCGCCTGCCACGCGAACAGAGTCGCGAAGCGCCCCTGGGCCCGAAGGCAGGCCATGCCGACGCTGATCGCAAGGTTGAACCCGTACATCACGCTCAGCGCCTGAAAGACGCTCACAGCGGGCGCCCACTTGGTCGCCAGAGCCAGCGTGAAAAACGACTCCGCCAGACCCAGCCGCAGCACCGCCAGCGGTACGCACGCGGCGCGGAGCAGCCGCTGCACCCGCAGGAAGGCGTCCCCCTGGCGCAGGAAATCCTCGCGCAATCTGCCCAAGATCGGCTGCGTGACGAACCCGAGACGTCCCGCCACCACGCCCACGGCCTAGGCCGCGAGCATGTAGGCGAAGCAAGCGAAGCCGTAGATGTCCGCCTCGGCCGGCGAACGAAGCCCACTAGGCCGAACGCGAGGAACACCACAGCCCCTATGCACGTACTACCCGGCAGCGGTCGGATGTAAGGCTTCCAAAGGCTTGGGGCAGGAACCGGCTTGTCAGCGAGGGCCAGTGCGCAGCTTGGGCCAGACCGGAGATCGCCCCAAGAGATGGTGCTCCTCTAGTTTGACAATCTTGGTAGCTGTGTTTGATCGCTCGGCGGGAGGAGGATGTTGACTGCATCGACACGGAATAGAACCGGCACCACCATCGTGCTGGCGAACATCGTGCGCTTCTTTCCCCAATGCAAAGTGAAAATGTCGTTGAATTTGCTCGTGGACTGGGTCCTCCTTGGGGACCCTGGCCCTGTGTATACGAACAGCCAGTCGCCAGCCTTGACTAGCCCGTCGCCAAACCAGAAGAGATTGTCAAAGAACGGGACCGAGTTCTTGCTCACGGTCGCGTCGTGCTGGGCGATCATGAGCCCGTACCGGCCCAAGTTCACAGCGTGTTCTACAGCGATTGCGATGCACTCCCGGTTCGCGACACCGCGGTGGAGTACATCCACGATGTCTAGTTCCGTCACGTCCTCAACGATCACTTGCGTTCCTCTCTCGGCTGGGTATCCTGCGTCCGAACCAAGACACCAAGACCAGCGCTACGCCGCCAAGGACCAGCAAGAGCGGTGTCGCGCCAATGTCGGCGCCCAACTCGCCGAAGACCCCTGCACAGATCAAGCTTGTTCCTACGGTGATCCCGACATTTCGAAAAATGTCGCCCACCGACGTCAGCGTCAAGCCGTTCGTGCAACACGGCATTGCAGCGTCGCACGGCTTCTAGGTCGTCACGCTGGGCATCCAACGCCTCACGGAGTTCGCCCTTCTCTCGCCGCAACTCGCCATTCTCGTTCGCGTGTTGGAGCGTCCAGGCTGACACCATTGCTGACGCGAACCCGCCAATCTCGACCGGGCCAGTCGCAAGGCCCTGGGTGATTGCCTCGACAACAGGAAGGCCAGCGTTTTCCAATGAGATTATGAGCCTGAACGAGGCAGGTTCTCGGGAGCTTGGGGCTGGGCCGGACATGCTGCGGAGACTCCCGCTGGCCAGTATTGCCAGAACCGTCGGGGACCGGGATGTCGGACTCGGCCATCTGAAACCAGCACCAAATAGCTTATCCAGTCGCGGAGTGTAGAAGAACTGCGGTCGGCGTCCTCGTGATGCGACGACTGGTTCTTGCGCACCAGGTGACCGCTTGGTCGCCCAGCGGCTGGACGTCAGGCGCGCCTAGGACCGCCAAGCCGGGCGACCCTACGCCTCGGCCGACATCCGGCTGCCGTCGCACGCTGCCGAGACCGGCGACCAGCGCCGCGGTCCGGCGGTGGAGCGAGGTGCTGCGCCTGGAGTACGAAGCGTTCGGCGACCGGCGCTACGAGTGCCTGTCGCGGCGGCCCCTCGCACCTGTACAACCTGCGCCAGTGAAGACGCGCCAATGGGCTGACGACCGTCCACGCGCACGGCCGACGGCTTCGACCATCGGCGAGCGGCACCCGCTGGACCCGGGCGGCAGGCCCGGTGTCATGCGAGTCGGCCCGGGTTCGCATTGACCACGTGCGCGGTTGGGCGACCGCAACGGCGTCAGAAGCGTCTACCACATCAACGTCGTTGGCGAGCCCGCACCGGTAGAGCCTGTCGGCGCGGCGGCGGGAGGCGTCTTGGCACCGCGGCTCGACGGGATGCTCTGCGCACTGCCGTTCGCCGTCTTCGGCTTCGACGTCAACAACCCGCGTCGCGCAGAGGTACGCTGGTGACGCCGCCCTGCAAGGCCGCAACACCAAGGAAGAGCAGCGGCCCATCACCAGCGCGAGCGCTTGGTCGGTCGTCCCGTCGCTTCGAGTCAGCTGGCGACGTAGCCGTCGCACCACCGCCGGGACGACCACCTCGCACCCATCGCACGCACCACACGCCTCCTATGTCAAGCACCGAGCCGCAGCCGCATTGCATTGGCTTGCTCTATTCCCATGGGCCGACTATGCTTCGGGCCTTCGTCATACGGCTTGGACCCGCGAGTGGATCACGAACGCCAAGTCCCGGAGGGCCGGGAGTTCCTTGACCTGATTTGGCATCGTGAGGACGAGTGTCAATCGCGGACCGACTCCCTTCTGCCGAACCTCGGGGAGAAGGCCCCGGCGACCCTCATCCATGTTGGGACAGTGCTGTCGCTGCTCGACCGCATGGCATCGTGCTGGTGGGGTTGCCGAGGCGGCGACCACCGCATCGAGTACCTCTGTGGCAGAGCAGTCAGCAATGGTCGCGCAGCCCTCAGACTCCTTCGGTTCTCATTTTACGACGAGTCGCTAGCCCTTACCCGTTCCATTGGCGAGGTCGCGAATCTCATGCATCTCTTCACTGTGCAGGAATCAGCTCTCAAGCAGTGGCTGAATGCTACGCCGAAGGTCGCCAGGACCGAGTTCAGACCAGGAGCAGTTAGAGCGCGCTTGGGGAACCTCGGTAGGTCTCCTGTCGTCTCCCAGGAGCGTTACGGGTTGTTGAGCGAGCGTACTACCCACCCGAGTCCCCAGACTGTGCCGCAATCTCACAACATACTCGGCGTCCCACATGCTGGTGGCTTTGTCCAGGAAGAGGGAGTGCTCGTCTCGCTCAACGAGCTCGCGCTCCCGCTCCGCCTTGTTGCGTCCTTTGGCGCGATCCTCCTAGGCGTCGATGACGACACCCGGAAGCGGATCGATAACGCTGTGGACACTCTCGCGCAACACACAGGTGACGTGGACCTGACTAAGGTGGGTGAGTATCACAGTCTCCTTCTCTCGCACCCGGAGATCGCGAAGGACGCCGCCAAGCTAGCAAGCGTCGTTCGAGCGCACCAGCGCTCAGCACGGCATCGCGTCTCGTGACCAACGCTAGTTGCGTCGAGTTCGCTGGTCTGCTCGATGCGTACATTCGCCTGACATCCAGTCAGCTCGGGAGGACTGATGTACCGCTACCTCAAAGCCCAGCTGCGTGGACTGCGCTGGCTGCTGAATGGGATTTTGGCTCCTTTCGATCAGGAGGTCGTCAACCGCGGACGCTTGCTCGACTACCGCCTTCGCGCATACGAGAGCTACGAGCAGTACCGGCAGGTCCAAACGCAGGCCAACAAGAGGAAGATCGAGCGTGTTTGGGCCGACGAGCGTACGCTGTCGGCGCTGTGCGACGAGCTACGTGAGGCGATGCCGGACCAGGCCGGACTGAGAGGCATCTGCCACGGTACGAGGAACGGCTTCGAGCAACGCTTCATGGCGGAGTACGGCGGGTTCGACGTCATCGGTACCGAGATCTCGGACACCGCCGATCAGTTCGAGCGCACCGTTCAGTGGGACTTCCATGATGTCAAGGAAGACTGGGTGGGGAAGTTCGACTTCGTGTACTCGAACGCGCTTGACCATGCATACAACCCGAGTCTCGCAGTGGAGACCTGGCTGAACCAGTTGAACTCAACCGGTCTCTTGGCGTTGGAGTTCACGGAAACGAACGGTCCGTGGGCCACATCGGACACTGATCCGTTCGGCGTGAGACCAACGGCAGTGCCGTTTGTCCTTTGCGAGTGGTTCGGCCACGACGTGTCGATGCGGTGTGTGCGAGGCGTGAAATCGAACACCGGCGTGGACGTATGGCTTTATCTGGTGCGCAAGAACCGGGCCGACGTCTCGGCACAGACAACCGGTGCTCATTGATGCGTGTGACGAGAGGCTTGGGTCCGCCTCATCAGGTTCAGATAGGCCCGAATGGAGGCTTCGGCAGAGAACGCACTGGCGCGTTGGATCAACGCCGCGGGGTCAGGCGGGCGCTCCAAGGTCTCCATGATAGCGGTGGCGAGAGACAACGAGTCCCCAACAGGCACCAGGGGGCCCCACTTGCCATCCTCCAGGACTTCGCGCGGCCCGGACGGACAGTCAGTGCTGACGACCGGTGTCCCGCAGGCCATGGCTTGAATCAGCACGTTGGGCATGCCCTCGTGGAGCGAGGAGAGAACGAAGAGCTGTGATTTGGCCATGAAGGCGAACGGGTTCATGCGGAAACCGGGGAAGTCCACTCGGTGTGCGATGCCGAGCTCGTGGGCGAGCCTGACTAGGTTGGGTCTCTGCCTACCCTCGCCCAAGACGACGAGGCGCGCATCTCGGTCTTGTAGGACCAGCGCGAACGCGCGGAGCAGGTTTGCATGGTCCTTGACCGGTTCGAGCCTCCCGGCCGACAGCACGATGGGTAGGCGGTCGTCACGGAACCAAGGATGTGCTACGGGCTTACGGGATTCGTCGGCGAGATTGGGCCACACAACGGGGTTGTGGAGTGTGTGAATGCGGTTGGAGATCCGTGGCAGTTTGCGTCGGATAGCGGCTGAAGATCCCAAGGAGTTGGCAACGATCACGTCAGTCAGCATGAGTGCGCCGTCTTGGAGCTTTCGCACGAGGCGCCCCTTCAGACTGAGCTCATCCAGCCCGGTAGACAGGTCCCCGGAAATCCGGGCGATGACGGGAATCCGAGGGAAGACCCGTCTAGCGAGTGACGCTGAGACGATTGAGGACGCGCCACCCGCCAGCACGGTGTCCGGTTGGGCGTGGTGCAGATAGCGCAGGAACTTAAGGAACTCCAGGAGCTTTGATCGCGTTCTCAGGGCAATCATGGTTACGTCGTCCGACACAAGACTTGCCCACGGGCCGTTGTCCCGGACGACCACTAGGTCGACCGAGACGCCTTCCGCGCTCAACCCGTTGGCGAGTTCCACCATCGCCCTTTCGGCGCCGCCGCCGTCGAGCGAGGGCAAGTAGATGGCCACTCTGTCGATCACAATTGAGCACTTGCGGACTGAGGCATTAGAGTCTCCTGCTGTCTCTGAGTATGGCGATGATTGCCGGCACGAGCACGGCGGACGAAGCAACCAAGACGACGGTCCTGGCCAACGCGCCGCCGGCACCGCCGTAAGGCGGCACGAAGAGCCACACCGCGGCGAGGAACACGACCGAGCCAGTCACAGCGGAGATCAAGGGGGGAAACGACCGGCCTACCGCGAGCGGCAGTGTCATCGGTACCGCGAGACTTGAAACAAGCGTGCCGGGGATGAGGAGCAGAACCAAAGGCGCGGCACCGACGAACTGATCGCCGAACACCATGACGGCGATCTCCTCGCTCAGCCACGCCAACAGTGCAAAGCCGGCGGCAGCGATCACGGCCGAGAGGAGCGTGAACCGTCCAATGGCCTCGCGCAGCTTCGCGCCCTCTCCGTCGAACCAGAGTCGGCTGAGCGTGGGTTGAACGGCTGTGGCCAAGAGCCGGAACGGTTGACGAGCCAGGTCCGCAAGGTAGCGCGCGGCTCGGTACAACCCGACATCGGCGGCGCCGACGAACTGTGCGAGCAGGATAGAGTCGGCATTCTGGTAGAGAGTACCGGCCGTCGTGCGTCCAAAGATGGCGAGGTGGAAAGTCGCGACGTCCCGGCCCACGCGCACGGAGGACGACTTCAGGAGCCCCGTTATGCCGGCTTTCGGTGCCAGCAGTACAGCAGCCGCAAGCATGCCGATGCCGTTGACCGCAGCGGCTGCGACCGACGCAGCGACGACGCCCATCAGGCCCGCGCCTGCAATCCACGCGGCACCGAGCACGGCGACGCGAGTGATGGCCCCCGCCAAGATCACCAGGAAGTGGGTGCGTAGCTCATTCGCGAGACGAAGAACGGCCAACGTCGCCGGCTCTGTGGCCACGAAAACCCCTGCCAATGCATACAGCAGAAGCGACGAGATGCTCGCATCGCCGATGAGCACGAAGTCGGCGGCCAGCATGCCGGCTAAAGCGATCATGGCGAATGCCACGGCGGACAGCGCGGTTGAAGCGAAAAGGGCAAGCCGGAGTACCGCGGCCCCTGCTTCCGGTCGCCCTTCCGACAGGCTGCGGCTGGCAAACGTGGTCACGGTGTCGCCGCCCGGTATGGCGATGATGCTGTGGATCAGGGCGGATGTGGACATGATCACGGCCAACGCGCCGAATCCCTCGGCACCGAGAATCCTGGTCGCGAGCAGGATGAAGACCAATCCGCCCGCAAGTTGCACGCCGGACGTTGCGCCCAGCCAGAGGGTTTGCTGAGCGATCCGCCGCGAGGATGCTTCCGCATTCGTCGCCTCTGCGGAAGCCGCCGTCAGCGGCTCGGCGTCCGGCGCGTTACTCGCACGACGCTCGGTCACTGCGGCGCGCCGTCTGGCTCGTGGAGCGACACGCGCCGATACAGCTCCGCGAACGACTTGGCGATGGCGTCCCAAGCGAACCGCTCCGCTGCCAGCCGTTTGCCGTTGGCACCCATCGCCGCGCAACGGTCCGGGTCTGCGAGCAGCGTCTCGATGGCGGTTGCGAAGGCGGCTTCCTCCAAAGGAAGGACGAATCCGGCATCGGCTTCGGCCACTTCCGGGAAGTTGCAGTGCTCCGAGATCACTGCCGGCACGCCGGCCGCGATGGCCTCGACCGGCGCTATGGGAAAGCCCTCGAAGCGCGACGGCAGCACGAAGATGCGCGCCAAGGCGAGTGCGCCGAGCTTGTCGTCGCCGGTGAGCAGGCCGGCGAACGCGACGCGGTGCAGCGCGCCCGCCTCGGCGAGCACGGCGTGCATCCGGCGCTGCGTGTCCGCTTCCTCCGGCGGCCCGGCGACCAGCAGCGCCGCATCCGGGAACCTGTCTGCCAGCGCTGTGAAGCACTGGGCCAGCAATTCCGGCCCCTTGCCCGCGACGACTCGGCCGAGGAAGAGCACCACCTGCTTGTCGCGCAGCTGAGGAAAGCGCCGCAGCAAGCCGTCCGCCAGAGCGCGGTCCAAGCGGCTCAGCAACTCGACGGGAACGCCGTTCGGGGCCTCGAGCACGGGCGCCGCCACTCCCTGCCGAGCGATGTCCGCAGCTTCCACCGGCGTCAGCACATGCACCGCCAACTGCGAATCGAGCATGCGCCGCTGCACAGCGCCCATGTACGCCTGCTTGCGCCAGCGCTTGTTCGCCAGCGCTCGCTCGCCAAGGCCGCCATGGGTGGACAGCACCGAGGCGATGCCGTGGCGCTGGGCAATGCGCCAAGCCGCGAAGCCCGGGTAGTGCCATGGCTCGTGAATGTGGATGGCATCGAACCTTCCTGCGTTGTCGGCCAGGAAGCGCGCCAGAGCTGGCGAGTGGGCGTTCCACAGCCTCGCAAGTGGCGACAGCGGGAAGCCATGCACTCGAACGCCCGGCGTCGGCAGCGGCTCGGCCTTGGTGCGACCGCCGTGCGTGGTGGCGATTTCGCACTGCACATCGTGTCCGGCGAGGGCGGCAGTCAGCCCTTGCACGCACGCGGCGGGCCCGCCGGCATCCGCCGCCATGCTGACTAGGACGTGAAGCACTCTCATCGGCGGGATGGTCCGCTAGCGCCGGGGGATGGTCAACCGCCCGGCACGGCCACACTGCATGACGATCCATGGTGGGTCGTGCGCGACTCGCACGCACAAACAGGCCCCTGTTTGAGCGTCAAAGGAACCCGCGGCCCATTGAAATGCGTCAGAAACGCCTGCTCTCTGGCGATCGTGCCCGTAACGCCATGGAAACACTGAACAGTGGCACGTCCAAGGCCACCCGACAATACGCCCCATGCTGGCGAAGGGATCCGTTGCATCTTGCCGGGCGGCGGTCGGCCAAGTGCTGTCGCCCGCCGTGTGGCGCTTCGGTGCAGGCTCGCGGGGTATGTACGCCCTGCCGGTAGCTGGCTCTGGCCGCGGGCGCGACCGCCGGGATGACGGAGAACACTCTGCCATCCGATACGCAAGGATGCCAACTCCGCCTCCCCGCCAACTAGCTCCTGTCCGTAAAGCCTAGACCCTTTGATTTTATTAGGGAAAGGTGCCCGATAGTTGGCGACAAGCGGCGCTCTGGTATGCTCGCTTTCGTTTCGTCAATGAAAACGCTGGAAAGCGGCAACAGGGAGGTTGGGGATGCGCGCGAAAGGACTTCGCAGGCGGGGCTGTTCGAGCAGGCGCCGGTGGACCATCCGGTGGCGGCGGCGTTCGAGGAGATCTCGGCGTGGCTGGACTCGCACCGCGAGGCGCTGGACTGGGTGGCGGCGGACGTCGACGGCGGATGCGCCGCCGAGGCGGGGCGGCAGGGGCTGACGGCCGAGACGATCCTGCGCTGCGGGCTGCTCAGGCAGCTGCGCCAGGAGAGCTGGCGGGAGCTGGCGTTCGCGCTGGCGGCGACGGTGGGGTCGGTGAAGGCGGAGACCTGGGAGCGGATCGGCCTGCTGCTGCTGGCGGACGCCCGGGCGGCGGGCTTCGAGGACGGCTCGCGGGTGCGGATGGACAGCACGGTGACGCGCGCGCACATCCTGTCGCCCACGGACAGCGGCCTGCTGCGGGACGGGGTGCGGGTGCTGGCGCGGGAGCTTCAGCGGGCGCGCGAGCGGCTCGGGGCGGACGCGGTGCGGTTCAAGGACCACCGGCGGGCGGCGAAGCGGCGGCACCTGGAGATCCGCAGCCGCCGCGGCGAGGCGCGGCGGCGGGAGTCGTACCGCAAGCTGCTGCGGCTGGCGGAGCGGACGGTCGGGTATGCGGAGGAGGCGCTGCCGGCGGCGTCGGCGTCGGGGGCGGCGTGGGCGCCGAAGTGGGCGGAGAAAGTCGAGGAAATCATCGGCCTGGTGCGCCGGGTGGCGGACCAGGCGCGGCGCCGGGTGCTGGACGGGGAGCGGGTGCCGGCGCTCGAGAAGGTGGCGAGCCTGTTCGAGCCGCACATGGATATCGTGGTCAAGGGCGGGCGCGGGACGCAGTACGGGCACAAGCTGAACCTGTCCACGGGGCGCAGCGGGCTGGTGCTGGACGCGGTGGTGGAGGACGGCAACCCGGCGGACGCCGCGAAGTGCGTGCCGATGCTCGAGCGGCACGTCGAGCGCTGCGGGCAGGCGCCGTCGCGGGCGGCGTTCGATGGCGGCTGCGCGTCGAAGGCCAACCTGGCGGCGGCGAAGGCGATGGGGGTGGAGCACGCGGTGTTCCAGAAGAAGCGCGGCATGGAGGACGCCGAGATGTCCCCGTCGGCGTGGATCCGGCGCGCCCTGTGGCGCTTCCGGGCCGGCGTCGAGGCGGGCATCTCGCACCTCAAGCGCTGCTTCGGCCTCGGCCTGTGCCGCTGGCGCGGGCTGCCGCGCTTCAAGGCGTGGGTGCAGTCGGCGGTGCTCGCGCACAACCTGGCCCGCTTCGCCGCCCTGCGCATCGACTCCGGGTAGTCCGGCCGCCTTGCGGGAACCGCCAGCGCCCGGCGGGGACCGCCCCCGCCCGCGTCTGCGAGCGCGCCTCGCGAAGCCCGCGGGTCGCCGTCGCCGGCTCGAAACGCCCTCCCCGAAGCCGGGAACGGCTCGCGGGTGCGGGTGGACAGCACGGTGACGCGGACGCGCATCCTGTCGCCCACGGACAGCGGCCTGCTGCGGGACGGGTTGCGGGTGCTGGCGCGAGCTTCAGCGGGCGCGCGAGCGGCTCGGGGCGGACGCGGTGCGGTTCAAGGACCACCGGCGGGCGGCGAAGCGGCGGCACCTGGGCGGCGCGCCAACTCCCAGGCGTATTTTCCCAACAAGATCAAGGGGTTCAGACTTTTACGGACAGGAACTAGCTGGGTGTCGCGGCTGAACCGCTAGCCGAGGAGCGGCACCTCGCCGACGCCGGGCAGGCCCTGCTCGCCGGCGCCCTGGTTGTTCGAGATGAGGCTGCCCATCAGCATGGTGATGCCGTCACGCAACGTCGTGACGGTCTGCGGTCTGCGGTCTGCGGTTTGCGGTTCAGGGTCGCCGTGCTGGGGCTCAGGCTGGTGGCTTCGGTCGGGTGCGCCTGGCCGGCGCTGTCAAGTGCATCGCTGCGGCCAGCGTCGTGCCGCCTCGAAATCCGCCCGCCACTTCGACCACTGCCGCCGCGTTTCGCGCCCGGAACTTTGGGCCACCGGCCTTGCCCAAGTGTCAAGCGTGAGTTGCTGACCCCGTGCCGCGGGGTGTGTGATACTTGCGGCAACATCAGATAGGGGTGCGCGAGTTGGCAATGTGGGACGTGTCGGTGCCAGTCGGGGCCGTCGGCGGCGCCATCGGCTCAGTAGTGTTCGTTGGTGATCGGTTTGCGCCGAGCATGTTCGATCAGTCCGCACTGTTCGGTGGTTCGGTGGACAAGGACACCCAAGTCGTCGTCGGCCCAGTAGCACACTGGACGTACGAAGGGGGCCTGTACTCCTTGACAGTGGTGCCGAACAGAGTAACGGTACATGCGAACCAAGCCGAGGCGGTGATGCCTACGGCGTTGGCTGATGCCGCGAAGCAAGTAGCCGATGAGATCGACGGCGTGCGCACGGCCGTTCTTGCCTCTGGCGTCGGATTGAACCACGACGCCGCGCTGTCTCACAGAGGCAGCGTCGAGCTCGTCGATGGTCGGTCGTATTGCCAACGCTTGTTCCGCGATGGCGGACTAGACCGGATTACTGACGCCGAACCATCAACCGTCACCGCCAGCGTGATTCTCGGGTGGGTGCGCGGGGCCATGCAGTATCGTGTCCGGATCGAACCGGACGCATCTTCAGGCGGCGAGAGGCTCTACGTCGCCGTTAACGGACATCAGAACATCGGTACGAAGGAGTCTGTGGCCTCTGCCTTGACCCACGCCGACGCGTTCCGATGCTGTGTGGAGGGAATCCATGCTGGGCTTTAGCTTCGCCGTCCCGGACTCGTCAGCAACCGATATCAGCACTTCGAGCGCAGGCACTGATCGCGTGCGTCTCGCGGAAGCAACCGAGGAACGGGCTCGGGAAGTAGCTGATCTCGTCGACTCGGTGGTCTCCGCATGGGAAGCGTCCCGTGGCCAAGGCGGTGCCGCGCTGCTGTACACCTATTCAGTGCAGTGGCCGCGGTTGCATGGCGTTAAGGGCGATCATGCCTACGCCGATGACAGTACCGCCTCGGCCTTCTTCGAGTTCCCGTTGCTGGACCTTTTGCGCGACGCAATCCAGCGCGACACGCTCGCCATGGACGCGTTCAAGGTGCAACTGGCCGCGGGCCGTGGCACCGTTGCCCTCTTGCACCGCCACGCGCTGCCAACCTACTCTCTCACTTCGGCTCGTGTGGTCAAGGTGGAAGGTGCCGATTACGCAAGCCAGTACGCGAAGCGCATCAAGGAACTGCGAGAGGCCGCTGAAGAGGAGGGCTACTCCATGAGCGAGCGCTCGGTGGCTGCATTTCTGGAGCTCTTGCGCGCCGCGAGCCATAAGGTCCGCTACGCCGATGTCGCCTTGGTCGAGGGCGGCGACATCAACGCGGTGTGGGCAAGCGAAGGCAACGGGGACTGGCTTTCCGTGCGAGTGCTCGGTGACGGCGATGTGGAATACGTCCATCTGTCGCCGGACGACTACGCGGCGTCGGGTACGGTTTCCCCGCAGCAGTTTTGGTCGGAGTTCTCCGAGCGACTGAGCGATCTTCTGGTCGCATGAAGGGCGATCAGCTGCCGGCCGAGGCCCGGGTTGTCCACTATGTGTCATCCTCGCGCTGGAGCGGCAAGAGGGTGTCATACGAGGCATTCAAGAAAGCTACGGGGAAGCCCCCATCCGTCCATTGGCTAGAGAAGCTCGGAGAAACGCCGGAAGACCAGCTTGCCGCAGTCAGAGCGGTCTCGCGCCTCAAGTTCCAGCGGCACGGATGTTTCGCCGAACTCCGCGTTGGCGACGTGATGGACTGCGACGACGCGCTCAAGGTTGTTCACGACCCCCTCCCTGGCAATGACGACTACCCGCCTGATCCGTCGCATTCGAACATCATTGGAATGCCGCAACCCGGTGCCGCCAATGAGAGGATCGTCTGCGAACTTCTGGCTAGACGCGTGACTGTTGCACACGCTGCGGTGGTGCAAGAGCAACCTAGCTAGTTCCTGTCCGTAAAGTCCAAGCCCCTTGATTTTGTTGGGAAAATGCGCCTGGGAGTTGGCGAAGAAGCGGCGCTCCGGTATGCTCGCTTTCGTTTCACCAATGAAAACGCTGGAAGGCGGCAGCAGGGAGGTCGGGGATGCGCGCGAAAGGACGGCGCAGGCGGGGCTGTTCGAGCCGGGGCCGGTGGACCATCCGCTGGCGGCGGCGCTCGATGCGATGTCGGCGTGGCTGGACTCGCACCGGGAGGCGCTGGACTGGGTGGCGGCGGACGTCGACGGCGGATGCGCCGCCGAGGCGGGGCGGCAGGGGCTGACGGCGGAGACGATCTTGCGCTGCGGGCTGCTCAGGCAGCTGCGCCAGGAGGAGCTGGCGGGAGCTGGCGGACTCGGCGACGGCGCGGCGCTTCGCGCGGCGTCCGCCCAATGACTTGCGGAGCGCGGACACCTCGAGAACGCCCCTGCTGGCGGCAAGACCGCCTCCGCCATGGACAAGGACACGCAGCGCGGTGCCGGGACGGCTCAGGAACTCCAGCACCGCAGCGATGATGTAGTAGCTGCCGAATACGTCGGCACCCTCGTAGGACAAGGGCAGCCCGCCCGATACCAAACGGACCTCGCTCTGCGCATTCGCGATGAAGAGCTTGATGAGAAAGGCCGCGTGCTCCGGCTTGCCGTTGCTGATGAGCATGTCCGGACGATCCCGGGGTCGGCAAGTCGTACCTGGCGGTCGCGCTCGACCGCGAAGCCATCCGCCAGGGCTGATCAGTGCTGTTCGCCACCGCGCAGGCGGTGATGGCGTCGCTCGCCAAGGCGCACCGCGAGGGCGCTCGACGACCACATCGCATTCTACGCCAAGCCGAAGCTGCCGATCGTCGACGAGCTCGGCTGCCTGCCGGTCGAGCGCCACGCCGCGCCCCTGTTTCTTCCAGCTCGTGTCGCGGCGCTACGAGCGCGGCAGCATGATGCTGACGTCGAACCGCCCGGTGGGCGAGTGGGGGGGGAGGTGTTCGGCGACGCCGTGGTCGCCACCGCGATCCTCGACCGGCTGCTGTACCACAGCCACATGCTGACCATCACCGGCGAGAGCTACCGGCTGCGCGAGAAGCGCCGCCTTCGCCGTGACCGGCGTTCGCGTCGAGAGGGTCGTCGTGGGGTTGTCCACCCCTTGCCCACCGCGCCTTCTCTTGCTCGGGGGGACCGGCGCCGTGGACAAGGCGTGGACAACCCCGCCAGCGGCGGTGCGACTATGGCAGGGGGTCAGTTTTTTGGGTGTCGCCTGGGGGTCAGTTCCTGAGTCGCTTGACAGAGATCACCGGTTCTGTGAGAAGGCAGTGTTCTACAGAGGCCCGCTCAACATTCCGCTCATCGCGAGGCCGTCGGGCGGGGCCGGGTCGTGGACGGCGCACGGCCTGACGGACCACCACGACATCTGCTCAACCTTGCAAGCTGCACCAGGATGGGTGGCATCCCCACCGGGCTGCACCAAGACTACCCTCAGTATTGACTGATGAGCTCGTTCGAGAGTGCGCTCCGGGAGCTGCACCGCGACAGGTCCGTCAGGTGCCCGGCCGGGCTCGACAAGAGGCCCGCGGCCGAGATGGCACATCCCTGAGTCGCTATTCTCGGAGCGTACGCGACTGCACGTAGTGCCGGAGGGCACGATTGACGGCTTTTGAGTCATGGAAGTGCGGCCGAAGGTCGGGGTCGATTAGGACAACATTGGTGCCGGCGGCGTACCGCTCCGCGCACTTCCCTCGAGTCCCCGACCTGATGAGACTCGCCGGATAGTCCTCTCGCAACTCATCCTTCTTCATACGCCACCCTCTCTCGAGCCGTCATCTGCCGCGCCGATATCAGTCTGACCGTATCACGCCGATCGGTGAAGCACACGACCACGTGCATACCCCGTTACGTCTGACCGAAGATCAAGTAGCGATCCTCGCCAGACGAACTGTCCGGATCTGGGGACGTCGATGACAAGACATCGCCGAACATCTCCGTGGCATCAAAGAATGGGACACCGTGCTTGGCGACGTTTGCATCAGGTTTGTCGGGATCCCACTCAAAGTCCACGGCACACCTCCGATGCCACAGAAGTCTACTTCCCGTTCGCGTCGAGCGCACCAGCGAGGGCTCGCCATGCGCATCCCGTCGCGCAGCTACGACGCTGGGAGCGGCAGGCCTCGAATCTGCGACATCCGCCCACAGATCTGACGTACACCCAGCGGTGACCGGCCCCTTGCAGAGTGTCAGAGAGAGGCGCATGTTTTCTGACAGTCGAGAGGGTAATGGCCATGGAACGACTGAGCGGCACGATCTTGCGGCATGCGCAAGGACAGCCGGAAGGTACGCCGGTGTTGGCGAAGGGGCTGTTGCATCTTGGCAGCCGGGCGGCGGTCGATCAGGCGCTGTCGCGTCTCGTGCGGCGCGGCGCGTTGATGCGTGCCGGGCGGGGCGCGTACGTCGTGCCGGTGGAGAGCCGGTTCGGTCAACGGGCACCGTCCGTCGAGAAAACGGTCGAGGCACTCGCCGCCGCGCGAGGAGAGCGCGTCACGAACAGCGGTGCCATGGCCGCGAACGTGTTGGGCCTGACCACGCAAGTACCCGTCAAGCGCGTCTTCCTGACGTCGGGGCCGAGCCGCTGGTTGACGCTCGGCCGCGAGCGGATCGAACTGCGCCATGCGCCGCCGTGGCAACTGGCGCTGGCCGGACGGCGAGCTGGCGAAGCGCTCCGCGCTCTCGCTTGGCTGGGGAGTGAAAGAGCGGATGCGGCGACGGAAGCAGTGCGTCAGCAGTTGAGCGAGCACGAGCGCCGGGAGCTCGGCGGCGTGAGTGCGCAGTTGCCGGGGCTGGCCGGGCCGGCAAGGGCCGTGGCGCATGGCTGAGCGTGCATCTGGCCCCGCCCCTCGTTTTGATCGCGGCGAAGTGCCCGAGCCAGCGCCGCGGCGGGCTGGCCGGCCACGGAACCGAACTGGGCGTTGCGCAACGATGCCCCCCTTGGCCCGCCCGGCGCCGCCACGCGGCGCACCAGCCCTGCGCTTGTGCCGCCTTCGATCCCAGCGGCTATTGCCCTCCTCCAAGCCAAGTGGTTCGCGGATGCTCAACAGGCTAGAGCGGACTGCACATCGGCCCGATGGCCAGGCCTATTGGGTTGACGAGCTGGGAAACGGGATCATCGATCCGGTCGCCGCGGCTAAGTCTTTGGGGCTCATCTAGGGCGGCGTCATGGCGAACGGCAAGCTTGTCATGGTGACGGTTGACTTGGGCACGCGAACCCATGATCGGGAGTTCGCGGCTCAGGCGATCGGCGTGCCCGTTTGTGCCATCGACGCGGACCATGGTGTTGTGATCATCGATCCGGCGACGTATCGCTATGTCGTCCTCGTGGAGGCCGTGGCGTTCCGCGATCGCCGCATGACGGAGTATACCGTTGCGGGACCGTTCTCGAATCCGTCCATTGCCACGTTCGAGCCAGTAGCAGCAGCGCGCAGCGTCAGGAGCGAGTAGCGCCGGCACGACAGGTTCCGCCAAGATGCCCGCGGCCGAGATGGCACATCCCTGAGTCGCTATGCTCGGAGCGAGCGCGACTGTACGTAGTGCCGGAGGGCACGATTGACGGCTTTTGAGTCACGGAAGTGCGGCCGAAGGTCGGGGTCGATAAGGGCAACATTGGTGCCGGCGGCGTACCGCTCCGCGTACTTCCCTCGAGTCCCCGACTTGATGAGACTCGCCGGGTAGTCCTCTCGCAACTCATCCTTCTTCATACGCCACCCTCTCTCGAGCCGTCATCTGCCGCGCCAATATCAGTCTGACCGTATCACGCCGATCCGCGAAGCACACGACCATGTGCATACCCCGTTGCGTCTGACCGAAGATCAAGCAGCGATCCTCGCCAGACGAACTGTCCGGATCCCGGGACATCGACGACAAGACATCGCCGAACACCTCCGTCGCATCAAAGAATGAGACACCGTGCTTGGCGACGTTGCATCAGCTGTCGGGATCCCACTCAAAGTCCACGGCACACCTCCGATGGCCCAGAAGTCTACTTCCCGTTCGCGTCGAGCGCACCAGCGAGGGTTCTCCAGGCGCATCCCGTTACGCAGCAGGTCCACCGCGTAGCGCGGGCCGGCAGTCGCGCTCACCGCATAGGCATGGCGTCTTTGTACCGCAAGCTGGCCCTACGTCCGTGGAATTGCGGGCGCACCTCCAAAAGGACGCGGAAGTCCCGCCGCGACCAGTGACCTGCCGCCCTAACGGTGCCCATCGGCGAGCTGGCGTAGCACAGCCGCGCCACGGGGAACGGTGCTGCCGATCTGCGCCCAAGCGGATCCGCCCGCGCCAGCGGTAGCCGCCCCGTGGTCGGCTACTTCGCCGCCAACCGACCATCCGCCTTCACCTGCGGCCTGTGCGTCGCCACCGGCGTCCTCAAAGGCGCCTGCAAGACCGTCGTCGCCGCCCGCCTCAAGCGCGGGCATGCGCTGGTCCGTCGCCGGCGCCAACGCCGCCATCGCGCTGCGCTGCGCCATCGAGCGCAACCGCTTCGCCGACCGCTAGGAGCGGCAGGCCTGGAATCTGTGACATCCGCCCGCCGATCTGACGTACACCCAGCGGTGCCGGCCCCTTAACAGAGTGTCAGAAAGAAGCGTATGTTTCCGACAGCCGAGAGGGTAACGCCATGGAACGACTGAGCGGCACGATCTTGCGGCACGCGCAAGGACAGCCGGAAGGTGCGCCGGTGCTGGCGAAGGGGCTGTTGCATCTTGGCAGCCGGGCGGCGGTCGATCAGGCGCTGTCGCGTCTCGTGCGGCGCGGCGCGTTGATGCGTGCCGGGCGGGGCGTGTACGTCGTGCCGGTGGAGAGCCGATTCGGTCAACGGGCACCGTCCGTCGAGAAAACGGTCGAGGCACTCGCCGCCGCACGAGGAGAGCGCGTCGCGAACAGCGGTGCCATGGCCGCGAACGTGTTGGGCCTGACCACGCAAGTACCCGTCAAGCGCGTCTTCCTGACGTCCGGGCCGAGCCGCACGTTGACGCTCGGCCGCGAGCGGATCGAACTGCGCCATGCGCCGCCGTGGCAACTGGCGCTGGCCGGACGGCGTGCCGGCGAAGCGCTCCGGGCTCTGGCTTGGTTGGGCGGTGAAAGAGCCAGCGCGGCGACGGAAGCACTGCGCAAGCAGTTGAGTGAGGACGAGCGCCGGGAGCTCGGCGGCGTGAGTGCGCAGTTGCCGGGATGGCTGGCCGGGCCGGTAAGGGCGGTCGCGCATGGCTGAGCGGTATCGGACCTGCCCCTCGTTGATGGCCGGAGAGGTGTTCGAGCCAGCGCCGGCTGCGAGCCGCCGCCATCCGCCGACGCGATCAGGAGCAGTCCGGCCTGGCTAGACTGGCTAGACCGTTGACTTCGGACAACGCCCCGCGCTATCGTCGGTCGCAAGTTCCGCACCTTGGGGCGACTCTAAAAGGATGCAGCCGATGGTTGAAGTGAAGATGACTCTGCCGGAAATCGCCGTGGAGGACGCCGAGGTACTCACCCAGACGCTGGACATGGAGAACAAGGCGGCGACCGTTCACACGGCGCTTGGGCTCGTCCGCCAAATCACGGACCTCGCGGGACCGAACGGCTATCTGATCGTACAGAACGCGAATGGCAAGGCCGTCAGGATTAACCTTGAGCCGCTCTTCGACCACACCTAGCGCCATAGACTGGGGTACGGTCTCCGGCAGCCGACCTACCCTAGAAACCGTCGAGCAAGAAATTCAGGCGCGGGAACTTGGGCGCAATGATCGTGTCGCCGCGGTCCTGAGCTTTATCGGGCGCGCCGTGATCGCAGCTATCGGGACCGGGCTGGTCTTGTTCTTTCTGTTCGCACTCGTTTGTTTCGCGGCCGTGGCGTCCGACGTCGTACTGCCCGAGCTGCGCACGAAATGGCTGTCGGACGCCAAACTGGACGTTGCGAGAACCGTGGTCTACACCACAGTCACCATGACAATTGCCCCCTTGGTCGCTCCCATACTCGGCTTCCGTCGCCCGGAGTAACCCCTCAGACCGCGGTGGACCGGGCGTGGCGGTCCAGCCGTCCGGGTGCCGTGTCCTCAGATCGGGTCACACATCACGAGTCCGTATGCCATCGGCATTGCCGCGACTGCTCGGGCTAGAACCTGCCCCGTGCTGGGAGATGTACGGCTCCCGGCGTGTCTACGAAGGTCGTCCTACGCCGGTCACCAATTCGCCTTGCGACGGACGGGGCAATCCGCCAAGTCCATAGCCGCAGCAGCGCACAGGGAACGCACATGGGCGGCGCAACGCAGTTTTGGAACGAGTCGAAGGTCGTAGCCACTCTGGCCGCGGCCGCGGCGCTAGCACTAGCGGCCTCCGCTGCCGACAACTCGCCGGTCACCGACGAGCGCCTCGTGACCCCCGAGCCGGAGAACGGGCTCATGTACCGCGGCACCTAGGATTCCCACGGCTACAGCCCGCTCGACGCCATCAACACCGAGAACGTCGCCGGCCTCAAGCCCTTGTGGATCTTCCGCAAGGGCCTGAGCGAAGGCCATCAGGCGTCGCCGGCAGTGAACGATGGGTGGCTTAGGTCGTGGACGGCTCCTCAACCAAGTGGATGCCGCGGGTCCTAGACACAATCAAGGCGCGGTCGAACTTGCGCAGGAAGTCCATCCGACCAAGATGATCGGGGATGACGGCGATAGGACGATGACACCCAGAGTCTCCTGACCCGCGAACGTGGTGATGCCCAGGGCCGTTAGGTGTGGGACGACAGACTCGTCGGCCAAGGTGGACGATTGCGTCCCTTCCAACGGGAGCTTCAGAGCCAAGGCTTCCGTCAGCGGCAGGAGCATGAATCCCGAAAACCCGGTGTCCAATACCGCCTCGTAGGCCACGCCCGGCTTCTCGTGCTTCACGCCCCTCAGATGGATGTCGATGAGGCAGAGGTTGCGCTCCGGGTCGTACCGCCCTAGCCCACCAGCATATTCGGTAGTTCCGCCTTCGTCGGCCATACTCCCCCCGTAAACGCGCCCGGAGATCCAACCTTCATCAGGTGCAACACCCCGTGCGGTGCTTCCTTGCGCGCCGCCAGAAACGCACCTTCCGGGGTTTCGTGGACGTACGCTTCTTCACTCTTGATGTCGACCACGACGAACCAGTTTGGGTGCTCCTTCTCGTGTAGTGCCTTGTAGCGGCGTTCATAGATACTGGTTGCCGCGTCGGCGATGTCTTGGATGTTCATCCGGTCTCTCCCTCCGCCACTGAAGCTCTCAGGCGCAATCGGGCCCGCGACGTATCAAGGAGCGTTCCATCGTGGCGGCCTAGCTGGTATGGGGCCTAACGTACCAAAATCCAGTCTCGGCAACTAGCGGCGCGGGACCCTGGTGGACCGCGGGACCCTGGCAAGCAGCCCGGCGCTGAGTGGTGACTACGCCAGCTCCCGTCCTCCGGCGGGGGCGCGGGATGTGTCCGAGGTGGGAGGCCGGCCCAGCGCGCATTGGCGAGGCTCGGGGGCACGCCAATTCGCTCTTGCGACGGACGGTGCAAATCCGCCAAAGTCCGTAGCCGCAGCAGCGCACAGGAGACGCACATGGGCAGCGCAACGGATGTTTGGAGCAAGCCGAAGGGCGTGGCTACTCTGGTCGCAGCAGCCGCGTTCGGGCTAGCGGCCTCCGCCGCCGACTACTCGCCGGTCACCGACGAGCGGCTCGTGAGCCCCGAGCCGGAGAACTGGCTCATGTACCGCGGCACGTACGATTCCCACGGCTACAGCCCGCTCGACGCCATCAACACGGAGAACGTCGCCGGCCTCAAGCCCCTGTGGACCTTCTCCACGGGTCTGCGCGAAGGCCATCAGGCGCCGCCGGTGGTGAACGACGGGCGGATGTTCGTCACCACGCCGCACAACCACCTGCTGGCGCTCGATGCGGCGACCGGCGACCTGCTCTGGCGCCACGAGCACGAGCTGCCGGAGGACCTGTCGCAGATGCACCCGACCAACCGGGGCGTCGCGCTCTACGGCAGTCTGGTCTACATGGCCACCGCCGACTGCCTCTTGGTCGCGCTCGATGCAGCCACCGGCGAGGTCGTCTGGGAGACGGAAGTCGAAGACTACGGCAGCGGCTACTACATGACCCTCGCGCCGCTCGCCGCCGTCGGCAAGGTGATGGTGGGCGTTTCCGGCGGCGAGTTCGGCATCCGCGGCTTCGTCGCCGCCTACGATGCCAAGACGGGCGACGAGGCTTGGAAGACGTACACCATCCCCGCTCCCGGCGAGCCGGGCAGCGAGTCCTGGCCGGGCGATTCGTGGAAGACCGGCGGCGTTCCGGTATGGATCACCGGCTCATACGATCCGGCCACCGGCCTCAGCTACTGGGGCACGGGCAACGGCGGGCCGTGGACCGGCGACATGCGCGAGGGCGACAACCTCTACGCCACCTCCGTCATCGCCTTGGACGCAGCCAGCGGCGAGCTGCGCGGCCACCACCAATACCACTGGAACGACTCGTGGGACTGGGACGAGGTCTCGGCGCCCCTCCTGATCGACTTCATGCGCGGCGAGCGCGAGGTGGCGGGCCTCGTGCATCCTGGCCGCAACGGCTACCTGTGGTTCCTGGCGCGGGAGGAAGCCGGCGGCATCGGCTTCGTCGACGCCAAGCCCTACGTCAAGCAGGACGTGTTCACGGGTCTGGACCCCGAAACGGGCCGGCCTTCCTACGACGAAACCAAGAAGCCCGCGGTCGGCAAGGGCGCGACGTTCTGCCCGTCGCACTGGGGCGGCAAGGATTGGCCGCCGGCGGCGTTCTCGCCGCGCACGCGGCTGCTCTACGTCCCCGCCAACGACAACGTCTGCGCCCACTTGGCGGGCGTTGAGGAGGAGTACCGCGAAGGCCGCACGTTCATGGGCGCCGACATGGAGACGTTCACGCTGATCCTCGACGGCGAACCGGACTCCATCGGCGAGCTGCAGGCGTGGAACGTGGACACCTTCGAGGAAGTCTGGACGGTGCCCTTCGCCAGCCACAACTGGGGGCCGGTGCTCGCCACCGGCGGCGACCTCGTGTTCATGGGCGGCACCAACGACCGCTACTTCCGCGCCTTCGATGCCAAGACCGGCGACCTGCTCTGGCAGCAGCGCACCAACTCCGGCATCACCGGCGTGCCCTCCGCCTACGCGGTGGACGGCAAGCAGTACATCGCTGTGCTGTCGGGCTGGGGCGTCGACGCCGAGCGCGAGCAGGAATCGCTGCGGGTGATCGGCAGGGTCGGGCCGACGGTGCCTCAAGGGGGCGTTCTCTGGGTATTCGGGCTGTAGAGGGCGCGGCGATGAACGAAGACGTCGAACTGCGCAACTACCTCTACGATCTGCACGGCTACATCGTCGTCGAGGACGTGCTGAGCGCCGAGCAGGTGGCGACGCTCAACGCCGTTCTGGACGAGCGCCTGCCCGAATTGCCGGACGACTGGGCCGAGCGCTGCAAGGAGAACCCGCGCGGCCCGTACGGAACGTATCGGTTCGGGATGGGGGGCGGCTCGTACGAATCGAGCCCCGGCTTCCTCGCCTGGGGCCAGCCGTTCGTGGACCTGATCGACCATCCGGTGACGATGGATGTGATGCGCAGCCAGCTCGGCGACTGCTTCCGCCTGGACCGCATCTTCGGCATGAGGATGCGCCAAGGCATGCCGAGCGGCCGCCTGCACTCGGACTACGGCGTCTCCGAACCCTTCAGCCGCGCCGAGCCGGGGAGATTTCATCCGCAGCCAGCCTACCAGGCGCTGCACGGCTTCGGCGTCGCGGCCTTCAATCTGACGGATTCCGGGCCGGAAACCGGGGGCCTCTGCTGCATTCCGGGAAGCCACAACAGCCACATCAAGCTGCCGAGGCAGATCAGGGCCGGCGAGTTCACGGATGTGGTGTGCGTGCCCCGGGCGCCTGCGGGGAGCGTGACGTTCTTCAGCGAAGCAACGACGCACGGCACGATGGCATGGCAGGCCAACCACGAGCGCCGCTCGCTGCTCTACAAGTACTGCGCCTCGCAGCTTACTTGGTCGCGCACGCGGGTGACGGCGCCGGCGGACGTGGAACTGACGGAGCGGCAGAAGCTGCTGCTCGCGGAGCCTGCGGGGGCGCATTGGTTCTTCCCGTCGTTGTTTGATGATGGGTGACTGTGCAGACGCCGCCAGCGGACGAGTTCGGGAGAACAGGGAGCCTGCCGATGTCTCTGCGCATTCCGGTTGCGCTATGATCGCATCGAATCGGCCCACGGGCGAATCCATGCCTGCTCCGTATTGCCTTAGCGCTCGGGATTTCGGCCCCATTCTGGAAGCGGAGATCGAGCTTAGACCCCTCACCGTTTTCGTCGGCCCTAGCAACACCGGCAAGTCCTACCTCGCTGGCCTGCTTTACGCGCTTCACCGCACCTTTGGACCAGCGCTCGCATATCCGGGAGGCAGTCCGCTCTTCTCAACGAACGACAGGTTCTGGCCGGGTGCCCTGACACTCAGCAATGGATTGCAGCAAGCCGCGAGTTCCTGGCTGTCGAACTGCGACCAACTGGCCGAAGGCGCACTTGCCCCGCCTGTGCCGCCTGAGATCGCCGACCGCGTCGCCTCGGCCTTCGACCAGGACCCGATCTTGAGTCGCCAAGTCGCGGGTGAGGTCGCCCGCTGCTTTCGCGTCGACGATGCTGCGAGCCTGCTCCGGCATGGCAGCGGGTCGGCACCTGTGGTCGATGTCTCTGTTCCGCATGGCGAGTGGGGAGACGCTCGCTTCACCACGGCACTCAGCCTCCGGCCGAAGGACACCGAGGTACGTCTACACCGGGAGCCGCTACGCCTCTCTGACAGTCAGCTACAGCGGCTCCGCGCAGAAGTAACCTTTTCAAGGCACCAAGACGAGCGGGACGCCGAAGTCGACGCTGACACCTTGGTTCGGTATCTCATGCGCCTTGCCTTCCACCATGCATTTGACCCTCTGTTGAACCACAATGCCTATTACTTGCCAGCTGATCGGACGGGTCTCATGCACAGCCACCATGTGGTTGTGAGCACGCTGCTGCAACGAGCGTCCTTAGCTGGGACTCGAGGCTCTGAAGCGGTGCCACCGATGCTCTCCGGCGTCATGGCCGACTTCCTAGATGTCCTCGTGACCCACATCAGCCAGATCGAGGGCCGTCGGTCCCAAGGCAAGACGGTCCCGCAATTCGCCGATGACCTAGAGCGAGAAGTCCTTGAAGGCGAGATCATGGTAGACGCAGGAGAGGTCCGCTACCCGGCTTTCTCATACCGACCGCTAGGATGGCAACGACGGTCAATCCCGCTCATGCGAGCTTCGTCCATGGTTTCCGAACTAGCGCCGGTTGTTCTCTACCTCAGGCACATCGTCCAACGGGGCGACCTCCTCATAGTCGAGGAGCCGGAGTCCCACCTGCACCCGGCCAAGCAGGCTGCGTTCGCCCGCGGGCTGGCTGCCATCGTCAGGGGCGGCGTGCGCGTAGTCATGACGACGCACAGCGAGTGGTTCCTCGAACAGATCGGCAATCTTGTCCGGGCTTCCGCGCTGCCGCCAGAGAAGCGCGGTTCCATCAAGCAGGCGCTAGAACCGCAAGATGTCGGCGCGTGGCTCTTTAAGCGGAGTCCGAGCGGCGGAGGGTCAACGGTTGCCGAGATCAAGCTCGATCCAGAGACCGGCCTCTACCCGACAGACTACGGCGCTGTGAGCGATGCGCTCTACAATCAGCATGCCGCCATCACCAACGTCCTTGAAGGCAATGCCGACGAATGACCCAAGTCATCCCCCACGTCCGGCGCAGGTTGCCGGATGAGTGCTTCACGACGCGCTACGCCCGCGACGGCTGCTCCGTGTCCGTCGCCGGTGCGCCAACTCCCCATGTGGTCATCGACATGGACCACCCATCGCTGTCCATCACGAACGACACGCGCTGCGACTACCTGTTCCTGAGTGATGCCGACTCCGCACCATGCGTCGCACCCATCGAGATGAAAAGGGGCTCGCTGAGTGCCACCCATGTTGTCGATCAGCTACAAGCCGGAGCAGACCTTGCCGACAAGTGGCTGCCGCACCTTCCCCGATTCAAGCTGGTTCCGATTCTCGCGCACAACGGCCTCCCCAAGGCGGAACGCGACCGCCTCAGAAAGGGGCGTGTTCGATTCAAAAGGCGCCGCGTCGTGCCGGTGGCCATTCGCTGCGGCAGCCCCATCGCGGCTCACCTGAACAGCCGGGCACCATGACCCGGCATCGTCCAAGGCTTGCTCAACGGAACGCTGCTGCGCCGCAAAGGGCCGCGAAGTCCGGCACGCTGTCGTGCTCGTGGCGGTGGGCGCCGAAAGCAGATCGAGGGGATGCCCAGGATCGCGCAGCGTGACGTTGGGTGGCCGGTCGTGACTCTGCGGTTTACGTGCGCTTGCATCCACCCGTTCAGGTCGCCAGTTGCCGCAGTTCCCGCACGATGTCCGAGTCCGCGCCGGCGATGCGTTCGACGTGGCCCCAGTTCTCCTCGCTGAGCACCGCACCGCACTCGATGAGGACGCGCAGCGACTTGGGTCGCCAGACGTGAATTGCGTAGCCCAAGGCGCTCTCCTCATGCGAGGGGTGCCCCCTCGCGCTCCCCGGCTGAGGGCTCTCGTGCGTCTGGCCTTCCAGCACTGCCGGATTTCCCCTGACGAATCGCCGCAGCGCCGCTTCGTCTTCGAGCACGATTGCCGCCTCCAAGGTCTGCTCTGCGCCGTGGCTCAAGAGCGCCTCGACGATCGCCTGGTCGCATTCTTGGGAGAGCATGTGCAGGCAGGCGGTGGAGAGCGCAGTCTGCCCATCCGCGCAGGCACGGTTCGCGTCCGCGCCGCGAGCAAGCAGCGTTCGGACGGCGGCGAGGCGGTTGTTTCTCGCAGCGTGGAAGAGCGCAGTGCGCCCTTTGACATCGGGGGCATCGAGCAGCGCGGGGGCTGCATCGAGTGCTTCTGCCAGCGCCCGCGCGTCGCCGAGCGCCGCCAGCGTCCAGAAGTCCACGGTTGCCCCGTGGGCGCGGAGCATGTCCACGATGTCGGTCGCGGCGGCCTCCTTCCACGGCCCTGCGTGCAATGCATGGGCGATTGGCGTCTGGCCGAAGGCGTCCACGGCGTCCACATCCGCCCCGCGCTCGCATAGCACCTTGGCCAGCGCCGTATTGCCCCGTTCGGCGGCGTGGTGCAGGGGCGTTGCGGCGTCTTCGTCAACGTCGAAGGGCGCGTCCGGGTTGGCCGCCAACAGCGCCTCGGCGCGCGCGTTCTCCATCAGCAGAGCGCAGGTGGCGAGGCTCGGCGCGACGCCCTGATCGAGCAGATGCTGCACGGCGTCGGCATAGCGCTGCGTGCGCCCAGAGCAGCCGTAGAGCGCGATCTGCTGCAAGAGGCGGTCCGCTGCGGCCGGCGGCTGCTCGTTCCAAGCGATGGACTGCGCGAGCGAATGCACGCGCTCGGCGTTGCCGGACTCGATGGCGGCGATGAGAAGCTCGGAATCCGTCACGGCGGCAGCGCAAACTCTTTAAGTGACGTTGGATGCCTGACAACATACCATCGTTGGCCGCTTGGGATGGGGAGCGTTGAGCGCATGGCAGAGGCAATCGCGGGGTCGGATCGACGCCCGCTCACCAAGGGCGACTACGCTGCCTACGCGGCGCCAGCGGCGCCGCTGGCGTTGTCCGGGCTGCCGATCGCCGTCTACCTGCCGGCGATCTACGGCGACTCGGAGGGCTTCGGGCTGTCCTTGGCGGTGGTCGGCACGCTGCTGGCGCTGTCGCGCATTTCGGATGTGGTGACCGATCCTTTGATCGGCTATCTGTCCGACAAGTGGAAGACGCGCTGGGGCCGACGCAAGCCCTGGGTGCTGGTCGGCACGCCCATCTTCGCCGCTGGCATGTGGTATCTCTTCATGCCGCCGTTCGAGTTCAGCGACATCACCTTCCTCGGCTGGACCTTTTCCAACGGCTACGTCTGGATGTTCTTGGCGCTGACCGTGTTCTACCTCGGCTCCACCATCAAGGACGTGCCGTTCACGGCCTGGGGCGCTGAACTGTCGAGCGACTACAACGAGCGCACCCTCATCATGAGCTGGAAGGAGTTCCTCGGCGTCGCCGGAGGGGCGCTGTCCGCGTTCATTCCGGCCATCATCCTCTTCTTCGGCTACGACAAGCCCACCGAAGCGGTGTTCGCGCTGGTGCTGGTCATGTGCATCGCCATGCCGATCATCAACATAAACTGCCTGGTCAAGGTCCCGGAGTGGCGCCAGGTGGAGGTGGCGAAACGCATCGGGCTGATCGATGGCCTGCGCATCGTTTCGAAGAATCGGCCGTACATCTACCTTGTGGTCGTGTTCGCGTTCGGAGCGATCGGCTCTGCGATGACGAACAGCCTGTCGTTTTTCTTCGTCAAGCACGTGCTGGTGGCCGGGGAACTCTACGGGCTGTACCTCGCGCCGTACTTCCTCTGCCAGGCCGCCGCCATCCCGATCTGGTTCAAGCTCTCACGGCGCATCGGCAAGCACAAGGCCACCATGTGGGCGGTGGGCTGGTACGCGCTCTGGTCCTCGTTCATTCCGTTGATCGCGATCACGCCGATGGCGTGGTACACGGCATTCGAGATTCCGCAGTATCTGGGCTTCTTGCCGGCGGCGTGGGAGGCGGGGGCGCAGGCTCATCTGGCAGACATCGAAACGGGGAAGTTCCTGTTCTTCATCGTCATCATGTGCCTTAAGGGCTCTGCGATCGGGGCGTTGTCGGCGCTGCCGTTCGCCATGTGCGCGGACGTGATCGACGTCGACACGCTGGAGACGGGGCAGCGACGCGCCGGGGCATTCATGGCGATCTGGTCGATGGTCCGCAAGGCGGCCTACGCGCTCGGCATCGCGATCGGTCTGTGGCTGGTGGTCTACTGGGACTTCGATGCGCTGGCCGATCCGCGCACGGCGCCCAACTCGGAGTTCGCCCTGCTGATGCTCGCCTGCACCTACTCGGTGATCCCGGCGCTCTTCAAGTTCATTGGCATGCCGCTCCTGTGGATCTACCCGCTGACAGAGAAGAAGCTCGCCGAGGTGCAGGCGGACATCAACAAGCGGCACGGCATCGGCGGCGCTTAGCGGCTCGCGCCCCTGATGGCGAAGGCGATGGCGCTGCTGCGGTCGCTGGCCCTAGGGGCGCTGCTCGGCGCCTCGCCTTCGGCGCTGGCCGAGGACCGGTTGGAGTTCCGCCACGGCCTGTCGTACTTCGGCACGCTGAAGTACCCGCCGGACTTCGCGCACTTCGAGTGGGCCGATCCGAACGCGGTGAAGGGCGGCACGCTGCGGCTCTCGGCCGTGGGCCGCTTCGACACCTTCAATCCGCTCATCGAGAAGGGCCGCGCGCCGGTCGGCGTCGAGAACTTCGGCGATGGCAACATCCTCTACGACCGGCTGATGCAGCCCACCGCGGATCGCCCGGCAGAGAAGTACGGGCGCTTGGCCGAGACCGTGGCTGTGGCGGACGACCTCTCTTGGGTCGCCTTCCGCCTGCGCCGAAGCGCCTACTTCCACGACGGCGTTCCCATCACTGCCCACGATGTGAAGTTCACCTTCGACCAGATCAAGGAGCATGGCGGGCCGAGCCTCAAGACCATCTACCGGGACGTCACCCACGCAACGCTCGATGGCGATTACGAAATCGTGTTCCACGTCCGCGAAGGGGCGTCAATGAATCTCAACGTCGCGCTCTATCTGGGGAGTCTGTACGCGCTGCCGCGACACTACTGGGCGAGCCGGGAGTTCGACCGCACCACCACCGAGCCACCCCTCGGCAGCGGTCCGTACCGGATTCGGGAGGCGAGAGATGGCAAGCAGATCGTCTACGAGCGCGTGGCGGACTACTGGGGCCGGGACCTCCCAGTGAACGCCGGCCGCTACAACTTCGACGCAGTGAGCTACGACTACTATCTGGACAAGCATGTGCAGAAGGAGTCGCTGAAGGGCGACGTCTTCGACGTGCTCTTGGAGGACGTGGCCAAGGATTGGTACAACAACTACAACATCGACGAGGTGGAGCGGGGGTTCCTGGTCAAGGAGCTGATCCTGCACCGCAACCCGGCGGGCTTTCCCGTCGCCTTCATGTGGAATCTGCGCCAGAGCGTCTTCGACGACGTGCGCGTGCGCGAGGCGCTGTGGTGGCTGTACGACTTCGAGTGGTCCAACCGCGTCCTCTATCACGACTTCTATCTGCGCGCCGACAGCTACTTCACCAATACCGAGCTGGCGCACAACGGCACGCTGCCGTCCGCTGCGGAGCTTGAGATTCTGGAGCCGTATCGCGGGCGCATCCCGGAGCGCGTCTTCACCGATGTCTACCGGATGCCGCAAAACGCCGGACGTGGCGTGCCGCGGGAGATCTTCCGGCGCGCCGAGCGGCTGCTCGCCGCCGCCGGCTGGGTGCTGGACGAGAACGGCCATCGGGTTCACGAAGACACCGGGGAACGCTTCGCGCTCGACTTCATGTACGCGGGCGATCATCTGGAGCGCGTCGGCCTGCCCTATGTGATGACGTTGCAGAAGATGGGCATCGCCATCAGCGCCCGCACCATCGAACCTTCCAACTACGTCAGCCGTCTGCGGCGGCGCAAGTTCGACGCCAGCATTCTCGGCATCGGCGGCAGCCTGACGCCCGGCGTGGAACTGCGCAACAACTACGGCTCCGTCGCCGCCGACATCGATTCGTCCGGCAACTTCATGGGCGTCAAGAATCCGGTGGTGGACGAACTCATCGAGAAAGTGATCGCCGCCGACACGCGGGAGGTCATGATCGCGGCGGCGCGAGCGCTGGACCGCGTCATGCTCTGGAACTTCTACGGCATCCCCGGCTTCTACGCGCCGGGCTATCGCTTCATCTACTGGGACCGATTCTCGCGCCCGGCCTACACGGGCCAGTACCGGCCCGGATTCCCGGATACTTGGTGGTGGGATGAAGCGAAAGCCAGCGCGCTCGAAGCTGCCCGCATCAGCAGTGGTCCGTGAACCGCCGCTGATCCTTGTGCCGCAAGTGATGCATCTCGAACTCCAGCCGATTGGTGGCTGCCACCGAGTCGAGGAACTCCAGCGTCATGCCGATGGACTCAAGCAGGTGCTTGGCCATGTTCCGCGTCAGGTTGCTCTTCACCACGATGCGGAACATCGATGAGCGGGGATCGGCATCGAAGAACAGCGGCACGCCCTCGCCGGCGAGCGGGTCTTCGTACTCCATGCGGTAGCTGCCGACGTACCAGTGGTGCTGCGAGAGCACGTGCTGGAAGTCCACGTCGTCGTAGCCGAGGCCGCAAGCCGGGTTAAGCATTGCCGTCACTACCGGGAGACAACCGTCGTCGCCGTCGTCGAGCAGCAGGAAGCGCGGCTCGCCGTCCACCGTCATTTCGCGCAAGCCCTGGCGCAGGAAGCGGGCGTTCGCCATCATGTTGTCGCAGACTTGGCGGTAGCCGGACATGCCGAAGTGCAGCAGCTTGTAGTACTGCGCGTACACGCCCGCCGCGGGCCTCGAGAAGTTCAGGGTATAGGACTCCGCCTTGCCGCCGAGATAGGTGATGGAGATGGCGACGTGGTCGCTCAAGTCCTCGCGCTGCCGCCACACCACCCAGCCGGTGCCGCAGATGGATTCGCCGTACTTGTGGCCACTGGTTGAGATGGACAGCACGTTCGGCACCCGGAAATCCCAAGGCGGTACCTCTTCCTGGAAAGGCGCGATGAAGCCGCCGGATGCGGCATCGACGTGGATGCCCACTTGGAAGCCGTGCGCGGCGTTGACTTCGTCGATGACATCGCTCACGGCCTGCACGGGGTCGTACTGGCCACCGTAGTGGTTGCCCATGATGCACACGACGCCCATCGTCTTCTCGTCGATGGCGTCGCGGACGGCCTCGGGATCCAGCCGGAACGTATCCACCGACGGCGCGATGATCCGCGGCGCCACGTCCATGTACTTGAAGAGCTTCTCCCAGGCAGCCTGGAAGCAGCTCGAGATGATGAGGTTGGGCCGGGCGCTCAGCACTTCGTCGGCGGTCAGGCCATGGCGCGCGGCGTACCACTTGCGCCAGCGGAACTTGAGCGCGAGGCCCGACAGCAGGCAGGCTTCGGTGGAACCCACCGTGCCAGCCCCGGGCGCGACGCCGTATTCCTCGAAATCGTCTCCCGCTGGGCAGTGCCAGAGATTGGCGATCATGTTCACCGCGGTGTCGTGCAGCTTGTAGGACTGCGGGTAGACGGTCTGGTCCGCCAGATTCACGCGCAGCCCCATGGCGGCGATGCGCTCCTCCTCCGGGTCCAGGCTGACATTGACGTAGGAGGACGTGTTCAGCCGATGGTCGAAGTCGAGCGTATGCGCGTTCTCGATCATCAGCCGCACGGCGGTGCCGTCCAGCCCGTCGTCCGGGATCTGGCGCACGTTGAACCAGTCCCGCTGCGCCAGCATCGAGTTGTAGTAGCCGCTGCCGCCGGCTTCGAGATTCTCCAGCTTCGTCCTGAGCCGCTCGACCTCCTCCTTGAGGGCGACGACGTCCTCGGCCACCGCTAGCTCCGCAGCACCCGTCCGGCGCGTTCGCCCGTCAGTTCGTCGTCCCTCAGCACGACCGTTCCATTGCACACCGTGGCGTGGTAGCCGGCGGCGCGCTGGATGAAGCGCGGGGCGCCGAACGGGAAATCGTGGACGATCTGCGGCATCCGCTCCTCCAGCCGGTCGATGTCGAAGACGTTGACGTCGGCGCGCTTGCCGACCTGGAGCGTGCCGCGATCGTCGAGGCCGAGGACGCCGGCGGGCACCGAGGTGATGCGCCGCACCGCCTCCTCGATGTCGTACACGCCCGTGTCCCGGTGCCAGTGCGAGAGGATGAAGGTGGACCAGCCGGAGTCGATCATCTGGCTGACGTGGGCGCCGGCATCGCCGAGGCCGGGCATGGCCCACTCGGTGCGGATGAGGTTCTCGAGCGCGCCGAGATCGACGTTGAAGCCGCGCAGGTGGAAGAGGGCCTCGCCGTCGGTCTGGTCGGCGATGCGCAGCCAGGTTTCGACCGGGTGCTCGCCGGCGGCCTGCGCCTGGTGGTAGAGGCTCTCGCCGAAGTCCTGCGTGTAGCGCGGGCGGCGCGCGTCGCCCATGTAGAACCAGCGCTTGGTGCCGTTGGCGGCTTCGGCGCCCTGGGCTTTCACTTCGTCGACCAGGCGTTGCCGGGTGGCGGGGTCGCGGATCGCCTTGAGGCGGCCGGACAGGTCCAGCTTGCGCAGTTCGTTCCAGGCGTCGGTGCGGAAGAAATTGTTGGTGGAGAGGCCGCCGACCCCGCCGCCGCTGCGCGGCACGGTGACCGAGGTGACGTTCAGGCCCTCGGCGCGCATCGCCTTGACGCGCTCGTCCATGCGCTCGACGCCCATCTCGACGGCCGTGCTGAAGAGCGCCCCGCGCGCCGTTCTGGCCTCGTCGGCGATGAGATCGAACTCGGCGTCGAAATCGCGGAAGTCCGAGACGGTCTGCATGATGCCGCCGTGGGCGCCCACTTGCTTGGCGACGGCGCGCAGTTCGTCGCGGTGCGCGAACGTGCCCGGAATCGAGCGGCCGTCCGGCAGGCGGTGGCCCGGCAGACGGTTCGTGGAGAAGCCGATGGCGCCCTCCTTCACCGACTGGCCGGCGAGTGCGGCGATCTGCCGCACTTCGTCGTCCGTGGCCGGTTCTTCGACGGCGCGTTCGCCCATCACGTAGAAGCGCACGGCGCAGTGGCCGACCAGGCCCGCGATGTTGATGGACGGGCCGAGGGCTTCGAGCGCATCGAGGTAGCCGCCGTAGGACTCCCAGTTCCACGGCAGGCCGTGCAGGATGGCGTTCTTGGGAATGTCCTCGACGGTCTCCATCATGCCGGCCAGGAACTCGCGGTCGGACGCCTTGCAGGGGGCGAAAGTGACGCCGCAGTTGCCGAGCAGGGCGGTCGTGACGCCGTGCCAGGAGACCGAGGTGACCTGCGGGTCCCAGCCGATCTGGGCATCGAGGTGGGTGTGCAGATCGACGAAGCCCGGCGAGACGTTGAGGCCAGCGGCGTCGATCTCCTGCCTGCCCTTGGCAGCTACGCGGCCGATTTCCGAGATGGTGTCGCCGTCGATGGCGACGTCGGCGGCATACGGCGCGGCCCCGGTACCGTCCACCACCTGCCCGCCCCTGATCACGATGTCGTGGCTCATTCGCTCCTTCCTCCCATGGCGCAGCGTGCGCCTATAGCGATCACCCGACCATACGCCGATCGCCGCGCGGTGGCCAGCGACCGTGCTGACCGTGCTGACCGTGCTGACCAAACCTGTCCAACGCCGGTGCAGGGGTCGAGTCTGTTTCGCGTTATGCTGCTTGAGCCAACTTCAGCAACTCGGATATGGGAAGGCTCAACATGATCGCATTGCTCGCCCGCCTCAACGTCGCCGAAGGCAAGGAGAAGGAGTTCGAGTCCGTCATGCTCGAACTCGCCGCCCAGGTGCGCGCCAACGAGCCCGGCAACCAGCTCTACACCCTCGTCAAGGACGAGACGGGCTACGCCGTGATGGAACTCTACGACGACGCCGAGGCGCTCAAGGCGCACGGCGCCAGCGACCACTTCCGCGCCGCCGGCGCCAAGTTCGCCGGGCTGATGGCTGGTCGCCCGGAGCTCAACCAGTTCGAGGTGATCGGCTAGCGGGTCGCTCGAAGAGCGCTGTCGGAGGCGGTCCCATGCGCGCGGCCTTGATGGAGCGCGGCAGCATCTGGGTCGATGACGTCCCGGACCCGACGCCGGGCGCGGGCGAGGTGGTGGTGAAATCGCTCGCCTGCGGCATCTGCGGCTCGGACCTGCACGCGGCCCGCTACACCGACGACTTCGTCGCGACCAGCATCGAGGCCGGCGGCGCGTTCAAGCTCACCACCTTCGAGCCCGTGGTGCTCGGCCACGAGTTCTGCGCGGAAGTGCTGGAATCCACGAGCGACCTGAAGGCTGGCGATCTGGTGTGCTCCGTCCCCGTGCTGCCGCGCAGCCCGAATGTGCCCGTGGGCTACTCGCCCGAAGCACCGGGCGGCTTCGGCGAGTACATGGTGCTGGCCGAACGGCTGTTGGTGCGCGTACCCGACGGCACGCACAGCACGCATGCGGCGCTCACCGAGCCGATGGCCGTCGGCCATCACGCCGTCAACATGGCGAGGCTCGAAGGCGGCGAGGGGATCATCGTGATCGGCGCCGGGCCGGTGGGACTGGCCGTGACGGCGAACTTGAAGGCCATCGGCGCCGGGCCGGTGGTGGTCTCCGAGTATTCGGCCAAGCGGCGCGAACTGGCCGAGACGATCGGTGCGGACGTCGTCGTCGACCCCGCCGAGGCCGACCCCTATGCCGTGCCGGACATTCGCGGGCGGGAGCGGACCACCATCTTCGAGTGCGTCGGCGTGCCAGGCGTCATCGACAGCATCTTCCTGAGCGCCCCCCGGGCGGCGCGCATCGTGGTGGTGGGCGTCTGCCTGCAGATGGACCAGGCGCGGCCGCTCATCGCCATCAACAAGGAACTCAACGTGCAGTACGTGCTCGGCTACACGGCGGACGAGTTCCGGGACACACTGCACCGCATCGCGGACGGGCGGCTGGACGTAGAGCCGCTGGTGACGCACACGGTGCCGCTCGGCGGCGTCGCTGGCGCGTTCGATGCGCTTGCCGCGCCCGATGCCCACGGCAAGGTGGTCGTGCGGCCCTGGGGCAACTGGTAGCGGCGGCAACCGTGCGCATCGACGCGGTCACCGGCGACATCGTCGCCATGCAGGTCGATGCCATCGTCAATGCGGCGAACAGCACGCTGCTTGGCGGCGGGGGCGTGGACGGGGCGATCCATCGAGCCGCCGGGCCCAAATTGCTCGAGGAGTGCAGGACGCTCGGCGGCTGCGCCACGGGCGATGCGAAGATCACCGGCGGCTACGACCTGCCGGCGCAGCATGTGATCCACACGGTAGGCCCGGTATGGCGCGGCGGCGGCCACGGCGAACAGGCGCTGCTCGCCTCGTGCTATCGGCGCTGCCTGGAACTGGCTGCCGGGTACGGCCTGCGGAGCATCGCCTTCCCGGCCATCTCCACCGGCGTCTACGGCTATCCGCCGGCGCAGGCCGCGCGCGTCGCGGTGGCCGCCGTGCGCGAAGCGGGCCACGCAGCGGCGGGCGTCGAGTCAGTCGTCTTCGTGTGCTTCGACGACGCCACCGCGCGGATCTACGCGGCGCTGCTCAGCTGACGGCCGTTCAGGCGGTGGCCGCGTAGCGCTCGGCCAAAGCGGCGCGGAGGTCGTCCGCGAATGACTCGGCCTCGGCGTCGAGGCCGGCGGCGATCTCCACCAGATGCTCGTTGTCCTCGCGGCCGGCCCAGGTCTTGCGGTAGGCGCCGGTCTTGTAGCCGTTGCCCTGGCGGAAGGAGTTGAGCACGTTCTTGCCAATGTAGAGGCGGTACAGTTCGTCGAAGCCGAGCGGCAGCGCCCGCATCATGGCCGTGAAGGCGTCCAAGTCGAAACGCCGCCCGGCGAGGCAGGCTTCGGCCAGTGTCTCCACCGTCTCGCGGAAATCGCCCCGGGCTGGCGCCGCGAGAGCGTCCCGGAGGCGTACCGCCAGTGCCTCGTCGACGGCCCCGTCGCGAATCAGTTCGGACAGCCCGAAGTGCCAGATGTCCACGATCTCCAGCTTCACCTGCTCGCGGTCCGTCGCTTGGCGCTTCCACCACTTCCAGCCGAAGTGGTCGAGAAGCTCCGCGCATTCCACCCACACCGCACGGTAGAAGGCGTAGCCTTGGGTCGCCCAAGCCGGATGCACCAGCCGGTTGTGCTGCTCCTGCAACTCCGCCATGGCATCTAGCCGCCGCCACGCCTGTGCATCGTCCATTCACCCTCCCGGCCCGCCGCAGCCCAAGACGACCTCACGATGCCGCCGAATGCCATGCCGCGCAAGCCGGTGTGCATACTGGCTTGCGAGCGCAAGCCGCCGTGCCATCGCATTTCGGCGAAAAAAGGATGGCTTTGGGCGCGGCAAAGGCGTATGGTGCGCCCCGCATGGCTCTTGGCGCGGGGGTGTTCGCGTCCGGCCGGGGCAAGGAGAACGCATTGAAGATCTACGTCGGGAACATGCCGTATTCGGTGACTTCGCAGGAGCTCGCGGAGTTGTTCGGGCAGTACGGCCGTGTGGCTGAAGCCAACGTCATCATGGACCGCGAGATGGGCCGCTCCAAGGGGTTCGGCTTCGTGGACATGCCCAACCAAACCGAGGCGAGCGAGGCCGTCGCGGCCCTCAACTCGTCGCAGATGGGGGGCCGCACGCTGCGCGTCAGCGAAGCCCGCCCGCGCGGCGACCGGGGCGGCGGAGACCGGGGCGGCGGCGACCGGGGCGGCGGCCGCGATCGCGGGGGCTGGAGGCGCTAGGCTCTCCGTTCGGCGCACGGACCCCGTTGCGCCGTCATCCACTGTCCAAGAGCACCCGTTGCCAGCAGGCGACGGGTCTCCGCTTTGCCATGTGCGGTGCATGGCGAGCGTCGAACGGGCATGTGCGAGCCCGCGGCCTGGCGTCGTGCGACCTCGCGTGCGCAAGGCGTCTCGCAAGCCCTTGAAATCCCCACCTTCACACCCACATTCTTGGGTCCCGCTGGCAACGACCGTGCAAGTGCGCACTGGTCGGCCCAGGCGAGCACGCGGAGCGCGCCCATCGCACATCGGTGCGCGCTCCGCTTAGACTTGGGCCGAGTAGCACTCAAGGAGCGCAACCCCCTATGCAGAAGCTGCCCCTCCTGCCCCTCAAGAACGTCGCCGTCTTCCCGGAGCTGATCCAGGCGCTGATCGTCGGGCGACCGGCGTCGCTGGCGGCAGTGAAGGCAGCGGCGGAGGACAATCGCGAGATCCTCACCGTGCTGCAGAGGGACCGCAACGAAGAGAACCCGGCGCGCGAGGGCGTCTACGACATCGGCACCGCATCGCGCGTCACCCGCGTGGAGAAGCGCGACGGCGGCGCCCAGGTGATCGTCCGCGGCCTGCGCCGGGTGCGGCTGCATGGCTTGAACCTGGTCGGCGAGGGCCCGCTGGCGGAAGTGGAAGTTGAAGAACTGCCCACGGTGGCGCTCCCGGAGGACGGCGAGGAGCGCGCCAAGGCCACGGCGCTGGCGCGGGAGAACCTCGACATCGCCCGCCAGATCGCGCACCTGATGTCCGAGAACCCAGACCAGCTCTTCCACCAGATGGTCGGTTCCATCGAGGACGTCATCACCCAGATGTACCGGCTGGCCGAACTCGCCCGCAACGTCGAGCAGGCGGAGAAACAGAAGATCCTGGAGATCGACGACTGCCAGGAGTTCCTCGAAGCCATCCACCGCCTGCTGCGCCAGGAAATGGCGGTGATCGAGATGCAGCGGGATCTGCAGTCCCAGGCCCGCGAAGAAGCCGAGCAGGGCCAGCGCGAGCATCTGCTGCGGCATCAGAAGCGGGTCATCGAGGAGGCGCTCGGCGAGGGCAGCGACGACGAGGACACCGCGGAACTGCGCGAACAGCTGCGCGGCATCAAGCTGCCGGACGACGTGCGCAAAGAGGTGGACCGGGAGCTCAAGCGCCTGTCGCGGATGTCCGCCAACGCCGCCGACTACCAGATCGCGCGCGGCTACCTGGAACTCGTGGCCGAACTGCCGTGGAACGTCATCACCGAGGACACGCTGGACCTAGGCCACGCGCAGAACGTCCTCGACGAGGACCACTACGGCCTGGACGACGTCAAGGAGCGCATCCTCGAGTCCCTCGCCGTGCTGCAGCTCAACCCGGAAGCGAAGGCCTCCATCCTCTGCTTCGTCGGCCCGCCCGGCGTCGGCAAGACGTCGCTCGGCCAATCCATCGCCCGCGCCATGGGCCGCAAGTTCGAGCGCATGAGCCTGGGCGGCCTGCACGACGAATCCGAACTTCGCGGCCACCGGCGCACCTACATCGGCGCCATGCCGGGCCGCATCCTGCAGGCGGTGCGCCGCGCCGGGGTGAGGAACCCGGTGCTGATGCTCGACGAAGTGGACAAGCTCGGCCGCGACTTCCGTGGCGACCCGGCCGCGGCGCTCATGGAGATCCTCGATCCGGCCCAGAACAAGGAGTTCCGCGACAACTACCTGAACCTGCCGTTCGACCTCTCCAAGGTGTTCTTCATCACCACCGCGAACCATCTCGACGGCGTGCCGCGACCGCTCCTGGACCGCATGGAAGTGCTGGAGCTCACCGGCTACAGCGAAATGGAGAAGCTGGAGATCGCCCGCCGCTACCTCATCCCGCGCCAGCGCGAGAACGCCGGTCTCGGCGACGAGCAGCTCGGCTTCACGGACGAGGCGCTCGCCTGGGCCATCCGCCGCCACACCCGGGAGGCCGGCGTGCGCGAACTCGACCGCGTGATCGGCCGCGTCGCCAGCAAGCGCGCCCGCCAGACCTTGCAGGCCGAGAAACCCGCCGACACGGTGACCATGGACGACCTGCCGGGCCTGCTCGGCCCCGACAAGTTCAAGAACGACCGCCAGCGCGAGAATCTGGCGCCGGGCGTGGCGCCGGGCCTGGCCTACACCGAAGCGGGGGGCGACGTGCTCTATGTGGAGGCGACGCTCACCCACAAGGACGACAAGACCATCACCACGGGCCATCTCGGCAAGGTGATGACGGAGTCCATCCAAGCGGCGCGTTCGTACATCTGGTCCGTGGCCGAGCGCCTCAACATCAGCCGTTCCACCATCGAAGAGAACGGCATCCATGTCCACGTGCCGGCCGGCGCCGTGCCGAAGGACGGGCCTTCCGCCGGCATCACGATGGCGACCGCGCTGGCCTCGATCTACAGCAACAAGCGCGTGCGCGACGACGTGGCCATGACCGGCGAACTCACCCTCTCCGGCATCGTCCTGCCGGTCGGCGGCATCCGCGAGAAAGTGCTTGCCGCGCACCGCACCGGCATCCGCCACGTCATCCTCCCCCGCGACAACGAGGCCGACTTCGCCAAGCTCCCGCCGCTGGTGCGCGAGGAGATGGAGGTGACCCTGGTGGACTGCCTGGAGGACGCGGTGAAGGTGGCGATCCCGGAACTGGGGCCGGTCGGGGAAGCCTGAGCTGGGAGGCTAGGGGACGTACAGTTGCCTGACCGTTCCCTACAATGCCGAGATCGCCGAATGTACCTCGGTCTGGTGTTTCGCTTGATCGAGCGATACGGTGGAACTCAATTCCCGCACACTCGGAGCCAAGCGCATGACCAACCACGGAACCGGCCCCATCGTCTGAATGGCCACCACATCGACCCTGACGGAGGCCGCTGACGCGGCCTTCGTCGTTTCTGCCTCCATCGGCGCCCAAGCCCTGCGCCTCCCCGATCTGACGATTGTTGCCGTTGGGGGCCGTTGTAGCTTGCGCATCGCGGCGCGCAGTACGCTGTAGTCACTCAGCCGGGCGCAGGCACTGCGAGCCGGCAGAGCAGCGTGTTGTGCGTTTCCAGATCGCCCGTCCAGATCAGCTTCGCCGCCGAGGTCCAGTCGATCTGATCGTAGCCGCCCTTGGGTCGCACTGCTGACTCGCCGTACTCGGTCGCGGCAGGCCACGTCGAGTCGTCGAACGCTGCCGTGCGCCAATCCGGCGGTTCGTCGGTCTTGGCGAAGCGGCAGGCACCTTCGCCGAGCTGCGGCGTTTCTTCGTCTTCGCACGCCCGGTCCAGCGGTGCCTCGTGCAGTAGCAGACAGCGCCAAGCGCTGTCCGTGACGGCGATCGGGGCCCCCGTGGCGATGTCCGTGAACTGGGCGATGAAGCCGCCGTCGCCCATCTGCTGGTTGGAGCGGCCGATGTACTCCAGGCCGGTGTCGTCCTGCTTGAAGTCCTTGAGGACGAAGTTGAGCTGCAAGGGGTAGTCCGCCTTGAAGACGAACGACTCGGCATTGAACGAGCGCTCGGTAGTGATTGGGACCGAGTCCTCGAGGATCAGGCGCTCGCCCAGGTAGAACGCGAACCAGTTGTCGGCCCAGACCTCGCCGCGGATGGTCACCGCGCCCGCGGTGTCATCGATCACCGTTTCCTCGATGCGCTCGCCTTCGCAGCCGACTAGCGACCAGGCGAGAGCGGTCAGAGTTCCTGCTTTCCAGTCCATGGGTTGTCCTCTCTTCGCTTCAGAGCTCGCGCACGACGCGGAAGCCGCGCGATTCGTTCGGCCCGGTGCTGAATTGGCGGAAGCTCACCGTGGCTTCCTCCGGCGCCGAGTTCCAGTCGCCGCCGCGCACCACGCGCGTCTCGCAATCGCCGCCGCGCGGGTCTGCCGTCCTCGGCGCGTCGCGGTAGTCGGCGTGCCAGCAATCCTGCACCCACTCCTTGGCATTGCCAAGCATGTCGTGGACGCCGAAGGCGTTGGCCTTGTAGCTGCCGACCGGCGCGAGCCCTAATGCGCCGTCGGAGCAGTTTGCGGTGCTGTACTTGCGGTAGCGCCCGGCGAGCGTTTCGTCGGCGATGTTGGCGTGTTCGCATAGCGCCGTCGGGTCGAAGGGGTGCGGCGCCGTGCTGCCGGCGCGGGCCGCGTACTCCCACTCCGCCTCGCTCGGCAGCCGGTAGCGCTGCTTGGTCTCTGCGCTGAGCCAGCGCAGATAGTCATTCGCCTCGGTCCAGGCCACCGCTGTTTCCGGCAGCGCTGCATCCGTGCCCCGGGATTGAAAGCGCCCGAACTCCGCGCCGGTTAGCTCGAAGACACCGATGGCGAACGGCTGTGTGACCGTCACCGTGCGCGTCGGCCGTTCGTCCGCAGGCCCATCGGGGGTGCCCATCCGGAAGGTCCCAGCAGCGACCACCACGAGAAGCGGCCCCTCGCCGCCGGAAGCCAGCGCGTCGCGGAAGCGGCGACCGGGTTCGACGTCGAACGCCGCCATGCGGATGGCATGGGCTTGCGGGCCGGGGCGAAGCTCGATGCGCCTCATGTAGTCGCGATAGCCGATGGCGCGCGCCTCGATGGTCACCGGCCCAGTCGGAATGCGCCGTTCGCCTGCGTAGGGGAACGTCCGCCACTGGCCGCCCTGCTCGAAGCTGAGCGTCACGCTCGCCGACGGCGGCTCGACGGCGACGCGCAATGCGCCATGCAGACGCTCGAGAGAAACGCTGCGCTGATTGCGGCCGACGCGCACCGCCATCTCGAAGGTCTGCGGTGCGAAGCCGTGGTGCCTGACGCGGAAACGGTGCTTTCCCGGGGGAAACTCAACGCCCGGCCGGTACTCCTCCTCGCGGTCCAGGATCACCACTTGGGCATCGCTCGGCGTCAGCGACAGGAAGATCGCGCCGAGCGGCAGGCGTTCGAGCTCGAAGGTCGCGATCGCGAGTTCCCGCGGCAGCACCGCCACGGTCAGCGTCTTCGTCTGCCGCCCCGGCAACGTCGCGGAGACGGTGTAGGCGCCGGTGGGGTAGGAGGCGAACTCCACGGGCGCGGCAGTCGCGAGCGGTTCCCCGTCGATGGCCACGGCCGCGCCGCGCGGATTGCTGACGATGCGCAGCGCCCCCGTCGCGGGCTGGAACGTGCCATGCACCGTGCGGCGTTCGTCGCGCGCGAGTTCGATGCGCTGCGCTTCGGCCTCGTGGAAGCGGTGCTCGAAGCGCACGACCGTCGATCCCGGCCGCACTGCCACGGCGTGTAGCGGCGTCTCGCCGACCGCGTCGCCATTGACGAGCGCAGTCGCTCCCATCGGGTCGCTGGTGAGGTCGAGGAGCGCGGTGCCTAGCAGCAGCCGCGGGCCGAGGCCGTCGGCGAACCAATCCACCGCCAGCAGCCCCGCAAGGGCCGCGGCGAGCAGCCACTTCAGGCCCCGACTGTCCCCTCTGCGCCTTGGTTCCATGCCGCCATGTTAAGAGACCGTGCCGCCGCTGGGTGGCCGAGGGCAGCGCATCGTCGGTTACAAGTTCGCCGCGCCTCTGCCATACTCGCGGCCACTTTCAACGCACTTGGAGCGACGCGATGAGCGATGCGAACGGGGTTTGGGAAACGGTCACCAACACGCCGATGGGCCAGCAGAAGGGCACCTTGACGCTGAACGTGGACGGCGACAAGGTCACCGGCACGATGGCGGGGGCGCAAGGCACCATGGACATCGACGGAACCGCCGACGGCAACGCCGTGAACTGGAAGTTGAACGTGACGAACCCCATGCCGATGACGCTGGAGTTCGACCTCAAGGCGGACGGCGACGACATCAGCGGCAACGTCAAGACCAGCTTCGGCAACTTCCCGCTAAGCGGTAGCCGCCAGAGCTGAAGCCGCCATGGCCGAGAGCTACACCGTCATCGGCTCCGAGGAGTCGCCGTATTCGGTGAAGGTGCGCTCGTACTTCCGCTACAAGGGCATCGCCCACGAGTGGCGGGGGCGCGACGAGGCGCAGGAACTCTTCGCGCGGCACGCCCGGCTGCCGCTGATCCCGCTGGTGGTGACGCCCGACGATACCGGGATGCAGGACTCGACGCCCATCATCGAGAAGATGGAGCAGGCGGTCCCGGAACCCGGCATCGACCCGCCGGGTACCGTCGCCGCCTTCGTCTCGGCGCTGATCGAGGAGTTCGGCGACGAGTGGGGCAACAAGTGGATGTTCCACATGCGCTGGGCGCGCGAGATCGACCAGCTGACGGTGTCGCGCCGCTTCGCAGCGAACGCCGGCGGGGACGTGGAAGCGCGCGCCCAGGCCATCCGCGAGCGTATGGTGCCGCGGGTGTGGTTCGTCGGCTCCAACGACACCACCGCGCCGCTCATCGAGCGGAGCCTTGCCGAAGCGCTGCCCATCCTCGACGCGCACTTGGCCAGTCGCCCCTACCTCTTCGGCGCCCGGCCCGCCTTCGGCGACTTCGGGCTGTGGGGGCAGATATACGAGGCCGGTCGGGATCCGACTGCCGGCGAGATGGTGCGCGAGGCACCCAATGTGGTGGCTTGGGTGGAGCGGATGCTGAGCCCGCAGAGCCTCGGCGAGTTCGAGCCCTGGGCGGATGTCGCGCCGACTCTCACGCCGCTCTTGACCGAGCTGATCGGCGGATGGTTCCTGCCTTGGAGCGTCGCCAATGCCCGCGCCATCGCCGCCGGCGACGACGATTTCGACGTGACACTGAAAGGCAATCGCTGGACGCAGAAGCCGCAGAAGTACCACGCCCGCAGCCTCGGCGCGCTCAAGGCGAAGTACGCGGCGGTCGCGGGCGATGCGGAGCTCGACGCGCTGCTCGAAACGACCGGCTGCAAGCAGCACCTCGCTCAGGCCTGACGCGAGGGCGAGACGATGGCAATGCACCCCGGACACCACTCCGTCGTCCTCGCCGCCATGGCTGACGGCATCGGCGACCTTTCCTTCCTCAGCGAAGAATGGGTAGTGGCCGCGACCGAGGCGCTGGCCGGCGCTGTGGCTCGCCACTCGGCAGGCTTGACCGACCTAGGCGCGTTCACCCTCTGCGAAGTGGCCCACAATCCGCCCGCGTACCTGCGCGTCGGCGGCAAGCTCGCCTGGCACTGCCGCTTCGACGGCCCCACCGTGCGGGTAGGGGCCGAGGAACTCCCGGCGGCCGAGTGCGACCTCAAGATCGAAGGCGACCACTCGATCATGAGCAACATGGCTCGCCTGCAATACACGGGCCGCAACCCGCAGGTAGTGGCCGCAGCCCAGGCAAGGCTCGGCAAGCTGTCCCGTTGGCAGATGCACGGCGCGCTGCCGACCCACCCGGTGCTCGGCGTCGTGCTGCGGACGCTCCACGACGCGATGGCCGCGCGCACCATGCCGCGCTTCGTCTTCATGACCCCGGAATGGGTCAGTTCCGCGCGCCACATCGTCACCACCCGAGCGATGTCGGCGAAGTACGCTTACGGCCTCAAGGACATCGCCTACACCTTCAGCGAAGAGTTCACCGACACCCCGGCCTACGCCTTCCCGGACGGCGCCCACGGCGGCTTCTGGATCCGCGCCGATCATGGCCAAGTCACCATCGGCGCCGGCCCGCTGCCGAAGGAACTCGAACCGGCGGACGCCCTCACCAAGGGCGCATACACGCCCGTCGTGCCCGTCGGTCGAACGGTGAACGCGGCGATGACGGACGAAGACAAGGCCGAGCAAGCCGCCTACAGCAAGTCCGCCTTCCGCCGCGATGCCGAGACCAAGCAGCCGCCGGTGACGCAGACCTCCCCGTCCGGCAACGGTCCACCGCCCCCGGAGCTAGGCCGCGTGCTGGTGGTCCTGCACGACGAACTCTCGAAGCGAACCTCCGGCGAACTGCCGTCCGACTTCGACGCCGGGGTCAAGCCAGAATGGGCAACGCCCCAGCGCTTCGACCGGGACCCCGGATACGACCCGTCCTGGCTGCGGTACGACGAGGTGGACATCTACGGCGAACTCCTGAACTGCCCTGGTGTATAGCTCGCTACGCGAGACGCCCAGCACCTCCCCCGTCTGCTCAGCGGCTTCGAACACCTCGTCGCGAATGGACACCGTGGTCTTCATGTCGGCATTGTGGGTCGCCGACACTCCGCAAAGGCACGCGCTGTCCTGTCGACAAGGGATCGCAGAGCTGGTCGCTTCACGCCGCGGTCACCCGGTTCGAGTGGTAGCCCCGGGCTTCGGCCCACGCCGGCGTCACCAAGCCGCGTTCCCGTAGCTGCGCCATCTCCTTGGTCAGCAACCCGCGCTCGCGCTGCGTTTCTTCCTCGTCGCGGAAGGGTCCCGGCCTAACGGCCAGCGCGTCTCGCGTGGCGTCGAAGTCGAAGGCGTGGGTGCCTAGCGCCCTCAGCACGACCAGCTCCGTCAGCGAGTAAGCGTCGTCCTCGCGGCTGAAGCGCATCGGCTCGGCCAGCACCAGGGCCATGTTGGCGATGAAACGCGGACGTGGGGACGGGTTGACGCTCACGCGGTGCAGCATGTACGGGTGCAGCAGCGCCATGTCGCCGGCCTCGCCAGTGAGTTCGCGGAACTCGCTGCATTGCTCGATAAGGCCGGGGATCAGGTAGCCGGCGCCTTGCACGCTGTCCGGGTGCAGCCCGGCCGGAATGCCGGCCAGCAGCCGCGCCACCGGGGCGATGGAGTCCGGCGCGATGAACGTGCCGCCGCTCTGCGGGAGGATGTCGGAGTAGATGGGCACCGTCAGCAGGCCCTGCTCCGGCGAATCGAGGAAGTGGCGGAAGTGCCAGCCGTCCTTGTGCCAGCCCGGCTGGCGGGGTGCCGGCGGCGCCCAGTCGGGCCCGTCCGGCAGGCCGAGATTGCCGATCGCCGAGTCGCGCCAGGCCAGCGACTCGCCGCCGTCCGGCAGTCGATCCGCGCCGCCGATGGCGTCCGCTTGGGCATGGAATGCGCGCGGCGCATCGGCCTCGAGGCGCAGTCGCCGCTCGGTGCCCTTGGTGCGAACGTAGCCGGCCTTGCCGACCCAGCCGAACGGCTTGCTCCACGTCTCGGGATCGCACCGGTCGAAGCCGTGCTCGGTCTCCATCTCCGTCCATGCCGCATCGCATGCATCGTGCGCGAAGGACTTGGGGAAGGCGTCTTTGACGACGACGTAGCCATGCTCGACGAAGTGCCGCGCCTCGTCGCGGGTCAGCGCGGAGCAGCACCCCGCTGCGGCATCGAACGCGGCCTCGAACCGTGCCGCATCAAGGGGCGGCCGTTCGTTCATGGCGCGCTCCGGCACTCGAAGCTCTCAGGCGACCGCCCGTCGCCGACGACGTACTCGGCCTTCGCAGGGTAGGCGCACAGCGGCCGGGCGCCGCCGCCTTCGGCGAAGCCTGCGGCGAGGGTGTCCGGGGCGGCGCCTCCGCCGTCCCAAGCCTCGATCGCGGCGAGCAGGTCCACCACCCAAGGGCCGGGGCCGCCGGCGCAGTGCAGCACGCCGGGCATCAGGAACAGGCGCACGTCGTCGCGCGCCGAGGCGTCCCGGGCGTATACCGCGTCCACGTAGTCGATGGTGGCCAGCGCCGACAGCGCGGCGTCCGACCAGCCGTGGTAGATCAGCATCTTGCCGCCCCGTTCGCGGAATGCGTCCAGGTTCGGATCGGTGGCGCTAAGAGAGGCGGTGGTGGGCGCTGTGCGGGCGCGGAAGCCCGTGAAGTCGTAGCCCTCGTAGCGCCACTCGGCATCGTGCTCCACCATGTAGCGCATGAAATCCACGCCGAAGCCGAATGCCGCCGAGGGCGGCAACCCCGGCATCTGCTGGCCCATGCCGGCCAGCCAGTTGCCCCAGCCACCGGGCGCATCCTCGCCGCCGAACGGCCAGCCGACGTGGACCGGGCCGTCCGCCCCTTGCGGCCCGTCGTAGACCGCGCGGATGGCGGCGAGCTTTTCTTCCGGCAGGCCGAGGCCCGCCGGGTCGAAGTCGCACTCGCGGGGATCGTTCATGATGCCGTCGGCGAGGCCGTCCTTGGCGTCGCAGCGGGCCAGGACGGCGTCCGCGAGCAGCTTCCGATCCGCTTCGGTGAGAACCGGCGCGGCGAGTTCGTCCATGTTCGGGTACATGCGCTGGCTGACGCTGAGGAATGCCGCCGCCACCCCCGCGAAGTCGAAAGCCGGCGCACCGACGGCGATGGCGTCGAAGTCCTGCGGATAGCGCTGCGCGGCGACGAGGGCTTGGCGGCCGCCATTGGAGCAGCCGGCGAAGTAGGAGCGCTCGGCGGCCGTGCTGTAGTAGCCGCGGACGACATGCTTCGAGACCTCGGTGACGCGATGCACTGCGGCGTGGCCGTAGTTGACGATGCGCTCGTAGTCGTTGAGCGCCCAGGAGCCGTCGATGCCGTTCGCCTGGTGGCCGGTGTCGGTGCCCGCCGTGGCATAGCCGCGCTGCAGGGCGCCGAGACCCATGGCCTGGTTCTGGATGGAACCGACGAAACCGCCGCCGCCGCCCATGATGAACTTGCCGTTCCAGTCGTCCGGCAGCCAAACGGCGAAGTTGATCTCGCGGCCGAGCCGGCCGGTGAGCTTGCAGTGGGCCACCGGTTCCGTGCTGCGCTCGGTTTCCGCCACGGTCAGTTCCGGCAGCGACAGCCCTTGGAGCTCGCCGCACGCGTCTGCTGCGATGTCCGCGCCAGCGCTGGCCGACGCAAGTACCGCCAGTGCGCTGCTCGCGACGATGTTTCGCATGGGTCTTTCCCCGCCCGATTGCCCACCGCAAGCGTACCGCTTGCCCGGGCCGCGAACTACATCCGATCGACAGTCTCGATGCCGAGCAGCCCGAGGCCCCCAGACAGCGTCTCGGCCGTCTGGCGGCAGAGCGCCAAGCGGCTGTCGGCGGCGTCGCTGCCATGCACCGGGCAGTTCTCGTAGAAGCGCATGAAGCTGGCGGCGAGGTCGTAGAGATAGTTGCACAGGTGGTGCGGCATCACCGTCGCCGCGACCAGTTCCAGCGTCTCCTGATAGCGGGCCAGCAGCAGCGCGAGGGCATGTTCCTCCGGCGCCGCGATGACGAGGGCGGCGCTCGAGGCGCCGCTCGCGCCATCCGGGGCCTTGGCGAACAGGCTCTGGATGCGGGCGTAGGCGTATTGCAGATACGGCGCGGTGTTGCCGTCAAAGGCGAGCATCGCGTTCCAGTCGAACGTGTAGTCGCTGGTGCGGGTCTTCGACAGGTCCGCGTACTTCACCGCGCCGACGCCCACGGCCCGGGCCACGGCGTCCACCTCGGTCGGCGGCAGGGCCGGGTTCTTCTCGATCACGAGCGCCCGCGCCCGCTGCTTGGCTTCGTCGATCAGCGCGAGGAGCCTCATGCCGCCGCCTTCGCGGGTTTTGAACGGGCGCCCGTCGTGCCCCATCATGGTCCCGAAGGGGTGGTGCTCGAAGGACACGTTCGGTCCGTATCCCGCAGCCTCGGCAAGCGCGAAGAGCTGGCGGAAATGCAGCGTTTGGCGGGCATCGACGACGTACAGCACGCGGTCCGCTCGCAGCACGTCGGCCCGGTAGCGCAGCGCCGCGAGGTCCGTCGAGTGGTACAGATAGCCGCCGTCGGACTTGCGCACGATCACCGGCGTCGGCTCGCCGTCCTTGCCGACGAAGCCGTCGAGGAAGGCGCACAGGGCGCCGTCTGATTCGCTCAGCAGTCCCTTGGCCTGCAAGTCCGCGACCACGCCGTCCAAGTCGGCGTTGTAGGCGCTCTCGCCGCGAATGTGCTCGGCGCCAAGGCCGACCCCCATGGCGTCGTAGACCGCTTGGCAGTGCGACATGGAAATGTCGACGAACCGCTGCCAGCGGGCGAGGGTGGCCGCATCGCCGCGCTGCAGGTCGACAACCACTTGTCGCGCCCGATCCTGGAAGGCGGCGTCTTCGGCGAAGCGGGCGCTGGCCTGGGTGTAGAAGCGCTCGAGATCGCCGAGCTGGCCGCTGTCTGCGTCGATGTCGTCCAGATGCGCCACCAGGCGGCCGAAGCCGGTGCCCCAGTCGCCGACGTGGTTCTGGCGGATCACCGTGGCGCCGAGCGCCTCCAGAACCCGCGCCACGGCATCGCCGATGATGGTGCTGCGCAGGTGGTGGACCTGCATCTCCTTGGCAAGATTGGGGTGCGAATAGTCCACCACCACGCGGCTGCCGGACTGCGTGGCGTCGATCGCGTCGCCGGCGATGGCGGCCAGGAAATCGTCCGCCAAGGCGATGCTGATGAAGCCGGGGCCGGTGACCTCGCAGCTCGATGCGATGCCGTCGAGCTGCGCGGCGTCGATCACCCGCTGCGCCAGTTCGCGCGGTTTCGTGCCGGCGCGTTTCGCCGCCGCCATCGCGCCGTTCGCCTGATAGTCGCCGAACTCCGGCCGCGTCGCCGGCCCGACCACGGGCGGCGCGTCGCCCGCGCCAGCGGCGGCGAACGCCGCTTGCAGGCGCTCCGTCAGCAGCTTCTTCAGATTCACGCCGGGGCCACGTCCTCGGCCTGCCAGCCGCGCTGCCGCTCCACGGCGACGAAGCTCACCCTCTGGCCTTCGTCCAGTTCCGGGCGTTCGCCGCCGCCGCGACGTATTGAGCGGTGATGGACGAAGATGTCCTCGCCGCCTTCGCGGACGATGAAGCCGTAGCCCTTGCGCGGGCTGAACCACTTTACCGTGCCGGTCTCGCGCTTGGCGCCGCGCGGCGGGCGCGGCTGGCGCTCGCGCACGGGTCGGTAGTCCGCCGGTCTGGACCGACTGGACGCCTGGCGGGTGCTGAACCGCACCGTGACCAGCGCCGTGAGCGCGCCGACGAGGAACAGCACCGCCAGCAGGCCAAGGCGGTTGCCGGCCAGCAGCGTGTCGACGATCTGCGTGCCGACGGCGGCCAGCAAGGCCGCTGAGATCAAGGCGACGAGTAGGGTTTTCATGGCTTTTCTGCGTTCGTTGGGCTGAAGTTCGACGGCTGTCGAAGGCGAAGGCCGCGCATACTAGCGAACTCAGTCGCCGGGTGCGATTCTCCGCGCCGCAACTCTCCTCGCTGCCACAATGCTGATCGGCACCAGCGGCACGGCGGCGCGGCCGCCGACGATCCCCGTGTCCGCGAGTTCGATGTCCTCGGCCACGTCGTGGCCATCGACGAGTCGGCCGAAGACGGTATAGCCCGGCGCGTCCGGCGTTGGGTCCAGGTGCGCGTTGTCGTTCATGTTGATGTAGAACTGCGAGTCCGCCGAGTCGGGGTCCGCGTGGCGCGCCATGGCGATGGTCCAGCGCTTGTTGAGCAGGCCGTTCGCGGATTCGTTCACTACCGTCCGGGGCGGGTCGCGATAGGCCAGCGCCGCGTCGTAGCCGCCCGCTTGGATGACGAAGCCCGCCATCACGCGGTGGAAGATGGTGCCCTCGTAGAAGCCCGCGTCGACCAGGTCGAGGAAGTTCTCGACGCTTTCCGGGGCCTCGTCCGGGTACAGCTCGACGGTGAACGAGCCGACGCTGGTGACGATCTCCACGGCCGGGCGCGTGGCCTCCGGCGGCTCGGCGGCGCCAGTGCAAGCGGATACGGCGCACAGCAGCGCGGCGGCTAGGAAGCTTCCAAGCAGCGAGTTCTTCACGGTTCCTGTTCCAGTGCGGCGAGATAGCGTTCGACCGTGGCCGCGAGGCCGAATTCCAGCGCATCGGCGATGAGCGCGTGGCCGATGGACACTTCGTCGATGCCGCCCATCGACACGAAGCGCGCCAGGTTGTCGAGATTGAGGTCGTGCCCGGCGTTGACGCCGAGGCCGTGCTGCGCGGCATAGCGCTGGGCGTCCCGATACGCCGCCCAAGAAGCGATGACCGCCGGATCGTCCGCCCCGCCGCTCGCCACGCAGTCGGCATACGGGCCGGTATAGAGCTCGATTCGATCCGCCCCGGCCTTGCGGGCACCGGCGATGGCGGCATCCACCGGATCCATGAACAGACTCACCCGGCAGCCCCAGGCCCGGTACCGGCGAATGTGGGCGGCGACGCGCTCCACAGTCGCGGCGTCCGTCGTGTCCCAGCCGTGGTCGGACGTGAGCTGATCGTCTTCGTCGGGCACCAGCGTGCATTGGTGGGGCCGGACGGCGTCGATCAGCGCGTCGAAGCCGGGGTAGCCGCCGCGGGGCGCGGCATCGGGGTTGCCTTCGATGTTGAACTCGGTGCCCGGGTATTCGTCCACCAGCGCCTTGAGCGCGTAGACATCCTCGGTGCGGATATGCCTGCCGTCCGGTCGCGGATGCACGGTGATCCCGGCCGCGCCGGCATCCAGGATGGTGCGCGCGCAAGCCACCAGGTCGGGTCGCGAGCCGCCGCGGGCATTGCGTAGCCAGGCGATCTTGTTGACGTTGACGGACAAGCTGGTCACGGCGCTTCGGAGCCGCTTGGCGGCGTCGGCGAAGACGACGGGACGCGCGGCACCTGCCGGGTGGCGACCAGATAGGCCGCGCTGCCACCGATCAGCAGGATGGGGATCACGAAGCCGGCGGCGAACTTGTAGGCCACCCAGGTGGACTCGCTGAACTGGTAGGCAACGTACAGGTTGACGCTGCCGACCAGCGCCAGAAAGCCGGCCCAGCCCCAGGTGAGATCGCGCCACGCCCGCGCCGGCAGTTCCATCGCCTTGCCGAGCAGCCGCTGCACATGCTCGCCGCTGCCGACGAAGCGGCTGCCGACCAGCACCAGCGCCATCACCCAGTTCACCACCGTCGGGCGCCACTGGATGAACAGCGGATTGCGGATCAGGAGCGTCAGCCCGCCGAGCACCATCGCGCCCCAGAACACCAGCCACATCTGCCCCGTCACCCGCCAGCCGCGCAGCTTGAAAAAGGCCACCTGCAACGCCGACACCGCCATCAAGGCGCCCGTAGCGTAGTAGATGTCGGCCACCAGATAGACGCCGAAGAAGGCGGCAACCGGTAGGAAGTCGGTCAACTGCTTCATGGGCGGGCCCCGGGCCGCGAGTGAACGCCAAAGGCCGCAGGAAGAAGGGCGGGGAGAATGGCGCGAAGAAGGTCGGGAGGAAGGTCGATCGGCTGTTTCATGGACGGATGCGAACTGAGAAGCGACGGGATTCTAGCGCAAGCCGGCACATGCCCGCCTTGCTGTAAGCTCCCGGTCAAGCGAACGAATCGCTTGGCGAGGGCGATTGCATGAGGATCAAGGCCGCGCTTGCTGGAATGTGCGTTGCGGCAAGCATCGTGCTCGGCGGGCCGATGGTCGCCGCGGCCGAGCGCGCGCTGACGAATGCGGACGTGCTGCGGCTGACGAACGCCGGCGTCGGCGATGCGGCGATCGTCGCCATGATCGAGGCGTCGGCGACCGACTTCGATACCGAGGTCAGCGAAGTGGTCGCGCTGGCCGAGGCGGGCGTCGGGGAGACGGTCATCGCCGCGATGGTCACGGCGGGCATGCCGCAGCGAGCGGCGCCGGAGCGCACTCCCCCTGCCCGCGATCCGGGCGCGCCCGGCAGCGTGTTCCGCGACCGGCTGCGCGATGGCGGCAACGGGCCGACGATGGTCGTGGTTCCCGCCGGCCGCTTGCGGATGGGTTGCCAGCTCGGCCCGCTCTGTCGCCTGCTGAAGGAGCCCGTCCACGAGGTGACCATCGCCGCTTCGTTCGCGCTTTCCGTGCATGAGGTCACGTTCGCAGACTACGACCGGTTCACCCATCCAGAGCGGGTGGACGACAAGGGTTGGGGCCGCGGTCGCCGGCCGGCGATCTACGTGTCGTGGGACGATGCCCAGGCCTACGTGCAGTGGCTGTCGGCGCAGACCGGCGCGCGCTACCGGCTGCCGACCGAGGCGGAATGGGAGTACGCGGCCCGCGCAGGTACGGCGACCAACTACAGCTGGGGCGAAGAGACTGGCGGCAACCATGCGAACTGCGACCGCTGCGGCAGCCAGTGGGACGGCCGCGAGACCGCACCCGCTGGCTCGTTCGCCGCCAACGACTTCGGCCTGTACGACATGCATGGCAACGTCTGGGAGTGGGTGCAGGATTGCTGGAACGAGGACTTCGCCGCGGTGCCCCCAGACGGCAGCGCCGCGCTCGCCGGCACCTGCAGCCTGCGCATCCTCCGCGGCGGCTCCTGGAAGGACGAGCCGCGATCCCTCCGCGCCTCCTACCGCACCCGCCTGCCGACGGCCATCCGCGTCAACTTCAACGGCTTGCGAGTGGCGCGCACGCTGGCGAACTAGCTGCCCTGGCCTTGATCGACCGCGGCCGCGATCTGCGGCGCCTTCCCTCCAAGCCCATCCAGGGAGAGCTCGCCGCTCTGGTACATGCGGTACCACTCTCTGCGTTGCCGCATGATCCGCTCATCGTCGCGTAGATGCAGCCGGTCCAGCACATGCTCGGCACGCTCCCGTAGTCCATCGGGAATGGTGTCCGAAACGCGCAGTTGGAGGGACGGCAGATGGAGTTCGAACCAGCCGTTCTCGATGTCGAACGGGTCGAGCAGTTCGCTCGCCAGCGCGTTTCCCTTGCTCGAGCTGATCCATGCAGCGCAGTAGCGGTAGTTCGCCCACTCGTATGCCTTGGACGGGTCCTCATGGCAACTGATGAAGTGGTCCACGGTGCCGACCGGTTCGAACATGGCCGAGTAGGCGCACAGACTCCGAGAGCCGTCCGCAAGCGCTCCCTTGAAGGGCTCCAGAAGTCCTTCGGGCGCCGATTGCCGGGATTGGCAGCAAGCCAAGCGTTGCCCGGCGCCCTAGCGTTCTGGTCGAACTCGACCGGTTCGGGGACACGTTCAAACCGGATCACACTTGACCACCTTGCTCTGTCCACACGATCCATCGTGGCCAGAACGGATCATGACTGGCGAGCAAGCGTTGAAGTTCCCGGTGGATCTGTTCGCGCTCCCGGAGATCTTCGGGATTCTGCTGTGCCAGCCCAAGCATGAATGCCTGCGCTGCCTCAATGGCGCGCTCCGCCTCCACGGACCGGGCTTGTCGAAGACCAAACGCCTCCGACACCAGCCAGTTGAGGGCATCGCCTTGCGCCGCCCAAGGCAGGATGTCGAGTTGCGCCCGGCCGTCTCTGGAATCTAGATGAAACAGTCGGTCTCGATCTTCGGCGAAGTAGGGTTCCACCGAGGCGAGCACGAGCGGCGAGTGTGTGACTGCAATGAGTTGCACGCCCGCTGCGCCATCGGTGAGCCGACCAATCACCTTGAGAATCGCGGGCACGATGGCTCGCTGCCATCGAGGGTGAAGGTGTGCCTCTACCTCGTCGAACAAGAGGATGACCTGGCGGGCGACTCTCACTCCGAGCTGTCCTGCGGCGCGTACATGCTCGCTCCAGGCCCAGACGAGCATGTAGGCTAAGCCAGCGATCCTGCGAACTGCGGATGACGCGTAGAGGATGGGGACAGCATCAGAGTATTCGGTTCTGATCGTCGGAATGTCTTGCGCGTCATTTAGGGTAAGTCGATCGAACGGTCCGACTTCCAAAGGCTCGCGGCCAACCGTCAGGGTGCCGGCGACCTCCGCCATTTGGTGCGCGTTCTCGCCGTTCTCCCGGATCCAGTTCGACCAATCGTCGAGAATGCCCTTGCAGACCGTGGTTAGCTTTCCCTCGATGGGAACAACCAGTCCGTTCCAGACATCCTTGGGCGAGAAGACATACCCAGGAAGCCGGTCCTGAACGTCGATGTTCCCTCTCTTCCGCCAGTAGTTCCGAGCCGGATCCCAAACCGAAAAGCCGCCGTCCGCATGTGCGTGGACGATTAGCCCGGGGCTCCATGGTCTGCCGCGACGCCCGGTCCAGCTCTCGTCCCACGCGGAGTAAGTGCTCTCGTAGGTCGCGCGGCTTCCGGCATCGGTGGTCAAGGCGAAACGGAGCTTCGCTGGTCTCTGCTTGTCCCTAGGACGCGCCGGGTATCCGGAGGCCAGGCCCGGATTCAGGTCATGCGGCCACTTGCGCGTCAGCGCCCACCACGCGATGTCGAGCAGGAAGCTCTTGCCCAGCCCGTTGTCCCCGGTGATCAGATTCAACCGGGGTTTCAGGTCCAGCACCATCTCCGGTGCCGGACCGACATTCTCCAACTCAAGGCGTTCGAGCATTCGGCACCGTGGCGAGCGAGCGCGATGCGGGGATTGTATTCGCACGGACCCTTCCCGGCACACCTTACGGCGGATCATCGTCCGACGGGCGTAAGGGACGGCCCCTCAGCGTCGGCGGTACGCGTCCATCGCCGGGGTTTGGACGGTGTCGAGGCCGGACTCGCCCCGCACCACGAAGAGCGCCGCCAGATCTTCCTGCGTGGCGAAATCCAATCCGTCCTCTTCGCCGAGCACCAAAAGGGCGGTAGCGTAGGCGTCGGCGGCGCGCGCCGTCTGGGCCACCACCGTGACGGCGGTCGTCGCATGGGCGATCGGCTCGCCCCGGCGCGGGTCCAGGATGTGCGAGATGCGGCGGCCGCCTTCCTCCCGGTACTGGCGGTAGTCGCCGGAGGTGGCCAGGGCGCCGTCTTCGAGAAGGATCGGCTTTCCCACATAGCCGTCGCCTGCCGGCGATTCCACGCCGATGCGCCACGCGCCGCCGCTTGGGGCGCGGCCCTTGGTTCGGATCTCGCCGCCGAGTTCGATCAGGAACGCATCGCAGCGGGCGGCGAGCAGCAGTTCGGCGATGCGGTCCACGGCGTGGCCCTTGGCGATGGCCGAGAGATCGAGGGCGAGCGGGGCGCGCTTGGCCAGCGCCGGCGGGTCGAGGCGATGGCGCAGGTTGCGGTAGCCGATCTGCCGCTCGTCGAACGGCACGGTCGCTTCGGGGCCGAATCCCCAACGCGCGACGAGCGGGCCGACGGTGGGATCGAATGCCCCGCCGGTCTGCTCCGCGACTCGGAAGGCTTCCGCCGCCACCTCCGCGAGGTCGCGGGAGACGGCGATCCAGGGTCCGACGGGAGCGCGGTTGAAGCGCATGAGTTCCGAGTCCCCGCGGTACGTGGACATCTGCGCGTCGACACGGTCCAGCACGGCTCCGATGTCCGCCCGAGGCAGTGCGTCCGGGCAACCCGCCTGCACGCTGTAGGTGGTGCCCATGGCTCGGCCGCCGAGCGCTTCGTAGCCGCAGCCGGAGATGCCGACACCGAAGCCGGCGACGGCGAACCAGGCCGCAAGGCCCACCGCTACGCGGCTTCCCCGGCGGCGGCGTCGCTCACGCGCAGTCCGGTGACGGCATTCGACAGCTGCGAACTCAGGATGCGAACGCCGTCCACCAGCACCGGCGAACGCACGAGTAGCCGCAGCCGACCGGCCGAATCCGTCGTCTCGCCGAGCCGCTCCACCTCGATTCCCACCAGCACGCCGTCCTCCACGACGAACAGCCGCCGCTGACCATAGACCGCCTGCACCGGCACGGCCACCGCATTCTGGACCGCAGGCAGGGTGACGCGCAGATCCACCGCCCGACCGAGATCCGGCGGCGCCGCGGCGGCATCGAGGCGCACCAGGCCGTCGACGCCGGACTGTCCCTTCGCCACCTCGCCCACCAGGCGGTCGAGCTCGCCGTGCACGCGGCTCTCGCCGAGAACCACTTCGACCCGCGGCCGCTCGCCCCTGGCCAGTGCCTCCGCCAGCGCCGGCAGGTGCGCGTTCGGAATCTGCGCGCGCACCTCCAGGGCGCTGTCGTCGTACACCTCCGCCACCACGCTGCCCGGCGAAACCAGTTCGCCCGGGGCGATGTGGATGCGGGTCACCCGGCCCGGAAACGGTGCGCGGATGCGCGTCCTCCGCAAGCGGACGCGGGCCTCCTCCAGCGACGCCTCGGCGCGCGAGACCCGTGCCTGCGCTTGCGCCAGGCGCAGGTCGAAGGTGGAAACCTGGTGCCGCTGGCGGGACAGCGCGATCGCCTGCGAATGCGCTTCGTTCAAGGCGGCGTTCAGCGTCTGCTGCGAGATGGCGCCCTGCTCGCGCAGCTGCCGATGCCAGTCGGCCTTGTCCCGGGCCAGCCGCCGCAGTTCCTCCTGGTGGGCGAGCACCGTCCGATCATCCGCACCGGTCAGCTTCAGCGCCTCGAGGTCGGCGCGCGCCTCCGTCAGATCGGACTCGCTGCGCTGTAAGGCGAGGGCCGCGTCCGTCTCGTCGAGCCGAATGAGGGTGTCGCCGGCGTCGACGCGGTCGCCTTCCCGTACCTCCATGGCAACCACCGCGGCTGCCACCAGGGCCGTCAGCCGCGCCGCATTGGGCGTTTCGATGCGCCCGTAGAGGCCGACCTGCGGCGCATGGGCCTTCACCTCGGCGACCACCGTCGTGACCGGCAGGATCAGTTCCGCCGCCGGCCGGCGGTCCGGCTCCGGGGCGAAGGCGACGAGGCCGGTGCTGACGATCGCGGTCGCGGCGCCGATGCCGAGCAGGATCTGCGCTTGCCGGGGCAGTCGCTGGCGCCAGTCGGCAATGCGCTGCGGGAATCTCATGAGGTCACTCCATCGCGGCCGACGCCGCGCTCCATCCGGGAATCAGCCGCGCCTTCCACCTCGACACGCGCACGCTGCCGCCGCCGATCAGCGACAGCAGCACCGGCACCACCACCAGCACGAGCAGCGTGCCGTACAGCAGGCCGAAGCAGATCGCCGCCGCGAGCGGCTTGAACATCGCGGCGATGGGGGCCTGTTCCAGCATCAGCGGGAACAGCCCGGCGATGGTGGTCAGGGAAGTCAACAGCACCGGCCGCAGGCGGCGGCACACCGCGTCTTCAATGGCCTGCGCGGGCGATGCGCCCTCGCCGACCAGACGCTTGTAGGTGCTCACCAGAATGATCGAATCGTTGACGATGATGCCGGTGAGCGTGAATAGGCCGAGCAGAGACATCGGGTTGATGTGCAGGCCGAGCGCCAGATGGCCGGCCAGAGCGCCCGTCAGGCCGAGCGGGATGGCGGCCATCACTGCCAGCGGCCAGCTCCACGAGGCGAATACCCAGGCGAGGACAATGTAGATCAGCGCCAGGACGATGCCGAACAGCGTCCAGAGCTGGCCGGCGGCGTGGTCCTCGGCAAGGCTCAGTTCGTCGAGGCCCGTGCTGATGCCGTAGTCCTGCACCAGCCTGTCGCGGACATGCTCGTTGAAGTAGGCCACCACTTCGCGGCCCGTGATGACGGCAAAGTCCACGTCGCCGCGAATGGTGAGCGTGCGCTGGCCGTTGTGGTGGCGAATGGCGTCGATGCCGCGCCGCGCCTCGATGTCCGCCACCGTGGCAAGCGGCAGCATCTCGCCGCCCGGCGTCTTCACCGGGAAGCCGCCGAGGCGCGACAGATCGGCGCGGTCGCGCTCCGGCAGCATCAGCCGCACCTCGATCTCGTTGTCGCGGTCCTGGAAGATCTGAATTCGCCGGCCGTCGTAGGCGGCGCGAAGCTGCCGGCCGAGATCGCCGGTGGAGAGCCCTAGGGAGCGTCCCGCCGTGGTCAGCTTCAGCAGCCACTGGTCCTTGCCCCAAGGCAGGTTGTCGCGCAGGTTCGAGACGCCCTTCAAGGCGACGAGTTCGCCTATCGCATCATCGGCGGCGCGTTTCAGGACATCGGCATCCGGGCCTTTGAGGAGGATCGAGAAGTCCGAGAACCAGCGCCGGTTCTGGGCGATGGCCAGCGCATCGACCACCGGCGCCCGCCGCACCCGGTCCAGCCACGCCACGGCGAACTCGTCGGCGCTGAGATCCCGTTTCTCTGGCGATGTCATCTCCACCTCGATGGAGGCGAACTGCGGCCCGGCCTTGGACTCGTTGTTGATGGTGGCGACGTTGATCGTCGCCGTGTGCTTGACCACGTTGCCGCCGCCATGGGCGGCATCCGTCGCCGCAAGCGACTCTTCCAGATGCTCGACGAAAGCGAGGCGATCGGCTTCGCTGGCCGCCGACACGAAGCGCACATCGGCCCGCACCTGCTCGAAATCGAGACCGAGGTTCATCTCGGTCTTGATCCAGCCCATCGCCCAGGTCAGCGCCGCCATCAGGAACAGGCCCAGCGCGGCGCAGACGATCACGGCGCGGTTGGCCATCGAGAAGCGCACGAAGGCGCGGAAGCGCTCCTCGCGGAAGCGCTCGAAGGCGGCGTTGAAGCGCTGCTGCCAGCGCCACGGCTGGCGGCCGCGCATCCGCTCGAAGGCGTGGCGCAGGTGCCCCGGCAGGATCAGAAAGCACTCGACTAGCGAGGCGCTGATGACCACCAGCATGATCACGGCGATCTCCGTGAGCGGCGCGTCGTCCGCTGCCAAGAGCGGCGTGAACGCGCACAGCGTGGTCAGCGACGAAGCCACCACCGGCGCGAACATTCGCCTCGCCCCGTCCGTCGCGGCATCGACCGGCGACTTGCCAGCATCGAACTCGGTGAGCGCCTCTTCGCCCACCACGATGGCGTCGTCCACGACGATGCCGAGCGCCATGATGAAGCCGATCAGGCTGACGGCGTTGATCGTGCCGCCCAGATAGTAGAAGGCGAGCAAGGCGGCGAGGAAGGTCACCGGGATGCCCACCATGACCCAGAACGCCGTGCGCAGGCGCAGGAACGCCACCAGCGCGACGACGACCAGGACCAGGCCCATCGCCCCGTTGCCGACGATCAGCCGCAGCTCGTCGCGGATGAACACCCAGGCTTCGAGGAAGACGCCGAGCTCGACGCCGGCCGGCAGCGTGGCGCGCTTGGCATCGAGGTAGGCATTGAGGTCCTCCGCGGCCTGCAGCGAGTCGCCGTCCATGTCGCGGCGCACGAACAGGGCGATGGCGGGGCGGCCTTCGACGGTCATGTAGGGCTGGTCGACGAGCGGGCGCTGCTCCACGGTGGCGATGTCGCCGAGCCGCACCAGGGCGCCGGTCGCCGTGTACACCGGCAGCTCCTCGAACTCGTCCGCGGCGCGGCGCTGGTCTAGGCTCCTCAGTTGCCGAGCGTGCGCGCCGGCGCCGACGCTGCCGCCGGGCGAGTCGGTGGACAGCGCGGCGAGCTGGGCGCCGAGTTCATCGAAGCTGAGGCCTAGCTCGAATAGGGTGCGGCTGTCCACCTGGATGGCGATCTCCTGCTCGGGCAGGCCGCTGAACTCCACGCTGTCGAGGCCGCGGCCGAGCAGCTCGTTCTGCATCTGGCGGGCGAGCGGGATGAGTTCGGCGAGGCTTCCCTGGCCGGTGACCAGCACCGCCGCCACCAGGTCCCGCTGCCGCAGGGCGTAGACCGCCGGCGGCTCGATGTTCGAGGGGAAGCTGCGGATCTGCGAGATGCGCTGCTTGATGGCGTCCACCGCATCCTGCACGTCGGCATCGTCGTCCACCCGCACCTGCACGAAGGCGCTGCCGTCCCGAGTGACGCTCCACACGGTCTCAACGTCCGGCACGGTCTTGAGCTGCTGTTCGAGGGGCGCGGTGACGAGCTTCTCCACATCCTCCGCGCTCGCGCCCGGCCAGGCGACGTTGGCGTTCACGAACGGGCGCGGCTGCACCGGGTTCAGACGCACGGTGATCTGCGAGATGGCCCAAACGCCCGCCAGCACCATAAGCATCATGCCGAGGTTCGCCGCCAGTCGATGCGAGACGAAGATGCGGATGAGCTGCATGGGCCGCGCCACTCCTGTCGAGGATCGCCGTCCGAAGGCGACGAGCCGGTAATCGATGCCGTCAGCAGCAATCGTGCCAAGTGGCGTGGATTGCTTCGGCTCCTCTAGCTAGATCCATGTATGTTATTGAATTACGATCATTTTTATAGTGTGCTGCTGATTCCTAGACTTTGGTCGATATGACCAACGTATGGCGAACAGCACGGCGATCACCGTGGTTCGGTCCTTGCTCGACTGGGCATACAATCCGCTGCGTCCCAACCCGGTGTCCTGCCCATGATCGAAACCGAAATCGACATCGCCACCGCCGACGGCGCGATGAACACCTTCATCACCTACCCGGAAGAGGACGGGCCGTTCCCGCTCGTCATCTTCTACATGGACGCGCCCGGCAAGCGCGAAGAGCTGCATGACATGGCCCGGCGCATCGGCACGGTGGGCTACTACGTGGTGCTGCCGAACCTCTACTACCGGCAGACCCGCGAGTTCCACTTGGGGATGCCGGGCGCGACCCGCGAGCGCATGAGGGAGCTCATGGACGCCACCACCGACGCCATGGTCTGCGAGGATACGCAGGTGCTGCTCGACTTCGCGGCGAATCAGGAAGCGGCTCGCGGCGGCCCGGTGGGCGCCACCGGCTACTGCATGAGCGGCCCGTTCGTATTCGCTGCCGCGGCGGCGTTTCCGGACCGCATCAAGGCCGCGGCGTCGTTCCACGGCGTGCGCCTGTACGGCGACGGCGCGCCGCATGGCACGGCGGACCGGATCAAGGGCGAAATCTACTTCGGCTGCGCCGAACTCGATCCGCTGGCGCCGCCGTCGATGATCGACCCGTTGGAGAAGCACCTCGCTTCGACGGGCATCAACTACCGCATCGAGTGGTACCCGGGCGCCGACCACGGCTTCGTCTTCCCGCAGCGGGAAGGCAAGTACCACAAGGCCTCCGCGGAACGGCACTGGGAGCGGCTGTTCGCCCTGTTCCGGCGCAACCTTTAGGTCCGGGCTCGGCTCTATTGCTTCGGCCGATGCCGCCAGACCAGCGGCTCGGCCGGGGCCAACGCTGCGGTTCAGGCGGAGTCCGCGGGGTCCTGCCTGCCGCCCAGCAGCCGCTTCAGGTCTCGGGCGCGTGGGTGAACTGCTGCCTCACGCCATGCCGCTACCGGACCAACAGCCAGCGCGTCGGGACCTCAGCGGGGGTGGTCGAAAACCGGCTGGCGCTTCTCCATGAAGGCCCGCACGGCCTCTCGATGGTCCGGCGTCGAGCTGCTGCGCACCATGCGATCGGCTTCGGCGGCCAGACACGCTCGCAGGTCCGCGCCGGCGGCCGCGCGGTTCAGGTTCTCCTTCATGTAGCGCAGCGCCGAGCGCGGGCCGTCGGCGAGGTCCTGGGCCATCGCCCGCGCCTCGGCCTGCAACTCGTCGAACGGCGCCAAGCGATTGACGATGCCGAGCGCCAGGCACTCGGCGGCGGGAACGCGGCGGGCGGTGAAGTAGAGGTCCTTGGCGATGGCCGGTCCGACGAGCTGGGTCAGGAACCAGCTGCCGCCGTAGTCGCCGGACAGGCCGATGTTGCGGAACGCGGTGGTGATGAACGTGTCGTCGGCCATGATGCGCATATCCGCAGCGAGGGCGATGGAGAGCCCGGCGCCAGCGGCCGGGCCGGGCAGCGCGGCCACCACCGGCTTGGCGAGCTCGAACAATCGCAGCGTCAGCGTCTCCTGCTTGCGGATGAGGGTCTTCACGGCATCGTCCGGACCGGGCCGCAGCGCATCGGGCTTCGGAGCGCCGGAACCGCCCATGCCCGAGACATCGCCGCCGGCGCAGAACGCTCGGCCAGCGCCGGTCAGTACGATGGCGCCGCAGCGCGGCTCGCCTTCCAGGGTGAGCAGCACTTCGCGCAGGGCCGGGGTGAGGATGTCGCCCAGGGCGTTGCGCTTGTGCGGCTTGTTCAGCGTCACGGTGGCGACGCCGTCCTTGAGGTCGCAAAGCAGTTCGTTGGTGCCGGTGTCGATCATCGGCATGGCGCTCTCCTTCCGTCGCCCAGCTATCGGAGGCCCGATTGTCCCACGGCGGACTACAGGCTCTCGCGGTAGTCCCGCAACATGTAGGGCATATCGCATTTGCAAACCATTAGAATTCCCATAAGTTCACGACGCTGCAAGGCTGGCAGGAGGCCAGCGGAGACCCTGTTGGCGGGGGTGCGCGGTGAGCCGCCGCTTCCGCGATTCGACCCTGGTGCAGCTCCTGATCTACCGCCTTTGCCCGGAAATACGCAAGCTCCGAGACCGGATCGCGGACGCCTTGCCGACCTAGACCGCCTGATCGGCCGATGGCGTGTCAGTCGCCGAGGGCGTCGATGATCCGCGAGCAGTCGGCCACGTAGTCGCGGTCCGGGATCGCCACCGGGAACACCATCGTGCCGTCCATCCCGGCTTCGGCGTATTCCTCGATCCGGGCCCGGATCTCAGCCGCGGTGCCGATCAGCGTGCGCTCCCGGATCAGCGCTTCCGGCACGGTGTCGAGCGCCTCTTGCCGTGCCCGCTGGCGCCACAGGGACTGCACCTCGGTACACTCATCGGCGAAGCCTTCGCGGGCGAACATGCGGGTGTAGACCGGCGCCATGACGTAGGTGAGCAGCTCCCGCTGATAGCGCTGGCGAACGCTCTCGTAGTCTTCCGTTACCGTGGCGCGGAAGAAGACCAGCAGCTCGAAGCCATCGAGGTCGCGCCCCGCGCGCCCCGCGCCAGCGCGAATTCGCGCCTTGGCATGCGCCACATCGGCGGGGGTGACGAAGTTCAGGATCGCGCCGTCCGCGATCTCGCCGGCGAGCTCCAGCATGCGGTCGTTCAAGGCGGCGAGGTAGATCGGCGGGGCGCGCTCGGGCGCCGCCAGCAGGCTGGCGCGCTGCAGCCGCCAGCGGCCGGTCTCCGACGTCACTCGCTCGCCGGCCAGCAGGCGGCGCACCAGATCCACGCACTCCCGCGTCACGCCGAGGGGCGACGGCCCCCATTGGCTGGCATGCCAGCTCTCGACGATGATCTCGGTGCTGGTGCCGAGACCCAGCACGAAGCCGCCCGGCGCGAGCTGGGCGAGCGACGTCGCGGTCATCGCCAGCAGCATTGGGTTGCGCGTCTGCATGGGCACGATGGCGGTGCCGACGCGGCCCCGTTCGAGGCGCGACGCCACCGCTGCGGCCGTGGTCACCGCATCCATGCCGGTGGTCTCGGCCACCCAGAAGCCTTCCCAGCCGCGCTGTTCGGCCAGCGCCGCCAGTTCCACGTTCTCCGGGACGCTGCGCCCGGGCGAGGCGAGTTCGAGTTTGGTTCCAGCCACTGTTTCGGTCCTCCTCTGAGCTAGCCAGCAGTGTAGGTCCTGCCGAGGTAGACGCGCTGCGTCGGCCCGAACAGATAGTCGATGGGGCCATACACGTAGTCGGCGTTGGCGTCGGCGCCGCGGCCTTCGAGCGCGCTCTCGCAGCCGGCGCCGAACGGCAGCCGACGGGTGGACGGCTGTTGGGGCGCGGAGTAGATGAGGGCGATCATGTGCCGCGGTCGGGTGGATGGATTCGGCACGCCGCGGTGCCAGAGGCGCACGTCGCGCAGCAGGATGTCGCCGGGTTCGGCGCAGGCCTGCAGGGGCGACCGACAGGCGCGCTGCCGGGCCTGCATCTCGGCCGTGATCCGGCGCCGTTCATCGTAGACGCCAACGCGATGGCTGCCCGGCCACAGCTCGATGGCGCCGTTGCCTTCATGCATCGGCCCTGGCGGGATGTTCACCACCATGGACGACGTGGTGGCCACCGGTTCTTCCGGCCCCGTGTGGTGGACACCGTCCATGTGCAGATGCTGCGTGACGCTGCCGGGGCAGTTGGTATTGCCGTTGTAGAAGGTGAGGCGCGGCGGGGCGTCGAACACCGCCGTCGCCGCGGCCACCGCGGCAGCGTTCATCGCAACCTCGGCGAAGACGTAGTCGGCGAACGGCGGCGGCCCTTGCTGCAAATGCCCGGCGGCGCGCGGGTTGCCGCCGAGGGTGGCGCAGTAGCGGAGCAGATCGCGGGTGTCGCGGTCCATGCGTCGGCGCAGCCGCGCGAGCGGCCCTCTCGGCACGGCGCGCTCGATGATGACGCAGCCGTCTTCGGCGATGGCCCGGGCGGCGCGTTCGCGCTCGTGGCGGCGAACGCGGACGATGCCGTCAGCCATCGAACGCGACGCTGCGCTGCTCGGCTTCGGCGGTGTAGGCCGCCTCCATGAGCTCGGTGAGCGCCAAGGCCTCGTCGATGCCGAAGTCGATGCGGTCGCCATGCACGCAGCCGGCGATCCACTGATCCACCGGCTTCGGACGCGCCGCCGGCAGCTCCTTCACCTGCTGCCAGTCCCGCCCGCCGTCCAGATGCGCCGAGCGCACTTCCGCGCCGGTGTTCGGCGAGAGCATCCGAAAGCCGCCCTCGGTGCCGTCGATCTCCACCGAGTAGGCGCCGCCGAAGCTGGTGAACGACGTCTCGTTGACGGCGATGGCGCCGCCCTCGAACTCGATCACCGACACCGCGTTGTCGTCCACGGCGCGTCCGGTGACGGTATTGAAGACCGACACGATGCGCTTCGGCCGGCCCAGCAGCCAGCGGCAGATGTACATGCCGTGGGCGCCGAGATCCATCATCGCGCCGCCGCCGCAGGCCACCGGATCGTAGAAGTGCGCTGGCAGCCAGTCGCGCACGGCGCCGTCGTGGGCGATGCGCACGCGCACCGCGGTGATCCTGCCGAAGAGGCCCTGTTCGGCGGCCTGCTTCGCATACCGCAGCGCCGGCATGGTGCGGCGCGGAAAGGAAATGCAGAAGCGCGCGCCGCTCGCCTGCACGGCGTCGGCGATGGCGCGGGCGTCCGCCATCGTCGCCGCCAGCACTTTCTCCGTGAAGATGTGCTTGCCCGCTCTGGCCGCGGAAACCATCACTTCGCGGTGCATGCTGGTCGGCGTCGTCACGCACACGGCGTCGACATCGTCCCTGCCGAGCACTGCGGCGAGCCGCGGCTCGAACGGCACGCCGAGTTCCTCCGCCCAGGCTTGGCCGCGCCGGGCGTCCTCGTCCCACACGCGGACGACTTCGGCGTCCGCGTTCTCGCCCACCTCGCGGGCGTATTGATCGGCATGGACGTGCCAGCGACTCATCACGGCTACGCGCAGCATCCAACCTCCCTTGCTTGCCAGCGGGCCTTGACCCGTGCCGTAGTATGTTGCCACGCCATCCGATTGTCGCAGGCCGCAAAAGAGCCCCATGCCCGACGAGTACAAGCCCGAGCGCGAGTTCGGCTTCCACACCCGCGCCGTCCACGCCGGCGCCCGCCCCGAACCGAGCACCGGCGCCCGTGCGGTGCCCATCTACCAGACGTCCAGCTATGTCTTCGAGGACCCGGAGTCGGCGGCCGCGTACTTCAACCTGCAGGAGTACGGCAATACCTACTCGCGGATCATGAACCCCACGGTCGCGGCTTTGGAGGAACGGCTCGCCAACCTCGACGGCGGCATCGGCGCCGTGGCGTTCGCGAGCGGCATGTCGGCGCAGGCCTCGGCGCTCTTCACGCTGCTCACCCCGGGCGACCACATGGTCGCCTCCGCCGCCCTCTACGGCGGCACCGTGACGCAGCTCAAGCACCTGTCGCGCAAGCTGTCGGTGGACCTCACCTTCATCGACCCCGACGACATCTCCAAGTGGCACAGCGCCCTGCGCGACAGCACCCGGGTGCTGTACGCCGAGACGATCGGCAATCCCGGCGGCAACGTGCTCGATATCGAGGGCGTGGCTGGGGTTGCGAAGCTGGCGGACATTCCGCTCATGGTGGACAACACCTTCGCGACGCCGTATCTCTGCCGCCCGATCGACTACGGCGCCGACATTGTCCTGTACTCGGTGACCAAGTTCATCGGCGGCCACGGCACCAGCATCGGCGGCGCGGTCGTGGACTCCGGCGAGTTCGACTGGTCCAACGGCAAGTTTCCCATCGTCGCGGACCCCTCGCCCGCCTACCACGAACTGGAGTTCCACGAGACCTTCGGCGGATACGGCTACCTCATGAAGCTGCGCGCCGAGACCCTGCGCGACCTCGGCGCGGCCATGAGCCCGTTCAACGCCTTCCTGTTCCTGCAGGGCCTGGAGACGCTGCCGCTGCGCATGGAGCGCCACGTCGGCAACGCGCTGGCCGTGGCCGAGTGGCTCGCCGGACGCGACGACGTGACCGCCGTGCGGCATCCGGCGCTGGCCGGCAAGTACGACGATCTGCTGGCGAAGTACCTGCCCAAGGGCGCTGGCGCGGTGTTCTGCTTCGATCTCGCCGGCGGTCGGGAGGCGGGCCAGGAGTTCATTCGCGGCGTGCGCATCTTCTCCCACCTCGCCAACGTCGGGGATGCGAAGAGCCTCATCATCCATCCGGCGAGCACCACCCACCGGCAGCTCTCGGACGCCGAGCTGACGGCGGCTGGCATTGGCCTTGGCACCATCCGGCTATCGGTCGGCATCGAGGATGCGGACGACCTGATCTGGGATCTGGAGCAGGGCTTCGAGCGCATCCGCGGTCTGGGTGCGGAGCGTGCGCCAGCGGCGATGCCGGTGGCAGCGGAGGCGGCCTCGTGACCTCTGTGGCGGACTATCAGGACCCGGAGGTCATCCAGCGCCTGCTGCACAACTCCCGCACGGTGGCGATCGTGGGCCTTTCGTCGAATCATCTGCGCGCCAGCAACTTCGTCGGCTTCTACGCCAACCGGCACGGCTACAAGGTGATCCCGGTCAACCCGCGCGAAGAGAGCGTCCTCGGCCTGCGCTCCTACCCCAGCCTCGCCGACGTGCCGGAACGCATCGACGTGGTGGACGTGTTCCGCGCCCCGAACGCGGTGCCGGGCATCGCCGAGGAAGCCGTGGCGATCGGCGCCGGCGCGCTGTGGCTGCAATTCGGCGTCATCAGCTATGTCGGCGCCACCATCGCCGAGCACGCGGGGCTCGACGTGGTGATGGACCGCTGCTTCAAGATCGAGCACGCCCGCTACATCGGCCGGATGCACGTGCTCGGCTTCAACACGGATGTCATCTCCGCGCGCCGCGAAGCCTATTGAAGGTCGACCCATGGGCGACCAGCCGGCGGCCAGCAATCCCGTCGCACCCGGACGCGGCGCCCAGCCGGCTACCTCGCTGGGCGCCGGGCGTTCCCGTGGGGTCCGGGCGTGGAACATTCCCGGCCAGTCGCATAAGCTCGCGTCGTGCTCGTCTTGTGGCTCCGCGCCGTGCGCCAGCAAGGCGACGATGCACGCGGATACGATGCAAGAAGGAGACCATCCATGCTAGCCGTCATCTCCCCTGCCAAGTCGCTCGACTTCGACACCAAGCCGAAGACGCGCAAGGCCACGACGCCGATCTTCCTCGACGACGCGGCGACGCTCATCGGCGGTCTCGCCAAGCTCGCGCCGGGCGACATCTCGGATCTCATGGGCATCAGCCAGAAGCTCGGCCAGCTCAACTGCGACCGCTATGCCGAGTGGCGCAGGGAGACCAAGGGCGGCAAGCAGGCGGCGCTGGCGTTCACCGGCGATGTCTACATGGGGCTCTCGGCATGGGATTTCGATGCCCGGCAGCTCACCTCGCTGCAGCGCCGGGTGCGCATCCTCTCCGGACTGTATGGCGTGCTGAAGCCGCTCGACAGGATCCACCCCTATCGGCTGGAAATGGGCACGGCGTTCGCCAACGAGCGCGGCCGGGACCTCTACGCGTTCTGGGGCGAGAAGGTGACGGACGCGCTGAATGCGGACCTCGCCGGGCACCGCAACAAGACGCTGGTGAACTTGGCGTCGAACGAGTACTTCAACGTCGTGGACCCGGACAAGCTCGACGCCAAGCTCATCAACACGCGCTTCCTGGACCGCAGGAAAGGGGACGGCCAGTACGGGATCATCAGCTTCTACGCCAAGCGCGCCCGGGGGCTGATGGCGGGCTACATCGCGAGGAATCGGGTGGAGACGGTGAAGGCGCTGAAGGACTTCCGCGGCGACGGCTATCGGTATTCCGCAGAGCACTCCCGGCAGGGCGAGCTGGCGTTCATCCGGGGCTGACCGGCCACTAGAACATCGCTTCCGGCATCGCCATCAGACTGCCCGCGCCAGCGGCGACGGTGCGTTCGAGGGCAGCGGTCTTCGGCAGCAGCTTGGCGTAGTAGAAGCGCGCCAGCAGGCGCTTCGACTCGCCGAAGCCGTCGCCGCCGACGGCACCGGCCATCTTCGCCCATGCCCAGGCGCAGAGCGCGAGCGCCGTCAGTTCCAGGAAGTCCGTCGCCGCAGCGCCCGGCAGGTCCGGATCGCTGCGGCAGCCCCGCAGCACGCCCGTGGCGACCCGCTCCACGGTTTCGAGCGCCTCGCGCAGCGGCTCGGCGAACTCCGTCGGCACGTCGTCATCGCGCATGGCATCGAGCAGTTCCTTGAGCGTCCTGCCGCCGTCCCGCAGCACCTTGCGGCCGATGAAGTCCAGCGCCTGGATGCCGTTCGCGCCCTCGTAGATGGGCGCGATGCGCACGTCGCGGACGATCTGCTCCATGCCATGTTCGACGATGTAGCCATGGCCGCCGAAGACCTGCTGCGCCAGCACGGCGCACTCGACGCCGCGGTCCGAAAGGAACGCCTTGACCACGGGCGTCAGCAGGTCCGCCATGCGCTGCGCCGTCTGCCGGTCGTCCTGCCCTTCCGCGTGCCGGGCGCGGTCCAGCATCATGCCGGCGTACAGGGCCACGGCGCGGCCGCCTTCGATATATGCCCGCTGGGTGAGCAGCATGCGCCGCACATCCGGGTGTACCAGAATCGAGTCCGCGTCGCCTTGCGGGTTCTGCGGCCCGGATGCGGCGCGGCCTTGCAGACGCTCGCGCGCGTAGGCGGCGGCGTTCTGGTAGGCGAGCTGCGCCAAGCCCAGGCCCTGCACGCCGACGCCGATGCGGGCGTGGTTCATCATCGTGAACATGCACTTGAGGCCGCCGTGCGGCTCGCCGATCAGGTACCCGGTGGCACCGTCGTAGTTGATGACGGACGTGGCGCTGCCGCGAATGCCCATCTTGTGCTCGATGGCGCCGCTCGCGAAGCGATTGCGGGTGCCGTCGGGGAGGAACTTGGGGGTGAGGAAGAGCGAGATGCCGCCGCTGCCGGCGGGCGCATCGGGCAGCTTGGCGAGAACGAGGTGGACGATGTTGTCCGCCAAGTCGTGCTCGCCGCTGGTGATGAAGATCTTGGTGCCGGTGATGGAGTAGGCATCGCCGGCGGGGACGGCCCGGGTGCGCATCAGGCCGAGGTCCGTGCCCGCATGGGCCTCCGTGAGCGCCATCGCGCCGGTCCATTTGCCGCTGTAGAGACGCGGCAGGTAGGCGGCCTTGGTGGCTTCGTCGGCGTGCGCATCGATGGCGAGCGCGGTGCCGGCGGTGAGCGCGCCGTACAGATAGAGGTTGCTGTTGGCGCTCCAGAACATCTCCTCGACGAGGGTCGCGAGCGCCTCCGGCAGGCCCTGGCCGCCATGCGCCGGATTGCCTGCCGTGCCGAACCAGCCGCCAGCCGCGATGGCCGCGAAGGCTTCCTTGAAGCCGCTCGGGGCATGCACCGCGCCGTCCTCCCAGCGCGCTCCTTCGGCATCCGCACTCTGGCTGAGCGGCGCCATCACTTCGCTCGCGAGCTTGCCGCCTTCGCCCAGCACGGCCAGGGCGAGCGATTTGTCGACGTTGCCGAACGCCGGCATCCGCGCCCAGTCGGCATCGGCGCCGAAGACGTCGAACAGCACGAAGGCCATGTCGTCGATGGGCGGCGAGTAGCTGAGCATCGTGGTCTCCCTTTCCGGCCCGGCGTCCGGCGCAGTGACTGTCGGTTCGGCAGTCTGCGGATTCGGAGCGCGGACGGCAACCCGGATGCCCGGCTCGATTGAAGGGCCGACTGGCAGAGCAGGCGCTATGATGGCCCGATGAAGCTCTTCATGCGGGCCATCATCCTCGCCGCCATCGCCGCCAGCATGGTGTGCGGCGTCATGCTCGGCACGATGGCGTTCCTGCTCTCCGACAACTTCACCGAGAGGCGGGACGAGCGCCAGCTCATCACCGTGCTGCGCGAGGTGGGCGACTCGTACGTGGACGAAGTGTCGCGCAAGGAGCTGGTCGACAACGCCATTCGCGGCGTCATCGGCGGTCTGGACGACCACTCGGCCTTCCTGGACGAGGCCGCGATGCTGACGATGGTGGAAGAGACCGCCGGAGAGTTCGGCGGCGTCGGCATGGAGCTCGGCCTGGTGGACGGCTACGTCACGGTGGTCAGCCCCATGGGCGACGGGCCAGCGGCGCAGGCCGGCATCGTCGCCGGGGACCGCGTGATCGAGGTGGACCGGCAATCCCTCAAGGGCCGCACGCTGGCCGATGCGGTGCAGGCCATCCGTGGCGAGCCGGGGACCTCGGTGCATCTGCGCGTCCGACGCTTGGGGGACAGCCCGCAAGCGCTGGATTTCGACGTGACGCGCGACACCATCAGCGTGCCCAGCGCCGAAGGGCGCCTGCTCTCGCCGGACATCGGCTACATCAGCATCTCGCAGTTCAACGAGACAACGGTCGAAGACCTGCGCGGGAGCCTGGAAGCGTTGAACGCGGAGGCTGCATTGGCCGGCTTGGTTCTCGACCTGCGCAACAACCCAGGCGGGCTGCTCAACGTCGCGGTGGACATCGCCGACGCCTTCCTGGACAGCGGGATGATCGTCACCACGGACGGCCGCGCGCCGGAAGTGGACAAGCGCTTCGACGCCCAGGCAGAGACGTTGGCGCCCGAGCTGCCGCTCGCAGTGCTGATCAACGGCGGCTCTGCATCCGGCGCCGAAGTGCTGGCGGCGGCGCTCCAGCACCACGACAGGGCGACGCTGCTCGGCAGCAACAGCTTCGGCAAACAGTCCGTGCAGTCCGTGCTGCACTTCAAGCAGCGGGCCGTGAAGATCACCACCGCGCGCTACATCACCCCCGCCGGCGACACCATCCAAGGCAGCGGCGTCGAGCCGGACATCGCCGTGCCGCGGCGCGACGAGGAGCGCCACGGCGACTACGACAAGCGGCTATTCGCGGCCGCCATCGCCGCATTGGCCGGCGAGCCGGTGCCGGGAGAGGCAGGATGACACCCGCATAGGCGATATCGTCCTGCCATTCCCCTGTGGGGATTTCGCTTTCTGCTACCCGTTTTTCGCCCGCCGTATCGCGCCCGGCTGCGCCCTTGCCTAGGCTTCGCTGCGCAATCTCATCCCAACACCCCAAGGAGACAACGATGAAGATGAAGCAGCTAATCGCAGCAGCGGCCATCGCCGGCCTGGCCGGCTTCGGCGCAACCGCCAACGCCGGCGAGACGGCAACGGCAGGCACGAACGCGCAGGTGACCTACGTGGTGCAGCAGATCCTGTTCTGCACGCCTTCGCTGTCCGGCGATCCCAACCAGCAGCGGAACTGCGAGGTGATCCCGTCGCCGGTGCCGGTCGTGCCGCCGACGCCGCTCGGCCTGCTGGGCAAGCTAGTGGTCGCGGCCTGAGCGGTCCGGCATGGCCCGCGCCGACGCCGAATCCCGGCGTCGTGCGCGGGTCAAGCGTCCAGCAAGCGCTGGCCGGACTCGAAGCCCAGCGCGCCTTCGTACAGCGCCGAGCCGCTGATCGCGCCGAGCAGGCGCTCTTCGGCAAGGCCGAGCGCCTTGAGGGCGCGCAGGTCTTCGAGGTCCTTGACGCCCCCCGAGGCGATCACCGGGATGCGCACCGCTTCCGCCAAGCGCCGCGTCGCCGGCGCATTGACGCCGGTCAGCATGCCGTCGCGAGCAATGTCCGTGTAGACGATGGCAAACAGCGCCAAGTGCTGCATCGCAGCCGCGAACTCCACGGCGTCGGCAGCGCTCTCGGCGGTCCAGCCGCGCGTCGCGAGCCGCCCGTCGCGGGCATCGAGGCCGAGGATGGCCTGGCCGGGGAAGCGTGCCGCCAGAGCGGGGAGGAACTCCGGGTCCTCCAAAGCCCCCGTGCCGACGATCACCTGCCTCGCGCCTGCCTCCAAGTAGGCCTGCGCGACGCCCAAGTCCCGAATGCCGCCGCCGATCTGCACCGGCACGCTGCCGGCGGCCGCGACGATGGCCTCCACGAGGTGTCGATTCACCGGCTCTCCGGCGAAGGCGCCGTCGAGGTCCACGACGTGCAGCCGCCGAGCGCCCGCCGCGACCCAGCGCTTCGCCATGCCGGGCGGATCGTCCGAGTACACCGAAGCGGACGCCATCACGCCTTGGCGAAGCTGAACGCACTGGCCGTCCTTCAAGTCGATGGCGGGGATCAGCAGCAACGGCTACAACGTGCCCTTGGTGGAGGGCGCATCGGCGGTGCGCGGGTCGCGGGCCAGCGCCATGCGCAGCGCCCGGCCGAACGCCTTGAAGACGGTCTCCGCCTGATGGTGCGCGTTGCTACCCTTCAGGTTGTCGACGTGCAGCGTCACCCCGGCGTGGTTGACGAAGCCTTGGAAGAACTCGCGCAGGAGGTCCACGTCGAAATCGCCCACTCGGGCGCGGGTGAACGCTACGTCGTAGTGCAGGCCGGGCCGGCCCGAGAAGTCCACGACCACTCGTGAGAGCGCTTCGTCGAGCGGTACGTAGGCGTGGCCGTAGCGCCAGATGCCGCGCTTGTCCGCCAGCGCCTCGGCCAGCGTCTGGCCGAAGACGATGCCCACGTCTTCGACGGTATGGTGGGCGTCCACCTCGAGATCGCCGCGGGCGTCGATGGCGATGTCGATGCGCCCGTGGCGCGCCACCTGGTTCAGCATGTGCTCGAAGAAGGGCAGGCCGACGTCGATCGTCGCCTCGCCAGCGCCGTCGACGTTGACGGCCACGCTGATGCGCGTCTCCAGCGTGTCGCGGCGGCGTTCGGCGGTGCGGTCCGGCATGGGCCGAATTATACGTCGGCTAGCGAATCTCGATCTTGGCGACCTCCCCGCTCGCAATGCGATCGAAGTCGTAGCTCACGCCCAGGCCCGGACCGGCAGGGACAGGGACACATCCGTCCTCCCCCACGTTGCCCACCTCGTCGCCGTAGTCGTCGGCGTAGATCGGCGGCTGCAGGATGTTGGTCGGAACGTCCGGTCGCACCAGCCGAGTTCGTAGAAATGCGTATTGACGATCGCCGCCATGCAATGCCGATGCATGGGACCCGCAGTGTGGAGCTGCACTTCCATGCCGATCGCGTCGCAGAAGTGCGCGAGCTTCATGGTCCCGGTGATGCCGCCATCGAGTTCCGGATCGATGTGCATGATGTCAGTGCCGCCCGCGAGTACGAAATCCGCCTTCTGCTCGAAACCGCGGATGTGTTCCGCGATCAGCATTGGCGTGCGAATGAAATCGCGCAGCCTCTTGTGGGCGACGGCGCTCGATGAAGCATCCCGGTACGGGTCCTCGTACCAGAAAAACCCAAGGTCGTCACAAGCTCTGCCAACTTCTACGGCATCCATGAACGACGTGAGCGACGACGCAGGATCGTTCATGAGCTTCATGTCTTGACCAACTCGCTTGCGTACCGCCGACATGATGGCGATCTCGGTCTTGGGATTGCCATCGAAGAAACTGTGGATCTTGTACGCCGGAATCCCAGCTTCCTGACAAGACTCCGCGAAGTCGGCATAGCGCTCTATGCTGTCCAGACCGCCGGCGCGTTGCCCCGATGTCGTGCTCGCATAGACCGGCAGCCGCTCGCGGAACCCGCCGAGAAGCTGCGCGATCGGAACGCCGTATTTCTTGCCCGCCAGATCCCACAGCGCCGTGTCGATGGCGGCGATGCCGGTCTTGTCGTAGTGGCGGTGACTGAGCTTCAGCCGCTCGAAAATGCGTTCCCGCTGCTCCGGATCCATGCCGATCAGGCCGCGCGCCATCTCCTGCACCTGCGCCTGGGCGTGCGGCGTGCCGCCGAAGTGCGGCGCATAGCAGCCGGACAGCCCGTCGTCGGTGTCGATGGTGACGATGAACCGCGTGAACTCCGGCTGGCGGCCCGGCCCGGTATCGAGCGCGTATCGGTAGGTCTGGATGGTGATTCGGTCGATCTTGCTCATGGTCGTCGCCTCGCCAAAGTGCTGCTCAGCATATCTCGCCTACCGAGGGGTCCCGGTTGCTTCCTATCCGTTGAGCCGGTCCATCAGGCTCCCGTAGGGCAGGAAGCGGTTGCTGCTGACGGACTTGATCCACGGCGTAAGGTCGTCCGGGTATTCGCCGCGGGTGCGCAGCAGGCGGGCCATGCGGATGACCGGCGACTTGGCGCGCGCCTCGCAGCCCGGCACGGTTTCGTCGGCCAGCGTCAGCACCTTGATCCAGCCGGCAAGACGCTCGGAGCAGCAGCCGGCGAACAGCGCCTCATGCTCGGTCGGCGCGGCGTGCGTCACTTCCCGCAGCCGCCGCACATCCGCCTCTTGGAAGGCAAGAGCGTCGTCCGCCAGCGTCTGGGCGAGCCGGTCCAAGGTCTCGGCATGTGCCGCGCCGAGGCTGGCCGCCGGTTCCCAACCGCCCACATCCGCAGCCATACTGTCCGCTCCGCTTGCCGAAGAGCGCCGGAGTGTAGCGGCTCAGCCTGCCGTGGCCGACGAATTCGCCGAATCGCTGCTCGCTTGGTGGGACGTCCACGGGCGCAAGGACCTGCCTTGGCAGCAGCCGCGCACGCCCTACCGGGTGTGGATTTCCGAGATCATGCTGCAGCAGACCCAGGTGGCGGCGGTCATCCCGTATTTCGAGCGTTTCGTGGCCCGCTTCCCGGATGTCGAGTCGCTGGCGCGCGGGGAACTCGACGATGTGCTGCATCTTTGGAGCGGGCTCGGCTACTACGCTAGGGGCCGCAACCTGCATCGGGCGGCGCGCCTCGTCGTCGCCGAGATGGATGGCGAGTTGCCGGATTCCGAGGCCGCGCTGCAAGCCCTGCCCGGCATCGGCCGGTCGACGGCGGCGGCGATCGTCGCGCAGGCGTTCGATCAGCGGGCGGTGATTCTCGACGGCAACGTCAAGCGGGTACTCGCCCGCCAGCACCGCGTTCCCGGCCCGCCTTCGGCCGCCGCGACGGCGAGGGCGCTGTGGGCGCTGGCCGAAGCGCATACGCCGACGAAGCGCACCGCCGACTACACGCAGGCGATCATGGACCTCGGCGCGACGCTCTGTCGCCGACGCCCGGATTGCGCGGCGTGCCCCGTGCGCGGCACCTGCGCAGCTTTCGCTGCTGGCGACGCCATGCGCTTCCCCGAGCGGCGAGCGAAGTCCGCCCGGCGCCTGGAAAGGCGGCGCTTCTTCGTGCTGAGGGCTCCAGACGGCGCCTGCTTCGTGGAGCAGCGCCCCATGGACGGCATCTGGGGCGGCCTGTGGTCGCCGCCGGAACGCCCCGCGGCAGAAACGCCGGAGCGTTTCCTGCAAGAGTTCGGCATACGCCTCGATGCCGTCGCGGAAGTGCGCGTCGCGCCGCTCCTGCATCATGGCTTCACGCACTACGACCTTGATGTCGAACCCGTCTACGTGCGGCTGAATAGCCGGCCGCGCACGCGCAGCGGTTGCTGGATCGACCCGGACGACCACGGCCTCGGCCTATCCGCCGTTGCGGCTAAACTGCTCGCCGCGACCAAGGGAGTGGAACTCGAGCCATGAGCCGAACCGTCTTCTGCCGCAAGTACCAGACCGAACTGCCGGGCCTGGAAGCGCCGCCGATGCCGGGCCCGGCCGGCCAAGAGCTATTCGACAACGTCTCCGCCAAGGCGTGGGCCGAGTGGCAGCATCTGCAGACCATGCTCATCAACGAGCATCACCTTTCCATGCTGGAACCGGACGCTAGGCGCTTCCTCACCGAACAGCGGCGCAAGTTCCTCGCCGGCGAGGACTACGCGAAGCCCGAGGGCTACGTGCCGCCGGAAGCCGGCGGCAGCGGATGACAGCCCCGGCTAGGCGCTGGCGCTGGGCCGGGCCTTCACCGCGTCGTACCAGCGGCGCAGGTGCGGATGCTCTTCGCTGGCGCGGATCTGCACCCACTTGGCGAAGTCCACCACGCAGAAGGCGGTGATGTCGGCGATGGAGAAGGCGTCTCCGGCGACGAACTCGTGCTCGCCGAGGGTGGCATTCAGCGCGTCGTAGAAACGCCCCGCTCCCGCCTTGCCACGATCCACCAGGGCGTCGATGGTCGCGACGCCCTCGCTGCCGGGCGTGGCGCGGTTCTTGAACGCCGGGTTGCCGTTGCGGAACGCCTCCGCCACCGGCATCAGGCCGTCCCACTCCATGTGCCGCTGCGCGGACTCGATGACGGCCTTCGACTTGGCGTCCGTGCCCATCAGCGCCGGTTCCGGGTGAAGCTCCTCGAAGTAGCGGCAGATGGCCACCGACTCGTCGATCAACGTGCCGTCGTCCAGTTCCAGCGTCGGCAGCAGGCCGCGCGGGTTGATGGCGCGAAACTCGGGCGCCAAGTTCTCGCCGGAGGGGATGTCCACCTGCACGGTTTCCACTTCGATGCCCTTCTCGGCCAGGAACATGCGCACCCGTCGCGGGTTCGGCGCCATCGTGAAATCGTAGAGCTTCATGCGGCCTGTCTCCGGCAGTTGGAAAGCGGCTAGCATACGGCAAAGGCCGCGCGGCGGAGGCGAGGCGGATGGGCATCAGTCTTGGCGCAATCGTCGTAACCGGCGTCGCCCTGCTGGTCGGCCTCGGCGGCGCCCTGCTGGCGTGGCGGCTGGTGGGAAGGCTGCCATCGGACGATGCTGCGCCGACGCCAGGCGCAGAGGCCGAAGATGAAGAAGAGCCCTCAGCGGGGGGAGCACGAGGGGCACCCCTCGCAAGGAAAGAGCCCTCAGCGGGGGAGCGCGAGGGGGCACCCCTCGCAAGAAAAGAGCCCTCAGCGGGGGAGCGCGAGGGGGCACCCCTCGCAAGAAAAGAGTCCGCCCAGGAGAGCGAGTGAGCCAAGCCGACCGCCGCAAATGGGATGCCCGCTATGCCGAGGGCGCCTACCGGACGCGCACCTATCCGAGCGCGTTCCTCGCCAGCATCGAGAGCCGCTTGCCGAGCGGCGGCCGGGCACTGGATCTCGGCTGCGGCGCCGGCCGCAACGCCATCTACTTCGCGCGGCTCGGCTTCGAGGTCGACGCGGTGGACATCTCCGCGGTCGCCTTGGCCCGCGGCCGCAAGGACGCCCAAGGCCTGCCCATCCATTGGATCGAACGCGACCTCGACGATGGCTTCGAGACCGAGCAGGGCTACGATCTCATCGTCAACATCCGCTTCGTTCAAATGGACCTTGTACCCAACCTGATCCCGCGCCTGCGCCCCGGCGGCGTTTTGGTGATTGAACAGCACCTGCGCACGGACATGGGCGACGCCACGGGGCCGCGCAATCCCGCGTTCCGCGTGGCGCCGGGGGCACTGGCCGACATCGCCGGGCCGCTCGATGTGGAATGCCTTGCCGAGGACGTCTTCGAGGAACCTGACGGCAGCCGCGCCGCCCTCGCCAGACTCTTCGCACGGCGAAGCGCTTAGGAGACCCCAAAGACCGTGATCCCCGTCATTCTCGACACCGACATCGGCACCGACATCGACGACACCTGGGCGCTCGCCATGCTGCTGCGCTCGCCGGAACTGCGCCTCAAGGCCGTGGTCAGCACCCACGGCGATCCGCACTACCGGGGCCTGCTCGCCGCCAAGATGCTGCACCTCGCCGGCCGCAGCGACGTGCCGGTGGGCGAGGGCAGCGGCGACGGCCAGCTTGGCCCCAAGCGCCGCGGCCAGGAAGGCTGGCTCGGCGACTACCAGGCCGAGGACTACCCGGGCACCTACCGAACCGACGGCGTGAAGCTCATGGTTGAGACCATCCTGGACGCGGCGGAACCGGTGACCGTGCTCTCGATCGGCCCGTGCAGCAGCGTCCGCTTGGCGCTCGCCATGGCCCCGGAGATCGCCGCCAAGGCCCGCTTCGTCGGCATGCACGGGGCGGTGCGCAGGGGCTACCGCGACAGCCCGAACCCAGTGCCGGAGTACAACGTCTTCATCGACGTCCCTGCGTTCCGCGCCGCGCTCCAAGCCGACTGGCCCAAGACCCTGACGCCGCTCGACACCTGCGGCACGGTGGTGCTCGAAGGCGACGACTACGCCCGCGTGCGCGACTCCGCTGATCCGCTGGCGCGCCTGGTCATCGACAACTACCGCGTCTGGGCCGAAGCGGCGGGCCGACCGGACATGGCCGACCGGCGCAGCAGCACGCTGTTCGACACCGTCGCCGTGTATCTGGCCTTCGCCGACGACCTGCTCAAGATGGAATCGGTCCGCCTCGGCGTTCAAGACGATGGCCTGACCATCGAGTCCCCGCAAGGCGCTGAGGTGCGCGCGGCGATGGCGTGGCGCGATTGCCCAGCGTTCAAGCACCTGCTCATCGAGCGCCTAACCACCCCCACCAACGAAGGAAAGGAAGCTAGCGAATGAAACCCGTCTGTCTGGTCATCGGCGCCGGCGCCGGCATCGGCGGCACCGCCGGCAAGCGCTTCGCCAAGGAGGGCTACCACGCGGTGCTGTGCCGCCGCAGCGACGCCGACGGCCTGGCGAAGCTGGTCGCGGACATCGAAGCCGCCGGTGGCACCGCCGACGGCTTCCTGATGAACGCCATTGAGGAGAACGCCATCGAAGAGCGCGTTGCCGCCACCGAAGCGGACATCGGCCCCATCGAGGTCGCCGTCTTCAACCTCGGCGCCCAGATCGGCAACCGATCGCTTGAAAACACCAACTACAAGGCATTCGAGATGGGCTGGCGCCTCGCCACGTTCGCCCTGTTCCGGCTCGCCAAGTCGCTCATGCCGGCGATGGAGGAACGTGGCAGCGGAACCTTGATCGTCACCTCCGCGACGGCCGCCATGCGCGGCAACGCCGGCCAGCATTCCCATGCCGCCGCGATGGGCGGACGCCGGATGCTGTGCCAGACGCTGAACGCGGAGATGTCGCCAAAGGGCATCCACGTCGCCCACGTCCTGGTCGACGGCTCGGTGGACGCGCCGGATACGCTCGGCAAGATGCTGGGTCCGGAGCGGTATCGGGAACTGCGCGAGACCCGCGGCGCGGCGGACGGCCTGATGCTCCCGGAGCGGATCGCCGACACGTACATCCACCTCGCGAACCAGCACCGGTCGGTATGGACGCACGAGCTGGACCTGCGCTCCTGGTCCGATCTGCCTTGGTGGAACCACTGAGCGCCACCCACAGCAGGTTCCGTTGCCGCCAACACGGGTACTCAGGAGGAACTGCGCGTGGCGGTGGATGCGGCCGACGGCTTTGCCGGGATCAGGGCTTCACCACGCTGCGCCACACCACGGGCCGCAGCAGCAGAATCGCCACCGTCGTCGCCAGCAGCAATGCTGCAAGCAGCGGGAACAGCGTCTCCAGGGTCAGCCATTGGCCGAGCGCCGCCAGCGGCAAGGTCACGACCTGAGCCAGGCCCATGTTGAGGTTGAGCACGCTCATCACGCGCCCGCGCAAGTGCGCCGGTGCGGTGAGTTGGATCAGTGCCGTGCCGGCGATCTGCGAAGCCGCCATCGTGACGCCGAGCCCGAAGTTGCCGATCACCGCGTTGGCGACGGTGTGGCCACCGCCGAAGACCATGAACGACAGCCCGAACCCCACAGCCGAGAGCGCCACCACCCGACCCTTGCGCTCGTTGCGCGAGAACCGCGCCAGCAGACCGGACGCCAGCAGCGCGCCGGCACCCCATGTTGCCGCCACCAGGCCGAAGTCGCGCACCGGCACGCCTACCACCGTGGTGATCCAGGTCGGGCCGAGATTCGCCACCGCGGGGAAGCCGAGGCCCATCATCGCCACCAGCAGCGCCACCACCCACAGGATCAGCGGCTCCCGCCTCGTGTAGGCGAGTCCGTCGCCGATGTCGCGCATGGCCGCGCCGAAGCCGAACGCGCTGGCGTGGTGGCGCGGCGGGGTGCGGTGGCGCATCAGCAGCAGCGCCACCACTTCGCCCAAGTGGCCCAGCGCACCGACCAGATAGCCGATTCCCGGGCCGAACGCATCGATCACGAAGCCGGTGCCGACTAGCGCGACCGGCAGGGCGATCTGGCCACCGGCAGCGTTCAGGGCGATGCCGGACGTGGTCAGCCCGCGCCCCACGATGTCCGGCACGATGGCCTGGCGGGTGGGCGCGTCGATGGAAGCCAGTGCCGAGGAAAGGAAGACCAGGCCGTAGAAGAGCACCAGCAGCGCCCCTTCCGCACTCCCGAAGACCATCAGCAGGCCGACGCCGACGTTCAGCGCCAAGGCTGCAAGCTGCGTGGCGATGAGCAGTCGGCGCCGGTCGAAGCGATCCGCCAGGGCCCCGCCGTAGAGCCCGAACACCAGCATCCCGGCGCCGCGCACCGCAGCGATCAGGCCGACCAGTACGATCCGCAAGCCCTCGTCCGCGCTCGCCTGCACCCAGATGATCTGCGCCACGAACTGGAACGGGCTCAGGGCATGAGCGAGAAGCATGCCGAGGAACAGCAGCCGGAAATCGCGTACCCCAAGCGGCGCGAACATGCCGTGCCGCGGTTCGCCCGATGACGCTGTGGCTGCGCTGCTCTGAACGGGTTCTAGGCCAGGCACGCCGCCTCCACCCGAACCCGCCGCATCTGCATGGGGACTTCCTCGTAGTTGCCGGCCCGGTCAGCGCCCGACCAAAGATGGAGAACTTGTGCGGCGGTCGCATTGGTCGCGTCGTCCACGCGGGAGAATTCGCGCAGCGAATTCTCGGGGCGACCGCACAGCGGTCGCGTCGGTCGCGTCGGTCGCTCAGGCCGCCGCGATCGACAGCACCGCCGGCATCCCATCGCCGCAGAGGCGCCACTCGGCGTCGTTGCCAACCTGCCAGACCTCGCCCGTATCCGTGCCCACCAAGACGCCGCCCGGCACCTCGGGATCGACCGTGAGGCCGTGGAAGTTCGCGGCGCTCGGCGAGTGCGCCTGATCGCACAGCGAGCGCCACGAATCCCCACCGTCCTCGGAGCGGAACAGCATCGCCTCGGCACCGTTGTTCTGCCGGTAGTTCGAGAACGCCGTCGGCGCGCTGGCCACGGTGAGTCCGTAGGGCGCCCGGTCGTCGATGCACATGGGCCGCGAATAGCGCGGCGTGATGCCGCGCCAGGCGTAGACCCAGCTCGCGCCGCCGTCTTCGGAACGGAACACGCCGGCATTGCCTTCCACCATCTCCGCCACCCCGTCCAGGCGCCCGTAGCCGGTAGAGGCGTAGAGCGTGTCCGGCGCCTCGGGATGGGCGAACATCATGTGCAGATCCGGATTGTCGCCCGGCAGCACCATCGACCAAGTGGCCCCCGCATCCTCGGAGACCGCGATGCCGCCCACCTCGACGCCGGCCCAAATGCGGTCGCCCGACACTACGAGGGCCCGCGTTCTGGCGGCTACCGGCGGATTGGTCGGAATGCACCAGCCGCCCGCCTCGGCGAGTTCCGCCAGCGCGGGGATCTCGGTCCAGCTTTCGCCGCCGTCCGCGCTGCGGAAGAGACCGGTCGGCGCCGTGCCGGCGTAGAGCAGGCCGCCGCCGTTGTCGCGCAGCTGCCACACTTCGCGCCCCGCGAGCCCTGAGGCGCGCCAGCTGGCGCCGTCGTCGCCCGAGACATACAGCCCGTCGCCGGTGCCGGCGAAGAGCCGCCCGGCCGCACCCACGAGTTCGCGCACGCCGCGGCTCTCCAGCGCGCAGCGGACGCCCGCATCGGTGATCGTGTACACGCCCTTGCTGGTTCCGGCGCAAAGCATCATGGCGACTCCGGTGGCTTGCCTCGCCCGCAGTGTAGCGCCGCGGCTAGCTGACGGGGCCAAGCGTATACTGGCGTTCCTGCGCCGCTGGGTGGCCGAGCATCCACGCCGCCGCTTCCTGAGCCTGCACGCCAGCAGGCAACGTCTCCGGCATGCCGGTGCGATCCAGCGTGCGTCGGCGCCGCTATCGAGAGAGAAGGCATGCAAGGGTCGCTACGCAAAGAGCTGTTCTCCATGGCTTACATCAGAGCGGTGGCTGCGCAGTTAGGTTTGCAGGTTGTCAGACCCGAGGTCGATGACGACAGCGTCGACTGCGTTGTCATGGCTGACTTCGGAAGACGCCCGCGCCTCGAGGTCCAAGCCAAAGCCACGTCGCAGGACATCAGCCGGCCTGAACACGTCCATTACCCATTAAAAACGAAGAATTACAATGACTTGCGGATCGAGACCTTGCATCCACGCATCCTAGTAGTCCTGCTCATGCCGGAGGACGAAGCGGCTTGGCTCACGCAGAGCCCGGAGCGGCTTTGCTGTTCCGGTTCAGACACATTTGGCACTGACCGGCCATGACTGGCCGAGCGCCGCCGACCTCCAACAACAGCACCGTAACCGTGAAGGTCCCGAAGGCGAACGTGTTCGACTCGGGACAGCTGGATGACATGATGCGCCGCATCGAGCGAGGAGAACTCCCTTGAAGGTGGACATCCGAGACACCGAAGCGCTGTCAGCTCTGTCCCTCGGCGCGCTGAGGGCGTATCTGCAAACGCGCATGTGGCGCGAAGGCGAGCGGTGGGGGGATCGGGCCACGATCTTCACCAAGGAGGGGACGGAGCGCAGCTGGGAGATCATCGTCCCGCTGCGCGACACGATCGGCGGCTATGCTGCCGGGATGGCCGAGGCCATCGCCACGCTGGCGGTGGTCGAAGAGCGCTCCCAGCTGGACGTGTTCGCTGATGTCAAGGGCGCGGGGTCGGACGCCATTCACCTGCACGCCGTCAACGGACACGGGAACAAGGCGCTCTCGCTTCCCCAGAGTGCGGAATTGCTGGGAGATGCCTACGGGATGCTGGCGGCGGCCGCCCGGTCTGTCGACCAGCCTCGGTTGGCCTACCGCGGCAAGCTGAGTGCCGAGGTCAAGGAGTTCCTCGACACCGTGCAGCCCTTGTCGGGTCTTTTCCTAGGCTACAACCTGACCTTGCACTCCCCTGTCAGGCCACGCATCGGGGATGCGCAGCAGGATCTGTTCGGTGAGCAGGACCCCTTCGCGCGGCGCACCACGCGCAGACTGGCGGAGGCGCTACAGCATGCCGATGCGGCTGCGGCAGACGCGTTGGCGGAAGATTCGCTCGAGCCGTTCGATCGAGCGGTGGAATACGGCGTCAGTGCCAACCTTTGCGACTCTGTGGCAGCGATGGCGACGCAATCGGGAGGCATCGGAATCGACCTGACGTGGGCACGCGTTCGCCCAGCGGATCCGCCGGCGGCGCAGTTCCTGTTCTCAGACGCGGCAGCCGGCGTTTTGCAGGAGGCAGCACGGTCCTTCCGAGCGAACGAACCGTTGCTTGACGAGGCTGTGACGGGGCAAGTCATTCGGCTGGAGCGCGACATCCATGAGTTCGATGGACGGGCAGTGGTCTTGTTCGTGCGCGAGAGGCGCCCTATGCGCCTGCTCGTCCAGTTCGAGCAGGCCGCGTATAACACGGTGATCCGGGCGTTCCAGGAGCGCTGCACGGTGCGCATGGATGGGGACATCTATCGAACCGGCAACACCTTTGAGCTGCGCACACCGCGGAACCTGCAACTTCTCGACTCCTAGGCCGTGCATCGATTACACCTCTGGGGCACAGCCGCGACTCTACCGACTTCCCTCCCTCCGGCCCTCCGGCGCGTCAGTGGCGCGTAGCCAGTAGCGACCGGAGCACCGGCGCGAAGCGTTCGCCCATGCGGGCGTAGCCGGCCGGGTTCGGGTGCAGGTCGTCCGGCAGGTCGCCGGCATCCGCGGCACCGAACAGCGTCAGACCGTCCACGTAGTGCAGGTTCGTGTCCCCTGCGTCGCGGCGGCGGGCGACGGCGTCGGCGAGAATCTCGCGGATGCGCACGAGGGTCAGGCAGCCGACGCGATAGGCGTCGAAGCCGGCGACGGTCTCGAACTTGCCCGCCGCGTTCGGCACGGTCGGGCCGGGCCGCGTCTCCGCGCCGGGACAGTAGATCGGCGAGATGACGATGATCGGCGTCGCCCGCTTGCCTTCGCGGACGGTGTCGAGGAAGCCGTGCAGGGCCGGCGCGAAGACGCGCTCGCGCATGGAGTCCATGTTGACGACGTTGATGCCCACTTTGATGCTGACCACATCCGCCGCGCAGTCGCGAATCGTGCGCGCCACGAACTGGTCCAGGTGGCACTGGCCGCCGAAGCCGAGATTCTGCAAGGCGACCCCAGCTCGGCGCGCGGCCACCGCCGGCCAGGTGCCGAGCGGCTCTTCGGCTTCCATGCAATGGCTGATCGAACTGCCGTAGTGGAGCCACTTCGGCCGCCCGTCCGCCGGCGCCGCGTCGAGGCTCGCGGCATCGTCCACATGCAGCGCCCGCAGTTCCACGAAGGCATTGTGCGGCAGCCACAGTTCGCAGACCTTGCGGCCCGCAGGCAGCTCGAAGGCGAGCGTGTCGGACTCCCCGCGCCGCAGCTCGAAGCCGCCGGGCTGGGCGGGGTCCAGGACGATGGCGTTGCCCGCAGTGGACTCGGCCCGTTGCGCCTGGGCGCGGGCCAGTAGATTGAACGCGACCGGACGCCGCGCTCGCCCGGGTGCAACGAAGGCCGTCGCCAGAAACTCCACTGCCAGACGGCGCGCATCGGTGGCGAAGCGCAGCCGCACGCCGGACGGCATGCGCACCATCGCGTCCATGGGCGTCGGCAGCTGCCGCCGAGTCCACGCCGGCAGCCGACGCGGCGCGAGGCCACCACCGCGTTCGTCGTAGTCCATTGCCCCGTGGGCTTCGACGACCCCGGGGATCAGCTCTCGGATGGGCATCCTTCGCATCGTTCATCCGTTTGGCGACTTCACATCCGGCGCAGTGTATGGGCCTTGCCAGCCCGGCGCGACCGGGCGCCGCTGCTGCGCTATGCTGGCGCCTCCGCAAACGCACCCGCCCCAACCATGAAATACCTGCACACGATGGTTCGCGTCACCGATCTCGACGCGTCACTGGACTTCTACTGCGACAAGCTCGGCCTCAAGGAGCTGCGCCGCATCGACAACGACGCCGGACGGTTCAGCCTGGTCTTCCTCGCCGCGCCGGGCGACGACGACGCGCAGGTGGAGCTCACCTACAACTGGGACCCCGAGACGCTCACCGGCGGGCGCAATTTCGGCCATCTGGCGTATCGGGTGGACGACATCTACGCCCTCTGCGAGCGCCTCCAAGCCGGCGGCGTAACCATCAATCGGCCGCCGCGCGACGGCTACATGGCCTTCGTCCGCTCGCCGGACAACGTCTCCGTGGAACTCCTGCAGGAGGGCGGGCCGCTGCCGCCGAAGGAGCCGTGGGCCTCGATGCCCAATACCGGCGAGTGGTAGCGCCGCGGTTTGACAGTCCATCGAGTCGCGGTTAGGTTCGCGGCCCCACCTGAGAACGGAAGCACGCGGATGGCAGCGCCGGCGCCGATCACCACGCTCGACGAGTTCGAGGCCGAGTACCGCAAGGGCATCGGCTACGTCATGCCGCCGCGCGGCGCCCGCGAGGCGAGCCTCGACAACATCCGCCGCTTCGGCGATGGCGTCGGAGACTACAACCCGCTGTACCGCAGCCCCGAACACGGCGCCGAGAGCCGCTTCGGTTCCGTCATCGCGCCGCCCATCTTCGTCTACGGCGCGAGCCTCGGCATCGCCATGGCCATCAACGGCAATATCGACGGCCGGCGCCTGTCGTCGAGCTACTTCCCGATGAACTACGCCGGCGGCAGCATCGACTTCCACAAGACCATCTGGCCGGGCGACCGCATTTCGGCAAGCGAAGAGATCATCGACATCCATCGCAAGCACAGCGCCCGGATCGGCGACTTCGTGCTCTGCGAGGCGGCCATCCGCTACCACAACCAGCGCAAGGAACTGGTGGCGGAGAAGACGACGCTCATGGCGCGCTACCAGAATCTCGGCGGCGGACGCACGATCAAGTACGACCGCGAGAAGAAGACACAGGTGGTGGAAGAGTCCCCGGACCCGCTCGTCTTCGAGCGCGAACGATGCGGCGCCGAGGCGCGCTATTTCGAGGACGTGACGATCGGCGACGAAATGCCGACGCTGCACAAGGGCACCTACACCGTCACCGAGCTGTTCCTGTTCACCCACGGCGTCGTCGGCACGGGCCGCAGCCCGCGCGCCGCGCTCGAGGCCGAGGAATCCAAGGACCTCGGCGGCGGCGGCCGCTACGACGCCGAGCATGCCCGCAACCGGCGCAACATGCCGGGTCAGTTCGACTGGGGTCCGCAGCGGGTCTGCTGGCTGGCGCAGATGGCCACCGACTGGATGGGCGACGACGGCACGCTCAAGCGAATGCAGACGCGGGTCCGGCATCCGAACGTGGTCGGCGACACCAACACCGTTTTCGGCAAGGTGGCGGCCAAGCGCAGCGTCGACGGTGAGCATCTGGTGGACCTCGATGTCTACAACGAGAACCAGGCGGGTCTCGCCACCGCCGAATCGCGCATCACCGTGGCACTGCCGAGCCGGGGCGCGTAGCTCTCTTGAAACGGGCTTGTGCCGTGCGCAAAGGCCTTCGCAGGAAGCGTGCGATGCGACCGCCCGCGCCTGCGCGTCGCCATGCCGCGGTCGCTCTGCTTGCGGCCCTCGTCATCGCCTACGGAACGGCGGGCGCCCATGCCCACGGCATCGACGAGCACGACCGCGAGGCAGAGCACGAGCACGAACCCGAGCGCGAAGCGTGCGCCACCTGCGCCACCGGACTGGACGGCCCGCTCGTGCCGGCCGCAGGCTGCGCCGCGGTACGCGTATACGGCAGGCATGCCGCGCCGCCCGAGCGAATCCGCCCCGTGTCCACAGCGGCCCCGCAACCCTATCGGAGCCGAGCGCCTCCGGCCCTCCGCTAGCTTCCCAGACTCCCGATTTCCACTGACGGATTGCGTACTGGCGCGGGGCGACCACGCCACCCGTGCCGAACGCCTTCAGGCGCCGCGGCGCAAACCTGGTGTTTCGGCGCATTATCCGCTTGCCGCTGCTGCAGCGGCATCACTAGGAGAGAACATGTACAAGCGCTATGTCATTGCGCTCTGCTTGCTGGCGACGCCGGCAAGTCTGCTGGCCGGCGAGCAGGGCTCGTCGGCGACGGACGATCAGTCGATCGAAGAACTGACGGTCCACGCCCACCCGCTGAGCGGGGAGGGGCTCTCGCAAGCCGCCGCCACGCTCGACGGCGACGAGCTCGAGCGCGCCGTAGCCGCGACCATCGGCGCCACGGTGGCGCGCCAGCCCGGCATCCACTCCGCCGCCTACGGCGAAGCGGTGGGACGACCGGTGATCCATGGCCTCAGCGGCGTTCGCGTGCGCATCATGGAGGACCGCATCGACGCCATGGACGTGTCGAGCGGCGGCCCCGACCACGCCACTGCGGTCGATCCCTTCATCGCCAACCGTATCGAGGTGCTCAAGGGTCCGAGCACGCTGCTCTACGGGTTCGGCGCCATCGGCGGCGTGGTGGACGTCCATACCGGCCGCATCCCGCACACGGTGCCGGATACGATCACGGGCCGGGCGCGGCTGAGCACCGCCGACAACGGCAATCAGACCAACGCCGCAGTCCGGCTAGACGGCGGCAGCGGCGGCTTCGCCTGGCATGTCGACGCCTTCGACCGCTCCGCCGACGACTACGACATTCCGGGCTTCGCCGAGTCGGCCCGGCTGCGCGCCGCCGAGGAAGAGGAGCACCACGACGAAGAAGAGGAAGGCGAGCATCACGAGGACGAGGAAGAAGGCGAGCACCACGAGGACGAAGAGGTCATGGGCACGTTGCCCGGCAGCCGCTCGGACGGCAGCGGCGCTGCGCTCGGCTTCTCCTTCTCGGGCGACTGGGGCTTCGCGGGCGTTGCCGTGAGCCGCCTTGAGTACGACTACGGTCTGCCCGTCCACCATCACCACCACGAAGAAGAGGAGCACCACGACCACGAGGAAGAGGGCGAGCACCACGACGAAGAAGAGGAGGGCGAGCACCACGACGAGGAGGAAGATGGCCACGCGGGCCACGAGGAAGAAGGCAACGTCACGCTCGCCATGGAGCAGACCCGCATCGACTTCGAGGCTGGCATCGTCGATCCGTTCGCCGAGTTCTCCAGCTTGAACGTGCGCTTCGGCAGCAACGACTACGAGCACATCGAGGTGGAGCCGAGCGGCGAGTTGGGCACCCTGTTCTCCAACAAGGGCTTCGAGGGCCGCGCCGAGCTGACGGACACGGACGATGTGGGCCTCGACGGCGTCTTTGGCGTGCAGTTCAGCGGCCGCGAGTTCTCGGCGATCGGCGAAGAGGCCTTCGTGCCGCCGGTGGACACCTCGAGCTTCGCCGCCTTCTGGCTCGGCGAGCGCAGTCTCGAAGCCTTCGATGTGGAACTCGGCGCCCGCATCGGCCGCGTGGGGCACGAGCCCTCGGCGGGCAAGGACACCGACTTCACGGTGTTCTCGGCATCGCTGGGTCTGGTGATCCCCGTGGGCGAGGCGCTCTTAGGACTGCACGGCGACTATTCGCGGCGCGCGCCGGCGCCGGAGGAGCTCTACTCGAACGGCCCGCACCTGGCGGCCGCCGCCGTGGAAGTGGGCGACCCGAATCTGGAACCCGAGGCTGCCTTCAACGGCGCAGCCACGCTGAGCTGGCAAGGCCCGCGGGCGAGCTTGGCGGCCACGGCCTACGCCACGGCGTTCCGCGACCACATCTACCTGAGCGGGACGGGGGAAGAGGATCACGGGCTCCCCGTGCTGCGCTACGAGCAGGCAGACGCGTTCTTCCACGGTATCGACGCCCAGGCGACGCTGGCCCTCGCCGAGCTGGATCTGGGCACGCTGGAACTGACGGCGATGTTCGACGCGGTGGCCGCAGATCTCGACATCTCCGGCAACGGCAACGTGCCGCGCCTGCCGGCGTCGCGGGCGGGCGTCGGCCTGGCCCTGGACGGCGAGCGCTTCCATGCGTCGGTCGACTACCTGCGCACCTTCGATCAGGACGAGACGACGCCGTTCGAGTTCCCGACCGATGGCTATGCGGACCTGCGCGCCGACATCAGCGTGGACTTCCAACTCGGCGCCAGCGAACTGGAACTGTTCCTGCAAGGCCGCAACCTGACCGACGACGAGCAGCGTCTGCACACCTCGTTCATCAAGGACCAAGCCCCGCAGCCGGGCCGAACGGTCGAGGTGGGCGTGCGCCTCGCGTTCTAGCGCGGGCCGGACAGTCGCCCGCACCCATCCGCGACGGTCTGCCACCCTAGGCGGCCGTCGCGATGGAATGCTCGGCGCGCGGCAGGGATTGGTTGCTCGTACACAGTTGTACGTTATTGAAATACTTACTCTTTCTGTCAGAAGGGTTACTCTCTTCCGCGTGACAGGGAGGATTCGCCATGCACCATCACTGCGAGGTCCTAGTGCCGCCGACGGAAGATATGGAGTCCGCCGTGGGGAACGTGCTGGCACCCTTCGAGTACGATGTCGGTTCCTATGCGTTCTTCGACTACTTCGAGCTTGGCGGTCTTCGGGCAGGCGCCAAGCTGTCGGTGCTCTGCGGGCCCGGCAGGCTGTGCGAATACCTGGACAGTCTGAATAGCCGGGGAGTCCTCTGCCGAGCGGAGTCGGGCGGGCATGTTCTGGAAGTGCCTGCGCAGATCACCGTTGCAGACGAGCTGTGGCGGGAGTGGTTTCCCGAACTCTGTTCTTCGTGCCCGCTGTTTGGTCAATCGGGCCGCGTGGCTTACGACGTGATGCCGCTCAAGGATGTCCCCAAGTCGCTCATGTTCGAGAAGTTTCTTGTCGCGTTCCCGGAGGATTGGCCAGGCGGCAGCGGGTGCGAGTTCCTCCTGCAATGCTCCTGCTGGAATGGCTGCAACTTCGAACGCGCAGCATGGGACGGTTCGCTCGGCCAGGCCTTGGAGTTGCTGAGTGCCAACGATAGGCTTCTCCCCGGCGAGCGACCTCCCCGCGACGACTGGCTCTTGGCAACTGTTGACTGCCACTCCTGAGGCCCAAACGCATGATGGCTGGAAAACTGGACCTGTATCGCGGGCTTGCGGACGAGCTGGCCGCGGCGGTCGCCCGGGGCAGCGGCGCGGCGGCATGGCGGGTCGCACGGGCGCTCCCTGGTCTCGTGACCGACGACAAGCCGCCGCGCTCCGTGGACGCCTCGATGGCACGGCGAACGATCGCCGTGGAGGCCGGTTTCGACGGCTGGGAGAGCCTGCGCAACGCGGCGGATATCGATAGCTTCGATGAGGAGGCTGCTGGGTCGGCGCTGGTCCGAGCGGCGTTGGACGGGGCCGAGGAGCAGGTCGATGCACTGCTCGAACGCTGGCCAAATCTGCCGGCGCAGTCGCTCGCCTGCCGCCTTGCGCTGCTGCTGCCGGATGCGGTGCGCGGTCTGGACGCGGCAATGGTGGATGCCGAGACCGGTCCGTGCGGCTGGGCGCCGCTTCTCTATGTGTGCCACTCGATGCGCCGGGGCCAGGATGCAGCGCGCCTGGACCTTGCCAAGGAACTCATTGCGCTCGGCGCGGATGTCAACGCGGGGACGCGGGAGGCAGAAACCGTGCGCGGCTTCCGCACGGCGCTCGGTGCCGCCATCGGTCAGGCGCGAAGTCCGGCGCTCGCCGCGCTGCTGCTTGAGGCTGGCGCCGACATCGCCGATGGGCCGACGCTCTACGAGGGCTGCGCCATGTGGGAAGCGGTGCGGCTGCGGGACACGGATAGCCTCACCACGCTGCTCGATGCGGAGCCGCCGCAGTGGCACGTCTGCCATGCCTTGCCGCACGCGCTGCAATACAACGACGTTGCGCTGACGCGGCTCCTCGTCGAACGCGGCGGCGACCCCAACTGGACGATGGGCGCCCATGGCTTCACGGGGAACTGCCTGCACGAAGCGGTGGTGCTGGACTGCGCGCCTGCCGTGCTGGAGGCGCTGCTGGAGCACGGGGCGCATGTGGATTTCCATGATCGCGACGCCCGCACGCCGCTGGCCGTCGCTATCTGCCTGCAACGCGATGCACTGGCAGACGTGCTGCGCCGCCACGGCGCAGACGCGGGTCAGGTGCGGGAAGCGGATCGCTGGGTCAGCCGCTGCTTCGCGAACGACGCCGAGGCGCAGCTGGACTCGGGCGCCGAACTGCGCGCCGGCGACCACGTCTGGCTGTGCCGCGCGATCCGCATGGGCAACGATCGGGCTGCGGAACTCCTGCTCGCGGGCGGCATGGACCCCAACGCCGCCGACGATGACGGCGCCCGCCCGCTGCACTTGGCCGCGGCGCATGGCAGCACGGCCCTAGCCGAGCGTCTGATCGAAGCAGGGGCGGACATCAAGGCATTGGACTTCGAGGGCCTGACGCCTCTGGACGTAGCCGTGGGATGCGATGACGACGCGACGGTCGCGATGCTCGCCGCCGCCGGTCCGGTTTGGACGCCGCGGCGGACGGCCCGGGCTGCGGAGCTTTTCGAGCGCGCCGCCGACGCCATCGCGGCTGGTGACCTAGCCACCCTCGCGCAACTGCTGCGGGAACGGCCGAGCCTCGCCACCGAGCGTTCGCCGCGGCCGCATCGCTGCACGCTGCTGCACTATGTCGGCGTCAACGGCTTCGAAGACGAACGCCAGCGGACGCCGTCCAACGCCGTTGCCATCATCGACTGCCTGCTCGCAGCCGGCAGCGATCCGAACGCGCTCTGCTTCACCTACCGCGGCGGCCCGCAGCAGACCACCATGGGCCTGCTCACCAGCAGCAGCCATCCCAAGGAGGCCGGCCTCATGCTGCCGATGGTCAAGGCGCTGGCGCGCGGCGGCGCGCGCTTGAACGATGCCTACGAAGCGCTGGTCCGCCTTGCGGACGCAGCGCTTTCGCCGAGCGTGGACCCCGGCTCGGACGCAGCGCGTTCGGCATTGGCGGAGAGCGCAAGCCTAGGCGAGACGGATATCCTGGTTCGGCTCTTGGACCTCGGCGTCGACATCGACGCCCAACGCCCGGATGGCACCACCGCGCTGCACCTCGCCGCCATCGACGGCAACGAGGCGCTGGTGGACTTGCTGCTCGCGCGCGGCGCCGCGCTGCACCTGCGCGACAACACCTTCAACGGCACGCCGGCCGGCTGGGCATTTGCCGGTGGACACGAGGAACTCGGCGCGAAGCTCGCCGCGAGGCTGCGCGAAGCCGGGGTCGAGGAGCTGTAGCCCTACACTGCATCGAGCAGGCGCCGCAGCCGCTCGGCGGCGAACGGCCAGTCCATCTCCGCAGCGCCCACGCGCAGCACGGGCACGCGCTCCGCGTAGCGCTCGAACAGCGCATCGTCTGCGGTCACTTCCAGCGTCTGCAAGGTCGCGCCGCGCAGGTCTGGCATACTCGCGAGCCAGTCCAAGGCGTCTTCGCAGCGGCTGCAAGACGCCGTGGTGATGAGTTCAAGACGAGGACGCACGCTGCCAGATCCGCTCTTCCACTGCATTCGCTTCGCTTCCGGCGACGTCCGCTATCCGCTGCCGGTCGCCGGCCCCATCGACTGGCGCCTGGGGCTGGCGGTGGCGAGCATCGAACTGCCGACGGTGCCGACAGGCCACATTATCGCCGCAAGCTTCGCCAGCACGTCGACGCCGCAGGCGTTTTCGTTCCGGCTGGAATGCGCTGCGGGGCGCTTCCGGACGGCCACGTTCGGGCCTCGGGCGCGCCGCCGCGAACGCAGCCGGGGCCAGGGCGTTGCGGTGCCGGTGGACTACTTCGACACGGAGCGGGAACTGCGCGGCGGCGTGCTCCACTTGCACTGTCTGGCGCGGCGGCCGAGCAACTATCTGCTCAGCGTCTGCATCCGACCGCGGAGCATCGCTCCGCCAAGCGACGCGCCGCCTGACAGCCCGGTGCGGCCCGCATCCTGCCTGAGCCAGAGCACGGCGCCCGCGGCAGTCAGCCGCCAAGCCTGTTCTCCAACGGCCACCGCCATGGCCCTCGGCATCGAGGAACGCGCCGACTACCACGCCTTCGTCCGCAGTGCCTGGCATCGCCCGACGGGCCTGTGCGGCGCGTGGCCGCAGAACGTCTGGGCGGCGGCCCGGCGCGGACGTTTAGCTGCGGTGGAGCTGGTCTCCGACTGGCCCGCCGCCATCGCAGCAATGGGCGACGGGGCGCCGGTGGTTGCCAGCATCCGGTTCGGCGCCGGGCAACTGGCAAATGCTCCCCTGCCTTCCACCGCGGGCCATCTGGTGCTGCTGCGCGGCATAGAGAACGGGAGGGTGATCGTCAACGACCCTGCCGCCGCACCCGGCGAGATCGAGCGCCGCTACGATGCGGCAGAGTTCGCCCGTGCCTGGATGCAGCACCGCGGCGCGGCCTACGTCTTCGCCGACCCCTGAAGCACGCAAGCACAGAATGTCTGCCGTACACGACTCCGCCACGGGAGTTGGCGCACCCGGCGCGCGCGTTAGCCCGCGCCGGAGTCATGCACGGCCCTCGGGTGTTTCCACCGAGATCTGCTGCTGCACCTCAAACGCCCGCCCCGCTTGCCGTGCCGCCGACAAATCCGCACACTTCTGTTCCGTGGATCCGCGCAGCCAAGAGTTCAGTGCCGCGAAGCGGGCCGGCGCCGTTGCTCGGTCTCGGCAGCAGCCGGGGCAGCGGCGGGCTGCGGCATGGAGGCTGGCCGGTCTGTCGATCCGCATCTTCCTGCGCTACGTGTTCCGTTTCGTCCTGCTCGGGCTCGGCATGGCGCTGCTCACCTACGGACTGCTCGATTGGCATGCGACCAACTTCGACCTTAGCGGTCTCATGCTCTACGACAACGACTGGCGTCCGCATCCGCTGCACCTGGCCGCCGGCGGTCTCGCCATGGTGCCGCCAACCATCTGGGAGATATTTCAACTGGAGATGATTCGCGAGGCGCACTCGGTCGGGCCGCAGCATCCCGGGCCGGCCGAGGACGGCACCGCTGCCCCGCCCGACGCGGAATGACTGAGCCCAGGGTGTACGTGCGCCCGGTTGTGGGCTCGGACCGCCGCGAACTGCTCGCCTTGGCGGCGTCGAGCCGGGAGCTGCACTGGCCGTGGATTTCGCCGCCGCTGACGCCGCACATGTTCAAGGTCTATCTGCGCCGCACGCAGCGCGACGACCATGCTGGCTTCGCCGTGTGCCGGCGCGGCAGCGATGAGATCGTCGGCGTCATCAACCTCAACAATGTCGTCAAGGGCTCCTTCCGGTCCGCCTCGCTCGCCTACTATGCGGCGCAGGCGCACGCCGGCAAGGGGTACATGCGGGAGGGGCTCCTGGAAGTGAAGAACCACGCATTCGGCAAGCTCGGGCTGCATCGCGTCGAGGCCAACATCCAGCCGGCGAACGCGGCCTCGATTCGCCTGGTGCGTAGCTGCGGTTTCCAGCGCGAGGGGCTCTCGCGCGGGTTCCTGTTCATCAACGGCGCTTGGCGGGACCATGAGCGCTGGGCCGCGGTGGACGATCGACGAGGTTTGAAATGACGCGCCTGCCGTACGGTTCCTGGCCTTCGCCCATCGACGCCGGCATCGCGCTCAAGGCGTCGAAGGGCTACGGGGCGCTGACGGCTGCGGGCGGGGCGCTGTATTGGCTGGAATCGCGGCCAGAAGAAGGCGGCCGCAGCACGCTCATCGAGTGGCGGGACGGGCAGAGCCGGGAGATCACGCCGGTGCCGTGGAACCCGCGCTCGCGGGTTCACGAGTACGGCGGCGGGGCGTATTGCGTCGCGGACGGGGTCGCCTACTTCGTCAACTTCGCCGATCAGGACATCTACGCGACGGACCTCCGCGACAGCGGCGAGATTCGGCGCGTCACCAACACCGGAGCCGACACGCGCTACGCCGATCTGGCGTCGGACGGCTCGGCGCTGCTGGCCGTGCGCGAGACGCATCGGGACGATGGCGAACCCGTCAACGACCTCGTGCGCGTGGCACCGGAGACGGGCACCGAGACGACGCTGCACGAAGGCCATGACTTCTACGCGGCACCGCGCCCAGCGGCGGATGGGCGACTGGCGTTCCTGGTCTGGGACCACCCGAACATGCCGTGGGACGGCACCCAGCTGATGGTCGCGGACCGCGACGGCCAGGCGACCGTGGTGGCCGGCGGTGCCGCGGAGTCCATCGTCCAGCCGACGTGGCTCGGCGAGAAGCTGTTGTTCGTCTCGGACGCGGGCGGCTATTGGAACCTTCATGCGTACGACGAGTCCGGCGTCTACCGCCTGCTCGAGGACGCAGCCGAGTACGCCGGCCCGGCGTGGCAGTTCGCGGCGTCCTACTACGTGCCGGTCGGCCCCGGCCATGTGGTGGCCCGGCGGGTCGCGGACGGCGTGCCTTCGCTGGTGGTCGTGGACATCGAGCAGGGGTTCGCGAGCCCTCTTCACGACACCTGCGCCGGCTACGGGGGCCTCGCGGCGACGCCCGCTGGCGTCGCCTTCGTCGCCGGCTATGCCCAGCAGCCCGGCCGCGTCGTTCGCCTGTCGCTGCCGAGCCGCGAGACTGCCGTGATCGCCAGCCCGCCGCCGGCGCCGGTGGCCGAGGACTCGATCTCGGTGCCGGAGCCCATCGCCTTCCCCTCGGACAGCGGCGAGGCGCACGCCTACTTCTATCCGCCCCGCAACGGCGCACACGAAGGTGTTGCGGGCGAACTGCCGCCGCTCTTGGTCATCACGCACGGCGGGCCGACCTCCGCCACATCCGCGACGCTTTCCTGGGGCGTGCAGTTCTACACCTCGCGCGGCTGGGCGGTGGTGGATGTGGACTACGGCGGCAGCACCGGCTACGGGCGCGCCTACCGCGAGCGGCTGAACGGCCGCTGGGGCATCGTCGATGTCGCGGACTGCGTGGCCTGCGTGCGGCATCTGATCGCCGCCGGGCGCGTGGATCCCGCCCGCGTCGCCATCAAGGGCGGCAGCGCCGGCGGCTACACGACGCTGGCCGCGCTCGCCTTCAGCGACGTGTTCCGCGCCGGCGCGAGCCACTACGGCATCGGCGATCTACGTGCGCTGGACCGGGATACGCACAAGTTCGAATCGCGCTACGTCGGCACCCTCACCGGCGGCGGCGATGCGGTGGACGCCCGCTCGCCCATCCACCACATCGACCGGCTCAGCTGCCCGGTGATCTTCTTCCAGGGCGCGGAAGACCGGATCGTGCCGCCGAACCAGGCCGAGGCCATGCGCGATGCGCTGCGCGAGAAGGGCATCCCGGTGGCCTACCTCCTGTTCGAGGGCGAGGGCCACGGCTTCCGTCGGGCGGAGAACGTGCGTCGCGCCATGGAGACGGAGTACGCCTTCTTCTGCCGCGTATTCGGCATCGAACCGGCGGACGAGCTGCCGCCGGTGGAGATCGACAATGCGCCTTGAGGGCGGGTCGTGAAGGTCGCGGTGCTCGCCGGCGGCGATGGCGCGGAAGCCGCGGTGTCGCGCTCCTCCGCCGCTGGCATCGCCGAGGCGCTCGAGGGGCGCGGCCACGAGGTCTCGGTAGTGGAACTCGATGCGGCGCTTGTGGACGCGCTGCGGGACTCGCCGCCGGACGTGGTCCTGCCCATGCTGCACGGTCCGCCGGGCGAGGATGGCACTGTCCAAGGGCTGCTGACCATGCTCGAACTGCCGTTCGTCGGCAGCGGCGTGCTGGGCTCGGCCGTGGCGATGGATAAACACGTCGCCAAGGCGCTGTTCCGGCAAGCGGGCCTGCCCGTGGCAGACGACGTGCTGATCGAGGCGGGCGCAGAGGCCGAAGCCGCGGCGCGGGCCGTGGCGGTCGAACTCGGCGACAGGGTGGTCGTGAAGCCCCTGCGCCAAGGCTCGGCTCTGGGTGTGACGCCTCTGCCGGACGGCGGCGATCTGATCGCTCCGCTGCGGGAGGCGCTGGCGTTCGGCGACGGCGTTCTTGTCGAGCGCTTCCATGCCGGGCGCGAGATCACCGTCGGCGTGCTCGACGAGCACGGTGCGCAGCCGCTGGCGCTGCCCGTTATCGAGATCGTCGTGGCCGCCGAGGAGTGGTACGACTACACGAACCGCTATACCCCCGGGCGCAGCGAGCACGTCATTCCTGCACCGCTCCCGAACGGCCAGTTGCAGGAGCTTGAGCGTCTCGCCGTGCGCGCCCACCAGTGCCTCGGCCTGCGCGATCTGTCCCGCGCCGACTTCATCGTCGGCGACGACGGCATCTGGATTCTGGAGGTGAACGCGCTGCCGGGCATGACGCCGACTAGCCTCTACCCGGACGCCTGCCGGGCGATCGGCATCGACTTCGGCGAGCTGGCGGAGCGTCTGGCCGAGAGCGCCTTGCGGCGCGGCGTCGTGCGCGGCTGATACTCTGGTCAGATCGCCTGCAAGCGCTCCAGCGGGCGGATCCAGATGTTGCGGAACCGCACCGGGTCGCCGTGATCCTGCAGCACCAGGGGCCCCGTCGCGTCCGGCGGCGGATCGTAGCTCGCCAGGGCCCGGTGCTTGGTCGGGCCTTGGATGGCCTGCCGGTGGTGCATCAGGATGCCGTTGTGCAGCACCGTCATGTGGGCTGGACTCGTTACCTTCCCGCCTTCGTAGGACGGCGCCTCGAAGACGATGTCGAAGACGTGCCACTCGCCCGGCGGCACGCTGGCGTTCGCGAGCGGCGGATACTGGCCGTAGATCGATGCGGTCAGGCCATCGGCGTAGGTGGGGTTCCGGTAGCCGTCGAGCACCTGCACCTCGTAGAGGCCGAGCAGGAAGACGCCGCTGTTGCCGCGCCCCTGGCTGTCGGCGGCGATCTCGGCGGGTGCGCTCCACTCCACATGCAGCTGGCAGCTGCCGAACGCCTGCCGGGTGTGGATGTCGCCGGTGCGCGGCGTCACCTCCATCGCGTCCCCGTCAACCAAGGTCCAGCGCGCATCCCCGCCGTCGCGCCCGGCCCAGGCATCGAGGCCCGAGCCATCGAACAGCACCACGGCATCCGACGGCGGCGCCCCGGCCCCCGCCCCCGGCGTGACCACCGGCGGCGCGGGCCGGTCGATGTCGTGGACGCGCCAGTTGGTGCCGGGGATCACCGGCGTGTCGGTGTAGCCCTTCGGCAGTTCGCGAATCGCCATGCGCGCTCCTAGAGGATGTAGCCGCGTTCGTTGTGGGAGACGAGATCCAGCCCCTCGGTCTCTTCCTCTTCCGACACCCGGTTGCCGACGATCAGATCGACGACCTTCAGGATGATGAACGTGCCCGCCATGGTGTATGCGACGGTCGCCAAGACGCCAACGGCTTGAATGCCCACTTGGCTCGGAATGGAGATCTCCTCTTGGCCGCTGAAGATGCCCAGCGCGCTGCTGGCGAAGACGCCGGTGAGTATCGTGCCAAGTGCGCCGCCGACGCCGTGGACGGGGAAGACATCCAGCGAGTCGTCGATCTTAAGCTTCTGCTTCATGAAGTTCGTGGCGAAGAAGCACACGGTGCCGGCGGCGATGCCGATCACCAAGGCCCCCGCAGGACCCACGAAGCCGGACGCCGGAGTGATCGTGCCGAGTCCGGCGACCATGCCGGTCACCGCGCCCAAGGCGCTGGGCTTCCCGTACCGCATCCACTCGATCAGCATCCAGGTGAACGCGCCGGCCGCAGCCGAGATATGCGTCACAGTGAGCGCCATGGCGGCATCGCCGTTCGCCGCCAAGGCGCTGCCGCCGTTGAAGCCGAACCAACCCACCCACAGCATCGCCGCACCGGCCACGGTGAGCGTCATGTTGTGCGGCGGCTGTACGTTCGGGAAGCCGCGCCTCGACCCTAGCATCACCGCCGCGGTCACGGCGGCCGTACCGGCCGTGATGTGTACGACCGTCCCGCCAGCGAAGTCCTTCAGGCCCATCTCCTGCAGCCAGCCGCCGCCCCACACCCAGTGCGTGATCGGCGCGTAGACGAGCAGCGACCAGAACGCGGTGAACAGCAGCACTGCGGAGAAGCGCATCCGCTCCGCGAAGCCGCCGATGATGAGCGCCGGCGTGATGATCGCGAAGGTGAGCTGGAAGGTGGCGAAGATCGACTCCGGAATGGTGCCGGAGACCGTGTCCTCGGCGATGCCGCTATAGAGGAACTTGCTCAAGTCCCCCACGACGCCGACGGTGCTGCCGCCGAACGCCAGGCTGTAGCCGAGGATCAGCCACAGGATCGTCACCAGGCAGGTGATGGCGAAGCACTGCAGCAGCACCGACAGCACGCTGTTGGAGCGCACCAGCCCGCCGTAGAAGAGCGCGAGGCCCGGGATGGTCATGAACAGCACGAGCGCCGTCGAAGTCAGAATCCAAGCGCTGTCGCCGCTGTCCAGCGTATCGCCGAACGCCGTCAGCGCGCCGAGCGCGAACGCCGCCGCAAGCGCCCGTTGCAGAATGGTCCTCATCGCCGATTTCCCTCCCTCAGCAAGTCGCGATGGATGCCGACGCAAGCTACACAAGAGCGCCGCGTCGCGCTACCCCCTTGACAGCTCCCGCGCCAACGCGGGTCCCCGATAGATCAGGGCGGTGTAGACCTGAATGAGGTCCGCGCCCGCGTCGAGCATGGCGCTGGCATCTTTGGCATTGGTGATGCCGCCGACGCCGATCAGCGCCGGGCCTTCGCCGATGGCTACTCGAATGCGGCGGACAGCGTCATGCGCCTGACGGAACAAGGGCTGGCCGGACAAACCGCCAGCCTCCGCGGCGTGGGGCGAACGCAAAGACGTCGGCCTCGCGACCGTGGTGTTCACGGCCACCAGGCCGTCCGCGCCGGCTTCGAGCACCGCGACGGCGGTGGTCGCCATTTCCGCCGGGGCGAGGTCCGGCGCGAGCTTGACGAAGATCGGCTTGTGCGGCGCGGCGGCGATGGCGTTTCGGGCGGCGACCAGTTCCTCGATTAGGGAACCAGCCGCCGCAGCGCTTTGCAGGTCCCGCAGGCCCGGCGTGTTGGGCGAAGACAGGTTGACGGTGAAGTAGTCGGCGCAGTCGTAGAGGGCGACCAAGCCGGCCTGATAGTCCTCTGCCGCCGCATCGAGGGGCGTGTCCCGGTTCTTGCCGATGTTGACGCCGACGGGGACGGCGAACTTGGGGCGCAACTTCGCCAGGCGCGCCCCGACCCGCTTGGCGCCCGCGCTGTTGAAGCCCATGCGATTGATGAGCGCGGCGTCCTCTTCAAGGCGAAAGAGCCGCGGTTTCGCATTGCCCGGCTGCGGACGCGGCGTCACGGTGCCCACTTCCACGAAGCCGAAGCCGAGGCGAGCGAGGCCGCGCACGGCGACGGCGTCCTTGTCGAGCCCCGCCGCGACACCGACGCGGCTCGGAAAGTCGATGCCCGCCACGCGCACCGGACTCTGCCGCCGAACGCCGCCCGGCAGGGCACCGTACGCGCGCAACGCCGCGACGGCCATGCCGTGCGCGGCTTCCGGGGGCAGCGCGAACAGGAGCGGGCGGACCAGCCGGTACCACTCCGGGCGCACGTTCACGGGGCGGGGTGCTGCAAGCCCTTGTCGACCACCTCCCGGACGTCCTTTGAGAGCGTCTCGCCCGAGAGCCGCTCCAGCGTCTCCCGCAAGCGCCGCCCGCGCGCCGCGTCGAAGCGCCGCCACTCGGTGAGGGTCTTGGCGAGCCGCGAGGCGATCTGGGGATTGAAGCGGTCCAAGGCCAGCACCTTGTCGCCGGCCCAGGCGTACGCCGCGCCATCGGCGGTGTGGAAGTTGCGCACGTTGGCGGTGAACGCGAGCGGCAGCGCCCGCACCTTGTTCGGATTGTCCAGCTCGAAGGCCGGATGCGCCTCCAGCGCCTTCACTCGCACGAGTCCCCCCGGCGACGGATTGCGCGCCTGGGCGGTGAACCACGCATCGACGATGAGCGCCTCGTGCGACCAGCGCTCGTAGAAGGCGGCGAGATGCCCTTCCTTCTGCTCATCCCCCAAAGAGCGCAACGCCAGCAGGCCGTGCAGCGCGGCGAGACGGTCCGTGAGGTTGTTCGCGGCGCCTAGATTCTCCGCCAGCAGGGCGTGCGCGCGGGCAGGGCCGCCGCGGTCGAGATTCCGCGCTGCGTACGCCAGCGCTCGATGCCGCAGCTGCCGCCGGGCGATGTCCGCACCGCTCGGCACATACCGGCCGGGGGTGGCATTGGCCTCGGCAAGGGCAAGCCAGTCGGCGACGTCAGCGATGCGATCGGCCAGCGCGTCGCAAGCATCGGCAATGGCCAGAATGTCCGCGCCCGGTGCCATGTCCAGCAAGTAGCTCTCGCGGGGCAGCGTCAGCATGGCAGCGAGCAGCGCCTTGGCTTCGCCGTCGTCCGGCGCTTGCATGGCGTCCGCGACCAGCGCCTCGAACAAGGCCAGCACGTCTGCCGCGCCTTCGTCCTCGCCGCGCACCTCTGCCAACAGGGTCTCCGCAAGCAGCGTCTGGCCTGCGTCCCAGCGGGCGAAGCCGTCGGTGTCGTAAGCCGCCAGCGTACGGCGCGCAGCGCGCGAACGGGGATACTCGACGCGCACCGGCGCCGAGAAGCCGCGCAGAAAACTCACCTCCGCATGCGCCGGCACGCCGTCCATGCGGATGCTGGTCTCGGCTTCTGTCAAATGCGCCACCAGCGTGCCGTCGGCGTTCGGGTTCTCGATGTGCGCCGCACTGTCCACGGCAATGCGCCAGCCATCGGCCGCCCCGGCTGCGCCGAGCGCATCGTCGCCGTCCCCGACCAACAGGCCGAACGCCAGCGGGATGTGGAACGGCGCTTTGCTGGCCTGGCCCGGCGTCGGCGCACAGGACTGTGCGACGAGGAGTTCCAAGGCGTCTTCCGTGCGGCGTTCGGTGACCCTCAGCAGGGGCGTGCCGGCCTGCTCGTACCAGCGTCGGAAGAGCGGCAGGCTGAGGCCGGCGGTGTCCTCCATCGCCGCAAGGAAGTCTTCGGTGGTGGCCGCACTGCCGTCGTGGCGCTCGAAGTAGGCATCGGCGCCAGCGCGGAACCGCTCGCGGCCGAGGATGGTGGCCAGCATGCCCACCACTTCCGCGCCCTTCTCGTACACCGTAGTGGTGTAGAAGTTGGAGATCTCCACATAGCTGTCCGGCCGCACCGGATGCGCCAGCGGCCCCGCATCCTCGACGAACTGCACGCTGCGCAGGAAGTCCACGTCCTCGACGCGCTTGACGGTGCGGGAGTTCATGTCCGAGGAGAACTCCGCGTCCCGGTACACCGTGAAGCCTTCCTTGAGGCTGAGCTGGAACCAGTCGCGGCAGGTGACCCGGTTGCCGGACCAGTTGTGGAAGTACTCGTGGGCGACCACCGCTTCCACGCGCTGGAAGCCGGCGTCGGTGGCGGTATCGGCGCTCGCCAGCACGCAGGAGGTGTTGAAGATGTTCAGGCCCTTGTTCTCCATCGCCCCCATGTTGAAATCTTCCACGGCGACGATCATGAAGATGTCGAGGTCGTACTCGCGCCCGAAGCGCTGCTCGTCCCAGCGCATGGCCCGCTTCAGGGCATCCATCGCGTAGTCGCACTGGCCGATGTTGTGCGGCTCGGAGTAGATGCAGAGGGCCACTTCGCGGCCGGATCGGGTGGTGAACGTGTCTTCCAGCACCGCAAGGTCCCCGGCCACCAGCGCGAACAGGTAGCTCGGCTTGGGGAACGGGTCTTCCCAGGTGACGGTGCGGCGGCCGTCCGTGGTGGCATCCGCCGTGGGGTTGCCGTTCGACAGCAGCACCGGGTACGACGCCGCGTCCGCGGTGATGGTGGTGGTGAAGCGCGACAGCACGTCCGGGCGGTCCGGGTAGTAGGTGATCTTGCGGAAGCCCTCGGCCTCGCACTGCGTGCAGTACATGGCGCCGGACTTGTAGAGGCCCTCGAGGGCCTTGTTGGTCTCCGGCACGATGCGCGTATCCACGGCGATGGTGCAGGCATCCGGCACATCGAAGATGGCGAGGGTCTCGCCTTCGATGGCGTATTCGTTGCCGCCGAGTTCGCGGCCGTCGACGGCGAGCCCGTCGAGCCGGAGATCCACGCCGTTCAGCACCAGCGGGCCGTCCGCGTCGGGCTTGCGGGCGACATCCATCTCGCACGAGACGGCCGTCTCGCCGTCGCGAATGTCGAAGGCGAGGCGCGTATCGCGCACAGCGAACGGGTAGGGCTGATAGTCCGCGAGGCGAACCGTCTGGTGGCTTTCGGACATGCGACGGCGTCAAGTTGTGGACGGCGCATTCTACCGGCGCTCTTGCGAGCATTTGCCGGGAATCCGTCGAGCCGAGCTACAATGGATGGACGCACGGTCTGCCGGAAGGTCTGGCAGGAGGCACGGGAGGCGACATGGGACGAATCATCGCCCAGACCAAGATTACCAACTTGGCGGACGAAAGCCGTTCCATCGAGTGCGGCCTGTTCGTGGATACCGGCGCCGGCGCGCTCATCCTGCCAAGGGCGTGGAAGGAGCGGTTCGGCGAGTTCCTGCGCAGCGAACCCGTGGAACTGCAGCTAGCGAACGGCGATGTCGTGCATGGCGAGTCCTGCTGGCCTGTCGAGATCAAGATCGAGGGCTTCCGGCCGGTAGCCAACGAAGTGATCTTCATGGGCGACGAGGAGGACGAGGACGCCCAGGAGCCGTTGCTCGGCTACGTGATCCTCGAGCAGGCCCAAGCGGCCGTGGACATGCTCGGCCACCGTCTCGTGCCGGCGAGGCCGCCGACGGCAAGCGGATCCGCGGCTGCAACCGGCACACGGACGAGGACACCTACTTCGAGACGGTGACGCTCGCCACCCACGGCGGCGGCCGCTGCTGCCGCGACGAGGGCGGCGAGACGGCGGCGATGCGGGCGCTGTTCGAGGACGTCGACCTGCGCGGCCGCGTGCTCACGCTCGGCGCCCCGCGCACCTGCCGCGACACCGCGCGCAGCATCGGAATGCACGGCGCCGACTGCGTCCTGTCCGTCAAGGAGAACTGCCCCGGCTCGTTCGCCAAGCTGGCCGCCATCGACTGGGACGGCGACGGCGTCCGCCGCCACGCGGACAAGCCGGGGAAGGGGCACGGGCGCATCGAGACGCGGCGCGTCGCGGCCCGCGACCTGCTGCCGGACACGCTCGCGCCCTTCCCCGAGGCCCGCCAGGCGTTCCGCGTCGTGCGCGAGCGCATCGACGCTAGGACCGGCGCGGCCTCGACCGAGACCGCCTACGGCGTCACCTCCGTCGCCGAGCGCGCCGGCCCGGAGCGCCTGCTGGCCTGGAACCGCGGCCACTGGCAGGTCGAGAACGGCAACCACTTCCACGCGGTACTCGCGCGCTGCGACTCGCCACCATGGGCGAGGACGCGGCCCGGTTCCGCGCCGGCCACTCCCCGCCAACCACGCCACGCTCAACAACATCGTGCTCGCCGTGGTCTTCCACAACGGCTTCCGCTACCTGCCCGAGGCGAACCGCCACTACGCCATGCGCCGCGCCGACGCGTTCGACGCCACCCTCTCGCCCGACTGAGCCCCGCCGCGCCGCCGAACCGGAAACGCCCGGCGCGCCTGCCCGCCCCGCCCCCGACGGCGCCGGAACGAGCCGGCGGCGAAACCCGACAAAGCCGCCGCGTGCCGCGCAGACCTCCGCGGCGGAGGCCGGCCCGGCCCGGGCAAAACGGTACCCCGTCCGCACCGCCAGATCGTCAGCGTACAATCACCCCTGATGTATGAATGTCAGGGGGTTGACAATTGGGCGACTCCGTCAACACACTGCGCAGGGCGCACCGGCAAGAGAGCGGTGGTCGTCACACTGTGGCGGTACAGACATACAAAGCGGGAGACAACGCATGCAGCGAGTGAAACACGTCGTGAGGGGGGAGGTGAGACATGGCTGAGCTCAACAGTACGATGCCGATTCCGCGCGTTCTCCTGAAGCGCGTGGGGTCGAATTGGCATGCAATTGGCTTGGAGCACGCTGTCTGCGCCTGGGCGGAGGAACTCGAAGACATTATGGGCAAGTTCTACGAGGCGCTTGCCATTGAGACCGCCTACGGGATGCGCCATGGCGATCCGAGTCGCCCGCTGGAAAGCGTCAGGCCGGCACCGAAGAACATCTGGCGCGAGTACGAAGACGCGGAGCCGTACGGCGAACTGGCCAACTTGACCGTCATGACCTTGGAAGCCGGCGATCAGGCGCGGGAGGAAGTCCCCACCCCGATGTTGGCCGACTCAGTGAGGATGAGCCCGACCGCCCTAGCTGCCTGAGCTCCACGACCCACCAACAACAAGAAGGTCCTGCCATGGCGATGCCTGCCTATGTGATGACGGTTGCTCAGTATATTGAGTGCCGGACGAAGGATGGTGAATGCAAATTGGTAGAGGGCGACCCTGTCTCGTGGCGGGCGGGCGCCTCCAAAGGAATCGTGCGTACCCCGCGCTATTTGGTCAAGGACTGTTTCCGCGTCAGCATCAGTCAATCCGACGATTACATGCTCGACTTCTATCAAGTAAGCATCTACGACTATCGTCTTGGATATCGGGACAACTACGCAGAGAACGAGGGCGAAACGGACTGGTCGGGCTCGGACGACTGGGACCAGTACGCCGACGACGACAAGTAGGCCTGACCCCATGGGCGATACCGCAATGGTCGTCATGGTGGGGCCCTAGATAGTCGCCCAGCCAGTCGGAGCCGCACTGCAATCGAGTGGCGACCGAGCACTTTGCGCTTTGTGACCACCGCACGTTCCCATCGGCAGGTTAGACTAGAGCCCATGCAGGCAGTGGATCAACAAGTGCTCGGCCAGGTGCGCGACTGGCTCGCGGCGGACGAGCCGTGCTGGCTGGCGACGGTGGTGGCGACCTACGGCTCGTCGCCACGGCCCGTGGGTTCGCTGCTCACCTGCAATCGCGCCGGGCAGCTCAAGGGTTCGCTCTCCGGCGGCTGCGTGGAAGACGATCTGCTCGACAAGCTCACCAGTGGCGCACTGGCGGGCGATGCCGCGCAGTTCTTCCGCTACGGCGAGACGGAGGAGGAGGCCGAGCAGCTCGGCCTGCCCTGCGGCGGGCATCTGGACATCGTCATCGAGCCGCTCGGGCCGGACAGCGCCACCAACGCCCACTTCGACCACCTCGTGCAGCGCGTCGACGGCCGGGCCTGCGTCGAGCGCACGCTCGAGGTCCGTTCCGGCGCGTTCTCGCATCGCGACGTAGAGCGCCACGGCGAGTTCCACTACAGCCACGAAGACGGGCTGCTGGTGCATACCTACGGCCCGCAGTACCAGCTCTTCGTGATCGGCACCAACATGGTGTCCGCCTACGTGGCCGAGATGGCCCAGGCCCTCGGCTACGACGTCGTCGTGTGCGACCCGCGCGCCGATCAGCTCGCGGACTTCGTGGTGCCGGGCGTGCGCAAGGTGCGGGACATGCCGGACGACGCCGTGCGGCGCATGGCGAACGACCCGTATTCCGCCATCGTCGCCCTCACCCACGACCCGCGCATCGACGACATGGGGCTGATGGAAGCGCTGAAGACGGACGCCTTCTATATCGGCGCGATGGGCTCCTCGCGCACCTCCGCCAAGCGCCGCGAGCGGCTGGCGGCACTGGATCTGAGCGCGGCGGAGATAGGTCGCCTGCGAGCCCCGATCGGGTTGCCCATCGGCAGCAAGACGCCGCCGGAGATCGCAGTGGCGGTAGTCGCCGAGATCACCGCCGTGCGCCAGCGCAAGGATGCGGAGGCGCGAGCCGCGTTGGCGGAACTGGCGGTCGCGGCCACCTAGGCGCGCGAAGTCGGCGTGCCGCGGTCGCCGATTGCCGCACTGATCCTTGCCGCCGGCAGCGCCCGGCGCTTCGGCAGCGACAAGCGCCTCTACCCCATAGATGGCGTGCCGATGCTGGCGCGAACGCTGGGGGTGTACCGCTCGGTGTTTGCCGAAGTCGGCGTCGTCATCCGTCCAGGAGAGCCCGCCATTGCGACCCTCGTCGAGGAAGGGGCGGGGCGGGTGATCGAGGCGCCCGATGCGGCGCTCGGCCAGTCCCGGTCGCTCGCCGCCGGTGTCCAAGCGATGCGCCGCGCCGCCGGGCTGTTCGTGGGCCTCGGCGACATGCCGTTCGTGGCCGCCAGTACGCTGCGGCACTTGGTGCGTTCCATGCGCGCGCAACGAGACCGCATTGTCCGCCCCCGCTACGACGCCCATCCCGGCAATCCCATCGGCTTCCCGCGGTCGAGTTTCGAGGCGCTGCTGCGCATCGAAGGCGACCAAGGCGCCCGCGAGATCGTCGCCGCCAGCGATGTCTGGTTCGTGGACGTGCCGGACCCCGGCGTCGTGAAGGACATCGACCGCGCACCGACGGCTTCCTGATGGTCGATCAGCCGGCAGTGATCGAAGCAGCGCAATCTTCGCCCGCTGCGGGACAAGCCCGATGCGGGACAGACCGCGCCGGCCTCTCTCCCGGCGCACGCGCTGCGCTTCACGCTCGGCCATGATCGGCTAGGCTGAGCGCTCTGCAGGCGCGACCGCGCGCCGAGACGCTGGGATGGGAACCATGGGCAGAATCCGCGAACTGTTCCGCAACCGGGCGGTGTTTTCCTGGGCGCTGTACGACTGGGCCAACTCGGTGTTCGCGACCACCGTGATCGCGGGCTTCTTTCCCATCTTCTTCAAGGAGTACTGGAGCGCTGGCACCGATGCCGTCACCAGCACGGCGCGGCTGGGCTTCGCGAACTCCTTGGCGAGCGCCGTGTTCCTGATCGGCGCGCCCGTGCTCGGCGCCATCGCGGACCACGGCAGCGCCCGCAAGAAGTATCTCGCCGCGTTCACGGGCCTGGGCGTGCTGGCCACCGCCGCGCTCTGGTTCGTTGGGTCCGGCGAGTGGGGTACGGCCGCCGCGGTATACGGCTTGGCGACGGTGGGCTTCTCCGGAGCCATCGTCTTCTACGATGCGCTGCTGAAGTCCGTCAGCCCCGTAGACCGGCTGGACGAGGTCTCGGCGTTCGGCTATTCCCTCGGCTATCTCGGCGGCGGGCTGCTGTTCGCGGCGAACGTCGCCATGACGCTGTCGCCGGGGACGTTCGGCCTATCCGGCGCAAGCGAAGCGGTGCGGCTGTCTTTCCTCAGCGTCGCGGCGTGGTGGGCGCTGTTCTCGATTCCGCTGTTCCGCAATGTGGCGGAGCCGCCGAGTCCGGCCGCGGCGGCGTCGGCGGTGCTGGGCGGCCTTCGTTCCCTGCTGCGCACGTTCGCCGCCTACCGCGAGCACAGGATGGTCGGCCTGTTCCTGCTCGCCTACTTCTTCTACATCGACGGCGTCCACACCATCATCCGCATGGCGGTGGACTACGGCCTGTCGCTGGGCTTCCCGGCCGAGAGCCTCATCGTGGCGCTGCTGATCACCCAGTTCGTCGGTTTCCCGGCGGCGCTGGCGTGCGGCGCCGCGGCGCGCCGATTCGGCCCGAAACCGACCCTCTATGTCGGCGTGGCGGTCTACGTTGCCGTCACCATCCACGCCTATTTCATGACCTCGGTGCTGGAGTTCTACCTTTTGGCGGCCGTGGTGGGCCTGGTGCAGGGCGGCGTGCAGGCCGTGTCGCGCTCCCTCTACGCCCGCTTCGTGCCGGCGGCGCAGAGCGGCGAGTTCTTCGGCCTGTTCAACATGCTCGGCCGCTTCGCCGCCATCATCGGCCCGTCGCTGGTGGCGATCACGGGCGTGCTCACGGGAAGTTCGCGGCTCGGCATCCTGTCCGTGGTCGCGCTGCTGCTGATCGGCCTGGTGCTGCTCGGCCGGGTGCGCGAACGAACGTAGCCGCTTCGAGCCACGCAGCCGAGCGCTACGGCAGAGCCAGTTCGCGGCAGAACGTGGCGAAGGGCAGCACGCGCGCGTCGGCGCTCTGGTAGTCGCCACGAGCCATGTGGACCTGGTAGAAGGCGGGAATGTCCGTTCGTTGCCGGAAGTAGCCGATGGCTCGGGCAGGCGACTTGTCGCCCGACTTGCACTCCACGGCGAACTGCGGCTGCCGGTCCCGCACGACGACGAAGTCCACCTCGCGGCGATCGGTGTCGCGCAGGAAGCGCAGCTCCATGCGGTGCCCCTCGGTGTCTTCGACGTGGTGGCAGTACTTCAGGAGCTGGCAGGCCACCAGATTCTCGAACCGCGCACCGGGCTCGGCGACTTGGGACCAGTCCCATAGATAGAGCTTGTTCTCCTTCTTCACCGCGCGGATCCGCGGCGCGCCGAAGGGCGGGATGCGGAAGCAGACGTAGAGATTCTCGAGAATCGTCAGCCAGCGCTCGACGGTGGCGTGCGCCACTTGCAGGTCCTCGCTGAGGCTGCGCACGGACAGGGGCGAGGCGACGCGATCCGGCAGCGCCTCCACGAGCAACTCGACGAGGGCCACTTCCCGGACGTTCTCGAGGTCGCGGAGATCCTCGTACACCACGCGGGCCAGTCGCTCTCGCTGCCAACGGCGCCAGGCGCGTTCGCTGCCGGCGAGCAGCGGCTCCGGGAACCCGCCGAACTTGAGGAGCGCTTCCATGTCCCCCGGCGAAGGGGCGCCTCCCAACTCCGGCAACGAGAACGGGTGCAGGCGGTAGTGGTGGTAGCGCCCTTGCAGGGAGTCGCCGCCCTTGCGGTAGTGGTCCAGCCGCGCCGAGCCGGTGATCAGGAAGGCGGTGCGGTCGCCCTGCGTGTCGTACAGCCCTTTGACGAGATTGCGCCAGCGCGGGAACTTGTGGATCTCGTCCAGCACCACCAGTTCCTGCTCCGGCGGCAGTTCGCCTCGGCGCAGGGCCGGCCGGACGCGCGGATCGTCCCAGTTGAGGTACGCTGGGTGCCGTCCGCCCTCGCCGCCGAGCAGATGGATGGCCAGCGTGGTCTTGCCGACCTGCCTGGGTCCGCTCAGGAAGACCATCTTGCGGCGCAGGTCGTCCGCCATGGGGGAAGCGAGGTAGCGTCGAACGGTGCTGAGCATGATTGGCAGGCCAGCGGCGTGGGTCAAATCACCCTAACTCCAAAAAACTGATGAGTAAAGTCTAGTTTGGTTGACATTACTCTGGTTTGGGGCTGCTCCCGAAGCGGAGCCGACAGGGTGCGCGGCCAGCCACTCCGACCGCGCCGCCTGCCTGCAGGCCGCTCAGAACACGTAAGTGAGCTCGATCTCGCTGCCGTCCGCCACGGAGAGCAGCAGCACCACGGTGCCGCTGCCGCCGTGCAGCGCCTTCACCGCGGCGAGGTCGAACGTCAGCTTCTCCGTCAGCCACGCCTCGCACGGGTCTTCGTTCGCTTCGTGGGCCAGCGTCGCCTGCAGCCGAACCGGGTCCATCATCATGAACGTGTCGGCCAGAACGAGGGTGAACTCGTGGTCGCGGCAGCCGCCGCCGTAGGACACGGTCGCGATCAGCGCATCGCCTTCGATAGCCGCATCGACGAGTTCGTAGGCGTCGCTGCCCCACTGGCCCGTGCCGACCGACTGCGCGCGGTCGATCACTACGTTGCCAGCTTGCTGCGGCTCTTCGCAGGTCGATGCGACGACTAGGGCGCCGCCGGGGCTGCTGAGCAGATTGGTCACCTCGACGGGCTCGTCCGCGGACACCGAGAGGCGCCACTTGCCGGCGCCGTCGCCGAGTCGGCCGCGCAAGCTCGCGCCGCCCCGCTCCAGCTCGTTGGCCCCGACGCTGCGCGACTGGCCCGCGGGCACCGTCAGGTACACCTCGCCATCAGGCGCCGCCCGGCCGCGGTCATCGACCCCCGACACCGCCACTTCGGCGTCTTGGGCTCCGGCATTGGCGAGACGCAGCATGCTCACTTGGCGCGTGTTGCTCGCCGGGTTGAAGAAGCCGATTTCGCAAAGGCTGCCTTGCGCTATGGCGACGGTGCCGTCGACGCGAGTCACGGAGCCGTCGGCGGCGCGCACGTAGGACAGTGCGCCGATGTCGAGATCGGTCGCCAGTTCCAGCCGCCAATCGCCGTGGCCCGCGCCGATGCCCGGCAGGCCCTTGGCCGCGTTGCCCCACTCGAGGTCGGCGGAGCTGAATTGCCGCGCAGCGCCGGCGCGCAGCGCGAGATCCACAGGCCCGAAGCGCCTGCCCGCCTCGTCGATCGCGTGGATGCTAACGGTGCCGTCGCGGTTCGATCGGTTGATGACGCGGACGAATCCGTGGCGGTCGGGGTCCGTGCCCGACACGAAGAGCGGCACCGGGACGTGGCTATCCACAGCTACGGCCGCGGCGTCCTGGCCCGACGTGGACGCAGCGTCCGCACCGAGGCCCAGCAACAAGGCGGCGCAGAGCGCCAGACATCGCGCAGTCGGCAAGTTCGCCGACAGCGCCTGGAGCGTGGATTCGTGCATTCGATTCCTCCTTGCGCAACAGCGTAGCGAATCCCGCCGCTGTCCGCGCATCCGAACGGTTGATGAGCCGCGCCGCGGCAGTAGCCCGACGCGGGCGGCATCATCCGCCGGTCAAGGTGAACCAAGGCTGAACGAACGCGCTCGGTGCAAGGGCGTGCCCGCAGAGCGGTCAGCGGGCCGGATCCGTCGCCGCCTTGAGGTCGATCAGCCCATGCCCGATGAGGGAGGTGATCGAGATCTGGCGCACGTCTTCCTCGGTCGCCGTGTTCTTGTCGCGCCCGCGCCGGCGCAGCTGCTCGTCGATCCACTCGACCTGGCGGATCAACTGCGCCAGCAGGCCCCTGGCCACGGCGGGGTCGGCCTCGGCGGCGTTCAGGATGTCGCCGATCTGGTCGAGGTCCCATGTCGCAAGCCAAGGCACTAACCGGTTCAAAACCCGCAGCCGGTCGCCCTTGTCGGGACGCTCGTCATCGCCATCCGTGCCGGAGCCGTTCAGGTCCCTGCGCGCCGTGTCGATGAGTTCGCGCAGGTCGTCGTCGCTCGCCCCAGCCCAATAGAGAAGCGATCGGATCAGCACCTCCTCGCGTCGCAGCACAATGCGGGGCGTTGTCCACACAAGGCTGCCAGTGTCCACCGTACGATCCAGAACGTCGCGCCTCGCCGTGGCATGGAGCCGCTTGAGGACGGTGCCCGCCGGCACGGTCAGGCGACCGTCCGCGTCGCGATAGGCCTGCAACAGCACAGCAACCGCGCCGGAAGCCGACGCCGTGGCTTCCGACGTTCGGTAGGGGCCCTGTTCATGACCCCCCGTTCGCTCCGGGCCGTTTCTTTCGTCGAGCCATACGCCGCCCCAACTCGGGCCGACGCCCACGCACCAGTCCGAGGCAAAGCCGCAACGTGCCGACGCCGTCATGGTCCAAGCGACGCCGCAAAGGCCGTCAGCCGCATTCGCGTCGGTCGGCGCGGACAAGGCGCAGCCGCTGTGCTCCTCCCCGTACCTCTTCGGGGTGTCCACCGCGTCCGGCACGGCGATCACCATCAACCAGCGTCGCTTGAGCGCCGCAAGCGCCGTTTCGGCGCGCCGCAATGCCTCGGCAGCCGATAGGCCGGCGCGTTCCTCGACCGTCAGCAGCAGATCCGCAAGCCCGCTTTCGCCGCCGCTCAGCGCCCGAAGCTGCCGTTCGCTCACGGACGGCACAGCCGCGCCATCGGTCCAAGGGCCAGCGGCCAGCGGCACGTTGCCCGCGGCCCCACACCAGGAGCGCCTGCTCGCCAGCGCTCCGGTCGCGCTGGAAGCGAAGGTAGCGCGGCGTCAACACCTCGTGGCTGGTTGCCCGCGGACCAAAGCACAAGCGCCTGGTCGCTGGCGTGCCGGTCGCGCTGATAGCGCGCATAGCGCGGCGTGAGCACCTTGTAGAACGGATGGTCGCGAACGTACAGCGGATCGACCCAGAACGTCGAAGCGCCGGTGAGCCAGCTGATGGAGACGATCGGGGCCAGATCGCCGACTTGGCGCACGATCTGGTGGCGGCTGGTGATCCACGGCCAGATGATGCCGTCCGGCGGGTGATATCGCGCGCAAGCCCGTCGCCCTGAGACAAGACCACTTCGCTTGGTATGTCCCGGATGCGAGCAGTAACGGGCGCAACCGTCACCTCTCCCAAACGCGGAATGATCGAGCTACGGGTAAGCACCACGACGGGGCGACGTTTGTCGGGCGAAGCGAACCGGTACCAGCGAACCTCGCCGCGTAGCATCAGTCAGCACCCCACGCCTCGTCGCCCCACGCGTGATCGGCCTCCGGCCCATCGAACTCGTCCGCCTTCACCGGATGGCGTAGGTACCCGGCGACATGCCGCTCCTCAAGTTCCCGCTCATCGAGGCGCCTGAGCGCGTCGCGCAAGGCTTCCCTGGCAAACGCCGATCGCGTCGTGCCCAGACGCTTCACCCGCGCATCAACACGCGCGATCAACTCGCTATCCATCGTCATCTGTATGGTCTTCATCCGCTGACCGTACCACCAATGGAGTCCACATGTGCATAGCTACATCCCCGCCTCTACACCGCCCGTGCTGAACTCATGCACCGTCGCCGGAGCGTCAAGCGATTGAGCATCGCTGGCGGGGGCGGTGGGTTGGGGTAGAGCCTCTCAAGGAGCGTCCTTTACTCGCTGGAGTTCCTCGGTGCGACGCCACGCAGCACGTAGTGCCGCCGTAGGAACGGGAACACGACGAAAGGCACGACGACGGCCACTACACCGACGGCGAACGTGACCGCCTTGTACGCCGCCGGTTCCGAACGCCGTGGAGAAGTCCAACGCCGCCAACAGGACGCCCAACGCCATCCCAGCGCCATGCCCCGCGAGGAAGGACACGACAACCGCCCGCACGGTCCGCCGAACCACGCTCCTAGTGGTCGCCACCAAACACCGTCTTCATCGCCGTCGGGATCCGCACAGCCTATCGCCGCAGCACTTCCGTCGTAGTCGCAAGGTTGACGCCCCGTTCTCGCCAATCTTCGAGGAGCGCACCTCGGCGCTCTTGGTCGATGGCTCGCACGGCGTCCGTCACCACGGTCACAGCGATGTTTGGATGCCGAGCGAGGAGGCCCTCTACGGCGTAGCGGTTGCAGACGTCGAGGGCGACGCCGTAGAGCACGACCTCGGTGACGGCGAGCGCTTCGATTACCGGGCCGACGTTCGGATTGGTGAATACGTCGAAGAAGCGCTTGTGGAAAAGGATGTCGCCGTGGTGGTCGGCCAAGCGTTGCAGCACTTCGGTTGAACCGTCCTCCGGCTCGATCACCAGGGCGCCGTCCAAGGTCGTTTCCGGAATCCGCGCCTGGCCGGGAGTGCCCCGCAGGCAGTGCGGCGGGAACGTGTTCTGGAAATCCGGCTCGGCCGAGAGTTCCGCGTCCGCCGGATCGTGGCTGTCGGAACTGCCGATGATGCGGATGCCCTGCTTGCGGGCGAAGCGGGTGAGGCTCGCCAGATTGTCGATGATGGTCTCGGCGCCCGGCACGTAGAGCTCGCCGTGCGGCAGCATGAAGTCCACTTGCGTGTCCACGTCCCAGAAAACTCTCACAAGGCCTCCAACGGCTTCAAACGCGGGTTGGGGCGCAGCATCCTACCCACCTTGGCGGCCGGCTTGCCGTCCGCGACCACGATGTCCGCGGTGAAGTCGAAGTCGCCATGATTGGCTACCAGCGACGAGCCGACGCCGTATGCATCCACCGGCACGCCCTCTTCCTCGAAACGCCGAATCTTGTCCACGCCGAAGCCGCCGGAGACGACGATGCGCACATGCTCGAACCCGGCGTCGTCCAAGGCGCTGCGGACGTTCCTCGCCAGCATCGGGTTGACGCCGCGCGGGTCGAACTGGCCCATCTGCCCGACCACGCTCTTGTCCACCAGCGTGCCGGAGGTGTCCAGACGCACGCCGTAGAGCCGCGCACCGAGTGCTCGGGCGACTTCAAGGGCGGTCTTCACGCTGTCGTTCTCGAAATCCACCAGCACCACCAACTGCACGGATTCCGGGAGATGCTCCGCGAACTTCCCCGCCGCCAGCGCCGTGTCGCCGCCATAGGCCGCGATGGCTGCATGCGGCACGGTGCCGAGACCGGCGCCGCCCCACCACGCGGCTTGCGCATCGGTCGAAACCGCCGCGGCACCCGCCAGATGCGCCGCGTAGCCATCGCCCGGCTGCACTGCCCAATGATCGTGCCGCGCGGGGAAGAACAGCACATCCTTGGGCGCTGCCGCCTCCACCACGCGCCGCGTTTGCGTGGCGACGCGCGTGCGCCGGGCGAGAACGCCGAGATAGAGCGTCTCCAGATGCGCGAAGGTCGCGTACCGCCCCTCGATGGTCATCACGGTCTCGAACGGTTCCACCGTGGCGCCATCGGCAAGCGTTCGCACGGCGAGAGCGGGCCAATCATCCGCCAGCTTGAGGATGGCGATGGCCTCGTCCACCCCCGCGAGCAGCGCGTTGGCCTTGCAGAACACCTGCATGAGGACGCGCGGATCGTGGCCGTCGGCGCGCAGCACGTCGCGGGTGCGCACGAAGTACTTGTCCGAGTACGCGCCGCTGCGCAAATCCTCGGCAGGCAGGCCGAAGAACTCCGGCGCGAGGCGGCCACGCACGGCAGCTACGCCACGGACTGCGCGGCCGGACGGCCAGCCGCGCCGGAGACCATGTTGCGCTTCTCCTTGCTCGACGGCAGCTTCGGCTTGCCGCGCGCGGCGAAGTTGAACGGCTCCGTATCGATGTCCTCCAGCTCGATCTCGCCGGCGAGCACCGCGGCCTTCCAAGCCTCCTGCTCCGCATGGCGAGCGTGGAACTCCGGCATCACCTCCCGGGCGAAGAGTTCGAGGCTTGAACAGATGTCCTCGTGCGTGTTCTTGCCGGCTTGGTTGAGCAGAATCACCTGATCGACGTTGGCGCGTTCGAGCTCCTGCAAACGCTCGCGAATCGTGTCCGGCGAGCCGATGAGCTCGCTGCCGGAGCGCTTCTGGCCGGCGGGCGTCTGCTTCCACTCCTGATAGCGCTCCCAGAAGTTCATGGTGCCGGGCTCGAACGGCCCTTCCTTGTTGTATAGCTGCAGCGCGAACTGGAAGAACGTCCAGCCGTCCGCCTTCGCCCACGCTTCCTCGTCCGTCGGCGCGCACATGAAGCCGGCGACCACGGCGATGTTGGGATTCGTCTGGTAATCCTCGAGCTTCTCCAGATTGCGCGTGAAGGTGTTGTAGTAGGCATTCACCCAGGCGCGGGCGGCGTCGAGGCTGACGAACTTGAAACACAGCGAGCCCATGCCGCGATGCGCCGCGTACTTGATGGTGTCGAGCTGCGAGCACGCCACCCACAGCGGCGGATGCGGCTTCTGCAGCGGCTTCGGCACCACGGCGCGCAGCGGGAACTTGAAGAACTCGCCGTCGTACGCCCAGCCGTGGTTCCAGAACATCGGCAGGGTGCAGCGCACCGCGTCTTCCCACACGTCGCGCTTGTCGCGGAAGCGCAGGTTGAACGGGTGCAGTTCCGTCACCGATGCGCCCTCGCCGAGGCCGAGTTCCACGCGCCCGTCGGAGACCAGGTCCAGCGTCGCGATCTTCTCCGCGACGCGCGCCGGGTGGTTGGTGGTCATCTGCACGATGCCGTGGCCCAGCCGAATGCGCTCGGTACGCTGGCTGGCGGCAGCGAGGAAGACCTCCGGCGCGGAGGAGTGCGAGTACTCCTCCAGGAAGTGGTGCTCCACTTCCCAGGCGTAGTCGAAGCCGAGCTTGTCCGCCAGTTCGATCTGCTCAAGGGAGTTCTTCAGCAGCCGGTGCTCGCTGTCCGGCTGCCAGTCGCGGGGCAGCTGATGCTCGTAGAAGATGCCGAATTTCATGAGGCTCCTTGGTTCGCCTGCGCGCAGGTCAGGGCGCAACGTAGCCCATTCGCTGCGGCGAGTCGAGCGCTTGACACCCGGAGCAGCAGCGCGAATGCTCCCGCCGCCCGTCAAGGAGGATGCGATGCAGCACCGCCACAGGATTGCATTGACGCTCCTCGCTTTGGCCTTCGCCAGCGGCCGGGTCTTCGCCGAGCGCGGCCCGGCTTTCGCCGGGCCGGGGGAGACCACGGGCTTCGACATCTTCGAGACCGAAACGCCGCCCGCCGGCCACCAGATCGTCCTGCCCGGCTGGCTGGACGGCGCCGCTTCTGCCCAGCTCGCTGTGCTCGGCGTAACCCCCGACGGCGCTGGCCGAGCGCGACTGCTGATCCTCGCGGGCCCGGACTGGCACAGGACCGTCGACGCCACTCTCGACCCCGGCGTCCTGTTCGTGGACATCGCCCGCATCCGCGGCCAGGACCGGCTCATCACGTACCGGCGCGACGGCTTCCACTGGTTCGACCCGGACATGGGCGCGGAGTATCCACTGATCGCGCTGACGACCGGCTTCCGCAGCGGCGAGGACGCCGGCATCCCGCACCTGGACATCGCCCGCGACCTCAACGACGACGGCCGCGACGACCTGCTGCTGCCGGACCAGGGCGGCTTCTGGCTCTCCATCCAGTCGCCGGAAGGGACGTTCGGCGAACCGATGAAGGTGGGCGTCGAGGAACCGTTCCTGGACGCCAAGGCCTACGGCGACAAGCGCACCTACCGCGAAGTGGGCATTGACGCGCAGAACACGCCTTGGTACCTGGCCCGCGTCCACCGTCTGGACTTCGACCGCGACGGCCGCCAAGACCTCGCGTTCTGGGCCGGCGAGGGCTTCCTGCTCTACCGCCAGGACGCCGCAGGCGGATTCGCGGCAGAGCCCGGGGAGTTCGTCGCCGACGTGGCCTTCCACTTCGACGGCGCCTACGGCCTCGCCTTCCAGTTCGGCGACGCAAGCGTGGCGTCGCTGCTGCTGGGCCTGCGCCGGCGCGACGAGCACACCATCCTGCACGGCTTCCGGGACCTCGACGCCGACGGCATCGCCGACCTCATCACCCTCACCGTGTCGGGCCGCAGCCCGTTGCGCCTGCGCGGTCGATACGATGTGCATCTCGGCCGCCCTACGCCCGGCGGCACCACGTTTCCGGCAAAGCCCGACACCAGCGTCCAAGCGCCGGGCAAGTCGAGCGGCGGCCAGCCCTGGGGCTACGCCGCGCAGCGCTTCCTCGATTACGATGGCGACGGCCTCATCGACACCGCCATGTCCGCCGTCAACACCAGCCTGGGCGGCATGGTGCGCGCCATGGCCGCCAACTCCATCTCCATGGAACTCTCCCTGTACGGCTTCCGCGATGGCGGCTATCCGGCCAAGCCCGACTGGCAGGGCCGGGTGCGCACGCGCTTCGCGCCGCTCGACAGGCGCGGGCCGCAGTTCCCCACCGTGCTCGTCGGCGACGTGAACGGCGACGGCCGCTCGGACCTGCTCACGGGAGAACGCTGGGACGAACTGCGAGTCTTCCTCGGCAGCGCAGGACCCGAACCCTTGGCGGCGCAGCCCATCAGCCTGCGCGTCCCCATTCCCGGCAACGAACGCAATGCGCTGCTGATGGATCTGGACCGGGACGGCAGCGACGAGGTAGTGATTCAGCACCCATCCAGCGATGGCCCCGGGCAGCTGCTGATCCTGGATGCGCGAACGCGGTTGCCTAAGGCGAGTCGCCCATGACCGCTCGTACGCGGTATCGGTCGCAAGCGTCGTCGTAGGCCTTGCGGGAGATCCGCCCTGCGTCGGCCATGTCCGCCAGCCGTGCGAGCTTGCGTTCGATGCGCGCCTCACGGGCGCTGTCGCTGAACCGCAAGCCATCCGCGAGACCATAGCTGGCGGCGTCGAACTCGGCGCGTCTGTTGGCGCGCCGGACCAGAGCGTAGAGCGTCTCGACGAGCGCAAGGCCGACCGCCGCGGCAACGGCCGCCTCGGTGCCGACCGCCACGAGGGCTTGCACGACCAGCGCCACGTTGACGGCCTGCGCCAGCGCGAACAGCAGGCGGAGCAGCCGCCGCTGCAAGCGCTCTGCGTCCGCCGGCGCAGCCTCCGACGCGCGGGACAGCGTCCAGCCGACGCGGTCCACATCGCTCGCGATGAAGCGGAAGAACTGCGCCACGACGATCAGGAACGCTGCCAAGAGCGCCGCTCGCCAGCCGGGGCCGAGGAACAGCAGCAGGACGAGGAGAGCGTAGCCGGCGCCGATGGCGACCAACAGCGTGCCCTTCCACAGCCGCTGCAGGCGCGAACGGGCTTCGGTTCCGTCGATCTCGGCCACGGCTCAGCCCTCAGCTGCGCCTGCTCGGCGGCAGGACGACTTGCGCTCGGTCTCGTGGATCATCGCATCGGCCGCGCCGAGCAGCGCGTGGCCTTCGCCGATGCAGGCTTCGGCCGCTTCGCCGTCTTCAACTCGCCAGACGGCCTCGACATCGCAGCGACCGTCCGCGGGCGTCGTCGGCAGCGCGGACAGCGCCGTGTAGAGGGCCATGGCGTCCTGGCGCCGGCCCTTGCCCCGACAACGCCAGCCGCGCGGCCGGAGTGTCACGTAGTCGCCCAGCGCGGAGTCGTAGACGAGCTCCGCGAACGGGTCCCGGCGCAGGTCTTCGGTGACCAAGGTCAGTTCGAACGGCGGCATGAGTTGGTACGCCGCATCGAAGGCGCGCGAGCGTTCCAGCCGTTCGCCGACGTAGTCCTGCACCATGTAGGCGAGGATCGCGAACGACGCGCCGCCGGCGATGAGGGTGCCGATTCGCACCTGCTTCGGCGGCAGTCTGGTCGCTGCGATCGCCATGGCGGCCGCGGCCAGCAGCGCGCCGCCCAGACCGCAGCCGAGCACGATCACGCCGGCTTCCGGGTGCGCGATGAAGCGCCGCGCCGCCAGATACGCCCCGACGGCGAAGCCGATGGGCGCTCCGGCCAGCGCCGCGGCGGCGATGCGGAAGCGGCCCGCGGCAGACGTCGCTCGCTGCGCCTTCGCCGCCACGGACCAAGCGCTCAGCCGGTGAGGACTTCGAGCACCTTGCGCGGATGGTCTGCGGCCTTCGCCACCCGGCGCCAGTGCTTCACCACCTTGCCGTTCGGCCCCACCAGCACGGTCGAGCGGATGACGCCCATGGTCTTCTTGCCGTACATCATCTTCTCGCCGTAGGCGCCGTACTTGGTCATCACCTTGCGGTCGGGGTCGGAGAGCAGCGTGAACGGCAGCTCGTACTTGTCGCGGAACTTGCGGTGCGACGCCTCGCTGTCCGCGGAGATGCCGAGTACGACGGTGTTGGCGTCCTGGATCTCCTGCCAGTAGTCGCGGAAGCCGCACGCCTCCTTGGTACAGCCCGGCGTGTCGTCGCGGGGGTAGAAGTAGACGACCACGTTCTGGCCCTTGAGGTCCTTGAGCGCGACGCGATTGCCGTCGGCGTCGTTCAAGGTGAACAGCGGCGCGGCTTTGCCTTCTTCGATTGCCATTTGTCGAGTGCTCCGGTTCCAAGTGCGGCGAGTGTAACTTGCCGACCGCGGGCGGGAGTATCCACATCTACCGGTAGCGGGCGCGGATGTCCGCCAGCCCCGCGTCCAGTTCCGTCCGGTCCAGATAGCGACCGCGCACCATCACCGCGTCGATGCTGCGCGTGGCGTCGATGTCGGCGAGCGGATCCTCGCGCAGGACGATGAGGTCCGCATCCCGCCCCGGCGCGATGCTGCCCCAGCGGTCCGCCGCGTCGAAGAAGCGGGCCGGCGCAATGGTGCCCGTCGTCAGCGCCTCGAAGGGGGTCAATCCCGCGGCCACCATCGCCGCGAGTTCCCGATGGATGGCGAAGCCGGGGATGTTGAAGATCTGCGGCGAATCGGCGCCGAGCAGCACGGGGACGCCGGCGCGGTAGGCATCGTGCAACAGGCGCTTGCGGAGTTTCAGGAAGGTCGCCGCCGACTCGGGCGTGAAGCCCCGCGCGCTCCCCTCGACCGAGCGCACGTAGCCGCGGCGCAGGTTCGGCGGCAGGTAGGCGAAGTCCTCGCGGGCCGTCAGTTCCGCCACCTCGCCGGTGACGTTCTCGAGCAGCGTCTCGGTGGCCACCAAGGCCGCGCCGGAAGACTTGAGAGCTTCGATCAGCGCCGGAATCCGCGCCTCGTCCACATGCGGTACCAGATCGTTGCCGAACCAGCCGCCGATGCGCCTAGCCAGATGCTCGGTGGCGACCAGCGTCTCGATGAGGCCATCGAGGTGATCGACGGTCTGCTGTCCCGCTTCAAGGCTCGGCAGGAGGCCGACCGCGCCGGTGATGTGCCCGGCGAAGGCAATGTCCTCGGCCGCCGCGGCCTCGGCAAGCGCCGCGAAGGCCGCGACCGACATCCCCGGGTGGATCTTCAGAAAGTCGTAGCCCGCTTCCTTCTGCGCCTTCACCCTATCGGGCACCGCCGCCGGATCGCGGGCGCTGCCGCCGCTGAAGGACGGGCCGGAGATGGTGAGCGCAGGGCCGAGCACCTCGTGCGCCGCGATGGCATCGCGCAGCGGCAGGTGCGACGGGTGGCCCATCATGCCGCGCGCCCGGGTGACGCCGTTGGCCACCCAGAGGAACAGCACATCGTCGCGATAGCTGGCATCGTCGCCATCGGGCGCGGGGACGTGGGCGTGCATCTCCGTGAGGCCCGGGATGACGTAGCGGCCTTCAAGGTCGATCACCTCGGCCGCCTCGCCGGGCGCGTCGGCGACGAACGCGCCATCGCGCACCAACAGGTCCAGGCCCTCGAATTGCGCACCCGCGCGCATGGTGAGCACCTGGCCGTTCGCGAGCAGAGTTTCCGCGCCGCCCGCCTGCGCGGTGGCCAGAGCGAAGCCAAGAAGCATCGGGACACGGCGCATCGACAGGCCTCCTGCGAGAGTCACGCCAACCGTACACCCGCGCCGGTTTCTGGTTCAATTGCGTTCCTCAGAGCGACGCAAGCACGGGAGCAAGCACCCAATGGCCGACCGACAACTGCGGTTCAGCACTGCCGAACTGCTTTCGGACCACGACTACGCCCGCCCGCACCTGATCGGCGAGCAGCGCCTGCACGGCGGCTTCGACGCCGACGGCGGCTACGTTCCGCCGCGCTCCAAGGGGCGCCGCCTCGCCATCGACAACTGGACCGCGGCGCTGCGCGAACGCGGCGGCGATCTGCTCGATGCGGACTCCTCGCTGCTGACCGGGCCGCGCGTGCCGAACCCGGCGCAGCAACGGCTCTTGATCGCCAGCGGCGTCACCCGCCCGTTCTGGAACGGCCTCACCATCACCGGCAAGATCGAAGGCCGCGGGCGGATGATCGCCGACATCCCGTTTCCCGACTTCGAAGCCATCGTCGAGGAGGACATCGGCGGCATGGCCCTGGGCCACATGCGCAAGGGCCTCTTGAAGGCGCACGGCATCGACGAGGGCGGCGAGCCGGACAAGGGCATCGGCGGCCACGACGTGATGTGGTTCGCGGCCCGGGACCTCGCCTTCGGCCCGGACGCGCATCCCGATGTCGAGCCGCCGGGCAGCATCGCTCGGCCCGAAGCCGAGCAGCAGCGCTGGATGCCGGAGATCCCGCAGCCCTTCGAGATGGCGCTCAGCTTTCTCATGAACCTGCTCCTGATCGAGTTCCGCGCCGAGATCGGCTTCGCGAGTTCGCAGGAGACTTTCCGCACGCCGGGCCTGTTCCCCGGTCGCGAAGACGAGGCGCTGGAGGCGGCGGAGATCGTCGAACGCATCCGCACGGACGAGGAGATCCACGTGGAGTCGCTGCGCCTCTACATCGGCGAGTTCCGCGAGCTCACCGTGAAGACCGAAGACGGCGGCACCATGCCCGGCGCAGTGCTGGTGGATCGATTCTGGAAAGGCCTCCTCAAATGGGCGACGGTGGATCAGCCGCGCCTCGCCGCCGAGCGCCTGCACGAGGCCGTTCGGGACGTGATTCTCGAACACGAGGATGGGGCGCGCATCCTGCACGAGTTCAACGCCTTGGCGGATCCGGGCTACGCCCTCGCCGCCTGAGCATGAGCATCCGCGTTCGGCGGGGCGTGGGCGGGAGGTGGTAGAGTACGCCGCCCCCCCGAACAAGGCGCGCCCTACGGCGACCTAAAGGAAGTGGCGGACAAGAAGGCTCTTCTGAACGAACTCAAGATCGACCGCGACGCCCCGGCCCGGCCGCTGCGACCGCTCAAGTGGTTCATCGCCATCGCGGTGGTCGGCGGACTCGGTTTCGTCGCCTGGGCTTTCGGCAGGCAGTACCTGCCCGCCGGGGTGCCGGAAGTGCAGACCGTGGTCGTTCGTGCCGCGACCGCCGCCGCATCCGAAGGCAGCGTGCTCGACGCCACCGGCTACGTGGTGGCCCGGCGCCAGGCCACGGTGAGTTCCAAGACCACCGGCAAGGTCGTCGAAGTGCTGATCGAGGAAGGCATGACGGTGGCCGAGGGCGAACTGCTTGCCACGCTCGACGCCAGCATCCCGAACGCCCGACTCGCGCTGGCCGAATCGCAGCTCGCGGCCTCGAAGGCGACGCTCGCTGAGATCGAAGTGAACATCCGGCAGGCGGCCCTGGACCTCAAGCGAACCGCCAAGCTCGCCGAAGAGAACCTCGCCAGCCAGGCGGAGCTCGACCGGCAGACCTTGGCGGTCGAAGGGCTGCGCGCCCGCCACGAGCGCTTCGGCCGCGACATCGCCGTGGCCGAGCGTTCCCTCGAGGTGCAACGCCAGGAACTCGACGACATGGAAATCCGCGCCCCGTTCGGCGGCGTGGTGATCGCCAAGGCCGCGCAGCCGGGGGAGATGATCTCGCCGATCTCCGCCGGCGGCGGCTTCACCCGCACCGGCATCTGCACCATCGTGGACATGGACTCGCTGGAAGTGGAGGTGGACGTCAACGAGGCGTACATCAACCGCGTCTATCCAGACCAGCCGGTGACCGTCGCGCTGAACGCCTACCCCGACTACCGCATTCCAGCGCAAGTGATCGCGACCATTCCCGCCGCGGATCGCAACAAGGCCACCGTGCGCGTTCGCATCGGCTTCAAGGAACGCGACCCGCGCATCCTGCCGGACATGGGCGTCAAGGTGGCCTTCCTCGAACCCGGCGACGAAGCCCAAGAGCGCACCGCAGAGGTGGCGGAGAAATACGTGCTCGCGCCGCAGGCGGCGGTAGGGCGCAGCGGCGGCGCCCCTTACGTCTGGGTGGTGGAGGAAGCTCCCGACGACCGCAGCATGCTGGCATGGCGCGACGTAACGGTGGGCGAGCGCCAAGGTTCGCGCATTCGCATCACCGCGGGACTCGACAGCGGCGAACGCATCGTCGCCCGCGTCGCCGAACTGCCCGCTGGATTGAGCGATGGCGCCGCGGTCTCGGTCGCGCGTTGACCCGCAGACGCGGCGGACGGGCAGCGGCGAGTCCCGCCAACATGTGGCGTGATGGGCCGCGCAAGGCTCGAACGCTCTATCATGAGCAGTAGAAACAACTTGGTTTTCAACGAATTACGAATGGCTCGCCGCATCTGGCACGGATTCTGAAGGCATCCGGCCGGCGACGCCAACGGAGGAACAATGACCACCATCATCGACCTCAATGAAGTCCACAAGAACTTCACCAAGGGACGGGAGACCGTCGATGTGCTGCTCGGCATCGACCTCGCGGTGCCTGAAGGCGACTTTCTGGCCTTGATGGGCCCGTCGGGCAGCGGCAAGACGACGCTGCTCAACATCATCGGCGGCATCGACTACGCGACCAGCGGCGGCGTCGCCGTGGCGGGGCAGGACTTGAACGGCTTGGGCAGCCGCGCCCTGGCGCAGTGGCGCGCGGCGAATATCGGCTTCATCTTCCAGTTCTACAACCTGCTGCCGGTGCTGAACGCCCGGCGGAACGTCGAACTGCCGCTGCTGCTCACCAAGCTGTCCGGCAAGCAGCGGCGCAGGAATGCGGAGACGGCTTTGCAGATCGTCGGCCTCGAAGACCGTGCCAAGCACAAGCCGGGCGAACTCTCTGGTGGCCAGCAGCAGCGCGTCGCCATCGCCCGCGCCATCGTCGCCGACCCGCCCATCCTGGTCTGCGACGAACCCACCGGCGACTTGGACCGCGAGACCGCGGAGCAGATTCTGGAGCTTCTGGAAATCCTGAACCGGGATCACGGCAAGACCATCATCATGGTGACGCACGACCCGAAGGCCGCGGAGCATGCCAAGCGCATCCTGCATCTGGACAAGGGCCAGTTGGTGACGGAGGTGGCGGCATGAGGCGTGCCGCGAGGCGGCGCGTTGACAGTTCGCTGCGCGAACTGTACGCCAGGGACAACGCAAGACGGCGGGGCCGGAATTCGGAGGCAGTGCAATGAGCGCAATAGGGCTGGTTTGGGCGAATCTGCAGCGTCGCCCCGTGCGCACTTACTTGACGATTTTCTCGCTGCTGGTCGCCTTTCTCCTGTTCACCGTGCTGCGCACCATCGCCGTCTGGTTCGAGCAGGGGGTCAGCGACATGAGCGGGGTGGACCGGCTCGTAGTGACCGCCAAGTACTCCATCATCGACACGTTGCCCACGAGCCAGCGTTCGCAGATCCTCGCCGTGGATGGCGTCGAAGCGATCACGCACATGACTTGGTTCGGCGGCAACTACCAGGACCCGCGCAATTTCTTCCCCAAGTATCCGGTCGAGCCGCGCAGCTACTTCGAGATGTTCCCCGAGTACGTGATCGATCCTGCCCAACTGGACGCTTTCGAGAACACGCGCACCGGCGCCGTCGCGCCCGCCAGCCTGCTCGAACAATACGGCTGGCAGATCGGCGACAGGATCCCCATCGAGGCCGACATCTACCCGCTGCGCGACGGAACGAGGCTGTGGCAGTTCGATTTGGTGGGTTCGTATACATCGGACACGGAGGCCGGACCGCCGCCGGTATTCCTCTTCCACTTCGACTACTTCGACGAAGCGCGGCAATTTGGCCAGGGTTCGGTCGGCTGGTGGACCGTGCGTATCAGCGACCCGGACCGCGCCCCGGAGATTTCGAGCGCCATCGACGCGCAGTTCGAGAACTCGGTGAATCCCGTGAAGTCGGCCACCGAGGACGAATTCGGCCGCTCCTTCGCGGCGCAGCTCGGCGACATCGGCTTGATAACGACCGGCATTCTGGCGGCCGTGTTCTTCACCATCCTGCTGCTCACCGCGAACACCATGAGCCAGGCGCTGCGCGAGCGCATTCCGGAACTTGCCGTGCTGAAGACGGTTGGCTTCTCGAATCTCAAGGTGGCGCTGGTGGTGCTGGGCGAGTCCGAGCTCCTGTGCGCCCTCGGCGGCTTTCTCGGTATCGCCCTCAGCGTGCTGGCGGCACCGGGCATCGACGCGGCGATGAGCATGGCCAACTTCGGCGGCTTCACCGTGTCTTGGGAAGTGGCGGCCATCGGCGCCGGTCTTGCCGTACTGCTCGGCATCGTCGTGGGCGCTGGTCCCGCTTGGTCCGCTAATCGCCTCGCCATCGCCGACGCGCTGCGCAGGAGCTGAACCGATGTTTGGACAGATCCTCGAGATCACGTTGATGAATCTGCGCAATCTGCCGTCCAGACTCGGCAGTTCGTCGGTGATCGTGGTCGGCATCGGCGGCGTAGTCGGCGTGCTGATCGCCATCCTCGCCATGGGCGCCGGCTTCAAGAGCACCCTCGACCGCGGCGGCGAACCGGACCGCGCCATCGTGCTGCGCGGCGGCTCGACGAGCGAACTGTCGAGCGGCATTTCGATGGACGGGCGAACCGTGATTCCCACCATGCCCGGCGTCCTGCTGTCGAGTCCCGAGCTCTACGTGGTGGCCGATGTCCCGAAACGCGCCACCGGCTCGGACGCCAACCTGATCGTGCGCGGCGTCGCGCAAGCCGCTTTCGAGCTGCGCGACGAGGTCAAGATCGTCGAGGGTCGCAACTTCGAGCCCGGCAAGGCCGAGCTGATCGCCGGCCGCGGCGCCCACACCGAATTCGCCGGCATCGACGTAGGCAATACCGTTCGCCTGCGGCAGGCGGAGCTCACCGTGGTGGGAATCTTCGAGGCCGACGGCTCGGCCTACGAGTCCGAGCTGTGGATGGACCTGATCGTCGCGCAATCCTCCTTTCGCGTGGAGGGATTCGCCAGTTCCCTTCGCCTCCGCGTCGACTCCCCGGGGCGCATCGACGAACTGGCGCGGCGGATCGAAGACGACCCGCGCCTCGACCTCACCGTGCAATCCGAGCAGGCATTCTTCGCCTCCCAGTCCGAGGATCTCACCGCCACCATCGAGATGTTCGGCACCGCAGTGGCGACCATCATGGCCATCGGCGCCGTATTCGCCGCCCTCAACACCATGTACACCGCCGTCGTGACCCGCACCGTGGAAATCGCGACGCTGCGCGCCTTGGGTTTCGGCGGGTTGCCGGTGGTGGTCTCCGTGATGATCGAGTCGCTCGCCCTCGCCCTGCTCGGCGGCGTACTCGGCGCGGGCGTCGCCTACCTCGTGTTCGACGGCTTCACAGCATCGACGCTGAACAACGTCTCGTTCTCGCAAGTCGCCTTCGACTTCGCCGTGACCCCCGAACTCATCCAAAGCGGCATGACCTGGGCACTGCTGCTCGGACTGATCGGCGGGCTGTTTCCTGCAGTACGGGCGGCGCGGCTGCCGATCACCACGGCACTGCGCGGCGAGTAGACGCAAACGCGACGAGGTGTCGGAAGTGTCGAAAGGGCGCACGAAGCGCAACACGCGACTACCGCCTACGGTGGTTTCGGCACCGCTGAAAGGTTGCTCAGGTGGCCCGTGGGGCTCTCGAGAAGGTGTACCACCAAGATAGCCTGCTCGGATTCCACCTCCAGGCGCCACTTGCCCGCGCCGTCTCCGAGCATTCCCGCAATGCCGGCTGCGCCTTCTTCCAGTTGCCGGGCGGTGATCTCTCGCGTTGCTCCGCCATCAAGCGACAACGATACCTCGCTGGCGCCCGGCCTGCCCCTGTTGTCTGTCCCTCGGATGGTCACCGAGGCGGCTTCCTCGCCGGGGTTGATCAGCCGTAGGCGGCTCACCTGGTTCGCGTTGCTACCCGGGTTGAAGGTCGCTATGCGGCCGGTCTGCTCGCCTAGCCGGATTGCGTCGTGCGTGTCCGTCAAGAAACCGTCCGATGTGCGGACATAGGACAACGCGTCGAAATCCAAGCGGCTGCTGAGTTCCAGCCGCCAGTCGCCCTCGCCCGAACCCGTACGGCCGAGCAAGCCACGTTCCTCGGCCCCCGACTCGAGATTCGACGAGGTGAAGTGAACCGCTTCGTCCGCGCCTACGGCCAGCGTCAACGCATCCGAGCGTCTACCCGCGTCATCGAAGGCTCTGAAATCCACCGCCCCGGCGAGCGCCGAGCGGTTGACGATCCGTACGAACGAGTGTCGGCGCGGGTGAGATGCCGACAAGAGGTAAGGGACTGTTCGCTCCGTCCTTTCCGAACGAAGCAGCGCCGCCATTCGTTCATCATCCGCTCTGGACAGCGTGCTATCGAAGCCGCCGAATCGGACGTAGGTGCCGTCGCCTTGGGAGGTTACAAACCCCCGCGGACACTCCTCGTAGAAGAACTCCGACGCCGCGGCGATGGCGTTGCCGCCCACCCGTGGCGAATAGAAGATGGCGCTGGCGATGGGTGCCGTGTCGCAGGTCACTCCGAAGCCGAACTGTTCGATAAAGCTGCTCGCTCTCGTTCCCAGATCCGAAAGCTCGCTGGCGCGGATGTCGCCAAGAACCAACGTGTCGCCGCCACCGGACAAGGAGCCTCGAACCCAAGAGCCCCGAAACTCCACGCGAGCCGTGTAAAGCACGCCCGCCCGCCACTTGAAGTCGTCCGATCTGCAAGATTGCCCTTCTCCCTCTCCGCCGAAAGTCAGGCAATAGGTGTCCGGGTCCCCGCGTCTCGAATCCTGTGCGTCCCAAATCGAAAACAGCACGCGCTTTTGCTCCGCGGAGTCAAGAGTCTGGACGCCGATGTAGCCTGCTTGGAACGTCGATGCCCAGAAGGTTGTCGTCGAGTCGTCGACGACAGCGAACGGGAAGGCAATGGTCAGGGCCGGTTCCGTCCAATTCTCCCAGTTCTGGTGCGCTGCGCAATACTGACACTGCTGCTGACTTTGCGCAGCTTGCGCGACGAGCAGAGCCACGCCCGCAAGAAAACGCCGAATCTCCACGACGACGACTCCATGTCCGCAGTGAACGAATAGTGGCTCTGTCCGCTCTGAAAGGCAAGAAACACGAGCAAATGGTGTGTGATTCTCTTCGCAAGAAGCTGGTATTACATGATTAGTACATGGTTTGGACCCGGTCAATGGGCGCTCCATGCTTTCCATGTCGGCCAGGGCGCGCGCCTTGGCGGCGCGCATCGGGGCTACACGCCGTCGGAGGCACCGCGCACGAATAGCGGCTCAATGCCGAGACTGCGTGCGTCTTCGCGCATGGCTTCATCCGTCGCTGCCGGCTCTGCATCGGCGGCGGCTTCCAACGTGGCGCGCAGCAGCGTCGTGTCGCTCGAAGTGTTCAGGAACGCGCCCGGCCGCGACAGCACGAAACGCACCGCCCGCTTGAGCGCCGCGCTGTCGCGAACCGGCCGGTACCAGCTATGGCGCGGCTCGTCGTCGCCGGGCCGCCAGCGCCTTCGGGCAAGGCTCTTGATGGTCTGGAACGCGACGCCCCGTTGTCGACAGGTCGCGTAGAGTTCCTCGAAATCGCGCGCGTATTCCGGCTGCGCGAGCATGGCGAAGTTGCAGGGCGCGAGCACGGAGTCGAACGGGAAGCGTTGCAGACTGTCGAGATGCCGACGCGGCGCGTAGGTGCCGTGGCCGGTAACGCCGATGAATCGCACCAGCCCGGCATCGCGCGCTGCGACTAGCGCTTCGAGTGCGCCGCCCGGGCCGAGGGCGGCGGCCTGTTCCTTTTCTTCCACTAGGTTGTGGAGTTGGATCAGGTCGATGCGTTCCGCTCCAAGCCGCTTGAGCGAGCGTTCGAGGCTCTCGCGAGCGCCCTTGCCATCGCGTGCCCCGGTCTTGGTCGCGAGGAAGAAGCGATCCCGGTGGGTCTTCATCCACGGCGCGATGCGCAACTCGGAGTCGCCGTAGCCCGCCGCCGTGTCGATGTGGTTGACGCCGAACTCGAGCAGCGTCTCCAGAACGGCATCGGCCTTCTCCTGACGCATTGACCCGAGTGCCGCCGCGCCGAAGATCGCGCGCGTGCTGAGATGCCCAGTGCGGCCGAAGGCGATGCGTTCGATCATGTGTTCGCGACTTGCTTGGTTCGGTGGCCAGCGACCATAGCAGATCGCTCGGCGAGCGTCGGCGGCATTGAGATGCGGCTGCCGAGCCAGTACAGTAGCGGCATCTGGGAAGCCCGTCTGGTCCTGTCCCACCCCGTGCGCTCTCGTAGCATCATCGAATACACCGGAGCCCGAACATGGCCGACATTCAAGACCCTTGGCGCTGGCGTCCTCTGGTGGGAATGCCGGAAGGGGCCCACGAATGGCTTGCGCCCGACTACGAGTCGCTGGCTCAGGAATGGACCGAACTGAAGGTTCGGCTGCAGCAGGACGATGCTGCCGACGAATTCGTCGCCGAGCGGCTGCGCCGACGGCAGCGGGACTTCGCCATCGAGACCGGGGCCATCGAACGTCTCTACCATCTGCGCCGCGGTGTGACGCAGCACCTGATCACCGAAGGGCTGCACACGGCCATCGCGGCGCATACCTACGAGGGCGTGCCCACCGAGACGCTGCGCGGCCTCTTGGCGGACCAGGAAGCCGCCCTTGAGATGGTCTATCGAGACACCGCCTTAGAGGCGGAAATCGACCCGGCGATGCTGAAGCGCTGGCACGCGGTCCTGGTACGGCATCAGGAAACCGTCACCGGCATCACCAAGGACGGCGTTCTGGGCCATGTGCGGTTCACGGAGAAGGGCGTTTGGAAGACGCGACCGAACAACCCGACCATACCGGGCAACGGCGTCTTCGAGTATTGCCCGCCGGAACGGGTGGCGGAGGAGGTCGACCGACTCTGCTCCCTGTATCGCGCCGTCCGGCGAGAACGCTATCCGGTTCACGCGGAGGCGGCGTGGCTGCACCATCGCTTCGTGCGCACGCATCCGTTCCAAGACGGCAACGGTCGGGTGTCGCGGCTGCTGATGGCTTCCTGCTATACGCGACGGGGCTTGGTGCCGCCACTGATCCGGGCGGACGCACGCGAAGAGTACTTCGATGCCCTGCAGCAAGCCGATGCAGGTGACTTGCAGTACTTCTCTCGGCACATCGCCGGCAACGCCTTGGTGGCACAGAATGCGGCGAATGGGGCCGCCCGAAACGCCCTCGCGGGCCGGATGGTTGACCCGCCGGCAAACGGCGCCCGCACCGTTGGGGAAGACTATTTCGAGCCGCCGTAGAGGCGCACTCAGCGATTCAACGCGAACTCGGCTTCGAGTTCCTCGGCCCGTCTCTTGGCCGCCTCCAACTGCGCGTATTGCGTGAGATAGCAATATAGGCAGCGCTCGTCCATGTCCGGCGGCAGGACATCCGTAGGCAATCCCTGCGCCTGCAACGAAGTGCGCAAGTATTCAGCGGTCGCCGGCTTTGCCGAGATGCCCATCTTGTAGTAGACGCCGGTTGCCACCGAGAGCGGGGTGAGGCCGCGACTGTCCGCAGCGTCGAGCTTCGCGCCGCGATCCACCAAGAGGCGCGCCACATCGACGCTGCCCCGATAGGCGGCACCGTGCAGCGCCGTGTCGCCAACCGCGTTCGCGGCATTGACGTCGTTGCCGGCATCGAGACATATCCGCGTGGCTTCGAGAACGTCTGCCTCCCAGCCGCGCTCGCGGAACCGGTGTAGGTTGCCGGTGTCGCTGTAGAGGCCGGCGGCAACCATCAGCGGCGTCGTGCGATCCGTGGTGGCGATGGTCGGATCGGCACCGGCTTCCAACAGCATGTCCATCAATTCGAGATCGACTTCCTTAGCGGCGAGCAGAAACGGCGTCGCGCCGACGCGGAACAGCACGTCGCGCATGTTCACGAAGCGCTGTTCCTTGAGCCGGTCCTTCGCCATCCGCGCATTCGGGTCCGCGCCAAGTTCGAGCAGCTTGCGCACCAGATCCGTCGTCACGTCGAGCGCGCCGATCGGAATGTCCGCCTCTTCGCTTGGAACGACGCCGCGGATGATGGCGCGCTGCACGGCCAGACGATGCAGTGCCGTGTACCCCGCGTCGGACTGATTGGGATCCGCGCCGCGATCGAGCAGCAGGTGCGCCATGTCCCAATGCGTGTTGACGAGCGCAAGCTCCAAGGCGCTCTCGCCAGTGGCGAGCGTAGCGCCGATGTCTGCGCCGGCATCGAGCAATGCCACGACGGCCTTGGCATTGCCCGCACGCACGCCGAACAGCAACGCCGTGAGCCCCTTCTCCGTGCGCGTCTCCAAGTCCGCGCCGCCAGCGACCAGCGCGACGACGGCCGCAGCGTTGTCCGCGGCCGCCGCCCACATCAGCGCAGTCTGGCCGGCATCGTTCGCAGCATTGGCATCCGCGCCGGCATCGAGCAGCAGTGCGATCGCTTCCGGGTTACCGGTCCGTGCAGTCGTCATCAAGGCCGTCTCGCCGCCGGGAACAACGCCGTTCGGATCGGCGCCAGCGTGGAGCAGGCGCGATAGGGTTGCCGGGTTGGCATTGACGGCAGCAAGCGCCAGCGGCGGGAAGCCGTAGCGGTTCGGAATCGTGGCATTCGCGCCAGCGCCCAACAGCATTTCCACCATCGCCTCCGCGTCGTGGAATACGGCCCAGTGCAAAGCGGTTGAGCCGTCCGCCGACAGCTGGTCCACGTAGCCGTCGGCAACCAGCCGCTTGACCAGATGCAGGTCGTCGGCCTGAGCCGCAGCCACCAGCGGCGCTTCGCGACCGCTCTCGGCGGTGGCGAACACGCCCAATAGGCACGCAATCGCCGCTAGGCGACCGTGCGAGGTCATAGTTCGACTAGTCGGCCCGTGCTGTCGCCGACCCGGTCCAAATGCACGCCGACCTTGTCCAGCAGCGAAAGACCTGCGTTCATCAGCGGCGTGTCCATCGGGTACTTCAAGTGCCGCCCGCCGCGGTGGCTGCCGCCGCCACCGCCCGCGACCACCAGCGGCAGATTGCTGAAGCTGTGCGTATTGCCGTCGCCGAGGCCCCCGCCATAGACCAGCAGAGCGTTGTCGAGCAGCGTGCCGTCGCCATCCGGCGTGTCGCGCATGGTCTCGATGAGGTCCCTGTAGAGCGACATGTGATAGGCGTCGATCTTGATCTGCTGCGCCACCTTCACCGGATCGTTGCCGTGATGCGTGATCGCATGGTGGCCGCCCTTGACGCCGATCCACGGAAAGCTGCGGTTGCTGTTCTCGCGCCCGATCTGCGTGCAGCTCACCCGCGTGATGTCGCCCCTGAACGCGACCAGCAGGAGATCGAACAGCAGCTTGACGTGTTCCTCGAAGTTCTCGGGGATCCCCGTCGGCTGCTCGACTCCAGCAGCGAGGCCATCGTCCTGACTGCGCTCGAGCTTCTCGATCCGTGACTCGACATTGCGGATCGCGGTCGCGTAGTCGTCCACCGTGCGCCGGTCCTCGACGCCGAGACGCCTAGTCAGGCGGCGCATCTCTTCGCCCACGGAGTCGAGGATGCTTCTGTCGTTGGCGAGTTCCCTGCGCCGGGCCGCGGGCGTCGCCTCGGTGCCGAACAGCCGCTCGAAGACGCGCCGCGGGTTGTTCTCATGGGGCAGCGGCGTCGTCGGTGTCAGCCACGAGGTGGAGTTCCGGTAGACGCAGCTATAGCCGAGCTCGCACAGGCCCGAGACGATGCTCGACTCCGTGGTGAGTTCCAGCGAGCGCAGCATCGTGTCCGCGCCAAGCGAATCGGCTGCGTACTGGTCCAGAGTTTTGCCCGCGCGGATGTCCGAGCCTTCGGTCTTCTTCGACGGGGCACCGTTCAGCCACCCGGAATGGGCGCTCGAGTGGCCGCCTCCGCCCCGCGCCGTCGCGATGTTGCTGAGGCCGCTCAGCACGGTGACATGCTCGCGAACGGACGCCAGCGGTTCGAGCACGGGCGTCAACTCGTAGCCGGTGCCGCCTTCGCCGGCCGGGTGGAAGCTGTCCGGCACGATGCCGTTCGGAACGTAGAAGAAGGCGAGCCGCCGCGCCGGCTGCGGCGCCGCGCTCGCCTTCAACGCGGGCACCATTGCGCCGAGATAGGGCAACGCGATCGCCGCACCCGCCCCGCGCAGCAGATGGCGGCGACTGATGGACTTGCCAGTGATCACCATATGCCCGACGTATACCACACTTCAGCGCGCCGCGGCTTCGAGCCGGTCGGCGTCGGCATCGGTGCCCTTCATCCGAAACGGATAGCTCTGCGCAACGCGTACGACCAGCCCTTGCAGGCGATAGTCATCCTCCGCCGAGCGAGCGACGATGTCGCGCACGCTCGGCCAGTCGTAGGGTTCGAGGCCGCGGCCGAGCGCATAGGTGAGCAGGCGTTCGGCAACCGTGGTGGCGAAGCGTTCCGGCCGGGCCGCGAGGGCGCGCTTCAACCCGGCGACTCCTTCGACAGCCGTGCCGTCCGGCAAGACGGCCGCGCTGTCGATGGGATTCCAGGACGCATCGCGCATCCGCCAGCGGCCGATGGAATCGAAGTTCTCCAGTGCGAAGCCGGGCGGGTCGATCATGTCGTGGCAGGCGGCGCAGGCCGGATTGTCGCGATGTTCGCGCAGCTGCTCGCGCAACGTCGGCGCTTTCGTTCCGGGCTTGCCGGCCTCCAGTTCGGGCACATCTGGCGGCGGTGGAGGCGGTGGCGTGCCGAGCAGGTTAGTGAGCACCCACTTACCGCGCAGCACAGGCGACGTGCGGTTCGGATGCGAGGTGATGGCGAGCAGGCCACCGTGGCCAAGCAATCCGCCGCGGCCGCTGTTCGCCGGCAGTTCGACGCGGCGCAGATCAGGGTGCTGGATGCCGCTGATGCCGTAGTGCTCCGCCAGCCGCTTGTTGAGGAACGAATAGTCGGCGTCGATCAGTTCGGTGACGGGGCGGTCGCTGCGCAGCACATGGTCGAAGAACAGTTCCGTCTCGCGCTCGAAGGCGTCGCGCAGCGCTTCGTCGTAATGCAGGCTCAACGGCTCCGTCGGGCGGTGGAAGGCGAGGCTGCGCAATTCGAGCCATTGGCTGGCGAAGTTCTCGGTGAGCGCCCACGCCTTCGGATCGGCGATCATGCGGCGCGCTTCGCGTTCGATGTCCTGCGCGGTTTCCAACCGCCCGTTGTCGGCGGCCGCGAGCAGCGCCTCGTCGGGAATGCTGCTCCACAGGAAGAACGACAGCCTCGATGCCAGTTCGAGGCCGGTGGCAGGCCGCGGTTCGGCGCTGCGGTTCGGGCTCTCGATGCGGAACAGGAAATGCGGACTGACTAGCAGCCGCCGCAGCGCGAACCCGATTGCCGCCTCGAATCCTGCGCCGTTCACTCGGGCGTCCGCATAGGCGCCTAGCAGCGACTCGATCTCTTCGACGGGTCCGACGCCGCGCAGCCCTCGTCGGGTAAGCTTCTCGATGATCGTTCTGGCGCACTGCGCTTCTTCGTTCGGCAATTGCGGCTCGCAGGTGAAGGTCGCGCGTCGGCTCTGCGTCTCGCCGATCCGGCCGTTGCCGAACGGACCCGCGATCTGAAGCGACTTCAGCCGCGGCAGCGCACCGCTCGCTCCGGCGATGTCCCCTTCGCCGCGTTCGTTGACCGTCGGCTCCAGCATCCCGTCGACAAGGTTGAGCGGCATCTTGTAGAACCGTGCCGCCACCGCATGGCCGCCGGCGCCGACCGATGCTCGAACGCGATGCTTCGGCGGATCGCGCACCTCATGCAGCGGCTTCGGCACGGTGAAGACGCCGACCTCGGAACCGTCCACGGCGATCTCCAGCCGATGGTCGATCAGAAACGGGATCGTGCGCCGCGCACCGGGGCGATTGACCGGTTCGATCGACGCCGTGAACTCGTAGATGCCAGCGGCCGGGAAGGTGTGACGAATCTCCGTGCCGCCCTCTGCGCCCAGCGTCACCGCATCCGTACGCACACGACGTTCGGCGGCAGTCCCGACCATGTAGGTGACGCTATCGAATGCGCCCGCATCGCCCACCGCCAGTCGGCTGATCGCTTTCGCCGCGGCCAGATAGCGCTCCATCAAGAGCGGCGACAGGCGCAGTGCGCCCGCCATATTGTCGAAGCCGTGCGTGGAATCGTCGGCGGGGAGAAAACGCGCCGCGTCGACATCCAAGTGCAGCAGATCGCGCACCGCGTTCTGGTACTCGGCGCGATTGAGGCGGCGGAAGACGGGGCTTGGACCGGGGTTCGGATGCAGCGCCGCCGCCTGATCGAGTTCGTTCGACAGCCAGGCGCGGAAACGGTCGGCGGTGGTCGCCTGCGGCCGCCGCGACTCGAGCGGCGGCATGGTTCCCGCGCGCAGCTTGGCCACCACCTTCTCCCAGATCTCGGGATGCGAGCCCACGTCGGCCAGATCGAGATCCGCGAACTTGAGCTCGTCGTTCTCGACATGGCAGCGCAGGCAGCGAACGTGCTGGGTTTTCTCGGTGTGGCAGCTCGCACAGTAGACGCGCACGAACTCCCGGGCTTCGGGAAGCCCCGCATGGATTTCGTCGCTGACGGCCACCGACGAGAGAACTGCGCCGAGCGCGGCCAGCCATGGGGTTCGATTGGGAAATGCCCTTGCTGCCGCCATGCGCAACGGCCTCGACTTGGCGCTATTCCGATTCCGGGTAGGTCACGCGGTAGATTCTGCCGCCCTGGTCGTCGGAGATCAGCAGGCTGCCGTCCGGCGCCGCAAGCACGTCGTTGGGCCTGCCCGATGCTCGTTCGCCGTCCAGCCAGATGTCGATGAACGGCGCGTAGGCCGGAGTGCCGCCGTCGAAACGCACGACGCTGACCCGGTAGCCGACCTTCGACGAGCGGTTCCACGAGCCGTGCTCAGCGATGAAGAGGGCACCCCGGTACTCCGCCGGAAACGCCTCGCCCGTGTAGAAGTCCGCGCCGAGGGCGGCGGCGTGCGCTTGGATTTCCACCACCGGCGGCACGTAGTTCTCTGCATCGTGACCTTCGCCGAAACGCGGATCGGCGATCGCCGCGCCGTGGATGTGCGGGTAGCCGTAGTGCGCCCCCGGCGTCTGAACCACGTTCACTTCCTCCGGCGGCACATCGTCGCCTAGCATGTCGCGGCCGTTGTCCGTGAACCACAGCCGCTTGGTCTCCGGGTGCCACGCCATGCCGACGGAATTGCGCACGCCGTGGGCATAGACGGTGGTCGCCCCGGTGTTCGGATCCATGCGCAGGATGCTGGCGAAGCGTTCGTCCTCGGAAAGACAGATGTTGCAAGGCGCACCGACCGGCACGTAGAGGAACCCGTCCGGCCCCACGGACAGGTACTTCCAGCCGTGGTGCCGACGATCCGGCAGCGCGTCGGTGACGAGAACCGGCTGCGGCTCGTCCCGGTACGTCTTCTCGATGTCCTCGAAGCGCAGCACCCGATCGAGCGCGGCGACGTACAAGTCGCCGCCGATGAGCGCCACGCCGCTCGGCATCGTCAGACCCGACGCGATGGTGATGACTTCCGGTTCGCCCTCGCCCGGCACCACCGCATAGACCTTCCCCAAGCGCCGCGTCCCGACGAACAGCACGCCGGACTCGGCCAGCGCCATCTGCCGCGCGTTGGGGACGTCGTCGGTGAGGATGGAGAGGTCGAACCCCGGCGGCGGACCGGACGCGAGAGCCGCGAACGGCATGGCCACCAGCGCGAGCAGCAGCGCGGAGAATCTGATGTGCCGAGCCAAGCGAAGCATGGGTGGAGTGTAGCAGCCACCGGTGGCGAGCTTGCGACGGCTATCGCCCCGTATTCACCATCACTCGATGCATGAGCCGCTCGTGCGGTTTGTCGCGCACCGCGTAATGCTGCGTCTTCTCGTTGTCCCAGATCACCAAGGTGCCCGGCTGCCAAGCGACGCGCAGCTGCAGCTCCGGCACTGCGGTCTGGCGGAACAGGTGCTCCAGCAGCAGGTCGCTCTATTCCTCGCGCAACTGACGGATGCGCGTCGTGTAGAGCCGGCTCACGTAGAGCGACTTGGTGCCGCAGTCCGGGTCCACCATCACGACCGGATGCTCCGCTGGCTCGGCCTCCGGCTTCGCCGCGCCCCAGTGGTTCCACGCCGTCAGGATCTCCAAGAAGGCGCGCAGGGCTGGGGACTGCCGGCGGTAGGCGCCTTCCATGTCTGCGAACAGGGTGTCGCGGCCGTAGGGCGGCACGTCGATGGCGTGCAGGAAGGTGAACCACTGCGTCTTCTGCCGTGGCGGGCCGTAGGTATGCCAGTTGTCGCCCACGTCCACGCCGGCGGCGTAGTGGCCAGTGGCGATGCGCTTGACGCCGATGTGGCCCGGCACGTCGTCCCAGATCGGGTGCGCGACGCGCTCGGCGGCGCCGAAGAGTTCGGCGAAGGCGAGCAGGTCGTCCGGTTCGAGCGCCTGCTGGTTCGGCACGACGAGAACCTTGTGGCGGCGGAGCGCCGCCTGCACGGCAGCGATCAGCTCGGGACCGCGGCAGCGCGGGTCGAGGTCGGCGAGCTCGGCGCCGAGGGTGCCGCCGAGCGGCTGCGCATTCAGCATGGTCGAGGTCCGCGACTTGAGGCGTCCGCACAATGCCCCTTGCGTTCGCACCGATGCAACCGCAAGGTACCGGCAAGCACCGCCGGTTGACCGGGCGACGCCGGCTGCCGCACAGTTCGGCACTCGTTCGGCTGCCAAGAAACCCATGCTCCCGCTGTCCCGCTTTCGCCTTGTCGAGCTCGGCATCGGCCCGCCATCGGGCATCGCCACCGCGGTTCTCGCGGACTTCGGCGGACGTGATCAAGGCGGACCAGCGCCACCGCACTGGTCGTGCCCAAGGCGCTGCCGACCATGGCGCTCGCATGACCAGCATTGGCGCAGGGCAAGCCTGCCCTTCACCCGCAGTAGAGAATCGGGGCGTCTTGGCGTGTCGGGTTGACATGCCAGCTTGCGGTCTCCACGAACCCGCTCAGTCGATGATCTGCAGCATGTTGCGGTGGATTTCCTGCCAGTCCTTGGAAAGGTCGATGCTGCGCGCCTGAATCCAGTACCCTTCCAGGCAGACCCGGGCCGAAACCGCCTGTCCGACGGTTGGATACAGCAGGATGCCCTCGTGCATGGCTCCGGGCGCCACCGTCGCCTCGCGGTTCCTGAGGTAGGCCAGTAGCTGGTAGAGGTTTTCCGAGCGCAGCTTCCCACCGAAGCGGCCACCAAGAGCCTCGGCATAGTACTTGGCATCCATGATGATTCGGCGGTCCTCCGCTTCGAGGATCACGTCCGCCTCCATTCGAGGCAGCTTCCGCCGCTCGTCCTCGTGGGTGCCGTCCTGTGCCCAACGAATGGTGCGGCCGTGCCCATTTACGCGGTACCGGTTCTGCTCGCGGCGGTAGAACTCAATCACGAAGTCCTCGTACACCTTTGACATTACCGCGTCCGTCAATCCGGCGAAGCGGTGCTCGCCGGACCGTTCGTCGACCAGCAACAGGTCATGGACGAGTCGACACACGGACAACAGGAACCGGTAGTACCGCCGATTGCCGTCAAGCTGCACTTGGTCGAACATGCGCCGCGTCACTCGCACGACCGTCACGCCGGCGAGCTTCTCGTAGGCGCTTCGGACACCTGCCCGCACCTCGTCGGCCAGATCTGGAACACGCAGCATGGTGAAGAGGGTGGACCGCAGGATCTGGTTGTGCGGCACGTCCGGCGTCAGTTCCTCGAAGGCGCACGCGACCTGCCCACGGCTGCGCAAGGCGCGCTTCACCGTCAGACCGACGTCCACCTTCCCCCGAATGCCCGCCAGCTCCTCCCGCACCTCGCGATACCCGCGATCAATGCCTTGACGGGTCAGCCGAAACGTACCTTGGACGAGCACCGTGCCCAGCAGATCGTGCACGCGGTCCATTTGGCCCAAAGCGTCCAACCGTACCAGATCGCGCTCCTCGACGTGACGCCAGGCGTAGCACAACAGGTAGTAGACGTTCGCGACCGGTATCCGTTCGGCGCTCAACTGCGTAGCTTCTCGACAAGCTCGACGACCTGCTCCGGCTTGTCGAACCAGTACTCCCGAAGCAAGGGCGCGATTTGCGTCTCCACGACGTTCAAGTACCACTCCTCGTCCGCCGCCTCCTCTGGCACGAAGTAGCTGTGGCCGATCTCGAATCCGAGGCCGAGGTCCTTGTCCTCCCGGATGCGCTCGTTGAGCTCGGACAGGTTTCGCACGATTCGGTCCACGAGGCCCGTCTCTACATCCGCTTCCAGCAGATATTCCCGAAACTGGCGCGTGCCGTAGGCGGGCCGTAGGGACTCGAAAGCAAACCGCCTGCGCAGCGCGTAGTCGACGATCGCCAGCGACCGATCCGCCGTGTTCATGAGTCCCAATACATGGACGTTGGCTGGGATGGCGAACCGCTCCCCGGCCGGACTGTAGGTCAAGGGGATGGCGAAGTCCGGGCCCCGCTTGTCGGCCTCCAGGAGCATCAGCATCTCGCCGAATATCCGCGAGAGATTTCCGCGGTTGATCTCGTCGATGATGAAGACGTAAGGCTTGTCCGGCTCGGCCTCGGCGCGCTTGCAGAACTCGAGGAAGACGCCCGAACGTAGCGTGAAGCCACCGGTCTCTGTCGGACGCCAGCCCTGCACGAAGTCCTCGTAGGCGTAGGATTGGTGGAACTGCACCATCTCGATGGCGCTCGAGTCCTTGCAGCCCATCAGGCACCACGCGATCCGACGTGCGATGAACGTCTTGCCGACTCCCGGCGGCCCTTGGAGGATCAGGTTCTTGCGCAACGCGATGGCGTCTACCATGCGACCTAACTGGGCCTCTTCAAGGAAGAGATCACTCACGGCTTTGGCTAGGTCGTAGGACTCGTGGTGCGCACTCTCGTCCTCTGGCCCGCCACAGGCCTGGCGGACATCCATGGACACGAACACGTAGCGCAGCCAGTCCTTGTAACGGGTGAAACGGGTCAGCGTCTTGGTCGTGATCTGGCTTCTGAGTTCGAATGCCGCGTCGTAGGGATGCCATTCGACGGACCGTGTGTTCCGGTACTCGGCACGTTCCGAGTCGTAGACATAGTCGCCGGTGACCGTACCCCAACCGAGGATCGCACTTCGCCCCCTCTTGGCCAGCACGATGTCGCCGACTGCCACCTCGCGATAGAACTCCCAAGCCGCAAGCGACTGCATGGTGGGATTCTCCCCCGCGCCGTTTGCGATCAGCGTGGCGTGGATGGCTTCCCGCGACTCGTACTCCGCCAGATCCCCAAGATAGTCCCACCCGATCGCCGCAACGCCGGCTTCAAGGAACTCCGCCCACAGTCGCGCCCCCTCTCCAGGCGCGATCACCCAAGCATCGACCGTTCCGAAGCGCTCCGCGTACCACGCATCATCGTCCACGTCCCCGCCTCCGGTGTCCGCACCGCCTTCCTGCGCTCCATGCTGCCAGACCTGTCGCATCCGCACGTCGTAGAAGTCGACCTCCTCGTCGGGTCGCTCTGCCGCCAGCCCTTGCCGCACCTCCAACAACGCCTTGTCTAGGAGGATCAGATTCTCCTCACTGGAGTCGGGGAGCTCATCGAACCCGTCCCCGTAAGCCCTGACGATCTGACGCTTGTGCTGTGGCGCCATGATCGGCTCAAACTCGTCGGGGAACAGCAAGTACAGAAGGACGTGCCGGATCGGCCGTCCGGTTTCTCCCTGCCCGTCCAGGTGCTCTGCGAAGCCCCATGGATCGCGCAGCAGCGACTCTCGCTCTTCCCGGGATCGACGGCACCAGTTCAGCATCACCCTGATGACGAATCGGTACTCGCGCCACTGATGGCCAAAATAGCCGCGGCCAGGGTGGACGATTCCTCTGTCGAGGACGTCCCCCAAGGCCCAGTGGTCTTCGGGCAGCGCGACATCCGACCACTCCCAGACCGTCCTGATTCGGTCGAGCTTGGTGACGCCCCTGACCGACTTCACGATTAGGTAGTACACCCACATCATCTCGGCACACAGCCGCTTGGCTTCGGGCGGTGCGTGGGCCAGTTGGTCCTTCAGCTTCTCTAGGACCGACCTTTTGCTCTCGTCCGGCTGGTCCACGAAGTAGCTCTGAAGCTCACCGAAATGCTGGCTGGTCCAGAGCCTTTCCTCGCCGAAGAGCGAGCCGCCATGGACCAGACACCGTTGTTTCCACCGCTCGGCGGCATCGAGTACCGCCGCGGCTCTTGGATCTCGACTCATACAGCCCCCGTCAATCGCCACGGTCGTCGGCGCGGCGACCAGCGGGCAACTCCTCCAAGTATAGCCCTGTGGCCTCCTTGAGCTTCTCTACCGCCTCCTGCACATGGCAGCCCGGCTGAACGATGCGTACTCGGGGGTGCTCCGGGTGCGGTCGTGCCAAACGACCAGTCGCTTCATGCCCCGTCGCCGAAGCTAGGAGGCAGAGCAAGCAAGCGTTGCACTGCGACGAGCGCCGACGTAGCCTCTGATGCGGTCTTGAAGAGAGACGTGAGATGGACGCCCATGCCCCGCGAGGTAAGGCTCTGCGGGCTCGAGAAGGCAAGCTGGCGGGACGGCTTGTTTCCGATCTGCTCGCACGGGCGCTGAAGTCCCACGGGGCTCGCGAGCCTTCGCGGTCTGGCGAGTGGATTGCCAAACCGATGCGAGCGCGGGTCGATCTTCTGGGCAAGGAGGTCCTGCACCGCGCTCTCGACACCTGACAACAAGGGAACGCCAACCGTGAGCTACTCCTCGGACGTCATCCTGCTCGACGCATCGGACACGTCCAATCCATTGCACGCCGCCCCACGGCCGGTGTCCAACCACGCAGTAACACTTGAGTCCGGTCGCAAGGTTGACCGGCCATCGTCCGTAGCGCACAGTTCGGGCTTCGTCGTTCGCAAGGGATGCCCATGCTGCCGCTATCGCGCTTTCGCATCGTCGAACTCGGCATCGGTCCCGTCTCGGGGCTGGCCACCACCGTGCTCGCGGACTTCGGCGCGGACGTGGTCAAAGTGGTGCCGCCGGGCGGGGACCCGTTCGCCGACATGGGCTCCTACCCGCTGTGGACGCGGGGCAAGCGCATCGTGCGGGCGGACCTGCACGATGCGGCGGCGCTGGCCGAGGTGCAGCGACTGATCGCGGACAGTGCGGATGCGGTGCTCACCACGCTGAACGCGGAGCAGCGGGCGCGCTACGGCATCAGCCGGGAGAGCCTCGGGCGTGACGATCTGGTGCTCGGCGTCGTGTCCGGGTTCGGCGAAGAAGGGCCGTATGCGGGCTATCCGGGCTACGAGCCGGTGGTGGCGGCGAAGTCCGGGCGGATGCTCACGTTCGCCGGGGTCGCGGACCGCGACGGGCCCAACTACGCCGCGCTGCAGGTGGGCACTCATGCCGCCGCGCAGAGCGCCGCGGCCGGGCTGCTGGCGGCGCTGCTGGCGCGCGAGGCGAACGGCAACGGCGCGACGTTCGAGACCTCGCTGCTGCGCGGCATGATGCCTTACGAGATGGGCATCATGGCCATGGCGCAGCTCTGGGACAAAGGCATCATCGAACGCCCGAAGGCGACGCGGGATCGCACGAAGTCCATGCCGACGCTGAACTACCACCCGGTGCGCACCAAGGACGGCAAGTGGCTGCAGCTCGGCAATCTGCTGCCGCATCTGTTGCAGAACTTCCTGCGCGCCTCCGGTCTCAAGGCGGAACTCACCGGCCCTGAACACAAGGGCGATCCGATGCGCTGGCAGCGCGACGTGCTGGAGCGGTTCCGGGATCGGCTGTTCGAGCACATGCAGACCAAGACGCTCGCAGAGTGGACGGACATCTTCGTCACCGACGGCGGGGTGGTCTCGCATCCGTACCAGACCACGCAGGATGCGCTCGAAGACCCGGACGTCGTGGCAAACGGCCATGCGGTGGAGCGCGACGGCATCAGGCAGCTGGGGCCGCTCGCGAATCTCACCGAGTCGCCGGGGCAGGTGGGCGGCAAGGCGGAGGAATGCGCGATCAGCGCGCTGGCGGAGCGCACCGTGGCGAGGCCGGAACGATGCGGGGAGGCGCCGGCCAAGCCGCTCGCCGGGGTGACGGTGGTGGAGAGCGCGACGATCATCGCCGCTCCCCTCGGCGCATCGGTGCTGGCGGACTTGGGCGCCCGAGTCATCAAGCTGGAGCCGCTCACGGGCGATCCGTTCCGCAGCATGTTCCACGGCTTCGGCGCGTCCAAGTGCAACGCCGGCAAGGAGAGCATCTGCCTGGACCTCAAGTCCGCAGAAGGCCAGCGCATCGCTCAGCAGCTGGCGGCCAAGGCGGACATCTGGATCCACAACTACCGCATGGGCGTGCCGGAGAAGCTCGGCATCGGCTACGACGATCTCGCCGCGGTGAATCCGAATCTGGTGTACGTCTCGGCCAACGGCTACGGGCCCGCTGGCCCCGGCGCCAAGCGCCCGTCCACGCATCCCATCCCCGGCGCGGCGCTAGGGGGCGTTACCTGGCAGCTCGGCGGGCTGCCTCCGGAAGACGGCCAGCCGGATGTGGACGAACTGCGCGAGACGTCGCGCAAGCTGCTGCGCGCCAACGAGGTGAACCCGGATCCGAATACGTCGATGGTAGTCGCCACCGCGGCGCTGCTCGGTCTTGCGGCGCGTCACAGCCAAGGTCATGGGCGAGGGCAGAAAATCTTCGTGGACATGTTCGGTGCCAACGCCTACGCCAACTGGGACGACTTTCTTGCCTACGAAGGCAAGCCGCAACGACCGCCTGTGGATGTGGACGGGTACGGCCTAGGCCCATTGCACCGGCTGTACCGTTGCGGCGCGGGCTGGGTCTTCCTGATGGTGGCGAGCGATGCCGAGTGGGAAGTGCTGCGCGACGAGATCTCCCTTTCCCGTGGACGCGAAGATGCGGGTCTGCAGGGGGAACTCGAAGGCATCTTCGCGGCCGGCGATGCGGACGACTTCGAACAGCGCCTCGCGCCCAAGGGCGTCGGCTGCGTGCGGGCGGACGGCCCGGCGCCGCCGGAGTTCTTCTTGAGCGATCCGCACTGCCGCGAAGAGGAACTCGCCGTTCCCGCCGTCCATCCGGACTGGGGCGAATACATCCGCAACGGCCCGATGACGCGCTTCTCCAAAGGGGACAGCTATGCGGGCGCCAGCGCCATGGGCGACTCCACGGTCGCTCTGCTCCACGAACTCGGCTACAGCGATGCGGACGCGGCGCAGCTGATCGAGGACCGCAAGGTCTTCGCCCGAGCCTGAGCGATGCGCCAGCGGCGGCTCTTGCTCGCAGTCATCGTGCTGTCGGCGGCTGGCTGCGCTGAAGAGGCGCCGCCGACCGAAGCGGATGTCGCAGCCGCCTTGGTCGCGGGCTTCCTGCGGCCGATCGGCGACGTGCTGATGACCAGCGCGCCGAGCGATTGCCGCACCGAAGGCGAGACGGATGCACCCGTGCCAGCCGGGCTGTTCGGCGCATTCCTCGTCGCCAACGACGAGACCGAGCCCCTCGATCTCGAAGCCTTCAGCGGCCTGCGCGTGGACGCGAGCCATACGCCGCCGCGCACGCTCAGCGCCGCCCGAGGCGAGCTGGTGGTCTCGGTTTCGCGCATCGGGCTAGCGGGAGATCAGGCGCTGGCCTGCATCGAGGTCTTCGGCGCCCAGGAACGGGCGTTCTTCGTTCTGCTCGCCCGCTCTGGCCGCGCTTGGGAGGTCCGCTCGGAGATCGAGGTGTGGAGCGAACTGCCGCCGGAGGAACTGCCGGGCGGCGAGCTCTACGAGGGATGAAGCCGCGGCACGCCTTGGCACTCGCCGCGCTGATCGCGGCTGCGGGCTGCGAGCAGGAAGCGCCGGCGCCGCCCGTCACTGCCGACGCGCCGCCCGCCGAGACCGGCGACTGGTCCGCGATCCAGGACCGCGGCGCGATTCGCTTCGCCCGACGCGCTTGGGATGGATTCGAGACGCTGCCCGCGCAGGGTCTCTCCGCCGAGCAGTATCGGCGCCTCGCCGAAGGCTTCGCTGCGCGGCACTGGGTCGAGGCGCAATGGGTGGTGGCACCGGACATGGAATCGCTGTTCGCTGCCTTGGAGGAGGGACGCGCGGACGTGGCCGTCTCCAACATCACGGTCACGCCTGGCCGCAGCGCCCGGCTCGCATTCTCGCTGCCGCTAACCCGTTCGCAGGAGTGGGTGATCGGCAGCACCGATGCCGGCACGTTCGGCGTCGCCGCCGGCACGTCCTATGTGAAGTCGCTCGGCGCGCACTATCCCAAAGCGGAGCGAGTACCCGTGCCGGCCGACGCCGATCCCATGGACTTCCAGGCCATGCTCGAAGACGGCGTCATCGACGCGACGATCATGGACGAGGCGGCGGCGCGGGTCGTCGTGCGCACCAGTCCGGCGGTGCGGCAGCTGCGCGTGCTACCGGAAATCCACGCCCACGCCTGGGCCATGCGCCCGGACAATCCCGAACTCAAGCAGGCGCTGGACGAGTACCTGCTGCAACGCCACACGGTGGACGAGGATGTGGCGGAGTCCCGCGACTGGCCCGCCGTCGTCGCCGCCAAGCGGCTGCGCATGCTCACGCTGAACGGCCCCACCACCTACTACCTGTGGCGCGGCGAGCTGCTCGGCTACGAATACGAGCTGATGAGCGCCTTCGCCGCCGCGCACGACTTGGAGCTCGAAGTGGTGGTGGGCCGCGACAGCGCCGAGCTCTTCGACTGGCTGCTCGCCGGGCGCGGCGACGTGATCGCGGCCGGTCTGACGCCCACGCCCGACAGGGAAGCGCTGGGCCTGCGGTTCACGCGGCCGTATCTCGAAGTGCGCGAGACCTTCGTCACCGCCGGCCGACCCGTCGAATCGCTCGCCGACCTCGCCGGACGGCGCGTCACGGTCAACCCGGTGACGAGCTACGCCGAGACGTTGCGGGAATTGAACGCCGCCGGCGCCTTCGAGGTGGAGCACGCGGACCGCCAGACGGACGCCTTGCTGGCGGCAGTGGGCGAAGGCGAACTGGACGTCGTGCTGGCCGACAGCCACCACGCGGAACTGGTGGCCACTTTCGATGCGCGGCTCAAGCTCGGCTTCGCGCCGAAGCCTGCGGTTGGCCTCGGCTGGGCGGTGGCGGCGGCGAACGAAGCGCTGCACGCCGAGTTGGACGCCTTCATCGCCGAGGGCTACCGCGGCTACGACTTCAACGTGCTGCGCAACAAGTACTTCGCCAACGAACGCCGCATGGCGCTGCACCGCGAGCATCGCGTGACCGGCGACTCGCTGTCGCCGTACGACGGCATAGTGCGGCCCTTGGCCGAAGCGGCCGACTTCGACTGGCGGCTCATCATCGCGCAGATGTACCAGGAAAGCGGCTTCGATCCGACGCGCGTGAGCTTCGCCGGCGCCCGCGGCCTCTTGCAGGTGCTGCCCGGCACGGCCCGGGAAGTCGGCATCGATCCCGACCGCCTGGCCCTGCCTCAGGCCGGCATCGAGGCTGGCGTGAAATACCTCGCCTGGACCCGCGAGAGATTCCCCGGCCTCCCGGTAGGCGAGCAGCTCTGGTTCGCCCTGGCCGCCTACAACGCCGGCCCCGGCCATGTCCGCGACGGCCGCCGACTGGCGGACCGCCTAGGCCTCGACCGGTCGCTGTGGTTCGACAACGTGGAAGCCGCCATGCTGAAGCTGGCCGAGCCGGAGTACGCCGCCCAGGCTGCCTACGGCTACGTGCGCGGCTCCGAACCGGTTGCATACGTACGCGACATCCGCGAACGGTACCGAGCGTACTTGGAGCACTTCCGGACGCTGTAGAGGTCATGGTTACAGTTGCAGGCGCTACGTTCGCGGGGCTCAAGGTCTTGGAGGCGCTTGGTTGGCTGTGAGGAGGGCAACTTGATCGAAAGGCATGAAGTGATGCCGAGCGGACTCAAAGTCGATCGGGACTGGTGGATGGTGACGAAAATCGCCACGGCTGTTCTGGGCGCAGCCGCCCTTGGCATCTCTGCGGCACTTCTGCTCTGAGGCGCCTTGCCAGCGCCATGCCAGCCAACCGCCTCCCGCGCGAGGCACGGAACGCGCGTTTGCAGAGCATCGACTCCGGCCCGGCCACCCCACTGTAGATCAGGCAGTGTTCGGCCGGTCCATCAGACCTGCTCGCGTCGCGTGGCGCATCACGGCCGGCACATCCACAACCCTAGGCCCATCCCGGCCGATGCGGACGTGGGCGGCCCGGTCTCGGTTCAGCTTGTGCTCGCGGTCGCCGTCCAAGGCGAGGACGCCGGCGCCGCGGAAGATCACCGGCGCGTCGAACGGCACCATGTCTGCACTCGCGATCGAGACTTCCCGGAACAAGCCCGGCGAAACTGGCGCACTGACGGGTCGGCCTTCGCCCATGCGGAGCAGCAGGCCGTGGTCGTCATCGGCCTCGACAATCTGCACGCAGCCGCCGACCGGGGACATGCCGATGGCGTCGGGTTCGGCACGGGTGAGCAGGAGCTGGCGGAGCTTCGCCGCATCGAACGGGCGCATGTTGCCGATGAAGTCGTCGGCGAGATAAGCCGCGTCGACCAAAGCGATGTCGCGCACGCCGTCCGTGAAGGCGACATGCAGCACCTTGCAGCGCGGCTTGAGCCGGTCCGGCACCAGGCCGCGCGCGGCCAAGCCCGCGGCGATGCCGGCCACGGTCGGCTCGACGAGCACCGGGAAGACGTTGTTGGTGCCGGTGGACAGCGGCACCAGGTCCACATCGCTTGCGGCCCTCGCGATGATCCGATTGGTGCCGTCGCCGCCGAGCGAGACGATGGCCGCGACGCCGCGATCCAGGAAAGCGCGCACCGCTGCCTCGGTGTCGGATGCGTCCAGCTTTAGCGGCGTCTTCAAGACGTGGACCTCCGCCTTGAGCGGCATCCATTCGAGCGCTCGGGACGCCACGCGGAAGGGCTCCTGGGCGATGTAGATGTCCGTGCCGCCGGCGGCATCGACGCCGGCGGCGATGCGCGCCACCGCGTCGCGCTTGGCCTCGAAGGTCTGCGTGGACGCCCGCGCGGCCAGGCGGCGCACGTCGCGCCCGGCCATGGGGTTGACGCAGATGGCGACCGCGGCGCGGCGCATCTCAGTCGTCGTCCAAGAGCCGCTCCTTGAGGAACAGCGCGGTGGCGGCGGCGAGGTAGTCGCGGTTGGTCTTTTTGCGGAAGCCGTGGCCTTCGTCCTTGGCCAGCACGTACCACACCGGCACGTCGCGCTGCTGCAAGGCGGCGACGATCTGTTCGGACTCGCTGGCGGGGACCCGGGGGTCGTTGAGACCTTGTGAGATCAGGAGCGGCGTTTGGATCTCCGCCACGCGGTTCAAGGGGGAGATGGATGTGAGGAAGGCGCGCATGTCCGGGTCCCGCTCATCGCCGTATTCCGCGCGGCGCAGGTCCTGGCGGTAGGGCTGGGTGTTCTCGAGGAAGGTGACGAAGCTGCTGATGCCGACGCGCTCGATGCCGGTGCGCAGTCGGTCGCCGAAGTGGACCAGCGACGCCAGCACCATGTAGCCGCCGTAGGAGCCGCCCATCACGGCCACGCGCTCGGCGTCGAGGTCCTCCTGGGTCGCGATCCAATCGAGCAGGGCGCCGATGTCGCGCACCGAATCCTCGCGCAGGCGGCCGTTGTCGAGCTTGAGGTAGGACTTGCCGTAGCCGGCCGAACCGCGCACGTTCGGGTAGATCACAGCAATGCCGAGTTCGCCCGCGTAGAACTGCGTCGATGGCGAGAAGGTGGGCCGCGCCTGGCCTTCCGGGCCACCGTGGATGTTGACGATCACCGGATGCGGCCCGGGCGAGCGCGGCTTGTAGATGAACGCCGGGATCAGGCGCTCGTCGAAGGTGGGATAGCGGAACGGTTCCGGCGCCACCAGGTCCTCGCGGTCGAGGCCGCCGAGCTCGCTCTCGGTCCAGCGCACCAGTGCCCCGCTCATCAAGTCGATGCTGAACACGTCGGATGGGTTCGTCGGCGAGCGCAGCGTGAAACCGAGTTGCGTGCCGTCCGCGTTGAAGCGCAGGCCGGAGACGATGCCGCGCGGCAGCTCAGGCATTTCGACCGGCGCATGGTCGGCGAGGCGCATCAAGGCGAGACGGCTGGCGCCGTCCTCGTTGAAGACGTAGGCGAGCTGCGCGCGGTCCCGGGAGACGGCGAAGGTCGCCACGTCCCACGGCGTCTCGGCGGTGAGCGACTGCACCACGTTGGCCGCGGGGTCGAAGCGATGCAGCTCCATGAACTCGCCGCCCATATCGGACGTGAAGTAGACGCTGTCGTTCTCGCCATAGCGCACCGTGCCGAAGGCGGCCTGCACGTCGGGCAGCAGGCGGCGGCGCTGCTTGGTCTCGATGTCGAGCTCGAAGATGTGCGACTCGTTCACCGAGAGGTAGCGGGATATGAGCACGCGGTCCTCGTCCGCCGACCAGTCGTCGATGCCCCAGCCGACGCCCTCGCCTTGCTGCAGCACGCGCCGCTCGCCGCTCAAGCTCGCGACGTGCAGGTCCCAATCGACGCCGTTGCCCTCGGTGGTGGAATAGCCGAGCCAGCGCCCGCTCGGCGACCACGAGACGCCGAGATAGCGCGACACGCCGTCGCTCAGCATGGTGGACTGGCCACTCGCGCCGTCGTACCAGAAGAGCTGGTAGAACTCCGAGCCGCCGATGTCCTTGCGATACACGAAGCCCTCCGTAGCGCCCGGATTGACGCTGGCGCCAGCCACGGGCTCGGCGAAGAAGGTGAGCTGGCGGCGCATGGCGAGGGGGCTTGCCACGCTGTGGAGCTGGGAGGTGTTGCCGAAGCGGGTTGAGATCAGCACGCCGTCGCCCATCCAGCCGGCCAGCGCGGCAGAGCGCGTGTTCTGGTACCGGTCGAGGTCCCCCACCAAGGCCGGCGGCAGGAGCGGGACACCGTCGACGACGAGATTGCCCGGCGGCTGCGCCATCGCGCAGGCAGCGGCGAGCAGGCAAAGCACCGAGACCCGAAGCTTCATCCGATTCTCCTCAAGGGGCGCGCTCGTAGATGCGGATGTCGTAGGCGTAGGCATGTCGAGCGTCTATGTCGTGGTGGCAGCATTGGACCATGCGCCAGCCCTCGAAGTCGAACGCCGGGAAGAACGTGTCGCCGTCCAGTTCCGCGTCGATGAAGGTGGCGTAGAGGCGGTCCGCCACCGGCAGCGACACGGCGTAGAGTTCCGTGCCGCCGATCACGAAGCACTCGTCGGCGGGGTCTGCCGCAGCCGCACTGAACGCCGCGTCCATATCCGCGACCACCGTCACCCCCGGCGCCTCGAAGCCGCGCCTCGAGAGCACGACGTTCAGGCGCCCGGGCATGGGACGGTTCACAGACTCGAACGTCCGCCGTCCCATGATGACCGGCTTGCCGGAGGTGACGCGGCGGAAGAAGGCCAGTTCGTCCGGCAGGTCCCAGGGCAGCCAGTTGTCCTTGCCGATGACCCGGTTGCGCGTCATGGCCCAGATCAGGGAAATGCGCTGCTTCAAGTGGCCCCCTTTAGCCGCGGCCGCAGCAGCAGGGCCGCGCCGAGGGCGACCATCGGCAGACACAGCAGCTGGCCCGTGGTGAGCCAGTCGAAGGCGATGAAGCCAAGATGCGGATCCGGTTCGCGCAGGAACTCGGTGAGGAAGCGCAGCGCACCGTAGCCGAGCAGGAAGACGCCGGAGACCACCCCCGCGGCCCGTCGGCGCGCTGCGAACAGCCACACCAGCAGAAACAGCACGACACCTTCCGTCAGCGCCTGGTACAGGCTCGACACATGCCGGGCCGCGTCCTCGAACTCGCCGAAGCAGGCGAGGTTGTAGGCGTAGACGCTCGGGCACGGGAAGTGGACGCCGATCGGCAGTTCCGTCACCCGGCCCGGCAGTTCCGTGTTGATGAAGTTGCCGATGCGGCCCAGCCCCAAGCCGATCGGCGCGAGGGGCGCCGCGAAATCCGCCACATCGAGGAACCGGCGCGAGCGCTTCGCGGCGAACAGCCAACAGCCCGCGAGGGCGCCGAGCAGCCCGCCGTGGAACGACATGCCGCCTTCCCAGATGCGCAGCAGGGAAAGGGGGTCTTCGAGGAAGCTGCCGAAGTGGTAGAAGAGCACCGAGCCGAGGCGCCCGCCGATCACCGCGCCGATGCCGCCGACCCACAGGATGTCCGCCAAGTCCGCCAAGGTCCAAGGGCCGCTCGCCGGCGTGGTCGCGGCCTTGCCGGCGCGCCGCCGCCAAGGCGCCCAGACGAGCGCGTAGGCGGCTTCGGAGGCGGTCCAGGTCATGTCGCCGTGGCGGATGCGCCAACGGCCGAGCAGGTAGAAGCACAGGAAGCCGAACACGTACATCAGCCCGTACCAGCGCAGGGCCAGCGGACCGGCGCCGAGGTCCAGCAGCACGCCGTCCATGCGGGGATAGTTCATGGTCGTCTCGACTCCGCTTCGGGGACGCAATGACGGTGCCTGAAACCGCACCGCGATGAGCGGACGCCATGTTGCGAGCGACGCATGGTTGTGTCAACGGCGAAGCCGCGGCAAGTGCCGCCGATCTGTCCTAAGCCCGGCTGGTGCCCGGCGCTTGGCCGGTTCGATGCACCTGCGACTACGGGCGGTGGCTCTACGCTTGGCGCCGCAGCTCGGCGAGCTCCGCCTCGACCGCGGCAGCGCTTCGTTCGGCTTCTGCGGCCCGTTCCTCGGCCCGCGAGCGAGCCGCGGCCGCGTCAGCCGCCCGTTCCTCGGCGGCATCCGCGCGTTCCTCGGCCACCTGCCGAGCGTCGAACTCGTCGCTGTAGTCGCGCAGGTCCTCCCCCGTCTCCGGATCCCGGATGCGCAGCATGTCGCCCTCCGCCCGCAGCTCCACCCCCAGCACCGCGCTCGGATAGACCGCCGTCCCCGGCAGCGGCTCGATGGCCTGGTACTCGCCCGAGGCGAGCCGCTCCGCGGAGATGAAGCGCGGAATCCGCTTCCCGAACGGATCGAACATCCAGTACTCCGTTACGCCCCACTCCGCGTAAGCGTCGCGCTTGCGGTCGAGGTCCCGGTCCGCGGTGGTGCCCGACAGCACCTCCAGTACGAACGACGGCACCGGCTCGCCCTCGAACAGCTTGTACGAGTTGCGCTTCCCGCCGTGCCGGTCGAGGGCCCTCGCGCCGAAGGCGACGAAGACATCCGGCGCGAGGCCGGCGATGCTGCCCCGCCGCCGATAGACGAACATGTCGCTCGCCGCGTAGGCGCCGGGGAAGCGCCGATTCACCAGCCTCTTCAGCGCCGGGAAGGCGTAGAAGATCTGCTCGGCTTGGGGTTCGTTCTGTGCCAAGGGCTCGCCGTCGCAAAAAGGGGTAGCCGTCTTCGTCGTAGGCGATATGCGGCAGCTGCGGCGTGCCGTCCGCCGCCAGCAGGGTGCCGTTGAACTCGCTTTGGCGCCGCTCGTCGTCCATGCCGCTACCCTAACACCGCCGGCGGCTGAACAGTCTGTGCTTTGGCTGGGAGGCGCGGGCTTTCTTTCGTGAACAAGGCGCGGCTCGGTGGAGCGAGCGGGGGATGGCCGGTGGAAGAGTTCTATAGACTTGCGCCTCACGCCGCCCCGAGTGCCACAAGACCGCGTTGCCGTGTGCCTGATCCTCTTCGCCTACCGCGTGCATGACGACCGCCCGCTGGTGATCGCCGCCAACCGCGACGAGTTCTACGCCCGCGAGGCGTTGCCGGCGCATTGGTGGGACGAAGCCACCGGGGGCGAGCCGCAGGACATTTTCGGCGGTCGCGATCTGGTGGCGCACGGCACTTGGCTCGCGGTTTCGGGGGATGGGCGCCTAGCGGCGATCACCAACTGGACCGAGGATCGTTCGGCGGCGATGCCGCGCTCGCGCGGCGATCTGCCGAAGGATTTCCTGCGCGGCAATCTCTCTGCACAGGGCTTCGCGGCGACCATCGACGGGGCGCGCTACGCGGGCTTCAACTTCCTAGCCTTCGACGGCGAGACGCTCCTCTACACCTCCAACCGCACGGGCGAAGTGCGCGAGCTTGCGCCGGGCATCTACGGGCTGACGAACACCCGCCTAGGCGCGAGCCTCGACGACGCCCATCCCACCGTCCACCTGCGCTCGTTCGAGGTGTGGCCGAAGGCGGTATTCGGCGCCGCGGCGCTCAAGGAAATCGCGGGCACGGCCAGCGCCGACGCCCTCATCGACCTGCTCGCCAAGCCCCATGTGCCGCTGGAGACGCCGGCCGATAGGGAACTCGCTCCGGAACGCAGCTACTCGCCCTGCTTCATCCACGGCGCGGAGTACGGCACCCGGGCCAGCACGGCGGTCATCCTGGCGAAGGACTCGCTAGAATTCACTGAGCAGCAGTACGGCCCGTTCGGCCAGCCCGGCGACCGGGCATCCACCACCATCAAGCTCGCCTGAGCACGCGGCGGCAAGAAGGAGAACTACATGGACCTGAATCTCACCGGCAAGACCGCCCTCGTCACGGGGGGAAGCCTCGGGCTCGGCCGCGCCATGGCAGCCGCCTTCCACGGCGCCGGGGCCAATGTCGCGCTGATCGCCCGACGCGAAGAGCCGCTCGCCGAGGCGAAGAACGCCATCGAAAGCAACGCCGGGGGCCGTGTCGGCGCCTACTCCTGCGATGTCACGGACCCCGCCGCCATCGAGGGCACCGTGGCGCGAGCGGTAGCGGACTTGGGCGACATCGACATCCTGGTGAACAACGCCGGCCAATCCCAAACCGGCCGCTTCGAGGACCTGACCGACGAGATCTGGCAGTACGACTTGGATCTCAAGCTGCTGGCCGCCATCCGCTTCGCCCGCTTGGTCTTCCCGGGCATGAAGGAACGCCGCTGGGGCCGCATCGTCAACATCCTGAACACCGCCGCCAAAGCGCCGCCGCCCGGCTCCGCCCCCACTTCCGTGTCGCGAGCGGCCGGCATGGCCCTCACCAAGGTGCTCGCCGGCGAGGGCGCTCCGCACGACGTGCTGGTGAACGCGCTGATGATCGGCAGCATCAAGTCCGACCAGATCCGCCGTGCCTACGACCGTTCCGCCAAGGACGTGGACTTCGAGACCTTCATGGCCAACTCCGGCAAGTCCCTGCCCATGGGCCGCATGGGCGAGGCCGAGGAATGCGCCAACGTCGCGCTGTTCCTCGTCTCCAACGCCGCGTCCTACCTCACCGGCTGCGCCATCAACATGGACGGCGGGGTGTCGCGGGTGGTGTAGCCGTCGTAGCCGGGGCATTGGGGCGAACATGGCAGAACTGAAGCCGATGCCGGAGCTGGACCTACCGCCCCGCGAGCTCGCGCAGCGGGGTCAGGTCTGGTCGGGCACCGCGGGCAGCCAACGGAGCGACGGCCAGCAACCCGCAAAGCACCCGCGGCGCTTCGACAAGGCGCCCCGGCAAGCCGGGGGGCAAGGCATGGAATTCGGGCATGTTTTCGATGCGGCGTTCGGAGACGCTCTGGCCGAAATGCTGGGCGGCGTTCCCGTGGTGAGGCCAAACGCCAACGCGCTGACCGCCTCAGCGGCGGACTGTGTCGAAGTCGGCACGGCCCGGGTGATCGGAGGCATCCGGCCGCAGAACTACGACGCCGCATATCGGCCCGACGGCCCGCGTGTCGTCTTCGACAGCCGTCGACCGGAGCACTAGCAGCCTCATCGAGAGACCCGGCGTCCACCATCTCGTTGCCAAGTTTCTCGATGCGGCTTGGCGCGGCCTATCGGGACAGGTACCAGCACCTGCCCCCGCACTTGGGTTGAGCGCTAGGTGCCCCGCTTCAAATCGAACAAGGCAGCGCCCTCGGCGCAGAAGGCTCGCGGCGGCTACTACACGCCGCGCGTGCTGGCAGACTGCCTGTGTCGGTGGGCGATTCGCAGTCCGTCGGAGAAGGTGCTGGAGCCGAGCTGCGGCGACGGCAGCTTTCTCGACGCCGCGGGCAGGTTGCTTGACGAGCACGGTCGGATCACCGCGGTGGAGCTTGTCGCCGCGGAGATCGAGCGTGCCCAGCAGCGCATGAACGGTGCGCCGATGCAGCTCGACTGGCGCTGTGCGAGCTTTTTCGATCTCCTCGCCGGTCCGGCTTACGACGTCGTTGTGGGGAACCCCCCGTTCATTCGATTCCAGTATTTCGACAAGGACGAGCGGGCTCGGGCGTTCGGTTTCGCGCGTTCGTTCGGCTATCGGCCCAACGGCTGGCGAACGCCTGGGTGACCTTGGTGCAGCTCTCCGCCGAACTGCTCCGGGACGGCGGCCGGATGGCGATGGCGGTTCCCGCCGAGTTGCTGCAGGTTCAGTACGCGGCGGAGTTGCGCTATCGGTTGCCGATGCTGTTCGACGATGTGTGCATCGTCGCATTCGACAAGCTGGTGTTCCCCGAGATACAGCAAGAGATCGTGCTACTGCTGGCTGAGGGCAGACGCCGGTACGCTGGCCGCACCGGTCGTCTCCACACTAAGCAGGTGGCGGACCTGGGTGCGCTGCGTAAGGACCTGGCCCTGGAAGGTGCTTTCTCGCACCTGCCGACCCGTCATACCTGCGACGACATGAAGTGGACTTCGTTGTTTCTCGAGGGAGCGGAGTTCGGGGTGCTGAGGAGCAGCGCCGAGTGCTCCTCGCTCAAGCGCTTGGGATCCCTCGCATCGGTGGATGTGGGGCTGGTCACGGGCCGCAATAGCTTTTTCGTGGTCGGCGAACAAGAACCGCCCGGCAGGATTCACACCGGACCCGGCAATGACGGCACCATTCCACCCACCGAAGGCGGAACGGTCGCCGATTGGCCGTTCGATGCGCGCGGCATGCTGCTCGGCCTCGTCTCCCACTGGCTGCGACTGCAGCCGCGAGAGAACGCGCTGCTGCGTCTTGCCGCCATCGAGTCGGCGCTGGACGAGACGCGCTTCGTGGCGGGGCGCCACCGACGGGAACGGCGAGATGGTCTACCGCATCCAAGGGCCCACGCTGATCGTCGAGTTCGCATCCGAGGACGGCGCCGGCGCCGACGACAGCCACTACCACTCGGTGTACCGCGACCCGACCAACGAATACGGCGACGTGCTCTAACCGCCTCCCGCCGTCTGGCTCGACGTCTCGGCGCCACGCAAAGGCATCTCAAGCGCACGCCAGTGGTGGCATGCCACCGCGGCATCGTCGGACACCGGTGCGAGGCGCGGCTTCTCCCTCATGCATCGATCCGTCGCGTAGCGGCAGCGGGTGTGGAAACGGCAGCCGCTCGGCGGTTCGATGGGTGACGGCACGTCTCCTTCAAGCACGATGCGCTGCCGCGCGGCCTTGGGGTCGGGCACGGGAATGGCCGAGATCAACGCCTGGGTGTACGGATGCCGAGGCGCGGCGTAGATCTCCCGCGCCGACGCCGTCTCCACCACTTCGCCGAGGTACATCACGCTGATGCGGTCCGAGACGTGCTTAACCACCGCCAGATCATGGGCGATGAAGATCAGCGCCAGATGCATCTCGCGTTGCAGTTCGAGCAAGAGGTTCAGAATCTGGGATTGGATGGAAACATCGAGTGCCGACACCGCCTCGTCGCAGACGATGAGTTTCGGCTCGAGGGCGATGGCGCGGGCGATGCCGATGCGCTGGCGCTGGCCGCCGGAGAACTCGTGCGGGAAGCGATTCGCGGCGCCCGCATCGAGCCCCACCCGTTCGAGCAGCCGCGCCACGCGGCGGCGGCGCTCGGCGGCATCGCCGAGGCGGTGGATCACGAAGGGTTCTTCGAGGATTTTGCCCACGGTGTGACGGGCGTTCAGCGACTCGAATGGGTCCTGCAGGATGATCTGCACGTCCCGGCGCAGGCGGCGCAGTTCCTTGCGGTTCATCGTCGCGATGTCGCGGCCCTCGAAACGCACAGCGCCGGCGGTCGGTTCGTACAGGCGCAGCAGCGTCTTGCCCACCGTGCTCTTGCCGCAGCCGGATTCGCCGACCAGGCCCAAGGTCTCGCCGGCGTCGACGTCGAACGAGACGTCGTCCGCGGCATGAACCCGCCCCACGGTGCGCAGCAGCACGCCGCCGCGCACCGGAAAGTGCTTCGTGAGGCCCTGCACACTCAGCAGGGGCTCGGCGTTCACGTCCGGTGCTCCATCTCTTCCGAACCGGCCAGCTCGCGCCAGCGGTGGCAGGCCACGAGGCGTTCGGCTGCCGCCCGTTCGATCGGCGGCGCAGTCTCGGCGCAGAGCGTCTGCACATGCGGACAGCGATTCGCGAAACGGCAGCCAGGCGGCAGTTCGTCGATCGCCGGGACCGTTCCCGGAATGGTCGCGAGCGTCGTCTTCGGCTCGTCGTCCAGGCGCGGAATCGAGGCCAAGAGGCCCTGCGTGTAGGGGTGCAGCGGATCGTCGAACAGCGCCTCCGCGCCCGCTTCCTCGGCGATGCGTCCGGCATACATCACGAGCACCCGGGAACAGAGCTCGGCGATGACGCCGAGGTCGTGGGTGATGAAGACGATGGCCATGCCGGTGTCGCGCTGCAACTCGCGCAATAGCTCCAGAATCTGCGCCTGGATGGTGACGTCGAGGGCCGTGGTCGGCTCGTCCGCGATCAGCACGTCGGGCTTGCCGGCCAGCGCCATCGCGATCATCACCCTTTGCCGCATCCCGCCGGAGAGTTGATGCGGGTACTCGGACAGACGCCGCTCCGGCGCCGGCATCCCGACTCTCGTGAGGAGTTCGAGCGAACGTTGCCGCACTTCGGCCGGCTTCGCGTCGCCATGCAGTTCGAACGTCTCGGCAAGCTGGCGGCCGATCCGCTGCACTGGGTTGAGCGCCGTCATCGGTTCCTGAAAGACCATCGCCACGCGATTGCCGCGAATCTCCCGCAGCCGCTCGGCCGACGCTGCGGTTAGTTCTTCCCCGCCGAGCGCAATGCGTCCGCCGACGATGCGTCCGGCGGGCTTCGGCAGGAGACCCATGATGGACAGCGCGGTGACGCTCTTGCCGCAGCCGGACTCGCCGACCAAGCCGACCGTCTCGCCGGCTTCGACGCGGAAGCTGACGCGATCCACCACCGTCACCGTGCCGCCTTCGGTATCGAAGGCGGCCGAGAGTTCCGCTACCTCGAGCAGCGCCATGAAATGCTAGCCGCTGCTCGCCCGATGGTCTGCGTTGACAACGGTGACCGGCCCAAGCGTCACGCCGTCGTCCTTCGCTTGCAGCGTGCGTTCCTTCTCCGCCTCGTCGATCCAGAACAGCCCCCCCGCCGAGAAGATTCCCGCGGAGTTCGCCTGCGAGTTGAACAGCGTGCCCGTCGTGCGCGTGCCGAGGCCGGACGGCAGCTTCACCCAGCGCCACGCGCCTTCGCGGGTATACGGCACCTGGAAGGTGGGGATGACGACGCCGGAGTCATGCACCATCTGCTCGAGCCGCTGCGCCAGCGCTATGCGTTCCTGGCGATCGACGGAATTGCGGAACGCCATGATGAGTTCGTCCATGGCGGGGTCCGCATGGTTGGTGATGTTGTTGGTCTGCGTCACGCCCGCGTTGTCGGAGTGGAAATGCTCCCAATAGCGTGGCGACAGGCCCTGGGAGCTCCACGCCATCCAGCCGATCTGATGCTTCTTCTCCTGGATCTGCTTGAAGGAACTGGCCGAGTCCAGCAGTTGCAGTTCGAGTTCGACGCCGGCCTTGCGGGCATCCTCTTGCAGGATCACGAGCCGTTCCGAGTGGTGTGGCTGGCCGTAGGTGACGCGGAACGAGAGGCGTCGACCCTCGCCGTCGACGCGGATCCCTGCCGCGTCGCGAGTGTCGAATCCGGCGGCGTCGAAATACTCCCCGGCGCGGTCCAGATCGAACGGCCGCGCCTCGATGTCGCGGTTGTCGTAGTCGCCGAAGCCGAGCTGGAACGTCGGCATGCGCTCGTAGTCGCCGCGCAGCACGGTGTTGATGACGCGATCGAAGTTCATGGCATGGGCCAGGCCGTAGCGGATGTCCCGGCTCGCGAGCAGCGGATCTTCGCTGTTCAGGAACATGCCGGCGGACGGCACGGGCAGGTCGTTGTAGAACCAGTACTTGGCGATGTAGCCATCCTCGAACCCCTCGCCGATCGCCTTCTCGTGCCAGAACTGCGGCAGCACCAGGCCGAAGGTATCCAGTTCGCCCTTCAGGAAGTGCTGATAGGCGATGTTCATGTCGCGGATCACGCGGATGCGCACCTTCTGCGGATTGAAGCGACCGCGCCAATAGGGCAGGTCGTTCGCCCACCAGTCGTCCTTGCGCACGAGTTCGATGTACTTGCCCTTCTCCACCTTGCCGATCTGGTAGGGGCCGGTGTTGGGTTCGATCTTCCAGTTGTAGTCTGCCACCCAGTTGTCGTTCAGAACGTGGAAGTGGCGAGGCTGCGGACCCGGAGCGTACTCGTAGAGCATCTCGTCCGGCGGCCGCGGGCTCGCGCCTTGGATGCCGATGGTGTGGTCGTCGTAGCGCTTGAGGTCCCGGATGCGTTCCGTGTAGTAGTTGTTGTACCACGGCGCGACGATCTCCTTGGAGCGCATGAACTGCACGCCGAAGACGTAGTCGTCGGCGGTCACCGGCACGCCGTCGGACCAGCGCGCGTCGGGGTTCAGCTTGAAGTAGATGCTGCGCCCGTCGGCACCGAAGGCCCAGTGCGTGGCCAGCGATGGAATTGGGCGCCGCGTGTTGGGATGGAAGCTCACTGGCGAGAAGCGGTTGTAGCGGAGGTAGCCGGCGAACGCGCCGTTGGAGTCCGGCCCCACGGTGCGCAAGGTGAGCGGAAACGACAGCATGTAGGTGCGGAACGTGCCGCCGCGCACGGCATCGGGGGACGCGAACTCGGGATCTTCGTCGTTGGTTTCCCAGACCAGGTCCGCCGGCAGCGAAGCCGGCAAGCCGTCGCCTTCGGCGACCTGGATCGGCGGCAATTCGACGCCCTGCGCCTGCGGTTCGATGACCGGCTCGGCTTCCGGCGCGCCGCAGCCGGCGAGCAGGGCCCCGCCAGCGAGCGGGACGAGCGTAGTGATTCGGAGCAGCTTCATGATTGTCCTCGTCTATTCGTAGTAGCTGAACTTCTTGGGATCGAAGGCTTCGCGGATCGCTTCGCCGACGTAGGCCACCATCAGCAGCACCAGCACGATGGCGACCACCACCGAGGTGACGATCCACGGCGCTTCCAGGTGATTCGTGCCCTGGGCGAGCAACTCGCCCCAGCTCGGCGTCGGCGGCGGCAGGCCGAAGCCGAGGTAGTCGAGCGCGGTGAGCGCCGTGATGCCGCCCGCAACCGAAAACGGCATGAACGTCACGATCAGCGCGATGGCGTTCGGCAGGATGTGGCTCGCGATCATGCGCGGGCTCGAAGCGCCGAGGGCGCGCGCCGCCAGCACGTATTCGCGGGCCTTCTCCTTGTAGGTCGCCGTGCGCATGTACCAGGTCATCTGCATCCAGCCGAAGATCGCCATCACCGCCATCAGGGTCCAGAAGTTGGGCACGACGATGCTGGCGACGATCATGATGACGTACAGGAACGGCACGTTGTTCCAGATCTCGATGAGGCGCTGGAACAGAAGGTCGAAAGCGCCGCCCCAGAAGCCCATCGCGCAGCCGAGCGCGACGCCGACCACATAGTTGACGGCGAGCAGGATGAACGCGAAGCCGAATGCGATCCGAAAGCCGTAGACCAGCCGCGCCAGCACGTCCCGGCCGGTGGAGTCCGTGCCGAGATAGTGGCCGCTGGACCACGACGGCGCGTAAGGCGGGTAGACGCCTTCGCGCAGGTCGTTTTCCAAGGCGTTGTAGGGGACCAGAGGCAGCAGCACCCAATCCCCGTTCCCCTGCTCGGTGAAGGTGCGCTTGAGCTCGCGATAGTTGGTCTCGTAGGCGTAGTCCAAGCCGAACGTCGTGCCCGGCAGGAACGCGCCGTAGGTGGGGAAATGCAGCTCGCCCTGATAGGAGACCACCAGCGCCCGGCTGTTGACCAGCAGCTCGGCGGCGAGCGACAGCACCAGCGCCGCGGCCAAGCCGAGCGCCGAGTAGTAGCCCCGCTTGATGGACTTGAAGCGCCGCCACTGCTTGGCGGTGAGCGGGTTGACGGCGAGAGCCACGGCTACTGCCCGGTCTCGCCGCTGCCGAACTTGACGCGCGGGTCCACCAGCGCGACGCAGATGTCGGACAGGATGTTGCCGATCAGGAAGAGCAGCGACGACACCACCAGAATGCCCATCACCACGGGGTAGTCGCGCTCCACCAGCGACTCGAAGCCGAGCAGGCCGAAGCCGTCGATGTTGAAGATCTTCTCGATCAGGAACGAGCCGGTGATGATGAGCGAGATGTTGTTGCCGAACGAGGTGGCGATGGGGATGAGGCTGTTGCGCAGCGCGTGGCGGAACACGGCGCGCTTGAAATCCATGCCCTTGGCGATGGCGGTGCGCACGTACTCGGCGGCCAGATTGTCCATCAGGGAGTTCTTCATCAGGAGCGTTGTCACGGCGAAGCTGCCGGCCATGTAGGAGAGCAGCGGCAGGACCGCGTGGCTGAACACGTCGCCGACCTTTTCGAGCGTCCCGAGGTCCTCGAAATCGTCGCTGACGAAGCCGCCCAAGGGAAACCACTCCAGATTCGCCGCGAAGGCGGTGAGCAGCGCGATGCCGACCACGTAGCTCGGAATGGCATAGCCGAAGAACACCAGCGCCGAACTCACGTTGTCGAACGCCGTGCGATGGCGGATGGCCTTGACGATGCCGAGCGGGATGCAGACGCCGTAGGTGAGGATCAGCGTCGCCACGCCGTAGAACGTCGATATCGGCAGCCGTGCCTTGATGATGTCCCACACCGGGTCCGAGTAGCGCGTCGAGTTGCCGAGGTCCAGCGTCACCACCCGGCCAAGCCACGTCGCGTAGCTCACCAGCACCGGCTTGTCGAAGCCGTAGTAGGCCTTGAGCTGCTCGATCTGGGCGTCGGACAGCGCCCCCGCACCGTGCCCCTCGTAGCTCTGCGAAGCCCCGGCCTGATCGGCACCGGCCAGCGCCGCCTCCTGCAGCATGCGCTCGATCGGGCCGCCGGGCACCATGCGCGTCAGCGCGAAGACCAGCACCGTGACGCCGATGAAGGTCGGCACGATCAGCAGGAAGCGGCGGATGAAGTAGCTGGTCACGCGGCATCGCCCCGCGGTGGTTGCTGGCTACGTAGAGCATAGGCGAATAGACCGAGCGGTATCCGGTCCGGCACATACAGCTTCATCGGCGAGTTGGCATCGCAGCGCATGCCAAGAGGGAGCATCCGCCTGACGGAGGAGGAGGCCGCCCACTTCACTCCGCGCGACAAATCGCCAGCTCGACCCATGCAGAGCTGATGGCGAGAACCCGGTCTGCCCGTCGCACGGTGCCGACCTCCGACGGCTATATCGCGGCGATGGCGGCCGCCACCGGCATGGCGGTCGCAACGTGCGACACGGCACCGTTCGATGCGGCGGGGCTCGAAGCCATCGATCCCTGGACCGCGTAAGGGGCAAGCCGCGAACCGCGTACACTCGCGCCCATGAGCCGTCGACGAGCCGCGGGTGGCAAGCTGCGCATCGGTAACCACTGGTCCGCGATCAGCATCATCGCGCTGTCGCAGGACAATCCGCTCAAGGCCGCCGCCGAGTTCGTCGAGAACAGCATCGATGCAGGGGCCAAGAACGTCCAGATCGTCCGCGGCCGGCAGCGGAACGAGCCGTTCCTGAAGATCATCGACGATGGCGAAGGGGTACGTCGGGACGCCGCCGGGGTGCCGGACTTCCGCTATGTGGCCACCCACATCTGCGATTCGATCAAGAAGCGGCTGAAGAAGGACGGCGCCCAAGGCATCCAAGGGGAGTTCGGCATTGGCCTTCTGAGCTTCTGGACGCTCGGCGAGAACCTGAAGCTCAGCTCCACGGCATCCGACGGCACTTTGCACGAGATGTCGATGCGCCGGGGCGACGAGGGCTACGCGGTCAGGGCGAGGCGCACGCTGGTGGCGGAACGAGGCACCACCCTCGACGTCCGGCCGCTGCTGCCGGGCGTTCGCCAGTTCAGCGGCGAGAAGCTCAATTGGTATCTGGCATCGGAACTGCGCGACCGCATCCGTCAGACAGGTGTTCAAGTGCGGATCAGCGACCGCACCGCGCGCAAATCCTACGCCGTCACGCCGCGGGAGTTCGACGGACGCCTCATTCACGAACTCGGCAATCCGGTGACGAGCTTCGGCGAGATCAAGCTGGAGCTCTACCTGGACGACCCGTCGCCGGCGCGCAGCGTCGGACTCTATCGAAACGGCACCCGTGTCGACGAACTGGTCGCCTTCGAGGGATTCCAGGAAGGGCCGTGGAGCAGCGGCTACATCGACGGCGTGATCGATGCGCCGTTCATCAACCTGACGCCCGGGACGCGCACCGGGGTGATCCACGACGACGCCCACGCGGCGCTGCGCGATGGCATCGAGTCCATTCGCGAGCCGCTGGAGGCGTTGATCGGCGACTTGCGGCGGGCCGAGGAAGAGCGTGCCAGCGAGCGGACGCTGAAGTCGATCCGCCGTGCATTCCGGGAAGCCCTGCTTGCACTGCCGGCCGAGGAGTACGACTGGTTCGAGGTGCATCGAAGCGTACCCGGCCGTCGGCCCCGGGCAGCCACCGGACCTGCGCTGGAACCACCCGGGCTATCCGCCAGATGCTGCGCCCCGGGAACGCGACGCAGGCCCAGGCGGGGAGCCAGACCCGCGCCCGGCGTTCTACGACATCCCGGGACCCTTGCAGAGCGCACGCATCTCGCCCGCGTCCTCCGTCCTCCGGGTGGGCACGAGTCGCGCGTTCCGAGCGATCTGCCGGGACCGATCCGGCAAGCAGGTGGACGAAGGAGTCGTCTTTGCGTGGACCGTCGTCGAGGGCGGCGGCTCGCTCGCCGACCCGCATGCCGAGATCGTCGAGTTCGAGGCCCCAGACGAACCCGGTCTGGTCACGCTCAAGCTCGTCGCCACGCAACGCGATATCGTCTGCGACGCGAAGGCGCTGGTCACCGTCACGGACTCCCTGGTGCCTGACCGCGATGGGACCGCCAGGCGCCAAGGCTTGCCGGGCTACACGTACGAGAACGAGCCGGGCCAGCTGTGGCGCTCACGCTACGAGGTGGACCGGGAACTGATCGTCATCAACAGCGGTCACCGCGACTTCGTCTATGCCTCGCAATCCCGGGCTTCCCAACTGCGTTACATCGCCCGGCTGTTCGTCAAGGAGCTGGTGCTCGCGAACTACCCCGGCGCCCCTTCGCAAGAGCTGCTCGACCGGGCGCTGGAACTCATGCTGTATATGGAGAGCAGCCTGAAGTAGGCCGGGTTTCGAGGCTGGCCGGCGCGGTAGCTTCGGAGACGGCGGGAGCAGCACATGGGCCATTCGCCTAGATGCCTTGAGAGCGCCGGATGTTGGCACGCGGGTTGCGAACCGCCGCAGGTGGGAGAACGCGGAGCGTTCTCGATCGCGTCGCGCCAGCGACGCGCCGTCGCGCCAGCGACGCGCCTAGTCATCGCGTCATCCCGCCGCAACCAGCGATTTGATTGCGCCGAGATCGGCCGAGGAACGTGCGACCTCAAGGTCGTGGAGTGCTTGCAGGTTCAGCCAGGACTCTGGCGACATGCCGAGCGCGAGGCCGATGCGCAACGCGGTGTCGGCGGTGATGGATCGCCGACCGCGGACGACTTCGTTGATTCGGCGGGCCGGCGTGCCGCAGGCCCTCGCGAGCCGGTATTGGCTGATGCCCAGCTCGTCCAGGATCTCCGCGAGATGCTCGCCGGGATGGATGGGCTCCGTGTTGCTCATGTCGCACCTCAGTGGTAGTCGGTGATCTCGATATCGGTCGCGCCTTGACGTGTCCACCGGAAGCACACGCGCCACTGGTCGTTGATCCGAATGCTGTAGCGTCCTTGGCGGTCGCCCTGCAACTGCTCAAGCCTATGTGATGGTGGCAAGCGGAGGTCCGGAAGCGCCGCCGCTGTGACCACACGCTGGAGGCGCATGCGCGCACGCCGCTGAATCTCCGGGGGCAGGCGGCGAACCGTTTGCCCGCGGAAGACTCGCTCCGTGTGCTTGTCCTTGAAGCGCTCCAAGACGGCCACTCATCCAAGACGTATCGCGACGCGATAGTAGCGCTTGCTGAGGCGGCAGAACAAGGCGCCTTGCGCCGCGGGGTGTACGACAGACCTCTGATAGACGCGCTAGGCGGTACCTGACGCCGACACGGGCGACAAGCTCCTCCACCCGACCGTGCAGCGTCATGCATCGTCACCGGAGATGGGCCGTACACCCATGGCGTCCTAGCGGTGCCCTTTGGCGTATAGTCGGGCGCAGTCATGGAACCAAGCAGCCAAACTGCGCCGGCCGAACCGGCCAGCAGCCCCGCCCCGGTGCTGGACACCGAGGCGCTCTGGCAGCTGCTGAAGCTCGGCGTCGGCGCCTTCGCCGCGCTGGTCGTGGTGCTCTGGGCGCTGTCGCTGTGGAACGAGGGCGGCGCGGGGCAAGCCGTCGATGCGGCCACCGGCACGGTCACCCTGTCGCTCACCCAGGAGCCGCCGCAGATGGATTCGACGCGAGGCACGGACTCGGTGAGCTTCCGCATCCTCGGCCATGTGATGGAAGGGCTGCTGCGCTACGACGAGAACAACCGCCTAGTGGGCGGCGTCGCCGAGCGCTGGCAGGCCGGGGAGGATGGCTGGACGTTCCACATCCGACCTGACGCGCGCTGGCACACCGGCGAGCCGGTCACCGCGCACGATTTCGTCTTCGCCTGGCGCAAGGTGCTGGACCCGGCGAATGCGTCGCAATACGCCTTCATCCTCTACGGCATGGAGAACGCCGAAGCCGTGAACCGCGGCGAGATGCCGCTCGAAGCCCTAGGCGTCCGCGCGGTGGACGACCGTACGCTGGAAGTGCGCTTGGCGCAGCCGCTGCCCTACTTCGGCAAGCTCACCGCCTTCGCCACCTACAACCCCATCAACGAGGCGTTCTACGAATCGCGCGAGGGACGCTACGGGGCGAACGCCGAAGACATGCTCTACAACGGGCCGTTCGTGATCGACGACTGGGTCCACGGCGCGAGCCTGCGCCTGACGAAGAATCCCAACTACTGGGATGTCGAGCGCATCCGCCTGAACGTCATCGACCATGCCTACATCACCACGGATACCAACGCCACGCTGAACCTCTTCAAGGACAGGAAAGTGGCGCTCGCCTCGCTCAACGCGGAGAATCTCGACGACGCCCTGCGCCAGCGCTGGAAGATCAACCGCTTCGCGGACGGCTCGGTGTACTACATCGGCCTGAACCACCGCCCGGAGCGGCTCACCCGAAACAGGAACCTGCGCAAGGCCCTGCAAGCCGTCAACGATCCCGCCGAACTGGTCTACAAGATCATCAAGCTGCCCGGCAACCTGCCCGGCGAGTCGCTGTTTCCGGTCTGGCTGAAAGGCGTCAGCGGCTACTTCCGGCAGGAGTACCCGGCGCACCAGCACGCTCCTGATGTCGAGGAGGGGCGCCGGCTGCTGGCCTTGGCGGTCGATGAACTGGGCTTGGATGCGCTGCCGCCGCTGGTGATGCTGATCGGCGACAGCCCCTCCGCGCGCAAGCAGGCGGAGTACTACCAGAACCGCTTCAAGGAAACCCTCGGCATCGACATCAAGATCGACCAGCAGATCTTCAAGCAGCGCTTGGCGAAGATGACGGCCGGGGAGTACGACTTGGTGGCCGCCGGCTGGGGCCCGGACTACGACGATCCGATGACGTTCGGCGATCTGTTCACCTCGTGGAACGAGAACAACCGCGGCCGCTACGCGAGTGAGGCGCTCGACGCGGCGGTGGATGTCGCCCGCGCTTCCTCGGATCCGAAGACCAGGATGGATGCCTTCGCGGTGGTGCAGGACATCATCTACGACGACGCGGCCATCCTGATGAACTACGAGGCTGGCTCCGTGTACGTCGCCGACCCGCGCGTCAAAGGCGTCGTGCGCCGGGCGGTGGGCACGGACCCGGACTACACCAACGCCTGGATCGACGGCTGATGCTGCGCTATACGCTGAAGCGGCTCTTGCAGGGCGTGATCACGGTTTGGTTCATCGCCACGGCGACGTTCTTCGCCATGCACACGGTGCCGGGCGATCCGCTTGCCAACGACAAGGCGGTGCCGCCCGAAATCTGGGCCAACCTGCAAGCGCGCTACGGCCTCGACAAGCCGCTCATGGAGCAATACGGCATCTATCTCGCCAACATGCTGCAAGGCGACTTCGGCATCTCCTACACGCAGCAGAACCGCGAGGTGAACGACATCATCACCGAGCACTTCAAGGTCTCGGCGACGCTCGGCATTCTCGCCGTGGTCTTCGCCGCATTCGGCGGGATTCTCTGGGGCGCGCTCACGGCGCTGTACCGCAACCGGGCGCCGGACATCGTCATCGTCTTTCTGGTGATTCTCGGCATCTCGGTGCCGAGCTTCGTATTTGCCGCGCTCGGCCAGCTCAGCGTGGTGAAGATCAACGATTGGCTCGGCTTCACGCTGTTCCCCGTGGCCGGCTGGGGCACCGTGCAGCACATGCTGGTGCCGTCCATGGTGCTCGGCCTCGGCACGATGGCGTTCCTGACCCGGCTGATGCGTTCGTCGATGCTGGAAATCGCCAACTCGGACTTCATCCGCACGGCGCGTTCGAAGGGCCTGCCGGCGACGCGGGTGTTCCGCAAGCATCAGCTGCGCAACGCCATCCTGCCGGTGATCACCGTGCTCGGCCCGTCCATCGCGGCCATTACCACCGGCGGCTTCGTGGTGGAGATCGTGTTCGCGATTCCCGGCCTCGGCCGCTACTTCGTGCAGGCCGTGCAGCAGTCGGACTACACCGTCATCATGGGCACGACGGTGTTCTACGGCGCATTCCTCGTCTTCATGGTGATCGTCGTGGATCTGATCTACGGGCTGGTCGATCCGCGCGTGCGTTTGGAGTAGCCGATGGCAGAGTCCGCAGCGTCCGGCGTGGCCTTCGAGCGCGTTCAGGTAGAACGCGAAGTCGAAGCGCTGACGCGGCCGTCGCTGTCGTATTGGCAGGACGCGTGGATTCGCCTGCGCGCCAACACCCGGGCGCTGATCTCGCTGTATCTCGTGATCGCCCTGATGGTCTTCACGCTGGTCGGCCCGCTGCTTTGGCGCGTGGATCCGGCGGCGCAGGACCTCGATCAGATCAGCGTCCCGCCGGGCGCGGACCGCAGCGTGATGGTGGTCGGCGACTACGTCCCGTGGCGCGGCGTGGTCGTGGAAACGGTTCCCGCGGGCGGCAGCGGCGAACTTGCGGCGCCTGCTTCCCTGGCGGCGGAAGGTCCGGCGGAGACCCGCTCCGTGCGATTGCGCTGGGCGCCGGTGCCGGGCGCGGCGGGGTATCGCGTCTTCCGCAACATCTTTGACCCCGAGCCGGACGGCGCATTGGGTCTGCCGATCGGCGACGTGCTGGACCCGGCCACGGTGGGATTCGAGGATCGCCTGGATCTGAAGCCGCTGCGCTACTTCTACTCCGTGGTCGCGCTCGACGAGTTCGGCCGGGAAGCCGACGCCTGGGCGACGTTCGCGGTCGATGTGACGCGCGTAATCACCGCCGACGAGGCGGTCGCCAAGGGGCTTGTGGATTCGGCTGATGAGATTCGCCCAGGGGACACGCTGCGCCTTGCCCTGCACCCGTTCGGCACGGACTACCTCGGTCGGGATCTCTTGGCGCGGCTGATGCACGGGGCGCAGGTTTCGCTCTTCATCGGCATCGTCGCGCCGTTCGCCTTCGTGGTGCTCGGCATCGTCTACGGCAGCGTGGCCGGCTTCGTCGGCGGGCGTGCCGACCAGCTCTTGATGCGCTTTGCGGATTTCGTGGTGGCGCTGCCGTTCCTGCTCTTCATGATCCTGTTCCGCATCCTGTTCGGCATCGAGGCCGGGGACAGCGGCATCGGGCCGATGATGGTCGCCATGGTGCTCTTGAGCTGGCCAGCGGCGGCGCGCCTGGTGCGCGGACAGATTCTGCAAATCCGCGAAGAAGGCTACATCGGCGCATCGCGCCTGCTCGGTGCGAAGACTGGCTATCTGGTGCTCCGGCACATGATCCCGAACACCATGGGCGTGATTCTGGTGACGCTCACCTTCGCCGTGCCGAGCGCGATCTTCACGGAAGCCTTCCTGTCGTTCATCGGCATGGGCGTGGCGCCGCCGACGCCTTCCTGGGGCAGCATGTCCAACGAGGGTTTGAAGACCATGCTCACCACGCCCCACGAACTGATCTTCCCGGCGGCCTTCATCAGCATCACGGTGCTGGCCTTCAACCTGCTCGGCGACGGCCTGCGCGATGCCTTGGATGCGCGCATGAGGGCGACGGAATGAGCGCCCTCTTGGAAGTGCGCGACCTGCGCGTCGAATTCGATACCTACGGCGGCACGGTGCAAGCCGTGCGCGGCGTGTCGTTCGACCTGTATCGCGGCAAGACGCTGGCCATCGTCGGCGAATCGGGCTGCGGCAAATCGGTCACCGTGCAGAGCATCATGGGCCTGATCCCCATGCCGCCGGGACGCATCACCAGCGGCACGGCAAAGCTCGACGGCCACGATGTGATTCGCGACAAGCGGATCGAAGGCAAGGACATCCGCGGGCGGGTGGTGGGGATGATCTTCCAGGATCCGATGAGCTCCTTGAATCCCACCATGACCATCGGCGATCAGATCGCGGAGACGCTGCAAGTCCATCGCGGCTACAGCCACCGTCGCGCCCTTGCCCGCGCCGTCGAACTCATCGACATGACGCGCATCCCGGAAGCGGCCAAGCGCGCCCGGCAGTATCCGTTCGAGTTCTCCGGCGGCATGCTGCAGCGGTCGATGATCGCCATGTCCTTGGCCTGCGAACCGTCCATCCTCATCGCCGACGAGCCGACCACGGCGCTCGACGTCACCATCCAAGCGCAGATCCTCGACCTGATGGGCGACTTGCAGCGCGACAACGACATGGCCATCGTGCTCATCACGCATGATCTCGGCGTCGTTGCCCGCATGGCCGACGAAGTGCTGGTGATGTACGCTGGCGAGGTGGTGGAACGCGGCGGCGTGGACGATGTCTTCTACCGCTCCGGGCATCCCTACACGCTCGGCCTGAAGGCCGCCATGCCATCCAACCGGGAAGGCGGCGCCGAGCGGCTCGAACCCATCGACGGCAGCCCGCCGGATCTTTTCGCGCCGCCCGCCGGCTGCGGCTATTTCGCGCGCTGCCCCTATGCGATGCGCACCTGCCAGGACGACCATCCGCCGCCATTCGATCTCGACACCGCGCATCAGGCCCGCTGCTGGCTGCACCATGCGGATTGCGAGCAGAGCGTCGCCGGTCTCAGCCGCTCGGAAGAAAGCGCATGACCGCCCCCCTCGTCGAAATCAACGGCCTCACCAAGCATTTCCCCATCGGCCGCGGCCAAGTGGTGCACGCCGTGGACGACGTATCGCTCGACATCGAAGCGCGCGAGATCGTCGGCCTCGTCGGCGAGAGCGGCTCGGGCAAGTCCACGCTCGGCAAGACGGTGCTCGGCCTGCACGACAAGACCGGCGGCAATGTGGTCTACAAAGGCGAAACGCTGCCTGCCAGCTACGCCGCGGCAGACTTCCGCCGCTACGCGCAGACGATGCAGATGATCTTCCAGGATCCGTATTCGTCGCTCAATCCGCGCATGACGGTGGGCGAAATCGTCGGCGAGGGACTGAAACTGCACACGAGTCTCGGCAAGACCGAGATCCGCGAAAAGGCGGCGGATTGGCTGAAGCGCGTGGGACTGAACCCGGACCACATGTCGCGCTACCCGCACGAGTTCTCGGGCGGTCAGCGGCAGCGTATCGGCATCGCCCGGGCGCTGGTACTGGAGCCGGAGTTCGTTGTCTGCGACGAACCGATCTCGGCCCTCGACGTCTCGGTGCAGGCGCAGGTGGTGAACCTGCTCGATGAACTGAAGGAGTCCATGGGCTTGACGCTGCTGTTCATCGCCCATGATCTGTCCATGGTGCGCTACGTCTCGGACCGCATGGCCGTGATGTACCTCGGCTCGCTGGTGGAACTCGGACCCGCGAACCGCGTCTTCTTCGCACCCAAGCATCCCTACACGGAACTCCTGATCGGTTCCAATCCAGAGCCGGACCCCGCGAGCGAGCGCGACCGGCCATCGACCGCCATCCGCGGCGAGATTCCTTCCCCGGTCAACGTCGGCGAAGGCTGCCGCTTCGCGGGGCGCTGCCCGAAGGTCATGGACGTATGCCGGGGCACGACGCCGCCACTCATCCCGGTACGCGACGCGGATCAGCCGGACAGGTTGGTCGCCTGCCATCTATACGACTGATCCGCCTTGAGCAACCGCAGGGCTCGCCTTGCGCTGATCGTGCTCCTCGGTGCGCCCATCGCCGCCGCGGATTGGATCGAACAACGACCTGCGGAAGATGGCTGGGGCGTGCGTCACGCCACGTATTCGCTGCGGGTGGTGGACTACGAGGGCAAACCTGTCGAAACGACGGTGTCGCTGTCGGAGGAGCCGCCGGGACTCGTGCGGGGCAGGACCGTGGCGCAGGCCCGGTCAGATGCCGACGGACGGGCACGTTTCACTGGCATTACCAGCCCGCGTCCGCTCGTTGTCGAAGTCGGCGGCTCCTATCGCCTCCGGCCACACACGCGATTCCTGCGGCGTTTAGCCACCGGCGGCTCTGCCGACCTCGGCGCATCGACGCTCGAACGCAACTTCATCGTCAGCGGCGTGATCTACGAGGAGGCGGAGGATGGCAACCGGCGCCTGCTGCCTGCCTATGTCCTACTGAGTTCCGACAGCAGCGGTGGATCGGTCATTCGCAGCGGCCTCGAGCTCGGTGCCGTTTTCCGGCATGAGCATCTCGACGCGCAGTCGATGCAGATCATCATTCGCCCCGGCGATGGTCGCCGGGGCCGGCAATACGCCGTGCCGTTTGCTGCGGATCCGCAGCGTCCGCATCGGCATCTCCTGATGACGCTGCCCCGCGTGGACTCGAGCGATCAGTCCGTGCGCGTCGAAGAGGCCGGGTGGCCCGCCGGTGTACCGGACGCTGCGCTGCCTGGGAGAATCGAGGGCCGCGCCGTCACGCCGGACGGCCGCCCCATTCCTCGGTTGCGTCTGCAGGGAAACTGGCGCGGCGTGCGCGGAACGCAGAGCGTCGAAACCGACGACGACGGACGGTTCTCCATGACCGGCGACTTCCCGGGCGACGTGGTCGCTCTGGTTCCCTGGGGACCTTCGTACGGCGTCTTCCACGAACCGGGTCCGGTCGAAGTAGAGGTCGAGACGGTCAGACGACTGAAACTGTCCGTCAAGGGCGAGCGCGTTGGGCGGATCGACTTCGCTTGGCTCCATGGCAATGAGTGGCTGCCCATAGACCCCAGGGTCTTGCGCGGCAACCCCCGATACGCGACGGAGCAGGTACTGCTCCGCGCCCGAGTCCCGGGCCGCATCGACCGGATGGTGGCGTATCCACCGACGGGATCCACGATCGAACTGGATTACCGCTCCGACAAGGCCCACTCGCTTCGCGTCCTCCATCGCGGCGTTCCCGTGCCAGGCGCGATCATCGACGTTTTGGACGCGGCGGCACCGCCGCGCCCCGGGGCAGTGCCGTGGCACGAGCGGCTTGCAGGCGGTCGCCTCAACAGAGTCGCCGCCGATGCGGACGGTCGCACGACCCTCGCCGGGGATCCCGCAGCGCACTATGTCGCGCAAGTTTACGCGCCGGGGTACGAACCGGCGCGCGTGCGCTGGAATGCTGACACGGAAACCGTGGTCGATCTCGTCGCCCACGATGCGCGAGTGCGTTTCCAAGGCTTGGATGGAGGCGCGCAGCTTGCCGTGACCGCGGCAGGCAGCGACTCGCTTGTCAGTCTCAGCCAGATCCCGGGCGATGCCCCAGTGGTACTGCGCTTGGCGCCGGGGCGCTACGACGCGACGGTTGAGGATCGCGACGGTACCGTTCTGCGCGGACGCACGCTGCGCGCTCGGTCTGGTGCCCAAACGGTCGACATGCGAGCCGACCGGCGGCCGCGCGTGGTGGTTCGCATTCCTCGTTCGACACCGCTGGATTGGTTCGTGTCGGCAACCCGGCGTACGCCGCCGACGGGCACGGTAACCCGGGAGGAATCCCGCGCCAGCGGGTTCCTATCGCCTGAGTTCGGGTCAATAATCGAGGCCGACCAGCCTGACCCGACGACGCGAGTGCTTGCGCTGCCAGGCACCGGGCGATGGCTAGTCCACGCCAATGCGGGTTGGGAAGCGGATCTGGCGCTCTTCACCGAGGGCGACCTGCAGGCCGAGCAAGTTCTCGATCTCGCGCTGCCGCGGCTTGACGCATCGCTCGTGGGGACGCCTACATTCGTTCGGCGTGACGCACCGATTCACGGTTTCGCCGGCCCGCGGATGCTGCTGCTAGCCGCTTCTGCCAGCGCGTCGCCGTGGCACATCCTCGCCACCAGCGCAGGCAGGGAGCTTGCCGACACCGTCGATCGTTCGTTCACGCTCGATCACCTGCCGCCGGGCGAATACCGCCTATTCCATCATCTGGCGGACGAGGAGGCGTGGGGCGGCTTCGAGGTCTCCCTGGCGTCGGGGAAGACCACGCGAGTTGGCAGATTCGGCACGCGCGAATCCGGCCCTTGGACCGTCGACGTAACCGACGGCGCTGGCCACCCAGTGACCGGTGCGACTCTGCGTATCCGCGATCGCCTGCACGAGGCATGGACGAGATTCGTCGCGTCCGACAGATCCACCGCCGTATACGCGGACAATCCGATTCCGGCGCCGCCCGCCGTCCAGTTGGGCGGCACGCCCGTCACCTTCGATGCGGTCCGCGCTGGCTGGGTGGAGCTGGTGCTCGACGACCCGGCGGGGCCGAACCGGCACTATCTGCGCAAGGCGGAACCTGGGCGCACGCTGCGTCTTGTGGTGGATCAATGAAGCTCGGAGGCCGCGGACCACCGACTTCGCGAGTACGAGTCCGGCGCGGGCGAGGGCAAGCCTCGCCCTTGCGCGCTTCCTGCCGCAATGGCCTTGTCACCGCACTGCCGAACGGGTTAGGTTGGCCCCGGTTGGTTGAACGGGAGCGATTCCATGCCGTGGTGGGCTTGGCTAGCGTCCGGCGGGGCGTTGATGGCGTTGGAACTGACGGTGGCGGACGCCTCCTTCTATCTGATCTTCATCGGCGTGGCGGCGGTGATCGTCGGCGTCGCGGAAGCGGGCGGCGCGGGGCTGCCGATGTTCGGGCAGTGGCTGTCGTTCGCGGCGCTGGCGATCATCGGCATGGTGTTCTTCCGGGACCGCCTTTACGAACGTTGGCGCGGCAATGCGCCCGGCTTCGACGGCTCCGGGGTTGGCGAACGGGTCGAAGTCGCTGAGGACGTGCCGAGCGGCGGCCGGACGCGGGTCGCCATGCGCGGCAGCCAATGGGACGCCACCAATGTCGGCGCATCGCCCATCGCTTCCGGCACGGTGGCGGAGGTGGTCGCGCACGACGGCAATCGGCTCGACATCAAGAACATCGCCGAGAACTGAGGGGCTTAAGGAGGAATCATGGACGCCGGACTCATCGTCGCCGCGGTGATCGCGCTGATCGCGATCATCGTCATCATCAAGACCGCGGTGGTGGTGCCGCAGCAGAGCGCCTACATCATCGAGAATCTGGGACGCTTCTCCCGGGTGCTGTCGCCCGGCTTCAACATCCTCGTGCCGTTTCTGGAGCGCGTCGCCTACAAGCACTCGCTGAAGGAGCAGGCGATCGACGTGGAAGAGCAGATCTGCATCACCGCGGACAACGTGCAGGTGGGCGTGGACGGCGTGCTCTACTTGCAGGTGATGGATCCGCAGTCCGCCTCCTACGGCATCGCCGACTACCTGTTCGCCATCGCCCAGCTCGCGCAGACCACGTTGCGCAGCGAGATCGGCAAGATCGAACTCGACAAGACCTTCGAGGAACGCAACCACATCAATCTGCGCGTGGTGGAGGAGCTCGACAAGGCCTCCAATCCGTGGGGCGTGAAGGTGCTGCGCTACGAGATCAAGAACATCAACCCGCCAGCCGACGTCGTGACCGCCATGGAGAAGCAGATGCGCGCCGAGCGCGAGAAGCGCGCCACCGTTCTGCAATCCGAAGGCGACCGGGATGCCAAGATCAACGAGGCGGAGGGCGAGAAACAGCGCGTCATTAAGGAATCCGAAGCCGCTAGGGAACAGCAGGTCAACGAGGCCCAAGGCGAGGCGTCGGCCATTCTGGCGGTCGCCGAAGCGACGGCCGAGGGCTTGAAGAAGGTAGCCGAGGCGCTGGAATCCGAAGGTGGCGACAAGGCCATGCAGTTGCGCGTCGCTGAAGACTACTTGGAGCGGTTCGGCAATATCGCCAAGGAGGGCAATACGCTCATCGTGCCGGCGAACCTCGGCGATGTCTCCTCGATGATCGGCGCCGCGACCAACGTGCTCACCACGCTCACTCCGAAGTCGCCCTCGAACTGAGCAGCCCGGCATGGCCGACACCGTAGACGTAGTCATCATCGGCGCTGGCGCTTCCGGCGCCGCGGTGGCTTGGAGCCTAGCCGAGACGCGGATGCGGATCGTCTGCCTGGAGCAAGGCGGCTGGATGGATCCGGCCGCCTACCCCAGCAACGGCCGCGATTGGGAAGTGCGCCAAGCGCGGGAGTTCCAGACCAGTCCGAACCTGCGCAACCGCCCCGCCGACTATCCCATCAACGACGACGACTCGCCCATCGCCATTCTCAACTTCAACGCCGTGGGCGGCAGCACGATCCTCTACTCCGCGCACTTTCCGCGTTTCCATCCGTCGGACTTCCGGGTGCGGAGCTTGGATGGCGTGGCCGACGATTGGCCCATCGACTACGCCACTTTGGAGCCGTACTTCGCCGAGAACGACCGCAATATCGGCGTCGCCGGGCTTGCCGGCGATCCGGCGATTCCAGCGCACGAGCCGCCGCTGCCGCATGTGCCGATGGGACGCATGGGCGAGGCCATGGGACGCGGCTTCAACAAGCTCGGCTGGCATTGGTGGCCATCCGACAGCGCCATCGCCACGCGCGAACACAACGGGCGCGGCAAGTGCCTGAATCTCGGACCCTGCAACGCCGGCTGCGCCCAAGGCGCCAAGAGCAGCGCCGACATCAGCTATTGGCCGATGGCGCAGCGCGCTGGCGTCGAACTGCGCACCGGCTGCCGGGTGCGGGAGATCACCGTCGATGAGCGCGACATGGCGACGGGCGTGACCTATTACGACGCGGACGGCGTGGAGCAGCACCAGCGAGCGGAGGTCGTCATCATGGCGTGCAACGGCGTCGGCACACCGCGGCTGCTTCTCAACTCCACTTCCGCGAGATTCCCGGATGGGCTCGCGAACCGTTCGGGATTGGTCGGCAAGAACCTGATGCTGCATCCCTGGGGCCATGTGCAGGGCATCTTCGACGAACCCTTGGCTTCGCACTTCGGGCCGCAGGGCTGCTGCATCCTGAGTCAGGAGTTCTACGAGACGGACCCGGAGCGCGACTTCGTGCGCGGCTACAACATGCAGATCACGCGCGGCGGCGGGCCGGTGGCAACGGCGCGGGGCGGCATGGCGAGCGGCGCGATTCCGTGGGGCGAGGAGCACCATGCGGCGTTCGAGCGCATCTACGACCGCAACATCCACCTCGGCATCTGCTGCGAGGACCTGCCGGAAGAGCGCAATCGGGTCACCCTCGACCCAAAGCTCAAGGACTCGCACGGCATCCCGGCGCCGAAGATCAGCTACACGCTGAGCGAAAACAGCCGCCGCATGTTGAAGCACGGCTTGGAGAAGGGGGCGGAAGTGATGCACGCCGCCGGGGCGATCGAGGTGAGCAAGACGCCGTCGCCGCTGCGGTATGCCGGCTGGCATCTGCTCGGCACGGCGCGGATGGGAGACGATCCGGATGGGTCCGTAGTGAACGGCTGGGGCCGCAGCCACGATGTGCGCAACCTCTTCATCGTCGACGGCAGCGTGTTCGTCACTTCCGGGGGCGTCAATCCCACCACCACGATCCAGGCCGTCGCGCTCTACATCGCCGATTCGATGAAGGAGAATCTGGCGAATCTGTTCGATTGAAGGGGACCGGCGTGACGCAAGAACTGATCGGCACGGACAGGGCGCTCGGCGATGTTCAGCAGCGGAGCCTCGGCCTCCTGCTCGACATGATCGTGCCCGCCACCGACGATGGTGCGAAGCCTTCGGCGGCGGATGTCGACGTGCTCAGCTATATCCGAGAGTACGAGCCGGACACCCTTGGCCTACTCGGCGCCGAACTCGATCGGCTCGAGTCCGAGGCGCGGCGGCAAGCCGGCGCGGCATTCGCGGACCTTGAAGCCAGCGCACGGCAACGGCTGGTCGAAGCGTTGCGCGCGGAAGAGCCGCGCTTCCTGCAGAGACTGGCGCAGCAAACCGTCACGGCCTACTACCAGGATGATCGCGTGCTGAAAGCGATCGGCATCGAACCCCGAGCGCCGTTTCCGAAGGGATACGAAGTGCCGTCAGGCGATCAATCCCTGCTCGACCCGGTACGCGCCCGCGGCCGAATCTACCGCGAGGCGTAGGCGCCAGCCGCTCGCGTCTGCATCAACGCTTGGCCTGTAGCCGCATCTGCAATACTTCCAGGCGCTGATCGCGGCCGCAGCGGTAGCGGTAGAACTTGTAGCGGAGCGGGTTCTTCAGGTAGTAGTCCTGATGGTAGTCCTCCGCCGGGTAGAACGTCTTGCGCGGCAGGATGCGTACCGCGATACGCTCACCGTAGGCTGCCTCCAGCGCCTCCTTGCTGGCATCGGCGAGGCGTTCTTCCTCGGTGCCATCGACGAAGATCGCGGCACGGTAGCTCGAACCCTTGTCGCAGAACTGGCCCATGTTGTCGAACGGGTCCACGTTGTCCCAAAAGATGCGCAGCAAGGTTTCGTAGTCCACCTTCGCGGCGTCGTAGCGCACCAGCACCGCCTCAAGATGGCCCGTCGCGCCATACGTCACCTGCTCGTAGGTCGGCGATTCGGCATGGCCGCCGCTATAGCCGGAGACGGTCTCGAGCACGCCGTCCACCTCGTCGTACGGCGGCTCCACGCACCAGAAGCATCCCGCCGCGAAAACGGCCGTCCTTTCTTCGGCACGGGCAACGCCGGCAACTGCCAGAAGCAGCACCAGCACAATCGAGAACGCGATTCGTCGCATCACCCGGAACTCGCCCCTCCTTCTTGACCCGCGATTGTGGCGGTTCCGCAGCACGTTCGCTACTCCATTCGTATAGAGTCCGCGGCCCATGGATCGACGCAAGTTCCTGCAAACCGGCGTTGCGGCAGCCGTGCTGGGGCCAGGCGTCGCCGCCCTTGGCGCCCGGCGGACCGTCGGCGACTTCTCCGGCCTCACCGCTGTGCGGGTGGCCGACGAGCGCCGGCCGCTCACGACCGGGGAGGTAAGCGACCTGGTCGGCACGTGGCCGGGCGCGATCTCCGTGGGTGGCGGCCGCTACAGCATGGGCGGCCAGATCGCCGCGCCGGACTCTCTGCACTTGGACATGCGGGGCATGAATCGCGTAATCGCAGTGGATCCTGGGCGCCGCACCGCGCGCGTGCAGGCCGGCACGACATGGCGGGATCTGCAGGACGCCATCGACCCGCACGACTTGGCGGTGAGCATCATGCAGAGCTACAGCAACTTCACGGTGGGCGGCTCGGTGTCGGTGAACTGCCACGGGCGCTACGTCGGCAAGGGTCCGCTGGTCAATTCGATACGCGCCCTCCAACTGGTCCGTGCCGACGGCGAAGTTCTGGAGTTGAAGCCGGGCGATGCCCTGTTCGGCGCCGTATTCGGCGGCTATGGAGGCCTGGGCGTCGTCACCGAAATCGAACTCGATCTCGCCCGCAACACACGCGTGCGTCGCGTGGTCGAGCGGCTGGGAAGAGCGGACCTCGAAGGCTATCCAGAGCACTTCCGCAGCAGGATCGCTGCGGATGCGCACGTCGTGCTGCACAATGCGGACTTGAGGCCGCCGGACTTCGACGAACCGCGTCTGATCAGCTGGGTCGAGACGCAGCGACCGGTCACCGTGGCCGAGCGACTGATCCCGCGAGACCGCAACTACCGTACGGACCAGGCCTTGATCTGGGCGGTGTCCGAACTGCCGGGCGGCAAGGCGCTGCGCACGGGCATAGAAGACAAGGTGCTCGAACGCGAGGCCGTCGTGTGGCGCAACTACGAGGCGAGCTTGGACACGGACTCGCTGGAGCCGAGAACGCGCATGTTCTCCACCTACCTCCTGCAGGAGTATTTCATCCCGGTGGCGAACTTCCTTGCCTTCGCGCGCACCATGGCCGACGTGCTGACTCGCCGCGATGTCAATGCGCTCAACATTTCGATCCGCCACTCGCCAGCCGATTCCGCGTCGCTGCTGCGCTGGGCGCCGGAGGACGTTTTCTCCTTCGTGCTCTACTACAAGCAGCGCACCAGTGCGAGGGCGAGTCGAGAGGCCGGCATCTGGACGCGGGAACTGATCGACGCAGCTCTGGCGAATGGCGGCCGCTACTACCTGCCCTATCGGCTGCACGCCGCCCGCAGCCAGTTCGAGCAGGCGTATCCAGAGGTCGGCGAGTTCATGGCGCTGAAAGCCCGGATCGATCCGCGCGGGAAGTTCCGCAACCTGCTGTGGGGCAAGTACCTATGAACGGACGCCGGGGCAATGCCGTACGAGACTGCGGTCCAGCGCGGCCCGGCATTTGCCTACCAAGCGCAGGATGGACTCCTCTCGGGTCACCCGCTCGATTTCCGTCAGCGGCACCCACTTGAGGGCAAGAGACTCGGCATTGGCGACGGCCGTACCCGCCTCCGCGCACAGCATGAAGCGAACATCGTAGTGATAGTGCGCCGGGTCGCCGCCGCAGGCTGGAATCGCATGGATGTCGAGGTCGATGGGTTCCGCGGCAAGGGGCGACACCCGGAGCCCCGACTCCTCGCTCGCCTCCCGGCAGGCGACGGCCAGCGGATCGGTCTCGCCATCCGCATGACCGCCGAGCTGCAGCCACTTGCCGAGCTTGGCGTGGTGCGTCATGAGCATCGCCGCACGAGTCGGATCCGTGCCGTCGAGCAAGGCCGCCGAGCCGGTGACATGCCCGTCGTCGAAGCAATCCCGCTCGAAGCAGCGCGGCTGGCGGCGAACGAACGCCTCGAATCGCCTCGCATCTTCCGCCGGATGCCGCGCCGCATAGCCCGCCAGCAGTGCGAGCAGCCTGTCGCGATGCACGGCTTGTCCTCAGTCAAGCCCGCGGAACAAACGCCCGGCCAGCACCCCCGTGTGCTCGTTGTCTTCAAGGAACACGGCCCCGTTCACTACCGTGTTCTTGATGCCTTTCGCTACCTGCTTGAGGCGTTTCCCGCCGGCAGGCAGGTCATGCACCACTTCCGGCATCTCCGGCGCGACGGTATCGGGATCGAAAACAACCAGATCCGCGTTCATCCCTTGGCGAATCAGCCCGCGATCATGCATGCCCCACTGCGTGGCAGTGTTGTAGGTGAGTTCGCGCACGGCCTGTTCCAGCGTCAGCGCCTCTTTCTCGCGTACCCAGTGGCCGAGCAGATGGGTTTGCAGGGAACTGTCCATGATCTGCGAGACGTGCGCCCCGGAATCGGAGAACGTCACCACGGAACGCGGATGCTGCATGAGTTCCAGCACGTCGTCCTGGTTCTCGTTGGCCGCAGGCTGGCGAAAGAACTGGCCGAAGTCGGTTTGCAGGCCGAGTTCGATCATCAGCTCCACCGGATCCATGCCGCGTTCGGCGGCAACGTCGCGCAGCAGGCGGTCTTCGCCCCGCATCGCATCCATGATGTAGAAATGGTCGTAGTCCGGCGGCCGCGCCTCCACGCCGACGACCTTCCCGGCCGGTCCCGGCGCCCGCGCCGCAGCCACCAGCTTGGCACGCACATCCGGATCCCGCAGCCGCGCCTTCTGCTCGGCTTCCGGCAGGGCGCGCAGTTGGCGCCAGCCGTCCCAGCGGTCGAACGGCAGTTGCGTCTTGAAGGACAGCAGCATGTTGAGCGGCCGGGAATGCACCTGCACGAACATGCGTCCGCCCGCTTCCGCGGTCTCGTCCACCAAGTCCACGAAACTGCGCCAGTAGTCCGGGGCGAAGCGCGAACTGAACATGCCCCAGGTCTGCGGCACGCCGGATTCCACCGCGAGGTCCCGCAGTCTTTCGTGGTATTCGCGCAGCCGGCCTTCCTTGCGACCCACCCGTTCATGGGCGATCTCGAAGATGCCGCGGCCAGTTTCCCCCACGGCGTTGACGATGGCTCGCACCTCGTCCCATGGCGCGGCGCGGCTTGCCACCGGCCGGTCGTCGGCGGTCACGTGGTTCTCCGTGCGCGAGGTGGAAAAGCCGATGGCGCCGGCCTGCACGGCTTCCTTCGCCAGTCGGCGCATGGTCGCCAACTCATCCTCAGTGGCGGCTTCGGTGAACGCCCGTTCGCCCATCACATAGGTGCGCAGCGCCGAGTGGCCGATGTAACCCGCGTAGTTGATGCCCTTCGGCAGCCCATCGACCACGTCGAGGAACTCCGGGAACGTCTCCCATTGCCAGTCGATGCCGCTCAGCATGGCTTGCCGAGAGATGTCCTCGGCGCGCTCCAAGTTGCGGAAGACAAGATCCGCCTCTGCCTCCCGGCACGGCGCGATGGTGAAGCCGCAGTTGCCCATCACCACGCTGGTGACGCCGTGGTAGCAGGAGCAGGAGCCGAGCCGATCCCAGAACACCTGCGCGTCCATGTGCGTATGGCCGTCCACGAAACCGGGCGCGACGACATGGCCCTCGGCATCGAGGGTCTGTCGGGCGCGTTCCTTGATGCGCCCGATGGCGGCGATGCGGCCATCCTTGACGCCCACGTCCGCCGCGAACCGCGGCGCCCCGGAACCGTCCACGACGGTGCCGTTGGCGATCACCAGATCAAGTGCCATGCTGCAAATCTCCGTGCCGAACCAAGGGGTGCATTCTATGGCCACAGGCGACGCTCGCGACGGCGGCTCGCAGCCGTGGTGCTAGAATCGGCCGCCCGATCCCTCCCGCCCTGGGAGCGTCCATGCAGCAACTCGAAGGCACCACCATCCTCTCCGTTCGGCGCGGCGGCGAAGTCGTGCTCGGCGGCGACGGCCAGGTGACCCAGGGCAATGTCGTCATGAAGGGCAATGCCCGCAAGGTGCGGCGGCTGCACCAGGATCGCGTGCTGGCCGGATTCGCTGGCGCCACGGCCGATGCGTTCACGCTGTTCGAGCGCTTCGAGGGCGCCTTGGAGCGTTACTCGGGCAATCTCACCCGTGCCGCCGTCGAACTCGCCAAGGATTGGCGCTCGGATCGGGCGCTGCGGCGATTGGAAGCGATGATGCTGGTAGCGGACCACGAAAGTTCGCTCATGGTGAGCGGCACGGGCGATGTCGTCGAGCCGGAGCATGGCGTCATGGCTATCGGTTCCGGCGGCGCGTACGCGCTGGCCGCGGCGCGGGCGCTCATGGCCGAGACCGAACTGCCGGCTCGCGAAGTCGTCGCCAAGAGCCTCGCCGTCGCCGCCGACATCTGCATCTACACCAACCACGAGACCACCATCGAGAGCCTATGATGCACGCCCCTCTCCCCATCGAGCACGCCAGCAGCGCCATATGAGCATGATGACCCCCCGCGAGATCGTCCACGAGCTCGACAAGCACATCATCGGCCAGGCGCCCGCCAAACGCGCCGTGGCCATCGCCCTGCGCAACCGCTGGCGGCGGATGCAGCTCGACGAGGCGCTGCGCGAAGAGGTGACGCCGAAGAACATCCTCATGATCGGCCCCACCGGCGTCGGCAAGACGGAGATCGCCCGGCGCCTGGCCAAGCTCGCGGGCGCGCCGTTCATCAAGGTGGAAGCCACCAAGTTCACGGAGGTGGGCTACGTCGGCCGCGAGGTGGATTCCATCATCCGCGACCTCACCGATGCCGCCGTCAAGATGCTGCGCGAACAGGCGCTGGAGCGGGTCCAGGATCGCGCCGAAGACGCCGCTGAGGACCGCATCCTCGATGCCCTGCTGCCCAGCGCCCGGTCCGCGCCGGACGCAGCGAGAGACAACACCGCGACGCGCCAGCACCTGCGCAAGCAGCTGCGCGAAGGCCAGCTCGACGACAAGGACGTGGAACTCGACGTCGCCCCCGTCACGGCCAGCCTGGAGATCATGGGGCCGCCGGGGCTCGAAGACTTGACGGGGCAGTTGCAGAACATCTTCTCGTCCATGCAGAACGGCCGCGGCCGCTCCGAGCGGCTGAAGATCCGCGATGCCCGCCGCCGGATTCGCGAAGAAGAGGCGTTCAAGCTCGTCAACGAGGACGACATCAAGACCAAGGCCGTGGATTCCGTGGAGCAGACGGGCATCGTCTTCGTGGACGAACTGGACAAGGTCGCCAAGCGCAGCGAGAGTCTGGGTGCCGACGTGTCCCGCGAGGGGGTGCAGCGGGACCTTCTGCCGCTGATCGAAGGGTGTACCGTGAATACCAAGTACGGCATGGTGCGCACGGACCACATCCTGTTCATCGCCTCCGGCGCATTCCACTTCGCGAAGCCTTCGGACTTGATTCCCGAACTGCAAGGGCGCCTCCCCATCCGCGTCGAGCTGCGCTCCCTGACGGTGGAGGATTTCCGCCGCATCCTGTCCGAGCCGGATGCTTCGCTCACCGAGCAGTACAAGGCGCTGATGGCGACGGAGGGCATCGAGCTCGATTTCACCGACGCGGCGCTCACGCGCATCGCGGAGATCGCTTGGCAAGTGAACGAGAGCACGGAGAACATCGGCGCTCGGCGGCTCCACACGGTCATGGAGCGGCTGCTCGACGAGATCTCCTTCGAGGCGAGCGGCGACAGGCGGGAGGTGGACCCGGAATACGTCGATGAACACCTCTCGGACATCGCCCGCAATCAGGATCTGTCGCGCTTCATCCTCTGACGCTCTCTAATGAACCCCGCCAAGATCACCTACCACCGAACCGCCAAGACGCTGGAACTGACCTACCCCGGCGACGATTCCGCAGCGCTGCCGGCGGAGCTGCTGCGCGTCTTTTCCCCGTCGGCGGAAGTGCGCGGCCACAGCGACGCCGAACGCGTGCTGCAAACGGGCAAGAAGCATGTCGGCATCAGCGCCATCGAACCGGTCGGCAACTACGCCATTCGCATCGTCTTCGACGACGGTCACGACACCGGCATCTATTCATGGGGCTTCCTCAAGGACCTCGCCGACAACGAAGAGCGATATTGGCAGAGCTATCTCGATGAACTCAAGGAAAAGAACGCCTCGCGCCTGCCGGCCATCGCCGTGGGGCAGTGGACGCCGACGCGCAGGTAGCCGGCGCCGAACCGCAACGGAGGACGATCGATGCTGGAAGATTTGACTCTCGCCGGTCGCAGCGCAGTGGTCACCGGCGGCGGTCGCGGGCTCGGCCGCGCCATGGCCCGTGCGCTCGCCAAGGCCGGCGCCAGCGTGCTGGTCGCCGCCCGAACGCCGGAGCAGGTGGAGGAATCGGTGGCGGAGATTCGAGCCGAGGGCGGCACCGCGGTGCCGTGCATCACCGACGTGACCGATTCCGCGCAAGTGGATGCGATGGTGGATGCCTGCATCGACGCCTTCGGCGCCATCGACATCATGGTGGCGAACGCGGGCGGCGGCGGCGTGCACGGCAACTGGGAGTTCTGGGAATACCCGGACGATGCGTTCGAGACGGTGCTCGCCACGAACCTCAAGAGCAACTTCTACTGCGGCCGCGCCGCCTCAAGGCACATGGTCGATCGCGGCCAGGGCGGCGTCATCATCAACACCTCTTCCGGCACGGCGCTGCGCGGCAACCGCTCGTTCGCCTATCCGACCGCCAAGGGCGGCCAGATCAGCCTCACCAAGAGCATGGCCACCATGCTGGGGCCGCACGGCATCCGGGTGAATGTGATCGTCCCCGGCTTCGTCGCGCAGCGGCCAGCGGCGGATGAGCGCGAGGCGGAAGTTCGCCGCCAGCGCGGCGAACGCATCCCGGTGCGTCGCATCGGCGAATGGTGGGAACTCGGCCCGTTGGCCGTCTACCTCGCGTCCGACGCGTCGCGCTATGTCACGGGCCAGCTTTTCGTGATCGACGGCGGCGGCCTCGCTGGCGGCATCGGGCCGACCGGATTCGTACCAGAGCACTCGGAGGCGCGCTGATGGAACACTTCGAACTCGCGGGCAAGACCGCTGTCGTAGTCGGTCTCGGCAATCCTGCCGCGAACGCTATCGCGGCCGCCTATCGGGAAGCCGGGGCGAACGTGCTGCCGGTCGAACGCGTCGAGGACGCGGCAGAGCCGTTCGACATTCTCGCCATCGCCCGCGACGCATTCCATGCGAAACCCATCGCCGAGATCACCGACATCGAATTCGAGCGCGTGCTGGTTGCGAACCTCGGCGATGCGTTCGCCGCCGTGCGCGCCGCCCACGCCGCCATCCGCCGCCCCGGGCGCATCGTCATCGTCACCACCGTGCTCGGCGAACGCGGCCTGCCGAATTGCTCCGCCTACGCCGCCGCCCACGGCGCGGTCCACAACCTCGTCCGCGCAGTCGCCCAGGAGTTCGCGCCGGCGGACATCGCCGTGAACGGCATCGCCCTCGGCTGGATGGACTGGATGCAGGACCGCTTGAACCCCGCCGACCCGGAAGCCGCCCGCGCCGTTCGCTTCACCATTCTCAAGCGCGAAGGCACGGCGGAGGAAGTCGGCCCGCTGGCCGTGTGGCTATCGGGCACGGGCGCGGGGTTCGTTACGGGCCAGATCTTCACCGCGGACGGCGGACTCACGGCGCATCTTTGACGATGCCCGCGTCGCAGCCGGGTGCAGCACAATCCTCGCACGTTGGTTGACATGCCGGCAGGCGAGAGAGACGATCCTGGCCCAGATGTGGACTCCGGCTCTGGCCGGAATCGCAAGGACGGCGTCGAAATGACCCCCGAACTCATTGGCATCGTCACTGTCGGCGTTGCGCTGGCTGGGTTGATCCTCGGATTCGTCGGCCCTGCGTTGCGCGAGCTGAGGCGCGACGTGGGCGACCTGCGCGAGCGAATGGCCCGCCTGGAAGGCCTGTTCGAGGGTTTCGCAGGCAGGCAGCCAACGACCCAGCAGGCGTTCGTTGAGAGGCCGTCGACGGCCCCGTAGCCGGCCCGCCGGCGACCATTGCGCTCAGGCTTCCGGCGACTCGGAGGTGACAGCCACGCTTTCTTCGAGACCCAGTTCGGCGAGCGCTTGCTGAAGGTCCGCCACCAACGATGGCGGGAGGGAACGGGAGATGTCGACGCTGCACTTGACCTCGAAAGTTAGCCCGTCCCGGCCCGAAGCTTCGGAACGACCTTGAGTCCGAGACGGTTCCAATGTCCCGGGGCACCAATTCGCCGGAGGGTATGCTCCAACCACCGTCACTAGCTCGGCAAGCGACCCGGCCACAGTCTCGATGAGGAGATGACCCGATGCCGCGCCCCTTCTACACCGCGCCCAGCCCGCATGTCGTCCGCGACGAGGCGAAGCGGATCGCGGAGAGCCAGGCCACCTGGTCCGACGACACCGTAGACCTGATCCGGAACCTTGAGGAGTTCTCCGAGAGTTCCGCCAGCCAAGTCCGCGAGAGCCGCGTTTCCCTAGCCAGGATTCAGCAAGCGCTGGCGCTGGAATACGAGGCGGCGGACTGGCAGGACCTCATCTTCCTGTGCGAGACGATGGAGCAGGACGACTTCGCGCAGCTTCGGACCCCACGCGCTCCGGCAAGGTCTGCACACGGCGGCCAAGTTCAACAACGTGGCGGCGATGAAGTTCGTGCTCGACGCGGGCGCGGACATCGACGCGAAGGAGGGCGGATGGGGCACCGCGCTGCACGAGGCGGTTCGGTACCGATCTTTGGAGGCAGCCGAGTGCCTGATCGAGCGGGGCTCGGCCGTCAACGCAACCGACCAGCACGGCAACTCGCCGCGGTCGCTATGCCGCCCGGGAACCGAGCGCAGCGATGCCATGTGCGATCTGCTCGACGCGCACGGCGCCACGACGTTGGGCCATGGTTGACGGGGCGGCCAACCAGCATGGGGCGCCGTACACGGTCACCGCGGCGCGGGCAGCATGAGGTGCAGTGCCGCGCCGCCGAGGCTCGCGCTGGTGGCGATACGCAGTCGGCCATCGTAGGAGGCGGAGATTTCGGCGGCTGCGGCCAGGCCGATGCCTTGACCCGCACTCTCGACATCGCCTCTTGCGCCGCGTTGCAGGACCAACTCGCGGCGCGCCTCCGCGATGCCCGGCCCGTCATCCTCCACGCTGATCCGAACGCCCCGCTCGGTGCTTGCGGCGCTGATGCGCACCCGGCGACGACCGTATTTGAAGGCATTTTCGATGATGTTGCCGAGCATTTCCATCAGGTCCCGCTCGTCCACGCGCACCGCCAACGGCGACTTCTCTACCGTCACTGTCATGCCCTTCTCCGCATAGGCGCGTTCCAAGGCGCGGACGATTCGCGCCGCGACCGGCATTGCGGGGATGCTGTGCGCGGGCAACGCGCTGCGGATCGCGCCGGCGCGGGAGAGCTGGTGATCGATTACGGTCTGCATGCGGGCCACCTGCTCGCGGAACAGATCCCCAGTGGCGCCGGTCGCCTCGCCGCCGGCATTGCGCAGTACGGCGAGTGGCGTCTTGAGGCTGTGGGCGAGGTCGTCCATGGCACGGCGATAGCGATCCCGGTTCCCGCGTTCGTACGCGGCAAAGCGGTTGACGTTGGCCGCGACGCCGAGCAGCTCTTTCGGGTAGTCGCTGCCGATGTCGCCGCGGGTGCCGGCTTCGAGGCCGCGGATGCGCCTCGCCATGCGCCGGATAGGCGCCATTCCCCAGCGCAGGGCGGCAAGCTGCATGAGCAGGAACACAGCCGCGGCGCTGCCGAAGCCGATGACGGCGTAGCGGCGCAGCGCTGTCGCCTCGGCGCGGTAGGGCGCCTGGTCGGCAAGTATCCAGAATGTGAACTCGCCGCTGACGGTCTCCCAGACTACCGTGTAGGCGAGCACGAAACGCGGGATGTTCTGCCCCGGCGCAACGCCGAAGTAGTACTCGCCGGGCGCCGGGCGCCGGGAGATGGGCGGCGCCCGGCCGATGTTGCCGGGGCTCGTGACGCTGGAGGGGGAGCGCCAGATCGTGCCGTCCGCTACCGTGTCCACGAATGCGTAGAGGCCCGAGTCGGGTTGGCTCAGGCGCGGCTCGCCCAGATCCGGTCGCAGCGCAAGCTGGTTGCCGCTCTCCTCCGCCACGCCTTCCAATCCGTGGGCCACGGCGCGGAGCTGCTGCTCCACACTGGCCAGAACGGCGGCATTGAAGGCACGGTCGAGCACTAGCCCGGCGGCACCTAGGCAGATGCTCAGCAGGACGGCGGTCAGCAGCGCGAGACGAGCCTGCAAGCTCAGCGAGTAGCCGCTTCCTTCAGCCATCCGCGCCCAACGTGAAGCGGTATCCCTGGCCGCGCACGGTGCGAATCGGCCTCAGCTTGCCGTCCGGATCCAGCTTGCGGCGCAGTCTGCCGAGGAGCACTTCGATCACGTTGCTCTCCCGTTCGAAGTCTTGATCGTAGAGGTGATCCGTCAACTCCGCCCGGCTGATCACGCGGCTCGGATTCATGGCGAAGTACTCCAGCATGCGGTGTTCGTAGTCCGTGAGCTCGACGCGGGCGCCCGCTACCCGCACTTCCTTGCTCGCCGTGTCGAGGCTGAGGGGGCCGCGCTCGACGACCGCAGAGGCGTAGCCCGCGGCGCGCCGGATCAGCACGTTGATGCGCGCCAGCAGCTCTTCCATGTGGAACGGCTTGGTGAGGTAGTCGTCGGCGCCCGCTTCGAGGCCGCGAACCTTGTCCTGCCAATTGCCGCGCGCGGTGAGGATGAGGATGGGCACGCGGCTGCCTTCGCCGCGCAGCGCCTCGATCAGCGCCATGCCGTCGAGCTTGGGCAGGCCAAGGTCGACGACCGCCGCGGCGTAGTCGAATTCGCGGGCTTGGTAGAGACCCACCTCGCCGTCGCGGGCGATGTCCACCACGAAGTCGTGATCGCGCAGAAAGCGGTCCACCTGCGCTGCCAGCAGATCTTCGTCTTCTACGATGAGCAGTCGCATGAATGCGTCCCGGCGGCGCTACTCGGCCAGATCGTGGATGCGGCCGCGACGGTCGACGAACAGGGTCTTCACCGTGCCGCGAACGTCCACCCGGACTCGGTAGCCGGGTTCGCCGTCCTTGCGCGCCGCGGTGGCGGAGACGACACGACCGCCGTAGGCTTGGCGCACGATCACCGTGGCATCCTCCAGCGAGATTCCCCCCTTCGGCTGGGCCTCTTGCTGACGCTCGGCAGCGTGGGGGAAGGCGCAGGCGGCGCTGGCGACGATCAGTGCGGCAAGCCTCCTCGTCATGCTGGTCATTGCGGGCTTCCATGGCAGCGCACCGATGCTCCGATTCTAGGCTACTGGCACTACGCGGGGCCAATCTGGACGCGGATGCGGATGCTTGCGCCGGGCCGGCGCATCAAGCGCGAACGGTAGGTCTGGCCGCCGTAGCGGTAGGTCACCAGGTAGCCCGTGACGCGCTCCTCGCGCTTCGCACGGCGGACCACGTCGCAAACCTCCCGGCGGACAAGGAAAACGTGACGCGGCCGCTCGACACCGTGGGCGATGTCATGGGCGATGGCGCCGCCGAGGACCGCGCCGACCACGGCGCCCACCTGCTTGTTGCGCTTCCGATGGCCGACCGCATGGCCAAGCGCCCCGCCAAGGATGGCGCCGACTACGGGCGAAGTCGTGGCTCGGTGGCGCGCAACCCTGTGCCGTTCCACCTCCTCGACCCGGCAACGCTCCGCCGGCTCGACGTAGCGGACGCGTTCGATGATCGGCTCGACATGCGCCACCGGCACCTCGACGTAGCGGACATCGGCCGCGGCAGCCGCAGCGGCGCCGATGGCGACAAGGGCGGCAAGGGCGTTCGCATATTTCATGTGTGTCTCCGGCTCCGTGGGGCGCTGCCGGAAGAGATTGTGGACGCCAAGACTGAACGGAACCTGAACGCCCGGCGCAGGGCATGCGGCTACGACGACCGGCTGCAGAGGGTGGGGTCGCGAAGCAGTCTTCGGAGGCCCTTGGTGAATGCGGAGTTTCTCTTGTGGAATATACCTTGCCGCGCGGGCCGTCCACTAGGCACCCTTTCTTGAAGTCGCGATGCAGGTCGCCATCGTTCGAAAAGAGTGGACGGGCGCCGCTTACGCGCGCCAGAGCGATCACATGTGCGTCGTTCGAGATGCAGGCGCCAGCGGACCGCAGCATATCGGTTTGCACTTCGACTGCACTGCTGTCGACTATGCGAACGTGCCCGTATCGGCTGGCGACGGTGCGCTACGCCCTGAAGTTGCGGTTCGCGTCGAGTTCGCCGAGCAGCTCGCCACCTACGATGAGTCGCAGCATGCCAGCGTCCAAGGACTCGTGGAAAGCCTCGCCCGCGGGAGTGCTCGCCGAACCGAAGGCTTGCGCCACGACCTTGTTGTCAGTGATCGCGCACATTCAGTAGCGCAGGGAGCGGGCTGTCTCGTCCATGAAGAAGCGCCCATAGCTCGGCGGGGCATCCAAGACGTTCCCCTCCTCGTCGAGCCGCAAGGAGTGGATGTTGACTTCAAGCTCTCCCCGTTCGAAGTAGAGGATCGATACGTCGTCCGGACCCAGCGGACCCGATCCATCTCTAACGTCCAACCGCACGCGATTGATCAAGTGGTCGCTGTGGGTTTCAACGATCAGTTGGTGACCCTTCGCCGCTTGGCAGAAGAACGTGCCCAAGGCAGCTTGGGCGCTGGGGTGCAGGTGTACCTCGGGCTGTTGCAGGAGGAAGGTGGAAGGTGCGTCGGGACGCAGGAGCTCCGTGAGAAGTGGCAGCACTTGGCTGACGCCGTAACCCACATCGATCAGGTTGCGCCACGGTCCAATCGTGCGCTGGCCCCGCTTCCGTACCTGAACCTGGAAGGGCTCGCCTTCGCGGACGCCGAGAGATCTGATGGCGATTTCGTCGAACAGGCCGGCGGCGCTGCCGAAGCCTTCGAGCCGCTCCTTCAAGGCGTTCCACTCCCGTCGGCTGCGGTGTCTGAAGAGATGCGCCAGGTACATTGGCACATGATCCCCTTCGGGGTCGCGCGCCGGCCGTGCGGGTCGTACGTGCGGCGTGGTCGTGATCGAACTGGCGCACTAGCAAACGGTTTTAGGATCCCGGGCTGGAGACAGATGCTCAACAGTCGTCGCAGGGAAGCCGCCTCGCGGTCGTTCTGACCATCGCGCCCACTGATTGCTTCGTCTGCCGCCAGGAAGTACATCGGCACAAGGGAAGTTTCATTGGCGCTACCCAATCGCGGAGTATCCATGGTCTTGTCCCAGCTCCGCCGGTCGGTGCGGTACCGAACCGTCACTGCACCGTTCGATTGTTCGGAAGTTACCGACACGTCGCTGTTCGAGAGTCGGCGGACCGTCGGTACGGGTGCCGTCCCAACCTGTTTGAACGTGACTTGGAACGAGAGGTACTCTCCCGCACCATCGTCATTCGCGGCTGCGCGAAGCCTGCCTCGAAGCTCTCCGCACGACCGCCTCGCCCGCCACGATGGTGGGCGATCTCGGCGAAGCTCCCCAGATCGTAGGGCTCCTCCTTGAAGTTCGGCACAACGTTGTTGTGCGCGATCTCCCACAGGGCACGGATCATGGCCATGAAGGACGTCTTGCCGGTGCTGTTCTCCCCCACTACCAAAGTGAGGGGTGCCAGCCGCGCCTTCTGCTTGCCGTGAAAGCACCGGAAATCGCGGAGCGTTATCTCGTTCATCGGGCTCGCCCCGGCATCCCTACGCGGCTCCTATCGTACCTGAGCTGCGTCGCGAGCGACCGAGGCCGAGCGCAGCGACGCGGTGCTCTGCGTCGAGACCGACCACGGTGTCCGCGTGCGCTGGCAGGTCGCGCAGCATGCGCAGGGTGATGCGCTCGTAGTGTTCGACGAAGCGGCTTACCTCGGCTGCGGTCATTCGCTGTGCCGCTGCTCGCTCTCCTTCTTGCTGCAGTCGCCAGCGGCGCACGGCTCCGATGCTCGGCACTTGCAGGAATACCAGCGCGTCGAGCCCGTTGAAGAGCGCTTCGTAGCACCGCAGGGCGTCGTTCACGTAGCTTCGCCAGATGCCTTCCGCGTCGTCTTCGCGCTCCAGAGCATTGATCGGCGGCTCGAGTTCGTCGGGTTCGGCTGGGCGGGCGCCGACGCACCAGCCTTCGAGAACGACGATGTCCGCCGGCGCTTGCAGCACGACTGGAGCGACGCGGTCGTCGATGCCCTTGTCGAAGCGCGGCACTTCCACCGGGCCGTCGCCGCCGAGGGCCGCGACGGCCGTCTGCGCGAGCGCCACGGCGTGCGTGCCCGGCGGGCCGCGCGTCGCCAGCAGCGGATGGACTTCCCTGCCGAGCCGTTCGCGCTCCGCTTTGGTCAGGTAGAAGTCGTCGATTCCGAGGACTTCGATGCGCTTGCCGAAAACGGTGCCCGCGTCTTGGATGAGCCGAGCCAGCGTGGACTTGCCGGCGCCCTGGCCGCCTCCCAAGCCGATGCGCCCCAAGCCCCGGCTCAGCCAATCCTCCACCAGCAAGGGCGCGAGCTGCCGATAGTCGTCCGGCGCATCCGGGTCCAGCGTCCGGTAGCACTCCTGCACGGCGGCGCTTGGGACGATGCCGGCCAGCGAGGCAACGCGCATCAGCCGAGTTCGAGGCGGTACGGCGGCAGGGCGCGCAGCAAAGCCTCGCCGTAGCGCCTGGTGACGATGCGGCGGTCCAGCAGCGTGATGCGGCCGGTGTCCTTGTCGCTCCGGATCAGGCGGCCGCAGGCCTGCACCAGGCGCAGCGAGGCGTCCGGCACCATGAGTTCCATGAACGGATTGCGGCCCTGCGCTTCCAGCCACTCGGCAACGGCTTCGTCCACCGGATCGTCCGGCACGGCGAAGGGGATCTTGGCGATGATGACGTGGCGGCAGTAGTCGCCGGGCAGATCGACGCCTTCGGCGAAGCTCGCGAGGCCGAATAGGTAGCTCGGCTCGCCCGCATCCACCGCATCTCGGTGGTCCTCGAGGAGCTGCTGCTTGGAGGCCGTGTTCTGCAGGTGGCAGCGTTCAAGCAGCTTGCGCGGCAGCGAGTCCGCGACGGCGTTGAACTGTCGCCAGGAGGTGAAAAGGGCGAGCGCGCTCAGCTCCTGCTCCAAGAGCTCCGGCAGCAGGGCGGCCAGCTCCTCCGTATGCGCCATCGGGTCGTTCGGCGCCGACCTCATGCGCGGCACCGTGAAAGCAGCCAGGCGCGGGAAGTCGAACGGACTGAGGATGCGCGCGGCCTGTGTGTCGGCGGCCAGTCCGGCGTTGTCCAGAAAGCGGTCGAACGTGCCGAGGGCGCACAGCGTCGCCGATGTCGCGACCGCGCCGTAGCAGGTATCCCAGAGCGCGTCTGAGAGCAGGCCGCCGGGGTCCAGGGGGGCGCTCGCCAAGTCGATGTCGTCGCTCGCTTCGAAGACGCGCCGAGACGCCCAGCGGGCGGCGTGGCGGGCATCGGTCGCGCCATAGTCCGCGAACAGCGCCTCCGCCGCGCCGGCGCGCGCCGCAAGCTGGCCGATGGCCGGCAGCCAGGTCTCCGCGTGCTCGGCGTTGTCCCATTCGAGATCCCCGGCCAGCACGCCTTCGAGGTCCTCCTGCACTTCGCCGAGCGTCCTGCCGACGGTACCGAAAGCGACTCCCAGCGGCTGCGCCAGTTCGGCTACCTCGGCGGGCACGTCGCCGTGCGGGAAGCGATGCACATGGGTGCGTTCGTCGCGCATGGTGAACGGCAGATCGCGCAGCATCGCCTCCGCATCCGCAAGCAGTCGGCCAAGGTCCGCCCCTTCGGCAGCGAGCCGCTCGACGGCGCGTTCGAGCGCCCGCGGCCGATTGAAGCGCTGCGCCATGGCGTCCATGTTGGCTTCCAACTGGCCGAGCCACTCGCGGGAAGCCTTAAGGCGCGCATTGACGGTGAAATGGGAGCGCGTCTTGTCCGGCAGATGGTGGGCTTCGTCCAGCACGAAGATGGTCTCGGCGGGATCCGGCAGCACGATGCCGCCGCCGAGCGTGAGATCCGCCAGCACGAGATCCTGGTTGGCCACCACCACGTCGGCTTCCGAAGCCTCTTGCCTCGCCTTGAAGAAGGGGCATTGGTGGTAGTAGCCGCAGCGGCCGGCCGTGCAGCCGGCGCGGTCGTTGGTGACGGGCGCCCAGGTGGCGGACTCCACGCCTTCCTCCCAGCTGTCGAGATCGCCATCCCAGGAACCGTCCGCGAAAGAGGATTGGAAGCGGCGGTAGACGGAAACCTCCCCCGCCTGGGGCGGCGCGAACAGGGGCGCTTCGTGGCTCGCGTCGTAGGCGATCCGATCATCGAGCCGCTTGAGGCAGATGTAGCGGCCGCGGCCTTTGGCGAGCGTGCTGGTGAACTCCAGCCCCGCGTGGCGCTCGAGATCGGGGAGGTCCCGGAACGCCACCTGTTCCTGCAAGGCGACGGTGGCGGTGGCGATGACCACCCGCTTGTCCAGCGCCTGGGCGATGGGAATGGCGGCCAGGCAGTAGGCGGCGGTCTTGCCGGTGCCGGTGCCAGCCTCGACGACGCAGACGCGATCCTCGTGGTGGGTGAGCGCCCGGGCGATCAAGGCGATCATCTCGCGCTGGCCACGCCGGGGCTTGAAGCCGCGATTGCCGAGCCAGGCGCGATAGCTTTCCTGGATCTCGGACTTGAGATCCTCCGTCAGGGCGCTGTGCGCGGACGCGACTTCAGCCATCGTGTGCTTCCGCCGATCCTGCGCGGCAGCCGCTACGGATGCCGCGCGGCGACGGCGATCAGGTCACCGTGAATTCGATGCTCCCCAGATCCCCGTAGTCGGCCACGTAGTGGCCGGGCTCGGCTGGATGGATGCCGCCGCAGGCGCCGGTGATGAGCAGCATGTCCTCGGCTACTTCGAGCCCGCGGCGGCGCGCCTCGTCCAGCATCCACGCGAGCGCGGCTTGGGGCCCGCCGAGCGCGTCGGACGCCGGCGCGGACGTCACCGTCTCGCCGTCTCGGGTCAACGTGATCCGCACATCGCCGTAGGAGTCGCGCAGCGGCTGCTGCTTGCCGACGATGTAGCGGTCCGCGGCGATGTTGCAGGCGGTGAGATTGGCGCCGTTGCGGTCGGCGGCATCGGCGAACGCCATGCGCGGCACCTCGATCACCGGCCCCGCCGTCTTGGGTGCGCCGTTGGCATCCACGACGATGCCGATCTCGCACTCCAAGCTGACGCCGGGGGCACTCGCGAAGGTGGCGCCGGAGGCGAGCCGGCCGGCTTCGTACAAACTGCCGATCAGCGGATGCGTTAGGCCGAACTGCTGCTGCCCGGCGGGGGCGGTCATGCCGGCTTTGAGACCGGCGATGGCATCGCCGGCGATCTCGGCGACCACCTCCTTTTGCAGCGCGTAGGCTGCGTCGAGGTCCAAGTCCGCCGGCATCTTGGGCAGCGACGCGCCTTCGCGAATGGCGACCGCCATAGTCGTTGCGAGTTCGCTCATGGCCTAGTTCCCGAAGTCCCAGGACTCGCCCGCGTGGTAGCGGCGCAGCACGTTCTTGGCGATGAGGATCTTGTGTACCTCGTCCGGGCCGTCGGCGATGCGCAGCGTCCGGGCGCCCTCGTACATGCCGGCGAACGGGTAGTCGCCCGACACGCCCGCCGCGCCGTACACCTGGATCGCCCGATCCACCACCCGGTGGTAGGCGTTCGGCACGTACACCTTGATCGAAGAGATGTCGGTGCGCGAGTCGGCGCCCTCCTCCATCTTCTGGGCGCAGTCCACCACCATCAGCCGGGACGACTGGATGTCCATGTAGGAGTCGGCGATGAAGCCCTGCATGAACTGCTTCTCCTCGAGCTTCTCGCCGCCGTGGACCTCGCGGGTCATGATGCGGTCCACCATCAGGTCGAAGCAGCGCCACATGGAGCCGACGGAGTTCATGCAGTGGTAGATGCGGCCGGCGCCGAGGCGATCCTGCGCGGCCTGGTGGCCGGTGCCGGTGCTGCCGAGCTGGTTGGTCTTCGGCACGCGCACGTTGTCGTAGATGATCTCGCAGTGGCTCGACGCCTTGCCCCACACCGGCACGCCGCGCACGATATTCACGCCCGGCGTCTTCTGCGGGACGATGATCTGGGTCATCTTCTCGTTGCTGCCGCCGGGGTCGTCCGGGTCCGCGGTGCGGCACATGACGATGTAGAAGTCCGCCGCGTGGCCGTTGGAGGTGAACCACTTGTGGCCATTGATGACCCACTCGTCGCCGTCGAGCACGGCGCGGGTCTGGATGGAGCGCGGGTCGGAACCGGCGTTGTGCGGCTCGGTCATGGAGAAGCCGGACTGCATGCGGCCTTCGGTGAGCGGAATCAGCCACTTCTCGTGCTGCTCCGGGCTGCCGTACTTGACGAGGATCTTCTGGTTGCCGGAGTTCGGCGCCACCACCCCGAACAGCGACGCCGCGCCCGGACTGTAGGCGAGCACCTCGTTCATGTAGGCGTGCTGCATGAAGGACAGCCCCATGCCGCCGAACTCCGGCGGCAGGTGCGGCGCCCAGAGCTTCGCCTGCTTCACCTTGTTCTGCACGCCGTGGCGCAGTTCATGGGCCTCCTCCACCTGCTCCTTGGAGGGCCGGCCGCCGTCCGTGCGGTGCGCCCAGAGCTTGTTCTCCACCGGCAGGATGTCGTTGTTGACGATCTCGGCGGTGGCCAGCCGGACCTCGTTGACCTCGTCGTCCAACGTAGGTACCGGTTTGACGTTCATGGGCATGGGCGGCTCCTCCCTCGTGTCGGGCCAATCGAATCGAACGCCCAAATGTAACCGAACAAGGCGCGAGCCGCCAAACATTGAATGTGCGTCATCGTCATGGCGTCATGCGCGTCAGCGCGATTCGGCAGTTCCGATGCGGTGCCAGCGGATGGCGTCGGCGATGACGGTCTCCCCGGAACTGCGGTTGGAGACGACCACGCGAGCGATGCCAGCATCGAGCGCGAACGTGCCGAGGCGGTTCCAGCCCGGCGCCGCGTGGCCAGCGTCGAACTCGATGGCGATTTCCTCTCCGCCTGCCGCCAAGGTGAGGTCGAACGTACCCAGACGCCCGCCGTGCCACTCGCCGGAAAACCCCTGCCATGTGTAGCGAGGCCGCGGCGAGAGGTCCGGGATGTGGTACGAGAGCCGCCAGCGACCGGCCGTCGGCAGCCGTGCCGTGAAGACGGCGCACTCGCGGCCATCGCCGCTGACCGCCCGGGCGAGCGTCGAACGAAACCTGCCCCACGCCGCCCCGAACGCTTGGCGCGACCACCCCGGCCGCAGGACTCCGCTTGCCGGCATGTGACCGGCTTCGCCGGACGCATCCCGGTATTCGGGGATGCCCGCGTCGAGCAGGATCGGGTCGCGTTCCGGCTCAATGTAGGCGAGCAGTCGGTCTAGCAGGCCGGACGGCGGCGGGGATTCGATGGAGAAACCTGGGTCCAGGTCGTCAACGACGATCCCGGCTTCGACGGGAGGACGCCAAGAAGCCGTGCGGGCGCCGACAAGAGGCGGGGCGTCGTCAGGGGCGTGATCCTCGTCCACTTCCGTCAAGACGAGCCTGGTATCGGCGCGATTCTGCGAAAAGTAGCTGCGAAGCCACGCATCGAGAAGCGGCTTGGGGCTCACCATGCCGATTTCCACAGACGAGTGGCCGGCAACCGCTGCGGGGGCGGATAGCTCGCGGTGCAGCACCGGGCCACCGTCGCCACGGTCCGTCCCGATTTCCAAGGCGACGAGCCCCAGTGCGGTCCCAAGGTTCGCGACCTTCACTTTGACTTGGTACTCGTCTCGGTCCCCGCCATCGAGGCGTCGGACCTCGACCGCCGACGCTCGGAAGGCCGGGGCCGGCCGCGTTTGCGCCCAATCGTTGATGAGCGGGGCCAAGGGCGCATCGATCCCTGCGATGGCCGCTTCAATGTCCCTCAGCGTGAACGAGCCGCCGGCATGGCGACCACGCAGTGCGCCCAGCAGATCCGCAATGCCATCGCGCCCCAGCCTGTGGAACAGCGCTTGCGCACTGACCCTGCCGAGCAGGTCCCTCGTCGCCACCGCATGGTGCGGGTCCTCCTCGGGCGTGATCTCCGACCAGACCGAATTCGCGGCGCGTTCCCACAGCGAAGGGTGGTTTCGGTCCCATCCTGCGGCGCTGGCGCCTCGGAACGCGACCCCGGCCGCCAAGCCGGTCAGCCGGGCCGCGAAGGTATCGGGATGGGCGGCGGCGGTGGTTCTGGACAGGCTCGTGCCGGTGAAGGCATGGGCGGAGAAGGGGATCCGCTGGACCCCGAAGTGGGTCGACACGAGCTTACCGAGGAGAGTGGTCGCCAGTTCCGCACCATCCCCTCGCGCTTGGGTTTGGAAGAGCAGCAGCTGGTCGGTCGCTCCAGCTAGCAGGTTGCCGCCCATGCGATCCCGGAGGAAGTACGCCATCAGATTCAGCACCTTCATCGGCGCGAACTCTTCGGCAGAAATCGCAGGGCTTTCCATGTGGAAAAGGCGGCGGTTGAGGCGCCCGGTTGGGAAGCCGTGTTCGCGCATGAGCAGAACGCCGGGGCCGCTCTGCACGCTCTCCATCCGCCAGCCGCCGCCGTACAGGCGCAGCCGCGCGGGCACCTCGACAACGCTCAGACCACCATAGGGATAAGGGAGGCCGTAGCCCTTCGCCTCCTTGACGAACTCGGCGAGTCGGTTGACAAGCGCCTCCGGTACGCCATGCGCGTCGGCGAGCAACTCGACGTTGCCAAGATGCGCCCCGTGCAGCAGGAGTTCGAACTCGACACCGCCTGCAGTCGTCGCGAAGCGCTCCAATGGAGCCGCCACCAATCTCGCCTCGAAGAGCGGCCCCACCGGTGCAAAGCGCAGCCGGTTCGGGCTGCCGGTGGCCTCACCTCGGCCGGGCCCAGCGACGTGCCAGCCGTCCGGCGCTTCCACTGCCAAGTCCATTCTGAACAGGTCGCGCGGTCGACGTGTCGGATCCACGGCCAAGTTGGGTCCGGGCGTCGGCAGCCAGCGCACGGCTGGCATGAGGGCAACGTAATCGTCGTCGAAGATCGAGGCCACGGTGCCAAGCAGCGTTAGCTGGCTGGAGGTCCAGCTTTCAAGCCCGGCGTCCACGGCTTCGTCGAGATAGGCGAAGCGGGGATCCGGCACGCCCGTCGCGCCGACCGACAGCACGAATGCCGCATCGGGTTCGAGCGGACGATGGGGACGGACCGTCAACAGGCCGGATGCATGGCGGTACTCGGCGGATTCCCCGTCGAGCAGCAGTTCGCGGATCTCCATGCCGGGGTTGAAGCTGAAGACGACCTCCGCGAGCGGCGCGGAAGGTGCCGACAGGGTCAATTCAATGTCCACGGCGAGCGTGTTGCCGGGGTCTATGCGCACCGACCCCGCGATGCGTTCGAGGTCGGCGAGCGGAGTTCCATCGACTGCGCGCTGCGCTGCGAACCATTGCTCCCGCAACGCCGTGGCATCGGTGGATCGGACGGCGAGCAGCGTCACGCCTGCCGCGGCGACCAAGGTGAGCACGGCGCTGGCGAGAGCGCCGGCCAAGCGCGAGGAGGACCCGCCATCCGGTCGCGGGTGCAATGCGGCCGCGGCCATGAGCAGCCCGCCCGCCAGCATCAACAGGAAGACGCGTTGCGCCAGGACCCCGACGCTGGGGAAGGTCGGCAGCACGTCCGAGGCCACAGTGCCGAACATGGCCAGCGGCGAGACCGCCGGCAGCAGGTGGATCGGCACCGCATGCAGCAGCCAATGCTGCGCGGCCAGCAGGCTGGTGGCGATCAGCAGTACCAGCAGGCGATTGCGTACCGCGACGCTGAGAAGAAGCACCGCCGCGCCCCACGCCACCAAGGCGGGCAGCGCCTCCACCGCGAGGAACGTCGCAAGGGACACGGGTTCGATCGGCGCGCCGAACGGCCAGTCGAACGCCTGCGCCGCGGCGCCCAGGATCTGGATCGCGGCGAACGTCAGCAGCAGCACGACCAAGGCGATGGCCGTCAGCGCGACGAGCTGGCCCCCGAGGTGGATCAGATTGCCGAACGGCCGGGAGCCGAGGACGTCCGCAAAGCCAACACGCTGGTCTCGGTGCCGGGTGTCGAAGCCGAGCAGAACCATGCCGAACAGCAGCACCCAAAGCGGGGCGATGCCGAAGAAATGGACCAGAAACCGCGGGCTCGCGAAGCTCGAGTTAGAGGTGAAGCCGTAGAGCTCGGCGTGCATCTCGGCGAGAACCAGGTACGCGCCAAGGCCCGTCGCTGCGACCAAGAGCGCCAGAATCCAGCACAGGGGTGACCGCCATTGCGACCGCGCCTCCGCGGCGGCCACTGCGAGCACCTGGTCAACCGGCTTCAGCATGGCGGTTTCGCTCGGCTCGCATAGCGTTCGACGCGCCGATTATGGTGGTGCTGTCAAGCGAGCTCAGGTACGGGTACGCACGCTCCAGGTGGCGGGCACGGCACGGTAGACGTAGGCTTCGCGCCTCTCGCGGCGGCGGGTCATGACGAAGCGGAGGCCAGCATGGGCAACCCCATCAGCATCATCGAAGTGAGCGAACGAACCCTGGCCGTAGTGCGCGGCCGTGTGGCGATGGCCGACATTCCCGGCAAGGTGATGCCGATGATGGACAAGGTCTGGGCGTTCATCCGGGCGCGGGGCATCGGCGGCTTCGGCCACAACGTGTGGCTGTATCGGGCGACGGGGGCTGGCGAGTTCGACATGGATGTGGGCGTGCAGCTACCGGAACCGGTCGACGGTGCCGGCGAGGTGGTCTGCTCGGCGACGCCGGCGGGCAGCGCCGTGCATACCTTCCACTGCGGCGAATACCATGAACTGCCCGGCGTTCACAGCCGTGCGCTCGCTTGGGTCGCCGAGCAGGGCCGAGCGCTCAGCGGCGTGAACTGGGAGGTGTACGGCGACTGGGACGACGATCCGGCCAAGCGTCGAACGGACATCTACCACCTTTGCGCTGGGTGACTACCCACCGCGCAGCCGCGGCATGGTTAGTATTGGCGACCCGAACACTAGAGCTGAACGCCCATGATCGTGAAACCCCGCATCCGCGGGTTCATCTGCACCACCGCCCACCCCGCCGGCTGCCGCGCCAACGTCGAGGCGCAGATCGCCGCCGTCGAGGGGCGCGGCGACATCGACGGAGGCGCCAAAAAGGCCCTCGTGATCGGCTGCTCCGGCGGCTTCGGCTTGGCAAGCCGCGTCGTGGCCGGTTTCGGCTGCGGTGCCGCCACCATCGGCGTTTCGCTTGAGAAAGCCCCGACGCCGAAGCGCACCGCCACCGCTGGCTGGTACAACAACCGCGCCTTCGAGCGCGCTGCCGAGCAGCGCGGCCTGCTCGCGCGGACGTTCGACGGCGATGCGTTCTCGGACGAGCTGCGCGGCGAAGTGGTGGAGGCGGTGGCCCGCGATCTCGGCCGGATCGACCTCTTGGTGTACAGCCTGGCCTCTCCCGTGCGCACCAATCCGCGCACCGGCGAACGCTTCCGTTCGGCGATCAAGCCCCTCGGCGAACCGTTCGCCGTGAAGACGCTGAGCGTCGACAAAGGCGAAGTGACGGATATCGTGCTGGACAGCGCCAGCGAAGCCGAGACCCATGCCACCGTGCAGGTGATGGGCGGGGAGGACTGGGAGTGGTGGGTGGACGCGCTTGCCGAAGCCGGGGCGTTGGCGGACGGCTTCCAGACCGTGGCCTTCTCCTATCTCGGCAGCGATCTCACCGCCCGCATCTACCGGGAAGGCACGCTGGGCAGGGCCAAGGCGGACGTGGATCGTGCCGCGCAGGCGATCAGCGCCCGGCTCCGGGACATCGGCGGAAACGCGCGGGTGGCCGTGCTCAAAGCGATCGTCAGCCAGGCGAGCACGGCCATCCCCGTGGTGCCGCTCTATATGTCCATCCTGTTCCGCGTCATGCGCGAGCAGGGCAGCCACGAGACCTGCATCGAGCACATCGACCGGCTGTACCGGGACGGCCTCTACGGCGATGCGCTGCCGCTCGACGACGCCGGCCGCTGGCGCGCGGACCAGCGCGAACTTGCCGCCGTGGTGCAGGACGAAGTGCGGCGACGCTGGAACCGCGTCGACTCGTCGAACATCGACGCGCTGAGCGACCTCAAGCGCTTCCGCGAGGAGTTCCTGCAGATCTTCGGCTTCGGCTTCGACGGGGTCGACTACGAAGCGGACGTCGATCCCATGGCCGGCGCTTGAAGGCAGTTCTGATCTCGGCCGCAGTGGCGGCAGCGTTCTGGATTCCCCTCGGCCTGTGCACGGCGGCGGCGCTGACGCCGGGCAGCGGCGGCGCCGGTGGTTTCGCGCTGCACTTGCTGGCCTTCGCGTACCTCTCCGTGGCGCTCTGTCTGGCCCACTTCCGCGACGGGCCGCTGCTCGCCGCCGCGCTGTGGCTGTTCGCCTTCGGCGTGCTCATCGAGGTCGCCCAGGTCTTCGTCGACGGGCGCAGCAGCGAGTTCGCCGACCTCGCCGTGAATGCGCTGGGCATCGGCATCGGCTGCGGGGTCTACTTCGGGGCGCGACGCGCGCGGGTCGCGCTGGCATGACGCGGCCGCGCATCGAGAGCATGGTGCCCGTGCTCGGCATCGACGATTACGCCGCGGCGCGCGAGCACTACGTCGAATGGCTCGGCTTCCAAGTCGACTGGGAGTGGCGGGAGGCGCCGGGAGAGCCCGTCATCATGGCGATCTCCCGCGACGCGGCATCGTTCATGCTGAACGAGTACGCCAACGCCATGCCGGGTTCGTGGGTGACGCTGAAGGTGGCGAATCTCGCCGGGCTAGTGGCCGAGTGGGAAGCGCGTCGCCCCGGCGCGGCGAGCATCGTCGTCGAGCCGCCGTACGAATTCCCCTCCTGCCGCATCGTGGATCCGAGCGGCAACGTGCTGCACTTCCAGGAACCCCTCTCCGAGACCGAACAGGCAGCGCGGGCCGGGAACCGGGCGCGGATGCAGGATTTCGTGCGCGGCCGCCTCGAACGCGGCGAGCCGCTGCCGACCCCGGAGGAACTTCGCGCTGCGGTGGGCCCGGACCTCGGCACCGCGGTCGAGGTGCTGAACGAGTTCCCGGACTACGCCGCGGCATTCGCCCGTCGCAAGGCGGCGGGCACACTCGGTCGGATGTAGGGACGGGGCTTGCCCAGGGCTTGCCCCGCCCGTGCCGGCGCCATGCACGGCGCTTACCGGAGATCCGTCGTACACTCTTGCCAAGGGATCGGTTGACGTATGATGTTCTGCGAGTGAACCTCTTGCGGGGTTGGGGAGCGCTCCATGAACGACTTGGCGAGGCGCAGGCGGTCCTGCAGCGTCCCTCCCCGAAGACGAACCGGCAAACGAGGGAATCGGATGATGCGATCGGGCCTGGCGGCGGTCCTGCTCGGGGCGATGCTGTTCGCGCTGGGCTGCGGAGGAGGCGGCGGCGGCTCTGCGCCGCCGCAGCCGGTGGCGGTGAACGGCTCCTGCTCCGCCACGCTCAACCAGTGCAGCGCCGGAACGTTCGTCGACGCCGGCGACACCGACACCGAGCACCGATGGAGCTGCAGAGGATCGGGCGGCGGTTCCACGGCCGCATGCGCCATCCCGAAGCCGATCGACGGCGGCTGCGGCGAAGAGCTGAACCAGTGCCTGGCGGGGGACCTCGACGACATCGACGACAGCGACGCCGAGTATCTCTGGAACTGCGCCGGCCGGCACGGCGGCCAGCCCGCCGCGTGCTCCATCCCGAAGCCGATCGACGGCGGCTGCGGCGAAGAGCCGAACCAGTGCCTGGCGGGGGACCTCGACGACGTCGACGACAGCGACGCCGAGTATCTCTGGAACTGCGCCGGCCGGCACGGCGGCCAGCCCGCCGCGTGCTCCATCCCGAAGCCGATCGACGGCGGCTGCGGCGAAGAGCCGAACCAGTGCCTGGCGGGGGACCTCGACGACGTCGACGACAGCGATGTCGACTTTCTCTGGAACTGCGCCGGGCGGCACGGCGGCCAGCCCGCCGCGTGCGCCGTCCCGAAGCCCATCGACGGCGGCTGCGGCGAAGAGGCGAACCAGTGCCTGGCGGGGGACCTCGATGACGTCGACGACAGCGATGTCGACTTTCTCTGGAACTGCGCCGGGCGGCACGGCGGCCAGCCCGCCATGTGCTCCGCCCCGAAGCCGGTCGACGGAGAATGCGGCGAAGAGCTGAACCAATGCCTGGCCGGGGACCCGGACGACATCGACGACTCCGACACCGAACACCTCTGGAACTGCGCCGGCCTGCACGGCGGCCAGCCCGCCATGTGTTCGCTGCAGAAGACGGTCGTCTGCCCGAACGGCGCTCCGGCAGCGGACGATCCGCTCTCCTGCGAGCGGGGATTCAGCGCCATCGGCGGCATCGACCGCATTCCGCTGGATCAGGTCAAAATGACGAACAGAGACATGCAGGAGGCGTTTGTCATTTTTGATAAGTCATTGGGTCATATGAACAATGTCGGGGGGGTGGCATGCGATTCGTATGTGACGCAGCCGGATCAATGCTGGGATCCGGCGAACCGCACCAGGATAACCAGGCACACGGACGACTATCGCGAGTCGAATGCCGGCTCGGCGCCGTTCACGGAGCTTCTTGATTTGGAGAGGGCTAGCAAACTCTGGCTGGAACAAGAAAGCGAGAGGATGGGAGCGGTGAAAATCGTGAATCATTCTTTCCACGGTGCCTCCGCACCGCAGACCAGCGGATTTCCTCATCTCTCGATCTGGGCTGCCGGCAACGATGGGCACAACGGATCCTGGGTTGAGGAGTATTGGGAATCAGACACTCAGGAAGAGATGGCGGGTGAAATCGCGGCAGGCAGGTTGCTGTTCGTCTCCGGTTTTTCGCGCGATGTGAACGACAACTACATCCGTCATCCCAGCGCCAGCAGCTGCAGGGGTGTGGATAATGGATGCCTGTGGGCAAGCTTGGTTATTGACACTTCGGATGGCGGCTTTGCCTTCGGAACCAGTTTCGCCGTACCGAATGTTGCCGCAGCTCTTGCTTCAATCCTCAGCGTCTTCCCCGACACCGAGTATCAGGACCTCGCCAGATTGGCGCGTGCCTGTGCGAAGAAGACCGGGGAAGGCATTGACGGTCCGAACGGCCTGCTCGCCACTTCGGGCGGAGTCGGCGTCGCCGACTTCTCCTGCATGGACGAGATCGTCCCCGCCGCGGCGGCCCTGGCGGCGGGCGAGACGGCGGCCCTGGCCATCGACGGGTGGGAAATCGCCGTCAGTCGGCGTTCGATCGCGGTCGTCGGGGAGCCGCCGGTGGACGATTCGCCCGTGCAGCGGTCGGCGGACCGCGGCACCTTGGTCGCGCTGTACCACGCGACCGATGGCGCGAACTGGCTGCGCAGCGGCGACTGGCTGACCGACGAGGCGGTGGTGCGATGGCACGGCGTCTCCGTGAATGGCCAGAACCGGGTCTACTTGCTGTCTCTGGTCGAAAACCAGCTCGGCGGCGAGCTGCCGGCGGAGCTGGCCGAACTCGATGCCCTCGAACGCTTGTCTCTCAGCGGCAACCGGCTGGGCGGCGGGATCCCGGCGGAGCTGGGCAGTCTCGGGTCCCTTCGCGTACTGTCGCTCAGCGGCAACCGGCTCAGCGGCGGGATCCCCGCGGAGCTGGGCGATCTCCGCGCGCTGCGCGGCCTGTGGCTCAGCGACAACGAGCTGAGCGGCGAGATTCCGGCACAGCTGGGCAATGTGCGGACGCTTCGGGACCTGAATCTCGCCCGCAACCGGCTGACGGGCGAGATCCCGGCCGAGCTCGCGGATCTGGGCTCGCTCGAGGAGCTGTACCTCAGCGGCAACGAGTTCACCGGCTGCGTTCCCGCGGGCCTGGCGGACGTGCCGAAGAACGACATCGACGAGCTCGGGCTGCCCGACTGCTGAGGCGATCCTCCTTCCGTGGCCGGGTCGAGGGCGATGCAAGCGGCCCATTGCGGAATGCCGGCGCGGGCCGGCGGGGGAAAGCCCGTTCTCGTTCGTGCTTCGGCGCGCCATGCGCGGCGCAAGTGCTCGGGAGGCGAGGCTAGGCGTTTCCTTCGCCCACGCTGGCCACGGCGTGCTCGAACGCCACCACGTTGCGGGACTCGCTGCTGAATTCCACGCCGACCAGATGGACGCGCACGCCCAGCGCGCGGTACTTCTCCGCGTACCCGCGCTCCACGAGCTGCGCCATCGCAGCGCCCTCGCCGGCCTGCTCCGCCACCTTGAACTCGAACACATACACCTGGTTCTCGAAGCGCACCGGCATGTCCGGCCGCCCCTTGTTCGTGCTCTCCTCCACGGTGACGTCCAAGCAGAAGCCAGCGAAGTACGAGTAGAAGACGCTCGCGTAGAAGCCTTCGTAGTCGGCGATGTCGTTGTTCGTGTACCACTGGTGCGGAATGCTCGCGTAGAAGGCGTGGAAGAGCTCGCGCATGCCGTCGACATCGTCCGCCTCCAGCAGGCGATGGAGGCGGACGCTGTTCGCCGTCTGCCGGGCGCCGTCCTGCCCCAGCCGCTGCAGCAGCCGCTCGTTGAGTCCCTCGCGCACCTCCCGGTTGGGGTAGCCGAGCCGGTAGAGCGTCCGTTCGCCAACGCGCTCGCGCTCGCGGATCGTCAGGTAGCCGGTCTGGAACAGCAGCGCCTCGGTCGCGATGGCGTCGACGTCGAACGTCGACAGCAGTCTGTCGCTCGTCGGCGTGCCCGTCTCCAGCCAGTGCGCCTTGAACTCCCGGCTGCGCAGCAGCAGCAGGATGTCGAACGGGTTGTACACCCTCTCCTCGCCGAGCCACGAGTAGCCGTTGTACCACTCGCGGATCGCCTCCCGGTGCAGCCCCGGCAGCGCCGGCGCGAACACCGCGTCGAGGTCCGCGCCGCCGTGGGCCCGGACCTGGGCACCGCCATCGAAGTGCTGAACGAGTTCCCCGAACACTTGGCGGCGTTCGCGGCTCGCAAGGGCGATGTCCAGTCCGGGACTTAGGACCGCGATGGACAGCGAGGGTCAGAGCAACTGCGACAGGAATGTGCGCGCCGGGACGACCAGCGGCGGTCCGGGCGAGGCGAAGCAGTCGCGCGCCACGTACTCGGCGCCGACCGTCACCTGAAAGGCGAACGGCGCGTCGAGCTGCCCCTGGAAATGCGCGAGCGCGGGGCTTGCGGATGCGTCGTCGGCCTTCGCTTCGACGAGAAACCAGGGCACGCCGTCCCGGACCACCACGAAGTCCACTTCGCGCTTCTGCTTGTCGCGCAGATAGCCGAGTTCGAAGTCGCCGAGGCCCAAGTCGGTCCACCCTTCCACCGCTTTCAGCAGGTGCGCGGCGATGAAGGTCTCGGCGCGGCGCCCCGGGTCGCTGACGGTGGCCCAGTCGCGCACGTACCACTTCGGCTCCTTGCGCAGCGAACGCGACACGTTGCGGAACCATGGGCGGACGATGAAGCCGAGATGCAGGTCGCTGAGCGTCGCCACCCAGCGGCGCACGGTGTCCACGGACACCCGGGCATGGTTCGCAAGGTTGGTGAGGACAAGCTGCGTCCCGGACTGCTCGACCAAGAGCCGCACCATGGAGTCCAGCTGGTCAAGTTGCTGGATCTGCGTGACCTCTCGGACATCCTCGCGCACAAGCTGGCGCAGGCGCAGCGAACGCCAGCGCCGCTCGAAGCGCTTGTCGCGGCGCAGATACGGCTCTGGGAAACCGCCGTGGCGCCAGAGGGCCAGGAAGTCCTCCTCGGCGACCGGAGCGGGATCGCGCAGGATGCGATCGGAGGGCAGAGCTTGCGTGGCGACTTCCGCCACCGAAAACGGATGCATGCGATAGGCGAAGTAGCGCCCCATCAGGCTGTCGCCGCCGCGGCGGTAGACGTCGAGCCGGCCGCTTCCCGTGACGACGATGCGTACGCGGTCCACATAGGTGTCGAAGAAGCCTTTCAGAAACTCCCGCCAGCGCGGGAACTTGTGCAGCTCGTCGAACAGCACGACCGGCGGAGTGGCGACCAGCCGGTCCAGCTTGAGCGCCTCCGCTATGCGTGCGGGCCCGTCCAGCACAAGCTGTCGATCTTCTACGTTGTCCCAGTTGACGTAGGCGTCCGCGCTCAGCTGGCCTACGGTGGTCTTGCCCACTTGGCGCGGACCGCTGATGAACGCCATCTGCCGGTCCTGCGCGAGGTGCCCAGCGAGGAGATTGTCGTACAGACGGGGTGCTTCCATGGCTTGGCCATTGTCGTATGCATCGTAAAACGGTCAAGACCATTTTACGATGCACCGTTGTTTGGTCGGGTTCGCTAGCGGTCGAACTCCAGTGCCTGCCCCATCGGTCCATCCACCAGCCGCCCGTTCTCGCAGACCAGATTGCCGCCCACGAACGTGTGCGTGATGCGGGAGCGGAAGGCGATGCCGCGGAACGGGGACCAGCCGCACTTGGCGTGGATGGGCTCGTCGTCGACGACGGTGCTGGCGTTGGGATCGATCACCGCGAGGTCCGCGTGGTAGCCCTCGCGCAGGAAGCCGCGCTCGCGCACGGCGAATAGCTCGGCAGGCGCGTGGGCAGTTTTCTGCACCACCTGCTCGATGGTGAAGTCGCCGGCCTTGACGTGCTCCACCAGGCTCAGCAGCGCGTGCTGCACCAGGGGCAGGCCGGCGGGGGCGGCGTAGCCGGGCAGGTCCTTCTCTTGGCGGGTGTGCGGGGCGTGGTCGGTGGCGATGACGTCGATGCGGTCTTCTACCACGGCGCGCTTCAGGGCCAGCTGGTCGGCGCGGGTCTTGATGGCCGGGTTGCACTTGATGTCGGCGCCGAGCGCGCCGTACCAGCTGTCGTTGAAGAAGAGGTGATGCACGCAGGCTTCCGCCGTGATGCGCTTGCCAGCCAGCGGGCCGGGCTCGAAGAGGGCGAGTTCCCGCGCCGTGGTGAGGTGCAGGACGTGCAGCCGGCTGCCGTGCTTCTTGGCAAGCGACACGGCGAAGGACGAGGAGCGATAGCACGCCTCCTCGGAACGGATGCGCGGGTGCTCGTCGATCGGGATGTCGTCGCCGAACTTCTCCCGTGCCGCGGCTTCGTTGGCAAGAATCGTCGGCGTGTCTTCGCAGTGCGTGGCGATCAGCAGCGGGCTGGCGGCGAAGATGCCCTCCAGCGTGCGCGGATCGTCGACCAGCATGTTGCCGGTGGAGGCGCCCATGAATACCTTGAGACCGCAGGCCTTGGTGATGTCGACGCCCTTGATCGCTTCGAGGTTGTCGTTCGTGGCCCCGAAGTAGAAGGCGTAGTTGGTCATCGAGCGACTCGCCGCGCGGGCGTGCTTGTCGAGCAGGGCGTCCATGTCGATGGTCTGCGGATCGCAGTTCGGCATCTCCATCGTGCTGGTGATGCCGCCCGCCACCGCGGCGCGGGACTCGGTGGCGATGCTGCCCTTGTGTTCGAGGCCGGGCTCCCGGAAATGCACCTGATCGTCGATCATCCCCGGCAGCAGCCAAGCGCCGGCCAGGTCGATCTCGCGGGCGCCGGCCGGCGTCGCGCCGGGGCCGATGCGTTCGATGCGGCCATCCGCGACGGCGACATCGGCCTCGAAGCGGCGACCTTCGTTGACGAGCGTGGCGTTCTTGAGCGCGTATGCAACCATGACCCCGACTATAGTACGCCCATGCCCGATCCGCGCATCCTTGATGAGCTTCGCCGCGCACTGCCCGCGGACGCGCTCATCACCGCAGAGGACGCCGTGCGCCCGTTCGAGACGGATGGTCTGACGGCCATACGCGAACGGCCGTGGGCCGTGGCCCTGCCGGAGAACACCGCGCAGGTGCGCACCGCCATGCGCATCTGCCGGGAGCACGACGTGCCCATCGTCACCCGCGGCGCCGGTACGGGCCTGTCCGGCGGGGCGCGGCCGCTGAAGGACGGCCTGCTGCTGGTCCTCTCGAAGATGAACCGCATCACCGAGATCGACTTGGACGCCTGCACCGCTACCGTCGAACCCGGCGTCACCAATCTGTCGATCAGCCAAGCGGTGCGCGAGCACGGTTTGTTCTACGCCCCCGACCCGTCTTCGCAGATCGCCTGCAGCATCGGCGGCAACGTCGCGGAGAACTCGGGCGGCGTGCATTGCCTGAAGTACGGTCTCACCGTTCACAACGTGCTTGGCCTGCGCGTGCAGACCTACGAGGGCGACGAGCTGGTGCTCGGCGGCAAGGGCTTGGAGACGCCCGGGCTCGATCTGATGGCCGCGATGATCGGCTCCGAGGGGATGCTCGGCGTCGTCACCGAGGTGATCGTCAAGCTGTTGCCGTTGCCGTTGGCGAAGCGCGTGCTGCTGGCTGCCTTCGACGATTTGCAGGACGCTGGCGACGCGGTGGGCGCGATCATCGCCGAAGGCATCGTCCCGGCGGGGCTGGAGATGATGGATAGCCCGGCGATTCGCGCCGCCGAGGACTTCGCCCGCGCCGGCTATCCCCGCGATGCGGCGGCGATCCTGCTCTGCGAGCTCGACGGCACCGAGCAGCAGGTGGCGGCGGACTGCGATCGCGTCGAGGCGGTGCTGGCCGCGCACCGAGGCCGGGTGCGGGTCGCCGCCGACGAAACGGCCCAGGAGCGGCTCTGGAAGGGGCGCAAGTCGGCGTTTCCCGCCATGGGCCGCATCGCCCCGGATTACTACTGCATGGACGGCACGATTCCTCGTGGCGAACTCGGACGCGTGCTCGGCGACATCGCCCGGCTTGCCGAGGACTACCGCCTGCAGGTGGCGAACGTGTTCCACGCCGGCGACGGCAATCTGCACCCGCTGATCCTCTACGACGCCAACCAGCCCGGCGAGCTTGAACGGGCGGAGGCGCTGGGCGGGCGCATCCTGGCGCTCTGCGTGGAGGTCGGCGGCACGGTCACCGGCGAGCACGGCGTCGGCATGGAGAAGCTGGACTCGATGTGCGTGCAGTTCGATGCGGGGGAACTCGCCCAGTTCCACCGCCTGAAGGCCGCTTTCGATCCGGCGGGGAAGATGAACCCCGGCAAGGCCGTGCCGACTCTGGCGCGCTGTTCGGAGCTTGGCGGGATGCACGTGCATGGCGGCCAAGTGCCGCATCCGGAACTGGAACGGTTCTGAGCGTGGACCGCGCCGAAGACTTGGTCGCCGAGGTCGCGGAGAGTCGTCGGCACGGCCGTACGCTAAGCATCGTCGGCCACGGCAGCAAGGCTGCGTTGGGGGCGCCGGCGGGCGATGCGCGACTATGCACGACGGACCACGTTGGCATCCTCGACTACCGGCCGCAGGAGTTGGTGGTGACGGCCCGCGCCGGTACGCCCCTCGACGAGTTGGCGGATGTCGTGGCCAGCGAGGGTCAGCTCTTGCCGTTCGACCCGCCCCGCTTCGCCGGCAAGGGCACCCTGGGAGGCGCGATCGCCAGCGGCCTGTCCGGACCGGCGCGGCCTTGGCGCGGCAGCGTCCGGGATGCCCTGCTCGGTGTCGAGATCGTCAATGGCCTCGGCGAACGGCTGCGCTTCGGCGGCAGCGTGATGAAGAATGTCGCCGGCTACGACGTTTCGCGGCTGATGGCCGGCGCACGCGGCACGCTGGGGCTGATGCTGAGCGCCAGCGTGCGCCTGCTGCCGAGGCCCGCCGTGGAAGAGACCTTCGCGCGCCGCTGCGCTGCCGACGAGGCATTCGAGCTCTGCCGCGACTGGCTGCGCAGGCCGCTGCCCATATCGGCAACGTGCCATGCAGGGGGCGTTCTGCATGTGCGCTTGGCGGGCAGCGGCGGGGAAGTGGCCAGCGCCCGTGCGGCGATGGACTTGCCGGAACCCGGCGACGACGGCCTGTGGGATTCGGTCCGCGATCATTCCCACGGCTTCTTTGATGAGGCGCCAGCGCTGACGCGGGTCTCGCTTCCCCGCGGCGCCGCGTACCCCGCTGCTGTTGGCGATCGTGCGCTGGTCGAGTGGGGCGGCTGCCAAGCCTGGTGGCGCAGTGCCCCGGGCGGCGATGCTTTGCCGCCCGGCGCACTCGTGAGGTCGTTCAGCGGCGCGGTCGCCGTGCATGCCACGGACGCGACAGCGAAGTACGCAGCCAGACTGAAGACCGCGTTCGATCCGGACGGCCTCTTTAACCCGGGCCTCCCCGTCTGATGCAGACGCGCATCGCCGCCGACGTGCTGGCGACGGATCGCGGGCGGCGCGCCGACGAGATCCTGCGCAGCTGCGTCCACTGCGGCTTTTGCAACGCCACCTGCCCGACCTACCAGGTGCGCGGCGACGAACTCGACGGCCCGCGCGGGCGCATCTACCTCATCAAGGGCCTGCTGGAATCAGGCACCGGCGATGCGGTGGCGCGAACCCACTTGGACCGCTGCCTCACCTGCCGCGCCTGCGAGACCACTTGCCCGTCGGGCGTCCGCTACGGCGAACTCGCCGAGATCGGTCGCGAGATGCTCGAAGAGAGCGCGCCGAGCCGCGGCTTGCTGCGGCGTCTGCTGCTCGCCGTCGCGCCCCGCCCGCGCTGGCTCGCCCTGCTGACTGCCCTTGGCAGACCGTTCCGCGCCCTGCTGCCGCGTCGCTATCGACGCCTGCTGCGCCCGCCTCCGAAGACGGCGCCGCTGCCCAGCGGAGGTCGCGTGCTGCTCTGGCAAGGTTGCGTGCAGCGTGTGGTTACGCCGGAAGTGAACGCTCACCTCGCACGGCTCCTAGAGGCGCGCGGCTTGGCCCCGTTCGCGATGGAAGCCGAGGCCTGCTGCGGCGGCCTGGCCTTGCACCTCGGCGCCTCGGAGCAGGCGCGGGAGGCGATGCGGCGCAATCTGGATGCCATTGCCGGCGCGGGCGAAGTGGATGCGATCGTGTCCACGGCCAGCGGTTGCGGCGTGACCCTCAAGGACTACGCCCGGCTGATGGACGAGCCGGCAGCGGACGCCTTCGCTGCGAAGGTGCGCGACGCCGCGGAGTTGCTGGCCGACTTCACTTTCAGCAAGCGACCCGTGGCCGGGCGCGAGGTGCGCAAGGTGGCTTGGCATCCGCCCTGCACGCTGCAGCACGGGCAGCGTCTCGTAGGCGTGGCCGAGGGCATCCTGGCCGAAACGGGCTACGAACTGCTGCCGGTGGCCGATTCCCACCTCTGCTGCGGCTCGGCGGGCAGCTACAGCCTGCTGCAGCCGACGCTCGCGAACGAACTCAAGACGCGCAAGGCGCGCGAGCTAGCGCGCCACGGCCCGGACGTCGTCGCCACCGCCAACATCGGCTGCCAGACCCACTTGGCAGATGCCTTGGGGGTGCCGGTGGTGCATTGGCTTGAACTGATCGAATAACGTCGCAGGGCAGGTTCTCAGCCAGAGCTGTCGCGCTCGTCGATGAGCCGCGCCACCAAGTCCTCGGCTGCGTCGATGGCGAGCTTCCGGCTCGCCATGTTGATGACGTACTTGTCGTCCACGACGAGCGCCGGAACGGCCGCCAGCTGCAACTCGCGGAACCGCTGCTCGGCAGTTTCCAAGCGCCGGGCCACCGCAGGCGAGGCGAACAGCCGCAGGAAGGTCTCTCGGTCGACGCCGTGGCCGTCCACGAAGTCTGCGAAATCCTGCTCAGACGCGAAGCGCCTGTTGCGGTCGTGGTAGGCGTCGAAGATGCGCTCGTGGTTCGCTTCCACCGCCCGAGCGCGTTCCAGCGCGAAGTAGGCCTTCGCATACAGGCGTTCCATCGCGGTCGTCGTGATGTGGAGCTGCTTGAACGTCGCGCCTTCGGGCAGGTCCGGGTACCAGTCGGCCAGACGCTGCTCGAAGCTGCGGCAGTGCGGGCAGGTGTAGGAGAAGAAGGACACCACTTCCACGTCGCCGCTGCCGCCCGGCCGGTCGAGTTCCTCGAACGGCGCCTCGCTGCCGCCGCCGAGGCCGTAGTACAGCCCGAAGACCGCGAGCGCCGCCACCAGGACGAGGACGGCGACCACGATGCCGCTCCTGATGCTGGCGACGTTGTCCTTGCGTTTGACCATCGGCGCACTCCCGTTCGCGACCGGCGTCGACGGAGTTTAAACTGCCGCCCGCAGCCAAGACGATCAGGGTCGGCCATGGCCGAGAGCTACGTCCTCTACCAATACGACAGTTGCCCGTTCTGCGCCCGGGTGCGGCGCTTCCTCGATGCCCACGGCATCGACCTGCCCATGCGCGACACGCTGCGCGACGCCGCCGCGTTCCGCGAGCTGCTGATGGGCGGCGGCCGCGGCACCGTGCCGTGCCTGCGCATCGAAACGGATGCGGGCGACGTGTCCTGGCTGTACGAATCGGCAGACATCATGGACTACCTGGTCGCGCGGCGGTGAGCGCATCGGCCGCCGGTCCACCGCTTCTCCGCAGGCTTCTCGCAGTGGTCTGAAGTTGCTTCTTCCAACAAAAATACAGGATATTCAACCAAGGAGCGTGGTACGTTAGCAACATGGTTGACGAACGGCAGCACAACGGTTCGCCGACGGCTCTGCTCCCCGGTCTCTTCCTGGATGCCGGGGACGGTACCGGTCATCGCGACACCACTCACGCGACTCAAGCCACCCACGCCACCAGCGGCCTGATTGACAGCCGGTGCCTGGCCGCAGACGGCACGCCGCGGCTGCCCCACATCGCCTACGACGAAGACGGCTATCCCTACGACGACGGCGAGCCCTTGGGACAGAACCAGCAACAGATCGCGCAGCTCCTCTACGCCGCCCCGGCGCTGCAGGCTCTGTTCGAAGAGCGCGATCAGGGCGCTTTCGTGGGCTGCGACATGTTCATCTACCCGCGTCGGCACCGCAGCGGCGTCGCGCCGGACCTCTTCGTCGCCTTCGGCGCAGACGCGAGCCGCACCGACCGCTTGTCCTACAAGCTCTTCGAGGGCGAGCCTGTGCCATCCTTCGTGATGGAGGTGCTGTCGGGCAGCACCGCGGATGAGGACCTCGGCCCGAAACGCAACGTCTACGCCAGGATGGGCATCGCCGAGTACTGGCTGTTCGACCCCGTGGGCGGGGACATCCCCGGCTTGCCGGATCGCGTCGCCGGCTACCGCCTTGTCGAAGGCGAGTACCAGCCGATCGCGCCGCTGCCGGAAGGGCGCGGCTGTCCGAGCGGCGTGCTCGGCTTGGAGTTGCGCGCCGAGGGCGCCAACCTGCGCTTCCACGATCCGCGCACCGGCCAGGACCTCCTGCTCCACGGGGAGGAGCGTGCTGGCAGAATGGCGGAAGCCGCGGGCCGCAAGGCGGAAGCAGCAGCCCGCGAGGTGGCCGAGGAGCGGGCTGCGGAAGCCGAGGAGCGGGCTGCGGAAGAGGTCGCCGCCCGACAAGCGGCGGAGCAGCGAGCTGCGGATGCCGAGGAGCGCGTCGCCCAAGAAGCCGCAGCCCGGAAGGCGGCCGAAGCCGAAATCGAGCGGCTGAGACGCCTCTATGGCGACGATCAAGCAGCGCCGTAGCAGCTTGGGCCGCAAGTTGGAGCAAGGCGCGTCGCGCCCGGCGGCCCTCGCGGCGGACGGCACCCCGCGGCTGCCCCGCGTCGCCCACGACGAAGACGGCTACCCCTACGACGACGGCGCACCGTTGGGCGAGAACCAGAATCAGATCGCGCAAATCCTCTACGCCGCCCCTGCGCTGGAAGCGCTGTTGGAGGAGCGACCCGGCAATGCGTTCGTGGGCTGCGGTATGTTCGTCGCGCCGAGGGAATCAACCTGCGCATGGGCGATGCCCGGACGGGAGAGGATCTCCTGACCTATCAGGAGGAACACACTCGCAGACTGGCGGCGAGGGGCGGCACGGAAGGCGGACGAGCGGCGGAGGGCGGAAGCCGAGCGGCGGATGGCCGAAGCCAAGCGGGAGATAGCCTGATCGAGCGTTTTGCAGCGCCCCGAGGTTGAACCGATCATCCGTCATTCGTTGGGCCGTAGCGGCGCGGTGCGCCATCGGGTAGAGTCGCCGTCCTTCGCTCGTTCGTACCGAGGACCGATGACCTATCGCCGACTCGCCGCCGTTGCGGCGCTCGCCGCCGCCACCGCAGCCGCGGACTTGGCCACCCCTGCAACCGCCGATGACGTCGAACTTCAGCCGCTCGACTCGCATCCGCGCACCAGCGTCGCGGTCGTGGACAGGCTGCGCCATCACCATTTCGAGTCGAAGCCCTTGGACGATGCGGCGTCCAGCGAGGTCTTCGACAACTACCTGAGCTTCCTGGACCCCAAGCGCAGCCATTTTCGCGCCGCCGACGTGGCCGAGCTGGAGCAATACCGCCACGAGCTTGACGATGCCTTGCAAGACGGCGACCTGACCCCGGCGTTCGCCATCTACAACCGCTTCCACCAGCGGGCGCTCGAACGCGTCGAGCACGACATCGCGCTGCTGAAGGGGGGCATCGAGCAGTTCGACTTCACCTTGGACGAGAGCGTGGCGCTGGACCGGGACGACGCGCTCTGGCCGGAGACCGAGGAACAGGCCGAGGACCTCTGGCGGCAGTCGCTCAAGGCCGCCGCGCTTGGCGCGAAGCTGGCCGGCGAGCCTGCGGAGGAGATCGCCGAGGCGCTCACCAAGCGGGTGGGCAACCGGCTGCGCAGCCTGCGCCAGACGCAGAGCGAGGATGTGTTCCAAGGCTACATGAACGCCTTCGCCCGCATCTACGACGACTACACGCAGTACTTCTCGCCGCGCACCTCGGAGAACTTCAACATCGCCATGTCGCTGTCCCTCGAAGGCATCGGCGCCGTGCTCGGCCGCAAGGACGAATACACCGTGGTGCAGAGCCTGGTGAAGGGCGGTCCGGCGGATCTCGACGGCGACCTCAAGCCGAACGAGCGCATCGTCGCGGTGGGGCATAGCGAGCGCGAGCCGTTCGTCGACATCGTCGGCTGGCGCATCGACAAGGTGGTGCAGCTCATTCGCGGCCCGAAGGGCAAGGCCGTGCGCCTCAAGGTGATGCCGGAGAACAACGATGCGACGCAGACCCGCATCGTCACCATCGTGCGCAACGTGGTGAAACTCGAGGAGCAGGCCGCGAGCAAGTCGACCATGCAGGTGGAGCACGGTGGCCGGGAGTACAGCGTCGGCATCGTCGACGTGCCCACGTTCTACATGGACTTCAAGGCGCTGCGCGAAGGCGATCCGAACTATCGCAGCACCACCCGCGATGTCGCCAAGCTGATCGACGAGTTGCAGGCGGAAGGCATCGATGCGCTGCTGATCGACCTGCGCAGCAACGGCGGCGGCTCCTTGCAGGAAGCGCGGGAACTCACGGGCCTCTTCCTCGAGACCGGACCGGTGGTGCAGGTCTCGGACCTGAGCCGCACCGCGGTGCTCGCCGACATGGACGATGCGGTGGTTTGGAATGGCCCGCTCGCCGTGCTGGTGAACCAGCTCTCGGCGTCCGCATCGGAGATCTTCGCCGGTGCGATCCAGGACTACGGCATCGGTGTGATCGTCGGCAGCCAGACCTTCGGCAAGGGCACCGTGCAGACGCTGATCCCGCTGCAAAGCGGCGAACTCAAGGTCACCGAACGCATGTACTACCGCGTCTCCGGCGAAGGCACGGAGCGCAACGGCATCGTCCCGGACATCGCGTTTCCATCGCCGGATCCGCGCTGGGACGAACGCCGCAGCTTGGACGAGATCGGCGGCGCCATCGCCATCGACATCGCCCGCGTCGAGCCGCTGACGTTCCCCGTCGCGGACAAGGTCGCGCCGCTGCTGGACATGCTCCGGGCGCGCCACGAGGCGCGCACTGCGGACGATCCGGAGTTCGGCTACCTGCGCGCCCGCAAGGAGTACGTCGAGCGCCTGCAGAAGCGCACGCATCTGTCGCTCAAGGAGGAAGCCCGCATCGCCGAGAAGGAGGCCGACGACGCGTGGGTGCTGGAAGTGGAGAACGCGCTGCTGGTCGCCCGCGGCGAGGAACCCGCCGTCGATCTCGACGAGTTCAACTCGCGCCGGGAGGCCGCCGAGGATGATCGCGATAAAGACACCGCGCTGCGCGAGACGGCCAACATTCTGGCGGACCTGATCGAACTCACGCAGCCCCTGGCAGTGGCGGAGAGCCGTTCGCTGCCCAGCACCGAGGCGACGGTGCAGTAGCGGCTTCGGCAACCTTTTCGACTTAGAGCCGGAACTCCAAGCTGCGATCGTCGATGGTGCGCTCGAGCGCCGCTTCGAACGCCTCGAAGGGCATAGTCGTCTGCTGTTTCGCGCCGTAGCGGCGCAGCGTGACAGTGCCGTCGGCCTGCTCCCGCTCGCCGACGATGAGCAGATTCGGAATCTTCCGCGTGGCACCCTCGCGGATCTTCTTCGACACCGTGTCGTTCTCCGGGGCCAGTTCCGCGCGCACGAAGGCGCGGCGCAGCTTGTCCACCAACGCCCGGCCGTAGTCGCCGAACTGTTCCGAGACGGTGATGACGCGAACCTGCACCGGCGCCAGCCAAGTGGGGAACGCGCCGCCGAAGTGCTCGATCAGGAAGGCGACGAAGCGCTCGTGGGTGGAGAACGGCGCCCGATGCACGCAGTACGGCACATGCTCGGCGCCGTCGGCGCCGATGTAGGCGAGGCCTAGGCGCGGCGGTACGGCGAAGTCCAGCTGCACCGTGCTCACCGTCTCGTCGCGGCCCGTGACCGTATAGAACTGCACATCGATCTTGGGCCCGTAGAACGCCGCTTCGCCCGGCGCGTCTTCGTAGTCCACGCCCATTTCGTCCAGCAGTTCGGCGATGATCCTCTCCGTGCGCCGCCAATCCTCCGGGGCATCGACGTATTTCTCGCGACCCTTGGGATCCTCGGGATCCCAGCGCGACAGGCGGATGTGGTAGTCGGCGAGGCCGAGGATGCGATAGGCCTCGTCGTATTGCGAGATCACTTCGCGAAACACGTCCTTCACCTGACCTTCCGTGCAGTAGATGTGCGCATCGTTCATGCACATGCCGCGCACCCGGCCGAGCCCGGAAACCGCCCCCGATGCTTCCCAGCGGTAGACGTGGCCGTACTCGGCGAGGCGCAGCGGCAGGTCGCGATAGCTGCGCAGGCTCGACGCGTAGATCTTGTGATGGTGCGGGCAGTTCATGGGCCTCAGCATGTACGCCTCGCGCACGGCATCGCCCGCCGGGGTCTCCTCCAGCACCTCCATGGGCGGGTACATGCTGTCCTTGTAATGCGCCAAGTGCCCCGTCTGGTCGTACAGATCGCGCTTGGCGATATGCGGCGTGGCGACGCGCTGGTAGCCGGCCTGGAATTCCAATTCGACGGCGAGCTTCTCGAGCTCGTCGCGCAGCACGGTGCCGTTCGGCAGCCACAGCGGCAGACCGCGGCCGACATCGTCGTCGAAGGTGAACAGATCGAGCTCCCTGCCGAGCTTCTTGTGGTCCCGTTCCTGAGCCGCCTCGAAGGCGCTGACGGCGGCATCGAGGGCGGCCTTGTCGGCGAATGCCCAAGCGTAGATGCGCGTCATCATCACGTTCTGGGAGTCGCCCCGCCAATAGGCGCCGGCCACGCTGCGCAGCTTGAAGGCATCGCGCGCGATGTCGCGCGTGGTATCCACATGCGGCCCCTCGCACATGTCTAGGAACGGGCCGTTGCGGTAGAACGAGAGTCCCTCGACGCCGTCTTTTTGCAGCAGTTCCTCGGCGTACTCGCGCTTATACGGCTCGCGCATCTCGTCGATGCGTTCGAGCGCCTGTTCTGCCGGCAGTTCTTCCCGGTAGAAGCGCTGGCCCTTCTTGAGGATGCGCTTCATGCGCCGTTCGAGTTCCGGGAAGTCCGTCTCGGTGATCGGCTCGGAGAGGATGAAGTCGTAGTAGAAGCCGTCCTTGATCGGCGGCCCGAAGCCGAGCGTCGAGCCGGGCCGCATGTCGAGCACCGCTTGCGCCATGACATGGGCAAGGCTGTGCCGGACGCGGTGTAGGGCGTCTTCGGGGCTTAGTTCCGGTGCGTTCATGGTGTTTCGCTCCTCGCGTGGCTCAAGCGTCGCGCGACGAACCCGGCTTGGCCGTCGCCTTCCGGGTGGGAGCGGCAGCGGCCCTGGACCGGGGCCGCCGCTTCGGATCAGGCAAGCGACACGGCCCCGCCACGAGTCGTCGTGGTGGTGGTCGCCGTCTGTCCTACCGCGTGCATGGGGCGGGCATCATAGAGAGCAAGACGGGGATTGCAAGGGCTTGAGATTCCCGATCCGGTGGTGCCGATGAGTTGCGGGGAGTTACACTTGCCGCCTTGGGTCACGAAGAGGCGCTAGATGAGACTTGAGAGCCTACAGGCTAGGAGCTACAAGAGCCTGCGCGATGTGACGGTCAGCATGACCGGATTGGACTTGTTTATCGGCGCGAACGCGGCTGGCAAGAGCACGCTGCTCGATGCCCTGCGCTTTCTGCACGAGGGCGCGAGGGACAAGGACTTCAATGGCGCCGTCCGTGCCCGGGGCGGCATCGTGCATATGCCTTGGAAGGGCGAGTTCGCGCAGCAGACGGAGTTGGTGGCTACCGTGGCCGGCGAAAGCGGCCGATTCGAGTGGATGCTGCGGCTGGTCCGCAGCGACTACGACTTCCATGTGGAGGAACGCGTACACAGCGCGCCTCCGGATCTTCCGCCGACGCAGCTGCTCGACGCACGCAAGGGAGAAGGCTGGTGGTGGTCGGGCGAGCAGGGCAAGCAGGTAGCGCTCAAGCAAGGGCCGACCACCTGCGCACTTGCTGCGGCTTCGGCCGATGCATCGTTCCCCGCAAGGGAGGTAGCGGACTTCGTACAGAGATGGGGCTTCTTCGACCCGAACCCGTTCCTCCTGCGTCGCGACTGGAGCGGCAGCGAATTCGGCTCTTTCGACCCATATGGTCGGAATCTTGCCGAGACGCTCCATGCATTAGCGAAGTCGGCACCGGACGTGTTCAAGAGCATCGTCGATGCCACGCGAGACATCCTAGGATTGCCGACCGAGATCGAGCCTCGCATGTCGGATGATGACCGGTTCTATTTCGTCCAAGGGGAGCCTGGGCTCCGGTTTCCCGTGCATCAGATGGGCGCTTCTAGCGGCACGCTGCGGATGCTCGCCTTGATGACGGCGCTCTTCGCGACAGTCGACGCCAATCTGATCGGCATCGAGGAACCAGAGAACTACGTGCATCCGACCGCCATCGCATCGTTCCTCGAGTATCTCCGCGGCGCCCAGGATCGGGTGCAGTTCTTGGTCACGACGCACTCCCCACTGCTGCTCGACTACCTGGGCGACCCGTCCGCCGTTCGCGTCGTGCAGCGCACCGAAGATGGCGCCACCGTAGTCGCCGAGCAACGAGATCCCGGCGGCGTGGCGCAGGCGCTCGAAGAGTCCGGCTTTGGACTCGGCGCGTTCTACCAATCCGAAGGGTTCGGGGCGAACTGACATGGCGAAGCGAGTGGTCGTCATCGCATCCGGCGAGACGGAGAGGCGGGCGCTGCCACACCTCGTGCGGCACCTTGAAGCGCAAGGGGCAACGCTGGCCGAGGTGCGCATCCCGCCTGGGCACTCCGCGCTCAAGCCCGACACCGCAGCCAGCTTGATCAAGGCAGCGTGGTACTCGAACCTGCACGATCCTCCCGGCAAGTTCGTCGTGCTGCTCGATACCGACGGCGCTGATCCGGGCAGCGTGGTGGAACCGTTCCGGCAGCAGCTCCCCGGCCGGTTGCGGAACGTCGACGCTGCCGTGATGTACGCCTATGCGCAGCGCCACCTCGAGGCTTGGTACTTCGCGGATGCCGAGCGGCTGAGGAGCCAGCTGCGCCGGGACCTCGGCTCCGTAGACATCCAACGACCGGACGAGATCGACAACCCGAAGCTCCACCTGAAGCACCTGCTCGACCGACGCATGTATACCGCTCGCGTATCGGAGCAGATTGCCGCAGGGTTATTCCCGGAGACGATCGCCCAACGCAGTCCGAGCTTCGCTGGCTTCATGGCGGCTTTTCTGAACGGTGGGCACTGAGCGATGACTTTCCTCATGCGTGGGCGGGCCATGATTCGCGCCGGCGCGCTGCTCGCGCTGCTCGGCCTCGGTGGCTGCGGGCAGAGCAATCCCGAGGCGGAGCTGGCGGCGTTCGAGGCTAGCAAGCCGTGGCTGGCGACCATGGATGCGGGCGACTACGAGCGCTGCTGGCGCGATGCAGCGCCGCTCTTTCGCGAGTCCGAGAGCCTTGAGAGCTGGCTCGGCAAGGCCAAGGAGTACCGGGCGCCGCTCGGGGCGCTGAAGCGGCGCGAACTCAATGCCACCACCTATCTCACCAACCCCTGGAATGCGGCGCCCGGGGAGTACACGGTGGTGGTCTACGACTCGTTCTGGGAGGCGGCGACGATCTACGAGAACGTCTACATGCAGCGTCAGGCGGATGGCGCGTGGCAGGTCGCCGGCTACCGGGTGCTGCAGCAGTAAGGGTGGCTGAAGACCGTCCTGCTAGAATGCCACGCTCCGCAGCGCCCTCCATGCCATGACCTCGTTCTCCAATTCGGTCGCTATCGCCGGCGTCGGCGAAACCGACTATTCCCGTGCCAGCGGCCGCACCGAGCTGATGCTCTCGCTGCAAGCCATCACCGCCGCGTTGGACGATGCGGGCATCGAGGCCAGCGAGGTCGATGGGCTGATGAAGTGGTGGGTGGACACCAGCACCGAGGCGGAGGTGGCGGCGAACCTCGGCATCAGGGACCTTGCCTGGTGGGGCGAGATCAACCAAGCCGGCAACGTCGGCGCGGCGCTGGTCGCCCATGCGGCGGCGGCGATCCATGCCGGCCTCGCCAACGTCATCGTCATCTATCGGGGCGTGAACGGGCGCTCCGGGCGGCGCTACGGGCGTGGCGACGTCACCGGCCAGCGCGGCAGGGGAGGCGGCGCCTTCACCGAGCCGTACGGCATGCTGACGCCCCAGCATGGCCTCGCCATGACGGTGCGCCGGCGCATGTTCGAGACCGGCATCACCAGCCGCCACTTCGGGATGCAGGCCGTGGCGCAGCGGCGGCACGCCAATCGCAACCCGCGCGCCACGTTCTACGAGCGATCGCTTACCTTGGAAGAGCATCAGGCGTCGCGGCTGATCGTGGATCCCTTCCATCTGTTCGACTGCTGCCTGGAAACCGATGGCGGCGGCGCTCTCGTGCTCACGTCCGCGGAGCGCGCCAGGAGCCTGGCAGGTTCCCGTCCCGTGCCGCTGATCCGCGCCGCCGCCCAGGCCGGCCCCGGTGTCGGTTCGGCAGCGACGCGAACGGCCAAGCGGCTGTTCGCCATGGCCGGCCTGGACCGGCGCGACATCGACGTGATCCAGATCTACGACCACTTCGGCCCGTTCGTGCTGTTCGCGTTGGAGGACTACGGCTTCGCGGCGGACGCCGGGCGACTGGTCGAGGACGGCGGCACCGCTTTCGATGGTGGCCAGCTTCCCGTCAACACCTCGGGCGGGCACCTGTCGGAGGCCTACATGCAGGGCATGAACCACCTCATCGAGGCGACGCGGCAGATTCGCGGCGAAAGCACGGCGCAGGTGCCGGACGCCCGGTTCTCGTTCTGCGACACAGGCATCGGCACGGGCGCCATGATTCTGGAGCGCGGCGAGGCATGAGCGGCCAAGCGGAGCACTGGCGGTTCGAACGCCCGCCGGAACTGCCCGCTCCGGCGCCCGACGCAGAGTCCGAGCCGTTCTTCGAGGCGCTCGGAGAGCGGCGGCTCGTGATCCAGCGCTGCGCCGCCTGCGGCGCCCTCTCGCACCCGCCGCGAGCGATGTGCCGCGCTTGCGGGGCGACGGACTTCGAGTGGCAGGAGATGAGCGGCAAGGGCGAGGTCCATTCCTACGTGGTCACCCACCAGGCCGTGCATCCGGCCCTTGTCGGCTACACGCCGCTGGCCACGGTGGAGGTGCGGCTGGCCGAGGGGCCGCATGTGACATCCAATCTGCTCGACGTGCCGCCGGAGGCGGTGGAGATCGGTCTTGCGGTGTTCGTCGCGTTCGAGGATGTCGGCGACGGCGTCGTGCTGCCGCTCTTCCGCCGGGCGGACTGAGACGGCATGGCCATCACCGTTTGGGGCGCCGGCACGTCGCGCACCATGCGCGCCCACTGGGCGCTGGCCGAGATCGGCCTCGACTACGAGACCAAGCCCATCGGCTCGCGCACCGGCGAGACCCAGTCGCCGGCCTTCCGCGCCCTGAGCGTCAAGGAGAAGATCCCGGTGCTCGTGGACGGCGATCTGGTGCTCACCGAGAGCGCTGCCATCGTCGCCTACCTCGCGGATCGCTACGGCGCGGCCTTGCTGCCCTCGGGCGTCGAGGCGCGGGCGCGCTACCAGGAGTGGCAGTCGTTCATCCTGATGGAATTCGACGCGCACACGCTCTACGTGATGCGCAAGCATGGCGATCTGAAGCACATCTACGGCGACGCGCCAGCGGCGATGGACGCCGCCCGGGCGGGGTTCGACAAGCAGCTCCGCTGGGCGCTGCCGCGCCTCGAGTCGAACGCCTATCTGGTAGGCGATGCGTTCAGCGGCGTGGACATCCTGATGACCACCTGCCTCGATTGGGCCGTCGCCTACGGCTTCTCGTTGCCGGGCGCCGCCCTCGCCTACGCCGCCCGGCAGCACGCGCGGCGCGCATTCCAGCAAGCGCGGGAAGCCAACCGCCAAGCGCCGTGATGGCGCGACCGGCGCTCAGTTCCCCATCAACCAGTCCACGATGCGGGGATTCTCGTCTCGCGGCCAGGTGTGGGACAGATCGGCGATCTCGCGGTAGACCACGTCTGCGCCTGCCGCGGACAGCGCCGCATTCGCCGTGCGGGCGATGTCCACGGGGAACATCCAGTCGAGGGCGCCGTGCATCAGGTAGATGGGCAGGCCCTTCAAGCGTTCGCGGCTCATGCCTTCGAGCAGCAGCGGGTGGAAGCTGGCGGAACTCGGCGCCAAGTGCGTGAACGGCGACTCCTCGCGCAGGCCCGAGACGTAGGAGAACGTGCCGCCATCGCTCATGCCGGTGAGCAGCATCCGGCCGGCGTCGATATTCCAGCGCTCCTGGACGCGCTTCACCATGCCCTCGATGTTGGCGCTGTCGATGTCCGGGCCCATCAATGACCAGGTGCGGTCGATGGCGGTTGGGCTCAGCAGGATCGCGCCCCGCGTTCTCGCCTCAACCAGCCAGGTCCACAGGAAGCTCTTGCCGTTGCCGGAACCGCCGTGCAGGGCGACGATCAGTGGATACGACTCGGTCGCATCGTAGTATTCGGGCACATAGAGCGCGAAGCCGCCGCGGCGGTCATCGCCGTCGCTGGTTTCGTTCGCGTCGGGTCCGATCATGATGCCTACCTCCGCGCGGGCGCCGTCCGCAGCCCCGAGCTTGGCCGCCAGCGCCTCGTCCGAACGGCGCTCCTTGGAGACGAAGAAGCGGCTGACCGGCGGCAGCATCGCCGCCACCGGGTAGAGCGCCTGCACCGCGCGCGTGTATTCGCCCATGGCGCGATATCCGCCCATCGCCCCGTTCATGCCGCCAGCCGCAGCGTCGAGCCGCTCGTGGGCGCTCAGAACGTGCTCGGCGGTACGAATCACGCAATCCTTGAAGTTCGCGAACGACTCCGGGAAATCGGCTGCCTTGAACTGCGCCAAGCCGGTTCGGACAGGTTCGGCGTTGTCCGCTACCGCGCCCGCCAGCGAGGGAAGGTTCGGCGGGTGCAGGTGCCGGCCCACGTAGGCGAGCGCCTCTAGGGCGTTCAGCACGGGGGGCAGCACAGCGCTGATGGCGTCCAGCAGTACTTCGTTGTCGTCGCTGATCGTGCTCTCCTGGGCTACTTGACGATGGTGAGGATCTGGTCGGCCCACACGGCGGGCTTTACCGTGATCGTGCCGTCCGGCCAAGTCACTCGGATGTCGGCCACCCGGTCGGCGCCGAGGCCGAAGTGGACTTCCAGCGGGTCGTGCGAGGCGAAGTTGTTGCCGGCGCGCAACTCGCGGATCTGGGTGCCGGACTTGGTGGCGACGGCGATCTTCGCGCCGACGCCGAAGCGGTTGCCGCCGGCGCTGCGCAGTTTGATCGCAAGGTAGTGGTTGTCGCGGGCGGTCGCCAGCTCGTTCCTGTAGTAAACCAGATGGTTGCCGTCGCTGTTGGTGAGCACGATGTCGATTGCGCCGTCGCGGTCCGCGTCGAAGCAGGCGAGGCTGCGGCCCTGGCCGCGATCGCGCAGCCACTTCCTGGTGGCGACGCTGGCGAACGTGCCGTCGCCGCGCGAGCGGTAGAAGCGCATCTCGTCGCGCATGAAGACCGTGGGGTCGGAGCCGGGATCGCCGGTGTCGCCGCGCCAGCCGTTGACGTGGACGATGTCCAAGTGGCCGTCGTTGTCGAAGTCCTTGAAGCAGCTCGCCCAGCCCCAGCCGCCATCGGCGACGCCGGCCTCCTCGGTGGCGTCCTCGAAGACGCCGTGGCCGTCGTTGCGGTAGAGGCGGTTGCCGAAGAAGCCCGGTTCCTCGTAGATGGAGGTGACGAACCAATCGAAATCGCCATCGTTGTCGTAGTCGCCGACCGAGGCGCCCATGCCGGACTGATCGACGATCACGTTGCGGTCCGTGGTGCGGGTGAACGTGCCGTCGCCATCGTTCAGGAAGACCTGGCTGGTGTCGTAGTCCGCCGCCATCAGCAGGTCGCCGTCGCCGTCGGCGTCGATGTCGCTGAAGATCGGCGTCAGCGAGCGGTCGATGTAGGCCACCTCGCCGGTCTGGTAGTTCTCCGACTCGATGATGAGCGAGCCAGCGATGCCGCTCTCGATGCTGGCGCTCTCGAAAATGCCGTCGCCGGTGTTGCGCCAGACGGTCTGGGTGTCCGCTTGGCGGGAGAAGCCCCAGTGGGCGAGGAAGAGATCGAGGTCGTCGTCCATGTCGTAGTCGAAGAACGTCGCCGATACCGTGTTCGCGGCGTCGAGGACGAGCCCGGAGCGCGGGGTGATGTCATGGAAACGGCCGTCCCGGTTCTCGAACAGGTAGTACGGATCGTTCTCCACCGCGCCGACGAACAGATCGAGGTCGCCGTCGCCGTCGATGTCCGCGAAGGCGGGGCCGCAGCCGAGGTGGACGACATCGAGGCCCGCTTCCGCAGTCGCGTCCTCGAACGTGCCGTCGCCGCGGTTGCGGAACAGGCGGTTGCTGTCGTCGCTGCCGCCGACGACGTAGAGGTCCACGTCGCCATCGGCGTCGTAGTCTGCGGCGGCGATGCCGCTGGCGAACTCCAGCGGGAACGTGCCCGTATAAGGCCCGGAGCGCGGCGGATAGCCCCACTGGCGCACAAGGCCCGATACGTTCGCGGTGACCCACTGGAACTGGTCCGTGCGGATGGCGGACCGCCGTACATCCGCACTGCGCCAATCAGCCTCGCGGGGGAGATTCGTCCAGCCCTTCTCGGGGGCAATGTTGAGCCGGCCGTTCATCGGGTAGTAGTACCAGCGGCCGTCGTCGTGGCGCAGCAGCGCGTCGTCCTTGCCGTCGCCGTTGAAGTCGCCAAGCCCGGCTAGACTCAGCCGGAGGTCCCGATTGATGCGGGCAAGCTCGTGCTGCGCCGGGATGCGCTGGCGACCATCCATTCGGTAGTAGGGCCAGCGGCCGTCGCTGCGGCGCAGCAGCACGTCGCCCTTGCCATCGCCGTCGAGGTCGGCGATGCCGGCAACGCGCGACGCGAGGTCCGCCGGCAAGTCCGCTAAGCCGCGCGCCGCGGCAACCACCCGGCGTCCGTCCATTGGATAGTAGTACCAGCGCCCGTCGCCGTGGCGCAGCAGCACGTCGTCCCTGCCGTCGTCGTTCAGATCGCCCATGCCGGCGAAGCGCCAGGCGGTGTCGCGCGTCAGGTTCGGATCGCCGCGCCCGGGCAGCGTGCGGCGCCCGTTCATGGGGTAGTAGTACCAGCGCCCGCTGACGTTGCGAATCAGCACGTCGTCGTTGCCGTCGCCGTTCAGGTCGCCGGTGCCGACCACGGTCCAGCCTGCGTTCGGCGTCAGGAACGCCCGCCCGCCGCCGGACAGGATCGTGCGTCCATCCAGCGGATAGTAGAACCAGCGGCCGTTGTCGTGGCGCAGCAGCACGTCGTCCTTGCCGTCGCCATTGAAGTCGCCGACTCCGCCGAGGTAGTACGCCGGCGCCGTCGGCAGGCCGACGCTGCCGCTATCCGCACCAATCTGATGCCGCCCGTCCATCGCGTAGATCCGCCAGCGGCCGTCAGTGTGGCGCAGCAGGATGTCGGCCTTGCCATCGCCGTTGAAGTCGCCGACGCTGCCGGCGGCAGATGCCACGCCAGCGGCGACAAGGGACAGGCCGGTGGCCGCTAGGCGCACCGCTCGGAGTGAACACCACATCGTGTGGCCAACTTAGCGACTCTGTTCGGCGCAAGTCAACCCATCGGGCTGGGCGGCGGTCCGCCGCCCTGCCTTCGCACGCGCGCACCTAGCGAGAGTCCACCCTTGCTGCCGATTGACTCAGGTCACGGGGGACCCCTATGCTCTCCGACCGTTGCAGCACCTGACGAAAGGGACGTGGTCCTGCCGGGGTTGGTATTCGATGATGTTCGACAGCGTAGGCCGATCATGCACACGACGATCTCTTGGGTGGGGATAGCGAGGGCGTTACGGTGCAGGCTTCACTTCCGCAAGACTTGGGGTGATGCGAGGAGGCAGCCGTGCTGAAACGTCTGAAGCTCAAGAACGTCGGCCCCGCCTCCGAAATGGAGGTCAACTTTGCTGACAGGCTGAACCTCTTTACCGGGGACAATGGCCTCGGCAAGAGTTTCCTGCTCGACGTGGGATGGTGGGCAATGACCCGCAGGTGGCCCGCGGAGGTGAATCCCGGCATCGCCACGGGCATGCCCGCATTGCCCGCCCACCCGGGCCCCGCATCGATCGAGTTCGCCTTCACCGGCAAGAGCACGGACGAGCACTACTACACCAGCAAGTTTCGGCCAGAGGAACAGTCTTGGGTAGGGAGGCGCAGCCGAGCCAACCCCGGGCTCGTACTCTATGCCATGTCCGACGGCAGTTTCGCCGTCTGGGATCCGGTGCGCAACTACTGGCGTAAGCCACGGGGTTGGGAGATGTTCTCTAGGGAAGAGCCTGTGGCGGAACGTCCGCCGGCTTACGTGTTCAACCCCGTCGAGATATGGAACGGGCGGGAAGAGCGGGGCGCCTCGCTCTGCAACGGCCTGATCAGGGACTGGGCCGGCTGGCAGAAGGAGAACGGCACAGCCTATGGGCGCCTCATCGAGTTGCTCGCCGCCCTCACGCCGCCAGGAAACGGTCCACTAGCTCCCGGGCCGTTAACGCGTATCAGTATTGACGACCAGCGCGACATTCCGACCATCCGCATGCCCTACCGTGCTGACGTGCCGATCGTGCATGCATCATCGGCGGTGCGCCGCATTGCGGCCCTCGCGTACTTCCTGATCTGGGCATGGGAGGAGCACAGACGGGCGGCACAGTTGCTGCAGGTGGAAGAGACGGACCAGATCGTCCTCTTCGTCGATGAAATCGAAGCCCACCTCCACCCGTCGTGGCAACGTACGATTGTCCGCACTCTCATGTCGGCGATGACGATGCTTGCCGGAGATCGAGCTGTGTCGCAGCTCGTCCTGACGACGCATTCGCCGTTGATCATGGCGTCTGTCGAACCGACTTTCAGCCCGTCCACTGATGCTTGGTTCGATCTCGACCAAGACGGTGCCACCGTCGCGCTCCATCGGCGCGACTTCGAACCCCGCGGCAATGCCGATGCGTGGCTCACGAGCCAAGCGTTCGATCTGAGAAGCAGCAGAGCTCCCGAATACGAAGGCCTCGTTGACCGGGCCGCACGTCTTCTGGAGCAGGACAATCCCGAACCAGGAAGCGTGCAGGACATGAACCGCAGACTGGTGGAATCCCTTGACCCGCTGGCCGACGAATTCCTGATTCGATGGCAGCATATCTGCCGACACAAGGGCTGGATCGATTGATTCCCATCGACCTCCGCGCGGAACCGCAGGATTTCGACGACAAGGTACGCAAGCGTGGCCTCGCGTGGCTGAAGAAAAAGGGTATCTCGCCACATGAGCCGTTGCCCGCCGGAGAAACGCTACCCAGCTACTGGAGGGATGCGCTTGCACAACTTGGTGAGGCCTACTCGCACGTCTGTGCGTACTTCGCGGTTCGCATCGACACCGTGACAGGCCATTTGACGACGGACCACTTCGTCCCGAAGTCCAAGGAGCCGGGCCGTGCCTACGAATGGGCCAACTTCCGTCTCGCCTGTTGGCGAGCAAACGGCAGAAAACTCGATCACGAGGACGTCTTGGATCCCATTGGCCTCAAGCCCGGGACGTTTCACCTCAATTTGGCGGATGGCTCGATACGACCGAACCCCGGTCTCGATAAGCCGCTGAAGGAACGCGCGCGAAAGACGATTACGCGGCTGAAACTGGACGATCCGGATCTTCGTCGACGGCGCGCGTTGGACTACAGCGGATACCTTCGCAACGGTGGAGACGGTCGTGCGCAAGAGGTACTCCGACAGGTCTCCCCGTTTGTCTGGTGCGAGGCGAGCCGACAGGGCATGCTGTGACCGTGCCAGTTCGCTGAGCGCCACGTATGACGACCATCCGCACCCGGTGCCACACGCTACCGGCCGCGGAAGTGCGCTTCCGCCTGTGCCCAAGCGTTGATGCCCACTGCCGCGCCGATGAGGCGGCCGGGGATGTCGTCCACCGGCGGGTGGATGCCGCCCCAGATGCGCGACAGGCTGCATTGGTCGGCGGCGTCGCGGTAAGTGGCCCACTGCAGCGTCAGATCCATCGACGGGCCGTCCTCGAAGACGAGGAACTCGCCGGCGCGCACCGGGAAGTCGCTCATGCCGCCGGGGAAGAAGGCGTCGCCCGTGAGCCGTTCCAGAACCTCCGCGGCGGCGCGGGAGTAGGTGGAGTGGCCGGAGACGTAGCCCGCGAACGGCGGCGTCACGAAGGTCGGGCGCTGGTAGGGCCACCAGTTTTCGGCGCGGATCCAACCGACGCCGGCGGCGTCGCTTGCCGGGTCCTGCACCGCATCCGGGCCGCGCCAGGCGAGGAGCTTGATCTTGCCGGCGTGTTCGCCTCGAGGGCCGGCCAGCGGATCACCCTCCGCTATCCGCTCGATGAAGCCGCTGATGAGAGCGATGCCGTCGACATGGAAGTCGCGAGCCTCGGGTTCACTGCTCTGGCCACGGTCCGCCATGGCGCGGATCGACGAGATGGGCCGCACGTAGTCGTAGAAGCCCTTGATGCTCCACGCGGCGATGGCGGCATCGTGCATGGCGCCGCCTAGGGCGAAGTAGGCCTTCACATCCCACTCCAAGGCGTCCAGTTCCGGGCCGAGCGCGCCGATGCGCCTTGCCAGCAGGGGATGGTCGGCCACGGTGTTCAGAATCACGAACCAATGGCCCGGCGGCGTCTCCGAGTCCGGACCGTCCGCCCAGAACTCTGCCAGCACCCGGGTGTAGTCGCCGCGCGGGACGACTTGCGGGGCGTAGGGCGCCGAGGTCGCCGGGTTCAGCGAGCGCCCGGTGCCGCTGTGCAGTGCGAAGTCGCCGTAGAAGGCCGGATATTCGTCGAAGCTCGCGGGGTACGCACCGACGTTGCCGATGCCTGCCGGGGAGATGTCCAGCATCGCGCCGTCCTCCGGCGAGAGCTCGGCCGACCAGACCGCCACCAGCGCGTGCGCCCAGCGATAGATATCGCCCGCTGCGCCATCGATGGTCGGCGGCGGGCCGGGGTCGTGGTAGAGCCAGTACACGTAGCCATCGCGTTCGCGGTAGGTGAGGTGCGCGGCGGCAAGCGCGAACGGCACGACGCGGCCCCACTCCGGGCTCAGGAACTCCGGCGGGGCGTCGATGGGGTTGCCGGCCTGGTCGACGAACTGCCGCAGCAGCAACGGCTGCCAGCGGTTCAGATCCACGATCATCGGGTTGCCCGGCTCATGCGGGCGCAGGCCCGGATTCACCGGCTGGTAGGCCACGTTCGCGTAGTCGCCTGCCTCGTTTGCGCCATCCGTCAGGCCGAAAGCGAGGTAGCAGTCGGCGAGGCTCTGGCCGAAGCGGCCGTGTTCGCTGGGCCGATCCGGCTGGTAGCCCAGGGCGTCCATCAGCACGAAGGCATCGCGGGCGATGCGGCCTTTGCCGGGCGAGCGGCGAAACCGATGCCGGATCAGGCGATAGGTGGCGAAGCTGAGCGCCTCGTGGCGGGCGGTTTCGGCATCTGCGGGGCGCGGCGGAGGCGAGAGTTCGCACGCCGCCGTGCCGAGCAGCCAAGGCGTCGGGGCGACGCTGCCGTCCTGGGATGCGTAGGCGACCCAGGCGTCGTAGGTGGCGGCGGCGATGTGGAAGAGGTTCCGCGCATGGACGGTCGGTCGGGCGAAGTCGTTGCGGATGGCTTGCAGGAGCACTTCGTTCCAGCGTCTGGCGACGGAGACATCGCTACCGAGGGCGACGCCGGGGGTGTAGTTGGCGGTCAGCGTGACGGCTTTCGCGGGCATCCGAAAGGTCGTCCGGGCTTTGAAGCGGTCCGCGAAAGCGACGCTGCGGCTGCTTGTCCAGTGGCTGAAGAAATAGCCCTCCGGCGGCAGCTCGGCCTCGATGGGCACGATGTCGCCGGGGGCGTAGACGCCGTCGCCGCCGCCTTGCACCACGGACAGGCGCAAGGTCGCTTGGCGCGGCTGCTCGACGACTGCGCGCTCGCCCGGAATGGCGTCTGCCTCGGTGCGCCCGCCAGCGGGCCAAAGGACAGCGATGCGAGCGTCGGTAGCGCTGCCGATGCCGAAGTGGGCGACGAAGGGATCGTGCGAGGCGAAGTTGCTGCGCCCGCCAAGCTCGCGCAACTGCGTGACGCCGTCGGCGGCGACAGTCACTCTTGCGCCGATGGCAAGTCGGTTGGCGCCGCTGCCGGCAAGCTCTACCGCGATGCCGCGATTGCCGCCTGCCAACTCGTTCCGGTACAGCACGAGGTGCGGCGCGCCAGCGTTGACGACGAGCAAGTCGACATCCCGGTCCCGGTCGGCGTCGAAACACGCGAGGGCGCGGCCGTCGCCGGTGGTCGTGAGGCCCGCCTCGCGCCCAAAGTCACGGAACTCGAGCCCGTTTCCGGTGTTGTGCAGAAAGCGGATCGGCCCGGATGCGGAGGTCTCCCGACCGCCCTGGACCTGGGCGATGTCGAGATGTCCGTCGTTGTCGAAGTCGGCGCGGCAAGTCGCCCAGCCCCAGGCGTTCGATGCGTGGCGCAGTCCCGCATCCGCAAAGCGTCCGCCGCCGTTGTTGGCGACCAGACGGCTGGTGCGGCCGGACTGGAACCAATCGAGGTCGCCGTCGTTGTCGAAATCTCCTATGGCCGCGCCCGTGGCGCGTTCGACGAGCGCCGCTTCGGACTCGGCGTCCACGGCGAACGCGCCCTGGCCGTCGCTCAGCAGCACGCGGCTGGTGCCGTAGTCGCCGGACACCAAGAGGTCGCCATCGCCGTCGTCGTCGATGTCCGCAAGGTTGAAGGTCAGGCTCCAGTCGACTCCGTTCGGCGCGAGGGCGGCAGCTATGCCGGAGGGGATGCTGGCCGAGCCGAAGGTGCCGTCGCCGTTGTTGCGCCACAGGGTTTCGGTGTCTTCGCCCGGCTCGCGCCGCGTTCCCCAGTGCGACAGGAAGAGGTCCGCGAAGCCGTCCCGGTCATAGTCGTAGAAGGTTGCGGAGATCGTGTTCGGGGCGCTCTGAACCAGACCGGATGCGGCGGTGACATCCACGAAAGCGGCCTCGGCTTCGTTCAAGCGGTTCTCGAACAAGCGCACCGGATCGCCTGCCACCGCGCCGACGAAGAGGTCCGCATCCCCGTCGTTGTCGATGTCGCCGAACGCGGGGCCGCTGCCCCGATGCACGACCGCGAGGCCGAGTTCGGCCCCGACCTCTCGAAACGTGCCGTCGCCCTGGTTCTCGTAGTAGTGGGCCGGCGCGGCCACCCCGCCGACGACATAGACATCCGCGTCGCCGTCTCCGTCCGCATCGGCGACCGCGACACCGACGGCGAATCGCTCCGCGCCGGTTGCCGCAGCGGCAGGCGCGAACGCCCGGTGCATGCCTGCTGCCGGACTCGGGCGGAAGACGACCGGCGACGATGCAGGAGCCACCGGTTCGGCGGGCGCCTTGGGCTTCGGCAGCGTTCCCCCGCCCTCGCCGCAGCCGCTCGCCAACACGCCCAGCGCCGCGGCTGCGACTGCCGCCACCAACGCCGGGCACATGGTGAATCCGACGCCGGGCGGAGAATGCACGGCATTCTCCATCGCGTCGCCGCCGGGCGACGCGCCTAGTCGGACTTGCCGCGGAAGCCCTCGTTGCCGAGGTACGGCGCGTCGCGGCTCTGGAAGGCGTGCTTGAGGCCGCCTTCGCGGATGGCCTCGCCGAAGCTGTAGGTCCACTCCGTCATCTGCGCCAGCGCATCCTGCTCGGTGGCGCTGCGCACCGAGGAGTAGATGCCCATGTTCTCGTAGAAGCGGTTCATGGTGAGCTTCAGCACCGCCAGGTGGTCCGCCGAGCCGTTGGCGATGCGCTCGGCGAAGGCGATGGTGTTGTCGTCCAGCTCTTCCTTCGGCCAAGCGTAGTTGATCATCTCCGCTTCGGCGGCCTCCGCGCCGGTCATGTTGTCGCCGGTGTAGTAGTACTCCTTGGCCTTGCGCATGCTCATCACCAGCGGCCAGATGCAGCCATTGCGCGCCGTGCCGAGGCCGCGCAGGCCGGGGTGGCCGATCTGCGTGTCGTCGGCGGCGACCACGAGGTCCGTCATCATGGCCAGTTCGCAGCCGCCGGCCAGCGCGTAGCCGTGGAGCTGGGCGATGGTGATCTTCGCCATGTTCCACAGGTACATCTGCACATCGGTGACCTGCTGCATGGAAGTGCGCACGTTCATCATCAGGGTGCGGTGCTTGTCGTCCACCGTCTGGTAGCGGCGCTCGCCGGGGCGGCGTTCGCGGCCGGGCGTCAGGTCGTAGCCGGCGCTGAAGCAGCGGCCCGCGCCGCGCAGGATGATCACGCGGCAGCTCTGGTCCGCTTCGAGATCGTGCAGGCAGTCGCTGAGTTCGGTGAAGAGCTCGCCGGTGAGGGCGTTCATCTTCTCCGGTCGGTTGAGGGTGATGCGCGCCAGACGGTCTTCGGTGCCGAGGCGCTCGAGGATGAGGGTGTTGTAGTCGGCCACGGGCAGGGCTCCTTCAGGTTCACTTGCCGGACGGCAAGAATACCCTTGGTCCAGGCATCGACTTGACGCCGCCTGCGCCCAATCAGCCTGCGCACGATGCGCTGCCTCCTGACCGACGAGATTCCGCGGCAGCGCGATGCGATGACGGTCTGTCTGGCCGATGCCTGCGGTCGGGCTTGCGACTATGCGGTGCCCGACGCAGCGCGCGATTTCGTCCCTCAGACCGAAGGGCGTCGCCAACCGCTCGCTCCTTGGCGGCGCCGCTAGTCCGGGATCTCGAGGCCGATGCTGCTCTTGAGATGCGCTCGGGTGAGCCGTTCGAAGCGCTCCGGCCAAGTCGCTCCCACATCTTGCGCCAGAGCCCGCGCCAAGGGGAAGAAATGTCCCGCGATGGCCCGCGTGCGTTCGAAGATGCGCGGCCATGTTGTACCCGATGGAAGCCCCGCGAGCGTCGCCGCCTGACTGGCCGTCAGCGCTCGCCGCAGCGCAAGGACCCCGCGCCGCGGCTGGGCGCCGTTCGACAGCACCATCAATTGGATGAGCATGTCCCGGAGCAGATTGGTGCCCGTCTCCGCAACGACGGGGTCGTTTCGGCCCTTGACCACCGCGGACAGCCCCAGGACGCGAATGAACTCGCTCGCGATGTCGAGCAACGCCTCTGCGGAAATCGGTGCCGGAGAAGGCTCGGCGCTCGCGACAAAGCCGCCAAGAGAGTCGGCAAGCCCCAGCCGGTCGAACAGCGGGCTCGCCCGCCCGCCAGTGAGAAACGCGAGCTCGACTCCGCTGACCACCGTCAGGTCGAAGCGCTGCCACGCCACCGTGATGCAGTTGATGGTACGCGCATTCGGCAGCACCTTCGAGAAGAGGATCGGCGCGATGTCTTGCGCGACCTGCGCCAGCCGGCCGACAACGTTCGACGCCTCGTCTGCATCGGCAACCACGGCATAGACATCCACGTCGCTATACGCGTCCGCCTCGCCCCGCCCGTGGCTCCCGCCAAGGAACGCCGCGCCGACCCCGGACACCTCGCCGAGCACTTCGGCGATCCGACTGATGAGGTCCGCCTGTTCCACACTCTCCACAATGGGCGTTCCTTGCTTGGGCCGAGTCAGGCCGATGCGGACGCGGCCCGCCGCTTGCCGCGTCGCTGGCGCCGCTCCAGCAGTCGCCTTCGCGCCGACCGCGCAAGCTCGATGTCGCGCTCGCTGAGTCCGCAGCCCTGGCGCAGCAGGATTTGGTCGCCGTGCGCCAGGGCTGCATCGGCGTCGCCGTCCCGAAGGCAGCCGTCCAGATAGTCGGCGTCGAGCTCTGCGGCGAACTCGAACGGCACCCACAGCGCCTCGGCTTCGCGCGGTTCGAGTTCCAATACGCCGCCGCCGTAGCTTCTGCCGGCGACTTCGGCCCAAGCGCAGGTCAGCGAGTTCACCATCGCGGCGCGAAGCTCCTGCGCATCGTCCGCCCAGACCTTGCCCGCAGGCTGCCCGGCAGCGCCGCGATCAGCGCCAGAGCGTCCGCGAGTTCGTCCGCCAGCGGTGCGTGGCGCGCGCCATCGACTTCGTAGACGGCGGGCTCGATGCCGATGAAGGTGGGCGACAGGCTGACGGCGCGGCCACCGTCGAGGCTCGCGTTGATCGCCAGGTGGCGGCCGCCGAACTGCCAGCCCCATGCCGCGTCCGGCGTCGGTGCGCCGAAGAACGCGAGCCAGTAGTTGGTCGCGGACCACCCCAGTTGCCAAGCCAGCAGAGACTCGGCGAGCACGGCGTCGGCGCCGAGCACTCCCGCAATCGTCGCGTAGCCGTGCGGACCGAGGGCGGCCGCGAGAAAGGCGAACAGCGCGGCCAGCTGATCCGGCTCCAGATCGCCGATGCGCAGGCCGTTGCGCTCGAATCTCGTGATTCCGGCGGGAAGGTTGGACCAGTTGCGGCGCAGCGGGCTGTCGATGGGCAGCACGAGTTGCGCCGCCTGCGCCTCCGAGAGCGTTGCCTGCAACGCGACAGCAGCGGCGTAGGCCGCCTTGCCGCCCGATGCGCCCGGCGTGGCGAATTCGGGCAAAGGCACCACGGCCGACTCCGGCGTCGCGCTGTCGCGCCCGCTCGCCGGCAGCCAAACCGCGGCAAGAATGCCAGCAGCACGCCGGTTCGGCGCACGAGTCTTCCCACGCGCACGTCCCCTCGGCCGTCTTAGCTCACTGATCGCAGCAGGTTCCCGACCACTCGATTGAGGTGCATCAGCGAATTGCACTCCTCGGCTTGATGCACGTAGGCCGTGTACTTGCGCATCTCCGCATCGCCGACGTTCCACGTATTGCGCGACTCGGGGTTCAGCCAGATGACGCGCTTCGATCGGTCGTACATTTCCTTGAGGATGTCCGTGCGCGGATCGCCGTAGTTGTTGCGGGCATCGCCTAGGATCACGATGGTGGTGCGGTTGTCCACGTCGTCCATGCAGTGCTTGCGGAAGTCCGCGAACGCTTGGCCGTAGTCCGTCGAACCGCCGCTGTAGTCGCGCAGGACCTTGGCGATGGCGTCCTCGATCTTGTTGCGCTCGAAGAGGTCCGTCACTTCGGCCAAGTCGGACGAGAAGGCGAAGGAGCGCACCTTCGGCATCACCTCGTCCAAGCTGTAGAGAAACATCAGCATGAAGCGCGCGTAGCTGGCGACGGAGCCGGAGACATCGCAGATGGCGAACACCTTGGGCCGGTCCACCTTCACCGATTTCCAATGCAGATCGAAGATGGCGCCGTCGTAGCTCATGTTGTAGCGCAAGGTGCGCGGCACGTTGAGCTGCCCTCGTTTGAAGACCTTGCGGCGCCGCGAGTGCAGCGCCACCAGTTTCTTCGCCATGCGGAAGACGATCTCTTGGATCAAGCGGAAGTTGCGATGCTCGACGTTGGAGAGCTTGACCTTCTGCAGCAGGTCTTCGCGCAGCCGCCGGCCGGTGACGTCCGCGTGCAGCAGGAACTGCCGTTCGACGTAGTCGCGCACCTGCTCGCGCAGCCAGTCGCGGCGCTTCTTGAGTTCCTGGCCGAGGCGGCGCTGCGGCACGCGCGGGCTGTTGCGGGCGTCGCCGATCTCCCGATTGAGGTCGGCAAGGCCCATGGCGTCCATGATCTTGCGCGTGTAGAGACCCTTCTGCGTGAAGACTTGAATGTCCTCGAGCTTGGCGTCGCGTGCGGCATCAGCCATCTGCACGGTGAGTTCCACGGTGCTGTCCTGCATGAGGAGCTGGCCGAGCGCCGATTGCGGCTCAGCCATCTCGCCGGGGCCGAGGTCCTCTTCCTCCTCCTCTTCGAGCGCTGCGAACTTGCTCTTCCTCTTGCCGCGGCCACTGCCCTTGCCGCCGCCGCTGCCCTCGCCCTGGCCTTCGCCCTCGCCGCCGCCTTCGCCTTCATCACCGTCGCCATCGCCCTCGCCAAGCACCGCCGCTTGGCCGGACACATCGTCGAAGGAGAAGAACTGATCGAAGGTGGTCTCGAAGGTCTCCTTCTCGTCCGCCGTCTTGGGCAGCACGAGCGCGAGCGACTCCTTCAGGAAGGCCCGGTCCCGGTACCCGACCAGCTCGATGGCGTTCATGGCATCGAGCGTCTCGGCGGGCGAGATGCGCACCTCCGCATTGCGCAGCGCGGCGATGAAGCGGGTGAGCGTGCGATCCATGGTTACGCCGCTCAGCGCACGAATCCGTGCGCGTCGATGTTGGCGTACCCGCGGACGCGGTGAATATCGCCGCTTTGGCAAGCGACCTGGAAAGACTGTCGGTGCGAGTGTCGGACGTCAAAGTGGAATCCGTCCGAAAGCTGCCGGGTCAGCTTGCGCCGGCGCCAGTCGGGCAAACCGTGCTGGCCGTGACGCGGCCCCGCGTTGAAAACCAAAGCCTTCTCATCGTGCCACTCACCACGCCTTCGGTGAGATGCGCGAAATCGTTCGATGGTGTTCTCCACTGCTTCAAGGTTGTCCCGACCAATGCCCACACGCCTCGCACGCGTCCATGCATCCGCCACCGACTGAGTCGCCGAGAAGACCGTCTCGGGCAGCAGGAGGGGAGAGCTCATCGTAGGACGGACTCGATCGCGCCAATTCTCCTCAAACTGAAGTATGTCGTCCACGGTATCTTGGAAGTCTTGGCAGCCGTATCGGGCTGCTTGCGCACGGCTGAGCCAAGCTGCTCGAAGCGACCTGGACTTCAGTTCCGCAAAACCGGGGCGCTCGTCCTCTGGGTCGTGCGCAAGCAGCAGATGCACTCCGCACTCTGGCCCTGCGTCGGTTGCGGCCATGACCCGCTGCCAGATGCCGGTGAGGTCGGCACGGCGATGGTGCTGGCTAGGCAAGACTTGGATCTTCCACCCAGCTCGGGCCGGCTTGTCGCCTGCGCGCCTATGGACTCCCAGCGGGATCCCTGCGATGATCGCGAGTGGCCCGCTCATTGGCCACCAATGTCCGACAACATCGCCTCTACAGCACGAAACGGAATGCTGAGGTTGCGAATCTCGTCGGCTGTGAGGTACGGAGCAAGGCGGGCGAGTGTCTGGTGCGGCGAAATCGGACGCGCTTCGCCGCGGAACCACGCATCGCGTGGCGTCACGCCATTGTCTTCCGCCCAACGTCGCACCCGGTCAACGACCGTCCTAGACTGCGCTGCCGCCCAAAGGTCGAACATGCCCGCGGCAGTCACGGCAGTCCGAAAAGCCGAGAGCGGAGTGGTTGAGCTGGTCACCGCCTCAATGAGAGGCCGTTGGCGGTCGGTCGGTAAGGAGTGGATGAAGCGGCGGCGATCGGCGAGCAGAGTCTCCAAGCTCACTGGATGCACGCTGACAGCCGAGCCGCGGGCTTCGCCCTCCATCACGAACTTGTCGCTCTCCGGAAGATAAGCGAATGGCGTCGCCGACAGCCGGGTGAAGGCCTCGTATACGTCGCGGCGGAGAGGCAGCCCCCCATGGGAGGGTCCGAGTGGTTTGCTCGGTGCCTCGGCCCCCTCCAGCCCCACTAGAACGTCGCTGCCAGACTGGTGTTGGACCACAACCCCGACCACCTCGTCGGCTAGCTGTGAGAAGGAGAGGGTAGATCGGTTCACATGTGCTGCGACATCGAGGCCATGGTGATAGCCGAGCTGCACCATCTTCTGGCGCAGCTTCGCACCGGGAACCATCACAGAGTCGGCACCGAGTTCCTTCAGCGCCGCGATGGTGACGTCGTCCCAGTCCGCCATTGAAGCCCTCTAGAAAGCCAAAGTGGGCGCAGGCGCCCACTTTGCAACAACCAAGTCCTTGCCTGATAGCCTGCTGGGACTCAATGGACCGCTCGCTCTAGGCTCGGCAAGATGCCTAGGGAGGGGGCCGTCCGGACAAGCCCAGATTCCCCCGCACGACAGAACCGATTGGAGGGGAATCGCCAAGGAGTATGCGCCACCCCGCCGGGAATGGTCAAGCCCGGTTTGAGCCCCGAACTGGAAGCGCCGGAGCGGCCCCGGCTGAGACTGATCGCCGGCGATGTCCCTAGCGTTGCCGATCAGCTCCAGATACGTGACCATGGCGGTGCCGAGCGCCATTGCCCTCAGCCCTTCAGCGCCTTGTTGGTTAGCGTCGCGATCTCCGCGTCCACGTTCTCGATGTCCTCCTGGAACTTCAGGATCACGTTCAGCGTTTCGCGCACCAGTTCCGGGTCCAGGCTCTCGGTGTGCAGCAGCAGCAGGGTGCGGGCCCAGTCGATGGTCTCCGAGATGGCGGGCACCTTCTTGAGGTCCAGATCCCGCAGCTCCTGGATGAAGGTGACGAGCTGGCGGCGCAGTTCGGGAGGGATGTCGGGCACCCGGGCGTGGATGATGCGCTGCTCCAAGTCCGCGTCCGGGAACGGGATGTAGAGGTGCAGGCAGCGGCGCTTCAGGGCGTCGGAAATCTCCCGCGTGTTGTTGCTGGTGAGGAACACGATGGGCGGGTCCCGGTGCGCCTTGACCGTGCCGATTTCCGGGATGGACACCTGGAAGTCCGAGAGGATCTCCAAGAGCAGGGACTCGAACTCATGGTCGGACTTGTCCACCTCGTCGATCAGCAGCACGCAGCCGTGCTCTTCGCGCAGCGCCTTGAGGAGCGGGCGCGGCTCCAGGAACTCCTCGGAGAAGAAGATGTCGCCGAACTCGTGCAGGCGGGTAACGGACTCGGCGAAGCCCTGTGCGCCTTGCAGCACCTCGTCGAGCGTCTCCTTGAGCACCTGCGTGTAGAGCAGCTGCTTGCCGTACTTCCACTCGTAGATGGCCTTCGCCTCGTCGAGGCCCTCGTAGCACTGCAGGCGGATGAGCGGCAGGGCGAACATGTCCGCCGTGGTCTTGGCCAGCTCCGTCTTGCCGACGCCCGGCGGCCCCTCGATGAGCACTGGCTTGCGCAGGTGGTAGGCCAGGTAAACGGCCGTCGCGATCTGGCTGCTGCAGATGTAGCGGTGCTCCTCGAAGCTCCCCTTCAAGGTGTCCACCGACTCGGTCAGTTGCGCGATGTCTGTCACGAATCCTCCGGTTCTCGGCGCCGAGCCTGGCGCCAGCATGCTCGAAGCTGCCGGACGCGGCGGTCCGGCGCGGGACCGGACATCCGAAGCCCGGCGAGCGGCGCATTATCCGGCTAGCGAGCGGCGATGTATACCGGCTGTGCGGGGACCGGCCTGGTTCGGCGAATGCCGTTCACCCGCGCGCGGCGCCGTGGCGCTGCAGGGCGTCGGCAGCGAAGGTCCGGCTCTCGGTGCCGATGGCCCACACCACGGCCGCTGCGTCAACGGGCGAGTCGGCTCGCTTCGCGCGCGCCACCGCCTTCTGCATGACGCGATTGAGCGCTCGTGTCGGCCGCGGCTCGCCATCGGCGATGCGCGGCGTCGCATCCACGAAGGCGGCGAGTTCATCCTGCAAGGCACCCGGCGCGATCGGTGCCGCGTAGAGGACGGCGAGCAGCAGGTGCTCGACGCCGAACGCTTCGTGGCCGCGGGCGGCGGCCGTGCCGAACGCAAGATGCACAGCGGCCTCGATCTCGCCTGAGATCAAGGGATCGCTCGGATGAGCCGAGGACAAGGCCTTCGGGATGCCGTGCGCGAGGTATCGGATCACATCGGCCTGCTCGATGCCTTGCGCCGCCAGCGCATCCTGTGCCGCGCCGCTCTCGTCGAACATGCCGACCAGGATGTTCGCCGCGTTGCAGCCTTCCCGGCCCAGAACGCTGTGGAAGTTGCTGCGCCAGAGCACGCCGAAGAGTTCCCGCGACGCGCCGGGGTCGCCCTCGTCCCGCGCTGCCATGCGCTCCTCGAGGTCGCGGCGCAGGCGGTCGACATCGGCGCCGACCTTCGCCAGCACATCGGTCGCGATGGCGTTGTCGAGCAGCGCCAGCAGCAGATGGTCGGCGCCGACCGAGGCTTGGTTCGCCGCCGAGGCGAGAGCGAACGCCGCCCGCAGTGCTTGGTGCAAGTCGCTCGTGATCTCGTCCTCGTCGGCTGCGATCCCCAGCATGTCGTCGAGACGGAGCGGCGCACCGGCTTTCTTCTGCGCCCTGCGGAAACCGATGCTTGCGCCGTTGCCCGGCAGCCAGGGCGGCGCCCAGGCGACATGCGTCTGAAGCGTCTGCCAATCGTCGAAGCCGAACGCCGCCGCGGTCGCCGCGCGGCGCGCCGGCGCATCGCCATCGGGGAGCCGCTCGGCGAACCACTGGAAATGCTCGAAGCTGGCGTCGCTCGGCATTGCGCGGATCGGGCCTTCAGCCAATGCGTTGTAGCGCACCGTCAGTTCGCAGACGGCCCCGTGCTCGTGGTCGAAGTTGACGAAGTTGAGCACCCAGTACCGCTCGCCCATGGCGTCGATGCTCTTCTGCGTCACGGTCAGCGCGATGGTCAGCGTCTCGCCCCGCTCCGCATCCACACGAGCGAACTGAAGCTGCTTGGCGCCGCCTTGGAACACCATCGCCATTGCGCCCGAGCCGCGGTGCCTGAGAGTCGCCGTGAACACGGTTGGCTCATCGAAACGGAAATACAGGCGCTTTTCGTCGTCCGAGAACCGCTCGCGGCTGAGCGGCGAGAGCCGAAATGGCGTCGTGCCGGGCGGATGCAGTTCCCGCGCCACGATGGCTGGCGTGAACTCCTCCAGCGGTCGCTCCGCCAGCGCCGACACCGTGCGCAGAAGGAGCGCGCGATAGGCGTCCGACCAGTCGGCCGGCGGCGCGACCACGCCGGCGAAGACGCAGTTCGCCTGCCGCGTCACCACGCCGCTGCCGGCATCGTCGGGAATGTCCGCGATCAACTCGATGAAGCCGCGACCGTCCGCGAACCGCAGTTCATCGGGCACGATGCCGAAGCTCAGGAACTGCGGCTCGTCGCCGTAGAGCTCGTAGCCGGCGGCTGCGGCGTCTGCCAGCGGATGGAAGCGCTGCGACGCCGGGCCGAGCAGCTCGCTGTCGACCAGGCGGATGGGGACGAAGGGTTGGATGTTGCCGCCCATCGACTCCAGCTCCAGCTCTCGATGGAACCAGGATGCGCCGCCGCCGAGCGCGACAACTTTGCGCGCCCGGAGCGTCGCCACCTGCCGGGGCGCGAGGCTCCGCCGCTCGGTTGGGCGGCCGATGTCAAGTACCAGCACCTCGGCCGTCGAGTCGACCGCCTCGTCGAAGGTCTTGGCGATGTGTACGTTGGCGTCGCTGAGCATCTCCGCGAGCGCTTCGGCGTGCTGCGGGTCGTCCGCGAAAACCGTCCGCGTGCGGCGCTGGACGTGGCGCTTGAGCGCCGGCCAGCTCGGCATGTCGTACTCCTTGGCGATGACGAACAGCGCCTTGGCCTGCGTCAACGCCTCGGGTACGGGCGAGAGGAACGCGGCGACGCGCTGCTTCGCGGCGTCGTCGCCGTCGCCGAATGCCCCGCGCAGCGCTTTGGCTTCGAGTTTCAAATGCGTGATGGACGCCGCCAGCGGCAGGGTCCGCGAGGTCTGCTCCGACATGGATGCATCTCCCTTCGTGCCGCCCGCCGTCCGCATCGCGGGCTGAAAGAAGATGTTTCGATGTGCCGAGGGACTAGCCTACGGCGCGTCAAAGCGTCAAGCCGTTTCGGCGCCGCCGACTGGCGGCGGCAGCCAAGCGCAAGTGGGATTGATCCCTTTCCGCGGACCGGGGGGCGCTTGCAGGCGCCAACACCCGAGAACCTACGCCTGCGGGGCCGGACTGTCAACGGCGATGCCGCGAGCGATGACGCGCACAGGGCGGCGCAGCGTGTCGAGGTCCCGCAGTGGATCGCCTTCCACGAACAGCACATCCGCGGCCAAGCCCTCGCGCAGCTTCCCGGTCACTTCGCCGAGGCCTAGCGCCGCCGCGCAGTCGCTGGTCGCGGCCCTGAGCGTCTCAACCGGCGACAGCTCGGCCAAGTGCGCGAATACCGGCAGGGCCACCGCCAAGTCCGCGTGCCGCACGTTCGGAATGCCGGCGTCCGTCGATGCGATGAGGCGGCAGCCGGCCTGCTTCATGCCGCGGAAGTTCGCCGTGACGCGCCCCGCGAAGGCTTCGCCGAAGCGCGCCCAGCCGGCGTTCACCGTGGGCGAAACCCAGATGCCGCGCTTGGCGATTTCGGCCGCCGCGTCCGCATCGAACGGCTCGCGGTGGCCGGAGGCGCCGATCCACGAACAGTGCTCGATGGTGCGCACCCCGGCATGGGCCGCGTTGGCGATGCCCGGGGTGCCGTGGCAGTGCGCCGCCACCTCGAAGCCGCGCGCATTGGCCGCTTGGACGATGGCGGCGGTGGTGGCGCGGTCGAACTGCGCATCCTTGGGCTGGCTGTTCGGCGTCTGCATCCCGCCGGTGGCCATCAGTTTGATGAGGTCCACGCCGTGCGCCTGCTGGCGGGCGATGACGGCTTCCGCCTCGGCAACCGTGGTCGCTTCGCCGCCCCAGAAGTGGCAGTGGCCGGCGACGGAAGTGATCGGCTGCCCGGCGCAGAGCAGGCGCGGCCCTGGCAGTTCTCCCCGCTCGATACGGTCCCGGAGTTCCAGTTCGAGCCACGCGCCGCCGCCGAGGTCCCGCGCCGTGGTGATGCCGGCCCGCAGCATGCCCTCGGCGCGGACGGCCATCTTCTCGCGCACCATGTCATCCGGCTGCGAGAGCTGCTCCGGCAGCGTCCTGATGGCGGGGTCGAGCACCATGTGGACGTGGGCGTCGATCAGACCCGGGATGGCGGTGAGTCCCCGGCAATCCTCGCCCTCCCAGCCGCTGCCGACGCCGGCGATGGTTTCGCCTTCGATGGCGATGGCGTCGGCCTCGGCGTAATCCTCGGCAACGCCGTCCCAGATGCGCAGATTCCTGTAGACGGGCATCGCAGTTCAGCCCGGCAGCACGTTGACGACGATGCGCCGCGTCTGCGGCCGGTGCCGGTGTTCCCACAGATAGATGCCTTGCCAGGTGCCGAGCGCCAGCCGCCCGTCCATCACCGGGATGCTGAGCTGGGTCTGCGTGAGCGCCCCCTTGATGTGCGCCGGCATGTCGTCCGGCCCCTCGGCGACATGCGTGTACGCCGGATCGCCTTCCGGCACGAGGCGATTCAGGAAGGCTTTGAGGTCCTTCTGCACCGCGGGGTCCGCATTCTCCTGGATCACGAGGCTCGCCGAGGTATGGCGGATGAAGACCGTCGCCAGCGCGTCCCGGGTGCCGCTCGACGCCACCGCCCCTTCCACCTCGCGGGTGATTTCGTGCAGACCTTGGCCGGTGACAGCCACGGAGACTTCGACGTTCATGGCGATGGGGAACGGTTTGCAGCCCGGGCGCAGAGCATATTCCACAACGCCTGCGGGTTGTGGCTTGGGCGGCGAGTCGGTTAGGTTTGCCGCCCATGCAAGCCGTACTCACCATCGCCGGCTCCGACAGCGGCGCTGCCGCCGGCATCCAAGCCGACGTGAAGACCATCGCCGCCCTCGGCGGCTACGCGCTCACGGTGGTCACCGCGGTCACAGCGCAGACGGCGACCACGGTACGCTGTTCGTTCGCGGTGGAGGAACTGGCGGTGGCGGCGCAGTTCGACGCGGTCTTCCCAAGTTTCGACGTGGCGGCGGCGAAGAGCGGCATGCTGGTCGATGCGACGTGCGTGGACATCGTGGCGCGCGCGCTCAGGCGTCGGGGACCGCCGCACTACGTGCTGGACCCGGTCATCGCCTCCTCTTCCGGAGATCCGCTGCTGGACGATACGGGCGTCGAGGTGCTGCGGGACGAACTGCTGCCGCTCGCGACCGTAGTGACGCCGAACGTATACGAAGCGGAGCGCCTCTCCGGACGCACCATTCGCACGCCCGCCGACGCCTTGGAGGCTGGCAAGGCGATCCTCGACCTGGGTTGCGCCGCGGTGCTGGTCAAAGGCGGCCATCTTCAGAGCGAGCCGGCGACGGACGTGCTGGTGACCGGCAAGGGCACGCGGATGTTCAAGGGCGAGTTCATCCCCACCCCGGGCGTGCGCGGCACTGGCTGCGCCTACTCGGCGGCCATCGCGACGCTCCTGGCGCAGGGCAAACCGCTGGAAGCGGCCATCGCCGCTGCCAAGGACTACGTCGCAGCCGGCATCCGCGGCGCCGCGCGGCTCGGTCTGGTGGACGGCATCTCGCCGATGGATCACTTCCCCTTCCACCAGCGGCCATGAACATCCCGCGCTTGCAGGTGGTGACCGATGAGACCGTGCAGAGCCGCTACAGCCACTTGGAACTCGCCGAGCAGGCGCTTGCCGGCGGCGCTGATGCCGTGCAGTTCCGCGAGAAGCGGCACTGGACGACCGCCGCGCTGATCGACGTGGCGGCGCGCATCGCCGAGGCGTGCCGGGCGGCATCGGCGCTGGCGATCATCGACGACCGGGCGGACGTCGCGTTGGCGGCCTGCGCGGGCGGCCTTCACATTGGCCGCGAGGACCTGGATGCAGCTACGGCGCGGCGCATCGTCGGCACGAATGCCGTCATCGGCGGCACGGCGAACAGCTACGAGGAAGCGATGGCCGTGGCGGCGACCGAAGTGGACTACCTCGGCGTCGGTCCCGCGTACGGCACGCGCTCGAAGGCCAACCGGGCGCCGGCGATGGGTCTTGAGATGCTTGCCAGAATCGCCGCCGCCTGTCCGAAGCCGGTCGTCGCGATCGGCGGCATCACCGCGGCGCACATCCCTGAAGTGCTGCAAACCGGCGCTCACGGCGTCGCGGTGCTCTCGGATGTGGTGGCGGCGGCGGAACCGGAAGCTGCTGCGGCGCGCTGCAGGGCGGCCGTGGACGCAGCCCTTCGCGACCGACAGGACGCATGAAGTCCGGTGGCCGGGCATCGCCTTGGGACGCCCGCCTCTACGTAATCGCCGACCTCGACTTCTGCGGGGAGTTCGACGCCTGGTTGCGTTTGCTTGGGGCGCTCGATGGCCTGAGCGGGGCCGCGTTCGTCGTTCAGGTGCGCGCGAAGAGCCTGCGCGGCGCACCACTGAGGGATGCTGCCGAGGCGGCGAGACGGACCATTGCCAGCGTGCCACTGGTGTTGAACGGTTCGCCGCGCTTGGCCGCGGCGCTCGGCTACGATGGCTGCCACCTGCCGGAAGCGGGTCTGGGCTCCGATGCGGGCCGCGATTCGAGGAGGATTCTCTCCGGCGCCGTCCACTCGCTCGCGGCTGTGCGCGTGGCCGAAGCGTCCGGCGCCGATGCGCTGCTGTTTTCGCCGGTCTTCGCGCCGACGTGGAAAGCGGCTCGGCCCGGTGGCTTGTCCGCGCTCCGGGACGTGGCGGCCGAGACATCGTTGCCGGTCTATGCCTTGGGCGGCGTCACGCCTGCGAACGCCGCGCACTGTCGGGCTGCGGGCGCACACGGCGTGGCGGTTCTCTCGCCCATCTGCGGGGCGCCCGATCCGTGCGCCGCGACGATCGAATACATCGACGCGCTGCGCGGCTAGACTGGCAGGCCCTTCGTTCGGGAGCATGCGGAATGGACTCGGTGATTGTTCGATGGGCTGCGCGGGCCGCGGCTTCGCTCATGGTCGCCCAAGGCGCGTTCGCCGCCGGGCCGTACGTCTCGCTCGGCGTCGGCTTCGCGGGCGGAGAACCCAATGCCGACGTCAGCGGCGTCAACCACCCGACGCGCTGCGACCGGCTGCTGTACGCGGACCCCGCCTCGGCGCCGACGGATGCCGCCTGCACCGATGCGACTGCCCGGTCGCTCTTCAACGGCGCGCTCGACGTCGGCGGCGCCGTGGTCGGTTTCGCCGGCATCGGCTACGCCTGGGAGCGAGTGCGCATGGAGGCGGAGTTCTCGCACCGCGCCCACGATACTGTCAGCGTCCCCGCCATCGCCACGGCCGATAACCCGGCGCTGGCGGGCAAAGCGAGCGAGTGGAGCGATCATGCGCCGCCGTCCTACCAGATCTCCGGGCTGCGCCTGCAGGAGTTGTTCGCGAACATCTACTACACTTTCGACGACGTAGGTTCCTGGACTCCGTTCGTCGGCGCTGGCGTTGGCTTCGCCCACATGAGGGCCGGATTCCGCGGCGAGTATCTGCGCCGCACCGTGGGCGAAGGCTATGTGGTCGCCGCGGGTGGGGACCCGGCGCAGCCCGAGGAGTGGCAGCTCGCCGCCGCGGGAAGCATCAGCGCACTCGTGGTGGATGTCGACGAACGGCTTCTCGGCTACCAGCTCTTCGCCGGTCTGGAGCGAGACCTGGCGGAGCGGACTTCGGCGTCCGTTCGCCTGCGCTGGGCCCGCTTCGACTCGGCGAGCAGCGACGATGTCTGGCAAACCGTCCGCAGCCACGCGCCTGTGCAGGCCGACGGCGTGACCCCGTTCCGCACCACCCAGACGTTCGACGACCTAGGTAGCCTCGCCGCGTCCCTGAGCCTGCGCTACGCGTTCTAGCAAAGCTGCGGAGGAAGCGCGACACGCCGGGCGGGGCATAGCATGACCTTCGTCAGCCAGCTGCTGGCGCTGATCGTAGCCGGCTACGTCTTCGCGGTAGCCTGCGATTTGGGTCGCTATTTGGTTCATGCGAAAACAAGGCTGCGAACTGTTGTTCGTGAACACTGGTTGCAGGCTGGCTGATCCATACCGTGTTGGCATTGTGCTACTCCGGCTTCATGTGGACTCTCGACGCTCTCGGAGTGTCGATTACCTACGAGAGCCTGTACGAGCCCGAGCGAGGCCGTGCCGTCACGATCGGTGGCCTCGCCGCTGCACTGTTGCTGGCGATGATTGTCAACCTCCTGCTCGGCCGTGGGAAAGCAGCGCAGCGCATTGCTCGAAACTCGGGCGACATGATCGAGTGCATCCTCTACCGTGCGCTTGAGGAGTCGTGGATGGTCGCCGTCGACTTGGAGAGCGGCAAGTCTTACGTAGGCTCTCCGATCGAATCGGGAATCACGACGACAGGGGGACTCTGATGTGACCCTCCTCCCGGTAATGAGCGGCTATCGTCACAATAAGACCAAAACCTGGAGATTACGACCTACTACGATGCTGTGCTCAGCTCGCTCGAAGGCCGGCCCTTGGAGGACTTCCTCATTGCACTCCCCAAGAGCCGCGCGCTGTCGGCAAGGCTCTTCGACCTCATTAGTGGCAATGAGGACCCGGTAGGCGCTCACGTCTCGGACTCGGATGGCAACTCGTAACTGGGTCATCACCGTTGCAGGCTGCTTCTCAGGTTCTGCCATGCTCGCGGTCAACGAGCGCCGCGGCGCTGGCCCCAGCGCTCGGCGAACTCCTCCGTGGTGTTGACCTTGGGGTACGGAATGTCAGGCACGGGCACTCCTAGCCCCGCACACAGCGGCGCCCAGCCGTCTTGGGCGCGGGCCTCCACCAGCCTTGATGGCGGCACTGCCGCCCGCACCGCAGCGATGTTGGCGTCGTAGCGTGCTCTGGCGGCCTGGGCATCGGTGAGATCGCCGGCGAAGGTGCCGTCGACGATGATCTCCTTGACCATCGCGAGGTGCTCGTCCGGCGGCGCTTCGCCGGGCGGAGTCTTCGCGAGGCCCTCCCGCACGCCGCGGAAGATGGTGTCCGAAGCGCTCCTGAACCAGCTCGCGCCGTCGCGCAGCGACAGCACGATCTTGGCAGCCGGGTAGTAGTCCATCAGGCGCCGCCAGAACGCCGCCGTCGGCCAGTCCACCGCGGCGGCGTAGCCGTCGAACATCTCGGGCCAGACATCCTCGCCGCGCCAGGCGCGACGCCACAGCGCGACGTGCTCGGGATGCGAACGCACTTCGGCCATGTGGTAGCAGGGGCCGAAGCCGAGGGTCTCCAGCGCCAGCTTGAGAGACAGCGTGCCGGTGCGCCCGAAGCCGGCGCCGATCACCTTGATGGTCATTTTGGGGCCCTTTTCACCCGCCTCGCTGCCGACGTAGTTTGCGCCAGCCAGTCCGAAGCGAACAACACTGTACGCAGTGGGCTTGACGCTGCCCCGCCTCGCGTGCCTATACTCGCCGCATTCGATGTCGGGGTGCCGTCGGCTGAGACGCTTACCGCCCGTGCGGCGAGTGGCGAACCCGTTGAACCTGATCCGGCTAGTACCGGCGAAGGGAACTGCCCCCGACGAGACAGCCAAGCGACGGGGGTTCCCATGTCCGAGCAATCCTATTTGTCCGATGCGGCGCAGCTCGATGCCGCGGTGCTGACGCCATTCGCGGGCTCCAAGAAGGTCCATGTCGGCGGCGATGCGGACCTGCGCGTGCCCATGCGCGAGATCACGCTGTCGCCGACCTCCATCCACGGCCCCGACGGCACGCCCAAGGTCACCCCGAATCCGCGCCTGCGCGTGTACGACACCTCCGGCCCCTACACCGACCCCGGAGTGGACGTGGACGTGCGGCTCGGCATCCCGCGCCTGCGGGAAGCGTGGATCGAGGCGCGCGGCGATACCGAAACGCTCGGCGGCTTCACCTCCCGCTACACCAAGGATCGCAACGCCGACGCCAAGCTCGAGCGGCTGCGCTTCGCCCATCTGACGCAGCCGCGCCGGGCCAAGGCCGGGCGCAACGTCACCCAGCTCCACTACGCCCGTCGCGGCATCGTCACGCCGGAGATGGAGTTCATCGCCATCCGCGAGAATCTCGCCCGCGCCAACCCGCAGTACAGCGCCGCGGCGCATCCGGGGCAGAACTTCGGCGCCCGCACGCCCGGCGAGATCACCGGCGAATTCGTGCGCGAGGAAGTGGCCGCCGGCCGCGCCATCATCCCGAGCAACATCAACCACCCCGAATCCGAACCGATGATCATCGGCCGCAACTTCCTGGTGAAGGTGAACGCCAACATCGGCAACTCGGCGGTGACCTCCAGCATCGAGGAGGAAGTGGAGAAAATGGTCTGGGCCACCCGCTGGGGCGGCGATACGGTGATGGACCTCTCCACCGGCAAGAACATCCACGAGACCCGCGAATGGATCGTGCGCAACTCGCCTGTGCCGATCGGCACCGTGCCCATCTACCAAGCGTTGGAGAAGGTCGGCGGCGTCGCCGAGGACCTCACCTGGGAGATCTTCCGCGACACGCTCATCGAACAGGCCGAGCAGGGCGTGGACTACTTCACCATCCACGCCGGCGTGCGCCTAGCCTACGTGCCGCTGACGGCGCGGCGCACCACGGGCATCGTCAGCCGCGGCGGCTCGATCATGGCCAAATGGTGCCTCGCCCACCACAAGGAGAGCTTCCTCTACGAGCACTTCGAGGACATCTGCGAGATCATGAAGGCCTACGACGTGGCGTTCTCCCTGGGCGACGGCTTGCGCCCCGGCTCCATCGCCGACGCCAACGACGAGGCGCAATTCGCCGAGCTCGAGACCTTGGGCGAACTCACCCGCATCGCCTGGAAGCACGACGTGCAGACCATGATCGAAGGTCCCGGCCACGTGCCCATGCAGCTCATCAAGGAGAACATGGAAAAGCAGCTCGAATGCTGCGACGAAGCGCCGTTCTACACCCTGGGGCCGCTCACCACCGACATCGCGCCCGGCTACGACCACATCACCTCCGCCATCGGCGCGGCGATGATCGGCTGGTACGGCTGCGCCATGCTCTGCTACGTGACGCCGAAGGAGCACCTGGGGCTGCCGAACAAGGACGATGTGCGCGAAGGCATCGTCACCTACAAGCTGGCGGCGCACGCGGCGGACTTGGCCAAGGGCCATCCCGGCGCGCAGATCCGCGACAACGTGCTCTCCAAGGCGCGCTTCGAGTTCCGCTGGGAGGACCAGTTCAACTTGGGGCTCGATCCGGACCTCGCTCGCGAGTTCCACGACGAGACGCTGCCCAAGGACGCCGCCAAGGTGGCGCACTTCTGCTCCATGTGCGGGCCCAAGTTCTGCTCCATGAAGATCAGCCAGGAGGTGCGCGACGCCGCCGGCGTAACCGAGGACACCGTGCGCCTGATCGACGTGGAGGCGGAGATGGCGGAGAAGGCCCGGGAGTTCCGCGAGCAGGGGAGCGAAATCTACCGCTAGGCTCGTCGGTACGCGGCAATGACGACGGTGGGAATCGTCGGCGCCGGCCTGATGGGGCGACTCATCGGCTGGCGCTTGGCGGAACTCGGCTTCGACGTGTCGGTTGTCGAACGAGCCGCCCAGGATGCGCCGCAGAGCGCCGCCCATGTCGCCGCAGCCATGCTCGCGCCGACCAGCGAACTGCCGGAGACGGAACCCGCGATCTTCGAGATGGGCAAGCGAAGCCTCGCCGCTTGGCCAGCGCTATTGGACGAACTCGAAGTGCCTTACGCGATGGACGGCTCGATCTTCGTAGCGCATGGCCCGGATGCGCCGCTGCTCGACAAGTTCCATCGCTCCTTGGCCACCCGCGCAGCAAGCGAAGCGCAGTGGTTGGACGGCGCCGCCATCGCCAATCTGGAACCAGGTCTTGGGCGACGCTTCCCGCGCGGTCTGCTGCTGCCGAACGAAGGCTGGCTGGACAATCGTCGGCTGTTGCAGGCCCTCGCCGAACGCGGCCCCGCCATTCGCTACGGTACGGCGGCGGACCCGCAGCGCCTCGCCGCCGATGTGGCGATCGACTGTCGCGGCGCGGGGGCCGACTGGCCGGACCTGCGCGGCGTGCGCGGCGAGGCGGTTCGGCTGCACGCGCCGGAAGTGTCCTTGCGCCGGCCCGTGCGGCTCATGCATCCGCGCTACCAGCTCTACATCGCGCCGCGCCCGGGGCGCCGCTACGTGGTCGGCGCGACGCAGATCGAGAGCGACTCGGAGCGATCCGTAACGGTGCGCAGCGCGCTGGAACTCTTGTCCGCGGCGTTCGCGGTGCATCCGGGGTTCGCGGAAGCGGAGGTGGAGGAACTCGGCGTCGGCCTGCGGCCCGCGTTCCCGGACAATCTGCCCCGCGTCGAGTGGCGCGGCCGAGCGCTCGCCGTCAACGGCCTGTATCGGCACGGCTTCCTGATCGCGCCCGCGATCTTGGAGCAGGTGGTCCAGGAGGTGCTGGAATGCACGTATTCTGCAACGGCGAGCGCGTCCGCGTAGACGGCCACCTGCTGGCCGACGTGGTGCGCGCCCTCGGCTTCGATCAGCAGGCGGGCGGCCCGGAGCGCCGGGTGGTGGTGGCCGTGAACGAAACCTTCGTCGCGAAGGCCGATTGGGCGTCCTACCAAGTGCGCGCCGAGGATCGCTTGGACATCCTTTCGGCGATGCAAGGGGGCTGATCCGATGCCGCCCTTGAAACTCGCGCCGAACGGCGATGCCGCGCATGAAGCCGCGCCCCTCAAGCTCTACGGCGAGACCGTGCGAAGCCGCTTGCTGCTGGGCACGGCCCGCTACCCGTCGCCAGCCGTGATGAGCGCCGCGGTGCAGGCGTCCGGCGCCGAAGTGCTCACCCTGGCCCTGCGCCGCCAGTCGCCGGAACAGCTCGGCGGCGACTCCATCTGGAGCCACATCGCAAAGCTCGGCTGCCGCCTGCTGCCCAACACGGCCGGTTGCCACAGCGCCAAGGAAGCCGTGACCCTCGCGCAGATGAGCCGGGAGATCTTCGAGACCGATTGGCTGAAGCTTGAAGTCACCGGGGACGACTACAACCTGCAGCCGGACCCTTTCGAGCTGCTCGACGCCACCGCGCAGTTGGTCAAGCTCGGCTTCAAGGTCTTCGCCTACACCACCGACGACCTAGTGGTTTGCAGCAAGCTGCGCGACCTCGGCTGCGAGGTGGTGATGCCGTGGGGCGCGCCCATCGGCACCGGCAAGGGCCTCACGGACCCTTACGCCTTGGAAACCCTCCGCGCCAGATTGCCGGACGCAACGCTGGTAGTGGACGCCGGCCTCGGCCGCCCGTCCCACGCCGCCCGCGTGCTGGAGATGGGCTTCGACGCGGTGCTCCTGAACACCGCCGTAGCCAAAGCCGACGACCCCGTGCGCATGGCCGCCGCCTTCGGCCACGCAGTCACCGCGGGTCGCATGGCCTTCGAGGCAGGCGCGATGGCGGAAAGCGAGACTGCGCGGCCTTCGACGCCGGTGGTCGGCACGCCTTTCTGGCAACTGCAGGAGGGGTGACGGCGCCGGCGGCACGAATCTTCGCCAAATGTCAGGCGCGTACGCGGCTCTGGCACCGATACCGGCGCACGTTGCAGAAACGAGAGTACCGCCGCACAACGCGCCATGTGGGCGCACAGGCGCGGATTGCCGGTCCGTGTGCGAGACATGCACCGCCCACGAGCCTTCACCAAGGGGTTCTCGTATGCGCTCTTGGATGCATGCAGATGCCACTGGCGTCAGGATTTGGCTTGAGCGTGTTAGGCTCGGGAGAGGACATCGCGAAAGTGTGGGAAGCGGGATGGCGTTCCGTGATCGGGAAAAGGCCCGGCTCGAACCGTTGAAGGCGAGGCTGTTCAGCAAGACCGCGTGTTCCGACGGCATGTACAAGGGCGCACGCCGGTCCTTCTGTCTGCACGAGGACCACTCGGCAGAGAACCTTGGTGCCAGCATCCGGGAAGCCGCCCTTCAGTACTTCGCTGATCGAGGCATCGGTTGGCACGACGGCAAGGCATTGAGCCCCAGCAACCACCTGTGCTGCTCGCAAAGCTGCTGTGTGAACTTCTGGTTCCCGTTCGTGCGCGCTCCGAGGGAGTTGGAGGCCGTCCTGCGTGGACTAGAGTTCGATGTTGCCGAGGTCCTGCCAGTGGGGGCCGACTTGCCGCTCCCGGACGGCACCCTCCCCTTCGTAGCTTTCGAGTGGATCGGACAGCGTAACTACCTCGGTGAGTTGAGCGGCGGCAGGGTTGCCTCCGACGACGGCAGAACGCGCGGGGCGAATTTCACGAGTCTGGACTTCCATCGCCGCACCGGATTGCTTCAAGGGAGTGTCGGTCGAAGAACTGCTACCGCTGGTAAGAGCGCACGCCCCGTCCTCGGACTGTGGGACGTATCTTGAGCAACGCTACGGCGGCATGGCGTAAGCACGAGCACCCGACGGGCGCCGATCATGACCAAGACCGTTAACGATCCCTACGACGTTGCCGAGCACCTTCGCACCCGTGAGGACATGGTGGCGTATCTCGAAGCGTCCATTGAGGAGGCGGACGGCGATGCCGCGGTCGTGGCAAAAGCGCTAGCCGACATCGCTCGTGCTCAGGGCATGGCGCAGGGCGCAAGCGACGCCGGACAGTCTCGCAAGAGCCTTCGCAACCGACCCGGCGCAGACGACGTCAAAGCCTGGATCGAGACCGCCTACCTGCTGCGCTGGCCGAGCAACGCCCGGCGCCTGATGGAAGCCAGCGAACGGGCTGCCCGCGGCGAAGGCGAGTCGCTCGATGTTGGCGACCTCAGGGCGCGGTTGGGATTGGACGACACCGACGAATCTTGAGGCGAGGCAACGGATGCCCTCGGACGATGCCCGGGGAAGTGCGTCCCCAGCGCACCGGGGTCCCAGTGCCGCGTATGCCCACGTCCCTGGCTTAGAAAACCAACCTCCCCAGGCTCTCCGCTACGCAGCACGGCTTCTCTTGGCCTTCCACCTCTACTACGACCTCGTTCATGGTTTCGATCATGCCGCCCTTGATGTCTACGCGCCTCAGGGTGCTGGTGGTGCGGATGCGGGCGCCGACGGGGACGGGGGACGGGAAGCGCACGCGGTCGAAGCCGTAGTTGATGGAGAGCTTCTGGCCGTCGAGCTTGGGGGCGCTTTCGGCGACGGCGCGGGGCAGGTGGCCCATGAGCGACAGGGTGAGATGGCCGTGGGCGATGGTGGTGCCGAACGGGCCGGCGGCCGCGCGATCCTTGTCGATGTGGATCCACTGGTGATCGAGAGTCACGTCGGCAAAGCCGTCGATCCGCTCCTGGGTGACCTCGAACCAGTCGCTCGGCGCGCCGGATTGGCCGATGCGGGCGGTCAGGGTGTCGAAGGCGTTCTGCAAGGCGTCGGACATGCGGGGCTCCGGTAGCTTGGAAGTGTGCGTGCAGCACTCGCCCAAAGGCTAACATGCGGCCCTGTAGCAACCGGAGGGCGAAGCGATGCGCCGGATTTCCCTGGGATGTCTTGTCGTGGCTTGCGCGGTGCTCGCCGTGGCGTCGTGGGCAGCGCCCGGCGCGCTCGCCGAGCGGGCGGCGGGGCTGCTGCAAACGCTCGACGACGGGCAGCGCGATGATGCGACGTGGCCGTTCGACGACGACGAGCGCCGGGTGATCCGCTACGCGCCGACTGGCCTCGAGGGGTTCAAGCATGGGGACTTGGACGACGCCGGCAAAGCTGCCGCGAAGGCGCTGCTGGCAGCCACGCTATCAGCGCGCGGCTTCGAGAAGACAGAGGCGATCAGGCTGCTTGAGCGCGATGTGGCGGAGCTCGAGTCCTGGTGGGAGCTGGGATTCAGGGACCCCGAACGCTACTACTGGGCATTCTTCGGTGCGCCGGGGCCGGATGCGCCCTGGGCGTACAGCTTCGAGGGGCACCACCTGTCGCTGAACGTCACGGTCGTGCCGGGCCATCCGCCGGCGTCGCTGCCGCTCTTCCTCGGCGCGCAGCCGCGCCTCGTGCCGGACGGTCTGCCGTCTGCCGGCGTTGCCACGCTCGGTGTGGAGGAGGCCATGGTTCGGGAGCTCTATGGCAGCTTGGACGATGCCCAGCGCGAAGCGGCAACGCTGCCGTTCATGGAAGACCGCGGGCACATGCTGGGCCATGTGCCCGAGCTCCAGGACCCTGCGCCCATCGGCTTGGCCAGAGCCGCCATGACCCCTGCCCAGCAAGCGACGCTCGATGGCCTGCTCGCCCATTTCGCGGACTTCTGGAGTGCCGACATCGCCGCCGCCCGCCATGCCGAGATCGATGCGGCTCGAGATGGGCTGCACTTCGCCTTCGTCGCGGCTGCCGCCCCGCCGTTCTCGTTCTACGCGCGCGTCGGCGGGCCGGGGCTGCTGCTGGAAATGGACAACACGCAGGGCGGCGATCACGTCCATGCCGTTTGGCACCGTCCGGGAGACAGCTTCGGTCGCAGCCTGCTGGCCGCGCATCTTCGGGACCATCATCGGCAAGCAGACGCAAGCGGGAGCGATCAGCCATGACCGAGACGAAGCAGAGCGCAGAAGCGAACGCGGCGCAGCAGCCGGACCCGGAGCGGGTCGAGGCGTTCCTCAAGTTCGTCGGCGCCCAAGTGACGGCGGGGTTCAACTGCGCCCTGTCCGCCGTCGGCGACGAACTCGGCCTCTACCGGGAACTCAAGGAGGGCGGGTTCCAGACCAGCGCCGAGTTCGCGGACCGTACCGGCCTGCACGAGCGGTGGCTGCGCGAATGGCTGCGGCACCAGACCTGCGTTGGCCACTTGGAGTACGCAGACGGCCGCTTCGGCTTGAGCCCCGAGGCCGCCGTCGTCCTCGCCGAGGACGGCAACCCGTACTTCTTCGCGAGCGGCTACCGAGCCGTCGCGGCCACCTACCCCGCCATACCGAAGCTGCCGGACGCATTCCGAACCGGCCTTGGCCTCGCCTACGACGACCACGGCCCGGCCTGCGCCCACGGCATCGAGCGCATGTCGGCCTACATGCAGCGCCGCGAACTGGTGCCGAAGCTGCTGCCGGAACTGCCCGGCATGGTGGAGCGGCTGCAGCAAGGCGCGGCGGTGGCGGATGTGGGCTGCGGCGCCGGCATGGCGCTCGTGGCGATGGCCGAGGCCTTTCCCGCTTCGACGTTCGTCGGCTACGACACCTCGCAGCATGCCCGCAGCCGGGCGGAGGGCAACATCGCAGCCAGCGGCGCATCCAACGCGCGCATCGCGGACCCCGCCGTGGAGCCGCTGCCGGATGCGCCGCATTTCGATCTGGTGACCACCTTCGATGTGGTCCACGACACCACCCACCCGGCGCAGCTGCTGGCGGCGATCCGCGCCGCGCTGAAGGAGGACGGCGTCTGGCTCTGTTCGGACATCAGGAGTTTCCCCACCTTCGAGCAGAATCTGGCCGAACACCCGATGGCCGCGCTGCTGTACGGTTTCTCCGTAACCGTCTGCATGTCCGCGAGCCTGTCCACCCCGGACGGCGCCGGCCTTGGCACCCTCGGCTTCAACGAGGAGGTCGCCCGCGCCATGGCGGCCGAGGCCGGCTTCGGGCGGTTCGAGAGGCTGGAGTACGGCAATGCGCTGAACAGCTTCTACGCGATCCGGCCTTGATCTAGGATGCGCGGACTTTCCGCAGCGTCGATCCACGACGACAACTGGTTGGCGAGGGAGGTCAGCAATGCAAATGGCAAACGGCAAGAAGCGGTTGGCGGACATCGATGAATTGGAACTCATGGCCGTGCTGGAGGAACGGGGACGCCTTTTCAACGAAGAGTGCGTGCGCCTGGGGATCTCCCGGGTGATCGAACAAGATGGCCGCCCGGTCCTCTACCACCCCGACGGCACGTCCACGCCGCTGCCGGAGGAAGAATCCGAGATGCAGGCGCTGTTCCGGCGCCATAAGGTAGCCCTAAATGAAGTCCGCTATCCCTGAACACTCTGAACAACCGACCTGCGTGCTGTTCGCCGGGCCCAATGGCTCCGGCAAGTCGACCGTGTATACGCGATTTCTGGACGCCGGCTACGACGCTGGCGAGTACCTGAACCCGGACGACATTGCGCGAGCGCTAGGAGGCTCCACCGGGCAGCGAGCCGATCTTGCCGCCGGCCGCGAGGTGATCGCGAGAACGCGGTCCTTGATCGCGGCGCACAGCTCCTTCGTCCGCGAGACGACGCTGACCAGCCACGAGGTGCTACGCATGATCGAAGCGGCGAAGAACGCCGACTACCGCGTGGTCATGGTCTTCGTGGCGGTGTCGAGCTCGGATCTCTCGCGCGGGCGCGTATCCGTTCGAGTAGCGTCCGGCGGACACGACATCCCCGCTGATGCGCAGCGACGCCGCTTCCCCAAAGCGCTGCGCAATGCTGCACGGGCCGCCGCGGTCGCGGATGCCGCCTACCTGCTCGACAACAGCGGCATGGTGCATCGGCTTGTCGCTAGCGTGCGACATGGCACGGTCACCTTCTTCGATCCGCAGGGCGCCGACTGGCTCGACCAAGCCACCGCAGGACTGCCGCTAGCGCCGACGCTGAAGAGCCGCGAAGATGCTCTGGCGGAGCTGCGCGAGCGCGAACGGCTGTCGGCGAAGCTTGAAGTGCGGGAGCCCGAGGTCGCCTATCGAGTCGACGACGCCGCCTGATTGCCTACGCCATCAGCCGATGGTCCGCCAGCAGGGCCACGAAGAGCGCCATCAGATAGACGATCGAATAGCGGAACGTCCCCATGCCCGCGCCCGCTTTGCCGCGCAGCAGAAGCACCGCGTAGACCACGAACCCGGCGCCCAGCACGAGCGCCGCGGCCAGATAGATCATGCCGCTCATGTCGATGGCGACCGGCAGCAGGCTCGCCGCGCATAGGGCGATGGTGTAGTAAAGGATCTGCCGTCTGGTATGCGCGTCGCCGTGCGTGATCGGCAGCATCGGCACGTCGACATTCTCGTAATCCTCCCGCCGATCCAAGGCCAGCGCCCAGAAGTGCGGCGGCGTCCAAAGGAAGATGATGAGCACGAGGAGCAAGCCGCCGGGTTCGATGGAGTTGGTCACCGCCGTCCACCCGAACAGTGGCGGCGCGGCGCCGAACAGGCCGCCGATGACGATGTTCTGGGGTGTCGCCCGCTTGAGATAAAGGGTGTAGATCAGTCCGTAGCCCACCCAGGAGGCGAGGTTCAGCCATGCCGTCAGCGGATTGACCCAAGCCAGCAGCACGGCCATGCCGATGACGCCGAGCAGCGCCGCGAAAGCGATGGCGGGGACGGGCTTGACGCGACCGCGCGCCAGCGGGCGGTTGCGCGTCCGTGCCATGCGGGCGTCGACCTCGGCATCCGCGACGTGGTTCACCACCGCCGCCGAACCGGCCACGAGGCCGATGCCGAGGAGCGTGGCCGCGATCAGCGCGAGGGGCGGCAGCGCGGCAGTCGCCAGGAACATCCCCACCAGTGCGCAGAGCAGCATGAGCAGCACCACCCGCGGCTTGGTCAGCTCCAGGAAGTCGCGCCAAGTCGCGGGGCGCTGCGCGCTTGTTTCGCTCATGGCGTGGAGCGGAATGCCGCGAGCCGCTCGTATTGCGCGGCGAGTTGCGGCGCATCGGCAAGATGGGCGACCACATCGTCGAGATTCGCCACGCTGTACACGGGAACGTCGAGCGTCCGACGCAGCGCCTCCACCGCGGTCTCGCTCGAACCCTGCGTGGCAGGTTCCTGGCGGTCGAGCGCCAGCACGATGCCGACCACCTCGCCGCCGGCCTCGGCGACCGCCTCGAAGGCTTCCCGCTTGGCGGCGCCATCGGTCACCACGTCGTCGACGATGGCGACCTTGCGCCCGTCCAGCGCGGCGCCCACCAGCGAGCCGCCTTCGCCGTGCCGTTTGGCCTCCTTGCGATTGAACGCGGCGCCGACGTTGCGGCCATGCTCGCGCAGCATGGCGCCGGCGGCGGCGACGGCGATGGGAATCCCCTTGTACGCCGGCCCGAACAGCACCTCCGGCGTGGTCGGCAGCGCCATCGCCTCCGCCGCGTAGGCGCTGCCGAGCACGTCGAGGCCCTCCGCATCCGCGACCGCGCCGAGATTGAAAAAGTACGGACTGCGCCGCCCGGACTTGAGCACGAAGTCGCCAAAGCGGAGCACGTCGCGGGCGATCATCTCGGCCACGAACGTCTTGGCACGGGCGCGCTCCGCGCTCACCCGTCGAGCGCCTGCCGCTGGGCCGCGAAGAGGCTGTCGATGCCGGACTCCGCCAGGGCGAGCATCTCGTCCAAGGCTGCGCGGTCGAACGCGCCCTGCTCGGCGGTGCCCTGCACCTCGATGAAGCCGCGCCCGTCCATGCGCACGACGTTCATGTCGGTATCGGCCTTGGAATCCTCGGCGTAGTCGAGATCCAGCACCGGCGTGCCGCGATAGATGCCCACCGAGACGGATGCCACCAGCCCGGCGAGCGCCTTGGGCGCCACATTCCGCAGCTTCCGCAGCGCCAGCGCGAGCGCCACGCAGCCGCCGGTGATGGACGCCGTGCGCGTGCCGCCATCGGCCTGCAGCACGTCGCAGTCGATCTTCACCGTGCGCTCGCCGAGCGCCTTCAGGTCCACCGCAGCGCGCAGCGACCGGCCGATGAGGCGCTGAATCTCTACGGTGCGCCCGCCCTGCTTGCCGCGCACGGCTTCGCGGTCGGTGCGGGTATGGGTGGAGGAAGGCAGCATGCCGTACTCGGCGGTGATCCAGCCGCGGCCCTGGCCGCGCATGAACGGCGGCACTTGGTTCTCCACGCTGGCCGTGCAGAGCACCTTGGTGTCGCCGAAGGCGATCAGCACGGAGCCCGCAGCGTGGCGGGTGAAGTTCGTGGCAATGGATACCGAACGCGCCTGATCCGGGGCGCGGCCGCTGGGTCGTTGCGCTGCCATCGCTGACGCCTGATGCGAGACGGCGGCGCATTATAATGCCGCGAATCCCGTGCGAGATAATCCCGCAAGTGCGGCGCGAGCGCCACCGGACAGCCGAAGGAAACTCTCTTAAGCCATGGTAGCGAGCATGACCGCCTTCGGCCGCGCCGCCTGCGAAGCGGTGGAATGGGAGATCAGATCCGTCAACCATCGCTACTTGGAGTTCTCCTTCCGGCTGCCCGAACCTCTGCGCGATCTCGAACGCGAACTGCGCGAACGCGCCGCCCGCGGCCTGGCGCGCGGCAAGGTGGAAGTCGCCCTGCGCCTGGGGGAGCAGGCGGCGCCAGCGCCGCGCATCAACACCGAGGCGCTCGGCAATCTGCTGCGGGCGGTCGACGAAGTGCGCGGCCTCAGCGACGCCGGTGCCCCCGATCCGCTCAACATCCTGCGCTGGCCGGGCGTGCTGGCCGACGACGAAGCGGACCTGGCGGCGCTCCGTACCGCGGCGCTGGCTGGCTTCGACGCCGCGCTCGCCGACCTCGTCGCGCATCGCCGCAGCGAGGGCGCGAAGCTCAAGGACCTCATCGAAAAGAAGCTCGGCGCGGTTGCGGCGCTCGCCGCGGCGGTGCGCGGCTTGGCGGCCCGACAGACCGAATCTTCCCGCCAGCGCCTCCAGCAGCGTCTGGACAGGCTCGCCGCGCGCGTGGACGCGGATCGCCTCGCCCAGGAAGTGGCCATGCTGGCGCAGAAGGCCGACGTCGCCGAGGAGCTGGACCGCCTGGACATCCACGTCGGCGAGTCCCTCAAGAGTCTCGCCGGCGACGGGCCCTGCGGGCGGCGGCTCGACTTCCTCATGCAGGAACTCGGCCGCGAAGCGAACACCCTGGCCGCCAAGGCGTTCCTGCCGGAAGCCGCGCGGCTCGCCGTGGACCTCAAGGTACACGTCGAGCAGATGCGCGAGCAGGTGCAGAACGTCGAATAGGCACCGTGCGCGGCCACCTCTTCGTCGTCTCCGCGCCATCGGGCGCCGGCAAGACGTCGCTCATCAAAGCGCTGGCGGAGGCGGACCCGGCACTGTCGGTTTCCATCTCGCACACCACGCGCCCCAAGCGCGCCGCCGAAGCGCAAGGCGTCCACTACCACTTCGTGGACGCGCAGACGTTCGAGGCCATGCGCCGGCAAGGCGCGTTCCTGGAGTGGGCGGACGTCTTCGGCCATCGCTACGGAACCGCCCGGCAAGGGGTGGCGGAAGCCATTGACGCGGGCCGCGACGTGGTGCTGGAGATCGATTGGCAGGGCGCCCGCCAAGTGCGCGAGCGCCTGCCGGAGGCCATCGCCATCTTCGTCCTGCCGCCGTCCCGCGAAGCCTTGCGGGAACGCCTCACCGGCCGCGGCCAGGACCGTCCCGAGACGATCGCCCGGCGCACCGCGCAGGCGGTGGCGGACATGTCGCACCACGCCGAGTTCGACCATATCGTGGTCAACGACGACTTCGATGCCGCACTGGCCGCGCTCGGCGGCATCGTCGCCGCCACCCGCGCCGGCAGCGCTCCGCCGACGCCGGATCACGGTCCGCTGCTCGCGGAGCTATTGTCCGAGTCGTGATCCCGGTGTAGAGTCGCCGTTCACCCGCCAACCGCGAGAAACGCCGCCGCCATGGCCCGAGTCACCGTCGAAGACTGCCTTGAACACGTCGACAACCGTTTCGACCTCGTCATCCGCGCCACCCGCCGCGCCCGCCAGATGCACCGCGGCGCCGAGCCCATGCTGGCGGAAGAGGACGACAAGGAAACCGTCATCGCGCTGCGCGAAATCGCCGAGGGCCTGATCACGGACGAAGCCTTGGAGGCCGCGGAACCGGTGATCATCGACGAGCCGGAGCCGCGCGAACTGGACATGTCCTTCGGCGGCTTGGGAGATGACCGCGACGATTTCTAGCGCTGCCGAAGCTCTCGTCGACGAGGCCCCCGCCCATGGGCGGGAGCTGGACGCCGACGACGCCCGCGTCGACGAGGCCCTCGTCCACGAGGCCCGCCCGCGCAAGCCGCCGGCGGCGCGTCCGGCGCGAGAACGGGTCGGCTACTTCCAAGCCCAGCTGCGCGCCCAGGCCATCGCCCCGAAGAGGGCCGTTCCGGCCACCATCGACGACCTGCGCAACACCCTCCTGCGCTATCTCGGCAAGCACGAAGTGGAGGCCATCCACCGCGCCTACCGCTTCGCCGAGGACGCCCACGCCGGCCAGACCCGGCTCACCGGCCACCGCTACATCACCCACCCGCTGGCCGTGGCCAGCGTGCTCGCGCAGATGCGCATGGACCACGAGTCCATCATGGCGGCGCTGCTGCACGACGTGCTCGAAGACACCGGCGTCTCGAAGCAGCGGCTGGCCAAGATGTTCGGCACGGAGGTCGCCAACATCGTCGACGGCGTCTCCAAGCTCGCCACCATCTTCGAGACCCACGCCGAGGCGCAGGCGGAGAACTTCCAGAAGATGGCCATGGCGACGGCCCGGGACCTGCGCGTGATCCTGGTCAAGCTCGCCGACCGCCTGCACAACATGCGCACCATCGGCGTGATGCGTCCGGAGAAGCGCAAGCGCATCGCCCGGGAGACGCTGGAGTTCTACGCGCCCATCGCCAACCGCCTCGGCATGAACGCCGTGCGCGTCGAGTTCGAGGAGCTCGCCTTCCAGGCGCTCTATCCGCTGCGCGCGGACCGCATCGCCCGCGCGGTGCATTCGGCCCGCGTGGGCAGGAAGGCGCTGATGGCGGAACTCAAGCGCTCCATCGAAGCGAGCCTGCGCCGGGAAGGCATCGACGCCCTAGTGGTGGCCCGCGAAAAGCACCTCTACTCCGTCTACCGGAAGATGAAGACCCAGCGCAAGCCGTTCGCGGACATCATGGCGGTGTGCGGCTTCTGCATCGTGGTCGATCAGGTGGACACCTGCTACCGCGCCCTCGGCGTGCTGCACAATCTCTACAAGCCGGTGCCGAGCCGCTTCAACGACTACGTCGCCATCCCCAAGGCCAACGGCTACCAATCCCTGCACACGGACCTGATCGGCATGCAGGGCGTGCCCATCGAAGCGCAGATCCGCACCCGGGAGATGGACTCCATCGCCGAGAACGGCATCGCCGGGCGCTGGCTGTACCGCAACGACGACGCCGCTCCCGGCAGCCACGACCGCGCCCGGCAGTGGGTGGCCGGACTGCTCGATCTGCAGCAGCGGGCGGGCAATTCGCTGGAGTTCATCGAGAATCTGAAGATCGACCTGTTCCCGGACGAGGTGTACGTGTTCACGCCGAAGGGCGAGATCTTCGAACTGCCGCAAGGCGCCTGCCCGGTGGACTTCGCCTACGCCGTCCATACCGATGTGGGCAACCACTGCACGGGCTGCAAAGTGGACCGGGCCCCGGCGCCGCTGTCCACGCAGCTGGAGTCCGGCCAGACGGTGGAAGTGATCACCGCGCCGGACGGACGGCCGAGCCCGGCCTGGCTGGAGTTCGCGGTATCGAGCCGCGCCCGCTCGGCGATCCGCCAAGCGCTCAAGGTGCAGCAGCGCTCCGAGTCCGTACGCCTCGGTCGCCGCCTCTTGGACCGCTCCCTCGCCAACGGCAATACGTCCATCAAGGCGCTCGACTTCCGCCGCCTGCGCGGCGTGTTCCGCGATTTCGGCGTGCGCCGCCTCGACGATCTGCTCGAGCAGATCGGCCTTGGCAATCTGATGGCCTATGTCGTCGCGCAGCGCCTGCTGGCGGCAGAGAATCCCGACTACGAAGCCGTGGACGTGCGCCGCGGCGGGCCGGTCGCCATTCGCGGCGGCGAGGGCCTGGTCATCACCTACGCCCGCTGCTGCGGCCCGGTGCCGGGCGACCAGATCGTCGGCCACATGACGCCGGGGCGCGGCTTCGTGCTGCACAGCGAGGCGTGCAACAACATCGAGGAGATGCGCCGCCGCGAACCCTTGGAGATCATCCCGGCGCGCTGGGCGGACAAGCCGGAGGGCGAGTTCGGCACGACCCTGAACATCGCCGTGCAGCGCCGCAAGGGCGTGATCGCGGAGCTGGCGGCGGTGGCGAACGCCGTGGATGCCGGCATCGACAACATCGCCGTGGACGAGCGCTCCGCGGACCTCTCGAGCGTGCGCCTCGAACTCTCGGTACTGGACCGCGCCCATCTGGACCGCGTTTGCCAGCGGCTGCTCGCCATCCCGGCGGTGAAGGGCGTCGATCGACCGGTCGGCTAGGCCGCTTGCGACGCCGGATGCTTGACCTCGGTCGCTTGCGACGGCGAGCCGCGTTCGTGCCTAGCGTTCAGGGAAGGGAATGACGTTGGCGGCCGACTCCTGCCTGTGCGTCTTCAAGCGCATAGCGCCGGGCGGGCCCTCGTTGCCAGCGGCATCCTTCTGCCGCACCTCCACCTCGTACTCGGTGTTGGGTTTGAGCGCCGAGAACGTGCAGGCGTTCAAGGGCGTCTCGAAGCCGGGGCTCCAATCGTCCGTGCCGACTTCGCGGATGCGGATCACGGTGGTGGCCTTCGGCCGCCACTTGGCGTCGAGCACCATGCCGCTCATCGGCAGCGAGACGCGCAGCTCGCCGTCCTGCCACTCGATCTTCGGTTCGGCCGCGAGCGGCTGCTCTGCCATCGGTATCTACCCGCCGGGGAAGCGAAACGCGCTCGGCAGCGTAGCACAGGCCGCGGACAGCGCCTGAAGCGCGTGGCCAGCAGAACGCCCGCTACGGGGCTCGAAGCGCCCGTCACCGCCTTGCGCGGCCTCGGCCCCGGCAGCGCGGAGAAGCTCGCCCGTCTCGGCATCGCCACGCTGGGGGAGCTGATCCTGCATCTGCCGTTCCGCTATCAGGATCGCACGCGCTCGGTGCCGCTCGACGAGCTGGCGCCGGGCCGCGAATGCCTCGTCACCGGACAGATCGTCAAGACCGAGTTGACCTATGGCCGACGGCGGTCGCTGCTCACCACCTTGCGCGACGACGGCGGCCTGCTGCGCATCCGGCTGTTCCACTTCTCGTCCCGCCAGCGGTCGGCCATGGCGCCGGGCCTGTGGCTGCGCTGCTTCGGCGAAGTGCGCGCCGGCCCCACCGGCTTCGAGATGGTGCATCCGGAATACCGCCTGTACCCGGACCAACCGCCGCCGCCGGCGCCAGCGCTGACGCCGGTGTATCGGCTCACCCAGGGCATCGCCTCGCCGCGCCTCGGCTCTTGGATCGCTGCTGCGCTCGAGCGCTGCGCGGATGTGCAGCTCAGCTGCTTGGCGGATCACGAGTTCCCGGCGCTGATGGACGCCCTGCGCTACCTCCATGGCCCGGATGGCAACGACGCGGCGCGGCTCGCCGCGGCACGGGCCCGCGTGGTGCTCGACGAACTCATCGGCCACTACCTGACGCTGAAGCGCCGCCAGGCCCTGGCCAAGGCGCAGACCACGCTGCCCCTGCCGCCGCATCGCCAGCTCGGCCGCGAACTGCTGGCGAATCTGGGCTTCCGCCTGACCCGGGCGCAGGCGCAAGTGACCCGCGACGTTCTTGAAGACCTCGCTACCGAGCGCCCCATGATGCGCCTCCTGCAAGGCGACGTGGGCGCCGGCAAGACCGTGGTGGCGGCGTTCGCGGCGATCCGTGCCGCCGAGCACGGCTGCCAGACGGCGATCATGGCGCCGACGGAAATCCTCGCGGAACAGCACTTCGTGACCATGAGCGAGTGGCTGTCGCCGCTCGGCATCGGCGTGGGCCTGATCGTCGGTCGCCAGAAGGCCGCGGAGCGCCGCGCGCGTCTCGCCGCTGCCGCCGACGGCCTGGACCAGGTGGTGGTCGGCACCCACGCCCTGTTCCAATCCGGCGTGGAGTTCCGGGACCTCGCGCTCACCATCATCGACGAGCAGCACCGCTTCGGCGTCCATCAGCGCATGCAGCTGCGCGACAAGGGTCGCCTGCCGCACCAGCTGGTGATGACCGCGACCCCCATCCCGCGTACCCTCACCATGGCGCTGTATGCGGACATGGACGTCTCCACCATCGACGAACTCCCCCCCGGCCGCATTCCTATCCGCACCCGCGTCGCCGCCATGGCCCGGCGCCCGGAAGTGATCGACCGCGTCGTGCGCCTATGCGCTGCCGCGCAGCAGGCGTATTGGGTCTGCACCCTGATCGAAGAGGACGAAGAGACGCCCCAGCACGCCGCCGAAGCGACTTTCGAGGAGCTGAAGGCTGCGCTCCCCGCCCGCGTCCGGCTGGGTTTGGTCCACGGTCGCCTGCCGGCACCGGAGAAGGCTGCGGCCATGGCCGACTTCAAGTCCGGCGCGGTAGACGTGCTGGTCGCCACGACGGTGATCGAAGTAGGCGTGGACGTACCGAACGCCGCGCTCATGGTGATCGACAACGCCGAGCGCTTGGGCCTCGCCCAACTCCACCAGCTAAGAGGCCGCGTCGGCCGCGGCACCGCGCAGAGCACTTGCATCCTGCTCTACGAGCCACCGCTCTCCGCCGTGGCCCGCGAGCGCCTGGGCATGCTCCGCGAGTCGAACGACGGCTTCAAGATCGCGGAGAAGGACCTCGAACTGCGCGGCCCAGGCGACATTCTCGGCACTCGCCAGACGGGCGAACAGACGTTCAAGCTCGCGGACCTGGCGGAAGACCGGGCACTGGTGCCGGAGGCGGTCAAGGTCGGCAACCGACTGCTGGCGGAGGACGAAGCGTGCGCCCGGGTGATCGTCGAGACTTGGGCAAGAGGGGAGGCGCTGGACTACGCCACTGTCTAGAGGCGCGGAATGCTTGTAGAGCGTGCGTACAGAGGAGTATAGTTCGTTGTCCGCCTTCGGGTTGGACAAGCCATTGGACGACCTCTACAAGATCGGCGCGGTTGCCAAGCGTACGGGGATCACCCCGGAGTGCCTGCGCGCGTGGGAGCGGCGCTATGGCTTGGAGCCGGCCGAGAGGGCCGGGAACACTCGCTTCTACAGCGCGGCCCAGGTGCAGCGGCTGACGACGATCAAGGGGCTGCTTGACCAAGGGCATCCGATCAGCCAGGTCATCCATATGCCCGTCGCCGAACTCGAACGACGGCTGCGGCCGCGTAGCGCGGCGCGGCTCGACCCGGCGACGGCGCGGGTGGGGCTGGTCGGCGGGGCTTTGGTGCAAGCCTATCGGCAGGCCGAGGATGCGCGGCTGGAGGTGGTCGGGGAGTGGGCCAGCATCGACGATCTGCGTTTGGACGACGTGCGTCCGAACATCGACTGCGCCGTTGCCTATGTCCCATCGCTTGACCCGCAAAGGATTGATTTGGTAAGCGAAATCTATCCGGATGCGGCGCTGATTGCGGTCTTCAAGTACGCCACGGCGGCGGACCTCGAGCACTTCGAGGCGCTTGATGTGCCGCTGCTGCGCTGGCCCGCGGCCTGGTCGGCGGTGGAAGCGCTGATCTTGGCCGCGGCGCCCGCGGCGACGGATCGCAGTCGCCGGTTCGCGGAGGAAGAGCTGCTGCACATCGCGCTCATGGCGTCCCGCGCCGGCTGCGAGTGTCCCGCGGAGCTGGTGGACCTGATCGGCCAGCTCAACGCCTTTGCGGAACACGCGAATCGCTGCGGGGCGGGTGGTGGCGCAGGGGTTGCGGAGGGCGCAAGGAAGGAGGAACACCGGATGGTCGCCGAGCGGGTTGGGGTGGCCAGGGCGCAGTTGGAGAGTGCGCTCGCGGAGCAGGTCGCCCGCCACGGGTTGCTGGAGACGGCCAACTGAGGGTTCCGGGGCATCGAAAAAGTGAAAAAAACACTTGACAGCGTCCAATCTTGTCCTATACGTTCCTTGTACATGAGCTTTTGGCGTGTACAGCAACTCGGCAATCGGCGCATGCACCTCCCTCGCGTGCGTTCTTCCCTCCCCTTCCTCTCCTGACTCGAGTTGCTTCCAGCGGCCCTTCGGGGCCGCTGGCACGCCGCTTTAACCCTCTTCGACAAGCCACCTTTCGAGAGGTCAGGACGTGAGCAGGTGCAGTGCGTCCGCGGCTCGCTGGTGGATGCTCTGCTTGTACTTCTCCAGGTCGAAGTCGCGGTTCTTGCCCATCGCGCCGACCAGATAGCGCTTGTAGACCCCTTGGGCGATGGCGCCTAGGCGCCAGTGGGAGAAGGCGCGGTAGTAGTTGATACGGGCGAGATCGCGCCCCGTGCGGTTTTCGTAGACCTCGCAGATATGTTCGCGGCTCGGGAACCCGCCGACGCCCGTGGGGCTGCCTTCCGCGCCCCGCTCGCCGGGCATCACCCAGTTGTTGAGCAGATAGCCGAGGTCCGCGAGCGGATCGCCGAGCGTACACAGCTCCCAGTCGAGCAGCGCCGACATGCGCCCGCGGTCGATGAGCATGTTGCCGATGCGGTAGTCGCCGTGGACGATGGCCGAGCCGATCTGCTCCGGCACGTTCTCGTGCAGCAGGCGGCAGCTCTCCTCCATATCCGGGATCTCGTGGGTCTTGGTGGCCTCCCACTGCTGCTTCCAGCGTTTGAGCTGGCGGGCGACGTAGCCTTCCTTGCGCGCCAGCGTGCCGAGGCCGACGTCGTCGGGGTCGATCAGATGGAGCGTCCCGAGCACGTCGATGATGTGTTCGCCGGCGCTGGCGCGTTCGGCTTCGGGGATGGTCTTCGCCATCTCCGGCTCGTGCGGTGCCACGCCTTCGACGAACTTCATCAGGTAGAACGGCGCACCGTTGACGTCGACATCCTCGCACAGGCCGTGGGTGCGCGGTACGGGTACGTCGGTGTCGATCAGCGCCGAGATGATGCGGTGCTCGCGGCCCATGTCGTGGGCGCTCTCCAGCACATGGCCGAGCGGCGGCCGGCGCAGCACGTAGGCGGCACCGGCCGCATCGGTGAACTTGTAGGTGAGGTTCGAGTGGCCGCCGGCGATGAGTTCGAACGCGAGCGGCGGCTCGAGGCCGTCGATGCGCTCCGCCGCCCAAGCAGTTACGCGCTCCTGCTCGATGCCCTCCACCCTTGCCACCTTCGCCCGTGCGGCCATCGCAAGCCCTCCGCGCCCGTTGGGAATGACGCCGCCGCTCGCTTATGCTCCCGGAGGCGGTTCGATGGAGTCTAGCAGCAGTGTCGGATGGTGGGCGCGGGACGGCGCAGCGGCGCCGGGAAGGTGTTCCGAGCGTGCCATGGCCGTTCTCGTTCTCGGCGATGCAGCCGGTCAAGGTCGTTCGCGCCGTCGGCAACGAACTCCATACGGCCGACGGGCGCCGCATTCTCGATGCCGCGGGCGGGGCCATCGCCGCGAATATCGGCCACGGGCGGGCGCAGGTGGCGGACGCCATCGCCCGGGCGGCGCGGGACTGCTCGTATGCCGTGCCGCCGTGGCTGACGCCGGAGCGGGAGCGCTTGCTCGAACGCCTGCGCAACGACTGGCTGCCGCCGCACTTGACGCGCATGCACCTCACCTGCGGCGGATCCGAAGGCGTCGAGACGGCGATGAAGATCGCGCTGCAGTACCAGGCGGCGCGCGGGCTGCCGGACAAGAACAGAATCATCGGCCGCACGCCGTCGTACCACGGCACCACGCTGGCCACCGCCGCGGTCGGCGGTCATGCGGCGCGGCGGCGCGGACTCGAGCGAGCCCTGCCGGCCTATCCGCATGTTCCCGCGCCGTATCCGCTGCGCTGCCCCGAAGCGGATGTCGCGGACTACTGCCTGCGGGCGCTCGAAGAGGTCGTCCTGCGCGAGGGAGCGGCCCGGGTGGCGGCGCTGTTGGCGGAACCCATCGTCGGTGCCAGTGGCGGGGCGCTGGTGCCGCCGGACGACTACTGGCCCAGGGTGCGCGCGTTGTGCGACGCGCACGACATCCTGCTGCTGGCGGACGAGGTGATGACGGGCTTCGGCCGCACCGGCGCCGCGTTCGGCCTCGACCACTGGTCCGTGCCGGCAGACGTGGTGGTGGCCGGCAAGGGACTGGCCGGCGGCTACGCGCCCATCACCGGGGTGTTCGCCACGGAGGCGGTCGGCGCCGCGATCGAGGCGGCTGGGCTGAACGTGATGTTCCACACGTTCGCGGCGCATCCGACGGCTTGCGCGGCGGCGGATGCGGTGCTGCGCGTTCTTTCCGAAGAGGATCTGGTGGCGCGCGCGGCGCGGCTCGGCGCCTCGCTCAAGGCGACGCTCAGCGATGCGTTCGACGACCATCCGCATGTTGCCGAGGTGCGCGGGCGCGGGCTGCTGCTGGCGCTCGAGCTGGTGGCCGATCGGGAGACCTTGGAGCGCTACCCGGAGAGCGCCCGGGTGACGAGCCGGGTGACCGGCGAGGCGTTCTCCCGCGGCGTGGCGGTCTATCCGGGCGGCACGGGGGAAGTGCGGGACATCGTGGTGCTCGGCCCGCCGTTCACGCTGTCCGACGGCGAGGCGACGCGGCTTGTGGACGCGCTGGTCGGCGCGGTCAACTCGGTCACGGGTTGCTGACGCGCGTGGAAAGACCCGGCAGTTCCCGGGCTAGGCAGCGCTGGCCGTTCGAGCGCCCAAATGCGCCGCGAGGTGCGCGGCGAGGTCGCGGCTGTCGTCTTCGGCGCCGTGGATGAAGCTGGATTTGCGCCGACGCAGGAATGTCAGGCCGAGGGCGACCATGCCGGAGGCGCCGGTCACCACGCCGCCGTCGTGCCGCAGGCGGCCCTTGCGATCGAGCACCGGCACGTTCAGCCACGAATAGTCCGGCCGGTAGCCGGTCGCCCACAGGACGCTGCGGATGCCCTCCTTGGCGAGGTCGAAGCCGAGGCTGGGGGCATCGGGAACGACGGTGTCGGGGTGCCGTTCGCCGCCGCGGGCCTCGCCTTCGCGCTCCTCGATCCACTCGTCGATGCCATTCAGCAAGCGCTTCATCTTGAGGTCCGCGAGCTTGCAGACGTTGCGCAGGGAGCCGGAGAACTGCGCCCTGGCGTCGCGGAAGCCCATCAATCGGCCGACCAGGCGCGCGCCCGCATCGCTGAGCGCGTTGATGTCCAAGGTCTTGCGCTCAGGCGTGCCGACGAGCTGCGGCGACGGCACGTTGCGGGCGCGCACGATGTCGTCGATCTCGTCGTAGCGATCATCCAGGAGACCGGTCCGGTCGAGCCACCATTGGATGTCGCGGTCGCGATACAGGCGCGGCAGTCGGACGTGCTCGCCGACGGCCAGCGTCACGTCGCGGCCGGCGCGCAGCAACTCCTCGCCGATCTGCAGGCCGGTGGCGGAGGCGCCGACCACCAGTACGCCGCCGTGAGGGACGCTGTCCGGGTTCTTGTAGTCCATGGCGGGCACGGACTCGATGCCCGGCGGCAGATCGGCGCTCGCTCTCGGCAGGGCTGGAAGATTGCAGGCGCCGCTTGCCAGCACGAGACCGCGGCAGCGCCAGTCGCCGTGCGGCGTGCGCACCGAGTAGCCCATCGGGGAGTGCTTCACCGCCAGCACCGGCGTGTCGGTCTGTACCGGGGCGGCGATGCGGCGGGCGTATTCGTCGATGAACGAAACCAGCTCCGCCGCCGCCATGAAGCCGTCGGGGTCGTCGCCGTGGTAGCGGTGGCCGGGCAGGCGGCACTGCCAGTTGGGGGTCAGCAGGCGCAGCGAGTCCCAGCGTTCGGCGCGCCAGGAGTTGGCCACCGCGCCGCGTTCGAGCACGACGTGGTCGATGCCGAGCGCGTCGAGTTGGCGGCTCATGGCGAGGCCGGCGTGGCCGGCGCCGATCACCGCGATGTCGGTGGTCCGCATGGCGGATTCGGTGTGTCGTGCTGCTGTCGAGCCTGCCGGTCGGATTCGACCTACCGGTCGACTTCCACCGTCACGTTGGTCGGGTTGGTGATGATGTCGTAGACCGCGGAGCGCTTCTGCGACTGCGCCACCAGCGCCTCGATGTCGTCCGCCGAGGCATCCGCGTCGATCTGGTAGGTCACCTTGATGCCGTTGAAGCCGTTGCGCACGTCGGCGTCGGCGCCGAGGATGCCTTGGATGTCCATGTCGCCCTCCAGCGTCGCCTTCACGGCGTTCAGCTGGATGTCGCGGTTCTGCGCCACCGAGGCCACCCCGGCGGTGAGGCAGCTGGCGAGGCCGACGAGGACGTACTCCACGGGCGTCGCGCCGTTGTCTTCGGCGGCGAAGGTCTCCGGGTGGTCTGCATCGAAGTTGAACTCGCGCTTGTGCCTTTGCTCGTCGCCGAGGCCGAAATAGCCCTCCACGGACGACCGGCTGTGGGTCCCGTTCTGCCACTCGCAAGTCGCTCGCCATTGGAACTGCGCCGCTTCGGGCGCCTCGGATACGGCCTCGCGTGCTTGGAGCAACGCGTCGACGTTGACGCCGTTGTCTGCGGTCCTGTCGGTCATCGGGAGTGGTCCTTCCATCGGGGGCGGCGATTTTAGGAACCACTCGGCGTGGTCGCAACCTTTCTGTGTTGCGGGGGTGTACGACAGATCTTCGGGGCGCGCCGACACCGGTCGGCAGAACGCTGCGTGGTGAAGCCCGGCCCGCTTCCTGAGGGCCGTCCTCGCCGACATGCCATTCGCCGTGTCCTCGGCCCGATGCACTGCTTGCCGTGCGCGTCGAGGGCATCGCTGCCTGATCCGCGCACTTGGTTGACGACATAGACACCATGATGATACGTTCCGTACATGGTTAGAGAAACTTGGAGAGACGCGATGAACGATGCGGGAGATGTCCGGAACAATGACGCCGAGCCCGTTGATGAAGAGGAAGCCGTCGAAGTCGTCGGCGGCGGGGTAGACGACGGCGACGACGATGGCCCGAGTCTCTGCCCGATCCACAACGTCACCATGCCCTGCGCGCTCTGCAACTGAACGGTCCGTAGGAGCCTGCGCCGTTTCGCGACGCGGACTTCCAGCTCGGTTTGGGGGCGCGAGGCAACTGCCCGAACGCGCCGTGGCGGTCTTTCCTGTCAGCTCGGAGTCCTATGCTGGCCGCTTGGGAGATAGTCTTGGCGACGCGCCGAGCACCTAGCTTGCGGACGGCCGCGGTGCCCAGCACGCCAATCGGCAGCCTGTGAGTCCCGCCCGCCAGTCTCCGCCCAACCTCAAGGCCGCAAAGCGGCGGCGCGTTCCGCCGCTGCTGCAGATGGAGGCGGTGGAGTGCGGGGCGGCATGTCTCGGCATGATTCTGGCGCACTATGGTCGGTGGGTGCCGCTGGAAATCCTGCGCGTGGAATGCGGCGTTTCCCGCGACGGTGCCAACGCTGCGGCAGTGATGCGCGCAGCCCGGCAACACGGGCTGGTCGCCAAGGGCTTTCGCGTGTCCCGGCAACAAGCCCTTGGCCTGCCCTTTCCGATGATGGTGTTCTGGACGTTCAACCACTTCCTGGTGGTCGAGGGCTTTCGGGGCAAGTACGCATTCATCAACGACCCGGCATCGGGACCGGCAAGGATTCCCGTCGAGGAATTCGACCAAGGATTCTGCGGCTTCTGCTTCGTCTTCGAACCGGGACCCGAGTTTCGTCGTGCTGGCCGTCCGCCGAGCGTCTTCGCCGGCTTGCGGGCGCGGCTCGGCGCGACATGGTGGCCCTTGGCATTCGCTGTGCTGGCGACGCTGGGGATGGTGGTTCCGGGCCTCGCCCTGGCGACCCTTCTCAAAGTGTTCATCGACGACGTGCTCATTCGCAATACCGTTGCCTGGGCGGCACCGCTGCTGATTGGCCTCCTGACTGTCGCCGTGGTCCAAGCATCGCTCATCTGGCTGCAACGCACCATGCTGGCGCGCATGGCGACCAAGCTCGCCATGGCCGGTTCCGTTCGCTTCCTCTGGCATGTCGTCAGTCTGCCCATGCAGTTCTTCGGCCAACGCAGTCTGGGCGACCTGGCGACTCGCATCGCATCCAACGACAGCATCGCGACGCTGCTGTCGAGCGGGCTGGCGGTCAGCGCGGTCAACCTGCTCACCGCGCTCGTCTATGGCATCGCGATGTTCGCCTACGACGCGTGGCTGGCGCTCGCGGTCACGGGCTTTGTCGCCGTCAATCTGGCGATCATGCGCCTCTCGGCCAACAGCCGCGACATCGTGCATCGCAACATCGTCAAGGATCGAGGCCTGCTGGCCGGGGCGTCCTTCAGCGGCATCCAGGCCATAGAGACGCTCCGCGGCACTGGCGCCGAGGACGACTTTCTCGCCCGTCGCGCAGGTCTGCAGACGAGTCTGCTCAAAGAGCAGCATCGCAGCGGGATCATCGAGACGATGGTAGGCACGGCGCCCGTCGTGCTCTCGCAACTCTCGGTGGCCGCAGTGCTGGGCCTTGGCGGACTGCGCGTACTCGACGGCGCCATGACCATCGGCAGCGTAGTCGCCTTCCAGATACTGGCCCACAGCTTTCGCCAGCCAGTGGAAGGACTGCTGCAGTTCGGCGCCAGCCTGCAAGCGATCAAGGGCGTCCTCGCTCGGCTCGACGACGTTCTGAACTACGCGCCTGACCCACGCGCGCAGCGGGCACTCGAAACCCGCGCCGACGCAGATGCGGCGCCGGCGCGGGGCGTCGTGGAACTCGACAACGTGACTTTCGGCTACAGCGCCACGGAACCTCCGCTCATCGAGGACTTCAGCCTCCTGATCCAACCGGGGCGCCGCGTCGCGCTAGTCGGCGCCTCCGGAAGCGGCAAGTCCACCATCGCCAAGCTGGTGTGCGGACTCTTGACGCCTTGGTCCGGCACCGTCCGCATCGATGGCGAGGCGCTAGAGGGGATTTCGGCGAGCCGCCTGGCCGACACGGTCGCCCATGTGGACCAGGACATCATGCTGTTCCGCGGCACGGTGTGGGACAACGTCACGCTCTGGGACACGACCATCGATCAACGGCCCGTCATACGTGCCTTGCGCGATGCGCGGCTCCACGACCTGGTGGCGTCGCATTCCCAACGCTACGACATGGAGATCGACGAAGGCGGCCGCAATCTCAGCGGCGGCCAGTGTCAACGCTTGGAACTCGCGAGGGCGCTGACGCGCAATCCTGCCATCCTCGTGCTGGACGAGGCGACCGCCGCCCTCGACCCGGTGACGGAGCTCGAGGTCGACGACCGCTTGCGCCGGCGCGGCTGCACGTGCCTGATCGTCGCGCATCGCTTGAGCACGGTGCGCGACGCCGACGAGATCGTCGTGCTCAAGCGCGGGCGCATCGTCCAGCGGGGTACGCACGAGGAACTCATCGCCGAGGTCGATGCCCCCTACGCCACGTTGGTGAAGACGGATTGACGATGACGGAACCCTCGGTGGCGGACCGGCTGCGCGGCACCCACGAGCGCATCGGTGCGAATCGCCCGTTCATGCTCGACGAGCCCGAACGGGTTCATTTCGTTGAACGCGGTCATCTGGATGTATTCGCGGTCGAGTCGAGACAGGGCGAAGCGGTCGGGCGACGGCGGTTCGTCGCCCGCATCCCCGTGGGCGAACTCGCGTTCGGGAGCGCGCCCTGGGCCGTGCTGCCGCCCGCGCCGCATCCAAGCACGGCCGGCGAGGGCGCCCGAATGTGCTTGCTCGCCGTGCCGTCGCAGGACGCCGTGGTCGTTCGCGGCGAACGAGCCGGCATCGACGACAAGTCGTTCGACCTCGCCGCCACGGTTTGGGTGGACAAGTGGGTCGAGCGGCTCGCCGGCTTTGCGGCTCGCGAGCGAGCGGCGCCGCGCCACACGCATTTGCTCGAAGCCGATCCGCATGTGCCCATCCCCGCCGGCGCCATCCTGACGGCACAGCATCGAGACGTGATCTGGGTGACGGCTGCGGCAGAACTGCGCTATCTCGAGCGCCGCGACAGGCTTGCGGTCCCTGCCGGCCACCTGCTGCCGATGACCGAGCGAACATGGCTTGTCGCGGACGAGGACACGCAGGTCACGGCGATGTACACGCCCGCCGCTCTGCTCTCGGGCCGTCTCTGGCCAGCGCTCGACAGCTTCGGCACGCTGGTGCTCCGGCTTGCCGCCGCTGCCGACAAGGCGGACGCGAGCAGCGACTCCGAGCGACGCATCGCGGCGACACGGGCACGTCAAGCATCCGCGGCGGGCGCCTTCGATGCCCTCGGTGCGGTCCTGCGACCCAAGCAGCCAGCCGAACCGGGCGCCGCGGAGCGTCCATCGCCGGTCGACGCGGCGCGACTCGTTGCCGAATCCTTGGGCGTCGCCCTCGATGCCGATGGCGCTCGTGCCGCTGCGGACTCCGCGGGCACTCTCAGGGCCTTGGCCGGTCGAGGCCGGATGCACATGCGCTTCGTGACGCTGGGCGACGCATGGTGGAAGAGGGCCGGCACATCGATGGTCGGCTTCCGGGACCGCCGTGCGGACGGCGGCGACCGCAGCCAGAGCCGCATCGGTGAAGAGGCGCAGATCGCGCTCTTGTCCGACGATGCGGGGAGCTACCAAGCCGTGGATCCGGCCAGCGGTGCCGCCACGCGCGTGGACGCGCGCGTGGCCGCCGCCATCCACCGGCAGGCGGTCGTGTTCTATCCGCATTTGCCCGAGGCGGTGCGCAGCATGGCGCAACTGGTGCGGTTCGCCCTGCATGGCCGCTGGCCCGACTTCCGCACCATCATCCTGAGCACGGTTCTCGCCAGTCTCGCCGCGATGGTCGCTCCCATCGTCACCGGGCAGTTCCTCGTCGAGGTGGTGCCGCGCGGCGAGGCGGCTGGCTGGTTCGCGGTGATTGGCGCACTAGTGGCGGTGGCGCTGGGTGCCGGGGTCTTCGAGGTGGTGCGCGCCCTCGCCATGCTCCGCGTCCAGAGCCGGTTCGACGACCGCGCCGCGAATGCGGTGTGGGGACGCGTGATGTCGCTGCCGATCGGCTTTTTCCGCGACTACAGCGCGGGTGACCTCGCAATGCGGGCGAGCGGTACCCGCCAGATCTGCCAGACAGTCGCCACCGCAAGCGCGGCGGTCACGATGGGGGTTTTCTCGTCGATCTTCAGCCTCGCGGTCTTGTTCTACCTGAGCTGGCAGATGGCAATCCTGGTGGCCGTGCTGCTGCTCGCGCAGTCCGCGGCGGTGTGGCTGCTCGCGCTCGGCAAGCTGCGTCACGAGCGACGTGCGCAGCAGCAGGCTGGCGAACTCTCCGGCTTTGTCTTCCAGATGCTTCGCGGTCTTGCCAAGCTGCGCGTCGCCAACGCCGAGAGCCTCGCACTGGACCGCTGGGCGCACCGGTACGGCAGCTGGCGCCGAGAGACTCTCGCCAGCCAGAACTGGGGAGCAGGCGCCGATGCCTTGCTGGCTGCGGCGCAGCCGCTTACGTTGGCCGGCATCTTCGCGATCGCCTCCGCCCTGCTGCAGCGAGATGCGGAGGCGTTCGATCTCGCGATGTTCCTCTCCTTCCACGCCGCCTTCGGCCAGTTCAGCGCAGCCGTCAGCTCGCTCACGTCCACGGCGACCTCGCTGACCAGCATCGTGCCCGCCATCGAGCGGCTGCGGCCGATTCTCGACACCGCGCCGGAGCCCCGCCACGGCATAGACCCTGGTGATCTCAAGGGCGACATCGAGTTCGACGACGTCACCTTCCGCTACGCGCCGGACGCCCCCAACGCGGTGGAGGACATCGCGTTCCGAGTCCCGCAGGGGGACTATGTGGCCTTCGTGGGCCCGTCCGGATGCGGCAAGTCCACGCTGTTCGCGCTACTGCTCGGCTTCGAGCATCCGAGCGCAGGCACCGTCTTCCTCGATGGCCACAACCTCTCGAGTCTCGACCTGCACGCCGTGCGGGGGCGGCTGGGCGTGGTGTTGCAGAACAGTCGGGTGATGGCTGGCAGCATCTACGAGAACATCGCCGGCACCGCCCCGCTGACTCTCGACGAAGCGTGGGCGGCGGCGGGTGCCGCTGCCATCGATGATGATATCCATGCCATGCCGATGGGCATGCACACGCGCCTGCCGGAAGGCGGGGCGAGCCTGTCCGCTGGCCAGAGACAACGCCTCCTCATCGCCCGGGCGCTGGCCTTGAAGCCGCGGATCCTGCTATTCGACGAGGCGACCAGCGCACTCGACAACCGCTCGCAGGACCGCGTGCAGGCATCGCTCAAGGACCTCGGAATCACTCGCCTCGTGATTGCCCACCGGCTCAGTTCCATCCGCCATGTGGACCGCATCTACGCGCTCGACAAAGGCCGCATCGTCGAGAGCGGGAGCTATGCGGAACTGATGCGCGCGGGCGGCATGTTCGCGGCCCTCGCCACGCGACAGCTGGTGGGAACCTGAGCTGCCGACGTGCTGCGGTCGCCACGAGCGGTCTCCGGCTCGCGTCGATGCAGCCCACCCGGTACCATCCTTGCCATGTCCGAAACAGCGAAGCAGGCATTGACCGGGACGATCGCCACGCCGGAACGGCTGGATCGGGTTCTCACGGTGACCACGCCCAAGGCATGGCTTGCGCTCGCCGGCCTCACCGCATTGCTGACGACCGTAGTGGCCTGGTCTTTCCTGGGCGAAGTAGCAACCTACGTGCGAGCAGATGGCATTTTTCTCAGTCGCGGCGGCCAGGTCCTCGATGTCGTCTCCACCTCCAGAGGCAAACTCAGGCGCATCGCGGCCGAAGTCGGCGACATGCTGGAGGTGGGCGATGTGGTGGCAGAGACGTTCGATGTCGAAGTGATGGAACGCCATCGCAGCGCGGTGGCCACGGCGGCGGAACGGTTGCAGTTCCTGGACAGCCAGGAAGCCGCGGCAGCGGAGGAAAACGACTTTTTCGAACAGAACGTGCAAGAGCAGAGGCAGCGGCTTGACGCCCTGGCCGAGGCCGGCCAGCAAATCGTCGAGCGCTCGCGCTCGCGCCTCGCCAGCATCGAACAGCTCGCCGCCGACGGCGCCGTCAGCCAGACCGCCATCGAGGCGAGCGCCCAAGCGCTCGACAGCGCGCAGCGCAGCCTGTTCGACGTCATGCGGCGGCGCGACGAGATGGAAGCCGGCGAACTGCGCCGCCGCAGCTTGCAGCGGGCGGCCATCGCCGATGCCCGGTCGCAGTACCTCGATGCCGAGCGCCGCGTGAACGAGTTCGATGCAATCATCGAGACTTGGCGCGTGCGCAGCACCGCCGCCGGCCGGGTCACGGAGATCAAGTCCCAAGTCGGTGCGACTCTTGCGCCTGGGGAACCTGTGCTCAGTATCGAGATTGGCGAAGAGGGTCTCGACGTGCTGATCTACGTCTCGCCCGCAGACGGCAAGCGGGTGACGCCAGGGATGCCGGTGCTGGTCTCGCCAAGCACCGCCCGGCGGGAGACTTTCGGTGCCATGATCGGCACGGTGCAGAGCCTTTCGGAATTCCCTGCCAGTCCAACCGGCATGGCTGCCGCCTTGCAGAATCAGGACCTTGCCGCGACGTTCTCCGCGGCGGGTCCGCCGTATCCCGGCCGCGTCGCCCTGGTCCCCAATCCTCGGTCGGCCAATGGCTTCGACTGGACCTCTCGCCGCGGCGAAGAGTTGACGATCACCCCGGGTACGCTGGCGTCGGTCGAAATCCGGGTACGCAGCGCCCCGCCCGCGGCGCTCGCCTTGCCTTGGTTCGGGGAGCTCGTCGGCCCTTGAGCCGCAACTAGGGGAAGGCGACCATCGGCCATCCGATTGAGTGATCCGGCTGAGGCTCGCTTGGCCGCTCAGCGGTATTCTGGCCGTCGGATGCTTGAGCGCGATAAGGTCGCCCATGCCATCGGTCCGCTCGCCATGTAGGCGAGGCGCAATGCCGCGTGGCGCGACCTGCTGCGCGGCTTGAAGGGCGACTTGGACGCGCTCATGCAAGACCCCGCGCCGCCAGCCGCATCCTCGCCCTGATGAAGAAGCACGGCCCCGCACATCGCGGCGCCGCCATGCAGAATTGCTGTGGTCGCCGCCAGGCGCTCGATCTCGGGACGCCCGATGAACTGGCGAATTGGATCAACGGCCACCGTCCTGTGGGCAACGACCGCGTGACGGCCGGCGACGCCGGGTGAAGCGCCCGTGGCGCTAGTGTGCCGTCTCGGAATTGACCTTACATGACGCATGACTTGCAGTCCAATCCGCGACAAGATCCAACGCAAGTGCTTGTTCAAGAGACGGCACATCCTCGACTTGCCGCCCGAGGTGGCGGTTTCAGCTGCGTCCAATCAGTCACCTGTTTTGCAGACGGGACGCTAGCTGCGGCATCGGACGCTGTTCCAGCCCACGCGCAAGACCCGGGAAGACGAACTCCTGGAACGGGCGAGACGCTACCTGCCGCACCTGTTCGAGGGCGCCGCCGCCTAGCCGCAACGGGGCGCCCGCCGCGGGGTTCGCGTCATCACGCCGACCGGGCCGCCCCCCGCAACGTTGATGCCGTTGTCTGCGGTCCTGTCGGTCATCCTTGGACTGGCCCTTCGGTTGCGGAGGGCGGCGATTCTAGGAACCGACGTGGCCGCAACCTCTCGGCGTGCCGCCGGCGGAGAAACTGCACAGAATTGACGCATCTAGGGGACCGTGGAGCGGTGCGACTTGGGCTAGAGTCGAGCCATGCGGCAGAGGCCTAGCCGAGACATGTCCCAACCGAAGCTTTCGCTGGTGACCGCCACCGCGGGCGTGGCGGATGCCTGTCCGCGGCATGTGGCCATCGTCATGGACGGCAACCATCGCTGGGCGCGGGCGCGACGCCTGCCGGGTGCGGCCGGGCATCGAGCCGGGGCGAAGAACGTCCGGCGCGTCGCGCAGGCGTGTGCGGATCGCGGCGTCGAGTGTCTGACGCTGTTCGCATTCAGCACGGAAAACTGGCAGCGACCGCGGCGCGAGGTCAATCTGCTGCTGGATCTGATGCGCGGCGTGCTGCGCGAAGACTTGGAGGAACTGAACCGCAGGGGCGCGCGGCTGCGCTTCATCGGCGATCAGACGCGGTTTCCGGACGACCTGCAGGCGCTGATGCGGCGCGGCGAGCAGATGACGGCGGGCAACGGCGACCTGCACCTGTCCATCGCGGTGAACTACGGCGGGCGCTGGGACATCGTGCGGGCGGCGCAGCGGCTGGCGGCGGCGGTGCGCGATGGCGAACTCGAGCCGGAGGCCATCGACGAGGCCCGGTATGCCGACATGCTGTCGCTCGGCGACCTGCCGGCGCCGGATCTGTGCATCCGCACGGGCGGCGACCGGCGGATCAGCAACTTCCTGCTTTGGGATTTCGCCTACACCGAGTTCTATTTCACTGCCGACCATTGGCCGGACTTCGACGAGCGCCGCCTCGATAGTGCCTTCGCGGACTTCGCGTCGAGGCAGCGGCGTTTCGGGCGTCGCGAACGGCGCGGCGCTTGACGCCGCCCGGCATGCTCGCGCAGCGCATCGCGTCGGCTCTGGTGCTCGGCCTGGCGGCTCTTGCCGCCGTGCTGTTCATGCCGGCACCGTGGCTGGCCGCGCTGTTCTTGGTCGTGGTACTCATTGCGGCGTATGAATGGGTGCGGCTGGCCGGCGTGACGAGCCGGCCAGTGGCCGTCGCCTGCCTCGCGGCGATGTCGGGCATCGTCGCGGTGCTGTGGCTCGTGCCGGATTGGTGGCGGGCGGCGCTATGGGCGGCTTGCGCGTTCTGGCTCGCCGCGCTGGGCGCGGTCGCGCATCCCGGCGCGGCCGAAGCCCTGCGCGCGAAGCCGGTGGCGCTGGTCGCCGGCGCTCTGGCGTTGGCCGCGGCTTGGCTCGCGCTGGTGTCGATCAGCATGGCGTCTGGCGCGGATGCCCCGCTGCTGATCATCTGGCTATTCGTCGGCACCACCGCCGCCGACACCGCCGCCTACTTCGTCGGGCGCCGGTTCGGACGCCGCCGCCTCGCGCCGCGCATCAGCCCGGGCAAGACATGGGAAGGCGCCACCGGCGGCGCGTTGGCGCTGATCGCTTGGGGCATTGCGGGCAGTCTGGTGCTCGAAGGCGGCCTTGGCCCGTGGCTGGCCGTCGCCGCCGTGCTGACGGTGCTGACCGTCACCGGCGACCTTTTCGAGAGCCTGCTCAAGCGGCTGCGCGGAGTGAAGGACTCCGGCGGCATCCTGCCGGGCCACGGCGGCGTCCTGGACCGGGTCGACTCGCTGCTTGCGGCGGCGCCGGCCTACGCGCTCGTGGCGCCGCTGCTCTCCTAGCGACGGCAACCGCAGCATGGCCGCGCCGAACTCGCCTTCCTAAGCGGACGCCTTCCTAAGCGGAGACGCCTTCCTAAGCGGACACACTCCGCAGCTTCCTACAAGTCGTATGGGTGATCTCCCTACCGTTGAATGGGCATCTTCAGCGGGGAACTCGAGGCGAAATCAGCGGCTCGGACGGGGCGATCTCTACTTGCGCCTCGGATTCGGAGGAACCAAGGTGGTTCCCACCAACGAACGAACGGATCGTCCCAATGACGATGCCCCGCCGGCTGCTGGTCGATAGCGAGAGTGCCTGTACCTACCACATCGTGTCGCGTTGCGTGCGCTAGTCGTGGCTGTGCGGGCTGGATCCTGTCACGGGCCTTGACCGCTCCCACCGCAAGGGCTGGCTCGTGGAACGTATCTGGCAGCTGGCCCCTCTGTTCGCCGTGGAGGTGGATGCCTACGCGGTGATGGACAACCACTTCCACCTCGTGCTGCATCACGATCCTAAGGCGTGTGAAGCTTGGAGTGACGAGGAGGTGGCGCGGCGTTGGGTGGAGGCCTACCCGCCGCGGGAGGCTGGCGACGTGCGCGAGGACCGCAAGGCGGAGGCCATCGAGCTGCTGCTTGACTGCACCGACCGGCTGGCAGCGGCGCGGCAGGCGCTGGGCTCTCTGTCGGGGTTCATGAAGCACCTTAAACAGCCGATCGCTGTCCGCGCGAACCGAGAGGACGGCTGCAAGGGGCACTTTTTCGAGCAGCGCTTCTACAGCGGGGCACTGCTTGGCCAGGAGGCGGTGATCGCGGCGATGGCGTACGTGGACCTAAACCCCGTGCGGGCGCGGATTGCCCGCCGGGCCGAGGAGTGCGCCTTCACATCCTTGGCGGAGCGGGTGCGGGAGAATAGCGCGGGTGCGCTGGAGGAGTATTTGGCTCCGGTCCTGTCGGGTATCGCGAAGTCCGGCAGCGGGAGCGGCAGGCTATCGGCGGAGCCAGACGCGTCCGAGGCTGAGGCGCACATCGGCGTGGCGGACGCCAGCGACTCAGAGGGTAGGGCTCTGCGGATCGGGCTGACGCTGCGTGAGTACGTCGACATGCTACGCGGCATGGCGGAGGCGGAGCAGGCGCACGACGTACCCCCGAAAGCTGAGACGATGCGCTGGGCCGCGCGGGTTGCCGCGATGGCTAGGCCGCGGCTGGCGTATGGCACGGCGGAGCGACTCCGGGAGTGGTTTGGCGCACGTGGGTTGAAGGTCCGAGGGGACCCGCTCCCGGTCTGAGCTCGCTGTCGACGGGCAGGCTCTCCTCTTCCCGGGATTCTGCGGCGCGAATCCGCCATGCACGGCTACTGCGGACGGCCGGTTACTTGCTCGGCATCAAGGCCATGCGAGCCGCGCGGTCGCGGCGAGTCGCACCTCGCACGCCCGAGTTCTCGCCTTGTTCGACCGCCTCCCTAAAGCCGACGTCGGCCCTCGGCTGCTCCGGCGTTCGGCTTCTCCCGTGCGTGGCTGGGACTCCTCGTTTTTCTTAGCGCGTTCCGGCTGGACAGGCGCATTCAGGTTGCCACCCACGCAACGTCGACTGGGCGGGGAGTGGCGCGAGTCCTCGTAGGAGAAGCCATCCCGGCGCTGCTATCGAGCCGATGTCGACTAGGGGAGCGTACGGCGTGTGTCCCCGTGTGGAAGAGGTGTCCCCGTGTGGAAGAGGTCGGTCGGAGCCGTCGGGCTGCTATGATGGCCTGAACTACGCCCCGGTGCGCCGGGTCAAAGCGTGCTTGATGGATGTGCTCTACCACCTGCTGTTTCTCGTGATCGCCATCGGCGTCTTGGTGACGTTCCACGAGGGTGGCCACTACCTCGTCGCTCGGTTCGGCGGCGTCCATGTCGTTCGCTTCTGCGTTGGGTTCGGCAAGCCCCTCGTGTCCTGGCGCGACCGGCGCGGCACCGAGTTCGCGATCGCCGCGCTGCCCCTTGGCGGCTATGTGCGGATGTACGACCGGCGGGATCCGGATGCCGCGGCGCATGTTCCGGCCGACCCGCGCTTAGCGCAGCTTTCGTTCGATCGGCTGGCGCCGAACTGGCGGATCGCCATCGCCCTCGGCGGGCCCGGCGCGAACTTCCTGCTGGCGTTCCTGCTCTACTGGCTGGCGGCGGTGGTGGGGGTCACCACGGTAGTGCCCTATGTCGGCGCGGTGGCCCAGGATGGCCCTGCCTACGAGGCGGGGATGCGCGGCGGCGAGCAGGTTGTAGCGGTGGACGGCAGGCCCACGCGAAGCTGGCTGGATGTGAGCTTGGCACTGGCGGATCGGCTCGGCGACACCGGCTTCATCGAGTTGCAGACCAAGGTCCCCGGCGGCACCCAGCGGCACGGCATCGCCATCGAGGACTGGCTGCGCGGCGAAGACGACCCGAACACCATCGAGGCGCTCGGCATCGCCTCCCTGCGCCCGGCGGTGATCGGGGACGTGGTGGACGGCGATCCGGCCGCGCATGCCGGCCTCGAGGCCATGGACCGCATCGTCGCCGTGGGCGGCACAGCGGTCGCGAGCTGGGAGCAATTCGCCGCGCAAGTGGCTGCGCATCCGGGCGAGCGGATCGACCTCGCCGTGCGCCGCGCAGATGCCGAGATCATCGTGCCCGTCACGCCGCGCGCCAGGACCGACGCCCAGGGCGCCCAATACGGCTACATCGGTGCCCGCGCCGGGCTCGCCAAGCACGTTGTGCAGTACGGCCCGCTGCCAGCCATCGGCCGTTCCCTGGACGAGACCTGGTCGAACACCCTCCTCACCGTCGAGCTGCTCGGCAAGATGGTCACCCTCACCGTCTCGCCGAAGAATCTCTCCGGCCCCGTGACCATCGCCGTCGTGGTCGGCGACACCGCCCGCGCCGGCCTCGGCCAGTTCCTGTCGCTCTTGGCGCTGCTGTCGATCAGCCTGGGCGTCCTCAATCTGCTGCCGATTCCCATGCTCGACGGCGGTCAGATCGTGCTCTACTCCATGGAATGGGCGCGCCGCAAGCCGACCCCGGCGCGCATCGAAGCGCTGGTCACCCGCGTCGGCCTCGCGGCCGTCGCGAGCATCATGCTGCTGGCCTTCTACAACGACATCACCCGCTGGTTCCTATGAGGCCGGCGTTCTGCGGAAAACGCGCGAGGTGCAAGAGATGATCCACTCGAAACGCTGGCCGACCCTTCTGGCTGCCGCCGCCCTTGCCTGGCCAGCGACCGCCCAGGTAGCGGACCTGCCCACCGGCACCGCGCCCTTCCGGGTCGCGGACATCGAGCTCGAAGGCCTGCAGCGCGTCTCCGCCGGCACGGTCTTCAACCTGCTGCCGGTGAACGTCGGCGACACCGTGGACAACACCGACATCCGGGCGCTCAGCCGCGTGCTATTCAAGTCCGGCTACTTCGACGACATCGAGATGCTGCGCGAGGAAACGCCCGGCCAGCGCACCGCCCCCGGCGCCCGCCCCAGCGCGACGCTGATCGTTCGCGTCAAGGAACGCCCCGCCATCGAGGAGATCGAGCTCGACGGCAACAAGGCCATCAAGAGCGAGGACCTGCTCAAGAACCTCGGCGACGCGGGCCTGCGCGAAGGCGAGATCTTCAAGCAGGCCACCCTGGAGCGCATCGGCATCGAACTCGAACGCTCCTACTTCGCCCAGGGCCGCTACGACGCCACCATCGACGCCAGCGTCAAGCGCCTGCCCCGCAACCGCGTGGACGTGAAGATCGAGATCGACGAAGGCAAGGGCTCGGGCGTGCGCCACATCAACTTCGTCGGCACCAAGATCTTCAGCCAGGAGGAGCTGCTCGCCCCCCTCGAACTCCAGCACCCGACGCTGCTGTCCTTCATCCGCGGCAAGGACAAGTACTCGCGCGAGAAGATGCAGGGCGACCTGGAGAAGCTGGAGGCCTACTACCAGAACCGCGGCTACGTGGAGTTCAACGCCCGCTCCGTGCAGGTGAGCATCACGCCGGACAAGCGCTCCGTCTACATCACCGTCAACGTCAAGGAGGGCGAGCGCTATACCGTCGACGAGGTGAAGCTGATCGGCGACGTATCGGACGTCGATCCGGACCTCGTGAGCGGCCTTTTCCTGGTGCGCGAGGGAGATATCTTCAACCGCGCCGCAGTCACCGCCACCGAAGAGCGCATCACCGCCGCCTTCGGCAACTCCGGCTATACCTTCGCCAGCGCCTCCGGGGTGCCGGAGGTCAAGGAGGACGGCAAGGTGGACGTCAAGTTCGTCGTCGACGCTGGCAAGCGCGCCTATGTGCGGCGCATCAACTTCACCGGCAATGCACTTACCCAGGACAATGTGCTGCGCCGCGAAATGCGCCAGATCGAGGGCGGCTGGGCGTCCACCCGGCAGATCGACCGCTCCAAGGTGCGCCTGGACCAGCTCGGCTACTTCAAGCCGGATTCGGTGAACGTCGAAACCCCCGCCGTGCCCGGCACCGACGACCAGATCGACGTCGACATCTCCGTGGAGGAACTCCCCACCGGCGCCTACACCGCCCAGCTCGGCTACTCGCAATGGGGCGGCCTCATGCTCTCCGCCGGCGTGCAGCAGAAGAACGTCGCCGGCTCCGGCAACAGCATCGGCACGCAGATCAGCTGGAGCGACTACCAGCGCTCCGCCAACTTCAGCTTCCACGACCCGTACTACACCGTGGACGGCATCAGCCGCGGCTTCAACATCTTCGCCCGGGAAACCAACTACTTCGCCATCAACATCGCCCGCTACTCGACGGACGCCTACGGCGCGGGAATCAACTTCGAGTTTCCCGTCGGCGAGAACCAGCGGCTGCAATTCGGTGCCACGCTGGAACAGACCTCCATCAACGACACCCTGCAATCCGCCGCCGAGATATCGGACTTCATCAGAAACTCCGGCGCCCGCTTCCTGAACCTCAAGGGCCAGGGGCTGTGGATGCGTTCGACGCTCAACCACGGCCTGTTCCCCACCGCCGGGCGCCGGCAGACGCTGAGCGCCCTGGTCGCCGTCCCCGGCAGCGACCTGCAGTTCTATCGCGTCAACTACAACGCCGATCTCTACTGGCCGCTGCCCTTCGCGCGCAAGCTCTCCGCGCACCTGCGCACGCGCCTAGGCTACGGCGACGTCTACGGCAACACCGAGACCTACCCCTTCTACGAGCACTTCTTCGCCGGCGGCTTCGGCTCCGTGCGCGGCTACGAGAAGAGCACGCTGGGACCCAAGATCACCGACACCGGCTACTACGCCCGCCCCGAGGGCCGGCCGTTCGGCGGCAACGTGCTGGTGGAAGGCTCCGCCGAGCTGGTCTTCCCGCTGCCGTTCATCGGCGAGACCCGGGGCATCCGCTCGGTCTTCTTCGTGGACGCCGGCAACGTCTTCAGCACCGATTGCCCGGCCTTCAGCCAGCGCTGCTTGGAGCCGGACCCGGAGGAGATCCGCGTCACCACCGGGGTCGGCGTGACCTGGCTCTCGGCCATGGGGCCGATGTCCTTCGCCCTCACCCAGCCGCTCAACAACAAGCCCGGCGACGAGGTGGAGCGCTTCTCGTTCGAGGTGGGCTATTCGTTCTGACCGTTCGGGCGGGCGGTGTTTATAATGCGCGGCGCCCCGGCGCGGGCCACTAGTGGCCGTCATTCTTGAAAGGAGCACGATGCAGATGGCAATGACGAAACGGCAGGGATTGAAGCTGGCTGCGGCGCTGGCGGTGGCGCTGGCGACGGTCGCCGCGGCGAACGCGGCGGCGCAGTTGAAGGTCGCGGTGGTGAACACGGTGCAGGCCATCCAGCAGAGCGAAGAGGCCAAGGACTTCATGGCCATCGTGCAGCAGGAGCTGGAGCCGGAGCAGACCGAGTTGCAGGGCATGCAGGAGGAAGTCCTCGCCCTGCAGCAGCGCCTGCAGGACGAAGGCGATGTGATGGCGGACGCCGAGCGTCGCAACGTCAACAAGGACATCGAGAACAAGCGCCTGGACCTCGAGTTCCGCGCCCAGAAGCTGCAGAAGGAAGTGCAGGATCGCCAGGAGGAACTGCTCGCCAACGTCGGCCCCAAGGTGCAGACCGTCGTCAACGATCTGGTCGAGGTGGAACGCTACGACTTCGTCTTCGAACGGCGCAACGTCGGCTACGTCAATCCCCGCCACGACATCACCGCCAAGGTCACCGAGAAGCTGAACGAGCGCTACGAAGAAGAGAAGGCGGGCGGCTAGCGCCGCCCAAGCGAAGGCGGAGCCGCCTGGCGTGCCGACGCTTGCGGAACTCGCCGCCGCCATCGCCCCGCGCCTCGGCAGCGAAGCCGACATTCGCGGCGACGCGCGCATCGAGATCACTGGCCTCGGCCCCATCGAGACCGCAGCCTCTGGCCAGATCACCCATCTCTCGGGCCGCGCCTACCAGCGCTTCCTGCCGACCACCCAAGCGAGCGCGGTGCTGCTGCGCGAAGCCGATGCCGATGCCTGTCCCGCCGCCGCGGTGGTCGTCGCGAATCCCTACCTCGCCTTCGCCCTGGTCTCGCAGCTATTCGACGACGCCCCCGCGGTGCCCGCCGGCATCCACCCCGACGCCTCCGTCCACCCGGACGCGAGCGTCGATGCGACGGCCAGCATCGGTGCGCAGGCCACCGTGGCGGCCGGTGCCGCCATCGGCCCGCGCGCCCGCATCGGCCCCGGCGCCCATGTCGGGGAGGACAGCGTGGTCGGCGCGGACAGCGTGGTCCACGCCGGCGCCGTGCTCTACCACGGCGTGCGCATCGGCAAGCGCTGCGCGATCCACTCCCACGCCGTCATCGGCGCCGACGGCTTCGGCTTCACGCCGAACGAGCGCGGCGAACTCGTCGCCATCGCCCAGCTCGGCGGCGTGGTGCTTGGCGACGACGTGGTGATCGGCGCCGGCACCATGATCGACCGCGGTGCCATCGACGACACGGTGGTGGGCGATGGCGTGAAGATGGACAACAACGTGCAGATCGGCCACAACTGCGTGATCGGCGAGCACACGCTGATCTGTGGCTGCGCCGGCATGGTCGGCAGCACCCGGGTCGGTCGCCACTGCGTGCTGGCGGGGGCGGCGCGCATCGGCGGCGACCAGCCGATCGAGATATGCGACTTCGTGCAGATCAGCGTCGATACCACTGTCACCCGCTCCATCACCGAGCCGGGCATCTACTCGGGCGGCGTCCTGCACAGCCCGCACGGCCAGTGGAAGCGCAACGCCCTGCGCTTCAATCAGCTTGGCGACCTCGCGCGCCGTGTCGCTAGACTAGAGGCCGAGGCGCAGCGCGCTCGCTAGAAGGAACTTCGCTTGGCACTCAATATCGACCAGATCCTGGACTACCTGCCGCACCGCCAGCCGTTTCTGATGCTGGACCGGGTCGACGAGGTGGTGCCGGGCGAGCGCATCGTCGGCAGGAAGAACGTCTCCGCCAACGAACCGTATCTGCAGGGGCACTTCCCACGCTATCCGATCATGCCCGGCGTGATGATCATCGAGGCGCTTGCCCAGCTCTCCTCGGTGCTGGCCAGCGAGACCGTTGGCAAGAAGCCCACCGACGGCGATCTCCACTACCTCGTCGGCCTCGACGGCGCCCGCTTCAAGCGCCAGGTGCGGCCAGGCGACGTGCTTGAGCTGCACAGCGCCATCGTCAGCCAGCGGCGCAACCTCATGAAGCTCGACTGCAAGGCGCTGGTGGACGGCGAGCTGGCCTGCTCGGCGACGCTGCTCTGCATGGTGGGGGAGACCGCATCGTGAGCGGCGTGCATCGGAGCGCCATCGTCGACCCGGGCGCCGAGCTCGGCCAGAACGTCACGATCGGCCCGTGGACCTTGATCGGCCCCGATGTCGTGGTGGGCGACGATTGCGAGATCGGCCCGCACGTCGTCCTGCGCGGTCCGACCGTGCTCGGCCGCGGCAACCGCATCTTCCAGTTCGCGACCGTCGGCGAAGGATCGCCGGCGTTCGCCTACCACGGCGAACCGACGACGCTGACTATCGGCGACAACAACGTCATCAGGGAGGGCGTCACCATCCACCGCGGCCTCGCCACGGACCGCAGCCGCACGGCGATCGGCAGCGACTGCCTGCTCATGGCCTACGTCCACATCGGCCACGACTGCGTGCTCGGCGACCGCATCGTCATGGCCAACAACGCCTCGGTGGCCGGCCACGTCAGCGTCGGCGACGAGGCGTGGATCTCGGGCTATGCGGGCGTGCCGCAGTTCCGCAGCATCGGCGCGTACTCGTTCATCGGCGGCTTGGCCAGAGTCACCAAGGACGTGCCGGCGTATGTCTCGGTGGACGGCAATCCCGCCGTCGCGATAGGGCTCAATGTCGAACGTTTGCGCCGTCTGGGGCTGGACCAGAAGGTGAAGGACGCCCTGCGCGATGCCTACTACACCGTCTACCGGCGCGGCCTTGCTCTCAAGGAAGCACTGGCGAGCCTGCGCGACGCGGCCGCCGCGGTGCCGGAAGTCGCCTGCTTCTTGCGCTCGATCGAAGCCTCCGAGCACGGCATCGTGCGCGAGCGCCGGCGGCAGTGAGCGGCCAGCGCGCGGTGCGGGCCGGATAGCGTCGCCGTCTCTCGCTCTGGCGTGCGATCCCCTCGGATAGGCATCGTTGCGGGGGAAACTTCCGGAGACATCCTCGGCGGGCGGCTGATGGCGGCGATCTTGGAGCGCGTCCCGGAAGCCGCGTTCGTCGGCGTCGGCGGCGCGACGATGCTGGAACGCGGGCTGACGCCGCTGGCACCGCTCGACGCCTTGGCCGTCAATGGCTTCAAGGATCCGTTTCTTCGGCTGCCGAGTCTGCTCAAGCTGCTCCGCTCCCTGCGCGACCGCTTCCTCGCCGAGCCAATGGACGTCGTGGTCGGCGTCGACTTCAACGTCTTCAACCTGCTGCTCGAACGGGCGGTGAAGAAGCGCGGCATTCCCACGGCGCACTACGTCAGCCCGTCCGTGTACTTCTGGCGCCAGGGCCGCATCAGACGCATCGCCAGGGCCGCGGACGTGGTGCTGGCGCTGTTCCCATTCGAGCCGGATCTCTACGCGCAGCGCGGCGGTCGCGCTGTTTTCGTCGGCCATCCCTTGGCGGACGAAATCGACCCCGCGGACGGCGACGACGCCGGTCGGCAACGTGCCAGGGCGGCGCTGAGCGTCCCCCCCGAGCGCTTCGTCGTCGCCATCCTGCCCGGCAGCAGGCGGGCGGAGATCGAGCACATGGGCGCCACCTTCCTGGACGCCGCCGCGCTGCTTGCAGCCGAGTTGCCGAATCCGCGTTTCCTGATCCCGACGCCCCGGCCGGAGCTCCACGACGCAGTGGCGAAATTGGCTGGCAAGCACGCGGAACTGGACGTGCAGGTGGTACGGGGCCAATCGAGAACGGCGATCGCCGCCGCGGACCTCGTGCTCGCCAAATCCGGCACCGCCACCTTGGAGACCATGCTGCTGCGCCGCCCCATGGTGGTCGCCTACCGCACCGGCGGCCTCACCTTCCGCATCGTCTGGGCGCTGCGCAAGTCCGACCATGTGGCGCTGCCCAACATTCTCGCGGGGCACGCGCTGGTGCCGGAGTTTCTGCAAGACGCCGTGCAGCCGGATGCGCTGGCGAAAGCGCTGATCGCCGAGTACCGGCGCAGCCAAGCGGGCGACGACTACCAGCGAACGTGTACCCGCTGGCACGCCGAACTGCGCCAGGGCGGCGCCGGACGGGCCGCCGATGCCGTGCTCTCGCTGATTCGATGAACGATCTGTTCGCCGATCTGACTCCTGCCGAGACGCAGATCGCCGGCGTCGACGAAGTCGGCCGCGGGCCGCTGGCCGGGCCTGTCGTGGCCGCCGCGGTCGTGCTCGACCCAGCGCGCGCCATCGACGGCTTGCAGGATTCCAAGGCCCTCAAGCCCGCCGAGCGCGAAGAACTCGACGCCGAAATCCGCGCCCGGGCGCTCGCCTTCGCCCTCGGCCGCGCGGAGGTCGCCGAGATCGATCGCGTCAACATACTCCGCGCCACCCTAGTCGCCATGCGGCGCGCGGTGGAAGGACTTGCCATCGCCGTGCGGGTGGCCTACGTTGACGGCAATGTCGCGCCGACGCTGCCGTGCGCGACCGTCACCGTGATCGGCGGCGACGGCAGCTTGCCGGTGATCGGCGCCGCGTCGATCATCGCCAAGGTGGCTCGGGATGCGGAGATGGCGGCCGCGGCGCGGCGCTATCCGGGCTACGGTTTCGAGTGCCATAAGGGCTACGCGACGCCGATGCATTTGCAGGCCCTTGAGCGGTTCGGCCCGACGCCGCTGCACCGGCGCTCGTTCGCACCTGTGGCGGAGGCGTTCGCGGCGATGAAGGGCATGCGCCAACAGACGTTGCCTGGGGTGGGGACATGAGCGAAGTGATGGAACTGGAGGAACTGGCGCAGGGGGAGGCGGCGCTGGACCTGCTCGATGCGCCGGCGGTCGCCGACCTTCCTCGCGAGGCCGGCCGAGTTGCGCCTGCCGAGCGGCCCGAAGCCGCCACCGAGACCTTCGTCCATCTCTGCGTACACAGCGAGTTCTCGGTCTCCGACGGCCTCGTCAAGGTGCGGGACCTCGCTGGCCAGGCCGCGGCCCTCGGCATGCCGGCGGTGGCGCTCACGGACCAAGGCAACCTGTTCGCCCTAGTGAAGTTCTACGGCGCCTGCCGCGATGCTGGCATCAAGGCCATCATCGGCGCCGACCTCGAATATAAAGCCGCGGACGGCAGCGTCTGCCGCTGCGTCGTGCTGGTGGCGAGCGAGGAGGGCTACCGCAACCTGCTGAAGCTCATCTCCGCCGCCTATACCGGCGGCGACCCCGGCCACGGTCGCGTCGGTCGCCAAGCGCTGCTCGATGCCGCCCCGGGCCTGATCGTCCTGCTCGGCAAGGCCAGCGATGTGGGTGCCGTCATCGGCGCCGGCGACGCGGCGGCGCAGCGCCTGGCGGCCTGGCGACGGGCCTTCGCCGATCGCGTCTACATCGAAGTGGTGCGCACCGGTCGCCCCGGCGAGGGCCGCTTCGTGGTGGACGCGGCGGCGCTGGCGGCGGCCGAGGGCGTGCCGGTGGTCGCCAGCAACGACGTGCGCTTCCTCGCCGCCGACGACTTCGAGGCCCACGAGACGCGCGTCTGCATCCAGGAAGGCCGGGTGCTGAACGATCCGCGCCGCAGCCGCCGCTACAGCGCCGAACAGTACCTGCGCTCGCCAGCCGAGATGCGCGCGCTCTTCGCGGACCTCCCGGAAGCCATCGACAACACCGTGGAGATCGCCAAGCGGTGCAGCTGCGAGATGCAGCTCGGCACCTACTACCTGCCGGACTATCCGGTGCCGGAGGGCGTGACCCTCAACGCCGTACTGCGCCAGCGCGCCGCCGAGGGCCTCGCCAAGCACTTGGGCGCCGCCGCCGGCGAACTCGACGAGGCCCGCTACCGGGAGCGGCTCGACTACGAGCTCGGCATCATCATCCAGATGGACTTCGCGGGCTACTTCCTGATCGTCCAGGAGTTCGTCGTCTGGGCGCGCGAGAACGCCGTGCCGGTCGGCTGCCGCGGCTCCGGCACGGCGTCGCTGGTGGCGTTCTGCCTCGGCATCACGGACCTCGACCCGCTGCGCTACGACCTCATCTTCGAGCGCCTGCTGAATCCCGAGCGGGTGTCCATGCCGGACCTCGATATCGACTTCTGCATGGAGGGCCGGGAAAAGGTCATCAACCACGTCGCCGACCTTTACGGCCACGACGCGGTGAGCCAGATCATCACCTTCGGCACCATGGCCGCGCGCCTAGTGGTGCGCGACGTGGCGCGCGTGCAGGACAAGCCCTTCGGCCTCGCCGACCGGCTCTCCAAGATGATCCCCTACGAGGTCGGCATGACCCTCGCCAAGGCGATGAAGGATGTCGAGGAGCTGCGCACCTTCGTCGAGAACAACGAAGACGCCGGCGAGATCATGGACATGGCCTACAAGCTCGAAGGCATCGTCCGCAACGTCGGCAAGCACGCCGGCGGGGTGGTGATCGCGCCCACGACGCTCACCGACTTCGTGCCCCTCTACGCCGACCACGGCGGCGGCGGCGTGGTGTCGCAGTTCGATCTCAACGACGTCGAGTCCGCTGGCCTCGTCAAGTTCGACTTCCTTGGCCTCAAGACGCTCACCATCATCGACTGGGCCATCACCGCCATCAACGCCGCGCGGCAGGCCAACGGCGAACCGCCGCTCGACGAGAAGGCGCTGCCGCTCGACGATCCCGCCACCTACGAGTTCCTCAAGACCGCCGAGACCACCGCGGTCTTCCAGCTCGAATCGGAGGGCATGAAGGACCTCATCCGGCGCCTGAAGCCGGACAACATCAACGACCTGATCGCGCTGGTCGCTCTGTACCGCCCCGGGCCGCTGCAATCCGGCGCGGTGGACGACTACATCGACCGCAAGCATGGCAGGAAGCCCGTCGCCTACCCGCACCCATCGCTGGAGGGGCCTCTCGGCAGCACCTACGGGGTGATGCTCTACCAGGAGCAGGTGATGAACATGGCCCAGGTGCTGGCCGGCTTCTCCCTCGGCCAGGCGGACCTCCTGCGCCGCGCCATGGCCAAGAAAAAGCCCGAAGAGATGGTGGCGGTGCGCGCCATGTTTCTCGAAGGCACCGGCAACAACGGCATCGACACGCGCCTCGCCAACGACATCTTCGATCAGGTGGACAAGTTCGCCGGCTACGCCTTTCCCAAGGCCCACTCGGCGAGCTACGCGCTGCTCACCTTCCGCACCGCGTGGCTGAAGGCCCACTATCCGGCCGAGTTCATGGCCGCGGTGCTCTCGGCGGACATGCAGACCATCGACAAGGTGGTGCATCTGGTGGACGAGGTGAAGCGCATGGCGAACGTCAGCGTGCTGTCGCCGGACGTGAATCTGAGCGAGTTCCGCTTCACCGCCGCAGGCGGCGACATCCGCTACGGCCTCGGCGCCGTGCGCGGCGTCGGCGAGGGGCCGGTTGAGGTGCTCGTGGAGGAGCGCCGGCAGAACGGCCGGTTCAAGGATCTGCGCGACCTCTGCTCCCGCGCCGATGCCCGGCGGGTGAACAAGCGCGTGCTGGAGGCGTTGATCCGTTCCGGGGCCATGGACTCCTTCGCAGGCCAGGGCGAGAGCCGGGACAGCGTTCGCTCCCGCCTCATGGATGCCCTGCCCGAGGCCATGCAGGGCGCGGAGCAGGTGGCCCGCGACGCGGCGCTCGGCATCTCCGACATGTTCGGCGGCGCGCAGCAGGCAGTCCCGGCGCAGCAGGCCCGCGAAGTGAAGCCGCTGACCGCCGCGGAACGCTTGGAAGGCGAGAAGGAGACACTCGGCCACTATCTCACCGGGCATCCGCTCGAGGGCTACTTCGACGAGATCCAGCGCTTCGCACCGACCCGGATCGCCCGCCTGCAGTCCGGCAAGGGACAGCAGGTGGTGGCCGGCCTCGTGATCTCGAATCGCACCCGGCGCGGCCGCCGCGGCGACATGGCGTTCGCCCTGCTCGACGACCAGACCGGCCGCATCGAGGCGAGCCTGTTCGGCGAGGTCTACGAGAAGAACCGCGCCAAGCTCGCCAAGGACGCCATCCTGGTGGTGCAGGGCGAAGTGCAGGCGGACGACTTCGACGGCAAGGCGAAGCTGCGCGCCGGCAACGTGCTGACCATGGCCGAGGCGCGCAACCGCTACGCGAGGAACATCGTCGTGCGCTGCCCGGCGAACGGCGCCGGCGATGTGGCCGGACGCTTGAAGAAGGTGCTCGGCCGCCACCGGCGCGAGGGCGGCTGCGCGGTGGCCGTGGACTGCGTGGTGGGGGAGGTGCGCGGCCGCATCGTCTTCGGCAGCGACTGGCGCGTGGATGCGAGCGACGCGCTGCTCGGCGAATTGCGCGAGACGTTCGGCGAGACGGCGGTCCTCGTGCGCTATGACGACTGATATCGAAACAGCGCTGGCGGCGTCCGCGACTCTCGCGCCTTGGCTGAACGGTACCCCCGCCGGGCGGCTGTGGGTTGGCTACAGCGGCGGCATGGACTCCACGGTGCTTCTGCATGCCTTGCGCGCGGTGCCGCGGGTGACAGCCATCCACATCGACCATGGTTTGCAACCGGCATCGGCTTCTTGGGCAAAGGCGTGCGCGGAGCAGGCGCTGACCTTCGGCGTTGCCTTCGAGATGAGCGCTGTGCGGGTTGGGGAAGGCAATCGCCCGAGCGCGGCTCGGCGGGCACGGTACGACGCGTGGCGGAATCTGCTGGGGCCCGGCGAGGTGCTTGTCCTCGCCCATCACGGCGACGATCAGGCGGAGACGCGCATCTGGCAGATCCTCACCGGCCGCGCGCCCGGCGGCATGCCGACGGAGCGCGCCCTCGGCACTGGACGCATCGTCCGCCCTCTGCTGGGCTTGCGGCGCAGCGCGCTCGCGGCATACGCCGAGCGCTTCTCCCTGGGCTGGATCGAAGACCCGTCCAACGCCGACACCCGCTTCGACCGCGGTTACATCCGGCACCGACTCTTGCCGTTCATCGAGAGCGCCTATCCGGGGGCCATGGACGCCTTGGCCGCGCCGCGCGCCACGGCGGCAGTCGATCCGCTGCCGGTCGAATCGGCGGATGCGAAGCGCGTCGGCGCATGGCTGTTGACCGCGGGCCTACCGTGTAGGCAGGCGACGCTGGCGGAACTGGTTCGCCAGAGCGCGGCGGGAGGCAGCCGCAATCCGCAGGTGCGCATCGCCCCCGGCATCTCTGCTTGGCGCTACCAGGGGCACTGGCACCTCGTAGAGGACCCATCGCCCAAGCCTGCGCCCGACTGGGCCACTGTCGGCGAGGATCAGCATGCCCCGGCGGGCGACCTGCTTTGGCGCCCCGGAACGCCGGGCCTCCCCAGCGGCGTCAGGCTCCACTGGCGCCAGCGCCGCAGCGGCGCCCGCCTGCGAGTCGCCGGACGCGGCGTCGGCAAGGCTGCCAAAGCGCTCTTCCAGGAGCACGCCATCCCGCCATGGCAGCGACCCCAATGGCCGTTCCTCTACGACGAAGACGATCGCCTGGTCGCCGTGGCCGGGCTCGCAATGGCGACCCACGCGGCAGTGGAAGGTGGCTGGCAGCCACATTGGCAGCCGCGCCCAGCACCGTGGCACGGCGGGGAGTAGGCCAGCAGGGGCGGCAACTGGGTGACACATTCAACTCGACGGGACCAAGCGATGGAGAGGGCACGTCTAGACGCGGACACACGGCGCAGCGTCTAACGTCTAGACGCGGACACACGGCGCAGCGTCTACGAGATGACATCACGTTGATGTCGCTGCACCGCGGGGCGTTGGAGTGGTTGGTGGCGCAGTCGGTGGCGGAGGTGGCACCGGGGCGGGCCGACGGCGGAGACCATCGTCCGCTGCGGCGTGCTCAGGAAGCTGCGCCGGGAGAGCTGGCATTCTCGCTGGCGGACTCGGCGCCGGCCGAGACTTGGGGCCGGATCGGCCTGCTGCTGGCCGACGTCTGGGCGGAGGGCTTCGAGTACGGCGACCGGGTGCGGGTGGACAGCACGGTGACGCGGACGCACATCCTGTCGCCGACGGACAGCGGCCCGCTTGGCATTGGGTGCGGGTGCTGGGCAAGGCCGGGAGCGGCTGGCCCCGGTGTGGTTCGCGGACCACAGTCGGCGAAGCGGCGGCATCTTTGGATCCGACCGAGTCCAAGTCCAACATCGTTGCCGTCGCCGTGGGCGGCGACCAGCAACCCGCGGTCATCGTCCGCCTCCGCTGATCGTTCGCCCGGCTCAGCAACGCCTCTTCCCCCGCTGCGCACAGTCCGTCCGCTCTTCGACGCCGGTGAGTTCGGTGATGGTGATGCGGCTCGAATGGACGGTGTTCGGCACGGTGCCCGCGACACCGGACAGCAGGTTGCCCAACTAAGCCGTCTGAGGTGTGGAGCCTAACTTCGAGGCACCGCGAGCCGGTGGGCATGCCCACCTTGCCCGCGTCGATTCAGCGCTGCCCGTCGTAGAGGCCGAACAGTGCCGATGCGATGCCGGCGCCGCCGATCACGCCGACCGGCGTCAGCACGATGCCCGCGATGCAGAGCGCCGCCTGTCGCAGACCCAAGCCCAAGGCGAGCGGCGTGGGCGCTTTCGTTGGGCGGTGGCGGATCATGGGAGGCGCTCCTTGACGGCGGCGGGCGCAGTTGGAGTTCAAGCGTCCTCGGCGACCTCCTCCGCGTGTTGCGCAGCCACGATGCCCGCGATGCGTGCCACTCGTACCACATATCGCAGCGCGCGTGTTTCGACGGCCCCGGGGATCGTTTGCCTTCCTCGCGTTCCTCCAGCCAGTACCCCCGCTGGCCGCGACCGGATGGTCGGAGACGCCGTTCACCACCACAACCGCCGTGGGTGGATGAAAAACGTGCGTAGCGCTCCTCCTTCCAGCGCACGCAGGAGCGCGTCTTGTCCACGTACAGCCGGCCGTTGCGCGGATGCAGCGGAGGTCGGCCTGCCGTATGGAGTCGAGGAAAGGCGAGGAGAGCAACGGCCTCTGCGGCCTTAGCGGCCGAGCTTCTTGCGCTTGTGGCGCACGTAGTCCACCAGGATGTACTCGCCGAGCTTCTCCGGAGACGTGTAGAAGACGCGGCCGCCATTGATGCGGGCGATGGCGTCCATGAACGCCTTCAAGTGGTAGTCCGCATCGAGCATGAACGTATTGATGGCCACCGCCTTCTGCGTGCAGTGCTTCACCGCGCGCAGCGTCGCCCGATAGGTCTCGGCGGTGGGGGGATAGGCGAATCGCGCCCGACCGCCTTCGAGGTGCGCGGTGGGCTCGCCGTCGGAAATCATGATGATCTGCTTCGTGCCGGCGGAGTGCTTGGCGAGCTTCTGTTCCGCCAAGAGCAGCGCATGCTGCATGTTGGTGCCGAGGACGTACTCGTCCCATTGCAGGAACGGCAGGTCGTGGGCCTTGAGTTCCTTCGCATAGGCGGCGAAGCCGATGATGTAGAACGAGTCCTTCGGAAACCGCGAGGTGATGAGGTTGTGCAGCGCGAGGGCGACCTTCTTCGCAGCCTGGAAAGAACCGCGCAGCGCCATGGACCACGACAGGTCCACCAGCATCGCCGTCGCGGTCGATGTGACCAGTTCCGAACGATAGATCTCGAAGTCGTCGTGCCGAATGGCCACCGGCGTGCCCGGCCCGTCTCGGTCGATGGCGTTGCGGATGGTGCGCGGCATGTGCAGATGAAACGGATCCCCGAACTCGTAGGCCTTGGTCTGCTCCAAGCGTTCGCCGAAGCGGCCCTCTTCCGGCACCGCATGGTTGCCGAGACTCTGGCGCCTGAGACGGGCGTAGATTTCGCCGAGCGCCTGCTGGCCGATCATGCGCGAGCCGCGCGGGGTCAGTTCCCAGCGGTCCCCTTCGGCGCGGATGTAGCCCGCCTCTTCGAGCGCCTTGAGGAGCTTCTTGAGGTCGTCGAGGGAATCCGATGCCTCGTCGCCAAGGAGCTCCTTGAGCAGTTCCTTGTCGATGCGCTCCAGATCGCCACCGCGTTCCGCGGTCTGCACCTGGCTGATGAGGTCGTCGAGCTTGCGCATCTCCTGCATCAGGCGCATGGCGGCTTCGAGATCGACGTCCTCCCGGCCGCTGAAGTGGTAGCGCGAGGCGCGCGGATTGAACGCCGCCATCCCCTGCGCCAAGCGCTGCAGCTGCGCTTCGAGTTCCGGATCCCCGAAAGTGTCCGAGAGCAGCGCCTGCAGCTGGTCCCGCTGGTCCGGCGTCAGCGAGTTGAGCAGCGACTGGGCGGCAGCCATCTGCTGGCTCATCTGCTCGAGGAGCTCGTCCAGGTTCTTGGGCGGATTGTCGCCGAACATGTCGCCGAAGCGGTCCATGAAATCCTTGAAGTGGGACTGCAAGGCATCCGGATCGAGGCCCTTGCGCTTCTTCTCGAGCAGTTCGTTCAGGTCCTTCAGCATGTCCTTCATGCGCTCGATGTCGCCTTGGGACATGTTCTTCACCATCTTCTCGATGTCCTTGAAGAAGGTCTGCGCCATCGCCTCGCGGAGCTGATTGAGAAGCTCCAAGTACTTGCGCTGCGCCTGGTGGTTCACGAACTCGTAGTCTTCGAGCTTCTGCATCTTGCCAGCGGGATTGTCTGGCAGCTGATCGAGTTCTTCCTTGCGCTGTTCCGCGATCTGTCGCAGCACCTGATTCGAGAAGTCGTCGGGGTCCTTGTCCAGCCATTCGTCGACGCTGCCCCGCTCCATTTCTAGAATCTCGTCGAGCTTGCGCTCGATGTCCTTGAAGATGCCGGACAGGTTGAAGCGGTCGAGCTGCTCGCGCTTCTGGTCGCGCAGGTTGCGCAGCATCTGCCGCAGGCCTTGGCGGGGGCCGCCTTGCGGGATGTTCATGCCGCGCGACATCAGGTTGCGCATCGCCCAGCGCAGATCGCCGTACTCCATGAGGTCGTCGACCATCGCGCCGAGCACATCGTCCGCAGACGCCGCCAGCGCTTGGCTGCCGTCCCATTGGGAGAAGCGGTGGTTGGTGGGTAGGTAGCGCATGGCCGGGCTAACCAGTGAACACCGAGCGGCCGCCGGCGCTCGCCTTGTTGAGGAGCTTGTGCAGGTGCAACCCTTCGAGCACGAACTCCACCGCCGACGGAACGACCGCGCTCTTGTCGCCGCCGGGACCCTCGGCGCCGAGCGCATCGAGCAGCCCCGGCAGCTGCCCCAGAATGTCCTGGTATTGCGCGGCGTTCGTCGCTTCGCCCGTCTCCACGGTCTTGCCATCGGCGAAGAGCAGCACGACGGATTCGAGCTCGCCGACATCCACATGCCGATCGAAGACCCGCTTGACGCTCTCCGCCATCAGGCGACCGGTGATGCGGTCCTCCTGGCCCTCCTCCATGGCCTCGAACTCCACCTTGCCTTGCAGCGACGGCACCACGAACGGCAGGTCCGAGATGCGCGGCACCACGTCCTTCTCGCCGAGCCGCAAGGCGCGCCGGAAGGCGTTGGCGAGCAGCGCCTCGTAGTTCGCCACCGAAGCCCGTACGGAAACCCCGGAGCGCTGGTTGATGTCCGGCGAGCGACGCGCCTGGTGGGTGACCTCGGCGACGATCTCCTTCATCCAGCCCGGCACATGAACACGGTAATCGCCCATGTCCAGCGCATTCGCCTCCTGCTCCATGATGTCGATCTCGTGATCGATGCCCACCGGATAGTGGGTGCGGATCTGGGCGCCGTAGCGATCCTTCAGCGGCGTGATGATGCGCCCCCGGTTCGTGTAGTCCTCGGGGTTGGCGGTGGCGATCAAAAACACGTCCAGCGGCAGGCGCACCTTGTGGCCGCGAATCTGCACGTCGCGTTCCTCCAGCACGTTGAGCAGGCCGACCTGGATGCGCTCGGCGAGGTCCGGCAACTCGTTGATGGCGAAGATGCCGCGATTGACGCGCGGCACGAGTCCGAAGTGGATGGTGAGTTCGTCGCCCAAGTAGCGTCCTTCGGCCACCTTGATGGGATCGACCTCGCCGATCAGGTCCGCGATGGTGATGTCCGGCGTCGCCAGCTTCTCGGCGTAGCGGGCGTCCCGGGGCAGCCAGCGGATCGGCGTCTCGTCGCCTTTCTCCGCAACGATGGCCCGGCCCTCGGCGGTGATGGGCCCGAAGGGGTTCTCCGGGATCTCCGCGCCGTCGATGACGGGCGTTTCGTCGTCGAGCAGCGCCGTCAGGCCACGCACGATGCGCGACTTCGCCTGGCCGCGCTCGCCGAGCAGCATGATGTCTTGGCCGCCCAGGATCGCATTGGCGATCTGCGGGATCACCGTGTCGTCGTAGCCGACGATGCCGGGGAACAGCGCCTTGCCCGCCCGCAGACGCCCAATCAGGTTGCGGCGCAGTTCGGCCTTCACCGGCAGCACGCGGTAGCCGGAGGCCTTCAGTTCGCCGAGGGTGGTCGCGGCTGCGGCCATGGACTTGCTACCTCTCCTGCCTGCCCTGCCTGCGGATGCAACGAGTGTGGCAGTTAACGCCTAGGCGTGCAAACGCCGCCGCGCATCCGGATGCATGACGGACCGGTGGTCGCGGGCGCCATGGCTGCCGCACGATGAGCCGAATGCGGGTATTGTGGCAGAGTGGAAGAAGCACCGTGCAAATCCTCGGCGTGTCGGCGATGAGCGAGGCCCCGGGCGCGGCCGCTGCCGACGATCTCGGCTTCCGCCGCGTCCTCCACATCTTCCTGCGCACCTGGCCGTTCATCCGCCCGGCGGCTCGCCACCTGCTGGTGTTCGTGCTGATCTCCGTCGTGGTCGCAGTGTTCGTCGCCCTGCTTGGCTTCATCATCACCGGGTTGATGAATGGCGGTATCGTCGCCGGCCGACCGCTCGGCCCGCTGCACACTTGGATTTACGGTCTCGATCCGGCTGTGTACACGGACGTTGCGCAACTCGCGCCCGATGCGCGGCGGTCGCTGCGCTGGCTGGTGATACTGTCCACGATCCCGATGGTCGTCGTCGGCGTCGGCGCCGCCGCCGGACTCTACTACTACAGCATCTGGATCTTCCAAGGCATCAACCAGCGCATGCGGGTGTCGCTGATCGACCGCCTGCAGGCGCAGTCGCTCGCCTTCCACGCCAATGCCCGCACCGGCGATGCGATCTATCGGGTCTACCAGGACAGCGCCATGGTGACGTCCATCATTCGGGCGATCTTCCTCGAGCCGCTGATGTTCGCCGGACGACTGCTATTCGCCGTTGCCATCGTGGCAGCTTTCGATCCGCTGCTTGCCGCCATCCTCGCCGCCACCACCGTGCCGATTCTCGCCATTGGCCGCCTCTTCTCATCGCCTCTGCGGCGCGCCTTCCGCACAGCGCGGGAACGCAACAGCCTGCTCACGTCCTGGATCCAGGAAAGCGTGCTCGGCGTGCGCGTGGTTAAGGCGACGCGCAGCGAAGAAGCGCGGCTGGCATCGTTCAGGGACCTATCGCTCAGCGCCTTCGACGCGGCGTTCCGGTCGCGCACGATGCTCACCGTCATGGGCATTCTGGCGTTCGCGGCGGTCGGCGCGGCGGTGCTGGCGACGCAATCCACCGCGGCGATGTGGTCGAATGCGGAGGCGTCTACCTTCGCCCGCAACCTGCTGCTCGGCTTCGGCTTCGCGGTCTGGAATCTCGGCTCGTTCACCGCCGCGACGTCCCGCATCGGCGACGGGCTCGGGTCGATCAATGCGCTGATCTCGCTCTGGGGTCGGGCGCAGGACATGGCGGTGGGCCTCGGCCGAGTGTTCGAGGTGCTGGATCTGCAACCGGATATCGAGGACGCGCCGGATGCGCGCGCCATGCCGCCGTTCCAGGAAGCGGTGCGGTTTCGCGGCGTGGGTTTCGGCTATTTGCCCGGACGTCCCGTGCTGAGCGGCATCGACCTCGAAGCGAGGCCGGGCACGGTGACCGCCATCGTCGGACCGACCGGCAGCGGCAAGTCGACGCTGATGTCCTTGCTGCTGCGGCTCGCGGACCCGGACACCGGGAGCATCGAGATCGACGGCAACGATCTGCGCGGTCTTCAAGTGGAATCGCTGCGGGCGCAGATCGCGCTGGCCACGCAGGAGAACATCCTCTTCTCGGACACCGTGCTGGAGAACATCCGCTACGCGGCGCCGGGTTCCTCGCGCAATGACGCCATCGCCGCAGCGAAGGTCGCCTGCGCGGACGAGTTCATCGCGGGCTTCCCGAACGGCTACGACACGCCGCTTGGCGAACGCGCGACCAAGCTGTCGAGCGGCCAGCGGCAGCGCATGGTGATCGCCCGCGCCGTCGTCAAGGATGCGCCGATTCTGATTCTCGACGAGCCGACGGCGGCGCTCGATGCGGAGACGGAGCTGCGCGTGCTGGACAACCTCAAGGCATGGGGCAAGGAGCGCTGCATATTCGTGATCACGCATCGACTGTCGACGATTCGCCGCGCGGACACGGTGGCGTACCTGCGCGATGGACGGTTGCGGGAGGTCGGCGCGCACGACGCGTTGATTGCCGACGAGGGTGGCTACGCGCAATTCGTGCAAGCCGAGACCGGCGCTCGAGGCGCGCCGCAGAAGGGACGCGGCTGATGGCGGAAGCAGCTTACGCGGAGAGGATTTCCAGCCGCGAGACGTTCCGGCTGCTCGGCCGTTCGCTGCGTTTCGTGTGGCCGTATCGACGCCAGATCGCCGTCAAGCTGGCGCTGACGCTCACGGGCCTCAGCATCGTGCTATTCCTTCCGTGGCCGCTCAAGATCCTCATCGACCATGTGGTGATGGGCCTGCCGGTGGGCTCCTCGCCGACGCCGTATCCCCCCTACGTAAGCTGGTTCGTCGACCTTCTCCACGGTCTGACGCCGTTTGAGATCGTTTGGGTGATCGTGGCCATCAGCGTGCTCGGCATCGTGCTCGCCGGCGCGTTCGGCGGCGGCGTTTCCCGCGATAGCGCCCGGGGCGGGCTCTCCGAAGGGCTCGACACGGCGACGCAGAGCGAGAATCAGGCGAACGAATCCGGCAGCCGAGTGAGCGGCTTGCTTGGCCTGTTCGAGTTCCGCTATCAGCTGCGCATTACGCACCGCATCAACCACGGTCTGCGGGCGCTGCTGTTCGGCCGATTGATGGCTTGGCCGCTGACGAAATACTCGGACGCCAGCGTCGGCGACGCCGTGTACCGGACGATGTACGACACGCCGGCGATCTCCCGGGTCTGCTACGACATTCTGGTGCTGCCGGTCGCCAACCTGTTCGTGATCGGCACGGTGATCTGGACCACCGCGCACAGTTTCAGCGCCGTACCGTCCGTCGTCGTGGTGGCGTGCCTGGCGGCGCCAATGGTGCTGCTGTCCACGTTCCTGATGACCGGCATCACGCGCCGCCGCTCCCTCGCCAGCCGCGCCGCCGGCGCCGAGACCACGGCCACGGTGGAGGAAGGCATGAGCAACGTCGTGGCCGTGCAAGGTCTCGGCGCGAGCGGTCGCCAGCGGGATGAGTTCGCGGCTGACAGCGAACGTTCCTTCAAGCGTTTTCGGGCCTACATTCTGATGGCGGTGCTGCTGGCCGTGGTGCAGGCCGTGGTGATGGTGCTGCTGGTGTTCTACGTCTTCTTCGACATCTGCGAAGCGGTAATCACGGAGCGCATGTCGCCGGGCGATTTCGGCGTGGTGTACGCGTACTTCGTGCAACTGGTGAGCAACGTGATGGGTCTCGGCGCGATGTGGTTCAACCTGCAGAACAACGTCGCGGGCATGCGCCGGGTGTTCCAAGTGGTGGATGCGCCGGTGGATGCGGACCTGCAGGGCGATAGCGTGGTCGATCGCATCTGCCGCGGCATAGAAGTGGACAACGCGAGCTATCGCTACCCGGATGGCACGCAAGCGGTGCGCGAAGCGAGCTTCGAGGGTCGGATTGGGGAAGTGGTGGCCATGGCGGGGGTGACGGGTGCCGGCAAGAGCACTTTGGCGTACCTGCTCGCGGGATTCGTGCAGCCGCAATCGGGGACCGTGTACTTCGACGGCGTCGATGCGCGAACGCTCAGCGTCGACTGTTTGCGCAAGCAGGTGTCGTTCGTGTTCCAGGAGGCGTTCCTGTTCGACGACAGCGTGGCGAACAACATCCGCATGGGTTCGCCGAATGCGACGGACGAAGAGATAGCGGAGGCGGCGCGTGTCGCCGGCGCCCTGAAGTTCATCGAGGCATTGCCGCAAAGCTTCGAGACTCGCCTCGGGCGCACCGGTGCTACGCTGTCGGTGGGCCAGAAGCAGCGTCTGGCCATCGCCCGGGGCCTCGCGAGCGGCACGCCTGTGCTGGTGCTGGACGAACCGACGGCTGCTTTGGATCCGGAAACCGAGAACGCACTGGTTGCAGCGCTCGAAGCCGGCCCCAAGGATCGGCTGCTCGTGGTGATCGCGCATCGACTGAGCACCATCCGTCGCGCCGATCGCATCTGCTTCATGGACGCGGGGCGGATCATCGAGACCGGAAGCCACGCCGAGCTGATGGCGCTGCCGAACGGCGCCTATCGGAGGTTCGTGGAACTGCAGGCGGGGGCTGCGGTCGCGTAAATGGGGCCGCAGCGCCGGCCGGTCAGCGGTTGAAATCCGCGGCGCTGTGCCGCTCCGGCACGCGGAGTTTCTCCGGACCGCCGGCGCGGTTGACGCGCCGACCGCGCTGCACGGCGGGGCGCTCTTCGATCCCCTTCGCCCAGCGCACCACGTTCGCGTAGGACGCCACGTCCAGGAACTCCGCCGCGCCGTAGATGTTGTGCAGCACCAACGCGCCGTACCAGGCGTAGTTGGCGATGTCGGCGATCGTGTAGTCGTCGCCGCACAGGAAGGCGCGGTGCGCAAGGCGCTGGTCGAGAACGTCCGTCTGGCGCTTGACTTCCATGGCGTAGCGGTTGATGGGGTACTCGAACTTCTCCGGCGCATAGGCGTAGAAGTGCCCGAAGCCGCCACCGAGGTACGGCGCGCTGCCCATCTGCCAGAACAGCCACGACAGACATTCCGCGCGCTGCGACGGATCGGGCGGCAGGAACATGCCGAATCTCTCCGCCAGATAGAGCAGGATGGCGCCCGACTCGAAAACGCGGGTCGGCGGCGACGTGCTGCGGTCCAGCAGCGCGGGGATCTTCGAGTTCGGATTGATCGCGACGAAGCCGCTGCCGAACTGATCGCCGTTGCCGATGTTGATGAGATAGGCGTCGTACTCGGCTTCCGCCACGCCCGCTTCGAGCAGCTCTTCGAGCAGCACCGTCACCTTGACGCCGTTCGGGGTCGCGAGCGAGTAGAGTTGCAGCGGATGCTCGCCGCTCGGCAGCTCGGCGTCGTGCGTGGCGCCGGCGATAGGCCGGTTGATGCTCGCGAATCGGCCGCCGCTTTCCTTGTCCCACTGCCATACCTTGGGCGGGGTGTAGCTCGATGCTTCAGCCATGGCGTCATTCTCCTCCTGCTTGGCTCTTAGATCGATTCGGTGCCAGTGTCCCGGCCCCGTGCGCAAGGCGCGGGAGTCTACGGCAATCCGCCCATAGCATCGCACATGCAACGATCCGCAGCACGAATCCAGCCGCAAGGCACGACGCGCAGGCGGGTGTACGACGGCCATCGGCCCCGCAAGATGCTGGCCGTTGCGCCATGGCTCTTTCGCGAGTCCCCGCACACCCCCCTCTGTCCTCCACTGCCGCAGCATTGCGCACCGGGACGGGCACTTCTACGCCTTTGTCGCAGACCTCGGTCTTTCTTCTTGTGTAATTCAGATGTCGTTCGGTACAGGAGCCACCCTGACCATTTCCTTACACGCTTCGCGAGTGACGGCCGCGAAATCTTGGCGACGAAAAAGCTGTTGCAATCAGCGGAGGATGGGCGTATGGTGGTTCTTGCGGTCGGTCTCCGGCTACGGAAAAGGCCGCGAAAATCGGCAAATCGAAACGTGGATGAAGTTCGCCGAACCGTTCCCGCGCGGGACCGATAATCCTGAGCTTGCAATCAAGTGGCAGCCGTAGGGAGAGCTGTGGTCGGCCTCGGGTGCCGGGCCTTGCGCATCAGCACGAAGAACGTGGATGAAGTCCGCATATTCGCCCCAGGCCGGGAAGCTACTCCGGCCCTTTCTCGGAGGCTCTTGTATTCAGCGGAGACCCGGCAACGGTTACCGGTTCATCGGCTGATGCACTCAGCGGGATCATGCGCCATGTGGCGCCCGAATGCAACGGGTGCCGTGCATGACTCCGACACGAGAGTCGTGGACGGCTCTTCGCTCGTTTGCCACGCATCTGTGTTGCGTCCCCGGCCTCGCGCTTGACGCGCTCTTCCGTTTCTGGGACGTTCGCCGCAGGGCCGAGGAGCAAGGGAGTTGAGCGCGATGCGAGCGCCCCACAGCGCCTGCCGGGCGGTGGCCGCGGCCGTGCTGGCCTTGGTCGCGTGTGCCGTCTCGGCCGCCGACTCCGAGGGCGACGCCAAGAGCGGGGAGGCCGCGAGGCGCCCGCACATCGAGGAAGTGGTCACCATCGGCACGCGCGTGCGCGAGCGGGCCGCGTTCGACACCGCCGTGCCGGTGGACGTGTTCAGCGCCGAGCAGGTGCAGAGCGTCAACTCCTCGGATCTCGTGGAAGTGCTTAACGCCATCGTGCCGTCCTTCAACGCGCGTCGGCAGCCGATCTCGGACGGCGCCTCGTTCATCCGCCCCGTCCATCTGCGCGGCCTCGATTCGCACCACCTGCTGGTGCTGGTGGACGGCAAGCGCCGCCACCGGGCGGCGCTGATGCAGCTCGGCGGCTTCGGCGCCCACGGCGTGGATGTGGGCAGCATCCCGTCCATCACCATCGACGCCGTCGAAGTGCTGCGCGACGGCGCTGCCGCGCAGTACGGCTCGGATGCCATCGCCGGCGTGCTGAACTTCAAGCTCAGAACGGACGACGCCGGCGCGGAACTGCGGGCTCGTGCGGGCCGCTATGCGGCTGGCGACGGCGACGAAGGGACGCTTGAAGCCAACGCCGGGTTTCCGCTCGGCGCGGGCGGATTCGTCAACCTCAGCGCGCAAGTCTCGCGGGCGGACCCGACCAGCCGCTCGCAGCCCTACGACATCGCGATCGGCAGCTCCGGCCTGACGCCGCTGCAAGCCACCGAGAGCCGATTGACGGTGGGCGGCACCACCTACTACGGGCCGGACGCCTTGACCTATGCCTACTCGCCGACGGGAGAAGTCCTGCAGGCGGCGCGCGGCAGCGACGGCATCCCGGACGACCTCGACACGCGCTTCGCCGACGGCTTCCATCGCGTCGGCGGCGGCCGGCCGTTCGCCAGCCCGGCGCAGATCTGGGGCCAGCCGAAGCGCGAGCAGACGCTGCTGTTCGTCAACGCGGCGCTGCCCTTGGGAACGGCAGAGCTCTACGCCTTCGGCAGCCGCGCCCGCAAGGACCAAACCGGCGGCTTCTTCTACCGGCGTCCCGGCGTCGCGCAGCTTCTCCCGGTGCGGCTGGCCGACGGTTCCATCCACGACCCGCGCGCCATGCTCTATCCGGCTGGCTTCACGCCGCAATTCTCGGGCGAAGTCACCGACTACGCGATCACCCTCGGCGTTCGCGGCGAACGCGATTCGGGCTTGGCCTTCGATCTCTCCGCCGCCTACGGCTACGACGAGATCGCCTATCGCATCGAGAACACGATGAACCCTTCGCTCGGGCCGGATACGCCCAAGCGGTTCCGCCCCGGCAATCTGGTCAACGACGAAGTTGCCCTGAACGGCGACTTCGCGCTCACCTTCAATGCAGGGCTGGCGACGCCGGTCAACTTCGCCTTCGGGTTCGAGTACCGCGAGGAGGGCTATCGCATCGAGCGCGGCGATCCGCCGTCGCATCGGGTGGGACCGTTCGCGCGTCCCGATCCATTCAATTTCGAGATCACCCAGGCGGAAGTGGATGCCGACCCCGATGACGATTTGACGACCATCGCCTGCCGCATCCCTGGATTCGAGGCGGTAGGTACGCTCTGCCCGGCGGGCGACCCCGTCAACAATGCCGTGCCGGTGGGCTCGAACGGCTTCCCCGGCTATCCGCCGGCGTTCGCTTCGGACCTCGACAGGCGCAGTCACGCGGTCTACGTCGATGTCGAGGCCGATCTGACGGAACGCTGGCTCGGCAACATCGCGATGCGCGTCGAGGACTTTTCGGACTTCGGCGAAGTCGCTATCGGCAAAGTCGCGACGCGGTTTCGGCTGAGCGAAAGCGTCAACCTTCGCGCCTCCCTCGGCACTGGCTTTCGCGCGCCGACACCGGGCCAGATTTCCACCACCAACGTCTCCACGCGCATCAACGCCCAAGGGCATCCGCAGGCGGAAGGCGTCTTTCCGAGCACCCATCCTGCCGCCGCACTGTTCGGCGGCACCGCACTCGATGCGGAGCGGTCCCAGTCCTGGACGCTTGGCCTGGCCGCGACCCCGCTTGACGATCTGAGCCTGACGCTCGACTACTACCGCATCCGCTTGAATGATCGCATCGTCCTCTCTTCCCAGTTCCCCGTAGGTCCGGCCGAAGCCGCGCGGCTCGCCGCCCTCGGCGTACCCGGCGCCGGCGACATCGCCCAAGTGCGCTTCTTCACCAACGATGTGGATACCGAAACCAGCGGCGTCGACCTAGTCGCCACGTTGCGCGTGGGTTCGCGCTTCGGCAACACGACCCTCCAAGGCGCACTCAATCTAGGCGAAACGACGATCCGCCAGCGCGGCCGCTTCGTGGATGCGGAAGCCGAACACGACATCGAAAACGGCGTGCCCGCCCCACAGGGCGTATTCGCCGCGAGCCATAGCTGGAACTACCTGGACCTGCTGCTGCGAACGCGCTACTACGGCGAATACCGCAACACGCTGAACGCGAGCCTCGGCACCACGCAGACGTTCGGTGCGGAAGTGCTCGTGGACGCGGAAGCGACTTGGACGTGGCGCGACCGCTACGCCTTGAAGCTCGGCGTGGAAAACGCCTTCGACGCCTTCCCGGACGAGGGCGAGTTCGAGGTCTGCTGCGGGCGCATCTACCGCAGCGACTCGATCGTGCCCTGGCAGGGCCGACTGGCGTACTTACAACTGGCGCTGTCGCGCTGAACGGGGCCGTACACGCGCTTGATGCCCCCCGTACATGCCTATACGCTCCGGCAGCGTCAGCCACGTCTTCAAGGGGGAACGCCATGCAGACCAGAGCCGCCGTCGCCACTGCCGCCGGAGAACCGCTCGCCATCGACAGCGTGCAGCTCGACGGCCCCCGCGAGGGCGAAGTGCTGGTGGAGATCAAGGCCACCGGCATCTGCCACACGGACGCCTACACCCTCTCCGGCGCGGACCCCGAGGGCCTGTTCCCGGCCATCCTCGGCCACGAGGGCGCCGGGGTGGTGGTGGATGTTGGGCCAGGCGTCACGTCGCTGGCCGTCGGCGATCACGTCATCCCGCTCTACACGCCCGAGTGCCGCCAGTGCAAGTTCTGCACCTCCGGCAAGACGAACCTGTGCGGCGCCATCCGCGCAACGCAGGGCCAAGGGCTGATGCCGGACGGCACGTCGCGCTTCTCTCGGGGCGGCGAGACCATCCTGCATTACATGGGCACGTCCACGTTCTCCAACTTCACCGTGCTGCCGGAGATCGCCGTCGCCAAGATCCGCGAGGACGCGCCGTTCGACAAGGTCTGCTACATCGGCTGCGGCGTCACCACCGGCCTCGGCGCGGTGATGAACACGGCGCAGGTGGAACCCGGCAGCAACGTCGCCGTATTCGGCTTGGGCGGCATCGGCCTGAACGTCATCCAAGGGGCGCGCATCGCCGGCGCCGATCGCATCATCGGCATCGACACCAACCCGGGCAAGCGGTCGCTGGCGGAGAAGTTCGGCATGACGGACTTCATCGACCCAGCGGATGCAGCGGATGTCGTCGAAGCCATCGTCGACATGACGGACGGCGGCGTGGACTACTCCTTCGAGTGCATCGGCAACGTGGAAGTGATGCGCCAAGCGCTGGAGTGCTGCCACAAGGGCTGGGGCGAGAGCATCATCATCGGCGTGGCGGGCGCCGGCCAGGAGATCGCCACGCGCCCGTTCCAGCTCGTCACCGGCCGCGTCTGGCGCGGCACCGCGTTCGGCGGCGCGAAGGGGCGCACGGACGTGCCGCGCATCGTGGACTGGTACATGGACGGCAAGATCAACATCGACGACCTCATCACCCACACGATGCCGCTCGACGACATCAACGACGCCTTCCACCTGATGCACGCCGGCGAATCCATCCGCTCGGTTGTGGTGTATTGAGCGCTCTACAGCCGCTTCGTTGCCCTGGGCCACTGAGTGCTCGCGGGTCTCGTTGGCCGGATCTGCCGGTCCGCGCGGGCCGAGGAGCCACCAAACCAGGAACAAAGTTCCTCTTGACAAGCGTCCGCCAAGTGTTTGGAGTTCGGCTGCGTCGAGTCCATCTGTTCGAGATCAGCCGCTTGGAGGCGCATCAATGAGCAAAGCTGGCCGCAAGACGCCGCCCAGCGCCGCAACGCGAAGACGCGAGTCCGTCGCGAGGACTGTGAAGCGCACCGCCAGCGGCAACATCCAGATGAGTACGGGGCGCATCGTAACTCCCAAAGACAAGGCCGATCTGAGCAAGCTCGACTAAGGACATCGCAAACGACATGGAAGTCTCTGCACAGGAGATTCGTGCGCTCCGCGCCGTCTACAAGAAGGCCGAGGATGCCATCCACTCCCTCGGCATAGAGAGTTCCGGGGTTGACACCGCGGCCATCAACGAGCTTCGCTACGCGGGTAACCACCTGCTTCACGCTCTGGATACGGCAAACAAGGAGGAGGCATCGGACCAGATGGAGCGGGCCACGAGGCACTGCGAGCGTGCGTTGTACGACGCCTACGATGGCGCGATCTACTATCAGCTCGATCAGTTCAGGGTCTTTCGGGAGGACTACCGTATGGTCGTCATAACCGACCTAGTTCCCGACTACATCTCCATAGTCGAACGGATGAACGCAGCTAGGAAGACTCTGGAGGATGCACGGATGAACACCGCGGACCGCGGGGCCTACTACGAGCAGGCCGAACAGCAGTACAGTTCGATGGCCGCGGACATGGAACGGCTTGCCGCCGCGAGAGATGAACTCAACAAGAAGGTCCAAGAGAAGTCCGCCGGGAACCGCAGATGGCTTGCAATGACGCTGATCGCGCTGACATCCGCAATCGCAGCGGCAGCACTGACGTGGCTTAGGATGAGTCGTAGCGGCTAGCCGCGCCCCACCATGCCCATGGACGACATCAACGACGCCTTCCACCTGATGCACGCCGGCGAGTCCATCCGCTCGGTGGTGGTGTATTGATGGCAGCGACGCCGGGTTTCGTTGCTATGGATCGGAACGAGTGGCTTGCGCAGGTTGAGGAAGAGGTCCTCGAACCCGATCTGCCCATCTGCGACCCGCACCACCACCTCTGGGACTATCCCGGCAGCCGCTATCTGCTCGATGAACTCGTCGAGGACGTGGGCATCGGCCACAATGTGGTCTCCACCGTCTTCATGGAGTGCGGCTCCATGTATCGAGCCGACGGGCCGGAGGCGCAGAAGCCCGTCGGCGAAACCGAGTTCGTTAACGGGATCGCGGCGATGAGCGCGAGCGGCGGATACGGCGACTGCCGGGCTTGCGCGGCCATCGTCGGCTATGCGGATCTCAATCTGGGCGCGGCGGTTGGCGAGGTCCTCGATGCCCACGCGCAAGCGAGCACGCGCTTTCGCGGCATTCGCCACGCCGCCGGCTGGGATGCCAGCGACGATGTGCGCAACTCGCATACCGCGCCGGTGCCGGGCATGCTCGCCGATGCGAAGTTCCGGGAAGGCTTCGCGGAACTCGGCAAGCGCGGCATGACCTTCGACGGCTGGCTCTACCACCCGCAGATTCCCGAACTCACGGACTTGGCGCGGGCGTTCCCCGATCAACCCATCGTCTTCGACCATTTCGGCGGGCCGCTCGGCATCGGACCGTACGCGGGCAAGCGAGCCGAGATCTTCGCCTATTGGAAGGATGCGGTAGCGGAACTGGCGCGTTGCGAGAACGTGGTCGCCAAGCTCGGCGGGCTCGTCATGGCCATCAACGGCTTCGGCTTCCACAAGCGGGAACTGCCGGCTACTTCCGAGGAAATCGTGGAAGCCACGCAGGACTACCACCTGCACATGATCGACTGCTTCGGCGCGGACCGCTGCATGTTCGAGAGCAACTTCCCGGTGGACAAGGTGAGCTGCTCCTACCGCGTGCTGTGGAATGCATTCAAGCGCATGGCGGGCGGGTTCTCCGCGGCGGAGAAGGCGGCGCTCTTTCGCGAGACCGCGGTGCGCGTGTATCGCGTTGGGGGATAAGCGCTTGGCGACTGGGGCCGGACAAGAGAGAGCGGCGCTGTTCCACGACACGGCAGTGCGCGTATACCGCGTTGGCTGAGAGCGCAGCCCCCGCCGCGGAGCGGAAGTCGCCCGCGGCCACTTTCCTCGGCCTGATTCGCGCACTGCGGGACCGGCGGCTGTGGCGCATCTACCTGCTCGGCATCGCCAGCGGCTTTCCGTGGCTGCTGATCGGCTCGGCGATGACCGCGTGGCTGGCGGACGAGGGCTTGACGCGCACCGCCATCGGCTTCTTTTTCTCCATCTACGTGGTCTACACGGTGAATTTCCTGTGGGCGCCGGTTGTGGACCATGTACGGCTGCCGGTGCTCGGCCGCCTGGGACAGCGGCGCTCGTGGATCGTGCTCTGCCAGTGCCTGCTGATCCTCTTCACGCTGCTGCTGGCGATGACGGGGCCGGGAGTCAGCGTATTGGCCACCGCGTTGGTCGCGCTCGGCATCGCAGTGGTGTCGGCGACGCAGGACCTCGCGATCGACGCCTACCGCATCAACGTGATAAGCGAGGACGAGCCGGAACTCATCGGCCACGGCGCGGCCATGGCGACATGCGGCTGGTTCACCGGGGCAGGCGCACCGGGTGCCGTGGCGTTCTGGCTAAGCGAGCCGATGGGCTGGCCGACGGTCTATGCGGGCCTGGCCGCGGTGCTGGTGCCGATAAGCTTGCTCGTTTGGCGGCTGTTTCAGGAACCGCGAAGGCCAACCGCGGCGGTGACGGGTCGGAAGCCGTCGGCGATCTTCGGCGCCGGGTGGTTCGAGCGAACCTACGTGGACGCCGTGGCGGAGTTCTTCCGTCGCAACGGTGCCCAGCTCGCCTTCGGGCTGCTGGCGTTCATTTTCCTTTTCAAGATCGGCGAGGCATTCCTCGGCCGCATGGTGATCCTGTTCTACAAGGAGGTGGGCTTCAGCGATGCCGATATAGGCACCTACGCGAAGGCGCTGGGCCTGCCGGTGACGATCATCTGCGCCCTGGCCGCAGGCATCTTCGCGGGCCGCTTCGGCCCGGTGCGCGGCCTGTTCTTCGCCGGAATCGCGATGGCAGCGACGAATCTGCTGTTCTCCTGGATCGCGATGGCAGGGCCGGACGTGAGGCTGCTTTCGCTGGCCGTGGTGGTGGATGGGATCACCTCCGCCTTCTCGACCGTCGCCTTCGTGGCATTCATCTCGTACTACACCAGCCGCCTCCACACCGCCGCCCAATACGGAGCGCTGGCGTCGCTCGGCAACTCCGGACGAACGCTGGTTGCAGGGGCGAGCGGCCTTGTGGTGGATGATGTGCTCGGTGGAAACTGGGCGATGTTCTTCGTGCTGACCGCGCTGATGGTGACGCCCGCGCTGGCGATCTTGGCGTGGATCAGCAGGGGCGTTCGGGAGAAGGCGTGATGTCTGCCGGTCCGTTGCCCTTGAAACGACCATCAATGCCATAGAGACAGCATGATGTCCTTTTCCCACCCAAACGTATGTTTCTAGACATGATATTGTCTAGGCCCGCTGTACACCGGATCAGCCGATGGCGCTCCTTTCCTTGCTCACCGCCACGGACATGCAGGAGCGGCTCGCCGCTGCGGTCCGCTCGCGCCGCCGTCTGGCGAAGCTCTCCCGAGCCGCGTTGGCCGAACGCAGCACGGTGCCGCCATCGACCATCAAGCGTTTCGAGACCACCGGCGACATCTCGCTGCGCCAGTTCCTGCTGCTCTGGCAGTGCCTTGATCGGCTGGACCGCCTGGCCGCGCTGTGCGAGCCGGTCGAACCGGCACCGCGCAGCATCGCGGACGTGCTGCGGCGGTGAAGACGCGGCATCTGGAGGTGTGGCGGCGCCTCTCAACCGGGGAGCGTGTCCATGCGGGGGAACTCGCGCAGAACCGGGACGGCGTGTTCTTCCAGTACGACGCTGACTACCTGGAGCGCGGCGCGAGCCTCTCCCCGTTTGCACTGCCGTTCGATGCAGACCTGCACAAGGCGCCCCGGCATCCCCACGAGGGCCTGCACGGCGTGTTCGCTGACTCGCTGCCCGACGGCTGGGGCCGGTTGGTGATGGATCGCGTCTTCCGTCGCCAGGGCGTGATGCCGAGCGAACTCACGCCAATGGACCGGCTTGCCTACGTTGCCGATCGGGGCATGGGCGCACTGGAGTACGCGCCGGCATCCTCGTACATTCCGCGCGAAGGTGCCGCCGCGGACCTTCATGCCCTCGCCGAACACGCTCTCGCGCTCTTCGACGGCACGCGAGACGAGGTGCCGGCCGGCCTCAGCCTTGCCACAAGCTCGGGAGGCGCTAGACCCAAGGCAGTGCTTCATCTACCCCCCGACGGGGACCCGGGCGGCGCTCGCACTACCACCGCTCCCGGCCTCGAACCGTGGCTCGTCAAGTTCACCTCGGCATCGCTGCCCCTAGGCCACGAGGAGAGCCTTTGCGAAGCGGCCTATCTGGCGATGGCGCGGGCTGCCGGCATCGAGACGGCGGATTGGCGGCTGATTCCCGCCGCCGCCAACTCCCCCGCCATCGCGAGCTTGGCGTGCCGACGCTTCGACTGCGCCCCGGCGGGCGGCCGCTACCACATGCTGAGCCTCAGCGCGTTGCTCGACGCGGACTTCCGCGCACCGTCCATGGACTACGAGAACATCATCAAGGCCAGCCAGCTCCTCTGCGATGCTCCCGCCATCGGCAGAGCCCAGTTCGCCCGAGCAATGTTCAACCTGTTCGCCGTCAACCAGGACGACCACACCCGCAACTGGGCCTTCCTGCAAACCGACGCCGGCCAGTGGCAGCCCACCCCGTTCTACGACGTGACCTTCAGCCCCAGCCCGAGCGGCGAACACATGGCGGCGTACCGAGGCCACGGGCGCAGTCCGCCGCTTGCAGCGGTGCAGGAACTGGCCCGACGGGCGAACTTCGGGAGTTGGGCACAGGCGCAGCAGGTGATCGAGCGGGTGGTGGATGCGATCAGCCGGTGGCCAACGTTCGCGGAGGACTGCGGCGTGAGCCGTCGCACGCAGGAGCGAATCTTCGTTCGGCTCAAGGAGACCCGTCGGGAGAACAAGCACCTTCTGCCTCAGTCAGGCATTGCCGCCTGAGTCACCCGCTTGGCAGCGCCTTCAGCACATCGCCGTCGATCAGGCCTTGGAAGTGGGCGACCACGCTGGTTGCGAGGGCGTGGTCGTGGGCGAGGATGCCCAGCTCGATGTTCTCGTCCCATGCCGCGTCGGTGAGGTTCGCGGAGGTGACGAAGACGGCCTCGCCATCCGCTACGACTGCCTTTGCGTGGAGAACGGCCGCCGGACCGTCCAGGGCGAGTGATCGGGCGTCGTAGTAGACCGCGGGTCGGGAGGTGCCCGGCCAGTCCATTCCCCAGAAGCCTTCGGCAAAGCGTCTGATCAGGCTGTCTTCCGCGGTGGTGTCGCCTCTTCCTCGCTGGATGTTGAGCAGCAGCTTGACGTCGAGGCCCGGCGTTGCGTCGAGCCTTTGCGCGAGTACCTCGAAGATGCTTCGGCCGTCGAAGTAGGCATAGGTGCTCACCCACAAGGACCGCTCCGCGCCGCCAAGGAGTTGCTCGTACACGGTGCGGGTATCTCGCGCTGGTACGCCGGCAACACGCGGGCCGGACCAGACGAGGCGCGGGGGCGAAGCGGTGCCAGCGATCCTGCCAATGGCGCGCAGCCAAACCGCCACCGCCTCGGCCGAGACGCCCAGTCGATCCAACTCCGCCAAGGCCTGACGGACGTCATCCGCGCCGTTCGCCAAGCCCAGCTTGGACTCGACGGCCAGTCGCGAGGCACGCAGCGGCAGGTGTCCCGACTCGAAGGCGTGCGCCAGCTGCTCGCGGACGGGCGGCGGCAAGGTCAGCAGCGCATCGATCATGGCGCAGCGAAGAAGGCCGCGTCGGCGAGCCCGAGTACCGGCACAACCAATGCGCGGTCGAGATAGTCGTTGCGCATCTCGCACGATGTCTCGGCGATCAGCGTGCAGCCGTGGCACGCCGCCCCGTGCAGGTACGCGCCGCGAACGCTCTCGCTCGGCGCATGACCCGCGCAGATCGGATCGTTGGAGCAAAGCTCGCCCAAGCGCAGCGCTTGGGCGAGATGCTCTTCCAGATAGCGCCCCTGCTGCACAAGCCCGCCCAACGTGCCTTCGGCGTCCGGCGTGCCCGTGTACAGGAGAATGCCGTAGCGCCCGTCCTCGGTGTATATGCGCTCGCGAATGGAGCTCGCCGGGTAGCCGCAGCGCATGGCAAGGGACTGGATCAAGAGATGCGCCAGGGTGTGCAGGAGGATGTAGGCGCTGCCGGGAAAACTGGGCGCGGACCTGCGCGCCGCCGCCCAAGCCATGTGTCCGCGATGCAGTTCGGCCACGCGCTGGCGTACCGCGCCCCGCTCCCGCCACTCGTCCACGGACTCGGATCGCAGTTGCAGGAACACGCCTTCGCCGCGGTTCTCCACCGCCGGGTACCAGCTTGGTTCAAGCGCGATCTCCGCCCGTTCCACATCCGTGTCGTACTCGCCGTGGATGTCGCGCACCGCAGCCTCGAACCGGGTGAATCCGATGAGCGCCAGCACTTCGCGGAGGCGATGAAGCTGCACCACTGCCGCGACCCCGGTGCTCTGATCGGTCTTGCGCCAAACGCTCTCCGGCAAGCGGCGCGCGTGGAAGTCAGGATCGACGGGGATGTCGTCGCCAAAGCCTTCCGGCGCCAGCAGCAGCGCATCGAGTTCCACGGCCTTGACTCGCCGATCTCCGCCTCCGCCGCCCTTGAGCCGGACGATGGCTTCGAGCACCTCGTGATCCGCAAACCGATCCAACGCCGCGGCGACTTTCGGCTTCTTCTTGATGAACGCCAGATCACCCGGACTCTCGACGATGACCAAGTCGTCCCAGTGGTCCACCACGGCGGTGTCGATGGCATTGCCCAGATCCGGCAGCGAGAGAACGCCCAGCACCTGCGGAAAGTAGGCATTCGAGGCGGTGCGGATCAGCAACCGACTCGGCTGGTTGCACGGCTCTTCGGTGTTGCGTCCTAGCCACGGACGGGCGCCGCCGCAGGTTCCAAGCGGCCGCTGGTCCAGTTCGTTGGCCTCGTAGAGCAGGCGACGCTTCCCGCACTCGCACCGAACGCTCAACTCTCCGAGGTCGCCGGACGTGCCTTGCTCATCGAGCCAGAGCTGGTGATGAGGACATTTGCCGTCCGGGCCGTGGACGAACTCCACCCAATCGAGATCGTCGACATGGCCGCGCGGACAGGCGCGCACGAACCGGGTCGGCACGACATCGCGGCCGTCGAAGCGACCGCGATCATCCAAGGACTTGCGGTGTACGAGACGGCGCGACCGTGTGCGCTGGCCGCCCGGATCGTCCTGCACCACGAACCATTCCGGGAAGCGCCAAGCGCCGATCCCCTGCGCCGGCGCCCAAGGCTCGCTGGGGGCTGGCGGCGGCGCGAACAGGCGCGGCAAGGGTACGCCGGTCACATGCTGCAGCACGCGAGATAGCCGCGGCTCGACGATCTCATCGAGCTTGTCCAAGGACGGCCAAGCGTCCAGTCCAGCCATGATCGCCGCGTGCTTGGGCAGGTCGATCAGCGCCCCCGGTCCGTAGGTGGTGATGACTTGGCTCTGCCGAAGCTGACCGTCCGTCATTGCCCCGCGCCTCCGGTCGGTTCACGCAAGTAGAGATTCACTTCCGGCTCCACATCGCGCAGTGATCGGTTCGCCCGGAACGCGCGCTGCTCGTCGGAGTCGAACTTCGTCTCCAGCATGTCGCGCAGCAGCGGTCGCGGTCCGCGGTTCTCGTAGCGCTGGTACTGCACGTCCGTGTTGCTGGAATGATAGTCCGCGATGACGGCAAGCCAAGCATCGAGCAGTTCACCGATCCGATCCGTGACGCTGCGGCGACGTTCGTCCCGTTCGTCCTCGGAGTCGAAAGGCTGGCGGTTTACGCGGTCGACGTAAATGCGCCGCAACTGCTCTTCGAGCGCGTTCCGGACGGCACCGATCTCCTCCGCGCCCCGCGGCGGCGTCAACGCGGGATCCATGTGCCGCGCGAGCCCGACCAAGGCCCCGGCGAACCCGCGATCGAGCGCCCGCGCCGAGAAGGGCGTGACGCTCGATACTTCAACCGACCGGTAGAACGTCTCGTGGTAGTGGCGGAAGCGTTCGTAGTGAGATCGGTCGCGTGGCTTGTGGGCGGTCAACAGGGTCAGCACCAAGCCGGGCCGCGCCTCGTCGCGCCCGACTCGGCTGGTCGCCTGGATGTACTCGGCATGCGTCTTCGGCTGGCCGAGAACGACCATCAAGCCGAGCCGCTGAATGTCCAGGCCCACCGAGATCATGTTGGTCGCGATGGCGCAATCCACGCGATCTGATTCGTCGAAGGTCGCACCGAGCCGGCGCCGCGCTTCCGCAACCTTGTCCGTCGACACCCGCGACGTCAGCTCCACGACGCTGGAGAAGGACTTCCGGTCCCGGAACAGCCGCCGCCGCTCCCCCACGCGTTGCCGCTGCCCGTATTGCTTGACGGTGTTCTGCACCTCCTCCTCGAGAATCCGGCGCGCGCCGCCCAATTCCTTGAGGCTGTTGAAGTAGCCGAGCACGGTCATGTAGGGATCGACCGGATTCGCCTTGTTCCGATGTCCGCCGGCATCGCGGTACAGCCGCTCGGCCGCTCCCATCAGCGCAAGCCACGTTCGCCGCATCAGCACCTTCGGATTGCGGCCCGGTGCCGCCACGCCGAGATACAGGCGCCCGGGCTTCTCGGCGATGGGCGCCGTTCGCGCAAAGAACGAGTCGTGGCGCTGCGGACCCGGGGGCGGAAACACCTCGGTATCGGGGCGTCCGAACAGGGCTCGAATCTGATCGCCCGCTTGGCGCACCGTCGCCGTGGACGCGACGATCTTCGGCCGCACCATGCGGTCGCCCACAGGCGAAGGCCGCGTACACAACGCCTCGATCGTCGCCTCGTACAGGCCAACCATGGTCCCGAGCGGTCCGGAAATCAGGTGCAGCTCGTCCTGAATCACCAAATCGGGAGGCGCCAACGGCGTCGGCAGCCGGCTGCCAAGGCGCGGATCTGCAGCCCCATAGAAGCCAGCGGCGTTGTGGCGATCCGCGCCGCCGAGCAAGAAGCCGGTACGGGCCGTCCACGGCAGTGCCGCGAACTTGTCCACCGTGGCGATCAGGAAAGCCGGGAGCCGGCGATAGATCGACTCGTCCACGGCAACGATGGGCAGCGCACGGTCGCCGCTGAACTCGCAATCGATGTTCCTGCAGCTCACGCGCAGTTCAGTCGGCTCGTCGCTATTGGGAAGCAGGTTGAACGAAGTCTGGCCGAACCGCTCGCCGCACCAGGGGCAGTTCTCCAGCGGGATCGGTGGCGGGCTCCCCTGCGGGTTCGCCTTGAACCGCCTGGTCTTCGAGCGCGCCGAATCCGAGCGGTTGTCGCCCTTGCGGCCCATGAAGTTCGGCGTCGCCGCCTTGCCGACCCAGAGTCCGATCTCGAACGGCCACTCGCCGTAGCGCTGGGGGTCCTCCTCCCGCTCGAGTTCCAGCGCGCACACGAGCCCGGCAGCGCGGCCTAGCTGGTCGAGGGTGAGCAGACGCAGCGTATAACGCATGATGACAGCCACCCCTGCCCCGCCCAATCGGTCCGCGTCCTCGCTGCGCAGGCGTCGCAGGACCATCGCGAAAGCCGCGAGGCCGAGGTATGCCTCCGTCTTGCCGCCGCCCGTCGGGAAGAAGAGCAGGTCGACGGTGTCCCGCTCCGGGTTGGTCGGGTCCGCGATTCCCGGCAGGTTCACCAAGATGAAGGCGAGCTGGAACGCACGCCATGCAGGCCCACCCTCCTCGAACTGATCGGGCAGGCGCTGCAGCAATGCATGCGCTACGGCCCGGTTGGCGATCCGGAACGCATCGAGCGCGTCGCTGTCATCCACGAGTACCTGCACGCCCCTTTCCATGCGATCAGCCGCGACGGAAGCGCGACGAAGCAATTCTTCCGCGACATCGCGACGTTCGCCAGAGAGATCGCCGAGTTCGGCCTGTCGCTCGCCAATCCACGCCCGGTATTCCTCGACCAGCGGGCCGAGGGCGGCTGCAGCCGCTTCGCCATCGGCCAGTTCGCCGAGTTCCTCCATCGCCGTGGTCGCGCCCTTGGCGGGCACGGTATCGGTCCGTTCGACGGTCGCCTTGGGAATCCAAGTGGTGCGAATCGCACGACACTCATTGCCGACGAGGTCCCAGTCGGCGGAGACGCCATGTCCGGTGGCGTACTCGGGCGTGTCGGCGTAGTGGAGGTCCGCCACCTGCTCATCCCATTGGCGCGCATGGGCGCCGCGAAGGTCCGGCCTCGCAACGAACGGACGAGCCGATTGGACCTCGATCCGGGCTTGGAAGGCGTAGGTGCCATCCGGGTCTGCGGCGTTCGATGCGCGTTCGTTTACGAGGAATACCGAAACCGACCTCGTCCCCGGCGGCAACTCGGGGTGCCCACGGCGATCCACCTCGCGAACGGCGACGCTGAGCTTCAGCCCTCTCGAGGACGGCACGGTGTAGTCGCGGAGCCGGTCAAGGGCAACGGGCACCGTCTGCTCCTGCGGCTGTCGCTGCCAGACGTCCACCGTCCCGCCCTCACCGTCGTCGACTTCGCACCGTTCGTAGTCGCCCCATCGGGCAAGGACGGCGACTTCCTTCGTTTCGCGGTCGGCGAGAAAGCTCAGCCCGATGGAGGACGGGAAAAAGCCTTTCTTCGCGGTCTTGCTTTCCTCGGCGGACTCTTCGGCCAAGCCGCTCTGGGCCGGCACGGTGTTCAGGTCATCGTCCTCGTCGCGGTCCGCCTGGGCACCCGATGGCGTGGAGGCGGGGATCAGGAAGCCGGTGAGATACCAGTTGGACGGGCGCGTCCAGCCGCGAAGACGCTCTGCGGCGTACCGATGGCCCGCCCAAGGCCCGACCAGATCGAGATTCACGGCCTGGACGAGGCGTTCGCGAGCTTCAACCGAGTCCGCCAGCGGGCTGGCAGCCTCCTCCTCGGCCTCTGAGCCACCGGCCTGGAGGCCCGCGTCGGGGAAGTGTTCGGGCGGAATCGGCCCCGAGGGCTCAGGGGCTCCAGACCTTCGTCCCTCCGCCGTCAACGCGGGTACACTCCCTGTGCAGGCTTCGGCAGCCAGCCGTGCTCTCGCGCCGCTTCCCGCACCATCGCCACGCGCCTCGCTTCGCACTGCCGGGCCTCGCGCCAGCGCGATTCCGTTTCGATCATCTGCCGCGCCGCGCGCCGGTTCGCTCTGCCGTGGCCGTCGCGTTCGTAGCGCAAAGCCGCGAACGCCGCAAAGCCCAAGCTGTTCTTCAGCAAGTTGGCGAACCGAATCAACGAACCGGCTTCATGATCGTCGCTGCGTTCCTGTTCGGCGAGCGTCATGCAGGAGGCGATCAGGTGCGCCTTGCGCGGCGCATCGTTGCCAAGCAGCGCATCCATCGCATCGCTGCCGCCGTAGATGAAACGTCGGTTGCGCAAGGCGCTGCCAACGACCCATTCATTCAGCGCCCCGTGGCGAATGCTGCCGGTGTTGTTGGTGATCAGCATCTCCGCCCCGCTCGCCAGGGCTTCGGCAACGATCAGTTCGTCGTTGGTCGGGCGCTTCTCGTCCGTGCCGAGCACCAACACGTCCGCTGGCATCCGCGCCCTGATTCGGACCGCCCTCAATTCGGCTTCCGCATCGTCGGCCGGCAGCGCGGCCAGCGGCCCATCCGGCGTGGTCAGCTCGCGGTCGAACCACAGCCGGGCCGCAGCACCAGCGGCGACTTCCACCGCATCGCGCTGCTCGGCCGTCAGCTCGCTGTCCGCCAGACGTGCCTCCCACGCCCTGATCTCGTCCCCCGCGAGACAGCGCCGGCATTCGGCGACGACCGTCGGCACGAGCATGATCGGGGTCCGTTCCATAGCCGCCAGCCCAAGCAGGAACCGGCGCGGCGTCACGGCGGTGAGAAGGTTCGTGTCCTCAACGTGGATCATGATTCGCGCTCAGAGGGTGCCATTCCGCGACAGCAAGGAGGAGCTTACCGAATCTGGTCGATCAGTTTGCCGCCACACCTCATCACCCGGAAGGTCTCGGGCCTTCCGTTCTTGAACCTCACTCGCATGTGGGAATCCTTCAGCCGCCTCCGTTGTGTTTTCTTCAGGCGGCACGCGACAACCGGTACGAAAACGACATCCGATGCGTCTGACACCAGCCGGCCAGCCGCATTCGCGCCCGCCTGCAGTTGCGCTTGCACCTTGCGCACTTCCAGTTGGGCTTTCAACTCGAGCGGCACAACCCAGCCCTTCCAGTCCTTGCCGCTGCCTTGCTCGGCGAAGACCAGATAGTCACATCGCGTCTCGTGTTCGCCCAATGGCGCACCGGGCTTGTCCAAGTCGGCGACCAGTCTGACCGGGGGCATCTGCGCCAAAGACACGTCGCATGCTTCCTTCCGCAGGGTTTCACGGCGCTCTACACACCGCTGGTCGACCTGTGCGCGGGCCTTCGCCACCAAGTCCCTCACGAACCTGCCTCGATCCGGCTCGTGATGCCGGCCCAGTCGTTGTGCAGGGCCACCGCCACATCGTCGAACCCGCATGAGTATTGGCCATCGTCGTCGAGCAAGATCTCTCTGACGACCGAGCCCTTGGGCCTTCTGTTCGGCTCGAACAGCCATGCGCCCACTTCGGTAGCGTCCAAGGCTGGCTCGTCGCACTCGTCCCTAGGCAGAGCCGAACGGCGCACGATGTTGCCAAGCTCTTCGGTCATCCACTCGCTGTGCGTGGTGACGATCACCCGGACGCCTGCCTTCACGATGGTGGCCAGCTCGCGCATGAACTTGACCTGCATCGCGGGGTGCATGTGGGACTCCGGTTCCTCGACGATCAGCACATTCCCCGGTTGCACGAGGTGACGGAGGTACAAGACCACAGGTGCGACCTCTGAGGTCATGGACGAGGCATTCGTGAGCATCAAGTCCTCCCGCCATCCATCCGGTCGATAGGCGAAGTGGGGATAGCTCGTGTTCGGCGATCGCTCGATGCGCACCGACCCACCGAGTATCGCCAGCTCCATACTCCGGCCGAGGTCGGAGTCTCCCACAGACCCATCGACGTCCAGGAGTTGCTCAAGGAAGTCCGCCACCACTCCGGAGAGTGACGGCGTTCGCCCGTTCTGTCGGAGGGCTGCGGTCGGCGCGCCCGCGATCAGCCCGCTGACCACCACGCTGTGTGCATGCATCAAGCCCGTACGGTCAGCCGGCAGGTAGTACGCCCGCAAGCCCAATGGCCCGAACCCTTCCGGAAGCACCAAGCCGACCAAGAACTGCCAAGCGAGATTCCGTGGGAGCCCCCTAGCCTCATCCGGCAGATTCCTCAACATGTCGAAGACGCCCATGGGCATGGCGGGCCCCGGTTCCACCGAAATCGAAGCACCCCCGGGGATCTCGACATCCAGAGCGGGGTCTCGCCCGACCGTGAGTTCGTGCTCCAACGGCCCCGGACCGTCGCCGACACGATGCCGGATAGCCACATGCGCACTCTTGCTCCGCCCCTTGCGTACCAATGCGCTCGCATCGCCAATGCCAAAGCAGCGCTTGATCTCGCTAGCAAGCAGGTCGGCACGCTCAGCGAAACCGGTCCGTAGCGCTCGCGATGCGTCGGGTGATAGGGAGACTTGGCCTCCCGCTGGCAATGCTGATACTTCCTCCACCGACCGCATCAGATCGAAGGCCGCGTTCACGGCTTCGTCCGACATCGGCTCCGCAGATAGACTCCCGATCGTCACGGAACCGTCGGCGTTCATTCGGACGGGGAATTGGCGGACGCTGAGGAACTGGTGCAACGCGTAGATCAGCATCGCGAGATAGGACTTCCCGGTGTTGCTCGGTCCCACGAACACCGTCAGGGGCCGCAGCTCCACCTTGGCGTTGACGATCGGCCCGAAGTCCGATGCTTCGAGCTCTAGCGACCCGAACCCGCTTGCCCTGTCCATCGTTGCTGTCTCCACGCAGTTCCCGCCGCGGCTCCACCGCCCCAGATCGAGGCCACGCTCGTGCGGTAGAGCGGGCACACGCTGGGCGAGAGAACCATATCCGCGCTAACGCAATGCTGCCACCGTGACTCAAGAGTGGCTGCGCGTCTAGGACGAACCGTCCGCCCGAACCACTCGGCCAGCGCGGCCGCGCGCCTCGCCAAAGACGACGCCAGCGTTGCCCGGACGACCTGGGCACGCGACGTGGCCGCCGCCCGCTGTCCTACGCTATTGTGGCCTACGTAGCGCCTTGAGTTCCAGCGCCAGCCAGACTCTCCTTCTCCGCATTCCTCGTGCGCACGTTGCCATACGAGCTGGAGCCGGCGGGCCGCAAGCGGCGCGTTCCGGCGCATGGTGCCAGCGAGGGCGCATCGCGCCATGGGCGTCAGACCGGTCGAACCCGCCAGCCTTGGGCCAAGCCGATCAAAGCGCCGGCGCGACCGCTACGAGGCCCTCCGCCACGCCTCGATGGCACCGACATCCTGGGCCAAGCTCTCCCGCGTGCCACGGACCACCGGAATGCCCAGTCGTGACGCCGTCTCGATGAACTCTGCCGTCGGCAGGCCCGAAAACTGCGCCGCACGGCCCAAGGAAAGGCAGCCTTCACTGTACAGCGCCAGTGCCAATGCACGCCGAACTCCCGTCCTAGTCGAAATGGTGTCGTCGTCGAAGTGCATCAAGCACCACCCTTGCCCTCGACTCTGCCATTCTACCGCCGTCAACCATAGCCGAGAGGCAACTATGTGCGGCTGCGCCTAGACGAGCTATGGACCACCAAGCTCCGCGAGCTTCCGGAGAGCAGCATGAGCTGCCAGCGCGTCGATGTCTGCCTCCGAGACGGACTCCAAGTTCGCAGCGTGTTCGTCTTCAACGCCGAGTGGATCGAGTGGCTCGATGACCGGGCCACCGATCCACCCTGTGACCTCGCCGCAATCTCCGTGGCCGAGGACTAGGCGCGTAGCCGCTCGCCGCCCCAATGGCGCCACCGATGGGAGGTCGGCAGCGGTCAAACGTGGTCGCCGTAGTCGAGGCTCTCCTTGACGCGACCCAGTTCGCCGATCACGTCGCGGCCTTGGCGACCGTGTATCCCTGCCTTCAGCCTGTCTATGGGACGCGGCGCCGTATCGCCGGGGTAGGCCGCCGTGGTCAGGAAGTCCCAAGCGCCCTTGTGGTCCGCATGCGTCCCTCCGTCGGACGACTCTTCCGCGAACATGGCAAGGACTTGAGGGATGCCCGCGATCACGTCGCCGTCCATGAACTGCTCCTTTGGAATCCGCAGCGCATTCGTGAACGTGCGGAAGCCGATCACCTCGTTCTTCTCGATCTTCCGGGTGACCGTCGACTTCGCGACGCCCAGCAGCGCCGCAGCACCTGCGGCGGACAAGAAGGAACCCGCGGGTGGAGCCGAGGCAGGAGACGCAGGCAATGGCACCACGCCTTGCTCTCGAAGCGCCAGCAGGCTCTCGCCCTCGAGGGGTGGTGCCTGACCGATGGCGACAGCGACCTTCCCAGCGTCATCCTCGACGACCGCGCCAGACCCGTCAGCGGCCATTAGACCGGCTCCGTGCCCCCGAAACATGGCGACCGGACCCCCCTAGCGAGACACTTCACCGCTTGCAGCGCCAGTCCCGGTGTCATAGCACCACGAGTTCCGCGATATCCGAGATGGGGCCGAGGCTGAGCGTCCTTGGCTCAAGACGGTCCTTCGAACTCCTTGGAAGGAACGCGAAACGGATCTCTCGTTGGTACGAGTACCGAAACACCTTCGTCATGTAGATCGGCATGGAATGGGTGGCCTGAACCCCTGTCTCGCGTGCCCCCAACGGGTCGACGTAGCCCACGCGGCCCAGGCGCCTATACACGTTCGGCAACTGCAACATCGATGCTCGCAGAAGTCGATCCGCAAACTGCCTGCGTGCGACTATGACGCAACTGTCCGCCCCGAAGTCGGCGAACAGTCTCTGGTCAAGAACGTCCGCTACGCAGAACATCCAGTAGTCCGTTCGCATCCGCCTAGTTTGGGTGGCGTACTCGTCGCTGCGAAGCGTCGGAAGGTCGTGAATGAAACGAAAGTCCGCCATGCCAAAATCCGGTGGCTGTCGTTCTCTGTTGTAGAACTGAGTAGGTTGCGCCGCATGTGCATAACCACCCTTGAACTCGATCACCAACTCATCATCTCTGACAGCTTGGTTGTGCGCGGACTCATTGTATTCGGTGGCCGAGTTCAAGTAGACCTCACCGTCCATCAACCTTTCCATATACTCCTTCCTGCCGTACTTCACGAGCACGTCGTGCTCGGTGCCTCGCACCGCGACGATACTCGCCGCCTTGCGGCAGAGCTCGCCGTCGAAGAATGGATGCGCCTCCTGCACATCGGGGTGGTGGTTGGTCAGGCTTGGTGGCTCTCCTCGAAGCAGCATTTCGGTGATGACGTGCTGCTGCAGACGATACCAGCGCTCGTCGGCGGTCAGTCCCAACTTGCCCGATGGTGTGAGAACTTGGGTGTTCACCCAGATGTCTTGGTATCGCTGGTGCAGCTCCTCCCGCGACTCAAATCGACAGTATCGATTCTCGCCATACTCTCGGACCCACTCGTTGTGTTTGTCGATGCCCATCCCGTCGTCGACATCGTCTCTTTCCTCCATCTCCGGTGGTGTGAAGATTGTGATGTCTCCGATGATGTCAGCGGGCGTAAACACAGGAATAGGCCCGCACTTCTCGACTCGAACGCCACTACCCCCTTTGGTAGCGACCCAACTGTGGAGCGTGTACTCGTACTTCGAATTCGGGATGTCGGCGCAATCAACCAGTACCTTCGCCAAGTAGGTTCGCTCGTCATCGCCGTATGGCTCACTCGGGACGTCAACAACCCCGCGAATTTGGTAGTCCACTCCCTCGTCCTTGCCCGGGACGAGTCGGACGCCGACGTCGAGTGCGATCCCAAGACGATGGCGTTTCCCAACCTCGACCGCCCACTGGGCCCGGATGCCCCGAGGTGCGTCAAGGAGCCCCGCCTCCGGGTTCGTCTCCATAGGTGGCCTCCATGGCCATGTTTCCACATTCGTGGGCGCACTTTAGGATGTCACGTCCTCCGACGCAAGTCCCGTGCGGCGCACCGCGGCCCACGTCCGGCGCGGCCGCTCATCTTCGGACCAGAGCAAGCATGATGCGAGCGGGCGGACTGGGCGGCGCGGCGGTTGCGCCGTGGGATCAGCTACTGGGGGATGCGTTGCGCGTTCAGATCTAGGAGGCGGGCGAGCACCTCGTCGCGGATGTCATCCGGCCAGCGGTAGCGATAGGGCTTCTTGCGCGCGCCCCACTCGGCTGCGTCGATGGGGTAGTCGAGGAGGAACTCGCAGTCGGTAGGGATGTCGGGCCAGCCATAGGTATCTAGGACGGCGCGATCCATGTCGGCGTGCAGATCGCGGAGGCGGACGATCTCTGGGGTGGTCTCGTTGGGGTCGTGGAAGCGGTTGTAGGTCTTCGTCAGACCTTCGTCGTGCCCTACCATGAGAGCGGCGCGGTAGTCGTAGTAGGCCTTACCAGCGACCTCCAAGCTCCGCTCGGTCTGCCAGCCGCGGGGAAAAGGGAAGGTCTCGAAGCAGTCGGAAGGCGTGTAGCGCAGACGATCCTCCAGCGAGGATCCGAAGAAGCGGGCCCAGATGTCGTGGAGGCGCGACTGCAGCGAACAGAAAGCGGCATCGGACTCCAAGGGAAACAGATTGAGCGTGTGCGCATGAACCATGCTCGGCGGCAGGAATGCGAACTGGAGGTGGCTGCTTACGGACGAATTGGCAAGTACGCGACGTAGACCAATCATCGAACCATATAATGCGGGTCGCCGCCTCCCGTACTGCCACCAGCGCTCGCGCAAGTCCTTGTCACGCAACACGGTGCGCTCGGGTTTGACTCGAGCTTCGACAATTGCCAGCACCTCCGGCCAGTCCGCCGCAACAGGGTCCGGATAGTCGAGCGGAACTACAGGCCGACTACGGAGATTACGTCGTCGGTCCGCGCTTGCCTCGAGCCAGGACTCTCCAGTTTCCTCCCGGCGCAGTGGGAAGTCCTCGAAATTGATTACATATCGGTGATGTGCTTGTGCTGCATCCGCATTCACCTCTTCGCCGCCGATGTACGGGAGGATGACGTCCTCGTTCTTGGCGTTCTCGGCCAACAGTCCTCGCATGTCTTCTAAGCTCGTAGCGAGCCCTCGCGTGTCCTTGTCATCGAACGTGAATCCCTGCCCGTAGATTTTCGCGCCAGTGAAGCTAGTCCGCTCGTTGGCCTTCAGCCGCCGCGGGTCCCGATTCCCGCCACGGTGAAACAGGAACGCCGTGATGTTGGGTACGGGTCCATCGTTTAGGATCCGCTTCCCACCCCACCCGCCACGGCACACATGCACCACGCTCACCACTACCGCCGCCAATCCTGGCCACTTGAGCCGCCGCTGTGCCCGGTAGATCGTCCCGCCGTTCTCGCAGATCCACCGCAGCCCCGTGGAACGCGTGTCGCCTTGGGCGATGGTGTTCGTGGCGATCAGGCCGAACGTGCCGCCGGTTCGCAGCAGGTCGAACGCTCGCCTGAAGAAGTGCGCCACCAAGTCGGCGTTGCCGTGGCTCTCGGGGTGGGCGAGCTTCAGCCATTCCGGATAGCCGGTCACGTTCGCGCCCGATACCGTGTTCTTGCCTGCGAACGGCGGGTTGCCGACGATGGCGTCGAAGCCGGCGTTGGCGCGACCGAACACCTCCGGGAACTCCACCTCCCAATGGAACGTCGCGAGCGGCGGCTCATCGGTTCTCCGATCAGCCAACCAGCTACGGTATTGCTCGGTCTGGCTTTGGGCGACCTCCATGGCGTACTGCCTGCGCAGCGCCTCGCGTTCCTTCGCCTTCGTCCGCTCGAAGAATGCGGCCAGCACAAGATCGCCCAAGAGCGCGACCTTGCCGGACTCGAAGCGCACTTCGTCCCACATCCGGCGCAGCTCGAAGTCCGGCACGTCATCGTCGGCCTCGCGGATGCGCTGGCGCAGTTGTTCCGCTGCCGCCATGCTCGCCTGAACTTCCAGTGCCTCCAGCCCTTCCTGGCCCTTGCCCTTCTGCCAGTGGAATCCGCGAATCTGATCGAGCGTCAGTCCCACCAGCGAATCACCGTGGCGCAAGGCGTGGTCCAGGAACGTCAGCGGATGTTCCCGGGCGAGCGTCACGAGCCAGAGGGACAGCTTGGCGAGATCGACGGCTGCCGGGTTCCGATCAACCCCGTACAGGCAGCGCTGGGCGACCAAGCGACGCGCGAACACCACCTCGTCTTCGTCGGCGGGAACATCGGGCGGCGAGCCATGTCCGTGCCATGCCGCCACCAGCGCCTCGCCAAGCTGCCGACAGGCCTCCACCAGGAACGCGCCGGAACCCATGGCGGGGTCGCACACCTTGATGTCCAGGATCTGTTCCGGCGTGGGCGGACGGTCTCCATCGCGCAGGGCGTCGAGGATAGGTTCGAGCGCGTCGCGGACGATGGGCTCGGTGAGTTCGCGCGGCGTGTAGTGCGAGCCGGACCGGCGACGTTCTTCGCTCGGTTGCAGCACCATGGATCCAGCAGGCACGATGTCGGGCGTGGCCTGCTTGTCGATCACCGAGTCGAGGGCGGCAAGCGCGGCTTCAACCGAGTCGGCATCGCGGACGGCGCGACGCACGCGGTCCGTCAGCTTGCGGTCGGTGCGATCCTGCAGCCACTTGGCGCGTTTGGCGGGCTCCTCGGCGAGCAACTCCTCGATGGCCACGGTGGCGGGCGCGCCGTGCTTCTTCGCCGCCTTGATCGCAATGGCTCGGCCCGGCGCCGTTTCGAGGCGAAAGCCCATCATCGTCTCGTACACGGAGCCGACGTGTTCCACGTCCAACGCGCGGTAGGAGATCCGTTCGCCGTCCAGCACGATCAGCTTCTCAAGGACGCGATAGAGCGTGCCGTCTGGAACCAGCGGTGCTTCGATTCGCTCGCCTACCCGTCGGGCACCGCCAATCTGGGCCGCGCGACCTTCCAGGAAGCGGTAGCTGTCCGGGTCGAACAGGGCGCCGTGGCGCGGCGGCAAGGAGAGCGAGCCGGCGCGGGCACCGTCATGCACCATGCGGGTGAGGACTAGGAACTGCGCCCACGCGCCGAAACGCTGGTCCATCGTGTCCGGGTGCAGGGCGGCGTCCCGGCGGAGGCGTTCGTAGAGGCTCGCGAGGGAGTAGCCGCGCACGAATACCTCGTCCTGCGGCAGCATGTCCCGCTCTTCGGCGTAGAACAGGAACACCATGCGCAGAACGACGGTGAGCAGGCCGCGGTAGACGTGGTCCGGGTCGCGCTTCAGCGGCTCAGACAGCAGCACGCCTTTCGATGCGTCGTGGGCCGTTTGGAATCCCCGCAGCAGTTCGTAGAGCGCGTGCAGCACCTGCTCGGCCAAGCGCTCGCTCACCTCGTTCTGGTACTTCCTGCTGTCGCGAAGCAGGGCGGCGAGGCGTTGTTCGCGGTGTACCAGCAGCAGTCGATCCTCGCTCAGCAGGGCCCGCATCGCGGTGAGGATCGGGCGGCCCGCGGTGGACCGCATGTCGCTGATGCGGAAGTCCACCCAGCCGGAGTTCTCGCCGAGCGGTGCGGAGATCAGCCGCAGAGCCTCGCCGTTGAACAGCAGGCCCGCCGGTGCGCCGGTCTGGCGGAGGAGGCGCTCCATGCGGCCGTGGGCGGAAGCCTCCACGCCACTGGAGTTGGCGGCTGACAGGGAGATGGTGTCGAAGTCCTCGCCTTGGTGCAGGTTGCAGACCAGTAGCTGCCACGGCTGCGGTTCGTCAGCGCCGTCATCTTGGGCTTCGTGGGCGCGGGCGCGCCGTCGCAGGCGGCGCTCGCGGTCCGTGCGGACGGCATAGTCGGGTCGCCGGTGCCCCGCGTCGGGAGTGGTTAGGATCAAGTCTTCGGGGATGGGACGTTCGGCGGTGCCAGCGTAGGCTCTCGCCGAGAAGCTCCAGCCGAGTACCGTGGCGGCAAAGGAGCGGAAGTCGGCGGGATGTGCTTCGTTCCGCTCGCGGGTTTCCCCGCCTGCGCTCTGCCACTCGGCTAGGCGAAGCTGCCCTTCGGTGTCGCGCCGGTCCAAGACGACGCCAGCTCTGACCAGCGCGGTAGGCGACACGACCAAGCCGGTGGGCCGGACGAATCCGATCCATTCGAGGTGGGCAGCGGTGTCGGCGTCGGGACGTGGCATGGCGATACGCACAGAAGTGTACGACGGCGGGGCAGCGGAATGCGACGAATCTCCTGTAGCCGGTGACCCGCGCTGTACCTGACCCGGCAGGGCCGTTGGCGCACCTTGCGATAGGCCCCGCCCTAGGAATCCTCACCGCTTGACTCCCATCTGGTCGCGCGTCGACAGCGCTACGCCTCCCTTGAAATCCCCTGTTCGGCCCCCATACATCGCGATCCAAGTAGCTGAAAGGCACCAGGCGATGACCGACGACCAAGAGACGTGCATCCAGAACGCAATCGACGAGCTGCCTGTAGGACAAACGGCGAAGTTGGCTGATCTTCTAGGCGACCAATGGCAGAATGTCGGCGACGACAACGCCAAGAGGCAACTGGGCAAGGAGTTCTTCCGGAGCGTCCAGAATGGGGATTTCGCGAACTTGCAGTTCGACCACAAGGACAGCGCGAATCACGCGATCTACGTTAAAGCCTGATGCTGGCTGGCACCGTCAGCCGGACCCACGTCGCGTAGCCATCGTCGAACAACTCGATCACGTCCTTTGGATCCGGCAGCGGAGGTTTCGACCGTCGAGTTGGCCGACCAAGCAGGCGTGGGCTCCGCCTGACACCGGCCAACCGACGATCCTGCCTTCCTCCGCACCTCATGCGCGGATCGGCGCGTCAGCCGCGCCCGCGCCGCCAAATCGCCGAATAGAGCAACGTCTCCGCTGCACTGTCGCGCGTCCGCGAGGACAACCGACGAGGCGCCTCGGGCGCACGTTTACCAGCGTCAGGCGCACCACTCGTCGCTATGGCCACGTCAGTTGGTCTCAGGCCAAAGGTAAACGAGACCTACCGGCTCGATGCGCATGGCTCGGACCACGTAGAAGTCGCGCACTCGATCCGGTTCGTTGGCGAGGTCCCGTTCGAACTGTTCTTGCCGCAGCCGCCAGTGGTCCATGTTGGCTTCCAACTGCCGCACTTCCTCCGCCTTGAAATCGAGCACGAGCTGGCGCTTTTGGGCATCGTGGCGCTCCAGCTCTTGGATCACGCGCCCCCGTTGGTCCAAGAGCGTCTCGCGGAGCGTCGCGGCCTCCCCCTCGCCGCGCTCGGCGAGGCGATCCTTGGCCACATTCGCGTGTTCCTCGGCGCGCGCTTCAAGCTGCGGCCTCAGTTCCTCGATGTCGCGCGCCGCACTGTCCAGGAGCCGGCGCTGGATGACTTCGTTCGGCGCGCCGGTCGCGGCTGCCATCGACTCGTCGAGCAGGCTCAGCGCGCGAGCCTCGGCTTGTCTGGCATAGGCGCGCAGCGGACGGCTGCGGCGCGCCGGCTCGTTCCATCGGGCGGTCACCGGCACGATCTCCTCATGGAGCCGTTCGGCCCGTTGCCCGAAGAGCGACAGGCGACCGAGCAGCACGACGCGGGGGATGGCATCTCGCGTCTGCGCCAGACATGCCCGCGAAAGATCGTGGTGGACGAAGCCTTGCGCACGGAAACGCGCCAGCAGCCGCTGGGCTACGCGCTGCTCCAAATGTAGATGCACCGTCTCGTCGGTGAGCGTTGCGGCGGCCTCGAATACCACGGGACGGATCGGCGCGTCGCGGCGCCAGTCGGCGAGCTTGGTGGTCGCTTTTCGAGGCGAGCGCAACGTGTCCAGCGTCGCCGTCCAACTGGCATCCGTCTCGGCGCGGCGGTCCAGCGCGGGGAAGGACCAGACCGGGTTGCCCGCATCGTCTCGCTCTGCGGTCAGCGGCTCGGCGCCCAGGAGTTCGAGGGAGCACGAGATCGCGTCGCGGAACGGTTCCGGGTCGAAGCCCACCCAGCGGCGGGATGTTTGCAGGTGCCCTCGGCAACGGTCGATCTGGCGCACCAGGTCTTCCTGGCGTTCGCGGGCATCCTCGAGCTCCGCCTGCGTCGCGCGCTTCCTGGCTTCCTCCAGATCGGCCGCTTGGATGTCGAGCCGGAGCTTGTCTGCCTCGCTGTGGCGAATGCCGTTCTTGAGCCGCCGCTCCACGTCGTCGTCGATGACGCGGGCCAAGCTGCCGAGTTCCTTCTTGATGGTCTCCGTCTTGGCCACCAGCACTTCGAGCACGCGATCCTCCGCGCGCTGCGGCAGGACGAAGTAGTGGCAGTTGACTTCGGCGCTCGGCTGCAGCTTGCGGTCGATCCGGCCGTTGCGCTGCTCGATCCTGCCGGGATTCCACGGCAGGTCGAAGTGGAAGAGGTCCGCGCAGTAGGCTTGGAAGTTGAGACCCTCTCGGGCCGCGTCGGTTGCGATCAGGATTCTCAAGGGGTCCTTGGCCGGGTCCGCATTGAAGCGGCGCTGGATCTCCTTGCGCCGGGTGCCGCTGGTGAGGCCGTCGATCACCTCGATGCGCTCGTCGGCTCGGTGCGTGGACTCGATGGCATTGTCCAGGATGTTCTTCAGGTAGAACTTGGTGCCCTGCCGGTTCTCCGTGAAGATCAGCACGCGACGGTTGTTCCACTGCGGCGCTTTGCCTGCCGGTCTCATGCCGTAGGGCGGCAGCGCTGGGCACTGGTTGTCGCGAATCCAGTCGATCAGGCGGGATGTTTTGGCATCTGGAAGCTGGCGGTATTCGTCGGCGACCGCGGCCATGCGATCGAGCAGCTTCTGTTCGTGCTCCCACAGCTCTGCGTTCGGGTCCGCGTCGTTCTCAGCTGCGCTCGTCAAACTGCGGGTCTGAGCCGCTTCCTCGGCGTCCAACTCTTCATCGGTCAACGAAGCGCGATCATCGTCCGCGTCCGCTGATCGCGTGAAGAGTTCGTCCTCGGCAGCTTGCGGCGTCGGTTCCGCCGTTTCCTCGCGCGTCTTGTGCCAATGCCTTTCCACCGTCTGGCGATGGACTTTGAGGCTGCGGGCGAATGCCTCGATGGACGACAGCAAGCGCTGCTGAAGCCCGACGACGAGCAGGCCGGCAGCGGCCTGCGCCCGTTTCGACGCCGTTGCATGTCGTTTCTCGCGGGCGCTGCGGTATTCGTCCAGCAACCGCGAGAGGACGAGTTCGGGTGCGGTCTCCGGCAGGCCGTCGATGCGGATGGGCTTCACGTTGCGCTGCGGGAATCCGCCCTGCACCTGGCGGATGTCCTCCTTCAGGCGACGCACCATTGCTCCTTCCAAGTCGCGCTTGCCGCGGATCTTGATGCCTCGTGTGAAGCGGTAGGGGTCCAAGAGTTCCAGCAGCGTGGAGAAGCTATTGGAGTGGCCATTGTGCGGCGTCGCGGATAGGAACAGGCGGTGCTCGAAACGCGCCGACAGATCGCGAACGGCGCGGGTGAACCGCGTCTCGATCCCGTAGCGGCCGCCGGACGACGGCGCGGCGTGGTGCGCTTCGTCGAGGATCAGCAGGCTGCCTTGGAGCATGGCGCCGAGCCACTCGCGCATCGGATCGGCGTAGGCCGCGTCGATCAACAGGTTGTGCGAGACGAGAAACCTGCTGTGAGTGCGCCACGGGTTGACGCCGAAGCCGCGCTCGCGGCGCATTCGCGAGACGTAGGCGCGGTCGAGAGTCTCGAAGATGAGGCCGAAGCGCTCTTCGAGTTCGCCCTTCCATTGTTCGAGCACCGAGGGCGGGGCGGAGACGACGATGGTTTTGGCTTTGCGCCTGAGGAGCAGTTCGCGGGCGATGAGGCCGGCCTCGATGGTCTTGCCGAGCCCCGTGTCGTCGGCGATGAAGAGGTTGACGCGGGGCAGCCGGAGCGCTTTGCGCAGCGGCTCCATCTGGTAAGCGTCAAGCCGAATGCCGGCGCGGAACGGCGCTTGGAAGAGGCCGGGATCCGTCGCCGTGGAGCAATGCCAGCGCAACGTATGGAAGAACGCGGCGAACCAGCGCGGATTGTCGAAACCGCGCACCGCCAGATCGGCCCAGCCTTCCTCGTCGAGGATGCGCCGGTCGATTTCGTAGTCCCAGAATACGGTGAGAGCTTCGCCTTGCGCATCGTCCTCGGCGCAAGCCAGCTCGACCACAGGCGATTCGCCGGGGCTTGATGCGACGACGTCTTCGACCAGCCAGCGGCGGGAGCGCACCTGAACCAGATCGCCGATCTTCGGCGCGCGCTCCGGGAGGCGCTCGGCCGTGTGCGGCAGTTCGCTCGCGGCTGTGTCCGCCATGCAGTCGCCAATCCCGCGGAACAATAGAGGCCCGCGATCTTACACGCCGAGTACGGCATCCGGCGGACATGGCGACCGCATGTCGCTGCTACGATGGTGGCCAACACCTTCGCCCGATAGGCTTGCTCGATGGAACGCAGCCCGCCTGCCAATAGGACCAGCGCGTACCGGCGCGAGGGAGAGCGCGTTCCGCCGACCGTCTTCGTTGGCCGCGAGTTCGAGATCAGCGAAGTAATCGAGCGGGCCAAGGACGTGTGCGAGGCGGTCAAGCCCGGTCGCACGGTGGTCATCCAAGGCCCGACGGGTGCTGGCAAGACCGCCCTGCTGCGCGAAATCGCAAAGCGGTTCCAAGGCCTGGACGCTCGCAATCGGGTCATCGGGCCGCTCCGACCTTGGAACGCGGTCGGCCAGAGCACTGCACTCGCCAATCTCGCCCGCGCTCTCTTCGGCATCGACCCAGCCGCGTTCCGACACCGGCAGGAACGACGCACCGCAGCACTGGGAGTTTCGGCCGAACTGAGGGGCGAGACCTCGAACAGCCGCAGTCAGACCATCGCACCGCCTGCGGTTGCCGAGTGGGATGCTTCCTTCTGGAGTTCGCCGAGCGGCCCGCGATGGGGCCGGTGCTGGTGTTGGTGGACGAAGCGCAGACGTTCATGCCGGACGGCGGTCTGCTGCTCAACCTGCACAACCAAGAGACCTTCCCGGTGCAGGTCATCTGCGGCGGCTTGTCCGATACGGAAGATCGGCTGCGCAGCCTCGGCCTGACGCGCCTGGGCGACGAGTCGGTCTTGGACCTCGGGCCACTGGCAGCGGACGAGACGCGCGCTTGCGTCGAAGGTACGCTGGCTCGGTTCGCTGCCGACGAGTCGCATGTCCAAGGCGACTTCGATCGCCCTGCGCACCATAGAGGCGGCCGTTCTCGGTCTGCCGCAGCCCGACCGCGATGACCATGAGCAGCAGTTCCCCGAGGATGCCGGCCAATGCCTCGATGGGATGTTCCACAGCGGCTTGATGGAACGAACTCGCGACGCCAAGGTCGTCGGCACGCGCATCCCGTCGTTGCGGTCGTACTTGGAACGCCAAGTCGCCGAGATCGAGGATTTTGAGGGAACCCGCCCAGCCCGAACGTAGTGCTCCCCCGCCGAGCGCTGTCACGCAGAGAAGGGTTTGGCCTTGCCGGCGGTTCCCGGCCAGGCCCCCGCATTGTGCGAGGATCGGGCACGGGCGGGGACAAGCTCTGCCCTTGCGGTCCATGCCGACAACGGCGAGCGTTGATCGGGCGGTTCCGCGCCAGAACCCGGCATCGTGCGAGGCTCGGGCGCGGGCGGAGGGGGCGCCCCACGGGGCCGTGCTACCGAAACCAACGGTCGTAGGGCGGGGCGTGTCACCGCTCGTGGTGAAATCATGTACGGCTTGATGCGCGTTAGCCAAACGGCCAAACCGCCAACCCGTGGATTGCGTTGCGCACGTCCATCGAAAGGTTCACGGACATGAGCCGCCGGTTCCCCGCCAAGTCGTAGACCGTCACCGTCGATGGCGAAGATCCTCCCGCAACGACGGACTCGCCAAGCACCGCGAGGCCGCGGGCGAAGCCTTGGCGGGCGATCCGGCCGTCGTCGAACTCGGCGTTCTCGATTTCGCGCGGCGGGTACTTCGGGACGGCCAGTGCGCGGTCTTCGCTTGCGCTTCCCCTGCCCGCGTAGCGCAGCCGGTCGGCTTCGCTGTCGTTGAAGAGCACGCCTTTGCGGAATGGCTGGGCGTTGTGCGTGCCCGCCGGCAGTTCCGCCCGCATCGAAAGCGTGCGGCCGTTGAAGTGCGCCATGCCGCCCGTGCGCAGGCCGCTCAAGTACAGCCCGCCGGCGTCGCTGTGGACATTGTTGATGTGCAGCTTGTTGAGCTGAAGCGGGCCGTCGCCCCCGGCCGGATCGAAAGACCGCGCCACGAAGCGGAAACGCTGCAGGTCGACGTGCATGGCCCAGGTAAAGGTCTTCTGGTCGAGGTCGAAACCGAGGATGGAGTCGAAGCCGGTGGAGGCGATGTAGAGGGTGCGGCCGAAGACGCTCAGCTCGTGGCAATGCTTGAGGTACGGATTGCGCCAAGAGCCGACGGGCGAGAAACCGGGAGCGAAGGCGAAGAGTTCGTCGCTCGCCGTGATGTAGACGGTGTCGCCATCGAAGGCGATGCCGCGCAATCCACGGTCGCCGCCACGGCCAGCCCAGTCGATGCCGGCGGCATCCCAGTCGAGTTTCAGTTCGGCCTGTTGCCGCTCGAGGTCGAGCAGGTAGACGCCGCCGTGGCTCTCGCCCTGCTGACTGCCACGCACCACCGACGTGGCGAGCAATTTCACAGCGAGTTCAGAACCGGAATGTCGCGCTCAAGCCGATGCTGCGCGGGGCGACGTAGGAACGGACGTTGTGGAAGCGCGCGTCGCCGAATTGCGCGGCCTGGAAATTGCTGCCGCTGTCGAGCCAACTGATCGTCCGCTCGTCCCAGACGTTGTTGACCTCGAGGACCACCTGCGGACCGCGGCGGGTCTCCAAGCCGAGCTGGAAATTGCTCTGCGTCCACGCCGGCTGCTTGCCGAGCGGGTCCTTGGTGATCGCGGTGGAGAGACCGTTGTAGACCGAGGATTGGTAGCTGGTGTCGTAGCGCGCCCAGAGATCGCCGATGCCGCGCCAGCCCCAGATGGTGTACTCCAGCGCGAAGTAGTACTTGAACTCCGGGGAAATGGGCATGGTGGTGCCGTCGGTGACGACCTCGCCGCTCAGCAGCGTGAATTCAGAGTTGAACTCCGGGTCCGCGAGAAAGAAGCCGCCCTCGAAGCGCAGGCTGTCGGTGAGGCTAGCGTCCCAGCTGACCTCCACGCCCATGGTGCGGGCCGTGTCGCCGTTGATCATGCCGCGCAGCCACCACTTGTCCTCGACGCCGCCCTCGTTGTTGATCTGGATGTCTTCCCAGAGCATGTAGAAGGCGGAGACGTTCAGCTGCAAGCGGTTGTCGAACCACTCGCTCTTGAGCCCCGCCTCGTAGTTGTTGAGCTTGTCCGCACCGTAGTTGAGCGGCACCAGCCCGGTCGCCGCGGCGCGCTGGCTGTTCGAGCCGCCGAGGCGATAGCCCTGGCTGAAGAGGACATAGAGCATTCGGTCATCGTCGACGGCGTATTGCGCGGAAAGCTTGATTGCCGTGTCCTGCTCGACGCCGGCAGCACGGTAGGCGCCGTTCGAGTCGAGCCCGGATAGAGGCGGCAGCCCCTTCGGAAAGTGGAACTGATCGTACTCGTCCCGATCGTACTCGAACCAGCGCATGCCTAGGACGGCTGACAGGCGATCACTCACCGCATAGCCGAGTTCGCCGAATACGGCCGTCTGTTCGACGGCGCGGACGAAATGATTGAAGAAACCGACATTGCTCGGGGCGAGCGGGTAGTCGATGTGATCGTACTGGGCGTAGTACGCGTAGGCGTAGTAGTTGGCCGTCTCCCAAGCGGTGGTGTTCATGAGCGACGGGTTCTGGGCGCCGAAGAACCACTCGTCGTCCACGTCTTCGTAGAACGCGCCCACCATCCACTCGAAGCGGCTGGTGCCGGTGGAGGTGAGCCGCACTTCCTGGGAGAAGCGCTCCTGCGTCTGCTCATTGAAGGTGGTGCCGAAGGTGTACTCGGAGTTGTAGAGCCCGTAGCCGTTGTACACGCCCCAGTACGCATCCTTGTACTGTTCGTAGACGTGGTTGTCCCATTCGTAGGCGATGTCGCGGTCGAACCAGGCGCTGGTGGCGGAGAACTCTGCAGCGCCGAGGTCGCCCTTGAAGGTGAGGGACGTTTGCTGCCAATCGTCGTCGCGGTATTCGTCGAAGAACTTGACGATCTTGAAATCGCCGAGGGCGGGATCGGATTCCCACGAGCCGGTTGCGGAACTGTTCTGCCTGATGAGGCCGGCGATGACGGTCCAGCGGTCGCTGACATCCCAAGTGGCGGCTACGCGTCCGCCGGAAATGTAGTATTCGTTGAAGTCGTCCTCGACGAAGCGAGCGTTGTCCTGGGTGTCCGCCAAGTCTCGGCCGAGGACGTTGTCCACATAGCCGCCCTCATGGGAGTTGAAGGCGGCGGCGCGGACGGCGAGTCGAGTGCCAAGGGGGATGTTGATGTGGCCGCTCAGGTCGTGGCTCGGTTCGCCGTCGCTGGTGGCGTAGGCGCTGGCGTCGAGCTGGGCGCTGAAGCCGCTGGGATCCGGCTTGTTGGTGATGACGCGCAGCGTGCCGGACTGGGAACTCGAGCCGAACAGCGTGCCCTGCGGCCCCGGCAACGCCTCGACGCGCTCGATGTCCACCAGCCAAGGGTCCACCTGCTGCGAGTTGGTGGTGAGCGGCTGCTCGTCCATGTAGACGGCCGTCATGCTGTCCGTGCGGTACTCCGACGAGCCCGTGGAGACGCCGCGGAAGACCACCGAGTTGCGGCCAGGGACGCTGTTCACCAGCGCGACGCTCGGCAGGGCGTCGATGTATTCCTTCATGTCACGGGCGCGGAGGCGCTCGAGGTCGTCCGTGGTGAACGCCGTGATGCTCTGCGCGAGGTCCTGCATGTTGGCTTCGCGCTTGGTCGCCGTGACGATGACCTCCTCGATCATGCGCCCTTCGGCGTCCGTCTCGCCGGCGGCTTCCCCGGCCACGACGGCGAGCGAAGCGTGCGCCGCCATGACGGCGACGGCCAACGGCTTCGGCTGGAACGCTCCTGCGGCCGAGGTCGGCTGGCTCGCATCTCCCCCGTTGCCCATTGGAATCCCCCCGCGACTGCCTAGCACCGATTAGGCAACTCGGCCAAGGCCTTGTCAACCATGCGTCGCAGTCTGCGTACAATGAACCGATGCGGTGCTTGCCGCGCTTGCGCAAGAGGCCATGCCCGTGGACGACACGATCCATCGAACCAGCCTGACCGGCCGACTGCGCGATCTGGGACCGGTCGACTGCGGTGGCTTGCTGGCGGCCGTGCGATGTCTGGACGAAGCGGCTTGGACGGAAGAGACCTACCGCCAAGACTCGTTCAACGTGCATCGCAGCACGGAGTCCATCGTGCTTTGCTTCATCGACCTCGATCGGTGGCCGGATCTGGTCATCGCCCGCGATGCGGGCTGGGAGCTTCTCGGCGCGAGCGCGGTGCCGGTCATGGATGGCATCATCGCAACAAGCTACGAACCGGGCGGCGTCGTCATCCGCGCCATGGCCGTGCGGCTGCCGCCGGGCGGGCGCATCACCCCGCATGTGGACGAGCACGAGTCCCTTCGCGTCAGCCATCGCATCCACTTGCCGCTCATCACCAATCCCCGCGTGCGGTTCTTCATCGACGGCGTGCCGCACCGTTTCGAGGCGGGTCGGGCGGTCGAGGTGAACAACCAACTGTCGCACTCGGTCATGAACGACGGGACAACGGGCCGAGTCCATTTCATCTTCGACTATCTTCCCGCGGCCGAGGTAGCGACTCGGCCCATCGCCGAGTCCGCGGCGGCGTCGTGAATGCAGGCGCGGACAGCATCGGCCAAGCGATCGCGGCCATGAAGGCCAATCGGCCGCTGCGGGCGGAGGAGATCTGCCGCGACCATCTGCTCATGGACCCCGGCAGCGTCCGGCATCTCTCCCTGCTCGGCCGAGCGCTCGCCAGGCAAGGCCGTTTGGACGAAGCCGCCGCGCAGGTGGAGGAAGCGCTCGCCCTCGCTCCCGATGCGCCCTTGCTGTATGAGGATCTCGGCAGCATTCGCGCCCAGCAGGGCCGCTACGAGCACGCGATTCCCCTGTTCGAGAAGGCCATCCGTCTGGATCCGCGAATGCCGTCGGCGCATCGCAAGCTGGGTCAGGCCCTCGCCGCCAATGGCCGCGGCGAGGAAGCGGACCGGCACTTCGAGTCCTACTTCGACCGCGACCCGGCGGCCGGGCGCGTGGCCGAGGGCGCGGACCACCTTCGCGCCGGACGCGCGGACGAAGCGATCGAGGTATTGCGGGAAGTCCTGCGCGGCCGCCCGGACAACGTCGACGCCATGCGCTACCTCGCCATCGCCTACTGGCGCGAGAAGAAACGGCCGGGGGACGCCGAGGCGTGGCTGCGGCGGGCAACCGCGACCGCACCGGACTACACCGCCGCGTGGCTGACCCTCGGCCTGGTGCTGCTCGACAACAACAAGCCGGAGGATGCGATCGAAGCGTATCGGCGCGCCATCGCCCTCGCCCCGGATAGCGCTGCGGCCTGGGCGGGTGTCGGCAACGCCTACGCGCAGTCCGGGCAGCAGGACTTGAGCGCCCGCGCCTACGGCAAATCTCTGCAACTGAATCCGCGTGCCGCCGGCGTTCACATGAGCCACGGCCATGCGCTGAAGACCATCGGCGACCAGGACGCCGCGCTAGCAGCCTACCGAGCCGCCATCGCCGAGCGGCCGCGGTTCGGCGAGGTCTACTGGAGCATGGCCAATCTCAAGGTGTTCCGCTTCGAGCAAGCCGAAGTCTCGGCGATGGAAACGCAACTCAAGCGCGCCGACCTCACGGACAGCGAGCGCATCCACTTCTCGTTCGCGCTCGGCAAGGCATACGAGGATCAGGCCGAATACGATGCCGCTTGGTCCCACTACGACGCCGGCAATCGGCTGCAACGCACGCAGGTAAAGCACGATCCGCTGGAGATGGAAAAGCGCCACGAGGACATTCGCGCCGTCTTCGACCGCCACTTCATGGCCCGGTACGCGGGCCGCGGGCACCAAGCGGCGGACCCCATCCTGATCGTCGGCCTGCCGCGGTCGGGGTCCACCCTGGTCGAACAGATCCTCGCGAGCCACAGCCAAGTGGAGGGCACGGCCGAGCTGTCGACGCTCGGCCGCATCGCGACGTCGATCGGCCGATTCCGCCGCGACGACGTGCAGTTTCCGGCGGCCGTCCTCGACCTCGATGGCGAGGATTGGAGGGCCTACGGTCAACGCTACCTTGAAGATGCGTCACGCCATCGCTTCACCGAGCGGCCCTTCTTCACCGACAAGATGCCGAACAACTTCCCGCTGCTGGGCCTTGCGCGCCTGATCCTGCCGAACGCCAAGATCATCGACGCGCGGCGGCATCCGCTGGACAGCTGCCTCGGCTGCTACCGGCAACTGTTCGCCAAGGGGCAGCACTTCACCTACGACCTAGACGACTTGGCGCACTACTACCGGCACTACGACGCCATGATGCGCCATTGGGATGCGGTCATGCCCGGTCAGGTGCTCACGGTCCACTACGAGGACACGGTTGCCGACCTCGACGGCCAAGTGAGGCGCATCCTCGCGCACTGCAACCTGCCCTTCGAGCCGGGCTGCGTGCGGTTCTTCGAGACGGAGCGGCCGGTGCGGACGGCGAGTTCGGAACAGGTCCGGCAGCCCATCTACCGCGACGCGCTCGGCAAATGGCGCCGCTACGCCGCGCACCTCGGTTGGCTCGCCGAGGACTTGGCGCCGATCATCGACGCGCTTCCGGACTCGGTGCGGGCGGTGGCCGGCTGACTGTTGTACAAGATGCCGCCGCTATGGGCCCAAGCACCTCGGCGCAGGGGCCGCCTGCCTTCACCGCCAGAAAGTCGTCCGCCCGCGTCGCGCCGTCGTTGATCGCGGCGATGGGGATGCCGAGTTGCCGTGCGCGGCGGCAGAAGCGGAAGCCGGAGTAGATCGCGAGCGACGAACCAACGACGAGGACGCCGCGAGCGCACTCAAGCGCTTTCAGCGCCGCTTCGACCCGCTGGCGGGGGACGTTCTCGCCGAAGAACACCACGTCCGGCTTGACGATGCCCCCGCACGACGGGCAGCGGGGCGTGCGCAGCTTCGAGAGGTCCGCTTGCGGGATCTGTGCATCGCCATCCGGGCGGAGCGCCGCGGCATCCACGCGAATGCGGCCGAGCCACGGATTGGCGCCGAGCAAGTGCTGCTGGACCTTGTCGCGCGGCTCGACTGCGCCGCAGTCCAAGCAGACAACGCGATCGAGGCGGCCGTGCAGGTCGATCACCCGCTGCTGGCCAGCCTGCTGGTGCAGGCCATCGACGTTCTGCGTGACGACGGCGTGGACGATGCCGCTCCTTTCGAGCGTCGCCAGGGCGAAGTGCCCCTCGTTCGGACACGCATCCCGGAACGACGGCCAGCCCGCGAAGCCCCGACCCCAATAGCGCTGCCGGCTGGCCTCGGAGCGCACGAAATCGCGGAACTGCACCGGCGGCGTACGCTTCCAGCGGCCGTCCCGATCGCGGTAGTCGGCGATGCCCGAAGCCGTGCTGAGGCCTGCACCGGTCAAGACGAACAACGGCGCCCGGTCGCGAACGAACTCGGCAATGGATGAGAACCGGTGCGTCAATGTACGGCTCACCGCGCCAGCGTCGCCAGTTCCGAATACGGCAGGGCGCCCACGTAGAGCGGGTGCCACTGCGCTGGGTGCCATGGCGATATGTACGGCAGCGGGCCGGCTTGGCGGGTGTGGTCCGGCACTTCGATGAGGCGGAAGTGCGGGTGCGCGTAAGGCGCTTGGCGGGAGCGCGCTTCCATGCGTTCGCTTGCCGCCGCGAAGAGGCTGTCCAGGAACCGGGCGTGCGGCGGGTGGTGGTAGATGTGGACCGGTGTGCCGTTCCAGTCGTAGCGGGCCAGCGCGTAGCGCGCCGAGTGGAACGAAGCCAGGGGCGGAATCGGCGCGTCCGCCCGGTAGTCGAAGAAGGCGCGGCCGTTCTCCTTCCAGGCGCGAATTTCGGCGCCGGGGGCGATGGCGATCTGGTCCAGCGATGTGCTGATGCGGGTCGCGAAATGGACCGGCGGGGCCGCGGCCAAGAACGCTTCAATGGACGCCGGGGCGCCGAAGGCGGGAATGAGATCCGCGGTGGTCAGGAACGTGCCGTTGTCGAGGAGGTCTCGAGCGGCGGGGGGACGCAAGGCGTTGTCGCGGCGTTCGAGCTCGAACTCGACCTTGAGGGTCTCGCCCGGTTCTAGCGGGCGATTCAGGAGGAAGCGGGGCTGGCGCGAATCGGCCACCGGCGCGCCGGTGAGGTCGATGTCGCGGACGGTCATGCGGCCCGGAATGGCGAACTGCAACTCCGGGATGAACGCATCCGACCGATTGACGACGATGGCCGTGCCCCGGCTGCGCACCATGCGATCCTGCGGGTGGATCTCGACATTGAGGGTCACGCGCAGGTACGTGGGCTGGGCTGGCAGGCCATCGGCCTGCGGAGCGGTGCGGGGCGCCGCATCGAGGTTGTGCAGCATCCATCCGCCCGTGACCACGGCGGCAACGGCGCCCGCCCAGCCGAACGTCGCGGCGTCGCGGTTGATGTCCCAGGGGCTGCGCGCGGTGCGCCGCTCCGCCACCTGATGGGCGATGGCGAGCAGCGCGACGCTGATCCCCGTCCAGTAGATCGTGCTCGCGGTCTGCAACGGCCCGTCGTGATCGAACCCGTTCATGTCGGACCACGGGATCGCCGACGTACCGAAGCGCAGCAGCGGGTGCTCGAACACGAGATTCAAGCCCGCCCAAACGGCCAGCGTTGCCAGCATGGCGAGCCCGCGGCGCCGCACGACGACTTGGAAGAAGACCGCGAGGGCTGCGAGGTGCAACAGGCCGTAGGCCATGTTGGCGATGGCGGCGGCGTAGACGGAAGGCTCTAGGCGCTCCAATGCAGCGAGCCACTCCGAGGCGCTCTGCAGCTCGTCGCGGTTCAGGCCCAACGCGAACTCGACCACCGCCAGCAGCGGCGCGGCGACAATCAGCCCGCCCAAGGGCATTGCGAGCAGTGCCGCCACCTTCGGCAACATCAGCCGGGCCGTGTTTCCCTGATGCAGCTTGAGCAGGACGCTGCCAAGCAGGATGAGCACCCAAAGCCACGGCACGAAGCGGGCATGCAGCACATCGAGCAGGACGCGGGCAGTAGGTTCGGCGAGGCCGCGCAGATCCGTCACGCCCGCGCTCACACTGAAGGATGCCGCAGTTCCCAGGATCGCCGCGGTTCGGCGCGAGACCCGCCGCCAAGCCAGCCTCGTCAAGCGCAGGAACCGCATGGCGGGATAGGCGATAGAATCGCGCGCCATCAGCAGGAGGAGAGCCGATGAATCGCCGACGACTTCTGGGCCGGAGCGCCGCCGCCATTCCGCTCTTGACGCTCGGCGTGCCGCGCGTCTGGGCGGCCGATGCCTTGCCCAAGGTGGAGGAAAGCAATCCGACGGCGAAGGCGCTGTCCTACGTTCATGATGCGAGCGCCAGCCCGAAGCGCACGTCCGACGCGCAGAAGACGCAATTCTGCGACAACTGCATCCATTACGTTGCGAGCGAAGACGTCCCGGACTGGGGCACCTGCGCCGTACTGCCGGGCTTTCTGGTCGCCGCCAAGGGGTGGTGCATGGTCTGGGTGGTCAAGCCGGAAGCCTGACCCTCCGTGCATTCGCCGCGCCGACGAAAAACGCCCGGCGCGGCCGAGTCGTCAGTGCATCGTCCCCGGCAATGGGAATCGCGCCGGGTACGGCTCCTCGCCGAAGTAGACCACCCGCGTCAGCCACGTGTAGTCCGATTCCAGCGCCATGAGCGCCACCAGCACCAGGACGGCGATGGGCGGCAGCAGCAAGGCGTAGATCAGCGCCCAGCGCTCCCACTTGAGGTGCATGAAGATGGCGACGATGTAGCCCGCCTTCACCATCATGAAGATCAGGATCAGCGCCCAGCGCAGAAAGCCCGGCTCCATGTAGTCCGTGCCGTAGGACAGGCCGCTCACCACGAAGAGCAGCCCCCAGATGACGAAGTAAAGCGAGAGCGGGTGCTGCTGACCGACTTCCGATGCCAAGAGAGCTACTCCTCAATCACCACAGGTAGAAGAATGCGAAGATGAAGACCCAGACGAGGTCGACGAAGTGCCAGTAGAGGCCGACGATCTCGACGATCTCGTAGTTTGTGTTGTCGTAGCGCCCGCGCTTTATGAGGTGCGCCACAATGAGCAGGTAGATCACCCCTGCGCTCACGTGCATGCCGTGGAAGCCTGTGATCATGAAGAAGCAGGCGCCGAACTGCGCCGCGCCCCAGTCGTTGCCCCAAGGCCGCACGCCCTCTTCGATCAGCTTCGACCACTCGAAAACCTGCATCCCCACGAAGATGGCGCCGAACAAGGCCGTCAGATAGATGTAACGCACGGCCCGCTTCTTGTCGCGCCGATAGCCGTAGTTGACGGCGAGCGCCATCGTGCCGCTCGACGTGATGAGGTCGAAGGTCATGATGGCGATGAGCAGCAGCGGCACCGGCACGCCGAACATCGTCAGCGAGAAGACCTCGGAGGCGTTCGGCCACGGCTCCACCGTGGTCATGCGCACGGTCATGTAGCTCGTCAGGAAGATCGAGAAGATGAACGTGTCCGAGAGCAGGAAGATCCACATCATCGCCTTCCCCCAGGGCACGCCCTTGAAGGTGGTGACGTCTGAGGACCAGTCTTTGATGATCGTGGCGTGGCCCGCCGCCGCTGCTTCGGCCATCAGGTCGTTTCCTTAACTTCGGATTGCTTCGGGGATTCGCTCAGCTGCGCGCGGCTTCCGTACGCGGCACGTCCTGCGGGATGAAGTCCTCCTTCTCCCCCGGCACGCTGAAGTCGTATGCCCAGCGATGCACCGTGGGCAGCTTCTCGCCCCAGTTGCCGTGTACCGGCGGCGTCTGCGGCGTGCGCCATTCAAGGGACGTGGCCTGCCAGGGGTTGTCCCCCGCCGGCCTGCCGCGCCAGTAGCTCGCCACGAGGTTGTAGACGAACAGCAGCTGCGCCGCGCCCACGACGAACGCGGTGATCGAGATCCACTCGTTGAGCGTCGCTGCGCTTTGCGGGTAGAAGGCCGACTCGCCGCCGGCCGCCAGCACGTTGTCGTAGTAGCGCCGCGGCACGCCGACGAAGCCGAGATAGTGCATCGGGAAGTAGATGAGGTAGGTGCCGACCGCGGTGATCCAGAAGTGCCACTTGCCGATGGTGTCGTTCAGCATCCGCCCGGTGATCTTCGGGTACCAGTGGTAGATGCCGCCGAAGATCACGAGGATGGGCGAGACCCCCATCACCATGTGGAAGTGGGCGACCACGAAGTAGGTGTCCGAGAGCGGCACGTCGACGATCACGTTGCCGAGGAAGAGGCCCGTGAGGCCGCCCACCACGAAGGTGATGACGAAGGCGATGGCGAACAGCATCGGCACGGTGAAGCGGATGTTCGCCTTCCACAGCGTGATGGTCCAGTTGTAGACCTTGATGGCCGTCGGCACCGCGATGATGAGCGTGGTGGTGGCGAAGAAGAAGCCGAAGTACGGGTGCATGCCGGCGACGTACATGTGGTGCGCCCAGACGATGAACGACAGCACGCCGATGAACACGATGGCCCACACCATCATGCGGTAGCCGAAGATGTTCTTGCGGGCATGCACGGAGAGCAGGTCCGAGACCACGCCGAACGCCGGCAGCGCGACGATGTACACCTCCGGGTGGCCGAAGAACCAGAACAGGTGCTGGAACAGGAGCGGACTGCCGCCGTCGTAGGCGCTCGCCGCGCTGTCGAACTGCGAGGCGATGGCCGGCATGAAGAAGCTGGTGTGGATGAGCTTGTCCAGGATCATCATCACGGCGCTGACGAAGAGCGCCGGGAACGCCAGCAGGCCCAGGATGGTGGCGACGAAGATGCCCCACACCGAGAGCGGCATCCGCATCAGCGTCATGCCCCGGGTGCGGGCTTGCAGGATGGTGGTGATGTAGTTGAGGCCGCCCATGGTGAAGGCAACGATGAAGATCGCCAGCGACCCCAGCATGGTGATGATGCCCCAGTCCACGCCGGGCGTGCCGGAGAGGATCGCCTGCGGCGGGTAGAGTGTCCAGCCGGCGCCGGTTGGCCCGCCCGGTACGAAGTAGCTCAGCAGCAGCACCACGACGGACAGCAGATAGACGTGGTAGCTGATCATGTTGACGAACGGGAACACCATGTCCCGGGCGCCCAGCATGAGCGGAATCAGGTAGTTGCCGAAGCTGCCGAGCAGGAAGGCCGTCAGGAGGTAGATCACCATGATCATGCCGTGCATGGTGATGGACTGGTAGTAGATGTCCGGCGTGATGCCGATCGCCGCGCCGAACTCGGGGAAGCCGATCTGGATGCGCATGATCTGCGAGAGGACGAGCGCCACCAGCCCCACCGCCATGGCCGTGATGCCGTACTGCACGGCGATCACCTTGTGGTCCTGGCTGAACCAGTACTTCTCGATCCAGGTATGCGGATCGTGAAGCGGTAGCGCTTCCTGATAGGGGATCTCTGCCTGCGCCATGTGGATTGCCCTCAGCGGTGGCTGCGTTGGTGAGTGTACGCCATCGGCGTTACCGGCGTGCGTTCGGTCACGGCGAGGCGGCCTCCTCCGGCGCCGCTTCGGGGCCGGTTTCCTCCCTCAGGAAGGCGATGAGGGCGGCGACGTCCGCATCCGAGATCGTCTCCGCATCGTACGGGATCATCACCGGCGCGAAGCCTTCCACCAGCTTCACTGCCGGCTCGCGGATGGACTCGACGATGTAGGCCTCGTCCGCCATGGCAGTCTCGCCGCCGGTGAGCGCGCGCTCCGATCCCCAGAAATCCTGCCACGTCGGCCCCACCACCTGGCTGCCGTCCAGCGAGTGGCAGGCGAAGCAGCCGTTGGCATCCGCCACCTCGCGGCCGCGGCGTCCTTCGGCGCTGTACACCTTCGGCGAGATGCCGGCCTGCATCTGCGTCCACGTCGGCTGCGAGGCCAGCCAGGCGTCGAAGTCCTCGGCGGTGTCGATGCGGACTTCGCCGCGCATGGTGTAGTGGCCGCGCCCGCACAGCTCCGCGCAGAGGATCTCGTACTCGCCGATCTTGGTCGGCTCGAACCAGAAGTAGGTGATCATGCCGGGCACGGCGTCCATCTTGGCGCGGAACTCCGGCACGAAGAAGTCGTGCAGCACATCCGTCGAGCGCAGCAGCGCCTTGAACGGCTGGTTGACCGGCAGATGCACCGTGTTGCTGTTGATGAGCACGTCGTCGGCGCCGTTCGGGTCGTCCGAGTTCATGCCGAAGGGGTTGTCGATGTTGATGTTGCGCACGTCCACGGTGCCGAGCTTGCCGTCTTCGCCGGGGAAGCGGAACGCCCAGCCCCACTGCTTGGCCATCACCTCGAACTCCTGGGCGTCGTCCGGCACCCGCACGTAGTCGTCCCAGACGATGAGGCCGGGCGCGAGCATGGCGACCACGCCGATGGTGGTGATGATGGACAGGCCCCACTCGAGGCGCGTGTTCTCGGGCCGGTAGTCCGCCCGGGCGCCTTCCTTGTGGCGGAACTTCCAGGTGGAGTAGGCCATGAACAGGCCCACTGCCACGAACACCACGCCGCAGACCCAGAACGTAATGAGCACCGTCAAGTCGATGCCGCCCCAGTTGGAGGCGATTTCCAGGAACCACCAAGGGCTCAGGAACGTGAAGATCACCGACCCTACGACGATGACCAGAAGAAAGATCGCTACCGCCATGTCACCTCAGCATAGTTCGTCGTCGCGCTAGCGCGAGACTCAACCGTTCGGGGCCAAGCCGCACCGCCCGCGCAAGGGCCGCGCGCAGCGATCAGCTCCCTTCACTCCCTCAAGTCGACCGGCCCCGGTCGAACGGGCGCGGATTGTGGGGGAAAGCCAAAGCGCGTTCAACCCCGACTTGCGGCCATGTTGCGGCTGGCCGCGCTGGCCACCGTAACGAAACCATCACGGCGGCGCGACTACACTCCCGCAAATGCAGGCCGCAGCCACGACATCCGCCAGACGCCTCGCCGCCGAAGCCCTCGGCACGCTGCTGCTGCTCGCCACCGTAGTCGGCTCCGGCATCATGGCGGAGGGCCTCGCCGCCGGCAACGACGCGGTGGCGCTGCTCGGCAACACCCTCGCCACGGGCGCCATCCTCGCCGTGCTCATCACCATGCTCGGCCCCATCTCCGGCGCCCATTTCAACCCCGCGGTGACCATGGCATTCCTGATCCGCGGCGAGATTCGCCCCGCCGAGGCGGCTGCGTTCGTCGCCGTACAGGTGGTCGCAGCCCTCGCGGGGGTGGCGCTGGCGCACCTGATGTTCGACATGGACGTGCTGCAGTTCTCCGCCAAGGCGCGCACGGGCTCCGGCCAGTGGCTGGCGGAAGCCGTGGCGACGTTCGGCTTGGTGGCTACCATCCTCGCCACGCTCAAGGCGCGGCCGAGCGCGGTGGCGGCGATGGTGGGCCTCTACATCAGCGCTGGCTACTGGTTCACGGCCTCGACCTCCTTCGCCAACCCCGCCGTGACCATCGCCCGCGCCTTCACGGACACCTTCTCCGGCATCTATCCGCCGCACGCGCCGATGTTCATCGTCGCCCAGCTCGTCGGCGCGGCGCTAGCCACGGCTCTCTTTGGCTGGCTGCTGAAGGACGATTGAGCCGGCAAGCTGCCGCGACTGCTAGCATCGCCCTACCGCAAGCCACGGACGCCCGCCGATGAAGACGCTCGCAGCCACGCTCTCCGCCTGCCTGGTCCTGCTCGCCCCTGCGGCCTTCGCGACGCTGAAGCCGGGCGACAAGGCGCCGCACTTCGACTTGGAATCCACCGAAGGCGGCCGCTATGCCCTAGGCGACCGCCCCGTCGTGCTGGCTTGGTTCCCCCGCGCCTACACGCCCGGCTGCACCATCGAGTGCAAGTCGCTCGCCAAGAACGGCCACCTCATCCGCGAATTCGACGTGGACTACGTGATGGCGAGCGTCGACCCCATCGAAGACAACACCGGCTTCGCGCTGGAGAACGAGGCCGACTTCCCCATCCTCTCGGACCCCACCAAGGCCGCCGCCGAGGCCTACGGCGTGCTGCACGAACGCGGCTACGCGCTGCGCCAGACCTTCTACATCGCCGGCGGCACGGTCCTCGCCATCGACCGCAACGTCGACCCGGCCATCGCCGCCGAAGTCATAGCCGCTACGCTGGAGAAGCTCGAAATGCCGCGGCGTCCGGTCGAAGAGGAACAAGAAAAACTGGAGGCCGTCGAGGCGGAGCCGGCGGACGAGGACTCCGGCGACTAGCCCGAGGTGCCGCCACCGCTGCCGACGCTCCGAAGGGCGTCTATCCGCGCGCGGCCTCCGTTTGCGGCGCCATACTCGCTCGCCAGCCACTGAGGGTCCAGCGATGCGCATCCAAGATCTCGTTCACGACGACCTGCTATCGCCAACGCTGATCGCCAACGAACTGCGCACCAGCAAGGGGCTTCGACGGCGCGACGCCCGATTCGCTGGTACGGGACGGAAGGGATGAGCAGGTGCATGCTTACCTAGACCGAGTCGCGGCAGGAGGCTACGCATGACGCCATCGACCCACGGAACACGGACACCCACGCCAGGCTTGTAGAATCGCCCGTCCATCTCGGGGGAGACCAGCCATGCGCGCCATCATGGTGATGTACGACTCGCTGAATCGGCACATGCTGCCGAACTATGGCTGCGATTGGACGCTTGCGCCCAACTTCCGGCGCCTTGGCGAGCGCGCCGTGACGTTCGACAACCACTACGTCGGCTCCATGCCGTGCATGCCGGCGCGGCGGGAGCTGCATACCGGGCGGCACAACTTCCTGCACCGCTCCTGGGGGCCGTTCGAGCCGTTCGACGATTCCACCTTCACCATCCTCAAGGAGAGCGGCATCTACACGCACTTGGTGTCCGACCACTACCACTACTGGGAGGACGGCGGCGCCACCTACCACCACCGCTACTCGAGCTGGGTGAACGTTCGCGGCCAGGAGGGCGATGCGTGGAAGGGCGAGGTGGCGGACCCCGAGATCCCGGAGCATCTCGGCCGCATCAATCGGCAGGACTGGGTGAACCGCAAGTACATGCAGGAGGAACGGCTGACGCCCCAAGCGCAGACCTTCGCCGCTGGTCTTGAGTTCCTCGAGACCAACCGAGAGCAGGACAACTGGTATCTGCAGATCGAGACCTTCGACCCGCACGAGCCCTTCTTCACGCTGAAGCAGTGGAAGGATCGATACAACTACGACTGGGACGGTCCCCACTTCGACTGGCCGAAGTACGAGCGCGTGACGGAAGACCCGGACGCCGTGGAGTACTTGCGGTACCAGTACGCGGCGCTGCTGACCCAGTGCGACCACTACCTCGGCCGCGTCATCGACTTCATGGACGCCCACGATATGTGGCAGGACACCATGCTGCTGGTGGTGACCGACCACGGCTTCCTGCTCGGCGAGCACGACTGGTGGGGCAAGGCGCGCATGCCCTGGTACAACGAGACGGCGCACATCCCGTTCTTCGTCTGGGACCCCCGCGCCGGCAAGGCGAATGTCCACCGGTCGAGCCTGACGACCACCATCGACGTCGGCCCGACCCTGCTCGACTACTTCGGCCGGGACATCCCGCCGGACATGGACGGCCATCCGCTGCTGGCGACGGTCCAGGACGACACCGCGGTGCGCGACGCCGCCATCTACGGCATGTTCGGCGCCCATGTGAACATCACCGACGGCCGCTACGTCTACATGCGCGGCCCGATGGGCGACAACGCGCCGCTCAACCACTACACGCTGATGCCGACGCACATGCGCAGCCCGTTCTCGACCCGGGAACTCGCCAACATGCAATGGCACGAGCCGCTGGCGTTCACCAAGGGCTGCCCGGTGATGCGCATTCCGTCCGCCGGGATGGGGCGCTTCGCCGAGGCGTTCCAGACGCAGATGTTCGATCTGGCGACGGACCCGGGGCAGACCAGCCCTATCGACGACGCCGCGGTGGAGGCGCGGATGGTGGCTAGGCTGGAACGGGCGCTGCATGACAACGTCGCGCCGGCGGAGCAATACGCGCGCCTGGGGCTGACGCCGCCGTAGCTGGAGCGCAAGCGCCCGTACGCCGACGGCGGCCTTCGTGGCTATCCGGTGACCGGAGGGCAGACCCACCGGAACGGGAGCGGCGCGCCAGGGTCGAGGACCTCGGCGATAGACCCCAGCGGCTCGCGGCAGACGGGCACCTCGTCCATGAAGCTGCACGACAGGTGCCGGTTCAGGCGCAGGCTCATCACGCCCATGCCCAGAGGCGAACCAGCCGAACTGCGACGGCACGAGACGCGCCATCCGCGGCTGCTCCAACGTTCCCGGTACTGCGCCACGACATCCTTTATGCGCGCCAGTTCGGCCTCCGGCACCTCCGCCATCGCTTGGCTGAAGTAGCTCTGTATCGCCGGCGCCGTCTGCGGCCGGGCGGCAACGCCGAGCCAGCCCAATCCGGACACGACATCGCGGGGCGCACCGCCTCGGCCATGCGATGTAGATGTCGCCGGCCATCGCCTGCGCCCACTTGAAACCCCGCTTGGCCGCGACCAGCAGATAGGGCAGCGCCTCCTTGTACCGGCCGGCGCTGTACAGACGCTTGCCACGGCGCAGCACGTTGTACGTCTGCACCATGACCGTCTGCGTCGGAATCGCGCCCTTCTCGAGGCGCTCCGCGGTGACGATCACTTCCTCAATGTGGTCGTCGCTCGGCGTGTCCGCCGCCGCGGCCTGCGCGGCACCCAGCAGGACGACCGACAAAGCGCCGACGGCGAATGCCGCTGCGCCCTTGACTCCGCCAACGATGCCTCGCGCCACTGGCCACATCCCCGAAACACCGGCGACCCGCACCCGGCAGCCTAGCATCCTCCTCACGGCATCACGGCAGCGCATCGCCCTCCTCCCGAAGAATGAAGCCGCCGAGCAGGGGCACCGCAAGGGAGTACCTGCCATGGCGGTTCTTGTAGACGTGTCCCGACTTGCCGAGCGCGACCAGCATCTGGTTCGCGGCGCTGGCACCGAACGGGCGATCGAGCAGCGCCTGCGACATTTCGAGCACTTCCTGGAGAGAGAACTCGTCCGGCTTGCCCAGTTTGGCGATGACGACCATCAACTGCCGCTGCCGCTCCGTCAGACGCGCCCAAGGCCCTGCGAAGAAGCCGATGTCCAGCTTGCGCGTGATCTCGGCCACGGGCACGGACGCGGCTTCGCCCCGGTCTGCCCGCTGTATGAAGGCGTCGTACACCTCCCGACAGATGAACTGGATGAAGTAGGGGTAGCCGCCGGACATCTCGATGATCGTCGCGACGGACCGCTCGCTTAGGCTGATCGCGTCCGCGTTCTCGATCGGCCGCACGATGGCCTCCCTGCTATCCGCCGGGGCGAGGCTCCCAAGCTGCACGATATCGAACATGCGCTGCGCGAACGTGCGGGACTGCACCAGTTGCGCAAACAGCGTGGGCAGGCCGGCGAGGGCGAGCATCAGCGGCAGGCCCTTGCGCTGCAGCGAGTGGAAGGTGTCGAGCAGCAGGGCGAGCGCGTGCTGCTCGGCAGCGGGCCGGTCCACCAAGTTGTGCGCCTCGTCATAGGCGAACACGATCCCTCGTGCGGGCGTATTCGCATGCAAGGTTTCCCAGGCGCGTTCCAGTACGGCCTTGAGCTTGTCGACCGGCAATCCCGGGGTCTCCCGGTAGATCGCTGAGAGCTTGGCGTGGTCCAGCCTCTCCTCGCGCTCCGGGTCTGCGCCGAACCCCACGGACGCAGCCCCAGCGACCGGTACCCCGACAGCCGAACTCACCGTGGCGAGGTCCGCGAGCAAGCGCCCGACGAGGTTCCCTTCGCGCGCGCTGACCGCCTCGTCGACATCCGTGCCGACCGTCAGCCAGCCGGACTCGATGGCCAGCGGCTTGAACACGGTATCGAGCACCACCGTCTTGCCGACGCCGCGCAGGCCCGAGACGATCAGGTTGTCGGTGATGACTTCCTGCGCCAGGAGTCGACGGAACGCGTCCTTCTCCGCCGTCCGGCCAGCGAGGTACGGCGGCGGATGGCCCGCGCCGGGCCGGAACGGGTTGATGAGCATCGGCATGGGCTGCTCCGCCTGCGTCGGCCATACGATAATTTAGATCGTATAGCTAATCTTGGTTGTTGTTCAAATAAACCTGCCCCGTCCCCGTTATTCGGCCAACGCGGGCGCGGCTCCGGAGAGCACGGAGCGCAGCACGTCCGAGTCGACGTTGCCGCCCGTCAGCACGACGGCGACGCGCTGACCGGCACGGCGCTCGCGCTCCTGCATCAAGCCGGCGAAGGCGGCAGCGCCAGCGCCCTCGGCGACGTTGTGGGTGTTCCGATAGAGCACCCGCATGGCCTCCGCGATCTGTTCTTCCTCCACTTCCAGCACATCGGCCGCACCGCGCCGGAGGATGTCCAGCGGCTCGGCCATCGGCACCCGCGTTGCCAACCCGTCCGCGAAGGTGTCCGCGGTCTCCGTCGAGACGACCCGGCCGGCACGGAAGCTCCGCGCCATCGCCGGCGCCCGTGCCGCCACGACGCCGACGATGTCGGTCTTGAGGCCGAGCAGATCGCGGGTTCGGATCAGCCCGCAGATGCCGGAGCCCATGCCGATCGGCACGTAGACTGCGTCGAGGTCCGCGACCGCTGCGAACAGTTCGTGGGCGTAGGTAGCGACGCCCCGCACTAGTGCCGGATGGAACGGCGGCACTTGCAGCGCGGCCGTTTGCTCGGCTCGGCGGGCGGCTTCCCGACGGGCGTCCTCGAAGTCGTTGCCGAACTCGACGAGTTCGGCCCCCCAGCCGGTCATCGCAGCATTCTTCTCGACGCTGTTGTCTTTCGGCACGTACACGGTGACGGGCACGCCGAACCGAGCCGCGGCGAACGGAATGCTCTGGCCGTGATTGCCGCGGGTGGCCGTGACGATCCTGTGCGGCAGGCGCCCAGCGCGATGCAGCTCGTCCAGCAGCACAAGGCCGCCGCGCACCTTGAAAGCGCCGATGGGGGTGTGGTTTTCGTGCTTGACCCAGACCTCGCAGCCGGCAACCCGGCACAGCCCGGGCCAGCGGTACTGGGGCGTCGACGGCATGGTCGCCGCGACCACGGCGCGCGCATCCGCCAAGCCGGCGAGATCGAACATCTGGGCCTCCGCGGGCCGCATTCGCCATGCCGCTACACTAGCACCGCTCCGCTCGTGCGCTTCGCTTGGCGCACGAGACTTGGGACGAGGGAGGCATCGCAGCAGTGCGTCGCGACATTCTTCTAGGCACCTACACTTGGCGCGACGCCGAGGGCATCTACCGCGGCAGTTTCGACGACGAGACCGGGGAGCTCGAGATACACGATCTCGCCATCGCCGCGGACAATCCCGCCTTCCTCGTTCTGCGCGGCGAGTCGCTCTATGCGGTGAATGAGCAGCGCGCCGGCGGCGTCTCCGCGTTCCGGCGCACGCTTGCTGGGCTTGAGTTCGTCAACTCGCAGCCGAGTGGCGGCTCGCTGCCCTGCCACTTGGCAGCCGGGCCGGGCTGGGTGGCGGTGGCCAACTACGGCACGGGCAACGTCACGCTGTTCCCGACCGGCGAAGACGGCAGCCTGCTGCCGCTGGCGGACTCGCGCCAGCACCGCGGCAGCGGACCGAACGCCAAGCGCCAGGAGAGCGCCCATGCCCATGAGACCCATCGCGTTGGCCCGGACACGCTGCTGGTGCCGGATCTCGGCGCGGACCGCATCTACCGCTACCGCGTGGCGGATGGGCGACTGCACGACGAAGGCGCCACTGCGCTGCCACCCGGCAGAGGGCCGCGCCATGTGGCAATGCATCCGAACCTGCCGCTGTTGTATGCGCTGAACGAGCTCGGCAACACCGTGGCGAGCCTGCGCTGGCCGACCATGGAAGCCGTGCAGACCATCGCCACGCTGCCGAAGGACTTCGCCGGCGAGAGCACGACGGCGGAGATCCAGATCGCGCCGGACGGGCGCTTCCTGCACGTCTCGAACCGCGGCCACGACAGCATCGCGACCTTCGCCATCGGCCCGGAAGGCCGCCTGGCGGCACCGAGCTTCGTGCCCACCCGCGGCCAGCACCCGCGCTACTTCGGCATGGATCCCACAGGGCGCTGGCTCATCGTCCTGAACCAGGACTCCGACAACGCGGTGGTCTACCGCCTCCGCAACGGCGTGCCGGCCGATGTGTGCTGCGAAGCCGCGGCCCCGACGCCCGTGTGTCTGCTGTTCCCGTGACACCAAGCGACGCAGCCGCCATCGAACCGTCGACCTTAGAGGTGGAAGAAGCTTCGGATGGATCAGCGGCCGCCGCACGAACGCGCCGCGGCATCGAGTTCACCGGCAACGGCCGCGCCTACTTCCGCATCTGGACGGTCGGCGCGGCGCTGACGCTGCTCACCCTCGGCGCCTACTCCGCCTGGGCGAAGGTGCGGGCGCGGCGCTACCTGTACGGCAACGTCTGGCTGGACGGCGCCAACTTCGACTACACCGCGAGTGCGCTGGCACTGCTCCGCGGCCGCGCCATCGTCGCCGTCGTGCTGGTGGTGCTGTGGGTGGCGAACCTGATCTCGCCGCTCTTCTACGGCCAGCCGGTGTACTACTGGCTGGTGCTCCTGGTACTTTCGCCGCTGCTGCCTTGGGTGGTGGTGCGGGCGCGCTCGTACAACCTGCGCAACTCGCGGACGCGGAACATCGCCTTCGGCTTCGACGGGGGCTATCGGGACGCGGCGCTGTGGTATTCCGTCGCCATCGCCGTCGCCATCGTCACCTTCGGCCTCGCCCTGCCTTACATGTCCTTCGGGCGGGATCGGTATCTGGTGTCCAACTCCCGGTTCGGCGAAGCGCAAATGCGTTTCGTGGACGCCCGTGCCGGCGACTACTACGGCATCTACCTGGGTGCGGTCGGCATCGCCATCCTTGCCGCCATCTTCTCGGCCGTGCTGGTCGCCGTGATCGTCAGTGCCGGCGGCGCTAGCAACCCCTTGCTCGGCATTGCCGTGGGCGCCATCCCTCTGCTCGCGCCCATGCTCTTCGTGCGCGTTAAGCGGGCGAACTACCGCTGGAGCCACACCCGCCTGTACCTGGGGGGCGCGGAAGGCACTGAGCTGCGCTTCGATCTGACGCTGTCGTTCGGCGCCATGCTGTGGATCTACCTGACCAACGCCCTCCGGATCGCGGCCACCGCCGGCTTGTACGCGCCGTTCGCGAAGATGCGCGCGGTCCGCTACCGCCTGAGCGAGTTCCGCGTCATCGGCCCGAGCGCGGCTGTGTTCATGGCCCATGCCGAGCAGGACATCGGCGCCACCGGCGCGGAAGCGGGCGAGGCGTTCGGCTTCGAGGTCGCGCTGTGAGAATCCCCTGCGACTACTACGACGGCCGCACCTCCACGCGTGTCGATGCGACCCTCGCCTTGGCCGGCGCCCGCGTCGCGGTCCAAGCGGGCGGCTTTCCGCTAGAGTTCGGCGCCGACGACATCTACGTGCCGCCGCGGGTGGCCGACACGCCCCGGCACATCCGCCTGCCAGGCAACGCGAGCTGCGTGGTGCGCGACAACGACGCCCTCGACGCTCTGCAGGCGCGCCTCGCCCACTACGCCGCCCGCCGCCGTCCCGCGGCGGATGCGCCGCACCGCCTCGCGCAGGCGCTGGAGGGCCGACTGATCGGCGTGCTCGGCTGCCTCGCCGTGATCGCCGCCCTACTCTTCGCCTTCGCGCGCTGGGGTGCGCCGCTGGTGGGCGACTTCCTGATCACCGCAACGCCGCGCGAGGTCGACGCCACGGTCGGCGCGGAAGTGCTGAAGGGCCTCGATCAGCTTCTGTTCGAGCCATCGGCGTTGGCCGAGCCGCAACGCCAGGCGGTGCAGGCTGCCTTCGACCAAGCGTCCGCCAGCCTCGGCGTCGATGCGCGGCTCGAGTTCCGGCAGGGCAAGCGCACGGGAGCGAACGCCTTCGCCCTGCCCGGCGGCATCGTCGTGATCACCGACGAGATCCTCGCGCTCGCCGAGCACGACGACGAGCTTGTCGCCGTCCTCGCCCACGAACTGGGCCATGTGCAGGGGCGGCATGTCATGCGCCAACTGGCCCGCACTTCCGTCCTGTTCGTGGTCTGGTCAGCGGTGACGATGGACACGGGCGCCGGGGCGTTATCCGCCGTCGCACCGGAGCATCTGGTGGCGCTCGGCTACTCCCGCGACTTCGAGCGCGAAGCGGACCGCGTCGCCTTCGATTACTTGCATAGCCAAGGCATCCCGGCGACGCGCCTGCAGGACATCCTGCAACGCCTCCAGCGCACAACCTGCCCCGACTGCACGGTGCCGCCCTGGCTGTCCAGCCACCCGCCAACGGCGGAACGGGTGGCGGAATCCGGCCCGTAGCACGGGCCGATCAGCCACCCACGGAAACTCCGACACGGGTGCTGAGGAACTCCCGGAAACCCTTGTTGCAGGCCATGACGCTCGCCACCAGCGCCGTCACCGCTGCCGCGCCGATGAACAGCACCGGCACATTCTGATCCACCGCGTCGGCGGCGATGCCGGCCAGCCCCATGGCGATCGGCATGGTGCCGCCCATGACCGTCATCATCACGCTGGTCACCCTCCCGCGCAGCGCGTCCGGCGTGGTGGACTGCATCAGGGTGGTAAACGTGATCATCATGATGCCGCTGAAAACGCCCGCCACGCCGTTCGCCACCAGAAACAGCGCCGGAATCGTGGCGACGCCGAGCACCAGCATCGAGCCGCCCATGCCGAACAGCGTGGCGATGCCGCAGACGAAGCGCCCCGGGCCGTCGATGCGCACGGTGCCGGCGATCAGCATGCCGCCGAGGTTGCCCATCGCCATGGCCGCCATCAGGTAGCCGTACCAGTCCGGCGGCAGGTCCCGGTGCGCATCCAGCAGGATCGGCAGCAGCACGGCCAGCGGCGCGGAGACGAAGTTCAGCACGGCGAACGCCAGCACCATGTTGCGCAGCCCCGGGCGCTGCCAGACGTAGCGCAGGCCCTCGACGATGTCCGTGCCGAACGCCTGCAATAGGGAACGCAGCGTGCGCGGCGCGTCGGGCAGCTCTTGCGGCATCCGAATGAACGCCTCGCTGGTGGCGGAGAGCAGGTACGTCACGCCGTTGGCGAGGAACAGCACCGGCGCGCCGAGGATGCGGAACAGCACGCCGCCCGCAGCCTGGCCCACGGTCATGCTGAGCGTCATGGAAAAGCTCGTCATCGCGTTCGCGGAGTTGAGACGCGCGGGCGGCACGAGATTCGGGATCGAAGCCGTCACCGCCGGGCGGAAGAAGGCGCCGACGATCCCGGTGAGCACGCCCGAGGCGATGAGGCACCCCACCTTCAACCCGACCGCATCCTCGACCAGCAGGAACACCAGGCCCACGGCCAGCATCGCGACGCCGACGATGACGTCGCCGACCACGATCAGCCGCTGTCGCGAGAAGCGATCCGCGATGGCCCCGCCAATGGGCCCGAGCAGCGCGCCGGGCAGCGCCGACGCCATGGATACCAGGCCCATCGTCGTGGCGGAGCCGGTGGCCTGCATCAGCCAATAGATCATGGCGATCTGCGACAGCGAGGTGCCGACGCCGCTCACCGCCTGCCCCTGCCAGAGCAGCAGGAAGTCGCGATTGAGCAGCCTTGTGCGCGATCTCATGGCCGTTCCAGTGTCCAGATCGGCGCCGTCACGGGCTTGCGCAGCCACAGCCCGCCGCCGACCGGCTGAAAGCGCTGGCCGAGCCGCCGCCGATACCAAGCCGCGGGCCGCAGATGCACGTCCGTATCGGTGCGCGAGGGATCGCAGATGGCGAGGTCCTCCTCCGTCAGCACGCCGAAGAACAGCGCTTTGCGCGTCAGCCGCGCAAGGGTCGCGATGGCGGCCGCGGCGTCTTCGGCGTCGAGATAGCCAAGCACATCGTCGCACACCACCAAGTCGAACGAGCGCCGCGGCACGTCATGCGGCAATGCGCCAGGCTCCCAGCCGTAGCGGTCGCAGAGGTAGCGGCTCGACTCGATGCCCAGCCGGGTGGCGGACGGGATAGCGTCGCCCAAGGCATCGAGGAGCCGACCGAGGCCGCAGCCGATGTCAACGACGTGCCGCACCTGGAGGCGCAGATAGCGCAGGTAGGCGACGATGAAGCCCGCTTGCAGCGCGGCATCGCGGTGGCTCGCCGCCCGCGTGGTGGGGTTGCGATAGAAGCGGTCGTAGTAGGCCTTGTCGAAGCGTTCGGTGGAAGGCAAGGGGCGGCTCAATGGAAAGAGGCCGGATCATAGGGCCGGATCGCTTGGCCGGCACTGCGTGCCGTGGTCAATGACCGACAGCGGGCTGACGGCACAGCCTCGCGCCCAAGTCAGTCCTCCGGCAACTCGTCGCCCGGCACCGCAGCCACATCCGGCGCGGCATCGAGAAGGCGCGTCCAAGTGCCGCCTGAACCCTTGCCGCACGGTCCTCAAGGAGCTCACGCGCAGTCTCCACGGCCCCGACCTTCTTGGCCGCCGCCGACGACCCAACTGGTCCAAAGGGACGCCGCCCCTGGCAACCCGTGATGCGGCCGCCTCCAAGAGAAGGGCACTTCAGACCACAATCTGTGGCGCACAGCGTTGTTCACGCCGGGAGCTACGCATGTTCCCCTTACATCCGCATGCATGCCGAGCGCTCGGCGGTGCAAAGTCGCGTGTACGTCACGACGAGCTCGACAGACGCCCAGAATGATGACCTCGACAACCACTGCGTCAACCGCCTCCAGACCGGTGTTGCGTTCCGAGAACCCGCGTCAGCGTCCGTGAGTAGCCACTGCGACCATGCCTCTACGTAGCAAAGCATGTGGCCCCCGTCCGACTTCCGTGCGGTTCACAACGCCTCATGATCCCGAACAGCCAACCAGCCAAGCAAGTTCGCCTCACCGGTCCCTCCGCGTGACGCAGCAATGTACTGCTCGCGCAGATGCGAGAGCGATGGCACCAGCGCGGTGTTGGCAGGCGCTTGCGAAAGCCGCATGTCGCACAGAAGCCGCATCTACTGACATCGGGCTGGACAGAGGCGATACATCCGACGTTACAAATGTCATTGTAACTTGATGACATCCACCACTACCGAACGTCGGCAAGATTCGTCAGTGTCAGATGGTCAACGGTCCTCTGCTCGTGAGTGGGGACCACTAAGCATGTGAGGAGAGCGACAATGGACCGATATAACAAGCTGACGTACTGGTTTCCGCTAGTGCTACCAATGCTCATGGGCATGATCCTAGCCTTCGCCAAACTGTCCGCTGACTTCTCCGAAACGACCACGTTGGTCGGCAGCCATGAGGTCTTGGCGCAGGTGCTCCGAGACTCGGATCTCATTGATGACGATGCACTCAAGGCTGCGCCAGCCAGCGGCCTCCTAGTCGATGGCGAGCGGTTTCTGCGACGCCTGAGCGAAGGGGTGGTGCTGTCGATTATCGCTGTCGACATCTGGGCATTCACTACGCTCTTTGGCGCGGCGTCGGGCCCGCGACGCAGGCTTCCGTATGAATACCCGGTCCTCGGCATCATCGCGCACTTTCTACTGGTGCTAGCTGCGGCTGCGTCCGACTCGTTAGGCATCAAGGGCTCTACGGCGTACACACTCATTGGGTCCGTCATCGTGATGTTGACTGCCTTCGCCGTCGGATGGTGGGTCAGACACGGCGTCTGGGCTGGCTACGAAAAGCCGTCGAACGGAGAAGGCGACCAGAAGGCATAGCGGACACGGTCGCACGATCCGGTTCGGCCGTCGGCGGCACTTGGCCTGATGAGCGGCGTCTGGTTGCTCGCTCGTCTACGCTGAATTTTGGTCGCTGACGAGGATGACGAGGGAACTAACCGGCGCGGCTGATCCCTCCGTGCAGGTGGGAGTTCCCCAAGGTGACAATTCACGCCTTCCCAGTGCGGGTACCGGCCAAGCCGTTGCCGCTTCTGCCGGCCAGGACTCACAGACGGTCGCCCGGCCGCGCGTACTCTCGACAGTCCGCAGTATTCTCGCGCCCAGCCTGCAGTGGTCCCGGTCGACGCAACCGACCTGTGACTGGTAGGCACACTTCAGTGCGAGACAGCTTGTCTGGTAGAGAACGTCGCCGACAGTCCGAGCAGTTCCCGCCAAGGAAGGCATCTTGCTCGTTCGAGTGAAGAAGCAGGACAATCGGTTGGTAAGGCTCGGAATAGGCACCACATCACCGTACGCCGTCCGCCATCGGGTGGGCTCCGCAGCTACCGCTGAAGCCAACCAAACGGACCCATTCCTCACGCAACACCCCCGCACCACGGTGCTACCTTACCCACCATGCTGCCGCGAACGCCCCCCTCTCCGGCCTCGCCCGGCCACCGATGAACCGTGTCTGGACCCTCGGCTCCTGGCTGATCGCCAGCCTCGTAGCTGCCCCCATCTTCGTCGTCCTGTGGGCGCTCGTCGCTCCCGCGAGCAACTCTTGGGCGCATCTGCGCGCTACCGTGCTGCCGGGCTACATCAGCAATACCGCGCTGCTCGCCACCCTCGTCGGCGCTCTCGCGGCCGTCATCGGCATCGCCGCAGCGTGGACGGTTGCCACCCGGGACTTCCCCCTGCGTCGCTTCCTCTCCTGGGCCTTGGTGCTCCCCCTGGCCGCGCCGGCCTACGTCGTGGCCTACGTCTACACGGATCTCCTCGAGTTCGCCGGCCCCGTGCAAACGGCTCTGCGCGCGATAACCGGCTGGAGCGCGGGCGAGTACGCCTTCCCGCCAATCCGCTCGCTCGGCGGCGCGGCCGCGATGCTCGGCCTCGTGCTCTACCCCTACGTCTACCTGCTCGCGCGTGGCGCGTTCGCGACCCAAGCGGCCTCGCTCTTCGAAGCGTCCCGGGTGCTCGGCGCAAAGCCGACGCGCGCCTTCTTCACCGTCGCGCTGCCGACCGCCCGCCCGGCGATCGCCGGGGGTGTCGCGCTGGCGATGATGGAGACCGTGGCGGATTACGGCGTGGTGGACTACTTCGGCGTCTCCACGCTCAGCACCGGCATCTTCCGCACCTGGTTCGCGCTCGGTGATCGGGGCGCGGCGATGCAGCTTGCGGCATGGCTGTTCGTGTTCGCCGCCGTGCTGGTGCTGGCGGAACGCGCCGCCCGGCGCGGGCGAACCGCGAATCCGGTCAGCCGCAGCAGCGCAGCGCCGCTGCGGCGTCTGAGCGGGCCGCGGGCGTGGCTGGCGACGGTCGGCTGCGCCGTGCCGCTCGTGTTCGGCTTCGTCATTCCCGTCATCGTGCTCGGGCGCTACGCGATCAGCGCGGGGGATCCGCTCTGGGGCCGTGGCTTCGGGGCGTTCGTCGGCGCCAGCTTCGGCGTTGCCGGCGCGACGGCGGTGATCGCCACCTTGCTCGCGCTGTGGCTGGCCTACAGCGCGCGGTTGCAGCCGCACCCCGTCAATCGCGCCGCGCTCGGCACGGCGACGCTGGGCTATGCGCTGCCTGGGGCGATGCTGGCGCTCGGCGTGCTGGTGCCGCTCGCTGCGCTCGACAGGGCGCTGGCGCGGCTGCTGCAGGGCTTCGGCGTTGATGTCGGACTGCTGCTCACGGGAACGGCTGCGGTGCTGGTGTTCGCCTATCTGGCGCGCTTCCTCACGGTTGCCTACAACGCCTGCCAAGGAGGGTTGGAGAAGATTCACGCCCGTCTCGACGATGCCGCGCGTACCCTGGGGGCGACGCCGCGACGGGTGCTCGGCGAAGTGCATGTGCCGCTGATGCGCGGCGCGGTGGCGAGTGCGCTGCTGCTGGTATTCATCGACGTCACCAAGGAACTGCCGGCGACGCTCATCCTGCGGCCGTTCAACTTCGAGACGCTGGCGACGCGGGTGTACGAGCTGGCCTCGGACGAGCGCTTGGCGGAGGCGTCAACCGCGGCGCTCGCCATCGTCGCGCTTGGCATCGTGCCTGCCGTGCTGCTAGGCGCCGCAGCCTGGCGACAGCGCTGAGTCCGAACGGGCCCGCCGCGGGATTGGTTACACTGGCCCGATGGACGCGCTGGCTAGCCTGCAATTCGACAACCGCTTCGCAGCCGAGCTGCCGGCGGACCCGGAACCTTCGAACTTCCGCCGCCAGGTGGCGGAAGCCTGCTATTCCCGGGTGCAGCCGACGCCAGTGGCAGGGCCCCGGCTCGTTGCGTGGTCCCGCGAGGCGGCGGAGCTCGTGGACCTGCCTGGGGAGGCCAGCGGCAATGCCTTCCTGGCCGAGGTCTTCGTCGGCAATCGGCTGCTGCCGGGCATGGATCCCATCGCCACCTGCTACGGCGGGCACCAGTTCGGCAACTGGGCCGGACAGCTCGGCGACGGCCGGGCGATCAATCTGGGCGAAGTGGTGAACCGCCGCGGCGAACGCTGGACGCTGCAACTCAAGGGCGCTGGCCCGACGCCGTACTCTCGCACCGCCGATGGTTTGGCGGTGCTGCGCTCGTCCCTGCGCGAGTTCCTGTGCAGCGAGGCGATGTTCCATCTCGGCGTGCCCACGACCCGCGCGCTGTCGCTTGCGGTTACCGGCGAGGACGTGGTGCGCGACATTCTCTACGATGGCCATCCCGCCCCGGAACCCGGTGCGGTGGTGTGCCGCCTTGCGCCGTCCTTCACGCGCTTCGGCCACTTCGAGATCCTCGCCTCTCGCCGCGACACGGCGCTTCTGCGTCGGCTGCTGGACTTCACCATCGCCACGGATTTCCCGCATATCGTCGGCACGGAACCGAAGGAGCGCTACCTTGAGTGGTTCCAGGACGTGACCGCACGAACAGCGGACATGGTGGTGCATTGGATGCGCGTCGGCTTCGTCCACGGCGTGATGAACACGGACAACATGTCCGCGCTGGGCCTGACCATCGACTACGGTCCCTATGGTTGGTTGGAAGACTACGACCCGAACTGGACGCCGAACACCACGGACGCCGCCACCCGCCGCTACCGCTTCGGCCAGCAGCCGGCGGTGGCGCAGTGGAACCTGATGCAACTGGCCAACGCGATCTATCCGCTGATCGAAGAAGCCGAGCCCCTGAACGCCATCCTCAACGGCTTCGCCACGCGCTACACCGAAGGCTCGCAGGCGATGATGGCGGCGAAGCTGGGGCTTTCCGAGTATCGCGCGGAGCAGGACGAGGCGCTGCTCGATGCGCTCTTCAAGCTGCTCGGCGCCGCGGAGACGGACATGACGGTGTTCTTCCGCAATCTCGCGCAGGTGGACTTGCCGAGTTGCGATCCGGCGCCGCTGATGGAGGCGTACTACCAGCCGAGCGCACTGACGCCGGCACTGCTGGAGGAACTCAAGCGGTGGCTTGCGAACTACGCCGAGCGCGTGCGACTCGATGGCGCGCCCGATCCAGTGCGCACGGCGAGAATGAACGCCGCGAATCCGCGCTTCGTGCTGCGCAACTACCTTGCCCAGCTCGCCATCGACGCCGCGGAGGGTGGCGACTACTCGATGGTGGCGGAGCTGCTCGACACGCTGCGCCGGCCCTACGATGAACAGCCCGGCCGCGAGCGCTTCGCCGCCAAGCGCCCGGATTGGGCGCGGGATCGACCGGGGTGCTCGCAGCTCTCGTGCAGTTCGTAGGGATGCGGAGGCTGGCAATCGTCGCCGGGGTGGCAGTCGCAGGGGGTGCCCTCGCCCAGCAAACGTCTCCGGACCAACAAGCGAACGTGCAAGCCATGGAACAGATGATCGCCGAAATCCAGGACGACACGGCGCGCACCGCCGCCTACACCGGGATCGAGCGCATCGATCCGCGCGTGATCGAGGCCATCCGCGCGACGCCCCGCGAGCAGTTCGTGCCGCCGCGCAGCCGTTCGCTGGCCTACGCCAACCATCCGCTCCCCATCGGCCACGGGCAGACGATTTCGCAGCCGTTCATCGTCGCCATCATGACCCACGCGCTCGGCATCGAAGCTGGGCACCGGGTGCTGGAGATTGGCACCGGATCGGGCTATCAGGCCGCCGTCCTCGCAGCGCTGGCGGAGGAGGTCTACAGCATCGAGATCGTGACGGCGCTGGCCGATGCCGCTCGGCAACGACTGGCGGACCTCGGCTACGGGAACGTCCGCGTGCTGGCGGGCGATGGCTGGAACGGCTGGCCGGAACATGCGCCGTTCGACGGCGTGATCGTCACCGCGGTGGGGCCGGAGATTCCGCCGAAGCTGCTTGAACAACTCGCGCCGAACGGGCGCTTGGTGATGCCGGTGGGAGACCCGGATGGATTCCAAGAACTGATCGTCTACGACAACGGCACGGGCGAGACGACGACACTGTTTCCGGTCCGCTTCGTGCCGCTGACTGGCGGGCCCGGCCGCTGACCGCTTTCGCGGCGCCTGCTCAATCGAACCGCCGGCTACCCCGCCGCCTTGGGCAGGCGTAGGATTGCGGCCATGCTAATCGCCAATCCCATGTACGACGCGGTGTTCAAGCACCCGCTCGAAGATCCGGAGTCGGCGCGCCTGATCGTCGGCACGATCCTCGGCGAGGACATCGAGGAGATCGAGCTCGCGCCGCAGGAGAGCGCGGTGGTGGTGCGCCCGCGCGACGACGGCCCGCGGCTTTCGGACTTCACCGTGCAGCGGATCGACTTCGCCGCCACCGTGCGCACCGCCGCCGGCGACCGGCTGCGGGTGCTGATCGAGGTGCAGAAGTCGCACTACTCGGCGGACGTGGCGCGGTTCCGCAAGTACCTCGGCCAGCGCTACGCGGACGAGCAGGGCTACGTGACGGTGTCCGAGCGCGGCGGCGACCGCAGCCGGGCGCTGCCGCTGCTGACGATCTACTTCCTGGGGCGGCGGTTGCCGAAGACGGACGCGACGGTGCTCAGGGTGGCGCGGCGCTACCTGGACGCGGTGACGGGCGAGGAACTGCCGCAGCGGGAGGACTTCGTGGAGGCGCTGACGCACGACTGCTACGTGGTGCAGGTGCCGTTCCTCGCAGGGAACAAGCGCGAGTGGGAGCGCAAGCGACCGGTCGCGAGTGGTCCATGCGCGGTCGGCGTGGCTGGGCCGGAGGCGTGCCCGGCACGTAGCGAAGCGAAGTTCCGGGTCGCCTATGGGGCGCTCTCGGACGAGCGGCGCAACGACCTCGAGAAGCTGCTGAGCGTCTTCGACCAGCGCCTGCAGACGGCGGACCAGCACATGCTGGAGCTGGACCACGCGGCCATTCCCACCGCCTACGCGCCGGTGCTGCGGCGCCTGGAGGCGGCGGCGGCGGACGCGGCGGTGGCCGAGTCGATGGCGCTGGAGGACGAGATACTCGGCGAGTGGAACCGGATGCAGCGCGACATCGACGAAGCCAAAGAGACCATCGCGGATCGCGACGAGACCATCGCCGACCACGAGAAGACCATCGCCGAACGCGACGAGGCCATTGCCGGCCACGAGAAAACCATCGCCGAACGCGACGAGGCCATTGCCGAAGCCCAAGAGGCCCTCCTCAGCCAGCGGGCCCGGATCGACGCTCTTGAGCGACGCTTGGCGGGCAGCGACGACGCCTGACCGAGCAGGTCTTCGTGCCGCTGACCGGCGAGCGCGGCGGCTGACGCTCCTTTTCGCAACGCCTACTCGATCCGTGCGCCGGTCGCCATCTGGAAGAGTTGCGCGGGATCGATGCCGAACTCAGCGAATGCGTCCGCCAGCCCGCGGCACCATCCTGGGCGGGCTGGTCGCCTCGCAGATGACGGCACCTGGCGCTCGGCTGAGGCAGAGCGCACCGCAGGATGGTGCGGGTCTACATCAAGCGCTTGCGCTCGCTCGACGGCGGAATCGCCAGCGATTCGCGGTACTTCGCCACCGTGCGCCGCGCCACGTTCACGTCGCGGTCGCGCAGCAGCAGGGCGATCTTGTTGTCCGAGAGGGGCTTGCGGGGATCCTCCTCGGCGGTGAGCTTCTTGATGAGGGCGCGGATCGCGGTGCTGGAGACTTCGCCGGTGCCGCTGGCGGTGCCGACGTGGCTGGAGAAGAAGTACTTGAGCTCGAAGACGCCGCGCGGGGTGGACATGTACTTGCGGGTGGTGACCCGGGAGACGGTGGATTCGTGGCGCTCCACCGCTTCGGCGATGTCCGCCAGCACCAAGGGCTGCATCGCTTCCTCGCCGCGTTCGAGGAAGCCGCGCTGGCGCCTGACGATCTCGGCGGCGACCAGCATGAGCGTCTCGTTGCGGTATTCGATGTTCTTGATGAATACCTTGGCCTCTTGCAGGTTCTCCTTGAGAAAGACGTTGTCGGCGCTCCTGTCGCCGGTGCGCACGAAGCCGGCGTAGAAGTCGTTGACGCGCACCTTGGGGGCCGTGTCGCCATTGAGCTCGACCACCCAGCGGCCTTCCTTGCGCGTCACCACCACGTCCGGTTCGACGTATTCGATACCGTCGTCGCCGATGGCGTTGCCGGGGCGGGGGTTGAGGGTGCGGATGCCTTCGACGGCGGCGGCGAGATCCGGTTCGGACAGGCGGCACAGGCGTCCCAGGGCGGCGAAGTCGCGGCGCGCCAAGCGGTCGAAATGGTCGCGCACTACGAGCAGGGCCGCCTCGCGCCATGGGATGTCGGGGGGGAGCTGTTCGAGCTGCAGGAGCAGGCACTCGCGCAGGTCCCGGGCGCCGACGCCGGGCGGATCGAAGCGCTGCACGAGGCGTAGGACGACGGCCATCTCCGCGTCGGAGAAGCGCTCGGCGGCGGGCAGCGCATCCGCCACCGCATCCACGAGTTCCGGGATGCTCGCGCCGAGCAAGCCGTCCTCGTCGATGCTGTCGATGATGGCGACGGCGGCCAAGCGGTCGCGGTCGGACATGGGCGTCAGGTTGAGCTGCCACAAGAGGTGGCTGGTGAGGGACTCGGCAGCACCGTTGCGCTCCTCGAAGCCCGTGTCCTCTGCCGGCGCGCTGCTCGGCGGGGCAGCGCCCTGGTAGACGTCGTCCCAAGAGACGTCTACGGGAATGTCGTCCGGGATGTTCTCCAGAGTGGCGTCGGCGGCGTTCTCCTCCTCAATGTCGTCCACGGGGTCGTAATCGCCGAGGTTTTCATCCCCCGACTCGGCGTCATCCTCGTCCGCCTCATCTACGGCGATGTCTTCCTCTCGCGCCTGGTCCTCGAACTCGTCCAATTCGTCCACGCCGTCTTCGTCGCCATCGTCGTCCTCGACGAGCTCCAGCATCGGATTGGCCTCGACGGCCTGGCGCACCTCCTGGCTGAGTTCCATGGCGGAGAGCTGCATCAGCCGAATCGCCTGCTGAAGCTGCGGCGTCAGCGCGATCTGCTGCCCCATGCGCAGCATCAGCGTCGGCTTCATCACAGCTCGAAGCCCTCGCCGAGATACACCCTTCGCACGGTTTCGTTGGCCAGGATGGCATCGGCGCCGCCCTCGGCGATCACCCGCCCTTCGCTGACGATGTAGGCGCGGTCGCAGATGTCCAGGGTCTCGCGCACATTGTGGTCCGTGATGAGGATGCCGAGGCCGCGCCCGGTGAGAGCGCGGATCTCCTCCTTCAGGTCGCTGACGGAAATCGGGTCCACGCCCGCGAACGGCTCGTCGAGCAGCATGAAGGACGGCTTCCCGGCGAGCGCCCGGGCGATCTCCACGCGCCGCCGCTCGCCGCCGGAGAGCTGTTCGCCGATGCTGCCGCGGATGTCCTGCAAGCGGAAGTCCGCGAGCAGCGTTTCCACCAGCCGCAGCCGTTCGGCGCGCTTGAGATCCCGCCGCCGCTCGGCGATGGCGAGCAGGTTGTCCGCCACGGAGAGCTTGCGGAAGACGCTGGCCTCCTGCGGCAGGTAGCCGATGCCGGCGCGCGCCCGGTCGTGTACCGGCGCGCCGGTGAGGTCGCGCTCGTCGATCCGCACGGTGCCGGCATCGGCACGGATCAGGCCGAGAATCATGTAGAAGCAGGTGGTCTTGCCGGCGCCGTTCGGGCCCAGGAGGCCGACCGCTTCGCCGGCAGAGACTGCGATGCTGACATCATCGACCACGGCCCGGCCGCGATAGCGCTTGCGCAGACCTTCGGCGATCAGGCGCGCCGCAGGCCCTGCGCCAGGCGCCCCCGTCGGCGCGGCGGTCAATCGCTGGTCGGCACCGGCTGCCACTTGAGCCGCACGCCGCCCGGCTGCTCCGAGCGGGCGTCCACGCGCCCCGCCTTCACATCGTAGAGGATGACTTCGCCGGCGAATTCCCGCTCGGCCTGGGCGAGGTAGGCATCGCCGCGCAGTTCGATGCGTTCCTCCGCGAGCGAGTAGTCGATGCGCGCCGCGCGCGCGCTGACGAAGGGCTCGCCCGGACGCAGTCGCTGGCGCATTTCGGCCGGGGCATCGGCGTGCCCCTCGGCGACGATGCGGGCGACGCGGCGGTTGTCGTTGGAGACGGTGACGGTGTGCGCCCTCATGCGCAGGCTGCCCTGGTCGATCTGCACGGCGCCGGTGAGCACGGAGACGCCGCGGTCCGGATCGTAGCTGCCGGCATCGGCTTGGATCTCGATGGGCTGCTCGGCATCCTCCGGCAGCGCGAACGCGGCGACCGCCAAGGCGCCGAGCAGCAGGGCGGCGGCGTGGCGAGGCTTAGCGAGTCTGCGCGGTGAGAACAACGATCGATACCCGCTCTTCGGCGTTCGAGAACAGTTGGATGCGGCCGCTCGCCAGGTCGGCCTCGAAACCGGCCGCCGAGGCGCGGCCGCCGACCTCGCGTTCGATCATAACACCGTGCTCGCCGCGGGCGATGTCGCGCTCCGGGTAGACCACGACCGACGCGGTGCGCAGCACGAGGCGGCCGCCGTCTCGCGTCTGGGAGAGCACCACGCCGCCATCGAGCGTCGCCTCCTCTTCGCTGCCGCCGCCCGCGGTCTGCACCCGGCGCACTTCGCCGCTCGCCGCCTCGACGTGCCACGGCGGCGCGGCCGCGGGGTGGAGGTCCATGACGGGGCCCGCGAGCGTGGTCGAACCGCGGCCATCGAAGTACGAAACGCGGCTGCTAGCGAGGCGGTAGTGGAGTGCGCCGCTTGCGCGGTACTGCTCGATGACGCCGTCCTCCAGATAGACGTTCGGCTGCTCGGCGAGAGCGTCGGGCAGGCCCGGCGGGCGGATGTCGCCGGGGCCGATGAAGATGGCGATCAGCGCGAAGGCGCCAGCGGCCAGCGTCAGCGCCAGGCGGACGCGGGTACGGTTGCGCCGCGGCCATGCACTCACGGCGGCCAGCGTCGTTGGGCTACGAGGATCAGGTCGCAGATTTCGCGCACTGCGCCGTGGCCACCGCGCAGTCGTGTCACGTAGTCGGCTCGCTCGCGCACAGTCGGATGGGCGTCGGCCACGGCGAAGGCGAGGCCGCAGGCGTCGAATGCCGCGAGGTCCGGCAGGTCGTCCCCCGCATGGGCGAGGTGCTCGGCAGCAAACCCGGTCGCCTTCGCCAGTTCGGCCAGCACGGCCGCCTTGTCGGCAACGCCTTGGTGGAGGTGCTGGACATTCAGCTCGGCTGCTCGGCGCTCGACGGCTTCGGAGCGGCGCCCGGTCACGATGGCCAGTTGCACGCCAGCCCCCGCCAGCGCCTTCATGGCACTGCCGTCCTGAACGTGGAACGCCTTCATCTCGGCACCGTTCGAGCCGTAGTACAAGCGCCCGTCGGTAAGTACGCCATCGACATCGAGCGACAGCAGCCGCACGCCTGCGAGTCGCTTGAGCAGCGCACCCGCAATCGGCTGCTCAAGCGGCGGAGGGGTCATTGCTGGTGGTAGAGAATGTAGGTGAAGCCGACGTAGGCAGCGCACAGCACCGCGCCTTCGAAGCGGGTGATGACCTTGCGCGACCCGACAGCGTAGGCGAACAGGGTCAACGCGGCCGTTAAGGCGATCATCATCCCGTAGTCGCGCCAAAGCACGCTGACGTCGATCGCCTGGGGCGCCATCAGCGCCGGAATGGCGAGCACCGCCAGGATGTTCAGGATGTTGGAGCCGACGACGTTGCCGATGGCCATGTCGGCATGGCCGCGCAGCACCGCGGTGATGGTGACGGAAAGTTCCGGCAGGCTGGTGCCGATGGCGACGATGGTGAGCCCGATCACCATCTCGCTGACGCCGAAGCGCTCGGCGACCTCGCCCGCCGCCGCCACCAGCACGTCGGCGGAAACGAGCAGCACTGCGAGGCCGGCGAAGAACCACGCCGCCGCCGCCAGATTGCCCATGTCCGGCAGCTCGTCCAACTCGCTCTGGATGTTCTCGGCGAGGCCCGGCTCGTCCTGCCCGACGCGGCTCAGGCGGTACAGCAGGAAGCCGAGGCCCACGAGCAGGATCAGGCCGTCGATGCGGCCGAGGTAGAGGTTGAAGATGCAGATCAGGGCGAGCGCCGTTGCGCCGAGCAGCCAGGGGATCTCGCGCTTGAGGGTGCTCTCCGAGAACGGCAGCGGCCGCACCAGGGCCGTGACGCCCAGCACGAGGCCGATGTTGGCGATGTTGGAGCCGATGGCATTGCCGATGGCGATCTGCCCGGAACCGGCGAGGCAGGCGCGGATGCCGACCATGATCTCCGGCGCGGACGTGCCGACGGCGACGAACGTGAGGCCGATGACGATCTTCGACACGCCCATGTTCTTGGCCGCCGCGGCGGAGGCGAAGACGAACCGATCCGCGCTCCAGATGAGCGCCGCGAAGCCGAGAACCAGCGCCACGAAGGGGAACTCGCGCACCAGCGCGTAGAGATCGTCGATCATGCGGTCATGGCGGCGGCATCCGCGGCAGCTCTCAAGCGCACGGATGTTACCCAAAGTAGCACCGCGGATTCCGTGCTAGTCTGCCGCGCTTTGGTTGCGGCGGACGGCGATGGCGGACGATGTGCAGGCGCGCTTGGCGGACGCATTCGCGGGGGCGGAAGTGGTGGTCAACGCCGACGGCAACCGCTTCGAGATCCGCGTGGTGTCTGCGGCGTTCGAGGGGCTCAGCCGCGTGAAGCGGCAGCAGGCGGTGTACGCCGAGATTCGGGACCTGATCGCCTCCGGCGCCATACACGCTGTCAGCATTCGCGCCATGACGCCGGCCGAGTCCGGCTGAAGCCGCCCATGCTGCGCCGCTTGGACAGCGCCGACGCTGGGTTCGACGCCGCGCTGGACGAACTCCTCGCCTGGGAGGCCCGGGAAGCAGACGCCGTGGCGCAAGAAGCGGCGCGGATCATTGATGAAGTCCGCGCCGAGGGCGACGCGGCGCTGCTGCGCCTGACGGCGAGGCTGGACGGGGTCCGCGTGCAGTGCGCCGCGGAGCTGGAGGTCGCCGCGAGCGAACTCGAACGCAGCTTCGCGGCCCTGCCGGGCGATGATCGCCGAGTGCTGCAAGCCGCCGCGGCGCGCATTCGGCGCTACCACGAGCACGAGCCGACCGGCGGTTTCGAGATGCGCGACGAGTTCGGCAATCGGCTCGGCCAGCGCGTGACGCCGCTTGATCGCGTCGGCGTCTACATTCCGGGCGGCCAAGCCGCGTATCCATCCACCGTGCTAATGACCGTGCTGCCGGCGCGCGTCGCCGGGGTGCGGGAAGTGGTGGCCGTGACGCCGACGCCGGACGGTCGGCAAAGTCAGCATGTGCTCGCCGCCATGCATGTGGCGGGCGTGGATCGGGCATTCGCGGTCGGCGGCGCGCAGGCGGTGGCCGCGCTGGCCTACGGCACGGAGACCGTGCCGAAGGTGGACAAGGTCGTCGGCCCCGGCGGCGCGTTCGTGGCGGCGGCCAAGCGGCTGGTATTCGGGCCGGTGGGCATCGACCTGATCGCCGGGCCGAGCGAGATTCTCATCATCGCCGACGGCAGCGCCCCGCCGCATTGGATGGCGCTGGACCTGTTCTCCCAAGCCGAGCACGATGCGGACGCGCAGGCGCTGCTGGTGGCGCCGGACGCGGACTATCTCGATCGGGTGGAGGCCGAGATGCGCCGCCTGCTGCCCACGCTCTCCCGCGCCGAGCTGATCCGCGAGTCGCTCGCAGCGCGCGGCGCGATGATCGCGGTGAACGACTTGGCCGAGGCGTGCGAGATCGCCGACCGCGTCGCGCCGGAGCACCTGCAGCTCTCGCTGCGCGAGCCGGACGCATGGCTCGACTCCATTCGCCACGCGGGAGCGATCTTCGTCGGCTCTTGGTCCGCGGAAGTGCTCGGCGACTACAGCGCCGGGCCGAGCCACGTGCTGCCGACCTTCGGCACTGCGCGCTACGCCTCGGTGCTGAGCGTCGCGGACTTCCAGAAGCGCTCTTCCATCGTCCGCGCCCACAGAAACGGGATGCCGGAGTTGGGCCGACTGGCGGTGAAGCTCGCCGAGGCGGAGGGCCTGACGGCCCATGCCGCAGCCGCCGCAGTGCGCCTGCGCGAACACAACGCCGCCGTGTAGCAGCTCGCGCCGTTCGGTACGGGCCTGACGCCAACATCACCGGAAGAACTCGAAGAGCCGTTGCGCGATGTCAGCGTGACGTCGACTTGTGGACGCTACGCCGTGTGTCCGCGTGAACCCCCCAAGCCGCGGTGCCGATCACCACCGCGGCGACATCGCCGTCCATGGTCACTGTCTCCATCAGATCATCAACCGCCAAACTCCGTCCTTGGGTCGATGACCGTGCGGCGTTCATTCGCGAACCGCGCCGTGCAGCGTGCCCGAGCACCCGGAACGTCCGGCCCCCCCCCGCACCGGTGCGCAGCTTCGGTCGCGCTATTCGTCGCCGGTGCCGGCCTCGGCGGCGCGTCTTGCGAGTTCCTCGCGTTCCATGCGCCGGGCGCCGCGCAGGATGTTGCCCATCGAGTAGTTGCCTTCGTGGCAGGCGTATTCGTAGACGGGCTTGTCGGTCTTCTTCCACACGTAGGCGCCGCTCCACGGCGCGGTCCAAGCCGTCGGATCGTCCACCGTGAAGTCGTAGAGCAGGTTGCCGTCCTCGCGGAGCGTGAAGCGCTCGGTGAGGTGCAGGTTCTCGTCGCCGCCGTAAAGGCCCGTCTGCTCGCGGAAGTTCTTCGTCTCCACCACCAGCGTGTCGCCTTCCCAGCGGCCCACCGCGTCGCCGAGCCAGCGCTGCACGCCGTCCACATGCTCGCCGCCCATGCGCACGATCCGCGCATCGTGGACCATCTCCACCAGGATCATGACGTGATCCTCGGCCTGCACGATGCGCTTGTAGTTGTTGTAGAGGCCGGGAAGCATCGGCGGCCCGGCGCTGAAGCCGAGCAAGCAGCGCTCGGCGAGGGCGAGTTCTTCCGGGGCGTCGAACGGACCGGGGCCGTCCTGATCCAGCCAGGACGCCGTGCCGTCGTTGTGGTGGGAGAACGAGCTGAAGTTGTCCGCCATCCGCCTCATGGCCTTGGGGGTCATCGCGGGGCGGCGGCCGTTCGGCGGGTCGTAGACGATGGACGTGCGGTACTTGCCGTCGATGGCCACCACGTCGCTGCCGGGATCCACCCAGAACGAGTTGTAGCCGCCCACGTTGCCGGCGCCGAGCGCGTTGTTGCCGTCGCCGCCCTTCACCGGCGCCCCGCGGTTGGGGTCGTTCGAGCGGCCGTCCTCCAGGAAGGAGGCACTCGAGACGATGGCCTGGGCCTCCTCCGCGGTCATGAACTGCTTGTCGCCCATCGCCCGCGGGCGCTCCAGGGGCGTCAAGGAGCCGGAGTCGTAGTACCCGGACAGGTCCGGTTTGCCGGACGCCGTCCGCGGGATCTCGGCATGAGCCGCCGCCCCAAGCCCTAGGGCGAAGGCCGCCGCCGTCAACATGATGCGCTTTCGCATGGCCGTTACCTCCCAGAAAGAACGCAGCGCAGCCGCCTGGCCGAGCCGCCGTGTTAGTCCCATATACTGCGCCGAAATCGGGTGCCCTGTCGAGCCTGCCGCTGAAGGGGCCATGCAGTTCGTTCGCTGAAGGCGGCGAGTGCTGGGCGGGACCCTTCGGCAGTCAACTGTGCCCAGGTAGCAGCTCGCCCAGCCTTCGCAGCTCCCGCGCGACAAACGGCGCGTGCCGGGCCAGATAGTCGACGCTGATCTCTCCCGCCCAATAGCTGTGCGCAAATTCGCCTCGCGCATCGCAGCACTGTTGATCGTTGAGACGTAGACGACGGATCGTTGCAACGACTCGCTGCTCGATGTCGCTAGCCAAGCCACGGCCCGCCGCCACTCGGAAGAGTGTCGTGTCGAGAACGAACCAGCCCGGTTCGACCTCGAATGGATCCAAGACCGTGGCGGCAGCGCCCTTGCGGGAGTTCATGAGCGAGCAGGCGAGTCGGTAGTTGCCCCACTCGTAGACTTGCTGCCATGCCGTGGACTTGGCGAGCATGTGGTCGGTACTCGGAGCGCCGACGCCCGCCGGGATGTACAGACAAAGGTATGAGCAGATTCGCCCATAGCGGGTGAGCAGGTCGTCAAGAGAGTGCCTCCACAGGGGCGGAAACTCGCTCGCCGGAATCGCGTCCCTCGATCCGCCATGCTTCTCTGCAAGGCGACGCAGCGCCGCTAGACCGGGTTGCCGGACGGCGGCATCGAAAGCCGCAGGCTCCGGCGCGGGCGAAACTGGAATCATGGTCTGCCTCCGTGGGCTTCCACGAAGGCATTCCACCGCACCCAGAACCGGTCGACGTCGGGCAGGGCGCGCCGCAGGGCGCGGTGCGTCTGCATGATGTCATCCAACTTCGGTTCCGCTTGCTGCTGGAGGCTGCCAGCCGCAAGGATCGCCTGTTCCGCCTCGATGCTTCGGTCCGTTTCGAGATCGAAAGCCTCGCTCGTCAACCAAGCGCCGGCGGTGCCGCGAGGCGTGAAGACGCGGCGTTGCAGCCGCACTCGCGGGGGATCGTCCACGACGTCTAGATCGAACCATGCATCCCACTGTGGATCGAACCACGGTTCGGCGGAAGCGAGCACCAATGGGGAATGCGTGGCGACCACGAGCTGCAGTTGGTCGATCGACAGCGCGCTGCCGAGGCCCCGCAAAGCGCCGAGAACCGAACGTTGCCATTTGGGGTGCAGATGGCTCTCCACCTCGTCGAACAGCATGACCACGCGCCGAGACGGATCATCGCCTCTCAGCGCGGCGGCGGCCCGATGCTCGCTCCAGGACCAGGTCAGCATGTACGCGAGGCTCGCGATGCGCCGCACGCCCGACGACGCGAGCAGGATCGGCACGGACCCTTGGTAGCGACTCCGGATCGACGGCACGTCGCGAGCATCGTCCACGGACATCCGAACAGGCGACGCCGGCTCGATCAGCCCGCCCGGTTCAGAGCTCGGCGACAGTGCCCGCAGCGCCGCTGCCATCGTGCGAGCGTTCTCGTCGTCAGCGCGAATCCACGTCGACCAGTCGTACAAGAGGCCGTTGCACACGGGTACCTGGCGCCCGTTCACCGTGTCGCGAAGGCCGTCCCAGACCTCTTCCTCCGTGAACACATAGGCCGGACGGCGCTCCTGAACGTCGGCGCCAGCCGGCTGCACCTGCCAGTAGTTCCTTGCCGGGTCCCAAACGGAGAACGACCCGTCCGCATGGGCGTACACAATCAGGCCCGGCATCGCAGGTCGTCCCCGGCGCCCCCGCCAAACCTGTTCTGACCGCTCAAACGCGGCCTCGTATTCGACCGCACCGCTCTGGCCGACGATGCGGAACGCAATGCTCGCAGGTGCTGTCGGGTCCTTCGGGCGCGCCGGGAAGCCGGATGTCATCCTCCGGTTCACATCCCGCGGCCAGCGGCGAGTCAGCGCCCACCACGCCGCATCAAGCAGGAAGGTCTTGCCGAGGCCGTTGTCGCCAGTGAGCAGGTTGACACGCGGTGCAAAGTCGACCGCTACGGTCGGCGCAGGTCCGACGTTTTCGAGCTTGAGTTGCTCCAGCATCTTCCTGTCGCGGGCTGGCTCGCGCGGATTGTATGCGCTTTGGCGCACCGCCGGGATGCGACATCGGCGTGCCCGTTGGCCCTGTTCGACCGTCGGTTCCGGCCCCGTCTTGCCGCTTGCGACCGACTGCGCAATCGAGCTTGCCCGTACACGGCGAGGCAGGTATGGTGTCCGCCGTTTTTCGCACGGCCCGCGTCGCGCCCATCGGGTAGCTGCGCGGCGCCACCCGGGCCTTTAGGCCTCCGGGTTGAATGGGAGAGCCGGGAGGGCCTGGTGCCTGACGAGAGCGCGGCCGCCGCCGCCCCCGACATGCTGCCTTTGCTGCTGTACGTGCTCGCCGTGGGCGCGGTCATCGGTGCGGCCCTCGTGGCGTCCTGGTTCATTGGCTCGAAGGCGCGGCACGGCGGCGCGCGCACGCTGCCGTTCGAGTCCGGCATCGTGCCGGTGGGCGATGCCGAGGAAGTGCGGCTGTCCATCGAGTTCTACCTGATCGCCGTGTTCTTCGTGATCTTCGATCTGGAGACCATCTTCATCATCGCCTGGGCAGTGGCTTTCCACGAGGTGGGCTGGACCGGCTACATCGGCGCCAGCATCTTCATCGTCATCCTGCTCGCCGCGCTCTTCTACGAGTGGCGCACCGGGGCGCTGGACTGGGGCATCAAGAGCCGCCTCGCCGGGCCGGGCCGCTACGCCCGCCAGGACGCGCCGGCGGCCGAGGGGGCCTGAACGCGACATGCAATGGCGACTCATCAAGACCGAACCCGGCGCACCGATGCAATCCGTGGACGAGGCGTACAACGAGGAAGCCGGCAAGAGCTTTCTCACCGCCAAACTCGAAGATCTGGTCGCCTGGGGCCGGGCGAACTCCATCTGGCCGTTCAACTTCGGCCTGTCCTGCTGCTACGTGGAGATGGCGACCTCCTTTACCTCGCGGCACGACCTGTCCCGCTTCGGCGCCGAGGTGATCCGCGCCACGCCGCGCCAAGCGGACCTCATCGTCATCTCCGGCACCGTGTTCCGCAAGATGGCCCCGGTGCTGCAGCATCTCTACGAGCAGCTCCTGGAACCCCGCTGGGTGATCTCCATGGGCTCCTGCGCCAACTCCGGCGGCATGTTCGACGTCTACAGCGTGGTGCAGGGCGCGGACAAGTTCCTGCCGGTCGATGTCTACGTGCCCGGCTGCCCGCCGCGGCCGGAGGCATTCATGCAGGGCCTGACGCTCTTGCAGGATGCGGTGAAGAACACCCGCCGGCCGCTCTCCTGGGTGATCGGCGAGGACGGCAGCGTGAGCAAGTACGACGTGAGCCAGCGGGATCTCCGGACCGCTGATCGAATGCGCGCAACCACGCTGGCCGAGCCCACCACGGTGGGCGATGCGCCGCTCTCCAAAGACCTGCTCGGCAAGAAGCGCACCTGACGATGGCCGAAGCCGCCCTCGAGATCGCCGACGAGCACCACATCGCCGCGGATCTCGCCACCCACTTCGGCCCCCGCTGCATCCGCCAGGACTGCGCTGACGGCATCACCACCGTCTGGGTGCCGAAGGGGCGCCTGAAGGACATCATGCGCTACCTCAAGCACGATGCGCCGGAGCGCTTCGACCTGATGTTCGACCTCTCCGCCATCGACGAGCGCACCCGCCAGCACCGCCCCGGCCAGCCCGACTCGGACTTCACCGTCTTCTACCACCTGATGTCGCTCACGAGCGACGACGACGTGCGCATCAAGGTGGCGCTGGCAGACGGCGAGAGCGTCGATTCCATCGAGTCCATCTATCCCGTGGCCAACTGGTACGAACGCGAGGCGTTCGACATGTTCGGCATCCGCTTCGATGGCCACTCGAACCTGCGCCGCATCCTCACGCCCGCCCTCTGGGAGGGCCATCCCCTGCGCAAGGAGCACCCGGCCCGGGCCACGGAGATGGACCCGTTCAAGATGACGCCGGAGTTCCAGAAGGCGCAGCAGGAGGCGCTGCGCTTCGTGCCCGAGGAGTGGGGCATGAGCATGGATTCCAAGCACACGGACTTCATGTTCCTGAACCTGGGGCCCAACCATCCGAGCGTCCACGGCGTCTTCCGCATCGCCCTGCAGCTCGACGGCGAGATCATCGTCGAGGCGGTGCCGGACATCGGCTACCACCACCGCGCCCAGGAGAAGATGGCCGAACGGCAGAGCTGGCACACCTACATCCCGTACACGGACCGCGTGGACTACTTGGGCGGGGTGATGAACAACCTGCCCTACGTCATGAACGTGGAGAAGCTGGCGGGCATCGAAGTGCCGGCGCGCGCCCAGGTGATCCGCGTGATGCTCTCGGAGTGCTTCCGCATCGCCAGCCACCTCCTGTTCTACGGCACGTTCGCCCAGGACGTGGGGCAGATGTCCCCGGTGTTCTACATGTTCGCGGACCGCGAGCGCCTGTTCTCCATCGTCGAGGCGATCACCGGCGGGCGCATGCATCCGAGCTGGTTCCGCATCGGCGGCGTGACGCAGGACCTGCCGGACGGCTGGGACAAGATGGTTCTGGACTTCTGCGACTACATGCCGAAGCGCTTGGACCACTACCAGAAGATGGCGATGAAGAACAAGATTCTGAAGCGCCGCACCCAGGGCATCGGCGCCTACACCACCGAAGAGGGCCTCGACTGGGGCATCACCGGCCCGTCCCTGCGCGCCACCGGCCACGACTGGGACCTGCGCAAGAACCGCCCGTACAGCATGTACGACCAGTTCGACTTCGACATCCCGACCGCCGAGGCCGGCGACTGCTACGCCCGCTGCGAAGTGCGCGTCGAGGAGATCCGCCAGAGCCTGCGCATCCTCCGCCAATGCGTCGAGAACATGCCGTCCGGGCCGGTGAAATCCGACCACCGCCTCACCACGCCGCCGCGCAAAGAACGCACGATGCAGGACATCGAGACCCTCATCCACCACTTCCTGAACGTGAGCTGGGGCCCCGTGATCCCCCCCGGCGAGTCCACCACCCTGGTGGAGGCGACCAAGGGCTGGAACTCCTACTACTCGATCTCCGACGGCGGCACGATGGCGTACAGAACGCGGGTGCGGACGCCGTCGTTCCCGGCCTTGCAGCAGATCCCGCTCATCAGCCGCGGCTTCATGGTGGCGGATCTGATCGCCATCATCGCGAGCATCGACTTTGTGATGGCGGACGTGGATAGGTAAGGTCATTCCTTGGAGACCCGATGAGCGCAGAGCTGCCCAATGATCTTCGCGAGCCGTCGATGACGCTTGAGGAGGCTGTGTGGTTGGACTCCGGTCGCATGAGCGGGGCGCCGTGTTTCCGCGGCACGCGCCTGCCGGTGCAACAGATGTTCGACTGGCTGGCAGACGGCACGCCGCTTGACGAGTTCCTAGATGACTTCAAGGTGGACCCGCGTGCCGCGGACGCGGTTTTGCGTGCGGCGGGTGCGCCGGGTATCGGGCAGGGGAGCGTGTTGAACAAGGTCGAACTGGTTGGCAGCTGCCGGGCCGGGCAAGCCCGTGGCTGAGCCGGCTTTGATCCAGGTGCTCTCGGACGAGGAGATCCGGGAGATCGAGGACGAGTGCGCCCACCTGCCGGACCGCCAGTCGGCGGCCATCGACGCCATGATGATCGTCCAGCGGCACCGCGGCTGGGTGTCCGACGACAGTCTCTTCGCCATCGCCCGGCTGCTTGGCATGTCCCCGGAGAACCTCGACAGCATCGCCACCTTCTACAACCTGATCTACCGCAAGCCGGTGGGCCGGCATGTGGTGATGGTGTGCGACAGCGTCTCCTGCTACGTGATGGGCGCGGATGGGCTCAGGAAGGCGGTAGAGGAGCACTTGGGCATCGGCCTCGGCGAGACCACGGAGGACAACCGCTTCACGCTGCTGCCAATCGTCTGCCTTGGGGCGTGCGACCGAGCGCCGACGATGATGATTGACGAGGAATTGATCGGCGACGTGACGGTCGATGGACTCGCCGAGACGTTGGAGAGGTTCGAATGAGCGGAGTCTTCAGCATCGAGGCTCGGTGGAATGACAACACCGAGGTATCGGCCAAGCCCATGTTGAAAGTGGTGACGAAGTCCAACGGCGCCGAGCTGTGTCATCACGTTGTCGCGAGTCGTGACGAGTTCTGTCAATGCCTGAATTCCTGGCGTGAAAAAGATGCGCAGTTCTCAATCCTGCACCTATGGTTCCATGGATTCCCATGTGGCGTTTCGGTCAACGATGGGGCCCCGTCTTGGTCTTCGAGCACCAGACTCGACGACATCGCAGAGATCTTGGAGGGCTCATGTGAAGATTGTATTGCGCATTTCGGCGCGTGTTCCACGATGAGAGCAGAGCGATCTGAGCTAGTGAGGTTTCTCGACAAGACGAAACTTTCCGCCATCAGTGGATACAAGATCGACGTGGATTGGATTGAGCCACTGGCGTTGGAGTCGATCTACCTGCACTACTTGTGTGGCATCTTGACGCAAAGACAGACCTACCAAGCAAGCCCTGACGTGATGCGGATATGCAGGGACAAGCTGACGCACTCCAAGGAGACTGCAGGTCTTTGCCGTGCGTTGGGATTCAGCATGGTAATCAAGGGAGACTGACTGTGGACGATGCTCGCCCCCTTATCGGAATCATCGACGCCGTAGGCGCCTCGGTGGACCTCGCCGCCTACGAATCCCACGACGGCTACGCGGCAGCCCGCAAGTCCCTCGCCACCATGGCCCCCACCGATATCATCGAGCTCGTCAAGGAAGCGAACCTGCGCGGGCGCGGCGGTGCTGGTTTCCCCACCGGGATGAAGTGGAGCTACGTCCCGCAAGAGGAGAAGGGCCTCAAATACCTCGTCTGCAATGCGGACGAGATGGAGCCCGGCACTTTCAAGGATCGCTACCTCCTGGAGTACAACCCGCACCTTCTCGTGGAAGGCATGATCGTCGGCGCGTGGGCCATCGGCGCGGCCCAGGGCTACGTCTTCCTGCGCGGCGAGTACCACGAGCCGTACCGCTCGCTGCAGAAGGCCATCGACGAGGCCTACGCCAAGGGCTACCTGGGCCGCAACATCTTCGGTACCGGGTTCGATTTCGACCTGCGCATCCACCGCAGCGCCGGGCGCTACATCTGCGGCGAAGAAACCGCGCTGCTGAACGCCTTGGAAGGCAAGCGCGCCCAGCCCCGGCAGAAGCCGCCGTTCCCGCCGGCGAGCGGCGCCTGGGGAAGGCCGACCATCGTCAACAACGTGGAGACGTTCTGCAACGTCCCGGCCATCGTCCGCAACGGCGCGGAATGGTACGACGGGCTCGGCATCGGCGACGATGCCGGCACCAAGATCTACGGCGTATCGGGGCGCGTGAACAAGCCGGGATTATGGGAACTGCCCATCGGCACCACCATCCGCGAGATCATCGAAGAGCATGGCGGCGGGATGCGCGATGGCTACAAGCTGCGGGGCCTGCTGCCGGGCGGCGCATCGACGGACTTCCTCGTGGAAGAGCACCTGGACCTCGCCATGGACTACGGCACCATCCAAGCCGCCGGCAGCCGCATGGGCACGGGCACGATGATCCTGATGGACGACTCCATCTGCCCGGTGGACATGTGCCGCAACCTGGAGCACTTCTTCGCCCAGGAATCCTGCGGCTTCTGCACGCCCTGCCGGGAAGGGCTGCCGTGGGTGGAAGAACTGCTGATCGAGATCGAAGAAGGCCGTGGCAAGCCGGGGGACCTCGAAATGCTGGACCGCAACGCCATGTTCATCGGCGGCGTCACCAACACGTTCTGCCTGCACGCGCCCGGCGCCATCGAGCCCCTAGCGAGCGCCCTGCGCTACTTCCGCGAGGACTTCGAAGAGCACATCCGCACCGGGGCTTGCCCGTACCGGAAGTAGCGTCGGGGCAGATCCGGCTAGGCTGGCACGAGGTCGCGAACCTGCTGCCAAGGGATCAGCAAACTGCCGTCCGATTGCTGTCGCGCTTGGCTGCCGCCGTAGACGACGGCCCGTTGCAGGCCCGGCCGGATGCCCTCCAAGTACGCGCCAACGCGATTCGCCCCGTCGAACATGCTGCGCGACGGCGTCGCCCCCGACTTCGCCTCGACAAGGGTCAAGCGGTCCGCGCCGTCCACCACAAGGTCCAGTTCGGCGCCGGCGCGGTCCCGGTAGAAGGCGAGACCGCCGGTCGCGCCCCTGTTCGCGCGATGCTTCAGTACTTCCGAGACCATCCAAGTCTCGAACAACGCACCGCGCAGTGGATGCGCCACAAGCTGCTCGACGCTGCGGATGCCGAGCAGCCAGCACGCCAGCCCAGTGTCGTAGAAGTGCAGCTTCGGCATCTTCACCAGCCGTTTGCGGATGTCGGCGTGGAACGGCGGCAGCGGGAACGCCACGTAGCTCGCCTCGAGGATGCTGAACCACGCCTTGGCGCTCGGTTGCGAGATGCCACAGTCGTCCGCCAACGACGAGTAGTTGAGAAGCTGACCGGTGCGGCCCGCGCACAGCGCCAGGAAGCGCTGGAATGTGGACAGGTCGCCGACATTGCTGATCGCGCGCACGTCTCGTTCGACATAGGTGCCCACGTAGGAACGCAGCCAAGACGAGGGATCGAGCGCTTGATCGAAGATGCGCGGATAGCCGCCTGCCAACAGGGCCGCCTCCAAGCTGGCGGGGCAAGTTTCGAACCGCGCGATCTCATCCCAGCACAGCGGCAGCAGGTCATGCACGGCAGTGCGCCCGGCAAGCGATTGGCTGATGGAAGCGCGCAGCGCGAAGTTCTGCGATCCGCTCAGTATCCAGCGACCCGGCGTCGGGTCTTCGTCAATGATGCCTTGCAGGTACGACAACAGGTCCGGCGCGCGCTGTACCTCGTCGATGATGGCGCCTTGCGGATACTGGGCGAGGAAGGCCCGAGGATCTTCCACGGCGAACGCCCGTTCATCGGGCGCCTCCAAGGAGCAGTAGGGACGGTCCGGGAACGTTGCCCGGCACAGCGTCGTCTTGCCGCTCTGACGCGGTCCCGTGACCGTGAGCGAAGGCGCCCATCGGGCCGCCCGCTTGAGTTCCGTCGCCAAGTCCCTCTGGATCATGGCACTGGAACGTAGCACAGGGCTTGGCTGATTCAAAGTCTGATTTTGAATCAGCCAAGCCCCGCGCCATGCGACCGACGCGCGCCGAGCACGAAACTCACCAGCGGCGGCCTTCGCGGATCAGCTCGATGACCTCTTCAGCCGTGAAGCCGACGCGCCTGTTGCGCCTCCGCCACTCCCGAAACCGCTACACGGCCACCCTCTGAACCGCGCCCTGAACCGCGCCGTCCCGAGGCGGTGAGACAGGCATGAGCTTGCCTTGCCGTGCCAAAGCCTGCCTCCCTTGGCCGTCCGTCAGTCCGCCCCCACGGCATCCGCCAGCCGTTCGCTGGCCTCAAGGAAGTCCTCCATGAACTCGTAGACCACCTGGCGCGTCGTTTGGATGGAGTTCATCAGCCCCACGCCCTGGCCGACGAACGACGTGGCGAGCTGGCGCGCACCTTCGTGGCCGCCTTCCGCGAGCTTGGTCACCTTGCCGAGCGCCGGTTCGCTGACCAGCGATTGCAGCGGCATGGGCAGCGGCGCGGGCGCATCCTCGGACTCCCAAGCGTCCGTCCACGGCGAGCGCAGCTGGCGCGAGTATTTGCCGGTGCGCGCCTGGGAGCGAACGGTCTGGCGCGAGTTCGCCTGCACGTACTTCTCCTTGATGACCGGCGAGGTCTCGGCCTCCGCCGTGGTGAGCCACATGGAACCCGTCCACGCTCCGGCGGCGCCCATCGCCATGCAGGCCGCCATCTGCCGCCCGGTGACGATGCCGCCCGCCGCCAGCACCGGCGTGTCGTGGCCGGCGATGGCTTGCAGCACCTCCGGCACCAGCACCATCGTCGACACCTCGCCGCAGTGGCCACCCGCCTCGGTGCCGGCCACCACCAGGATGTCCACGCCCGCTTCCACCTGCTTGATCGCATGCTCTCGGGCGCCCACCAGCGCCGCAGTCAGCACGCCCCGCTCCTTGCCCATCTCCAGCATGTAGCGCGGCGGCACGCCGAGGGCGTTGACGATCAGCTTGATCGGATGCGAGAACGCCACGTCGATGATGTTCGTCGCCCGCCCGGTGGTGAGGAATCCGCCGCCTCCGCCCACTTGGTTCTGGTAGAGATCGCTGGTGTCGACGTTGTGCTGCGCCAGGATGTTGCGGGCGAAGTCGCGATGCTCGTCCGGCACCATGTCGAGCGTGTCGTCCGCCGTGGTGTCGTCCGTGGTGGCCATGCTGGTGGGCGCGATGAGGTCCACGCCGTAGGGCTTGCCGTCGATGTGCTCGTCGATCCAGTTGAGCTCGATCTGAAGGGTCTGGGCGTTGTAGCCGGCGGCGCCGAGCACGCCCATGCCGCCCGCCTTCGAGACCTCGACCACCACGTCGCGGCAGTGGGTGAAGGCGAGCAGGGGGAAGTCGATGCCGAACATGTCGCAGATGGGGGATTTCATGCACTCGCGCCTGCTGTTTGGGACGGGCGATGCTACACCGTGATGGGCGAACGGATGCACTCGCACGATCCCGGCAACTTGGTAGCATATGGGGTAGAGGTTGGAGTCGTGCGGGCCACACGCCGCACTGAAGGGGAGAAGAGAGCATGTCGAACGACCAAGCGCGATGGACGGTGCCTTGGCGCGCCCTGGTTGCGGGCGCCCTGCTGCTGGCAGGCACCACCGCGCCCGGCCAGGAGGCCGACGAGTCGGAGGTGGACGACGACGAGGTCGACGAGATCATGATCGTCACCGGCATCCGCGGCAGCATGGCGCAGTCGCTGGAGCGCAAGCGCATGGCGGACCACTTCATGGACGCCATCACCGCCGAGGACATCGGCGCGTTTCCGGACCAGAACCTGGCGGAATCCCTGCAGCGGGTCAGCGGCGTCGCCATCGACCGCAAGAGCGGCGAGGGCGCGTTCGTGAGCGTGCGCGGCCTCGGCCCGCAGTTCGTGCAGACGACGATCAACGGTCGCGTGTCCGCATCCAACGTCTCGCCCGGCAGCCACGACGGCCGCGGCGCGACCAACGCGGGCTCGCGCACGGTGGGCTTCCACGCCTTCCAGTCCGGGCTGGTGCAGGCGGTGGAAGTACACAAGTCGCCGCGCGCCGACCACGTCGAGGGCGGACTCGGCGGCTTCGTCGACATCCAGGCGCGCAAGCCCCTGGACCTCGGCGAGCGGCACATCGCGGTGGCGCTCGACTCCACGCGCAACGAACTGGCGGACGATATGGCGCCGGGCGTATTCGCGCTCTTCAGCGACGTGCTGAGCGAGGGCTTCGGCGTCATGGTGTCGGCGCAGTGGGACAACCGGGTGTTCCGGTCGGACTCGCTGCACCACTACTCCTACATCGGGGACCCGCGCACGGTCACCATCGGCGGCCAGGAGCTGACGGGCTACTACCCGCGGCAGTTGCTCGGCGAATTGCACCTGACGGACCGCGATCGCCTGAACATCTCCTCTTCCGTGCAGTTCCGGCCTTCGGACCGCGTGGACATCACCTTGGACCTCCTCTACACGGACAACGCCGAGGACGAGCGGGATTTCTGGCGCGACTTCCGCATCCAGCAGGGGCATCGGAACATCACCGACGCGACCTTGAAGAGCGACAACGGCACGGGGGTCTTCACGATGATTTCGACCTCCGGCGCGGGTCTCTTCGTCCAGCACGCGACCGAGGTGGTGGACACCGAGGCCATGAACTTCGGCGGCAACATCGAGATCCAGGCGACGGAGCGCATGACGGTGAGCTTCGACGCGACGATCTCCGCCACCGAGTCGCCGATCACCAACCGCGACTACCTGATGCGCAACACCGGCACGCAGATGACCTACCAGAAATACGGTCCGGGCGGCATGCCGTCGCTCACGTCGTCGTCTCCGCTGACCGATCCGAACTGGTTCCATGTGGTGAAGCACTCGATCCAGGACCACTTGGTGGACGACCGGATCACGCAATTCCGTGCCGATGCGACCTACGAGGTGGGCGGTGCCTGGCTCGAGACGATCCAGTTCGGCGCGCGCACGTACCGCCAGGATCGCCGCGACCGGCACCGCTATCTGAACAGCCGCGCCTTCATCCGCTCGCCGATCCAGGAATTCGGCGGCAACGATCCGTTCCCGGCGGAGTCGGACTTCATGAGCGGGCTCGGCAACCGCTTCCCCAGCCCGATCCTGAATCCCAATCTGAACGTGATCCAGCGGACGTTCACCACCCGGGCGGACGACATCCTCGCCGGCGGCGGTTTCAACACGGGCACGGCCAAGTCGCTGGAGGCCTTCCGCACCGGCCGGTTCAACGAAGACCTCAACCACGACGACGACGGCAACGCGCTCTACGCCATGGTGACGTTCGCAGGCAACCTCGGCGATCTGCCGTATTCCGGCAACTTCGGCGTGCGCTACGTGGACAACAGCACCGGCTCTATCGGAGAAATCTCGCAGCCGGTGGACATCATCTTCCACGATGACCAAGACCCGGAGATCATCCTGTCCGACCCGGAATTCGTCAACGTCAGCCACTCCTATACGGAGGTGCTGCCGTCGTTCAACGTGCGCTTCGACCCGCGCGACGATGTCGTGGTGCGCGCGTCGCTCGCCAAGGTGCTGAGCCGGCCGCGGTATCTGGACCTCAACCCGCGCCGCACCGTGCAAGCGAGGGTGCGCACCATGCGCGGCGGCAACGGCGAGCTGGATCCCACCACGGCGGTGCAGTTCGACCTCGCTCTGGAGTGGTACTTCGCCGACTATTCGATCGCCTCGTTCGGCATCTTTACCAAGTCCATCGAGTCGTTCGTACAGCCGGAGATCGAGCAGGTTCCGTGGGCGGGCGGCACGGACCCGGCGACGGGCCTGCCGCTGGTGTTCACCCTGTTCCGGCCGCTGAACACCGGCGAATCGGATCTCAGAGGCTTCGAGCTCAACTTCCAGCGCACGATGGATGGCCTGTTGCCATCGCCGTTCGACGGCCTCGGCGTCATCGCCAACTACACCTACATCAGCTCCGGCTCGGACTTCCGCAACGAGAAGACCAACGCCGCCTACGGCATTCCGGGGCTGTCGGAGAACACCGTCAACTTCACGCTGTTCTACGAGAAAGGGCCGTGGGGCGGCCGCGTCTCCTACAACCGGCGCGACGAGTTCCTGGACAGCATCGCCGACGGTTCGGGCCACCCGTACTTCGTGGACTTGTACGATCAGATCGACGCATCGTTCAGCTTCAAGCCGAACGACCGCCTGTCGTTCGCGCTCGAGGCGATCAACCTGACGGACGAGAACGTGTACTACTACAACCTGCTGGCGACGGGAACGGAGAAGCACTTCTCCAGTGCCATCAACGCGGGCCGCAGGTTCCAGTTCGGCGTCCGCTTCAAAATGTAGCAGCGACCCAGCTCGGCGTCCGCATGGGCGCCGGCGCGGCGTCTTCAGATGATGATCGACATCGCCGCGATACGCCAGGAAGCGGCTTCCTTCGCCATGAGGAACACGGCCTCGGCTTTCCGTCCGGGCGTGCGCACGGTCGCGGCGACGTTGGCCCCGCGCATCCCGCCTTGAGCGACGCAAGCGCTGTCGATGGTGCAGTCGCCTTCCGGCAGCAGGGGCAGCCGCTGCGCGAATGCCGCCGCGTTCGGCGACCGCTTGACGGAGCCGACGCCGACTTCGGCGAACGGATAGCGCACGAGCGCCGAAGCCAGCGACCAGTTGCGTAGCCGCAAGGCATCGGAATACCGGCGGACGGTCGCCGCAGGATCGGCGTCGTCCGCGCTTTGCCACACCGGCACGGCCCCGCAGGCGAACCGTGCTTGGATTCCCCAGGAACCATCGATGCGCGTCATCACGTACAGGACGCGGTTCTGAAGAATCGCCTCGTCGTCGGCGTCGTAGCGCGTCCAGCCGCCCGCCAAGTGGATGTGATCGGCCGATTCGTGCAGCCGCACCGGTTCGATGCCTTCCGTGTACACCCAGCCCGTCGCCTCGCGCTCGGTCCACGAGGCGTCGCTCGCGTATTCCTCAGCGGTTTCGTAGTAGGCGAAGCCGCCGGGGCCGGCGACGCGCACATGCGGGTAATGGTTGACGGCTGCCCAGGCGCGGGCGTCCTTGGCGCGGTCGGCGCGGAAGAACTCCCGGTAGACGTCCTCGGGCTTGCCCACCGCTACGACCAATCCACCCCTTGGCGCGACGGGTTGTTGCCGAGCCGATGCACCCACGGTCTGGCACTGCTGTCCCAAGGATTGGCAGCAAGCCATTCCTCGTTCATGGCAACGCCAAGTCCCGGCCCCGGCGGCACGCCGAAGTAGCCGTCCTTCTGCACTGGGAAGTCGCCGATGGTGGCGTCCTGGTACCACGGCCGGATGCCGCCCTCCTGAATGACGAAGTTCGGCGTGCAGGCATCGAGGTGCAGGGCGGCCACCGTGGCGAACGGGCCGTAGCAGTTGTGCGGCTGGATGCCGACGTAGTGCGCCTCAGCCATGGCGGCGATCTTCTTGGTCTCCAGAATGCCGCCCGCGTACATGATGTCCGGCTGGATCAGGTCGACGCAGTGCAGGGGAAAAAGCTCGGCGAAATCGAATTTGGTGAGCAGCCGCTCGCCCGTCGCGATGGGGATGTTGACGTGATCCGAGACCTTCTTCAGCGCCTCGAGGTTCTGCGGCGGCACGGGTTCCTCGTAGTAGAACGGGCGGTATTCCTCCAATCGGTTCCCGACCCGAATCGCATCCGCTGGTGACAGGCGCCCGTGGACTTCCACCAGAAGTTCGACGTCATTGCCGACGGCTTCGCGCACCGCCTTCATCTTCGCCACTGCGAGGTCCTCGGAAGCCCGGTCGATGAAGAGGCCGCGATGCTCGAAGGGATCGCCCTTGAGCGCCGTCAGCCCCTGTCCGACATGATTCATCGCATTCTCGATGGAAAGTTCCGGCGTCGGCCCGTCCCAGCGGCCGTAGGTCCAGATGCGATCGCGCATCTTGCCGCCGAGCAGCTCGTAGACCGGTGCGCCGAGCGCTCGCCCCTTGATGTCCCACAGCGCGATCTCGATGCCGCTGATGGCGGACATCTGCACCACCCCGCCGCGCACGTGGAAGTGGTGGTAGAGCGTCTGCCAGTGCTTCTCGATCTCCCTCGGATCGCGGCCGACGAGCACCTCGCCGAACTCGTCCACCATCGTCGCCACCGCCAGCGGGCCGCTGGTGGCCTCGCCCCAGCCGGTGATCCCGGCGTCGGTCTCGATCTTGACGAAGACGAAGTTGCGGCGCACACGCGGGCCCATGGCGGCGGACGCCGGAAAGGCTCTGACGGAGGTGATCTTCAACGCTTGCTCCTCTCATGGGGCGGTCCGGTAGCGTAGCGCGTGCGCCATGCTCGCGCATCGCGAACGCGATCAAGAAAGCCCCACGGGGCCGCGGTGCCTGCGACTTGGCTACCGCGTCGCTTGGCGTAGCGACTCTACATGGTGATCGAACCACACGTCGCGGTAGCGGTCGATGATGGGCTTGCGCGGATGGCCGCACTCGGCGACCTCCAGATAGGTGTGATCCACGCCCGCGGCGAGCAGGGCCGCGTGGAACTCGCGCACCGTTGGCAGGTGGCCCGCGTCCTGCGTTCCGCACCAGAGCTGGATGCGCAGGCCGGCCTTGATGTCGGCCAGGTTGCGCTTGAGCAGCTCGAAAGCGTCGTTGTCGACGTAGGCCTGCCGGTGCGGACCCAGATAGCTGTTGGGGTAGACGTGCGGCTGCGACGGGTCGAAGAGCGCAGCCGTACGCGGCACGTTGCCGGCGAGATTGAACAGCGAGCAGAAGAGCTTCGGGTACTTCATGGCAAGGCGCGTCGCGCCCCGACCGCCCATGCTGTGGCCTTCTATGCAGCGCCCGGCGCGGCCCGCCAGCGTGCGGTAGTTCGCGTCGATGAACGGGATCAACTCGCGGATGATGAGCGTCTCGCTCATGAAGCGTCGGTCGTAGGAGTCCTTGAAGAACGTGTGCTTGCCGCCGTTCGGCATCACCATGAGGATCGGCGGCCAGCGCTCGCTCTGGATGCCGTGGTCGAGCGCCTCGACTTCGAGGAATCCGTGCAGTTCGTTCTCGCCCGCGCCATGCAGGTTGTAGATCACCGGGTAGCGCCGATCACTCGATTCGTAGCCCCGAGGCAGATAGATGCAGTAGCCTACGTCGGCGTCATGGGCGGCCGAACGGAAGGTGCGATGGACAACGCCGGGCGGCAGCGTTCCGGGCGCGGGGCGGTTGACCCAAACGGCAGATGGGGCTGATGGCACGTCGCGGTTCCTTCGTGCGCAAATCGCGGGCGATCCTATCGCAGGCTGTTGTAGCGGGCCTGCTCGCATCGGCGTGCCTTGCCGGCGAGCCCGACTATCGCCACGGCATTTCCCTGCTCCACGACCTCAAGTATCCGGCCGGGTTCACGCATTTCGACTACGCGAACCCGGCAGCGCCCAAGGGCGGCACCCTGACCCTCGCCACCAGTTGGCCGGTGCGCAACTTCTCCGGCGCGTGGGGCACCGGCGTCGCCAATGCGGCGGGGCTGGAGCGCACCTTCGATCGACTGTTCGTCCGCTCGGCCGACGAGCCGTCCGCGCTCTATGGATTGCTCGCGGACGGCGTCGCGCTTGCCGCGGATCGCACAGCGCTGCACATCCGGCTGCATGGCGACGCCCGCTGGCACGATGGCGCGCCGGTGACCACCGCCGACATCCGCTTCTCCTACGACGCGATGGACGCCACCTCGCTGGCCGGCAAGCTCTACCTGCGCTCGTGGGTGGAGAGCTTGGAGATCGTCAATGCCCGGGAATTCGTGATCCGCCACCGCGATGTCTTCACGCAAGCGAACCTGCTGGCGCTGGCTACGTTTCCGGTCCGGCCGGCGCACTACTACGCGCAGCGCGACCCCGGCAAGACGACGCTGGAGCCGCCGCTGGTCAGCGGGCCGTATCGCATCGCGCACCACGGACGGGACTACGTCGTCTACGAACGGGTCCCTGGCTATTGGGGCCGCGACCTGCCCGTCAATCGAGGTCGCCACAACTTCGACGCGATCCGCTACGACGTCTACCGCGACGCCACGGTAGCGCGGGAAGCGTTCCGCAAAGGCATGATCGACGTGTTCTGGGAAACGGACGCGCGCTACTGGCACGCTTCGTACGACATCCCGGCCCTGGAGTCCGGCGCCCTGCGCAAAGCCACGCGCCAAGTCGGCCGCAGCATCGGCTTGGACCGCGCCCTCGCGTTCAATCTCGAACGCGGGATGTTCCGCGACGTGCGTGTCCGGGAAGCACTGACGCTGGCTTTCGATTTCGAATGGCAGAACCGCGTCTTCCATCACGACACGCAGGTTCGGGCGCTCAGCTATTTCGCCGGCTCGCCGCTCGCCGCGAGGGGACTGCCCGATGCGGCGGAACTCGCATTGCTCGAACCCCATCGCAGGCATTTGTCGCCCCGTGTGTTCACCGAGCAGTTCCTGCTGCCTGAACTGATCGACGAGGGTGCCCGCCGATCGGCTCTGATGCGGGCGCGCGAGCTCTTGGCCGAGGCCGGCTGGCGGCTTGCGGATGGTCGGCTCGAGGACGCCGAGGGCCGACCCTTCGCGTTCGAGATCGCGACGCAGAACGCTTGGGCGAGACGCCTTCTGCTGCCGTACATCGAGTCGCTGGCGATGCTCGGCATCGACGCGCGCCTCAGGCTCTTGGACAACGTCACCGCGGTGAGCTTCAAGCGCCAGCGCCGATTCGATATGTACTTCCGCGGCCACGACCTCGTGAATCCGCCGATGAGCCAGCTTGAGATATACTTCGGTTCGGCCAATGCGGAGCGCGAGACGGGCGGCAATCTGGCGGGCATCAGCGATCCCGTGGTCGATGCGCTGATCGAGCGCGCCCGGCAGGCGACGGACATGGAATCGGCAGCGATCGCCTGCCGAGCACTCGATCGCGTCCTGCTCTGGGGCTTCTACCACATCCCCTTGAACCGGCCGGACGCGGAGCGGTTCCTCTATTGGGACCGCTTCGGTCGCGCGGACGAGTCGGCCGCCGTCTACGAATACCTGGACGGCGGTCTCGCGCGGGTGATCGACAGCTGGTGGGCCAAGTGATGCCGCGGGGGCCTAGTTGAACGGCAGGATGCCCGTCTCCCGGTAGTACACATTCGGCTCGGCGCCGGTCTGGGCGCCGCCCGCTGGATTCGGTGCGCCGTAGGCCGGAATCGCCGTGCCGACGCGCGCCAGCCGGGCCGCCATCGACGCCCTGCGTTCGCCTTGGTCGAACGCCAGGCTGCGGTGCAGCAGCGACGAGTGCATCAGCACGAACTCGCCGCGCCGGAGCGGCAGGGGCGTGACGCGGTCCTGGACGACGTCCGGGGCATCGAGAAAATGCCGCGGAATGTCCCGGTTGAAGCCGTCGATGGGCAGGTGCGAGCCGCGGATGTACTCCAGCCGGCCCTGATCCATGCCGATGTCGGTGAGCGCGATGGTCAGCGTGAAGTGGTTGCTCGTCTCGAAAATGTCGATCGGCGCGTCGCCATTCTCGAAGTGGCGGTCGTGGTGCCACTTGTTCTGCCCCGTGCCGTCGCTCTTGACGAAGAAGTTCGTCCGCCAGATGAAGAGATCCTTGCCCGCGAGATCCGCGACCGCCGCTTGCAGGTTCGCATCGAAGAACACGGCGCGGATGACCTCCACGTCCATGTGCCGGTCGAGCAGGGGGTTGACGTCGCTGCCCGGCTTGCCCGCGCGCTGCGCTTCGAGCTGCGCCCGGCGCAGCACTTTCAGACGGTAGACCTCGTCCCGGGCCGCGTCGACCCGCGACTGGTCCGCGAGTTCGAACGGACCGGCCAGCCCGTCCTGCTGCCATTGGTCTCTGGGGATGCTTGCGCTTGACATGCCGCCGTGTACCGAGGAAAAGACAACGCTTGCGAATGATATGCGCTGTGCGGGGTGCGTGCGTGCTTGAACTCGGCGTGATTGCGGACGACCTGACGGGCGCTGTGAAGCTGGCCAGCCTGCTTGAGGCCCAAGGCGTGCGTTGCCCGCTGGTCACCTCCGCCGAAGCCCTGCGCGACATCGGCGGCGACGTGCAAGCCGTCGCCGTCGGCCGCAAGCTGCTCGCGCTGCCTGCCGCGGAAGCTGTGGCCGATGCCGAGTATGCCGCCCGCGCCCTGCTCGCCAAGGGAGCGCGGCAGCTCTACTACAAGTACAGCGCCCTGTTCACCTCCACCGCGCGCGGCAACATCGGGCCAGTGACGGAGGCGCTGATGGTGCTCTCGAACGCTGATCGCGTGCTCTTCTGTCCGGCCCGCCCGGCGCGCAATGCCACCGTCTATCAAGGGCGGCTGTTCCTCGGCCGGCAGATGCTGCACGAGACGCCGCGCCGCCGCGACCCCGTGACGCCGATGACCAACTCCAATCTCGTCGAGGTGCTGCAATCCCAGAGCCGCGTCAAGGTCGGCCTGCTGGACCACCGCACGCTGCGCCAGGGCACCGCCGCAAGTAAGCGCTTACTCACTGAGGAAGGTGCCGCCGGAGTACGGTTCTTCATCGTTGATGCCATCGACCCGGCGGACCTCGAGCGCATCGCCGCGCTCGCCGGCGATGCCCGCCTCGTCACGGGGTCGGACGACCTCCCGGTTGCGCTCGCGAAGAGCTGGGCGACGGCGATGCACCAGCCGAGGGCGTTGCCGACGCCGCCCCCCGGTCCCGCCGTCGTCTTCGCGGGCAGCTGCACGCCGAAGACCGGGCGCCAACTGGCACGGTTCGAGGAAACGCATCCGGTATGCCGCATCGATCTGACACAGACTGCCCATGACATCGAGGACCGGATCGTCCGCTGGGCCGAAGCCCGCTTGGGCGCCGGGCCAGTAGCCGTGGCAACGACGACGGACGCGCACGGCGTCGAACGCGCCCACGCCGCACTCGGTCGGCAAGTTGCTTCGGCCCTCGCCGAGGCGATCCTCGGCGGCGTCGCGCGACGGCTGCACGCCCGAGGCGTGCGCAAGTTCGTCATCGCCGGCGGCGAAACGTCCGGCGCGGTGATGGCAGCCCTCGGCGTAGACCGAGCCGGTGTCGGCCCCTACGACGAGCTCGAAGGCGGCTTCTGCCGAGCGGCGGGCGAAGATCCGGTGTGGCTTGTCCTCAAAGCCGGAGCTGCTGGCGGCGAGGACTTCCTGGAACTTGCGCTGGCGCGTCTGCAGGCAGGCCCGTTCGGGGCATAGGACACCTCTGGCAGACCCGCCAAGGCCGCCGCGAGCGATTTGCCGGTGTCGTGCGTTCATTGGGTACATGTCCATATCCGACCTATACGGAAGTTAGCGACTTATGCTCCCCGATGAAGAATCACCCGGTCCGTAGGGGCGGAAGCGGCTGTTAAGCTCTTGTCCCATGGTTCGACTCCTGCGGCTCTTTGCGGCACTCGGCGCTGCTGCGCTCGCCGGCGCGTCGTCTGCAGCGGAAGTGTCGGTAAGCGGCAGCGACATCGCGTACTTCCAGCAGAGCGAGCCGCTCCTGCGCAGCATTATGGCCAGCGACTGGGCGGCGGCGGCGGTGGCCGCGTCGCAGTTGGCGCGGCTGCCGCAGCCGGGCGCCGTCGCGATGGCGGACGTACACAGCACCATCGGCATCGCCTACGGCGAAGGCGGGCGCTTCAAGGAAGGCATCGCCCACCTCCAGACGGCGCTCGCCGTGGAGCGCGGAGACCTGCCGGTCGCGCTCGCGGGTCTGGTCGACGAAGCGCTTGCCTATGCCGCGCTTTTCCATGCCGCGCTGGGGCAGTTCGACGAGGCCGCGCGGCTATTCCGATTGCTGGAGGCGCCGCCGCCTTGGCTGTTCGCCAAGCTGGCGACCGTCTATGCGGGCCTCGAACAGCGCGACTGCGCCATCGCCAACCTAGGCGCCGCACAGCAGGCGGGAGAAGATGGCGGTGCGGTGGTATCACGGTGGTCGGCGCGCCACACCGACGCGGCCCAGGAGCGCGCTATCGTGCTTCGGGAATGGTCGGAGTACCGGCAGGCGCTCCTGCAAACGGGGGAGTCTGAAGTCGCCGCCGAGGCTGCCGTTTGCGTTGGCGCTTGAGCAGCCTGAGGCCCGCGTCCGACTGGGCGCGAACGATCGCGCTGATCGTTGGCCTGGGGCTGTCGTTCGGCTTCATCGGCGTCGCAGCCGGGATCGCTTGGGAGGTCCTCGTCGCCAAGCCGTCGGGGGTTGCCGAACAGGACTACGTGACGGTGGGCAGTCGCGGCACCGAGTCGAGGCGCTTCGGCCCCGTCTCGACTATCGACTACGAGCTGATCCGCCATGCGACGCCGGGGCTGAACTGGTCCTTTGCGAGCAGATTCGTGGAACAGGCCCAGATCGCAGACGCTCCGGAGCGCGCCACGCGATAGAAGCGCGGCGCGTGTCCGGCAACTTCTTTGACGCGCTTGGCGTTGAGGGCGTGCTCGGGCGAACGACCAGCGATGCTGGCGCAGCGGTAATCGGCGCCCAGCTTTGGGAGCGCGTTTTCGCCGCCGATCCGAATGTCCTGGGTCGCATCGTGGCCATCGACGACGAGGCGGTGCCGATCATCGGTGTCGCAGACCCTGCTTTCGCGGACGTTTTCCAAAGCCCGGCGGATTGCTGGATCCTGATGCCCACGGAACATCCAGCACAGCTTGGTGTCGTATTCGGCGGACTCAACCTGTTCGGCGTTTTGCCGAACGACCTCACTCTTGCCGCGTTGCAGTCGCGGTTGGCGGGGCACCGATTCGTCCTGCCCGATGCGCGGGAACGGGGCGACCGGCTGGAAACCGTGATGGGATTGGAACCTAATCCCGATGCGCGGCAGGACACCATGGAGCGGCTGGCGTGGCTCGCGATGATCGTAGTCCTCCTGCTGGCGGTCGCGTTCATGGCGCTGGTGGACCACTTGGCGGCGGACCAGTCGATCCGCGATGGCTGGCAAACGGTCCGACTGGCGATCGGCGCGACGCCCGGCGACGTATTCCGCGACAACGTGTCGAGACACGGGCTCTACGCTGCGGCGATCTCCTTGGCGGGCCTGCTGTCTTTCCTCTACATGAGCGATGTCCTGCTCGGCATGGAACCGTTCGCCGAGGCTGTCGGCACGTTGCGCTTGGCGGCATCCGCCGTCGGCATCGGGGCCGGCACGGCGCTGCTGGCAGCGACCTTCCTGTGGTCGTGCTGGATCGTTGGCCGGACGGTCTCGCGCACCACGCTCGTAGATGCCGAAGCAAGCGGCGCGGCGCGCGGCTGGCCGCGGGTCGCATGGCAGGGCCTGCTGTTCGTCGCCGCGGCGAGTCTGCTGGTCACGCTTTCCATCGCCCTCGGCTATGCGGGACAGGCAGGGACTTTGGGCTTCGGGAATCGGGACGCATTGATGGTCGGCGTCATCTACTCGGGCGGGCCGTCGCCGGGCCGTTCAGAACGAGTACGCGCCGCGCTCCTCACTTCGCCGCATGTGCGTTCCGCGGCGCGGGCGGAAATGCTGCCTTTGGTGTCCGAATCCGCGCTGCCGAGCAATCGGGCCAAGGCGAGGGGATTCGAGGGCTTGGAGCACGCGGTGTTCTACCGTAACCGCGTCGATGCCGCCTTCTTCGACGTGCTCGATGCCGAACTGCTCGCGGGTTCCTTGTTCGATCACGCCGCGAACGATCTGATTCTGTCGCGCAGCGGGGTTCGGCGGCTCGGCCGAGAAGTCGACGAGGTTCTTGGGCTTGCCATCGAGTTGGCACCGACCGGGATGCCGACCGAGTCCGGCGTGTTCACCGTCGTCGGCGTTGTCGAGGATATTGCCTACGGTCCCGTCGAGGAAGTTCCAAGGGCCCTGCTGTACACAACCTTGCCGGCGGCAAGCACCGTGCGCAGACAGCAGGACTTCTGGCTGGTCAGGCACGCTGGCCATGCCGACGACATCGTCGCCATGCTGCGGCGGCTCGGCGGGGACGTGATGGAAGCGTACGAGCTCGGCACGCCCCGGAACCTGCTGCGCGAAGCGTTCGAGAGACGCAGTATCGAAGCCGTGCTCGCCATGGCCGGCGCGTTCGCCTTCGTCCTCGGGCTGGCCGCCGTCGGAAACGCGCTGGGACGTTCGGTGCGGCGCGAGGCGAGGCAGATCCGGATCCGTTTCGCCCTGGGCGCCACAGCACACGACGAAGCGCTGCGCATCGGCTCGCGCGCATTGCTCGATCTTCTGGTGATTGGCTGCGCACTGGCGGGCCTGGTGGTCGCTGGCCGGCTAGCCGCGCCCGGGCAAGCGGCGATCGTCACGCTGCCGCTGTTGCTTGTCGTGCTGCCGACGATGGCGGTCGCTTGCTTGGCCATGAGCTATATCAGCGTGTGCCGGTTGGCAAGTCGCGGGTAGGCGCGTCAAGCTATGCTTGGCAGGGCTGGAGGAGACAAGCATTGCCGGACACTGCTGACGAAGCGAATCTGCGCGCCGAACTGGTCGCCCACTATCGGCGCGTCGAGGCACTGGGCCTGAACGAGATGTCGTCTGGCAATCTCAGCGTTCGGTTCGGGGACCGAATGCTGATCTCTCCTAACGGCGCGACTGCGCAGAGCATCGCCGTGGACAACGTCGTCGAGACCACTTTCGACGGGCGCTGGCGCGGCGAACGACGTCCCTCCTCCGAGTGGCGGATGCATGCGGCGATCTACCTGCGCCATGCCGAGGCGCAGGCCATCGTGCATACCCATTCCGACCACTGCGTCGCCGTGTCTTGCCATCTCAAGCCGCTGCCGGGCTTCCACTACCTGATCGGCGTTTTCGGCGGCGACGACGTGCCGTGCGTGCCGTATTCCACCTTCGGCACCCAAGCGCTGGCGGACGATGCCGCGGACGCGCTGACGCACCGAACCGCCTGCCTGCTCGGCAACCACGGCATGATCTGTCGCGGACCGACCTTGAGGCGGGCCGTGAACCAGGCCCAGCGGCTGGAGATCATGTGCCGCCAGTACGTGCTCGCCCGCCGGCTCGGCGAGCCGCGCCTGCTTACTGACGCCGAGTGGCGGGAGTTCTTCGGCAGAGACAAGGAAACGCTCTACACGAGCAATGGCTGAGGAGCGGCACCGAATGGACAGTCACGCAGAGTTCCAGGAGCGCACGGTGACGCATGCAAGACCGGCGCATCACTTCGCGTTCCTAACCGCGGCCGATGGCGCCATGCTCGGCCTCGACGAGGGCGGCGAACTCGCGCTCGCCCAGGATGCCGACGACCGCGTGATCTGGGATCGTGCGCCCGGCGGCGTGAGGCACGTCGCAACCGGAAAACGCATCGCCCCCAGGTTCGACGGCGATGCCTGCACCCTGCGCGTCGGCTCGAAGGACACAACGCTTCGCTTCAACCACGGCCCTTCGAGGCTGCCCAGAGAATACCTCGAACAGCTCCGCCGCGAAGGCTGGGTTTGCCTCACCTGCATCCTGCCGGACGACATCGTGGACGGTCTGCAGCGGGTCGCGTGTACCGATGGCTACGCCGGCCTCGAACCCGACACCGCGAGCCCCAAGGTCTGCCAGCACAGCGCCGTGGGCCGCGCCATCACCGAACCGATCTCGCTGTGGCTGATTCGTCAATACGTCGGCACCCGGAATCTGCATCTCGGCCATCCACCCAATGCGACGGCGCTGCCGCCGTATGACGGCCAGCGCCGCGTGCAGGGCTGGCACGCGGACATTCCCTACATCCCCTCCGTCGGCGGCCATCCAGTGGCCGATCGAGCCGGCCCGGTGAAGGCGGTGCAGCGCAACGTCTGCGTCTCGGACTTCACCAAGGGCAACGGCGCCACCGCCTACAAGCTCGGCTCGCATCGCGCTGCCACGAATCCGCCGCCGGAGTGGAATCCCGCGCGCAGTGGCGGCGATCCCAATGCACGGCCCTACAGCGGGCCCGAGGCTGCCATCATCGAAGCGCCCGCCGGCAGCATCGTGCTGTACGACGCGAGGACTTGGCATCGGGCGGGTTTCAATCGCAGCGACGAAAAGCGCGGCGCGATGCTGATGTCGTTCCAAACCGCTGACGTAGTGCCGAAGAGGGACACGCGTCCCACTTGCAAGCTGCTGCACGACAGCCCCGTGTACCGGGAGTTCGACGCCAGACAGCAGCGGGAGATCACCGAACTGCTGATGAATCAGCCCTGAGGACCACGTAGGACGGAACCAAGCCATGCAAGTAGGAATCATGTCCGGCACGTTCAAGCGACCGACGCTGGGCGAATCCTTGGACGCCATCCTCGCCCGCGACATCCGCCACCTGCAATTCAACTGGGCGTCGGCGCATCCGCACGGGCCGCTCGCGGAAACCATCGATGCGATCTGCCCGATCATCCGAGAAGAGGTGGCGAAGCGCGGCATGGTGATCGCTGCAGTGGCCGGCAATGCGAATATGGTGGATGCGGATCCGGACAAGCGCCGCCAGGCCATCGAACGCCTGCGGATGATCATCGGCGCCTGCGCCGCGGTCGGCACGTCGGTGGTCGCCACCTGCACCGGATCGCGGCACCCGGAGAGCATGTGGCGGCATCACCCGGACAACGCGCTGCCGGAGACTTGGCGCGTGCTGCGCGAAACGCTCGAGCAGGTGCTGCCGACGGCCGAAGCGGCTGGCGTCGATGTCGCTTTCGAGCCCGAGATCAACAACGTCGCGAGCGACGCATCGAAGAGCCGCCGCCTGATCGACGAGATGGGATCGAAGAATCTCAAGGTGGTGATGGATGCGGCCAACATTTTCGGCAAGGACGACTTGCCGCGCATGAGGGAAATCCTCGACGAGGCGTTCGACCTCTTGGGCGACCACATCGCCATCGCCCACGGCAAGGACCTCGACCACGGCGGCGATGCCGGGCACTTGGCGGCGGGCACCGGCAAGCTCGACTACGCCCGCTACGTCGCGCTGCTCTCTGGACTGCCGTTCGACGTGCCGATCATCCTGCACGGCCTGTCGGAAGCCCAAGTTCCACAGAGCGTCGCCATGCTTCGCGGCCACGCTGCCGCGTTCCAAGCAGGGCGCGCGCCGTGAAGGCGAAGGTCGCCCTCATCGGCTGCGGCAATCCGGCGCGGAAGTGGCATCTGCCGACGCTCAGCGAGCTCGCGAAGCGCGGGCGCATCGACTTCGTGGCCCTGTGCGACATGGACGAACGCCTCGCTCACGAATACGGCACCAGGTACGGCGTTCCCTACTACACGAACGCACAGGAAATGCTGGAAAAGCACAAGGACATTCTCGTCGTCGATGTGGTGACCGGCGACCCGACGCACCATGTTCTCGCCCGGATGGTGGCGGAGCACGGCAAGCACGTCATGGTGGAGAAGCCCATGGCGCTGACCGTGCCTTGCTGCGACATCATCATCGACGCTTGCCGCCGCAACGGCGTGCATTTCGAGGTGGCGGAGAACTACTTCCGCATGTGCAAACAGCGCCTGATCGTCCAGTTGATCGAGGCCGGCGTGCTGGGCGACATCGTGCGGGTCTATTTCGTCGAGCCGAAGCGCCAGGACCCGTTCCCGTTGCCTTTCGTCCACGGCGGCCTCGGACGTCCCATTCACGGCTTCGGGCGCACCTCGGGGATGTGCATGGACATGGGCGCCCACCGTCTCTCGCAACTGCGCCTGTACGCGCAGAGCGAAGCGCAGAGCATCAGCGCGACCGTGCGCAAGTACCGCGCCGATCCGACCCGCATCCACGAAGACTGGGCGCACGCCATGATCGACTTCGCGAGCGGCGCGGTGGGCATCTACGAGACCTCGCGCCTAGGGGAGACCCAAAGGTACTGCCAGATCACGGGAACTCTGGGCGGCATTCTGGATGGCGATACGTTCGGCCCCGAACTGCCGCTGCGCCTGCTGGAAGGGGAAGGGTGGCGGGACATTCCGGTGACGACCGAGCGCAAGCTCGTGGACGGCGTCGACGTCGTGCAGCGCATCGTTGCGCATGCGGACCCGGCGATCATGTACGAGAACCCATTCCGCGACTGCGCCATCGACGACTGGTGCGTCGGCCACGCGGCGGAGATCGTGAGCATCGCGAATGCCGCGCTGAACGACGAACCCGCGGAATACGGCGTCGAAGCGCGCAAGGACGTGGAGATGGCGATGGCCATCTACGAATCGTCCCTGCGCGGGATGGCGCCGGTCGCGCTGCCTCTCGGAGGCATCACCTCCTACGAGCGGGCGGTACACGAGGACTTCGAGGCGAAGTTCGGCCATCCGATCGATCAGCGCTAGGACCAGACTTCCGATGCGCTTCGCGGCGCTGGCCATGGCGTCTCTCTGCGCCTTTGCCGCGTGGCCCGAGCAGCCTGCCTATCAGCACGGCATCTCGCTGCTCCACGAGCTCAAGTACCCGGCCGACTTCGAGCACTTCGACTACGCGAACCCCGATGCGCCGAAGGGCGGGCGCGTCGTGCTTTCCGCGACCGCGCCGATCCACAACTTCTCCGGCGTGCGCGGTGGCCAAGTGCCGAACGCAATGGGCCTCGGCCGCACCTTGGACCGCCTGCTGATCCGCTCCGCGGACGAACTCTCGGGGCTCTACGGCCAGCTTGTTGACGGCGTCGCGCTGTCCGCGGACCGGCGCCGGCTTTTCCTTCGCCTGCATGCGGACGCCCGCTGGCACGACGGCGTGCCGGTAACCACGAACGACATGCTGTTCTCCTACCGGGAGCTCCTCGCGATGGTGTTCGGCAAAGTCTACCTCGAACCGTGGATCGAGTCGCTGGAGATCGTCAACGACCGCGAGCTGGCGGTGCATCACCGGCAAGCGTTCACCAACGCCAACCTGGTCGCGCTGACGTGGTTTCCCGTTCGACCCGCGCACTACTACGCCGCTCGGGACCCACGCGAGGACACGCTGGTTCCTCCCGTGGGCAGTGGCCCGTATCGCATCGCGGACTTCGATGGCGACTACGTCGTCTATCGGCGCGTACACGACTACTGGGGCCCGCGAACTCCCGACTTGCCGCGACTGGACTGCCGACGGCGGAAGAGCTGGAGATGCTGGAACCGTATCGCGACCGTTTGCCGGACCGGCTATTCGAAGAGCCGCTGCGACTTCCCGGAACGGGCCACCATCGCGAGGCCCTCGAACGGGCTCGCGGCCTGCTGGCCGAAGCGGGCTGGACGGTGCAGCGCGGCGTGCTGGTCGACGCCGCGGGAAGCCGCTTCGTGTTGGAGCTGCTGACCCAGAACGCCGCCCACCGTCGCGTGCGGATCTTGGATGGCTGGTGGGCGCGATAGTCAGGAGGCGAAGTAGCGGTTCGCAAGCGTTCTCTGGTTCTCGTAGATCGAGCCTTGGTTCGGCGCGGCCGGCAACGGCATGCGCACGGGCACATTCTCCAGCCGCGGTTCGAGCGTGGGCCGCCCATGCACGATCATGCCGTCGAATGTCTCGAGATCGTCGATGCCGGACAAGGGCCAGGCATCCGCTGCCGCGTAAACGTAGAACAGCATTCGCCGCGCCCGATCCGAGCGATTGACCGCGGAGCCGTGGACCAGCCGCGCATGGTGGATGCTGATCGAGCCTGCCGTGCCGTGGATCTCCCGGGCGGTGGACATGTCGAGTCCGGCGCGCCTCACGTCGATGGCGCCGCAGAAGGCGCCATCGCTGTGGTGATCGCATATGGCGCCCCGATGCGTCCCCGGCAGCACCATGAGCGGGCCATTGTCGGCGCCGGCGTCGTCGAGCAGCACGCCCACCGCCAGCACGCTCTGGTTGGTGTGCGGGTAGAAGGCCCAGTCCTGGTGCCATTCGATAGCGGCGCCATCGCCCGGCGGCTTCAGGTTGACCTTGCCGCCCGTCCGCAGCCGTATGTCCTCGCCGATCAAGGGCGTAAGCCGCGACATGATCGCCGCGTCCGATGCGAGGCGCCGAAAGAACGGGTGCGCGAAGTAGGGATGCTTGATGCGTCGCACGCTAGGACGGCTCGGCGTGTGACGGGGGTCCAGATCGAGCACCTCGGTGTGTTCGGTGGCGCCGCGGGCGGTGGCCACGAGTTCTTCGGTGGTCTGCCGGAGTGCCGCCAAAGTGCCGGGTTCGAGGGCGTCCGGCACAAGCACGTAGCCGTCCGTTCGATACTGCTGGATCTGTTCGTCGGTGAGCAAGATGCGCCCCTCGTTCGCGAGACATGCAGTTTGCAGCATCGCCGCGCCTGTTTCATCCGTCGCCGAAACATGGATACTTCCGCGATGGGCCGCTACCTGATCCGCCGGCTGCTGTTGCTGTTTCCGACGCTGATCGGCATCGTGACGGTGAACTTCTTCATTGTCCAGCTCGCGCCGGGCGGGCCGGTGGATCAGATGATCGCGACGCTCACCGGTCAGGACGCCGACGCCACGAGTCGCATCGCCGGCGCCCAGGACGGAGCGCAGTTCGCCGAATCGGCCACGCAGCGTTCGCAGTACGCGGGCGCGCAGGGGATCGATCCCGCCCTCATCGCGGCCATGGAAGCGCAGTTCGGTTTCGACAGGCCAATTCACGAGCGCTACCTCAAGATGCTGGGCGACTATCTCACGCTGGATCTGGGCGAGAGCTACTTCCAGGAACGCCCGGTAATCGACCTGATCGTCGAGCGCCTGCCGGTTTCTATCTCCCTGGGGCTGTGGTCGATGCTGCTCGTCTATGCCATCTCGATCCCGCTCGGCGTCGCCAAGGCGGTGCGCGACGGCACGCGCTTCGATGCGTGGACCAGCGGCGTCATCTTCGTCGGCTACGCCGTGCCGAGCTTCCTCTTCGCGATCTTCCTGATCGTGCTGTTCGCCGGCGGCTCCTACCTCGATCTGTTTCCCCTGAAGGGACTGACATCGAACGACTTCGACAGCCTGAGCCCGCTCGGCAAGATCGTCGACTACCTGTGGCACTTGGCGCTGCCGGTTCTCGCGCTCACCATCGGCGGTTTCGCGACGCTCACCATGCTCACCAAGAACTCCTTCCTCGACGAGGTGGCCAAGCAATACGTGCTAACGGCCCGTGCCAAGGGCCTCAATCCGCGCCGGGTGCTTTACGGCCACGTCTTCCGCAATGCCATGCTGATCGTGATCGCCGGCTTCCCCGCGGCATTGATCGGCGTGCTCTTCACCGGCGCGCTGCTGATCGAAGTGATCTTCTCGCTGGATGGTCTCGGCCTGCTCGGCTTCGAGGCGGTGCTGCGGCGCGACTACCCGATCATGTTCGGCACCCTGTTCGTGTTCACGTTCGTCGGATTGGCGATGACGTTGATAGGCGACATCACCTATACGCTGGTCGATCCGCGCATCGACTTCGAGACCCGGGGTCCCTGATGGCGACGATCGCACCGCCGACCGATGGCTTTGTGCTTGACCCCGGCCAAGCGCACCGCGGCCTGTCGCCCCTGGCGCTGCGTCGCTGGGCCAACTTCAAGGCCAACAAGCGCGGCTACTTCAGCCTTTGGATCGTCGGCGCGCTGGTGGTGCTGAGCCTCGGCGCGGAGCTTCTCGCCAACGACAAGCCGATCCTGCTCGGCTTCAAGGGCGAAATCTACGCCCCGGTTCTGTTCGCCTATCCCGAGACCGAATTCGGCGGCGTCTTCGAGACCGAAGCGCGCTATGCGACGCCGACCGTGCAGGCGCTGATCCACGCCGGCGACGGCTGGATGGTCTGGCCACCGATCCCGTTCAGCTATGACACCATCGACCGCTACACCGCAGGCGCTGTCCCGGAAGCGCCGAGCGCGCGGCACTGGCTCGGCACCGACGACGTGGCGCGCGATGTCGCCGCCCGCATCATCTACGGCTTTCGGCTATCCGTGCTGTTCGGCATCGCGCTGACCATCCTCTCGTCGATCATCGGCATCGCGGTCGGTGCGACGCAGGGGTATTTCGGCGGGCTGATCGACCTCTTCGGCCAGCGTCTGGTGGAGATCTGGGCCGGATTGCCGGTGCTTTTCGTCATCATCATCCTGACGAGCCTGTTCGAGCCGAACCCGCTGCTGCTGCTCTTGCTGCTGCTGCTCTTCAACTGGATGGCGCTGGTCGCGGTGGTGCGCGCGGAGTTCCTGCGCACGCGCAACTTCGACTACGTGAATGCCGCCCGCGCACTGGGCGAGCGGAACGCCACCATCATGCGCAAGTACGTCCTGCCGAACGCGATGGTGGCGACGCTCACCTACCTGCCGTTCCTCCTGAACGGTTCCATCACCACGCTCACCTCCCTCGACTTTCTCGGCTTCGGCCTGCCAGCCGGCTATCCCTCGCTCGGCGAACTGCTGGCGCAGGGCAAGGCCAACATCCAAGCGCCGTGGCTGGGACTTTCCGGCTTCTTCACGCTGGCGATCATGCTGACGCTCTTGGTTTTCGTCGGCGAAGGCGTGCGCGACGCCTTCGATCCGAGACGGTCCGCCACTTGAGCGAGCGCATTCTCGAAGTGAGCGACCTTGTGGTCGCGTTCCGCGGCGAGGAGGCGGTGTGCGGCGTGGGCTTCCACATCGACCGCGGCGAGACGCTGGCGCTGGTCGGCGAGTCCGGTTCCGGCAAGAGCGTCACCGCGCTCTCCGTAATGCAGCTCCTGCCGTACCAATACGCGAGCCATCCGCGCGGCTCGGTTCGCGTCGCCGGCCAGGAAGTGATCGGGGCTTCGGACGAGGAACTGCTGCCGGTGCGCGGCGAGCGCGTCGGGATGGTGTTCCAGGAACCCATGACGTCCTTGAACCCCCTGCACACCATCGAAAAGCAGATCGGCGAGATCCTTTTCGTACACCAGGCTCTCGGCAAGCGCGACGCCCGGGCGCGGACCCTCGAACTCTTGGACTTGGTGGGGCTGCCGAACGCCGAGCAGCGCCTGCGCGCCTATCCCCATGAACTCTCCGGCGGCCAGCGCCAGCGCGTGATGATCGCGATGGCGCTGGCCAACGAACCGGACCTCCTGATCGCCGACGAGCCCACCACGGCCCTCGACGTCACCATTCAAGCGCAGATCCTGAAGCTCCTTGCCGAACTCAAGGAGCGGCTCGACATGTCGCTGCTGCTCATCACCCACGACCTCGCCATCGTCCGCAAGATGGCGGATCGCGTGTGCGTGATGGAAAGCGGCAGGATCGTCGAGCAAGCTCCGGCCAAGCATGTCTTCGAGAACCCCGCCCACGAGTACACGCGCCGTCTGCTTGCCGCGGAGCCGAGCGGCGAACCGGTGAGGGCCGATTCCAGCGCCCCGGTGGTGATGGCGGCGCAGGGCGTGACGGTGAAGTTCAATCTGGCGCGCGGCTGGTTCGCCCGAGAGCGCGCGCTGATCGCAGTGGACGACGTATCCGTGCGCATACGCCGTGGCCAGACCTTGGGCATCGTCGGCGAATCCGGCTCCGGCAAGACGACGCTGGCGATGGCGCTGCTGCGCCTGCAAGCGTGTGTTGGGAGCATCGAGCTTGGCGGGCAGCCGATCCAACACCTCAAGTCCAACGCGCTGCGCCCGCTGCGCGAACGGATGCAGATCGTCTTCCAGGATCCCTACGGCAGCCTGCCGCCGCGGCTATCGGTGTCGCAGATCGTGGAGGCCGGACTGAAGGTGCATCGTCCGATGCTGTCCCAAGCAGAGCGGCGCGCCGAGGTGAGCCGGGTGCTGCAAGACGTGGGTCTCGATCCCGCCATCCAGGATCGCTATCCGCACGAGTTTTCCGGCGGCCAGCGGCAACGCATCGCCATCGCCCGGGCCATCATCCTGCACCCGGATGTGATCGTGCTGGACGAACCCACGTCGGCGCTCGACGTTTCCGTGCAGGCGCAGATCGTCGACCTCTTGCGCGAGCTGCAGCGGCGGCATGATCTGGCCTACGTCTTCATCAGCCACGATCTGCGGGTGGTGCGGGCGCTGGCGCACGACCTCGTCGTCATGAAGGATGGCGCGATGGTGGAGCAAGGCCCGGCCGATGCGGTATTCGCTGCGCCGCGCATGGACTATACGAGGGCGCTCATGGCTGCGGCGTTCGATTTGGAGGCATCGTAGCGTCGTTCATCCTTGCGGAATCGAACCGTCCGCATTGACCTCCGCCGGCAGTTTCGTTCCCTGCATGAAGTCCACCATGAGCGTCGCCAGTACCTGCCCCGCGTCCTCCTGAACGAAGCGCCCGGCGCCGCGAATCGTGACGTTCGTCGCGTTCGGCACGCGATTCGAGGAACATCTGCTCCCTGCCACGGGTGATGGGGTCCGAATCAGTGAACGCGACGAGGAACGGTTTGTCCCAGCTCTCGAACACCGCCCACGCTTCCTCGTGGAAACGTCACCTCCGCCTGCAACTCCTCCAAGGCGAGCGCGCCTTCCCACCAGACCGCGAGGTTGAACAGCGGATAGGCGAAGAAACTCTGGATGCCGCTGGCCGCGGGCAGCCCGGTGTTGGAGACGACGACGCCAACGAAGCGCTCCGGTGCTGCGGCGACGACGCGCAATCCGATCAACCCGCCCCGATCCTGGCCGAAGAAGGTGACGTGGGCGAGATCGAGTTCCCGCACCAGCCGCAGCATGTAGTCCCCCTGCATCGGATAGCTGTAGGCGTCCTCGTCCATGAACTTGTCGGAACGTCCGAAGCCCACCAGGTCCGGCGCGACGACGCGGTAGCCGGCGCCGGTGAACGTGGGGATCATCTTGCGGGGGTGCGCAGCACGCCAGGCCGGACCTCCTCGGCCTACGCTCCGATGAGTGGCAGCGCGGCAAGGGCGATGCAGGTCAGGACGCGCTTGGTCAGTCGCATGTCGTCTCCGTCCGGTTCTCGAGTCCCCATTCTATGGGCTGTGCGCCAATCGCTGCCGGGTGCAGTTTTCGAGCGAAGGTCGAGTACGCTTCAACGCTTGGAACCGGATGGGTGATGCGATGAGACGTCGAACCGAGTTGTACTCGCACGAGCAGTTGATGCTGCTCGCGCTGCGGGACGAGAAAGGCACGCTGGAGTCCAAGGCGTCGATGCACGGCTACGCGCTCGGCGGCGCGCTCTTGGCCGAGCTGAGCCTGCACGGCCGCATCAGCATCGAAGACACCAAGAAAGCCATGGTTGATCTGGCGGACCGGCAGCCGCTCGGCGAACCCGTGCTCGATCGATGTCTCGAACGGGTGGCTGACGCCAAGCGTCGTGCTCGCGCATCCACGTGGGTGATGCGCTTCGCGAGAATGAAGCGGCTGCGCCATCAGGTCGCGGCCGGGCTGTGCCGCAAGGGCATCCTGCGCGACGACGAAGCCACCGTGCTGCTTTTCTTCACGCGCAAGGTCTATCCCACCGTCGACCCCGCTCCGGAACGCGAGCTGCTCGGACGGATTCGGGACGCGGTAAACGGCAACTCGTCCAACATGGATGCGCAAGTGGCGCTCGTCGTCACCATCGCCAATGCGGCAGGCTTGCTCGCCGCGCACTTCGACAAGGCCACACTGAAGCGGCGCAAAGACCGGCTGGCAGCCATCGCCGACGGCGACCTCGTCGGCGCCGCCACCAAACGGGCCGTTCAGGCGGCGCAACAAGCCGCCATGGCCGCGATCGCAGCAGGCGCGACATCGGGTTGACCCGGGTCCGAGGCTTGGGCGGCTGCGGTTGTAGGGACAGTTCCTGGCGAACGTAGTTCGCGGGGATCCTGGAGGCGGCTTAGGCCGCCGGTTGCGCAGGCGAACGCGCAGCGGACTCGCCAGTGTGTCGGGCAGATCTTTGGCAGACGTGCCCGAGATCTGCCCTACACCCGATTCACCGTGGTGGATGTCGCGCCGGTCGCGAGACGGCTATGCTTCGCGCACGCATCTGGCTGGAGGAAGCGATGTTCGATCTCACCGGGAAGGGCGCAATCGTCACCGGCGGCAACGGCGGCATTGGCCTGGGCTTCGCCGAGGGCCTGGCGGAGCAAGGCGCGTCCGTGTGCATCTGGGGCACCAACGAGGACAAGAACGCCGAGGCCAAGGCGCGGCTCGAGGAATTCGGCGGCCAAGTCGAGGCGCTGCGCTGCGACGTGAGCGACGAAGCGCAAGTGGTGGCTGCCTTCGCGGAAACGGTGGAGCGCCTCGGCCGCGTCGACTCGTGCTTCGCCAACGCCGGGGTGGGCGGTGGCGGCGGAGGCTTTGACGCCATGACCCGCGACGAATGGCACCGCGTCTTCGACGTGAACATGGACGGCGTGATGTTCACCTTCCGCGAGGCTGTGAAGCACATGCGAACCATCGGCGGCGGCTCGCTGGTGGTCACCAGCAGCGGCACGGCGCGCTTCGGTGCCGCTGGCAGCGAGCACTATTCCGCCACCAAGGCCGGCGTCATCGCCCTGATCCAGTCGTTGGCGGTCGGCCAAGCGCGCTACGGCATCCGCGCCAACGCCGTGATACCCGGCTGGATCGAGACGGCGATGACCGAGCGAGCCTTCGCCACGGAGGCATTCCAGACCAAGGTCATCAGGCGCATCCCGCAGCGCCGCTGGGGCACGCCGACGGACTTCCGCGGCATCGCCGTGTACTTCGCCAGCGACGAGAGCGCCTACCACACGGGCGACACCATCGCCATCGACGGCGGCGTGTCGCACTTCTGAAACGTCCGACCGTTCGCAGTGTCAGCCACGAAGGGCATCGTGCTCGCCGGGGGGCGCAATCTGCGGCTCCACCCCGTGACGGTGAGCGTCTGCAAGCAGCTCCTGCCCGTCTACGACAAGCCGATGATCTACTACCCGCTCACCACGCTGATGTTCGCTGGCATTCGCGACGTGCTGATCGTCTCGACGCCGCGCGACACGCCGCGGCTGCGAGAACTGCTCGGCGACGGCGACCAATGGGGGATGGCCTTCTCCTATGCCGAACAGCAAGCGCCGCGCGGTCTGGCCGACGCCTTCATCGTTGGCAGTAAGTTCATCGGCAGCGCCCCCGTCACCATGATCTTGGGGGACAACGTCTTCTTCGGCAGCGAGTTGCCGAAGAAGGCCCAGCAGGCTGTGAAGGGCAACCGCGGCGCCACGGTGTTCACCTATCCGGTGAAGGATCCAAGGCAGTTCGGCGTGCTGGAGATGAATGCGCAGGGGCGACCGGTGGGTCTGGAGGAGAAGCCCGAAGCGCCGAAGTCCAACATGGCCGTTACCGGCCTCTACGTCTACGACAACGATGTGGTGGAAATCGCCGCCGCGCTTGAGCCGTCGCCCCGAGGCGAGTTGGAGATCACGGACGTGAACCGTGCCTACCTGCGCGAGGGCCGCCTCGACGCCGTCCACTTCGGCCGCGGCATGGCCTGGCTCGACACGGGCACCCCGGAGTCGCTGCTTGAGGCAAGCCTCTTCGTGCAGACCATCGAGCACCGCCAGGGGCTGAAGATCGCCTGCCCCGAGGAGGTGGCATGGCGAATGGGGTGGGTGTCGGACGAGCAGTTGGCGACGCTTGCGCACGCGCACGACGGGCGACCCTACGGACGCTACCTTGAGCAGTTGCCGGTGGATGGTCGTTAGGAAGGTCTGGATTGACCCGGTTTCGGCCCGACCGCTCGACCGGCGAGGCTGCCGCCCTGATGGCCAGCGTGGTACAGTTGTACCGACATCCGGATGCCCGAGGCGCCCATGGAACCACCACGAAAGCGGACGCCGCCACGCCCGCAGAGCGAGCTCGCGGAGCCAGCACCGGAACATGAGGTGGATAGGTTCGCGTCCGAAGCGCGGTACAGGGCAAGCCGGTACCACCGCCATACAACGACTAGGTGGCGTCCGGACAAGTCGAAATGCCCATCCGGCGTAGGCCGCGAGTCGGCCAAGGCGTTGCTCCTGCGGGGCATTCGCCGGAGCATGTTCAGCTCCCACAGACGCGGGGGTTGGCCGCAGAAGGTGTGGGCAGTGGACGGGGGTGTTGTGTACGAGGCACAGCTGACCAACCGCGGCCAAGGGGAATACCACGGCTATCCGATGAAACCAGATGATCGGTTCGCGCAGTACCTCGCAGTAAAGTGGGACGAAAGAGCATGAGCATGTTCGAGATTCGAGCCGCTTGGCCGCAACAAACGCCGCCGCCCGATGTCGCCGATGCCGTCGAGGACCGCCTGACGTTGTCGGAAGTCGCGATATCGGTCGGCCGTTCCGACCTCGCAGGCTTGATCGCGGATGATGGCTACCGCGCGGGCCCTCGGGTGTCGGCATATCGCCTCGCCGAGTGGCTGGTGTGGAACTGGTGGCGACTGAGATGGGAAGCGGGACCAGCGTTCAGCAGCCGGGCGCTGCCCATGGACTGGGTTCGAGCGCACGAAACGACGGGTATCGGCGGCCCGTGGCTCTGGCCGCGAATGACGATCACCGGAGATGGACTGAGGGTGGCATTGCGCGTCGCGCCGACAACTGCAACGGAGACGGAGCCGCTGGCCTACGTGGGTCGCGTGGGGATCGTTGCAGCGAGTTCCTTTGAAGAAGGTGTGGATGCGTTCGTGACTCGCGTCTTGCGTCGACTCGACGACCACTCATTGCGAGAGACCGGCCTCCACACGGCGTATAGCGAACTCAAGAGCGAGCGAGCCGACGAGAGTGCATCGCAATACCGAAAAGTTGAGGCGCTGTGCGGCAGAGACGTCGACTGTGCGCCGCCTAACTTCGTGGCGCAGGCGATCGCCGACAGTCTCGCGGTTGGTCGCAACGCAGTGGAAGAGCTGGTGGCCGACCAGTCGCTCACCGAAAGGCCGTCGGCCACGCGGCTTCGCGGGATTGCGCACAAGAGCGGCCATGATGTGCGTTCGGGAGACGGCATCAAAGTGAGTTTCACGCCACGCGAGCAATCGGGCAGCGTCGCGCCTTGGATCGTCGGCGTCGATGCTGCGAGAGCGGTACGAACGGAGGGCGGACTGGGTGGCGGGCCGGTGAAGGACGACCGCCTTGCGGAAATGTACGGCGTCAGCTCGAATTGCCTGAGATACCGTCGCCAGGCGCCGATGTCGTTTTCCTACGACGATGGTAGACGCGAGCTAGCTGTCGTACGGTCAGGCGTGCGCACGGGTCGCCGATTCGAGCTTGCACGCTTGCTTGCGGATCGCCTCTTGGTCGAAGACGATGAGGCGTTGCGGCCGGCAACGCACGGAGCCACGTTCCGGCAGAAGGTGCAACGAGCGTTTGCGGCAGAACTCTTATGTCCTTTCAATGACTTGTGTGACGTACTCAGCGGCGACTACTCGCCGGAGGCGATGGAGCGCGCAGCGAGACAGTACGGCGTGTCGCCGCTGCTGGTCCGCTCGCACCTTGCAAGTCACGGTCTGGTGGAGATGCATGAGCAGGATGAGATTGACACGCCATCCATGCATGATGCGCTGGGGGTCGGTTTCGCGGCATGAGTATGACCATCGAAGCTGCGGGCAGGCAACAACTGACAATGACGCGCGTCTCTTTAGCCGGTTCTTGCGCCGGACCCCACGAGTTGGCCACTAGCACCAACCCATGATCCTCATCCCCGCCCACCTCTGGCGCTACGCCTTCTATCGCGCCTACCTCAACCTCATCGGCGAGGCGTCGAAGTACTACCTCGGCTGGCTTTGGTGGCTGCTGGAACCCATCGCCATGACGAGCGTCTTCTTCGTCGTGTTCACGTACCTGCGGCCGAACGCCATGCAGGACTTCAGCTACTTCCTCATCGTCGGCGTCACTTCCTGGCTTTGGTTCGCCAACGGCGTCGGCAACGCGACGGCCTGCCTGCACGGGGCGCGGGGGATCGTCTCGCAGATCAAGCTCCCGAAGATGCTGTTTCCCATCATCGTGGTGTCCGCGGCCACCTTCAAACAGGCGTTCGTGTTCGCCATCGTGCTCGCTGTGATGGGCTCGATCTTCGGGCCGAACCAACACTGGCTGTACCTGCCGGCGCTCATGGTCACGCAGGCGCTGTTCACGCTCGCGGCTGCATCGACCGTGGCGTTCTTGTGCTGCTGCGTGCGCGATCTGCGCTTCATCGTCACTTCCGGGCTTACCCTGATGATGTTCTGCTCCGGCATTTTCTTCGCCATCGACGCTATGCCGGCCCAGTGGCAGGCGTACTTCCGGCTGAACCCGATGGCCGTCCTCATCGAGCAGTACCGCCTGATCCTCCTCTACGACGGGCAGCCGGATCTCTTCTGGTGCGTGAAGACGGCGCTTGGCTGTGCATTGTGGCTGGTGGCTGCCAAGTGGTGCTTCGAGCGCTTCGACCTGACCCTCACGCGACGGGTGATCGCCTGATGAAGCTCTCCGGCATCTCGGTCGTCTACTCGGAGAGCGGCCTGTTCGCGAAGGCGGACCTCGTCCATGCCCTTCAAGACGTGTCCGTTGAAGTCAACCCCGGCGACAAGCTCGGCATCATCGGCGCCAACGGCGCGGGCAAGTCCACGCTGCTGCGCGTGATGGCGGGCGTCTTGCGGCCCAACGCCGGCGAGGTCGACAGTCGCGGGATGTCGTCCGCGTTCCTGTCCCTGCAGGCGGGCTTCGACGGCGAGCTGTCCGGCATTCGCAACATCGTCATGCACGGCATGCTGATGGGCTTGACCCGCCGCGAGGCGAAGTCGCGCATTCCAGCGGTGGTGGAGATGTCCGGCCTCGGCGAAGCCATCCACCGCCGCGTCGAGACCTACTCGACGGGCATGCGAGGGCGGCTGTGCTTCTCGACCGCCATCAACCTCGACCCGGACGTGCTGCTGCTGGACGAACTGCTGAGCGTCGGCGATCAGGACTTCCGCAGCAAATCGGAGAAGATCATGCTGGAGCGCTTCCAGCAGGACAAGGCGATCGTCTACGTCTCGCACAACGCGAACATGGTCAAGCGGCTGTGCCAGCGAGCGATCTGGCTGGAGCAGGGCCGCGTCCGTGCGGTGGGCAAGGTAGACGAGGTAATCCGGGAATATCAGGAAGCGGTGGCCGGGCGCTCCTGAACCGATGCAGCGGCGATGTCTTCCAGCCACCGTGCCGGTCGCAGCGAGTTCGCCTTGAGGAACGCCACGTAGCGCTTCGCGAGCAGCTGTCGATTGGCGTCGAAGGCATCGGCGTCGAACTCGAACAGAGACAGTAGGTCTTCGCGCTTGACGCCGTCGGGAATGTCTTGCGGAGTGACGTGCGGCACGCCCATTGTTTGGCAAAGCTCCAAGGTTCGGGAGTCGTGGGCGATGCACAGCGCCGGGATGCCCGCTTGCAGGGCGATGATTGTGCCGTGGATGCGGGCGCCGATCGCGAAATCGAAGCGGCGGATGTGCTCCAGCCAGGCGGAGACATCGAAAAACACATTTCCGTATGTACGCGTCCACTGGACGAATGCCTCCGGTTCCAGATCCGGGCAGATGTGGTTCCTGCAGCGCACGAGGTCCGCCTCCTCGAACGTCGCGGCCTCCCCGCGCGTCAGCCGCATCATGCGCAAGCCATGCTGACCGATGTACGTGCCGTTGGTCTCGGTGACTATTCTGGCCAGCGACGCCTCGATTTTGGCCAGAGATGGCCAGCTCTCGTGTCCTGCGATAACGGCGACCCGTTCCGGCATGCCCGTCCGCTCGGCGATTTCGCTGCCGAGGTATGGGCTGGGATTGAGAAAGAGGGAAGGGCATCCGAGCACCTCCGCGTTGGCCCCGAAGCCGTAGTGGTCCAGGACTTCGGCAGTGAATGCGCCGCGCACGCCCAGACTGGGCCCCGCTCCAGGCGCGCGTTCGGTGATCGCGCGGATCCAGTCCAGCGTGCTCGGCGGAAGCTCCGGAATCTCGAAATCCAACTCGCTCTGCGCACCCAAGCCCAGGATGACCAACTTGGTCTCGAGGTTCCCGTAGCGTTCGGCTTGGCGGTCGGCAACGAAGTGAACGCCGAGCTGGTTTGCGCCTTGAATCACGCCGATGCTGCCGGCGCGGTTCATCTGCTCCAACGGTGCGCCCATGTCCATGACGCGCTTCGCGTCCGGCAGGTGGCAATCGATCGCATGGGCATAGACGAGATTGCCGGTGTTGAGGCCGCAGCGTCGGCTGAGCGTTTCCGTCGAAAGGAACGCGCTGTCGATCCTTGGCTGCAGGCCGATGATGTAGGCTTTGTCCATGGTCGCGCTCAGGCTTCGAGGGCTTGCAGATGGCGGCTGAGGGCATCCTGCCAAGATTGCGGCCGGTCGAGCTGTCGCGCCAGTTTCCCGTTGTCGAGTGCGCTATAGGGGGGGCGCATCGCGATGGTCGGAAAGTCGACGCTGCGACACGGTGTCACCTCGGCATCTATGCCCGCTTGACGCACGATCTCGCAGGCGAACTCGAACCATGTTGCCGAGCCGCTATTGACGGCGTGGTAGACGCCGGCGGGGCATCGTTCTCGCAGTAACCGGAGCAGGATGTCGGCTACATCGGCGGTGGAGGTCGGGGACATGGTTTGGTCGTCCACCACGGTTAGTTCGCCCGTCTCGCGGGACCTCTTGAGGATGGTCTCAACGAAGTTCCCACCCTTGCCGCTTGCTCCGGCAACGCCGAACAGCGACGCGACGCGCAAAACCACGACGTCGTCGTGCGCTAGTTGCGCGAGGGTCTCGCCCATGGCCTTGGAAGCGCCGTAGACGTTCACCGGCGCGACCGGGTCGTCTTCCTTGAGCGGCGTCGCCCGCTTCGCATCGCCGCCGAAGACGTAGTCCGTGCTCACATGGATGAAGCGCGCCCCCTTCTCCGCGCACAGCTTGGCCAGGCGCCCTGCGGCGTGCGCGTTCACCGAGAAGGCCCGAGCGGCGTTGCCCTCGACCTCATCCGTCTTGTGGTAGCCGGTGCAGTTGACGAGAACGTCGAACTCGATGCCGCCGAGTTCCTGGTCCAAGGCATCCGGCGACTCGACATCGAGCTGGCTGCGGCGAATCGGGATGAGGTCGAATGCGCGTTCTGCTTGGGCATGCGCCCATCGAATGTCGCTGCCGAGCTGACCGTCCGGGCCGAGGAGAATCACTCTCATTCGGGGTAATCTCCACAATCGTCGACGGTGCCGTCGCTTGCCCAGCCCAGATACCGCGGCCCGGGCAAGGAACTGGAACGAGGACGGGCCTGCAACGTCGCAGCCAACGCTAAGGCGCTTCGATGGCGTCCTGCATGATCTTGTGCAGGTCGGTGCTATAGGACGCGACCACATACAGGACCCTGCAGGCGTAGGAGCCGACTGCGAAAAGCGTGATGGCTCCCTGCGCGGTCAGGATTCCCGGCTCATCAGTCAAGGCCGACAAGACCAAGTGCATTGTGGTGAGTACGATGATGGACGCGATCGCGGCCGTCGCGAAGACCCGCGGCGTGTCCGCAAGTTCGGTCCTGAGGGCCTGGCCTCGATCATCGCCGTACAAGAACCGGAACTTCGGCCGCGTGTGCTTCCCTTCCTCATTGCTCGGCTTCACCTGCTGATACAGCTCGTTCAGCCGGACGGAAACTGCATTGGCAACGCTTGTGGCTGCAACCGCAATCGCCGTGAATCCGAATATCAGCGTGATCACCAACGTGAGAGTCATACGATGGCCGCCTGTGCCGCGACAGGTTCACAGTTGGCTATCACGCGTTCCATCTTCTCCCGGTACGAATCGAACTCCGCTCTCTCTCGCCGCCTATCTCGGAGCACATTCGGCGAATAGTAGCGTACAGCATATGCGTATTCCGAGTCCCGGTAGTGCAGGCCTTCAATCCAAGCGGCATGCTTGCCGTCCTCCGCCATGAACAACGTCGGATGGCAGGTGTCAAGTTCATTGCATAATCTCACATCGAGGTCGTTGTCCGCCTTCAACACCAAGACTTCAAGATTCTCCGCGTCGGCGCAAATGTCAGCAAACGCTCGCCGAACGTCGTCGTCGGCATCCATCAGGATGTACTTGATCGTCAGTCCACCGTCAGACCACTTCGTCAATTGTTCTTGCCACCGCTTGCCGTTGTCCTTCAGCACATAGCGGCCGTCGCTGCCGAACACCCAAAGCTCGGCACTCTCGAAGGACGCGCCAGCGTGGTCCGGGAGATGGTTGATGAGCGGCATTAGGTCAGTAGCAGCACGCGCATACGGAATGCGGATCGGCTCATCCCCATTGGCGGGGCGATTCTCCCTCCTTAGCCTATCGGCCCGTCGAAAGAACCTCTTGGCGAGACGCAACGCCAGAAGTGGGATCAAGGCGCTGATGGTAGCGACGACGATGGTGGTCAGCATGTGAGCGTAGCTCCCTTGTTACCGGCGCAGCAGCTAGTTCCGCCATAATGTGAGCGCAGTCGGTGCGCGTCCGCGCAGCAACGTGCATGCGGCGCTTGCCGCCCCTGCCCCAAGCCGAGCGCACCAGCCCCGCCGCGGCGGAAAGTGGACCCAGCGAGACTGTAACGTAGTGCGTTGCGACGCGTGGTGTCAAGGGCTCTCGGTCGCTCTCCCCGCCGGACGGTCAAGCGACGCTAGTGCCACCTAGCAGAGATCTGGCGCCTTGATGGCTGGGTCGGATGGCGGCGTTGGCGCGGTCGTAAGCGGCGGCGAGCACCTTCATGCCGCACCGTCCCCATTGATCTCGACGATGCCGTCGTACATCTCCACCTCGTCGATCACCCTGCGCCAGTGGGCGGCGTGTTCGGCCTGCGCGGCGGTCCCGTCATCCGCTCGAATTACCCGATGCCACCGTACCAGCTCCTTGTACCAGTCCAAGGTGATCGTCTGCGGCGTCCGGTCTACTTGCTGCCGCCGCAGCGCTTGGCAGATCTCCGCTACGCCGTCCACGGCGCCGAGTTCCGCACGGTAGCCTAAGGCCTCGATCTTCGAGAAGTCGACGCGATAGCTGCGGTGGTCCGGGTCGCCGTACCACTCGATCTCTACGTCCCGGGGCACATGCCGGGCCACCAGATCGCCGAGCGGGCCGATCTGGTAGGTGTTCTGGGCGGAACCCACGTTGAATACCTGGCCACCGATGCCTGCAGGGTCTGCGCGCAGCATGAGAATCTGCGCCCGCGCCGTGTCGGCAACGTGGATCATTGGGCGCCATTGGCTGCCGTCGCGCATCAGCGGCAGCTTGCCGGTCTTCCACGCGCCGTAGGTCATGCCGTTGATGGCGAGGTCGAAGCGCATGCGCGGCGACAGGCCGAAAACGGTGGCTTGGCGCAGGACCACCACGCAGTAATCGTCGCTGGCGAGCGCCAGGACGCTCTGCTCGGCCATGCCGTTGGCGCGCGCGTAGGTGGTGAGCGGGTTCGGCGGGGTGGTCTCGTCGGCGATGAAGTCCGCATCGCGAAAGCCATAGATGCTGCAAGAGGATGGCAGCACATAGCGGGAGGCGCCCGCCTCCTTGGCGAGCCGCGCCGTGCGGGCGCGCGAGGCGTGGTTGATCTGCATGGTCGCGTCCTGGAACAGTTCGCCGGAGGGGTCGTTGGAAATCGCCACCAGGTCGATCACCGCGTCGACGTCCGCAAAATGCTCGGCGGTGAGCCGACGGCTGTCCTCCACAACCAGCTCCAAGTCCGGGCGCGCTGGCAGCCGTTCCCTGCCGAAGAAGAATCGGTCGATGGCTCGCACCTGGAAGCCCTCGGCCAGGAGCATCGGCACCAGCACCGTGCCGATGTAGCCGCCCGCGCCGGTGACCAGCACGCGCTTGATCGGTACGGCCATCCGCTCAGCGCCCATACTCGAACGGGCTCTCGAAGTCGGCCAGCAGCGGCTGCTGGCGGTCCTTCTCCGACAGCACCGCCGCGTCCTCCCCCATCGGCCACTCGATGCCAAGCGCCGGGTCGTTCCAGCGGATGCCTTGGTCGTGGTCGGGGGCGTAATAGTCGGTCACCTTGTAGAGGACCTCCGTGTCCTCCTCAAGCGTCATCAGGCCATGGGCGAAGCCGACGGGTACGAGAATCTGGTTCCACTCTCGGGCGGAGACCACCGCCGTTGCATGACGTCCGTAGGTGGGCGAGCCGCGGCGGAGGTCCACGGCCACGTCGAACACCGAACCGCGCACTACGCGCACCAGCTTGTCCTGCGCGAACGGCGGCACTTGGAAATGCAGGCCGCGCACCGTGCCGCGCGCGGCGGACAGCGAGTGGTTGTCCTGCACGAAGTCCAAGTCGACTCCGGCATCGTGCAAGGCGCGGCGATTGTAGACCTCGGAGAAGAAGCCGCGCCCGTCGCCGAACCGCCGCGGCACCAGCACCTTCACGTCCGGGATTGCGAGGCAGGTGACTTCCATTCCTAAGCTGCCTTCTGACTGGTCCGCTTCGCGGCGACGAACCGTTCCAGAACTTCCTGCAGCAGTTCCAGCTTGCGCGCGCCGTCCACGCGCTCCCTGATGGCGTTGCCGACCTCGGCCTGCCACGGTCCCGCCTCCTGGTCCAAGATCTTCGGCAAGGTTGCGGCGATGCGCTCTGCATCCGGTGCGCCGTTCAAGGCGTAGCCGAAGCGTTCGAGCATCAAGGTGCTGGCGCCGGTCTCGGAGAAGGCCAGCACTCGCTTGCCGAGCAGCAAAGCCTCTGCCACTACAAGCGGGTTCGGATCTTCCCGCGAAGTCAGCACCAGCGCATCCGTGCGGCCGAGATGCGCGTACGGGTTCGACGTGAGCCCGGTCCAGTAGAAGCTCGGCAGCTCCAGCGCCTTGGAGCGCTCGTAGATGGCGTCGTTGAGGTCCGTCTCCGGCGGCGCCCATGGGCCGACCCATACGAAATCGTACTGCGGCAGGCGCTCTGCCACGCCCAAGAAGATGTCCGCTCCCTTGCGATGCTGGGCGAGACCGCACATGGCGACGGACGGCCGAGCCGAGTCGGCTTCGAGCGTTGCGCCTTGGGCATTGGCGGGCGGCGGCACGTCGAGCGCCGCCTGCGCAAGCACCGTGCCGGTGTCGATGAAAATCCCGATGTCCAGGCGATTCGCCACCCTGAAGTTGGTCAGCGCCTCCACATCGTCCATCGCTTGCCGAGAGGCGCCGATCAGGAGGTCGGTCCAAGCCAGAACTTTGGGCGTGCAGACGGTGGACAGGAGGCCGGGCAGGCTGATGCGCGTCTCGTGGGTGTGCAAGGCCACCGGAATCGACGTTCGCGCCCCGGCCTCGCACCACTCGCCGGCGCTCACCGAGTTGACGTAGAGAAGGTCGGGCGAGAGCTCGGCGAGCATGTCGGCAGCGTGGTTCACGCGCTCGCGGTAGCCCATGGCCGCGACCTCGTGACTGGTGCCGACATCCCGGTACGAGTCGGCCAAGTGCGCGTATTGCGGAAAGTCGATCAGCGGCCCGCCCTTCTTGACGAGCAGGTCCACCGGGCCGCTCTTGGCTAGAAAGGCGGCAATGTCGAAACCGATCCGCGGCGCACCCGTGAGACTCGCCTCGTGGCAGACGATGCAGGCATGCATGTTCAGCGCCACTCGATGCGGTAGTCCATGGATCGCGCCACGTTGCCGAAGACCCGCTCGATGGAGTGCGCCCACTGACCGTCGCGATGCTCTTCAAGGGCCAGGGCGTCGCCGGCTTCGACGGGAAGTTCCTTCGATGCCTCGTAGATGCGCTCCAGCACTTCCCGACGCAGCATCATCATCGTGCCCGAAAGGAACTCCACATCGCGCTTCGCCTTGGGGATGTCCAGCCTGTCCAACAGCGCGTAGTAGTTTTCCGCGTTGTCGTTCAGCTCCGTGTAGCGGCAGCGTTCGGCGCCGATGATGCCGATGCCATCGTCGTCGAGCATCGCCTGGATGTTGTCGCGAGCGCGTTCGGGCGTGCCGAGCAAGGGTTCAAGCAGCTTTCGGCGCCATAGCTGCACTTCGCCCTTGCTCATGTGCGGGCTCTTCTTGGTATGCACCAGGCAGAACAGGCGATAGTCCTCCAGGCGGACGTTGTTCAGCACTTGGAAGTGCCCGCCGATGTCGCGCCCGACGTTGCGGCTCACGTAGACCCGCGCGTCCGGAAATGCCGCCCGAACACGGCCGAGGAGTTCCTGGCTGAACGTCGTGTCCACGAGGTTCACATAGAGGTGGTAGGCGTCCGCGGGCAGGTTGGCCAGATAGTCTGCCAACTCGTCCCAAAGTTCGGGATAGAAGACATGCGCGAGCACGCACAGAGGGGGCGCCTCGGAGCGGATGCCGTCAGGTAGTTCCAGCGCTAGCGGTGCCTTCGACTCCATTGGCGGCGATGCGTCGGGACGCAGCGTATGCAGCCTCGGTTCCGTGCGGCCCGATTGCATGTAGTGACGCAGCGCATCGAGGGGGGAGCGCTCGGCGAATACGCTCAAATCCGGGTACAGGTCCAGATAATCCGCGGCCTTGAAGTCCAGCGGTATCTCCCGGGGGCTCTCGCAAAGTCCCTTCACGAACTCGCCCATGGTGCCGATTCGCGCCTCTGCGCTGCCGTGCCGCTTGTAGTGTTCGGCTGCGCGTTCATCGTCGAGCGTCGCGAGGTCTGGGTAGAGCAGGCGGTAGAAATCCGGATCGAACCGGGCGGCGTCATCGCTGGCCAAGTCCAGGCGATGCAGGGCGTTGACAACCGGGTCCACTTCCTCCGGGTCGATGTCGAATGGCATCCGGTTCTCGGTGGCGCCGTGCTGGAGGTAATGCTCAAGGGGGTCGATCCCCGCCTCTTCCACATCGGGGTTCTCCGCCAGGTAGTAGGCCGAGTCGAACAGAATCGGCGTTGGGGCGCTGTTGTTCGCGGCCTCGAAGTTGAGGTCCGCGAGGTCCAAGCGACCCGATGCCAGGTAACGCCGCGTGGAAGATGGTTGGGGCTCGCGACCAAAGCGCCGCAAGATGGCGTTGCGGATGCGTTCCCGGCGCGAGGCGCCGAGCGGAATCATGCGCCACAGAAGTCGAAGCGGATAGTAGAGGATCGCGCCGACCACCAAACGCAAGCCGCGCCATAGCCAAACGAGCGCGTACTTGGTGCCTCGCAACGGTGCCGTGACGCGCCACGAGGTGGAGGTCTCAAGCGCGTGTACGCGGGCCTCGAGTTCCGTCGCAGCGCTGTTCGCGGTTTCGACTTCGTCGCTGCGTTCTGCCAACTGCCGACTCAGGTCCTCGATGGTCTGGTGCCGACCCAGCGTCTCTTGCTCAAGCGCCTGAATCCGTCCTTGGCGTTCGCCAGCCAACGCGTTGAGGTTCTCGATCTCCCTATCGAGCGCCCCGATTCGAGCCGAGCCCTCCGCTAGCGTGTGGCTCAGCGACTCGATGGAGTCGTTCCGCTGTGCGAGTTCCTCGTCCAGCTTGCCGATGCGGCGAGCCCGTTCAGCCGTTTGCTGGCTGAGACTGTCGACCTTCCTATCCCGGTCCGCAATTCGCTGCTCAAGGCTGGCAACCCAGCCGTCGCGTTCAGCCACCGAGCGGTTCAGATTCGCGATCGAGGCGTCGCGTTCGGCGATGGTCTGGTTGATGGAATGGATCCGGCCGTCCCGGGCGGCGACTTGGTGGTGCAGCGCGTCGACCCGCACGTCGCGCTCGGCAACGGCTCTGTCAAGCGACTCGATCTGCCTGCTTTGGGCCGAGACCTTCTCCGCTAGTTGGCGACCGTCCGCTACCTGCTGGTCGAGCCGTCCGATCTGCTGATCGCGCTCGTTGACGGTCTTGTTCAGGCCTTGGATTTGGCCGTCCCGGGCGGCGACCTGGTGGTTGAGCGCGTCGATGCGCACGTCGCGCTCGCTAACGGCCTTGTCCAGCGACTCGATCTGCCTGCTTTGAGCCGAGACCTCCTCCGCCAGTTGGCGACCGTCCGCGACTTGCTGGCCGAGCTGTCCGATCTGCTGATCGCGCTCGTTGATGGTCTTGTTCAGGCCCTGGACTTGGCCGTCCCGGGCGGCGACCTGGTGGTTGAGCGCGTCGATCCGCACATCGCGTTCGGCAACCGCCTTGTCCAGCGACTCGATCTGGCCGCCTTGGGCCGAGGCCCGCGTCGCCAGGTCGGCCACCTTCTGATCGCGCTCCGCCAGTTCGTGTTGCAGCGAACTGATCTCTGCGCCCCGCGCTTCGATCTGCTGGCCCAGGTGCTCGAGTCGGCTGTCGCGCCCGGCAAGCGTTGCCTGCACGGCCAGCATCTCGGTGTCGCGCTCGGCCGCGCGCTCGACCAGAGCGTCCATGCGCGCATCGCGCTCGGCAATGGCTCCATTTGCGGTTTGGATTTGGCCGTCCCGGGCGGCGATCTGGTGGTTCAGGGCGTCGATCCGCACATCCCGTTCGCCGATGGCTTTGTCGAGCGACTCGATCTGGCGGTCCTTCGCGGCAATGGTGGCTGCCAGATCGTCCACTTCCCGCCCGCGGTCCTCGGTGCTGCGTTGCAGGGCCTCGATGCGTTCCTCTTGGGCCGCGGCGACATCCTTGGTGGCGGCGAAGGCGGCGCCGGCCTCGTCGAATACGCTGCGAATCGCGTCCAGCTCTTTCCACCCGGCGTCGGCGGGCGCGCCGTGCGCCCATCCGTCGAGAATCTCGAAGGCGGAGCGAATCCAGCGCGGAATCGCGCGGTTGTGGAAAATGGCGTCGTCTTGATGGCGGTGGTGGCGAGCGGCCTCGGAGAGGGAGGCTTGGACCTGGACGTCCACCGCATCGGGCGATTGCGGCCACGGGATGTCGAGGGCGGCGCCGACGGTTTCGGCGACGGCGCGCCAATCGGTCAGCAGGTCGGCGAAGCGCACGAACACCCGCGGGTAGTCGCGGGATGCATGCTCGGCGGCGAGCACGTTGCGCAGCCAGATCAGATGGCCCATGGGCACGGGGATGCCGTCGCGCTGCATGAGCGACGCCGCTACCTCGTCCGGGTTGCGGATAGGCAGCACGGTGCGCGGTTCGCAATCGCTCTCGGCCAGGACGCCGGTCCAGAACGGCAGCAGCCGGCATACGCGAGGGTCCTTCAGGACGAATAGGCCGGAGCCCCCGAACTCGGCCTCGAACATCTCCGTGGCGCGTACGCGGAAGCCGAGCGCCGTCGAGGAGGCGTACCACCGCTCGTCGAACGGTGCCCAATCGTCCCAGCTCGAGTTCGCCGCTGCGAGCAGTTCGTCGTTGAGGTCGGCGAGGTGCTGCGACTCCCAGTAGCCGCGCTCGTTGTGGGCGTCGGGCGGCATCAGCGTTCGCGGCAGGTCGCAACCGAGGGCGCCAAGCATGCGCGTCAGCGCCGAAGTGCCGCTGCGGTGCATGCCCGCAACCAGTATGCCGATCCGTTCCGCCATCGCGTGAAGTCGTGCCTTCGGTGTCCCGTGGAAGCGGATTGCGGTGGCCGAAAACCCAACCGCAACGCCGCCGAAGGTCGCGCATCATGGCGTATCGGCCTGCGCCGGTCAACGCGGCACCCCGGCTCGGGCGCGCATGCGTGCGCAATCCGCCTGCAATGGGGTTCTACGCGACGGTGTCGACGATGTCCGCACAATCCGGCGCGACATCGACCTTCTGGCGATGGCTCGGATCTCACCAAGGTGATCCACAGCCAGTGCTTCGGCTGTTCAAGTTCTCAGGGCCGTCCTCGTTGGGCCGCGGGGATTGAAGGCCGCGCCGCGTTGTCCGTACGCGGCGCGGCCTTCGCGCCTACGTTGCGCCTATCAATGCCGCTTCCACGGCCTCGGCAAGCGCCGCCTCGCCTACGGCGCGTAGGTCCGTGCGCCCGTTGCGCGTCCAACACGCCTTCCAGGAAGGCGCACGGACTCGCTCGCTCGCGCTGGCCACTCGCCGCGGATGGCCGCGGGCAGCGCTTCGGCGATCCGTTCTGGCGTTCGGCGGCGAGCGGCGAAGACGATCAGTTCGGCCATCGTTTCAGTCCTTAGCGGCGCCCGTAGTTCGCGCGCTCGCCCGCCAGTTCCGCGGCGCGGGCGTGTTCCGGGTCTGGCAGTACCGGATCGCGCCTGGCCTCGGCGTCGCGCCGGTGGACAAGCCGAATAGGCGCCCGCCTCGGCGACGACCACAGCGTCGCGCCGGTCCATTCCGTGCGCCGTGAGTGTGTCCAAGATTTCCGCCACAGCGTCGGATACCAGGGCGCAGGTGCGCGGCGTCGGCGCGTCGGGAGCGTGCGCCGTTCCGTTGATGGGAATGTTGACGGTCATTGGTGCGGCCCTCTTGACTACTGTTTGTGCGGCTCCCGCAAGCGGATCTGAAGGAAAAGCGTGTACGGAAACACACCCCCAAAATCCACCTCTGATTATGACTTTTGGGGCGTATTTCCATAATCCAAACAGAGAAGGCGGGATCTGCGCCCGGCGCGGTCGAGGTCTGCGGCGCTGTTCACGTTCAGGAAGGCCGCCTCCATGAACTCCACATGCGGCACGCCTTGGGTGGTGAGCCAGCGGTGCGTTGCGCGGCCGCCATCGGCGTAGAAGGCCGCCAAGGACGCCGCGTAGCGCCGCTGCAAGAGCAGGGTGAGGTTCTGCCGCCGGCCGCCGGCGCTGGCCACCGCGGCGCCGTGCTGCCGGCACGTGGGCGCCATCCTCTCCACCAGGTCGAGTGGCAGGAATGGCGTGTCCGCCGGGGTGGTGAGTAGCCAAGGTGCGCTCACGTCGCCCAGTGCCGAGACGATGCCGCCGAGGGGGCCTTGGTCCTCATCCTCGTCGTAGGCGATGGGGCAGCCGAAGGCGGCGTAGTTCGCGGCATCCGCGGCGCGGCGGCAGGACAGGATGATCGTCTCCACCTGCCCGGCCAGTCGGTCGATCACATGGGCCAGCAGCGGCTTGCCATGCAGTTCCAAAAGCGGCTTGTCCACTCCGCCGAAGCGCGTTGCGCGGCCGCCGCAGAGGATGATGGCGGTGGTGGCTTCGGGTGCGGTCAACGGCTCTGGATTCGCCGCGCTCCGACGTAGACGTTGAATGTCGAAGCCTTGAGGAAGCCCACCAGCGCGATGCCCTGGTCCTCCGCCAGCTCCACGGCGAGGCTCGACGGCGGACCGATGGCGGCGACGAGCGCTGCGCGGGTCATCGCCGCCTTCTGGATGAGCTCGAAACTCGCCCGGCCGGAGAGCAGGATGCCGCGCCCGGCGAGCCGTGCGTCGCTGTCGCCCAAGTGCGAGCCGATCAGCTTGTCGAGGGCGTTGTGCCGCCCCACGTCCTCGCGCAGCCGCAGCAGGCGACCGTCAGCATCGAAGCTCGCGGCGGCGTGCAGGCCGCCGGTGCGGTCGAACTCGGTCTGCGCCTCGCGCAGGGCCGCGGGCAGGGCGCAGAGTGCCGTGGCTTCGATGCGGAAGCTGCCGCGCGGCCGGCGCTCTGGGAGCTGCGCCCGCACGGCGTCGAGCGACGCCTTGCCGCAGACGCCGCAGCTCGAAGTGGTGAAGAAATGGCGGATCAGGCTCTCGGTGTCGAAGCGAACGTGCTCTCCGAGCTCCACGCGGAGGGTATTCATCAGGCCCTTGTCGGGGCTCGGCGGGCCGCAGTACGCCACATCCGCCACATCGCTGCGGCTGCGGATCACGCCCTCGCCGAGCAGAAAGCCGAGCGCCAGGTCGAAGTCGTCGCCGGGGGTGCGCATGGTGACGGACAGGCTCCGTTCCACGCGCTCGCCGGTGTTCGGATCGCTGTAGCCGAGGCGCACCTCCAACGGTTCCTCGACCGTCACGAGATCGGTCTCCTCGTTGCCGCGCCGGCCGTGGAACACCGCGCCCACGCGGACGCTCTGCGCCGGCGCGGTGTTCGCCGCGATGGTGGTCATCCGGCGGGCAGGGCTTCGGCCTGTACTCGCGCCCGCTCGGCGAATTGCTCCTGCCATTCGGAGCGATGGTTGGCGGGCCGCACCTCCACGGCCGTCACCTTGTACTCCGGGCAATTGGTGGCCCAGTCGGAGAGTTCCGTGGTGACGACGTTGGTGCCCGTCTCCGGGTGGTGGAAGGTGGTGTAGACGACGCCGGGGGCTACCCGGGTGGTCACTTCGGCGCGCAGCGTGATCTCGCCCTTGCGGCTGGCGACGGACACCCAGTCGCCGGTGACGAGGCCGCGCATCTCGGCGTCCGCCGGGTGGATCTCCAGCACGTCCTCTTCGAGCCAGGCGATGTTCTCCGTGCGCCGGGTCTGGGCGCCGACGTTGTATTGGCTCAAGATGCGGCCGGTGGTGAGCAGCAGCGGGAACTTGCGGTTCGCCCGCTCAGGCGTCGGCTGGAACTCGGTGACCACGAACAGGCCCTTGCCGCGCACGAACTCGTCCTGATGCATCACCGGGGTGCCCGTGGGCGCGCTCTCGTTGCATGGCCACTGCACGCTGCCTTCCCTGTCCAGAAGATCGAAGGTGACGCCGGCGAAGCTTGGCGTGAGGGCGGCGATTTCCGCGAGGATGTCCGCGGACGACGTGTAGGCCATGGGGTAGCCGAGAGCGTTGGCTAGCCGCTGCGTCGCCTCCCACTCCTGCATCCCCGCCTTCGACGGCATCACCGCCCGCACGCGATTGATGCGCCGCTCGGCGTTGACGAAGGTGCCGTCCTTCTCCAGGAAAGACGAGCCGGGCAGGAAGACGTGGGCGAACTTCGCCGTTTCGTTCAGGAACAGGTCCTGGACGATGACGCATTCCATGGCGTCGAGCGCGGCTTCGACGTGCTGCGTGTTGGGATCCGACTGGGCGATGTCCTCGCCCTGCACGTAGAGCGCCTTGAAGGTGCCGGCGACGGCGTTGTCGAGCATGTTGGGGATGCGGTAGCCGGGCTCCGGGTCCAGCTCCGTTCGCCAATGCCGGGCGAAGGCGCCGCGCACGGCCTCGTCGCCCACCGGGCGATAGTCGGAAAGTTCGTGCGGGAAGGAGCCCATGTCGCAGGAGCCCTGCACGTTGTTCTGGCCGCGCAACGGGTTCACGCCGACGCCGGGCCGGCCGATGTTGCCGGTGGCCATGGCGATGTTCGCCATCGCCATCACCATCGTCGAGCCCTGGCTGTGCTCGGTGACGCCGAGCCCATAGTAGATGGCCGCGTTGCCGCCGGTGGCGTAGAGGCGCGCGGCGGCGCGCAGGTCCTCCACCGGCACGCCGAGGATGGGGGCGACGTTCTCCGGGGAGTTCGCCTCGTCTCGGGCGAAGGCGATCCATTCCTTGAAGGACTCCTGGTCGCAGCGGCTGGCGACGAAGCCATGGTCGATCAGGTCTTCGGTGACCACCACATGGGCGAAGGCGTTCATCAGCGGCACGTTGGTGCCGGGCTGCAAGGGCAGGTGCAGGTCCGCCTCGATGTGCGGCGTGCGCACGAGGTCGATGCGCCGCGGGTCGCAGACGATGAGCCTCGCGCCTTCACGCAATCTCCGCTTCATGCGCGAGGCGAACACCGGATGGCCTTCGGTGACGTTGGCACCGATCACCAGGATCACGTCGGCGTCGGCGACCGAATCGAAGTCCTGCGTCCCCGCCGACGTGCCGTAGGTCTGCTTCAGGCCGTAGCCGGTGGGCGAATGGCAGACGCGGGCGCAGGTATCGACGTTGTTGTTGCCGAACGCGGCGCGCACCAGCTTCTGCACCGCCCAGACCTCCTCGTTGGTGCAGCGCGAAGAGGTGATGCCGCCGATGGACTTGCGCCCGTGCTCGGCTTGGATGGACTTGAGGCGCGCCGCGGCGTAGTCGATGGCCTCGTCCCAGCCGACTTCGCGCCAGGCGTCCGCCGTGGACTCGCGGATCATCGGCGTAGTGATGCGGTCCCGGTGGTTGGCGTAGCCCCAGGCGAAGCGGCCCTTGACGCACGAGTGGCCGTGGTTCGCCTTGCCTCCCTTGTGCGGCACCATGCGCACCACGGTGTCGCCCTTCATCTCGGCGCGGAACGAGCAGCCGACGCCGCAATAGGCGCAGGTGGTGTCGACGCTGCGATCCGGCACGCCGTGCTCGATCACGGACTTCTCGATGAGCGTCGCCGTCGGGCAGGCCTGCACGCAGGCGCCGCAGGAGACGCACTCGGAATCGAAGAAGCTCTCGCCGCCGGTGGCCACCTTGGAGGCGAAGCCGCGTCCGTCGATGGTGAGCGCCAGCGTGCCCTGGACCTCGTCGCAGGCGCGCACGCAGCGCGAACAGACGATGCACTTGGCAGGGTCGAAGGCGAAGTACGGGTTGGAGAGATCCGCAGTGGCATCCAAGTGCCCGGCGCCGTCTTCGTAGCGCACTTCGCGCAGGCCCACGGCGCCGGCCATGTCCTGCAGCTCGCAGTCGCCGTTGGCGGCGCAGGTGAGGCAGTCGAGGGGGTGGTCCGAGATGTAGAGTTCGAGCACGCCCTTGCGCACGCGGGCCACCTGCTCGGTCTGGGTATGCACCACCATGCCGTCCTGCACCGGTTCCGTGCAGGAGGCGATGAGGCCGCGCCGGCCCTCGACTTCGACCAGGCAGACGCGGCACGAGCCGAACGCCGCGACGTTGTCCGTGGCGCAGAGCTTGGGGATGGGCAGATCGGCTTGGCGGGCGGCGCGCAGGATGGACATGCCGGCGGGGACCGTGACGCGGTGGCCGTCGATGGTCAGCTCGCAGGCGGCAGCGGCGCCCTCGCCATTGGGCCGGGCGGCAGGCGTGCCGTAGTCCGCGATGGCGATGGTCATGGCTGGAAGTCCTCGGGAAACCGCTGCATCGCGCTCAGCACCGGGATCGGCGTCATGCCGCCCATCTGGCACAGGCTGGCGGTTTCCATCACCTCGCAAAGGTCTTCAATAATAGTCAATTTTTCGCCCGTGGCGCGACCTTCGGCGCGCGCTTCGAGCACCGCGTCCATGGTCTCCTTGCCGCGCACAGAGCCGATCCGGCAGGGGGTGCATTTGCCGCACGATTCGATCTCGCAGAACTCGAACGCATAGCGGGCCTGGGCCGCGAGGTCCACTTGGTCGTCGAACACCACGATGCCGCCGTGGCCGATGCCGGCGCCGAGCTGCGCCATCGCCTCGTAGGTGAGGGGCGTGTCGAACTCGGCCGGGGAGAGATACGCGCCGAGCGGGCCGCCGATCTGCACCGCGCGCACCGGGCGGCCGCTGCGGGTGCCGCCGCCGTAGCCATGGACGACCTCGCCGAGCGTGATGCCGAAGGGCGCTTCGATGAGACCGCCGCGGGCGACGTTGCCGGCTAGCTGGAAGGCCATGGTGCCGGCGGAGCGGCCGACGCCGAGCTCCGCGTAGGCCGCGCTGCCGATGCGCATGATCGCGGGCACGGCGGCGAAGGAGATGACGTTGTGGACCAAAGTCGGCTGGCCGAAAAGGCCGGCGATGGCCGGCACGGGCGGCTTGGCGCGGATCTGGCCGCGCTTGCCTTCGAGGCTTTCGAGCAGCGACGTCTCTTCGCCGCAGATGTAGGCGCCGGCGCCGATGAAGAGCTCCAAGTCGAAAGCGCGGCCGCTGCCGAGGATGTCCTGGCCGAGCAGCCCGTCGGCATAGCAGCGCTGCAAGGCGGCCTCGAAGACCCGCTTCGCTATGGGGTATTCGGAGCGCAGGTAGACGTAGCCCTTGGTGGCGCCGGTGGCGAAGCCGGCGATGGTCATGCCTTCGATCAGGCGGTAGGGGTCGCCTTCGAGCAGCAGCCGGTCGGCGAAGGTGCCGGAGTCGCCCTCGTCCGCGTTGCAGACCAGGTACTTCTGCTCGGCGGGGGTGTCGAAGACGGTGCGCCACTTGATGTGCGCCGGGAAGCCGGCCCCGCCCCGGCCGCGCAGGCCCGAAGTCTCGATCTGGCCGATGAGGTCTTCGGGGACGGCGGTCACGCAGTCTTCGAGCACCGTTGTCGGGGCGAGATCGAGCGGCGCATCGTCGCCCACTCGGTCGAAAACCAGGCGCGTCTGGGTGCGGAGATAGTCGATCTCGTCGAGTCGGCCGAGATGGTTCGGATGCCTGGCGCCTTGCTCCAGGATCGCCGGGACATCGCCCGCGGCGACATTAGCGAACAGGCGCCGTGGAGAACTCGCTTCCGCCGCGACTTCCACCAGCGGCTCCCCCCACGACAGTCCCCGCGAGCCGTTGCGCACCACGTTCGTGCCGCGCAGGGCGAAGGCGGTCGCCACGGCATCCGCGCCGGCGGCGACCGCGGAGGCGTCCATCGGCACGTAGACCGTGGTCACTGCTCGAGCTCCGCGGCCAGATCGCAGCGGTCCGCGCGCGCCACGAGTCGATCATTCACGGTCATTGAAGGGCCTTGCGCGCAGAGGCCCAGGCAGTACACCGCATCGAGCGCCGCAGTCTCGCTCGCCTCGCCGAGGCGTATGCCGAGATGCGCCTCGAGCCGCTCGGTGAGCGCCGCGGAACCCACCGCCTGGCAGGCCTCGGCCTGGCATACCCGCACCGCGAGTGGCGGTTGGGGTTCGGTCTTCAGGTCGTGATAGAAGGAGACGATGCCGCGCACCTCGGCGCGGGTGAGATTGAACACATCGGCGACTGCGCGCTCCTGATCGCGGTCCACGTAGCCCTGCTCCGCGACGATCTCCAGCAGCGCCTGCAACACGCCGCCGACGCGCTGCCGATGCCGCGCGGCAATCTCTCGGGCGCGGGCGGCGCGCCTGTCGGCCGGGTCGGCCATGCCGCTCTCCGGCAGAACCCGCGCGCCTAGCGGCCCTGGAAGCGCGGCTCGCGCTTCTCGACGAATGCGCGGAACGCCTCCCGGGAGTCCTCGCTGCCGCCGGTGCGGGTATGGCGCTCGGTCTCGACCTCGATGTAGTCGCGCAGGGGCATGTTCTCGGCGTTGATGAAGTTCTTCTTCATCTCGCCGATGGCGAGCGGCGCGGACTTCGACAGGCGCTCCGCGATCGCCTGCACTTCGTCGCGGAAGGTCTCCTCCGGGAAGGTCTTCAGCACCAGTCCAATGCGCTCGGCCTCGTCGGCGCCGAATTTCTGCGAGCTGAAGAACAGCTCCCGCGCCTTGGTGGCGCCGACGATGCGCGGCAGCAGCCAGGGGCCCGCCATGTCGCCGGAGATGCCGACGCCGAGGAACGCCGAGTTGAACACCGCCCGCTCGCTGGCGTAGCGCAGGTCGCAGGCGCAGGCCCAGCCGAATCCGGCCCCGGCGCAGGCGCCGTTGACCGCGGCGATGGTCACCTTGGGCATCTCGTGCAGGAGCGTGGTGATGTGGAAGTACTCGCGCCGGTTCGGCTCCTGGTTGTCGCCGCTGGTCGCCGCCTTCAGGTCCACGCCCGGGCAAAAGCCGCGTCCGGCGCCAGTGAACAGCACCGCCCGCACGCGCTCGTCCAAGGCAACGACGTTCAGGCATTCGTAGAGCTCGCGCATCATCGTGTGGGTGATGCCGTTCAGGCTGTCGGGCCGATTCATGGTGACGGTGGCGAGGCTGCCGTCCACTTCGTAGAGGATGGTTTCGTAGTCGGACATCGCGGTTGCGCCCTTCGGTGGCGTTGCAGGGCGGCTAAGCGTAGGCGCGTCGCTAGCGCGGCGCAACGGAGAACGTGGCGGACGTTCTCTCCATCCTCAGCCGGCAGCGGGCTTGACGACACCGCCGGGGTGACGGAAGGTGTCCGCGGCCCTAGCACCCGTGGGAGCGCAGCATGACGCAGACGAACCTCGCCGCACCGCTGGCCGAGCGCGTGGAGTACGCATCGCCCGCTTGGCTTGCGGCGGCGAAGCGATTCCTCGAAGAGCGCGCGGCGGCGCTCTCGGCCACGCCGTTCAGCGTCGCGAGAACGCTCCGCGCCCCGCCGCCGCATCTGGCCGGCGGCCGCACCAGCATCGGCTACACGCTGCGGCTGTCGCGAGATGCCGTGGAAGTCGAGGCCGCAGCGGACCCGAATGCCGATCTCCACGAGACCGCGGACTACAACTGCGCCCTGCCGTTCTGCTGGACCGTGCGTGGCGACGATGCCGAGGCTGCCGGCCGGGCGCATCGCGAATACCGCTACCTGGCCGGCGAACGGGCACCCGAGGCGCTGCGGCATCGCGAGCCGCCCGCAGGCACCGCCACCGTTCTGCGCGAGCTGCACGACCACTTGGCGCGGCGCACGGTCAACAACCCCGACATCGACCACCGAGCGGCGGGCTTCGGGCTCGAGGGGCACATCGAAGCGCTCGACGACACCGGCTACGCCGTACTCCGCAACGCCTTCACCACCGACTTCGCCGACGAGCTGCGCGCCGAGACGCATCGCAACCACGACGCAGCGCCGCCCGACTCGGGCTTCCGGGCTACCATGCTGCTGCGCCGCGGTCCGCTGTGGGAGCAGGCCGCGATCCACCCTTGGGTGCTGACCCTCGCGGAATACTTGCTCGGCCGCGGCTGCGTGCTCTACCAGTCGGACACCATCGTCAAAGGCCCGGGTCTCGACACCCACCCGGGCCTGCATGCGGACTACGGCGCCTCCCGCGTCGCCGAGCCGTTCCCGGAGTACTGTCTGGAAGCCACCGCAGTGTGGGCCATCGACGACTTCGACCTCGCCGCCGGCCCCACGGTGATCCTGCCCGGCAGCTTCCGCAAGCGCAGCCAGGTGCCGCCGGGCACCGGCCGCGACGGCACGGTGACGATCGAGATGCCCAAGGGTTCCATCGCCTTCTGGCACGGCGCTTCATGGCACGGCTCGATGCCGCGCCAAGCGCCCGGTCGGCGCACCTCCCTGCACAATGCCGACGTGCGCTTCTTCATGCGTCCGCTGGAACGCTACGACGACATCGACCAGCGCATCGTGGACCGCAACCCGCCGGTGTTCGCGACGCTCTGCGGCCTCGACGACCCGTTCGGCAAGAGCGGCGACACCGGCGCGGACTTCGAGCGCATGCGCTACGCGAGCGAGGCCGGCTACGGGCGCACGGCGCTGTAGTGCGCCGAGATCGCGCCAATTGTTCGCGACAATCCCACTTGCTTGCGACAGCATTTGCCCAGCGAAAACACAGACTCTTCAAGCATCGGCGGTGGTACGGTAGCGACATGGACGACAGCCAGCGGCGGCAAAGGCAACTCAACGGGGTGCTGCTCGCGGCGGACGGCACGCCGCGACTGCCCCATGTCGCCTACGACGAGGACGGCTACGCGTACAGCGACGGTGCTCCCTTGGCACAGAACGACGATCAAGCGGATCAGATCTTCTACGCATTCCCGGTGCTCAAGGCGTTTCTGCGTCGGCGCATCCCGGATGCCTTCGCGGGCAGCGACATGCTGATCTACCCGCGCCGGCGCGAGAGCGGCCTCGCGCCCGACATCTTCGTGGCTCTTGGCGCAGGGGATCTGGATCCGCACGGACGCAAGCGCAACTCGTACAAGCTGTTCGAGGGCGAGCCGGTTCCGTCGTTCGTGCTGGAAGTGCTGTCGGGCACCACCTCGGACAAGGATCTCGGCCCGAAGCGCGATGCCTACGCTGAGTGGGGCATCGAGGAGTACTGGATGTTCGACCCGTTCGGCGAGGACATTCCGGGCTGCATCTCCGCGGAATGGCTCTGCGGCGGCGCCTACAAGGACATCGAGCCGCTGCCGGGTACGCTGGTGTACCCCAGCGTGGTGCTGGGGCTTGAGCTGCGCTCCGAAGACGACATGCTGCGCATCCACGACCCGGAGACGGGCAAGGATCTGCGCGACCTCGGCGAGGAGTTCGAAGCCCGGGAGGCGGCGGAGGAACGGGCGGGTGAGGCGGAGCAACGGGCGGCAATGGCGGAACAACGGGCGGCGGCGGCAGAGCGGCGGGCGTCTGCGGCCGAAGCCGAACTCGCCGAGCTTCGGCGTCGGGGACAGCAGGACCGGTCGTAGGTGGCCCGATGGCGCGTCGCTCAAGAGAACGCATGGCGACGCAATCCGCACCCCCTACCTTGGCCGATCGAAGGCCACGCGAAAACCGATGGTCGGCGAGCGGTAGCCCGGCGCGACGTGGTTGCGGTAATCGAAGCGCGCCGTCGCCGTGCCGGGAAGCAGGTAGTTGCCGCCCTTGACGATCATCGCGTAGCTGCCGGCCGCGGTCGATACGCTGCGGGTCCACTCGGAGACATTCCCCCCTAAGCCGAGCAGCCCGTCCGGCGTCGCGTCGCCGCTCTCGGACGCGGTCCGCTGCGGGCCGCCTAGCGCCCGCTCGCCGGTAACGGGGCTCGCTGCCGCGAACGCATCGCCCCACGGGTAGAGGCGCCGGCCCTGTCCGGAGGCCGCGTTCTCCCATTCTTCCGCGGTGGGCAGGCGCCCGCCGGCCCACGAAGCGAAAGCATACGCGGACCACCAGTCGACGTTCACCACCGGCAGCTCCTGGTCGCGCATTTGCGCATCCCAGTCCGGCGGCCGGTGGCGATGATCCGCTGGCTGGCCGTCCTCGGCGTGCAGTCCGATGGCGACGAACGGGTCGCGCAGGAAGGCGGCGTATTCGCGCCGCGTGATCTCGCGAACCGTGAGATGCAGTTCGCCCGCGACCGTCTCGGGCTCATCGAAGATGCGCCCGATCAGGTCGATGCGATCCCGCGGCAGCGCCGCGAGCAGGCTCGGCACGCGGGCGTCGGCGGGCAGGCCGATCGAGTACTCCCCCGGTTGCAGGGCTGCGACGTCCGGCTCGGTGCGCCAGGGCGTCGCAGGCGGTGGCCGATCAAAGGCGCAGCGGAAGCCGAGGTACGGCGAGCGGAACGCCGCCGGCGCCGTGCGGTACATCGCCGCCAGCGCGTAGATCTCGCGCGGCGCGTTGTAGGCGTTGCCGCCCATGACCGCGGGCCGGTCGCCGTCCACCGCCCACTCGGAGACGTTCTGACCCATGTCGGCGAAGCCCGCGGGGGTATTGGTCTGCGGCTGCTGCGCGCACGGCCGGGCGGCGTTGAGCAGCGGGTCCAGGTACGGCCACGGCGCGGGGTCGAAGTCGTCGCCCCAAGGGTAGAGGCGCTGCGGCCGGCCGGCGGCGGCGGCGATCCACTCGTCAGCATCCGGCAGGCGTCCGCCGGCGGCGCGGCAATACGCGTAGGCGTCGTACCAGGTCACGCCGTTCGCCGGGCCGTCCAGGCGACCGCTGATCGCGTGCTCCTTGGTGTTGCTGAAGTGGCGCCAGTCCGCCGGCTGGCCGGGGGCATCGGAGTCCGCCTCGGGGTGGAACGGGCGCCAGCCGGCGAATTTGTTGAAGTCGCCTTGGCGGACTTCGCAGCGGTCCAGCAGCACCGGGTGCGCTATCCGCGTCTGCCGCGCCCCGGCGGCGAGCACCCGGTCGAAGGCGCGCAGGTACGAGAAATGGCTCAGGTGGCGCAGCAGCACCGCGTCGAGTCTGGCACCCGCGGCGCTCGGCTCGGCGGCCGCGGCGAGGCGCACCTCGGCCGTGTCGAAGTCGCGCCACAGCGGCCACAGTTTGGCGATGGCGCCGAGCGCGCAGACCAGGGCCGCGGCGGCGAACCAGCGGGCTCGCTTCACGCCGACCGGCGCCAGTACCGTGCCGCGACGCCCGCCGCGAACAGCGCCCCGACCGTGCCGTAGAACAGCAGTCGCCAGGACTCGCTGCGCAGGGCGACGCCGGGAAAACGAGATTCGACGCGCAAGCCGTTCATTTCGATGGCGTTCTCGTCCACCGGCAGCAGCAATCGCCCGGCCCGGTCGAGGCCCGCGTAGACGAAGCCGGTGACGAAGTCCGAGCGCGCCGCGTCGACCACCGTGACCACGCGCCAACCGAGCGCGGCAGCGTCGTCGGCAACGCCGGCGGCGCCGTCGCTGCCGGGCATCTCGGGCATCAGCAGCACGCCGCCCGGCTCGAGCTCCATGCGCAGTCCCGTGTGGACTTCCGCATGGCTGCCGAGGCGCAGCGTGACCACCGCGGGGTCCGTTTCGTGCGCGGGCTCAGGCTGCGCCGCGTCGTGCAGCCAGCGCAGGCGACCGAGCGGCTCGTTCTGGAATGCGCGGAGCGCCTGGCCGCGGGTGGCGGCGTCGCGCTGCGGAACCAGATCGAGTCCGTCCTCGCTGCGAGCGCGGGGCGTTTCCATGAGGAACTCGAGGCTCCTCAGCGCGGCCTCTTCGGCGGCACCGGGCGGCGGCAGCCGCGCGGCGCGGGCGATGACATCGCTCATGAAATCGTAACGCGGCAGCTGCGAAGGCTGACCGGCGTCGGCGGCGGCTTGCAGTTCGGCCATGTAGGCGAACAACCCGCGCAGGATGTCGCGCATGGGGAAGTTCTCGCCGAGGGCGATGCCGGAGCGGGTCGCCGCCGGCACGGCGGCGCGGAAGCGGTTGCCTTCGATGTTCGGCAGCTGGCCCAGCGCCCGCGGCGCCTGTTCGCTGGCCGACTCCGCGCGCGATTCGCCGCCGGCGGCACCTCCCGGCAGGTCGAGGGGCTCTTCCTGCGCGTTCGCCGGGCTGCCCCAATCGCCCGCGCCGCCGGCTTGGCTGCGGGCCAGCGGATCGTGCGGATAGTGGATGTCGAAGCCGCCGAAACGCGCCACGGCCACATCCTCCGGCAAGGCTTGGTCGTCGCTGGTCGGGCCGCCCACGGCCCCCCCTTGCCGCGCGGCGCCTTGGCCCAGGCCGGCAGCTTCGTCGGCGGGCGCGCCGCGCGGGGCGCGCACCAGCCAACGGCCTCCCGCCTGGCCATGCGCCGGCGTGCCCTGCGGGCCGAGGAAGTGCCAGTGCCGCGGCTGCAGCCCGTGCGCCTTGAAGATCGACATGGCGATGTAGAACTCGGCGATGCCGTATACGTCGACGCGCGTGGCGAGCAGCTGCTCCGGGGCCAGGCTGCCCAGATAGGCATCGAGGGCGTTGTCCGGGCGCAGCAGTTCTTCGCGCGGGTAGACCGTCCCGGTGTAGAAGTCCCGCAGATGGCCGTCGTGCAGTTCGATGATCGGCATGGTCTGGTGCTGCGGGTTGCGGTCGAAGGGCGAGGAGACGTAGTCGTGCAGCTGCGCCGGAGCGCTGGTCGGCAGCGCGTTCATCACGAAGGAGCCGGCGATCTCGCGGCTCAGCAGCACGCCCACGTCTTGCGCCTGTTCCAGCTTGTCCTGCTCCTGCTCGTAGCGGGTCAGCAGCGTGACGACGATCATGATGATGACGATGGCGACGCTGTTGGCGAGGATGTCGGCCAAAGCGACGCCGGCGAACGCGGGGAAGGTGGTACGGCGCGGTGCGAGCGAGGCCACGGGGATTCAGGGCGTCTGGCCGGGCGGGGCCGCGGGCAGCGTCGCCTGGCGCACGTAGGCCGGAATGTCGCCGAGCGAGACGGACTTCAGCAGTTCGTCGTTGGCGATGATCCAGCCGACGGTGACCGGCCTGTCCGCCGGCAGCACCCGCATGATGCAGTTGCGCGCCTCGGCCATCGTGCCCACGCCGTCCTGCAGAATCGCGAAGATGATCTGCTGCCGCTCGCCCTGGTAGATGCGCCGCACGTAGTACACGAACGGGCTGCCCGGGTGGCAGAGCTCGCCGGCGGCGACGGTGTCGCCGTTCTCCACGATGCGCAGCTCGTCGGCGAAGGTGAGCACCACGAAGCCGGCGCCGCTCGCCCCCCAGCCGACGCGATACAGGCCCTCTTCCGCGGCCGCTTCGAGGCGCTCGGCCAGCGCCGCCTGCGACAGCAGGTTCATCAGCAGGAAGAGCACCAGCAGCAGCGCGAAGATGCCGCCGAAGATCTCCACCATCGGCGTGCCGCTGGACTCCTGCTCGGTGTGGGCGTTGCTGGCGCTCAGACGGCCCCCTCGCCGGCCGCGCCACGTACAAGGCTCTCGTAGCCGACCAGCACATTGTCCTCCCAGCGCTGCAGCGCGGTTTGCAGCAGCGTCAGGAAAACGCTCAGCGACAGGGCGATGAGCGTGGTATCGAAGGCGATGCCGAGCGGGGCGATGGCCTGGCCGAGTTCGCTGGACAGGTCCGCAAGGCTCCCGCGCGAACTGATGATGCTCTGGATGCCGTCCGCCGCCAGCGAGATGCCGAGCACGGTGCCGATGAAGCCGAGGATGGGGATCGCCCAGTTGATGTAGCGCGGCAGGACGTAGAAGTCGGCCGACTTGCGCCAGACGAGGCTCAGGAACTCGTCGTCGCTCGCCAGCTCGCCGCCGCCGGCCGCTTGGCGAAGCGCCTGGATCAGCTCCGACTTCTGCGCGGCGCCGCGCCTGCCATGCATCAGCCGCCGCTCGCGCCACAGCACCCAGGCCTTGTTGGCGAGCAGCAGCAGTCCCCAGAAGAAGAGCGCGATGGTCATCGGCGGGATGATGCCGCGCTCCGTGAACTTGGCGGCGAAGGGAGCGAGCGCAGGGCTGCGCAGACCCACGTAGTCGATGAGCAGCACCGCGCCCGTGGCGAGGGTGGCGGCCAGCGCCAGCGTGAGTGCCATCGGCGGCCCGGACAGGGCCGCCGCAACGCGCTCGGCGACCGATGGGCTGCGCGCTGCCGCGGCTAGACGGTTGAACAGGATGTAGATGGCGTACAGCGCCGGCGCGACCAGCAACAGCGGGACGGCCTCCTCGACGCGCACTGGCGCGTCGGCGAGGGTGGGCAGCAGGGCGCAGAACGACATCGCCACCGAGACCGCGATGACCAGCATCAGGCAGACGACTTCGGTGACCCGCCCGAAGTCCATCCCGCGCATGAGTCGTGGCAGCCACAGCGGCGGCGTGCCGACCGCGGCGCCGACCATGGCGCCCGCCCACAGCGGGCCGTCGAACGGCAGCGCGATGGTGGCGCCGACGAGTGCGCAGAAAGCGGCGAAGGCGGCGAGGGGAACGGCGTGCTTCATCTGGAAGTGGTCTACTCGTTTGGCCGGGAGGCGCGTTGCGGGCGGAAAGCGAAGCATACGCGCCCATAGCCGGCCCGACGTTTCGCTGCCGCGGTGTCGGGTTCGCCTCCGGCCAAGCCACCCGACCTCCCACGAAACAAGCGCCGCTGGTCGCCGCCTGCTGGTGATGGCGGAACACCAGAGCGTGCCGGGCCGACGCATGGCTGCCCGCATGAGCACCCAAACGGGGATGCTCTACGAAGCGCTGCGAGCCGACCTGCGCGACGTCGACGGCCGGTTCCCGGCACTGCTCGCGATCGTCGTCTTCGCCGGCGATGAGGCGTGGCGCGAAGCGGCGGACCTGTCGGCGCTGGTGGAGTCGTGCGCGGTGCCGATGGCGATTGCCGGGCTGCGCTACCTGCTGCTTGATCTCGAGAAGGCGGCGAGCGAGGCGGCGAGCGAGCATCCGCCGTCGCAAAATCGCTTCAGCGCGTTCGCGCGGTTGACCTTCGCATCGTCGGAGGCTGAGGCGATGCGACTGTTGGCCGAGGTGCGCGGCTGGCTCGACCTCGCGGACGAGGATGAGTCGCGATTGTTGCAGGACCTTGTAGACTGGTTCCATGCGCTGGCGCAACCGGACCCGAGCGCATCCTGGTACCACGACGAAACGAGAGCACCGGAGGAGACGATGGGAAGACTGCCGACGCTGGAGACGAACATCCGCCGCGCAATGGAGCGCAACCGCGAGGAGGGCATGGCCCGAGGCGTGGCCCAGGGCGCGGCGCGGCAGCGCGCCATGCTGGTGCGGCAGGCAGCGCATCGGTTCGGCACCGACTGGGGTCGCCGGCTGGATGCCGCGCTGCGCGGCGCGGACGATCCGGCCGAACTGGACCGAGCGGCGCACCTGATCCTGGACTGCGCGACCGGGCAGCAGTTGCTCGGCCGCCTGAACGGACGCAAGCCGTCGGCCTAGTCCGCCCGGTTCACAGCCGTGCGCAGTAGATCCGCAACGGCGGCGTGGCCCCGCCGCTCGGCCCATGCGAGCGGCTGCGCCCAATCGGGCACATCCGGCAACACGGGCTCCATGTTCCTGCCGAGTCCGAACTCCACGAAGTCCAGTTGCCCCTCGCGGGCGGCCCAGCCGAGCGGCGTCGTGCGGTACTCCTCGTCCACGGCGTTGGGATCGGCGCCGAACTCGAGAAACAGCTTGGCGCACTCGATGTCGCCCTTCGCTGCCATGTAGTGCAGCGGCGTCACGCGCTGCCAGTTCGGCAGACTGGCAGCCATGCCGTGCTCCAGCAGCAGCCGTGCGAGCGGCAGCGAACGCCACAGATACGTCTGGCACGAGGTGACGACATCCGGCACCCGCAGACCGCGTTCGAGAAGCAGCCGCAGCATGGCCTCGTGGCCCATCATCGTCGCCAGAGTGAAGCCTTCGACAACCCCGCTCTCGTCCACCGTCGCGGCGTCGAGCAGCGCCGCGACGGTGTCGCGATCATCGTCCAGAACATGCTGATAGAACGGCACGACGCCACCGCGCCGGCAAAGCAGGTCGCGCATCGCCGCGTCCTTGGCGGAACTCGTCGGCGTGCCGGAGGACTCCATCGGCGCGTTGGGGTCCGCGCCGGCGTCGAGGAGCAGCTCGGCGATGCGCGAATGGCCGAACCTGCTCGCCGCCCACAGCGCATGGCCGCCGGGACAGTTGGGGCCTTCCGGCAGACGCGGATCGGCCCCGGCGTCGAGCAGTCGGCGAACGATGCCCTCGTGGCCGCGCTCGGCAGCGGCGGATAGCGGCCGCTTGCCGCACAGCTCCGGCTCGTTCGCCAGCGCCGCATCGTCGCGCAGCAGCTCCTGCACGCGGCCTTCGTCGCCGAGCGCCGCGGCGATGGTGACGGAATAGCGCGCACCATGCGCCAGCAATCGCCGGGCGATGCCGTAGTCGTTGCGCTGATCCCAATACGGGTGCTTCCACAGCGCCGAGGCCACGGGCCGGAATCCGGGGCCGCCGAGCCGGTCGTCGCTGCTTAAGCCCAGGGCATCCACGTCCGCACCCGCATCGACCAGCGCATCAATGGCCGCGCCCGAGCCGGCTTGCACCGCGTAGTGCAACGGTCGCCGGCCAAACGCATCGCCACGCTCGGCGAGCCGTGCATCGGCGGCGAGCAGGCGGGCCAGCGATTCGGCATCGCCTTGGCCGGCGGCTTCGTGAACGGGGTGCAGCGCACCCGTCGAGTCTGCCTGCCGGTCCAACTCCGCGCGCAGCAGCGCCGCCATCGCTTCATGCCCGCGATCAAGCGCCATCTGCAGCAGCGTTTCCTGGGCGTAGATGTTGCGGTGGAAGAGGTCCGCCCCGGCCTCGAGCAGCAGCCGCGCCGCCGCCACGTGGCCCTCGCGCACGGCGAAGTGCAGCGGCGGGCAGTACCAGTACGCCGCATGGACGAGCGTCGGATCGCGCTGCAGCAAGGCCCGCAAGCCGTTCGCGTCGCCATCGCGGGCGCAGTTCAGCACGCGCCAGATGTCCTCGCCGGGCCAGCCTCCCGCCGGATCGGTCCAACCCCTCGTAGCCAGTTCGGAAGGTCTCAGCAGGTCCGGCACTTTCAGCTCTCCCGCAGAACCGCGAAGCGGGCGATCTCGCGCAGGTCCTCTGCGCGGTCGCCGATGGTCGCGAGCGCGTCGCCGGCGTTGCGCAGCCGCCGCTCCGCTTCGGTGCGCGCCGCGTCGAGGCCGAATACGCTCACATAGGTCGATTTTCCCTGCCGCGCGTCCGAACCCTGGGGCTTGCCTAGCACGGTCGTCTCTGCCGTCGCGTCCAGCACATCGTCGCGAATCTGGAACGCGAGACCGATCTCTGCGCCGAACCGACTGAGCGCCTCCACCTCGGCCGCGGATGCGTTGCCGCCGACCGCTCCCATCAGCACCGCGGCATGCAGCAGCGCTCCCGTTTTACGCCGATGCATGGCTTCGAGTTCCGAATGCGCGAGGGCGCGCTGTTCTCCGGCAAGGTCCAGCATCTGCCCGCCGACCATGCCGCGAAAGCCCGCCGCCTTGGCGAGCAGCCGGGTCCAGTTGGCGGCGACGGTCGGCGGCAGGTCCTCGTGCGCCACGGCCTCGAATGCCAGCGCCTGCAAGGCATCGCCCGCCAGAATGGCCGTCGCTTCGCCGAAGCGCACATGCACGGACGGACGCCCGCGGCGCAGGTCATCGTCGTCCATGGCCGGCAAGTCGTCGTGGACGAGGGAATAGCAATGCAGCAGTTCCACCGCCGCGGCCGCCTGGTCCAGATGCCGCGTCTCGGCGCCCGCAACGCTGCCAGCGGCGTACACCAGACGCGGACGGATGCGCTTGCCGCCGCCCAGCACGGCGTAGCGCATGGCCTCGGCCAGAACGTCGTCGCCAGCCGGCAGCACGCGCTCCAGGGCGGCTTGGACCTGCGCGGCACGGCGCTCAGCCATCGGGTGGCCGCACGCCGGCGGTCGCATGCACCAGACCTACCGCGCCGTTGCGCACGAAACGGATTGCGAGCTTGCTGCCGGGCGCGGTCTCGCCGATCTGGCGGATGACCTCCGAGACGCTGTCGGCGGGCTCGCCGTTGATGGAGAGCAGCACGTCGCCGGGCAGCAAACCGGCCGCGTGGGCCGGCATGCCGACGTATACGCTCGCCACCTGCAATCCCCGCCGACCGTCCTGCAGCTCGGAGAGATTCGCGCCGAGGTAGCCGCGCAGCACCCGTCCGTGTTCGACGATCTCATCGAGCACCGCGACCGCCCGCTCGACCGGAATCGCCAGCCCCACCCCGTCGGAACCGCCGCTGCGGCTGTAGATCAGCGTGTTGATGCCGAGCAGCCGCCCCTCGGCGTCCACCAGCGCGCCGCCGCTGTTGCCGGGGTTGACGGCGGCATCCGTCTGGATGAAATCGTCGTACGGGCTTCGCACGTCGTAGCGGCCCTTGGCACTGACGATGCCGAGCGACACCGCCTGGCCGATGCCGAACGGGTTGCCGATGGCCATGGCGATGTCGCCGATGCGGGCGCTCTCGGCAGCGGTGCGCTCGATGGTGGGGAAGTTCTCGCCTTGCACCTTGAGCACAGCAAGATCCGTCTGCGGGTCCGTGCCCACCAGCTCCGCCGCCGCCTGGCTGCCGTCGTTGAAGGCCACCACGATGTCGTCCCCGGCGGCGATGACGTGGTAGTTGGTGATGATGTGGCCGTCCGGGCGCATCATCACCCCGGAGCCCAGCGAGCCCTGCGCCCGACGATTGCGGTTCATACGCTCGCAGAAGGCGCGGAACTCCGGGTAGCTGCACAGGCCCGTGGGCGTGCGCTGCGAGAACACGTTCACCACTGCGGGAGCGGCGCGGGCTACCGCTTCGGCGAATCCGGTTCCGCCAGGCAGCGATGCCGGCACAGACGCCCCGTCGCGTTCCATCATCCAAAGCGCCGCAAAGCCGATGGCGATGCCGGCCAGCACCGGCAGCGCGACGTAGCGCAGCAGGCGTTCCAGCACTTGGGGCTCGCGGGGCGGAAGGCTCATGCGGGCGATTATAGTTCGCCGCCATGTCCGCCCTGCCGACCCCGGCGCAAGCCCATGCCCAGAACGTCGCGCGCGGCTTCGCGAGCGACCCGGACCAGACCGAGCTGGCGAACCGCCTCACTGACCTCCGTGCCCGCCTGATCGATGCGCGTTCCGAAGCAAGGAACTCGGTCTTCGGGCGCCTGCTGCGGCGCGCACCGGCGCCCGTCAAGGGCCTCTACCTCTGGGGCGGCGTCGGGCGCGGCAAGACCTACCTGATGGACCTTTTCCACGACTCGCTGCCGTTCCCAGACAAGCGGCGCCTGCACTTCCACCGCTTCATGCGTCGGGTCCACGACGAGCTGCGCGCTCTCGCTGGCCGCGTCGACCCCCTGCAAGCCACCGCCGAACGCTTCGCCAAAGAGGCCCGCGTACTCTGCTTCGACGAGTTCTACGTCTCGGACATCGGCGACGCGATGATCCTCGGCGAACTGCTGCGCGGCCTCTTCGAGCGCGGCGTTACCCTCGTCGCCACATCGAACACCGAACCGTCCAAGCTCTACGAGAACGGCCTGCAGCGGCGCCGCTTCCTGCCCGCCATCGACCTGATCGAGAGCCACACGGAGGTCATCGAGGTGGGGGGCGAGACCGACTACCGGTTCGAGGTCTTGCGCCGGGAAGGCATCTACCGCAGCGACGGCGATGCGGACGCCCTTCTCGCCAGCTTCCTCGCCCTAGGCCACGCAAGCCCCCGGAAGGATGTCGACTTGCTCATCAACGACCGGACGATCCGCGCCCGCTACTGCGCCGAGAACACCGTCTGGTTCGACTTCTCCGCCATCTGCGATGGCCCGCGCAGCCAGCACGACTACATCGAAGTCGCCCGCCTGTTCGCCACCGTGGTGGTCAACGCCGTGCCGGTCTTCGATGCCGCCAGCGAAGACCAGGCGCGCCGCTTCATCAGCCTCGTGGACGAGTTCTACGACCGCAACGTGAAGCTGCTCGTCAGCGCCGGCGCCGGCATCGACGCCCTCTACCGCGGCGAACGCCTAGCCGGCGAGTTCGAGCGCACCCGCAGCCGCCTGCACGAGATGCAGAGCGACGAATACCTGCACCGCACGCATCGGCCTTGACTGGGGCACGGAATCGATGGTGTACATGAACTCGGTGCTCGTGCTTGCCGGGGGCCTGACTGTTCCGCCAGCGTGACGTTCGCCAAGGCTTGGAATCTGCCGCCGCGCAGCGCGTTGCAGATATATTGGCAGCACGGTCGTGCATCCCCATGCGGCGACCAACATCGCCCGCGCGCGGATGATCGCCGTGTCCTCCCCGGCCTGCGCGCGGGCGTCACGAATGCTCGGCTGCGAAAGCGCGAATCCGAGCCGCTTGGGACCCTCCGCCGACGGAAAGGGCACCATCGAACACCCTTGGCGAACCGACGGATCGAGTACATTACGGCATTCGTCACCGTCGATGCTAGGGACCCCGCCATGTACGAAGAAATCCTCTACGAAGTGGACGACGGCGTCGCCGTCGTCACCATGAACCGGCCGGAGACGCTCAACGCGCTGACGGACCGCACCCAGGCCGAGATTCGCCATGCGCTCGACCAGTCGGAGCGCAGCGAGGAGGTGATCGGCACCGTGCTAACCGGCGCCGGTCGCGGCTTCTGCTCCGGGGTGGACATGAACGCCCTTGGCGCGATGAGCGAGGCCGGTCGCCGACTCGGCGACAGCCACGCGGACCTCGCCGCGGACCCCGGCAACCCGCTCGAAGACCCCAACTTCGAGATCGGCGCCAGCTACTTCCTCGGTCTGCGCAAGCCGCTCATCGCCGCCATCAACGGCGCCTGCGCGGGGCTCGGCTTCAGCTACGCGGTGTTCTGCGACCTGCGTTTCGTGGACCGCGGCGCCCGCTTCGCCACCGCCTTCTCGCAGCGCGGCCTGATTGCCGAGCACGGCACGAGCTGGATGCTGCCGCGTCTGATCGGTCCCGCCAATGCCTTGGACATCCTTTGGACCGGGCGCCGTTTCGACGGCGAGGAAGCGGGCCGCATCGGCCTCGCCAACCGCGTCTGCGAACCGGGCGAATGCGTCAGCGACGCGGTCTCGTACCTGCGCGAGATCGGCCAAGTGGCGGCGCCGAATTCGCTGATGATGATGAAGCGGCAGATCTACCGCCATCTGAACGCGGACTTGCGCCCGGCCATGGTGGAATCCAACGAATGGATGGACGAAAGCCTCGCGCGCGGGGACTTCAAGGAAGGCGTCGCCTCGTTCGTCGAGCGCCGGGCACCGAACTTCGCCCCGGTGAAGGTGGAGTAGCCGGGTTTCGCTCGGCCGGGTCAGAGGTCCGGCACTTTCGGGAGCTGTTCCTCCACCATCCGCAGCAGGGCGGCAGTTCGGCCGTGCTGGCCGAGTTCGGGGCGCGCCGCCGTCCAGCCGATCGACGCCAGAGAGCGGATGAGCAGGAAGAGCGGGATCTGCGTTACGGTCTCATCGGCAACGGGCCGGACGCTGCGATAGCCGTCGATCAGCGCAGCCCGGACGGTCGGGAAGCCCGCCTCGCGCTGATGCCCATACAAGGCGACCGCGAAGTCGTAGGCATGCCAGCCGAAGCCGGCGTCGTCGAAGTCGATGACATGCAGGCGCTTGCCGTGGACGATGATGTTGGCCGCGTGCAGATCGGCATGGATCAGGCTGAACGTGCCGTCGTCGCGACGCAGACGCTGAAGCCGCGCCCGGATGCGCCCCCGCAGCGCGTTCAGCCGCGCCTGCTGCGTCGCCGAGAGATGCGGGGACTCCCAGAATCGGCCCCAGAACGGCTGCTCGCCCATCAGGCCGTCCGCGTCGAATGCATGCCGCGCGAAGCCGGCGGGCGGCTGCCAAGCGACGGGTTGCGCGTGCAGTTCCGCCATGATCGCGCCGAGGCGAGCGAAGCAATCGCGCTTCACTGACTCGTCGTCCCCGGCAGCGTCGATCACGTCGTAAAGCACTTCGCCCTCGACCCACTCGAGGAGACCAGCTTGGCGCACCTCGTCGCCGACGGTCACCGGGCTGTAGCCCTCTCCCGTCCGGGTACGCACCACCACAGGAACATCCACGCCGGCGGCGCGCAGAGCCGCGGTCCACGTCTGTTCGGCGATCAGTTCCTCCAAGCTGTGGTACCAAGGCCGGTGCAGGCGCAGGACGTAGGTTCGTCCCGCGGCGTCGTCCACGCGGAAAGCGATGTTCTCGGACACCGAGACGCGCTCCACCCGGGCAACGTCAAGGTCCCAGTTGGCCAGCGCGTCGCGCGCCGCACGCAGGTGCTCTTCAAGCATCGCCCATCAATCAGCCACGCCGAGCTCGCCGAGCGTCTCGGCGAACGCCGCGAGAAACGCCTGCGCGTCCGCCTCGGAGAACACCAGCGGCGGACGGATCTTCACCACGTTCCCGTACGCGCCCGCCTGGCCGATGAGGAAGCCCTTGTCGCGCAGCGCATTGACCACCGTCGCCGCGCCTTCTCGATCCGGCTCCTTCGCGGCGCGATCCGCCACCCATTCGATGCCAAGGAACAGGCCGTGGCCGCGCACATCGCCCATCGGCTCGCATCGCTGCTGCAGCTCTTCAAGATGCGAGCGCAGCAACGCGCCAACCGAAGCGGCATTGCCGACGAGGTCCTCGTCTTCCAGCACGTCCAACACGGCGCTGCCGGCTGCGGCCTGCAACGGACTCGACGCGAAGGTATTGAAATAGCCCGTGCCGCGCCGAAAGGTCTCCACCAGCTCGCGACTCGCCGCCACTGCCGCTAGCGGCACCCCGGCGCCGAGCGGCTTGCCCATCACCGCGATGTCCGGCTCGAAATCCATGGTCTCGTAACCCCACCAGCGCCCGGTGCGGCAAACGCCGGCCTGCACCTCGTCGGCAATGAAGAGGCCCCCCGCACCGCGCACGACTTCCGCAGCCTGCGCCATGAAGCCGGGCGGGATGTTCGGCAGGCCTTCGTTGGCGAGAATGGGGCACACCAGCAGCCCGGCGAAGGGAATCCCATCCTTGGCGAAGCTCGCGATCACCTCGCGCAGCCGATCGAGGTGCCACGCCGTCGGGTCCTCGTTCGCCTCGAATCGATACGTCTCCGGGAATGGGATCGCTCGCACCTCGCCGGTGTTGTCCTTGGGCCGCGTGAGCTTGCGCACCTCGGCGCTGTTGCCGTGGTAGGCGGCGTTGGTGCAGACGATGCCGCGCCCGCCGGTGGCCAGCCGCGCCATCAGCAGCGCCACTTCGTTCGCTTCCGTGCCGCTGCAGGTGCACACCACGCTCTCGATCCCCGCATGGTGACGCCCCGCGAGCCGCTCGGCGAACTCCACGATGCCTTCGTGCAGATAGCGGCTGTGGACGTTGAGCGTCCCCGCCTGCCGGGCAACAGCCTCGACCACATGCGGGTGGCAATGGCCGACGCACGGCACGTTGTTGTACATGTCCACGAACCGCCGGCCATCGGCGGCGAACAGCGACACGCCTTGCCCGCGCACGATGTGTACGGGTTGGCGATAGAACAGCGGCGCGCCGGTGCCAAGCGCGCGGTTCCGGCGTTCGAGAAGGCTCTCGCTCATGGCGGCGGCTCGCGGCGACTGTGGGGCCGCAACCGTAGCAGCACCGGCAAGGCGCGGACAGCTATTCCGTCCCGGCCCGTCCGCCCGTCACGGCTCAAGCCGTGCTCCGCTCCGAACGAACGGGCGCCTACCGGCCCCGGCGCTTCAGTCGGCCGAGCCGTTCAGCCGACCGAGGAAGTCCTCGCTGCTGGCGCAGTCCACGATCAGGTCGCCGACGCGTTCGAAGCGCACGGGATCCGTCACACCCGACAGAACGGTGGCCACGCGTTCACCTGCGGGGTGGCCGAAACGCCGCGATGCCTGGCGGCGGAGGACTGCGATGCCGCGCTGCAAGCCCTGCTCGACGCCGCGCTTCATGCCCTGCTCCACGCCGCGCTGCAACCCCTGCTCCACGCCGCGCTGTCGGCCTTCCTCGTACCACTCTTCGGTCCACTGCTTGACGCGATCTTCCAGCATGGTCACCTCCTCTCCCAATCTCTCGAAAGGCTGCCGATCCGCCGCCGGGAACCGCCTCGGCAGCACCACCGCGTACACCCAATCCAGCAGCGCGTCGCGCAGGCTGCGTTCGTCCTGCCCGAGCCACTCGAAGGCACTGCGCAGGTCCGTCGCCAATGCGTCGGCCGACGGGCTCGCGTGCATGCGGACGAACACGCTCAGCCGGTTGCGTGGTGGCAGATCGTCCAACGCCAAGCGGCCCGCGTCAAGCGCCGCGAAGCGTCGCCCGGCCACGAAGGCGGCCAGCGGATCGTCGCGGTCCACCGTCGCGGCGATGTCGTCCGCCCCGTGCCATCGCCCCTCCCCGGTGTACACCACCAGCGGCAGCACGGCGGGGAAGTGCCCGTCGGGGTCCTTTGCCGCGTCGGTGAGGCTTTCGTAGAGCACGCCGACCTCGCCCATCACGCGCGCGGCGATGCGGCGGCGGTTCGTGGATTCGAGCTCGACGAGCACGAGCACCCTCGTGCCGCTCGGCCGATCCGCCAGCCACAGGGCATCGCCGATCCGCTTGTCGCCGTCGCGGTTGATGAACTCGGCGGGCACCGGGCGCAGCGTGCCGAAGTCCAAGTCGCCCAGGATCTCGGACGGCACGAAGCCGCGCAGCAGGTCGGCGACGAACTGGGGTTCCGCGAATAGGCGCTTGCCGAAGCGGTCGCTTGCTTCTCGCGTTCTCATGCGGATTACCGTAGGGGCCTGGAAACGGCAGCGAAATGGTCAATCGCCCCTTCCGCCTGCCTGACATTCACCCGATGTCCGTGCGGCATACGCCCATGTCGGTTGTAGGCAATGTCCCACGGAGTCCTGTGAGAACTCCCTTGTCGCCTTGGGAGTAAACTGCTTGCTGCCGCATCCGGAGGAGGGAAGCAAATGGCACACGATCTGGTGATCCGCAACGGCGCGGTGGTGGACGGCACCGGCGCCGAACCGATCTCTGCCGACATTGCCGTGGACGATGGCCGCGTCGCTTCGGTCGGCCAGGCGACCGGTCGCGGTGCCGAGGAAATCGACGCCCGAGGCAAGCTGGTCACGCCCGGCTTCGTGGACCTGCACACTCACCTCGACGCCCAGATCGGCTGGGATCCGCACCTTACCCCCATCAGTTGGCACGGCGTCACCACCGCGCTGCTCGGCAACTGCGGGGTCACCTTCGCGCCCTGCAAACCGGAGGATCGCGAGATCCTCGCCGGAATGATGGAGACCGTCGAAGACATCCCGCGCCGCGCCATCCTGTCGGGCCTGCCGTGGACCTGGGAGAACTACGGCGACTACCTCGACGCCCTCGAAGCGCTGGAACCGGCGATCAACGTCACCGGCCTGGTCGGCCACTGCGCCATCCGCTACTACGTGATGGGCGACCGCAGCGCCTCCGAACAGCCCACCGCGGAAGAGAAGGCGCAGATCGCCAAGATCGCCGGCGATGCCGTGCGCGCGGGTGCCGCCGGATTCTCCACCAACCGCTTCCTCGGCCACTACATGCCGGACGGCCGCCATGTGCCCGGCACCCACGCCCGCCACGACGAGGTCGAAGCCATCGCCGCGGAAGTCGGCGCCGCCGGCGGTCTGATGCAGAACGTCCTGAACCTCGGCGGCGATTTCGAGGGCGAGGCGGAACTCCTGCGCAAGGAAGCCCGCGCCTCGGGTGGCCGCATCCTCTTCAGCATCACCGCCGGCGCCAAGGACAGCTCCGGCCGGCGCGTCCGCGACATGCTCAATGACATGCACGCCGAAGGGCTCGACATCAGCTCCATCTCCGTGCCGCGCGGCACCGGCTTCATCTCCGGCCTGCAATGCGGCTTGCCGTGGCGGTCTCCCGCCTGGGTCGAACTCGCCAAGCTGGACTTCGACGGCCGACTGGCCGCCATCGGCGATGCCGACACGCGGGCGCGGCTCGTGGACGAAGCGGAGGCGAACCCGGGCACGCCCCCGGAGAACCTGTTCTGGATGGGCGACGGCGAACGCCCGAACTACGTCGGCGACGCTTCGGCCAGCCTCGCGGCACTGGCCGGGGCACGGCTAGAGCAACCCGCAGAGACTTTCCTGCGCATGGCGCTTGAGAGCCGCGGTCAGGCGCTATTCACCCTGCGCTCCTTCAACAGGAATCTCACCGCGCTGGCGCGGCTGCTGTCGAGCGACCATTGCTTCCCCGGCCTCGGCGACGCCGGCGCCCACGTCAGCCAAGTGATGGACGGCGGTTGGGCCACCTTCGTGCTTTCGCACTGGTGCCGCGATGCGAAACTGTACTCCGTAGGCGAGGCCGTACGGCGCATTTCCTCGGCACCTGCGCGCATTCTCGGCCTTGCGGACCGGGGCACGCTGAAGCCGGGTGCCCGCGCCGACATCAACGTCATCGACTTCGACGGCCTGCACGAGAAGCACCCCCAGATCGTCCACGACTTCCCGCACGGCGCGCCCCGCTTCATCCAGCGCGGCGCCGGCTACGCGGCGACGGTGTGCAACGGCAACGTCATCCTGCGCGACGACGAACTCACCGGCGAACGGGCCGGCGCGGTGCTGCGGGGATAGGGCCGCCGCGAGGAGGGCGCGATGATCGGAAAGCTCGCTGCCGGCGTCGTCGGCGCACTGGTGGTCATCTGGCTGGTACTCATCTGGCTGCCCATCGATCCCGTCGAGCGCCGCCCCGGCACGCGCCTCGGCGGCGACCTCGCGGCGGAGCAGAACCCGGACTGGTCGAACTACGGCCGCCGCCAGATCGCCGTCCAAACCCGCACTTGGTATCTGATCCCGCATTCGGTGACGACCACCTCGTGGGTCGCCGACGGCCACCTCTACGTCCCCTGCGCCCGCTGCGACGGCAAGCGGTGGCCGCGCAATGTCGCCCGCGACAACCGCGTCCGCCTGAAGATCGACGGCGCCCTTTATGAACGCCGCGCCGTGCGGATCGTGGACCCCGCCGAACGCGCACGAATACTCGGCGCAGTCGGCCGCGACGGGCGCGACGGCATGGCGGTGTTTCGTATGGAGCAGCGGTGAGGGATGTCGCGATGGACATGGACGACATGGAAATAGAAGCTTGCCCTCGGGCGTACCTTTCGTGGTACGCTTAGGGCCATGATCGTAGCGAAGCGCGTGTCCGCCTTGTTTTACCGTACCGAGGACGGTGCGGAGCCCGTGCGTACATGGCTGAAGTCGATGGCGAAGGAGGACCGCTTCAGGATCGGTGTGGACATCAAGGCCGTGGAGTTCGGTTGGCCCATGGGCATGCCAACCTGCAGGCCATTAGGCAACGGGCTGCACGAAGTGCGCACAAGCCTGACGAACAGGACGGCCCGCGTTCTGTTCTTCGTGGAGGATGCGAAACTCGTGCTGGTCCACGGTTTCGTCAAGAAGACCCGCGCCACGCCTCGGCAAGACATGGCGCTAGCGCTGGACAGGAAACGCAAATGGGAGTCATCGCATGACGAAAACTCGCAATCCCCATCTCGGGAGCACGCTCGACGAGTTCCTTGAAGAGGATGGGTCCCTAGCCGACACCCACGCGGCCGCCGTCAAGCGCGTCCTAGCGTGGCAGGTGGGTCAGACGATGTCTGATTTGGCCATCACCAAGACCGAAATGGCCCGTCGCATGGGGACGAGTCGTTCCGCGCTAGCTCGGCTGCTAGACCCGGAAAACACGTCGGTGACTCTGCTAACGCTGGATAGGGCCGCCGCAGTGCTCGGCAAACAGATCACCATCAAACTTGCTGATCGCGCAGCCGCCTGATCGAGCGCTCTCGCACCCGGCTCCAAGTCGCAAGCACTCGGGAGGCGCGAAGAACGGTGTTGGCAGGGAGAGCGCACGCCGGACACCATGCCGCCTGACCATCGGTCCATGATCGGGCAGGGCCGCTTGCCCCTCGCGGAGGGCACGTTGCGCCTTGTGTCGGCGGCCACCGCGCTTGTCCTCTCTGGCGTCCTCATCGCCATCCTCAGCTTCTTGTTGCCGTACGAGGAAGGCGAGGTCTCGCTAGCGGCCATCCTGTTGGACAGGGGCAGTGGGATATACCCGTTCACCGTCCAGAACCTCATGTGGGTCGTGTTCGGCGTGGGGATCAGCGAAGCGGCAATCCGCTTCGCTCAGGGCAACGCGGAGCTTCGGCAGCTAGGGCTCGGCTTGCTGCCGGAGGACGCCAGCACCATGCTGCGCTCGCAGGATCTTGGCGCGGTGTACGGCCGCGTCCGCGCCGATGCCGGGGCCGATCAGCCGATCCTGCCAAGGCTCATCGCTCGCGTCGTCCTTCAGTTCCAGGCCGGACGGTCCGTGGAACAGGCGAACTCCCTGCTCAACTCCAGCCTCGAACTGCTGCAGCACGAGATCGAGCTCAAGTACACCGTCATCCGCTATCTCGTGTGGGTGATACCCACGCTCGGCTTCATCGGCACGGTGATCGGGATTGCGCTCGCCCTCGGTAAGGCTGGCAACATCCCGGACCTGAACGAGCCAGCGCAGTTGCAGCCTTGGATGGGAGCGCTCACCGGCCGCCTAGGCCTTGCGTTCAACACCACCTTGCTCGCGCTGCTCCTCTCCGCCGTCCTCGTCCTGCTCATGCATGTCGCTCAGCAGCGAGAGGAATCTGCCCTCAACCGCTCTGGGCAGTACTGCTTGGACAACCTGATCAACCGGCTCTACGAGAAATGAACGACCTGCGCCGCGAGGTCCATGACTGTGCCGGGACGGCTCAGGACGACACCCGGGACCATGACCCACCGACGATCCGGGAAGCTGCACTCGGCTGGTCTGCGGGCCAGCTTCAAGGCTCGCGTGACGAACAGCAAGACAGCTACGGTTGGCTGGTCGAGCCCCAGGCGCGGCCCGATGGAGGCGCCGACTTGCTCCTGGTCGTTGCGGACGGCATGGGCGGCCATTCGGCGGGTGCGCTCGCCAGCCGCGTCGCGGTGGACGCATTCATCGACACCTTCCGCGCATCGAAGGGTGCTGTTTCGGAACGCCTTGAGGACGCGATCGACCAGGCCAACCAAGACATGCGCGACACCTCGGTGCGCGAGGACGCAGAGGACATGGGCACGACGCTGCTAGCCGCCCACATTGCGGGCCGGCGTCTGCGCTGGATCAGCGTGGGCGACTCTCCCATGTGGCTGTTGAGCACTGCGACCGGCAGACGCGGGCCGGGCAGGCCCGCGCTGACGCGGCTCAATCAGGACCACTCCATGAAGCCGGTCCTCGCACAGCTTGTGGAAGCGGGCGAGATAACCGCAGCCGAGTTCGCTCGCGACGGTCGCCGCAACGAACTGCGATCAGCCATAGCGGGTGACGACATCCGCTTGCTGGACTTCCACGAGCGCCCCGTCGAACTTGCCGACGGCAACGTGCTCATCCTTGCCACGGATGGCTTGGAGACGCTGAGCGAGGACGAGATTGCCGCTCTAGTCGCCGAAGCTGGCTCATCGCCTACTGCCATCGTCCAACGGCTGCTCGCCGCGGTTCAGCAGCGGGCGAAGGATAAGCAGGACAACACCACCGTCGTGGTCTACGCACCACCGACGCAGCCCGCCCGCCATCGGCCAGCGAGCTACCGGCGTTCCGCTTGGCTGTGGCCGGCGGTTGTGGTCCTCGCTGGCTTGCTGCTTGGGCTGGCAGTCGCGTTTCTTGGGGAACGAGTCCCGCGAGCTGGTACGGTCGGGCCGGCCATGGATGAAGTTCCGATGCATACGCCGGATGCGCCCGAGGGAAGCTGATGGCGCGGCGTACCCTCTTCGTCGGGCGAAGCAGAACCAACGATGTCCGCTTGGCTGATCGCTCCGTGTCGCGCCGGCACCTGGAACTGACGGTGGCCGACGACGGGCGAATCTATCTCACCGACTGCGGCAGCCGATTCGGGACGTTCGTCCGCTCGGAGAACGGCTGGCGTCGGACGCGTCAAGGGTTCGTCGGTGTCGATGACATCCTGCGACTAGGCGATCACCAGATCGCCGTTCGTGACATGCTACGACGGGCGGAGGCGTCACCGGCGGCTGGCGGCGGTACTCCGGTAGAGGACAAGCGCCCGTCAGGCCCGGTTTCGCGAGACCCGCGAACGGGGGAGGTGGTTAGGAAGCGCTAGTCCGAGTGCGCCACCGGCAGGCTGGCGTACCAAGCTTGAATCTCCTCGTTGGAACTGAAACACCTTGCCCACGATACCCCGATCTCCTTCGCTGCATCGCGGTATGAGTGGTAGAGCGCCTCAAGCAATCGAGGCTCCCTTTCGCATTCGGCCGACTCTGCACGCATCTCTTCGGCGAAATCAGCGAACAAGACGTTGTGCGGCATGTCGCTGCCCACTGCGCTCGATCCGGCGGAGCCCGCATCCTGCAGCATGGCTTCCGCCACCGAGTGTCCGTTGCTGGCTGCCGTGCGTAGCCAATCTTCATCCGTGCGGTCCTCCACGATGTCTTCAGCTAGCGTGAACGCGAACCCCATTTGGGTCGCAAGCTGATCTACAGAAGCATCGGGAAGATACGCCCAGGACTGCCCCAAATCCCACGCGTCGACGACGCCACAGTAGCCGAGAACCGCCACGCGAAACTGGGCCTCCACATGTCCCTGTTGCGCGGCGAGAACGTACCAGAACATCGCTTCGTTTCTGTTCGCCAAGTCTAGATCGCCCTCACTGCGGAGGCCCAGATCGAATTGCTCAGACGGCTCTCGCGCAGACGCCTTCCAATACCAGTCCATGCCCTCCGCACCGAGGTCGTCCAACTCGTGCTGCTCGATATCGAACTGGTAACTCAGGTGGCCCAACAAGAGCGCATACAGCCAAGCTTCAGCTCGGGCGCAGCCGTTTCTGGCCGCGCGCCGAAACCACTCGCACGTTTCCTGGAAGTCCGACATTTCGTCGTCGCCCCACCGTGCTCTGCGAAGTGCCATCTGCTGCGCGAGCCAGAACGGAGCCTCTGCATCGCCTCGCTCGGAAACCCACCTGAATTCGACCTCCGCCGTCCAGATATCCTGCCGACCATACGCGTCCCGGCCTGCCTGAATGTCTCGGTCGAGGAAGGACGACGCGCAGGCCAGCCCGCGCTGTGCTGCTTCCGTGCAGTCGGACATGGCCAGTTCGACGCGCGTGGCCAAGTCGCAAACCTCATAGTCGGGGTGCTCCGGGTCAAGGATCATCACGCAGCGCTCGTAGAGCGCCTTCGCGTGGCCCTGTGCAGCTGCTTGGTCGATCCAAGACACTGCGGCATCCCAGTCGCCATCGTCGTACGCTACCAATCCACGTTCACATTGGTAGCTCGCATCTACCTCAACTTCCACCACATCCTTAATGGCCGCGGGTTCAGTAAGCCCTAGGCTTTCAACTTGGGCCCCATGCAAGGCAGCTACCAAGGCCGCAACTGCCTGTTGGTCCTGTTCTACCACCGCATCCCAGAGTATCGAGCCGTCACTCGCGTAGCAGCAGTCGGGAAGCTCTTCACTTTCGTCCTCTAGAAGTGCATCAAGAAGAGCCTCCAGAACGTGCAACAGTCTGACCCCTGCATCCACGGATGTTGGCCACATCGAGGTCCGGCACGTCCCACACCAGCTAGCAGTGCTCTGGAGACGGTCATAGTTCCGAAACACATCCACCAGTTCCGTTGCTGCATGGGCGGCACCCCTATACCAGAACTCCGCTTCTTCGTCATCGCCGGCATCTTGACAAGCTACGGCCAACCGATGTTGCGCCTTGACTGACCTGTGCCACGCGCCGGTCTCCCAACCCTCGGACGCAATGTCATCCCTAGCCACCCCGAGGCCAAGCTCGAACAACCGATGGAGGCGGTACTGAGCCCGGGGATGGCCTTGGCCAGCGGCCATTCGAAACCAGAAAGCAGACTCGAAGCCGGGCTCGATCTCCTCGCTGGCGAGCTTTCGGGCGAACCTGTACTGGGCATCGGCGTCGCCCGCTTTGGCGAGTTCTCGGTCTCCGACTGGTGCCCGCCAATCCGCTATGCACTGCGGCCTCTCGTGCGCCCGGACCCCCAAGGCGGTATCGATCATCCGTAGCAGCCTTGCACGGTAGTGCGCATGTTCCACGGCGTCCGCGATACGGAGCATCCGATCTCCATCGAGCCTTCGCAAGGGATCCAACGGTGGGTTGCCTACGACACAGTGGTACAGCACCGCTCCCAGCGAGTAGATGTCCGTCGCAGCGCTCTCCGGCGCACCCACGCGCTGCTCGAATGCCGCATAACTAGGGGTATGAACGACAGTGGCCTCGCCCGACTCGGCCAGTCCCCGTGACCGCGCCGAGCCGAAGTCTATGAGAACGCCCCGGCCGCTCGAAGCGAGCATGATGTTTGCGGGCTTGATGTCCCGATGCAGCAACTCCTGGTCGTGAACAGCCTGCAGGCCATCCATGATCGGCAGGACGTACTGACGGATGTCGCACTCCGGCAGCTTGCCTTGCCGCCTAAGCCGGCTGCTCAGGGGCTCGCCATCTACGAACTCCATCACGATGTAGCCGGTGCCGTGCATCGCCTCGAATGCGTAGACCCGCACGATGTTCGGATGGTCGACCCGTGCAAGAACCTTGGCTTCATCCTGCAGGCGCTGAAGCCCCCAGTCGAAGTCCTTTTCCGCGCCCACCCTCACGGCTACGTCCCCGTGGTCGTCCCGCCATGCCCACTGCGCAGGGAAATACTCCTTAACAGCGACACCCCGGTCAAGGCCAGAGTCCCAGCCCAGGTAGGTGATGCCGAATCCGCCACGGCCGATCTCCCGTTCCAAGCGGTAGCGGCCGATCATGTGGCCGGACGGTAGGGCATTCCAGTGTCTGTCACGCATCAGTCACACGTCCCACGCCGCCGCACGATCGCAATCCACGTGACGTGTTCGCTAACCTGCCGCGGCCACCGTGCTAGTCTACTGTGCCGGCTCACCGAGGGGAAACCGTGCCAGCGCGAAGGGACAAACACGGCGCGGTCGTGGACGAGGACACGCAGGTCACGTCGCGCGGGCAGCCCGTGCGCAAGCCGGCTGACGCCACGGCGCGCGATCCCGAAGACCCGGCTACCGACACGCACACCCCGGAAGCGCCCAGCCGCTACGACGAACCCACGAGGCTTGTACGCCGCCCCAAGACGGGCTCGGCGGCGTCGGACGGTGACACGACGGTCCTCCACCGGCGTCGGCGCGGTGCCCGCAGTGACGCGGCGGCCGACGACGTAGGCGATCAGGTCACGGGTTGGCTCGTGGTCATCGGCGGTCCCGGCAAAGGTCGCGCGCTCACGCTCGGGCTGGGCCGGAACGAGATCGGACGCGCGGCCCCGGCCAACGTCCGGCTGGACTTCGGCGACCGGGAAGTGTCGCGGGCCGGACATGCGTACATCACCTACGACCACGTAGAGCGCCGCTGGTACATCCAGCAGGGCGGCGGCAGGAACCTGATCCGGCTCGGAAACCAGCCTGTGCTGGCGCCGATGCCGCTGCCCGCCAAGTCCGAAATCCGCATCGGCGGCACTCGCCTGCTGTTCGTCCCGCTCTGCGGCGAAGACTTCGACTGGGAAGACGTCGAGGCCGAGGGGTGACGGCCGCGCGGGGCACGGCGGCCCCGGCCTGGGTCGCGGTCTTGATTGTGTTCGCGCTGTCCGCGTCGGCAGCGATCAACGAAGATGAGGCGGCCAGCCGGCATGTCGGCGTCAACGTCTACCTCGGCAGCGAACTCGTGCGAACCGCAACCGGGATCGTCGTCGGCCCGGGCACTGTGCTCGCCGACGCCGAAACGCTGACGAGAGGGCGGCGGCATACCGTCATGTCGACGGGCGGCGCAGAAGTCGCCGCGTCAGTCAGCCATTCAGACCGCAGTTTGGGCCTAGCGGTTCTCAATGTCCCCGGCCTCGACCAGCCGGCGCTGTCTTTCGCTCTCGCCGAGGTGGGGAAGGACGAGGACCGTTTCGTCCACGTGGCCTCGTTCGACGCTACCGCCACCGGGACACCTCCGTTCGTCTTCCGAGCGGGTTCCATCTCCGCATCGGACGAGGCAGTGGCCAGGGCCTCCGGCGATTCGATCGCCGTCTACCGCCACAACGCTCTCATCGCGTCGCCCGGGTTCGGCGGCGCGTTGATGAACAACTGCGGCGAACTGATCGGAATCAACCGGCCGGACCCCGGCGCAGGCGGACTTTTCTCAGACGCGCTCGATCACCCGGAGAGCGTCGTGTTCGCATTGCGCCTTAGCGCCATCGAGCAACGGCTTGGCGAATGGGATGTGGAGTACCTGAAGTCAGCCGACCCGTGTCTCAGCGAGGCAGATTCGGCAGCCGCAGCCGCTGCGCAGAAGGCCGCGGAAGCGGAGCAGGCGAACGTCGCACTGGAGGAAGCAAAGCGCCTGGAGCAGGAACTCAGGACCGCCGCCGAGACGGCTCGTGAGGCAGGCGAAGCGGCACGGGCGGAAGCGGAGGCGGAGCGAAAGGCCGCCGAAGAGGCCGTCGTGGCGGCCGAGACGGCCGCCGAGGCCGCCAAAGAGGATGCCGAGGCGGCTCGCCAGGCCGCCATCGCAGAATCCGAGCGGCTGAACAAGGCGCTGTCCGAAGCTGCAGAGGAGAACGAGCGTGCGCAGCGCCGCTCGCGCACGATCACCGCAAGCGCGTTGACTGCCGCTGCCGTGCTCGGTGCGCTCGTCTTCGTGCTGTGGTTGCGAAATCGCCGCAAGAACCGTCTTGTTGCCTTGGCGACCGCCGAGACGGAAGCCGCGCAACGGGAATTGGCCCAAGCCAGTTCGGGTGCGCTGCCCGACCTCATGCTAGAAGGCGCCGACGATGAAGGCACCAATTTCGCGTTGAAGATACCCGGCGCAAGCCTGCGCGCCGGCGTCGACGGCTTGGTGGTGGGACGCAGCCCGGACCGCGCGACGTTCGTGCTGGACCACCCGTCGGTGTCGCGAGCACACTGCCGCCTGCGATTGGTCGACGGCATCCTCCATGTCGAGGATCTGCGCGCCACCAACGGCGTGCTCCTCAACGACGATGCGCTTCTTCCGGAAGAGTCGCGGCCAGTGCGAGCGGGCGACCGCCTGACCTTGGGAACGGTCGAACTGACGGTGCGGTTCCTCTAATTCTTACGCGGGATTTCGTGGACACCCGGCCCTTGGTCTCCGTCCTCGCCATCGGGCTGGCTGCCGTGGCAGCCGCCGGTCCGGAAGTCGCGTCGCTCGAAGGTGGCGTCGTCCGCATTGCCGCAACGAAAGCCCCTGGCACCGGTGGGGGCAGCGGGTTCCTGATCAACGGCGATGGTCACGTCGCCACGAACCACCACGTCATTGAGGGGGCCTCTCATGTTGCCGTCCAGTTCAGCGGCTCCCGTTCGCTTCGGGAAGCCTCGGTAGTTTGGTCGTCGGACGCAATGGACCTGGCCGTGCTTGCAGTCGGCCGATCAGACCGTGCGCCTCTGCCGCTAGCGCGGGATATGCCGGCGAAAGGCGCAGCCGTGTATGCACTTGGGTTTCCGAGCGATGCCGACATCCCCACGTTGGGCGGGCTCGCGCTCGACGCCACGGTGACCAGCGGTGTGCTGGGCCGCGTTTTCGCCGGCGCGTGGACCGTGCGCGAACTCACCATCGTTCAGCACGACGCCGACATCAACCCCGGCAACAGCGGCGGACCGCTGCTCGACGAGTGCGGTCGCGTGATCGGCGTGAATACCGCCGGCGTATCGGCCACCGTGACATCCCCCGACGGCGACTCCCAGGTAGTGCCGGCGGCAAGCGGCATCTTCTGGGCGTCTTCAGTGAGCGAACTCTCGGCCGAACTCGACAGCCTAGGCATCTCCTATCGTCTGGACCGGGCTCCTTGCACCGCCGAGAGTCGCGTACTGCCGCCCGTAGTCGTCCGTCCGCCCGCCGCGTTATCGCGCAATGGCAGCGGTCTCGATCTGGTCTACGTGGCGACTGTTGCGCTGGTCGTGGTCACGCTGTCCTTTCTACTGTACCGCGCCGCTCGTGATCGCCATGCATTGTCGGCGATCCTCGCCCGAGTCGATCGGTGGGTGAGCGCTCCCGTCGCGCGTTCCACGAGGCAGCGGTCTCCGGCGCCCGAGGGTTTGCAGCTCATCCTCGCGCCTGCCGGCTCGGACGGCATGACTCCTCTCGTGGTCGCAGATGCCGCGACCACCCCGCACGGCGTAGTGCTGGGCCGCCATCCCATGCTCGTTGACCGCGTAGTCGATGGTCCCGGCATCTCGCGGCGCCACGTCCGCATCAGCTTCAGAAGGAACGCGCTTCACGCTGAGGACCTGAACTCCGCCAACGGCAGTTCGTTGAACGGCGTTCGCTTGGCTCCGTACCGCCCCGTGCGGCTGAGGCATGGAGACATCCTGCGGTGCGGCGACGCGGAGTTCAGCGTGGATATCCGCTACGGCACGGAGTCCGTCGAGTGAAAGCGCGGAACCGCGAGATCAACATCTTCAGCATGTCTGCCTTGGACCTGTTCGCTTCGGCGATGGGTGCATTCATGCTGCTTGCCTTGGTCTACCTCGTGTTCTTCACGATGACCTCGCGATCCGCGGTCGACGTGCCTGAGCCGCAAACGCCAGCAGTGCCTGAACCGGTGGCGGTAGTGGAGTGCCCCGACGTACCAGAACCGGCGGCCTGTCCTGAAGTGCCGGACACGCAACCGCTCGAAGACGCATTGGCCATGTGTCGGCAGACGGCGTCTCAGCAGGCGGCGGACGCCGCATCCTGCGCGGCGGCGCGGTCCGAATTGGCAGAACAGGTCGAGGCCCTGAAGTTCCCCCATGTGGACCTAGTCGTCGCGCTCGACGTGACCGCCAGCATGGCCGGGCCTCTTGCTGGGCTCAAGAGCGAGATTGACCAGCTAGTCGATGTCCTGAACCGGCTCGCGCCCAGCGTCGCCATGGGCATCGTCGCGTTCGGCGACCGCCGCTGGCGAAGGCCTGTGTTCCACCAGGACCTGCTCGAAGTGAAGCACTCGCCCGCCAACCGAGACATGCTCAAGCGCCAGATCGCAGGCCTTCGCGTCAACATGGGAATCGGCCTCGGCAGCAACCCGGACGATGCGGAAGCCGTGCTGGCGGCCCTGCAAGTCGCGGTCTCTTCGACATGGCGCCCGGAGGCTGACCGACAGATCGTGGTGGTCGTGACTGACAACCCCGCCTACGCTTCCGAGCGCTTGCAGGCGTTAGAGGTGGCCAGACAGTTCGTGGACGCCAAGGCGGGGCGAGCCGTCTCAACGGTGTTCGTCAACACACGCGTCCGGAGGGCGCTTAGGGCGGACGCAGGCGCCGACTTCCTTCGCAACTTGGCGACCGCGGGCAAGGGGCAGTTCGTGCAAGATGGCGGGTCTATGACGGCGAACCTGCTCTTGGCCTTGCTCTAAGCCAGAACATCGATGCTGGACGCTCGCTATCTCATCCCTGCTGAAGCCCCAAGATCCGGGGCCGCCGGGCCAGTAGGGCGCAACGCACGCGCAACTCTGAATCCTAGGTTGGTGTACCTGAAGTCTTGCAGGTAGCCGATAGTGAAAGGAGAACGCGTCTTCCACGGCGTAGCTCGCCACAGAAGGCCCCGCACGTCACTCGCGACACAGGATGTCTTCTCGTCGTGCGTGTTGCATGTATGCGTCCACTCCCATACGTTCGCGTGAACGTCGAATAGGCCAAAGCCGCTGGGTCCGGTGTAACCAACCTGCCTCGGGTTCGCAAACCGACGACCACACTCGGAGAATACGCCCGCGGACCGTGCCGCTGAGCGGCTTCCGTAGACGCAAGCCCGCTGTGCCTCAGTGCCAAGTGGATAGCCCGCCCGCGCGGTCGCCGCGTATCCCCACTCCGAATCGGTAGGCAACCGATAGTATTCACCAGTCAAGGCAGAGAGCCACAGAACATACGCTTCAGCATCTAGCCAACTGACGCAAACGGCGGGGTGTTCGCTGGTCTGAGAGAAGCCAGGGCTGCGCCAGTTCAATCCATCGCCAAGCAAGCCCGTGTCGCCTTGGAAGAACCAGCATCCCTTTGAAGGCTCGCGTCCGGTTTCGGCAACGAATCGTGCGAACTCTTGATGTTTCACTTCGTACACTCCAATGCCGAACGACTCGTGGTCGTCGTTGCTAGGAACGACCGCGATCTGAGGGCACTCGTCACAATCTCGGAATACGTAGCCGGGCTCCCAAAGCAGACGCAGTTCAACGTGCCGTTCAGTCGGCCGGCCGGGAATCGCGACATGTTCGATTTCGGCTGCAAAAGGGCGATACCAGTCCTCTGTTACGTCTATCTTGTAGGTTCCCGGCGGTAGCTCCACACCTGGCTGATAGCTCAGTAGCTCGTTGCGCAGGCGGACTTGCGCCGTGGGCGGCGACGTTGTGATCGTGAATGGCTGTGGTGCCACGCGCAGCGAGATGGTGTGGTTCGTCACGTCGTCCCCGTGCGAGACTTCCTCCTCAATCATGACATAGCCTGGCGCACTCACTCGCACTCGATACGTGCCCGGCTTGAGTGGCATGGCGGGTCGGTAGCCTTTGTCCATTCCCACGAAGTCCACTGTCGCGGTGCGTGGCGCGACGCTGATCGTGAAGGGGCCCATGATGCGCTCCAGTTCGACAGGCACATGCGTGCCTTTGAGTACTGGGATGATTCGGCGAAGGTCGCGATAGCCTTCCTTCGTCACCACCACCAGATGACTGCCTTCAGGCAGGCGCACGTTCGGTTCGTACGCGACCGCGAGGTCCGGAAGGGTCACACGGGCGTCTGGTGGTACTAGGTCAAGCGTCAGCGTGCCAAATGCGCCGTTGGGAACGCTCTCGGTATCCTGAACACCCGTCTCGACGGCATCCGAGTTGACTGTGGCACCCGGGCCCGTCAACCCGGGATCACGCGGTGCCTGTTCAGGTGTCAGGGTCTTGCGCCCGCCATTGGCGAGGCCCTCTGGGGCATGCTCGCCGCCCAACGCGTTCACTGCCGCCCTGTCCCACGGAAGAGAGCCAATGACGAGCAATCCTATGCCAGCGAGCACGATCCCAAGGACAGTGCCGATGGCCCGACGTGCCCCTCGTTTCTCCGCGGAATCAGGTTCGGACGCCGAGGCTCGGTCGGCCAGGTCATCGACTCGGCCCCCGACTGACGGCCCAGTCGCCGTCTCTAGGCAGGCCCGGAAGTCCGCGATGCTCTGATGACGGTTTGCCGCCCTCAGCGCAAGACCCCCGTCGATTCCTTGCAGCAAACTCATGCTGTACGGTCGCTTCGCTGCGGCACCCGCGGAGGCGACTGCCGTGCCCAAGGACCGATCGGTCGCATCCGCGGGCGCATTGCCCGTTACGCACCTGTAGAGCACCGCGGAGATTGCGTATACATCCGTCGCGGGCGTCTGCCGTGCCGTCGTGGAGTACTGCTCCAGTGGGGAGTAGCCAGGCGTAACGAGGCTGGTGACGCTGCGGGATCCCGTACCGGCTACCTGTCGCGCCGCGCCAAAGTCGATCAGGACCGGTGTGCCGTCACCGCGAAGGACGACATTGCCGGGCTTGATGTCTCGGTGGAGCAGCCCCGCGCCATGCACCTGCTCCAATCCCGGCAAGACCGGCAACACGCTGCTCTCGATCTCGGCCTCGGTCAACGTCCCCTTGCGCCGCAACAACTCGCCAAGGGTCTCGCCTTGCACGTACTCCATGACGAGATAGCCGCTGGCGTGGGCGGTGAAGTAGTCGTAGACGCCGACGATGTTCGGGTGTCGGAAGCGGGCGAGCGCACGAGCTTCGTCGGCGAAACGGCTGAGGCCCCAGCGGTAGTCGTCCTCGTCGCGGGCGGTCTTGACGGCGACCGAGTCGTCGGCATCACGTACCGCGAGATCCGACGGGAAGTACTCCTTGATCGCAACGCGGCGCCCCAGACGCTCGTCATGCGCGGCGTATGTGATGCCGAAGGCGCCTGCGCCCAGGTACTCCTCAATCCGGTACTTGCCGAGCTGATGGCCGGGCGGCAGCGCATAGCGATGGGCGGGCTTTGCTGTCATGGACCAGCCGGATGTGCCTTGACTCAACTCGGATCATACATGCGGCTCCGACCGACGGGACAAGCCGCTACACCTGCCATGCCCACTAACCCTGTTCGATGACGTCCAGAGGCACTTCGCTGGCACGCCCCGCGCCAGAAACGCAGTTCCTCGGGCTTCAGGCGAAGCCCGCGCAGTGAACTCCGGGAGGCGAGGCTAGGCGTCTCCGTCGCCCCCGTTGGCCACAGCGTGCTCGAACGCCACCACGTTGCGGGACCCGCTGCTGAACTCCACGCCGACCAGATGGACGCGCACGCCCGGTGCGCGGTACTTCTCCGCGTACCCGCGCTCGACGAGCTGCGCCATCGCCGCGCCCTCGCCGGCCTGTTCGAGGACCTTGAACTCGAACACGTACGCTCGATCCTCGAAGCGCACCGCCATGTCCAGCCGCCCCCTGTTCGTGCTCTCCTCCACGGTGACATCCAGCCCGAGCCGGGCGAAGTACGAGTAGAAGACGCTCGCGTAGAAGCCCTCGTAGTCCGCGATGTCGTTGTTCGTGTACCACTGGTGCGGGATGCTCGCGTAGAAGGCGTGGAACAACTCGCGCAGCCCGTCGACATCGTCCCCCTCCAGCAGCCGATGGAGGCGCACGCTGTTCGCCGTCTGCCGGGCCGCGTCCTGGCCCAGCCGCTGCAGCAGCTGCTCGTTGAGTCCCTCGCGCACCTCGCGGTTCGGGTAGCCGAGCCGGTAGAGCGTCCGCTGGCCTACGCGCTCGCGCTCGCGGATCGTCAGGTAGCCGGTCTGGAACAGCAGCGCCTCGGTCGCGATGGCGTCGACGTCGAACGTCGACAGCAGCCTGTCGCTGGCCAGCATGCCGTCGAGGTCCACCGAGCGCACCCGACCCCGGAACAGCGTGTCCACCAGGAACGTCGGCGTGCCCGTCTCCAGCCAGTGCGCCCCGAACTCCCGGCTGTCGAGCAGCAGCAGGATGTCGAACGGGTTGTAAACCCTCTCTTTACCGAGCCACCAGTAGCCGTTGTACCAGTCGCGGACCCGCTCCCGGTCCAGCCCCGGCAGCGCCGGCGCGAACACCGCGTCGAGGTCCGCCTCCGTGTAGCCGCAAATGTCCGAGTAGCGGGGGTCCAAGGTGATGTCAGTCAGATTGTTCAAGCCCGAGAAGAGATTCACCTTCGAGAACTTGCTCACCCCCGTCGTGAAGCTGAACCGGACTTGCGCGTCGGCGAACTTCAGCGTCGAATAAAGCCCGCGCAGGTAGTTTCGGTTGGCCCGCGCGGTGTCCGCGTCCTCCAGCACGTCAAGGATCGGCTTGTCGTACTCGTCCACCAGCACCACCACCCGCTGCCCCGTGCGCCGGTGCAGCTCCCGGATCAGCTGCCGGAAGCGGATCGGCCCGGTGCGCCCGGCGAGTTCGATGCCGGCGTCGGCACCGATCACGTCCAGCTGGTCCGCGACCTCCGCGTGCAGCTCCTCGACGCTCCCGAAGCTGCCCGAGGAGAAGTCCAGGCGCACCACCGGATGCCGCGCCGACCAGTCCCAGCCCGCCGCGTGGATCGCGAGGCCGCGGAACAGCTCCTCGCTGCCCTCGAACAGCTCCTTGACGGTGTCCAGGAACAGGCTCTTGCCGAAGCGCCGCGGCCGCGACAGGAAGTAGTGCTTGCCGCCCTCCAGCAGGCGCTGGATGTGCGGCGTCTTGTCGACGTAGTAGCAGCCGTCCTCGCGCACCTCGCGGAAGGTCTGGATGCCGATGGGCAGCTTTGGCCGTTCCATGGCCGAATCCTAGCAGGCTGTCCCGCGAGAATCCCGACGGGACTCCAGCACCGCGGTGGGGACAAGGACCTGTTCCTTTCGCGACAGCGCGGTGCGCACACCGGGGAGTGCTACGGGCCGTGCGTGACGGGAAGTACTCCTTGATCGCGACCCGGCGCCCCAGACGCTCGTCATGCGCGGCGTATGTGATGCCGAAGGCAGCCTGCGCCCAAGTACTCCTCAATCCGGTACTTGCCGAGTTGATGGCCGGGCGCGAGCGCATAGCGATGGGCGGTCTTTGCGGTCATGTAGCCTGGATGCGCCTTGATTCAACTCGGTTCATGCATGCGGCTCCGACGGGCGGGACAAGCCGCTACACCTGCCATGCCCACTAACCCTGTTCGATGACGTCCAGAGGCACTTCGCTGGCACGCCCCGCGCCAGAACGCAGTTCCTCGGGCTTAGGCGAAGCCCGCGCAGGGGAACTCCGGGAGGCGAGGCTAGGCGTCTCCGTCGCCCCCGTTGGCCACAGCGTGCTCGAACGCCACCACGTTGCGGGACCCGCTGCTGAACTCCACGCCGACCAGATGGACGCGCACGCCCGGCGCGCGGTACTTCTCCGCGTACCCGCGCTCGACGAGCTGCGCCATCGCCGCGCCCTCGCCGGCCTGTTCGAGGACCTTGAACTCGAACACGTACGCTCGATCCTCGAAGCGCACCGCCATGTCCAGCCGCCCCCTGTTCGTGCTCTCCTCCACGGTGACATCCAGCCCGAGCCCGGCGAAGTACGAGTAGAAGACGCTCGCGTAGAAGCCCTCGTAGTCCGCGATGTCGTTGTTCGTGTACCACTGGTGCGGAATGCTCGCGTAGAAGGCGTGGAACAGAGCTCGCAGGCCGTCGAAGTCGGCCGCGTCGAGCAGGTCGTAGAGCCGTGTGCTGTGCGCGAAGCGGCGGGACGGGTCGCCGATCATGCCGTCGAGCAGGCTCCGGTTGAGTCCTTGGCGGATCTCGCGGTTCGGATAGCCAAGGCGGTAGGCTGTCTCGCCCGCGCGTCGCTCCTTGCCTCGAATCGTCAGGTAGCCGGTCTGGAACAGCAGGGCCTCGGTCGCGATCTGGTCGACATCGAAAGTCGACAGCAGTCCGTCGCTGGCCAGCATGCCGTCGAGGTCCACCGACCGCACTCGGCGCCGGAACAGCGTGTCCACCAGGAACCTCGGCGTGCCCGTCTCCAGCCAGTGCGCCCTGAACTCCCGACTGTCTAGGAGGAGCAGGATGTCGAATGGGTTGTACATCCTCTCCTTGCCGAGCCACGAGTAGCCGTTGTACCACTCACGGATCCGCTCCCGGTCCAGGCCCGGCAGCGCCGGGGCGAACACCGCGTCGAGGTCCGCCTCCGTATAGCCGCAGATGTCGGAGTAGCGGGCGTCCAGCGTGATGTCGGTGAGGTTGTTCAGCCCCGAGAAAAGGTTCACCTTGGAAAACTTGCTCACCCCCGTCGTGAAGCTGAACCGGACTTGCGCGTCGGCGGACTTCAGCGTCGAGTACAGCCCGCGCAGGTAGTTTCGGTTGGCCCGCGCGGTGTCCGCGTCCTCCAGCACGTCCAGGATCGGCTTGTCGTACTCGTCCACCAGCACCACCACCCGCTGCCCCGTGCGCCGGTGCAGTTCACGGATCAGCTGCCGGAAGCGGATCGGTCCCGTGCGCCCGGCGAGATCGATGCCGGCGTCGGCACCGATCACGTCCAGCTGGTCCACGACCTCCGCGTGCAGCTCCTCGACGCTCCCGAAGCTGCCAGAGGAGAAGTCCAGGCGCACCACCGGATGCCGCGCCGACCAGTCCCAGCCCGCCGCGTGGATCGCGAGGCCGCGGAACAGCTCCTCGCTGCCCTCGAACAGCTCCTTGACGGTGTCCAGGAACAGGCTCTTGCCGAAGCGCCGCGGCCGCGACAGGAAGTAGTGCTTGCCGCCCTCCAGCAGGCGCTGGATGTGCGGCGTCTTGTCGACGTAGTAGCAGCCGTCCTCGCGCACCTCGCGGAAGGTCTGGATGCCGATGGGCAGCTTTGGCCGTTCCATGGCCGAATCCTAGCAGGCTGTCCCGCGAGAATCCCGACAGGTGGACTCAGCCGTCGTTCGCCGCCACTGTGCGCCGCAGCCGCGCCAACTGGACTTGACGTTTACGCGACCTGTCCCCGTCCGGTGCCGAGTCGGCGAGCGAACGCATCCATCTCACGTCTTCGGCGTATTCCACGAGCCGCCGCTCGTAGCTGGCGCGGTTCTTCGTGCATACCAGCGTGTACGGTCTGCCGCGGCGCTCGGTTTCGTGGAGCATGTCCAGTCTGTTTGCATCGATGACACCGTGCAGGTGTCGTCGCAACTCCTGGCGCAGCGGAAAACGCTCCGTGCGCGCCACCGGGTCCGCACAGAACGCGCGCAGCTTCGCACAATGCTCGCAGTCGCAATCGATGTTGCAGCCGATGCGCCAATCCGCCGGTTCGGCAGGCGGCGTCGCGCTGCGGCCAAGCAGTGCATTCGTAGCGGAAGACCAGAGCGCGGCGTACGCCGTCGTCGCCGCGAACCCGATCTCGGTACCGAGCTCCGCCAATGCTTCCGGGATCACTCGGTCAGGCGGCACGGCATCACCGTGCTCCGATAGCTGCGTGGCTGCGTCCAAGGCGGCATCGGCCAGACCGCAGCGCCAGGTGAGGGCGAATAGGTCGCGGATTCCGGGTACGCCGATCATCCTCCGGCCCCTGCACACCAACCACTTCTCCCGCTCGGGTATCTCGGCGAACAGGTCTGGCAACGCCGAGACGGCTTCGTCGACGCTGCTGTGAAGCGCACCGCGGTCGACGATGCCCGATTCGTCGGCGCGCCGCAGCAAAGCGACGGTGGTCGGGCGAGTGAACGAAGTGCGCGCGGGTGAAGTCGGCCAGAAAATGCTCGCGGGCTTGGTCGTCGAGCATCGCCAGCGCACTCAGCAGGTTCTCCTTCTCGCCGCCATCGTAGCGACGCAATGCCACTTGCCGCAGGAATCGTTGCGTCAAGGCCGCATCGTTTATCGCGAGCAGCAGATCCAGCATTCGGACGCGGCTCGCCGTCGCGTCATCTTCGCGCCCATATTCGTCGTGGGGCCAGAGCGCTATCAGCCGTCGGCCGAGCCCGAGGACCGATTTCCGAGAGATCGCATCGCCCGCGTGTTGCGACGCGACGAACTCGATGGCGCAATCGATCCCAGCGCTTGCCGCGATGTCCAACGTCTTCGACTCTGGCCAGATCACGAGCGCGGCGCGCCGATAGGTTCGCTCCAAACTGACGCCCTCGTTGCCCGATGCTTCATGCACCCGCTGCTTGTCCGGTACCGCATCGCGGAGAACGTCCGGCGGGAGCAGCTCCTTCGGGAAGATCGGCACTTCAGAGAATGGCAACCCTCCCTCACTCTTGCCATGCGCGCCATGCCTGCCAACCCAGCAATCCAGCCAGTGGCGGCTGTCGAACAGATCGCCGATGGCCATGCGTTCCGCTTCGGACTCTCGCCAGTCCCGGCTTTCGACGTAGTCGCCGTCCGGGTACACCGCAGTGCCCTCTTCCTGAATATGCACGATGGCCGCATGAAATGCGCAACCGGCGCGCTCCGCCGCCACTGCCAGCGCCCGCGAGACTGCGCTGTCGGCGTTTTTCAGCGTATCGAAGGACAACCCCGACTCGCTGTAGTCGTGCTCCAGCACCCAAACGAGCTTGTCGGTGCCACCATTGTCGCGCCACTCCGCGAGATGGCGGGCCGCGGCGTCGATCTCCGCCGTATAGTCAGGCGCAAGCCGAGGCGTGTCCGTGTCGGTGGGTAGGACGCACAGGTTGTAGACCAGCGACAGGCGGTGACCGGTGCGAACCGGCAGCGTCTCGTGAGAGCAATCCGCATAGAACGCCGCGAAGGCGAGTTCCGATGGTTCGACGGCGCCGAGCTCCATGACGACCTCGCGGTCGCGATGGCGAACAACCAACTCGCCGCCGGTTCCGTCGGTAGGCAAGGAGATCGTCAGGGTTGCGACCATGCCGTCGGACTTCTCGGTGTCCCGATGCGGCGCGAAGAACCCGCCGGTGGGATAGATCAGCAGCTTGTAGAGCCGCGCATCCATGCGTTCAGCAGGGCAGCCGAGGCCCTCCGACGCCGCGCCCAGGATCGTCGCGAGAGTGTCGCCCCAAGCAGTGCCGGCGACCTGCAGCCGCGTGGTGTCGATCTGCCAGCAATCCCGCACGGACGTGTCCACCACCGTCTGCGTCCCTTTGCCGTACGGGGCACGCTCGGCGACGCCGATCATTGCACGCACCTGAGAAGCGACGACGGGAAAGGAGAGCCGTCCGACACCCTCGATGTCGATCGTCGGCATGGGCAGGAACATGCGACCGTGGGCGCAGAAGTCGCCCGGACGCGTCAGCGAGAGCAGAAGGTCAGTGAGTGGCGCGTTCGAGGCGTATTCGATCTCCGGGCCCACCGGTCTTCCTCCTGCAATGTGCCGCTGCCGCAGCTATTCGCGCCCGCGCGGCGCCCGACGCTCAATGCTTCGCCGGAACTGGTCCGCGCATAGTATCCCCACTCCCACCGTCATCGGCAGTGTGAGCGGCAGGGAAAGCGCGATGAACGTCTGCGCAGACTGGCCATCGCTGTTCGGGGGCGGGTCGACGAGAAGGCTTGAGCAGATCAATGCAGGAAAGCAGCCGGCCAAGGCACCGCACAGGGGCACGAGCCGCGACGGCAGCAGGGCGATGGCGATGCCAAGCGCGGCCAAGGGCACAGCCGGGACGATGCCGTGGTGGAGCAGCTCCCACTGGGCGACTCGAGGGTCGGGCGGGGCTTGCAGTTGCGCCACGACCAGGATCGAAGCCGCGAGCAGCATCGCGCCGAGTCCAAGAATCGTCGCCAACCGTCGTGCCAATGGCCACTGACCTTGGCGCGACTCGGCTTCGGGCGTCGCTAGTCGCCGCAAGGCAATGGCAGCCGCTGCCCCGACCGCCATGTTGAGCGCCAGGAAGATCGGCACCGTCAGGCCGACCAGCCCACGCCCGATGTCGGCGCCGGCGTTGAGAGGATGGGACGCATCCATCAGCACGAGATAGTACAGCGGCGCCGACAATGCCCCGGCGCCCGCGCCAAGAACGGCGGTGAGCGTTGCCGGGCGTTTCAGGACGACCAGGCCCAAGAGGACGAACACTGCGCAAGGGATCACGCCCTTCAACACCAAGGGGGCTGGCCGCGGGTCGTCGCTCACGGCGGTGACTAGAAGGCCGGCACCGAGCACGATTGCAGCCGTGCCCACGACACGGGTTGCCCAAGCATGGCGGCTCGTCACCAGCATCCCACGCAATCCTCACTCCGGGAGTGGGATTCCCCATGCCCCCAGGAACGAATGTCCGATGAGCCGCTCGATTTCGTCCTCTGATAGATCGAGCGCATCGCCGACGCGCACGAAGTTCTCGTTGATGTAGCCGCCGAAATAGGCTGGATCGTCCGAGTTGACGGTAGCGAAGAGTCCCGCGTCCAACATGCGCCGCAAGGGATGGTTGCGCAGGTCGTCCACAACGCCGAGCTTCAGGTTGGATAGCGGGCAGACGGTGAGGGGTGTCCAGTCGCGCGCGAGCCGCGCCACCAAGGCGGGGTCCTCCATCGCTCGGTTGCCGTGGTCGATGCGCTGCACCCCAAGCTCGTCCAGCGCCTGCCAGATGTATTCCGGCGGCCCCTCCTCGCCGGCATGGGCGGTCAGGTGCAAGCCCATGTCCCGGGCAGCGTCGAAGACCCGCCGGAATTTCCTCGGCGGATTGCCGAGCTCGGTGGAGTCCAAGCCTACGGCGAGCAGCTCGTCGCGATAGGGTTCTGCCAACTCAAGCGTTTCGAACGCCTCTTTCTCGGAAAGGTGGCGCAGGAAGCAGAGGATCAGCGACACCGTCATCGCCCGCTCTCGTGCCTCCTCTGCCGCTATCGTGAGGCCGCGCATGACCGTGTCGAAAGGAATGCCCCGCGCCATGTGCGCCTGAGGATCGAAGAACATCTCGACATGCCACACTTCATCGGCCTGCGCTCGATGCAGATAGGCGCTCGCCAGTTCGTAGAAATCCCTCGGCGTGCGCAGAACGTCCATGCCGGCGTAGTAGACGTCCAGGAAGTCCTGCAAGTTGCTGAATGCGTATGCCGCGCGCGCTTGGCGCACGTTTCGGTAAGGCAGCTTCACCCGGTTGCGGCGGGCGAGCTCCAACATCAGCTCCGGCTCCAGCGAGCCCTCGACGTGGATGTGCAGCTCCGCCTTCATGGAGTCTCCGATTAGGTCCCGCCGCTCGTCGGGGTTCACGCTGTTCCCCTGTCGAGATGCGAAACCAAGAACCGGAACGCGAAGTCCACCTCTTGGGCGGGCACTTCCGGGTGCAGGCCGGGGTTGGCGTGGATACGCTTGTCGGCGCTCGCCAGGGCATCGAACAGCGTCAGATAGCCGTCTCGGGGGAACAGCTCGTCTTCGAGCTGCATGAGGAACAGCACCGGACATTCGATCCGTGCCGCATCGGAGAGCATTCGCTCCGCGAACGGTCCGCCAGCTTTGGTGGTGCCGAGGAGTCCTAGAACGGCCGCCTTCGCGTTGCCGAGCGCAGCCACCAGCGGAATGCCGAAAATCGAACCCATGGACAGGCCGAAGTATGCGAGGTCGCCGAACCGCGTCTTTTCCGAAACCGCCTCCAGCGCCGCCCGCCAATCCGCGACCATGTCGTCGATGAAGCCGTCCCGCTTCGCCTCTTCGCCGAACGCGGCGCGTCCGCCGGGCCCGACTTGGCGCAGCCCATGCACGGGGCCGTCGATGGAGAGCACATGGCAGCCGGCGTCGGCGACAAATCGCTGCGCCAAGTGGCTGATCGGAGCTTGGTAGCGATTGCCGGATGCGCCGTGGCCCATCAGCACCAGCGGTGCGGGCTCGCTTCCTTCCGCCTTCCAGAATGCGCCGGTTACCGGACGCGAGGAGTGCGCCGGCTGCAGCGAGAACTCCTCCGTCGCGCGGCCGGCGCCGTCCTCCGCTTGCCACCATTTCATCTCGCTCACCTCGCTCACGTCGGCATCTCCGCAAAGCTCGGCAGGCTCTCATCCACCACGGACCACGCGGCCTTGGATGCGGTGAAGGTGTTGGCAGTCGCGCGCCCCGGCGGGTCGTCGTCCAGACTTCCCGCCGGAATCTGCATGTGCTCCTCATCCCGCCGCCGCGGCATGATCGAGCCGCACGTTTTGCAGAACGCCGTGCCCTTGATCTTCGCCTCCGGCATCTTGTAGTTGATCACCTGGTCCTCGCCGGACAGCCAGCGGAAGGCGTCGTGTTTCACGCCGATCATCGTCGCGTACGCGGCGCTCACCTGCCGCCGACAGCGCGAACAATGGCAGTTCACCATCCGCGCCGGCGCTCCGTCGAACTCGAAGGTAACCGCACCGCAAAGGCAGCTTCCGCCCGTCGCGCCCGGCGTTCGGGCGGTGCGCTTGGGCCGTTCGACTTCCACCGCGGCATCGCCGAACTCCGGCGGCCAGCCTTGATGCTGCGGCAAATCGTCGACGATGGTGTGCCAAGGCGCTTTGGATGCCACGAAAAAATGCAGCGAAGGCCGCGCTCCCGGGTCTTCCGCCACGATGCCAAGCGGCACCAAGGCGAACGGCCCGCCCGGAGGACACGCCGGCACGCCGGAACCGCAGCGCGGGCAGAAGTTCCGCCAGCCGGTGGCGGAGGAGCGGTAGTGGATCGCCTTCTCCTCCCCCTGCCGCCAGTGGAAGTCCTTCGGAGCGGCTACCGCGAACGTCCCGAACGGCGCGCCGTGGAACTTGCGGCACATCGAGCAATGGCAGTGCGCGATCTGCTGCACGGGCCCCGTGATCTCGAAGGCGATGTCCCCGCAGAGACAGCTTCCGGTAAGCATCGGCGAGCCTCCTCCCGCGCTATCCGCGCCCGAACCGTTGGACATTCGGCACGATGTCTTTGGCCACCCGTTCCAGCACATCGAACCGGGTATCGAAATTCGGCAGGATCATCACCTGATCCAGACCCGCCACCGCCAGCCCTTCAAGCCGTTCGAGCAGCTGTTCCCGCGTGCCGATCATCGAACTTGCTTGCAGCACCTCCGGCGTGAGGAACCGTTCCTCCTCCGGCAGCACCCAGCAATTGTGGCCGCCGTGGATGCGCTGATGGCGCCGCTCGGCCGGGAACGACTCGATCAGCGCCCGATAGTCGTCCCAGATTCCGGCAAGAAGACGCGGCGGCCGACGCCCGAAGTTGCGGAACTGATCGTAGCTGAAGTGAACGCCAGCCATCGCCATCGCCCCGCACTCGGCCTTCACGCGCGGCGAATCCACGGCTTCGCCCGGATCAAGCACCACCATGGTGGTGAGCGCCGTCGCATAGTACGCATCACGATCCAGCTCCCGGCCAGCCTCGTTCGCACCCGCCTCCATCATGCGCCAGATGTTGCCCATCACCGCGCCGTCCGCGGGCAATGCCAGCACCGCGCCGTCGCCATGCTTGCCGGCCAAAGCGAGAGACTTCGGCCCGAACCCGGAGACGTACATCGGGATGGGATGCTCGAAATCCACGAAGCCGTCGCTCGGCATCATGTGGCGGATGGGGCGCTCGGTGCCGCGGTGCTCGAACTGCGCCTCATCGCCCCTCAAGAGCGGCTTGATCGTAGCGAGATACTGATCGAACTCCGCGATGCGCTGCGGCGGAAAGCCCATGACGCGCATCGCCGTGTTGCCGGAGCCCACGCCGAAGAACGTGCGCCCCGGCGCGAGGGCGTTGATGGTGGCGATGCCTGATGCATTGTTCGGCGCCGGCCGGGTGCCGGTGACCGCCACCCCGGTGCCGAGCTGGATGCTCTTGGTGCGAACCGCGGCCAGCGCCAGCGCTGCATAGCAGTCCGACCACAGCATCTGGCTATCCGCCAGCCACGCGTGCGAGTAGCCGAGCTCCTCGGCGCGGACCACGTAGTCGATGTCCTTCACATGCGAGGCGACGCAGAGGCCGATGTCCATGCGGTGTCCCTTCGTTCCAGTAGCGGCGAGTCTAACGCGGCATGAGGGCGGGACTGCGATACGATTGCTGGCTTGCACGCGCCGTCGCTCCATGCCCTGTCATGCCCTGTTAAGGAACCGTTGATGAAAGTCGCCCTCCCGACCAGCCCCTACAACCGCACGGACCTCTACGAAGCCGCCGGCTTCGAGGTGATCGAAGGCCGCGTGCGCAGCACCGAGGACTTCATCGACCTTATGCGCGACGCCGACGGCGCCCAAGTCGGCGTCATGCCGCTGACGACGCGCGAGGTGATGCAGGCGTGCCCGAAGCTCAAGGTGGTGAGCCGCCTTGGCGTCGGCGTGGACTCCATCGACTTGGACGCCGCCACCGAGCTCGGCATCCTGGCCTGCAACGTGCCCGGCGTGAACACCACCGAAGTCGCCGACCACGCCGTCGCCATGCTGCTCTCGCTCACTCGGCAACTGCACGACGCCATCAACAGCACGCGGCGCGGCGAATGGCGCGACAAGCCCGGTTCCGCCGGTGCCTACCAGCGCGGCGTGCGGCGCATCGCCGGCCACACGGTGGGCATCGTCGGCTTCGGCAATATCGGCCGCGCCTTCGCCACCCGCATCCGCGGCTTCGGCCCCGCCGAAATCATCGCCCACGACCCCTACGTGGAACAAACCGCCGCCGACCTCTACGGCGTGAAGCTGGTGGCCTTCGAGGACCTCTTGGCGCGCGCGGACTACATCACCATCCACTGCTCGGCGACCGCCGAGACGCGGCACCTCTTCAACTCCAACACCTTGGGCCAACTCAAGCCGACGGCGCTCCTAGTGAACACCGCGCGCGGGCCGATCATCGACGGCGGGGCATTGGCCGCGGCGTTGGAAGCAGGGCAGCTTGAAGCCGCCGCGCTGGACGTGACGGAAATCGAACCGGTGGAATCCCACGACCCGCTCTTGAAGCTGCCGAACTGCATCGTGACGCCGCACATCGCGGGCTTCTCGCCGACGTTCCTTGAGGAATGCCCCATCCGCCAAGCGGAGAACATCATCCGCGTGCTGACGGGCCAGGCCCCGCACGGGCTGGCGAACCCGGAAGTGATCAAGACCATCGCCGTGATGCGAGCGGGCGACCCCGGCCGCTGGGACGGCATCCCGGATTTCTCGACGGCGCTCGCGGTCTAGCGCGGCATCGCGGCAACTCGCAAGTAGTAAGGAGGAAAGCAAATGGGCAAGGTCGCCATCGTCACCGGCGCCGGCACGGGCATCGGCAAGCACACCACCTTGGCGCTTCTGCGCGAGGGCTACTCGGTGGCCCTCGCCGGTCGGCGGGAAGAGCTGTTGGAGGAAGTGGCGCAGGAATCCGGCGCCGGCGAGCGGGCCTTGGCCGTGCCCACGGACGTGGCTGATGCGGACTCCGTGGCCGGGCTCTTCGCCAAGACGAAGGCAGCTTTCGGACGCTTGGACCTCCTCTTCAACAACGCCGGCACGGGTGCGCCGCCGGTGCCCTTGGAGGACCTCGCCTTGGAGCAATGGCAGCGCGTGGTGGACATCAACCTGACGGGCTCGTTCCTTTGCACGCAGCACGCCATCCGCCTGATGAAGCACCAGGACCCCAAGGGCGGCCGGATCATCAACAACGGCTCCATCTCCGCCCACGTGCCGCGCCCGAACTCCGCGCCGTACACGTCCACCAAGCACGCCCTGACGGGGCTGACGCGCTCGACGTTCCTGGATGGCCGCGAGCACAACATCGTCTGCGGCCAGATCGACATCGGCAACGCCCTGACGCCGATGACCGGCCGCATGGGCGGCGGCGCGAAGCAGGCGGACGGCTCGGTGAAGCCGGAGCCGACGATGGACGTGGAGAACGTGGCGCGGGCCGTCGTGTACATGGACAGCCTGGCACTGGATGCCAACGTGCCGTTCATGACGGTGATGGCGTCTTCGATGCCGTTTATTGGGAGGGGGTGAGCGAGCTGGTTGGCTTGGGGCATGGATGGATCTGGAGAACCGCGAGTCAACTACACTCCCTTGCCCGAAACCCTCATCCCGTGGTATGAACCCCTACCCATGGCCACACAGGGCCGCGATATGCCGCTCGTGACCGTCAGTCCTGAGTTCCAAGTGACCATTCCAGCGAAGCTGTGCGAGGGAATCGCCGTGCGCGAGGGCGACGTGATGGAGGCCACCATTGTTGGCGATGGCATTCTGCTGAGACCCCAAGGAGCGGTGGACCGCCGGGCTGTCGCAGACCGAGTGGCGTCCATCTTCGCAAGCATCGAACCAGCACCTGAGGATGTAGGCCGTTCCGAGGACGAGATCATGGCGGACACAATCGCGATCATCTCCGCCGCGCGCAAGGAGAGCGGCGCCTAACGACGCATGAGAGTCGTGATCGACTGCAACGTCCTGGTCTCGGCAGGGCGTGCAGAGGGGACATGCCGTGAAGTCGTGGTCGATGCGGTGGCACATCATCGAATCGTCCTCTCCCGACCCATCGTCCACGAATACAGTGTGGTCGCTGGGCGACTTGCGCACGCGACCTATCGAGCGGCGATCTTGGACATCATCGGGGACTTCGAGCGAGTCGGCGAGTTGGTCGAACCCGCTGATGTCGTCTTTGGGCTGCGTGACCCGGACGACGAGGTCTACCTGCAAACGGCTACTGCGGGTGACGCTTCGCTGATCACCGGCAACCGCCGAGACTTCACCGAGCAGCGCTACGGCTCCGTGGATGTGTTCTCGCCGCGTGCATTCATCGACCGACTGCAGTGAGGGCATCAGCCGCCGCCCCATTCCCCTCGGGCGGAGACGGTGGCACGAAGTTACGTCGACGGTGCGGCGATACCGATCGAGCTTGGGCGCGGTCGACGCGCCTTGCGCTTGGTCTTCGAGGACCTCTTGGCGCACATCGTGACGGCGCACATCGCGGGCTTCTCGTCGACGTTCCTCAAGAATGCCCGCCTTGGGGCGCCTCGACCTGCGCTTCAACAACGCCGGCACGGGCGCCCCTCCGGTGCCCTTGGAGGACCTCACCCTGGAGCAATGGCAGCGCGTGGTGGACATCAACCTGACCGGCTCGTTCCTCTGCACGCAGCACGCGATCCGCTTCATGAGGACCAGGACCCCAAGGCGGCCGGATCATCAAACAACGGCTCCATCTCCGCCCATGTGCCGCGCCCGAACTCCGCGCCGTACACGTCCACCAAGCACGCGCTGACGCCTGACGCGCTTCGACGTCCCTCGACGGGCGCGAGCACAACGTCGTCTGCGGCCAGATCGACATCGGCAACCCCCTGACGCCGATGACCGGCCGCATGGGCGGCGGCGCGAAGCAGGCGGACGGCTCGGTGAGGCCGGAGCCGACGATGGACGTGGAGAACGTGGCGCGGGCCGTGGTGTACATGGACAGCCTGGCACTGGATGCCAACGTGCCGTTCATGACGGTGATGGCGTCTTCGATGCCGGAGAGGGTGAGCAAGGCAGGGCTGATGGCGGGGGCGAGGCCGTTGACGCGGCCCTTCCGGGAGACGGTGCGGGAACGCCTTGAGCGTGACCCCGCCTTTCGTGAGGCCATGCTCGAGGAAGGCGTGAAGTGCCTTCTGTCGGGGAGGTTGATGTTGGCGCCGCCGTGCTCCGGGACGCCAGAGCGGCGTGCCGTGACCGTAGTGCTGAGGGGTGAAGAGTGAGGCCCGGAGGGCCGGCCCCGGTGATGTTGGGGCCAACCGGCCATGTTGTCCTTGACAGCTCCGCGCCGGCATCCTAAGGTTCCTCGCGTCCACCGTCTCCCGGGCTAGCAATACGGTTGGAGCGTGGACTAGACCGAGGGCCCCCACACGGGGCCCTCGTACCGCAACGGCTGATTGAGCTGTGGACAGGCACGCCACTTGCGCGGACAATCGCGCCCCACGGAGAGGTGCCAGAGCGGCCGAATGGGCCTGACTCGAAATCAGGTGTGTCCTTGCGGGCACCCAGGGTTCGAATCCCTGCCTCTCCGCCAAGCATTCGTCCGAAAACGTCCGTAGACGTACACCGTTCCGCCAATAAATGCCTGAAAGTAAAGCGTAAACCATGGTAGCTCGTCCGTGATCGTCTTCTAACGTTTGCCAAAGTCGCTCGCTTTGCGTGGTAAAAGGCGTGGTACAATTCCGCCATGCACCCCCACCAGCTCAGCGCCGCCTTCTGCGGCAGCGTCAAGCACTCCGGCACCGCCGGACCCGACCGGCATAGCGACGGCGGCGGCCTGGGACTCACTCTCACCGTCCAGCCCAGCGGAACCAAGAGCTGGGTGCAGTACATCACCATCGGCGGCAAGCGCCGCATGATGGGCCTCGGCTCGTTTCGCTTGGTCTCCTTGGCTCAGGCTCGCGAGCAAGCGCTATCCAACTTGCGCGTCGCCCGCGCTGGCCGCGACCCGCGCCGGCCGAAGCGACGCCCGCCGTCCTTCCGCGACGCCGCAGCCGAGACCATCGCGCTCCGCGCCGCCTCCTGGCGAAGCCCGAAGTCGCGGGCGCAGTGGGAGTCGTCCCTCGCCGCCTACGCCTACCCCACCATCGGCGACATGCGCATCGACCGCATCGCCGCAGCCGACGTGCTTGCCATCCTTGAGCCGATCTGGGGATCCAAGCGCGAGACCGCGCAGCGCGTGCGCCAGCGCATCAGCGCCGTCATGCAGTGGGCCGTCGCCCACGGCCACCGCCCCGACGACCCCGCGAGTGACGCCCTCATGCAGGTGCTGCCGCGCCGGCGACCGCCGGTGCAGCACCACGCGGCACTCCCCTACGCGGACGTGCCCGCCGCGATCGAGAAGGTGCGCACGAGCAATGCTTGGATCGGCACCAAGCTGGCGTTCGAGTTCTTGATCCTCACAGCAACCAGGAGCGGCGAAGTGCGCGGCGCGACCTGGGACGAGATCGACATGGAGGCCGAAACGTGGACCGTGCCGGCCAGTCGAATGAAGGCCGAAGTCGAGCATCGCGTGCCGCTCTCGCCGCCCGCGCTCGACGTGCTCGGTCGGGCCAGGGAGATTGTCGACGCGCCGCTCACCGCCGCCGTCGCCGGCAGCCCGCTCGTGTTTCCGTCGATCCGCGGCCGGGCACTGTCCGACGCCACGATCGGCAAGCTGCTGCGCGAGCACGGCATCCCCGCCGTGCCGCACGGGTTCAGGTCGAGCTTCAGGGATTGGGCGGCGGAGTGTACCGACACGCCGCACGCGGTCATGGAAGCGGCGCTGGCGCACCGGGTGTCCTCCGCCGTCGAGGCCGCCTACGCCCGCAGCGACCTGCTCGCCCGGCGCCGGGCGCTCATGGGGCAGTGGGGCGCGTTCGTCGAGCGCACCGCATGAAGGAAAAAGACTGGCAGCCGAACGGCGAGTGCCTCTGCACCGACGTCGAGCTGCGCGCTGTGGGCGGCGCAGCCGACGAAGACCTGCTGCGCGTCGGAGCTAGTCCGCAGCACATCCCGGAGATTCGTCGCATTTGCTACTACGTGCTGCAGTATCGCGAGCGCGGAAACGTGCCCGCGGAACGCAAGGCACTGGGCGCAGACAAGCGGTGGGGCCGGCGCGGTCGGGGCGTGGACGCCATGACCTACATCGTGCGCAATGTCGCATTGTCCATGCTGCCCGACGGACCCCCAGCAGACGGCGACGCATACGCCCACTATCCCGGCCGCGGGCATGTCCGCCGGATGGAGCGAGCTGCCCAGCGCTGGATGTCGCCGAAAGACACAGTAAGACATTGACATACGGGCGAGCACGCATAAGATAGGGTGTGCGCATTGAGGGATGTCTATGCCCCTCCGACGGCGCGATCCTACTCCACGACTTGGAGGCATGGATTGTGTCCGCCGATAACCCCCCCATCGTCCCCGCCCTATTGCGCGTGCCGGATGTCTGCCGCTTGGTGCAGGTCTCCCGGTCCGCGCTGTACAAACTCATGCAGACGGACCCGACCTTTCCGCGGGCGGTGCGACTGACCGCCCGCGCCGTCGCCTGGCGTCGTGCGGATCTCGATGCCTGGATCGAGGGCCTGCCCGCAGTCGGCGCCACCGCGCCGCCCGCCGCCTAGCCGCAGCCGGTGGCGCTCCGCCAGCACGGCGGGGCGGTCACGCCCCGCACCACCCGTAGCTCCCGCGGGCGCTCGCCCGCGACTGTCTCAGCCATCTGCGAACGATCGCCGCCATGGACGGCTTGCGACGAATAGGAGAGAGCCGATGACACAGATATAGAACGGCGAAGGCCCCGGCGGTGTGAGACGACGGGGCCTTCAAATCGCCCCAACGGGCGCACGGTCAGCGGCGGAACACACTGACATGAGCATTGTAGACGAAAACACCGGAGCCTTGTCGCTCAGGGAGCGTAAAGCGTTCGGTTTGACCAACATCGGCAGGGGTGAACGCAGGCCGCTCAAAGCCGACCTCACCCCGGCGAAGTGGAAAACCGACGCCAGTAACGACATTCTCGAATGGGACCAAGCACGGAAGATCGTCGAAGCGCACGACGGGATCTGCGCCGGCGTCTATCTGCACGAGGCCCGCCTGCACTGCATCGACCTCGACGCCCACGCGGGGGAATGGGGCGACCACCAAGAGACGATCGACGCGCTCGTTCGGCAATGCGTCGAGGACGGCGTCTACATTTCCCGCAGCGCGGGCGGCGCGGGCTACCACATCATCGGCTGGCATCCGGCGCTCGACAGCATCGCCAAATACTCGATCCACCTCGACGAAGGCGGCAGCGGGAAGGAACCGCAGATCGAGTGGATGCCGGACAAGTCTCCGCGCTACATTTGCGAACCAGCGATCACCGACGAACGTTTTCGCGTACCCGGCGCAGGCGCGTTTTTCGATTGCGCGACGAAGCAGTGGCCGTATTGGCTGGTCCAGCGGATCAAGGACTTTGACCTCGAACACAAACGCCGAGAGAAGCTCAAGCGAGCAGCAAAGAAGGCCGCGAACGACGCCTCGAACTGGTCCAACGAGAATCCAGGCGCGCAGGGAGGCGACGGCCACGCGCCGGTGTTCATGACGCCAGCCGGCCGCATCATGCTCACCGCGGCCGAACTCGCCACCCGCTTCTTTCCCGACGCGACCCCCACCAACCGCGGCTACGAAGCAGGTTGCCCAACCTGCGGCGGCGAAACGCGATTCAAAATCGAAACCGGCGCTGACGGGTTCGCGCTGTACAACTGTTTCTCGGGCTGCGAAGGGCAGCCCAAGTCGCTTCATCGCGCCATCGTCGAACTCACCGGCGCGATCAGGATCGGCAAGGAGAGCAAGGATCAAGCGGAACCATTGGAACCGAGCTACCAAGGCACGCCGGGCCTATCGGACCTGCCTAGGGACGGTTCCGCCATCCTCTTCCGGCGCGAAGATCGGCAGCTTGCCTGGGACTACATGGACGACCGCTACCTCTACTCGGGCATCGGATCCAAGAGCGGGTTTTGGGATGTTACCGAAGCGAATGTGCATCGCTTCGTCAGGGCATCCGACATGGGTGTCGAGACGATGCCTTTGCGCATCATCGAAGAGACGCCGAGTGGAGGGGAACGCGCCGCGCCGCTCTGGTTGGATTGGAATGCCAATAGGCGGACGGCAGCCATTACCGAAGTCCGGGTCGTCATGGATGGCGAAGAGATTCCGTCGAATGTCTTGCCTCAAGTCATCGAGCTGCCGAAGGTCGGGCAACGAAATTCCGACTGGGACTTCACCTTGCTCAACGACTATTTTCTGCGCGTGCTGGCCAATGGCAATGAACCTCTGGCGCATTGGATCAAGGCGTTCTGCGCGGACATGGTGCAGAACCCCATGCTCGCCCCGCAGGTGGCCCTCGCCTTGGTCGGCTCGACGGGCAGCGGAAAGACGATGCTCAGCCACAAGATCATGCGCCGGGCGCTGGGCGCAAAGAACATCCATGTATTCACGTCCCTTGCCAAAGTCGTTGGCGGCTTTAACTACGCGGCGCTCGGCCGAATCCTACTGCACTGCGATGAGACCGCCGACAGCTTCGACACGAATTTCGCGAGATCGCTGAAGTCTTTCATCACCGAGCCACTGTGGACTTACGAAGAGAAGTTCGCGCCAGCCATCTCGACGCCGAAGTTCTCTCGCGTGATTACGACCTCGAATGAGGCCACCGCGCTCAATCTAGATCCCCACGACCGCCGTTGGACGATCGTCAAGACGCCCTTGTCGTACACCCAGGCCGAGTTCGACGCAGGCAAGAACCGCGAGGACTTCGATCCTCTGATGAAGTGGATCGAGGCCAACGATGAGGCGATCGCCTGGTACTTCGCCAACTACGAGTTCGACCGCGAGACGATTCTCCGACCGGCCATCACCAGTGCCCATGCGACGGCAGTTTTTGACGCATCCGCGATCATGCAGGTGCTCCGCCACATCGCCGTCACCGGCATTCTCCCGGGCAACCCCCAGGCCGACGGCCTCGTCACGATCGCAGCATTGCGGGATGCGGTGATCCAGATCGACCCGCGTGCGCCGCATAGATTCTTAGCGGGCGACATTGATAAGGCGTTGGGCGCAGGGTTCGTGCAGACGAGCGGCAACAAGATCAGGCACCCTGTCTACCCCATCCGAGCCATGCTCGATGGACCATCCGACGATCAGCGCGAATGGCGCTTCCCGTGGACGCGAGGGCGCGGGCTGTACATCCCGTCGAGGTTGGAAATGGCGAGCCGCCTCAACGACAAGCTTCCCAATGAGTGGCGCGTCAAGCTCGACCCGGACAACCCAGAGCATGCGAACTGGGTGCCGTGGGAGTTCGACGATACGGACGTGCCGTTCTAACCGCAACGGCGATCCGTCTGCGGACCCTTCGACTGACCCTTCGACTGACCCTTCGACTGACCCTTCGACTGACCCTTCGACTGACCCTTCGACTGACCCATCGGTTGACCCCAACTAGACGTCCTCTGTGCCTATGTTCTAGGCGCCGCATCGGCATTGCGGTGTGTGTGACCCTTCGCGGCGCGAGGTGACCCTTCGCGGCCGCCGAGGGGTCACCCCATTGTCCCACCTCTTTGATTGCATTTTTGTTGATATTCATCATTGATGACCCAATGGGACATCGATTTCTCGCGTATACGGCAACGGCGAAAAAAAACGTTTTCGTGTTCTTCCGGTTCAAAACCCCCATTCTCCTATACGGTTTAGCCGAAGGGTCACCCCGTCGAAGGGTCACTTCCAAAGCCGAGGTGGGGATGTTCTGCCCGTCCCCCCCCCCTTGCGGGGCGGGCAGAACATCCCGAACACCAGATCCCGCCGCGCTGTGCCGGTTACCAACGCCCCGCACGAAAGGAACGTCACTCCGCACTCCGCTTGCCTTCGCCGGATCGCGCACCTGGGCTGGCGCGGTCGTGTCCTTGTGCGCGGCGGCGACCCGCAGAAGGGCGGGCCTCTCGATCGCGACAGGCGGGACCAGCTCCCCGTGCCGACCATGTAGACTCCCAGCGCACACCTCGCAGGGCCGCCCATGCACGCACGAACGAAGCTCGCGGCTCTCGCATCGGCCATCGGCGTCGTCGCCGGCATCGCCGCAGGCGGCGTCATGATCGCCACCGGCGCGGGCGCGGCTGCGGTCGGCTACGGCCAGTCCGCCTTGGTGGCCATGGGCGTTGTGTCGGCACCCATTTCCTGGCCGCTGGTGCTCGGCGTCGGCGCGGCTGCCGCTGGCGTCGCCGGCGGCGCATGTCTGTTCGTGCAGCGCCGTCGGCGCCTACGCCGGCGCGACAAGGCACTCGCCAGCAGCTACGGCCGCGTGCCGCCCATCCACGGCTACTAGGTGATTGGGCTTCGAACCACCGGGCACTCTCGGCTCCGCCTCGCCTCGGCGGGCAGCCCGGCCCCCCGCCCACCCATGTATGCGTGTACAGTGCCCGGCCCATGGTCGACCTCGTCCTCAACCGGCGGCAGAACTACGCCAACGTCCGCCTCGCGGAGGGCGTGCGGGAGTCCGTGGGCTACGAGCTCCCGAGCGGCGAGCGGCGCTTTGCGTTGTGGCTGGGGTTCATCGAGCGCTCCCGCGCTCGCCGCCTCCCCGGCGCCCGCCCCGTCCGCCTGGCCGACATCACCCGCATCGGCATCGACACCGCCCACGGCGTCGAGTGGGAGGACCTACCGCCCGGCCGCTACGTCCACGGCTGCCTCACCCACCAAGGCGCCTACGCCGTCTACGACGCGACCGTGTGCCTGGTCGGGCCCCGATCCCCGCGCCCGTAGCCCCGCCGACACGCCCTTCGAGCACCCCGCCCCAAAAAAAAAGGTGAGGCAATTTCCGCCACAAGTTCGAAATGTGGTTACAACGCGGTCACCAAAGCACGCCATGGAGGCGCAAATGAGGCGAATCACCATGCCGGACCGCGGGGTGATCGACGTGACGGGGGCGCTCGCCGCCGACTGCGGACGCGAGCTCGCCGAGCACCTGCGGGTGCTGACGGAGGAGGCGTTCTACAGCGAGATCGTCCTGCACATCACCTCCCCCGGGGGCGCGGCGGACGCGCTGCGGGAGTACGTCCGCGCCGCGCGGGCCGCACGCGAAGCCGGCGCCACCATCGCGACCCATGTGCCGTCGAGCGCCGGCTCGGCGGCGGCGGTGATGGCGTCGCTCGGCGACGTGCGCACGGCGGCGCCGGGCGCGTCGCTCCGCTACCACATCGGGCGCGTCGTTGACGCCGGGGACATCACCGCGCACGGCGCGGCGCAACTGCATGCCCGGCTCGCGGAGGTGGACGTGTGGCAGGTCTCGGCGCTCGCCGAGCGGGCGGGGCGGGCACCCGCTCGGAGCGGGCACCGCGCCAAGGTGCGCGATTTCGCGCCTTCGGACTGGCCCGTCATCGCACGGCTGGTCGGCACCGCCGAGGCCACGCGGCGCAAGATGCTCTCGAGGCTCCGTGAGCGGGTCGCGCAGGCCATCGAGAGCCGCGCCGAGTGCGGCCGCCTGTACGGGCTGCTGCTCGACCTCGACATGCCCATCTCGGCCCACCTGGCGGCGGAGCTGCGCCTGATCGACCGCGTCGGCGAGCCGCTGCCCGCCTCGAGCGGCGCGGGTCGCCCGTGCGTGCGGGTGCCGGAGTGGACCGCGCTCCATCGCGACGGCCGCGTGCCGCAGGACGCCCTGTGCCGGCACACGCTCATCATGGGCGAGACCGGCAGCGGCAAGTCGGCGTCCGGCATCCTGCCGGTCGTGTCGGCGATGCTGGCCGACGACAGTCCGCTCGGCGCGATGCTCATTGTCGACCCCAAGGACGAGATCGGCCCGGCGATCGCGCGGATGGGCGGCTCGGCCGACGTGCGCGTGATCGATCTGGCGACGGACTCCATCGACCTCATGGCGGGACAGCATTCCATCGCCGAGGACCTCTCGCACAAAGGCATCCTGACGGCCGCGGGCCGCATCCTGCGCCGGGCGGCGAGTTTCGATTCGAGCAACCCCGCTCGGACGCTCGACGGCGGGCAGCCGCGCGGCAGCGACCCGTATTGGCAAGTCGAGGGTGCCCGGCTGGCAGTGGCCGTCATGGCAAGTGCGCTCCTCGTCCACACTCGCGCCGATGACCTGTTCGGGTCCTCCCACGAGTCCGGGATCCTGGCCGATATGGGCGACCCGACGCCGTGGGCGGCGCTGGTGCAGCTCGGCGAACGCATGGGCTTGGTGGCGCGTGACCCGGAGATCGAGTCGCTGGTCGCGGAGCACCGGCGCGCAGCCTCGCTCAGGCGGTTCGAGTTCGCCGTGCGGCAGTCTCGTCTGTACCGCGACTCGCGCGGTTTCCGCGACGGCGCGAAAGCGCTGATACGCAGCGCTGGCGGGAGTGCCGCCTCCCGCGTCGCGCAATACGCCGAGCAGCTGCCGCTCCTCGCCGCGCAGACCGTCCGCGACTCGGCCCCGGGCGGGCCGAGTCTGCTGGCCGTGGCGGGCGATGTGCTCCAGTCGCTGTGGACCTTGAAGCCAGCGCGGAACAAGCGCTTCTCCTACGGAGAAGACGAGGGCGGCAGCCAAGCGGGCGGAGAGTTCCTGCTCGCTCCCGTCGCGCGCTTCCTGGCGCGCGACCCACGGTTCCGCGCAGGCGAGACCGGGAAGCTACTTGGCCAGATCGACCAGTGGTGGTGCCCGCTAGCCGCCGCCGAGAGACAGTACCTCGGCTTGGTCGGCACCGCGCGCACGGTGTTTTCGGCGTTCTCGGACCCGGTCCCGGCGCGAGCCTTGCGCGTCGGCATCGAGCCTGGAAGGGCCACCATCGACTTCCGGCAGGCGGTCGACAACGAGGCAGAACGCACGGTCTACGTCTATCGGGCCGGCCTGCGGCGCGAGGACGCGCTCATCGCACGGACCGTCAAGGCCCGATTCTTCGAGGCGGTCCTGGACAGTCAGCCCAGGCGTCAGCGCGACGACATGCCGCTGGCCGTCTATGTCGCGGACGAGTTCCACCGATTCGTCACAGGCGATCAGAGCCACGGCGAGCAGTCCTACATCGACACCTGCCGATCCCAGGGCGGCGCCTGCATCCTGGCGACGCAATCGGTGGCGAGCCTGCAGCACGCGCTGGCGGAGTTGGGCAGTTCGAGTTCGGCGGAGGCCGTCCGCATTCTGATGGCCAACACCGCGACCAAGATGGTATTCCGCTCCACCGAGACGGGCGTGCGCGAACTGGTCGAGTCGCTGTGCCCCGGCGGACCCGACCGGCTCCCCGTGGCGACGATCCGCCCGCCTTCGACGCTGCGCCCGGGCGAGTGCTACGCGGCGCTCCCGGACGGGCGCTTCGAGCGGCGGCAGCTCGCGCACTGGCTGCCGCGCGACGCGCGGCAGGGGGTGGAACGATGACCGCCGAACCGCTCGCCGATGCCTTGCTGGCCAACCCCGGCGCCACCCTGTCGGACTTGCTGACCGGGCGACATCTGCTCGGCGCGATGGCGCTCGCGGAGCGGGCCGACATCCTGCACGATGTCTTGCAGCGAGCGTCCTCCAAGCGCCGCGACGCCCTCGCCCGGGCGATCGATGGTGCGCTGCTCGATTGGATGTTGCAGCGCCTGTTGTGGACCGACGACGAGGTTGCCCAATACGGCGCACGCGCCTACGCCGGCCAGTACCGCGACGCGCTCTCGATCCTGGCGGTGCTGCCGCTGCCGACGTGCGCCGCGACCGTGCTCGACGATCCGGCCCCGTGGGACGGGCGCTTTCGGGCGATGCGCGGCCCCGACGACATCGACCTGCTCGGCCGCTTCGATGTCGCGCTGGCCCAGCATCAGCGCGACGGCACCCTCGTCCGGAGGTGGAAGCGCCGGTGCGACGAGGCCGCTTGGGGCGGACCGCGTTGGCAGGACGACTTGGCGAACGCCATGCTCGGCCTGCGCAAGGTCCCGGAGAGCCCGCGACCGGAGCGGCTTGCGACCACGGCGCTCGTCCGGTTCGCGGCGCTCGCGATCGCTCGCGAGACTGCTGTGCCGGCAATGCGCGGCGCGCTCCGCACGCACGCCGACGTGCTCTTGGTTTGCCACACGCTGCGGCCCGGCGCGTGGCGCGCGGCGTGGGCCGCGGCGCTGGATGCTCTCGACGAGCCACTTGAGCGCCATCGGCGAGCGGTGTACGAGGATTGGCTGGTGCCGGCCGTGCCGGGGGCTTACTTGCCGGACGAGTTTCGGGCCGACTAACCCTTGAAGCCGCCTGCGCGACCGCCTCGGCCGGCCGGGCCATGTCGTCGAGTGCCGGGACCCCGACTGCCGGGACGCGCCGCCGCTCTAGCCACTTCGCGGAGACACGCTCAACAGCGGCGACCGCAGCCGGTTGGAGAGCACCTTGGCGGGAAGGATGGCGACCTATCTGCGGGCGCACGGCGGGGCGTAGAGCCTTACTTGTCGTTTGTGTCGCACCTTAATGGGAGCGCTTGATCGGACAGCAGCCGCCGGGCGCAAGGCGAGCAAGCAGGGGGGGGGGGTATACATGACTCCCAGCACCCGCCGACCGCCGCTTCATCCACCTCTAGAGTCAACCACGGGACGGCGAGTGCAGGAGTCCGGGGAATCCTACCACACATCCCAGGTACTTGGCGACAGCGCCTGTGCTTTGACGGCCCAAAAATCTAGGCATAGGTTTCGCGCAATTTTGCAATCCCAAGGTATCGCCATGAGCTGCTTCATCACCGCCATGCGCCGCGTGCGCTGGCTCAATGTCTCCATCATCGGGGCGCTCACGGCCGTGGGCATGGGCGTGGTCGGCGCGATCGCCTACATCCTCGAAGACGCTTCCCTCATCACCCGCGGCGAAGCGCTGGTCTGCATCGTCGCCGCCGGCATCGGCGCGGCGCTGGTCGGCTTCTGCCCCCTCTTCGCCATCGATCTCTACCGCAGCCACAGAGACGGCGTGCCGTGGGGACGGTCCATGCGCCAGGCCGGGCTGTCGATGATCGAACTCATGGTGGGCATGGCTGTCTTGGCCGGGCTGAGCGTGGCCATTCTCGCCGCGTACACGCAAGTTTCGAACCGTCAAGAGGCACAAGCACTGACGCAGCAGCTCCAAGCGGCGGCGATCGACCTAGTCAACTACTCTCGAACGCGACATATTGCCGATTGCTTCGTGGGCAACCCGGCGGACAACAATATCGCGTTGTCCACGCTCGTCACGGCAGCGGCTAATGTGTTTGGGGATTTGGATCTTGGCGGGGCTCTACCCGAAGCCCCAGGTGGGCCTACCTATCCAACGACTACGCCAGCCAACATGTGGTATCAGTCTCCAACGACTGCAGGCACGCCAGGGGCCGCAACGAACTGCAACGCCAATGTCACGGCCGTTTTGGGGCAACCCGCATTCTTCACTGAAGGCCCTCGGACGGATACTAGTCCGTTGAATGCGGAGACTGGAACGGCGGTCGGGTTGGATCAAGACACCACCAACGAAATGAAAGTGGGGTCTCGTGATGGACCCGCCTTGGATGTGGGGCTTCTGTTGAATCCGACTGGTACTACTCTCACCAAGCTGTTGCCGACCACGCCCGATATGCCGGGCGCATGTGCCGGTGGGTCTGTGGTAATGGCGGTCGGCTCTGACAACATCTCCGTATGCGAGAGCGCGGCCAACACGATGACGCAGATGAGGGGCATCTCGCTGGCGTGGTGCGAGGAGCTGACGACCGCCACAAGGGATGGCGACTCTGTCGCATTCCTGATGTGTACGCCATGAGCGTGCCGTAGCTGAACGGCGTTAGCAAGCCGATGCCATGGCGCGGCTGGCGGTTCTACGCCGTCAGCTTCGTCGTACTCAGCCTCGCGGCCGCGGCGCTCGCCACGCTGTTGCAGTATGCGATCTTCGGGCCGCCGGCCCAGTCCGCAGAGCGGTACTTCGCCGACCAAACGACCGGCGCTTTGCTCACGGCGTGGTGCAATGGGATGCGGCACGGGCAGTCCTTCGAGCATGCGCATCCGCGATTCCATGGCTGCGTCGCCCGCGAAGGCTCTATCGTGATGCTCGCGGCGTGGGATCGCGAACAGCGCAGCTTCGCCCGCTGGGAGTCGGCGAACGCTTGCCATGGCACCGCGATCAACTTGCAGCGCATGCGCACCTTGGCAGCCGCCGAGGGCGACCATGTGGGTGTCGCATTGCTCGACGAGATCTTCACGCGCAGTTGGAACTACCATGTGGTGCCCCCGGACGGCGACGAGTCATGGCCGTTGCTGTCGTGCCGCTTCGGACCGCTCGTAGGAAGCGCGCCGGTGGTGGGCGTGCCGATCCGCGTGCAGAAGCCGCAAGACGCGGCCTAGACGCTTCTACGGGCAACCGCGAGAGTGCTGCCCACCGACGCCCCAAGCCTCGCAGAACGCTGCACAACCGCTCCTCGACGCCGTGCCCGCTGTTGTGATGCGCGTCTGTTCGCCAGCCGTATGGCGCGGCCGCGCACCCTTCTTAAAAATTGTGCATACGCTTTTCTAGGCTTACTGTGGTGTCGATGCTGCACGACACCCCCTCGAAGGGGCGTACCGTCGTCAGCTCGCTGACTTCATCACAAGCGCTTTAGGAGGAAGCGGCGATGGACGGAGAGGGGCAGAAGAGCTGGCTTGATCGCTGCAAGGTCGTTGTTGAGGTTGCACTGGCTTCGGCATTACTTCTCACCCTTGTTATGGGCTGCATTTCCTACATAGTCGACGATGCCGTCGATGACGGGCTCGTGAGACACGCTGAAGACGCGCGCGTTGCCCGTGAAGAGATCAAGGACGATCTGGTCAAGCGCCTAGAGAAAATCGACGCGAAGCTGTCAGCAGCGGCGCTTGAACGACGTGACCTGAAGGAGACTCTCAGGAATGAGATTCAAGACTCGCGAATGGTGGACAACGCCAAGGTGGCGGAACTAGAACGCGACCTTGCCGAGCTGCGGGGAACACTCGCTAGCAAAGGTGCCCCGGTGGGCGCCTATCCCAACTGACGCCCTAGAAGGGGCGCTGTCGTAGTGCCCATCCACAGCGCAGCCACGCTCTGGCTGCAACCCGGCTGCAAGCCGGATGGCCTCCCGCGGCGTAGCCGCATCCCGCCCCTGCGAGGCCCACACCACCTGCCGTAGGCACCCGTAGGGGACGTGCGCGAGCACGTAGGTGGTTGTGGGCAACCACATGCCCGCCCCGCCAGGATGTGGATGGGATACCCTCGCCGCGGTCGCATCGTGCGCCGCCTCGAGAGAATCGTGCCGAAGCCCGTCTATGTCGTGCTCGACATCGAGCGCATCGACGCCACGCAACGCCTTGCCGATCATGAACGCCACGCTTGCGGACGTGGCAACACCGCCGAGAAGCGTCACGTCGAGGGCGCCGAACACCGCTGCCTGGCGCTCGTCGATGGAGATGTCGAGGCCATTGAACACGCTCGCGCTCGCACCGCCGCAGTAGCGCCGGCGGGACTGGACATCCGCGCCGCCTTCGAGCGTCGTTCCGCGGTCACTGCGGCGAAGCAGTGGGGCTCGAGGGACTTCGCCGTCGCGCTCATCGTCGGGGTCTCCCCGGAGTGGGTGGGCGCCGACACCGCCGCCGAGCGGGTAACGAGCGAGCGGGCCCATGCCGTGCTCCGCGCCGCGCAGGCCTGGGGCGAGGCGACGTTCGGCCCTGGCGCCGTCATCCATGCGCGGTACGACGTCGATGAGCGCGGCGGCGGCGTGGCGGATCTCATCGTCGCGCCGGTGCGTACGGACAAGAGAGGCAAGCGGTGGTACAGCGTGAGCCAGCCGCTGCGCGACCTGGCGCGACAGCTCGGCCGCCCGGGACGGGCGACGTATGCGGCGCTGCGCGATAGCTGGCACGCCTGGGCCGTGCAGCACCTCGATCAGACCATCGAGCGCGGGATCGACGGCCATCGGAGCGGAGCCAAGCTGAGCCCCGAAGCCTACGGGGAGCTGCAGGACCGCGAGCGAGCGATCAGGGATGGGCAAGCGCGCATTGAGAGCGAACAGGCCCGCATCGACGATGCGCGCGGCGAGGTCGACGAAGAGCGCGAGGCGCTTCGCGACCAGGCCGCGCAGTTGGCCGACGCGCGGTGGAGCGTGATGCGCGAGCGCGACGACGGCCGCCGCGAGCGGCGCATCGAGTCGCGCGCCGAGCGCGCGCGTCGAGAGGCCGTCGAAGAAGAACGCGACCAGGCGATCGACCGGGCGATGGCTGCGGAGCAAGAGGTCGAGGCGCGCGACGCGACGATCGCCAGTCTGCACCGCCGCCACGCACGCGAACGCGAGGAAGCGGACCAGGCGATCGCGCGGGCGCGGGCGGCGGCAGCGAAGGCGGAGACGGGGCAGCAACTAGCGGAGACGCTGGCGCAGAGCGCACTCATCGCGCGGGAGCAAGCGGACGCGGCGATGGTGCTCGCGGGGGACATAGCGCGACAGTCGACGCGGGGCGTCTTGCCACCGCTAGCGGGGTGCATCGAGCGGGCGCGGGAGATCGTGGCCCACGGGGACGCCGGCGGCGGCGGGCGTGGGCCGCGCGAGCCGGACACGGGGCATGGGCACGAGCGGCGGCGGTGAGGCGATCGCATTTCGATGAAGTCCCCGGCGTCAGCCGGGGAATGTCTGCGCGCCATGCGGCCGGGCTCGTCGATCGAGCCGGTTTGATGAGGCCCCGGCTTGATGCCGGGGAATACGTGGCGGATCTCATCGTCGCCCCGGTGCGCGAGGCGCTTCAATGAGGCCCCGGCTTGATGCCGGGGAAGACGCACGCAACGGGTCAGCGTCGACGAAGTGATGGACCAGCTTCAATGAGGCCCCGGCTTGATGCCGGGGAAGACGCCAGCGCAACGACGTGGTCGACGTCCGCGTGCAGGCTTCAATGAGGCCCCGGCTTGATGCCGGGGAAGACCACGGCGCGGGCGCTGTTGCGCACCCGCAAGCGCTCGTTTCAATGAGGCCCCAGCCTCAAGCCGGGGAATACTGGACGAATACGGTGACGACTCTTTGGAAGGCGTACCGGTTTCAATGAGGCCCCAGCCTCAAGCCGGGGAATACGCTGCCGCGAACGCCGGGCCGCACCCGTTCGCGCCTCCGTTTCAATGAGGCCCCAGCCTCAAGCCGGGGAATACAGCCCGCCTCGAACGCCGCACCGCCAGCGCCTCTGCGTCCCATGGCGCGAGCGGTCTGTCACGGCATCCTCAGCGCCTTCAACCACCGCCCACATCCTACCCCGACTCAACCCGCATCGCAGGAGAAACAAGGCGGTTCGAGCGCTCTAGGCACCGTGTGACAGCACTGCGCCGCTCGCCCCACATCGGCGGCTCGGCGCCCCGGTGCCTGCGAGGCATTGGCGGTAAACTCCCCCGCCACAACACCATTAGGCGCACGCCATGGCCGAGCCAACCGCCGAGATCGTCGCCGCACCGTCCAAGCTCCCGTCGCTCCTAGACGCCGGACAACGCGCCCTGGCCGAGGCTGCAGACGATTTCGACAGACTGCGCGTGCGCGACAGCGCCCGCGCCGTGCAAGCCGCCGCGCTCATCCTCGATCGCCGCTCGATCGCAGTCGCGGCGAGCGTGCTCGTCGCCGATGCGGAACGGGCCATCGTCGCCGCCAACCCGCCGCGACCACCTGGCCGACCGCCCAAGCTCGCACCCCCGCCCCCCGCCGCAGAAATCGTCGCCCCGGGGGAGACGATTTCTCCCGCGATCGACTCGAAGGCGATCAGCAAGATGCGCACGGCGCACGCGCCGCTCGATGACGATGCCTACGCCAACGCCAAGGCGCAGGCGGTAGAGGAAGGGGAACTCGTCACCCGCGCCACGCTGCGCCGCGCCCAACGCGCCCGGAAGCCCAGCCTCGCGACCGCCGAAGATCCGGGGGAGTGGTACACGCCGGAGCGCATCATCGAGGTCTGCCACGACACCATGGGCGCGATCGACCTCGATCCGTGCTCGCACCCGCACGCCATGGCGACCGTGCGCGCCCATGCCGCCTACACTGCCGTCGACGATGGCCTAGATGCCGCGAACGAATGGGCCGGGCGGGTGTTCCTCAGCCCGCCGCGCCGACGCCCGCTCATGCTGCGAGCCGTCGATCGGCTGCTGCAGGAGCGCAAGGCGGGGCATGTGACGCAGGCGATCCTACTCATGCCCGCGCGCACCGAAAGCCTGCCGGTGCAGCGGGTCATGACGGATGCGGCGCTCGTGTGCTGCGTCGCCGGCAACGCGGGCGTGTGGCGCCCGGACGGCGACACGCCGCGCCCGCAAGGGTACTTGCTTGCCTACTGGGGCGACTCCGAGCCGCACTTCGCGGCGGCCGCGAGCGAGCTTGGCGTGGTGATGCGGGCGGCGGGGCGGGAGTGATGGGCTGCCAAGGGCTGTTCGCCCATGCTACGGCGAACAGCGCCAGCGCCACCAGCGGCGCATCCCGCGCCGACGCCGCGGCCGCGCCGCCCCGATCGCCAGCTCCGCGATCAGCGACGGCTGCTCGGCGCAGTAGCGGCCGATTGCCGGCAGCGTCTGGCAGATCACGCCCACGAGCTGCCCCGCGCACTGGTCCACCGCGAACCCGAGGCTGCGCTCGATCGCGGGCCGGATCTCGTCCGGGTCCGCGTCCGGCACGGCATCGACGATGGCCTCGACGACGGCGGCGCGGATGTGGGGCTCGGCGGCGGCGAGGGGGTCGGGCGTTGCGTTCGGCACGGCTTCAGTCGCGCCAGAATCCCTGGCGCCCATGCCGCGTCTCTACCGAGTCGAACCAGTCCGACACGCAGCGGTCCATTTCCGTCGCCGAGGCGCAATCGGCGCAGGCGGCGAGAAGGTCGCCGCCAACCCGGTCTTCGAGACCGAAGTCGGCGGTCACGCGACGCACGACCCAAAGTGCCAAGCAAAGCAAGCGGTGCAGCGCATCGAGTCCCGAGTCGAGCTGATCGAGGGTGAGGGCCCCATTGGTCCAAAGGTCTTCGACGCCATAGGACGTGTCGGCGCCGGCCGCGAACGTTCGCCTGCCGAGATCGAGCCTGGCCTTCGCGCAGGTCGCCGCCATCAGCTTCGGATACTGGATCAGTCCCAATGGCGAAGCGGCCGTCGAGCCGTCGCGGGGGATGCCCTCCACGCCGCCGCTCAGCAGGTGTTTCGTCCAGCCGAGCGCGGCCCACATGAGGAAGAGAACGGCCTCCATCAATCCGCCCGTCTTGATCGCGAGCGTCGGCGCCAGGAAGCTCGCCTGCGAGATCGGGAACGGGTGGCGCTCGTCGACGAACGGATTGCAGGACGGGTGATAGAGGACATAGCTGGTCTCCGCCATGAAGTCCTCCGCCGCGTTGCCCCACGTCTCCAATACCTGCGGAATCGCCCGCAGCGACACGGGGTCCTGCACGTCGGCCGCAGCCATCGGACGGCGGGCCCGCTCTCGGATGTGATCGACTGCGCTCGCGGTCCATGTCCGCTCCGCAGTCGAGTGGAAGTAGAGGTTCGATGCGTTGGCGAGAGCGAGCGAGTGGAACAGCGCGGCGGTCTCGACCGTTAGCGCAGACGCCTGCTCGATCTTGTCCACCATCGAGACGGCGTGCCCGACATGCACGAAGTCGCCGTTGATGAGCGCCATGATCTCGCCCGGCGCGAGCCGCCTGCCGTCGAGCGTTTGCAGCACGGCTTGCGCCCAGTGGGATGCCGGGATCACGTCGCCGCACGAGTAGCTTGCCTGGCGCGGCACCTGCGGCTCGAAGTCATCGCGCGTCACCAGTTCGGCCACGGCATCGAACAGCTCCGGCGAAACGCCCGACAGACCGGCGGACCATTGGTAGAGCTTCGTGTAGCCGATGCAGCGCGCCGCGTGCGCGTCGTAGAAGGGTGGGCCGGCGATGGCGTGCGTGCGCAGGATCTCGGCGGCGATCGCGGCGGGATCGGCGACCGCCTCGTCGTCCCGGTGGCCGACTAGCGTGTTCGCCCCGTAGACCCTCACATCGGGATCGGCGACCAGCGCCTGAAGGTGTCGGTGCTCGGCGGCGAGCTGGCCCATGCCTGCCGCCCAAAGGGGTGGCGCCTGTCGCGCCCGGATGTGGCCCAGGCAGTCGTGCAGCGTGCCGACGGCAGCCACTACCGACCCCGGATCACCAAAATGGGCAGAAGCAGGACCACGATCAATGCCCCATAGAGGGTCAAGTCCGGCGAAATCAGCTGTGCCGCGTCCAAGAGACCCCACACGGAATCTTCCGGGATCGTCGCGTTGCTCGCGGCGAACAGCGACAGGATGAGGTTCATGACCGCCGCGCCGGCGATCACCGACAGCACGGCCTGCACGACGGCGTCGTACTTCCGTCTGCGGCTGGCCTGCAGCAGCGCCCATGCGCTTCCCAAGGACGCGCTCTTGCGCTTGACCGCAGCGCTCAGGCTGTCGTACTCCCAAACGCGGAGAATGCGGTCCAAGGCAGCGTTCCGGTGGCCCTGCAATCCCAACCGGCAGTCTTCGCACTCGCCTTCCATGGCGTCGACGTGCGTGCGCAGGTCGCCAAGCGCCTCCTCGGTGAACGACGCCCGAGCCACCCCCTTGGCGGCGCGCCCGACGTCGAGCAGCATGAGCTTGAGGTGGTGGCGGAAAAGGTCCCTCGATACGTAGAAGAACGTCGAGATCGCGATCACGTCGACGATCACCGACACGTCGCGCTCGGAGTGCGGACCCGCGAGAACGCTGTTGCCCACGCACGCCAGCAGCGACATCGAACCCAGCGGCAGCCAGTCCGCATTCGACGTGAGGGTCTGCGTCCATCCGTCGATCAGCTCGTGCTCCGGGCAGGAGTCGGCGACCAGGACCCGATTGACCCAAAGCATGGTCTGGCCGTCCTCTCTGGAGTCGCGGTTGCGGTCGGAGAAGCGGCGAAGGTGCGCCGGGTTGGAGAAGAGGCGGCGGTGGTGCTTGGTCGCCCCCGCCGTCCCGACGAGGGCTTGCTCGAGCTCCTCGCGGCACGAGGCGAGTGCGTCGATCACGGACTTGCAGAACCGCGTCGACCAGCTGTCGAAACCTTCGAGGATGGCCGCGGGCGAACCGCCAATGCTGACGCGGCAGACAAGCAGCCCGATGGTGTCGTCGTAGTATCCGACGGCGCAGTCCGTGATCCGAAGGCTCGAAGCGCCGTCCGGCAGGGCCGCGCCAGCCGCGAACCGTCCCGCGACATGCTCCGCGACCTGAAGCCGAATGATCGGCGAAGCCGACCGCGGCAGGGAATGCTCATCGAGGTTGGCGAACCGCAGCTCCCCGGCGCTGGCGCCTTCGCTTCCCGTCGCCCAACGACCTGCGCAGCCTTCCGCGTCGTTCAGGGCCGCGGCGATAGCGTCGATGTGATCGTCGACGGCCTCGTCCGAGAGGACGGAGAACGTGTCCATCTCGATGTTCGTGCGGAAGGGTGCCGAGAGCACGAACTGCAGAGCGCCTGCCTCGTTCGCATGGCGTTGCGGATCGCCCGGCGAGTTCCCCATTTGTCGTTCCCACCCCGATGCCGTGCAACCCCGGCACTGGTGCCGGGACATGCAATGCAACTCCACGGGTGGTGAAGGCCCCGCCTATTCGCCCGCGGCCCGGGTAGCTACTCCCAAGCCGGTCGAGATGTTGTATTCAACGGGTATCCCGACCGGATGGGTGGGGACGCCCGCGGAATTGCATTGCGAGGCCGAACCTAGCACACGCTTGGGACGTTGGCAAACGAGTACGGACGGCTAGGGAAGGCTACGGACGCGGCCTGCGGCGGGCCGATCAGGGGTGCGGGGAGACGCGCTGCGGCCGCCGGGTTGCTAGTGAACGCTGCGCGAAGCAGCGGCGGACGGTGGCACCGCGGGTGGCCCTGCGGCGGTCAGAGCGGTGGCCGTAGCAGGACGGATGGCGACGCGGCGGCGCAGCAGCCTGTCCGCCGCTCGGCGAATGTCAGGGGGAGATCATCGGCCGCGGCCGCAGCAGGGGGCGATGACCTGCCGGCAGCACGGAAAGCCGTCACCCGGTCCTGCCCTCGAGCGCACCTCTTGGGATGCGCCTAAGGCGGTGCTGCCAGCAAGCCATGCCGACAGCGTACCACCGCGGCGCGGGGTTGCAGCGGCAGGGGCGAGCGGGCCGCGCAGCGCCGCCCGCCCAACGCAGGCTCGCGCTTGAGCAATAGCTGAAAGAACAGCTCTAGGACTCCGCCCCCATGCCATCGCCCGCGAACTCGTCTCAAGCCGTCGCACCCTCGGCGCACCACCTCTTGGTGAAGGGGTCGAACGTGTAGCGGACAACGCCCTTTCCGTCGTCCGCGCCTTCACTCAAGAACATGTTCATCTTGTGATCCACGACACCATCGGTGTGCCGGCGCGGCGGCCAAGCTATGGGTATCTTGTAAGTTGGCGTCCCGCCGCCGCGAACATCCAGCGGTGCCGTTTTGTGGGCCTCGCTTTTGGCCGGGAGCCGTTTGATTGCCTCTTCGATAGCCGTCTCTTCCGCCTCTAGCGCTTCCCTGTAGTCACGCTCGGCTCGGCGCTGTCTCTCGGCGTGTTCCGGCCCAGCGTCAGCCTCCAACCTCAGCGAGCCAAGGTCCGCTAGGCCGTGGACGAGTGCGAGCACGTCGTTGAGCTTGCGCAGGGCGGCTTCCACCACCCGGCCGTTCGTCTCGGCCGGGCGTTCGACGTTCCGATGCACCCACTTCGAGAGCATGTTATGCACAGCGCGGGCTTCGCGCCAAGCCTCTCGCGGCAGATCGGCGTCGTCGCGGAGTTCGCTCGCGAGCTCGCGGGCCATGTGCCCACCGTGCTCGGCCGGAGTCGGGTTGTAGGTGTAGAACACGGCCTGGCGGAATCGTGCTTGAACGTCGCGGGGCCAGGTAGAGTCGTAGACGAAGCCGGGCGGGCCGACGAAGGCCAAGGTGTCGACGCGCACACTGCCCGCGGCGTCCTCACGCAAGCTATTGCCCCTCGTCTCCCCGCTCACGAGCCACCTCCCCGGTTCGGCTACTTGATCGCCGGTGCGCGAGCATACCCGCGTCGGGATCAACCGGCCCGCCCCTCAACCCTCGGAAAGTTGCCGATGCCATCTTGACAAAGTCCGGGATGCCCAAGCAGTGTCTGCGACTATGGCAACGCTGCGGGGGATATGCGCGGTCGCGACAACGGTCGCCACTTGGCAGGTCTATTTCACCGTGACCGGCGGCGATGCTTGGGAGAGGACACTCGCCGCATGGCCGGTGGTGAAGCCGCTAGCCGGATCTTTGAGTCTCGGCCTGGCGGTGGGTGCGACTCTGTGGCTTTCTTGGGAAGCTTGGCGCTTGTGGAGCCCACATCGCAGGAGCGAGCGGCTGAAGCGGTATGCCCCATGCCTTGTGAGGCTGCGCGACAGGTTCGCTGGCGGCCAGATGATCTCGAGAGCGCTGCTGGTGGATGTGGCGACGACGCTGCGGCAGAGGTTCCGTGTCGGGACACCAGAGATTCCGGAGGGGCACACGCAGGGAGGGCCGTGGCAGGAGTTCTTGACGCAGGCGGTCCCTTTGGCTCGCGACGGGAGATGGAAGGAACTACGCCGGCTTGGCGAGCAGTGCTGAGCGCTTCCCCCCATTTGATGTGGACAAGCGTGGTTGCCCTGCCGCATGTGACAACGCGATCAAGCAACGCCCTGAGATGCTAACCCGGAGCCTTCAGGAGGAGACATGGACGACGAGACGTGCGAAGACGCCGTTGACAACGAGACCGTCGGGGCCACGCCCGATCTGCTGTTCCGCTCGACTTCCATTGACGGCGTGGAGGACCCGCTTCGCGAGTTGGCGGACGACGCCAAGCGCCAAGGGTACGCGGTCGCATCCCAGGAGCAGCCGGATGGGCAAGCGCGGATGGGCATCGAGTGGCTCGCGCTGACGACATTCGCTGTGATCCTCTTCGCACCTGCCCGCGACGACCTCTACCAGTGGCTGAAGAGGCGCGTTCCGAGGCTGTGGCGGCAGTTCTACGACCGGACGAACCCGCGGAGGATTCGCGGGCAGGTTCTCACGCCCCGGGGGGCCGTTCGACGCGAGCACTCGTCCGCGATCTCGATCTGGGCCGAGTTCCGGCATGGGCGCGTCAAGCTCCTACTGCCGGACGAATGCTCGGAACAGGCGCTGCGGCTGGCGGTGAGCGCTTTCGCCGGCTTGATGACTGCCTACGCGCACGGCGAAACCTACGAAGGCATCGACTTGGACGCCGAGCCAAACTGCTACGACGGGGTCATCGTGGTCGCCTATGGCTCAGACGCCCAGGAGCTTCGCGTACTCAACCCCTACCACAAGCTCGACGCCGCGCAGTTGGCCAATGCGCGTCGATTGGAGAGGGAGCGTCGGGGCCGGATCGAGCCGACCGTGGGGCAACCGCGAAGGCCCGATGAGGACAGTTAGGAGTGTCCGCGCCGCGACATGGATCGAGTTACACGGTGTCGCTCCGCCCGCCAGCCCGCCAGTAGTCACGCGGGACATCCTGCCCGGAAGGGCCTCGGTCCGTGTCATCTTCTCCTTAGTCAACCGGATGGAGACGATCCTTGGCCAACTCGCGCAGTTCTTCAACGCTCCCCACAGCGAGTTCTTCGCCGTCATCCACTACCTTGTAACCCTCATCTTTCCTCCACTCAAAACGGAGCTCATACTTGAAGTCGTCCCAGATAAGCCCCGATCCATCAGAATACTCTTGCCAATTCAAGCCATCAATCCGACGCACATTTCCTGCCTTTTTGAAGAATTCTCCGATCGGTTTGAGCGCGGCCTCCATGCTTCTTCGGAACTGGTCGGGTGATGGTTGCTCTGTGGTCTTTCTGTAGTAGTCGCTGACCAGCCGGAAGGTTCGGGCCCTACTCCCATGGTTCTGCTTCAGGAGCAGGAATCGACTTTCGTGGATCAGCAGACTTCTGCCGCAGGGAAGTGCTAGGACCAGGAACTCAACACGCGCACGCACGATCTTGTCGCTGCCGGGATGCGATCTTGCGACTAGGCCAAACCAGAATCGCCCGGAGTAGCTCTGTCGGTAGACATTCATGTCGCCTATGTGCCCCAAGGTGACAAGCCGCCCGCTCTTGCCGTCGTTTTCCCGCCCGTTCCCTACCTCGACGCCGAATTTGAACGGCGAGCCAAGCAGAACCGTCACCTTCACCACGCGCCACCAGAATAGGATGCCGACGACGAACTTCACCACGGTGACGATGGTGACGCCGTAGTAGAACGGTGGCTTCTCGGCAACGATGGCATCGAGGCTGTCGGCGATACCGAGCGCACTCAGAACTGGCTTGGCGAGCAAATCGACGTAGTCGAAGTAGAGCCACAGCGCCATGATCGAAACGAGAGCCAGCCGCACCCATAGCCAGCAATACGTCGCTAGTCCGTCTCCACCTTCGCCCGCCATTTTCAGCCCTCTTCGGGAGGCAAGCGAAGCGACTGCGCCGCCGTCACACCCGGAACACCTTCATCACCTCGTCGCCGAGGTGGTTGATCACCTTCACAGCCATCCGCCCCGTCGACGGCTTCGGGAAGGGCCGCGACCTAGTCCGACGCAGCGTCTCCCACGCTTCCTCGTCGATCTCCGCCTTCAGCGTGGTCTTGAGCGACTTGTACGGATCGTCCGTGCCCAGGAAGTACGCCTGCCGGACGAAGAAGCTCTCGTTGTCGTAGTCGGTGTCCACGAACCAGCACGCGATCCCGTCCGTGTCGTGGCTGCGACGCTGCCCCTTGGACGGGTCGAAGACGTCGACGCCTTTGATCTCCACCTGCACCCAGCCGTCCTCGCCATCCGGTCCCGGCGCCGGCTCGATGTCGATGTCCGGCTCGCCGAAGATCACGAACAGGTTGGCCTTGTCCGTCTTCTTGAGGTCCGTCGCCATGTGCAGATCGGCGTTCATGCGGGCCTGCAGCACGGGCATCCTGCCGTGCCTAGTCAGGTTGGCCGCGCGGGCGTCGTAGTTGAACGCGCAAGCGATCAGCACATCGTACCCGGCTTCGGCCGCTTCCACGGCCGCGTCGATCAGGTCGGGGCGACCGACCGTGCCGAACTCAGGGCCGATGAAGATGCCCGCCTGCTTCTCCACTTCGCCCTCGCTCTCGGCGTAGCGACCGACCGCGCAGACCAGCTCGCCCGCCCTGGGTTCGAGCGACGTGAAGGCGATCCGGTCTTCCTTGTGCGCCTGCTGCACGCCGGCGACGCGCAGGTTCTCCAAGATCATCTGGCCGAAGTCCTGCCCCGGCGCGGCGGCGTCCTCGTCCTCTGCTCCGGCCACGTCGGGCGCAATCAGCTCGTCGTTCTCGTCGAGTGCTGCGAGCCGGTGCGGCGACAGGCTCTCGACGGTGAAGGGGCCGGCAACCCGGGCCTTGGAGTTGTCCTCGAAGGGCTGGTCGTAGAGGCGCTCGTACTCGGCGCTCGAGGCGATGCAGGCGTCGATCTCGCGCTGCCGTTCGATCCGAGCGTCCCAGAAGCGGCTCAAGGCGTCTTGGGCAGCGGCGCCCCAGTCGTCGGGGGCCTCGCGGGGCACTTCCCACTCGAGGAAGCCGTTCGCCGGGGCGGACTCGCCGGACGGCAGCTCGACCGTCTCGCCTTCGGCAGCGGCGAAGTCGACGGTCTGCCCCTTGCGACCGCCGACTTCCACCTCGAACGCCCTCTCGTGCCCCCGCATGGCCTCGTTCAGGTCGGCTAGCGCGGCTTCCACGGCCGGTTGCAGCCGCTCGTAGATCTCGTCGATCTCCGCGTTATTGGCAATCGACTTGAGTGTGATGTGCGGCACACGCTTGTAGACGAAGCCTTGGCGGATGTCCCCGCACGTCGGCGTGTCGGGCGGCGTCTTGCGCGACAACTCGGCCTCCTTGCGTTGGCCTTCCGGGCTGTCGCTGAGCAGGTAGTAGGGGTAGCGAGCGCCCATGATGCGGGCGCGAGCGAGCGCCAAGGCGACGCGAGACGTGTCGATGGTGATCCAGCGGCGGCCCCATTGCTCGGCGACGTAGGCGGTGGTGCCGGAGCCGCAGGTTGGGTCTAGGACGAGGTCGCCGGGGTCAGTAACCATAAGAATGCACCTCTCGGGCACGCGAGGATGCGTTTGGACAACGTACTGCTTCTCAGCCCCAAAGCCGCTGATGCCCGTGTCAACCCAGCCAGAACCCATCGGGTAATACGGAGCATCGTCGAAGTACCTGACGAACCGAGGGGTGTTCCCAACACGAATCATCCGGCCCGCCTGCTTCAGACGCGCAATCCCCGCATGGTTGGATTTCCATCCACCCTTGGTTGGAGCAGCCACCGATGCACCGTTCAGGTGAAATGGAAAGACCGTGGTCTGGTTTCCCGTCTGCGAAGTGAGGTCACCATGGGCGAACGCCCTTCCCTCTGGGGAGTTGGGCGAGAATTGACCATAGGAGCCATCCGGGAGCATTGAGAAGGTGTACTGCGTCGCGCCAGACGCCCCGATGACTCGCTTGAGGAAGAGACGCCGGAACTTGACAGACTCGATACGTCTTGCGTACCAGATCAAGTAGTCGAACGTTTCGTCGAGGAGCTTTCCTCCTAGCCCCGAAGTCTTGGAGAACTTGACGGTGACAACAAAGTTCTCCTTGCCAAAGACCTCATCCAACACCGCCCGTACAAGATGTGCATTTTCATCCCCAATCTGCACGAAGATGCTCCCGCTCTCCGTCAGCAGGTCCCGAGCCACCGTCAGCCGGTCGCGCAGATACGTCAGGTACGAGTGGATGCCGTCGCGCCAAGTGTCGCGGAACGCCTTCACCTGCTCCGGCTCGCGCGTGATGTGCTCTGCCTTGCCGTCCTTCACGTCGCGGCTGGTCGTGGACCACTGGAAGTTGGAGTTGAACTTGATGCCGTAGGGCGGGTCCAGGTAGATGCACTGCACCTTGCCGCGCAGCCCTTCACGCTCGGCGAGCGACGCCATGACCTGCAGGCTGTCGCCAAGGATCATGCGGTTCGACCAGTTGGCGTCGTGCTGGTAGAACTCCGTCTTCGCGTCGTCGCTCGGCAGGCCATTGAAGTCGCCGAACAGGTCGGGTTGGGCACCCGTCTCGGCAGCTCGCGCCTTGCGGCTCATGCGCAGGAGATCGTCGATCAGCACCTTCGGCTTGACCTTCTCCTGAATGAACAGCGGCGGCGCCGGAACTTGCAGGTCGGCCATGTCCTGCTCGTCCTTCCCGCGCCAGACCAGCTGCGGGTCGAGGTCGCGATTGCGGCGCTCGTACGTAACGGGGATCGGCCGCTGGGCGTCGGCAGGCATGACGGGCTCATGCTCCGCGGTCGGGATGTTCGGCCGCTTGGCCGCGCCGTGCCTGAACGACTCGACGGTCTTGCTGGTCTTGCGGGTGCGCCTTCTGGCCAATGTCCTTCTCCCTGTGCGTGTTCGCCGCGGCCTTAAGAGGCGCGGGTCCTGGCTCTCACATGCTCGTCGAAGCGTCGCTCCATGGTGTCGGCGCTGCGCAGCTCGAGGAAGTCCCACCGGCCGTAGGTTCCGAGCGCGTTGATGCCCGGCACCCAGCACGTCTCCATCGCCGCCTTCTTCGCCTTGGCGTCCTCGCCCCGGTAGCCCTTGACCTCGACCACGAGATGCAGGGGGTCTTCGGCCCCGCGGCCGTCGTCGACGAGCACGATGAAGTCGGGAACGTATCTGTGCGTGCCACCCTCAAGGCGGTACGGCACGACGAAACCCAAGCGGTGGTTCTTCACCCACGCGAGGACCTGCGGGTGCGAGTCGAGCACCCGGCACATCTCGCCTTCCCAAGCGCTGTCGAGAATGGCCCAGTTGAGATGGCAGCGGCTTCCCGTCCGGTAGCGCTGCGTCTGCGAGGTGTTGAAGCTGACGTCGCGGGTGCTGCCGATCTCGTCGCAGGCAGCGACCAGCGCCTTGACGGGCTGGCGGTGCTCTAGCTGGGAGCGGGTGATCGCGCCGATGATGCGTTCGCAGGCTTCGTCCGCCAGCTCGGTGAAGAGCAGGTGGCCGACGCAAGTGCCGCGCTCGCACTCGAGGTGCTTAGCCACCCACTCGCCCGCGATCCGCTTCAACTGGCCGAAGAGATGCAGGCGCGGCTCCCCGTGGCCATCGCGCCAGTAGTCGTTCAAGACCAGGCGGATCGCGAGTTCGTAGATGACGGCATTCGGCCGAAGGCTGTCGAGATGCGCCGCCGTCAGATCGTGGCCTTCGCCGATGATCCCTTGGTTAGTTGTCTTGGTCGGAATCCTCTCCGCCGTCAGCGTCAGCTTGGAATCTTCGGTGAACTCGGCTTCGATCCTTTCGTCCGCAAGCGCTCTCCTGTAGCCCACTACGCGCGGGAACCGAATCTCGGCACCGTCGCGTTCCGGCGACAGAGCGCGCACCTGCACGACGGGGGATGGCTCCGGCGGGTCCGTGATTACCGGCTTCGCGGTGAAGTCGAAGGGGATGCCGAACACGTCCGCGTATTCGGCGTCGAACAAGCCGCCGTCGTTCAGCTTGTAGGACTGCCGGCGCAGGGACCTGCCGACCACCTGCTCGCACAGCAGCTGCGTGCCGAAGGCGCGCAGGCCGAAGATGTGGGTCACAGTGTTTGCGTCCCAGCCTTCCGTGAGCATCGCCACCGACACCACGCAGCGGATGCCGCCGCCAAGCTGCCCCGGCTTGCCAACCGTGTTCAGCACTTCGCGCAGCAGCTCCTTCTCGGCGATTTTGCCGTGATCGCCGCGCTGGACGCGCTCGCGCCGGAAACGCTCGATCTCGTCGGCGGCAGCATCGCGGAAGTTCTTGTCGAGCGCGTCGCCGGACTCGAGCTGGCGGCTGTCGATCAGGAGCGTCCGCGGCGTCGCCAAGGGCACCCCGGCGGCGTCGAAGTTGTGGAACAGCTCCAAGGCGCCGCTGTGGAAGGTCCTGTGCTCCCCATCTCCGCGGTGGTAGCCGGCGATGTACTCGTAGACCAGCTTCGACGTCGCGATGCTGTTGCAGACGACGATGAAGCACGGCGGGGCCGGGGCGTTCGCGCCATGCCAGCGCTCGAACGTCTTCTCGTAGTGGCTGTAGAGGGCATCGAGCGCGATCTTCATCTGTCGGGGCAGCTTGGCAGCGGGGTCGCCGCTCGCGCCGCTGCGACTTTTCGGCATCTTCCTGCCGATGTGCTCCCACAGATTGCGGAACATCGGCATCTCGTCAAGATGATCGTCGATGACCGGCACCCGGGGCAGCTTGACGATGCCGCATTCGATCGCGTCCATCAGCGAGAAGTCGCTGACCGTCCACGGGAACAACGTGCCTTCGGCGTAGCCCGAACCGCGCAGAAAGAACGGCGTCGCGGACAGGTCGACCACGCGCTTGATGCCGAGCTTGCTCTGCACGGCCTTGAGGCCAGAGATCCACACACGCGCCGCCTCGCGGTCCTTCTCGGCGTCCTTGCGGTCATCGCCGGTCAGCTTGGCCTCGTCGCCCTCGCCAGGCGGCTTCGCCTGGTAGCAGTGGTGCGCCTCGTCGTTGAGCACCATCACGCCCTTGAAGCGCATCAAATCGCGGCATGCCCGCGCCACCACTTGGCCGTCCGTTTCGGCTGTGTCGAACTTTCCTCGACGCCCCCGCATCAAGCGGCGAGTGCCGCTAGCCGCATCGACCGTCTCGTGCCGCAGGAAAGCGTGGTAGTTGGTCACGACGATGACCGCCCGGTTGAGGTCGGGCAGCATGTCCGCGGGCACCAGCTCGCGGCTCTTGTAGTAGCTGTCCGGGTCGTTCGGTTGCAGCACCCGCAGGCGGTCGCGGACGGTGATGCCGGGCGCGACGACGAGGAAACCGCGCGTGAAGCGCGGGCTGTTCGGACGACGCGCCGCGTTCACCGTCTGCCAAGCGATGAGCATGGCCATCACCGCCGTCTTGCCGGCGCCGGTGGCGAGCTTCAGCGCGAGGCGCGGCAGGCCGGGGTTGGCCTCTTCGTTGGCCTCTTTGATGCGGTCCAGGAATCGCCGGCCGCGGTTGCCGACGTGCGGCGCGACTTCGGTGAGCCAGATCGCCGTCTCGACGGCCTCGACCTGGCAGAAGAACGGCCGGATGTCGCTGAACTCGTGGTGGCGCCAGTGCTTGAGCAGCCGGGCCGTCTCCGGCGTGACGCGCCATTGCCGCTCCGGCAGCGCCCGCCACTCGGCGACTTCCTGCCGAAGGGCGTCGATCAGGGCGCCGAGTTCGTACTGCTGGCTGGCGTCGCTGAGCGCCTGGCTCTTCTCGTCGAAGCCGATCACCCCCTGCTTCTTGCGCCCGGTCTTGCGCGGCTTCGGGATCGGCGTGATGAACGACACCTTGCGACGCGACTCGGCGATCTCTTGGGTCGGCTGACGGCTTTCGTCGAGCACCCAATGGCGGGCGGGCACGGCGTAGGGCGAGTTGAGGATCGGACTCCGGTGGAAGGCGTCGGTGTCGGTCATGCGGGCTGAGCCGCGGCAGCGGGTAGGGCCATTCGGGGGCAGATCCGGTTATTTCGCCGACAGTCTAAACGAGGACCCTCCGGCAGCGCGGAACCCGAGCAAAAAACTCGATGCGAAGCAGCACCGTCGGCAGATCTTGGGTCGCCCTTGGGCGATGGGTGGGGGTGCAGCAGGCCCTCGACGCCGTCCGGGTGGTCGGCCACAACGCTGTCCATCCAGGCCAAATCGACCTCAAGGACCGCGGCGACACCGTCGCGGAGCAGACCATCACGATGCCCAAGCGCACGCAGGCGATGTACGACACGCTGCCTGCTGGGGCAAGGCCGGAACCACTCGGGGCTCGCCGAGCGTCAATCCCGCCCTCTCACGGGAGTCACACCACTATGCAGGTGTCGCTCCGCTTACGCCGCGCATGCGCGGCAAGGCGCGGGACCTGCAACCTAGCCCATGCCGCGAGGCCGCGCAAGTCCGGTCTCGCGTTTTATGCCGGGCCTTCCCGCGATCGCGACCGGCAGCGATCCGCCATGCAGGGCGCGCTCACGCACTCCGCGGCACACATCCGGCGCTCCGCCCCCTTGGAACCCCCGAGGTAAGGAGGTAACGACTCAAGGGGTGAGCGTCCGGGCCACGCGGAAACCGAGGTGGAAGTCGCGGCTGTCGGTGGTGTAACTGAGCCGGTACGCGGTGCGGAGGAACCTCGGGATGTCGAACCAGGAGCCGCCGCGCAAGACGCGTTCGCCGCAATCGCCGGACAACCATGCGCCGCCGTTCGACGGCGCACCGGCATAGCTGCGGTTCCAGCAGTCTTCGACCCACTCCGACACGTTGCCGTGCATGTCGTAAAGGCCAAAGCCGTTCGGCGCGAACGAACCGGCCGGCGCCGTCTGCCGCCTATCCCACTGGCTGCCGCAGCCGTCGCAGTTCGCCCGGTTCCTGCCGACCTCGTCGCCCCACGAGTACTTCGTCCGCGCCCCGGCGCGCGCCGCGTACTCCCACTCCGCCTCGCTCGGCAGCCGGTACGCCGCGCCCGTCTCCGCCGACAGCCACGCCGCGTACGCCTTGGCGTCGTCCCACGACACCATGATCACTGGACGCCGCCCCCGGCCCCAGAGCCTGTCGTCCACCTTGTTCGGATACGTGAAGCGGTCGTAGTCCTCGAACGTCACCTCGCGGGCGGACAGCGCGAACGGCGCGGCGATCGAGACCTCGCGCACGGGGTCCTCGCCGTGGCCGCAGTCGTCATCGTTCGACAGACAGCCCATGCGGAAGCGGCCCGCCGGCACCACCACCATCTGCGGCCCCTCGCCCCCGGAACGCAGCGCGTCGCGGAACGTCGTGCCCGGCATGGCACGCGGCTCGCGAACGCGCGCGTCGGATCTCGTTTCGGCGCCCGCGGCGGGTTGCCGACCAGGCGCGGATCGCCCGGCCGCCGGAACGTCGGCGACCGTGACGCCTGCCGCTGTAGCCGCCACCATCGCCGCCACCACCTCGTCCGCCACGCCGCTGCGCGCCAGGGCGACCAGCGCCGGCACGGACGTGTCGAACGCCGTCTCCGACGCCTCGATCTTGGCCACGATCACGCCGGCGCCGAGCCCCGCTTCCGTCAACGCCTCCACGTCCGCATTCGTCATCGCCTCCGCTGCCCCGGCCGAGAGCGGCGCTGCCGCCAGCACCAACCCTAGGCACGTCGCCGCGAGCGTCGCATTGCTCTTCATTCGAACCTCCCCGAGCCTATGCGGGGCTCATCCGTCTCGGCACCCCGCGAAGCCTCAAGCCTACAATTGAAGCACCCGGGCGGCGCATGGCGGTCTCGCGTTCTTTTCGTGGTGCTTGGGTGACTGGCGAGCTACGGTCGCCGCTCGCGCGCCTTGGCACACCATCTCGGGGACCGGCTAGTCAACGGCGCCCCTGGCCGGCGTCATCCAATGCCCAAACCCTCGAGGCCCGCGTTGCGCGAACCCCGGCCCCGCTTCGGCGGGGCCGGGCGCTATCGCCAAGCCGGCGTCGAAGGCGGGACGCCCGCGCCGGAAACCGCGCCGCCGCAGCCGGTGCGCGGGCCGCGATTCTGGTACGCTCACGCGACCTCCCCGGTCTTCGCGGCGTCGTGTGCAGAGCATCTCCGAGCGGCCTCAACGACGGGACAACGCGGTAAAACACGCGGTAAAGGGCACATTCGATGGCCAAAACGGAGCCTCTTTATAAAGCAAAATCAACACTTTGCCGTTCCGGGTGGCCCTCCCTGCCTCTCCGCCATGCACGATGCGTCGCGGACCCGCTCGCCCCACTGGGCACCGCGAGGCCGGTCCCAGTGGGCAGAACCGCCCGGGTGCGCGATCTTCTTGGAGGAGGAAGAAGACCATGAATCTGTCGAAGGTGCAGGTAACGCACTTCCGCTCCGTGCAAGATAGCGCGGAGTTCGGGATCGATCCCGTAACCTGCCTAGTTGGCAAGAATGAGGCCGGAAAGAGTGCGCTTCTGCTGGCGCTCGCTGCCCTGAACCCGAACGACGCAACCCCTGTCGAAATGGACAAGGAGCGCGACTATCCGCGCCGTGATCTCGTCCGATACGACCAGATCCACGGCGATCAGCAGGCGGTCGTCGTGCGTACCGTCTGGCAGTTGAGCGAATCGGACTTGGAGGCGATCACCGAGGACGTTGGCGAAGGCGTGCTGCTGTCTCCGTTCGTCGAAGTAAGCCGTCGCTATGGGGGGCCTTTGGAGGTCAATGCGAAGCTGGATTACGCCGCTGCAGTTGAGCACGAGTGCAGCTTGGTGGCCCTCAACGCCTCGGAACGGGCCATGCTCAAGTCCCCTGCTACCGTAGACGATCTCATAAGGGCGCTAGAGGATCTAGAGAATCCGAAGGAGAAGCACCGCCACCTACTTGACCGGCTCCGGGCCAAAGGAAATGCTCGTACCCGAGTAGAAGATGCCGTACGGGAGCGCCTACCTACGTTCATGTACGTCTCTGCCTATGACCGCATGGACGGAGCGATCCAGATCGAGGAGACCCGACAAAGGATTGAGAGAGGCGAGCTAGACCGCGAGGATTACCGTGGCTGCCGTCTCTTTGTCGAGTTCCTAGAGTATGCCGGCGTACCTATCAACGAAATCATGAGCGTGTCCACCTACGAGACCTTCAATGCAAGGCTGGAAGCCGCGTCCACCAACATCACTGACCAAATCCTTGAATACTGGTCGCAGAACCCGGAGCTGGACGTCGAGGTCACTATTGATCGGGCGTTGCCCGGTGACGCGCCGCCACTGAACAGTGGTACGGTCGCAAGGGCGCGGATCAAGAACAATCTACACCGCGTGAACACTCCGTTCTCGGAGCGCAGCGCAGGCTTCATCTGGTTCTTCTCATTCCTGGTCAAGTTTGCCCAAGTCCGCGAAGCGGGCGGCCCGGTTGTCCTGTTGCTTGACGAGCCCGGACTGTCCCTTCACGGGAAGGCGCAGGGCGACTTGCTACGGTTCATCGACGAGAAGCTAGCGCCCTCGCACCAGGTCATCTACTCCACCCACTCGCCATTCATGGTCCCAGCAGGGGCGCTGGAACGTGTGCGGATCGTGGAGGACCGCATAGATGAGACCGTTACCCCTCGGAGGTCTTACGGGACCAAGGTTAGTCAAGACGTACTGAAGGTCAATGCGGACACGCTGTTTCCCCTCCAGGGCGCTCTGGGATACAGGGCGACGCAGACGCTCTTCGTCGGGGAACACACGCTGTTGGTCGAAGGGCCGAGCGATATGCTGTACTTGCACGCGCTGTCTAACGAGCTCAGGCAGAGAGGAAGGACGGGCTTGGATGGGCGTTGGACGATGTGCCCAGCTGGTAGCGTCGAGAACATCATGCCGTTTGTCTCCCTGTTCGCCGGAAGGCGGCTCCATGTTGCGGTCTTGTCAGACGAGGCTCGAGGAGAGAAGCAGAAGCTTCGGAGGATTCGGGAGTCGGAGGTCCTGCAAGCGGGCCACTTCTTCACCGTCGCGGACTTCATTGACTCTGACGAAGCTGACATCGAGGACATATTCGATGCGGATACCTTCGCCGAGATTGTCAACGGTTGCTACCAGTTGTCCGGTCGGCATCGGGTGACGGTAGAGGGACTGCAATCGGACGACTCGACGCGTCGGCAGGTGAAGAAGGTTGAGGCCATGTTCAGGGTCCTACCGGAGGAGATTCCGATGTTCGACCACTACACACCGGCGGCGTGGCTCATCCGAAATGCCGATGTCCTGAGCGGCGAGTCGGACGCGTTGGAGCGCACGCTCTCGACGGCTGAGCGCGTGTTTGAGAGGTTCAACGGCCTACTGCCAGGACCGTGAGGACGGTGCGGGGTAGCGAGTTGGGAGCCATGGCGGCTGGCCTCGACGGGCTGGGACTCGGCGATGGGAATCCGTGAGCGCCGGCGCGAAACGCCAGCGCGGCGCCGGGCGCTCGCTCCGGCCTCCGAGACGAGGCAGTTGGACGCGATTCGAACTTGGTCAGGTCTCCGCCAAGATCGGAAGCGGAGCCACGCCTCGGGGTGGCAAAGCCGTCTATCTGGCCCACGGGCCGTACGCTCTGATCCGAAGCCAAAACGTCCTCAACGACGGGTTTCGGGACGAAGGTCTCGCCTACATCGGCGATGTGCATGCCTCCCAACTGATGAACGTTGAGGTGGCGGAAGGTGACGTCCTTCTCAACATCACGGGCGACTCCGTTGCTCGTGTGTGCCAAGTGCGACCTGACGTGCTCCCCGCACGTGTCAATCAGCATGTAGCGATCATCCGTCCCGATCCGGCGAAGCTCGATCCTCGCTTCCTGCGCTACGCCCTCGTCGCGCCCGATATGCAGGAGAGGCTACTCACATGGGCAGCCTCCGGGGCCACCCGCAATGCACTGACCAAGGGCATGCTTGAGTCGCTCAGCGTGGTGGCCCCAAGGAAGGTCGCCGACCAGCGGGCCATCGCCGGCATCCTGGGCGCGCTCGATGACAAGATCGAACTGAGCCGCCGCATGCAGGAGACGGTGGAGGCGGTGGCCAGATCGATCCACAAGGACTGGTTCGTGGACTTTGGCCCCACGCGCACCAAGGCTTGCCGCGGCCAGCCGTATCTTCCGGCGGGACTGTGGGGGATGTTTCCCAGTGACTTCAGCGAGGTCGGCACCCCCGCCGGGTGGAAGATGGGCACCGTCGCCGACGTTGCGAGCGCTCCGAGGCGAGGAGCCAGTCCGGCGGACGTCCCTGCTGACACGCCCTACATCGGCCTAGAGCACATGCCGCGCCGTTCGATCGCGCTTACCGAGCGGTCGCGCGCAGGCGCGGTCACAAGCGGCAAGTCTGCGTTCACTAAGGGTGAGATTCTCTTCGGCAAGCTCAGGCCCTACTTCCACAAGGTTGGACTCGCGCCGCTGGACGGCATTTGCTCGACAGACATCGTCGTTGTGGCCCCGCGTGGTCCCGAGTGGCGTGCCTTCGCCCTCTTGTGCCTCTCATCCGACGAGTTTGTGAGCTACACCGACCGGACTTCCACCGGAACCAAGATGCCCCGCACTAGCTGGAAGACGATGGCCCGGTACCAAGTCTGCTTGCCACCGAACCACGTCGCTCGGGCCTTCCAGGCGCTGGTCCAGCCCCTCATCGACAAGGTGGAGGCTGCCATACACCAGTCTCACACCTTGGCGCGAATCCGCGACCTGCTGCTACCCAAGCTCATCTCCGGCGAAATCCGCGTCGCCGAGGCCGAGAAAGCGGTGGAGGCGGTGGCATAGGAGACGCCTGTGCCTAGGGCCGGCTTAAAGCCGACTGCGGCGCTGGCGAGGCTCGAGCTCGGCCCACTAGAGGACATTGGCGGGGAGCTGGTCCGAGCCCTGCGCGGTTCGCCATCGACTGGAGCGCGACAGAGCGGCCGCGCCAACCGCGCGGCCGTCGTCAGGCGCATCCCCTCCGCGCCCCATGCTTACCCGCCCGACAGGCAGGAGAAGGCCACCCGCAGGGCTCTCGAACAGGCGAAGTGCTATAGGCGGGGTGTTGATCTGAGAGCGCGGAAGCGACGCGGCATCGCGACAGTGCCGGTCAGCCCGCCAGCGACTCGCCGGCTCCCCGAACCACCCGGCGCGGGGGGTAGCTTACATACGCCCGTCCCGACTTCCGTTCCAGCTCACGAATCCGTTCGAAAAGCGCTTCCACGTCGTAACCGACGCTCGCAGCAAGTCCGTCGCGAACCGCTCGGACTTCCGCGATGATCGGATCAGTCTCTTTCGTCTTCATGCACAATCTCCACCCGCCGATCCCCTCGCATATTGCCGAATTGCCCAACACGGCGGACAATGCCCTGCCGACTCCAGTGTCGCACGCCCAATGATCGAGAGCGAACTGCAACGTCTGATCGCCGCCGGCGAGGGGGCGAAGGTCGAGTTCAATCGGGACGACGTGCCGCCGGAGCAGCTTGCGCGGGAGATCGTCTCGTTCGCGAACATGAACGGCGGCACCATACTCGTCGGCGTTGAAGACGATGGCACGGTGTCGGGCATTCGCCGGCAAGACTGGCAGCATTGGCTGATGGACGCCGTCGTCTCACGGCATGTCATCCCCGTCGTCGTGCCGGATTGCGCGGAGGTGAGCACGGACGATGGCGTCGTTGCGGTTCTCTCGGTGCCCACCGGCGCGGCCAAGCCCTACGCCGTGCAGCGACAAGACCGGCTCGACTACTACCTGCGGCTCGGCAATACCTGCCAGCGGGCGACGCGGGAGCAGATGGCGCGGCTGTTTCAGATCGGCGGCCTGCTTTCCGTCGAGCGCCTGCCCATCCACGGCAGCACCATGCAGGAGCTGGACCAGCGCCGGCTCGACGAGTACTTCCTGGGTGTGCTTGGCGAAGACGCCGTGGACGACTGGCCGGCCCAGCTCGAACGCCGCGACTTGCTCGTGCCGACGAACGGCGGCGCGGCGACGTGCTGCTCCTATGCGAGCTACGCGCTGTTCGCGCTGGCGCCGCGTCGCCGCCTGCCGCAAGCAGGCCTGCGCGTGCTCGTGTTTCGCGGTCTTGACGCGGATTACGACGCGCTGCTGGACGAAGTTCTGGACATCCCATTCGTCGGCCTCGGCGAGCAAAAGCCCGGCCGGTTCGTCGAGCAGTCGCTGCCGGATCGCGCGCTTGCCTACCTGCAGCCGCATATTTCGCACGAGCGACTTCAAGGCATGACGCGCAAGCGCTTCTGGGACTACCCGCCAGCGGCGATTCGCGAGCTGCTCGTCAACGCCTACGCGCATCGCGACTGGACCCGGCAGAACGACATCCGGCTCGCCGTCTACGGCGACCGCATGGAGGTAGTCAGCCCCGGCGCATTGCCGAACGGCATGACCGTGGAGAAGATCCTCGCCGGCCAGCAGGCGCCGCGCAACAGCAATATGGTTCGCATCCTGCGCGATTACGGGCTGATGGACGACCGCGGCATGGGCATCCGGCGGCAGGTCGTGCCGCTGATGCGCGAGCAGAACGGCGCCGAGCCACGGTTCGAGGCCCACGAGGACTACTTCAGCGTGACGCTGCCGAAAGCGATGGCCGCGGAACCGTGACCGGCATCCGCGGCCGCCCGGGGAACGTCTCGTCCCGGTTCGATGGATGTCTGGTAACCCGCCCCATGCACGACTCCCATACAGGAGTCAGGCACTCGTGTGCCGCTTCGGTGCGTTCAAACAGGTATATTGTCCCGAGTTAGCGAGGACCCACTCCCATGCTTCAAATGCAATCGACCGTCACGGCTGACGGCCATCTGGAACTCGTCGTTGCGGACGTGGCGGACCCGGCGCCGGGTCCCAACGAGGTGCTGGTACGCGTCGAAGCGGCACCGATCAACCCATCGGACTTGGGGCTGCTCTTCGGCGGTGCGGATATGGCGACGGCCGCGGCGATGGCGTCCGGCGTGCGGGCGAGCATCCCGCCGGAGGCCATCGCGATGATGGGCCCGCGCGTCGGTCGCCCCATGCCTTGCGGGAACGAAGGCGCTGGCGTCGTGATCGCCGCCGGCGAGGATGCGGCGGCGCAGGCGCTGGTCGGCAAGACCGTTGCCACGTTGGGCGGGGCCATGTACGCGCAGTTCAAGGTCGCGTCTGCGGACCAATGCCTGGTGCTGCACGAGGGCACGACGGCCGCCGAGGGCGCATCGTGCTTCGTCAATCCGCTCACCGTGCTCGGCATGGTGGAGACGATGCGCCTGGAAGGCCACACGGCGCTGGCGCACACGGCGGCAGCATCGAATCTCGGCCAGATGCTGCAGAAGGTCTGCACGAACGAGGGCATCGCGCTGGTGAACATCGTCCGGCGCCCGGAGCACGTCGATCTGCTGCGCGGAATCGGGGCCGAGCACGTCGTGGATTCGAGCAAGGCATCGTTCCGCGAGGACCTCACCGCGGCCCTTGCCGAGACGGGCGCGACCTTGGCGTTCGACGCGACCGGCGGCGGTCGTCTGGCCGGCCAGTTGCTCGCCTGCATGGAGGCTGCATTGGCGGGTTCGGGCGCCGCCGGCAATCGCTACGGGACGGCAACGCACAAGCAGGTCTACATCTACGGCGGGCTCGAGCGCGGCCCAACGGTTCTGGACCGCGCCTTCGGCATGGCGTGGGGCCTTGGCGGCTGGCTGCTGCCGATCTTCCTGGGTCGCATCGGGCCGGCGGCGGCAGAAGCGCTTCGGCAGCGCGTCGCCGACGAGATCAGGACCACGTTCGCGAGCAGCTACGCGAAGATCGTCTCGCTCCGCGATGCCGCGTCGCCCGAGGCGGTAGCCACCTACGGGCGGCAGGCCACCGGCGAGAAGTATCTGATCAATCCGCAGCTGTAGGGCAAGCAACGCCCCTGACAGCGCCGTCGACGGCTTGGGGTCCCGCCCAACTCGGGCACATCGCCCATTGTGGGCATGATGGATCTATTCAGCACCTCGCGACCCGAGCGTCGTCGAGCTGCCTCGCAGAGGGCGATTCGCAGGTTGGCATAGACGCGCTGTTCACGACCACGCAGCGGCGCGTGTTGTCGCCGTTATTCGGTCAGCCATCGCGGAGCTTCTTCGCGAGCGAACTGGTGCGGCTGACGGGCGCTGGTTCGGGCGCTGTCCAGCGAGAGCTCCAGCGCCTTGTCTCTAGCGGATTGGTCATCGTAACGCGGTTCGGTAGGCAGAAGCACCATCGCGCCAACCCCGACTCTCCGGTGTTCGCGGAGCTGCACGGCTTGGTGCTGAAGACGGTTGGGTTGGTCGGGCCGATCCGTGCGGCTATCGAGCCGCTGGCCGACCGAATCGCTCTTGCGTTCGTCTATGGCTCCGTCGCGAAGGGCACTGCGCGAAGGCATACGAAGGTGACAACGTGGCCGGGCGCAAGGCCGTAAACCGGCAATGCGTCATTGGCCGCAACGGCGTCGTCACGGGCGGGACCAGCCCCACCCGTGTGGGAGTCATGCAGGGCGCACAGCGGAGATCGACCTCGGCCGGCCAACGGAGCCTGGCCTGGTCTTACCCCGTCAAGGCTCCGATCACCGCCTCAACGCACTCGTCCGCCTTCGCCTGCATCTCCTCGTCCGTGGCGTCCTGGATCGGGTGCGGGACGAAGACGCGCTTGGCGTCGTCCATGCCGAGCATGCTGGCCTGCGTCGCCGCAGCGTCCTTGAACTCCGACGATGCGATGCTCACCGCGGGCACGCCCTGAATCTCGAACCATACCGTGTCATGCAAACTGCACGTGGTACAGGAGCCTCAGTCGGCCAGCGCCTCGATCACGAAGTCGTTGCCGGCGCGGATGTCCTGGCGCAGGGCGTCCGGGGCCGGCTTGGTGAAGGTGGGCTTGGCGTAGCGATTCACCGTGATGCCCGGCAGGCGTTCGGCGAGGCGCTGCTCCAAGCGGTCCAAGAGCACGTTGCCGCGCGGCTTGGCGATGTCGAGCAAGGCGACGCGGCCGGTGATCTCGCCGGTGCGCGGCGTGATCGACCGGGCGATGGGCACCCGCTCGTCGGTGGGGTCCAGGATCGTGGTCATGGTGACTCCTCCTCTCCTTGGGTTAGGTCCTTGGGTTAGCTTTCGATCTTGCGTGATACCGGGATCGAGCCGATCTCGCCCCCGGCCCAGCCGTGGAAGACGCCGGAGAACTTGCCGGCCTCCGAGCCCGCCACGATGATGTGGATGTTGTCCTTGGACGCGAACTTCGGCATGAGCCGTTCGCGCCGCTCCGCGGGCATGGCGTCCAAGCGCTCCCGAGGCACGCCGCCGCCGACGTTCTCGTCCGCGGCGAGTTCCGCCAAGGGCCGCGCCGTCACCTTCTGCACATGCTCGCGGATGTCGTCCTTGGTGAAACGGTCCCGCCACAGCGTGTCGACGTGCTCCGGCGAGACCACCAGCAGCGCATCGCTCGAGTTGTGGGCGCGAACGTGGTGCGCCGCTTCCATCGACAGGGCGAAGCTGCCGGCGAGCTGCTTTGCCGTGCGCGAGCTCTGATCGACGCACAGCGCGGGGCCGCTCGACATGGCGAAGGCCGTCACCACGGAATCATCCGGCGCGAAGCCGCGCTCGACGTGCAGCGCCGGCCACGGGCTGCGCTCTTCCCACTCCGGGAAGCACATGGTGAACTTCATGGGATTGCCGAGCGTGGAGCGCTCCGTGCCGCCCGGCTTGGCGCCGCCGATGTTGCGCACCGCAAGGCGCACGGCGCGGCCGATGGCGGCGTTGGCGCGCGTGCCCTGGCCGAGGACGCCTAAGCGCATGTTCATGCCGATGCGCTCGCGGATGGGGCCGTTCACCACCAGCACCGGGGACGCGCCCATCGTCGTCGCATTGACGCCGTGGATGTTGAAGGTCTTGGTGCAGATCGCCTCGATGGCGGCGATGACCACCGGCATGTACTCCGGCTTGCAGCCGGCCAGCACGGCGTTGACGGCAATCTTCTCCACCGTCGCTGGCGCATAGTTGGGCGGCATCTCGGCAACCACATCCTGGCTGTCGCGGGTGGTGCCGGAGAGCATCCTGAGCACGCGTTCCGGCGTCGGCGGCACTACCGGCAGGCCGTCGGTGAAGCCCTGGTCGAACATGAACTCGTGGACATCGTCGCTCGGCGCCACTTCAATGCGCCGGGCGCGCAGCGGGCTGTTCTCCGACTCGGCGCGCAGCCGTTCGGCGATGATGGGGTCCTGGGTGAGGGAGCCGCAACCCGGGCGCCACTTGGGCAGCGCTTCCCAGTCCACTTCGGCGTTCGGGGCGTGGGCCTGGTAGAACGCCTGCCACTCCGCGCGATCGAAGCCGACCAAGCGATCCACCTCGTTGCCTTCCTCGTCCGCCAGCAGCACCAGCGGCACGGTCTCCACGTCGTAGGCGAACGACACCTTGAGGATGGCGTCGTCCAGCAGCGGGAAGCCGAGCGCGTGGCGCTCGCGCAGAATGGCGTTGCCGTCCGTGGTTTGGCCGGCGGCCAGCAGCGGCACGTCGCCGCTGCCGTGCAGGGCATCGAGCACCGGCATCACCAGATTGCAGGTGGGACAGTCTTCCTTGACGAAGCAGATCGCGGTGCGGGCACCCGTCGGGAACGCGAAGTCCGCGCCCGACGGGTCGGCGAGGGAGAAGGCGGGCAGCGCGGCCATGCCGAGGGCTCAGTGGATCTCGGCGGCGTTGCCCTGCGCCTCGCGCAGCTTCTCGATGTTGAAGCCGGGCTGCTGCGCCGCCTTGATGATGACGCCTTCGCGGCGCGCGATGGCGGCCGCCGCGTCCATCACCTTGTCGGCAACGTCGTGCGGGATCACCACCGCGCCGTGCTGATCGGCATGCACCAGATCGCCGCTCGCCACCTGCATCCCGCAGATGCTGACCACGCCGCCGAACGAGACCACGTGGACGAAGGCGTGCGATGGGCCGACGCGGTCCGCCATCATCTGGAAGCCATCCGCAACGTCGGGCAGGTCGCGCACGCTGCCGTCCGTGATTACGCCGAGGCAGCCGAGGCCCTTGTGGATGTTGCTGTTCACCTCGCCCCAGAACGAGCCGTAGCCGCGCGAGTCGCCGTCGAGGTCCTGGATGATGGAGATGGCCGGCTTCGGCCCGCCGTTGTCGATGTAGTCGTAGTAGTCGCCGGGCTGGTTGCGGCGGTCGGGCGGGTGCTGGGCGCGGATGGCGGCGGTGCGCGCGTAGCCCACCATGACGCCGAGTTCGGGTCGCGTGCAGACCAGCGGCTCGACGGTATAGCCGTAGCCGCGCCGCTGCGGGGCGACGGACTCCAGCGCGTTGCAGACGGTGGGCGTGTCGATGGTGGCGAGCTGTTCGAGCAGTTCGGCGGGGTGTTCCGACATGTTGCTGTGTCCTTCGTTCAGGTGACGATCCGTCGGCAGCCGGTGCGCTGCCGACGCGCCAAGTGTAACGCCCCATCCAACGAGTAGGGCCGGGCCGTCCCCGCCCGGCGCGATGCCCCGCGGCGGACTGCCTTATGATCCGCCAAGGTGCCGCAGCCATTGGAGGTGCGCCATGAGAACGGCATTGAAGGTGCTTCTAATCGTCATGCTGGCGGTGCTTGCACTGGCGATCGTCGGTGCCGGGATGGGCTACTGGTACTTCAGCCGCGTCACCGAAGCGCCGCCGCCACCGGTCGCCGATCCGCAAACGCAGCGCAGCACCGCCGGCGGCCGACTCGTCGGCTACCGGGATGCAGGCGACACGTATGCTTGGCTCGGAATCCCCTATGCCGCGCCGCCGGTCGCCGAGTTGCGCTGGCGTGCACCGCAGCCCGCCGTGCCGTGGAGTGGCGTTCGAGAGGCCCTCGCAGCGGGGCCGCAGTGTCCGCAGACGGGGCTTTTCGACGATGGGGAGTTTGCCGGCGAAGAGGACTGCCTGTATCTCAACATTTGGGCGCCGGCGCAGCCCGGCGCGGATCGACTTCCCGTGATGTTCTGGATCCACGGCGGCGGCAATCACATCGGCGAGGGCGCTTCGGCGCTTTACAACGGCGCGAACCTCGCCAGCGTCCACGACCTCGTGGTGGTCAGCATCAACTACCGCCTCGGCCCGCTCGGCTGGCTCTCGCATTCCGCCTTGCGCACGGGCGATCCTGCCGACGATTCGGGCAACTACGGCCTGCTCGACATCTTCGAAGCGCTCCACTGGGTGCGGACCAACATCGGCGCGTTCGGCGGCGATGCGGACAACGTCACCATCTTCGGCGAGTCCGCCGGCGGCTTCAACGTGCTTGCAGCGATGGCCTCGCCGCTGGCGAAAGGCCTGTACCACCGCGCCATCTCGCAGAGCGGGGGCCTTCGGATCACGCCGGTCGGCGAAGCCGAGTCGAGTTCCCGCGAGCTCGTGGACAGCCTGCTGATGTCCGACGCCGAAGGCAGGACGCAGGGCGATGCCCGGGCGCTGCAGGAAGGCATGCCCGCCGCCGAGATCGTCACCTACCTGCGCGGCAAGACGGCGGCGGCGATTCTCGCGGCGCAGCGCAGCGGGGGACTCACCCCGTACCTCTTCGGCGACGGCCATGTGCTCCCCGCCGACGCGCAGCCGGCCGAGCTCTTCGCCGATCCTCTGCGCTACAACGCGACGCCCGTCATGCTCGGCACCAACCGCGACGAGACCAAGCTCTCCATGGCGATGAACCCGGAGGCTACGGCGCGGCTGTTCGACACGCTGCCTTACCGCCTGCAGGACCCGCAAGGCTACGACCACGAAGCCGCCTACGGCAGCGATGCCTGGAAGGTGCGCGGCGTGGACAGCCTGGCAGCGCCGCTCAGCGCGTCGCAAGGGCCGACGGTCTTCGCCTATCGCTTCGACTGGGATGAACTGCGCCGCGTGCTGACGATGGATCTCGGCCGCCTGTTCGGCGCTGCCCACGCCTTGGAGATCCCGTTCGTGTTCGGCAACTTCGATCTTGCCGACCGCGCCATGGTGGTGGCCGGCGAACGCATCGCCGAGCGCGACGAACTGTCGCGGCAGATGATGTCCTACTGGGCGCAGTTCGCCTACACCGGCGATCCGGGCACGGGGCGCGCCGGCGAGCTGCTGCGGTGGGGCGCTTGGGACAACGCGGAAGAGGCTGAGCGGCTCCTCATCCTCGACTCCGCGACCGACGGCGGCGTGCGCATGTCGCCGCTGCATCTGACGATGGACTCGCTTCGCGCCCGGCTGCTGGCGGACACCGGCTTCGACGATGCCGAACAGCCGTGCCGCATCTACCGCCAGGCATTCCAGGACGAGGACTTCATGGCCGAGGAGTACGCGACGCTGGCCGGCGGCGTCTGTCCGCCGGCGGATTAGGCACGCCCAGCCCGCATTGGCAGTCGCTTAAGCAACTTGCTACGCTGGCCGCCGGACCTTGGAGCAGGAGCCTTCCGATGGCCTACGACCTTGTGATTCGCGGCGGCACGCTGGTGGACGGCACCGGCGCGCCCGGCAGACCCGGGGACCTTGCAGTGCAGGGCGGTCGCATCGTCGCCATGGGCCGCGTGGACGGCCGCGGCGCGCGCGAGATCGACGCCGAAGGCAAGACGGTCACGCCCGGCTTCGTGGACATCCACACGCACCTCGATGCCCAGATCGCTTGGGACCCCATCGCCTCGTCGTCCTGCTACCACGGCGTCACGTCGGTGGTCACGGGGAATTGCGGCGTCACCTTCGCGCCCTGCAAGCCCCAGGATCGCGGCTATCTGGCCCAGATGATGGAGTCCGTGGAGGACATCCCGCAGGAATCCATCAACGCCGGGCTGCCCTGGGATTGGGAGACCTTCGGCGAGTATCTGGAATCCATCGATCGGATGCCCAAAGGCGTCAACGTCGGCGGCATGGTGGGGCACTGCGCGGTGCGCGTCCATGCGATGGGCAAGCGCAGCCTGGACGAGACCCCGGCGGGCGAGGAAGACGTCAAGAAGATGTGCGACCTCGTTGACGAGGCGATCGGCTCGGGCGCACTCGGCTTCTCCACTTCGCGCACGTTCCTGCACAAGGTGCCCGACGGCCGCTACGTGCCGGGCACCCATGCCGATCCGAGCGAACTGCTGGCCATTGGGCGCGTGCTCGGCAAGCGTCGCCGCGGCATCTTCGAGGGGGCGCTGCGCATCGGCGAGCGGGACCGGGAAGCGCATCTGCCGAAGACGCGCGCCGAGATCGGCTGGGTGGGCGAGCTCTCGCGGGAGAACAACGTGCGCGTCACGTTCGGCATCGCGCACAGCTACCGGCGCCCGGACCTGTATCGGCGCGTCATCGGCTTCGCGGAAGAGGAGAACGCCAAGGGCGCGCAGCTCCGCCCGCAGACCAGCGCGCGCGGCATCGGTGGCCTGTTCGGGCTGGACCACCGCACGCCGTTCGCCGCTTCCCGCGCCTGGCGGGACCTTGCGGCGCTGCCCTTCGCGCAACGGGTGGCGGCGCTGGAGGACGAGTCCTGGCGGGCGCGGCTTGAGAATCTGGATCAGCCGCCGGGTCTGGACCTCAATCAGGCGTACATCCTCACCGATGACGACGTCGACTACGTCCATGATCGGCAGCGTTCGCTGGCGGCCTATGCCGAACGCGCCGGCCTTACCGAGGTGGCGGCGTTCATCGCCCTCAACCGTCGCCACAAAGGCCGCGTGCAGCTCTGGCATCCGGGCCTCAATCAGTCCATGGAAGCCATCGAGGAGATGATTACCAACCCGACGGTCGCGATGGGCCTTGCCGACTCCGGCGCCCATGTCGGGCAGATCATGGACGCCAGTTCGCCCACTTGGCTCTTGTCCTACTGGGTGGGCCAGCGCGGCGTCATGTCCTTCGAGGAGGCGATCCGCGGCTGGACCACCGACACCGCGGCCATCTTCGGCATCAAGGACCGCGGCGTGCTGCGCGAAGGCGCATTCGCGGACATCAACGTCATCGACGTGGATCGGCTCGGCATGGAGCTGCCGGAGTACAAGCACGACTTTCCCGGCGGCGCCGGCCGCTACGTGCAGCGCGGACGCGGCTACGAGCAGGTGATCGTGGGCGGCGAAGTGTTCATGGAACGGGGCGAGCATACGGGGGCGCTCAACGGCGTCACGCTGCGCAGTTGATTCGGCGGGAGCGTGGCATGGCGGGGCGTCTGCACCGCCTCGCCGCCAGCCTTGCGCTGCTCGGTGCGACGGTCGGCGGCGCAGAGCCGTTGCGGCTTGCGGTGGCGTCCAACTTCTTCAGCGCCTTCGTGCGCATCGAGGGCGGGTTCCCCGAGCCGTTGCAGCCGGCCTACGGCTCCTCCGGGCTGCTGCATGCGCAGATCGTGCAGGGGCGGCCATTCGACGTCTTCCTCTCCGCGGACAAGGCGCGGCCGATGGCGCTGGTTCGTTCGGGGCGGGCGGTTCGCCCGGTGGTCTACGCCAAGGGCCGGCTGGCGCTGCTGGTGAACGAGGGCCAAGCGAGTGGCGCGTGGCTCGAAGGCAAGCGGCGGGTGGCCATCGCCAATCCGCAGACCGCTCCGTACGGGCGAGCTGCCGAAGAGACGCTCGATGCGCTGGGCGCCCTCGTGCAGCGGATCACGGCGTTGAACGTGGCGCAGGCGTTCCACTTCGCAATGAGCGGCGCGGCGGACGGCGCGTTCGTGGCGCTCGCGCAGATCGTCGCGCTGCCGGAACCCGTTGCGCCAACCAGCTATTGGATCGTCCCCGAGGAACTCTATGCGCCCATAGAACAGTGGGCCGTGGTCGTGAGTGGCGGTGACGAAGCAGGGGCGGAGGCGCTGCTCGACTATCTCGCGGAAGACGGCACTCAGGCTGCGATTCGCGAAGCGGGCTATCGGTAGGGGCATGGGCATCGCCGCGGACATCGCCGAGGCCGCGTGGGTGACCGGGCTGCTGGCGCTGGTGACGACGGCGATTCTGCTGCTGGTGTCGCCGCCGCTGGCTTGGTGGATGGCGCGCACGGCTTCCAAGTGGCGGGCGCCGGTGGAGGCGGTGGTCGCGCTGCCGCTGGTGCTGCCGCCGACCGTGCTCGGCTTCTACCTGCTGCTCGCATTCGCCCCGAGCGGGCCGCTTGGGGCTGTGTCCCACGGGCTTCTCGGCGTGCCGCTGGCGTTCACTTTCACGGGGCTGGTGATCGGTTCCGCCATCTACTCGCTGCCGTTCGTGACGGGGCCGCTGGCGTCGGCCTTCCGCGCCATGGATTGGCAGCTCTTGGAAGCCGCGGCGAGCCTCGGCGCTTCGCGGAGCGGACGCTTCCTGCGCCTCGTGCTGCCCCTCAACCGGCGGGCGCTGATCGCTGCCGGCGTGCTCGGCTTCGCCCACACCGTGGGGGAGTTCGGCATCGTGCTGATGATCGGCGGCAACATTCCGGGCGAGACGCGAGTGCTCTCCATCGCCCTCTTCGACCGGGTGGAGATGCTGGACTACGGCGGCGCCCACCTGATCGCGGGTTCGCTGCTGGCCTTCTCGCTGATCGTCCTGACCGCCACCTATCGCTGGCTGCGGCTTTAGCGATGCAGCTGGCGGTACAGGGGCGCATCGAGCGGGGCGACTTCGCATTGCAGGCCGACGTGGACGCCGATGTCGTTGGCGTGACGGCGCTCGTTGGCGCATCGGGAACCGGCAAGTCGACGCTCTTGCGCCTGATCGCGGGGTTCGAGGCGAATGCGCCGGTCGGGGTGCAAGCGGATGGCGAGCAATGGCAAGGCGAGGGCGGGGCGCCCGTGCCGGCGCATCGGCGCGCCGTGGGCACGGTGTTCCAGGAGTCGCGCCTCTTCCCGCACCTGACCGCCCGCGGCAATCTCGACTTCGCCGCCCGCGCCAAGCGCGACGGTGTTCGACTGCCGTTCAGCGAGGTGGTGGAGTTCCTCGATCTCGGCCCGCTGCTGGACCTGCAACCGCATCAGCTCTCCGGCGGCCAGCGGCAGCGCGTCGCCCTCGGCAGAACGCTGCTGGCGCCCGCCAAGCTGTGGCTCTTCGACGAACCCATGTCGGCCCTCGATCCGGCGTCCCGCCGCGAAATCGCGCCCTATCTCACCGCCCTCTGCCGTCGCCACGACGTGCCCATCGTCTATGTCTCGCACTCGCTGCCGGAGGTGCTGAGCATCGCCGAGCAGGTTTGGCTGGCTGCGGACGGCCGCGTCGCGCCGGTCGATCCGGGGGCGCTCGGCATGTCCTTCTTGGGTCCTGCAGCCGCCGACACCGAGGCCGGCGCCGTCATCGCCTGCCGCTTCGAGCGCTACGACGCCAAGTACGGGCTCTCCGAACTCGCCTTCGAGGGCGCGACGCTCTACGTGCCGGGCGACCTGTCCGCCGCCGGCCCGCGCATCCTGCTGCACATCCCGGCCCGCGACGTGAGCCTATCGACCGTGCCGGTCCACCATGTGAGCATCCTCAACCGCGTGGACGGCATGATCGAAGCCACCGAGGCGACCGCGGACCAGCGCGGCGCGGTTCTGGTCCGCGTCGGTAGGGGCGAACAGCATCTCTTGGCGCGTGTCACGCAGCGGTCGATGGACGAACTCGGGCTTCACGCGGGGGTGAAGGTGCAAGCGCTCATCAAGTCCGTGGCCCTGCGCACGGGCCTCTGAAGCTACAGCGGGATGCGCTGGTTCTCCTTGCAGTATCGCCACAGGTAGCCGTCCACTTCCTGACGGGTAAGTGCGAACTCTCCGGTAAGGTACGTGACCGTTTGATCCACCGTTGCCTCGCACGCTTCGGCGCATTGCTTGATCCAAGTGTCCGCCTTCTCCGTGTCTTCGATGCCGAGCACAAGCGCCAAGTGCTGACTCGTCGCCGGCCCCATCCAAGGCAGCTCCAATAGGGCGGCTCGCCCCCGCTTGCGCAGCCGCTTCTTGAAGTGCTTCCAGCCCTCCGCATGGATCAGCTTGCACCCCTCGATGAACGCATCCGCCTTGCGTTGATTTGCGATGGGCAGGGTGTCCGCGTCGATCGATTCCACTTGTTCGACCAGCGTGTCCGGATCTGGAGCAGAGCGCCATGTGTCCGAGTTGACCGCGCCGGTTTCTCCAAGCCGTGCCCTCCATGGCACCGAGCATGCCGCCCAAAGCGCACTCGACTTCTGCGAGCGGCGCTATCGCGTCCGGGTCACGCCGCGCCGAGGCATGACGTCTGGACTCTCGGTGCCGTAACGGACGTCCGCGAGAGCTTACGCGTCGGGTGGCTACCGCTCGCGGCTCGACTGTGCGAGAGTCGACGGCGCCGAGTGGGAGGGGGTCGATGCAGCAATCCGGCGAATACACCATCGTGGGTTCCCGCGAGGATGTGTGGCAGGCGCTCAACGACCCTGCGGTGCTCGAGCGTTGCATCGACGGCTGCCGCTCCATGACGCCCGCCGGCGACGGCGAGTTCGAGGCCGTCGTGGGGGCCAAGGTGGGCCCGGTGAAGGCCACCTTCACCGCCGCCATCGCGCTCACGGACGTGATCCCGCCGGAGAGCTACCGCCTTGAGGTCGGCGTCAAGGGCGGCGCGGCCGGGTTCGCTAAGGGCAGCGCGGCGGTCACGCTCGTCGAAGCGGCCCCGGGGCAAACCACCCTGCGCTACCGGATCGAGGGCAGCATCGGCGGCAAGCTGGCGCAGATCGGCTCGCGGCTGGTGGATGCCGCGGCGCGCAAGATGGCGGCCAGATTCTTCGAGCGTTTCGCGGTGGACTTTGGGGCCAGCGAAGGGGTGTAATCCACCGTCCACGGTCGAGCATCTGATCTACGGGAGGGGAGAGTGGAGATCAGCATCACGGTCAATGGCGCGGCGCACCAAGTGGATGTGCCCGCCAATACGCTGCTGGTGGAGGTGCTGCGCGAGCGGCTCGGCCTCACCGGCACGCACGTCGGCTGCGACACCAGCCAATGCGGCGCCTGCGTCGTCCATATGGATGGCGATGCGGTGAAGTCCTGCACGGTGCTCGCCGGGCAAGCGGCCGGCGCCGAGGTGACCACCATCGAAGGCATCGGCACGCCGGACGACCTGCACCCCATGCAGGCCGCGTTCCGGCAGAACCACGCCCTGCAATGCGGCTTCTGCACACCGGGCATGATCATGAGCGCCATCGACCTGGTGCAGAAGAACGACGGCGATCTCGACGAGGCCGCGGTGCGCGACGGCCTTGAAGGCAATCTGTGTCGCTGCACCGGCTACCACAACATCGTCAAGGCGGTGCTCGACGCGCAGCAGAGCATGGCGGCGGGCTAGGGGAGGCGAAGATCATGGCATCGGAAACCGGCATCGGCGCATCGGTCCTGCGCAAGGAGGACGCCCGCTTCATCACCGGCGCGGGTCGCTACACGGACGACTTGGGCCAGCACGGCCAGACCTACGCGGTATTCGCCCGCTCGCCGCACGCGAGGGCGAAGATCGGCAGCCTCGACACGGCCGCCGCAGCCGCCACCGACGGCGTGGTGGCGGTGTTCACCGGCGCGGACCTGCAGGCCGACGGCATCGGCGATCTGCCCTGCGGCTGGACCGTCCATTCCAAGGACGGCGAGCCCATGGTGGTGCCGCCGCATCCGCCCATCGCGGTGGATCGCGTCAACTACGTCGGCGAGCCCTACGCGGTGGTGATCGGCGAAACCCTGGAAGCGGCCAAGAACGGTGCCGAGGCGCTCGTGGCGGACTTCGAGGAACTGCCTGCGGTGGTGGACCTCGCGAGCGCCGCCTCGGCGGATCAGATCCACGAGAACGTGCCGAACAACCAGACCTACGACTGGGAGCTCGGCGACAAGGCGGCGACGGACGAGGCGTTCGCCAAGGCGGCGCACGTCACGTCCATCGACATCGTCAACAACCGGCTGATCCCGAACGCCATCGAGCCGCGCGCCGCGCTCGGCGAGTACGACGCCGCGGCCGGCACCTACACGCTGCATACCACGTCGCAGAACCCGCACTTGGAACGCCTGGTGCTGGCGGCGTTCGTGAACGTCGCGCCGGAAGCGCGGCTGCGGGTGATTTCGCCTGACGTGGGCGGCGGCTTCGGCTCCAAGATCTTCGTCTACGCGGAGGAGACGGCGGTGATCTGGGTCGCCGGCAAGCTGCGCCGGCCCGTCAAGTGGCGGGCGGAACGGTCCGAGTCGTTCCTCTCGGACGCGCACGGCCGGGACCACGTCACCCACGCGGAACTGGCGCTCGACGGCGACGGCACGTTCCTCGGCCTGCGGGTGAAGACCATCGCCAACATGGGCGCGTACCTTTCCACCTTCGCCTCCAGCGTGCCGACCTACCTCTACGGCACGCTGATGGCCGGGCAGTACAAGACGCCGGCCATCTACGTGGAAGTGCAGTCGCTCTTCACCAACACGGCGCCGGTGGATGCGTACCGCGGCGCCGGGCGCCCGGAAGCCACCTACGTGGTGGAGCGCATCGTCGAGACGGCGGCGCGAGAGCTCGGCATGGACCCCGCGGAACTGCGGCGGCGCAACTTCATCGAGCCGGGGGACTTCCCGTACGAGACGCCGGTGGCGCTCACCTACGACACCGGCGACTACGAGGCGAGCCTCGCGAAAGCGCTGGACCACGCCGACTACGCCGGTTTCGCTGCCCGCAAGGCGGCGTCCGAGGCGGCGGGGATGAAGCGCGGCATCGGCTTCTCCTGCTACATCGAAGCGTGCGGCCTTGCGCCGTCGCAGGTGGCGATTTCGCTCGGCGCCGGCGTCGGCCTCTTCGAGGTGGGCGAGGTGCGCGTGGACGTGACGGGTTCCGTCACCGTGGTGACCGGCTCGCACAGCCACGGCCAGAGCCACGAGACCACCTTCGCGCAGATCATCTCGGACAAGCTCGGCGTCCCGTTCGAGAACGTGACCGTGCTGCACGGCGATACCGGCCGTTCGGACTATGCGCTCGGCACCTACGGCTCGCGGTCGCTGGCGGTCGGCGGCTCGGCCATCATCAAGGCGACCGACAAGATCATCGCCAAGGGCTGCAAGATCGCCGCGCACATGCTCGAGGCGGACGCGGAGCAGGTGAGCTTCGAGGACGGCAGCTTCACGGTGGCGGACTCCAACCAGTCGCTCACCTTCGGCGAGGTGGCGTTCTCCGCCTACGTTCCCAACAACTACCCGCTCGAAGAGCTCGAACCGGGCCTCTCCGAGAAAGCGTTCTACGACCCGCCGAACTTCACCTATCCGGCCGGCGCCCACATCTGCGAGGTGGAGGTGGACCCGGACACCGGCGTGGTGAGGATCGACCGCTTCGTGGCGGTGGACGACTTCGGCCACGTCGTCAACCCGATGATCGTCGAAGGCCAGGTCCACGGCGGCCTCGCGCAGGGCATTGGCCAGGCGCTCTTGGAGCACGGCGTCTACGACGACACGGGGCAGTTGCTGTCGGGCTCGTACATGGACTACACCATGCCGCGCGCCGACGACCTGCCGAGCTTCACCGTGGACACCACCGTGACGCCCTGCACCCACAACCCCCTCGGCGTGAAGGGCTGCGGCGAGGCCGGCGCCATCGGCTCCACGGCGGCGGTGATGAACGCGGTGACGGATGCCTTGGGAGTGGCCAGCGTGCCGATGCCGGCGACGCCGGAAACCGTTTGGCGAGCAGCACAGGGAGGGGAGTAGCCATGTACTCGTTCAACTACCACCGGCCGGGCACGGTCGACGAAGCCGCCGGGCTGATGGCCGAAGCGGAAGACGGCGCCTACCTCTCCGGCGGCATGACGCTGATTCCCACCTTGAAGCAGCGCTTGGCGTCGCCCTCGGACGTGATCGACCTCTCCGCCGTGGAGGGGCTCGAAGGCGTGCGCGACGATGGCGATACGGTCTCCGTGGGCGCCATGACCCGCCATGCGACGGTGGCCGGCAGCAGCGCGATTCCGGCGCTGGCGGAGCTCGCCGGACGCATCGGCGATGCGCACGTTCGCAACCGCGGCACCATCGGCGGCTCCATCGCCAACAGCGATCCGGCGGCGGACTATCCCGCCGCGGTGGTGGCGCTGGACGCGACGGTGCATACCAACAAACGCTCGATCGCCGGCGGCGATTTCTTCCAGGGCCTGTTCGAGACGGCTTTGGAGGAAGGCGAGGTCGTCACCTCGGTCTCCTTCCGCAAGCCGAGCGCGGCCGCCTACGAGAAGTTTCCGAACCCGGCTTCCCGCTACGCGGTGGTCGGCGTGATGGTGGCCCGTTGCGGCGGCGAGGTCTGCGTCGGCGTAACCGGCGCGGGGCCTTGCGCGTTCCGGGCTACGGCCTTGGAGGAGGCGCTTGCCGCCGACTTCTCGCCCGGCGCGGCGGATGCAGCGACGCTGGACGGCAGCGAGTTCAACGCGGACCTGCACGCCTCCGCCGAGTTCCGTGCGCATCTTGTCGGGGTGCTGGCCAAGCGAGCGGTCGCGCGCATCGCCTGAACGCCTGAGTTCGGGCGCACAGGCCGCTTGGCGGCCGCAGGCGCGTGGCTGACGAACTGCAGGGGTTCCGCTCCCTTGCCGACGCTCTCTGGCGCACGCGCATTTGGCTGCTGCCCGAGCTGCGTCATTTCCTGCTGTTCTTCGCCCTCTCCGGCGTCGCCATGCTGTTGGACCTCGCGGTGTTCCTGGTCGGCTTCGACCTGCTCACCAACAAGGTCTTCCTCGGCGAGGCGCTAAACGAGACCCAAGCGAGCCTGCTGGGGTTGGACGCGGCGCGGTTCGTTGGCGTCGAGACGCTGGACCAGGAGGCGCGCTTCACGCTGCGCACGGCATTCCTCGTGCTGATCGGCGTGCTCATCGCCAGCGGCTTCCTGCTCGGCACCGGGCTCGGCTACTACCGCACTTGGATTCTGCAGCGCGTCAACCAGCATCTACGGCTCGCGATGATGGATCGTGCCGTACATCTCTCGCTGCGCTACCACGACCGGGCGCAGGTCGGGGACGCGATCTATCGGGTCTATCAGGACAGCGCCATGGTCACCAACGTGGTGCAGAACGCCCTGCTCGAGCCGGTGGTGGCGGTCGGCAACCTGGCCGTCGCCGCCTTCGCCATCGCGTTGTTCGAGCCGTATCTCGCCGCGCTGTTCCTGCTCGCAGCCGTGCCCGCGGTGTTTGCGGCGCGGCTCTTCACGCCCCGGCTCCGGCAGCGCAGCCAGCTGGCGCGGGAGGCGAACAGCGCCCTGACCGCGCATATCCAGGAGAGCGTTGGCGGGGCGCGGCTGCTCAAGGCGAACCAAGCGGAAGCGGCCGCGGCGGGGCGGTTCCGGGAGCGCTCGCTGCGGGCGCTGGACCGCGCCTACGAACTGCGGCGCAGCGTGGCGACGCTCAACCTCTGCGTCTTCATCGTCACCGCCGCCGCGGTGCTCGTCGCCGACTATCTGATCGCGCAGTGGGTGTGGGCGAGCGAACCGACCTTCGGCTACGGGCTGACGGCCATCGTCGGCTTCGCGGCGTGGAACCTCGGCGCGTTCCAGGCGGCGCGGGACCGGAACATCGTCATCGGCGGCGTCTCGGTGGCGCTGTCGAATCTGTGGAGCCTCTTGCAGGACATGGGCGTTGGCCTGAAGCGTGCCTTCTTCCTGCTCGACATCGAGCCGGAAGTGCAGGACGCGGCCGATGCGGTCGACATGCCGCCGGTGGCCGAGGGCGTGGAGTTCGAGGCAGTGGCGTTCGGCTACGACCCGAAATTGCCGGTGCTGCGCGACGTGAGCTTCGCTGCCCGACCGGGACAGCTCACCGCCATCGTGGGGGCTTCGGGGGCGGGCAAGTCGACGCTGATGAGCCTGCTGCTGAGGCTCTACGACGTGGACGATGGCGGCATTCGCGTGGACGGCTTGGACATCCGCTGCGTTCGCCTCGCCTCGCTCCGCGCTGGCATCGCCATCGTGTTGCAGGAGAATGCGCTGTTCCCGGCCAGCATTCTCGACAATGTCCGCTACGCAGCGCCGCAGGCGAGCGAGCGCGACGCGGTGGAGGCGGCGGTCACCGCATGCGCGGACGAGTTCATTCGCGAACTGCCGCAGGGCTACGACACGCTGCTTGGCGAACGCGGCGCCAAGCTCTCCACCGGGCAGCGCCAGCGGCTGTCAATCGCCCGCGCCGTGCTGAAGGACGCGCCGATCCTCATCCTCGACGAACCGACCGCGGCGTTGGACGTTGAGACCGAACGCGCGGTCTTGGAACGCTTGGCCGCGTGGGGCCGCGACAAGGTGATCTTCCTCATCACGCATCGGCTGGCGACCATCCGGCGGGCGGATCGGATCGTCTACCTCGAGAACGGGGAGGCGCTGGAAGTCGGCCACCACGACGAGCTGATGGCCAAGAACGGCGCATACGCGGCGTTCGTGCGCAGCGAGACGGGCATTGCCCAAGCGGCAGCAGGAGGCGCGGGATGACCGACGCTCGCTACGACGACCGCATCGACGTGGCGACCGCCATGGACGCCCGCGGCGTGCTGCGCATCCTGCGCCGGGCGCTGGCCTACATCCGTCCGGCGCGCGGCCTCTTCCTGCTCAAGTTCGTGCTGATGCTCGGCAGCTTCGCGCCGCTGCTGCTGGCGCCGTGGCCCCTCAAGGTGCTCTTCGATCACGTTGTGCTGCGCGCGGACCTCGACGCCTCGGGGGTGCGCTTCCCGCCGTTCTTCCAGCCCTTCATCGACGCCGCCGAGGGTCTCGGGCCGTTCGAGCTGCTGGTGGCCACGCTGGCGCTGCTCCTGGTGCTGATCGTGCTCTTCGGCACCGGCGCCGGCGACCCGCGCGGCAACACCGCGTTCATGGCCCAAGGCCAGGACACCGCGACCCAGAGCGAGAACATGACCAGCGCCGGCTGGTCCATGGCCGGCGGCGTGTGGGGTCTTGCGGACCTCCTCTGCAACATCCGCCTAGTGCAGCGCGTCACCGACGCCCTGCGCACGCATCTGTTCTCGCGCCTGGTGCGCCTGCCGATGCCGGTGCTGGACGACCAGCGCATCGGCGACGGCATCTACCGGACGATGTACGACGCGCCGGCGGTGCAGGGCATTTGCTTCGACCTAACGCTCATGCCGGTGGTTTCGGCGCTCGGCGCCGTGGTTTCCGTGACGATCATGCACTACAGCTTCGGGCACATCATCCCGGAACTGCTCTGGCTCGGCATCGCCACCATGCCGCTGGCGCTCCTGTGTACCGCGCCGCTCGCCGGTCTCGCCCGCCGCGCCAGCCAGGCGAGCCGCTCGTCGGGAACGGCCACCACCAACCGGATCGAGGAGAACGCCGCCAACATGGCCGCGGTGCAGAGCCACGGCGCGGAAGACCGGGAACGCGACGGCTTCGAGCGCGCCAGCGCCGATTCCTTCCGTCGCCACCGGCACGTCGTGGCGGTACACATCGCCATCGAGGCGATGTCCGCGGCGGGGTTCGCAGGACTCGGCATCTGGGCGTTCCTGCTGGTGTCCGAGCAGATCATCCTGGGCGCGCTGCTGCCCGGCGACTTCCTCGTGGTGCTCGGCCTCTTCTTCACGGTGGCCGGCGCCGCCACCACGTTCGGGCGGCTGTGGGTGGACTTCCAGAACAACGCCGCCGGCGTGCGGCGGGTGCTGTTCTTCATCGACCTGCCGAACGACGAGGCGCGCGCGGGTACGGTGCCGGTGCAAGCGGGCGGGATTCGGCGCATCGCCTTCGAGGATGTCGGCCTCGTCTACCCCGATGGGCGACGGGCGCTGGACGGAATCTCCTTCGAGGCCGAAGTCGGCCAGACCGTGGCCATCGTGGGCCCCACGGGCGCGGGCAAGACGAGCCTCGCGTACATGATCCCCGGCTTCCTGCAACCCACGGCTGGGCGGGTGCTGATCGACGGCCGGGACACGATCGAGTACGACATCGACGCGCTGCGCGCGCAAGCCACCTACGTCTTCCAGGAACACGCGCTGTTCGCGGACACGGTGGCGAACAACATCAAGCTCGGCAGCCCCGGAGCGAGCAACGAGGCCGTCGCCGACGCGGCCCGGGCGAGCGGCGCGGATGCGTTCGTCCGCGACCTGCCGGCAGGCTACGAGACGGTGCTGGGCAAGGACGGCGGCACGCTCTCCGTGGGCCAGAAGCAGCGCCTCAGCATCGCCCGCGGCCTCGTCCGCAACACCCCCATCCTGATCCTCGACGAGCCCACGGCGGCCCTCGACCCCGCCACGGAAAGGGCGCTGGTGCAGGCGCTCGGCGCGGCCAAGGCGCCCGGCGCTGCCGGGGCGCCCGGAGCTTCCGGGCGGGAGCGGCTCGTCTTCGTCATCGCCCACCGCCTGTCCACCATAGCGAGCGCGGACGTGATCCTGTTCATGGACGAAGGCCGCATCGTCGAACAGGGCTCGCACGAGGAACTGCTGGCTCGCCCGGACGGCGCCTACCGACGTTTCGTGGAGTTGCAGGCGGCCTAGGTGGAGTTCGTGCGCGACTGGCCCGCTCGGTGCAGTTGAACCCACTCATCGACGATCCGCGGGAGTTGCTCGATCGCCTCGTACCCAAACAGCACTTCGTCGACGTAGCCCATATGCAGCATGTCAACCATGCGGCACAGGTAGGACCGACCGCACATCCACCAAGTGAAGTGGGAGTCCACGATCAGGTAGTGGCGAGTGCGTAAGCCCTCGTTCGAGGCAAGCTCCGCGAGTTCCATACCATCCAGCAGCGTCTCGTAGACCCCGTCGGCGACACGGCTTCCGAAGGTCGTCGTGTAGTAGTACTCCTTGATCTCCCAGACGGCTACTGGGTTGACTGTGCTCGGAAAGGCACCGTCGACACGCCGAGCCAGCGTCCGCAGGGGTGCATCGTCCCGGGTGAACTTCGTCAGGCTGCGGGGATCGTAGTCGCACGGCAGCCCCAGCGCGTGCGCTTCGATGAGCATGTTGACGATGCAGGTGAGGTAGGCTGGCGCACGCTTGGTCCCGCGCTGCTTGTTCATCGGCAGAGGGCAGCCGGGCGAAAGTCGGCGGCGAAGCCGCTCGAACTGCGCTTGGGCGCGTTCCACATCCATGAGGCGCGGCTCAACGTAGGTGTTGAGTATGTCGGCTCGGTAGGCGAAGTAGGAGAGCAGGCGCTCGCCATGCTCGGTGGTCCGCCCGTTGCCGCGAAAAAGGTGAGCCGTTCCGAGGCCGAGCCGTTGGTACGCAGCATCGATCTCAGCAGCCGTCGGCACGCGAACGGCCCGCTCCCGAGGCACCGTATACCCTACGGCCTCGCCGATAGCCCGAACATCCGCCCAGAAGGCCATCGGCAGGCCTACGTATAGCGGGTTCGGCTGCACTAGCGCACGAACCGGGCGATGAACTCGGACAGGGGCACGCCGCAGGCGGCGCACACCTGCTCCAGCTCGACGACATCCAAGCGGCGCTCGCCGGCCTCGTACTTGCTCACGAACGACTGCGGCTGCCCTAGGCGTCCGGCAAGATCGACCTGGCGCAACCCGGCCTCGATCCGGACATTGCGCAGGAGCGTGCGCAGGTGGCTGCGCCGGTCAGAGTAGCTTGACTTATCCACAGGAAAAACACCGTAAAGCACGCTTGCGCCATATCCCATAATGGAATATGTTGCACGGAGCAGTGTCCGCAGACGACCCAGGAGCGGCGATGTTCGAGCAGGCCATGATCGACCTCTTCGGGGTCTACAGACCGCACCGTCCCACCGGTTCCCTGCTCAAGTGGATCGGCAACAAATTCCGGATGGCGGAGGAGATCGTGTCGTACTTCCCGGCCGACACGAAGACGTACTACGATGTCTTCCTAGGCAGTGGGTCCGTGCTAGCCACTGTAGCGCCCACGAGAGGCGTCGGCTCGGATTCGTTCGGCCCCCTCATCGACATCTGGAAGGCAGTTCAGAGCGATCCAGAGACGGTCAAGACGTGGTACGCGGAGCGCTGGCACTACGCTGCCGCCGGAGACAAGCGGCGCACGTACGAGGACATCAAGGCCGCGTACAACAGCAGCCCCAATGCCGCTGACTTCCTTTTCCTGGTGCGCTCGTGCTACGGCGGGGTGGTCCGATTCAGGAAGAAGGATGGGCACATGTCCACCCCCGTCGGCATCCATAGGCCGATCTCACCGGACGCCTTCGCAAGGCGCGTCGACGAGTGGCATGCAAGGATCCAAGGCACGGACTTCCAGCATGCCGACTATGCAGCGGTGATGCGCACTTGTCGTCGGGGTGATCTCGTCTACTGCGACCCGCCCTATGCGGATACCCAGCCGATACTGTACGGAGCCCAGGACTTCCGGCTCGCCGACCTCTACCAAGCCATTGGCGATTGCAAGGCGCGGGGAGTGCGGGTGGCACTGAGCATCGATGGAACGAAGAAGTCCGGCAGCCGGGTCTGCGACGTTGGCATTCCCGACGGGCTGTTCGAGCACGAAGTGGCGATTGACGCAGGTAGATCGATGCTACGACGATTCCAGATGACCGGCTCCAGCCTGGAGTCCGAGGTGGTCGCTGATCGGCTGATGCTCACCTACTGAGGGCACAAGTCCAATGTGGCGCCGTTGCGGAAGCAACGGTGTCCGTCGTTGGTGGCCGATGCAAACGGCGGTCCTGCGTTCCGAGAGCTTCCGAGCTGCCCCAGGCCTAAGGACTCCAGAACGCGAGTCTGGCCCCACCACTGCTTCAACATAGCCTCCCCGACAACCGTCTTGCAGGCCGCATCGCGCCGCGCCGATGGCGTCATCGAACGAACGATTGCCGCCGCCCTGCACGCGCTGCCGCACCGTACTCCCGCAGCAGGCGTGCGGCGCCATTGATGCCTGCATCCGCTCAGCGCGGTCTCCGCCACGCGACTCGTCCCGGCCCGGCCCGCGTGTCCTATCCCGTCGCACTTCCCGCACGCGGGCGCGGTCCGACCGTCCCCTCACTCCGGCTCAAGGCCCGACAGCGCCGCCGCCGGATGCGTCTGTCGACCGAGCCAGCTGCGACTCCGGACCGCATGCCGCACAGGCTGCCGCGTACTTCGCCATCGCCTTCTCCAAATCGTCCTTCCGTCGTCCCCAACTCGCGCTCGCGTTCCTGCACTTGGTTGGCGACAGTCCCTGTCGCCAACGCGAGCATCCACCCCTGCCCGACTAGTGGGAACAGGCGGTTGACATGCTGTCAGAAGCCTGTGGACAATCGCAGCAGACGCGGTTTCCCTCCGTTGGACGCTTGACGCTGGCGTTGCTCCTGGTGCTGATCGTGCTCTTCGGCACCGGCGCCGGCGATCCGCGCGGCAACACCGCGTTCATGGCGCAGGGCCAGGACACGGCGACGCAGAGCGAGAACATGACCAGCGCCGGCTGGTCCATGGCCGGCGGCGTGTGGGGGCTCGCGGACCTCCTCTGCAACGTCCGCCTGGTGCAGCGCGTCACCGACGCCCTGCGCACGCATCTGTTCTCGCGCCTGGTGCGCCTGCCGATGCCGGTGCTGGACGACCAGCGCATCGGCGACGGCATCTACCGGACGATGTACGACGCCCCCGCGGTGCAGGGCATCTGCTTCGACTTGACGCTCATGCCGGTGGTTTCGGCGCTCGGCGCCGTGGTTTCCGTGACGATCATGCACTACAGCTTCGGCCACATCATCCCGGAACTGCTCTGGCTCTGCATCGCCACCATGCCGCTGGCGCTCCTGTGTACGGCGCCGCTCGCCGGTCTCGCCCGCCGCGCCAGCCAGGCGAGCCGCTCGTCGGGAACCGCCACCACCAATCGCATCGAGGAGAACGCCTCGAACATGGCCGCGGTGCAGAGCCACGGCGCGGAGGACCGCGAGCGCGACGGCTTCGAGCGCGCCAGCGCGGATTCCTTCCGCCGCCACCGGCACGTCGTGGCGGTACACATCGCCATCGAGGCGATGTCCGCGGCGGGGTTCGCCGGACTCGGCATCTGGGCGTTCCTGCTGGTCTCCGAGCAGATCATCCTGGGCGCGCTGCTGCCGGGCGACTTCCTGGTGGTGCTCGGCCTCTTCTTCACGGTGGCCGGCGCCGCCACCACGTTCGGGCGGCTGTGGGTGGACTTCCAGAACAACGCCGCCGGGGTGCGGCGGGTGCTGTTCTTCATCGACCTGCCGAACGACGAGGCGCGCGCGGGTACGGTGCCGGTGCAAGCGGGAGGGATTCGGCGCATCGCCTTCGAGGATGTCGGCCTCGTCTATCCCGATGGGCGACGGGCGCTGGACGGGATCTCCTTCGAGGCCGAAGTCGGCCAGACGGTGGCCATCGTCGGCCCGACGGGCGCGGGCAAGACGAGCCTCGCGTACATGATCCCCGGCTTCCTGCAACCCACCGCTGGGCGGGTGCTGATCGACGGCCGGGACATGATCGAGTACGACATCGACGCGCTGCGGGCGCAAGCCACCTACGTCTTCCAGGAACACGCGCTGTTCCAGGACACGGTGGCGAACAACATCAAGCTCGGCAGCCCCGGAGCGAGCCTCGATGCCGTCGCCGACGCGGCCCGGGCGAGCGGCGCGGATGCGTTCGTCCGCGAACTGCCGCAAGGCTACGAGACGGTGCTCGGCAAGGACGGCGGCACGCTCTCCGTGGGCCAGAAGCAGCGCCTCAGCATCGCCCGCGGCCTCGTCCGCAACACCCCCATCCTGATCCTCGACGAGCCCACGGCGGCCCTCGACCCCGCCACGGAAAGGGCGCTGGTGCAGGCGCTCGGCGCGGCCAAGGCGCCCGGCGCTGCCGGGGCGCCCGGAGCTTCCGGGCGGGAGCGGATCGTCTTCGTCATCGCCCACCGCCTGTCCACCATAGCGAGCGCGGACGTGATCCTGTTCATGGACGAAGGCCGCATCGTCGAACAGGGCTCGCACGAGGAGCTTCTTTCGCGGCCCGACGGTGCCTATCGGCGGCTCGTGGAATTGCAGGCGGCTTAGGCTGGCAGGCGCCCATCTGCTGACGGGCACCCGTGCATGGACGTGTGCAGCTCGCGGGCGACCGGGACGGCGGCTCGCAGGACGTCGCCGGCGCTCCTGGCCGTTTGCCGGAGAGATCTGTCGCAGCCCGTTAGGTGCAACCTATTCCCTTGTTCCCTTGCGCGACAGCGCCGTGTGCTCACCGGGCATTGCTGCGGGCGTGCGCGGCGTTGTAGGGGCGTAGCTGACGCGACCATCGGGCGCGCCAACGCCCGTGTCGGAGTCAAGCAAGGGGCGCGCTGCAAGAGATCTGTCGTGCGCCCGTATCGGCCCAGCGGCCTGCCAAAGTCGTGACGCAAACGCATACAATCGTGGGCTCGACCCCACTGCTCTGCGCCGCTGACGTGTCCTCGTTCCGCTCCCGTCCGGTCTGCCTTTGCGTGATCGTTGCGCTTCTCGCCGTGCCGGTGTGGGCTGGCGTTTCGGGCGCGGACGAGCCTGCGCCGGGCGAAATCGAGGAGGTCGTCGTCACCGGCACTTGGATTCCGGGCTCTGCGGAGGACGAAGCGCTGCCGGTGGACCGCATCGAGCGCGACGAACTGGCTGCGGAAGGCTCGCCGAGCGTCATCGAACTGCTGCGCAATCTGTCGTTCAGCCAGGGCGCGGACGGCGAGTCCGACCAGTATGGCTCGCGCACGGGCGCGGATCGGGCCACGGTGAATCTGCGGGGCCTCGGGCCGAGCCGCTCGCTGGTGCTGCTGAACAGCCACCGCCTGCCTTGGTCGCCGGGTTCCGTGCCCGATCAGGCGCAACTCGTGGTGGATGTGAACCTGCTGCCGATGGCCGCGCTCGGTCGCATCGAAGTGCTCCGCGACGGCGCGACCGCCACCTATGGCTCCGATGCGGTGGCCGGCGTCCTGAACTTCATCACCCGGTCGGACTTCGAAGGCGTCGAGATCGAGGCCCGGCACAAAGCCGTGCAGGGCTCGGACGGCGACCAGTGGCTGGGGGCCATGTTCGGACGCTCCTTCGGCGGCGGCGCGGGCCATGCGGTGGCCTCGCTCGGCCTCGCCAGGCGCTCGCCGCTGCCGCTGGTGGAGCGGGACTGGGCGGTTCGCTCCTACGCGGAGAACCGCCGCGGCGGGTGGTCCGGTACCGGGGCGCCGGCGATCTTCGTGCCCTACGCCGCATTCGCCGAGACCGCCGGCACCGCCGTGGATATGCGTAACGTCGCCGTCGTCGATCCCAACTGCGAAAGCCTCGGCGGCGCCCAGACCAACGTTCCTGCGGATCGCGCCTCAGGCGGCGTCTGCCGCTTCCAGTACACCCCGTTCGTGAATCTCGTACAGGAAACCCGGCGCTGGCAATGGTTCAGCGAAGCCAGCTGGGAGTTCGCCGCCGGTACAAGGCTCTCCGGCGAACTGCTGCTGGCCGAGACCACCGTGCCGGAGTGGTTCACCTCGCCCGGCTATCCGCCGAGCGAGGTGATCGACCCCGCCCGGCGCATCCTTGCGAACCATCCGGCCCTCGTGGACATGGCCTCCAAACACCCGGAGCTGTACGGCGACTACGCCTATTGCGATGCGCCGTTCTGCCGCTGGCAGGGCGATGGCGGGGAGCAGGATGCCGCCGGCGTGCCGGTCGCGTGGCAGCATGTGGCGTGGATCAACGGTCGCCATTTCGGCCAGGGCGGACCGCTGCGCGGCCATCCGCGCCGCTCCAATACGGAGCGCGGCGTGGTGAAGGCCGAGGGCGCTTGGCGCGGCGCGGCCTGGGACGCCACCTTCACCTACGCCCAGGCGCGGCGCTTGGAGGAGGATGGCGCGGCGCTGCACTACCGCAGCCTGCGCTCCCTGCTCGGGCTCGGCGGCTTCGAGTGCGAGGGCCTCGTGCCGAACGGCTACGACATCGCCGGCAACCTGCACTTCGACTTGCAGACTATCGAGCAGCACGCCGGCCAAGGCCCGTGCCGCTACTGGTCGCCGTTCTCGAACGCCATGCCGGCGCATCCGTACGTGGCGGGCTCGAGCAATCCCGCATACGACGCACGCTTCGATCAGCAGGACCTCGCGAGCTATCTGATCACGAACCGAGGTTTCAAGGGCCGCTCCACGCTCGCCGCGCTGGAGGGGGTGGTCCGCGGCGATTCGGGCTGGCTGCTCGGCGGCGGCCCGGTGGCCTACGCGGTCGGCGCGCAACTGCGCCGGGAGGACTATCTGCGCCGCGAGTACTCCGCCGGGAACGCGCCGCGCGGCGGCTCGCTGCAGGATGTTGACCGCTACCCCTGCCGCGCCAGTCCGGCGCTGGCGGACTGCGTGGACGGGCGCAACGGCGTCTTCATGTACCTGCCGCCGGGCTACGACATCGACGCGGACCGGCTGGTCTACGCGGCGTTCGGCGAAGCCTCGCTGCCCTTGGCCGCGAGCTTCGAGGCGAGTCTGGCGCTGCGCTACGAACGCTACCCGGACCAGGGCCTCGACAGCCTGGATCCGAAGGTGGCGCTGCGCTGGCAGGCTGCGCCTAGCCTCGCGCTCCGGGCGTCCGCCGGCACCGCGTTCCGGGCGCCCACCATCAACCAGATCGAACCCGGCATCGCCACCACGTCGCGCCAGTTCGTGGGCCGCATCGCCACCTTCAAGCCGATCCTCGCGCTCGGCAATCCGGCCCTCGAACCGGAAGCCGCGACCACCTTCAACGTCGGCGCGGTGCTTGATCGCGGCGGCGTGTTCCTCAGCGTGGACTACTGGCGCTACGCCTTCGAGAAGCCGCTGGTGCTGGAGCCCTACGTGCGCGTGCTCGATGCCGCGTGTCCGCCCGGGGCGGCGCTCTGCGACCCCGCCTCGCCCTACTTCGACCGCATCGACTTCGGCGGCCGCGCCGCGGTGTCGGACATCTCGTCGGTGTCGGTGAGCGTGGTGAACGGCCCGGACGTGGCGACGGACGGCGTGGACTTCAAGGCGGAATACACGGCCTACGCCGACTGGGGCGAATGGAGCGCGGGCCTGGCCGGGACGCGCACCCTGTCGTGGGAGATCTCCGGCTGGCGCTTCGGTACCGCCTACGACGCCATCGGTCGCCTGAACTACGACACGTCCCTTGCGCGCACCGTCGTGGACTGGAAGGCGAAGGCGTGGCTCGCCGCTCGCGTCGGCGGGATCGACGTGCGCTGGACCGCCCGCCATGTCGCTGCCTATCTGCACGACAGCGACGCGGAACCCGGCATCGATGCCCAGACCACGCACGACTTGACGGCCGTGTGGACCTTCGCGGGCGACCGCTTCGCCGTGGATGCGTCGGTTGTGAATATCGCGGACGAGCCGCCGCCGCGCGTCTACCGGCAGATCAATTACGATCCGCTGACGCACAACCCGCTGGGCCGCATCGTCCAGTTCGGCCTGCGCTGGCGGCGCTGACCACGCCGGCGCACCCAAGGAGTTGCCGATGAACGAACTCGCCGCGAGCCAGGTCGGCTTCTTCCGGGAGCACGGCTACCTGCGCATTCCCGCCGTCTTCGACGACGCCGAAATCGCCCGTATGGCCGACGAGCTGGACTGGCAGATGGACACCTGGGCCGGCAAGGGCCCCGGCTGGAGCGGTCCGTGGCGCCGCGTCTACATGGACGCCGCGGTGGCGAAGCGCTCCAAGCTGATCGCGCTGCACGATCTGCACCGCTACTCCAAGGCGTGGTGCGATGCCGTCACCCATCCGCGCCTCGCCGGTGCCATGGCCGACCTCATCGGCCCGAACGTGGAACTGCACCACACGACCCTGCACGCCAAGCCGCCGGAAACCGGCCACCCGTTCCCGATGCACCAGGACTGGGCGTTCTACCAGCACGCCGACGGCCGCTACGTGGACTGCCTGATCCATCTGGACGACACCAGCGACGACAACGGCTGCATCCGCTTCCTGGACGGCGCCCACAAGGCCGGCGCCCGGCCGCACGTCGTGCGCAATCCCGACGGCTCGCCGTGTACGCCGCACCTGCCAACGGACCGGTGGAAGCTGGCGGACACCGTGCCCGTGCCCGCCAAGCGCGGCGACGTGGTGGCGTTCAGCATCCACATGATCCACGGCTCGCGCATCAACCGCACCGACGCCGTGCGCCGCATCGTTCGGGTGGGGTACCGGGACCCGTCCAACGCGCAGACCGCGGGTCAGTCCTTCGGCCGGCCGGGCCTGATGGTGTGGGGCCGGCGCCCGCGCGGCGAAGGCCAGTACGCGTTCCCGACCAACGTCTGAAAATCGGTGCGTTTTGGGGCCGGACGGATCACCGCGGTGCCCCGTAGTCGTGTTACTGCGAGTCGGATGGGCCCTCATGAACTTGGAGTGAGTGCATGGGAAGGGAAATCGAACTGGTTGACATCTGGGACATACAAGACGCTGCTGACTATAAGGTCCATTTCGCCCGCGCAAGAGACGGCGTGGAGCCGTTGGAGGTTTGGGCGCGTAGCGCCGATGAATGGCGGGCATGGCAGGAGATTCCACTCCAAAGGAACGAGTTCAATTTGGGGCACATATTCTCTCTGATGCACTACTTTCCCGAGCCGGACACATGGCTGTTCGGTGGCATCTTTCGCGTGCTTGAGCGACTTGAAGACGGCGCCTATCGAGTCGAACTAACCGATGAGGGCGAGCATTTTGTTGGTCGCCTCAAGCTCAGATCAGCATACGGGGGGCGTAATCCCAGAGCGAAGCTGGAGGAGCGATACGCCGAGCTGGAAGTCATGGAAATCTTGAGAGAACCCTATTCCGGTGCCCCGTTTCCGGGCCACCTAAGCATCGACTTGTCGTTTGGCGAACTTGAGACGATCATCCGAAACGAGCGTTCCGACTGGAAGGCGGCATTGGAGCATGTGAGTGGAGTCTATGTGATCTCGGATGCGCGGTCGGGTCGCCTGTATGTGGGCGCTGCGTACGGCGAAGGGGGCGTGTGGTCGCGATGGTCGGACTACGTGCACTCCGGTCACGGGGGAAATGCTGAGTTGCAGAAGATGGTCGATGCCGAGGGCATCAAGTACTGTCGCCGCTACTTCAGATTCGCCCTGTTGGAGGTCGTGGGAGGGAATACGCCGGACGGTGCGGTGGTTGCCCGAGAGCAGCACTGGAAACAGGTGCTCCGAACACGTGGTCGCCACGGACTCAATAGGAACTGAGTGGAGCTTCGCCGAGACAGCCGGGCATAGGCACGAAGAGGCGAGGATGATCCAGCAGCGTTTCCGCCCTCGCCGGCAACCGGGGCCCAGCGCACGGAGCTCTCGAAGCACGGCCGACTGAGATCCTGTTGACACCACCCGTTGCGATGCGTCGGCGGGCAGCCGGAGCGTCGCGAGTCAGCGGCGGCGACTGCCGGGATGGTCTGACAGATGCATGGCGTCGCTACGGAGGTGGCATGATCGGCGCCCTTGCCGCCAGGGGCTGTACCTGCCTTTGTGGTCGGGGCTTCGCCATGGAGCCCGTTCCCGGCCCGTGTCCATCTGAATGTCGGACGCTCCAGCTTGGGACGAAAGGTCGTAGGTCGGGTCGGCCTCCAGCTCTGATCGAGATCAAGCCGAACGTCGTCGACCTGAGACGCGCCGGGCATGTTCGCGCAGAACGCGGTTGATCTCGTTTGGTATCCGAGACCGCCAGGGACGGCGGCCCGGAACCAAGCCAAGACGTCTGCGTCGAGTCGCAGCGTGATCTGTTGTTTCGTCGGGCGGTACAGCAGCCCACGCTTTGCGCCTGACCAGTCGAGGACTTCGGGGATGTCGCTGGTGTCGATTTCGTCGTCGGGCATCGACGCGAGCTTGCTCAGCTGCGAGGCCTGTTTTTCCGTCAGCTTACTCGAAATGCCCTTCCTCACAGGTCCTCCTTTCGTGTGCCGTGGCTTTCCGGGCGCTCATGATGCGGGCCACTTCGTCGCCATCGCTCGGCACGAGACTCGGCGAAGTATGCACGACGATGACGGCCACCCCGCCGATCAGACCAATCGTGTGCCATCGCTCCTCGTCAAGGCTGGGATCAGGTCGATGCACCATCAGAGGGTCGTCGAAAACAAGCCGCGCCGTCTCGAATCGAGGCCATGTTTGCGCTCGTTGAGGCGACGGGTGTACGACAAATCTCTGGTAGACGACCTCCACGCGCGTTCACGCGGCGAGGCGCAGGCGTTCCTCCCAGTAGTCGTCGAACCAGCCGCTGAGCCGCGCGCAGCGCACCCAGATGACGGGGTTCGCGCCGGCCACGGTCCAGCGCATGCCGGTGCATTTCAGGCGCCGCCCGACGACCGTCTTGCAGGCCGCCTCGACGCGCCCCGAGCCGATGGGCAGCCCGCGCGCGAGGTACTCGTCGTAGCGCATCCGCCCGCGCCGCTCGGCGATGTACCGGGCCGCCCTGGCGCTCTCCCCGCCGCCGGCCCGGCGCAGCGCCGCCAGCGTCCTGTCGATGTCGCCGGTCTTGAGCCGGCGGCACAGCCTCGTCGCCCAGCGTTTCGCGAGGTCGGTGCCGGGGCCGTAGCGGGCGTTCGCCGCCGCCCACGCGTACTCCGCCGCGTGGAAGCAGTCGACGATCGGCACCGCGTTCGGGAACCACTCCTCGAACAGCCGCCGCAGCCACTCGGCGCCGTCGCCGATGCAGACGCCGACGTCCTCCGGCCCGTAGCCCGCCGCCGCCAGCTCGCGCAGCAGGCGCCGCGCAACGGGCGAGTCGCCGCCGGCGTCGTCCTCCGCGCTCTCGATGGCGGCGAAGTACCGCACCGAGCCGTCCACGGTGCGGCGCCCGCCCTCGCCGTCCGGCTCCAGCAGCCACAAGGCGCCCACCTTCGCCTCCCGGGTGCGCGCCGCGCCGTCCTTCCCGGAGCGCCCGGCGGTCTCCGACGGCCGCGCCGGCACCCCCGTCCCGTCCACCGCCAGGCACAGGATCTCCCCTTCCTTCAAGGGCTTGCGCGTCGGAACCTTCCCGCCGCCAGAGGCCACCGACAGCGCGCCCGACAGCGCCGCCTCCCGCCGCGCCTCCGCGTCCGCGCCCACCGCCCGCGTCGTCCGCTCGATGCGCTTCGCGCCGAAGTTCAGCCCCGCCAGCTCGACCAGCAGCCGGTCCGCCTCCGCGTAGCAGCACGACGACCCCGCCAGGCTCGCCATGCGCCGCGCCGCAGGCGTCATCGAGCCCGCGATGTCCAGCGCCGCCTCGCGCTGCCGCACCGTCTTCCCGCAGCAGGCGTGCCGCGCCATCGGCAGCCGCACCGGCCCCAGCGCCGTCTCCACCAGAGGCCTCTCCCGGTCCGACAGCCGCATCCGCTCCCCGCACTTCGGGCACGACGGCGCGACGCCGTCCGACCGGTCCGCCCGGTACGCCGCCTCCAGCCCCAGCCGCGCCGCCGACAGCGCCGCCCGCCGGACGCGCAGATCCAGCAGCGCCGGATGCGACTCCGGCGCCTCCCCCGCCGCCGACGCGGCCAGCTCCGCCGCCGCGTACCTCCCCATCGCCGTCGCCAGCTCCTCCTTCGCCTCGTCCAACTCGCGCTTGCGTTCCATGCGCTCGTCGGCGACAGTCCCTATCGCCATCGCGGGCTCCTCCGTTCCTGGGTTGTGTCGCAAACCCCAAGAATAGAGCGTCCGCGATGGCCCCACTCCGCATCCACAGCCAACGCCGGCCGTTAGTGGTCACTTACCAGAGAATTGTCGTACACCCGGAGGCGACTCTTGTCTTCGTCCCACGTCCAATGCACGATCTGATGTCCTAGTGTCTACAAGAACATAGCCACGCTGCTGCTGCCGGTCAGTCCGTTGCTCGTGGGCAATGGCATCCGGGATTGACGCTTGGCGACACGAGCCGGCTCCGGCTTGGTTCGGTGCCTTCGGCGCTTGGCGGAAGACCTAGCGTGGCAGTTGCCCCAACCGGCTTCGCCGAGCCGGTGAGCCGGCCTGACCCGGTGGCCTGATTCGGTAGGTCCCAGACTGGCAGTGGCAAACGAAGTCCCATCGAGAGCGTGGCCGGCGGCGGCACGGAACACGGAATCAGATGGCCACGAGCGGCGCGAACGGGCAATGCACTGTATGTTGAGGTCCGGCAGAGGCGATCAGAGAGCAGCTCGATCAGCCGGAGCCCGTTTCCGAAGCGTCAGTTTGCCGGAGCCTGCGCCTTGGGCACCGGCGCGAAGTAGCCTACGATCAGCAACAGCACGCCGACGCCGAGGAAAGACACCACCCGGGCCAGCGTGCCCGTGTTGCCGAGTTCGACCAGAAACAGCTTGACGATCACCATCCCCATGACCACGGCGCCGCCGATCCACACCTCGCGGCGTGCCAGCGCCGCGCCTGCCACCATGCCGGCGAGGCCGGCGAGGCCCCACACCAGCGAAAGGCCCGCTTGGAAGGTCGCGGAACCGGCCAGCGCCCGCACTTCGTAGGCGACGCCGGCGAAGTGATGGGCGCCCCGCGCCACTTCCGCAGACAGCAGCAACAGAACGCCGAGCGTCGCCGCGAACTGTGCGAGGCGCGTCCTGTCCCGAAGTGGCACGGGTTCGGCGCCGATCCAGGCGACAGCCATGGCGACGACGAACGCGACGGTCAGCGGATTGAGGATGGGCAGATAGGGCAACGGTGCGCTGCTGCCGGGCGCGGTCAGGTTCACGATCAGCAGCACCGCGGGCACCGTGGCCATGAGTGCCGGAATCGCCCAGTGGGCGTAGGTTCGCCAATGCTGCTCCAGCGGCCAGGGCAGCTGGGCGCGAATCAGTCGCGGCGTGAGTGCCGCGACTGCCGCCGCTACGCCGGCGGCGGCCGGTGCCCAGTCGCCGCCGCGAACATGGCTGCCAAGCCACCATGCTTCGCTGGCGATGAGCGCTGCCAGCAGCCAATACGTGCCGACATGCATCGCCGGACCCAGCGCCGGAAAGCGCGACTCGCGACAGCGCAGCACGGCGTACTGGACCGCGAATGCGAGCGGCCATGCGAGCCAGCCGAAGTCGGCGAACGGATGCGGACTTCCCAGTACGCTACCGACCAGCAGCACGGCCATGGCGGGCAGCAGCACCAGCGCGAGGGCTTCGAGGCGCGGCCAACGCACCCAGCGGGCGCCGAATGCCGCGCCGAAGGCGGAGAGCGCGAAGAAGGCCAGCGTCCCGACCAGTGACTCTTCCAGCGCGCGGCCGATCTCCCGGATGCCTGCCAGCAACCACCACATGCCGCCCCAACCCAGCGCGACCCGGGCGATGAGCGTGCGCACCTCTTCCGAATGCGGGCTGCGGTCGTAGCTCGCCCCCACGATCCAGCCCGCCGCCGCGATCAGGGCAGCGCCGAGGAACTGGCCGTTCAGCACCGCCATGTCGACGTTGCCGCCGAGTCCCGGCTGAGTCAGGTAGGAACCGGCCGCCAGGAGTTGCAGCGCTGCCCCGGCTGCGGCCAGCAGCAGCGCCCCGCTGCGCATCCCGAACCACGCCAGGAGCGCCCCCTGCGCCGCCCAAGCCGCCGCGGTCCACTGCGCATCGAGCGCCAGCGGGAAGGCGACGGTGAGGAACATCAGCGCGAGGCCGAAGAACGCCCACGCCAGCGCCCGCAATTCCGCGGTCTGCCATTTCCACGCGCCAAGCGCCGCGTACAGCACCGCCAGCGCCGCTGCGGACCAGGCAAGATTCTCCGCGCTTTCCACAAGGCGCGACTGCAACGCGAAGCCGGCCACGGGCGTTCCGAAGACGATGGTGGCGTCCACGAAGCCGCGCAGTTGCGGCGGCTGGCGGCGGGCGAACAGCACGGCGATGCCGATGTACATGAGCACGAACAGCACCAGGAACGGTTCGGTGGTGGCGAAGTGCTCCGGCCGGTAGTCGAAGTAGCCCCACAGGCCCGCGATGCTGAACGTGAAGAGGAAGCCGAGCAGGTTCAGCATCCTCCACGCCTTGAACCACGCGACGCTCAGGATCGCCGCGTTGAGGACGGCGTAGTAGGAGAAGAGGGCGATGTGATCGCCGGCTTCCGAGGCGACCAGAAGCGGCGCCGCGAAGCCGCCCGCGATGCCGAAGGCGATCATCGTCCGCGAGTCCTGCAGCACCGCGGCAAGCCCAGTCGCCGCGGTGACGACCACCATGAGCGCCAGCGCCGCCGTGCCCGGCAGGATGGCGTAGAACTCGGCAGCGGCGTAGATGGTGAGATAGAGCACCGCCATGCCGCCGCCTTGCAGGCTGAGCGCGTACACGGGGCGGTCCCGGCGCAGCTGCCAGCCGATGCCGAACAACGCGAGTCCGAACGCCGCGACGAGCGCCAATCGCGCCCACAAGGGGAAGACGAACAGCTGCTCGTCGATGGCGTACTTGATGAAGAAGCCGAGGCCGAACAGCGACACCACCACGCCCACCTTCACCGGCACGTTGCCGGTGGTGAGCCAGGACTTGGCGGCCCCAAGCGCCCGCTGCAGGATCGTCTCGGCGGGCTCCGTCTCGGAAGGCTCCGTGAGTTGCGGCTTCGGACTGGGCGAGGCCGCGGACGGCGGCGGTGCTGCGGCAGCCGTTCCCTCGGCCGAAGGTCGTGGCTCGGCGGCGGCGGGCCAAGACTCAGACTTGGCGGTTCGGGTCGGTCGCCACTGATCGGCGCGGTCGATTTCCAGCTTCTCCACCCGGCTGCGCAGCGCCGCGACCCAGCCGCCGAGCAAGCCGATCGCGCCGCAGTACAGCAGGGCCTCGGCATCATTGGCCGCGGCAAACACGAAGAAACCCACCAAGAGCCCCAGCAATGCGCCGATCACTGCCAACACCTTTTGCCGCGTCCACGGGTGTACGACAAATCTCTGGTAGACGACCTCCACGCGCGTTCACGCGGCGAGGCGCAGGCGTTCCTCCCAGTAGTCGTCGAACCAGCCGCTGAGCCGCGCGCAGCGCACCCAGATGACGGGGTTCGCGCCGGCCACGGTCCAGCGCATGCCGGTGCATTTCAGGCGCCGCCCGACGACCGTCTTGCAGGCCGCCTCGACGCGCCCCGAGCCGATGGGCAGCCCGCGCGCGAGGTACTCGTCGTAGCGCATCCGCCCGCGCCGCTCGGCGATGTACCGGGCCGCCCTGGCGCTCTCCTCGCCGCCGGCCCGGCGCAGCGCCGCCAGCGTCCTGTCGATGTCGCCGGTCTTGAGCCACCGGCACAGCCTCGTCGCCCAGCGTTTCGCGAGGTCGGTGCCGGGGCCGTAGCGGGCGTTCGCCGCCGCCCACGCGTACTCCGCCGCGTGGAAGCAGTCGACGATCGGCACCGCGTTCGGGAACCACTCCTCGAACAGCCGCCGCAGCCACTCGGCGCCGTCGCCGATGCAGACGCCGACGTCCTCCGGCCCGTAGCCCGCCGCCGCCAGCTCGCGCAGCAGGCGCCGCGCAACGGGCGAGTCGCCGCCGGCGTCGTCCTCCGCGCTCTCGATGGCGGCGAAGTACCGCACCGAGCCGTCCACGGTGCGGCGCCCGCCCTCGCCGTCCGGCTCCAGCAGCCACAAGGCGCCCACCTTCGCCTCCCGGGTGCGCGCCGCGCCGTCCTTCCCGGAGCGCCCGGCGGTCTCCGACGGCCGCGCCGGCACCCCCGTCCCGTCCACCGCCAGGCACAGGATCTCCCCTTCCTTCAAGGGCTTGCGCGTCGGAACCTTCCCGCCGCCAGAGGCCACCGACAGCGCGCCCGACAGCGCCGCCTCCCGCCGCGCCTCCGCGTCCGCGCCCACCGCCCGCGTCGTCCGCTCGATGCGCTTCGCGCCGAAGTTCAGCCCCGCCAGCTCGACCAGCAGCCGGTCCGCCTCCGCGTAGCAGCACGACGACCCCGCCAGGCTCGCCATGCGCCGCGCCGCAGGCGTCATCGAGCCCGCGATGTCCAGCGCCGCCTCGCGCTGCCGCACCGTCTTCCCGCAGCAGGCGTGCCGCGCCATCGGCAGCCGCACCGGCCCCAGCGCCGTCTCCACCAGAGGCCTCTCCCGGTCCGACAGCCGCATCCGCTCCCCGCACTTCGGGCACGACGGCGCGACGCCGTCCGACCGGTCCGCCCGGTACGCCGCCTCCAGCCCCAGCCGCGCCGCCGACAGCGCCGCCCGCCGGACGCGCAGATCCAGCAGCGCCGGATGCGACTCCGGCGCCTCCCCCGCCGCCGACGCGGCCAGCTCCGCCGCCGCGTACCTCCCCATCGCCGTCGCCAGCTCCTCCTTCGCCTCGTCCAACTCGCGCTTGCGTTCCATGCGCTCGTCGGCGACAGTCCCTATCGCCATCGCGGGCTCCTCCGTTCCTGGGTTGTGTCGCAAACCCCAAGAATAGAGCGTCCGCGATGGCCCCACTCCGCATCCACAGCCAACGCCGGCCGTTAGTGGTCACTTACCAGAGAATTGTCGTACACCCCGCGTCCACCCGACCGCCTCTTCGGCGACGTTTCGAGAGTAGCCTTGGCGCATGGTGCGGGCAACCTGATGCAACCTGATGGGTGTACGACAGATCTTTGGGAACGCATGCCTTGCATGACTCCCCGATGCCGACTGCTCCGCCGTCGCCAAGTCCGACGGTGCTCGACGCCGTCGCCGGAGAAAACGCCGTGCTGGAGTGGGCTATGCTCTGGGGCTGGCTAGACAAGGGGGACTGGCGTGAAGGTCACGGGGATCGAGACCATCCTGCTCGACAACACGCCGCCGTACCGTGGCGGGCGGACGTTCCTCTTCATCCGGCTGCTCACCGACGAGGGGCTGATCGGCCTCGGCGAACGGCCCACCGGGCATACGCCGGACCTCAAGTCGCAGATCGCGCTGCTGCACGATCTTGTCGAGCGCTTCGTAGTAGGCCAGAGCCCGTTCGACATCGAGGCCATCTGGCAGCGCATCTACGCCTCGAACCACGACTACCGCCATCCGAGCCTGTACGGCACGCCGGCGCTGTCCGCCATCGAGATGGCGCTGTGGGACATCGTCGGCAAGGCCACCGGCCAGCCCATCTACAACCTGCTCGGCGGGCGCTGCCACGAGAAGCTGCGCGCCTATGCCTACATGCCGACCGACGGCGTCTGGGAGAATCCGGCGCGCGCCGGCGAGATCGCCGAACAGCTCGTCAAGGAGGGCAATACGGCCTGCAAGATCGACCCGTTCATGCCCTACTTCCCGCTGCCGCGCGACTTTCCGCTGAAGACGATCAAGCACGCTGCGAAGATCTTCCGCGCCATCCGGGACGCGGTGGGCGACGAGCTGGAGATCGGCATCGGCACCCATGGCCAGTTCAGCACCGCCGGCGCCATCCGCATCGCCCAGGTCTTCGAGGAGTTCCATCCCTTCTGGTTCGAGGAGCCCGTGCCGCCGGAGAATGTCGACGAGATGGCTCGCGTCGCCGCCCACACCAGCATCCCCATCGCCTCCGGCGAGCGGCTGGTGAGCATCTACGAGTTCTCGGAACTCCTGGAGAAGCAGGCCGCGCAGATCATCCAGCTCGACGTCGGCCAGTGCGGCGGCATCCTGGAGTCGAAGAAGATCGCCGGCATCGCCGAGGCCCACTACGCGATGATCGCCCCGCACATGTACGTCGGCCCCGTGGCCGCCGCGGCCGCGGTGCAGGTGGACGCCTGCTCGCCGAACTTCCTCATCCAGGAATACAACGGCGGGGATCTGCACGCCGAACTCTTCAAGGACCCCATCCGCTTCGAGAACGGCTTCATCGAGCTGCCGACGGCGCCGGGTCTGGGACTGGAACTCGACGACGCCGTAGTTGCGCGGCAGCGCGTGGCCCCATGATGCGCCCCAGGCTGCCAACGCAAGCGGTAGCGACGGTGGCCCATGAGGAGACCGGGCAGGCCAGTGGAGCGTCCGGTTACGGGCAACTTGCGCGTGGTATTCCGCTTTGAGGATTGGGAGGCTGTGGACGTAGACTTGGTGGACTACCACTGACTGGTACGGAGTCGGAGGCGCGATGAACGCCCATGTGCATGATCGAGTCGGTCCGATGGTGGACCCGCCGCACTTGGGCGAGTTGATCCGCGAGGGCATGGACGAGATCGGCTGGAACGCCACTGAGACCGCGGACCGGCTAGGATGTCGGCAGGGTAGGCTATCGAAGGTGCTGGATGGTAGCAGCGGCGTTTCGGTTCATGTGGCGTTGGCGCTAGAGGACCTCGGCTGGGGCACGGCCGAACACTGGATGCGGATGCAGGCAAGCTCCGAGCTTGCCCAGGTGCGCCGAGAGAGGACGGTCCAGGACCTGCCCGGCGCGATGACCGCCTGATTGCGCGGGATCCAACGAGGCCTGACGGACATGCCGCTTCGACACTTGCTTGCGATCGCCCTGCTTCTCGCGGCCCCGGTGGCCGTCGCGAGCGAGACCTCGCCGGTACTTCAGGCGCTGCAGGCGGAACTCGATCGTTCGATGGACGTGCTCGGCGGGCAGCCGGAGCCGCCGTACTTTCTCAGCTACGAAGTGACCGAGCAGCAGAATGCGGCGGCCACGGCGCGCTTCGGGGCGCTGACCTACAGCAACCACCGTCGTACGCGCTATCTGGACGTCGACTTGCGCGTCGGCGACTACCACCTCGACAACACGCGGCCGCTGCGGGGGGCGCGGCAGGGGCCGCGGCGGGCGTTCACCGCGGTGCCTGTGGAAGACGATGCGGACGCCATCCGCAGCGTCGTCTGGAACGAGACGGAGGCGCGCTACAAGCAGGCGCTGCAGCGGCTGACGCGGGTGCGCACCGACGTGGAAGTCAAGGTGGTTGCCGAGGACCAGTCGGCGGACTTCTCCCGCGAAGAGCCGCGGGAGGATGTCGGCGCGACCGCCGCGCTGGATGTCGATCTGGCGGACTTGGAGGCTAGGGTAGAGCGCCATACCGCGCCCTTCCGCGCCCATGGCGACATCTATAGCGCCGAAGCGACGCTGTCCGCCACTGCCGAGACGCGCTGGTTCGTGAGCAGCGAGGGCGCGGCGGTGCAAACCGCCGAGACGGTCTATCGCCTGTCCATCAGCGCCCGCACCAAGGCCGCGGACGGCATGACGCTGCCGCGCTACGAGTCGTTCTCCGCGTTCGCGCCCGAGGGCCTGCCGACGGACGAGGAGGTGGCCGCGGTGGTCGCCGACATGATCGCCGACCTCGACGCGCTACGCGAAGCGCCGTTGGTGGAGCCGTATACGGGGCCGGCCATCCTCTCCGGACGCGCCAGCGGCGTGTTTTTCCACGAGGTGCTCGGCCATCGCGTAGAGGGCCACCGCCAGAAGCGCGCCGACGAGGGGCAAACCTTCAAGAAGAAGATCGGCGAGGCCATCCTGCCGCCGGGCTTCCGCATCGTCTTCGACCCGACGCTGCGCCGCATGGCGGGCACTGACTTGGTTGGCGCCTACCAGTACGACAACGAGGGCGTGCCGGGCCAGCGCGTCGCCGTGGTGGAGGATGGCGTCTTCAAGCGCTTCCTCATGTCGCGCACGCCCATCGAGGGCTTCGCGCGCTCGAACGGCCACGGCCGCAAGCAGACGGGCTACCAGTCGGTATCGCGGCAGTCGAATCTGCTGGTCGAGGTGGCGAACCCGGTCAGCCGCGCCGCCCTGAAGGAGCGGCTGCTGGCGATGGTGGCCGAGCAGGGCAAGCCCTTCGGCCTCTTCTTCGAGGACATCCAAGGCGGCGTCACCATCACCGGGCGCAGACTGCCGAACGCCTTCAACGTGCAGCCGGTGATGGTCTACCGCCTCCACCCGGATGGCCGCGAGGAACTGGTGCGCGGCGTCGATCTCATCGGCACGCCGCTCACCGCGTTGAGCCGCGTGGTGGCCGCCGACGACCAGGTGGCGGTGTTCAACGGCACCTGCGGGGCGGAGTCCGGCGGCGTGCCGGTATCGGCGGTGTCGCCGGGCCTCTTGATCTCGCAGATCGAGGTGCAGAAGCAGAGCGCGTCTCAAGACCGCCCGCCGCTCTTGCCTGCGCCGCTGGACGATGGGGAAGCCGCGCAATGAACGCTCGCAGAGTTTTCGCGACCACGCTCCTCGCTGCTCTCTGCGGCACGGCCTTCGCGGCGGAGCCGGACGGCGACGTACTCATGCAAGCCATGCGCGACGAACTCGCCCGCGCCACTGGCGAGCTCGCCATGGAGCGCATGGATCGGCCGCACTTCGTCTCCTACCGGGTGGACGACCTGCGCCTGGTGCGAGCGGGCGCCTCGTTCGGGGCGCTGCTCTCGCGTTCGTCGATGCACAACCGCTATCTGACGGTGGAGATGCGCGTCGGCAGCCCCGAACTCGACAACTCGAACTTCCTGCCGGCGCGCCTCGGCGCCAGCACCGCCAGGCGGGCGACGCTGCTGCCGCAGCGCGACGATTACCGCGAACTGCGCCGCCAGATCTGGCTTGCCACGGACGCCGCCTACAAGCACGCCCTGGAGACCCTCGCCAAGAAGCGCGCCGCGCTCAAGGATCGCAACCGGGAGGAACTGCCGGACTTCACAGCCCAGGAACCGCACCAGCACCTGGCCGAGTTGTCCCCCGTGCGGCTCGACGCCGATGCCCCGGCAGCGCTGGCGCGGCGCCTGTCGGCCGTTTTCCGCGAGCGCCCCCGCATCGACGACTCCGTGGTCAATGCCAGCCAGGGCGTGCGCCGCACCTACTACGTCAGCAGCGAAGGCACGGCGTTCCGCTACGAGCGGCCGTCGTCGATGGTGCAGGCGCTGGCGAAGACCCAGGCTGCGGACGGCACGGTGCTGCAGGATTTCGAGGCGTTCTACGAGTACGAGTGGGCGGACCTGCCTGATGCCGAGACGCTGGCCGAGCGCGTGGGCGGCATGGCGGACGCCCTGCTGGCGCGGCGCGAAGCCGAGACCGTCGACCGCTACAGCGGCCCGGTGCTGTTCGAGGGCCAGGCCGCGGCCGAGCTCTTCGCCCAGGTGCTCGCGCCGCGCCTGCTGGCGGCGCGCGTGCCGCTCGGCGAAGACGCCCGCATGGACGGCTTCACGTCCACCTTGCGCAACCCGTTCGAGGATCGCTTGGGCGCCCGGGTGCTGCCGCGCTTCCTTACCGTAGTGGACGATCCGACGCTCGCGGACCGCGCCTTCAAGGGCAGCTACCCGGTCGACGACGAAGGCGTCCCCGCCGTGCCGACGACGCTGGTGGAGAACGGCGTGCTGAAAGCGCTCTTGGCATCGCGCAACCCGATCGCGGTGGCCGAGCGCAGCACCGGCAGCAACCGCGGCGGCGTCGCGGTGCCGAGCAACCTGATCGTCACCGCGAAGCGGCCCATGACCGGGGCGGAACTGCGCGAGGAGTTCGAGGCGCTCATCGCCGAGCGCGGCGTGGACTTCGGCATCGTCGTGCGCCGGGTGGGGAACGCCTTCAACAAGCTCGACCGCGCCGACGGCGTGCGAGCGGCGCGCGGCGAGGTCCCCGTCGAGCGGCTGCTGCGCGCCTTCAAGGCGTACCCGGATGGCCGCGAGGAGCCGATTCGCAAGGCGGAACTGTCCGGCGTCGGCGAAGCGGCGTTCAGGGACATCGTCGCCGCCTCCGAGCGCGCCACGGCCTACTCGCTGACCGTGGTGTCGCCGACGGCCTACACGCTTGCCATCGCCGCGCCGCTGTACGGCTACGCGCCGATCCAGCCGCTGTCCACCATCAGCGTCCCGGACCTCTTGTTCGAGGAGCTGACGCTGCGCGAACCGGTCGGCAATATCCCGAAGCCGCCGGTGCTGGCGCACCCGTATTTCGCGGACGGCGCCGAAGAGTAGGCGTCCAAAGAGCGCCGCGAAGGCGCTTAAGCGGCGAACTGCCGCACCGTGACCAAGAGCTCCTGCGCGAGTTCCGCAGCGATCGGCGAGCCATCGGGGCGCTCGACGTGGATCAGCACCGTGCGTTCGCTCTCGCGTTCCACGCGCAGGGCGAGGCGCGCGTCCGACGCATCGCCGCCGCCGGGCACGATGCGCTGCAGCCAGCCGCCGCCTTCGCCGGCCATGGGATAGCGGATCCAGCACACGCCCTGCGCCATATCCTCTTCGAGCACGTCGATTTCAGCGCGTTCGAGGGCTTGGGTCACCGTCGCCCAGGCGCGCTCGAAGCTCACCCGCAGGCGCAGGAACGGATAGCCGCTGGAGTTCTTCACCACCGTCGCCTTGCGCTCGGTGGCGACATCGCGCCCGACCATGGAGACGGAAACCGCGACGCCGCTCGCGAAGTACTCGGCGAGCTTGGCGGTGAACTCCTTCTCCACCTCGGGCACCGGCGGCGAGATGGAGTCCTCCACGCCATCGGCGCGCTGGTGGGTAACGTGTACCTCGGTGGAGCCGCGCCGGATGCCGCGTTCGACGCGCAGCAGGAGCTGGTCGCGGCCGCGCGGGAGGCTGTTGCCGGCCTCGATGTGCTGGCGGCGGCCGTCGCGCAGCGCGGCGCGCACGACATCGCCGTAGTCGCGCTCCTCGACCACCATCCACTCGCTCTCGATCATGCCGGTGTCCGGGTTTTCGCGGATGACGGTGACGCCGTTCTCGGCGAAGAACTGCTTGATCTGCGGCCAGGCTTCGGCGGGCGTGTCCGGCAGCACGATCCAGGAGCGGTCGCCGAGCTTCTGGATGCGCACCGAGTCGATGTCGCTGCCGACCAGCACTTCCGGGCGCGGCGCCTGCTTGGGGAAGACTTGGGCGGCGACGGGGCCTTGGACGTCCGGGATGGGCCAGGTGTCCGCCACATGCGCCGCGGAGAGGTCTCCCGGCACGCGCAGCGGCTGCGCCGTCGTGGCGTCCAGATAATCGTCCCGGGCGTCGACGAAAAGGCCTTCGTCGTCCGCCATGTAGCGGCAGCCGGCGCTTGCCAGAAGGCCGGCGGCAGCGCCGGCGAGCAGAAGGGATTGCGAACGAGTCATGGGTCAGAGGGCGCCGATGGTCTCCAAGCGGTGCCGCACTTCGACTTGCGCGGCGGCGGTGAGTTCCACCAGCGGCAGGCGGATGCCGGGGCCGATGCGGCCCATCGCGGCCAGCGCCCACTTGCTCGGAATCGGACTGGTCTCGACGAAGAGGATGTCGTGGATGGGCTGCAGGCGCGCATCGAGTTCCATCGCCGCGGCGTCGTCGCCGTCGATCAGCGCTTGGCCGAACGCCGCCATCTCGGCCGGCAGCACGTTGGCGGTCACGGAGATGGTCCCGGCGGCGCCGTAGCCGGCCATGGTCAGCGTCTGCGCGTCCTCGCCGGAGAGCAGCACGAAGTCGTCCGGCACCAGCGCCTTGATCTCGGCCACGCGCTCGGCGTCGCCGCAGGCTTCCTTGATGGCGACGATGCTGTCGACCTTGGCGAGGCGGGCGACGGTCTCGGCCTGCATGTCGCAGGCGGTGCGCGGCGGCACGTTGTAGAGCACCATCGGCAGGTCCGCCGCCTCGGCGATGGCGTGGTAGTGGCGCACCAGCCCCTCCTGGGTGGGCTTGTTGTAGTACGGGGTGACCGACAGGCAGTAGTCGGCGCCGTCGCCCTGGGCCGCCTTGGTGAACTCGATCGCCTCGGCGGTGGCGTTGGCGCCCGTGCCGGCGATCACCGGGACGCGCCCTGCCACGCGCCGCACCACCGCGCCGATCACCTGCTTGTGCTCTGCTTCCGTAAGCGTCGCCGATTCGCCCGTGGTGCCGACCGGGACGATGCCGTGGGTGCCGGATTCCAGATGCCAGTCGATCAGGCCGTCGAGCGCCGCCCAGTCCACCGCGCCGGTGCTCGTCATGGGAGTCACCAGCGCCACCAAGCTGCCTCTCAGATCGTGCGTTGCGTGCGCCATCGCGCTCCCCGGTTCGGGCCGGAACATGTCGCATCTTAACTGAAACACGTCGCGTGGCGTTTGCAATGAGGCCGTTCAGGTGCTACAAGTTGTTTCGCGTCCGGCGGCAGGCGCGTCGGCTGCTTGGCCGAAGCCTTTGCCGGGTGCGCCGGAATCGCCGGACCGCCGCGATGCGAACCAAGGAGAGCCCCATGCCGAGGAAAACCAAGCCCAAAGCCATGCACTCCACCGGCGATTCGCCGCAGCCCGGTCCCGCCCAATGGCATCGCAAGAAGCTGTGCGTCGCCATCTCCGCCGCGGTCGCGGCATCCGCCGGGGTCGCCTCGGCGGAGATCGAGACGGTCATCGTCACCGCCACCAAGCGCGCCGAGAGCGCCCAGGACGTATCGATCGCCCTGCAAGCGGTGAGCGGCGACACCCTGCGCGACCTCGGCATCGAGACCTTCGATGAGTACGTGGAGTACCTGCCGAACGTGGTCAGCGCCGGCAACGGCCCCGGCAAGAAGGAGATCTACATCCGCGGCAGCGCCACCGAGCAGACCGGCGTCACGGTGAGCGCCGCGCAGGGCTCGGCACCCGGCGTCGCCCTCTACGTGGACGAGCAGCCGGTGTCCTTCGGCGGCCGCAATCTGGATGTTTACGCGGTGGACCTCGAACGCATCGAGGTGCTGTCCGGCCCGCAGGGCACGCTGTTCGGCGCAAGCTCCCAGTCCGGCAACCTGCGGCTCATCACCAACAAGCCCGACCACCGCGACTTCGACGCCGGCTTCAACGCCAGCTACGGCAGCACCAGCGGCGGCGCCGACAGCGGCGGCGCGGACGGCTTCGTCAACCTGCCCCTCACGGACGCGCTGGCGGTGCGCGTCACCGTCTACAGTGACAACCAGGGCGGCTGGATCGACAACGTCCCTGCCACGTTTACGCCGAGCGGCGAGGTGGTCGATCGCAACAATGCCGCCGGCTACGGCCCGCCGCTCACCGGCGCCGACTCCATCGAGAGCGCCCGCAACGACGCGCTGGTGCAGGACGACTGGAACGAAGCGTCCTACCGCGGCGGCCGCATCGGCGTCTCCTACAACATCAACGACGACTGGGACGTGCTGGTGCAGCACACCGCGCAGACCCTGGAGGCGGAGGGTTCCTTCATCGTCGACTCGAGCCTCGACAGGGAGAACGCCTCGGCGAAGTTCTCGCCCGAGTTCAACCGGGACCAGTTCGGCCTCACCACCTGGACGCTCGAAGGCCGGCTCGCCAATCTCGACGTGATCTACACCGGCGGGCGCCTCAGCCGCGCGGTGGACAGCGTGATCGACTACACGCACTACAACAACGGCGGCGGCTATATCACCTACTACCTGTGCAGCGGCAACGTCTACGACAGCACGGACGTGAACAACTGCTACGACCCCACCAAGCAGTACACCGAAGACACCACCAACACCCGCGTCACCCACGAGTTCCGCGTCACCTCGGACCCGGCCAACAGCATGCGCTTCCTGGCCGGCGTCTATCTGAACGACGTCTCCACGCACCACGTCGGCGACTTCCAGTACGCCTCCTCGAACGACGCCTTCGCCGAGCACGTCAGCAGCTACTACAACGACAACTCCGGCGACGGCTTCCTGCTCGGCAACACCACGGTGCCCACCGCCGGCGTCAACACCAGCGGCCCGCGCAGCCCGTTCACCACCTTCTTCAACGACTTCTCGCGTACCGAGGAGGAAGTCGCGGTGTTCGGCGAGTTCGCCATGGACATCACCGACCAGTGGGGGATCGCGATCTCCGCCCGCGCCTACGACCTCGACTCGAAGCTCGAGGGCGCCGCCAATTTCTCGTTCGGCTGCCGCTACGGCACCGCGCCGCAGGGGTTCGGCAACTCCGAACGCACGGACGACGGACGCTGCAACAGCCACGCCTTCAGCAACGACGTGACTGGGCGCCTGGTCACGCTCGGCAACTACGCCGCGACCGGCGACGACAGCATCATCCTCAACGCGAGAAGCCCGAACGGCGCCCGGGACATGTTCCGCGGCGGCGGCAGCAATGCGGCGACCCTCGAGGCCATCAAGAACGGCTATCTGCGGATCGACGGCCTGGAGGCGGACGGCTCCCTGAACGAGTCCGACACCATCGTCAAGGCGTCGATCAACTTCCAGCCGAACGACGCGATGCTGCTCTTCGCCACCTATGCGGAGGGCTACCGCCCGGCCACGCAGAACCGCAACGCCGGCCAGCTTTCCACCAACCAGAGCGGCGTGTTCCAGAACTACGTCGTGCCCGCCATGGCCGTGACGGACGACCTCACCAGCTTCGAGGTCGGCATGAAGGGGGACTTCTTCAGCGGCCTGATGCGGCTGAACGCGACGGCCTACCGGTCCGAGATCTCGAACCTGCAGCTGTCCCGCTTCGACCCGTCCAACGTCGCCTTCCTGTACTTCATCGAGAACGTCGGCGACGCCGAGGCGAGCGGCCTCGACATCGACTTCCAGTGGGCGCCGACGGACGCGCTGAGCTTCGCGGGCGCGGTGAGCTTCCTCGGCACGGAACTGACGCGGCTGAACCCGCAGCTCGACGGCATCGCCGTGCCGGTCGGCTCGGACCTGCCGCTGTCGCCCAAGGTCTCCGGCAACGTCCGCGTGCGCTACGACTTCTTCTTGGACAGCATCGAAGCCGATGCCTACGTCCTGGCGGCGGTCAACTACCGCGGCAGGAGCGTGACGGGCATGGTCGGCAGCGCCGAGTTCATGGACGACACGCTGTATCGGCAGTCGGGCGCCTACTCGGGGATGAAGATCCAGCACGAGGGCGGCACCTTCGGCACGGTGCCGATCCCGGAGGGCATCGCCTCCCGGCTGCCGTCCAACTCGCGCTTCGTGAATCCGCCGGCGACCACCGTCAACCTGTCCGCCGGCGTCGCGCGGGAAGGCTGGAGTGCGGAGCTGTACGTGGACAACCTCAACAGCGAGCCGGCGCCGATCATGCAGATCGCCGGGCACTACACGCCGGCCTTCAGCGTCCAGCGCCCGCGCAGCATCGGGCTGCGGTTCTCGTACGACTTCGAGTAGCGCTACCGCTATGCGGTCGCCCGAGTCGCCCTGGGTGGGGGCTTGACGGGCCGCGGAGTCAGGCTTGAGCGAACCCGAACGAGGCGTTGAAGCGGCGCAGCGGCTGCTCGCAGAGGGCCAGCCGCAACGGGCGGAGGCGCTGCTGCGGGACGTGCTCGACGCCGCCCCCGAGAACATCGAGGCGCGCTACGCCTTGGCCGTCGCGCAGCGCCATCGGCATCGCTGGGCGGCGGCGCTCGCGACATTGGACGAGATACTTGGCCGGCGCCCCGACTTCGGCCGCGCCCATCAGGAAGCGGGCTACAACCACATCGCGAGACGCGACTTCGCCCGCGCGGGGCGGTCCTTCGAGCGCGCGGTGAATGCCGATCCGTCGCTCATCAATAGCTGGAAGTGCCTGGCGAAGCTCTACGGCGACAGCGGCAATGCCGAAAAGCAGGCTGCCGCAGAGCAGCAGATCAGGTATCTCGCCAGCCTGCCCGCCGAGCTGCTGGCGGTGCTCGGCTACCTGAGCGAGGATCGCCTCGCCGACGCCGAGCGGCTCTGCAAGCATTTCCTGCAGGGCAACAAGACCCATGTCGAGGGCATGCGCCTCTTGGCCGAGATCGCGACGCGCAACAAGGTGCTCGACGAAGCCGAGTTCCTGCTCGAGAGTTGCGTCGAGTTCGAGCCGAGCCATCGCCAGGCGCGCATCCAGTACGCCAATGCGCTCCTGCGCACGCAGAAGTTCGCCAAGGCGTGCGAGCAGACCGAGTGGCTCAAGCGCGAGCGCCCGGACGCGAACGCCGCGCGCCAGGCGTTCGCCCAGGATGATGCCGCCGTGGATGCGCTGCACGCCGCAGCGCTCGCCGGCGTCGGACGCAATGCCGAGGCCCTCGATGCCTACCGCGCCCTCATGGACGCCCACCCCGGCAACGTCTTCTTCCCGATCGCCGCCGCCCACATCCACAAGACCGATGGCGACACCGACCAGGCCGTCGTCTTCTACCGCAAGGCGTACGGCATCAAGCGCGACCACGGCGACGCCTACTGGAGCCTCGCCAACACCAAGTCCTACCGCTTCGCCGACCCGGAGGTGGCCGAGATGCAGGCGCTGATCGAGGATCCAACCACCGCGCCCGCGGATCGCATCCAGCTCTGCTTCGCCCTCGGCTCTGCCTTCGAGCAGCGCGAGGACTACGCCCGTTCGTTCGAGTGCTACGCCAAGGGCAACGGCCTCAAGCAGGCCGACACCTACCACAGCGCGGAGCATCTGCAGGTGCGCATCGATAGCCAGATCGAGGTCTGCACCGAGGAGCTCTTCGCCGCGCGCCAGAGCGTCGGCTGCGATGCGCCGGACCCCATCTTCGTCGTCGGCCTGCCGCGCGCCGGCTCCACCCTCATCGAGCAGATCCTGTCGTCGCACTCGCAGGTGGATGGCACGATGGAACTGCACAACGTGCTGAATCTCGCCAAACGCCTGCGCGGCCGAGACGAACCGGGCGCCGCGCCGCGCTACCCGCGCATCCTTCAGACCTTGGAAGACGACTACTTCCGCCGCTTCGGCGAGCAGTTCTTGGGCGAAACCCGCGCCTATCGGGGCATTGCGCCGCGGTTCATCGACAAGATGCCGAACAACTTCTTCCACATCGGCCTGATCCGCCTGATCCTCCCCCGCGCCAAGGTGATCGACGCCCGCCGCCACCCCTTGGCCTGCTGCTTCAGCGGCTTCAAGCAGCTCTTCGGCGAAGGCCAGGAGTTCTCCTACGGACTCACCGAGATCGGCAACTACTACCGCCAGTACCTCAAGCTCATGGCGCATTGGGACCGCGTCCTGCCGGGCTTCGTCCTGCGCGTTCAGCACGAAGACGTGGTGGACGACCTCGAAGGCCAAGTGCGCCGCCTGCTCGCGTTCTGCGGCCTGCCGTTCGAGCAGGCTTGCGTTGACTACCATGAGACCGAACGCAGCATCCGCACGCCGAGCGCCGAACAGGTGCGCCAGCCCATCTACCGCTCCGGCCTCGACCAATGGCGCAACTACGAGCCTTGGCTGGGGCCGCTCAAGGAAGCGCTCGGCGAGGCCCTGCCGGAGGATTGCCGGTAGCCGCTCCGGGCCGACGCCCGCGCCTCAAGCGCGTTTACGGAGAACTCCCCGGCCCCAACCGGCGGGATGTGAGTCTGCCCGCGCTGGGCGAGGCCAGTCGGAGGACTGCGGGGAGAAGGCTCCGCCGCGGTCGACGCCTATACTCCACGCATGGCCCAGGACGCCGACAGCCGCGATGCCTTAACGGAACGCGACGATCCTGTCGAAGCGCTGCGCCGGTCCGGGATGGAGGTCGTTTTCGGCGCTCCCGAAGACCGGCCCTGCGAGTTGCTGCCGGCCAGTGCATTCCCAACGCCGGCCGACGTTCGCCCCGTTCCGCGATGGCGCAGGGCGGGCGGCACTGCGGACGGCGAGATCGGCCCGAACAGCCGCACCGTCAACTCGCGCCTGTTCTCGAGCTGTGCCGGATGGGTCGATCCGCCGACGTCGGCGGAGTTCTACGCGGCCATCCGCGCACAGGCTCCAGACCCGCGCCAGCGGGCCATCCTGCGCACCTGGTTCCGGGAGGCGACGAATAGCGAGGTGCTGTGGGGCTGGATCGAGGAGGCCTATACGCTGCCGGAGCTTGTCGCCGCGATCCACCAAATCGGCTACCGCCGCAACGCGCTCAACCACTACCTGAACAGCTTCGCCAGACCCGGAAGGACCGCTCGATGACGCCGGAGAATCTACGCCTCCCGGAACCCGCCAAGAGCCTGATGCGCGCCGCGGGCGCACTGCTGGACGAGACGCTCACGCCGATCGTCGCGCCAGGCAAGCGGTGGCGCCTGGGCGGGGGCACGCTCCTCGCCGCTCGGTGGGGCCATCGCCGTAGCACCGACATCGACATCTTCCTGCCGGAGGATAGTGGCATCGCCGCTTTGGATCCGCGGTCGGACCCGGGGTTCGCGCAGCGGATGCAGGCACTCGGTGCGACTCGAGTCGAGGCCCAGGGCCAATCGCTCAAGTTCGCGTTCCCGGCTGGGCGCATCGAGATCACGCAGCTCGACCAGAAGCCGAGCATCGCGCCAGCACGGGCCATGGTGGACGGTCGCGAGATGGCCGTTTACGGCAACGCCACAATCCTCACGGGCAAGCTCTTCGGCCGTGGGCGGCGGCTTCCCGTGCGGGATGTCTTCGACATTGCCGTGGGCTGGGAAGAGGACCCTGACGCGCTGCGCACAGCAGTCAACTACCTGGACGAGAGCCTGCGCTCCGAGATTCTCCACTCGCTTCGCATGGAGGCGGACACCTATGTCGAAGAGGCCAAGTCCGAAGTGATCGACCCGGCGCCCAAGTGGTCGCAGTTGGTGGAGGGGGCGCCGGCAGCGGCGGTGGAAGCCATGGAACGAGCGAGCTAGCGATTCATCCGTGCGGTCGATGAAGGGCTTGCAGCGCCTCTGCATTGGTTGCCGCGACGCTAGCCTCGCGCGGCCGATCAGCGTCGCCGAAAAGCCGAGTAATTTGGTCGGGTAAGCCGCTACAATGCCGCTCCCGCCCTTGAGAGACGCGCGCGAAGCCGATGGCCGAGCCGGCAACCCAACTCGACGCCCTCACGCAGCAGGAGTACGCCGCGGGCTTCGTCACGGACATCGAAACGGAGGCGCTGCCACCGGGGCTCGACGAAGACGTGATCCGCGCCATCTCCGACAAGAAGGAGGAACCTGCGTGGATGACCGAGTGGCGGCTCGACGCCTACCGGCGCTGGCGCAAGATGCGGCTGCCGGACTGGGCGCATCTGAAGTTCCCGACCATCGACTTCGAGGCGATCTCCTACTACGCCGCCCCCAAGGGCGAGCGGCCGAAATCCTTGGACGATGTGGACCCGGAGCTCCTGCGCACCTACGAGAAGCTCGGCATCCCGCTGCACGAACGGGCAGCGCTGGCCGGCGTCGAGGGTGCAACCGTCCCCGAAGTGGCCGTCGACGCGGTATTCGACAGCGTCTCGGTGGCGACCACGTTCAAGGACAAGCTCACTGAAGCCGGCGTGGTGTTCTGCTCCATCGCCGAGGCAGTCCGTGACCACCCCGAACTCGTCCGCAAGTACCTCGGCAGCGTGGTGCCGAAGTCCGACAACTTCTACGCCGCGCTCAACTCGGCGGTGTTCAGCGACGGCACCTTCGTCTACGTGCCGAAGCACACGCGCTGCCCGATGGAGCTCCTGTCCTACTTCCGCATCAACGCCGAGAACACCGGCCAGTTCGAGCGCACCCTCATCATCGCCGACGAAGGCGCCTACGTGAGCTATCTGGAGGGCTGCACCGCGCCCATGCGCGACGAGAACCAGCTCCATGCTGCGGTGGTGGAGTTGGTGGCCTTGGACGACGCCGAGATCAAGTACTCCACAGTGCAGAACTGGTATCCGGGCGACGAGCAGGGCCGCGGCGGCATCTACAACTTCGTCACCAAGCGCGGCGCGTGCCTCGGCGCGCGCTCGAAGATCAGCTGGACCCAGGTGGAGACCGGCTCGGCCATCACCTGGAAGTACCCGAGCGTGATGCTGCGTGGGGCAGATTCCGTGGGCGAGTTCTACTCCGTGGCCCTGACCCGCAATTTCCAGCAGGCGGATACGGGCACCAAGATGATTCACATCGGGCCGCGCACCAAGAGCACCATCGTCTCCAAGGGCATCAGCGCCGGCCGCAGCCAGAACAGCTACCGCGGCCTCGTGCGCATGAACCCCCGCGCCGAGGGCGCCCGCAACCACACGCAGTGCGACTCGCTCTTGATCGGCGACGCCTGCGGGGCGCATACGTTCCCGTACATCGAGGCGAAGATCCCGTCGGCAGTGGTGGAGCACGAGGCCACCACTTCCAAGGTGAGCGACGACCAGCTCTTCCTCTGCGGCCAGCGCGGCATCGACCCGGAGAAGGCCGTGGCCATGATCGTCAACGGCTTCTGCAAGGAGGTCTTTCGCACCTTGCCGATGGAGTTCGCCGTGGAAGCCGGCAAGCTCCTCGAAGTCAGCCTCGAAGGGGCTGTCGGATGAGCCTGCTGCGCGTCGAGGGCCTGCGGGTGGATGTGGACGACAAGCCGATTCTGAACGGCCTGGACCTCACGGTGGAAGCGGGCGAGGTCCACGCCGTGATGGGGCCGAACGGTTCCGGCAAGAGCACATTCGCGAACGTCCTGGCCGGCCGTCCCGGGTACGAAGTGCGGGACGGCAGTCTGCTGCTCGACGACGCGGACATGACCAGCCTCGCGCCGGAGGAACGCGCCCATCGGGGCGTCTTTCTCGCCTTCCAATACCCCATCGAGATCCCCGGCGTGAGCAACATGGAGTTCCTGAAGGCGGCAGTGGACGCCCACGCCGTCGCCGGCGACGCCGAGCCGCCGACCGCGGTGGACTTCATGAAGCGCACCCGGCAGGTGGCGCAGCAGCTGGCCCTCGATGCCGCGTTCCTCAAGCGCGGCGTCAACGAGGGCTTCTCCGGCGGCGAGAAGAAGCGCAACGAGATCCTGCAGATGCTCATGCTTCGGCCGCGCCTCGCCGTGCTCGACGAAACGGACTCGGGCCTCGACATCGACGCCCTGCGCGTGGTGGCGGACGGCATCAACGCCTTCCGTGGCGCGGCCAATGCCGTGGTTCTGGTAACCCACTACCAGCGCCTCTTGGACTACGTAGTGCCGGACCATGTGCATGTGCTGAGCGGCGGCCGCATCGTCCGTTCGGGCGAGGCGACCCTCGCCTTGGCGCTGGAAGAGAAGGGCTACGGCTGGCTCGATGATTGACGGCGTACAGCTGGCCGAGCGCCTGCTCGCCCGACCGCCGAACCGCTACGCGCCGTGGCTCGACCGGGAGCGGTGCCGCGAAGTCGTGAGCGCGGGCCTGCCGGGCGCCCGTTCGGAGCCTTGGAAGTACACCAACCCGCAGCGCTTCTACGAAGTTGCGCTCGGCGACCTGGAGCAAGGCACGGCGGCGCCGGTTGCGGGCATCGAAGCGCCGCCGGAAGTCGAGGTCTTGGACTTCGCGGATTCCGCCGCCGCGCCGTGGGTCTCGGCCTACGGCGGCCGAGCGTTCGATCTGGTGTTGCAGCCGTTCGCCGCCGTGAACGGCCTCCTGCTCGGCGCTGGCGCAGTCGTCCGCATCGGTGCCGGAAGACGTGCCAGCGCCCCCGTGCGAGTGGCCGAACTCGGCGCCGCCTACCAGCACCTGCTGGTGATCGTCGAACAGGATGCGGCGCTGGAACTCGTCGAAGAGCCAGCGGCGTTCACCCACCGCATCGTCGAAGTCGCGCTGCTGGCGGGAGGTCGCCTTCGCCATTGGCGGCGACAGGGCGACGACGCGCTGCGCCAGTGCAGCCTGCTCGCGACGCATCTGGGCGCGGGCGCGAACTACGCGCTGGCGCAGTGTGCGGTGGGCGCGCAACTGCGCCGCAACGACATCGTGGCGACGTTGGCCGGCGAGAACGCCGAGCTCGCGATCAGCGGCGCTTGGCGGCTGAACCAGCGCCGCCATCTGGACAACCAGGTCAGCGTCCGCCACGAAGCGCCGGGCGGCCTAAGCCGGCAAACGTACCGTGGCGTGGCCGCCGCGCACGCCCGAGCGGTTCTGAACGGCGCCATCCGCATCGCTCCCGGGGCTCGCGCCACGGATGCCGCACTCAGCGTCAAGAACCTGCTCGCCGACGCCACCGCCGAGGTCTACGCCAAGCCGGAGCTGGAAATCTACGAAGGCGACGTCAAGTGCAGCCATGGCGCAGCCATGGGCGCCTTGGACGACGACGCCATCTTCTACCTGCGCTCGCGCGGCGTGGCCGAGCCCGACGCCCGCGCCTTGCTGATCCAGGGCTTCCTCCGGGAGGCGATCGAGGATGTCGAAGGGGCACGCCAGATCGGCCTGCTGGCCTGATGGAGGACGGAGGTCTGCTAAACGCGACCAAGCGCCGTACATGATTGCGGCACGGGCGTTGGCGCGAAGCCCGCGCTGGCATACGCTATGGTTCCGTCACCCACCCATTCAGGAGCATCCATGCCCCGATACGTGATCGAACGAGACATCCCGGAGATCGGTTCCGCCGAGCGCGAGGCGCTGCGCGAGGCGTCGCAGAAGTCGAACGGCGTGCTCGCCGAGATGAAGGCCGAGAACAAGAACATCCAGTGGGAGCACTCGTACGTCGCCGGCGACAAGACGTTCTGCATCTACATCGCGGACGACCCGGACCTCATCGACGAGCACGCCGAGCGCAGCGGCTTCCCGGCCAGCACCGTCACCATGGTCAAGCGCATGATCGACCCGGTGACGGCCGAGGCCGACCAGTAGCGCGGCGCGGCCGGCCTGAGGGCTCCAGAGAGTGCTCGCCGGTAGCTGCCTGTGCGGGGACATCGCCTTCGAGGTGCATGGGCCGATCACGCGGCTGATGCACTGCCACTGCTCGATGTGCCGCAAGCTGCATGGCAGTGCGTTCGCCACCTTCGGGGTCGCCGAGCCGGACACCGTGCAGTGGATCAAGGGCGCGGAGAGCGTGGCGCGCTACCAATCATCCGAGGAGGGCGGGCGCACCTTCTGCCCGCGCTGCGGGAGCCCGGTGCCGGCGCCGTGGGTGCGCGGGCCGGTCACCTACATTCCCATGGGCAACCTTGCCGGCGACCCCGGCGCCCCGCCGTCGCTGCACTTGTTCGTCGGCTCCAAAGCGCCGTGGCACGCTATCGCCGACGACGCTGAGCAGCACCCGGAGTGGCCGCTGGGCTGGAGTGGTGCGTTGGTCGAGAGCGAACCGAGGCGGCCGAGCAAGCCGGTTGCCACCGCCGGCAGCTGCCTGTGCGGCGCGGTCCGCTACGAATACGACGGCGAGGCCCAGCGGATGGTCAACTGCCATTGCTCGCGCTGCCGGCGACAGATGGCGGCGGCCTACGGCACGTTCGTCTTCGTCGCCGCGGATGCGTTCCGCTGGCTCGGCGGAGAGGACGAGATCGTCGACTACAAGATGCCCGAGGCGCGGGTGAAGGGCACCGCCTTCTGCCGCAACTGCGGCTCGCTCGTGCCGAGAGAGCGCGATCCCGGCGCCATGCAGGTGCCGGCGGGCTCGCTCGACACCGACCCGCAGCTGCGCCCGACGGCCAACATTTTCACGGACTCCATGGCGTCCTGGGCGACGCTGGACACGAGCATCGCCTGCTTCAAGGAGTATCCGACGCGCTGAGGCAGGAAGCGTTCAGGCGGTGCCGGAAGCGCCTCGGTCTTGCGCCGCCAGCGCCTTGCGCGTCTCTTCGTACTGCGACTTGCTGATCCGGTACTGCGCGTAGAACACCGCGGCGATGACGCCGGGGATGATCGACAGCGGCGAGTCCACCATGCCGAGCCACCAGATGGTGTCGGCGTCCACCTCCCCGGGCTGGGCTTTCTCCGGGAACGCCATCCAGGCCAGCGCCAGCGCCGCCACGCCGTGGCCGATGGAGGCGTCGAGCTTGGCGAAGAAGGTGCGCGCCGAGTACAGCACGCCCTCCTGGCGGATGCCGTAGCGGGCGGCGTTCTCGTCGGCGATGTCGGCCAGCGCCGACATGACGCTGATGTTCAGCACGCTGCCGGATACCGCGCCGAGGGCGCCGAAGGCGGCGATGGCCCACATCAGCCAGAACGAGCCGTTCTCCGGGAACCAGCCCCAGAGGCGCAGGATCACCGGCATGGCGGGGAAGATCGAGAGGAGCAGCGCGGTGGCGACGATGGTGGCGCGCTTGTCGAACCAGCTGTGGATGCGGGCGGAGAGGGTGAACCCCGCGAAGTAGCCCACCGCCGAGCCGATCAGCAGGATGTTGGCGAATTCGGCGGCGGACAGTTCCCAGTAGTACACGGTCATGTAGGCGTTCAGGGCGCCGCGCACGCCGAGCATCAGCGACAGCGCGAACAGGGCGATCATGAGGAACAGGTAGTTGCGGTTGGTGAACGCCTTCATGAGGTCGCGGAAGAAGTCGATGGCGCTGAACCGGGCCTCGTCCTCGGCCGGCTGCGGCAGCGTCGCGATGCGATCGCGCGTCCACCACGCCGATGCGAGCAGCACCACGAAGATGGCCGTCGCGTTGGAGAGCGACAGCGAGCGGTACGAGTCCGGGTTCAGCAGCGCGTTGCTGTACTGCACGGTCACGGCGAAGAAGATCGCGGTGTTCAGCTTGTGGATCGGCGGCCCGCCAAGCCAGCCGAAGAAGTTGTTGTAGGACATTATCTTGGTGCGCTCGAGGTACTCCTTCGAGAGCTCGCCGCCCATAGCCAAGTGTGGCACGTGGTAGACGGTCATGAACGTGCGCAGCATGATCGACCAGGCGAGGAACCACCAGAAGAGCGCCACTCCCTCGAACGCCGGCGGGTTGAAGACGCACCAGAACGAGATGGCGATGGGCAAGGGGGCGATGAACATGAACGGATGGCGGCGGCCCCACTTCTTCGACTTCCAGCGGTCCGACAGCGAGCCGAGCAGCGGATCGGAGACCGCGTCGGCGAAGATCGAGATGGTCGGCACCAAGCCCGCGAGCAGCACGTCGAGGCCGAGCACCTGGTTGTAGTAGAGCATGCTGAGGATGCCGACCGGGTAGAGCGACAGCGTCTCCGCCGCCGAGCCGATGCCGAACGCCATCCGCGTGCGCGTGGGTACCGTGCGCGGGTCGATCCCCGCGCCCGTTCTCGTCTCGGCCATGGCCCTCCCCTGGGCGAACGGGCACAGGCCCGTTCCTCAAACGTGCATGGCGAACAATGCCCTATGCGCGGCCCAATTGTTAGGGGCAGAATGCAGCGGAGCAACGGATGCCCGCTTCTCAGACGTGCATCGGACAATGCCATGCGCGTTGCCGCCGGTGCCCCGATAGTTCACCTGCAGGACATGGCAGCTGCGGCTGGCGAGTAGCTGCACGATGGGATCGAAGTCCCAGTAGTCGCACCCCGTGCGGGGCGCGTCTACCAAAGGTCTGTCGTACACCCCATGGAACCCCTTGCGGGCGGTCTATCTGGGACGGCGGGACGGACATCGCAGCGGTCGAAAAGGCCCCAAATGGTGCTCCGCGGCGGTAAGGTAGGCCGATGGGTTCGGTCCCCCGATACGGCAGCGATGTACCGTCTGGCGGCCTCGTGGACGCACTTGATCGTGCCGACTGCCGCGGGCGGCAGCCGTGACGGCCGCCGAACGCATGCCCGGCATGCAAGGCGGACCGCCGAGCCTCATTCCCATGGTCGAGGGCGCTTCCCGACGTGGCGCGTTCCTGCCGGCTATCTTTATCGGCCTGCTCGCGACACTCGTCGCCGTGCCCCGCATCGCGCTCCACGACAACCTGCCCGTCGTCCACCTCGCCGCCGTCGGCGTCTTGGCAGTTTGGTACCTCGCCCTCTACTTCCGCGATCGTGCGGACCCGCGGGCGCTCAACTTCCGCGTCCGCCTAGCCGCCCCGCATTACGTCCAGGCTTGCCTGCATCTGTCCATCTACATCTTCTGGGGTTTCTATTGGGAGCTCGTTGCCCACAACGCGCTCCTGCTCGTCGCGCAGATCGCCTTCGCCTTCGCCTTCGAGGGGTTGCTCGCCTGGTCGCGCCACAAGCCATGGCGCTTAGGGCTAGGGCCGCTGCCGATCATCTTCAGCATCAATCTATTCCTGACGTTCAAGGACGATTGGTTCGTCTACCAGTTCGTCTTGATTGCGGTCGGCTTCCTGGCGAAGGAATTCATCGTCTGGCAACGCGATGGCGTGCGAACGCACATCTTCAATCCGTCGGCACTCGCGCTCTTCCTCTTCGCTCTCGTGCTGATCGCGTCCGGCCAGACCGACACGACCTGGGTCTCGGAGCTTTCGGCGACGCTCGACACGCGTCTCGTCGATCCCGACAGCCGGCCGTATCTCTTTCTCTTCGCGATCGGCCTCGTCGCGCAGTTTCTCTTTCGCGTGACGCTCGTGACGCTCGCCTCGGCGGGCATGCTCTTCCTCCTCGGGAGCGTGTACAGCGCCAGCACCGGGACCTACTGGTTCGTCGACACCGGGATTCCCGTCGCCGTCTTTCTCGGCCTCCACCTCCTCATCACGGATCCCGCGACCTCGCCCCGCAACAGCTGGGGGCGCTTCCTTTTCGGCGCCTTCTACGGCGCGGGTGTGTTTGCGCTGTATGGCTTGCTCGACCTCTTCGGTGAGCCGCTCGCCTACGACAAGCTCCTCTTCGTGCCCGTTCTGAACCTCCTCGTGATCCCGCTCGATCACGCAGGGGCGTTCCTCGCACGGAAGTTCACGGCTCTCTATTGCGAGGGGCTAGCCCCTCGCGCTCCCCGGCTGAGGGCTCTCCGCCTCCGCGAGCGCTTCGCCCGCTTCGAGGCCGCATCCTTCATCGAGTGGAACCTCGTCCACATGGCGGCCTGGATCGGCATCTTCGCGTGGATGTACTTTGGCGAGTTCATCGAATCCGATCATCCTGGGCGACATATCGAGCATTGGCAGACGAGTTGCGCCGAGGATCGCCCGGCGGGCTGCAGCAACTTGGCGGAGACCCTCCGCGCACGATGTACGCGAGGCGCCGCCAACCGCTGCGACGAACTCGCGGCGCTCTACGAGCGTCGCCCCGATCTCGCGACGCGGGTGGAGAGGCAGATCTGGTACGGCTTCGCCTGTGACGCGGGAGCGCGGCGCGAATGCGTCCGCTACCGGCAGAACCTGACGAGCGCGATGCAGGAGGCACTCGAGTCGCAATGCGAATCAGGCGACGCCATGAGCTGCTACGTCATCGGCTCCGGACACTTCAAGGGCATCCATGGTGGACGGCGCGATCCGGCGGCAGCGCACGGCTACATCCTGCGTGGCTGCGAGCTCGGGATGGGCAAGAGCTGCGCCGTTGCCGGGATGATGCATCAGTTCGGGATCGGTGTCGGCGAGGACCTCGAGGCGGCGGCGGCCTACCACGAGGATGCCTGCGGCCGTTCGTTCGCGCCGAGCTGTGCCTCCCTTGCCGAGCTCTACGGAGATCCGAATACGCCGCTCGCGGACTTGGCCCTCAGCGAGTGGTATCGCGCCAAAGCATGCGCCCTCGGCGCCGCCCCGCTTTGCAAGGCGACGGGAGCTGACTGACCCGCCGTCGGCCCGGCACCGAGGCCCGCCAGCAGGGCAGGCCGTTCCGATTCAGCGTTTCTCGGCGCGGGTTGAAGGCCCTGCGCACCGGGCGCATGGCGCGAGTCTCGCGGTAGCGCTATGGTTGCGACGTACACGCCGCAGGAGACGCCGCATGGAACTCAACCACACCATCGTCCCGGCTCGCGACAAGGAAGCTTCGGCGCGGTTCTTCGCCGACATCATGGGCTTGCACTACGCTGGTCCCGCCGGGCATTTCGCCCCGGTGGCGGTCAACGAGGCGCTGACCATGGACTTCGACAACGCCCAGGACTTTCGCAGCCACCACTACGCATTCAAGGTCAGCGACGCGGAGTTCGACGCCATCTTCGCGCGCATCGAGGCCGCGCAAGTCACCTACGGATCCGGCCCGTTCTCGCCCGACGACGGCCGCATCAACACCCGCCACGGCGGCCGCGGGTTCTATTGGCGCGACATCGACGGCCACCTGCTCGAAGTGCTGACCCGGGACGGATGAGCCTGCCGCGCCGACGGGGTCGCTGCCTTGAGAGGCCTGGCTGCGGCTCTCGGCGCCGGGGTGCGCTGCTCTTCGACAACGCCGCGGCCGAGCAGCATGGCCGATCCGGGACTTTGAGGGCAACGACATCGACCTCGACCTGTCTGGCGTCGCCTTCGAGGACGATCCGAGCCATGCCGTGGATGGCGCAGTGGACCATCGAGCGGTCATCACGTCCGTCTCCGTCTCGTCGCCGCGCACGGAGGGCGCCAGGTCCCGCACCACCGGTTCTTCCGCGTCGTAGAGAACCACCGGCCCCAAGTCCCTGCGGCGTTGTAGCGGTTGAAGGCGAATGCGATTTCCGCGCGGCGCGTTGCCCTGACCTCTCGGCCGAACAGGTCGTTCGCCGGCAGGTCCACTTCCCGTTGCCGTCCTGAAAGTGCCTGATCTGCTCCACGGTGCGGCGCCGTTCGGTCTCAAGCGTCACGATCATCCTCCGAATGATCGTCCGGATCGGCCGCTTCAGACCCGCATTGCGTTGGACAACTCCTTCGCTTGCGAATGATGGCTTTAGGGTGTAGTTTCGGGGTACATTTGGTGAATACGCGCACCCGAAGGAGGGACCATGTGCAGGCGACTTCGAACCTTGATCGATTTGGACGGCGGCTTCGGCGGCTCGGTGGCCGCGCTGGTCGTCTTGGCGATCGGCCTCGTGGCCGGCAGTGCCCACGCTCAGGTGGCGGGGGACACCAGCAACAACGTGTTGCGCTCCTGCGGCAATTTCTCCCTCGGCACCGATGGCTCGACCCTCAAGGGGGACTGCAACGCTTGGACCTCCACGTTGGCCGATCCTTCGGACACGAGAACCGAGGTGCGGGCTTTCACGACGAAGGAGACTGGAGTCTCGATCGATCTCGACACCCAGATCCGAGTCGAGAGCGGCACTGACCCCGACGGCAATGAGGTCGTGTGGCTCACTCAGAGCAATGCGGCCGGCGGGAACTTCTCGTCCGACTGCACCGGCGAGACGCTGACTGTCAACGCTGGCACCGAGACCACTGACCCATCGATGACACTGAGCGCCACCTGCACGGACGACGGGCTCACGAACGCAACGTCGCTTGAGATTTCCCAGTTCCTTGCGAACGGCAATGGCATGATCGTCTGGATGTACGCCACCAACTACGACTGACCGCGAACCGAAGCGGCCTGCCGCGGCTCAGGGCCCAGGCGGCCCTGCTCAGCTCGGCTCTTTAGGCGCGCGAGCGGAGCGCACGGGCCGTCGCGCTGATACGCGAGGATGCCGTCGTCACGCGCTGCGACTCGGCGGCGGCCGGGACCGAAACCCGCCCGCCTCGAGGCCGGGCTGGTCCACGAAAGCGTCCTCGAACAGATGGACGACGGGGTCGTGGTGGTCGACTTCGGCGGCCGGATCGCGACCTTCAACGCGGCGGCGAAGCGCATCCTCGCGGCAGGCGGCGAGGACGTTGTCGGGCGGCTGTTCGCCGAGGTCTTCCTGCTGTTGGACGGTCTGGACGCCTTCGCCCAGACCATGCTGGACGCCGTCTCCAGCCGAGAGCCGACGGCGCGCCGCGTCGTCGGCGTGCAGGTCGGCGGCCAGAGTCGCCTGCTCAGCATGGTTACCAGCGTGCTCGAGGTCGGCGAGGGCGCGCGGCGAGAGCGCGTTGGGATCATCGGCGTGTTCACCGACATCACCGCGACGGAGGCGCTGCGCGAGTCCGAACTCAAGCTCGGCCACCAAGTGCAGGCGCAGTACGAGGAGCTGCAGGATGCCTACCGCGCCGTGGAGGACAACAACGGCAAACTGGAAGCGGCGCTGCGCCGGGTGCGCGTCGTCCAGGGCGTCGCCGGCGCCGCGGTGCTGGCGGTGTTCCTGCTGGTGGCCTCGCTCGTCTGGGATGCCGGCGAGGTCGGCGCGCCGTCGCCGCCGGTCGGCGTGTCGGTCGGCGAGGTCGCGCGAACCGCGATCACCCTGGCTCCGAAGCGCTTGCGGACCACCGTGGCGGTCACCGGCCGCCTGCAGCCGCGCCGCCAGGTCAGCGTGCTGAGCCCCGCCGACGCCACGGTGCGGGAGGTCTTGGTGGAATACGGCGACGAGGTGGAGGAAGGCCAGGCCTTAGCGAGCCTCGATCTCAGCAAGGTGCAGCAGGAGTACCGGTCGCTGCGCGCCGGCTTCATCGACGCCGCCCGGCGGGAGCGCGAGCTCGGCGACTGGGAGAACAGCCTCGAAGTGACCGCCGCCAGACGCTCGGTGGCGCGCACGGCCAAGGAGCTCGAGAAGCAGCGCCACAGGCTGGAGGAGACCGCGTTCCTGCTGGAGCGCGGCGTCATCCCCGGCGCCGAGCACGCGGCGGCGGAGGAGCAGTACGAGAGTCTCCAGGAGGACTACCATATCGCCATGCAGCAGCTCGACGCGGTGCGCGAAGCCGGCGGCGCGGACGCCAAGGAGGTGTCGCGCCTGACCTTCGAGAACGTGCGCGACCGGGTGGCCGCGCTGGAGGCGGTGATCGGCGACGACATGCTGCGGGCGCCGGTGGCCGGCGTGGTTCTGGCGCCGGCGCTGCCGCAGCGGGGCGAAGGCCCGGCGCTTGCCGAAGGCCGGGCCCTGGCCACGGGGGCCATGGTCGTGCAGATCGCGGACGTGGCCGCGCTCTCCGTGGGGGTGGTGGTCGACGAGTTCGACATCGCCGATCTGCGGGTCGGGCAGGCCGCCATCGTGACCGGCGATGCCATGCCGGAGGCGCCGCTGGCCGGCACGGTGAGCAACGTCTCGTCCCAGGCGCAGGCGTCGGGGCGCGGGCGGCAGGCGGCGTTCGCGGTGACCCTCGGCCTCGAGCCGTTCACCGAGGAGCAGCGCCGCCGACTCCGGCTGGGCATGTCCGTGTCGGCGCAGATCGTCACTCGGGATCTCGCCGATGCGCTGCTCGTGCCGCTCGCCGCGGTGCGCATCGACGCCGCCGGCGACGCCGCGGTGCGCGTCCGAGACCCCGAAACCGGGGAAGCGCGGCGAGTCGTCGTGCGGACCGGGCGCACGACGCTCGGCGAAGTCGAGGTCACGGACGGGCTGGCGGCGGGCGATGAAGTCCTCGTGCCGTACTAGCGATGCTCGCTTGGCTGCCAGGCCGAGCCCGCGTCGGCGCGGCCAGCGAGCCGCTCGGCCGTGCGGTTGAGTTGACGTCGTGCTGCGGCTGCAGAACATCCGCAAATCCTACCGCCTGGGGCCGGTCACGGTGGATGTGCTGCGCGGCCTGTCGCTGGAAGTGGTCGCCGGCGACCTCGTGTCGATCATGGGGCCCTCGGGCTGCGGCAAGTCGACGCTGCTCAACATCCTCGGCCTGCTGGATCGACCGACCGCCGGAACCTACTCGCTCAAAGGGCGCGAGGTGGTGTCGCTGGACGACGACGCGATCTCGGACCTGCGCAACGCCCACATCGGTTTCGTGTTCCAGTCGTTCCACCTGCTGCCGCGCATGACCGCGGTGGAGAACGCCGGCCTGCCGCTCGTCTACCGCGGCTGCACCGACGCCGAGATCAGGGAGCGCGCGCTGGCGGCTCTCGACCAGGTGGGGATGGCTGATCGCGCCGGGCACCGGCCCAAGGAACTCTCGGGGGGACAGCAGCAGCGGGTGGCGCTGGCGCGAGCTCTGGTGGGCGAGCCAGCGCTGATCCTGGCGGACGAGCCCACCGGCGCGCTGGATCCCGAGACGGGCCGCGAGGTGATGGACATCTTCGACGCGCTGAGCGGCAACGGCATCGGCGTGGTCATCGTCACGCACCGGACTTCGATCGCCGAGCGCTGCCGACGCCGCTTGCGGATCGACGCCGGCCTGCTGCATGGCGAGCCCGTGGATGAGCGGCAGGGAGCGCCGCCGCCGTGAGCGCGGCGGCACTCGCCGCGCTGGGCAAATGGTCCGCGGCGCTGCGCCGCCGGCCGCGACTGGCAACCGGCTGGCTGGTCGCCGTCGGCGGCACGCGATTCAAGGCCAACGTCGCCGAGGCGCTGGCGAGCATCCGGGAGATGGGCGGGCGCAGCGTTCTGGCGCTGATCGGCATCGCCGTGGGCATCGCCGCGGTCATCGCCATGGTCTCCACGGGCGAGATCGTCAAGGAGGAGACGCTGCGCCAGTTCCGCGCCCTCGGCACGGATGTCCTGACGCTGCGGCGGCGCTTCACCGACGAGGGCTATACGATAGCGCCTGCCGACGCGGCGATGCTCCCGGCTGCCGTGCCCAGCATCGCCGCGGTGGCCCCTTGGACCGCTGAGACGGGGGCCGTGCGCCACCGTGGCCGCGATGTCGCGGTGCGCGGGGCGATGTTCGGGGTAACGGAACGCTTCGCCGCGCTGCACCGGCTCACCGTGGCCGAGGGTCGATTCATCTCCGATCTGGACCGCGGCATGAGCTTCTGCGTGATCGGCCACCGGGTGGCGCAGAACATCCGCGCCGACGGTACGCAGCAGGCCATCGGCGAACACGTCCGCTTCCGGGACCGGCTGTTCACGGTCGTCGGCGTTCTCGGACCGGGCGTCGGATCCGTGCAGAGCGCGCCGGTGGACGATGCGGTCCTGATACCGCTGTCCACCGCGCGGCGGCTCGGCAGGGAGATCGACATGGCCATCATGCGCCTGACCGCCGGAGCGGACCCGTTCGCCGCGGTGGGGGAGGTGCTGGCCTACTTCGAGCAGGTCTCGCCGGGCTTGGATCTGGATGTGACCAGCGCCCGCCAGCTCATCGAGCAGATGCGCCGGCAGGCGCAGATGTTCACGCTGCTGTTCACCGCGGTCGGCAGCATCTCGCTGATCGTCGGCGGCGTCGGCGTGATGAACGTCATGCTGATGTCGATTGCCGAGCGCCGGACCGAGGTCGGCCTGCGCCGCGCCATCGGCGCGCGGCGACGCGACATCATGGCCCAGTTCCTCACCGAGTCGGCAGTGCTCTGCCTGTTCGGCGGCATCGCGGGGATCGTCTTGGGCACCGTTGCCGCGTGGGCGATCAGCCAGTACGCCGGCTGGTCGTTCTTCGTGTCGGCAATTGCCGCCGCCCTCGGCGTCGGCGTCTCCACGGCCGTCGGGGTGTTCTTCGGCTTCTACCCGGCGCGCCATGCGGCGCGCTTGGATCCGATCGTCGCGCTGCAGGCGTAGCTGATAACGGGCGCTGCGGCCGCATGTATGATCCGGCCAACACCGCTGCCGCAAGCGCCTATGCCCTACATCGAAGATCGCATCGTCCACGACGCTGACTCGCACGTCATGGAGGTTCCGCGCTGGCTCGAAGATTTCGCGAGCGCCGAGGTGAGCGCGGCCTTCGACGCCCGGTTCGGTCGCGGCGCAGCGATCGAGCAGACGCTCGCGCTGCACGACGATGCCGACTATCGCGCCGCCGACGCCGAAGAGATCATGCTGCGCAAGAACCATGCGGCCACGGGCTCGTTCCGGCGCGAGGATCGACCGGCAGCGCTGGACCACATGGGCGTCGCCAGCCAGCTGGTGTTCCCGACCTCGACGAACGTCTGGCTCGAAGGGCTGGAGCACGGCGACGACGTGGACTTGCTCTACGCGGTCGCCAGCGCCACCAATCGCGCCCAGGTGGCGTTCTGCAGCGTCGATCCGCGCTTGCTCGCCGTGGGCTACGTGCCGCTGGCGGACCTCGAACAGGCACCGCGGGCGGCGAGCGAGGCGATCGAACTCGGCGCCAAGGCGCTGCTGGTGCCTTGGGCCTGTCCCAAGCGCCACGCGACCAGCCATGTCGCGCTCGATGCGGTATGGGCGCAGGCGGCGGAAGCAAAGCTGCCGATCCTGTTTCATGTCGGGCTTGCCGACCGCGTGCTGCCGGACGCCCACAAGAACAACGGCCTGCCGGCCGTGCCGGACTTCCACGGCGGCGAGGAGAACTTCCGCTCCATCTCCTACATGGCGATTCCGCACGGCCCCATGCAGGCGCTGTCGATGCTGATTCTGGACGGCGTGCTGGGACGTTTTCCGACGCTCAAGGTGGGCATCATCGAACTCGGCGCGCTCTGGCTGCCCGGCTTCATGCGCCAGCTCGACGCCGCCTTCGAGGCCTTCGCCCGGCACGAGGAGCGTCTGCAGCGGCTGGCGCTCAAGCCCTCCGAGTACGTGACCCGGCAGGTGCGCGTGACGCCGTACCCCACCGAGCCGGTGGGCTGGATCGTCGAGCAGTCCGCGCCGGAGATATGCCTCTTCTCGTCCGACTACCCGCACGTCGAGGGCGGCCGCAATCCCAAGGGACGCTTCGATCGATCCACCGCGCGGCTGCCGGAGGCGCACCGGGAGCGCTTCTTCCGGCAGAACTTCGAGGATCTCCTAGGCGCCGGGATGCACGCCTGACGGGTGTGCGATCGGCTTGCCATAGCGGCGTGCGTTTGGGTTAGACTCGCCCCTTCGCGGCCCGCGAGGGCCGTCAACAATCGCACAACGCCTATACCTTCAAGAGGGGGAAAACGAATGGCTGTACGAGAAGTCGTAGTCGTGGACAGCATCCGCACGGGGCTCGCCAAGTCCCACCGCGGCAGCTTCAACCTGACGCGCTCCGATGACATGCTCGCGCATTGCATCGACGCGCTGCTCGAGCGCAATCCCAACGTCTCGGCGGACGAGGTGGAGGACGTCGTCGTCGGCGCCGCCAACCACACCGGCGAGCAGGACGGCAATCTGGCGCGCCTCGCCGTCGTGCTGTCCAAGCTGCCGATCACCACGGCCGGCATGACCATCAACCGGTTCTGTTCCTCCGGCCTGCAATCCATCGCCATCGCGTCCAACCAGATCGCCTCCGGGCAGACGGACATCGCCATGGCCGGCGGCGTGGATTCCATCTCCGGCGCGACCCGCTCGCCGCGCGGCGGCGGCGACACCCGCAACGGCCGCCTCAAGGAGGAGAAGCCGGAGATCTTCATGGCCATGGGCAACACCGCCGAGGTGGTCGCCCGCCGCTACCAGGTCACCCGCGAGATGCAGGACGAATACGCCCTGCAGAGCCAGCTCCGCTACGCCAAGGCGCAGTCGGCCGGCTGGATCGGCGAGGAGATCGCGCCGATGACGGTCACCATGAAGAAGGTGGACCGGCAGACCGGCGAGGAGAGCATGGAGGAGGTCGTCGTCGATCGCGACGAGTGCAACCGCCCGAACAGCACGATCGAGGGCCTCGCGGGCCTGCCGCCGGCGTTCGAGGAAGACGGCACGGTCACTGCCGGCAACGCCTCGCAGCTCTCGGACGGCGCGTCCATGACGCTGCTGATGAGCGCCGAGCGGGCGAACCAGCTCGGCATCAAGCCGATGGGCGTCTACCGCGGCTTCACGGTCGCCGCCTGCGAGCCGGACGAAATGGGCATCGGGCCGGTATACGCCATCCCGCGCCTGCTCGAGAACTCGGGCCTGCGCCAGGACGACGTCGACCTGTGGGAGCTCAACGAGGCGTTCGCCTCGCAGTGCGTCTACTGCCGCAACGAGCTCGACATCGACAACGAGAAGTACAACGTCAACGGCGGCAGCATCTCCATCGGCCACCCGTTCGGCATGACGGGTTCGCGCTGCACCGGCACGATCCTGCGCGAGCTGGAACGGCGCCAGAAGCGCTACGGCGTGGTGACGATGTGCATCGGCGGCGGCCAAGGAGCCGCTGGTCTCTTCGAGCGCGCCTAGCGCTCGAGCCATCTCCGGGCATCGGCGGTCATCCGGCCGCCGGTGCGCCGCCGACACGGGGGCGGTAGCGAAGTGGCGAAACGCTTGATGCAGGGGTGCCGCGGCGCGATGCCGCGGGCGCCCCGACTCATCCGACTGGCCGTCGTCGCCGGCCTTCTGGCCTTTTCGGTTGCAGCGCTTGGCGCTGAGGCGCCTGCGGCCAACCCCTACGCGAAACTCAGCAACGAAGAGCTGGCGGGCGTCGCCGACGAGTGGGAGGGCCTGGACCAGAACCAGCGCCGCTGGTTCTTCTCCGAAGTGCGCAAGCGTCTGGTCGCCAAGGAGCGCGTGCCGATTCGCTCGCGCGGGCGCTTCGGCCAGGTGATGCGCCGCCCGGATGCCGCCGCGGTGCGCCGCCAGCCCGAGCCGGCCGACGCCCGCGGCCAGGATCCCAATGCCTACGGTCTTGGTTTCGAACGCCGTCGCGAGCTTCGGCCGGTGTCGGCGCATGGGGCTCCGGAGCACTCGGGGCTGCAGAGCCGCCCGTAGACCGTGGCAGACAAGCCGCGCCTGATCGTCGTCGACGACGATCCCGAACTCAGGGAGCTCATCGGCGACTACCTCGCCAAGCAGGGCTACGATGTGGTTGCGGTAGCCGATGGCGCGGCGATGGACGAGGCGCTGCGCACGCGGGGCGCGGACCTCGTGGTCCTCGACCTGATGCTGCCCGGCGAGGACGGCCTGTCAATTGCCAAGCGGCTCAAGCGCCGCGACGATCTGCCCGTCGTCATGGTCTCCGCGCGCGGCGAGGACGATGATCGTATCAACGGCCTGGAGACGGGTGCCGACGACTACCTGGCCAAGCCGTTCAATCCGCGCGAGTTGCTCGCCCGCGTGCGCGCGGTGCTGCGCCGGGCGGGCAGCGTGCGGCCAACGCGGGCCGCGTTCTCCTTCGGCGACTTCAAGCTGGACTTCAGCGCCCGCCGGCTGACCCGGGGCGACGAAGTGGTGGCGCTCACCTCGGGCGAGTTCGACTTGCTCGCCATCTTCGTTCGCCACCCGAACGAGGTGCTTGATCGGGACCGGCTCCTCGACCTTCTCAAGGGCACCGAGCGCTCGCCGGTGGATCGCAGCATCGATGTGCGCATCGCCCGCCTGCGCGGCAAGATCGAACCCAATCCCGGCTCGCCGACGTACATCCAGACGGTGTGGGGGCGGGGCTACCTGTTCGCGCCGCCCTGAGCGCGGGGGCGGTCGGGGCGCCATGGCACGGCTGGGCAGACCGCGGCGCAGGAAGCCGAGCACTCTCTTGGCGCGCACCAACGCCGTCCTCGGCGTTAGCGCGGCCGCCATCGCCCTCACTTCGATCGCCGCGGTGGCGGCGTTCGTCGTGGGTCCCATGCAGGATCGGGCGGCGGACGACGAGGCGGGACTCATGCTGCTGTCGGCGAAGACGTGGGTCGAGCTATCGCCCGAAGCGCGCCTCTACTTCGCCTTGGAGATGCTTCAGGAGCACGACCTGACGATCCTCGAGGAGGCACGGGAACTGCCCCTGGTAGAGCCGGGCGACGGCTACTACGAACTGCTGGAAGCGAAGCTTGGCGAACGCCTCGGCGAACCCGTCGCGCTGATGGAGAGCGACGGCCTGGTGTGGGCGAACGTGCCCATGGGGGGCTTTCTGCTGCAGGTGGGCATTTCCCCAGAGCGCCGCGACGTGCAGCCCGTGACCGTGGTGGTGGTTGTGGTGCTGATCGGGGCGCTGGTGGTATTCGGCGCCTCCGCGCTCATCGTCCGGCGCGTGGCGGAGCCGCTGTCGGACGCCGCCCGGGCGGTGGAATCCTTCCGCGGCGCGGAGACCTTCGCGCCGCTGCCGGAGGAGGGGCCAGCGGAGCTGGTCTCATTGGCGCAGAGCTTCAATGCCATGGCGCGCAACATCAGCGAACTGTTGTCCAACCGCACGACGCTGCTGGCCGGCGTCTCGCACGACCTGCGCACGCCGCTGACGCGAATGCGCTTCGCGCTCGAAATGCTGCGCGACGACCCGCAGTTCGACAAGGCCGATCCAGAACTGCTCGGGCGCTTGGAGCGCAACCTCACCGCCATGAACGAGCTCATCGCCGATGCGCTGCGCTTCGCGCGCGGCACGGGCGAGGAGCCTCAGAGGGTGGATTTCCGAGAGCATCTGGAGTCGATTCTGGCCAGCATGGAAGGCGTGCCCGTAGTCTGGCACGGTGCGCCGGGCGAGCAGAGGATCGCCGTCGGAGCTTTCCAGCGGGTGCTCTTGAACCTGATCGACAACGCCCGGCGGCACGGCGGCGGCGCCGAGGTGGCCGTGGATTGCCGCGCTGGGCTGGTGGTCCACGTCATCGACCACGGACCGGGCATCCCGGCGCCGCAGCGCGACAAGGTGTTCCAGCCGTTCTACCGGCTCGAGCGGTCGCGCAGCCCCGCCACCGGCGGCAGCGGCTTAGGTCTCGCCATCGTCCAGCAGCTCTGCCACGCCCACGGCTGGCAGGTGACGCTGAACGCCGCCGCCGGCGGCGGCACGGATGCCAGGGTCGAGGTGGTTGCGGGCCCGGACGCCGTTCAGATTATGTCTGCCGGCGCCAGCTCGAACTCGGCGATGACCTGATCGGCGTAGTCGATGCGGCCGGTGATTTCGGCGGCGTCGCCGTGGCTGAGCCGCAGGCAGGCCTCGGCCATGTGCTCGACCGGCGTCACGCGGTCCTTGTTGGATTCGTTGATGAGCTTGTGATGCACCACGCCGGGGGTGGCAACGAGGCCGGGCGAGATGACGTTCACGGCAACGCCCGTGCCATGCACTTCCTGGGCGAGGCCGGTGGTGAACCGTTCCAGCGCCGCCTTGCACATGCCGTAGACGGTGCCGCCGTGGCCGCCGGGGGCCTTGGCCTGGGGATGGATGGCGGCGTGCGAGGAGATGTTCAGGATCCAGCCGCGGCCGCGCTCGAGCATCGACGGCAGGCAGAGCTGCGCGAGTTCGAACGGCGCCCAGACCTGCACGTCCATCATGATCCGGAAGCGCTTCTCCGAGAAGTCCTTGGTCGGCATGAACCAGGTCACGGCGGCGTTGTTGCAGAGGATGTCCACCGGCCCGTAGGCGGCTTCGGTGGCGGTGACCAGGTTGTGGCGGTCGGCCTCCTGGGCGAGGTCGGCCTTGACGGCGATGGCCTCGCCGCCGGCGTCCGTGATCGCCTGCACGGTCTCGTTGATGGAGCCGGGCAGGAAGTGGTCCGCCGGGTCCACGGAACGCGCCGAGACCACCACCTTGGCGCCTTCCATCGCATAGCGCTTGGCGATGGCTTCGCCGATCCCGCGGCTGGCGCCGGTGACGACCGCGACTTGGCCGGAGAGGACGCCGTTCGGATTGATTGCTGGCATGTGACTAGGTACCTCGAGGCGAGAGTTGATCGACTGCGCATCATAGCGATCATCGGCCCACGTAGCACCTGCGCACCCGGTTGCCGATGCCGGTGAGTATTTCGTAGCTGATCGTGCCCGCCCAGACGGCGAAGTCGTCGATGCCTACGCTGGATCCGAAGAGCTCCATCCAGTCCCCCACCGCGAGCCCCTCCGCGGCGGTCGCGTCGATCTGCATGAGATCCATGGAAACGCGGCCGATCACGGGCAGGAACTCGCCGTTGCAGGAGACTTCCGCTCGGTTCGAGATCTGCCGCGGGACGCCGTCCGCATAGCCGATGCCGAGCACCGCGATGCGGGTGTCGCCGTAGGTCTTGTAGGTGCCGCTGTAGCCCACCGGTTCGCCGTCCGCCGCGTCGCGCAGCGCGACCACCCGGGCCTCGAGCGTCGCCACGGGACGCATGGGGTTCGGCTGGACCGCGAACGGATTGCCGCCGTAGAGGGCGATGCCGGGCCGCGGCATGCCCGAGACCGTGCCCGACAGCGCGCCGGCGGAGTTGCCGAAACTCGTGCGCACCTTGGGGAACAGCGTCTTCGCCGCCTCGAAGCGGGCCTGCTGCCTCGCATTCGCGGGGTCCGAAGGTTCGTCGGCATTGGCGAGATGCGACATCACGAGGCATACGTCGATGCCAATGAAGGTCTCGGGTTCGATGGCGTCGGCCGAGAAGCCGAGCCGATTCATGCCGGTATCGATGTGTACGGCCGCCGGGCCGCGCGTCCGCCAGCGCTCGACCTGCGCCGCGTCGTTCAGCACGGGCACCAGGCGCGCTTGTGCCATGGCGTTCGCATCGGCGTCGTCGAGGGGCCCCGCGAGCACGTAGATTCGACCGTCGGCGGCTCTGCGGCGGAGCGCGAGGCCCTCGTCGAGCGTCGCCACGAAGAAATCCCGACAGCCTTCGGCAAGCAAGGCGTCTACCACCGGTCCGGCGCCGAGCCCGTAGGCGTCCGCCTTCACTACGGCGCCGCACTGGCCGTTCGCACAGGGGCAGAAGCGCCGGTAGTTGGCGACCAACGCATCGAGATCAACGATCAACCTTGCGGTTTCCATACCTCGGCTCCGCTCGCCATGCGGCGTCGCACAGTGCGGACGGCACACCGCGACTATACGCCCGACGGTGGAAAGTCGGGTGACGGTCCTACCGTAAAACTATGGAGACTTTGTGAAGTACTGGCTACCAGATTCGGTCCGCAGCAACGAGCAGCCAGGTGACGACGACGATGGCGAGGCTCACGAACACCGCCGCCGAGCCCATGTCCTTGGCTCGCGCGGCGAGTTCGTGGTGCTCGTGGCCGATGCGGTCCACCACCGCCTCGATGGCCGAGTTGAGGAGTTCCGCCACCAGCACGAGGCCGGTGGCCGCGATCAGCAGCGCAGCCTGCGTCCATGTCTCGGCGAGCAGGAAGGCGCAGGGCACCAGGATCAGTGCGATGGTGCATTCCTGCCGGAACGCGGACTCGCAGCGCCACGCGGAGCGGAAGCCGTGCATGGAAAACTCAGCGGCCTTGACCACCCGCAAGAGGCCCGTGTAGCCCGGCTTAGCCATCGCCCGCCTCGTCGTGCCCGCGCGGTTCGTCCGGGCAGTCGCCGCGCTCGATCTGCACGGTGGAGTGCTCGATGCCGAACGACTCCGCGAGCACGCGCTTGATGGCGCTCGAGGCGGCATCCGCCTCGGCGTCCTCCGGCACCACGGCATGCAGCGTCAGCAGCGGCCGATCGCCGGTCAGCGCCCAGGCGTGGACGTGATGCACGGCCTGCACCTGCGGCACGCGCTGCGTCAGCGCCCGGCGCAACTCCTCGATGTCGATATTGCGCGGCGATGCTTCAAGCAGGATGTTCGCCGAGTCGCGCAGCACCCGCCAGGCGCCGCGCAGCAGGATCGCCACCACCGCCAGAGCCAGCAGCGGGTCCGCCCAGCCCCAGCCGAGCAGCAGCACGGCCAGTGCCGACAGCATGGCCGCGGCGGAGCCGAGCAGGTCGCCGAGCACGTGCAGCGCGGCGCTCTGCACGTTCACGTTGTCCGCGCCGTGCAGCAGCCTGTAGGCGATGCCGTTGACCACGAAGCCCACTGCGGCCGCGATCAGCACCGGCACCGGCAGCATCGCTTCGGGCGCGCGCAGGCGTCCCAAGGCCTCGAACAGAATCCAGCCGCACAGCGCCAGCAGCGCCAGGCCGTTGACGAACGCCGCCAGCACCTCGAAGCGGTGGTAGCCGTAGGTGAGCCGGCTGTCGTGGCCGCGTTGCGAGAGGCGAATGGCGGACCACGACAGGCCGAGCGCGGAAGCGTCCAGCAGCATGTGGCCGGCGTCCGCGGCGAGGGCCAGCGAATTGCCGAAATAGGCCACCACGAGTTCCACCAGCGCGAAGCCGGCGATCAGCCAGAATGCGTAGCCGAGCAGCTTGCCGTGATGCCGACTCCGGTGAGAGTGGCTGGGCATCGGCAGCGGGCCGCTAGGAGCCGAACCGGTAGCGCAGCTTGACCACGAACACGTCCACCACCGGTTCGTTCAGGGCGTCGATGAACAGATCGCTGAAACCCTCGTGGACGGGGTCCGGCAGGTTGCCGCCGCGGGTGTAGACGACGAAGAGGTCGGAAAGCGGCCCTATCTCCCAGCGGTAGCGCAGCTGCGCCGTCAGCCGCGAAATGGCGAAGTTCTCGCTGCCCTCCGGCGCTTCGCGGGCGACGAGCTTGCCGTCGCCGTCCGGGAGCTCGTAGAACGCCATCTGCCGCGCCTTGATGCCCGCCCACTGCATGGTGAAGCGGATCTGCTGGCGGGCGGAGAGGAATAGGTCCACGGCCACGCGCGGCTGCACGTCGTAGGCCTGGTAGGTGGTGAACTGCTCGTCGCCCCGGTACACCAGCCAGCCGCCGCGGTCCTTGTAGCGCACGTCGAAGTCGATGGAAAAGCGGTCCACGGGGGTGTAGGTGAACCCGGTGTCGAGCAGCAGCGTGGCGCCGCCGGTCTCTTCGCCATCGACGCCGAGCGCGAACGAAAGCGCGAACGGCTTGGCCGAATCCGTGCCGTACTGCGCCTGCGCGAACAGCCGGTCCGGGATGCGGAACGCGCCGGCGCCGCGGCTGTTGAGGTCGTCCCAGCGCTTGGGAAAGTAGTTCATCATGATGCGCAGCTGGGAGTTGTCCACGAACGTGAAGCCCGTGCCCGCGAACAGGCCGCTGCGGGTCAGGAGGCCGTCGGTGTTCTGCTCCATGCTTGCGAACAGCGACGCCCGGATGTTGCGCAGCTGCGGCGGCAGGCCTTGGGTGTAGTACTTGAAGACGCCCCACATGCCGCTCAGCGAGTCCGTGCGGCGGATGAAGCCGAAGTCGCCGACGTCGAGGTCCTTGTCGAGATATTCCAGCGCGAAACGGTGGAAGGTGCCCATCTTCGGCGTGAAGTTCATGTCCATGAAGACGCCTTCGCCGCGCTTGCCGCCGACGTCGCTGGCGATGAGCTGGGCGTCGAACTCGATGGCGCCGTTGAAGCCGAGCCAGTGCGCGTCCACGCCATGCACGATGGCCTTCTCGGAGACCTTGTCCACCATGGTGCCCATGTAGCCGATGCCGCGCCGGGAACCGCCGCCGCTGCCCTCGTAGAGCACGCGCACGGCGCCGAAGTCGCGCCCGTCCGCCCGGTAGATCGCATCCTCGCCGTCCCGCGTGCCGCGCAGCGCCACATCGTCCTCGAAAGCGCCGAGAGCGCCGTAGCGCACGCCGCCGCTCTGGCCGACCACCTTCACCGCGCCGAGCAGGTCCGTCGGCTTGCTGCGCTCGACGCCGGGGATGTCGTACTCGTCGGGCACGTCCACATGGCGCGCCTTGCCGCCGATGCGTCGGGTGTTGAGGAGCGTCGTGGGCTCGCGGAAGAAGGTCTGCGGCGAGCGCCGCGCGCCCTGTCCCTGCGGACCGCTGCTCGACGACTGCGGATTGGCGCGCGGCGAGGTGAAGAAGACCTCGCCGCCCTCGAGGAAGAACAGGCGCTTCTCCGGGAAGTAGGTCTCGAAGGCGGTGAGGTTGACCACCACGTCGTCCGACTCCACCGCCCCGAAATCGGGGTTCAGCGCCGCCGTGACCTGCAGGTTGCTCGACGGACGCCAAAGCAGGTCCGCGCCCACCTTGGCTTCGTTCTCGTCGTGTATGGCGTCGGCGCTGCCGGACGTGTACGGATAGACAGCCCACTGCCGGGGCGGATTCACATCGGCGATGGCCATGGGCTTGAGCGCCGACATGAAGCGGGGCGCGGTGAACGGCAGCACGGGCCAGCTGTAGCGTTCGTCCATGTGCGCGACCTTGCGGTCCACCCAGAAGCCCAAGGTGCGGTCCTTGCTGCCGGCGGGCATGGACATCATGGACCAAGGCAGGAACATCTCCACGCTCCAGCCGGTTTCCGTCTCGGCCGACGCGCCGCGCCAAGGGCCGTCCCACTGCTTCGTGATGGTGCGTTCGGCAGCCACCTTGCCGTCCGCCAGCGAGCCGCCCAAGGCGACGGTGAACCAGTAGCCGTAGAGGCCTTCGCCGGAGGTGTCCAGGGTGATGCCGTAGCTGTCCCGGTTGATGTACTGATCCCGCGACGACAGGCGCGACACGCGGGTGCCCGGCGGCTGCTCCATCACCGCCGAGACGTACAGGCCCTTGTTCGTGTAGATGAAGCGCGAGGCCGTGGCGTATGTGGGTTCGGCCAGCGTCTCGGGCTCCATGACGCGCATGTTGTCGTAGGCGGGCGCTTGCAGCCACGCGGCTTCGGTGACGCGGCCGTCGATCACGATGTCGGGTTCGTCCATGCGCGTGCCGGCGATCACCGCCGCGTCGTCGCCGTTCTGTGCTGGCTGGACGACGATGCGGGCGGCGTCCTCGGCGCTTGCGGTGGACGGTCCGGGCGGCGTCTTTGGTGGTTCGGGCTTGGGCGCGGCAGGCTTTGGCGCGCTCGGTTGCGGCTTCGGTGCGGGCGGCTGGACCGGTTTCGCGGGAGGCACGGGTTTGGCCGGCGTGGCTGGCTCCGTCGGCGCGGTCCTTGGAGTCTTGGTGGTGCCGGTCGATGCTGCCGCCGGCCGAATCGCGGAGAACCAGGCCTGGTAGCCGCTCGCCTCGGCCCGGGCGATGAGCTGGCGTGTCTCGTCGGCGGGGGCTGGCGCGGAGACGATGCGGTGGTAGGGGACGCCGTCCAAGGTGATGCCGAGCACGGCGAGTTCGACGCCGAGCGCGCCGGACAGTATCTCTGCCTGGCGGGTCGCTGCGTCGGCATCGAGGAAGCTGCCGAAGACGGCGACGCCGCGGGCGTCCTCGGCAGCCGTCGGCAGAGCGACGCAGACGGCGAGCAGAGCCGCGACGAGCGACGAGCAATAGGCGCGGAGCGATTGCAGCAGGCGGTAGCGCAAGGCAGCACTTCGGGTGAGAGAATCTGGCATCTTATCACTTCGCCGTTCAACGACCACCACAGGAGGACATCGGATGAGAAAGTGGCAATGCATGACCTGCGGCTTCATCTACGACGAGGCCGAGGGCCTGCCCGACGAGGGCATCGCCGCCGGCACGCGCTGGGCGGACGTGCCGGAAGACTGGATCTGCCCCGAGTGCGCGACGCCGAAGTCGGACTTCGAGATGGTGGAGGTGTGATGCCCTGGCGGCGCGTGCGCCGGTGATACGATCACCGCGCACCGCTTGGGCCAACACGGGGAGAGGCAAATGAACGAACTCGACGGCAAGGTCGCCATCGTCACCGGCTCGTCGCGGGGCATCGGCGAGGGCATCGCCCGGCGTCTGGCCATCGCCGGCGCCAAGGTGGTGGTCACCGCGCGCACGGTCGAAGTGCGCGACGAGCGCCTGCCGGGCACCGTGCATACGGTGGCCGAGGCCATCAACGGCGCTGCCGGCGAGGCCACCGCGGTAGCGGCGAACCTGCAGAAGAAGCCGGATCGCGAGCAGCTCGTCGCCGCCGCCATGGACGCCTACGGGCGCGTGGACATCCTGGTCAACAACGCCGCCATCCTCGTGCCGGGCGCCACCGTGGACTTCCCGGAGCGCTACTTCGACCGCATGTTCGAGATCCTCGTCAAGGCGCCGCACCACCTGTGCCAGCTCGTCCTGCCCGGCATGATCGAGCGCGGCAGCGGCTCGGTGCTGAACATCTCATCGAAAGCAGCGATCCACCCGAAGCCCGGCCAGCGCTCCTACGACGGCGCGGTGTACGGCATGGCGAAGGCGGCCATCGAACGCTTCACGACGGGGCTCGCCGCCGAGATGTTCGAGAACGGCATCTCGGTCAACGCGCTGTCGCCGGACAAGGTGGTAGCGACGCCGGGGCAGATGTTCGGGCGCCGCTACAGCCAGGAGATGCTCGATGCATCCGAGCCGGTGGAGGCCATCGCCGAGGCGGCATTCGCCTTGGTGAGCGGCGACCCGAGCACGGTCACCGGCGGCATCCGCTACACCGACGAGGTGCTCGACGCGTTCGGCGTCGCGGCGACGGACATCGGCATGGCGGCGCCGCAGCCGAACTAGCGCCGAATGAGCGACGATCCGTACACCATCCAGCCCGGCAAGATCCGGGCGCCGCCTTCGAACCTCGTCGAGCGGCTGAAATACCTCGGCCCCGGCATCATCGTCTCCGGCTCCATCGTCGGCTCCGGGGAGATCCTGCTCACCGCCGGCCTCGGCGCCGCGGCCGGTTTCACGCTCTTGTGGTGGGTGCTGTTCTCGTGCTGGATCAAGTCCGTGATCCAGGCCGAGTTCGGCCGCTACGTCATCACCACCGGTGATACGTACCTCCGGGCCCTCAACCGCATGCCCGGCAAGTTCAGCCTGCGCCTGCCTTGGCGGATGCCGGCCGGCTGGAAGATGCGCCCGATTCCTCGCGAGCCCATCGCCTGGCCGATTTGGCTCGGACTGGTCGGCTTCATTCCGGGCCTCTTGACCGGCGGCGGCATCATCGGCGGCGCCGGGCAGGCACTCAATCTCATTCTCGAGTCGTTTCTGGGCGTCACCATCGGCGGCGGCTTCGCGACCATCCTCGCCGCGGCGCTCGTCATGCTGCTCTTGTGGACCGGGCGCTACGGACGCATCGAGAAGATCATGGTGGTCATGGTGATGAGCTTCACCTTCACCACCATCGTCTGCGCTCTGCTCATGCAGGGCACGGAGTTCCGGGCGACCCCGGCGGACATCGTCGCCGGCCTACAGTTCGAGTTCCCGCTGGAATACCTGGTGCTGGCCATCGCCATGTACGGCGCCACCGGCGTCGCCTCCTCCGAGATCGCCGGCTATACCTACTGGTGCGTGGAGAAGGGCTATCCGAGCTACATCGGCGGGGACCGCAGCGACCCCGGCTGGGTGGATCGGGCCAAGGGCTGGATTCGCGTGGTGCAGCTCGATGTCTGGGTGACGCTGGCGATCCTGACTTTCGCGACGCTGGCGTTCTTCTTCCTGGGCGCGGGCGTGCTGAATCGCTTGGGCCTCGAACCCGAGGGCCAGGAGACGGTGCGCGTCCTCGCCAGCATGTTCACCGAGACCTTGGGCGAATGGTCCTACCTGCTCTTCATCTTCGGCGCGTTCTTCATCCTGTTCTCCACGGTGCTCTCCGGCTATGCGGCGGGCTCCCGGTCGTTCCCGGACCTCATGGTGACCTTCGGCGTGATCCCGCGTCAGAACCTCGCGCTCAGGCGCAAGTGGATCACCGGCTACATCATCGCCATCCCGATCGTCAATTCGCTGATCTACTTCAGCTACCAGAGCCCCATCGTGCTGATCGCCTTCGGGGCCACTTTCGGCGCCTTCATGCTGCCGATGCAGGCGTTCGTGACCATCTACATGCAGCGCAAGCGCATGGACGAGCGGGTGCGGCCGAAGGACTGGGTGATGTTCGCCATGCTTGGGGTGTTCATGGTGATGGCGGTGCTTTGCGCCCTGTACATCTACTTCCGCGTATTCAACTGAAGGTCTCGCCGCCGGTGCGCGTAGAGGCGCGTCTCGAGGAACTCGGCCTCGAACTGCCGGAACCGATGCGCTTCGCCGAGCGCCGCTTCGAGCTGGTGCGCGTGGTCGGCGATCGGATCACCATCGCCGGGCACCTGCCGACCGACGCCGATGGCAACGTCGCGGGGCCGTTCGGCAAGGTGGGCGCCGAGGTGAGTCCCGAAGATGCCTACGACTGCGCCCGCCGCATCGCCCTCGGCATGATGGCGAGCCTCAAGGCGGCGGGCGTGGATCTGGATCGGGTCGCTTGGCGGCGCGTTTTCGGCATGGTCAATGCGGCGCCCGGCTTCACGGCGCTGCCGAATGTCGTCAACGGCTTCTCGGATTTCGTGCTGCAGGTATTCGGCGAGAACGGCGTGCATTCGCGCGCCGCGGTGGGGGTTGCCGAGCTGCCGGCGGGAGCGCCCGTGGAGCTGGAAGCGGAGGTCTCGCTGCTGCCGGCTGCCGGGGTGGTTGAGGCCGAGTCGCCGCGAGGGGATCCGGGGCTGCGCACCGAGGACTACGCCGGCATCAGCCCGCTGTCGATTCCCGCGGAAGCGCTGGTGCGGTCCATCGACTCGCTCTCGAACCTCTTCTGGATCTCCATCGCCGGCACGGTGCTGACCATCTTCCTCGCCGCGCTGGCGCTGCTCGGCGGCGGCGCGAGCGCGGCCGTGGCCTTGGGCGAGTACAGCATCCCCGTCGCCGTGCTGCCGGCGACCGGCCTCGCCTTCGCCATGTTCGTGTTCTGGCTGACGGCGAGTCGCTTGCGGATGCTGGAGCGGGCGCTCGGCGACAACGACCTCACCGCGGACCTCGCGCGCGACATCTTCCGCCTCGACCCGCCCGTGCTGAACGTCTTCGAGGCGGACAACCTGCGCCCCTTCGCGCTGCTCTCCGGCGCTTCGATGCTGCTGTGGAATTGGAGCCTGTTCTTCGGCGCCAGCATCGGCCTGATCTTCTCCGCCACCATCGCCATCGGCATCGCGGCCTCGGTGGACGAACTGCCAACGTTCACGACCTACGTGGTCTGCGCCCTCGGCGTGATGGTGTACGGCTGGCGAGCGCTGGTGCCGCGCCTCGGCGGCATCCTCGCCAAGCTGCACGGCGGCCGCTTCCGCATCGGCGCAGCGAGGAGCGCCGTGGCCGCGCTGGTGTTCAGCGCCGGCATTCTCGCCAGCAATCCAGATCTGCCGGGCTCCTTGCTGCGAGAGGATTGGGTGCCGTTCGGCCCGAGCCCGGCCAACGCCATCTCCGGCGATACGCTGCTGCTCGACGGCGCGGTGCAGGTGACGCTGGTGGGCATCACGGCGTTGCGCTCGGATCAGACCTGCATCGACCGCGCCGGCGCCGACTACCCGTGCGGCCGTCAGGCAACCGCGCACTTGCAGGCCCTGGTCCAGGATCGCGAGGTTTACTGCTTGACCAGCTACGGAAACCTCGGCCTGTGCTTCCTGGCCGATGCCGATGCCCCGTTGCCGGAATGGTTCGACAGGGCCGCCCTGCGCCGCTCCCTCTCCGCGCAGATGGTCCGCGACGGCTATGCCTTGGTCGAGGGCGCCGGCATGGAGCTCTACGGCGACATGCAGCGCGAAGCGCAGGCGAACCGCGTTGGCGTTTGGCAAGGCGCATTCGAGCCGCCGGCCGGCTGGCGTCCGGAGCGCGACGACTGAACGGATGTTCCCGAGGAGTGAAGTCCGAGAGCGCTACCCGTGGTTGGGGTTGACCAGCGCGGTGAGCACATGGTCCTCCCATCGTCCGGCGATCTGCAGGTAGGACTTGGCGAGGCCCTCCCGAACGAAGCCGCAGCGCTCAAGCAGGCTTGCGCTGCGTGTATTGCTCGGCATGTAGTTGGCTTGGATTCGGTGCAGGCCGTAGTCGGTGAACATCACGTCGATGCCGGCTTTGACTACCGCGGTCATGAGCCCCCGTCCCTCGGAGGCCTTGGCGATGGAGTAGCCGAGATTGCACGCTTGGAATGCGCCTCGGACGATGTTCGTGAATGCGCAATCGGCGAACATGCGCCCCTCGGCGTCCAGTGCCGATAGATGCACTGCGGTGCCGTCCAGGAACTGCCGATGCCGTTCGCGGGCGAGTCGGCACATGGCTGGTGCCGTGTAGTAGGCGGCGTCGCGCACGGGCTCCCACGGCGCCAAGTGCGCCTTGTTCTCTACGCAATAGTGCTGCAGCAGTTCGTAGTCCGCCGATTCGAGCACCACGAGTCGCACCGGTGCGCCCCGAATCGCCCTCATTCGGCGGCCCGTGCGTGGCGTGGTGTCACACCGCCCAGCCGTGCCAGATGTTGTCCGGCGTGGCGGGGATGTCCTCGTGGAAGTTGCGGGTGTCCACCCACCATTGGTACTTCTCGCCGGGGCCGAACTCCTCGTCGTCGAAATACGTCAGGCCGGTGCGCTCGTAGTCGCAGGGCACGACCACCCGCACGCTAGGCTGGCGGCCGGGGTCGGCGGAGCGGTTGATGCCGGCGGAGTGGAGCATGCGCGGGTGCCAGAACACCACGTCGCCGGCGTTGCCGGGGAACTCCAGCGGCGTGATGTCGCGCAGCACGGCGTCGCGCGCCTCTCGGAAGCCGTCCGCCTTGGCTTTGGAGATCCGCCCGCCGTGCAGCGTGTCCCAGTGCGGATGCAGGTAGTGGTGCGAGCCGGGCCAGAGCACGAACGCGCCGCTTTCCGGCTCGACATCGTGGATCAGCACCATGGCGGAGAGTTGCGCCGCCATGTAGTCCGCATGAGGACCCAGCTTGCCCGTCGCGGCCGGCGGCGTTGGCAGGATGGCGTAGAGGCCGCGCACCCGCCCCGCGGGCTTGATCGGCGCACCGAGAAACGCCCGGGCGATGGCGAGCATGTTCCGGTGATTGGCGATGCGGTCCACCAGGAACGGCTCGGTGCCGATGCCATCCCTGCCCGGCGAGCGCATCTTCCAGTTGCCGTGGATGAGCCGCCCGACGCGAGGCACATCCTCGTCCGTCCAGCGCTCGTGCGGGGCATCGAGCCACGTCTGTGGCTCGTCGCGCCGCAGGATGTCGCGGGGAACGTTGTCCCAGAGGTAGTCGAGTGCCTGCTCGAACGCTTCCTTGTCGTCGATCAGCCGTCGCTTGACGATGAAGCCGTGCTCCTTGAAGTGCGCTGCTTCGCCATCGCTGAGCGTGGGTCCGCGCGTTGCAGAGGTCGGGTCCGCGAAGACTTCGGGCGTTCTGATGACGATGTCCTCGGCGCGCGGCTGCCCGGTCAGGTGGCCAGCGTTGTACTCGGTGTAGCCCATCGAAGCCTGTCCTCCCGCTAGACCGCTGTGGTCGCCCCCGGCGCACTCCAGCGCATGAGTCCTTCCTGCATGCAGGTAGCGACCAGCTCGCCGCTCTCAGTATAGATGCGGCCGCTCGCCAGGCCGCGCCCGCTGCCGGTGGCCTCTACCGTCTGCACGAACAGCAGCCACTCGTCGGCGCGGGCCAGACGATGGAACCACATGGCGTGATCGAGGCTGGTGCCGCCGAAGTCCGGGTCCTGCCAGCGCATGCCGTGCGGCAGCACGATGGGATCGACCAGCGTGCTGTCCGAGAGATAGGCGATGCCCGCCCAATGCACATCCGCGTCCTCTGGCAGCGGGTCCTTGATGCGCATCCAAGTCAGCTGCGGCTCCGTTACGGGTACGCCGCGCGGCGCCGTCGGCGGATTGACGTAGCGGATGTCCATGTGGCGGGCGTTGCCGGCCCAGTATTCCTCGCCGCTCATCTCCCGAGTGAAGGCGTCGTAGGTCTTGGCGACGCTGTCCGCCGGCGGTGCTTCGGGCATGGGGAAGGCGGCGAATTCGGGCGTCTCGTCGGGCGTCTTGAACGAGGCGAGCAGGCGGAACAGCTCCTTGCCGCGCTGCTCGGCGGTCACCTGGCGGGAGGAGAACGAACGGCCGTCGCGCACCGTCTCGACGCGCAGCAGAAGCGGCAGGTGTACGTCGCCGGGACGCAGGAAGTAGCCATGCAGCGAATGCACGCCGCGGTCGGCGTCCATCTCCGCCTGCGCCGCGGCAAGGCACTGGGCGAGGAATTGGCCGCCGAACATGCGCTCGCCCTTGTCGGGCGACTCTGGCGCACTGTAGATGCCGTCGGCGTGGCGTTCGACTTGGACGAGCGAAGAAAACATGCATGGGGAGCGTCGGATGCGGAGCGGCAGCATAGCTTGCGGCGACGGACGCGGACAAGGCGGCTTGCGTGGTTCTCCGTCCGCGCTCGGCTTCATGCAGTAAACTGCGCCGCCATGGACATGCAAAACGGTGCGCCCGAACTCGTCGGCACGCCGCTTGACCGAGCCCGCGAGCTTGCGCCCCGCATCGCCGCCGCGGCGGACGAGATCGACGCCCGGCGCGAATTGCCGACGCCTCTCGCCGAAGCGATGAAGGCGCAGGGCCTGTTCCGACTGCTCGTGCCGCGCTCCGTTGGCGGCGAAGAGATGGAGTGGCCGGACTATCTGGAAGTGGTGCGCACCATCGCCTACGCGGACGGCAGCACCGGCTGGTGCTTCAACCAAGGCACGGTTTTCGCCACCACGAGCTGCCGCGCACCCATGCCCCTCGCAGCGGAGGTGTGGGGCGACCCGCGCACCGTGGTCTCCAACGGCCCGCCGCAAGGCCAGATCGAGCTCAGCCGCGTGACCGGCGGCTATCGGCTGAGCGGCCAGTGGATGTTCTCCAGCGGCACGCGCCATGCGAACTGGGTGGCCGCTCTCTCCGGTGGCCGCGGCGAGCCCGCGCGCCTGCACCTGATGCGGCGCGATGAAGTCGAACTGGTGGACGTCTGGCAGGTAAGCGGCCTGCGCGGCACGGGCAGTTTCAGCTTCGCAGTGAGCGATCACTTCGTGCCGGAGTCCCGCACCATGGAGCTGGGCGTGCCGCCGCGAGAACCGGGGCCGATCTACGTGATCCCCCAAGGCCTGCTGTTCGCGATGGGCTTCGGCTGCGTGGCGCTCGGCGTTGCCCGCGCCGGCCTCGATTCCACCATCGAGCTGTGCAGCGACAAGCGCCCGCGCTTCGGCTCCCGGCCGCTGTGCGAGGACCCGGTGATCCAGCAGAAGATCGGCAAGGCGGAAGCGCAATGGCAGGCGGCCAAGGCGCTGCACAGCCAAACCGCACATGCCGTGTGGGAGTCCGTGAAGGCCACCGGCCGGATCAGCATGGCGGAGCGCATCGCCCTGCGCATGGCCGGCACCCACGCGATCCGCCAGTCGGCGGAGGTGGTGGACATCGCCTACAACCTAAGCGGCTCCACCGCCATCTTCCACGACCGCGCCATCCAGCGCCGCTTCCAGGACATCCACGTCATCACCCAGCAGGTGCAGGGCCGCGAAAACCACTACGAGACGGCGGGGCAGTTCTTCCTCGGCCTCGATCCGAAAGGGGTGATCTAGCAGCCCGGCGCTACTCGCGCAGCCAGGAGTTCGGGCCGGACTGCGTGACGTTGATGCGGTGGCCGTCGGGATCGAGGAAGACGGCCTCGCGCTCGCCCCAAGGCACGTCGGTGGGTTCTGCCACGATCCGCGCGCCAGCGGCCCGCGCCACCTCGACCAGGGCATCGACATCGCTCACGTTCCAGTACACCTCTTGGCCGGCGACGGCGCTGGCTTCCCGCGCGCCTGCCGGGTGGATCAGAATGCGCGGCCCGCCGCCATCGAAGGCCACGACGCCATCGTTCTTGTACACGCATTCGAGGCCGAGCACCGTTTCGTAGAACGCGCACGATGCCGCCATGTCCTTGACGTAGGTGACCACCGTCTGGATGCCGTTGAATCGCACTTGGGCTGCCATGCTCCCTCCTTCGGGGCTGTCGCGAGAATCGTACACGCTGATGCCGTCGGCGCGGCGCGGGTGATAGAGTTCGGCGCTGCGATCGAACAACCAATCTTGAGGAGACTTCATGAAGCTGGGCGTGGTATTCCCGCAGACCGAGATCGGCCCGGACCCGGATGTGGTGGCCGAGTTCGCCACCACCGCCGAGGCCGTCGGCTACGACCACTTGATCGCCTACGACCACGTGCTCGGCGCCAGCACGGCCAGCCGCCCGGACTGGCAGGGGCCGTACACTTCCGAGAGCCTCTTCCACGAGCCATTCGTGCTGTTCAGCTACCTCGCCGGACTGACGCGCACCTTGGAGATGGTCTCGGCGGTCATCATCCTGCCGCAGCGCCAGACCGCGCTGGTCGCCAAGCAGGCCGCCTGCGTAGATGTGCTCTCGCGCGGACGGCTGCGGCTCGGCATCGGCACCGGCTGGAACGCGGTGGAATACGAGGCGCTCGGCGAGAACTTCCACGACCGCGGCGTGCGCTCCGAGGAGCAGATCGACCTCCTGCGCAAGCTCTGGGCCGACGACGTCATCAGCTTCAAGGGCCGCTGGCACACCGTCACCGAGGCCGGCCTCAACCCCCTGCCGGTGAATCGCAGCATCCCGGTATGGCTGGGCGGCATGGCACCGCAAGTGATCGACCGGGTAGGCCGCATCGCCGACGGCTGGTTCCCGTTCTTCAACCCGAATCTGGCCGATCAGATCGCCGCCGTCCGCGCCGCTGCAGAACGGGCCGGACGGGCGCCGGACGCAGTGGGCATCGAATGCATGACCAGCCTCGGCGACTCCGGCGCGAAGGCCCGTTCGCAATTGCAGACGCTGGCGGACCTGGGCGTCAGCCACTCAGCCGTCGTGACCATGAACGCGGGTCTCGACTCTCCGGCCGCCCACATCGACGCCATCAAGCGCTTCTGGGACGTGGCAGCGGACTTCGCGGATTAGCGGCGCGTGCTGCTCGGCATCATCTCGGACATCCACGCCAACGCCGCAGCGCTCCGCCGGGCGCTCGACGACATGCCGCCCGTGGATGCGCTGCTGTGCGCCGGCGACGCCGTCAGCGAGTACCTGTTCTGTCCTGAGACGGTGGAACTGTTGGCGGCGCACGACGCCCAGTGCATCCAGGGCAACCACGAGGCGGTCCTGTTCGGTGGCCGCAACCCGGCCTACCTTGCGAAGTGCCGCGACGCGTACCCGGCGACATCGCTCGCCTTCCTGGCCGAAGCGCCAAGCCGCCGCGAGTTCGACTTCGAGGGTGGGAAGGTACTGATGACCCACACGGGCCTCGGCGAGGACGAGTACATCTACCCCGGCAGCCCGCGACTCGCGGCCTTCGCCGGGTTGTCCTACGACATGGTGTGCTTCGGCCATACTCATGTGCCGTTCGTGCACCAGGCGGGGCCGGTCACCGTCATCAACCCCGGCTCCTGCTCGGAACCGCGCGGACCGGTCCGGCGCGGCAGCTATGCGCTGTTCGACACGGCGGCGCGGGAGGGGGAGGTCCGATACTTGTGAGGGAGGAAGCGCGCCCGCTCTTCATCGTCGACAACAGCATCTCCGGCTGACTGGCCTCCGCTACCCCGAGGAGTGCGCAGACAATTCCTGCGCTCGCCACTTGCCACTAGGAAGGTCCATCCGGATCGCCTTGGTCTGGATCAGACGGCAGCGAACGATGACTTGGGCCTGCGGAGAGACGCCTAGCCTGTACCAACCCAATGTCGTCGGTTGTGGCAGGAACGCCGACCTTCACTTGAACCAGGTCTGATCGGCGCAGACCGGACGCAGAACGTCAGTCAGGTCGGCGGGATCGGCCGACAACTGCTAGGCATTGCCTCCTCTGTGGTAAGGTGGGTGCGGTCGTTGACGGAGCGTCTGGCGCGGCGGGAGCGTTGGGCGAAGGTCACCAAGCGGAGGAACAGCTCAGGCTTCTCGACGTGCTGGACCGAGTTGAGCTAGAGGACACGTTGCGCCGTCTGTTCGCAGACCCGGTGCCAGAGACGGAAGTCGCCACACCGGGCTTCCGTCGCTGGATGTCAAGCTAGTTGACTGGATGAGGGAGCCGCTGCCGGAGATCGGGATGACTCCTAGCGCATTGGTCGCAAGCGAGGACGCTAGGGACCTGCTCCTGCTTGAACGCGTTGTCCACTCTATCGCCACCTCTCGTGCTCATAGCCACCCGATTGCTGTTCTGGATATCGTCTGTCGCCGCATTGAAGAAATGTGCCTTGACGGCATTTCGCTCGCAACTGTCGACGGGCCCGACCCGCGAGTCGCGGATAGGAGGGCTGCGTTCGAGCTTTGGATGGACACGAAAAGTGCGTTGTACGCGGACGAGACACCGAGGCAGTTCTTTGGGGGGGCGGAGGTAGACCCGGGACGTCTGCAAGAGATCTCCGCCCGCCTTGATGCGATCTCCGAAGGGGCGTTCTCATGATCCCTTTGGTTCAGGTGCTGGCTCTCGTACGCATGCATCGCCGCACGGGATCAGTTCCATCCCCATTAGCGAGCGGATGATCTGGCCTCAGTGCTCGTCGCTGGCACTCGTGCTGCCACTTCGCCCCGCCACAGAACCCCAACGCAGGACCTGTGATGGTTTGGCCCAACTGGATGGACTCTAGATGGACGCAGGATGCTCGTGAGTTTGGATGACCGATCGGAAAATCTCAGGCCAATGTGGCTCACTCTCGCTTCAGCTCATTGAACCGCTGCTGAGCAAGAGTTTCGAGGCGCTGGGCTTGTGCCCACAGAGTTTTGCGGATTCCGATCCTCACCTTGCGCTCGTTAATCACGCGGGCCAAGTTTGCAATGGTACGAGCGCGTCTAGCCAAGCGAATGTCGGGGTGTTCGCGCTCCTGCCAGTTGCCAGTGTCGGGGAAGATGGGGACGCGGACAGACTCGGGCAGGCGGATCAGATCGGTTGTCGCTGGCTCTTTTTCGTTCAGAACGGCTTCGAACCGGGATGCGCTCAGCGCTTCGAAGTAAACAGTGAACTCGGCGCAGTACAGCCGCGCCTGGGAAGGCTCCTCCCAGAACGACCACATCTGGATTTCGGCGACTTCAAAAGGATCTAGCACGCTCATTGCTACCGCGTCAGTGCGCTGATTCGTGAGGTGGCGGCGGACGCGCGTCCTGATGCGTTCCGTCGTCTGGCCGACGTAGATTGGTTCACCATCGTAGTCGTAGAACAGATGGACGCCGCACTTGCAGTTGCCGACGGGTTGCCGTTCGCAGCTGGCGTGTCCAGCGCTCGCTCGACTCCGTCATAGAGCGCTTCGACACTCGGCGGGGAGTCGGCATGGGCTGCCAGGACAGCATGGTGGACTAGCCACTCGACAAGCGGGACGCACACCGCATCGCCGAATGCGTACATGGCTTGTCGAGGCGAAACGGATTCCCAGGACATGCCAGCCGCCCCTTGCAGCGCCGCATACTCGGTTACATCCATCCAGCGGGCAGCGAAATCACCCCGGCCTGCTCGGAGGACGGCTTGTCGGCCGGAACCGCCAGCAGTGGTGCGCAAGGCCGCCGGCGATCTCGTCGTCCCGGACCTCCCACACAGCTACGCCCTTGCGGGTTCGCCGGTAGGCGCCGTGGCACGTTGCCTCGTCCTGTCGCTGGTAGCCGTCGACCCGACTTGCCTGCAGGTCCGAAAGCGAGCCGAGGAAGCAGGCCATCTGCCTTGCTCCCCACCACTCGAGGTCGTTGCGCACGATGTCCGTCAAGCGGCCGTCGTGGCGGTCGGGCGGGCGCGGCAGCAACGGCGGGGGGACATCCCGGTAGCCGAGGAGGAACACACGCGAACGACTCTGCGGTACGAAGGACGAGGCGTTGAGGCAGATGTGGCCCGTGCGATATCCGAGGGCCGTCAGTTCGCTGGCCACGGCTTGGTAGTCTCTCCCGCCGTTGACCGTCAGAACCCCCGGGACGTTTTCGAGGACCACGACTGACGGTGCCTTGGTCGAAGCCCAGGAGCCCCGCGTCTTCGAGTGCGGGAGCGTCTTCGGCGCAAGCGCCACGTCGGAAACCCTCGCGGGCGTATTCGGGCAGGCCAACGTCGTCTCCGAAGAGGTGCATTTCGCCGAGGGGCGTTTCGAGACCGCCACCGTGGCGTTCAAGGACACGCCAGACCGCGTCGAGGTCTTTGTGGCGCGATGGCAATGCGCGCCGGCATCCCATGATCGTGCGAATCCAAGGCGATGAGGGCGCGTGGCAGACGCCTCAAGGGCTGAAGCTCGGGCTCGATCTGCGCACCATCGAGGCGATCAACGGGCGAGCATTCGATCTCGCTGGGTTCGGCTGGGACTACGGGGGAACGGTTCTCTCGTGGAAGGGCGGCCGTCTGCAGGAGCCGCCCGACGCACCGTGCCAGCTCGTGGTACACCTAGAGGCCGTCGAACTGCACCATCGCATTGCGGTGCAGGTAGCCGGGCACGGTGAAGTCCCCCTGACTGAAGTCCAGGCGCACCACCGGATGCCGTACGGACCAGTCCCAGCCCGTAGCGTGGATCGCGATGCCTCGGAACAGTTCCTCGCTGCCCTCGAACAGTTCCTTGACGGTGTCCAAGAACAGGCTCTTGCCGAAGCGCCGCGGGCGCGACAGGAAGTAGTGCGTGCCGTCTTCCAGCAGGCGCTCGACGTGGTGGGTCTTGTCGACGTAGTAGCAGCCGTCCTCCCGCACCTTGCGGAAGGTCTGGATGCCGATGGGCAGCTTGGGCGGGTCCACTAGCCGAATCCTAGCAGCGCACGTTCGCTTCGTCGGCAACATCCTCAGCGACGCTCGGCAGCGGCAACTTCAGGTGCGCTTGGGCGCTCGCTACTGCCGGTAGCTCGCGAGGAAGTCGCCGATGCGGGCGATGGCGCGGGTGAGTTCGTCGGCGCGGGGCAGGAACACCAGGCGGAAGTGGTCCGGCGTGTCGATGTTGAAGCCGCTGCCCTGCGCGACGAGGATCTTCTCCTTGCGCAGGAGGTCCAGCACGAAGCGCTCGTCGTCGACGATGTTGAAGCGCTCGCGGTCCAGCTTCGGGAAGGCGTACAGGGCGCCGGCCGGTTCCACGCAGCTCACGCCTTCGATCTGGTTCAGCATCGAGTGCGCGATGCGGCGCTGCTCGTAGAGGCGCCCGCCCGGCACGATGTACTCGTTGATGCTCTGGTAGCCGCCGAGCGCGGTCTGCACCGCGTGCTGGGCGGGGACGTTGGCGCACAGGCGCATCGACGCGAGGGTGTCCAGCCCCTCGATGTAGTCCGCGGCGCGTTCCTTCGGGCCGCTCAGGATCATCCAGCCGCAGCGGAAACCGGCCGCTCGGTAGGACTTCGACAGGCCGTTGAAGGTCAACGTCAGGACGTCTTCGGAGAGCGAGGCGAGCGGGTGGTAGACGGCATCGTCGTAGACGATCTTGGCGTATATCTCGTCCGCGAACTGAACCAGGCCGCGTCGCCGCGCCCAGTCCGTGATGCCTTCGAGCACCTCGCGCGAGTACACCGCGCCGGTCGGATTGTTCGGGTTGATGACCACGATGGCGCGGGTGCGGCGCGTGGTCTTGGCGCGAATGTCGTCGAGGTCCGGCTGCCAGCCGGCGTCCTCGTCGCAGCGGTAATGCACCGCCACGCCGCCGGCGAGGCGCACCGCGGCGGTCCACAGCGGGTAGTCCGGGGCCGGGAGCAGCACTTCGTCGCCATCGTTTAGCAGGCCCTGCACCGCCATGCAGATGAGTTCGCTGACGCCGTTGCCGATGGTGATGTCGCCTACGTCTACGCCCGCGATGCCGATCTGCTGGCAGTCCTGCATCACTGCCTTGCGCGCCGAGTAGAGACCCTTGGCGTCGCAGTAGCCCTGCGAGGCGGGCAGGTTGTGGATGACGTCGCGGAGTATCTCCTCCGGCGCCTCGAGTCCGAATGGCGCGGGATTGCCGAGGTTCAGCTTCAGGATGCGATGGCCTTCCTCCTCGAGCCGCTGCGCCTCCGCCAGCACCGGGCCGCGGATCTCGTAGCACACGTCGGCGAGCTTGGTGGACTTGGCCACCATCGGCGGCCGCGGCGGGAAGGGGTGAACGGTCGTGCGCTGCTCCGGTTCCATGAGGTCGGTCCTTGGGCGTAGAATCCTTGCCTTCCACGAATATTACAGGACTGCCGCGATGCCGGATGCCGCCGAGACGCAAGAGATGGAGCAGGGGGCCGAGAAGGTCGTCAAGTCGGACGCCGAATGGCGCACCGAACTGACCCCGGTGCAGTACAAGGTCGCCCGCAAGGGGGCGACGGAACGGGCATTCGCCAACGAGTACTGGGATGCCAAGACCAAGGGCGCGTACGTTTGCCGCTGCTGCGACGCGCCGCTGTTCGACTCCGAGACCAAGTTCGACTCCGGCACCGGCTGGCCGAGCTTCACCGAACCCGTTTCCGTGGACGCCGTGGAGACGAAGACGGACCGCTCGTTCTTCATGGTGCGCACGGAAGTGCTCTGCTCCCGCTGCGACGCGCACTTGGGCCACGTCTTCCCGGACGGCCCGGCGCCCACGGGGCTCCGGTTCTGCCTGAACTCGGCGTCGCTGAGGCTGGACCCCGAAGACGAAGCCCCTTAGAACCCCACCGCCAGGCCTTCCTTGCGGTGGTCCGACGCCGCGCAGTAGGCCCCGTCCGGCAGCCGGGCGATCAGCTGGGCGCCGCCGAAGAGCCCGCGATCCGGTTCCATGCTGACGCGGTGGCCGCGCCCCGCTAGCTCTTCCGCCACCGCCGGATCGAAGCCTTCCTCCAGCACCACGTCGAAATCCGGCGTGACGTGCCAGCGTGGCGCGTCCGACGCGGCCTGCGGGTTCTCGCCGTGGTCGAAGATGCGGGTGACCATCTGCACGTGGCCCTGGTGCTGCATGTGGCCGCCCATCACGCCGAACGCCAGCGCCGCCTCCCCCGCGCTCGTGACGAAGCCCGGGATGATCGTGTGGTAGGGCCGCTTGCGCGGGCCGACCGCGTTCGGGTGGGCGGGGTCGAGCACGAAGCCCGCGCCGCGATTCTGCATGGCGATGCCCGTGCCCGGCACCACGATCCCGGAGCCGAAGCCCATGTAGTTGGACTGGATCATCGACACCATCATGCCGCCCGCATCGGCGGCGGCGAGATACACGGTGTCCTCGCTGGCCGGCAGCGCCCGGGGCGGCAGGGGCGAAGCCCGGTGGCCGATGCTTGCCGCCGCGCGCCGGATCGAGCCGGGTTCCAGCAGCGCTTCCGGCGGCAGATGCATGGCGTCCGGGTCCGCGAAGTGATCGAAGGCGGCGCGGATGGCGATCTTCATGGCCTCCACCTGCAAGTGCGTCCACTCGGCCGAGCCCGGCGCGTGGGCCGGGGCATCCAGATGGGCCAGAATCGCGAGCGCGATCTGCGCCGCCAGACCTTGGCCGTTGGGCGGGATTTCGGCAAGCGCGACCGCGCGGTACGGCGCGACGATCGGCGCCACCCAATCCGCTTCGTGGCCAGCCAGGTCTTTGGCCCGCAAGCCGCCCCCGGCCGCGCGCGCAGCGGCGTCCATCCGCATCGCCAAGTCGCCGCGATAGAACGCTTCGCCGCCGCTCTCGGCGATGGCTTCCAGCGTCTGCGCCAGATCGGGATTCACGAACGCCTCGCCGGGCCGCGGCGCCCGACCGCCCCGGAGGAAGTGGGCTTGGAAGTCGGGGAACGCCGCGTAGGTTTCTCCGGCCCGCGCCCAGATGGCCGCGGTCTTGTGGCCGACGTGAAAGCCATCCTGCGCATAGCCGACGGCCGGCTCGAACAGCGCCGCGAACGGCAGCTTGCCGAAGCGTTCGGACAGCGCCACCCATGCGCTCACGGCGCCGGGCACGGTCACGGCATCCCAGCCCTGCACTGGCATCGTGGCCCGACCGCGGAACCGCTCCGCAGTCCACGTCGCTGGGGAACGCCCCGAGCCGTTAAGCCCATGTAGCTGCCGGCCGTCCCAGACGATGGCGAAGGCATCGCTGCCGACCCCGTTGTTGCACGGCTCCACCACGGTGAGCGCGATCGCCGTGGCCAGCGCGGCATCCACGGCATTGCCGCCGGAGCGCAGCATCTGCAGCCCAGCCGCCGCCGCCAAGGGCTGAGAAGCAGCCACCGCATTGCGCGCCAGCACGGGCGCGCGCCGGGACGCGTAGGGAAAGGACCAGTCGAACACGAGCTCGCTTCCGTTGCCGTGGAGGGCGCAAGTCTATGGCGTGCGGGAGGGACGCACGCGTCTGTGCGAGCGTGTAGAATCGCCGCCGGCTTTGCGATGAATGCGGCACAGACGGCAGCCGCGGCGTCCGCTTCGCCTGCTTCTGCATCCGTTGGACCTCACCGATATGGACCGGGCCTCCTTTGAAGCACTGATCGAGCAAGTCTCTCGGCAGCTAACCAGCGCCGCACAGCAAACCCCGTTCGATGGGTCTCCCGCGTTCGAGCGCCGTACTCGGGAACTACTGCAACGGCTGGCCGACGGGCGGTTCGACGTGGATTTACGACCGCATCCCCATGTGTTCCCAGACATCTGCCTGGGGCGCTACGGCATAGAGGTGAAGTTCAGCACGAGCGACACTTGGCGTAGCATCGCAAACAGCGTGTTCGAAAGCACGCGCGACCCCAACGTCGAGCATGTGTACGTGTTGTTCGGGAAGATGGGAGGCACGCCGGCCGTTAGGTGGGGCCGCTACGAGTCCTGCGTAGTCCATGTCCGCACTTCCCATGTGCCGCGCTTCGAGGTCGAGATGTTCCCAGAGCAGTCGCTGTTCGACCGCATGGGAGTCAGCTACGCGCAGTTCTGCGGCTCGTCGGCGGAAGCGAAGATGCAGCATGTCAGAAGCTACGCCCGCAAACGGCTCAAGCCAGGTGAGCGGTTGTGGTGGCTCGAGGAGCAGGAGGAGCCACACCACTCGCTGCCGATCAATGTCCGCTTCTACCCACATCTGTGTTGGGAAGAACAGCGGGCGCTGCGTGCCGAAGCGGCCATCCTATGTCCGCAAGTCGTGGGCCGAGCCCGGTACAAGTACAGCGACGCGGTCATGTACCTACTGACCTACCGCGGCGTCCTGTGCCCGAACGCTCGAGATCTGTTCTCGGCCGGCAGCGTTGCTCTGCGAGCCAATAAGGCAAGGGGCGGCAACTACGTTGAGCGCGCACTGCGGGACATCGAGCCGGAGATGCGTCGTGCCGCCGAGTATCTCGAGGATCGACTGTTCGAGGAGTACTGGGACGCCACGATCCCACCGGCGCAGAGGGTTGCGGAGTGGCTGGCAAGAGCCGATGAGTTCGCCCGGGATTGGCGCCCGTCTGCCGTGCTTTTCCGCTAGCGTAGGGACGGGCAGGCCAACCCAAGAGGCCCGATCGGGTTGGCCGACTAGCTCTGCTCGCCTCCCGGCGAGCTGTCCGCTAGGCAGGCAGCGACGGCCGAAGCTACATGCCATGCCAGTACCGGCGGGACCGCATTGCCGATCTGTCGCTCGGTCTCGCGGAGCTTTGCTTGAAACTCGAAGTCGTCGGGAAAGGACTGGATGCGAGCGGCTTCGCGCATGGAGATGCGGCGGTCGAGTTCGTAGTGGAACTGGATGTTGCCGTGGCACTCGGCGCGGATCGTGTACGCGGGGCGATCCGCCTTCAGCCGTCGGCTGCCTTGATCGGGGCTCCTGTTGGCCCGGCTCCAGATGTGGCTGGTCGCCGGGTTCTCTGGCAGGTGCTTCAGGTCGTCCAAGGCTTCCAAGGCGGTCATTGGCCGTCTGTGGAAGTCGGTACGAGGCGGCGCCCTGAACAGCGCCAGACCGGGCTGCGTGCCGACGATGAATACGCGCTCTCTGGTCTGCGGAACGCCGTAGTCGGCCGCTTGGTACAGCTCGAACGTCACGCGATAGCCGAGATTTGAGAAGTCTCGAATGACCTTGCGCAGCGAAGCCGCATTGTGGCGCATGAGCAGGCCTTTGACGTTCTCCGCCACGAAAACGCGCGGTCGCAGCCGCGACACGGCCTCGACCATCGCGCGGTACAGGCCGCTGCGCGAGCCTTCGATACCGGCACCCTTGCCGTTGACCGAGATGTCCTGGCAAGGGAATCCGCCGATCACCACGTCACACCCGGCGGGCAGCGAGTCCATCAGCGTCCAGGCGTCGCCGTCACGGATCTCCGCACCGAGATTGTGGCGGTAGGTGCGGCAGGCGGCTGCATTGATGTCGTTAGCCCAGACGATCCGGAACGGGAGTTCGGGGTAGAACCGGTTGAAGACTTGGAATGCGCCGCGAAAGCCGAGGTCCATGCCGCCGCAGCCGGAGAACATGGAGACGACATCGTAGTTGCGCTGCGACGGGGCGTTCGGGGCGGCGGTCGCGCCGGCGGGACGTTCGAGACGTTCGAGACGTTCGAGACGTTCGAGACGTTCGAAAAGGCCGCTCTGTATGTAGGGCATGGGCGGAGTGTGGCCGTCTGCGCTGTGCGACCCGGCGTTGCCGAGTCGTGCTGTTCGTTCGGCTAAGCCTATCACTCGTGCCGTTGCTGGCCAACGCGAGGACTGCGACTACTGCCACTCGGAGCTTCGTTGGCCGCCGTATGATCGAACACGATCAACATGGGGAGCACCGGGATGAACCTGCCTCGAAGTGCGTCGCCTGCCTCCAAGGCCGGCTCGCTCCGGTTTGCGTTGCTGGCGACCGTCCTGGTCGCTCTGGCGCTCGCCGCCTGCGTCACCAGTCCCACGGGGCGCAGCCAGCTGATGATCGTCTCCCCGGAGACCGCCATCGCCGCCTCGCAGCGGGCGTACCTCAACGCGGTACGCGATCTTCAGCGGGAGAACAGGCTGCTTTACGACTGGCGGATCAAGGAGCGCGTCGAAAGCGTCGCCGGGCGCGTGGTCGCGCAGGCCGTGGCCCTGTATCCGCGCACTTCGCGCTGGCAGTGGAGCGTCGCTCTGATCGACGACGACGATCCCAATGCCTGGTGCATGGCCGGCGGACGCATGGCGGTCAATAGCGGATTGCTTACCGAGCTCGGCCTTTCCAACGACGAGCTCGCGCACATCATCGGCCATGAGATCGCCCACGCCATCGCCAACCACACCGCCGAACGGATGTCCATGGTGCTCCTCACCCAGGCCGGTCTGATCGCCGCTGCCATCGCCGCCGACGAAGACGATGAGGACGTGCTGTCGGCCGCCTCGGTCGCCGCGGACCTCGCCATCATGCTGCCGAACAGTCGGGTGGCGGAGTCGGAAGCGGACCGCTTGGGCATGGAACTCGCCATCCGCGCCGGCTACGAGCCTGCCGCCGCGGTATCGATGTGGGACAAGATGGCCGCCGCTGGCTTCGGCGCCGGGGTGCCGCAGTTCCTGTCCACGCACCCGGCGCCCGGCAACCGCCAAGCGGCGCTTCGGGCTCTGATCCCGAGCCTCGGCGGCCTGCCGTCCGCAGCCAGCGGCGAGACGTACCCGGTGGCGGTTGTGCCCTAGCCGTCGCGCAGCGTTGTTACGCAGCCAAGCTCGCGAATGTCCTCGGACGGCATCTCCGCCACAGGCGCAAGACCATTTCTTCCGCCGCCCGTAGGCGCTGCGCGGCGAAACGTGGCAGGGCGGGGGCTTGGAACGCGGCGGCGGGCTCGCCTAGTCGCCCTGCAGCAGGTTGGCGGGCGCGTACTGGTCCGTGAGCGGGCGCTTGGCCGTGTCCCAGTCGATGGCCAGCGAGAGCCGGTCCGGGTACTCCTTGATGGGCACGCCGTAGGGCCGCAAGCGCTTCGCCCAGGCGGCGGCATTGGCGCGCAGCACTCGCTTCGGCGGCGGCGGGCCGTTCATCGCGATCACCACCCGGTTGTCGCTCTCAAGCAGGCGGAAGTTGAAGAACATGCCGAACACCGCCCGGTAGGTTTCGGACTCGTGGTCGTAGAGGCCCGACGTGGCGAAGGTATTGGCAGCGAGCACGGCGTCGGGGCCGAGCAGGGCCCGCGACTCCTCGAGGAACTCCGCGGTCATGAGGTGTTCCGGGATGTAGTCGCCGCCGAAGGCGTCGAGGATCACGATGTCGTAGCTCTCGCCGCGCGCGCCGGCGCGCTTGACGAACACGCGGGCGTCGCCAACATGCACTTTCACCCGGTCGCTGGCGGCGAAGCCGAAGTACTGCTGCGCTGCGGCGTAGACCGCCGGGTCGATCTCCACCACATCGATATGCACGTCGGGCAGCAGCTCGGCGAGCGCGGTCGGCAAAGTACCGCCGCCAAGGCCAGCGATCAGCACCCTGGCCGGGTCCGGCTTCACCAGCAGCGCCGCCATCGTCATCCGCGTGTAGGTGAACAATAGGCGCTGCGGATCGCGCACATCCATGCACGACTGCGATCGCCGCTTGGCGCGCACGGAGAACTGCATGCATAGGCGCCGGTCGGTCTTGGTGATGAGGATCGTCTGGTAGAGCGAACGTTCGCGATGGATGACTTCCGCCGCGGCATCGGCGCACATGGCGACGCCGAGCAGCACGGCGAACGCGAGCGGGACTCTACGCAGCATTGTCGTCGAACCGCCCCACTGCTGCAGCGACCAGGCCCATGGCCAGCAGCATTGCCGCGAGTGTCGTGACGATGGTGTCGACCTCGAACCAGAGCACGAAGTAGAAGCTGGTGCCGAGGGTGCCGAGCGCACTGCCCAGGGTGGAGACGAAGTACAGCGTCCCGGCGACGCGGCCGGACTCCTCGCGGCTGCGCACCAGCAGCCGCACGGCATACGGCGAGATGCTGCCCAGCACCACGGTGGGCGCGACGAACAGCGCAAGCGATGCGGCTAGGCTGCCGTAGCGCGGGTCTTCGATTCGAGCGAACACCCACTGCATCGTCGGCTCGGCCAGCAGCACCGTGGGGTACAGGATCAGCGCGCCGATCACGAACAGGGCGCCGAACTTGCCGAGGGTGGGCGAGCGCAGCGACAGGGTGCCGCCGATCAGATAGCCCGCCGCCAGGGCCAGCATGAACACCGTGATGATGCTGCCCCAGACGTAGATGCTGCTGCCGAACCACGGCGCCAGGATGCGCCCGCCGAGCAGCTCCAGCGACATGATGGAGAACCCGCCGCCGAAGGCCAGCAGGTTGACTAGCAGGATCCGCGGCATGGCCCGGGCGGCGCCGGTAGGCGTCGGCACCGCCGGATCCAAGCGGTCGTCTAGCGGCCCTTCCAGTTCGGCGGGCGCTTCTCGGAGAAGGCGCGCGGGCCTTCGATGAAGTCCTCGCTCTTGTTCAGCGCCGCCACCGACTCGTAGCGCACGGCCATGGACTCTTCCAGCGAGCCCATGCTGAGGCTGCGGTAGACCACGTCCTTGCTTGCCCGGATGGACAGCGGCGCGCACTCCAGCGTCATCTGCACCCAGCGATGGGTCTCCTCCATCAGCTTGTCGTGCGGCACCACGGCATTGACGAAGCCGAGTTCGTAGCCTTCCTGGGCGGGTACGTGGCGGCCCGTGAGGATCATGCCGAGGGCGCGCTTGGAGCCGATCTGGCGCGGCAGCCGCTGCAGGCCGCCGGCGAGCGCGGCGAGGCCGACCTTCGGCTCCGGCAGCGCGAAGATGGCTTGCTCGGAGGCGATGATGATGTCGCAGGCGAGCGCGATCTCGAAGCCGCCGCCCATCGCCACGCCGTTCACCGCCGCGTAGACCGGTTTGGCGAGGTCGAAGCGCGAGGTGAGGCCGCCGAAGCCGCGCGGCGTCGGCACCCGGACGCCCCCTTCGGCCTGGTGGCGCAGGTCGTTGCCAGCGCTGAAGCCGCGACCGGCGCCGGTGACGATGGCCACCCACATGTCCGGATCGTTCGCGTAGTCGTCGAACACCTCGCCGAGTTCGGCGTTGGCCGGCGGATGCAGCGCGTTCAGCCGCTCCGGGCGGTTCAGCGTGACGGTCATGATGTGGTCGGCCTTGTCGACCTTGCAGAATTCGGGCATCGCCCCTCCTCTCTGTGTTGCTCTCTGTGGTTGCCTAGTCGCATGTGCGGTTCGCGGCTAGTTTGTCGGGCACTACGGCGTCAAGCAAGCACCTGTTCCTTGCGCGACAGCGACATGCCGCAACGGGGATTGCTACGGGCCCCTCTGCACAGCTAACTGCCGTTGCAGGGGCATGTTCGACTTCCTACGCAAGACGGCGAAAGTCGAGCGAAAAACTTACAGGACGTATGGGGAATGTCCTACATCAGCCTGGTTCTGGGGGCGCTACGGTGGCCCCATGAACCTGATCGCCGACACCGCCTACAAGCGCATCTACGGCCACGCCTTCATGCTCGCCGAGCTGCTCCGCCTGCTCCTCCCGGACGTGCCGGGCGGTCGCCGCCTGCTCGCCGACCTCGACCTCGCCGCCGCCCGACGCCAGCCCGAGCAGAGCGTCGACGCCCAGGGCCACCGCCGCCACGGCGACATGGTCTGGAGCGTCCCCTTCCTGCCTGGCGCGGCGCGCCGCGGCCGCCGGCTCGTCGTCTTCGCGGAGTTCCAGGAGCCGGCGGACCCCCTGATGCCGCTGCGCCTGCGCCACTACGTCTCCGGCCACTTCGTCGCCCAGGCCGACGCCGGCGCCCTGCGCGCCCCCGAACCCGTGCCGCCGGCGCTCGGCGTGGTGCTGCACAGCGGCGCCCGGCGCTGGAATGCGCCGCGCACCATGGCCGGGCTGCGCCTGCCCGGCGGCGACGCCGACTGGCGGGCGGACCTGTCGAGCGAATCGAGCGAGCTGTTCTCCGGCGACGGCCACCTGCTGCTCGACAGCGCGGCGTTGACACCCGCGGACGGGCGCGAGGACAATGCGGCTTGGCTGCTGGCGGCGCTGGAAGGGCCGCACCCGGCGCACGTCGAGCGCTGGCTCGGGGCGCTGGTCCGGCGGCTGGGGCCGCCGGCGCCGGGCAAGCTGCGCGACGAGGCGGTGGAGTGGGCATTGCGGACGCTCGCGCGCCGCACGGGCTTGGACTTGGGAGTGGCGACGATGGCGGAAGTGGCGCGGCTGCAGGCCGACGACGAGTGGGACGAGTACCTCAAGCAGTGGCGGATCGACTGGCAGGAGCGGTACTTCGACGACATGGTCGCCATCGGCCGGGCCGAGGGCGTGGCCCAGGGATTGGCGGACGGCGTGGCCCAGGGACTGGCGCGGGAGCGGGCGCTGCTGGTCCGACTAGTCGAGGCCCGGTTCGGCGCCGGGGCGGGCGCGGCGGTCAGCCTCCGCCTGGACGGCATCGCGGACCCGGCGCGGCTGGAACGGATCGGCTTGGCCGTCGTCTCCGCCGAATCCGGCGCGGACATCGTCGCCATGATCGACGCGGACGCCTGACGTTCTGGGCTGGCCGTCTCGCACAGCCGCCCCCGACCGGGCGACCCAGCACGTGGTAAGTACCTAGGCGGCATATCCGCGTCGCGATGCGCTGGGCGGCGACGGTGGCTTAAGCTAAGGCCATGCGCGATGCAACCGTCTTCTTGGGCTGCCTGCCCGCGCTCATGACGCCTTGCGATGCGTCGGGCGCGCCGGACTTCGACGTGCTGGCTGCGACCGGCGCCGAACTCGTTGGCGCCGGCATGAGGGCGGTGGTCTACTGCGGATCCATGGGCGAGTGGCCGCTCCTGTCGGACGCGGCGCGGCGCACCGGCGTCGAGGCGCTGGTGGCCCGGAAGGTGCCCGTCGTGGTCGGCACGGGCGCCCAGAACACGAGCCGGTCGGCCGCGCTGGCCGCCCATGCGAAGGCGGCGGGCGCGGATGGGCTGATGCTCATCCCCCGGGTGCTATCGCGCGGATCTTCCGCCGCGGCGCAGCGGGACCACTTCGCTGCGGTCCTCGGCGCCGGGGAAGACCTGCCGGCGGTGATCTACAACAGCCCCTACTACGGCTTCGAGACCAAGGCCGAACTGTTCTTCGACCTGGCAGAGCGCTTCGACAACCTGGTCGGCTTCAAGGAATTCGGCGGCGCGGCGGCGCTCGGCTACGCCGCCGAACACATCGTCGGCGCCGATTCGCGCTTCAGGCTCCTGGTCGGCGTCGATACGCAGGTGGTCCACGGGATGGTGTACTGCGGCGCCACCGGCGTCATCACCGGGATCGGCAATGCGCTGCCCGCGCAGACGCTGCGCCTGATCGAACTGTGCCGCGCCGCGGCCGGCGGCAGCGCACCGGCACTGGCACTGGCCAAGGAGCTGGACGCGGCGCTCTCGACGCTCGCCCGATTCGACGAAGGTCCGGACCTGGTGCTCTGCTTCAAGCGCCTGATGGTGCTCGAAGGCCACGCCGAGTACGCCCATCCCGTGCAGGCGACGGATGCCCTCAGCGCTTCGCAGCGGGCCTTCGTCGACCAGGCGTGGCAACGGTTCAGGCGCTGGTGGGACGCATGGCCCGGAAAGTCGGCGCGGTGACCGGCGAACCCGATCCTGCCGTGCTGCGCGTGGTCGATTCGCATACCGCGGGCGAGCCGACCCGGGTGATCGTCGGCGGCTGCCCGGATCTCGGCGAAGGTACCGTGGCGGCGCAGCGGCAACTGCTGCAGGAGCGCCACGACGACCTGCGCCGCGCCGTCATCCTCGAGCCGCGCGGCTCGGATGCTCTGGTCGGCGCGCTGCTTTGCGAATCGCCGAACGCCGACTGCGCGACCGGCGTCATCTTCTTCAACAACGTGGGCTATCTCGGCATGTGCGGCCACGGCGCGATCGGCGTGGCGGTGACGCTCGCGCATCTGGGCCGCGCGGGTCTTGGCACGATGCTGCTCGACACTCCCGTCGGCACCGTCACGGTGGAGCTGGCCACGCCAACGCGAGCCATTGTCGACAACGTCGCGAGCTACTGCTGGCGACGCGATGTCGCGTTGGAGGTGCCGGATGTCGGCACGGTTCGCGGCGATGTTGCGTGGGGCGGAAACTGGTTCTTCCTGGTCGAACACGCGCCGGTGCCGCTGACGCTGCGCAACGAGCCCGAGCTGACGCGTGCGGCGCGGCGAATCAAGGCGGCGCTGACGCAGCAGAGCATCACGGGCGCGGACGGCGCGGAGATCGACCACATCGAACTGTTCGGCCCGCCTGAGGCCCCGGGGGCGAACAGCCGGAATTTCGTGCTGTGTCCCGGCGACGCCTACGACCGCTCGCCCTGCGGCACGGGTACCAGCGCGAAGCTTGCCTGCTTGGCGGCTCGCGGGGCACTCGCTCCCGGCGAAGACTGGGTCCAGGAGAGCATCGTCGGCAGCCGCTTCACCGCCAGCTACCGGCCGGCGCCCGGTGGCGGCATCCTGCCGCGCATCGCGGGCGAAGCGTACGTCTGCGCCGAGGCGACGCTGGTGCGGCACCCCGACGATCCGTTCCGCGACGGCATCGGCTGAGTGGCGGGCTCTTCGGACAGCGTGCTGGTCATCGGCGCGGGCATCATCGGCATCGCCTGCGCGCATTACCTCTCGCAAGCGGGGTGGCGCGTCACGCTGATCGACCGCTCGCAGGTCGGCAGCGGCTGTTCGCACGGCAACTGCGGCCATATCTGCGCCAGCCACGTCCTGCCGATGACCGAGCCGGCCGCGCTGCGCGAAGGTGCCCTGTCGCTGCTGAAGCGGGATGCGCCGTTCAAGATCCGCCCGCGATGGCGCGGCGCGACATGGTGGTGGCTGTGGCAGTTCGCGCGTCGCTGCAATCGTCGGCAGATGCTGGAAGCCGCGCGCTACCAGCAGTCGCTGCTCGAGTCGTCCATGCACGAGTACGAACATCTGCTCGCCGACTGCGCCATCGACGCGGAGTGGCGGCGGCGAGGATTGCTCTACGTGCTGCTCACGCAGCGGGGCATGGATGCGTTCGCCGCCCAGGACGCTATGCTGCGGCGCGAGTTCGGCGTCGGCGCGCGTCGCTACGAGGGCGAAGAACTGCCCGCGCTGGATGCCGCGCTCCGGCCTGGCCTCGCCGGCGCGTTCCACTACGAGGCGGATGCTTCGGTGCGCCCGGACGCCTTGACGCGCGGCTGGGCCGCATCGCTGCAGGCCCGCGGCGTGCGCATCGAGGAAAACTGCGGAGTCGATACCGTGCGCGTGGAGCGTGGCCGGCTGGCCGGCGTGGAGACGCAGCGCGGGACGCTTGCCGCGGATCACTTCGTCATCGCCTCTGGCGCCTGGACCGCGCAGCTGGCGGGCGAACTTGCGTGTTCGGTTCCGCTCGAACCCGGCAAGGGCTACTCGGTCACGACGTCGAGCCCTGCGAACGCGCCGGCGCATCCGATGCTGTTCCCGGAGCACCGCGTCGGCGCAACGCCTTTCCGGGACGGCTTCCGCCTCGGTTCGATGCTGGAACTGGCAGGATTCGACAGCAGCATCCCGCCCCGCCGCATCGCCCAGCTCGTGGCGTCCGCCCGCCGCTATCTGGTCGAAGCGGAAGGTGCCGAGCTGCGCGAGACCTGGACGGGCTGGCGACCGATCGCCTGGGACAGCCTGCCGATCATCGGCCGCGCGCCAGGGCTTGGCAACGTCGTGCTGGCCACCGGCCACCACATGCTGGGCATGTCCATGGCCCCGGCGACGGGGCGGCTGGTGGCGGAATTGCTGGCGGAGAAGACTCCGCACATCGACCCCGCGCCGTTCTCGGCGACGCGGTTCTAGCCGCCGATCCCATGCGCCACCCGCCGGTTGAACTCCGGCGGTCGCACGCCATCAAAAGACCGCACACTTTCCCGGCGACCAACGCAGCGAATCGGCACTGGCCGGCACGGGGCGATCACGCAAGGAGCGATGCGACATGAACACTCTCGGCAAGACCCTGGCTGCCCTCGGCGCGGCCTTGGCGTTGGCCTTTGCCCCCGCCGCCACCGCCCACGAAGGCAAACTCACCTTCGCGCCGGTGCTCGAACGGGCTACGCCGGCCGTCGTCACCATCGAAGTGACCGGTCCCGAGGCCCGCAATCCGCTCCTGAACGACCCTTTCTTCCGCCGCTTTTTCGGTGACGGGACGCCGCGTCAGAACAGCCCGCGGCGCCCCGCCGCGGCCGGCTCCGGGGTCATCATCGACGCCGCGGCCGGCTACGTGGTGACCAATCACCACGTCATCGACGGCGCCGAGCGGATCACCGTCAAGCTCAAGGACCGGCGCGAGTTCGACGCCGAGCTGGTCGGCAGCGATGCGCAGACCGACATCGCCCTGCTCAGGATCGAGGCAGACGACCTCGACGCGCTGCCGCTCGGCGACTCCGACGATGTGCTGGTAGGCGATTTCGTGGTCGCCATCGGCAATCCGTTCAACCTCGGCCAGACGGTCACTTCCGGCATCGTCAGCGCCCTCGGCCGCCGCGGCGGCTTCAGCCCGGACGGCTACGAGGACTTCATCCAGACCGACGCGGCCATCAACCGCGGCAACTCCGGCGGCGCCCTGGTGGACCTGGACGGGCGCCTCGTGGGCATCAACACCGCCATCATCTCGCGCACCGGCACCAACGTCGGCGTCGGCTTCGCGGTGCCCGCCAACATCGTCCGCCATGTAACTGGCGACCTAGTCGAACACGGCACCGTGCGGCGCGGCTTCCTAGGCATTCAGATGGAAGCCCTGGCACCGGAGGTCGCCGAGGAGCTGGATCTGCCGCGCGCCGAGGGCGTCGTGGTCAGCGAGGTGATCGCCGACACCGCGGCCGAAGCGGCGGGCATCGAGCCTGGCGACGTGATCGTCAGCGTCGACGGCGAGGACGTGCTGGACCGCATGGATCTGCGCAACCGCGTCGGCCTGTCGAAGGTGGGCGAGGAAGTCCGCATCGGCCTCCTGCGCGCCGGCAAGCGCAAGACGGTGAAGGCCACGATCGGCGAACTGGAGCAGCGAACGGTTGCGGCGCGTAGCCCGGCGACGGACAGATTCGCGGGCGCCACCGTGCGCGACCTCTCCGACGAGCACGAACTCTACGGTCGCGTGCCGGGCGGGGTGGAGGTGGTGGATGTGGCCGCGCAGAGCCCGGCGGCGTCCATCGGCCTGCGGTCCGGCGACGTGATCCTGGCAGTGAATCGGCAACGGGTGTCGAGCGTGCGCGAGTTCGACGCGGCGGTGGCCAGCGAAGGCGTCGTCGGCATCCTGTTCCAGCGTGGCAACCGGCGCCTTTTCACCTACGTCGGCTGACGTAGAATCGCCGCGCTTCCGACCAAGCGCCACACGCCACATATTAGGAGGGACGAGACCAGCCATGGCAGCGACAGCAGAGGCGGTAGCGGATACCGCCGCCATCAAGGAGCGCTTCGACGCGGTGCGCGCCGAAGTGGGGAAAGTGCTGGTGGGACAGGACGAGCTGGTGCAGCGCCTGCTGCTGGCCCTCTTGGCGGACGGCCATGTGCTGCTAGAAGGCGTCCCTGGGCTTGCCAAGACGCTGGCGGTCAGCACCCTCGCGGCCACCGTGGACTGCCGCTTCTCGCGTATCCAGTTCACGCCGGACATGCTGCCGGGGGACGTCACCGGCACGCAGATCTTCAATCCCCGCGAGGGCACCTACGCGGTGCGCAAAGGGCCGGTATTCGGCAATCTGGTGCTCGCCGACGAGATCAACCGGGCGCCGGCCAAGGTGCAGGCGGCGCTGCTCGAGGCCATGCAGGAGCGGCAGGTGACGCTCGGCGAGGAGACCTTCCGCCTCGACGACCCGTTCCTGGTGCTGGCGACGCAGAACCCGATCGAGCAGGAAGGCACGTATCCGCTGCCCGAGGCGCAGCTCGACCGCTTCATGATGAAGCTGCGCGTGGGCTATCTCAGCGCCGACGAAGAAGTGCGGGTCATCGATCGCATGGCCGGCGCCGTGAGTGCGCCGCATGCCTCGCCGGTGATGTCCGGTGCCGACATCCTGAGCGCGCGGCAGGCGGCGCGGCGCGTATTCGTGGACGACAAGGTGAAGCGCTACGCCGTGGACGTGGTCGCGGCGACGCGCGAGCCCGCCGCGGCCGGGCTGCCGGAACTCGCCAATCTCATCGAATACGGCGCCTCCGTGCGCGGCTCGCTGGGCCTCGTCCAGCTCGCCAAGACCCACGCGCTGCTCTCGGGCCGCGACTACGCCAGCCCGCACGATGTCAAGACCATCGCCCCGGACGTGCTGCGCCACCGCATCGTGCCCACCTACGAAGCCGAAGCCGAGGGCCGGAGCAGCGACGACCTCGCCGCTGCCATCCTCGCCCACGTCGAGGTGCCCTAAGCGCCGACTTCGCGCCCAAGCGATGCTGCCAGCAGAGATCGTCAAGCAGGTCAAGCGCATCCAGCTCGTCACCGGCCGCCAGGTGGCGGACGTGCTGGCCGGCGCCTACGTCTCGGTATTCAAGGGCCGCGGCGTGGAGTTCGACGAAGTGCGCCCCTACGTTCCCGGCGACGACGTGCGCACCATCGACTGGAACGTCACGGCGCGGGTGGGAGCGCCGTTCGTGAAGCGCTATGTGGAGGAGCGCCAGCTTACCGTGATGCTGCTGGTGGACATGAGCGCATCGCTGGACTTCGGTTCCGCGCATCGCTCCAAGCGCGAGGCGGCGGTGGAGCTGTCGGCGCTGCTCGCCTTCTCCGCCATTCAGAACGACGACAAGGTGGGGCTGCTGCTGTTCCACCACGCGGTAGATGCCTACATTCCGCCGCGCAAGGGCCAGAAGCATGCCCTGCGCGTGGTGCGGGAAGTGCTGGCGCGTGGCACCGAGAACGGCACCGCCGCAAACGGCAATGCATCCCTGGCGCGGCTGCCGCAGCGCATCCGCATGGCCCTCGCCGGCTCCTTCCGCCGCCGGCAAAGCCGCCGCACCACCGACATCGGCGCGGCGCTGGAGTTCTGCCGCCGCGTGCTGCCGCGGCGGGCGATCCTGTTCCTGATCTCGGACTTCCTGGACGATGGCTATCTGCAAGTGCTGTCGAATGCCAATCGCAAGCACGATGTGGTGGCCGTGCGCATCGAGGACCGCCGCGAGTCCGAGATAGAGAGCGGCGGCCTGGTGACGCTGGAGGATGCCGAGACCGGCGGCCGGCGGCTGGTGGACACCAGTTCCGCGGCGTTCCGGGATGCCATGCGCCGGGATGCGGAACGGCGCAGCGATGCGCTGGCGCGGCAGCTGCGCACGGTAGGCATCGACCTCATCGCCATCGACGCCGCGCAGTCCGTGATCGAGCCCCTGGTGCGCTTCTTCCGCATGCGCGAACGTCGGATCCGCCGCTGATGCGCCGCTTCGCCGCTCTCGCTGCGCTCCTTGCCGTCGCCTCCTGCCAGCAGGAGCCGGTGGATCAGGGGAGCGCTGCGAGCGCCGAAGACGCAGCGACGCCGCTGACGGCCGAAACCCGCGAAGGGCCGATCGCCGCGACCGTCTCGCTCGTCCCCGCCGAGCCGCGCCTGGGCGACCCGCTGACGCTGACCCTCAGCGTCGAAGCCGCGGCCGACGTGGTGGTGGACATGCCCGCCTTCGGCGACGCCTTGGGCCGCTTCGCCATCATCGACTACGCGCCGCGCGAAGAGTTGCTGGAAGACGGCAGCGCCCGCCACGTCCAGCGCTATACGCTCGAAGCGCCCATGAGCGGCCGCCAGCGCATCCCGAAGCTGCGCATCGAGTATCTCGACGAACGGGACCCGGCGAGCGAAGCGCGAAGCCGCGAGCTGCTCACCGACGAACTGGGCTTCACCGTCGCCTCGGTGCTGCCCGAAGGCGAAGTCGGCGCGGCGCTCCGCCCCGTGCGGGGACCGCTCGCCGAACTCGAAGGCCCGTGGCTGGAACGCCATTGGCCGTGGCTGGCGGCGCTGCTGGCGCTGCTGATCGGGGCGGGCGTCGGCGTCTTCCTGTGGCTGAGGCGCGCCGAAGAACGGGCGAGGCTCACGGCCTACGATCGTGCCTGGGCGCGCCTCGACCGCCTGCAGCGCAGCGGCCTGCCCGACGCCGGGCAGCTCGACGCCTGGTACGTCGAACTCTCGGACATCGTGCGCCGCTACATCGAGGAGCGCTTCCGGCTGCGGGCGCCGGAGCTCACCACCGAGGAGTTCCTGCTCGAAGCCCGCCGTGCCGCGGGCCTGTCGGCGCCGCATCGCGAACTGCTCTCCGCCTTCCTCGAACGCTGCGACCGGGTGAAATTCGCCCGCTACAGCCCCGGCGACGACGAGTCCCGGGAAGCTCTCGACTTCGCCCGGCGGTTTCTTCGCGAAAGCCGCGCCGTCGTCGAGTCCTCCCAGCCGCAGCCGCCGGATGCGGCAGTCGCCGAGGCCGCCGCATGACCGCGCTGGAGTTTCGCGAGCCGCTGCTGCTCCTGCTGGCGCTGCTCGCGGTGCCGCTGTTCCTGCTCGCCCGCCGGGCGCCGGGACGAGTGCTGTTCTCCTCCTTCGCGCTGCTGCCGGACGGCGGCCGCGGCTGGCGCGCGCGCCTCGCCTGGCTGCCCGATGCATTGCTCGCGCTGGCCTTGGTGGGGCTGGTGCTCGCGCTCGCCGGGCCGCGTATCGGCGAGCGCTTCAGCCGCATCGAGCGCGAGGGCATCGCCATCGCCATGGTGGTGGACACGTCCGGCTCGATGAGCGCCCTGGACCTCTCCACGCCCCAGCGCGAGCGCACGCGCCTCGAAGCCGTGCAGGACGTCTTCCAGAGCTTCGTGCTCGGCGGCGGCGACCTGCCCGGCCGCCCGGACGACGCCATCGGCCTTATCCGCTTCGCCGGCTTTGCGGACACCGCCGCGCCGCTGACGCTGGACCACGAGAATCTCGTCGCCGTGGCGGGCAATCTGGCCATCACCACCTTGCGCGAAGAGAACTTCACCGCCATCGGCGACGCGCTCGGCCTCGCCGTCGAGCGCCTGCGCGAGTCGCCCGCCGCGTCGCGCATCGCGGTCCTGCTTACCGATGGCGTCAACAATGCCGGCGTGGAAACGCCGCGCGCCGCTGCCGAGCTCGCACGGTCGCAGGGCGTCAAGGTGTACACCATCGGCGCCGGCAGCACCGGCATCGCCCACATGCGCGTGCCGGACGGTCGCGGCGGCACCGTGCTGCGCGCCGTGGCCGTGGAGATCGACGAAGCGACGCTCTCGGACATCGCCGACCGCACCGGCGGGCGCTACTTCCGCGCCGGTGACGCCGACGCGCTGCTGGACGTGTACGCCGAGATCGATCGGCTGGAGCGCACCCGGATCACCGAGGATCGCTCCCGGCAGTACGAGGAACTGTTCTTCTGGCCGCTGCTCGTGGGGCTGCTGCTGGCCGCTCTCGGCTGGCTGGGCCGCGGCGCCGTCTTCGCCAGAGTGCCCTGAGCCATGGACGGCATCGTCTTCGCCGCGCCGCAGATGGTCCACGCCGTCTGGCCGGCGCTGCTCGTGGCGGCGGCGCTGGCGTTCCTCGAGTTCCGCGGCAGGGACGTTCTCGGCCGCTTCGTCTCGCCGACCATGCAGGCGCGCCTCGCGGTGGGCGCCTCGACCACGCGCCGGGCCGTGAAGCTCGCGCTGGTGCTGCTGACGCTGCTGCTCGGCATCGCCGCGCTGATGCGCCCGCAGACGCCCGGCGGCACGGAAGCGGTGGCGGGCCGTCGGGTTGGCGCAGACATCATGGTCGTGCTGGACGTCTCGAAGAGCATGCTCGCCGAAGATGCCGCGCCGAACCGGCTGGCGCGGGCCAAGGCGGACATCGCCGAGTTCGTCGATCGCGTCAGCGGCCATCGTGTGGGACTGATCGCCTTCGCCGGGCGGGCCGCGGTGATGTCGCCGCTCACCGCCGACTACGGCTTCTTCCATCTGGTGCTGCGCAACGTCGATCCCGGGGCCGTGTCGCGCGGCGGCACGCGCCTCGGCGACGCGATCCGCAAGGCCGTCGCCGCGTTCGGGCCCAATCGCGGCGTATCGCGGCTGATGCTGCTCATCACCGACGGCGAAGACCACGACTCGTTCCCCATGGACGCGGTGGAGGAGGCCGTGCAGGCGGGCATCCGCATCGTCGCCATCGGCTTCGGCAGCGAGACCGGCAGCGAGATCGCGATCACGGACCCCGATACCGGCGCCAAGAGCGTCCTCCGCGACCGCGATGGCAGCATCGTCCGCTCGCGTCTCGACGGCGAGCTGCTGCGGCGGCTGGCGCTGGCGACGGAGGGCGTCTACGTTCCCGCCGGCACCGCCGCCATCGATCTGGAAGCCATCGTGACGGCGCATGTCGAACCGCTGGTGGCGGATGCCGCGTCGCAGCTGCGCCGGCGAGCGCCCACCGAGCACTATTTCTGGCTGGTGCTCGCCGCCATCGGCTGTCTCATCGGTTCCGTCTGGGCCGCTTCCCCGCGCTATCGGAGGCTTGCATGAAGCGCGCCGCCGCGTTCGCGATGCTGGCGGCAGTCCTGGTCTGCCCCGGTCTGGCGCAGGAAGCGCAGTTGCCCGCCAAAGAGGACGAAGCCGACGCGACGCCCGAGGCGGGCGCGACGGCCGAGACCGTGCAGGACGAGGCCGAGCTCACATCCCGCGGTCGCTACAACCACGGCCTCGCGCTGCTCGATGCGGACGACCTCGAAGGCGCCGCGGATGCCTTCCTCGCCGCCCGCGACGAGGCCGGACCCGACCCGACCCTGCGGTATCGCGCCGCCTTCAATCTCGGCTTCGCTCTCGCCGCCGACGTCGGCGAGGACGCGCCGCCCGAAGAGGCGATCGAAAGCCTGCGCCTGGCCGCCGCCTGGTTCAACGACGCCGTGCGCCTCGCGCCGCCGGACGACGACGATGCGCGCATCAACCTCGAACTGGTGGCGCGGCGCATCCTCGCCCTCGCCGACCAGCTGAACGACGGCAACCGCCTCGAAGCCCGGCTCGATCGGCTGATCGACGATCAGCGCGGCATCCGCGACGAGATTCGCGCCTTGCTCGCCGCGGTTGCGGCCGAGGGCGCGAGCACCGAGCCGCTCGGTTTCAAGAGCGAGTTCGATCGTCTCGCGAGTCGCGAACGCACGCTGATGGCAGGGGCTGGCGAGAGCGTCGATCTGGCGGCCGAGGAGCGTCTTTTCGTCGAGCAGACGCCGGAGGAGCAACGCACGCCGGAGCAGCAGCAGCGGGTCTACCAGCTGCGCGGCGTCACCGATTATCTGGAACGCGCCCGCCAATCCCTCGGCGACTCGCGCCGCCGCCTCCGGCGCCTCGAAGGCGAACGCGCCCATCGCCGCGCGGATGCGGCGCTGGCCGAGCTCAAGCGGGCCCGCGAGCAGCTTCACGACCCGGTGACGGTGCTCCGGGCCGTGCTCCGGGACGAGCTTTCCCTCATCGATCACACGCGCGCTTTCGCGGTCTTCACCGGCGGCGCGATCCGCTTGGATCAGCCGCCGCCGCCCTGGCTGACGGCGAAGCATCTTGCCGAACGCCAGCAGAGCGCCGCCGCTCGCACGGGCGGCGTGCTGGCACAATTCGACGCCATCGCCGCGGCGGACAGCCGCGACCCGGACCAGAACCCGCAGGCCGAGCGGACGATGCGGGCGGTGGGTGCCGCAACGCCGATTCTCGACGAGGGCCTCGCCGCCATGCGCTCTGCGACCGCAAGCCTCGAACGCGCCGACGCTGCAGCGGCCATCCCCGAAGAACAGCGCGCCGCCGAGTCGCTGCGCCGCGCCATCGAGGAGTTCGCGGACGTCAAGGGCCTGATCGAACTCGCCTACGGCGGCCAGCAGGGCATCGTCGGCCTGCTCGAGCCAGGCGAGGAGTCGCCGCTGGCCGACCTGTCCACCGCGGACCGGATCGAAGCCGCCGACGGTCTGGTCTCCGACAACGCCCGCCGCATGCAGCGCTTGCAGACGCTGCTCGAAGAGGACGCCGAGGCACAAGCCGCCACGCCGCCGAGCGAAGAGGCCGATGCAGACGCTGCCGAAGCCACCCGGCAAGCCAGCGAGCGGCGCTACGAACTGGCCGAGACGCTGCGCGCGCGCGCCGCGGACGGGCTCGATACGCTGGCCGGCGAATTGGGCCGTCTGGCAGACGGCGGGAGCGACCCTGGATCAGCGCGGCAGGCTGCGGGCGAATCCCTCGAAGCCCTTGAAGAGCTGCGCCGCCTGTTCTTCTCGATCATCGAGCACCTGCAGGAACTGCACGCCGAGCAGACCGAAACCCACGACAGCACTGCGACGGCCCAGTTCGAGGGGCAAACCGACAGCACAGACGCCGACCAGCCATTGGCTGCCGCCCTGGGTCTCGCGGCGGCGCGCCAGAACGGCCACGCGCAGATGGCCGACGCCTTGGCGACTGCGCTTGCCGAGCAGGCGGACGCCGCCGGGGCCGCGAACGCCTCCAGCGCGCCGGATGGCGGTCAAGGCGGCGGCGAGGAGCAAGCCGCCGGGCTCGCCGAGGCGGCGGGCGAAGTGCGCGAGGCCGGGAACCGGATGCACGGCGCCGGCGCGGCGTTGCACGATGCCGGCGAACGGGCCGCGCCCCTGTCGCCGGAGCTCGAACCCGTGCTCGCCGATCAGGTCGCCGCCATCGAGCATCTGGAGAACGCCCTGCGGGCGCTGGCGCCGCCGCAGCAAGACCAGGACCAAGGCGAGGGTGAGGGCCAGGACCAGCAACAGCAAGCCGCGCCGCAGCCTGCGGAGGACGAAGAGATGTCCCAGCGCCAAGCCAGAAAGCGCCTGCAGGCGATCCGCGATCGCGAGGCCGAGCGGCAGCGTCGGCGCCAGGAACAGGCCGGGCAGACCGAGCCGGTGGAGAAGGACTGGTGAGCCGCCGCTGGTTGGGCTGCGCGGCGGCCGCGGCGCTGATCGCGCCGTGGGCCGCGGCGGGCGCCGAGCTCTCCCTGTCGGTGGACGCCAATGCGCTGCATGCGGACATGCCGTTCGTCCTCACGCTGACCGCCAAGGGTTTCGAGGAAGAGCCGACGCCGGATGCGCCGGCCCTCGCCATCGACGGCTGCACGGTGACCTTCCTCGGCGTCACCCCCAATGTCTCCTCGCACATCCAGATCGTGAACGGACGTCGTTCGGAGTGGCGCGACGTGTCGTTCAGCTACCGCTGGCGGGTGGTCGCCGCGGCCGCCGGGCGCTATGCCATCCCGGCCTTGCGGGTCGACCAGGGCGACCTCGAAGCGGAGCACGCCGCGGCCACCTTCGAGGTCGGCGAAGTGCCCGCCACCACCGACATGGTGGTGCGCATGGCCTTGCCCGAACGCCCTGTGTGGGTCGGCGAGACCTTCGACGTCGCCGTCGAGTGGCTGCTCGGCCGCGATGTCGAGAGCTACGAGTTCGCCGTGCCGCTGTTCCAGCTCGATGGCGCCACCGTAGAACCCGGCGCAGGCGGCGGCGAGACCGTGCGCTTCGCCGCCGGCGCTCGCGACATCCAATTGCCGCTCGAACGCAGCCGCGTGCAGGAGAACGGTCGCGCCTACACGCGCTTCGCCTTCCCGGCACGGGTGACGCTGAACGCGCCGGGCACGGTGGACCTCGAACCCATCCGCGTGGTCGCCCGCCTTGCCGCCGGGCGAGCGCGCGACGCCTTCGGCTTCAGCCGCCCGCGCTACGAGCTGTTCGGCGCCTCCGGGCAGCGCCGCCGTCTGGCTGTGCGCCCGCTGCCCGTCGCCGGTCGCCCGGACACCTTCGTGAACGCCATCGGCACCGGCTTCGGGATCGATGTCCAAGCGAGCCGCACCGTGGTTTCCGTGGGCGAGCCCATCGACCTGACGATCCGCCTGCGCGGCAGCGGCCCGCTGACCGGCATCAGCCTGCCGCCCCTGGGTGGCCCCGATGCGCTTCCCGCGGCCCACTTCGGCGTGCCGGACGACAGTCCGGCGGGCGAGGTGGACGACTCCGGCGCCAAGCGCTTCGTCGTCACCGTGCGCGTAAAGAGCGCGGAGGTGCGCGAGGTACCGCCGATCGCCTTCTCCTATTTCGATCCCTCCGCGGGGGAGTACCGCACCGTCGAAAGCCAGCCCATCGCCCTGTCCGTCGGTGCGAGCCAGCTCGTCGGCGCCGCGGATGTGGTGGCCGCGCCAGCCGCCGCAGCCGCCCCGTCGGACAGCCCCCCTGTCGCTGCCCCCGGCGGCGCCATCGCGACGCTGCTCGGTGCCCAGATGCAGATCAGCGACGCCACCGACACGCGCGGCGAAACCTGGGGCACGGAGCGCGTCGGCGCATGGCTCGGCGCGCTCTACGGTGCGCCGCTCCTGGTTGCGCTCGCCTCCTTCTACCTGTCGCGCACCCAGCGTCGGCGCAGCCGGGCGCGTGATGTTCGCCAAGCGCTGCGCCGCGTCGAACAGGCGTTGGCGGCCCGGGCGCCCGCCCGCGAGAGCGCGCCGACCATCATCGCCGCCATGCGCCGTCTGGCCGACACGGTGGGTGCCGACTCAAGCGCCGCGACGAGCACGCTGCAAAGCCTCGAGACCACCGCATTCGATCCCGCGACCGCGCAAGAGGCCATCGCGGACTCCGTGCGCGACGAACTGGGCCGCATCGCCCGGGAGTGGACGCGCAGCCCGACCAAGCCGAGCGCCGCAGCTGCTGTTGTCGTTCTGCTCTGCGCGGCGCTGCACGGCGTACCCGGCGCTGCCGCAGCGGAAGCCGAGCCCGTCGACCAGGCGCGCGCTCTCTACCAATCGGCGCTGGCGGAAACCGACCGTCTGCGCCGCGTGCGCTTATTCGCCCAGGCCGAGCGGGCGTTGCGACCGCTCGCCGAGGCGCATCCCGCCGCCGCTGAACTGCAGGCCGATTGGGGCAACGCCGCACTCGGTGCCGAAGACCGCGGTCGGGCCGTGCTCGGCTGGCGCCGGGCTCTGCGCGCGGCGCCCGGCAACGAACGCGCCGGCACCAACCTCACCTGGCTGCGCGATCGCCTGCCGGCCTGGCTGCCTCGACCCGCAAGCACTGGCGCGCTCGATTCGCTGCTGTTCTGGCGCAGCCGCTTCACGCCGGCGCAACTGCACCTGATCGGCGCCGCCGCCTTCGCCATCGGCCTTCTGGCGCTCGTGCCATGGCGCGGCCGCCGCATCCGCGCCGTCCGCGTGCTGGCCATCCCCGCCGCCGTCGTCTGGGTCGCCACCACGAGTTCGGCCCTGCTGGCAGGCAACGAGGACGATGCCGTCGTGCTGCTGGACGGCGCCACCCTCAGATCGGCGGACAGCAGTGGCGCGTCGCCCGCCTTCGCGAACCCACTCCCTGCCGGAACGGAACTGACCATGCTCGAGAGCCGCGACCGCTGGAGCCGCATCGCGCTGGCCGACGGCACCCGCGGCTGGCTCCCCAGCAGCGCCGTCGAGCGGATCGCGCGCTAGCGCTAGCACAGCCAGCGGGAGCGCGGACCGCCGCGAAGCGGTTCCCGCTCCGCACAACATCGCCACGGCCATGCGGTCCTGCTCGTCCATCGTGCGCCGGGCGTTACAATCCGCCGAGGACCGTAGCGGAGCATTTTGTCCAATGCATACCTATACCGCTGTCGTAGAACGATGCCCGGACACGGGTCTCTATGTCGGCTACATTCCCGGCTTTGCTGGCGCCCATAGCCAAGGTGAGACGCTTGAGGAACTCAACCGCAACCTTTGCGAGGTCGTGGCGATGATCTTGGAGGATGGGCCGCCGCCGATGGAGGCAGAGTTCATTGGCACGCAGGTAGTCCTCGTGGCTTGAGGGCGACCGATGGCGTCGGTCCCGGTCATCAAGGCGCGAGAAGCGGTTATCATCCTCCAAGGCCTAGGTTTCGAGGAAGTCCGGCAGCGCGGCTCTCACAAGCAGTTTCGCCATCTAAGATGGGCGTCGAACCACGGTGCCGATGCACGCTGGTCGAGACCTGTCGCCGATCCTGCTTCGGCGCCCGCGGCGTCGGCCTAGACGAAGCGGTGAGATCGAACCGTCGCGAATCGAATGCAGTGGCCGCGGATGCTCACCGCCTCATCCACCTCATCGCCAACCGCGGCTGTAGAAGAATGCCTCGGCTCGGTCGGCGCCAACGTCACCGCAGGTTGCCTGCCCTTGAGGCTGGCGCCGCGCTGGCTGCTTACCGGAACGTCCCCGTCACATGGAAAGTGCTAGCCACGACTCGATCGCCGCCTTGGCATGAACGCAGGGTAGAGCGGCGAATCGGTGACCGGTGTCCAGCGGTGCCGCAGATGGTTCGCGAGCTCCAACGCAACATCGCCTGCGGCCTTGAACTCGGGCTCTCTTGCGATCATGGCGGCGGCGCTGTCGAGCCAGAGCAGTCCGCGTTCCCGGACCGACGCCATCTCGTCGCCGGCGATGCGGTCGTCCTCGGCTTCGATGAACCGTTTGCCGGTTAGGCACCGCACCAGCCACCAGCTGCCGGCAGCGGCCATGAGTCGCTCGAACGTCGCGTTTTCCGGCGCGGGCGCCCGCCGACCCAGTTCTGCACGATAGGTCGCGTCCATGCGCGGCGGCAGTTCGACTGGCAGTCGGGCGACTCGCCAACACGAGGGAAACGGCATGTGCCAGCAGGCCACGTCGAGCATCGCGTTCCCTCGGTGGGCCGCCTCGAAGTCAACGAATTTGCCCTTGACCCGCGTCGAGGCGCGAGGCACGTAGTTTTCGGGACATACATCGCCGTGGAGCACTACCTGCGGATCTTCGCTTCGCATACAGCGCTCGGCTTCGATCAACTCGCGTCGCACATGGAACGCGTCGACGCCGAGCGCCCCGCAGATGTTGAAAAACGCCGCCAACGGCAGTCGCGGCACGACCGTGAGTCGGGCAAGAGGAGGTTCCGGTGCGGCCCACCCATGCAAGCGACCGAGTGAATCGGCAAGATCCAGCAAGCCCCGTGATGCCGTGCCCGGATCGGCCCCTTCAAGGCTTTCCGCCAGCGTGGATTCACCAAGATCCTCCATGACGCAGATGCCCGACACGTCGTCCACCCCAAGCAGCCGGGGCGCGACGCCGCTGTGGGCCAAAGCACGGGCCGTCGCAGTGTTTACGCCGACCTTGACGATCACTGTTCGGCCGGTCTCGATCTGGCGGACGCGCCAGACTTCGTGACCGTCGATACGTACCCAATGAAAGTTGGCGTCGACGCCGAAGAACCGGTTCAGCAGGTCTTGTGCGAGCTCGACGATGGGCCAACTGGTGCTATCGGACATCGCATATCTCAAGGGGGTCTGCAAAAAACGACCATCGCGCCCGATGCGTCAGCCCGAAAACGCCGCAGCGGCGAGAGACGTTACCACGTATCGATATACGGGTATTTCTTCTCCGTGCGCGGTGCTTGGGGCGGCAGGCGTTTCAAGCTGCTGGCGATCCAGGAGCGGGTGTCGGCCGGGTCGATCACGTCGTCGAGGCCGCCGCCGACGCCGGCGTTGATGGCCTTGGCCCCCTCGTAGGCGCGGCCCACGCGGCGCTCGAACTCGACGCGGCGCTCCTCCGGGTCTTCGATGGCGGCCAGCTCCTTGCGGAAGCCGAGCTTCACCGAACCCTCGATGTTCATCCCGGCGAACTCGGCAGTGGGCCAAGCGACGGTGAAGAAGCCCACCAGCGAATTCGCGCCGCACATCGCCTGCACGCCGAGGCCGTAGGCCTTGCGCACCACCACGCCGAAGAGGGGCGTGGTCATGTTGGCGCCGGCGTTGAACATGCGCACGCAGTGGCGCACGAGCGCCGTCCTCTCCACGTCCGGGCCGACCATCATGCCGGGGCAGTCCATCAGGCTCAGCACCGGGATGTCGAAGGCGTCGCAGAGCTGGATGAAGCGGGCGCCCTTGTCGGCGGCGTCCGAGTCGATGGCGCCGGCGAGGTGGTGCGGATTGTTGGCGATCACGCCCATCGGGTGGCCCTCGACGCGGATGAACGCCGTGACGACGCCGATGCCGAACTTCTCGCGGATCTCCAGCACCGAGCCCACGTCCGCGATGGTGCGGACGATGTCCTTCATGTCGTAGAGGCGCAGCCGGTTCTCCGGGACGATGTGGCGCAGACGGCGCTGGTCCGGCGCCTCCCAGTTGTCGACGCGGCCCTGGAAGTAGGAGAGGTAGCGCTTCGCCACCTCCACGGCGTCCGCCTCGTCCTTGGCGAGGATGTCCACCACGCCGTTCGGCACTTGGAACGACATCGGCCCTACTTCCTCCGGCGTGTAGATGCCGAGGCCGCCGCCTTCGATCATCGCCGGGCCGCCCATGGCTACCGTGGTGCGCTCGGTGGCGATGATGACGTCGCAGCAGGCGACCAGCGCCGTGTTGCCGGCGAAAGTGCGGCCGTTGATGACGCTGATGAGCGGCACCAGGCCGGAGAGCTTGGAGAACTGCGTGAACGTGTGGGTGTCGAACGCCACGCCCGGCCCCTTGGCGTCGTCGCCCGGACGTCCGCCGCCGCCTTCGCCGAACAGGATCAGCGGGATGCGGAAGCGGTTCGCCAGCTCGAACATGCGATCCTGCTTGTAGTGGTTGCGCCCGCCCTGGGTGCCGGCGAGCACGGTGTAGTCGTAATGGACCAGCATGGTGCGCGCGGCTTCCTCGCCGAAGAGGTCCGCGTTCACCGTGCCGATGCCGGCGATCAGGCCGTCCGCGGGGGTGTTTCGGCGCAGCGTGTCCATGTCGTAGCGACTGTGCTGGCGGGCGACGATGAGCGGCCAGTACTCCTTGAACGAGTCGGCGTCCATCAACTGCTCGATGTTCTCGCGCGGCATCCGATAGCCCCGCGCGTAGCGCTTGGCCACCGCTTCCTGGCGGTTCTCGTCGTAGATGTAGGCGTGCCGGTCGTAGGTCTGCTGGAGGTCCGGGCGGATGTAGTCCGCATCGAGTTCTTCCGCGGTCGCCGCAGCGCCGCCGGTCACTTCCGCTTCCTCGATCAGCACGATGGGATAGCCCTCGCGCACGACGTCGCCGGCGGCCATGGTGATCTCGCGCACGATGCCGTCGATGTCGGCGGCGATGACGTGCTCCATCTTCATGGCCTCCACCACCGCCACCTGCTGGCCGTGGCGCACTTCATCGCCCTCGGCCACATCCACGGAGACGATGGTGCCCTGGATGGGGGAGCTCAGGCCCGACATGCCCTCCGGGGTGTCGTAGGCGGGTGCTTCCTGGGCTTCAACGGCCGTGGCCTGTTCGGCCTTGACGCGGGCATCGTGGTCGAACAGCGCCAGCGGATCGCTGGTGTCCACGCGGGCGCCGGCGAAGCCGTCCTCGGCGGCGGCCTTCTCCGCGGCTGGCGCGACGAAGCGCTGACGAGCCTCCTCGGCCGGGGCCGCAAGCTGCGCCAAATGCTCGTCCACCCAGCGCGTGGTGACGCGCCCGGCGGCGAAATCCTCGTGGCGCAGCACGTTCTGCAGGAAGGAGATGTTGGTGCCGACTCCTTCAAGACGGAACTCCGACAGCGCCCGCGACGCCCGCGCCACGGCCTGCCCGAAATCCGGCGCCGGCGAATAGGCGATCACCTTGGCGAGCAGCGAATCGAACGCCGTGCTGGTGCGGTAGCCGGCGTAGCCGAAGCCGTCGGTGCGCAGGCCGGGGCCGTTCGGCGCCTCGTAGACTTCGAGCGTGCCGCCGGCCGGACGCACCGAGCCGTCTTCGCCGATGGTCTCCATGTTGACGCGGCATTGGATGGCGTAGCCGCGCGGGCGCAGCTTCTCTGCATCGTCAAGGCCAAGCTCGGCAAGGGTCGCACCCTGGGCAAGGCGAAGCTGCGCCTGCACGATGTCCACGCCGGTCACTTCCTCGGTCACCGTGTGCTCAACCTGCAGGCGGGCATTGGTCTCGATGAAGACGAACGGTTCGGCGCGGGCCTCGTCGACGAGGAACTCGAAAGTGCCGAGATTGCCGTAGCCCACATGCTCCGCGAAGCGCACCGCGGCGCCGATGAGGTCTTGCCGCACGGCGTCGTTCAAAGCGGGCGCGGGCGCGATCTCCACCACCTTCTGATGGCGCCGCTGCACGCTGCACTCGCGCTCGCCGAGATGCGCGACGGCGCCCGCCGAGTCGCCGAGGATCTGCACTTCCACATGCCGGGCGTGGGTGACGAACTCCTCCACGTACACATCGCCTACGCCGAAGGCGGCCAGCGCTTCGGACTGGCAGCGGGCGAAAGCGGACTCGATCTCGGCAGCATCCGCCACCACCCGCGTGCCGCGCCCGCCGCCGCCCGCCAGGGCCTTGATGATGATCGCGCCGCCATCAAGGGAAGCCATGAACTGCCGTGCCTCTGCCAGCGAGACCGCGCGGTCGATGCCGTTCAGAACCGGCACGCCGGCGGCAACGGCGGCGGCGCGCGCACGCCCCTTGTCGCCGAAGAGCTCCAGATGCTCCGGCCGCGGGCCAACGAAAACGAGGCCGGCTTCGGCGCAGCGCTCGGCGAAGCTCGCCCGCTCGGCAAGGAAGCCGTAGCCCGGATGGATGGCGCCGCAGCCCGCCGCCTGCGCGGCCGCCACCACTGCGGCCTCGTCCAGATAGGCCGCAGCGCCGACGCCGGGCAAAGCGACGGCCACGTCCGCAACGCGATTGTGCAGGCTCGCCGCATCGTCCTCGGAATGCACGGCCACGGTGCGCAAACCCAAGTCCGCCGCGGCGCGGGCGACGCGGATGGCGATTTCGCCGCGATTGGCGATCAACAGAGCGTCGAAAGGGGCAAAAGGGGAGGGCATATTTCTCCTTGCGTCCGGTGGAACCCGTCAAAGCCGCGATGTCGGCCTTGCAGCGACACAGAGTAGAACAACGGTGCGGGGGTGTTCAACGCCTCGGGCTTGCGGGGGTGTACGACAATTCTCTGGTAAGTGACCACTAACGGCCGGCGTTGGCTGTGGATGCGGAGTGGGGCCATCGCGGACGCTCTATTCTTGGGGTTTGCGACACAACCCAGGAACGGAGGAGCCCGCGATGGCGATAGGGACTGTCGCCGACGAGCGCATGGAACGCAAGCGCGAGTTGGACGAGGCGAAGGAGGAGCTGGCGACGGCGATGGGGAGGTACGCGGCGGCGGAGCTGGCCGCGTCGGCGGCGGGGGAGGCGCCGGAGTCGCATCCGGCGCTGCTGGATCTGCGCGTCCGGCGGGCGGCGCTGTCGGCGGCGCGGCTGGGGCTGGAGGCGGCGTACCGGGCGGACCGGTCGGACGGCGTCGCGCCGTCGTGCCCGAAGTGCGGGGAGCGGATGCGGCTGTCGGACCGGGAGAGGCCTCTGGTGGAGACGGCGCTGGGGCCGGTGCGGCTGCCGATGGCGCGGCACGCCTGCTGCGGGAAGACGGTGCGGCAGCGCGAGGCGGCGCTGGACATCGCGGGCTCGATGACGCCTGCGGCGCGGCGCATGGCGAGCTTGGCGGGGTCGTCGTGCTGCTACGCGGAGGCGGACCGGCTGCTGGTCGAGCTGGCGGGGCTGAACTTCGGCGCGAAGCGCATCGAGCGGACGACGCGGGCGGTGGGCGCGGACGCGGAGGCGCGGCGGGAGGCGGCGCTGTCGGGCGCGCTGTCGGTGGCCTCTGGCGGCGGGAAGGTTCCGACGCGCAAGCCCTTGAAGGAAGGGGAGATCCTGTGCCTGGCGGTGGACGGGACGGGGGTGCCGGCGCGGCCGTCGGAGACCGCCGGGCGCTCCGGGAAGGACGGCGCGGCGCGCACCCGGGAGGCGAAGGTGGGCGCCTTGTGGCTGCTGGAGCCGGACGGCGAGGGCGGGCGCCGCACCGTGGACGGCTCGGTGCGGTACTTCGCCGCCATCGAGAGCGCGGAGGACGACGCCGGCGGCGACTCGCCCGTTGCGCGGCGCCTGCTGCGCGAGCTGGCGGCGGCGGGCTACGGGCCGGAGGACGTCGGCGTCTGCATCGGCGACGGCGCCGAGTGGCTGCGGCGGCTGTTCGAGGAGTGGTTCCCGAACGCGGTGCCGATCGTCGACTGCTTCCACGCGGCGGAGTACGCGTGGGCGGCGGCGAACGCCCGCTACGGCCCCGGCACCGACCTCGCGAAACGCTGGGCGACGAGGCTGTGCCGGTGGCTCAAGACCGGCGACATCGACAGGACGCTGGCGGCGCTGCGCCGGGCCGGCGGCGAGGAGAGCGCCAGGGCGGCCCGGTACATCGCCGAGCGGCGCGGGCGGATGCGCTACGACGAGTACCTCGCGCGCGGGCTGCCCATCGGCTCGGGGCGCGTCGAGGCGGCCTGCAAGACGGTCGTCGGGCGGCGCCTGAAATGCACCGGCATGCGCTGGACCGTGGCCGGCGCGAACCCCGTCATCTGGGTGCGCTGCGCGCGGCTCAGCGGCTGGTTCGACGACTACTGGGAGGAACGCCTGCGCCTCGCCGCGTGAACGCGCGTGGAGGTCGTCTACCAGAGATTTGTCGTACACCCGGCTTGCGGCAGTTATCGGCAACCGTGCTTGATGCCGACGCTGGCGGCGCCTTGCGGCAGATAACTGTGCATGCGAACGCGGAGCGGTCGTAGGGGCGGGTTTACCGGCCCGCGCAAGGCAGCGTGCCCAGTCCCGTGCGCATTCGGCCTTGAGAACCGTCGCGCAAAGGCGTACAAGGGGTTCGCCATGGAGAGCAAACTGGCAAGGATGCAACCGGCGGACTCGCGGGATGCGCCGGCAGTGCCGAGCGTGCTGCCGGAAGGCTGGTACTTCGTCGCGCCCCGCCGCCTGATCGAGCGCAAGGGCCTGATCGAGAAGACTTGGCTCGGCCAAGAGATCGTCGCTTGGCTTGGCGCGCAAGATCGCATCTGCGTGGCGGATGCGATCTGTCCGCACATGGGATCGTACTTGGGTCCGAGCGCGGGCGGGTGCGTGGTCGATGGCCGCCTCGTCTGCCCCTTCCACAAGTTCGCCTACGACACCGCCGGGCAATGCGTCGCCACGCCGACGCCCCAAGGGCCGCCGCGGAATGCGCGCCTTGCGATGGTTCCCACTCAAGAGATCAGCGGCATGGTCTTCGGCTGGTGGAGCAGTCTCGGCCGGCCGCCGCAGTGGCCGCTGCCGCCGCTGGAAGACGATGATGGCCACGCTTGGAGCGAACTGGACCTGCGCCAGTGCCGATTCACCGGGCATCCGCAGGACACCACCGAGAACGTCGCCGACATGACGCACTTGGCGCAAGTGCATGGCTACCAGGATGTTCGGCCGGGGGAGGTCACTACAGACGGAGCCTATCTGAGCGGCACGTTCGACTTCTCCTACGAGCGACGATACCTCGGCGCGAAAATCTCGGTGTCGCCGACCGTGCGCGTCCTCGTCGCCGGGCTCGGCTATTCGCTGGTGCAGCACTCGGTCACGTCTTTGGACCTGCATGGCCGATTCTGGGTGCTGGCGACGCCAGTGGACGAGACGGAGCTGGAACTGACGCTGGCCGTGCGGGTGCGGGAAATCGTACGGCCGCAGCGCCCCATCGTGGGCTTGCGTTTTCTGCCGACGAGTTGGCGCAAGAACGTCATGCTGCACGCGATCGCCAGCGAGCAAGTTCGATTCGTCTCCCAAGACATACCGATCTGGAGCGGCGTCCACTATCGTCCGCAGCCCATCCTCAACGCCGCGGACCGGTTCGTGCCCATCTACCGCCGCTACGCCGCGCAGTTCTATCCCGAAGGCTTCCGGCCCGTTCCCGCAAGGCCTCCGCACCGACCACTCGGCGGACGGCCGAAATGGATTCGGCCCTGACGGCGTCGGCTCGCCGCGCAGTTGCAGTTTCCATCGCTTCCGCTGCTGCATGTTCCCTGCAATTTAGAAGGCCGAGGCGCAAGCCTACGGTTACGCCGCAACCTCCACCGCCCGTCTAGGGTTCCGCCAATCGAGCCAGCGGTCCCGGGCCAACTCCACGATCAGCGCTGCCGCCGGGATGAAGAACAGCAGGCCAATGTTCGTGAACGCGAGTCCCGTGCCGAGACTCACCAGCATCGGCAGGACGAACTGCGTTGTTTCGCTGGGCGCCACAAGGAACGGCCACACGCCGACGAGGGTCGTCACGCTGGTCAGGAAGATGGGGCGAAAGCGCTGCCGCACGGCTGCGGAGAGCGCAGCGACAGCCGGCAGATCGGACTCCCTGGCGATCTGGTTGTAGCGGTGCAGCAGGATCACGGTGTCGTTGACCACCACGCCAGCGACGGCCACCATGCCGATGGCCGACACGAGCGTCAGGTCGTAGTTCAGCAGTAGGTGCCCGAAGACCGCGCCGGCGGCGGCGAACGGCACGCCGGCCAGCACGATCAGCGGCTGCCAGTAGCTGCGCAGCACGATGGCGATCACGGCGTAGATCAAGAGCAGCGCGGCCGTGCCGAAGACGGCCAAGCTGACCAGCACGTTCTCGGCCTCCAGCAACGCGCCTTCGACGCCCACTTCCAAGCCCGGGTGGCGGGCGATGATGCCGGGCAGCACTTGGTTCCTGATCCGTTCGTCGATCAGGCCCGGGGTTGACCGGTCGGTGTCAACCGTCGCGGCGACGGTCACGGTGCGGCGTCCGTCGACGCTCTCGTAGGCGTCGTACTCGCGCAATTCCACGATGCGCACCAGGCTGCCGAAGCGCACTGTTTGGCCCTGCACGCTGATGGATTCGTCCAAGAAGCTCGACAGGCTGCTGCTCTCGTCAGCCGGGTAGCGGACGACCACCTTCACCTCGTCGCGGCCACGCATCATGCGTTTGACTTCCACGCCCGAGAATCGGGAACGGAACTGCCTCGCCACGTCGCCCACCGTCAGTCCGGCAGCGACCCCCGCCGGCGTCAGTTCGATATCGTACTGACGCCCACCCAAGGCAAGGGAGTCGCGCAAATCCACAGCGCTCGGAATCCGCGCCACAGCCTCCTTCCACTCCGCGGCCGCTTGCGCCAGCACCTGCTGATCCGGATGAGACAGGAGATACGACACCTCGGCAGGGGACGCCTCCAGCTCGAACGTCAAGCTGTCGACCCCTGGAATGCTGCCCACCTCCCGCCGCCATGCCTGGACAATCTGGCCGCGCGAGGCCGTTCGCTCCGGCCCCAGACGCACGACGACTGCGGCAAGGTGGCTCTGCGTGTTCGTGTCGTTGAGCGCTCCGCTAACCGAGTCGCTGTAGCCGACCGTCGTCATGATGCCATCGAACGACTTGCCGCCCGACTGTGCATTCAACTCCTCCGCCGCCGCCACGATGCGTTCAGCCGCCGCCAGCGTGACCTCGTAAGGCGTGCCGGCGGGGAAGGTGACAACCGCTTCGAGGGTGGGTTGCTGTGCATCGGCCGGCAAGGGGACGAAGCGCACCAAACCGGTCCCCAAAACCGCTGCGGCCAGCGCCAGGAATCCGCCCGACATCAGCAGGGTGAGCCCCGGTCGGCGCACGGCCCAGACGATCGCCGGCATCACCAGATCGTCGCGCAGCGTGGCGAGGAATCGTCCCGTGGCGGCTTGCACGGAACTCAGGGGCTTGAGGCTCCAGCCTCGCGGATGCGACAGGTGCGCCGGGAGAATGAAAAACGCCTCGATCAGCGACACCGCAAGCACGACGGTCACGACGATGGCTATGGGCGACAGCATCTGGCCGAAGATGCCGCCGGACAGGAACAGCATGGGCGTGAAGCCGAGCATCGTCGTGACCACGCCCGTGACCATCGGTGCCCGCACGCTACGGGCACCCGTGATCGCGGCTTCGGCAGCGTGGCGGCTCGAAGGCGCGCCTTCCGCGTCGGCAGACATCGCCTCGCGCTCCGTGGCGATGCTCTCGCCGACGATCAGGGCATCATCCACCACGATGCCGACGACAAAGATCATCGCCAGCAAGGTGACCAGATTGAGGCCGAGACCCAAGACACCAAGGAAGGGCAGCGAACCGACGAACGCAATCACGATTCCGCCCGTGATCCACACGGACATGCGCAGATCGAACACCGCGACGAGGAACAGGAAGATCAGCGCCAGTCCCGCCACGCCGTAGGTGATGGAAAGCAGCATCCGCTCGCGGAATTGCCTCGACTCGTCGAACAGGACATCCAAGTAGATGCCCTTCGGCGGCGTGTATTCCGCCAAGGCATCCTGCATGTCCTCGACCATGTCGCCAACCCGGGTTCCGGCCGCTCCACTGGTGCGCAGCCACAACGCCGGACGGCCGTTCCATCGGCTCGCGACGCCGACATCCGCGAATCCGTCGCGGATGGTTGCGATGTCTCCGAGGCGCAGGTTGGCGTTGATCCGGATGTCCTCGAATCCGTCAACCTGCAACGGCACGCCGAGCGCTCCGATCAAGATGTCGCCGCCATCTGCGCGCAGCCGCGCAGACGTCACGCTCGCGGACGCATCGCGCACCGCGTCCGCGATGTCGCTAGTGGCCAGGTTGTTGGCCCGGAGCGTAGCTTGGGAGACTTCGATGGCCACCTCCTGCTCGCGGCCGCCCACGAGCTGCACGTCGGTCGTCGACGTCAGGGAAAGCAGGCGGTCGCGCAGGTCGGAGGCGGCCCGGAGCAATTCCCGTTCACCGACATCGCCGGACAAGCCGAGCACGACGCCCTCCCGGCGTGGCCTCACGCGCTCGACTTCCGGTCGTTCCGCACCGGCAGGCGGGAACGACGCCAGCGATGCCACTGCGCCCTGGACAGCGCCCTGAACCTCTTCCACGGATGCGAGACCAGCCACCTCAGCGGTGACGACGCCGAATCCGGTCGAGGCCGTGGAGCGGACGCGATCGATGCCGTCGATGGGAATCAGCGCCTCTTCCACGCGTGAGGTGATGGCGCGCTGGACTTCCATGGCAGACGCGCCCGGAAAGGTGACGGACACGGCCACCTGGCGCGGATCGAATTCGGGCAGCGCCTGCATCGGCAGGCGCAGCAAGGCGAGCAGGCCGCCGGCGATCAGGGCGACCATGAGCAGATTGGCTGCCACCGGATTGCGGACGAAGGCCGCGATCGGTCCCCTCGCGGGCGCGCCTTCCATGTCGTCGGCTTCGCTCATTCCACTCGCCCCGCAACCCGCGCCGCGGTCACGGTGGGTACCACCGTCAGCCCTTCACGGGCGTCTTGCAGGGGCCCGAGCACTACGCCCTCGGCGGCGTCGAACGCCTCGACCAGCCAGCCTCCGCGGGTACGGTCCAGGGTGTGCGGGCGGACGGACCGCAACGCGCCGTCGGCGACGACCCACGCGGTGCCGCCATCGTGTTCGGCCCGCGCCGGCAAGAGGTACACGTCGTCGCGCGTGTCGCCGCGAATCTCGACCTGGGCAAAGGCACCGGGCGGCGGCAGGGTTGCCAGCGCAGCTTCCTCGGCGAAGTGAAGCGTTGCGGTGGCGGCCCGGGTGACGGCATTGACGGTCGCCGACAAGGCGGTGACCCGGGCCGGCAGCGTCGAAGCGCCGAGGTCCACAGTGGCCTCGCGCCCGACGATGGGCGACAGGCGCTCCACATCCTCGGTCGGGATCGTGGCCGTGATGCGCAGCGCATCCACGCGGAACGCCGAGCCGACGACCTGGCCGCGCCTTAGCAGGTCGCCAACGGCAATCGGGGAGGGGATGGCCAACCGGCCGTCGAACGGAACCGACAGCTCGCTTAAGCTCAGCAACAGTCTGGCGGACGCGGCGCGGGCCTGTGCGTGATCGACAAGCGCCTGCGCGCGCTTGATCTGGGGCGTCTTTTCGACAAGCGGCGGGACGGTGGCGCCGGGGTTCGAGCGCAGGTAGTCGGCGCGCCCCGCCGCGCCTTGCGCCTGCTTCTTCTCAAGCTTCGCGGCCGCGGCCCGTGCCTCAGCCTCGGCCGCGTCCAAGGCGTGTGCGAGCAGGCGGTCGTCGAGCTTCAGGAGGACTTCGCCGGCGGAGAAAGAGCCACCCGTACGCAACGCCGTGGAGACATCGGCGACGCGTCCGTCCACCGGGAAGGCCAAGCTCACGGCGCCTTCCGCCAGCACGGAGCCGTTCAGTCGAACCGACACGGAATGCGGCGCGCGTTCGGGCTTTATCACGTCGACCGGAACGGCGACTGCACCCCGTTCCGGCGCCGATTCGACCTCCCAAGCGGGTTCCGAGGGCAGCCGCGCGAGGAGCACCGCGATTATGACCACCGCAAGGATCCCGCCAAGTTGCGCCCAGCCTCGCCAGTTTCGCTCCATGGCCGCTCCCTCCTCATCCAGACCGACCGCACGGGACGAATGCCAACTTACACCTTGGGGCCCTTGTCTACTAGCACCGCTATCACTTTTCTACCGACGGGTAGAGGGACTTCAGCCTGATCCTCGTCGCTCAAGCTCGCTCGGCGACATCGGCCTGCAGCTCGACAAACCGCCGGTAGGCGCCGGCCGGGGTCGCCATCAATTCTTCGTGGCTGCCAGCCTCGACGACTCGCCCCCGGTGCAGGAAGACGATGCGGTCGGCGCGTTCGATGGTCGTCAGACGGTGCGCGATGACGATGGTCAGGCGGCCTTGGCGGGTAGCGGAAAGGGCCTCGAGCAAGGCACGCTCCGTCTCGGAGTCGAGCGCGGCGGTCGGTTCGTCGAGAATCAGGATCGGCGCTTCGCGCAAGAGACCGCGGGCGATGGACAGGCGCTGCTTCTGGCCCGTCGACAGCGTGCCGCCGCCGCGGCCGACTCTCGATGCGAATCCATCGGGCATGGCGCGGACGAAATCCAACGCGCCGGCAAGCTCGCAAGCGCGTTCCATTTCGCTCATCGTGGCGTCGGGTTTCGCGATGCGGAGGTTCGCGGCCACGGTGTCGGTCAGCAGCTGGTGCTCCTGGAAAACGTAGGCGACCGTTTGTCGCAGCGCCACGGTGTCGAGTTCCGCCATGTCGACGCCGTTCAGGGTCAGCCGACCTTCGGTAGGGATCAGGAATGCCGGGATCATGTGGGCCAGCGTCGTCTTGCCTGCGCCGCTCGGGCCGACGAGTGCCAAGGTTTCGCCGGGCCGGGTCTCGAAGCTGACATCTTGGAGAGCGCGGCGCCCGTCCGCGTAGCGGAAGCCGACACCCTCGAAACGCAGCGAGAGATTCGCCTCGGGCCGCGGAATCGGGGAGCGGCGAGACGACGCCCCATCCTCCTCCTGGTCCATGGCGAAGAACACCCGTCGCGCCGCGGCGGCGTTGTCCTGCTGATCGATCCAGATGCGGCCGAACTGCATGGCCGTCTCGTAGAGCAGGCTGTACATGCGAATCACCACCGGCGCATCGCCCAAGGTGAGTTCGCCGCGCACGATGCCGGTGAAGATCACCCAGAAGCCCGCCGTGGCGAAGACCAGGTGGACGTTCTCCGCGATCCACTCCACCGCGTTCGCCACCCAAACCAGAAGCAGGCTCTGTCGGAAGGATTCGCGGCTAGCAGCGGCGAACTGCTCGCGGTGCCGTTCGCTGCCGCCGAGGCTTTGCACCGCCGCGACGTTCTTGAGGCCTTCCTCCACCTCGTCGGTGGTGGCGCTGCCGGAGGCGCGGCTCGCCTGGCTGGCGCGCCGCGCCCAGCGGGCCAGCGGCGATGTCGCCAGCAAGGTCAGCCCCACCGCCGAGAAACCGATCCACACCAGTTCCGGCGCGACGTTGCCGTAGACCGCGGTCAGCACCCACAGGTTCGCGCCGACGCTGATGACCATGGCCAGCGGACTCAGCGTCAGCGCATAGCAGATGCCGGCGATGCATGGCGCGTCGTGCAGCACGCGGAAGATGGCATCGCCGGAGCGTTGCAGGTTGAGGCTTGTCATCGGCTGCCGCGAAAGCCGCGAGAAGAGTCGGCCCCGCACACTGTGGGTGATGCGTTGCGACAAGCGGATGGCGAGACACAGATCGAGAAAGCCAATGAGTCCGTGCGCCGCGCTGTGGCCGGCGCTGATCTTGTTCTCGGATCGCGTCGCCACGTCCGCGCCTTCGGCCAGGTTCGCCTCCAGCATCGTGTTGCCCGAGTAGCCGACGAGCAGGAAAACCACGGCGAGAACGGCAAGGGCGTAGGCGGTGACCGCGAGCGGGTCCATGCCGGAGGCGGATTCGAGAAATCCCGCCATGAAGAAAGGGTACAGGAGACCTTCGCCGTCCGGCGGTATGGGCTGCTGCATGACGCCGTGGTCGATCAGGATCTTCAGGAACCAGGGCAGCGGCAGGCCCAGCGCGTAGATCAGCACGATGAGTCCGGCCCGGGCGGCGAGAAGACGCCGCTCCGGCCACAGATCGCCGAGCGCCCGGCCCAGCAGCGCCATGACATCGCCACCGGTAAGCGCCGTGCGGACGTCCAAGCGGTCGTGATAGCGCTCAGCCACGACGCGCCCCGCTCCCGGCCACCAACTCGCGATAGCGGCTGCGACGCGCCATCAATTCGTCGTGCGTGCCGGACTCGACCACGCTGCCGCCGGCAAGAACCGCGATTCGATCAGCGTCGCGGATGGTGGACAGGCGATGCGTGATAACGATGACGACCCTGCCGGCCGCCCATGTTCTCAGGTTCGCAAGCACCCGCCCCTCCGTATCCGCATCCAGCGAAGCCGTCGGCTCGTCCAGCACGAGGATGGGGGCGCCCCTGACCAGAGCGCGGGCGATGGAAAGCCGCTGCTTCTGCCCAGTGGACAACAGCGCCCCGCCCACGCCCAGCACCGTCTCGAAGCCTTCCGGTAGTTCTTCGATGAACTCGGTTGCGCACGCGATCTGCGCCGCTTCCCGGACCATGGCGTCGGTCGCCGTCGGCGTCGCGTAGCGCAGGTTGTCCGCGATGGAGACGGGGAAGAGCACGTTTTCCTGCAGCGCGATGGCGACGCGTTCTCTTAGGTCCGCGACGCGCAGCGCCTTGAGGTCCACGCCGTCGATGGCAACGCTTCCCTCGTCCGGATCGAACAGGCGCAGCAGGAGCGCCATCGCGGTGGACTTGCCGGTACCGGACTCGCCGACGAGGGCGGTGACTTCGCCGGTTCGAGCGAAGAACTCGAAATCCCGGAGAACCGGCGTTTCCGGTGCATAACCGAAGCGCACCCCGCGGAATCGAACGCCTTCGCGGACCCGCGGGAACGGCGCAGCTTCAGCGGGGTCGCTCACTTCGGGCCGCTGCGCCAGCAGCCAGAACGCGCGCTCGAGACCGACCGCCATGTCCTGGGCGTAGCACCACACCCGCAGCAGATCCTCGAAGTGGAGCGCGAAGGCGCCGATCCGACCGCGACGGGCCTGATGGACGGCCACCGTCCATTGCGTAACGGACATCCCGAACAGCACCAGCAGGGATGCGCCGAACACGGCCCCCTCTTCCAGCACGAACCGCGTCGCGAGATAGTCGGTGGCGAACAGGAGCAGCGCCAAGAGATAGGAAACCGCCACCTTGAGCGCCGCGAAGTCGCGCCTGAGCGCGAACGCCGTATCGATGGCCGCCGCCGAGTCGCCCCGAAACCTCGTCATATTCGCATGCTCGAAGCCGTACGCCTTGATCGCCTGGATGCCTTGGAAGGTCTCTTGGACGCGGGTGAAGAGGGCAGCATTGGCGCGACGGGCGGCACGGCTCAAGGTGCGCAGTCTCGGCGTCACGCCGAGGGCGAGGACCACAACGGCAACGGACGCGATGAGCATGAGAAACGCGAAATAGGGGCTGAAGAGCGTGGCGACGGCCAGCTGCAGCGCCATCATCGCGATCGCGATGATCGGCTGGACGACCACATGGTCCACGACCGCCGTCACCATGGCGCTGTCCTGGAAGACCCGGTAGACGCTGTCGCCCACCGACGCCCGGGAGTGGAACCTAAGGCTGAGTTCCTCCGCGTTGCGGACCATGGCGACGCGCAGGTCCTGATTGACGCGTTGCAGAATCCAGACCTTGTACATCGCCAGCAGCCTGAACGCGCTGGTGGTGGTGACGATGATGACGGCCGAGACGATCAGGAAGCGAAACAGCACTTCAAGGCGCGCCGCCTCGCCGAGCGCCGCAACGTCCACGTAGCCGGCGTCGGGGAGCAGCATTACCCGCGCCTGCGTGCCCGACAGCGGCTCGGCGCGACCGACGGAGTCCATGAGCACGTCGATGCCGAGGAAACCTACCGCCGTGCCGAAGCCCAATAGGAGGAGGTTCAGCGCCAGGAGCGCGAGGAAGTGCCCGAGCTGCGGGAGGATGTACGGCCAAGTGGCGACGTAGATGCGCCCGAGACCCTTGAGGTCCAGGCGTCCGTCGAACTCGCCCGGCGGCTGCGACGGTGCCGGCGCAGCCGCTGCTACGGCGCGGCGCGGCCGGCCCGGTTGCCGGCCGGCCGCGCGCCCTTCAGAATCGATAGCGGACTTCCGCGCCCCAATACCGCCAACCCGACACGAACGGGTCGTCGACTAGGACGAACACCTCCTCGCCGGTGTCCGGATCCTCCCACTCGTAGCCGACGTACTCGAAGAGCTCCACCTCCTGCTCGTTGAAGACGTTGTGGCCGAATGCCGAAACCGACCACTTGGCGCCGGGCGCAGTCCAGGTGACGTTCACGTCGAAGCGGTCGTAGGAGGGCGACTTCTCGTTGTCGTTGTTGGAGACGTAGGCGTCGAATCCGCCGCGCCACGAATAGACGCCTAGGAAAGCGATGTCGGATCCGCCCGCGAACGGGACGGTGTACTCCGCGGAGAGGTTGTACTTGGTCCGCGGGTTGTTCGGCAGGTTGTTGCCGGTCAGGCTGCCGAGGAAGTACTGGTACTGCGCATCGGGGGCGATGTCCTCGTTGCCGGTCCAGACATACTCCGGCAGCACGAAGGGATCGAGCACTTCGCCAGCGTTGTAGGCGACGAAGCCGAACAGCGTCAGGTTGTCGATCGCCGGCACGTCCCAGGCGAACTCGAAGTCGACCCCGGTGATCCGCACCTCGCCGTAGTTGACGTTCGGCTCGGCGGCGCAATCCCAGGGTTCGTCGGGACACAGCGTTATGCCGACGTTGGCGATGTAGTTGTCGTAGTTGTAGAGATAGGCCGACGACATGACGCGAAGGCCAAGCTCCGGGAAAGTGGCCTTGATGCCCGCCTCCCAAGTCAGGAGATCCTCCGAGTCGTAGAATTGGAACGGCACGAAGTCCTCGGTCACCGACAGAATCGGGTTGGTGCCGCCGGAGCGGTAGCCGGATGCCATCCGGGCGAACAGGAACAGGTTCTCGCGAGGCGTGTGCTCCACATCGAAGTTGAACACGACGGCGTCGAACTCCAGAACCGTCGCCTGGGTGCGGAGCACGCGGAGCCAGCGCGGCGCTTCGACGCCGTTCATTTCGTAGAAGACGTCCCACAGGCAGTCTTCGCGGCTGATCTCCTCCTCTTCGAGGAAGCCGGAATCGTTGCAGTGGCCCCCGGCACCGGCGGGCACCAGCGTCGTGATGTCGGCACTGGAGGCGAACGGGTTGAAGGCGGTGGCGAACACCCGGTGGAGACTGATCTTGCGGAACTCGTGGCTCGGCTTTTCGTCCTCGATCGAGCGCACGCCGAGGGAGACGTTCCACTCGGGCGCGATCTGCCAGTTGACCTCGCCGAACACCGACATCTGATCCTGGGCCATGTACTGCTCGCCAGCGAAATCCGCACTGTTGAGTCCGGCGGTTCCGCCACCGACGCCGTCCTTGTCGTAGCAGGTCAGGTAGCCGGGAATCCAACCCATCCTGTTCTCCGCAGAACCCGGCTCGGCGCCGCTGAGCGGCCGGATCGGCGCGCCCATCGCGGCATCGATGGAGGTTTGGCCGAACTGCGCCATCAGGATGTCTTCGCAAGAGCCCGAGGGGAAGCTGGCACCGAGATCGGGGGCGCCTCCGGCGGCATGCAGCGCTCGCAGCTGGTCGAGCGTGGAGGTGTAGAACGAGGCGTCTTCGTAGTGTTTCCTGTCGAAAGTTCCGAGGCTCTGCACACTCAGCGTGAAGAGGCCAAGGCGCACTTCGACGTTGTCTCCCATCAGGGCCGTGAGCTGCAGCTCGTGCTGCTCCACGTCGTAGTCGTTGCTGCCTATGGTCAGTCGGTCGCGGTACGGGCCGCCGTTGTCGTTGGCGCGCGGCCAGACGCTCGGATCGCCCGGGTTCATGTACCCCGGCGTGCCGCTGCGGTCGGTGCCGTCGCCGTCCCGATAGCGCCAGTCCGCGTGGTCCGACCTCCCGCCCTGATAACGGATCGAGACGTTGTCGGTGACGTTCCACTCGAAGGTGGCGACCACGTTGGACGACTCCACCCAATGCGTCATATCGCGGTTGAACTGCACTGCGCCGTCGCTGGTCGGGATCTTCGCGTCCCAGCCGTAGTACGACGCCATCTCGCGCACGCCGCTTCCGCTGACCCCGTCGTTGATGTGGGTCGGAAAGCGCAGCCCGGCCGGCAACACGCCCGGCGGGAACTGCCCGGGGGTGTTGCGACCCATCAGGCGGTCGGACTCGTACCAGCCTGCGAGCAGGTTCAGCGTCCAGTTCTCGCCGCGCCATTCGAGCTGCGGGGACAGCGTCCAGTTGTCGACGCTGTCGATGTCGGCGCCGGTGCATGCCCCCAGATCGCAGATCTGGTTCGCACCAGGCTCGCCGAGGTTGCGCTGCCCGCCGTCGCGCTTGTTCGTGTGGCCGGTGAGCCGGAATGAGAGATGCTCGCCCAGCCCCGCGATATCCACCGGACCCGTGAGGGCCACGCCGAACCTGCGGTTGGCGCTGCTGCCGAGCTCGCTAAGGAGCTCGCCGCCCCACTCCGCCTGGGGCCGCTTGCGCACGTAGTTGATCGTGCCGCCGACGCCGTTGCGCCCGTAGATCGTGTTCTGCGGCCCGCGCAGCACCTCGATCCGTTCGATGTCGAAGCCGTCGGTGTCGATCCCCGCCGTGCGCCCCGCCAAGGCCGCGAGCCCCGACTGATAGACGGCTACCGAAGACTCGCTGAGGTGAAAGGCGCTGAACGTCGTGCCGACGCCGCGCATGGTGAACATGTTGTTGTGCGCGTGGGTGGTCGCCTCCAGGCCCGGCGTCATCAGCGCGAGGTCGTTGACGTTTTCGATCTTCAGCTTCTCGATCTTGAGCGCATCGAATGCCGTGATCGCGAGCGGCACGGTCATCTCCGACTCCTCCCGCTTCTCGGCAGTGACGATCACCTCCTCGATGAGCGACCGCCGATCCGTACGGTCGGTGTCCTGCTCCTGCGCGCCGGCAGAGACCGGCACGACCGCCGCCAACGCCAAGACCGCGATGTTTGCCCTCAACATGGTTCCCCCTCGAACTCTCACTTCACCCCCCCGCCCGGAACGACGGGACGAGCAGACTAATGAGGCCAAGGGTGCGGTGCAAGTGCGCCACGCGGGCGCATTGCCGTTGGCACCCGGTACGCTGCGGCGATGCGGAGAAGCCGAGCCGGAATGACGCCCGCCACTGGCAAGTGCTTCCGCATCTATCGAGCAGCAGCGGGCTGAGTCACGGCTGCTTGGGCGTTTCGAGCCGGATGCGCCAGTCGGCCCGCGCCAGCACCAACTCGTCGTGGCTGGCCGCGATTACCGTCACGCCCAAGGAGAGCACGCCCGCCAAGACCTGCAGCTTCAGCTCGTCGTTGAGGTTCGCGGTGGCCTCGTCCAAGAGGACCAGCCGCGGCCGGCGAACAGGTCGTCATCCTGCAAGGCGAAGGATCGTCCGCCGCACGCGCACACTATATCCGAGCGCGTTGTTGCGGGCGGCACCTCTCCTACGAGTACTCCTCAAGCACCGCCGTCCTACGGCCGCGGCGGCTGCCCGGTTGAACTCGGAAGCGGCGCAACGCCTCCTCCCGGAAGAGCGGAGCGGTCATGGGGCGTCCGCCGGCGGATCCGGAAGCTTGGTTTCGGACTTCGGCAGGAAGTACATGCGGAACGGATCGAGTTCCCAGCCAAATGCCTTGAACTTCAGGAACGTGTCCATCCCAATTCCAACAGGGAAATGGCTGCCCGGTTGCATCGGATAGGGGTTGTCCAAGCAAGGCTGCGCCAACAGGGTCGGATGCTCACCGAATCGGAGCGCCACGGTCCCGCGCTCCTTCAGAAACTCGTCCTTGCAGAACGTGCTGATCGCACCCGTGTCAACCAGCACCGACAGCATCCCACCGTCGTCGGTAGCGACCTCCAGGTAGGGTTGCCCGGTCCGCGGCAGCAGGTAGGCGCGAGTAGCGAGCTCGCCCTGTCGGCATGGCCCGATTTCCCCAAGATGCACTGTGGCCGTTCTCTCCGGCTCCTCTGGCCATACGAAGCACACGGCCCCGTAGCGCAGGAGTATGTTCATGCCGAGCAGCGGATTGACGGCATCCCAGGCAAGGTAGGCGGCAACCCGTTCGAGGTGCAGCGTCCCCAGTCGAAAGCCATGCAAAACCCCTAGGCGACCCCGACGGAGGACGCCATCGGTGTGCTGCCGGTGGAAGGAGCTGCCTACAGGGCGGAAGTCGACGTGTGCTTCCTGCGCTGAACTCTCGGGGATGAACAGCTTGGATGCCCCGGTGTCGACCATCGCCCAAACAGCCTCATCGCGGAACTCCACAACGGTCCAAGGTCTCGGGTCGCCGTCCGGGGCGAAGTGGAGGGTGATTTCAACCGCCTGCGCAGCGGCAGCATCCACGGCCGAGTCCGTCAGATACGTACCGCCCTCTCGTAGCGCGGCGATCCAGCGCCGGCACCGGTGGTCGGCCATGTCGGTGCAAGCGTCCGCGGCGAAGTCCAATTCGGAGCGCGCCTTGCCCAGCATCTGGGCCAGATCATGGACAAGGGGGCAGCCCTCCCGCCGACAGTAGGCTGCCCGCCTCAAGCCCAGCAGCTCGGAGTCGCCGGCCAGCACAAGCGCTCGGCGATAGCTCGCCCATGCGGCGCCAAAGTCTCCAGTGCGCGCGTTCCCCACGGTAGCCGCGAGCAGGGGCTCGATCTGTTCCCAAAGCCGCTCTTCGTCGGTCCGACTGCCGCCTTGGTCGGCTGCGAACAAAGCGACCGCATAGGTGGCGGCAGCTAGCAGGCCGAAGAACCGCCCACTGCTCGAACGGGTTGAACGCTCACGAATCATGCGGCGCACGTCGTTGCGAAGCAATACATCGCAAACGACTGCGCTGCCGACCCTCGCCTTCAGCGTCATGGGGCGTCTGCCGGCGGCTCTGCAAGCGTGGTTTCGGATTTCGGCAGGAAGTACATGCGGAACGGTTCGAGTTCCCAGCCGAAGGCAGCGAACTGGAGGAGAGTGTCCATCCCTACGGCGATGGCGAAGTGCTGGGCAGGATGAACGGGAAAGGGGTTCTCCGAGCATGTTTGGGCCGAGAGCGCCGGATGTGTACCGAACCGGAGCGGCGCCTCGCCGTACCGCGCCAGGAATCCCTCCTTGCAGTCGGTGCTTATTGCGCCCGTGTCGACGAGCACATGCTCGCGCGTCCCGTCGTTCAATGCGACCTCGACGAGCGGCTGCCCGGTGCGCGGCAGCAGGGAGGCATTTTCGGCGGCTTCCGCTGCCCGGCAGGGCCCGAGCGACCCCAAGTGCAGTCGGCCGATGCCTGTGGGTTCCCTAGGCCACTCGAAGCACAGGGCGTCGTAGCGCAGCAGCACATCCATGCCAAAGTGCGTATTCACGTTGCCCGAGTTGAGCATGGCGGCTATCCGACCAAGATCGAATGTCCCAAGTCGGAATCCGTGCAGCACGCCGTGGCGACCCCGACGAACGACGCCATCCGTGTCCACGCCGTGGAAAAACCCGCCCACGGGAAGGAACTCGATGCTCTCACGCCCCACCCAACTCACGGGAAGGTTGAACCTGACGCCCCCGGTGTCCACCATCGCCCACATCGCCTCGCCGCCGACCTCCACGACGGTCCACGGACGCGGGTCGTCCTCGTCGGCGAAGAGGAGTTCGATCTCCACGACCTGCGCCGGCGGCGTTTCTTCTGCCTCGGCACCCAAGTAGGCCGCGCCTTCCCGGAGCGTAGCGGCCCAGCGTTTGCACCGGTGATCGCTCATGTCCGGGCAGGCGCCCGCCAAAGAGTCCAGCGCCGACCGCGGCTTGCCGAGCAGCCGCGCCAGATCGTGGATACTCGGACAGTGCGCCCGCCTACAGTACGCCGCGCGCCGCAGTGCCAGCAGCTCGGAGTCCCCGGCCAACTCGAGCGCTCGGCGTTGGCTCGCCCACGCGGCAGGCAAGTCTCCTTCGCGCGCGCTGGCGACCGACGTTGCCAGCAAGGTCTCGATTCGACTCCACAGCAGCCCTTCGTCGGTCCGGCCGTCCCTGGTGCGGTCGGCCGCGAACAGGGCTGCCGCAAAGGTGGTGGCAGCCAGCGCCAAGAACCGCCCGCTGCGCGGACGCGCACCCATCATGCGACCGCGTCGTTGCGGGGGCGGCATTCTGCCGTCCGCCGTCCCCTCGCCGCGTTCGCCGTCCTGCTGCCGCGGGCTTTCGCAAGCCCGGTGCGCATGGCCGCACCGCCCCGCATCCCAGGAGCCGAGTGGCATCGCGGCGCTTTCGCGCATGGCACGCGCGGACCGTACTCGCTGAGGATCGCGGAGCACTCCCGCTGGGGCCATGACGGCAGCGCAGTCTATGCGCCCCGCCGCTGGGCGGCGGAGCCGGCCACCATGGAGCGGAAGAACCACTCGGTGGTGCTCGGGTATTCGCTCAAGTCGCCAAAGTCAGCGTCGATCACCTCAAGCGCGGCGCGAGTCTCCGAGACGCAGCGGCCGTAGTCCTCGCGCCAGCGCCGTTCCACTTCGGCGACAAGGCCCGGGTAGGCGTCGCGCGCTGCGCGCGCCTTCGGCGTCGGGTATACGCGCCGTGAGCGATCGCGAGGCCGGCCCGGTTCCACCGCCACCACCAGATGGCGTTCCAGCGCTGTCTTGCCATTGCCGGACACGCCGCCGTGCTCCGATGCCTCGGCCAGGGTCACGCCGTCGTCGGGAAGGTGGCGCAGAAATCTGGCGACGAAGCCGAGGTTCGTGCCGTGGCCCCGATCATGCTCTTCGTAGTCGATGCTGAAGGCGGCAAGCGCCTGGGCCAGCAGCGCCGACAGCGGCAACTCGCCCGGCGCAGGCTCGCGACGGCGCAGCACTACCGGCCAGTCCGCGCCGTGCGCGGGGATGCGCGGCGGGCCGGGTTTGGAAGGGATGTGGCCGCCGCCGGTGAGGCTCGCATCCGCCAGCCCGTAGCCGGTCATATGCCACGGCAGCTCGAGCGGCAATTGCCGAACCAGGGCTTCCAGCGCTTCCCGCAGACGCGCCATTTGGGGTGCGCCGAAGCGGCGCTGCCAGATCGCCTCCGCCTCCTGGATCAGCGGCGGGCAGGCATCCCGCGCCGTGCGGCCGGCGGCCGTCGGTCGCAGCAGCGTGGCGCCGCGGTCCCGCTTCTCCTGCACGAGCCAACCCAAGCGTTCGAGGTCGCGAACGACCGCCCGCGCACCGCGCCGCGACAGAACGCTGCGCCGCGGCAGGTCGCTGAGCGCCAGGCCGTCGTCGCGAATCGCGCGCAAGACGTTCGACCACACGCCGAGCGACGGCATCGAAGAGTCCGCACCGCCCAAGCGGTCGTAGTCCTTGCAGAAGGTCTCGAAGGCGCGGCCGAGCAGGCGCGACAGCGCGGAATCGTCCGGCGCGGGGCGCAGGTCCTGCGGATAGCGCGTCTGCATGGCGTAGCCGAGCGCCCTCAGGCAAACGGCGGCCTGGGCGCGCGTGCAGGGGAAGAAGCGGGCGTCCGACGGGTGGCACTCGCAGGCGTGTTGCGCCCCGTCCTGCACCGGCTGCTTGCCGTCCAAGCGCCCGCCGGTGCCCATGCGGGACATGATGAAGTCCACCACCAGCTCGGCGCTCCGCCCGATGCTGCCGGCCTCGGACGCGAAGACGAGCAGCAGGCCGTCTTCCCTCTCGTGCAGATGGCTGCCCGCCGAACGCCGCGCACCAGTGCGAATGCCTGGGTAGGCATCGAAAAGGGCTTCGATATCCGCTGGCGCGAACGCCGGCATCAGGCGGCGACCACCTCCCACTGCACCAGCGTGTAGGCGGGATCGTCGTCCTTGTGGTGCTCGAACACCGCCTGAACCGGCGCACCGATGCGTACCTCCTGCTGCGGGTCGCCGAGCAGGTTGCCGACCATGCGGGCGCCGTCGTGGTCCGGGAACTCCACCAGCACGACGATGTACGGGCCCTGGTCGTTCAGCGCCGGATGCACGGGGTGCCAGACCCGCTCGTAGCTGTAGATGCGCGCCGTCTGCGGCACCTCCTCGAAGGACAGGTCGTCGCTGTTGCACTTGTGGCAGATCCACTCCGGGCCCCACTGCCACGCGCCGCAGGAGTTGCAGCGCTGCAGTACCAAGCGCTCCTCGGCCACCGCCTGCCAATACGGGGCGTCGAGGCCGTCCGGCGCCGGCACGGGTTTCGGCAGCCCGGGCGTCAGGTACCCAGCGCTCATAGCGTCGCCTCCGAGCCGAAGATGCAGGAGCTGACGGGCGTCACCATCGGCCCGGACACCACCATCGAGACGTCGACGTCCTCCACCTGGTTCGGCGACGTGCCGCGAATCTGCCGCACGGCTTCGATGTTGAGCTCGAGGCCGTGCATGTAGCACTCGGCGAGATTGCCGCCGGAGGTATTGGTGGGCAGCTTGCCTTCAGGGGCGATCAGGTTCTCCTTGGTGACGAACTCGTTGCACTCGTCCGGTTCGCAGAAGCCGTGCTCCACCATGCTCATGAGCACGCCGCCGGTGAAGTTCTCGTAGCACTGCAAAACGTCCACGTCACCCGGGCCGCACTCGGCCATCTCGTAGAGGCGCGGCACGCAGGTCTTGAAGTTCGAGGTGGCGTAGTCCGGCGTGTTGTGTACCGAAGCGCCGGCGCGGTAGTGCGAGCCGGTGACGGCGCTCAGCACGTAGGCCGGCTTGTGGTCGAAGTCCTTGGCGCGCTCGGCGGGCACGACGACCATGGCCGCCGCGCCGTCGTTCTCCAGGCAGCAGTCGAACAGCCGGAACGGTTCGACGATCCAGCGCGAGTTGTCGTACTTGTCCTCGTCGAGCGGCCGGCCGTGCATCACCGCGCGCGGGTTGTTCTGCGCGTGGTGGTAGGAGGCGAGCGAGATGGCGCGCAGAGCCGAGCGGTCGACGCCGTGGTCGTGCATGAAGCGCATCACCTTCATAGCGAAGCTCTGCGCCGGCGACATCAGCCCGTAGGGGATCGTATACGCCGCGCCGCCGGAGACGACGTTGCTGCGCGGCCCCTGGCCGAAGCGGCCGAACTGGCCCTGCGCCAAGGCGCGGAACACCACCACGCACTCGGCGAGGCCCGTCGCGACTGCCGACACCGCGTGGGCCAGCGCCGCCGAGCCGCCGCCGCCGCCGCCGCCCCACTGCATGTTGGAGAAGCGCAGGTCGTTGCAGCCGAGGGCGTTGGCCAGCCGCGACGGATCGCTGCGGTCGTTGGAGAAGGAGGCGAAGCCGTCCACCTCCTTCGGCGAGATGCCGGCATCTTCGCAGGCGTTCAGGATGCCCATGAGGGCCAGCTTGAACTCGGCATCCGGCGACTGGCCGCGCTTGTAGTAGGTGGTCTCGCCGACGCCGGCAATGGCGGCGGCACCCCGCAAGGTTCTCGACATCCGTAACTCCCCTCGAATCGGATATGAGGGCGGCACCTTAGCCGCCACGGGCTTCGGTTTTCAAGCTCGGCGGTCGCGGCGTCGCGGCGGCGGGATTCGGTAAGATCGCGCTCCTCCATCGTTCGGTTGCCTTCTCGTCCATGCCCAAGTTCATCGCCAAGAGCGGAGAGATCTACTTCGAGCACCGCGGCGCGCGCGCCGATCCGCGCGTGGTCTTCATCCACGGCCTCGGCTGCCAGCTGGTGCAGTGGCCGGACTCGTTCATCGACGGCATCGTCGGCGCCGGTTTCTGCGCCGTGACGTTCGACAACCGCGATGCCGGACTGTCGCACGGGCCGAGCCCGGCGGTCTCCGCCGCGGCCGGACGAGGCGAGGCGGTGCAGGCGCTGGTGGCGGCGCAAGGGGCGCCGGAGACGCTCTCGCCGGCCTACACGCTGTCGGACATGGCGGGCGACGTCATCGACCTCTTGAACCACCTCGGCCAGAGCGGCGCCCACGTCGTGGGCCTGTCCATGGGGGGCATGATCGGCCAGCGGCTCGCCATCGAGCACGCCGAGCGCATCTACAGCCTCACTTCCATCATGTCGTCCACCGGCAATCCCGGCCTGCCGCAGCCGACGCCGGACGCGCTCGGCGCGCTGCTCGGTCCCGCGCTCGCAGAGGATGCCGAAGCCGGCATTCCCGCCAACGCGCGCATGTGGGCCGGCATCGCCGGCGGCCACTACGACTCGGAGCGCGTCGGCATCGCCCGCTTCGCCGAACGCGCGGTGCGGCGCGCCTTTCGCCCGGACGGCATGATCCGCCAGCTGACGGCGATCCTCGCGGACGGCGATCGACGCGCGGAACTGGCGGATGTCGCCGTGCCGACACTGGTCGTCCACGGCGCCGCGGACCCGCTCGTGCCTCCCGCTGCGGGCCGCGACACCGCCGATGCCGTGCCGAACGCCCGCTACGTCGAAGTCGAGAAGATGGGCCACGATCTGCCGGAGCCCGCGGTGCCGCAGGTGGTGGACGCGATCGTCGAGCACATCCGGGCGGTGGAAGTCAGCCGCTAGCCGGCCTTCCTCGCCAAGTGTCCTCGCCAAGCGCCCGGTAGCTGCGCTCCAGGCGTTTCGCCTCCTTCTTGCTGATGCCGCCCAGCGCCGCGATGGCGCTGCGCAGGCGGCTGCGAACGAGGTCCCGCCCAAGGAAGATCAGCGAGTCGAACAAGGGCAGGGCCACGGCGCGTCCGGCCACGGCGATGAAGAGTGGAAACAGGAAGTCGCGCAGCTTGCAGTCGAGCGCGTCGGCGAGCGCCTTCAGCGCGGCGTAGACGCCATCCCGCTCCCAAGTCGCCACTTCGTCCAGGCGCCGCAGGGCGTGATCCAGGATGCGGCGGCAGTCTTCGGCGCCGAGGGTCTTGTGGGCGAAGTCCTCGCCGGCCAACGCGCGGCGGTCGCCCAGCAGATAGTCGACCTGCGGCAGCAGGTCGAGCAGCCGCTCGGTACGCGTCTGAAGCAGCGGTGCCAAGGGCGCGAGACGCTCCCGGCTGAGCGCCCACTCGGCGACGCGGTCCATGAATTCGTCGGTCACCATGCCGCGGATGTACTGGCCGTTGAGCCAGTCGAGCTTCTTGAGATCGAAGACGGGGCCGCGCGGGGTGATGCGGTCGATGTCGAACTGGGTCGCCATCTCTTGGGCGGTGAAGATCTCCCGTTCGTCCGGCATCGAGTAGCCCATCAGCGCGAGGTAGTTGACCAGCGCTTCCGGCAGATAGCCGGCGCGCCGGTAGTAGTCGAGGCCGGTGGGGTTCTTGCGCTTGGAGAGCTTGGAGCGATCCGGATTGCGCAGCAGCGGCAGGTGGTAGTGCAGCGGCATCTCCCAGCCGAAGGCGTCGTAGAGCAGCCGATGCTTCGGCATGGAGCTGATCCATTCCTCGCCGCGCAGGACGTGGCTGATGCGCATGGCGTGGTCGTCAACTACCACGGCCAGATGGTAGGTGGGGAAGCCGTCGGACTTCAGCAGCACCTGGTGGTCCACCTGCTGCCAGGGGATCTCGATCTCGCCGCGCAGGCCGTCCGTGAATCGGCAGACGCCGTCTTCCGGCACGTTGAGCCGGATGACATGTGGCTCGCCGCTGGCGGCGCGCTCGGCGGCATCCGCTGGGTGCAAGCGACTGCACAGACCGTCGTAGCGCGGCGTCTGGCGGTTCGCCTGCTGGGCGGCGCGCAGTTGGTCCAAGCGTTCCTTCGAGCAGAAGCAGCGGTAGGCGGCGCCGGAGTCGAGCAGCCGCTGCACATCCGCTCGGTAGAGGTCAAGCCGCTCGCTCTGCCGATATGGCCCGTGCGGGCCGCCGATGTCCGGCCCCTCGTCCCAATCGAGGCCCGCCCAGCGCAGCGCGTCCAAGATCGCCGCCTCGAAGCCCTGGCTGCTGCGCGCCTGGTCGGTGTCCTCGATGCGCAGGATGAACTGCCCGCCGGCGGACTTCGCCAGCACGCGGTTGAACAGGGCCATGTAGGCCGTGCCGACATGGGGATCGCCCGTGGGGCTCGGCGCGACGCGGGTTCGGACGCTCATCGGCGGGATTGTAGCCAAACCGCCCGCGGTGCCCGCGCCTCAACGTCGGGTCAGCGCTGTAAGATGCGGCAAGACGCTAGCTGGCTTGGCCCATGCCGTGATCACCCGCATCGAGATCGACGGGTTCAAGACCTTCGAGGACTTCGCCCTCGATATCGGGCCGTTCATGGCCATCGTGGGTCCCAACGCCTCCGGCAAGTCCAACCTGTTCGACGCCATCAAGTTCGTAGCGGCCCTCGCGCAGAAGGACATCCGCAGCGCGATGCAGGATGTCCGCGGGACGTCTCTGGAACTGTTTCGCCGCCTTGATCCCAAGCGGCGGCGAAGGTCGATGAGATTCGCGATCGAAGTGCTCCTCCCCGCCTCCGGCGAGGACGCCTTCGGCAACGCGTTCGACCTGCGCGCCCAACGGCTGCGCTACGAGGTCGAGATCGCGGCGCGGGCGGACGACCGCGAGCGGTACCAGAACGTCTACGTTCGCCGGGAGCACTGCGTGGCGTTGGCGAGAGGCGAGGAACGGCAGCCGGACATCGGGAACGGCCATGGGATACGGTACGGTGGTCGCTTGCGACCATTCGTCGCCACCGCCAAGGATGATGACGGCGAGCCGGTGGGATTCGAGATTCGCCAAGACGGGCCGAGGAAGAGGGGCCGGCCGGTGACTTTGGCCTCTGCCGAGTCCCCTAGGACCGCCCTATCCACCATCACCACCGCCGAGTTTCCTCACCTCTACGCCTTGCGAGAGATGCTCGCATCTCTCCAGTTCCTGCACGTCGATCCGCACGCTGGCCGACGTCCGGCGGATCGTCTGGGGCCCCGGCGAATGCTCCCGGATGCGTCCAACCTCGCCACCGTGCTCGCCAGGCTGGGGGAGGAAACCGGGAGCCCCGACCGTCCCGATGGCGCGCTGTCGGATATCGGCCTCGACCTGTCGTTCCTCATTCCATCGGTGGCGCGCATCGAGGTAGACGATTCGCCCGATGCCGTGGAGCACACCTTTCGCATCCGGCTCGCCGACCGGAACTCCTTCAGTTCCCGTGTCATCTCCGACGGCACCCTTCGACTCGTCGCGCTGCTGACCGTGCTGAACGACCCTGATCGCAGCGGCATGCTCTGCCTTGAAGAGCCGGAAAACGGCATCCATGAAGCCCGCATCGCCGCCCTCGTCGGAATCCTCCGCGCCGCCGCCGGATACCGTGGCGGCGAGTCGCCGACCTGCTTGCAGGTATTGATCACCACGCACTCGCCCGCCGTGCTGCATGCTCTCGAAGATCGCGAAGTAGTGGCTTGCGACGTGATCGGCACGAGCCGGCCGGGTGGGCAGCGCACTCTGCGCACGCGGATGCGAACCGCCGTCTTCGACAATCCCGAGAACGGTCTGACCCGTGCGGAGGTAGACGCCATACTCCGCAAACCCACGGACGCCGTGTAGTGATGTATCTGGCATACGCCCTGCTCTGCGAAGGCTCCTCGGACTTCGAGTACTTCGAGGCGCTGATCCCACGGGTGGTGGACGATGTGGTGAGCGATCGCGGCCGTCTCACGGTGGACATGCCGACCACGCCGACCTTTCGCTTGCGGCGTGGCAAGACCGTCGCCGCTGTTGCACGCGAAGCTTGCGAGAAGCAACAGGCGTTCGTGCTGGTTTTCGTTCACGCCGACACCGGAGGGGCGAGCCAGGCCGGGACGTTGGATTGCCGCAGCGTCGCGTATTGCACCAAGATGCAGGAGGTCTGCGACTTCAATCCGGCCAGATGCGTCCTCATGCGTCCGCAGCGTGAGATGGAGGCGTGGGCGCTGGCGGATCGGGACGCCATACGCGACGCTTTGGGCTACGGGGGCCGCTTGGCCGACCTCGGCCTGCCAAAAGATGCCCGTGAGGCCGAGAGGCTGCCGGACCCGAAGAAGACGTTGCGGACAGCGTTGCGACAGGCGGGCTTTCGTCGCAGACGCGACGCGGGCACGATCCTGCCGGCCATCGCGCAACGTCAGTCGATCGACGCGCTTCGGCAAGCGCGGTCGTTCGCGGAGTTCGAGGCCGGATTGACCACGGCTTTGGAAGACCTACGCGCGATCTGATCTCGGTCGCGCCCGTTGCGCACTGGACACGCGGCGATCAGGGGATGCGCGGCGATCAGGGGATGTTCCGCAAGGCGGATTTCGGTTAGTGTGCCCGGCCCGCCACAAGACCACCACGCAGGAAACAAATGCCTGACTCCATTCTGCCCTTGGACACCGCCGAAGATGCCCTCGACACGATCGGCGGCAAGGGCCGCTCCCTCGCCAAGCTGGCTCGAGCCGGCTTCAGCGTTCCCGCCGGCTACCATGTCCCCGCGGGGGCGTATCGCGCCTTCCTGGCGGACAACGGCCTCGCCGCCGAGGTGCCGGCACTCGCGGTGCCGGAACTGCGCACCGTGGGCGGTCGGGCGGTGGTTTCGTTCGAGGCGGCGTCGGAGCGCATTCGAGATCTGATCGCGGGCGGCACCATGGACGTTGAAGCGGCGGACGCCATCCGCCGCGCCTACGCGGAGCTCGGCGGCTCTGAGCCGGCGGTGGCCGTGCGTTCCTCCGCCAACGCGGAAGACCTGCCCGGGCTGTCGTTCGCCGGCCAGCAGGAGACCTACCTCAACGTGTACGGCGCCGACGCGGTGGTGCAGGCCGTACAGCGGTGCTGGGCGTCGCTGTGGACGCCGCAGGCGATCAGCTATCGGCACCAGAACGGCATCGATCAGGCGTCCGTCGCCATGGCCGTGGTCGTCCAGGCGATGGTGCCGTCCGAGGTCTCCGGCATCCTCTTCACCGCCAATCCGGCGACGGGCGAGCGCGGCGAGATGGTGGTCAATGCGAGCTTCGGCTTGGGCGAAGCCGTGGTCGGCGGCCAAGTGACGCCGGACACCATCACGGTGGACCGCGTGACGCTGGCGGCCAAGGAAACGCTGATCGGCGCCAAGGAACAGCAGATCGTCGCCGACGCCGGCCAGGGCGTGGCGACGGTGGCCGTCGCCGAGGAGCAGCGCGCCCAGGCGTCGCTCGACGAGGCCATGCTGCGCGAACTGGCGTCCACCGCCCTGGCAGTGGAAGGGGTCTACGACGGCGCGCCTCAGGACATCGAGTGGGCTTTCGCGAACGGCGCCTTGCACATCCTGCAGTCGCGGCCGATCACCAACCTGCCGGTGCAGCCCGTCGAACTGCAATGGACCCCGACGCCGCCCGCGAAGTATTTGAGCCGCCGCCAGATCGTCGAGAACATGCCGGACCCCATCTGTCCGCTGTTCGAGGAGCTGTACCTGACGGAGGGCCTGGAGTCCTCGCGCCCCAAGAGCCTCATGGTGGGCGGCGGGCCGATGTTCGTAACGATGAACGGCTACGCCTACCAGCGCTTCGACTGGCCGCAGTTCTTCGTCGACGACGACGAAGGCGGGGGGCCTAAGGCAATCACCGAGGCGGACCTCGATGCGGCGGAGTTCGAGGCCATGCAGCACCAGCAAGAGCGCCAGATGCAGGCCGCGCTGCAAGCCCAGAAGACGAGGCTGCGAGACCAGGCGGACATCGACATCGCGCTCTTCCGCGAGACCCTGTCCGCCGCCGAGCGCGACGCCTTCGACGCATTCGCCGCCGAGCGCGAGGGTGCCGCCGTCAGCATCACCCTGCCGGAAAGCGACAATCCCACCTTCACCGCCTTCAACAACACGCACGTCAACGATCGGCAGCTCAAGGAGTGGCACGAGGTGACGCGCCCGCGCCTGGTCGCGGTCGCCGCGAAGTGGGCCACCTTGGACCCCGCGTCGGCGAGCGACGAGACGCTGCTGGCGGCGATGCGCGAGTTGGGCATCGAAGAGGGCTACTACTGGTCCAGCAATTCCAGCCACACCTTCGGCGTCGCCAAGTCCACGGACGACCAGTTCCAGTGCTTCCTGCGCGAGACGCTGCCGGAGCACAACTTCATCAGCGGCCAGTTCCTCTCCGGCATCCCGTCGAAGGCGATGCAGGCGAATGCGGACCTGTTCGAGATCGCGAGGCGCGTGCGCGGCGACGAGGCACTGTCGTTCCTGGTGCTGGCGACGCCGGCCAAGTTCCTCATGGACGCGCTGCGCCAGCGGAAAGACGCCGCCGAAGTGGTGGATGCCATCGACGCGTATCTGGCCGCCTACGGCCATCAGGGCTACAGCATGGACTTCGTGGAGCCGACCCAGATCGAGGACCCGTCAGCACTGTTCGCGACGCTCAAGGCCATGGTCGGCGACCCGGACTACGACCCCCGCCAGCAGCAAGACCGCGCCGCCGCGGTGCGGTTACAGAAGACCGAGGAGATCACCGAACTGCTCGACGGTCTGCCGTACTGGCAGTTCCGTTTCCGTCTGTGGCTCGCGCGCCGCTACAACCACATCCGCGAGGAGGTGGCGTTCCACTTCGGATACTCGTGGCGCATTCTGCGGCCGATGGCGGCGGAGCTGGGTCATCGGCTGGTCGACGCCGGCACCTTTCGGCAGCCGGACGACACCTACTTCCTCGTCAGCGAAGAACTGCGCCGTGCCATCGCGGCGCGAGGCCGCGGCGAAGCTCTGCCGGAGCTCGGCGCGCTGGCGGCCGAGCGGCGCGAACTGCGCGAAGCGCGCAAGCGCCATCACCCGCCGGGCACGATTCCCGAGTTCGCGAGCCAGATCAAGGGCATCGCCTTCAAGGAAACCCAGATCAGGAACGACGAGTCCAGCGACACCATGCGCGGCTTCCCGGTGAGTTCCGGCCGCGTGACGGCCAAGGCCAGCGTGATCTCCGGCCCCGCCGAGTTCGACCGGATGCAGCCGGGCACGATCCTGGTCAGCCCCTTGACGACGCCCGCCTGGACCCAGCTGTTCGCGCACGCCGCGGGCCTCGTCACGGACGTCGGCAGCATCCTCGCTCACGGCTCCATCGTCGCCCGCGAGTACGGCATCCCGGCCGTGCTGGGCGTCGGCAACGGCACGGTGCGCATCCGCCACGGCCAGACCCTCACCATCGATGGCGATGCCGGCACGGTGGTGCTGCACGACGCGGAGGCGACGGCATAGCGCAGCGCTCGGCACTGCGCGTTCCGCCTGCTACGCCCACACGGAGCGGCTCTCGTCCGCCCGGTACTTCCTCAGCCCGTTGTCGAAGTAGCGCGTGTAGGGGCCGACCAGCCGGTGCCAGACGAGCACGCGGACGTACTGCGTCTTGTCCTTCGCACCCATGGATTGGACCACCTCGTTGTGGCACAGCGCATCGACAATCCGGTTGATCGGCGGCTCTTTGGTCTCGATGGCCAGGCGCTGGGCGATCCAGTCCGCCACCGCGTCCTCGTCGGTCGCATCCCTGCGGCGTCTCTCCATGTCCTGCCGCAGGCGGATGAACTCCACCTTGAGTTCATTGTGCTCTCTGGCCTTGGCGCCGACCCGCGCGACGAGGGCCGCTCCCGTGAAGATCGAGGTGAGCACTGCGGGGGCGTACTGCAGCCACCCGCCCGTGCCTGCCCCGGCAGCGGGCGGCTCGAGCGCGGCGACCGCGAGGAAGACCAAAGCCGGGCCACTGGCGAACGCCAGGAACAACGCGACATTCAGCACGTTCTCGAAGAAGCGCCGCCGGTGGTCGTGGTACTTGACCGAGCGGCGCACATGGAACAGCTCATCGTGGTAGGTAGCCCAAGCGTCCATCGCTAGCTCCTTCTGGCGGGTGGTGGTGGGGGTGGAGGTGGGTCGAACTGCGGATCGACGTGCGTGTGCACTGGTCCGCCGGGCGTCGCATGTGGACCGTTCGCCGGCACATGCGGGGGCACCGGGTCGGCCGCCGGCCTTCGCCGCGGCACCGCAGCGGGAGGCCGTCTCGGCGTCGGACGGCGGGCCCGGACCCGTGGCTGCGGAAACCTGCCGGCGCCGCGGGGTGCAGCGGTATTGGAGTCGTTCATTGCAGTCTCCTTGAATCAGCCGCGCCGCGATGAGGCGGCGGGCCATGTCGTCGACGGAAACCTATGCCGACGACGACGGAAAATCAAGCATTTTCAACATCGTACATCCGTGTACGAGCGAACACGCCCGCGCCAGCTGCCGCGATTCATCGAGCGGAGACCATGCTCGGGCCCGTTCGGCGCCATCGGGCGCTGCGAGGATGCCCGCTGTCGCGCCAAGGCGCAGAGCTCAGGTGTTGGCGCCGACCGGGCTCCCGGCTCACGAAAGCGCTTGACACCGGAAGCGATCTTTGCACAATCCGCGCCGCGCCTCGGCGGCCAAGCATCCACCATCGCGTGTCGAAGCTGGCTCTGCCGGGGCGCTAGCTTGTTCTGAACAGGAGGGACACCCCCAATGAACAATTTCGCTTTGCAACCGTGGCGGTGCGCGCTACTGCGCGGCGCCGCCTGGGCTGCGGCGTTAGGCCTCGCCAGCGCCGGTCTGTTCGCCCAGGCCCAAGACGACGATGACGACGACGGCCCGGTGGTCGAGGAAGTCGTGGTCACCGGTTCGCTCATCAAGAAGGACAACTTCGACTCCGCTTCGCCGCTCAAGGTGCTCGACGCCCTCGACATCGAGATGGAAGCGACGCCGGCGATGGGCGAGATCATCTACAACCAGACCTTCAACTACGGTTCTGACGCCTTCGCGTCGCACTACTCGGTGACCAACCCGGAAGGCAACCGCACCGGCGCCAACCTGCGCGGTCTCGGCGGCGGCGCCACGCTGACGCTGATGAACGGCAAGCGCGTGCTCGATGCGAACCTCAACAACCTCATCCCGCAGATCGCCGTGCGGCGCATCGACATCTTGAAGGACGGCGCTTCCGCCCTGTACGGCTCGGACGCGGTGGCCGGCGTGCTGAACATCGTGCCGAAGACCGGCTACCAGGGCGCCGAGCTCGGCTTCCAGCACCAGATGGACAGCCGCGGCGACCACAGCGAGCAGGTGGCCAACTTCATCATCGGCGACCTCACCGACAATGGCTACTTCACGCTCGCCCTGGAGTACCGCCAGCGCACCGCGCTCTTCCAGACCGAACGCCCGAACCTGCTCGGCAACAGCTTCTCCAGCTCGGGCACCGGCAACCCCGGCACCTACAACGTGCCGGTGCGCGGCGAGGATGGTTCCATCGTCGGCGCGGCGCGCACCCCCGACCCGGGCTGCGGCGTCGCGGCCAGCCCCGGCGGCAACGGCCTGGGCATGGAGATCGGCAACTACCGCAACAACATCTCCGGCAACCTCATCGGCACCACCTGCCGCTTCCAGTTCGGCGAGTTCTTCAACTTCGTGACGCCGAACAAGGTGCTCAACAGCTACGTCAACTTCGAGCGCCGCGTCACCGACAACCTCACCTACAACGCCGACCTCATCTACTCCCGCCAGCGCACCCGCAGCCGCGGCTCCCCCACCAACCCCGGCGGCCGCGTACGCGACATCAACTTGGCCCTCGGCGGCGTCTCCGGCGACCATCCGGGCAACCCGTTCACCGCCTTCTACGACCGCAACGGCAACGGCGAGATCGACATCGACGGCATGGAGCTGCTCTATGCCCAGGATGCCAACGGCGACGGCGTGCCGGATCGGGATGCGGACAACAACGTGATTCTCGCCGCAGATCCGTTCGATTCCAGCATGGGCATCGAATTCAACGAGGACGTGCAGATCGCCGCCCTGCGGCTGTTCGGCAAGCTCGGCAACCTGCCGTCGAACCTCGACGCTTCCGGCGCGAACCTCGGCTATGCGACCTACGACATCAACACCTACCGCATGGGCCACAACTTCACCTACACGTTCAGCGACGGCTGGCTGGGCGACCGCGGCTGGGAAGCCACCGCGTCCGTCCAACTGCAGCAGAACGTGGACATCCGCTTCCGCAAGAACGGCAGCTACCGCGCCGTCCTGCTCGGCCTGCAAGGCGAACTCGGCCCCGCGCCGGGCGTTCCCGACGGCCATCCCGACCAGTACCGCTACTACAATCCGTTCTCGACGAGCGCGCTGAACTGCAAGTACCGCAACTGCACGGATCCGGGCGCCGCCACCAACCCCAACCTCGGCGACTACCCGAACACGCAGTACGTGGCGGACGCGATCGACATCAACGCCCTGCGGCTGCTGAAGACGTCGCTCACTTCCTACGACCTCGTCGCCACCGGCGACCTGGCCGACGGCTGGGCCGGCACGATCGCGGCGGCGGTCGGCGTCGAACGGCGTAGCGTGCGGCTGAAGTGGGACGCCCGCAGCGACGAGAACCAGTGCAACAACTGGTACGACGCCTGCTCGTTCGACTACACCGCGCAGGACATCATCGAATCCGCCTTCGCGGAAGTCGCTGTGCCGTTCGTCAGCAGCGATCAGTACGGCGAGGGCGAAATCCAGCTCGCCGGACGCTACACCTCCTACGAGGGCGTCGGCAGCACCTTCGACCCGAAGATCGCCGTCCTGTACCAGCCGCTGGACTGGGTGTCGCTGAGGGCATCGTTCTCGACCGCCTTCCGAGCGCCCAGCATCAGCCAGCGCTTCGCGCCGCAGTTCTCGTTCCTGCAATCGACGAACGACCCGTTCTTCGGCGATTTCGAGGGCACCTACCGCACCAACATCGGCGGCGGCGATCCGACGCTGCAGCCCGAAGAAGCGGACGTCTACAACATCGGCTTCTCGCTCGCCCTCTTGGACGGCAACCTGAACGTCGGCATGGACTACGCCAACTACTACTTCACGGACCGCATCACCTTCCTGCGCGGCCCGCGCGTGGTGGAGACGGACCTCAAGAACTTCCTCGAGCGCTTCCCGCAGGCCGGCTGCACGGGCGCCTCGGCAAGCGCGTGCCCTCCGGGCAGCGTCAATCGCGACGACGCCGTCAACTGGGTGGAGAACTTCCAGGACCCGAACATCGTGCGCGGCGGCCCGCCGTCCTACTCGATCGTCTCCGTGCGCGGCAAGTACGTCAACGCGGACGTGATGGACCAGACCTCGGTCGACGCCTACGCCAACTACACTTGGGCCACCGACTCGTTCGGCACGCTGCGCTTCGACCTGCAGGCGACGCAGATTCTGGAGTACATCTACGACTTCGGCGGCGGCAACACCGGCGACGCCGTGGGCTTGCAGAACCTCGGTATCGACGTCATCCCGACGCTGCCGGAGTACCGCGTGATCGGCTCCGTGAACTGGAACCAGGACCGCCACAACGCGCTCCTGCGCGGACGCTGGAACTCGGCCATCGACGCCAACTGGACGGCTGTGGACATCGAAGGCGTGACCTACGTGGACCTCACGTACTCGTACCGGTTCGACGGCCTGCTCGGCGGCAGTACCACGATGGCGGAAGTGGGCGCGCGGAACCTCTTCGACGCCTACCCCGATCCGCTCTCCGGCGCATTCGGCGCCAACATCGAACTCGCCATCCACGACCCACGCGGACGCATGGTGTTCGCAAGGCTGCGGCACGAGTTCTGATCGACGACCGGCGACGCGCATGGACGCGCGCCGCACGGTCCCGGGAAGCGCTGGCGACGATTGCGTCGTCGGCGCTTTTCTTTGGTGGGCCTTGTGCTCGGGCCGCACCAGCGCTGCTGAATGAACTCGTCGCAACTAGCCGTCGTCGGGGCTGTGATCGCCGCCGCCGTCGCGGCCTGCATTGTCGTGGTCGTCTGGACCGATGCACCTGACAGCAGGCCGGAGGAGGAGGTGGGGTCCGATGCAGCCGCAGCCATGCGGGCTCTGGTTGCGCCAAACGACCTTGCGGCAGCGACCGACGAGGTGATCTGCTCCCGCGTTGAGGACATCGGCGAGCAGCTTCTCGAACGTCGGGAGCGGGACGAGTTCGAGCAGCTATCGGACCACCTGTCCGGCTTGACGGTTGAACTGGCTGCAGACTTGGCCGGCCTTCAGCCATACCTCCGCTACGGCGACCTCTTTCCGTTAGCTGCGCATTTCGGCATGCGCTTGGGTCCGAGCTACCCGCTGCCGGAGTTGGTGGCGCACTCGCTGCCGCGGTCTGCCGAGGACGCACTGGGGCGACTGATCGAAGCGGGCGAGTTCGCTGCCGTATTCGATCATCCCGCGTTGCAGGGGGCCCGGGACGCGACGCTCGACGTGGCGGACTCGGCTGGCGACCACCGTACGACCACCGTGCTCGGCGCACTGCTGCGCCACCATGGGGCGAGCGCGGACCAGTGGCTCCCCCAGATGCCCGACGACTGGCCCATCGGCATCCACGACCTTGCGGTCGCGGTAGTCGCCGGGGTGCCTGCGGCTGTTTTCGAGTCGCTCCTCGACCGCGGCGGCGGAGCGGACACGCATTGGCCGGACCGCTTTGGCGGCGAGGTCGACCTCGCGCAACTCGCCGCCTACCACATGCAGCCTAAGTTGCTGCAAGCGCTGGTGGATCGCGGCCTTGATCTCGCGGCTCGCAAGCAGCCCCTTATCGACGACATCGCCCGCCAGCCAGAGGCGTCCGAACACGAAGCGACTGTGGTGGCGATGCTTGTCGCGGCGGGACTCAAGGTGCGGCGCCCGACCACGCTCGATGTGCTGAGAGACCGGCATCCGCAGCAGGCGGGCTTGCAGCTGCATCCGGATGTGGAAGCGGCATTGGATTCGCCGGAAACCACGAATCTGGCGCGAAGCCTGGCCGGAGCGAGGGAGCGCTGGCAGACCGCGCGACAACGTCTCGAGTCCTGGCGCGAACAGTGTCGTGCGCGCCAGGCAGCTGATTTGCTGACCTTGACCGCGAAACGTCGGCATGACAGCGAGAAACGTCGTCATGACGGGGATCTGCACGAGGCGCTTGGCCGGGAACTGCGAGAAGGTGTGGTCGCCCTCGAAGGCCTGCTAGGCACTGCAGGACAGCGCGACGATCAGCTAGGCGATCTGGTCGGGCGACTGTGGGAGAGCGCCTTCGAACGCAGATGGAGTGATGCCATCGCAGCGGCGGAAGACGTGCCCGAGCCGATGCGGAAGTTCACGAGTCGAGATCTGCTCTCCCAAGCCTTGAGAGTCGGCGCACCCATGGAAGTGTTCGAGGCGCTGCTCGAACTGAACGATGGCGTTCTGCCGGCGGATGCCATCCTCGACCTCGCATCGAGAGGCTGGGAGGGCTCTGCCGGCGTTGCCGAGGCCCTGCTCGCTCGCGGACTGGATGTTCACCATGTGGATCGCTTCGGCGAAAACGCGTTCAGCCGCGTTGCTTCGCTCTACGTGACCGGATATGCGCCCTTCGAAGGCATGGCCTCCTTTCTCGCCTCGCAGGGCGTCAGCCCGAAACCCAGCCCCCTGGGCATGGACCCGTTGGACAAAGTGCTGTCCGACATGATGCTCAATGTGGAAGATTCGGGGCTCTGGCTGGCGCAACTGCTGGTGGACATCGGCGCACCCATCGAGGCGAGTCACCGGGAGTTGGCGCAGCGGATCGCCCTGCTGGACCCGGACGGGCATGCGCGGCTAGTGCATTCGATCCCCGCGCTTGGATCGTCCGGTGACGGTACGCAGAGTTTCCGCTGAGCAAAGCGTGGTCCGGAACACCGAACCGGGCCCCTCGTTCCGCGCGGGCACACTCGTTCTCACTCCGCGCCTTGGATGACTCCCACACGGCGGGGCTAGCCCTGCTAGTAAATCTGGTCTAGTGTTCAGACTAGTCTCAAATTCTGCCTTGGGAGAGCGGGGCGATGGCGGGAAGAACGACGGTCCGGGTGACGGCATACGAGTGCAAGACCAAGCAGGCGGAGGTGTTCCGGCGGGCAGCCGCTGGCGAGACGATCATCGTCACCAACAACGGCGTGCCCCAGGTGGAGATTCGCAAGGCGCCGGCGGATGCCGAGAGCATGGCCGATGCACTCGGAGCGCTGCGCGCCTTGCAGGCCAGGCAACTGGCAGCGGGCGCTACGGGCAGCCACCAAGAATTGCGTCGGATGCAGGATGAAGGACGCGACTGATGGCAGCGGAGATCATCGTCTTGGACAACAGCATCAACACGCGCATGCTTTGGCCGGACTCTGAGAGTCCGAGCAACAACCATATGCCTTTGATGTACTCAGCCAAGCGCACGACGGAAGCGTGTTCCATGTCCCGACGATCTGGCACTACGAAGCGGCTCACGTGGCGGCAAAGCTGGTGCGAACCGGCCAAGCGTCGCAAGCGAGCGCGGTGGGCTACTTCGAGCAGATCGCCCTGCTGCCGATCGTGACCGATGTCTCCAGCCACGCAAACGCGACCCAAGCGACCTTCTCCTTGAGCATCCAATTCGGCCTCTCCGCGTATGACGCCGCCTACTTGGAACTTGTACTGCGTCTGGGCGGCGAGCTGGCTACCAACGACAAGCGGCTGCGGGCCGCGGCTATACGCGCCGGGGCATCGTTGTTCCTCTCAACCAATGCGTGAAGCGGGGTGCAGGACAGATCTCTCTGGTAGCGCGTTGGCAGGCGCTTGGCTCGCCCTGAATCGGCATCGCCTGAAAGGCGGGGGGTCTCGCGACCGAACACTACTGAACCCGGCCCACCTTCGTGCGCCGTCCGGTGCGCTGGTTGTCGAGGTTGAACGTGCCTAGCTGGCCGCGGCTGATCGCGACCGTATCGCCGACGCGATGGCCGGTGCGGATCTCGCGCTCGACCTCGCGCCACACCTGGCCATCGTCGAGTTCCACCTCGACATTGCCTAGCACGAGTACGCGCACGCGCACGACCTTGCCGCTGGCGACGACTTCCCGCGGCTTGGCGTTCGGCAGTTTCACGCTGGCGAGCGCCCGTCGGAAGAAGCCGCGCCGCTTCGCAGGCGTGCGCACGGAGGTCGCGGCCGACTCTTGGGCTGCTGCGACGGCGTCCCGTGCATCCGCCGGTTCTCTCGCCGCTTCGAGCTCTGCGACGGGTTCAGCCACCGTCTCGTCGGCGTTGACCGGCTCGGTCGCCGCAGAGCGCTCCGCTTCGCGCGGCCCGGTTCGGATGCTCTGCGCCTCTTCTTCCGCAGCTTCTTCCGCAGCCGCCAGCCGGTCGTAGCACGCAAGGCGCTCCGCATCGTCCTCTATGTCGCGACAGCTGGTCTCCCCATGCGCCGCTGCGGCGAGGAGCACCGCCACCCCGATGGCGACCGAGCCCCGCGGCATCCTCAGCAACTCGCCCATGCGATGCCGTCCCTAGCCGCCGAGATTGACCACCATCTTGCCGGTGTTGGCACCCGTGAATAGGCCGATGAATGCCTCCGGGGCCTTCTCCAAACCGTCGAACACCGTCTCCCGATACTTGAGCCGCCCGCTCGTCACCCAGTCCGTCATGTCGCGGATGAAGTCCTCGCGCAGATGGTTGAAGTTGGAGACGATGAAGCCCTTGAGCGTCAGGCCCATGCCGATGGCGATGGCGAGGTTGTTCGGCCCCGGCACCGGGGCCGTGGCGTTGTACTGGGCGATAGCGCCGCACAGCGGGATGCGGCCGTTCGGACGCATGCAGTTGAGCGCCGCCTGCAGGTGCTCGCCGCCCACATTGTCGAAATAGACGTCGATGCCATCCGGGGCGCCGGCGCGGATCTGCCTTTCCAAGTGCCCGTCGCGATAGTCGAAGGCATGGTCGAAGCCGAGATCTTCGGTGAGGTGGCGTACCTTCTCGGCGCCGCCCGCGCTGCCGATGGCCGTACACCCTTTGATTTTGGCGATCTGCCCCACCGCGCTGCCGACCGCGCCGGCGGCGCCGGAGACGAACACCGTCTCGCCTTCCTTCAGGGCGCCCACGTCGAGCAGGCCCGCGTAGGCGGTCATGCCGGGCATGCCGAGCACGCCGAGATAGGCCGATGCCGGCGCCTTCAGTTCGCCCAAGGGGCGCAAGCCACGGCTCCCGGCGACGAACGCCTCGCGCCAGCCGTAGTGCGATTCCACATGGCTGCCTGCCGGCAGGTTCGCATCTTCCGAAGCGACGACCCGGCCGATGGCGCCGCCGGTGAGCGCCTCGCCGATGGCGAACGGCGACGTGTAGGACTCGCGATCCACCATCCGCCCGCGCATGTACGGATCCACGGACATGCAGACGTTGCGCACCAGCACTTCCCCGGCGCCGGGGTCCGGCAGGTCGACCTCACGCACGGCGAAATCCTCCGCCTGCGGCAGGCCGACAGGGCGACGGGCGAGTACGACTTCACGGCTCTTCATGCTTCTCAAAGCTCCGAATCTTTGGCGGGCGACGAATGATAGCGCCTAGCCCGCCTGCTAGGCCTCGTCGTATTCCGCTTCCACAACGCGCAGGCGCAGGTTCGGGAGCTGCGCGATGACTGCGAGCTCCATGCCGCTCGGCAGCGGCAGATGCGCGGCGTCGACGCGAGTCTGTCCCCAGGTGGGGTCCACGCCCCGCCAGACGCCGTCCACTGCCACTTCGTTCCACGCATGCAGCGCGAAGGCGTCGCCGCGGTAGGCGAGGCCTACGACGGTGCGGGCGGGCAGGCCGATGGCGCGGGCCAGCGTGGCGAACAGGTCCGCGAACTCCGTGCAGTCGCCGGCGCGATCCGCCAGCGTATCCCACACCGTGCGCCCGGGCGGCGCATCGCGATAGCGCAGGTGGTGGTGGACGAAGATGGCGAGCGCGTCGGCGCGCCGGCCTAGCTCTTCGAGATCCCCGACGGCGCGCTCGGCGAGCTTGCGCATTCGCGGCGCGCGCGCCGGAAAGCGCACCGTGGCCCTCATGGCGCGGGCGCGTTCCTCGGCCGCGACCGGCGGCTGCGCGTCTCGATCAGCGCTGAGCTCCCGGGACGACAAGGCGGCGTCCTTAAGGTCCAAGGCAACGACGAGGCGGCGCAAGCGGCCCGGGTCGCCGATGGGGCGGTCCACGGGGATGCGGTTCGCAGCCGAGCCGGCCGCGTCGAACACCGGCGGCGCGGCTTCCCACAGACGCGCCGTGCGCTCGTCTTCGACGCGATGGAGGGCGAACAGCTCGCCGACGCGCATGCGACGCGGGCTCAGGTCCGCATCCAGCAGCACGGTGGTCGTCGCTGCACCGCCGGCCTTGGCGACCTCGATGCCGCCCTCCGCGTCGAGCACCTCCCAGTGGTGGGTGACCACCGCGAGCAGGTCGAAGTCCACCGAGCGGCTGCTATGCACCTCTCCCGGGGCCGACCGCTCCCGCAGGCGGAGCTCCAGCGCGAGGTATTCCGCAAGCGTCAGTTCAACGTCGACTTCGGAGGCTCGCGTCTCGCCCCGCGCCGTCACCTGCGCCGTTCGCGGCATGATCACGACGTCCGCCCCAGGGGCACGATGCTCGGCGCGGATCAGCCCGTGCGGCGGTCGCCTCGCGAACACCAGACGGTCCTCCATGCGCGTCTCTTGGTCGCTTCCCAGCTTGAACCGCAACGTGGTGGCGAACTCGTAATCGCGCGCCGCGGTGCGCCGATTGGTCGCCCGATAATGGCCGACGGGCCGGTCGCGAAACGTCATCGCGTACCAGCGCTCGCCGGCCAACTCCTCTGCGAGAGCCGCCGCGGGGCTGATCGGCTCACGGAACAGCACGACGGCGACAGCGACGAGGACGGCGAGGACCACGCACGCCAAGGCGACAGCAGCACCCCACCCGGATTGCCGGAGCGGCTGCTGTCCCACGCCTCGGCTGACGGAAGGCATGGCCGCAACTGTAGCGCCAATCTGCCATCAAGGGCATGAGCGATGATCGGCCCGGTTGGCGTTTCCGGCTCCTCGGCGGATGTCAGGCGGCTTCCTGTGGCGCCGCGGAACTGCTAACGTGCCACTCATTCCCCCACCACCACGGAATCCCCATGAAATTCGGCCTGTTCTACGAACTCCAGCTTCCCAAGCCCGCCGGCGAAGAGCAGTGGGGGCCGGACGACGAGAAGCGCATCTACCACGACATGCTCGATCAGGTGGAGCTCGCCGACAGCCTGGGTTTCGACTACGTATTCGAGGTGGAGCACCATTTCCTCGAGGAGTACTCGCACTCCTCCGCGCCGGAGATGGTCATGGCCGCGCTCTCGCAGCGCACCAAGAACATCCGCTTGGGCCACGGCATCGTGCTCACCCCGCCCGGCTACAACCACCCGGCGCGGGTCGCCGAGCGCATCTCGGCGCTCGACATCCTGTCGGGCGGGCGCGTCGAGTTCGGCTCCGGGGAGAGCGCCTCGGAGATGGAGCTCGGCGGTTTCGGCGTCGAGCGGGGCCTCAAGAAGGCGATGTGGGAGGAATGCACCCGCGAGGTGGCCAACATGATGGTGCAGACGCCGTACCAGGGCTTCCAAGGCGAGTTTTTTGACATGCCGCCGCGCAACGTCATCCCGAAGCCCTTACAGGATCCGCATCCGCCGCTGTGGGTGGCGGCGTCCCGGCGGGAGACGACGATGCTGGCCGCGCGCTTCGGCATGGGCAGCCTCGGCTTCGGCTTCGAGACCCCGGACGAACTCGCCGAGCGCACCAACGAGTACTACCGCATCGTCCGCGAAGAGTGCTTCCCCATCGGCCACGCCATCAACCCCGGCCTTGCCGTGCTCACCACCTTCATGATGGGCAACACCGATGCCGAGGCGCTTGAGCGCAGCGCCAACGGCCCGGCGTTCTTCTCGCACTCGCTCGGCTACTACTACAACCCGGCGAGCGGCGGCAAGCACCAGCCCGGCGAGAAGAACATCTACGACGACTTCCTGGCCCAGAACGAACGCGACAACACGATGTCCGCGCGCACGGGCTTCATCGCCGAGGACGAGATTCGCAAGGGAGAGCCGAAGGACGAAGTGCAGCGCGCCCTGTACCGGGCGGCACGCAGCGGCACCGCGGTCGGCACTGTCGAGCGCGTGCGCGAGACGTTGAAGACCTACGAGGACAACCACTTGGACGTGATGATCTTCGTGGCGCAGTGCGGGGACCGGCAGCACGATCACATCATGGAATCCATCGAGCTGTTCGGCCGCGAGGTGCTGCCGGAGTTCAAGGAGCGCCACGAGTCCGACCACGTCAAGTGGCGCGAGGAACAGCTTGCCGGCATCGACTTCCCGGTCAACTCGAGCATCTAGCCATGACGCGGGAAGAGAAGATCGAGGACGCCGCCCTGCGCGACCTGCTCGTGGGCGCCCGGGCATCGATGCGCCAGGGCCAGTCGACGGAAGCCATGCATGGGCTGGTCGAGGGCCTCTACCGGCTGCTCGAACTCAAGCCCGAGCTCGCCACCGAGCAGCTGGAGCCCCGTCCCGGCTGGAAGATGCCCTTCCTGTCGCGCTGGCCGCAGTACGGCGCGAACTGGAAGAAGGGATCGCTCGATGCCGGCCAGCCCGAGATCGAGTTCGTCCGCGACCGCTTCGCCTTGTCCGAGGCGATCACCTGCTACGAGTTCCTGCTCGATACCGCGATCAACCGGGGAGCCTGATGAATGTCGGAGGATCATCCCAACGACTTCATTCGCCAACGAGTCCGACAAGACCAGAACGAGGGCCTTGAAGGCGGCGTCGTCACCCGCTTTCCGCCGGAGCCGAACGGCTTTCTGCACATCGGCCATGCGAAGTCCATCTGCCTGAACTTCGGCGTTGCCGAGGAGTTCGGCGGCAGCACTTATCTGCGCTACGACGACACCAACCCGGAGAAGGAGAGCGAGGCGTTCGTCCAGGCGATTCAGCGCGACGTCGCATGGCTGGGCTTCCAGTGGCGCGGACCGACGTTCGCCTCGGACTATTTCGATGAGCTCTACAGTTTCGCGGAGCAGTTGATTCAGCGCCGCAAGGCATACGTTTGCAGTCTGTCGGCGGACGAGATTCGCGCCACGCGCGGCACCCTCACCGAACCGGGGACGGCGAGTCCCTACCGCGATCGCGGCGTCGCCGAGAACCTGGACCTCTTCCGCCGCATGAAGGCTGGCGAATTCGGGGACGGGGCGCATGTGCTGCGGGCGCGCATCGACATGGCCTCGCCCAACGTGAACATGCGGGACCCGGTGCTCTACCGCATCCGCCACGCCACCCACCACCGCACGGGCGACGCCTGGTGCATCTATCCGATGTACGACTTCACGCACTGCATTTGCGATGCGCTGGAGGGCATCTCGCATTCGCTATGCACGCTCGAGTTCGAGGACCACCGGCCGCTCTACGACTGGGTGCTGGACAACATCGCCGTCAACTACCACCCGCCGCAGATCGAGTTCTCGCGCTTAGGGCTGGAATACACGGTGATGTCCAAACGCCTGTTCTCGGCGCTGGTGGATGGCGGCCACGTCGGCGGTTGGGACGACCCCCGCATGCCGACCCTGGCCGGACTGCGGCGGCGCGGCTACAGTCCGGAAGTCATCCGCGACTTCTGCGCGCGCATCGGCGTCACCAAGTCCGACAACCGCGTTGAGATGGAACTCTTGGAGTTCTGCGCCCGTCGGCATCTGGACGCCGCCGCGGCGCGCGTCATGGCGGTTCTGGATCCAGTGCGCGTCGTGCTCACCAACTACCACGGCGAAGGCGAAACCCTGCAAGCGGCGTGGCATCCGCAGCAGCCGGAGCGCGGCCAGCGGACGATGACGTTCGGCAGCGCGCTATACATCGATCGCGACGACTTCCGCGAGGTGCCGCCGCGCAAGTACCGGCGGCTGATTCCAGGAGGCATGGTGCGCCTGCGCGGCGGCTACATCATCATCTGCGAGGAAGTGGTGAAGAACGAAGCGGGCGAAGTCGAGGAACTGCGCTGCCGCTACGTGCCGGAGTCGAAGAGCGGGCAGGACCAGAGCGGACTCAAGCCCAAGGGCGTCATCCACTGGGTGGATGCGAAGACGGCCGTGCCTGCCGAGATGCGCGTCTTCCACCGGCTCTTCAACGATCCGAACCCGACCGCGGCCAATCTGGTGGAAGCACTGAATCCGGACTCTCTGCGCATCGCCCAAGGGTTCGTCGAAGCCGCAGCCGTCGAAAGCCCGGAACGCGCTTTCCAGTTCGAGCGCACGGGCTACTTCGTCAAGGACGACTCGTACAGCACCGACAAGCCGGTCTTCAATCGCACGGTCGCGCTGCGCGACAGCTACAAGCCTTCGGGGCCGTGAACCTCTGCCGTGCCGATGTGATCCGCGCGGCCGAGCGGATCGAAGGGCGCGTCCATCGCACTCCGGTGCTGACCAGTCGCAGCATCGACGAACTGCTCGGCGCAAAGCTCTTCTTCAAGTGCGAGAACCTGCAGCGCACCGGCGCCTTCAAGATGCGCGGCGCGGCGAACGCGGTGGCCATGCTGCCTGCGGCGACGCGTACGGTCGCCACGCACTCTTCGGGAAACCATGGCGCGGCGCTCGCCCTAGCCGCCCGAGAGGCAGGGAAGCAAGCCATCGTCGTCGTCCCGGCCGATGCCCGACCGGCCAAGCGCGCGGCCATCCTGCGCTATGGCGCCGAAGTGGTTGAATGCGAGCCGACGCTGGCCAGCCGGGAAGCGACCTTGGCCGATGTCGCGGCCCGCGCGGCTGCGGCATTCGTGCCGCCTTACGACGACGCGCGCATCATCGCCGGCGCCGGCACGGCCGCGCTGGAGTTGCTCGAAGACCACCCCGACCTCGATCAGATTTGGGTGCCTGTGGGCGGCGGCGGTTTGGCCTCGGGCACGGTATTGGCGGCGCAAGACGGCCCGCAAGTGGTTCTCGCCGAACCGGAACTCGCGCGCGACGCCCACGACTCGCTGGCGGCGGGCACGCTCAAGCCGCCGCTGCCGCCGACCACCGTCGCGGATGGCTTGCGCACCGGGCTAGGCATGCGCAACTTCACGATCTTGGCTGCGGCCGGGGTAGCCGTGCGGCTCGCTTCCGAGACAGCCATCGAGACATGGACCAAGCGCATCGAGGACATTATGAAGATCGTCGTCGAACCGTCGGCGGCGGTGACGCTCGCCGCCATGGCGGAGAATCCGGCAGCGGCGCGCGGCAATGTCGGTGTCGTGCTGAGCGGCGGCAATCGATAGGCGAAACGTGGCGCCACGGCGATAGTCGTAGGCGCCGACAAGCCGGCGCTGGAAATGGCTTGGTGAGCGGATCACTCGCTCGCAGATGGGCGGTGGCTGCTAGCCGGCGACGCGTACCGTCACGATGTCCGTGCCGTGGTAGCGCTGGTGGCGCACGGACGAGGCGTAGTGGCGCAGCAGGCGCAGGGAGAACTCCGCAGGTTCCGCGGCCTCCGGGCGTTCGTCCAAGAGCAGCAGGTTGTCTTCGAGGTTGGCGCCGCTCGGCGCAGCGATGAACTCCAAGTCGGCGTCGTTGCCGTCGCTGCGGGCGGTAAGCAGCAGGCCGCGCTCCTCGGCCGCCGCCGCAGATCCTTCGCCGAGGCTCAGCAGCGCCTCTTCGCCGGCCGCGCAAAGCCGGTTCGCGGCGTCTTCGGACCAGCGGTTCTTTTCGGCGAAGCCGCGAAGGAAGGCCGTCACATCCGGCACGGCCTCGGCGTTCAAGCGGATTCGGATGCGGCGCGGACGCTTGCCGCTGAAGTTCAGCACGGCCGTCAGCAGCATCGCCGTGAGGCCGCCGGTGGTCATGCCGTTGCCGAGCAGCGTGCCCCAGAAGCCGCCGAGCTGATCGGCGAAGATCACCTGGTTCTGGAAACCCACGCCGATCCAGAAAGACACCCCCACGATCACGGCTTTGCGGGCATCGGCGCCATCGCGCACCACCATCCTCATGCCGAGCACGAAGAGCATGGCGAGCAGTACCGTGATGTACGCGGCGGCGACCGGGCCGGGAATGGCGAGCAGGGCCGCAGCGGCTTTGGGGAGGAACGCCGCGACGATGAATGCCACGCCGATCCAAACACCCACGCTGCGCGCCGCGACGCCGGTGAGTTCGGTGATTGCGATGCTGCTCGAGTACGTGGTGTTCGGAACGGTGCCGGCAAGGCCGGATAGCAGGTTGCCCACGCCGTCCGCGGCAACCGCCCCCTGCACCTCGCGGAAATCGACGGCGCGCGGTTTGCGCCAAGCCACCGTCTGCACGCCCATGGCGTCGCCGACCGTCTCGATGGCGCCGATCAGCGTAACGAAGACGAACGCCGGCAGCAGCGCCCAGAAGGAGGCGTCGAGCGTGAGTTCAAGGCCGGGCCAGCCGGTCGGCATGCCGACCCAGGCCGCGTCGGCGACGCGCTGCGCGTCGTAGAGGCCGAACAATGCCGACGTGATGCAGCCGGCGATCAGCGCGATGACAGGCGCCCAGAGCCGCAGGGCGCCTTGGCCGAGCAGGGCGAGCCCGGCGACGACGATCAGCGTCACCGCGGCGCTGGTCGGGGCCGCGGCGGCGTGGGAATCCTCCGGCACGTCCTTGAGCATGTCGAAAATGATCGGCATCACCGTCACCGCGATCAGCATGATGACGGTGCCCGCCACGCTCGGCGTAATCACGCGCCGCACCCAGGAGAGCCGCGCGGAGAGCACGAACTGAAACAGCGCGGAGACGAACACGAGGCTCGCGAGCATGCCCGGCCCGCCCTCTACGAGGGCGGTGACGCAGACCGCGATGAAGGCGCCCGAGGTACCCATGAGCAGCGGATAGCCGGCGCCTACGGGGCCGAGCCGGCGCGCTTGCAGAATGGTCGTCAAGCCGCTGATGGCAAGGGCTGCGAAAACGGCCCAAACCAGATAGGCGTCGTCGCTGTTGCCGGCGGCGCGGATCACGATGACGGGCGTCAGTACGATGCCGGCAACGCAGAGCGCTGCCTGTTGCAGACCCAGGCCGGCGGCGAGCGGCGTCGGCGGGCTTTCGTCGGGCTGGTAGCGGATCATGGGCGTTCCGTGGGCTTGGGGAGATGGAGAGGAATCAGGTGCCGGCCGCGGCTTCCTTCGCGTGTTCGGCAGCCACGACGTCCGCCATGCCTTGCCACTCGTCCCACATGTCGCAAAGCGCGTCCTTGGAACGCTCCCAGGGATCGTTGCCTTCCTCGTACTCCAGCCACTCGCCCCGCTGACCGCGATCGGGGTGGTCGGACACGCCGTTCACCATCACGTTCGGCTGCCGCTTCTTGTTGCGCAGCCGGAAGATGATGTTCTTCCGCGACTCGGTGCCGTGCTCGTTGCGCGTGCCGGAGTGCGGCATGTGGAAGACCGTGACGCAGGCGTCGCCCGGCTCCATCAGCACCTGCGTCGGCCGCGGCCAGCGCACGCCGTCGGGGGTGGATTCGGAGGTCTCGTCGAGGAACTGTTCGCGCACGGCTTGCGGCAGGTAGACGAGGCCGCAGCGATTCGGCGCATCGTGGTTGAGGCGCGGCCAGCCCGGCCCTTCGGGGCCGATGCAGCCGTTCACGCTGCGCTGCCAGCGGAAGAACTTCTCGGTGACGTGGTGGGCGCCCTTCAGCAGCGCGGTCTGGCCGCAGCCTTCGCGGGTCTGGTCGTTCAGGCAGACGAAGACGAACGCCGTGAAGCTGCCCATGCCGAGGGTCATGTCCGGGTCCTCGAAGAGCGGCACGCTGTTGTGGCCCATCACATCCGCGCTGCGGCCGATGTCGCCTTTGGGTCCGGACGCGACATAGCGGCTGTAGATCTCCTCCGGCGTGCCTTCCTGGCGTTCCTGCGGCACGCCGATGGTGCACAGGCCATCCATGTGCGACTCGGCGGCGTAGTACGGCTGGTCCTTCTCGCGGTAGCCGAGATTGTTGAAGCGGTCGCTCGGCTGGCGCACCCGGTTGACGCCCACCTGGCAGACGATGGGCGGATCGAAGTAGCCCATGGCCTCGTGCAGGACGGGGGTGACGGTGGAGGCGTTGACGAGGTCCGTCATCTCCTGCGTGCCGCCCGCGTAGACGCCTTCCTGCGGATTGGCGAGCCGGTCCAGCGCCGCATCCACGAGGTGCTGCGAGACGGCGTTCTTCAGGACGATGTAGCCGTCCCGGTAGAGGGTGTGCTTCTGCTCGGCGGTAAGGGTGGTCATGCAAGCCCCCGCATGTTCGACATGCGCGCATTCAAGCGCGAAGCGCGGCGCGGATCAATCCCGCCTGCGGCAAGGGGTTGCACCGCCTTGGCCGTGGCCCTCAGTCCAGCCCGTAGAAGCGGATCGCGTTGTCGCCGAGCACCTTGTCCCGGTCCGCTTCGGGCAGGCCGGCCACGCTCTCCTTCATCTCCTTCACCACGCCGAACGAGGCGTCGATGTGGGGATAGTCCGAGGCCCAGATCACGTTGTCGGCGCCGATGTGCCGCACCACCTCGGCGGTCATGCCCTCGTCCGGGTCCATGGAGATGAGGCACTGGCGGTAGAAGTACTCGCTCGGCTTCAGGCGAAACGGCGCCGCTCGGCTCATCACCTCGTACTTGTGGTCCAAACGGTCCAGCCATGCGGAAATCCAGTTGCCGCCAGCTTCGAGCACGGAGCATTTGAGCTTCGGAAAGCGCTCGAAGAGTCCTGCGCAGACCATCGCCGTGAAGGCGGACATCACGTCGATGGCGAGGAAGGCGAAGAAGAAGAGGGCGGCACCGGCGTTGGGTTCCGGCATGTGGTGGAAGGCGTTCTGCTCGCGCACCACGACGTGGAAGCCAACCGGCATGTCGAGGTCCGAGACCGTGGCCCAGAAGCGGTCGTATACCGGATCGGAGAGCCGGCGGCCGTTGCGGGCCGGCGCGTCCGGCGAAAGATAGACGCCGACGCAGCCGGCCTTGCGAGCGCGGATGGCCTCATCCACGGCACCTTCTGGATCGATCAGCGAGACGTGCGCCACCGCATGCAGCCGCTTGGGATCGTGGCTGCAGAAGTCCACCAGCCAGCGGTTGTAGGCGCGGGTGTAGGCGGTGGCGAGCGCGGGGTCGTCGACGTTGCCTTCCCAGCAGATGCCGATGGTGGGGTAGAGCAGCACCCGATCGATGCCTTCCTCGTCGAGCACCTTGATGCGCGCCGCCGGATCGTAGGAGCCGGGCGGCGCGCCGTCCTCGTAGGTGTACTCCTTGGTGAGCGAGCCGAGCTGCCCCGGTTCGAGCTCGATGCCGCCAAGCGTGCCGAGATTGCCGCGCAGGAGCTGCATCGGCTTGTTGTCGAACCAGAGCCGCTCGACGCCATCGTCGTCCCGCCCGATGCGGATGGCACGGTCCCGGAACGCCGGGTCGATGTACTTCTGCCAAGTGTCCGCGGGCTCCAAGATGTGCCCGTCGGCGTCGACGACTTCTCCTGCCACTCGCCCACTCCTCGCTTGCTGCGCTGGCGGTACTGTGGCCCATACCGGCTCTGGGTTCAACAGCCACGGCTCGCTGGGCTGGAGCGGTGGCCGTTGGTGCTAACGGTACTGGGGGAGACATGCCGGTGCGATACGGAGGGGTCCCGTGCTCCTTCTCCGTGGGCTCTTGGAGTACCTGTTGGCTAGTTGCATGGCTATGCGCCTGTGTTGACTCGACTCGCCTTCCTCGCCAAGCAACCTCCGTACTTGCCGTCCTCGTCCCGCACAGCGACTATGGCGGCACGATTCAAGGCTGTTTCTGCCGCCCAACATTGGGTCCCTGTGGCCGGCGCCAGTGTCACCCTCGGTTCGGCTCCATCTAGTTCTGTGCCTTCTTCGACGAGCTCGCGGCACATGTGCTTTAGGAATACCGCACGTTCCTTGCGAGTAGAATCTGGGCTGGGATAACTCACGCCAAGGTACGACACGATGCTCTTCGCTCGGTCCACGATTGCGCCTTCCGTGCTGGTGCCAGCTATCAACGCGGCCGCGACATACGCCGCACGGAGACTCGCCACTCCGCAGTTCAGTTCATCATTGACCTTGCCGGCACAGTCGCTCCCGCGTTGGCAGACGACCTGAGGCGACGTCGCCACGACGGCTTCGAGAGTATCGGTAGCGTCTTCGTACGGTGGCGTGTCCTGCTTCCCATGGACCTGGATTTTGTGGTCGCAGGTATCGCCGGTACACTCTTTGCACGCGGTGGCGTTGGCCCTCTGACAGTCTTTATCCGCTTGGTCGCATGCTTCAGATGATCTGGCGCAGGAATGGAGGAATGGACTGCGGCTTGCGCAACCGGTGACCTTCAGGTGGCAGCCTTTGAGGTCCCCGAAGGCAGGCATGACCGTACGCCCGGCAGCCATCTGCTGTAGAGGATCTTCGGAAAGCCGAAAACTGGAGAACCCTACAGCGTGAGCCACTGCGTCCCTGCCGTCGGTGCCCTGTTCGCCGTCTTCACCGACGAACCGAACTCCGCCCTCTGGCGTCCAGGTGCCGTCACCGGCTCGGAATCGAATGAACCGAGTGTCGTATCCCGGTTCGCTGGCCCATTCTGCGTCCGGCCCACCATCTACGCTGTATTGCACGGACACCGACTGCCCCCGCTCGCCACGCGCTGTGGCCTCGAGGTGCCAACCGTCGAAGCACTCTCCTCGCGTCGGGTCCGCCATGTCGAAGGAGGCAACGGAGCTCCAAGGCACGACGATGGGGTGCCACTCTCCGCTGCGCGTGTTGCCGTAGACCATAGCGCCGAGAGTATCCGCGACGTTCCAATCTGGCGTCAGCCAAGTCTGGAGGAGATCCTTCAAGTGGACGCCGGGACGACTAATGTCGGCCGCGCCTGGGGCGCTCGAAGCGGGGCCCTTGGCCCGAATCGCGCTGTCGGCCTCGGACTCGGCGATGGAGGCCGTGTCGGACGTTGGGAGCCCAGGTATTTCATCTGAGAAGCCGTCCGCCGGATCGCTGTGGGAGGCTCGTCCTGCTCGCATCGCAGCAACGTAAACACCATGTGCTTCGCGGTCGAAGTGATATGCTTGGCACCGTCGGCATGAACTGCAGGGCGGACGAGCCTGAGCCTGCCGGTCTGTTCTTCTGCGATGCTGGCATATGTCAGTGCGGCAGTATACACAGCCGCCACAAGCGGCAATGTCAGTAGCAGGACGATGGTAGATGTGAGGAGAAGGGACCGAATCACGGACTGCGCTCTGCCACCGAGTCGTAGGAAGGCAAGCCCGATCCATGGCAATCCGGTTGCGGTGGCCACCTGTGCCATCTGGCGACGGTATGCCGCGTTCACGGCGGCCCACAGCCAGTAGTACAGCAGAAGCACGAATGCGGCCGAGAGGGCCACGGACAGCGTGAGCAAGGGGTGGCCTAGAGTGGCGAAGGCGAAGTCGTTGGGGTCGGTATATCGGAACGCGGGCAGTCCAAGATGAACGAAGAATGTAGTCTCGTACAGCAGGCCGACCAACGAAAGGTAGACGAAGGCTGCCGCGCCGACCAATAGACGGTGCTTGCGGAACCATGTGGCGACTGAGCGGCCGGACGACTTCCGTTGGCGCTTCGTGGCCCCGTCGCTCTGTCTCAGCCGTTTTTCGGCGATGACCGCGCTTGCCGCCCAAGCGACCAGCGGTACAAGGACCAGTGGGATCGCACGATCACGAAGGTCCAATCCAAACGGGGCGCGTAGCGAATCTGCGTCCAAGAGGATGGTCGCGGTCAGCGCTGCGATTGCAAGTATCAGCGCGGCGCCGACCGCGAGACCGATGCCGCCGATACGCTGCACGTCGTCTTTCGCGTGTCTGAACGCCCCTACCAGTAGGGTCCCCACCACCAACGCGCCCACGATGCCGAAGGGGAGGCTGCTTGCCCACATCATTCCCGTGAGGAGCAGGCCGAGGAATGCCGCGGCTGGGAGCAGGGCGAAGGCAGTGAGTGCCCGCAGCCTCCTCGGCGGTTGTGCTGGTGGCTCGGCTTGCTGCTGAGCGGTCATCGTGAGGCAGCCTCGGGATTACGAACGCCGACACTCCCTCGCTCATGCGTTGGCTACAACATGCTGTTCATCACGAGCTATTAGTGACATTTGTCACAGTTTGGAGCGGCAAGTTCCGCGTGGGCGTGTTGCCCCGCAGGCTGTGGGCTTCGTGCGTACCTCAACGGCCGCGCCAGTTCGGCGTGCGCTTCTCCGCGAAGGCGCTGGGGCCCTCCACCGCGTCTTGGGAGCGTTGGCGGCGGCGTTCCCACTCGTATTCGGTGTAGTAGGCCTGCGCCAGCGGCATGTCGAGGCCGCGCATGGCGGCTTCCTTGGTGGCGCGCACGGAGAGCGGGGCGCAGCGCAGGATGTCGGCGATCCATTCGTCCACGGCGGCATCGAGTTCGGCCAGCGGCACTACTTGATTCACGAGGCCGAGCTCGAAGGCGCGCTGCGCGGGCATGTGGCGGCCTGTGAGGAGATAGCCCATCGCCGCCTTCAGCCCGATCTGGCGCGGCAGCCGATGCACGCCTGCCGCGCCGGCGATCAGGCCGCGGCGCGGTTCCGGCAGGCCAAGCTCCGCATGGTCGGCGGCGACGATGATGTCGCACGCCATGGCGAGTTCCAGGCCGCCGCCGAGCGCGAAACCGTTGACGCGCGCGATCACCGGCTTCGGGAAGTGCCAGCGCTCGATTAGCGAGCGCGTCTCGGCGGCGCGTTCGGCCCAGATGGCGCGCTGCTCCGGCGAGGCATCGCGTTCCCGCGCCCGGTGCTTCAGGTCGGCGCCGGCGCAGAAGGCCCGATTCCCGGCGCCGGTGACCACCGCGAGCCAGATGTCGTCGTTCTGTTCTACTTCGTCGAAGCGCTGCGAAAGCTCCCAGCGCAGGTCCGGATTCAGTGCGTTGAGCGACTCGGGCCGGTTGAGCGTGATGCGGGCCACATGGCCGTCGACGGTGAAATCAGTCACCCGGTAGTCGGTCATTCGATGGTTCCTCGTGTCGGTTGGATGAGCGTGTGGTAGCGGTTTGGCGCGAGGGGGCCGAAGCGAGTCTCCTCGCGGTCTGCCCAGGCGACGCGGACGTATTCCGGGGTTGCCTCGTCGCCCAAGGCGAAGATCAGCCGCGCATCGCTCGCCGATGCGTAGCTGCCGTCGGTGGCGATGCGCCGGCGCGGGCACGGCTCTGACTCGCGCCACACCAACGCCCCGATAACCGTCTTGCCTGGCGCGGCGCGCAGTTCCACGCCGAACCAGGGGCGGCGCGGGGCGTCGTTTCGATAAAGACGCACCGGGCCGCGGTTGTTGCCCACCAAGAGGTCGATGTCGCCGTCGTTGTCGAGGTCGGCGAATGCCGCGCCGCGGCTCACCTCGGCCTGGGCGAAAGCGGGTTCCAAGTGCTCGGCATAGCGCCCTTCGCCGTCGTTCAGCCAGAGCTGGTTGCGCTGGCCGAGCGGATACGGATCGCCAGCATCCCGCTTGGCGAGCATCTCGGAGACCGCGCCGTTGGCGGAGAAGAGGTCCAAGTCGCCGTCGTTGTCGGCGTCGAACCAGCCGGTGCCGAAGCCGGTGAACGGGGCGCTGGATGCGGCGAGGCCAGCCTGGTTGGTGTCGTCGCTGAACCAGTCGCCGCGGCTTGCGTAGAGGGTGTTGGTCTCGGTCGCCAGGTGCGTCACGAAGAGGTCCACGTTGCAGTCGCCGTCGAAATCCTCAGCAGCGATGCCCATGCCCGCTTCCGCCGCGCCGTTGCCGTTCACCGCCACGAAGGCGAGCGCGGCGTCGTCTACGAAGCTGCCGTCGCCCTGATTCAGCCACAGGAAGTTGGGCGCGCCGTCGTTGGCGACGTAGAAGTCCGTCCTCGCATCGCCATTGAAGTCATGCGCGACCACGCCAAGGCCGGGGCCGCGGACGCCGCTGATCGCTGCGGCGGCGCTGATGTCGGCGAAGCGTCCGCCGCCAAGGTTGCGGTATAGCCGATCTCCTACGGCGCGATAGGCGCTCGGCGCACAGTAGGCCGGACGGGAAGCCACGTCCCGGCAGACCTTGTTGCCGGCGATGGTGAAGTCCAGATAGTTGGCAACGTAGAGGTCCAGCCGCCCGTCGCCGTCGATGTCCGCGAAGCTGGCGCTCACCGACCAGTGCGCGAGGGGCTCTTCCTCGCCCGCGAGACCCGACGCGGCAGTGATGTCCCGGAACCGGCCGTCGCCGAGGTTCTCGAAGAGCTGGTTGGGGCCGTAGTTGGCGAGGAAGACATCGTCGTCGCCATCGTTGTCCACGTCGCCCACGGCGATGCCCATGCCGTAGTGCTTAGCACGCACGCCGGCACGTTCGGTGATGTCTCGGAAGCGCAGCTCGCCGTCGCCGCTGACGTTCCGGAAAAGCTTGTCGGCGGGCGCGTCGCTGCGGTCTCCGGCAAGCGGTCCGCCCTGAACCAGCCAGATGTCGAGCAGTCCGTCGCCATCGAAATCGAGCACGCCGACGCCGGGGCCTACGGTCTCCACGATCCACCGTTCGCCAGTCATGCCGTTCTCGTGGACGAAATCGAGGCCCGCGCTGTCCGCCACCTCCGTGAACGGCGAGCCGACCACGCTCGCAGGCGCGAGAAAGCAGGCGATGGCAAGGACTTCGCGGCAGGGCGGGGGCAGGTTGGGCTCCGATCGGGTGTGCGGCGTGCGCCCAAGTGTATTCCGGCGGGGGCGGCTCGGCATATGCTCCGCCCACGCGAACAACCAATGAGACCACGCCATGCTGCTCAAGGACCTCAAGGTGCTGGACATCGGTTCCTACGTCGCCGGGCCGGCCACCGCCACCGTGCTGTCGGATTTCGGGGCCGACGTGGTCAAGGTGGAGCCGCTCGATGGCGACCCGTACCGGCGCCTGCTCGGCGGCGTGCTGGCCGAGTATCCCAACTTCTTCTGGGATCAGGACTCGCGCAACAAGCGCAGCCTCGCCATCGACTTCACGACGCCTGCTGGCCGGGAGGCGGTCGAGCGACTCATCCGGCGCTCGGACGTGGTCATCACCAATTACCGACCGCAACTGCTGGCTCGCCTCAAGCTCGCCTACGAAGATGTCCGGGCCATCAAGGCGGATGTGATCTACGGCCAAGTTAACTCCTATGGCCTGGTCGGCCCGGATGCGAACCGCACCGGCTTTGACGCCACCGCCTGGTGGGCGCGCAGCGGGCTGATGGACTTCGTGCGCCGCGCCGAGAACGCGCCCGCGGTCTCCGCGCCCGGCATGGGCGACCACCCCACCAGCATGGCGCTGTTCGGCGGCATCATGGCCGCCCTCTACCGCCGCCAGCGCACCGGCGAAGGCGCCCATGTCCACACGTCCCTCATGGCCAATGGGGCTTGGGCGCACAGCATGATGCTGCAAGGTGGCATCGTCGGCTTCGACCTTTCGGAGCGCCGCACCGCGGACGACGTGGCGCGCGCCCCGCTCGCCACCATGTACGAAACCAGCGACGGGCGAACGCTGCTGCTCAGCATCCTCAACCCGGACAAGGAGTGGCCGAAGCTCGTGCGGGCCGTGGGTCTTGAAGAATGGCTCGACGATCCGCGCTTTGCGGACGTGGCGGCGCGCTTCGCCCACCGCGAGAAACTCTACGAGGGCCTTGCCGCGGCGTTCCTCAGCGACACCGCGGACTCTTGGCGGGGGCGCTTGGACGCGGCGGAGATCACCTACTCCGTCGCCTACACCATGTCCGAAGTCATCAACGACGAGCAGATGCATGCCAACGACGTGCTCACCGAGATGGAACCGGGCGAGCACTTCTACGCCTACACGATCAACAGCCCGGTGTGGATCGACGGCGTACAGAAACGCACGCCCCGCATCGCCCCGAACATCGGCCAGCACACGCGGGAAGTGCTCCGCGATGCCGGCTACGCGGAGGAAGAGGTGGACGCGATGCTGGCTTCGGGCGTCGCCGCGCAGGCTCCGGGTTGATCCACAGCGGCCGTCCGGTGAAGAGTACGGACACGGTCGGAATGCGCCGCTCCCGCAAACGGCGCAGCATCGCCAGCGGCATGCCTTGGCGCCGCGAGAAGCTCAAGCGCGAGCGGTCGCCGCCGGGTGGACTTCGAAGACGCATCATGTCGCTCTTACCACCGAACATGCTGGCGCCGGCGCCAGTGGGGATGCTGGTCTCGCGGATGGCCGCGTTGGCGTGGGCAGCGTGCCTGGGCGCCGCCACTCAGGCGGCCGAAACCGAGCCGCCGGATGCCCCTCCCAACCAGATGGAATACGCAGATCCCAATGCATGCGCGGCTTGCCACGCCGACCAGCAGGATGCGTGGCGCCGCTCGCACCACTACCGCTCAATGCAGGTGGCGACGCCCGCCACCATCCTTGGCGACTTCGAGGATGCGCGTGTGAACTTCCACGGCATCGCCACGCGCCTCTTCCAGGACGATGGCGGCTACTTCGTCGAGGCCGCGGGCAGAAGCGGCGCGAACGGCATCCATGCGGTGCGCTATGCGTTCGGATTCGAGCCCTTGCAGCAGTACCTGGTGGACGCCGGCGGCGGCACCTTGCAAGCGCTCAACGTCGCTTGGGATGCGCGGCCAGCGGCCGATGGCGGCCAGCGCTGGTTCCATCTGCAGCGGGGCGAGCGCATCACCCCCCAACACCCGTTCTTCTGGGCGCGCCACCGCATGAACTGGGCAACGCAATGCGCGTCGTGCCACTCGACGGGCGTCGAGCGGACCTTCGACGAGCGCAGCCTCGACACATCGGCCTCGTTCGCGCACGCCAACGTCGCCTGCGAGGCCTGCCACGGTGCGGGCGCGCGCCACGCGCATCTGGCCGAATCCGGCAAGCTCGGCGATGCCCCTCATGCGGGCTTTCTGCGCGGTCTCGGTACGAGGCCCGCCTGGCGCTTCCAGGCGGGCACTGCGATCGCCGAGCCCGTTGGCGACGGCGACGGTGCCGAGATCGACATGTGCGGCGGCTGCCACTCGCTGCGTCAGCCGCTCACGTCGCAGCCCGTCGGCAAGCCCTACCACGAGGCGCACCTCATTCAACTGCCGAGCGAAGGCATCTACTTCGCGGACGGGCAGATCCGCGAAGAGGCCTTCGTGCTCGGTTCGTTCCTGCAGAGCCGGATGCACCTTCAAGGCGTCACCTGCGGCAACTGCCACGACCCGCACGACGGCGGCCTGGTGGCCGACGGCAACGCCGTCTGCGCACAATGCCACCTGAGCACGGTGTACGACTCGCCCAAGCACCACCGGCACGCGACCGGGATGCGGGGCAGCGCTTGCGTGGACTGCCACATGCCGGCCCGAACGTACATGGGCGTCGATGACCGCCGCGACCACTCGTTCACGGTGCCGCGGCCGGCGCTGTCCGCCGAGATCGGCGTCCCCAATGCCTGCGCGAGTTGCCACGACCGCGGCGATAGCTGGGCGGCGGAGCGGCTGCGCGCTTGGGGCGTAGGCGCGAAGGCGCATTGGGGTGGCCTGCAGCGGCGACTGACGCTCGGCGACCCGCGCTCGCTTGGGGAACTCGCTGCCTACATCGGCGACCCAACGACTGCGCCCATCGTCAAGGCCGTGCTGCTGGCGCAGAGCGCGAACGTTCGCGTCGAAGGACTTGCGGGCATCCTCCAGCGCGCCTTGGGCGACGACGAGGCCCTCGTGCGGCGGGGCGCCGTGATCGGTGCGAGGGGATTGCCTGCGCCGCTGCGGTGGCGTCTGCTCGCGGGGCTTGTCGATGACCCGGTCGCGGCGGTGCGCTTCGAGGTCGCCGCCGCGCTTTCCGAAGTACACGGCGAGCTTCCCGCCGCCGCCCGCGCCGATCTGGGACGCCTGTATGCAGGCTACCGGCGGATGCTGCGGGCGTCGGCGGGGGCATCCGGCTCCCAACACGCCCTCGCCAAGCTTGCTCTCGGTCTCGGCGACGTGGCGACCGCGGATCGGCACTTCGAGTGGGCCCTTTTGATCGAGCCGTCGCTGCTCCCGGCACTGGTCGACCTTGCGGACCTGCGCCGCGCCCAGCAGCGGGAGGGCGACGCCGGCAGCCTGCTCCTCCGGGCCTTGGAAGCTTGGCCGGGCAGCGGCGCCGCGAATGTCGGCTACGCGATGCACTTGGTGCGTACCGGACGGCATCGCGAGGCGCTCGCCCCCCTCGCCCGCGCCGATGCGGCGGCGGATGCCCAGCCGCGTTTCGCCTACATCCGCGCCGTAGCGCAGCACTCCCTCGGCCAAGAAGCCGACGCCATCGCCACCTTGCGAAACGCCATCGAACGCTGGCCGTGGTCGGTGGACTTGCTGACGACGCTAGTGCTCTACCTCGACGAGCCGGGCACCGCGGAAGTGCGCAGGCACTTAGATGCGCTCGCACTGCTCGCACCCGACTCACCGCAGGTCCAGTCGCTCCGTGCGCGCTACTACCCGCCACGCTGAGTTCGCCTACCCACCGACATGCCCCGACGCCGCTCACGCACCATGGGCCCTTGCGGGCTGGCTTCCCACCAGGGAGTCATCCTCCAGCCGTGGTGCGGGGGTGCAGAGGCAGGTAAACTGCGTGGCATGAAGGAAGCGTCGCACGAAGAACGGGCCGGACCATGTCGTTCGCTAGGACAGTACCTTCGGAAGCCGGACCCCACGCGGGGGGAGTTCGCTCAGGCGTTGACCTGCGGCAGCGCTGAGCCGGCTCCGGAGGCGATCAGTGTCGAGGGCAGGGCACCGCGATGAGCGTTTTTCTGATCCTTCTTGATGAGCCGAACAGCGAACTGTGGGAGGAACTCGGCAACGTGCCTCATTACATGCTGTCCGACGTTGCTGGACTGATCCAAAGCGACGGCGCATTGACCGCGGATGTCATGAAGGCCGTCGGAATGACTAGGGAGCGCAAGATCAAGGGGCTGGTCGTCAGGGTGCCTTACGACGCGATAGACGGCTGGCACTCTGCGGCACTCTGGGAGTGGCTGAGAGAGCATGCCAATGAGTGACAACGACGAAGGGACGTTCGAGAAGAACAAGACGCCTACGGGCAACGGCGTCAAGGTCGGCATTCATGAGCACCGCCTGGACATCATCGAGAGCCGCTTGCAGCGGACCGAGGACTCGATTGAGGGCATCAAGGCCGACGTGACGGCGATCAAGACTGAGCTCAAGAGCTTGGCCACCAAGACCGACGTGACTGCGATCGAGACGGAACTCAAGAGCGTGGCCACCAAGTACGTGGTTGCGCTTTGGGTGTCGGCGGTTGGCCTCTTCAATTTCCTAGCCTTGCTGGGCCATCTCCTGATCCGTTCCCTCGGATCAGGCTAAGTACTCTCGCAGGAACATCCTGTATTGTTGAGCGCACTTTTGCCGAGAGGCCAGGGTCATGGACGACGCTGCGACGCGGACGATACTTGCGAAGTTTCTGGATCTGGAACCGGTGCTCGACGAGCGCGCCAAGAGGCTCTGGGCTGCGACCGAGGCGCGCGCGGTCGGTCGCGGGGGCATCGAGCGGGTGTGGGAGGCGACGGGCATGTCGCGGGTCACGATCGCGAAGGGCCTGCGGGAGCTGGAGTCGGGCGTCGAGGCGTCGGATCGGCAGCGCTCGCCCGGCGGCGGCCGGAAGCGGGCGGAGGACAGGGACCCGGGGCTGGTGCCGGCGCTGGAGCGGCTGGTGGATCCGGCGACGCGGGGCGATCCGTCGGGGCCGCTGCGCTGGACGAGTCTGAGCGCGGCGAAGCTGGCGGAGGCGCTGGACGCGGCAGGGCACCCGGTGAGCGAGCGGACGGTGAACCGGCTGCTGCACGACATGGGCTACAGCTTGCAGTCGAACCGCAAGACCTTGGAGGGTCGCCAGCACCCGGACCGGGACGCGCAGTTCAACCACATCAACCGCCGGGCGAAGGCGTTCATGCGCGGCGGCACCCCGGTGGTGTCGGTGGACACGAAGAAGAAGGAGCTGGTGGGGGACTTCCGCAACGGCGGGCGGGAATGGCGCCCGGCGGGGGAGCCGGAGAAGGTGCGCGTCCACGACTTCAAGGACGCGGAGCTGGGCAAGGCGATCCCGTACGGGGTGTACGACGTGGCGGCGGACGCGGGCTGGGTGAGCGTGGGCGCGGACCACGACACGGCGTCGTTCGCGGCGGAGACGCTGCGGCGCTGGTGGCTGCGGATGGGGAGCGCGAGGTACCCGGCGGCGCGGCGTCTGCTGGCGGCCGCGGACGCGGGCGGCTCGAACGGCAGCCGCAGCCGGCTGTGGAAGGTCGAGCTGCAGCGCTTTGCGGACGAGACGGGGCTGAAGGTGTCGGTGTGCCACTTCCCGCCGGGCACGAGCAAGTGGAACAAGATCGAGCACCGCATGTTCAGCCGGATCACGGAGAACTGGCGCGGCAGGCCGCTCGTCAGCAGGGAGGCGGTGGTGAGCCTGATCGCGGCCACGACGACGAAGAAGGGCCTGGAGATCCGCTCCGAGCTGGACGACGGCGAGTATCCCACGGGAGTGAAGGTGAGCGACGAGCAGATGGACGCCCTGTCGCTGTCCAGGGACAAGTTCCACGGCGACTGGAACTATGTCATCTCGCCGAAAAAGAAACGCTCCAAATAAATAGGTTATTTAGGCCAGACTCCTAAGGGAGCCGCGGGCGGACGAGTCGAGGGCGACAACCACATCGGCTACGCCCCGCCAAAGACAAAGGACGCTGGCCATGTCGCTGCGCCCCGCCGGCGCTATGCTCCGCTTGGTCGTACGGAGCCGAAGGCGGCGGCATGGTGGGGAGCCCGGTAGAGCGCGTGGTCATCGCAGGCGGCGGCACGGCTGGCTGGATGGCGGCCGCGCTGCTGGCGAAGACCATGGGGCCGACGCTCAAGATCACGCTCGTCGAGTCCGAGGAGATCGGCACAGTGGGCGTCGGCGAGGCCACCATCCCGCCCATTCGCACCTACAACAACGTGCTCGGCATCGACGAAGACGACATGCTGCGCAAGACCGGCGGCACGTTCAAGCTGGGCATCGAGTTCCGCAGCTGGGGCCAGCTCGGCGAGGACTACATCCACACCTTCGGCGACATCGGCCGGGACCTCGGCGCGGGCCAGTTCCATCAATACTGGCTGCGCAGCCGCGCCGAGGGCGGCCGCACGTCGCTATGGGACTACTCGGTGAACCACGCCGCGGCGCGCAGCAACCGCTTCGATCGCTTGGAGCGCATCGCCAACACGCCGCTGGCCGGCATCCTCTACGCCTTCCATTTCGACGCCAGCCGCTATGCGGCGTATCTGCGCGCCCCATCGCCGATGCCATCACGTCGGCGCAGCTTGAAGGCTATCTGCGGGACTTGAGAACCATCATCACCCGCGCCGTCTCGCTCATGCCGGAGCACGGCGAGTTCATCCGCCGCCACTGCGCGGCGCGGAACTCGGTACACGAGCGGCGGCAGTAGCTGAAAGCCCGTGCAACTAGCTGTGCGTCACCGGCGCCAAGCCCGAGGTCATCGCCGAGCGGGGCCGGGCGAACCTGATTGGCTTCCGGCAGACGGAGAGCGACTTCGACATGACTTCGACTCCTGTAGCCACGAAGTCCCGCACATTGCGAGTCACGAGGGTGCTGCCGTGTGATCTGCAGATCGAGGCGATCTGGCAGTCCGCCTCGCCGATTGGGCGGCCAGCGTGGCGGCGGTTTGCAGCGACCTCGGCATAGGCATGTGCGGCAGCGCTGTCGAACGGTAGGATGCGTCCGGCAATGCCGATGTCGAGCCACCGATGCATTGCCGCCTCCAATGCGTCGCGCCGCCTTCCGGGCGGCATGATCGCCACGCCGTAGAGGAGTTCCGCTTCGCTCACCGCGGTCAGGTACAGTTCGTCCGCGTCGCGGTCCGCAACCCATGTTGCGACGGAGGCGACGGGGGCTGGGCGCATCAGTTCGGATGCGACATTGGTGTTCAGTACGAACACAAGGATGGCTCAAGCGAGGTCAGGCGGCTTGCGCATGGTGCCGCGCTGCGGCAGTTGGAGCTCGACCCCGCCCAGGCTCGCGAAGCACTCGCGGGTGAACTCTGTCAGATTCCGCGGCCTCGCCCGGTCCCCATTCACGGCGTCGCGGAGGATGATGCGCGCTTCTTCCTCCATGGAACGGTGATGCTCGGCAGCGCGCCTGCGCAGCCTCGCTTCGACTTCGTCGTCGAGCTTGCGGATGGTGATGCTTGCCATTGGCGACCTCCGGTCCCCGCGGGTGGGTCTGACCCTATCCGATGCTGTCAGTGCAAACAAGCTTGAGGTCGCGATTGTGTCGATGACGCTGTTCCGCTGCGGATGGCGACGAAGCGCTCATTGAACCGATGATGCTCGCGTGCAAGCTCGCTCGCCGGAGCCCTCAGTCGCCGCCGCCGAGGTCCGGGCAGTGCATGCTTCTGACGGGACGACCGGGGGTGCGCACCGAGAATTCGAGCCTGCCCGGGTACGCGGTGGCCAGATCGGGCCGCACGGTGCCGATCTGGGCGGGGTCCGGCTCCGATGGGGCTTCGCCGATGGCGGCCTCTAGTTCCGCGTCTTCCAGTACGCCGCGCGAGTGGAGAAGCCGGGCGAATCGGCACTCGACCGCTCGGGAGCCGCGGTTGACCCGGAACGACTTCACGCCGGAGCCGCGCTCGCCCTTGATGCGGCGGCACGCCATGCCCGTGCTGCGCCGACCGTATCGTTCCCGGTAGTCGGCGACGATGTCGTCGAACCGCTGCTCGCACGCGGCGCGGTCGCCGCAGAGGGCATCCTTGGTCTCGCGCAGCCTCTTCTGCGCCATGGGCTTGACGTTGCCGTCGGCGGCCACGCCGAGCCAGCCCACCGCGGCATCCCAATCCTGGCGCACGTCGGTGCCGACGCCGAGCATGTTCGCGGCCATGAACTGGCTGTCGATGTCGCCGTAGCGGGCGCCCATCTCGATGTACGGCCAGGCGGCGGGCTTCTGGCCGTCCCAGTAGAGGCGCTTGCCGCAGGTGATGGCCCGGGTGACGAATTCCATGTCCTCGAAGGTCATCTCCCATTTGCCGACACGCTCCGCGGTGACCACGATGTCCGGCTCGTCCGGCGTTCGCGCAGTGCCGCCGCTGGCATGCAGCGCCAGGCAGCAGGACCGCGCATACGCCGATGCGGACGAAGCCTTCGCGGCGGCGAAGTCTGGGGCCGAGCAGTCGTTTCGCTTGGGTGATGCTCGTCATTCCGAGGACGGTCGTGGGCAGTGGTTAGGCAGTCTACACGGCCAAGCCTCGCCCCCGCGAGTCTGCCTATGGAGTACGCTTGCGTTCGACGTTTCGCGGCGGCGGGTGGGTCGTGGAGATCGAGGATCTGATTGTCGACGACCGGGAAAGGGGAGTCTTCCGGGTCCACCGGTCGTCCATGATGTCGGCTGGCCTGTTCCAGTGGGAACGGGAGCTGATCTTCAACCGGTGCTGGATCTACGTGGGGCACGAGTCGGAAGTCGAAAGCCCCGGCGACTATCGGCGACGGACGGTGGCGGGCCGGCCGCTGCTGTTCATTCGCGGGCAGGACGGCCGGATCCGGGTGTTGCTGAACACCTGCCCGCACCGGGGCGCTCAGATCTGTCGCTCCGATGCCGGCAACGCCGACGTGCTGCGCTGCCCCTACCACGCCTGGTCCTTCAACACGCAAGGCGAGTTGATCGGGGTGCCGGGCGAGGGTGCCTATGCTGCGTCTTTCGACCGCGCGGACTTCGGCCTTAAAACCCCGCCGAGATTCGGCAGCTACCGCGGCTTCTGCTTCGTCAGCTTCAACCCGGAGGTCCAAGACCTCGTCGCCTACCTCGGCGGGGCTAGGGAGTACCTCGATCTCGTGGTCGATCAGGCCGAGCGAGGGATGCGCGTGGTACCCGGCACCAACAGGTACGCGATCAAGGCGAACTGGAAGCTTCTGCTCGAGAACTCGCTCGATGGCTACCATCTGCTGTCCGCCCATCGCAGCTACGTGGATTTCATCGCCGGGCTCGGCACGGACGACAGCGGGGTGACGATGGCCGCGCGGCCGCCCGGCGTAGCGCGCGCCTTGGGCAATGGGCACGCGGTAGCGGAGAACGTCCCCGTCAACGGACGGCCCATTGCCCATTGGCACCCGGCGTTCGGCGAGGAGGCGAGGGTGCCGATGGCGATGGCTCGGCAGCGGCTGGTGGCGAAGTATGGCGAGGATCGGACGCGCCGGATCGCTGACACCTCGCGCAATCTGCTCATCTATCCCAATCTGCTGATTCTGGACTTCGTCGCCGTGGCGATCAGATACGTCGAACCGTTGAGTCCCGACAGCATGGCGGTGACCGCTTGGCATCTGGTTCCCAAGGAGGAGTCCGGCGCGAGGCTGGCCGCGCGACTCGACAGCTATCTGACGTTTCTCGGCCCGGGAGGATTCGCGACGCCCGATGATGTGGAGATTCTGGAGTCGTGCCAGGCGGGTTTCCAAGCCACCGAAATGGCGTGGTCCGACGTCTCGCGCGGCATGTTCAAGGCTTGTCCGGGAACTTCGGACGAAATCCAGATGCGCGGGTTCTGGCGTCAATGGCATGCGCATATGCAGAGGCTGGGCGAGACCGATGGCCAGGACGCGCCTCCGTCCAGCGTGTCTAGGTTGCGCGAATCGGGTTGATGGACAGCCTGCGCGGCGCGGTAGAGGACTTCCTGTTCAAGGAAGCAGAGCTCTTGGACGACTGGCGCTTGGATGAGTGGGTCGGCCTTTTCGCTGAGGATGCCCGCTACGTGGTTCCCACAACGGATTTGCCAAACGGGGATCCGCGTCGCGACCTGGTGTTCATCGACGACGACATCGCTCGCCTGCGCGCCCGAGCACGGCGCCTGATGGGGCCGCACGCGCACCGCGAGCAGCCGCGCTCCCGAACTCGGCGGTTCGTTTCCAACGTGCGAGTGGAGGAAGCGGACGATGGCGTGGTCTTGGTTGCAGCGAACGTCTTGGTATATCGGTTCCGCGCTGGCGACGGTGCCCCGTACGTTGGCGCGATCGACTATCGACTGCGGCGGGACGGCGCGGGCTTCAAGATCGCCTTCCGCCGCGCCGTGCTCGACATGGAGACGCTCGCTTGGCATGGCGCGTTGAGCATCGTCTTCTGACATGCGCGGTCGCGTCGCATCCCGGCTTCTCCTTGGACTCGGCGCGTGGGCGACTCTCGGCGGTGCGCTGGCCGAGACGATCACGCTTCGCATCCATACGTTCAACTCGCCCAAGGCCATTGCCGTAAGCGAGTTCCTGGAACCTTGGGCGGAAGAGATCGGAACCAAATCGAACGGTCGCGTCGCGGTGCAGGTATTCCCCGCCATGCAGCTCGGCGGCAGGCCGGCGGACCTGTACGGGCAGGCGCGCGATGGCGTGGTCGATGCGGTCTGGACCGTTCCCGGCTATTCGCCGGGCCGGTTTCCTCTCACCGAGGTATTCGAACTGCCTTTCGTTTGCGCGGACGCGGAAGCGACCAGCCGAGCGCTGACGGCGTTCCACCGCAAGTGGATGCAGGGCGAGTACCAGGACACCCACCCCTTGGTATTCCATGCCACCGCGCCCGGCCACATCCACACTGTCGACCGTGGCGTCCGGAGCCTTGCCGACCTGCGCGGCCTGAAGGTGCGCGCCGCGTCGCAAACGGCGGCCGCCGTGCTCGAAGCACTTGGTGCCACTCCCGTCGGCATGCCCGTGCCGCAGGTCTACGAAGCGCTCGCCCGCGGGGTCGTGGACGGCGCGTGGATTCCTTGGACGATCATGCGACCGTTCCGGCTTTATGAAGTCACGCGCCATCATGCTGAGGTTTCAATAGGCTGCACGCCGTTCGTGCTGACGATGAACAAGGCGCGCTACGAAGGCCTGCCTGATCGGATCAGGCAGCTCCTATCTGGCACCACCGGCATGATGCTGGCCGGGCGACTCGGCCGACTGTGGCAGGAAGACGAACTGAAGGGTCGCGCCATCGCGGTGGAACGCGGCCATGCGATCGCGTCGATCCCCGATGCCGAACGAGCGCTCTGGCAAGCGGCCGCGAGCCCCGTGATCGACCGCTGGGTGGCGAAGATCGACGCCATGGGATACGACGGGCAAGCGCTGCTTGCGGACGCGAAACGGCTCGTCGCAGACTATGCGGATGGAGGAAGTCGGTAGCGGGGCGCGACGATCGGCAGGCGGGGACATTCCCTTGAGCGAGCGGCTGGCGCGCGCGCTGGCGATGGTCGGCGGATTCCTGCTGGTCGGCGTCGTCGGGATGACCGTGGCGAGCGTGGTCGGACGCTACCTTTTCGGGTTGCCGATCCCGGGCGACTACGAGATCACCGAACTCGCCTGCGGCATCGCGGTGTTCGCGTTCCTGCCCTATTGCCAAGCCACGAGCGCGAACGTCGTGGTGGACTTCTTCACCAGTCGGCTGCGCCCGCGCTACCGAAACGGGCTCGACGCAGTCCACGGCGTCGCCGCCATGGCCATGGCCGGCTTGATCGCTTGGCGCCTTTTCGTCGGCGGGATTCGCAAGATGGAGGATGGCGAGACGACGCTGTTCCTCGAGATCCCGCTGCACTGGGCGTACTTCCCGGCGCTAGTCGCGGCGGGGCTGCTGACCGCAGTGTGCTTCGCGGTCGCCATGCGTCACTTGCGAGCCCTCAAGGGATGACGAGCATCGAACTCGGCGTCGTCCTGTTCGGCGCATGTCTGCTGCTGATCGGGCTCAGGATGCCCGTGGCGGTGGCCATGTTCTTGGTCGGCGGTTTCGGCTTCGCGACGCTGGCGGGTTGGCCGGCGTTCCTGAATCTCCTCAACACCGCGCCGTTCGGCCGCGTGTCTAGCTACACCCTGTCCGTGCTGCCGCTGTTCCTGCTGATGGGCCAGCTCGCGACGAGGGGCGGACTCAGTCGCCAGTTGTTCGATGCGGCCCGAGCCTGCTTCGGCCATCGACGGGGCGGGCTTGCGGTGTCCACCATCGGCGGCTGCGCAGGGTTCGGGGCCGTGTGCGGCTCGTCCATCGCCACCGGCGCGACGATGGCGGCGGTGGCGCTCCCGGAGATGCGCCGCCACGGCTATTCGGGGGCGCTGGCCACCGGCACGCTGGCCGCCGGCGGCACGCTGGGGATCCTGTTTCCGCCATCGATCATTCTGGTCATCTACGCGGTCATCACCGAGCAGTCGATCAGCAAACTGTTCCTGGCCGCACTGATTCCCGGCATTCTGGCGACGCTCGGCTATGTCGCGGCCATCGGCGTCTACGTCCGGCTGAGGCCGTCCGCTGGTCCCGCGGCGCCGGCCGTGCCGCGCCGCGAGCGGGTGCGCAAGGTCGCCCAGGTGTGGCCGGTGCTGGCCATCTTCCTCGCGGTGATCGGCGGCATCTACCTTGGCGTATTCACGCCCACCGAAGCCGCGGCGATCGGGGCCGCGGCGATCGGCGTGGTCGCGCTCGTTTCCAGACGGCTGACGTGGGAGGCTTTTTCCGCCAGCCTGCTCGAGACCGGGCGCGCGACCGGGATGATCTTCCTCATCCTGATCGGCGCGGAGGTCTTCAACGCCTTTCTCGCCTTGACCCAGATTCCGGCGGCGCTGGTCGATGCGCTGGCCGGCGCCGGATTGGCGCCCATCGCCGTGCTAATCGGCATTCTCTTGGTCTATCTGGTGCTCGGCTGCGTGATGGACAGCCTCGCGATGATCCTGCTGACCGTCCCGGTCTTCTTCCCGCTCGTGACCGGGCTCGACTTGGGCCTCACCGAGGAGGAGGTCGCCATCTGGTTCGGCGTGATGGCGCTGATTGTCGTCGAGATTGGTCTGATCACGCCGCCCATCGGCCTGAATGTCTACGCGATCAACGCAATGGACAGGGACATCCGCCTGAGCGAGTCTTTCCGCGGCACGGCGCCGTTCCTGGCGAGCGCCGTCGCGCTGCTCGTCGTCATTCTGCTGGTGCCAGGCGTTTGCCTCTGGCTCGCCGGGCTGGTGTAGTTTGCACCGCACCCAAGGGGAGACCATTGCATGGCCAACGACGAGCCCGATGCGGGTTTGAACCCCGACGCCAGGATTCCGCTGCACTTGGCCGCGGGTCTCGGCCTGCAGCTTGCCGCCCTCGTGCTGCCGGGCGCGGTGCTGATTCCCACGGTCGTGTTCCGCGGTGCCGGTCAGCCCGAGGACATCCTGCTGTGGGCCGTATTCGCGTCCGTGGTCCTCTGCGGTGTGACCACGGTGCTGAAAGCCCTGCGGATCGGACGTCTCAGCGCGGGCTATCTCATGGCTACGGGAACCTCGGGGGCGACCATCGCCGTCAGCATCGCGGCGCTCGATGCCGGCGGCCCGCAACTGCTCGCCGCGCTCGTGCTGGTGATGGCGCTTGTTCAGTTCGCCTTCTCCGCGCGCCTCGCCCTTTTTCGGCGCGTCCTGACGCCGACCGTGACCGGCACCATCATCATGCTGACGCCCGTCACGGTGATGCCGGTGATCTTTCGGCAATTGAACGCCGTGCCGGATGGGTCGGATCCGGTCGCTGGCCCCCTGAGCGCGCTCACGACGCTGGCGCTGGTCGTCGGCATCATGCTGAAGGCGCGCGGGGCCTTGCGGCTCTGGGCGCCGATCATCGGCATCGTCGCAGGAGCGATGGTCGCCATCGCATTCGACCTCTACGACTTCGAGCGCATCGCGAACGCGCCGTGGGTCGGGCTGCCGGCGATGGCATGGTCGGGCGTCGATCTCGAGTTCGACATCGCCTTCTGGGCGATGCTGCCGGCGTTCGTGTTCATCACCGTGGTCTGCACGATCCAGACCGTCAGTGGCGCCGTGGCGATCCAGCGCGTGTCTTGGCCCATGGCCAAGGCCGTCGACTTTCGCTCTGTGCAGGGGGCGGTCGCGGCGGACTCGGTCGGCAACCTGCTCTCCGGGCTGGCGGGCACGATGCCGCTTGGTTTTCGTCCTACCGGCACATCAATGGTAGAGATCACCGGCATCGCATCGCGCTATATCGGGTTCGCATTGGGAGCGGCGTTCATCGTGTTGGCATGTCTCCCGAAGGCGCTGGCCGTGGTTCTGGCGATACCCGGCCCGGTGATCGCAACGTTCATCACGATCATGATGGCGACCATCTTCATCATCGGCGTGAGGGTGATCGTCCAAGACGGCATCGACTACCGCAAAGGCGTGATCGTCGGCATCTCGTTCTGGATCGGCGTCGGCTTCGAGAGCGGCGTTGTTTTCCCGGACGTCATCGCCAGCCTGACTGGCGGTTTCGCGCCTAATGGCATGATCGCCGGCGGCGTGGTCGCCATCGTTGCCACGCTGTTCGTGGAACTGACGAAGGCCCGTCCACGCAAGGTGGAGGTGGTCTTCGATCGCTCTGCGCTGGAGGCCATTCGGGAATTCATGTCGGGCTTCGCAGCGCACTCCGGGTGGGATGAGCGCATGGCGGCTCGGCTCGACGCGGTGAGCGAAGAGACCATGCTCGCGCTCCTGGCGGAGGACCAAGCGGAAGGAGAAGCCGCGCCGCGCCGGCTCCGCGTGGTTGCGCGGCGGGAAGACGGCGGCGCGACGCTCGAGTTCGTCGCCTCCCGCGGCGAGGAGAACCTGCAGGACCGGATCGCGCTGCTTGGCGAAGTCGGCGAAGGGGAGGTGCCGGAGCGGGAGATGTCGCTTCGCCTGCTGCGCCACCTCGCCTCCTCGGTTCGGCATCAGCAGTACCACGACACGGATGTGGTCACGGTGCGCCTGGAGCCGCCGGCGCCGGGAACCGCGGGAGCCGCGTGAAGCCCTCCTGAGGATCGGCAATGCGAGTGCCTGCTGGACTGTTGACACCCCGCGGCGGTTCATGCGTAATCCACCGACGCAGTCGAAAGGGGGCTTCGCATGTATGTAGTCGCATTCGTCACGGACAAACCCGGCGTCGCGGAAGTGCGCGCCGAGACGCGCCCGGCATATCGCGCGTATCTGCGCGATCACCCGACCCATCCGGACATCACCGTGCATCACGCGGGGCCGACCTTCACCGACGATGGCGAGTCGATCACGGGCCTGCTGGTCGTGATGGAGGCGCCGTCGCTCGACGAGGCCCGCGCCTTCATGGCGGACAGCCCGTTGGCCAAAGCGGACGTGTTCGCGGAGTGCGACGTTCGCCGTTGGGACTGGCTCACGGGCAGCCCCGGCTAGGGTCGCGAAAGCGCCGGACTCTCCGGCGCGCCGGCGCCACACACGAAGGAGTTCCGCCCGGCCGAGGCGGGGGCGCTTGGCGTTGCTCCCTTGGCATCGAGCATGGCGCGCAGAATGATGCTACGTCCTACGCGGGCCGGGGTCGTGCCGCCAGCCGCGCCTTCCGCTCCTTCCTCAGCCGCTCCTGTCGCTGCGCCTCTTCCCATCGCAACAGCAGCTCCCGGCACCAGAGCGCCATTCGGTCCGGCGGCAGCCTCTCGGTGATTCTTCCCTTCTCCGCCACGAACTGCGTGACTGGGTTGGGGATGCGATCAACAGTCTCTTCCGTGTTGTCGACCACCTCCACCAGATCGAAATCGTCGAGTCGCCGCCGCAGATTCGACAGCGAGTGCCGGTATCGGTTGGGCAAGCGTTCCGGATCGACCCGGTGGCCCGTGCGCAGCAGCACGCGCTCCTCAATCCGCCGCGCATTGATCTCCGGGCCTTCGGTGCCGATGTAGTAGCCCTCGACCTGATAGCCCTGGTCGATGGCCCGCTGCATCAGCGCCGGGCCGGGTCGCCCCGAGAACGTGCTTTCGATGCCGAAGTCCAGCCGTGCCGCGAAAATGTCGTCGGACTCCTTGTCGACGTAGATTCGCGTCCGCTCCCGAGCGCCTTGGTCGTTCCAGTCGCCCATGCCCCCGGCGAGGCTGTCTTGATCGAAATACCGATCGGGCAGCCGGTCGTAGTTGTCCCGCTTCCACGCCGACTTTCCCGCGCCGCTGCAGCCCATCACGATGACGAACTTCGGTCGCGGATCGCAGCCGCGAAACTTGTGCGCAGCTGCCGCCGCTCCGGGCACCTTCCGATGACCGAGAATCAGACGAGAGCCGCGATGCCCCCTCCTGGAACGACTTCGGCGAACGCGGTTACTGAGGATGCGACGCCTTGTCACCCGTGCGCCCACGCGGGGAGCCGCCGCGACCACGAAGGCCGGACAGGTCACCCGGGAATCGCTCGACGCAGTTCCTCGACCTTGTCGCGCGCCCACCGAAGCTCCTCTTCGCTACCCGTATCCGCGACCGTCGGCATCACCGTTTGCTGGTATATTTCGAGTGCTTTTCGAACATTGCCGCGTACCTCATGGATGTCCGCGATCCGCGCCAAAGCGACAGCATATGAGCGGGCGTCGCCGAGCTGCTCGTAGACCGGCAGTTCCTCCTGCTCCCGAATCCGCCAGGCTTCATCCAAGTCGCCGCGCACCTGCAGGACATCAGCGATTTGCCCTTGTGTCATCGCGTACGCGCGTGAGTCGCCTAGTTCTCTATACAGCGAGAGCTGGTCTCGACGTATACGGAGGGCCTCATCCGCCTCGTCGCGTGCCTCGTGCACGTCAGCGATCTGGCCGTACACGTTGGCGCAGGCTCGGGCATCCCCGAGCTTCTCGTAAATCGGGAGTTGCTCGTCGCGGCGGAGACTTAGCACCTCGTCGTATTCGCCGCGTTCCATCAGAACGTCGGCGATCTTTCCCTGAACCTGCGCGTATTCTCGGATGTCACCCAATCGTCCGAAAACAGGCAGTTCCGAGCGCAGTATGTCCAGTGCCTCGTCCCGCTCGCCACGGACCCTGAGGATTTCCGCAATCTGTGTCCGGGAGATGGCCCGGGACCTCACGTCCCCTAGCTGTTCATAGATAGGCAGTTCCTCTTCACGACGAATCCGCAACGCCTCGTCGAACTGCCCCCTGAGTGTGAGAATCCATGCAATCTTGCCCTTGACGAGCGCACAGGAGCGTGGCTCGCAGAGTTCTTCGTAGACGGGCATCTCCACCTCTTTGTGAATCCGCAACGCCTCGTCCCATTCGCCGCGGATGGTCAATACGTCGGCGATCCGACCTTGCGCGATGGCCGCCGGCCGGGTTGCGTCCAGTCGCTTGAAGACGGCAAGCGCTTCTCGATAGGCATCCAAGGCTTCGCCAAGTTGGCCGCGGACACGGTAGATGTCTGCGATCTCGCTTCGTGTGATCGCCTGCGACAGCTCGTCGCCGAGCCGTTGGAAGATCGGGAGCTCTTCCTGCTGCCGAATGCGCAGGGCTTCGTCCAACTCACCGCGCATCGCAAGGATGTCTGCAATGCCAGCCTGCGCTACCGCGTACGATCTAGCGTCGCCGAGTTCCTCGAACACCGGCACCTGCTCCTGCCGGTGGATGCGCAGGGCCTTGTCGAGTTCACCGCGTTCCTTGAGCAAGTCGGCAATGCGACCGCGCACGATTGCCAGACGCCTCGGGTCATCGATTTCCCGCAGGCCATCCTCGGCCTCCCGGTAGCGCCTTTCCGCCTCCGGCAGGTTCCCCAGCGACTGATGAAAGTCGCCAAGCTCGATCACGAGATTGAGGTCCGCCGAACCCCACGGCCTGTTTGCCTCTAGGTAATCACGCAACTCCTCCATCCTCTCGCGGGCTGCGCGTACCTTGGTCGCGTAGGGCCGGACGTCGGAGTACTGCGCCGGTCGGACATCCTCGTCGGGGGGCAAGGTGAAGTCGAATACGCCCGAGCGCCAGGCCCAAAGATCGGCCGACACCGTTGCGACTTTGCGGATGGAGTCCGCCGGCACCCAAACGAGAATCGGGCGGCGGCACCGCTCCGCCATTGCGTCTCGACGCTGGTTGAGCCGCTTGAGGAGGTCATCGGAGCCCCGGGGCCAGCGATCCATGTCGACCAGTTGAACAGGCGCCGTGGTGCCGTCCCCTGCTAGGCGACCTAGCAGCGTTTCAGTGCCAATCAGCTCGTCCGGTTGCACATGGACCGGCCGGTCCGCATGGAGCCGATCATTCAGAAACGCAACGGCCTCATCGCGGTACGCGCTGTCGGAGTGGGTCAGAAAGCAGAGCGTGAAGGTCTTGCCGGCGAGCATCCTCTTGAGGCGCAGGAAGGCACCGGAGTGGGACGACCGGAGGGTCCAACCCCGGGCCTCGGTCTGTGGTGCGCTATCGTTCCGTTCCTGGGTCGGCATAGGCATGGAGCGTTCGGATGACCGGGTGGCTTCGCCAGAACAAGTTGTTGTACTCCAAGACGGCAAGGTTGTAGAGCAATGCTCGCGTCCGCGGTCCAGGAGCCAATGGCTGCATCGTCTCATCAACTTCACGCAACAGGGGGTAATCCTCCGCATCGAGTATGCGCAGGAAGTCCATCGCCAATTCCTGGATTGCCTTCTCGGCCGCGTCTAGTTCAAAGCGGTCCGCGGTACGCCGAGAGTGCTTGAACGTGTACTGAAGGAGTCGAAGCAGGTCCCGCGGATGACCGCCACTGAACCGGACCAGTTTGTCGGCGACACCTTCGTCGAACAAGGTGGATGCGGCCCTCCTAACCAGTATCGCACGCATTGCAGCTACGCCGGCCTCATTGGGCGAACCATCCCGATTGGCGACCTTGATCATCGGCAGGCGGAAGACGTCGCCGAAGTTCTGGCCCAACGCAGCTTCATACGTCAAGTGGACCGGTGCGCAGTACACAAACAACCCCCGCACTTGCTGCAATTGGTACACATCGGAAAGAAACAGCGCCTTCGCGTCTTCGCCCTGCAGACGATCGGTTCCATCCACCACGAATAGAATCCTCTGGTAGGGTGAGCCGTCGGAAGGTGCGGCTCGCGAAAGTGCGTCCTCTCCGGCTCCGATCAGGTCGTTGAATGCCTCGGCGAAATCCGAGAAATGATTCCGAAGGACGAGCCTGAGTTCCGCCTTGTATGTCGAGTTGTACTTGAAAGTGTCGCTGACCCGAGCAAACAGTTTGGCCATGAACGGCAGTCCAAGTTGGGCTTCCATCCCCGCCTTGGCCTCGATGGCGAAATCTCTAGTCTTGTCATGCCGCTCGACTCGTTCCACGAACCAGTCTTGCAGTCGCCGGAGATGCTCCGGCGCGACATGGACCGCGTCTGCTTGAAGCTGCCGCAATAGCGTCCCGGCAAGGTGCAGCAACACGTCGGGATAGCGCAGGTTGCTGACATCGAGCTCCTCGGCGACGTCCGCGAAGACGACGTAATAGGCACCGTGTCTGTGCAGCTGGTTGCGGATTCGGCGCAACTCTGTGCTCTTGCCGCAGCCTCGGTGGCCACAGAACAGGTAATAGCCCGAACGCGGTGGGCTTTTCAGGACATCGCCGTCGACGCCGAGCTGTCGAAGGAACGCATCGAGATTGTACTCGCCGCGTGCGTGCGTGGTGTCTACCCATCGTGGGTCCTTCTCGCCATCGAGCGGTTCGCCCGGGTCGAGTGCCACGTTAACCTCCCAGATGTCCTCGGGCGGCTGGTACGGATGGGCTGCTTCGGCCATGCGGGCATTGTACTCGCGTCTACGGCAGTTTGCTGATTGTGGGGCTTCGTCGGGATCCCCCGGGTCGGGCTTCGCTCGACGCAGTGAGCAAGCTCGCGAAGATCCTCCCATAAGCAAAAGGCCCCGCGATTGCGGGGCCTTTGCTTGGGTAGCGCGGGCGCTACAGCGAGAGGTTGAGCCTCACCAGCATCTGCCGGCCCATGATGTTGTCCAGGTACGGCTCGTGGGCCGAGAACTGGGTGATGGGGTCCGGGTAGGTGTCGAAGAGGTTGCGTACCGCCAGGTTCACCGTCACCGCGCTGAAGCCCAGGAAGTCCGGGCGGCGGTAGCTGTAGGTGGCATCCCAGTAGTGGCGCGAGTCGATGTCGCAGACCGGCCACGGCTGGAAGGCGCAGCGCTGGGATTGCTCCTCGTTGGGGATGCGCTTGACGATGTCCGTGCCCGGAATCGTCACTTCCGTGTAGCCGCGATACGGCACGTGGTGCGGGTAGGAGCTGCGCTCGCCCGTGTTCCACGTCCACGACGCGATCACCGTGCGAGGATCCTGCGCTTCCCGCTCCTTCATGGCGTCCCATGCGACGTTGATGTTCGACACGCGATCATGCCAGCGCACCATGAGCTGGGCGGTGTGCGGGCCCTTGAACCAGCGCAGGCTGGCCTGGGCGCGCCACTCCGGCGTCGGCGGCAAGTCGGACATCAGGTGCATGTTCGGCGGCGAGAAGTACTGCGAGTTGCGGTTGCCCACGCCGTCCACGGTGATGTCGGCCAGCACGTTGTCGCGGATGCAGAACCCGCCCGCGTTCTTGCCCGCATCGTCGCAGCCGAAGCTGCGGAACTTGGTGAGCTTCTGGGTCATGAACTGCGTCGCGCTCAGCGTGAACAGGAAGGCGCCCTTCTCGTCGCCCATCCAGTTGGTGAAGCGGTTCTCCGGGAGCTCGAAGCCGTAGCGGACGCCGTAGATCACGGTCTCCGCTTCGCGGCGGCCTTGCGCGGTCCACGCACCTTCAACGTAGTCGAGGATGATGGGACTGCCGTCCTTGCCGCGGTCAAGCCTGCCGCCGGCGAAGCTCACTTCGCCGACCCCGGCGTTCGCGCCGCTTTGCAGCCAACTGATGGCGGCGTTGCGTCGGCACTCCAGATCCTGCGGGTTGGTCCACTCGGAGTCTCGGAACTCTTGCTGCGTCAGCGCGGCCCGGTCCGCGGCACCCGGATCGTTGTGCTTCTGGTCGTTGTCCCAGTCCACGATCGTTCCCGGACAAGCGGCTTCGACATAGGCCGTGAAGCCATTCTCGTTCAACGCCACCTGGTCGCCGGGGCCGGTCGGCTCGATTTGGCCGCGGAACTCGACACTGGTGTAGTCCACGTCGAAGACGAGGTCGCCGTCCAGCAACTTGAGCGAGAAGCCCAGGTTGTAAAGGTCCGACGTTTCGGGATCGAGGTCGGGGCTGCTGCCCTGCCGGGTTCGCACATTGGGCGTGCCGCCGCCTTTGCTGGCGCCGGCGTCCATGCAGTCCTGGATGTCCGGCAGGTAGTCGCAGACGTAGTCGCGAACGGTGCCGACCGTCTCGATGCCGGCATCGCCGAACAGCGCGTACAGGCCTGGCGTCACGAAGCCCTGGGTGATGCTGCCGCGCAGCGCCAGATAGTCGGTCGGCGCGTAGCGGACCGCCAGCTTGGGGATGGTGGTCGTGAACTTGGATGATCCCGGCTGGCCGTAGATGCCTTCGGCGGTGATCTCGCTGTAGCGCAGGGCCACTTGGGCTTCCATCTCCCCCCAGGTCTCGTGCGAGATCAAGGGCAGGGAGACCTCGGCGAATACAGCCTGCGACACCTGCTCGCTCTTGCGCAGGGCGAACTTGTTGCCGCCGATGGCCGCTTGCGCCAGCGCATGGGGGCGGTATTCCTCTTCCTCCACGCGCCAGTGCGTGCCGATGGCGAAGCCGACCGGCTGGTCGTTGTACCAGAGGTCGAACAGGTTGTTGTTCGCGGCCACCAAGTCGACGATCGTCATGCCGAGGTCTTGGACGTTGTAGGCCATGACGTTGCCGGCCAGGCGGTGCTCGTCCTCCGTGTTCACGAATTCATGATCGGGGGGCGTCCAGCCCGGATCGGTGGCGGCCGGGAACTTTTTGCTCGGGTCGCCGATCGGGAAGCCGTTCTCGTCGATCATCAGATAGGTCGTGCCGAACGGGTTCCAGCAGGAGTTCTGGTTCGGGCCGGCGTTGCAGCGCAAGGCCTGGACCATCTCCGAGGTCACTTCCTGGAACTGGTTCTGCTCGCGCACGCCTTGGGCCCAGATCCAGTCGGCGTCGATCACCCAGTCCGTGTCCGGGATGCGCACTTCCGTGCCGAGCCGCAGGCGGATGTCCTGACGCTTGGTGCGGCGCAGGAAGTGCAGGATGCCGTCGTTCTCCGCCCAGTCGAGGTTGTTGTTGCGGGGGTTCTTCGGGAACGCGAACAAGCGCCTCTCCTGGAAGCGGACATCCTCGTAGAAGGCGATGCCGCCGGCGTCCGGGTCGAAGCGGTCCGGCAGGCCGTCGCCGTCCGAGTCCTCCATGCCCATGAGCACGACGCGCGCTCGCGGGTCGCGCTGGACGTTGTCGTCGGCAATGCCGTCGCCGTCCCAGTCGCGGTCCGGGATGCCGTCGCCGTTCAAGTCCTGCGCGAACACCAACAGCTCGCCCGGCTCAACCAGATAGTCGTAGCGGCCGTTGCCGTTCAAGTCCTTGAAGTCGAGCTGGCGGGTCGGGCGCGCCGTCCAAGTGTTGGAACCGCCGGGCCAGATGTCCGGCGACACGCCCGGCCAGTACTGATCGTCGCCGGGCGGGAGGAACATGTTGTTCTCGGTCGGATCCCAGACGCCGTTCACCGCATCGTAGTAGTCGTTGATGGTCGAACCGTCGGCGAATGCCCGGAACGGGTTGCCGGGGTTGGAGCCGATGGCGATGCCCATGCGGTCGTTGACCAGTCCGCCGCTGGCGGAGTCGAAGTCGTTGAAGCCGGGGGCGTAGAGACGGGTGTTGTAGTCCACGCCGCCCGCGACGAATTCGCCGCGCACCGTCACGTAGTCGTTGAACTCGTACTCGAAGTAGCCCATGGCCTTCTGGCGTTCGCTTTGGGCCTGGATGTCCTGATAGTCCGAGTCCACCATCCGGCAGTGGTACGCCGGGTCGTTGGGGTCGTTGTAGCCGTTCAGGAAGTTGCCGTGCTTGGAGACGTCGTTGTAGGTGAACGTCTCGCCGGGGTGGTTGCGGAAGTCCGTGCCCCAGTGGGCGCCGAACTCGGCTTGCCACTCATCGCGCCGCACGTTGTGCGCATCGGCGCCGTTGCCCCAGTCGAAGAACGGCCCGTAGGGGCTGCTAGGCGGCGGGCCCTCGTTGTCGAGGCCGGCGCCGAAGCCGTAGGCGCAGGTGGGATCCTGCCCCACGCCCGTCGCGACTTGGCCGATGTTGTCGGACCAAGAGCGCCAGTTGGACTGGCTGGTGTAGCCGAGGCCGGACAGGTCGGATCGTTCTTCCGGGGTCATGAGTTCGCCGGTGGGCGAACGGATCGGGACGGCGATGCGGCTCGCCGGGTTGCCGCCAGCGTCGTAGGCGTCCTTCCAGAACCGGGACCACTGGCCCCAAGTGTAGAAGTCGTTGCTGACAGTGGTGTGCCGCGCCCACGGGTTCTTGGTGTCGATGATGTAGCGCGGCCGGTCGGTGAACCTCATGCGCTCGGTGTCGCGCAGCTCCATCGCGAAGATGGCGCGGCCGCGATCGCCCTGCACGCCGCCGAGGATGCTGATGCCGGTGGTCGGCGCACCGTCTTCCATGGGCTGGCTGTAGTCGAGACTCACCGTCAGGCCCTCGAAGTCCTTGCGCGGCACCATGTTGATGACGCCGCTCACGGCCTCCGCCCCGTACAGGGCAGACGCGCCGTCGAGGATGGTGTCCACGCGGCCGACGGCGATCATGGGGTACATGCCGCTCACGTCCACGCCGGCGCGCTCGCCGCGCGGCGTCGTGTCCGCCGGCAGGCGGTGGCCGTCCATCATGGTCATGGTGGCGCGAGTGCCGAGACCGCGCAGGTTGGCCCACACCTCGGTGCCTTGGTTGCCCTGCTGGTTGTCGGCCTGGCCACCCCACTCGTCGTTGCTGAGGCCGTCCTGGCCGGACTCGGAGCAGCAGATGCCCTCGAACGGCGCAGCATTGGCATTGACGCCGAGCTGGAAGGACTGGTCGAAGATCACGTCCCCCAGTTCCGCGTTGCCCGACAGCTCGATGTCGATGTTGTCGAGAACGGACTTCGGCGACGGCAGGTCGAAGTTGGTGCGCCGGATGTAGGAGCCGGTTACCACCATCTCCTCGACGTCTTCCTCGTCCTCTTCGTCCTCCTCGTCGTCGTCTTCCGCGGCCCTCAGGTTCAGGGCGCTGAACGCCAGCACGAATGCCAGCGCCCACAGCGTGGCTCGTTTCAGCCCCTCGGTCATAGGTTGCCTCCCTCTAGGTCCCCAATGGCCCCGGGAGGAGATGCGATGTGCCAACATCCCCCCGGGCGCCCGATGCGCGCACGATGCGCGACCCAACAGAAGGGGTTTACAGCGCACTTGCTGGCGTGTCAAGCATTGATTGAAACAATCCCGAAACAGTCTCGATGCGGTCGGGGCCGCGTCGGCACCTACGGCGCTTGTTTGCCGGCACCGCGGCGCAGCACAATGGTCTCCCCAGACGCGGGGACGGGAAAGTCGCCGAACGCCTCGCGGTGGCCGCCGGGCCACGTCACAAGGACGTCCGCGGCAGCGCGCACCGCGCCGAGGCCGAAGTGGGCCACGGGCTCATGGGAGGCCAGGTAGCTCGATGCCGGCTGCACGGCCCGCTGCAGTCGGCGTCCGCCGATTCGAGCGGAGACCAAGGCGCCGTGGGCGTCGCGGCCGGCGCCGGTCAGGACGCGGAAGCGGACCGAGTCGCCGCGGCTCGCGACGCGGTTCATGAGCAGGTACGGGGCGGCATCGCGATTGGCGACGAGCAGGTCGATGCCGCCGTCGCCGTCTACATCGCCCATGGCGACGGCGCGGCTGGTGTGGACCAGCGGCTCTGCCACCCCGCCTGGCGGCATTTTCTCGATGAAACGAGCCTTGGCGCCTAGGGTGCCCCGGAACGCCGTGTTCGGCTCGGCGAAGGCGTCGGGGCGGGCATGTACGTCGCCGTCCACCTTGCCGTTGGCCTCGTAGAGGTCCAGCGCGCCGTCGTTGTCGAAGTCCCCCAGCGCGACGCCGAAGCGCGTATGGCGCCGGCTCGCCGCGCTCAGGCCGACGCTGGCGGTGGCGTCGGCGAAGTAGCCGCCATCGTTGCGGAAGTAGGAGTCCGTCTCGCCTTTGAGGTTGACCACCAAGAGGTCGACATCGCCGTCGTCGTCGACATCGGCGGCGGCGACGCCCATGCCGGCCTTGGCCGCGCCGTGGTCGTCGACCGCGCATCCCCAGAGGGCCGCGACCTCGTCGAAGCGCATGTCGCCGCGGTTCAGCCAGAGCTGGTTCACCATCTTGTCGTTGGCGACGAAGACGTCGAGCAGGCCGTCGCCGTCGAAGTCCGCGGCGGCGAGGCCCAGGCCGTTGCCGAAGGCGCGGTTCAGGCCCGCTTCGAGAGTCACGTCCGTGAAGGTGCCGTCGCCGTCGTTGCGGAACAGGCGGTCCATGGCCGGCGCCCGGTAGGTAGTAGGGGCGCAATAGGTGGGACGCCCGCGCGAGTGGCAGTCGCGCTCGATGGCGAGCGACCAGTCCATGTAATTGACGACGAAGAGGTCCAGATCGTCGTCGGCGTCGAAGTCGAGGAAGGCGGCGGCGGTGCCCCAGCCGGGATGGGCGACGCCGGCCGCCGCGGCGACATCCTCGAAGACGCCATGGCCATCGTTGCGGAGCAGGGCGTTGGGGCCGACGTTCGTTATGTAAAGGTCGATGTCGCCGTCGTCGTCGTAGTCGCCGACGGCGACGCCCATGCCGTAGCCGGTCTCGCCGCTCGCGCCCGTCTTGTCGAACGTGCCGTCGCCGCGGTTGAGATAGAGCGCGTTGCCGGGTCTTGGCGAGTCGGCCGCGTCCAGGCGGAAGCCGCTCTGCACCAGATAGGCGTCGAGGTCGCCGTCGCCGTCGGCATCGAACAGCGCCGCGCCGCCGGCGACGATCTCGGGCAGCAGCGGCAACTGCTCCGGGGTTCCCTTGTCGAAGCCTGAGCGATGCTGGAAGTCGATGCCGCGCGCTGCGGCTTCCTCTGCGAACCAGGCGGCAGGGCGCGGGGCCGCGGCGTCTTGCGAACAGCCGACGATGACTAGGCACAGGGCGCAGGTGCCGATGCGCATCATGCATCCCCCTCGAGTTCGGCCAGCCGCTTTCGCGCCGCGCGCAGCGCATCCTCCTCGGTGCCGAGCGCCTCCGCCTTGTCGAACGCCCTCGCCGCATCTTCCAGCCGACCGGCTTCGGCCAGGCCGTGGCCGAGGAATAGATGGCCCTTGGCGTCGTTCGGCGCGTAATCCGTCAGTTGCTCGAAGCGGCGAATGGCGGCGTCCCAGCGCCCGCGCGCGCCTTCGAGCACCGCCGCGTCGTAGAGCATGTCGCGATGCTGGGCGCCGGCCGCGATCGCCGCGTCGACCGCATCGAGGGCCGCATCGAACCGGCGCTGGCGCCTCAGGATGCGCACCTTCTGGTCGTGCGCGGCTTTGGCGCGCCCTTGCAGTGCCAGCGCCTGCTCGGTGTGCCGCAAGGCGCTGGCGAGTTCGCTGCGCTGCTCGAAGGCGGCGGCGAGGTTGATGTGGAAGAGGTAGTAGTCCGGATAGGCGTCCACCGCATCGAGCAGCACCTCGAACGCGGAGCCTGGGCGGCCCGCCTCGCCGTAGGCCACCGCGAGGTTGTTGAGCAGGGTCCGGTCGGTCGGATGGCGCTCGCGCAGGGCTTCCAGAATCTCCACCGCGGCCTTGGCGTTGCCCGCTTCGAGCAGCGACTCGGCCTGGCTCAGGCGACCGCTGAAACCGGCGACATGGCGCGCGAGTTCGGCGCGATGCGGGTCGGGCCAGTCGATCGGCTCGGCGGAGACGGCGAGAGCGCTGGCGGCGGCTGCCCCGGCCTCGTCGCCGAGGCCTCGGTGGGCGCGCGCCAGAAGGCGGAAGGCATAGGGATGCGCGGCGTCCGCCAGCGTGTCGGCCGCCTGCTGGAATGCGCCCGCCGCCATGAACGCGCGGCTCGTGCCGGTTTTGGCCGCAAGGATGTGCCGTGGGTCATCCGCGCTGGCGGCTGCCTGCTCGAAGGCGCTCTGGGCACCGGCTGGTTCGCCGGCGTCGAGCAGCCAAGTGCCCTGCCAGAGCCGCGCCGATGGGTACTGGGGGTCGATCTCAAGCGCTTGCCGGATGGCGCTGAGGGCGGCGGCGTAGTCGCCGGTCTCGCCGAGGCGGAGCGCCCGCAGGTAGGGCCAGCGGAAGTCCGCGGCGTCGAGCGCCTGGGCTTGGGCATAGCTCGCCACCGCGGCATCGGTGAAGCCGTTGGCGTCGTAGGCCATCGCCAACTGCCCGCGTGCCGCCGCGGAGCCGGGGCTGTCCTGGGCGGCGGCGAGACGGGCGTTCAGGTATTCGGCGAGATCGGCCTCGGCGGCGTCCAGGCCGACTGCCACCGGCGGCGGCACGCCGGGGCCGCAGGCGGCTATCAGGGCGAGGAGCCCGATCGCCACCATGACGCGGGCTTGCGGCATCAGCCTAGGGCCGCTTCGAGGATGCGGCGGATCTGCCGCACCATGTCTAGCTCCAGCGCTGCCTCATGGCCGCGCACCGCGGGCGTGTGCAGATGCCCAAGCGGGAAGGAGACGCCGAGCCGCCGCGCCAGCAATAGGCTCCGGTAGGCGATCTCGTTGGAGAGGAAGCCGCCGCTGCTGCCGGCAACGGCCGTGTCGGCCGCCAGCGCGGCGAGCGAGTCCGCATGGACTTCGCCGTGCTCCAAGGTGGTCACGCGGCGGTTGTCGCGCACAGCCCAGCGGCCTTGCGCTTCGACCATCGCTGCCGCGGGCAGGGAGAACTCCAGAAACTCCGGCCCGGCGATGCCGGGCGGCACCAGCGGCTCGGTCGCCGAGCCGCCGCCGGGGAGATTCTCGTTGTCGAGGGCCGTGGCCGAACGCCGGCGGCCGGGGAAGCGTTCCAGATCGAATGCATCGCGGCCCATGCTGACGGTCAGCGCGAGGGCGAGCCCGCGCTGGAAGTGCGGCGTCAGCAGGTCCTCCACGATGCCTTGATCGAAGTCGCAGAAGCGCACCGGCAGGATCGCACTGCGCACCAGCGCGCCGCCGACCACGGTGCCGTCCAATGCCAGCGCCGCCAGTCCGGACGGGTTGCTCTGGCCGATGTCGCGATCGAGGTGGAACGGGTCGAAGCCGGTGACGAGCACATCGCCGGGCGCACCGGCGAACGCGAAGTTGCGCGACCGGCGTTCGACTTCCTCCCGCTCACCGAGCTGCCGGGCGAGCTTCAGCCGTGCCCAGTACAGCGGCCGATCATCGAAGTGGCCGCCCTGCACGTCCTCCGCCGCGGTGCGCCACAGCAGCGCCGGATCGCGCTTGGCCACAGCATCGTCGTAGCGATTCGCAGTGTTGCTCGGCACGTTGCCGAGCCGCGCGTCTTCGACGGTCGAGGTCATGGCGCGAAGGTCGCCTCGAACATCAGCGGCCAGAGCTTGCCGGTGATGTAGAAGCGGCCCGTCTCGGGGTCGTGGGCGATGCCGTTCAGGACGTCCGCGGCGCTGGCCTGGTCGGGCGGCAGCAGGCCGCTCGCGTCGATGCGCCCGGTGACCGCGCCGGTCGCGGCGTCGATGCGGACGATGTAGTCCTGCTGGAAGACGTTGGCGTAGACCGCATCGCCGACGCATTCCAGCTCGTTCAGAAGCGGCAGCGGGCGGCCGTCCAGGGTGACTGCAGTGCTGCCGAGAACGGCGAACGTGTCGCTGTGGCGGAACGTCAGCCGCGCCGAGCCATCGCCCATCACGAATCGCGCACCGTCGTGGCACAGCCCCCAGCCCTCGCCGCCATAGCGCATGGGCGGGCGGCGGTCGAAGTCCTTGACCCCGAAGACCAGCGCCTGCTCGGCGTGCCAGGTGAGCATCACCAGTTGATCGTCGCGTCGCGCCAAGCCCTCGCCGAAGTGCATGACGGAGATCGCCTGCCGCCGCTCCACCGCACCGGTCGCGGGGTCGATGCGGCGCAGCTGGGAGCGGCCGCGCAGCCCGGTGCTCTCGTAGAGCTTGCCGGCGTGCCAGAGGAGGCCCTGGGTGAAGGCCTCGGCGTCGTGCGGCAAGGCGCGATGCACATGGACCCGGAGCGCTTCGACTGCGAGGCCGGGGAGGGCGGCGAGAACTCCCAGCGCCGCCAATGCGCCGAAGCGAGGCACGGGTCGGCAAGTCAGCCGCGTATCCGGGCGAACTTCTGCAGCGAGTGGCAGTCGAGCGGCACCAGGCCGCGATTGCCGCCGCCGCTGACGATCACCTCCGCGACGTAGAGATCGCCCTTGGAGTCCGCCCAGATGCCGTGCGGAGCGAAGAAGTTGCCGGCCAGCACCGGGTTGTCGCCGCCGAAGGTCGTGATGACCTCGCCGTCCAAGTCCATGACGGTGACGCGGGCGTGGGGCGTGTGGGGGAGGATTTCGACATCGGGGCTGCGGCCCGCGATCTCGCCGAGTTCCGCCACGTAGAGGATGTCGTCGGCGTCGATGTAGAGGTCGTCCGGGCGGGTGACGTGGTCCCATTCCTTCACGTACTCGCCGCTGGCCTTGAACACTTGGATGCGCGAGTTCTCGCGGTCCGCGACGTAGACCGTGTCATCCCGGTCCACGGCGATGGCATGCGGCAGCCGGAACTCGCCGGGGCCGCGGCCGGGCTGTCCCCACGAGAACTGGTGCTCGCCGGCGGCATCGAACTTGTGGACCCTCGCGTTGCCGTAGCCGTCCGCCACGAAAAGATCGCCGGCCTGCGACAGCGCCACGTTGGTGACGCGGTTGAACGGCTCGCCGCCGAACTGCACCGGCGTGCGCCCCGGCACGAAGCCGGTGTCGGCCGGCTTGTGCTTCTCGCCGAGCGTCTGCAGCAGCTCGCCGTCCGGCGTGAAGATGCGCACGGTGTGGTCGAAATTGTCGGCGGCGTAGATGCGGTCGTCTGGCCCGATATAGATGCCGTGCGGGTTGGTGAAGACGCCTTCGCCCCAGGCGTTCAGGAAGCGCCCGTCGGCGTCGAAGACGATCATCGGATGCTCGCCCCGGTTGAAGGCGTAGACGCGGTCCTTGGAGTCCGTCGCCACCCCCGCCACCTCGACGAAGCTCCACCCCTGGGGCAACTGCTCCCAGCCTTCGATCACCTCGAACTCGATCTGCGCCATGTGCCGCTCCGCGCTCCGCATTGCTTCCGGCATCATACGCTGCCGCGTTTCGTGAGACGCTACGCGGCCCGCGCCAAGCAGTCCGAGGAGACACCGCCATGACCGCCGCCACCGCCAAGCCCCACTTCGGGGTCACCTTGCCGCAGATCAAGCGCCCGTGGGTCGCCGCCGCCGAGGCCGCCCGGGGCTTCGAGTCGCTCGGCTTCGACTCGCTCTGGGTCTGCGACCATTTGTACGGTCCGCAGTCGCCGCAACTGCCGATTCTGGAAGCGTGGTCGATGGTCTCCGCCGTCGCCGCCATCACCGAGCGCGTCGAGATCGGCACGCTGGTGACGCCGGCGGGGATGCGCAACCCGGCGCAGCTCGGCAAGGTGATCGCGACCGCCGACAACATCGCCGGCGGCCGCGTCATCGCCGGCCTCGGCGGCGGCTGGATGCCGCGCGAGTTCACGGACTTCGGGATGCCGTTCCTCAGCACCGGCGAGCGCTTGCGGCAGCTCGACGAGACCGTGCAGCTCTTGAAGCGGATGTGGAGCGAGGACGAAGCGGAAGTCTCCTACGACGGCGAGTTCGTGCAGGCGGACAGCGTCGTCTGCCAGCCGAAGCCGCCGCGCAAGGTGCCGATCCTGATCGGCGGCGCCGGCGAGCAGGTGACGCTGAAGATCGTCGCGAGGGAAGCGGACATCTGGAACAACCTGGCCGGCCACCAGGCGGCGCTCGGCCATAAGGTCGATGTGCTGAAGCGCCACTGCGACGCCATCGGCCGCGATCCGGCAAGCATCGTCAGCAGCCAGCAGTGCCTGGTCACCATCGCCCCTGATGCCGAGCGCGCCGGACCCATGGCGGACCGCGCCCAGAAGATCTTCGGCGGCCATATGGGCGATCCCAAGGGGCCGCTTGCCATCACCGGCACGCCGGAGCGCTGCGCGGAACAGATCCAGAAGCACATCGACCTTGGCTGCACCATGTTCGTGATGGAGTTCTTCGGCAAAGACACCATGGAGCCGGCGCAGCTCTTCGCGGAGGAGGTGCTGCCGCGCTTCCGGTAGCGACGATGAAGGGCGTCTCGGCGTTGCTGGCCATTGTCGGAGCCTTGGGGGCGGGGGCGTTCGACGGGCCGCTCGAGGTCAGCGACAGCGGGCGCTACCTGACGTGGGCGGACGGGCGGCCGTTCTACTACGTCGCCGACACGCCGTGGCAGCTGCTCGCTTCGCTGTCCTTGCCGGAGACGAAGGAGTACATCGACCGGCGCGCCGAGCAGGGCTTCACCGCGCTGCAGCTCGTCGCGACGCCGTGGTCCTTCGACGACACCGCGGCGGGCTGGGACTTCGAGGGCGAGCAGGGCCAGGCGCGGGTGAACGCGGGCGGCCACGCGCCGTTCTTCGATGCCGACGGCGCTCCGCCCGACGGCAACGCCGATGTGCGGTTCGACCGTCCCAACGAGGCGTATTGGGCGCATGTGGATGCCGTGCTCGCGCATCTGGCGAAGCGCGGCATGGCGGCGTACTTCATCCCGCTGTGGGCCAGCAACTTCAGCCGCCACTTCTCCGAAGAGGCGCACTACGCCATCGGCCTGACTCTCGGCACGCGCTACCGCGAGCAGGCGAACGTGATCTGGGTGCTCGGCGGCGACGAGGCCAGGGTGAGCGTCGCCAAATACCGTGCCATGCTGCGCGGCTTGCGCGATGCCGAGGTGACGCAGCTCGTCACCATGCATCCCCGGGCCGGTCGCAGCAGCACGGACCATCTACCGGACGAATTGGACTTCCATTCGGTGCAAGACCGCGGCGAGGTCGCCGGTATGGTGCGGCGCATCCAAGCCGACTACCGGCGTGCGCCGGCGCGCCCGACGTTCCTGTGCGAGACGTGGTACGAGCACGACAAGAACGGCGGCGTTTTCCGCATCCACCGCATCGGCGCGACGCCCGCTTTCCGCGCCCACTACTGGGCTGCCCGCCTGCACGGCGGGTTCGGCGAAGGCTACGGCGGCTGGACCATCTGGCTGAATTTGACGACTTGGCGCCAGGACATCGAACGCGAAGGCGCGGTCGCTATCGCCACGCACATGCGCGGCATCCTGGAGACCGTGGATTGGCACAACCTGGTGCCGGACGACGAGCACTTGGCGCTCGGCGGCCACGAGCGCGTCCACACGTCGCGTTCCGAGGCGAGCCGCAGCGCCGTAGCGTACTTCGAGGGGTCGGCGGTTGTGGCGCTCGATCCGGCTTGGTACGGCGGGCGGGCGAATGTCGTCTGGTACGACCCCTCAACAGGCCGCGAAACCGCCCGGCAAACCGTTGAAGAGCCGCGTACGGTTGAGCCGCCGCGAGGAGGCGACAGCGTAGCGACTGTCAGACCTTGACTCCGCTGATCCGCACGTCAATCGACCACGGTACGGCGTTGGACATCGCAGGGAGGGTGCAGACGCGACGGGGCGGTGGCGGCGGTCGCGCTGGCGGAGGGTACGCTGGGCGCAAAGTCGCCGGCCTCAGGGCGCGACGCCGAGGAGCACCAAGGGGACGGCGGGGACGCTGCGGCCTTGCCTTAGGAGTCTGGCCTAAATAACCTATTTATTTGGAGCGTTTCTTTTTCGGCGAGATGACATAGTTCCAGTCGCCGTGGAACTTGTCCCTGGACAGCGACAGGGCGTCCATCTGCTCGTCGCTCACCTTCACTCCCGTGGGATACTCGCCGTCGTCCAGCTCGGAGCGGATCTCCAGGCCCTTCTTCGTCGTCGTGGCCGCGATCAGGCTCACCACCGCCTCCCTGCTGACGAGCGGCCTGCCGCGCCAGTTCTCCGTGATCCGGCTGAACATGCGGTGCTCGATCTTGTTCCACTTGCTCGTGCCCGGCGGGAAGTGGCACACCGACACCTTCAGCCCCGTCTCGTCCGCAAAGCGCTGCAGCTCGACCTTCCACAGCCGGCTGCGGCTGCCGTTCGAGCCGCCCGCGTCCGCGGTCACCAGCAGACGCCGCGCCGCCGGGTACCTCGCGCTCCCCATCCGCAGCCACCAGCGCCGCAGCGTCTCCGCCGCGAACGACGCCGTGTCGTGGTCCGCGCCCACGCTCACCCAGCCCGCGTCCGCCGCCACGTCGTACACCCCGTACGGGATCGCCTTGCCCAGCTCCGCGTCCTTGAAGTCGTGGACGCGCACCTTCTCCGGCTCCCCCGCCGGGCGCCATTCCCGCCCGCCGTTGCGGAAGTCCCCCACCAGCTCCTTCTTCTTCGTGTCCACCGACACCACCGGGGTGCCGCCGCGCATGAACGCCTTCGCCCGGCGGTTGATGTGGTTGAACTGCGCGTCCCGGTCCGGGTGCTGGCGACCCTCCAAGGTCTTGCGGTTCGACTGCAAGCTGTAGCCCATGTCGTGCAGCAGCCGGTTCACCGTCCGCTCGCTCACCGGGTGCCCTGCCGCGTCCAGCGCCTCCGCCAGCTTCGCCGCGCTCAGACTCGTCCAGCGCAGCGGCCCCGACGGATCGCCCCGCGTCGCCGGATCCACCAGCCGCTCCAGCGCCGGCACCAGCCCCGGGTCCCTGTCCTCCGCCCGCTTCCGGCCGCCGCCGGGCGAGCGCTGCCGATCCGACGCCTCGACGCCCGACTCCAGCTCCCGCAGGCCCTTCGCGATCGTGACCCGCGACATGCCCGTCGCCTCCCACACCCGCTCGATGCCCCCGCGACCGACCGCGCGCGCCTCGGTCGCAGCCCAGAGCCTCTTGGCGCGCTCGTCGAGCACCGGTTCCAGATCCAGAAACTTCGCAAGTATCGTCCGCGTCGCAGCGTCGTCCATGACCCTGGCCTCTCGGCAAAAGTGCGCTCAACAATACAGGATGTTCCTGCGAGAGTACTTAGGATGTTCAGCAAGTCCCGTTCGTAGTAGGCGACGCCGGAGGACATCTCCTGCTCCAACCGCTTCATCGGCACGATCTCGATGCCGACGTCGATTACATCGGAGGCAAAGAAGGCCATGTGCTTGACGAAAAGGTCGTGCGCAACGAAAGCGTACTTGCCGAACTGCACTTCCACCGCAACGCGGTCTTTGACGAAGTCCGTCTGGTTGGAGGAGCGAATCGGTTCCATGCCAGCGCCAGCGATCGCCGCGCGTTGCTGGTCCGGCGCCAAGGCGTGTATCCGGCCCATCAGCTTGGCGTCGCGGCTAACCCAGAAGGTCTGTCGCCGCTGGCTCCAGCCGCGCTCTTCGAACTCTGCCGCCATCGCCTTGTTCAGCGCGATCGGCGAGTACAGCAACTCCCCGTGCTTGCGTTTCTCCCGAGAAACTTTCGTCCGGCATGCCTGTGCATCCACCGACTCGATTACATCGAGGACTTCCTGCCAGAGATCAGGACGGTGGACCAATAGCCATTCTTCGCCGTTGAGGTGGGAGTAGCGTTCCTCGACGCGCATCAATGGCCTCCGTTCGGCTTGGAAGGGTCGTAAATCGGTTTGCCCATGGGACGGGTCCTCAACGTCCCGCAGCGTACTGCATCGATGCGCTCCATGGCAATATCCACATAGTCCGGCACGATGTCGCAGCCGAAGCCGTGGCGACGATGCCGCAGAGCGGCAACGACTGACGAGCCGACGCCCATGTACGGATCGAAGACGCTGTCGCCGGGATCCGTCATGGAGAGCACAAGCCGCTCGACGAGCTCCACCGGAAACTGGCAAGGATGGATGGTCTTCTCGACGTGGTTGCTCTTCACGTTGGGGAAGATCCAGACATCGCCCGGGTTCTTGCCCTTGGGGTTCCCGGACAGCTTGCCGGCGTTCGGACCCTTGAAGTAGCGCTTGCCAGGGTACTTGGACGGCACCCGGATGGGATCAAGGTTGAACGTGTAGTCGTCGCCTTTGGTGAACCAGTTGATGGTCTCGTAGCGCCCGGATAATCGCTTCGAGCAGTGCAGGCCGTGGCCGAAGTGCCAGACGATGCGGTTGCGCAGCTTGAGGCCATGCTCCTTGAACGCCGGGTAGAGCAGCGCATCGAGCGGCACGATCTCGCCCTTGTCCACATAGTTGCCCACCTGCCAGCACAGCGAGCCCTTCGGATGCAGCAGACGCACGCACTCGGCGATGACCTCGCACTGATCTTCCACGTAGTGCGCGAGCGGCGCGCGTTTCTCGTACGTTTTGCCGACGTTGTACGGCGGGGAGGTGACGATCAGCTTCATAGACGCATCGGGAAGGGCCGCCATGAAGGCGCGGTTGTCCTCACAGGCGACGGTAGCCAAGGCCGCCTCGAAAGAGGTCTCCGGCAGGGCCGTAGCCGGGCAAGCAGCCGCATCAAACGGCGGCAGCACTTGAGTGGTACTTGAGAACATGTCCGGCGTGTTCAAAACAGTCCCTCCTGCTGAGCCGCGCCTCCATTGGCGCGCGAATGGTTGGCGTACGTCGCCCAGTTGGGGGCGTACTCTTCCGATTGCTCGCCCCAACTGAACCAGCCCTCGCGGGCCCCGCGGGCAAAGAGCTCGACGAAGGGCCCTGGGCTGCACGCTTCGATCAAGTCGTACTGCTCGTCGGGCTTCCGACTGTGCTCCCGCTTGCGCGAGACGATGATGTTCTCTTGGCTTCTGCCGGGGGCGAGCGTACGGGCATTCTTGCCGCGCACGCCGAACAGGATCATCTCCGTGACGTTGCGGAAGTAGAAGCCGACGCCGCGCCGGTCCGGCCCACCGTCCTTGCGCACCTTGTACCAAGCCAGGTTCGTCTTGTAGGTGAAGCCCCAGCTCGCCATGACCTCTAACCCTTGCGGGAGCAGCGCGTTCGGTACCCAAAGGTACAAGTGCGCCGGTTCGTTCACGATGGCCGACACCGGCAGAGCACCGATCTCCTCGAACGACAGCGTGCCGTATCGCGACAGCCGCCGATGCTCGGGGGCAACTTTCCCGGTTCGGTTGTGGAACCGCCATGGCGGGTCGGCCAGCACCGTGGAGAAGTGGCGACCGCCGACTTCGCTGATGAGGCTCTCTGCTGCGGCGGTCATCATGTCCCCTCCTCATCCACGTAGAGGTGCTTGGAGATGCCGAGTGCTAGTACCGGACAGCCGCCCGCGCCGCCACCGTCGATCCGCGGCAGGAGTTTGCCCATATGCGTCGTAGATGCGCCGTATGACGGTCCGCGGCCCAAGTCGTTGAATATCTGCTGCAGTTCGTCGCAACGGGTCACGATCACGCCGACGCTGATCGCCCTCAGGTCGAACAACAGCCTGAAGTTGCTGAGGTCCCTATCGTAGAAGGGATCCTTGTTGTTCCACTCGATTTCAAGAGCGACGCGGTTCTTGAAGCAGTCAACCTTGTGCGTCGGCGTGTCGGTGGCGACATCGTCGACGACCATCTGCGTGGCAAACTCCTTCTCGACCCAGCCGCGGTCGTAGAGTTGCGCGTCGATGAACGCCGCAACCTTGGACTTCGCCCCGCCGGGACTGGTGATCCAGCTCCTACGCAGTCGGAAGGCTCCCAGCACTTCGACGATTTCGCGCCACTCGTCCGGAAAGTCCTCTCGCAGGATCGCGCAGGCGTGCTTCCACTCATGCACTTCGTAGTGGTCGAGGATGAACTGAGGCAGCAGGTTGATGCTCACGCTGTGACCTCCGACACGCCCACCGCCCGGTCTCCAAGCCAAGTCGTCATCTTGCTCACGTACATCGGGCTCAGCCCTGAGCCAACTCAGCACACGCGCTGAACGGCATCGCGCATGGCCTCGCAGTACGCAGGGTCCGTGTCGATCCCGATAGCGTCTCGTCCCAGTGCGAGTGCCGTCGCCAAGGTGGTGCCGCTTCCCCCGAACGGATCGAGCACGGTGTCGCCCTTGTCGGTGAAAAGCTTGATGAACCACTCCGGCAGCGCCTTGGGAAACGCGGCCGGGTGGCCCTTGAAGCCGCACTCGGTGGCCATGTGGAGCACGTTCGTCGGGTAGGCCATGTCTCTGCCGAGCCAGTTCTCCACGCGCTTGCCGAAGCCGTTCTCGTGCTTGGACTGGTCGCGGGTACGGTCGGTGTCGGACAGGTTCGCGAGCCTCGCGTTCTTCCAGTCGCCCATCGGCACCATCACGGACTCCTGGCGCATCTTGAAGTTCGGCGAGACGGCGAAGTGGTAGAGGCGCTCCCACGAGTCGCGGAAGCGGTTCGGCCACTTGCCTGGGTAGCTGTTCTTCTTGTGCCAGCAGTATTCGTCCACCAGCCGCCAACCTTGGTCGCGCATGGCGAGCACCAGCTCGTAGACGTAGCGGTGCTTCTCCCCGCCGACCGCCTTTTCCTTGATGTTCAGGACGAACGAGCCATCTGTGGCCAGGCATTGCTTGAAAGCCTCGGCCTTCGGCAAGAACCACTCGACATACCGGTCGGGGTGGATGCCGCCGTAGTTGCCGCGCCGCTGATCCGCGTAGGGCGGCGACGTGACGATCAGGTTCACGCTCAAGGGGGCGATTTCCCGCGGGATCACCTCGGCGCAGTCACCTTCGTATACGGTCGCGCCGCCGTCCCAGCGCCGGGCGGCCTGGAGCGCTACTCCCATCGCAGCGCTCCGCCGGTTTGGTACTCCGTGACGCGCGTCTCGAAGAAGTTCTTCTCCTTCTTGAGGTCCATGATCTCGGACATCCACGGGAACGGGTTCTTGGTCCCGGGAAACTGCTCCGTCAAGCCGATCTGGGCCAGCCGACGGTTGGCGATGAACTGCAGGTACTCCGCCATGGTGTTGGCGTTCATGCCGAGAACGCCGCGCGGCATCGTGTCCCTGGCGTAGCGGGTCTCCAGCTCCGTGCCTTCGAGGATCATGCGTCTGGCCAGCGCCTGCATGTCTTCGTCCCAGAGGTGCTCGTTCTCCAGCTTGATCTGGTTGATCACGTCGATGCCGAAGTTCACATGCATGGATTCGTCGCGCAGGATGTACTGGAACTGCTCCGAGGTGCCGGTCATCTTGTTGCGCCGGCCCATGGAGAGGATCTGCGTGAAGCCGCAGTAGAAGAAGATGCCTTCCATGACGCAGTAGTAGGCGATCAGGTTCTTGAGCAGGGCCTTGTCGGATTCCAGAGTGCCCGTCTGGAAGGTCGGATCGGCCAGCTCCCGGGTGTACTTGAGCGCCCAGGACGCTTTGTGGGCGACCGAGGGAATCTCGTGGTACATGTTGAAAATCTCGCCCTCGTCCATGCCGAGCGACTCGATGCAGTACTGGTAGGCGTGGGTGTGGATGGCCTCCTCGAACGCTTGGCGCAGGAGGTACTGGCGGCACTCCGGGTTGGTGATAAGGCGGTAGACGGAGAGCACCAGGTTGTTGGCCACCAGCGAGTCGGCGGTCGAGAAGAAGCCAAGGCTGCGCTTGACGATGGTGCGCTCGTCGTCCGAGAGCTCCTGGTCGGACTTCCACAGCGAGACGTCCGCGGTCATGTTGATTTCCTGCGGCATCCAGTGGTTGGCGCAGCCGTCCAGGTACTTCTGCCACGCCCAGTCGTACTTGAACGGCACGAGCTGGTTCAGATCGGCGCGGCAGTTGATCATTGCCTTCTGATCGACAGTGACGCGCTCGCCGTGCTCGATCTCAGACTCCCGATCCAAGTGGGCAGCCGCTTCCGCAATGGCATCGACGTCCGGCGGCGCCATGCTCGGCGGCAGCGCTGCGGGCACCGGCGCTTCGATCATCTGCAGCATCGGTTCCGGGACCGGTACCTGCGCTGGCGGCTCCTGCGCCGTGGCCGGTTCCGCGATCGGCTGCAAGGCGGACATCGGCACCTGGTCGTCTTGCTCGTAGTCTTCCCAACTCAGCAACATGGCTCTTCTCCCTAAGCTCTATGTGTCCCGCCTACTGGCAGGCCTCGCAATCCGGGTCGTCGATGGAACAGGCCGCCGGCACTTCCGCGGCGTCGCCGAGGGGCGCATCGGCAATGGGCGCGGTCGCAACGGAAGGCCGGACAGCGACGGCGTTCAGCGAGCCGGCGACGCCGTCGAGCGTCGACTTCTCCGTGCTCGTGGCACCCAGGGCGCGCAGGTAGTAGGTGGTCTTGAGGCCGCGCAGCCACGCCATGCGGTAGGTGATGTCGAGCTTCTTGCCCGAGGCGCCGGCGATGTAGAGGTTCAGCGACTGCGATTGGTCGATCCACTTCTGGCGGCGCGAGGCGGCGTCGACCAGCCAGCGCGGCTCCACCTCGAAGGCGGTGGCGTAGCGCTGCTTGAGCTCCGGCGGCACCCGGTCGATGGCGCGCAGCGTGCCGTCGTAGTACTTGAGGTCGTTCACCATCACCTGGTCCCAGAGCCCTAGGTGCTTGAGGTCCCGCACCATGTACGGGTTCACCACGGTGAACTCGCCGGATAGGTTCGACTTCACGTACAGGTTCTGATACGTCGGCTCGATCGACTGCGAGACGCCGACGATGTTGGCGATGGTCGCCGTCGGGGCGATGGCCATGACGTTGGAGTTGCGCATCCCGTTGGCCCGCACCTTGGCGCGCAGCTTGCCCCAGTTCTGGGTGGACGACAGGTTTACGTCGAAGTAGTCCGGGCGGCCGCGCTCTTCGGCCAGACGCTTCAGCGAATCGATGGGCAGGATGCCGCGGCTCCACAGCGAGCCCTCGAAGCTCGCATAGCTGCCGCGCTCCTTGGCGAGCTTGGACGAGGCGTCGATGGCGTAGTAGGAGAGCGCCTCCATGGACTCGTCGGCGAACTGCACGGCGGCGTCCGAGGCGTAGGGGATGCCGAGCTCGAAGAGCGCGTCCTGGAAGCCCATGATGCCGAGGCCCACGGGGCGATGGCTCATGTTCGAGCGGCGCGCCTGGGGCACGGCGTAGTAGTTGATGTCGATCACGTTGTCGAGCATCCGCACCGCGGTGCGCACGGTCTTCTTCAGCTTCTTGGCATCGAGCCGGCCGTCCACGACGTGCTGCGCCAGATTCACCGAGCCCAGGTTGCACACCGCGATCTCCTCCTTGGAGGTGTTGAGCGTGATCTCGGTGCAGAGGTTCGACGAATGCACGACGCCGGCATGCTGCTGCGGCGAACGCACGTTGCAGGCGTCCTTGAAGGTGATCCAGGGATGCCCCGTCTCGTAGAGCATGGAGAGCATCTTGCGCCACAGTTCCGCCGCCTTGACGCGCTTGAAGAGCTTGAGCTCGCCGGTCTCGGTCATCCGCTCGTACTCGAGGTAGCGGGCCTCGAAGGCGGCGCCGTAGAGATCGTGCAGGTCCGCGGCGTCATTCGGCGAAAGCAGCGTCCAGTCCGCATCCTCGAAGACGCGTTTCATGAACAGGTCCGGCACCCAGTTGGCGGTGTTCATGTCGTGCGTGCGGCGGCGGTCGTCGCCGGTGTTCTTGCGCAGCTCCAGGAACTCCTCGATGTCGAGGTGCCAAGTCTCCAGATACGAGCACACCGCGCCCTTGCGCTTGCCGCCGTTGTGCGCCAAGGCGCTCGTGGTCATGTAGGACTCGTCCCCTTCCACCTTGAGGTCCATGACGAATGGCGTCGGCGCGAGCGGCTTCGCGCTCCGCACCCGGCTGAACAACCACTGCTTCACGGTTAGCCAATTGCGCTTCGCGAGCGGCCTGCAGCCGAGTCTCAAAGCCAATTCCGGCACCGCGGGAATGCGGATGTCCCATGCGCGGACGACGCCGGAGAATCGGGCTAGGGTGCCGTCATCCCGCTTGCCGGTGTGCGACTGAGCACGCTCTCGGAACTGGCCGGCAGTCGGCACGCCGAGGCGCAGCAATTGGTAGCGCACTCCTTCGGCCAGCGCTTCGGAGGTGGACGTGAAGTAGATTTCCTTGCCCCTGCTGACGCCGCCGTCGGTCTCCAAGAGGCCCTGCAGCAGGGCGAGGGTCTGCGCCCTCGGCAGGTGGCAGAAACGGCGGGCGATGCGCTTCTCCCTGCCTAGGCCGTAGAGGTCCTGGGGCTGGATCTGAAGGTGCTGGCGACCGGCGCTGCGGTACTGCCCCGTGGTACCGTCGCGTTCGAGGCCGATGCCCGCGGACCAGTGAATCTGCCGGTAGCGCTCGCCCCGGCCCGTCACCCAGTAGTGAATGCCCTTGGCCTCGAGGTACGAGGCCACGAAGTCCAGATGCGCATCCCGCGTCGGGTTGCCGGATACGCCCCACTCCAGGCCGTCCTTCGCGCAGTGGCCGTCGCCGAGCAGGATGCCGTAGAAGCGAGCGTCGTCCTCGTCAAACCCAGCCACGGGGACGACCTCCTGCGGGATGGCCTGCGCCACATAATCACCGCGGCGCAAATCTCCGGCATCGACCCACTCCGGTCGCACCTTGCCCCGCTCCAGCCATGCCATGGTGCGGCGCACGCTTTGCTCGAGCGGGACGCCCTTGATGGCCCAGATCGGATGGCCAGCCGTGACCTTGAGCGGCTGAACCGAGTGCTTGACGCGCAGCTCGACCATCGGTTCGGTCTGGTTGTAGACCATCGTGTCCAGCACTTCGCGGTAGGCACCGCGCCGGCCGAGCACCAGATCCCCGCGCTCGATGTCGCGCAACGCCTTGACGCCGTCCGCGGTGTGCAGGCGGGTATCCGGCGCGAAGCACTGATTGACCGCTACCGCGGTGTCGTTCACCACCTTCAGGAACGGCACCACGCCCTGGGACTTGCCGTTGGTGCCCTTGATGTAGGCGCCGAGGGCGCGCACCGGGGTCCAGTCGTTGCCGAGGCCGCCGGCCCACTTGGAGAGCAGCGCGTTGTCGCGGATGGCGCTGTAGATGCCCTCCAAGTCGTCCGAGACGGTGGTGAGGAAGCAGGAGGAGAGCTGCGAGCGCAGGGTGCCGGCGTTGAACAGCGTCGGCGTCGAGCTCATGTAGTCGAACGAAGAGAGCAGGTCGTAGAACTCGATGGCGCGCTGCTCGCGATCCTCTTCCTGAATGGCGAGGCCCATGGCGACGCGCATGAAGAACACCTGCGGCAGCTCGAAGCGGACGTCGTCCTCGGAGTGGATGAAGTAGCGGTCGTAGAGGGTTTGCAGGCCGAGATAGGTGAACTGCAGGTCCCGCTCGGGCTTCAGCGCCGCGCCCAGGCGCTCGAGATCGAAGCGCTTGAGCTCCGGAGCGATGAGGTCCAGCTTGACGCCGCGCTCGACGAAGGCCGCGAGGGCGTCGCCGTAGAGGGCGCCCATCTCGGTCTGCGTCGCCTGGCCCTTGCCGAGTTCGAGGAAGCGCAGCGCCTCGGTGCGCAGCGCGTCGAGCAGCAGCCGGGCGGTGACGTAGGTGTAGTTCGGCTCCGCCTCGACCAGCGCCCGGGCGGTGATCAAGAGGCCCGCGGCGACGTCTTTCTGCGCAATGCCGTCGTACATGTTCGCCCGCGCTTCGGCGAGGATGCGCTCGCCGTCGACGTCGGCGAGGCCCTCGCAGGCTTCGGTGACGAGCGTCCGCAGGCGGGCTTCGTCCAAGGGCTCTCGGCGCCCGTCGGCGGTGATGACGTGAATGGTCTCGGCACTCGGCGGCGGTTCCGTGGCGGCGGCCTTGGCGGCCCGCACCTGGGCGCGTTCCTCGCGGTAGAGCACGTAGCTGCGCGCCACCTTGTGTTCGCCGGAGCGCATCAGCGCCAGTTCGACCTGGTCCTGGATGTCCTCGATGTGGATGGTGCCGCCGGACGGCAGGCGGCGATGGAAGGTGGCGCTGACCTGGTTTGCGAGCCCCGCCACCAGTTCGCGAATGCGCGGCGAGGCGGCGGCGAGACCGCCTTCGACGGCGAGGAACGCTTTGGTGAGGGCGATCTGGATCTTGTCGTCGTGGTAGGGCACGACAGCGCCGTTGCGCTTGATGACGCGCAACGTGCCGGGGGCCGTCGCCATCACCGACGGGGCCTGGGGCACCAGCACCGGTACGGCGGGGCCGTCGGCGAGGGGCGAAACGGTCGGCGAATCCTGCTGCATCGCGGGCTACTCCATCAACTTGTCCATCATCTTGCGCCAGCAAGCTACTGGTTATGCATCCAGCCACAACATATAGTGGTCGCGGACTGATCGAGCGGCGCTGTGCGCATCGCTCCGGTCAGCCTGATTTCCCCGCCGGTCGCCGCCAAGCCAGTGCCGAACTGCTAAGCCGAGCAGGGAGGCAAACCCCAACATGTAGACCGTGCGCGTAGTTTTCTGCCCATATTCGGTGGTTGTCAACAACTATTTTCGACCGCCTCTGGCCGCGGGGCCGAATAGCCGTCTGCGGTCGCGCAACCGCTGGGGATTGCCTGTGAAAGGCCGTGTAGCAACAGTGGATATCCTCCGGTTACCCACATGTAGTGGTGTAGAGAACTGTGCATACCCTGTGGATAACCCATTAAAGAACTTGAGGTTTCTCGTTCTGCCGCGCCTGACGCCCACCCGGCGTTGTGCTTATGCTAGGGCGCCTGCTGCAACCCGTTCGAGGCCCCGACATGCCGCACATCCTCGCTATCGACCAGGGCACGTCCAGCTCCCGGGCCGTCGTGTTCGACGCGAACGGGCGTCAGAAGGCTTCGGCCCAGCAGCCGTTCGAGTCGCACTATCCGCACGATGGCTGGGTTGAGCAGGATCCCGAGACGCTCTGGCGCACCGTCCTCGATACCGGCCGCGAGGCGATCGCCAGGAGCGGCGTTCCGGTTGCCGACATCTCCGCCATCGGCATCGTCAACCAGCGCGAGACGACGCTGCTGTGGGATGCGGACACCGGCGAGGCGGTGGGCAACGCCATCGTCTGGCAGGACCGCCGCACCGCCGAGCGCTGCCAAGCCATGGCGCGCGAGGGCATCGCCGACGAGATCGCCGACATTACGGGCCTCGTCATCGACCCCTACTTCTCCAGCACCAAGCTCGCTTGGCTGCTCGACAGGCCCGGCGTCATGGCCCGGGCCCGGGCGGGCAAATTGCGCTTCGGCACGGTGGACAGCTTCCTGATCTGGCGCCTCACGAAGGGCGTCCGCCATGCCACGGACGCCACCAACGCGGCGCGCACGCAGTTGTTCGACATCAGCCAGCAGGCCTGGAGCGAGCGCCTGCTCGACTATTTCGGCGTGCCGGCGGCGGTGCTGCCGGAAGTGCGCGACTGCGCCGACGACTTCGGCGTGGCGGATCGCGAGTGGTTCGGCGCCCCGATTCTCGTGCGCGGCGTCGCCGGGGACCAGCAGGCCGCGCTGGTCGGCCAAGCGTGCATCGAGCCAGGCATGGCCAAGAGCACGTACGGCACCGGCTGCTTCCTCATCGTCAACACCGGCCCGGCGCGCATTCGCTCCGCGGCGCGGCTGCTCACCACGATCGGCTACCGGCTGCGCGGCCGGCCGACCTACGCCGTCGAGGGGAGCATCTTCAATGCCGGCGTCGCCGTGAAGTGGCTGCGCGACCGCCTCGGCCTTGTCGCCAGCGCGGCCGAGACCGAGGCCGCGGCGCGGCGCATCGACGGCGACACCGGCGGCGTATTCGTGGTGCCCGCGTTCACCGGCCTCGGCGCCCCGCACTGGCGCCCGGACGCGCGCGGCCTCATCACCGGCCTCACCCTCGACACCGGCCGCGACCACATCGTCGCCGCGACGTTGAAGGGCGTCGCCTACCAGACCGCGGATCTCCTGGCCGCAGCGGCCAGCGACGGGGTTCCGGCAACCGCCCTGCGGGTGGACGGCGGCATGGCGGCGAACGACTGGTTCTGCCAGTTCCTTGCGGACGTTTCCGGCGTCGAGGTGGCGCGTCCGGCGAACGTCGAGACCACCGTGCTCGGCGCCGGCATGCTGGCCGCCATGGGCGCCGGCTTCTACTCCTACCCGGAAGCCGCGGCGCGCATCTGGCACAGAGCGCCACCCGGCCCGGAGCAGCGGCCCGCCCGACGCTTCGTGCCCGAGGTCGATGCGCGGACGCGAGCCGGCTGGCTCGATGACTGGCATGCCGCGGTGGCCCGCGCGCTATAGCGAGGGGCTGACATGGGCGCAACGCCCGCGCAACGCTCGCGTCAGTCGTGAATCGGCACGCGAATGTGCGCGTTCGCCGCCGCCACCGTTTGCGGATGCTGCCCCAAGCGCTCGAAGCCGTAGCGGTTGCGCGCCGCCGCTGCGGCGGCGCGTTCGAGGACCGGCGGCTGCAGCGTGTCGTGCTCGTCGGGGCAGACGTGGCGGAACAGCGGCCGCACCGCTTCCGGCAGGGCCAGATACTCCGCATGGGCCAGCGGGCGGCACACCGTGTCGAAGACTCCCCCCGGCGCGTAGTCGTCAACGGACAGCCACCACGGGCACCAGCGGTTGACGATGGCCACCCGCTTGCGGCCCGAGGTGTTGTGCATGGCGGAGGCGTGCCAGGTGCGCGAGTCCTGGATGAACACCGAGCCGGCGCGGGCCGTCACCTGCAAGTCGCCGGGGATCGGCGCGGTGACGGTAATGCCGTCGTCCGGGCCGCGCGGGTTGCGGGCATCGCGATGCGAACCGGGCACCACCCAGGTGCCAGCGGAATCTTCGTCCACGTCGGTGAGATACCAGATCATCACCAGGCACATCGCCACATCGGGGAACGGCTGGCGGATGCAGCCGGCGTTGCGCAGCGGCGCGTCGGCGCCGTAGGCGGACAGATCGTGCGGCCAGTCCGTGTGCCACTCCCGGGTGTCGGCGCGACCCCGAAAGCGCGGCGCGCCGAAGCCGCCTGGCTCATCACCGGACGCGGCGGCGATGGGGCGCAGGTGGAGCTGCGCGATCTTCAGGTGGTCGTCGAGAATGCGGCTGGCGATCCCGGTCACCGCCGGATGGCCCAGGAACGGCGCATAGCGCGGCAGCCAGACGATGTCGTTCGGCGGCTTCGGCGGTCTGCCGACGCGCCGCACCGGGCGCAGTTCGACGCCCGGCGGGGCACTCTCAAGTGCTTGCTTCAACCCGGCCACCGAGTCCTTGGCTGCGGGCGACGCATCGAGCACGCTGCGGATCGCCGCCATGTTGCGGGCGATCAGCGCTTCCGCGCGGTCCGCTTCGGCGCGGATGGCGGCGACTTCGGCGACCGGAATGACGTCGTCCAGCACGCAGAACCCCAGCCGCTTGAGCGCATCGGCGCAGCCCGCCACGGCCGCATCGCCGTTGGCCGCGCTGAAGGCATAGGCGCGCTCGCTCGCCAAGCGTTGCGGATCGTCGATGCGGCCGTTGCCCTGCATGGGCGTGCTATGGAACGGCCCGCCGGGCGTCGCTGTCAAGGCCGCGGCTCATCCCTCAAGCGCCCATTAGAATGCGTCGCGTGCCTGCCGAGCCCCAAGCCACAGCCCTGCCGGATACCGGCCAGCCCTACGCGGCGCTGGACCTCGGCTCGAACAGCTTCCACCTGATCGTCGCCTACGACCACGATGGGCGCTTGCAGGTGGTGGACCGGCACAAGGAGATGGTGCGCATCGCCGAGGGGCTGACGGACGACAACAGCATTGCGCCGGCGGTGGCGAGCCGGGCGCTTGGCTGCCTCGAACGCTTCGGGCAGCGCATCCGCCACCTGCCGCGCCACCATGTGCGCGTGGTGGGCACCAATACGCTGCGCAAGGCGCGGGCCAGCGGCGACTTCATCGACGCCGCCGAACGCGCTCTCGGCCATCGCGTGGAAATCGTCAGCGGCCGCGAGGAGGCGCGGCTTATCTACCTCGGCGTCTCGCACTCGCTGGAGGATCAGTACGAATCGCGGCTGGTGCTCGATGTCGGCGGCGGCAGTACGGAGCTCATCCTCGGCCGCCAGTTCCAGCCGCGGCTCATGGAGAGCCTCTATATGGGCTGCGTGTCGATGTCCGCCGCGCACTTCGCGGACGGGCGCATCCGCGCCAGCGCCTTCGCCGCGGCGGAGAACGCGGCGCGCCGGGAGCTCGAGGTGGTGGAGGCGATCTACCGAGCGCGCGGCTGGGACACGGCGATCGGCGCCTCCGGGACGCTGCTCGCCATGCACGACGCGATCATCGAACTCACCGGCGAGCGCGACATCACGCCCGCCGGCATCGCCGCGCTGAAGGAGCATCTGCTGCGTGCCGGGCGCACCGGCGCCATGCGGCTGGAGGCGGTCGACGGCGAACGCGCGCCGGTCTTCCCCGGCGGCGTCGCCATCGTCGCGGCGACCGTGGACGCGCTCGGCATCGAGCGCATGATGGTCGCCGACGGCGCCCTGCGCGAAGGGCTGCTGCACGACCTGCTCGGCCGGGTTCATGCCCAGGACATTCGCGAAGCCACGGTCGCCGACCTGATGGACCGCTACCGCGTCGATCGACGCCATGCCCGCCGCGTGGCGGCGACCGCGGAGCGCATCCGGGAACAGGTGGCCTGGGACTTCGGCGGCATCGGCGCGGCACGCCTCCTGCGCTGGGCGGCGCTGCTGCACGAGATCGGCATGGACATCGCCCACAACCAGTATCACAAGCACGGCGGCTATCTGCTGGACAACATGGACCTGCCCGGTTTCTCGCGCTCGGAGCAGCACCGGGTGTCGATGATCGTGCGCGGCCACCGCCGCAAGTTCCCCGTCGAAGCGCTCGCCGCCGAAGCCGCCCTCCGCGCTCTGTGCGTGGTGCTGCGCCTCGCCGTGGTCATGCACCGCGGCCGCACGGACGATCCGCTGCCGCAGTTCACCGCCACCGCCTCGCCCGGCATGGATGCGCCGGAGATCGAACTGGCGTTCCCACGCCGCTGGCTGGCGCGCCACCCGCTCACCGAACTCGACCTCAAGGAGGAGGCCGATTACCTGGCGGCGATTCCGGCCAAACTGCGCATCGTCACTCGCTGACGCAGCGAATCGAAGCGCTCAGCGCGTCAGCAGGTCCAGCAGCTCTTCCTGGGCGCAGCGCCGTTCGCCGTCCGCCGTCGCGGCGCGCTCGTAGCGGCCGTCGGCGCCGAGCAGCCACGCCTGGGCGTTGTCCTCCAGATACGGTGCGAGGCCCTCGCCCTGCACCGCGGCGCGCGCCTCGGCGTCTTCGATGGGGAAGCAGGTCTCGAAGCGGGAGAAGAAGTTGCGCCCCATCCAGTCGGCGCTCGACAGATAGATGCGCGCGGCGCCGCCGTTCTCGAACAGGAAGATGCGGGCGTGCTCCAGGAAGCGGCCGACCACGGAGCGCACGACGATGTTCTCCGAGACGCCCTCGACGCCCGGCAGCAGCGAGCAGATGCCGCGCACCACAAGGCGCACCGGCACGCCGGCCTGCGACGCCCGGTACAGCGCCCGGATCACCTCCGGCTCGATGAGCTGGTTCATCTTCGCCACCACCCCGGCCTTGCGGCCCGCCTTGGCGTGGTCGATCTCCGCCTCGATGTGGCCGAGCACCGTCTCGTGCAGCGTGAACGGCGACTGCAGCATCTTGTTCAGCGGCCCGGCGCGGCCCATGGCGGTGAGCTGCTGGAACAGGCTGGCCACGTCCTGCAGCATCGGCGGATCGCAGGTGAGCAGGCCGTAGTCGGTGTACAGGCGGGCGGTGCGGGCGTGGTAGTTGCCGGTGCCGAGGTGCGCGTAGCGGCGCAGTTCGCCGCCTTCCCGGCGCACTACCATGAGCATCTTGGCGTGCGTCTTGTAGCCGACGATGCCGTACACCACCTGCGCCCCTGCCTCCTGCAAGTCGGTGGCGAGTTCGATGTTCGCCGCCTCTTCGAAGCGGGCCCGCAGCTCGATCACCACCAGCACCTCCTTGCCGTTGCGTGCGGCGTCGCGCAGCGCCTTGACGATGGTGGAATCGGCGCCGGTGCGGTAGAGCGTCTGGCGGATGGAGAGCACGCCCGGGTCCGCCGCCGCCTGCTGCAGCAGGTCCAGCACCGGCGCGAACGAGTGGAACGGGTGGTGCAGCAGCACGTCGCCCTCGCGGATCGCGGCAAAGATGTCGGGCGCGGCCTGGATGCGGCGCGGGATGCTGGGCGTGAAGCCCGGATACTTGAGGTCCGGGCGGTCCACCACGTCGGGAATGGCGTTCAGCCGCATCAGGTTGACGGGGCCGTTGCACGGATAGACGTCCTCGCTAACGAGGCCGAACTGGCCGCCGAGGAAGCCGCCGACGGGCGCCGGGCAGTCGTCGGCCAGCTCCAAGCGCACGGCATCGCCGAAGCGGCGCGAGGAGAGTTCGCCTTCGACGGCGATCTTGAGGTCGTCCACCGCCTCCTCGTCGACGAACAGGTCGCTGTTGCGGGTGACGCGGAACTGGTAGCAGCCCACAGCTTTCATGCCCGGGAAGAGCTCGTCGACGTGAGCGTGGATGATGGACGAGAGGAAGACGAAGTCGTGGCCGTCGTGCTCTTCGTCCAGCCGCACCACGCGGGGCAGGGCGCGCGGCGCCTGCACCACCGCCATGCCGCTGTTGCGCCCGAACGCGTCCTTGCCTTCGAGCGTCACGATGAAGGTGAGGTTCTTGTTCATGATGCGCGGGAACGGATGCGCGGGGTCCAGGCCGATGGGCGTCAGGATGGGCGCCAGCTCCCGGTGGTAGTACTCCGCAAGCCACCGCTCCTGGGCGGCGTTCCACTGGCTGCGCTTGAGGAAGCGGATGCCCTCGGCCTCCAGCAGGGGGAACAGCACCTCGTTCAGCACGCGGTACTGCTCGTCCACCAGCTCGTGCGCCGCCGCCGCGATGCGCCGCAGCTGCTCCGTGGGCGAGAGGTTGTCGGGGCCGCGCTGGGTGGAGCCGAGCGCCGCCTGCTGCTTGAGGCCGGCGACCCGGATCTCGAAGAACTCGTCCAGATTGGAACCCGCGATGCACAGAAAGCGCAGCCGTTCGAGCAGCGGCACGTCCGCATCCTTGGCTTGGGCGAGCACGCGGCGGTTGAACTCCAAGAGGGAGAGTTCGCGGTTGATGTAGAGCTCGGGGCTCGCGAGGTTCATGGTGCGGTGCCAAGCGCAGGACGCGGGGCCGAGTGTAGCGGGCGGTGGCGAATGGTTCATGAAGGCTCCTCGCTGCGGCCCCGGGCCCGTTGGCGGCGGACGCATACAATCGGTACCGTGAATGCCTCTTCTCAGCCCGCTGGCCGCGATCGCTTGTTCGACGAGCGGCGGCCGCTGGTGGACTTCGCTTTCGATGCGAACGTTGCTGCGGTATTCCCCGACATGATCCGCCGGTCGGTGCCCGGCTACGAGACGGTGACGCCGCTCACGGGCCTGATCGCGGCGCGCCACCTGCCGCCGGGCGGGCGCTGCTACGACCTTGGCTGCGCCCTCGGCGCGGCGACGCTGGCAGTGCTCAGGAACGTCGGCGACCGGCCCTGCGAACTGGTCGCGGTAGACGACTCGGTGGCCATGCTCGACAGGGCGCGCGCCATCTTCGGCGCCGAGCCTCGGCTGCGCTGGCTGTGCGCCGATGTGCGCAGGGCCGCCGTCGACGCCGCCGATGTCGTGATCCTGAACTACACATTGCAGTTCCTGCCGCCCGCGGACCGCGCCCCGCTGCTCCGCCGCATCCGCCGCGGGCTCGGCGACGACGGCGTACTCATCCTGGCGGAGAAAGTCGCGACGACGGCCTACGTCGAAGCGCTGCATCTGGACTTCAAGCGCGCTAACGGCTACAGCGATCTCGCCATCGCCCAGAAGCGCGCCGCGCTGGAGAACGTTATGCAGATCGATCCGCTTCAGATCCATCTCGAACGGCTGCGCGACGCCGGATTCGGCCATGTCGAGGTTTGGTTCCGATGCCTCAACTGGGCATCCATGCTCGCCTTCCCCCAACCCCCGGAGCGCGGTCCATAGACGCAGTAGACGCGCTCTTCGCCAGTTGGCGCAGGACCTCGCCGCTGGCCCGGCGCTGCATCGGCATCCTGCGCGAGAGCCGCCACGGCGATCTGCGGCGCTGGCTCGCCGCTCTGCGCCGGCTGCCCGCGGCCGCACCGTCGGCCGTCGACTACGGCGCGCGAATCCGCATCGGGCGCCAAGGCGATCTTCCGGCCGCCGCACGCGATGCCCTGGAAGCCGCGCTGCGCGACCTCATCCCGTGGCGCAAGGGCCCGTTCGACCTGTTCGGCATCGACATCGACGCCGAGTGGCGCAGCGAGCGTAAGTGGGCGCGCATCCGGCCGCATCTGGACCTCGCTGGCCGCCGCGTGCTCGATGTCGGCTGCGGCAACGGCTACTACGGCTGGCGGATGCTGGAGGCGGGCGCAAGGGCAGTGACCGGCATCGACCCGTCGCTCTTGGCCGTGGCGCAGCACGCCGCCGTGGCCTACTACGCGGGCGACCACCGCAATCTCGTCCTGCCGCTCGGGCTCGAGACGCTGCAAGCCACCGAGCCGTACGATGCAGTCTTCTCCATGGGCGTCGTCTACCACCGCCGGGACCCCGCGCAGCATGTGCGTGATCTCGCCCGCCACACCCACGCCGACGGCGTGCTGGTGCTGGAGTCGCTGGTGATGGCGGACGGTCCGCTTGCGCCCGAGGGCCGCTACGCGAGGATGCGCAACGTCCATCTGATCCCCGACGTGCCGCTGTTGCGGTCCTGGCTTGCCGACGCCGGCTTCGGGAACGCCCGGGTCGCTTGCTGCGCGGCGACGACGACGGCCGAACAGCGCCCCACCGCGTGGATGCCGGGCCAGTCGCTTGCCCATGCGCTGGACGGCGCGGACCCCGGGCGGACGGTGGAAGGCTACCCGGCGCCGGTGCGAGTGGCTATGATCGCTTCGAGGCGCTGACTGACGGGCGCGCGGAGCCGCGGCAAGGCATGGGCACGAAGATCGAACGCAAGTTCCTGCTCCGGGACCCGACCGTGATCCGCCACGCCACCGAGCCGCCGGTGGCCATTCGGCAGGCGTATCTCGCCACCGGCAAGGCCAAGGTGCGGGTTCGCGTCGGCGGCGCTCAGGCCTGGCTCGGCGCCCACGACGGCGCCGATTGCAGCTACGAGTACCCGATCCCCAAGGAGGATGCGGAGAGGATGCTCGCCCATCTGGCGACCACCGCGGTGGTCGAGAAGGACCGCTACCGGATCGACGACGGCGGCGCCTGGGTCGTGGATGTCTTCCGCGGCCTCAACGCGCCGCTGGTGCTGGCGGAGATCGACCTCCATTCGCCCACCGCAAGCGTCCAGCCGCCACCTTGGCTGGGCGCCGACGTCTCCCAGGATCTGCGCTACCAGAACGTGTATCTGGCGCTGCACCCTTATTCTGCTTGGCGGCACGATGGCTGACTCCCTGCTGCGCCCGTTGCTCGCCCCGTGGACGTTCCGCTTCCGCGGCAAGACGGCCCGCCTGCTGGCCATCGTCGACGCCTTCCTTGCGGACCCGAACCGCGGCCTCGCGCCCACCCTCATCGCCCGCCAAGCGGGCCTGCCGCTGTACGACGTGATGCGCCTCCTGAGCCGCACGCCGGAGCTGTTCGTCAAGCTGCCCGGGCGCGGCGACGGCATCACGCGGTACCGACTGGCTTCCTCCGTCGCGGCACGCGACGAGGCCGGGATCGCCGCCTTTGTTCATCGCCACGCGCGGCGCGAGAACTGGATCTACTACCTGCTGCTAAGCGCCGGCGGGCTGTTGCTGCTGATCGTGCTGCTGGCGCTGGCGCCGGCGGTCTTGTAAGGGAGGAGCCATGCCGGAACAGATCGGTGCCGAGTTGGCGGCGCTGCGCGACCGAGTCGACGCCCTCGCCCGAACCGTGCTGGTGCCGCTGCGCGATGGCGCCGCCATCGAACCGGCGGCCCGCGCCGCGGCGGCGCGCCAAGCGTCGAAGGAAGCCGGTCTGTATGCGATGACGCAGCCGGTGGAGTTCGGCGGCAGCGGCGCATCGCAGCTCGCGCTCGTGGTAGCGCGCGACACCCTCGGCAGCCACAACGTCGTCCACCTCGGCGGCCTCTTCGGTCCCGGCCCTGGCGTGCTCGCCGGCGTGGGCGAACCACTCAAGAGCCGCTATCTGGCGGCCGTGCTGGCCGGCGAGAAGCGCGGCGCATTCGGCTTCACCGAGCCGGACGATGCGCAGCGCGCCACCTGGGGGCGGCTGGTCGGCGACCAAGTGATCGTCAATGGCCAGAAGTCCTACGTCACCGGCGGCGCGGATGCGGACTTCGTCAACGTGCTCGTGGAAATCGATGGCCGGGGTGCCGCGATGGTGGTGGTGGACCGACAGGCGCCAGGCGTCGAGGTGAAGCGCACGTTCGGCTCCATGGACGGCACCCGCCACGCCTACATGACCTTCAGCGACGTGGAAGTGCCGGCCGCGCACATCGTCGGGACGCCCGGCGAGGGCTTGCCGCGGGCCCTGCGCCAGATCGGCGACACCCGCCTCGCGTTCGCCGCCGAGAGCGTCGGCCTCATGCGCTGGGTGATCGACTTCGTGACCGATCACATCGCCGCGCCGCATCGCAGCGGCAAGCCCCTCGGCGCCCGCGAGGGCGTGCGCCTGCGCTACGCGGATATGCGCATCCGCGCCTACGCGGCGCGCAGCATGGTCTACCGCACGGCGCGCCTGGCCGACGCCGGCGAGAACATCGTCAACGAGGGCATCGCCGCGAAGGTATTTGCCACCGAGGGCGTCGGGGAGATCGTCGACGCGGGCATCCAGCTCGTCGGCGGCGGCGCATTGCGCGACGGCCATCCGCTCGAAGCCCTGTACCGCCGGGTGCGGGCGCTGCGCCTCGCCGAGGGGGCGAGCGACGTGCTGCGGCTGAATCTCGCGCGCGGCCGGCTGGACTTGAACAAGGGACGCATCTAGGCGCGTCTGACGACGCGATCGAGAACGCTCCGCGTTCTCCCATGTGCGTCGGTTCGCAACCTGCGTGCAAGCATCCAGCGCTCTCAATGCAGCTAGCGCGGTACGGGGATCGACGGGTACTGGGCCGAGCGCGTGCCGGGGATCGGGCGGTTGCCCGCGGCGTGATAGGTGAATACCAGCGACAGCTTGACCGCGTCCGTGTCGTTGCGGCCCGCGGCGTGGAACAGCCGGGCGGAGAAGAGCAGCAGATCGCCGGGCGCCAGATCGATCACCTGCGCCCCCGCGATCAGCGCCCGGTTCGCGGCGATGTCCTGGCGCAGGAACAGATCCCTGTCGAGGCGTCCGCGGTCGAGTTCCAAGCGGTGGCTGCCCGGAATCGCCATGAGAGCGCCGTTGGCGGTGCCCTCATGGCCGAGCGCCAGCCAGGCGGAGACCAGTTCGGGACGGTCGAAGGACCAGTAGCGCACGTCCTGGTGCCACAGCGTCGCGCTGGAATGTCCGGGGTGCTTGGTCATGATGCAGTTGTGGTGGCACTGCGAGAGCAGCACGTCGCCGCCGAGCAGAACGCCGAGCGCCGCGCCGAGGTCCGCGCGGGTGGCGAAGCGGCGGAAGGCCGCGCGTCGCGCATAGGCATGCAGCAAGCGCCTGGGCGTCTCGCCGCCGGTCGCGGCGCGGCTCGGCGGGGCGCCCGGATAGCCGACGTCCGCCTCGAACTCGACCGGCCCGATCAGCGGCGCGAGGTCCGCCTTTGCGGCTGCCGCCAGCGCAGCGCATTCAGCGCGGCTCGCGAAGCCCGGCAGGACGACGAAGCCGTCCCGGGCGAAGCAAGCGGCGAGGGTGTCCGCTGCCGCCGGCATGGCGCCGGAAAAAGACTGTTCCCTTTTGCGCCGATGTGCGCTACTGTCAGTCATTGACGTTACCTTTGGTAGCACCCAACCGCAGCACCGACCGCCTCGCTGCGTTCGGGGCGAGTGATCCGCGTATGCGCTGGCTCAAAATCCTACTCCCCATCGGCCTGCTCGCGGTCACGGCGCTGGCGTCGTGGAGCATTATCGCAGCGCGCCCGGAGACCGTGCGCGTATCGGCCCCGCCGCCGTCGCTGCTGGTCGATGTCGCCGTGGCGGCGCGCGAGCCCGTCACCTTCATCGTCAACTCGCAAGGCACCGTTTCGCCGCGCACGCGCACCACCCTGGTCTCCGAAGTCGCCGGCCAGATCGTCGAGGTGGCGCCCGCCTTCGTCAGCGGCGGGTTCTTCAGCAAGGGCGACGTGCTAGTGCGCATCGATCCGCGCACCTACGAGACGGCGCTCAAGCGGGCGCGTTCGGAACTCGCCAAGGCCAAGACCAAGGTGGAGACGGAGCACGCGCTGGCATCGTCCGCCCACGCCGACTGGGAGCGGCTGCGCGGCACCGAAGCCAGTCGTGCGGACGCCTCGGACCTCACCCTGCGCAAGCCGCAGCTGGCGGAAGCCATCGCCGGGCTGGAGTCCGCCAAGGCGGACTACGAGAAGGCCACCGAAGACCTCAACCGCACCGTGATCCGCGCCCCCTACGACGGCATGGTACGGGAGAAGCGCGCCGATGTCGGGCAGTTCGTGAACGTCGGCTCGCAGCTCGCCGAGACCTTCGCGACGGACTACGCCGAGGTGCGCCTGCCGCTGCCGCAGTCCGAGCTTCAATACTTGGACCTGCCGGAGGCCCAGGGCGCGGCGTCCCTGCCGGTAGCGCTCAGCGCAGACATCGGCGGCGTCCGGCACAACTGGCAGGGCCGCATCGTCCGCTCCGAGGGCGTATTCGACACCGAAAGCCGCGTGCTGTACGTGGTCGCCCAGGTGGATTCGCCCTATCAGCCGGCCGTCGGCGGCGAGCCGCTGCGCATCGGCACGTTCGTCACGGCCACCATCGAGGGCCGCGCGGGGGGGGACCTGTTCGTGATCCCGCGCCACTCGCTGCAACGCGGCGAGACGCTGTGGCTGGTGGGCGAGGGCATGACGATCGAGCCTCGCAGCGTCGACATCGTGCGCGCCGACGAGCAGTTCGCCTACGTGGCGAGCGGTCTCGCGAACGGCGACCGCTACACCGTGACGCCGCCCGAACAGCCCCTGCCGGGCATGCTGGTGCGCGTCAATGAGTGACCAGACGGCTGGCACGGACGACGTCCACGGCCTGATCGGCTGGTTCGCGAAGAATCACGTCGCCGCGAATCTGATGATGTTCGCCATCATCATCGGCGGCATCTTCTCCATCTTCATCCTGAAGAAGGAGACCTTTCCCGAGTTCCAAACGAACGTCATCCAGATCCAGGTTCCCTACCTCGGCGCCGCGCCCGAGGAGGTGGAGAAGGGCGTCATCCTGCGCATCGAGGAGGCCATCGAGTCCATCGAGGGCATCCACGAGATCACTTCCACCGCCTCCGAAGGCATGGGGCAGGTGCGCGTGGAACTCAAGGAGGGCGTCGCCCTCACCGAGATGATGGACGAGTTCAAGCTCGCCATCGACGGCATCACCACGTTCCCGCGAGAAACCGAAAGCCCGCTGATTTCCGAGTTCCGCTTCACCAACCAGGTGATCAACGTCCAGCTCGCAGGGGACCTCGACGAGGCCACCATGAAGAAGCTGGCCGATACCGTGCGCGAGGAGATCATCGCCCTGCCGAGCATCTCCAGCGCCCAGGTGATGGGCTCGCGGCCGTTCGAGATCTCCATCGAGCTTTCCGAGAGCGCTTTGCGCCAGTACGGCCTGACCCTGAACACCGTTGCGCAGATCGTCCAGCAGTGGTCCATCGACGTGCCGGGCGGCGCCATCCGCTCGGCGGCGGGCGACATTCGCCTGCGCGCCACGGGCCAGGCCTACACCGGCCAGGAGTACGAGGACATCGTGCTGGTGACCAGGCCGGACGGCACGCGCATCCGCTTGGGCGATGTCGCCACCATCCGCGACGGCTTCGCGGAGATGGAGATGTACTCGTTCTTTGACGGCAAGCGCTCGTTCGGCATCAACGTGCTGGCGACCGAAGACGAGAACCCCATGGACATCAGCGCCGCGGTGCGCGAATACGTCGACAAGCGCAACGCCGAGCTGCCGCCCGAGGCGCAGCTGACCGCCTGGGCGGATACCTCGGTCTTCCTCGAAGGCCGGCTCAACATGATGCTGAAGAACATGGGCCTCGGCGCGATTCTGGTGCTCATCATCCTCGGCCTCTTCCTGCATCTGAAGATCGCCGTGTGGGTGATCCTCGGCATGACTGTCGCGTTCCTCGGCGCATTCATGATGATGCCGGTGCCGGGCATCGACATCACCATCAACATGATGAGCCTGTTCGCGTTCATCCTGGTGCTCGGCATCGTCGTCGACGACGCGATCATCATCGCCGAGAGCGCCTATACAGAGACCGAGGAGCGCGGCTATACGCTGGCCAACATCGTGCGCGGCGCGCAGCGGGTGGCGGTGCCGGCGACGTTCGGCGTGCTGACCACGATCATGGCGTTCGCGCCGATGCTGTTCCAGACCGGGCGCACATCCGCCTTCGCGCAGTCCATCGCCTGGGTCGTCATCCTCTGCCTCGCCTTCTCGCTGGTCGAGAGCAAGCTCATCCTGCCCTCGCACCTGGCCATCATGCGTTCGTCGCACAGCGCCAAGCGCGGCATCTCGGACTGGGCGGGCGCGCAGCTGCACCGCTTCATTGCCAACGTCTACACGCCGACGCTGCGGCGCGCCATCGAGTACCGCTGGACCACCTTGACGGCTTTCATCTGCGTCATGTTCCTGATGATCGCCATGGCCATGGGCGGCTGGCTGCGCATCGTCTTCTTCCCGGAGATGAACGCGGACTACGTGATGGCCAACGTGGCGATCCAAGAGGGCGCACCCGAGACGCTCATCACCAGCATCGTCGAGCAGATGGACGCATCGCTGCGGGAAGTGAACGAAGAGATCAAGGCCGAGTACGGCTTGGAAGACGACGTGGTACAGCACCTCTTCGGCTACATCCAGGGCGGCAGCAGCGGCAACTTCCAGGTGGCCCTGACCGAGGGCGAGAACCGCGACGTGAACCCCAAGGAGGTGGAGCGGCGCTGGCGCGACAAGATCGGCGAGATCGCCGGCACCGAAGAACTGCGCTTCTCCGCCGGCATGCGGATGAGCAGCGGGCCGCCGGTCTCTTTCCGCCTCTCCGGCACCGACTACCAGCAGGTAGAGGCCGCCGCCGACGAACTGGCACTGAAGCTGCGCGACTTCGACGGCCTCTACGAGATCGAAAGTTCCGCCAACGTCGGCCCCGAGGAGATCAAGCTCGCCATTCGTCCGGGCGCCGAGGCGATGGGCGTAACGCTCGCCGAGCTCGCCAACCAAGTGCGCCAGGCGTTCTACGGCGCCGAGGCGCAGCGCATCCAGCGCGGCGACTCGGAGGTGCGCGTCATGGTGCGCTACCCGCGCAGCGACCGGAAATCGATCGGCAACCTGGAGAACATGTGGATCCGCCTCCCGGACGGGCGCGAGATGCCGTTCGACGCGGTAGCGGCGTACTCGCTTGAGCGCGGCTACAACTCCATTCGCCGCATCAACGGCAAGCGCACCGTCACCGTGTCCGCGAGCGCGGACCTCGCCCGCGTCGAGCCGGGCGCGATCATGGGCGCGGTGTACGGCACGGTGATCCCGGAGATGCGCGCCCGCTACCCCGGGGTCACCTTCGGCCAAGGCGTTGCCGCCATGGAACAGCAATCCTCCGTGATGGAGATGCTCTACGGCTTCGGCGCGGCGCTGATCGGCATCTACGTGCTGATGGCGATCCCGCTCAAGTCCTACCTGCAGCCGCTCGTCATCATGACGGTGATACCGTTCGGCCTGATCGGCGCCGCCATCGGCCACATGATCGTACCGAACCAATCAGGTGGGTTCGGCATCGCCATGAACGCCATCTCCGCGCTCGGCTTCTTCGCGCTTGCCGGGGTGGTGGTGAACGACAGCCTGATCCTAGTCCACAGCATCAACCGCCGCATCGCCGAGGGCGCGACAGTGGCGGAGGCGGCGGTGAAGGCGAGCGTGACACGCTTCCGGCCAATTCTGCTCACTTCGCTGACGACCTTCTTCGGGCTGGTGCCCATCGTCCTCGAGCGCTCGATGCATGCGCAGATGGTGATTCCGATGGCCGTATCGTTGGCCTTCGGCATCCTCTTCGCGACGCTCATCACGCTGTTCCTGATCCCCTGCCTGTACGCCATCCAAGCGAATCTGAAGGCGATCGTGACCCGCAAGGGGCCGCGCCTGGAGACGCCCCCGCCCACGGTGCCAGCCGCGGCAGCTCGTTCAGCTCTGCGATAGTCGGCCGGCACAGGTACTGGCCGACGACCGTTGGCTTTGGTGGCGTAACAGCGGACCTTGTGCCGCTGCCGTCCATGCAGAGCACTCGATTATTCGGACCGCGAACCGGGCGAACCCGATCCGCCCGTGGTTCGGTCTACGAGGCGATCTGGCTGCGCGCCCCGTTGACGTGGTCCTCGCTGCGGATGCGCTGGTAGATCTCCTCCCGGTGTACGGCGACATCGCGCGGGGCGCTGACGCCGACCCGGACCTGGTTGCCCTTGACGCCGAGCACGGTGACCGTGATCTCGTCGCCGATCATGAGGGTCTCGCCCACCCTCCTGGTCAGGATCAACATGAACCTTCCTCCCTTTGTTCTCCTTCCCTGCACGGCCTGTGCTGCGGATGTCCTTCCCTACATCCTCACAGCGACGACCCAAGCCTAGCCGGGGCCGCCGTCCGTGCCGCGTTGCGGACACCGCTCTTGGGCGCTCTTCCCGGCGCTCGGCGTTCGTCCTCTTGAGTACGGATTGTGGCCTACTTCGGGGCGGATAGCACCCCCCGATTCGCAATGGCTCCCGGCGAGTTCGGAACGACGTTCAACGGCCGCTCTCAGGCACCTTCAAGCATGCAGGTGTCAGCCCGGACGAGTTCGCGACCGCACTCGACTCATGACAGAAGGAGGCGTGCGCAGAGCCCGCTGCGGTACACCGGCCTTAAGCCTCCTCGCGGGTCGGCGGCTCGTGCAGGGCGAAGGCGTCGTGGATGGCCCGCACGGCGAGTTCCAGATAGCGCTCCGCGACCACGACGGAGACCTTGATCTCGGAGGTGGAGATCATCTGGATGTTGATGTTCTCCGCCGCCAGGGCGTCGAACATGCGCGTCGCGACGCCGGCATGGGAGCGCATCCCGACCCCCACCGCGGAGACCTTGGCGATCCGGTCGTCGCCTTCGACGCCGCGGGCACCGAGTTCGGCCGCCACGCCGGCGAGGATGCCGCGGGCCTGCTCGTAGTCGGCGCGACGCACCGTGAAGGTGAGGTCGGCCGAGTCGTCGGCAGCCGTGTTCTGCACGATCATGTCCACTTCGATGCCGCTCGCGCCGATGGGCGTGAGGATCTTCGATGCCACGCCGGGCACGTCGGGGACGCCCAGCACGGTGAGCTTCGCCTCGTCGCGGGCATAGGTGACTCCGGATACCAGGGGTTGCTCCATGGCGCTTTCCTCCGTGGTGATCAAGGTGCCGGGGTTGTCCTCGTCCAGGGCCGCGAAGCTCGACAGCACGCGCAGGGGCACGCCGTACTTGCCGACGAACTCCAGCGAGCGCGAGTGCAGCACCTTCGAGCCCAGGCTCGCGAGTTCGAGCATCTCCTCGAACGTGATGGCGTCCAGGCGCCGGGCGCTCGGCACGACCCGGGGGTCGGCGGTGTAGACGCCCAAGACGTCCGTGTATATCTGGCACTCGTCGGCCTTCAAGGCGGCGGCGACCGCCACCGCGGTGGTATCCGACGCGCCGCGCCCGAAGGTGGTCACCCGGCCGTCTTCGGTGACGCCCTGGAAGCCCGCGATCACCGGCGTGACGCCGGCGTCGAGGTCCGCGTTGAGGCGGTCCACGTCGATGTGCTCGATGCGGGCCCTCATGTGATTGGCGTCGGTGCGGATGCGGACCTGCGAGCCGAGCCAGGAACGCGCCGGGCAGCCGCGTTCGATCAGCGCCATGGCGACCAGGGCGATGGATACCTGTTCGCCGGCGGAGAGCAGCACATCCATCTCGCGCGGCGGCGGGCGCCGCGCGGTCTCGAAGCCGAGCGCTTCCAGGCGATTGGTCTCGCCGCTCATCGCCGACACCACCACCGCCACGCGATGGCCTTGGGCGACGAAGTGGGCCACCCGCTCGGCCACTGCCTCGATGCGTTCCACCGAGCCGACGGACGTGCCGCCGAATTTCTGCACGAGCATGGACATGGCTGGCTAGCCGGCGTCGATCCGTTCGCGCACCCAGCTGGCGACGGAGTCTAGAGCCATCGGCAGACGGTCCGGATCGGTACCGCCGCCGGCCTTGGCCATGTGCGGCCGGCCGCCGCCGCGGGCGCCCACCTGCTCGCCGACGAAGCCGACGAGGTCGGCTGCGCTGACGCGATCCGCCACGCCCCTGCTGACGCCCACCACGAGGCTCACCTTGGGGCCGACGTGGCCGAGCACGACCACCGCATCGCCGAGCCGGTCCCGCAGCTTGTCCATGGTCGCGGTCATCGCCTTCGCATCGCCGTCCACGGCGGTGGCGAGGACGCGGATGCCGCCGACGTCCACGGCCTGCGCCGCCATGTCCGCGCCTTGGGCGGCGGCGAGTTGGTCGCGCAGCGCATCCACCTGCTTCTGCAAGGCTCGCGACTCTTCTACGAGCCGCTGCACGCGATCCGCGACAGCCGTTCGGGGCGCCCGCACGAGGGCCGCGATGTCGTCCAGCTGCCGCGCGCCCTCATCGACCCAGGCGAGGGCCCCCGCCCCGGTCACCGCCTCGATGCGGCGCACGCCGGCGGCGATGCCTTCTTCGCCGACCACGCGCAGCAGGCCGATGTCGCCGGTGCGCGAGACGTGCGTGCCGCCGCAGAGTTCGACGGAGAAGCCGTCGCCCATGGTAAGCACCCGCACCCGGTCCGCGTACTTCTCGCCGAACAACGCCATGGCGCCTCTCCGCAAGGCTTCGTCGAACGGCAGTTCTTCGGTGACCACCGGCGAGTTCGCGCGGATGCGGGCGTTGACCACGGCCTCGATGCGACGAAGCTGCTCTGCGGACACCGGCTGCGGATGGCTGAAGTCGAAGCGCAGGCGGCCGGCTTCGACCAGCGAACCCTTCTGCTCCACATGCTCGCCGAGCACCTCGCGCAGCGCCGCGTGCAGCAGATGGGTAGCAGAGTGGTTGAGGGCGATGTCCGCCCGGCGCGGCGCATCGACCGCGGCCCGTACCCGGTCGCCGGCGCGCAATTCGCCACGTTCGACGCGACCGTGATGCAGGTGCTGGGCGCCGCCCTTGGTCGTGTCCTCTACTCGGAATGTCGCGCCATCGCCGGCAATCTCGCCGCGGTCGCCCACCTGGCCGCCGGCTTCGGCGTAGAACGGCGTCGCGTCGAGCACGACGATGCCTGCTTCCCCCGCGCCGAGCGCATCGACGGGCGTGGCCGCGCCGTCGGCGGCGAAGAGGCCGACCACCGTGCCCTCGCCTCCGACTCCGGCATAGCCCGAGAACGCCACCTCGCCCTCGACTCGGATGCTCTGCTCGACGTTTGCCGCGAAGCGTCCAGCGGCCGCTCGGCCGCGCTCCCGCTGCGCTTCCATGGCGCGCTCGAAGCCGTCCTGGTCGAGGCGCAAGCCGCGTTCGCGAGCGATGTCGGCGGTGAGGTCCACCGGGAAGCCGTAGGTGTCGTAGAGCCGGAACGCCAAGTCGCCGGGGATCACGGCCTCGTCGAGATCGACCAACGCACGTTCCAGGAGCGCCATGCCCGTGTGCAGCGTCTCGTCGAAGCGGTCTTCCTCGGCGGCGAGCACGGTCGCGATGCGCTCCGCGTCGCGGGCGAGGATCGGGTAGGCCGACCCCATGGCGTCGGCCACCGGCTCGACCAGGCGGTGGAAGAACGGCGCGGGGATGTCCAGCTTGTGGCCGTGGCGCAGAGCACGGCGGATGATGCGGCGCAGCACGTAGCCGCGGTCCTCGTTGCTCGGCGTCACGCCGTCGCCGATCAGGAATGCGGCGGAGCGAACGTGGTCCGCGATCACGCGCAGCGACGGGGTGCCGCGCAGCCCCGCTGTATCGTGGATGCCGGCGAACCGGCCAACGCTGGCGACTAGGCCGCGCAGCAGGTCGTTGTCGTAGTTGCTTAAGCCGCCTTGGACGATGGCGGCGATGCGCTCGAGGCCCATGCCGGTGTCCACGCCCGGCGCTTCGAGCGGCGTCAGCGTGCCGTCGGCGGCGCGGTCGTATTGCGGAAAGACCAGGTTCCAGAACTCGGAGAAACGGTCGCCGTCCTCGTCCGGTGAACCGGGCGGGCCACCGGCAACCTGCGGACCCAAGTCGTAGAACAGCTCGGAGTCCGGGCCGCACGGGCCGGTGTCGCCCATGGCCCAGAAGTTCTCCTCGTGCGAAATCACGCGCTCGGGCCGGATGCCGATCTTGCGCTCCCAGATGGCGCGCGCCTCGTCGTCGCTCGGATGCACCGTCACCCAGATGCGCTCGCGGTCGAGTTCGAGAACGTCGGTCACGAAGTTCCACGCCCAGGCGATGGCGTCCTCCTTGAAGTAGTCGCCGAAGCTGAAATTGCCGAGCATCTCGAACAGGGTGTGGTGGCGGCCGGTGTAGCCGACGTTCTCCAAGTCGTTGTGCTTGCCGCCGGCGCGCACGCAGCGCTGGCAGGACACGGCGCGCCGGTAGGCGGGCAGTTCGCGCCCGGTGAGCGCGTCCTTGAACTGCACCATGCCGGCGTTGGTGAAGAGCAGAGTGGGATCCCCGGCCGGCACCAGCGAGCTCGACGCCACCACGCGGTGCTCGCGGGCGGCGAAAAAGTCGAGAAAGGCGGCGCGGATGTGGTCCGTCTTCATGGCTGCACTCTCATGGCCGCACTCTCCATGGCTGCACACGGCTGCGGCTGACCGGGTGGGCGCCGATTATAGCGACGGCTATGGGGCGTTCGAAGCGCCGGCCACGCGGCCAGCGATGTCGGCGGAGAAGCCGCGCCCGGCGAGGAACCGCGCCCGCTTCGCCCACTCTCGGCGATCTGCCGGGGCATCCGACCCGAAGCGCTTGGCGATCGCGGCCGCCGCTTGCTGCCACCAGAACGCGTCGCCGAGGTCGAGCAAGGCGGCCGCGATGTCTTCGTCCACGCCGCGCTGGCGCAATGCGGCGCGAATCTTGACCGCGCCTTGGCCGCGCCGCAGGGCGCTGCGAACGAAGTTCTCGGCGAAGCGCTCGTCCGACTGCAGCCCGGCATCCGCCAAGCGGCCGAGCGCGGCATCCACCGCCGGTTCCGCGAACCCCTTGCCGGCGAGCTTGCGTCGCAGTTCGGCGCGGCTGTGCTCGCGGCGCGCCAAGTAGCGGATGCCCGCCTGGTAGGCCTCGGCTTGCTGCTCGACGACCATGCTAGGCGCGCCGCGAAGGAGGACTGCACGGGGCGGGCCAGCGCATGGACCCGCCCGGGCCGCGTAGACCCTGCCCCTACGTGACCGAGCGGAGCTTGGCGGCGCCAGCCTCCGCGGCTTCCTCGGCGCTGGCTCGGTTCGGTGCTTGGTTGGGCAAGAGCGCGGCGCGAATGCGGCCTTCGATCTCGTCGCGGCTCGCTTCGTTCTCGTCCAGCCACTGCGCGGCGTTCTTCTTGCCCTGGCCGATGCGTTCGCCGCCGTAGCTGTACCAGGCGCCGGACTTCTCGACGATGCCCTGCTCCACGCCGAGATCGATGATCTCGCCGTTGCGGTAGATGCCCTTGCCGTAGAGGATCTGGAACTCGGTCTGCTTGAACGGCGGCGCGACCTTGTTCTTGACCACCTTGACCCGCGTCTCGTTGCCGATCACCTCGTCGCGATCCTTGACGGCGCCGATGCGACGGATGTCGAGGCGCACGGAGGAGTAGAACTTGAGCGCGTTGCCGCCGGTGGTGGTCTCCGGCGAGCCGAACATGACGCCGATCTTCATGCGGATCTGGTTGGTGAAGATCACCAGCGTGTTGGCGTTCTTGATGTTGCCCGTCATCTTGCGCAGCGCCTGGCTCATCAGTCGCGCCTGCAGGCCGACGTGGGCGTCGCCCATCTCGCCTTCGATCTCCGCCTTCGGCGTGAGCGCGGCAACGGAGTCCACCACCACCACGTCCACCGCGCCGGAGCGGACCACCATGTCGCAGATCTCGAGGCCCTGCTCGCCGGTGTCCGGCTGCGACACCAGGAGGTTGTCCGTGTCGACGCCGAGGTGTTCCGCGTAGATGGGATCCAGCGCGTGCTCGGCGTCGATGAAGGCGCAGGTGCCGCCCTGCTTCTGCGCTTCGGCGATGACCTGCAGCGTTAGCGTGGTCTTGCCGGAGGACTCCGGGCCGTAGATCTCCACCACCCGCCCGCGCGGCAGGCCGCCGATGCCGAGCGCGATGTCGAGGCCCAGCGAGCCGGTGGAGACCGACGGCACCACCTCGTGCTCGCGGTCGCCGAGCCGCATCATCGAGCCCTTGCCGAACTGGCGGTCGATCTGCGTCAGCGCGGCGCTGAGCGCGCGGCCTTTCTCCGCCTGCATCTTGTCCGTTCGCATCGTGTCCTTGATGTTTGCCACGGGGTCGCTCCCAAGAGGATTTCGCGCACTGTATGTTTACTCAGTGCGCGGGTCAACAGGCAGATGCGAAAAAGCGTGATCTCCCCTTTGTGCCGTCACGCTGATAGCACCGCGCGGCGTCGCCAAGGCGCAAAAGCGGTAGGCTTCGCGTCGATGAGCCCGCGCGCCCACACCCCGGTGATGCAGCAATACCTCGGCATCAAGGCGCAGCACCCGACGGCGCTGCTGTTCTATCGCATGGGCGACTTCTACGAGCTGTTCTTCGACGACGCCAGGGAGGCCGCCGAACTGCTCGACATCACCCTCACGGCGCGCGGCCAGTCCGGCGGGGCGCCGATTCCCATGGCCGGCGTGCCGTTCCACGCGGTGGACGGCTACCTAGCGAAGCTCGTCGAAGCCGGGCGGGCGGTGGCGATCTGCGAGCAGATCGGCGATCCGGCGACCAGCAAGGGGCCCGTAGCGCGGCGCGTGCAGCGCGTGGTCACGCCGGGCACGCTGGCCGAAGACGGCCTGCTGGCGCCGGATCGCGACAGCATTCTCGCCGGGATACACCGCACCGGCGCTGGCTGGGGCGCGGCGTGGCTGAATCTCGGCTCGGGCGAGTTCGCGGTCGCGAGCGGCCGCGGGGCGCCGGCGCTGGGCGCCCTGCTCGGCCGCCTGATGCCGGCGGAGATCATCGCGGCGACGGAAGACGCCGCGGGACCGCAGCGGCGATGCGTCGTGCGCGATGCGCTGGAGTTCGACACCGGGCTGGGCTTGCGCCACCTCACCGAACACTTCGGCGTCGCCGATCTGACCGCGTTCGGCATCGAGCGCGGCGATCCGGCGATCGGTGCCGCCTCCGCCGTGCTGCGCTACGCCCAGGGCGCCCGCTGCCAGGACCTCGGTTTCGTGGATCGCATTGCTCGCATCACCGATGCGGACTTCATCGTCATGGACGCCCGGACGCGCCGCAACCTGGAAATCGATCAGCGCATGGGCGGCGGCGCCGGCGCCACGCTGTTCTCGACGATGGACCGCACCGCGACGCCGATGGGCGCCCGGCGGCTCAAGGACTGGCTGAACGCTCCCCTGCGCGACCGGCACCGCGTGGCACGCCGCCAGGCCGGCGTGCAGGCGATCATCGAGCGCCGCGCTAGCGCCGCGCTGGCAGCGCTGCTCGGCGAAGTGGGCGACATGGCCCGTATCGCGAGCCGCGTCGGCCTCGGCAATGCATCGCCCCGGGACCTCGGCAAGCTGCGCCAAGCCCTCGCCGCGCTGCCCGGTCTCCGCGAAGCCGTGGCGGATCTCGCCGACGCGGATCTCGGCGCCCGGTTCGCCGCCCTGCCTTGCTTCGGCACGGAACGGCAACTGCTCGGCGATGCTCTGGTTCAGACGCCGCCAGCCACCATCCGCGAGGGCGGCGTCTTCGCGCGCGGCTACGACGGCGAACTGGACCGCCTCAAGGACCTCACCGAGAACGCCGCCGAATGGCTCGCGGCCCTGGAGCAGCGCGAGCGCGAGCGCACCGGCGTCGCGAACCTGCGCGTCGGCTACAACCGCGTCCACGGCTATTTCGTGGAGCTGCCGCGCTCGGTGGCGGATTCTGCGCCGGCCGAGTACGTGCGCCGACAGACGCTGAAGAACGCCGAGCGCTACATCATGCCGGAGCTCAAGCGCTTCGAGGACCAGGCGCTCACCGCCCAGGCGCAGGCGCTGGCCCGCGAGCGGCGGCTGTTCGAGGAGTTGCTCGAACGCCTGGGCCGGCGCGTCGACGCCCTGCGCCATGCGGCGCGGGAGGTCGCCAGGCTCGACGCGCTCGCCGCCTTCGCCGCTGTGGCCGAGAGCCACGACCTCGCCCGGCCTGCGATGGTCGACCGGCCCGCCATCGAAATCGAAGACGGCCGCCATCTGGTGGTCGAGGCCGCCACCGACGATCCATTCGTGCCGAACGGCCTCAAGTTCAACGACGACCGCCGGCTGCTGATCGTCACCGGCCCCAACATGGGCGGCAAGTCCACCTACATGCGCCAGGCGGCGCTGATCGTGCTGCTCGCCTACGCCGGCAGCTTCGTGCCGGCACGCGCCGCGAGCATCGGCCCCATCGACCGCATCTTCACGCGCATCGGCGCCGCGGACGACCTCGCCGGCGGCCGCTCCACCTTCATGGTGGAGATGAGCGAGACCGCGCACATCCTGCACAACGCGACCCGCGAGAGCCTGGTGCTGCTCGACGAGATCGGGCGCGGCACCAGCACCTACGACGGCCTGGCGCTGGCCTGGGCGACGGCGCACCACATCGGCCGCCGAGTAGGCGCGTTCACGCTGTTCGCGACGCACTATTTCGAGCTGACGGCGCTGCCTTCCGAGGTCGAGGCCGCCGCCAACGTGCATCTCGACGCCGTGGAACACGACGGCGACGTGGTCTTCCTGCACAGCGTCCGCGAAGGCCCGGCGAGCCAGAGCTACGGCATCGAGGTGGCGAAGCTCGCCGGCATCCCGGCGCGGGTGCTCGGCGCGGCGCGCGAGCGGCTGCGGCGCCTCGAGGAAGACCACCAGCACCGTACCGCGTCGGCGCAAGGCGATCTGTTCCAGTTCGCGGCCGCCGCCCCTGCGTCCCCGGCCGCCGCCGCGGACCATGTCGCCGTAGAGCGCCTGCGCGAACTGGATCCGGACGCGCTGACGCCGCGTGAGGCGCTGGCAGCGCTCTACGAATTGAAGGACCTGGCGGCGGACGACGAGCGCGGCTGAGCGCCGCCGAAGCGTGTTAAGTTACCGGCCTTCGCTCACCGCGACGCCAAAGAGGATCGAGGAACGCCGTGGCCTACAACAAACCCATCCCCCCGCAGGGGCAGCACACCAAGCCGTTCTGGGACGGCGCCAAGGAAGGCAAGCTGATGCTGCCGCGCTGCACCGAGTGCAATCGCGTCCACTGGTACCCGCGCCTGATCTGCCCGTTCTGCCATTCCATGGACATCGAGTGGATCGAGGGCAGCGGCATGGGCCGCGTCCACACCTACGCCGTCCAGCACCGGGCGTTCGGCGGCTGGGCTGAGGAAGTGCCCTACGTCACCGCGTTCATCGATCTGGACGAAGGCGATCGGATGATGACCGTGCTGCGCGGCGTGGACGGCAACAAGCCGGAAGAGATCGAGATCGGCGCTCGGGTGAAAGTCGAGTTCGAGGCCGCGAGCGACGACGCCCACATCCCGTTCTGGCGCGTCGTCGACGACGCCTAAAGAGGAGCAAGAACAATGGCAGCACCGAATCTCAGCAACGCCGCCGCCATCGTCGGCGCCGCGGAAGCCGACGTCATCGGCTACCGGGAAGAGCTCACCGGCGAGAAGGCCACCTCTCTGCAACTGCACATCGAGGCGATCAACAACGTCTGCAACCAGACCGGCATCCCGATCTCGGCCATCCAAGGCGTGTTTTCCGCCGGCTGGAGCGGCGAACTCGCCGAACACCTCGGCATCAAGCCCCGCTATCTGGACACCACCTCGGTGGGCGGCTGCTCGTTCCAAATCCACGTCCACCACGCGCTGGCGGCGATCCACGCCGGCATCATCGACATCGCCCTCGTCAGCCACGGCGAAGCCGGCTGGTCCTACCGGGGCGGCGGAGGCGGCGGAGGCGGCGGACGCGGCCAGATCAGTCCCGGCGCCGAGATGACCATGGCCTACGGCACCTTCGGCGCACCGTCGCAGTATGCCCACGCCATGGTGCGCCACTTCCACCGCTACGGCACGACGCTGGAGGACTTCGCGCACATCGCGGTGGTGACCCGCGACTGGGCGCAGCTCAATCCGCGCGCCGTCATGTACGGCAAGACGCAGAGCCCGTTCGGCGGCCCGATCACCGTGCAGGACGTGGTGGAGGCGCGCGTCATCGCCTGGCCGCTCACCCTCTACAACTGCTGCCTGGTCACGGACCACGGCGGCGCGGTGATCGTCGCCCGACCGGAGATCGCGCGTTCCCTGCGCACCAACCCCGTGTGGGTGACTGGGGCGGGCGAGTCCATGGGCCATCAGAACATGCTGGAGATGGAGGACTTCACCGCCACCTCCGCGTCCCGTTCCGCGGCCACCGCCTACAAGATGGCGGGCCTCGGGCCGCAGGACATGGAGATGGCGATGATCTACGACTCGTTCACCATCACCGTCGCCATCACCGCGGAGATGCTCGGGCTCGCGCCGCGCGGCCAGGGGCATACGCTGTGGAAGGAGGGCCATGCCGCCAAGGGCGGCCGACTGCCGGTCAACACCAGCGGCGGCGGGTTGTCGTTCAACCACTCCGGGATGTACGGCATGCAGTTGCTGGTCGAGGCCTACCGGCAGCTCTCGCGCACCGCGGAGGACGGCGTCAACGGCCTGCCGGGCAAGCAGGTGGATGCCACGACTTGCATCGTGAACGGCACCGGCGGCACGCTGTCCACCACCGGCACGCTGGTGCTGACCTCGGACGACCGCTAGCGGGCACTGCGGCGGCGAGACTCGCAAGCACGGGAGCGGCAATGATCCGTCGCCTAGTGCCGCTCGCCGCCGCGCTCATTGCATCCACGTGTACCGCCGCCGAGCTGCCGCCGGTGGCTGCCTTCACCAGCCAAGCGAAGGTCGCGCTGGTCTCGATTTCGCCAACGGGCGAATACTTGGCGGCGACCATCCGCGACGGCGACAACAGCGCCTTCCAAGTCATCACCCACCCCAAGCGCGAGGTGAAGGTGAACTTCCCGCTCGGCGACCGGCGCGAGATCGCCCGCATCTGGTGGGTGGCGGACGATATGCTGCTGGTGGCGCCGGCCCGTCGCGGCCAAGGCAGCGAGTTCCTCGGGCGCACGCTGGAACTCATGACCATCCACGCGGAGACTGGCAAGACGGAGCGCGTGGGCTTCGGCACCGTGCTGGATACGCTGCCAGACGACGCCGAACACATCCTGATCTCGCGCACGCAGGATCGCTTCGGCGAGGCGCACAGGCTGAACCTGAAGTCGCGCTCGTCGCGGCGCGTCGCCCGCTCCGCGGCGCCCTACGGCGGCTTCGTCCCGGATGCGAGCGGCGACGTGCTGTTCTCCATCGGCGAGAACCAGGACAACATGGTGGAGGTCCACTACCGCGCCAAGCGCGGCGACGATTGGGCGCTGGTCGAGAGCCACGGCATCGGCGAGCGCGGCTGGCAGCCGGCGTGGTTCGGACCGAAGCCGAACACCTACTTCACCTGGGACAGCCGCGGCGGCGCCACTACCGGCATCGGCCTCTACGACGCGGTCGCCGGAACCCACAAGATGCTCGTTCGCCACGACCAGGTGGATGCCACCAGGCTCCTGTACGACTTCGCCGAGCGGCGCGTCTACGGCGTGCGCTTCGACCACCACTACCCTGCCTTCACCTACATCGACCGCGGCCATCCGCTTGCCGCCCAGCACGCGGCGCTGGCGAAGATGTATCCGGAAGATACGGTGGAGTTCACCAGCTTCACGCGCGATCACCAGCAGGCCGTGGCGCTGGTCTCCGGCGACCGCCGTCCCGGCGACTACCTCTTGGTTGACACCGCCGCGAAGAGCATCACGCCGCTGATGAGCCGCCGCCCGGCCCTTGAATCCGACATGCTGAGCCCGATGGCGCCGGCGGAGTTCAACGTCCGCGACGGCAGCAAGGTCTACGGCTACCTGACGAGCCCCAAGGACGGGCCGACGCCGGGGCCGATGCTGGTATACGTCCACGGCGGCCCGCACGGCGTGCGCGACTACTGGGGCTTCGATCCCATCGTGCAGCTATTCGCCAGCCGCGGCTACCACGTGCTGCAGGTGAACTACCGCGGCTCCGGCGGCTACGGCGTCGACTACGAGAAGTCCGGCTACAGCGAATGGGGCCGGCAGATCGAGGAGGACGTCGCCGACGCCGTGCGCTGGGCGATCAAGTCCGGCATCGCCGCGCCGGATCGCGTCTGCGTCCACGGCGTCAGCTACGGCGCCTACTCGGCACTCATGGGCGCGGTTCGCGAGCCGGAGCTGTACCGCTGCGCCATCGCCTCCGCCGGAATCTACGACCTGACGCTGCTCGAGAAGGCCGGCGACATTCGCCGCCGCCGCGCCGGCCTGCGCTACATCCGCGACGTGGTGGGCGATGACGATGCGGAGCTAGAGAGCCGCTCCCCGGCCCACCTCGCCGAGCGCATTAGAGCCAAGGTGATGCTGATCCACGGCGGCCAGGACGTCCGCTCCCCGCCCCCGCACGCCCACGCCATGCGCGCGGCCTTGCGGAGCGCTGGCAACGAACCGGAGTGGCTGTTCGACGGCGGCCAGGGCCACGGCTTCCGCGGCAACGAGCCGCGCCGCGAACTCTACACGCGGATACTGGCGTTCCTCGCCGAGCACACGGCCGAGAGCTGACTCGAACACGGGCAGCCTTCCACCGGGTCAGTCAGCTCCCGTCGGACCCGGTTTTCCGTCCCGATATACCGACGCGACGGGCGCGGACCGCTCAGTACACGACGGGACCGCGCGGATCCGGAGGAGGCTCGGGCGGCTGCACCGGCGAGACGTCGGCCAGCTCCGGGGGCAGGCGCATCGGCCAGATCCGGTCGTTCGGCGGCAGCCCGCCGAAGTACTGGTAGAGCACCGCGAGGAACTGGGCCGGATCCCGGGCGTGCTCCCGCACCTCCATCGACCCCCAGAACGCCCCGATGACGGTGACTGGCGCCGCCAGCCGCTCTTGGAGCTTCGGCACCAGCTTGTGGTCTCCCTGGACGGTGCCCGCCGCGTCGTCCCAGACGATGCGCCGTTCCGTGTCTGGCGGCTCCCCCCGGCGTCTGCCGTAGCCCGCTTGCACGATGACGTGCTTCATGTCGCGCCCGGATCGAAACGGAGCAGAAATCCTAGCACGAGTCCAGCGTTTCCGGGTCGTCGCGGGCCATCTCTCGCAGCAACCCGTCATCTTCCCAGATCCCGCGGGTCAGCACCTGCATCGCCGTCGGCAGCAGTTCGATTCCCTCCTCCTCCGGATGGCCGGGATAGATCCGCCCCATGTACAGCGCCACCCAGTCGTCCTTGTAGTAGGTCTTCCCATTGGCGATATGGCCGATTCCCGCGCACCCCCCGGCAGGGTTTGGCTATTTCAAACGCGCGTTGGATTTCCACCCGCATCTAACCGTCGGGTTGCAGGGTGGGGCGGCGCCAAGGGCGCATGCTTTCGCGCGATACCACACCTCGATCTGTTGGTTCGGAGACTAGCCGGCTGGTCGCTCTCCGGCTTTTGTTCGTGGCGCGATGCGTCGGGGGACATCGCGGATGAAGATCATCATTTCATGGTGCTCCAGTCGGTCTGACTGCACCTGAATGGGACCGCACAGAGTCGGAAAAGATGTGTGGGGTTGTTTTGATTGAGATCGCACGCCGAGGCGTGCCGACCATTCTGTTTCAGGTGGCTCGCTCCCGTTCGCGTGAGGAACGCAACTGGCCAACATGTCCCGCCCGCCGCCGGACTCGCTGGACTTACCAGGTGTCGATGGGGTGCTTCTTGCGTTGCCGCGGAGCCGGCCGGCCGAACATCCCGAGCAGCCGCGCTATCCGCTCTCGCGTCTCCCTCGGTGCGATCACGTCGTCGAATGCGTTGTGGTCCACCACCGCCGAGTAGCCGTCCCGCCGCCCGATCTCGACGCCGGGCCAGGCGAGGCGCAGCGCCGGCACGCCGCGTGTGGATGAGGCGCCGCTCATGAGCGTGGCGCCGAGGCCCCGACCTCGCCGCACTTGGACGCTGACGAGGGGCACCGTGCGCTGCTGGTGCGCGATCAGCGGCCGCGAGTGCCAGCGTGTCAGGCCGGGCTCGACGGACGAGTCCTGGCCCTTGAGGTCCCAGTTGGCGACGCAGCCGGGCGTGTCGATGAGCGCGAGCATCGGGTATTCGTACGTATTGCAGAGTTCCACGAAGCGCGCGATTTTGGAGGCGGCGTCGTGGTCGATCGCGCCGTCGTCCACCAGCGGCTGGTTGGCGAGCACCCCGACGCTGCGGCCTCCAATGCGCGCGAGGCACGTCAAGAGCGCCGGCGCGAACCGGGGGCGGAGCTCGAAGACGCTGTCCGCGTCGCAGATCGCGCCGACGATCTTTCGCATGTCGTACGGCTGGCCCGCATCCGGCGCAAGCGCGTCGAGATCGACATCGGGCGCCGCGCCATCCGGCTTGTCGTTGTCGTAATAGGAAAGGTAGCGCTTCGCCGCGGCGATGGCCGCGGGTTCATCCGCCACCAGAAGGTCGATGCCGCCGCTAAGTTCGTGCATCTCCGAACCTGCGAGTTCATTGGGGCGCAACCGCTGCCCGAGAGCGGCCTCCACCATGGGCGGCCCGCCCATGCCGATGGAAGAGCCCGGCGTGCTGACGAGGAAGTCCGAAAAGCCGGCGAGGCTCGCGTGGCCGGCGAACGAAGGTCCCGAGACGATCGCCACCACTGGCGCCCACCCCGACAGCTCCGGCACGCCGTCCAGGAACGAAAAGCGTCCGACTGGACCGCTCGTCTCGATATGGCCCATGCCGGCGCGGGGATGGCGGGCGCGGCTGCCGCCCCCGTCGACGAACATGACAACCGGCCAGCGCTGCTCGACCGCCAGCGCGAACAGGCGGCCGAGCCGGCCCGCGCCGTAGCCGCCGCCGTGGTCCGTGTAATCGGAGGAGGAGGCGATCACCGGCCTCCCGTCCACGGTGCCGACGAAGTCCACGCCCCCGGCCTCACCGACCCAGTCCCCGTCACGCGTTCGCGCCGCGATGCCGCCGTACTCGATGCACGAGTCGGGGTCGAGCAGCAACTCGATGCGTTCCCGCGCCGTCAGCTTCGCGGTGCCGTGTACGCGCGTGACGATGTCTGGCCGCGCCGCGTCCTTCAGGCGGTCCCGGGCCTTTTGCAGCGCTGTGATGTCCTCCGGGTCCATCAGCGCGGATCGATGGCGTGCTTCTTGACGGATGCGCGTGTGCGCGGGGTGCGGCGCAGCATGGCGGCGATGGTCGCGCGTGTCGCAGCAGGCTCGACGATGTCGTCGAACTGGTAGCTGCGACCGGCGCGCAGGCCGGATGCGGCGTCGCGCATGCGCTCGGCGTATTCGTCGCGAATGGCCATCGCCTCCTCGCGCGTTTCGGCAGCCAGGATCTCCTTGCGCTTGACGAGGTAGGCGGCGCCCTCGAGGGACATGCCGCCGGACTCGACCGACGGCCAGGCCAGGCGCATCTCGGGCACCCGGCGCGCTGCGCCCCAGCCCGACATCGCGTATGGGCCGAGGCCGTAGGCTTTGCGGATCTGCACCGAGTAGAGCGGCACGGTGCGGTGATGCAGGGCTGCGAGCGGCCGGGCATGGTGGCGCGCGATGCCCTCGCGTTCGGCCTGCGGACCCACCATGTAGCCGGGGTTGTCGACGAAAGTGACGATCGGGTAGTCGTACGCGTCGCACAGTTCGACGAAGCGCGCCGCCTTGTCCGCGGCGGCAGCGTCGATCGCGCCTGCGAGCGGCGACTTCGGCTGGTTGGCGTAGATGCCGACCGTGCGCCCGTCGAGGCGCGCCAGCACCGTCAGCATGGACCTGCCCCAGGCCGCCCCGAGTTCCAGAACGCTGCCGGCATCTGCGAACGCGGCGATGACCCGGCGCATGTCGTAGGGTCGGCGGCGGTTTTCCGGTATGACGTCGGCGATCCGGTCCGCATCGCCCGCAGCCTCGCCCGGGATGTGATCCACCAGGTACAGGCGCAGGTACCGGCGCACTGTGGCGACGGCTTGCGCCTCGTCGTCGACCACGACGTCGACATCGCCCGTCTTCGCGTAATCGCCGGCGCCGCGCACGTATCCTTCCTGCGTACCGAACTCCGCGCTCGCGGTCGCGATCGCGAGGTCGGCCAGCATCGCGATCGCGGCGTGGCCGTCTACGGCGCGCCCGCTCACGACCGCGACGGTCGGTGCCCAGCCGTTGAGCTCCGCAAGCCCGTCGCAGAGTTCGAAGCGCCCTCGCGGCGAGACGGCGATCGGCGGTGGCGGCAACGGGTCGTCCAGGCGTGCGCCGCCGCCGTTCGCGAAGCAGACCAGCGGCCAGCGGTGCTCTACCGCGAGGTAGAGGAGCTTTGCCATCTTGCGGTGGTTGCGGTCGCTCTGCGTGCCGCCCAGCACGCTCTCGTCGTAACTGGCGGCGACCACGGGCTCGCCGTGCACCAGTCCGACGCCCGCTACCAGGCCGTCGGCGAACGCCTCGTCCGCGGGATCCGTCGTGCGCCCCGCGAGGGCGCCGTACTCGACGAAGCTCTCGAGGTCGAAGAGCGCCGTCAGACGTTCGCGGGCGGTGAGCCGTCCGCGCCGGTGGACGGCGTCGACGACTCCCGGCCGAGCATCGTCGCGGCCCCGCGCACGTGCGTCGGCGATCTGGCGCAAGAGGTGCGTTTCCAAGCGTGCCCTTAGCCGCAGTACCAAGCCGCCTTTAGCATGGCTGAACGCGCCGCGTGTGGGTAGTGGCCTGGGTTGAGGCAAGTCCACTCGCCGTCCGGCCCCGGAGCGTCGGCTGTCGGCTGCATGAGCCCGCGCCGGCTGCGGGGACCACGGTGCGTGCGATACGGCTGCTCCGGTTTCTCAAAGTGTCGTTCCCGCCACACACCCTTTTCGTCCTACACCAAAGTGTCGTTCCCGCCACACACATTTTTCGTCCTACACAACCGTGGAACATCTTGTACGCCCCCGCAGTTCCGCCCCCGACGAGCCGCCTTAAGCCACACTTTCTCCTCCTATACAGTCGTGGGACATCTCCTACGCCCCCACCATTCCGCCTGCGCTACCCCACGTCGCCCCGATTGACAAGCCGCTGGCGCCACATTTGCGTGCAAGGCGGGAAAGGGGCAGAACAGCGGGACGGTAGGGGGTTGCGCGTAGAAGATGTCCCTAAAGTACGAAAAAGTGTGTGGCGGGAAACCGTGCTATTCAGCGCCCCGAGGATTACCACGCAGTTCCACGGGGCTGGTCACGAGCCTCGGTTGGACGGTTCCTGGGTCCGGCGCGGTCACTCGATCATGATGGTTTGGCCCTGCTTCACGGCGCGGCGTATCTCCTTGACATTGCCAAAGTCCTTGAGTGGGTCGCCGTCGAGCACTAGGAAGCTCGCTTCATGGTCCGGCGCAAGGCGCCCAATCCGCCGCTCGGGGAAGATGGCACGGGGCGTGGTGTAGGACCAACTGTCGAGTAGAGCCGCTGGCGAAAGCACGCCGAGAATCGAAAGGTACGTTGCCTCCGCGACCGAGACGCCGCCGTAACTATCGCTGCCGATCGCGACATCGACACCGTTGGTTGTCAGAACGCGGAGATTCGCCCGGTTGAGCCTGTCCACAGCGGTTCGTAGCGCGTGGTCCTCCCCGGCGGCGTACTCGGCAAACGAGGCGAGTGTGGTCACGACCACGATTCCCTTGCGTGCCGCGGTGAGCGCGTCCGCTTCCGAAATGAGGTAGGCGGACGGGTCATGAAGAGTGCGTGTCGGGTCGCCGCGAAACCCCGGCATATGGGCGACCTGGTCCACCCCGGCCTCCACCGCCTCGTGGAAGTCGGCTGCCGACTCGACGTGAGCCGCGACTCGGAAGCCGGCTTCGTTGGCCAATCGCACCACCTCAGGAACCAGCGTCGGATCGAGCCCCCGCCATCCGGCCGTCTCAGGGTCGTTGAGGTGCGCCGAGTACGCCTCGCTATAGAGCAGGTAGACCTTGATGAAATCGGGAGGATTCGCGAGCAGTGCGGACCATGCCGCATTGAGCGCGGGTTCGTCTTCCACCGAGAACAGGAACGCGCCCTCGCCGTCGGCATTGGTCCAGATGCCTCGTGCGATGTTTCGCTGTACGACACTCACCGGATGCCCTCCCGGGCCGGTAAAGCCCCCGTGGGCAAAAGTGACGTCTGGAGTGCCGGCGTTGCCAACCCGATCGGCGAGGGCCTGTCGGTTGTGCGGCAGTGCGTTCGGATTCTGGATGTAGAAGACGCCCGCTTGGAGGTAGCGGTTCAACGTGGCGTCTAGCCAATCAGGGTGAGAGAAGATCAGCTCCACGTTGTGGTTGTGCGCCTCACCGAACGGAGGAACCACGTAGGCGCCGTCGAGGTCGATCACGAGATCAGGCTCGTCCACCGCTTCGACGAACATCCCGTCCTGGACGTAAAGGGAACCCGATTCGAATGCTGCACCGGTGAAAAGAAGGCCGTTCTGATAGGCGACTACACCAGATGGCGTCGCCGCCGGGTCGGTACCGGCCGCGAATGCGACGGTAACGATGAAGGGGACTGTGCCAAACGCGGTGCGGGTGCGGGCGTTCCCGAACATGGGCCTGTTTCCTCCTTTGACGCTGGGGATCGGGCAGTCGTAGCGGTGTTCTGCGGCAATGCGTTGGAGGACCCCGGCATGCACCATGTCGGCCATGAGTTCTTCGGGAACGTGCGCTGTCTCGCCGCTTGCGGCGAGCACCGTTTCCGCAGCGTCCTCGATCTCCGTTTCCAAGCCGCCCTGTTCGGCCGCGCGGATCATCGCGAGCGCGGCCTTTTGCCCGGCGGCCGTGCGGAACTTGGCGATGCGCCGGTCGTAATACTCGTTTCGCCTTTTTGCGATGCGCCCGCACACCTGTTCGATGTCGAGGTCTCCGAGCTCCCGGGAGTTGGCGTCGAGCATCGCCAGTGCCACGGCTTCGTTCTGCGAGCGCAGGTGCTGGGGCCAGTCCGCCCCCGCTCGACGAGCCAATCGAGAAATGGGGTCGTCGTGCTCCGGCGGCCCACGAGACCGAAGTAGTCCATCTCGATAGCCTGAACGCATGCACGGCTCTCGTCCCGCGACAGCCGGCCAAGCGCGAATACGTTGTCCTCGTCCGGCCGCGTGATCCGACATTCCTCGTCAAGGACGAGTTCCGTGTCCGCGAGGCCCCCGTAGAGCGGGACGATGGGTACGGACTCGCGCAGCCCCGTCGGGCCCTTGTGCAAGCCGAACGGCAGGTTCGCCCCTTTGTTGCCTTCGCGGGTGAAGTTCTGCGCCTCGTCAACGCACAAGAGTACGGGCCTCGTCCCAGTGCCTTGCCGTATGCCTCCCGAACTGTCTGCCACGGCACCCCGCCTTCGTCCCGGGCGCGTCGCATCAATGCGTCGGTTTCGGTTTGCGAAGACCCGCACCCTGTGGTTGCGCTGGGTCCGTCGGGCAGCCCGACGCTCACCTGCAGAGAGCGGGACGTCCTTGCGGGCGTTTCCTTCGGCAGGCTCAGTGCCTCTCCAATTCCGAATGCGAGCTTGTCCGGCCAGAGGCCGTCGTGGTCGAGCTCTACCGGAACGGCAGAGCCGCGTTCCGCGCAGCGGCGCATGCACTCGGCGATGAACGCGGACTTTCCCGCGCCCGGCGCTCCGCTGACGATGATCGTGAGGTTGGCGACTTCGTCACGGTCGCGGGCCTTTTCGATGCAGTCTCCGACACGCTCGAAGATGTCCTCGCGCCCCACGAACACAGGTTCTGCCGTGCGGTCGCTTCGGCGGACGTAGTGCCGCAGGCGGTCGCGCCATTCCTCGTGCGCAAGCTCGGAGGCGTGCGGCCAGTCAGAGGTCTTCATGGTGGCATTCTAACCGCACCGACCCTGAGTTCCCGGATCAGTGGGAGGGGATCGGCGGTTTTGATCGGGAAACCGCGCGGGCGGGTCAGGCGCTTCGCCCGCGGCTGCGATGCCACCGATGCCTGGCGTACACACGCGACACTCCCCGCCACACAAGAATTTCGTCCCACACCCTCGGAGGCAATCTCTCACAGCCTGCCGGCGGCCTCGGTGTCCGGCCGACGGCGGGTTAGTCAGCACCCGTCGGGTTGCAGAGTGGGTCGGCGCCAAGGGCGCATGCTTTTGCGCGATACCACTCGGCAAGGGCGGTGTCCGCGAGTGGCGTGTTGGGATCCCGGTAGAGCTCGGCAAGCGAGGCGCAGCTTGGCGTGAACGAGTGGGCGCAGGCGTCTTTGTGGTAGGCGGCGGCTTCGTGGAGGTCTTCGCCGACGCCGATGCCGAACTGATGCATCATCCCGGCAACCGCGCAGCTCTTGCCCATCCCGAACTCGCAGCCGCGCAGCATATAGCCGAGCGCCACCGCCGGATCGCGCTGTCCGCCATGAATGCCCTTGAAGTGTCCGGAACCGATGACGTAGCAGCTCATGGCGTCGCCTGATTCGCATTGCGACTCGAGCTCCTCCCGCATCGCGCTCGTCAGGTTCTGCCGGTAGCGGTCGCATTCGCGCTGCGCTCCCACGTCACAGGCGTAGCCGTACCAGATCTGTTCTCCACCGGCGTCGCGAGATCGGGGCGACGCTCGTAGAGCGCCGCGAGTTCGTCGCAGCGGTTGGCGGCGCCTCGCGTGCATCGGGCGCGGAGGGTCTCCGCCAAGTTGCTGCAGCCCGCCGGGCGATCCTCGGCGCAACTCGTCTGCCAATGCTCAAGATGTCGCCCAGGATGATCCGATTCGATGAACTCGCCAAAGTACATCCACGCGAAGATGCCGATCCAGGCCGCCATGTGGATGAGGTTCCACTCGATGAAGGAGGCGGCCTCGAAGCGAACGAAGCGTTCGCGGAGAGCCGTTAGCTTCCGCGCCAGGAACGCGCCTGCGTGATCGAGCGGGATCACGAGGAGGTTCAGAACCGGCACGAAGAGGAGCTTGTCGTAGGCGAGCGGCTCACCGAAGAGGTCGAGCAAGCCATACAGCGCAAACACGCCCGCGCCGTAGAAAGCGCCGAAAAGGAAGCGCCCCCAGCCGTTGCGCGGCGAGGTCGCTGGATCCGTGATGAGGAGGTGGAGGCCGAGAAAGACGGCGACGGGAATCCCGGTGTCGACGAACCAATAGGTGCCGGTGGTGGCGCTGTACACGCTCCCGAGGAGGAAGAGCATGCCCGCCGAGGCGAGCGTCACGAGCGTCACGCGAAAGAGAAACTGCGCAACGAGGCCGATCGCGAAGAGAAAGAGGTACGGCCGGCTGTCGGGGTCGACGAGACGCGTGTCGAGCGTCGCCGAAAGCTCCGAGACCCAGGTCGTGTCGGTCTGGCCGGACGCGATCAGCACGAGAGCGAAGAGGAAGAGCGTGAGCGCCGACGGATTGAAGATGTGCGTTCGCACGCCATCGCGTTGCCAGACGATGAATTCCTTCGCCAGGAAGCCGACCGCAATCAAAACGAACTGGTAGACGAACCAATCGTCCTTGAACGTCAGAAACAGATTGATGCTGAAGATGATCGGCAGCGGCCCGAAGCCCAAACGCCATTGCTTGCGGCGCGACCAGGCGAGCAACCCCTCGAATGCGAAGGCGAAGGCGATCTGCGCGACGAGCAGAAGCGCGTTGTGGCCAACGAGCTCCCAATAGAGACCCCAGAAGATGTAGATGGACAGATGCAGGCAGGCTTGGACGTAATGCGGCGCGGCTAGGCGGACGCGGAAGTTGAGCGCGCGCGGGTTCGCACGATCGCGGAAGTAGAGGGCGAGGTACCAAACTGCCAGGACGCCGACTGCGGCGAGGTGGACGACGGGCAGCGTGTCGTGGAGCGCGATGCGGGGCGCGGCGACGAGTATCGCGAGCAGGCCGATAAAGAGGCCCGGTAGGAACGCGCCACGTCGGGGAACGCCCTCGACCATGGGAATGAGGCTTGCAGGTCCGCCTTGCACGCCGGGCATGCGTTCGGCGGCCGTCATGGCCGCCGCCCGCGAGCTCGGTCCGCGCCGACGCAGCGTCCCGCCGAGGCAGAAAGGGACCGAGCCCGCCGGCATCTCGGCCGCAACGACTTCCGTCTCGGTGGATCGCCGCTCCGCGTTCCTGCGATGGCTTCCAGGCCCAGAAAGGTCGCACCGTTGCTGGCACGGAAGTCGGTGAATCCGCGCGGATCCGGTTCGCGGCCCGTTGCACCGCGGTCGGGCAGGGCGCGGTCGGGATCATCGGCGACTGCCGCTGCCGCCAGGTGTGAAGCGAGCTCACGCTTCACCGACTCGTGCATCTCGTGGTGGAGCATGCCGGTGACGACCAGGCGGCCGGCACGATCGAGTGCGTCCACGAGGCCACCGGGCGGTACATCGCTGCCGTATCGGGGGCCCGAACTCATCGGCCTACCTTACCCTCGCCCGCCGCGTAGCACCATGCGGGGTTTTCGGCCCATCCGGTGTCGGTCCTCGCGTTTCCTCGCGGAGCACATCGGCGCGGGCTGAGCGAGCCCCAGGGTTTGATGCGGATCCGCCAAGCCGGAAGGTGCGTTGCGATGACGACAGTCGCGGTCGACCCGCAACGTGTCAGCGTCTAGGCATCGAGCCCTGCGAGCAGTTCCGCGCCCGAGTTGCAGGTGACGAGCCGCAGGCCGACCTGCTTCAGTCGCTCGGGGTCCGCAACGCCACCGAGACGCCGCCGCAGCGCCTCGGCCGTTTCCGCGTCGAACCTCGCTCGGGCCAGCTCGACCAGCAGCTCCCGCTCTCTGGCCACGCCTCTGGCCTCGCCCTCCGCGATGGCGTCCGAGAAGTACTCGCGCATCCACCGTGCCCGGCGCGCTGCGACGTGGGCGTCCCAGTCCCCATTGGCTTGACTTGCCGCCACTTCCGCCATGCTCTCCACCTCCAGGTCCATGCCGTTGAGCTTCAGCGTCCGCAACACCCACTGCACGGCCACATCCTGCAGCTCCTTCTGCGCCGGCGCCGCCAAGCGCCGGATCAGCGCTCCAAGCCACTCGGCCGCATGCACCACATCCGCGTTCTCGAGCGCCGCCAGCAACCAAGCCGCATTGTCCACGCGGGCCATCTCGGCTGTCAACGACGCGCTGTCGAGCAGCAGGTGGCCGTCGCCAGACAGCAGCGGGCTCGACGCGCTCGACAGGTCCGGGTGCCAGATCGCGGCCCCATCCGGCACCGCCAGACCCGCCACGGTGCGCGGCGCACTCCAGCGCCAAGCCCCGGTGTGCAGCACGATGGCGAGCACGGGCGCGATGCGGTCGGACGCGCCGAACGGGCGCTTGGCCCATTCCTCCAGCCGATGGCCGTCCGCGTAGTGCCGCAGCCGCAGCGCCATGAGACGCTCCGTCGGGTCCTGGAACTCCAGGAACACCCGCAGGTGTCGCCAGTAGGGAAAGGCCGGCCCGGTGAGGGGCACGCTCCAGACCATGTCGCGCAGGCGGCGATGGCGCTGCTCGTCGACGCTCTGCTCGAACATGCGCTCCAGCTCTTCGAGCCGCAAGGCGCTCTGCAGGCGCTGCCCTCCCGGCACGTCGGGCAGGAGCAGGCGCAGCAGTTCCGCGACCATGAAGCCATGCCGGTAGATGCGCTTGTAGGCGGTGTCGGGCGTGAGCTGCATGACGGCACCGTAGCGCCGGGCGAATCCGCCGTCTGTAGGACATTTGCTCGACTTTCGTGTTCTTTTCGAGTGCGATCGGCGATGACGGTGACCGAAGAGCGAACGAAGCGGGGCATTTCGACCGCGGACGCGTGTACGCTAACGCTGCCAGCCGACCAATGGCACACCGCACGGGGAGCGCTTGACAGTGCGCCTAGGTTCAAAGACGGTTGATCGTGTTCGCCAGAAAGCCGGCGCCGAAGCCGTTGTCGATGTTCACCACCGAGACGCCGGAGGCGCAGGAATTCAGCATCCCCAGGAGCGCCGCGAGGCCGTTGAAGGCGGCGCCGTAGCCGACGCTGGTCGGCACCGCGATCACCGGCTTGTCCACCAGGCCGCCGACCACGCTCGGCAATGCGCCCTCCATGCCGGCGACGACGATCACTACGCGGGCGGTGCGGATGTCCCGGGCGCGGGCCAGCAGGCGATGCACGCCGGCGACGCCCACATCGCTGATGCGCAGCACGGGGTTGCCGTAGAACTCGGCGGTGAGCGCCGCCTCCTCGGCCACGGCGCGGTCCGAGGTGCCGGCGGTAACCACCGCGATGCGCGTCGCCACGGGCTGGTTCGGCCGCTGCTTGAACTCGACTAAGCGCGCCTCGGCGTGATGCAGGGCACCCGGCACGGCGTCCAGTGCGGCGGCGGCTGCGGTTTCGCTGACCCGCGTGGCAAGCGCGTTGTGGCCGCGGTCCGCAATGGCCTTGAAGGTATCGGCCACCTGCTCGGGCGTCTTGTGCTCGCCGTAGACCACTTCCGCCGAACCCGTGCGGCGCAGCCGGTCATGGTCGATGGTGCTGTGGCCCAGGCTCTCGTAGTAGGACGCGCCGATCGCCTCCGCAGCCTGCTCGCGGTCCAGTTCCCCTTCTCGAAACGCCTCGAGAATGGCCTCGATGGACTTCATGCGCCCAGCGCCCGCGCCACGTCGCGATCCACCGCCGTCTTGGTGGTCAGATAGTCCGACCCGGTGCGCGTCGCGATGTCGGCCACATCGTCGTGCTCGGATTTCCAGCGTCGCTTACCGCTCGGCAGCGTGACGATCTTCACGCGAACAGCGCCCAGCGCCGTGTCGATGGTGCGCTCCTCCCGGGGCAGCATGCGCTTCGCCACCTCGTGCAGGCGGGCGCCGATGGTGGTGGAGCCGTCGAACAGCTTCGCCAGCACCGCATCGAGGCGCTGCTCGTCCACCAACAGCGACACCTTGGTGCCGGGCCGCGCCTTCTTCATCACGATGGGCGTGAGAAAGACATCCTTGGCGCCGGCGCCGAGCAGCGCGTCCATCAGCGGCTCGAAGGCTTCGGCGGGCATGTCGTCGATATTGCATTCGACTTCGACGTTGGTCTCGGCCTCGACCCGCGCCCGCGCTTCGCCGAGCGTCAGGCGCAGCACGTTGGGGCGGGCGAAGTCCTTCTGCCCGACGCCGTAGCCCACGGCTTCGGGCACGAAGCCGGGCGGCGGCTCGAACGCGTCCACCGTGCAGCGCAGTATCGCCGCGCCGGTGGGCGTGGTCGCCTCGCCGTCGACGCCGCCGTAGCCGCACGGCGCACCCTTCATGATCTCCGCCGTGGCCGGCGCTGGCACCGGCATCAGGCCATGGGCGCAGCGCACCATGCCGCTGCCGAGCTCGACCTCGGAGCAATAGGCGGCGTCGATGTTCAGATAGTCGAGGCCGATGGCGGCGCCGGCGATGTCGGCGATGGAATCCGTCGCGCCCACCTCGTGGAAATGGATGGCCTCCACCGTGGTGCCGTGGATCTTGGCCTCCGCCACCGCGATGGTCTCGAACATCGCCACCGCCCTCGCCGTCACGCGCGGTGCGTAGCCGGCGCGCTCGAGGATGCCCTTGATCGTGGAAAGACCGCGGTGCGGCTTGTCAACGCCTTCCTTGAGCCGCACGGTCGCGAGCGTGCCGGTGATCCCCATCTTGCGGCCCGGCTCGGCGACGAGCTCGAACTCGCCCGCGAGCTCCAACTTGCCGAGTTCGGTGCGCAGATGTTCGGGCGGCACGCCCAGATCGATCAGGGCACCCAAGTGCATGTCGCCGGAGATCCCGGCGAAGCACTCGTAGTACAGGGCGCGCCGTGCCAAGGCGGCGACCGGCCCTTAAGCGAGCAGGCGATGCGTCGGCGCGCAGACCTGGTCGATAGGGATGCCGTGGGTGCAGGCGCTGGCGCACGGCTGCCCATCGCAAGACAGGCACGCCGCGGCGTTGGTTTCAAGCAGCGCGTATTCCTCTCTCGCCTGGGCCAGATCGCCGTAGTCCACGGCGTACATGCGCGTGCGCAGCACGTCGGCGATGGGCACGCCGTAGGGGCAGGCGCCCTCGCAGTCGTTGCAGACGTTCACGCAGTAGCTGTCGCGGTTCAGCCGGGCGTAGCGTTCGAGCAGTTCCATGTCGCCGTAGGCGAGTCCCTCGTAGCCCGACGCGCCGAGATACTCGTTGATGCTCTCCGCGCTGCGCATGGTGATCACCGCGGCATCGACATGCGGGTTCGAGAGCACCCAGCGCAGCGCCGCCTGGGCGTAGGTCGCGCCGCCCGTCTCGTACGGGCGCATGTCGTTCAGGCGCCCGCCGCGCAGGGTCTTCATCACCGTGATGCCGACGTTCTTCCGCTTGCCCTTGGCGAGCACGCGCGGCAGGTCGTGCTGGGTGGCGACCCAGTCCATGCCGCGGGTGACGCTCTCGTAGAACTTGGGGTCTTGGCCGAAGTTGTGGGCCACGAGAACGACATCCGCGATGTCCTCGTCGAAGGCGTAGTCGAGGCATTCGATCAGCCGCCCGGCATGCCCGGAGATGCCGACGAAGCGAATCTTGCCCTGTTCCTTCGCCTTGGCTGCGAAGGCGTGCCACTCGGGGTTGCCGACCACGTCCAAGTCGTTCACCGCGTGGTTCATGAAGATGTCCACGTAGTCCGTCTGCAGACGGCGCAGCGAGTTGTCGAGAGATTCCATGAGCCACTCGGCACTGCTGTCCGCCTGGGTCATCACCTTGGACGTGATCACCACCTTGTCGCGCTTGCCCTTGAGCGCCCGGCCGAGGGTGGTCTCGGATTCGCCTCTGGTGTAGCCCTCGGCGGTGTCGAAGTAGTTGATGCCGCGCTCCATGGCCAGATGCACCAGGTCCTCCTGGGCGGGACGCAGCGACGAGGTCCCGAACGAGACGTCCGAGATCTCAAGTCCCGTGCGGCCGAGCGTCCTGTAGCGCTTGACTTCGCCGACGGCGGGGATCTCATTCGCGGTCGCCGCGGCGAACGGCAGCGCTGCCGATGCCGTGGCGCCAAGGCGCAGGAACTCGCGGCGGTTGGGGGACAGATTGGCGGCGGACATGGGCCTTCCTCCCGATGCTCCCGATGTGCTTGCCGTAAAGACTACGCCGTTGGGGTGCGCAATGCCAACGCATCTCTAGATGCCTTGAGCAAGCTCAAGGTTTACAGTTGAGTCAAGTTTCAAGCGGCGAGTGCTTGGCCCTCCCACAGGTGCGCGATCTGGTCGTCGAAGACGCCGATGGCGCGGTTGATGCGGGCATTCGCGGCGGACGCGTCGAAGACGACGGAGAGCGCGGGCCGCAGCACGCGGGCGTGCGTCCGGTGGCAGCGCATCGCGATGCGCAGGCCGTCGTCGGTGACGCGGTAGCGGCGGGTGCGCGGGATGCGCTCGATCAGTCCGCGCAGGCGCAGGCGTCGCAGGTCGTAGGTGGCGCGGCCGCGGTGGCAGTCGTCGGCGGACTGGCCGAGCAGCGGCGCCACGGTGTCGCGCAGGTCGCGGTTGGCGAAGCCGTCGGGCAGCGCGCGGAAGGCCAGCAGCGCTGCGAACAGGGCCTGCGCCCGGGGGTCGCCGAAGCGCAGCGCCGAGGCGCGCTGGCCGTCGACGAGGCGCGGCCGGTGGAGGTCCTCGAACCGTTCGGCTCCGATGGCGCAGTCGCGGCCGACTTGCTGGACGCGCAGCAGGCGTCGATTGGCGGCGAAGCCGACGGCCCTGAGGGCCTCTAGGTTCTTCAGCCGCTTGCGGACATCGAAGTCGTTGGTGTCGTTGACCACCGTCTCGGTGCGCAGGGCGCGCCCTTCCTTGTGAACGCGCCGCTCGCGGCGCGCCTGCTTCGATCCGCGAGTGCTTGTAGTCGACGTGCAGCGAGGGCGCGACGCCCTCGGTGATGACGCGGGTTCGGAACCGCGAGGGGGTGCGTCGGGTGACGCGCCGGTCGAAGATCAACTGCACGCGGTCGGGGCGGCCGAGGTCGAGGTTCTCGCGGATGACGTCCTCGAAGAAGACGCGCCCCTGGACGGGGCGGTCGAAGACCTGCGTCAGGGCGAACTCGACCTGCTAGGCTCGCGCCGCATCGGGTTCGGTTCGAGGCAGCGGCCTCGGCAGGGGGAGGCATGAAGGTCAAGAACGTGCGCTATACCGCCGGCGGCGGGGCGGAGATCGTGCAAGTGGATGTGAGCGATCCTGGCCCCGGCCAGGTGCAGGTCGAGGTGGCCGCGTGCGGCATCTGTTCCTGGGACATCCAGACCTTCAAGGCCGGCGGCGATTCGGCCTACGCCGCGCCGCCTGGCCACGAGGGCGTCGGCTACGTCGCCAAGCTCGGCGCCGGCGTCACCGGCATCGAAGTGGGGCAGCGGGTCGCCGGCGGCGGTTTCGGGCGGCTGCGCAACATGCCGGCCAACCGCTTGTATCGGATCCCGGACTCGGCGCTGCCCGACCAGCACTGGATCGTGGAACCCGTCTCCTGCGTCGTCACCGGCATGGACCATTGCCAGTTGAAGGCCGGCGAGCGGCTCGCCATGGTGGGCTGCGGGTTCATGGGGCTGATGATGGTGCAGGGGCTTGCCGGCGCCGGGGCCGATCAGCTCATCGCCCTCGACGTCGACGACCGGCGCCTGGAACTCGCTCTCGAAATGGGTGCCACGGAGGCGCACAACGTCACTGCGCCGGACTTCGACGATGTGCGGGCCGACCTCAGCCGCCGCGGCATCGACACGGTGGTCGACACCAGCGGCGCGCAGCAGGGCCTGGACCTGGCCACCGACATCGTCCGCCGCGCCGGGCGCATCAACCTGTTCGGCTGGATCAAGGGCACGCAGGCGACCTTCAATCCAAGCACCTGGCACGGCAAGGCGATTTCGCTCGTGAACTCCTCGCCGGGGGCGCAGATGCGGGACCCGTTCCCGCCCGCCATCCGCCTGATCGACAAGGGCGTCATCGACCTCGGCCCGCTGGTCACCCACATCGTGCCCATAGACGACTACCCGACGTTCATGCAAGGCGTCACGACTGGGGCGGTGGACGGCTACATCAAGGGCGTGGTCAGCCACGCCGCCTGACGCTCTTCTGCGGCTAGGTCTGGTGAACCCGTTCATAGTAGCTGTCGAAGCCCACGACGACTTCACCTTGGAGGTCACCTTCCAGAACGGCGAGCGCCGACGCTTCGACTTGACGCCGTATCTCAACTGCGGTGTCTTCGCTCAGCTCGCGGCCCCCGAGCTGTTCCGAGCCGCCACCGTGGTTGCCGGATCGGTGGAATGGCCCGGAGAAGTCGACTTGAGCTACGACACGCTGTACTTGGAAGGCACGAGGATCTAGTCGTCGCCATCCGTTCCTTGGGTCGTGCGCAGCCGCGGCAGCACCTCCTGGGCGAAGCGCTGCGCTGCGGCTTGCGCGTCCGGGGCGCGGGCGGCGAAGTTGGGGCCGGTGACTGCGAACTTGTCGATGCCGAGGTCGGCCAGCGCCCGAAGGCGGCTTGCGCAGTGCGCGGCATCGCCGATGATGGCGTAGCCGTCGATGAACTCGTCGGTGAGCGCCGTGGTCTGCTCGCCGCCCTGCTGGCCGTGGGCGTTCATGTCGTAGCGGTCGTGGATGTTGCGCAACACCTCGGCCTGCTGCTCGTCCGCCGGGCCTGAAATCTCGCCGTACATGACCGAGAAGCGCGCGAAGAGGCCCGTGGAGGCGCGGCCCAGCGCCCGGCCGGCCTCGGCATCGTCGGTGCAGACCAGATTGACGTAGGTGCCGAAGGCCAGCGTATTCGGGTCCCTGCCAGCCTCCCGCGCCGCGCTCCGTGCCGTCTCGATGCCCCAAGCGACGCGCTTGGGATCCGCGCCCACCGCCAGCATGACCCGATCGGCATGCCGCGCCGCGATGCCGATCACCTTCGGGCCGGTAGCCGCCACTTCGACCGGCACCTTCGGTCCGTCGCCGATCCAGCGAATGGCGCTGCTATCCGGTCCATGCGCAAGGCCGAGCTTGTCCGCCGGCGGCGCTGCGGCATCGGGGATGGCGGCATCCGCGAACGGCACCTCGCCGCCGCGCAGGTACGTTTGCAGGGTCGCCAGGTATTTCTCGAACCACGCCAGCCGCGCGGGCGCCCGGCCAAGGTGCGCCAGGGCGCTGTCGCCGCGGCCGATGCCGAGCACCATGCGGCCCTTGGCGAGACGCTGCACGGAGGCTGCGGAACTGGCGGTGACGGCCGCGTGTCGGGTCACCGGATTGGTCACCGACGTGGCGAGGCCGAGCCTGCTGGTGGCCGTCGCCGCCAGAGCGAGGCAGACGTAGGGGTCGCCGGACAGGTTCTGCGAGTCCACCACCAGCATCCCGTCCCAGCCGGCGGCCTCGGCCTGCTCCGCGAACGCCGCGCTGCGCCCCGGCGCCGCCACCGTCGAAGTCCAGAACTCCATCGCAAGCTCCTCAAGCGTCCCGAACGGTCCAAGCCGCACAGCATACGACCGCTCGCCAGCTTGCTGCTACGATCAATCGACCCGCCCGATGGGAAAGCGCCGTGCATGCCAACGAACTGAGTCTCGATGAGAAACGCGCGCTGCGCCGCGACGGTTTCGTGGTCATCCGCGAGGCGGTGCCGCGCGAACTCACCTTCGCCGCCCGCCGGGCCATCAACATGCACGCTGCCAAGGCCGGCGTTCGGCGCCCGTACCACGACCTCGGCGGCGCATCGACGCTACCGAATCTCGTCAACGAAAGCCCCTTGGGGGAGATCTTGCGGCGCGCCATGGGGCCGTACGATCCGCCGCAGAGCGCCTTCGCCGCGGTGCTCTACCCGCAGCGAAGACGCCGGCACCGAACTATGGCTGGCAGCCGCACGTGGACGGCATGTGGTATTCGCCGGACATCCCCAGAACCGCTGCAGAGGTGGACTCCTGGCGGGCGCCGCGCACACGCCACTTCGGCACCGGCGGCGCGACGGAGATCGGCGCCAACAAGACGCCGTTCTTCCAAGACCGGGCCTGCACGCTGGCGCTCGGCAGCTTCACGGCGTTCGTCGGCGTCGCGCTGAACGACCAGACCAAGTTCGGACGCGGCAATCTGTGTCTCGCCAAGGGGGTACACGAGGAAGTGGAGCGTTTCTTCCAGACCCAGCGCGATGCCGGCGGCGTGGTCGGCCCGGAAGGCCCCGGCTGGCCGCGACTGTCACGGGTCGGCGACGATGGCGTCGCTCTGACGCCCATGCCGCCCGCCATTCGCGCCCGTTTCCTTGACGAGGACGGCGTGCCGGTGCCGACGCCGATCCTGCTCGATGAAGGCGATGCCGTGATCGCCTTGCACGCCTGTCCGCACGGCGCGAGCGTCAACGAGGGCGCGGATCCGCGCATGAACGTGTACTTCCGGCTGCGCCGGCATCGTCCGGGCGGGGCGGTGGTGCAGGGCGACAGCGACCACCCGGACCGCGGCTGGGACGGCGAGTTCCTGGACTACGCCGACGGCTACGATCCGTGGCGGGTCGCCATCGACGCCATGTGCGACCACTGGTCCGAATGGGAGTTCGCGAAGGAAGTCTCTACGGTCGCCCCGCCGTAGCACCGGCTTGTCCAAGGCCGACGTCGCCGGCTTCGACCGACACGCATAGGTGCGGGTCGAAAGGCGGGTTCTCCGCGGCGTTGTAGCCGCCGGGATTGGCCAGCACGCGGGTTGCGCCGAGCTGCTCGTCGATGCTGTCGTGCATGTGGCCGTGGATCCACAGCGGCGGCGCGTGGCGGGCGATCAGCGTCTCCAAGTCCGACGCGAAGGCAGGATTCAGCGAGTTGCCGACGTACCACGGGCGGATGGAGCGCGGCGTCGGGGCGTGGTGGGTGATGACCACCGCGGTCTCGCCAGCCTCGGCCGCGGCGGAGAGTTCGCGCGCGATGAAGTCCCGGTCCGCCGCGTGGCGGCGCACGGATTCGTCCGGTGTGAAGACGCCGCCGCGGCAGGCGATGACCCGGAAGTCGGGCATCGCATTCGCCGCGGTGCGCTTGGCGAAGAAGGCGTCGGCGACGCCGTTCAGAGTGAAGTCCGTCCACAGCGTCGCGCCGATGAAGCGCACGCCGCAGAGTACGACCGAGCGGCGGTCTAGCAGCTCGATGCCGAGCGCCGCGCAGCGTTCCGCCATGGCGCTTCCCACGGCGTCGATGTCGCCTTCGTAGTACTCGTGGTTGCCGGGCACGTACAGCACCGGCACCGACCAGGCGGCGGCGATCTCGCGCAGCACCTCCGGCCGGTACGGCGCGATGTCGCCGGCGAGCACCACGACATCGGCATTCGGCGCGAGCATCGGCAGGTCGTTGCCGAACTCGAGGTGCAGGTCCGAGAGAACCTGGATGTTCATGCGGCGGTCCTGTCGTCAGGGCTCGTTGGCCACCATCTTGAGCGGAATCTCCATCGCGTTGCCATCGGGCGTCTCGATGCCGATGGTGAAGTTCTCGCCGTCCCGGGTGTAGCGCAGCTTGTTGAACATGCCCTCGCCGTCCGGCACGAACGCCACCGTGTTGTCGCCGATCTCGTCGAGCACCATGTGCGTCGGCCCCTGCGGGCGCGGCTTGTAACCGGGGTCCCACTGCTGCAAGTGCAGGCGCAGCGTGGTCTCGCCATCCTCGCCCGGCACCTCCTCGATGACGATCAGCTCGACCATGTTGGTCTTGCCGCCCGCCGTCATGCGCACCAGGGACTGGATGGAACCGGCCTTGGGCTGCGTCCAGTTCTCTTCGAGTTCCCCGGGACCGATGGCGCCGGCCCAGGTGCCGCTCATCCAGGCGAGGTCCTGCACCGTCGCCGCCGCGCCGGCGCAGCCGAGACCCAGGCACACGCCGCCGACCGCGGCTTGGAAGATTGCTCTTGCGTTCATTCCTTCTCTCTGCATTGCGTAGATGCCATAGAGAATCGCCGATTACCGCACCGGGAACAACCGGGGACGTCAAGCTGATATGCTGGCTTGAAGGTCGTTCGGATTCCGATCCGCCGCCGGATTGGGAGTCCATGAACCCGCTAGCCCGCCTCGACGAGATCGTCCGCCCGCAAGGGCGCGTGTTCTTCGGCTGGTGGATGGTGGCCGGCGCAGCGGGCATCCAACTGCTCTCCGGCGTGCTCGTGATGCACTCGTTCGGCGCCTACGCGGTGATGCTGCAGGCGGAGTTCGGCTGGAGCAAGGCGGCGGTGGCCGGGGCGTTCTCGCTCACCCGCGTCGAGAGCGGCATCCTTGGCCCGCTGCAGGGGTGGCTGGTGGACCGCTTCGGGCCGCGCCCCATCCTGCGCATCGGCCTCGTGATCTTCGCCGCCGGCTTCATGCTGTTCGCGCTGACCGATTCGCTGCTCATGCTCTACCTCACCTGGGCGCTGATCGCTGTCGGCTCCGGCCTCGGCGGCTTCGCGACGCTGACCGTCGCCATCGTCAACTGGTTCGAGCGGCATCGCGCCAAGGCGGTCGCCATCTCCCAGCTCGGCTTCTCGCTGGGCGGCATCTGCATCCCGCTGGTGATCCTGTCGCTGCAAGCCGCGGGCTGGCGCTGGACGGCGTTCGCGTCCGGCGTCGCGGTGCTGCTCATCGGCCTGCCGCTGGTGCAGATGGTGCATCACCGTCCGCAGGCGATCGGCGAGGTGCCGGACGGCACGGCCGAGCCGCACCCGATGGTCGCGGCCCGCCGGGCATTGGGCGAGCGCGACCTGACGCCCACGGAGGCGATGCGCACACGGGCGTTCTGGTACATCTCGGTCGCCCACGCACTGGCGCTGCTCACGGTGTCCGCGGTGATGGTGCATCTCATACCGCACGTCACGGAAGGGCTCGGATTCACGCCCATGCAGGCAGGTTTCACGATCACCCTGATGACCGCCTGCCAGGTCACGGGCCAGCTCCTCGGCGGCTGGCTCGGCGATCGCTTCGACAAGCGGCTGGTGTGCGTGGGCTGCATGATGGGCCACGCCTCCGGCTTCATGCTGCTGGCGTTCGCCACGAACCTCGGCATGATCTTCGGCTTCGCCTTGCTGCACGGCCTCGGCTGGGGCGTGCGCGGGCCGCTGATGGTGGCGATGCGCGCGGACTATTTCGGGGCCGCCTCGTTCGGCACCATCATGGGCTTTTCCTCGCTGATCGCCATGTTCGGCATGGCCCTCGGGCCGATCGTCGCCGGCGTCATGGCGGACGTTCTCGGCAGCTACGTCGCCAGCTTCGCGCTGCTCGCGACCGGCTCCGGCCTCGGCGCAGTGTTGTTCGGCATCGCCAAGCGGCCGCAGCGCACTGCGCTGTAGGATGGGCGCCATGCGCATCGTCAGTTGGAACGTGAACGGCCTGCGGGCCTGCGTGAAGAAGGGCTTTCTGGACTTCCTGGAGAACTCCGGCGCCGACGTCGTCGGCATTCAGGAGCTGCGCGCCTTGCCGGCGCAGTTGCCGCCCGAAGCGCGAGCGCCGCAAGGCTGGCATGCCGCGTTCGTGCCCGCGGAGCGCAAGGGCTACAGCGGCGTGGCGCTGTATTCGCGCGTGGCGCCGACCAAGCTGGAAGCCGCCCTGGGCATTCCCGAATACGATGCCGAAGGTCGCCTCGTGATCGCCCACTTCGGCCGCTTCGCGATCGCCAACGTCTACTTCCCCAAGGGCAGCGGCACGAATCGCGACAACAGCCGGGTGCCGTACAAGCTCGGCTTCTACCAGGCGCTCTTCGAACGCCTGCAACGGCTGCGCCGCCGCGGCCCGGTGTTCGTGATGGGCGACTACAACACGGCCCATGGCGAGCTCGACCTCGCCCGCCCGAAGACCAATGCCAAGACCAGCGGCTTCCTGCCGGAAGAACGAGCGGAGCTGGACCGCTGGCTGGCGGCGGGATGGCGGGACACCTTCCGCCGCCAGCACTGCGGCGAGCCGGGCCACTACACCTGGTGGCGGCAGTGGGGCAACGCCCGGGCGGACAACGTGGGTTGGCGGATCGATTACGTGCTCGCCTCGCCCTCGGCCAGCCGGCTGGTGACGGACGCCTTCATCTGGCCGGATGTGACGGGCTCGGACCACTGCCCGGTAGGCGTGGACCTGCGGGCGGGACCGGTAGCGCGCTGATTCGCAACGGCGTCGTCCCCAGCCGAACGCGCTACGATGGCACGGTTGCGAAGCCCCGCGTTACGAGACCGCGCCGATGGCCGAGCGCTTCTTCAACACCACCGGGCCGGTGGTTCCCGCCGACCACTACAGCATCCCGCCGCTCGAGCGGTTCGACTTGGGCGAAATCCTGCGCCTCGTCGACGCCAAGCGCTACTTCGTGCTGCACGCGCCCCGGCAGACCGGCAAGACCTCGGCGCTGCTGGCGCTGCGCGACCTGCTGAACGAGGGCGGTGCGTATCGATGCGTCTACACCAACGTGGAGCCCGGGCAGACCGCGCGGGGCGATGTGGCCGCGGGGATGCGGACGGTGCTGGCCGGCCTTTCCGAGGAGGCGCTCGTCACCCTCGGCGACGGGTTTCTGGACGGAATGTGGGACCAGGCGCTGGCGCGCGCCGGTCCCCACGGCGCCCTACGCCATGCGCTGGGGCGGTGGTGCCTGAACGATGCCAAGCCGTTGGTGCTGCTGATCGACGAGATCGACGCGCTGGTCGGCGACACCCTGATCTCCCTGCTGCGCCAGCTGCGCGCCGGGTACGTCAACCGTCCGGCGGCGTTCCCGCAGAGCGTCGTCCTGTGCGGCGTACGCGATGTGAGGGACTACCGCATCCACTCGGACTCGGCCGGCGAAGTCGTCACCGGCGGCAGCGCCTTCAACATCAAGGCCGCGTCGCTGCGCCTCGGCGACTTCGACGAGGCCGACATGCGGGCGCTCATCGGCCAGCACACCGAGGAAACCGGGCAGGCGTTCACCGAGGCCGCGCTCGCCGCGGTGTGGGAGCAGTCCCAGGGCCAGCCGTGGCTGGTCAACGCGCTCGCGGACCAGGCGTGCTTCAGGAACAAGGCCAGCCGGGACCGCTCGCGCGCCATCGACGAGGAGGCGGTCATGGACGCCCGCGAGGAACTCGTGCTGGGCCGGCAGACGCACCTGCACCAGCTCGCCAAGCAGCTAGAGGAGGAGCGGGTGCGGCGGGTGATCGAGCCGGTGCTGAGCAGCGGCGCCGGCGGCCAAGCCGGCCCGGACGACATGGAGTACGTCCGGGACCTCGGCCTCCTGGCGCGGCGCGGCACGGCGCGGATCGCCAACCCGATCTACCGCGAGGTGATCCCGCGCGAGCTCATGTACGCCCGCGAGGCGGAGATCGCGCACGAGCCGGAGTGGTACGCGAAGCCGGACGGCGACCTCGACGTGGACGGCCTGCTCGTCGGCTTCCAGGGCTTCTTCCGCGAGCACTCCGAGCACTGGATCGAGCGCTTCCAGTACAAGGAGGCGGGACCGCAGCTCCTGCTCCAAGCATTCCTGCACCGGCTGATCAACGGCGGCGGCCGCATCGAGCGCGAGTACGCCCTGGGCCGCCGACGCACGGACCTGCTGATCGTCTGGCCGCCCCGCCCCGCAGGCGCCGCGAAGCCGGGGGCGCCCGCGCACCGCCATGTGATCGAGTGCAAGATCCTGCGCGGCGGCCTCGATGCGACGATCCGCGAGGGCGTCGAGCAGACGCTCGACTACGCTGACAAGTGCCGCGCCGAATCCGGCCATCTGGTGGTCTTCGACCGCGACGAATCGAAGCCGTGGGAGGAGAAGCTCTACCGGCGCGAGGAGTCCCTCGGCGGGCGCGCCGTGACCGTCTGGGGGGCGTGAGCAGCCGGTTCCGCCAGCGCGAAACGCCAATCCGCGCGCGGCGCAGAGAGGGCAGCGTCGGACGCGGCCGGGCGATCGCGTCTTCCGTTCCGGGCGTCGAGACGTTCGCCCCGTACCAACGCCAAGCCACCAGCTAGCCGGGACTCGCCATCGATCCCAGGAACTCTCGGAGTGCGGCGTTGAACTCGTCCGGCTTCTCGAAATAGGTGGAGTGGCCCGCGCCGTCGATGCGGTCGAGCGGCGCGTCGATGTCGCTGGCGACGCTCTCAAGCACCTCGGGCGGGAACAGCGGATCGAGGTCGCTCGCCAGCATCCGGATCGGCACGCCCGTGGTCTTGACGGCTTCGGGCGTCACGTACACGGACTCGTCGCGGATGTTCGGCCGCGCCTGGGTGTTGTAGGCGGAAATCTGCCGATACAGCAGCGCCCGTGCCGGATGCCGTTCGGCGAATGCCTGGCTATAGGCCTGATTCACCAGCCCGCCGGCGGCCGCAAGCCGCTCCGCCATCTGCCGCATGTTGTCGGCCGTGGTCTGGTTGCGCACGGCGCCGGGCGTGTTGGCGAGATACACGGCCCGCACGCGGTCCGTACGGTTGACGGCCGCACGCACGCCGGTCCAGCCGCCCATGGACTGGCAGACGATCACCGCGCGGTCCATGCCGACCGCGTCCAGAACGGCTGCCGCATCGTCCTCGAAGTGCCTCGCGCTCTGCCTGTCGGGCGGACAGACCGAGCGCGCGAAGCCGCGATGGTCGAATACGGCGATGCGGTGATTCGTCGCGAAGGCGGGCACCTGCTGCCACCAGCTGGTCGCGTTGCCGCCGGCGCCGTGGGCGAACAGCAGGTCCGGCCCGCCAGCATCCTCCCCGCCGTGCTGCTCGTAGTAGATGTCGATGTCGCCGCTCTTCGCGTAGGGCATTGCGCCTCCGTCTTGAGTTCCCGCGTTTTGCGCGTTGTAAATCGCCGCCGTTCGTTGCAGTCTATACGCCGTCACGACGCTTGAGGGGGACCGCGCCATGTCCAAGGCCAAGACCAGCCGCCGTTCGTTCATCGAATTCCTCACCATGCTCGGCATCGGCAGCCAAGTGCTGGTGCAGACGCGCGACGTGCGCGCCGCCGTCACCGCCGCCCAGGAGTCCGCCGACCAAGCCGAGTCGTGGCCCGCCATGACCTACCGCACGCTCGGCCGCACCGGGTTCAACGCGAGCCGCCTGGTGTACGGCTGCGGCGCCGCCCTCTCCGGCAAGCCCAACGACAAGCTGCTCGACATCGCCTTCGAGGCGGGCGTGAACGTCTACGACGTGGGGTACAGCGGCTACTACAAGGCCGCGGAGCGCAATCTGGCGCCGTTCGCCAAGCGCCACCGCGACGACATCTTCCTCATCTCCAAGGCGCCGGTGGACGTTGCCGCGGACGAGGAGGTGACCACCGAGGTGGCCCGGCGCGCCGCCCGCACCTGGACGCTCTTCATGGAGCAGAGCCTCAAGGATCTCGACACGGAGCACGTCGACGCCTACTACCAGATGGCCGCCAACAACCCCGGCGTGGTGCGCGCCGAGGAGATGCAGCGAGCTTTCCAGACGGCCAAGGAAGCGGGCAAGGTGAGCTACCTCGGCCTCTCCACCCACGAGAACGCCCGCGAAGTGCTCGAAGCCGCCACCGAAACGGGCTGGTACGACCTCGCCATGATCGCCATCACCCCCGCCGGCTGGTACGACTGGAACAACCGCGCCATCCTGGGCGGCACGGCGGACATGGTGCATGAACGCCCGCTCCTGGACCGCGCCCGGGAAGCCGGCATCGGCTTGGTCGGCATGAAGGTGGGCCGCCTGCTGGCCGGCCGCTGGTGGGGCGGCGGCGCGAACAGCAAGGCCTTCGACGGGTTCTACGACGAGACGCTGCTGAAGGCCAACCTGTCCGACTTCCAGCGCAGCTACGCCTACGTGCTAGCGCACGGGCTGGACGTGGTGAACGCCGACATCCAGGACTACGCGATCCTGAAGGAAAACTTCGTGGCCGCGGCGACCTCCGAGGAGTATTTCTCCGCCACGGCCTGAGCGCGAGCCACGGACTGCCGCCGCTGCAATGCCGGGCCGCGGTGGCCATGCAGTAACGGCCAAGCGTGACACAGGTCACGCTGCTTTGGTGATGCATTGCACTAGCCAACCGGTGACCTACCGAGCGAGCGTCTGCGCCATCTCTCGCTCGCGAGGCCCCCTCGCCCGGGCTGATGGCAACGACGAACGGGGAACGTCCGAAGAAGCGCTTCGGCATCGGCAGCCAAGGCAGCCCTCAGCGCGTCTTGCTCCTGAGCGCCACCCTCGCCATCGTAGCCGTAGCCATCTACGTCTTCGTCTACCAGCAGGGTCGCGTCGAGGCCGCAACGGTGCGGAATTTCCGGGCTCTGAACGCCGCAGCGGACCGCCTCAACGAAGTAGTAGACAAGCTGCCCCAAGTCGCGGCAGCGCACTCGTTCAACATCCCCCGGGACCACCTGATGGAGTTGCAGCGCAGACTCAGTTCTCGCAACGGTGCACAGACCTCCGACTCCGCGCCGCTCGCACGCACATATGACAACTACGACCTCGCCGCGACCATCTTGGGAGACGACCCGATACACAGGGACCTAGTCGATGCCCTGCTCGATCTCGTGCAGGACCACCAAAGAAAATACGAGGCATCTGCAACGCTCACCGTCAAGCCGAGAGCCATTCCTCGCAGACCCAACAGACGCCAACTCGACCTTGCCGGTTGCCACCAAGGGAAGTGCCGTGGCACGGACTGGCACGCACTGACAGAGCGGCCGGCGTGCGAGGGCATGACCAAAGAGGTAACCGCCACCGCCGACGGCATGTCCGTTCGCGTCATCGACTGCCGGCCCTTCACGGAACGCTCCAAGAGCGTCTACGACGCCTTGGCCGAGACCGTACGCCGGTCCGCCAACGACCCGATGCTCGGGACGTTCGCAGAAGCGATGGATCTCTTCGGCATCGAAAGCACGGTAGCTCTTCGCCAGGTGATGGACCAGACCACCGATCACCTCGCCGGCTTCTTCGACGGCTACGTCGTGGCGGACTCGGAGGGCCGGGTATTGTTCGAGGTACACGATTACGACCGCCTTGGAGCGTTACTCGATGCGCCACGCCGGCGCATGGTGCAGTTCAGTCGCGTGGTAGACATTGCAGACCTACTGCTACAGCCTGTCGGAGACGATGACCTGCTCGGTACGTTGCGCGATACACCGCAGCCCGCTCGATACGCCGCGACGGGCCGCTCGCTGCTGAAGGCCATCGACGTGGGCGACATCGAACTGAGCGTGTTCATCCAGCCGTTCGTGCTGGTCGGTCTGACCGACCCCGGGGCGGCGCAAGGCGCTCGCGCCGGGTCCCGCGCACACTATATGGCGGGCATCGTCGGAAGCGCCGACCTTCGAGCGGACGCGCTGCGGTGGAGGACTTCCAGCGTCACCATCGCCACGTTGGTGGTGCTCGCCGTCCTTTCCCTCTTTCCTTTGCTCTGGCTCGTCACCGGTGGTGAACGAGCGACCGTTCGGCTCGCCCAGTTGCTGTCCGTAGTTCTCGGCCTGCTCGGTGCCGTGGCATGGTTCACTCTGGCCGCCTTGACGCATGTTGAAACCGCTCGCCGAAGCGATGATCTCGACCAGGTCCTCGACAAGCTGCATGGGGACATCCTGGGGAACTTCCAGGATGAGTTCCGCCAAAAGCACCATCACCTGCGGCGCTTCGCGCCCTTCCTTGCGCTTGCGAAGAACCCTCCGGCGCCTGGCCCAGCCGGACGCTTCTTCTGCAGCACAGATACCAGCAGCAAGCCCGCCTTGCCGCTAGCCGACTTCCAAGTCGCCTGGCTGATGGACAGCAACGGGATGCAGTTGGTCTGCGACAACAGGCAGCTCGCACCGACGCCGAAGCTGCCGCTGGCGTTCCGCGGGTACTTCAGCCAGCCAAAGGCAGGCAGCCTGTGGCGGAGCCAGGACCGATGCCCGTTCTTCTTGGACCGAATTGACACAGTAGTGCAAGGAACGAAGGCAACCGTGCTCGCCTTTCCGGTTGCTCGGGGGCATCGACCCATGGCCACCAGCTCTCCGGATCGCGCATTCTGCGACTTTCCCAATTGGCGGCGGAATCCCGAGTCCGAGTTCGGCGTGCTGGCCGCCACTCTACGATTCTCTTCGCTAGACGACCTGATACTGCCGCCTCATTACGGCATGGCGGTAGTCCACCGCGAGACCGGCACCACCTGGTACCACTCGAACGAAGCCTTGGCGATGGCCACCAATTTCGTCGCGGACGTCGACTACGATGCCTCGCTTGTGGCCACCCTTTACCTCAAGGAGTCGCGGACCCTCGCCCTGATGTACAACGGCGTACCCGTGCGCGCGCGCATCGCGAAGCTGGCGGACGGGCTGCCCTTGGCGCTGGTGGTATACCGCACACACGACTACGAGGACAGCCTGGCGACGCTGCCAAGCATGTTCACGGTCGGCGTCTTTGTGCTTTGCCTCCTCTTGCTCGCGCTGCTCTCCGTCGCTTGGCGAGTCCTCCCCCGACTGCTAGGCCGCTATCGTGCATCGCCTCTGTCCAACTGGGGCCTAGCAGTGCTTTCGGGAGGTCCAAAGTGGGTGATCGCCACGAGTATCGCCGCCTCTCTTGCCGTAGCCGTCGCGACGGCGTTCCTATTCTGGTCGGCCGCAACCCAGTTCCGGGGCGGCGTCTACGATTACGTCCAAGCGAGCATCACCGATCAGCTTGAGACGCTAGACCATGAAGTCAGGGAGCTGATGCGCGGCTTGGCGGACACGGAGTGGGACCGGAGCATTTGGGATTCGGGGGACATCCTCGCCGCCTCAACTTCGCCGGTGGATGAGCAGGTGACGTTGCGTGCCCTGTACGATGCAAGGCTCATGGACATCACGGAGCGCGACGCGCCGACGTTTTGGCAGAGGGTATTAGCCCAGACCACGTCCTCAAACCTTTCCGCCGCTCTGACTCAGACCAGGCTTGGAGTCGAAGATGTCCGCGCGGCAATCCTGCCGGGAGAGCCATGGGACGAGCGCGAGAGCCGTTCGCTCAATTGGTGGATCGTCCCGGCATTGACTTTGCCACTCGTGCTGGCCTTGCCGTGCCTCACCATGTTGCGGTTGTTCGGGCGCCCTCGGAGAGTTGTGCCGATCTCCCCTACGAAGTTGCAGGACTTCCGTCTCCCCAAAGACCCGCCAATGCGCCTGGTCCTCGTACATCGAACGGCCAGCGTAGCCAGCCACCTCGAGACGCGGCTGAGGACTCATTTCGACGAGTTGCGAACCGGGCACCTGGGCGAGGATGGCAAGAGCTGGACTTGGTCGAACGGGTCCGAGCCGATCCTTGCCCATGTTGCTTATTTCGTGACCGGTTTGGAGGAGGTCCTGTATCGCGAGGACGCGAGGAACGCGTTCTTCAAGGCACTCAGGACGCTGCTCGACGAGGATGCGTCCATCATCCTCGTGAGCCGTTCCCTGCCGCAGTACTACCTGGCCGAGATGATTGGCGACACGGCGGTCTCTCCAGTTGCTCCGTCCTGGCTGGAAGAATGCAGCGCGATGATGGGCAAGTTCGACACTCGTGTGGTCGTGGCGGCCAAAAGGCCTTTGCCCGATGGCGACTGGTCGGCGGATGTCGCCGAGGCCATGTGCGAGGAAGCCGACGCCAACCCGGACCTGCGCGGTCTCGCCATGCGAGTCGGGAACGGAATGGCACCGGACGAGCCGTACGCCGCAACCAATGCACGAGCGAGATTCCTAGCCGAGGCGGCTGGGTACTTCAACCGCCAGTGGCTCGCCTCCACCGCGGACGAAAGACTGCAAATCTACAGCCTTGCGAAGAACGGGGTGGTGAACGCACGCGAAGTCGCTGCGGTATCGAGTCTGGCCACGCGAGGCATCATCACCGAAAAAGGCGCCATCAAGCTGCGCAGCCGCGCGTTCAAGCACTATGTTGCACTCAAGCCCCACGACTCCCTCTTGCAGTGGCGGGCAGCCGGCCGCCACAACCTCTGGCGCCTGATTTGGCCACCGGCAGCCGTCCTCACGGTGCTGGCGCTCGTTTTCTTCGTGAACGCCAATCCCGAGGTGATAGGGATCATGCTCGCTCTCGGTGGCGCGTTGCTCGGCATCGCGCCGGTAATCAACTCCCTGATCAAGCCCGGCGTGCCAGCAGGCGACGGCGAGTAGCCCGAATGGAGCTCAGTCAGGCCAAACCCGCGCAATCCCGATCCCGCTCTCGCCAGCAACTGCGTAGACCCCTTAAGGGCATACTGAGGCGCGAGTATTCGTCGTATTGCAGGTTTTTCGTGCGTTTCGCGCTGTAGTCGGGTTGCCGGTTTGACACACCGTAGGTGTTGTCAAGCGGAGCGCGGTTTCGCGGGGCACGGCGTCTTTGCGCTTCGATAGTTCGTCGAATCGCAAGGAGCGGGGTTGGACGGCGACCCCCTTCTGTTACGATGCGGTTCGTCGAAAAACTCATCGGAAGGAGGCCGCCGCCATGAAGCGTAGCAAGGCGAGCGTGCGGGGTAAAGCGACGGATCGCATCGAGATCCGGTTCGAGGACCAGCGGCTGACGGCGCACGCGGGCCTGGTGCTCTACCAGAGGCTGTTCGCGCGGCTCGGGCTGAAGGAGCGCTTGCGCGGCTGCTTCCGCCACCTGCCGGGCAGTCCGGTCTACGCGCCGCACGCGGTGGCGCTGCTGCTGGTCGTGCATCTGGTCATGGGCTTCCGGGAGCTGCGCGACGCGCGGTACTACCGGGACGACGAAATGGTCAGGCGGACGCTGGGCCTGCGGCACCTGCCGGACGCCTCCACGATGGGCCGCATGCTGGCCAGGGCCGACGGGCGCAGCGCGGACAACGTGCGCGCCCTGAACCGGCGGCTGGTGCTGGACCGCGCCGCGGCGCTCGGCCCGGCGCGGATGACGCTCGACTTCGACGGCTCGGTGCTCGGCACGAAGCGCTTCGCGGAAGGCACGGCCGTCGGCTTCAACAAGCGCAGGAAGGGACAGCGCAGCTACTATCCGCTGTTCGCGACGGTGGCGCAGACCGGGCAGGTGTTCGACCTGCGCCACCGCCCGGGCAACGTGCACGACTCCAACGGCGCGGAAGCCTTCATGCAGCGCTGCCTGGCGGACGTCCGCGCCGCGCTGCCGGGTGCGCGGCTGGAGTCGCGCATGGACAGCGCGTTCTTCGGCGAGGCCGTCCTCGGCCGGCTCGACGCGCTGGGCGTCGAGTACACGGCGACGGTGCCGTTCGAGCGGTTCGCGGAACTGAAGTCGCTCGTCGAGGGCCGCCGCCGCTGGCGCCGCATGGACGGGGCGAGGGACTTCTTCGAGCCCGCCTGGAAGCCGAAGAGCTGGGGCCGCCGGCGGCGCCTGGTCGTGGTCCGGACGCGAACCCGCCGGCAGCGCAAGGGACCGGTGCAGCTGGACCTGTTCGCGCCCCACGTCCACGGCTTCGAGTTCAAGGTCGTGGCGACCAACCGCCGCGTGCGGGCGAAAAGCGTCGTCGCGTTCCACGACGGGCGCGGCTCGCAGGAGGCCGTGTTCGCGGAACTGAAGTCGCAGTGCCGCATGGAGTACGTCCCGACGCGCAAGCTCGCCGGCAACCGGCTGTACACCCTCGCCGCCATCCTGGCGCACAACCTGACCCGGGAGCTGCAGATGGCGTCCCGGCCGCCGCAGCGCGGCACGACCCCGAAGCGCACGGCGCTCTGGGCGTTCGAGCAGATGCACACGATGCGCCGCCGCCTCGTCGTCCGGGCCGGACGGTTCCTCCGCCCGCAGCGCAAACCCGTCCTGTCGATGAATGCAAACGCCGAAGTGGAAGCGGAGATGTCCTCCTACCTCGCCGCGCTAGCCTGAACATCAACATCCGTCGCCTCTTTTTTTGCATCAATAGGGTAGAGCAGGTACACCGCATCGCCCTCCGCAAACACAGCCGGGTCCCGCAGCTGGTTTACCATCCCGTAGGCGACGCTGCGCACCGAGGGTTCCAGCGGCGCGTCCGCTCCCTCCCAAGGGCGCTCTGGGCGCAGGACCTCCACCGGGTCCGACTCCTTCCATGCCATCCAGTCGGCGCGCAGGTCGATGGTCGACAGCAGAATCCGCTCCGGCGCGTGGCCCACTTGCGTCCAGAACACGAGAAACGTGTCGCCCCGCAAGAGCACGGCGGCATGGCGCATGTGCTCGTTGAAGAGCAGCGGGCCGGCCTCGAAGCCGCCCAAAGGGTTGGCCGAGCGGTAGAACTGGCCCGGCATGGCCAGCGCGTAGGTCATGCCTCGGTAGCCGAACACGCGCATATACGTCTGGCCGAGTATCTCCGTGCCCGATGTGAACGACAGTCCGTCCGCCGACCACGCCACCCGCGACACCTGCCGTCCTGCTTCTTCAAGACCGTGGTAGTACATGACGATGCGCCGGTTGGCCTCGTCCACATGCACGTCCGGCGAGGCGATGTGCGGGGTGGTGAGCTCGACATGGGCACTGTGGCCTAACTGCGCGAGGCGCTTCTCCGCAGCTTCCAGCAACGCAGGCGGCACCGGCGGCGGTTGGTGCGGGAACGGCGTCTGTTCCAGGTGCAGGCTGCCGGGCACTTGGACTTGCCACGGGCCGGCGAGCGCATCCGCGTAGGCCAAGCGAATGTAGCGGCCCTTGTGGTCCGCGAAATAGAGGTAGTAGCGGCCGAGCGGCTCTTCGATCCAGTCCGGCGCGCGGATGAGCGACGGGCCCTGGATGTTGACGCCGATGCTCGGGTGCAATTGCGGGCCGACGATCGGCGCGTCGAGCAGGCGCTCGGCCCGCACGCGGCTGGTGTCGAACGTGGCATCCATGCAGCGATCATACGCCGCCGTGCTAGATTCGCGACCGCTCAAGCAACCGCAGGACGCCCATGGGCAAGGACATCAAGACCGCCGTGCGGGAAATCTGCAACGCGCTGCCGGAAGTCGAGGAGCGCAGTTCGCACGGGCTGCCGGACTTCAAGGTGCGCGGCAAGTCGTTCGCGAATATGGCAGTGAACCACCACGGCGACGGGCGCATCGCGTTGTGGGTTCATGCGCCGCCCGGCGCCCAGAGCCTCTATACCAGCGGCGAACCGGAGTACTACTTCGTGCCGCCGTACGTCGGGCCGAAGGGCTGGCTCGGCGTTCACTTGGACAAGGGCAACGACTGGTCGGCGATCGCTGCGAGGGTGCGCGAAGCCTACGTTCGAGTCGCGCCGGCGTCGCTTGTTCGCGTGCTCGGCGAACCCATCGACATCGAACCGCCGACGGAAACCATCGACCCGGAGGAGTTCGATCCGCTTTCCGTGCCCCACGTCCAGGAGAAACTGGGCCGCCTGCGGGAGTTCTGCGCCGACCTGCCGGAGACCAGCGAGACCACGAGCTTCGGCACGCCTGCGTTCAAGGCGGGCAAGAAGACTTTCTTGAGCGTCTACCGCTACCGCCGCAAGGGCCAGCGCAGCCGACGCCTTTGCCTGCAGTGCTGGGTCGGTCCGGAACTGCAAGCGACGCTCTGCGACGATCCGCGCTTCCGCGTACCGAGCTACATCGGCCATCGCGGCTGGATCGACCTGGATGTCGAGGAGCGCTTCGACTGGGACGAAGTGCGCCACTTGGTACTCGGCAGCTACCGCCACTTCGCCCTGAAACGCATGTTGAAGGCGCTCGATGCGGGCGTGGCCGCCTAGGCGTCGTCGGGCAGTCGCGCGCTTGCCGTGCCACGGCACGCTTGCCGTGCCGCAGACGCTTGCGCCACACTCCGTGATCCAAGCACAGACCGGAGCGCCGCATGGCCAACGTATTCATCACCTGGGGCGGCTGGAACGGCCACGAGCCGGAGCAGACCGCGGCGATCTGCGCCCAAGTGCTTCGCGACGACGGCCACGATGTCACCGTCAGCGATCGGCTCGACCCACTGGCGGATGAGGGCTACATGGCCGGCGTCGACCTCGTCGTGCCGGTGTGGACCATGGCCCGCATCGAGCGGGAGCAGGAAGCGGGTCTCTTGAAGGCGGTGCGCGCCGGCACCGGCTGCGCGGGCTGGCACGGCGGCATGGGCGATTCGTTCCGCAACAACGTCGAGTACCAGTTCATGGTCGGCGGCCAGTTCATCTGCCATCCCGGCGGCATCATCGACTACGACGTGCAGATCACCAGCGACGATCCCATCGTCGCCGGGCTCGAAGACTTCCCGATGCGCTCGGAGCAGTACTTCATGCATGTCGATCCGTCCAATGAAGTGCTGGCGACCACCACCTTCAAAGGCGAGCACTGGGGCATCGACTGGGTGAAGGGCGTGACCATGCCCGTCGCTTGGAAGAAGCGCTACGGCACCGGCAAGGTCTTCTACAGTTCGCTCGGCCACGTCGCCGCGGACTTCGACGTGCCGGAGGCGAAAGAGATCATGCGTCGCGGCTGCCTGTGGGCGATCCGCGGCGCCTGACGCGCGCGCCATGGCCGAAGACGCGATCGCAACCGAGTACCCCGCTCGCGGTTTCGTTCTGCAGGCCAGCTATCGCGTCCAGAACGGGCGACCGGTGGTGTACATCTACGGGATGCTGGAAGGCGGCGGCACGTTCCTCGTGCGCGATCATTCGCAGGTGCCGCACTTCCACATCCGCCGCACCGATGCAGCGCGGGCCTGGCAGCTCGGCGCGACGCGGCAGCGCGAAACCACGCGCACAACCTTCGCCGGCGAACGCGCTCTGCGCATAGACATCGACGTGCCTAGCGATGCGCCGCCGCTGCGCGATCGCCTGGAAGCCGAAGGAATCCGCACCTTCGAGGCCGATGTGCGCTTCGCCGTGCGCTATCTGATCGAGCGCGGCATTCGCGGCGGCTGCGAAATCGAAGGCGACTGGACCGCCGGCGAGCGCATCGGCCGAATCTACGACGATCCGCTGCTGCGACCGGCCGACGTTGTCGTGGCGCCCCGGGTCCTGTCTTTCGACATCGAGACGGACCCCACCGCCAAGCGATTGCTCGCCATCGCCATCTACGCCGATGGCGGAAACACCGACGAAGTGCTGATCGTGGACCCGGAAGATCGCCCGATGCCCGAGCGCGCCACGCGCTGCGCCGACGCCCGCGAGGCCCTCGAAGCCTTCGCCGAGCGCGTCGCGGCCATCGACCCGGACGTGCTCACCGGTTGGAACGTCATCGACTTCGACCTGACCGTGCTCGACCGCATCGCCAAGCGCAGGCGCAGGCCGCTGCACTTGGGCCGGGATGCCGGCAGCACGCGAATCCGGCCGGCGCGCGGCTACTTCGGCAGCGGTCAGGCGTCCATTCCGGGGCGCCTTGTGCTCGACGGCATGGACCTCGTGCGCGGCGCGTTCATGCGCTTCGACGACTATTCGCTGGACAGCGTGGCGAGTGAAGTGCTCGGCGAAGGCAAGGTCGATCTCGCCGCACCGCAGCCCGGCGGCAACCGCGCCTACGCGATTCAAGCGCGATACCGCGAGGACCTGCCGAAGTTCGCCGCCTACGCCCGCACCGATGCCCGACTCGCACTGGAGATCGTCGAGAAGCTCGATCTGGTGACCCTTGCCTGCGCCCGCAGCCGCCTCACCGGCATGACGCCGGACCGCGTCTCCGCCAGCATCGCCTCGTTCGACTTCCTCTATCTGCAAGCGCTGCGGCAGCGCCGCGTGGTCGCGCCGACCGTGCGCTCGCAGGACGCGGATGTGTCGCGGCGGCATCAGGCGGGCGGCTACGTCTTCGAACCGGTCACCGGCATCCACGACAACGTCTGGGTGTTCGACTTCAAGAGCCTGTACCCGAGCGTGATACGCACCTTCAACATCGATCCCTTGGGCTACACCGCCGGATCGGATGGTGATCCCGTGCGTCTGGCGGACGACGCCGCCTTCCGCCGCGGCGAGGCGATTCTTCCGACGATGCTCGATGGTCTTTTCCCGCAGCGCGAAGCCGCCAAGCACAGCGGCGACGCGGTGGCATCGCAGGCGATCAAGATCCTCATGAACTCGTTCTACGGCGTGCTCGGCACGCCGGCGTGCCGGTTCCACAACGTCGCCATCGCCAACGCCATCACGGGCATGGGGCGGCATCTGCTGCAATGGTCCAAGACGTGGTTCGAAGAGCGCGGTTTCCATGTGCTCTACGGGGATACGGACAGCGTGTTCGTCAAGTCCGGGATGCCGACGGATGCTGCCCGAGATGCCGCAGCGGAGTTGGCGCGCATGCTCAACGACGCGATCGCGGCCTACGTCGCCGAACGCTGGGAGGTGGCGAGTCGCCTGGAAATGGAGTTCGAGAAGCTCTATCTGAAGCTCTTCCTGCCCGCCGTTCGCCACGGCGGCGCCGGTGCCCGCAAGCGCTACGCGGGCCTGATCGACGGCCGAGCCGAGGTGGAGTTCACCGGCATGGAAGTGGTGCGCCGCGATTGGACGGAACTCGCCAAGTCCGTGCAGCGCGAACTGTACGCGCGCCTCTTCGCCGATCAGCCGGTGGTCGACTACCTCGCGGCAACCGCCAAGGCGCTTCGCGACGGCGAACTCGACGATCAGCTCGTCTACCGCAAGGGCCTGCGCAAGCGGCCGGACGGCTACACGAAGAACACGCCGCCTCACGTCGCCGCGGCGCGCAAGTCAGCGGACCCCGGCCGGGTGATCTCCTATCTGATGACGGTGGCCGGCCCAGAACCGCTCGACGCCATCACTAGCGAGCCGGACCGCGAGCACTATCTGGACAAGCAGGTGCGCCCAGTGGCGGAACCCGTGCTCGCCGCCCTCGATCTGGACTTCGACCAAGCCATCGGCGACGACCGGCAGACGACGCTGTTCTGACGCCGGATCGGCCCCAAGCACAAGCAGTGCGTGGTTCCGGCACGGGGCGTTGGCGATGCGCTGGAAAATCTGATGGAATCCGCTCGCGCTCATCGGGAAAGGACAGAGCAAGCATGATCGCAACGCGGAACATCGGCAAGACGGACATCGAAGTCAGCGAACTCGGTTTCGGGGGTGCGCCGCTCGGCGCGGTCGGGGATCGCATCACCGGCGCCGATGCGGCCGCCATCGTCAGCCGGGCGCGCGAAGGCGGCGTCCGCTACTTCGACACCGCGCCGCTCTACGGCCATGGCCTCAGCGAGAAGCGGCTCGGCGCGACGCTCGGCGAGTGGGAGCGCGACGACTTCGTCCTGTCCACCAAGATCGGCCGCTTGCTCGTCCCGGCAGCCGAAGGCGAGCGCTACGCGGGGATGCGCGACAGCGAACCGGTCGCCATCCGCTACGACTACTCCGAGGGCGCGGTGCGGCGTTCGCTGGAATCGAGCCTGGCGCGGCTCGGCCTCGACCGGGTGGACATTCTGCTCTGCCACGACATCGATGTCTGGACCCACGGCGACGCCCAGCCGGGCATCTTCGAGACCGCCCGCAAGGGCGCGCTCAAGGGCCTCGAGGCGCTGCGCGAAGAAGGCGTGGTGCGGGCCATCGGCCTCGGCGTAAACGAATGGCAGGTGTGCAGCCGCGTCATGGACGAGATGGATGTGGACTGCTTCCTGCTCGCCGGGCGGTTCACGCTGCTCGAACAGGCGCCGCTCGAGACCTTCCTGCCGAAGTGCGTAGAGCGCGGTGTCTCGATCGTCATCGGCGGGCCGTACAACTCCGGCATCCTCGCCACCGACGAGCGGCGCCGCGCCACCTACGACTACAAGCCGGCGCCCGAAAAGCTGTGGCGGAAGGCGCAGGCCATCCGCCGAATGTGCGAATCCCACGGCGTGGACCCCCGCGCCGCGGCGCTGCAATATCCGCTGCGGCATCCCGCTGTTGCCGCCGTGATCCCCGGCGTCTGGGCGGTTCACGAAGTGGAAACCAACCTCGAACTGATCGCCGCGGACATTCCCGACGGGCTGTGGCGCGATCTCGCAGAGGCCGGCTTGGCGCAGATGATCGACGCATGAAGCGCTTGCTGATCGGCGTCGCCATCGGCGCACTCGGCGGCATCGCCGCGGGCTTCGCGCTCGGCATTGGCGTCTTTCCGTACCTGTTTCCCCCGGCGCCGGTCAACGAGGCGCTGCCGGAGCGCTTCACCGCCTCCGCGCTGGCGCAGGCCACGTTCGTTCACGCCGACCCCGCCGATCCCATTCACTACGGCCGAGGCACCGCAACGCTTTACGCCGACCTTTTGCGCCTTGAGGCGGACTTCGAGGTCGGTCCGGGTCCGAAATTCCACGTCTATCTGGTGCCGGAGGCCCTGGTGACGCCGGAAACGGACGTGGAGGCAACGATGTTCGTGGACCTCGGTCGGCTCAAGGCATTCGAAGGCAGTCAGAACTACCCGATTCCGCCCGGCGTCGCGCCGCTCGATTACGGCAGCGTGGTGATCTGGTGCGAGCAGTTCGACGTGCTGATTTCGCCGGCGGTGGTCGAGCCGTCAGTCCCGAACGCTGGGACCTAGCTGCCCCGCGATGCGGCTACGGATCAGTTCACGTTGCTCTGAGGCGACATCCAGGGTTTCGAATCGTTCGAGGAACGCCGGCCAGTCGATGAGGCCGTGGCGGTACATCGCTTCGGTGAACTCCTCCGGGGCGTTCGACGCGCGCCCAGAATCGACTGGCTGCCAACCACGATGTACTCATCGAATCCGAGCATGGCAGCAGCGGCGCGGATTATGTGCTCAAGCTGGTACCGTTCCACGAATAGCCAACCTCTCGCGCTGCGAGAGAATCCCGGAGAACGGCGTGCTCTGGCGCATCCGAACCGAGTTCTCGTCAAGCGAAACCAAGATGTGCCGGAGCGCTGGCCACGGTCGATCCAAAGCCTCCAGCCACTCGGCATAGGCGGCAGGCATGCGTCCCATTTGCTCGGCCCACCGATGGATGTTCCTCCGGGGCAGTTCGAGCAGAGAGGGGTCGATATCGATCTTGGCAGCGATGGCGATGTGGGTCTGTCGCCGGATCTCGTCGAGCCGGTCGTGGGGGTTGGCCCAAGGCCGGCCCAAGGGTCTCGTCTGCCCGTCCATACGGCGGACTATAGCGCCGACCGCCACCTAGTGTTCTATCACGTCTCGACGTTCAGTTAGAGCCGCCTGAGCTTGGGTGCGCATGTAGCCGGTGGTGACTGCCAATCCACGCCGGCGCGGCAGGGATTCCCATCACACGGCGTCGCGATGCAACACGATCTCGGTGCAGGCTGGCCAGGGGGTGGCACAGGCCGCGCCCAGCGCCGGCCCTGCTGTGTTCAGCCAGCTACCGTACTTCGGAGTAGAGAACAGCTCCCCAGTCAACCGCCGTGCGCCGGCCGCTCACCGGCACATATGGCCGGCCCGCCAAGGCCCACACCGCAGGAGCCCTCCCGGAGGCAAGTGTGGTCACGACCACGACCTCGCTGCTCCCGGCGCACATCTCGGAAGGCTCACAGCGCATGGGTGCGGCGGCTGCCGGAGCGCGATGGCTGTACCGATGCATGATGTAGGACCGTGGTAGTGTTGGGATCCGCAACGTGACGAAGGGCTCCACGATGTCGTTTAACGCCGACGATTTCCGACGAGGCTTGCAGGCGAAACTCCGATCAGCGAAGTCCAACGGGAGTCGTTGGCTCGTTGTCCAAGCCGGTGAGTTGCACGACGAACTCGGCGCGGATAACCGAGTGCCCGCGTGCTGCGGCGCTATGGTTGCCACCATGAGGCCCGGCGACACCGTCATGGAGTCGCCGCCCAGCGGAATGGGGCGGAGCTTGACCATCTTCTACTGGCTTGACCAAAGAGATGCGCAAGATGGACAGTAAGGAGTCTGGCCTAAATAACCTATTTATTTGGAGCGTTTCTTTTTCGGCGAGATGACATAGTTCCAGTCGCCGTGGAACTTGTCCCTGGACAGCGACAGGGCGTCCATCTGCTCGTCGCTCACCTTCACTCCCGTGGGATACTCGCCGTCGTCCAGCTCGGAGCGGATCTCCAGGCCCTTCTTCGTCGTCGTGGCCGCGATCAGGCTCACCACCGCCTCCCTGCTGACGAGCGGCCTGCCGCGCCAGTTCTCCGTGATCCGGCTGAACATGCGGTGCTCGATCTTGTTCCACTTGCTCGTGCCCGGCGGGAAGTGGCACACCGACACCTTCAGCCCCGTCTCGTCCGCAAAGCGCTGCAGCTCGACCTTCCACAGCCGGCTGCGGCTGCCGTTCGAGCCGCCCGCGTCCGCGGCCGCCAGCAGACGCCGCGCCGCCGGGTACCTCGCGCTCCCCATCCGCAGCCACCAGCGCCGCAGCGTCTCCGCCGCGAACGACGCCGTGTCGTGGTCCGCGCCCACGCTCACCCAGCCCGCGTCCGCCGCCACGTCGTACACCCCGTACGGGATCGCCTTGCCCAGCTCCGCGTCCTTGAAGTCGTGGACGCGCACCTTCTCCGGCTCCCCCGCCGGGCGCCATTCCCGCCCGCCGTTGCGGAAGTCCCCCACCAGCTCCTTCTTCTTCGTGTCCACCGACACCACCGGGGTGCCGCCGCGCATGAACGCCTTCGCCCGGCGGTTGATGTGGTTGAACTGCGCGTCCCGGTCCGGGTGCTGGCGACCCTCCAAGGTCTTGCGGTTCGACTGCAAGCTGTAGCCCATGTCGTGCAGCAGCCGGTTCACCGTCCGCTCGCTCACCGGGTGCCCTGCCGCGTCCAGCGCCTCCGCCAGCTTCGCCGCGCTCAGACTCGTCCAGCGCAGCGGCCCCGACGGATCGCCCCGCGTCGCCGGATCCACCAGCCGCTCCAGCGCCGGCACCAGCCCCGGGTCCCTGTCCTCCGCCCGCTTCCGGCCGCCGCCGGGCGAGCGCTGCCGATCCGACGCCTCGACGCCCGACTCCAGCTCCCGCAGGCCCTTCGCGATCGTGACCCGCGACATGCCCGTCGCCTCCCACACCCGCTCGATGCCCCCGCGACCGACCGCGCGCGCCTCGGTCGCAGCCCAGAGCCTCTTGGCGCGCTCGTCGAGCACCGGTTCCAGATCCAGAAACTTCGCAAGTATCGTCCGCGTCGCAGCGTCGTCCATGACCCTGGCCTCTCGGCAAAAGTGCGCTCAACAATACAGGATGTTCCTGCGAGAGTACTAAGCGCCAAAGTCACCGGATTGCTGCTTCCAAGCGGAGCGCTACGGTACTTGCGGTTTGCGTCTTCGTACTGGCCTTTGGGACCGCGGCATGTACCGAAGCGCCAAGCTTGTCGCCAAGTGAACGCATCCTTGTTTGCCGGGCAGCCATCGCTACGGTCATGGGGCGGCCCATGGAGATCATCCGGGGCACTGAATCCGCCAACAGTACAGTCCGAACAAGCTACCGGAGGCCGGACGATAATACGCTGTGGCGGAACCTTTGCCGTTTCGACGGCAATCGTGTCATATGGGCATCCATTCGGGAGGACAACTCCACTGGTCGTTGGCGCTCCCACCATCTCGACCCCGTTGTGACGTTCGAGTTGGATGCCCGGTACGTGACCATAACGGAGGCATACGGCGACGGGACCGGTGTGAGAAAGAGCTACGCACATGGGCCAGCCGCACCATAGCGGCCCTACGACTAGCGCCTGGATACCGTGTCGGCGCCCCAGAGGTCAGCTAGGCGAGACCGAAAGCAAAAGGAGCGCGCACCAATCAGAAGCGGATGCCCAGCAGCTTGCCCACGGCAGAGAGCGTCTCGTCCGGCGTCGAGACCTGCTCCGCAACCAAGCCAGTGGCTCGGGCGCCCCATACATTCGCTGCGTTGTCGTCCAGGAAGCCGATTTCTCTCGGCTTGTAGCCCATGTCCGCGGCGACGTGCCGATACGCCTCGACATCCGGTTTGCGCAGGCCGATCTGCCAAGACGTGTAGATCTTCCGAAACGGCCGCAGCGCATCGCCCAGGCGTTCTTCCCAGACTGCCTGATGCACGGCGTTGGTATTGGAGAAGCAGTACAGGGGGATGGCCTCGGCGATGCGCGGCAAGGCGTCCACCACGGGCGCGATCGGGTCCTGCAGCAGCGCATTCCAGCCGTCCTGCCATTCGGACTTCGAGAGCTCGATGCCGAGCTGCGCCGAGAGGTGCTCCAGATAGGTGTCGAAGTCGATCGCGTTGGTTTCGAGATCCGCGTAGGCCTCTTCGACTCGCCATCGCCGGGCGATGTCCGCTGCCGGGACGCCTACCGAACGCGCCCAATGTGCGAAGCAGGCGCGGCCATCCACGCCGAGCACGACGCCGCCGAGGTCCAGCAGGAGCGCTCGAATCGTATTCACTCGTCTGCGGTCCGCAGAGCCGCGGCGACCTCCTGCCCCAGGTCGGTGAGGCGATAGCCGACTTCCAGGCTCTGCGTCAGCCCAAGCGCCTTGAGGCGTCGGACATTGGCCTTGAACTTGGCGGTCGGAAGCCCCGCCGACGCGGCCAAGTCCGCCGCCCGGGTCCCCGGCTGCGCCTCAATCAGCGCCAGCGCCGCGCCCGTCCACGGCTTGGCGCTGCGTCGGTCCGTGGCGGCCGCGAGCACTATCTGGACAAGCAGGTGCGCCCAGTGGCGGAACCCGTGCTCGCCGCCCTCGATCTGGACTTCGACCAAGCCATCGGCGACGACCGGCAGACGACGCTGTTCTGACGCCGGATCGGCCCCAAGCACAAGCAGTGCGTGGTTCCGGCACGGGGCGTTGGCGATGCGCTGGAAAATCTGATGGAATCCGCTCGCGCTCATCGGGAAAGGACAGAGCAAGCATGATCGCAACGCGGAACATCGGCAAGACGGACATCGAAGTCAGCGAACTCGGTTTCGGGGGTGCGCCGCTCGGCGCGGTCGGGGATCGCATCACCGGCGCCGATGCGGCCGCCATCGTCAGCCGGGCGCGCGAAGGCGGCGTCCGCTACTTCGACACCGCGCCGCTCTACGGCCATGGCCTCAGCGAGAAGCGGCTCGGCGCGACGCTCGGCGAGTGGGAGCGCGACGACTTCGTCCTGTCCACCAAGATCGGCCGCTTGCTCGTCCCGGCAGCCGAAGGCGAGCGCTACGCGGGGATGCGCGACAGCGAACCGGTCGCCATCCGCTACGACTACTCCGAGGGCGCGGTGCGGCGTTCGCTGGAATCGAGCCTGGCGCGGCTCGGCCTCGACCGGGTGGACATTCTGCTCTGCCACGACATCGATGTCTGGACCCACGGCGACGCCCAGCCGGGCATCTTCGAGACCGCCCGCAAGGGCGCGCTCAAGGGCCTCGAGGCGCTGCGCGAAGAAGGCGTGGTGCGGGCCATCGGCCTCGGCGTAAACGAATGGCAGGTGTGCAGCCGCGTCATGGACGAGATGGATGTGGACTGCTTCCTGCTCGCCGGGCGGTTCACGCTGCTCGAACAGGCGCCGCTCGAGACCTTCCTGCCGAAGTGCGTAGAGCGCGGTGTCTCGATCGTCATCGGCGGGCCGTACAACTCCGGCATCCTCGCCACCGACGAGCGGCGCCGCGCCACCTACGACTACAAGCCGGCGCCCGAAAAGCTGTGGCGGAAGGCGCAGGCCATCCGCCGAATGTGCGAATCCCACGGCGTGGACCCCCGCGCCGCGGCGCTGCAATATCCGCTGCGGCATCCCGCTGTTGCCGCCGTGATCCCCGGCGTCTGGGCGGTTCACGAAGTGGAAACCAACCTCGAACTGATCGCCGCGGACATTGCCGATGCGCTGTGGCACGACCTGGCAGAGGCCGACCTAGCGCAGATGATCGACGCATGAAGCGCCTGCTGCTCGGCGTCGGCATCGGCGCACTCGGCGGCATCGCCGCGGGCTTCGCGCTCGGCATCGGCGTGTTTCCGTATCTGTTCCCGCCGCCGCCCGTCAACGAGGCGCTGCCGGAGCGCCTCGCCCCCGCCGTCGCCCAGGCCACCTTCATCCACGCCGACCCCGCCGATCCCATCCACTACGGCAGAGGCACCGCTACGCTCTACGCGGACCTGTTGCGGCTGGAGGCGGATTTCGAGGTCGGCCCCGGGCCCAAGTTCCACGTCTATCTGGTACCCGATGCCGAGGTGACGCCGGAGACGGACGTGGAAGCGTCGATGTTCGTGGACCTCGGCAGGCTCAAGGCATTCGAAGGCAGTCAGAATTACCCGATTCCGCCCGGCGTCGCGCCGCTGGATTACGGCAGCGTGGTGATCTGGTGCGAGCAGTTCGACGTGCTGATTTCGCCGGCGGCGGTCGAGCCCTCTGTCCCCAACGCAGGGACCTAGCCCTCGCCTAGCCCAACGGCGGGCTGGTCGGCGCGACCGAGGTTGTTGCTGATCGCGACCATCTCCTCGGCTACGACCTCGGTCTATCGGACGAGGCGGTGCTGGACGTCAGCCCATGCACGACCGAGCGGCGCACGGACGGAAAGGCCAGCGCCAACACCGGTGGCGGCGCCTCGTCGACCGCGTAGCAAAGCGCGTGGGAGGGGGAATCGCCGTCATTCTCGCTCATGGTCTCTCGCGAGGCGGGCGCAAAGGCGCACCATGCCGGGGCGTTGGCGCGCTTCTCAGTGCGCTTCGGCCAATGCGCGCCGGATGCGCCCGATGCGCGCCTCGCGCAGGCGGATGCCGTACGCCGCGCCGGGCGTCGCGTCCACCCGCAACGCCCTCAGTTCGTCGATGAGCCGGCGGCGCGCCGTCAGCGAGTGGCCCGCGCAGCGCTCGGCGGTTGCGAGCACGAGTCCGGCCAGCGGCCCTTGGCGGAAGGCGTCGATGGCGAGCACGGCGTTCAGGAGCGCGGCCGCATCGGGTGCCGGCGCGGCGAGCGTCCTGCCATGCCTCGCGAGCGCGGTCGCGGCGCGCTGCGCAAGGCGAGCGGCGCGCAGTCGCTTGTAGAGGGCGTCGACTGCCGCTGCGTCGTTGACCCAGCCGATAGCGGCCAATGCCTGCTGGGGCGCGGCGAACTCGCAGCGCTGGAAGAGCCCCACGGTGTCCGGCAGGTCCAGTTCGTCGAACCAGCCAGTCGTGCCCACCGCGTCCAGCACGGCGAAGAAGCGATCCGGTCGCGGCGCGGCGGCCGCCTTCTCCCACTCCCGCCAGACGCGCTCGCCGGAGAGCGCCCGCAGCGCCGGGCGCATGGCGCGCATCAGGGCGAGCGTCTCTTCGGCCACCGTGAACTCGGCGAGCGCCGCGGCGAAGCGGGCGACGCGGAAGACGCGCAGGGGGTCCTCGGCAAAGGCCGGCGAGACGTGGCGCAGCACGCGCGCCCGCAGGTCGCGCTCGCCGCCGTAGGGATCGATCAGCGTCTCGCCGTCGCGGGCCATGGCGTTGACGGTGAGGTCGCGCCGGGCGAGGTCTTCCTCCAGCGTCACGTCCGGGTCCGCATCGCACTCGAAGTCCGCATGGCCGGGGCCGGTCTTGCGCTCGGTGCGAGCGAGGGCGTGCTCTTCGCCGGTGCGCGGATGCAGGAACACGGGGAAGTCCCGGCCCACTTGGCGGAAGCCGTGGCGTCGCATCGCGGCAGGCGTGGCGCCAACCACGACCCAATCGCGCTCCGTCGGTTCGAGGCCCAGCAGCGCATCGCGCACCGCGCCGCCGACCAGATAGGTCTTCATGCGGCGCTGGTGCGCGAGCGCGCCTCTTGCGCCGCGACTCGATAGCGGCGTCCGTCTTCCACGCGCACTGCGGTTAGCGTGCGGCCCCAGACGCAGCCGGTGTCCAAGGCGACGATCTGCGGCCGCGACCGGACGCTGCGGGAGTCGCCGGTCGTAGTGCCGTCCAAGGCGGCCCAGTGGCCGAAGTAGAGCGTGCAGCCCAGGCGCGACGGATACGAGAACCACGGTCGGTAGCCGGTCGGCAGGTCGGCCAAGGCGCCCTTGTGGGTGAACTCCATGCGCGCCGCGGCGTCCACGAGCCTCATGCGAGTGAAGTAATTGACGATGGCGCGATGCCGGTCCATGCCGGTGAGCGCCGCGTCCCACAGGTCCGGCTGGTCGCCATACATGGCCTTGAAGAACGCGTCGTGTCCGGCGCCGCGCAGGACGGCTTCCACCTCGCGCGCATTGGCGCGCGCCGTCGCCAGGTCCCAGATGTGCGGGATGCCGGCGTGAACCATGGCGAAACCGTCGCCTTCGGCGAGCAGGGGCTGGCGGCGCAGCCAGGCGGCGAGTTCGGCGCAGTCCGGCGCGGCCAGCAGCTCGCCGAGGGTGTCGCTCCGACGTTGCGCATGGCCGCCGTAGACCATCGCCAGGAAGTGCAGGTCGTGATTGCCGAGCACGCCGGCGAAGCGCTCGCCGAGATCGCGCAGGAAGCGCAGCGTGTCGAGCGATTTGTGGCCGCGGTTGACGAGGTCCCCGACGCACCAGAGCCGGTCGCTCGCGCCGAAGCGCATCTCTTCGATGAGCGCCTTGAGGCTGTCCAGGCAGCCTTGGATGTCGCCGACGATGTAGGTGGCCATGGGCGTGCGGTTCAGTGCACCGCGTTCGGCGTCTCCAGCGAGAACGCGTCGATGGGCACGTTGAACGATTCGCCGCTTTCCGCGCGGAACTCGTAGTGGCCCTGCATGACGCCGACCGCGGTCTCCAGCACGCAGGCGCTGGTGTAGCGGAAGGCCTGCCCCGGGGCGATGCGCGGCTGCTTGCCGACCACGCCCGGGCCGCGCACTTCCTGCTCTGCGCCATCGCCGTTGGTGATCAGCCAATAGCGGTTCAGGAGGCGCGCCGGCTCGTCGCCGCGATTGGCGATGGTGATGGTGTAGGCGAACACGTAGCGATCCGCCACCGGATCGGACTCGGCGGCGATGAAGCGCGTCTCTACGGTGATTTCAAACCCTCTCACTCTGGCTGCCTCTTCCTGGTGCGAATGCTGTCGGTTGCGCTCGCGGCGACTGCGAAGCGGTCGCGTCGCCGACTTCGAATCCACTCATGGCGGTCTGCCTCTTCCATGGTACGAATGTGGCCAGTTGCTGGCTGTTTGGTTCGCGATCGCCACGAACTCCGGCAAGCCGAACTGCTCCGCGCGGCGCCGGGGGTCGATGCCGAGCGCGCGCCAGTCGGCGCCGATGGAGTTTAGGGCATTGCCGAGCGTCTTGCGCCTTTGGCCGAACGCCAGACGCACGACGTGGCGCAGCACGGACACATCGCACGGTTCCCCCTTTCGGGCCAGCAGGCGGACGAAGGACGAAGCGACCTTCGGCGGCGGGCGGAAGCTCTGCGGGTCGACATCGAACAGGCGGTCGATGGCGCAGTGGTACTGGGCGATCACCGACAGCCGGCCGTAGGCCTTGGTGCCGGGCCGGGCGGTCAGTCGTTCGGCCACTTCGCGCTGCAGCATGAAGTGCATGTCCACGCAGCGCTTGGCCTCGGCGAACAGCCGGTCCAAGAGCGGCGTCGCGATGTTGTAGGGGAGGTTGCCGACAACCCGGCGGGGCGTCGCCAGGAAAGGCTCGAGGTCGGCGGCCAGGGCGTCGGCGCGGACCAGTTCGAGGGCGGGGAAGCTGGCCCGCAGACCGGCGGCCAGATCGCGATCGATTTCGATGGCGGCGACGCTGCCCGCCTCCGCCAGCAGGCGCCCGGTCAGCGCCCCCGCGCCGGGGCCGATTTCCAGCACCGCGTCATCCGGGCGCAGGCGCAGGGCGGCGAATATGCGCTCGACAGCGGCGGGATCCGCCAGGAAGTGCTGCCCGAAGCGCTTGCGAACGGGCACCGAGTCGGCGTCCTAGGCGTGCGGATGCCCGACGGCGAGCATCGGTGCCGAGAGGGTTCTAGTTGGTTTCCGCGGCCTCCTCGTCCGCATCCTCGCGGGCGGTCAACTCGACGCGGTGGTCCACGTAGGCTTCATCGCGGATTTCGCTCAGCCACTCCTGCAGGCGTTCGTCGAAGCGGCGCGCATGCAGCACGCGGGTGGCGTAGTCGCGGCGCGCCTCCTCGCTGGCGTCCGCCTCGCGGCGGTCCAGCACTTGCAGCACATGCCAGCCGAACTCGGAGCGGAACACCGGCGAGAACTCGCCGATGGCGGTGGCGTCCATGATGTCGCGAAACTCGGTGACGAACGCCTCGCCCGTGCTCCAGCCGAGTTCGCCGCCGGCGAGAGCCGAACCGGGGTCGTCCGAGAACTCCCGGGCGAGCGCCGCGAAGTCTTCGCCGCCGATCAGCCGCTCGCGGACGGACTCGGCGGTGGCCTTCGCCTCGGCATCCGAACGGATGGTGGATGGCGAGACCAGAATATGGCGTACCTGCGTCTCGTTGGCCCGTTGCTGCGATGCGCCGCGCATGTCGAGCAGCTTGACGATGTGGAATCCGGCGGCGTTCTGCAGCGGCGGGGCGACCTCGCCGATCTCAAGCTCAAGGACCTGCTCCGCGAACAGTCCCGGCAGGCGGCTGGCCCGGCGCCAGCCGAGGTCGCCGCCTTCGAGGGCGGTGCCGGCGGCCGAATGCTCCATCGCCGCGGCGGCGAAGTCCGCGCCGTCGCGCAGCGTCGCGGCGATCGCCTCGGCCTGCTGCCGCACTCGCTCGATTGCCGCTGGGGAGGCGCCGGCGGCGACGGCGAGCAGGATGTGGCCGACCCGGTACTCGTCCGACAGCTGCTCGGCGAAGAACGGCGAGGAGAGCAGCTCCTCGATGTCCTGTTCGGTGATGTACACGCGCCGATTCACCACCTCGCGCTGCACGCGGTCGATGCTGAGCTGGCGGCGCACCTGGTCGCGGAAGGCGCGGTAGGAGAGGCCCTCGCTCGTCAGCGCTTCGATGAACTGGTCGATGCTCATGCCGTTCTCGGCGGCATAGTCGCCGACCGCCCGGGTGAGGGTCTCGTCGTCCACCAGGATGCCGCGGCTCTCGGCTTCCTGGAGCTGGATGCTCTCGATGATGAGGCGCTCCAGAATCTGCTCCAGAATGGCTTCCTGCGGCGGCGCGCCGCCTTGTTCGCTGGCCTGAATCTGCCGCATAACCGTGTGGAAGCGTTCCATCACTTCGCTGGCGAGCACCACGTCGTCGTTGACGATGGCGATGATCTCGTCCACCGGCTCCGGTTCGGCCGCGACCTGAAGGGCGGTCGCCAGCACGCCGGCCGCCAGCGCTTGAGATGCGAGTCTCATCGTTGTGTTTCCTCCGCTCGAAAGCCCTTGATGCCACGTTCAAGGCGCGAGTCTACCTTGCTGCCGAAGCCGGCGAGACCGCGCAGCAGCACCTGCACGAGCAGGCCCTGGTCGTGGCCCGCCAGCGGCGTCGGCCGATTGCGCGGCGCGTTGATGGTCTTGTGCCACAGCGCCCGCACCGCCAGGCAGCAGTTCGCGTACTCGACGCCGCCGAACGCCTCGATGATTTGACCGTGCCGCCAGTCGTGGTTCCATCGCCCGAAACCGGCCCACTGCCGGGCCAGCGGCCAGTGGAACGAGACCTCGGTCTGATCGATGCCGATCAGGGCTCGGCGCCGGTAGCCGAGATTGACCAGGCGGCGGCTGTCCCGGCGATAGCCGAGCGCGATGCCCGCCTCCTCCAACTCGCCCTCGTCGGCGTGCCAGGCGAAGGTCGATTGCGCCCGCAGGCGCCCGAAGCTGCCGTCGAGTTCGCCGGCGATGGACGATGCGGGCTGCGGCGCCGCTTGGCCGCCGAGCGCTACCAGCGGATCGTCCATATGGCGTACCACGCCGACCCGCGCCGCTAGGCGCTCGGCGCCGGTGGCGGCATCGAGCAGTCGGCTGGCAACGCCGATGGCCAGCCGGTCGGCATCGCCGATCCGGTCCAGGCCGGCGAAGCGGTTGTCGCGGAACAGCTGCCGATAGGAGAACGTCAGCCGGGCCGCATCGAAGCGGGGCAGGTGCGCCTGCTCCGCGTGGGACTGGTAGAGGTAGTACAGGCGCGGCTCCAAGGTCTGGATGCGACCTGCGGCGGCGTCGCGCTCGAACACGAGGCCGCCGTCTAGGCTGGCGAGGCGAATGCGGCGTTCCGGGCGCTGATCGGCGCTTGCGCCGGCGCCCGACAGGTCGTAGGCCGTGTGGCGCAGTCCGGTGGCGAGAGCGAGGAAGCCCCAGGATCGATGCCAGGCCAGCCGCAGGCGCGGCTCGACATGCAGGCGGCTGCCGCGCACCGCGCCTTGGCGCGCCGACGGCGGCTCGAAAGACGCCCAGGCGGCGCTCAGCGTCCAGCCGAGCGGGCCGAGCAGATCGCCCGTGTACGCAACGTTCGCTTCGGGCAGGCGGCGGTACGGTTCGCTGCCGGGCTCGAGACGCTGGAATCCCTGCGCCCACAACCGTGCTGTGAACGCGCCGAGGTCGAACTCCGCTTCCGCCCGGCGTTCTAGGGACACGCGGCTCGACACGGCCAGTTCCGAGCCGAGATCCACGAAGTAGTCGTTGTCGCTGACGGCGTCGGCTTCGGCCAGGGTGCGCAGCGCACCGAAGCGGCCGACATGGCGGGCACTCATCAGCCAGCGATCGGCCGGGACGAAATCCGCGCCGGGTTCGAGCGCGACAAGATCGGTGCGCGACAGGCGGCCGTCGTAGGCGCGGTCGTCGGCGAGGAAGGCGCCGCCAAGCGTGCTTCCGGTGCCGCGGCCGAGGTGGCGCAGTTCGCCTTCGACGCCGACGCCCCGGGCGTCGATGCTGCGCACAGCGAGGGTAGCGTCGGCGTTCGGCGCGATGTTCAGGTAATAGGGCGCGGCGATGTCCAGCCCGTCCTCGTCGTCGTGGCGGAGATCCGGGAGCAGGAAGCCGCTGCTGCGCGCCGCGCCCACCGGAAAGCGCAGGTAGGGGGCGTAGAACACCGGCGCTCTGCCGAGCTTGAGGCGCAGGTGGCGGGCGCTCGCGGTCGCGGCGTCCGCGTCGATGCGGATGGACTTCGCTTGGACGGTCCACATGCCGCGCTGCGGCGGGCAGCGGGTCAGGCTGGGTTCGACCAGCCGCAGCGCGTCGCCGCTGCGCTCGACGCGGGTCGCGCTGCCGCGCAGTTCCAAGTCCGTCAGCACGAACTCGGCATTCGCCAGGGTCGCCTGATCGGCATCCAGCCGGAACACCGCATCGCTGCCTGCGGCCTCGAAGCCGGGCTCGCCGAAGCGCACTGCGCCGCGGCTGCGCGCCACCGAGAGGGCGTCCTCCAGACGCACTTCGGTCGCCGTCAGCGAGCGGGCGCCGTGCCGCAGATGCACATCGCCGCGCAGCGTCGCCGGGCCGTCGATGGTGCCCTCCAGGGCGGCGGCGCTGATCGTCGCCGCGTCCGATCCGGCGTCGGGGTCCGCCGGTCGGCCGATGTACGCGCCGGCGCAGTACCAGTGGCGGCGCTCGGCGTCGGCAAGCGGCGTCCACAGGACCTCGGCCAACTCCCCGCCGCCAGCACCGCAAGGCGCGACGATGGCCAGCAGCAGGGGCCAAGCGGCGCGGTGTATTGCGGTCCGCCTGCGCGCTCGCGACAATCGCGCCATGCCATGCGCCAGCGCCGTAGAAAGCCCGTCGGCGGAAGAACTTGCCGCCTGGGCGGCGCAAGCGCTCGGCGCGGCGCGCGCGGAGCTCGTGCCGTTGCCCGTCGAGGCCAGCACGCGACGCTTCTTTCGGGTGTCCGGGGCAGCCGTGGAGGGCTCGTTCATCGCCATGCATTCACCGCCTGCGACGGAGCATAACCCGCGCTTCGCGCGTCTCGCGCGCCGATTCCGGGCCCACGGCCTGCACACGCCCGCCATTCACGCCACCGACTTCGAGCGCGGCTTCGTGCTCATGGAGGACTTGGGCGAGACCGACTTCGCGGCGGCGTACGGGCGCGGCGATGTCGACGCGCCGCTCGATGCAGCGCTGCGGGCGCTGGCTGCCCTGCAACGCATGGCGCCGGACGGCATTCCGCCGTACACGGTGGAGCGCTTGCGCGATGAACTCGGCATCTTCGACGAGTGGCTGGTGGGCCGCTTTCTCGGCTGCTCCCTGCGGCCGCTGTTCGCCGCGACCGCGGACGCGCTCATCGACGCGACGCAGAGCGTGCCGAGCTGCGTCGTGCATCGGGACTACCACTGCCGGAACCTGATCTGGCGCGGCGATGGCAGCGTCGGCATCGTCGACTTCCAGGATGCGCTGGTGGGGCCGGCGTGCTACGACATCGCGTCGCTCCTGCGCGACTGCTACCATGTCTTCGATGAACGGGCGGTGCGGCGCTGGCGGCGGCGCTTCCATGAGATGGCCGACATCGACTGCCCGGCCGACATCTTCGAACGCGCCTTCGATCTCACCGCCATCCAGCGCCAACTCAAAGCCGTGGGCATCTTCGCCCGGCTGCACCTGCGCCTCGGCAGGCCGAGCCATGTGCGCGACATCGTGCCGGTGCTGCGCCGCATCGAAAGCCTCGGGCGCGGCTACCCGGAGACGGCGGAGCTCGCGGCTTGGATCGAAGCCGAGGTGCTGCCGCGCGCGGCCGAGCGGGTGGCGGCGCTGTCGTGAAGGCGATGATCCTCGCCGCCGGCCGCGGCGACCGGCTGCGGCCGCTGACCGAGCGGCTGCCGAAGCCGCTCATCCCCATCGCCAGCGAGCCGCTCATCGTCCACCAGCTGCGCTGGCTGCACCGCGCCGGCATCCGCGACGTGGTGATCAATGTCCACCATCTGGGCGAACAGATCGAGCGCGCCCTAGGCAGAGGTGCCGACATCGGCGTGCGCATTCGCTACAGCGTCGAAGAGGAACTGCTGGAAACGGGCGGCGGCATCAAGCGAGCGCTGCCGCAGCTCCTGCCGTCGCCGTTCCTGGTGCTGAACGGCGACATTTGGACGAACTACCCGTTCCGCCAGCTGCGCGACGCGCGGCCGGGCAAGGCGCGCATCGTGCTGACGCCGACGCCGGCGCATCGCCCGGCGGGCGACTTCGGTCTGCGCGACGGCCGCGCCACTCGCGCGGGAGAGCGCGACCATACCTACTGTGGCATCGGCGTGCTCAGCGAGGCGCTGTTCGAGGACAGCCCGGACGGCGCCTTCTCGCTGCGCGATCTGCTGTTCCGCGCCGCCGCCGCGGGCGAGCTCGAAGGCGAGGTCTGGGACGGCACTTGGATCGATGTCGGCACCCCGGAACAGCTCAAGCGCGTGCGCCGCCTGACGCTCTGACGGCCGCCCGATGGCCGCGACGCGGCGCGTTGTAGAATGCCGCGCCCTCGAGCCGGGACCGCCTGTGAAACGCTGGATCGCGCCTTCCATCCTGGCGGCGGACTTCGCCCGGCTCGGCGACGAAGTCGGCGCCGTGCTCGCCGCGGGCGCGGATGCCGTGCATTTCGACGTCATGGACAACCACTACGTGCCGAACCTCAGCGTCGGGCCGCTGGTGCTCGAAGCGCTGCGCCGGCACGGGGTGGCGGCGCCGGTGGACGTGCATCTCATGGTGCGGCCGGTGGACCGGCTGATCGGCGACTTCCTTGCCGCCGGCGCGGACTTCATCACCATCCATCCAGAGGCCAGCGAGCATCCGCATCGCTCGCTTGGGCTTATTCGCGACGGCGGCGCGAAGGCCGGGCTGGCGCTCAACCCGGGCACCGCGGTGGGCGTGCTGGAGCCGCTCATCGACATGGTGGATTTGGTGCTCGTCATGTCCGTCAATCCGGGCTTCGGTGGCCAGGCGTTCCTGCCGTCGAGCCTCGCCAAGGTCGCCGCCGTCCGGCGCTTGCTCGATTCGGCGGGCAGCGAAGCGCGGCTCGAAATCGACGGCGGCATCAAGGCGGACAATATCGCCCGAGCGGCCAACGCCGGCGCAGACACCTTTGTCGCCGGTTCGGCGATCTTCGGGGCGCCGCGGGACGCCGAGCGGCGCGAAGACGACTACCGCGCCGTGCTCGAGGCCATGCGCGCGCAGATCGAGCCGTGATGACCGCCCGCTACGCGGCCTACCTGTTCGATCTCGACGGTACCTTGGTGGACACGGCGCCGGACCTGATGCGCGCCCTGAACGCGGTGCTCGGCACGGCCGGCCTGCCGCTGGTGGACGAGGCGACCACGCGGCACTGGGTCGGCCACGGGGTGCGGGCGATGCTGGCCGCGGCGCTCGAACATCACGACGCGGCGGTGTCGGACGAACGCCTGGATCGGCTCTTCAATGCCTGTCTCGAACACTACGGCGCGCATATCGCTGACTACTCGAAGCCCTATCCGACCGTCGTCGAGACGCTTGCCGCGTTGCAGAAGCGGGTGCCGCTGGCGGTGGTCACCAACAAGCCAGCGCAGTTGACCGAGCAGCTGCTCGCGGCGCTGAATCTCAGACGCTTCTTCGGCTCGGTGGTGGGCCGGGGAACGACGCGGCTGCACAAGCCGGCGGCGGAGCCTGCGCTGCATGCCTGCCGCGAACTCGGTGTGCGGCCGGCCGAGGCGCTCTTCGTCGGCGACTCGGCGACCGATGTCGCCTGCGCCCGCGCCGCCGGCTGCCCGGTGGTGCTGTATCGCTACGGCTACAACCACGGCGAAGATCCGGACGACTTGGGCGCGGATGCCGTGATTGATTCGCTGGCAGCTCTCCGCTAGGTTGCGTGCCGCCATGCATGTCTCGACCAAGTCCCGGCCGACCAAACGCCGCCCGCCGCTCACTTCGCCCGCGGGAGAATTCGCGCAGCGAATTCTCGGGGCGACCGCGAAGCGGTCGCGTCGCTGGCGGGGACCCGCGCCTCTCCCCTGGGGGTGGCCCATGCCGCCACGTCAAGCCAAGTCGCAGCCAAGGTCGACAAAGATGAACCAGCAGGAATTCGACGCTCTCGCGAGCCAAGGCTACTCCCACATCCCCGTGACGCACGAGATCCTCGCCGATCTCGACACGCCGCTGTCCACCTACTTGAAGCTCGCCGACGGGCCCTACTCGTACCTCCTGGAGTCCGCTGGCCAAGGCGGCGAGAAGTGGGGGCGCTACTCGATCATCGGCCTGCCGGCGCGGACGGTGATCCGCGTCCGGGGCGCCAGGCTGACGGTGGAAGAGGACGGCGCGGTAGTCGAAGAGTCGCAGACGGACGATCCGCTGGCCTTCGTGGAAGCCTACAGCCGCCGCTTCAACGTCCCGGACCTGCCGGAGTTGCCGCGCTTCTTCGGCGGGCTCGTCGGCTACTTCGGCTACGACACGATCCGCTACGTGGAGAAGCGTCTCAAGCACACCGCGCCGCCGGACGATCTCGGCACGCCGGACATCCTGCTCATGGTGTCGAGCGACGTCATCGTCTTCGACAGCGTCGCCGGACGCATGAAGCTGATCTCGCTCGCAGAGCCGTCGCGGCCCGACGCCTATCCGAGGGCGGTGGAGGCGCTGGAAGCGCGGGCACGAAGGCTCGACGCCGCGGTGCCGCGTATCGCCGCGTCCACCGCCAATCAGCCCGTGGAGGAGAGCGACTTCGAGTCCGCCTACGGGGAGCAGAACTTCAAGGACGCGGTGGAGCGCATCCGCGAGTACATCCGCGCCGGCGACGTCATGCAGGTGGTGCTGTCGCAGCGCATGTCGATCCCGTTCGCCAGTGCGCCGATCAACCTCTACCGGGCGCTGCGCGGACTGAATCCGTCGCCGTACATGTACTTCATGAACCTCGGCGACTTCCATATCGTGAGTTCGTCGCCGGAGATCCTCGCCCGGGTGGAAGACGGCGGGATCGTCAACCGGCCGCTTGCCGGCACGCGCCGCCGCGGCCGCACGGAGGCCGAGGATCTCGCGATGGAGCAGGAACTCCTCAGCGACCCCAAGGAGATCGCCGAACACCTGATGCTCATCGACCTCGGCCGCAACGACGTTGGGCGCGTTGCCAAGGTGGGCAGCGTCAAGGTGACGGAGCAGTTCGTCATCGAACGCTACTCGCATGTGATGCACATCTCGTCCAACGTCGTCGGCGACCTCGAAGAGGGCCGCACTGCCGTGGATGTGCTGCGGGCGACGCTGCCGGTGGGCACGCTGTCCGGGGCGCCGAAGATCCGCGCCATGGAGATCATCGACGATCTCGAACCGGTGAAGCGCGGCGTCTACGGCGGCGCGGTGGGCTATCTGGCATGGAACGGCAACATGGACACCGCCATCGCCATCCGCACGGCACTCGTCAAGGACGGCATGCTCTACATCCAGGCTGGCGGCGGGGTGGTGGCGGACTCCATCGGGCGCCTCGAGTGGAAGGAGAGCATGAACAAGGGCCGCGCGATCTTCCGCGCCGCGCGCGTGGCGGAGCTGTCGTTCCGCGAGCTGGACTGAGCCGTTAAACTGCGCCACTTGAACTCGATCGGTCGGGGTAGGCGAGGTGAAGACCGTGCTCTGGGTGGCTCTCGGCGGCGCTTGCGGCGCCGTGCTGCGCTATGCGGCGCAGAGCGCCGCCGCGGCTTGGTCGCTGCCGGGCGGGACGATCCTCGGCACATGGTTCGTCAACGTCGCTGGGTGCCTCGCGATCGGCATGGTGCTCGGCGCGTTCGCCGGCGCCGCTTGGTTCGAGGGCGGCGGCAGGGCCTTCCTGGTGGTCGGGGTGCTCGGCGCATTCACGACGTTCTCGGCCTTCTCCGCCGACGCGATGACGCTCTACGCGCAAGGCCGCACCTTCTGGGCGGTCGCCTATGCGGTGGTCACGGTGGTGCTTTGCCTCGCCGCGGCGTTCGCGGGCTATCGACTGGTCGGGGCGCTGCGATGATCGACCCCGGGAGGCTGCGCCAGGACCTCGACGGCATCGCGGCGCGCCTTGCCTCGCGCGGCGGCGAACTCGATGTCGAACGCTTCGAAAGCCTCGATTCCCGCCGCAGGGCCCTGCAGCTCGAAACCGAGCGCATGCAGCACGAGCGACGGACCGCATCGAAACGCATCGGCGCCGCCCGTGCCGCCGGGGAGGACATCGCGCCGCTGGTGGCGGCGGTGGGCGACCTTGGCGACCGTCTCGATGCCGTGAAGGCGGAGTTCGATGCCGTCCGCGCGGAGCTCGACGCCTTCGTGCGGACGATTCCGAACGTGCCCGACGACAGCGTGCCGCACGGTGGCGGCGAAGAGGACAATGTGGAGCTGCGCCGCGGCGGCGAGCTGCCGACGGCGAACTTCGAGCCCCGCGACCACGTGGAACTGGCGCCGGACGGCATCGATTTGGCGGCGGCCGCGAAGCTGGCCGGGGCGCGCTTCTCGGTGCTGCGCGGTGCGCTCGCGAGGCTGCACCGGGGCCTCACGCAGTTCATGCTCGACATCCACACCGGCGAGCACGGCTACGAGGAGGTCTACGTGCCGTATCTGGTGGACCGGCAGATCCTCGAGGGCACGGGGCAGCTGCCGAAGTTCGAGGAGGACCTGTTCGCCATCGGCGGCGAGCGCGACCAGTTCCTGATTCCGACGGCCGAGGTGCCGGTCACGAATCTGGTCCGGGAGAGCATTCTCGATTCCGCCGAACTGCCACTTCGGTTCGTCGCCCACACCCCTTGCTTCCGCAGCGAGGCGGGCAGCTACGGCAAGGACATGCGCGGCATCTTCCGCCAGCACCAGTTCGAGAAGGTTGAACTGGTGCAGATCGTCCATCCGGACGAGTCTTGGCGGGCGCTGGACGAACTCACCGACCATGCCGAGACCATCCTGAAGCGCCTCGAACTGCCGTATCGCGCCATGCTGCTCTGCACCGGCGATCTGGGCTTTGCCGCGGCGAAGACCATCGATCTCGAAGTGTGGCTGCCGGGCGAGGGGCGCTATCGCGAGATCTCCTCGTGCAGCAACTTCCTCGATTTCCAAGCGCGGCGCATGATGGCGCGCTACCGCGACGAGGGCGGCGGCCGCCCTGCCTACGTGCATACCTTGAACGGTTCAGGTCTGGCCGTCGGTCGGACGCTGATCGCCGTGCTGGAGAACTACCAGGACGGCGAGGGCGCGGTGCATGTCCCCGATGCCCTACGGCCATACATGGGCGGCGCGGCGCGGCTCGAACTCGGCGCCTGAAGGCCGTGGATGCGCTGCCGCTGACGCTCAAGCTCGCGGGCGAGCGCTGTGTCGTGATCGGCGGCGGGGCGGTGGCGCGGCGCAAGATCGAACTGCTGATCGCTGCCGGCGCCGCGCTTCGGGTAGTGGCGGCCCGGCCATCGGCCGCAGTGCGCGAACTTTGCTCCGAGCACGGCTGCGAACTGCTTGAACGCCGCTTCGAACCTCGGGATGTGGGCGGCGCGCTGCTGGTCGTCTCCGCCACGGACGATGCAGCGGCGAACGATGCGGTGGCCCGCGCCTGCCACCGTCGCGGCGTGCTGGTGAACTGCGTCGACGACGCGGAGCGTTCCACGGCGATCTTCCCGGCCATCGTGGATCGCTCGCCGGTGACGGTGGCGATATCCACCGGCGGCGCTTCGCCGACCTTGGCCCGGCGCCTGCGGGAGCGCATCGAGACCGTGCTGCCGAGCAGCCTCGGCGCCTTGGCCCGATTCCTCGCAGCGCACCGGCGGCAGGTCGCGGCGGCGCTGCCCGATGCCCGCGCCCGGCAGCTCTTCTGGGACCGCGCCTTGGACGGCGACGTGGCGGCGCTCTTCGCCAGCGGCGCGGCGGGCGAAGCCGAAGATGTGCTGCGGGACGCTCTCGCGGCACCGACCCAGACGGGCTTCGTATCGCTGGTCGGCGCCGGACCGGGCGATCCGGACCTCCTCACGCTGAAGGCGCTGCGATGCCTGCAGCGCGCCGACATCGTCTACTACGACAATCTGGTGGGGCCGGGCGTCTTGGCACGCTGCCGCCGCGATGCCGAGCGCGTCTACGTCGGACGCCGAGCATGGCATCGGGGTACCGAGGCGGATGTCCGGCAGGCGGACATCAACGCTCGCCTGGTGGCCGACGCGACGCGCGGGCTGCGCGTCGTGCGCCTTAAGGGCGGCGATCCGCTGATCTTCAGCCGTGGCGGCGAAGAGGTGGGGGCGCTGGCTTCTGCGGGCGTGGCGTTCGAGGTGGTGCCCGGCGTGACCGCGGCGGCCGGTTGCGCTGCCATCGCCGGCATCCCGCTGACGCATCGCGACTGGGCCCAGTCGGTGCGCTTCGTCACCGGCCACCGCAAGGACGGCGTCCACAATCTCGACTGGCCGGAGCTCGCCCGCCCGGGGCAGACGCTGGTCGTCTACATGGGCCTCGGCGCGCTAGGCACGGTGACGCAGGAGCTCATCCGCCATGGCGCGGATCCGGCGACGCCGGCGGCGACGGTGTCGCGCGGTTCGCTGCCGGAGCAGCGCGTGGTGAAAGGCACGCTGGCCGACCTGCCGGATCGAGTGGCGCAGGCGGGAATCGACGGCCCGGCGACGACCATCGTCGGCCGCGTCGCCGCCTTGGGGCGCTAAGCCGCGTCCGTGCTGTTCTGCATAGCGCCCCGGTCGAGGTGCTCGAACAGCTCGTCGCTGCTAGCGCAGTCGACGATCAGATCGCCGACTTGGTCGAGTCGCGCCGGGTCGATCACGCCGGCCAGCAAGGCGGCCAGTCGGTCGCCGACCGGCGTGCCGAACCGCCGCCCGGCCTGACGGCAGAGCAGGCTGCGTTCGCGCTCGATGCCCTCGGCCCTGCCGCGCTCCATGCCCTCGGCTCTGCCGCGCTCCACGCCCTCGGCCCTGCCGCGCTCCATGCCTTCCTGAAGCCACTCCTGCGTCCACTGTTTCGCCCGCTCCGCCAGCATTGCTTCCTCCTGTTCCAATCCCAGCCGCCGAACGTCCGCATCGGGGAAGCGGATCGGCAGCACCACCGCGTAGACCCAGTCCAGCAGCGCCCGTCGCAGGTCGACCTCGTCCTCGTCCATCCACCGGAAGGCGTTGCGAATCTCCTGCACCAGCGCCTGCGGGGATGGGCTGGTGTGGATGCGCACGAAGACTGTCACCCGGTTGCGTTCGGGCAGATCGTCCCGCCGCAGACTGCATACGTCAAGCACCAGGAAGCGCAGCCCCGCGGCGAACGCCACAAGCGGGTCGTGCGGCGGCAGCCGCCGAGCCATGTCGTTCGCGGCCGTCCAAGGCTTGGTGCCGACGTGGACCACCAACGGCAGCACCACGGGGTAGTGCCCTCCGGGGCCGCGCGCGGCCCCGGAAAGGGTCTCGTAGACGAGCCCCGTCTCGACCATCATGCGGGAGGCCATGCGCGGCTTGTTCGTGGATTCGATCTCCGCGAGCAGCAGCACATGCGCGCCGTTCGGGCGGTCCGCGATCCACAACGCATCGCCGATGCGCTTGTCGCCGCCGCGGCTGATGAACTCCGTCGGGAGTTCTCGCAGCGTGCGCAGATCCAGGTCGCCGACGAGGTCTGCGGGCAGGAACCCTTCCACCAGATCCGCGACGAAGCGGCGGTCGCGAAACAGCCGCTTGCCGATGTGGTCCTTGTACTCGCGCGTCTTCATGAAGCGATACGCTAGGACGCGCCGAGGCGCCGCGAAATGGCAGATCGCCCATGCCTTCTGCCCGAGATCCGCCCGACGTTTCCGGGCAATCGCCCAAGCCGGGGGTAGGAAACATCCCCCAGATCCCGGCGCGGGCATTGTGGACCGGGTGCGCTACGTGAAAACGACCGTCGTCGCCCGGGCGACGAACCAATAGGCCGCCAGACAGCCGCTCAGATAGAGCGGCAGAAGGACGATGCGGCGCGGCGGCCGCGCCCGGCGCAGCGACGCCAGCAAGGCGACGGCGATGGCCACGGCGACGACGCCGAGTTGGCCGAGCTCGACGCCGACGTTGAACAGAAACAACGCCGCGGGCACGTTTCCCGACGGCAGGCCGATGTCGGCGAGCGCCCCGGCGAAGCCGAAGCCGTGCAGGAGGCCGAACGCGAACGCCACGAGCCAGGTGTGCTGGGCGGTGATGGAACGCTCAACGCCGCGCAGCTTCTCCACCGCGAGGAACAGGATCGACAGGGCGATGACCGCTTCCACCGGCGCCTGAGGCGCGCTCGCCAAGCCGAGCACGGCGAAGCTCAGGGTGATGCTGTGGGCCACGGTGAAGGCAGTGACCGTCTTCACCAAGGCGGCCGGACGCACGAGCAGCCGGCCTTCGGTGCGCTGCACCGGGGACGTGAAGTACATCAGGCACAGCACGAACAGGATGTGATCGAAGCCGAACAGCAGGTGTTCGATGCCGAGGGCGAGGTAGCCGAACACCGCGGTGCCGCCGGCGCCAAGCGTCGCCGACGGGCTGTCCGGCTTGAGCAGTGTCGCCAGCTGCGTGCCGTCCGCCAGCGTGGCGTGCAGCATGACGTCCGTGATGGTCGCCTCCAATCCTGCGATGGCGACGGTCTCGCCGCGCAGTCCCTCTGGGCAGCGGAGTTCGAGACGCTGCACCAGGGCACCGTCGAGCACGGTGTCGACGGTCGCCGCCTCGGCGCTGCACTGCTCCGGGAATACCGGCGCGATGGGCAGCAGGCGATTACCGACCAGCGGGCGCTTCCACAGCACGCGATACAGGCTCTCGGCATCGCCCGCCTCGCCGGCTGCGGCTTCGATCTGAAGGTAGGCGGGCCGCACCTCGTGGCCCAGTGCCGCGCAACCGAAGAGGACCGCCAGCGCCGCAGCCGTCCAGAGTCGCGCGGTCACGGCCGGCTCACGGTGTACTGCGCCCGCAGTTCCTCGAAGTACCGGCGATTCGCCTCCGCGCGGCGGTCGGCGTCGAAGTCCGCCGCCACCCGTGCCGCCACCGACTCGTAGTCCGCGCCGAGAGCGGGCGTTCTCGAATCGACGCACACCAGATGGGCGCCGTAGCCGGAAGCGACCGGCCCGCGCCATGCGCCATCGGCGGGCAGTTCGGCCAGCGCATCTGCGAACGCCGCGCCGAAGTCCCGCTCGATGCGCGGATCGCTCGCGTAGGCGTAGGTGCGGCCGAGCATGAACGGGTCGCCGGCCTTGCGCCAGCCGTCGGGGTCGAAGTCGACCAAGGCACTCTGCGCATCGCGGGCGGCATCGCCGCGCCGGTCGGCGCTGAAGAAGACGTGGCTGAAGCTGGTCACCGCCGGCGTCTCGTAGCGCTGCCGGTTGGCCTCGAAATGCGCCCTGAGCTCGGCATCCTCAGGCTTTGCCAGCGTCGCCACGTCGTCGGTGAGAAAGGCGAGCTTCTGCGCCAGCCGGCGGCGGATTATCGTGTCTTCGCGATCGAGCCCGAGCCGCTTCGCTTCGCGCACCATGATCTCTTCGCGCACATGGTCGTCGATGAGGCTGTCCAGTTCGGCCGGCGTCGGCGCCCGGCCCGCCTGCGCCTCCCAGAGGGTCGCCAGGCGGTCGCTCGCGGCGCGCGTGACGACGATGCGGTAGTCGTCGTCTCCGCCGAGCCAGGCATCGGCGGCGAAGATCGCCGCGCCGATCAGCAGAAAGGCGAATAGCGGGTCGGTCAGCCAGCGGCGCACGCTAACGGCGGAATCCGCGCAGCAGCCTGTGCGCCGCGCGCGTTTCCTCGTGCTCGAATGCGGGTGCCAAGCGCTTGATTTGGGCACTCGACATGCCCGTCTCGCGGCAGCGGGCGGGCCATCGTTCCGAGATCGTCTCGACCATGCCCCGCAGCATAGCCGCAGCATCGTCTGCGGCGATACCGAAGAAGTCCGCGGCGTTGAGGGCTGCTTCGATCGAGGCCGCATTGCCGCTCAGTTCGCTGATGCCGGTCTCCAGGTGGCGATGCCGGTGCGGCTGCGGATTGATGTCGAACGCGGGCGACAGCGCCCAGCGTCCGCCGCCGACGTGCAGCAGGCCGTGGTTCTTCAGGTGGTCGTCGTTGTTGGAGACCAGGATGGTGAACAGGATGCGGCGGAAGAGCTCCGTCAGTTGCGCTCGGGCGTTCTCCGCATGGGTCCGCAGCGCGTCCGCGATGTCCGTGTAGTAGGCCGCGTCTGCATGCTCGGCGCCGATGAACGTCTGCGCGGATACGTAGTGGATGCGGTCTCCATCCGTGCGGTCGAAGCGGCGGATCAGCGCCACGGGATGGGCCGTGCGGGCGAGTTCGATGCGCGCCGATGCGGCCGCGATGCCGACGTCGCGGGCCAGCGCCAGCGTCGCGACTTCGGCTCTTTCGACGGGCATCGCGTCGCGTTCGGAGGTGAACTTGGCGATGGTCAAGGTGCCGTCGCGGTCCAGGATGCTGGCTTTGGGCCGCGCACCTCCTAGCGAACCGGCGCTGCCGAGCAGGCGGGCTCGCGCGTCGGCGTCCAGCTCCGCCTCTTGGTCCGCGGCCCCGGCCAGGCGGCGAAGGTCGTCGATGCTGGCGAGGCGCGGCACCGGCGGATAGCTGCGGGCCAGCGGTCGCCCGTCCTCATCCAGATAGCGCAGAGCGCCTTGCCGGGCCGCGTCGTCCACGGCCAGGAGGTAGTCGAGTTCCGACAGCGCAGCCGAGTGCGCCTTGCGGATCAGGCCGCGCCCCCAAGAGTCCGGCGCGCCATCGGCCACCGCGCCCGGCAGCGCCGTACGGACGTTGCCGCGCGATGCGGCTTGGTAGAAGTGCGCCCCTGCGCGCGGCAGATCGGGGGCGATGGCGAAACCGTGCGGGCTGCCTTGCCACGCCGGGTCGTAGCGGAACATGCTGGTCTGCCGCGCGCCGTCGGTCTCGAAGATCAGTTCGCCCACCGGCTGCAACCGCTCGCCGAGCGCGACGCCGACGCGCCGGCTGGACTTGCTCATGCCTTGCGGGCGCGGATGCGCTGCGGCAGACCGGCGACATCGAGCATGAGGCCGGTGTCGTCCTGGGAGACATCGAGCAGCTCGTCCATCCGGCGCAGTTCGCCTAGCGCCAGCAGGGCCATCGCCAGAGCGCCGATGGCAACGCCCGGTTCGCCGCGCTCAAGCCGCGCCAGCGTGCCCTGCGAGACGCCCATCCGCCCCGCGAAGTCCGCCACCGGCAGGCGCCGCTTCTTGCGGGCGATGCGGATGTCGCGGCCGAGGCTGCGCAGCGCCCTCTGCGCCGATGGGGGATAGGCCTTGCGTGTCATAGCCCGCAATATATCACTGCATAAACCTGTGAAGCCACCCAATATCGCGATCAATAGCTGTCCTGAGCAGTGCGGGACCGAGGCCAGGCGAGCGCGAAACCGACCGCCACTGGGGCGTCGCGTGCAGTAGACTCCGCATTCCGCATCCGAACCAACCACATCCATCAGCGACAAGGAGAACCCATGGCGATTCAGGAAGGCGACAGGCTGCCGGACGCAACGCTGCACATCATGGTCGACGGGCGCCCGTCGGCGGTGTCCACCGGCGAACTCTTCGCCGGCAAGAAGACGGTACTGTTCGCCGTGCCGGGCGCGTTCACCCCCACCTGCTCCGAGGCGCATCTGCCGGGCTTCGTGGCGAACGCGGACAAGATCAAGGCCAAGGGCGTCGACAGTATCGTCTGCGTCGCCGTCAACGACGCTTTCGTCATGGACGCCTGGGGCCGGGACGGCAACGCCGAGGAGCTCGTCATGGCCGGCGACGGCAACGGCGAGTTCGCCAAGGCTCTGGGGCTGGAGATGGACGGCACCGGCTTCGGCCTCGGCACGCGTTCGCAGCGCTACGCGATGGTCGTCGACGATGGCGTCGTAGCGACGCTCGCCGTGGAGGCGCCGGGCGCCTTCGAGGTGAGCCGCGCGGAAGCCATTCTGGAGGCGCTGTGAGCCTGACCATCTACGGCCCGGCGCAGAGCCGCGCCATGCGGGCGCTGTGGATGGCGCACGAACTCGGCCTCGACTTCGCGCACGAACCGGGTCTCAGCATGGAATCCGGCGCCAGCGACGCGCTCTTGGCGGCGAATCCCATGGGCCAGGTGCCGGCCATCGACGACGACGGCTTCCAGCTCGCCGAGTCCATGGCCATCAACATCTACTTGGCGAAGAAGCACGGCAAGCTCGCGCCGGCGACGCTCGAAGAGGAGGCGCAGACCCTGCGCTGGAGCTTCTGGGCGATGACCGCGGTGGAGAAGACGCTGCTCGATGTGCTCGCCAAGGTGCTTGGCCTCTTCGGCGAGGAGAAGGACCCGGAGGGCGCAGCCGCCGGCACCGCCGCGCTCGAACGCCCGTTAGGGGTGCTGAACGCGGCGCTCGAAGGCCGCGACTACCTGCTCGGCGACTCGTTCACGGTTGCGGACCTCAATGTCGCCGGCGTGCTCAGCTGGGCGGTTCCGGCGGGCATCGGCTTGGAGGACCAGCCGAATCTCGCGGCGTGGCTCACGCGCTGCCTCAGCCGCGATGCGGCGAAGAAGGCCCGCGGCTGACATGCCGTAGCTCGAACGCATCGCGTTCGCGTCACGGTCGACCGGAACTCGGCAGTGCGCCGCGGCGAGTTCGGAGGGATGTTCGCCGTGGCTGTGGTGCTCGCGGCTTCGGCGGCGGCCTTGGAGAACGATCCCTACACGGGTCGCCCGGTCGACCTCGCGGACAGTCTGGCCCTGCTGGACGGCCGCGTGAATGCGGTGCTCGACGATGTTGCGGCGTCGTGGGATGCCGAGCCCGACGAATGGGCTTTCGTCGATGCCGTCTACCAGCGCGTCGGCAGCGCCCACTGGGTCGACAAACTGGAACGCTGGGCGATGCACTCGCCGGCACTGGAGCGCCTTGCCGTGCCGCTCGACGAGACGATGTTCGGCGCCTTCCCGCTGGCCGCGGCGCGGCTGTCCAAGCTGGTGCCGCCGGCGCCCCTGATTCGCGTCCACGGGGTGCTGCTCGGCACGGACAAGATCGGCCACTTCATCTCCCAGGGGCGCAAGTACTATCGGCGCCACCGCACTTGGCGACGGGGCGACATGACAACGTATGGCGCCGCGGCAGCCGAGTCCGTGTTCTTCGGCGGGATGCTGGCAGGCATCTACTCGAACGCGGACATGGTTGCCAACTACGAGGGTTTTCGCTTCTACCGCAGCCTCTTCCATGGCGGCGCGGTGGCAGGCCGGACGGCGATCTTCCGCTGGCAGAGCGGGCGCCCCGTCCGGCAGCGTGCGTTCTCGTGGGCCGATCATGTCAACCCGCTCTGGGACGAGGCGCTCAACCCGAGCGTCTACGCCGCGCCGCTGCTGCCGGTGGTGGAGCAGCGCCTGCTCCGCCTCTGCGACGACTTCCACCGCCGCCCGGAGCGCTATCGGGTCGACTACGAGGCGCTGCTGCCGCGCTACGGCGACGCTGGCATTCGCTTCAACGAGGCGCTGGTGCCGAGCGCCTTCCTCGCCGAGCGTTGTCCGACGACGGGAGCGGAATAGCCGCTTAGGAGGCTCTGGCCGCGCGCCTCAGCCGCTATGATGGTGGAGGACGGAGGCGGTGCCCTGCATTGGAGGAGGCGGAATGGCGGAAGGCGGAACGATGCGCGTTGTGCGCGTCTACACGGGCGACGATGGCGAGTCCCACTTCGAGGATGTGGACATCCCGCTCGGCGATGCGACCGTCGGCGGTCGCCTGTCGCGACTGATTCGGGGTCCGGGCGTCGTCTTCCGGCAAGTCGGCGGCGACTACGATTTGGACTTCCACGCCGCGCCGCGCCGCCAGTTCGTGGTGAATCTGCGTGGCAGCGTGGATATCGGCGTCGGCGACGGTTCCGTGCGGCGCCTGGAGTCCGGCGACATCCTGCTCGCGGAAGACACCCGCGGCCGCGGCCATCGCAGCAAGGCGGTGGACGGCGCGTCGCGCACCTGCCTCTTCATTCCCATCGACGACGACGAGACGCTGACGCCGCCAACGTCCGGCTGATGCTCGGTTCGGGGGCGGTCCCGAGGGCCGCTATGGCGAACCTGAAGCACCTTCCCGGAGGCGGCTGCCTTGCGCCATCGCCTGCTGCAGGGAGCGCAGCGGGCGCGACCACGGGTTCAACTCCCGGATGCGTTGCGGCAGGCTGGCAGCGGCGCGTTCTGCGGTAGCTCGGTCCGGATAGATGCGCAGCAGCAATACGTGCCAGAGCGCGCCGTTGCTCTCGATCGGGATGCGCGCCATGCCGGGGATGCCGAGCTCTTCGGCAACCTCATCGAGCCGCGCTCTGGACTGCATCGCCAGGAGCTGAAGCGCGTAGAAGTCGCCGGGCAGTTCTTCGAGCGACACCGGGCTGCTGGGCCGATAGGCCAAGCGCTGGTACAGCGGCGCGTTCGCGAGGTCTGCGGCTGGCGCGGGGGGCGGTGGGGCGCCCGCTGGCAGCACAGGCGGTGCAGGAGCGGATGGCGTGGCAGCACGCGAGGCGGCGGGAGGCGGCCTAGCGATGCGAGCTGGCGGCTGCGCCGGCCGACGCGGGGCTGGGGTGGCACGCGGCGCGGGCTGCGCCGCACGCGGCGCTGGCGGCACCGGCACGCGCTCGGGAGGGTTGGTCGCCAGTTCCGCATCCTGAACGCAGTTCCATTCGCTTGCGGTGCTCGGATCGCAGAACCAGTCGTCGTTCGGCGCAGAACCGGTGCCCGCCAGATCGACGGGCGCCTGGGTGCGGCAGGCGGCAAGCAGGGCAATCAGAACCGCCATGCCGAGCCGTCCATCCATCGCGCCGGCCACGCTCGAAACAAGCGCGTTCGAGCGCACTGCTCCCTGCGGCGTTCGTTCCATGCGTTGGACTTTGCCGCCTCGCCCAAGCGCTGTCAAAGCCTCGGCGTCCGCCGGGCGCCGCGCTGCGGCCCTTCGGGCGATGCGCCGCAATCGGCGTTGAATCGAGGCGGCGTATTGGCCATCATTGACCGCTGTTGCCCGTCGGGAACCGACATGCTGGCCACGCTCGAAAGCTACCACCGCATTCCGCGCATCCTGCGGCTCAATGTGGCAGGGCAGCCGGTGGAATGGGCCTCCTGGCAGGAGGCCGTCTGCCTGTACGCGCGCGGCGTGGTGAAGTGGACCCACGGCGAATCCGTGCTGCGGCTGCGGGGCGGCCACTCGCGGCTCGACGGCAGCCAGACCACGGTGGACATCCACAGCATCATCGCCTGCGGCGGGCGCCGCCACGAGCGGCCCAGACGCTCGCCGCCGCTCACCAACGCGGCGCTGTTCGGCCGGGACCGCTACCTCTGCCTGTACTGCGGCGGCATGTTCCCGCACGGCGCGCTGACGCGCGATCACGTCGTGCCCAAGTCGCGCGGCGGCGCGGACCATTGGGAGAACGTGGTGGCCGCCTGCCGACGCTGCAACCACCACAAGGGCAACCGCCTGCCGCACGAGTGCGGCATGGAGCTGCTCGCGCTGCCGTACGTGCCGAACCTCGCCGAATACCTGGCGCTGACCAACTCGGGGCGCATCCTCGGCGATCAGATGGACTTCCTCGCCACGCAGTTCGGCAGCGCCGCCAAAGAGCGCGACAGCCTGCTGCACTGAGGTCGAGTCGGCGCGCCAGGAGGCGCTGCCCGGGGTCGCCCCGGATGGATGGTGGGGCAGGTCGCTCGCCCTGCTATGCTGCGCCCATGAGTGAGTTCCGCAGCGCCCCGGCAGCGCTCTCATGAGCGGCGACGGACGCTTCGGCCGCGTCGCGCACCTCGCCATCTGCACCGCGGTGTTCGTCTTTCTGGTGGCGCCGATCCTCGTGATCGTGCCGCTCGGCTTCAACGCGGAGCCCTACTTCACGTTCACCGAGGGCATGCTGCGCCTCGACCCGGCGGCCTACTCGCTGCGCTGGTACGAGACGGTGGCGACCGACGAGCAGTGGCTGCGGGCGCTGGCGAACAGCCTCGTCATCGGCGTCAGCGCCACCGTCATCGCCACGGTGCTCGGCACCATGGCGGCGCTTGGGCTGGCGAGTCCGGCGATGCCGGCGCGGCCGTTGGTGATGGGCCTCCTCATCTCGCCGATGGTCACCCCGGTCATCATCTCCGCGGCAGGCATGTTCTTCTTCTATTCGAGCCTGGGTCTGTCGCAGACGCACATCGGCATCGTCCTTGCCCACGCCGCGCTCGGCACGCCCTTCGTCGTCATCACCGTGACGGCGACGCTGGCGGGCTTCGACACCAACCTGACGCGCGCCGCCGCCAGCTTGGGCGCGGACCCGTGGCGCACGTTCCGCCGCGTGCAGCTGCCGCTGATCGCGCCGGGCGTCTTCTCGGGGGCCCTGTTCGCCTTCGCCACCTCGTTCGACGAGGTGGTGACGGTGCTGTTCATGGGCGGCCTCGAGCAGCGCACGATCCCGCGCCAGATGTGGGCCGGCATCCGCGAGCAGATCAGCCCGGCGATTCTGGCGGTGGCGACGTTCCTGATCGCCTTCGCGCTGGCGCTGATGGGCACCGTGGAATGGCTGCGTCGCCGCGGCGCGAGCGACTGACCGCCTATACTTGCGCGTACTGCGAGGACGGCAGGCGGCAAACCGGCGAGCGGAGCAATGGAATCGGCCGACACCCCCCATGTCGTCTTCGACGGCGTATTCAAGAGCTACGACGGCGAGGTGCAAGTCGTCGAGGATCTTCGCCTCAGCGTCAGGGAAGGCGAGTTCCTGACGCTGCTCGGCCCGTCAGGCTCCGGCAAGACGACCTGCCTCATGATGCTCGCCGGCTTCGAGGCGCCCACCGGCGGCAGCATCCGCATCGGCGGCAAGCCGGTAGAGGACGTGCCGCCGCGCAAGCGCGACATCGGCATGGTGTTTCAGAACTACGCGCTGTTCCCGCACATGACGGTGGCGGGCAATCTGGCGTTTCCCTTGGAAGTGCGTGGCCTAAGGAGGAACGACGCTGCCGAACGGGTGCGCCGCGCCTTGGAACTCGTCCGCCTCGAAGGCTTCGAAGGGCGGCGCCCGGGAGAGCTGTCGGGCGGCCAGCAGCAGCGCGTCGCCATCGCTAGGGCATTGGTGTTCGAGCCGGACCTCGTGCTGATGGACGAGCCACTGGGCGCCCTCGACCGGCGCCTGCGCGAAGAGATGCAGTTCGAGATCCGCCGCATCCAGCGCACGCTTGGCGTCACGGTGGTCTACGTCACCCACGATCAGCAGGAAGCCATGGCCATGTCGGACCGAGTGGCCGTGTTCAATGCTGGCCGCATCGAGCAGATCGCGCCGCCGGAAGTGCTCTACGAGGAGCCGGAGCGCCCCTTCGTCGCCACCTTCATCGGCGACAACAACCTGCTCGAAGGTCGGGTCAGCAGCGTGGATGGGGACATCTGCGATGTCGTCGCCGGCGGCGAGACGGTCAAGGCCTTTCTGGTGTCGCCGCGACAACCAGGAGACGCGGTGGTGCTTGCCATCCGCCCGGAGCGGATCGGCCTCGCGCCCGCGCCCGGCACCTACAGCAACGAGTTCGACGTGGTGGTCGAAGACATCGCCTTCCTCGGCGACCACCTGCGCGTCCGCGCCGCCTTGGGCGACCGAGACGCCCAAGGCGGCGCTGCGGACTTCATCATCAAGATACCGAACGTCGTCGGCCACGGCGCCGTGCTCGCCGGCGACACGGTGCGCGTCGGCTGGACGCCGACCGACTGCCGGGCGCTGGTCCCCGACGAGCGGCGTGCTGCAAACGCGGCGCCGAATCAGGCTTAAGGAGGAATCATGAGAATCAAACTGCAAGCGCTCGCATTGGCCGCCGCGGCATGGGGCTTCGGCGCCGCCGCCGCGGAAGCGCTGACCGTCGTCTCCTGGGGCGGCGCCTACGGCCTCGCCAGCCGCCTCGCCTGGCTCGAACCCTTCAGCGAGGAGACCGGCACGGATTTCCGCTTGGAGGACTACAACGGCGGCCTCGCGCAGATCCGCGCCCAAGTGGAGACCGGCAACGTGCATTGGGACGTGGTGGACCTCGAAACGCCGGACCTAGTGCGCGGCTGCGACGAGGGCCTCTTGGAGCTGGTCGCGCCGGACAGCCTGCCGCCAGCGCCGGACGGCACCGCGGCAGCCGATGACTACCCCGACGACGGCATCACCGAGTGCGGCCCCACCACGCTCTTCTACTCGACCATCTACGCCTACAACGCCGAGGGCTTTCCCGACGACAAGCCGGCGACCATCGAGGATTTCTTCGATCTCGGCAAGTTCCCCGGCCGGCGCGGCATGAGGCGCTCGCCCTTGGTGAATCTCGAGTTCGCGCTCATGGCCGACGGCGTGGCGATGGACCAGATCTACGCGACGCTGGATACGGAAGAGGGCATGGACCGCGCCTTCGCCAAGCTCGACACCATCAAGGAGCATATCGTCTGGTGGGAGGCCGGCGCCCAGCCGCCGCAGATGCTCGCCGACCGGGAAGTGGCCATGAGTACGGCCTACAACGGCCGCATCTTCAACGCCCAGATCGTCGAGCAGCAGCCGTTCGTGGTGGTCTGGGACGGCCAGGTGCTGGACAGCGGCGGCTACGGCATCGTCGCCGGAACCGCCAATCTGGCGGCGGCGCGCGCCTTGGTCGAATACGTTGCGAGGCCGGACTCCATGGCGCGCCTGAGTCGCTACATCTCGTACAGCCCGGCCCGGCGTTCGGGCACGGATTTGGTGTCGACGCACTTGGAGACCGGCATCGACATGGCCCCGCACATGCCGACCACGGAATCCAACATGCAGCGGGCGCTCGCCAACGACTGGGAGTGGTGGAGCGACCATGCGGATGAGGTTAACGAACGCTTCAGCGCCTGGCTCGCCCGTTGAGCGCAAGCCCGCAGGACCGACGCCCCGCCCTGCGCGCCGGGCTGCTTGCGCTGCCGCTGATCGCCTTCATCGGCGTGACCTTCATCGCGCCGCTGGCGACCATGCTGACGCGCAGCGTCCATGAACCGCAAGTGGCGGACGCCCTGCCGCAGACGCTGGCAAGGCTTGCCGAGTGGGATGGGCTGTCGGTACCCGGCGAGCTGGTCTTCGAGGTGGCGGCGGCGGAACTGCTGGCGGCCCGCGAGGCGCGCACGCTCGGCCAGCTGGCCACGCGCGTCAATCGCGTCGAGAGCGGCCTGCGCAGCGTCCTCACCCGCACCGGACGGCGGCTGCGCAGTGCCGAGCCGGACCTCGATGCCGCCGCCCCTTGGCGCGCCGTCCTGCTCGGCGCCCACGAGGCGTGGGGCGAACCCGCCACCTGGCGGGCCATCCGCCGCGCTGGCGAACGCTACACGGCGCGGCACTATCTCAACGCGCTGGACTTGGACCGAGACTCGCAAGGCGACATCGTCGCCCAGCCGCCGGACCGGCGCATCTATCTGCCGCTCTTGTGGCGGACTCTCGTCGTCAGCACCGGCATCACCGTGCTGTGCCTCTTGCTCGGCTATCCGGTGGCCTACCTGATCGCCCACGCGCCGCCGGGCCGCGCCAATCTGCTCCTGCTGCTCGTGCTGGTGCCGTTCTGGACATCGCTCCTGGTACGCACCACATCGTGGATCGTGCTGCTGCAATCGCAGGGCGTCGTGAACGACATCCTAGTGGCCATCGGCCTGATCGGCGAAGAAGAGCGGCTGGAGATGATCTACAACATGACCGGCACGTTCGTCGCGATGACCCACGTCCTGCTGCCGTTCATGGTGCTGCCGCTGTACGCTGTGATGCGCACCATCCCGCCGCAGTACATGAGCGCCGCGGCATCCCTCGGCGCGAGCTTCCCGCAGGCGTTCCGAAGGGTCTACTGGCCGCAGACGCTGCCCGGCGTCGGCGCCGGCTCGCTCTTGGTTTTCATCCTCGCCATCGGCTACTACATCACCCCCGCGCTGGTCGGCGGCCGCACGGGCCAGCTCATTTCCAACATGATCGCCTACCACATGCAGCAATCCCTCAACTGGGGCCTGGCCGCAGCCCTCGGCGGCATCCTGCTGGCGTGCGTGGTGGGGCTGTACCTGCTCTACGACCGCATCGTCGGCGTCGAGAAAATGCGGTTGGGGTGACAGGACACGAAGGGCCGCGATCCGCCGAGTCTCGGCGATGCTCCATTGGCCCGCATAATGCGGACCTGGACCGGTTAGTGCATGATGGAGTCGTGTCGGAGCCTATAGCGGCCAGCGCTTTCCCGAACGAAGTACGGGGTGTAGCCACCCGGATTGCCAACCCTGTGCTTGGGAAGAAAGGACCCGTAGGTTGCCGGGTTCCAGCCTGGGCACGCTTGCCTAACGTCGGCGGCAGTGAACGGCTGCTTGAGCCTGCCCTCTTGGATCGCTCCGCGTATGTCCACCATGAACCGGCTCATGGGATGGGGGTCTCTGTCAATGCTCGCACCACGGCTCGGAACGTGGGTCCTTGCGCTTCTCCGTCAAGTTGCCACCACTGATGTGTCGGTTTCTCTCGCCATCGGAATCCGTGCTTGCGTAGCAGGCATTCTTGGTCGCGGGCGATTGTCTTGGAGATGTACCAATGACCATCTTTGGTGTTCCAGCCGCCGATCTTGCGCCCATTGTGGAAGAGCATGATCTGCTGCTTCCCTCGTTTCATCGTCATCCCGGCCGCCTCAAGTTCCTCGAGTACGTTCATCCATTGCTCCGTGAGGGCTCAATATGCCGTAGCTTAGCATTGTGCTCAGCGCAGGAAGGCACCTGGCTGGCGGTTCCAGCGAAACGGCAGGTCGGGGTCGCGAGCGAGGATCTCCGGTGGGACTTCGCCATGCCAATCGGCTGGCACGCTGTTCGATTTGCGGTAGAACCAGCCGAGGAGCACGGTGCGGCGCTCGCTGGTGCTGTTCGGGCGGGTGCCGTGCAGCAGGCGGGCGTCGCCGATCAGCAGCTGGCCGGGCGTGACCGGCACGTCCACTGCCTGTGGGTGGTCGTAGAACATCCATTCGTTGGTTTCCTCGATCTCGTAGCCGCCGCCTTCGTGCGCGGGCACCAGGTGCTCGTGCAGGTCCAGTCTGCGCAGGTGGCTGCCGGGGATGGCGCGCAGGCAGCCGTTGTCGACCGTGGTGTCGGTCAGGTACCAGTTGAGGAAGACCTGCTGCGGCCACGGCGAGAGGCTCATGGGGTCGTCCCAGCGGGCCCAGTCCTGATGCCAGTAGAGAGCCGGTGCGCCGGGCGGCTTGGAGATGATCTGGAAGGTGCCGCCGGAGGCGTGATCCGCGAGGCCCATCGCCGCCATGGTGGCGGCCGGGTGTTCGATCAGGAAGTCCACCATCTCGTCGCCCGGCAGGTTGGGGCTGCGCTTCGAGCGATGCCGGATGCCGCTGACGTGGATGTCGGAGCCTTGGTACTTCCACTTCGCGGAATGCTTGGTGGACTGCAGCCAATCGCCGGACCAGCAGCGCAGCTCGTCGATGTACTCCCCCGGCATCGCGCCGTCGATCAGGCAGAAGCCATCGCGCAGCAGTTGATCGCGAGCGCGGCGCATGGCGCGGGTGTCGGGTTCCATCGGCGGTGGCTCTGGCAAGGCGGAGGCGGCACTCTATCACCCCATCCGGTCCGCGCATGGCGGCTGGTGCCGGGATGGCCAGGAATGCCGCGAGTGCCTTGGGCTGACGCGACCCGCGCCGCGATCTACTTCTGACGGTTTCGCGCTCGCGCGCGAGTGCTGCGGTTGGTGGGCCCACCAGGGTTCGAACCTGGGACCAGTGGATTCGCTTGGCTCCGGCGTTTCCGCCGGCGCGGACTATCTCACCACCCTCGCCCTCTGCCGTTCTGCGCGGCTGTCGCGTTAGGGTGCGGGACGCTCTGGCCTGTCATCAAGGGCGCTCGAAGCGACAGCGTGCGGCGTGGTGTTCCGCGCCGCGCGTTGGGGTGCCGCCTCAGCCCTCAGGTAGTCTCTGCACCTTCCGGCGGTGTACCGCCGGCTTGGCTCAGGATTGCCGTGGCTGGCTTGCCGCCAACCGGGCGGTTCCCCTGAGTTCATCCCGTTCATCCGCCGCCTTTCGACGGCGGCGCACCGCGTTCGGGCGTTGCCGCCCGAGTCGATGAGTCCACCGCTCTAACCAACTGAGCTATAGGCCCATGGCGGCGAGTTTAGGTCTGCCGAAGGCGCACGGCAACCGCTGTGCTGTCGCGGCTGCCGGCCGCTGCCGCGTCCGCGCTTTCAAACGGCGCCGCGATGGGCCACACTCGCGGCATGGACAAGCTACCCCTCTACATCGACGGCGCGTTCGTCGACAGCGAAGCTGGCGGCATCGCCGTGACCGATCCCGCCACCCAGGAAGTGCTCTGCGAGGTGCCTTTCGCGAGCAGCGGCGAAGTGGACCGGGCGGTGCAGGGCGCCCAGGCCGCGTTCGCCTCGTGGCGCGAGACGCCGCTGCCGGAGCGGGCGCGGGTGCTGCTCGCCTACCAGCAGTTGCTCAAGGAGCGCCAGGACGACTTGGCGCGGGATCTCTGCCGGGAGACGGGCAAGACCTTCGAGGACGCCCGCGGCGAGATCTGGCGCGGCATCGAGGTGGTCGAGCATGCCGCCGGGATCGCCTCGCTGATGATGGGCGAGACCGCCGAGAACGTCGCCCGCGGCATCGATACGTACAGCCTGGTGCAGCCGCTCGGCGTCTGCGTCGGCATCACGCCGTTCAACTTTCCGGCCATGGTGCCGCTGTGGATGTTTCCGCTGGCCATCGCCTGCGGCAATACGTTCGTGCTCAAGCCCTCGGAGCAGGATCCGATGACGCCGAACCGGCTCATGGAACTGCTGGCCGAGGCGGGCGCGCCGCCGGGCGTGGTGCAGGTGGTGCATGGCGGCCGGGAGCAGGTGGATGCGCTGATCGAGCATCCGTCCGTGCGGGCGGTGAGCTTCGTCGGTTCCGTGCCGGTGGCGCGGGCGGTGTACCGCAAGGCCGCCCAGCACCTCAAGCGAGTGCAGGCGCTTGCCGGGGCGAAGAATCATTTGGTCATCATGCCCGACGCCGACAAGGAGCAGGCGATCGCGAGCTTGGTCGGCGCGGTCTGCGGCGCGGCCGGACAGCGCTGCATGGCGATCAGCGCCACGGTGCTGGTGGGGGCGGCGGCGGATTGGCTGCCCGACATCCAGGCCGCGATGGCGGCGGTTCGGCCGGGGCCGTGGGACGACGCCGCCGCGGGCTACGGGCCGCAGATCAGCCGGGCTGCGAAGGCGCGGATTCTCGGCTACATCGACAAGGGCAAGGCGGAGGGCGCGAAATGCCTGCTCGATGGCGGGCAGTGTACGGTGGACGGCTATCCGGATGGCAACTGGGTGGGGCCGACCCTGTTCGCGGACGTGACGCCCGGCATGTCGATCTACACGGACGAGATCTTCGGCCCCGTGCTCGTCGCATCGCAGGTGCAGACACTGGACGACGCCATCTCGCTCATCAATGCCAATCCGTTCGGCAACGGGGTGTCGCTGTTCACATCCAGCGGCGGCGCGGCGCTTCCAGCATGCCATCGAGGTCGGCCAGGTCGGCATCAACATCCCCATTCCGGTGCCGCTGCCGTTCTTCTCGTTCACCGGCTGGAAAGACTCCTTCTTCGGCGACCAGCACGTCTACGGCAAGCAGGCCGTGCGCTTCTACACGGAGACCAAGACCGTCACCGCGCGCTGGTTCGACGATGGCGCAGACGCCCGGGTCAACACGACGATCCGCTTGCAGTAGCGCGGTCGTCGAGCAGGCGACTGCCGCCGGCGGCGTCTGGCGCGGCGCCGGTTCGGCAGCTCGCGAGCAGTCTATCGTCCGCCGCGGCCACGACCGTGCCGACCTTGCGCCCTTGCTGCAGTACGTCCGCCCCGGGCTGCGGCGCCGCCCCCTCGAATCGGAAGCTGCGCAGCTTGCGCTTCACTTCGCCTAGATGCTCTGCCCGTGCCACCACCTCCTGACCGAGATAGCAGCCCTTGGCGAAGCTCACCGCGCCAGCATTGGTGAGGCCGAGCATCTGCGGCAGGAAGCCCTCCGAGACCCGCGCGCCGACGATAGGCAGGCCGGCCCCGACGCAGGCTGCCGCGAATCCCGCGTGGCCTGAGTCGGCGGGCGCATCGAGACAAGCGAACCAGTCGAGCGGCGGCAGGGCGATGCACCCCGGTGCGGGTTCCGCCTGGAAGGCGATGCCGCTCGCGCGTCGCTTCAGCTTCGACTTGGCGAACAGCAGATACTTGCCGAGGTGGCCCAGCACGGCTTCGGCGAGTTCCGCGTGGATCAGCAGGCGCACATGCTCCCCGTTGCCCGCTGCCCAACCGTTCGCCAGCACGCGGCCTTTGATGTTGCACAGCGCCATGGGCATGGCGATGGCCGGCTGAAGGGCGTCCATGTCCGCCGTCGCGTAGCCTTGCAGGAACGCGGCGGCATCGCTGCCCGCGAGGTCGAGCTGCGCGAACATCGCCTGTGTTGTGCTCACGGTTCCTCCGCGTCGACCGCACCTTGGCAGCCGCCAATGATGCCACCATCATGTCGCCATGTCCGACACCCGCGACTTCGACCGCGTGCTGTGGCGCAGCCGCCGCGGCATGCTGGAGCTCGATCTGCTGCTGGTAGGCTTCGCCCGCGACCGCTATCGCGCCCTGTCGCCGGCCTTGCAGGACGCCTACAAGGAACTCCTGACGCTGGACGACTGGCGGGTCTGGGATTGGCTGCAGGAGCGCACGCCCGCGGACCGTGCCTTGCGCGGCATCGTCGCGGAGATCGTCGCCTTCAATGCCGGCCAGGACGCGCCATGAACCCGCACCGCGACGAGACGCACCTCGACTGGCAGCCCGGCTGGGACTGGCTGCTGCCCGTGGTGGGGCTGCACATCCTCTTCACCGTGCCGTGGGTGGCGGCGCTCGGCTGGTGGGCGCTCGTGCCCGGCGCGCTGTCGATGCTCTACCACCTCGGCATCTACCGGCGCGGCGAGACCTGGCGCTTCGCCTTCGTCGAGGACGCGGTGGTGCTCTTCGAGCCGGAGCGGCCGGAACGCAAGGGCGAGGCGCGGCGTCCGGCAAAGCTGCGCGGCGGGCCTTGGATCACCGCCAACTGGGTGGTCGTGCGCACCAGCCGGCGCGTGCTGGCGATGCATGGTTCGCGCTACGACGCGGTGCGCTTCGCGAGGCTCCGGCGGGCCCTCCTCGGCGGACTCGAGGCCGGGAACGGCTGAAGCACGTCGAGCGGGTCCGCCGCCGGGTGGACGATGCTCGGCAGCGCCTGGGCGGCGCGGCGCGGGTAGTCGAGGGTGTAGTGCAGGCCGCGGCTCTCGCGCCGCATGAGCGCCGAACGGACGATCAGCTCCGCCACATGCACCAGGTTGCGCAGTTCGATCAGGTCCGGGCCGACGCGGTGGCGGGCGTAGTAGTCGTGGATTTCGCGCTTGAGAAGGTCGATGCGATGCTGCGCGCGCTCCAGGCGCTTGTTGGTGCGCACGATGCCGACGTAGTCCCACATGAAGCGGCGCAGCTCCGTCCAGTTGTGGCTCAGCACCACCTGCTCGTCGGAGTCCGAGACGCGGCTCTCGTCCCAATCCGGCAGTGCGACGGACGGTTGGCGCGCCGCCTCGCTGCGGCGCTGGGCGATGTCGGCGGCCGCGGCCTGGGCGAATACCAGGCACTCGAGCAGCGAATTGCTCGCCAGTCGGTTGGCGCCGTGCAGGCCGGTGCAGGCCGTCTCGCCAACCGCGTAGAGGCCGTCGATGTCCGTGCGGCTGGCGAGGTCCACGATCACGCCGCCGCAGGTGTAGTGCGCCGCCGGCACCACGGGGATGGGCTCGCGGCGGATGTCGATGTCGAGCTCCAGGCAGCGGGCCAGGATGGTGGGGAAGTGGGTTTCGAGGAAGCTGTCTTGCCGATGGCTGATGTCCAGATAGACGCAGCTCGCGCCGAGCCGCTTCATCTCGTGGTCGATGGCGCGCGCCACGATGTCGCGCGAGGCGGAGTAACTCTCGTGCGCCTTGCATGACTCCGGCACGGGCGGGCAAGCCTCCTGGCCGACCCTGCCACCCCGTTTGAGACCCGCGCCCGCCGAAGCGCGTATGGCCAGCGCTCTGTGCACGGCGTTCGTCAACCCCTCTATGCGCGGCTCCGAATCCAAGCCAGCGCACCGCTTGCCGGAGTTCTTTCCGTCTGCCCCCGCAAGCATGGCGCACTGCGCGGCATTCACCTCAGCAAGCCACGAGGTCGGCGATGGCGGGCCAGAAAAGGCCGTCTATTGCGTCAACATCTTGCTCAAACTCAGCGGCTCGCTCACCTAGGGCGTATTTGGCCGGTACTTTGCCTTCCACCATCACTGCTTCCATGAGCAGGCGGATCAGCGGCAGACGCAGGTTCCGCTCGTTCGGCACAGATGCCGCCATAGCCAGAAGCGCGAGATGCACCAGCCCGTGAATTCTCCCGCTCTCGCTGAGCCGAGCCAGTTCGTCCGCTAGCAATGTGGTGATTCCGGCCCGTTTCAGGCTGTTGACGGCTCCCTTGACAACTACGGCGGACGTGTCAGGCGGCCCGACCACGGACATGCCGGCATAAACCGTGACGGCCCAATCTGCTACGGCGCGAGCAAGCTTCTCCCTTGGCCCATTGCCCGATGTTGCGTTCTTGTCCGCGATGGCACCGCGCAAAGCGGCAGGCCACAGCACGAATGCGCCGACGCCCAGAGAATGAATGCGCCCCAGCCGGCGTCGATCCAACGCAGGAAGAAGAACAAACCGATCAGAACGACCAGCCAAGCGGCGAACGACCAGTACCTTCTCGTAGTCATTGGATTGCTCCATGCTGTGGGCTGTGCTCATTATCTCCCGGCACACTCTGAACCAGTAGTCCACAGCGGGGACGACTGCATGAAGCTCAACGCCGCTTTCGCCGTGCATTGTCGCCGCCGCTGTCGGCTCAGAACCAGCGGACGCCCACTAGGACGGCGTGCGCAACGGCGGCAATGGCGACGCCCCATTGCTCCGCCCCTGCAACCATGAACCCGTGGTCTGTGAGGTCCGGCTCCTTGGCTGAGACGCCATAGACCAGAAAGACCCCTAGGAACAGCAGTAGGGGCATCGGGCCACCGAGAAGGGCACCCCAAAGAGCGCCGACGCCAAGCCACAAGATGACGTTGGCGGACAGAAGGCCGGAGCCAGTGGACGTGCCGGGCGCGATCTTTCCTTGGATGAACGCGAACGGCATCGCAATCAGCCCGGAAAGCATGGTTGCGAGTCCGAAGAACGTCGCGCCGAACACGATGACGTAGGCGACCACGTTGGCGACAATGAGGGAGGTGGGCATCGGGCCGGTCCTTCCTACCCGTCTCGGCAGGGGGCGACCATAGCACAACCCGGCCGCCGCCAAAACGCGGTAGGTTCCCCCGCTCTCGCCGCTCGAACCTTCAACGCTCAGGAGCAACATTTACGATCCCCATTGGATCGCATGGCGAGAAGCGCCCCGCCGACGTGATCGGAACACGGTACAGTGCTGCCATGTGTTGTCGGCGACGCGGAGGGCGAACTCGCCGGTCAGCAGCGCAACGGCGACGTGCTCGGCGCAGGCCCTGAGCGCCGAGCGCCGGTCCGAGATCGCCCGCACCGGCGTCGCAGACGCGCTGGGGCCTCCTGACGAACAACAGCCGCCGGAAAGACGCCCCGGCAGCGAGTTGCAAACGGCAGCCTCCTGCCGCCGCCGTCGCGTCTCGGTGCGGGAGGGGAAGCCAGACCTACCTCTCTTGCTTCTCGCCTTTTTCCACAGCGTCGTACCGTTCCACTACCGCCTCCGCAAGACGAGCGTACGCGATCCGCCGCCTGCCATTCTCGTCCGGAAGGACGATTTCCGCGTGACAGGGCGCGGCTGGCCATTCGGCAGTGGCTGGAAGCGGATCTTCAATAACATCAAGCGGAGTCTCGTTGTCGTCGGGCTTGATCCTACGTATCGCGTTCACAGCGACCTCCGCGAACTTGGCGTTGGTACCCCGGCTCATCCGCACGAGCTTCCGTACTCGCGCTACCTGCTCCTCCGAGGTTTCCTCGCCTCCGCACTCCATCCAGTTCACCGATATGTCGCCGTTGTTCGGCACTTCGAAGCCGCGTGGCTGGACTACGCCTTCCTGAATCTTGCTGGCTCCTACGTACCTAAGGACTCGATGGCCAGCGGGTAGAGGATCACCCTTCATCCTGCAACAACGACTCAAGACCTCGTTCATGCACGAGCGCTAGCAGTGCCCCTAAGTCCACCGTCTCTGCTTGGCCTCCAACGTCAGAGTGCAGGTTCAATAGTACGTAGTCAACGCCGCCATCTGCGGCGAACTCAAGGTCAAACCGCCAGTCTTTGTCGCGCCAAGTGGCTGCATAGCGACCATCATCCAAAAGAAACAACCCGTCGGCCCTGCGTGCGCCGGAGACTTCGACGAAGCGCTGGAACTGCCTTCGCGACTCCGCATCAGGCGCAATTCCTTCATCGATTGCGATCTCCATGAGTTCACGGAGTCGGGCAGTGTAGGCCGACGAGAAGGTAGTCCTCTGCGAGGCTACCCAGGCGGCATTGAAGACCACCGGCGTTCTCACGAGAAAACCCGTCGATGTCGTAGCGGCCGAGTGGTGAAGCGCGTACCACACTACATGTACGCCAGATTCGAGCACTCCTTCGCTGTTCAGCTTATTCGCTGTGACCTTCTCTCCGAAGTGGTGCCACGCGGAATCCTGGAATACAGACTCTTCGAGCAGACGCTTTCGGCGAGCAAGGTCGTTTCCGCGGATGAGCACCGAGCTTTCGGCCGGGTCAGACCAATGTCGGTCCTGGGACCGGCTGATCGGCAGCTCTTCCTCGGCGGGGGCATTGACTACCACGGCAACGAGCTGCTGCGTCCAATGGTCCAACGACGGCCGCAACTGTCGGCCGTCGAGCGTCTGCCGCTCGGCTAGGTACGGACCATTGGCGCAAACGCCTAGCGGGTGGAGCGCGGTTTCCGCTACCGATGCTGGGGGATTGGGAAGTGCTGCCACGCTCATCATGCTGACCCGCTCGCGCGAAGATCAACCGCACCAATAACGGCACGCACATGGGACTGCAGGCGGTCCATGGCTTCCTCCATCGCCCCGAGCGACGGGGGCAGATCACCGCAATCATTGATGTGATAGTTAGCCTGCAGGTATACGCGCTCGGTCTCCAAGTCCTTGCGACGGGGTTCCAGCGTAACGGTCAAGAGCCCGCCGTCCGAGCAACGTAACTTAATCTCCGCGGAGACGCCTCCCAACAGCTCGTCGATTCCAGTGACATCGGCCACGTCCGTGTACAGAGCCTTGCCAAGGTACTGAAAGGCCGACAAGCCGGATTGCTGCTCGTAGACTAGGGCGACGTTACAGCCGTACGAGGCCAGCGAGGCGCCTGACTCCGTGAGCATTATCGCAGACGACATTAGCCTACACACTCTGGTTGCGTCATCGAAATCGCGAGGATACTCGACCACGGCCTGGACACGGCGATCTTCCCCTACGGACAGCTCCATTCGATCACGGTCGATTACGAATCGTCGAACGGGACTCATCCTTGCCGGACCAGCAATGGTTGCCAACTCGAGCGTGGCCTCCCACTGGGAGCAGAAGGCACTTGCCGCACTCTCGTCGGTGAGAAGGTCCGTGCCCACGAGCACGACACTCGCACTCAGAATGTCCATGATGTCGGGTGCCATCAGGTGAGGTCGCTTAGGTTCTGGCCATGCCGGCCGGGGTCACGCAGCGTAGCGTCCATGGTCACGCGTTCCCGTTTCGATTCGGCTTGCACGACATCAGGCCGGGTCGCCACCTCAACGATGGGCGTCCACTCGTCGTCCATCCGGTCCTCCTTTCGTTAGTTGTGACCGTGCGGTCCACATGGTAGTTCAACCGGTGCCGTGTAGCGCGTCGTCCTCAGGGCCTGCAACGGCTCCGTAGTGCCCACCTGCTCCGAAGCGAGCTTTCGGCGTGCTGGCAAGACGTGGCTGTTCTTCCCGCCTCGCCGGTCGCGAAAGCCCCATCATGAGGCATGACCCCATCACGTCGGCGGGCCGCTCCTAGGCACTCCTTCCACTCGGCGTGTCCTCTCTTCCGGATCGTTCGATGCACGAGTATGACAGAGTACGGCGTCGTGCGCGACGCCGCTGTGGCTTCAAGGCTGTGGCCACATAGGCATCGTCGCGGAGATCGTCGCCTTCAATGCCGGGCAGGACGCGCCGTGAACCCGCACCGCGACGAGACGCACCTCGACTGGCAGCCCGGCTGGGACTGGCTGCTGCCCGTGGTGGGGCTGCACATCCTCTTCACCGTGCCGTGGGTGGCGGCGCTCGGCTGGTGGGCGCTCGTGCCCGGCGCGCTGTCGATGCTCTACCACCTCGGCATCTACCGGCGCGGCGAGACCTGGCGCTTCGCCTTCGTCGAGGACGCGGTGGTGCTCTTCGAGCCGGAGCGGCCGGAACGCAAGGGCGAGGCGCGGCGTCCGGCAAAGCTGCGCGGCGGGCCTTGGATCACCGCCAACTGGGTGGTCGTGCGCACCAGCCGGCGCGTGCTGGCGATGCATGGTTCGCGCTACGACGCGGTGCGCTTCGCGAGGCTCCGGCGGGCCCTCCTCGGCGGACTCGAGGCCGGGAACGGCTGAAGCACGTCGAGCGGGTCCGCCGCCGGGTGGACGATGCTCGGCAGCGCCTGGGCGGCGCGGCGCGGGTAGTCGAGGGTGTAGTGCAGGCCGCGGCTCTCGCGCCGCATGAGCGCCGAACGGACGATCAGCTCCGCCACATGCACCAGGTTGCGCAGTTCGATCAGGTCCGGGCCGACGCGGTGGCGGGCGTAGTAGTCGTGGATTTCGCGCTTGAGAAGGTCGATGCGATGCTGCGCGCGCTCCAGGCGCTTGTTGGTGCGCACGATGCCGACGTAGTCCCACATGAAGCGGCGCAGCTCCGTCCAGTTGTGGCTCAGCACCACCTGCTCGTCGGAGTCCGAGACGCGGCTCTCGTCCCAATCCGGCAGTGCGACGGACGGTTGGCGCGCCGCCTCGCTGCGGCGCTGGGCGATGTCGGCGGCCGCGGCCTGGGCGAATACCAGGCACTCGAGCAGCGAATTGCTCGCCAGTCGGTTGGCGCCGTGCAGGCCGGTGCAGGCCGTCTCGCCAACCGCGTAGAGGCCGTCGATGTCCGTGCGGCTGGCGAGGTCCACGATCACGCCGCCGCAGGTGTAGTGCGCCGCCGGCACCACGGGGATGGGCTCGCGGCGGATGTCGATGTCGAGCTCCAGGCAGCGGGCCAGGATGGTGGGGAAGTGGGTTTCGAGGAAGCTGTCTTGCCGATGGCTGATGTCCAGATAGACGCAGCTCGCGCCGAGCCGCTTCATCTCGTGGTCGATGGCGCGCGCCACGATGTCGCGCGAGGCGAGCTCGGCCCTCGGATCGAAGCGCTCCATGAAGCGCGTGCCGTCCGGCAGCAAGAGCTTGCCACCTTCGCCGCGCACGGCTTCCGAGATGAGAAAGGAGCGCGCTTCGGGGTGGTACAGGCAGGTGGGATGGAACTGGTTGAACTCCATGTTCGCCACTCGGCAGCCGGCCCGCCAAGCCATGGCGATGCCATCGCCCGTCGCGCCGTCGGGATTGCTTGTGTAGAGGTAGGCCTTGCTCGCGCCGCCGGTGGCAAGCACCACGAAGGGCGCCTCGAACACTTCCACCGCATCTGCGGCGCTGTGGTAGGCGTAGGCGCCGAGCACGCGGTTCTGCCGATGTTCGGGTGCCGGCAGGGGAATGGCGTTGCCGTCCGACGTGCGTGGTCGCTGACGCTTGGAACGCTCGCCCCGGGCGAACTTCTGGGTGGTGGCAATGTCGATGGCCACCCGGCCGCTCTGGATGTCGATATTCGGATGTGCCCGCGCCCGTTCGATCAGCGTCCTGCCGATCGCCGCGCCGGTCGCGTCCGCTACATGCAGCACGCGCCGATGGCTGTGCCCGCCCTCCCGGGTGAGATGCGGCTCGCCGTCCTCGCGGTCGAAGCTAAGCCCCATGTCCACCACGTGCTGGATGGCCTGCGGCCCGCGCGACACGGCGAACCGCACGGCCTCTGCGTCGCATAGACCAGCGCCGGCGGCGATCGTGTCCTCGATGTGCGACTCGAAGCTGTCGCTGGCCGCAGTAACCGCCGCAACGCCGCCTTGGGCGCGGTTCGTCGCCCCGCCATGCACGGCGTCCTTCGACAGCACGGTGACCTGGGCGTCGTCCGCCAGGCGCAGCGCAGTGGCAAGCCCGGCCGCCCCGCTGCCGATCACCAGCACATCCGTTCGAGTCCGATTCGCCACGCGAGGAACCGTTGCGTTTTCGTTGCAGCGAGTATAGCGCCGGGGTCCGGCGCTAGTGTGCCGTCGCGGAATCGCCTGACATATGCCGCGCAGTCGAGCGTCTCCCACCAAGCGTCGTTTGGTGGTCAAATGAGGTCCGACGAGGCGCTCCGCCGTGGACGGATGCGCGTTACGGTGGCGGTTCGCTCGGGCGGGACCAATCCAGGCGAATGTCCCAGTCGTAGACGAACTCTTCCGGCAGCGTTGGCGCGGTCGCGTTGTCGATATGGGTGTAGACGTTGGCGGGCGGCTCCGGCATCGCGTCGCGACCGTAGATGTAGTCCTGGTCGAGCACGATGGCGCGGTAGGCCTTGTTAAGTGCCAGCGCTCGCGTCACCGACGGCACGACCAGCGCATAGACGTCCGCCGCAGCTTCCACCCGTTCCCGGTCGATGCTGCCGTCCGCATTGAACCAGCGCGCGAACATCTCCGGGTTGCTGCGGAACTCGCCGCCGCCGCCGACGCGCTCGAGGTAGACGGCGATCTCGCCACGGGTCTCGCCGAAGCTTGGCGCGTCGGGCATGCCCTTGAGGTCGATGTAGCCCCAACCCGGGGCGCCGTCGACCTTGCGCGGGAAGCCGAAGGTCTTGTCGACGGTGACGCCGACCGAGGTGTGGCAACCCATGCAGAACAGGGTCTCCTCGTACGTGGCGGCGCGCAGTTCGCCGCTGCGGTCCTCGATGAAGCCCTGCAGCGACCAGCCGAACTTGTTGTCGAGGCCGCGGTCGCCGAGGTGGGCGTACTGGGGCATGTTGCCGAGTTCCTTCTCGAACGCCTCGAGCTGGTACTGGCGCGCGTAGACCTGCTTGCTGTAGGCGACCCACTTGCGCATGTAGCGGACCTCCTTCATGCGCCGCGACGATCCGATCTCGCCGTCTTCGGCGATCCCGAGGTAGCGCACCGTGTGCAGAAACTCGGTGCCCGTCGGGTAGAGGTGGGTATCGCGGAACTCGTCGACGGCGGCGCCCACGTAACCGGTCGGCAGGGCGACGCGTCGGGCGACGCCGAGCAGACCGTCGCCATCGAGGTCGACACCGACGCGTCGCTCGTCCACGGGCGGCATGGTGATCGAGTCGAGTCCCTTGATGCCGGCCTCGAGGATCGCGAGGTTCGCGAGGTACACGTCCCGGGAGCGACTGCCGCTGGCGTCTGTCCGGAACTGTACCGGCAGGCGGATCATGACATCGTCGGTGGAGCCGTTGGTCGGCCAGAACGTGCTAGGGAACGGCTTGTAGTTGAACGCCACCCAATCGCTGCCGTCGAGGGCGAAGCCTTGATCGTCGAACGCCGCCGCGCCGCGCTGCAGACCGTCGAGGTCGGGAATCCAGCCCGAGAAACCGGCTTGGCGCAGACGCGGCGCAAGGGCAGAGTAGTTGTCGTCGTCCACCCATGCGCGGATCTCGTCGTCGGATACGCGCCCGACTTCTGCGGACCGGTCCTCGAACAGGTTTCGCCAGTGGTTGGTCATGCCGACGTCGCTGAAGCTATAGGCGACCTGCAGGTCGTCATCGTTCATGACGTTCTCCCGGCTCGGGATCTCGCGCTGGTGGCACACGTAGCAGGGGTTGAAGCGTCCTTCGGTGCGCGTGTAGCACTGCGGCGGAATGATCGCCTCCGGGTTGTAGGCAGTCCGTATGGGGTGGACGTCCGGCAGCGGACGCGGCACCACGGCGTCGCTGTCGCCGAGATACTCGAGGACCTGTTCGTGGTAGGGGGCCGGAGGCACCTCCGCGGCGTCTGCCAGCACGGCGGCGGTCGGCGTGCGTTCGGACTGCGGCAGACAGCCGCAGAGGACCAACGACGCCAGCGCGAGGTACGCGAGCCCCCAGGCCCGCATTGGAGCTCGTATCGGGCCGGGTCGGCGAACGGGAACGGCATTACCCGTTCGTGGACATCCGCGCATCGTCAAAGGTGTGTCGCTCGCTACGCGGTTGCCGCCGCGCCCGTCCGGCACCTCGCTCGGGGGTGTCAAGAACCCGGGCCGACTTCCGTCGTGGGCGTCTGCCCGGGTTCTTGGTCCGGTGGCGCTACCAACGAGCGTTAAGCCACGCACCGGGTGCAGGGCCGCGCGCTGCAGCGCCGCGCAGGCTCGACGAGAACGGGTTGCCGACCCGCGACGTGCAGCCGGTGTCGAGCGGCGCGGCTGCGGCGAACAGGCTGCCACCATCGTCGCACGGTGGCGGCACGACGCCTCTCACGTCGAACTCCCAGACTGCATCGCCGAAACCTTCCGGGACATCCTCGAGATCGGTGCTGCTCGGATGCTGCACGGCGACCACGAACTTCTCGGGGTTGAGCGGGTGGAAGATCATGCCGGTGTTCTCGGAGCCGGCAACCTGGATGCTCATGAAGTGGTCGAGCGATTCGGCGACACCATTGCCGTCGGTGTCTCGGCCGAACCAAATGTCGCCGCCGACATCGCCCCTGTTGGGGGAGTCCTCGATGATGTAGATGTTGCCGAGTGCATCCTGGGCTAGGTTGTCGGGCGAGTTCAGGTTGCCGGTGGTCGCTGCGAAGCCGACGTTCTTGGCCGACTTGGCGGTCGCGAACGGGCGCACGATCGCTTTGCGGTTGCCCAGCATCTCGATGGAGATCACGGAATGTTCCGACGTGATGGCGACGTAGAGCACCTCGTTGAAATTGGCCAGCATGCCGACCTCCATATCCTCCGGTCGGCCGTAGGGCGTGCCGCCGACGTCGTCTGCCGCCGCACGTCCGCCGCGCGCGTCGGCGCGCTCCCTCGGATCCACGGTCGGGCCGTCCATGAAGGGATCGTTGACACCGGGCAGCGGCTCGCCGTCGGCATCGGTGACGGGAACCCAGGTGGCCGGACCGAAGCGTTGCGCGTTCTTGTTCACGCCTTCGTTCCAGTTGGCCGCGGGATCGCCGCCGGTCTCCATGAAGGCATCCACCGACAGCACGAAGGTCTGTCCGCCGCCGGCGTAGTCGCCGGGCGTCTTGAGCACCAGCGCGTAGATGGAACCGGAGTTCCACTCGTCGATGAAATAGATGACCCGGTTGGGGAAGCGACGGCTGAAGTTGATGCCCTCGTGCGCGACGCGGGCGACCGAGTCGAGGATCCGGTAGTCCTCTCCCTCAACCAAGGCGCTGACGAGAGGGTCGGCTGGAGCGTCGCCGAGCGGATCCAGGATCTCGACGATTCGCCCGAGCCCCGACCATTCCTCGCCGAGGAGGACGGTGCCGTTGGGCGTCCAGCGCGCCGGGTCGAAGGCGGCGAAGTCCTGTGCCCACGCCGGGCATGATTGGCGCCAGCAGGCGCCGAAGTCGGACGCCATGGAGTCTCCGGCGAAGAGCAATTCGGTGCGGTCTTCGGCCGTGTCGTACCGGGACAGGCCGGCACCGAACGGCGTCTCGTGCGGAATGAAGATGTACCGGCCCGACGGGTCGTAGGCCAGCATGTCGAACATCGACGACGAGCCGCCGAACGGCACGCGCTGCACGGACTGCGTGGCATCGGCCTCGACCTCCTTGAGGCTCATGAGGTTGCGCTGCGAAAGGCCCGCCGGGGTTTGCCACGGCGAGTTGAGTTCGTTGACGTGGTTGGGGGACGCGACCGCGGTGGATTGCGTCAGCGGGTTGAAGAACGGATCGGTTCCGGCCCACGCCGCCGTTGCGGCGAGCGCGACGACAGCGAGCGAGGCGGCGGCAAGGGGGGGGGGCGACACAAGCGTGCGGCTCATGCGGGGGCTCCTAGGCGTGTGAGGACGCTTGAGCGTATCACGATCTCCCGGGGTTTGAGAACCAGAAACGCAGCGGGTGTACGACAGATCCCTGGCAATCGCGCCCACGCCCCGATGGCGCGCTTGCTCAGGGCGCGTCGAGGCCCTCGCGGTACGCGCGCCAGCGCCCGAAGGACTCGGCGATCTCGTCTTGGCGCAGTTTCAGCATGGCCTCGATGTCGGGGTGGGTGAGGATATAGAACTCGTCCTGGCGGATGGCGTGCAGCACCATGTCGCCGACCAGGGCGGGATCGAGCGCCGTTGCGCGGATTTCCTCGATGCGCGCTGCCTGTTGCTCCGGCGGCAGGTCGCTCGCCAGGACGCTGGAGGCATCGGTGCCTTGCAAGGCTTGTGGGCGGTTGCGACCGGAATCGAAGATGTTGGTGTCGACGACGCCGGGGCAGAGCACCGAGACGCCGATGTTGTGCGGCAGGAGATCGGTGCGCAGCGACTCGGACATGCCGACGACGGCGAACTTGGTGGCGGTGTAGATGCCGAGGCCGGGCACGGCGATGTGCCCGGCCATGGAGGCGGTGTTGACGATGTGGCCGCCTTCGCCGTGGGCGATGATGCGTTCGATGAAGGTCTGCAGGCCGTTGATCACACCGTCGTAGTTGACGCCGTTCACCCAGTCCCAGTCGTTGTAGGTCATCCGGTCGAGGGTCCCGCCCAGGGCGACCCCGGCGTTGTTGCAGACCACATGGACGTTGCCGAAGCGCGCCTCGGCGGCGTCCGCGGCTTCCCGGAAGCCGTCGCGGTCCGTCACGTCGAGCGGGAGCGCGAGGAACTGCGCGTTGCTCTCCTCGAACTCGGCCTGCACGGCGTCGAGCGCCGCCTGTTCGATGTCCGCGACCACCACCTTCATGCCGGCCTTCGCGAACGAGCGGGCCATGGCGAGGCCCATGCCGCTCGCGCCGCCGGTGATGAAGGCGGTCTTGTCTGCTACTTGCTTCACGTTCGGCGTCCCCTTCTGCAGCACAGTGACGCGCATTGTCGCACCGACATGGGATCAGCGCACGGGATCCCCCGCGCCTTGGCGGAGCTCCCACACCTGGCCCGCGCCGAAATCGCCGAAGCGCTCGGTCTCGCCGTCGGGCCAGCGGACATGAACGTCGCTCGCGGCTTCGGCGGCGCCCAGGCCGAAGTGGACCATCGGTTCGTTGGACGACAGGTAGCTCGCTGCCGGCTGCACGTCTCGATGCTGGCGCCTGTCGCCGATCCGCGCGGACACGGTCGCCGCATGGGCGTCGCGCCCTTCGCCGGTGAGGACGCGGAAGCGAACCCAGTTGCCGCGCTCGGCGACACGATTCATGAGGAGGTACGGCGGCGCGTCGCGGTTCACGACCAGGAGGTCCAGGCCGCCGTCGCCGTCCACATCGCCAACGGCCAGGCCGCGGCTCGTGTGTACCAGCGGAGACGCCACGCCGCCGCCCGGCGCGACGATCTCGAAGCGCCCGTCGTCGCCGGCGCGGAACAGCACATTCGGCTCCGCGAACGGGTCCGCTTCCTCCTCGGAGACGTGAGCTATGGCGCCGTTGGCGTGGTAGAGGTCGAGGCGCCCGTCGTTGTCGAAGTCGGCCAGCGCGACGCCGAAGCGGGTGTATTGGCGGCTCGCGATATTGAGGCCCGCCTCGGCGGTGGCGTCGTCGAACCAGGCGCCGGCGTTGCGGTACAGCGAGTCCGTCTGCCCCGCCAAGTTCATCACCAAGATGTCCACATCCTGATCGTCGTCGATGTCGGCCGCGGCGACGCCCATGCCGGCCTTGGCTTCGCCGGACTCGTCCACGCCGCAGCCCCAGTCCATGGCGGATTCCTCGAAGCGCAGGTCGCCTTGGTTGAGCCAGAGCTGGTTCACCATCATGTCGTTGGCGACGAATACGTCCGTGCGACCGTCGCCATCGTAGTCGGCCCCGACCACGCCGAAGCCGTTGCCGAAGGCCAGATGCAGCCCGGCATGGCGGCTCACGTCCGTGAACGTGCCGTCGCCGTTGTTGCGGAAAAGCTTGTCCGGTGCCGGCGCCTTGTAGTTCTGCGGCGGGCAGTAGGAGCGAATGCCCGCCATGTAGCACTCCAGCTCGGTGTCGCTCTGCCACTCGGCGTAGTTGCGCCACTGGACGTAGTTGGCAAGGAAGAGATCGAGGTCGCCGTCGGCATCGAGGTCGAGGAAGGCGGCCGACGCGCCCCAGCCCGAATCGGCCACGCCCGCGGCGGCGGCGACGTTGTCGAAGCGGCCTTGGCCGTCGTTCTTGAGCAGCAAGTTGGCGCCGACGTTGGTGACGTAAAGGTCCACGTCGCCGTCGTTGTCGTAGTCGCCCGCGGCCACGCCCATGCCGTAGCCATCGGCGCCCGGCGGCGACGGGCCGGCCTCGAAAGAGCCGTCGCCGCGGTTGAAGTAGACGCGGTCGGCCGCGCCCGAGCCGCCGCCGAGATCGCCGCTCTGCACCAGGTAGGAATCTAGGTCGCCATCCCCGTCGAGGTCCGCAAGGGCCGCGCCGCTGCCCGCGACCTCGGGCAGGAAGTAGCGCCCATCGAACCCGGTGGCATGGCGGTAGTCGATGCCGCGCAGCGCCGCTTCCTCTTGGAACCACGGCGCGGGTGCCGTCGGCGCGCTCGGCTCGCATGCGCTCAACAAGCACGCCAACGCGACGCTGTGCATGACTCCGGCACGGGCGGGGGCAAGCCCCGCTCCGACACGCCGTGGGTACCGTGACGACTTCCATTCGCGCGAACACGGGGGCCGCACGGCTACATCGACCGAAGATTGCCGGGATGTCGTGGGCCGCTCCGCTGCAACGCCGCTAGCCGTCGGCGAGCGGAGGCGCGTTCCGCGTCGTGGGTGGCTAGGCGGTCGGCCCAGTCGAGGGCTTGTTCGGCTTCGTCGAGTCGGCCTGCTTCGGCGAGGCACCGGCCGAGGTGGACGTAGGCCATGGTGAAGGCGGCATCGATGCGCACGGCTTCTTGGAATCGTGCTGCGCCTTCCTGCCAGCGTTGCTTGGCGCCATGGAGCAGGCCCAGGCGGTAGAGCACATGCTTCGGTTCCCGGGCGCCAGCGTCGAGGGCTCGCTCCAAGAGGTCGATCCCTTCGTCCGTGCGGCCTTGCTGGGCGAGCAGCCAGCCGAGCTGCTCCAAGGCGCGGGCGTTGTCGGGCACCAGCTTCGTCACTTCTTCCAAGTGGCGGCGGGCGCTGGCCGCATCGCCTTCCTGCAGGTAGGCGTTGGCGAGCATCTGGTGCAATCGGGGTTCGTCCGGATAGCGCTTGAGGCCCGCGTACAGCACCGACTTGGCCGTGCCGAAGCGCTCCAGGGCGGCGTTGGCCCAGACGAGGGTGTTGATGGCGGCGATGTCGTCCGGGCGTTCGGCCAGCAGTTCCTTCGCCAATGGCAGCGCGACCTTTGCACGGCCGGCTTGGATCAGGCTCTGGGCGTGCTGCAGTAGATTGCCGAAACCGGCGATGTAGGGCGTGCGCCGGGCGAGACGCGGGTCCAGCCACTGCATGGCGGAGGGTGCGCTGGCGCCTCTGGCGGCGGCGATGCGCGCGTCGTCGTTGCGGCCGAGGGCGCGATAGGCGCGGCCGAGCAGCACCTCGATGCGCGGGTCCGGCGAGCGGGCGGCGAGCGGCTCCAGCATTGCCACGGCCTCCTCGAAACGCCGCTCTTCGACCAGAAGGCGCGCGTGGCCCATGATGGCCGGTGCGCCGGCGCCGAGTTCGGCGGCGCGCTCGAAGGCGGCGCGCGCATCGCCCAGGCGACCGAGTTCGCGCAGCCACTCGCCGCGGTAGAGCCATGCCGGGACGTAGCCGTCATCGAGGGCGATGGCGGCGGCGAGCGAGTCGAGTGCGCCTTGGTAGTCGGCGTTCTCTCGCGCCATCAGCAATGCCCGGAAGTATGGCCACTCGAAGTCGTCCGGCGCCAGTGCCGCCGCTTGGCCGTAAGCGGCGATGGCGCGCTGCGGGAAGCCGTTGACGTCGTAGGCCATGGCGAGCTCGGCGCGCGGCTCGGCAGCGCCGGGGTTTCGTGCCGCGGCATCGTGGCGGACCTGCAGCGCGGCCATGAGTCTGGCCTCGTCGCCGGCGGGAGGCGTCGGCAGTTGCATCGAAGGGCCGTCGAAGCAGCCGGCGATCAGCAGGCACGGCAGCAGCCAGACCCCTCGCTGACGCTTGGCGTCGCGGGCCACCGAAGGACTCAGAGGTCCAGCATCTCCGCGCATCGGCGGCGGTCGTCGACGCGGATGTCGTCGGTTTCGCAGCGGATGCGGACCGCGTTGATGGGATAGCGGGACGGGCCGGTGATGCGCCATGCGCGGCCCTTGCGGAAGCGCGACTGGCGGCGCTCCACCTCGACCGTCTGGCCGGCCTTGAGGCGCGCTTGGGTTGCGCGGTCGCTGACGAAGAGGTAGCGCTGGTCGAGGGCGATCACTTGCCGTTCCAGGATCGACTGGTGGATGCGGGTGACTTCGGCGGAGAAGCTGTCGGCGGGCGGTGCCGATGGGCCGGGTTGCGGTGCAGAATCCTCGGACGGGCGCTCGGCGCCGTACGTCTGCTCCTCCATGGCGGGTGGCCGGCTTGGGCGCGGCCGCGGTACCGCGCGCGGCTCCGGCGGCGGTGCCTCGACTGCGGGTAGCGGCCCTGGTGCTGGCGCCGCCGGCTGCGGTGCTGGACGGGCCGGTTGGCGAGCGGGTTGCGGCGTTCCAGCCTCGGCCGGCGGGGGCCGCTCGATCCGGCGGGCGGGCGCGGGTTCCGCAGGCGCGGGCCGCTCGATTCGGCGCGCCGGTTCTGCAGGTGCGGGCCGCTCGAAGCGCTGGGCGGGCGCGGGTTCGACAGGCAGCGGCCGCTCGATGCGCCGGGCTGGCGTCGTCTCGGCCTCCGGTTCCTGCTGCGCCGCGTCGATGCAGGCGCGGCGCACATCGCCGTCGTCGATCGCGAGGCAATCCATCACCTTCTCGCATTGTGCCCGGCGCTCTTCGGGCACCCCCTCGCATCCCGTCTGGCCCCAGGCGAAGGGCGCGATGAGGATGCCGAGGGCGATGCAGGGAATGGGCTTGTTCATCGGTTTCGCGGCTGTTCCTCGATCCCGAAGGTGGTTGCTAGGCGGGAGCGACGGAAGAAGCCTCAAGCGTCTTCCGCCGCCCCGGTGCTCCTAGAAGCCGACGGTCATGCGCAGGTAGAGCTGCCGGCCCATGATGCTGTCGAGATAGCTCTCGTAGCCGACGCCGGACGGGAACGCATTCGGATTGGAGTTGAAGACGTTCCTGATGGCGACGTTGGCGGCCAGATAGCCGAAGCCGAGCACGTCGGGCTGGCGGTACGTGTAGCTCACGTCCCAGTAGGCGCGGCTCTCGATGCGGCAGTACGGGTTCCGGTCCTGGTCCGTGCAGGCGTCGTTTTCCGTCCAGCTCGTCGTATCCATGCCGTGGTCGTGCGACAGGTAAGGGTTGCCATCCGAATGCGGCGGGCCGTAGCGGGCGACGATTTCGTCCCAGGAGGCGATGAGGTCGGTGATTGCCTGGTGGTAGCGCACCCCGAAGTGCAGGGTGTGGTTGTCGCGGAACCAGCGCAGGGACGCATTCACGCGCCACTTCGGCGTCGGCGGTAGCGGCGAGAACAGCGCGTTGTAGGGCCTCCAGAAGGCCGCGCTGTTGCGGTTGCCGAGGCCGTCCACGCGGAGGCCGGCGAACTGGTGGCCGCTTCCCGGTGCGTAGCGTTGCAGGCTCATCTCTAGGATCTGCGTTGCCGAGACGCGGAACTCGAAGCTGCCGAGGTCCGGATCGAGCTCGATCATCGGCACGTCCGATGCGTCGAAGCGGTAGCGCATGTTGTAGACCACCGAACGTACCCGACTCTCGCCCTGGTTCAGCCAGCCTTCGTTGACCGCGGTGAGCCGACCGCTGGCGTCGCGCTCGATGGTGGCGCCGCCGAGGCCCCGCTCCTGCCCGGCGATGTAGGAGCGCGCCGCCGCCTCTCGGCATTGCAGTTCGCTCGCGGAGGTCTGCGCGAGGAACACATCCACCGACATGTTGAGCTCGTCCACGTTGTCGTAGTCGATCAGCGTGCCGGGGCATTGCTGGAGGGCGTAGGTCTGGAACGGGCCGGCGTTCTGGCCGAGGATCACGCCGGCGCCCATGCGCTCCACGCGGCCGTTGAAGACCACGTTGGTGTAGTCGGCATCGAACACGAAGTCGCCACCGAAGAGGAGCAGGGAGAAGCCGGCGTTCCACAGGTCCGAAACCTCGGCGCCGAGGCCGCGGTTGGAGGAGTTCTCGCTTACGGCGACGCCGGGGATGCCGCCGCTCTGGCCGAGCGAGCCTGCGCACATGCCGAGTTCCGGCATGGCATCGCAGATGTAGTCGGACTGGGTCTCGAAGGTCACGTCGCCCGGTGCCGATGCGAACAGCTGGTAGCTGCCCGGCGGCACGAAGCCCTCCGTGATGCTGCTGCGCACCGCCAGCCAGTCGGTCGGCTGGTAGCGGATGGCGAGCTTCGGAATCGTCACCTCGAAGCCGGCCGACTGGCCGATGGAGGCGAACGAGGCGTTGATGTCGAACTCCGTATAGCGCGCCGCGGCCTGGATTTCCATCTGCCCGAAGGTCTCGCTGGAGATCGGCGTGACGCGGAACTCGACGAACGCGGCGCGCACGTCTTCGGACGTGCCCTGGAAGTCCACGCGGTCAGACGAGATGCCGGCGGCGCCGAGCTGGTCCGGCCGGAACTCTTCGTCCTCGGTGCGCGTGTGGACGCCGATCGCCACGCCCACGGGGGTGTCGTTGTACCAGAGGTTGAAGAGCTGGCTGTTGGAGATGCTCAAGTCCAGGATCACCATGCCGACGTCGCGCTGGACGTGGCGCGGGCTGAGGCCAGCGTTGCGCGTCTCGGTGGAGGTGTTCCAGGCCGGGTCGTCCTTGCTGCGCCAGGATTGGTGCTGGGCCGGCAGAACGAGGCCGGTAGCCGGGTCCTGGGACAGCCACGCGGTGGAGAACGGGTTCCAGCAGGAATCGCCGTTCGGGCCGCCCTGGCAGCGCAGACTGCTCACCGTGAGCGGCCACGCCGGATCCAGCGACACCCATTCGCGACGGCTGTTGTTCCAGATCCAGTCCGCATCCACCAGCCACTCGGTGTCCGGGATGCTGAGCGTCGTGCCGAGGCGCAGGCGCACGTTCTCCGACAGGCGCCGGTCGTTCAGCGACATGTCCTTGTTCAGCCACGGATAGGACTCGTGAACGTAGGGCTGCTTGGGGAATGCGCCGATGTAGCCGTGGATGCCGACGCCGGAGTCGCCCATCAGCACGTCGTCGAAGAGGCGGATGCCGCCGCTGGTGAAGGTATCGAGCACGCCGTCGCCGTCGCTGTCGATGCCGTCCATGTCCGGGTCGAAGCGATCCGGCACGCCGTCGCCGTCGCTGTCCTCGGTCATCGACAGCAGGATCACGCGGTGCAGCGGATTGAGTTGCCCGGAGCGGTCGTCAAGCTCGGCCTCGTCGGCGATGCCGTCGCCGTTGAAGTCGCGGTCGGGCAGGCCGTCGCCGTTCAGGTCCTGGGCGAACACCAGCCACTCGCCGGGTTCCTGCAGGTAGTCGTAGCGGCCGTCGCCGTCAACGTCCTCCCAATCGAGCGTCCCGTGGGAAACCAGGATCGGGCCGCCGAACTGGTAGCCCCATTCCCGCGCGGCCGCCTCGTCGAGGTCGTCGCGGACATGCGCCGGCACGTAGTCGGCGCAGGCGGCGATGCTGGCCGCCACTTCCGGCACGTCGCAGACGTTGGAGTCGTCCGCATAGGCGCGGTAGGGGTTGCCCGGCAGGCTGCCGATGGCGATGGGCTGCGTGTGGTCGTAGCGGCGCACCCCGTTCGGCCATTCGTCGATGGACGGCGCGAAGGTGCGGGTGGAGTAGTCGAGCCTGGAGAACACCGCCTCGCCGCGCACGGTGACGTAGTCGTTGAACTCGTGCTCGAAGTAGGCCATGCCCTGTTCCTGATCGCGGCGCTCGCGGATGTCCGTGATGTCCGTGATGGTGTAGCGGCAGTCGCTGCCGAAGGCCTGGTTGGTTTCCGTGCCTCGGGAGCGCGTCTCCTGGCCGCGCCAAGTGCCGGTGGAGAAGCCGTTCAGGAAGTTGCCGTTGTGTACCGTGTCGTTCTGGCCGAGCGTATTGGTGGTGTAGGGCTCGCGCAGCGTCGCAGGGTCGGGGGCGACGCCGAGGCTGTTGTGGCCGGCGCCGAAGTCGTTGTTGCAGCCCGGGTCCTCAAGGTGCAGGGTGCGGAAGGAGCCGGAGTTGTCCGTGAAGTCGCGCGGATACTGCGGGTAGTTCCAGCTCGACGACCAAGGGGTGCCGTAGGGAATCAGCTGTCCGCTCTTGTCGAGCAGGCTCGGCCGGTTCTCCTCGTTCAGCATGTTGATGTTGTTGTAGACCTCGTGGATGTCCGCGCCCAATGCGGTGGAGTGCTGGGCGTTGGCGTTGTACCAGAACGGGTTGGTCTCGGCGGGCAGGTAGAGCTCGCCGTCGGTATTGCGCAGCGGCACCCGCCAGTCGCCCGGCAGGCCGTTGCCGCGCTCGCCGTAGGTGGGCAGGAGCTGGCCGGTCCAGCCGGCGGAGTTGATGATGTAGTCCGGCCTCGACGTGAACGGCATGCTGTCCGCATCGCTGATCTCCAGCGCGAAGATGGCGCTGGTGCGATCGGACTGGGCGCCGGCGAGCAGGCTCAGCGTCTTGTAGGGCGAGCCGTTTTCCAGCGGCTGCTGGAATTCGTAGTTGATCATCAGGCCGTCGAAGTTCTTGCGCGGCACGATGTTCACCACGCCGGACACCGCTTCCGCGCCGTACAGGGCGGAGGCACCGTCGAGGATGTTGTCGATCCGCGCGACGGCGATGGTGGGGTAGAGGTTGGTGAGGTCCGCCCCGGCGCGGCGCGTATTGGCGCCGTAGCCGTTGACGTTGGTGGGCACGCGGTGGCCGTCCATCAGCGTCATGGTGGCGCGGGTGCCGACGCCGCGCAGGTTGGCGTAGGTCTCGCCGCCCTGCGGGCCGTCCGGGCGGTTGACGCTCTGGTTCCAGCCTTCGCCGGTGCCCTGATCGTCGGCGCCGCCGATCTCGGAGGTATTGGTGTTGGCGTTGACGCCGATCTGGTAGGTCTGATCGAAGATCACGTCGCCGAGGTCCGGCGTACCGGACAGCTGCAGGTCCAGTTCGCCGATCACGTCCATCGGCGACGGCAGGTCGAAGTTGTCGCGCCGGATATGCGATCCGGTGACGATCATCTCCTCGACGCTGCCCTGGCGCTCTTCGGCGTCCTCTTCCTCTTCTTCATCCTCGTCGTCCGCTTCGGCGGCGACCAGGGTGTTCGACAGGGCCAGCGCGAAGCAGGCGGTCGTCGCGAGCAGGATTCGTCGGAACGGCATAGGCCTCTCCTGGTGTTTTGGATGTGTACGAGACATGCAGGGCGGCTGGCGCCCATCGCAAGACTCCCCTTCAACCGCGCATTAAGGCGGTTCGGCCGGGGCATGTCAAGCCGAGTTGTTACGTCTTTGTTGCAGTCGGCGGCGTATGGGCGAAGGCGCGGTCCAAAGCGAGGCGGAGCTCGGCTTCGCAGCCGCCGAAGAAGTGGTCGGCGCCGTGTACGGCGATCAGTTTCGAGCCGGGCTGCGCGGCAAGCCAGGGATGCAGCGCGCCCATGTCCAGGAAGCTGTCCTGGGCGCCCGCGACCACGGCGGCCGTTGCACCGTCCATATGGCCGTACTCCATCGCGCCGATGGGCGGGGCGATCAGCACCGCGGAGCGCGCGCCGTGGAGGCGTTCGAGGGCCCGCCAGGCGACGGCTGAACCGAACGAGTAGCCGACCAGGACGACGTCCTCTGCTCCGTGCGCTTCGCCGAGCCAGCGGGCGACGGCGAGCACATCGTCCACCTCGCCGATGCCGCGGTCGTGTTCGCCGTCGCTGCGCCCCACGCCGCGGAAGTTGAACAGCAATGCGCCGCCGCCGGTGGCTTGAAAGCGCTCTCGGGCGATGTCGAGCACGGCGTCGTCCATGCTGCCGCCGTACCGCGGATGCGGGTGGCAGAGGATGGCGACCGGGCGCGCCGGGTCGGCGGGCAGCGCCACGCGGGCCTCCAAGAGGCCCGCCGGGCCGGGAATCATCGTCGTGTCCATCGGTCGAAAAGGCGTGTTGTCCGGGGTAGAAAGTCGACAGTCGGCTTTGTATCTTACCGCCGCCCCGAGCGCCCGGCGGCGCGGACGGGAGTCGTCCCTGGGACAACGGCCAACGTGTGCATTGAGGAGGAGAGCGTGATCGAGGCCGAGGAACTGACGCGCCGGTACGGCGAGAATCTGGCGGTGGATGGGGTGAGCTTCTCCATCGGCGGCGGCGAGGTGGTTGGCCTCCTAGGGCACAACGGCGCCGGCAAGACGACCATCATGAAGATGCTGACGGGCTATCTTGAACCGAGCGCCGGTCGCGCTCGGGTGGACGGGCTGGATGTGGCGGACGCGCCGGAGGAGGTGCGCGCCCGGCTCGGCTACCTGCCGGAGAACTGCCCGGTGTACCCGGAGATGACGGTCGTCGAATATCTCGACTACGTCGCCGGGCTGCGCCGCGTGCCGCAGCGGGCGGATGCGCTGCGCGAAGTGCTGGACGCGACGGACCTGCGCGGCCGCGCCTTCGATGCCATCGGCACCCTGTCGCGCGGCTTCCAGCAGCGAGTGGGCGTCGCGCAGGCCATCCTGCATCGGCCGCAGGTGCTGATCCTCGACGAGCCCACCAACGGCCTCGATCCGTCCCAGACCCAGCACATGCGCGACCTCATCCGCGGGCTCGCGGAACGCGCCACCGTGATCCTCTCCACCCACATCATGCAGGAGGTGGACGCGGTCTGCGATCGGGTGATGATCCTGCGCGCCGGACAGCTGGCCCTCGACGAGCGGCTCGATGCGCTCAAACAGAGCGCTCGGGTGGTGCTGGCGACGGACGCTCTGCGCGCGGATGTGCAGCGGGCGGTCGGCGAGCTGGCGACCGTCGAAGGCAACGGCGACGGCTACGCGCTCGCCATGAGCGGCGACGCCGATGCCGAAGGCCGAGCGGAACTGGCGCGCCGGCTGGTGGCCGAGGGCGTCGCCATCCATTCGCTGGCGACGGAGAAGCGGGACCTCGAGACCGTGTTCCGGGAAGTCAGCGAGGGCTCGCCGGCAGCCGGGGAGAGTGCGTGATGAACATCGGCATGGCTCTGCGCATCGCCCGCAAGGAACTCGGCCTCTTCTTCTCCTCGCCCATCGCCTACCTGTTCCTGGCCGCTTTCCTCGGCGCGACCCTGTTCGTCTTCTTCTGGGGCGAGGCGTTCTTCGCCCGCAACATCTCCGACGTGCGGCCGATGTTCGAGTCGCTGCCGGTGCTGCTGATCTTCCTCGCCTCGGCGCTCACCATGCGCATGTGGAGCGACGAACGGCGCACCGGAACGCTGGAGCTCGTGGTCACCGTGCCGGCGACCAGCGCCGACTTCGTGGTTGGCAAGTTGCTCGCCTGCTGGACGCTGCTCGTGGTGGCGCTCGCGCTCACCCTGCCGCTGCCCATCACCGTGGCCATGCTGGGGGACCTCGATTGGGGCCCGGTATTCGCCGGCTACGTGGCGGCGGCGGCGCTCGGCGCGGCCTACCTCAGCATCGGCCTCTTCGTCAGCGCCAAGACCGAGAACCAGATCGTCAGCCTCATCCTCGCGGCCTTCGGCTGCGGCGTCTTCTTCCTCGCCGGCAGTCCGCTGCTCACGGACCTGGTAAGCAACCAGATCGCCGACGTGCTGCGCCAGCTCGGCGCCGGATCGCGCTTCGAGGCCATCACCCGGGGCGTTCTGGACCTGCGCGACCTCTACTTCTACGTCTCCGTGCTGGCGGTCTTCCTGGCCCTCAATGTCTATGCCGTCGACGCCCATGGCTGGGCGACGGACGGGGACCGCAGACGCCACGGCGAGCGGCGCATCGTCCTCGGCCTCTTGGCGGCGAACTTCCTGGTGGCGAATCTGTGGCTCTCGGCGGTGAATGCGCTGCGCTGGGACATGACCGAAGGCGATCAGTACTCGATCTCGGACGCGACCCGCGCCTACTTGCGGGAACTGCGCGAGCCACTGCTCGTGCGCGGCTACTTCAGTGCCAAGACGCACCCGCTGCTGGCGCCGCTGGTGCCGCAGATCAAGAACCTGCTGACGGAGTACGAAGTGGCTGGCGACGGGCGCGTGCGCTTGGAGCTGATCGACCCGGCGGACGATCCCGAACTCGAAGACGAGGCCAATACCAAGTACGGCATCCGCCCGGTGCCCTTCCAGGTGCGGGACCGCTATCAGGCGGCGCTGGTGAACTCGTACTTCGACGTGCTGGTGCAGTACGCCGACGAGTACGAGGTGCTGGGCTTTCGCGATCTCATCGAGGTGAAGGTGCAGGGCGAGGCCGACCTCGAGGTGGCGCTCAAGAATCCCGAATACGACATCACCCGTGGCATCAAGAAAGTGCTTTACGGCTTCCAGGGCGGCGGCAGCGTCTTCGACAGTCTGGCGACGGACGTGGCCTTCACCGGCTACATCTCCGCCGACGAGCGTCTGCCGGCGGCGCTGGTGGAACTGCGCCCCGAACTCGATGCGGTGCTCGAAGAACTGGTCGCCGAGTCCGGCGGGCGGCTGACGACCGATGTCGTGGACCCCGACGCCGGCGACGGCAGCGTCGCCATGCAGATCGCCGCCGACTACGGCTTCCAGCCCATGGCCGCGAGCCTGTTCGATCTCAACACGTTCTACTTCTACCTGACGCTGTCGGATGGCGAGACGGTGGTGCAGATGCCCATTCCCGAGTCCCTGGACCGGGACGGCCTGAAGCGCGGCATCGAGGAAGGGCTCAAGCGCTTCGCTGCGGGGCTGCTGAAGACGGTGGCGGTGTCCGCGCCGCAGGGCCTGCCGCCGTACATGCAGCAGCAGATGCAGATGCAGCAGCCGCCCGGCAACGAGTTCCAGGGCATGCGCGACGTGCTGAGCGCGGACTTCGATGTCGAGAGCGCGGTCTTGAGCGACGCCGACGTGGCGGCGGCTGCGGACGTGCTGATCGTAGTGGACCCTTCGGCGCTCGGCGACGAGGAGGTCTTCGCGATCGATCAGTTCCTGATGCGCGGCGGCACGGTGGTGATCGCCGCCGGCACGTTCCGCACGACGATGACGCGGGATTCGCTGTACGCGACGCCGGTCAACACGGGCCTGTCGGACTGGCTCGAACACCAAGGCGTGACCGTGGACGATACCTTCGTGATGGACCCGCAGAACGCCGCGTTCCCGCTGCCCGTGGTGCGCGAAGTGGCGGGCTTCCGCTTCCAGGACGTGCAGATGCGCGACTACCCCTACTTCATCGACGTGCGCGGCGACGGCCTCAACCAGGATGTGCCCTTCACATCCGCGCTGCGCCAGCTCACGGTGGCGTGGGCGTCGCCGGTGGACGTGGACGAGGAAGCGAACGCGGCGCGCGAGGTGACCACGCTGATCGCCAGTTCGCCGGCAAGCTGGCGCTCCATGGGCACGGACGTCATGCCGAATCTGGATGCCGCCGGCGAGGTGGTCTACCTGCCGGAAGGCGAGGTCGGCGCGAGCCCGCTGGCGGTGATGCTCGAAGGGCGTTTCGACTCGTTCTTCGACGAGTCGCCGTTGGTCGAGGACGAGCTGATCGCCGCGCCCGAAGACGCCGAGGCCGATGCCGATGCGGCGGCTGACGAGGCGGATGCGGAAGCCGAGGACACCCTCGGCACTGTGACCACGGTGATCGACCGCTCGCCGGAGTCGGCGCGCCTGATCGTCATCGGCTCGGCGATGTTCCTCGCGGACCAGACCGTGCGCATGATCGGCTCCGCGGACGGCACCATCTATACCGGGTCGCTGGAACTCATCGCCAACGTGGTGGACTGGGCTGTCGAGGACCGCTCGCTGCTCGGCATCCGCGGGCGCGGCCACTTCAACCGCACCCTCGAGCCCATGCCGGAGGAGGAGCAGCGGCTTTGGGAGTACGCAAACTACGCCTTGGCGCTGGTCGGCTTGGGGGTCGTCTTCGGCATCAGTCGGCGGCGGCGCGCGACGCGCCACGCGGCGTACCGGGCGCAACTGGAGGCTTCGGCATGAACGGACTGCGCGGACTCAGCAAGACCACCCTCGCCGCGCTGCTGGCGGTGCAACTGGTCGTCATCGGTGGCCTGCTCGCGGCGAAGAGCGGCGGCGTGGCAGTGCCGGCGCCGTTCCTCGACTTCGACGCGGGCAGCATCGACGCCATCTCGGTGTCCAACGACGAAGGCGCGGTGAGCCTCGCCAAGGCGGGCGAGGAGTGGCAGCTTCCAGAGGGCTTGCCGGCGGATGCGGACAAGGTGGGCAAGGTGCTCGACAAGCTCGCGGGCGCCGCCGGCGGCTGGCCGGTGGGCAGCAGCGGCTCGACGGCCGAGCGCTTCGAGGTGGTCGAAGACAACCACCAGCGGCGCGTGACGCTGAAGGCGGGCGAGGCAGTGGTGGCGGACGTCTATCTCGGCACGTCGCCCGGCTACCGCAAGACCCACGCCCGGCATGTGGACGGCGGCGACGACATCTACGCCATCACCTTCGCCAACTACGAGGCTGGGGTCAATGCTTCCGACTGGCTCGATCGCGGCCTCCTGCGGCCGGAGGGCGAACTGACTGGCATCGGGCGCACGGGCGAGTTCTCGCTCAGCAAGGGCGAGGATGGCGTTTGGACTGCCGCCGACGGTGCCGAACTCGATCAGGAGAAGGTCGAAACCCTCGTCGGGCGCTTCACGGGGCTATCGGCCACCGGCGTCAGCGACGCGGCGCTGCCGGAAGAACCGGCGTTCGCCTTCGAGTTGACCGACGACGCCGGCACGCAGACGCTCGGCCTGTACCGCCTCGGCGGCGAGGACGACGAGGAATACGTCGCCGCATCGGATCGCGTGCCGGGCCATTACGAAGTGTCGTCCTATATCGCTGAACAGATGGAAACGGCGTTGGCGGACTTGGCGCCAGATCCGGTGGAGGATGCGGAGGACGCGGAGGACGAGGACGCGGGCGACGAAGCCGCCGACGCCGATGCAGCCGCTGACTCCGAGGACGCCGACTCGTGATCGACCTCTACACCTGGCCGACGCCCAACGGTCGCAAGGTCTCCATCGCCTTGGAGGAGATGGGCCTCGACTACGCGGTTCATCCGGTCAACATCGGCAAGGACGAGCAGTTCGCGCCGGAGTTCCTTGCCATCAGCCCGAACAACAAGATCCCCGCCATCGTCGACGGCGAGCAGAGCCTTATGGAGTCCGGCGCCATCCTGCTGTACTTGGCGGAGAAGACCGGCAGCTTCGGCGGCGCGGATCGCTGGCTCACCATGCAGTGGCTGATGCTGCAGATGGGCGGCGTCGGTCCCATGCTGGGCCAGGCCAACCACTTCCTGCGCTTCAATGTTGGCAAGTCCGCCTACGCCGAGGAGCGCTATGCGGCCGAGGCCGAACGCCTCTACGGCGTGCTCGACAAGCGCCTCGCCGAGTCGGAATACCTCGCCGGCGATTACTCCATCGCCGACATGGCCACCTGGCCGTGGATCGCCCGCTGGCCGTGGCACCGCATCCAATGGGCGACGCTGCCGAATCTCAAGCGCTGGTTCGAGGCCATTGCCGCCCGCCCGGCCGTCCGGAGGGGCTGGGATGTCCCGTTCGAGGCCGGTGAAATACCGAAACCGTAGCACCGTGGGCGCCCCGCCCGCCCGCTGCCGGGCGCTGCGGGTCTGACGCGCCATGCAGGCCTACATCGTCCGCCGTCTGCTGGCGCTGGTGCCGACGCTGCTCTTCGCGAGCCTCATCGTCTTCATCTCCATGCGCCTGATTCCGGGCGACGTGATCGACCTGATGCTGGCGCAGAACGACATCGCGACGGGCCAGGATCGGGCGAAGATCGAAGCGGCGCTCGGTCTCGATCAGCCGATGTACGTGCAGTACTTCCGCTGGGCGGGCGGCGTCCTCACTGGCGATTTCGGCGACTCGCTTTGGCAGAACGTGCCCGTGCTGGACCTGCTTGCCGCGACTTTGCCCATCACCTTCGAACTCGGCTTCCTCGCGCTTCTTGTCGCGCTCAGCGTGGCGCTGCCCATCGGCATCTACTCGGCCATGCGCCAGGACACCGCCGGCGACTACGTGGCGCGGTCGTTTTCGCTCATCATGCTGGCGGTGCCCGGCTTCTGGCTGGGCACCCTCGTCATGGTCTTCCCGTCCGTCTGGTGGCGCTGGGCGCCGGCGCTGGAATACACGCCGTTCTTCGAGGATCCGCTGGCCAATCTCGCGCACATGCTGGTGCCGGCGATCCTCCTGGGCCTGTCGATGTCCGCGGTGACCATGCGCATGACGCGCACCATGATGCTGGAGGTGATGCGCCAGGACTACATCCGCACGGCGCGCGCCAAGGGCGTCGGCGAGACGCTGCTGATCGTCCGCCACGCGCTGCGCAACGGCCTCATCCCGGTGGTGACGCTGATCGGCCTGCAAGCGCCGCTCTTGATCGGCGGCGCGGTCATCTTCGAGCAGATCTTCGTCGTGCCGGGCATGGGGATGCTGCTCTTGGAGGCGGTCTTCCAGCGCGACTACCCGGTGGTGTCGGGAGTCTTTCTGGTGGTGGGCGTGGGCGTGCTGCTCATCAATCTGCTGGTCGATGTGAGCTACGGGTGGCTGGATCCCAAGGTGCGCCACCAGTGAGCGAAGTCGCCGTCGCCTTGCCGCGGCCCGCAGGCGGCCTCGGCTTCCACGCCCGCATGATGCGCACCAAGCCGCTCGGCGCAGTGGGCGGCATCGTCTTCCTCGTCTTCCTGCTGTGCGGCATCTTCGCGGACGTGCTGGCGCCGTACGGCATCAACGAGACGGACCTCGCGCATCGGCTCGAAGGCCCGTCGCTGCAGTTCCTGCTGGGAACGGACCATCTCGGCCGGGATGTCTTCTCGCGCATCCTCGCCGGCGCCCAGCTATCGATGATCGTCGCCTTCCTCGCCGCCGGCCTCGCCACCGTCGTCTCGCTCGCCATCGGCGTGGTGTCCGGCTATGTCGGCGGCAAGACGGACATGACGATCCAGCGCGGCGTGGATGCGTGGATGACGTTCCCGGACCTCGTGCTCCTGATCGTCATCATCTCCGTGGTGGGGCCGGGCATCCCGCAGATCGTGGTGGTGCTCGGCCTCCTCTACGGCATCGCCGGCTCGCGCATCGTGCGCGGCGCCGTGGTGACGGTGAAGGAGAACATGTACACCCACGCCGCGCAGTCGATCGGCGCCCGGGCCTTCCACATCCTGCGCCGCCACATCGTGCCGAACGTGATGCCGGTGGTGATCGTGCTTTTCACCACGCGCATCGGCGCGGTGATCCTGACGGAGGCGGGGCTGTCGTTCTTGGGGCTGGGCGTGCCGCCGCCGGCGCCGACTTGGGGCGCTATGCTGAGCGGGGCTGGCCGCACCTACATGTACCTGGGGCCGTGGCTGGCCTTGGCCCCGGGGCTGTGCCTCACCATCGTCGTCTACGCCATCAACGTCTACGGCGATGCGCTCAGGGACCTGCTCGACCCGCGCATGAGGGGGAGTCAATGAGGACTGCGCTCGCCGCTGCCGCAGTCGCTGTTGCTTGGGGTGCCCACGCGGAGGAGCCGCAGTACGGCGGCACGCTGAACGTCGGCACGGTGTACGTCACGCTGTCGGCGCTGTCCTGGGATCCGGTGGACTGGGCGTGGAAGAGCAACCACGACTACGGCATGGTGCGCGAGCAGCTCTTCGCCGGGGACCTCGACAAGTCCGTCCGCAAGGGCGGCCACTATCCCTTCGTCGCGGAAGCCTACCTGCCCACCGATGTGATGCGCGGCGAACTGGCCGAGCGCTGGGAGTGGGAGGATGAGCGCACCCTGGCAGTGCATCTGCGCTCCGGCATCCGCTTCACCGGCAAGCCGGGCTTGATGGCGGGCCGGGAGCTCACCGCGGAGGACGTGGTTTTCACGTTCAATCTGGTGAACAACAGCCCGAAGAAGGCGCAGGCGACCTACTGGGACTACATCGACGCCGTGGAGGCGAGGGACGCCCGCACCGTGGTGTTCCGCTTCAACCAGTTCAACGCCGAGTGGCCGTATCGGTTCGGCTACGGCTACCAATCCTCCATCGTGCCGCGCGAACTCGCCGCCATGGACGCCAAGGATTGGCGCAGCGTGATCGGCACCGGGCCCTTCCGTCTGGACCGCTACGTCCACGGCAACTCGCATACCTACGCAAGGAACGACGGCTACTGGGACCGGGAGACGCTGAAAGGCGAGGCGTATCCGATCCCCTTCGTCGACGAGGTGAAGTACCGCGTCATCAAGGACGAGGCGACGTATCTGACCGCCATCCGCACCGCCAAGGTGGACATCCTGGAGGCCATCCGCTGGATCGCAGTGGACCATCTGAAGGAGACCACGCCGGAACTCCTATGGTCGCGCTGGCTCGCCACCACCGGCAACTTCGTCGCGCTGCGCATGGACCAGCCGCCGTTCGACGACGTGCGCGTGCGCCGTGCGCTGAATCTGGCGGTGGACCAGCAGGAGATCGTGGACCTCTTCTACGGCGGCCACGCGGAGCTCATGGCCTACCCGCAGCATCCGGGCTTCGGCGACTACTACCAGCCCTTGGCGGACATGCCGGAGTCCGTGCAGGAACTCTTCCGCTACGAGCCGGAGCGGGCGCGCGCCATGCTGCGCGAGGCTGGCGTGGCGGAGGGCTTCCGCTTCAAGGTGCAGGTCTGCACCTGTTCGCCGAGCAACATGGACCTCATCCCGCTGCTCGACGCCTACCTCGCCAAGGTGGGCGTGCGCATGGACATCGAGCCGATGGAGTACGCCTCGTTCCTGTCCATGATGACGACGCGGAACCACGGTCCCGGCTACTTCATGAACAACGGCCACACCAATCCCACCACGTCGATCCGCAAGTTCATCACCGGCCATACGTGGAACCCGGCGCTCTACACGGTGCCGGAGTTCGACGCCGCCATCGACGTGCTGATGCAGACCCGGGACGAGGCGGAGCGCATCCGCATGACCCGCGAACTCACCGTGAAGCTCCTGCAGGAAGCGCCGTCGATCTGGCTGCCGACTGTCTACAACTACACCGCCTGGTGGCCGTGGGTGAAGAACTACGGCGGCGAGCTGCGCGCTGGCGCCGTGCGGCCGGGGCCGATCTACGCCCGGCTGTGGATCGATCAGGACATGAAGCGGGAACTCGGCTTCTGACATGGCCGAACCGCTGCTCAGCATCGAGGACCTCGCCGTCTCGTTCCGCACCGATCGCGGCACCGTGCAGGCGGTGGATGCGGTGACGCTGGCCGTGCAGCCGGGCGAGACGCTGGCCATCGTCGGCGAGAGCGGTTCCGGCAAGAGCGTCACGGCACTGTCGATCCTGCAACTCCTCGGCGACGCCGGGCGCATCGACCGCGGGCGCATCGTCTTCGAGGGGCAGGACCTGATCGGGCTGGACAAGGCCACCATCCGCAAGCTGCGCGGCGACCGCATCGCCATGATCTTCCAGGAGCCGATGTCGTCCCTGAATCCCGTGCTCACCATCGGCAAGCAGGTGGCGGAACCGATCCGCCTGCATCGGGGCCTGTCTTGGCCGGATGCCTACTCGCGAGCGGCGACGCTGCTGGACCGGGTGCGCATCCCGGACGCCGCCGAGCGCTTGAACGACTATCCGCACCACTTCTCCGGCGGGATGCGCCAACGGGCCATGATCGCCATGTCCCTCGCCTGCCAGCCGCGGCTCATCATCGCCGACGAACCGACCACGGCGCTCGATGTCACCGTGCAGGCGCAGATCCTCGCGCTCTTGAAGGCGCTGACCCGCGAGGAGAACGCCGCATTGATACTCATCACCCACGATCTCGGCGTGGTGGCGCGCTACGCGGATCGGGTGGCGGTGATGTATGCCGGCCGGATCGTCGAGACGGCGCCGGTGCGGGAGCTATACGGGCGCCCGGCGCATCCGTACACCGAAGGCCTGATGGCGTCCATTCCCGGCACGGGCGGCGAGGCGGGCGACCGCCTCTCCGCCATCGACGGCCAGCCGCCCGACTTGGCCGCGCTGCCGCCGGGCTGCGCCTTCGCGCCGCGCTGCCCTCATGCCGAGGGCCGTTGCCGCGAGACGCCGCCCGAGCTTGGCGACGTGGGGACGGACCACGCCGCGGCCTGCTACCTCCATGCCTGATCCGAACGACGCTCTGCTCCGGGTCGAGGACCTCAAGGTCCACTTCCCCGTCACCCAAGGCGTGCTGCTGCAGCGCGAAGTGGGCGTGGTGAAGGCGGTCGACGGCGTCTCCTTCGATCTCAAGCGTGGCGAGACCTTCGGCCTCGTCGGCGAGAGCGGCTGCGGCAAGTCCACCACCGCCCTGGCGGCGCTCAGGATGCTGCAGCCGATGGCCGGCCGCGTCGTCTTCGAGGGCCGCGACGTAACGCACTTGAACCGCGCCGAGATGCGCCCGCTGCGGCGGCGGATGCAGATGGTCTACCAGGACCCGTTCGGCGCCCTCAACCCGCGCATGAAGGTGCAGGACATCATCGGCGAGCCGCTGACCGTCCACGGCGTTGCCGGGAGCCGTGCCGCCTATCGGCATCGGGTGGCGGAACTCATGGACCTCGTGGGGCTCTTGCCGGACATGGCGGGCCGCTACCCGCACGAGTTCTCCGGCGGCCAGCGGCAGCGCATCGGCATCGCCCGGGCGCTCGCCTTGGAACCGAGCCTGGTGATCTGCGACGAGCCGGTGTCGGCGCTCGACGTCTCGATCCAGGCGCAGGTCATCAACCTCTTGATGGACCTGCAGGAGCGGCTGGGGCTGACGTATCTCTTCATCGCCCACGACCTCTCGGTGGTGCGCCACATCAGCGACCGCATCGGCGTCATGTATCTCGGCAAGCTCGTCGAGGTCGCACCCGCCGAAGCGCTCTTCGCCGCGCCCCGGCATCCCTACACCCAGGCGTTGCTGAACGCCGTGCCGGTGCCCGATCCCACGGCGCCGGGAGACCCGGAGGACGATCTCATCGCTGGCGAAGTGCCGAGCGCCCGCAACCCGCCGCCCGGCTGCCCATTCCACCCGCGCTGCCCGCAGGCCATGGCGCGCTGCCGCGCCGACGCGCCGGGCTTGGGCCCGCGCGGCGCCGCGCAAGAACAGGCGGTGGCCTGCCACCTTTACGAGACGGTGCATGCTGGCAGAGCCGTTGGATGAAAAATGCCGAATAGCCCTTGGCGTTGCGGCGCAACGCTGTTAGGTTCGACTCTCGGCGCGGGCGCAGGGTCGCTCGGCGACGGGGAGGGACTCACAGGATGCTCAGGGCTGATCCGCCGCTCCGTGCGTGCGCACCCTCCCATCGGCAGCGCGGCTAGGTCGAAGCAGGCATGTCCAGCGAAGCCGATCTGATCGCCAACCAAGCCCGCGCCAAGGCGCTGCCCATGTTCAACGAAGGCGTGATCCCGGTCGAGCGGGACCGCGCCCTCGCCAGCGACGACAGCGGCTTCCTCGATGTGATGCGTTTGCTGCTGCGGTCGTGGCCCTACATCCGCCCGCAGCTGCTTGGCCATTGGTGGTACCCCGGCCCGGGGGGCGGCATCCGGCCCGAAGTCGCGGACATGGTGAGCGGCGAGGGCTACCGCTTCGGCTATGCGCCGTTTCTGGTCGCTGCGGTGGCTCTGCTGGGACCGATGTCGGGCTGGATGCCGAGCACGCTGGCCTGGCCCATGGTGCTCTTGTACGTGCCGGTCATCGCCACGGTGGTCAGCATGTTCTTCATGGCGCTGACCCAAGGGCGCTCGCAGATGGTCGGCACCATCGGCGTCGTGATCGGCTGCATCCTCACGAACGTGGCGGGCGGCTTCTTCATTGAAGGCATGCCGTCGACGCTGTATGCGGTCGTCGTGACGATCGCCTGCATCACGGGATGGATGGTGCAGTTCCGCCTGCATGGCGGGCAGATCCAGTTCCGCGCCCGCGTTGGCACGCACCTCGTGTACTTCTACGCGATCAACTTCCTGCAGCGTGGCATCAACATCGTAGTCACCCTGATCCTCGCGGACCTGCTCAACCAGAGCCTTTTGCAGGCGGAGCCGCTGGCGCCCGGTCTCGCCAAGCTTCTTGGCTACCCGGAACTCGCGGTTGGCAGCATTGAGGAACTGACCAAGGAGCAGCGTCTCGACCTGAGATGGAATTATGTCTACTGGGCACTTGGTTCGTATCTGTTGCAGATGCCGCTAAGCATCATCAATCCCTACTACAACATGTGGATCATGCAGCGCATCAACCAGGACCTGCGGGTGGCGTTGATTTCCCGCTGGCACCAGCTCTCGCTCAGCTACCACAGCGACCACCGCACCGGGGACTCCATCTTCCGCATCTATCAGGACAGCGCCATGGTGACGGCAGTGGTCGGCCACATCATCGGCATGACGCTGGCCATGATGAGCTACTACAGCTGCGTCGTCCTGGTGACGATCCTGAACCCGTGGCTAGGGCTCGCCGCCGGCGTGCTGGTCGCTCCGGCCCTCCTCTGGGCATACTGGGCGATGCCGCGGATGCGCGTGCGCGCATTGGTCTATCGCGAGGCGACCTCGGACGTCACGTCCACCATCCAGGAGAGTTTCTCTTCGATCAAGCTGATCAAGGCCTTCGGCACGGCCGGCCGCGCTCAGCGACGCCTTGAGGACGACTCCGTGGTCGCCTTCAACGCTGCATTTCGGGTCAAGCACCTGATCGCCATCGTCACCATCGTCATGTACACCATAGCGGCGCTGTTCATGGCCGGCGGGACGTCCTTCATGGCGTGGTGGGCCTTCCAGGGCAACCCCACTTGGTTCGTCGAGTTGCTTGCCCTCGTGGGCCTAAGTTTCGTGGTCTGGAACTTGGCGAGCTTCACTTGGACGCGCGACCAGTTCCACGAGTCGAGCGGCGACATCCGCAAGCTACTGCGCGACTGGATGACCGCCCAGGACCTGACCATGGGCCTGCGGCGCGTATTCGACATTCTCGACATCGAGCCGGACGTGCAGGACCGACCGGATGCCAAGGAGTTCAAGGGCCTTGCCCGCGAGATCCGCTTCGAGGACGTGAGCTTCGCCTACGAACCGAAGCGACCGGTGCTGAGCGATGTGAACTTCGCCGCCGGCCCCGGTTCGATCACCGCCATCATCGGCCCCACGGGTTCCGGCAAGAGCACGCTCATGGCGCTCTTGCTGCGGCTTTTCGACGCCGACCGAGGCCGCGTCACCATCGACGGACGCGATGTGCGCGATTACCGGATCGCGAGCCTGCGCAGCGCCATCGCCATCGCCTTGCAGGAGAATGTCCTGTTCGCCATGTCCGTGCGGGACAACATTCGCTACGTGGCGCCGAGTGCCACCGAGGAGCAGGTCCGCAATGCGATCCACGTCGCCGCAATGGAAGAGTACGTCGAAGGGCTGCCGAGCGGCCTCGACACTGTGCTCTCGGACCGGGGGGGCAAGCTCTCCACGGGCCAGCGCCAGCGCCTTTCCATCGCCCGCGCGGTAGTGCGCGACACGCCGATTCTGGTGCTCGACGAGCCCACTGCGGCGCTCGATGCGGCGACCGAGCTGCGCGTCCTGCAAAACCTGGCGACCTGGGCTCGCAGCGACGATGGCAGCGCTGGTCGGGCGATCTTCCTGATCACGCATCGCATATCGACCATCCGCCGGGCCGACAATATCCTCTATCTCGATGGTGGCCGCATCGTCGAGAGCGGCAGTCACGACGCGCTCATGCAGCTTGACGGCGGCCGCTATCGGGCATTCGTCGAGGCGGAGTCGACCCTGACCGACACCAGCCGGAGGCTGACGGCATGATGTGGTGCGGTGCCGACGCCATGCACCCGGAGGGCTGCTAGCCGTGGCGGAGTCCGCCATCACGACGCGGCGCGACCGCCGCCGGCAGGCGCTGAAGGAGCTCGATGCTCGCGCCAGCGGACTCGACACCAGCACGCGGATCAGCAATGCCGAAGCGTTCGCGATCATCGTGCGCAGCGCCCGCTACATCCGCTTCTTCCTGTGGCGCTACATCGCCAAGTTCGCGTTGAAGCTGAGCGCCTACGCCATCGGCTTGGGGCTCTTGCCGTGGCCCACGAAGATGCTCACCGACCATGTGATCCTCGGCATGCCGATCGAGGAGGCGCAGGGCTACCCCCCTTACTGGCAGCCGGTGATCGACTTGGCCCAAGGCTGGTCGCCGCTGGAGATACTGATCTTCCTAACCGCCTTCGGCGTCACCCTGGTGCTGTTGATCGGCCGCTACATCACCGGCTACAACGATGGCGTCGAGGCTGGTCTCGCGGGCGGCCATGACTACGCCACGCAAGTCGAGAACACCATCCATGGCGGCGGCAGCGAGTTCGGCGGCGTCTGGGGCTATATCGAGTTCAAGGTCAACTCGCGGTTGAGCCAAGCGCTCAACCATACGCTCAGGGCGCAGCTCTTCAGTCGCATTGGCGCACTGTCGGTGACGCAGCTCGAAGAGCAGCGGATCGGCGACTCGATCTACCGTGTCATGTACGACGCGCCGCAGGTCTCGGAGATTTTCTACGAGACCACCCACACACCGATCATGTCTACGGTGCTCTATATCCAGGCGGGGGTGACGCTGCTCGCGACCTATCCGACCATGCCGGAGGTGTTCTGGCTGTCGATGAGCCTTTTCGTCGGCGTTGTGATCGGCACGAGCCTGTTTTCGTCCATGGTGCGCCGCCGCGGCCAGGCCGCGCGGGCAGCGGGCTCGCTCACCACGGGCACGATCGAGGAGGGCATGGACAACGTGCTCGCCGTGCAGGGACTCGGTGCCAACGCAACGGAGCGGAACCGCTTCGACGGCGACAGCAAGGAGTCGTTCCGCCGCTTCCGCGGCGTCGCGCTGATGTGGATGCTGATCCCACGGGTGTGGGAGTTCATCACGGCCCTGCTGCAAACGGCGTTCTTCGTCTACCTGCTTGGCCTCATCATCAACGGCGTGATGACGCCGGGCGACTTCGCCGCCATGTTCGTCTTCTGGGGCTACCTGATCGGCCCCGCGCGCTCGCTCGGCATCCTCTGGATCCGCTTCCAGGACAACGTCGCCGGGATGCGTCGCGTCTTCGCGATGATGGACCTGCCGGCCGAAGCGGACCTCGGCGGCACCGTGCTGCCGCCCATCGAGCGAGGCGTCTCGATGGAGGGCGCCGGCCTGGTTTATCCCGACGGGCGCCGCGCGCTCGCAGGCATCGATCTCGAAGCGAACGTCGGGCAGATCGTCGCCTTCGTCGGCCCCACCGGCGCTGGCAAGACCAGCCTCGCCTACCTGATCCCGCGCTACCACCTGGCGACGGAGGGCGTGGTGCGAGTCGATGGCTACCTGGTCAACGACCTCTCCTTGGAGAGCCTGCGTTCCCAAGTCACCTACGTCTTCCAAGAGACGCAGCTCTTCTCCGACTCGATCCTCGACAACATCCGCTACGGCAAGCCGGATGCCAGCATGGAGGAGGTGGAGCGCGTGGCCCGAACCGCCGGCATCCACGAGTTCATCGCCTCGCTGCCGGAAGGCTACGACACCAAGCTCGGCGGCGCCGCGGCGAGCAAGCTCTCGGTGGGCCAGAAGCAGCGCATCTCCATCGCCCGCGGCCTCCTGCGCGATTCGCGGGTGCTGATCCTCGACGAACCGACATCGGCGCTGGACCCGGAGACGGAGCAGTATCTGGTGCAATCCCTGCACGAGGCGGCGAAGGACCGCTTGGTCATCATCATCGCCCATCGCCTTTCCACCATCGCCCACGCCGACAAGATCGTCTTCCTCGAAGAGGGCCGCGTCATGGAGCAGGGCAGCCACAACGAACTCATGGCGAAGCCGGACGGCTACTACCGTGCGTTCGTGGAGTTGCAGACCACGTCGGCGGCCTGAGCGGGCGCGATGGCCCGTGCGACGAGCGGTGCGCGGAAAGTCGCCGAACTGATGCGGCGCATTGGCACGGAAGCGGCCGGGCCGGGGCGCATCTATCTGGTCGGCGGCGCATCGGCGGTGGTCGTCGGCTGGCGGGAAACGACCATCGATGTCGACCTGAAGCTCGACCCCGAACCGCCCGGCGTGTTCGACGCCATCGCCCGAGCCAAGGACGCGCTCGATATGAACATCGAACTGGCCGCGCCGGACGAGTTCATCCCCGCCCTGCCCGATTGGCGCGGTCGAAGCGTGTTCGTCGCTCGGCACGGCCCGGTGGACTTCCTCCACTACGACTTCTATGCCCAAGCCCTCGCCAAGATCGAACGCGGCCATGCCCAGGACCTGGAAGACGCGCTCGCCATGGAGCGGCTCGGACTGATCGACGCCGCGCAACTTCGCATCCTGTTCGACGCCATCGAGCCGTCGCTCGCTCGCTACCCGGCGATCGACGCTGGCTGCTTTCGCGCCCGCCTCGACGCCGCTCTCGCCATGCTCGCCCGGGCCTGATGGCGATCTCCGCATTCCCGCCCGATCTGCCCGGCGCCGACCTCGTGGCCGCGGGCCTCGAAGCGCTTGAACACGGCGAGGCGACCGTGGAAGCGCTCCTCGTGTCGGTGGGCGCGCCGCGCCTGCGTGCGGCGGGCTTGGACGTCCCCGATCTCGCGTGCATTGAGCAGCCGCCGGAACTGGCGCTCTACGCGGCCCTCGGCGCAGACGGCCAGGGCAACGCCCACTCCCGCTACAACGCTCTCATCCGCCGCTTGGTGAGCTTCGAACGCGCACTCGAGGCGGGCATCGGCCGCTGACCCACTCTGTTGGTCGCCTTGGAAGAGCGGGCCCTCATGACGTGCATTAGACTGTGCGTCCATAGTGCGAACGGCGCGACCAATGGACAATCTCGAGCTCTGGCACCGCATCGAAGGGCGTCTGGACAGTTCTTGTTCGGCATGGCGCGAGCGCATCGACAGCTTCGGCCAGATTGAGGCAGGAGAGCGTCGGCGGGCCGGAGGCGCTTGCTCGGACGACGCTGTCTTCGAGGCGCTGGTTTTGGCGGTGGTGTCCGCCAACAACGACTGGGCCAAGGTGGAGGCCATCCGGCCGGGGCTCGGCGAGCTCTTCCAAGGGTTCGACTTGAGCGCCTATGCAGCGCTCTCGGAAGACGCGATCAGCAAGGACTTCGTACCTTGGTTCAAGGTGCGCAAGGCTGGTTCGATGAATCTGCGGAACAACCTCATCTACCTGATCCACGCGGCGCGGCGCCTTGTGCAGCACGTTCGGGACAACGGCACGGCAGAGAGTTACTTCACGGGGATCGTGCAACGCCAGTCGCAAGGAGACGTCAAGCGCGCCGCCGTGCTGCTCGGTCATGGATCTGAGCACAAGCTGCCGTCGCTCGGCGTCGCGTTAGCGGCCGAGACGTTGCGCAACCTCGGGTTCGACGTCGCCAAGCCTGATCGGCACGTCATGCGTGCCGTGGGCTGCTTCGGGCTCGGGGATTTCGGTGCCTGGTCCGCCGACGCCGGGCGACGCACTGGCAGGCAACCGCCCAACCCGAGCTGCAAGCACCAGATGATTGCGATGACTGCCGTTGAGCAACTGGCGGCATCAGTTAGGGAGCGGGTGGTCTTGGTAGACACCGCGATCTGGCAGCTCTGCGCGAAAAGCGGTGCGCATCTCACCAACGCAGAACTCGAGCGCCTGGCGGACCGCCCCAGCCAGGACGGGCTGCTCGCGCTGCTTGAGTCTTGGATGGCCGAGGATGGGGTTGAGCAACGCGAGACCTTGGCGCACATTGTCCAGTCGCTGGACGAAAACCGCAGCGGGGCACGCAAGCTCTTTCCGGAAGCGCTCAAGGGGAAGACTTGGTGACGCGAAGGATCCTGTTCGACAGCGGACCGCTCGGCCTGGTGACGAACCCCCGAGGATCGGAGCAGACTGCTGCCTGCATGCGTTGGCTTGCGGCCTGTCGCGTAGCCGGTGCGACGTTCGTCGTCCCGGAAATCGTCGACTACGAACTACGACGCGAACTCATTCGAGCGGGTCGAACACGGGGCATCGACCGGCTCGACGCACTGTCCGCTAGGCCCGCCAGACGAGCTATCTGGCGATCACGACGGCGGCAATGCGACGGGCGGCGAGTCTGTGGGCGGATGCTCGCCGAGCGGGACGCCCGACGGCTCCGGACGAGGCCCTTGATGTCGACGTGATCCTTGCCGCCCAAGCCGACACGATGGGCCGAGACGATGTAGTCGTCGCGACGACGAACGTCCAGCACTTGGCCCGCTACGTGGCTGCTGCGCACTGGTCGGACATAGCGGCCTGAGCTCAGGTGGCGAGGCAAGGGTACCAGCCGGGCACGGTGGACTGTGCATTCGACGCTTGGGGCGACCGCTGATGTGCTGCTGCTTAGCCCCCAAGGCGAGTCCGGCAGCTCGGCAGCTTGTACATCGGCGCAATCGGCCAGTCCATGTTACTGTCGGTCGGTCTCGCGTGAGCTGATCCCTCCGCGTTGGGAGCAACTTTGAAAAAAGCCAAGCGCATCTACTGTATTGAAGGACATTGGGACTACGGCAACAGGGTCGTTGAGCCGTCGGTAGAACCGATGCTGGCCTGCCTCCGCGGTATGGATCAGTGGGAGTACGCACGGCGTGACTGCGCGACCACTGACGAGTTGGTCTACTTCCTTGATGCCGAATGGCACCGTTGTGACTTCGGCTCGATACTCTATGTCGCGACTCATGGTGCGCCGGGTGAGGTCCACCTTTCCGAGGAACATGCCGTTACGCTTGAACAGCTTGCCGTCCACCTTGAGGATTCGTGCGACGACTGCTTGGTCCACTTCGGGGGCTGTGAAGTCCTGAACGCGCCGGAGCCGCGCCTTAGGGACTTCATGCAGAAGACCGGGGCCATGGGGGTCTCCGGCTACACCGTCGAAGCGGGCTGGGCCAGTGCTGTCGACTACAAGGGCAGGACTAGCCCTCCCGTCCCGGGGGCACCAGCCCTTGCCTTGGAGCTATTGCTCTTCAGCACTCTGTCGACTGCAAGCATCGACCTTACCGATGGCAAGCAGTTCCGGCGGCTACGACGCGTCGCAGACGACCTGTCGGAGAGGTTTCCCGATTGCGGCTTTCAGATGCATACGAGGCTCGACTAACCGCACCGGAGCAAAGTGCGCCCACGGAGCGCCCCGGGCCAGCGCAGTCGGCGTCACCGTGCGCATGCTAAGTCTCGTCGACTAAGGCACTGATATTAATGTGTTTTCTCTCTTTTCTTCACCCGACCATGGGGTGTAAGATTGTGTAATTGGTGTTACACAAGGCTGCCCCAAATGGCGATTCACGATCAAGTGCTCGCGGCTGCACAGCGACTTAGTGCGTTGCAGCCGGACAGGACCTTTTCCGTCGCCGAGATCGTCGCGGCGCTGCCGGATCTGAACGCCGGAACGGTGCGGACGCATGTGTGCAGCCGGTGCTGCGTAGACGCGCCACCCCATCACGGCAGCCGCTGGTCGTACTTCGAGCGGGTTGGGCAAGGCAGGTATCGGCTCGCCGAGGCGTACCGCCCGCCGAAGCCTGCTGCCCGCGCCAAGTCCCTGCTGTCGACGGGGCGCGAGGCCATCCACGCAGTGATCTCCGAGAGCGAGGGCTGGTACGTGGCGGAGTGCCTCGAGGTCGCCGTCGTCACCCAAGGACTGTCGCTCGACGAGACCCTCGACAACCTGCGTGAAGCTCTCGATCTCTACTTCGAAGACGAGGAACCGGCCGCACACGATCTCGCTCCGTCGCGGCTGTCGGTGACTTTCGACACGTCGTTGGCCGCGCACTGATGCCTCGGCTGAGGCGTCTGTCTTCCCGGCAGGTCGTTCGTGCGCTTGAGGGGTTCGGCTTCGAGGTCGTATCGATGCGGGGCAGCCACGCCAAGCTAGTGCGGGTCTCAAGCTCTGGCGAACGCGAAACACTTGTCGTACCCATGCACCGCTCGTTGCCGCTAGGGACGGTGTCCGGCATCTACCGGCAGGCGAGCCGCTTCGTAGCCGTGGCGGACCTACGCGCAGCGTTCTTCACGGATTGAACTTGCTGAAGCGGCGCGCGTCCGCCTCGCACTTCGCACCGTACGCGCCGTGATCGTGCATCGATGCACCCGGTGGGTGTAGAATCCCTCCCTTGCCCTGCAACCCCCGCGCCGTTTTGCCAATCGCCGACACGCTCACCGCCCGCAACCGACCAGGCCTTTGCCTTTCGGCGCTGCCTGACGGACGGTCGGGGCGACCGGGCCGGGAGAGTCTGTGAGAGGCGGCATGCGCACCGGCGGCTACATGAGCTCGGCGGCGCGGGAGCGGTCGTCCTTCAAGCACTTGGGGCACCTCAAGCGGCTCTTCCCCTACGTTCGTCGCTACGCCTGGGTGCTGGGCCTCGCCATCGTCGGGCTGCTGCTGACGCGGCTCCTGTTCAACCTCGTGCCGCAGCTCATGAGGATCGCGGTGGACAGCCTGGAAGACCCGGAGATCCTCGCCAACTACCAGCTTCCCGCGCTCGGCATCCTCGGCATCGTGCTCGTTCAGGCGGGCATCCACATCTTCTCCAGGCGCGTGCTGCGGCGCATCTCCATTTCGGTCTCCTACGACCTGCGCAAGCGCCTCTTCAACCACATCCAGTACCAAGGGCCGACCTTCTTCAACCGCTTCGATACGGGCGATCTCATGTCCCGGGCCGTGAACGATGTGCGCATGGTGCGCATGGCGGTGTCGTTCGGCTGGGTGCAGATCGCCACCGTGGTGTTCACGCTCGGCACGGCGCTCACCTTCATGCTCGCCATGTCGCCGAAGCTGACGGCCTTCGTGCTGATTCCGCTGCCGTTCGTGGCGCTTACCGGCTTCCTGATGGCGCGCGGCATGTTCCCCTACTACCGCGAGCGGCAGGAGGCCATGGCGCGGGTCACCTCGTTCACCCAGGAGAACCTCAACGGCATCCGCACCATCCAGGCGATGGCGCAAGAGGACCACGAGATCGATCGCTTCAAGCGGGCCAGCACGGTCTACGCGCAGAAGTTCTACCGGGCGACGCGCTACCAGCAGTTCATGGACGTCGCCATGTCCATGCTCACCACCATCTCGCCGCTCATCATCATGTTCTACGGCGGCCTCATGGTGCTGAACGATGAGCTCTCGCTCGGCACCTGGCTCGCCTTCTCCACGTACCTCATGATGATGACCCATGCCGTCACGCAGATCGGCTGGGCGCTGTCGATGTTCGTCGCCGCGGCGGCGGGCACCGAGCGCATCTTCGAGGTACTCGATGCCGAGCCGGAGGTGAAGGACGATCCCCACTTCGAGCCGCCCAAGGTGATCGAAGGCCATCTCGAGTTCCGCAACTTCCACTACCGGCATCCCGGCGCCCCGCGTCCCACCATCGCTGGCATCGACATCGACGTGAACGCGGGGGAGACCATCGCTCTGCTCGGCCGCGTGGGCTCTGGCAAGTCGACCATCCTGAAGGCCGCGGTGCGGCTGCTCGATACGCCGCCGGATACCGTCTTCCTGGACGGCCGCGACATCTGCGACTTCCCGGTGCTGCGGCTGCGCGAACTGGTCACCCTGGTGCCGCAGGATCCGTTCCTGTTCTCCGCAACGCTGCGCGAGAACCTCACCTACGACGAGCCCGAGCGGGGCGATGACGCCATCTGGTCCGCGGTCGATGCGGCGGGGCTTGCCCGCACCGTGCGCGAAGACCTGCCGGACGGCCTCGGCACCGTGGTGGGCGAGCGCGGCATCACCCTTTCCGGGGGGCAGAAGCAGCGGGCGACCTTGGCGCGGGGCCTCATCCGGGACGCCAAAGTGCTGCTGCTCGACGACTGCTTCTCCAGCGTCGATACCGAGACCGAGGAGCAGATCCTCTCCGGCCTGCAACGCCTGCGCGGGCGCAAGACGACTCTCCTGATCTCGCATCGGGTCTCCACCGCCCGCCACGCGGACCGCATCTACGTGATCGACAACGGCCGCGTGCGCGAGTCCGGCAGCCACGAGGAACTGCTCGCCAAGGGCGGCTACTACGCCGAGCTCGAAGCCGTGCAGAGCAACCAGGATCGCGACCGTTCGCGCAAGAGCGCCCTGCTGCACGACCTCGGCGCGGACGAAGAGCTGCAGGCCGTAGCGGGGGACGCATGAACGGCGCCGCCAAGCGCGTGGAGCCGCAAAGAAACTACGCGGCCTTCGATGCCGAACTGACGCATCAGGCGCTCAACGTGCGCCTGTTCCTGCGCCTCTTGAAGTGGGCGCGGCCGTACCGCATCACGCTGATCACCGCGGCGTCGCTCATCATCGTCAGCGCCGGCCTCTCGGCGCTGATGCCGGTGCTGCACTACCGCGTGGTGGTGGACGGCATCCTCGTGCCGACGCAAGTGGCGGAGCAGGGGCCGTGGTATTACGACGGGCTGATGTTCACCATGAACTGGCTGACGGAGACCATGTCCGCGCAGCCGCTGACGGCTGTGCTGGTGATGTACATCGTCATCTTCTTCAGCCTGATGATCGTCAATCTCGCGCAGCATCTGCTGCTCACCAGCGGGGCGCTGAAGACGCTGCGGGATCTGCGCATCGACCTCTTCGCGTCCTTGGAGCGCAAGCCGGCGTCGTTCTACGACCATGTGTCCGTCGGTCGGGTGATGACCCGCGTCACGAACGACGTGGAGAACCTCTTCGAGCTGCTGGTCGGCTTCGTGGGCAGGGCCGGGGTTGTGTTCCAGTTCTTCCTGTACCTCGCCATCATGCTCGACATGAGCGTCTACCTGACCGGCATCGGCCTTCTGATGGTGCCCGTCACGGCAGTCGCCACCTACTACTTCCGCCGCGTGATGCGCCAGGCGTTCCGGCGCATCCGGGACTCGGTCTCGGCGCTCAACCAGTACATGCAGGAGGACCTGATCGGCATCGAGGTGGTGCAGATCAGCGGCCGCGAGGCCATGAACTCGGCCCAGTACGGGGAACTCAACAAGGCCAACCGCCGCCACGAGTTCCACGCCATCAACTACGAGGTGGTGTTCGAGACCTTCAACATGAGCCTCGCCAGCGTCGCCACTGTATCCATCCTGTGGTTCGGCGGCGGCCAGGTGGTGCAGGAGTCCATCAGCCTCGGCGTCCTGATCCTCTTCACCCAGCTCATCAACATGCTGGTGATGCCGGTCGAGTCCGTGGGCCGCTTCTTCAACACGCTGTTCCGCTCCATGGCGTCCGGCGAGCGCATCTTCCAGGCACTCGACTGGGACGAGCGGCTGCACGAGCCGAAGCGCCCGGTGGCGCTGCCGGCGCGGCTGCGCGGCGAAGTGGAGTTCCGGGATGCCCGGTTCGCCTATCCGGGCGGCGAGCCGGTGCTGCACGGCGTGTCGTTCAAGATCGCGCCGGGCGAGAAGCTGGCCATCGTCGGCCCGACGGGCTCCGGCAAGAGCACCATCATCCGCCTGCTGGCGCGCTTCTACGATTTCGACGACGGCATGATCTTCCTCGACGGCACGGACGTGAACCGCATCGCGAGCAGCGATCTGCGGGGGCGCGTGGGGGTGGTCTTGCAGGACTTCCACATCTTCTCGGGCACGGTGCTGGAGAACATCTCCCTGAACAACCCGGACATCTCAAGGGAACGCGCCGTCTGGGCAGCGAGGGTGGTGAACGCCGATCCGTTCATCCAGGACCTCGCCAACGGCTACGAGACCGAACTGGCGGAGCGTGGGCACAACCTGTCGCAGGGCCAGCAGCAGCTACTCGCCTTCGCCCGCGTGCTGGCGTCGGACCCGGAAATCCTCGTGCTCGATGAAGCCACGTCGAGCATCGACACGGGCACGGAACTCGTCATCCAGGATGCGCTGCACAAGCTCACCGAGGGCCGCACCTCCATCATCATCGCCCACCGCCTGCAGACCATCCAGGAGTGCGATCGCATCCTCGTGCTGCACCACGGCGCGGTGAAGGAGCTCGGCACCCACGAGGAGCTCATCGCCCACCGGGGCATCTACTACACGCTCCACGAACTGCAGTTCCAGGACAGCAAGGTGGCTGCCGAGCTCACGGGCGAGACGGCGTCCGGCGACAAGCGGCGCGCGAAGTGGGTGGACCGCGGCGGCGATGAAGACGAGGAGTCGTTTCCCGCCGTCGGCATGGGCGGCGCGCCGGACATGAAGGTCTGAAGCGCACAGGCGCCGGCGCGGCCGCATCGCAAGACATGGCCCGCAGCGAACCGCGCACCGTTTGGTTCCACCGCGACTATCGCGGCCTCACCGGCGGCAACCTGAAGCACGCGCACTACGTGGACCATGTGCGGCGCGCCGCCGGCTTCCTGCCGCGCATCGTCTTCACCGGGCCTGCGCGCGAGACGCGACGGGCGGAGCGGCAGAAGCTCTGGGGTCTTTGCCTCGGCGAGACCGCTGCGCAGTGGACGCCGAGTGCGCGCGACGTGCTGTTCCTCGCCGGCACGGACTGGCGCTACCTGACGCGAACCGGGCTCGATGCGGCGCCGAATCCGCGCCTGAACCTGATCCAGGCGGTGCGCCACGCCCGCGAGGGAAGCGAACTGCATCGCTACCTTAGCCACCGCGCGGTGCGCATTTGCGTCAGCCAGGAAGTGGCGGACGCGCTGACCCGGAGCGGCGCGGCGAACGGCGAGGTGGTCGTGATCCCGAACGGCGTGGATCTGGCCCCAGTGGAGGCTGGCGAGTTCCCCGCCCCGCGTCGGGAGTCGGTCGTCGTGGTGGGCTACAAGCGCCCGGCGCTGGCGACTGCGCTGTCGCAGCGTCTACATGGGGCGGGCGTGCGGCACCTGCTGCTCAGCGGCTTCCTGCCGCGGGCGGTGTTCCTGGACGTGCTGCGGCAAGCCGAGGTCGCCGTTTGCCTGCCCGATGCCGAGGAGGGGTTCTACCTGCCTGCCTTGGAGGCAATGGCCGCCGGTTGCGTGACAGTGACGCTCGACGCCGTCGGCAACCGGAGCTTCTGTCGGCATGGCGAGAATTGCCTCGTCGCCGGAGCCGAGCCGGAGGCGATGGCGAAGGAGGTCGGGGCGGCGCTGGCGCTGGCTGCGCAAGCCAAGGCGGCGCTCTGCCGGGCGGCCGCCGAGACGGTCCGGGCGCATGCGCTCCAGAACGAACGCGAGCGGTTCCTGGCTGTGCTCGCCGACATCGACAGGCTTTGGGCCGCGACGCTGCGCCGCTCGGCACCGGTGCCGGCGCTTTCGCCGCCGCTGGTGGATTTCATGATCGTCGGCGCCCAAAAGGCGGGTACGACGGCGTTGGCGCGGTTCCTCGGTCGGCATCCGGAGATCGGCATGTCCGCGCGCAAGGAGGTGCATCTGTTCGATGCGCCGGACTATTCGGAAGAGTGGAACCAAGCGGACATCGACACCCGCTATGCGCCCGAGTTCGAGCACTGTCCGGCGGCGCGGCGGCGCGGCGAGGCGACGCCGATCTATCTGTTCTTGCCGGAGGTGGCCGCCGAGCTGAAGCGCTACAACCCCGAACTGCGCCTCATCGTGCTGCTGCGGGACCCGGTGGAACGGGCCATCTCAAGCCACGCGATGCAGCGCAGCCGGGGTCTCGAACGCTGGCCGCTGTGGCTGGCGCTGCTCGCGGAGCCGTTCCGGCTCATGCGCTGCAAGGACGCGCGCGCGGCGCACTCTGCCGTTCGAGACCATGCGTACCGAGCGCGCGGCCGCTACAGTGGGCAGCTGCGCAGCCTCTACCGCCACTTCCCGGCGCAGCAGGTGTTGGTGCTCGACAGCCGCGACCTGCGCCAAGAGCACGACCGGACGCTCGGCCGGGTGTTCGCGTTTCTGAGGGTCGATGCGCGCGTGCAGATTCCTGCCGAGGTCGTCTTTCCCGGCGAGCGTCGCCGCCGGCACCCGCTGACAGCCGCGCTGCTGCGGTTGTCCTACGTGGCGGAAGCCGCCAAGCTGCGGCGCATGCTCGGTGGCGACGGTGCGCGGAGGCCTGCCGGTCGCCCTCGTGCGGACCGATCACTCGGTTGATGCGGCCTTTCGAGGCGTGTCGGCCGCTCAGTCGTCGAGCCTTCCGACGAGCTCCTCCGCCGTCCGGCAGACGACGATGAGGTCGCCCAGCTCGTCCAACCTCTGCCGACCCGGTGCGTCGCTCAGCGCCGCCGCCAGCCTTCGCGCCGCGCCGGCGCCGAAACGACGCTCCGCCAATCGCTCGAGGGCGTTGCGCTCGCCTTGCGCGATGCCCTGCTCGACGCCTTGCGCGATACCCTGCTCGACGCCTTGCGCGATGCCTTCGCGGTGCAGTTCCGCGCGCCATTCCCGGATGTGATCTTCCAGTAGGTACTCCATCCTGTCGTCCTCGATTGGTCGTACCAGTTCGCTCCGGTCCGTTCGCGGACCGGTCGGCCCGCTGAGGTGGTGCGTTTGATGCATGGCAGTTGCTCAGCCGTCGAGCTTGCCGACGAACTCTTCGGTCGTCCGGCAGAGGACGATGAGGTCGCCCAGTTCGTCCAGCCTTTGCCGACTCGGTGCGCCGTTCAGCGCCGCCGACAGTCTGCGTGCGGCGCCCGCGCCGAAACGACGTCCAGCCAATCGCTCGAGGGCGTTGCGCTCGCCTTGCGCGATGCCCTGCTCGACGCCTTGCGCGATACCCTGCTCGACGCCTTGCGCGATGCCCTGCGCGATGCCCTGCTCGACGCCCTGCGCGATGCCTTCGCGGTGCAGTTCCGCGCGCCATTCCCGGATGTGGTCTTCCAGTAGGTACTCCATCCTGTCGTCCTCGGTCGCTCGTTCCAGTTCCTCGAAACTCGGCAGCTCCACGCTGGAAGCCCCGAAGCCAAGCATGATCTGCTGAGTCCACTCGCGCATCCCGCGGCGGAATGAGGAGTTCGCATCTCCGCCGAAGCGCCGCCACTCTCGCAGCAGGCACGCCAGCAGTTCCCGGCCCGTCGCGGCCCCGGTCAGCCGCATAACCGCCCCCCAGCCGATTGGCCTGCGGTGGGGCGAGCGTTGCGCGCTTGCCAGCTTCGATCCGAATATACGCCAGCCGTTGGTGCGGTGCCAACTGCGCGACTGCGGCCGCGGGCAAGGTGCGGTATAGCTCCAGCCCATCCGCCGCGGACCAACGATCCGGCCCCGTGTGGAAAACCAGCGGCAGCAGAGCCGGGTGCTCGCCGGGACGGACGATGTTCAGGTGGCGGTAGTGTGCGTCCTGCCAGTCGGCGTATTCGCGCACTCGGTCGAGCATGGCGGCGTCGTTCGCGTGCTGGAACTCGCTCGCCACCAGCAGGTACGGCGGGCGGCCTCCCGCGGCGGCGGTCGCGCCGGGCGGCAGGCAGCCTTCCTTGAAGTTGATCCGGAACACCGAGTCGGCGAAGCGTTTGCCGGGCTGCTCGCCAGCCTCGCTCCGGCCCACGTACTCGGTGGGCAGGGCCTCCATGCTGTCGAAGTCGAGCAGGGCGGCGAGATCCGGCTTCACCAAGCGCAGCGTGTCGGCGACGACGTTGCCGATGAAGAGCGCCTTCGATGCCTCGTCTAGTTTGCGCATCGCCGGAGTCCGCGGGGAGTGCCGCGTTCGGCACGGGGCGGCGGAACATAGCCATGCACGGGCGGCGTTGGAACAGGTCGGGCCGATGTCTTACAAGAAGTCGGGGCGATGTCTTACAAATCGGCCCTTGAGAGCTACGGTTCCTCGTCCAGTTCCACCACAAGCGGATTCGGCTGATGCTCGAGATGCGTGCCGAGCAGGCCCTTGGCGGCCGAGCCGATGAGCCCGGTGTTGACCGCCACGCGACTGCCCATGTTCGGCTCCGGCGCAGCGGCCACGGAGCGGACGCGCACGGTCTTGGTCATATAGCCGTCCTTGCGCAGCGCCACCACGAAATCACCGCGGCGGGAGATCTTCACGCTGCATGGGGTGACGCACTCCCAGCCTTGGGTCGACGAGGCCTGGGCGCCGGACGGCGTGGTGCGGATGACGAACGTCTCCGTGGGGCTGCGGGGCGCCGAGGCGCAGCCGGACATCAGCGTCGCCGCCAGGACCGTCGCCGGCAGCACCTTGCCCATCACCGTCTCCTCTGTTGCGGGCCGGTCCAGGACGCGGCGTCGAACTGCTGGCCGTTGACGCCGCGCGAGTCCGGCCCCATCAGATAAAGGTAGAGTGCCATATGCGCCTCGGCTTGCGGCAGCGTCGCCGGGTCCTCGCCCGGGTAGGCGGCGGCGCGCATCGCGGTGCGCGTGGCGCCGGGGTTCAGGGAGTTGACGCGGATGCGGCCCGCTTTGCGCACCTCGTCGGCCAGTACCTGCACCAGCCCTTCGACGGCGAACTTGGAGACGGCATAGGCGCCCCAGTAGGCGCGCCCGACGCGGCCGACGCCGGACGAGGTGAAGATCAGCGCGGCATCGCCGGCCGCATCGAGCAGCGGCCAGAGCGCCTGGGTGAGGGTGTACGCGGCGGTGACGTTCACCTGCATGACCGCGTTCCAGTCCTGCAAGGGATAGTGGGCGATGGGGTTGCGCGGTCCTAGGCCGCCGGCGTTGTGCAGCACGCCGTCGAGGCGGCCGTAGTCGCCCTGAATCGCCTCCGCGAGCGCCGCCGCGGACTCTTCGCCGAAGTGGGCGAGGTCCGCGGGCACGATCACCGGCCGGGTGCCCGTGGTCGCCTCGATCTGATCGAACACCCTCTCCAGCTTGCTGCGCTTACGGCCCAGCAGCACGACGTTCGCGCCGTGTTCGGCATAGGCGAGGGCGGCGACGCGACCGATGCCGTCGCCGGCGCCGGTGACCAGCACGGTGCGCCCCGCGAGCAGGTCTTGTGGCGGCTGGTAGACGGCCATGGCGGTCAGTGCGCCGGCCGCCGGGCGTGCAGCAGGTAGTTCACGCTCACGTCGTGGCTCAGCGTGCAGCGGCGCGTGAACGGGTTGTAGCGCACCCCGGTGATGTCCACCACTTCGAGACCTGCGTCGCGGCAGGCGCGGGCGAGTTCCGACGGACGGATGAGCTTCTCGTAGCGATGCGTGCCCTTGGGCAGGATGCCGAGCACGTACTCCGCGCCGACGATGGCCAAGGCGAAGGCGGCGGGGGTGCGGTTGATGGTCGCGAGGACCACGTCGCCGCCGGATGCGGTCAGTCGCGCCAGCGCTCGGACGCTGGAACCGACATCGGGGACATGCTCCAGCGTTTCGAGGCAGGTGACCAGATCGAACGGCGCGGGCTTTTCCTCGGCCAGGAAGGACTCCGGCGTGGCGGCGAGATAGCGGATGCGGCCCTCGCTGCCGCGTTCGATCGCGTGCAGGCGGGCGACGGCGAGCGGCGCTTCACCGGCGTCGATGCCGGTGACATCGGCGCCGAGATCCGCCAGCGCCTCGGTGAGCAGGCCGCCGCCGCAGCCGGCATCGAGCGCCCGCGCATTCGCGACATCGACGCGCTCGCGAATATAGTCCACGCGCGGCCCGTTGATGTCGTGCAGGGGCTTGAACTCGCCGTCCGGGTCCCACCAGCGGTGCGCCAAGGCCTCGAACTTGGCCACCTCTGCAGCGTCGGCGTTGATCACGGCGCACCGCCGATCCGCTCGCGCCACACTCCGGCGCGGGCGAGCACGTCGTCGATGTCTAGGCTCAGATGGGCGCCGTTCTCGTAGACGAGCCGGCCGTCGATGAACGTATGCGTGACATGCGCTCCGGCAGCGCTGTGGACAAGTTGCGCGTGCGCGTCGTAGAGCGGCTGCATGGCGGCATTCTCGACATGCAAGGCGACCAGATCGGCGCGCTTGCCGAGCTCGATGCTGCCGACCGCGGCATCGAGGCCGAGGGCCCGGGCGCCGCCGAGCGTCGCCATCTCCACGATTCGCGGCGCCGGCAACGCCATCGCATCCTCGAACGTGACCTTGGCTAGCAGCGCGGCCAGACGCGCTTCGGCGAAGAGATCGAGGCCATTGTTGGATGCCGCCCCGTCGGTGCCCAGACCCACCACCGCGCCCGCGCCCAGCAGTGCGGGCACGGGGCAAACTCCGCTGGCCAGCTTCATGTTCGAGTGCGGACAGTGGATCACGCGCACGCCGCGCTCGGCGCAGCGTTCCACTTCGGCTCGCGCCAGCGCCGTCATATGCACCGCCTGCAACCGTTCGTTGAGCAGTCCGATCTCGGCGAGATGTTCGATCCAAGTGCGACCGTGCTCGCGCTGCGCCGTGGCCACCTCGGCAGTCGTTTCGTGCAGATGCATGTGGACGCCGATGTCCGTTTCGTCGGCCAGCATGGCCACCCGCTCCAGATGCTCGCGCTGCACGGTGTACGGGGCATGCGGGCCGAAGCAGGTGGTTACGAGTGGCTCGTTGCGCAGCTGATCGTGCAGTTCGAGCCCCTTGGCGAAATGCTCATCGACGTCCCGGGCGTAGGCCGTCGCCATGTCCAGAATCGGAAACGCGGCTTGCAGGCGGAAGCCCGCTTCCAAGGAAGCCCGCGCGGTGGCCTCCGGGAAGTAGTACATGTCCGATGCCGCGGTGGTGCCCGTGGCGATCATCTCGGCGATCGCCAGACGCGCGCCGTCGTACACGAAGCCCGCGCCCACCCAGCGTTCCTCCAGCGGCCAGATGGTGTTCTTGAGCCAGGCGTCGAGCGGTTCCGCCTCGCCGAGCCCGCGCAGCAGCGTCATCGCCAAGTGGCCGTGGGCGTTCACCAGGCCTGGCATCAACAGGTGTTCGCCGAGGTCCATGCGGCGGCAGTCCGGATGCCGCGCCAGCACCTCGTCGCGCGGGCCGAGATCGATGACCTCGCCATCGCCGAGGGCGACGGCGAACCCCGGCAGGACGATGTTCTCCGGCGCCACGGGGAGCAGCAGCCGCGGCAGCAAAACGGTGTCTGCGTCGGCCATCGGCGCCCTACCAGGTATCCACGTAGGGCCGCTTCTTGGCCGTGCGCGGCGGCACCGGCGGCAGGCTCTTCAGGCCTCGAACGATGAATGCCCGCGTGTCGGCGGGATCGATCACGTAGCGCGCCCCGGAGTTCACCGCCCGCGCCGACTCGTAGCCCTGGGCGACCCGGCGCTCGTAGGCGGCCTTGCGCTCCTCGGCATCCTCGATCGCCATCAGTTCCCGGCGCGCGGAGAGTTTCACCGCGCCGTCGATATTCATGCCGGCGAACTCGGCCGTCGGCCAGGCGACGGTCAGGAAGGGTACCGACGATGCGCCGCCGATCATCGCCTGCACGCCGAGGCCGTAGGCCTTGCGCACCATGATGCCGAACATCGGCGCGGTGCAGTTGGCACCGATGTTGAATAGCCGCACCGCGTGGCGCACCAAGGCCGTGCGCTCGTGATCCGGGCCGACCATGATGCCCGGGCAGTCCATGAACACCACCACGGGAATGTCGAAGGCGTCGCAGAGTTGGAAGAAGCGCGCCCCCTTGTCCGCGCCTGGGCTGTCCACCGCGCCGGCGAGATGCGCCGGGTTGTTGGCGACCACGCCCATCGGCCGGCCCTCGACGCGAATGAAGGAGGTGATGACGCCGAAACCGAAGTCCGGGCGGATCTCCAACACCGAGCCTTCGTCCGCGAGCGTCGCGATGATGTCGCGCATCTCGTAGGCGCGCACCCGGTTCTCCGGGATGATGTGGCGCATCCGGCGCTGGTCCGGGGCATCCCAGGCGGCGACGGCGCCTTGGAAGTAGGAGAGGTACCGCTTCACCGCATCGACGGCGGCCGCATCGTCATCCACTACGAGGTCGACGTTGCCGTTCTCGGCTTGGAAGGCCATGCCGCCGAGGTCGGCGGCGACGCTGCCGCCGGGGCCGCTCGCGTTCGCGACCGCCGGACCGGTCATGCCGATCGTGGAGTTCTGCGTCGCGATGATGACATCGCAGCAGGCGAGCAGCGCCGCGTTGCCGGCGAAGCAGTTGCCGGTGTTGACGCCCACCAGCGGCACGAGGCCGGAGAGCTTGGCGAAATCGGCGAAGACGCTCGCGTCCATGCCGACCGTGCCGACATTGCCGTAGGGCAGGCCTTCGCCTTCGGAGAACAGCACCACCGGAACGCGCCAGTCGCGGGCCATCTCGTGGATCTGCTCCTGGCGGTAGTGGCCGTGGGTGTAGTAGGCCGCGTCGTAGTTGCTGTGGACGATGGCCACGCGGCTGCGCTCGTCGCCGACCAGGGCGGCGTTCACGCTGCCGAATCCCATGATCGTGCCGCCGGCCGCGCTGCCGGCCGCGGGCGGGCCGAACTCCTTGAAGGAGCCGGCATCCATGAGGTCGGCGAGGTTCTCGCGCGGCGTGCGGCGGCCTTGCTCGCCGAGCGCGGCCGCCGCTTCGGCCTGGGCATCGTCGAGGGTGCTCTCGATGAGTTCGTTGACTTCCGTCAGGTCGCCGCGGATATGGTCCAGATCGACCCCGGCATCGCCGGCGATGGCGCCGCCCTCGGCATCGGACTCGAAGATGAAGACGATGGGATAGCCCTCCCGCACCACGTCGCCTTCGGCCATCGACACCGCGCAAACCACGCCGGCCCGGTCCGTCTTGATGTCATGCTGCAGCTTCATGGCCTCCACCACGGCGACGGCCTGGCCGATGCGCACCTCGTCGCCGACGGCGACGCCGATCTCGACGATGGTGCCCTGCATCGGCGCGGTGAGCCCGACGGAGCCTTCCGGGCCGACGGCTTGCCGCCCCTGGTCGGCGCCCGCTGCGGGCGGCTCGAAGCCCTCCGGCGTGACGAATCGGCGCGGCGCGGCGGTGGCCGCAAGATGCGCGATGTTCTCGTCCACGAAGCGGGTGTGGACGCTGCTGCTCGCGAAGTCGGGATGGCGGAGGATGCTTTGCAGCAGAGGGATGTTCGTCTCCACGCCCTCGATGCGGAACTCGCTGAGCGCCCGCGACGTGCGGGCGATGGCATCCTCGAAGACAGGGGAGGGCGAGTAGCCGATCACCTTGGCGAGCAGGGAGTCGTAGCCGAGGCTGGTCTCGTAGCCGCCGTAGCCGAAGCCGTCGGTGCGCACCCCCGGGCCGCTTGGCGGCTCGTAGGCGGCGAGCGTGCCGACGGTGGGCAGGATGGCGCCGTCTTCGCGCACGGTTTCCATGCACACCCGGGCTTGGATGGCGTAGCCGCGCGGCGGGCCGGCGCGGCCGAGACCGACTTCCGCGATGCTCGCGCCTTGAGCTAGGCGAAGCTGCGCCTTGACGATGTCGACGCCGGTGACTTCCTCGGTCACGGTGTGCTCCACCTGCAAGCGGGCATTGGCTTCGATGAAAGCGAATGGCCCGCCCGCGGGGGCGCGGCCGGCGGCGGCGCCGTCTTCCGAGACATCGACTAGGAACTCGAACGTCCCGGCGTTGCTGTAGCCGACGCCCGCCGCGAACCGTACCGCGGCGTCGATGATCCGTTCGCGCAGGTCCGCATCGAGGTGGGGCGCTGGCGCCACCTCGACGATCTTCTGGAACCGCCGCTGCACGCTGCACTCGCGCTCGCCGAGATGCGCCACGGAGCCGCTCCCGTCGCCGAGGATCTGCACTTCGATGTGCCGCGCCCGGCCGATGAACTCCTCGACGTAGAGATCCCCGTTGCCGAAGGCGGCCTGCGCCTCCGCCCGGCAGCGCTCGAAGGCGGTGGCCACGTCGTCCGCCCGTTCCACCATGCGCGAGCCGCGCCCGCCGCCGCCGGCGAGCGCCTTGATCATCATGCCGCGCCCGGCGCCGAGTTCGGCGAAGAACGTCTGGGCTTCCTCCACCGAGACCGCGTGGTCGATGCCGCGGATCACCGGGACATCGGCTTCCACTGCCGCCGCCCGGGCGCGCGTCTTGTCGCCGAACAGGCGCAGCGTCTGAACTCGCGGTCCGACAAAGGTCAGCCCTGCCGCCTCGCAGCGCTCGGCGAAGTCCGCGTTCTCGGCGAGGAAGCCGTAGCCCGGATGCACCGCGTCGCAGCCCGCGCTTCGCGCCGCGGCCACGATCTGGTCGATGTCGAGGTAGGCCGCCGCCCCCGTGCCCGCGAGCGCCACCGCCTTGTCCGCCTTGCCGGTGTGCAGCGAGCCGGCGTCGTCCTTCGGCGCGACGGCAACCGTGCCGATGCCGAGTTCCGCCGCGGCCCGCATGATGCGGATGGCGATCTCGCCCCTGTTCGCGACCAACAGCTTCATCGTCCCTCTCCGCCGCTACCAGGTATCCACGTTCGGCCGCTTCTTGCCGCTGCGCGATGGCCTCGGCACGCTCTTCAGGCCCTGCGCGATCCACGCCCGCGTATCCGCGGGATCGATCACGTCGTCGATGCCGTAGTTCGTGCCGGCGGCGTTCACCGCCCGCGCCTGCTCGACATGCGCATCGATCAAGCGCTCGCGGATGGCCTGCCGCTCGGCCGCATCCTCGACGGCGTCGAGTTCTTCGCCGAACATCACCTCCACCCGCCCGTCGATGGTCATGTCCGCGAATTCGGCCGTCGGCCAGGCCACCGTGAAGAACGGCTCCAGCGAACTGCCGCCGCACATGGCCCGCGCGCCCATCCCGTAGGCCTTGCGCAGCACTACGCCGAACAAGGGCGTCGTCATGTTGGCGCCGGTGACGAGCAGGCGCCCGACGTGGCGCAGCAGCGCGGTGCGCTCGTACTCCGCGCCGGGCACGATGCCGGGGCAGTCGATCAGCGACAGCACGGGAATGTCGAAGGTGTCGCACAGTTGCAGGAAGCGAGCCGCCTTGTCCGCGGCGTCGCTGTCGATGGCGCCGGAGAGGTGCTGCGGATTGTTGGCGATCAGCCCCAAGGGCTCGCCTTCGATGCGCATGAAGGCGGTGATGATGCCGACCCCGAAGGCTTCGCGTATCTCGAGAATGGAGTCTTCGTCGGCGAGCGTCTCGATGACCGTGCGCATGTCGTAGAGGGCGCCGCGATCCTCCGGCACGATGCTGCGCAGCGGGCGCTGGTCCGGTGCGCTCCACTGCCGCACCGCGCCTTGGAAGTAGGACAGGTACTTCTTCGCGGTCTCGATGGCCGCTTCGTCGTCCTTGACGAGGATGTCCACCACGCCGTTCGGCACCTGGAAAGACATGGGGCCGACTTCTTCGGGCGTATAGATGCCGAGTCCGCCGCCTTCGATCATGGCCGGACCGCCGAGGCCGATGGTGGAGTTCTCGGCGGCGATGATGACGTCGCAGGAAGCCAGCATGACGGTATTGCCAGCGAAGCAGCGCCCTGAGTTGACGCCCACCAGCGGCACTAGGCCGCTGAGCTCGCAGAGCTGGGTGAACGTGTAGGAGTCCACTGGAACGCCGCCGCCGCCCCGTCCGGCGACGTCCACGGCGCTGCTGCGGGAGCGCGGCGGCGCTTGGCCGGGTGCCCTGAGGCCAGCCTCCACGGCGATGTCCCGGGCTTCGGCCCGCTCGCCGCCGCTGATGCCCGGCCTGCCGCCGCCGCCCTCGGCGAACAGGATGAGCGGCAGCCTGTAGCGCCCGGCCAACTCGTACATCCGATCCTGCTTGTAGTGGCCGCGCCCGCCTTGCGTGCCGGCGACGACCATGTAGTCGTAGTGGACGACGACGGCGCGCGAGCGTTCCGCGTCGAAGAGATCGCCATTGATGCTGCCGATGCCCATGACCAGGCCGTCGGCTTGGGTGGTCTCGCGCAGCCATTGCTGCTTCTGCCAGCTCGCCGCAGTGACCAGCGGGCCGTACTCGCGGAACGTGCCGTCCATCAGGTGGGCGATGTTCTCCTGCGGACTGCGCTGCCGCTTGGCGTGACGGCGGGCGATCTTCTCGGCGCGGAAGCCGTCCTGGGTGAAGGCGCGCCGTTCGTCCACGAGGGCGAGGTCGCGGCGGCGGGCGTCCAAGTTCGGTTCAAGGCTGGGCTCGTCCCAGCGCTCCGCGGCGTCGGACTCGGCGATCTCGAACAGCGCGTCCCCGGCTCTGACGGCTTGGCCGTCAGCGACGAAAACGGCGACCACAGTGCCGCCTCGCTCGGCGCGCACGACATGGTTCAGTTCCAACGAGTTAACGGTGGCAAGAGGCTGGCCGGCTCTAACCCGGTCGCCCTCGGCAGCACCTACCGCAACGACCGTGCCGGGCAGGCGCGCGGTCAGCGTGATAGGTCCCTCCGGCTCGTCATCCGCCAGGGCTTCCTCGGCCTTCACCCGCGTGTCGTGGTTGAAGAGCGCGAGCGGGTCCCGGGCGTCCGCAACGCGCGCCCCGGCGAAGCCGTCGGCGGCCGCGGCCGGGTCTTGGCCGCTGGGCGCGACGAAGCGGCGCTCGCTCTCGGCGGCGGCGAGGCCTTGCATGTTCTCATCCACGAAGCGGGTGTGGACGCTGCCGCTTGCGAAGTCCGGATGGCGCAGGATGCTCTGCAGGAAGGCGATGTTGGTGTCCACCCCCTCGATGCGGAACTCGGCAAGGGCGCGGCAAGTGCGGGCGATGGCATCGCCGAAGTCAAGCGAAGCCGAGTGGCCGATCACTTTGGCGAGCAGCGAGTCGTAGCCAAGGCTGGTCTCGTAGCCCGCATAGCCGAAGCCATCGGTGCGCACGCCCGGCCCGCTCGGCGCCTCGTATGCAGCGAGTCGACCGCTGGTCGGGAGGATGGCGCCGTCCTGACGCACGGACTCCATGCACACGCGGGCTTGGATGGCGTAGCCGTGCGGCGGGCCGATCCGATCGAGGCCGAGTTCGGCGATGGTGGCACCTTCGGCTAGGCGAAGCTGCGCCTTGACGATGTCCACCCCGGTGACCTCTTCCGTGACCGTGTGCTCGACCTGTAGGCGCGCGTTGGCCTCGATGAAGGCGAAGTCCTCGGCAGCCGTCGCATCGACCAGGAACTCGAAGGCCCCCGCGTTGCTGTAGCCGACGCTGGCGGCGAAGCGCACAGCGTCTTCGATGATCTCCTCGCGCAGCGTATCGGCAAGGCCTGGCGCGGGCGCGACCTCGACGATCTTCTGTAAGCGCCGCTGCGCGCTGCATTCCCGTTCGCCGAGATGCGCCACCGCGCCGCCGGTGTCGCCGAGGATCTGCACCTCCACGTGCCGCGCACGCTCGATGAACTCCTCGACGTATAGGTCGCCGTTGCCGAACGCCGCTTGCGCCTCGCTGCGGCAGCGCTCGTAGGCTTCGGCCACGTCGTCCGCGCTCGCCACCATCCGCGAGCCGCGCCCGCCGCCGCCGTGGGCCGCCTTGATCATCATTCCGCGGCCGCTGGCTAGGCTGTCGAAGAAGGCTCGGGATTCCTCCAAGGAGACGGCATGGTCGATGCCCCGGACCACGGGCACGCCCGCCGCCACTGCGGCGGCGCGCGCGGCCGCCTTGTCGCCGAACAGCCGCAGCGTCTCGACGCGCGGGCCGACGAAGGTCAGCCCGGCGTCGATGCAGCGCTCGGCGAAGTCGGCGTTCTCGGCGAGGAATCCGTAGCCCGGATGCACGGCGTCGCAGGCGGTTTCGCGGGCTGCGGCGATCATCTGGTCGATGTCGAGATACGCCGCAGCACCGGTGCTGTCGAGCGTCACGGCTTCGTCCGCCTTGCCGGTGTGCAGCGAGCCGGCGTCGTCGCGCGGCGCCACCGCCACGGTGGCGACGTTCATCTCCGCCGCCGCCCGCATGATGCGGATGGCGATCTCCCCTCGGTTCGCGACCAGGAGTTTCATCCTCTCCCCGTTGCAGCCATTGACGTGGGCGCCTGTCGCCAGACAGCCCGCAACCATACCGCAACCGGCGGGCGCGTTGTCTTGCCACAGGCGCTGCGAGGCGCTGCAAGAGCGCTGCAAGGGGACCGTGCCCGCCGTTCTCGATGGCTCAGCCGAGGCGCACTCCCTTATGCTGGCCGCCGGACGATCAGATGGTGGCTGCCACTTGCCCGACTCGCCGCGGACATCGCCGCCGGAGCGCGGCCTGCGCTCGCTGCTGGCGGAGCGGGATTTCCTGCGGCTGTGGAGCGTGGGCGCGTTGGCGGCGACCGCGCGCTGGCTGGAGATGCTGGCGGTCGGCATTTTCGTCTTCGAGGCAACCGGCTCGGCGCCGCTGGTGGCCGCGGTGCTCATGCTGCGCATGTTGCCGCTGGGCCTGTTCGGCATCTTCGGCGGCGAGGTGGCGAGCCGATTCGACCGCCGGGCGGTGCTGCTGACGACCCTCGGACTGTCGACGCTGATCGCCGCCGCGCTCGGCGCCCTGGCCTGGTTCGAACGCCTCGGCGTCTGGCAGGTGGCGATCGGCGCATTCCTGGCGGGGCTTGCGTGGGTGGTGGACTTTCCCGTCCGGCGAACGCTCATGGCGGACGTGGTGGGCAGTGCCCGAATCGGCGCGGCGATGAGCGTCGATACCGTCGCGAGTTCCGGCACGCGGATGGTGGGACCGCTGATGGGCGGTGCCCTTTACGCGGCGGCGGGCATGGACGGGGTGTTTCTGCTGACGGCTTGTGCCTATGCGCTGGCGTTCGTCGTTCTGCTCCGCTTGCCACGGTTGTCGAGCCACGGCCCGTCGGCGGGAAGGGTCTTCGAGAAGATCCGCGACGGGCTGCGCGATCTCAAGCGCTTGCCGGTGCTGCAAGCGGTGCTCGCGGTGACGGTGGTGTTCAACGTCTGGGGCTTCCCGGTGATTTCGATGGTGCCGGTGGTCGGTGCCGAGGGGCTGGCCCTCGCGCCGTTTCAGATCGGCGTGCTGGCCAGCATGGAGGGCCTTGGCTCGCTGCTCGGCGCCTTGCTGCTCGCAGCGCTGGCGCGGCCGGGGCGGTACCGGCAGATCTACTTCTTCGGCGTCGCGGTCTATCTGGTCGCCGCAACGCTGTTCGCGCACATGGGTGCCGCGACCCTCACCGGAGCCCTGTTGCTGGCGATGGGCCTGTCCATGGCGGCCTTCGCGGCCATGCAGAGCGTACTGGTGCTGCGCGAAGCGCCGGCCGAGAGCCGGCCGCGGATGATGGGCCTGCTGTCCGCGTGCATCGGCAGCGGCCCGATCGGACTGGCCCACATCGGCCTGATGTCGGCCTGGTTCGGCGCTGCGGCGGCGTGTTCCATAGTCGCCGCCGAGGGGCTCTTGGCGCTCGCCATCGTAGTCGCCAAGTGGCCGGCTCTGGTGCGCCGGGAGCGGGAAACGTGAGCTGCCCGGGAACGACTTCGGGAGCCCTGCCGTGGTAGACTGCGCCGCTTTGGTTCAAGGCATCCAAGCGCGCCGCTGAGCGGCGCTATTCCGGCCCATGTCCGATATCGAAACCGACGCCGACGACGCGGCCAGCGCGGATCAGAGCATCCTGCCGCGCAGCATCGAGAGCGAGCTGCGGCAGTCCTATCTCGACTACGCGATGAGCGTCATCGTGCGCCGGGCGCTGCCCGATATTCGCGATGGCTTGAAGCCGGTGCATCGGCGCGTGCTGTACGCCATGAACGAGCTCGGCATGACCGCAGCCCGGCCATTCCGCAAGTCCGCCTACATCGTCGGCGAGGTGATGGCCAAGTACCACCCGCACGGCGACAGCGCCATCTACGAGACCATCGTGCGCATGGCGCAGGACTTCGCCATGCGCTACCCGCTGGTGGAGCCGCAGGGCAACTTCGGCTCCATCGACCGCGACCCGCCGGCGCACCAGCGCTACACCGAGGCGCGCATGGCCCGGTTCGCGGCGGAACTCTTGGAGGACCTCGACAAGGAGACGGTCGACACCGTTCCGAACTACGACGACACGCTGGAGATTCCCGCGGTGCTGCCGACGCGGGTGCCGAGCCTCCTGGTGAACGGCTCCTCCGGCATCGCCGTCGGCATGGCGACCAACGTGCCGCCGCACAATCTCACCGAGGTGGTGGATGGGTGCCTCGCGCTGCTCGACGATCCGGGCCTGTCCGTGGACGACCTCATGGAGCACATCGCCGGGCCGGATTTCCCCACCGGCGCCATCATCAACGGTCGCGCCGGCATCGTCCGCGCCTACCGCACGGGTCGCGGGCGCATCTTCATCCGTTCCCGGGCGCGCGTCGAGGGCGTGGGCACCGGCAAGGAAACCATCGTCGTTACCGAGATCCCCTATCAGGTCAACAAAGCGCTGATGATCGAGAAGATCGCCGAGCTGGTGAAGGAGAAGCGCATCGAGGGGATCACCGAGATCCGCGACGAGTCGGACAAGGACGGGCTGCGCGTGGTGATGGAACTGCGGCGCGGCGAGAACGGCGACGTGGTGCTGAACAACCTTTACGCCCAGAGCCAGCTCGAGACGGTGTTCGGCATCAACTGCGTGGCGCTGGTGGACGGCGTGCCGCGCACGGTGAACCTGCGCGACATGCTCGATGCGTTCCTGCGCCATCGCCGCGAGGTGGTGGTGCGGCGCACCATCTTCCTGCTGCGCCGGGCGCGCCGCCAGGGGCACATTCTCGAAGGCCAGGCGGTAGCACTGGAGAACATCGACGAGGTGGTGGCGCTGATTCGCCGTTCGCCGACCCCGGCGGACGCCCGCGAGGGCTTGATGGAGCGCGGCTGGGCCTCCGATTCGATCCGGGAGTTCCTCGCCCGGGCCGGCGCGGACGCCTGCCGACCGGAGGGCCTGGGGCCGGAGTTCGGACGCCGCGACGATGGCCTCTACTACCTCTCCGAAGAGCAGGCGCGGGCCATTCTCGACATGCGCCTCACCCGCCTCACGGCGCTGGAGAAGGACCGGCTGCTCACGGACTACGACGCGATCCTGAAGGACATCGAGGAACTGCTCGGCATCCTCGGCTCCGAGGAGCGGCAGAAGGAGGTGATGCGCGAGGAGCTCGAAGAAGTGCGCGAACGCTACGGCGACGAGCGGCGCACGGAGATCTTGAGTTCGCAGCTGGACCTGACGGATGAGGATCTGATCGCCCGCGAGGACCTCGTGGTGACCGTATCGCACCGCGGCTACGCCAAGACCCAGCCGATCACCGCCTACCAGGCGCAGCGGCGCGGCGGCACCGGGCGCGCCGCGACGGGACTGCGCGACGAGGACTTCGTGGAGCATCTGCTGGTCGCCAACAGCCACGACACGCTGCTGTGCTTCTCCAATGCCGGCAAGGTGTACTGGCTGCGCGTATTCCGCATCCCGCAGGGCTCGCGCAGCGCCCAGGGGCGGCCGCTGGTGAACCTGCTGCCGCTGGCCGACGGCGAGCGCATCACCGCCATCCTGCCGCTGCCGCCGGATTGGGATTTGCCGGACGACGACGCGGAGGATGGCCCGGAGGAGCAAGCGCACTCGGCCGACGCTGTGGAAGTCGAAGACGAGGATGCCGAAGAAACCGTCGTCGAAACCAGCGAAGAAGGCCCTTGCGTGTTCATGGCGACCGCCAACGGCACGGTGAAGAAGACGCCGCTCGAGCAGTTCTCCCGGCCGCGCGCCAGCGGCCTGATCGCACTGCGGCTGGAAGAGGGCAATACCCTGGTGGGCGCGGCCATCGTGCAGCCGGACAGCCGGGCGCTCCTGGTATCGAGCGCCGGCAAGGCCGCGCATTTCGAGACTGCGGCGGTGCGTCCCATGGGTCGCACCGCGCGCGGCGTGCGCGGCATCCGCCTCGCCGCCGCGCAGCGGCTGATCGCGCTGATCGTGCCGGCGCCGGACGGCGAACTGCTGATCGCCAGCGAGCGCGGCTACGGCAAGCGCACGGCGCTCAGCGAGTTCCCGGTCAAGGGGCGCGGCATCCAAGGCGTGATCGCCATGGCGGTGGGCAGCCGCAACGGCGACGTCGTATCCGCCGTGCAGGTATTCCCCGGCGACGAGATCATGCTGATCAGCGACCAGGGCGTGCTGGTTCGCACCGCGGCCGACGACGTCCGCCAGATCGGCCGCAACACCCAGGGCGTGCGGCTGATTCGTCTGGCCGACGGCAGCAAGCTGGTCGGCGTGCAGCGCATCGTCGAATCCGTGGGCGAGGCTGGCGGCGACGACGGCGAAAGCGCCGAGGACGCAGCGGAAGCCGACGCCTGATGCGCGCCTTCAACTTCTCGCCGGGTCCGGCGGCGCTGCCGACCGCCGTGCTCGAACGGATGCGCGAGGAACTGCTCGACTACCAGGGGCAGGGCCTGTCGGTGATGGAGATGAGCCACCGCTCGGCCGAATTCGTCGCCATCGCGGAACAGGCCGAGGCGGACCTGCGCGCCCTGCTCGGCATCGGCGCCGACTACCATGTCCTGTTCCTGCACGGCGGCGCGTCGCTGCAGTTCGCCATGGTGCCGATGAACCTCTGCGGCCCGGACGACGCGGTGGACTACATCCATACCGGCGCCTGGGGCACCAAGGCCATCGCCGAGGCGCGCACCCTTGCCCGCGTCAACGTCGCCGCGAGTTCCGAAGCCGACGGCTTCATGCACGTGCCGCGCCCCGAGGACTGGGCGCTCTGCGCAGATGCCGCCTACTGCCACATCATCTCCAACGAGACCATCGGCGGCGTGCAGTTCCGCGACATCCCGGAAGTGCCGTGCCCGCTGGTGGCGGACATGTCCTCGGAGCTCTTGTCGCGTCCCATCGACGTGGACCGCTTCGGCCTGATCTACGCCGGGGCGCAGAAGAACATCGGTCCGGCCGGCCTCGGCGTGGTGATCGTGCGCAAGGACCTGGTGGGCCGGGCGCGGGCCGGCACGCCGCGCATGATGGACTACGCGGTGCATGGCGAGCACGGCTCCATGTTCAACACGCCGCCGACGTTCGCCTGGTACGTGGCGGGGCTGGTCTTCCGCTGGGTACTGGAGCAGGGCGGCGTGGCGGCGATGGCCGCGGCCAGCCGGCGCAAGGCGGGCGCGCTGTATGCCGCGATCGACGCCAGCGACTTCTACAGCGCCCCGGTGGCGAAGGCGGATCGGTCGCTGATGAACGTGCCCTTCACCCTCGCCGACCCGGCGCTCGACAAGGCCTTTCTCGCCGGCGCCGAGGAGCGGCACCTCTTGAACCTCAAGGGCCACCGCAGCGTCGGCGGGATGCGGGCGAGCCTCTACAATGCCGTCGGCGAAGACGCCGTGGCGGCGCTCATCGACTACATGGCCCATTTCGAGGACGAAAACGCTTGAGCGAAGACCTGAACGCCGTGCGGCAGCGCATCGACGAGATCGATCGGCAGCTCCTCGGCCTGCTGAACGAACGCGCCGCGTCCGCCGAACAGGTGGCGCGCATCAAGGCGCGCAGCCAGGCCAGCGGCGAGACGCCGGTTTTCTACCGGCCGGAGCGCGAGGCGCAGATCCTCGCCCGGCTGCGGGAGGGGAACGGCGGGCCGCTCACCGATGAGCATGTCGAGCGGCTGTTCCGGGAGGTGATCTCCTGCTGCCTCTCCCTGGAGCAGCCGCTCACGGTGGCCTGCCTCGGACCCACCGGCACCTACACCGAGGCTGCGGCGATCAAGCAGTTCGGCCATTTCGCGAAGCTGCGCACCTGCCGGACGGTTGCGGAGGTGTTCCGCGAGGTCGAATCCGATGCGGCGCACTACGGCGTCGTGGCCGTGGAGAACAGCGCCGACGGCATGGTGAAGCACACCCTCGACTGCTTCATGACCTCGCCGTTGAGCGTCTGCGCCGAGATCGAACTGCCGATCCACCACACGCTGATGGCGCGGCGCGGCGCTGATCCGCAGGCGCTGAAGGAAATCTGCGCCCACGAGCAATCGCTCGGCCAGTGCCGCCGCTGGCTCGACGCCCACTATCCGACGCTGCTGCGCCGGGCGGTCGCCAGCAACGCCGAGGCGGCGCGCATCGCCGCCGACGAAGACGGCACGGCGGCCATCGCCGGGGAGATGGCGGCGGACCGCTACGGCCTCGACATCCTGCACAGCAACATCGAGGACCAGGCGGACAACAAGACCCGCTTCTTCGTGATCGGCAAGCAGCGCACCGAGCCTTCGGGGCGGGATCGCACCTCCATCATGGTCTCCACGCGCAACGAGTCGGGGGCGCTGTACCGCGTGCTGGAGCCGTTCCATCGGCACCGCATCAGCCTGTCGCGGATCGAGTCGAGGCCGGCGAAGTCGACTACTTGGAGCTACGTCTTCTTCATCGACTTCGAGGGCCATCGGCTCGACTCGGAGGTCGCCGAGGTGATGGGCGAACTCGACGGCATCGCCATGGAAATCAAGCGTCTCGGCTCCTACCCGCGCGCCCTGCCGTGATCCCGTCCGTCAACGCGGCCATCGCCGGCCTCGATCCGTACCAGCCAAGCAAGCCCGTCGAGGAACTCGCTCGGGAGCGGGGCATCCAAGGCATCGTCAAGCTCGCCAGCAACGAGAACCCGCGCGGGCCGGGGCCGCAGGTGCGGGATGCCATCGCCGCCGCGGCCGCGGATCTCTCGCGCTACCCGGACGGCAGCGGCTTTCGCCTGAAGACGGCGCTGGCGGCGCATCTCGGCGTAGCGGAGAACCGCCTGACGCTCGGCAACGGCTCCAACGACGTGCTCGATCTGGCGGCCCGGGTGGCGCTGACGCCGGGCGCGAAGGGCGTGGTGGACGCGCACAGCTTCGTGGTCTATCCGCTCGCCATCACCGCCGCGGGGGGCGCGTTGGCGAGGGTGCCCTCGGCGGGCTGGGGCCACGATCCACAGGCGCTGCTGGCGGCGATCGACGAGACGACGCGCATCGTCTACATCGCCAATCCGAACAACCCGACGGGTACCTGGTGGACCGAGGCCGTGTTGACGCGATTCCTGGACGCCGTGCCGCCGACGATCTGGGTGGTGCTCGACGAGGCCTATGCGGAATACGTGACCGAGCCGGACTACCCGGACGGCGTCGCGCTCGGCGACCGCTATCCGAACCTGATCGTCACCCGCACGTTCTCCAAGATCCACGGCCTCGCGGCGCTGCGCATCGGCTACAGCGTGAGTTCGCCGGCGTTCGCGGACCTGCTGAACCGGGTGCGGCAACCGTTCAACGCCAACAGCCTGGCGCTGGCCGCGGCCGAGGCGGCGCTGGCGGATGCGGACTTCGTGGCCGAGAGCCGCCGCCTCAACAGTGCCGGCATGGCGCAGATCGAGGCGGGGCTGCGGGCCCTGTCCTTGCGCTGGATTCCGTCCATCGGCAACTTCATCACCTTCGAGGTCGGTCCGAACGGCGCGGCGCTGGCCGCCTACGAGGCGCTGCTGAATGCCGGCGTCATCGTCCGCCCGGTGGCCAACTACGGCTTGCCGAACCACCTGCGGGTGAGCATCGGGCTGCCGGAGGAGAACGAGCGCTTCCTAGACGCCCTCAAGGGCGTACTGCCCGGTAAGTGAAGTCCCTGCTGCTGGTCGGCACCGGCCTGATCGGCGGCTCGTTCGCGCTGGCCGCCAAGGCCGCGGGCATCTTCGACCGCGTGGTGGGCATGGACCGAGACGCCGCGGCCCTCGCCGAAGCGCAGCGCCTCGGCATCGTCGACGAGGCGGCGCGACATCCGAGAACCGGCTTTGATGCAGCTTGCATCGCCGTGCCCCTTGGCGGCATCGCGGCCAGCGTCCGGGAGTGCATAGATGCGGCGCCGGCGCTGTTCGACGTCGGCAGCGTCAAAAGGCCGGTGATCGATGCCCTCGCGCCGCTGCCGGCGCATTTCGTGCCCTGCCATCCCATCGCCGGTTCCGAACGCCATGGCCCCGGCGCGGCGCGGGCGGACCTATTCGACGGCCAGCGCGTGGTGCTGACGCCGACCGCAGCCACCGACGCGGACGCCGTTGCCGCGGTGCGCGGCTACTGGGAAGCGGTGGGCGGACAGGTCGAGTTCGATACCGCGGCCGGCCACGACGACCGCTACGCGCTGCTCAGCCACCTGCCGCATCTGGTCGCCTTCGCCTTCATGGACGTGGTCGCCGCGGCCGGCTCGCCGCCGGGTGCGGGCAGCGGCTTTCGCGACTTCACGCGCATCGCGGCGGGCGATGTCGACGTCTGGCACGACATCCTGCATGCCAACGCGCCGGCCGTGCGCCGCCACTTGGATCGGCTCATCGAGCACCTGCGCGCCTTCGGCGAGGCCGCCGAGGAGGGCGGCGCGCCGCTGCGGCAGCGCATCGCCGCGGCGCGTCGGCGCAAGCTGGCGGTCGACGGCGACCGGTGAGCGAGGTTCCCGTCATCGCCATCGATGGCCCCAGTGGGGCGGGCAAGGGCACGGTCGCAGGACTGGTGGCGGAGCGGCTCGGCTGGCACCTGCTGGACAGCGGCGCGCTGTATCGCGTCGTCGGTCTGGCGGCGACTCGGCGCGGCATCGATGTTGCTGACGGTGCCGGCCTCGCGGCGTTGGCGCAGAGTCTCGACATCGCCTTCCGCCCGGGGCGGGTGCTCATCGACGGTCGCGACGAAACCCAGGCGATCCGCACCCCGCCCGTCGACGCCGCGGCTTCTGCGGTCGCCGCGGTGGCCGAAGTGCGCGCCGCCCTGCTCGACGTGCAGCGCGCCTGCCGCACAGCGCCCGGTCTGGTCGCCGATGGCCGCGACATGGGCACCAACGTCTTTCCCGACGCGCCGCTCAAGGTGTACCTGACGGCCAGCGTCGAGGCCCGGGCCGAGCGCCGCTACCGCCAGCTGCGGGATTCCGGCTTGAATGACTCCAAGCGCGGTGCTAGGCTTCGCCGCCCTTCGGAGAGCGTCGAGTTCCAAGCCCTGAAGAGGGCCATCGAGGAACGCGATGCCCGGGATCGCGCACGCGCCGTCTCGCCTTTCGTGAAGGCGCCGGAGGCCGTCGCCATCGACACCACGGAACTGACCATCGATCAGGTCGTGGGCGCGGTGTTGGCGGCTTGGCGGCGCATCGGCTCGCCGCATTAGTAGGGCGCATCGAGTCGCCGCATCAGTAAACAGTACGAGGACAAGCACTCAAGAGACATGGCAGAAATTCAAGAGATCGAGCCGGAGGCGCTCGCCAGCGAGAGCTTCGCGGCGCTGTTCGAGGAAAGCCTCGCCGCTGTGGACATGGACCCCGGTGCCATCATCACCGGCACCATCGTCGACATCGACAAGGACCACGTCACCGTCCACGCCGGGCTCAAGTCCGAGGGCGTCATCCCGCGCGGCCAGTTCTTGGACGAAGGCGGCGACTTCGTGCTGGAGGTGGGCGATCAGGTCAAGGTCGCCATGGAGACCGTGGACGACGGCTCCGGGTCCACGCGGCTGTCGCGCGAGAAGGCCCGCCGCGCCGAGTCCTGGGAGATGCTGGAACACGCCTTCGAGGAAGCGAAGGTCGTCAAGGGCGTGCTGAACGGCAAGGTCAAGGGCGGCTTCACCGTCGACATCAGCGACATCCGTGCCTTCCTGCCTGGCTCGCTGGTGGACATTCGCCCCTTGCGGGAGACCGCGCATCTCGAAGGCGAGCGGCTGGACTTCAAGGTCATCAAGCTCGATCAGCGGCGCAACAACGTCGTGGTATCCCGGCGCGCCGTGCTCGAAGAGCAGAACAGCGAGGAGCGCGAAGCGCTGCTGGCGTCGCTCGACGAAGGCCAAGAGATCAAGGGCATCGTCAAGAACTTGACCGACTACGGCGCGTTCGTGGACTTGGGCGGCGTCGACGGCCTGCTGCACATCACCGACATGGCTTGGCGGCGGGTCCGCCATCCGAGCGAAATGGTCAACGTCGGCGACGAAGTGATGGTGAAGATCCTGCGCTTCGACCGCGAGAAGAACCGCGTCTCGCTCGGCATGAAGCAGCTCGGCGACGATCCGTGGGTGAACATCACGCATCGCTATCCGCCGCGCACCCGGGTCTGGGCCAAGGTCACCAATCTCACCGACTACGGCTGCTTCGCGGAGATCGAAGAAGGCGTCGAGGGCCTGGTACATGTCTCCGAGATGGACTGGACCAACAAGAACGTCCGCCCCTCCAAGGTGGTCGCGGTGGGCGACGACGTAGAGGTCATGGTGCTCGACATCGACGAGGACCGGCGCCGCATTTCGCTCGGCATCAAGCAGTGCCGGTCCAACCCCTGGGACGAATTCGCCGCCATGCACAAGCACGGCGACCGGGTGCGCGGGCGCATCAAGTCCATCACCGACTTCGGCATCTTCGTCGGCTTGGACGGTGGCATCGACGGCCTGGTCTACCTCTCCGACATCTCCTGGAACGAGCCCGGCGAGACCGCCGTGCGCCGCTACAGCAAGGGGGAGGAAGTGGACTCGGTCGTGCTGCTCATCGACTCCGACCGCGAGCGCATCTCGCTCGGCATCAAGCAGCTCGACCAGGAGCCGTTCAACGACTACATCGCCGCCAACGAGCGGGGCAGCATCGTCTCCGGCGTGGTCTCCTCCGTGGAGCAGAAGGTGGCCACGGTGACGTTGGCCGAGGACGTGGAAGGTCGCCTGCGCGCCTCGGAGATCAGCGTCGATCGCGTCTCCGACGCCCGTTCGGCACTCTCCGCGGGCGACGAGATCAGCGCCAAGATCATCGGCATCGACCGCAAGAGCCGGCAGATCAACCTGTCGATCCGGGCCCGGGATCAGGACGACGAGCGCGAGGCGCATCGCGAATACCGCGCCCAGGAGACCGAACGGCCCGGGCCGACCACCCTCGGCGACCTGATCCGGGAGCAGATGCGGCGCGGCGAGGGCGACCAGCGCTAGCCGTTCCGCCAAGCGAACGGGCCTTCGCGACCGAACGCCATCGCCGTGTGCCGCATGGGCCTCGGCGGGCGTTCGGCCAGCATTTTGTCGGCGTCCGCACGCGCATGGCAATACCATGAAAAACAAGGTTTTTTTCGTCCGCCGTGCGTGCTAGGTTACGGCTAGGGGGCGATGGCGAGCAAGGCCATGACCAAGTCGGAGCTGATCGAGCGCATCGCGCTGGGGCAGAGGCATCTGCTGGACCGCGATGTCGAGATCGCCGTCAAGACGATCTTGGAGGAGATGACCATCGCCTTGGCGCGCGGCCGGCGCATCGAGATCCGTGGCTTCGGCAGCTTCGCCGTCCACCACCGGCAGCCGCGCACGGGCCGCAATCCGCGCACCGGCGAAACGGTGGAGCTGCGCGCCCGCCGCCTGCCGCGCTTCCGCCCCGGCAAGCAATTGCGCCAGGATGTGGACGCCGGCCGGCTGGCGGACGAAGATTCCGACGATGGCTTGGCTTAAGGCGCTCGGCGTCGTCGTCGCGCTGCTGCTCTGCGCCGCTCTCGGGGCGCTCCTCTATGCGGACAACCACACCCCCGTGGCCTTGCGCCTGCTCGGCCAGGAGAGCGCCGAGCGGGCGATCTGGCTGTGGCTCTACGCGGCGTTCCTGCTCGGCATCGTCGTCGGCGTCTGCCTGTGCCTCGGCGCGATCATGCGCGGCAAGTTCAAGGAGCGGCGCTTGCGGCGGGCGCTGGCGCAAGCGGAGCGGGAACTGCGGCAGCCCACCTCGGGAACGTAGGTGCATGGCCCCGTACACGACCCAGCCACGCACCGGGCTGCGGCCAGGGGCGGATCGTGGGAGTTCGCTGACAAGCGGGATGGGCATCTGCCCCGTTCCGATCGGGACGATTTCAGCGGGCAATTGACGGCGATGTCCTACATGCGGCGGCTTGCAGCGGGGCTAACGTGGTCGTCCAACCCATTGCTTGGAGAGCCTCCAATGAACTTCCTCAAGACCCTCAAGTTGCTGCTCGGCGCGATCGCCCTCTGCATGGCCGGCGTCCTCGCCACCGCGCAGGAGCGCGTCAACGTCAACACGGCGGATGCGCAGACCTTGGCCAGCATGCTGAGCGGCGTCGGCCTCAAGAAGGCGCAGGCGATCGTCGCGTACCGCGAAGAGCACGGCCGCTTCGAAACGCCCTCGGACCTCGCCAAGGTCAAGGGCATCGGCGCAGCGACGGTGGACAAGAATGCGGACCGCATCGTCGTCAGCAGCGCTGAAGAGCCCGCCGCGGACGACTAGGCGTGTCGCTAGTGGCGAAGGCGCGTCTGACGACGTGATCGAGAACCCTCCGCGGTCTCCCACTGTTGTCGTTCGTGATCTGCGTGCGAACCTCCGGCGCCTTCAGGGCACCTAGCCGGGGCAGCCGCGAGTGAGTCTCGGCGGCGGCACTGCAGTCGACGGTCTGCCCGTCGCGCTGGCGGTGTTCGTCGCCGTGCTCGGCGCGACTGCGGCGGTGCTGCATCTGGCCAGACGCTTTCAGGTGCTCGCGCATCCGAATGCGCGCAGTTCGCACCAGCGGCCGACGCCGAGCGCGGGCGGCGTCGGCTTCGCGCTGCCGGTGCTCGGCTATCTGGCCTACGCGGCTGCAGGCTACCCGCCGGCGCTTGCCCTGCTCTTGGCGGGGCTGGCGATGGCGGTGCTCGGCGGCTTCGATGATGTCCGGGAACTGCGCCGGGAGCTGCGCCTCGTGGTGCAAGCCGGCGTTTGCGTCGCTTGCGTGGCGGCAGTCGCGCCGGGCGGCGCGTTGCTCGGCGCGGCGCTCGCCTTGGGCCTCGTCTGGTGGGTGAACGTGTACAACTTCATGGACGGTATCGACGGCATCGCGGCCGTGCAGGCGGTTGCCTACGCGCTTGGCATCCTGCTGGTCGGCGACCTCGATTCGTCCACGGCATTCGCGCTGGTGCTGGCGGCCGCGGCACTCGGATTCCTGTGCTTCAACTGGGCGCCGGCGAAGATCTTCATGGGCGATGTCGGCAGCGGCTTCCTCGGCATCGTCACCGGCGTGCTGGCGCTCTGGCTCTGGCGCGCCGGGGAACTCGCGATTGTGCCGAGCGCGATCCTGCTGCTAGGCTTCTGGGCCGATGCGAGCTATACGCTATCGGTGAGGGTGGTGACCGGCCAGGCGTTCATGGAAGCGCACCGCTCGCACCTTTACCAGAAACTGGCCGCTCGCCTCGGCCATGCCCGCACCACGCTGCTGTTCGCGCTGCACGCGGTGGTCTGGCTCGCGCCGTTGGCGGCGCTGGCCGTCGCCTTTCCGCGGTGGCAGCTCGCCGTCCTCGCGCTTGCCGCCGCTCCCATCGCTGCCGCCTGCTGGGCCTTCAGGGCGGGCACGGATGCTGGCTGACTTCATCGAGCGCTTGAGCCGCCGCCAGAAGCAGGCCGCGGCGATGCTGGTCGACGGCGTCGCCCTGCCGCTCGCCCTGGCCGCGGCGCTGGTGCTGAAGCACGGCACCCTGGGCCTCGACTGGCCCAAGTTCTGGCCGGCGCTGGCGGTGGCTGCGTCCGGGGTAGCCCTGTTCGCGCAGTTCGGTCTCTACCGGCACGTGACGCGGCACGTCGGCTGGCGGGCGATCATCGCCATCGTCCAAGGCGTCACGATCCTCGCCGGCGCGCTTCTGGCGGTGGCGTTTCTGGTACGTCTGGAGGACTTCCCTCGCGCGGTACCGGTCATCTTCTGGTTCCTGGCCTTCGCCTACGCAGCCGGGACGCGCTTCCTCGTGCGCTTCTATGCGGAGAGCGCGGCTCGCCGCCGTGCCGCCCGGAGGCCCGTCGCCATCTACGGCGCGGCCGATGCAGGCGCCTACCTCGCGTATCTGCTGGATCGCGCCAGCGACTACCGACCGGTGGCATTCGTCGACGACGACCGCCGCCGGCATGGCGGCGTCGTGGAGGGGATCAAGGTCCACCCGGTGGAGACGCTTGATCGGCTGGTGCGCGAGCACGGCATCGAGCAGGTGCTGATCGCCGTTCCCGCCGCCTCATCGCGCGAGCGGCGGCGCATCATCGAGCGTTTGGAACCGTATCCCGTGCATGTCCGGCTGATTCCGAACATCGATGCCATCGTCGCCGAGTCGGGGCGCCTCACTGGCGTTCGGGAGGTGGAGATCGGCGACCTGCTCGGCCGCGACGAGGTGGCGCCGCTGCCGCACCTGCTGCGCGGCTCGGTGGCGGATCGGGTGGTGCTGGTCACCGGCGCCGGCGGCTCCATCGGCGCGGAGCTGTGCCGTCAGATCGTGCGCCTAGGGCCGCGCCTGATGGTGCTGCTGGACCAGAGCGAGTACGCCCTGTACCGCATCGAGGGCGAACTGCGCGCGGCCACGGAGCGGGACGGCCTCGCCACGCAGGTGGTCGCCGTGCTCGGCAGCGTTCTGGACCGGCCGCTGATGGAGCGCACCATGCGCGGCTACGGCGCCCAGACGGTCTACCACGCCGCCGCCTACAAGCATGTGCATCTGGTCGAGAGCAACGTCATCCAGGGCATCAGGAACAACACTTTCGGCACTCTGCGGGCGGCGGAGGCGGCCATCGCCGCGGATGTCAAGGACTTCATCCTCATCTCGACGGACAAGGCGGTGCGCACCCGCAACGTCATGGGCGCGAGCAAGCGCCTCGCGGAGATGGTGCTGCAGGCATTGCAGGAGCATGCGCCGGGTACCTGCTTCTCCATGGTGCGCTTCGGCAATGTTCTGGTGTCGTCCGGTTCGGTGGTGCCGCTGTTCCTCGACCAGATCGACAAGGGCGGGCCAGTCACCGTCACCCACCCGGACGCGACGCGATACTTCATGACCATCTCAGAAGCAGCGCAGCTCGTCCTGCAGGCCGGCAGCATGGCGGGCGGCGGCGACGTCTTCCTGCTCGACATGGGCGCCCCGGTGAACATCCTGGAACTCGCCCGGCGGACCATCCGGCTGAAGGGCTACCGGGTGCGCGACGAGGCGACGCCGGACGGCGACATCGCCATCGAGTGTACCGGCCTGCGGCCCGGCGAGAAGCTGCATGAGGAACTGCTGGTCGGCGAAACGCCATCCGGCACCGAGCATCGCCTCATCATGCGCGCCGTGGAGTCCTACGTGCCGCTGAAAGAGCTCCGGCCCGCGCTCGCCAATCTGGAGAACGCCTGCGACACGTTCGACTACGCCGCGATCAAGTCCTTCATCGAAGGCTTGGTCGAAGGCGCGGACCTCGCCAAGCAGCTCGCCCGCCTGCCGGCGCGGGCGAATGTGCTGCCGCTGTCCCGCTAGGGCGAACTACTCGAACAGCGCCCCGACGCTCTCGCCAGTGTGGATGCGGCGGATCGCTTCCGCCATGAGCGGCGCCACGGAGAGCACCGTGACGTTGCCAAGGCGCTTCTCGTGGTCGACCTCGACGGTGTTGGTTACGGTGAGCGCGTCGATGGGGGAGCCGCTCAGATTGTCGATGGCTTTGCCCACCAGCACGCCGTGGGTGGCGGCGGCGGTGACGCGCTTGGCGCCCGCCCTTTGCAGCGTGCGGGCGCTTTCCGCCAGCGTGCCGCCGGTGGCCACTTCGTCCTCGAAGATGATCGCGTCCTTGTCGCGCACGTCGCCGACGACGTGGCCCTGGCGCACCTGCGTGTCGGATACTCGGCGCTTGTCGATGATGGCGAGCGGCAGTTGCAGGCGGGTGGCGAACTTGCCGGCGCGCTTGGTGCCGCCGGCGTCGCTCGCCACGACCACGGCGTTGCCGATGTCGCAGGTCGCCTTGACGTGCTCGGCGATGAGCGGAATCGCCGTCAGGTGGTCCACCGGGATGCTGAAAAAGCCGTGGACCTGCTCGGCGTGCAGGTCCATGGTGAGCACGCGCTGCGCGCCGGCGGTCATCAGGAGGTCGGCGATCAGGCGCCCGGCGATGGAGATGCGCGGCGCGTCCTTCTTGTCGGAGCGGGCGTAGGAGTAGTAGGGAATCACCGCCGTGATGCGCCGCGCCGAGGCGCTGCGCAGGGCATCGAGGGTGATGAGCAGCTCCAGAATGCGGTCGCTGGCGGGCTCGGTGAAGGCCTGCACCACGAAGACATCGCGCTCGCGGACGTTCTCGTCGATCTGCACGGACAGGTTGTCGTTGGAGAAGCGCGATACCGTCAAGCCGCTGCGGCCGAGGCCGAGGCATTGGCAGATCTCGTCGGTGAGGCCCACGTTGGAGCCACCGGCGAAAACTCGCAGTTCGTCGTTGATGGCGTCGTTCCCGTTCATCCGCGGATCTCCTCCAAGGATTGCCGCTGGCGCTCGAGGGCGTCGACCTGCTGGCGCAGCGCAGCGCCGCGCTCGCGCTGCTTGGCCACCACCGGTGCGGGCGCATTGGCGAGGAAGCCGGGGTTGCGGAGCTTGCCGTCCACTCGGGCCAAATCCTTGGCCAGCTTGGCGATCTCTCGGTCCAGCCGCGCCCGTTCGGCAGCAGCGTCGATGAGGCCAGCGAGCGGCACCATGACCTTCATCTCGCCGGCCACTTGGGTGGATACCGGCGGCGGCGCTTCGGCTGCACCGAGGAAGCGGATCGCTGATACCTTGGCGAGCCGCCGCAGCAGCGGTTCGGTATCGACGAGGCGGGCGCCGGCTTCATCGCCGCCGCCCTGCAGCAGCACTTCCACCTCGGTCGCCGGACTCAGCCGCATCTCGCCGCGGATGTTGCGGATCGCGCCGACCACGCCCTTCAGCCAGTCCACCGCCGCCTCGGCCTCGGGGTCCTGCGGGTAGGCGTCCGGGCGCGGGAACGGCTGGCGCATGATCGTCCCGCCCTGCTCGCCGGCATGCGGCGCGACGGCCCGCCACAGGGTTTCGGTGATGAAGGGCACGATGGGATGGGCGATGCGCAGCAGCGCTTCGAGCGTCGCGAGCAGCGTCTGTCGAGCGGCCCGGGCCTGGGCTTCGGGAGCGGTCTCGTCGAACAGCACGGGTTTGACGATCTCCACGTACCAGTCGCAGAACTCGTGCCAAGCGAATTCGTAGATCGCGCCGGCATAGAGATCGAAGCGGTAGTTGCCGATGCTGCGCTCGGCCTCGGCGGCGAGCAAGCCGAGGCGCGATCGTATCCAGCGGTCCGCGGCGCTCGGCTCCGTCGCGCCCGCATCGTCCCGCCGGGCGTGCATCAGGGTGAACTTCGTCGCATTCCAGAGCTTGTTGCAGAAGTTCCGATAGCCCTCGATGCGCTTGAGATCGAAGGCGAGGTCCCGCCCCCGCGAGGCCATGGCGCAGAACGTGAAGCGCAGCGCATCCGTGCCGTAGGCGGCAATGCCGTCCGGGTACTCGCGGCGGGTGCGGGCTTCGATCTCGGCGGCCATCTGCGGCTGGGTCATGTTCGCCGTGCGCTTCGCCACCAGCGCGTCGGCATCGATGCCTTGGACGATGTCGAGGGGGTCCAGGCCGTTGCCCTTGGTCTTGGACATCTTGATGCCGTGGGCGTCGCGCACCATGCCGTGGATGTAGACCTTGCGGAACGGCACTTCGCCGGTGAACTTGAGCGTCATCATGATCATCCGGGCGACCCAGAAGAAGATGATGTCGTAGCCGGTGACCAGCACGTCGGTGGGGTGGAACTCGTCGAGGGCGGGCGTGCGCTCCGGCCAGCCTAGGGTGCCGAAGGTCCACAGCGCGGAGGAGAACCAGGTGTCCAGCACATCGTCGTCCTGGCGCAGGGGCGCGTCGGCTTCGATCCCGGCCTTGGAACGCGCTTCGGCCTCGGTGCGGCCGACGTGGATGCCGCCGTCGGCGTCGTACCAGGCGGGGATGCGGTGGCCCCACCACTGCTGGCGGCTTATGCACCAGTCTTGGATGCCGCGTATCCACGCGAAGTAGACGTTCTCGTACTGGCGCGGCACGAACTCCACATCGCCGTCCTCGACGGCGCGGATCGCGGGCTCGGCGAGCGGGGCGATCTTGACGAACCACTGGTCCGTCAGCCAGGGCTCGACGACGGCGCCGGAGCGGTCGCCGCGCGGCACGGTCATGGTGTGCGGGTCCACGCGCTCGACGAGGCCCATGGCCGTTAGGTCCTGGGCGATGCGCTGCCGGGCCTCGAAGCGGTCGAGGCCCCGATAGGCCGGCGGGGCGTTGGCATTGATGCTGGCATCGGCGCCCAGGATGTTCACGAGCGCCAGGTCGTGGCGGGCGCCGACGGCGTTGTCGTTGAAGTCGTGGGCGGGGGTGATCTTCACGCAGCCGGAGCCGAACTCGGGGTCCACGTAGTCGTCGGCGATGATCGGCAGCCGGCGACCCACCAGCGGCAGTTCCACGGCCTCGCCGACCAGCGTCTGGAAGCGCTCGTCGTCGGGATGCACCGCCACCGCGGTGTCGCCCAGCATCGTCTCCGGGCGGGTGGTGGCGACGACGATGTGGTCCTTGCCGTCGGCGGTGCGGGCGCCGCCCAGCAGCGGATAGCGGATGTGCCAGAGCTGGCCCTCTTCCTCGACGTTCTCCACTTCGAGGTCCGAGATCGACGTCTTGAGCGCCGGGTCCCAGTTCACCAGCCGCTGGCCGCGATAGATGAGGCCCTCCTCGTAGAGCCGCACGAAGACCTCGATCACCGCCTTAGAGAAGCCCTCGTCCATGGTGAACCGTTCGCGGCTCCAGTCCACCGACGAGCCGAGGCGGCGGATCTGCTGCGAGATGTTGCTGCCGGTGCTGTGCTTCCACTCCCAGACCTTGGCGACGAAGGCGTCGCGGCCGAGTTCCTGGCGGCTGATGCCCTCCGCCAGGAGCCGGCGCTCCACCACCATCTGCGTCGCGATCTGCGCATGGTCCGTGCCCGTCTGCCACAGCGCCCGGCGACCGTTCATGCGCTGGTAGCGGATCAGGGCGTCCATCAGCGTGTGCTGGAAGGCGTGGCCGAGGTGCAGCCGGTCCGTGACATTCGGCGGCGGGATGGCGATGCAGTACGGTGCGCCGTTGCCGCGCGGCGCGAACTGGCCGGCCTCCTCCCACTCCCGGTAGAGGCTGCGCTCGATGGCCTGCGGATCGAAAGCGCCGTCGGTCTTCATGCGTGAGCGGCCCCGGCTACTCCCAGTCGTCGAGTTCGTGGTGGAAGAGCGGATAGCCGCGATCCCGGTACGTGCGGTACTTGTCCCGCGCCGCGGCTCGTTCCGGGGCCAGGATCACCTCCGCCACGCGCTCGAAGCGCTGGAACTCGGCGGCGATGTCGCCGTGCAGATTGAGCAGCAGTTCTTGGTGCGGCGGCGCTTCGTCCGGGGCGCCGATGGTCACCGGCTCGCCGTTCGCATCGGCCAGCACCGAGTGCGGCAGGAACTGCTCGGGCGGATAGTCCCAGAGCAGGTCGTCGAGGGTTTTGGCGAGCACCGGATCGACGCGCATGTGGACGCGCTTGCCTTCGCTCACTGCCCGATGCGCCCAGCGCGACGCGAAGCGCTGGCGGGCGATCTCGTCGCTGTCGGCGAGCAGGTAGAAGTCGATGCGGGTCATGCTTTGGCGGCGTCGGCGAGCAGGTATTCGAACAGCGCCGAGGTCGGTCGGCCAGTGGATCCCTTGCGGGTGAAGGCCGTGCCGGCAACGTCCAGATGCGCCCACTTGAGGCCCTTGGCGAAGCGCGCCAGGAAGCAGGCGGCGGTAATCGAGCCGGCGGGCCTGCCGCCGATGTTCTTCATGTCAGCGAAGGGGCTGTCGAGGGCGCTCTGGTATTCCTCCCACAGCGGCATCCGCCAGGACCGGTCATGGGCGGTCTCGCCGGCGCGTGCGAGGGCGCGGGCGAGGCCCTCGTTGTTGGCATAGAGGGCGCTTGCGTGGGCGCCGAGCGCCACGACCTGGGCGCCGGTGAGGGTCGCCACGTCCACCACGGCGCGCGGCTTGAAGCGCCGGGCGTAGGTCAGCGCATCGCACAGCACCAGGCGCCCCTCGGCGTCGGTGTTCATGATCTCGACGGTCTTGCCGGACAGGGTCCTCACGATGTCGCTCGGCCGCGTTGCCGCCTCGCCCGGCATGTTCTCGGCCGCCGCCGCCATGGCGATCAGGTTCACCGGCAGTTCGGCGTCGATGGCTGCCTTGGCTGCGCCGAGCACGCTGGCCGCGCCGCACATGTCGAACTTCATGTCCTGCATGCCGCTCGCGGACTTCAGGTTGATGCCGCCGGTGTCGAAGGTGATGCCCTTGCCGATCAGCACGATGGGCGCCGCACCCTCCGCGCCGCCGCGGTAGTCGACGATGACCAGCTTGGCCGGGCGGCTGGTGCCGGCGGTGACCGCGAGGAACGCGCCCATACCGAGTTCCGCCATCTGCTCTTCGTCGATCACGCTGACGCGGACCCGTGCGCCGGCCAGTGCGCCCGCGGCTTCCGCGACGTAGGCGGGGTCGCAGACGTTGGGCGGCTGGTTGCCGAGGTCCTTGGCGAGGGCGAGGCCAGCGTCGAGGGCCTGGCCATGGCGCACGGCGCGCACCGCGGCGGCGTCCTCCGCGCTTTGCACGGCGACCTCTTTGAGCTTCAGCGGTTTGTTCTTGGAGCGGTAGCGGCCGAAGCGGTACGTCGCCGTAGAAATGGCCGCGAGCGCCACCCGGGCATTGCGGTAGGCGTCCTGGCGGGCGACAGCGAAGTCGTCGAGGCAGAGCGTCGCATGGGCGCCCTTGAAGTTCGCGAGCGCACTCGCCGCAGCGGCCATGTCCTTGCGGAACTTCGCCGCGGTGGTGGCTGCGGCGTCGCCGCCGACCACCAGCAAGCGTGCCGGGCGGCCGGACAGATGCAGGCTTGCCGCATTGCCGGCCTTCGCCTCCGTGCCGGCCAGCAGCGCCGCCATCTGCGGGCCTGCGCCGAGCGCCTCGGCGTGGGCCTTGGCGCGGTGGCGGGCGACGATCAGGCAGTCCGTCGCCAGCGCGCGGCGGGTCGCCGCGTATTTCATGATCGCTGCTGCTCGCGGCGGCGCGGGGTGCCGTGTTTCGGGCTGGCGGCTTGCTCCATAATCCGGGCTCTGGCTTGCGGACGGTCCGTGGCGGGGAAGTTGCGCTTGGCGCGGCATTCTAGCGTTGTGTACGGTACCGAACTACACCGAATGGCAACACGGCTCATGGCATGGCGATCCGCTCCGGCGTAGCGTTCCGCTCCGGCGTAGCGTTCCGCTACGTTGCCCGCGAGGTGCTGCTGGTGTTCGCCGGCGTGCTGGCGCTGCTCTTGGCGGTGGGCCTCGGCGGCCGCTTCATCGGCTTCCTGCAGGAAGCGGCCGCCGGGCGCTTCACGCCGGAGGCGCTTTGGCTCCTGGTGGCGCTGCGCGTGCCGGAGTTCATCCAAGTCACGGTGCCGTTCGCGCTGTTCCTGGCGCTGCTCCTGACCCTCGGTCGTCTGCACGCCGAACGCGAGTACGTCGCGCTCGCCATCGGCGGGGTGGGGCGGTCGCGACTGACGCTGTGGCTCATGGCGCTGGCTCTGCCGGTGGCGGCGGTCGTGGTCGGTCTCGCCTTCATCGTGACGCCGGAAGCGCGGCGCCAGTACGCGGACCTGTCCTTGGAGCAGCTGGTGGACAGCGAACTCGACGCGGTGACGCCCGGCGCTTTCCATGTCTACGGCGAAGGACGGCGGGTGACCTACGCGAGGGCCGTGGACCGCGAACAGAACCGCCTGGAGGGCGTCTTCATGGCGGAGCGCGACGGACTGCGCACGGTGACGGTTTGGGCGGAACGGGGGCGCCAGCACCAGGACCCGCAGACCGGCGTTCGCTACCTGGAACTCATGAACGGCACCCGCTACGAAGGCGTGCCGGGCACCGCGGACTACCGCATGGCGACTTTCGCTCGGCTGGGCCAGCGCCTCGATCGCGAGCCGCCGGTGCCGCTCGCGGATGCGCGGCGGCTGCCCACCGCCGAACTCGACACCAGCGACCCGCGTCAGGCTGCCGAACTGCAATGGCGCTGGTCGCTGCCGACGATGACCGTGGTCGCCACACTGCTTGCCATCGGCATCGCCCGCAGCCCGCCACGGGCCGGTCGTTTCGCCCGCCTGCTGCCCGGCCTCGGCGCATTCGTCGGCTACTACCTGCTGCTGGTCTTCGCCCAGGACCTGGTGGCGGAACGGGTGCTGCCGGCCGAGCTTGGCCTATGGGCCGTCCACGCCGCGGTGTTTGTCCTTGCACTGGTCTTGGTTCAACGCCGCGGCTGAATGGGACACGAGCGGCGCGATCGTGCGGTCATTCGGCTTGAACGCCAAGTTTCGGGAGCGTATGGTCAAGCCTTCAGTTCTTCCGGAGTGCAGGAGATTCGGGATGGGGGACGAGGCGGGCAAGCAGCTAGGCGACCTACTCGATGAGGCATTCAACGAGCGGGGCCCAGCGAGGAAGCGAGTCGGCGCATCTGGCCCTTATTTCGCCAAGCCTGCCGATGCGCTCCGGGATCCCGGAATCATGCAAGCGGTCAAGGAGGCGGACAAACTAGCCGGCCGATTGAAACTCAAGGAGTAGCCTGTTGGATGGTTTCGGCATCGGGGAGCTGTTCGCGATTGGAGCGGCGGGCTATGTATTTCTCCGCAGGTTCAGCCTCACCCGTGATCGTCTTGCCCGACTGGGTGGTGGCTACGATGTCCTGTTCTACTCAGCAGCCCTTGGCATCGTCCTGCTTGCCGTACATCAAGCCGTCTCCGAGCGCTTCGACTGGGTCCAGCATGCGCTTGCAGCGGTGGATGTGACTTTGGATGCGACGAACGCCGACTTGGTGAGTCTTGCCGCGTTCGTCGGTGCGGTCTTCGCGATTGCCACGACGCTGGATCTGCTCTTCCTGTTCCGTCCGCTGTCGAGGCTGAGGGTGTACCTATTGCGGATCGCTGCCCGGCACCGCGGCGACTTTCTCTACGTGACGCTGGAGACGAGCGACCTCGTTGAGGTTGCATTGGCTAGCGGCAAGTCGTACGTAGGTGTACCGTGCGGTCAACCCTACCCAGTCCCTGGTGACGAATCGAGCCAGTTCGTTCAGCTCATTCCGCTGTTCAGTGGGTATCGGGCACCGCCGGAGCGATCACTGGAGCTTGTCAACTACTACGGCGGCACCTCGGTCAGCAAGTTGCTCGCTGGACGCGAAGACTTGCTCGCAATCGCGGTGCGCGAGATCGTCTCGGCAAGGGCCTTCGACCCGCGCATCCATGCGGTAGTCAGCAATCGGGGTGGGTAGCCATCCTAGTAGTGAGTCTCTGAGGTTCCCTTACAGGCGGGGCTGAGCGGATAGACTATGGGTTCCGGTCCCAAGGAAGGGACGCCGATGGAGAAAGGGATGGCGGACCAAGGCAGGCGAGCGCGTCTGGATCTGGATTCGGACACGCGTTCGGAGCTGCTCGGCATCAGCCGTTCGGGGAAGGAGGCGGCGCGGCGGGTCGAGCGGGCGAGGATCCTGCTGCGCTACGCGGCCGGGGAGACGATCTCGGGGATCGCGCGGGCGCTGGACACGAACCGGCCGAAGGTGCATCTGTGCGTGGACAAGGCGCTGGCGCTGGGGCCGCTGGCGGCGCTGGACGACCTGCCGCGGGCGGGGCGGCCGCCGCGCATCTCGGAGGGGTCGCGGGCGTGGCTGGTGTCGGTGGCGTGCCGCAAGCCGGCGGACTTCGGCTACCCGGAGGAGCTGTGGACGGTGCGGCGGCTGGCGGAGCACGCCCGGGCGCGCTGCGTCGAGGCGGGGCACGGGGACCTGTCGATGGTGGCGCCGGGCACGGTGTCGAAGATCCTGCGCGCGCAGGAGGTGCGGCCGCACAAGGTGCGGTACTACTTGGAGCGGCGGGATCCGGAGTTCGACGAGAAGATGGCGCGGGTGCTGTGCTTCTACCGGCAGGTGGCGCTGCTGCGGGAGCGGTCGGCGCGGCCGCGCTCGCCGCTGCGGGCCTGCATCTCCTACGACGAGAAGCCGGGCATCCAGGCGGTGGGCTCGACGGCGCCGGACCTGCCGCCGGCGCCGGGCGCCCATGCGGCGGTGGGGCGCGACCACGAGTACGTCAGGCACGGCACGATGACGCTGATGGCGGGCATGGACCTGGCGACCGGCCACGTCCACCGGAGCGTGGTCGAGCGGCACCGCAGCCGCGAGTTCGTCGCCTTCCTGCGCGGCCTGGACGCGGCGTACCCGAAGCGGACGAAGCTGCGCCTGATCCTGGACAACCACTCCGCGCACGTCTCGAAGGAGACGCGGGCGTACCTGGCGACCGTGCCGAACCGCTTCGAGTTCGTGTTCACGCCGAAGCACGCGTCGTGGCTGAACCTGATCGAGACGTTCTTCGGCAAGCTGGCGCGGACCCTGCTGCGCGGCATCCGGGTGGCGTCGAAGGACGAGCTCAAGGAGCGCATCGAACGCTACATCGACGAACTCAACGTCGATCCCGTGGTCTTCAAGTGGACCTACGGCATCGAAGACGCCGTTCCCGCTGGTGCGTAAAGTTATTTTGGAAATGATGTACTAGTCGACCTGGTGGCGCTGACCCGGAGTCGGGGGTAGGCGCAGGCGCAGCAGGCCGTCCGGGAGCAGCGGCACGCGGATGCGGATGCGCACCGGCCAGGTGCGCTCGCCCACCGGCGCGGCCCAGATGGAGACGCGACGGGTGCGGCCGCGCGGACCGCGGAAGCGGTAGTCGCAGCGCTTGGCAGATCCCGAGTAGTAGGGCGCCTTGTCGCGCAGTGTCTGCACACCTTCTCGGACCAGCGCGATGCGGTAGGCGTCTTCGCCGTCGTGGACGGTCACGGCGTCCTGACAATGCGCGCCGAGGAAAGTCATGGACATCAGATCCGTGCCCGGCGGCTGCGGCAGTTCCTGCGACGTGCGGCCGGTGCGGTGGATGGCCGTGCGCTCGCCCGCCGCGAGCACCAGTTCCCGGCTCTCGCCGTCGTCGGCCAGCAGCAGGTAGGCGTCGGTGCGCGGCTGGCCGTCCTGGAACGACCCGGTTGCCGCGAACCGGCCCTGCCAGCGGAAGAAACGGTTCATGGCGCCGCTCGTGTAAACGCTTCCCGATAGCTCGTAGCGCTGCTCGTCCCGAAGGGCCAGGCGGAGCTCGATGCGGCCCGCGTTGAGCCACGCTACTTGGGCGTCGTAGAGCCGTTCTTCGGCCACCGCTGGCGTCGCGCAGGCGCAGAGTAGGGCGGGGATGAGGCGGCACCGGGTCAGCATGGTCGAATCTTCGGTTCGAGGGCATCTAGTAGAGCGCCGAAGAGCGGTCGCCGTGGCGGCTCGAAGCTCTCGATGCCGTCGCCCACCCGGGCGCTGCGGCTGAGGCCCAGGCGCTCGAACTTCGCGAGCGCATTGAGGTAGCGTCCATCCGGCTCGCCGCTGCCGGTATGCACCACGACCACCGCTTTGCCGACGGCGATGCCTTCGCTGATCATGGACATGCTGTCGGCGGTGACGAAGGCTCGCTCGGCGGCGCCGAGGAGGCTGCCCATGATGCGTTCCTCGCGCTCGCTCCACCACACGGCGTAGGCCACCTGCGCGGGATCCAGCGCGCCGCGCAGCGCCCGCTCCCCGTTGGTGCCGGTGCGCCGCGAAGTGGACACCAGCCAGCGGATGCCGTGCTCGGCGGCGAGGTCGTTCATCCACTTGCCAAGCGCGGTCCAGTGCGCGTCGCTATAACGCAGGCCGGCGCCGTCGCCGCCGCAGGCCAGCAGCCAGAGCCGCTCGCCCGCCAAGGCGTGCGCGGCGAGGAAGGCGGCGCCCGCCTCGCGCGCCTCGTCGGCGGAACGCGGCCCGGGCGCCACGTCCATGACGATGTTCGTCGGCTCGAACGTCGGTTCCAAGGTGAGGTGGGCGCTGAACGACTCGCTCGGCAGCCGCCGCCGCGAACCCATGAAGACGTTCGGACAATCGAAGTGGCGGGCCAGCAGGACGTTGGCGAAGGCGGTGTTGCCGCCGGCGGACAGAACCAGGTCGGGCCACATCGGGAGCCCGGCCGTGCGATGGAAGCAGCGAAACAGGGCGAGAGGATCGCCGTGCTCGATCAACAGCGGCAGCAAGCGCCGCACTACCGGCTTGGCCCGCAGCCGCGCCTCCACCTCGTCCACCACGGTCTCGAATCGCTCGCCGAGCAGGCGCGCGAGCCCGCGGGACTGGCTGACATGCCCGGGCACGGCGTCGGAGACCAGCAGAATGCGCAGCCGCTGTTTCACCGCAGCGCATCCGCGTAGACCTGCCGCGTGCCAGCCACCATCTGGCCGACGCTGAGCGTTGCCGCCGCCCAATCGAAGACGGCGGACATCCGCTCTCTTGCGGCGGGCAGGTCGGCGAGACAGGCGCCGATTGCCGCCTTGAGGCCCGATGCGGCGACGACATGGCTGGCGGGAAGCACGTCCTTCGCGCCCGGCACAGGTGTGGACACCACCGGCAGGTGCGCCAGCAGCGCTTCGGCCAGCGCGTAGCTGAAGCCCTCGCGCTCGGAAGCGAACGCCATGAGGTCGGCAGCGGCCATGATGGCGCGGACATCGGCGCGAAATCCCGCGAATGTCACCGGCTTGCCAGCCGCGCGGCGTTCCAGCGCGGCGCGCTGCGGACCGTCGCCGACGATCAGCAACCGCCCCAGCCGCTGCTCCCACAGGTCGATCAGACGGTCGTAGCCCTTGACCGGCACCAGCCGCCCTGCCGCCAGCGTGACGGGCTCGTCCGCGGCGAAGGCGAACTCGCTGCGCAGTGCCTGCCCCGACATGCCGTGCGGGGAGGGCGCGACGCCGTTGTAGACCACCGCCTTCGCCGGATGCTCGATATGCGCGAGGAGCGGCGGGCTGACTCCGATCACGGCATCGAAACGCAGGTATGCCCGGAGGTCCTTCTTCAGCCCATGCACCGTGCCGACGGTCCTGGCCCGAGGCGCGACCGCGGCGACGAGCGCCGCGGCCTTGCCGGCGTGGGCATGCACGATGTCGGGCCCGACGGCATTGATCGCAGCCCTAAGGTGCCGCCGCAGCCACGGACTGCGCCGACTGCGCGTGAGATCGAGCGCGGCGAAGCACACGCCGCTCCCAAGCCGCCGCTGCTGGCGCGGGTGGGCGATGACGGTCACGCGATCGCCGAGCGCCGCTAGGCCGTTCGCCAGATCCGCCACATGGGTCTCGAGGCCGCCGTCCTCGTCGCTGGCAAGCACTTGGCAGACGTTCACTCCGCGAGGCCCCGGCGACCGGTGCGCAGACGCAAGCGGAAGGCGAACGGTCCGTCCTTGCCGCTCACCTTGATGCGCTTGAGTGCGAGCGACTCCGCTTGCGGGTCCGCGCTAATGCCGGCATCCGTGGTGACGGCGAATCGGTAGCCGGCCTCGGACGCGGCGGCCACATCTTCGGTGCCGTAGATGCCGAAGGGGTAGGCGAACGACGCGACGCTAGTGCCGAAGCGCTCCTCGATCATCGTCTTGGCGCCGCCGACCTCGCGCTGCCGCTCGGCATCGTCGAGACTCGGCAGCAGCGCGTGGGTGAGGGTGTGGGCGCCGAGCTCCCAGACACCCGAGTCCAGCATGGCCGCGATCTGGGCATCGGTCAGCTTGTCCTCGCGCATCAGTTCGCCGGAGTCGTGGTGCGCTTTCTTGGTGGTCGACCAGTCGCGGTCGAAACGATCCACCACTAGGAAGAGCGTCGCCTTGGCGCCGTACTTCTCGAGCAGCGGATGCGCGCTGAGATAGTTGTCGCGGAAGCCGTCGTCGAACGTCAGCACGACGACCTTCTCTTGGCCCTCGTCTTGGAACTCCCCCAGCTCCGAGAGGAACGCGAACCGCCAGCCGTCGGCGCGGAGGTGCTGAAGCTGGCGCTCGAACGCCTTGGGGGCCACACGCAGCTTGTTGAAGCGGCCGCCGGGCAGCTGTGACCGGATCATGTGGTACATGAGGATGCGCGGTCGGGAAAAGTCGATCGTCCGCCGCCACCAGGCATAGCGGCAAGAAAACGCGAGGAAAGCCGCGCCGGCGAGCAACGCCACACCTAGGACGATGGCCATGCCGGGCACCGTAGACGCATCGGTTGGAACGGTCAACGCCGTGGTGCGGCGGCGAGTTCCGCGTACAGCGCCAGGGTCTCCGCGCACATCCGGTGGACGTCGAAGTCGTGGTCCCGTACCGCTCCACGGGCGGCGGCCGGGTCTTCGAGCACATGCTCGAGCTTGGCCGCGGCGTCTTTGCTGTCGCCGGGAACGGCGCGGCCTTGGGGGAGGAGCTTGCCGAGGATCTCGCCGACGCCGCCGTGATCGTAGCCGACGACCGGGATGCCGAGAGACAGAGCCTCCAGCACCGTACGGCCGAACGACTCGGGACGCGTCGAAAGCGACACCACGGCGACGGACATCGCCATGATCTCGCGCAGGTCGTTGCGATGGCCGAGGACGGTGAGCGTTGGGGCGCGTTCTCTGATCGCCGCCGCGTAGGCGACATGCTTTGGATCGACGTCCCCGACCAGCAGCCCGGCCACGTCCGGGTAGCGCTCGCGCAGCCGTTCGAGCATGGCGATGAAGTCGAAATGGCCCTTGAGCCGGGTGATCCGTCCCGGCAGCAGCACCACGCGCTTGCCGATCAGCTGCGGATGCGCTCGGAACCAGTCTTCCCGCCAGCGCGCGCTTGGCTGGAATCCCCGGTGGTACAGCGCCTGATCGACGCCCCGGTAGATGACCCGCAAGCGGTCGCGGTGCGCGCGTGGGTAGTTGGCGAGCACATAGCGTTCGGCGGTGTCCGAGACGGCGATGACGCGCTCTGCGCGGGTCATCACCGCGCTGTAGCGGCTGACGGAATAGAGGCCGTGTACCGTGGTGACGAAGCGCGGCCGGGTCGCGCCCATGCTGCGCCAGGCGAGCCAAGACACCCACGCCGGCAGTCGCGACCGGGCGTGGAGGATCGCCGGTTTCTCCCGCTGGAGCCACGCCCGGAACGCGGACGCGGCAAGCAGCGTCGTCGGATGCTTGCGACCGAGTGGCCACGCCACATGGCGCGCCCCGATGGCGTCGAGCTGCCGCACCAGGCGGCCGCCTGCGGACACCACGATGGCTTCATGCCCCGCGTCGACCAGAGCACGGGCGATCTCGACCGTTCCTCGTTCGACGCCGCCGCCCGCCATTGCCGGCAGCGTCTGCACAACCTTCAACGCTCTGCCTGCCGCTTGCCCCGTTCTCGCGCAGTGTAGCGGCGACGGCTAAGATGCTGCGCATGGCGACGCGGCGTGACGTTCTGGGCTTGGCAATGGGCGCCGCTGCGGCGACGGCAACTGCCAGCGCGGTCACGACGTTCGCCCGCCGACAGAACGCAGCATCATCGCCTTGGCCGCTGCGCCCCGTGGCCGACGACAGCACGGGGGAGGCGTTGCTCAAGCTCCCCGAAGGCTTCTCCTACCGCTCGTTCAGCTGGTCCCTGGAAGGCACCGACGACGGTCGGGTGGTGTCCGGCCTGCACGACGGCATGGGCGCATTCTCCAGCGCCGACGGCCGTACCGTGACGCTGGTGCGCAACCACGAGATCACGCTGGCGCCGCTCTTGGCCCCGGAGCCTGCCTACGACCCCCGCTGCGGCGGCGGCACCACGACCTTGGCCTTCGACCTGGCTGGTGGCGAATGGCTCGCCTCCCGCGTTTCCCTGGCCGGCACCTACAAGAACTGCTCCGGCGGTCCGACACCGTGGGGAAGCTGGCTGAGCTGCGAAGAGACCGTTGCCGATCCCGCCACGCACGCCGTGGAGCGCCCGCACGGCTTCGTCTTCGAAGTGCCGGCTAACGGCCGGGGCGATCCGCATCCGCTCACTGCGCTAGGCCGCTTCGAGCACGAGGCGGCGGCGGTGGACCCCGCCACGGGCGTCGTCTACCTCACCGAAGACGAGAGCCGCGCCGGACTGTATCGCTTCCTGCCCAAGACGCCCGGCGACCTGCGCGCCGGCGGTCGACTGCAGATGCTCGCCATAGACGGCCGCCCGAACTTCCGCGGCCGCTGGCGACAGGGTCTGGCGCTCTCCACGGCGTGGGTGGACATCGACGACCCGACCGCCGCCGAGGGCTGGTCGACCTTCCGCCAAGGCTTTGCGAGGGGCGCGATGCGCTTCAGCCGCCTGGAGGGCTGCTGGCTGGAAGCCGGACGGCTGTATTTCGTGTCGACTGACGGCGGCGTCGCCGGCAAGGGACAGATATGGGAGCTGGCCGTGGCCGAAGACCGTCTGCGGCTGCTCTACGAGTCGCCGGGGAGGCAGACGCTCGACATGCCGGACAACCTGGTCAGCCTGGGTGGCGGCGCGCTGCTGCTGTGCGAGGACGGCGGCGCACCGACGCGCTTGCGCCTGCTGACGCCGGCGGGCGAGGTGCGCACCGTCGCGGAGAACGCCGTGAGACTGGACGGCTTGAAGGGCTTTCGCGGCGACTACCGGGGCGGCGAGTGGTGCGGCGTCTGCCACGTCGGCGATTGGGTGTTCGCGAACCTGCAAGAGCCCGGCATCACCCTCGCCATCACCGGCCCGTGGCAGGATCTGCTCGGCGCTTGATCCCTCAGGAGTAGATGTTGGGCTGGCGCGGAAACCGAAACCGCTTGTACTCCCACTGGTACTGCGCCGGGTCCCGCGCCACCACCTTCTCGACCGCCGCGTTCATGGCCGTCGCGCTCTGCCGCGGATCCGCATCGCCAATGGCCGGGTCCATGCGTTCGAGACGCACATCGAACCCGCCCTCGACTCGCATCGCCATGCCGACCAGAACATCCACATCCAGCCGCTGCAGCAGCTTGCCGACCAGCGTCATGGTGAACGCCTCGTGGCCGAAGAACGGCGCCGCCACCCCCGCGCCGAGCGTCGGCACCTGATCCGGCAGCACGGCGACCACGCCGCCGCCGCGCAGCCAGCGCAGCAGATGCCGAAGCCCGCCAGCCGAGTCCGCCGCCGGCTCGTGGCCGAGGCGCTGGCGCGCGGCCCGCAGGATCGCATCCGCGGTCGCGGACTTCGGTCGTTCGTAGAGCGGCGCCAGCGGCCCAAGCGTGCCGAGGTAGTAGCCGAGGAACTCCCAGTTGCCGAAATGCGGCACCAGGATCAGTACCCCCCGCCCGGCCGGTCGATCGCGCAACAGATGCTCGCCATCAACGTGGCGTAGCAGCCTGCCGAGGCGCCGCAAAGTCCAAGTCCAGAGCGCCACCGCCTCCACGGCGGTCATGCCCGTCTGCTCGAGGCTCCGCCGCGCCAGCCGCCGCCGCCAGGCCGCGTCCTCGTGCGGATACACGAGATCGACGTTGGTCCGCGTGGTCCGCGCCGCACGCCCATTGAGCCGCGCCGCCAGCGCGCCGACCAATCGCCCGATCCGCCGCAGGGCACCGATCGGCAGCGGGTACAGCACGAGGCAGAAGCCGCGTATGCAGACGACAGCCAGCCGCTGCGCGCGCACAGTCGTGGCCAGAGAGTTGATCGCGGGCGGCATCGAGACAGACCATAGCTTCGCCCGGTAGGCTGTCAACGCGCTGGCCGTCAAGAGAGACACGCCGCCCCCGCGGGGTGCATCGCCACTTGCTCCCGTGCCCGCCGTTCCGCCACACTTCGCGTCCACACAAGCACGCAGTGGGGGGAGCTGTGGACGGCTACGATTTGATCGCGCATTGCATGAAGGCCGAGGGCGTTGAGTGGATGCCCTGCTTTCCGGCCAACTCGCTCATCGAGGCGGCGGCACGGGTGGGCATCCGCCCGCTCGTGTTCCGGCAGGAGCGGGGCGGCATCAACGCCGCCGACGGCTACAGCCGGCAGACTCGAGGTGCGCCGGTGGGCGTCTTCGCGTCGCAGTCCGGGCCGGGGGTGGAGAACTCCTTCGGCGGTATCGCGCAGGCGTGGGGCGAGGGCGTGCCGATGGTGTTCCTGCCCGGCGGCGCAGGACTCGGCGGCTACGACGTATCGCCCAACTTCTCCGCCACCAGGAACTACGCCTCGGTGACGAAGCTCGCGCTCTCCATCGATCGCATCGACCGCACGGCGACGCAAATCCGCCGCGCCTTCCACACCGCGCGGCAGGGACGCCCGGGCCCGGTGGTCGTGGAGATGCATGGCGACGTGCTCGGCCAGCAGGTCCCGGAGGGGGCGGCGGAGAAGTACAAGCCGTCCACCGTAATGCGCTTCGTGCCGGCGCGCGGCGATGTCAAGGACGCGCTGGCGGCGCTGCTGAAGGCGAAGCGACCGGTCATCTGGGCGGGGCAGGGCGTCCTCTATGCCGACGCCACCGCGCAGCTCAAGACCTTCGCGGAGCTGACGCAGATCCCCGTCATCACCACCATGCAGGGCAAGAGCGCCTTCCCGGACGACCATCCGCTGGCGCTCGGCTCCGCCAACCGCACGGCGCCGAAGGCGGTGTACAAGTGGCTCGGCGCTGCGGACGTCGTGCTGGCGATCGGCTCGGGACTCACCCGTACGGCCTTCGGACTGCCTATCCCGGACGGCAAGTTCCTCATCCACGCGAACGTCTCGGCGGAGGATATCAACAAGGACTACGCGGCGGACATCGGCCTGGTCGGCGATGCCCAGCTCACCTTGGAAGCGCTGATCGACGAGGCGAAGGCGGAACTCGGCGAGGACGGCCGTGCCGAGGATCTGCGCATCGCGGAAGAGATCGCCGCTACCAAGGCCGAGTGGCTCGCGGAATGGGCGCCGCTGCTGGACTCGACGGAGACGCCGATCAACCCCTACCGCGTGATCCGCGAGATCAACAACTCGCTGGATCACGCAAGCAGCGTGGTCACCCACGACGCCGGCAACCCGCGCGATCAGATCATGCCCTTCTACCACGCCACCCGGCCGCACGGCTACATCGGCTGGGGCAAGACCACGCACCTCGGCTACGGCATCCCGCTCGCCATCGGCGCCAAGATGGCGAACCCGGAGAAGTTCTGCATGAACTTCATGGGCGATCTCGCCTTCGGCCACACCGGGATGGAGCTCGAGACCGCGGTGCGGGCGGAGATCCCCATCACGACGGTGGTGATCAACAACCTCACCATGGGCGGCTACGACGAGAAGATGCCGGTGGCGATGGAGAAGTACGGCGTCGGCAATCAGTCCGGCGACTACGCGGGCGTCGCCCAGGCGCTCGGCGCCAAGGCGATCCACGTCAAGGATGTGGCCGGCATTGCCCCGGCCCTTGAAGATGCCAAGCGGACGAATGCCGAAGGGCAGGTGGCGATGATCGAGATTCGCACCCGGCAGGAGACGCGGTTCTCCACGTACCCGAACCTGCTGCGGCCCGCGTAGAGGGCCGGCGCGTTCATTTGGTGCCCAAGGGCACCAAAACAGTGCAGAATGGGGTTGTTGCGGCATGGCGTTGCGCGGAGCTGCCCCGCTTCGGCGCACTATGAGGCCGTTTTCGGTGCTGCCTGGGGCGTGGCACCTCGCCGCTGGCGCGGTTGTTGCATTGCCCGCACCGAACGCAACAGCGGCCTAGGGTGCGAACGTGCCCCATGCTGATCTGGTGCCCGACGGCATTTGACCCACGAGAGAGGAGTACCTGACCTACATGAAAACCAAGTTGGAATACATCTGGCTCGACGGCTTCACGCCGACCCAGAGCCTGCGCAGCAAGACGCGCGTCGAGACGGACTTCGGCGGCACCCTCGCCGACTGCCCCATCTGGTCGTTCGACGGCAGTTCCACGGAGCAGGCGGACGGCAGCGCGTCCGACTGCCTGCTGAAGCCGGTGGCGCTGTTCCCGGACCCCGGCCGCAAGAACGCGTTCCTGGTGATGACCGAGGTGCTGAACGCCGACGGCACGCCGCACGAGTCCAACGGCCGCGCCACCATCGAGGACGATGACGACGATTTCTGGTTCGGCTTCGAGCAGGAGTACTTCCTGTGGGACACCCGCACGAACCTGCCCCCCGGCTTCCCGCTCGGCGGCTACCCCGGTCCGCAGGGGGCCTACTACTGCTCCGTCGGCGCCCGCAACGCCTACGGCCGGGAATGCGTCGATGAGCACCTCGACATGTGCCTCGAAGCCGGCATCAACGTCGAAGGCATCAACGGCGAGGTCGCCGCCGGCCAGTGGGAGTTCCAGGTATTCGCCAAGGGCGCGGCGCGCTCCGGCGACGAGACTTGGATGGCCCGCTATCTGGCGGAGCGCACCGGCGAGAAGTACGGCTACTCGATCAACTGGCATCCGAAGCCCGTGCAGGGCGATTGGAACGGCTCCGGGATGCACGCCAACTTCTCCAACGGCGTGATGCGCGAGTCGGGCGAGGAGGACAACTTCCACCGCATCTGCGAGCACTTCGGCAACAACATCGGCCGCCACATCGCCGTCTACGGCGCCGACAACGACATGCGCCTGACCGGCCTGCACGAGACCCAGTCGATCGACAAGTTCAACTACGGCATCTCGGACCGCGGCGCGTCCATCCGCATCCCCATCGCCACCATCGACGATGGCTGGAAGGGACGGCTGGAGGACCGCCGCCCGGCATCCAACGCGGACCCGTACAAGGTCGCCGCGGCCATCGTCAAGACGACGAAGGAAGCGCTGGCCTAGCCGGCGAAGCCGAATCCGCGGGGCGCGGTCCGCATGGCGGCGCCCCGCGTGGCACTCTGCGCGGCATGAGTCTGCGCATGGCGGTGACGATGGGCGACGCCAGCGGCGTCGGCCCGGAGATCGTCCTGCGGCGCTTTGCCGCGGGACAGCTCGGCGACGATGTCGTCGTCTACGGCGATGCGAACATCCTCGACGCGGGCGCCCGCCTGCTCGATCTCGACGTTGCCGCGCACCGACTCCGGACGCCGGACGAGGCGACGGCTGGCGCGCTGAATGTCGTCGATCTGGGCAGGCTCGACGCCGCCGACTTGACGCCCGGAAGGCTGAACGCCGCGGCTGGTGCGGCTGCGCGCGACTATGTGCGGCGGGCGACGCTGGATGCGCTCAATCGGCACGTCGCGGGCGTCGTTACGCTGCCGATCAACAAAGAAGCCACGCAGGCGACGACGCCCGGCTTCGTCGGCCACACCGAGTTCATCGCGGAACTCTGCGGCACTGGCGATTTCGCGATGATGCTGGCGACGGACGATGTCGCCGTCTCCCACGTCAGCGCCCACGTCTCGCTCGCCGAAGCCATTGAGCGGGTCACGCCGGAACGCGTCGGCACGGTGATCCGCCTCACCGACCGGGCGCTTCGCGTGGCTGGCGGCGGGAGCGAGCCGCGCCTCGCCGTCTGCGGCCTGAACCCTCACGCCGGCGAGCGCGGGCTGTTCGGCACGGAGGACGCGGAACGCATCGCACCGGCCATCGAGCAGGCCCGCGGGGCCGGCATCGACGCTTCCGGCCCGCATCCCGCCGACACCGTCTTCTACCAGGCCATTCGCAAGGATCGCTACGACGCCATCGTCTGCATGTACCACGATCAGGGCCATGCGCCGATGAAGCTCATCGGCTTCGAGACCGCGGTGAACGTCACCATCGGCCTGCCCATCGTCCGCACCTCGGTGGACCACGGCACGGCTTTCGACATCGCGTGGCAGGGCAAGGCGTTCACCGGCTCTCTGCAAGCCGCCTTGGACATGGCTTGGCGCCTGGTCAGCAGCACGGCGTGAAGGTCGCCCCGCACGGCGGCAATCGGGGCACATCGCGTGTTGCCATCACGCCGCGCGAAGCGGATAATCGCCGCCACACGGCCAAACAGGGAGTGACGCTGGTGCAGTTCGCAAGACATCGCTGGTTCGGGGCTTGGGCGCTTGCCGCAGCGCTCATCCTGGGTACCGTCGCACAAGCCCAAGTGGCCGAGGCGCCGCCGGAGCGCGACTGGTTCATCTCCCAGGTGCTCGCGACGCTGGGCGCCCCGGACACCGAGGACATGGACGGCCCCACCAACTATGGATTCGCGATCGGCTACGATGTTGCCGAGAACGTGTCGGCGGAACTCGCGTACACGTCCTGGGTCGCGGACCGCGGCGATGCAAGCACGACCTGGCTCTCCGGGCTCTACTGGCTGGCCGAGCGCGAACGGCTGAAGCCGCACATCGTATTCGGCGGCGGCCGCACGTCCTACGAGCCGGACGCGGACGACAACAACAGCCGCAGCCAGCTCTTCGCCGGCATCGGTCTGCTCGGCAAGCTCGGCAACGGCCTCTATTGGCGCAGCGACATTCGCGCCGTGAAGACCTTCGGCGCCGGCGGCATCGACCCCTACGCCCAAGTCGGCTTCACGCTGCGCATTGGCGAGTCGCGCTTCGTTCCGCCGCCGGACACCGACGGCGACGGCGTACCGGACCACAGGGACGACTGCCCGACGAACACGGCGGCAGAGATCAGCGGCGGCGTCACCGAGCGTGGCTGCCCCGTCGACTCGGATGGCGACGGCGTGCCGGACTACCGGGACGACTGCCCGAACAGCACGCCCGCCGAGGTCAGTGGCGGCGTCAACGAACGTGGCTGCACCGTAGACACGGATGGCGATGGCGTACCGGACCACCGGGACGAGTGCGCGAACACGGTGCCCGGCGCCGAGGTCTACGACAACGGCTGCTCGGTGCTGCCGGAGGAAGTCATCATCTTCACCGTGCTGTTCGACATCGACAGCGCCGAGATCCGCGGCGACCAGATGGAGATGCTGCGCGACGGCGCCAGGGAACTCGGCCGCTACCCCACGGCGAAGGCCGTCATCGAGGGCCACGCGGACGACACCGGGAGCAAGGAGTACAACCAGGGCCTCTCCGAGCGTCGCGCCGCCGCCGTGCGGGACTTCCTGGTCAGCCAGGGCCTCGATGCAGGCCGCTTCGACGTGGTTGGTCACGGCGAGACCCGCCCGGTGGCAGACAACGACACCGCCGAGGGTCGCCGCGAAAACCGCCGCGCCATCACCATGACGATCGAGCTCGCGCCGTAGCGCTGCGACGCGGCTGATCGATCCGCACTGATCAAGCGGTGCCTGGGGCAGCTCCCGGGCACCGCTTTCCACATCTGCACATTGCCGGGTACGCGGCATGGACTGCACCATCGTCGACGTGTTCGCGGAGAGTCCGTTCGCCGGCAACCAGCTAGCGGTCGTTCGCGACTGCGCCCACCTGGGCACCCAGGCTATGCAGGCCATCGCCCGCGAGATGAACTTCTCCGAGACCACCTTCGTTGTCGCCGAACGCGAGCGCGACGCCGACGTGCGCATCTTCACGCCGGTGACCGAACTGCCGTTCGCCGGCCACCCGACCCTCGGCACGGCGTGGGTGCTGGCCGCAGCCAAGCGCGAGCGCTACACCCTGAACCTGCCCATCGGCAGCGTGCCGGTCTCCTTCGAGGATGGCCTCGCATGGCTCGAAGCCCCGCCGGTGGATCTCGGCGAGCCGGTCCCGCCGCGGGCCGCTGCTGCGGTGCTCGACCTCGCCATCGATGACTTGGCGAACGCCTTCCCGTCCCGATTCGCCGCGGTCGGCCCGCGCTTCGCCTTGATCGGTGTGCGTTCCCTCGCCGCGCTGCGTCGGGCCAAGCCCGTCACCGCCATCCACGAGCAGCTAGCCCAAGGCGACTTCCTAGGCATCTTCGCCTTCGCGAACGAGCCCTACAGCCCAGACGCCGACTTCGCCGCCCGCATGTTCTTCGACGCCGGGGGCTGGCGCGAAGACCCGGCGACGGGCAGCGCCAACGCCGCGTTCGCCGCGTATCTGGCGACCCGCGGCAGAAGCGGCGCCGTCACGGTGGAACAGGGCTTCGAGATGCTCCGCCCCTCGCGCATCCATCTCGACATCGGACCGAGCGGCAACGCCTACCGCGTCGGCGGCAAAGTGCAGCCGGTCCTGTCGGGGCGATTCGCGTAGCGGGCGGGACTATCCGTTCCAAGGTGGACTCAGGCGCGAGATCAGGTGGCTCTCCAATGCCCCTGGGTCGCGTTCCGCTCTCGCCCATACCTTCACGGCAAGATCGGCTTGCACAGCGACGAGAATGCGGTGGTTGTTCTTGCAGTCGGTGGGCCTGCCGCCGACGAAGCAAGCGGGCGGGGGCTATGGATCCGTAGTGCGCCCGGCTCCAGCGCCTTGCCAGATTGCACGCCTTGCCGACGTACACGACTTCCCCGCTGACAGTCAATGCATACACACCCGGTGTCGTCGGCAGGCCCGTTGCGTTGAAGCGACAGAACGGGCCTTCGCCGTGTCCGTTGAGCGCTCTCCCACCGGCCTTGGCATAGCGCGACTGCGGCATGAACTCGCGTACGCGGCCATTCGCTTCCCTCCGGTTCAATTGGGGCCTGGAAGTCGAAGCGGTGTTCGCAAAGGACGAGCGGGTTCTCGCTCATGGTGGTCTCCTTGTGACTACAGCGCAGCGGTTGCCAGCGACTGGATGAAGTGGATGCCCGGCACGACCTTGCGGCTGAGGCGCTGGTCGTTTGTGATGAACATGTCTACCCGTGCGACGGACGCGCACGCGAGCTGGATGGCGTCGGGGGCCCGTATCGACCGATCTCGGCGGATGGCCGCGAAGGTCTTGCCGACCATCGCATCGAACGGCAAGACCAAAGCGTTGGATGCGATGGCTTGCTCGTAACTGCGCACTGACTCCGCGTCTCCAGCCTCCATGGGCTTGACGAGAAGCTCGCCCACGGTCAGGGCGGACGTAAGCAACTCGTCGCCGCGCTCGATCATGCGCTGCCTCAGCAAGACAACGCGCTCCGTCAGCTGGCCCTTGTCCTCGAGCAGATACACGAACAGGTTGGTGTCCCAGAAGATTCTGCTCACTGCCATCCCTCCCGCAGGCGGTCCACGTAAGCGTCTGCATCCTCGTCCGCCCACAGCTCCTTGCCTAGGCCGCGGAGTGCCAGAATGGGGTCTTCAGCCGTCTTCGTGCCAGCGCGGGCGTATTCGTTGACATACCAGTCGACGAGCTGGCGCTGGGAAGCGGGCAGGTCATTGCGTTTCGGCAGCGCCTTGCCATTCGCGCGCCTGGGGTCGCAGGGGTCGGTTGGCCGGAAGAGGCGCCGCCTCCCGTTGGCCGTCTCGAAGAGCATGCGGTAGCGGCCGGGGTTCGGGGGCCTGTTGGCGACGCAATGCAGGTAGATGTGGACCCTCACTCCCGGCCGGAGGGGGCTGGTGCCAGTGAGACTCGCCTGTTCGGCCTGCTCCATGATCTCGGCAACAGCGAAATCCGTCCGGTCGGGATGGCGTTGGTGGAGAGATGCGGTGGCAAGCCAGACCTCGTCGGCGACGAGCAGGGGGGCTTTCATACTCTTGTACCAAGAACCAGAGGAGAGTCTTATTGTGCTTGGTACTACGAGCGATGCAACCCCTTCGCGCCGATTAATGGTCGACCCGGCGAGAGGCACCCGTTTGAACCCGAGTCAGACGAAGTGCAGCCAATGGAGGAAGGCGCTGTCCTCGCCGTGTGCCGCAGCGCGGTAGCGCTCCCGCAGCCGGGTGGTGAGCGGCCCCACGGTGCCGTCGGCCACGGGGCGGCGGTCTATGCTGAGGACGGGCCAGACGCCTACCGACGTGCCGGTGAGGAACACTTCCGCAGCCTCGGCCAGCTCTTCCGGCGCGATGTCCCGCTCCTCGCAGGCGATGTCCGAGGCGCGGGCCAGTTCGATGATCGAATCCCGCGTGATTCCCAGCAGCACCTTGTCGCCGGGGGGCGTCGCCAAGCCGTCGCCGCCAAGCGCCGCGAACAGGTTGGCGGTGGGCGCCTCCGTCACCGCGCCGTGTTCGTCGAGCAGGATCACGTCGTCGAAGCCCTCGCGGCGCGCCTGCCACTTCGCGGTCATGGCCGCGGTGTAGTTCGCGGCCACCTTGGCTTGCGGGGGCAGGATGTCTTCGCGGCGGGCGGATTTGTCGCGTTCGATCTTGAGCGCGAGCTCGGTGCGGTGGCGGTAGTCGCCGCGGTTGCGGGCGATGATGTCCTGCTGGCTGTCGTAGGCGGCGATGAACACCGAAACGCGCTCGTCCTGGGGAATCAGCTCCACTTCCACGGACGGGATCAGCGCACTGATCTTGATGGATTTCGCGCCCGGGTTGCGGCGCACGGTCTCGGCGCAGGCTTCCACCAGCTCGTCCACCCCGTACGCGAGCGGCAGGCCGACGATGCCGCAGGTGCGCTTCAGCCGCTCGATGTGGTCCCGCAGGCGGAACACGGCGACGCCTCGGGGCGTCTCGTGGACGCTCACGTAGTCGAAAGCGAGCGAGCCGCGTTGCAGGCTCTGCGACAGCACATGAACGGTGGCGTCCTCCCAGGCGAGGAAGCTGCCATCGCGCCAGATGGTTCGGTTCATCCCCAGACGTCTCGGTTGCCGGTGACGCAGGCGCCATTGTAGGCGAGGCCGGGTTCGCGGTCGCGGCTGAGCAGCAACGGGCCGTCCAGGTCCACGAACCGGGCGAACTGCGTCAGCAGCAGCGCCGGCGCCATGCTGAGGGAGGTGGACACCATGCAGCCGACCATCACGTCGAGGCCCATGTCTCGCGCTTCCCGCGCCAGCCGCAGCGCTTGGGTGAGACCGCCCGTCTTGTCGAGCTTGATGTTGACCGCCTGGTAGCGGGCGGCGATGTCGGCAAGGCGGGCACCGCCTTGGATGCTCTCGTCGGCGGCGATGGGTACCGGCGAGCGGAACCCCGCCAGCGCGTCGTCCGCATCCGCCGGCAGCGGCTGTTCGAGCAGCTCGACGCTGGCTTCTTGCGCCGCAAGCGCGAAATCGGCGAGGGCGTCGATGTCCCAGGCTTCGTTGGCATCGACGATCAGGCGCGCATCCGGCGCGGCATCGCGCACGGCGTGGAGGCGCTCGATGTCGCCCATCACCGATGCCGAGCCGAGTTTCAGCTTGAGCAACGGCCAGTGCCGCGCAGCCGCGGCATCCCGACCCATGGCCGCGGCGGAGTCTAGGCTCAGCGTGAACGCAGTAATCGCCGGTTCCGGCGAGGCGATGCCGGCGAGCGCCCAGGCCGGCTCCCCGCGCTGCTTGGCCGCGAGATCCCAGAGCGCGCAATCGATGGCGTTGCGCGCCGCGCCCGGCGGCAGGGCTTCGAGCAACGCCTCGCGATCGAACGGCCCCTGGAACCCCCTGATCGTCGCCGCAACGTCCGCCGCGGATTCGCCGTAGCGCGGGTAGGGCACGCACTCGCCGCGACCCTCGAACGGTCCATCAGTGATCGTCGCCACCACCACCTCGGCGATGGTCTTGGTGCCGCGGGCGATGGTGAACGGCCGGGCGATGGGCCAGCGCTCCACGCGCGCTTCGATTCTCAAGCTAGGAGTCCGTCGACGATGTCGGCCACGCCGCCCCGCACTGGATCGCAAACCGGCACGCCGAACTGCTCGCCAAGGCGCGCCTGATGCCGCCCCGCCGCCTCGGCATCGAGCGCAGCGCCGTTGAGTGCGATCCCGACGCAGCGAATCGTGGGATTGGTCAAGCGGCCGAGCGCGATGGTCTGCGCGATGACGTCCTCCACCGTGGCGATGGGCGCGTCCACGTTGCGCATGGTGGTTCGCGTGGGCTCGTGGCAGACCACGAAGGCATCGGGCTGCGTGCCGTGCAGCAATGCCAGGCTGACGCCAGCGAAGGAGGGGTGGAACAGCGAGCCTTGGCCTTCCACCACGTCCCAATGCGCGGCATCGTTGTCCGGCGACAGCGCCTCGGCGGCCCCGGCGGCGAAATCCGCAACCACCGCGTCGATGGCGACGCCGCTGCCGCTGATCAGAATGCCGGTCTGCCCGGTGGCCCGGAAATCCGCATCGACGCCGCGCCGACGCAGTTCGCGATGGATGGCGAGCGCGGCGTACTTCTTGCCGATGGAGCAGTCCGTGCCGACGGTGAGCAATCGCTTGCCGGACCGCTTGCGCCCGCTCCCCGTGGGGAAGCGGGCGTCCGAATACCGCACATCGAACAGCTTGCGGCCGTTGCGCCGCGCCGCTTCAACCACTTCGGGCAGTTGGTTCAAGCGCGTGTGCAGCCCGCTCGCGACATGAAGCCCGGCATCGAGGGCCGCAAGGATGCTCGCGATCCACGCATCCGGCAGCACCCCGCCAGGATTGACCGCGCCGATCACGAAGCTGCGTGCCCCCCGGTCGATTGCTTCGCCGATCGACAGTTCCGCCACGCCGAGGTCCGCGCCGCACCCGGCGAGACGCATCTGCCCGACGACGGCTTCCGGGCGCCAGTCGACGATGCCTTGGCCGGTCTTCGCGGCGAGCGCATCCTTGGCGTCGCCAAGGAAGATCAGGTACGGGGCTTGGATTTCCATCCTAGGCGCACCATAGGTTCAATCCACGGGCAGCGCTAGCCCATCTGTCGGCCTATCTCGGCGGTTCCTACGATCAAAACGTGCAATCGTTCGATGCGGTCGTACTGTTCGCTCGACGATGTTGGCGAATACGGGTGCTTCGAGCATGTGGATCCGTCTCGGATTCCTTGGCCGGACGCGCCGCGATCATCGAGCTGGAGCCGCTCTCGTTCGCGGAGGCCAAGGCCGCGGACCCTAACGACGCCGGAGCGTTCCTGGTGCGCGGCGGCTTCCCGTAGCTCTACGCGAACCCCGAGGCCGACTCCTGCAGCTATCTCCAGGCCTACGTTGCGACCTACCTCGAACGCGATCTGCGCACCGTCCTCGGCGTCTCCAGTCTGCGCGATTTCGAGCGCTTCCTGCGCGCCGTGGCGCTGCGCTCGGCGCAGTTGCTCAACCGGGCGGACCTGGCGCGCGATGTCGGCATCAGCGGCTCCACGGCCGGCGCTTGGCTGTCCGCCCTGACCGCATCCCACCAGCTCATGCTGCTCGAGCCGTGGTTCAGCAATCGTACCGCCTCCCTCGTCAAGCGACCCAAGGTCCACCTGCGCGATGCCGGCCTAGCGGCATTCCTCTGCGGCGTCTACGACGTGGACGCCCTGCGTTCCTCGCCGCTCGTGGGTGCCCTGTGGGAGACGCTGGTGTGTTCGGAGATCCGCCGCGCCCAGATCAACCAGCACGGCGGCTGGGACCTCAACTTCTGGGCCGACCGCTCCAAGGATGCCGATTTCGTGCTCCACCGCGGCGGCCGCTTCCACTTGGGCGACGCCAAGTGGACGCAATACCCCGCCCCCGCGACACCACCGCCCTGCGGCAAGATCGCCGCCACGCTGCCGAGCGATTCAGTGGCGTCCATGGCCATCTTCTGCGCCACGCCGAACGCCTACCCCGTCGTCCTAGGCATCAAGGCATTGCCGTTAGAAGCGGTCGCCGCTTCGGAGTTCTCGCGGTGAGGGCGTGGACCGGGATGCTTCCGTATGTCGAGCCTCAGGTACGGACGAGCGCGGTTTGCGCCTCCTGCTCCTGTCGAACCGCGCTCTCGGACGCGCTCCTTGCTTCTACTCCGCCAAGCGAATCCATCGGCACGCCGCAGGGCGCGGTCGAAGGCGTAGGTCGTCGCGGCGCCCGCTTTCGCGGCGGTCGTGCCGAGTCCTTGCAAGGAAGAACTTCCTGCTGTTGCGGGAGAATGCACGGCATCCGTCGCTGCACTCAAGAAGGCAGGCGGGTTCTGGTCGGCGCGAGTGGGCTTGGACTACCGTGCGCTCGCCATTGAAGACGGCGACGACTTCGTCTGGGTTTGGGGCGGGAACCACGATGACTACGAACGGCTGTTGCAACAGCAACGGTGACTGGACCAACTGAGCTAAGGACGCAGCCACTTAAGCGCGGCGTCGGAGTTCCATGCCACTTCAATCACCCCCGCCCCGTCTCCATCGGCAGCGACTCGTCGCGTACCCACTCCGCCATCGAGCCGTCGTACACGGCCACGTTCTCCTGCCCCACGAGCAGGCAGGCGAAGGCGTCCACGGTAGCCGAGATGCCGCCGCCGCAGTAGGAGATCACCCGCGGCGCATCGAGCATCCCCTTGCCGCCAAGCACCTCGCGAAGCCCGGCTTCGCCCTTGAAGCAGCCGTCTTCGAGCAGCTCGTCGTAGAAGACGTTGATGCTGCCGGCGATGTGGCCGCGCCGCCCGTAGGTGAAGTCGCCTTCCCCGGCGTAGATGGCGGGCGAGAGCGCGTTGACGGTGCAGACGCCCTGATCGCCGATGGCGGCGACGACGGCATCCTTGTCCGCGAAGAGTGCCGAGTTCGCGGCAGCCTTGAAGTCGCCCGCCGGGTAGGCGCCCGCTTCCGTGGAGACGGGATGTCCGCCGCCGCGCCAGGCATCGAAGCCGCCGTCGAGCACCTGTGCGCGCTGGTGTCCGCAGTAGCGCAGCAGCCACCACGCCCGCGTCGCCCACATGACGTGGCCGGTGCTGTAGAACACCACCTCCGTCTCGTTCGACACGCCGAGCCCCGCGAACAGCCCTTCGAGTTGCGCCACCGGCGGCAGGCTGAAGCCGAGCCCGGTGCTCACATCGGACGCGGCGCGGATGAGGTCCAAGAATGCCGCGCCGGGGATGTGGCCTTCCTCGTAGCGCGCAAGGCCGGACTCCGCTCGATACCCCGCCTTCGGCGCCGGGCTGAGGAATACGGTGGCGTCGAAGATGCGCCGGTTCGCGTTGTCGAGGTCCCCGGCGAGTTCGTCTGCGGAGATCAGGTATTCGGGATGGGCGTAGGGCATGGCGCGGCCTCGCGGGTTTCCGGGGCGGCAAGTTTGACACTTCGCACGACGGCCATGGGCGCGTTGCGCCAAACGCATGTGGCGTCAAAGCCGACTTCGGCCAGCGCCGCCAGCTCGTCGTCGAGCGGCAGGTAGGTGTCCTCGTCCGCCCACTCGGCGAAGTGCTGCCAAGCGCGCGCTTCCGGGATGCCGGAGCGCACCATGTGCGCGGCCCAGGCGCGGTAGTCGGCCTGCTGCGCCGCAGCGTCGGCGGGCATGTTGGCGTCGGCGTTGACGAACACGCCGCCGGGACGAAGCGCATCGAAGATGGCTGCGAAGACGGCCTGCTTCTCCGCAATGTTCGGCACATGATGCAGGGCCAGCGAGGCGACCACGGCATCGCAACGAGGTAGGGCGCCTTGGAACGGGCGCTGGCTGAACCGCGTCCGGCCGGCGAAGGGGTGCAGTCGCTGGCGCGCCTGATCGAGCATCTCGCCGTCGACGTCGATCAGCTCGACGCTGCATCCATTGCATCGGCTGAGGACCGCTTCGGAAAGAGCGCCGGTGCCAGCGCCGAGATCGACGACTTCAATGGGCCGTACTTCGGCCACGATTGAGGCGGTTTGGGCCAGCATCTCCTCGTAGCCGGGAATGAAGGTGCGGATACTGGCATCGTAGGCGGCCACCTCGACTTGGAGGTGGCGGCGCATAGAGTGGCTCATCTCAACGGGTTGCCGATCAATCGTTGCTGCAAGACCTGCCGAGCGTCCTGTCTTGCCGGTGCGTGATGTGCGAGAATAGCCGAACTGTCGGGAACTGGCGTGCGGTTGCATGGCTGACGGAAGGACCTCTGACACATCGAGTCTTGGAAGGCTTTGCCAGGAGACTGCAGGCCATCTGCTGGCTGACCTCAAAGCCGCGCTGACTGATGTGGTCAGCGGCCGTCGTAACTTCGCGACGCTGTTGCATCAAGTGGAGCGCGTTGCGAAGTACGCCAAGAGAGACCACAAGGCGAGTTTGGAGAGTGCGAAGTCCTGCATGCAGTCCTTGGTCCGTCAATCCGCACCCTTCTTGTACGGGAACACGGGCTTTCGAGGAATGGGCTGGAAGCGGCTCTACAGGGAGGCCAAGGCCGCACGGAACGACATGGCCCACACAGGTACGGAAGCGGTGCTCGCCGAACTGCGGGTGACGGCGTTGGCGACCGTGCTGTTGGAGGCTTTGCTCAATGCGGCTCGGGGGGACGGCGTGACTCAGCTCAAGCATGTGATGGTGGAAAACCCGGTATGCGCACACCCGTGGCAGACGGTGGCGGACGTCAGACGCACCATGCTGACGAACGACTTCTCTGTCCTCCCGCTGCGCGATGGGAGCTCCTGGTACACGGTCTCGGCGGAGTCGTTGGCGGAGTACTTGATGAAGCACAAGGACGCGTGCCTCGGCAAGACCATTCGTGCGGCGTGGACAGAGTGCGGGCGGTTGCGTGAGCGGGCCCGGACCGCGAAGGAGTCAGAGCCCGCTAGCAAGTGGTGTGGGGAACTGCCGGTCATCGTGGTCGAGGATTCGGTGGCCGTGGGCATTGTCACGTCCTTTGATCTGCTCTGACGCTTGGGCGAGCGACCGAGGTCAGCGCGTCGCCCACGCGTAACCGCCTGTGGGAGGTGACGCCTGTCCTCCGGGCCACCGAAGCGGCGTACCGTCGGTGCCCGACGGGCAGGTGACACCTCCTGATGCCAGAGCGCTGTTCGGCGGAGAACGGTACTGCTATGCTGTGAGTGCTGCTAGATCGCCTTGCTCTCGTTCGCCGTCCGGCTCCGAGCCGTCGAGTGGCGTTAGGGTGCCTGGGCCTTCCCGCGACAGTAGGACCGAGACATGCGGGCTCTCTCCGTGCTCTTCTTCTTGGGGTTCTTAGTGCCGATCTACGTGTTGCCGTGGCTACCTGACAACAACGTGTGGCTGCTGGCGCTTGCTCCTGACGACGACGATCTGGCCGGCAGCGTGGCTAGCGGACGGCTCGTACTGGCGGCCTGCTATTGCGGGGCGACCCTAGCAGCGTATCTTGCCGGCAAGGGCGCTCGCTGGACGGCCTTGCTCGTCGTCGGGGCAGGACTGTTCGACTTGGTACTTTTCTTTGTGCCGTTCGTGCCTACTGTCCTGCTATTGGTCGCCTTCATATTCATCGCCAAGGGCGGTGACCAGCGCCGACCACCACAGAGATCGGCATGACACGGGTGGCTGTCGGGGCTCTGTTCGTTCTGGCGGTGTCCGCCGGAGCGTCTGAGCAAGTGACGATCACTGAGATTGGCCATGGTTGGTCGTTGGTGGAGTCCGTGGACACGTTCGACGATAGTACGAGGTGGTCCGCTATCAAGCATGACACGAGCGGGTCTCTCGCCATCGTTTGCGGTGCCAAGGACGACACCTCGGAGTTCGGCTTGCGAACGGGATTGCTGCTCATCTTTGCGACGTTTACGTTTGCTGAGCGTCCGTCGACACAGGACGGACCGCTGGAGTCACTGTATGCCGACGAGACGACCAGCAAAGTGGAGTTGCGGTACGATGATGGCCCGGTACGTTCGTTTAGTGTTCTAGGTCACGTCGGTCGGTCCACGATGATCAGCATCTCAGCAATAGCCAAACCAGACGAAGAACAGCTACGGCAGCTAGGAGGACGCAGTGTTCGAGAGGCTCGGGCGTTCGTCAAGGAGTACGGGGAGGAATTCATGGTGCAGCATGCCTTCTTGTCAGCGGCGTTGCCGCAGCTATTGTCGGCTAGTCGTCTGCGCGTTCGGGTCACGGAGACGGTCGATAGCCGGTTTTTCGCACCGTCAGAAAGGACCCGCGTACGCGTAGGCTCGGTTTCTGGGCTTCGCTTCGCCTCCGCATGGCGACATCTGGAGCCGAAGTGCCGGGCATCGGCGGAAGGAGTCGGGATCGAGTGGGACTTTACCAACGAGAGCCAGATCGTGTGGTGAGCCTCAGCCGGACGCGAGGGTCGTTCACCACGCATGGTCGCCTCTCGACCCCGGAGTCGGCTGTGTCCGCGACCTACAGGTTGGGCCATGCGACCGGTCATTGCCGCTTCGCCCCTCCCGTCACCCACGTCTACAACCCCCTCGACTATGCCTCCGAGGCCCATCGGCTCTACCTCGAACTCTACTGCCGCCCCGGTGCCGAGGTGCTCCTCGTCGGCATGAACCCCGGGCCCTACGGCATGGTGCAGACGGGCGTCCCCTTCGGCGAAGTCGCCGCCGTGCGCGACTGGCTTGGCATCTCCACGGGCGTCGTGCCGCCAGCGAAGCAGCACCCCAAACGGCCCGTACTGGGCTTCGAATGTACGCGCAGCGAAGTGAGTGGGCGGCGGCTGTGGGGCTGGGCGCAGGAGCGCTTCGGGACGCCCGATGCGTTCTTCGACCGGTTCTTCATCTGGAACTACTGCCCGCTGGCGTTCTTGGAGGCGTCCGGGCGCAACCGCACGCCCGACAAGCTGCCGGCGGCGGAGCGAGTGCCGCTCTACGAAGCCTGTGATCGGGCGTTGGCCGACATCGCGGCCTACGTCGCTCCGTCCATGGTTCTCGGTGTTGGCGCTTACGCCGAGGCACGTGCGCGGGCCGTGCTCGGCGGCGAGTACCGCATCGGGCGCATCCTGCATCCGAGCCCGGCCAGTCCGGCAGCGAACTCTGGCTGGGCGCAGCAGGTCGAAGAGCAGTTGGAGGCATTGGGCGTCGTTCTGCCTTGAAAGGTCTTGAGCGGTTCGTCCGTCGACACTTTGAAGCGGGAGTAGACCGCCCTCAACTGCGGGAGCGAACGATGCAAGACCGTGCGTTGCGAGACTGGGCGAGCGGCGGCTTGCTAGCGGGGGCCGCGTTGTGCGTAGGCGTGACGGCAAGCGGCGGAGAACGACCACCGCCGCCCGGCTTCGTGGTTCATCAGCCCGCCGAGGTGGTCACGTTCGACCACCTCTGTTCCGAAGTCGGGCACGGCGCATGGGCCAGTCGCCAGGCGTACGGCTTGTTCGCGCAGGTCGGCGGGGAGGCGCGGGCGTTGGCGCTCGGCGAAGTGGTCGTCGGCTGGGTGGACGCCTTCGAGCGCCAGGGCATCGGCGTGCGGCTGAGCGTGCTGCGCATTGAAGGACTCGCGGACTGGGCCGGAGACCGTTTCGCTATTGCCCTCCAAGCCGGCAAACCCGAAGCGCGCGCTATCGGCCCGTGGCGCAGCGAGTTCGAACGCTCGTCCGCCCGAGCGCGCACGCTGGAGACAGCACCCTTCGCCCTCTCGCCGGACGGGGGCTTCTTCTGGCAGGAGTTTGCGGAGCCGGGCAGCACCCACGAGGACGAGAAAGGCGTGTTCCGGCACACGCCCGTTCTCACCCTTGGGCTCGCGGAGTTGCCAGACACCGCTGAACACCCGTTGACCCTCGTGCTGCGCAATGAACGCAGCGGCGAGCTGCTGCCCTTGGCCGGGCCAACGGTGACTGCCCTGTCAGACTGGCTGGACATTCCCAAGCCGGAGATGCGCACACTCGGACTCCTGCAAACGCTCAACCCCTTCCAAGCGGGCAGCGTCTGGGACGCCCTGCGCACGGGCGCGAAGTACCAAAGCTGCATCCACGCCCGTCGCGCCGCCAAGCGCTTGTTCGATGCACGCTTTGAGGCGGTGACTGTCGCCGAAGAGTCGCGCTGATTGCCATTGAGGGCAGCAAGCGTGGACTGGCGAGATCACATCAGCATTGACCGGGATGTTTGTCACGGCGAGCCGTGCTTTGTGGGCACGCGCGTGCTTGTGACGGTGGTCTTGGACAACTTGGCGGTAGGGGTGAAGGAGGAGGAGATCTTGAAGAGCTACCCCTCGATTGGGCCCCGGGCGATCCGCGCCGCGCTTTGCTACGCCTCGGAGCTCGCCAAGAGGAGGCCGGCCGCAATGCCGCCGTAGGCTTGCGAAGTTCGCACTGCGTCGGGACAGCGGGGGATTGCCGAGAGCCACTTGCAGTCGTGCGGGAGAACCGTCCCGAGTTCGGCGGACGCTTGCCTGTGGAGCGCCTGTCGGGGAGTGCCGTTGCCGGCTCACACGACGTGCCGAGGGCGTCAGGATCGTCCACTCCTGAGGTCCCGACCCGTGCGTGAGCCGTCAACGTCTGCTTTGGTCGCTCCGAACGTGGGCTGTCTGGCTAGCCGGGAAGCCGGTATGCCCTCGCTTCGTGCGCGACATGCCCGCCGTGCTTCAGCTCCCGCAGGCGGTTGTCCACGGCGATCTGTCCGGAGTGGTTGCCCTTGACGCCGAGCGCCTCGATGATCTCGGCGCGCCGAAACGACCGCCCCGGCGCTGCCGCGATGACCGCCAGCACCGCGTCCCGCGTCACATCCCCGGCCTTCAGCCGCGTGCGCAACTGTGCCTCTAAGGACCGCGTGCGCCGTGCGAGGACATCATCGTAGGCGGCTATCGCGGCCCGTTCCAGATCAACCGCGCTTTCTGCGAACTGCGCCGCCCTTCATCGCGCCGTTCGGTTCCGTCACCGCCAAGGCCGCGCGTCGCTCGCTGGCAAGCGCGGGCAGGGATTCGGCCTCGCCGCCGGCGTTCAGGATGGCCGCGGCGGCCAGCACGGTGGACGAGAAGTACCTTGCAAGGAGCAGGACGCGGCCTATTTTCTGCGACGACGATGGCGAGTTCGGCGAACGTGAAGCCCTGGCCACCGTACTGTTCCGAGATGTGGACGCCGCCGAGTGCGAGGTCCTCGCAGAACCACCGCCAAACGTGTGGGCGTCGTAGCCTTCGTCCGTCGCCATCAGCCGTCGCACCTCGGTGGCCGGCGATTGCTCGGCGGAGCGGGCGGCGGCGCTGTGAAGTGGTATTCGGGGCTGGATGTACGGCCTGGAGCACAAGGCATCCGCGTACGGCGCATTGACGAGTTCCGGTACTTCTGGCACGCAGTTAAGCGCGTCAGCTTCGGATTGCTGCAATCGCAGCTCGTCCGTTGCCGACGACGGCATCGACCAGAGCCTTCAGGTGCGCGGTCGTCGCCCGGTGGCCGCCGATGTAACCCGACCGAATGAGGTCGAGGAAAGGCTGCTGATGTAGATAGTGGCCAGCCAAGTCGCGAAAGCTGATGCGCACACCCCCTCTTGGACCCCTAGATAAGGGATCGAGGCGGTGTTTTTCAAAGTGATCAAAGGGCAACGTGATGGACGCATTGGGCAATGCGCCGTCTCGCTTCACAAATCGTAGGTAGCAAATCTGTGGGCTCAGTCGATAGTCAGATGGTTCTGGGTCTGGGTCCTTTGCAAATGGTCTCATCCTGTCCAGCTCTGACATGAGCTGATCGTCCGGCCTGTAGATCCAGTCACTGCCTTCTGCGTCCAGCATCTTGTACTGGAGCATGACGATGTTCTGCTGTGTCTCATTCAGGTATATGAGGTCGACACCAAAGGCGGCCTCGAGTGGTCTTCTGTTGGCAGTGTAAACCACGAGTTGCTCACCGCGGCTCCTGAAGACAGCACGTCCGGTCGTGTCACTACTGATGAGTTCGTAGCCGGGAACGCTCCGAGCATCATGTTCGACTACGCCGTCCTCGACTACGTTGAGCTGTGCCAGCGCAGTTTTTTGGTTCGTCACCAAGTCGATTGAGGCGGCCGGTTCATCGTGCGAGAGCCCAAACGTGCGAAGGGCCGTGCGGAGAGCGTGCCACTGGGTCGCCGCAGGGCCGTTGAAGTGGGTAGGTGTGGAAAGAACCTCCGCCGTTAACTGCATCGCTAGGCGGTTCGCCTCGACGTTCACGAGCTTCTCTACCAACTTTGCAGCGAGCGTCGGGGGCAAGATCAGGGTGGACTGGGCGGTGGAGATTTGGTCGCGCAGTTTCTGTTCGAGAGGTGGATCGGACAGAAGCACGCATATTTCGTCCGTCGTCTGTGGTGCGACGGGCCGCAGTCGAGTGACTCTCACGCGGGCCTCAAGCGTCGACACGGACGTTCGAGACGCGACAATGCCAAACCGGGCGTTCTCGCCGTCGTTCGATGCGCTGCCATGACCACGCCGGAACACGAGGCAGGGCGCAGGCGTGCGAATGTCCTCTAGGACATCGCGCGCTCTAGCAACGGTGAACTCCATCAGACCAAGGCGGGACTGCTCCAGCCGATCCCACTCGCTGTCGTCGAACAGAAGGACCAGGACGCGATGCGTCTTGGCAAGACGTCGTAGGTCGCGCTTCCAATCCTGCTCCATGCTGACTGTGCCCTCCGCGTCAAATGGATCGCCTTCGTTGGGTTGCCCGGCAGATGGGTACGGTCGACCCGGGCCGATCTACCCGTGAGCTCGCTGGTCAATTTGCGCCTCGCTACAGTCGCGAAGACTAGCACTGTGGCATCTGCCGCGACCGGCGTGGCATGCGGGTATGTGGGCATGGGCTCCCGCGGCGACCTTGCATCCGAGGGCCATGACGGTAGCTCGCGGTCGGTGACGCGTTGGCCGTTGCTCGCAACCGGGCAGATGAGGCACGAGGTGAACTTTCCCTCACAAGCGGTATGAGTCGCGCCTCAGTTCCGGTGCACTTGCCGAAACGGCCCCCGGTCCATGCGCGGCTCCTTCGGCATTCCCAGTACCCGCTCGGCGATGATGTTGCGCTGAATCTCGTCCGTGCCCCCAGCAATCGATGTCGCCGGTACCGAGACGAGAATCTCCGCGATCAGCCCCTCCAGCGGCCCATCGTCCCCAGCCAGCATCGCGTCTGCTCCGTGGATCAGCGTATGCACGTGGCACGCTTGGCGGGCGACGTTGCTCGACGCCAGTTTTCCGAGCGAGCCTTCCGGCCCCTGCGGGCGGCCCTGTTCCTGGGCGGCGCGGGCGCGGCGGGCGGTCCACTCGGCGCTTCGCGCCATCGTCAATAGCTTGGCGATCTCCTGGCGCGCCACCGGATCGTCGATGCGGCCCGTCGCCCAGGCCCGGTCCAGCACCAGATCCACGCGGCCGGCGCGCTGCGGATACCACTTGTACGGTTCCATCACCGTGGCGACTTCGGCGCGTTCCTCCTCGTAGATGCGCCCTGGCAGTTCGCGCTCCCGCGCCTGGCCGCGCAAGCCGTCCGCGCCGCGCCGCTCGTGGGCGAGGGTGGTGATGGCCACCTGCCAGCCGCGGCCCAGCTCGCCGACCAGATTCCCCGGTTCCACCACGGCGTCGGTGAAGAACACCTGGTTGAACGAGGCGTGGCCGTTCATCTGCTTGAGCTGGCGCACTTCCACGCCGGGCTGGCGCATGTTCAGGATGAAATAGGAAAGGCCCTGATGCTTCGGCACGTCCCAGTTGGTTCTGGCCAGTAGCAGGCCGTAGTCGGCGTGGTGGGCGCTGGTGGTCCACACCTTCTGGCCGTTGACGATCCAGCGCTCGCCGTCGGGGTCGGCCCGCGTGGTGGCCCCGGCGAGGTCCGAGCCGCTGCCCGGTTCGCTGAAGAGCTGGCACCAGGTGTCCTCGCCGGTGAGGATGCGGCGCAGATGCCTGCCCTTCTGCGCCTCGCTGCCGTGTTCGAGCAGCGTCGCCGCGGCCAGGAGGCGTATGCCGGTCTTGGCGACGCCCACGGCGCCGATGCGCGCGAACTCCTCGTCCACCACCGGGGCGAGCGCCTGCGGCAGATCGCGGCCGAACCATGCCTTCGGCCAGGTGGGCATTCCCCAGCCGGAGTCGGCGAGCCGCTCGCGCCATGCGACAAGCGGTGCGTCGGGATCCCAGTGCTCGGCGAGCCAGCCGCGCACTTCGTCTCGCAGCCGACGCGCTTCGCTGCTGTCGTCGCTGGCAGCTTTCGGCGCCCGCTTCGGTGCATCGGGCAGGCTCTCGGCGCACGGCGTCTGCCAATGCGCCATCAGCCGCTCCCGATGCTCGTCTGCGCTGCCGAGGAACGCCTCCGAACTCTTGGCGCGCTTGTACCAGAGGTGGGTGTCGTTGTCCCAGGTGAAGCCGATGCCGCCGTGGATCTGGATGCAGTCCTTGGCGGCGCGGATGTAGGCGTCGCTGGCGGCGGCCTTGGCGAGGCTGGCGAGGGCGGGCAGGTCGGCATCGCCCGTCGCCGCGGCGTGGGCGGCTTGATAGGCGGCGGACTTCGCGAGTTCCACCTCCAGCAAGAGGTCCGCGCAGCGATGCTTCACCGCTTGGAAGGAGCCGATGGGGCGTCCGAATTGCAGGCGCAGATTGGCATAGTCGACGGCGCTCTCCAAGAGCGCTTGGGCGCCGCCGACCATCTCGCTGGCGAGGGCAACGGCAGCGAGTTCGAGAGTGCGGGCGAGGGCCGCTGCAGCATCGTCGGGGTTGCCGATCAGGCGCGCGGGGACATCGGCGAGCTCGATGCGGGCAAGCTTGCGGGTGGGGTCCACCGTTTCCAGCAGCCGTCGGGAGACGCCCGGGGCGCTGCCGTCCACCGCGTAGAAGGCGAGGCCGTCGGTGCCGAACGTGCCGGATGCGCGCGCGACGACGATCAACAGGTCCGCGCTGTGCCCGTCCACAACGAAGCTCTTGCTGCCGTTCAAGCGGCCGCCTTCTGCGGTGGCGTAGATGCCTTGGGCATCCCAGCGCCCGTCCGGCTCGGCCACCGCGAGTGCCGCGCGTCGCTCGCCGCTGGCGATGGGCGGCAGCAGTTCCGCCTTGTCCGCCTCGCTGCCGGCGTTCAGGATGGCCGTGGCGGCGAGCACCGTGGACGAGAAGTACGGCGCGCAGAGCAGGGCGCGGCCCATCTCTTCGGCAACGATGGCGAGTTCCTGGAAGGTGAAGCCTTGGCCCCCGTATTCCTCCGGGATGTGGACGCCGCCGAGCGCGAGGTCCGTGCAGAGCCGCCGCCAGACCTCGGCGTCGTAGCCTTCCTCCGTCGCCATCAGCCGCCGCACCTCGGTGGCCGGCGATTGCTCGGCAAGGAAGCGGCGCAGCGCGTCCCGCAGTTGCTCCTGTTCGTCGCTGAAGGCGAACTGCATGGCGAGCCCTTAAGCGCGCTTCTTCGGCAACTCTACGAAGTCGCCGGGGCGCTGTTCCCGGTTGGCGAGCATGGCCTCCTGCATCTCGGCGCCTTGCAGGAACGAGGCGTTCCAGATGGCGATGTAGTCGAGGCCGTCGGCGGTGGAATGATCGCGCGCGTAGTTGATCATGCGCTTGCAGCCGTAGACGGCGAGCGGCGGCTTGCGGGCGATCTCCCGGGCGATGTCGAAGACGCCTTCGAGCATCTCGTCCTGATCCTTGAAGACGCGATTGACCAGCCCGACGTCGCGCGCCTCAGCAGCGCTCATGCGCCGCCCGGTGTAGGCGAGTTCGCGGACGATGCCCTCCGGGATGATCTTGACGAGCCTGGGGAACGTGCCCACGTCCGCCGTCATGCCGATGTTGATCTCGAAGATGGTGAAGTAGGCGTCTTCGGTGGCGTAGCGCATGTCGCAGGCGGAGACCATGTCGACGCCGCCGCCGATGCAGCCGCCTTGGATGGCGACCAGAACCGGAATCCGGCATTCCTCTAGGCAACTGAAGCTGCGCTGCAGGTGCGAGGTATTGGCGTAGAAGCTCGCCCCGTGGCGGATTTGGCTGGCGCGGGCCTCGCCTTCGCTGGTCTGTACCGGGCCTCCGCCGAACGATGCCAGGTCCATGCCGGACGAGAAGTGCGGCCCGGTGGACGAGATGACGATGGCTCGGGCACGGACGTTGTCGTCGATGTCGGCGACGATGGCGGGCAGTTCGCGCCAGAACGCCGGGTTCATGCTGTTGCGTTTCTGCGGCCGGCTGAGGACGACGTGGGCGATGTCGTCCTCGATGTCGACGCGGAAGCTCTCGTAGCTCATGGGTTGCTCTCCGATCAGGTCGCCGCATGGTCGCACATCGCCCGCGGGCCGCGCATCCCGCTTGGCGCGTACTCTCGCAGCTTGCTGGAGTCTGGGCGGTTCTGCGGCCTATGCGATACTCCGACGGAGTACCAGCGACATGGGCGGGACATGAGACGACTGTCCGCACGCGTCACCGAACAGGATCGGGAATACATGCGCCGCATCGGTGCCGCGATGGCGGAGCCTTGGGGCAAGCCGCACGGCATGACCGTCGGGGAAGTGTGCGACGTGGTCGATCGGCTTAACGCCGCCATCCCGCCAAACTGCGACTACGATCTGGAAAGAGAGCTCGATCTCCACGGCCACCTCCTCGTCCATGAAGCCATGATGCGCAAGAAGGCGGAGTGGGGAGCGTGATCGCCGAACGGCAAGCGCACGCTGCAATACGGCTGATCGGCGACCTGTTGAATGCCGAGTGCGGCGTGCCGGGACTGATTGGGGAGAACCCTGCGAATGTATCCCAGCCAAGGCCGTCGCAAGTGCCCAACTGCTTCCTGCGCCGAGTCCCTACCGCATCGCTGCCGCATCGCCGCCCGCGTGAAACCTCGCGCGCCGCACATACCCGTGATTCCAGCGCCAGGCGATCAGGCCCACCAGCACGTTGGTGGCGGCGGTGGCGATGAAGATGCCTACGTAGCCGTAGAAATAGTCTCCAAGGAGCGCCAGCGGTACGTAGATGGCGAGCGCTCGCAGGATCGAGATCACCAGCGACGGAATCGGCTTGCCGAGGGCGTTGAAGCAGGCGCTCGCCACCTGCGTCATGCCCATGAAGCCGATGCTCAAGGGGATGATGTAGAAGAACCACACCGCGACATCCACCACGACCGGGTCATCGTCGATGAAGGTCTTCACCACGTACTCGCCGATGGCGACCATCAGGATGAAGGTGAAGACTCCCCAGATCAGCGAGAAGCCGTGCGTCAGCTTCAGCGCCCGGCGCGCCCGCTCGTACAGTCCCGCGCCCCAGTTCTGGCCGACGAACGGCTCGACGGAGGAGGACGCGGACCAGAGGATCATGTGCGCCATCATCTCGACGCGGGACGCGACGTTGTAGCCCGCGACCACCGCATCCCCATGCCGGGAGAGCAGCCAAGTGATGATGTACATGGAGGCCGGCATCACCAAGCCGCTTGCCACCGCCGGCCCGCCCACATGCATGATGCTGCGCCAGGACTCGCCCATGCCCGCCAAGGTCCAGCGCAGGAGTTTGAGGTGCGCCAGATGCCCGACGTAGAGAACCGTCGTGGTGGCGCGCGACACCGCATACGCCCACGCTGCGCCAGCGACGCCGAGCTCCGGGGCGCCGAGCCAGCCGAAAACCAGGATCGGGCAGAGGATGACTTGCAGGATGGAGCCGGCCGCCATGAAGAGCCCGGGCGAGGCGGCGTTGCCGGTGGCCCGCAGCAGCATCGAGCCGACGATCGACACCATGAAGAACGGGAAGCCGGCGGCGAAGATGACGATGTACTCCTCGGCCATCTCGCGCACTTCCCCGGTGGCGCCCAGGGTGCCGACGATCTGCCCGGCGAACAGCGCGAAGGCCGAACCGACGACGATGCCGACCAGCACCACCAGCACATGGGCATGGGTGATGAGCACCGCAGAGCGCTCCCTGTTCCCGGCGCCGATGGTGCGCGCCGTGACGGACGAGGCGCCGGTGCCGATGCCGCCGGCGAAGGCGTACAGCGTGATGGTGATGGGGAAGGCGTAGCCGAGAGCGGCGAGCGCCTCGGTGCCGATCCAGCCGAGGAAGATCACCTCGCCCACCTGCGCCACGTTCATGCTCAGCGAGCCCAGGGCCATGAAGGACCCTAGGCGCAGCAGGTGCTTGGCGACCGGGCCGTGCGTGAAACCGGCGCGGCGACCTGCTGCCCGTTCTGCCGCGGGGAGCGCCGGCGCCGCGCCGGTGCCCCGCGTCGTGGCGTTCAGGCGGCGTACTCGAAGTAGGCGTTGGACACCACCACCCGGTCCTGCGACTGCGCCTCGAAGACCACGCGCCCTGGCCCGTCGTGCCAGCCGCGCACGGTAAGCGCCTCGTTCAGGAAGACGGGAGCGGAGAAGCGCACCTTGATCTTGCGGAATCGCGCCGGGTCGCCATCGCCAAGCTTCTCGAGCAGCAGCTGCGCACAATGGCCGAAGGTACACAGACCATGCAGGATGGGTGCGTCGAAGCCGCCGAAGCGGGCCGCGGCGGGGTCGATGTGCAGCGGGTTGTAGTCGCCGGATAGGCGGTAGATGTGCGCCTGATTGTCGGCGATGGTGGTCTCGGCGGTCACCTCCGGTTCGCGGTCCGGCACGGCGATCTTCTGCGAGTAGGTCGTACCGGCACCGTCGAACGGCTCGATGTCGCCGAGCTTCTCGACGCCGCGCCGGAACGAGCCGTTCACCATCTTCACGCACGCCTCGCCGTCCGCATCGGTGACGTTGCTCTCGAATTCGACGAAGCCGTTGCCGCGCCCGCGCGGATGGATGCCGACGACGCGAGAGCGGACGAAGACGGAGCCGGAAGTCGGCAGCGGCTTGACCATCTCCAGATAGCGTTCGGCGTCGATGTTCAGAGGGCCGGGGGAGTTGGGCACCAGCGAGGCGTCGATGGGTGCGCCGGCACCGCCCCAGCGAATGGAGAACGTTGGGAAGACCGCGAAGGCCGGATCGCCTTCGTAGACGAAGCGCAGCTCCCGGCAGCCGATCCCAACCGCGTAAAGAAGCACGTCGCGGCGGTCGTAGCGGATCTCCACCGCATCGCCCCAGGGACCGGGTTCGCCGCCTGGCAGAGCGGCCTGCGCGTTGTAGGTGGCCATGGCTTCCCTTGGCATTCGGTTCGACAAGGCGCCAAGCATAGCCGAAGCGCCGGGCGGTCCAGCCCCATGGATGTGCGGGCTGGCGAGGAGTTCCGCGCGCCCCGGCCCGGCGGCGCGATGTCACGACGCCATCATCTTGGGCAAATCTCTCGAATGTGCCGCAGACATTGGCCCGCCTGGGTTACACGGGCATCAGGCGGCGCTACGGTGCGGCGATGGCACCCGGAAAGAACGGCGCGGTCGCCGCCGAGCGGTTCCCGTTCGACCAGATATACAAGGCGATGTGCGGCCACCCGGACACCATCCGGGACATGCTGCGGCACTTTCTCGTGGCGCCGCGCGGGCCGCTGCCTCGGGCCGCGCTCGGCGCAATGGACCTGCGCACGGTAGCGCGGCTGCCGGCGGAGTGGATCACGCGGGACTTCCGGGCGCGGCGCGGGGATCTGGTGGCATCGGTGGGCTTCAGAGAGAGCGCGCGGCGGGCCGGGTACCCGCGGCGGCTGTTCATGCACTTCGAGCACCAGTCGCGGCCGGACCGGGTGATGGCGATGCGGTTCGTGGAGTACGGCAGCGAGTTCTACCGGGAGCTGCTGGCGTCGGGCGCGGTCCGGGAGGGGGAGACCTGCCCGATCCTTTGCGTGCTGGTGTACAACGGGCGGACGCCGTGGTCGGTGCGGACGCGGACCGGGGAGCTGGCGGCGGTGCCGTCGGTGCTGCGCCGGGAGCCGGGGCGGGATGTGCCCGGGGATCTGGCGGCGTACTTCCCGCAGGGCTACCATGCGCTGGACCTGCTGCGGCACGGGGCCGAAGCGCCGATTCCCGGCAGCGTCGTGTCGATGATGATCGCCATCGAGTACGCGGGTTGGCGGCATCTGGCGGGGTCGTTCGCAGAGGGCCCGCTCGCGCAGACGTGGCGCGGCCTGGCGCCGACGCTGCGGAAGCGGGCGGCGAGTTGGATTCAGCGTGTGGCGCAGCGCCACGGGATCGACGCGGAACTGGAGGATCTGATGCAGCTCGAAGAGGTCGGCAGGGTGACGTCGCGGCTGGAGGAGTCGATCGACGCGGAGATCGCCCAGGCGCGCGACGGTGGCCAGCGCGACTTGGTGCGCGGCTTGGCGGCGGTGAAGTACGGCGAGCGGGCGGCGTCGCGACTCGCGGTGCTGCTCGCAGGCGTCTCGGAACAGTCGGCCTTTCAGGAAGCGGCGGCTTGCATGCTGCAGGTCGCCGATGCGGAAGAACTGCTGGCCCGCGTACGAGGGATCGTGCGCCGTGGCGGAAACGGCGCGCCGTCTCGCTAAAGGCAACGGCACCCTCAACCGGCGAGGGTCTTGAAGGCTTCGTCCGTGGTGTCGAAGATCTCTCCGGACAGCCAGTTGCGGAACGGGCGCTGGGCGAGCTGGTCCCGCACCGGCCCCTTGACCTCGCTCAGATGCACGGTGACGCCGGTGCTCTGCAGGCGGATGGCGAGGCGGCGGAGCATCTCGAGCCCCGTCGTGTCGATGAAGTTCACGGCGCTCATCACCAGCAGCAGGTGCTTGACCCCCTGTGCGCCGCCGAGTTCCGACAGCCGATTCTCGATCTCGATGGCGTTGGCGAAGTAGAGGCTCTCGTCGACGCGCACCGCCACTAGATGATCCCAGGTGCGCGTGGCGAAGCGCTCGACGTTGCGGAAGTGCGGACTGTCGCCCAGGCGCCCGAGCACGGCGATGTGCGGTGCGCTGGAGTTGCGCAGGAACAGCACCACGGCGACCGACACGCCGACCAGCAGCCCGGCGGCGACGCCGAAGACCAGCACTCCGAGCAGCGTGGCGAAATGGGTCAGCACGTCCGCCGGATAGAAGCGCCAGTGGCGGCCGAGCGAGCGGAACTCGATCAGCGGCCACACCGAGGCGATGACGATGGCGGCTAGCGCGGCATGGGGCAGCTTGTCGAAGGCGCTCGTGAGCCAGAGCAGCGTCAGGACGATCAGTACCGCGCAGACCAGCACGCTCATCGGCGACCGCGCCCCGGCGGCCACGTTGACGCTGGAGCGGGTGAAGCTGCCGGCCACCGGATAGGCCCCGGAGAACGCCGCCGCGACGTTCGCCGCCCCTAGGGCGACCAGTTCTCGGCCCGCGTCCAGACGCCGGTTCTGTCGCGCTGCCAGCGTCGTGCCCACCGAATAGCTCTCGACGTAGGCCACCAGCGCGATCAGCGCTGCGTTGGGCGCGAGGTCCCACCACAGCCAGATGTCGAGCGGCGGCAGCGACAGTGCGGGCATCCCGGCGGGCACGAAACCGACGGTCGAGACCTCAAGGCCGAAGGCCGCCACCGCGAGCGTCGCGACAACGGTGACCAGCATCGGCCCGGCGCGCCCGAGCGGATGTCCCGGCAGCGTGCGTCGCAGCAGCCACATGATCGCGAGGCTGGCGATGCCGATGACGAGGGCGACGGGCCGGATGTCGCCGATGGCCGCAAGCAGCTTCGGCAGTTCGGCCAGCGCCCCGCCCTTGATGCTGAACTCGATGCCGGTCAGTGCGCCGAGCTGGCTGACGACGATGAGGATCGCGGCGGCATTGACGAAGCCGGAGATTACCGGATGGCTCAGCAGATTGACGATGCCGGTGAGCTTGAGTCCGCGCAGCAGCCAGAGGAACAGCCCGACCTGCAGGCTGACGACGGTGGTGATTCCGAGGTATTGGTCGGAGTAGGCGGGGGCGTGCGCGCCCACGGTAGCCGCAACCATCAGCGCGGCAATGGCCACCGGGCCGACGACCAGCTGCGGCGACGAGCCGAGCAGCGCATAGATGACCATCGGCGCGAGGCAGGCGTACAGGCCCGCTTCGGCCGGGAGGCCGGCGAGGAACGCGTAGGCCACCGCCTGCGGCACCGTGAGGATGCCGAGCGCGAGTCCCGCGGTGAGATCGTGGGGGAAGTCCTCGCGGCGATAGCCTTTTGCGACAGCGACGATGGGGAACTGGTCGACCAGCCAGCCGACGTCGGGTAGCTGGACTCGCCGCAGCAGGGCGCGCACTAGCGGCGCGACTCCCAGCGGAAGAAGCGCGTGGCCACCAGAATGCCTGCGGTCAGCCATGCGCCGAGAGCGGCCAGATGCGGCCAAGCGAAGCCGAGCCCGGTCTCGTAGGGATTGAAGGCTGCGTGCAGGGCGAGGGCGAAGTGGCGTACCGGAAAGATGCTCGCGAAGGTGGTGAGCCAGTCCGGCGCATTGTGCATGGGAATGAAGAGATCCGAGATGAACATGAGCGGCAGCACTGTGGCGTTGACGATGGCCGGTGCCGCATCGGCCTGCGGGATGGCGGCGGTCATGGCGACGCCGAGGGCGCAGAACGTCGCGGCGCCGAGGGCCAGCGCGACGATCAGCGCTGGCAGCGTTCGGCTCGGCACCGCGACATCGTAGAACAGCGCCCCGGCGGCAACGACGATGGCGACGAGGCCTAGGGCCAGCAGCGTCGAATGGACGATCTTGCCCCACAGCAGCGCCGCGCTCGGCAGCGGCGTACCGCGAAAGCGCTTCAGCAGGCCCTCGTCTCGGGAGATGGCGACGCCCATGGCGATATTGGTAAAGCAGGCGCCGATCACCGCCATGCCGACGATGCCGGGCACGTAGAAGGTCGCCACGCTGATCGCGCCGCCGTCGCCGCGCATCTGGCCGCCGCCGAACAGCAGGTTGAAGATCACCAGGAAGAGCAGCGGGAAGGCGACCGTGAAGAACGCGGCGATGGCGTTGCGCCAGAACGCGGTGTTCTCGTAGCGCACCTGGCGCAGCGTGAGGACGAGCGTGTTCATTCGGCGTCCGCGGTCAGGGAGACGAAAATGTCCTCGAGGGAAGGCTTCGCTACGGCGAGGTCTTCGAGGTCGATGCCCTGCTCGATGGCCCAGCCGGTCAAGCGGTGCAGCGTCTCGGTGGGTTGGCGGGTGCGCACGGTGCAGTGCTGGCCATCGTCGGATGTTTCCGCGTGCGCCAAGTCGGGGACGGCGGCGCCGCCCGGAAGCTTGAAGCGGATCGTCGTCGCATCGCCGGAGACCAGTTCCGCCGGCGTGCCCTGCGCGACGATCTCGCCATGCACCAGAATGGCGGCACGGTCCGCAAGCTGCGTCGCCTCGTCCATGTAGTGCGTGGTGAGGAGCACCGTCTTGCCGAGCGACTTGAGGCCGCGAATCATCTCCCACGCGCCGCGTCGGGCTGAGGGGTCGAAGCCCGTGGTCGGCTCGTCTAGGAACAGCAGGTCCGGATTGCCGGATAGCCCGATCGCCACGTCCAAGCGCCGCTGCTGGCCGCCGGACAGGCGCTTCACCCGCGTCTGGCGCTGTTCGACAAGGCCCGTGGCCCGCAATACATCCTCCACCGGCAACGGGTTCGGGTAGTAGCCGCGGAACAGCTCGATGGTCTCTTCGACCTTCAGAAAGCGCTCGATGCTGGTGGATTGCAGGACGATGCCGACCCGCTCCTTGAAGCGCCGCTCGTGCAAACTCGGGTCGTGGCCGAGCACGGCGACGCTGCCCGCCGTGGGGGTCATGTAGCCTTCGAGGATTTCCACCGTCGTCGTCTTGCCGGCGCCATTGGGGCCGAGCAGCGCGAAGACCTCCCCCGCGCCCACCTCGAAGTCGATGCCGCGCACCGCCTCCACGGCGCCGAACGACTTCCGCAAGCCCCGCACCTCAATGGCGCGCGCCATGGTCTTCCTCGTCCGTTCCGGTGTTCATCGCCACATCGCGCTCCCGAATGGCTGGCTCAGGCGACAGCGTTCGCCGCCCCTGCGCTGGCGGCGCGAGCATTGTAGCCTTGCCGCACCGCCCGACTTGGAGTGCGATCAATGCTCCGCGCCGCCGCCTGCCTTGTGCTCGCCGTCGCCGTTTCTGCCGCCCACGCCGCCGAATACCCGGACCCGGAACGCTTCCGCGCCGCCATCGACGCTTTCCTCGCGGCCGACGCCGAATCGCCGCCGCCCACGGGCGCCATCGTCGCCACGGGCAGTTCCAGCATGAGGGGCTGGCACTCGCGCATCGCCGAGGACCTCGCGCCGCTCACCGTGATCCCGCGCGGCTTCGGCGGCAGCAACATGAACGACGTGCGCCACTTCCTGGATGAACTCGTCCTGCGTCACCAGCCCCGCGCTGTACTCCTCTACGAGGGCGACAACGACGTGGCTGCGGGTGTCGCCCCGGCGGAGATCCTCGCCCAGTTCGACCGCATCCGCGCCGCCATCCACGAGACCCTGCCCGAAACCCGCATCTACATCCTGGCCGTGAAGCCGAGCATCGCCCGCTGGCACCTATGGGCCGCCATGCAGGCCACCAACGCCTTGTTCGAGGAACGCGCCGCGGGGGACCCGCGCATCATCTACATCGACATCGCGACCCCGATGCTGAACGAGGCCGGCGAGCCAAGGCCCGACATCTTCATCCCCGACAACCTGCACATGAACGGCGCCGGCTACGACATCTGGCGCGACGTGGTGCGCCCGGTGGTAGTGGCGGCGGAAAGGGGGTTCGAGGAATGATGGCAGTGGCCAGTCCGCGACGTGCCTCGTTGCAGACTACGGACTGAGCCGCCGGAAGAATCCCTCGTCGATCTCAGTCCGCAGGACAGGCACTCGTTGAATGCCTAGCCCCAACTCGATCATTTCTCGAGCGAGTTGGGGACCATCGATCAAGACAATCTTCGGCCGCGTCTCGCGGATCCACGCATGCGTACCCGCGGTGAAGCCGGACGTGGAGACGAGTATTCCCCGGTCGATGTCGCCGGCAACGCATCCGTGTAGTCTTTGTGCTTCGTCGATTCCTACGTTGTTCTGCCATCGCTTGGCTTGGAATGCTACCTTGATGTTGACGGACCTCAGCATGCAATGTCCATCGATGCCGCCGTCATTGTGGGTTCGCGTGACGACGACCTCGTCGAAACCTTTCTGCCGGAGAAACTCTCCAACGAGCACCTCGAACTCCGCCGGCGAGACTCTGAAGACACGTTCCAACAGTCTCGCTTCGTCTGACTCGGGCACAGGGGCCGGGCTGGCAATCGCCGGTGGCATCTCGTCGGTACTGTGGTCGACCGCTGGATACGCGACTACAGTCGCTGGCGGCGGGCTGGAAACCCCGTCTCTGATCTCTTGGAGCAGCTTGTTGTCTCGGGCCCGACGTACGTATAGCCAGCCGTCACGGGGTTTCCCGCCCGCTACCGCCTTCGCCCAGGCGGTTAGGCTACTGTAGGTGGTGTCGCCGACGCGGATTCCTCCGTCGGCCTCCAGCCTGCCGCTTTCCTCTCGGCCCGACGACTTGTCGGCGACGCACACCAGCTCTTCCCCAACATGCAGATGGCCTTGCTCCATGAGTTCCCGAAGCGCCGCTTTGCCTTTCCTCGGCATGCAGAGAACCTTCCCCGTGGATGGATTCGCTCACCCTAACCGTGTTCGGACCTCACTGCAATAGAGACAGGCGGATTTCGACCTAACGCGATGGCGAAGCCCCCTCGTGCGCATTGGGCCGACATGCATGTCTCTGCACGGCACAGGCTGCGGGTGCGCCACGCGCCACCGCTACCGGCTTCCTAGGTTCTGAGCTTGGTCTTTCGCTAGCTGCGCTATGGGTCGCAGAGTGCGGTTGACCGTGGCCGAGTCTCTGAACACCTCGGCCACGTCGGGTTCCAAAAGCACGACGTTCGTGCCCTTTTGGTAGGCTCGATAGTGCTTCCCTCGCACGCCTTTGGAGAAGTCGTACTCGTCCCGCATCGTGTCCGCGTCATCGTGATTCATAGTCATTTCGCTCCCGCCGCGAGGCTCCCCTCGCGCTGATGATCCTGATCGTCTCGTCGGCCCGCTCTACGTAGCATACGACCAGCAGGCGCCTGTTCGCTGAGTTCCCGAGGCTGAGGAAGCGCCGCTCTCCCTGCGAGTGGTCTGGATCTGCGATCGTGACCGCCAGTGGGTCGCCGAACACCGTGGAGGCCTCCGCGAAACCGATGCGGTGCTTGCGGACGTTCTGTCGGTGCTTCGCTTCATCCCACTCGAAGTCCACGCTTCCCCTCCCGGGCGAGTCCTTGTACGCGTGCAGCCATTCCACGGGTCGCTGCCGTTGGCCCACACCTTTCCCACGCGAATCGGCTCGCGAATAGCGGACGGGTGACTCTGAGGCCGTCTGGCATTGTCCTCGTCTCGCGCTGCGGCTCGGTCTGTGTGTGGCCAATTCTGCATTCGTCGTGCGAGCCGCACAACCGGGTTGTCTCGGCCCGGGCCCGGCATAGCACGTCCTGACCCGCAGTCACCGTCGCTCCGTTGCGTGCCGGTTCGGCTGCGCTCAGCCCTCCGCGGGACCGTCCTCTCTCGCCACGAACGCAAGCGCCTGATTCACCGTGCGGCGCAAGTGCTTGCGCTTCATCGGCGTCTCCAGGAACCGGCGCAGGGCGGCGACGCAAAGCGCCGCGACTTCCTCCGGCAAGCCCTTGGCGACCTGTTCGCGGACCGCGAGCGTGGTCTTCAGCAGATGCACGGAGATGATGAACTCCGGGCTGCCGTGGTCGAAGAGGCGGTCCACGGCTTCGGCCAGATAGCCGTCGATGTCGGCAACGCGCCAGCGCTGGATGTCTGGGTGGGATACGGTGAAAGAGCTGTTGCGGCCCACGAAGCACGCCATCTGCAACAAGCCGCGCGGCCATTCGGTCGGATGGCGTTCGCAGCATTGGCGGACCGCGGCGCCGAAGGTGAGCGCGTGGGTGAAGTCCAGCCAGCCGACGTTGGCGGAGATGGGGCCGGCGGTGCGCTCTGCCAAGTCGAGGTCGAAGGCCAGCATGTTCCAGGCGGCTGCGCCGAGCAGCGCGGCATGAAGGTGCTCCGGGTTGGCGCCCGCGAAATCCACGGTGCGCTCCAAGGCTGATCTGATGCCCAACTGCCGGAAGTCCTCTGCGGCGGGCGACCTTGAGGGAGCGCCTTGAACGGCAGGCCAGCGCGCAAGCGCCTTGCCGTAGTGGGCGAACTCGGGGATCTGGTCTTCGCGACGGGCGTAGCACAGCGAGCGGACGAGTGAGAGCACGGTGGCCCTGCCCGCTTCGGGCGGTAGGCGGCTGCAGAGCGAACGGGCCTTGTCCACGTAGATCAGGCAGTGGCCGAAGTCGGCGTAGTGGGCGAGGGCAGCGCGCACGAGGCCGCGCTCCAAGGTGTCGAACCCGCCAACGCGAAACCCGCTCCGCGCCAAGCGAATGGCCCGCGCCACGTCCTCCGCTTCCACCGCGGCCACGAAGCCATCGTCGTCGTAGGCCTCGCCGTCTTCGCCGAACGGATGACGCGGCTGGCGCAGGGCATCGTCGGCGATGTGGCCAACGCTCTCGAGGATGCAGGACAGCTTGTCGTTCGGCTCGCTGCGCTCGTCGTGCAGCGTCAGCCAGTCCGCGGCGTCGGCATAGGCGTGCGTCCAGCCGTACTCGAACCGATCAGCGGACAGAAGCACCGCGTCGGTGATCGCCGCGGTGGCATTGCCATCGATGGCGGCCAGGCGGCCGAGTTCCCGAGCCATGCGGAAGTAGTCGTTGTCCTCGATCGCCGCGCCGAGGTCGTGGCGGACCTTCTCCCGGCGCTCGCCGACGGGCGCGTCGCTGGTGTCCACCCAGACTTCGCCGTCTCGCACGTCGACCGGATAGACGCGCAGCTTGTCGCCGCCGTAGAGGTTGGCGCCGGTCCTCAGGTTGAACTTCCAGTTGTGCCAGTGGCAGGTGAGCCAGCATGCCCGGTCGAGCGTGCCTTCCGACAGCGGATAGCCCTCGTGCGGGCAGCGGTTGTTGCATGCCATGATGCCCTCGGACGTGGCGAAGAGCGCGATCTGCTTGCCGTCCACGCGCAAGATCCGGCGCGCGTCCGGCGCGTCGAACTCGTCGGCCTCTGCCGCGTAGCACCAGTTGGCTGCCATGCCGCCTTGTTCGCTCGGGTTGGATGGATGACCATACTTGCGCTGGAGGTGGTCGGCAACCGCGCAGGAGGCGAGGACCTTTGTATTGCATGGCAAGGCTGCATCGCGCTGGTCGCGGGGCAGCGGTGGCGTTGGCCCTCGTCGGCGCGTTCCTTGGCGGCTGCCAGCCCTACTTATTGACGCCGGCCGCGCTCAACCGCCTGCTTGCGGAGAAGGTGAACGCCGGCTACTTGGCGACTGAAGCTTCGACCCGACTGAGGACGGCGACGGCCCTCTTGACGGAGCACCGGGCGGTGGTTGCCGAAAGCGGCACTACGCTCGGCTTTCGCCGCGGCACGGCGGCCTGCGCTGCGGTGTCGGTGACGGCCGACGGCTATTTCGTCACCGCCAGCCATTGCCTGAAATCCGAACGGCCGCTGGCCTTGGTGGTGCTCGAGGAGCGCGGCGGCGCGTTGCAGGCGATCAAGGCGAAGCCGCGTGTGGTATGGCGGTCGCCGAAGGGCCATGAGGTCGATGTGGCGCTGGTGCATGTGGACGCGAAGCCGGCCGCGTGGCTGCCGATCATCGATGGCATTCGGCTGCATCGCGGCAAGCAAGTCGCGGCTGCCGGGTGGTCTGTGGTCGCCACCAAAGCTAAGAAAGGCACCGCGGTAGAGGGCGGTCCGGACGCGCGTTCCACCTGGGACGGCACGGTGCTGTCGATCAAAGCGCCGGCGGATGCGCCCGGCAACGCGGCATTCTGGATCGTCCGCCACGACATCGCCCTTGCCCCCGGCGACAGCGGCGGGCCGCTGGTGGATACCGAGGGGCGCCTCATCGGCATCAACGTCGGCGGCTCCTTCGAGAGCGTCGCCGCATCCGCGTGGGCCGAACCGCAGCGCTTGGCGTACACCGGCGCCAAGGCGATCGCGCTCGACGGCAACTGGCTGCGGCCGATCATCGAACGGGATCGGCTGACGCGGAGCCGCGCAGCAAGCGAGATCGAGTAGACGCCGAACCCCGACTACCTCTCCGAGAACGCGCCTTCCCACGCCATCCGCAGGGCCAGCGGATAGGGCAGCACGCGGATTTCCCCGAACCGCAGTTCCCGTTCGCCTTCGTAAACGCCGAAGGCGCGTTGGATCGCGCGCGCGGCCAGCAATGTGCGCAGGCCTTTGTTGAACGGCTCCTTCCAGCTTGGCGATGCCTTGATCTCGATGCCGGTTGCGCGGGTGCCGCGTTTCCAGATCAGGTCCACTTCGTTGCCGGAAGCCGTGCGCCAGTAGAAGAAATCCGCGCCTTGCGCACTCCAGGCATTGAGCGCCCGGAACTCGTTCAGCAGCCAGGTCTCGAACAGGATGCCCCGCTCATCTCCCGAAGGCTTGTCGCGATGCAGGCCGGCAAGGGCGCGCTGGACGCCGCAATCGAACAGGTAGAACTTGGGGTGGGCCGCTTCCTTCACCTTGGCTCGCTTGCGCCATGCTGGCAGGTGCCAGCCGAGCAGAGTGTCTTCCAGGATGCTGAAGTAGCCCTGCACGGTCGAACGGGCGGCGCCTACATCCCGTGCGATGTTGCTGAGGTTGAGTAGCTGCCCATTGACGAGCGCGGCGACGCCGAGAAAACGGTGGAAGCGGTCCAGACTCCGAACCAGAGCTTCCTGCCGGATCTCCTCGCCGAGGTACGTCTCGACGTAGGCGTCGAGGAACTCCACCCGGTCCGCCACGGATTCCGCGGTGGCGGAAAGCGGCAGCTGACCGTAGCGCAGGGCCTCTTCGAGGCGGAAATCCTCCCCCATCTCCAGCATGCTCAAGGGGAACATCCGCTTCGACCAGACTCGGCCGGCCAGCATATTGGCGTTGGACTTCTTGAGCTTTCGGGCGCTGGAGCCGGAGAGGGCGAAGCGCAAACCCTGGCCGCTGGCGAACAGCAGGGCATGGACTTCGTCGAGCAGCGCCGGCAGCTTCTGGACTTCGTCGATGATGACCCAGGCGTCGGGCGGGAGCGCCGCGGCCTCGCGGGCTAGGAGCGATGGGTCCCTTTGATAGGCCAGGTAGGTGGTCGAGCGGAGCAGATCGATGGTCAGCGCCGCCTCAGGAAGCGCATCCGCGAGCCACATCGACTTGCCTGTGCCTCGGGGGCCGAACAGAAAGAAGCTCCGTTTGGGGAGCGGGAGCAGGCGGTGGTACATTCTGCCGGTGGTTCCGTTAAATTGACCGTCAAATTAACGGAATCGTCGGCAGAATGGAAGGTCCTCGTGTTGGCGAGGGTGCTGCCCCTGCGCTATGCTCCCCGTCTCGCCCCTGCTGCCCCACGAGGAAGGCCATGCTCGACGATTCTCCCGCTGCCCCCAGTTTCCGTGCGCTCGCCCTTGCGGGGATGGCGTTCTGCGTGTTCACCGCGCCCTCCGTGAGCGGGGAGGAGCGGTTCCGGGTGGGCATCTCCGGCGGCCTCGAAAGCTGGGAAGAGGATGTCTCGACGCTCGGAGTGGCGCCGGCGACGTTGGACCTCGGCGCCGAGCCCGCACCGAGCGTGGTTGCGCAGTACATCATCCGCGCCGTCGGCGAGGGCGAGCGCGGTTTCTACGTCGGCATGGAGGCCAGCGGCGGCGGGCGCTCCGCCGAGCAGAGCCAGACCGTCAGCGTGCCCGCATTCGGCGGCGTGCCCATCGACTTCACCGTTACCGGGCAGGTCGACTGGAGCGCGGACTTCATGTGGTTCGGGGGCTACGACTTCGGGCGCTGGTCCGCATTCGTGACTGGGGGGGCGAGCTTCGTCGGCGGCAGCGGCAAGGTCGAGTTCGCCGGCGTCACGGCGGAGGACGAGCAGGTCCACGTCGGTTGGAAGTTCGGCCCGGGCGTCGAGTTCGATCTCGGCAACAACATGTCGGTCACGGGCCGCGTGACGCTCGGCCAGTACCGCAACCGAGGCTATACGGCGGAAGGGCTGCCGGTGGCCGTCGATGTCGAGCCGATGGTCACCGACGCGCGGGTCACCTGGCTCTACCGGTTCGACGCCGGCCAGCTTCTCGGCGGGGGGCGCTGAGCGCTACTGCCGAGGTAGCCTAGTGCGCGGCGCGCGGCCGGTGCGCGTCGACCGAAACGGGTTGATGTCGATGCCGCCGCGGCGCAGGAACCGCCCGTGGACCGTGAGTTCCGTCGCCTGGGCCGTTTCCCGAATGTCCATGAAGATGCGTTCCACCGCGTCCTCGTGGAATCCGGGCGTGTGCCGGTAGGAGATCAGATAGCGCAGGAGGCCTGCCCGGCAGAGCAGGCGGCCGCGCCAGGCGATGGCGATGGAACCCCAGTCCGGCTGCCCCGTCACGGGACACACGGAACGGAAAAGGTGGGTATGCACCGCATCCGCGCCGTCGTTGCGCAGCGCCGCCAAGTGCTTCGCGTCGTAACGGTAGCTGGCGGTCTCGACGTTCAGGCCGTCCAGGCAAAAGCTGGTGAAGTCGCCGGGCCGCGGCGAACTCTCAGGTGGGATGATCTCCGTCGCGACCGCTGCGCCGAGGGCGTCCGATAGTTCCCTGCCGATCAGACGCGCGACGGCATCGGCGTCGGGAAACGTCACGTGCGCGAAGCCGCCGAGATAGAGCTTCAGCGACTTGCTCTCCACCATCGCGGGCGACGCACAGGGCACGCGGAGCGTCAGGATGCCCATGCTCGGCAGCCCGCTCGGCGTCAGCCAAGAGAGCTCGTAGGCGTTCCACACATCCTCGCCTCGGAACGGCAGCGCATCGTTGAGGCCGAGTTCGCGCCGAGCCTGCTGGCGCGGAATCGGCTCCAGCAAACCGGGATCGATCCGGGTCGGGTAGCTGGTGGGCCGGCCGAGCGGCGGGCCACTCATGCGACGCGCTCGCCGTTGTGTCGCATCGCCCGGACATCCGCCGCGGCGAGCGGTTCGCGCATGTTCCACAGCGCGGATCGCCGCGCCACCCAGGCCACCACCACGAACAGCACCGTCGAAGCGGCCAGCAGCGCCAGCGGTGCGCCGAGCCACGCCACCAGCTGCCCGCAGAGCAGGGCGCCGATCGGCCCCGCGCCCATGAACGAGAACGAGAAGAAGGCCATCACCCGGCCGCGCTGATCGTCCGGGGCGGCTTCCTGCATGAGCGTGCGCGACATGCTCATGGCGACGCCGCCGCAGGCGCCCCAGAGGAAGACGCAGACGATCACCGCCCAGAAGCCGATGCCAAGCCCGGCCGATGCCAGAAAGACGCAGCCGATGCCGTGCGCCAAGAGCAGCGCCCGACCCTTGCGCTGCACGCCGCCGCGCAAGTACAGCGCGATGAGGGTGACGACGAGACCCAGCGCATTGGCCGCCATCACCATGGCGAGATCGGCCGACGAGCCTTGGTACACCTCGCGCACCAAGAGCGGCATGGTGACGATGTAGGAACCCATGAAGCACAACCCCATGGCGATGTTCTGCACCACCACCGGGCGCATGGAGGGCGAGCGCAGCACGGTGCGCGAGCCTTCGGCGACCGAGCCGAGAAGGTCGCGGATCGACGGTCGGGCGATGCTTTGCCGCCGCGTCGCCGGCAGCGGTAGCCGCGCATAGGCGGCAACGCCCGCCGCCAAGACGGCCACTTGGAAGGCGAGCACTGCCTCCGGGCCGATCCAGCCCGCGAGTCCCGCCACCACGAAACCGAACATCTGCACCGCGAACTGGGTGAGCGTCACCAGCATCACGGTCTGCTGGATGCGCCCTTCGGCCACTTGGTTCAGCAGCCCGTCCCGCGCCGGCGTCACGAATGCCGCGGCGCAGCCCATGGCCACGGCGTAGACCAGCATGATGCGCAAGTCCAGAACGTCGAGGGCGAGCACCGCCAAGAGGCCGATGCTGGGCAGGATGGCGAAGCCCTGCGCCAGGATCGCCACCCGTCGCCCGCCGAGCACGTCGGCGATGGCGCCGCCGAACAGCATCAGCAGCATCACCGGCACCAGCATGGCCATCTGCGCGACGCCCACCATCTGCGGGGTCTCGCGCAGCACCATGGTCACCAGCCACGCGAACATCACCCCCTGCACGGCGTGCGCCGCGAACCAGGTGCCGGTGGCGAAGCAGTAGTGGTGGATCGGGCGGAGAGTCACGGGAGCCGCGTCATGGGTCGCCGAAGCGGCGGTTCACGCGCCGAGCATTCGCTCGCGGCGATTGGCGCGCATGAAGGCGAGCGCCAGGATGCCCGCCGCCACCAGCGCGATGCCGATACGGTTCTGCACGGTCCACGCCAGTATCTGCGCCGGGTCCTGGCTCTCGGCCGCCAGCGGATTGAAGAACGGCGAGATGCGCACCTGCTGGTCCGCGCCGATCAGGAAGTTGAAGCCGAGCACCGCGGCGGTAGCCATCGCGCCTGCGACCTCGCTGCGGAACAGCGTCGCCAGCGCCATGGACAGGACGAGGTAGAAGAGCGCCGGCTGCAAGGCGCTGTACAGCACGCCGAGCGGGAAGCGGGTGAAGAAGAACCAGCTCGCCACGGCCAGCAGCGCCTCGGCGACGACCAGCATCATGCAAGCGCCCGCCAGCTTCGTCCACCAGACGCGCTCGCAGCCTCCCGGCACCGTGAACGCGATTTCGAGGCTCCGCCCGTCGACCTCGCCGGCGATGACGCGCAAGCCCAGGAACACCGCAAGCACGGTGATTGGCACGCCGATCAGGAGATTCTGCGCCGACGCTGGCTCGAAGCCGCCGACGCGCATCCCGGTCAGCGTCATCCCCGCGAGCACCAGCAGCCAGCCGAGGGGCAGCACGGGCAGCAGCCAGAATCGCTTGCCGACCATGGTCGACGCGGCCAGCCGGAACAGCGCAAGCCTTCCAGCCACACCGACGAGCGCAACGCCGAACTTTCCGCTGACGCCTTTGTTCACGCGGCCGCCTCGTCATCGCCGGTGCCGGAGATGAGCCGCAGATAGCCGTCTTCGAGCGTCGCCGGCACGGGCTCCGCGTCTTCGGCGGGCGGCGCGTCCGCCACCACGCGGCGGACGATGCTGCCATCCGGCATCGGCGCTTCCTCGGCGAGGATTGCGCCGCGCGGCAGCCGGAACGGTTCCGCGCCGCTGCCCTGCAGGCGCCACACTCGCCCTTCTGCCGCCTCCGCCAGCGCGGCCGGATCGCCGTCGAATACCAGCCGCCCGCGGGCCAGCACGAGCACCCGTTCGCAAGCGACCGCGACATCCTCCACCACATGGGTGGAGAACAGCACGATGCGGTTCCGCGCCAGGCGCGCCAGCAGGTTGCGGAAGCGGATCCGTTCGCGTGGGTCGAGCCCCACCGTCGGCTCGTCGACGATGATGACCGGCGGCAGCCGCAGGAGGGTGCGCGCCACGGCCACCCGCTGCCGCATCCCGCCGGACAGCGACTTGATAGGATCGTCGGCCTTCTCGCCAAGGCCGACCTCGTCGAGCAGTCCAGCCACCCGCTCGGCGCGGATGTCGGGCGCGAGCTCGTAGAGCGCCGCGAAGTAGGTGAGGTACTCCCGCGCCGACAGCCCGCCCGGCATGCCGGCGTCCTGAGGCAGATAGCCAACCCAGTGCGCGAGCCGCCGCTGCAGCTTGGCGAGCGGTGCGCCGCCGAGCCAGATGGTGCCTCTGGTCGGGTCGAGGATGCCGGCAAGCTGGCGCAGCAGCGTCGTTTTGCCGGCGCCGTTCGGACCGAGGATGCCGACCATGCCTTGCGTGACGCGGAAGTCCACGGCCGTCAGCGCTTCCACGGGCGAACTCGGCAGGTCGAAACCGCCGATCCGCCGCGCCCAGCGCCTCATGAGCGTGCGCGGATAGCGCAGCGGTCCGGCCGTTGCGCGGCTCGGCAGGCGTCCTTGGATCTGGCGCACGGCGCTGAGGCGAATCAGCTGCCCGGCGCCCACCAGCAGCGCGGCCAGCACCGGCCACGCCGCCGCCGCCTTGAACGGTTCGCCGGCCAGGTACGGCGCGATCTGCATCCAATACGCGAAGGTGGCCACCGCGACCCAGGGCAGGGCGACGCGCAGGATGCCTTCGATGCCGCCCGGCTGCACGCCGCCCGCTTGGTTGCCGAAGCCTCGGGCGCGACGGATGTCGCTGGCGAGGCGGCCGGCGAAGCCTGCTGCGAGCAGCCACAGAATCAGCGTCCAGCCGCCGCCTTGCACGTAGTACGACAGTGCGAGAGGCGCGCCGATCAGAATCGCTGGCGGCCCGAAGCGACCGAGCGCGTCGCGCCACACGAAGCGCCCGCTGCCCGCCAGCGAGCCGCCCGCGGCGAGCACTTCGCGGGCATGTTCGCGCGGCGCCCGAATGGCCCGCTTGAGTGCCCCGGGCAGGCCGTAGACCTTGCGCAGATTGCGCACTTCCAGCTCCGGCGGTCCGTCTGCCAGATGCGGTTCCGCGTGCTCCCGGCGGCGGAACAGCAGCACCGTCACGGCCAAGAGACTGCTGCCGATCAACAGGCTGGTCACGATCTGCCAGACGATGGACGTGATGACCTCGGTGAGGGTCAGCGACAGGATCGCGGCCAGCGTCGCGCCGAACCAGCCCACCACCAGCCACGGTCCGACGCGGCCGAACAGCGAGTCCAGGCGGCGCAGCAGGATGAAAGCGACCGGCGTGATCACCAGCGTCAGCACGGTCACCGTGGCGATGCCGCCGATGACCACCGTCGCGAACGGTGGCCACATCTCGTTTTCGCGCCCCGTGGTGAGGGCCAGCGGCCACAGCGCGCCGATGGTGGTGGCGGACGTCATCAGCACCGGGCGCGTGCGTTCGCGCACCGAGGCGAGCGCTGCGGCGCCGGCGCTCCAGCCGCCGCGGATGCGCTGCTGCATCCGGTCCACCAGCAGGATCGCGGGGTTCACGGCGAGGCCGAACAGCACGATGACGCCGGCGCCGGTCATGATCGTCACCGGCGTGCCGGTGAGCACCAAGAGCCAGCAAGCGCCGAGGATGGCCAGCGGCCAGGAGAGCACGACGATCACCGGCAGCGTCAGCGACTCGAACGCCATCGCCAGTACGAAGACCACCAGCAGGACGGCTGGCAGGGCCAGCTTGCGGAACGTGTCGGTGGCTTCGTTGTCGTCGCTGATCTCCACCGTGTAGCCGGGCGGCTTCGGCACGCTGTGAGCCACCGCCGCGAGCTCCTTGCGCACGGCCTCGGCGGCGGCGCCGGTGCTCGGCACGTCGCCGCTCAAACGGTAGTAGACGCTGGTCTCGCGGCGCCCGTTGTGGTGCGTGATGAGGGGCGGCGGCGGCATCTGCCGCACCGAAGCCAATGCCGCCACGGGCGCGATGCCGGCGTCGGTGTGCAGACGCAGGCGGCGCAGGTCCCGAGCCCCGTGCTCGTCGCGGGCGCCGTCCCGTTCGACCACCACCGGCAGTTCGCGCCCGGTCGGCAGCATGAAGCCGCGGCCGATGGTCTGCCCCTCGCGGCCGACCATGCCGAGGAACGGCAGCACCTCGCCGACGTTGAGGCCGAAGGCCTCGAAGCCCGCGCGGCGCGGTTCGACCCAGATCTCCTCCATGCCGGGCGGCTGGAATCGCCACGCCTTGGCGACGCCGGACACCGTCTCCAGCCGCGCTACCAGATCGCGGGCGAGACGGTCCAGCGGCCCGCTCTCGGGCCCGGAGAGCACGACTTCCTGCGGGGCGCCGGTGGGGTCCGCGCCACCGCCTCGACCCTGCTTGCCGCGCTCGCCGCCGCCCTGCTGCTGCTCGCCGGGCCTCAGCAGTTCGAAACCCTCGACTTTCTTGGCAGCCTCCTGCGCCGCATCGCGGATGCGCCCCGTCGTCAAGCCGGGCGGCCGCTCGTCCCGGTCCACCAGCGCCACGGTGATGCTGGCGCCCTCGTCGTTCAAGTCCGAGGTGACCGTGTCGACGCCGGGGATGGGGAGCAGGGCATCCTCGACGCGCTCGACCGCCGCGGTCAGCGCCTCGATGGTGCTGCGGCCCTTGGCGGATCGGCTCACGAAGCGCACTTCGTCCGCGTTCTCCGCATCCGGCGGCGCGCCGCCCGCGAGCGCGATGGGCACGGCGAAGACCAGCGTCGCGAGCACCGCGAACAGGGTCACGGCGAGCAGCGCCGACGGTCGCCGCAGGGCGCTCGCGACGACGCCGGTGAACAGGATGCGCGCCGGATCGGGCGCCCGCAGCCCGCCGGCGCGGGCGCGCACCGCGCTCAAGCGGGCGACGCGCTCCGTTGCCGCCGGCGCTGCCAGGCGATGCGCCAGCACCGGCACCAGGCCCACCGCCACCAGCATCGATGCGGCGAGCGGTAGCAGGAAGGAGATGGCCAGAATCTCGATCATCGAGCGCGTGGTGGTGGGCAGGTCGACGAGCGTCGTGGGCAGAAAGACGATCGCCGTGGTGAGGCTGGCCGCGGCGATGGCGCGCACCGTGCGGCGCACGCCGATGCGCACGGCTTCGGCGGCGGGGAGGCCGCGCTCCAGGCGGCGCAGCACGGCTTCGTAGACGACGATGCTGTTGTCGATCAGGAGGCCGACGGACAGCGCCATGCCCACCAGCGAGATGATGTTCAGCGTCTGCCCGAAGAGGTACAGCAGCGCCAGCGCCGCCAGCACGCTCACCGGCACGGCGAGGCCCACCACCGCCACCGCCCGCCACTGGCGCAGGAACAGGAACAGCACGCCGAGGGCGATCAGATAGCCCGAGATGCCGAGCCGCCAGAGGTGGCCGATCTGCTCCTCGATGGCTTCTCCGGCGTCGGTGCCGATGACCAGGTCCAGGCCGAGCGGCTCGACTTCGGCGCGGATGCGCGCTACCTCGGCGCGCAGCGTTCGGCCGAGCTCGATCAGATTGGCGTCCTGCTCCTGGAAGACGACGATGCCTACCGCCGGTTCGCCGTTGACCCGGAACGCCGACTGCTTCGGCGCCAAGCCGAACTCCACGTCCGCGACGTGCTTGAGTTGTGCCGGGCTGTCGGCAGCGACGCGGGCGTCGCGCAACGCATTGAGGCCGGCCGGTCGTCCGTCCACGATCACATCGGTACGCCCGCCCTCGGCTTCCAGACTGCCGACGAAGCGCGTCTGGCCGACCTGCCCGCCCACGGCATTGACCGCGTCCTCCGGCGTGACCCCGGCGGCCGCGCCGCGGTCGAGGTCCAGCCGCACCGTCACCTGCCGACGCGAACCGCCCGTGGCGAAGGCTTCGCTGACCCCCGGCAGCGCCGCGAAGCGCGGCACCAGCAGCTCTTCGGTCAAGTCGAACAGCGTGTCGCGGTCCGTCGGCCCGAGCACGTTCACCATCATCACGAAGCTGCCCATCGATGCGGTGGCGGATTCGGTGGACGACACCTGCAGCGAGGTCGTGTTGCGCGGCTGTGTGCGCTGCAGCGCGGCGGCGATGCGGCCGATCTCGAGCTCGCGCACCTTGATGTCGCCGCCCGGCTCGAACTCCACGTCGTAGCCGCCGCCGGCGCCATGCACGTAGCCGAAGCTCTCCTTCACCAGCGGCAGGGCGGAGACGCGGGCGTGCAGCGGCAGCAGGATCTCCCGCTCGACCACTTCCGGATCGGCGCCGCGGCGGTAGAACTGGACATGCACCGAGTCGCCCTGCAGGGCGGGCATCAGTTCCACGGGAAGGCGCTCGAGACCGACGATGCCGAGCATCGATAGGGCGACGAAGACCATGCCTACCGCGACCGGGCGGCGCACGGGGAGGTCCAGCAGGCTCATGCCGGCGAGCGCCTGAAGCGGGCCGCGGCGGAGTCGAGCAAGAGATAGAGGCAGGGCAGCACCAGCAGCGAGCCGAGCGTCGAGGCGACGATGCCGCCGATGATGGTGAGCGCCATCGGCACGCGCAGCTGGGCGCCTTCGCCGCCGCCGAAGAGGAGCGGCGTCAGCGCCAGCGCGGTGGTCAGCGTGGTCATCAGAATGGGCCGCAGCCGGATGCCGGCGGCGCCGGCCAGAGCCTGCAAGCGGTCCTGCCCCTCGGCCATCAGCTGCCTCGCCGTCGCGACCAGCAGCACGGCGTCGTTGACCGCCACCCCGGCCAGCACGATGAGGCCGAGCATGGCCATGACGCCGATGGGTTCGCCGCCGGGAACGAGCACGACCGCAACCCCGATCAGCGCCAGCGGGATCGCGGCCAGCACGGTGATCGGCTGCAGCAGCGACTCGAAGGTGCCCGCCAGCACCATGAGCACCAGGGCCAGGGCGAGCCATCCCGCCAGACTCAGCTCGCCGAAGGTGCGAGCGCGCTGCTCCTCCTGGCCGCGCAGCCCTGCCCGGAGTCCGGGCGGCAGGGGCGCATCGGCCAGCGCCGCCGTCACCGCCGCCACGGCTTGGGCCTGATTGACGCCTTCGGCGAGCTGCGCGGTGACCTCGGCCGTGCGCCGCTGGTCGCGGCGGAACACCTCGCGGGCGCCTTCCGCCTCCTCGAAACGGGCCACCTCGCCGATCGCCACTTGGCGACCGCTGGCGGTGCGGAACTCGACGTTGGCGAGTTCGTCGCGGCGCGGCTCCGGCAGGCGCAGGCTGACCGGGCGCTCCTCGTCCCCGGTGGAAAGGCGCGTCGCTTCGCGGCCGTCCAGGCTCGCTTCCAGGGCGCGGGAAATGGTCGCGAGGTCGACGCCCAGAGCGTCCGCCATCGCCCGATCAAGGGTCACGCGCAACTCCGGCGGGCCACCCTCGAAGGACGAGCGAGCGTTCCAAAGCTGCGGCAGCGCATCGAGCCGTTCTTTGATCACCTCGGCGCCGCGCCTGAGATCGGCAAGGGCGTTGCCGGAGATCTCGACCAGGATCGGCGGGCCGGCCGCGCCGAGGGCGTCGGTCAGCGCCGAGCGGGTGATCTCCCAAGTCACTTCCGTATCCGGCAGAGCGTCGAGTTCCGGGCCCAGGCGGCTCGCGATGTCGCGCCCGGTCGGCCCGGTCGGGGCGATGCGGGCGATGACCCTGGCCGTGTTCTCTTCCGTGAGCTCGCTGCGAATGGCGCGGTCGTCCTCCGGCAGACGCCCGACTTCCGACAGCGTGGCCAGGAGGTGCCCCTGGCCTGCGGCGTCGCCCGAGTGGCCCGCAGCGCGGCCGCCAGCCGCTTGGGCGATCAGTGCCTCGACGCCGCCAACGGCCCGGGCCGTCGATTCGACGCGCTGCGCCGCCGGCCCGACCAGGCGCACGGAGAACTGGCGCGGATCCGAAGGCGCGAGCAGCTCCGTGCCGAGATTCGCGAGCATGAAGCCGGCGCCGCCGGCGAGGGCGACGGCGACGCCGACCACCGTGGCCGGACGCTTGAGCAGCCTGGCCACGAAGGACTCCAGCCCGGCGCGGGCGCGGGAGGCGGCGCCTTCGCTGGCATTCGCCATGCGCGTCGCCGGCAGGAACCAGCGTCCCAGCGCCGGGATCAGGAACACCGCCACCGCGAGCGACGCCAGCAGGGAGACGACCACGGTGAACGCGATGCCGTCGATCAGGCGCGCCGCGAGGCCCTCGACGAACAGCACGGGCAGGAACACCACGCAGGTGGTGAGCGTGCTCGCGACGATCGCGCCGGCCACCTGCGCCGTGCCCTTGGCGGCGGCATCGAGCGGCGCATCGCCCTGGTGCAGGCGCCGGTACATGGACTCCACCACGACGATGGCGTTGTCCACCAGCATCCCCGCGCCGAGGGCGAGACCGCCGAGCGTGACGATGTTCAGGCTGTAGTCGCCGAAGTTCATGAAGAACAGCGCGGCGAGGATCGACACCGGCACCGCGGCGGCGACGATCAGGGTGGCGCCGGCGGAGCGCAGGAAGACCGCCAGCACCAGCACGGCGAGCGTGATGCCGCCGGCGGCGGCGAGCTGCAGATCCTCCAACGCGCCGGTCACGAGGCCGGCGTCGTCCGCGATCTCGTGGACCACGACGCCGGGCAGATCCTCGCCCAAGCCGGCCAGCGCCTCGTGTACCGTGGCCGAGACGTTCACCGTGTTCGCCCCGGACTCTTTGTAGATGGCGAGCCCCACGCCTTCCGCGCCGTTCACCAGCACGATGTGGTCGATCTCCTGATCGACCAGTTCGACCGTGCCGAGGTCCGCCACGCGCACCGCCTTGCGCTCGCCGCCGCCGTCCGCATCCGCCATGTAGCGCACCACGACGTCGGCCACGTCCTGCGGATTGCGGAACCGCGACAGGCCGCGCACTTGGAAGATGCGGTCGTTCTCCTCCAGCGTGCCGGCGGCGATGTCCACGTTCTCGGTAGCGAGCCGCTGTTCGAGCAGCGCAAGCGAAACGCCGAAGGCTTCCAGCCGGTAGCGATCCACCGCGACCCGGACTTCCTTCTCGCGGCCGCCGGTGACGCGCACTTCGGCGACGCCGGCAAGCTGCTCCAGGGCCGGCGCCACTTGGCGGCGCGCCAGACGCCGGAGCTCGGCGAGGTCCGGACGCCCGGACGGAGCGACGAGGCCGAGGGTGAGGATCGGCGCTTGGCGCGGGTCGAAGCGCCGCACCAGCACTTCGTCCACATCCGGGTCCCCCTCGATCCGCCCGACGGCCTTCTGCACATCCACCAGGGCGATGTCGAGGTCCACGTCCCAGTCGAAGATCACGGTCGCCACGAGCCGCCCGGACCGTCCCACTTGGGAGACCTCGCGGATGCCGCGCACCGTGAACAGCATCTGCTCCACGCGTTCGCCGTAGAGGCGCTCCATCTCCGTCGGCGGCCGGCTGCCGGAGCGGATCGACACCACCACGGTCGGGCTTTGCAGGTCCGGCAGCAGATCCACCGGCAGTTCGTTCCACGACAGCCAGCCAACCATGCCGATCGCCAGCGCGACCACGCTGACCGCCACCGGGCGGCGGGCGGCGAAGCCGGCGAGCGTCTCGAAGCTGTTCAAGCCGACTCCCAGGATGGGCGCGAGGCCGCAGGCTAGCTGCCGATGACGCGCACTCGGGCGCCGTCGGTGAGCGTCTCCAGGCCGCGCACGACGACCCGGTCGCCGAGCGCGAGGCCTTCGACCACCTGCACCTGATCGTCGTCGCCGAGGCCGAGGCGAACGTCCCGGCGCAGCACCCGCTGGCCGTCGAGCAGGAAGACCACGCTCTTGCCGCCTCGGTCCGCGACCGCATCGCGCGGCACGACGTTCACATCCGCGCGCTGCTCGACGATCACCGTGACCTCGACGAACATGCCCGGTCGTAGCAGCATCGCCTCGTTCGCCACCTCCACCTCGGCGCGGAAGGTGTGCTTGACGGGATCCATGACCGGCGAGAGGCGAACTACCTCGCCGGTGATCTCGACATCCTCGAAGGCGTAGTGCCGGATGCGCGTCTCGAGGCCCGGTTGCACGCGGGCGAGTTCCGGCCCGATCAGATCGACATCGGCGATGAGCTCATCGAGCGGCGCGATCTCGGCCACTTGCAGTCCGGCGGCGACGAGCTGCCCATCCGCCAGCGGCGTCCCCTCGGTGGAGCGCGGAAGGCGCAGGATGGTACCGTCGATGGGCGTCGCCAGGCTCTGCTTGGCGGCGTTCAGCGAACTGCGCTCGAACTCGTAGAGCGCGGTCTCGTAGGTGGCTTCCGCCTGCTGCACCTGCTCCTCGGTGCCGAGCTTGGCGGCGAACAGGTCCCGCTGCCGGGCAAGCTGCGCCTCGGCGACTTCCAGCGACCGCCGCCTGGACTCCAAGCCCGCATGCAGCCGCGCGTCCTCGCCCGTCACCCGGACGATGGTCTGCCCGGCGGTCACCGCGGCGCCTTCCGCCAGCCGCCGTCCTTCGCCGTCGCGCCCCACTTGCAGGAGCCCGGGCGTCTCGATGGTCAGACGCACGATCTCGCGCGCCCGCAGCGTGCCGGTGGCGACGACCAGTTCCTCCACCGTGCCGGCCGCCACCTCGGCCGCCTCCACGGGAATGCGGAACTCGACATCGCCGACGTTCCCGGGCGGTGCGCAGGCGGCCACAGCACCGAGGAGGCCAAGAATGGAAGACGCCGCGAAGCCGCGGCGGCGAATGGAGCGAGTCATGGGCCGATGCAACCGTTCCGGACAGATTGAAGCGCGGGCGCGAACCGTACCAGCATTCACCGCAATCCGCCCGCCGAAATGCGCCGTCGGCAGAAGGACGGTGCCCCGCGCCGTTTCCTTACACCGCCGTGCCGCGACCGCCCGTGCGGTGCGCTATAAGCGGCGGTTGTTCGCGAGGATGGAACTGATCGTCAGGGGGGATACGTTGAAGTATTCGGCAGCCTCGCTCAGGCGATCATCGGTATGCTCGCCACCCAGAAACTCATCGACGGCGTCGATGGGTGCCAGCAACTCCGCCGCGAAGGCGCGCTGGGCCTTTTGTCGGTACGTGCTTGAAAGAGTGGCTGGCAGGAGCGGATCGCCGATACTGTGTGCGAAGAGCCGGTCGGCGATCAACCGTGCCAAGTCGAATCGGCGTCCGGTCTCCCAGCGCGACCGCATGGCTAGGCGCGATGAACCGGACTCGTCGTCGTAGGCGAAGGATATCCGGCCGGAGACCCGGTCGGTTCGATCGATGACCGCCGGGCTCGTGCCCGCCATCGAGGCCAGCAGGCGGTTGTCCATTGGGACCCCGTCGAGCGTTGCCCTTTGCCTCAAGGCCTTGGCTGTCGCAATGCCCACGCGCCACGCCTGGCATGTTCCCCAGCGTGGAATCCGGTCGTCGTCCGGTGGTCCGATGACATCGGCCACGCGGGCGTCGAATCCCGATTGGCGCGCAATGCGCCGAACATCCGCTGCGCCGGCCATGTCGCTGCCGCCAGCGCTGGCGGCCGCCGCCAACTCCGCGATGGCGCTTCGGCCGAGGTAGCGGGCATCGGCAAGGCGGGCGCGAATGGTCGCGGCGTTCGCCTCTTGAGGGTCGCAACCCAGCAATGCTTCGATGCTGCGCCGCGCGGCGATGTCCGGTCTGGCGATCTCCTCCTGAAGCGTCTGCCAAAGCTCTCGGAGTTCAGTTTGCGCGACCGCAGCCTGACTCAGCATATCCAGGACGCGACCGATGAACTGGTGCGTGGCGGCCTGCAGGCACTCGACCGCGACCACTTCGTGCTTGGCGCCGAGATAGCGGAATGCTCTGGCGTTCGGGTCTTCGGATGGCATAGAGGTGACGGTCACCTGCAGACCGTCCGACGCGAGCTCGATGTTCGGCCAGACGTAGCCTTCGCCGATTGTCGACATCCAGTGCGCGAAGTCCCAGCCCATGGAGGTCGCGTCAGGGGTTTCGGCGCGGTTTGGTTCGAACGCAAGGCGCCACCAGTTTCTCACCAGCCACTCCGCCAAGTGGCAGGCAGCGACGTTGGGACCGGACTGGAGTTCGTTGCTGCCGAGGGCAATCCCTTCCGACATGGCGCACCCATTGACGATAACGGACAGCCGCCCGAAGGACGCCTTCTCTGCCGCCGATCCGGCATCCAGCGACCCCGGCTCAAACGAAAAGGCTAGGTCTCCCTGTTCAGCCTCCTGCGCCATTCCCTCAGTATCCACTTGCGGACCTTGTCGTCGTGCCCGAGCCGGTAGCCGTGGTAGCGCCGACCGTCCTCGCCCAGTTTCGCCTCGAAGACCTCGCCCTCGTAATCGACCGCCCATGCGTACTTTGGCAGTTTACTCCCATCCAGCGGATCCGTGATCGGGCTCACCATGCCGAGGCTGAAGGCATCGCGTAGGAGCTGGTTCGCCTCTTCGATCAGCACGACGCGGACGTCGTCGCAGAGCGACTTCGTCGGTCTTGGATTGACCGGCGGGTTCAACCCGTAGTCCGCCGGCTTGGTCTTGTGATGGGCGCTGCCGCCGTATCTCGCCGCGTCCGCAAGAGCGTCCAACTCCGACTCGGTGTAGAACCCCGGCCTGGCCGGGCGCCGCTTGCTAGACACTGCGCTGGTCCTCGCCATTGGCCAGCGCGAGCATAGCCGACCACGGCCAGTCAGCCGCCGTCACTGCAGTCGAAAGAAGCTTGCTGCGTTGGCGTGGGTCTTTTTCGCCACCAGCGCCGCCTCTTCCTCTCGACACTCCGCGACGCGGCGGGCGACCCAGGGCAGGAAGGCCGGTTCGTTGCGCCGGGAGCGCGGTTTCGGGTGCATGGTGCGGGGGAGGAGATACGGGGCGTCGGTTTCGATCATGAGGCGGTCCGCCGGGATGCGGTCGACCATGCTTGCCAGCTCCACGCCGCGGCGTTCGTCGCAGATCCAGCCGGTGATGCCGATGTGGTAGCCGTCTTCCAAGTAGCCGTCGAGGTCCTCGGCGGTGCCCGTGAAGCAATGGATGACGCACGCGGGCAGGTCGTGGCGGTAGTTCTCGAGGATGCGGCGCGTGTCGCCTGCTGAGTCGCGGTCGTGGACGAACAGCGGCAGGCCGGTCTCGACGGCGAGTTCCGCTTGGCGGCGGAAGATGCGCTGCTGGTCCTCGCGGGGCGAGTAGTTCCTGTAGTAGTCGAGGCCTGTCTCGCCGATGGCGACCACTTCGGGCCTTGCGGCGAGCTCGGCGAGGTCGGCAGCCCACCCGGGTTCCACTGTCCCGGCATCGTGCGGGTGTACCCCTGCGGTCGCAAACAGCCGCTTGCCGTCTGCCAACTCCGCGGCTGCCCGGCTGCCAGCGACGCTCGTCCCGGTGACCACCATCGCCGCGACGCCGGCGGCCGCCGCGCGCGCCACCACTTCCTCCCGGTCGTCGTCGAAAGCGGCGTTGGTCAGGTTGGCGCCGATGTCGATCACGGGATCAGCCGCTCGTGGTCGCCGAGCACCGGCGCGGGGTTGCCGAGCAGGCGGCTGTAGATGTGGTGGAACGCGATCACGCCCTTCACGTAGTCGCGCGTCTCCCGGAACGGGATGCGCTCGATCCAGACATCCGTCGGCATCCCCGATGCGCCTTTGCGCCAGCGGGCGACGCGCGTCTCGCCGGCGTTGTAGGCGGCGGCCGCTAGGGCCCGGTGGTTGTCGTAACGGTTCATAAGCGCCGCCAGATGGTGGGCGCCAAGGCGCACGTTGGTGTTCGGGTCGAAAAGGTCGTTCGGGCTCGGCAGGCGCACCCGGACGCGGCCGGCGACATGCCTTGCGGTGGCGGGCATGAGCTGCATCAGACCGCGCGCGCCGGCGCTCGACACGGCGCGCGGATTGAACGCGCTCTCTTGGCGCGTGACGGCCAGCAGGAACGGCGTCGTCAGATTGGCGTCGAAGCCGAAGCGCCGGTAGGTTGCGAGGAAGGGCATGGGAAAGCGCAGCGCCACCATGTCCATCAGCTCGGCATCGCGGGCGCCGAAGATGGCCTGCTCGGTCCAGCCGATTTCAGCGGTCAGCTCCACGAGGGTGCGCTGCTCCGGCTCGGCCAGCTCGCGCAGCGCGTGGCGCCACTCCCGGCGCGCGTTGGCGAGGTCGCGCACGGCATGGAGCTCGGCCATGCGCCGCACCACCGAATTGTCGAGCAGAGCGCGCATCGCGGCGCGGTCGCCCTTCGGCGCTTCGGCATTCAGCGCGGGCTGCACATCCAAGGCATGGGCCGCCAGGAATCCGTAGTAGTGGCGCGCCTCGGCGGCGGCGGCGAGATTGGCGCGGCCCGCTTCGCCTTGGCCGCTCGCGACCTGCGCTCTGCCGAGCCAATAGCGCCACTCGGGCTGGGCGCGGATGCCTTCGGGCAGCGCCGCGATCCACCGCGCCGCCGCCTTCCACCGTCGGTTTCGCACAAGGCCGTCGCTGATCCTCTCCTGCGCGTCCGCGGAGAACGTTGACGGCGCCCCGTCCGGCACATCGCCGTCCGCGGCGCTGGCGACGGCCAGGCGCTCCTCCAAGTAGCGCCGCTCGGCGTCGGTGAAATCGTAGTCGTCTCGGGCTCTGCGCCATACGGACCAGGCTGCTGCCGGATCGTCCCGGGCATAGCGGATCAGCCCGTGGCGCAGCGCCCGGCGGCCGCCGTCCGTGTTCGCGAACCGGCGCAGCGAACGCACCGCGCGCGGCTTGCCATGCATGTCGTAGTAGAGCTGCGCCGCGGCGGCATTGGCGGAGTCGAAGAAGCGCAGCAGATAGCGGGACAGGGACCGTTCACCGGCGTCGAGCGCCAGCGCCAGCCGGGCCCAGGCGGTGTCCTGATCCGGATTGCCGGCCGCGATCCACACCTCGAACAGTGGATCGCACGTCTTCGGCAGCGATTCCGGCGCCACCCACACCGAACCGACCTGCGCCAGCGCCGCGCTGCGTTCGCCGGAGCGATACAAGGCCCTCAGGTAGTTGCACTGCGCCGCGGGATCGCTGCTCGGCTCGTAGTGCTCGAGATAGACGTCCCAGCGGCTGCGCCGCACCTGGGCGTTCAGCCACTGCCGGTAGAAGCGGTCGGCGATGGGCGTGTCGGCAAACTCGGTGCGCAGTTCGCGGGCCCGTTTCGGGCGCATCGTGGTGACGTGCCCCTGCGCCTCGTAGTAGACGAGATACGGGTGCAGGGCGTAGTCCTTGAGGCGCGAGGCTTCGCGGCGGAACTCGCCGCGGCGACCGGCGCGGACCGCGGTGACGGCGCGCTGGTAGGCGAGGCGCTGCTCGTAGACGCCCGGCTGGTCGGCCAGCAGGTCGGCGCTCGCATCGGCGGCGGCGAAGGCGAGCGCCGCCATGCAGAGCGCGATGCCAGGGCCAAGCCAGGCTCGCTTGCGTTGCGCGACGGGGGCGCGGGCACGGCGCACCGGACGCCCCGACCGGGCGGTCATGCGGGAGGGCGCGCTGCGGTCTGGCGGACGGCGTCCGGCGTGGCGGACGCTAATCGTCTTCGGCCGGAACGTCGCTGCCCACGCGCACGGCCAGCACGTCGCAGGAGGCGCCGTGCAGCACGCCGTTGGCGGTGGAGCCGAGCAGCAAGGCCAGCCCGTGGCGGCCGTGGCTGCCGACGACGATGAGGTCCATGCCTTCGGCCTCGGCAATGCGGTGGATCTCGCTCTCCGGGCGTCCGAATGCCAGATGCCGGGCCAGCTCGGGGATGCCGAAGCTGGCGGCGAAATCGGCGAGGTGCGAGCGCGCCTGTTCGTGGATCTGGTCCTGCACGGCGGAGAGATCCATGGGGATGTCGCCGCCGTAGGCCAGGCTCAGCGGCTCGATGACGTGGACCACGTGCAGTTCGGCGCCCGCCTTTTCGGCCAGCGCCTTGGCGCGACGGGCTACCCGTCGGCACTCTTCGGTGAGATCGACGGCGAGCAGGATGCGGCGATAATCGGCCATGGTTGCGAACTCCGTGTTGCGAGCTAGCGGCGGCGGTGCGACCATACACCAGCAATCGACAAAGGCTCAACAGAACGCCAACAACATGGGCTGGATCATCGTCGCAGTTGTTTTGGCGGCGGCCGTTGGGCCGCTGCTCTGGCTGCTGCCCTCCAAGCGGGACCGACGCCTGAGCGAGTTGCGCACCGCCGCCCGCAGCGCCGGGCTGATCGTCGAGGTAGCCAGCGTGCCGAAACTCGACGCCCGCGCCGAAGAGCGCGTCACCGCCGGCGGCGCCGAGCGGCTCCCGAGCGTGTCCTGCGCCGCCTACGCCCTCGCCCTGCCAGCACCGCTGCCGGATGCGCCGCTCTGGCGGCTGCTCAAGTCCGAGCGCGAGAATCGCTACCTCAGCGGCTGGACCACACTCTCGCCGCCGAAGCAGACGCCGACGCCCGCCGAGGGCTATTGGCGAACCATCCAGCCCATCCTCGATGCCATGCCCGGCGGTTGCGTGGCCGTGGAGGCGGGCAGTCGGCGCATCGCCTGGCTCGGCACGGAGCGGATCGGCGAAGACGCTGCGGAGACGATCGTGGCGGACATTCACAGCGGCTTGAGCGCCATCGCCGAACTGCATCGGGAACTCGATGCGGCCGCCCGCCCCGGCGGATGATCGCCGCCGTCGCAGCCGCGGGGCTCCGCGCCGCCGGTCGCCGCGGCCTGAATGCGCTGCGCGACTTGGCGCCCATCATCGGCGTCATCGCCTTCTTCCAGCTCGCCGTTCTGCAGCAGCCGTTTCCGGATCTCTTGGGCGTGCTCGGCGGCCTGATCTGCGTCGTCGCGGGCTTGGCGCTATTCGTGCAGGGCTTGGAGACCGGCCTCTTCCCGCTCGGCGAAGCCATCGCCCAGGCCTTCGCCCGCAAGGGCAGCGCCGCGCTGCTGTTCGCGTTCGCGTTCTGCCTCGGCTTCGGCACGACGGTCGCGGAACCGGCGCTGATCGCGGTGGCGGGGGAGGCCGCGGAAGTGGCATCGCGGGCCGGCGCCATCGCCGACGAGGCGCAGGCGCGGGCGAGCTACGCCTTCAACCTGCGCATCGTCGTGGCGTTCTCGGTGGGGCTCGCCATCGTCCTCGGCGTGCTGCGCATCCTCAAGGGCTGGCCGCTGCACCGTCTGATCATCGGCGGCTACGCGCTGGTCACGGCGATGACGCTGTTCGCGCCGAAAGAGATCGTCGGCGTCGCCTATGACTCCGGCGGTGTCACCACCGGCACCCTCACCGTGCCGCTCGTCGCCGCCCTCGGCGTTGGTCTCGCGACCTCGATCAAGGGCCGCAATCCGCTGCTCGACGGCTTCGGCCTGATCGCCTTCGCGAGCCTGTCGCCGATCGTCTTCGTCTTGGCCTACGGCATGGTGGCCTGAGCCGTGGCTTGGCTTGCGAACTTCGTCACGGTGGCGCTTGGCGCGCTGCGGGACGTGGCGCCCATCGTCGCCATCCTGGTGCTCTTCCAAGTGGTGGTGCTGCGCCGCAAGCCGCCGCGACTCGGCCGCATCGTGGCCGGCTTCGTGTGCGTGCTGCTCGGCCTGACGCTGATTCTGATCGGCCTGCAGGATGCGCTGTTCCCCATCGGCGAGACCATGGCGCGGCAGCTCACCGCGGCGACCGGCGGCTCGGCCTGGTCGGACTATCTGGCGGTCTACGCCTTCGCCGCGGCGATCGGTTTCGCCACCACGGTGGCCGAACCGTCGCTGATCGCCGTTGCCCTCAAGGCGCAGGCCGTCTCCGGCGGCGCGATCAACGCCTGGGGCCTGCGCATCGCCGTGGCGACCGGGGTGGCGGTCGGCGTGTCCCTCGGCTGTCTGCGCATCGTCACCGGCACGCCCCTGCCGTGGTACATCATCGGCGCCTATGCGGTGGTGATCGTGCAGACCTTCCGGGCGGCGCGCGATGTCGTGCCGCTCGCTTACGATACCGGCGGGGTGACGACGTCCACGGTCACGGTACCGGTCGTCGCGGCCCTGGGCCTCGGCCTCGCCACCCATGTGCCGGGCCGCAGTCCGCTCATCGATGGCTTCGGGCTGATTGCGTTCGCGAGCGTCTTCCCCATCATTGCCGTGCTCGGCTACGCCCAGCTGTCCGCTTGGCGCAGCCGGCGCGGCGTGCAGGAGCAAGCAGGAGCATAGAGGAGCACTGCCCATGAGAATGAAGCTGATCGTCGCGCTGGTCGGTGCCGACAAAACCGAGACCGTGATCGCCGCGGCCCGCGCCGGCGGCGCGACGGGCGCCACCGTGCTCGGCAGCGCCCGCGGCGAGGGCCTGCGCCCCGCCAAGACCTTTCTTGGCCTCGACTTCTCCGCCGCGGAAGACGCGGTGCTGTTCCTGGTGGTCGAGCCGCGCGCCCGCGACATCCTGGAACGCATCCAGGACGTCGCCGGATTCAAGGACGAGCCGGGCGCCGGCATCGCCTTCCAACTCGCCATCGAGGATGTCGTGGGCCTCGACTCGCAGCTTCCGGCGATGCGCGAAGAACTCGAACCCACGCTGTAGAGGGGAACACGATGAGCGAAGTGTTGAGCGGGGAAAAGCAGCGCCGCGTTCGCGACGTGATGGCGACGGACCTTCACTCCATCAACGGCCTCGCCACCGTGGCCGACGCGCTCGCCGTGCTCGGCCGCGAAGGCGTCAGTTCGCTGGTGGTCGAGCGCCGGGATGGGGACGATGAAGTGGGGCTGGTGGAGATCGCGGATCTCGCCCGCGTGGTGGCGCAGAACCGGCCGCTGGACCGCGTCAACGTCTACGAGGTGATGAAGAAGCCGGTGGTGACGCTGCCCGCCGACATGCTGGCGCGCTACGCCGTGCGCCTGCTGGCCGACCTCTCGCTGACGCGTGCGGTGGTGGTGGACGCGAACCGGGACGCCGTGGGCATGGCCACGCTGCGCGACCTGGTGCTGGCCGGTGTCGCCGAATGACCGCGCTCGCCCCGATGGGGGAGACTGGAGCGGGAAACGGGACTTGAACCCGCGACCCCAACCTTGGCAAGGTTGTGCTCTACCACTGAGCTATTCCCGCGCAGGCGCGTAGTTTGCGCCCATCGGCGCAGGAAAGCAAAGCCGAATGGCGGTCTCCCAGCATCCTTCGATGCGCCGCGACCGTGGCATATCGCTTACAACCGCGTTGGCAGATTGTCGCGCCGACAGCAGGCGGATTTCGTACATCCGGCATGGGCGATCTGCCCTATCGCGGCCGTTTGCCGGTGTCCAAACTGTGCGCCGCTTCGAGCGAGAGCAACGAGGAATCGCGCCGATGGACAAACGCCAAGCGAACGGCTTCGCGCCGGACCTGCCCCTTCTGGACCTGGCCGCCTTCGATCTGGCGGCCATTCCGTCCCACCTGGTGGACGAGCAGATCGTCCGCCGCCACACCGCGCTGCCGCTGGTGAAGCGAGGCGAGCGCTTGTTCGTCGCCGTCTCGGACCCCGGCAACTTCGCGGCCACCGAGGAGATCGCGAAGCTCACGGGTCTTGAGGTTGAGCCCGTGCGGGTCGATCGCGAGAAGCTCCTCGGCGCCATCGAAGACTACCGCTCGGTTGGCCACGACACGCTGCTCGCCGAGCTCGACGAGCACAGCGACATCGACGTCGGCATCGTGGAGGAGCCTGCCGACGATGCGCCGGACGCCGTGGATGAGGCGCCGGTGGTGAAGTACATCCACAAGGCGCTGCTGCATGCCATCGATGCGGGCGCGTCCGACATCCACTTCGAGCCGTACGCCGGCTCCTACCGCGTGCGCATGCGCGTCGACGGCATCCTGCGCGAGGCGCTGCGCCCGCCGGCGAGCTTCGGGCGTCGGTTCGCGGCGCGGCTCAAGGTGATGGCGCGGATGGACGTCACCGAACGGCGCATCCCGCAGGACGGGCGCATGGGCATCGCCAGCGGGCGGCGGGCGGTGGACTTCCGGGTGAGCACGCTGCCCACCATGCACGGCGAGAAGGTGGCGCTGCGGGTGCTCGATCCGGCGTCCGCGCAGCTTGAGATCGAAGACCTCGGGTTCGAGGATGCGCAGCGGGAGCGCTATGTCGCGGCCCTGGGCCGGCCGCAGGGCATGGTGCTGGTCACCGGGCCGACCGGCAGCGGCAAGACGGTGAGCGTCTATGCGGGACTGAATCTGCTGAACGGCGAGCACCGCAACATCGCCACCGTCGAGGATCCGGTCGAAATCGACGTCGAAGGCATCAACCAGGTGCAGGTCCACGCCAAGGTCGGGCTAGATTTCGCGACCGCCTTGCGAGCCTTCCTGCGCCAGGACCCGGACGTGGTCATGGTCGGCGAAGTTCGCGACAGGGAGACCGCCGAGACCGCGGTCAAGGCGGCGCAGACGGGGCATCTGGTGCTGTCCACGCTGCACACCAACTCGGCGGCGGAGACGCTCACGCGGCTGCTCAACATGGGCGTGCCGGCGTACAACCTGGCCACCTCGGTGACGCTCATCGTGGCGCAGCGCCTGGTGCGCCGGCTTTGCCCGCATTGCCGTTGGCGTCACGAACTGCCGAGCGACACGCTCTTGGCGGAGGGCTTCGAGGCCGCCGAAGTGGAGGCGGGAATCGCCTTGTACGAGGCCAGCGAGACGGGCTGCGAATCCTGCGACCACGGTTTCAACGGGCGTACCGGCATCTACGAGGTGGTGGAACTCTCGCCGCCGCTGCAGCGGATGATCCTGGCCGGCGGCGACAGCCTCGCGCTGGCGGCGAAGGCGCGCGAGCTGGGCTACGACGACCTGCGCCGCTCCGGGCTGCGCAAGGCGATGCGCGGCGTCACGAGCCTGCGCGAAGTCAACCGCGTGGCGACGGCGGCGTAGCGACGTGGCCCAGACGACGTTCGCGTGGCAAGGCCGGGACCGCGCCGGTCGCCGCGTCCAAGGCGAGATCGAAGCGGCGGACGCGCGCTTCGCCCGGGCGCTGCTGCGCCGCGACGGCATCGTCGCGAGCCGCATCCGGGCGCCGAAGCCGGCCGGCGCTGTACTGCGCTTCGGCCACGGCAAGCGCATCGGCGCCTTGGAGGTCGCGCTCTTCAGCCGGCAGATGGCGACCATGATGCGCGCTGGCGTGCCGCTGGTGCAGGCGTTCGACATGCTGGCCAGCGATGCCCGCAATCCGCGGCTCGCCGAGGTCGTGCAGAGCATCCGCGCGGACGTGTCCACCGGGGCTACCCTGGCCGGCGCGCTCGGCAAGTTCCCGGCGCTGTTCGATGCGCTGTTCCGGAACCTCGTGAATGTCGGCGAGCAGACCGGGACGCTGGACTCCATGCTGGATCGCATCGCGCTGGATCAGGAGCGCGGCGCGGCGATCCGGCGCAAGGTGCGCAAGGCGCTCACCTATCCGGTGCTGGTCGCGGTGGCGGCGCTGGTCGTCACCGGCATCCTGCTGATCCACGTCGTGCCGCAGTTCGAGGCGGTGTTCTCGAGCGTCGGCGGCGACCTGCCGGGAGCGACGCGGCTGGTGATTCGGCTCTCGGATTTCGCCGGGGAGTGGTGGTGGGCGGTGCTGGGGGTGATCGGCGCAGTCGCGGCGAGCCTTGCCATGCTCGCCAAGCGTTCCGCGCGGTTCCGCGAAGGGCTCGATGCCATGCAGCTGAAGGTGCCTGTGGCCGGCCGCATCGCCAGCAACGCCGCGACGGCGCGATTCGCGCGCACGCTGTCGACGGCCATCGCCGCCGGAGTGCCCCTCGTGGAAGCGCTCGGCGCCATCGCCGGAGCGACGGGCAATGCGGTCTATGCGCGCGCCGTTCAGGAACTGCGCGATGCCGTGGCGTCGGGACAGCCGCTGCACGCCGCGATGCGGGACAGCGGCGTGTTCGCCGACATGGCGGTGCGCATGGCGGCGGTGGGCGAAGAGTCCGGGCGCTTGGACGACATGCTGGCGCGCGGCGCCGAGCAGTTCGAGGAACGGGTCGCCGAGGCTGTGGATCAGCTTACGGCGCTGATCGAGCCGCTCACCATGGCGGTGCTGGGCGTGCTGGTCGGCGGGCTGCTCATCGCCATGTACCTGCCGGTCTTCCAACTCGGCGGCGCGATGGGCGGATGAGCGGGCGGGAGACTACCAGGCTGCGCTCTCCTCGCTCTCGCCCTTGAACGGCCCGACGATCTCGCCGGTGACCCAGCCGCCGTAGTAGCCGCCGGGCTGCGGCTGCGCCCGCTCGCCGCCCACGAAGCACGCCACCTTGCCCGGATAAAAGGCGAAGTAGTCGGCGAGCGCCGCAGCTTCCGGGAAGGTGCTCGTGTACGACCACGCAGCCCGTTCGATGCCAGCGGCGTCGAACACCTCGGCAAGGCCCTTCCACTCGCAACGCGTAACGATGGACGTGGAGTGCAGAAAGCCAGTGTCCACGTCGTCCGGCGGCACGTAGAAGGTGGGCGGGGAAGCCGTCTCGCAGACCCGCAGCGCAGCCATCGTCTCCGCGATCACGCCTTGGTTGCACAGCACCTGGATGCGGCGGTGCTCCACGTCGATGCGCGGCGGGCGGGGATAGTCCCAGACGGACTCCTGGCCCGGGCCGGGCTCGATGGCGAAAGCCGGGCGCAACGCGCCTCGATAGCGCCACTTGCTGCGCGTTTCGAGTATCTCTGACGACGGTTCGAGAAAGTGCTCGGACATGGCTGGCTCCTAGAACAGGACGAGTGCGCGGAACTCGACGCTGCGGCGAGGTGCGTGGCTCGCCCCCACCTGCGGATCGTAGAACGCCGTGTGCGGGCACACCTTCGGCTGGCCCGGCCGGGAGTCGTACTGCTTGAACGCCAGCGCCTCGCCCGGCCGCATATTGGAGACGTAGTAGAAGCGATGCCGCGGGCTGAACGTCGGAATCGCCGCATAGCCGCCCTCGGCCCGGGGCGTGAAGTAGTACTCTTCGAGGTCCTCTGCGGCCAGCGTCGAAGCGTCCATCACCGTGAGCTGGTTCTGCTCGGCGGGGCGGTGGATGGGTGCCCAGACGTTGAACCAGGCGTAGTCGAGGTGCGCGACTTCCGCGTCGGCCCGACCGTGCTGCCTGAGCACGTTGGCGTCCCGCTGCGTCGATGGCCGCATGGCATAGTCGCAATGCACGTAGCGGGAGTAGGCGCCGAGGAACGTCTTCGGGTTCTCCCTGCGCGTCTGATGGCTCTGGACGTAGACCTCGCTCGCGCCGGTGAGCCGCTGCAGCAGGGGCGCGATGTCGGTCCGGTAGCTGTCCTTCACCGCGGCGTCGTCCGCGTAGTCCGCGACGGTCGGTCGGTATTCGGTGAAGGTGAAGCCGTTGCGGTCGATCGAGACCTCGCCGCTCGCGACCAGCGGGCGCGCATCGGTGATCTCCACGGTGCGCTTGGTCGTGTTTCGGTGGCGCGTCTCCTTCGAGTAGATGAAGGCACGGTCTGCGCGGCTCTTCCACTCGTCGCTCAGGTAGCGGACTTCGGCTTCCATCCCACTTGAACCACGCGGCTGCGTTGACCGGAGTTTACGCCAATTCCACGCCTCGCACGCGGCCCGTTCGCGGCCCCTTTCGGGTATGGTGCCGCGCCCACGCTTGGCCGGAGGCCGCCCACTTGAGCTACCGCGAAATCCGCTACGAAGTCGAGGCGCCGATGGCGCTCGTCACCATCAACCGCCCGGAGAAGCACAACGCGATCTCGCTGGCGACGCTGGCGGAACTGCAAGACGCGGTGGCCGCAGCGGCCGCGGACGATGCGGTGCGCGTGATCACCGTTACCGGCGCTGGCGGGCGGGCCTTCGCATCCGGCTCGGACCTCTCCGAAGTGATCGAGCGGGACCTCGAGAAAGCCCTCGAGCCCATCGTCCAAGGCCTCGCCGAGCAGCTCGAGCGCACGCCGAAACCCACCATCGCCGCCATCGACGGCATCTGCATGGGCGGCGGCCTCGAAGTCGCGCTCGGCTGCGACCTGCGCATCTGCACCCCGACCTCGCGCTTCGCGACGCCCGAGGGCAAGCTCGGCATCATCCCCGGCGGCGGCGCCACCGCGCGCCTGCCGCGCATCGTCGGCAAGGGCTGGGCGATGGAGATGATGCTGATGGGCGATCCCATCGACGCCGAACGCGCGCTGTCCATCGGCCTCGTCACGCGCATCGTCGAGAAAGACGAACTGCTGCCGGAGGCGCAGCGCATGGCGGAGCATCTGGCGGGATTCGCGCCGTTCGTGCCGCGCACCATGAAGGCGATGGTGCATTTCGGCATGGAGGCGAGCCTGGCCGGCGCCCTGATGCTGGAGAAGTACGCCCAGGGGGCGCTGGTGCAGACGCAAGACAAGCAGGAGGGCATCAGCGCGTTCTTGGAGAAGCGCAAGCCGGAGTTCAAGGGGCGCTGAGCGGCGCCCCTGCTTCGCGGCTCGCCGGCACTCGGTTGGCTGGGTCCGGCTTGGGCGCTAGCCTGATCCGCGCGATGACATGCCCAGCCGCGTCGAGGAAGCGCACGGCTTCGTAGTCGCCGCGGGGCAGGGCCGCGATCGCGTAAGGAGCAGTCATTGCGGCGCCTTGGGCCGTATCCGGGGCGGGCGCCCGTTCGCTTACGCGGACCGTGGCGACGCCTGCCTCGACCTCTGCCGTGCCCACGAAGCCGATGCCGTACCCGGTGCTCGGTCGCGCCCCCATGGATGCGACCACGACGACATGCTCTGCGAAATCGACGCGCGGCGCGGTCGGAGGCGGCATGCGACCCGAGTGGATGCGCCGGTAAAGCGCACGGAAGTCCGCGCTGCTGGCGCATACGAGAAAGGACCGCTCATGCTGCTGGGAGAACACGCCGGCCTCCATCGGCACGAGCGAAACCGGGCTGGCGTCGCCGCAAGCCGGTTGCAGCCCTGCGAGCAAGGCGGCGCAGCCCATCCACGCCAGCCGCGCGGAAGACGCCGCCGCTCCTGGCCGACGCCTCACGGCCATGCCTCTTGCTGTGCCTCGACGGCGATGCATGCCTGGAAACCTGTCAACCAGAACTTGGCGAACGGCATTGTCGTAGCGTAGCAGCATGTGCCAACGGCGGCGCATTCTCCGGCGTGCGGCTGCGGCGCGTCTTTGCTAAGTTACGCGGCCCCGGACGCCAGCGGCGCCGGGCTTCATCCCAAGGACCTGACGAAGGAGAGACATGGCAGTAGAGAAATTCACGGTGGAGGCGAGCCACATCATGATGTTCGCCCGCTCCGTCGGCGACGGCAATCCGATCTACCACGATGCGGAGTACGCCAAGGATGCCGAGCCCGGCAGCATCATCGCGCCGCCGACGTTCGCCCAGGCGAGCGCCCAGTTCGACCCCAGCTACGGCCTGCGGCCGAGCATCGACGGCGACGGCTGGTTCGGCTCCGGCGGCAAGCCGAGCGGCGCCAAGCCCCGCGAGGGAGGAGGCGGCGGCGGTGGCGGCGGTGGCGGCGGCGGTCTGCACGCCGAGCAGCGCTTCATCTACCACCGGCACATCAAGCCCGGCGACGTGCTGAGCGCCACGAACAAGCCCGGCAAGACCTGGGAGAAGCAGGGCCGCCGCTCCGGCAAGCTGGTGTTCAGCGAGTCGGTGACCGAGTACCGGGATCAGAACGGCGACCTCGTCGTCACCGCCATCGGCACCGGCGTGCGCACCGAGCGCCCGGTGGACCAGGGCTAGCGCCCCGACGGGGCGGCAACGAACACAAGGAGACAAGCAAATGGCATTGCAGGCAGCGGACCTCAGCGTCGGCGACAGCCACACGGAGCGCCTGGTCGAAGACCTCAAGCGCACGCAGATCGTCATGTACGCCGGCGCCTCCGGCGACTACAACCCGGTGCATACCGACGAGGTCTTCACCAAGGAAGTGGCGGGCTACCCCAGCGTCTTCGCCCACGGCATGCTCACCATGGGCATGACCGGCAAGATGCTCACCAACTACGTCGGCGACGGCCGCCTCACGGAGTACGGCGTGCGCTTCACCAGCCAGGTGTTCCCGGGCGACACGCTCGACGCCACCGCGACGGTCGTGGGCGTCACCAACGGCATCGTCGACCTCGACGTGACCACGGTGAACCAGAACGGCGTCGAGGTGCTGAAGGGCAACGCCAAGGCCCGCGTCGACGACTGATCGTCGGGAGAAGCCGCATGGCGGAAGACAACGGCACGGTCAGCGCTGAAGCGGACGGCCACGTCCTGCTGCTGACCGTGGATCGGGCGGCGAAGCGCAACGCCTTCACGCCCGAGATGTTCGCGGCGCTCGCCGACGCCATGCATCGCTTGGACGAGGACGAGGACCTTTGGGTAGGCGTCCTCGCCTTCGCCGGCGGCCACACCACGGCTGGCCTCGACCTGCCGCGCTTCTTCGGCCCGGGCGCATCGCCGGACCGAGGCGGCGAGGGTCGCATCGACGCCTTCGCCCTACGCCGCCGCTGCCGCAAGCCGGTGGTGATGGCGGTGCAGGGCATCACCTACACCATCGGCATCGAGATGATGCTCGGCGCCGACATCGTGGTGGCCGCGGACGACTGCCGCTTCCGGCAGCTTGAACCGAAGCGCGGCCTTGCCGTGTTCGGCGGTGCGCATGTGCGCTACGTGCAGCGCGCCGGCTGGGGCAACGCCATGTACCACCTGCTCCGCGCCGACGAGTTCGACGCCGAGCGGGCCTTGCAGCTGGGGTTCGTCCAGGAGGTGGTGCCGGCCGGGGAGCAGCTGGCGCGAGCGAAGGAACTCGCCGCCGAGATCTGCACCTGCGCCCCGCTCGCCGTTCAGGAGATCAAGCGCGCCGCGTTCGTCTACCTCCAACACGGCGAAGCCGCGGCGTTCGACGAGATCGAGACGATGCGGCGCACAACCTTGGCGTCAGAGGATGCTCGCGAAGGCATGGCTTCCTTCATCGAACGACGCGACGCAGTGTTTCGGGGCCGGTAGGGCGAAGGGCGTACTGCAGCGCGTGCTGGCTACGAGCCCCGCCGCTATGGGCGGGTGGACGAAAGCGCTCAGCGGATGATGTCCCCGGCCCAGAGTCGCGCCAGGAAATCCGCCCCCGGCAGCACTTCCACATCGTCCCAGCGAGCCCGGCGCACTCCCGCATAGATGCCGTAGCAGGTCGGGCGGGGCGGGCCAAGCACTTCGGCGAGGCGACGCAAGCCGCGGTTGAATCGGCGTTCCCATCGCGTGGACGCCTTGATCTCAAGGGCCACAAGACCGGTTTGCGTCTCGAGCAGCACATCCACCTCGGCGCCGTCGTACGTGCGCCAGTAGTGCAGCGGGTAGTCGAGCTTCATGTAGGCGAGGTAGGCGCGGAGCTCGCCGAGCACCAGCGTCTCCATCAGGGCGCCGCGTTCCTCGGAGCTCGGCGGAAACGCCAAGCGGCCTGCCAGGGCGCGCACCACGCCGCAGTCGAAGAAGTAGAACTTGCTCTGTTGGACTTGGCGGTTGGCGGGCTTCAGTTGCCAAGCCGGCAGCCAGAAGCCCAGCAGCGTGTCGACGAGAATCTGGAAGTGCGCCTCCACCGTGCGTCGGTTGACGCCCACTTCGCGTGCGATGTTCGTCGCGTTCGTGGAATGGCCGTTCTGACGGGCCGCGATCTCCAGAAAGCGAGCGAACGCGCCGACGCTGCGCACCAGGGCTTCGGCCTGCACTTCCTGCACGAGGTAGGTCTCCGCGTAGCTGCGCAGGTAGTCTTGGGGGCTGCCCGCCGACACCGCCATCGGCAGCGTCCCGAAGCGCAGCGCTCGGTCGAAGTCGAAATCCGAGGACAGTTCGGCGGACGCCAGCGGGAACATCGCGGCGGTGATGGCTCGACCGGCCAGCAGGTTGACCCCGCCGCGGCGGAGCTTTCGGGCACTCGAACCGCACAGCACGAAACGCAGTCCTTGCTGCTCGATCAGGCGGTGGACCTCGTTCAAGAGTTCCGGCGCCTTCTGCACCTCGTCGATGACCGCCCACTCGCCGGGGGACAGCACGGCGAGCTCCCGATAGAGCGTCGACGGGCTCTTGGCCAGGCGCAGAGCTTCCGCCGTGTCCAGCAAGTCGTAGGTTGCCGCAGCGGGAAAACGCTCGCGAGTCCAAGTGGACTTGCCCGTCCCGCGGGGTCCGAGTAGAAGGACGGAGCTGGTGGGCGTAGGCAGCAATCTGGAGTACATGGGTGCCGATTTTAGACGAAATTTGGCATATGGCTACGCCACTTTACGTCGTAAGCGCGGCATGTCCGATCTTGCGGCCGGTTCTCTCAAGGATTTGCGTCGTCACCGGCTCCGATGCTGCGGCACGTGCTTGATGAGGGCCGGCATCTGCCGTTTCATGAACGCATCGAACATGGGCACGGTGAACGCCGTCTCGCCGTGGCGTTGGCTCCACACCATGCCTTTGGTGATCAGCCGCGCGCGCACGGTCGCGACCGAGGCCGTGCGGACGCCGAGAGTTTCCGAGATGCTGCCCGTCGCGTGGGGGCCGGGTCCGAGTTCCGCCATCGCCCGGAGATATTTCTGCTCCAAGGGAGTCAGGCGGTCGAATCGGACGCGGAAGAAGCTGCTGTCCAGATGGTCGACCACGTCCGGCGTTGCGGCGCGCACCATCTCCTGGGTGATCGGGCTTGAGGGGGCCGCGTTCCACACTTGGTAGCCCCACTCCTGAATGAAGTAAGGGAAGTTCTGCGCGGCGCGGAGGATGTCGCCGGCGGCCCCGGTCTCGAAGGACACGCCTTCGGCCTCGGCAGGCTTCACCAACGCGGCGCGGGCGTCGTCCGCCTCCAGCGACCCCACGTCCGGGTAGTCGAATAGGCGCTCGGCGTACGACTTCGCCTTGCCCGCCAGTGCCGCCACTTGCGGAAGGCCTGCGCCCATGAAGAGGAATGGCAGGTTCTCTTGGGCGATCTCGTGGCACGCGACGATCACACCGGCCAGTTCTTCGGAGGACAGGTACTGGACCTCGTCGATGAAGAGACCCACAGCGGTCTTGCGTTCCGCCGCCGCCCTCGCGGTGGCCACGAGAAGCGGGGGCAGGTCCTGCTCGAGATTGCCGGTATCGCCTTCGCCCGGCGTCACATCCACGCCGAATCCGAAGTCGCCCACGGTCACCTTGAACGCCTTTGCGAAGTTCGCGAGGACGCTGGCGGCACGGCGCAAGTGGTGGCTTGCCGTGCGGCGGAGATCGAGGGAGTAGAGCGTGCGGCGCAGTTCTGGGGCGAGCAGGTCAGGCAGGCTGCTGCTTTCCGGCGCCTCCATCCTGATCGTGCAGAAGCCCCTGTCGCTCGCCAGCGCTCGCAGCCGATTGAGCAGAACGGTCTTGCCGACCCCACGGAGGCCAAGGAGGATTAGCCCCTTCGCGGGTCGCCCCGATAGGACTCGGTCCATGTCCAGCGCCGCGTTGTCCAGCAACCCTTCGCGGCCCGCGAGTTCCGCCGGTTGGAGGCCAGCGCCGGGCACATAGGGATTCGACAGCCGATCCATGGGGCGACTCTAACACAGGCTTTAACGAGTTTAACGAGTTTAACGGATGCCCTGTTAACGCGAGAAAACTCGTTAAAGTGGCCCTACCAGCGCTCGATGGAGGTGCGCAGGTCCACCTCGAACGACCACGCCGTGGGCGGCTGATCGTGCAGATACTCGAAGGCGTCGGCGATGCCCTCCAGGCTGATCATCCCCGCGTCGCCGAGCTTCTCGGCGTAGGCCGGGGCGCCCAGCTTGATCTTCTCGCCGCCGATCGGGCCGTCCACCACCACATGGCCGACGTGGATGCCGTCCGCCCCCGCTTCCTTGGCGAGCGCCTGGGCGAAGTTGCGCAGGGCGCCCTTGGCGGCATTGAAGGCTCCGAAGTTGGCCCGCCCGCGCATCGAGGCGCTGGCGCCGGTGAACAGCACCGAACCACGCTTCATCTTGGCCATTCGCCGCACGGCTTCGCGACCGAACAGGAAGCCGCCGAAGCAGCAGACGCGCCAGCAGGCCTCGAAGTAGGCGGCGTCCATGTCCTTGACGCGGCCGGCGAAGTTGTTGCCGGCGTTGTAGATGGCGAGGCGCAGGTGCCCGGCAGCGGCAGCGGCGTCGAACAGGGCGGCGGTGTCCGACTCGCTGGTGGCGTCGGACACATGCGCACTGGCCTGGCCACCGCCCGCCTCGATGGTCCGCACCAGCGCATCGAGCTTGGCCTGCGTGCGCCCGGCAACGAGCACATGCATGCCGCGCGCGGCGAAACGCTTGCAGAGTGCGCCGCCGAGGCCGTCTTCCGGGCCGACGCCAATGACGATGGCGACTTCCGGCCGGCCGCTCATCGTCGCTTGCGAGGCGCCGCCAGGCCGTGCTTCAGCCACAGGCAGGCACGGTCCATGGGCTCTCGGGCCGCGCCGATGGTGCGCGTCTGGCCGAAGAAGCCGTGGATCAGGCCCCCGCAGCGCAGATACTGCGCGGCGCCTCCGGCGGCGTCCAGCTTCTCCGCGTAGGCTTCGCCCTCGTCGCGCAAGGGGTCGAACTCGGCGGTCAACACCAGCGCCGGCGGCAGATTCGAGAGATCCTCGGCCAAGAGCGGCGACGCGTAGGGATTGGCCCGATCCGCCGGCGCTGGCGCATAGTGGTTCCAGAACCAGTGCATTGAGTCCGTGGTGAGCATGTAGTCTTGGCCGTTCTCGCGGTACGAGGCGGTATCGAAGTTGACGCCGTCCGTCACCGGGTAGACCAGCAGTTGGACGTTGAGCCACGGCCCGCCCTTGTCGCGCGCCATCAGCGCTACCACCGCCGCCAGATTGCCGCCGGCGCTGTCCCCGACAACGGCGAGGCGGCTCGCATCGCCGCCGAGCGTGTCGGCATTGGCCGCGGCCCAGACCGTCGCCGCGTAGCAGTCGTCGGCCGCGGCGGGGAACGGGTGCTCCGGCGCAAGGCGGTAGTCCACGGAGATCACCAGCGCCCCGGCGCCGCGGCACACTTCGCGGCTCTGGGCATCGGCCGTGGTGAGATCGCCGATCACCCAGCCGCCGCCGTGGAACATCATCGCCACGGGGAACGGGCCATCGCCCTCCGGCCGATAGAGCCGCGCCGGCACGCCGCCGGCGTCGATGTCGCGCACTTCGCCGACTTCGAGCTCCGGCGCTTCGGGCTGCATGGCGCGGTACATCTCGCGCCCGGCCTCGACCGGCAGATCGACCAGCGCCGGGCCTTCCATCTCGGCGAGGGTCTTGAGCATGGCTTCGTATTCGGGATGCAGCGGCACGGCGGGCCTCCTAGGCGGCTTGGCGACGCGAAGCCTACCAAGTTGCAGGTCGAGTCGTGCGGGAGATGCGGCCGCGCTCGTCCCAGCGCGGAGCCATGCACACGCCCGGGGCATCTACCAGAGAGTTGTCCTGCACCCCAGCACACCCAGCACATGCCGCATGTCCGGCGCGGCGGCGAATCCGTTAAGATCGCGGCCTTCGCTTCACTCCGAGACGCTCCTTCATGCCCGCCAAGCCCGACGACGCCCCGGCCGACGACAAGGACGGCGCTGGCGCTTTCGCCGCCAAGTTCCAGAATCTGCTCTTCAAGAATCGCACCCTCACCATCATCGGCGAGATCGACCAGCAGGTCGCGCAGCGTACGGCGGAGCGCTTGCTGGCGCTGTCCTACGACAGCGACGATCCCATCACCCTATTCATCGGTTCGCCGGGCGGCCATGTGGAGTCGGGCGACACCATCTTCGACATGATCCGCTTCGTGAAGCCCACGGTGCGTATCGTCGGCACCGGCTGGGTCGGCAGCATCGCCACGCACATCTACTTGGCCGCGCCCCGCGAGCATCGCTATGCGCTGCCGAACACGCGCTTCCTGATCCACCAGCCCACGGGCGGCTTCGGCGGCGACGCATCGGACATCGAGATCCACGCCCGGGAGCTCTTGAAGACCCGCGAGCGCATCAACGGCATCATCGCCAAGGAGACGGGCCAGCCGCTCGAACGGGTGGCGAGGGATACGGACCGCGACTATTGGATGAGCGTCGAGGAGTCCGTGGACTACGGCCTCGTCGGCACCGTGATCGCCTCCGCGGACGAGTTGCCGAGCTGATGCAGGAACTGCGCATCGCCGTCGGCGACCGCGATGTCGGCGCGCTGCTGCGGCCCGCGGAAGGCGGGCACCGCGCCACCATCGCCTTCGGCCACGGCGCCGGCGCGGACATGCGGCATCGCAGCATGGAGGCGATCTCGGAAGCGTTTGCGGGCATCGGCCTCGCGACCTTGCGCTACAACTTCCCGTTCAAAGAGGACGGTCGCAATCGCGTGGATGCGCAGGCCGTGTCCACCGCGACCGTCGCGGCGGCATTGACGGCGGCGCGGGAGTGCTCGGCGGGTCCGTATCTCCTAGGCGGCCACAGCTTCGGCGGCCGCATGGCCTCCCACGCCGTGGTGGACCACGAACTCGACGTGGCTGGCCTCATCTTCTGCTCGTTCCCCCTGCACACCGCGGGCAAGCCGGCCACCAAGCGCGCCGATCACCTCGACGCCATCCGCGCACCGATGCTGTTCCTCTCCGGCACCCGCGACGGCATGGCGCAGGCGCCGCTCCTGACCGAACTTGCGCAGCGCGTCGGCGCCACCGTGCGGTGGCTCGACACCGCCGACCACGGCTACAAGGTGCTCAAGCGCACCCGCACCCGCACCGATGATGTATTCGAGGAAATCGCGAGCTACGCAAGCTACTGGCTCGCGACCGTCCTTTGATCGGACCCATCTGAAAGGAACACCATGAAGCTCTGCACCTTCACCCACGGCCGGCGCACCCGCATCGGCGTGATCGTCGGCGAACTGGTCATCGACCTGCCTGCCGTTGTGCCGGACCTGCCCTCGGACATGATCCCCTTCCTCGCCGCCGGCGACGAGGCGATGGCCGCGGCCCGGGAAGCGCAGACCAAGCCGGACGTCTCTTTCCCCGTGGCCGACGTGACGCTCGAAGCGCCGGTGCCGCTGCCGGGCAAGATTCTCGCCATCGGCCTGAATTACGCGGACCACGTCGCCGAGACGGGCGGCGTCGCGCCGGAAGTGCAGATGTGGTTCAACAAGCAGCGCAATGCCGCGAACCGGCCCTACGGCAGCATCAACAAGCCGGTGGTTTCCGACATGCTCGATTACGAAGGCGAGCTCGTCTTCGTGATCGGCAAGCGCGCCAAGCATGTGCCGAAGGAACGCGCCCACGAAGTGATTGCCGGTTTCTGCTGCGGCAACGACGTGAGCGTGCGCGACTGGCAGGCCGCCTCGCGCACCATGCAGATCGGCAAGTCCTTCGACACCCACGCGCCGTTCGGGCCGTGGATCGCGACGTTCGACGAGGTGGGCGACCCGCACGATCTCGGCATCCGCACCACGGTGAACGATGAGGTGCGGCAGGACTCCAACACCAAGCACCTGATCTTCGACTGCTTCGAGCAGATCGAGCACCTCACCAAGTCGTTCCCGCTGGATCCGGGCGACGTGATCTTCACGGGCACGTCCTCCGGCGTCGCTGCCGCCATGAAGCCGCCGCAGTGGCTGAAGGTGGGCGACGAGGTGCGCATCGAGATCGAGAAGGTCGGCTACATCGAACACAAGGTGGTGGAAGAGAACGCTGCCACCGTCATCGGCTGAGGGCGGGCGAACCGTGAGCCGACAAGATCCCACCTTCCACGAAGGCTGGCCGATGTCCACGCCCTTGGACATCCGCCGCGGCCTCACGGAAGAGGACGGCATCCGCTTCCCGCTGCGTTGGGGCATCATCAGCGCCTCCGCCATCGCCTCGGACTGGATCAAGTCGCTGCAGGACGTGCCGGGCGCAAGCGTCACCGCGGTGGCGGCACGGGACATGGACCGGGCCCGCGCCTATGCCGACGCGCACGGTGTAGCCACCGCCTACGACTCCTACGAGGCGCTGTGCAACGACCCGAACGTGGACATCGTCTACATCGCCTCGAAGACTTGGGACCATCATCGAGACCTGCTGACGGCCATCGCCGCCGGCAAGCACGTGCTGTGCGAGAAACCGTTCACCGACACGGCGGAGCAGGCCCGCGAAGCCTACGCCGCCGCCGACGAGGCGGGCGTCTTCTGCCAGGAAGGCATGTGGCTGCGCTTCTTCCCCGCCATCGACCATGCCCGCGCCGCCATCGAGCGCGGCGACATCGGCGATCTGCAAGTGGTGCAGGCAGACTACCCGGATCGCGTCTACGCCCTGAATCCCGCCCTGCTCGGCTTCGGCGCCGACGAGATGCCCGTCATCGCCGCCGCCGGCCGCGCACCGCGGCCGCAGCCCTATGCGAACGACGTGCCGTCTGCCCACGGCGCGCCGCCTAGCGCCGCGGTGCTGCAATACACGGCGCAGCGCGGCATCGCCGTCATCACCTTCCCGTCGGGCCGCTTCATCGAGGAGACGCAGTTCGTCGGCACCCAGGGCCGGATCACGGTTCAGACGCCGTCGCACCATCCGTCCGCGCTCGCCATCCGCACGGGTCGCCCGCCGAGGGCTGGCACGCGCAAGGCCCAAGGCAAGCCGAGCCTAGAATTCGATCCTTCCGAAGGCTGGACCGGCGACTGGAACGAGACCCACTGGAACCAAGACCGCAATCCGAGCAACGGGCCCTTCAACCATGTCGAACGCTTCGAGTATCCGCTGCCGACGCCGGCGCCGATCACCCGCGGCCAGCCCGCGGGTTCGCGCTGGACCGGCGAACGCCTGATCCGCTACAAGGGCTGGACGTGGAGCGGCGGCAACCAGCATGGCTTCATGTACCAAGCCCAAGCCGTGCATCGCTGCCTCGCGGCGGTACTCAAGGAGATGCCGCAGTTCACGCGCGCCGAGTCGATCCGTGTTTGCGAGATCATCGACGAGATCAATCGGCAGTGCATGGAGAAGGGGTTTTAGGACGCGAAGCGGGAGTACCGTACACCACATGGTCGCGCTTCGGTTGCGCGGTAGGTTTACGGTCGTGTAGTAGTCTCGGTACGACATGGACATACGAGAAGGCATGAATCAGGAGCAGGAGCCGCAGGAGTCACCTGCCACGGAAGCAAGCGGCCTGTCGATGACGCCGGAGTCGATGCGGCGGTTGGCCAATGCCGCGACCGAGATCCTGATCGATAGGACTGGGTCCCTGGAAGAAGCCAATGCGTGGGACGGCGAGTTCCGCGCCGTGCTGGAGGACGCCGTCGGGGGCGGCATTCCGCCGGAGGACGGGCGCCCCGCGGAGGAGGTCTTGCAGCAGGTTGTTGCGGACGTGCTGCCATTCGCGGCCCGTCTCGATCACCCGCGTTTTTTCGGCTTCATTCCGTCGTCGCCCACTTGGCCCGGGGTGGTGGCAGACTTCCTGGCCGCGGGATTCAACATCAACTCGTGTACTTGGCTTGTGTCGAGCGGCACGAGTCAGTTGGAACTGGTGGTCGTGGACTGGTTGCGCGGCTGGATCGGCTATCCCGAAACGGCTGGCGGATTGCTGACGAGCGGTGGTTCGGCGGCGAGCGTCGAAGCGCTGGTGACGGCCCGCGAAGCCGCCGGACACCCCGAACGCCCCACCGTTTACATCAGCGACCAGGCCCACAGCGCCCTGAAGCGGGCGGCCTTGATCGCCGGTGTGCGGCGCGAGAACGTGCGCCTGGTGCGTTCTGGCGACGACTTCCGCATCGACATGGCGGAGTTGCGCAGACTGGTGTCGGAGGATCGCGCCAACGGTTTGCAGCCACTGGCGGTGTGCGCCAACGCTGGCACCGCCAGCACGGGGGCGATCGACCCCCTGGCCGAGATGGCCGACTACTGCGCAGACGAAGGCATCTGGCTGCATGTGGATGCAGCCTACGGCGGTTTCTCGCTGGTCACAGAGCAAGGCAGAGATCTGCTCGGCGGCATTGAAAGGGCGGACTCGATCGGCATGGACGCGCACAAGTGGTTCTTCCAGCCCTATGAAGCCGGTGCTCTCATGGTCAAGAACCAGGAGCAACTCGAAAGCGCGTTCGCAATGGGCCACGACGTCCTTCAGGACACGGTGTGGGGCGCGAACCATCCGAATTTCGCGGATCGCGGGCTTCAGCTCAGCCGCGCGGCCCGGGCGCTCAAGATCTGGATGTCCGTGCAAACCTTCGGCATGGCCGCGTTCCGCGCCGCGGTGGACAAGGGTTTCGAGCTTGCGCGCCGGGCGGAGGAATACGTTGAATCTTCGGCGGCCTTGGAGTTGATGGCACCGGTGACCCTCGGCATCGTCTGCTTTCGCGTCAATCCCGGTGGGTGCGAGGAAGCGGCCTTGGAGGAAGCGAACAAGGGCGTGCTGGCACGGGTGTTCTGGGACGAACTGGCGTTCCTTTCCTCTACTTCGCTCAATGGAGTCTTCTCGCTGCGCCTATGCATCATCAACCACACGACGACATGGGAAGGTGTGCGCAAGACGCTGGATCTAATCGTTCGGTTTGGTGAAGAAGCGTTGGCGGCACGCGAGTGAGAGCTTCTGGCAGCATAGGCGCAACGGGCGGGAGCAGGGGACCGGCAGCTCGATGCCTCGCTCGCGACGAGCGCTCGCTTGTCATAGCGGAGCCGTAATGTCAGACGCCGAGCCGACGTGGAACGTGCCGCCGCCGCTGGCCACCGTTGATGCGCAAATGGCCGACGGGACCGCAATCGCGGTCCGCCGGCACGGTAATCCCGCGGGGGCGCGCCTTGTCCTGAGCCATGCCAACGGCTTTGCGGTGGACGCGTACTACCCGTTCTGGTCGTTGCTGATGGATCAGTTCGACGTGATGGTCTTCGACTTCCGCAACCACGGCTGGAACGCGATCGGAGACATAGAGCACCACCGCATTCCGACGTTCGTAGGAGACATGACTAGCGTGGCTCGGGCCATCGACGTTCGCTTCGGCGCGAAGGCTGCCATCGGCGTGTTCCACTCGCTGTCGGGATTGACCGCCGTGATGCAAGCATGTTCCGCGGCGTCGTCGTTCGCGGCGCTGGTTCTGTTCGACCCGTTCATGTGCCCGCGCGGGTGCCACGAGAGTCATCGGGAACGGCTGAGAGTGACCATGGGCCGAATGGCCGAAGGGGCGCGGCGGCGCAGGTACTCGTTCGAGTCTGAGGCAGCGTTCGCAGAACGGCTACGCGGGTCGCCTGCGTTCGGTCAAATGCGCCCAGGCGTCCACGACTTGCTGGCCCGAACGACGCTGCGTCCGGCGAATGACGGCTCGGGGTACGCACTGCGGTGCCCGCGGGAATACGAAGCGCGTATCGCGGCGCAGGGCTACCAATTCGCCGCATCGGTGGACACCGACGCCATCTCGTGCCCGGTGAAGGTGATCGGCAGCGACCCATTGGCGCCGCACTCGTTCCTGCCGACCGTAGCGATGAACGAGATTCTGGCGTTCGACTACGATTTCGTGCCGGAGACGACCCACTTCCTCCAGCTCGAAGAACCAGAACTGTGCCTCGAAGCGATGCTGGAGTTCATCGGCGAGGACGGCAAGCGGGCGCTTGGCGGGCAGGGCTGAGTCCAGTTGGAGCGGCTGGATGCGTCCGAGGGGCCGATCGGCGGAGAAGGCGTCTAGAGGAACGCAGAGCGGGCGTACTAGCGATCACCACTGCATGGCTTCGGGGGCTTGTCGGAAGAGGTCGTCTAGGTCTGCTACCGAGGTGCGCTGGCGCTTCATTTCAGCCCAAACGGTGGGGTGCGGCATCGTCCTGACGTGCTGGATGAGCGCGGCAAGTTCGTCGGTAGGTGCATCCGGACTCTGTCTGACGTACTCGAAAAGGCCGGAACGATACGAGTTGTACGCGGTCTGCCGCGCTGCGAGCAGGACGTCCCGGTTCAGCTTGAGCGTCTCGATGGTGAAACCCGCCTTCTGTTGGTGCAGGTCGTCGACGCCACCTCGGGGCACTACGACGAAGGTTGCGAGGTCCAGGTGCAGGTAGTCCATGGGGTTGTCGACCCGCGGATTGATGAATGCCGGAGCGCCGGCACGGGGGCGGACGATGGGCGCAGACCGACGCCTCGTGACATCCGCGATGCCGCCGTTGCTGACGACGCTGAACCTGTTGCTCTTGGCACGGTTGCAGGTTCCGCACGCATAGACGTAATTCGTCCATACGAACACGAGGCAGGGGTACAGGTCCTTGGGCTGGATGTGCTCTACCTCGTCCCCGACCGAGTCTTCGCAGTACACGCAGCGCTGGGCGCCGGAACACATGACGGTCAGGGTTTCGCGCACAGAGCGGAACGTCGCATTGGAGGGCCGGTTCCTGCGTGGGAACAGGTCCTTGGCCCTGGCCACCCGGTCTGCGTAGTTCGTCGCTTCGTCGACCTCTCGCTGGTACCGGGCCAGTTGTTCGCTAGCGGCCTGATCCAGACCCGGATCGGCTAGGTGGATCACTGTGCCCCTACTCGATGGTGGCGGACACGCTGGGGAGGGTGCGCTGTAGCGACTGGCGCTCGTGCTCTTCCTCGTCCGAGAGCGGTCCTCGGGACCTCCTCATGTTCAGCGTGGCGAGCTGCATCATCATCCGATAGGAGGCATCGGAGCGAGTGACGCCCGTGCCGAAGTACTCGGTGTCCAAGGCATCGAGAATGCTCCCGTAGATCAACCGGTTCCGATCTTGGCCCACCACCTGGTGCGGTTCCTCATCGGTCCCCGGCGTCGGCAAGCGCCAAATCGAGCCGTTCGCAGCCGACCGACAGATGATGGGGCTGTGCGTGGTCACGATGAACTGGATTTCCGGGAAGCGCGCCGTCAGCCAGTCGCCAATCCGCTTCTGCCAAGCGGGGTGGAGGTGCGCGTCGATCTCGTCGATGGCGACCACGCCGGGCAACGAAACCGCTGTTGCCTCGGCGTCGAGAGAATCCAGGAAGGTCCTGTCCCCGTATGCGAACACCATTCCGCGCAGCACCTCGAATGTCATGCTCAGTATCGAACGAAACCCGTCGCTTAGCTGCTCTACGGGTATTCGCATTCCGGCCCCATCCATGAACAGAACGGTCTCCGAGGTGATCTCGTCGACTTGTGCGCCGTGAGGCAGCAGTTCGGAGCGGCGCATGAAGTCCAAGAGGCCGTCGAGCAGGCGTGTTGCCACCGGATCGCGCTCATACGCCTTGAACTGCAGCTCCTGCAGCCACCTAAGGGCTTCTCCCAGCGCTACGTCCTCCCCGAAAGCGGATAGGTGCAGCGCAAGTCCGGGGTTGCTGAAGAAGAGGCGGTCGTACTCCTTGTCTCCGCCGGAGAATCGGCGGAACGGACCGAACGAAGCGGAGTACCAGCCCTGGCCGCCACCCCAAATCGTCCGCTTGGCGCTGGTGCCGCTCATTTCCGGGATCAGCCGTGCGCCCTTGGTGCCCGTGTCATTCGCCCGCCTCCGAATCGCGACTTTCAACACGGGCGGGATCAGTGCCGGACGGCCCGGTCCGGTCCATCGGTCGTAGCTGCCGTGTTCCGTCAGATCCACCTTGATTCGCCCCACATCAGCGTCTTGGCGGATCCAGTCCCCCCAATCCTGGCGAGTCGCCGGCGCGTCGGAGGGGCCGATCAGCGCCAATGCCAGAGCGCGGACGACGCTGGACTTCCCAGCCCCGTTGTCGCCGAGGATCACATGCCACCCGGCGCACGGCGTGGGGATCTCGATTTCCAGCCTTTCGATGCACCGGATGTCGCGAATCTCAAGCTTCCTGACATGCATGCCCGTGTTGCTCCGTCGTTGCTGGCCTGGGCGTGGGCCGAGGCGAGGGCCTCGTCGGCGTGCCGGGATTAGACGGTCTGCCTGAAGGCGAGTCAACCCCGCCGCCTATGGCACCGATCAAGGCGCTAGTGGGTTCAGAACCGCGCGGGTTAGGATCGGGCGGTCTCACAGGTCGGAGCCCATCCATGGCCACGAACTTGGACAGCCTGCCTGTCGAGCGGGGGTTGCGCCTGCGCGGGCTCGCCATGACCCGTCTCGAAACCTTTGCCGACGCGGCCTTCGCATTCGCGGTGACCCTGCTCGTCATCGCCGTGGACGATGTGCCGCGCAGCTTTGCGGAACTCGAAGCCGCGATCAAAAGCATCCCGGTGTTCGTCCTCTCGTGCGCCCAGGTCTTCGCGTTCTGGATCGCGCACCGAAACTGGAGCCGCATCTACGGACTGGACAACGGAGTCGCCGTGCTGCTGACGCTGCTCTTGGTGATGGGGTTGCTCGTCATGGTCTTCCCGTTGCGCGTGGTCTACGCCTTCGGCGTCGCGGACCTCAGCGGCGGCTGGGTACCGCCCCCGTTCGAACTCGATACGGCGCTCTGGGCAGAGCAGCTGATCCTCCTATTCGTCGGGTATGGTTTCTCCTGGGCTTGGCTGGCCGGCGTCATCGTCGCCATGTTCGCCTACGTCCTCGTTCGCAGGCGCACGCTGGCGCTGAACGCCGCGGAATGCCGGAACGCGGTGATCTTCATCTCGATGTATGGGGTCATCGCCCTCTCCGGCGTGGCATCGGTCGTGCTGGCGCTGACGCTCCCGCATGAGCTGCTGCACTTGGCCGGCTACCAGTACTTTCTGTTACTGCCGCTGCCCGTCGTCGCGCTCGTGCTGCGTCTCCGGGAGCGCAGATCCGCCCGCCACGCGGCGCCCGCGGACGATGGCGGTGGGCCTTGAACCGGCGGCGGGCGCCGGCCGCATGGGAATCGCCAAGCCCGGACCGTTCGTGCAACATTGCCGGTAGGCATTCACCGACCACCGTGCGACAGGCATGACCAGCCAGACCGTCAGCAGGACTCTCATCTTCAGCTTCGACGGCACCGGCAACGAGCCGGCGGATGCCGGCGGATTCAAGCGGGACGAAAGCATCAGCAACGTGCTGAAGCTGCATGTCCTGCTCGGCGGCTCGCTCGGCGGGGCGGACGAGGAGCTCCACACCACCGCCGAAGGGCAGAGGGCGTTCTACTACAGCGGCATCGGCACGCTGCGCAAGCCAATCCCCCTTCTTGGGCGCATCTACTCGGTGGTCAACCTCGCCATCGCACCGCCGTTCGGCGATGCGCAGACGATCCTCGACGGGGCCCAGCAGGACCTTGAGAGCGCGTACCAGCCGGGGGACCGCATCGCCGTTTTCGGCTACAGCCGCGGCGCGGCGCTGGCGCGCAAGTTCGCAAGCATCGTGCTGGATGCCGACGAGAGTCTCAGCGTCGCCTTCCTCGGCGTCTTCGACACGGTGGCGGCCATGGGCGGCGTGCATCGGCGCGGCGAGAAGGTCAGCAGCGACGTGGTGTTCGAGAACGGCACGCTCAACGCGCGCGTTGAGAAAGCCGTTCATGCCGTGTCGATCGACGAGGACCGGGTGCCGTTCACGCCGACGCTCATGAACAGGGACGCCGGCAACCCCGGACGCATCACGGAGGTGTGGTTTCCGGGCGTTCACGGCGACATCGGCGGCGGCTACTGGGTGGACGGACTCTCGGATGTGGCGCTCGGCTTCATGATCGCCCAGTGCCGGGCCGCGCTCGGCCGGGACATCGCGATCTCCGAGACGCCGAGCCCCGCGGGGCTCAAGGAACGGGGAATCGAGCATCTGGCCGCGGACGACGTGGCCATGGGGCCGCGTCCCGATGGCCCGATCCATTACCACGGCGGCACGTCCGCCGCGTTCCTCGACCAGGACGCCCGTTCGGTTCATGTCTGCGACAACGACGAGCCCTGCGAGGACCTCCCGACGCTGCACTACAGCGTCAAGCTGCGCTTGGAGCAGGTGGCGGACTACCGCCCCTCGGCGCTGCGCGACCTGCGCTTCCGCCTCTGGCTCGGCGAGGGCGCCGTCAGCGAACCCATCCACGGCCTCAGTGGCCTGCGCCGCTACGCCATGCCGCGCAGCTGGCTGCCGGGCTGGGCCGGCAAGCGCCCGCGCTGGCGCAGGCTGCTGTCGGGACCTCTCTGACGCCGAGCCGTGTTGCGGCTGCGCGGACCGAACTGCCGCGGAATCCTTCGTAAGGCAGCGGTCTCGTGAGAGAATCCGTTGCGGCCCTGGGACGTGCGGCGAGCGGCTCGGGGCGGCGGAGCGAGATTGGGGACCCGGCATGACCATGTTGACCTTCAAGGGGCGGACGTTCGTTGAAAACCACCATCTGGCGGTTCCCTACCACGAGCTCACAGCCGTCCGCGACAAGGGGCTGTCCGAACGGGCGAGCCTGCACGACAACCTGATCGTCCACGGCGACAATCTGGCGGCGCTCAAGGCCCTGCTGCCCACCTACCACGGCAAGGTGAAGTGCATCGTCATCGACCCGCCCTACAACACCGGCAACGAGGGCTGGGCGTACAACGACCGGGTCAACTCGCCGATGATGAAGGACTGGCTGGGCCAAGTGGTGGATCGCGAGGACCTGACCCGCCACGACAAGTGGTGCTGCATGATGCTGCCGCGGCTGAAGCTCTTGCGGGAGCTGTTGCGGGACGACGGCGCCATCTTCATCACCATCGACGACAACGAGGTGCATCGCCTGCGGTCGCTGATGGACGAGGTGTTCGGGGAGGACAACTTCGTTGCGACGGTGATTTGGCACAAAATGGACAGCCCGAAGAACACCGCGAAACAGTTCAGCGAAGATCACGACTACTTGGTCGTGTACGCACGCAACTCGGAGAACTGGACTGCTCTTCCGTTGCCACGGACAGAGAGGATGCTGAAGCGCTACAAGAATCCGGACGGGGATCCGCGCGGTCCATGGCTCTTGAGCGACCTTGCCGCTCGGAACGAATACAGGCAAGGCCGCTATGCGATCACCACGCCGAAGGGGAAGGTCATCAGCGGGCCACCGCCCGGCAGCTATTGGCGGGTCAATGAGGCTCGGTTCAAGGAGTTGGAAGCCGATGGCCGCATCTGGTGGGGGAAATCAGGTAACAATCGTCCGGGCATCAAGCGTTTTCTAAGCGAAGTCCGCGAGGGGGTTGTTCCCCAGACGATCTGGTCTTGGCAGGATGCCGGAAGCACGAGGAACGCCAAACAAGAGCTAAGTACTCTCGCAGGAACATCCTGTATTGTTGAGCGCACTTTTGCCGAGAGGCCAGGGTCATGGACGACGCTGCGACGCGGACGATACTTGCGAAGTTTCTGGATCTGGAACCGGTGCTCGACGAGCGCGCCAAGAGGCTCTGGGCTGCGACCGAGGCGCGCGCGGTCGGTCGCGGGGGCATCGAGCGGGTGTGGGAGGCGACGGGCATGTCGCGGGTCACGATCGCGAAGGGCCTGCGGGAGCTGGAGTCGGGCGTCGAGGCGTCGGATCGGCAGCGCTCGCCCGGCGGCGGCCGGAAGCGGGCGGAGGACAGGGACCCGGGGCTGGTGCCGGCGCTGGAGCGGCTGGTGGATCCGGCGACGCGGGGCGATCCGTCGGGGCCGCTGCGCTGGACGAGTCTGAGCGCGGCGAAGCTGGCGGAGGCGCTGGACGCGGCAGGGCACCCGGTGAGCGAGCGGACGGTGAACCGGCTGCTGCACGACATGGGCTACAGCTTGCAGTCGAACCGCAAGACCTTGGAGGGTCGCCAGCACCCGGACCGGGACGCGCAGTTCAACCACATCAACCGCCGGGCGAAGGCGTTCATGCGCGGCGGCACCCCGGTGGTGTCGGTGGACACGAAGAAGAAGGAGCTGGTGGGGGACTTCCGCAACGGCGGGCGGGAATGGCGCCCGGCGGGGGAGCCGGAGAAGGTGCGCGTCCACGACTTCAAGGACGCGGAGCTGGGCAAGGCGATCCCGTACGGGGTGTACGACGTGGCGGCGGACGCGGGCTGGGTGAGCGTGGGCGCGGACCACGACACGGCGTCGTTCGCGGCGGAGACGCTGCGGCGCTGGTGGCTGCGGATGGGGAGCGCGAGGTACCCGGCGGCGCGGCGTCTGCTGGTGACCGCGGACGCGGGCGGCTCGAACGGCAGCCGCAGCCGGCTGTGGAAGGTCGAGCTGCAGCGCTTTGCGGACGAGACGGGGCTGAAGGTGTCGGTGTGCCACTTCCCGCCGGGCACGAGCAAGTGGAACAAGATCGAGCACCGCATGTTCAGCCGGATCACGGAGAACTGGCGCGGCAGGCCGCTCGTCAGCAGGGAGGCGGTGGTGAGCCTGATCGCGGCCACGACGACGAAGAAGGGCCTGGAGATCCGCTCCGAGCTGGACGACGGCGAGTATCCCACGGGAGTGAAGGTGAGCGACGAGCAGATGGACGCCCTGTCGCTGTCCAGGGACAAGTTCCACGGCGACTGGAACTATGTCATCTCGCCGAAAAAGAAACGCTCCAAATAAATAGGTTATTTAGGCCAGACTCCTAAGCGGCGTTCTTGAGCTTGGGCCCGGGCAAGATGTGTTCGTTACGCCAAAGCCCTCCAAGCTAGTCCGACGGATACTGCAAATCGCCACCGACAAGGACTCCATCGTCCTCGACTCCTTCGCCGGTTCCGGCACCACGGCCCAAGCTGTACTCGCCCTCAATCATGACGATGGCGGCAGCCGCCGCTTCGTGTTGATCGAGTGCGAGGACTACGCGGACACCATCACGGCCGAGCGCGTGCGCCGGGTCATCAAGGGCGTTCCCACGGCGAAGGACGAGGCGCTGAAGGCCGGCTACGGCGGCACGTTCAGCTACTTCGAGCTTGGCGAGGCTATGCGCCGGGAGTCCATCTTGGACGGGACGAACCTGCCAAGCTACGAGAAGCTCGCCGCCTACGTCTTCTTCACGGCCACCGGCGAGGAGTTCGACCCGAGCGTGATCGACAGGGGCAGGTGGTTCATCGGTAGCAGCCGAGTCTACGACGTGTACCTCATCTACACGGACGACGTGGAGGAACTCAAGGACCTCGCTCTCACTCCGCGACTGGCGAGAGCGCTGCCGCTGGGGGAGCGCACGAAGGAGCGGCTGGTGTTCGCGCCGACCAAGTACCTCGATCAGGACTTCCTGCTGCATTACGGAATCACCTTCCACCAGCTGCCGTTCGAGATATACGAGTCCGTGGAGAAACTCGCGCCGTGATTCTCAAGGAGTTCCAGAAGCGCGTCCTCGCCACCGTCCGGGAGTACGTGGATCAACTCCACGACTGGCGGGAGCGGGCCGCTCTGATCCTAGAGCACGACCCCGACTACGACTGGGTGGATCGCGCGTGGCAGAAGGTGCGACCAGAAGTCGTCTACAAGCCGCGCCGGAACGGCCTCGGCACGCCGTTGCCGACGTTCTGCCTGAAGGTGCCGACGGGCGGCGGCAAGACGCTGCTGGCGATCAAGATCATCGACCTCGTAAACGTCCACTACCGGCGTCGGCAGACGGGCTTGGTGTTGTGGGTGGTGCCGAGCACGCAGATATACAACCAGACGCTGTTGGCACTGAAGGACCGCGACCACCCGTACCGTCAGCAACTCGATGTGTCCTCCGCGGGTCGCACCATGATTCTGGAGAAGACCAGCGCTTTCGGCCCCACGGACGTGGGCGAGAACCTTTGCGTGCTCCTGCTCATGCTCCCCTCCGCGAACCGGGAGACCAAGGACGTCCTGCGCATCTTCAAGGACAGCGGCGGCTTCGAGCGCTTCTTCCCTTCCGAGGACGACGCCCGCGCCCAGCGCGAACTGATGGAAAACATGCCGAATCTGGACGAGTTCGGGAGCGGCGAGGGCCAAGACGGGATGTGGCGTCGCCACGTAAAGACCTCGCTCGGCAATGCGGTGCGGGTGCTGCAGCCGCTCATCGTGCTCGATGAAGGCCACAAGGCGTACAGCCCCAACGCAAGGAAGACGCTGGAGGGCTTCAATCCCTGCATGGTGGTGGAGCTCTCGGCGACGCCGCCGAAGGGCGCCAACGTGCTGGTCGAAGTGTCCGGGCGCGATCTGCTTGCCGAAGAGATGATCAAGCTCGATCTGCACATCCGCAACAGCGACAGCGTGGACTGGAAGCACACGCTGCTCTCCGCCATCGAGCATCGCGAACACCTCGAAGCGACGGCCCGGGAGCACGAGGCCGAGACGCGCACATACATTCGTCCGATCTGCCTGATCCAGGTGGAGCGCACCGGGCGCGACCAGCGGGGCGCGGGCTACATCCATGCCGAGGATGTGCGCCAGTACCTGCTTCGCCACCCTGGCATCCGCGCCGAGCACATCGCGGTGAAAACCAGTCAGAAGGACGAACTGAAGGATGTGGACGAGGCCGGCGGGCTGCTGTCGCGAGACTGCCCCATCCGCTACATCATCACCAAGCAGGCGTTGCAGGAAGGCTGGGACTGCGCCTTCGCCTACGTGCTCGCGATCTTGGCGAACCCGAGTTCGAAGAGCGCCTTGACGCAGCTGGTCGGCCGCATCCTGCGCCAGCCGTTCGCGCACAAGACGCATGTGCCGGCCCTGGACGAGAGCTATGTGTACTGCTACCAGCGGCGCGGAACGGATCTGTTGAGCGAAGTTCGCAAGGGCTTCGGCCTCGAGGGATTGCAGGGGCTCGAGGAGCGCGTCACGACGGACGGCAACGGTGGCGGCGATGCCAAGCGTTTGATCCACCAGCAGCGCCGGCATTTTCAGGATGCGGCCAGGAGTCTCGTACTCCCGGCGTTCATGATCCGCGACGACGACGAGTGGCGGCTGGTGTACTACGAGGCGGACATCCTCTCCCGGGTTCCTTGGGGCGAGGTGGACATGACGCCGGTCTACGACCTTGAGCTGGAACGCATCGGCCGACGCGAACTGGAACTCCGGGCGGGACTCGACGACAACGTCCATCTAGCCCGTGTCGCCGACAGTGCCGGCCCAGCGGGCGAGATCGACTACTACTTCGCCGCCAGCCACCTGCTCGATGCGATGCCGAACCCGTGGCGTGGCCACGAAATCGCCCGACGCGTATTCGGCAAGCTGTTGGAGCAGAACCCTAGGGAGCGGGTGGTGGCGAACTACGTCTTCATCCTCGAGGAGATGCGCAAACGCTTGGAGTCCGAACGCGACCGCTTGGCGCAGCGCGTCTTCGCAGAGCTGCTGGACGAGGGCACCATGCGATTCATGGTCGTAACGGACGAGCTGAAGTTCAACCGCCCGCCGCCGACAATGGAATCACTGGCGAACGCCAAGCAAGCCAACCGGGACGACGGCGTGCGCTTCGAGCGCGACCTCTTCGAGCGCACCAGCGAAGACGACCTGAACAGCCTAGAGCGGAGCGTCGCCACCTACTTGGACCGTCAGGAGCGCCTGTTCTTCTGGTACCGCAACCGCGCCCGCAAGGACTACTTCGTGCAAGGTTGGAAACGAGGCCGCATCTACGCCGACTTCGTGTTCACGTTGAGCGCCGACGAGCCGGACGCGCACGACTCGTTCCACCAAGTGTTCGTCATGGAAACCAAGGGGGTGCATCTCAAGCGCACGGAGGACACCGAGTACAAGCGGGCGATCTTCCGCATCTGCTCCGAACGCGCCCGCCAGACGGATTGGGCGGAGTTCGTGCCCGCCATGCAGGGCAAGGTAGTGCGCTTCGAGGTGGTGGACGAAGACGAGTGGCAGCAGAGGCTCAACGCGATGCTCGCGTAGCAACTCCTATAGGACGGGCACGAGAGGGAGCGACCGGCGGCGGTACGCCAGACCAGCCTCGTTCCGTCGGTCCTTCGCAAACGTAGTTCGCTGGCAACTCGCGCGCCAAACGGGCGTTCACCGACTCGTCAAGAAAGACCCGCACGGTTCGCTATGACGCCTTCGTCAACTCCAAGTCCGTGCGCGCGAGCAACGCATCGACGCTGATGCGAGCGACGGTGGGATAATCTGCGAGGAAAGTCTCGATGCTGTCTCCCGCGAGCAGGCTGTCGAACAGGGTGGCTATGGGTACGCGCGTACCCGGAAACGTCGGGATACCGCCCATGCGCTTGAGGTCGACCGCGATCAATGGCTTGTCCGAGTTCGATGGCACGATGGTTGCCCCTGTTGCTGCTGGCGAACCATACGCCGGTCCGCCGAGTCCGGCAAGACAGTGTACGGCGTCGTGGTCGCTTCTCCGCCAGGGAACGAACGGCTATTGGGCGGGCAGCCAGCGCACTGCGTCGGCGAGCACCATGTCGCCGTTCGTGCGGGTCGACACTTCCACGCGCACCTGCGTCGACGCCAAGTCGAACTCGCCGAGCCGGTTCCAGCCGATGGCGGCGTCGGCGCCGTCGAAGGCCACGGGTTCGGCACGCTCGCCGGCGACTACTGCCAAGTCGAACAGGCCGAGTTCGCCGTAGAAATCGGTTGGCTCGTTGCCGTAGCCGGGCGGCGGCGGCAGCGTGCGTTCTGGGATGTGGTATCCGAGCCGCCATCGCCCCGGCGTCGGCAGCTCGGCGGTGAACACGGCGACAGTCGCGCCGTCGCCGCTGATGGTGCCGGCTACGGAGCGGCGATACCTGCCCCACGCCGTCGGGATGCTGGCGCGACTCCACTCGCCGGGCTGTCGGCTGAAGGTGGGCAGTCCTTGGTCGTAGTCGATGGTCGATGCTCCGCGTGCCCAGGCAGCCAGGCGAAGGTCGCCATCGCCGCGGGATTCGACGGAGAACCCCGGGTCGAGGTCGTCGATGACGATGCCTTCGACCGGCGGTGGCAGCCAGTCGCTCGGCAGCGCGACGCCGACCTCCGCCGGGTCCGCAACGTCAGGATTCTCCACCCGCGACGGCATTTCCACCAGCATGGAGAAGCGATTCCGGGCGAGGTAGGGGATCACCCACAGCTGCGGCGGCACCGCCTCGGTAACCAGGGCGAGCTCCATGGCGCTCTCGGCCGGGATGACCACCGGCTCGCCGTGCTGGCCGGTCTCGTAGATGCTCTGGCCGAGACGCACAAGGCCGGGCACCGGCGCCGTATTGCGTACATGGACCCGGGTCTCGAAGCCCTCCGGCGCGTCGCTCCGGGCAACGCGCAGAACCCGCGGCCTTGAGGCGGCGAACGCCGGCAGCGCCGCTTCGTCCAGCCAGTCGCCGAGCAGATTGCGCAGCTCCTCGCCGCCAGCCTTGGCGAAATCGCGGGCGTCGTAGCTGCCGCCGCCATGTTCGCGGCGCAAGGCGGCAAGCAGAGCCGCGACTCGTTCCCGGCCCGCGGCGTCGATGACCGACTTGGCGACCGCGTCGCCGCGCAGACTGAGCGCCGCCAATGCGCGCGGCGCGTCATCGTGGAAGTCGAGGTCGCCGAGCGGCACGGCGGAAGCGCGTGCCCAGGCGCTCGCTTGCGGATTCCCTGGCTGCCAGAAGCCGGACCATCGGTTCTCGCGCAGCATGTTGGCGATTCCCCAGGCCATCCCTGCGACGGTGGCGCCGAAGCCGGCGTCGGCGTTCATCGAGTGCGCCGTCGCCGTGCCGATCGGCATGAAGAAACGTTGCTCGGGGTCGCTGAGCAGCGTCGCCGTCAGCGACTCCCCAACGTAGCCGAGCGCGACGGCGCCGCGGCCCGACGCCGCGGTCTGGAAGGTCAGCAAGTTGCGCGCGAAGGCGTGACGGGCGTTTGCATGGACGTAGGAGTAGTTGAAGAGGTTGGCCAGCAACTGCACCTTGGTCTCGGCCATCCGCTCCGCGGCCGCTGGGAACCGCGCGAGGTAGCGTGCAAAGTTGCCGTACGCGAAGCCGTGTTCCTTGATGGGCAGGACGCCGGCCAGCGCCGCCCCCGCATCGAGCCGCCAGCCGCCGCCGTACATGCGCAGCTGCGCTGGCACCTCGACGACGCTGAAGGTCTTGTACGGATAGGGGATGCCGAGCGCCGCGGTCTCGTCCAGCGTTTCCTCAAGCCGGGTGCGCAGCAAGGCCACGGTCTCGGCATCGGCGAAGTAGTCGGCGTTGCGCTGGTGCGCCCGATGCAGGAGCAGTTCCATGGTCACGTCGCCAATCTCGAGCGAGCGCCGCGCGAAGCGCGAGGCGAGGAGGCCCAGAGCGGGCAGGGGGATCACACCTTCCATGCGGGCATCGCTGTTGCCCTTCCGATCTCGCGTCGCACCTGCGACGTGCCAGCCAGCGGGGACCTCCACCGCGAGTTCCACCCTCGGGAAGTCTGTGCGCAGCGTGTCGAGGTTCGCACCGGGCACCGGCAGCCAGCGCAGGCTCGGCATCAGGGCGACGTAGCGGCTCTCGAAAATGCCCGCCTCCGTGCCGAGCCACAGCAGCGCGTTGCGGGCGGAGGCGCGCTGCCAGTGGACCGCGCTGTCCAAGTAGGCAAAGCGCATGTCCGGCGCACCAGAGGCGCGCAGGGCAAGCGTTGTGCTGTCGCCGGTCGCCAGCGGGCGCGGCAAGTCCACGGCGAGCAGGCCCTGTTGGTGGCGAAAGGTCGCGGCTATGCCGTCGATGCGCACTTCGCCGACTCGGAGTCCTGGATTGAGGCTGAAGATGAGCTGGTCGAGTGCGCCATCCGCAGGCGCCGCCAACTCCATGTCGAGATCGATGGCGAGGCTCTCGCCCGGCGCGATGCGCACATGGCCGCGAATCGCGCGGGCTTTCGGCAACGGCACCTCGCGCACTTCCTCATGGGCCGCGAGCCATGCGTCGCGCTGACGCATGTCCTCCATGCAGCGCAGTGCCACGCCGCCGATGCCGGTTGCGCCGAGCACAGCGAGCAGAGCGCCCGTCAGCATCCGCGTCACGAGGCGCCGGTCGTCCGCGCGCCGATGCGCGGCCGCGGCCCAGACGATGAACGCGACGGCGAGCAGCAGCATCGAGGCGCGGTGCGCGTATGTGGCCGCGTCGGCGAATCGGGGCGCGAGGTCGGAGGCCCAGTTGTCGTGGATATGCAGCAGCGAGATTGCCGGCAGCAGGTAGGCGGGCGTCAAGGCGAAACTCGCCATGTGCAGGCCGAGCAAGGCGAGAGCGGCCACGGCCGCAGCGAGCCGATTGCGCAGGCCGAGCGACAGCGCGAACACGATGGCGCCCCACAGCACCAATGCCGGCAGGGCGTCCAGCAATGCGAAGGTGACCGTGCTGACCGGCTCGACCGCGAACATCCAGAAGCCCGCCGCCCGACCAACGAGGCCGGCGACTTGGATGAGCCCCAGAGCGCCGGCGGCCGGCAGCCACACGGCGAGCACGATGGCGACGAGCCTGCCCCACAGGAGCGTTGTGTTCGAGATCGGTCGCGAGTCCAACACGTCCTGCATCCGCTCGCGCTCGTCGCGCCCGCGCACATCGAACGCGAGGAACACCAGCGCGGCCATGAAGAACCACAGCACGTAGCTGTTGAAGTACGCCGCCGAAAGGCGCGGCAGCGAGGTGCCGGCGTTCAACGACCACTGCGATGCCTCCCCATGCAGGTAGGAGTAGTAGCCGTAGGCGGCGAGCATCGCGCCGATGCCGATGGCGACCAGCACGCCGGTGCGAGCCAGTCGCCGCAGCGTGCGCAACTCCGCGGCGATGACGGCGAGCAGGACGGCGCCGGTTTGCTGGTCGTGGTTGGCGCGGGATTGCGTCTTCGTCGTCATTGGTCCCCCAGCGCGGGCTCGGATCCCCAGCAATCACCGCCCGAGGTGGATGACCTTAGACCTTGCTCGAGGAACCGTTCCCCCTTCGTCCCGCCAATCGGCCCCGCTGGGAGGGCCGATCAGGACTCGGCGCGAAGCCGCGCCGAGTACATGCTCCCGCAGCGCCTCGCGGGGTGTCAAGCGGCTGAACCGGAACAGCGGCGCAAGGGACGCAAGGGGCGAGGGTGTAGGACAAATCTCGGGTAGCACATCAGGAGTCGCGCAGGGCGCCTCTAGGGACGGCGCCATCACCGTGACGTGCAGGCCACCCGCATCGACGAGACAGGGACGATTCTGGCGCGCGACGCACTCACGCCGCCTCTTCGTCCACGATCCGGCCGTCGAATAGATGCACCGTGCGGGCGGCCATGTCGGCGTAGCGGGGGTCGTGGGTGACCATGCAGACCGTCGCGCCGTCGGCGTGCAGCTCGCGGAGCAGCTCCATCACCGCTTGGCCGTTGGCGGAGTCCAGATTGCCGGTGGGTTCGTCGGCCAGCAGGATCAGCGGTTCGCCGACGATGGCGCGGGCAACGGCGACGCGCTGCTGCTGACCGCCGGAGAGCTGCGCCGGGAAGTGCTTCTCGCGGTGCGCCATGCCCACCCGTTCGAGCGCCGCTTGGACGCGCTCGCGGCGCTCCCGGCCGGGCAGGTCGCGGTACACCAGCGGCAGCTCGACGTTCTCATGCACGGTGAGGTCACCGATCAGGTTGAAGGCCTGGAAGATGAAGCCGATGGCCTCGTTGCGGATGCGGGTGCGCCGGGCGATGGACAGGTCCTGCACCGCCTCGCCCTCCAGCCGATATTCGCCGCCGGTGGCGGTGTCGAGCAGACCGATGATCGACAGCAGGGTGGACTTGCCGCAGCCCGAGGGCCCGGCGATGGAGACGAACTCGCCGCGCTCGATGTCGAGATGCACGTCGGCGAGCGCGTGGGTCTCGAGCTCCTCCGTGTAGAACACCTTGCGCAGGCTGCGCAGGTGGATCAGCGGCTCGTTGGCTTCTGCCATGGTCTCGTTCTCCTCTTTCGCTACCTGCCCGCGATGCGCACGCGGGCGTGCTCCTGCCACTGGGTCATGTCCGACAGAACCACTTCGTCGCCGGGCGCAAGTCCCTGCAACACCTCCACCTCGTTGACCGACACGCGGCCTAGGCGAACCTGCACGCGCTCGGCGACATCGCCGCTGACGCGGTAGACGCTGATCAGCGCGTGGGCGCCCGCCTGGGCCGGTCGCCCCATGGTCGTCACGTCGCCGAGGCGCTCGATCACCACGGTGCCGTCGACGCTCATGTCGGGCCGTGCGCTCTTCGGCAAGGTCGCCGGCAGCGCCACATCGACGGTCACCGTGCCGGCGCGCACCGTCGGGTCGATGCGGCTGACGCGGCCTTCGATGATGTCGCCGCGGGTGTCCACCAGCGCCGTCTGGCCGATGACGATCTCTTCGGCCTGGTTCTGCGGGATGCGGATCTCGGCCTTCAGCCGGCCCGGCACGACCACCCTGCCGAGCGTGTCGCCGGCGCGCACCCACTGGCCCGCTTCCATCGGCAGTTCGGCGAGCACGCCCGCTACCCCAGCGGCCACGTCCAGCGACGCCACGCGATCCTCGTTGAAGCGCACGATCGCGCCGAGGCGCTCCACCTGCTCGCCCAGCGCCCCGATGCGCTGCGCGGACGAGTCGCCGAGCACTTCGAGGCGCCGGGCTTCGATCCGGGTGCGGTTGGCGAGTTCCTCGACGATCTGCTCGCCGCGCGCCAAGTCGAACTCGGCGACCAGGCCCGGCCCCCTGGCCAGCAGTTCGCGGTTCATTTCGTCGCGGTGCTTGGCTTCGAGGTACTGCGTGCGGACGCTCGCGATCAGCGCTTCCTGCGCCAAGCGTTCGGACTCCACTTGCGAGCGCAGGGTCACGAGCGCCGCTTGGGCGTCGGAGAGCTGCTGCTGGGCATCGAGCAGCTGCACGGTAAGTTCGGGGTTCTCGAGCCGCAGCAGGGGAGTGTCCGGCTGCACTTCGGCGCCCGGCAGCGCGAGGATCTCTTCGACGCGGCCAGAGGTGTCGGCGGTGATCCACCGGCGCTGCATCGGCGCCAAGCTGCCGGGGCCGCGCACTTGGCGCACGAACTCGCCGCGCTGCACCGTGCCGATCCACACCGTGTCCGCCGGCACCGCGGGCATGGCGGGCGGCAGCGTGGCGAGCACGATGGTGACGAGGAGGGCGAGCAAGGCGCCGACGGCGATGAGGGCGATGCGCTTGTTGCGAGCGGACCACGGTCGCGGCGGTCGCGGTACGTCCATGCGGCCCGCGGGGACCTCGGCGCCCGGCAGCTGGCGCAGGGGCGCCCGGCTTGCCGCGTAGAGCGGCGTTGCCTGAGTGGGTCGCTTGGCGGACATGCGAGAAGTTATGCGAATGCCGTGCCATAGGCGCAGCGCCGGGATCGGGCGGTGCCGCGCCGCGTTTGCGTTCGACTGCGCGACGCGCGCTGTCCGGTCCCGGACAGGTTTGGGGTTCGGCGGGTCAAGACGCGGGCAGCGACAGCCGTGCGCGAGCGCCGGTGCGGTGCGGGCGATTCTCGAGCGTCAGCGAGCCGCCGTGGTTTTCGGCGATGTGCTGGCTGAGCACCAGGCCGATCCCGGAGCCGTCCGGCTTGGTGGTGTAGAAGGGCACGAACAGATTGCCGCCATCCGCAAGCCCCGGGCCTTCGTCCTCGACGATCACCACCACGCTGTCGCCTTCCCGGCGCCAATGCGCCTCGACGCCGCCGCCGGTGCGCAGCGCCGCATCGACGGCGTTGGCGACCAGATTGATGAGCGCCTGGTCGAGCTGGTCCTGATCCGCTTCCACGCAGAGCGCTTCGCCGCCTGGCAAGTCGATGGGCAGCCGAGTCTCCAGACCGGCGACATGGCGCAGGCGCTGGCCGACATCCACCGTGGCCAGATTCGGCGGCGGCAGCCGGGCGAGGCGGGCGTATGCCGCGAGGAACCGGCTGAGCGACTCGGCGCGGGTCGCGACGATGGCGAGGCCGCGGTCCGCATCGCCGGCCCAGTCGGGCGGACGCGGCTCGCGGAGGAGTTCGCGCACGCTCGCGGCGATGGACTTGATCGGCGCAAGGGAGTTGTTGATCTCGTGGCTGAGGACGCGCACCAGGCGGCGCCATGCCGCGCGCTCCTCGTCGCGCAGGGCGCGTTCGAGGTCCGTCATGACCACCAGCGTCAGCCGCTGGCCCTGCTGGCGGATCACGCTGCGGCGCACCTGCCAATGGCGCTGCCCGCCGGGGTCGCCTCTGGCAACGGTGCGGGGCGCGCGCCCGGTGAGGACTTCGGCGAGGCGCAAGTCCTCGGCGCTTCGGCCCATGAGTTGCGCCTCGGTGTCGCCGAGCAGCCGCTCCCCGGCACGGTTCACAACGCGCAGCGCCGAGTCCTCGTCGAACGCCATCACCGCGACGTCGATTTCGGCGAGGACCCGCTGCAGAACGTTGGCGGCTTCCAATGCCCCTAGGCGCTGTTCGCGTAACTGTCGCTCCAAGGCGTTGATTTCCATGAACACCTGCGCGAGCGGATCGTCGCCGGCGGCGTGCCGGGCGCGGATCGAGTAGTCCCCTGCGCGCAGCGCCGCCAGCATCGCGGAGATGGTCCGCAACGGGCGATGGATGTAGCTGCGCAGCAGGAACGCAGCGCCCAGCCAGACGGCGACCAAGGCGACGCCTAGCGGCCAAGCAGTGCTTTGCGTCATCCCGCCGGCCCACAGGAGTGCGAGCGCGACGGCCGTTCCGGGGAGGCCCGCCGCCAGAACGAGTGGCAGCAGCCGCTTCGGGTTCATCGCAGATCGTGGCGGTCGACTTTGCGGTACAGCGCGGCGCGGCTGAGGCCGAGGTCCTCGGCGGCTCGGGTGACGTTGCCGGCGTGGCGGTCGAGCGCCCGCTTCACCAGCACGCGTTCGGCCTCCGCCAGCGTCATGGCCGCGAGATTCGGCTCGCCGCCGACGCCGCCGAGGCCCAGATCCGCGGCCGAGACCACCGCGCCGCGCGCCACCAGCACGGCGCGTTCCACCGCATGCTGGAGTTCCCTCACGTTGCCGGGCCAGGGATGCCCGGCGAGCGCCGCCACGGCCTCGTCGCTGAAAGCGTCGATGGCCTTGTCGTAATGGGCAGCCTCCCTTGCCAGGAAGCGCGTCGCCAGCACGAAGATGTCCTCGGCCCGGTCGCGCAGCGGCGGCAGGCGGACTTCCACGGTGTTCAGGCGATACAGCAGGTCTTCGCGGAACTCGCGCTGCGCCACTGCCTCGCCGATGTCGGCGTTGGTCGCCGAGATCACGCGCACGTCCACCTTGCGCACCTTGGACGAGCCGACGCGCTGGATCTCGCGGTTCTCCAAGGCGCGCAGCAGCTTGCCTTGCTGGGCGTAGGGGAGATTGGCGATCTCGTCCAGGAACAGCGTGCCTTCGTCTGCCAGCTCGAAGCAGCCGATCCGGTCGGTGCGCGCATCGGTGAACGCGCCGCGAACGTGGCCGAAGAGCTCGCTTTCGAAGACGCCCTCGCTGAAACCGCCGGCATTCACCGTCACCAGCGCTTGGCCGGCGCGCTTCGACACCGCATGGAGGCGGCGGGCGACGACCTCCTTGCCGGTGCCATGCTCGCCAGTGACGAGCACGTTGGCATCGGACGGCCCGACGCTGTCGATCAGCTCCAGCACCGGACGCATGGCCGGGGACTCGGCAACGAAGGCCTCGTCGGTGGCCCGTTCGCTGCGGTGATTGGCGCCGGCGAGCCGCTGCCCGCGGCGCTTGGCGCGGCCGAGTTCGATCTGCGCGCCGAGCGTTGCCAAGAGGCGCTGGTTGTCCCAGGGCTTTTCGATGTAATCCCCGGTGCCGCGCCGCATCGCCTCCACGGCGCCGTCGACGCTGCCCCACGCCGTCATCGCCACCACCGGCAGCGTGGCGTCGATTTCGCGCAAGGCGCGCAGCAGATCCATGCCTTCGGTACCCGAAGTGGTGTCGCGAGTGTAGTTGAGGTCCATCAGCACGCAGTCCGGATCGCGGCTGCCGACCAGTTCCAGCACGGCGTCCGGCGAATGCGCCGCGTCGACGGCGAAGCCCGCGCCCTTGAGCAGCAGGCGCAGCGCCTCCACGACGTCCGGCTGGTCGTCCGCGACCAGAACTCGCGCTGCGTTCCGCTTGGCCAAGCGCCTTCGCCTATGCCGACTGCCGGCCGCAGTGTATGCCCTACTCCGTGCGCAGGGCATCCATCGGCGTGATGCGCGCCGCGCGGCCGGCGGCGAACCAGCTCGCGAGCGCTGCCGCCGAGGCGAGCACGACGACCGCCGCTGCGTAGATGGCCGGGCTTGTCGCCTGCACGCCGAACAGCATGCCGCGCAGCGCGCCGCCGAGGCCGAGGCTTGCCAGCAAGCCGATGGCGATGCCGACGGCCACGGTCTTCAGGGATGCAAGCACCATCATCCGCCGCACTTGCTCCGGCATCGCGCCCACCGCCATGCGCAGGCCGATCTCGTTGCCGCGCCGCGCCACCACGTAGGCGACGACGCCGTACAGCCCGACGATGGCGAACAACAGCGCCGAGACCGCCGCGAAGCCCACGAGCGCCGCCATGAAGCGGTCTTGGCGCATCGACCGCTGCACGACGTCCGCCAGCGTTGCCACGTTTTCGACGGTGATCTCGGGATGCAGGTCCGCCACGAGACGACGCAGGGTCGGCAGCAGCGACGCGGGTTCGCCGAGCGCCGTGCGTACGACCAGCGCCATGGGCAGGGCGTCCCAGCCAGCTTCGTCGGGGATGCCGGTAAGCGGGTAGTAGACGTGGGGGATCGGATCGGCGGCGACGGATGTCGGGTAGGTGTCGTCGACCACGCCGACGATGGTGAACCACGGCCAGCCGTAGGCCGATATGCGCTTGCCGATCGGCTTCTCGTCGGGAAAGAACTTGGCGGCGAAGGCACGGCTCACCACCGCGCCGCGCTCGGCGGGATCGTCGAACTCCCGCACGCTGAACGCCCGCCCGCTCAGCACGGGGATGCCGACCGCCGCGAAGTAGCCGGGCGTCACGAAGTCCTGCGAGCTGCAAAGCGTCTGCTCCGCCTCGTTAAGCCGCGCACCCACCGCGCCGTCTTCGAACCACACCGCGGTGCAGCCAGCGGTATCTGCGGTGAGCGGCACCCGTTGCACCGCGCCCACGGTCTCGACCCCCGGCAAGGCGGTAGCGTCGGCCTGCAGTTCCCGCAGGAGCGGCCACCATTCCTCGGCGCCGATGCTGCCGGGAACCAGCTGCATGGTCACGGTGCCCGCCGGATCGATGCCGGGGTCGACTGCCGTCAGGTTGCGAAAGCTGGTCACCAGCAGGCCAGCGCCGATCAGCAGCACGAAGGCCACCGCGACCTGCGCCGCGACGAGCACGGAACGCGCTCGCAGCCGCGAACGCGCGGTGGTGGCGCCGCGACCGGCGTCGGCGATCTGCGTCGGCAGGCCGCGCAGCCGCCACATGCCGGCGAGGGCGAGCGACGCCGCAACGACCGCTGCCGCGCCGGCAGTCGCGAGCAGTACCCCGCGGTCGATGCCGATCTCGTCCGCGCGCAGCAGCCCCACGGGATTGGCGGCGACGAACGCCGCGCACAGCCACCAGCCAAGTACCGTGCCGACGAGCCAGGCGCCGCCGACGATCAACGCGCAGGTGGCGGCAAGCTGGCGCACCACCGCGGCGCGGCTGGCGCCCAGCGCACTGCGCACCGCGAGTTCCGGGCGCTGCGTCTCGATGCGGGCGAGCACCAGATTGGCGACGGCGACGCAGGCGATGGCCAGCAGCAGGGCGATGGCCGCTTGGGCGATCCACAGCGGCGCCGTCGCTGCGCCTGCCACATGGTCCTTCAGCGGCTGCCAGCGACTGCGGAAGCCGAAGCGCTCCATGAAGTCGAAGGCCTCGCCGTCGATGTTGAACGTGCCGTAGACCTGCGGGTACGCCTTCGCGAGTTCTCCGGTGAGGCCGTCGATTTCGGTCTGCGCGGCGGCGAGGGAGGCGCCGACGTTGCGCTTGGCGATGACCGTGTAGGTGTGCTGGTTGTAGTGCGGCCCGGCTGGGTCCAGCTGCAGCGGCAGCCAGAGGTCCGCTTGGTCGAAGGAAGTTGCGCCTTTCGTCGCCACCACGCCCACGATGTCGAGTGCCATGCGGTTCGTGCCAAGCGCCAACTGCGCGGGCTTGCCGACGATGCCCGGGTCGGCACCGAAGTGCGTGCGCCACAGGCCGTCGCTGATGAGCACGACGGGCGTTGCGCCGGGCGCTTCGTCCCGGCTCTCGAACAGCCGTCCGCGGAGCGGGCGCGCGTCGAACATGGGCAGGATGCCGACGGTGGCCTGCACTGCCGCGGCGCGGAAGCTGCGCCCATCGGTGCCGACGATGCGAATGTCAGCGCCGCCTTGCATCGCGCCGACCGATTCGATCAGCTCGGCGTTTTCGCGGAAGTAGAAGTACTGGGCGGTCGATGCGCCCCACACATCGTCGGTGCCGGATCCGGGTACCTCGCTCTGCAACAGCATCAGGCGCTCGGCATCCGCATAGGGCAGCGGATCGAGCACTACCTCCTTGAGCGCCGCGTAGATCGCCGTCGCCATGCCGAGGCCGACGCCGAGCGTGAGCACCGCAACCGCGGTGAACCCCGGCGCCCGAGCGAGACTCCGCGCCGCCTGGCGGAAGTCGGTAACCATGGCAGACAGCATGGGGAGTCCCCGTTGATTCCACGACATGCGATCAGCCATGCCAATGTCGTGCCATGTGCCGTCTTTGCGGAGCTACGTCGTGCGCCGGGCAACGACGCGGCCCCTCACGTCCGCAGACGGACGGTCGGCGTCCGTATCCGGTCAGCCGCCCAAGCGCTCGGTCTCGGCGCCGCCCAATGATCGCGGAGGTACTCGGCGACAAGACGGCGGAGGCAGTGGCGAGTGGTGCGGCTGATCCTCTGCAGCGGGTAACATGCTGCTCCTCCAAAGGCTTGAGCGCTGTAGGCGTCCTTCGCGGCACGGTCACCGGATTCTGATGAATGTCACGGGGAACATGGAACTCGGCGCGACCCGCCCCCTCCGTTCGGCGCAGGCACAATGAGGTCGCCGGACCACAACGCGGTGGAGCAGACGCGGGCGACCGCGGCCCATCTGAGCGATACTCGCAAGCGCTTGATCGAGGACGGCTACTGCGTCGTAGAACGTGCGATGCCGGTGGCGGACATCGCGCGACTGCAAGGCTGGTCGGACGACTGGCTCGGCCGCACGGAACATCCCGCGCGCTGGAAATACCAAGGTTCGGACCTCAAGATCAGCGGCCTGCGCAGCCGCTCTGCCCGCTATCCGCACTTTCCCGCGGACGCCACGGTCGACTTCCTCATCGAGCAGCCCCTGCCGCTCCTCGCCGCGCTCGGGCTCGGCGACTTCCGTTCCATCGGCCACTTCCAGATCATCTCCAAGCCGCCGGGCGGGCCGCCGCTCTACTGGCATCAGGACTGGATGCGCTGGGACGACCCCATCAGCCTCTCGCCGTGGCCGCAGGTCGTGTTCCTGAACTGGTATCTCACCGCGACCGAGCCGCGCAACGGCTGCCTGCGCGCGATTCCCGGCAGCCACCGGCGCCGCATCGACCTGCACAGCCGCTTGATCCCCCCGCACGAGAGCGGCGGCTACGACGCGGAGGAGACCAACGAGTGGATGTTCTGCGACCACCCGAACGCCGTGGACGTCCCGGTGCGCCCCGGCGAGCTGCTGATCGGCGACGCCCGGCTGCTGCACGGCACCCATCCGAACGCCAGCGCCGAGCGGCGCACGGTACTGCTCGGCTGGTTCGTGCGCCGGTCCAACGACGTGCCTGCGGGCTGGGAAGGGGAGGTGCCGCCGGAGATACTGGAACGGGACGCCGAGCTCGCCGCCGGCGTCAACCGCGTGCCCGGGCGCTACCTGCGCTGACCGCTTCCTGAGCGTCGCGCCCCGGGGCGCGAGGCTGGTGGCGGACAATCTCCGCCAATTCCCGAACGTGGGCGTCCGCTGCGCCGAGTGCCTTGAGGGCGCTCGCGAGTTCGAGCAGGTAGTCTGCATTGGCGCCGCTTGGGCCGCGCGCGGTCGCGATCTGCGCGGCGATAGCCGCCACCGGCGCCGGGCCGAGGAACGCGAAGTTCCCGGGCGCGCCGATGTAGGTGACGCCTTCCACGGCGTCGCCATCGCGGAAGGCGATGTCCACTTCCGTGCGCTCGTAGCCGTTCTTCTCGCGGTGGTCGAGGTGGGCGAAGACGGCCGCGTCCACCAAGTACGCGACGCCCACGCAGACGGTGCCGGGCTCGGCGATCAGCGTCACCACGCGGCCGGGCGCGTCCGGGGTGCCGCGGTGGTCGTGCGAGCCCTGCCAGAAGCGACGCGCCCAGCCGGACACGCTTGCCACGCGGCGTTCATGGAAGGGGAAGTCCACCCGCCAGATCAAGGAGCCGTAGCCGAAGATCCAATGGCGCCTCTCGCGCATCGACGCTCAGGTCTCCCGCAGCGAGCGAAGGAGCGACACCGCCATCAAGCCGAACACGACCAGCAGCGGCAGCGACGCCACCAGCGTCACGGACTTGGCGGCGGCCAGCGTGTCGATGACCACCAGCGCGACCGGCAGGAGGGCCAGCGCGAACGCCCAGAAGACGCGATGGGCGCGGCGCGGATGCGTCCCCGGCGTCAGGTTGCGGGTCGCCGAGGCGGCGATGGCGTAGGACGCGGAATCGTAGGTGGTGGCGACGAAGACCAGGCCGAGCACCAGAAAGGCGGCGAGCGGCAGCGGCTGCCCGGCGAGGCTGGCGACGGCGCTGGCGATGGCGGTCGCGGTGCGGTTCTCCCGCACCAGTTCGAGGAAGCCGATGCCCTGATTGAAGTCCATCCACATCACGCTGTTGCCCCAGATGATGTAGAAGGCGGCGCAGCCCAGCGTGCCGAAGCCGATCATGCCGAGGATCACGGCGCGCAGCGTCCTGCCCTTCGAGATGCGCGTGACGAACAGCCCCATGAACGGCCCGTAGGCGATCCACCACGCCCAGTAGAAGATCGTCCAGTCCTCGACGAAGCCGGTGCGCCGCACGGCGTCGGTCCACGTATTCATGCGCACGAACTCCTGCACCATCAGGCCGATGGAGGAGGTGCCGAGTTCCAGCGCGAAGATCGCCGGTCCCGTCGCCAGCACCCAGAACAGGAACACGCCGGCGAGGGCCAGGTTGAGGTTCGACAGCCGCCGGATGCCGCGCTCCAGGCCGAGGTAGACGCTGAGGGCGAAGAGGCCCACGCAGATGCCGACGATCACCATCGTCAGCGCGAAGGATTCCTCCCAGCCGAAGAGACGCGCCGCGACCGCGCCGAGCATGGGCGTCGCAAGGCCGAGCGACGTGCCCGTGCCGCCGATCATCGCCAGAATGAACAGCAGATCGACCACCCGGCCCCACGGACGCTGGCCGAAGTCGCGCCCGAAAAGCCCGACCAGCGCCCCGGAAAGGCGCAGATACGGCAGCCGGTGGCGGTAGTACGGATAGGCGATGGCGACAGTGGGCAGGCAATAGAGGCACCAGGCCGAGATGCCCCAATGGAAGATGCCGTAGGTGGCGGCCCATTCCTGCGCCGCGGGCGTGCCGGGTTCAATGCCGAATGGCGGAGCGTCGATGTACGAAGCCCACTCGGCGGTGGACCAGTACAGCATCCCGGAGCCGATCCCGGCGCAGAACAGCATCCCCATCCAACTGGCATTGCCGTATTCGGGCTTGGCGTCTTCGCCGAGCACGCGGTCGCCGAACCGGCTGCAAGCGAGCCAAGCGAGGAAACAGGTCGCGAAGATGGTGGCCCACAGGTAGAAGAGGCCGAGGGTGCCGGCGATCCAAGCGTAGATTCCGTCGATGAGCGCCGCCGCTTGCTCGGGGTAGACGATCATCGGCACCGCGGCGACGATCAGGCAGCCCAGACTGATCGCGAACACCGGACGGTCCAGCGCCATGTCCCTTGGCGGCTCCGCGACTCGCTCGGGCATCGCTATGGATTCGTCCGACAAAGGCCCTCCGGCGGCCGCGACGGGGCATTCAGCGTATCAGCTTGGGTTGGCGTCCGCCTGCTTCATCCACAGCATCGAGGGAGTCCTTGTACTGAGGTCGCATGTCGTTCCCCGTCCCGTCATGCCGCACCGACATTGACATCGACCGTGGGGACGCGCCACCATGGCTGCAAGTCGCGCAGTCGCGAAAACCATCGGACGGACCCAGCGCCTTGCCCCAGACCGCCCTATTGCCCGCCGCCACGCCGACCGACGCGTTCGTCGCGCACGACGTCCACCGCCGCGGTCGCGCCGCGCTGCACTTTGGCCCTGCCGAGACCCACTACGCATCCTGGCCGACACCGACCTGCATCATCTCCGATGGCCCTTACGGCGTGGACGGCTTCCCCGGCGACGAGCGCCGAGCAACGTCTCTCGGCGACTGGTACGCGCCGCACATCGCCGAATGGAGTGCGCGCGCAACGCCCGCGACGACGCTGTGGTTCTGGAACACCGAGGTCGGCTGGGCGACGGTGCATCCGCAACTGGCGGCAGCGGGCTGGGAGTACCGCTGCTGCAACATCTGGGACAAGGGCCTCGGCCACATCGCCGGCAATGCCAATACCCAGACGCTGCGCAAGTTCCCCGTAGTCACCGAGGTCTGCGTCCACTACATCAAGGCCGCGCGGTTCCCTGTGGAGGGCGAGTCGCTGTCGATGCAGCAGTGGCTGCGTCGCGAGTGGCAGCGCACCGGCCTCCCGCTGCGCCTCGCGAACGACGCCTGCGGCGTGCTGAACGCTGCGACGCGCAAGTACCTGACGGCGGATCACCTCTGGTACTACCCGCCGCCGGAGACCTTCGAGAAGCTGGTGCGCTACGCCAATAGGCATGGCGCGGCGGACGGCAGGCCGTACTTCAGCCTCGACCGAGAGCGGCCTGCGACCGCAGGGGAGTGGGCGAAGCTGCGCGCCAAGTTCAAGTGCGAAGTGGGCGTCACGAACGTCTGGCGAGAGCCGCAGGTGAGCGGCGCCGAACGCATCCAAGGCGCCCGCAGCGGCATGAAGTACAAATTCCGGAGCCAGCACGGCAGCCAGAAGCCGCTCAAGTTCATCGACCGCATCGTGCGCGCATCCACCGACCCCGGCGACGCGGTCTGGGAGCCGTTCGGCGGCCTATGCCCGGGCGCCGTAATCTGCAATGCGCTTGATCGACGCTACTTCGCGGCCGAGACCAACCCGGAGTTCTACGATGCGGCGTTCGTGCGCCTAGCGGAGTCGACTCACGGCGCTGCCGTCTCCTCCCAAGCCCGGTCCAGCACGAACGCGCGGTCCAAGGACATGACGAGCGGGATGCCGATGGTGGCGTAGCCGTCGTCGGCAGTGAAGCGGGCACGGCTCTGCATCTCCTCCCGCGTCCAGCCCTGCGCTGCGGCCTCGCGGCCGGCGGCGGCGAGTTCGGCCATGAAGTCGCGGAAGGCGGCGAGGCCGGCGCGGTCGGACAGTTCGCCGTGGCCGGGGATCACTTGGTCGAATGGCAGGGGCATGACCGCATCGAGGGTCGCGGGCCAGGCCTGCACGCTGCCGCCGGCTTCGAGATCGATGTTGGGGTAGGTACGGTTGAAGTAGAGGTCGCCGGCGTGCAAAACCCGGTCTTCCACGAATAACACGACGAGGTCGCCGTCGGTGTGGCCGCGGCCCGGGTGGGTCAGTCGGATGGTCTTGTTGCCGATGGCGATGTCGCGGGTGTCGGCGAAGGTCTCATTGGGCAGCGCCGCGGCGGCGTCCGCCCAGTAGTCCGCATCGAGCTCGCGCAGGTGGTGCAACGTTCGATCCGTTGCGACGATGCGGGTGCCAGCGGCGAAGGCGGGATTGCCATGGGTGTGGTCGAGGTGGTAGTGGGTGTTGATCACCATCGTCACCGGTTCGCCGGCTGCTTCCTCGGCCGCTTCGATGACGGCTTCGCCTTGGCTGCGCAGCAGCATCGTGTCCACGACGACTGCGCCGGCGCCCGTGCGGAGCACGGCGACATTGCCGCTCAGCGGGCCTTGCAGCAGAACTACGTCGTCCGTCACATGTACGCTCGTGAGGTCGCGTAGGGCTTGGTTGGCGACGAAGCCGCCGATGGCGAGGACGGCTACGGTCGTCGCCAAGACGATGAGCAACCCTTTGCGCATGGCTCGGCCTTTTCCCGTGGGGTGTTGAGTGTAGCCGGTGCCCGCACCCTTTTGCCGCGTGGCACGCCCCGCCGCCGTCAAGTAGCCTCTGCAGCAAGCAGCACTGGCGTTGATTACAGGGATGATGCAAATGCCGGCCGAGGATCACTTCGGGAGGGACGTGTTCGCACCGGGATTCGGCTGCGAACCCAAAGTGATTGTTGGACGAGACGCGGAGCTCGCGGACTTCGCGTGGCGGCTCGGCATACTCGCTCGGGGCGCCGCAGGCAAGCACATCGTGCTGATCGGCCCGCGCGGCAACGGCAAGACCGTGCTCTGTCGGCGGCTGGAGAGGATGGCGGAGGAAGCCGGTGCGAAGGTCCTCGCCATCAGCGGTGCGGACGCAAGCTCTTCGGAAGCGCTGGCGAGAGCGCTGTCGCGACCCAGAGCCGGGCAGCGGATCGGCGTGCGAGGTGCGAACGTTAGGGCTTTGCGTGCTAGGAACGGCTTGTCGGCGGGCCCGCGGGAGGAAGCGTTGGTTGCGGACGCCTTGGCTCGCCTTGCGAGAAGCGCAGGCGCGGTGCTCACCCTCGACGAGGCGCATGTCGCGGACCCGGCGTGACCCGTTCGTTGCTGAACGCGGCACAGATCGTTGCCGGCCGGCACCCTCTGCTGGTCGTCCTTGCCGGCACGCCGGGCTTGGGCCGGGCGATGCGTTCTTGGGGCACGTCTTTCGTGCAGCGGGCGGACTTCAAGCGCATCTCCGCCGTCTCCGCCGACGATGTGATCGAAGGGCTGGTACGTCCGCTTGCCGGGCGCGAACCACCGGTGGCCGTGCGCGACGACGCGGCGGCTGCGGTGGCCGACGACTGCATGGGCTACCCGTACTTCCTGCAGGAGTGGGGATCGGCTTTGGAACGGCTGGATCGACCGCTGATCGGCATGGACGAGGTGGAGCTGGTTCGCCCCCGCCTTGCAGAGGCGCGGCGCCAATACTACGGGGACCGCTGGCTCGAACTGCTCGAAGGCGGCATGGTCGGCGCAGCGGAAGCACTCGTTGATGCCGGTTTGGGAACGCGCGAGTTGCCGCTCTTGGAGGCGGAGGCAGTGTTGGAGGCCTGCTTCGGCAGTGCCGGCTACGGTTGGGACGCCGTCGAGTGCGCACTCGGAACGCTTCAGGACTTGGGCTTCCTATGGGACGAGAGCGGCGAGTCCGCATCGTTCGTCGCCGGCATCCCCTCGCTCGCGCGATACGTGCTGGGCAGGGCGGGAAGCTATACCGCGGCCAGGGCAGCAGCGAACTTCGAGCGTCGGCTGGAGCGCTGGCGAGAGGAATCCAGGCTGCTGGATCGCCCGTAGAACGGCGGCCAGTCGCCCTTGTCTCGGCGGCTGCGACCGGCCACACTGCGCGGCGTCTGTTGGGCTTCGGCGCATTCCGCGTATGGAGAAATACTCGCTTTTCGGCCTGCTGAGGCATGCGCGCCGCCACCATGAGGACTGGCCGCGCTTCTGGCGCGATCCGAAGCCGAAGAAGGACTACGAAGTCGTCATCGTCGGCGGCGGCGGACACGGCTTGGCGACGGCCTTCTATCTCGCCAAGGAGCACGGCATCACCGATGTCGCGGTGGTGGAGAAGGGCTGGCTCGGCGGCGGCAATACCGGCCGCAACACCACCATCGTGCGCTCCAACTACCTGCGCGACGAAGCGGCGCAGCTCTACGACTTCTCCCTCAAACGCTGGGAGGGCTTGAGCCGCGAGCTCAACTACAACGTCATGTTCAGCCCCCGCGGCGTGCTCAATCTCGGCCACTCGCTGCAGGAGATGCGGGACATCGAGCGGCGCGTCAACGCCAACCGCTTGAACGGCATCGACGGCGAGGTGCTGGGCCGCGCCGAGATCAAGCGCCTAGTGCCGCTGATGAGCGTTTCGCCCCGCGCCCGCTACCCGGTGCTGGGCGCCTCTTGGCAGCCGCGAGCCGGGGTCGCCCGGCACGACGCGGTGGCCTGGGGATTCGCGCGCGCCGCCGACGCGCTCGGCGTGGACTTGATCCAGCAGACGCCGGTCACCGGCATTCGCGTGGAGCGCGGGCGGGCGGTGGGCGTCGAGACGCCGCGCGGCTTCATCGGCGCCAATAAGGTGGCGTGCGTGGCGGCCGGCCACTCGGGCGTGCTCGCCGCCATGGCCGGCCTGCGCCTGCCCATCGAGTCGCGGCCCCTGCAAGCGCTAGTCTCCGAACCGCTGAAGCCCTGCCTCGACACCGTGGTGATGTCCAACGCCGTGCATTGCTACATCAGCCAGTCCGACAAGGGCGATCTGGTGATCGGCGCGGGTGCGGACGCCTACAACGGCTACGGCCAGCGCGGCTCGCTGCATGTCATCGAACACACCTTGCAGGCCGTCTGCGAGCTGTTTCCGTCGTTCAGCCGCGTGCGCATGAACCGGCACTGGGGCGGCATCGTGGACATCTGCCCCGACGCCTGCCCGATCATCGGCAAGACGCCGGTGGAGCATCTGTATTTCAACTGCGGCTGGGGTACCGGCGGCTTCAAGGCGACACCCGGGTCGGGCTATGTCTTCGCGGCCACCGTGGCGAACGACGAGCCGCACCCGCTGGCGGCGCCGTTCTCCTTGGCGCGCTTCGAAACCGGGGCTCTGGTCGACGAGCACGGCGCGGCCGGGGTTGCCCACTGACAGGGAGCGGACCATGAAGATCACCGCAATCGATACCTTCGTAGTGGACGCGGGATGGCGGCCGTGGCAGTTCGTCGCCGTGTACACGGACGAAGGCATCACCGGCTACGGCGAGTGTTCGGACGGCCGCATGCCCTACAGCGTCGTGGGCACCGCCAAGGAGTTCGAGGCCATCCTCGCCGGGCAGGACCCGCGCCCGGTGGAAGCGCGCTACTGGGACATGTACCGCATGGCGCGGCAGAGTCCCGGCGGCATCGCGGCCAAGGCCATCGCGGGCATCGAGCTGGCGCTCTGGGACATCAAGGCGAAGGCGCTCGGCGTGCCGGTCTACGAACTCTTCGGCGGCCCGCTGCGCACCCGGCAGCGGGTCTACTGGTCCCACTGCGGCTCGTCCCGCGCCGGCAACCACGAGATCATCGGCGTGCCGCCGATCAAGACCTGGGCGGACATCACCGCGCTCGGCAAGGAGGTCGTGGAGCGCGGCTTCACGGCGCTCAAGACCAACATCGTCTACCCCGGCGAGGTCGCGCGCACCTACCGCGGCGGCTTCGGCGGCGGCGAGGGCACCACGGACGGCACGGTGGACAACGCCATGCTGGATCACATCCGCACGCTCATCGGCACCTTCCGGGACGCGGTCGGGCCGCATGTGGACATCGCCTTGGACCTCAACTTCAACTTCCGCGTCGAAGCCGCCACCCGCATCTGCCGTGCGCTCGAAGACCTGCGCATGATGTGGGTGGAAGTGGACATGTACGAACCCGAGGGCCTGCGCGAGATCCGCGATGCCGTGGCGGTGCCCATCTGCTCCGGCGAGAACCTGTTCACATCGCGCGACTACCGCCGCTATTTCGAGGCCCGCGCCATGGACGTGTGCATGGTGGACGTGCCGTGGAACGGCTTCGCGAACAGCCGCCGCGTCGCCGACATGGCGGAGACCTTCGAGGTGAACTGCGCCCCGCACAACTACTACAGCCACCTCTCGACGCTCCACTCGCTGCATCTGTGCGCGACCATCCCCAACGTGCGCATCTGCGAGATCGACATCGACGACGTGCCGTGGAAGGACCACTTGGTGACCGAGCCGATGGTCTTCGACGAAGGCCGCGCGCTGATTCCCGACCGCCCCGGCTGGGGCGCGGACCTCGACGAGGAGGTGGCCCGCGCCCATGTCTGGCCAGCGGGGCGGCTGCCGGGCTACTGGGTCCGGCGACGCGCGGCGGTCCTGAACCGTCGCAGCGGTTACCGCGCGGCGTCGTTCAAGGCGGCTTGTGCTTCGGCCCGCCCGGCTGACGCCATCCGATAGTCCGGGTCCAGGGCGAGCGCTTGATCGAAGCTGCCGAGCGCTTCCTCATGCCGCTCCAGGTAGTACAGCGCCGCGCCGACATTGGCATGGGCTGCGGCGCTGTTCGGGTCCGCCTCGACGAGGCGGCGATACAGGGCCAGGGCATCCGCAAAGCGCCGCTCGCGGAAGCGCAGGCTCGCGAAGTGGTCCAGCGCTGGCGGGTGGCGGGGGTCGATCGCGAGGGCGCGCTCGAAGTGGGCGGCAGCGTCGCCCAAGCGGTCCAGTCCACGAGCCGCCCGGCCCATGTAGGCATGGGTGGACGCGGCCACGTCGGGCGGCAGCATCGGCGCGTGGTCGAGCGCTTGTCGAAAGGTCGCGAGTGCTTCCTCGAAGCGATCGAGACCGAACTGCGACATGCCGAGAGATACCAGGCTCAGCGGGCTGCTCTGCAACTCGAGCGCCGCCCGATATGCTTCGATCGCCTCCGGGTAGCGTCCCTGCGCCCGCCGCACCTCGCCGAGATTCTGCCGCGCATGCCAAGAGGAGGGCGCGAGTTCGGCGGCCCGCCGCATGTGCTCTTCGGCTTCCGCGTGGCGCCCCATGTCGTGCAGCGCCAGGCCGACGTTCATATGCGCCGCCGAAGATTCCGGTCGCTGCGCCGCGGCGATGCGGCTCGCGGCCAGCCCTTCCTGCGGGCGTCGTCTTTCGATCAGCGCCTTGCCGAGGTTCAGATGCGCATCGCGCGCCGCGGGGTTGAGCGAGACGATGTGGCTGAACAGCGTCGCGTCGTCGTGGAAGACGCTGGCGTGGCGCCAAGTGGCCGTGCCGAGCGCGGCCAACGCCCCCGCGCTCAGCGCGACCGCGGCCAGCGTCGCCGGCCGAGGCTGGCCGCTTGCGCCGCGCACCGCCATGCCGACCAGTATGGTGATCAAGCCGAGCCCGGCCAGATACTGGAAGCGGTCCGCGACGAAGGCGTACTGCATGTACCCGTAATCCACGAAGCCGAGCGTTGGCGACAGCGTCACGGCGAAGTAGAGCGCGCCCGCGAGCGGTCCCCGGCCGAGCCGCTGCCGCGCCAGCCACAGCGCTGCTGCCGCCGCGATGCAGCCGGCTAGGCAGGCCCAGGCCAGCAGGCTCCCCGTGTGGATGTTCCACAGCGGGTAGATCACCGGCAGCTCGACCGGCCATAGCAGCTTGCCGACGTAGAACCAAAGCGCTTGGCCGGCGATCAGCAAGCGCTCGGCGAACGTGTAGCCCAAGTCCAGGACCTCGCGGCCTTGGTAGAACGCGAGGTCCGCGGCGCCGATGCCGACGGCAACGACGAAGAAGGGCGCCACCCGCGCCCAGTCGAGGGCTCGAACCCGACCGGCCTTCCACCAGCGCAGGATGAGCAATGCGACGGGCAGTGTCACGACGATGGACTTGCTGAGCAGTGCCGCGGCGAAGAGCGCCAGGGCGAGCAGGTAGTCGCGCCAGCGCTGCGGCGCTTCGTCGAAGCGCAGCCAGGCGAGGATCGCGCCGAGATAGAACGCCGCCGAGAGCAGGTCCTTGCGCTCGATCACCCACGCCACCGATTCGACGTGCAGCGGATGCACGGCGAAGACCGCCGCTGCCAGCCAAGCGCCTGGCACTTCGAGGCGCGCCAGCAGGCGCCAGATCAGCAGCGTGTTGGCGGCGTGCAGCAGCACGTTCACGAGGTGGAAGCCGAACGGCGCGAAGCCCCAGAGCTTGTGCTCCAGCCAGAAGCTCGTATAGACGATGGGCCAGTAATGCCCCTCGTTGAGCAGCTCGCCGGGCGAGAACCAGATGCCGAACAGGCCGGACCATTCTCGAACCAACGGCTCCGCGAAGAAGGCCTCGTCGTCCCAGACGAACCCGGCCAAGAGCGCCGGGGTGTAGCAGACCACGCAGGCTGCCAACAGCGCCAGCGCGCCGGCTGCGGTGCGCGGGGGAACGGTGGCGCGCAGCCGGCGCCCGGCACCTTGCCGGACTGGCGCGGCGGCGGCCTTCGTCGCGGGGCGCTGCGGATTCGGCGCTGCCGCCCGTCGCCGCGGCCTGCTCCCGCGCTTCCCGCCCTTGCGCTTGGCCACGGCGATCAGGGTGCGCGCGAGCTTGCGCGGCTCGCAGCCGGGCGCGCGCCGTAGACGAACGCATTCGCAACCACGAAGTTGAACGCACTGCCGAGTACGACGCCGCACACCAGCGCGAGCAACTGGTAGCGCGCGAAGAAGCCGACCAGGCTGGTGAGCGCGACGTAGCTGCCGACGTTGACGCTCAGCCCGACGAGGCTGCTGGCGACGAAATCGAGCCACTGTCGGGCGCGCGGCCGCGGCGGTCGTTCCGCGAACGTCAGGCGGCGGTTCAGCCACCAGTTCCAGCTCACCGCCGGCCAGAACGAGAGGAAGCGCGCCAGGCGATGTTCCGTGCCCAGCGAGTTCAGCCCCAGATACCAGGCGAGGTCGATGACGAAGCCGCTCGCACCGACCAGTCCGAAGCAGATCAGCCGCGTCGCGGCGCCGAATCTGAACAGGTACAGGCGCCCGAGGTGGCGCAGATAGTTCAACTGCTGGCGCCAGTTCAGCTTGCTCGCGCCGCGGCCCCGATCGGCGAACACGATGGGCACTTCGGCAAGGCGCAGGCGCCCGCGCACCATGAGTTCGAGGCCGATCTTGAAGCCGACGGGCCGCAGCGTCGCCAAGTCGGGCAGGGCGCTGCGGCGAACGGCGAAGAAGCCCGACATCGGATCCGAACACCGCGCGAGCGGCCGAGCGAGCAGCGTCGCCAGCCAAGAATTCAGCACGCGGTACAGGCCCCAGCCGCGGTCGAAGCGACCGCCCGGCGCGTGGCGGCTGCCCACCACCATGTCGCAACAGCCATCGAGGCTGGCCAGCAGCGCCGGGATGCGCTCGGGCGCATGGGAGAGATCCGCGTCCATCACTACCAGCTGATCGAAGCGCGCCAAGCGAAACCCATGCAGCACGGCTTGGGAAAGATCGGGCGTTGCGCCGCGCCGCACTTCCATGCGCACGGGCAGATGCTCGGCAAGGCTCTGGGCGATGGCTTCGCTGCCATCGGCCGAGTCGTCGTCGATGAGCAGCAGCTCCCAGTCGACGCGGGCGGCATTCAAGGCCGCTTCGATGCGGTGCGCGAGCGGGCGGATGTTGGCGGCTTCCCGCAGCGTGGGGACCACCACGGAAACTGCGCGCCGGTCGCTGCTCATCGGGACATGGCTCCGTGCTCGTATCGGGCTGCAATGCGCGATTCTAGGGAATGTGCGCCGGAGTCATGCACGGCGCGTTGCCGGAGAACCGCTGCGCCTTAGGATGCGCGGCCGCATCACCCGGCGCTAGGCCGGCCCAAGTGCTGCTTTTGCAGCGCTTCAGAAAGTGCTACGTTCACAGCATTGCCGGTAGGCGCAAACCCGGAGGGACGAGTTGAGGGTATGGTGTTGTCGGTAGCTGCCGTGAGTGCGCCGCGGCTTGCCCGGACCCTGCGCCGCGGCGCGTTCCTGATTGCGCTCGGTGTCGCCTTCGGCTTCATCAGCGCCGTTGCGGCGATCGGCTGGGCGAGCGCGGTGCGGCTGCCGTCGGGGATCGCACCCAAGGACTACGTGACGCTCGGCCGGCGCGGCGCGGACACCGGGCTCTTCCACGGCGTCGCGTCCCAGGATTTCGAACGCCTGCGCAACGCGGTGCCGGAGGTGCTTTGGGCGTATGCCGATCACCGGCGTCCCATGACCGTGCGCGGCGCCGACGGCGGCATGCATCCGGCCCGGTCGCGCAGCGTGTCGGCGAGCTTCTTCGCGCTCTTCGGCGTGCCGGCCGTAGCGGGGACGTTGACGGCGTCCGCTGCCGGGACGGTCGCGGTGGTGGGCGAGGCGTTCGCCCGGCGCACCTTCGGCAGCGTCGATGCAGCGCTGCAGTACGAGGTGCGGGACATGCTTGATCGTCCGGCGCCGATCATGGGCGTCGCCGGCGGTGGGTTCCAAGGCGCATTCGGCGAGGACGTGGATGTTTGGACCCTCGATCCGCCGACGCTTCCCGCCTCCGCAGGAGCGACCCCCGGCACCTACACGACGATCATGCGGAACGCGCTGACGCCGATCGGCGTCCTTACGGAGGGTGCGAGCATCGCGAGCGCTCAGAACCTCGTCGAGGCGTTCCGTTTCGCGCCGGGGCGCGGCTACATGGCAGCAACCGAGCGGGACCGGGCAGAACTCGTGCCCGGCATCGAGCGGCGTCCCGATGCGCGGCGCGAAGTACTGGAGCGTCTGGTCTGGCTGGGCGTGGTCGTGGCGCTGCTCTTGGCGCTCGCCTTCATGGCCGTGCTGGACCAGCTGCTTGCCGAACACTACCGGCGCCAGGACTCGGAGACGGTGCGGCTGGCCGTCGGCGCGACTCCGGCGGATGTCTTCCTTGCTTCGATCTGGCGCCACCTTGCGTGGCTTGCGGCAACCGGCTTGGTGGTGGCCGTTTCTTTCCTCTACATCGCCGATGTCCTGACCGGGCTCGAACCCTTCGCGAGCTACATCGGCGAGTTCAGCTTCGCCCAGTCTGTCGGCGGGGTGGCGGCGGGTATCGCGCTTCTGACTGCGGCGTTCGCGCTGTCGGCTGGCGCTGTGAGTCGCTTCGTATCGCGGGCCTCGTGGGCGGCCGCGCGGGTGGCGAAGTCGGCGCCCGCCCTTCGGCAGTCGCCCGTGCGGCGCTGCTCGCCGCTGCCTCGGCAAGTCTCCTAGTGGCTCTGTCGCTCGGCACGCGCTATGCGGCCGATGCCCGCGCATCGCTGCCCTTTCGACATGGGGATGCGCTGATGCTGAGCGTCTTCGCGACCGCCGGCGAGCGGCTCACGGCCGAGCAGGTAGCCGCTGCTCTCGGCGCCTTGCCCGCTGTCGTCTCTGCGGCTCAGGCGGAGATGCTGCCGCTGCTGCCGGAGACGATACAAGCCGCCAATCGCGTCCAAGTGCGCGGCGCCCCGGCGCTCGCCGACACCGTCTTGCTGCGCAACGGCGTGGCGCCGGCTTTCTTCGAGACGCTGGGCGTCGAGATCGTCTCAGGGCGCACGTTCGCGGATGCCAGCACCGAGATCGTGCTGTCCCGGGCGGCGGCGAGACTGCTTGCACAGGATGCGGCCGCGGCGCTCGGCATGGCCTTGGAACTGGTGCCGGCGTCGCTAGGAGCCGGTCCGGCTGGCGGCGTGGCCACGGTGGTCGGCGTTGTGGATGATGTTCCCTATGCGTCGATGCTGGCCGGCGAGGCGGCAGCGCAGAGTCCCGTGCTGTACGGTCCGCCGAGGTCCGACGGAGGGCAGCTGCTGTGGCTGGTACGGCTCGCCGACGTGCGCGGGGCAGCGGATGAGGTGCTAGGCCACTTCGGCGAGTCCGCCTACCGCGTCGGCACGCCGACGGAGATATTCCGCGAGCGATTCCTCGCCGCCCACAGCGTCGGCGTGGCGCTGGCGGGGGCGGCGATCTTCGCGCTGTTGCTCTCCCTGGTGGGCGTCGGCGCCTCCGTGGCCCGCTCGGTGGCGGCGGCGAGCCGCGACATCGGCATCTTCCTGGCGGTGGGGATGACTGCGCGCGACATCGCGCTGCGCCACCTGCGGCGCGTGGCCCGCGACTTGCTGGCGGCTGGCGTGGCGGTCTGCGCGGCGGCTGTCGCCGCGAACTACCTGCTTGCCTCGAACGCGGTCGTGATCGAACCGTGGCTGATGCTGGCCGTGCTCCCCGTCATCGCGCTCGTGTGCGCATTGTTCGTGTTCCGCAGCGTCAAGCGCTTGGTTCGCGATCATCCCGTCAGCGCTCTTGTCGGCGGTGCGGATGCATGAGGCTCCGGGTTTCCGTTGTCAGAACACCTGCCCGTCGGCTCGGCGCTAGGGGTCGTCGCTCCCATGTAAGCTTGCAGCCGACTTGGACGGACGGGAACGGCAGCGTGAGAAGAAACCCCGGCGATTGGCTTCGCGATCAGCTCCTTGATCGCGCCCTCGAGGCCTTCGTGCTCGGCGTCCTGGGAGTCGCGTGGCTTTGCGGTGGGGCCGTTGCACTCTGGTTGACGCTTGGCTTGCGGAGCGAACCGGCGTTGGCGATCGGAAGCGTCCTGGTGCCCAGTGCAGGCGTGCTCGGCTACGCGGCGTACAGGGCGAAGCGTGGCTGGAGACTGCAGGACATGAAGAAAGGCGCCGACGCGGAGAAGAGAGTCGGTCAGGCGATCGAGTACGCCCTCACGCCACCTTCATGCGCCGTGGCGCACGGTGTGAAGGATTTCGCCAAGGTCGGCGACATCGACCACTTGGTGGCTACGCCGCACCGGTTGTGGGTGATCGAGACGAAGCACCGCCGCGTACCGCGCTCGAAGTTCAGGGAAGTCCTGCGGCGCATCGCAGTCAATGTCGAGGGCATCCGGGAATGGGCGCCTGCTGGAACGCAGGTGACCGGATGCCTCGTCTTGGCCAACGAGGACAAGCCGCCGAAACACACCTACAAGCACGGACGGGAGACGATCAGGGCGTTCGCCAGCCCTGAGTCGCTGATGCGCGAGTTGCGGGCCGAGGCGCACGAGGACCGGGACGGGCCGGACATCGTACGCAAGGTCTGGGAGTTGGGCGCGATGCAGCGAGCCGGAGATCAGGACGGCTTCAGCGGCTGACGTCTGCCTGCCGATGGGCGCGGGGGGCGGCAGGGATGTACACCTGCTTCGAGTGCCGGATGCGTTGAGGGCGCATTCCGAAGGCCGGGCATGCGCCGGATGCTTACACCGTCGGGGCGTCGATAGATCCGGAGCTGAAGACTTCTGCCGGTCTACGCCTTTCGGAACCTCCGCGTCAGTTCTCCGAGTCCGCCACGCGGATGCGGGTGATGGGGCCGACGACGCCCCGTAGTTCGGCAAGTTCCGCGAGCGCGGTCTCCACTTCGGTTTCGGCCACTTCGTTGGTGAGGATGATGATGGGCACCCACGGCTCGCCGCCCGACGCCGGCGAGGAGTTCCCCGGCGCACTCCCCTGCTGAGGGCTCTTGCGGATGGCCTGCGGGCGCTGGATCACGGCCTCGATGGAGATGCGGTGGCGGCTCAACGCCTCCGCGACCTCGGCGAAGACGCCGGGCTGGTCGATGGCCGGAATCTTCAGGTAGTGGGCGCAGACCAGCTCGGCGATGGGGAGCGACGGCAGTAGCCGCTCGGCGGGTCTCGGCACGGCGAGGGTACCGCGGGCGAGTTCGACGAGGTCCGCGACCACCGCCGATGCGGTCGGGTTGCCGCCGGCGCCGGGGCCGACGTAGAGGGTGGGGCCGACGGCGTTGCCGCGCGCCAGCACTGCGTTCATCACGCCGGAGACCTGGGCGATCAGCAGGGACTCGGGCACGAGAGCAAGATGCACGCGCGCCTCGACGCCGCCGTCGCGCAGCCGGGCGCTGGCGAGGTGCTTGATGGCGAAGCCGAGCTCGCGGGCGTAGCGGATGTCCTCGACGTCGATGCTGGAGATGCCCTCGACGTGGACGCCGTCCACATGGATGCTGGTATCGAAGGCGAGCGCCGCGAGGATGGCGAGCTTCTGTGCGGCATCGATGCCTTCGACGTCGAAAGTGGGGTCCGCTTCCGCGTAGCCGAGCCGCTGCGCTTCGGCCAGGGCGTCCGCGAAGCTGCTGCCTTCCTCTTCCATGGCGGTGAGTATGTAGTTGGAGGTGCCGTTGACGATGCCGGCAAGCGCCTCGATGCGATTGGCGGCGAGGCCGGTGCGCAGCGCGTTGACGATGGGGATGCCGCCGGCGACGGACGCCTCGAAGCCGAGCGACCGGTCGCTTTCGGCGGCGGCGCCGAACAGCGCATTGCCGCGCCCCGCGAGCAGCGCCTTGTTGGCCGTGACGACGTGCAGGCCGGCCTTGAACGAAGCCTCCACCAGATCCCCGGCTGCGGTGTCGCCGCCGATCAGTTCCACCACCACGTCCACATCGTTCGAGACCAGCGACGCCAAACGGGTGTCGAAGCTCGCGTCGCCGATGTCGACCTGGGGTTTCGGCGTCCGGCTTGCCACGCGCACTAGCTCGATCGGTCGTCCGGCCTGCCGGACGAGTGCCGCGCGGTTCTCGATCAGCAGTGCGGCGACGCTGGCGCCGACCGTTCCAAGGCCGGCCAGGCCGACGCGCAGGGGCATGATCACGGCTGGTCTACAGGCCGAGCAGGTCCGCGAGCTGCTCGGGGGTCACGTAGCCGGGCACGACTCTGCCGTCCGCCAGGATGATCGTCGGCGTGCCGCTGATCCCCACTTGCTGGCCGATCTGGAACTGCTCCGCCACCGGGTGATCGCAGGTTTTCGGCGCGATCTCCTCATCGTTCTTGAGCCGTGTCAGGGCATCGAGCGGGTCGTCGGCGCACCAGGCGGACACCATGCGGTCGTAGGTCGGCGAGCCGACGCCGGCGCGCGGGTAGGCGAGGTAGCGCACCTCGATGCCGAAGGCGTTGTAATCCACCATGCGCCGGTGCAGCTGGCGGCAGTAGCCGCAGTCCGTGTCGGTGAAGATCACGACGGACGCTTCGGGTTCGCCGTTCGACGTGAAGGCGAGCATGTCGCCGGCGGGGATCGCGTCGATCAGCGATCGCCGCTTCGCGGTGCGCCTCGCTTCCGTGATGCCGTACAGGTCGCCATCGCGCACTTCGTAGAGATTGCCGGCGAACAGGAAGCGGCAGTCATTGGATACGTAGAGGAAGTCGCCGCCCGCGACTTCCACCTCGGAGAAGCCCGGCACATCCGCCGGCTGCACGCCTTGCACGGTGAGGCTGCCGTCGAGGCCAGCCAGGCAGTCGGCTATGGCCGGGTCGTCCTCGGCGGCAGCGGCCCATGGTGCCGCGAGGGCGCAGCCGACGCCGGCTGCCAAGGTTCGCATCTTCAGTAGGGTCACAGGCTGCTCCGTGTTGCCCAGGCGACTGGTCAGCCGCGAGGGTGATGTTCCGCGTGCAGCCGCTTGAGCCGGTCGCGCGCGACGTGAGTATAAATCTGCGTGGTCGACAAGTCCGCATGGCCGAGCATCAGCTGCACGGCCCGCAGATCCGCGCCGTGGTTCACCAAGTGCGTCGCGAATGCGTGTCGCAGCGTGTGCGGCGAGATGGCTCGGTCGATCCCCGCGGCTGCAGCATGGCGCTTGATGGCGTGCCAGAACGTCTGCCGCGTCATCGCCGTGCCGCGATTGGACGGGAACAGCGCGTCGCTCGGCCGGCCTTTGAGGAGTTGCGGGCGCGCCGTGGCGAGGTAGCGGGCCACCCAGTCGAGGGCGACTTCGCCAACGGGCACGAGGCGTTCCTTGCCGCCCTTGCCGACCACCTGCACGGTGCCGCGCCGCTGGTTCAGGGCGCTTAGGCGCAGCGTGACGAGCTCGGTCACGCGCAGGCCGGTGGCGTAGAGCAGTTCGAGCATCACGCGGTCCCGGAACGGACCGGGCTCGACGATGGGGTCCTCGCAGTTAGGCGCGGCGAGCAAGCGCTCCACTTCCTCTTCGGAGAGCGACCCCGGCAGCGGCCTGCCGAGCAGCGGCGACGTCAGGTTGGCAGTGGGGTCCGCGGCCATGCTCCCGGTTTCCACCGCGCGACGGTAGAAGCCGCGCGCCGCCGACAGAAAGCGCGCGACGGAGCGGGCCGAGGCCTTGGCTGCGAGGCGCCCTGCCAAGTATGACTGCAGGTCCGCTTCGGTGGCGGTGGCGAGGTCGCGGTCGAGCCAACGGGCGAACGCGGCGAGGTCCTGGCGGTAGCCGGTCAGCGTGGCCTGGCTCAGCCCGCGTTCCAGCCACAGATGGTCCAAGTGGGCGTCGATCGCACCACTGTGGTGCATAGGTTCCGTGCTGGGAGCGCTCACTTGGCGACCATTGGCAGTTCGCATTGATTCCTTAAGTCATTGAAATAATAACTGAAGGCGTGGGAACAGCCCGCGCAGATGCCGCTTGGCACGATGTCTGCATCAGGCGATGCAAGTCCGCGAATTCCGCTCGGCAGCGATGCCGGAGAACAGCGGACCCCCCGGCGCCGGTCGCCTCTCCCGGCGCCGGGAGAGCCAGCTTGTCAGGCGGGTATCTCCCCTTCGCATTCCGCCCCCTGGCAAGCTGGGTCACCCGCCTCGGCAGGCGGCGTTCAGATCTTCTCGCGGATGCGGGCCGCCCGGCCGCGCCGCTCCCGCAGGTAGTACAGCTTCGCCTTGCGCACGTCGCCGCGCCGCGTCACGGCGATGGAGGCGATCAGCGGACTGTGCGTCTGGAACGTGCGCTCAACCCCCACCCCGTGGGACATCTTGCGCACGGTGAAGGCGGAGTTGAGGCCGCGGTTGCGCTTGCCGATCACCACGCCCTCGAATGCCTGCAAGCGTTCCCGGCTGCCTTCCCTGACGCGCACCTGCACCACCACCGTGTCGCCCGGCCCGAATGCGGGCAAGTCGTCCTTGAGCTGCTGGCGCTCGAAATCTTCGATCACTTGGTTGCGGTGCATGTCTGCCTCCTGTTGCTATGCGGGTGGGTTTCGGTAGTGGGATTCAAGCGAGGGCTGCTTGCCGGAAGAGGTCCGCGAGCATGGCGCGGTCGGTCGCCGCGAGGTCTCGGTCCAGCAGCAGGTCCGGACGCCGCCGCCAAGTGCGCGCCAGCGCTTCCCGGCGGCGCCAGCGGGCGATGGCGGCGTGGTCGCCGGAAAGCAGGACATGCGGGGGCGCTCCGTGGCTGTCCCGCTCCGGGCGCGTGTAGTGCGGATGGTCGAGCAGGGCGTCGGCGAACGAGTCCTCGGCGGTGGAAGCCGGATTGCCGACCGCGCCGGGCAGCAGGCGCACGACCGCGTCGAGCACCGCCAAGGCCGCCGGTTCGCCGCCGGAGAGCACGTAGTCGCCGACCGACAGTTCGTAATCCACGACGCTCTGGGCGAATCGCTCGTCCGCGCCTTCGTAGCGGGCGGCGACCAGCACGAAGCCCGGCGTGCGCGCCAAGCGAAGGGCGGCGCGCTGATCGAAGCGTTCGCCCTGGGGCGTGAGCAGGATGACCGGAGCGGTCGGCAACGTCGCGGTCTTGGCCGCGGCTACGGCGCGGCGCAGCGGTTCCGCCATCATCACCATGCCGGGGCCGCCCCCGAACGGTCGGTCGTCGATGGTCCTGCGGGCGTCTTCGGCGTGGTCTCTGGGGCTCTCGATGGCGCATTGGAAGCGGCCTTCGCGCTTGGCCCGGCCGACGATGCCGACCCCCAGCGCCGCTTCGAGAATCTCGGGGAACAGGCTGACGACGGCGGCCTTCATGCTGGCGGCTTGTGGTCCGCGACCACCATGATGCGCTTGGCGCCAGCATCGACGCCGTGCACCACTTCCGCGACGAACGGAATCATGTGCTCGCCGCCAGTGCATTGGATCACCAGAACGTCGTGGGCTGGCGTGTCGAAGACGCGGCCGACGTGCCCGAAGGGAGCGTCCGCGCCGTCGGCGACCACCGCGCAGCCGACCAGATCGCGCCAGTAGTACTCGTCCGGTTCGGGGGGCGGCAGGGCATCCGCCTCGACGCCGATCTCCGCGCCGCGCAGATCCGCCGCGCGATCGCGGTCCGCGCAGCCGGGAAAGCGGGCCACGAATGCCGCGCCGTGGGCGCGCGCCTCGGGGTCCGCGTTCACCCAGTTTTCGCCTTGGCGGAGCAGCCAGGGCCGGTAGGCGAGCAGATTGTCCGGCGGTGCGGTGAAGGACTTCACATGAACCCACCCTTTGACGCCGAACGGGCCGCCGATCGCGCCGATGACGACCGGATCGGCCATCGTGGCGCCGTCCCTTAGGCCGGCGCCGCTTCGGCGGAGGCGGCTTCGGTGCCTGGCAGGCCCGCTGCGGACGTTTGCAGCCTGCGCCAGCGCCCGATCAGCTTCGCGGCTCGCTCGGTGGGCTGCGCACCGATGCCGAGCCAGTAGTCGGCGCGCTCGATGTCGATGCGCAGCTCCTCCTCCTGGCCCCGCGCCAAGGGGTTGTAGAAACCGATCCGCTCGATGAAACGACCGTCCCGCTTCGCGGATTTCTCGGCCACGGTGACATGGAAGAAGGGGTGCTTCTTGCCGCCGTGGCGCGCCAATCGAATAGTGACCAAATCGCCCGCCCGCATGCGCCGCTGGTGAAAGGCGCGCGATTCTAGGGATGCAAGGCCCGCAACGCAACCGGCAGCGCGTTCCGTTACGATGTGCGCCGTTGAATGCGGATTGGGGAGCCTATCCCATGGCGGCTCAGGCGGTGCAGGAGCGGGTGGACGTCCAGACGGTGGCGGCCCAGGTGATGGACGTCGGCTATGCCGTGGTGCCGGACTTCATCGACCCGGCGCGGGTGCAGCGGCTGCGCGACGATCTGGCGCCGATCTTCGATGCCATGCCGAAGGTGGATCGCGGCGACGGGCCGTTCAGCCGGCATACGCACAACCTGCTCGAGAAGACCCGCGCCGTCGACGACCTCATCACCGAACCGGTGCTGCTCGCCGTCATCGAGGCCATCCTCGGCCCGGACTTCCAGATCTCCAGCGTGGTGGCGATGCGTCCCGCGCCCGGCGATGTGGCGCAGCGCCTGCACATGGACGATGGCCACTATCCCCTGCCGCGCCCGGCGCAGCCGCTGGTCGCGAACACGCTCACCGCCCTCGACGACTTCACCGCGGACAACGGCGCGACGCTGGTCGTGCCCGGCAGCCACAAGCGCAAGCCGCCGGTGGATCCCGCCGCGAAGACCGTGCCGGTGGAGGCCAAGGCCGGCTCGCTGCTTGTCTGGCATGGTGCGCTCTGGCACGCCGGCGGTCCCAACTCGACCGCGGACCGCATGAGGCGCTCGATCAACCTGAACTTCAATCTGGCGTGGCTCAAGCAGCGCGAGAACCAGTTCATCGGCGTGCCGGCGGACGTGGTGCTCGACATGCCCGAGCCCTTGCAGCGGCTGCTCGGCTACCAGCTCACCAACTTCGGGGTCGGCACCGTCGACTACCGCAATCCCATCGAGACGCTGCGTCGCCGCGCCGGTCGCTGAACCGCGCCGGCTGGCTCGAGGCCCGTCGGCTACCGCCGCCGGCGGCGCTTGGCGGTCGGCGGACGCCCGCCCTGGGCCGCGGCCATGCCGCGCATCATCTTCTGCATGCCGCTCTTGCGGCCGACCTTCTTCATGGTCTTCTGCATCTGCTTGTGCTGCCTCAGCACCTGGTTCACGTCCTGGATCGTGGTGCCGCTGCCGCGCGCGATGCGCCGCTTGCGCGAGCCGTTGATCACGTCCGGGAAGTGCCGCTCCTGGGGCGTCATCGAGTCGATGATGACGCCCATGCGGCGGAAGCGCCCGTCGTCGACCTGATCGCGCTTGGCGGCGCTCAGCATGTCGGCGCCGGGCAGCTTCTCCAGCATGCTCTCGACGCCGCCTAGGTCCGCCATCTGGCGGATCTGCTCGCGCAGGTCCACCAGATCGAATTTCTGCCGCCGCTTCAGTTTGCCGGCGAACCGCTCCGCCTTGCGGCGATCCACCTTGCGTTCGGCTTCTTCGATGAGCGACAGCATGTCGCCCATGCCGAGGATGCGCGACGCCACCCGTTCGGGGTGGAAGGCCTCCAAGGCATCGCTGCGCTCGCCGACGCCGAGGAACTTGATCGGCTTGCCGGTGACGGCGCGCACGGACAGCGCCGCGCCGCCGCGCGCATCGCCGTCGGCCTTGGCGAGCACGACGCCGGTGAGCGGCAGCGCTGCGTGGAACGCCTTGGCGGTGAGGGCGGCGTCCTGGCCGGTCATCGCATCCACCACGAAGAGCGTCTCCACGGGGTCGACCGCTTTGTGCAGCGCCGCGATCTCTTCCATCATCGCCTCGTCAACACCGAGCCGCCCGGCGGTATCGACGATCAGCACGTCGTCGAACTGGCGGCGGGCGTCGGCAAGCGCCCGCTCGGCGATGGCGACGGGGTTCTCTTCGGCCGTGCTCGGCACGAATCTCGCCCCGGCTTCCGAAGCGAGCGTTTCGAGCTGCTCGATGGCTGCCGGCCGGTACACGTCGGCGCTCACCACGGCGACGCGCTTGCGTTCCCGCTCCTTGAGAAAACGCGCCAGCTTGGCGACGGTGGCGGTCTTTCCGGCGCCTTGCAGACCGGCCATGAGCACCACCGCCGGCGGCGTGGCGGCGAGATCCAGGGCGTCGTTGGCATCGCCCATCAGGCGCACCAGCTCTTCGTGGACCACCTTGACGAACGCTTGGCCGGGCTGCAGCGAAGCGAGCACTTCCTGGCCCACCGCCCGCCGCTGCACGTCGGCCGTGAACTGGCGGACGACGGAAAGCGCGACATCGGCCTCGAGCAGCGCGATGCGCACCTGCCGCACCGAGCTCTGGATGTTGTCCTCGGTCAGGCGGTTGCGCCCGGCGACGCTGCGCAGGGTCTTGGTCAGCCGGTTGGCAAGAGAGTCGAACATCGGCTTTCGGGGGCGGCGGGGCTGGGCGGGAGTCTAGCCGAATGGGGCGGCGACAACCGCCTGTCTAGTTGCCACAATACGGCAGTCGCACACCGCGGCAAGGGTAGGAGGGGTACCGCATGAACATTGCACCGGCATTCGGCGCGTTGGCCGTCGGCGTGCTGGCGACGCTGCCGGCGGTCGCCGTAGAAGAGTGCGAGCCGTCGCGCTGGGGCGCCGAGGACGAGATCGGCTCGGCCAATCTGATCACGCGGGAGAGCGTGCTGGCGGCCGCCAAGCTCATCCGCACCGGCAAGGTCTACAGCCTCGGCATCACCATCGACGACACCACCCCGGCGTTTCCGCCGCGGGGCTTAAGCTTGCAGGTGGTGCAGCCCAACCAGCAGGAAGGCGCGCGGCCGTTTCCGAACGCGGTCTACAACGACGATGTCTTCCAAGGCTGGTTCGGCATCGGCCCGCAGATCGACGGCCTTGGCCACATCGGCGGTCCGGACGGCATGTACTACAACTGCAACCACGCCAGAGACTTCGCCGGCATCACGGGCCTCACCAAGCTCGGCATCGAGAAGGTGCCGCCGCTGGTGGCGCGCGGCGTGCTGCTCGACATGGCGGGGCACTTCGGCGTCGACAGCATGGAGGCGGGGCAGTTCTTCACCGTGGAGGATGTGCAGGCGGTGGAGGAGAAGCAGGGCACGCCGATTCGCGAAGGCGACGTGGTGCTGTTCCACACCGGCTGGACGGATGCCAAGCTCTTGAGCGACCCGGACACCTGGGTCGCCGCCGAGCCGGGCCAGCACGAGGAGGTGGCGAGCTATCTGGCGGGCAAGAACATCGTCGCCGCGGGTGCCGATACTTGGGGTCTGGACGTGGTGCCGCCGCCCGATCCAACGCGCCCGTTCCAAGGCCACGTCATCCTGCTGAAGGAGAACGGCATCTACATCCTGGAGACGATGAACACCGGTCCGCTGGTGCGCGACGGCGCGTTCGAGTTCCTGTTCGTGCTCGGCCATGCCAAGGTCAAGGGCGCCGTGCAGATGATTATCAACCCCATCGCCATCCGCTAGCCGGCAGCCGCGCATGTTCACTGGGAGGGCGGTGCTGATCGCCGCCGGCGTCGCCTTCCTCGTCGGCGCTCTGGCGACTCTTGCCCTGCGTCCGCCGGGCAGCGGCGGGACGCAAGTCGCCACCGTGGCGAACTCGGACGAGGCGGTGCGCATCCGCTGGCGGGTGCCGCTCAGCGCGGCGCGCAATCTGCCGGGCAGCGGCGAGACGCCGGTCTGGCTGGCCGAGACCTTGGCGTCCTCCACCGCCGGCGCGATCCGCCTCGACCTCTACGACCCCGGCGAGCTGGCCCCCGCATTCGCCATCACCGATGCGGTGCGGGACCGCAAGGTGCAGGCTGGCTTCACCTGGCTCGGCTACGACCAGGGCAAGATGCCGGCCTCGGCGCTGTTCGGCGCAACCCCATTCGGCTTGGATCCATGGGCCTACATCGGCTGGTGGTTCTTCGGCGACGGCGAAACCACGGGCAAGGCGCTGGCGGAGGGCATCTACGCGAAACTCGATACGCACCCGGTGCTGTGCGGCATCTCCGGCCCGGAAACCGCCGGCTGGTTCCGCTTTCCGCTGCGTTCGAGCGAGGACCTGCAAGGCCTCAAGATCCGCTTCGCTGGGCTCGGCGGCAAGGTGATGGACCGCGTCGGCGCGTCGATCACCATGCTGCCGGCGGGCGAGATCTTCCAGGCTCTGGAGACCGGCGTCATCGACGCCACCGAGTTCTCGCAGCCGATCACGGACCAGGCGCTCGGCTTCAACCGCATCGCCAAGTACAACTACTTCCCGGGCTGGCATCAGCCGTTCAGCGCCACGCACCTGATCGTCAATCGCGATGTCTGGCGCGGCATCGCGGCGGCGGACCGCGATCTCATCGATGCGGTCTGCACCGGCTCCGTCGCCCGCAGCCTCGGCCTCACCGAGTGGCTGCAAGGCCCGGTGGTGGCCGGTTTCGCGGACATCGGCGTCACCGCCAGCACCTTGCCGGACGAACTGCTGGCCGTGCTCAAGGAAACGACGGTGGAAGTGCTGGACGAGGAAGCGGCCCGCGATGCCGACTTCGCTGCCGTGCTGCAATCGCAGCGCGCCTTCCAAGAGACCTACCAGCATTGGCGGCGGCTCGCCTATCTGCCGAAGGACTTTTGAGACGTGACGGGAATCGAGCTGCCGCAGACGCGGTTGTCGTGGACGCTTGATCGGGCGCTCACCGCCATCGGCCGGCTCGCGAGCTGGCTGTGGGTCGTGCTGCTCGCGGTGATCGTCTTCAACGTCACGCTGCGCTACGTCTTCGGCGAGGGGCGGATCGAGCTGGAGGAGCTGCAATGGCACCTGAACGCCGCCGCCTTCATGCTCGCCATCGCCTACGCCTATCGCGTGGATGCCCACATCCGCATCGATCTCGTCTCCGCGAAGCTGCGCCCGCGCATGCAGGCGTGGATCGAGCTCTACGGCACGCTGCTGCTCCTCTTGCCCTTCGTCGCCGTGGTGCTGGTGTTCGCGGCGCCCTTCGTGATGCACAGCTTCAGTGCCTCGGAGGTGTCGCCATCGCCCGGCGGCCTGCCGCTGCGCTGGCTGGTGAAAGGCGTGCTGCCGGCCGCCTTCCTGCTGCTGCTCGTTGCCATGGTGTCGCGCCTCAGTCGGTTGTGGGCGTTCCTCAAGACGGAGGGCGGGGAGGCCAAGTGACGGGCGCCGAAGTCCTCGCGCTCTTGATGATCGTCGCCTTCATCGGCCTCGTCTTCACGGGCTATCCCATCGCCTGGGTTCTGGGCGGCCTCGCCGCCGTCTTCACTGCGCTCGCCATCATCCTTGAGGTGGACTTCGCCATCCCCACCAACGTGGACTGGCTCTACACGTCGATGAGCGTGGACCGAATCTGGGATGTGATGGAGAACTGGGTGATGGTGGCGCTGCCCATGTTCATCTTCATGGGCGTGCTCCTGGACCGCTCCGGCATCGCCCGCAATCTGCTCACCGGCTTCGCCCGCCTGCTCGGGCCGGTGCGCGGCGGCCTCGCCGTCACGGTGACGCTGATCGGCGTGCTGCTGGCGGCGTCCACCGGGATCATCGGCGCGTCCGTCGTATTGCTCGGCCTCTTGGGGCTGCCGGTGATGCTGGAGAACCGCTACGACAAGCACCTCGCATCGGGAACCGTGTGCGCGGTCGGCACCCTCGGCATCCTCATCCCGCCGAGCATCATGCTGGTGGTGATGGCGGATCGCATGGCGATGAGCGTGGGCGATCTGTTCCTCGGCGCGCTGTTGCCGGGTGTCCTGCTCGGCGGCCTGTACATCGTCTATCTGCTCGGCGTCGGTTGGCTCAAGCCCGCCCATGCGCCCGCGGTGCCAGCCGAGCCGATGGACTGGCGGGCGGCATGGCAGCTGTTCCTTGCCGTGGTGCCGGCGGCGTTCCTGATCCTGGCCGTGCTCGGCAGCATCTTCTTCGGCTTGGCGACGCCCACCGAGGCGGCGGGCGTGGGCGCTTTCGGCGCGCTGCTCCTGGCCGCAGCGAAGGGCTCGCTCAGCCGCAAGGTGATGGCGGATGTGGTGGAGGAGACCTCGCGCACCACGGCGTTCATCTTCGCGGCCATCCTCGGCGCGGTCTGCTTCACGCTGGTGCTGCGCGGCCTCGGCGGCGACGAACTCATCGAGCGCGCCCTGCTCGGCCTGCCGTTCGGGCCGGTGGGCATCGTCATCTGCATCCTGATCGCCACGTTCATCCTGGGCTTCTTCCTGGATTGGCTGGAACTCACCCTCATCATCCTGCCGCTGGTGGCGCCGGTGGTGGAGGCGCTGCAATTCGATCCGGTGTGGTTCACGGTGATGTTCGCCGTGTGCCTGCAGACGAGCTTCCTGACGCCGCCGGTGGGCGGCGCGCTCTTCTACCTGCGCGGCATCGCGCCGCCGGGGGTGGACCTCAACGTGATCTACCGCGGCGTGGTGCCGTTCATCGTCATCCAGCTCGTCGGCCTCGCCATCATCTTCAACTTCGAAGCGCTCGCCACCTGGCTGCCGGCGCAGGCGTACGGGTTCCGATGAAACCGGACCGCCTGCCGCGCAGCACGGTCTTCGCCTACGGCGTTCCCGGCCTCGGCGCCGGCTACATGTATCTCCTGATCGGCCTGTACGTGATGAAGTTCTCCACCGACGTGCTGCTGATCTCGCCGCTCGCGATGGGACTGATCTTCAGCGCCTCCCGAGTCTGGGATGCGATCTCGGACCCGCTGGTCGGCTACCTCTCGGATCGGACGCGCTCGCGGCTCGGCAGGCGGCGCGTCTGGATGGCGGCGAGCATCGTGCCGATCAGCGGCGCCTTCCTGATGATCTTCGCGCCGCCGGAGGGCCTCGCGGGCACGGCGCTGACGATCTGGATGGCGGCCGCGATCATCGGCTTCTACTCGATGATGACCGCCTTCTTCGTGCCGCATCTTTCGCTCGGCGCGGAACTCTCGACGGACTACCACGAGCGCAGCCGCCTGTTCGGCTTCCGGCACGGCTTCTACACCTTCGGCTCGATCTTCTGCCTCGCGACCATGCAGCTGCTGATCGGCGCGGAGGCGGAGGGACCGGAGACGGCGCGCGCGAGAGCCTTCGAACTGGCCCTGCCGGCGGTGGCCTTCATGGCGCTGGCCATCCTCTTCGCCGTGACGCGGCTGCGCGAGCGGCCGGAGTTCCAGGGCCGCATCGGCGCGAACCCGCTCAAGGCGTTCGCGGACGTGTGGCGCAACGAGCATTCGCGGCTGCTCATCATCGTCACGTTCATCGAGAACATCGGCTCGGCGGCCATCGGCGTGCTGACGCTGTACGTGTGCCAATACATCGTCGGCGCCCCGCTGATGGCGCCGCTGGTGATCCTCTTCTACATGGTCCCGTCGGCATTCTCGGTGCCGCTGTGGATCCCGCTGTCGCGGCGGGTCGGCAAGGTGCGGCTGTGGATGTTCTCCATGCTGCTGACCGGGTTGTCCTTCGGCGGCATGTTCGCGCTGCCGTTCATCGACCCGGACATCCGCCTCGGCACGATGTTTGTGCTGGCGGTCTTCGCCGGCCTCGCCGCCGGCTGCGGCGGCACGGTGGGGCCGTCCGTGCAGGGCGACGTGATCGACTACGACGAGCACTTGACCGGCGAGCGCAAGGAAGGCTCCTACTTCGCCGCCTGGAACTTCGTCTACAAGAGCGCCATCGGCGTGATGCTGGCGCTCACCGGCTTCGTCCTGGAGTGGTCCGGGTTCGTGCCCAACCAGCCGCAGACGATGAGCGTGCAGGTGTGGATCGCAGGCCTCTACGGCCTGTTCCCGCTGATCTGCTACACCATCGGCGCGATTCTGTTCTCGCGCTTCAAACTCGACGAGGCGGCGTATCGCGAGATCCGGGCCGGCATCGATGGCACCCGCGTCCATGACGGGTCTGCCGCCGCTGACATCCCCGCACAACGCTGAGCCGCTCCCGTTGCGGCCCGGCCTCTGCGCTGGACAAGACGGAGATCGGCTTGCTCATGCCCATCCGATCCGCGCGGCACCAAGATGCGCCTTGACGCGCAGATCGGGCGGGGCGCGCGGTCTATCTACGGGATTGGACAGACCCGGATCTGGGCGACGCCTTAGGCGCGGAACCCGATCACGGATGGTTGCCGCCGCAACAACCCTGGCCGGGACAGCCGTATGCATCGCTGCAACTTCTCCTCGAAGCGCGGATCGTTCGACCTTGAACGCGCGCATCGGGTGCGGCCTCATGTCGTTGGCGCTCCACAGCCGCTGCACCGTGTCCTTGGACACCCCGGCCTCCCGCGCCATGCTGCGCACCGACCAGCGCGTCCGGTTCGGCGGCGGCTGCGTGGCGCCGACGATGATCCGCTCGCGCACCTCCGGGGCGATGCTCGGCTTGCGCCCCCGCCCCGGCGCGTCCGCGAGCCCGGCCACGCCCGCCTCGCGGAAGCGCTTCTCCCACTTGACCACCGACGGGCGGCTGACGCCGAGATCGCGCGCCGTCGCCGTCTGGCTGAGCCCGTCGGCGCGGCGCAGCACGATCGCCGCCCGCCGGTGGTCCCGCTGCGCCGCCGTCGGCTGCCGCGTCACCGCTTCCAGCGCCTTGCGCTGCTCCGGCGTGATGTCCAAGGTCGGCGTCGGTCGTCCCATCGGCGAAACCTCCGTTGGCGGAAACGCCCTGCGGCGGCGTGGAAGTCGATCTGGTGATCGAGTCGCACCGGATGAGACTTGGGCCGCGCTCGCGCTTGCTCATCAGCTGTCGCCTTCGTCAGGGAACATCGGCCGGGGTGAGTCGATGCACTGGTGCTCTACGTCTTGCCTCATACGTCGTCGTGCGTCGTCCTGATCGAACGCACGCCAGTTTGTCCACCCTAAAACCATTGATACGACACCTTTAGTTCACTTACCGAGCTAGTTGGTGTAGGGTCTCGATGGTCGCTTCATCGCGTTGGCGAAGTGCAAAGGAGCCTTGAGCCGTGGCACGCATCTGGCGGGGAGGACGAGCGGAGAGGTAGGGCATCGCCATGACGGGAATGTGCGTCTGCGCTGCTGACCAAGGCCCGCCCTCGGGCAGGGCCTCCGCCCTGCTTGTGCCGAAGCGGGGGACCCCGACGGTCGGGGTCCTAGGGGCGCCCGAGCACACCCGCTCGCGGTCCGGGGCCGTGCGCGCCGCCGGACGCCTCACGCTGTGCTTGCTTCTCTTCGCCGCCGCGGTCTTGCCGGCAACCGCGACCCATGCGCAGGACATCACGCTGACCTGGACCGGCAGGACCGACTCGGGCGGCTACTGGTTGCCTTGGGAGGGCCGGTCGCATGACTACACCGTCAAACTGACGAGCCTGCCGTCTGCGGATGTGACCGTGACGATCGGCGAAGGCGCACCGTGTCCTCATTCGGGCGCTTGGACCGTCGATACCGACCTTAACGCGAGCGGCGACCAGAACACGCTGACCTTCACGACCTCGAACTGGAGCACCGCGCAGACGGTGCGAATGACCGGGCAGACCGACTCCGACACTACAGACGACCTTTGCGCAATCCAACACAGCGGCAGCGGCGGCGGGTACGACAGCGTGTCGAAGACCAAAGTTGTGATCGTTGAAGAATTCGATGGCGAGGTCACCGGCAACTTTTTGCAGCAGACGATCAACGGGCCGGAAGGCCGGAAGGGGGAGTACGAGGTCTGGCTGACGGAGGAGCCGACAGCGGCTGTGACGGTGACGATCACCTACAAGTCCGGGGACACCGACATCTCGGTGGACACGGACCCGGATACGCAGGGCGACCAGAACACCCTGACCTTCACGGTGGCCAACTATTCCACCCTTCAGAAAGTCACGATCCGCTCCAAGGAGGATGCAGATGCGGTGCGGAGCAAGGCCGTTTTCACCCACACGGCTACTGGCGGCGGCTACACCGAGTCCACAGGGGTTCGTGTGCGAGATGTGCCGCTTTGGGAAGTCGACGACGACGATCCGCCGTCCAAGCCACCCAGCCTCTCCGCAACCGGTGGGAATGCCAGCGCCGCCCTGTCGTGGGATGCGGCTCAAGGCGCGGAGTCCTTGACCTACAGCAAGTGGCAGTACCGCTACAAGACCACCGGCGGCTACGGAAGCTGGACGGACATGACGGACAGCGACAAGGACACCACCAGCTACACCGTCACCGGCCTCACCAACGGCACCGCGCACACCTTCCAGGTGCGCGCCTTCAACGATGTCGCGGGCGCAGCCTCCGACGAAGCGTCGGCCACGCCGAAGACGCCGCCAGGGTTCAGCTTCTCGTCGTCATCCGTCTCCGTGCCGGAAGGCGGGACGCAGACCTACATGGTGCAGCTCGCCACCGAGCCCACGGCCAGCGTCACGGTGTCGGTGGTGCGCGAGGCAGGCAGCGGCCACGACACCGATCTGACCGTGAGCAGCGGCGCCTCGCTGACCTTCACGACAAGCAACTGGAACACGGACCAGACGGTGACGCTGGCGGCCGCCGAGGACGACGACGGCGACGACGGCACCGCGACGATCGCCCACACCGCGAGCGGCGGCGACTACGCAAGCATTACCGGCAGCGTCACGGCGACCGAGGACGACAACGACGCCAAGGGCTTCACCTTCTCCCCGATGGGCGTGACGGTGGCAGAGGGATCGACCGCCACCTACAAAGTGAAGCTCGCGACCAAGCCGTCCGGCACCGTCACGGTGACCGTCGCCCGCAGCACGGCCGGCACGCAGGACGCGGACCTCGGCGTCAGGACCGGCGCGTCCCTGACCTTCACCACGGCCGACTGGAGCACGGACCAGACGGTGACGCTGGAAGCCAAGGAAGACGACGACGGCGACGACGGCACGGCGGACTTCTCGCACACGGCGAGCGGCGGCGGCTACGGCAGCGTGACGGGCAGCCTCACCGCCACGGAGGACGACAACGACACCAAGGGCTTCACGTTCTCGTCGTCCAACGTGTCCGTGACGGAGGACGCCACGGCCGCCTACGAGGTCAAGCTCGCGACCAGGCCGTCCGGCAGCGTCACGGTGACCGTCGCCCGCAGCACGGCCGGCACGCAGGACGCGGACCTCGGCGTCAAGACCGGCGGTTCGCTGACGTTCACTACCGACAACTGGAACACCGACCAGACCGTCACCCTCGAAGCGAAGGAGGACGACGACGGGGAAGACGGCACGGCCGACATCGCCCACACGGCGACCGGCGGCGGCTACGGAAGCGTCACCGGCACGGTGACTGCAACCGAGTCGGACAACGACGCGAAGGGCTTCGCCTTCTCGTCGGTGAACGTCTCCGTGACGGAGGGCTCCAGCGCGGCCTACCAGGTGAAGCTGGCGACCAAGCCGACGGCCAGCGTGACGGTCACCGTGGCGCGGAGCGCCACCGGCGCCCAGGACGCGGACCTCGGCGTGAAGACGGGCGGCTCGCTGACCTTCACCGCCGACAACTGGAACACGGACCAGACGGTGACCCTCGAGGCGAAGGAGGACGACGACGGGGAGGACGGCACCGCGGCCATCGCCCACACCGCCAGCGGGGGAGGCTACGACGGCGTGACGGGCACCGTCACCGCAACCGAGGACGACAGCGACACTAAGGGCTTCACCTTCTCTTCGTCGAACGTGACGGTGACAGAAGGCGCCACGGCCACGTACGAAGTCAAGCTGGTGACCAAGCCGTCCGCCAGCGTGACGGTGACGGCGGCTCGCAAGGCGACGGGGAACCAGGACGGCGACATCAGCGTCAAGACCGGCGGAACGCTGACGTTCACCGCGGCCAACTGGGACACGGACCAGACGGTGACCCTCGAGGCGAAGGAGGACGACGACGGGGACGACGGCACCGCGGCCATCGCCCACACGGCGAGCGGCGGGGGCTACGGCAGCGTGACCGGCAGCGTCACCGCGACGGAGGCCGACAACGACGCCAAGGGCTTCACCTTCTCGTCGGCGAGCATCTCGGTGGGGGAAGGCACCACGGCCACCTACGAGGTCAAGCTGGCCACCAAGCCCACGGCCAGCGTCACGGTGGCCGTCGCCCGCAGCAGCACCGGCACGCAGGACTCGGACCTCAGCGTGAAAACCGGCGGCTCGCTGACGTTCACCGCGACCGACTGGGACACCGACCAGACGGTGACCCTCGAGGCGAAGGAGGACGACGACGGGGAGGACGGCACCGCGGCCATCGCCCACACGGCGAGCGGCGGGGGCTACGACAGCGTGACCGGCAGCGTCACCGCCACCGAGGCCGACAACGACACCAAGGGATTCACCTTCAGTTCGTCGGACGTGTCGGTGGCGGAAGGCTCCACCGCCACCTACGAGGTCAAGCTGGCCACCAAGCCATCCGCCAGCGTCACGGTCACCGTCGCCCGCAGCACATCCGGCAGCCACGACTCGGACCTCAGCGTGAAGAGCGGCGGCTCGCTGACCTTCACGACGTCCAACTGGGACACCGACCAGACAGTGACCCTCGAGGCCAAGGAAGACGACGACGGCGACGAGGGCACCGCCGACATCTCGCACACGGCCAGCGGCGGCGGCTACGGCAGCGTCACCGGCACCGTCACGGCGACCGAGGACGACAGCGACACCAAGGGATTCACCTTCAGTTCGTCGGACGTGTCGGTGGCGGAAGGCTCGACCGCCACCTACGAGGTCAAGCTGGCCACCAAGCCATCCGCCAGCGTCACGGTCACCGTCGGCCGCAGTACATCCGGCACCCACGACGCGGACCTCAGCGTGAAGACCGGCGGCTCGCTGACCTTCACCACGTCCAACTGGGACACCGACCAGACAGTGACCCTCGAGGCCAAGGAAGACGACGACGGCGACGAGGGCACCGCCGACATCTCGCACACGGCCAGCGGCGGCGGCTACGGCAGCGTCACCGGCACCGTCACGGCGACGGAGGACGACAGCGACACGAAGGGCTTCACCTTCTCTTCGTCGAACGTGACGGTGACCGAGGGATCGACCGCCACCTACGAAGTCAAGCTCGCCACCAAGCCCACCGCCAGCGTGACCCTGACCATAGCGCGAAGCACGACCGGCACGCAGGACTCGGACCTCGGCGTCAAGACCGGCGGAACGCTGACCTTCACCGCCGGCAACTGGAGCACCGACCAGACCGTCACCCTGGAGGCGAAGGAGGACGACGACGGAGAAGACGGCACCGCGGCCATCGCCCACACCGCCAGCGGCGGCGGCTACGGCAGCGTTACGGGCACCGTCACCGCGACGGAGGACGACAACGACGCCAAAGGCCTCACCTTCTCGTCGGCGAGCGTCTCGGTGGGGGAAGGCTCCACCGCCGCCTACGAGGTCAAGCTGGCCACCAAGCCCACGGCCAGCGTCACGGTGGCCGTCGCCCGCAGCAGCACCGGCACGCAGGACTCGGACCTCAGCGTGAAGACCGGCGGCTCGCTGACGTTCACCGCGACCAACTGGGACACGGACCAGACGGTGACCCTCGAGGCGAAGGAGGACGACGACGGGGAAGACGGCACCGCGGCCATCGCCCACACGGCGAGCGGCGGGGGCTACGACAGCGTGACCGGCAGCGTCACCGCCAACGAGGCCGACAACGACACCAAGGGCTTCACCTTCAGCTCGTCGGACGTGTCGGTGGCGGAAGGCTCGACCGCCACCTACGAGGTCAAGCTCGCGACCAAGCCCAGCGCCAGCGTGACCCTGACCATAGCGCGGAGCACCACCGGCACGCAGGACGCGGACATCAGCGTCAACACCGGCGGCTCGCTGACCTTCACCGCGGTCAACTGGGACACGGACCAGACGGTGACGCTCGAGGCCAAGGAGGACGACGACGGCGACGACGGCACTGCCGACATCGCGCACAGCGCCAGCGGCGGCGGGTACGGGAGCATCACCGGCACCGTGACCGCGACGGAGGACGACAACGACGCCAAGGGCTTAACCTTCTCGTCGGCGAGCGTCTCGGTGGCGGAAGGCTCCACCGCCACCTACGAAGTCAAGCTGGCCACCAAGCCCTCTGCCAGCGTCACGGTGACGGTGGCGCGGAGCACAGCCGGCACCCAGGACTCTGACCTCAGCGTGAACGCGGGCGCGTCCCTCACATTCACGACCGACAACTGGGACACCGACCAGACCGTCACCATTGAGGCGAAGGAAGACGACGACGGCGACGACGGCACCGCCGACATCGGCCACACCGCGACCGGCGGCGGCTACGCCAGCGTCACCGGCACCGTCGCCGCGACGGAGGACGACAACGATTCCAAGGGCTTCACCTTCAGCTCGGCGAACGTGTCCGTGACGGAAGGATCGACGGCGACCTACGAGGTCAAGCTCGCCACCAAGCCGTCCGCGAGCGTCACGGTGGCCGTCGCCCGCAGCACGACCGGCACCCATGACGCGGACCTCAGCGTGAGCGCCGGCGCGTCCCTCACGTTCACCACCGACAGCTGGGACACCGACCAGACCGTGACGCTGGCGGCCGCCGAAGACGAAGACGGCGACGACGGCGACGCCGACATCGCCCACACGGCGAGCGGCGGCGGCTACGCCAGCGTCACCGGCACCGTCGCCGCGACGGAGGACGACAACGACGCCAAGGGGTTCACCTTCAGTTCGGCGAGCGTGTCGGTGGCGGAAGGCTCCACCGCCACTTACGAAGTCAAGCTGGCGACCAAGCCCTCCGCCAGCGTCACGGTCACCGTCGCCCGCAGCACATCCGGCACCCACGACGCGGACCTCAGCGTGAAGACCGGCGGCTCGCTGACCTTCACCACGTCGAACTGGAACACGGACCAGACCGTCACCCTCGAAGCGAAGGAGGACGACGACGGCGACGACGGCACGGCGGACATCGCGCACACCGCCAGCGGCGGCGGCTACGCCAGCGTCAGCGGCACCGTCGCCGCGACGGAGGACGACAACGACGCCAAGGGCTTCACCTTCAGCTCGTCGGACGTGTCGGTGGCGGAAGGCTCGACCGCCACCTACGAGGTCAAGCTCGCGACCAAGCCCAGCGCCAGCGTGATCCTGACCATAGCGCGGAGCACCACGGGCACGCAGGACGCGGACATCAGCGTGAAGACCGGCGGCTCGCTGACCTTCACCGCCGGCAACTGGAACACGGACCAGACCGTCACCCTCGAAGCGAAGGAGGACGACGACGGCGACGACGGCACCGCCGACATCGCCCACACGGCGAGCGGCGGCGGCTACGGCAGCGTGACCAGCAGCGTCACCGCCACCGAGGACGACAACGACGCGAAGGGGTTCAGCTTCTCTTCGTCGAACGTGTCCGTGACGGAAGGCTCTACGGCCACCTACCAAGTCAAGCTGGCGACGAAGCCCTCCGCCAGCGTCACAGTGACCGTCGCGCGGAGCGCCACGGGGACGCAGGACTCGGACATCGGCGTCAAGACGGGCGGCTCGCTGACCTTCACCACGACCAACTGGAAGACGAACCAGACGGTGACCTTGGAGGCCGCCGAGGACGAGGACGGCGAGAACGGCACCGCGAAGATCGCGCACACGGCCTCCGGCGGCGGCTACGCCTCGGTGACGGGGGAGGTGACGGCGACCGAGTCCGACAACGATCCCAAGGGCTTCACGTTCACGCCGCTTCAGGTCACGGTCGCCGAAGGCGGCGAGGCGGACTACACGGTGAAGCTCGCGACGAAGCCCACGGCGAGCGTCACGGTGACGGCGGCGCGCAAGACCGGCGACGACCAGGACGTGGATCTGAGCGTCAAGACCGGCGTCTCGCTGACCTTCACCACCGGCAACTGGAACACGGGCCAGACGGTGACGCTCGAGGCCGCCGAAGACGACGACGGCGACGCAGGGACGGCGACGATCGCCCACACGGCATCGGGCGGCGGCTACGGCTCGGCGACCGGCGAACTGACCGCGACGGAGTCCGACGACGATCCGAAGGGTTTCACCTTCACGCCCGAAAGCGTGACGGTGCCAGAAGACGACGATGCCAGCTACGCCGTGAAGCTCGCCACCGAACCTTCGGGGAGCGTCACGGTGACGGTGGCGCGCGAGAGCGGCAGCGACCACGATGCGGACTTGAGCGTCAAGGCCGGTGCCAAGCTGACGTTCACGGCGGCGAACTGGGACACCGATCAGACCGTCACCCTCGAAGCGGCCGACGACGAGGACGGCGACGCCGGCACCGCGGACTTCGAGCACACCGCGACGGGCGGCGGCTACGGCTCGGTCACGGGCGAGGTGTCGGCGACGGAAGGGGACGACGATCCCAAGGGCTTCACCTTCGCGCCCGAGAGCGTGACGGTCGCCGAAGACGGCGAGGCGAGCTACCAGGCGAAGCTCGCCACCAAGCCGTCGGCGAGCGTGACGGTATCGGTGGCGCGCAACACCGGCAGCGACCACGACACGGACTTGAGCGTCAAGACCGGCGCCAAGCTGACCTTCACCTCGGCGAACTGGGACACCAGCCAGACGGTGACCCTGCAAGCGGCCGAGGACGAGGACGGCGATGACGGCACCGCCGACTTCGAGCACACCGCGACCGGCGGCGGCTACGGCGCGGCGACCGGCACGCTCGCCGCCACGGAGGCGGATTCCGACACCAAGGGCTACACCTTCGGCTCGACGGACGTGACGGTCGCCGAAGGCGGCACGGCGAGCTACGACGCGCGGCTTGCGACCAAGCCCTCCGGCAACGTGACGGTATCGGTCGAGCGCAAGTCCGGCAGCGGCCACGACGCCCATCTCAGCGTCAAGACCGGGGCGTCGCTGACCTTCACGGCCGCCAACTGGGCCACCGACCAGACCGTGACGCTGCAGGCTGGCGAGGACGACGACGCCGAGAACGGCAGCGCGGACTTCGAGCACACGGCGACGGGCGGAGGCTACGGCTCGGTGACCGGCGACGTCACCGCCACCGAGTCGGACAACGACACCCGGGCCATCGCCCTGTCGTCGCCCACGGGCGTCTCGGTCGGCGAGGGCGATACCGCGGACTACCGGGCGAGGCTCGCGACGCAGCCCACGGCCAGCGTGACGGTGACGGTGGCGCCCAGCACCACGGGCACCCAGGACGGCGACATCTCGGTGAAGACCGGCGCCTCGCTGACGTTCAGCACATCGAACTGGAACACCGATCAGACCGTCACGTTGGAGGCGGAGGAGGATCTGGACGGCGAGAACGGCACCGCGACGATCGGGCACACGGCCGCCGGCGGCGGCTACGACTCGGTGACCGCCGATCTGACGGCGACGGAGTCCGACGACGACGCCAAGGCCATCACCCTGTCGTCGCCGTCGGGCGTAACCGTCGGCGAGGGTTCGACGGCGGACTACCAGGTGAAGCTCGCGACCAAGCCCACCGCGAGCGTCACCGTGGCCGTGGCGCGCAGCACGACGGGCGATCAGGACGACGACGTCTCGGTTAAAACCGGGGCCTCGCTCACCTTCACCGTATCGAACTGGAACACCGACCAGACGGTGACCCTCGAAGCCGACGAGGACCAGGACGGCGAGAACGGCGCCGCGACGATCGCGCATACGGCGACCGGCGGCGGCTACGGCGCGGTGACCGCGGACCTAACAGCCACCGAGTCCGACAACGACACCAAGGGCTTCGCGCTGAACCCTACCAAGGTCACGGTCGGCGAAGGCGCGAGCGCGGACTACACGGTCAGGCTCAGCACCGAGCCGTCCGGCAGCGTAACGGTGACCGTGGCGCGCAGCACGACGGGCGACAAGGACGACGACATCGCAGTGAAGACCGGCGCCAGCCTCACCTTCACCGTGTCGAACTGGGACACGGCCCAGACGGTCACCCTGGAGGCCTCCGAGGACGACGACGGCGAGGATGGCACCGCCACGATCGAGCACACGGCGACCGGCGGCGGCTACGCCTCGGCGACCGCGGATCTCACCGCCACGGAAGACGACAACGACACCAAGGCGATCACGCTGTCCGATTCCGCGGTGACGGTGGACGAAGGCTCGACACAGAGCTACGAGGTGCAGCTCGCGACCGAGCCCACTTCCAGCGTGACGGTGGCGGTGGCGCGCCGCGCGACGGGCGATCAGGACGGGGACGTCTCGGTGAAGACGGGCGCATCGCTCACCTTCACGGTGTCGAACTGGAACACGGACCAGACCGTGACCCTGGAGGCCGACGACGACCTCGACGGGGACCACGGCACGGCCGTGATCGAGCACACGGCAACGGGCGGCGGGTACGGGTCCGTGACCGCGGACCTCACCGCCACGGAGGCGGACGACGACACCAAGGGGATCACGCTGTCGCCGGCCTCCGGTGCGGTCGCCGAAGGCTCGACCGCGACCTACAAGGTGAAGCTGGCGACGCGGCCGTCCGCCGCCGTCACGGTCACCGTGGCGCGCAGCGCGACCGGCACCCAGGACGAGGACATCTCGGTGAAGACCGGCGCCTCGCTCACCTTCGGCACGGCGAACTGGAACACGGACCAGACCGTGACGCTGGAGGCCGACGACGACGAGGACGGCGAGAACGGCACCGCGACCATCGACCACAGCGCCGCGGGCGGCGGCTACGGCGGCATCGGCGCCGCATTCGATGCCACGGAGACGGACGACGATGCCAAGGCGCTCGTGCTGTCGTCGCCGTCGGGGGTGACCGTGGACGAGGACGGCACCGAGGACTACACGGTGAAGCTCGCCACCAGGCCGACGGCGAGCGTCACGGTGGCGGTGGCGCGCAGCACGACGGGCACCCAGGACGCCGACATCTCGGTGCAGACCGGCGCGTCGCTGACGTTCAGCGCGTCGAACTGGAACACGGCGCAGACCGTGACCCTTGCCGCAGCGGACGACGAGGATGGCGAGAACGGCACCGCGACCATCGAGCACGCGGCGACCGGCGGCGGCTACGCCGCGGTGACGGCCGATCTGACCGCGACGGAGACGGACGACGACACCAAGGCGCTCGTGCTGTCGTCGCCGTCGGGGGTGACGGTGGACGAGGACGGCACCGAGGACTACACGGTGAAGCTCGCCACCAGGCCGACGGCGAGCGTCACGGTGGCGGTGGCGCGCAGCACGACGGGCACCCAGGACGCCGACATCTCGGTGCAGACCGGCGCGTCGCTGACGTTCAGCGCGTCGAACTGGGGCACGGCGCAGACCGTGACCCTGGCCGCCGGGGACGACGCGGACGGCGAGAACGGCACCGCGACCATCGAGCACGCGGCGACCGGCGGCGGCTACGCCGCGGTGACGGCCGATCTGACCGCGACGGAGGCGGACGACGACACCAAGGCGTTCACGCTGTCGTCGCCGTCCGGGGTGGCGGTGGCCGAGGGAAGCACCGAGAACTACCAGGTGAAGCTGGCGACGCAGCCGACGTCCAGCGTCACGGTGACGGTGGCGCGCAGCACGACGGGCACCCAGGACGGCGACCTGTCGGTGCAGACGGGCGCCTCGCTCACGTTCGCCACCGACGACTGGGACACGCACCAGACGGTGACGCTTCAGGCGGCTCAGGACGACGACGGCGAGCCCGGCACGGCCGTGTTCGAGCACACGGCGACGGGCGGCGGCTACGCCGCGGTGACGGCGGAACTGACCGCCACCGAACAGGAGGACGACACCAAGGCGCTCGTGCTGTCGTCGCCGTCCGGCGTGACGGTGGGCGAAGGCTCGACGGCGGACTACCAGGCGAAGCTGGCGACGCAGCCGACGGCGAGCGTCACGGTGACGGTGGCGCGCAGCACGACGGGCCCGCAGGACGGCGACCTGTCGGTGCAGACGGGCGCCTCGCTCACGTTCGCCACCGACGACTGGGACACGCACCAGACGGTAACGCTTCAGGCGGCTCAGGACGACGACGGCGAGCCCGGCACGGCCGTGTTCGAGCACACGGCGACGGGCGGCGGCTACGCCGCGGTGACGGCGGAACTGACCGCCACCGAACAGGAGGACGACACCAAGGCGCTCGTGCTGTCGTCGCCTTCCGGCGTGACGGTGGGCGAAGGCTCGACGGCGGACTACCAGGTGAAGCTGGCGACGCAGCCGACGGCGAGCGTCACGGTGGCGGTGGCGCGCAGCACGACGGGCATCCAGGACCAGAGCCTGTCGGTGCAAAGCGGCGCCTCGCTGACGTTCACCGTCGCGAACTGGGACACGGACCAGACGGTGACCATCGAGGCCGCCGAGGACGACGACGGCGAGAACGGCACCGCGACGATCGAGCACACGGCCACGGGCGGCGGCTACGGCGCGGCGACCGCGGATCTCCCCGCCGCCGAGTCCGACAACGACGCCAAGGGGCTGACGCTCAACCCCGCCCAGGTGACGGTCGCCGAGGGCGCCACGGCAACCTACAGCGTGAAGCTCTCCACCGATCCCTCGGCGAGCGTCACGGTGACGGTGGCGCGCAGCACGACGGGCGCCCAGGACGGCGACGTGTCGGTGAGCTCCGGCGCCTCGCTGACCTTCAGCGCCGCCAACTGGGACACGGACCAGACGGTGACGCTGGCAGCCGCTGACGACGAGGACGGCGACGACGGCACCGCGGTGATCGAGCACACCGCCTCCGGCGGCGGCTACGACGATGTCAGCGCCACCCTGACGGCGACCGAACAGGACGACGACGCCAAGGCGATCGTGCTGTCGTCGCCGTCCGGGTTGACCATCGCCGAAGGCTCGACTGCGGACTACGGCGTCAAGCTTGCGACCCGTCCGTCGGCGAGCGTGACGGTGACGGTGGCGCGCAGCATCGGGGGTACCCAGGACGCGGACATCGGGGTCCAGACCGGCGCCTCGCTCACCTTCACCACCGCGAACTGGAGCACGGCGCAGACGGTGACTCTGGAAGCCGCTGCCGACGAGGACGGCGACGACGGCGCCGCGGTGATCGAACACGCTGCTTCCGGCGGCGGCTACGACGCCGTAAGTGCCGAACTGACGGCCACGGAGCAGGACGACGACGCCAAGGCGATCGTGCTGTCGTCGCCGACGGGGGTGACCGTCGGCGAAGGCTCGACTGCGGACTACGGCGTCGCGCTCGCCACCCGGCCCTCGGCGAGCGTAACGGTGGCCGTGGCACGCCGCGGGACCGGGACCCAGGACGGCGACCTTGGCGTGCGCAGCGGTGCCTCGCTGACCTTCACCACTGCGAACTGGGCCACGGAGCAGACTGTGACCCTGGAAGCCGCCGACGACGCCGACGGCGATCCCGGCACGGCAACGTTCGAACACAGCGCCTCGGACGGCGGCTACGACGCGGTGACCGCCGACCTGCTGGCCACCGAGGCCGACAACGACGCCAAGGGCCTCGTGCTGGCGCCGAGCAACGTCGCCGTGCCCGAAGGCGCGACGGCCGGCTACAGCGTGCGGCTCGCGACGAGGCCCTCCGCCAGCGTCACCGTGACCGTGGCGCGCAGCGCCGGCGGCGCGCACGACCAGGACATCGCCGTGCAGGCTGGCGCGTCGCTGACCTACAGCACGGCGAACTGGAACGCCGGCCAGACCGTGACGCTGGCCGCTGCCGAGGACGACGACGGCGATGCCGGCGCCGCGGCCATCGAGCATAGCGCCGTCGGCGGCGGCTACGATGGCGTGACGGCGGAGCTCGTGGCTACCGAGTCCGACAGCGACGCCAAGGCGATAGCCCTGTCCACGCCGGCTGGCGTGACGGTGGCCGAAGGCGGCACGGCCAGCTACGGCGTCCGGCTGACCACGGCGCCGACGGCGAGCGTCACGGTGACCGTGGCGCGTCGCGCCACGGGCAACCAGGACCAAGACATCGCAGTCCAGAGCGGCGCGTCGCTCACCTTCACCACGGCGAACTGGAGCACGGACCAGACCGTGACGCTGGCCGCCGAGGAGGACCACGACGGCGATGCCGGCCGCGCGGTGATCGAGCACAGCGCCGCCGGCGGCGGCTACGCGAACGTGTCGGCCGAGCTCGCGGCCACGGAGTCGGACAACGACGCCAAGGGCCTGACGCTGAGCTCGACGAGCCTGATCGTGGCCGAGGGCCAGACGGCGGCCTACGAGGTGAGTCTGGCGACGCAACCTTCTGCGTCGGTCACTGTGGCGGTGGCGCGCCGCGCCGCCGGTACCGAGGACGCGGACATCGAAATCCGCACCGGCGCATCGCTTACCTTCACCACGGCGAATTGGCGCACGGGCCAGACCGTGACGCTGGCCGCCGCCGAGGACGACGACGCCGAGGACGGCACGGCGACCATCGACCACAGCGCGTCCGGCGGCGGCTACGACGCCGAGACCGCCGAGGTCGCGGCCACGGAGTCCGACAACGACGCCAGGGGGCTCACGCTCAGCGCGACGAGCGTCACGGTGCCCGAAGGCCGCACCGCGACCTACCAGGTGCGGCTCGCGACGCAGCCTTCTGCGAGCGTCACGGTGACCGTCGAGCGCAGTGCCGAAGGGGCGCAGGATGCCGACATCGGCGTCCTCTCGGGCGCCTCGCTCACGTTCACCACGGGCAACTGGGACACCGATCAGGCGGTGACGTTGCTGGCCGCCGAGGACGCCGACGGCGACGACGGCGCGGCGACCTTCCTGCTGAGCGCGTCGGGCGGCGGCTACGACGCCGCGACTGCGGCGGTGCAAGCCACCGAGGCGGACGATGACGCCAGGGAGTTGGACCTCTCCCCGACGGCCGTCACCGTCGCCGAAGGCGGCACCGCCAGCTACCAGGTGCGTCTCGCCACGGCGCCCTCGGCCAGCGTCACCGTCGCCATCGCGCGCAGCGATGCCGGAACCCAGGACCCCGACATCGGCATCGCCAGCGGCGCGACGCTCACCTTCGCCACGGCCGACTGGGAAACTGCGCAGACCGTGACCTTGGCGGCCGCCGAGGATGTCGACGGCGACAGCGGCAGCGCCGTCTTCGAACACCGGGCGTCAGGCGGCGGCTACGACGGAGTCACCGCAGAGCTTCGTGCCACCGAGTCGGACAACGACGCGCCAGGACTCACCCTCAACCCCGCCAACGTCGTCGTTGCCGAGGGCTCGACGGCGACCTACACCGTGCGGTTGGCAACGCAGCCGAACGCGACGGTGACCGTCGCCGTGGCGCGCCGCGCTGGGAGCGACCAGGACGCGGACGTCTCCTTGGCGAGCGGCGCGGCGCTCACCTTCACCACCGACGATTGGAACGTCGAGCAGCGAGTGACCGTCGCCGCCGCCGAGGATGCCGATGGCGCCAACGGCTCGGCGACGCTCTGGCACACGGCTTCCGGCGGCGGCTACGACGGCGTGACGGGAGAGGTCAACGTCACGGAGCTCGACGACGAGACGCTGGCCATCACGCTGTCGGCCGCCGCGCTGGCCGTGCCGGAGGGCGGCGAGGCGAGCTACGGCGTGCGACTCGCCACGCTGCCGACCGGGAGCGTCACCGTGAAGGTGGCGCAGAGCGCGGACGGTGCCCGGGATGCGGATCTCGCGGTGACGGCCGGAGCGTCCCTGACGTTCACCACGGCGAACTGGAACACGGACCAGACGGTGACCATTGCCGCCGCCGAGGACCCCGACGGCACCATCGGCACAGCGACCTTCGAGCACCGGGCGGCCGGCGGCGGCTACGACAGAGTCGTCGCCGAACTGGTTGCTAGCGAACTCGACAACGACGGCGGCATCGTCCTCACCGCCACCGAGCTGGTCGTCGACGAGGGCGGCGAGGCCAGCTACGGCGTGCAGCTGGCCACGCAGCCGGGTGCCGCCGTCACGGTGGCGGTGGCGCGCCGACACGGCCGCGACCAGGACGACGATCTGCGCGTCAAGGCCGGCGCATCGCTGACGTTCACGCCCGCGTACTGGAATGTCGACCAGACGGTGACCATCGAAGCCGCCGAGGACGACGATGGGGAGAATGGCAGAGCGGCGTTCGAGCACGCCGTGTCCGGCGCGAACTACGGGGCGAGCGCCGTGCTCGCAGTCGCCGAGCGCGACAACGACGCCAAGGGGCTGGTGTTCACGCCGGACAGCGTCCTCGTCGCGGAGGGCGCGACGACGACCTACGCGGTGGCGCTGGCGACCCGGCCGACCGCTGACGTGGCGGTGGCAGTGGCGAGCGCCGACGAGGGCGCCGCGACGGCGAGCCCGGCCGCGCTCGCATTCACCGCCGCGAACTGGAACGTGCCGCAGACGGTGACCGTGACCGGCGTGCAGGAGGACGAGGACACCATGGACGAGGCGGTGACCATCACCCACACGCCCTCCGGCGGCGGCTACGAAGCAGGCCATCGGGGCGCCGTGATCGTCGCCGTGCAGGACGACGACGTCGAATCCGGCATCTCGGTGACGGATCCGAGCGCCGAGGAACCGCCGGATGACGGCGAAACGGTCGAGGAGACGGACGAAGTCGTCGATGCCACGCTGCACGAAGGCGAGGACTCGACTTTCGAGGTGCGTCTGGCCAGCCCGCCGCGCGGCGAGGTGCGGGTGCGGGTGACGAGCTCGCATCCGGAGGTGGCGGTGGCGGTGCCGGCGATGCTGATCTTCACGCCGGACAACTGGGACGTTCCGCAGATCATCACCGTGAAGCCGGTCGACGACGGCGATGCCCGGGACGAGGAGGTGACCCTCGCCTACGAGGCTTCCGGCGACGGCTATCGGGCCAGCGCCACTTGGCGCTGCAAGCTGATCGACGATGATCGGGGCCTCGTGCTGGCGCCCGCCGAACTGGTGCTGCGCGAGGCCGGCGGCTCGGCGTCCTACGGCGTCGCGCTGGCCGCGGCGCCCGGCGGCGCGGTACGGGTGGACGTGGCCGTGCCGCCCGGCTTGGTGGCCGTGCCCGAGGCGTTCGAGTTCGACATGGCGAACTGGGATGTGCCGCAAGCCGTGTCGCTCAGCGCCGCCGACGATGCGGACGGCCTCGACGCCGCGCTGGTCGTCGGCCATAGGCCGTCGGGGGACGGCTACGAAGACGGCCACGGTGCCGAGCTCCAGGTCACCGTGATCGACGACGACCGCGCCGTGCTGCTGTCGCAAGACGCGCTGCGGGTGCCCGAGGGTGCGTCCGCGTCCTACGACGTGCGCCTTGCGACGCAGCCCGCCGAGCCGGTGGATGTGGCGCTCACGGTGTCGGGCGATGCGGACATCGCGATCGAGAGCGGCTCGACGCTGAGGTTCACGACGGCGGACTGGGCCACGCCGCAGTCCGTGACCGTGGCGGCGGCGCAGGACGATGACGGCGTGGACGGCACGGCGGTGGCGCTGCACCAAGCATCGGGCGGCGGCTACGACGATGCGTCCGCGCGACTCGAAGTGGCGGAGGCGGACGACGATACGCCCGGACTGGCGTTCGAGCCGGAGCGCCTTGCGGTGCGCGAGGGCGAGTCCGCGACCTATTCGGTGCGTCTGGCTACCCAGCCGGCCGCCGCTGTGTCCATCGAGATCGCGAGCAACGACGCGAGCGTGTCGGCGAGTCCAGTCGCCTTCTCCTTCGAGGCCGGCGTTTGGCCGGCAGCGCAGCAGGTGACCGTCACCGTGGCGCCCGGCGACGGCAGCGGCGCGGACCGGACGACGCGCCTCGATCATGCGGTGCGCGGCGGCGAGTACGACGATGTCGCCGGCGAACTCGCGCTGGACATCGAAGGAGATCGTCGGCCGGCGTTCCCCGCGGCGGCGCGGATCGCGGATCAGCGCTATGCGGAGCGGCAGCCGATCGAGCCGCTGACGCTGCCGGAGGCGTCGGGCGGCGACGGGGCGCTGACCTACGCGCTTGCCCCGGAGCTTCCTGTCGGACTGCGGTTCGATGCCGCTACGCGCGTCCTGCACGGCACGCCCCGGGTCTCTAGCCCGACCACCGCCTTCACCTATTCCGCGACCGACGAGGACGGCGACGGTGCCAGCCTGAACTTCGCCATCACGGTGCTCGCGGCACCGGCGAAGGATGTCATCGAAGACGCCTTGGCGGGCCAGGGCCGGGCGCTGCTGGCGAGCGCCACCGACGTGATCGGCGAACGCTTCCGCGGCGCGCCGCATGTGGACTGCGGCGAAGAGGACGACGACAGGCACTGCGCCGGCGTCGCCGCAGCGCGTCTCTTGGAATACGCGGCGGCCGCCGCGCCGGGCCGCTGCGCCTTCGGCGATGGCTCGGCAATGCTCGGCAGGCAGGACCATGCGGCGCTCGCCGGCCCCGTTGGCGGGGCGGCAGCGCTCTGCGCGCCCGGCACTGGCGATCCGACGCTGGCTGGCGCTGCTAGGGGCCGGGCGGCGTTTGGCGCACCGGGCGTTGGCCCGCTCGGCATGGCCTCGGCGGGAGATGGGCGGCGGCATGGTCTGCTTGGCGACGGCACTTTCGCCGTGGGGCTCGGCGGTGGCGACGGGACGAGGCGCTGGACCGTCTGGGGCGCGGGCGACCAGCAGTCGATCGACGGGGCGCCGAATGGCGGCAGCCACGAAGGCGAAGTGCGCTCCCTCTATCTCGGCGTCGACGGCCGCTTCGGCGAACGCCTGCTTGCCGGGGCGGCGCTGTCCCGCAGCCGCGGCGAGACGCGCTTTTCCGTGCCGGGCGGCGACCGCGGGCGCCTCGGCACGATGCTGACCGCGGTCTATCCGTATGTGCGCGGCACGCTCGCGAGCGGCCTCGAACTGTGGGCCATCGGCGGCTTCGGCTGGGGCGAAGCGGCGCTGGCGCGGCATTGGCCGACGCCGGCGGCCGGCGGCAGCGACCTCGGCATGGCGCTGGCGGCGTTTGGCGCCCGCCAAGCCATCGTACGCTGGGGCGGCGGGGAACTCGCCGCGGTCGGCGACGCCGGCTTCCTGTCGCTCGCCACCGTCGACGGCGACGGCTTCATGGATGGCCTCGCCGCCGAGGTCTATCGGACGCGGCTGGCGCTGGAACTCTCGCAGCGGACCGGCAGCGCCTCGCCGTATGTGCAGCTCGGCGGGCGCTACGACGGCGGCGACGGGCGCACCGGCCTCGGCGTCGAAGTCGCCGCCGGCGTACGCGCCGCGATGCCGCGGCTCGACTTCGAGGCGCGCGGGCGCTGGCTGACTGCGGCGTCCGACGAGCGCTACGAGGAGTTCGGCGCGATGGCGCGGCTGGAGTTGAAGTCCAGGCTGGACGGCATGGGCTGGCATCTCGCGCTGTCGCCCTCCTGGGGGGATGCGACCAGCGGCACGCTCCTGAACCCCGGCGCTGCGCTCGGCGCCGGAGAGGACGTGTGGCGCATTTGGCGCGGCGCTTGGGGCTCCGCCGATGTTCCCCCGCTCGCGATCGACGCCGAACTCGGCTACGCCTTCCGCTGGCCGCTGGTGCGCGGGATGCTGAGGCCGCTCTTGGTCTACGGCCGCACGGACGCCTCCCGCGTGGTCGGCGCGGGCGTCGCCTATCGCTTCCTGCCGAGCCCGTCCGGTCGCGACCTCAGCGTCGACTTCGCCATCGCCCGGGAACAGCGGCGCGGCCTGGGCGCCGGGCACCAGGCGCTCTTGACGGTGACGCGGCCGCTGCCTGCTGGCGAACTCGCGCCGCGCCGCCCCCCGCGTCCGCCTCGAACCGATGTTCCGGTGCCGCCGCATGCTGGAGTTGCCGCATCCGGCCTGGCGGCGGCGCTGGAGGCGGTCGCCGTTGCCTCTCCGCGGCCCGACACCGCCCACGCGCGCCGGGCCGAGCCTCCGCCAGCGCATGCGCCCACGCCGCCGCCGGTGGCCACGGTCGCCGCCGCGCGACCGGCGCCGTCGCCGACTCCCGTCCCGCCAGCCACGTTGCCGCCGACCCCGACGGCGACGCTCGACGAATCCGCGCCGTCCCTGCTGGATTTCCCGGAGACCCATTTCGCCGTTCAGCTGATGGCGCTCGGCAGCGGGGCAGCGGTAGACCGGTTCGCTGCGCAGCACGGCTTGGAGGGGTTGCTCCGAGCCAGCATCGCACGCGATGGCGAGACGCTGCATCTGCTGATCCTCGGCGTCTACGCCGACAGCGCGGCGGCGCATCGGGCGGCGCGGAACCTGCCGCCGGGCATGGCCGACATCACGCCGTGGGTACGTCGGATGGACTCCCTGCAACAGGCGATGCTGCGCTGGACGGGGAACTGACGGGCGCATCGGGCACTTCGCAACTGCGTTTTGCGTACCTCGCACCAAAGGTAGCGAACGGCAAGCGCAAAGGTGCCGGTCTTTGCGGCGGCCCGCCACCGCATCGCCAAGGCTGCCGACGCTCCGCCTCCGTGTGCCAACGTGTCCTGTACGTGATGAGTTCTCCGCCGACGTGCTGCTGATCTCGCCGCTCGATGCCTTGAGAGCGTGGGGTGCTTACACGCAGGTCGCAAACTGACGCTGGTGGGAGAACGCGCAGCGTTCTCGATCGCGTCGCGCCAGCGACGCGCCTAGCCATGGGCCTGATCTTCAGCGCCTCCCGGGTCTGGGATGCCATCTCGGGCCCGCTGGTCGGCTATCTCTCGGATCGCACGCGCTCGCGCCTCGGCAGGCGGCGCATCTGATGGCGGCGATCATCGGCTTCTACTCGATGATGACGGCCTTCTTCGTGCCGCATCTGTCGCTCGGCGCGGAGCTCTACCGACTACCGCGAGCGCAGCCGCCTGTTCGGCTTCCGCCACGGCTCCTACACCTTCGGCTCGATCTTCTGCCTCGCGACCATGCAGCTGCTGATGGGCGCCGAGGCGGAAGGGCCGGAGACGGCGCGGGCCCAAGCCTTCCCGCTGGCGCTGCCGGCCGTCGCCTTCATGGCGTTCGCCATCCTGGTCGCCGTGACGCGGCTGCGCGAGCGGCCGGAGTTCCAGGCCGCGTCGGCGCGAACCCGCTCAGAGCGTTCGCCGACGTATGGCGCAACGAGCACTCGCGCCTGCTCATCGTCGTCACCTTCGTCGAGAACATCGGCTCGGCGACCATCGGCGTGCTGCTGGCGCTGACGGGCTTCGTCTTGGAAGACGATGGGCGTGGAGGTGTGGATCGCGGGCCTGTACGGGTGTTCCCGCTGATCTGCTACACCGTCGGCGCCATTCTGTTCTCGCGCTTCAAGCTCGACCAAGCCGCGTACCGGGAGATCCGGGCGGGCATTGATGGGTCGGCAGAACGCCCTAATGGACTCTCCATGAGACGCTGACGCAGTCGTCGCCGGAGTTCCCGCTGCGCCGCCCGTGCCGGAGTCACGCACCGCGCCCGGCGCGTCTAGCAGACATTTGTCGTACACCCCACGGCGCACCTTGTCTCGACGGCCCATGGCATCACTCTGACATCACCACGAGGCAATGGCTGTTTTCGTTGTCAGTCTTCCGCCCGCCGTGCGGACAGGCGACCTCGCGCCCGTTACGGTGCCGCGATGCGATCCGAGAACAGCGGCCGGGACGCCGCCGAGCGGTTCCCCTTCGACCAGATCTACAAGGCCATGTGCGGCCACCCGGCGACCATCCGGGACATGCTCGAGAACCACCTCGCGCAGCCGCGCGGGCCGCTGCCCGCGGCGGTCGCGGACGCGCTCGACCTCGACACCGTGCGGATGCTCCCGAACGAATGGGTGACCCGGGACTTCCGCACGCGGCGGGGCGACCTGGTCGCCTGCGTCGAGTTCAAGGAGGAGGCGCGCCGCGCGGGCTTCCCGGAGCGGCTGTTCCTGCACACGGAGCACCAGTCCACCGGCGACCGGGACATGATGCACCGCTTCCTCGAGTACGGCGGCGAGCTGTCCCGGGAGCTGCGCGGCAGCGGGGCGCTGGGCGCGGGCGATGATTGCCCGATCGTCTGCGTGCTGGTGTACAACGGCCGCGGGGGTTGGACCGCGCCGACCCGGGCCGCCGAACTCGGCCCGGCGCCGGCGGCGTTCGGCCGGGAGCCGGGGCCGCTGCCGGACGGGCTGGCGGTGCAGCGGACTGTACCCGAAGCGGGGCTACCATCCGATCGAGCTGGCGCGGCTGGGCGCCGACGCGACGAAGCCGGACGGCGTGGTGTCGCTGATGGCGGGCATCGAGCACGCGGGGCGCGTCGGGGTCTGGCGCAGGCGTTCTCGGCGGGGCCGCTGCCGCGCATCTGGCGCGGCCTGACGCCGGTGGCCCGGCCCATGTCCAGCACGCGGCGACGGCGACGGGCGGGTCGCTGCAGCGGACGGTGGCGGCGTGGATCTGGCGCCTGGCGCGGCGCCACGGGATCGAAGCGGAGATGGAGGGTCGCGCAGCCGCGCGGGCCGTTGATGCGGCTGGAAGAGATCGGCAAGGTTCAAGGAGGAGGCGCGCCGCGCGGGCTCCCGGAGCGGCTCCTGCACACGGAGCACCAGTCCACCGGTGACCCATGGCACCGCTTCCTGGAGTACGGCGGCGAGCTGTCCCGGGAGCTGCGCGGCAGCGGGGCGCTGGGCGCGGGCGATGATTGCCCGAGTACAACGGCCGCGGGGGCTGGACCGCGCCGACCCGGGCCGCCGAACTCGGCCCGGCGCCGGCGGCGTTCGGAGCCGCCGTTGCCGGACGGGCTGGCGGTCCTGTACCCCCGGGGCTACCATCCGATCGAGCTGGCGCGGCTGGGCGCCGACGCGACGAAGCCGGACGGCGTGGTGTCGCTGATGGCGGGCATCGAGCACGCGGGGCGACGGGGTCGCGCAGGCGTTCTCGGCGGGGCCGCTGCCGCGCATCTGGCGCGGCCTGGACGGGTCGCTGCAGCGGACGGTGGCGGCGTGGATCTGGCGCCTGGCGCGGCGCCACGGGATCGAAGCGGAGATGGAGGGTCTGATGCGGCTGGAAGAGATCGGCAAGGTTGCCTCGCTCCTGGAGGAGACCCTGGACTTGGAGCTTGCCGAGGCGTGCGAGCAGGCACGGGAGGAAGCGCTCGCCGAAGGCATGGAGAAGGGCATCGCCGAGGGCATGGAGAAAGGCATCGCCGAAGGCATAGAGACGGGCATCGCCGAGGGTGTCGCCCAGGGCCAGCGCGGGCTGCTGCGCAACCTGGCGGCGCTCCGTTTCGGCGAGCCGACGGCGGCGCGGCTGGCAGCAGTGATCGGGCGGATCGATTCGCTCGCGGCGCTGCGGCGGGCGGGCGAGTGGGTGGTCCGATGCGACAGCGCCGAAGACCTGCTGCGCCGCGTCGCGGATGTCGCGCGGGGAAGCGGCAACGGCGCCGGCTAGCTCAATCTCGCTGGCGAGCGCCGGTTCCCGGGAGCGCACGGTTGCCTCCTCGCAGTCTCGGCGCAGACCGCCCGGCGGTTCATCCTCGGCTGCCGAGGACTCCGCCCCCTGACGCCGGTGGCCCGGCCCATGTCCAGCACGCGGCGACGGCGACGGGCGGCGGCTACGGCTCGGTGATCGGGCGAGATGACGGCGACCGAGTCGGACGACGCCGCCAGGGGCTCCACGTTCGGTTCGAACCCGGTCGAAGTCGACGAAGGCGACACGGCGGACACGGTGAAGCTCGCGACGCTGCCGACGGGCGCCGTGACGGTTAGCGTGTCGCGCAATACGGGCAACGATCACGACGCGGACGATGGGTCGGCAGCACGCCGTTCAAGGGTTCTCCATGAAACGCTGACGCGGTCGCCGCCGGAGCTCGCGCTGTGCCGCGCAGCCTCGATCTTCGGCCATGCTCGCCTGCCGCGGGTCGCGGTCGGCCGAGTGTGGTCAAGCGCAACCACGGCGCCCTGTCCCAACGGCTCATGGCACTACCCTGACATCACCATGAGGCGATGGCTGTTTTCGTTGTCAGTCTTTCGCCCGACTTGCGGACAGGAGGCGAGACGCCCGTTACGGTGCCCTGATGGCATCCGAGAACAGCGGTCGGGACGCCGCCGAGCGGTTCCCCTTCGACCAGATCTACAAGGCCATGTGCGGCCACCCGGCAACCGTCCGGGACATGATCGAGAACCATCTCGCGCAGCCGCGCGGGCCGTTGCCCGCAGCGGTCGTGGACGCGCTCGACATGGACACCGTGCGGATGCTACCAACCGAGTGGGTGACCCGGGACTTCCGCACGCGGCGGGGCGATCTGGTCGCCTGCGTCGAGTTCAAGCAGGAGGCGCGCCGCGCGGGCTTCCCGGAGCGGCTGTTCCTGCATATGGAGCACCAGTCCACCGGCGACCGGGACATGATGCACCGCTTCCTCGAGTACGGCGGCGAGCTGTCCCGGGAGCTGCGCGGCAGCGGGGCGCTGGGCGCGGGCGGCGACTGCCCCATCGTCTGCGTGCTGGGTGTACAACGGCCGCCCGTCGTGGAGCGCGCCGACGCGGGCTTCGGAGATCGGGCCGGCGCCGGCGGCGTTCGGCCGGGAGCCGCCGCTGCCGGACGGGCTGGCGGTCCTGTACCCCCGGGGCTACCATCCGATCGAGCTGGCGCGGCTGGGCGCCGACGCGACGAAGCCGGACGGCGTGGTGTCGCTGATGGCGGGCATCGAGCACGCGGGGCGCCGGGGTCTGGCGCAGGCGTTCTCGGCGGGGCCGCTGCCGCGCATCTGGCGCGGCCTGGATGGGTCGCTGCAGCGGACGGTGGCGGCGTGGATCTGGCGCCTGGCGCAGCGCCACGGGATCGAAGCGGAGATGGAGGGTCTGATGCGGCTGGAAGAGATCGGCAAGGTCACCTCGCTCCTGGAGGAGACCTTGGACTTGGAGCTTGCCGAGGCGTGCGGGCAGGCACGGGAGGAAGCGCTCGCCGAAGGCAGGGAGAAGGGCATCGCCGAGGGCATGGAGAAAGGCATCGCCGAAGGCATGGAGACGGGCATCGCCCAGGGCCAGCGCGGGCTGCTGCGCAACCTGGCGGCGCTCCGTTTCGGCGAGCCGACGGCGGCGCGGCTGGCAGCAGTGATCGGGCGGATCGATTCGCTCGCGGCGCTGCGGCGGGCGGGCGAGTGGGTGGTCCGATGCGACAGCGCCGAAGACCTGCTGCGCCGCGTCGCGGATGTCGCGCGCGGAAGCGGCACCGGCACCGGCTAGCTCAATCTCGCTGGCGAGCCGGGCGGGTCTCGGCGATGTTCTCGGGAGCGGACGGGTTGCCCCGGGGCCTTGTGGGCGCTGACGATCTGGATGGCGGCGGCGATCATCGCTTCTCTTCGATGATTAGGGCCTTCTTCGTGCCGCGTTTGTCGCTCGGCGCGGAACTTTCCACCGACTACCACGAGCGCAGCCGCCTGTTCGGCTTACACCTTCGGCTCGATCTTCTGCCTCGCGACCATGCAGCTGCTGATCGGCGCAGAGGCGGAAGGGCCGGAGACCGCGCTGTCGCGGCGCGTCGGCAAGGTGCGGCTGTGGATGTTCTCCATGCTGCTGACCGGGTTGTCCTTCGGCGGCATGTTTCGCGCTGCCGTTCATCGACGCGGACATCCGCCTCGGCACCATGTTCGTGCTGGCGGTGTTCGCCGGTCTCGCCGCCGGCTGCGGCGGCACGGTGGGGCCGTCGGTGCAGGGCGACGTGACGGCTACGACGAGCACCTGACCGGCGAGCGCAAGGAGGGCTCCTAATTCGCCGCCTGGAACTTCGTCTACAAGAGCTCGGCGAGGCGGCCTATCGGGAGGTCCGGGCAAGCATCGACGGCCGGGCAGTACACATCATTAATGTATACTTCGTGATACGCTAACGGCTTCTAACAGTTACCGACCTATCCGCTATGCCGACGCCACACTATCCGACAGCCGCCCCCCGTCGGGCGATTCGCGAGCTTGGCGCCGACATTCGCGAGGCGCGGCTGCGCCGCAATCTCCCCATGGATGTCCTCGCGGCGCGCGCCTTCACGTCGAGGAGCACGCTGCGCCGGATCGAGCAGGGGGATCCAGGCGTCAGCATGGGCATCTACGCCGCTGTCCTGCACTCTCTCGGACTGCTCGACGGCTTGCGCCAAAGCGCCAGTCTTGCCAACGACGAAGTGGGGCGAACGCTCGCTGCGGTCGCCTTGCCGCAGCGCGCCCGGGCGCGGCGGCCGAAGCCGCGGACGTAGATGCGGGACCTCGAGGTCCATCTCGATCTCGATGGTCGCACGCACCGCGTGGGCCTGTTGCGTCGCCAGACGGCGCGCGGTCGACTCGATGCCGTCACGTTCGAGTACGACGACGCATGGCTCGCCAACGAGGCTCGGTTCGCGCTGGAACCGGCCTTGCAGCTTGGTTCCGGCGTGTTCGCATCCGCGGCGACGGGCGGTCGGTTGTTCGGCGCATTCTCGGACTCGTCCCCGGACAGCTGGGGACGCCGCTTGCTCCAGCGCGCCGAACGCCGTCAAGCGGCCCGAGAGGGTCGTCATGTCCGCACGCTGGGCGAAGTGGACTACCTGCTCGGCGTCTCGGACATCGCACGGCTTGGTGCGTTGCGGTTCAGGCTTGCGGGCGACGAAGTGTTCCAAGCGCCTTCCGGGTCGGGCGTTCCGGCGCTGATCGAGCTTCCGCGCCTGCTGAGGAGCGCTCAGCGGATCGAGCGCGACGAGGACAGCGACGACGACCTGCTGACGATCCTCGCCCCGGGCACGTCCCTGGGGGGCGCTAGGCCGAAGGCATCCGTCATGGACCGCGGTCACCTCTGGATCGCCAAGTTCCCCTGGGAGGTTGACGAGTACAGTCAGGAGACGTGGGAGGAGATTGCGTTCCGACTCGCCGAGGGTGCCGGCATCGAGACGCCGAACCACCGACTCACCAGCGTGGCCGGTCGCCAAGTGCTGCTGTCGCAACGCTTCGACCGCGCCGGAGGCGCGCGCATCCCGTTCCTGTCCGCGATGGCGATGACGGGGGCGCGGGACGGCGAACGGAGCAGCTATCCCGAACTGGCGGACGCCTTGGCGCGCCACGGCGCCGACGCCAAGGTGCAGACGGCGGCGTTGTTTCGACGGATGATCTTCAACGTCTTGATCTCGAACGTCGACGACCACCCGCGCAACCACGGCTTTCTGATGCAGGGCCAGACCGGCTGGGTGCTGTCGCCAGCCTACGACCTCAATCCGACGCCGGTGGATCTGAAGGCGCGCATCCTCACGACCAACATCGACATCGACGACGGCACCTGCTCGCTCGACCTGGCCCTGAGCGTCGCGCCGTACTTCGGCTTGGATACCAGGGGCGCCCGCGGAATCGTCAAGGAAGTGGCCGGCTCGGTGGCGCGATGGCGCAGCGTTGCCGCCGCGGCCGGCGCCTCGGCACGCCAAGCAGACCGCATGGCAAGCGCTTTTGAGCACGAAGACCTACGGCAGGCGCTAGCCTTCTGACTGACATGCGCTAGGCGGACGTTGGTGCGCTTTTGGAAGGCACGCCGATCCTTGCAAATTGTCCGCTTCGTGGTCAATATGCAAGGATGATTCCTCGAATAGCCCACCAAGAGCTCTTGGCCGCGCTTGCCGTGCAGCCCGCGGTCGCCATCATCGGTCCGCGGCAATGCGGCAAGACCACCTTGGCTCTCAGCGTCGCCGATCAACGTCGAGCAGTGTATCTGGACCTTGAAGATCGCGACGACCGTCGCCGCCTTGCCGAGCCGGTGCTGTATTTCGACAGCGTCGATGACCGTCTCGTCATCCTGGACGAGATCCACCGTACGCCGGCGCTGTTCCAGACGCTGCGCGGCGTGATCGACGAAGGTCGCCGGCGCGGCAAGGGCGTCGGCCGATTCCTGGTTCTCGGCTCGGCGTCGATCGACCTGCTTCGGCAGTCCGGCGAGTCCCTCGCTGGCCGAATCAGCTACCTCGACCTCACACCGTTCACTCCTTTGGAAGTAGAAGCCGAACGGGCGGCGCGGGAGCGGCTGTGGCTGCGGGGCGGATTCCCGATGAGCTACCTTGCGACCGACGATGCCGAGAGTCTGGCGTGGCGCCGAGACTTCATCCGCACTTACCTCGAACGCGACGTGGCGGCTTTCGGTCCCAGGGTCCCCGCGACCGCCTTGGAGCGGCTCTGGACGATGCTGGCGCACCGCCAGGGGCAGCTGCTCAACGCATCCGCCCTCGCCCAGGCGCTTGACGCCAGCCCGCAATCCGTGACGCGCTACATCGATCTCCTGGTCGACCTGCTGCTCGTCCGGCGTCTGCGTCCTTTCGTCGCCAACGTCGGCAAGCGGTTGGTGAAGTCGCCGAAGGTGTATGTGCGGGACAGCGGGCTGGTTCACGCGCTCCTTGGCATTCCCGACTTGCCAGCGCTGGCTGGCCACCCGGTTGTCGGCTCAAGCTGGGAAGGGTTCGTGATCGAGACGCTGGCGACGGCGCTGCCGTGGCCGGCGACGGGGTGGTTCTATCGAACCAGCGGCGGCGCGGAAATCGACCTGGTCATCGAATTCGCCCCGGATGAGACCTGGGCTGTCGAGGTCAAGCGATCCTTGGCCCCCAAAGTCAGCCGCGGATTCCACACGGCATGCGCGGATCTGAAGCCGGCGCGAGCGTTCGTGGTCCACGCCGGGGACGAGCGGTTTCCGGTGACGCGGACCGCCGAAGGGATTGGCGTCGTGGAACTTGCGACGATGCTTCGGGCGCGAAATTGAGCCGCTGGCACCCAATGTGCGGACAACCCCGCCGCCACCGCCCTGCCGGGGGTCATGCACGGCTCTTGGCGCTACGACGAGCACTTGACTGGCGGACGCCGGGCGGGTCTCGACGCCTGCAGCGAAGGTCGGGTACGCTGACGGTTGCCGCTCGCGGAAGCCGCTCGGAGGATCGACCGCGTTTGGGAGAGAACAGTTGACCCCGCTCGCGGTCTCGGCGCAGACCGTCCGGCGGTTCATCCTCGGTTGCCAAGGACTCTGGCCGGGACGGCGGTGGACGGGCCGGCCCGGTGTGCGCAGGGCTCTGCACCAGTCGGGCCTGGTCCAGATCGACCCGTTGAATGTGGTGGGCCGGAGCCATGATCTGGCGCTGTACGCCCGCGTATGGGATTACCGCCCTGAGCATCTCGACCAGCTCCTGTACGCGAGCCGCGAGTTCTTCGACTACGGTGGGACGCTGTACGTCCTGCCCATGGGCGAGCTTCCGTACTGGCGCGTCCACATGGCGCGCCGTGCGGCCGAGGCGAAGTCGCTCGCGTTCGCGGCAGAGCATAGGCAGCTTCTGGACGCGCTCCGGAAGGACGTCTCGTCGCGGCCGGTGGCGAGCCGGGACTATGCCGGCCGAGGGGCGTCGGGGACGTTCCGCTCGGGCAAGGATACGGCCCGCGCCCTCCGGCATCTGTGGTTGACCGGTGAGTTGATGACACACGGGCGCCGGGGATTCGAGCGGCTCTATGCCTTGCGTCGAGACATCGCACCGGCCGGCGTGCAGCACGCTGCGTCGGCAAGCGATGCCGACGATTTCTTCGCCCGCAAGGCGCTCGCGCTGCTCGGCCTGGCTACAGCCCGGGATTGGGCACATCGGTTCCGGCACCTCGCCCGCCGCCGTGCGGATCCTAAACGGGAGAGTCGCAGACTGGCCGAGCTCCTCAGCTCAGGCGCAGCGGCACGAGCGCAGATCGGCGATGGGCCCCCGCACTACCTGCTCCGGAGGCGGGCAACGCAGCTCGAAGCCGTGCAGAACGGATCAGTACCTCGAGCCTGGCGCTACGCACGGGCAGACACGCTGACCGAGGCCACGTTCCTGCCGCCGCTGGAGTTCGTCACGGCGCGCGGTCGGGCCGCGCAATGGTTCGAGTTCGACTACATCTGGGAGGCGTACAAGCCCGCCGCCAAACGGCGATGGGGCTACTACGTAATGCCCATCCTGCATGGCGATCGGCTCGTCGGGCGGGCGGATCTGAGGGTTGATCGGACTGCGCGCACGTTGGTCGTCCCCCATCTGTGGCTGGAGCGCTCCGCTGACGCGCGAGACGCTGATCTCGTGCGAGCAATCGGCCGCGGACTGTACCGGTTGGCGAAATGGGCCGGTGGAGATTCCGTACACATCGACGCCACATCGCCGGCCCGGCTCAGGGTGCCTCTCGCCTCATCAGTCCTCGAGTAACCGACTGATTCGGGTGAGGATCTTCGGTAGCCGGCCGTACATGACTCCGGCAGGGCGTACGACAGTTCTCTGGTAACGCGCTGTCCATGACTCCGGCTCGGGCGGGGAGATTCGTGGTAGCCCGGCAGGCTGCAGGTGTGAGCTGTTCCAAGCGCGACAGCGCGGTATGCACCGTGGGCTGCTACGCTCTCGTACGGCGCTACTTCAGCCGATACCGGATCGGCAGGCTCTTCAGGCCGCCGACGAAGCTGGTCTCCTTGAAGCGGGGCTCTCCGGCCAGTTCGACATGCTCCACCCGGCGCAGGAACTCCTTGTAGAAGGCGGCCATCTCCATGCGCGCCAGGTGCTGGCCTAGGCAGACGTGGGCGCCGTAGCCGAACGCGACGTGCTTGCCGTCGGTGCGGTCCACGCGGAAGCGATGCGGCTCGTCGAAGACCGCTTCGTCGCGGTTGGCCGACGGATACCAGAGCACGCACGACTCGCCGGCGGCGATCCGCGTGCCGCCCACTTGGCGATCCGCCGTCGCTGTGCGCGCGAATTGGCGCACCGGGGAGACCATGCGGATGATCTCGTCGATGGCCGTTGGCATGAGGCGTTCCGGGTCTTGGCGGAGCTTCGCCATCTCGTCCGGGTTCTGCAAGAGGGCCAGCAGCCCGCCGGCGGTGGAGGCGCTGGTGGTGTCGTGGCCGGCGGTGGCGATCAGGATGTAGTAGCCGTTGGTCTCGTGCGGCGGCAGTTCCTTGCCGTCGATCTTGGCGTTGGCGATGACGCTCGCGATGTCGTCGCTCGGATTGGCGCGACGCTGCCGGGTGAGATCCTCGAAGTAGGCGTCGAAGTCCGCTACCACGTCCAGTATCGCGGTGTCCTCGAAGGAGCGCTGGATGTCTGGGTCCGAGCCGCCGAAGAGCTCCTGGGTGAGCTTCAGCATGAGCGGCTCGTCCTCCTCGGGGATGCCGAGAATGGACATGATGACCCTGAGCGGATACCAGATGGCCACCTCCTTGACGAAGTCGCACTCGCCGTCGAGACCCGCCAAGCGGTCCACGTAGAGCCGCGCCAGCTCGTCGATGCGCCCTTGGAGTCGGCGCAGGTTGGAGCCTAGGAACCAGGCCTGGGCGATGCCGCGGTAGGCGCTGTGGTCCGGATCGTCCATCTGCACGAGCGAGCGCACCAGATGGCGGCGGCCGGTGAGGTGCTCGACCATCGCCTGCATCATCTTCGGACCCAGGATGGGGCGCGGGTCGTTGATGAACCCTCGCTTGTCCCCTTCGATGGCCATGACGTCCGCGTGGCGAGCGATGGACCAGAACGGCTCGAAGCCGTCCGGTGCCATCCGGCGGATGGGATCGTTGGCGCGCAGCCAAGCGAACTGGGCGTGCAGCCACGCTTCGTCCGCCCACAGGCGCGGCGTCACCATGGCCTGGTCGAGTTCCGGCGACGCCGTGAAGATCTCCGCGCCCATCCGGCCGTTCTCCGTCGCGGCGCTAGCGGCTGTAGTCGGCGTCGCCGGCCTTGCCGCCCTCGCCCTCGCTGCCCGCCAGCGCCCGGTTCTTGGGCGCCGAGGCGTAGGCGCCGCGGAAGTCCTCGAACGGGCCGTCGCGCCATTCCAGCGCCGCCTTCAGGCCGAACTCGCGCACCCGGCGGCCGAACTCGCTCGCAGCAGGGCGGTGCTTGGACATGGCTTCCACGTCGGTGCCGGACATGAGGCCGGTGCGGATGCCCATGATCTCGTACTGCCGGTTGACGGCGCGCTTGTTGTAGTTGAGCTGGTCGTTGTCGATGTGCCCCAAGCGCCTTGCGAACTTCACCGTGAACTCTTCGAGTTCGTCCTTCGGCTTGGCGTAGGTGGCCCAGCCGAAGTCCGTCATCTCCTGGCCGCTGAACCAGTCGCCGGTGTAGGCGAAGGCCCGCGCCTTGCCGGGCGGCAGGAACCACGGCGCCCACATCATGTCCATGGTGCCCATGGCGCGCACCGGCGGATAGCCGACGCGGGCGTCGTCGGCGATCATGCGCAGGTCGCACATGGAGGACAGCTCCGTGGCGCCGGCCAGGCACCAGCCGTGGATCTGCGCGATGACGGGCTTGGCCAGTTCCCAGATCTGCCAATGGCCCATGAGGGCGTGGCGGGACCAGTCGTAGTGCTGCGGATGCGTGGTGCCGACATCGGGCATCTTCGAGCGCTGGCTCACGTAGTCGCTCTGTTCGTCCGCGTTGGGCGCCAGGTCGTAGCCGGCGGAGAACGCCCGCCCGGCGCCCTTCAAGATGATGACGCCGATGGCGGGGTCGGCCTCCGCCTCCTTCATGGCATCGTAGACCTCGCCGCGCAGGGCGTGGCTCAGGGCGTTGAGCTTCTCCGGGCGATTGAGGGTGATGAAGGCGAGCCGATCATCGGTCTCGTAGATGATGTTGTTGTAGGTCATGGGGACTCCCTGGGGCCGGTGGCCGATGCCCGCATCATAACGCGCACACGCCGTGGCCTATAATCGCCCGCTTTTGCGGACGGGGCTGCGGATGGCGCGGGAGCGACCCTTTGCCGAGACCAGCTACGGGCGCCTGCGCGGCACCGGCGGCGACGGCGTTGCCGTATTCCGCGGCATTCCGTTCGCCGAGCCGCCGGTGGGCGAGCGCCGCTGGCGCAAGCCCGAGTACCCGGCGCCTTGGGCCGGCGTGCGCGACGCCGTGGATTTCGGGCCCTGCGCGGTGCAGTCCACCATTCCCGGCGATGTCGGGGAGTTGATCGGCATCCACACGGGCGAGACCAGCGAAGACTGCCTCTACCTCAACGTCTGGACGCCGGCTGCGGATGGCGGCAAGCGCCCGGTCATGGTTTGGATCCATGGCGGCGGCAATACCGTAGGCGCGGGCTCGCAGCCGCGCGTCAACGGCGAGCACCTGGCCCGAATCGGCGATGTCGTGGTGGTGACGGTCAACTATCGGCTCGGCGCCCTCGGCTTCCTCTATGCGCCCGAGATCGGCGCCGAAGGCAATCAGGCGCTGTTCGATCAGATCCTCGCGCTGCGCTGGGTGCGCCAGGAGATCGCCGCGTTCGGCGGCGACCCGAACAACGTCACGGTATTCGGCCAGTCGGCGGGCGGCTTCGACATCGCCTCGCTGATGGCGATGCCGGCGGCGCTCGGCTGCTTCGACAAGGCGGTGCCGATGAGCGGCTCGCTGACCTCGGCAGTGCCTGCGGACGCGGCTGCCCGCACCAGCGCGGCCATGGCGGATGCCTTGGGTGGCATGGAGCGGCTTCGCGATGCGGCGGCCGAGACCATTCTCGATTTGCAGGGCAAGACGCCCGGCGCGCGCTGGGCGCCGACTCAGGAGGGCGTTGCGATCGCAGAAGACGGCGCAGCGGCGCTCGCCCGCGGCGACACCACGCGGGGGATGCCGCTGCTGATCGGCCACACCAGGGACGAATCGACGCTCTTCACGATGTTCAACCCGCGCCTCGCGGAGCTTGATCGGCAGGGCCTTGTCGAACTGGCGAGGGACCCGTTCGGCGACCGGGCCAGCGATGCGGTGGCCTGCTTCGAGACTGAACGGCGGGCCGCAGGGCTGGCCGTCGCGCCGCGCGACATTTGGGCGGCCATCGGCACGGATCGCATGTTCCGCATCCCGGCCATCCGCACCGCCGAATGCCATCTGGCGCATACCTCCGATGTGTGGTTCTACCGCTTCGACCGCGAGTCGCCGGCGCGGGATGGCGTACTCGGCGCCTGCCACTCCCTCGACATTCCGTTCGTCTGGGGCACCCACGCGCTGTCGGCGATGCAGCGCTTCTGCGGCACGGGCGGGGACGTGGCGGAGCTGTCGAAACGGGTGATGGCCGCCTATCTGAACTTCGCCCGGCACGGCGACCCCAATGCGGACGGACTGCCGGAGTGGCCGAGGTACGACGCCTCGCGCCGGGCGACGATGCTCGTCGATGACGAGCCCCGGGTGGCCGAGGCGCCGCTCGACGGCATCCGCAGGGCGTGGGCGGAGCTGGCCGCATGAGGTCCGCCGCGGCGCTTGCCGCATTCGCAGTCGCCCCGCTTGCCTTTGGCGAAGAGGCCCAGCGCATCGAGGAGGTCGTGGTGCGCACCGAGGCGTCGGTCGCGGCGAGCCAGGGGGAGGCGGCGAGCGTGGCGGTGGTGGATGCGGATGCGGTTGAACTCGTCCGCGCCAACCATCCGAACGAGATCTTCGTGCGCGTGCCCGGCATCTGGATCGCCCGCGCTTCGGGCCAGGAGCATCTCACCGCGATTCGCTCCGGCGTGCTGGCAGGACCGGGCGCCTGCGGCGGCTTCCTGATCCTCGAAGACGGCATCCCGATCCGCCCGGCGGGCTTCTGCAACATCAACAACCTGTTCGAACTCAACACGGAGCAGGCCGCCGCCATCGAAGTGGTGCGCGGCCCCGCGAGCGCCCTGTTCGGCGGCAACGCGCTGCACGGCGCCATCAATGCCGTGACGCCGACCGGCGCCGACGGCTGGCGGGCGAGCATCGAGGCCGGCCCCTACGAGTACGTCCAAGGCAGGCTTTCCGGCGGCGGCGAACGCTGGCACGTTGCGGCCGGGTCGACGTCGACCGGCGGCTATCGCGACGCCACCGGCCACGGCCAGCACAAAGTCGGCGCCGGTTTCGTCCGCGACTTAGGCGGCTGGGAGGCGACCACCACGGCGGCGGCGACGCTGCTCAACCAGGAAACCGGCGGCTACGTGCGCGGCTTCGAGGCCTACGACTCGGCCCTGCGGCGCAGCAATCCGAACCCGGAGGCGTACCGCGACGCATGGTCGATGCGCGCGTCGAGCGCTTGGCGGCGCGACATCGGCGGGCGAACCGTCGCCATCACGCCCTACCTGCGCCGCTCGGACATGGCCTTCCTGCAGCATTTCCTGCCGGGACAGCCGCTGGAGAAGAACGCGCAGTCGAGCGGCGGCGCGCAGTGGCGCATCTCGGGGGGCGATGCTTGGCAGTGGACCGTGGGCGGCCTCGCGGAGACGTTCGCGGCGACGCTGTCGCAGCGCCAGGACGGCCCCACCGTCGGCTCCGCTTTCCTGGTGGCGACGCGGCCGCCGGGCACGCACTACGACTACCGCGTCTCCGGCTCGACGCTCGCCGCGTTCTTCGATGCCGGGCTGGACATGGGCCGGGACTTGCGCGTGGTCGCCAGCGGCCGCATCGAGCGCAGCGCCTACGAGTACGACAACCGGCATCTGGACGGCAACACCAAGGACGACGGCAGCGCTTGCGGCTTCGGCGGCTGCCTGTACACGCGCCCGGCTGATCGCGACGATGCCTTCGTCAACTTCGCGGGTCGCCTCGGCGTCGACTGGGCCCCTGCCGAGAATCGCCGCTTCTACGCCGTGGCGGGTCTCGGATTCCGGCCGCCGCAGACCACGGAGCTGTACCGTTTGCAGCGCGGCCAGGCGGTCGCGGACCTCGACAGCGAGACGCTGCGGTCCCTGGAAGCCGGCATGCGTCTGGCTAGCGATGCTTTGCGGCTCGATGTCGCCGCGTACGCCGAAACGACGCGCCAGCTCATTTTCCGCGACGCCAGCGGCTACAACGTGGACGACGGCCGCACCGAGTCCGCCGGCATTGAGGCGGACATCGCCCTGGACCTTGGCAGCGGCCACCGCGTCGACGCGGCGCTCAGCTACGCCCGGCATCGCTACGCCTTCACCCGCGACGCGGCGCGCGGCGAGCGCATCGTCGACGGCAACGACGTGGACTCGGCGCCTGCCTTCCTCGGCAGCGCCCGTTGGCGCTGGCAGGGCGCCCGCCTGACCTCTGAGTTCGAGCTGGTCGGCGTCGGCGAACACTACATCGATGCCGCCAATGCGGCCCGCTACGAGGGCCATTCGCTGCTGCACTGGCGCGGCGCGTGGGATGCCTCCGCGAACGTCCGCATCTTCGCCCGGCTGGTGAACCTGCTCGACGCGGCCTACGCGGACCGCGCCGACTACGCCTTCGGCAGCTACCGCTACTTCCCGGGAATGCCTCGGCAGGCCTATCTGGGCGTGGAACTGCGCCAGTCGCCGAACGGCTAGCCGGTGCCGCGCTCTCAAGGCAGCTAGCCGTGCAGGACCGCAAGCACGTCCGCTGCGTCGAGCGTGGGAGCGCTCGGCGTCGTGGCCGCCGGTTCGCGCACCGGCACGAACCAAGCGGGGATGATCTCGCACTGCTTGGCACCCGGCAGCAAGTCGGCGCCTCGATCCAGAAGGCTCAGCCCGTCCATCCTGGCCGCAGACCGCTTCGCTTCTCCAACCAAGAGCCGCTGCCCGTCAACCGAGCGCGCCACCAGATCGAACTCGGGGCCGCTGCCGCGCCAGTAGCGCTGCGCGGGCAGCCACGGTCCATGCTGCGCGAGCGCGTTGTCGCCGCGATGCAGGAGCGGCACGGCCTTGCGGCACAGTTCCTCCCACGCTTCGCCCTCGAGCTGGGGCTGCTGGCCGCGCCAATGCGCCACGCGGGTCTCCATTGGCGCCTCGGCCAGCATCGCTCGATGCGGCGCCACCACGCGGAACCACAGGCGCAGGAACGGGTCGTCGATGCGGTAGAGGCTCCGCTTCCCCGATCGAGGATTGCTGCCGAACGGCGTCTCCCGGCGCACGAGATCCATCGCCGTCAGCGTCGCGAGCGGACGGGCCAGGCTCGACGCGGGCTTGCCGAGCCGCCCGCCCATCTCGCTTGTCCGATGGGCGCCCGCGCCGATGACGTCGAGCAGCGGCCGAAGCGTGGTGGCGGGTGGCAGTTCGTCGCGCAGCAGGCGGTCCGGCTCGTCGTGAAGCGGCGCCGCGGGATCGAGCACGAGCGCATCGACCGCCGCGCCTAAGTCCGTGCCGAAACGCTCGGCGAGTTCCCAATAGCGGGGCATCCCGCCCCACAGCGCATAGAGAGAGACCGCCTCGTGCGGATCCGCCGCAGGGAAGGCTTCCGCGAGATGGCCGGCCGGCAACGGCCGGATCGCGAACGCCTCCGTGGCGCGCCCGTAAAGCGGCGCATCCGCATCGAGCACGGCGCCATGCATCATCTGCTGGCTGGAGCCGCTGACCACAAGCGTTGGATGGCCAGCCGGCGCGTCCAGCCAGTTCTGCAGGACGCCGGCGATGGTCGGGTCGGCGGCAACCAGATAGGGGAGCTCATCGATCACGAACGGGCCGGGCCAGTTCGCCTGCGCCGCCTCGCTGCGCAGCCGCTCGAAGAAAGACCGCCAGTCCGGATATTCCACGTTCGCGAAGCCGGGAAAGCGGCGCGCTGCGGCGGTGGCCAGATAGCGGCGCTGGATGGCCGGCGACGAGGCGTCGGCCACGGCGTACAGCCCACCGTGTCGCCGGCACCACTCGATCAGCAGTCGCGACTTGCCGACCCGCCGCCGCCCCCAGATCGCCGCGAACCCGGCCGCCCGATCCAGGACTCTGTCCAGACGACGCATCTCGCTCACGCGGTTGAGGAATCTCATACCGAGATTATATGCACGACTGCATAATGCTGCCGTGCATACTTGCACGCCCGCCGGGGGCGTGCGGGCAATTGGGCAATACCTTTATAGCCGGGGATCCACCGGCTCCGACTCCATCGCGAGGACCGCGAAGACGCATTCGTGAACGCGGGTCAGGGGTTCGCGTTCGACGAAGCGGGCCAGGGCCTCGAGGCCTAGGGCGAACTCGCGTCGTGCCAGCGAGCGCTTCGACCTGAGGCTGCGCTGGCGGAGACGCGCGAGGTTCTCTTCGGCCGTGTACTCCGGCCCATAGATGATGCGCAGGTACTCGGCGCCACGGCACTTGACGGCGGGCTGGACGAGACCGTGCTCGTCGCGGACGACGAAGTTCCACGGCTTGACGACCATGCCTTCGCCGCCAGCCGCGGTCAGCGTCTCCCACCAGGCGATGGCGGCGCCCCGGCTGGCTTCGTCTTCGAGATCGACCACGCGGTGATCGGTGGCGGTCAGCACGGGGTCTTCGGCGGCGAGCTTGGCCAGTTCCGCAAGGTGCCAGCCGTGGTCCTTGTCGCCGTGCATGGCGCCCGCGGTGGCGAGCAGATGGAACGGCGCGAGCTTGAGGTCGTCCACGCTCGCCACCGGCCAGTTGTAGTGTCCGAGGGCCGTCTGGTAGTCCTCCGCCATCGCCGCTCGCGCGCGATACCGTTCAAGCAGGCCGGTGGCGTCCGGGCTGCGTTCGGCAGCGGCTTCCAGCGCCGCGACGGCCTCGCCGAGGCCGAGCCGGGCCGCGTCCGCCACCGGCTGGTAGTGGGTTCGCACGAGGTCGCCCGCCTTGGCGGACCACGGCATCAGTTCGCAGTCGAGGCAGAACCAGTCGGTGTCGAACCGGCCCCAGAGGTCGCAACGGTCGGCCGCGGCGCGCAGGCGCCGGAGAAGCTCGCGCTCGAAACCCGGGTCCTTGAAGAACTCCCGGCCGGTGCGCGTGTAGACGATGCCGGCAGCTTGAGCGGCCACGCCGAACCGCTTGGCGGCGGCGTCGGCGTCCCGGCACACCACGGCGATCGCCCGCGACCCCATGTGCTTCTCCTCGCAGACCACCTTGCGCACATGGTTGGCCCGGTAGTAGCCGAAGGCCTGGTCGGGATGTTCGAGCAGCCCGTCGCGCTCGCTGGCGCCGCACGGCGCCATGGTCGGCGGCAGGTAGACGAGCCAGCGCGGGTCGACGGCGAACCGGCTCATCGCCTCCAGCGCTGCCGCGGCGTTCTCCCGGCGCACGGTGATGCTCGGCTGGAAGCGTGTGTCGATGATGCGCTTGCCGCGCACGTCGTCGATGTCCAGAACGTCCGTATAGGCATCGGGCGGCGGATCGGCTGGCGGCGGACCGATGCGTTCGTAGTAGGTGCGCAAGGCTTCGACGGACACCAGCTCGCGCTCCGGGTAGCGCAGCGCCGTGAGACTGCCGCCGTAGACGCAGCCCGTGTCGATGCAGATGGTGCGGTTGATCCATTCCGCGCTGGCCACCGGCGTATGCCCGTAGATGATCGCGGTGCGGCCGCGGTGCTCCGCCGCCCAGTCGTAGCGCACCGGGAAGCCGAACTCGTCGGTCTCGCCGGTGGTCTCGCCGTACAGTGCGAAGGAACGCACGACGCCGGACGAGCGGTTCAGCAGGTCCTCGCGCATACCCGCGTGGGCCACCGCCAGCCTGCCGTCGTCGAAGGCGTAGTGGCTGATCAGGCCGTCGATGAAGCCCGCCACCCGGTCGTGGAACTCCGGCGGTTGCGTGGCCATCTGCTCGACCGTCGCGTCGAGGCCGTGGCTCAGCTTGACGTTGCGCCCGCGCAGCTTGCGCAGCAGCTTGGCCTCGTGGTTGCCCGCCACGCACAGGGCCGCGCCCTGTTCGACGGCGTCCATAGCCAGACGCAGGCAGTCCACCACGCGCGGGCCTCGATCGACCAGATCGCCGAGGAAGACCACGCGGCGATCTTCGGGGTGCGACAGTTCGTAGCGCCCTTGGTTCTCGCTGATCCGGTAGCCCAGCTTGTCGAGCAGCGCCGCGAGTTCGTCGAAGCAGCCGTGGACGTCGCCGATGATGTCGAACGGCCCGGCATCGTCCCGGCGGTCCGTCCACAGCCGCCGCCGTTCGATCGCTGCGGCGTCCACATCGGCTTCGGACTCGAACCGGTAGCGGTAGCGGAAGCCCTCGCGACCCAAGCGCTTAATGGAACGGCGCAGCGACCGCGTCTGATTGCGCACGACATGCGGCCCGAAGTCCCGATCCGGGCGTTCGGCGTTGCGGGCGTGGCAGACGCGCTCCGGCAGGTCGAAGACGATGGCGACGGCCAGGGCGTGGTAGTCGCGCGCCATGCGCACGAGACCGGCGCGGTCCTCGGCGCGGACATTGGTGGCGTCGATGACGGTCAGCCGCCGCGCCGCCAGACGCTTGCGGGCGATGAACTCCAGCACCTCGAAGGCGTCCGGCGTGGCCGCCAGGTCGTTCGGATCGTCGCTGACGAGGCCCCGGCAAACGTCCGACGAGATCACCTCGGTGGCCGCGAAGTGCTTGCGCGCGAACGTGGTCTTGCCGGCCCCGGAAGCGCCGATCAACACGACGAGGCAGTACTCGGGGAGGTCTATCGGCATCGCTCGAACACCCCCATCTGGGTCGGTGCGCCGAGCTTTTCGTCCACCTCGCCGACCGGCTCGAAGCGCACTCTATAGCCGTGCGTGGTCGCCACCTTCTCGGCCCAGGCGGCGAATTCGCTGCGCGTCCACTCGAAGCGATGGTCGCGATGCCGGAAACCGCCTTCGGGGATGTTCGGGTAGTTGGCGTTGAACTCTCGGTTCGGCGTCGTCAGCACGACGATCCGCGGCTGCGCGAACTCGAACAGCACGCGCTCGAAGGCCGGCACCCGGTCCGGCGCCAGATGTTCGAGCACCTCGACCACCGCGATGGCGTCGAAGCCGGACAGCCGCGCATCCCGGTACGTCGCCGCCCCTTGCAGCAGCTTGACCCGATGCTTCTGCCGCTCCGGCAGCCGATCGAGCTTCAGTCGCCTGCCGGCGATCTCAAGTGCGGTGGTGGAGGCATCCACGCCAACGACCTCCTGGAACTGCGGCATGGCGAGGAGCCGCTGGATCAGCCGGCCTTCGCCGCAGCCGAGATCCAGGACGCGGGCGGCGCCGCTTGCCGCCAGCGCCTGGGCCACGGCATCCAGACGGTTCTCGGCAAGCGGCACGCGCGCGGCCTCCCGCTCGCTGTCCGAGTCCGGCTCGGACTGCTCCTGCTCGGACAACCGCGCCAGCGCGGCACTGGCGAGCCGCCGGCGATACTTGAGATAGCGCCGGACGATGAAGTCCCGAGCCGGATGCGCCTCCAGCCAGCCCTCGCCGCGGCTGATGAGCTTGTCCACCTCGTCGTCGCCCACCCAGTAGTGCTTGCGGTTGTCGAGCACCGGCACCAGCACGTACAGATGGGTGAGCAGTTCGCGCACCGGCTTGGCGCATGACAGCGTAACGTTGCGGTACCGGCTCGCGTCCGGCTGCCCATCGCCGGGCTGCACGTCGACCTCGTAGCCGAGCGGCTCGAAGAGTTCCCGAGCCCGGGCCTCGACGCCGCACGGCAGCGCTGCGACGCGGGCGGTCAACGGCAGCGGTTCGAGGGCCAGGTCCGGCCGCTCGGCGCTGCGTCCGCCGAGGGCGCTGCCGAAGACCCGGGCGATGGCGACGCTCAGGAACGAAGAGGCGACGTAGGGCCGATCGTTGACGTAGTCCGCGAGCAGGGCGCCACGCCCGCGCACCAGCCCAATGGGGTCCACGTCCAGCAGCAGCGCCGCCGTGCAGCGCTCGGCGGACGCCTCCGGGTAGAACACGTGCGCCTTGCCGAAGGCGAGTTCGAAGGTCTGCACCCGTGCCGGGTTCTTGTGCAGCAGGTAGCCGAGGTCCGTCGCCGGACGATGGGTGGTGGAAAGCGTAAGCAGCATGGCTCGTGCTCCTGCATCTCTCCCGTCTTCCGGCTACTGCGGCTCGCTCTGGGCGCGAACTATAGCCGCAAGCAGGCGAGTCCGCGCATGGCATGATGGGCGCTTGAGATCGGTCTTTGGAGACGTGCCATGGAACTGCGGCCCAATCGGGTGCGGCGCAAGCTCGAGGCGGGTGAGCCCGCGTTCGTGATCGGCGGCATCACCCACGCCGACGACATCGACGCGTTTGGCCCCGTGGGCTTCGACGGCGTGTGGCTCGAAGGCGAGCACGGCGGCGTCGATGCCGCCGACCTCGGCAATCTGACGCGCGCCTGCGACATCTGGGGCATGACGTCGATCGTGCGCGTGAACCGCAATGACCAGGGCCTCATCTACCGCACCCTGGACCGCGGCGCCCAGGGCATCGCCGTGCCGCATGTGGACGACCGCGCCGCGGCGGAGAACATCGTCGCCGGCGGCAAGTTCCCGCCGCTCGGCCGGCGCGGCATGTTCACCAGCCGCCAGGGCTACGGCGTGCCGGACTACCTGACCCGCGCCAACGACGAAACGCTGCTCATCGCGCTGATCGAGGACATCGAAGCGTGGCGCAATCTGGACGAGATTCTGAAGGTGGACGGCATCGGCGTTTTCTTCGTCGCTCCCGCCGACTTCGCCGCGTCGATGGGCCACATCGGCGAACTCGGCCACCCGGATGTGCAGGAGAAGATCGAGGACTCGCTGCGCCGCATCGTCGCCGCGGGGCGCACCGCGGGAACCTTGGCCATGAACGGCAATGCGCAGCGCTTCGCCGAACTCGGCGTGCGCTTCTTCTTCACCGCCACGGGGCCCTGGCTTGCGTCCGGCGCAGCGGAGTTCAAGGCCAGGGCCATGGACGGGATCGGCTAGCGCGGGGTCGCAACCTGTGGGGTTGTGGCGACGACCGGCTGGATGCAGCCGGCTTGCTTTGCTCGGCTGGGCCGCGCTCTTGGTCCCGGCTGGCGCGACCGAGCAGGGGCGGATTGCCGCGGCGGCGATGCTCTCGATGGCCGAGGTCTACGAAGCCGGCCGGGCCGGCATCGGCCTGTACAAGCACGGCCGCTACGCCGAGGCCGTGCCGCATCTGGGCAAGGCCGCCCGGCACGGATTCAAGCTGCCCCAGGCGGCGCTGGCGGACATCTACCTGAACGGCCTCGGCGGCGTACCGCGCGACAGCCGGGCCGGGCTGGGCTGGCTCGGCGTCGCCGGTGCCCCGGAGACCGATCCGCGCCTCGCCGAGGCGCTTGCCGCGGCCCGCGCCAGAGTGCCGCCCGCCCTCGACGCGGGCGTCGAACGTCTGATCGCCGCCTACCGGGAGCGCTACGGTCCCGAACATCACGGCGTCGTCTGCGGCGTGGTCGGAAGCCGGGTGCAGGACCTGCGCTGCTACTTCGCGGACGATCCCGCCTTCGCGCAAGGCCAAGACGCCTTCGCGCAGGGCGAGGCCGCCGCCGACGATGTCGAAACAATGGTGGTGACCGCATCGCGCATCGCGGCGGCCGCGCCCGCGCCGGGGATGGCGCCGTCCGGCACCTTCATCTCCGCGATCTACGACGCCGCCACCCGGGGCGTCGCGCTGTATCGCGAGGGCCGCTATGCCGAGGCGCTGCCGTTTCTCGTCGCGGCCGCGAAGCGCGGCTTCAAGCAGGCCCAGGCGCTGGCCGCGGACATCTACCTCGAAGGCCGCGGCGTGCCCATGGACATCGAGTCCGGCATCGGCTGGCTCGGCGTCGCGGCGGCTCCGAAGAGCTCGGCCGGCATCCGCATGGCCTTCGAGGCGGCCAAGGCGGACCTGCCGCCGAAGTTCACCGCGCAAGCGGTTCGCGACATCGTGCGGCGATACCGCTCTCGATACGGCCACCGCCAGCATCGAGTGGCGTGCCGCATGGCCCCCATCGACAGCACGACGAGCCTGCGCATGAAGCAGCTCCGATGCAGCTTCATCGATGAAGCGACGCAGTGCAGGAACACGAGCCTGGAAGACGGCCGGCTCGATTGGGAGTGGACCTGCGCACCGCTCGAAGGGGCGCGCATGCGGCATGTGCTCGGAGATTAGGCGCGCTGCCGCATGCGCGAACGCTGCGGCAGCTATTCAACCCACATCACGTCGCCCCACGCCGGCAGCTACTGCGGCGCGGCGGCACTGCGTACAATAGGGCCGCTTCGCGCAGGGTCGGCCCATGTGCGGGCGGCAAGGCGAGGCAGCACTTGCGAGTGCGCGGGGAGTGGGTTTGGCTGATCAGATCGGTATCGTCGTCGTCGCCGAGGCGGCAGAACTGGCGTCGTTGGCGGCGGCGGTGGAGTCCTTCGGCTACGCCGTGCGCGCTGCCGAGTCCTCCGGCGCGGCGGCGCTGGCGGCGATCGGCGAGGCGCCGCCGGACCTCGCTTTGATCGACCTGGCGGTGGAGGGCGCCTTCGATGCGGCGCGCAGCCTGTCGGTTGCCAAGGGCATCTCCGTGGTGTGGCTCGGCCATGCGCCGGCCGCCGAACGGCTGCGCGAGGCGCAGTCGGCGGATCCGCTGGGCTACGTGCTGAAGCCTTTCGACGACGCGCAGCTCCGAATCACGTTGCACGCGGCACTCGCGACGCGCCGCCGCCTGTCCAAGCCGCAATCCGCTTCCCGCTTTCCGCCGGGGCGCCTGCTGCAGACCATCTTCCAGAGCGTCAACGAGGGCGTCGGGGTGGTGGACACCAAGGGCGAGATCCGCTACGCCAACCCGGCGGCCTCCCGCATGACGCAGATGTCGGTGGATCACTTCGACCGCCGGCTGGCGAACTTCAAGCTGCTCGGCCCCGACAAGGCCACGCCGTTGCCGTGGGACGAGGTGCCGCCGCTGCGCGCCCTGCGCATGGGCGAGTCGGCTACGAATGTCGAGGCATACATGGTGCCGCCGACGGCCAACGAAGGCATCTTCGTCAGCGTCGATGCCAAGCCGCTGTACGACGACGAGGGTCGCCGCAGCGGCGCCCTGGTGGTGTTCCGCGACATCGGCGAGCAGAAGGCAACCGAGGCAGAGCTTAGGCAGACCGCGGCGCGGCTGGCGGAGCAGACGCATACCATGGAAGCGGTGTTCGACGGCATCGCCGACGGGGTCGTCGTGGTCGATGCGGCGGGCGCCGCGCTGCGCTTCAACAGGGCGGCGTTGGCGATTCTCGCCCCGGACTCGGGCGAGCGTACGGACCAGCCGACGTCGATCCCAGGCATCGGCATGTACTACCCGGATCGCATCACGCCGATTCCCGAGGACGACCTGCCGCACAATCGGGTGCTGCGCGGCGAGCCCTGCGACGGGATGCGCATCTTCGTCACGCATCCGAACATGCCGGACGGCGCTTTGCTGAGCGTCAGCGCCCGCAGCGTGCAGGTGGCGGAGGATGCGTCCGCCCGGGTCGTCGTGTCGTTCCGCGACGTAACGGCGGACGAGCAGCAGGAACGAGCGCTGCTCAACGCCTTCGCCCAAGGCCGGGTGGAAGTGACCGATACGATCCTGCACAACGTCGGCAATGCCATCAACAGCGTCACTACCGGCGTCGGCACGCTGCGCGAACGGCTCCGATCGCGCAAGCTCCTGCTGCGGCTGTCGGCGGTCGTCGAGGCCCTCGCGGACCACGACGACGACTGGATGGAATACCTCAGCGAAGATCCGATCGGCGTCCAGACGCTGCCCTTCATGCACGCCCTCAACAAGGACTGGCAGAAGGAGAACGCGGAACTGCAGCGCACCGTGGAGCGCGTTGCGGACCGCGTACACCACATCGTCGAGATCCTTCGCGGCCAGCAGCGCTTGGACCGAGGCGCCGCCGAGCGCAAGACAGTCCGTCTCTCGGAGTCCGTCTGGGCTGGGGTGCGGATACTGGAAGAGTCGCTCAACCGCCGAGGAATCGCCATCGAGGTGGATTGCACGCGCGCCCCGACCGAGACCGCGCTGCAGGAGAGCAGGTTCCAGCAGATGCTGGTGAACCTGGTGGGCAACTGCATCGACGCCATCGACGCTAGAGCCGCGGTCGGCGGGTCGGGCTTCAGGGGCGCGGTGCGAATCGCCGGCTACGTGGCGGACGAGCAGTTCTTCCTCGATGTGACGGACAACGGCATCGGCATCGATGCGGCGCATCTCGAGAAGGTCTTCACACCGGGCTTCACCACCAAGAAGGGCGGCACCGGGCTGGGCCTGCACTCGGCGGCCAATTACGTCATGGGCTCCGGCGGGAGCATCCGCGCGCTGAGCGAAGGTCCCAATACGGGTACCACGATCCGCAGTTCGTGGCCGGTGGGCGCTGGGCAGGCGGCCGAGCGGACCCAGCGCCGCGCAGTGCGTCAGCCCTCAAGCATCTCCAGATAGCGCTGCAGCAGGGCAGGCCGAATGGCCTGCAGTGCGCGGCGGTTGTCGATGTCCTCGCGGTCCGTGCCGCCGCGCCGCAGAGCGTGCAGCAAGTCGAAGGCGCGCTCGGGCGCCGAGCTGCCGCCGCAGCGGTGGACCACGCGCGCCATGCCGCGCTCCGTGAGCATGGCCCAGGCCGGCAGCCAGGGGATGTCGATGGGCGGCTCGATGTCCGCACCGACCGCATCGCCCCAGGCGCGCTTCAGCACGGGTTCGGGGAAGTCGGGCGCGGCGAGGGCCTGCTCGAAAAGGGCGGGCGCCTGCCAGCAGAGAGAGAACCACAGTCGCAGCGCTTCGCCGCGCCTATGCTGGCGCGACATCGCTTCGGCCAGCCGGCGCACCAGCTCCGGCTGCTGCGCGTGGCCGGGTACTTCCAGCACGGTGCGTTCGACATGCTTCCAGGCGAGGCCGCAGAGGTAGGCGAAGCTCGCATGCTCGTCCGGTCGCGCCGGGTCGAACGGCGCCCGCTCGAACGCGGCGCCAAGGTCCCGCCACAGCGGCGTGAGGAAGTCGCGCGAGCCGCGGCGCAGCACGGCGCTGGCGGCCGGCACCCAGCGCCGCTGCATTAGGTCCAGCCGCTCTGCGGCGTCGCCGTGGTGGGCGGGCGCGGGCGCGTTCAAGGCCTCGATCAGCGCTTGTGCATTGGCCAGCGCCCAATGGCCGGAGTCGGCTTGGCGCAGGCGCCGCAAGCGTTCCCGCGCCTGGCGGGCGTCGCGGACGCAGAGCGCATCGATCAGGTCGTTCAGCGCCCAAAGGGCGTCGTTGTCCAGAAAGATGTCGAGCTGGGAACGGTTGGACGCGGGTCGGAACTCCACATGCAGCAAGGCGTCGAGCTGCCGGTCGCCGAAAGCGGTCAGCCGCACGCCGGCATTGTCGTCGATGCCGTAGAGGTCCACGTCGTCGGCTTGGAGGCGCATGGACCGCGCCCAGACGTCGAGGCGCTCGAACAGGGCGCGGGTCTCGCCCTGCTCGGCGACCAGCGCGGCGTCGAGCGTGGCGCACTCGCCGCGTCGCCAGGCGCGGTAATCGTCGTAGTCCACCAGGTTGCTCTGCAACAGCAGTTCCAGCGGCGAGTAGGCACCTTGCGCGGCCAGCATCTGCTGCACGGTCACCTGCGCGTCCGCAACGGCGGGAAGCGCGTTCATCGTCTTCGCCCCAGCATCGGAGTCGCCTCTTGACTCGGCATCAAGCCCCCGAAGGGGATTCTCTGGCCGCCGCTTCGTCCGTGTGGAAACGCCTCCGGGTCCCAGGCAACCTCACTCTCGGCGTCTCCGGCGGGCTGATCGAGATGGCGCGAATCCTAGCAGACGGCGCCGGGCGCTAGCGCGCGGCGCTCGCGTCCGCCGCCCAGGCGCGGCTGCGCTGCACGGCGATGCGTATGGCGGCCTTACCGACACTGGTGCTGGCGTATTGCGGATACTTGCTGGCGAGTGCCGCGGCGAGGCGGGGATCGGTCGGCACGATCGCCGCATGGCCGTCGATGCGCAGCCAGCGGAGCCGCGCCCAGTCCCGCTCGTAGTGGTCGATCAGCAGCGACACGGCCGGGTTGGCCTCGATGTTGGCCACGCGCTTGAGCGGGCGGCCCGTCTTCGGTTTGCCGTCGATGGGCACGTAGACGGCGTCGTCCAGGGCGCAGAACACGACGGGCACCACATGCGGTCGCGGCGCAAGGCCGGCACAGTCGATGGTCGCGAGGCGTCCGACCGCGGCTTGCTCCGCCCAAGCCGGCAGGAGCGCCATCAGCGCATCGTCGCGAAGCAGGCCTTGACTTCGGCGACGAACGCTTCGGGCCGCTCGAATGCAGCGAAGTGGCCACCCTTGTCCAGCACGTTGAAGTAGCGCAGGTCCTTGAAACGGGTCTCCACCCAGCGCCGCGATGCCTTGAATATCTCCTTCGGGAAGATGCTGACGCCGGCGGGCACCGGCACTTCGTCCATCGCGCCGCGACTGAAGCTCTCCCAGTAGAGCCGCGCCGAGGACGCGCCGGATGCCGTGAGCCAGTAGAACATCACGTTGTCCAGCAGTTCGTCGCGGCTGAGCACGTTCTCCGGGTGGCCGTCGCAGTCGGTCCACTGGTAGAACTTCTCGACGATCCATGCCGCCTGGCCAGCCGGCGAGTCCGTGAGCCCGTAGCCAAGGGTCTGCGGACGCGTGCTCTGCTGCTTGGAATAGCCGGAGTCCCAGTCCTGGTAGAACTTGCGGGCGGCGAGCGCTTCCTGTTCCAGCTCGGTGGGGTTCTCGAGCATCTCCGGCGGCGGCGCGACCACCGGCATGTTGGTGTGGACGCCGCGGCAATGCTCAGGGTCCTGGGCGCCGATGGCAGCGGTGATGGCCGCGCCCCAGTCGCCGCCCTGCGCGAAGTACCCGTCGTAGCCAAGCCGGGCCATCAGAGCGCTCCACGCCTTGGCCACGCGCTCCACGCCCCAGCCGGGGGCGTCGGGCTTGCCGGAGAAGCCGTAGCCGGGAATGGTGGGCAGCACCAGATGGAAATCCTCGGCGAGCGCGGGAATCACCTTGAGGAACTCCACGACCGAGCCGGGCCAGCCATGGGTGAGGATCAGCGGCGCCGCGTCGGCCGCCCCGGAACGGACGTGGATGAAGTGGATGCCGACGCCGTCGATCTCGGTGCGGAACTGCGGCAGGGCGTTCAGCCGAGTTTCCACGTTCCGCCAGTCGTAGCTGTCTCGCCAGTAGGCGCAGAGCTCCTGCACGTAGGCGAGCGGGATGCCTTGGCTCCAGTCGTCCACCGGCGCCGCGTCCGGGAAGCGCGTGTTGGCGAGCCGGCGGCGGAGATCCTCGAGCGCCGAGTCGGGAATCTCGATGCGGTACGGCTCTGCGGTGTCGGTCATGCGCGCTCCTTGTCGAGGAAGATGAGCCAAGGGATTGAAGTGTACGCAGGTGCAGCTTGCGCGAAAGGCAGGCGGGTCGGGCTTGGAGCGCCTAGTCGGAAGTTGGCCGAGGCTGGGCCTAGGGGCGGTCTTGGCCGCCATCCGAGGTACGCGCTCCTGGGATCCAGCGCTCGACCTTGCGCCGCAAGCCATCGGCCTGCTTGACCCGTAGCCGCCACTGCCAGCTGCTCGACGCCGCCCGCGGCGGGCCGCGCAGGTGGCTGCAAGATGCAACAGGCGTCGCAATCTGCGACAGCGTACTTTTAATGTTCAAATGGTGTTCATTTCGTTTACATTTTTGGCGATTCAGCCGAGACACTCGGCATCTGCTGTTGCATTTCGCGACGTTTCAGCCGCCGGGAGGTTACCGAGCTAACGGACGACTTTGGCGAGTATTTTCGTAGAATTAACAACAGCTTGAAGCCGTTCTGGGCAGCGCTGGCACGGTACCTGCCTAACGTGGGGCATGAAAACGCAAATGCCCAAAACCTTGGTTCCGCACAGCGTCCGACGGACGCGTTCGCGGCCTCCCGCCCTAATGGTCGCCGCGATGTCCGTGCTGGCTTTGTGCGCGAGCGCTACGGCAACCGCAGCAGACGATGATGATGACGACGATGGCGCAAGAGCCCAGTGGTGGTACGGCGCCAAGCTGTCCGTCGATCCGGGCACCGTCTCGGAGAACGGCGGCAATCAGACCGTGACGGTGACGGCGGAAGTGTCCGAGTGGGGCACTTCGACCAGCGACATCAGCTACGACGTGACGGTGGGCAAGGGCGGCGACAGCGCCGCCTCGGGCACCGACTACCATGCCGTCGCCAAGTTCAAGATCAGCATCAAATCCGGCCGGCGGTCGGGCAGCAACTCCTTCAGCCTTGAGCCGATCGGGGACGCCGATTGGGAAGGCGACGAGACGATCACCATCCATGCCTCGGGTCCGGACGGTGCGCAGTCGACGACCCTGACGCTGACCGACGAGGCCGACCGGCCCTATGCCGGGCCGCAGGTCACGCTGGCGGCGAACCCCGCGAAGATGAGCGAGGCGGACGGTGCCACAACCGTGACGGTCACGGCGGCTTCGGCCGCCCACTCGGTCGCCCGCAAGGTGTCGGTGTCGGTGGGGGGCAGCGGCACGGCGACGGCGGGCACGGACTACGCGGCGGTGTCGGACGTCACGATCACGCTCGCGAAGAACGCGACCAGCGCCACCGGCACGTTCACGCTGACGCCGACCCAGGACAAGCTGGCGGAGGGCGACGAGACGATCGCCCTCGCGGGGAACGTCGAGGGCGTGAGCGCGAAATTGACCGGGACGAACCTGACGTTGACCGACGACGACGCGGCGCCGGCCGTCACGCTGTCGGCGAGCCCGTCCAGCGTGACGGAGAACGGCGGCGCGCAGACGGTGACGGTCACGGCGACCTCGGCGGCCGCGGTAGCCAAGGCGCGCACTGTGCTGGTGGCGGTGGGCAACCGGCAGGACACCGCGACCCCGGCCACGGACTACACCGTGGTGCCGGCGTTCAACATCACCATCGCTGCGAACGCGACGACCGCCACGGGCTCGTTCAGCCTGACGCCGACCAACGACACTTCGGTGGAGAACGCCGAATCGATCTCGATCGATGGGACGCCGGAATCCGGCGGCGCGGCCTTCACGGTGGGTGGAACGACGATCGCGCTGACCGACGACGACGCCCAGCCGGCGGTGACCCTCGCGGCGACGCCGTCGAGCGTGGCCGAAGCGGCGCTGGCCACCTCGGTGACGGTGAAGGCCACGGCTGCCTCGACGGTCGCCTGGGCGCGCACCGTGACGGTGTCGGTGGGCAAGACCGGCTCGGCGGCGTCGGGCACCGACTACGCGGCGGTGTCGAACTTCGACATCGCCATCGCGGCCAATGCGCTGAGCGGCACGGGCACGTTCAGCCTGAAGCCGACGCAGGACACCACCAACGAGGGCGACGAGACCATCGGCGTGGCCGGCAGCAGCCTGAACACCACGGTGACGGGCGCCACGGTGACGATCAACGACGACGACATCAATCCGGCGGTCACCCTGTCGGTTAGCCCGGCGAGCGTTCTCGAGAGCGCGTCCGCCACGACGGTGACGGTGACGGCCACGGGCGCCTCCGCGATGACTGCGGCACGGACGGTGGCGGTGAAGGTGGGCGGCGGCACGGCCACCTCCGGAACGGACTACGCGGCCGTCTCCGACTTCAACATCACGATCGCGGCGAACGCCACGAGCGGCACCGGCACCTTCACCCTGACCCCGACCCAGGACACAACGGTGGAGGGCGGCGAGACCATCGGCGTGGACGGTAGCAGTACCGGCACCACGGTGACGGGAACCACGGTGGCGCTCACCGACGACGACGGCTACCCGGCGATCACTCTCTCGGTGAGCACTTCGAGCGTGAGCGAGGGGGCGTCGGCCACGTCGGTCACGGTGACGGCCACGGCCGCGTCCTCGATTTCCTCGGCGCGGACGGTGACCGTGTCGGTGGGCCAGACCGGCACCGCGACCCCGGGGGCGGACTACGCGGCGGTGACGGACTTCACGATCACGATCGCGGCCAACGCCACGAGCGGCATGGGCGCGTTCACCCTGACCCCGACCCAGGACGCCGTGTTCGAGCACGACGAGACGATCGGTGTGGACGGCAGCAGCCCGAACACGATCATGACGAACGCCACGATCACGCTCACCGACGACGACAAGGAATCGGTGACGCTGACGCTGAACCGGAACGTGCTGGGGGAGGAGGCCAGCGGCACCTCGGTAACGGTGACGGCCACGGCGGCGACGGCGATCGCGGCGGCGCGCACGGTGACGGTATCGGTGGGTGACACCGGCACGGCGACCTCCGGCACGGACTACGCGGCGGTGTCGGACTTCACGATCACGATCGCGGCCAACGCCACGAGCGGCACTGGCTCGTTCACCCTGACGCCCACCCAGGACACAACCAACGAAGGCAACGAGACCATCGGCATCGCGGGGAGCAACTCGCTCTCGATTGTGACGGGGGCGATGCTGACGCTGGTCGACGACGATCAGGAGACCATCTCGCTGTCGAGCACCAAGACGGGTATTTCCGAGTCTTGGAGTGGGAGCGTCGACGTTACGGCAACACGCCCAAGCGCGACGACATCGGCGGTCGACGTGACGGTAGTGGTCGGCGCGCCCACCGACACCGCGACCGAGGGCGTCGACTACCAGGAGGTGCCCGACTTCACGATCACGATACTCGCGAACCAGACCTCCGCGAGCAAGAGCTTCACGCTGTCGGGGATACGGGACGCTGTCGGCGACAACAATGAGCGTCTATCGATTAGCGGCCTCGCAACCGGCTACAAGGTGAGCGGCGTAGCCAATGGGATATTGATCTTCGAGTGGTACTCGACAATAGAACTGAAGGCGGACGTGTCGAGCGTGAGCGAGCACGACGGCGCCACGACGGTGACGGTGACGGCTCTCATCCACCCCACGGTGTACGGCAACGTGCCGGTGGACGTGTCGATCGGTGGCGGCACCGCGACTTCGGGAACGGACTACGCGGCGGTGTCGAACTTCAGGATCAACATTCCGAACAAGGCTTCGAGCGCCACGGGCACCTTCACCCTGACGCCGACCCAGGACTCGCTCCTTGAGAGCGACGAGACGATCAGCATCAACGGGCACGGCGCCCATTTCAATGCGTACGGCGGTCGGGGAACATCGATGACGCTGACCGACGCCCAGCCCATCGCGCTCTCGGCAACCCCGTCGACGGTCAGCGAGGGAGCGGCGGGGACGCAGGTGGCAGTGTCGGCGACGGCGACCGGGACGGTATCGACGCCGCGCACGGTGACGGTGTCGGTCGGCGACACCGGCACGGCGACCTCGGGCACGGACTACGCGGCGGTGTCGGACTTCGACATCACGATCCCCGCGAACAAGACGGGCGCTACGAACACCTTCACCCTGACGCCGACGAAGGACAGCGCCAGCGAAGGGGACGAGACCATCGGCGTGTCGGGCGCGAGCACGGTCGCGTACGTGTCCGGGACGACGCTGACGCTGGCCGACACGAATCCGGCGGTGACGCTGACCGCGTCGCCGTCCAGCATCAGCGAAGGGGCCAGCGCCACGTCGGTGACGGTGACGGCGACCGCGGCCGCCGCGCTCGCCTCGGCGCGCACGGTGACGGTTTCGGTGGGCGACACGGGCACGGCGACCTCGGGCACGGACTACGCGGCAGTCTCCGACTTCACCATCACGATCGCGGCGAACAAGACGAGCGGCACGGGCTCGTTCACCCTGACGCCCACCGACGACACCGCCCTCGAGGGCGACGAGACCATCGGCATGTCCGGCACGAGCAGCGAGGCCGCGACGATATCGGGAACCGCCCTGACGCTGACCGACGACGACCTGCCGACGATCGCGCTCGCCACGGTGCCGGCGGACCTCAAGATCGCCGAGGGCGCGGGGCTCAAGTCGGTGACCGTGCGGGCGACGGCGGCGGCGGCGATGAAGGCGAAGACGACGCTGACGCTCGCCATCGGCGCGGGCGGCGACAGCGCCACGAAGACCACGGACTACACGACGTCGAACGTCCGCACGATCACCATCCCGAAGGGCCAGTCCATGGCCGAGGCCTCGTTCGAGCTGACGCCGGTGCAGGACACGACGGTCGAGGGCGACGAGACGGTGTCGGTGTCGGGCAGCAGCAGCGGCGGCCACGCGGTGACCGGCACGTCGCTGACGCTGACCGACGACGACAAGCATGCGATCGCGCTGTCGGCGAGCCCGTCGAGCGTGGGCGAAGGCGCCAGCGCCACCTCGGTGACGGTGACGGCGACGGCCAAGTCCGCGATTTCCTCGGCCCGCACGGTGACGGTGAAGGTAGGCGGCAGCGGCACGGCCACCTCCGGCACCGACTACGCGACGGTGTCGGACTTCACGGTCGCCATCGCCGCCAACGCGAAGAGCGGCACCGGCACTTTCACGCTGACGCCGACCCAGGACACCTCGGTCGAGGGCAGCGAGACCATCGGCGTGGCCGGCACGGCTTCGCTGGCCACGGTGACCGGAACGACGGTGACGCTGACCGACGACGACAGCTATCCGGCGATCACCCTGTCCGCGAACCCGTCGAGCGTCAGCGAGGGCGCGTCCGCCACGTCGGTAACGGTGACGGCGACCGCTGCCTCTGCCATTTCCTCGGCGCGCACGGTGACGGTGTCCGTGGGCGGCAGCGGCACGGCGTCAAGCGGCGCGGACTACGCCACCGTAGCCGACTTCACGGTCACCATCGCCGCGAACGGGACCAGCGGCACCGGCACTTTCACGCTGACGCCGACCCAGGACACCTCGGTCGAGGGCAGCGAGACCATCGGCGTGGCCGGCACGAGCCCGAGCTCGACGGTGACGGGAACGACGGCAACGCTTACCGACGACGACACCCACGCGATCACCCTGGCCGCGAGTCCCTCGTCCGTGAGCGAGAGCAAGGCCAGCGAGACGATCACGGTGACCGCGACCCTCAACGCGGCCCGCACGTCGGCGACGACGGTGACGGTTTCGGTGGGCGAATCCGGCGACCAGGCGACCGCTGGCACCGACTACAAGGCGGTGTCGGACTTCACGGTGACGATCGCCGCCAACGCCACGAGCGGCACCGGCACTTTCACTTTCGAGCCGAAGACCGACGCGGCCTACGAAGGCTTCGAGAGCGTCACCATCAGCGGCACGACGGCGGCGCAGCCGGGGGGCGGGGCCAACGCCATGACTGCCGGGACCTCGATCCCGGTGACGGACACCTCGCTGGCGATCCACGACGCGTCCAACTATCCGGCGATCACGCTGACGGCGGCGCCGTCGAGCGTGGCCGAAGGGGCGGCCGCCACGTCGGTGACGGTGACGGCCACCGCGGCATCGGCCATCGGCTCGTCCCGGGAGGTGACGGTCTCCGTGGGCGGCAGCGGCACGGCGACCTCCGGCACGGACTACGCGGCGGTATCGGACTTCATCGTCAAGATCGCCGCGAACGCGAGCAGCGGCACGGGCACGTTCACCCTGACGCCGACCGACGACAGCGTGGTCGAGGCCAGCGAGACCATCGGCGTGGCCGGCACGAGCCTGAGCACGACGGTGACCGGGACGACGCTGACGCTGACCGACAACGACAGCGCCGAGGTGACGGTCAACGATGCCAACGCCGCGGAAGGCAGCAGCATGACCTTCACCGTGACGTTGGACACGGCGGTGCAGGGCGGGCTGACGGTGACGCCGGACTTCACCGACGTAACGGCGGTCGAGGGCGCCGACTACGATGAGAACACCGCAGCGCTGAGCTTCACCGGCACGGCCGGCGAAACCCAAACCTTCACCGTCTCCGCCACGCAGGACGCGGTCGTCGAAGGCGACGAGACCTTCACCGTGGGCCTCACCGTCTCCAACGCGCCCACGGGCGTGACGGTAGCGGCCACCGACACGGGCACCGGCACCATCAACGCCGGCACCGGCGGCGACCAAGACACCGCGACCCTGACGATCAGCGACGCCAGCGCCGACGAGGGCGACAGCATGACCTTCACGGTGACGCTGTCCGAGGCGGTGCAGGGCGGGCTGACGGTGACGCCGAACTACGCCAACGGCACCGCCGCCAGCGGCGACTACACGGCCAACACGATGGCGCTGACCTTCACCGGCACCAAGGGAGAGACCAAGACCTTCACCGTTCCGACCGTCGAAGACGCGGTGCTGGAAGCCGACGAGACCTTCACCGTGGGCATGACGGTCTCCGGCACGACCCTCGCGGCCAGCATCACCTCCACCGACACCGGCACCGGCACCATCGACAACGACGACAGCGCGGCCTTGACGGTGAACGACGCCAGCGCGTCCGAAGGCAGCAGCATGACCTTCACGGTGACGCTGTCCGAGGCGGTGCAGGGCGGGCTGACGGCGACGCCGGACTTCACCGACTCGACGGCGACGGAGGGCACGGACTACGACGAGAACACGACGCCGCTTTCCTTCAGCGGCACCAAGGGAGAGACGGCGACGTTCACGGTTTCGACGCACCAGGACGCGGTGCTGGAAGCCGACGAGACCTTCACCGTGGACCTCGCCGTCTCCGGGACGACGCTGACCGTGACCGCCACCGACACCGGCACCGGCACGATCAACGACGACGACAGCGCCGTCGTGACCGTGGGCGACGCCGATGCCGACGAGGGCGACGGCATGGCGTTCACGGTGACCTTGTCCGAAGCCGTGCAGGGCGGTCTGGTGGTGACCCCGAGCTACACCAACGGCACCGCTGCCAGCACCGACTACACGGCCAACACCACCGCGTTGACCTTCACCGGCACCAAGGGAGAGACCGAGACCTTCACCGTCTCGACCACCGAGGACGCGGCGCTGGAAGCCGACGAGACCTTCACCGTGGATCTCGCCGTCTCCGGGACGACGCTCAGTCTGACTGCCACCGACACCGGCACCGGCACGATCAACAACGACGACAGCGCCGCGGTGACGGTGAACGACGCCGATGCCGACGAGGGCGACGGCATCACCTTCACGGTGACTCTCGGCGCCGCGGTGCAGGGCGGATTGACGGTGACGCCCGGCTACACCAACGGCACCGCCGCGGCAGGCGACTACTCGAAGAACAGCAACGCGCTGACCTTCGCCGGCACCGCCGACGAGACCAAGACCTTCACCGTTTCCACCACCGAGGACGCGGTGCTGGAAGCCGACGAGACCTTCACCGTGGATCTCGCCGTCTCCGGCACGTCGCTCGGCGTGACGGCCTCCGACACCGGCACGGGCACCGTCAACAACGACGACAGCGCGGCGGTGACCGTGAGCGACGCGAACGCCGACGAAGGCAACAGCATGACCTTCACGGTGACGCTGGGCGCCGCGGTGCAGGGCGGCCTGAAGGTGACCCCGGACTTCACCGATGTCACGGCGGTGGAGGGCACGGACTACGACGAGAACACGACCACCTTGAGCTTCGCCGGCACGGCCAACGAAGCCAAGACCTTCACCGTCTCCACCACCGAGGACGCGGTGGTCGAAGGCAACGAGACCTTCACGGTGGGGTTGACCGTCTCCGGGACCGCGCTCGGCGTAGCGGCCGCCGACACCGGCACCGGCACCGTCAACAACGACGACGGCGCCGTGGTGACGGTGAACAACTCCAGCGCGTCCGAGGGCGACGCCCTGACCTTCACGGTGACCCTGGGCGCCGAGGTGCAGGGCGGGCTGACCGTGACGCCTTCGTTCACCGACGTCACTGCGCTGGAGGCCACGGACTACGACGAGAACACTGCGGCGCTGAGCTTCACCGGCAAAGCCAACGAAACGAAAACCTTCACTGTCGCCACCACCGAGGATGCGGTGCTGGAAGCCGACGAGACGTTCATCGTGGGCCTCGGCACCTCGAACTCGGGTGTGACTGCAACCGACACCGGCACCGGGACCATCGCCAACGACGACAGCGCGGCCGTGACCGTGAACGACGCCAGCGCCGACGAAGGCGACGGCATGACCTTCACGGTGACCTTGGACAGCGCGGTCCAAGGCGGCCTCGAGGTGACGCCCAGCTATGCCGACGGCACCGCCTCCAGCGGCGACTACACGCGCAACACGACGGCGTTGAGCTTCAGCGGCACGGTGGGCGAAACCAAGACCTTCACCGTCTCGACCACCGAGGACGCGGTGCTGGAAGCCAACGAGACCTTCGCCGTGGGCATCGCCGTCTCCGGGACGTCGCTCGGCTTGGACGCCACCGACACCGGCGCCGGCACCATCAACAACGACGACGGCGCGACCGTGACCGTGGGCGACGCCAGCGCCGACGAGGGCGACGGCATGACCTTCACGGTGACCCTCGGCGAGGCGGTGCAGGGCGGCCTGACGGTAACGCCCGACTACACCAACGGCACGGCGGCCAGCACCGACTACACCGCGAACACCGCGGCCCTTTCGTTCGCCGGGACCAAGGGGGAGACCAAGACCTTCACCGTGCCGACCACCGAGGACAACGTATTCGAAGCCGACGAGACGTTCACCGTGGGGCTGAGCGCCTCGAACTCGGGCGTGACTTCGACCGACACCGGCATCGGCACCATCGCCAACGACGACGGCGCGCCGGCCGTGGACCTGTCGCTGCGTCCGTCCAGCCTGGCCGAGGGGGCGTCGGCTACCTTGGTGACGGTTACGGCGGCGTTCTCCAACAGCACCGTCTACGAGACGGGCCAGACCGTCACGGTAGCGGTGGGCGGCGGCACGGCGACCTCCGGCACCGATTACGCCGCGGTCGCGGACTTCGACGTGACGATCGCCGCGGGCCAAGGCAGCGCGACGGCGACCTTCGCGCTCGCGCCGACGCAGGACACGCTGGTCGAGGGCAGCGAGACGATCGGCGTCTCCGGCAGCGCCGCCGCGCTGACGGTACACGCCGCGTACCTGACGCTGACGGACGACGATGGTGCGCCGGCGGTACACCTGTCGCTGAGTCCGTCGAGCGTGGGCGAGGGCGACGGGGCCACGCAGGTGACGGTGACGGCGGCGTTCTCCAACGCCAGCACGTACGGCAGCGACACCACGGTATCGGTCGGCGTGGGCGCACCGGGCGACAGCGCCGTCGAGGGCGCCGACTACGCCGCGGTGGCGGACTTCGACCTGACCATCGCCGCCGGCGCGGGCCGCGGCAGCGCCCAGTTCACCCTGGTGCCGACGAGCGACACGCTGGCGGAGGGCGACGAGAGCCTGACGGTCGGCGGCGCGGTCGCGGGTCTCGCCGTCAATGGCGCGAGCCTGGTGCTGTTCGACGACGACGGCGCGCCGAGCGTGATCCTGTCGGCAGCGCCGTCCAGCGTCGCCGAGAGCGCTGGCGCGACCGCCGTGACGGTGACGGCGACGTTCTCCAACGACACCACTTACGCGGTCGACACCGCAGTGCGGGTGGGCGTCGGCGGCGCGGACGACAGCGCCACTGCGGGCGCGGACTACGCCGCGGTGGCGGACTTCACGGTGACCATCCCCGCCAGCGGAGGGAGCGGCAGCGCCGCGTTCACGCTGACGCCGACCCGCGACTCGCTGGTCGAGGGCCGCGAGACGATCGCCGTTGGCGGCGCGTCGCCCGGCCTGCAGGTGCATGGCACGCAGATCGCGCTGACGGACGACGACGAGGCGCCGACGATCCGCCTATCCGTCGATCCGCCGCGCATCGCGGAGGGCGCCGGGGGGACGCCGGCGACGCTGACGGCACGGTTCTCGAACGACAGCTCCTACGCCGTCGACACCACGGTGGTCGTGACGGTGGGCGAGGCTTCCGACAGCGCGACCGCAGGCGTCGACTACGCGTCGGTGGAACCGTTCGAGGTGACCATCGCCGCTGGCCGGCGCAGCGGCAGCGCGCCGTTCACGCTGGCGCCGGTGCAGGACGCGCTGGTGGAAGGCGCCGAGTCGATCGGCTTCGAGGGCAGCTCCCGCCTGGCCGCGGTCGGCGCGGACATGACGCTGACCGACGACGACGCCGCCCCGGCGGTGGCACTGTCGCTGTCGCCGCCGCGTCTGGCGGAGGGCGCAGGCGAGACGCCGGTGGAGGTGACGGCGGCGTTCACGAACGACAGCGTCTACGCCGTCGATACCACCGTGACGGTGACCGTTGGCGACCCGTCCGACAGCGCCGCGGCGGGCGCGGACTACGCCGTGCCAGCGGACTTCGAGGTGACCATCCCCGCCGGGCAGACGAGCGGCGTCGCCAGCTTCACGCTGGCGCCGATGCAGGACACGCTGCTGGAGGCGGACGAGCGGATCACGGTGTCGGGGGCGTCGACGCTACCGGTCAGCGGCACGGCGGCGACCCTGGCGGACGACGACGAGGTGCCGGGCATCGAGCTGTCGGTGGCACCGGGAAGCGTGGCGGAGGGCGCCGGGTCCAGGGCGCTGGCGGTGACGGCGACCTTCACGAACGCCACCACGTTCCTGACCGACACCACGCTGACGGTGTCGGTGGGCGCGGACGGCGACACTGCCGCGGCGGGCACGGACTACGCCCCGGTGGCGGACTTCGAGCTGACCATCGAGGCGGGCGCGAGCGCCGGCGCGGCGACGTTCGCGCTCGCACCGACGCAGGACACGCTGATCGAGGACGACGAGACGATCACGGTTTCGGGGGCAGCGGCGGGGATCGCGGTCGGCGCCGCGACGGTGGCGCTGGCGGACGACGACGGGCTGCCGACGGTGCATCTATCGGCAGCGCCAGGGCGCGTGGCGGAGGGCGATGGGCCGACGACGGTGACGGTCGCGGCGACGTTCTCGAACGGCAGTACGTTCACGGCCGATACGAGAGTCGCGGTCACGGTGGGCGCCGCGGACGACAGCGCGGTCTCGGGCGCGGACTACTCCCCCGTGCCGAGCTTCGACGTGGTGGTGCCGGCGGGCGCGACCAGCGGGCAGGCGACGTTCGCGCTCGCCCCGACGCAGGACACGCTGGTCGAGGGCGGAGAGACGATCACGCTGGACGGCGCGGCCGCGGGCCTTGCGGTGACGGGCGCCGGTGTTGCACTGGCGGACGACGACGGGCTGCCGGCGGTGGCCCTATCGGCGTCGCTTTCAAGCCTTGCCGAAAGCGCGGGGGAGTCGGCGGTGACGGTGACGGCGGCGTTCTCGAAAGAGAGCACGTTCGCGGTCGACACGAGAGTCATGGTGACGGTGGGCGCGGCGGACGACAGCGCGGTCGCCGGCGCGGACTACGCCCCCGTTCCGAGCTTCGAGGTGACGGTTCCGGCGGGCGCGACGACCGGGCGGGAGACCTTCGCGCTCAGGCCGACGCAGGACACGCTGGTCGAGGGCGAAGAGCGTATCGCGCTCGACGGCGCGACGCCCGGCCTCGCGGTGACGGGCGCAGAGATCGCGCTGACGGACGACGACGCGCTGCCGACGGTGCGCCTGTCCCTGTCGGCGTCGCCCTTGAGGGTCGGCGAGGGCGCTGGCGAGTCGCCGGTGACGGTGGCGGTGACGGCGGCTTTCAGCAACGACAGCACGTTCGCGGCGGATACGAGAGTCATGGTGACGGTGGGCGCGGCGGACGACAGCGCGGTCGCCGGCGCGGACTACGCCCCCGTTTCGAGCTTCGAGGTGACGATTCCGGCGGGCGCGACGGCCGGGGAGGCCACGTTCGCGCTCAAGCCGGTGCAGGACACGCTGGTCGAGGGCGAAGAGCGGGTCGCGCTGACCGGCGCTGCGCCGGGCCTGACGGTGACGGGCGCGGAAATCGTGCTGGTCGACGACGACGCCGCGCCCACGGTGCGCCTGTCGGCGTCGCCTTCGAGCGTCGGCGAGGGTGCCGGCGAATCGGCGGTGACGGTGACCGCGGCTTTCAGCAACGACAGCACGTTCGCGCGCGACACGACGGTGTCGGTGACGGTCGGCGGGCCGGACGACGGCGCGGTCGCGGGCGCGGACTACGCCCCCGTCGCTGCCTTCGAGGTGACGGTTCCGGCGGGCGCGACGGCCGGGCTGGCGACGTTCGCGCTCAAGCCGACGCAGGACACGCTGGTCGAGGGCGAAGAGCGGATCGCGCTCACCGGCGCGGTGCCCGGCCTGAACGTGACGGGGGCGGAAATCGCGCTCACTGACGACGACGCGGTGCCGACGGTGCGCCTGTCGGCGTCGCCTTCGAGCGTCGGCGAGGGCGCTGGCGAATCGGCGGTGACGGTGACCGCGGCTTTCAGCAACGCCAGCACGTTCGCGCGCGATACGACGGTGGCGGTGACGGTGGGCGCGGCGGACGACAGCGCGGTCTCCGGCGCGGACTACGCGCCCGTTCCGAGCTTCGAGATCAGTGTTCCTGCCGGCGAAACCACGGGCACGGCGACGTTCGCGCTGGCGCCGATCCAAGACACGCTCGTGGAGGGCGACGAAGGCGTTGCCATCGGCGGCGCCGCCGACGGGCTGACGGTATTCGGGGCGGGCCTCGTCCTGACCGACGACGACGCGGTGCCGACGGTGCGTCTGTCGGCGTCGCCGTCGCTTATCGGCGAGGGCGCTGGCGTGTCGGCGGTGACGGTGACCGCGGCGTTCTCGAACGAAAGCACGTTCGCCGCCGCCACGGGGGTGGCGGTGACGGTGGGCGCGGCGGACGACAGCGCGGTCTCCGGCGCGGACTACGCGCCCGTTCCGAGCTTCGAGATCAGTGTTCCTGCCGGCGAAACCACGGGCACGGCGACGTTCGCGCTGGCGCCGATCCAAGACACGCTTGTGGAGGGCGACGAAGGCGTTGCCATCGGCGGCGCCGCCACCGGGCTGACGATATTCGGGGCGGGCCTCGTCCTGACCGACGACGATGCGGCGCCGACCGTCCAGCTCGCGGTTTCGCCGTCTAGCGTCGCCGAAGACGCCGGCGCGACGGCGCTGACGGTGACGGCCACCTTCGTGGGCAGCGGCACCTACGCCGCCGACACGCCGGTGACGGTATCGGTCGGCGACGCGGGAGACAGCGCCGTTGCCGGCACGGACTACGCCGCCGTCGCCGACTTCGAGGTGACCGTGCCCGCTGGCGCTGGCACCGGCAGCGCCGCGTTCACCCTGGCGCCGGTGCAGGATGCCCTCTTCGAGGCCGACGAGACGATTGCCTTGGCGGGCAGCGCATCCGGGCTCGACGTGCAAGGCGCGAGCGCGACGCTGACCGACGACGACCGCGCCAGGGAGCCGGTGCGCTTCTCGGTGGCGGACGCCGCGGCGAAGGAAGGCGAGCCGCTGGCCTTCGCCGTGCGCCTGAGCCGGACGCCGGCGGGCCGCTCGGTGGCGGTTCGCTACCGGACGGAGGACCGCACGGCAGCGGCGGGCGAAGACTACGTCGCGATGTCCGGGACGCTGACGTTCGCGCCCGGCGAGACGGCTGCGACGGTGGCCGTGCGGACGCTGGACGACGCGTTCGACGAAGGCGTGGAGACGCTGGCGCTGGTGCTCGGCGAGCCGGTCGACGCGGAGATCGAGGACGGCGAGGGCATCGGCGCGCTGGGCGGCGAGGATCCGCTGGCGCCGGCGTGGATCGCGCGCTTCGGGCGCACCGCCTCCAGCCACGTCATGGAGGCGGTGGACGGCCGGCTGCGCGGCGGCAGCGACGCCCCGCCCGGGCTGTCGCTGGGCGGCGTGTCGCCGCCGGTGCCGCCGACCATGCCGCCCGGCTCGGAAGTCGCGGCAGCGGGCGGGCATCTTGCAGGGGGGCCGATGCCGGGCGCTGCGGCATGGGAGGGATCGATGGCCGCAGGACCAACGGTCGCCGGCTCCATGTTCCCGGCGGCGGGATCGAGCGCAACCTTGCCGGGCGCATTCGCCGCCTCGGCCGGGGCCCCTGCCGCCGTCGGTCAGCCGGTCGGCGAAGGGCGCGCCGGCGCGGACAGGAGCACGATGCTGCGCGACCTGCTCGGGCGGAGCAGCTTCCGCTGGTCGCCGGGCTCGGGCGAAGAGGAAGAGGCGGAGGAGCGCCGCCGCTGGACCTTCTGGGGCCGGGGCGCGAAGACGCGCTTCGACGGCCGCGAAGGCGCCGTCGCCCTTGCCGGGGACGTTGTCGGCGCGACGCTCGGCGTGGACGCGGAACGGAATCGCTGGACGGCGGGCCTGGCACTGGCGCTGAACGAGGGCCGCGGTACCTACTCGGACGCCGCCAGCGGCGATGCGGGCGATCTCAGAAGCAGGCTTACCAGCATCCACCCCTATGTCCGCTGGGCGGGCGAAGAGCTGTCGATTTGGGGCGTGCTCGGCCACGGTCGGGGAGACTACGCGGTACGCTCGAACCGCGCCGGCAGGGCCGTCCGCTCGGATCTGCAGATGAGTATGGCGGGGCTTGGCGCGCGCCGCGGCCTGGCGACGGCGGAGCGGCTCCGCGGCATCGAACTGGCGCTGCGCGCGGACGCGACGCTGGTGTGGATGCGGGCGGAGGGCGTGGAAGGCCACCTGCGCGAGACGAGGACGCGCACCGGCCATGCGCGCGTCTACCTGGAAGGAGCGCGGTCCTACCGCGTCGGCCAGAGCGGCCACCTGCTGACGCCGTCGCTGGAATTGGGCGTGCGCGGCGACGCTGGCGACGCCGAGACGGGCGCGGGACTGGAGGTCGCGGGTCGCCTGCGATACGAGAACCCGGCGCGGAACCTGCGCGCCGAGCTGCGCGGCCAGCGGCTGCTGGGGCACCGGGACGACGCGCTCGCCATCTGGGGCGCGGGCGGCGAGGTGGTCTACGACGCGGGCACGGACGGCCTCGGCCTGTCGTTCAGCATCAAGCCGACCTGGGGCACGTCCCAGGGCGGCGTCGCGGACCTCTGGGGGCAGGCGGGCATGGCGGCGGGGCCGCGCGTCGGGCATGGCGAGCCGACGGGCCGCTTGGACACGGAGGTCGGCTACGGCCTGGCGGTGCGGGGTGGGGCAAGCACCCTCAGGCTGCTCGGCGCCTCGGGCGTTGGCCAGGACGGCACCCGGTCCTTCCGCTTGGGCACCACCTTGGTGTCTGGCGAGCGCTCCGAACTGAGCCTCTTCGGCGAGCGCAAGACCCTTGCCACGGGCGAGCTGGACAGCGGCGTCCTAATCCGCGCCAGGCGCGACTGGTAGACGGCGCAATGGACTCGACCTCATCCGCCGGCAAGCTCGTCCTCGCAGTCCGGCCGCCCTTCCGAGCGCGTTCCCAGCCATGGCCCACCCTTGCTTCGGCTTGCCGAAGGCGTTCCTGCGAACGTAAGGCATACTTCCGTGCGGTTCGTTGCGGAGGCCGACCGTGGCCGACCCGGTGGATGTCCTGATCGCCGGCGCCGGCGCGTCGGGTGCGGCGGTGGCGTGGAGCTTGGCGGAGACGCGCTGTCGCGCGGCGAGTGTCGGCGTGCCCTAGGCCCGGTCGGACGGCCCGAACGTCTGATCCCGCGCCAACCGACCATTGTTGAGAAGGATCGACCGAATGGCCCAAGTGGACACTTGGAAGTGCTCCGCAGCATCCTCTTGGCGTGCATCGGAAAGGTCTCCTGCTAGGTAGTCGTCCAGGGCTTCGATCGGTGCCAGCAGTTCGGCGGCGAATGCCCGCTGCGCCTTCTGTCGATAGGTGTAGGACCGGGTCGCCGGCGACAGCGATTCCTCTTCGCCGGGTGGAAGCCATCGGTCGACCATCAAGCGGGCGAGGTCGAATCGACGACCGACGGACCACTTGGAGCGCAGCGCTATCGCGTTCTCTCTTCCCATGCACCAGAGGAAGGAGAAGTGCTCCGCCGAGGGCTGACCTGCGTCAAGGGCACGGGGCTGAACGCCCGCCATGTCCGCGAGGCGACGGCTGGCTATCGGTTCGCCATCCAAGCCCTCTGTGCTGCGCAGCGCTCGCGCTAGGGCAACCCCGATCTGCCAAGCCTCTGTCGATGCCCAAGCAGGGACATCGTCATTCCATGCGCTCTTCACGGCATCTCCAGGGCGACCGGCGATGCCGACGCGGTGGGATTCTTCCCGGAGCTGTGCAGCGCTAATTGGCGCCGTCTCCGCGGCGAGTTCCAATACCGCTTGCTCGCCGAGCACTCGGCCGTCTGCAATCCGGCGCTCGATACTCCGCTCGTTCCCTTCGCCGGGATCCAGGCCGAGCAGAGCTTCGATACGGCAGTAGGCCGACCGATGATCATCCCGGCGGTCGCGTGCCAGTTGGTCGCTCAGCAATTGCAGGTTGGACTCGCGGAGGCCTGCGCGGTCGAGGCTGCCCAAAACACCATGGGCGAAGCTGTCGACGGCCTCGTCGAAAGCCGCGGCGGGCATTGCGACCGAACGCGGCGCCCCCACGTAGCGGAATGGGCTCGGGTGCGGGTCCGCGGAAGGCGCCGAGGATATGCGCATCCAAGACCCGTCCGATGCAAGCTCGACGTTGGGCCACAGATAGCCCGATCCGACGTAGGCCAGCCGATGGGCGAAGTTCCAATGGCGAGACGGGGTGTTCGGCGCAGGCTCCCAGCGTAGCCGCCACCAGTTCCAAAGCAGCCATTCGGCCAGCGGATAGGCGGAAACGAGCGGGCCGCGGAGCAGTTCGTCGCTGCAGAAAGGCACGCCCTCGCTGAGGTTGAGACCGCCGGCCTCGATCTTCACCACGCCCGCCGTTGCGCTTTCCTCCGGGCTGGCGGCCGGGTCGTCCAGCGGCCGCGGTTCGAACGAGAGTCTCATCCGCTAGCGACGCCCCCACTCATCTTCGATCCAATCCCGCATGTCGCGCTCGTCGTCCTTCAACCGATAGCCGTGGTAGCTGTTGCGCCCGAGTTTCGCCTCGTAGGCTTCGCCGTCGTCGTCTAAGGCCCACACGTATTTCGGCATGGCCTGCGGGTCGCAAACACTCACCAACCCTTTCGCAAAGCCGGCTTGCAGGAGCCTCTTGGCCTCTCCGCGGCGAATCACGCGAACGTCATCGCACACGGACTTGGCGGCGCGCGGGCTCACCGGCGGGCTGAAGCCGTAGTCAGCCGGGTGCAGCTTGTGATGCGCACTGCCTTCGTAGTTCGCTCGCCGGGCGAACTCCGCCAGTTCCGTACGCGTGAAGAAGCCCGCTTTGGCGATGCGTCTCTTGGGGTTTTTGCCTCTCTGCATGGTCTCGCTCTCGCATGAGTGCGGCTCGTCGATCAAGACTGTATACGAGTCGACAGGAGGCCGCTACGGCACATGTCCACTGGGTCTCTGGCAAAGAGCATTTCATGTGGTGTACGCTGCCGCGAGAAGTTAGCTGAGCGCTTGCCGCGTTGAGTTTGCTCCACGACGGCCCAACGGTGTTCTCTGGTTGCGGATACGCCGGTGGCATACGCATCCGCGCTCCGGCTCACCGCTTGCGATCGTTGGTCGGGACGCCCCGCAGGCCGCGTTCGGCAGATCGCAACTGGGGCATACTCAGTGCGGTTTCGTTGCGGAGTCCGTCTATGGCCGACCCGGTAGATGTGCTGATCGTCGGTGCCGGCGCGTCCGGGGCCGCCGTGGCGTGGAGTCTGGCGGAGACGCGCATGCGCATCGTCTGCTTGGAGCAGGGCGACTGGATGAACCCGCAGGAGTACCCGAGCACCGGGCGCGACTGGGAGGCGCGGGCGTTCAGCGACATGAGCATCAGCCCGAACCGGCGCCAGCGCGACACGGACTATCCCGTCAACGACCGGGCGTCGCCCATCTCGGTGGCGAACTTCAACGCGGTGGGCGGCAGCACCATCCTCTACGCCGGGCACTTCCCGCGCTTCCACCCGTCGGACTTCCGGGTCAAGACGCTCGACGGCGTGGCCGACGATTGGCCCATCGACTACGCCACCCTGGAACCGTTCTACGCCGAGAACGACCGCATGATGGGCGTCTCCGGCCTCGACGGGGACCCTGCCTACCCGCCGAAAGAGGCCGTGATGCCGCCGGTGCCCCTCGGCAAGTCCGGCCAAGCCATCGCCCGCGGCTTCAACAAGCTCGGCTGGCACTGGTGGCCCTCCGACACCGCCATCGCCACGGCGCAGTACGATGGTCGCGACCGCTGCATCAATCTGGGCGCGTGCGGCAGCGGCTGCGCCCAGGGCGCCAAGGCAAGCACGGACATCACCTATTGGCCCCACGCGGTCCGCGCCGGCGTCGAAGTCCGTCCGCGCTGCCGGGTGCGCGAAGTCACCGTAAACGGCGACGGCATGGCGTCGGGCGTCGTCTACTACGACGGCGATGGCGTTGAGCAGTTCCAGCCGGCGGAAGTGGTGATCGTCGCCTGCAACGGCGTCGGCACGCCGAGGCTCCTGCTGAACTCGGTGTCGGGGAAGTTCCCGAACGGCATCGCCAACTCCAGCGGTCTCGTCGGCAAGAACCTGATGTTCCATCCGTACGCATCGATCCAAGGCATCTTCGACGACCCGCTGGATGGCTACAAGGGCCCGGGCGTGTGCATCTGGAGCCAGGAGTTCTACGAAACGGACCGCCAGCGCGGCTTCGTGCGCGGCTACACCTACGAGATCAACCGCGGCCGCGGCCCGGTAGCCACGGCCATGACCGGGCTCTTCTCCGGTCGCGTGCCGTGGGGCGAAGGCCACCACGCGGCCTACCGGGCGCTCTTCAGCCGCATCGCCGGCATGGTGGGCATCTGCGAGGACCTGCCGGAGGAGCACAACACCGTCACCCTCGATCCCGAGCTCAAGGACGGCCACGGCATCCCCGCGCCGAAGGTCGACTACACGCTCTCCGAGAACAGCCGCCGCATGCTCGACCACGCCGTGGCGCGGGGCACGGAGGTGCTGAAGGCCGCGGGCGCGAAGGATGTGATCACCGAAGCGCCCATCGGCGTCGGCGGCTGGCATCTGATGGGCACCGCGCGCATGGGCACTGATCCGGAGCGGTCCGTCGTGAACGAGTGGGGCAGGGCGCACGATGTGCGCAATCTGTTCGTAGTGGACGGGAGCCTTTTCGTCACCTCCGCGGGCGTGAACCCCACGCGCACGATCCAAGCGCTGGCCCTGTACGTGGCAGATGCCATGAAGAAGCGGCTGGCCAATCTATTCGACGACTAGCCGACTTGAGCGCCATGGACACCATTACCACCGACAACCCGTTCACCGAGGCGGAGGTCGAGACGCTCGCCGCGTTGGGGGACGTGATCATCCCGGCCAGCGGCGAGTTCGACATGCCGGGCGCCGGCGACCCCGCCATCGCCGCGGACATCCTCGCCACGGCGAAGCGCTACGCCGATGCCGTGCGCGCCGGCCTGAAGCTCCAGAACGACTTGGCGCAGGCGGCGTACGGCGTCGCCTTTCGCGAAATGGACGCTGCGCAGAGGGACGACTTTGTCGACCGAGGCAACCGGGCGGGCGGCTGGGACGACGTGAACTGGGAATACGACGCCGCAGCCCTATCCGGCCAGCGCACCGTCGTCAGCATCGTCGCCCAGTGCTACTACCGCGACGACCGCGTGATGCGCGCCCTCGGCATGGAAGCGCGGTCGCCGTATCCGCAGGGCTTCGAGGTGGAGGAGGGCGACTGGTCCCTGCTCGAACCGGTACGGCAGCGGGGCAAGCTCTACCGCGACGCGCCCTGACGCACCGCCGCAACCGCCCGGTTCATGCCTCTGGCTGGTGGCCGAGCACCTTTCGGAACGTCAGCGAGATCCGACGCCCGCGCGGCACGCGCCGCGGCTTCTTGCGCCCCGGCTCGATCGCGCCGGGTTCCGTTTTGCGCTGCGGGATGCCATGCATCCAATCGTATCGCGCCTCGCCGGTGAGGATGGCGGCACTGCGGCGTTCGAGAACTTGGCGGCGCGTCTCTTGGCCGGTGCGCCCGAACTCCATTTGCCAAGCCTCAAGCAGGCTGATCGTCGCCACGCCATCGGCGAAGCTCCGCGGGCTGTCGATGTGGGGAGCGATGCCTTGATTGCCCACGTACTCGTTGACGATGACCTGATCGGGTAGTTGCGGGACATGCCCGGCGTTGAAGAGGGACCGTGCGATCTGGCCTGCCCCAGGCTGGCAGTGGGCCGACGCGCATGGATGGATCGACGCGCCGCGATTGGTAGTCGTACCGCCAGCCGTAGTGCTGAACACGCCGCCGAAGTTCGCTGCTCCACGGATGTCCGTCGATCTCGGCGATGACGGCGTCCTCCTCGGACTCGGTGAGGAACCCACATATCAGGCGGAAGCCCGGAATCTCCGTTGCGGTCTCGACGCCGGCGAGACCAAGCGTTTCCGCCGGATTCCGGCGTGATGGCTCCATGGCGATGCCTTGGAACAGATCGCCGATGGCCGGGGAAAGTGCAGCGCGCATGTGTTGGCGATCAGCAGCTTCGGACTGCCGCATACTGTACTTCGATACAGTAAGTGGCTGCAATCTGCAATGGGAGCGACGAATGTACTGGGAGGCGGTAGTAGGAGCGTGGGTGGCCGTGTCGGCGGATCATGCCGGTTCGGGGCCTTCTGCAGGTCGCTTGCGCGCGAGCGAATCCGTGGCCCGATTTGTTGTACGCTCCCCTCCGAAGAGACGCCGTGCCCGCAGGAGCCGCCGCGTCGAGCGTCGAGCACAGGGGGGAGCCATGAACCGACTCACGAGACCCATCGCCATCGTCGCGCTGGCGTTGCTCGCCGTTGCCGGCTGCCAGCCGGCGCCGCCTGCTGCGGACGCGGCCTACGTCGTGCCCAAGACGCCCGACGGAGACCCGGACTACAACGGCATCTGGCAGGCGCTCGGCAGCGCCCATTGGGACTTGGAGGACCACTCCGCCCGCCAAGGCCCTGCGCCGCTCATGGGTGCGCTCGGCGCCATCCCGGCGGGCCGCAGCGTCGTCGAAGGCGGCACGATCCCCTATCTCCCCGCCGCCCTAGCCCAGCGCGACGCCAACCGTGCGGACTGGGTGAAGCTCGACCCGGCCGTGAAGTGCTACATGCCGGGCATTCCGCGCGCCACCTACATGCCGTTCCCGTTCCAGTTCGTGCAGGGCAAGGACGCGATCCTCGCCGCCTACGAGTTCACCAGTTCCAGCCGCATCATCCATCTGGACCGCGCCGGCACCGAGGCCGAACTGCCATCCTGGATGGGCTACTCGCTAGGCCGCTTCGAAGGCGACTCGCTGGTCGTGGACGTCACCGCGCAAGTGCCGGACACCTGGTTCGACAGTTCCGGCAACTACCACAGCGCGGATCTCAACGTGACCGAACGCTACACCCGGGTCGGCCCGAACACCTTGCAATACGAGGCCACCATCGAAGACCCGGCCGTCTTCTCGCGCCCTTGGAAGATCGCTATGCCGCTGTACCGGCGGCTGGAGCCAGGCGCCCAGATTCTGGAGTTCAAGTGCATCGAGTTCGCCGAGTACGCGACCTACGGGCACCTGTACCCCGAAGAGCTTCAGTGAGCCCGCAGAGCGGTCGCGAGCCGTTCTGCGGCACGAAACAGCGCAACGCGCAAGGGAGGTTCGACATGACCATCTCGACGAGGGCGAACGCCGCCGCGGCGCTCGCCGCATTGGCGACGCTCGCTACCGCGCCCCTGCTGGCGAGCGAGGAGGAGGGCGGCGCAGCCGAGCCGGCGCCCGCCGCGAAGACGTCCTGGGGCGTGCCCGATCTGCAGGGCACCTGGGACTTCCGCACCATGACGCCGCTCAGCCGCCCGGAGCGCCACAAGGACAAGGAGTTCCTCACCGCCGAGGAGATCGCCGCCGCCGAGGAGCGCACCCGCCAGGGCCACGAGGCCGCGAACCAACGCAGTGCCGCCGACGAGCCGAGCCAGGGCGACGTGGATGTCGGCTACGACTTCATCTTCATCGATGTCGGCACCAAGGTGACCGGCACGCGGCGCACGTCCCTAGTGGTGGACCCGCCCAGTGGTCGCCGCCCGGGCAACACGATGTACTCGCTGATGCGCATGGCCGAGAACCGCGAGGTATGGAGCAAGCGTCCGATCACCGCCGCCGACCGGCCGCCGGCCACCCGCTGCCTGGTGGGCTTCAACTCCGGCCCGCCGATGAGTTCCGGCGCCTACAACAACATCATGCGCGTGTTCCAGTCGCCGGGGTACGTCGCCATCCTCAATGAGATGGTGAACGACCACCGCGTCATCCCCACCGATGGCGGCGAGCACCTGCCGGACAACGTCCGGCTCTGGAAGGGCGACTCGCGCGGCCGCTGGGAAGGCGACACGCTGGTGGTGGAGACCAAGAACTTCACTCCGCACACCATGTTCAACGGCTCCGGCCCCAACATGGTGCTGACCGAGCGCTTCACGCGCATGGACGGCGACACGCTGCGCTACGAGTACACCGTGGACGATCTGGAGTCCTTCAACGCCAAGTGGTCCACCGTGCAGGACATGCGGCGCACGGACGATCAGGTCTACGAATACGCCTGCCACGAAGGCAACCGGGCGATGCACCTGATGCTGGCCGGCGCCCGCAAGGAGGAAGCGGAGGGGAAGGTTGACCACGAAGGCTGGCTGCCGACGTGGTTCCGCGGGCTGCCGAGGAAGGAAGACCTGCTGAAAGCGCAGAGCGAAGGCGAGGGCGAGGACTGACGCGGCTCGCGACCCGGCGCGCGCGGTTGCTGCGGCGCCGGGGTTGATCCGGTGGCCTAGCTCTCCTCGTCGGGCGGGTTGGTCTCCTCGGACCTGGCCGGCTCGCGCGGGTCAGCGCCGTCGCGCGGCGCACCCGTCCCCGACGAACCCATGAAGAACTTGCGCCCGTCCGGGAACGTGATGTCGCGCCCGCTGCCGGAGCAGATCGGCACGCAGTTCTGATCCTTGCTCTGATAGCCGCGCACGACCACTTCGGTGCCGGGCTGCAGGAGCGTGCGCGTCATGCCGCGCCGCAGCAGCGTGTTCGGGGTGCCCGCTTCGAGCTGCCACACCTGCGTGGAGCCGTCTTCCTTCACGTCCTCGACCAGCACCCAGGCGTGGGGGTTGATCCAATCGACCTGGACGATCTTGCCCTGCACCCGAATCGGCAGTTCGGCATCGAACTCCGCCGAAAAGGCGTGGTGGGCATGTGCGCTCGGCCCCAAAGCCATGGCCGCCATGGCGATGCCCAAAGCCGCCCCGGCAGCGCTCGGTTGCGCGCGACTGTTCATCAGACCCTCCGTGATTCCCAACGTGGCGAGTGAGCGATTGATCGTAACCGTTCGGGACCGCAGCCGCCACCGGACACAGCCGCTGAAGGCCGTTCAAGTCTGGCGTAGTTCGACCACCGACTCGTAGAGCCGCGCTCCCTTTGCCGTCTTGCCCGAGCGGACGGCGGAGTCCACGATGCTGTTGCCGACGCGGGTGTTCCTCGGAATGTGGATGTCGACCGGTTCGAGCCCCAGCAGTTCGGCAATGCGGGCCAGAAAGCGATCGGTGGGGACATGGACGCCCTGCAGAATGCTGTTGCCGATGACGACCAAGGCCCGGCCGCCTGGCCTTAGGCACCACTTCGCGCCGGCGGCGAAGCGGGCGCAGTCGTTGAAATACTGCGCGGCGTAGTTGGCCCACCCGCTGCCGCCGTAGATGCCCTTGTCCGGGTTCTTGGCGCGAATCGCGTCAAGCGTGGCGCGGATGTCCATGTCGCAGATGGCAGCGTCCAAGGCGACATGCTCGCGGTCCCGGGCATTTTGCCAGTACGTGCCGAAGTTCCGCGTCTCCAGCGGCTTGAGGTCCGCGGGCCGGTCGCAGAAGCCGAGCCAATAGAGATGCGGTCTGGTGTTGCGGTTGTAGTGGTAGTTGTTGAGGTACGGCGGCGAAGTCACCAGCAGGTCCACGCTGTGTCGCTCCAGGCGATGGCAGCCCGGCTCGCCGCTTGCCTCGCCGTGCAGGAACGAGGCGTGGAAGACGTGGCCGTCCTTGCGCCGCCGACGATGTCGAGCCTGCCGATACCAGGCAGCGTCGGTCGCCATCTGCCGTGCCTTGGCGCCGATCGTCTCCATCACCGGGTAGTCCTCGACATCCGGCCGACCGGCGGCGGACTTGCGGCCCAGACTCGGCTCGTAGGAGTAGTTCGAGTAGTCCACCATCGTTGCGGCGAAGGCCAGCCGGATCACGTCCGTCGCGGTCCCCGGCGGCTGCATAGCGACGAAATCTTGGGCTAGGAGCACCTTGCGCAGCACTTTTGGGCTGTAGAAGGGGGCTCGCGTCCGGAAGCCTGGTGGCGGTGCGGATTGCGGCTCGGCGCCGTGCTTCTCGGCTTCGGCACGGAAGGCGTCGAAAGCGCACAGCGTGCGCCCGAGCTCGATCAGGTCGACACGATGGGCCTTCAACTTGGTCGCGCAGGCGAACGCTGCGTAGGGGTTGATTTCGAACCCGATGGCCGCGTGACCAGCTCGATCCGCCTCGACGAGAGTAGTGCCGACGCCGGCGAAGGGGTCCAGCACGGTGCCGAAGTCGGGCAGATAGCGGGCCAGCGCATCGGCGACGAACTGCTGGGAATAGCCCGCGATCCATGGCACCCAGCGATGCACTGGCTGGTCGCGGTTGGCCATGAACGCGGGGTCCTTGAAGCCCTTGCCTTGGGCTGCGCCGCCATCGGCTTTCCAGAGGTTGCCCTGCCGCGGCTGGCTGGCGGGCGCAGATCGGGGTTCATGGGCGGCATGCACCATCGCGTGGCTCGTTAGTCGGATTCGGCGACGATGGTACGCCGAAGGGTGTGGCGATGCTCCGCACCGGATCGCTGATCCCTCCCGTTTTAGGGTGCGGGGCGCCGTCTCTGGCGTCGCTTTGTGCAAAAAATACGGCCTCGCTGTACTTTTTGCCGTCTAAAAGTCTGCAAATGCAGACTTTTCTGCACATAACAGTCTCCGATGCCGTCTCCAATGCTATGCTCCGAACTGCTTCGAGCCATGGTGCAACCGCATGGATCGGCTGCTGTACGACGACTTGCTCGCATGGAAGCGGCTGCCGCGCCGCAAGCCTGTGCTGCTCGACGGCGCCCGTCAGACCGGCAAGACCCACCTGCTCGAGCAGCTCTTCGGCCCCCGAGAGTTCCGCAAAGTCCACAAGCTGGACTTCAACCTGGCCCCCCGCCTGGCAAGCATCTTCGCCGACGGGCTGGCGCCGCGCACCATCGTCGACAACATCGAGATGCAGTTCAACGAGCCCGTCGACCTCGCCCAGGATCTGATCTTCTTCGACGAGGTGGGCGACTGCCAGCCGGCCCTGGACTCGCTCAAGCACTTCGCGGAGCAGATGCCGGAGGCTTTCGTCTGCGCATCCGGCTCCAACATCGGCCTGCTCACCGCGTTTCCGGTGGGGAAGGTGCGGCGCATGGAGCTGTTCCCGCTCACCTTCGAGGAGTTCGTGATGGCCTCCGGGCAGCCGCGCCTCCTGGACATGTTCCGCTCGCGCAGGGCCGGCAGCACCGCGCACGAGCTTCTATGGTCGCTGTTCCTCGACTACACCTTCGTCGGCGGGATGCCGGAAGCGGTGGCTGCGTGGTTCGACCCGGCGCGAGGCATGGCGGAGCGCATCGGGGACGTGGAGACCATCCACGCCGATCTGGTCGCCGGCTTCGAGCGCGACTTCGGCAAGTACGCCGGACCGGTCCACGCGCAGCACATCGGCACGGTGTTCCACAACATCCCGCGCCAGTTGGAGACCGCGCTCGACGGATCGGTGAAGCGCTTCCGCTTCCAAGGCGTGGTGCCGCGCAAGCGCAGCTATCAAGACCTTCGCGGCCCCATCGACTGGCTCGTGAACTCGCGTCTGGCGTGGCCGTGCTATCCGATCGTCTCTCAGCCGGCGGCGCCCCTGCCGCATCTGGTGAAGGACAGCCGCTTCCGCCTATTTCTCTTCGATATCGGCATCCTGCGCCACCTGCTCCGGCTCCCATACGCCGTCCAGCGCGAGCCCAGGTACGCCTACAAGGGCTTCATCGCGGAGAACTTCGTGCAGACGGAGCTCTGTGCGCACGTAGGCCATCCGACATACGGCTGGGCCGAGGGACGGGCGGAGATCGAGTTCCTGCACCAGACGCGGGCCGGGAACATCGTGCCGGTGGAGGTGAAGAGCGGTCGTCGGCGACGAGCCCGGAGCCTGAGCTCCTACATCTCCCGCTACGCGCCCGAACAGGCGATCACGCTGACGGCTGAGCCGCAGGGAGACCGGGGCGATGTGGTGAGCAACTGGCCGCTATACGAGGCGCGGTTCTTGGCGGAGCTGTAGAGCCGGTTCACTCCGCCGTTGCGGACGCCTCCACTCGCTCGCTGCGCAGCTGCGCCAGCTCGTTCTGCTCCGCCTGCACCCGCTCCCAGATCGTGCGGCTGTACTCGTGGGGACCGAATGCGCTCGGCGGCATCAGCAGCCCGCGCTGTCTCTCGCTCAGCTCGCCGTAGCGGTCGGCATTGTAGTAGCACGGGCTCCAGGCCACCGCGTGCGGGCAGTACTTGTAGAAGATCGTCCGCCGCTCGCCATCGCCCTCCCAGGGCACAGTGCCGTGGGCGCACGCTTCGGTGAAGATGATGGCGTCCCCGGCCTCGGCTTCGACGCGGTGGACGCATTCGGGAAGGTCGTCCTGGGTTTCGCTGACCTTCCAGTCGGACGGCAGCTCGAAGTTCACCTTGTGGCTGCCCGGCACGCAGGCGAAGCCGCCGGCGCCCGGCGGCACGGTATCGAGCTCGAACCCCACCGCCACCAGGCCGTTGTAGAACTTGCCGTTGCTGTAGCGGTAGTAGCACTGGCCGCCGTCCGTGGGGCCGACCAGGTCGGTCGCCCCGCCGGCGCCCTGGCCGCCGCCATGCAGGTACAGCTTGTGGGCATTCGCCGCGTTGTCGATCTTGATGTAGTCGTGATCGAGCCGGTAGTTGCGGCCGAGCAGGGCGCCGAGGTAGGGGCGCAGGGCCGGCAGATCGATCAGGTCGATGTACGCCCCGCCCCACTCGATCAGCGACTTGGCCGAGAACGCGCCGCTCTCGCCTTCCGGATAGCGCGTCCTGTCGGACCCGAACAGTCGCTGGCGATCGGAGCGATGCTCCTCCAGGCGGTCGGAGAGATCGGCGACCTGGTTCGGCGTCAACGCGCCCTTGACCACGAGGAAGCCCCGCAGGTCGAAGAGGTACTTCTCTGCCTCGCTCATGCCTTCGTCGGCTGCTGCTGGTTCATCGATGCCCTGTCTGTCCATGGTGGTGCGTCCTGCGGTGGTGCCGCGATGCTCTCGCAATCGGCCAACGCGTTCAACCGTCGGGCCCGGCCTGCCTTAGCCTAGCCACCGCAACCCGCTGGACTGCGCCAGTGTAGTCCCCAACGAAGCGAAGGAACCCGGCTGTCTCAGGGAACGTGACACTCTGATGCCCGTGCTTGGTCGTCGAAGCGAACTCGACAACGGCACCAGCCGGGAAGGCTATGCCGCCGTTTGGCGATCTGTCGAAAGTATGCGCGTGAGCATTTCGAAGCACGCGCAGGAGTTGGGTAATGTCGGGGTTCTTCGGCCCCCGACAGGAGACTTTGTAAGTCGCCGGTGGGCTCAGGCCCGCGTCAAGCCACTCTTTGGCCGCCGTGGCCTTCACGAGAGACCAACCGTAGTGGAAGCTCGCCTGCAGGATCGCCAAGGATGGCTTCAGCTGGGCGAGCGGCAGGACGCCCAGGCCATCGAGCCGGGCGATGGTGACGCACGGCTGAGGGGGCAAATATCTGGCAAAGAAGGTCTCAACCAACTCTCTCGTCTGCTCGTCGCCTCTCTCGACCCGTTCATCCACGAACTGCAGGAACTGCCAAACCTTGATCGTCTTGATTAGCAGATCGGCCTGCTCGCGTGGGGTCATGTGCGCTCCGTTGGACTCCGGCGGGGGCGAGTGTAGTCGCGACGTGACTGTGGGGCCATTGGAGTAAGGGCCGGTGACTGTCGAGGTGATTGCGCCGCCTGGCAGGGCTGTCAACGCCGAAGGCGCCGACATCCGAGCCTACATGGCTGCCAGCACGGCCAGCACCCCTGCCGCCACGGCGACTCCGGGGCGCCGAGGAGGCCCGCGGCCCCCGTACAGAAAAAGCAGTTGACATCGGCGATGCGGGTGGCAGTCTTGGTGCTGCTTGAAACGCACGGGCCACCCGCTTGCCGGGTTGCCCGTCGAATACAACAGCCCCAACCCGGCAAGGGGAGTAGCTACCCCGCGCTCGGCGAATAGACGGGAACTTCACGCCTGTGCGGTTCAAGCACGACCCGGCGCTTGCGTCGGATGCTTGGAAGGCACAGGACACGGCAAATGGCGATCCCCGCCTGTCCCCCGGTTGCGCAGTCGCGCCCGGTCGGGCATGGAGCAACACCGCTTTCCCCCCGAGAGCCCGCAGGCTGCGCGGCAACGGCTCGTCTGGATGCGGTTCAGTGCGTCGAGGAAGCGAGAGCGGACTACGAGAGCCACTCGATGAGTTCGTCCTGCGCGGAACAGGAGAAGCAATGAACCCAGCATCAGTGGCAGTCGCGATGGCAGCGCTCGCCGTCCTGCCCGTCCACGGCTACGCCAACCGCGGCATCGGCGACTTCGACGGGGACGGACTCGACGAAGTGCTCCTGCGCAACACCGACACTGGCGAGTGGGCGTACTTCGAAGTCGACGACGCCACCGGGAGCCTGCGCGAGATTCCCGGCCTGCCCGAAGACCATTACGAGGTCTTCATGGGCACGGGCGACTTCGACGGCGACGGCCGGGACGAGATCCTGCTGCGCGACGGCGAAGATCGGCGTTGGTCCTACTACGCCGTCGCTCCCGACGCGCCGCGGATGCCGCTGCGGCTGACCACGAACGCGGCGTTCGAGTTCGCGGGCGTCGGCGACTTCAACGGCGACGGTAGGGACGATGTGCTGCTCCGCCACGTTTCGCTCGGCCTGTGGGTCCACTACGAGATGGACGGTGCGTGCGCCGTTCTCCGCCGGCCCCGCTTGACCGCCAACCTTAGCTTCCAGCTTGTCGGCTTGAGCGACTTCAACGGCGACGGTCGAAGCGACGTCCTGCTCCGCCACGTCTCTTCCGGCGCATGGGTCCACTACGAGATGCATGGGGAGCGCGCCATCCTTCGCAGGCCAGGGATGACCCGGAACCTCCTCTTCGACCCGGTTGGCATCGGTGACTTCAACGGCGACGGCCGCGGCGATCCGCTACTGCGCCACTCGGTTAACGGTTCGTGGATCTACTACGAGACTAACGGAAACCGTGTGACATTGCGCAGGCTGGACATGATACGGGACCTTGTCTTTGAACCAGTCGGGATCGGCGACTTAACCGCCATGCCGCACCCTCAGGTGCTGTTGCATGCCGGCTTCGTGTGGTGGTGGTTCGAGATCGACGGAACACAGTCCATTCCACAGGGTTCGTGGGAGCGAACGTTGGGGCATGAGTGGGTCCACGGCGCGGCGCTTACGACCGATCCGGTGGTGATCCCGGACGTTAACCTCCGGGGGGCGATCGCGACTGCGCTCGGGAAGCTAAGCGGTGCTCTGATCACCGTGGCCGACATGCGTGGATTGACCCTATTGATGCAAAAAAAGAGGCGACGGATGTTGATGTTCAGGCTAGCGCGGCGAGGTAGGAGGACATCTCCGCTTCCACTTCGGCGTTTGCATTCATCGACAGGACGGGTTTGCGCTGCGGGCGGAGGAACCGTCCGGCCCGGACGACGAGGCGGCGGCGCATCGTGTGCATCTGCTCGAACGCCCAGAGCGCCGTGCGCTTCGGGGTCGTGCCGCGCTGCGGCGGCCGGGACGCCATCTGCAGCTCCCGGGTCAGGTTGTGCGCCAGGATGGCGGCGAGGGTGTACAGCCGGTTGCCGGCGAGCTTGCGCGTCGGGACGTACTCCATGCGGCACTGCGACTTCAGTTCCGCGAACACGGCCTCCTGCGAGCCGCGCCCGTCGTGGAACGCGACGACGCTTTTCGCCCGCACGCGGCGGTTGGTCGCCACGACCTTGAACTCGAAGCCGTGGACGTGGGGCGCGAACAGGTCCAGCTGCACCGGTCCCTTGCGCTGCCGGCGGGTTCGCGTCCGGACCACGACCAGGCGCCGCCGGCGGCCCCAGCTCTTCGGCTTCCAGGCGGGCTCGAAGAAGTCCCTCGCCCCGTCCATGCGGCGCCAGCGGCGGCGGCCCTCGACGAGCGACTTCAGTTCCGCGAACCGCTCGAACGGCACCGTCGCCGTGTACTCGACGCCCAGCGCGTCGAGCCGGCCGAGGACGGCCTCGCCGAAGAACGCGCTGTCCATGCGCGACTCCAGCCGCGCACCCGGCAGCGCGGCGCGGACGTCCGCCAGGCAGCGCTGCATGAAGGCTTCCGCGCCGTTGGAGTCGTGCACGTTGCCCGGGCGGTGGCGCAGGTCGAACACCTGCCCGGTCTGCGCCACCGTCGCGAACAGCGGATAGTAGCTGCGCTGTCCCTTCCTGCGCTTGTTGAAGCCGACGGCCGTGCCTTCCGCGAAGCGCTTCGTGCCGAGCACCGAGCCGTCGAAGTCGAGCGTCATCCGCGCCGGGCCGAGCGCCGCGGCGCGGTCCAGCACCAGCCGCCGGTTCAGGGCGCGCACGTTGTCCGCGCTGCGCCCGTCGGCCCTGGCCAGCATGCGGCCCATCGTGGAGGCGTCCGGCAGGTGCCGCAGGCCCAGCGTCCGCCTGACCATTTCGTCGTCCCGGTAGTACCGCGCGTCGCGCAGCTCCCGGAAGCCCATGACCAGATGCACGACCAGCAGCAGCGCCACCGCGTGCGGCGCGTAGACCGGACTGCCCGGCAGGTGGCGGAAGCAGCCGCGCAAGCGCTCCTTCAGCCCGAGCCGCGCGAACAGCCTCTGGTAGAGCACCAGGCCCGCGTGCGCCGTCAGCCGCTGGTCCTCGAACCGGATCTCGATGCGATCCGTCGCTTTACCCCGCACGCTCGCCTTGCTACGCTTCATGGCGGCGGCCTCCTTCCGATGAGTTTTTCGACGAACCGCATCGTAACAGAAGGGGGTCGCCGTCCAACCCCGCTCCTTGCGATTCGACGAACTATCGAAGCGCAAAGACGCCGTGCCCCGCGAAACCGCGCTCCGCTTGACAACACCTACGGTGTGTCAAACCGGCAACCCGACTACAGCGCGAAACGCACGAAAAACCTGCAATACGACGAATACTCGCGCCTCAGTATGCCCTTAAGGGGTTGACCTATCTCCGGGCATACGGTTGGGAGCTCGACCATGCGATCATCGACTTGTCGGGACTGGAACACGCGACCAGCCTGTTCGAGTTGCGGCTCAACGAAAACGAGGTAGCCGACCTATCGCCGCTGGCTGGCTTGACGAACCTGTCCTACTTGGCACTAAGCCAGAACCGGATCGGCGACGTGTCGTCGCTGGCCAGTCTGACAGAGCTGACCACGCTGGGTCTCACCGGCAACCAGATCAGGGACATTTCTCCGCTTGCAGGCTTGACAAGGCTGACTCGGCTAGACCTCGCGGAGAACGAGGTAGCCGACCTATCGCTGGCTGGCTTGACGAACCTGTCCTACTTGGCACTAAGCCAGAACCGGATCGGCGACGCGTCTTCGCTGGCCAGTCTGACAGAGCTGACCACGCTGGGTCTCACCGGCAACCAGATCAGGGACATTTCTCCGCTTGCAGGCTTGACAAAGGCTGACTCGGCTAGACCTCGCGGAGAACGAGGTCAGAGACCTATCGCCTCTTTCAGGGTACCAAGATCAGCGATGTGTTGCCACTGGCGGGCTTGACGAGCCTGACCTACTTGGGCCTCGAAGCGGTCGGGATCGACGAACGTCTCGCCGTTGGCAGGCTTGACGGCACTGACTGCCTTGGGCCTCTATGGAAACGAGATCAGTGACATTTCGTCGCTCACGGGATTGGCGAACCTGGCTGGCTTGGGCCTCGCGAGGAACAAGATCAGCGACCTGTCGCCACTGGCCGGCTTGACGGAGCTTGGGCTGCTGTCCCTACATGCCAACCGGATCACGGATGTGTCTCCGCTGGCCGGATTGACGAAGCTGTGGTGGCTGGGCCTGTCGTCCAACGAGATCGTCGACGCGTCCCCGCTTGCTGGGTTGACGAACCTGACCACCCTGAGGCTCTCGTCCAACCAGATCGGCGACGCGTTCCCGCTAGCGGGAATGGCTCAGCTTAGGGGCCTATACCTCTACAACAACCAGATCGCGGACGTGTCCCCGCTGGCCGGGTTGACGGGGGTCGCACGCCTGTCCCTTCGCAGCAACGAGATTGTCGATGTAGCACCGCTCGCGTCCTTGAGCTCCTTGAGGGAATTAGATCTGGGCATCAACGGCATATCGGATGCGGGGCCGCTGGCGGAACTGGCGAGTGCTGTCGACATCTGGCTGGACTTCAACCTGGTCCAAGACATCTCGCCGCTGACCGGCCTTGATGGCCTCGCTAGCTTGGATCTGCGAGGCAATCCGGTGAACGAGTCGGCGATCGCGAGTCTCGATGAGCGTGGTGTGTCGGTGCAGTTCGAGCGCCTGCCCGTGCATGACTTCGACATCGAGCTCGCCACGTTGCATGGTTTCGGCCCCCATGAAGAGAGGGCGCTGCGCTATGCCGCGCACAGATGGATGGCGACCATCGTGGGCGACATTGAGGACCGCACGTTCGCAGAAGACTGGTCGGGCGAATGTGGCGGCACCACAGTGGGGATTCCCGCTGGCACCCGCATCGACGACCTGCGGGTGTACGTCGGTGTATCCGACGGCGGCGGCGCTGGCCGCGGCAGTCCGCTGCTGGTGCGCGACGATGACCTGCCATTGGTCGGCTGCCTGGAGCTCGATCTGGCGGTTCGCTCGCTGCCGAGCAACGGCCTCCACCGGATGGGCCACATCCTCGGTTTCGGGACGATCCAGCATGGGATGCGTTCTTCCAGAGCGGGGCAGCGGATGACCCGGAGGCAGACACGCACTTCAGCGGCCCATTGGCGGTCGCTGCCTTCGACGACGCCGGCGAATCGCGCTACCCGGGCGCGAAGGTGCCCATAGAGCAAGAGGACTTGCACTACTCGTCCGGCGACGCCAATTGGCGGTCGTCCGTGCTTTCCGGCGAGCTGATGACCGGAGCGCAAACCCACTGGCTCTATTTTCCGCATGCGCTTGCGCTCAGCGCAGTGACCGTACAAGCGCTGGCCGACCTGGGGTACGAGGTTGATGTCACCCAGGCTGATGCCTTCTCGGTGGCCGAAGCAGCGCTCGACCCGCCGCCCCGCGCGGTCGGCGGCATGGGCGCGGCGGCGAGTCCGGCCGTGGCACCCTTGCCGCCATTGGGTCCGGCCCACTCCCGCAGCGGCTTCCCGACTGGCATCGGGCACCTCGAAATAATGCATGTGCCGACATCTGGCGGCGTCCACCCGCAGGAAAGGCGCATCGGCGGCGCCGGTCGGGTCGTCCGTACGCTCGGCGACTGAGGTCACTCTGTGGCCCGGTCCGGCAAGTAGGAGACGCAATGAACCTGCCATCGGCAGCGGTCGCGATGGCAGCTCTCGGGCTCGCCTTGGCGACGTCCGGACTGGGCCCGAAGGTCCGTAGGAGCGCATCGGTTGCGGTGCCGGATTGGGGCGATGGCGGCGCTGATGCCACGGGCAGCCGCGCGCAGCAAGCCATGAGCCTGCTGACGCGTGCCACGGGCATGGACCGCTCGTTCGGTGCTGTCTTGCACGACACCGATGCTGCGGGCGCCGGGCACATTGTGTGTCCAATCAACTCGCTGTCGCGAACCCTCACTAACTCCGCGGTGGAGGCGACTGCGGGCTAGGCCAAGCGACTCGCGGTATGCGGATTGCGCGGCCTTTCCGCGGCCGGCTTCCCCGTTTGGGACCGCGGCGTCCCGGCTCGCCGTATTGAGCGTTTTTCGCGCGCGACCAGTTCGTTGGGCAACGTGTCGAACCGGGCGGCGAACTCTGGATGCGGCGAGTCTGAACGAGCACGGTGCGCATGGTTAGAGCACGTTGAATCATGCCGATTCTTCGAAAGAAGCTCGAAAAATACACGGTAATCCGCGTTGACTTCGCCCGAGAGTGTTGCAGAATCTCGCTCGCTTGAACCTACATGGGCGCCCGCGCCCGTCGAATACATGCGAAACCGACATGAGGAGTAGCTGCCCTGTGTCGGGCGAATGACGGGAACTTCACGCCTGTGCGGTTGAAGCACGCCCGGCGCTTGGCGTCGGCTGCTTGGAGGCACAGGGGCTAGATGGCGATTTCCGTCAGTCCGATTGCGCGATTGCATCATGCTCGCATCGTTCGTGCGTGGTGGAACACCGAGGCGCCGCCCAAGCACACGCCGACGGGGACCTCTCGCAGGTTCCGGCATCGCTTTGCGCCCAGCGACGACGGAGCAACAACGAGGGAGGCTAGCCAGTGGCTTGGGATTGGATCGAGCGCATCGTGAGGACGTGTCGGAGTTGGATGGCCAGGGGTGAGCATGGCAGGCGGTTGAGTCGGGCCGCAGGCGGCGCGGGCATGGTGGCGGCGATCTGCCTACTCTCGGTCACGGCGGACGCCCAGTTCTTCGATCGGCTCACGAATCCCAAGGTCGCGGTGGACATCCAGCACCCGCCGGACTTGGGGTTGCAGGTGGACCGGCTGGTCTTCGGTCCCGCGTCGGGCGAGTGCAGCGATCAGATCATCCAGGAGTTGATCGCGAACTTCGTCTCGCATGGCCTTGAAGTCATGGACCGCCAGAACCTCGACCTCATTCTGGCCGAGCAGAACCTGAGCCTCAGCGGCTACGTGGATCAGGCGACGGCGTCGTCGATCGGGGAACTGCTCGGTCCATCGGCGATGCTCATCGTCCGCGTGCAGCGCTGCGCTACCGAAAGGAAGCGCGGCTACGAGACGGATAGGCGATATGACAGGGAGTCGGAGAGGGAGTACACCGTACGCATCTACCACGCCCAGACCACCGCGCGAGTCAAGGCGTCCGTCCAGACCATCGATCTGACGACCGGCCGGATCTTCGCCGCCCGGAACCTTGAGTTCAGCCCCGGCCGAATCGCCAGATCCGAGGAAGGGTACCCTTCGTATCCGTCCGCGTACGATGTTCTGGACATGGCCTACCAGCGGGTTGTTGGTGCCGTCCACAGGATGTTCTTGCCGTGGAACGAGCAGACATCGCTCGTCTACTACGATGATCGGAAGTGCCAGCTCAAGCGGGCCTACCAAGCGTTGCGCGCCGGGCTCATCGACCAAGCGTACGAGTTCTCCATGGAGAACCTCGAACTGTGCAAGAACACGCCGAAGGTAAAGAAGGCGACGCTCGCGCACGCGTACTACAACGCGGGCATGTCGCACATGATTCGGCAGGAGTACGACAGTGCCCTCGAAGCCTTGGCCGAGGCGTCGCGCCTGCGCCCTGGGGCAATCGTGTCGGAGGCGATCGCCGACACGCGCAAGGCCCAGCAGCTCGCTGCGGCGATGCGACAGATCGAGGCGCGGGCGAGCCTTGACCTCCAACAGCGGGAGGCCGCGGAGACTGCACGGCGGGAGGTCGCAGAGAGCAGCACGCTCGGCAACGGCGATGTCATCGAAATGGTCGCCAAGGGCCTTCCGGCCGCCATCATCATGCGCAAGATCTCCTCGTCCGAGAGCAACTTCGACACCGGTGCGGACGCACTGGTCGCACTGAGCGAGGCGGGCGTCGGCGAAGACATCATCATGGCGATGATCGATGCGGAATAGGACGCGGTGCGAGTCGGAGGCTGACGCCGTGTGGCCGCGGGGGATGTTCGGAGAGCGATGTGCGCTGGCGCTGGCTTTGCTGGCGGCGTGCTTCGTCAATGCCCACGGAACGACCGGCGATGCGGGCGACGCACAGGGTCAGGCGCCGGAGATGCTCGTGACGTTGCCGGCGGAGCGGCTTTGGCCCGACGGGGCGATTCCCTACGAGTTGGATCTGTCGCTAGCGAGTGACGAGGTCCGCGAGCGGTTGCGGGCGAAGATCGCAGAAGCCGTCGGCACTTGGAATGACGAGACGGTGCTTGACCTGCACGAAAGTCCCTCGAGCACGCCCAACGTACTCATTCGGTTCGACCCCGATGTCCAGCACTGCTGGGCGCACGCGGGGCTGAACCTGCCGCGGTGGCGCGCATTCGGCTTGGAACTTTGGCGGACCCAGAACGAGATCGTCCTCAACGCCGAGTGCGGCGTGGACACGATCATCCATGAGATTGGCCACACGGTAGGACTGCTCCACGAGCACCAGCGCAAGGACCGCGGCGGCTTTCTGCATCTTCGTCCGGAGACTATCGAAGCAATCTACCGAGGCGACTATGGCCCAACTGACGAGATTCTGGAACGGGCGTTCGGTGCTACCGAAGACTCGGTGGACGGCAGCCCGTACGACTACAGGTCCGCGCAGCACTACGATGCTGGCTTCTTCACGACCGTGCCGCGGGGCATCGCCATCGTCCAAGGCTCGGCGACGAGCTGGGTCTCGCCGGGCGACGCCGACGGGGTGAATCGGATCTACGGCAGCCCCACGCCCTTCGCGACGGTCACCACGAATCCCCCCCGTCTGGAGATCGTGGTGGACGGGACGAGAGTCGCCACGCCAGCAACGCTTACTGCGGGCCCGCATGTCTTGGAGGCGCCCCTGGTGCAGCACACGGGCACGGTCGAGACCGGCGGCTCGTTCGACCGCGTGGAGCGCAACCGCTACTTGTTCGGCAACTGGGGCGGATCAGGGACGCCGGCTGCCGGCCAATCGGCCGCGACCATCAATGTGACGGTGGACGAAGACAGGACGTGGTTCCAAGCCAACTTCATCGAGCAGCCATGGGACGGTAAGGAGTACGCGAGTCCTTGGGTCGATGAACCTCCTTGCACGGTCTCGAACCAGCAGTGCTGGCTCGATCGGTGGTACACGCACTCGGTCGAACACTACGCCGACACCATCGCGATCTGGCCGCGAGCGCTGACCTTCGCGGGCACGCAAGACGGCTTGGCCGAAGGGTCGCGGAGGCTTCACCTTACGGTCCTGGAGGACGCGGAGCCGTTCTACACGTACACGGTCCGCGCTGAAGGAGACGTGCGTCTCGGCAGCTTGGCGCGCCTCGGAGGCGTACGCGACCTCTCGCCGACCGACGACCACATTTACGATGTCGAACCGGGCGAGACGGTGGAGATCGTGGTCCGCATGGAACAGGGGCTGGAAGCCGGTCGCCATGAAGCGGCAATGACCTTTTGCCAACTTCCAACTCCGCCTTTGCGCGAAAAGTGCGTGGAAGTACCTGTCGCGGCGAACGTGCTCGACGACGAGGATTCGCAATCCCCGACCACCGTGAGCGTATGGCCAGATTCGCTTCGTGCCTACGCGGCTGTGTTTGCGGACCGGGCGGACAAGCTTGCTGCCGCTGCGGCGCAATCGACGTCGCGAAGCTCCGTCGCTGAGGGCTGGCGTGAAGACTACAACCGGCTGATCGCTGAGATAGGCGATCTGTTCAGGCAGGATGCGCTAATCCAAGCCCTCGAGGATGTGGCGGCGCGGACGTACTACTTCAACGAGGACGACGAGGGAGCGGTCGCTGGCGAAGCGGCCAGGGCTGCAGCCGGTCTGGCGGTGTACATGCGTTCGGGAGTTGCGGCCGAAGCCATCGCCCACCGCGCGGCGGCGCTCGCTGCCGCCGCGTCGGGGTCCCGCTTGGACCATGCGGTGGCGGAGAGCTGGCGGCTGGACTACAACCGGCTGGTTCGGGAGGCAAGGGGAGCATTGGCGGATGACGCCTTCGTGGCTGTGCTGGAGGAGTTGGCGGCGCGTGAGTACTACTTCAACCTCGCCGACGGGACCGCGGTTGCGGGCGAAGCGGCTCGCGGTGCAGCCGGTCTGGCGGTGTACATGCGTTCCGGGGATGCGGCCGAAGCCATCGCCCACCGCGCGGCGGCGCTGGACTTGGCGGCGTCAGAGCGCCCTGAGGACCGTGCGGTTGCGGAGGGCTGGCGGCAGGACTACAACCGGCTGGTTCGGGAGGCAAGGGGGGCATTGGCGGCGGACGCGTTCGTGGCTGTCTTGGAGGAGGTGGCGCATCGGGAGTACTACTTCAACGAGGACGACGAGGGAGCGGTCGCTGGCGAAGCGGCCAGGGCTGCAGCCGGTCTGGCGGTGTACATGCGTTCGGGAGTTGCGGCCGAAGCCATCGCCCACCGCGCGGCGGCGCTCGCTGCCGCCGCGTCGGGGTCCCGCTTGGACCATGCGGTGGCGGAGAGCTGGCGGCTGGACTACAACCGGCTGGTTCGGGAGGCAAGGGGAGCATTGGCGGATGACGCCTTCGTGGCTGTGCTGGAGGAGTTGGCGGCGCGTGAGTACTACTTCAACCTCGCCGACGGGACCGCGGTTGCGGGCGAAGCGGCTCGCGGTGCAGCCGGTCTGGCGGTGTACATGCGTTCCGGGGATGCGGCCGAAGCCATCGCCCACCGCGCGGCGGCGCTGGACTTGGCGGCGTCAGAGCGCCCTGAGGACCGTGCGGTTGCGGAGGGCTGGCGGCAGGACTACAACCGGCTGGTTCGGGAGGCAAGGGGGGCATTGGCGGCGGACGCGTTCGTGGCTGTCTTGGAGGAGGTGGCGCATCGGGAGTACTACTTCAACGAGGACGACGAGGGAGCGGTCGCTGGCGAAGCGGCCAGGGCTGCAGCCGGTCTGGCGGTGTACATGCGTTCGGGAGTTGCGGCCGAAGCCATCGCCCACCGCGCGGCGGCGCTCGCTGCCGCCGCGTCGGGGTCCCGCGCGGACAACGCGGTGGCGGAGAGCTGGCGGCTGGACTACAACCGGCTGGCTCGGGAGGCGCGCGACTACTTTGTAGGCGATGTCTTCATCCAGTCCTTGCAGGAGCTCGAGGAAAACTCGTCAGCGAGTGCGACTGCGGACGCCGTATCCAACGCTGCATCGACGCTTGAGGGAATAGTCTTGCTCACAAGCGAGGTCAGCCGACCTGCTGATGGCAGCCACAGCTCGGAGAGCGTGTACGCGACTTGGCAAGCCCGGTCGGGTGACACGCTAGTCGATTGCCTTGGGTGCCCCAGTCTTATCGTCGTTCCCGCCGGCACGTTCGAAATGGGTTCCCCCGAGGACGAGAGCGGCAGGGACAGCGACGAGGGGCCGGTGCATAGCGTCGCGCTGCAGGCGCCATTCGCCGTAGGCCAATACGAAATAACGCTCCGCCAGTACCGCCAATTTGTCAGCAGTTCCGGCTACCAGAGCAGGTGGAGCGGGTGCTGGGTTTGGGAGGAGAGTGAGTGGCAGTATGAGCAGGATATGTCATGGCAGCAACCGAGCTTCGAGCAAACGGACGACCACCCCGTGGTCTGCGTGAGCTGGGACGACGCCAAGGCCTACACGCGCTGGCTCTCTGCCAAGACTGGCAGCCGCTACCGCCTTCTGACTGAGGCCGAGTGGGAGTACGCGGCGCGCGCCGGGACAACGACACGTTACCATTTCGGCGATGTGATTACCGCGGCTCGGGCCAACTACACGAATCGACTAGGCGGAACCGTTGCGGTTGGCTCATTCGGCGCCAATGCGTTTGGCCTCTACGATATGCACGGGAATGCAGCGGAGCGTGTGCAGGATTGCTGGCGGGACAGCTACGACCGAGCCCCAATCGCTGGCCAGCCGATGGGGGCTGGCTTCGGCGACTGCTCGCGGCGCATCTATCGCGGCGGCTCCTGGGGATACGCGCCGAGTTCTCTCCGGTCTGCTGCCCGATCATGGTCAGGATCTGACTTCAAGAACCCCTATACTGGCTTTCGTGTTGCCCGGATGCTCGTCGGCGATCCAGTGGGCTTATCGTCGGAACACCTCGTCCCGGTTTTCGTCGGATCGGCCGACCTGGACCGGCAGAGCTTCGTGCGGATCACCAACCAGTCCCAGGTGGATGGTCCAATCTGGATTCACGCCATCAACGACGCCACTGGCGACAGCGAGTTCACGTCTCTGTTCGTGTCCGCGGGATCGAGTACGCACATCAACTCCGAGGACCTGGAGCGAGGCAACCCGAAGAAGGGTCTGGCGCGAGGGATCGGCACCGGCAGCGGCGACTGGCGCTTGGAGGTGTACACCGAACTGGACATCCATGTCACCGCCTACATGCGAACGCGCGATGGGTTCCTCACCGCCATGCATGACGTGGTACCCCGTGACGGCAGCCGCTACCGAGTGGCCACCTTCAATCCGGCGAGCAACGCGAATCAGGTGAGCTACGTACGCCTCATCAACCCGGGCTGGAACGACATCACGGTGTCCATCACCGGGCTTGATGATGCTGGCGTCGCGGGTCGTGACGTTGTGAAGGTCAACGTCCCGCCGCGTGCGACGCGCACGCTCTCCGCTGCGGACTTGGAGTCGGGCCGCGGTGTAGTGGGGGCGCTGGGCAATGGCGCAGGGAAGTGGCACCTGACCGTTCGCGCGTCGCAGCCCCTGCGGGTGATGAGCCTGATGTCGAGCCCGACCGGGCACTTGACGAACCTGTCCACCATACCCGCCGGCTTTGAGGAATTGCCCGATGGTCGCCGCCTGCACCGCATTCCGCTGTTCTTCGCCCAAGCGGACGATGGGCGGCATGGCTTCATGCGCATCGCCAACCGGGATGGCGTTGCCGGTGCGTTCACGCTCGATGTCTACGACGACCTGGGGCAGCATTACGGGTCATTGGACCTCTCCTTGGCGGGCTACCAGACGCGACACATCAACTCCAGAGACCTAGAGCAGGGGAGCGACCGCAAGGGAATCCCCGTGGGGATCGGCCGCGGAACCGGCGATTGGCGCATCGAAGTGAGGAGCGCATTGGATCTCGAAGTGCTCTCGTTCGCGCGCACCGCCGATGGCTTCCTGACCGCGTTGCACGACACCGTCGCCGGGATCGAAGACGAAGGCCGACACCGATACGAGGTGCCGACCTTCAATCCCGGCAGCAATACGAACCAGCGCAGCAACCTTCGGCTCGTCAACTACAGCCGGTACGACACAACGGTTAGCATCGTCGGCATCGACAACGCCGGCTTTTCGCCGGGCAGGACGGTTAGGGTGACCGTTCCGGCCGGTGCGGCGAAGACGATCTCTGCAGCCGACTTGGAGTCCGGCAACGGCCTGAGCGGCGCATTGGGCGACGGCAGCGGAAAGTGGCGGCTGGTAGTCACGAGCAACCGGCCCCTGCAAGTCCTGAGCCTGCTGACGAGCGCCACGGGCCATGTGACCAACCTCTCGACGCTGCCTCGCACCGGGACGGTTCGCGAGTAGGCGAAGCAAGCGACTTAGGAGCTAGGGGAGGCGGAATCCTACCTCCCCGTCGCTCGATCATCGCGGCGCAACAGCAGTCGCCAACCCCCGCCCATTGGTACAGAATCCAAGCCACCAAGCGACGGAGGGGAAACCGTCATGCTGCACACCATCCCCAAGCCCCATGCCGCTGCCGCGGGCATCGCCCTGCTGCTGCTCGTCGGCTGCGAGCAGGCTGGCCAGACCGAGACGGCGCCCGCGCCCGAAGCACCGGCAGCCCCCGCCGAGTTCGTCAGCGGCGACTTCACGACCGACACGCACAGCTTCACGGAGGTGGCGGACGGCGTCTACTTCGCCCGCTACACCGTGCCGATGTTCAACAGCAACGCCATGGTGGTCATCAACGACGAGGACGTGCTGGTGGTGGATTCGCACATCACGCCGGCGACGGCGCAGACGCTCATCGACTCCATCCGCAAGGTCACGGACAAGCCGATCACCACCATCGTCAACACCCACTTCCACTACGACCACGCGCACGGCACCCAGGCGTTCGGCCCCGTGCAGGTGGTCGGCCACGAGCACACGCGGATGCGCATGGCGGGGGATCCGATGAACGAGGGCACGTTCCAGAGCGAACTGATGCGCCAGCCGCAGGCGCTCGCCCGCCTCGAAGGCATGCTCGCCGAGGTCGACGCCGAGGACGATGAGACGCGCGGCCGATTGGAAGCGCAGATCGCGTTGCAGAAGGCGCACATGGAGGCCACCAAGGCGATCGTGCCGGTGCCGCCGGACACCACGTTCAAGGAGCGCATCTCGCTCTTCCGCGGCGACCGGGAGATCCAGGTGCATTTCTTCGGCCGCGCCCATACCGGCGGCGATGCGGTGATCTACCTGCCGGCGGACAAGATCGCGTTCACCGGCGACATGATGCTCGGTGGGCCGTCCTGGCTGGGCGACGGCCATGTCGACGAGTGGCCGGACACGCTCGAAGGGCTGAAGGGCTTGGACATCGAGACGATCCTGCCCGGCCACGGCGGCCCGGTGACGAACCTCGACCTCATCGGCTACGTGCAGGCGTACTACCGGGACCTCTGGGCCCAGGTGGTGAGCAAGCGCGCCGAGGGCAAGGACCCGGGGGAAGTGGCGGCAGCGGTCGATCTCACGGGCCACGCCGAGACGCTGAACATCACCCGCGTGGGGACGGACCCGCAAGCGGTGCTGCGCATCTACCAGCTCTTGGACGAGCGCGGCGAGTAGCCGGCCGAAGCAGGCGGCGACGCGGAACGCCCGATGGGGACGTTCCGCGCCGCCCGGGCGCTAGCGGTTCGGCCCTCGGGTCTGCGGGTACGGCTGCCAGCGGCGGAGCTTGGTATGCGGCAGCACGGCCGGGTTCACGGCGCTGCGCGGCCACATGCCTTGCAGCACGGTTGCGAGTTCCCTGCCCAAGCGCCGCCGCGTTTCCGGTGCCATGCGCGCCGTTGCGGAGGCGATATGCGGGGTGACGATGACGTTGTCCATGTGCAGCAGCGGGTTGTTGGTGGACACCGGCTCTTCCTCGAAGACGTCGAGAGCGGCGCCGGCGATCCCGCCGGCTTCCAGCGCCCGGATGAGCGCCGCTTCGTCCACCGTCGGCCCGCGGCCGTTGTTGATGAAGAGGGCGCTGTCCTTCATGCGCTCGAAGTGCTGATCGGAAAGCATATGCGTGGTCTCGGCGTTCAGCGGCGCGTGCATGGAGACGAAGTCCGAGCGTTCGAGCAGCTCGAACAGGCTCGTCACGGGCTCGACGTTGGCCGCGGTCATCTCCAGCTCGGCGACGTACGGATCGAAGGCGATGACCCGCAGGCCGAAGGCATGGCAGCGGCGGGCGACGGCCTTGGCGACGTTGCCGAACGAGATCAGGCCGATGGTCTGGCCCCACAGCCGTGGGATGTCGCCGTGATGCGGGCGGCCCTCGGCCCAGCGGCCTTCCTGGGTCATGCGGTGCATCAGCAGCAGGCGCCGGTGGGCGGCCAGGAACATCATCATGGTGTGGTCGGCCACCTCGTCGATGAACACGTCCGGCACGTTGGTGACGACGATGTTGTGGTCCGTGGCGGCGTCCACGTCCACGGTGTCCGCGCCGACGCTGCCGAGGCCGATCACCACGCACTTGTCGAGGCTCGCGATGATGTTGCGGGAGATGCGCCGGCCGCGGGCGATGAGCGCGTCGGCGTCGCCCTTCACGGCGGCGATGAACTCTTCCTCGGTCTTGGCCGGCACTTCGACGATCTCGGCGCCGATGGGATCGAGGGCCTCGCGTTCGATCTCGTAGCGCGAGTCCGCGAGGTCGTAGGAGACGCCCCGCTGGGCTTGAACCATCACGGTGTATTTGCGGTCGGTCATGCAATGCTTCCTTCGCTTTGAGTTGGTTGACTCCGGCGCCGTCGGCGATGGCCGTGTCGTGGCTTCGGAGCGGTGCGCAATGCTCGCCCAAAACGCGCGCCGTTGGCTAGGGGCTGCGGCCCTTTTCGCGGCGTGCTGGACGCTACAGCCTGCCGCCGCGAACGAACCGGGCTTCGAGCACCTGCCCGCGGGGCTGGCGGCGGCGCTGCGCGAGGCGCGCGGCGAAGCGGCCCGTTCCGTCGCGGCTTCGGCGCATGCCGATGCGCGGGCTGCTGCCTGGGGCGAACTGGCCATGCTCTACCACGCACATCGGCTGCATCACTTGGCGGAGGAGGCCTATCGGCAGGCGATCGCGGAAGCCGCGAGAGCGCGCTGGCGCTACCTGCTCGGCATCGTCCTCTCGCAGCGCGGGGAGATCGAAGCGGCGCTCGCCGAGTTCCGTGCGGCTGCCCGGTCGCTCCCGAAGAGCATGGCCATCTGGTATCGCGTGGGCGTCGCGGCCGGGCTGCTCGGCGACTTGGCCGGCGCCGAGACCGCGTTCGACCGTGCAGCGGCTTTGCAGCCGGACTCCGCGCTGCTGTTCGCAGCCCGGGCAGACCTCGCGATCGCCCGCGGAGAACCGCAGGCGGCCGTGGAGCTTCTCGAACGCGCTTGGGCGCTTGAGCCGGAAGCTGGGCAACTCGCGCACAAGCTCGCGACGGCCCATCGTGCCTTGGGGAACCGCGAGGCGGCCCACGATTGGCTTGCCAAGCAGCCGGACAACAGCCTCGCCCCGAAGATCGACGATCCGCTGCTGCTCGAAGTCGCCCGCATGAGCCGCTCCGGGCGTTTCTTCGAGACGGCGGCGGATTGGGCGCTGGCCCGTGGCGACCATGCGGCCGCTGCCGAGGCGCTGGCCCAGGCAGCGCGTTTGCGCCCGGACGACGACCAGCTTGCGGCGAGGCTCGCGACGCTGCGCGCGCAGGCCGGCGCATTCGCGATGCAGGGCGGTCGCTTCGAGGAGGCCGAACAGCAATACCGCCAGCTGGCAGCGGAGCGACCCGACGACGCCTACGGCCACTACTGGCTCGGCATGTCCCTGCTGCGCCAAGCGGACTGTGCCGCCTTGCCAGTATTGCGGCACGCCGTGCAGCTGCGCGCGAACTGGGGCGAGGCGCATATCGCCCGGGCTCGTGCAGAGGCTCTTTGCGGTTCCGGCGATGTCGCCCGTGAAGGTGCCGCCGCATTGCTCAAGCTGGAAGACAACGCGGACACGCGGCTGACGCTGGCGCTGGCGGAGCTTGCCCTGGGCCGGCGTGACGAGGCGCGGCGATTGGCGACGCCCGTTGCGAACGCCGATGCCGCGCAGATCATTGCGGCAGCGCGCGCGGTGGAACGGCAGCTACCTCAGCTTGCGTTCGCGACATCGTCGACCTGGTGGCTCCCGCCCGAAGTCCGCGACCGCGGGGAACCAGGCGGATAGCCAGACGGCACGATCCGGTGGTGCCGGATGGGCCGTGGACTGCCGGTTGCGCCCGAGCGAGAATGACGGTCGGGGCCACTGAACGGAGGCGCATCGTGGACTACCGATCAAAGGTCCGGACATGCCTATGGTTCAACGACCAGGCGCTGCCGGCCGCGGAGTTCTATTGCAGCCTGTTGCCGGACAGCCGCGTCGAACGGATCGAGCGCTATCCCGAAGGGCATGGGATGGGCGAAGCCGGCACGGTCGCCGGCGTCGATTTCATCCTTGGCGGCACGCCCTACTTGGCGATCAATGGCGGCACGCATTTCACGCTCGACGAAGCGGTCTCGATTATGGTCTCCACGCGCGATCAAGCGGAAACCGACCGGCTGTGGGAGGCACTCACCGCCGATGGCGGCGCCGAGAGCCGGTGCGGCTGGCTGAAGGATCGCTACGGGCTGTCTTGGCAGATCGTCCCGGAGCGGTCGCTCGAGTTGATGTACGGACCCGCAGCCGTGCGCGTCTGGCCGGTGCTGATGGAAATGAAGAAGATCGACATCGCGGCGCTGGAAGCGGCGGCGAAACGGCGGTAGCAGGGAGGTGCAGGTGGATCTGCGAGGTTTCGGAGTGGCGATGGTCGTCGGTGCCCTCATGCTGTGCGGCTGTGCGGCGCAGTCGCAGGACCCGCAGCAACCGCAGCAACCGCAGAGGGCAGAACGCAGCAAGTCCAAGTGCCCTGCGTTCACCCGGCCGGACACCGTCAATCGGGACGGCCTGACCGTTCGTGCGTGTACCGACCGCCACGGCAACCTGGTCTGCGTCGAGTTCGGCGGCAAGCTGCGCTGCCGAGCCGATGACGGCGCGTCGCTCATCAAGGCTGGCGACGGCTGAAGGATCGAGGCCGGCGAGAGTAGCAGGACGGGCGCCGTGACCAGCCAGGATCGGATCGAATCCGTCTACGCGGCGAAGGGCAACGCCGAGCTCGAGGCGCGCTACGACGACTGGGCAGCGGAGTACGACCAGGACCTCGGCACGGACGCGGTGTGGATCAGCCCGCGCATCGCGGTGGCGCGGCTCGCCGAGCATGTGGACATCGGCAGCACCATCCTCGACGCGGGCGCAGGAACCGGCCTCGTCGGCGAACGTCTGGCGGCAGCGGGCTATCGCGATCTGGTGGCGATCGACCTGTCCCCGGGCATGTTGGCGGCGGCCCGCGCCAAGGGGGTATACCGCGAACTGCGCCAGATGACCTTGGGCCAGCCCCTTGCCTTCGCCGACGCCGCATTCGATGCCGTCATCGCCGTCGGCGTCTTCACCACCGGGCACGCCCCAGCGCGCGCCTTCGACGAACTGATACGCGTCACCCGGCCCGAAGGCGCGATCGTCTTCTCATTGCGAATGGACCGGATCGAGCCGTCGTTCACGGATCGACTTGCCCAGTTGGAGGCGAACCGCCACTGGCGTCTGGTCGAGCGCACCGAGCCGTTTCGCCCGCTGCCGGAAGCCGAGCCGGAGGTCCTGCACCGTGTCTGGATGTACCGCGTCACCGGCTGACAGTTAGGAGAAGGCACGCGGCGCGGCTTCCGCGCCGTGACTCCCGGTCTGCACACGGAGCCGCCCTGCCACGCTTTGGGGGTGGGAATGCCTCGGGGAGGTCAACAGTGGATCGCGGGTCTCGACGGCGGGCTCCGCTCCAAGCATAACGTGTTCACATTTCGTTCAGAATAAGCACGCTACGGTGGCGAACGAACCTTGGCTGGGGAAGCGAGGCATGAAGGAGACCAAGACCGGTCTGTCGCAGCGGATCGATGGTCAAGAGGAAACCGGGGCGAGCGGCGAAGGCGTGGTGACTGTCCGCCGGACTGAGCGGTTGCGCCGACTGCGTGACGCCATTGCCGACGGGCTGGTCGAGCGGGACCTCGCCGTGCGCCTTGCACTGCTGGCAGCGCTGTCGGGCGAGCACCTGCTTCTGCTCGGCGCACCGGGAACGGCCAAGAGCCTGGTTGCTCGTCGCCTGCGCCTAGCATTCGATGACGCGACGTACTTCGAGCGCCTTCTGACGCGTTTCACCGTACCCGAGGAGATGTTCGGCCCACTGTCTATCCTGGGCCTTCAGGAAGATCGCTACGAACGGCTGACGGAGTCCTACCTGCCGAAGGCATCCATCGCATTCTTGGACGAGATATTCAAGGCGAACAGCGCCATTCTGAATGCGTTGCTGACGTTGCTGAACGAGCGGGAGTTCGACAACGGTACCCGCCGCGAGGCCACGCCGCTCGTCGCAGTAATCGGCGCGAGCAACGAGTTGCCGGACGGCGAAGAACTCGATGCTCTGCTTGATCGCTTCCTGCTGCGTCTGCATGTCGAACCGGTGTCCGAGGACGGGTTCCGGTCTCTCTTGGAACTGCGCGACGCTGGCGAGCCGAGCGTGCCGAAGGAGCTCAAGCTCACGAGGGCTGATCTGGACCTAGTGATGCAAGAAGCCGAGAGCGTGGACATCCCCGGTGGGGTACTGGCCCTGTTGGGTGAGCTCAGGCAATGGTGCATGGCGGAGGACATCCAAGTCTCGGATCGCCGCTGGCGCAAGATCACGAAGCTGCTTCGAACGGCGGCTTGGACGAATGGGCGCACGGAGGTTGTGGACTGGGACTGTTGGCTGCTCCAGCACTGCATCGGGGAGCGGCCGGATGAGCGCCGGAAGGTCTACGAGTGGTACGAAGCGAGAGTAGGAGCGGTGGCGTCGAAGCCGGAGCCCCTGATCCGCCTCATCGAGAGCCTCGAGTCGCGGCTCAAGAAAGACGAGAACGAGAAGGTGCTCAGTTGTGACGAAGAGGGCAATCGTCTATACCGTCTAGGGAACGGAAAGACCACGCAGGAGCGGAAGGGGCAGGCGTACAGAGGCGGGGCTCCGCTGTTCCTTGCGCCGGACAACGCGGACATGCATCGGGGAAGGACAGCCGACAGGACGAACGGTGGCGACGGCTACACCAGACAAGAACTCCTTGAGTTGCACATGCGAAGCTACTACCGCAGCGACTGGGAACGAGAGGTGGAAGAGTACATCAAGGACGTCGCTAACCATATGTTGGTGCCGCTGGACCGAGCGGAGGAACAGGTCCGCCACCCACGAATCTACGTCCAAAGCCAAGTCGCGCAACTGGAAGCGCTTCGATCGGAACTCGATGCACACCGCCAGAGCATCCGGAGGCAGATGGGCTCACTCAGGGCCGAGCTGGAGAACCACCTGTGGGTCACGCCCGGGTTCGCAGGCCCCGCGGGTCGACGGCTCCAAGAGCAGCTTCATGAGGCGGAGAGGCTCACGGAAAGGCTCGACGTGCTTGCGCGAGGCTATCAGGCGTTGCCGACCAAGGCGGATGTCCTAGCCGAGGAACCGCCTGCGGGCTGAGGGGTCACGTTGCCTACCATTGACACGCAACCGCGCCAAGCGTCCCAATCCTTCGACGCTCGGTCTCTGGAGAAGCGGTATGCATTTCTCGCACAGTGCCCGGACGCAGCGTTCGACGAGCTCGTAACCCTCCCCATCGGTACGCTTGAGGAACGGGTCGCCGGAATCACCGAGTGGCGCGACTCGCTGCTACAGGGCTTCCTTCCCAGCGACGACTCCTGGCCCCCGCCCCACTTCGCGGGCCCCATGCGAGCTGCGCTCGAAAATCTGCACCTTGCCCGCTTCTGCCGAGGCAACGATGACTTGGTGGACGAGTTGCTGAATGACATCGTAGCCGCGTTGGCGCGTCGGTCCGAGGCGGTAGACGACGAGTTCCATCGTCGCCTACAGGAGCTGGCAGATGTGGAGCGACGCAAGGCGGAAGAGCGACGAAGACTCGATGCCGGGGCCGCTCGGCTTGCGGAAAAATGGGGAGCGCATCTGACTGGCCAAGGCGAGAGTTGGACGCTTGACGAAGCGTCCGTGCGTCGTCTGCGCGAACAGGCTTGGGTCGGGATGGAGACATGGCAGGCCGCTGCCGACTCCGAGCTGTTGGACAAGTGGGAGGAGCTTGCCCGTGTTTGCACTGAGATAGCAGACGTGTTCGGTGACCTTGGCATGTTATTGGGGCGAGGCTGGGATCTGGCCCTCGGCGTAATCCACCACGTTGGCTGGCGTGAGATCCTCGCCTTGCGAAAGCTGGTAGAGCGAGTCCCAGAGTTCCGTCAGATCGTCCAGAGCCTCGGCCGATTGCAGACGCCGGACGATGATGAATCCGTCGCGGAACGCGTCTTCAAGCCGATACGGCGTCTCGAAGAAGAGCTGCATGAAGTGGTCACGCCTTTCGTACCCCAGGAGACAAAGGGCGTGGAACGCAGCGCCGAGCTCGCTCGGATGCTGCCCTCCGAAGCCAGCATGCTCGGCCATCCAGTCCTGCGTCTGCTGTGGCACGCGCGACGCGCGGAGAGGGCATTGCTGACCTATCGCGTGGAAGGCGTCGAGATCGAGCGGACGCCCGTGGAACGCGAGGCGATGATGGAAGCCACGGCGCCGCGGCCCCAGCGGGGACCCATACTCGCCGTCGTCGACACCTCAGGGTCGATGCATGGGCTCCCCGAGACGGTCGCCAAAGCACTCGTTCTTGAAGCACTTCGCACCGCCCACTCCGAACGACGCCGTTGCCGTCTTTACGCGTTCAGTGGTCCGGGCCAGACCGCAGAGCACGAACTTGACCTCTCGCCAGACGGAGTCGGCAAGCTGCTGGAATTCCTCACCGTGTCGTTTGGCGGTGGCAGTGACCCCGGGACTGCCATCCGTCGCGTTTTCGAACGCCTAGCGGACGGCGATTGGGCCAAGGCCGACGTTCTCATCGTCAGCGACGGTGAGTGGCCAGCTCCCCAGGGGGTCGCATCGGCGCTTGAGTCCGCGCATGATGCAGGCGTCCGGTTTCACGGCGTACAGATCGGGAACACGGGCGCCACCGGAATGGCCGCGATCTGCGACCCGGTCCATGAGTTCGCCGATTGGTCCAAGTTGGGCTGGAGCGGCCCACCTGCCGGGTAGGCGACAGCGCAGCGGCGCGTCGCGCGTTGTGGGACAGCAGCGGCATGCACCAAGGTGCGCAGAGGCTGGCCCGGTCGGGCTGCGAGGGCGCGGCGCGGCTCAAATGCGGCCGTAGAACAGGACCAGATTGCGGACATCCGGGTTCCGGGCCGACGGCGCGAGGAAGCCATCGACTCGCGGAACGATGGCGTGGATAGCCTGCGCCAACGCCTGCGTCGGGGCGGGGTGCCGGTCTGGGTGGCGGTACGTGCGCCACTCGCCCGTCATCTCCTGGAGCGTGGTGTCGACGATGCGCCGGTCTCCGGCGTTCCCGAGGTCGACCACGCGGTATGCGGGAACCTGATAGGAAAGGACGACAGCTGATCGTGCGGGGTTAGCGACCGAGTAGGAGAACACTGAGCCGAGAAGTGCCTCTACCTCGAAAAGGGCGGTAACGGGATCCGATGCGAAGTAGAGGAGACCGAAGGCTGACGAGACCGCCGGGCCGGCATTGAAGCGTGTGATCCCTCGGCTCGCGGTGGGCAGTTGATGAGCGAACGAGGGATTGACGGCCCGGTACCAAGTGCCGGGGCGAAGACTGAGGATCGGGAGTCCGCCAGCGCTGGCGGCGTTCACGAGAACGCGCCGTCCCGAAGTGCCGCGATGGCATCGATGGCGAGCGCGAGGCGAAGGCGTGCTTCAGGCGGACCATCCTCGATGACATCTGATGGCGCGCGGCCACCAAATGCTGGATTACAGGTCGCCAGCCACTCACCCAAGTCGAACTCGGCGGCGGAGCCCTGAGGCGGAGGTGCAAGCCCGATATCAACCGGGCGACCCGAGTCGAGCCAAGGGGGCCGACGGTCACTGTGCCCCAGGTCCGCCACGCCATTCGGGCAACGTTCCTCAATGTGCGCGAGAAGCGCGTTCTTGTCCACGTCCTGCCCCGTTTGCCAGTCAGCCTCGGCCACTACATACCTGGATCGCAGACTAGCACGATGTGCGTCGTCCAGGACATGAACTCCCGACCATAGGGACGTCTAGGCGTCCTTGACCGACGCCGCAAGTCGCGGGAGTACTGCGGGGCTTGTGGCTCCACCCGCGGGGCGGGGCGACGCGAAGGGCTACCAGAGCTCGCATCAGATTGATGGGTGCCCGTGCCGCTCACGAGGGCGCAAGAAAGCACACGTTGAACGTCAAGCCGCCCCGGCGCATGGCCCACGGCTCGGTCGCTTGGGGCGTGGCGACGTAGTTCTCGCCGTGCGGATACCGGATACGAAATGCTTGCGCCGGCTTGGGGTTCAGCTTGTCCGGGTTGATCTTGCATTCGATCAGATCGACGCGGTCGCCCGGGCGGCGCACGACGAAGTCGATCTCGCGCCGGGACTTGTCCTGCCAGTAGCCGACGTCCTCGACGTCGAATCGATGGCGCAGCGCGTCGAGCACCAGATGTTCCCACAGGAGTCCGCGGTCCTCGTCGCGGATGCTCTCCCAGCCGCGCTCGAAGGCGACGAAACCGGTGTCGAACGCATAGCACTTGGGGCGGCTGACGATCTCCTGCTCGCCGCCGCCATGGAAGGGTCGCACGAGGTGTACGGCGTGGGCGATGCGCATGGCCTCGATGTGGGCGCGCACGGTCGGTCGGCTGAGTTCGCACAGGGAGGCAAGCTGGCTGTAGTCCACTTGGCCGCCGCTGCGGCGCAGCAGCAGCCGGAAGAGGGCGAGGAAGCCGTGACGGTTGCGGATGCCGAAGAGTTCCTGGATGTCGCGTGCGTAGAAGCTGTCGATCCACTCGGCGAAGAACGCGGGGTCGGCGCCATCCGCAAGCAAGGGTTCCGGCAGCCCGCCGCGCAGCAGCCGCTGGTCCAGGTCGGGGATTCCGAAGGTGGTTCGGCACTCGTCCCAGAGTACCGGGCATAGATGAACGGCGACCTTGCGGCCGGTGAGGGAGTCGCGGAACTTGCTCGTCGCCTCGAGGGTGGAGGAACCGGTCGCGAGGACGCGGACGGCCGGGTATTCGTCCGCGGCGATCTTCAGCAGCAAGCTGGGATCGTCCAGGCGATGCACCTCGTCGAAGACCACCATGGCACCCGGGGCGAGCGAGTCGAGGAAGAGTTCGGGATCCTGCAACCGCCGCTGTACCGTGGGCAGGTCGCAGTTCAGGTAGTCCGCGCCGTCGAACATCTGAGCCAAGGTGGTCTTGCCGACTCGCCGAACGCCGGAAAGCCAGACCACGGATCGACGCTGCCAAGCCCTCTGCAGGCGTTCCAGCCACGGATGGCGTTGGATGGGTTGGCGAGTTGACGATGGAGTGGGACTAGTAGGCGACATGGCCACTGTTGAGGGATGGTGTGGAAGCCTACTTTACATCTAGCGCACCAAATGGCAAGTACGGTTGCCGCTTGGTTCCCTTATGCGGCATGCACCGTCACGGGCTGACACCGCTCGGGACGATGCGCACGGTGCCGGCCGCTCCGTCCACCGCCACCGTCTGGCCGTTCCGTATGCGCCGTGTCACGTCCGCAATCCCCGCCACGCAGGGCTTGCCGAATTCCCTCGCCACCAGTGCGCCGTGCTGCAGTTCGCCGCCGATTTCCAGCACCACGGCGGCGGCGTTGACGAAGAGCGGCGTCCAGCCTGGGTCGGTGGTTACGGCCACCAGCACGTCGCCCGGTTCGATTGCGTGCTCGAATGGCTCGTTGAGCACCTTGGCGGGGCCTTGGGCAACGCCCGGCGACAATCCCGCGCCGTGCAGCGTCGACGGGTCGTCGTCGCGCCGTTCGGGACGCGGAATCCGGCCGCGCGAGTCGATCGCGTGGGGGAAGTGTCGCACTTGGCGCTTGATCTGGCGGTAGAAGGCACCGCTCGCGGCGACTTGGCCGCGCAGGTCGAAGTCCGGGTCGTCCAAGGCGCGCTGCAGGTCTGCGAACGTCGCCTCGAAGACATCGTCCGGTTTGTCGAGCCGTCCTGCAGCCACCATCTGCTCGGCAATGGCCATCACGCGACTGCGGATGCGGACGTTCGCTTGCGTCAGGTGGTGCTTGATCATCTCTCGGGCCGCGTAGTGTTCGGTGATCGTTCGGTAGGCCCGCTCCAGACGGCGGCGCTTGCGCCTTGGCAGCAGTTCGCAAAGTTCCTCGAACGCGCACTCCCGCTCCGCGACCAGCCGCCTTTGCACCGCGCGGGGGTCGAAATCGTCCTGCGAGGCCGCCATCGGGGCGATCTGCGCGAGTGCGACGCGCGGGTCGTCGCCGTACTTGGGATTCGCCAGTTCCATCTCCAAAGGTCCGCGGCAGCCGAAGCGGTCCATGAACGCATCCCAAGCCCCGAGGAAGTCCGCCGGCATTCGACGCTGCTCGATGCGCGCGGCCAATTCGTCGAGATCCTCAGCCAGTTCCGGCGGCAGCAGCCGGGCCAGATCGAACATGGCGATGCCCATCCGCACCACCAGGTCTTCCGGGTAGCCGCGGCAGATGGCGTCGCCGAGGGTCACCTGCTTCGCGTCGCTGCTGTCCACCACGGCCTTCACCACATCCGTGCCGCCGTAGTAGAAGACGGCCACGGACGGCCCGGTCGCGGCGAGACTCACCAGGCCGAACTCGATGAAGACATCGAGAAGAAGGTCTTCCAGAGGCTGCTCGCGATCGACGGGCGTTGCCAGCCAGCGATCATAGTTCGCCTGCGCCTTCGCATAGTCGCGGCGAAAGCGGCGCGGCATGAAGATCGGCTTCAGCAGCGCGGCGAATACGGTGCGCAGTCGCCACAGCGCTTTCGGGGCGTGTCGCAGCAGACTCCGCCAGCGCAGCAGTTCCGGGGGTTTGACAGGTCGGTAGCGTTCCATGTCCACGGACCCGAGCATGGCCGCGAGCAGCATGTTCATCTGGCTGAGCTGTCGTGCAAGCGCCTCCCGACTGCCCATCAGATGCATGTACATCGAGACGTTGAAGTAGATGCGCGAGCCGCGCAGGCAGAAGCCGCCCCGCGTGAGATCGGCGTCATTGGGCACGTCGAACAGGTACTCGAGCATGAGCTTCGCAGCACGCTCGATGTAGTCGTTCGTGAGCGGCGAGATCGGCCCGCTCATGGTCAGCCCATCGGTCAGGGCGCGATCGATGTAGAGCATGCGCGGCTCGCCCGGCGCGGTCTGCAACTCTTCGGCGAGCGGCACGTAGGCGGTGATGGGGCGCGCTTGCAGGATGTGCAGCCCGTCCGCGAATGCCCACTCGACATCCATCGGCTTTGCGTCGAGCGACTCGATGGCCTTCACCGTGGCTAGAAGCTCGCCGAGCTCCGCCGCGTCGAGACACCCGCCGTCGCTTGGCGAGGCGGGTCGCTCGTCAACCAGTGCGCCGGTGACCTTGTCGATCACGAACGCATCCGGCGTGATCTCGCCCGCCACCAGCGCTTCGCCCAAGCCGCGGTGGGCGTTCACCAGCATCTCGTCGTAGTCGTTGGTGAGCGGGTTCAGGGAGAAGGCGACGCCGGAGGTTTCGCTCTGCACCATGCGCTGCACGACCACCGCGATCGACGGTCGAGGGTCCGCGAAGTCCATGTTCAGCTTGTACGCGAATACGCGGCCATCGAGGCAGGATAGGAAGCACCGTCGCACGGCGTGTTCGAGATCCGCAGGCTCGACTTGCAGCACGGTTTCGTAAAGCCCCGCGAAGGATGCGCCGGCGAGGTCCTCTTCCGGCGACGAGGAACGCACGGCGAGCGTCCCGTCCGGGAACGCGGCCTGCATGGTGCCGAGCGCGTCGCGCTGCGCGGCAGTGGCTTCCAGGGCACCGGCCCATTGCTTGATCCCGGTGGCCGCCTCCGCGACGGCGTCGCCCCGACCTGCTGCGTAGTTTTCGGCCAGCGCCCGCCAAGCGTCGGACTCGGCCACAGCATCGAGCCACGGGGCGAAGAACTCGGTGGTCAGCACCGAGCCGGCAGGCACGTTGAAGCCTTGCTGCGCAAGTTGGATGAGTGCCAGCGCCTTGCCGCCCACTGCGACGGGATCCGGCGTCGACGCGGTGGCGAGCGGCACTAGCATCGTCAGCGCACCACAAACCCCGGCGGCTCGCTGCGGGGCGACTCCCACTCGACTGCGACATCGAAGACGCGCGCCAGCCGCGGCCCTTGCCGGCACCAGGCGATGAGGCCTCGCAGCGCCTCCAGCGGTCCTTCCGCGACCGCCTCGACGCGGCCGTCCGGCAGGTTGCGCACCGAGCCGCGAATGCGTCGCTCTTCTGCTTGGAGCAGCATGCCGTAGCGGAAGCCTACGCCTTGCACTCCACCGCTGATCAGCAGGCGCACCCGGCAGTCTTCGTCCTCGGCGGCCATGTTCTCCCCGACTGAAGCCCGATCTCGAATACTACTTGGGGATCGCCGTGCTGTGCTTGGGATGCGACTCGCGGCAACGGTGCTCGCGCAAGTTCGCAGCTATGCTTGGCGTGGGGAACGGCAACGAGGACGATATGCCCGCCAGTTCCGAGGCTGCTGGACTCACCTACCAAGTCGACGAAGCGGCCCCATGGCCCGTGCTGGTTGGCGTCGGATTGCAGTATGCCCTGCTTTCCATCGCCACCATCATGCTCAAGCCGGCGGTTGCGTTTGGCGCCGCCGGGATGTCCGAGTCGCTGGTGCTTTGGGCTGTGTTCGCGTCGGTCGTGATAGGCGGCACGGTCATGGTGCTGCATGCGCGGCCGGTCGGGAGGTTCGGCGCCGGGTACGTTCTCGCCGCCAGCCCCATCACCGCCGCGTTGGCGATCACTGCCGATGCTCTGGTCGCTGGCGGGCCGGCGCTGCTGGCGGCGCTCGTGCTTACCGGTGCGGTGGTGCAACTCGGCTTCGCGCTGCGCATGTCGCTGCTGCGGCGACTGCTGACCCCCGCAGTCAGCGGCACGGTACTGATGCTGATCCCTGTGACCGTCATGCCGATCGTATTCGGTTTGTACGAGCGCATCCCGCCAGGCCACCCCCCGAGCGCAGCGCCCGTCTGTACCGGCGTGACTGCACTCGTGATCGGCGCAGTGGTTTTGAAGGGTACGCCTGGCCTGCGCCCGTGGGGACTGCTGATCGGTCTTGCGGTGGGGGCCGCGGTCGGCGCCTGGTACGGGTTGTACGATGCCGAGCGGGTTGCGGAGGCGGCATGGCTGGGGTTGCCCACCGGCGCGCCGGCGCATTTCGATTCCGCCGTGGAGAGCTTCGACTTCGCGGCCTACCTGGGTCTCGCGCCTGCATTCGTATTGCTGTTTCTGGTTTTCACGATTCGCTCGATGGGCAACGCCCTGGCAGTGCAGACGGTTTCTTGGCGGCGGCGGCGCGCCATGGATTTCCGCCCCGTGCAAGGCACGATCGCCGCGGATGCGCTGTCGAATCTAGCCGCCGCGCTGGCTGGCACCATGCCGAACAGCACCGGGTCGGGCACCGTCGCGCGCACGCAGCTAACCGGCGTCGCGACGCGGCGGGTGGGCGTCGTGTTCGGCTGCGCGGTGATTCTGTTGGCCTTCTGCCCCAAAGTGGCGGCGCTGATTCTCGCGGTACCCGAACAGGTGTTCGCGGGCTATCTCACCGTGGCGCAAGCGACTGCTTTCGTGATCGGTCTGAAGATGGCGGTCTCGGAAGGCGCGGACCATCGCCAGAGCGTGATCATCGGGGTGTCGTTCTGGAGTGGGGTCGGCTGCCAGTACGGGTTCATCTTCCCGGACTTTCTGGCCACCTTCCTCGGCGGCATGTTCGCAAATGCGCTCACGACCGGGGGATTGCTGGCCATCGGGTTGACTGCGCTGCTTGTTTTCACGGGGCCGCGGCGGCTGCGCCTCGAAACCGAGCTTGCGCTGTCGGCGCTGCCGCAGCTGCGGGACTTCGCGCGCCAATCCGCCAAGCGTTGCGGCTGTACCGCGGCGGGCGCCGAGCGCCTCGAAGCGGTCGCCGAGGAGACGCTGCACACGCTGCTTGGCGACGAGCAGGAAGCCGACGCGCCGCGGCGGCTGCTGGTGATGTGCTATCGCGAGGGGAGCGGCGCGGCGCTGGAGTTCATCGCCGCAGGCGGCACGGAGAACGTGGAAGACCGGCTCGCCGTGCTGGGCGAGACGGCAACACAAGAGTCCGCCCTGCGCGAGGTGTCGCTCAGGCTGCTGCGCCACATGGCCGCCGAAGTCCGGCATCGGCAGTACCACGATGTCGATGTGGTGATGGTGCGCGTCGAAGACCAGGGCGCGGGCTAGCGGAACGCGCTCAGCACATCCTGATCGATGCGCTCGAAGTGCTCCGGCTTGGTGGGCACGGCAGAGAACATCATTTCCTCGCAGCCGGCATCGACGTAGCCGCCGATCACGTCGATCACGTAGTTCGGCGGGCCGTAGAGCACCCAGTGGCCGCGCTGCTCTCGAAGCTGCTTGGCCTTCGCCTCGTCGTCCTCCAGGCGCATTGGAATCAGCACCGTGCGCTTGATCTCGGCGGGGTCCCGGCCAAGCGTCTCGCAGTGTCGTTCCAGCACTTCGATCTAGTGCTTGAACACGTCCGCCCCGCCGGGGTTGTTGAAGTCGATGTTGCAGATGTCCGCGTACTTGGCGCAGGTCTTGAGCGTGCGCTTTTCGCCGTTGCCGCCCACCAGGATCGGCAGGTGGGGTTCCTGAAAACAGGGCGGCGACAGCGGGCATTCGTCGAGCTGGTAGTAGCGGCCCTCGTAGCTGGCCGTGCCGCCGTTGCCTTCGGTGAACAGCAGTTTGATCACATCGAGCGCTTCTTCGAGCCGGTCGCAGCGTTCCTTGAGGCCGGGGAAGCGCCAGCCGTAGGCCTCGTGTTCGCGCTTGAACCAGGCCGCGCCGATGCCGAGGATCAGCCGCCCGTGGCAGATCTGATCGATGGTGGCCGCCATCTTGGCGAGCAAAGCCGGATTGCGATAGGTGTTGCCGGTAACCAGCAGGCCGAGTTCGAGCCGCTCCGTGATGGCCGCGGCGGCGGTCAGCAGGGACCAGCCTTCGAGCGCCCCGCCGCCTTCCAGATCGCGGCGGCCGACCGGCGGCAGGAAGTGGTCGGACCACCAAAGGCTGTTCCAACTGCCGTTCTGGACAGCGCTGATGGTTGCCAACGTGTCGTCCCATTCGCAGAAGTAATTGACGAGCTGCGCTCCGAATTGCATGGCTCCCCCCTTGGGGCTCTGAGATTCCGACCGATTCTAGCGCTTGAGGGCGAGCGTCAACCCGTCGCCGACGGGCAGCATCGAGATGTCCACTCGGGTATCGGCCTGCACCTTGCGGTTCAGCGCCCGGATGGCGCGGGTATCTTCGTCGTTGGCATCCTCGTTGGCGACGCGGCCGCCCCAGAGCACGTTGTCGATGCCGATCACGCCTCCGGGGCGCAGCAGCGTCAGGCTGCGCTCGTAGTAGGCGTCGTAGTTGGCCTTGTCGGCATCGATGAAGGCGAAGTCGAAGCTGCCCGCTTCGCCGCCCGCGATGAGTTCGTCGAGCGTTTCCACCGCGGGCCGCAGATGCAGGTCGATCTTCGGCGCGACGCCGGCGCGCTCCCAGAATGGGCGGCCGATGCTGGTCCACTCCTCCGAGACATCGCAGGCAACCACCTGCCCGTCCGCCGGCAGCGCTTCCGCCACCACCAGGGCGCTGTAGCCGGTGAACGTGCCCACCTCCAAAGTCCGCTTCGCGCGGAGCAGCTTCACGAGCAACTGCATGAACGCGCCTTGCTCCGGCGAAATCTGCATCGGGTGCCAGCGCGTGGCGGCGAGGGTATGCGCCCGAAGTTCGGCGGCGACGGCGGATTCGCGAGTGCCGTTCGCCAGCAGGTAGGCGTGCAGCTCGTCCGTGAGCGGGGTGGCGTGGCTCGACATGTCGCATCTCCTACAGGCAGTTGGGCGATTGTCTGCCAGTCGCGGGCGCGAAGGGAAGTGCTGGCGCAGGCGCTATGATTGCCGCATGGATCAATCGCAACCGTTCGCGGGCATCCGCGTCGTCGAGTTCGGGCAGTTCGTCTCCGTGCCGTTCTGCGCCCAGCTTCTGGCCGAAGGCGGTGCCGAGGTCATCAAGGTGGAGGCGCTCGGCGGCGATCCGACGCGCCAGCTTCGCCAGATCACGCCGCTCACCACGCGCATTTTCATATCGCGCAACCGCGGCAAGCGCTCCCTACCGCTGGCCCTGCGGGATCCGGCCGCAAGGCCCGTCATCGACCGGCTGCTGGCCTGGGCGGATGTCGCGCTGATGAACTTCCGCCCGGGCTTGGATGTGGAACTCGGTCTCGATCCCGAGACGCTGAAGCACCGGTTCCCGCGCCTGATCGCCGGCGCGGTTACCGCGTTCGGCAAAGAGGGTCCGGAAGCGAGCCATGCCGGGATGGATACCGTGGTGCAGGCGCGCACCGGCCTGATGGCAGCCAACGGCCGCATGATCGACGGGCGGCCCGCGCCCGGGGACCCCGTGAGCGCCGACTACATGTGCGCCATGAGCCTCGCCTTCGGCATCTCGGCCGCGCTGTTGCGTCGGGAGCGGACTGGGAAGGGAGGGGCCGTGGACGTCTCGCTCATGCAGGCCGCAATGACGCTGGCGAACAACCAGCTCATGCGCTTTGAGGACGAAGATGCCCCGCGCCACGAGGCCGTGCTTCAGGACCTCGCTCGGCAGCGCGACGATGGCATCGGCTTCGAAGAGCAGGCGCGCGCCATGACGAGCGCTCGGGCACTGCCCATGGCGCGCATCTACCTTCGCACCTACGACACGGCGGACGCGCCCATCGCCATCGCCTGCGGCAGCCGCTCGCTGCGCGTGAAGTTCCTTGCCGTCATCGGCGCGGCCGATGAGCTGCTGGACTCGGCGAACAGCGAAGCGCAGCTCGATTACTACGATACGCTGAGCGGCGAAATCGAGTCGATCATGCGCACGCGCACCGCCGCCGCCTGGGTGTCGGCCCTGAATGCGGCCGGCGTGCCGGTAGCCCAGGTGAGATTCCCGGTGGAGCTCTTCGACGACGAGCAGGCCAGCGCCAACGGCATGTTCCATCGGCTGCGCCACCGGGAAGCGGGCGACTTCACCGTGCTCTCGCCGCCGGTGAAGATGGATGGAGAAGGCTTCCAGCCGGGGCGTGCGACGGAGCCGTTCGCCACCGAAACGCGCCCGATCCTGCGCGAACTCGGCTTCGAGGACGCCGAGATCGACAACCTTGCCGCTCGCGAGGTCACCCGGATCGCGGAACCTGGGGGCAAGCGCGGGTCGCCGACTGGAAGCTAGACGGCATGGCGCGGCGGCGCTCTGGACGGATTCAGCGCGTGCGTTCGGGGAGACGGTTCGTCAGCAGCGTGAGGATCGACTCCAGCGTCGCGCTGTTCTCCGCAACCTTGGCTCTGATGTCCTGCACATCGGCCTCGATGGCCTTCACGTTCGACTTCACTTCCTCAAGGTCGGCTTGGATGTGCCGCTGAGTGGTCTCGAGGGCGCTGGTCTTCGTCAGCAGCATCGTGATGCGTTCTTGCGTCTCGGCGTGCTTGGCGTCCCACGCGGCCGCCTGCGCGGCGTCGTCTGCCGCCGCCTGGGTGGCGAACGGAACGACGGCAGCGGTCACAGCCGCGATGAGCGCAACGACAACGCCCCACTGCATCAGGACGAGGCGCTTGCGATCCATCGCCAACTGGGCCGATTCGGTGGTGTTCGTGTTGTTCCGGGTCATCTTGCTTCCCCATTCGTGTTGGTGCAGATCAACCCCTCCCGTCGGCGGGACCCTAGCGCGACGCGGTGTGCCCGTCTAGCAAAAAAGCTGCCGTAGGTCTCAACGCCTGCGATACCCGGTCAGCTTGTAGGTGACGATCGCTGCCGCCACCTCCACGTCCTGATCGTCTCGCACGCTCACATCGCCCGTACACAGGGTCCCGCCGCGCCGCCGCACGGTCGCGGTCGCGGTCAGGTCGGTGGCGACGGCTAGGCGCAGGAAGTTGATCGTGAAGCCCACCGTGGCGCCCTGCGGCATGGGGCCTAGATCGGGGCAGGACCAGAACGCCGCCGTCGCTGCGATGTCCACCAAGGCGCTGATCGCGCCGCCGTGGATGCGCCCGACGCCGAGCTTCGGCGTGTACGGCAGCCGCACCACCACGCGGTCTTCCGCGCTTTCCACCAGCTCGGCGCCGAGCAGAGCAGCGAAGTTCTCCTGGGCGATGCGGGATACATCGGGCACGGGCAAGGCGGGCTGGGTCATGGCTGGGCCCTGGGGAGGAAGTCGGCATGTTAGCGTAGCGGCGGACCTCGGCGGTCCTCGAAAGGAGATCGACATGCCTGACATTCCAGACATCCCCAGCATCATGAGCCACGTCTCCATCGGCACCAACGACTTGCCGCGCGCGCTCGCCTTCTACGACGCGGTGCTCGCCACGATCGGCGCAAGCCGCCAGCACGAGGTGCCCGAAGTCGCCGTCGGCTACGGCAAGCTGTTCCCGGAGTACTGGGTGCAAAAGCCCATCGACGGCGGCGAGGCCAACGCCGGCAACGGAATCCACTTCAGTTTCATCGCGCCGACCCGCGATGCGGTAGATGCCTTCCATGCTGCCGCGCTTGCGGCCGGCGCTACCGACGACGGTGCGCCGGGCCTGCGCCCCGAATACGGCCCGGGCTACTACGCCTGCTTCGCCGTCGACTTGGACGGCCACAAGATCGAGGCATCCACGATCCCCGGCATGTAGCTCCTTCGGCGTCGGCGGGGGCCGTCGGCAGTCCCGCCGAGGTATCCATTGGCGGCTGGCTTGGGTCTTTGCCGGGCAAGTGCATTGAATCGGAGTGAAGGGCGACATGCAGCTACTGCGGCAAGACCACCAGACGCTCGCAGACGAGGTGGGGCGGGCGCAAGCCGGCGACCTCGCGGCGTTTCGCGCACTCGTGGTGCGCTTCCAAGACATGGCCGTCGGCTACGCGTTCTCCCTGCTGGGGGATCATCAACTCGCCGAGGATGCGGCGCAGGAGGCCTTCCTAGCCGTCTACCAAGAGCTGGGCAGCTTGCGCCGCTCGGAGGCGTTCGTGAGCTGGCTGCGCACCGTGGTGTTCAAGCATTGCGATCGCGTTCGCCGCCGCCAGCGGGCCACGGAGCCGCTGGCGGCCGAGGACGAACGCCTGATCGCTGACGACTTGGCGCCCGCGGAAGCCATCGCGCGCGCCGAGCTCGGCCGCCTCGTCGGTCGCGCCATCGGCGCACTGCCGCCTGGGCAGCGCGAGGTCGTCTCGCTGTACTACATCAGTGAACGCCGAGGGCCCGAGGTCGCGGCGTTCCTCGACCTGCCGCTCACCACTGTGAAGAAGCGCTTGCATGACGCCAAACCCCACTTGAGAAGGAGCATGGAGCGAATGGCCAAGCAATTCCTCGAAAACCACCGACCGTCCCGCGATGCCGAGTTCGCGGACCGGGTCTTGAACCTCGCGGCACCGGACCGGGCGAAGGACGCGGCAGCGATCTACAACCTGTTCGAGGCCGAGGACCACCCGGCGCGCCTCGACTGGCGGGCCGGCCGGCTCGCCGACAGCCACGCCGACTGGGACGTGTCGCGGGTAGCATTCGCGCGCGACGGCGATGCGGAGCAGCTGGTCGCGGCGCTCATCGCCCACGATCTGACCATGCGCGTCGGCAGGGCCGAGTTGCGCGTCGCCGGCATCAACGGCGACGTGCTGCACGCGGACGCGGCCGGGCAACGGCGCGAGATCCTCGAGCAGGCGGCAACGGCCGCCGTCGACGCGGCCCGCTCGGCAGGCTACGACCTCGCCATCGCCTTCGACGACGACGCATTCTGGCTGCGCCAGGGCTTCGTGCTCGGCTGGCGGGCGCTCGCATGGCATGTCGATGTGGCCGATCTGCCGCCTGCCGCTGCGCCGAATCTCGTCAGCATCGACGCGACGCATCGCGATGATCTGGCCGCCATCTGCAACGCCACCCAAGCCGGGCTGACCGGCACGGTGCTGCGCCCGACGTACCGCCGGAACAAGCATCCTGGCCTCTTCAAGACCTACTGCTGGGGCGGCGAAAAGGCCGCCGGCTACATCAGCGTCGACCCGGACAACGCCACCCTATGGGTGGATGAAGTCGCCGGCGATGCGGACGCCTGCCTCGCCGCACTGCGCTCGGTGGCGGAGTCGCAAGGCTGCACGGAACTCTTCTTCGACCGCCTGCACTACAAGAGCGCCGTGGGCGTTCGCCTGCGCCAGATGGGCTCGTGCCGGTTGGCCACGGGCGTCCGCTTGGGCAGGGCCCGCTGGTACGTGGCGAAGATCATGAACCTCGAGTCCACCATGACCAAGCTCGCGCCCATGCTCCTCGGCCGCCTGCGCGCGTCGGAGCTGGCCGCTTGGCGCGGCACGCTCGGCATCGAACTGCGCGAAGGCGATGCCACCGAGACCGTCAACCTGACGGTGCGGGACGACGGCGTCGAAGTGCAGAAGGGCGCGCCGGGCGCGAACGCCATCGCGGGCGGCCAAGCCATCGCGCAGCTAGTGCTCGGCACCGAGGACCCCGCCGAAGTGGTTGCGGTCCAAGACATCGATGTACGAGGCGATGCGGCCCGACTGCTACCGGTGCTGTTCCCGCCACAGCACCCGCAGATGGAGAACCAGGCCTTGTGAGGCGTTCCGACCGCGGCGCCGCAGGTCCCGGAAGGACTTGCGGCACCGCGCACCCCTCACAAGTTGGGGATGGCCGTCGTCAACCGCGTCGCAGCTGCGACACGCTATCGGGTGGTAGCCCATAGCGAATCGCGTTCCCCTCGTGCAAGCCGTCGATCTCGCCTTCCACGTAGTTCGCTACGGCGTCGTGCTCGCCCGCGGGGATGCTGGCCGAGGCGGCCAAGGCAAGTACGCCCTCCCGCCTGAAGGCACGCCAGTCGAGGACGCAACGACGGACCGCTTGACGCACGAAGTCGCGGTGGGTGAGCGCCGCTTTGGGCGGGGAGTCCATCTGCGCCCGGAGCGCGGTGTATTGGCGGGCGGTCGCAACGTAGCTCGTGATGTAGACCTGTTTGAGCAACGCGACTTCGTTCAGTTCGTACACGCCCAGAAGACCATCGACGTACTGCCGGTCATCCGTTGCAAGGAACGAGAGCGGCGCCAAGCCCGCCTTCAGGAGCGGGACATTGGCCGCAACCCGCGACGTGCGCTTGTTCACATCGGCGAACGGTTGAAGGTACGGGAGGTGGACGAGTACGAAGAAGGACTGCTCGAACGGATCGACGATGGCCCCAGCCTTGCCGAGGAATGTGTCGAACTCCGCAGCCACGTCGAACTCGTCCTCGAGCGGCAGGTAGGCGGAGCGACCGATGCTGACTGGGAGGCGGCGCAGCCGCCCGCCCAGTGCCGGGTCGTACAGCAGACCGCTTGCGAGCAGCGCGTGCAGGTCGCACAGCGTGCGTCGGTCGATGCGAGCATCCGCGAGATGATCCACCATGTACTGTATGGCATCCCTGTGGTTCAGGATCATCAGGGCCTCGGCGCGGTCCTTGCCCGAGGCTTCCTGCCCGGCCTCGATCAGCCGCTCGGTTTCCAGGATCTCGTAGGTGTTGCCTTCCATGCGGGACGAGGCCCATGCCAGATCCACGAGCAGGCGCGTGAGAATCCGTCTCGCGTAGGTTCCCGCGGGCAGGCTCTCCGGATACGCGCCTGCGGCGGCGAGCGACGCCCGATCAGCGTCGCTCAGATACGCCGTCTTGCCCGGAACGTACGCGTCGAGAAACTCCCTGCGATAGCCTACCGGCGCGCGCTCGTAGTAGGGCCGCTCCAGATGGGCCTGGATCCTTGCGATGCCAGCCATGCGGTAGCGGGTGGCCGGCCCTCTGCCGGTCACGGCCAGGGTGCCTTTTTCGACCAGCCCCTTAAGCGCCCGCCACACGGTCGCCTCGCTGCTGTCCGGGGAGACGGCGGCACGAATCTGTCCCCGACTCGCGTCGGGGTTTGCCCGCAGGAACTCTAGGACGGCGGCTTCGGAAGGCGTCATGAAACGATCCGTGAAACGATTAACCTCTTGACATGCTGGGCAAAAGTGCGTTGCTGCTCGCTATCGTTGCACGAATCCTGCAACGATTCCAGCCGGGCGAGGCGACCGATGCGCGCGCGTCCGGCCGGTACGCAGCCGAGCTCAACTTCGAAGCTCACAGCACCGCGTCCTCCCACTCGGCCAGCATCGCGAGCAGCCGGCGCATCATGTCGTCCGCCTCCTCGGCGCTGATCGACAGCGGCGGCGAGACCCAGATCGGCAGGCCACGGGCGAGGCCGGGCTGGCGGGAGCTGCCGTAGAGCGAGCTGTACATCGCCAGCCCGTGCTTCAGGGCGATCGACTGGAACAGCTCCTGCGCCCCCGCGCTGCGGTCGAAGGAGCGCATCGTCCGCTTGTCGGCGACCAGCTCGATGGCCATCATGAGGCCCCAGCCGCGCACGTCGGCGACGGTGGGGTGCGAGAGCAGTTCGCTCCGGTAACCGAAGATGCGCTCGCTCTGGGCGTTGCAGTTCTCGATCAGCTTCTCGTCCCGGATCACGCGGATCAGCTCGCAGCCCGCCGCGCAGCCGAGCGGATGCCCGCCGAACGTGTAGCCGTGGACGAAGGGGGCGCCTTCCTCGAACGGCGCGTTGATCCTGCTCGACACGGACACCGCGGCGAACGGCACGTAGCAGCTCGAAATGCCCTGGCCATGGTCATGATGTCGGCATCGACGCTGAAGTGCTCCATGCCGAACCACTTGCCGGTGCGGCCGAAGCCGGTGACCACTTCATCGGCGATCAGCAGCACGTCGTAGCGATCGCAGATGTCGCGGATCGTGCGCCAGTAACTGTCCGGCGGCACGCAGGCGTAGTCCGGGCCGCAGCCGTGGGGCGTCGCGAGGAACGCCGCGACGCTCCTGGCGCCGGCGTAGTGGATGGCGAACTCCAGCGCCTTGGCGCATTCCACTCCCCATTCCTCCCGGCTCGTGCCCGCCGGCCGGTCGAAATCCGAGTACTGCCGGATGTGCGGCCACTTCGGCAGCATCGGCTCGAACGCGGCTTGCGAGGCGGGGCTGTGCGAGGCGGCGAGGGTCGCCAGCGTCATGCCGTGGTAGGCGTCCCGATGGCTGATGATCTTGTGCTTGTCGGGGTGGCCGAGCGCCATCTGGGCTTGCCGGGCCAGCTTGATGGCCGTTTCCACCGCCTCGGAGCCGCCGGAGGCCAGGTACGTGTGGTCGAGATCCGCTGGCGTCACTTCGGAGAGCAGCTTGCAGAACTCGGCGCGCTTGGGGTCCGCGACGGACGGGTGCGTGTAGGTGTAGTTCTCCAGCTGCGCCGCGATGGCCCGCTTCATGCGCGGATGGTTGTGGGGCAGATTCACCGCCATCGGCCCGCCGGAGACGTCGTAGTAGCGATTGCCGTCCTTGTCGTAGATGAACACCCCTTCGGCGCGCTCGATCTCGACGTCCATGGGGTGGTAGGCGAAGACGTGCCGCCAATCCCCTTCATGCGGGAGCGTGCGCGGGAGGTTGTGGGTGCGGGCGACAGCGGCCATCGGCGGGTCCTGCGGTTGCGTGGCGGCCATCGTAGCACCGGCCGCTGACTAGGCGCGTCGCTGGCGCGACGCGATCGAGAACGCTGCGCGTTCTCCCACCAGCGTCAGTTTGCGACCTGCGTGTAAACATCCCACGCTCTCAAGGCAACTAGGCTCGGTTCGCGGTGCCGAGGAAGCTGGAGCGGAACTGGATGCCCCAGTGGCCGTCTTGGCAGGTGGCGATCCACAGCGTCTCGAAGCGGTTGTAGACCGTGCCGTCCGCGCGGCAGCGGGCGACGGTCAGCGCGAGGTGGACCTTCTTCGAGTCGTCGTCGCCCTGCAGCACCTCGATGCGCTCGAGTTCGGAGTGATGCCAGCCCTCCTTGGCGAGCTGCGCCTCGCCGCGGCGGCTCTGCTGCAGGAACTCGCCGGCGGACTCGGTGCGGGCGAAGCTCCGCGCATGGCGGATGTGCGGGTAGTTGAACGCTTGCGCCACGCGCTCGTGGTGCTGGGCGTTGAAGGCGTCGAAGAAGGCGCGGGCGGCGGCGATGGCGGCATCGGCGGACATGGGCTGGTTCCTGGTGGCGGCGCGAAGGGCCGTCAGCGTAGCACCGGCGATTTCGGTAAGCTCGCGGCGCTTCAGCGCAGGCGCGGGACGATCATGGCGGCAAGGGCGGAACGGCGCAGCTTCTGGACTTGGGGATACGTCTCGGACGAGCCGACCGATGCCGAACGCCGGGCGGCTGCGAAGAACCTGGCGGAGCGGCTGGGCGAGGAGGTCGAACCGCCCCCGGTGCCGAGCATCGATTCCATCGAACTGCGCGCGCCGCGGCTGGATATCCCCGCGCCCCTCGCCGATTGGGTTTCTTCCAGCGCGGTCGACCGCATCACCCACACCCACGGCGGCCACGCGCTGGAGTTGCTCAAGGGCCTGCGCGGCGAGTTCCGCTGCCCGCCGGACGCCGTGGCCCATCCGCGCACCGAGGACGAGCTGGAAGCGACTCTCGATTGGTGCGATCGGGAGGCGCACCAGATCATCCCCTACGGCGGCGGCACGTCGGTGGTCTGGGGCGTGACCGTGCCGCCCGAGGCCGAAACCGCCGTCACCATCGATCTCGACAACATGAACCGGGTGCTCGAAGTCGACGAGACCTCCCGCGCCGCCCGCATTCAGGCCGGGATGCTGGGCCCCGATCTGGAAGCAGCCCTGAAGCCTCTAGGCCTGACGCTGCGCCACTTCCCGCAGAGCTTCCCCTGGTCCACGGTGGGCGGCTGGGTGGCGACGCGCTCCGGCGGCCACTACGCCACCAACCACACCCACATCGACGATTTCGTCGAGTCCACCCGGATGCTGACGCCGCGCGGCTGGATGGAGTCCCGCCGCTTGCCCGGCAGCGGCGCGGGGCCGAGCCCGGATCGGCTGGTGCTCGGCTCCGAAGGCGCGCTCGGCATCATCAGCGAGTGCTGGCTGCGGCTGCAGAAGCGGCCGCGCTGCCGCGCCACCGCGGGCGTCGCGTTCCGGGATTGGCGGTCGGGCTGCGAGGCCGTGCGCGACATCGCTCAGGCCAAGCTCTGGCCCGCCAACCTGCGCATCCTGGATCCCTTCGAGGCGGCGTTCTCCGCTGGCCTCGAAGGCGACCGGGCGCTGCTCATCATCGGCTTCGAGTCGAGCGAGATTCCGCAAGGGCCGAACGTCCAGGCGGCGGTGGCCATCGCCCGGGCGCGCGGCGGCATGGTGGACGACCAGGACATCCTGATCGACGACGGCACCGGCGAGCCGATCGGCCGCGGCGGCGCGGTAGGCGCTTGGCGCAATGCCTTCATCGGCGTCAACGCCGGACTGACCGCAGGTCTCGGCCTGCTGTCGGACACCTTCGAGACGGCCATCACCTGGGACCGCTGGCCGGACTTCGACGCCGAGGTGCGCGAGCGGGTCGGCGCCGCGCTGCGCGAGGCCATCGGCCCGAACTTCCGCCTCTCGTGTCGCTTCACCCACGTCTACCCCGACGGTCCCGCGCCGTACTACAGCTTCAGCGGCGTGGTGCCGCGCGGCGCGGAGGCGGAGCGCTGGCAGGTCATCAAGGACGCCGCGACGGAAGCCGTGGTCGCCGCCGGCGGCACCGTGACGCATCACCATGCGGTGGGGCGGCTGCACCGGGCGGGCTGGGAGCGGCAGCGTCCCTCGATCTTCGGCGAAATGCTGAGCGCCGCCAAGCGCAGCATCGACCCGCGAGGCATCCTCAATCCCGGCGTGCTGCTCGCCGCCGACGTGCCGTCGAGAACGCCTTGGAGCTGATCCTCGTCCGCCACGGCCTGCCGTTGCGCGTCGAACTGGCCGAAGGCCGGGCCGACCCCGCGCTCGCGCCACTCGGACGCGAGCAGGCGGAGCAGGCAGCCGCCTGGCTCGCCGGCGAGCGCATCGACGCGATCTACACCAGCCCGCTCCGGCGAGCGCGGGAAACCGCAGAGCCGCTGGCGGCGCTCACCGGGCTGACGCCAAGGGTCCACCCGGACATCGCCGAGTACGACCGCGATGCCGCCCACTACATCCCCATGGAGCAACTGAAGGCCGAAGACTATGCGGCGTGGAAGGCGTTCGTGGACGGCGGCTACGGCGCGGACGTGGACATGCGCGCCTTCGAGCAGCGCGTCGCGGGCGCCATGGAGGAGATCATCGCCGCCCACCGCGGCGCCCGCGTCGCCGTCTTCTGCCACGGCGGTGTCGTCAACGTCTGGGCCTGCAAGACGCTCGGCATGGCGCCGCAGCTCTTCATCGACGTCGCCTATGCCAGCATCAGCCGCTTCCTCTGCGCCTCGACCGGCGAGCGCAACGTGCGCAGCTTGAACGAAACGCAGCACCTGGCGCGGCCACCGGCCGGGTAGGGCGTTGTGAGCGCATCGGCCCGCAACGCCTTAGCCGTCACGCTAGCCAACATCCGCGCCGCGCGCGAGCGGCTTGGGGACGCCGTGGTTCGCACGCCGCTGATGAAGTCCGTCACGCTCTCCGCGGCGCTCGCTGCGGACATCCATCTGAAGTTCGAGAACCTGCAGTTCACCGCGTCCTTCAAGGAGCGCGGCGCGCTCAACCGGCTGCTCGTTCTGTCGGCCGCCGAGCGGGAGCGGGGCGTGGTCGCGATGTCGGCCGGGAACCATGCCCAGGCCCTGGCCCATCACGGCAAGCGGCTCGGCGTGCCGGTCACCATCGTCATGCCGCGGTCGACGCCGAATGCCAAGGTGCGCCAGACGCGCGTATTCGGCGCTGAGGTGCTGCTGCACGGCCTCGGCTTGGCCGAGACCTATGCGTTCGCGCAGGAACTGGCCGACGAGAGGAAGCTGACGCTGATCCACCCGTTCGACGATCCGGCAGTGATCGCCGGGCAGGGCACGCTGGGGCTGGAGATGCTGGAGCAGGCGCCGGACCTCGACACGCTGGTAGTCCCCGTCGGCGGCGGCGGCTTGATCGCGGGAATCGCGGTCGCGGCCAAAGCGCTGCGCCCCGGCATCGCCGTGGTGGGCGTGCAGGCGGAGCGGTTCGGTGCCGCCGCGGCGCTCTTCAACGACGCAGCGCCGTCCGAGGCGCAGCCGGGAACCGTCGCGGAGGGCATTGCCGTCGAGCAGCCGGGCAGGCTCACCATGCCGATCATCCGCTCGCTGGTAGACCGCATGGTGACGGTATCCGAGGCGGCGATGGAGGATGCGGTGTTCACGCTGCTCGAAGTCGAGAAGACGGTGGCGGAGGGCGCGGCCGCGGCGCCGCTGGCGGCGGTGCGCGCCGAGCCGGCGCTGGCGCAGGGCAAGACCGCGCTGGTGCTGAGCGGCGGCAACGTCGACATGATGATCCTCTCGTCGGTGCTGCAGCGGGGCCTCGCGCGCACCCGCCGCCTCGTGCGCATGGCGGTGGAGGTGCCGGACCTGCCGGGTTCGCTCGCTGGCGTCGCCCAGCGTTTGGGCGAACTCGAAAGCAACATCGTGGACATCGTCCACCAGCGCGCCTTCGGCGTCTCCACGGTGCGGTCGACGCGCATCGAGTTCGTCCTGCAAATGCGCGGCGAGGAGCAGGTGGACGTGGTGCTGCAATCCCTGCGCGAGGCGGGCTACGACGCCCAGCTGGCGTGAAAGCGCCGGGCCGCGCCGCGCTCAGGCGCCGGCGGCGATGGCCTGTTCCGCTGCCGGCGCATCGAGCCGGTAGATGCGCCGCACGTTGTCGCCGAGCACCTTGTCGCGACACGACGGCGGCAGCCGGTCGGCGAAGGCGGTCAGGTCATCGACCCAGGTGTGCGGATGGTCCGGATGCGGGTAGTCGGTGGCCCACAGGAAGTTGTCGGCACCCACGTGATCCACGATGTGCGGCGCCGCCGTCTCGTCCGGATCCCCGGAAATGAAGCACTGGCGGCGGAAGTACTCGCTGGCCGGCGGTCGCTTGCCGGCAAGGTTCATGGACCGCGAGAACGCATCCAGCCGGTCGAGCATCGCGCCGATCCAGCCGGAGCCGGATTCCAAGACGCCGACGCGCAGGGTCGGGAAGCGGTCCAGCGTGCCGAGGGCGATGAAGGAGATGAGCGCCTGCTGGACGATGGAACGCAGCCAGATGTTCGCCGCAAGGCCCATGCCTTCGCCCGGCCAGTCGAAGATGCCCGCCGCCGGCGCATGGGGATGGAACGTCGGATGGATGGCGATGGGCACGTCGAGCTCGACGCACTTGCGGAACAGGACGTCGTGGTCCGCATGGCCGTGGATCACCCGGTTGTGGTTGAACGGGTTCACCCAGCCGCCCTTGCAGCCATCGCGCACGGCGCGTTCGAGTTCCGCCGCTGAGCCTTCGGGGTCGAGCAGCGTGAGCATGGCGATGGGCACCAGCCGACCGCCGCTGTCGCGGCAGAAGTCCGCGATCCAGCGGTTGTAGGCGCGGGCGTAGGCGAGGCTGATCTGGGGGTCCGTCTCCTCCACTTCCCAGAGCAGGCCGATGGTGGGGTAGAGCAGGGAACAGGCGAGATTCTCCCGCCGCATCAGTTCCAAGCGCTCGCCGGCATCGCAGGCGCCGAACGGCATGCTGTCCGCGTAGCGACGCTCCGGGCTCGGCTTCAGATTCTCCGCGCCCATCGCGCCCATGATGCCGAGCGAACCCTTGCGCGTGCGCTGCGAGGGCTTGCCGTTGATCTCGAGGTACTCAAGGCCGTCGTCGTCGACGCGAATGCGCAGCGCCCGGTCCCGGTACTCGGCTTCAAGGTAGTTCTCCCACAGATCGGGCGGTTCGAGAATGTGCCCGTCGGCGTCGATCGCGCCGCGGTAGGGGAATCGCTTGATCTCGTAGGCCATGTGCTTCTCCTCGGGGAGGCGTGCGCTGATCGTACCCGAATCGGTGCCCAGCGACGGCCCAGGCAGCCGCCACGGTGGAGGTCAGGTGATCGGCTCCAGCCGCGCCGGAACGTGCTTGTGGTACGGCGTGCCGACCCAGGGATCCCGATGCGCCAGATCCGTGAGTTCGTTGAGCCGCACGCCCGTCTGCATTCGCTCGTCGTTCGCATCCGGGTAGTCCATGCCGAGGCCGTTGGGCAGCGAGATCGTGCCTTCCTGCATCCGATCGTCGAACTCGACCACCACGGTGGCCTCGCCGCGATGGGTTACCAGACGCGCTCTGCCGCCGTCCGACAGGCCGAAGGACCGGCCGTCCGCCGGATGGGTCGACAGCGACGTGGGGTTGTTGCTCTTCATCCAGCGCGGGTCGCGGATGATCGTGTTGGCGGTGTACAGGCGGCGCTCGCCGGCGCAGAGCAGCAGCGGGAACTCGTCCGTGCGGCTGGGCAGGGCGTAGTCGCCAAGCGTGTCGATCTCGTCGGACATCTCGCCGACCAAGAGATTGAGCTTGCGATCAGGCAGTCGCCACTGCGTGTGATCGCCGAGGCGGTTCTTGGAGACGATAACGCCCGATTCGTTCTCCAGAATGGACCGGAACAACGCGTTGCCGAGCGCCGGGCCTTCGCCTTCGTGGCCGGCGGCCTTGACGGCATCGGCATTCGACATCACGTAGCGCTGGCACAGGCCCCACAGGGGCGCGGCTGCGGCGGCGCCGTAGGGCAGGGTCGGGCCCAGCGTGCGGTACAGCACGTAGGAGATATGCCGGGCGATCTTGGGCTGCCCCATGGCGGCCAGCATCGCGCTCGCGTATTCGTCTAGCCCGCGGGCGGCGGCGTCGGCAAGATCGTCGAGCTCGCCGGCTTCGAACACGCCGAGTTCCTCGATGAGCCGGGCGTGCATTTCCGGCTCCGCCATCGTGCCCGGCAAGGGGTCCATCAAGGGACGCCGCAGATGGAAGAAATTGTTCGGGAACTCGGAAGGGAAGAACGTCGCCTCGAACTTCTCGTATTGCGACGAAGCCGGCAGGACGTAGTCCGCGCACTCGGCGGTCTCGGTCATCGCGACATCGATCACCACCACGAAGTCGAGCGCGTCGAAGGCTTCCCGCAGCCGCTTCGAGTCCGCCAGCGAGTGGATAGGGTTCGCGCTCTCGATGAGCATGGCGCGAAAGCGATCCGGGTGGTCGGTGAGTATTTCCTCCGAGATGGAATTGCAGGGCGTGAGGCCCGCGACGATCCTCGCGCCGGTCACCGGGGTCGTCCGGCGATCGAGTTCGCAGCCGCGTTCGTCCACTGCGGGGGCGCGGCCGACATCCTCCAGGAACGGCGTAAGCCGATTGACGAGATGCATGCCGCCCTCGCGGTCGAAGGCGCCGGCGAGGATGAAGAGCAGGATGTTCAGGTAGCTGCACAGGGTCGAATGAGGCGCCATCTCGATGCCGAGGTCCTCGTACACCGCGATCCTGTTGGTGGCAGCGATGGTGCGCGCGGCGCGTTCGACCAGATCGACGCCGAGGCCCGCAAACTCGGCGTAGTCGGCGATCGGCACGGCCTGGAGCTGGTCGAGGATGCGCTCGTAGCCGCTCGTGTTGGCGTGGATCCAGTCGAGATCCAGGAGGTCGTGCTGGGCAAGGTGGCCGAGGATCGCGAGGATGCACCACACGTCCGTTCCGGGCCGCACCGGCAGGTGGATGTCGGCGAGTTCCGCAGTCTCGGTGCGCCGCGGATCGAGGACGATGAGCGTGCGTTCCGGGTCCCGGCCGATTTCGCGCACGAGGACGCGCGCCCGCTGCAGGCCGTTGGACTGCCACGGGTTCTTGCCGATGATGATGCCGACATCGCAGCCGTGGAAGTCGCCGTGCCAGCTGCCGCCGAGCATCCGGCTGCTCATCCAGGCGAGGCCGGTCTTCTCTTGGGCAAGGGCGTTCGACTGGTACTTGATGCCGAGCGCGTTGCGCAGTGCCCCGGAATGCGCGCCGCCGAGGTGGTTCCCCTGGCCGCCGCCGCCGTAGTAGAAGATCTTGTCGCCGCCATGGGCGTCCCGAATCGCGGCGAACCGAGCCGCGACTTCGCGGATGGCCACCTCCCATGAAACCGGCTCGAAGGTGCCGTCTTCGCGCTTCCTGAGCGGCGCATCCAGGCGATCCCGGCCGTTCTGGTAGTAGTCGATGCGCGATGCCTTGTTGCACAGGTAGCCTTGCGAGACCGGATGCGCGCGATCGCCCCTGATCTTCTCGATCACGCGCCCAGTGCGGTCGTCCAGCCGCGCCAGGATTCCGCAGTTGGCGTAGCACAGGTTGCAGGCGGTCGGTTTCCATTCGTTGGTGGTCACGGGTTCCTCCGCGCGGCATGGGCAGCTCGCTCTTCGATCGCGCAGACTAGCGGCGGCGGCGGGCCGCGTCCATAGCGCAAACCACCCCTGCTTCGCCGGTGGACAGCGCGACCGCGGACGGCTAAGTTGCGCCTTTGCCAACTCGCCCGGAATCGCCCCATGGCTACCACCAGCGCGCACACCGAGATCGACGGTTGCTGCACCGTCTCGGCGCTCTTTCGCAAGCGCGCGGCGGAGCTCGGCGCCGGCAAGGTCGCCCTGCGCGAGAAGGATTTCGGCATCTGGAACGAGTACACCTGGGCGGATTGGGGCGAGCGCGCCCGGCTGGTCGGCAACGCGCTGCTGTCGCTGGGCCTCGAACGCGGCGACGTCTGCTCCGTGGCCGCCGAGGTGGTCAAGGAGTGGCTGTTCGCGGACCTCGGCATCATCGGCGCCGGCGGAGTCACGAACGGCGTCTATCCGACGGACTCGCCGTCGCAGGTGGAGTACCTCATCAACGACAGCGGCACCCGCTTCTACTTCGCGGAAGACGAGGAGCAGCTCGACAAGGTGCTCGAAGTGCGCGAGCGGACGCCGACGCTTGAGAAGATCGTCATCTTCGACATGGAAGGGCTGCGCCGGCTCGACGATCCGATGTGCATGTCCTTCGAGGCATTCCTGGAACTCGGCCGCGAGTACGCCGAGGCGCACCCCGAGGCTTGGGACGAGCGCATCGACCAGGCGCGCCCGGGCGACCTCATGATCCTCACCTACACCTCCGGCACCACCGGGCCGCCGAAGGGGGCGATGATCACCCAGGGCAACATGATGTTCATGATGGCGACGCTGCAGCAGAGCTTCGGCGTCTACGAGACGGACGAGCAGCTCGGCTTCCTGCCGCTCGCCCATGTCGCCGGGCGCATGTTCTACACCTTCGTGGTGATCGAGGCGAAATCCGTGGTCAACCTGGTGGAGAACCCGGAGACCATGGTCGGCGACATCCAGGAGGTCTCCCCGACGGTCCACTTCGCGGTGCCCAGGGTGTGGGAGAAGCAGTTCTCCACGGTGCAGATCAAGCTCAAGGAATCCACGGCCCTGGGGCGGGCCGCCTACCGGCTCGCCATCGGCATCGGCGAGCGGCGCAGCGCCCATCTCAAGAACGGCGGCGACACGCCGTGGGCCTTGCGCGCCGGCTACTTCCTCGCCGACAAGCTGGTGCTGAAGAACGTCCGTCGGCTGCTCGGCATCGACGAGTGCCGCTGGCTTGCCACGGGCGCCGCGCCCATCGCCCCGGACCTTATCGACTGGTACTGGGCGCTCGGCACGCCGATGTACGAGGCCTACGGGCAGACCGAGTGTACCGGCATCGCCACCGCCAACCTGCCGGGCGCGTTCCGCATCGGCAGCGTCGGCCGGGCCACCGAGGGCGTGGACGTGGCGCTCGCCGAAGACGACGAGATCGTGATCCGCAGCCCCGGCGTGATCCGCGGCTACTGGAACAAGCCGGAGAAAACGGCCGACACCATCCGCCAAGGCTGGCTGCACACCGGCGACGTCGGCCGCATCGACGACGATGGCTACGTCTACATCGTGGACCGGATGAAGGACATCATCATCACCGCCGGCGGCAAGAACATCACGCCGTCCGAGATCGAGAACCAGCTCAAGTTCTCGCTCTACATCACCGACGCGGTGGTCGTGGGCGACCGCCGCCCGTACCTGACCTGCCTCGTCATGATCGACCACGAGAACGTCACCAAGTTCGCCCAGGACAACGACGTGCCGTTCACCAACTACACGAGCCTCTGCCATGCCCAGGAAGTGGTGGATCTGGTCGGCCAGGAGATCGAGGCGGTGAACGCCAAGTTCGCCCGCGTCGAGACCATCAAGCAGTTCCGCCTGATCGACCAGCTCTTGGATCCCGAGGACGACGAGTTGACGCCGACGCAGAAGCTCAAGCGCAAGGTCGTGAACGAGAAGTACGCGGACCTGATCGAGAGCATGTACGGGCGCCGCTGAAGGCGCAGCGGCAAGCGAGCGGGGCTTCCTTCCGAGGCGCGATGCGGGTATGTTTCGCGCCCGATTCAACCACCACAGGGGCGGGCACAGCTTTGGAGAACAACGCAGGCGGCATCTTCCAATCGGTGCGGTTCTGGCAGGGCTGGGCGGTGGCGGCAACGCTGGCGGCGCTCTTCACCTTCATCGCCAACGTCGACTACCCCGTCGACGGGCATACGCCGGACTACGTGGCGGTGATCGGTGCCGATGGCGCCGAGCCGCTGTGGGTGGTGAACGCGGATCTGCGCGATGGAGTGGTCAACATCCGCGCCGCCACGGCCACCGCGACGGGCGACGAGGAGTACGTGCTCTGGGTAGCCGGGGAGCACCCGCAGCGGGTCGGCGTGCTGCCGGTGAATCGCGAGCGCAAGCCCTTGGCGCTCGACAAGACCGTGCGCGCACTCTTGGCCCACGGCAAGACCCTCGGCGTCGCCCGGCAGGCGGCGGGAAGCGACGCCGATGCCGCGCCGACGGCTTGGCTGCACGAGGCGACCATCGCGCGGCTGTAGCGCGGCCCACGCGAGGCGTTACACTCCGCAGCCAGCGGAGCAGACTGGCGCAAGCGCCATGCAGGCTGCCATCGTCGGGGCGGGGAACTTCGGCACGGCCATCGCCAACATCGTGGCCGGCAACGGCGTGCCGGTGCATCTTTGGATGCGCGATCGCGAGCAGCATGCGGACATGATCGAGCACGGCGAGAACCGGCGCTACCTGCCGGGGCATCCGCTCGCGGCGCTGGTGGAACCGACGCTCGATCTCAAGCAGGCCACGGCGGCAAGCGACGTGTCGTTCGTCACCGTGCCGAGCGCTTCGTTCGGCGCCGTCGCGGGGGAACTCGAAGGGCTGGTGCGCGACGACTCGTGCGTGGTGAGCGCCACCAAGGGCATCGAGGCCGACGGCTTCCGCCTGATGAGCCAGATTCTCGAAGAACGGCTGCCGGGTGCGCGGGTCGGCGTCATCAGCGGGCCGAATCTCGCCGAGGAGATGGCCAACGGGCAGTTCGCCGGCACCGTGGTCGCAAGCCGCGACGAGGATCTGCGGCGCACGGTGCAGGACTTGCTCAAGAGCCCGACTTTCCGCGTCTACGCGAGCTCGGACGTCTACGGCGTCGAACTCGGCGGGGCGCTGAAGAACATCTACGCCATCGTCTGCGGCATCGCCACGGCCCTCGACATCGGCCAGAATGCGCTTGCCATGCTCATCACCCGCAGCCTCGCCGAAATGGGCCGCTTCGCCGTCTCGCTGGGCGCCAATCCGTTCACCTTCCTCGGCCTTGCGGGGGTCGGCGATCTGTTCGCCACCTGCACCTCGCCGCTGTCGCGCAACTTCCAGCTCGGCACCCGCTTCGCCGCCGGCGCCAGCTTGGCCGAAGCCATGGAGTCCCTCGGCAAGCTTGCCGAAGGCGTCAACACCGTGCGCGTGGTGCATGACAAGAGCGCCGAACTCGGCGTCTACATGCCGCTCGCGGACGGGCTCTACCGGCTCTTCTTCGAGGGCGCGGAACTCGCTGCCGTGGTGCGCGAATTGATGACCAGCGAGCAGCGTTTGGACGTCGAATTCGCCGCGCCGACAGCATGGAGCCGCCAGCAATGAAGGCGCTGGCTTGCGTTTGGTGCTTCGGTTTGGCGGGGCTCGCTCACGCTGCGCCGGACATGGACGGGTCCGTCGATCCGCCCGGCTTCGAGCGCTTTCCGGCCTCTTGGATCGTCGGCTACGCGGCGCCGACCACGGTGCGCGGCTACGAGTTCGTCACCGGTCGCGTGGATCGCAGCGGTCGCCAGCGCCGCCTCGACGACAGCACGCGGCTGCCGATGGCGGAGCTCGTGCGCGTCACTTACCGGGCGCCGGACAACGCGGGCCTGGACGAGGTCATCGAGCACTACGTTGCGCTGCTCGATGGTCGGGGCGCGGACGTGGCCTTCACCTGCCGGGCCCGCGACTGCGGCCGCAGCACCACTTGGGCCAACGATGTCTTCGGCGTCAAGGAACTGGTCGCGCCGGACTCCTCGCAGTTCTACATGGCGGCGTCGCTCGGCGATATTCGCGCTTCCATCTACGTGGTGCAGCGCGGCAACCGGCGCGTGTACGCGCATGTGGATGTGGCGCGCGTACAGCAGGCGGCGCAGGGCGGCGTCGCGGCGAACTTGCGCGGGCGCGGCTTTGCCGTGCTGGAAGACGCCGCGCCAAGAGCCGACGGCACGTTCGATGCCGCGGCGCTCGCTGCGCTGGACGCCATCGGCGCCGAGCTTGCCGACGCGGGCGGCCAGTCGCTCTTTGTGGTTTGCCACCTGGCTGCGGCGGACGACCCGATGGCCGCGGTGACGCGTTCCACGGCGTGCGCGGCGGCCGCCGCCGAGCGATTGACGGCGGTCGGCTTGGACGCGCAGTCCTTTGGCGCAGGGCCTTTCGTGCCACGCCCGAACGCGCCGCCGGATCGCCTGGAGCTGGTGATCCCCAAGCGCCGCTGAACGCGGTCGTGTCTCCCTCGCCCGCGGCGCTGGTGATCGCGGAATACGCTCGACGCCTCAAGGATTCCGAGGCGGTATTCGGCCACGGCGCGGGCAATGCTTGGGACGAAGCCGAACGGCTGGTCGCGGGCTTCCTGCGCGGACGGGCGTTGACGCCGGCGTTGCGCGCGGAACTCGACGCACTGCTCCGGCGGCGTATCGAGGAGCGCATCCCCACGGCCCATCTCACCGGCGAAGCGTGGTTCGGCGGCCTCGTCTTCCATGTGCCGCCGGGGGTGATGATCCCGCGCTCGCCGCTCGCCGAAGTCCTGCAGCAGGACGTCCGGCCGTGGCTGGCCACCGCACCGCGCCAAGTGCTGGACCTCTGCTGCGGCACGGGGGCGCTGGGCATTTTGGCGGCGCACCAGTTCGCGGAAGCGCGGGTGGACCTAGTCGACGACGACCCGCTGGCGCTGCAGGCGGTGCGCTGCAACCTGCGCCGGCACGAGCGCGTCGCGAACCGCGTCGAAGTGCTGCGCTCGGACCTCTTCGCCGCATTGGGCGAGCGGTGCTACGACCTCGTGCTCGCCAACCCGCCCTATGTGCCTAGCGCGGAGCTTGCTGCCCTGCCGACGGAGTTCGGTCACGAGCCGCGGCACGGTCTCGACGGCGGCCCGGACGGCTTGGCCATCTGGCGCCGGATCGTCGCCGGCTTGGATCGCCATCTCGCGCCGGACGGCGTGCTGGTGGGCGAGGTGGGCAACCTCGCCCGCGAGTTCGACGCCGCGTTCCCGCAGCTGCATTGCGTGTGGCTTGATCTGGCGAATGCGGAACCGCAAGCCGACGGCCGCTTCGGGGTCTTTGCGACGGTGCCTTGGCTTGACCACCTGCGGTAGTCTCGGCGGATGGCTGGCAATACGTTCGGGCAGGCATTCGCGGTCACCACCTTCGGCGAAAGCCACGGGGCGGCCCTTGGCGCCGTGGTGGACGGCTGCCCGCCGGGCCTCGAACTTGCCGAAGCAGACATGCAGCGGGACTTGGACCGGCGCCGCCCTGGGCAGTCGAAATACACCACGCAGCGCCGCGAACCGGATCAGGTGCGCATCCTGTCCGGCGTCTTCGAGGGAGTCACCACCGGCACCTCCATCGGCCTCGTCATAGACAACGTGGATCAGCGCTCGCGAGACTATGGCCGCATCAAGGACCAGTTCCGCCCGGCGCACGCCGACTTCACCTACCTGACCAAGTACGGCATTCGGGACTACCGGGGCGGCGGGCGCGCGTCGGCACGGGAGACGGCCATGCGCGTCGCGGCAGGCGCGATCGCCCGGAAGTACCTTGCCGAAAAAGCCGGGGTGGCGATACGCGGCTACTTGGCGCAGATCGGCGACATGGAGCTCGACGTGGTGGACCCGGCGGGTGTCTACGACAACGCGTTCTTCTGCCCCGATCCGGGCGCGGTGGAAGACATCGCCGAGTTCATCGACCGCCTGCGGCGCGACGGCGACTCCATCGGCGCCAAGGTCACGGTGGTTGCCAGCGGCGTTCCGGCGGGTCTCGGCGAGCCGGTGTTCGGCAAGCTGGACGCAGAGCTCGCGGGCGCGCTCATGGGCATCAACGCGGTGAAAGGCGTCGAGATCGGCGCCGGCTTCGCCTCGGTGCGCCAGCGCGGCAGCGAGCACCGCGACGAGCGCGACAAGGGCGGCTTCCTCTCGAACAACGCCGGCGGCACGCTCGGCGGCATCTCGTCCGGCCAGGACATCGTCGTCAGCATCGCCCTCAAGCCCACCTCAAGCATCACCCTTCCCGGCCGCAGCCTCGACATCCACGGCGACGAAGTGGAAGTCGTCACCACCGGCCGCCACGACCCCTGCGTCGGCATCCGCGCCGTCCCCATCGCCGAAGCCATGGTGGCACTCGTGCTGATGGACCACTTGCTGCGCGACCGGGGGCAGAACGCAGGGGTGCGGTAAGCGGAAGAACGCGCTTCGGTCGGGTCAGGACCTGCCTTATCGTGCTGTGGAAGTCGAGGCCGACGCGGCGATCGGCCATAGGCAACCCTGCGCGAAGCGGCATGGATCGCGATAGGCGATCATGGCCCTATCGCCACTCGGACGGCCTTGAGGTCTTCGGGGCTTGTCCGGAAGGTCTGGTCCGTGCTCAGCCGCTCAGAATCAGCTGGCGGCGTGCCGCACCGCGCCCGCTCGCTTCCGCCAACGGAGCTTCGCGACGACGGCCTCTTTCGTCTTCCGAGGCAGCGCCTTGAGCCGTTCTCGGCGCTGGAGGCGGCGGCCGAACTTGGCAAGGCTGGCTTGCAGCATGGCGTCCATTTGCTCCCTCTTCTCGGTGCCCGGCGGGTACTCCTCGTCGTACACGTCCTGCGCGTCGATGAGCTTCGCCTCCATCTTGCCTTCGTTCAGCGCTTCCACGATGCCCTCCTCTAGCGTCTTCCGCCTCTCCGCCGCAAGGTCGAGTATTCGCTTGGGCAGCTTGTCGGATTTCTTGGCGAAGAATACCAGAATCGTGATGTGCCGCCCCCGCCTCTGCACATACAGTCCTCGTCCGATGCCGCTCTTCCCCCTGAACCGAAGCTCCCACAGGTCCTTCGTTCCGACCAGACGCTCGGCCTCCTTGCGTGTCAATACCGGAAGACCATAGGACTTGATCTTGTTGTGCAGTTCCCAGAATGCGGCCTTCAGGTCGGGACTGAGGTCCTTGTACTCTCTCCGGACCGCGTCGTTGAGGAAGGTGACCGTCCATTGCTGGTCCTTGGGCAGCGCTCCTTCCGGCTCCGCCTTTCGCCGCGGTCGCGGTTGCCTCGGTTCGTCCGCCATGCCGCATTTAGGCAAGTTGAAGTGCTGCGGTCAAGCACGCAAAGAGACGGTGTCGGCACGGCACGGGATACGGAGCCACGCACCATCACTCCCCGTCCTCAATGGCCTGGCGACCGGGCGCTGTCGACAGGTTCGTGAGGTGCCCGGCTGGACTGCGCAGCAGGCTCATGGCCGAGAGCGGCCGGTCCGACTCCACCGTCAGTTCCCACTTCCCGGCGCCGAGGGCGCCTTCCAAACCTGCACTGCCGACTTCGAGCTGCTGTGCCGTCAATGACCGCGCGGCTCGGGCCGGCACTGTCAGCCGCACTACGCCCCCCGGCGACTCGCGACCGTCAATGATCCCGCTCTCGTCCGACAAGCGCCGTTCGCCGCCTCCCATTCCTCAGCCGGCGTCCTGCGCCTCGAAGCACGCGATGTTGCGCGTCTCGCGGCTGAACTCCATCGCGACCAGACACACCGATGCGCCAGGCCGCCGGTACTTCTCGGCGTAGCGCCGCGCCTGCAGCTGCGCCATCGCGGCCCCGGTGGCGGCGGACTCCACCACCTTGATCTCGATCAGGTACACGCGTTCGGCGACCCGCACCGAGATGTCCACCCGGCCGTGGTTCGTCGCGTCCTCCACCGCCACGGCGAGGCCCGCTGCGGCGAAGTGCGAGTAGCAAACGCTCGCGTAGTAGCCCTCGTAGCGCGCGATGTCGTTGCGCCGGTACCAGTCGTGGGGAATGCTGGCGAAAAACGCCCGCAGCGACGCCTCGAGACCCTCGAGCTCGCCGTCGGCAAGCATCGTGCGCAAGTGTGCCCCGTCGGTCAGCCGCCGCGACGCCGGCGGGGCCATCGTGCGCAGCAGGTGCTCGTTCAGGCTCTGCCGCACTTCCCTGTTCGGATAGCCCAGCCGGAAGACGGGCTCGCCGCCGGACAGATCCTCGCCGACGACCGTCAGGTAGCCTGTCTGGAACAGCAGCGCCTCGGGCTCCATGTCCTCGATGTCGAACGACGAGAGCAGCGCCATCGTGCCGTGCAGCCCCTCCACGTCCACCGAGCCGAGCCCGCTGCGCGCGAGGGTTCGCACCAGAAAAGACGGTGTTGCCGTCTCGAACCAGTAGCCGCGAAACTCCCGGTTGTAGAACAGCAGCAGGATGTCGAAAGGGTTGTAGAGGCGCTCCGGCCCGCGCCAGCCGTAGCCGTTGTACCAGTCGCGGATCGCGTCCCGATCAAGGCCCGGCAGCTCCGCCGCGAACACGGTTTCCAGATCCTTGTCGGTGTACCCGCACACGGCCGAATAGCGCGGTGTCAGCGTGATGTCGATGAGCTGGTTGAGATCGCTGAACAGGCTCACCTTTGAAAACTTGCTCACGCCAGTGAAGAACACGAACTGAACGTCCGCGTCGCTGGACTTGACGGTCGAGTACAGCCCCCGCAGGCAGTCTCGGTTGGCAGCCGCCACCTCCGGCGTGTCCAGCGCGTCGAGAATCGGCTTGTCGTACTCGTCCACCAGCACGACCACGCGCTTGCCGGTGCGCTCGTGCAGCGTCCTCAGCAGGTGGCTGAATCGTTCCGGCCCCGTATCGTAGCCGCCGGCGATGTCGAGCCCACGTTCAATACGGTCGAACTGGCCCATGATGTTGCGTTGCAGGTAGCCGGCGGTCGTGAAGTCCCCTTTGCCGAAGTCGAGGCGCACGACCGGATGGCGCACGGACCAGTCCCAGGATCCGTGCGCGGCCAGCCCGCGAAACAGCGGCTCGTTGCCCTCGAAGAGCTCCTTCAGCGTGTCCACGAACAGGCTCTTGCCGAACCGCCGCGGACGCGACAGGAAATAGTGCTTGCCCTCCGCGATCAGGCGCAGCGCGAAGCCGGTCTTGTCAACGTAGTAGCAACCGTCTTCGCGGATCTGGCGGAAGTTCTGAATGCCGATCGGCAGCTTGCGCTTCATCGCGCCATCATACGCCGCCACCCGAAGGCGGGCGGAGGAGGTGTGTGGCCTGCCGGACTCAGAAATCCACCACCGCCCGGAGCAGCGCCGTGCGGCCGGGGCTGCGGTAGCCGTACACGGTCGCGTAATCCCTGTCGAGGGCGTTCTCCACGGCCAGTTGCCAGCGCCAGCGTGGCGTCGCGGCGTACTCCGCGTCGAGGCGAAGCAGCCGGAAGGCGTCGAGGCGGATGCGCGTGGCAGGCCATGTCGAGAAGTCCTGGTCCGAGCTGGATCCTGTGTGCGAGAGCGCGGCGCGTATGTTGAGCCGCGGTGAGAGATGGGCCGTCAGTCTGGCATTGGCCAGATGCCGCGGCCGACGCAGCTCGCGTTCGCCGGCCACCGTCGAGTCGATGTAGGAGTAGCTGCCGTCTAGGCTCACCCGGCCGAAGCGGGCGTGGCCGCGCACTTCGATGCCGCGCCGGGTGCTGGTGCTTTCCAGATTGCGGGCGGTGAATGCGCCTCGCGCGGCGTCGAAGTGGAAGCCGTCGATCTCGTCTTCGAGCACGGAGCGGAACACGGCGACGACAAGCTGCGCTCGCTCCGAGTCCCAGCGTGCGCCAGCCTCGACGCTGGTTGCCGTCTCCGGCCGCAGCTGCGGATTGCCGGCGAACGTGTCCGGCGTGTAGCCGAAGCGCTCGGTGAAGGTCGGGTTCTTGACGCCGCTGCCGATGCTCGCGAACCAAGCGGGCGTCTGGCCGACGGTCGCGCCGAATCGGTAGGCGATGGAGTTCCCGAAGGCGTCGTTGGCATCGCGCCGGGCCGATGCGGCGACGGCGACCGGGCCGAAGCTGCCTTGGAACTCCCCCGCCAGGCTGGCCGTTGCCATGCGCTGGCGCTGGTTGGGATCGCCGAACGCTGTCGCCGGGGCGCTCTGGGCGAAGGTCTCGGCAGCGAACTGCGCGGTGAGATTGGCGCGATAGCGGCCGATGCCGAAGTTGCCGGCGGCGCTCGCGCTGTCGCGGCGACCGACGCTGCTGCTCGCGAATGCGCCGTCGGCGAAGTTGGCGCGTGCCGTGCGCGCCGTGGCGAGGCGGTAGGTCAGCGTGTGCGCCGCGTCCTGCCCGCCGTAGGCGCGCGTGGCGGTTGCTTGCAGCAGCCTGAAGTCCGCGTCCGTGCGGCGGTCGCCGTCTGCGGGGACGAAGCGTGGCGCTGGCGCCGGGTCGTACTCGGCGTGGCCGGATCGGGCTCTGCCGCTTGCCGAGATGCGCCACACGCCGACACCGCGGGCGCCGGCGATCTGCGCTGCGGTGCGATCAAAGCTGTCGTTCTCCGTGCCTTCGCGCGCTGCATTGCTGCCGTCCGTGCGATGGCGGCCGATGGAGGCCGTTGCATGGGAATCCTCGCCGAAGCGCGTCCACGTCGCATTGGCGGCCAGCGTGGCATCGCTGCCGCCGGCGATGGACAGGCGGCGGCCACTCGCTGCGGGCGTCGTGAGGATGTGCAGCACACCAGCCAACGCATCGCTGCCCCAAACGGCGCTCTGCGCGCCGGGTAGATACTCGATGCGTTGGATGCCGGTCGGATCCAGGCCGCCGAAGTCGAACTCGCCCCCGCCGGCCGGATCGTTCGCCGGCACGCCGTCGATCAGCACGAGCAGGTGGTTGGCTTCGGCGCCGCGCACGCGCGCCTGCGACAGCGCGCCATGCGGGCCGGCGGTTGACATAGCCAGCCCGGGCAGAGTGGCGATCAGGTCGGCGATGTGCATGCCGACGCGGGAAAGCTCCTCCTCGTCCAGCACGACGACCTGCTGATCGGTGACGCCGAGCCGACTCGCGGTCACCGTGGTCTCCTCGATGCGCGGCGTCGCGCCGAGCGCCGCTTGGCCTATCGCGAACGCGCACAGGACGGCGAACACGCCGTACAGGCGCCACTGCGGCCCATCCACGGACACTTGCTGCTCCGGCTATCGGGGAAGCGCGCAACCTAGTGTCGGAGGGACGCTGCGCCAAGCAAGCATCGCTCATGCCGAGCGTTCGCCCGGCTCAAGGCACGCAGGACTTGCGTTCAGGCGTTGCCGGCGACGCGCCAGCGGGTGCCTTCTCGGGTGTCTTCGAGTTCGATGCCACGGCTTGCGAGGTCGTCGCGGATGGCGTCGGCGCGGGCGAAGTCGCGGGCCTTGCGGGCCGCGTTGCGCTCGTCGATGAGACGCTCGATGTCGGCCGCATCGTCGGTCGCATCGGCTTGGAAGTAGGCTTGCGCGGAGGTGCCGAGCAGGCCGAGCAACCAACCACCCGAGAGCAGGCGGGTGCGCAGTTCGCGCCTCGTCGCCGGGTCCCCGGCGGCGCGGCACTCGGCTGCCAACGCATGCAGGGCGGCGAGGGCGCGCGGGGTGTTGAGGTCGTCGCTGAGCGCTTCCAGCACGGGGGCCGGGAATGCGTCCGCGTCTGCGCCGGAGAACGCTTCCGCCGTGGCGTTGTCGCCCTCGTCGGTGTCGCGCAGGGCGCCGTAGAGGCTATCGAGGCTCGCCTTGGCTTGGTCCACCAGCGCATCGCCCCAGAGCAGGCTCTGCCGGTAGTGCCCCGAGAGCAGCGCGTAGCGCAGCGTCTCGCCGCGATGGTCCGCCAGCAACTCGCGAATCGTGACGATGTTGCCGAGGCTCTTGGACATCTTGGTGTCGCCGAGCGTCAGCATGCCGTTGTGCAGCCAGTAGCGGACGCTCAGGCCCCCGCCGTTCGCGCAGCGGCTCTGCGCCGCCTCGTTCTCGTGGTGCGGGAAGACCAGGTCGCTGCCGCCGCCGTGGATGTCGATCACGGTGCCGAGGTGCTTGCGGATCATCGCCGAGCACTCGATATGCCAGCCGGGGCGGCCGCGGCCCCACGGGCTCTCCCAGCCGGGCAGGTCCGCCGTCGAGGGCTTCCAGAGCACGAAATCCTTGGCGTCCTTCTTGTACGGCGCGACTTCCACCCTGGCGCCGTCCAGCATGTGTTCCAGGCTGCGCTTGGCGAGGGTCCCGTACTCCGGGTCCGACGGCACATGGAAGAGCACATGGCCCTCGGCTTCATAGGCGTGGCCGGTGTCGATGAGCGAGCGGATCATGTCGGTGATCTCTGCGATGTGCTCGGTGGCGCGCGGTTCGACATCCGGTTCCAGTACGCCGAGGGCGGCGATGTCGCGCCCGTACTCGGCGGCAAAGCGCGACGCCAGGTCGCCGATGTGGCGCCCCTTCGCTTTGGCCGCGGCGTTGATTTTGTCGTCCACATCCGTGATGTTGCGCACATACACGACCTCGGGGTAGGCGACGCGCAGGAGACGCACCAGCACGTCGAAGGCCACCGCTGGGAGGGCGTTGCCGATGTGTACGAGGTCGTAGACCGTGGGGCCGCAGACGTAGACGGTGATGCGGTTCGGATCCAGCGGCTCGAAGCGCTCTTTCCTGCCCGACTGCGTGTTGCGAAGCCAGATGTCCATGACTGCGCTTAAGCCTGCGCCTGAAGGTAGCCGTAGACCGCCCGCAGCCCCATCGCCTCGCCGCCGACGGGGTGCGCGGGACGGGCGGCGAGGTTCCAGGCCATGATGTCGAAGTGGACCCACGGTGAGTCGCCCACGAAGTGCTCCAGGAACAGGGCCGCGGCGATAGCGCCTGCGTACGGGGCCGAGGGGGCATTGACTAGGTCCGCCACCGAACTTTCGAGCAGCTTGCGGTATGGCGCGTGCAGCGGCAGGCGCCAGACCGGGTCTTCCGCCTCGGTGCCCGCCGCGGCGATGCCCTCGGCTAGGGCGTCGCGATTGGCGAACATCGCTGGCAGCTCGGTGCCGAGCGCGGTGCGGGCAGCGCCGGTGAGGGTGGCGAAGTCGATGATCGCCTTCGGGTCCTCCGCCGCGGCCAGCGTGAGCGCATCGGCCAGCACGAGGCGCCCTTCGGCATCGGTGTTGTCGATCTCCACCGTGAGGCCCTGCTTAGTGCGGATGATGTCGCCGGGCCGATAGGCGTTGCCGGCCACGGCATTCTCCACCGCTGGCACCAGCACCCGCAGCCGGGCGGGCAGGCTGCGCGCCATCACCAGTTCGGCCAAGCCGAGAACGTGTGCCGCGCCGCCCATGTCCTTCTTCATCATCCGCATACCGGCGGCGGGTTTCAGGTTCAGACCCCCGCTGTCGAAGCAGACGCCCTTGCCGACCAGCGTGATCTTCGGATGCTCCGGGTCTCCCCAACGGAGATCGATCAGCCGCGGCGCGGACTCGCTCGCCGCGCCCACGGTGTGGATGGCGTTCAATCCTCGGCGCAGGAGCGCATCCCCGACCGTGACTTCGATGCTGGCGCCATGCGCGAGCGCGAGCTTGCGGGCCTCCGCTTCGAGATGGTGCGGCAGCATGTCCGCGGCGGGCGTGTTGATGAGATCGCGGGTGAGTTGCACCGCCGCCACTTCGTCCTGGACGGCGGCGTGTTGCGGGGGGAGCAGCAGTCGGGCCGGCTGGCGCTTTGCTGCCTTGTAGGCATTGAAGCGGTAGCCGCCGAGGCCCCAGCCGAGCGCTAGGCGGGGCAGGGCGGCGGGGTCCGCGCCGCGCAGCCGATAGTCGCCTTCGGGCAGCTTGAACGGCAGGCTGCCGAGGCTCTCGATGCTGGGCGCCGGACCGAGGCCGGCAACGATCCGCGCCAGTCTCCCGGCGGCGTCCGGCAGGCGGAGCGTCTCGTTCGCATCGGCCTTGAAGGCGGCGGCGTCGAGCCACTCTTGGGTGAGCGCGTCCTGCGCCCCGCGCCAGTCCTTGAGCGCTGGGGCAGCGACGATGTGGATGTCCGTGGCCGGTGCGCCGGTGTCGATGCCGAGCATGTCTGTCTCCCGCTTACGCTCGTGCCGCGACGGCAAGCCGGTCCGCCCGGTAGCTTGATCGCACCAACGGCCCCGACGCCACGTCGCGGAATCCGGTATCGAGGCCCCAGTCTCGGTACGCGGCGAACTCGTCCGGATGCACCCAGCGCGCCACGGGCAGATGGTTGCGCGTGGGTTGCAGATATTGTCCCAGCGTGAGCAGATCCACGCCAGCGGCGCAGAGGTCCGCCATCGCTGCTCGAATCTCGTCGTCCGTCTCGCCGAGGCCAAGCATCAGGCTGCTCTTGGTGGTGACGCCGGCGCTGGCCTTGGCGAAGGCGAGCACGTCGAGCGTCTGCCGATAGCCGGCGCGCGGATCGCGAACCGGATGCGTCAGCCGTTCGACCGTCTCAAGGTTCTGCGCGAAGACATCGAGGCCCGATTGCGCCACCGTGGCGACCGCCGCTTCATCGCCGCGGAAATCCGGCGTCAGGGCTTCCACCAGCGTGTCCGGGCAGGCTGCCTTGATGGCCCGCACGCAGGCCGCGTAGTGGGCCGCGCCGCCGTCGGCGAGATCGTCGCGATCAACGGAAGTCAGCACGACGTAGCCCAGCCCCATCAGGCGCACGGACTCGGCCGCGTTGGCGGGTTCCTCGGCATCGAGCCAGCCGCGCGGATTGCCCGTATCCACCGCGCAGAAGCGGCAGGCGCGGGTGCAGACATGGCCCATCAGCATGATCGTCGCCGTGCCCGCGCCCCAGCACTCGCCGATGTTCGGGCAGTGGGATTCCTCGCAGACCGTCGCCAGCCGATGCTCGCGCACGGTGCGCTGCACGGCACCGTAGCGCCCGTTGCCGCCAAGCCGCACCCGCAGCCACGGCGGCTTGGGCAGACGCTCGCCCGCCGAGTCGATCTCGACGACCTTGATGCCATTGCGAATGGCGCTGAAGCCCTGCTCCGTGCGGTACTTGCGACCGGACGCATTCAGCGAGGAGACCTTCCCAAGGGGATGTGTGGTGTGCTGCGGCATACGCATATCGTAGCCGATGAATGTGCGTCTGGTTCGCTACCTACCGCTCGCGGAACCCGTGAGTTTGCGCATGAACGCCTCGCGAGCGAAGGCGTACTCGGTGCAGCGGACGACCAACTCGCGCACGTCGCTCCACTCTATCCGGCGGTCCACCGGCAAGGTACCAAGGCGTACTCGATCATCGTCATCGAGCAGGTGTCGCGCTTCCTGTCCGAGCCAGTCAAGCATCGCCTGCTTGGTCGCGCCCTGGACGCCGCCACGCATCCTGCCGTTGTGGAAGATGTGCGCGTTGCGCCCCCCAAAGACCACGAAGTCGTCGAGTGCAAGTTGCAGCGCATTTCCTGTTCGGCCATCGCGGTCGGTCGCAATGAGCAACATCGTCTTTTCCCTTGACGAGGCCATCACCGACACGCTGAGCAGGCGGTCATCGCAGTCTTTCGCGCTCGCTGGGACTAGCCAGTGCCGATGCCTGCCCCCCCAGTCACCCCCACTAGGGTTGTGCGGCGTCACATGCCCCAAGCCATTGGGGACCATCCTAAGAGTGCCACTGCGCCACGGGCCGGGCCGCGTACCCTCGTCGAATAGCAGCCCAGCCAGCTCGACCGCCAAACGCGCTACTTCGTCCGTCGTCGATGAGCCTAGGCAACTCCCGAGCCTCTCGTTCCAGGCGACTTCGCTTCTCGACATCCGCGCCAACTTCGTTCGGGGTGGCCGGGTCCAGGGAACGGGAGCTGGACGCGCGCGAACCCGATTCTGGAGCATCTCGCCATACGACGGCATGTCTGCGAGCGGCCCCAACCGGGAACCGCGAATCCGGTACACCTGCAACTCGTCCCCGTCTGTCACCATTGCGAAACGCGTCTTCAAGTGCTTAGCGTACTTCTCAACCTGACGTCTTGCGTCATCGTCCACACCGCCCGGCCTCTTGCACTCCACAACAAAGAGCGGTCTAGCCTCCTTGCCCGCCGACTGGGCCTCTTGCGGAGCAAGTCCCACGATGTCTGCACGGCCACGGATACGGGCAGCGTAGTGCGCCACCGCGTCTTCCGTTCTGACCATGTCACTAGGTACGCCTACGTCTCGCAGCAAGAACTTCACGAACTTCTGCCGCACGACTTCCTCAGGCGTTGCCATACGAAACGCAGGCTCTCGAGCGCCGCACTTATCCAAGAAAGCACTTTGGCCACCCGAGCGCCCTTCGGAGGAAAGGCGATCTCCGTCGCGGCCCTCTGCAGTTTCTTTGCCCGCGCGATGGCGCGCTCCCCTCGGATATCAGCCCGTCGGCAAACGCGCCGTAGCCGTGCCGAAGACGCGGGTCTCGCCGGCTTCGTTGGTCACGGTCAGGTCGATCTCCACCGTGCCTTCGTCCTCGTCGATGTCCGTCACTACGCCCGTGATTTCGTGCGGTTGATCGACCATGACCGGGGCGCGGAATACCGTGTCGATGGCGATGATCTCGGCATCCGGGGCCCAGCGGTGGATCATCGCGCCGAGGAAGCCCTGGCTCATCACGCCGGGCACGATGGCGCCGGGCAGGCCCTCCTTGCGGGCGCCGTCGTGGTCCGTGAAGCGCGGCGTGTTCCAGCCGACGTGCTTGCCGAACCGGCGCGTCGCTGCGATGCTGGTGTCCGGCGCGAAGGCCGGCAGTTGGCCGCCGAACTCGACGTCGGCGATGGTCTTGACGGTGGGGGCGGAATCAGCCACGGGGTCTCTCCCGAATCACGGTTCTGGTGTCGGCGTTGGCGACATGCGTGCCGTCCTGGTCGTACAGCTCCATGCGCGTGACCAGGAACACCATGCGCCCGGAGCGGCCGGTCTTGGTGTAGATGTCGTGCAGGTGGCTGCGTCCCGTGAGGGTCGCTTGGTCGCGCACTGGCGCCTTCCACTCGACGGACTTGCCGGCGTCCATGCCCATGCCGCCGAGGTTGGGGAAGTCGTGCGGCATGCTGCGGCCGCCAACCAGCGTCGAAACGAACGTCGGCGGTGCCTGGAAGTCGGTGTGCGCCGGGTCGGTGAACTTGGCCGCGGTCTCCCCGCACACCTTGGCGTACTCGGCGAAGCGGGCGCCGTCGATCTCGAAGGTCACCTCGTCGAACTCGCGGTTCAGGAACCGGTCCCTTAAGTCCTGGATGTCCTGATCCACGGTCTCGGCTGTGCTTTCAGCCATTTGCGTCGTCCTCCTTTGCTGATTGGTTGTGTTGCCGATGCCTTACCGGTAGGTGATGGCGCGGAAGCGCTCGGCCTTCAAGGCCGCCACCAAGTCGGCCTCGCTGCCGATGGCATCGTCGAACTCGGTGGCGCAGCGGCCGATGTGGCTGACGATGTGCGAGTCGCTGCCGCCGATGCCGATGTAGCCGAGGTCCGCCGCCATCTTCCCGGCCACCGCGTCCTCGTCGCCGCGGCTGCCGCCGTTGTGGACTTCGACGATGCGCACCCCCTTGGGCACGCCGTGCTCGGCGAGGTGCGCGGACATGCCGACCCGCGGCCGGCCAGGATGGCAGGGCGCCGCGACCGCGCCGTGCGCATTGCAGTGTTCGATGACTTCCTCCAGCACGAGGCCGATGGCGCCGAAGTCGAAGCATTCGTAGAGCGGCGGCGTGACGCCGTAGACCAGGACGTGGCCGTACTCCGTTTCCACCTCGGCGCCCTTCAGAATGACCAGATCGAAGTCGCTGGCGAGGCCCGAGTAGTCCGACTCGAAGTCGAACTGGCGGTGTTCGGTGAGCACGAAGCCGTCGATGGGGATGTCTCGGGTGCGCACCCACTGGCAGTAGTTGCGCACCTTGGCGCGGCCGTCGTCCGACTTGATGGAGTGGGTGTGAAGATCAAGGATCATGCCGCTTCGAGCCCTTGCCATGCGGCGTCGATGCGGGCGACGAGCTCCGCCTCGGTGCCCGAATTGTCGATCACGAGGTCTGCCTTCTCCTCCCGCTCGGCGTTCGAGAGCTGCGCGTTGATCCGCGCCTGCACGGCCGCCGCGTCCACGCCGTCTCTGGCACTGGCGCGCTCGACGGCGACCGCCGGCGCGACGGTGACTACCCACACCTGATCCACATCATCCTGCCAGTTCGCTTCGAGCAGCACGGCCGCTTCGAGGACCACCACCCGCTGCCCATCTGCCTTCGCCGTCGCGATCTCGGCCTTCGCCATGGCGAGGATCTCCGGCCAGACGATGTCCGTCAGCCGGGTGAGCTGAAGCGGGTCGCCGAACACCTTGCCGCCGAGCGCCTTGCGATCGATCTCGCCGTTCGCGCCGACCACGTCGTCGCCGAAGGCCGCGACCACCTTGGCGAAGGCGGGCCGGCCGGGCTCGTAGACGCGATGGCCGAGCTTGTCCGCGTCGATGACGACTGCGCCCCGCTCGGCGAGGTGGCGCGCAGCAGTGGATTTGCCGGAGGCGATGCCGCCGGTGAGGCCGATGACGATCAAGGCTCTTGTGTCCGCTTGGCGAGTGGGCGAAAGCGGGCAAGTGTAGCGGATTTCGGACGATGGAGCGTGCCTTGTGCCCCGCCTTGCCGTTGGCTGGGTATACGACAGATGTCCGGTAACGCCGCCGGAGCCATGTACGGCCCTTAGTCGCGATCATTCATGCTGCGGCGCAGACGCTCCAGCTCGGCCTCCGCCGCGCGCCGGGCTGCCGCTTCGCGCTCGGCCCGGTCTTCGGCGGCGTGGCGCGCGGCCGCCTCTTCCCTGCGTGCGGCGGCCTCGCTGTCCGCGCGCGCTTCGGCCGCTTGCCGGGCCGTCTGCTCCTCCTCGTATCCCATCAGATCCTCGCCGGTTGCCGGATCGCGGATGCGCAGGTCCTCGCCCTCGGCGCGGAGTTCCAGGCCTAGCGCGCCCGACAGGTAGCTGCGGCTGTCCGGCAGCGGCGCCATCGGCACGTAGCGCTTGGCGGACAGACGGTACGCGCGGATGCGTTCCGGGATGCGCTTGGCGAAGGGGTCGAACAGCCAGTACTCGCCGACGCCCATCGCCCGGTAGGCGCGGTACTTCTGATCGAGGTCCCGGGCGCCCGTGCTCTCCGACAGCACCTCCAGCACGAACGCCGGCACTGGCTCGCCCTCGAACAGCTTGTACGAGTCGCGCAGGTGGTCGCCGGCGCCGAACGCCACGAACACGTCCGGCGCCACGGAGCCCGCGACGACGCCGCGCTTCGAGTAGATGAACATGTCGCAGCCCACTAGCGCCCCCGGGAAGCGCCTGCGGAGCAGGGCTTCGAGTGCCGGGAAGGCGTAGACGATCTGCTTGATCTGCGCCGCGTTCTGGCCCAATGGTTCGCCGTCCGTGTGGGGATAGCCGTCTTCGTCGTAGGCGATGTGGGGCAGCCGAGGCGTGCCGTCCGCAGCCAAGAGCGGAGTGCCCGATACGCCGTTGTACGTCTCTGCCGAAGCCATGCCCGCACCCTACCACAGCCGAGCGGCCCGGCGCCTCGCTGTGGCGTGTTCGCGTTTCAATGCACCCATGAAAGTGCTACCGTGCGTCCCGAAGCGCTTGCCGCGCCATGGCCCGCGGCCGGCGATGTTGGATACACCACTCAAGGGGAACCGATGGCCGACTACGAAAACGTCCTGATCGACCGCGTGGGCACCGACGACCGCGTGGGCCGAATCACGCTCAACCGTCCGGAGAAGATGAACGCGCTCTCGCAGGAGCTGCTCTTCGAGCTCGACGATGCGCTACACGACTTAGAGGCGGACGACAGCTGCCGGGTCATCATCCTGCGCGGCGCCGGGCGCACCTTCAGCGCCGGCTACGACCTGACGCCGGGCCGCGGCAAGGGCGGCGCGGACGCGATCGTTCGCCGGCACCGCCAGGTGGACAACGAGGGGCGGCGCCTGCTGATGGGCATCCGCACCGGGATGCAGGCCATCACCAACATCCACATGTACTTCTGGAACATGGCGAAGATCACCATCGCCCAGGTTCACGGCTACGCCATCGCCGGCGGCTGCGAGCTGGCGATGATGGCGGACCTGGTGGTGGCGGCGGACGATGCCCAGCTCGGCCATCCGGGCCTGCGCGGTCTCGGCACGTCGCGCACCGGCGTCATCTGGCCGCTGGTGATCGGCATGAGGAAGGCCAAGGAGCTCTACTACACCGGCGAGAACGTCACCGGCGCGGAGGCCGAAGAGATCGGCATGATCAACTACTCCTGGCCCAAGGACGAGCTCGAAGACCGCGCCATCGCCTTCGCGGACCGCATCGGCGTAATGTCCGCGGACCACCTCTCGATCCTCAAGCTCAACATGAACCGCTTCTACGAGAACATGGGCATCTACTCATCCGTCCACAGCAGCACGGACCTCGACGCCGCCGGCCAGTTCACCGGCTTCTCCTACGAGTGGCAGGACAAGAACCGCAGCCTCGGCATGAGGGACGCCGTGCGCTGGCGCGACGGGCTGTTCCGCGACAACGACTGGTACAAGCACAAGGGACCGCTGCCCAAGGGCGACGGGGACGGCGACTAGGTGGTGGCCCTGGCCAGCATCGAAACCGCCCGCGGCACCATCCGCCTGAACCTGCATGAGGAACTCGCGCCGGTCACGGTGGCGAACTTCGTCAACCTCGTCCGGCGCGGCTTCTATGATGGGCTGACGTTCCACCGGGTCATCGACAAGTTCATGATCCAGGGCGGCTGCCCGGAAGGCAGCGGCCGCGGTGGCCCGGGCTACCGCTTCGACGACGAGTTCGACGCGAGCCTGCGCCACGACCGGCCGGGCCGCCTGTCCATGGCCAATTCCGGGCCGAACACCAACGGTTCGCAGTTCTTCATCACCCATGTGCCGACGCCGTGGCTGGACGACGCCCACTCGATCTTCGGCGAAGTGCTGGGCCCGGAGGATCAGGCGGTGGTGGACGCCGTGGCGCAGGGCGATCGCATCGAGCGCATCAGCGTCTCCGGCGATGTCGAAGCGCTGCTCGACGCGCACGCCGAGCGCGTGCAGGCGTGGAATCGGGCGCTGGGCTAGCGCAGCGGAGACAAGCACATGTTCGGATCGCAGTTCTACAACCAACAGACCTCGTGGGAGGAGATCAAGAGCGTCCTCGAGGTGATGGAGGCCGGGCGTTGGACCAGCGTCTATACCTACGACCACTTCGTGCCGCCCTGGACGCGCACCGCCGATGCGGCGGACAGCGACTTGCTGCCGACGCTGGAAGGCTGGTCGCTGCTCGCCGGCATGGCGGCGGTGACCACGCGCTTGGACCTCGGCGTGCTGGTGTCCGGCAATACCTACCGCAACCCGGCGCTGATGGCCAAGATGGCGGCCACCATCGACGAGATCTCCGGCGGCCGCTGCATCCTCGGCATCGGCGCCGGCTGGAACGTCCGCGAGCACGAGGCCTACGGCTGGGAGTTCCCTTCGATGAAGGAGCGCCAGGACCGCTTGGAAGAGGCCTGCGAGCTGATCCACAAGCTGTTCACGGCGGAGAAGTTCGTGGACTTCGAGGGCCGCTACTACACGCTCAAGCAGGCGCCGTTCGCGCCCAAGGGCGTGAAGCGCAAGATTCCGGTGATGGTCGGCGGCACGGGGCCGAAGCGCACCCTGCGAACGCTCGCCAGGTACGGCGACATCATGAACGCCATCTGCGGCCCGGAGGACCTCAAGCGGCTGTGGGGCATCGTCGAGCGGCACTGCGAAGACGTGGGGCGCGACCCCGGGGAGATCTCGCGCTCCGTGCATGTGCCCATGCGCATCGTGACGGACGAGAAGCATGCCGAGCGGCTGCGGCGGGGCAACGACTGGACCATGATCGGGCCCGTGAACTATGTCATCGACCGCTGCGCCGCCTTCATCGACGCCGGGGTGGACGAGTTCTGCCTGCAGTCCATCCGCCAGAAGCCGGAGATATACGCCGAGCTCAACGAGGAGATCTTCAGCGCCTTCGACTGAACGCGCACGAAGCAGCGAGGGGCAAAGCGCCCTTGAAGACGGTCGTCGCCTCGAAAACTGCGCTCCTCGGTGCGGGGCTTCTCGCGGCGTCGTTTCCCGCATCCGGCAAGGAGGCGGCGCAGATGCCGGAGGTCGAAGAGGTGATCGTCACCGGCACCGCCATCCGCGGCACGCCTATCGACTCGCCCTATGCCGTGGAGGTCCTCGACCGAGACGCCTACGAGGACCGCGGCGCGCCAGCGCTCACCGACCTCTTCAAGAACCTGGGTGCCAATGCCGGCGCCATCGGCGAAGTGACGAGCTGGTTGAACGGCACCGGGCAGGCCGTGCCGGAGACGGCGGCCAACGTCAACCTGCGCGGCCTCGGCGCGTCCCGTACGCTGGTGCTCTTCAACGGCCAGCGGCAGGTGTACGTGCCGGCGCGGCTCACCGGCGGCCGCTTCGTGGATGTGAACGCGCTTCCCCTCATCGCGCTCAAGCGGGTCGAGGTGCTGAAGGAAGGCGCTGCCGCCGTGTACGGCTCCGATGCGGTGGCGGGCGTGGTCAATTTCATCACCCGCAGCGACTTCGCCGGGTTCGAGGTCGCAGGCGCCTTCGAACACTTCGATGGCGCTGGCGATGCGGACCTCGGCGCCATCTGGGGCGGTGCCTTGGGCGATGCGCATCTGGTGGTCGCCTTCGAGCGCGCCGAGCGCCAACGGCTGAATCTAGCCGAACGCAGCTTCGGCCTGCCGGCGGACGGCGCTGCCTACTGGGGCTGGTCCGGCACCGGCAACCCCGGCGCATTCATGGTTCCGGAATCGTCTGCTGGCGGGACCGAACCGCTTTCCGCGCTGCTCGCCGCCGCGCCGCGCTTCGTAGACCCGCGCTGCGCCGAGATGGGCGGCGAGAACTGGGGCAGCACCTGCGGCTTTCGCTTCGGGCGCTGGGACAACCTCATCGAGAGCCAGCAGCAGACGCGCCTGTTCGCCGAACTCTCAGGCGACTACGGCGCCAGCGGCAGCTATCGGGTCGAGATGCTGTGGGCGGATGCCCAGATCCCCGCTTGGCTCACCACGCCCACCTCGCCGCCGGTGGCTAGGTACGACGACGTGCAGCTCGTCGCCGCGGATCATCCAGGCCGCGTCGCGCTGGCTGCCGGCCATGGCGCGCTGCCCGGCAGCGACGGTAGCGCCATCGACCTGCAAGGCACCGAGGACTGGTATTTCCTCGGTCGTTTGGTCGGCAACGCCGGTCCCGGCCGAGAGGTGCCGCGCGAGACCAGTACCCTGCGTCTGGCGGCCCAGGCGCAGGGCGAGACGGGTGCGCTGCACTACGACCTCGGCGTCGCGTGGTCTCGGGCCGACGGTCTCATGAACCGGCCTGCCGAGTACGCCTATCGACGCTTCCTCGCTTTCCGCGGCTTCGGCGGTGCCGGCTGCGGCGTGGGCGTGGTGGCGGACGCCACTGCGGTGTCGGGCCTGGCCCTCGGCCCGGTTCCCAACGGTGTCGCGCCGGGGCAGGGGAACTGCCGCTACTACAATCCGTTCAGCAACGCGATCGAGCACTCGGCGCAGCCTGGTTCGGCGTTCGCCGGGGTCCGGAACCCGGACTTTCGCGCAGACCTCGCCAACGATCCGGCGCTGTTCGACTGGATCGGCGAGGAAGTGCGCATTCGCGACGAGGCGGAGATGCTCGTGGTCGATGCGGTAGTGGGCGCGGACTGGATTCCGGAGCGCCTCAGCGTCGCCGCTGGCTACCAGATGCGCCGCTTCGCCGCGACGACGCGGCCGAGCGATGCGGCCAACCTCGCTCTCAACCCGTGCTGGATTCCGGGCGACCGGAGCTGCCGCAGCCCCACCGGACTTTTCGCCAGCGCCCGCGGGCAGCTGCCCTTCGATGCCGACCAGACCACGCACGCCGCGTTCGTCGAGGGGGCGTTGAAGCTTGGGGCGCGCTGGGACGCGCAGATCGCGGCCCACTACGAGCGCCACGACCAGGCCTCCACTTTCGATCCCAAGCTGGCGCTGCGGCTCGCGGTGAACGACGCGCTGGCCTTGCGCGGCTCGGTGCAGACGACGTTCCGCACGCCCTCGGTGGACGACCTCAACCCGGACATCAGCACCAAGCTGGAACTGCTGCCGGCGGTCGGCACGTTCAAGGCGATCGAGACCCAGGGCAATCCGCACCTGGACCCCGAGTCGGCACTGACCTTCAATCTCGGTGCGGTGCTGCTCACGCCCTCGCTGGAAGTTACGGTGGACTACTGGCGCTACGAGTTCTCGGACCCGGTGCGCGTGCTGCCGTTCCGCGCCATCGAGGCCGCCTACGCCTCGTCGGCGACCCGAGCGCGGGTACAGGCGCTGGTGTTCTGCCCCGGCGATCTGAACGATGGCAGCTGCGAGGCCGCCGAGGTGGAACGCATCCGGGTGCAAAGCATCAACGGCCCGGACGTGGACACGTCGGGCGTCGACATGCAGGTCGGCGGCTGGCGCCCGCTCGGCGGCGGCGATCTGGAATGGGGCGCATCGGCGAGCTACATCGCCACCTACGACGTGGCGGCGCTCGCGCTGAACGGCCTCGAGTTGGTTGCGCCGCTCGATGCCGTGGGCTACTTGAACGACCCCGTGGATCCGGCCGTGCCGCCGCTGCCGCGCTGGAAGACTGCCGCCTTCGCCACCTGGCGCTGGCGCGATCTGCGCCTCACGGGCCGCATCAATCGGGTTTCTGCCTACGAGGACCGGGACCGCTCGGCAGGCGACAGGTTCGCCGACATCGACGCCTTCCAGACCGTGGACCTCACGCTATCGTGGCGGTTACCCGAGCGCGGCATCACGATGTCTCTCGCGGCGCTCAATGTGGCCGACGCAGCGCCGCCGCTGGTCGGCTCGGACCACTTCTTCGACGGCATGACCCACAACCCGAAGGGCCGGCGCCTGAAGCTCCGCCTGCGATACCGCTTTGGCGGTTGAGATGCACAGAGTTGCCGTGATGGGAACGTGCTGAAGCCCCGTTTTCTCGGTCTGCGGGGCTCGGACTCGCCGTCGCCGGCGCGCTTAACCGCCAAATTTGGCCGATTTTGTAGGACATCCGCCCGAATCGGGTTGAGACATTCGCCCGACCTGTTTGCAGGGCGCGCACGGTCGTCTATGTTCGCCGCCCGCTCGCCCGCACCGGGCGCGTATTCGGCCGGAGTTCGCCATGCGACGCAGAATCGACGAAGCCAGCAAGCTGCTGTTCACGGGACAGGTCTTCGCGGACGCGCTGCGGGCGGCTCTGCCGGATTTCGCAGAGCTGCTGCGGCTGGAGGACATCGAGCCGCTGCCGACGGAGTACATCAGCCGCAAGCGTCGAAAGCGCTTCGGCGACGCCGCCTTCCGGGTCAAGTTCAAGAAAGGCCGGTTCCCGCCGCCGCGGCCTTCCGACGGGGAGGGCAGAGGGCGCCGGCTGTATCTCTTGCTGGCGGGAGAGTTCCAGCACAGGAACGACCCGCGCATGCTGCGCCGGGTGCAGAGGTACGCGGCGCGAATGGAGCAGCACTACCGCCACCAGGGCGTGGTGCGCGACGGCGAGTGGCCGCCGGTCCTGGCGCTGGTGATCCACACCGGCACGGCGCGGTGGACGGCGGCCGACGGCGCCGAGGTGTACCGCAGCCTGCCGCGAGTCGCGGCGCGCACGCTGGCGGCCTTTCAGCCGCAGGCGTATATTCTGCTCGGCGCGGACGAGTACGCGGTCCTGGATCTGCCGGACGGCAACCGCTTGAAGGCGGCGCTGGGATTGGTGGCGTGCCGGACCGCCGAGGAGCTGGCTGTGCGCCTGGCCGCCGAATGGGCGCGGTTCAGCGGCCCGGCCGAGGCGAGCTTCCGCCGGGGCATGCTGGCATGGGCCGAGGAAGTCGTGCTGGGCTTCCCGGAAACGGGCTTCGAACTGCCGAGCTTCGAGGAACTGGAAGGATTGCGGGAGAAGGACATGGCGTACCTGCTTGAGGACCGCGTGCAGCAGTGGCAGGCGGAATGGCTGAACGAAGGCCGGGCCGCCGGGCGCGAGGAAGGGCAGCGGGACATGCTGGAAGGCATGGCCGAACGCCGGTTCGGCGCTGTGGCCGCGGGCCGGTTGAAGACGGCGCTCAACGGTTCGCCGAACCGGGAACGGCTGGCCGCTTTGGGAGACCTGATCGTCGGCAGCGCCACCGCTCAGGAGTTCATCGACGCGCTGGATGGCTGAAGCCGAGGGTCGGCGTCGGTCTCGACCGGATCGGCCTCGGTTGGCGGGCACTGTACGGTCGAGGCGAACCCAAGGGGCTCGATGCTCTGCATCATCGCTCGGAGGTCAACTCTCGAAGTCAACCCGCCGCGGGCAACCCACGAGGTCTTGCCGGATGGTGGCTCGGGGGTTCTCCGGCGAGTTGCTGGGCGAGTTCTCTCTGGAGTTCGATGGGAACGTCGCGGATATCCGGATCTCCCATGCATCGTCCGATGCGGAGCCGGATAGATCCCCGTCCCGCACGCGCCGACTCGGCAGGATCTCCACCTCGTCGCCGGCGTGCCGCGGGCTGACAAGCTCGTCAATGAGGCGCCAAAGGCACCAGACGAAAGCGACGCCCAAAGCCACCATCAGCAGCACGAGCAGCACCAGCAGCGTCAGCAAGGCCGGATGCTCCTGCAGTCGGGTTGCTCGTTGGCCATGCAGACTTACCCTCCGTAGCGCGCTTTGGCCTCCCGCCGCCGGGCGTGGAGCACCGGCTCAGTGTACCCGTTCGGCTGCGTCATGCCCGTGAACACCAGGTCGCAGGCCGCTTGGAAGGCGATGGAATCGTCGAAGTTCGGTGCCATGTCTCGGTAGTTCGCGTCGCCTTCGTTCTGCCGGTCCACGATCGCCGCCATGCGCTGCATGGTTTCGCGCACCTGTTCCTCGCTGACGATGCCGTGGTGCAGCCAGTTGACGATGTGCTGGCTGGAGATGCGGCAGGTGGCGCGGTCTTCCATCAGGCCGACGTCGTTGATGTCCGGCACCTTGGAGCAGCCGATGCCCTGGTCGATCCAGCGCACCACGTAGCCGAGGATGCCCTGGGCGTTGTTGTCGAGCTCGCGCGAGATGTCCGTGCCGGAGAGGTTCTCGCCGGCCAGCAGGGGGATGGTGAGGATGTCGTCGACGCTCGCCCGGGCGCGGCTCTTGAGCGCGTCCTGGCGGCTGGCAACGTCCACCTGGTGGTAGTGCAGGGCGTGCAGCGTGGCGGCGGTGGGCGAGGGCACCCAGGCGCAGTCGGCGCCGGCGGTCGGGTGGTTGGTCTTGACCTCGAACATCTCCGCCATCTCGTCCGGCTTCGGCCACATGCCCTTGCCGATCTGCGCCCGGCCCTGGAAGCCGGTCGCCAGCCCGGCATCGACGTTGGCGTCCTCGTAGGCGAGGATCCACGTCTCCTGCTTCATCGGCTCCTTGCGCACCATGGCGCCGGCCTGCATGGAGGTGTGGATTTCGTCGCCGGTGCGGTCCAGGAAGCCCGTGTTGATGAACACGATGCGCTCGCGGGCGACGCGGATGCACTCGCGCAGGTTCAGGCTGGTGCGGCGCTCCTCGTCCATGACGCCCACCTTGAGGGTGTGCCGGGCGAGGCCGAGCGTGTCTTCCACGCGGTCGAAGAGCTCGCAGGTGAAGGCGGTCTCCTCGGGGCCGTGCATCTTCGGCTTGACGATGTAGACGCTGCCGGCGCGGCTGTTGCGGTACGGGCCGAGGCCCTTGAGGTCGTGTACCGCGCACAGGCTCGTCACCACCGCGTCCATGATGCCCTCGAAGACCTCGTCGCCCGCGGCGTCGAGGATGGCGTCGGACGTCATCAGGTGGCCGACGTTGCGCACCAAGAGCAGGCTGCGGCCGGGCAGCCTCATCTCTCCGCCGGCGGCCGCAGCGTAGGCGCGGTCCCCGGCCAGCGTGCGATGAACGGTCTCGCCGCCCTTCTCGAAGGTCTCCTCCAAGGCGCCGGTCATGAGGCCCAGCCAGTTGCGGTAGACGGCGGTCTTGTCTTCGGCATCGACGGCGGCCACCGAGTCCTCGCAATCCTGGATGGTGGTCACCGCGGCTTCCATGAGAATGTCCTTGACGCCGGCGGGGTGGACGGCGCCGACATCGTGCGAGCGGTCGATCTGGATCTCGATGTGCAGACCGTTGTGGCGCAGCAGCACGCAGGTCGGGGAGTCGATCCCGCCGTTGAAGCCGGCGAATCGCAGCGGGTCCGCCAGTCGCTTGGCGCCGCTCGGCGTGTCCGCTTCGAGCACGCGGGCGTCGTCTTCGATGATTATCCGGTATGCCGTGACATCGGCATGGCTCGCGCCTTGGAGCGGCGCGATGCGGTCCAACTCCTTGCCGGCGCGTTCGATCACGAGGTCCCCGCGCCGCGGATTGTAGGAGTCGCCCTTCTCGCGGCCCGGCGTCTCGGGGATCAGATCCGTGCCGTAGAGCGCGTCGTAGAGGCTGCCCCAGCGTGCGTTGGCGGCGTTCAGGGCGAAGCGGGCGTTCATCACGGGCACGACCAGCTGCGGGCCGGCGATGTGGGCGATCTCCGGGTCCACGTTGGTGGTGGCGATCTCGAAGTCGCCGCCCTCACGCACCAGATAGCCGATCGCCGTGAGGAACTCCTTGTACTCGTCCGGGTCGTGGCGCTGGCCGCGTCGATCCTCATGCCAGGCGTCGATGGCCGCTTGCAGTTCGTCGCGCTTGGCGAGCAGGGACCGGTTCGCCGGGGTCAGGTCCCGGACGATGGCCGCGAAGCCGGCCCAGAAGGCGTCGGCGTCCACGCCGGTGCCGGGCAGCGCCTCGGTCTGGATGAAGTCGTCTAGTTCCTTGGCGACGGAAAGGCCGTGCCGGTCGATTCTTGCGCTCATGCGGGTCCCTTGTTCAAGCGGGTTCGGGCTGGCGCGAGAGCGCCATGCGGCACGAATACTAACGGTGTGCATAATCCGTCGCCAAGTGCCGCCATGGGGCGGAACCGGGAGCCGCGTTGAAATTCGCCGTCCTGCAGTTCTTCAGTTGGCCGGGCCGCCGGGTGCCGCTGCAAACCGTCTACCAGCGGGCGCTGGACCGGGTGCGGATCATGGACGGCGCCGGGTACGACGCGGTGTGGCTTGCCGAGCACCATTTCTCCACCTACAGCGTGTGTCCCTCCGTCCACATCATGGGCATGCATGTCGCCGACATCACCCGCAACCTGCGCATCGGCACCGGCGTGTCGCTGGCCGCCTTCTACCACCCGCTGCGTCTCGCCGAGGAGGTGGCACTGCTCGACAACCTCTCCGGCGGCCGGGTGAACTGGGGCGCCGGGCGCGGCTTCGACCGCACCGAGATGGGCGCTTTCGGCGTCAGCGGCGACGAGTCCTATCCGCGCTTTCGCGAGAACGTGGAGATCGTGCAGCAGGCGTGGCGCGATGGCCCGCTGACGTACGAGGGCCGCTTCTCGAGCTTCAAGGACGTTGAAGTCCTGCCGAAGCCTTTGCAGGACCCGCTGCCGACATGGATCGCGGCGAGTTCCACGGACGCCATGGAGTGGGCCGCCAGCCGCGGCCACGCGATTCTGATGACGCCCCATGCCACTCACGAGGAGATCCGCGCGCAGCATGCCCACTATCGGACGGCGCTGGCCGAGCACGGCCACCGGATGGGTCAGGACATCCCCATGGCGCGGCTGCTCGCTATCGCCGCCACCGATGCCGCCGCGGAAGCCGTGGCGAGAGCCGGCGCCCAGTGGACGGTGGACGCCTACGCGGGGCCGCGCCAAGGCACCAAGGAAGAGCGCATCGAGCGGTACGTACACGATGTCGTCATTCACGGCTCGCCGGCGAAGGTGGTGGACGAACTCAAGCGCCTTGAGGAGGAGATTCCGCTCGACTACCTGCTCGCTTCGATCCTCAGCCACGAGACGCTGCTGCTGCTCACGGACGAAGTCATCCCGCGCATGTGATGGACGCGGCGTTCATCTTCGACCCCGACAGCTCGCCGACGCCTGCTTGCCATGCGCCGACCATCGTCGTGCTGCCGGATCGGCTGGTTGCGGCATGGTTCGCGGGCACGCGCGAGGGCGCTGCCGATGTCGGCATCTGGGCGGCGATCCGCCGCGACGGACGCTGGGAGCAGCCCCGACAGATCGCCGGCGGGAACGGCGAACCGTGTTGGAATCCGGTGCTGGCCGTCGGCGGCGAGACGCTGCGGCTGTTCTACAAGGTCGGCCCGTCGCCATCGCGGTGGCGCGGCGCGGTGCTGGACTCGGCCGATGGCGGCCAGACGTGGCGACCCGGGCCGGCCTTGCCGCAGGGCTTCCTGGGCCCGATCAAGAACAAGCCTATCGAGCTTTCCGATGGTGCGCTGCTGTGCCCTTCGAGCCGGGAAGACGGCGGCTGGCGCTGCCACTTCGAGCTGCTGCCTGGCGACACGGACCGCTGGCTGGCTTCGAGCTTCTCGACCACCGTGCCCGACCCGGCTGACCTCCGCGCCATCCAGCCTACGGTGTTCCCGCGCGGCGCGGGACTCGAGGCCCTCGCGCGCACCAAGAGCGGCTGCATCGCCCGCACGACGAGCGCCGACGGGCGCTCTTGGACGCCACTCGAAGCGACTCCGCTGCCCAACCCCAACTCCGGCATCGATGCCGCGGCCATGCCGGACGGCCGCATCGCCCTCGTCTACAACCCCGTCGCCACGCCGCCGGGGCGGTGGGGCGGCCCGCGCACGCCCTTGGCTCTGGCAGTGGGCGAAGCGGACGGCAGCTGGGCAGACGCGATGACGCTGGAATCCGAACCCGGCGAGTTCTCCTATCCCGCCGTCGTCTGCGCGGCAGATCGCCTGCACATCGTCTACACCTGGCAGCGGCGCACGATCAAGCATGTCGAGGCTCCGCTGGACGCTCTCGGCCGGAGTTGATCGATCAGGTGGCATCCTCCCGCAGTGGGGCCCGCAAGAGCGCCAGCAGTTCCTCCGCATCCAGCGTCCCCGGCGCGTCGGTCCCTTCGAGCAGCTGGTCGGCGAGGTCGCGCTTGCGCCGATGCAGGTCCACGATCTGCTCCTCGATGGTGCCCTCGGCGACCAGCCGGTAGATCGTCACCGGCCGCGTCTGGCCGATGCGGTGGGCGCGGTCCGAGGCTTGATCCTCCACCGCCGGGTTCCACCACGGGTCCATGTGGATCACGTAGTCCGCGGCAGTCAGGTTCAGCCCCGTGCCGCCCGCCTTCAGCGAGATCAGGAACACATCGCCGTCCCCGGCTTGGAAGGCGTTGATGCGCTCGGTGCGGTCTTTGGAAGGCGTCGCGCCATCGAGATACTGGTAGCGGACGCCCGCGTCCCGCAGGTGCTCCTCGACCAGCTTCAGATGCATCACGAACTGCGAGAACACCAGCACCTTGTGCTTGTTCGCCAGCAGGTCGTCCAAAGTCGCGGCGAAGGTCGCCAGCTTGGAGCTCGGCGGCGCATCGGCGGCGTCGCGCACGAGGCGGGGATTGCAGCAGGCGAGGCGCAGCCGCGTCAGGTGCGCGAACAGGCGCATGCGGCCGCTGGGCCCGTCGGCGCCGGCCAAGTCCTCCACCGCTCGCTGGCGCAGCGCCTCGTAGAGGGCAGCCTCCTCCGGCGACATCTTCACGTGCAGCGTGATCTCGGTGCGCTCCGGCAGGTCGTCGAGCACATCCGTCTTCAGGCGGCGCAGCACGAACGGCGCGATCAGGCGCCGCAGCCGGCCTTGCGCCGCTTCGCTGCCGTAGCGCTCGATGGGCACCAGGAAGCGATCGCGGAAATGGCGGAGCGAACCGAACAGGCGCGGGTTCACGAAGCTGAACACGGAATACAGGTCCATCAGGTTGTTCTGCACCGGCGTGCCGGTCGTCACCACCTTGAAGCTCGCTTGCAACTGCCGCGCCGCGGCGGTGCGCTTGGCATTGGGGTTCTTGATCGCTTGCGCCTCGTCGAGCACGGCGCTGTGCCAGTGGACTTCGGCGAGCGAGTCGGCGTCGTTCTGCAAGACGCCGTAGGTGGCGACGAAGACGTCGAACGGCCCCGCATCGGCCAGCATCGCCGCGCGCGCCGCGGCGGCGCCGGCGTACGGCCGGGCGTTCAGCGTCGGCGCGAAGCGGCGCGCTTCCGCCAGCCAGTTGGGTACCACGGACGTCGGCGCGACCACCAGCGCCGGCCCGTCCGGCGCCCGCTCCAACAGCACGGCCAAGGTCTGAAGCGTCTTGCCGAGGCCCATGTCGTCGGCGAGGCAGGCGCCTGCGCCCCAGCGGGCCAGACGCGCCAGCCACCGGAAGCCCTCGTACTGGTACGGGCGGAGCTCGGCCTGCAAGGTAGTCGGCAGCGGCGGTTCGGCGGTCGCGGCCCGATGCAGCTCGTCGCGCCGTTGGATGGACTCCGCATCGGCATCGAGCGTCGCCTCCTCCAGCAACTCGTCGAGCGCAGGGATGGCCAGCGGACTCAGCCGCACCGCGCCCTTCGCGCCGGGCGCGGCGAGGCCTGCGAAGTCCTCCAGACGGCGACGGAACGCTTCGCCGAGGGCTAGGAATTGTCCGTCGCCGAGGTCGAGGAAGCGGGAGCCGGGATTGGCTTCGAGGCGTCCGAACAGCTCCTTCAAGTCGAGCACGCGCTCATCGTCCACCTGCAGTTCGCCGGACGCTTGCATCCACTGCGCGGCCGAGCGCAGCTTGAGGCGGAATGCGGCGGGGGTGGCGCGGCCGACGATGCGCAGGTGCTCGCCCTTCGGCCACTTGCAGCGGGCGCCTGCCGCTTCGAGCTGCTCCAGCAGATCCAGGCAGTGCTCGGCGTCGGCTACGTTGAGGGGATTGAGGGCGCTGGGTCGGGACGCGAGCCATGGGCAGGCGGCCACCAGGTCGTCGACCGCCTGGCGTTCGGCGGCGAGGTCCCGGTGCGCCTGGACGCGCTCGCCTTCGCGGCTCGCGAAGACCACGGCGCCGCCGATGCCGGCCTCGAAGAGCATGCCGGACTCGGCGATGGGTTCCACCGCCAGGGCGACCGACAGACCCCGCTCGAAGGGTTCCAGACAGATCCACGGCAAGGGGTCCGCGGCCACCTCCGCCGCGCCTTTCGCGCCCCCGGCCGCGCTCTGCACGCGTACCGCGGCGGAGAGCGAGGACACTGCGGAGAGCACCCGCGCGCGTTCGTCGGCGGGCACCGCGAGGCCGGCGGCGGGAATGGCGGCGAGGAGACGCAAGTGCGCGGGCGTGAAATGCGTCACCTCGCAGCGCCCCTCGCCGACCATGCGCACTGCATATTCGCCATCCGTGCCCGCGGGGTAGGGTTCCAAGCGCATCGTCACGCCGCCGTCCGCGTCTTCGCCCACCGACAGCGCCGGCTCGCGCCGCACGACCTCCACCGCGCGTCCCGCGCGGTCGGCTACGTGCGGGTGCCCGGCCAGGGCGTGGAGGCTGCGGGCGCCGAAGTACTCCTCCTTGCGGTAGAAGCGCACCGCGGTCTCGGCAGCGGCGATGGCGGCGCGGTCCTGGGGCAGCAGGTAGTCCTCCTTGGCGGCCAGCGCGGACAGCCGCTTGATGCCCATCTGCCGGCCCTTGCTCCACGATGCCCCCTTGCGCTGCTGTTCGCGGGCTTCGAGCTCGACGAGGCTGCCGCCGCAATCGAGTTCCCACGCCAGGCGTCGGGTGGCAGCTTCGCCGACATCGGCTGCGGCCTCGCCAAGGGCGTCGGCCAGGCGATCGACCATGGCGAGCGACTGCGCCAGGGTCGGGGGCGGCGCTTCAAGCGTGGCGAGCGCGACGGTGCCGGCTTCGGTGCGCCGGACCGGTTGGCCGTTCGACTCTTGCGGCCCTGCCTCGGCGCAGCGCAGGAGATCGCTGCACTCCGCCGCCACCCACTCGAAGCCGCTTCCCGCGGCGCGCTCGGCGTAGGCGCGCAAACGCTGCCGCCGCGCCTCGTCCGCCGCGAGCCTGCCGGCCCAGGCGCTGACCAGGGCATCGAATAGCACGTTCAGGGAGTCGTCCGGCGGCGGTCGGTCGCCGCCAGCGCCGCTCCTGCGCTTGATCGCCAGCGCCGAGCGCACGAGGTCCCGCTCCGGCGGCGGCTGGAAACGGTAGTCGCCTCGGGGCGCCGCGTCGATCTTGGCGAGCAGGTCCCGGCACTCGGGCAGATCCGAACGCACCAGCGCCAGCAGCGACAGCGCGAAGGCGCGCGAGCGCGGTACCGTCAGGCGCTTGCCGGCGCCGGACTCGATGCCGAGCGCCTCTTCGATGGCGAGCATTGCGCTCTGATCGTCGCCGCGCAGCATGGCGACGAGCGCTTGGGTGGCCGCCAGCGCGGCGCGGATCGGCTTCGCGCGACGGTCTTCGAGCGGCAATCGCTCGTACGTCGCCGCCGCCTCGCCCAAGCGTCCTTGCAGCACCCGGGCATAGGCGATCCGCTCGGCATGGCGGGCGGGCGCGGGGCTCGCCGCGCAGGCATCGATGATGGGGTCGGCCGGCAGCGTGTGGCGGATCATCTGCGCGAGGCAGGCATCGAGAACGTCGGGCAGATCGGCGGCCGGGACGCGGGCGATCGCCTCGGCCACGAACGGCTGGGCGAGGAAGTCCCAATCGACGGCGGCGCCCGGATAGTCGGCGCGGATTGCGGCGTAGCGTGCCGCGTCGCCGGTCAGCAGAGCGCCGCGCAGCGCGGCGTCGTACTCGACGTGCTCGTGGGCGTACTCCGGGCGCGTCGCCAGCAGCGCGTCGATGATCGGTCCTTGGCGGTGCCGGTCTATGGCGCTCTGCAACAAGGGCAGCGCGTGGGTTGGGATGAGGGCGACGCCGGGGTCCCTCTGCACCCCGAACGGAGTACCCCGCTCGGCCAGGCCCGCGTCGATCAGGTCATCGGCCAGCCGGTCGATCTCGTCCGTTCCCCTTTGGCCGTCGAGGGGCGGAATGCCGGCCGCGGCAAGCACCGCTTGCACGCGCCCCGTGGGCAGGTAGTGGGGCACGACGCACGCATACACCTGCGCCAATAGAAGAGGCGCTGCACCGAGGCTGTCGAGGTCGCAGGCGGGGCGGCTCACCGGGCGAGGCTCCATGGAACGAACGCGAGCGAGAGTAAGCGACACAACGCGATTGTTCCATCCGGGCAGGTCTGGGTCGTCCGGGTCGGCCAGCGGATTGCGCCGCGCCGCGATTTCTAGCAAAGTGCCCGCCTTTGGCGGCGCCGGCCGGTCCGGCGTCTCGTTGCGTACCCAAGGAACCACGCCCATGAAAGTAGCCGACGCCATCGCCCACGCGATGAAGAGGGAGGGGATCGACACGATCTTCACCTACCCCGTGAACCCGATCATCGAAGCCGCCGCGGTGGCCGACATCCGCACCATCGTAGTGCGCCAGGAGCGCATCGGCCTGCACATGGCCGACGCCTACTCGCGGCTCTCGTCCGGGCGCAAGATCGGCGTCTTCACCATGCAGCACGGCCCCGGCTCGGAGAACGCCTTCGGCGGCGTCGCGCAGGCGTACTCGGAGTCCGCGCCGATTCTGGTGCTGCCGGCGGGCTATCCGCGCCGCCTGATGCACTACTACCCGAACTTCAACTCGACGCTCAACATGCAGCACGTCACCAAGTGGGCGGAGCCGCTCACCATGGGCCGCGCCATCCCGGAAGTGATGCGCCGCGCCTTCTTCCAGCTCCGCAACGGGCGCCCCGGCCCGGTGCTGGTCGAAGTGCCGGTGGATGTCTTCCGGGAGGATGCGCCCGATGGTTGGGAGCACACGCCGAGCTTCGCCACGCGCGTCGGCCCGGACCCGGACGATGTGGAGCGAGCTGCCGAGGTGCTTGCCGGGGCCGAGCGCCCCGTCATCTACGCGGGGCAGGGCGTCCACTACGCGCGGGCCTGGGACGAACTCAAGGCGCTGGCGGTGGAGTGGAACATCCCCGTCACCACCAGCCTCGAAGGCAAGAGCGCCATCGACGAGACCCATCCGCTGGCGCTCGGCTCCGGCGGCCGCGCCAACCCGCGCACGGTGAAGACCTTCCTCGCCGAAGCGGACGTCATCCTCGGCGTCGGCTGCAGCTTCGCGCTCACCGGCTTCGGCGTGCCGATGCCGCGCGGCAAGACCATCATCCACGCGACGCTGGACCCCATGGACCTCAACAAGGACGTGGAAGCCCAGCACGCCCTGATCGGCGACGCCAAGCTCTCGCTTGCGGCCTTGCGAGAGGCCATGGCCGACCGCAGCCACCGCCACGCCGACACCCGCCAGGGCTCGGTGCAGAAGCGCATCGCCTCGCTCAAGGCCGAGTGGCTCGCCGAGTGGGAAGCCAAGCGCACCAACAACGCGGCGCCCATCAACCCGTACCGGGTGCTGAACGAACTGAACCAGGCGGTGGACATCGACAACACCGTCATCACCCACGACGCCGGCAGCCCGCGCGACCAGCTGTCGCCGTTCTGGACCTCCACCACGCCGCTGTCGTACATCGGCTGGGGCAAGACCACCCAGCTCGGCTACGGCCTCGGCCTCGCCATGGGCGCCAAGGTGGCGGAACCCGAGAAGACCTGCATCAACGTCTGGGGCGACGCCGCCATCGGCTTCACCGGCATGGACTTCGAGACCGCGGTGCGCGAGCGCATCCCGATCCTCTCCATCCTGATGAACAACTTCTCGATGGCCATCGAGATCCCGATCATGCAGGTGGCGCAGGAGAAGTACGGCTCCACCGACATCTCCGGCCACTACGCCGACATGGCCAAGGCATTCGGCGGCTACGGCGAGCGGGTCACGGACCCCGGCGACATCCGCGCCGCCATCGAGCGCGGCATCCGCGCCACCAAGGACGGCCAGCCGGCGCTGCTGGAGTTCATCACCGACAAGGAGATCACGATCTCGAACGAGTGACGGCGGGGTTGGGAATCCGGGGCGGACGAGGTGTCCGGGCTAGCTCCGAATCGGTCGTAACCGCCTCCCAACCATGTCCCTTGACGCCTTGGGCGGTCGGCGGCTACGGTCGGCGGCATGTCTGAGGCACTTTTCAGCAATGGCGGCAGGCGGCGCGGCTAGCGGCCGGAAATGAAGGTCAGCGTGATCGTGCCGACGAAGGAGCGGGAACGCTTCCTGCGGCCGCTCTACGAGTGTTTCTGCGAACAGTCGTACCCGGACAAGGAACTCGTGGTGCTCGACGACTCCGAGCATTCGTCGAGTTTCTTCCGCTCCCTGCGCGACAGCCGGGTTCGCTACTACCACACCGCCGCGGGCATGACCCTCGGCCACAAGCGCAATCTGCTCGTGGAGTTGGCCAAGGGGGAGGTGATCGCCCAGTTCGATGACGACGACTACTACGTCCCGAACTATCTGGACTTCATGCTTGGCGCACTCGGCGATGCCCACCTAGTCAAGCTCTGCGGCTGGTACGTGTACATGGCGGGCGCGTACGGGACGGAGGATTTCTTCGGCTATTGGGACACCGCGGCGGCCGAGACGCAGTGCTACGCGCTGACGCCGGGCGGCGGCGCGGATGTGCAGGGAGGTCTGGCCGTGCAGGACTGCAACCTGTTCGGCTACGGTTTCAGCTACGTGTTCAAGAAAGCCGCGCTCGGGCGGGCGCGGTTTCCGCATGTGGATTTCGCGGAAGACTACGAGCTCGTCGTGCGAATGCGAGACGCTGGGCTGAAGCTCCTGCGCCTGCAGGACGACCGCGGCCTAGTGCTGCACATGATCCACGATTACAACTGCTCGCGGGTGTTCCCCCAATATCGGATGCCGGCACGCTGGGCGCGGGACGTCTTCGGAGACGCGGTCGAGAGGTATCTGCCGACCCGATCGGCGGAGTAGACCGTCCTCGACGAAGCAGGCGCCTTGAGTAGCGCCGCGGCCGGCGGCGCTGGTTCACGGGACATCGGGGTGGCTCCGCCGGCAGCGTACCCGAGGCACAGCGGCGCGAAGCGTCGGGCCGCTATGGGCGTTCGCATCGGGCGGCTGCCCCGGCTGCTCTCGACCACAGCGCGCCTGATCGGAGCGCTGCCAGTTTGATGCGGTTCTGATCTATTTGATAGGATTCGTTCGCTTTGAGCCTATTCTGATCGAAAAGGTATCATTTTTCGCTCCGTGGCAATGTTGTGTTCTCCGGGACAAGGCGTATGGTCAATGTGCGAACTGAAAACCGGCGCGGCACCTGCCAAGCCACCACCTGAAGGAGGATCAACCATGGCGACGATTATCGTTGACATCCCGGGCGTCACCGGTCCGAGCACGATCACCGGCTACACGGGCAAGCTGCCGGCGGAGGCCATCCGCGAGTCCATCTACGCGCCGAAGTCGACGTCGACGACCTCCACGTCCTCGACGATCGACACGGCCGTGCATTCGGACATCAACATCGTGCGCTATCGCGACAGCGCCAGCCCGAAGCTGGCGACGGCCGCTTCGGCCGGGACGCTGTACGCGACGACCACGATCACGCTGTTCCGCACCTACGGATCCGGCACCAGCAGCTCGGTGAAGAAGTACATGGAGTACTCGCTCAAGAACGTCTACATCTCCCGCTACGAGTCCGGCACGCTCGATGCGGAAGGGCTGGAGTTCGAGCCGTACATCAACCCCTCCGACCCGGTCCCGCCGCCGTCCTGGGGGATCAGCGCCTTCCTCGGCACGACCCCGGTCCCGGCCGGCGTGCGCCAGGCGCCGCGCCCGGTTCGGGGCGGTGCGCGCGGCCTGCCGGCGGAGACGAACAGGGAGCTCGAGCGACTCTGGCTGAACCCGGAAGAGGTCACCTGGACGTACACGAAGTACAACGCCGCGGGCACCTCGACCGGAACGGTCTCGGCGACCTGGAACATCGTCACGACGCACTCGGCGTGACGCTGGGCTAACCAGAACCAACCCAAAGGAGACAACCATGTCGGAATACGTCGTCCAAATCGACAACATCGCGGGCGAGTCCAAGATGACCGTCACGAACGCGACCGATGGCACCAGCATCGACTCCCAGAACCTGATCGACTGCGTGAGCATGCACCATGCCATCGACCAGCTGGTGACCAACACCGCCAGCACCCGGCTCACGGGCACCTCGCGGCACGGGCCCGTCGAGTTCACCCATGTGGTGGACGCCGCATCCCCCAAGCTGCGTCAAGCGGCGGCGGGGGGCACCAACCTCGGCAAGGTGATCATCAAGCGCGTGGCCTCGGCATCGGTCGGGGCGAGCGCGATCGAGACGATCACGCTGACCAACGCCTACGTCGTGCGGGTGGACACGGACACCCCGGTGGACCCCCAGACGCACGAGCCGGCGGTGCAGCCGCGCGAGTCGTTCGCGATGGAGTACGACTCCATCACCTGGAGCGCCGCGACGGTGAGCGCCACCGGCGCCGTCACCGGCACCGTCGAGGCCGGCTACTCCACCGGCGAGATGCGCGAGCTCTGATGCGCTGCTGCGGGCGAGCCTTCGATGCGCCCGCGCGCATCGGGCGGCTTTCCCACTCGGCCCTCTGGCGCCGCCCGACCTCACGAACCCCCCGGGGTCGGGCGAGCGCTGCCGTCAACTGAACGGGACCAGAGAGGAACGCGGCCGTGCCAGACGAGGCGGACACGGATACGACCACGACCACGCCGAGCGTGCGCTACCAGGTCTATCTGGATTTCAATCCGCCTGGCAGCAGCCCGCCGCCGACGTCTACGTCGAGCAGCAGTTCGTCGGGCACTTCGACCGGCAGCGGCACCTCGTCGGGCAGCGGCAGTGGGTCCGGCGAGTCGAGCTGGGTGCCGTTGATCCCGGTGCGTCGCCTCACCCTGCAGGAGAGCTACAACGCCGGCTGGTTCGGCGACGCGCACCTGTTCGCTCGAGTCACCGACAGCATCGACATCGCAGCGATGTTCGGTTCCGTGCTGGCGAGCGGCGCGGTACCCGGGCGACGGGTGCTGGCGCGGATGGTGCTCAGCACAGACGCCAGCTCGCGCCTGAACGGCCGAGTGGTGCGCACCTGGCCCTGCATGGTCGGCGCGGTGATTCCCTACCAGGGCCGCGACGAACGGTCGAGCGCACACTCGCTGGTGCGTCTGATGGACCCCATCACCTACCTCGGCAATCGGCCCATCTGGGGTGCCTACCGCGGCGAGGCCATCAGCGAGATCGTCGGCGGCGCCCTGTCGCTGGCCGCTGGCGGCGACGGCAAGCCCACCCGCACGCCGGCCTTGCCGGGGATGCCGCAGGTGACCATCGCCGCGGCCTGCCGCAAGGAGCTTCAACTCATCCCCTACGTCTTCGCCGTTGGGCAGACGCTCGGCGAGTGGTTGCACGATCTCTTGGGCATGCTTGGTCTGCGGGTGGAGATGCACGGCAGCAGCGCCACCGGCAAGATCAGCGTGCTGCTCACGGACCATGCCGCGATGGGCAGCGCGATCAACATGAACCTGCTCAGTTCCGCGGTGCTGAGGGACGGCACGGCGACCTTGGAAGACGGCACCGTTCACATGTCCGGCATCGCCGGCTACACCGGCGCGCCGCTGCGCGGCGGCGTTCTCGACGATGCGGAACTGGGCTCGTTCCGCCGCTTTCGGGCTTTGGGGGCGATCGGCTCGCTGCACACCGGCGCCGGCATCGGTCTCGATGAGGCCACCCGCCGCGGTTCGTTTCCGCGCACCGGCGCGAAGACCGAGAGCTTGATGGTGAGCGGTCTGACGCGCCAGCCGGGGCTGCGGCCGGGCCGGCGGCTGGTGCTGAACAAGGCGTACCTCGGCCGCACGAGCTGGCAGATCGCCGGCGTCGGGCATACCGTCAACGGTGGCATCTACGACAACGCCGCGGTGCTGCTGCCCACCGGCCCGAATCTGGTCTGGCATCCCCAGCGTCCGCCGGCGCGGCCGCCGCGCTACGTATCCGGCGTGGTCGATGGCGGCAGCGACCATCTATACCTGCAGCCGGTGGAGCGGGATCGCCTCGGCCGCATCCCGGTGACGTTCTCGTTCCTGCCGACGCCCCTGCTCGACGAGGCGATGCTGCTCGCGTCCTCGGATACGGACCGAGACTCGCGCCTGACGATGGCGGACTTCACCCAGGAGCAGATCGACGAGTTCTCGGATCCTGACAAGAAGGACGAGCACGAGGAGATGGTTACGGACTACCGAGCCGGCACCTACAACGACCCGTACCCGGGCAAGTCCGACTCGCAGCTGAACGAGAAGCAGCTTGCCGAACGCAAACGCCTGCGCGCGCTCCGCCAGAAGTCGCTGCGCTATCTGGCGTACAAGCGGGCGGCAGCGCACGACGCCGCGGACCGGGACCAGGACGGCTATCTGACTTCGCGCGACACCCTGGTCTCCGACGCCTTGGCCGCGGAGCTCGACGACGACGCCAAGGCTGCCGCGTTGCAGAAGCAGTGGCTGTCCATGAAGCAGGGAACCTTCGCCACCGACTACCCGGAATACGCGAACGATGAAGCGCGCAAGGCGCTGGTTCGGGAGTACGGGGCGATCTTCGACTCGAACCTGGCCGGCTCGACGTCGGGTTCCGGTTCGGGTTCCATGTCCGGATCTGGTTCCGGGTCCATGTCGGGCTCCGGTTCGGGGTCCATGTCGGGCTCCGGTTCGGGGTCCATGTCGGGCTCCGGTTCGGGGTCCATGTCGGGTTCCGGTTCGGGGTCCATGTCGGGTTCCGGCTCCGGGTCCATGTCGGGCTCCGGTTCCGGGTCCATGTCGGGTTCCGGCTCCGGGTCGATGTCGGGTTCCGGCTCCGGTTCGATGTCGGGCTCCGGTTCCGGCTCGATGTCGGGCTCCGGCTCCGGGTCGGGGAGCGGCGCCGGTTCGGGTTCCGGCACCGCATCGGGGACCGGCTCGGCATCGGCGGTGCCGGTTTCTGCAGCGACTTACGACTTCGCCCGCGAAGACGCCAGCATCGCGCCGCAGCGCTGGCCGCCGCGCATGCCCTTGCCCGTCATCCAGCCGATGGCCGGCGGACTGCACGGCCTGGTGCCGATCCATCGCCACGGCGACGTCTGTCGAGTGGCCGTCCATGATCCGATGTGGGCGGAAATCGTCGGCTTCCAATACCGCGCCAACCGGCGCATCAATGAGAATCTCGTCGACGCGACGGCGGGCCTGATCGTCGAGCACGACAGGCGCCACGCCTGGACGGGCATCGTCTTCCACCGCACCGAGGACCTGGACGAGTCGCCGCCGACCTCGACCAGCTCATCGAGCGGGTCGTGAGCGCGAACGCCCGCGGTCCGGCGACGCAAGCGCGAGGCTGACACGATGGCATCGAGCGCTTCGGCTTCCGGCAGCGGCTCGGGTTTTCCGGGCCTGCTGCCCCGGTTCGGGGACGGACGGCGAACCTCCCCGGACAGCACGACCACGGTCGAGGACATCCTGGGCGCCAGCGAGAGCGGCACCTACGGCGCGTTCATGCATCCGCTGGAGGACGACTCGCTGCAAACCCCGGTCATTGTGTTCTCCCTCACGGAAGCCCGCAACGGCGGCTGGGCCGGAGAGGTCGTCGTTCTGCCACCGCGCGAACTCACGGCATCCGTGGAGGATGCCTTCGTCGGTTCCATGGTCATGGACATCATGCCGGGCAACGGCGTGCTGCTGCACCTCTTGCGCTCCCACGATCTGGACGACCCGGATGCGCTGCGCAGCTGGCCGAGCGCTGTGCTTGGCGTGCAGACCATTCGCGGCACCGCGACATACCAGCCCGCCTATCGAGCGCAACTGGCCGATCCGCTGACCCTGCTGGCGGGCCAGCGCGTCTGGGGCGTCTATGCGGACGAGTCGATCGGCAAGATCGTCGGTGGCGCGATCGGCCTAGCGCTCGGCGGCGCAGGCGACGCGACGCTAGAGCCGGCCATGGGCCCGGCCCTGCCGGCCATGGAGATCCGCGAGAACGTGCGCAAGGAGCTGCTGGCGGTGCCCCTTGCGGTGGCGGCGGGGGCCGAACTGGGCGACTGGCTGCAGGATCTCCTGGCCCGGCTTGGGGCGCGCCTCGAGTTGCAGTCGGAGGGCAGCAAGGTCATCGTCAACGTCACGGACCAGACGCCCGTCGGCGATGCGCTCGAGCTGACGCTGGTCCCCGCGCACCAGATCGACGAGACGAACGTCGCGCTCGCCTCGCTGGGCGCCGTGGCGCGGGAGAACACCCGCGCCGCCGTGCTGGACAACCGCGCGGTGGGCGATGCCGAACGCTCGCAGCCGAGGGGCTCCGTGGGCCGCGTCATCGACGCCATGTACATCGACACCGACGAAGCCTGGATGCGCGCCGGCTTCGAGGAAGAGAACGACTTCCTCGACTCTTCCACCGTCACCATCGCCAGCATGCAGTCGGGGATGCGGCCGAGCCAGCGGATCGAGTTCGACGAGGCCGTGTTCGGCACCGATGCATGGCAGGTGGCCACCTCCCTGCACAAGTTCACCAATGGGCTGTACCTCAACGTGGCGAAGCTGCAGAAGGACGGAACGCCCTGGCGCGGCGTGCGCGGGCCCGTGCAACAGGGCATCACCGTCACGGCCGTCGTCGACGACGGCGAGTCCGGCACGGGCGACACGGTGCAGCGGGACCGCCTCGGCCGGATTCCCGTGCGGCTGTCCTTCCTCAAGGGCGGCGAGGGCGAGAATCTCTTGGTCGAAGGCGGCACCAAGCCGCCGGAGTGGATGGGCGCCGTCGTGCCGCTGCCGCTGCTCGAGGCGATCGGCAGCGGCGGCGCACACGGCTTCGTCTCCGCGCACCGCCAGGGCGATCCCTGCCGCGTCCTGGTGCATTCGCCGCTGAGTGCCGAGATCGTCGGCTTCGCGTATCGGCAGGATGGTCGCCTCGCCGCCGAACTCGAGGACTCCACCGGCGGCTTGGTCGTCCGCCATGGCGACGCCGGGGTCTCGGGCCTCGTCTTCCGCCCGGACGAGGACTTGGACGAGGAGTTGCAGGCCGAGTCCGGCGGCTCCTCGGGCACGGAGTCGGGGTAGGAAGTCGCGGTGGCAGGGCACGGCAGAGCCATGGTGTTTCCGCTGGCTATCGGCGTTGGCGCCCGGCCGCTGGAGGTGCCGGGCCGCGGCAGCGTGCTCTGCGTGTCGGCGTTCCTGCCGCAGCGTCTCTCGGACGGCGAGCCGGTGCCGCCGGCGGATTGGCACCAAGCGGTGTCGGCCTATGGCGGCGAGACCGCCGTGCCCGACGCGATGGCGCCGCTGCCGGGCGCCGAAGTGCTGATTCTCGGCGACGTTCCGCCGGTCGAAGGCGAATACCGCGAGGCGTTCGTGCGCTGCGGGTCGGTGGCGAAGGAGTTCCTGCTGCGACCCGACCGGGAGGCGCCGGAGCGGCCGCTGCGCCTTGACCCGGAAGCCGCGGCGTGGCATCGGGACGACAATCCGGGCGGCCGCGGCGGCCCGGAAGACGAGCGTCGGCCGCTCATTCTGGATCGCAAGGATCCGCAGCAGGCCCTGTGGCTCGGCCCCACGCCCTTGGAGCATCCGACGCGGTTGCGGCGCATCGGCACTGCGGGTCTCAGCGTCGGCTGGCCGTCCGACACGCAGCAGAGCGTCCTCAACGAAGCGCACCCGGCGTTTTGGACGCCGGCGCTGCACCCCGGCGAGCCGCTCGCCTTTGGCGGGCTCGCCGGGACGGACGTGGAGACGCGCCTGCCGCCCTATCGGGCGACCATGACGTCCGGCCGCGTCGACGGCAGCATCGTGCCGGAGACGGCGCGCATCCATGCCGTGACGCTCATCCCTGCAGCCGACCTTTGCGCGGTGTTCTGGCGTGCCGCCATCGACCTCGGCGACGACATCCTTGGCGAGACGGTGGTGATGCTGGTGGTGGCCTTGGAGGACATGAACGCACCGCCCAAGGACGAACTGCACTGGGCCGGCATCGCCACGGACCGCTGGGAAGACCCCGCCCTGGCACTCGATGACCGGCCGCTCTTGCCGGCGGCGCTGGCGGCGGCGACCCCGCTGCCGTTCGAACTGCCGCCGGGCGCCGCGCCGATCGAAGAGCGCATCGCCGCCGCCGAAGACTGGGTGAAGCAGGAGACCGGCGCGCCCGAGGCCAACCCCTTTGAGGACAAGGCACCGGAAGAAGCGGGGCTCGCGCAAGAGATGCAGGTGGCCGCCGCCGGCGATGGCGCGAACCCCCCGAACAGCGCCGAGATCGCAGCGATGGCCCAGACGGCGATGGCAGGGGCGAAGCGCAAGCACGAAAAGCGGGGCTTTCCCGCGCCTACCGAACCCGAGAGCGGCGAAGAGCTGCCGCCGCCGGCGCCGGTGGCGCGCGGCGCGGCGCTCGGCGCGGAAATCGCCCGCCGCTTGGCGGCCCCCTTCCAGAGCGACCACGAGGTTGAAATCCGCCGCCAGCTCGGCGCGGCGCAGCCGCCTGCGGGCGGCGCAGGGCAGCGGCAATGAACGGCATGCCGAACATGCTGGATCCCGACGACGCCCTCGTCCGCATCGCCGAGGCGCGTGTGCAGGCCCCGAAAGCCAATCCGCCCTGGCAGCCGATGCCGGAGGACGAAGCGGCCCAGTTCGGCGACGCCTTCGCGCAGCTCCTGGGCGAGGGCGACCCGGCGGCGTTTCTGGATGTCTCGGGCGCCTTCGTCGATGGCGACCGGCAGGAAACTGCGGACGGGCGGCTGGTAGTAGCGGGCCGCCGCATCGAGGATCTCTTGGCAGAGCGCACGCGGTGGAACGCCGTGGCGTTCGTGCAGTGCGAGTTCGTCAAGGGGACGTTCGCCGAAGCCCGGTTCGAGGGGTGTACGTTCGAGGACTGCACATTCGAGGCAGCGAATCTGTCCGATGCCACGGTGGATCTTTGCGAGTTCGAGCGCTGCGCGTTCCGCGACTGCCGCTGGGTGACGCCGGTGTGGATGGCGAGCACGCTGCGCGACTGCTCGTTCGAGCGCGTCGCCCTGCTCGACGGCGCCATGCGCGATGTCGAGTTCCGCGGCGGCGAGTGGCGCGATGTGCAGCTGGCGGAAGGGCTGCTGATCGGCATCAAGTTCCGCGCCCTCAGTCTGCAGGAAGTTACTTTCGCGCAGACCCACGCGCCGCACACCCGCTTCGAGCAGGTGTCGATGGTCAAGGTGTTCACGATGTCGAAGGGGTTTCCGGGTAGCGTCTTCGAGCAGGTGGATGCGGTGAAATGCGGCTTCGTGTCCGGCTGCTACCTGCACGAGACCGAGTTCATCGGCACGCGCTTCGTGGAGACCGGGTTTCCGGCGACGGCATTCGTGGACTTCAAACTCACCCCCGGATGCCGCTTCGACAATTGCGACTTCAGCGGCGCACTGTTCCAGAACGCCGAGCTGCAAGGCGCGCGGTTCGTCAACTGCACCATGGCCATGTCGATGTGGGAAGGGGCGAACGCGCTCGAGGCGTGGTTCTTCGGCTGCCTGCTGCGGGGCGTAGACTTCGCGGACACGGAGTTGCGGCGCGCGGTATTCACCGATGCCGACATCTCCGGCGCCAAGTTCCAGCCCGAGCGCACCATCGGCGCCGACTTCAGGGGCACGGCGCGGGAGACCGGCTAGGGCGGCAGGGGCGGCAGGGGCGGCAGGAAAAGCGCGGCGGGAGACATTTATGGCAACCAGCACGATGGACAAGCTGTTTCGACGCGAGGGCATCGTCTCGGACGTGGACACGCGCGTCGACCTGGCGAAGGAGATCTCGCGGATCATCTTGGACGATGAGTCCGTGGAACTTCAGACGCGGTCGACGAACGTTCGGGGCTCGATGGCGGTGGTGCGCGGCGAACTCGATCGGAACGTCGCCGGGAACTATTCCGGGATGTTCAATTCGGACACGCGGCTGATCACCGGCAGCGTCAAGGAAGTCGTCAACGGCGGCGTCGATCTGCGCGCCACGCTCGAATCCGAAACGCTGATGGCGGGTGCCTATGTCAACACGCTCGTCGGGCCGTACCTGCGTATCTGCGGATGGGCGGACTACCTCGCCTGGGGCGGCTGGATGGAGGCGGACGTGGTGCGCTGCGAGATTGCCGGGGCGATGATCCGCGCCTATTGGATATACGCCCACGCCGTCGGCGCCCGGCTGCTGCGCGCCATGATCCTGGTGGACGACTTCGAGAAGCGATTCGAGGCTATCGGGGTGCTGGTGGACATGGACCTCGTCCACATGGACATCAGCAGCCCCGGCGCCGGCGACAGATTGGAGGCCTAGGAAATGCCCAGCCCATCCACCCAGGGGAGCAGCGACCCCTACATCGACAGCATCGACGACGAAGCGGCTGCCAAGTGGACGCCGGCCCAGACCACGATGCTCAGCTCGCTGATCGCCACCGCCGACGCCAGCGCCGAGTCGCTCGCCTCGACCGCCGTGCCTTGGCGCACGGGCCACACGCTCAGGATCGCGGCGAACGGCGGCCTGTACGATCACCAGCGCCAGCATGTGATGATCGCCGCGAATCGCTACTCGGACTATCGCGCCAAGAACCTCGCCGTGAACGTGGCGCAGGACTGCAATCTGGACGTCCACGGCAACATCACCGTTCTGGTGCGAAAGGATCTGCCCTCGGCATCGAAGTCGGCGTCCGGCAGCGCCAGCGGTTCGGCTTCCGGGAGTTCGCAGGCTTCGTCCAGCGCGTCCGGCAGTTCGTCGGGCAGCGCATCCGCCGTCGGCAGCGCTTCGTCCAGCGGCTCGTCGCCGCTCGATGGGCTGGAAAGCGTGGCCTGGGGGCGCGACAGGCTGGCCGTCACCGGCAACGCCGACTTCAACGTCCACGAGCGCATGACGCTGCTCGCTGGCCTCGGCACCCGCTACGAGCGCGTCTGGAACGGCGCCATCATGCGCATGGCCGGCATGGAAGGCGTCATCTGCGCGGGGGCCTACCTGCGCATCATCACGCCCATCTCGGCGACCATTTCCGCGCTCTGCACGGGCGACGTGTACGGCGGCAGCATGCGTGCGTCCCTGGTGCGGTTGAATCTCGCGGGAATGGGCTATCGCTCCGTGGAAGCCTGCCTGTGGGCCATCGGCTTCTACTACCGGAGCACCGCATTCACCATCGAGCCGATCATCGGCACGCCCACCCAGCACCAGCCAGCGAAGAACATCTTCAGGAAGCTGGGACGCTTGGCGATGGCGCTGTGCCCCTTCCTCGACCTGTTCGTCGGAGGGATTTCGTTCATGTGGCAGCTGCTGCGAGCGCCGTACGACGCGTTCATGCTGCTGGTGCGCGGGCCGCAGAAGGCCAAACCCCCTGCCGGGCCGCCGCGCTCGCGCGTGCGCGTGATCGGCGTCTGCGCGCAAGGCAGGAATCTAGTGGTGATGACTTGACCGCCCGAGTGCCGCAGAGAGAACCGCGAAGACCGCGAAGGAGGAACCGCCGATGATGCCGATGACCTACGGGCTGGGTATGTCCACCGCAATGCCGGATGTCTGCAAGACGCCGCCGTTCGCCGTGCCGGCGCCGTTTCCGAACCTCGGCAACAACGCCATGGCCATTCCCACCTACTTCACCGTGATGATCAACGTCATGCCGGAACTCAACATCGGCGGAATGTACGCCATCACCAACGGCGACGAGGCGGGCGCCATGGGCGGCGTCGCCAGCCAGATCATCATGGGGCCCGGTCGGGCCCTGATGGGCTCGACGACCTACTTCGTCGGCGGCATGCCGTCCTGGCGGCTCACGGCGCCGACGATTCACAATTTGGCCAACGCGCCGGGCGTCTCGATGGTGCCCAGCCAGACAGTCAAGATCGTCCTCCGCTGACGCGGCGGGGGCCGGGGAAGGAAACAGCCACGTAATTCGATGCGAGGTGAAGACGATGGACGAATCGGATAGCGACGGCACCCCCTTGGAGACGTTCGCGCTGCAGATGCGCGCCGAGCAGATGGTGCTGCTGTCGCGCACCAAGGCGGGGCGGGAAGGCGAGAGCGATCGACTCGAAGTCGGTGCCGGCGGTGCCAGCGACATCGTGGTCGGCACCGAGACGCTCAAGGTCGGCGGCAGCCTCAGCGAGCGGGCTCGGGGCGAAAGCCGAATCACCCAGGCATCGCGTCTGGAGACCACTGTGGACGGCAAGATGGGCCTCAGGGCCTTCAGCGATACCACGATGATGGCCGGGGCGATGACTGACGTGCAGGTGGGCATGATGCTCACTCTCGCCGGCATGAGCGACGACCTCGTCATCGGCGGCGGCATGCGCCTGACCTTGGCGGACCTGTGGGCCTGCGGGCTGATGGGCATGGAGGAGAACCCGCTCTCGGTGCATGCCGATGCGGTGTTCATCGAAGGCTATCGGACGCACTTCGAGCGAGAGTACGGCGCCGGCATCCATATGATCGGCGCGGCGACTTTCAGCGGCGCCCTGCACACGACCATGGCGACCGGTTTTCGGGCCCTCGGCACCGTGGCCTTCGGCGTGCGCAACATGTCGCCGGCGGGCGGCTCTGCGGACGCGGGCAGTCAAGCGGGCGCCCCTGTGGCGCCACCGCCGCCGCCAGTCGATCCGCCGCAGCCGAGCAACAACTCGCAGGTGCTCACGGCGGCGGACGATGCGAACACCGTCGACGAAATCGCGAACGTCGACGAGGCCGCGCAGGCGGCGCAGACCCTCGAAGTGCAGTCGATCGACAACGTCAGCGACTCCGCAACAGCGCTCGACGAGCTCGGCAGTGCGGATCCGAATCCGCCGCCGAACTATCCCGCGCCGCCGCCGCCGGACGAATACGACCACCTGGGGTACTTCAGGCGCGGCACGGGGTTGCCGGAGGACGCCCACGAATACGCGGATCTGACCATCTACGCCGCCCCGGACTCGGTGGTCGCCGTCACTGGGGACGGCAAGCAGATCGACTTCGACGACATCATCCCCGGCTGGTTGGAGAACTCGTTCGACTACGGCGAGTACGCCCCCCCGGTGCCGGCCCACGACTACGAGACGCCGATTGGCGTCAAGCTGCCGGCAGACTTCAACTACCTCGATGAGTTCGAGAACTTCCGTGCGACGCTGCAGGCGGACTATCGAGGCCAAATGGTGCCCGGCCTCGAGGTCATGCAGACCGCCTTGAACAGAACGGGCGAACTGCCGTGGCAGCATCTGCGCACCATGGACCCGCAATGGCTTGCGGATGCCGGCATCAATAGCGACGAACTGGCGCGCCTGAGGCTGAACGCCGCGGATGCCTACCAGAAGATCCTCGACATGGAGGCGGTGGCGCGGCGCACGGGCAATCTCGAAAAGGCCGATGCCCTGCGCAAAGCGCTTCAGGATATCGACACGTCGGCCTTCGTGATCTGGCAGAACGCCTTGAAGGAGGCCGAGGCGGTGCGCCCAACCGGATTCCTGCCGCTGCCTAGCAACGTCCTTTTCGACTCCGTGCTGGAGGATCTCCAAGCCGGCTTTGCCGATGTCCAGCGGCGCAAGGATGCGGCCGATTTCGAGGATGTGGAACTGCTGCGCCGGTTGTCGCTGGAGGGCAGCTTCTACGACCACATCATGCATGTGATCCGCCAAGGCTACGATCCGACGCCGTACCTGATCGAACTCTCGAAGTCGACCATCCTCAGCCTCGGCGACGACACCGACACGATCGCTCTGGTACATCGCTGGCGGGAGGACATCTTCGTGATTCTCGGCGACACGAAGCACCTGATCAACGCCGAGCTGCCGCCGGGGTTCTTCTTCGATCCGGGCGCTGTCGTTTTCGCACCGGTGGATGTGAGCGACAACTGGCGGCAGCTGCGCGGCATTCCCGACGATTTCGACTTCACCCGCTACCGGAACTACCTGGCCAATCTGAACCTCGACGATGCGACCCAGCTCCAGGTCGACGAAGTCAACAAGGCGCTGGACAACATCGACGACGGACCGCTGGCGCAGCTCGCCGCCCTGCAGTCGCTTGCCCACACGGACGAGAACGGCGTGACCAGGAACTTCATCGACGATCTGGACAAGCGAGCGGAGATTCATGAGGTCCTGCAGGGCGGGGACCCGGTGGATGCGTATCGCATGCTGGAAGAGCTTGAATCCTATTTCATCGTCCGCTCCGGCGCGCTCAGAAACAGCGACACGGCCAACGCAGCCGACTTGGCCAAGGCCGATCACATCCGCAGCATCATCGACAGTATCGACGCGATGGTCGTCGACGAGTACAACAAGATCTACGACCTGCTCAGCGACATCGTCGACACAAACGCGGCGAACCCGCCCATACCCTTGACGTTCGGCCTTTTGCCGTCCTCCGCGGCGGACGATGTGGACGAAGTCGAGAACATCGTGCAGACCGAATCCATCTATCCCTTGCTCGGCAACAGGCAGTTGGACTCCGACGACGCCGCCACCTTCGACGACGTGCAAGCCGGATTGGACCTGCGGGCGAACCAAGTCGACATCGAGCGGTCGCTGGTCGAAGATCCCGTGTTCGTGACTGCTCGCGGCGCGGACAGCGATCTCGACGAAGTCGTTGTCACCATTGGCAGGCTCGACGACGGCGACTGGGACGACATCTTCCCCAACACGCCCGTGGACGCGATCGAAGAGGCGGCCGGCGACATCTATCGCGTCGGCAATATCGACCCAGGCGACGTGGAGGTCGTGGACGAGCCGATCTACGGCGACTTCACCTTCCGAGACCATCGCCGGACCTTCAGCCACCGGGAAATCCAACCGGACGCCGACAAATACAAGCTGATGACCCACGAGGAGTGGCTGGAGGCCGTCAGGAGCAAGCACCGGCGGGCGACCGCGGAGGACTGGACGGCCGTCTTGCGCAGGCAGGTGGATTTCGCGGTGGATGTGGAGGACGACCCGTTGCGGTTCGCCGCCGACCCGCCCCCGGCTCAGGCGCTGGACGATCCCAACAACGGCCCGCCGGGCCACGTCTGGGACGAGGATCTGCGGCAGTGGGTGCCGGCGCCCGCCGATGATCCGCCGCCGCCGAACGATGCGGCCGTCGATGACGCCTACAGGCTGCTCGGCGAGTCCGACCCGCCGCCCGGCTCTGTCTGGGATCCCGAAACGAACGCTTGGGTCGTGCCGCCGGAAGAGACGGCGCAAGGCGGTCCGTTCGCGCCTTACAACGCGGACTTGGTGGACAATCCGGCGGACACGACCATGCCGGGGGACGACATCTACGAAATCACCCGGCGGCGTATCGAGATCGCGGAAGAGGGCACCTACAACACCCTGGTGTTCGGTTTCCAGAAGCAGGCGCCGGACTCCATCTACGCCCGCCTCGACGAGCTCAAGATGAGCGACGACTTCACGGACGCGGCGCGCGCGAGTTACACGAATGTGGACTACGACAGCGGCCGAGCGATCCTCACCGACTCGCTCGGAAGCACGGAAGACTTGGTCAATGCGCCGGTGGTGCAGCCGGCCGGGCTCGACCGCCCGGCCGCCATCAAGCTGCAGTTCGAGGGCGACATCATCATCACCAGGGTGGATTTCGCCGGCGAGGCGACGGACGCCCTGCCGCCGGTCTCGGTGACGCCTAACGACAACACGTACCAACTGCTCTCGCCAGTGCTGACTAGCGAGATCGACCAGGCCGTGGGCCCCGCCATCCGCCGTCGGGACGGCAGCTTCGCGGTCATCGAGGACATCTGGGAGAGCACCGATCCACTCACCACCGTGGTCAATCGCGAACTGCATCGGGTGGTGCCGGACACGTTCGAGTCCGTGGACAAGGCGGCCTCGCTGCCTCGGGTGCATGAGACGGTGAACGCGTACGTGAACGTCACCCAGTCCGGCGGCGCGGTGTTCAACCTGGCGCAGTTGAACGACTTGGACGAGATCGTGATGTTCAACGAGGTGCCTTGGCAGGTGGCGGCCGACCCCCTGCTCAGCCCCGATCTGCATCAGATGAGCGCCCGCGGCGACGACGTCCTCTCGTCGGTGCTCAACCGCGGGGGCTTCGGGATGCGCCCGGGAAGCGCGCTTTGGTGATGAGCGGCCCGTCGTGAGGGCGGTCAGTCGAACAGGAAGCTGCGCGCCTTGAAGCGCGCTTCGCGCGCCGTGTTGGAGATCCAGGTGCCGGTGCGCTGCAGCAGCGTGCCCACCACCTCGTCGTCCACCGTCGTGGCGCGGCGGATGTCTGTGCCGATCTGCGCGACGCGCACGCGTGCGGTTTCCGTTCGCGTGTCTTCGACGGCGTGGGCATTCTTGGCCCGGGTCAGCAAGTCTTCGCAGCCGATCTGCACGACCTTGCCGGAGATGCCGACGCTCGGTGCTTCGATCGCCAAGGGCGCTGCCGAGGACAGCACCGCCGGGCCGTCCGCCGCCCTGGCGAGCACTGCGACCACGTGCGCCGGTCCGCCTTGGTCGGGGCACCAGGCGAGCACCGTATCGCCGGTTGCGGGCCGCAGCAGGCATGATGCGGCTTGGATGGCGACGACGCCGCCGGCGAGGGTGCAGCGGCCCTCCTGCCAGGCGGTCACCACGGTCTGGCGAAGATCGCCTTGGCGCGCGGACCCCGCCTGCCGCTCGGCGAGCATGCGCTCGATGATGGAGGATGCGGGCGGGGCCGCTTCGCCCGCCGCGGGCTCTTCCATGCCCCGCACGCCGGATGCGGCGGCTCGCTCGGCGGAGGGTGCCGTCAAACCTGCTGCTCCATCTGCATGCGAATGGCCTCCAGAAGCTGCTCCAGCGTCAGGCCGGAAGCCCGCATGGCGAGCATGACATCGATGATGTTCATGTTCCGCCAGCGCAGCAGCATGCCGAGCACCGGCAGCGCCGGGGAGTGCGGAGCGGTCATGCGCATGAGTTCTTCGGCGCGCTCGATCAACTGCCAGGGATCGGCCGGGGCCGCCGACCGGGCCTCGGTGCCTTCGGCGTCGGGCGCAGCGTCCGTGTCCTGCAAGGCCGCGGGGTCTGCTTCGAGGAGGGCAAACGGCTGCAGCGCCTGCCACGCTTCGCCGGCGGCCGGCAGGCTGGTGCGCAGGGCGGCGCCGAGACGGTCTTCCCACTCCGCGAACACTTGGTGCAGGAGCAGCGCCGTATCGCGCTGCTCGTCCCCCGTCGCTTCGCCATCTCCCCAGCCTACGGTGCGCGCCAAGACCGGGATGCGGTAGAGCAGCTTGCCGAGCGGCGCAGCGCGCTCGGCGAGGTCGCCGTCTTCGGGATCCGCCCGGGGATGCACGCCGGTGCCGACGTCCGGCCATGCTTCGACCACGGCGACCAGGGCGGCCATGGCGTCGGCGAAAGCGACGAGGCCGCCAGCGTGCCAGTGCGCCTCCGCCAGGATGGCCAGCACGCGCAGATCCTTGGTGCGGGCGCAAAGCGCTTCCGCCATGCGAATGACATCGTCGAATGTCCCGACCTCGCGGGCGACCTGCTCGCCTTCCACCACGGCCTCGTCCTCGGCCACGGCCGCCAGCATGGTCTGTTCGAGCGCCATCATGTCGGCATCCCACTGCAGATCCGCCCCGCACGGATTGTCGTCGGCCACGGGCGCGGTCAGTTCGGAAAGGTCCATCGATTCGCCTCCTTCAGGTACGCAATCGGGTCACCGGAGGGCACCGGCGAAGATTTGCGCGTGCTTCGCGAAAGGCGGCATGGACAGCGGCCTGCCCTCGACGCTGCCTACTCGCGCCGTGATCCGCAGCACCGGTTCCGCCGCCGCGTCCTGTTCGTCCTGCACGGCCTCGCCGTCCTGCGTCGTCAGCGGCGCTTCGACGAGCAGCGCCCCGCGCTCCAGCTTGGAGAACACCCGCAGCAGGGCGCCATTGCCGGTCGCTGACAGCGTGAGTCGGTAGCCGTCGTCATCGTCTGCATCGCGGAACCGGTAGATCGAGTTTCTGGCCAGCGCAAGCGTTATCGCGAACGGCGTGCCGTAGCGCCACGTGTAGACGCCGTCTTCGTCGACATCCGCCCCGTCGAGCGACACCGAGATGACGTTCTCGGCGAACTCCTCCTCGCTCGGTCGCGCGCGCCAGGCGATGCGGAAGCGCACCACTGCGCTGCCATCGTCATTGAGCGTCCAGAACGCGGCGTGCTCGAGAAACGCGCTGGCAGCTTCCGATTCCAGGGTGGCGAGCGCGTCGCTGGCCTCGTGCAGCCGGGCCGCGAAGTCGTCGAGCGCGCCGACGGCGATCTCGTTGGCTCGGCTGTCCCGGGAGTAGGGCCACAGCCAGTTCACGTAGCGGTCGTAGTACTCGATGAGGCTTTGCAGTTCGCGCTCGGCGTGGCGGATGTCGCGGCCGGAGCACATGCGGTCGAACTCGGAGCGGAACCGGGATACGGCGCGCGCGACGTAGTCGTCGCGCCCCACCGAGGTGACCGGGCGCGGCGCTTCGCAGGCGGCTTCGGCGTCTTCGGCGTGGGCGCGCACCAGGCCCTCGAAGCCGGACAGCACGGCGTCCGTCTCGCCGCGGTCGTAGGCCGCGAGGTCCGTGGCGATGTTCTGCCAGTTCACCGCGGCCCATTTGCCGCCCTCCGCGGCCGGATCGAGGAACGGCTCGGCCAGTTGCTCGAAGTCGCGCTTGAGGTAGCCGACGCCGCGCTCGAAGCGCCTGACGAGGGCGCTGGAGTCGGCCGCCGGGTCCAGGTGGACGCCGAGCGGGTCCTCCTCTGACAGTGCCTGCTCGCCGACATCGAGCACCCCTTCGGCGACCCGGGCGCGCACTTCCAGCAGGCGGTCTCCCTCGGCGTCGAAGCGGCGGTCCCGCATCCAGGACTCGATCTCTTCGAGGTCGATCATCGCCGGCGCGGCCCGAGCGAGCTGCCTCGCGCTCTGGCTCGGTGCGCCAAGCACGGTGCGCGGGCGCAGCGCGCTCTCGACGCCGCTCGTCACATCCACGATCACCTCGCCGGTGAGTTCGGAGACCAGATTCCGAGCGACTTCCGGCGGAATCTGAGTCGGCAGGGCGGACGCGAACTGATCGAAGACCCGCAGTCGGCGTCGCGCTTCGTTGATCGACACTACATCCACGGTCACCAGTCCTTGCGGCGTCGGGCCCGCCTGCCGAGGCAGTTCCGCGAAGCCGGCATTGGCGATCCGATCCAGGAAGGCGAGCCAGGCTTCGGCATCCGGCGACAGCGTCAGCGCCGGCCCGCCGCCGGTGCCCTGCTGGCCGTCGCTGGCGCGCAGGAGCATCGGCCCGATGTCGGGCAGGATGAAGTAGTCGGTGGCGTCGCGCGCGTCGATGCGGATTTCGCTGACCGCCGCCTTGGCGTTCAGTGCAGTGACCTCGCCGAGCAGGGAGACGCCGAGCGCCCTGCCGAGCACCGGCAACTCGAACTCGTGGTCCGGGCGGTCCTTCGCTGCGGTCAGCCAGGCCTGCCCCGGATCCTGCAGTGCGCCGCGCAGATCGAGCAGCGCCCGGTGCTGCTGCCGCCAGTCGGCGCTGCGGTCGATGGCCCGGCGCACCGCCTGCGCCACGGGGCCGTTCGTGTAGGACTTGTCGGCCCAGCGCTGCATGGTCAGGACGAAATTCTCGCGCGCCAGCGTCGTCAGGGCGTCTACGTCGAGGCCGCCCCTCGCCGGGGAAGGCGGCCGTGCGCCGGTGCGCGCCAGGGCGATGTCCGTGCCTTCCATCCAAACGCCTTCGTCGTCGCCGAAAGCGGTGACGAACAGGCGCCGCAGGTCCACTTGCTCGGGGTCGTCGTCGAGGCCTTCCCAGGCCGCGATCCACTCGCTGGCGCGGCGCACATCGGCGAGCCAGGCGTAGGGGTCGTCGCTCGGCGCCAAGGCGCGGCGGATCCGCCGATCCAGCGCCGTCGCCAGCGGCTCCAGAACATAGGCTTCGAGGAACGTCGCGCCGAGGTCGCGCGGCGCCTCTTCGCCGGGTACGAGACCGGCCAGCGGCGCAAGGGCGGAGAAGGAAGACGCCTCGGCGAGGCGGGCGCCGAGGCCGCTCAAGCGGCGTACGCGAGCGGGGTTGGGGATCGCGTCGATGCCCTCGGCCCGCCAAGGCATCTGCGCTTCCCGATAGGCCGTGCCGAGCGCCGCATCCAGCGATACGGCGCGACTCAGGCCCTCGGCGATCGCCAGCCCGGAAAGCACCAGACCGAAGGCGAGCGCGCCGATGCCGGCCCACATCGCGAAACTGGGCGTTGCCGCGGGGCGCGTGCGTTCGACGCTCTGGTGCGCCGCGCCGCGCAGTCCGACGCCGCCGAGGCATAGCGAGGCGACATCCAGAACGGACGAGGGGGCGGCCACCATGGCCCGGGCCAGACTGCCGGGCAGGCCTCGCGACTGGGCGACCGCGATGTCCTTCAGGCCCTTCCGGGAGCCGCCGCCGAGCCAATGCCGAGCGCCGTCCTCGGCCAGATTGGCGCACACCTGGTTGGCATCGCGGTTCTGCGAGTCGATGATCTGCCAAGCCGCCAGCTCGCTGGCGCCGGGCAGCACGAAGTGCAGCGCCGTGCGCATGCCCATGGCGCGCGCGAAGCTCGCCGCTCGGGAGACGGCGTCGGCCGGGATGTCCTCCGGCGAGACCAGTACCGCGACGCCGTCTGCGGGGCGCCGCCACGGCAGCGCGGACGCCAGTCGGCGCAGGGCGCCGCGATCGGCGTTCGTGGCGTCGATCAGCACGATGTCGCGCCCAGCGGCGATGCCGATATTGCCGAGACCGGGTGGCGTCACGCCGAGGCCGCGGCAGACGTCGGCGAAGCCATCGCCGGCCACGACCACCAGCCGCACGGCGTCTGGATCGGCGAACCGTGCGGCTTCGGTCAGCGCCTTGCCGAGGCGGATGCGGGGTGCCGTCGCCCACCCGGTCGCCACCGGTGGCGGCGCGGCGAGCTGCGCCTCGCGCTTCGCTGCGCCGCGTGTTCGGAGCCACTCGCCGCCGTTGCGGAACAGCCACAGCAGGCCCTTGCCGAGTAGCACGAGGAGCTTCCAGAGGATTAACAGCGCCACGAGCAGCAGCACCACCGCGACCACGATCAGCACGATCAGCAGCACGATCTCCAACGTGCCGCCGGACATCAGGCGGCTGACCAGGGTGGTGATGGCTTCGCCCATGGCCTAGCGCGCGTCGTCCGAGTTTCGCTCCGCGCGCTCTGGCGTGGAGGCCGGCGGCGTGGGCCCGACGCTGCGGTCCAGCGGGTGCGGCGCCTCGCGAACGACCGGCAGGGCGCGTTCGATCCGCTCTTGGATGCGCTCGGCATCGGCTAGCGATTCGTGGGGCACGGTCGCCCAAAGGCCGAGGCCGCTGATGAGCCAGGCGCCGATGCCGAGTCCGGCGAAGGCCCACGGCGAGACGGAGATGCGCTTCGGCCGCTCCCGAGTGGACATCTGCTCCGTGCTGCCGCGCGCTGCGCCGACGGCTTCTTCAAGGGCGGTGATGAGGGATGTCAGCGCCAGCGGGTCGCCGCGCAGCGAACCCTCGAAGCCGGCCCGCAGGACGCCGAGATAGAGCGGCGCGAGGAGGAATTCCGAAGGCGTATCGGCACCGCTGTCGCCGGGACCGTACGAGCATGCCTGGGCGCGCTGGATCACCTCCTGGCCGGCCAGCGCGGAACCGTAGAGCTCGAACTCGAGCAGCCGGTCCCGCCACCGATCGAGACCGCCGGTGGGGTGGTGCAGCATGCGTTCGTCGACGAGGCCGACGAGCGCGTAGGCGGCGGCGCGCGCGGTGCCGGCATCGTTGCGCACGAGGGTCGGCAGCGCTCGGACGAACGTATCCACGCCGAGTGCGAGGCGCCGCCGGCACTTGTCCATCGCCTCGGCCGCCACCGGCACGCCTTCCGCGCCGAGTACTTGCGACGCCAGCGCTTCCTCCTCCTGATCGAGAAGCTCGAGGAACGGTACCGCAGCGATCGCCACGGAGTAGCCGAGGCTCAACGCAGCATCCCCGGCATGGCCGCAGCCGCCTCGTCGCCGCCCTCGTCGGGGATCAGCACGGAAAACGACGTGTTCGCGGGCGGCGGCGTCTTCGCCGCGAGCGCCAGATCCGTCCCCGTGCCGCGCCATGAAGCGTCCGCTTCCACGCGATACAGCGCCAGCAGCGGGCCGGTCGAGATGCCGATGCGCGGGTCGCTGGGGATCGGGCGCCGGGTACAGCCCGCGACGCGCCGATTCAGCGCCTCTTGGATGCGGTCCGGCACCGCCAGCGCGGCGCCGTCGAACCAGTTGCGGGCGGCGATCAGGCCGCCGGGTCGCGATGCCTCGATGGCGAGCACGAGCGGGCCGGTCGGCAGCCCTTCGACGACAAGGCCACCCGCTTCGTCGGAGCGGAACAGGTTGGTGCGGAAGGGCAGGCCGACGCCGGCGGCCGTGACTTCGGCTTCGTGCAGCAGGCGGCGCACGGAACCGCGCTGGTCGGCCGGGTCCCACGCGCCCTCCAAGCGTTCGAAGACGCCGGCGGCGCTGCGTACGCCGAGCGTCAGCCGCAGCGCTTCGAGGCCGAGCCGCCCCGGCGCGATCATGGGACTCGCCAGCAGCGCCTCGAGCACCCCCACGCCCTGGGCCAGGGCGGCTGCCACTTGGCTGATGACCCGGGCGCCGGGCCGATCCTCGACGCCGGAGACGCGCAGCGTCGCCATGAAGCCGGCGCCGAGAGCGGCGAGCGTGCCGAGCTGGCGGTTGAGGTCCGCGCGCATCGGGTGCTCGGCGTCGATCAAGAGGGCTGGCGCCGTCCAATCCGGCACCTGCCGCCAGACCCCGCCGTGGAAGATGAGCCGCGCTACGGGAAGCGCGGTCGCGTGCGGCGCGTCGACGTTCTGCTCCAGGCTCACGCCGTCGCCGTTGCGGGCGATGCGGAACCGCTGTTCCGCGCCATCGCGCCCCGCCAAGGGCAGCGACAGCTCGCGGCCGCTGAACGGCGACCCGTCGGGGAAGACGCCTTCGCAGTCCACGTGCAGGCGCGCCGCGGCGAGCGCGGTCTCGTGTACCGTGAGGCCGGTGAATCCCCACGGCCACGGGTCCGCGAGCAGACCTGCTAGGTGGGCGATCGCCGCCTGGCGCTGATCGGTGCGCACGAAGTGGGCCGGCTCAAGCACCAAGCCGTTCCGCCAAGAGACGGCATCGGGGATCATCGGGGCAAACATCGTCGTCTCTCGTTCCTTCTATTGTCTGCGGTCTCTCCGCGCTTGTCTGTGCATTTCTCTCGGCGCTTCTCTCGGCTCTGCCCGGGGCTCTGGCCGCACTCCCTCGGCACTTGCTCGCGGCGTCGCCGTTCAGGCGAAGCCGGACCCTGGCGCCTGCGGCGCGGCGCGGGCGGAGGACGGCTCAGCCACCGCCGCGCAGCCAGCCGAGAATGCTGGTGGGCCACCGCCGCCGTGGCGGCGCCGTGCCGATCTTGCAGCCTTCGTCCTCGATGCGCACGACGATAGACCCCTGGTGCTCGACGCGCTGGGGCACGCGCCCGCGCAGGTCGCAGAACAGGACGCCGGCAACGCGCTTGCGGGCCTTCACGCTGATCGGTCCCACTACGGTGCCGGGAACCACCTCCCAAATGTCGAACAGCTCTCGCGGATTCGCGCTGCGGAACTTGTCGCCTTCGCCATCGAACCAGCCGCTTGACTCGATCACCAGCAGTTGGCGCAGCAGATCGGCATCGGCGACGCGCACTAGTTCCACCGCGACCGGCCAGTTGTCGTTGACGTCGGCCGCCATGACGAGGGTGACGGAGTCCAGCGAGAGGCGACGGGGCTTGGTGGGCTTCTCGCGGTTGCCAGCGCACCCGATGAGCAAGGCCGTAACCAGGAGCACGGTCGCTGGCAGCATGGCGGCGCTGCGCGTTCTTGCGGCAGCGTCGGAACGCCACTCAAGTACGTGCATTGTTAGCCCTCGAAGCCGGGCAGTTCGGCCCTTCACCAACGCCGATAATAGAGTAAGCTCCTACGGAGTGAAAGGTCTGGTGGTAGGCGGCCGCAGGCGGCGACCGGAAGACTCTTTGGTGGCCATCAGGGAGTGGATGGACCGCATGGGGTAGAAGACATGAAATCGACACTCTTGGATCGGTTCGAGTCGCCCACTCCCCCGGGCCTGGACGCCCTCGCGAGGGATGTGGCGGACATTCTGGGTGCGCGCCGCGCGTTCCCCCGCCGCATGCCGGGCGTTCTCAACTGGGGCTTGCCCGGCACCGTCTTTCTCAGCCCATCGTCCCCGGAAGATCGGCGGTTCCTGGCCGCCCAGATCGAGGCCGCTCTGGAAGAGTTCGAACCCCGGCTGGTCAATGTGCGCGCCGTGCCTGTCCCAAATGTCCAGGACTTCGTCTTCGAACTGCGCGCCACGCTGGTCGAGCCCGCGGACGAGACCGTTTCCGTACGCATTCTCACCCCTCGTCGCGGCGGCGGGCTGGGCGCGGAAGTGATCGTGCTCGGAGGCGCCGGCCGGTGATCGACAGCCAGTTGGTGGACGCCTACGTCGCCGAGCTGCAGGCGCTGCGCGACGACGGCCGCGAGTTGGCGGCGAGCTACCCGGCCATCGCCAGCCGGCTCGATATCGGCCCGCGGCCGTCGCGGGATCCTTCGGTCGAGCGCATGGTGCAGAGCGCGGCGCTGCTGACCGCGCGGCTCAGGCTCATGGTCGAGTCGCAGGCCTCCGAGATCCCGCTGGCGATCCTCAGCATGATCGCGCCCGCTATCACGGAGCCCGTGCCATCCATGGGCATGCTAGAACTGGTGGGCGGCAGCGAGCCGCAGCTGATCCGGCGCGGCACGCGGTTCGACTTCCACGCCGGCGGCCAGGCGCTGGCGTGCTTCGCCACCACCATGGACGTATTCGCTGGCAATGCGGCACTCGAGGTCCAGCGCTTGGGGCCGGCGGGCCGCTACGTGGACGGCCTGGCGCTGCGCATCCGCGGCGCCACCGGCGGCCAGCCGCTGTTCTGCCTCGGCGCGGACGAACTCGGCGCCGCTGCATTGATCGATGCCATAGACACCTCGCTCGCCGCGGTGGAAGTGGCGCTGCCGAACGGCCAGACCAGACATCTGCCGCCGAGTGCGTTGCGCTTTCACGGCTTCGCCCCCGAAGAAGCGGCGCTGCCGTCGCGCCCGGCGGGCCATCGCGCGCACCGCGTCGTAATCGAGTATCTGGTGTTCCCCGCGAAGTTCCGCTTGATCTCCATCTCGTCGGTGGCGACGCCGCCGGGCACGGAGATTCGTCTGCTGTTCTCCGCGCCGCTGCCGCTCGCTGCCGCCAACGTGCGCAACCTGGTGTCGACGAACTGCGTCCCGGTGGTCAACCTGTGGCCGGCGAGCGGCACGCCGTTCGAGATCAGCGGGCGCGTGCTGGAGCATCCGGTGCGGGTCGACGCGCTGCGCTATCGCAGCGTCGAGTGCCACTCGGTGCAGAGCGTGTCGATGTACGACGGCGCGGGCGAACTGCACGCCCTCGATCCAGTGGTGGGCTTGGGCGACGTGCGCGACACCTCGGTACGCTGGGGTGCGCGCCGCACCATGGCCAACAACGTCGCCGAGGTGCTCGTCCACTTCGAGGGGCTCGACTACGCGCGACTCGGCCAGGAGGCCCTGTTCGCGGTGCCCAGCGTGCTGGCCAGCAACCGCGACATCGCCGAGCGCGTGCCCGCCGGTGCCCGGCTAGCGGCGGTCGACAGCGCCGGCGATTGGGCCGGACGCCTGGTGACGGCGCCGACGCGCTACCGGCCGGCCGTGGTGGGTCCGGCGGCCACGCAGCGGCTCATCGGCTATCTGCAATCCAGCATGGGCTCGTTCGGCGGCGGGCCGCGCAAGCAGCACATGCTGCGCGACTACCTCAAGCACTTCCCCGGCGCCGAGAACGCCGGCTGGATCAATGGCCTCGGCCCGCTCGCGTTCCGGCAGATCGCCACCGTGCGCGGCACCGAACCGCAGCCCGGCTTGGCGCTGATCGTCGACTACGACAAGCGGGAGAGCCGCACCGTCAGCGCGGCCATGGTCAAGCGCGTGCTGGCGCTGCTGGTCGATTCCCAGCGCGGCCTCAACAAGGTGGAGGAGATCATTGTCCGGACCGCTTGACGCCGAGGGCGATGCGCGGGACGCCGCCGCCGTGAACCTTGCGCGGGAGGATGGCGATAGCGGGGACCTCGTTGCCGCGCAGCCGCAGGCGGGTCCCGATCCCGGAACCAGCCTGCCTCTCGCTGCCGAGTCGCAGGCCGCCCGGACGCGGCCAAGCGGTGCGGGGGCGGTGGATGCTGGCCAGCACCCGCTCATCCGCGAACTGCTGCTGACGCCGGGCCATTGGCACATCTGGCCAGCGGTGGCCGTGCTGCGCTGGATGCTGCGCCAGACCAATGCCGACGGCGGGCGGCTGGCGTACCGGTCGAAACCGTCGCTGGACTTCCCTCCGGGCGAGATCGATGAAGTGGAACTGACCGGCACCGGCATCGTCGGCCTCGTGCTGCGCTCGCCCGGCATCGCCGCGCCGGGTTCGCCGCTGCCGACCGCGGACATCCAGCGCATCATGCAGGATCAGCGGCACGGCGGCGCCATCGCCCGCTGGCTGGACGGCTTCGGCGACCGGTTCATGCAGGCGGTGGAGACGGCCCAGGCGCAGAACAACGTGGCGTTCGCGCTGGCAAGCGGCGGCGAGATTCCCACCCTGCGCGCCGTCAGCCAGATCGTCGGTCGCTCCGCGCCGCTGGCGTCGGATCGCAACGCAACATTGGAACCCACCTGGAACAGGCCGCCGCACGGCGCTTTGGGATTCGCGCCCTTCTTCATGGGTGCCATCTCGGCCGCCAATCTCCAGGATCTCGTCGAAGCGTTCACGGGCCTTACGGTCCGGGTGATCGAGTTCGCCGGGGCTGTCGTCGGCAACGCCCGGCCCGCCCGCCTCGGCGTCGGCGCCTTCGGGGCGATCCTCGGCACCACCTGCCGCCTCGCTGCCGCCGGGGTCGAAGTCGTCTTGGAAGGCGGCACGGACGCCGCCGCACTCAAATGGGGGCGGGAAGCGCAGCGCGGGCGCTCGCTGTACGCCTTGGCGGCAGCCTTCATCGGCGCACCGTCGCCGACCGTGCGCTTCTATCTGGAGGTCGACCCCGCGGTGGTGCCGGCGGCCGAGCTCGATGTCGCGGAGCTGGGGGGCCTCGCGGTGCTTGGCCGGGCGACCGACGCCCTGCGTCTGCCGATAGCGGGCCGATGAACGGGCTCGCTGCGCCCTCGGCCGCTCGGATGATGTGCGTGCCGATTCGCTCGACGCCGAAACAAGGGGGAGGTGTCCATGTACGGTAGCGTTCTTGGCGGCGGCGTGCGACGCATCAGGCTTTCCGAGTGGGCGCGCAACCAGGGCATTTCGCGGATCACCGCCTATCGGATGGTGCAGCGGGGCATTCTGCCCGTGCCTTGCGAGCGTTCGCCCACCGGCCGTTGGTACGTACTTGTCTCGGAGGGCAAGTCGGCCATCTACGCGCGCACCAAGGCCGGGCCCCACCAGACGGAGGAGATCAACGAGCAGGTGTCGGCCGTCGCGCAGTGGGCCGCGTTTCGGGATGTCCGGGTGTTCACGGTCGTTCGCGAGGTCGCCGATCCGCCGGCCCAGCCCATGCTGCGCTTGGAGAAGCTGCTCGAAGACCGGCAGATCACGCAGATTCTGGTGGCGTCCCGGGACGTCGTCGGGGAGTGCCAGTACCGGCTCATCATGTCGGCGCTGTTTTCGCAGGGCCGGACGATCTTCGCCGCGGATCCCAACCAGCTGGTCGCGCCCACGGTCTGACGGCCATGCGCCGCCCAATGCCCTGCAAAGAGCCCACATCCTCGGTTAGGCGCTCTGGCCGGCGTCGCCTTCTGCTCGCAGCGCCGCCTCGCGGTCGGCGCGCCAGTCGATGGTGCCTCGAGCGCCGTTCGTGTCGGCGCCGTCGAGAGGCGCCGACACGCCATGCAAGTCGGCCTCTGCCAGATTGGCGCCGACCACGCTGGCATCCTTGAGCTCGGCGTTGCGGAACACACCGCGGAAGGCGCTGGCGCGGTCCAGGTTCGCGCCGGTCAGGTCGGCGTCCGTCCACACGCTCTGCGTGGCTAAGGCGCCCGCGAAGCTGGCACCCGCCAGCGCGGCACCGGCGAAGATCGCCTGCTCGATCTGCGCCCGGTCGAAGCGGGCCTTCGGCGCGCGGCACTTGGCGAACAGCGCGCCGGCGAGGCTGGCTTCCACCAAGTCGGCCTCCTCGAGGTCGCATTCGGCGAAGATGCTTCCTTCGCCGCGCCGCAGCCGGGTGCCCCGGAAAGAGCTCTGGTAGAGATTGCAGGCGTTGAAGCGCACGGAGGAAAGGTCGGCCTCGTCGGCGCTGGCGCGAATGAAGCAGCAGCGGTTGAACTCGGCGTTCGGCATCGTCCAGCCGCGCAAGTCGACGTCCACGGCACTGACGCCGTGCCAGACGGCGTTCTCGGCTTCGACGTGGCCGAACTCGCACCCGGAGATGGTCAGCGTGTCCTGCTGCGATCCCGCACCGCTGAACGCCAGGCGTTCGACGCGGCTCTCCGCGAGCACCAGGCGCAGCGCCCGCTGGCGGAAGTCGAGTGCCTCGAACCGGCACTCGCTGAGGGCGATGTCCTGCAATTCGCCGCCGGTTGCGTGGAAACCGGCGCCTTCGCAGCCCACGAGGCGGGTGTTGACGAGCTTGGCATCGGCGAACGCGCAGTCGATCAGCCGGCACTGCAGGAACATCGTCTGTTCGAAGGCGACGCGCTCGAAGCGGACATCCTCGAACACGCAGTCCTGGAAGATCACTCCGGAGACGTCGTCGTCTGCGATGGTCTCGTCGCGCCACTCCCTTCCGAGCAGCGGGATGCCGGCCTTCTGGTGGGCGCCGACCGGGTCCTTGAACTCCACTCGAGTGCCTCCTCAGCGCCGCGGCGGAACTGTCGACTGCCGCTCCGCCGACCGCGGCCCTGCGCCTGGCGAACCGCTTGCCAGTTCCGGCGCCATGTCCATCGCCGCGGCGATGGCGCGCCGCGCGGCGCCCTTCCATCCGTCCTTCGGATCGCGGCGCAGCACGCGCATGGCCGGCCAGGCGCGTCCGGGGAGCGGGCCCGCCCAGAACGGATCGCCCGGCGGTGCGACCACGAGCGTCGGGCGACCTTCTCGGGCGCGGCGCAGGGCGAACTCTTCGCCGACGATGCGCACCGCCGCGCCGTCCGGCGTCCGGGCCTGCGGCAGGTCGCGGGCGAGCAGCTGCTCCTCTTCCTTCGGCCACTCGTGACCGACGCCGGACGGCTCGCCCAACGGGCGTTCGATCCATACCCCGGCGCCGCCTGCGCGCACGGCAGCGGGCCTTGGCGGCAGCAGTTCGACGAGCGCGCCGTCGTCGAGCACGGCCTGCGGGACGTCCGCCGCCTCGGGCACGACGTTGGTCGCCAGGTCGTAGACGGCGAGCTTCGCGCCGGTGCCGAGGGCTGCATCGATCCACGGCTGCCAGCGCTGCGGATGGGTCCGCCAGACATGAACCGTGACGCCTTCGGCCAGCACGGAGTCCGCGCCTTGGGTGGGCGGGAACTCGCCGCTCAGCAGCGTCAGCAAGGTTGCCGATGGCCCCGCCAGCGGACCGGCCCGCTGCGCGAGCGTCCGCGCCAGCGCCACGTCGCCGCTGACGATGGCGAGTTCCAGGCGCGCCGCCGCATGCCAGGGCGACTCGCCATCCCAGCGCTCCCACGCGGCGCTGCCGAGATCGGCGATCCAGGCGGTGCGCGCCACCGGCGGCAGCATGTCCTCCGGCAGGTCGGGCGTCTCCAGCAGGTGGGATGCGAAAGCCTGCAACCGCTCGTGCTGCCGGAGCCGGGCGAAGGCCGTGGCCACCAGCACGGCGAGACCGCCGGCGGTGACGGAGTCCGGCAGCGGCGCGACGCCATGCAGGAAGGGATCCAGGAAGGCGAGGGCGGTCTGCTCCCGGCCTTCCGCCAAGGCCGCGCGGGCGCCGATCAGCGCCGCGCCGGCATGCAGCGGCAGCGCTCGCGCCGCGCGCTGCGCGCCGGGGTAGTCGGCCAGCGCATGGCGCCGTCTGGCGAGCGCTACGGTGGCGGCGGCGTTGGCGGATCGGTGCAGGGCGCCCAAGCGCTCGAGACCGGCGACGATGGCGCCGGAAGCGATCATGGTCTCGGCTTCCAGGAGCGCCATCGGCGGATCGTCGCGTTCGGCGCGGGCGATTCGCAAGGCGCCCATGCGGTCGCCGTCGGCCAATTGCTGCCAGCCGCTGCCGCCGAGGGCGGCGGCCCTCACGGGATCGCCGCCGGCCAACGCCATGGCGGCGCGCGGGCGTCGCGACGCCCCCATCCAAGCATCGAAGATCGCTTGGGAGCTGCCGGGATGCGCATGTCTCGCCTGGGCGCTGCGCGCCAGCAGGCGGTCAAACGCCATGGCGGTCGGTCACTCCGCGCGCAACGGTATTGCTTCGACGCCGACGCCGACCCATCGATGGTGGCCGAAGGCGTGCGCGGCAGGTCACCCGCTGGCCGGCAACTCGGCAACGAGCCGCAGCGAAGCGGTCAGTTCTTCGAGCTGGAAGTGCGGTCGCAGGTGCGCAACCGCCGTGTACGAGCCCGGCTTGCCATCCACGTCGCGCACTTGGACCCGCGCTTCGCGCAGCGGGTAGCGCGCCTTGGTGGCGTGCGAGGCAGTGTCGTCGGCAGTGACGTACTGGGCGATCCAGTTGTTCATGAACTGCTCCACCTGGTCGCGGGAGCTGAAGCCGCCGACCTTGTCGCGCATGATCGCCTTCAGGTAGTGGGCGAACCGCGAGCACGCCAGCAGGTAGGGCAGGCTGGCCGAGAGGCGGGCGTTGGCGTTGGCGTCCGGCTCGACGTACTTCGCCGGCCGATTCACCGTGGCGCCGGAGAACACGACGGCGAAGTCGGTATTGCGCGCATGGCAGAGGCTGATGATGCCCTGGTCCGAGAGTTCCTTCTCGCGCCGGTCCGTGATGGTCACCTCGGTCGGGCATTTGGAGATCTTCGACCCGGACAGCGAAGCGAAGCTGTGCAGCGGCAGGTTGCCCACCTTGCCGCCGCTCTCGGTGCCGCGGATCGCCGACGGCCAGCCGTGCTCGGCGAACGACTTCATGATGAGTCCGCCGACGGCCCACGAGGACGGGCCCCAGAGGTACTTCTCATGCTCGCTGCCGTCCACATCCTCCACGAAGTCCATCTCGTCGACTGGCGCGGAGTCCGGCCCCCACGGCAGGCGTACCAGCGTGCGCGGCGCGGTGAGCACCAGATAGCGCGAGTCGGCGCTGTCGCGCAGGGAGTTCCAACTGCCCATTTCGCTGGACTCGAAGATCTTGGCGATGTCGATGGGACGGTCCAGCTCGGTGTAGCTGTCGAGGTCCAGGAGGCCGGGCGCGGCGCTGGCGATGAACGGCGCATGCGCCATGGCGGCTACCGAGGCGATGTTGCGCATGAACTGGACGTCGGGCGGCGAGCGGCCGAACTCCATGTCGCCGACCAGGAACGTGTACGGCGTGCCGCCGAGCGTGCCGTACTCGGACTCGTAGACGCTTTTGAAGAAGTGCGACTGGTCGAAGCCGGGGGCGCGGTTGAAGTCGCGTTCGATCTCCTTGCGCGAGCAATTGAACACCCGCACCTTGAGCGAGGACGACAGCTCGTTGTTCTGCACCAACGAGTCCAGATTGCGCCAGCTCGCCTCGAGGCGCTGGAACTTGGGGTGGTGCAGCACCTCGTTGACCTGCGCGGAGATGAGCTGGTCCAGCGCCGCGATGCGCTCGGCGATGGCGCGCTTGGCCGTGCCGTCCAGCTTCACCTCGGCCTTGGTGGCCTCCTCGATGAAACCCGCGAGCATGCTGCGCGCGCCTTCCACCTGGTGCTCGTCCCGAGCCAGCCGGCCCTCGTCGAGAATCTGGTCGAGGATCGTATCCTCGCGCGACGCATCCGCCTGTGCCTGTTGCGTTTCTGCCATCGCTCTGCTCCTAAGTGTTGCGATGCGGTGGTTGGCTGCCGTGGCTGCTGCCTGCTAGTCCTCGGCGTCCTCGTCCAATCCGAGCGCGCTGCGCAGGCTCGCCTGCTTGTCGGCGTCGGCGAGGATGCTGCCGAGGATGCCGTCGAGCTTGTCATTCGCCTCCACCTTGCCGAACAGGTCCGTCAGCTGGCGCCTGGCTTCGAGCAGCTTGGCCGTCGACGGCATCTGCGCGGCGATGCCCATCGGCGAGAAGTCGTCGACGGACTTGAACTGCAGGCTGACGCCGATCTCCTCGTCCTCCTTGCCCGAAATCTGATTCGGCACAGAGAACTTGAGCTCCGGCGCGATCTGGGCCATCAGCCGGTCCACGCCGCCCTGCTCGACTTCGACGAAGCGGCGGTCTTCGTAGGTGGAGGGGTCCGCGGCATCCCCGGAAAGATCCGAAACCACCCCGGCGACCATCGGCAGCTCGCGGTTCTGCGTCGCGCCGCCGTCCTCGACATCGTAGGTGATCTGCACGCGGGGCGGTCGAACCCTGCCCACCTGATGCTGGCTCGAATCGGCCATCGTGTCTCTCCTCCACATTCGCTCTGGGCGCTGGGGCTGTGGCGGCAACGCGTCGAGAGATGGTTCTCGACCACGGGGAAGCCTTCCGAAGCCCCGTTCTGGCGATCAATAGTACACTAGCTCGCGCCAAGACGACGCGGAGTGGAGTGAACATTCTGCAGCGTCGACGGATCGAGCGTGCCCGATCCGCGGCGGCACGGCTCAGCTGTCGAAGCGCATCATCCCGAAGTGGCTGACGCCCTCGCCCTTGTAGGCGTAGATGCGCCCGCCTGCCTGGCGGTAGCGCTGGCAGAAGGCGAAGTCCTCGCCGGTGAGCTGCTGGTCCGTCACCACGGGATTGAAGTAGCCGCGGAACGACGTGGCGCCGGCCGGCGAGGAATGCTCGTACGCCGGCGCCAGCCCCGCCTGATCGAGCGTCGCGAACACCTCGCGGCGAATGAACAGCACGCCGCCGCCGATGTAGTCCACTTCCACGATGGCGTCGTCCGCCCGCGTCTGCGGGCCGATGAGGGGCGCCGCGGCGTGGCAGGCCTCGCGCACCGAGAAACCCTCCTGGATGTAGTCGGCGAAGCGCTGCAGGTCCAGCCCGCGCGGCGGCGCGTAGACGCCGACTAGCGGCAGTCCGGCACCGAGCAGGCGCCGCACGACGTGGGACTCGATCGCCATGTCGTCGTCGATGAAGATCAACAGATCGGCGCCGGAGTCCAGGAAGGCCTGCGTCAGCATGTTGCGCGCGGTATGCACTTCCGCGTACGTCTGCCAGGCGAATCCGGCATCGACGCCGTTCTCGCGCAGCGTCTCGATCATGTTGATGACGGTGTGCATCGTCTGGATGCACACCGCGCCGCGCACCGACGGCATGGCGATCAGGGCTCGCATGGCGGCGTAGCTCCGGTTCTCGATGGTTCTACTGCGGCGCCGGCGCCTCCGCATCGGTCTCGGCAGCTCGGTCGCGCGCTTCGCCGGCGGCGCAGACCATGCCGCCGTCGCCGTCGCGCTCAACGTAGGCGTCGCCGGGCGCTGCGCCCTCGGCGAGCTGGTCGAGCACGTACCGGGCCACTGCCGGGCGGATGGAGCTGGCGATGATGCCGTCTAGGAACCGAGCCCCCTGCGGCGTCGTCTTGACGCGCTCCGTCAGCCAGGCGCGGACACCGGCGGCGAAGCCGAGCTCGGCGCGATGCGACGCCCGATAGGTCTCGGCAAGCCTGTCGAGACGCATGGTCGCGATCCTGGCGAGCGTGTCCTCGCCGAGCGGCCAGTACGGCACCACCTGCAGGCGACCGATGAAGGCTGCCGGGAAGTGCTGCGCCAGAGCCTTGTTGACGGCTTGGTTGAACTCGTCCTCGTACGGCGGCGGATCGGCCATGGCGGCTTGCTCGACCACGCGGTCCCCGGCGTTGGTGGTGAGGATGATGAGGGCGTTGGAGAAGTCCGCCTCGATGCCTTCGGCATCCTCCATCCAGCCGCGGTCCAGCACCTGGTAGAGCATCTCGATCACATCGCCGTGCGCCTTCTCGATTTCGTCGAGCAGGACGACGCAGTAGGGCGTGCGGCGGATGCCCTCGGTGAGCACGCCGCCCTCGCCGTAGCCGACATAACCCGCTGGTGCGCCCTTCAGGCCGGAGACGGTGTGCGCTTCCTGGTACTCGGACATGTTGATGGTCAGGATGCGGCCGCCGAAGAGCACGTCGGCGATGGCGTGCGCCGTCTCCGTCTTGCCGACCCCCGATGGCCCGCAGAACAGCAGGGCGCCTACCGGTTTGCGGCGGTCCGAAAGCCCCGCCAGGTAGGCCCGTGCCTGCGCGGCGCAGCGGGCCAGCGCCTGATCCTGGCCGACGACGCGTTCGGAAAGCGTGCGTTCCACATCCCGAGCCGCCTTGCTGGCATCGGACAGCAGCCCGCCGATCGGCACGCCGGTCAGGTCCGAGACCACGGCGGCGACGTTGTCTTCCACCACGACGGTCGTGGTCGGCGGCGCATCGCCACGGTCGCCCGTGCCCTCGTCGGCGTCGCCCGTGCCCTCGTCGATGGCGGCGACATCGTGCATGCGCGCCAGGGCGCACGCCGAGTCCAGCACCACGACCGCCTTGTCCGGCAGCTGGCGGCCGACGATGTAGCGCCGCGACAGATCCACCGCGGCGCCGAGCACGTTGTCGCCGAACGCTACCGCATGGTGTTCGGCGAGGCCCGGCGCGAGTCCCTCGAGGATTTTCAGCGCCTCTTCGTCGTCGGGTTCCTGGATGCGCACCGGCGCCACTCGACGCGCCAGTCCGGCGTCGGGCTCGATGTGGCGCCGCCACTCGCGCCAGCCGCAGGTGCCGAGGATGCGCACGGCGCCGTCGCTGAGGACGCTGCGCAGCGCATCCGCGCCTTGCCCCTGGTCGCCGAGCAGCAGGTGGATGTCGTCCACGAACAGCACCATGCCCGTGCCTGCGACCTCCTTGACGATCGCTTGCAGGCGCTCCTCGAGAGCGCCCCGCACCGCCGCGCCGGCGCGCAGCGCGGAGACGTCGAGGGACCACACCGGCGTGTCGCGCAGCGCCGCCGGGACGTGCGCCGCGCCCTCGGCGATGGCGGCGATGAAACCGACCGCGCAGGCGGTCTTGCCGACCCCGGATTCGCCGACGATCACCGCCGAGTTCTGCCGCCGCCGCAGCAGGATCGCGGAGATGGCCTGCATGGGCGTGCGCAAGCCAACCACGGGATCGAAGCCCTTCTCGCGCGCCTCGGCGATCATGTCGCGGCCGTAGCGGGACAACTCCGGGAAGTCCGGGTCCGTGCCCGTCGTCATGCTGGGGACGCCTTCCGCTGGCGGCGCCGGCGCCGCGCCGGTCGCCAGCGCGGCGATGTCCAGGCGCTCGAATCCGGGCAGCCCGGCCACCAGCCTCGGCCAGGCGTCGCCGCGCCGCGCCACGGTCTCGAAGAACCGCGTCGGCGCGACCGCGGCGTCGCCGTACTCGTCGAAGGCGAGCGACCATGCCTCGCGCAGCAGGTGGGCGAGCGACTCGTCGAACGTGGGCAGGGTGCCGACGCTGCCGCGCGGCTCGCTGGCGACCTCGGCCGCCAGCCACGATTCCATGCCCGGCGCATCGGCGCCGGCGCTGGCCAGCGCCTGCATCACCGACGCGCCGATGGCGCGGTCGCGCAGCACTGCCAGCAGGAAGAACTCGATGCTGATGCTCTTGCGCCCATCGCGGGCTGCGGTCTCGGCGGTCTCGTGCAGAACGCGCCGCGAGTCCTGATCGAGATGTTCGTAGATGCGCCTCAGATTCATGCCTGTTTTCGCTGCCTTGGCGGGTGTTTCTCGTGAACGACGCGGAGACTATACGCCTTGCGCATATGCCTTGCGAGGCTGAGGCATGTCGCGGAACCCCGGTGTACGACATATTCGCGTTGGCTCGTTTGCGTTAGCTCGCGCGGAGGAGGCTTAGGCAGGGGGCGCGCCGCGGCTCAGTCGCTCGGCTTCAGCCAGTCGTTGAACGTGGCGGCGCGCTTCTCGTGGAACGCCCGCACGCCTTCGCGGGCGTCCGGGTGGTGGTCCGAGATGCCGGTCTTGGCGGCGATCTCGTCGAGGCTTTGTTCCCAGCTGAGCTCGGCGGCGTTGTAGATGGAGCGCTTGAGCAGCCGCATCGACACCTGCGGTCCGTTCGCGAGTTCCGTCGCCAGCGCCATCGCCCGGTCTTCGAGCTCCGCGCCCGGCACCACCTCGGTGACGAGGCCGAGCGCCACCGCCTCATCCGCCTCGACGATGCGCTTCTTCATCAGAAACTCCATCGCCTTGGCGACGCCCATGAGCTGCACCAAGAGGTACTGGCCGCCTTCGTCCGGCAGCAGGCCGAAGCGCAGCGTCGCGCTGCCCATGCGGGCGCCTTCGGCGGCGATGCGGAAGTCGCAGGACAGCGCGAGCGAGAAGCCGGTCTGGATGGCGACGCCGTTGATGGCGGCGATGCTGAGCTTGTCGAGGCCGCGGATGGCAGTGTTGACGCGCTGCGAGATGGTGCGCAGGCCGTTGTAGGTGCCGACGGGGCTGTCGTGGCCGTGGCCGATGTCGGGCACGAGCTGATCGCCCGGAATGTCCCGGCCGTAGCCCTTGAGGTCGTCGCCGGCGCAGAAGGCGCGGCCGCTGCCGGTGAACACCACCACGCGCACGGCGTTGTCCATCTGCGCCTGGGTCACGGCCTCCACGAGGTCGCGCTTGATGGTCGCCGTCATGCCGTTCAGCCGTTCCGGGGTGGTGAACCGGAACCAGGCGATGCCGGGGTCGCGGATCGCTACGTTGAAGCCTCTGAAATCGCCAGTGTCCATTCGGTCTCCTATGGTTGCTTGTTGCGCGCCCGGCGCTCAGCCCATCACCTGCTTCCAGGTGGGCAGGTCGCGCACGGCGAGATAGGCGTTCATCCGCTTGGCCTCGCCCATGGTGGCGTTCGGCACCGCGCTGTAGTTGTGCCCGGGGAGCAGCAGCGTGTCGTCCGGCAGAGTCTTCAGCTTCTGCAGGCTGTGGTACATCTGCTCGGCGTCCGAGCCGGGCAGGTCCACGCGGCCGCAGCCGTCGATGAACAGGGTATCGCCTGAGACGAGCGTGTTCTTGATGCGGAAGCACTGCGAGCCGGGTGTGTGGCCGGGGGTGTGCAGGAACTCCACCTCGACGGCGCCGATGGCGAGCGTGTCGCCGGAGTCCACCTTTGCGAGGTCGCTGTCCGAGACGCCGGTGACGCGCTTGATACCGTCCGCTTCCTCGCGGTTCGCGTACACCTTGACCGGATTCTTGGCGAGCAGCTCCGCGATGCCGACGATGCTGCTCCCGCCCATGCCGCCGCCGACGTGATCGGGGTGGTAGTGCGTGGCCAGCGCTGCGGTGAGGCGGTAGTCCTTCGAGGCGATGTGGTCGAGCAGGCCGTCGATGTCCCACGCCGGGTCCACGACGGCGACTTCGCGAGTCGATCGCGAGCCGACCAGATAGGTGAAGTTGGCCATCGGCCCGATCTGGATCTGCTCGACCACGAGTTCGTTTTCGACGCTGTCCATGCGGCCCCTTGCGCCACGGGAAGACGCTATTTGAACACGAAACCGCGCCGCCTCACCGGGCCGGTTCGGCGAGCAGCAATTCCGCGTCCTCCGTGGCGGCAAGGCTTGCCGCGGCGCAGGTGATGAAGGCCGAGCGGGCGGGGAAGGCGGCGCCGGCCCCGCGAACGGCGCCCGCCGCGACCCAGCCAACGGCCCAGGGCGGCAGGGCGAGCGCTGCCGATGCCGGCAGCCTGTGCCGCGTCACGGCGAAGTCCGGGGCGCGGGCCAGCGTTTGGACGCGCGCCATCGTTCGCGGCACGACCTCGGGCACTGTGCTGGCATCCATCACGGCAACGGCCGTGGCGCTGTCCCAGCCGGCTTGGGTGGCGACCGGCTGGCTGGCGGCCAGGATGCGTCGCTCGAACACGGGCGTCTGAAACTCGATCACATGCGCGCCGCGGCGCAGCGAGTGCGGCACCAGGGGCGGGATGGCGACCGCGTCTCCGGGCTGCAAGACGACGCGGTTCATGTACTCCGCGACGCCGTCGCTGCAGCCTTGCGCTTCCCCCTGCCGCGCCGCCGCCAGCAGCCGCGCCCGGAAGGCGGCATCGCCGAGGCTGTGCCGCCGGGTGGCATCCACGCCGAGCAGCAGGCCGTCGGACGCCTCGTCCACCCGGTCGACGATGTAGACCTCGTGCTTGCGCTCGTGCAGCTCCAGGTAAAGGTCGCCGCGGCTCGGTTCCAGCGCCTTCAGCAGCACCGGCGGCGCACTGCGCTGGTGGGCGGCGAGGAAGGCGGAAAGCGCCATGCGCTTGCCGTCGAACCATACGCCGCTCTCGCCGCGCGCTTCGATGCCGCTGTACCAGACCTCCCGGCCCCACGGCTTGGGCACGACGACAGGGGCGAGTGCGGCGATCGCGGTCATTGGCACTTGCGGTTCGGACGCTCGCCTGAGAGCGTAGCCCATCCGCGAAGCCCAAGGCAGGCATGACGCCCCCAGACGACGCGATTCGCTTCGCGCTGCCGCTCAGGACGCCCTACAACGCCGAGTGGGTGCTGTCCTTTCTGGCGGGGCGCGCCGTACCCGGCATCGAGCGGGTGTCCGGCAGCACCTACCACCGGCGCATCGGCAGCGAGGCGTGGCTCGCTGCGACCTTCGAGAGCGACGCCGTGGCTGTTTCCCTTCCGCGCTCGGCGCCGGTGGCTTCGGACGACGCCGGGCAACGCCTGCGGCGGCTGTTCGATCTGGACGCGGACGCCACCGCCATCGACGCGCATCTCGCCGGGCAGCCTCGGCTCGCGCCGCTGGTACGGACCGCGCCGGGCATTCGCGTGCCTGGCGTTTGGGATGCGTTCGAGGGCGCGGTGCGGGCGATCCTCGGCCAGCAAGTGAGCGTCGCCCGCGCCCGCATCTTGGCGCAGACCCTGTGCGAGATGTTCGGCGACGGCGCGTTCCCCGGCCCTGCGGCGCTCGCCGATGCCGATGTCGCGGCCATTGGCATGCCGGGTACGCGTGGCCGGGCGGTGTCGGCGCTGGCGCAGCGCGTGTGCGGGGTCGGCGACTCCTGGCTGCACGATCCTGCCGCCCTGCGCAGTGCGCTGCTCGGCATCCGCGGCATCGGCCCGTGGACCGCCGAGTACGCCGCGATGCGCATCGCAAGGGATGCCGACGCGTTCCCCGACGCGGACTGGGGCGTGTTCAAGGCGCTCGGCGCGAAGGGCGCAGCGGCCAGAGCCAAGGCCGAGCCGTGGCGGCCGTGGCGCGCCTATGCGACCATGCTGCTGTGGTATTCGCTCGGAGCCTGAACATGCTCTACACGCTGCTGCCGAGCCCGCTCGGCGAACTGCTGCTCGGCGGCGACGCCGAGGCGCTTGCGCTCATCAGCTTCCCGTCGGGCAGCAAGGCGCGCGTGCCGGCGGCCGACTGGCAGCGCTGCGACAGCGCCTTCGCCGAACCGAAGCGGCAGCTCGAGGCGTACTTCGCGGGCGAGCGGGAGTGCTTCGAGCTGGACTGTCGCCTCGATGTCACGGATTTCCAGCGCACGGTGCTCGATGAACTGCGGCGCATCCCGTACGGCGAGACGCGCTCCTACGGCGAAGTCGCTGCCCGCATCGATCGGCCGACGGCGGTGCGCGCGGTAGCGTCGGCGAACGCGAGAAACCCGCTGCCGATCGTCTTCCCATGCCATCGGGTGGTAGGCGCGGATGGCTCGCTCACCGGTTTCGGCGGCGGTCTGCCCGCGAAGCGCTTCCTGCTGGACCTGGAGCAGCGCCGCGCCGAGCGCTGAGTCAAGGTCTCGGCGGCGTCGGGCGAGGCTCCCGCTCGCGGCGGTGCCGGCGTTCCATATGCCGCACCGTCTCTGCGAACCGCAGTCGCTCGGCGGGGGTGAGCTTGGCGGCGATCTCGATGAAGGCCGCGTGGCTGATCTGCTGCTGTTCGGCGAACTGCTCCCGGAACCTCTGCAGCGCGGCGGCGAGGGCGTCGGGATCGAAGGGCTCGGCTCGCACAGCTTCCCAGATCTCGCCCTGGGCGCGCCTAATGTCGCGCAGCACCGCCCGCATCCGCCGCCGTTCGTCGCGGTCCGGCCCGAGTTCCCGGCGCCGGTCGTCGTCTAGGAAGCGCATCTGCCGCTCGACGTTGAAGATCGGCGCGAGGCCGGCCGCCGTTCGCTTCGGCGGGTCGAACGCCGAAGCGCCGACCAGATAGCCGACGAGGCCCAGGTTCAGCGCTGCGGAAACAGCCAGCGCGATTACCAGCGCCCTGGTGCTCATGGTTCTTCTCCGGCTTCCAAGGGTTCGTCGAAGACGCTGAACTGGCCGCTGTCCGCGAATGCCACCAAGGCCACGTCGTCGAGTTCGCCCGGATCCTCGACAAAGCCGCTGCCGACGACGAAGCCGCAGGCGAGCGGCAGGCAGGCGAGCGCTACCGGACGCCACAGGCGCACCGTACACCAGTCCAGCCAAGCATCGCGCGGCGGCGCATTGGCGACGATGCGCGTTGCGAGGCCCAGCGGCGGCGGCAGGCCCGGAAGAACGCGGGCGAGCGACTGTTCGAGTCGCTCAGCGCCGGCAAGCGCCTTGCGCGCTCCCTCGGAACGCGCCAGCAGGGCATCGGCGGACGCCCGCGCCGCGGCGGGCCAGCGGGCGGGGTCCGCGCCGTGCCGGTCGAGCAGTTCCGCGAAGTCCGGCTCGGTCAGCGCTTTCGGCTGTCGGTCGTTTTCCGGCATGGGTCGATTCTCCCTCAAGTGCCTTCCGGCGGCATCAGCGGTAGTCCGCGAGCGTCTTGCGCAACGACCGCCGGGCGCGCGAGAGCAGCGACTCCAGCGCATCGACGCTGACGCCGAGCACCTGCGCGGCGTCGCGGTTGCTCATGCCTTGGCGGTGGCACAGCACGATGGCGGTGCGCTGGCGCTCCGGCAGAGCCGACAGAGCCCGGCGCAGCGCGCCATCGAGCTCCATGTCCGCGGGCGCTTGATCGGGGCTCCGGGCATCGCTCGCCATCGTGTCGACATCGGCATCCTCGGTCGGCCGCTGGCGGCGATGCGCGTCGATGCACAGGTTGCGGGCGATGCGGTGCAGCCAAGTGGTGAACTTGACACGGCCCGGCCGCCAACTCGATGCCTTGCTCCAAACCCGCAGAAAGGTCTCCTGGGCGATGTCTGCGGCGCTCTCGGCATCCTGGGTCATGCGGAAGTTGAACGCGTGGATGGCGTCCAGATGGCGTTCGACCAGGACCGCGAAGGCTTCGCGGTCCTGGCTCTGAACGCGGGCCATCAGTTCCTCGTCGGAAGCGGCTGGCGCCAAGGCAGCGTTGCCGGGCCGGAATCTACCGGCGCGGGCGACGCTGGAACTCGTCGCGGCTGATCTGGCCATCGCCGTCGGCATCGAGGGCTGCGAGCCGGGCATGGCGGGACGAGAACTCGTCCGGCGTCAGCACGCTGTCGCCGTTGTCGTCGAGGCGGGCGAAGGTGCGCTCTTGGGCGCGCTCGCGCATCATCTCGCGACCGGCTTCGCGCAGGCCGCGGTACTCGTCCTCGGAGAGTGCGCCGTCGCCGTCCGCGTCTGCGCGGGCGAAGAGATCCGACTGCGGGCGCGCGAACTCGTCCTGCGAGATGCTGCCGTCGCCGTTGGCGTCCTGGGCCTCGAAGTTCGGTCGCGGGCCGCCGGCGCGGGAGCCGCGGCCATCGCGGCCCCGCCGCTTGCCCCTCTTGTCGAGGCGATCGCCGCGCGGCAGGGCGGCGGTCATGGCGCTGCGGTCCATCGCGGCGAACTCGTCCGCCGAGATCATGCCGTCGGCGTCGCTGTCGGCGGCGGCGAAGCGCGCCTCGGCTTCGGCCTTGAGTTCGGCCAGGTCGATCGGGAACTCGATGCGCTGGCGCTCGGCGGCGAGAGCGGCAGGCGCGATCAGGCACCCGGCGACGAGGCCGATGCTGAGCTTTTGGGTGAGGGTGGGGGTCATGGAGGCGTCTCCGAAATGGTTGTACCGACTTCTACGCTCGTCGCGCTGCAAATCCGTCGCAAGTCTTGAACACGCCGCGATCCGTGATGTAGCCGGTGACCAATGCGCTCGGTGTCACGTCGAAGGCCGGATTGCGCACGGCGACGCCTGCCGGTGCCGGGACGTGCCGCGTCACCTCGTCCGCGGGGCGTTCTTCGATAGGCACTTCGGCGCCGGTCGCGGTGGCCGGATCGAACGTGGACGACGGGCAGGCGACGTAGAACGGCACGCCGTGGTACTGCGCGACGATGGCGAGCGCGCGGGTGCCGATCTTGTTCACCGTGTCGCCATTCGCGACCACCCGGTCCGCGCCGACGATCACCAGGTCCACCGCACCTTCCGCCATCAGGTGCGCGGCGGCGCTGTCGCAGATCAGCGTGTGGCCGATGCCGGCGCGGCCGAGTTCCCAGGCCGTGAGCCGCGCGCCTTGCAGCACCGGGCGGGTTTCATCCACGTAGACATGGAACGGAACGCCCAGCGCGTGCGCGGCATAGAGCGGTGCGGTGGCGGTGCCCAGATGCGAAACGGCGAGAGCACCCGCGTTGCAGTGCGTGAGCACGCCGCAGTCGGGCTCGATCAGCACCGCGCCGTGGCGGCCTATGGCTTCGCACATGGCGCGATCTTCGGCATGGATGGCGGTCGCTTCGCGCACCAGATCGCGTTGCGCCTGCGCCGCCTGCATCATGCGCTGCACCGCCCACGACAGGTTTACCGCTGTCGGCCGCGCCGCGCGCAGGCAGGCTGCCGCTTGAGCGACATCCTCCCCGTCGCGCCATGCCATGGCGATGCCGTAGGCTGCGGCGATGCCGATGGCTGGGGCGCCGCGGACGCGCAGTTCGCGAATCGCGCCGGCAACGTCGGCAGCGCTTTGCGGCGCCTCGTAGACGACTTCCTCCGGCAGCCGCCGCTGGTCGAGAAGCGTCAAACGCCCGCGCTGCCAGCGGATCGCGGCCGGGATGCCCGGACCGCCATCGGCGGGCGTTTCCGGGCGGGTCGGCATCAGCCGCCCATCGCCTCCCGATACGGCGCTAGGTCCATGCCGGGGTAGCGCGCGCCGACGCCAGCCAGCGTCTCCTCGGTCCAGTAGGCATGGCCGGGCGCGGGAAAGCCGAACAGTTCGCGCTGCTTAAGCGTCGCCGTCTCGATCCAGGTGCGGTACTCGGGCTTGATGGCCTGCACCGACCAGCCCATGATGCCGAGCCACTTCCACGCCGCCGGCGCGTAGGTGATGAAGTGCGCGAGGCGCCCGCCTTCGGCCAGGAACGGCGTGCCGCGATGGAACGTGCGCATGCTGTAGACGAACAGCGACCCGGCTGGCACCACCACCTTGACTTCGTTGTCGTAGATCTCCGGCCGATCTTCGCGCTTGTAGTGGGCGGGCCAGAGGATCTTCTCCGGGTAGTGCTGGCGTGAGCAGACCGCGGTGGGCGCGTGGTCCGCGGTGACATCGGTGTAGTAGAGCAGGTAGGCCGTCTGCCAATAGGCGGGATCGTTCGGCGGATAGGCGAGGGTGTGGTTGCCGTAGTCGCAGTGCATGCCCTGATCTTGGTCCGCCGGATGGCCCTTGCACTTGAAGCTGAGGTGTGACTGCTCGCAGACCATCTCGCTGCCGCCCGCCATGCGCTGCGCCAGCTCGATAAGCTCTGGATGGCAGGTGATGCGGTTGAGGAACGCGCCGGGAAAGGGGAACCGGTAGGCCAGCGCGTTCAGCGGCCGGCGCGCCAGATCCCAGCCCTCCGGCTTCGGCGCCCTGGCGTCCTTGCAGAACTCCACCCAGCCGGGCAGCAGCTGCTGCCACTCCTCAAGAGCGCCGGCGAGCTCGCCCTCGGTCAGGAAGTTCTCGACGATGGCGTAGCCGTGGTCGCGATAGTGCTCGAAGTGTGCCTCGGTGATGCGCTGCAAGGTGAAGCCGCCGGGTCTGCTCGGAGACCGGCGATTCTAACGGCTGCGGCTTCGCGTCAGCGGGTGGCGGCCTCTTGCTCGAGGCTCGCGCCCTCGGGGGCGAAGCCGGCGAGTTCGACGGTCTGTTCGGCGCTGCCCTCCTTGAGCCGCTCCGGCGGCGTGAACTCCACGGTCAGATTGAAGTTCGTAGCCGGAATCTCGGGCTGGCGGTTGGTGCGCGTGTCCTTGCGCAACTCAAGGCACAGTTCGCCGTTGACGCCGCCGGTGGCGGGGAGGTTTTCGCCGCCTGCCGCGATCACTGGCGGGGTCGATGTCGCCACCGCGATGCCGAACGCCGGCGGCACGGTGATCGCCGGGGCGAACTCGGTGGAGCTGGCCATGTACGCCACCTTGAAGGGGATCCTGGTGATGCCCGGCGTGCGGCAGACGCCCTTCTTCTGCGCGGTGCCGTTGGCGATGTGGTAGCTGGCGAAGCCGACATCGCCCACCGAGTTGGTGAGGGTGAAGGTGGCGTTCCTGAAGGCTTCGTTGTAAGGCGTGTCCACGGGGTCCGCGGCATTCGGATCCGCGAACGGCGTGCCGTCGCGGGCGTCCTTCAGGCCCGGCACGAGCGCGACTTCGATCTTCTTCGCCAGCGTCACGGCCTCGGTGGTGGACGTGGCGGTGCGGAACTTCGTATACCAGGTCGAGACCGCCGCGATATGCGTCTGCGGCTCGGCGATGGTGGTCTTGATGGCGCTCTTCGCCTGCACCACGGTATGCCAGCCGGTGTCGCCGAAACGGAAGGCGATGGGGTAGCCGAAGATGGCGTTGCGAAAACCAAGCCAGCGGGTGAGCCGCACCCGACCGTCCCGGTCCGGATGCCTGAGCGCCAGCGCCCCGGCGCCGAAGTCCAGCTCCACCCGCTCGCTGACCGCTGAGCCCGCTATGCAGTCGAAGAAGGCCCGCTGATCGCCCGCTTCGCCGGCGAGCCCCCAGCCGCCGAGGCAACCGCCGCCTGCGGCGCGGGCGAGATCGCCAGCGAACACCAGCCCATCCAACTCCACCCGGAGTACGGTCGGCACGGTTGGACTCAGCCACATGCGCGGCTCGACCGTGGCGCTGATCGTCAGGTCGCCCGACAGGTCGTTCAGCCTGTAGGCACCGAGGCCGCCGAAGCTCGCCTTCTTCGGCAGCGTTTCCTTGGCGTAGACGAGGGGCGTCGCCTGCTCGTCGCCGGTGACGTCCAAGTTCACGGTCGCTTCGGCCGCAACGCAGACCAGCGCAGGGCCGACGATGGCGAAGACTGCGATTCGACGGGGCATCGTGTTCCTCCCCGCAATGCGACGAAGAGACTGGGGGCAACCCTACGCCAAGGGCGTCCGATGTCAAGCCTGTGTACCGGTTCAGTACATCTGGCACTGGGCCTTAGCAGCCTCCTGTGCGACAAGGTACTCGTTGGGGGTCTGGAAGTCGAGCGCGGTGTGGGGGCGCTGGTAGTTGAAGAAGAACTCGTACATTCGCAGCGCCTTGGAGACGGCCTCGACGGTGAGGGAGCCGTCGTAGCGGTTCCAGAACTCGATCCTGGCGGAGCGGTTGGCGCGCTCGACGCAGCCGTTCCACTGGGGCCGGCGGGGCGGCAGGACGTGGAGGGGGATGGCCGCCGTCTCGCAGGCGTCCTCGAAGTCGGCCATGAACTCGCTGCCGCCATCGACCTGGATCGACGAGAGGGGGAACGGCATGGCGTCGACGACCTCGGCGAGGAAGCGGGCGGCGTTGCCGGCGGGTGTCGGCGCGCCCTTCGGGCGCGGGAGTGGACGCGGGCGACCATGAACTTGGAGACGGGGCAGGACGGCGGGCGAACCTTCGGTTCGCGAACTCCTTGATGGTCTGGCCGTCGCGGGAGTAGGTCATGTGGTCGATCTGCACCAGCTCGCCGGGCCGGGTCGCCTTGGAGCCGTACTTCCAGCGCTGCGCCCACTGGCCGTCGAACCCGCGCTTCCTCTTCGGCTTCACGCGGCCCTCGCAGAAGCGCGCCGGGCGGATCGCGCCGCCGGCGATGGCGCGGGAGAGGATGCGCCCGACGGTGGAGACGCTGGGCTTGAAGCCCTTGCGGCGGAGCATGGCGTGCAGCGGCGCCTTCCCCCGCTGCGCATCCCCCATGAACGGGTAGCGGCGGCGCAGCTTCATGACCGCCGCGACGTCCTTCGGCTTGCAGGCGCGCCGGCGGACGCGATGCGGGCGGGTGGACTTCGGCGCAAGCGCGCGCTGGCCGCCGGCGGCCAGCGCGCGCTTCCACCGATACATCGTGCGGCGGCTGATGCCGACCTGGGCCAGCGCCTCGGCCTCCTCGCAGTCGGCGGCGCGCAGGCGGTCGAAGCGCTCCAGCGTCCGGTACCGCTCGGCGGCCGCCGGCGGCACGTTCTCGTCGACCGCGATGCTGTGGTACGGTCGCACGCGCATGGACTCGATGTTCATGGTTCGGGCCTCCTTTCAGTGGGTTCGCGTTCACTGGAGGCTACCCGATCCGGCGTCGGGAGGCGGGCTTTCCCGCCTTCCGGCGCCGCTCGGCCAGTCATGGCCGGTCGGTGCCAAATGTGTCTGAACCGGAACAGCGGGCCAGCCGCAAACGGTGTACGGCTCCTGATGCGACCAAGATCGGGTTTCCTAGGGCGAGACTCTGGGAAGTGCGGCGATGGGTACGCCTGTGCGACCGGCGATCAGCGCCCTCGGGGCGGAACGCCGTTGACCGGCATCGCGTGCAACTGGCCTAAGCGCGCGATGAGTTCCTCGGCGTTGGAGCAGCTGACGATCAGCTCGCCGGCATCGGCAAGGCGCTCCGCGTCCGCGACCCGGGCCAGCGCCGCCGCCAGACGGTCGCCCGCCGCGGCGCCGAAGCGCGACGCCGCCAGCCGCCGCAGCAGGGCGCGCTGATCCGCCAATCCCTCCGCGATGCCCTGCTCCCGGCCTAGCGTGAGGCCCTCCTTCCGGCCCTCCGCCATGCCCTGCTCGATCCATGGCTTGGGCCACTCGGCGATGCGTTCCACCAGCGTCATGCGCGCCTCCTCCAACGTCCTGATCGGCGGCGCCCCCGGCGCCAGCTCCTCCGCCATCTCCCGGATCCAGTCCGCGAAGACGCCCCGCAGCCTGTCGTCCCCGCCGATCCAGCGATCCAATGGCTCCGTGACGCGGACCAGGTCTTCCAGAAGCCGGCTCTGCTCCAAGCCGACAACCACCCGCGTCAGGTTGCCCGGCGGCATATCGTCCGCTTCCGCCCGCAGCTCGTCAAGCAGCACCAGCCGCTGCGACGGCAGGTGCGGCGCCAGCGCCGCGTCCACCGGGGCGAACAGCCCGCGCATCTCCACCGCCTCCGTCCACGGCGCGGCGTCGCAGTAGAGCACGATGGGCAGCACCGCCGGCCACTGGCCGACGGTCCCCAGCCGCCTCTTGAGGTGCAGCTGGACGAGCTGCAGCGCGGTGTACTCGAGCACCCGCAGCGGCATGATCCCCGCCGACTTGTCGGACTGGAACTCCAGCAGCAGCAGGATGCGGCCGCCGCCGCGCAGGCGCGCGCGCCAGACCTTGTCGCCGCGCCGCTGCTGGCCGCGAGTGCCGACGGTCTCGGCGGAGAGGTCCTCCAGGGTCGAGAAGTCGATGCGGCGCGCGAGATCCGGGGCCACGGCGCGCACCAGGTCCGCGACCATGCGGGGCACGGAGTAGAGGCGTTTGTAGGTAGCGTCCATGCCGCCACGTTAGCGGGCGCCGGGCGCGAAATCGTCGGCACAAGGCTCACACCGGAAGCGGGCGATCTCGCACAAGCGGATCCGGGGCGGCCGGAGCGCGGCGGCGCGGCCCGGGCTTCGCGCCGTCGCCAGACGCCGCAGCGGAAACAGGGGCTTGCAGGCGCGGCGGGTGCCCGCGGGGCCGCGCAGGGACGCTCGACCTGGTGCGCGAGGCGCAAACACCAATGTGCGAGGCGGCCGCTCTGCCGCGCCTTCCGTGAGCAGTGCGGGGTGAGCTTCGGTGGCCAGTGAGTCCGGCGAACGCGAGCGACTGCGACCGCGGCTGGGCTCGCCTCTAGCGAAACGCACGGAGATACCGCCGCCCTACAAGGAATAGGTGGTGGCCTCGGTCGCGCCTCCGCGGCGCGGGCGGCACGGCGGCGGGGGACGGCATGTCGTGTAAACTCCTGCCATTGCCAAGGAGGGTCGTCGATGGCGATGCAGGCCGAAACCCCCGCCAATACCCGAATCTACCGGGATCTGCCGAGCCCCGAGCTGGCGGAACTCGCCGTGCTGCGCGGCGAGGGGCGGTTCGCAGCGAACGGCGCGCTGGCCGTGGAGACGGGGCGGCGTACCGGGCGCTCGCCGAAGGACCGCTTCATCGTCCGCGAGCCGGGGACGGAGGCCGAAATCGACTGGGGCAGCGTCAATCAGCCGGTCTCGCCCGCGGTGTTCAACGCCCTCTGGGGACGCGTCCAGACCTACATGGCGGAGCGCGATGCGTTCGCCGCGGCGCTGCACGTTGGCGCCCATGCCGAGCACTACCTGCCGATGGCCGTCGTCACCGAGTACGCTTGGCACGCGCTGTTCGCGAGGGCGCTCTTCATCGCCCCCGAGGTATTCAACCCGCGCGGCAAGCCGCTTTGGGAGGTGGTCAACGCGCCGGGCTTCGTCTGCGATCCGGCGCGGGACGGCACGCCGTCGGATGCCACGGTCATGATCGACTTCGCCGGGCGCCGCGTGCTCCTCGCTGGGCTGCGCTATGCCGGGGAGATGAAGAAGGCGATGTTCGCGGTGCAGAACTTCCTCCTGCCGGCGCAGGACGTGCTGCCCATGCACTGCGCGGCAAACCGCGGTTCGAGCGGCGACGTGACGCTCTTCTTCGGCCTCTCCGGCACGGGCAAGACCACCCTCTCCGCGGACCCGGATCGCCTGCTGATCGGCGACGACGAGCACGGCTGGGGCGTCGGCACGGTGTTCAACCTGGAAGGCGGCTGCTACGCCAAGTGCATCGACTTGAGCCGGGATCGGGAGCCGGTAATCTTCGACGCCATCCGGTTCGGAGCGATCATCGAGAACGTGGCGATCGATCCGGCCACGCGGCAGCCGGACTACGCCGACTCGTCCATCACCGAGAACACCCGCGCCTGCTACCCGCGCAGCCACGTCGAGGCTCGGGTGGCGCAGAACAGCGGCGGCGAACCGTCCGCCATCGTGTTCCTCACCTGCGACGTGAGCGGCGTGCTGCCGCCGCTGTCGATCCTTTCCAAGGAAGCGGCCGCCTACCACTTCCTGTCCGGCTACACGGCCACCGTCGGCTCCACCGTGGTTGGCGGCGGCGAAGGCTATTCGGCCACCTTCTCGGCCGGCTTCGGGGCGGCGTTCCTGCCCCGGCCCGCTGGCGTCTACGCCCGCCTGCTGATGCGCCGCATCGAGGCGTTCGGCTCCGAGGTCTACCTCGTCAACACCGGCTGGACCGGCGGCGGCTACGGCGTCGGCCGGCGCTTCGACATCGCCACCACCCGGACCCTCGTGCGCGCCGTGCAGGCGGGAGCGCTGCAAGGCGCCGAGACGCGCCGCCTCGAGGCGTTGAATCTGGACATCCCGGTAGACGTGCCCGGGGTGGACCCCGCGCTCCTCGATCCCCGCCAGGCGTGGCAGGACCGCGCCGCCTACGACCGGGCGCGCGCCGCGCTGGTCGCCAAGTTCCGGGCCAACTTCGAGCAGTTCGTCGTGGACCGGGCCATCGTCGACGCCGGCCCGCGCCCGGTCTGAGCGCGCATTGGCCGATGCCCTGGCGGCCGCGCTGGCGGCATTGCGCGGTCGCCCGGAGCTGGGAGCGCTGCGCCGCGGCATAGAGAAGGAGAGCCTGCGCGTCACGCCGACGGGCGAACTCGCGCAGACGCCGCATCCGCCGCCGCTCGGCTCGCCGCTCGCGCATCCGCACATCACCACGGATTTCAGCGAAGCCCAGCTCGAACTCATCACCGGCGTTCACCCGAGCGCTCCGGCCGTGCTCGGCGAACTCGAGGACATCCACCGCTTCGTGGCGGCCAATGTCGGCGACGAGCTGCTCTGGCCGGCCAGCATGCCGTGCTTGCTGGGTGCCGAAGAGAGCATCCCGGTGGCGCGCTTCGGGCGCTCCAACGCCGGCCGCTCGAAGACGGTCTACCGGAACGGCCTCAGCCACCGCTACGGACGGCTGATGCAGACCATCAGCGGCATCCACTACAACTTCTCGCTGCCGGAAGCGCTCTGGCCGGCGCTGGCGGCGAGCCGCCGCGAGACCGCCGGGCGGGACTTCGTCACCGCCGCCTACTTCGGCCTGATCCGCAACTTTCGGCGCTACTCCTGGCTCTTGATCTACCTCTTCGGCGCCTCCCCGGCGGTGTGCAAGTCGTTCCTGCGCGGCGCGTCGGGCGCGGCGGGGCTGGATGTGCTGGACGAAGGCACGCTCTACCTGCCGCACGCGACATCGTTGCGCATGGGGCGGCTCGGCTATCAGAGCGATGCCCAGTCCTCGCTGCACATCTCCTACAACAGCTTGGGCAGCTATGCCGCCACCATGCGCCAGACGCTGACCACGCCGTATCCGCCGTATGCCGCGCTGGGCGTGAAGGGACCCGACGGCGAGTACCGGCAGCTATCGACGGCGCTTCTGCAGATCGAGAACGAGTTCTACGGCACCATCCGTCCGAAGCGCCGGGCGCGCTCCGGGGAACGGCCGCTCGATGCCCTGCACGAACGCGGCGTCGAGTACGTCGAAGTGCGCTGCATGGACCTTGATCCCTTCGAGCCACTCGGCATCGACGCCGACACCTGCCGCTTCCTGGACGTCTTCCTGCTCTTCTGCCTGCTGGCGGAGAGTCCGCCGGACAGCCGCCGCGAGTCGGAGGCCATGCTCGCCAACCAGACCCTCGTGGTGGAGCAGGGCAGGGCGCCCGGGCTGACGCTGCGCGATGGGACGGGCGAAGTGCGGCTGGCCGACTGGGCTCAGGCGCTGCTCGAACGCTGCGCCTCGGTGGCCGCGGCCGTCGACGCCGCGAGCGGCGGCCGCGAGCACCGCGAGGCGGTCGCGAACCAAGTGCGCAAAGTGGCCATGCCGAGCCGCACGCCGTCGGCCCGCGTTCTGGCGGCGATGAGAGAGCGGGGTGCCTTCTTCCACTTCGCCATGTGGTGCGCCGAGCAGCATCGGCAGGCGTTCAAGCGCGAGCCGCTGGCGCCCGAGCGCGAGGCGGATCTGGCGGCGATCAGCGCCGCGTCCCTGCGCGAGCAGGCGCGCATCGAGGCCGCGGACCGGGAGCCGTTCGATGCCTATCTCAAGCGCTATCTGCAGCTCGCATCGCCCGAGTCCGCGGGGCAGTGAACTTCCTCGCCCACTGCCTGCTGGCCCAACCCGGCGATGGCTTCCTCGCCGGCGGCGTGCTCGGCGATTTCGTCAAGGGATCCATTCCCGAGCACCTGCCGCCGCCGCTCAGGGCCGGCATCGCCCTGCACCGGCGCATCGACTCCTACTCCAATCGTCTCGCCGAGATGAAGCGCAGCATCCCCCGCTTTGGCCCCGCGCTGCGGCGGGTGGCGCCGGTGCTCCTCGACATCGTGGCCGATCACTGCCTCGCGCTCGACTGGCACCGCTTCGGCCATGAGCCGCTGCCGGCCTTCGCGGCCCGCGTCTACGCCGCGATCCGCGCCTTCGATGCGCATGTTCCTGAGCGCGGGCGGCGCTTCGTCGACCACATGGCGCGCGTGGATCTGCTGGCGCGGTACGCCGAAACCGAGGTGATCGAGAGCGCCATGACGCACGTTCTGCGGCGCCTGCGCATGACCGGGCTGCAAGCGGACCTCGACGGTCTGGTGGATGCCGAGCGAGCCGCGTTCGCGGCGGACTTTCGCATCTACTTCCCCCGCTTGCAGGTATTCGCCGCCGCCGAGCGGCAGCGGTTGGCGGTCACCTGACGATCTTGACGAGGTCCCCGGCGCGCGGCTCGCCGTTCGGATAGTGGGCGTTCAGCAGGCGCAGGGTCTCCACCGGAAACTGCGCCACCGCTGCCTGCGCCGCGATGTCCTCGTAGGTCTGGTCGGGCTTCGCCACCACCAGCTTGATGCGCCGCGCATTGGCGTGCTTCGAGTCTTCTGCCGTCATGTTGCGCAGGGCTTCCAGCGTCTCGCGGAACTGTTCCCGGAGCCTCGCCGGATCGCCCTTGGGGCCCGCCTCGGCCTTGAGCAGAAAAACGTCGCGGCCGCGGTACATCACGGCGATGAGCTGCGCCTGGACGTTGGACTCCGCCGTGTCGATCTCGCCGATGTAGGCGTCCATGCCGTTGATCTCCAGCGACTCGCCGCTGGTCACGTCGTCGCGCTTGAGCACCCGGGTGACGTACTCCTCCGGCGTGCGGCGCCTGACGTACTCCTGCACGGAAAACGTGATCGAGGCGTCGGCCTTGCCGCCGGGCGCCGTGGCGGAGACCTGCGTCTGCCGCGCACTGACGCTCCAGCCCTCCGGGAAGGGCAGCACCAGGCGCAGACCACCGTGGTAGAAGGCGTTGTCCCGCACCAGCCCGCGCGCCGCTTCGTCGCCGAAAGTGAGGCCGTCCAGGAGCGCCAAGAAGTCGCCGACCGGCTCCGCCAGCTCCTCCGGCGCATGGCCTCGGGCATAGGCGATGGCATCGTGCAGGCGCTTGTCGTTGCGCGGATGGGTGCGGTGCAGGCCGTGGTAGGTGACGGGTTTCTGGTTCACCTGCTTGGCGAAGAGCTGCTGGTCCTTGAGCACCCAGACCGAGTCGATGATGGACTCCGGGTTGTAGCCGGCGCGGGCCATGTACTCGCCGCCCAAGCGGTCCGCTTCGAGCTCCATCTCCCGGCCATAGCCGGAGACGAGCAGCTTGGTGAGCGGGTCCGTGACATCGCGCATCAGTTCCGGGCGTCCCATGCCGAGCCAGCCGAAGAGGCCGACGGACTTGCCGGCGATGTTGGTGATCTTGCGCTTGCGCATATGGCGACCCACGACATGGCCAATCTCGTGGCCGATCACGGCCGCGAGCTGATCTTCGGATTGCAGGAAGGCGAGCAGGCCGCGGCTCACGAATATGTACGCATCGCCCGTAGCGAAGGCGTTCACCTGGTCGCTGTCCAGCACATAGAAGTGGTACTCCTTCCCCGCATCCGGCGTATGCGCCAGGATGCGGGTGCCGACATCCTGCACGTAGCGCTGCCAGCGTTCATCCGGATACAGGCGATTCTCGCCCTCGAACTCCTCCAGCATCTTCTTGCCGGGCCCCGCAATGGCGGGCGGTGCCGCCAGGGCGAAGACGAGGGCCAAGGACAGGGCGGCGGCGAACGGCGCAGCGCGGCGCATGGGCGAGCACCTCCTACGGGGAGAGCGTGGGCTTAGCGTAACACCGACGTTGGACGCGGCGGCGCCGCGGAAGTTCGGCGGGCGGAGGCCGCGCCTCAGCCGATGGCGCGGTTGCCGAACCGCCGCCGGAAGCGCTCCACGCGCCCACCGGAATCGAGGATCTTCTGCTTGCCGGTATAGAACGGATGGCAGGCGGAGCACACCTCCAAGTGAATGTCGCCGCCGAGCGTCGACCGCGTCTCGATGACGTTGCCGCAGCTGCAACGGGCAGTGATGGTCCGGTACTCGGGGTGGATGTCTGGCTTCATGGCGGTTCCCGTTCGCGAAGCGGCGCGAGTGTAGGCGCTCGCATCGCAGGACGCAACGCAGTAGCGTCCTGCGATGCGAGCGCCTGCAGATGGGGCCGGTCGCCGAGCGCGAGCGAGGCGTCCGGCGGCGGTAGGTGCTTGCATCGCCGGACCAAACGGCAGGGCCGGTGCGTCCGGCGGCGCTCATGCATCCGACCCGACGGGAACGTAGAAGAAACCGCGGCCCCGGCGTCCCGGGCGACCGCCCTTGATCCGGCCGGCATCGGCTAGCCTGCTGAGCAGTCGGCCTGCGGACACCTTGCTAAGGGCAGTCAGGTCCGCGATCTCCGTTGAAGAGACCCGCCCCCTTGCCCGGCTCCAATCGAGTGCCAGCGCTTCGCGTTCTTCGGGTGTGCGTAGCGAGACGAGCCGGTGGGCCAGTCGGGCACGCACCGCATCCGAAAGGCGATAAGCAGCGGGTCGATTGGCGGGTACCCCCTGTACCTGTGCGATCACCGGTGCCGAGCCGGCGGCATCCAAGCGCGCATCCGCCAACTGCCTGATCGCTTCGTTGGCCTCTTCCGCAGAGGATCGTTGGACCACACCCGCCGCCGATTGCGCATCCACCCACGCATGTCGGCTCAGGTGTTCGATCAGCAGCAACGAGTCCACGTTCCCGGCTGAGCTGGGCGAAAGCCCGGCGACGAGATCGAGCACGGCGGTGTCGGGAGGGCCGCCCAAGAGCGCGACGCGCACGTAGGGTCCATCCACCTCGGAGATGGCCGGGGCGGGTCGGCCCATGGCCAGCATGTCCCGCACCATTCTGTCCACGCCGATTCCCTCGCGTTCGGCGAGGCCCAGCGAAGCCATCGCCTCGGCTAGGTTCCGATAGCGGGGCGCTGCCGGGTGGGTGATGATGTTCTGCGGCGTTACGCCGCCGACGAATCCTCCCGGCGAGGTGACCGTCAAAGTGTCGCCTACATGCTCGATGACCGTGGGTCCGGGCGCCAGCCAGTCTCGGTGGACAAGCCCGTTCACCACCGCTTCCCGCAGCGTCCGTGGCGGGATCGCCCGGAATCTGCCGTGTGCGAAGCCCGCTGCCGTGTGCGTGACGCGGTTGGCGACATCGGCTGCCTGCTCCACCTGCCTCACTTGCGTCAGCAGCGGGCCGGTACCTTCGATCCGCAGCGTGCTGTCTCCTCCCGGCATATCGCGGCGGATATAGTCCACGGCGGGCCAGGGAGTCTTCACGAACAGTAGCGACCCCGCATTGGTGAGCTGGCGCGAGCCTTTGACAAGATTCAGCCGCCGGAGCAGATCGCCGTCCATCGCATGGGCGATGCCGGTGTCCGTATCGGACTCGCCGCCCTTCCCGTCCCGCAGGTAGGATCGGGCAACGTCCACCGCCGCCGGACTTACATCATCCAAGGTCTGGCCGGAGGGCTGCTCGGACCAATCGAAGCCGATCCGCTCCAGCATCCTCGACTGCCAGACGAGGGGGTCGACCTCGACGCAGTTGGTGCCCACACGCCACCGCAGCTTGCCACGGAACCGGACGGGGGCGAGCGCCTCGATGCTGGTGAGGATCAGGATGCGGCACCCTTGGAAATCTGCTTCGCGCACCGCGACCGTTAGCTGTTTCGACGTGAGTTCCCAGATGCGGTGGCGCAGCCAGTCCGCGTCGAGGCGCGTGCCGATCCGTTCACCGTCGTCCGACACGCCTACGATGACCGCCCCGCCGCCGGGCGTATTGGCCATGCAGGCCATTTCTTCTGCCAGATGCTCGGCAGCGGGGTCATTGGTCGCTTCCCCCGGAAGGACGGCGCCACCATGCGCTCGCCGGCCTAGCTCCTCCTTGAAGTCCACCCGCTCCACCTCGATGCGGGCTGGCATTTCGCCTTGGGACAGCCGCTCCAGCGCATGTTTCACAAGCTCTTCGACCTGCACCATCCCGTTCCCCCAATCCCATGCTGGCCCTTTGCCCTTCGCGCACGAAAAGTTAACTATACGCCTGCGGCGACCGTTGGGTTATCTTTTTCGTCCCAAAAAGATAAGCCAGGGTGCGAATCGGCGCTTGGGTTATCTTTTCCTACCCCGGTGCGTGGCATCTCCATGCGGAGCTTACCCCTCGGCGTCTGGCACGTCCTTTCGCAGCATCACCAGGTCGTCGTCGAGGCCGTGCCGGAGCAGGTCGAGGCGAGGCGTTTGCACTACCAGCTCCCGTGCGTCCAGCGCCGGGAAGCGGAACGGGTACAGGCTCGGGTGTCGTAGAAGCTGGCTGGCGCTGGCCCGCCCGACTCCGCCCGTGAGCAAAGCTTCGATCAGCCATGCGGCCAGCGAAGAGTCCAGAACTTCGACCTGCCTCCCCGGCCCGTACACCCCGCGCGGCCCAGCGTCCGCCAGTATGCCCCAGTCCACGCAGGAGCGGAGCACGCGCTGGGTAGCGTTGTAGACGATTTGCCGGTCTCCCAGAGCCTCCCGCATCCGTTGCTGAATCTGCTTGGCCGAGGCCATCTCCTGCAAGCGCAGGAGCCTGCCGACCTGCGTTGCCACGACGCGCCAGAACGGGTACGCCGCTTGCACCATCCCCCAGTACACGGCGACCCGGTCCTCGGCAGGCAGGCCGGCGAGCAGGCCGAGACCAGCTTGGCGCAAGGCAGCGATTTCCTTCGGCCCGTCCAGCCAGACCTTGAGCAGGATGATGATGGTCTTCGCCCGGCTGTTGCGCCGCGTGCTGGTGCGAGGGGACACCGTGTCGGCCAATCGTTCATCCAGGGCGTGTTGAGCAGCGGCTCGTTCCTCCCGGCCTTGAGCAGCGCCAGCGTCTTTTCGAGTCACGCAAGGCGCACGAGCTGATTGAAGCCAACGGGCATCTCGGCACCGCTCATTCGCCTGCTCCGACGACTCGCACCAAAGGTACGATGACTTCCTCGATGGATGCGCCCCCGTGGCATACCACGCGGTCCGACTCTCCCACGAAGGCCAGGCGACCGGGCGCGAGCAGCGGCCGACAGTCTTCGGGCAGCCCGATGGAGGGCCATGCCATCGCATCGGGGAACTCCTGCTGCCAAACGCCGCCGCAAGGTCTCGCCCGGTAGACGCGCACTCGCTCGCCGCGCATCTCGGCAGCGGCGCCTTCCGCCGGTCTGCCACAGCCTTGCGCTTCGATGTTGCCGGGGCGGGGCTTGCCACGCCCGCGTCCGGGCCATGCACGGCCACGGCGCGTCACCAAGGCTCGTCGCACACCCGTAGGCTGCTACGATTCTCGGCGCTGTCTGCGGCGAGGAGCGCCATGACCGATCAGTCCATCAAAGAGGGTTCGTCGAGCATCCCGTGTCCGACGTTCGAGGATCCGGCGTTCGTCGCGCCGAAGCCGCTCGCCGAGGCCAAGGTGGCCATCGTCACCTCGGCGTCGCTGCACCATGCGGATGACGACGACTTCGGCGTTGTCGATGCGGGCTACCGGGTGCTCCATCGGGAGCGGCGGGACATCGTGGTGGGGCATTGGAGCCCGAACTTCGATGCCAGCGGCGTCAGTGCGGACTTGAACGTCGTCTTCCCCATCGACCGGCTTGAAGAGATGGCCGCAGAGGGCGTGATCGGCAGCGTGTCGGACGTGCACCTGGCGTTCGCCGGCAATCAGTTCGAGCTGTCCGCCATCCGCATGGACGGCGGGCCGGCCGGGGCGCAGCTTCTGGCCGAGCATGAGGTGGACGTCGTGCTGCTGACACCTGTCTGACCGCTTTGCACGCGTACGGTCTGTACGCTCGCGCACATCTTCGAGGCGGCCGGCATCGCCACCGTGGCGCTGGGTTCGATCCGGGCGCAGATCTACGGCACGGCGCCGCCGCGGGGCCTTTTCTGCGACTTCCCGCTCGGTCGACCGCTGGGCGTGCCGGACGATGCGGCGTTCCAGCGCCGGGTGATCGAGGGCGCGTTCGCGTTGCTCGAATCCGACCGGCCCGTGGTGCAGGACTACCCCGAGACCGTGGCCGACGGGGCGGATGAAGTGCTGGTGTGCCCGCTCCCGGCGCGGACGGACCCCGATGCGCATCCGGCGGTGGACGAGGCGAGAGGGCTGCGCCCGGCCTACGAACGGGCGGTGGCCAAGTACGGCAATCGAGCCGGAGCGGTGCGGCTGCTCGATGCGGACGCCATACCGGCTGCCATAGAAGCGTTCACCCGCATCGCCGAGGGCGGGCCCTGGAAACAGGCCGGCGTGCCCGGCGTCCCGGCGCGGGTGAGCCAGGACATCCGCGGCTACTACGAGATGGCGGCGCTGGAGATCGCCGGCCATACGCCCGCGGCCTGGGCCGGCTACCGATGGTTCCGGGACCGGACCGAGACCGGGGCGGTGATCCGCGCGGCGCGCGATCAGATGCGCGAGCAGGGCGCGAAGGAACCCCTTTGGCGCTTCCTGCTGCCGAGCGATTCGTAGACGAGGCGGGGCGACCCCAAAGCCGTCGCGCGGCATATCGCGCCGCGCCCGCCGATGTGCCAAACTGAGCGGCACAACGGCTTGACGCGAGGCCGCGGCGGCTCGCCCCGAAGACGCGCGCGTGAACGAAATCCCGAACGGCATCCTGCTGCTGGCCATCCTGGTGCTGATGGCCGTGTCCGCCTATTTCGCAGCGTCGGAAACGGCGATGATGTCGCTGAACCGCTATCGCCTGCGGCATCTGGTCAACGAAGGGCACCGCGGGGCGCGCAAGGCGAGCCGGCTGCTGCAGCGGCCGGACCGGCTGCTCGGCTTCATCCTCATCAGCAACAATCTGGTGAACTTCATCGCCGCATCGCTGGCGACGCTGATGGCCACGAGGATGCTCGGCGAGACGCTCGGCACGGTGGTGGCGCCGGTGGTGCTGACCCTGTTCGTGCTGATCTTCGCCGAGGTGACGCCGAAGACCGTCGCCGCCGAGCGCCCGGAGACGATCGGCTTCGCCTCGGCCTATCTGCTGCAGCCCCTGCTCAAGGTGTTCTACCCCGCGGTGGCGTTCATCAACGCCATCAGCAACTCGCTGGCGAGACCGCTGATCGGGCGCACCAAGAGCGAGTCCGACGAGTTGTCGGTGGATGAGCTCAGAACCGTCGTCGGCGAGCGCACGGCGATCTCCCGGGACCGGCAGAACATGCTGCTCGGCATCCTGGACCTCGAGAAAGCAACGGTGGACGACATCCTGGTGCCGCGTTCGGACATCGTGGGCGTGGACTTGGACGATGAGCCGGCGGACATCGTGGAGACCATCCGCAGTTCCCAGCACACGCGGCTGCCGGTATACCGGGAGAGCATGGACGAAGTTCTCGGCATCCTGCATGTGCGGCGCGCCGCGCGCTTCCTCACCCGCGAGGAGTTCACCCTCGAGGATCTCCTGGAAGAGACGGAAGAGCCGTACTACGTGCCCGAGGGAACGCCGCTGCACACGCAGCTATTCAACTTCCAGAAGCAGCGCCAGCGGCTGGCCCTGGTGGTGGACGAGTACGGCCACATCGAGGGGCTGGCGACGCTGGAGGACATCCTGGAGGAGATCGTCGGCCAGTTCACAACGGACTTCGCCGCCGATCTCACCGAGGTGCAGGCGCAGCCGGACGGCGCCTATCTGATCGACGGCAAGGCACTCCTGCGGGATGTGAACCGCGCTCTCGGCTGGCAGCTTCCGACCGCCGGGCCGCGCACGATGAACGGCCTCGTCATCGAGCACCTTGAGCTGATCCCGGAGTCCAACGTGGGCCTGCGCATCGGCGACTACCTGCTGGAGACGGTGCAGATCGCCGACAACGTGGTGCGCACGGTGAAGGTCACGGCTCTCGATGCTGGGTCCGATCCCGCGCGTCCCGATGGCTCCGCTGCCGACGCCGAGTGAACGCCCAGCCGTAGATCGCCCCGTTCAGCGCCAGCACGCCGCCGCCGAGGGCGAAGCGCACGCCCGGCGTCAGGATGCCTTCCTGCAGCAGGTCCGGGTAGAGGATCGGCATCACCGCCCGTTCGACGAACGTCCTGCCCGCAGGCGGGCCGTCGCGCAGGGCATCTTCGAGCACGGTGAGCGGACAGATCCAGCCGCAGAACTCGATCAGCACGGCCCAGGCGACCGCCGGCAGGTGCAGCCAGGCAACCCAGCGGTAGCGCAGGACGAGGAAGCCGCCGGCCACGACCCAGAGCACAAAGGCGAAGTGGACCAGGACGACCGCGTCCGCGGCCATTTCCGGCGTCCTTGGCGCTGGCCTGCGTCGCCCGCCTAGCGCTGCTTCCAGCGCCGGTTGACGGCGGAGACGATGGCGGTGAGCGCTGCGGTGACGGTGTTCTGGCTGAGGCCGATGCCGTAGCAGCGGCCGTCGCCATCCCCCGTTCCTGGGTCGCTGATCGCGACTATGCAGATCGCGCTCGCATCCTTGCCGGCGCCCAGCGCGTGTTCGTGGTAGTCGAGAATGTTGAGCGGCTCGTTGAGCGTGGTCACCAGCGCATTGACGAACGCCTCCATCGGCCCGGAACCCTCGCCGGCGATGGCGACCTCGCCGTCCGGCACTTTGAGGCGCGCCGTGCAGGCTTGCGCGTCGCCCTCGGCATGGGCGAGGTCGTAGTCCAGCAGGCGGTACGGTTCCGCGGCGACGTATTCGTCCTCCAGCGCGGCCATGATCTCGTCCGGCTGCACTTCCCGGTCCAGCCGCTCGGTGAGCGCCTGCACGACCTTGGAAAACTCCACCAGCATGTCGCGCGGCAGCGAGACGCCGAAGTGCTCCTCGAGAATGAAGCCGACGCCGCCCTTGCCGGATTGGCTGTTGACGCGCACCGTCTCCTTGTACGAGGAGCCGACATCGGCCGGGTCGATGGGCAGATACGGCACCTCCCAATGGGCGCGGTCCACCTTCGCCATGCCCTTCTTGATGGCGTCCTGGTGCGAGCCGGAAAACGCCGTGAACACCAGATCCCCGGCGTAGGGGTGGCGTTCATGGACGGGCAGCTTGTTGATGGCTTCCACCGTCTCCCGGATGCGCGGCATGTCGCGGAAGTCGAGCTCGGGGTCCACGCCCTGGGAGAAGAGGTTCATGGCGATGGTCACCAGGTCGCAGTTGCCGGTGCGCTCGCCGTTGCCGAACAGCGTCCCCTCCACCCGCTCCGCGCCGGCCATCAGCGCGAGTTCCGTTGCCGCGACGCCGGTGCCTCGGTCATTGTGCGTGTGCAGGCTGATGACGATGCGCTCGCGCTCGGGGAAGCGGCGGGCAAACCACTCGATCTGATCGGCGTAGACGTTGGGCGTCGCCATCTCCACCGTGGAGGGCAGGTTGATGATGATGGGCGCCGCGGCGGTGGCGCCCCATTCGTCGGCGACGGCCGCGCAGATGTCCACGGCGAAGTCGAGCTCGGTGCCGGTGAAGCTCTCCGGCGAATACTCGAACTGCACGTTGGTGCCCTCGAGCGCGGCGACGCCTTCCTTCACCAGCGCAGTGCCCTGCACGGCGAGGTCGACGATGCCGGCGCGGTCCATGCCGAACACCACGCGGCGCTGCAGTTCGGAGGTGGAGTTGTAGAGGTGGAAGATGGCGTTCGGTGCCCCTTCGAGGGCCTCGGCCGTGCGCTCGATCAGCTCCGCGCGCGCCTGGCAGAGCACCTGCACGGTGACGTTCTCCGGCACCATGCCGCCGTCGATGATGCGGCGGATGAAGTCGAAATCCGGCTGCGAGGCGGCCGGGAAGCCCGCTTCGATCTCGACGAAGCCGATGTCGAGCAGGAGCTCGTACATGCGCAGCTTCTCGTCGACGTTCATCGGGTCCACCAGCGCCTGGTTGCCGTCGCGCAGGTCTACGCTGCACCAGCGCGGCGGGGCGGTCAGCACCTGGCTCGGCCACTGCCGGTCCGGCAGGGCCACGGGGGCGAACGGGCGGTACTTGTGGAACGGCATCGCGCTCTTGCGGCTGCCGCGGATGGGGATGTTCTGCACTTGCTGCTCTCGCGCCACGGGCATGGCGACCTCCGTCTGCGACCTTGGGTCTGATCTTTGGAACGATGGGCGGACGTTGCCCTGTGCTTCGTGTATGTGCCGGCTAGGCCGGCAGTAGCAGCAAGGCTAGGCAGCGGCCGCGGCGGAGACGGGACGAGCGGGCGCCGCCGACGGGCGGCTGATGGCTCAAGGGGCGCTCTCGAACGTCCACGAGTCGGGCCTGCGATGCCTCGAACGAAGTCGGCGCGGACTATGGCGGAATGCGCACGGGGTGGCAAGCGCATTTTCGACTTGGGTGCAGACATTCGTCCTGCACCTTTCGAGTCGGTGCCGTGCGCACTACCGGAAACTCGGCAGGGCGACGAAGGTGCCGTTGTTGCGGTAGGTCAACTCTCGCATGAGAGCGGCGTAGCGCTCGCCGGAGCCGGCGTCGATGACCACCGGGAAGCCCACGGCGTGGATGCGCACGCGGCGCTCGCCGGTCTCGTCGACGCGGTTCATGCGGTCAACGCGGTCCACCACGCGCTCGACGGAGTCGCCCTGGAAGTCGTCGCCGAAGACGTAGATGCTGATCTTCTTGTCTTCGTCGTAGAAGGTGTTGATGGCCTGCTGGATGCCTTCCACCGGGCTTGAGTTCGAGAACACGTTCCACGAGCGCATCTTCTCGATGATGGCGCGGCGGATGGCGTCGGAGTCCGGGATCCACTGCCGGGCGTACTGGCTGAACATGTAGTCGCCCATGTCGTTCATCACTTGGATGCCCTTGACGCGCGGATAGATGGCGAGGGTCTCGCTCACCTTCTGCTGCACGAGGCCCCAGGCGAAGCTGAACATGCTGCCGGAGGTGTCGATCACGAAGATGATGTACTCGCTGTCCACGGTGATGCCGCCGATGGTGTTGTCCATGCGCTCGAAGTCGAGGCCGAGCAGGCGCTCCATCTCGTCGGACAGCGACTGCTTGGTGCGCGCGAACTGGCTGAGCTGCTGGCGCTGCCGGTCCGCCTCCTCTTCGGTCGCGTGGTAGCGGCTGATCAAGTTCTCGAGCTGCTGCTCCACGCGGGCGAGTTCGGCCAACTCCTCGGCCAGCTGCCGCTCTTCGTCCGTGAACTGCCGGTTCAGCACCTCGGTGCGGCCGCGGATGTCGTTCAGCGAGTCGCGCTTCTGGGCGACCACGCCGTCGAGATCCACGAGCGGGTCCTCCAGCACGATGGGTTCCACGGTCTTGACGATCATCAAGAGCAGGATGATGGCGCCGAAGCCGCAGCAGATGACGTCGAGGAACGACAGCCCGATTTCTTCCAGTTCGCGTCGAATCATGGCCAGTCCGCGGAAGGTGACATGTAGGTGCCGCCGGTTGCTCTGGCGAGCTTCCAATAGGCGGCGGACGCCTGCTGGTCGCCTTCGAGCGGCAGGAGGATGGGGTTGATCGGGACGCCCCGGGGGAGGTCCTTGACGGCATCCTCGAAGAGGCGGATGCGCTGCCGGCCGGTGACCGTGGCGCGGCGCGGCTCGCGGGTCGCGCGGGTCGGCAGGCCGTCGGTGATGAGGAAGATGCTGTCTGGCAGCGGGTTCATGCCGGCGATGGCGCCGGCGAAGGCTTCGAGGTTCGTGCCGCCGGTCGGCACGATGTTCTCGATCCGCTGCAAGGCGTCGTCTAGGGCGACCGGGTCCATGGCATCGACCCAGACCTTGTCCGGCACCACGAACGCCGCCTGTTCGGCGAAGGTCAGTATCTGGAAGTTGCTCTCGAACGGCACTTGGGCGGCGAGCCATTCCACGGTGCGCAGCGCCCGCTGCCACTTCGGTGCGCGGCGCTGGCGCTCGGCGGCCATGTTCCGCCGCCGCACGATCTGCACGATGGTCTCGTCGAGCATGCTGGCGGAGGTGTCGAGGGCGATCAGCATGTGGCTGCCGCCGACGTACAGGCCGGTGAGGTACTGCCGGTCGCCTTCGCCCTTGATCTCGCGCAGCTTGGCGCCGGCCTGCGCCTCCTCTTCGGCCTGCAGCCGGCGCACGTCCTGCTCGCGGGTTTCGACGTCCGCCTTGAGCTCCTCGATGCTCTCCTGCTGGGCGATGGTCTCGGCTTCGAGTTCGTCGGTGTCCTTCTTGCGGCGCTCCTCGTCGGCCATCGCCGCGAGCAGTCGGCGGCGGGCCTCGGCGACGCGCTTGCGCCGATCGAGCACCCGCTCCTCCAGCTCGGCGAGGTCCGCCTGGCCGGTTTCGATCAGGAAGTCGAGCTTGCGGGATTCGGCGAGCAGGGCGCGGTCGATGCTTGGGTGGTCGGCGTCGATGCGGTGGTTGATGACCAGGAAGATCAGCACCACGGCACCGAAGCCGCAGGACATGACGTCGAGGAAGGACAGCGAGAAGACGGTGAAGCGTCGCTTGCGGGCCATGGCCGGGCGCGCCGTCGCGTCAGCCGTCGACCAGGGCGATCAGGCGGAACTCGTCGCCATCGCAGGCGATGCTGTCGCCGGCGACGGCCGGCCGCTCGAAGTCCAGCGTCTCGCCGTTCAAGAGGACGGTTGCGCCGTCGCCGGGCGATACCGCGACCTGGCCCTCCGCGCAGCGCAGCCGGAAACCCGCGGCGCCGCGTCTGGCGGGATGGTCGGCGGCGTCGAAGTCCGCGCTGAGCGGTACGGCGAAGGCCCCGCAGAGCACGTGCGTGGGGGCGGCAGCGCTTGGCGCGGCATCGACCGCCTGCGCTGGCAGCGTCGCGACTAGCCGCGCACCGGTTTCCTGGTCGCCGGACTCGGGTAGGATCAGGGCCCGATGTTCGAGGGCGGCCTCGGCCACCACTTCGGCATCGAAGACCGCGCCGGTGCTGACGATCTCGTGGCCGGCCGCGGCGAGGTCGGCGGCAAGGCCCGGCAGGCGGCGCGCCCGATGCGTCAGCAGGAGCTTGCCCGGCGCTCCGAGCGCTGCCGCGAGCAGCCCGTAGCGCTGGCTGGACTTGTCGGCCAAGGCGCGGCGCGGGACGCTCACTTGGCGGCGCTGGTCGTCGTGGTCCACTTCCATGGAGAACTCGACGCGGTCGGCTTGGATGCCGGCCAGAACCTGATCGTAGACCTGCTGTTCGGTCGCGGCGATGCGCAGCGGATCGAAGCGCGTGGCCTCGACGAAGCGATCGGCCACTGCGTCCACCCAGCCCTCGACGAGGGCGGCGAAGCCACAGCCGGGAACGTCGTCCACGGTGCCGCGGCGCAGCTGGGGCGGCTCGCCCGGCGCCACGTCCACCCGCGTCACGGTGCTGCGATGCAGAAAGACGTCCACCACCCGGCATGGCCCGTCGAGCGGCGTGCGGCTGGCCATGGCGACGCTGGCATCGAGGATCGCCCGCACGCTGAAGCCCGCCTCCCGAGCGATGCCGAGCAGCATGGCGAGCTGCTCGTTGCCGACATCGCTCGGCGCAGCCGCGACCACGGCGGCATCGCTGCGCAGGCCAAGCTGCGTGCGCATGGCCTTGAGCTGCAAGTAGACGAGGTCGGCCTGGTTGGCGACGCCCTTGGCCGCCGGCGTCACCGGGTCGGCGTTGAGCCGCTGCCAGAACTGGTTCTGCGCCTGGCGTGGATGCAGCCGCGATTGGCCGAGCGCGGCGTAGCCGAACGTCGGGCCCTGGCGCTCCAGAAGCGCGACGCCGGGTTCCCGCAGCAGCACTTCGCCGTCTTCGACCAGGGCGAGTTCGATGTCGTTGATGTCCAGCAGCAGCATGCGATTTAGGCCGCCGGCTCGCTGCGCGACGCCTGGCCGCCGCGCACCTGCATGTGGCGGATCAGCACGTCGTCGCAGTAGTGCTGGGTGTCCAGTACCAGCCGCTCCTGGACGAGCTGCAGCTGATGCATGAGGAACATCACGAAGATGCTGATGACGAGCGCGACGAAAGTGGAGTTGAAGGCGACGCCAAGGCTGGTGACTACACCTGAGATGTCGCCTTCCACGGCGCGGTAGGCTTGGCCGAGCGCATCGCCGATGCCGCGCACGGTGCCGATGAAGCCGATCGACGGGATCGCCCAGGCGATGTAGCGCACCATGGCGAGTTCGCTGTCGAGGCGGTCCGACTCGCTCTCGCAGACCGAGCGGACGGCGGTGGAAACGTCCTGCACGTTGCGCGTCGAGGCGAAGCGCTGCAGGGCGGCGAGCATGGCGCGCGGCAGCAGCTTGGCGCGGGTCGCATCCGGCAGCGCTTGCAGCGGCCGGGCGTACTCGCGGGTGTCCTCGGGCAGGATGCTGATGCCCTCCGTCACCTCGATGTAGCTCTCGGAGAGCATGCCGCGCTCGCGCAGGCAGTTGCGCGCCTTCAGGCCCATGATGGCCATCGCCCACAGCGCCAGGATGAAGCACGACTCCTGCTCGTAGTCGCGCAGCACGACGTACAGGGATCGTTCCGCGATGTAGTCCTCGTCCGCTGCGGCGAGCTCCGCCTGGGCTTCGAGGATCGCGTCGGCGTTGGGCCGCACGACGGTGACGTAGACCAGATGCACGAGGATCACCGCGACGATCAGCGCGATGACTTGGTAGATGAACTCGAAGGGGAGCTTGTTTCGCATGGCGGGGGCTGGCTCAGATGTCCACGGGAAAGGGCACGGAGATGTCCTCCGAGATGCTCTCGCTCGGCACGAAGACGTCCGGCGACTCGGCCGTCTTCTCGGTCTCTTCGCGCTCCTCGTCCGCGGCTTCGGCTTGTGCCTGCTCCTGCGGCGCCGGGCGCTCGGCCGCGGGCGGTTCCGCCTCGGCGCCGCCGCAATCGGCTGCCAGCCACAGCGCGGCGCAGGCAATGGCGGCGGCGATGCTCTTGCTGTCCAATGGCGGCTCCCCGACGGATTCGCTGCGCCTTAGACCGGCCTCGGCGCTTAGCGTTCGCTTGGCTGCGGACGCAGCGCGAACCATACTCGATTCGGCGCCGCGCCGGACCTGGGCCCGGCCGGTGCCTATAATCCCCGGCCCGGCCGCCTTCAGGAGCTTCGATGCCCAGCCCGCTCGACACGTTTCCCGACCCGGTACTGGGCGCCACCTGGGGAGACCTTGGTGCCGTGCGCCGGGCGGCCAGGCTGGACGGACGCTGGCATGTGGATGCGGTGCTGGGCTATCCCGTGGCGGGGCTGGCCGATTCGTATGCCGAAGCGCTGCGCGCGGCGCTGAACGACGAGGTGGTGCTCGATCTCTCCTTCGCGCCACCCATGGGAAGTGCGGGAGCGGGGGCCAAGCACATCGTCGCTGTGGCGTCTGGCAAGGGCGGGGTCGGCAAGTCCACCACCGCCGTCAATCTCGCCTTGGCGCTCGATCGCGCCGGCGCCCGCACGGGCATTCTCGATGCCGACATCTACGGCCCCAGCCAAGGCATGATGCTCGGCGTCCCCGACGGTCGGCGGCCGGAGATTCGCGACCAGAAGCTGTTCGTGCCGATCCGCGTCCACGGCATCGAAGCGCTGTCGATGAGCATGCTGGCGAGCGAGCGCACGCCCATGGTGTGGCGCGGGCCGATGGCTTCCGGGGCATTGCAGCAGCTCATCGGCCAGACCGCCTGGGGGGAACTCGACTACCTGATCGTGGACATGCCGCCCGGCACTGGGGACATTCAGCTCACGCTCTCGCAGCAGGCCAAGGTGAGCGGCGCGGTGATCGTCACCACGCCCCAGGACATCGCCTTGCTCGACGCCCGCAAGGGCATCGAGATGTTCCGCAAGGTGGACATCCCGATCCTCGGCATTGTCGAGAACATGAGCTGGTTCCGCTGCGGGCATTGCGACGCGAAGCACTCGCTGTTCGGCGAGGGCGGCGGCGCACGGGTCGCCGAAGAGTACGGCGTGCCGCTGCTCGGCGAGTTTCCGCTGGACCCGGCGATTCGCGTCGCTACCGATGGCGGCGAGCCGATAGTGGCCGCGGCGCCGCAAGGCGCGGCGGCGGCGAGCTACGTCGCCTGCGCCAGACGCATGGCCGGCGAACTGTGGCTGCTTGCGCCCGGTGCCGCGCCGCCGCCCACCATCGCCATGGACGACCGATGACCATCAAGTCGGACCGCTGGATTCGCGAGCAGGCCCAGCGCGGCATGATCGAGCCTTTCGAGTTCGCGCAGGTGCGTACGGTGGACGGTGCCCGCGTGATCTCCTTCGGCACGTCGAGCTACGGCTACGATGTGCGCTGCGCCCCGGAGTTCAAGGTGTTCACCAACATCAACTCGGCGACCGTGGACCCCAAGGCGTTCGACGACAAGAGCTTCGTCGACATCGCAGGCGATAGCTGCATCATCCCACCCAACGCCTTCGCGCTGGCGCGCACGGTGGAGTACTTCCGCATCCCCCGCGACGTGCTCTGCCTGTGCGTCGGGAAATCCACCTACGCCCGCTGCGGCATCATCGTCAACGTGACGCCCTTGGAACCGGAGTGGGAGGGCCACGTCACGCTGGAGTTCTCCAACACCACCAACTTGCCGGCCAAGATCTACGCAAACGAAGGCGTCGCGCAGCTGCTCTTCCTGCAGAGCGACGAGGCTTGCGAGGTGTCCTACAAGGACCGCGGCGGCAAGTACCAGGGCCAGCGCGGCGTGCGGCTGCCCACCGCCTGAGGGACTCAGCCGAGGCGCACACTGGCCGCGCTCGCCAGCAGGCTGCCCTTCGCAGGCCGCGCGCTCGCCGCCACCAGCCGCCCGATCGGCAGCGCCGGCTCGCCAGCGTCCCGCAGCGCCCCGAGCACGGCGTCGGCCTCCTGCTCGGTGACGCAGAGCACGAAGCCGATGCCGTTGTTGAAGGTGCGCAGCATCTCCATCTCGTCGATGCCGCCGGCCTGCTGCAGGAAGTCGAACACCGCTGGGCGCTGCCAAGCATCGAGATCCAACTCGGCAGCGAGGTCGGCATCGAACATGCGCGGGAGGTTCTCCCTGAGGCCGCCGCCGGTGACGTGGCAAAGGCCCTTCGCCTGCTCCAACAGCGGCAGCACGGCGCTCACGTATATGCGTGTGGGGGCGAGCAGCCGGTCGAGCAGGGCGCCGCTCGGCGGCTCGCGCTGGTCCGCGAGAATGCGACGGATGAGGGAGTAGCCGTTGGCGTGCGGGCCGGTCGACGGCAGGCCGATCAGCACGTCGCCTTGGGCGCATGGTTCGCGGTTCTCGACGCGCTCGCGCTCGGCGACGCCGACGCAGAAGCCCGCCAGGTCGTAGTCGCCGGCGGCGTAGAAGCCGGGCATCTCGGCGGTCTCGCCGCCGGCGAGGGCGCAGCCGGCGAGGCGGCAGCCCTCGGCGACCCCGGCGATGACGCGTTCGGCGATGTCCACATCCAGCTTGCCGGCGGCGAAGTAGTCGAGGAACAGAAACGGCTCGCCGCCGGCGGCGAGCACGTCGTTGGCGCACATGGCGACGAGGTCCTGGCCCACCTCGTCGTGGCGGTCGTGGTCGATGGCGAGCTTGAGCTTGGTGCCGACGCCGTCGGTGCCGGTGACCAGCACGGGTCGCCGATAGCCCGTCGGCAGCGCGGCGAGGGAGGCGAAGCCGCCGATTCCGGTCAGCAGTTCCGGGCGCCGCGTGCGCGCCGCCAGCGGTGCGATGCGGCGCACGAGTTCGTTGCCGGCGTCGATGTCCACGCCGGCATCGCGATATGTCAGTCGGCCCATCGGCTCCGGCCTTCGCGCAGGGTGTGCAGCAGTCTAGCAGTGCCCGCCTCGCCCCGTCGCCGGGCGGAATGGCGACCGGCACCGGTGCGCCGGCACGGTCGCCAACGTGTCTCGTACACATCTGTACGTCATTGAAAAACTTGCGTCTTTTCTGTCTGGCGAGCTATGGTATGGGGCGCTGGCTGCGTCTCGGAGCCGCAGCTCGCTCGGGATGGAAGGAGAACGGAAATGAACGAGGTCGCCGCTGCCGCAAGTCAAGAGGCGGTCCGAGCCAACGGTTCGGTCGCGGACGAACGCGCAACGTACGTCGCGGGCCCGTGGACCGCGCAGAACGACTACGGCTTCCCGGGCTGCAAGCCGATGCTCATCCTGCGCGAGGACATCGGCGCGTACGAAGGCCGCATCGAGTTCTGGGACGCTGAGAACGAGACGGCCATGCTGGGCGAGGATGTCTCGTTCTACCACGAGAATCCGAGCCAGCGCCTGGCGCAGCTGTTGCGCGACATCGCCCAGCACCGAGGGGCGCCGATCGAGACATCGGGCACGGTGGACCTGAAGCGCGTGGACGCCGAGGGAGATTGCCGCCAAGTCATGCAGGCCGATCAGGTCGTCTACCTGCATCCGCGCCGGGACCGGCCGGGCGGCCCCTGCCCGGTGGTTGGCGAGAGCGTGCTGCCGGACGTCGTGCTGGAGGTGGACCACACGACGGATGTGCGCCGCCGCAAGCTCGGTCTGTACGAGAGCTGGGGCTTTCGGGAGGTTTGGGTCGAGGTGCCCGATGCCGGGTCCGACAGTCCGTCGCGGCGTCGCCCGACGGGTCTGACCATCCATCTGCTCGGCTCGACGGGCTATGCGGCGTCGGCCGAGAGCGCGGCGTTCCCGGGCTGGACCGCCGAGGAGATCCACACGGCCATGAACGAGCCCGAGCTCACCGAGGCGACCGCCGAGGCGCTGTGGCGGGTCGGGCGCGCGCTGGGGCTGCAGGACGGCACCACGCCGGACGACGATCTATCGCTTCGCCACCACCGGCGCGAGAGCCGCGAGGAGGGCAGGAAGGAAGGGTTGCAGGCAGGCCGAGAAGAAGGCCGAGAAGAGGGCCGGGAGGAAGTGCGGGAGAACATGCGCGTCTGGCTGCGGCGCTTGGCTGCCGAGCGGTTCGGCACTGAGGCGTTGACCCGTCTTGAAGAGTCTCTCGCGGGCGCGGACTCGGCGCAGCTGACACGCATCGGCAGCTGCATCGCGAACTCGGCCACGGATGCCGAGTTCTTGGCCCACCTTCGCGCGGGAGGCTGACCGGGAGCCGGCGTTATCAGCGCTCAACCGTGTTGCGTATCAACGCGAGCGAGATGAGCGCGACCGTCCGCGGTGGCCGGGAGTCTATGGGTCGCGGACGCCCATGGCGACCGTTGCCGCGTTGTTCGCGCCGCTCCGTTCATTACACTACGCGCTCAAGTTCAGCCGAACCCGCACTGTCTGTTGGCCAACCCCGCGTGCCCAATCCTGTCGCGAAGCCGCCCTGCCCGCCTGTTCGGCGTCGGCGGCTTGGCTGCTCTGGCCGCGCTCGCCTGCGGCGCCAGAGCCGAAGTCGTGCCTTGGCTGTACGACGTGCAGGTGCCGGTGCGGTCGCAGATCGCGGCGGAACGCCAGCGCGCTGGACGCATCGCGCTGCAGGAGTTGCTGACGCGGCTCACGGGCTTGGCGCAGGTCCCGCACCACGCGGAGATCGACGCCGCCCTCGGGGCGCCGGAACGCTTCTTCGTCTCCTACCGTTTCTCGCGCCGGGATGCGATGTCCGCGGCCGGCCAGGGTGCCCAGGAGTTCCTCGACGTGAGCTTCCAGCCGGGCGACGTGCTGGCGCTGCTGCGTCGTGCCGGAATGCCGGTGTGGAGCGCGAATCGACCGAGCGTTCTGGTCTGGCTGGCCATCGAACGCGGCCCGACCAGGGAGATCGTCGCGGCGGGTGCCGATCTGGCCGCGGCGCTTGATGATCGCGCCCGGCGACGCGGGCTGCAGCTGCGCATGCCGCTCATGGACTTGGCGGATTTCGCCATCGAGCCCGCTGATGTCTGGGGGCGCTTTTCGCCCCGCTTGGCCCAGGCCTCGGTGCGCTACGGGCCGGAACTGGTGCTGCTCGGCCGCGCGGCGCAAACGGCCGATGGCCGCTGGTCCAGCGACTGGGACATTCGCCGCGCGGACGGCAAGCCGCTGCCGGTCGACGGTCGATTCGTCAAGCGGCACCAAAGCGCGGCGGGTGTCGCCGAGCAGGCGGTGGACCAGATGGCCGACCTGCTCGCCGCCCGCTTCGCAGTGCGCGGCGACTTGGTCGCCATCCCGGTGCGGGTGTCCGGCGCCGGCAGCATCCGCGACTACGCAGCGCTGCTGGATCACCTGCAATCCCAGGCCTATATCGAGCGCGTCCACGTCGACGCGGTGCGCGCCCAGACCATGGAACTGCGTCTGTTCGTGCGTTCCGGTCGGGATCAGCTCGCGGAACTGCTCGCCTTGGGCGACCGTTTCGTCGTCGAGGCGGCACCGTCTTCGTCGTTCGATGCGGCGCTGCTCGACCTTGCCTGGCGGAGCGACGGATGACGGACGCGCCCTTGGGTCGCTCGGTCGGCGCCAGTCCGCTGCGCCACCTGCCGAACGCGATCACGGTGGCGCGGCTGGTGCTCGTGGTGCCGGCCGGCTGGCTGCTTTGGGACGGCGCCGTGCTTGCAGCGCTCGCGTTGGTGACCATCGCCGGGCTGTCGGACGCCGTGGACGGCATCCTCGCGCGTCGCTTCGACTGGCACACGCGCTTCGGGGCGATCGCGGACCCGGCCGCGGACAAGCTGCTGGTGGTCGTGGTGTTCGCGGTGCTGACTGTGCAGGGCCATGTGCCGTGGTGGCTGTTCGCGGTGGTGCTGGTGCGCGATCTCGTCATCGTCGGCGGCGCGTTCGCCTACGTGCGGGTTACCGGCCGGCTGGAGATCGCGCCGAGCCTGCTGAGCAAGCTCAACACGGGCTTCCAGGTCGTCATGCTTCTGCTGGTCATCATCGGCATCGCGAACCTGGGCGCTCTGTCGGCCGTGGCGCACGCGCTTGTCGATCCGCTGGGCTTCCTGGCGGTCGGCGCGCTCGGCGCGGGCTCCGGCATCCACTATGTCGTCTACTGGACGCGGCGCGCTTTCTTCGATCCCGATGCGCCGCATCGGCGACCATGACGCGGCAGCTTCCGCTGCCGTTCGCGCTGCCCGAGCGGCACACCTTCGAGCGCTTCATCGGCGCGGCCAACGCCGAGCTGATCGACCGCCTGAAGCGCCCGGTGGAGCGTTTCGAATGCCTGTGGCTGTTCGGCGAGCCGGGGGTTGGCAAGACGCATCTGCTGCAAGCCGCCTGCCACCATCTGCCGCGCTCGGCCTACGTCCCGACGAACGTCGCCGTCGCGGATGCCACGCTCGATGGCTATCGTCGATTCGCCTTCGTCGGCATCGATGACATCGCGGTCTGGCTGGGCGCTCGAAACGCGGAGCTCGCCGTCATCGGCCTGTACAACGCCTTGGCCGAAGCAGGTTCGCGGCTGGTGGTCGCAGCCGCCAAGTCGCCGCGCGACATGCGCTTCGCGCTGCCGGATCTGGCGTCCCGGCTGCGCGCCGCGGCCTGCTATCGACTGGCGCCGCTGGGTGACGGGGACAAGGTCGCTCTGATCGAACGGGCCGCTGCCGAACGCGGCCTGCGCCTAGGTCCCGAAGTCGTGCAGTTCCTCCTCTCCCGCGCCAGCCGCGACCCGCGCGATCTGCTGGGCATCGTCGACCGTCTGGACCGCTCGTCCTTGGCGGCCGGGCGCCGCGTCACGGTGCCGTTCGTCAAGGAAGTCTTGTGCCTTTAGCGGCCGGTGCTCGGGTGGTGGTCACTGGCGGTGGCAGCGCCGGCCATGTCGTGCCGGCGCTGCCCGTGGTGGAGGCGCTGCTGACGCGCGGCTGCGAAGTTCACTTCGTCGGCGGCATGGGTGGCCTGGAGCGAGACCTGCTGGCGCCGTTCGCTGTCGTCTACCACGGCATCCGCACCGGCAAGCTGCGCCGCTATCTGTCGCTCGACAACCTGATCGACTGCTTCCGCGTGCCGCTCGGCGTCTGGGAGGCATGGCGGCTGCTAGGTCGCCTGCGGCCGGCAGTGGTGTTCTCGAAGGGCGGCTACGTTTCGTTTCCGGTGGTGGTCGGCGCGTGGCTGCGCGGCGTGCCGGTGGTCGCCCACGAGTCCGACCTGACACCCGGCCTCGCCAACCGCCTGGCGCTGCCGTTCGTGAAGACGGTGTGCGTCAACTTCGCTGCGACCACGTTTGGGACCAAGCAGGTGGTCGCCACCGGCACGCCCCTGCGCGCCGCGCTCTTGGAGGGCGATGCGGGCCGCGGTCGCGCCCTGCTCGAAGCGCCTCCGGAGCAGCCGATCCTGCTGGTCGTCGGCGGCAGCTTGGGTGCTGCCGCCCTCAATGCTATGGTGCGCGCCGCGCTGCCGGATCTGCTGGCGGAGTATCTCGTGGTCCACGTCTGCGGCGCCGGCAAGCTCGACGAGGCGCTCGCCGACACGCCCGGCTACGTGCAGCGCGAGTACGTGGGCGATGGCTGGGGGGACATCATCGCGGCCGCGGACCTGGTCGTTTCGCGGTCCGGCGCGAACGCGCTCTACGAGTGGCTGGCGCTTGGCAAGCCGCACCTCCTGGTACCGCTGCCGAAGACGGCGAGCCGAGGCGATCAGATCGAAAACGCGGCCTTCGCGGAGCGGGAGGGCTTCAGCCTCGTGCTCGCGGAACATGAAATGACCGCAACGACATTGACGGCGCAAGTGGCTAAGCTCGCCGCCCGCGCTCCCGCCATCCGCCAGCGGCTGGCCGCCTTCGAGGCCCGCGACAGCACCGCGCTGATCGTCGGCGAACTCGATCGGGCGGTCGGCGGCTGACGCGCCCGGAACAGGACGATGTACAGAGTCAAGACCTTCAACCAGATCGCGCCGCGGGGCCTCGCGCGCTTTCCCGACCACGGCTTCGAGGTGGGCGCGGACGTTGCGGACCCGCACGCCATCGTGCTGCGCAGCCACCGCTTGGCGGAGGCCGACCTGGGTGCCGGCGTGAGCGCCGTGGCACGCGCCGGGGCTGGCGTCAACAACGTGCCGGTGAATGCCTGCACGGGGCGCGGCATCGTGGTGTTCAACACGCCCGGGGCCAACGCCAACTCCGTCAAGGAGTTGGTGCTGGCGGCACTGCTGCTGACCTCCCGGGACGTGCTCGGCGGCTTCGACTACGTCCGTTCGCTGGACGGCGTTGCGGACGAGGCGGAACTGCATCGCCTGGTAGAAGCGGAGAAGCGCCGCTTCAAGGGCCACGAGGTGGCGGGCCGCGCGCTCGGCATCGTCGGCCTTGGCGCCATCGGTTCGCGGGTCGCGCGTGCCGCGCTTGGCCTCGGCATGGATGTGCTCGGCTACGACCCGGCGCTGTCCGTGGACGCGGCGTGGCGGCTGCCGAGCGAGGTGCGGCGCATGGAAACCCCGGAGCAGCTCTTCGCCCGCTCGGACTACGTGACGCTGCACCTGCCGTCGCTGCCGGAGACGCGCCACCTGATCGACGCCGAGGCGCTGGCCGCGTTCCGCCCGGGCAGCGTGCTGCTGAACTTCGCCCGCCAGGAAATCGTCGACGAGGCGGCGGTCAAGGCCGCGCTGGAGGCCGGTCGGCTGCGCGCCTATTTCGCCGACTTTCCGAGCACCGTGCTGGCGGGTCTTTCGGGCGTCCACGCCACGCCGCACCTGGGCGCGAGCACCGCCGAGGCGGAGGAGAACTGCGCGGTGATGGCGGTGGACCAGGTGAGCGACTTCCTGCGCTACGGCAATGTGGCGAACTCGGTGAACTTCCCCAACGTCGCGCTGGAGCCGGCAGGGGGCTATCGCATTGGCGTGACCAATGCCAATGTCGCTGGCCTCCTCGGCGAGCTGCTCTCGGTTCTGGCGGACGCGAAGATCAACGTCATCGACATGATCAACAAGAGCCGCGACACGGTGGCCTACAACCTGATCGACATCGACACGCCGCCGGGCGACGATGTGATGGGCCGCATGCACGACATTCGGGAAGTGCTCAGCGTGCGCGTGCTCGACCCGACGAACTGACGTTGGTCAGGCGAACCGCGCTGGCGCCCTGGAGTCCTCGGCGCGGGTCTTGACGTCGATCAGCACCGTCTTGCCGTCTCCGTTCAGGCGCTTGGCCTGTTCCAGCGCCGGCGCCATCTGCGCCGCTTGGCCGACGCGGATGCCTTCCGCCCCCATCGCCTGCGCGAGGCCCGCGTAGTCGCCCTGCATGTGCGAGACGCCGAATTGCTCCCGGGCGGTGGGGAAAGCGCCTGGGTAGGTGGCCATGATGCCGTTGTTGAGCACGATGGTGGTGATGGGGATGCCGGCCCGGGCGGAGGTCTCGATGTCGAGGCCGGACATGCCGAATGCGCCATCGCCCATCAAGTTCACGCACATCCGTTCCGGGGCGGCCATCTTGGCGCCGATCATCAGCGGGATGGAAAAGCCGAGGTGCGTGGTCTTGCCCCAGCCGACGTAGCTGTGCGGCGTGGTGGCGGTGTAGAACGGCACGATCTGGTCGCGCGGAGCGCCGGCGTCGTGGGTGACGATGCTGTTCTCGCCATCGAGCACTTGGTTCATCTCGTGGATGACGCGGTAGGGCGACAGCGGGCCGTCGTCGTTGGTGAGATAGGGCTGCCACTGCTTGAGCCAGGCATCACGCGCCTCCTTGACGCGGGCCTGGGTGCCGCGGTCGCGCCCGGCCACCCCGATCAGGCCCTTCACGGCGTCGATGAGCGCATCGAGGGTGAGCTTGGCGTCGCCGACCAGGCCGATGGCGGCGGCGGTGTCCTTGTTGATTTCCTCGTCGGCGATCACGGAGTGGATGAGGAACTTCTCGCGCGAGAAGCGCTGGCCGTAGGGCGTCGCGGTGAGGGACGTGCCGACGGCGAGCAGCGTGTCGCAGTCGTCGAGCCATTGCCGCGCGGGGCCCGCCACGGTCGAGCCGCCGGCGCCGACCGATAGCGGATGGCGCTCGTCGAAGGCCGACTTGCCTGGCATCGACGTGTACACGGGCGCATCGAGCAGTTCGGCCAGGGTGCGCAGTTCCTCGGTGGCGCCCGCGGCCATGACGCCGGCGCCGGCCCAGATCAGCGGCTCCTGCGCCGCAACGAGTTGCCGGGCGGCGTCCTGGACGGCGCCGGGCGCGGGCGCGTAGAGAGCTTCGCTGGGCGATGCGTAGGGCGGCGCATTGTCGGGGATGGGCGCCATGCAGACGTCGCCCGGCATTTCGACCAGCACGGGTCCGGGACGGCCCGTGCGCAGGGCGTGGAAGGCGCGGCGCATGACGTTGCCGGTCTGGTCCGGCCGCATGATGACTTCGGCCCGCTTGAGGACGGGTTCCCAGGTCTTGCCGGCGAAGAAGTTGGGGCGCACGAACAGCATGTCCAGCGGATTGCCGCCCGGCAGGGCGAGGATCGGCACGTTGTCCGCATTGGCCTGGGCGAGGCCGCCGAGCGAGTTCTCGGCGCCGGCCTGGGATTGCACCGCGACGACGCCGAAGCGCTTGCGGTCCGAGATGCGGGAGTAGCCGTCCGCGGCCATCACCGCGCCGCGTTCGTGACGGAAGGCGACCGGGCGGATGCCCTCCTTCGCCACCGCCTCGATGAGCGGATTGGAGGGATAGCAGGACATCCAGGCGACGCCTTCGTCCTTGAGGATGCGGGCGACGTAGTCGACGCTGTTCATCTGATCGGCTGCTCCGTGGCTTGCTGGGCGCGAAGCGGCGAATCCTACTCGATTGCCTCGCGGAACCGGCGACGCGGGCGACTTCGAGCGCGCTTTTTCGCGACGTCGGGCGGATTTCCTACAGCAGGCATGGGCGTTTTGCCCTATCGGAGGCCCATCCAAGCGTTCTACGGTGCGCCTCATGAACGCACCGCGCGACATAAAGGACCGGGTTGCCAAGCGCATCCTGCGGCATCCGCGCATGATCCAGGACATGCTGAGCGACTTCGTGCCGCCGGCGTGGGTCGAGGATGTCCGGCTCGGCTCGCTGCGCGAACTGCCAGCCGAACTGATCGGACCGCGAGGCGACAAGCGTCTGGGCGACATCCTGTGGCTGGCGGACCGGGAGGCCGGCCGGCGGCTCGTGGTGATGGCGGAGCACCAGAGCGCACCGGGTCGGCGCATGGCCGCCCGCATGGCGATGCAGACCGGCCTGCTCTACGAGACGCTGCGCGGCGAACTGCGCGGGCCGGACGGGTTGCCGGCGCTGCTGTCCGTGGTGGTCTACGCCGGCGACCGTGCTTGGGGGGAGGCGGAGGACCTGGCACAGATCGTGGAGCCGTCGGCGCTGCCGATGGTCATTGCCGGGCGCCGCTACCTGCTGCTCGATCTGGCCCGCATCGCGAGCGAACGCAGCGTGCCCGAGAACCGCTTCTTCCTGCTGGCACAGCTGACCTGCGCATCGTCTTGGACGGAGGCGGCGGATCTGTTGACGGACGCAACGACATGGCTGGACCTCCAGGACGAGGAGGAGGAACGCCTGCTGCTGGACCTTGTAAACTGGTTCTACGCGCTCACGCCGCAGGCAAGACCGGGTGACTGGGATCCCGACGAGCACCGAGTACTGGAGGAGACGATGGGCAGACTGACGACTCTGGAAGTCAACAACCGGCGGGCGTTCGAGCGCAAGCACAACGAAGGCCTCGCGCTAGGCAGGCGCCAGGGCATCGAGCAGGGCAGGCGGCAGGGCGTGGAGCAGGGCAGGCGGCAGGGCGTGGAGCAGGGCAGGCGGCAGGGCGTGGAGCAGCAACGGGCGATGCTGGCCCGTCTGGCCGAGCGGCGTTTCGGGTTGGACTGGGGTCGGCGGCTGGACGCGGCCCTTCGGCGCGATCCGGGCAAGCTGGAGCGCGCGGCCGACCTGATCGTGGATTGCGCGACCGGCGAGCAATTGCTCGGCGGCCTGAACGGCGCCGGGCCGCGAACCTAGACCTAGATGCCTTGAGAGCGCTGGATGCTCACACGCAGGTTGCGAACTGACGCAGGCGGGAGAACGCGATGCGTTGTCGATCGCGTCGCGCCAGCAATGCGCCTAACCCCATTGGCAGCCGCCAACCGCGATCGCCGGTTCCGCGCGCTGGCCGGGGAGCGGAGTCCGGTCCAGTCTGCACGACGGTCCTAGGAAGCCGCATGGAAGACGAGGACTGGCTGCCGCTGCGCGAAGGCCGCACGCAGCGCGATCTGCGCGCTTTCGAACTGGTGCTCGCGGCGCGCGGCATCGAGACCCGCATCGCCTACCACGCCGGCGCTTGGCGCCTCTTGGTCGCTGCCGACGACCTCTTGGACGGCGATCGGGAACTCGCCGCCTACGAACGCGAGAATGTCCCGCGACCGAAGCCCCCGCTGCCGACGGTGATCGACAGCGGCTGGTGGGGCGTTGCGGCCTATGCGGCCGTGATCTGGACGGTGATGTGGTGCGATGCCACCGGCGCACTCGGCTGGGACTGGCGGGGGCGCGGGCGCCTGCATGTGGCATCCGTCGCCTCCGGCGAAGTGTGGCGCCTCGCCACGGCACTCACGTTGCACGCGGACCTCGGCCACATCGCCTCCAACACGCTCTTTGGCGGCCTGTTCGGCCTGCTCGCCGGTCGCAACCTCGGAACCGGTCTCGGCTGGCTATGCATCGTCCTCGGCGGTGTCGTCGGCAATGCGCTGAACGTCCTCGTGCGCCCGGAGGCGTTCTCCTCCATCGGCGCCTCGACCGCCACGTTCGCCGCGGTCGGCATCGTCGCCGCCTTTATGTGGCGCAGCGGCTATTTCCGCCGCAGCGGCCAGCCCTGGCAGCGCACCTTCGCGCCAGTGTTCGCGGCCATCGCCTTCTTCGCCTACACCGGGATCGGCGATGTCCGAACGGACGTGGTGGCGCACCTGACCGGCCTCGCCGCGGGCTTCGGCATCGGCCTCGCAGTCGCCGCTCGGCGTCTGCATCTGGCCGGCGCCGCCGCGCAGCGCTTCTTCGGCTGGACGGCGGCGATCATGGTCGCGCTCGCTTGGCTTGCAGGAGGAAGCTAGCCCGGCGGTCGCCGTTGCCATCGCCGTTGCGATTCCGGCAGGACCTTTGCTCAAATGGTGCGGCGTTTGGTTTGCGGTCGGCGCGAGGACGCGGTAGCGGCGGGGTTCGTCCCCCATGTCGGAGTCATGCACGGGCCAGCCCCCAACAAGGAGCAAAGATGATGCGAGTTCCCATCCTGTCGAGTATCCCGCTTGCCCTGCTCATCGCCGGCTGCGGTGGCCAGGACGCTGCCGAGTCGGCTGCGTCGGGCGACGCGGCGCCGGCGTCTGCCGGGGCCGAGCTCTGCGTCCATATGGGCCCGCAGGCGCCGCGCGACATCGGCAATGCCGCTGGCCTGAACCGGGAGGCGTTCCCCTGGGCGCCGCCTGCTGGCGCGCTGAACCTGTGCAACATCCATACGCATACCAATGCCGAACACAGCGGGCCGGGATTCGGCATCTTCGTCGGCGACGGCGACGACGGCGGCTTCGCCTGCAACGAAAGCGCGGACCTCAGCGAGGCCGAACTCGCCCCGGCGCCCGGCGCTTACGGTAGCGTTGCGCCGGGCGATACGGTCGAAGTCCATTGGGTCCACACGTCTTGCGACGCAGCGCCCGGCGAAGGGCTTGGCGCCTGCATACCCGAGACCTGCCGCGATCCCCTGCTGCGCGTGGAGGCACAGGTGTTCCTGGTCGTCAACGACCCGGCAGCGCTCGACTTCGCTGCCGTGGCCTATGCCGGGAATGTCGTCGATGGCAAGCACCAGGCGAGGTCGATTCCATCCTCCACGGGAGACCCAGTGAAGTACCGGGGATCGACGACCGGGCCTTCGTACGACCAGAGCAACTGTTCGGCGGCTCGGGTGACTTGGAGCGTGCGTCCGCAGTGCGCCAAGCTGGACATCAACTCGCTGCACCGCTGGGCGGCGCAGGGAAACGTGTTCAACGAGACGCACTCGCACGGGGTCCGGCAGCTCGTCACTGCGCCGGAGCTGCTCTCGCCGATCGAGTGATCCGAAGACCGGGCCCCGCTCACCGGCCGCGCCCGGCGCGAAGTTCTGCGAACGCCTCGATGTGGCGAACGCGGTCGCCGCCTGACAGGACTCCGGCGCGGGCTACCGGCGATCCGTAGTGAACCGCCCGATGGTCCGAGGATTCCTGCGACGCAGTATGATCCCGCGCTTGTGCATTCGGAAAGCCTTCGATGCCGTACTCGGAGAATGCCGCCCTAGAGGACTGGCTGGCACAGGAAACGCCGGAAGGCGTTATGGACCCGGACATCCCCATCGTGGACCCGCACCACCACCTGTGGGACCTGCGAGGCACGGGAGCGCCCTGGGAGCAGAAGGTCTACCTGTGCGAGGAAATCGCCCAAGAAATACAAGCCTCCGGTCACGACGTCGTGCAGACGGTCTTCGCCCAATGCAATGCGTTCTACCGGGCCGACGGGCCGGAGGAGATGCGCTGCGTCGGCGAGACCGAGTTCGTCCACGGCGTCGCCGCCATGAGCCGCGCGGGGCGGTACGGCAGCGCCAGGCTTTGCACGGGGATCTTCAGCGGCGCCGATCTGCGCCTAGGCAAGGCCGTCGGCCTGGTCCTTGAGGCGCACATCGCAGCTTCGGCGAACTTCCGAGGCATTCGCGCGCCGCTGCCCGCGAACGTCGACCGTCAATTCCTCGACGGCTACGCCATGCTCGGCAAGCACGGCCTCAGCTTCGACCACTACTCGCCCGACTGCGAGCGGCTCCCCGCGCTCGCGAGGATCGCCGAGGCGCATCCCGAGGTGCCGGTGATCGTCAACCACCTTGGCGGCAAGATCGACCCCGACGCCGCCCCGGCGGCGGTCTCCAGATGGCGCGAGTGCATCGATGCGGTCGCCGCATGCCCGAACGTGGTCATGAAATGCGGCGGTGCGCAGCAGCGGGTCGGGCGTTCCTGGGAGCCGCCGTTCCATATCAATCACCGCGCGCAGGGGCCGCTCGGATCAGAAGAACTCTGCGAGTTGCTCTACCCGTTCTACCGCTACGCCATCGATGCTTTCGGACCGGATCGCTGCATGTTCGAGAGCAACTTCCCCGTGGACAAGGAGTCGGTCTCTTACCGCACGCTGTGGAATCTGATGAAGCGGATCGCTCGGAAGATGGGTCTCAGCGAGACGGAGAAAACGGCGATCTTCAGCGGCACCGCGGCGCGCGTGTACCGGCTGCCGCCCGTCGCCGACGCATAGCCGCCGACGGGTCGAAGGGCGCGGCCGCCCCGCTCAGGTCGGCGGTTCCGGCGGCCGGTTCGCCCGCTCCCGTGCCGACAGGATTTGCGAGATGACGTACTGGTGGATGAGCTCGGTCTCGTCCTCGGTGACGGTATCGGCGAACGACTCCATGCCCTTGTCGCGCAGCATCCCGCCGCGCACGATGGCCTGGAAGCGCTGGTGGGTCTCGGCCGTCATCAGGCGCAGGTCCGCGTTCACCGTGCCCACCGCGCCCATGCCGTGGCACCAGACGCAGTCCCGGTTGTACAGCGCCCGGCCGGCGGCGATGCCTGCCGCGCTCGCCGTCAGCGCCGGCGGCTCGGGTATGTCCACTTCCGGTGCGCTGGCGACCGGCAGCTGCGTATCGCCGCCGAGCTTGAAGACCAAGAGCCGGCCGTCGTTGTAGCGGTTTCTGATGCCGCCGGTGGCTAGCGTCGCCACGTACTGCACGCCGTCGACGGCATAGGTGATCGGGGCGCTGTCGGCGCCGCCCAGCGTGTCGAACTCCCACAAGAGAGCACCGTCGTCGGCGTCGAAGGCTGCGAACTGGCCGTTGCCGTCGCCTTGGAACACGAGGCCCCCGGCGGTGGCCAATGTGCCGCCGTTGTAAGGCGTGGCGCGTTCCACGGTCCACACCGGCTCGCCGGCCAGGGGATCGAACGCCTTGAGGTAGCCCTTGGTCTCGGGCGGCGGCGGGTCGCCTTCCCGCGGCCCGAAGCGGACGCCCAGGCTCATGCTGTTCTCGTTCAGCTGCCACTCGCCCGTCTCCAGGAACCTCTTCGGCAAGAGGTAGAACGCCGACATGTCCTGTACCGCCACGTAGGCGATGCCGCGCCCGGGATCCACCGCCATCGGCTGCCAGCTATGGGCGCCGGCGTTGTTCGGCATCACCCATTGCGGATTCTCGTCCCAGCCGTTCGGGCTCTCCACCGGGCGGCCGGTTTCCATGTCGATATGGCTGGCCCAGTTCTGGCGGGCGAACTGGCTGGCGCGCAGGAGTTCTCCATCCTCCCGGTCCAGCACGTAGAAGAAGGCGTTCTTGGGCGCTTGGAAGAGCACGGAGCGGACCTCGCCGTCGATTTCCATGTCCAGCAGCGCAATGTCCTGGGCGGCGTTGAAATCCCAGTTGTCGCCCGGCGTCATCTGGTAGAACCAGTTCATGCGCCCGGTGTGCGGGTCCAGGGCGATGATGCCGCCGAGGAAGTGGTTGTCGCCGCCGTCCGGGGAGCGGATCTTGCGCGGCCAGGGGGCGCCGTTGCCGGTGCCCACCAGCAGCTGGTCGAACTTGGCGTCGTAGACGATGGCGTTCCACGGCGTGCCGCCGCCGCCGTATTCCCACCACTCGCCGCTCCAGGTCTCTGCCGCAGCTTCGAGTTCGGGGTGCTCGAAAGGCTCGGAGGGATCGCCCGGCACCATGTAGAAGCGCCAGGCGAGTTCGCCGGTTTCGGTGTCGTAGGCGGAAAGGTAGCCGCGGATGCCGAACTCGGAACTGCCTTGGCCGATGAAGACCTTGCCGGCCGCGGCGCGGGGGGCGCCGGTGATGGTGTAGGGATTGTGCGAAGGAATGGTCGTGTCGGCTTCCCACACCTTGGTGCCGGTGGCTTGGTCCACGGCGATCAGGCGGCGGTCGAAGGTGGCGAAATAGAGGCGACCCTTGTAGGACGCCATGCCGCGGTTCGTGGCCCCGCCGCAGCAGGAATAGCGCATGGAGCGCCGGTCCGTCTGCGGGTCGAAACGCCAGCGCTCCTCGCCGGCCGCGGCGTCGACCGCGTAGGCGACGCTCCAAGGGTCGGTGAAGTACATCACGCCGTCGATGACCAGCGGCGTGCTCTGCATGCGGTGGCGGTTGCCGAGGTCCTTGTGCCAGGCGAGGCCGAGCCCCGCCACCGTGTCCCGGTTGATGTCGGTGAGCTTGGAGTAGCGCAGCTCGCTGTAGGTCTGGCCGTGGGCCAGCCAGCTTCCCGGCTCCGCCTCCGCAGCGGCCGCGATGCGCGCCTCGTCCACCCAGCCGGGTTCGCCCTGCCTGATGCGGGCTTCGGTCGGGCCGTCGGCGACCGGCGACGAGGCCGGTGCATCGTCCGTGCTCTGACTCGGCCCGCAGCCCGCGGCCAGGAACAGCAGCAGTGGCAGCAGCGCGGTCGCTTGACGTGGCATCGTCGTCTCCCCCCTCGATCTCGCCTGCGCCAATCCTACCGCTTGCCGTGGCCGCATTACACTTGCCATGCGGTCACAGCAGGAGGCAGGCATGGAGCTCTCGGACAAGCACGCGATCATCACCGGCGGCGCGAGCGGCATCGGTGCGGCGACGGCGCGGGAGTTCGCCCGCCTTGGCGCGAACGTCGTCGTTGCGGACATCAACGGCGATGGCGCCGAGGCCGTGGCCAAGGATATCGGCGGTATCGCCGTCGCCTGCGACGTGGCGCAGGAAGCCGATGTGACCGCCTTGGTGGCCGAGGCCGAGCGGCGCAACGGACCGGTGGATGTCTTCTTCTCCAACGCCGGCGTGGCCACTGGCGGCGAGCCCCTTGATACGCCAGTGGATGTCTGGAACGAGCAGTGGCAGATCAACGTGATGGCGCACCTGTACGCGGTGCGCGCCGTGCTGCCGGGGATGCTCGAACGCGAGTCCGGATATCTGCTGCACACGGCGTCCATGGCCGGCATCCTCACCACGCACGGCAACCTCACCTACGCGGTCACCAAGCATGCGGTGGTGGGGCTCGCGGAATGGCTCTCCATCACCTACCACGACCGCGGCGTGCGCGTCTCCCTGCTTGCGCCGCTCGGCGTGCGCACGCCCATGCTCGGCAGTTCCGTCGCCGGCTTCGAGGAAAACGCCGCGGGGCCGATCAAGGAGCCGGAGGATGTCGCGCGGATGGTCGCCGAAGCCGTCCACGAGGAGCGCTTCCTGATCCTGACGGACCCCATCGCCCAGACCTGGATGGACCGCAAGGCGAACGACCTCGAACGCTGGCTGAACGGCATGCGGCGGCTGCAGAGGAGGTTCGACGCCGCGAAGGCCGACGCCGCGACCTGACTCGCGTCAGCGCAGGTGGCCGGGGGCCAGACGCCGCTCCAGCCGCTCGAAGGCGAGTTCCGTGGCTATGGCGAGGAGGGCGGCGGGCACGGCGCCTTCGAGAATCAAGCGCGTGTCGTTCAGCGCCAGGCCCTTGACGATAGGGTCGCCGAGGCCGCCGGCGCCGATGAATGCTGCGAGCGTCGCCGTGCCGATGCCGATGACGGCTGCGGTACGGATGCCGGCGACGATGCTCGGCATGGCGAGCGGCACGAAGACATGGCGCAGTTCCTGCCAAGGCGTGAGACCCATCGCCAGCGCCACGCGCCGCAGTACGGGATCGATGCCGGTCAGCGCGGTGGTGGCGTTGCGCAGGATCGGCAGCAGCGCATAGAGGAAGAGGGCGACCACCGCCGGCAGCACGCCGATCCCCGTGAGCGGGATCAGCAGCGCCAGCAGGGCGATGGAAGGGATGGTCTGCAGAAGCCCCGCGGCATAGACCGCGGCCTTGGAGAGCCAGGCGATCTTGAAGATGGCGAGCGCGAGCGCGATGGCCAGCGCCGCCGCCGGCAGCAGCGCCATCGCCACCAGCGCGAGGTGGCGGAGGGTGTTCGAGCCGAGGCGGTTCCACAGGCCGTCGCGCGGTACCGGGACGCCGGGTGAAGCCGCGAGACCGCGCTCGGCCAGATAGCGGCGGGCCACGTCGGCGGTGCTCTCGCCGGCGAGGGCAGCGGTGTTCAGTGACCGCATCGCGGCGTCGTCCAACGTGTCTGCTGTCAAGGAAATCAAGGATTTGGCGGCGGGGTCGAGGTCCGTGCGCAGCAGCGGCACCGCGAGATAGGTGGGGAAGAAGCCGCGGTCGTCCTGCAGCACGACCAGCCCGTCGCGGTCGAGTTCGCCGTCGGTCGAGTAGGCGTCGGTGCCGTCGATCGCGCCGTCGCTGATGGCTTGGTAGGCGAGGGCGTGCTCGATGCCGGACGGGGTCCAGGCGAAGCCGTAGGTGGCGACAAGCCCGGGCCAGCCGTCGGCGCGTTCGAGGAACTCGTGCGAAACGGCGAGCCGCACGTCGGGATGGCGGGCGAGGTCCGAGATGGTGGCGAGGTCGCGCTCGGCGGCCACGGCCGGGGCGACGGCGAGCGCGTAGGTGTTGTTGAAGCCGAACGGCGCGAGCATCTCCACGCCATCGGCCGCGAGGGCGGTGGCCAGCGCCTCGGGCGTGGGCTCGCCTTCGATGTTCAGGATCGCTTCGGCGATGGTGCCGGTGTACTCGACGTAGACGTCGATGTCGCCGGCGACGAGCGCGTCGAAGCAGATCTTCGTGCCGCCGAGGCCGAGCTTGCGTTCCACCGCGAAGCCTTCGCCCTCCAGCAGCTGGGCGACGATCTCGCCGAGGATGTACGACTCGGTGAAGTTCTTGCTCGCCACGACGATGGGGTCCGCCACGGTCGCGGCGGCGCAGCCGAGTGCGAGGCCCGCGAGCAGGCGCTTCATGCCTCGGTGTCCAGCAGGCTGCGCACGAAATCGTTGCGCGGCGCAGCGAAGACTTCGTCCACATCCCCTGCCTGCACGATGCAGCCGTTGCCGAGCACCACCATGTCGTCCGCCAGCCGTCGCGCCTCGGCGATGTCGTGGGTGACGAGCAGCGTGGTGACGCGCTCGTGATCGCGCAGCTGCTCGAACTGCGCGTAGAGGTCCGCGCGGGTGATGGGGTCGATGCCGGCGAACGGTTCGTCGAGGAGCAGCAGCCTAGGGCGCAGCATTAGCGCCCGGCACAGACCGGCGCGTTGCTGCTGGCCGCCGGAGAGCTGGTGCGGGTAGCGGTCGCGAAGACTCGGCGGCAGGCCGGCGATCTCGAACAGGTCGTCGCGGCGGGCGCGGATCTCGTCTGCCGACCAGCCTTCCAGACGGGCGATCAGCGAGACGTTGTCGGCAATGGTCAGGTGCGGGAACAGGCCGGCGCCCTGCACCGCGTAGCCGACGCGCCGGCGGAAGGCGGGCAGGTCGGTTTCCGGGATCGGCTCGCCGAATACGTCGATCTCTCCCTCGTCCGGCTGTTGCACTGCGCCCACGAGCTGCAGCAGCGTGGTCTTGCCGCAGCCGCTGGGGCCGACAATGGCGGTGGTGCGGCCGAGCGCGACGCCGAGATCCACGTCGCGCAAGACCCACTGCTCGAAGCGCTTGCCGATGCCGCGCAGATCGACCGCGTTCATGGCGCCGGCGCGTAGGCTGCCAAAGAGTCGAGTGTGCGTCGCCGCGCCGGATCGGTTTCGCCGTCGCCGAGGGCGGCGACCTCCGCACGAAAGTCGGCCAGCGATTGGCGCCGGCCGAAACCGCTTGCGAGACAGCGTTCGACGTGTTCGCGCCACTCGGCCCGCTCGTGCGGATCGAGTTCCGCCGGCCGCAGTCGCGCCTTCAGCCGGGCGCCGAGCACGCGCAGGCGCTGGTCCTCGGGATCGAACGGCGGCCACGGCTCGCGGTGCCCGAGTGCGCCTTGCAGGCGGCTGCAGGCGAGCTTGTCGCCGTCGCCGATGAAGTCGTCGAAAAGGGCGAGTTCGGCATCGTCGGCTTGCGCCTGCTCGGTTTCGCGTCGATACGCCTCGGCGACCCGGTCCGCCAGATCGGCGCGCTCGGCGAGCAGGCGGCGGCGGCGGTGGATCGCCTCGAAGTCCCAGCGCAGCCGCTCGGCGTCGGCTTCGCGGACCACGTTGGCGGGCGCGAGGAAGGGACAGCGGTTCAGCACGACGACCTTGAGCGGCGGTCGCTCCTCGGTCTCGCCGGCCTCGTCGCTCGGCGCGAACAGCCGCTCGCGCAGTTCCTCGGCATCGGCTTCGAGCAGCATCCCGACATCCCGCGAGAGGTCCGCGACGATGACGCGGTGGCCGATGTCCGGATGCGCCGCCACCGAGACCACCGGCGCGATGCACGCACGCTCGTTCGGGTAGCTGCGCGAGACATGAGCGCACAGCAGTGCGCCGAGCGGCAGCAGCATGGCCGCGGCGCTTTCCCGGAAGCGGCGGGCAAGCGCGAAATCCCACAGCTTCGGCTGCGCCTGCTTGAGCGCCCGGGCCAGGGCGATGGTGGCCCTGACGTCCGCCAGCGCGTCGTGGGCGTCGCCGTGGGCGATGCCGTTGGCGGCGCTCAAGCGTTCCAGGCGGAATGTCGGCACGCCGTCTTCCGTGGGCCAGTTGAGGCCGGCCGGGCGCAGCGCGTGGGCGGCGCGCACGACGTCGATGAGATCCCAGCGCGAGTTGCCGTCCTGCCACTCGTGCGCATACGGATCCATCAGGTTGCGGTAGAAGCCGTGGCGCAGGAAGTCGTCGTCGAAGCGCACGTTGTTGTAGCCGACGATGCAGGTGCCCGGCTCGCTAAGCCGCTGCCTGGCTTCGCGCAGCACCTGCCATTCATCCGGCGCGGCCTCGAGGCGCTCGGGCGTGATGCCGGTGACGAGACAGGCCTCGGCGCTCGGCACCACGTCCGGCGCCAGCCGCACATCGCTCGCGAACGGCTCGCCCAGGGCATTCAGCGCCGCGTCCGTGCGCATCCCCGCGAACTGCACGATGCGGTCGCTCGCGGGGTGCGTGCCGGAGGTCTCGACGTCGTACCAGTAGAAGCTGGTGAGGCCGCGGGCGCGCTCCGCGCGGCGGGCCGCGGCCATCGGCTCGGCGCGTCGAGCTTGGAAGCGCCCCTAGGTGTTCAGCAGCATCCGGCCCATGAAGTCGCGCTTGCCGATCGGCGTGCCCTTCATGCGCAGGATGTCGTAGGCGGTGGTGGCGTGGAAGTAGAAGTTCGGCAGCGAGAAGGAGAGCAGGAAGCCTTCGGTGGTGAACGGCATCCGGGCGCTGCCGATCTGGAACACCATTTCCTTGTCGGCGAGCGCCTGGACCGCCTCTTCGGAGTAGGCGGCGACGCCCTTGCGGGCATCGGCGACCATCGCCTGCAGCTCGTCGTAGGTCTCGGCCTCGACCTGCGGCGGCGGCTGGAACAGGCCCGCCTCCATGCCCTTGAGAGCGCCTAGGGAATGGTGCGTCACCGAGACCAGCTGGAACTTGAACGGCAGCATGTCGTCGATCAGCCGCGTCTGCACCACGCTTTCCAAGTCGATGCCGTTCTCTTGGCAGTGGGCGCGGCCCTTGTCGAGCACGCCATCCACGGCGTCGAGAATGCGCAGGTAGGTGCCGACGCTGAGGTCGTAGAACGAGATGGCCATAGGAGTCCTTTTCTGCAAGGTTGCGGGATGGCGCGAACCCTATCACGGACCGCGCTTGGCCATCGCGTAGAAGGTCGCCCAGTCTTCGCCGGCGGCGCGGAACAGCGCGGCGAAATCGAACTGCTGGGCATCGTAGGTGGCGGCGAGGCGAGACGCGCATTGCTGAACGGCCGCGCCATGGCGGCGTCGTAGCGACCGCCTCCCAATGCCGCCCGGTTCTCCTGGTAGGCGGCGCGCATCGCCCGGAATGCTGCGCCCTTCAATTGCCGCTTGGCAGCGTCGGCGATGGGCAGCGCATAGAGCTGGCCGAGGCGATCGCGCCACTCGGCGAGGAAGCTGTCGAAGGCGCGTCCGGCGCCGATTCGCGCCCTGAACGCATCGGCGTCGCCGCCGCTGCGCTGAAGCCAGGCGAGTGCGCCCTGCTCGCCGACGAAGCTGGCGAAGGACTCGTTGAAAGCGGACCGGCCGGGGATGTAGACGACGCTGTGGGCCAACTCGTGGAACAGCAGATCCGCCAGCGCCGCGGCCTCCCAGCGCAGGAACGAGGACAGGATCGGGTCGTCGAAACCAGCCCAGGGTGGAGTAGGCGGCGGCGGGCGCGACGTACACGTCGTGATCGGTACGCCAAGGCGCCGCGTAGCGCTCTGCGGCCGCGGCGGAGAAATAGCCGCGGTAGGGCGCGCAGCCCGCAACGGGGTAGCAGTGCAGCACCGGATCGGTGTCGAACTCGGGTGCGATGACGACGTTCCAGACGGGCGCGGAGCCCGCAAGCTCCACGTAGCTCTGGTAGCGATCGCCGACGGGCAGCGCCAGATGCCGCTCGGCGAAACGCAGCAGATCGGCGGCGAGGCGCAGTCGCTCGGCGACCTCCGACGGCGTGCGCGGATCGGCGATGACCGCCTGCGCGTCGCGGCGGGCCAGCATGAGGGTGCTGTGGCCGATGATCGCCTGGGAGTAGAACGACAGCGTCTGGCAGCTTCCGAGCAGCAGGCTGCCGAAGAGAACGAGAGCGACTTTGCGCATGGCAGGGCTTGGAAGGTCTCCGGTCGGGGTGCGGGAACGTGCGAACATAGACCGCGGGCGGGGCGTTGGCGAGCGTGGCGAGGCGCATGAAGCACATCCTTCGCGGCATCGGCGCAGCGGGCTTCCTCGTTGCCAATACCGTGCTCTGGTGCGTGCCGATCTACGCGCTCGGCGTACTGCGGCCATTCATGCCGGGGCGTGCGGCCCTGCGCCTCGGCGATTGGATGTTCCGGGCGCTGGACCTCTGGGTGGCTTGTGCGCGCTGCATGGCGGCGGCGCTGGGCGTGGTGCGGCTGGCGGCCGATATGCCGAGCGATTCTTCCGCCTTGCGTCGAGATGGCTGGTACATCGTGGTCTCCAACCACCAGAGCTGGGCGGACATCCTGGTGCTGGTGTTCGCCCTCTACGGACGCGCGCCGGCGTGCAAGTTCTTCACCAAGCGCGAGCTCATCTGGCTGCCGCTGGTGGGCGTCGCGCTGTGGTTCCTCGACTACCCGCTGGTGCGCCGCTACGGCCGCGAGCGGCTGGCGGCGCATCCCGAACTCGCCGAACGCGACCGCCGCGCCACCCGCCTGGCCGCGCGGCGCTTCAGGGATCGGCCCACAAGCGCCCTGATCTTCCTCGAAGGCACGCGTTTCACGGACGCCAAGCGGGTCGCCCAGGAGTCGCCCTACCGCGCCCTGCTGCGGCCCAAGACCGGCGGCTTCGCCATGGTGCTTGAGGAACTCGGCGACCGGCTGGGCGCAGTGATCGACGTCGCGATCCGCTATCCCGCCGAGCCGCCGAGCTTCTGGGACTTCCTCTGCGGCCGCAGCCCGGTGGTGCGCCTGCAGGCGCGGTTGCTGCAGCCGCCCGCCCTGCAAGACGCGAAGCCTTGGGTGGCGCAGCTCTGGGAGGAGAAGGATCGGTTCCTCGCGGCCGACGCCTTGGGCGCGAAGGTCGGCGACAGTCGCTGATTCGCGAGAGCCGTTCGGAACTACTGCCCTGTCGGCGCGCCGCCGCGCAGGCCCGTGCTGCGCTGCAGTTCAACGATCTGCGAGTTCAGCCGCGTGCGGTGGGCGTCGATCGCGACGATGGCTTCTTCGTTGTCGCGCACGCGCCGTTCGAGGGTTGCCTTGAGGCTCGAAGCTGCCTGCGAAGCGCTGTTCGCCTTGTCCACCAGATCCCGCTGCTGGCTGACGATGCGGCGCATCTGCATGTCCATGGCCGTGACCCGATCAGCGAGGTCCTGGTTCCTCTTCGCCGTCGCATCGAGCTGCGTCACGGTGCCTTGCAGAGATTTCACGTCCCGCTGGGCGTTGCCCATGGAAGTGGTGAGCTTGCCGATGTTGGCGCGATTGGTCTCGATCCAGCCGCGGTTGCGCTTGTTGCTCACGTCCCACAGCTTGCGGATCTCGGATTTCCAAAACGTGAGCTGCTCGTCGGTGTCCGCATCGGACTCGGTGAGCCACTCGTCCGTCATGCGCAGCCGCTCTTCGAGGGCCTGGATGCGGCTAGCGGCGTCCGCCAGTTGGGATTGGCTCTTCTGCAACTGCTCCTGCTGCGTGAAGATGAACCACCCGGCCCCGGCCACGGCGACCGCTAGCAGCACCAGCAGGGTGTTGACGACGACGGATGCGCTGCCGCTGCGCGAACGCGCTTGGCGGGCGCGCGTGCGGCGCGGGACGCGATTGGCGTCCTCGGGGTTGGCGGCGATGCTGTCTGGCGTGTCCTGTGCCATGGTTCCCTCCTTGGTGAAGGGCGGGCGGCGACCCTAGCGTCGCCGCCCGCCGGTCTCTAGCGCTACAGCGTGGCGACGATGGCCATCACCACCGTCAGCACGAGGCTGGAGCCGATCACGCCCTTCACCGAAGTGAGCGGCCCGGTCTTGCCCCAGATGGCGTTCGCCTCGATGGCGGCGATGACGACCAGCCCGACGATCAGCGCGACGGTGGACAAGCCCGTGTCCACGTCGGCGGCGCCCAGCGTGAAGTGGCCGTGCGAACCCATGAGGAACAGCATGGGTGCGGAGAAGAAGGTGTTGGTGCGCGAAGCCAGCAGCGCTTTGGCGGCGGAATCAGCGGCATCGGGGTTCGCCTCGCCGCCGCCCTGGATGGACTCGTTGGAGGCGATCACCACCTTCTGATTGGGCCAGATGATGAGCCAGACGTTGAGGAACATCAGCGTCGCCATGACGACGGCAAGGATGATGTCCACCGACATGGCGGACCAGATGCCCATGTCGCCGCCGCCGTGCATGATGAGGAGGACCAGGATGATGCCGGTGAGGAAGGTGAACATGGCGCCGAAGCGGAACCACCACAGGGCGCTCGGCACCAGCTTGGTGAAGGCGTCCACCTTGGCTTCGTCGCTGGCCGCGGCCATGTAGCCGCCCTGCACGAAGTTGAAGTAGTACAGAAGGCCGATCCAGGTGATGCCGAACAGGTAGTGGCCCCAGCGGGCCAGGTACGAGATCAGGTCCATCAGTTCCATTGCTTCTCCCCCGAGCAACTTCCAAGTGCTTCGATCATAACGCCGCACCGCGCCGTGCGGCAATGGCCGTGCCGCGAGAGGTTGGGGCGGATATTGTGGCAGCGCGCCGCGCGGCCGACGCCCATAACGAAAGACCCCGCCATGCGGCGGGGCCTGTCGTCGGTCGACGCGCGTCGGCGCGAGGCCGACGCTTGAGCGGGATGGCTACATCATGCCGTCCATGCCGCCCATGCCGCCGCCCGGCGGCATCGCCGGCGGCGGGTTGTCTTCCGGCATCTCGCTGACCATCGCCTCGGTGGTGATCATCAGCCCGCCGACGGAAGCCGCGGCCTGCAGCGCCGTGCGCGTGACCTTGGCCGGGTCCGGGATGCCGAGCTCGATCATGTCGCCGTACTCGCCGGTGGCCCCGTCGTAGCCCTGGTTGCCGTCCAGGCTGCGCACCTTGTCGTAGACCACCGCCGGTTCGTCGCCGGCGTTCTGCGCGATCTGGCGCAGCGGGGTGGACATGGCGCGCAGGGCGATCTGGATGCCGACGTTCTGGTCTTCGTTGGCGCCCGTCAGGCCCTCGATGTTCTGCAGGGCGCGCACCAGGGCGACGCCGCCGCCCGGCACGATGCCTTCCTCCACCGCGGCGCGCGTCGAATGCAGCGCGTCCTCGGTGCGAGCCTGCTTCTCCTTCATCTCCACCTCGGTGGCGGCCCCGACCTTGATGACGGCGACGCCGCCGGCCAGCTTGGCGAGGCGCTCCTGGAGCTTCTCGCGGTCGTAGTCCGAAGTGGTTTCCTCGATCTCGGCGCGGATCTGCTTGATGCGGCCTTCGATCTCGTCCTTGCCGCCGGCGCCATCGACGATGGTGGTGTTCTCCTTGCTCGAGGAGACGCGCTTGGCGGTGCCGAGGTCGTCGAGGGAGACGCCTTCGAGCGTCAGCCCCACTTCCTCGGAGATCACCGTGCCCCCGGTGAGGATCGCGATGTCCTGCAGCATGGCCTTGCGGCGGTCGCCGAAGCCGGGCGCCTTGGCGGCGGCGATCTTGACGATGCCGCGCATGTTGTTGACCACCAGGGTGGCGAGCGCTTCGCCTTCGATGTCCTCGGCGATCACCATCAACGGGCGGCTCGCCTTGGCGACGGACTCCAGGATCGGCAGCATGTCGCGGATGTTGGAGATCTTCTTGTCGCACAGGAGAACGTAGGGGCTCTCCAGCTCGGCGGACATGGAGTCCTGGTTGTTGATGAAGTAGGGCGACAGGTAGCCGCGGTCGAACTGCATGCCTTCGACGACTTCCAGCTCGTTCTCGAGGCCGGAGCCCTGCTCGACGGTGATGACGCCTTCCTTGCCGACCTTCTCCATGGCCTCGGCGATCACGTCGCCGATCTCCTCGTCGCTGTTGGCGGAGACGGTGCCGACCTGGGCGATGGACTTGGAGTCCTCGCACGGCGTCGCCATGGCGCCGAGCTCGGCGACCGCGGCGGTCACGGCCTTGTCGATGCCGCGCTTGAGGTCCATCGGGTTCATGCCGGCGGCAACCGACTTCAGGCCCTCCGCCAGCATGGACTGGGCCAGCACGGTGGCGGTGGTGGTGCCGTCGCCGGCCTCGTCGGAGGTCTTGCTCGCGACCTCCTTGACCATCTGCGCGCCCATGTTCTCGAACTTGTCCTTGAGTTCGATCTCCTTGGCCACCGATACGCCGTCCTTGGTGACGGTCGGCGCCCCGAAGGACTTGTCGAGCACGACGTTGCGGCCCTTGGGGCCGAGGGTGACCTTGACGGCGTTCGCCAAGGTGTTGACGCCGGCCAGCAGGCGCCCGCGGGCGTCGTCGCCGAACTGTACTTCCTTTGCGCTCATTCGCTTCTGCTCCTCCTGTGTTGGTTCTAAGGCCGCTAGCCTTCGAGCACGCCGAAGATCTCGCTCTCGGAGAGGATCAGGAGTTCCTCGCCTTCGATCTTCACCGTGCTGCCGGCGTACTGGCCGAAGATGATCTTGTCGCCGACGGCGACGTTGACGGCGTGCGTCTTGCCGTTGTCGTCGGTCTTGCCCGGCCCTACCGCGAGGACTTCGCCCTGCGAGGGCTTCTCGGATGCGGTGTCGGGCAGGACGATGCCGCCCGCGGACAGCGTGTCCTCCTCCAGGCGGCGCACGACCACGCGGTCGTGCAGCGGTCGGATATTCATGGCTAGCCTTCTCCCTTTGCCGTTCGATTCCAAGTGTCTGCGCCGGATTAGCAGTCTCGGGCCGAGAGTGCTAAGCGCGGCGCGGGGCGTATCATAGGGGCCGATTTCGGTTATTCAACCCCGGCGGCGCGAAAAAACTTGACGCTGAAGGCCAAGCGTTCGAAGGCGCCCATCGGGGCGGACTTTCGCGGCGCCGCGTGCCCGCCGGGCAGCACGGTGCGCTTCTCGGCCGCGGGCCGGCTGCTATCCGGTCGGGTGGCGGCCTTGCAGCGTCGCCACGCCACGGTGCAGACCGCGGCCGATGGGCGTTGGAAGGTGGGCTACGGCGCTCTGGAAGTTGTCGAACGGGCTGGCGGCGAGTGCCGGCTGGACGAAGTATGGGCGCTCGGCAATGCGCTGCTCGACAGGCATGCGGGCGACGGCGGCCTGTCGGCGGCTTGGCGCTTCGGCTTCGATCTCGCGCCGGCGCGGGCCGGCATCTGCCGCTATGCCGAGCGCCGCATCGACCTCTCGGCCAGCTTCTGCCTGCTGGCGACCCGGTCCGAAGTGCGCGACACCATCCTGCACGAGATCGCCCACGCCATCGTCGGCAAGGAGCACGGCCACGATACTGTGTGGCAGGCGAAGGCCGGCGAGATCGGCTGCAGCGCCGAACGCACGCATGGGGTGCGCCACACCGCTGCCCGCTGGATCGGCGAGTGCGGCTGCGGCAGCGTCTGGCACCGCCAGCGCTTGCAGCGGCGCATCGCGGGTGGCCGCTGCTCGGCCTGCGGCGGCGAGATCGCCTGGCGGGCAAACGAGGACCCGGGATGCTAGCGGCCGTCGGCGTCGGTGGCCGAGCTCTCGAACGTGCGCCCGGGCTGCGGCGGGCGGGCGTGGATCGACACGCGCCGCAGCAGCCGCTCGGCGATGCCGGCTCGGAACGCGGGCCACAGCAGGGCGAAGCCGACGCCGTCGGTGATGAAGCCCGGCGTGACCAGCAGCGCGCCGGCGATGGCCAGCAGCACGCCTTCGGCCAGTTCCGTGGTCGGCAGTTCGCCGCTGCCGAGGCGCGCCGCGCCGCGCGTCAGGGTGGCGAGGCCTTGGCGGCGCAGCAGCGAGACACCGGTGAAGGCCGTCAGCAGCACCAGGCCGATGGTCGCCAGCAGGCCGATCCGGGTGCCGACCTCGATGAGCAGCGCCAGCTCGATCACCGGCGTCAGCACGAATAGCAGGAGCCACTTGCCCATGGGGCAGGATGTTCGCCGAGACGGGAACGATGTCAACGCCGACGAAGCAACGGCGCGCGAGCGCATTTGGCAGGTGCTGGCGAGCATTCCGGCGGGCACCGTGGCCACCTACGGCCAAGTGGCGGCGCTGGCCGGACTGCCGCGGCGGGCGAGACTGGTCGGTGGCGTGCTGGCCGCTTTGCCGAGCGACAGCCGGCTGCCTTGGCACCGCGTGGTCAATGCGCAGGGGCGCAGTTCGCTACCGGGCGCGGCCGGCGAGCGCCAGCGGGCGCTGCTACGGGAAGAAGGCGTCGAGGTGACGGCAGGGCGGGTGAGCCTGGCCCGCTTCCGCTGGACGCCCTGAGCGGGCTCTTAGTCCCGGAAGTTGGTAAACTGCAAGGGAACGCCGTAGCTCCCCTCGCGGAGCCTCGCCATGACGGCTTGCAGGTCGTCCCGCTTCTTGCCCGTGACCCGCACCTGGTCGCCTTGGATCTGGCACTGCACCTTCAGCTTGGCGCCCTTCACCTCCTTCACGATAGCCCGCCCAGCATCCCGGTCGACGCCCTGCTTGAGCGTGAACGGCTGCCGCTTCACCTTGCCCGAGGCTTCGAGCGCGCCCGGTTCGAGGGCTTCGATGTCCACCTTGCGGCGGGTCATCTTGTCTTGGAGGATGTCCACCACCTGCTGCACTTGGAACTCCTCCGGCGCCCAGACGGTGACGGTCGGCTCCTCCAGCGAGACCCCTGCATCGACGCCGCGGAAGTCGAAGCGGCTGCGCAGCTCGCGCATCGCCTGGTCCACGGCATTGCGCATCTCCTGCAGGTCGACTTCGGAGACCACATCGAAGGACGGCATACTTCTCTGCCTCTTGGCAACTCGGTGAGCGTGTTCTACATGAAGCCGTCCCGCCGCCGCAACCGGATCGACCGGGTCACGACGCGCACCGGCGATGCCGGCGCCACGTCGCTGGCCGACGGGCGCCGCTACGCCAAGCATCATCCGCGCATCGAACTCGTCGGGTGCCTCGACGAAGCCAATAGCGCCCTCGGTGCGCTCGCTGCGGAAGTGGCAGGCGACACGGCCGAGGGGCTGACGTCACTGCAGTCGCGCCTATTCGATGCCGGCGCCGTTGCCGCCACCGGCGCATCGGCGGTGGACTGGACCGCCATGGCGGCGGCGCTGGAAGTCGATACCGAGGCCCTGAACGGCGCGCTGCCGCCGCTCGAGGAGTTCATCCTGCCGCGCGGCGGCCGGGCCGCGGCGAGTGCCCACCTGGCGCGCAGCGTCGTGCGGCGCGCCGAACGGGCGTGGTGGCGCGCCGCGGAAGATGCCGACGAATTGCGCGAGATCGGCGTCGGAGTTTTCCTCAACCGCCTCTCGGACTATCTATTCGTCCTCGCCCGAACGCTGGCGGACAGCGAGCGTGCGTGGCAGCCGCATAGGCAGTGACTGCGCGGCTGCATCGAGTTCAGCCGGGCAGCGGCAGGCGAACGAAGAAGCGCACTTCGACGCTTTCGCGCTCCTGCAAGCCTTCCGAGCCGGGGATGGGCACGGCCGTATGCAGCGTCGGGCAGAAGATGTCGCCGTCCGGCGGGTGCGAATCGTAGGTGGTGAACACCAGCGCTTCGTCCCGCGTCATCGCCGAGTAGTAGTTCCAGCGCTGGGCATCGTTGGGCTTGCAGTAGTGGGCGTTGAACGGGCGCGGCTTGGCGTTGGGATTGAGGTCGTACTCCAGATCGTCGCGGTCGATGGAAGTGCGGTCGCACACGGCGAGCGGGAAGCGCGCCAGCGGCGCCGACGACACCGAGCGCCAGATGTTGATGCCGAGGATGCGGCAATCCGTCGCCATGCCCTGCACCTCGGTGAACTTGCGCACGACGGTGCTTCGATCCTTGCTCAGGAAGTCGGCGTAGTCGTTGTGGACCGCCGCCGCGCAGGGGCCGTATTGGACGCCGTCCTCCCAATAGTGCTCCTTGATCCGCTCGTTGCGGTACGTGTGGCTGCTGATCGGCGGCACTTGCGCGGTCGGCAGCAGCTGCGCGAGCAGGGCACGCGTCTCGTCGTAGTAGACGCCCGCCACCTCTTCGCGATCCGTCCAGTCCCGCATCGACGAGGGCCAATTCGCCAGCAGGAAGCCGCAGCCGTCGGCGAGCAGCGCGGTGGAGTCTTCGGGCTCTTCGAGGACGCCCCGCGAAGCGCGGGCATCGTGGATGGTGGCGGACCGGCCAAGGCGTGCCGCGGCGAAGGCGCGCTGCTGCTCCTCGGTGCCTTGGGCCTGCAAGACGGGGTTGGCGAAGTTCAAGCGTCCCACGAAGTTCACGGCTCGGTTCCTCCATCTGATTCGAAGCCCACGCACTGCCACCCGTCGCCCCGCGTGTCGGGGGAGGCTTGCCGCGCAGTCTACTCCAGCGCCGCGGCCGAAGCCGCGCGCCTTGGCGGGGCGGGAGGCTGCTAAGCTTGCGCGTCCGCTGGGAGGGAGCACCGCATGCTGATGCCCATCAAGCCGCTGCAGTCGGCGGCGATGCCGGAGCGCGACAGGCCGATCCTGAAGATGATCGGCCCGGGCGTCGTCATGGCGGGCCTCGCCATCGGTTCGGGCGAGCTCATCATGTGGCCGTGGATCACCTCCGTGGTGGGTGCCCAGCTGCTCTGGGCGGCGGCCATCGGCATCTTCCTGCAGCTCTGGGTGAACATCGAGATCGGCCGCTGGGCCGTGGTCACCGGCGAGAGCCCCTTCACCGGCATGGCGCGCGTCATCAAGCTGGTGGTGTACGTCTTCGTGTTCGTGGTGTTCGTCGGCAAGTTCCTGCCCGGCTGGGCGCGCGAGACCGGCATCGCCCTGCGCGACCTCATTTTCGGCCCCGGCCACGACAGCCCGCCGTGGCTGTGTACCGCGCTCATCTTCGGCATCGTCGCGGCCATCTTGTTCGGCCCCAAGGTGATCTACAAGGCGGTGGAACGCTGCATCATGGGGCTGATCGTCATCATCGTCGCCGGCCTCATCTACGTGGTCTGGGAGATCAGCTCGACGGAGATCTACGTCGAGATGTGGAACGGCCTCATCAGCGTCTTCAGCTTCCCGGACTTCCCCGTCAACGTCCTTGCCGAAGACGGCAGCGTGCGCGACCAGCTCACCTTCAACCGCTTCTTCGGCGCCGTGGTGTTCGCGGGCGCCGGCGGCCTCGGCAACCTCTACTACGCCTACTACCTGCGCGAGAAGGACATCGGCATGGGCGCCCGCGTGCCGTCGCTGATGAGCGCCGTACACAAGCACGAGATCAAGGAACTGGAGACCGGCTACCGCTACCCGGAGACCGCCGAGAACCAGCGCCGCTTCAAGGACTGGTTCCGCTACATCGTGGTGGATCAGACGCTGTTCTTCTGGCTGCTCGGCAGCTTCACCATGTTCCTGTTCATCTTCGGGGCGCTCGCCGTGCTGCATCCCATCGGCCTGGTGCCGGATCGGGGCAGCCTCGTGTGGGACCTCGCCTCCATCCTCGAGCAGAGCATGGGCACCTTCGGCCGCTACCTCTTCCTGATCGTCGGCATGGCGGCGCTCTTCAGCACCCAGCTCGGCGGCGTGGACGGCGGCAGCCGCATCTTCTCGGACCTCCTGCACACCAACTTCAAGTTCGGCCGCAAGCTGAAGCTCGAACAGTGGTACCTGATCCTGGTCATCACGACGATGGTCGTCGGCATCTTCAGCGTCTGGTTCTTCGGCAAGTACGACATCGCCGGCCTCGACTTCCTGTTCATCGCGGCGCTGATGAGTGGCTTCGTGATGGCGATCTACGTGCCGATGATCCTCTACATGAACCTGCGCTACCTGCCGAAGTCGGCGCGCCCGGGGTGGATCAACATCGTCTTCATGGTGCTGGCGTCGGCCATGTACATGGCCTTCGCGGGCTACACCATCTACGACAAGGTGAGGGACGTGATCTCGGCCTGAGGCCGTGGCTGCCGGGTGCGCATGCCCCGCGGCAGCGCCTGCCGCAGCGAGGACCGGCTGATGGCGATGCGACTGCCGAGGGCGATCATCCTCGACCTTGACGACACGATCCTCGACTCCGGCGATCCCGACGTCTCGTGGCGACGGGTGTGCGCAGAATTCGCAGGCAACTTCGGAGTCGCGCCGGTGCGCTTCTTCAACGCCTTGATCGACGCCAGGGATTGGTTCTGGGAGAGCGACCGGCGGGCGCGCGAGGGCCGATTGGACCTTCTCCGAGCTCGGCGGGCCATCTTCAAAAGGGCGCTCTCCTCGCTCGGAGTGTCGGACCCGGCGCCGCCTTTGGTGGACGCGATGGCAAGACGCTACACGCTGCTACGGGACCAGGCTGTACGGCCGTTCCCCAATGCGCTGGCGACCCTAGAACGGCTGCGCGAAGCCGGCATCAGACTCGCATTGCTCACCAACGGCAGCGCCAAGACGCAATGGGAGAAGATCCGCCGATTCGGCTTGGTGGACTTCTTCGCCCACATCCAAGTGGAGGAAGATGCGGGCTTCGGCAAGCCGGACGCACGAGCCTTCCGGTCTGTGCTCGCGGCGCTCGATGCCGGGCCGTCCGAGACTTGGATGGTCGGCGACAACCTGCTGGCTGACATTGAGGGCGCCCAGCAGGCCGGCATCTTCGGCATCTGGATCGACGCCCATCGCAGCGGTCTCGACACGGGAGACGGCGTGATACCCGACCGAGTCGTGGTTTCCCTCGACGAGCTGCTGTAGGCCGCGGCTCCTAGGGTGCGCTGGGTTTACAGTACGCAGTCGGGCTGGGTCCGGCAACAGGCGCAGCAGTTCTGGCACCACGTTCGTGTCGAGTAAGAAAGCCGTTCTCACGCTCAGTCGAAGGAGGGCGGCTCGCACGCCGGCTCCCGTGGTGGCAGTTCAAGCTCGACACCGCCAAGGGGTGCGATTCGTGCGCGTATTGCAGCGACCAGATTGCCGCCACCCGACGTTTGGGCCACCGCGTCGCGCAGCATCAGCCGCGCTTCCTCTTCCATGGAGCGTCCGTGTCCTGCGGCCTGCACACGCAAACGGGTCTTCACGTCGTCGAGACTGCGAATGGTGATGCTCGCTATTGCTTGCTCTCCCTCGGCTCCTCTCGCGGTCCTGA